>NZ_CP150356.1:3322500-5455000 GCF_051521505.1 Sorangium sp. So ce1014
CCGGCTTCGCGTGCCCATCAGCGACGCAAAGGAGACCCCGCAGGAGATCGTCGCCGACGTGCAGGGGGGGCCCATCTGGCTCTCGACCCTCGGCGTTCACGAGGGCGACATGGGGCTGTTCGATGTGGCGCGGACCTCGATCGTGAGCCGCGCGCGGGTCGTCCTGTCGGCGGACGGTCAGACACTGGGCGTCGACGGCGAAGGGAGGCTGAAGAACCTCTCCCTGCGGAGCACGGCCCTGGCGGACGAGCCCATCGCCGGGCTCGATCTGGCGTGGCGAGCCAAGGCGAACGGCAAGCTCGACGGGTCCAAGCTCGTCGCCGAGGACGCCGAGATCGATCTCGGCGCGCTGAGGCTGATCGCGCGCGGCGAGTACGAGCACGCCGGGGCTTCGCACCGGGTTCGAGGCAGCTTCGAGGTGCCTCTCTCGGCGTGCCAGTCGATGCTGGACTCGGCCCCCAAGGGGGTCGTGGCGAAGCTCCACGGCATGAGGCTCGCCGGCTCGTTCGGGATCGAAGGGAAGCTCCGCTTCGACACCGCCAACCTGGATCGGACCTTCGCGCTGGACTGGGGGGTCTCCAACACCTGCCGCGTGACGGAGATGCCGCCGGAGCTGAGCGTCGACCGCTTCAAGCGCGCGTTCCGGCGTCTGGTCTACGGGCCAGGCCGCCAGCGCGTCGAGATCGAGTCGGGGCCGGGGACCGCCGAGTGGGTGCCCTACGAGGACATCTCCCGCTTCATGGAGGTCGCCGTGCTGACCACGGAGGACGGCGGCTTCCATCGGCACCACGGGTTCGACGAGGAGGCCATCAAGAACTCGATCCGCGAGAACCTCCGGAAGAGGCGGTTCGTTCGGGGCGCGAGCACCGTCAGCATGCAGCTCGCCAAGAACCTCTACCTCGAGAGGACCAAGAGCGTGGCGCGCAAGCTCCAGGAGACCCTGCTCACGATGTACCTCGAGCAGGAGCTCACCAAGGAGCAGATCATGGAACTCTACCTGAACGTGGTGGAGTTCGGGCCGCTGGTCTACGGCATCGGCGCCGCCGCGCGGCACTACTTCAACGCGTCGGCGGCGCAGCTCTCGCTCGGGCAGGCGCTCTACATCGGGTCGATCCTGCCCAACCCGAGCGTGCAGCACTTCAATGCCAGCGGCGAGGTTACGCCCGCGTGGAGCGGGTACCTGCGCAAGCTCATGCAGATTGCGCACAGGCGCCATCGGATCTCCGACGAGGAGCTCGAGAAGGGGCTCCAGGAGACGGTCGTGCGAGGCTCCCCCGCGCCCCATCTTGCGCCCCGGCAACCCACCGGGGAGGGCAGCGAGGCCGCCGACGAGCGGCCAGAAGAGGAGCAGGGCGGCGCCTGGATGGCGCCCTGACCCGCGCCCGGGCGGGCCTGGACGTCAGCGCCTCTGGGCAGCGGTCCGGAGCTTCGCGAAGAACGCGCGGAGCAGGGCGGCGCACTCGTCCGCGAGCACGCCCGAGGTGACCGCAAAGCGATGGTTGAGCCGGGTGTCGCGCCCGATCGCGAAGAGCGTGTCGACCGCTCCTGCCTTCGGGTCCGGACAACCGTAAACGAGCCGCGCGATCCGGGCATTGACGAGCGCGCCCGCGCACATGGGACACGGCTCCAACGTCGCGTAGACCGTCGCCCCTTCGAGCCGCCACCGACCCAGCTGCCTTGCCGCGGCCCGCAGCGCGTCCACCTCGGCGTGCCCGGTCGGATCCTGATCGATCTCGCGCCGGTTACGGCCGCGCGCCAGCACGACCCCCTCCGCATCGACGATGAGCGCTCCCACGGGCACGTCGCCGGCAGCTGCCGCAGCTTCGGCCTCCGCGAGCGCCTCGCGCATCCGCAGCGCATCAATGCCGCCGGCACCCTCGTCGCTGGCACCCTCCGATCGCGGTACGGCGGAGAAGAGCACATCGGCTCCGTCATCCATCATGACGGTCTCAGAATCTGTCACACAACCGATCAGGCGCGCCCAGGAAGATTCGAACTTCCGACCCCCGGCTTCGTAGGCCGATGCTCTATCCAGCTGAGCTATGGGCGCTCTGGTGAAGACAAGCAGCACGACGTGGCTACGCCACCGCGCTCCTCGCGTCGCGCTCGTTTGCGCGAAGTGAGTGCCGGCGTTTATACGCCCCCGAGCGGCCTGTCAAAGGAAAAGTGATCGGAGCCTGAGGGCGCTCGCTCAGGTGCGTGACTTTCGCGGGCAAATGTCGCTCTTTTCGCCGCTCCCTCGGGTTGCTCTGCTCCCGCCTCGTGGCGGGCCATGTCCCCATGGCGGAGCTCGCCTTTGTCGTTGAGCCGTCCGCCCGACCGAGCGAGCGAGCGAGCGAGCGAGCGGTCCGCGCAGTCCCCTCGTCGGCGATGCGCACGGAGCCGGCCGCCGGGGCAGCCGACCGGAGGACAAAAACAATGGCGCGCGGCGATTCCATCACGGAACGGCCGCGCGCTCTCACACGCTCTCGAAGGCAAGCGAAGCTCTGAAGCGCTAGAAGGGGCGAGCAGGCCAAGCAGACAGAACGGTAGAAGGCGTAAGCCAAGCAGCAGCTGAGCGATGGACGAGGCGAAAGAGCGCCAGCTGAACGACCAAGCGCAAGCTAATGAGGCCCGTCAGGAGGGAGGAGGACCGCGACACGCTGCAGCCCACAGCGAAGAACACGGTCAATTCCGCCTTGAGCAGCCTCCGTGCCATTTCGCCGCGTCGACCCCGGTGCGCGCTCGGCACGGAACGTCCGGCGGAATAATCACGTTTCACCGCGGTTTCTTCGGTGGTCACGGAATCCCCTCCAACGAGAGCTCGGGCGGCGATGTCGCGCTGGACGCCATGCTTCGCAATCTTTGCGGAGTTGAGCCACCGGCTGCCAGCGGGTTGCGATGCGACGCGTTATCGCGGGCCTCCGAAGAGACGATCGTGCGGGGCGTCTGCATGGCAACGTTTGCAGAGGGGTAAGGCGCCGCGGTGGGTGGACGTGCCCTGCGGTGTGAGGACGAGGTACTCCCAGTCGCCGCCGTCAGGGTCGTAGCCGGTCGAGCGCTTCACCATGGCGAGCAGCGTCACCGGCTCCGACGCGCCCGCCGGGTAGTGGAGCTCGACGACGGCCGCGCCGGGCGGGAGAACGCGAGCCGGGCCGAGCGCCGGGTAGGGAGCGGCGGCCGCGTTGATCCGCACCTCGGCTTCCATCTCGCCGGTGAAGTGCTGGGAACGAGCCCGGCCCGTGGCAAGCGTGAAGCTCGCGAGCTGGCCGGCAAGCTCCCAGGCCGACGGCGCCGCGGGCGCAGGCGCCGCGGGCGCAGGCGCAGCGGGCGCAACGGCCAACGCGCGCGGCTCGACGGCGGGGCTGGAGCCGCGCCCGATCCACGCCGTTGCCCCCTCGGGGTGCGTCCGGGAACGCGTCGGCGCACACCCGAGCGGCAAGGGAGCCCACCCCCAGGGGGACCGCGCCTCCGTCGAGAGCATCGGCAAGGCCAGGGCCGCCGCAGCGAGCGCGCTCCACGCAGAGAGGCGGGGTCGGGACCGCACCGGTCGAGATGCTACACTGCCAGGATGCACCTGGCCCCTTCCAGGCGAGGCCGCGCCTGGCGCGCCCTCTTCGCTGCGACGCTTGTCGCGCTGTCGGGCGCCGCGCTGATGGGAGGTGCCTCACAGGCGGCCGCCGAGGAGGCGTCCCGCCGCGCCTGGCTGGGCGTGGAGCTGGAGCCCGGGCCGGCCGGGGGGGTGCTCGCGAAGCACGTCGTCACCAGCTCGCCGGCGGCCAAGGCCGGCATCGTGGACGGGGATCAGGTCGTCGCGGCGGATGGCGTCCCGCTCGAAGAACCGAAGCAGCTGGTCGCCCGTGTCGCGCTCAAGGGGCCAGGCAACGTGGTGAACCTCCGGATCCGGCGCGGCGGCCAAGAGCGGGACGTCACGCCGACGCTGGTGCCGTTCCCAGGGCGCGATCAGATCCTTCGCCTCGACAAGATCGGCACCTTCGCGCCCGCCTGGAAGCCGCTCGCCACCGTCGCGGGGGCCGTTCCGGCGAACGTCGGGGCCCTGCGTGGAAACGTGGTGCTGCTCGATTTCTGGGCCACGTGGTGCGCGCCGTGCCGCCTGATGGCCCCGCAGCTCTCGAAGTGGCACGCGACGTACGCCGCGCAGGGGCTTCGGGTCATCGGCCTGACGAGCGACAGCGTGGGCGTCGCGACGAAGACAGCGCAGGCCCTGTCCATGCGCTACGCGGTCGCCGCGGACGCCTCGGAGTCGACCTCCGCGGCGTACGGCGTCAACGCGCTCCCAACGATGTTCGTGATCGACAAGAAGGGCGTCATCCGCGATGTGGTGGTCGGGTACGACCCGTCCCGGCACGCCGAGATCGAGAAGCTCCTCAAGGCGCTGCTCGCGGAGCCTGCGCCGGCGCCGTAGCCGCCGCGGGGCCGCGCGGGACCGCTAGCTCCCCCATGCTCCTCTCCATCGACGAATTTCTATGGGCGCTGCGGCGCGACGGCTTCGCGGTGTCGACGGCGCAGGCCATCGACGTCGCGCGCGCGTGCGCCCTCGTCGGGTTCGGCGACCGCGCGCGGCTGCGGGACACCATCGGCGCGGTGGTCGTCGAGCGCGCCGCCGATCTCCGCCGGTACCACGCCTCCTTCGACCGCTTCTTCTCACCGGAGGGCGAGCACGTCGGCGACCTGTGGGCGCGCCTGCGGGAGCGCGGGTTCTCGGACGGGGAGCTCTCGGCCCTGCGCGATCTGCTGAGCGCGGCCGCGGAGCGGAGCGGCGCGTTCGGCGACGCGATCGGGTTCCAGGCGCTCGCGGGGACCGCAGGGGAGCTCGACCAGGCGCTCCGGTCGGCGGGGATCGCGCGCGTGCTCGCGCCGATGACGAGCTCGCTCCAGGTCGGGTTCTTCGCGCAGCGGGTGATGGATCAGCTCGGGGTACCGGCCGTCGCCGGTGCGCTGCGGAGGATCCGGAGCGCGCTCGAGGAGGCGCTCGGCGAGGATCGGGGGAAGGCGCTCGCCGAGGCGCTCGCCGCCGAGATGGAGCGGATGCGGCACCGCGTGCGCGAGCACGTGACGCTGGCGCTCCGGCGCCTCGAGGGGGAAGAGCCCGCGGCCCTCGGCCGCATGGACGTGCCGTTCGCCTCGCTCAGCGAAGGCGAGATGGACGAGGTGCGTCGCGCCGTGAGGGCGCTGTCCCAGAGGCTCCGGGGCGCCGAGCGGCTCCGGAGGCGCCGGGCGCGGCGCGGCAGGATCGATCCGCACCGGACGCTGCGGCGCAGCCTCCAGACCGGCGGCGTGCCCTTCCAGCCGGCCCGGCGGGCGCGCCGGCGCGACAAGCCGCGCCTCATGGTCCTCTGCGACGTGTCGGACTCGGTCCGCGTCGCCGCGCGCTTCATGCTCGAGTTCGTCTGCGCGGCGCAGGAGCTCTTCGACCGGACACGATCGTTCGTCTTCGTGAGCGAGCTCGCCGAGACGACCGAGCTCTTCGCGGCGATGCCGGCGAGCGCGGCGCTCGAGCGCATCCAGCGCGGCGAGGTGGTGAGCCGCGCGCACAACTCGAATTACGGGCGCGCTCTCCTCGCCTTCGAGGAGCGGTACGGGCGTGACGTGGACCGGCGGGTGACCCTCGTGATCCTGGGCGACGGGCGCACGAACTACTTCGCGGACGAGGCGGAGGCCGTCAGGAGGCTCCGCGACCGGGCGCGGGCGCTGCTCTGGCTGTGCCCCGAGGGGCCCGGCGCCTGGGGGACGGGAGACAGCGCAATGCTGCGCTACGCCGCAGCGTCGACCAAGGTGCTGGTGGCCCGGACCGCGCGGGAGCTCGAAACGGCGGCGCGGGAGGTGGTCGCCCGGCGCGCTTAGGGCTATGGGTCGCGCCATGTCGCTCGATCAGAAGCTGAGGGAGCTCACGGCGCGCATCGAGAAGGGGGGCGCGCAGAAGTACCACGACAAGAACGCGGAGCAGGGCAAGCTGTTCGCGCGGCAGCGCGTCGCGCTGCTCCTCGATGAAGGGAGCTTCATCGAGGATGCGGCGCTCGCCAACGCCGTGGATCCCGAGCTGCCGGCCGACGGCGTCGTCACGGGCACCGGCACCATGGGCGGACGCCCCGTCTGCGTGATGGCGAACGACTCGACGGTGAAGGCAGGCTCGTGGGGTCGCCGCACCGTCGAGAAGATCCTGCGCGTGCAGGAGACCGCGCGGCGCCTCCGGTGCCCGCTGCTCTACCTCGTCGACTCCGCGGGGGCGCGGATCACCGACCAGATCGAGATGTTCCCCGGGCGGCGCGGCGCGGGCCGCATCTTCTACAACCAGGTCGAGCTGAGCGGCATGGTGCCGCAGATCTGCCTGCTGTTCGGCCCGTCGGCGGCGGGGGGCGCGTACATCCCGGCGTTCTGCGACGTCGTGTGCATGGTCGAGAGCAACGCGAGCATGTACCTGGGCTCGCCGCGGATGGCGGAGATGGTGATCGGCGAGAAGGTCACGCTCGAAGAGCTCGGCGGCGCGCGCATGCACTGCTCGGTCTCGGGGTGCGGGGACGTGCTCGTGAAGACCGAAGAGGAGGCGATCGCGTTCGCGAAGCGCTACCTCGCGCTGATGCCGCAGAGCTCCGCGGAGGCCTCGCCCCGCGTCGAGCCGAGACCGGAGAAGCCAGGGCAGCGGCCGCTCGAGGAGGTGATCCCCGCCGACGAGAACAAGCCATTCGACATCATGGCCGTGATCGACGCGGTCATCGACGAGGGCAGCTTCGTCGAGATCAAGAAGCTCTACGCGAAGGAGATCGTCACGGGGCTCGCGCGCATCGAGGGGCGCGCGGTCGGGATCGTCGCGAACCAGCCGAAATACAAGGGCGGCGTGCTGTTCGTGGACTCGGCCGACAAGGCCGCGCGGTTCATCTGGCTGTGCGATGCCTTCAACATCCCGCTGCTGTACCTCGCCGACGTGCCCGGCTTCATGATCGGGACGGTCGTCGAGAGGCAGGGGATCATCCGGGCCGGCGCGAAGATGATCGCCGCGGTGAGCGAGGCGACCGTGCCGAAGCTTTCCGTCGTTGTGCGCAAGGCGTACGGCGCCGGGCTCTACGCGATGTGCGGGCCGGCGTTCGCGCCGGACGAGTGCATCGCGCTGCCCTCGGCGTCCATCGCGGTGATGGGGCCGAGCGCCGCGGTGAATGCCGTTTATTTCAACAAGATCCAGGCGATCCCGGCGGGGCCCGAGCGCGAGGCGCTCGTCCAGAAGCTGCGCGACGAGTACCGCGCCGACGTCGACCTGGAGAAGCTCGCGAGCGAGCTCGTGATCGACGCGATCATCCCGACGGCGAACCTCCGCCGCGAGGTGGCGCGCCGCTTCGAGCGATACGCCGGCAAGGTCGAAGAGCGGCCGCGCAAGAAGCACCTCGTCCCGCCGGTGTGAGCGGCGCGCCCGCGCGTTGCGCGTGGCTCCGCGGCGCGATCCGGAGAGCGCGCCGCGAGGGCGGCGTGCTCCGCAGGCCCGGCCGCGTGGGAAGAAGGTGGTGTAGAGTCGTCGCGTGCTTGCCCGCAGGCTCCCGCTCCCCCTGGCGCTGCTCGGCCTCGCTCTCGCGGCGGGGGATGCGCGCGCCGACGTCCCGGCCCCGGCGGTGGCGCGCCTGCTCAGCTCGCGCCTTGGCCGGCACCCGCTCGCCGATCCGCGCGGGCGCATCCCCGTGCTGGTGCCGCTTCCCGCCGGCGCCGACGCGCGGTCGCTCGGGCTGCTCCCGGTCGCGCCGGGCTTCGGGACCGTCCGGCTCGCACCTGGCGACGTCGGCGCCTTCGCCGCCGCGCACCCGGAGCTCTCGCTGCTCACGGGACCGCCCCGACAGCCCCTCCTCGATCGATCCAAGCGGTGGATCCGCCTCGAGCCGTACCGGAAGGCCACCGGAGCGGACGGCAAGGGGGTGATCGTCGGCGTGGTCGATACCGGGATCGACGTGGCGCACCCGGATTTTCGGGACAAGAACGGCAAGACACGGATCCAATGGGTGCTGCAGGCCGGGCGCCCCAGAGGGGTGCACGAATCGCTCGAGCAGCACTACGGGTGCGATGACCCGGAGCAGTCCTCGTGCGCGATCTTCTCCGGCGCCGACATCGACGCCCTGCTCGCGCAGGGGGATACGGGCATCCTCCGCGACATCGCGGGGCACGGTACGCACGTGGCCTCCATCGCGGCGGGCAACGGCGGGCCGATGCTCCCGAAGCTGTCGCGGTACGTCGGGGTGGCGCCCGCCGCGACCCTGATCATCGCCGCACCGTCGCGGCCCGGTGAGGGCTTCGAGGATCCGGACATCCTCAACGCGGTGAGGTTCATCTTCGATCGCGCCGAGGAGCTCGGCATGCCGGCGGTCGTCAACCTGAGCGTCGGCAGCGACTTCGGGCCCCACGACGGGACGAGCCCGCTCGAGGCAGGGCTCGCCGCGATGGTCGGTGACGCTCACCCGGGACGCGCGATCGTCGTCGCCGCCGGCAACAGCGGCGCGATGTACGAGCTCGACGGCGAAGGACCGATGGGGATCCACACCGAGGCGCACGTCTCGAAGTACGGCGAGACGCGCGTGCGCATCCGCACGCCGAGCGCGTCGAACGGGCAGGGGTACGTCTGGATCACCTTCAGGCCCGGGGACGAGGTGTCGGTCGGCCTCGAGGGGCCGGGCGGGGAGACGTGGATCGGCCTGGTCGAGCCCGGAGAAGACGCCGGCTACACAAGCGACGACGGCGAGACGACCGGCGCCGTGATCAACCGGCTCGCGAACGGGAAGTCGCCCATCACGGCGGACACGAACAGCGCCGTCGTGGCCTTCAGCGGGGCGTGGAAGGCGGGCGAGTTCGCGATCCGCCTGCAAGGCCGCGGGGACGCGCAGCTCTGGGTGACGGGGCTCGGCGACGTCTCGGTATCGCACGATCTCGGGCTCCAGTTCACGCGCGGCATCCAGCAGGGGACGATCAACGTGCCCGCGAGCCACCCCGGCCTGCTCGCCGTGGGATGCACCATCAACCGCGTCCGCTGGGAGCCGTACGAGAGCTCCACGATCGTGCGCTTGGCGAGCCTCGACGGCGAGGCGATCGAGGAGGGTAGCGCCTGCTACTTCAGCGCGACCGGCCCCACGCCGTTCGGGGTGGCCAAGCCCGAGATCAGCGCGCCCGGCGGCCTGGTCGCAGCCGCGATGGGGAGCGAGGTCGACCCGCGTGACGGACCCGGAGGGCTGTTCGATACGCCCGGGTGCCCCGACAACACGCCCTGCTTCGTCGTCGACGACTACCACGCGATCGCGTCGGGCTCGTCGATGGCGGCGCCGCAGGTCGCAGGCGCGATCGCGCTCCTCTTCCAGAACAACCCGAACCTGAGCCAGGTAGAGGTCACGGAGGTGCTCCAAGCCGGCGCGCGGCGCGCGGAGGACGCCGAGCCGTTCGACGCGCAGCTCGGGCCCGGCGTGCTCGATCTGGAGGGCGCGCGCCTCGCGCTGGAAGCCGCCGAGACCGGGGACACCGCGCCGGCGCTCGACAAGAGCTGGTACGTCCTGTCGAGCACCTACGCGAGACCCGACCCGTCCTGGCCGGTCTGGGGGACGATCGAGCTGCGGCGCGCGGACGGAGCCCCGGTGAGGGTCCCCGCCGACAAGCTCACGGTCGCGCTCCGCGGCGGGGTGATGCACACGCCGCTCAGAGAGGTGCGCCGCGGGCTGTGGCGGTTCGCGGTCGCAGCGCCGCGCGGCTCCGGCGGAACCTCGCTGGCCGTCGACGTGCTCTACGACGGCGCCTCGCTCGGCGCGCACGAGCTCCCGGTCGGGAGCGACGTGTGGATGGCGAACGGGGAGCTCGAGGTAACGAGCGGCGCGTGCGCCTGCGCTGTCGCCGGTGCGGACCGCGCGCTGCCATCGAGCCGCAGCATCGCTGTCGGGCTCGCAGGCGCCCTCGCAGCGGCGTTCGCGGCGCGACGGCGGCGCCGCGGCTGAGCGCTCGACCTCGGCCGCAGGAGCTCGCGCCCGGCTGCAGTCCGGCGGCGTCCGTGTCACCGTGGCCGGGCAGACAGCAGGGCAGGGCAGACCACGACGACGATGGATCAAGGGACCATGGAGAGACAGGTGAGCGCAGATCGACCTCCCACGGCAGAGGCGGACACGGGGCGCATGCCGGCGCCGAGGCCGCTCCGGTTCGCGGCGCGCACCGGCTGGGATCTCTCGGAGAACCTGCTGGCGTCCGTCCTCGTCGAGGCCCGCCGGGCAGGGCGCGCGCTCGTCGACTTCACCGAGTCGAACCCGACGCGATGCGGGATCATCGAGACGGCTCCCCTCATCGCGCGGCTGGGCGAGCCGCGCGGCTCCAGGTACGCGCCGCTACCGCTCGGCGACCCCGCCGCACGCGCCGCGGTGTCGCGCTACTACCAGGAGCGCGGGCTCGACGTGGATCCGGCGGGCGTCGTGCTGACGGCCAGCACAAGTGAAGCGTACGGCTGGCTGCTCAAGCTGCTCGCCGAGCGCGGCGACGACGTGCTCGTCCCGGTGCCGTCGTACCCGTTGCTCGAGTACCTGGCCTGCCTGGAGGACGTCGCGCTCACGCCGTACCCGCTCCTCAAGGAAGAGGGGTGGCGCATCGATCTCGGCGCGCTGGAGCGCGCCGCCGGCGAACGGACGCGCGCGGTGGTGCTCGTCCACCCGAACAACCCGACCGGCTCCTTCGTGCGCCGCGACGACGCCGCGGCGCTCGAGGCGTGCGCGCGGGAGCGCGGCCTCGCGCTGATCGTCGACGAGGTCTTCGGCGATTACGCGCACGGAGACCTCGCTCAGGACCGCCTGCCGAGCTTCGCCGGAAGGCGGCAGGCGCTGACCTTCGTGCTGAGCGGGCTCTCCAAGGTGATGGCGCTACCGCAGCTCAAGCTCGGCTGGATCGCGGTCTCGGGGCCGCCGGAGCTCGCCGCCGCGGCGGTGGAGCGGCTCGAGATCATCGCCGATACCTACCTCTCGGTCGGCACCCCGGTGCAGCTCGCGCTGCCGGAGATCCTCGCCGCGCAGGCGCCCGTCCAGCGCGCGATCCTGTCGCGCGTGCAGGCCAACCTGGCGGCGCTCGACGCGGCGATCGCGGCGCGCGCGGGGGGCGCGGTCCGGCGGCTTCCGATCGACGGCGGATGGTACGCGACGCTGGAGGTCCCGCGCGTGCACGACGAGGACGGCTGGGTCGAGCTCCTCGTGCGCGACGAGGGGATCATCGTCCACCCCGGCTACTTCTTCGACATGCCGCGCGACGGCTTCCTCGTGGTCGGCCTGCTGCTCGAGACGGAGGTGTTCGCGGAGGCCGCGCCGCGGCTCGTGGACCGGATGGCGCGCGCGATCAGCGGTGAATGAGGACGACCGTGGAGCGGCCGGCGTCGCGAGAGGCCCGCAGGCCGTGCCACCCCTCCGGAACCGGCGGGTCGGTCCAGGCGAACATCTGCCTCGCGTCGATGGGGGAGAGGTTGACGCAGCCGCCGCTCTTCAGCTCGCCCCAGGCGTCATGCCAGTACGCGCCGTGCAGCGCGTGAGGGCCGTGGAAGTTCTGCACGAACTGCACCTCGGAGTGGACGATGTTGTCGTTCGAGCTCGACACCATCGTCGCCGTCACGAACTTCCCGTCGATGCGGAAGCGCCCCGTCGGCGTCGCCGCGGTCTCGATGGCGGGGATGCCCTTCTGCGGGACGCCGCCGCGCCCCGGTGAGATGAGCGTCGCGAAGACCGGGGTGAGCTCCTCGTAGGCAACGAACCAGCCGCCGAGCACGCTGATCTCGATCCATTTGCGCGGCGGTGAGGCGGGCTCGTTCTCGCCCTCGAGCGGCGAGCGCTTCGCCGCCTCGATCACCACGGCGTCGTCCGCGTGCACGTAGACCCCCGGCTCCTGCGTCTCGAGGAACCGCTCGCCGTCCTCGACCTCGGCGCGGCTCGTGAGCCCGACCGAGGCGAGCCGCGCGAACGACGCGCCCATGGGCTCGAAGCGGCCGCCGGCGCCCCGCTGGTACTTCGGTCGATCGGCCTTGCGGAAGAACGCGAGCGGGAGCGAACGCTCGCCCTTCAGCCACACACCCTGGAAGCTCGAGCGCGGGTACGGCCTCAGCCGATCCTTCGGCATGTACGCCTGGTCCGACGTCACCACCCAGGTCCGATCCTGCGCGTCGAACACCCGGGTGAACGCCACCGTCGAGCCGTTCACGATCCTGTCGCGCCCCTCGCGCACGAGATCGCCGAAGGGAAACAGCGCCGGCGCGGCGACGCCCGCGGGCTTCAGATCGACCCCGACGAGGGACTGGTCGATCTCCCCGATGGCTTCGTCGCTCAACCCCTCGGCGGCGCGTACCTTCGCGGCGTTCGCGAGGTGCTTCTCGATGTCCCACTCGGAGCGCCGCTGCTCTTTCGCGCTCGGGAGCTGCCGGTAGCGCGGCGCGCCGGTCGACTCCGCGTAGTCGTAGGGCCACGGCGAGTCGATCCTGGGCGCGTGCGGCCGCAGCGCGGCGACGACCGGGTCGTTCGGGTCGACCGTGGCGCTGGCGCCGGCGCAGACGTAGCCCCGCGGCTCGACGGCGTACCACGCGTCGCAGCCCTCGCCGGGCGTCCGCGCGGCCTCGACGCTGCCGCCGCGGAGCGCGACGGAGCCGCCGAGCCCCAGGTAGCCGCTCCAGCCCCGTGTCGGGTACGGGCCGGGGTTGATCCAGGCAAACCGCGCCTTCGAGTGGATGCGCGCGCCTTCCTTCACCGCGCTCGGCGAGGGCGTCGCGCCGGCCTCCGCCTGGACCGGGGCGGGTGCCGTCGCGAGGTGCACCGCCTCGACGACCGCGGCGCGCGGCGCCTCGACGGCGGCGGCGCGCGGCGCGTCCGCCTCGAGCGAGGCCGGCGCCGCCAAGGCGGGGCTCTCTTCGGAACAAGCGGCGGTGCCCCCCGACGCGATCACGCACGCCAGGGCGGCGAGGAGCAAGGAGGAAGGTGAGCTAGCCATGCAAGCGGGAGAGACTACTTGCCGGAAGCCGCCGCGGACAAGCCAGCGGCGCCCGCGCCGCCCGCCTGTCCCAGGAGAACCGCCCTACAGCCTGCCGAGCACGGCCACGACGAGCAGGATCACCCCGACGAGCGCCACGGTGAGCATCATGAACCTCGTCAGCCGCGGCTTCAGCCACCTCCACAGGACGAGGCGAGCCACCTTCCACAAGAGCACCAGGATCTGCCGGAGGACCTTGCCCACGACTGGAGCGTAGCTCAGTCCCGTGGCGCGCGCCCCCAGCAAGGGCGGGAGATTTCGCGCCCGATGGACAGGCCCAGCGACAGCCCTCCGCGCCGGACGGGGCCGGGACACAGCGGCAGGCGGCGCGCTGGCCGGCCCCTCCGCCGGCGCGGGCCAGCGGGCGGGCGGACGGCTGCGAGCGGCGTCAGTCGATGTCGACGCTCACCTTCGAGGCGTAGCTGCCAGGGGAAGGGAAGGTGATCTCGCGGAGCGCGCCGGCGACACACTCGGCCGCCTCCTCGCCCCGTTCGTCGGCGCTGGAGACGCCCACGCTGAGCGGCTTGCCGTCGGTGTCGATGTAAAGCGTCGCCTTGAGCTGGGTGCCGCCCGCCTGGCTCCGGCAGGAGTTGAGCGCCGGCCGCGCCTTCTTGTACGGCGTCCCGAGCTGGTCGGGCGTCCACGGCACCGGCGGGCGCTCGTCGCTGCTCGGCTCGAAGGTGAAGCTGTTCTCCGCCAGGCCCTCTCCGCCGACCGGCTTCGGCCACCGCGCCGCCTTCAGGACGCCGAGCATGCACGTCTCGGTCTCGCGGTCTCCCAGGGTCGAGTCCTTCACGAACGCCCAGCGCGCCGTGCCCTCCTCGGTCACCCGGACCTTGAAGCGGATCTCGCCGCCGAGATAGGGGAGCCGCTGGACGCCCCTCTGATAGCAACGCGAGAGCCGCGGAGCGGCGCGCTCGAACGCCGCCTGCACCTTCTCCTCGTTCATGCCGCCGATCTCGGACCGCGAGTTCATCGTCGCGCGCGACGCCTCGATAGGCTCGGCGTCGCGCATCACCGGCGTCGCGGGCGTGGGGTCGGCGCCGCCGCAACCCGGGAGGGCCGCGAACGCCGAGACAGCAACGAGGGGGACCGTGTCCCTGAGCAAGCCAATGAATTTCATGATCCGGCGAGGACTCTATACGAGCCACGTCTCCGGCGAAAAGAGGGCGGTGAGGGGCACCGCGCCTCCAGTGCATGTGAGAGATTCTACGCCAGCGCGAACGCCGACGCGCCGCGCCGAACGCGCGTCCGATCCGAAAGAAGGCGCCCGTGACGCACACGGTAGAACCGCAGCGGAGAAGGTCCGTCGACGAGCGCCTGTGCGCCGAAGATGCGAGGAGGCGCGCCGGCGCGCACCGGCGCGTCATTTTCGCGGTGCGTGTGGCCGTGGATCACGTGAAGATGGTCGTGCTCGTGGAGCAGCGCCATGAGCTCGGCGCTGTTGATCAGCCCGTCCAGCCACTGCATCGCGCCGATCGAATGCCGGAGCGGCGGATGGTGCTGGGCGAGCACGAGCGCGTCGCCCGAGCGGCGCGTCTCGGCGGCGAGCGCGGCGACGCGCGAGAGCTCGCGGGCCGCGATCGCCCCCGCCGAGCGGGTCACCGGCTGCATCATGGCCGTCGACACCGCGGCCACGAGGGCCCCAGGGAGGGCGACCGCCGTCCCACGCCCGCTCGTGGCCGCGAAGGGGCGGAGACAGCCTCGAAGGGCGCGCTCCCACGCGTCGCTCCCGGCATACGCGTCGTGGTTGCCAGGCACCAGCGTGACGCGGGCCGGGTCCCAGCCGCTCTCCGCCAGCACCGCGGCGAGCACCTCGAACTGGGCAGGCGTCCCGTCTTCCGTGAGATCGCCGGTGAGCACCAGGTGGTCCGCCCCGCTCCGCCACGCCTCGACCAGCACGGCCAGGGCGCGACGGCGGCGTTGCGCTGCGTCGATGGGGCGGCCGAAGCTCAGATAACGAAGCCGCCACCGCTCGGCGCCGCGGCGGCGGTCGTGCTCCGCCTCGAGGAGATGAAAATCCGTGAGGTGCGCGATCGTCGTCATCGGCGCCATCGTGCGACCTGACCGACGTCGTTCCGGCGACATCGACGCAAGCTCTCGGCGACGCCCTCCGCCGCTGCGCGAAGCGCCCCGGAGCGCGCCGGGCGATCGCGGCGCGCTCCCGGCGACCTCGACAGGACGCGGCCCCGTCCGCCCTGCCGACGACGAGGCGCGCCATGACGCCCGCACGGCCCCCTCGCGACGCGATTGTGACAGGGGCCGGCGGCGCTCTACCATCGGCCGCCATGCGGGATGCCGCGACCATCTCGGACGTGCTCGTGCGGGTAGCGTCGTCGGGCGCCATCGGGATCGGCATCGCCGCCGCGCTGCTCCTCGCGCTGCGGCTGCTGATGCCGCCAGCGCAGCGCGGGAAGCTGCGCCTGCCGGTCGCGCTGCTCGGCCTCCACGTGGCAGCGCTGCTCGCCCGGCTCCCGCTCGATCCGACCTCGTCGCTTCGCGTGGGGCTCTCGGCCGTCGCGCTCTTCTTTCTCCTGACCGCGCTCGGTCGCGCCGCCTTCCTCCTCGTCGTCGACCTGATCTTCGTGGCGCGCCTCGGGCGGCCGATGTCCCGGATCATCCGCGACATCCTCCAAGGGCTCGTCTACGCGAGCGTCGCGCTCATCACGCTCCGCGCGGCGGGGGTCGAGCCGGGCTCGCTGCTCACCACCTCCGCGCTGCTCACCGCGGTGATCGGCCTGTCGCTCCAGGAGACGCTCGGGAACCTGTTCGCCGGGCTCGCGATCCAGGCGCAGCAGCCGTTCGAGGTGGGGGACTGGATCCAGATCGAGCCTGATCCGAGGCTCATCGGGCAGGTCATCGAGATCAACTGGCGCGCGACAAAGGTCCTCACCAACGATCAGATCGAGCTGACGATCCCGAACGGCGCGCTCGCGAAGAGCACGATCCGGAACTTCACGAAGCCCACCGTGACCGCGCGGCGGACGATCGAGGTGCGGGGCCCCTACGACGTGTCGCCGCGGCTCGTGGAGCAGGCGCTGCTCGGCGCGGTGGCCTCCGCGCCGGGGGTGCTGCTCGCGCCGCCGCCCTTCGTGCTCGCCGCGAGGTTCGACGAGAGCAGCATCGGCTACCAGGTCTGCTTCTTCACCGACGACTTCGCCCGCCGCGACCGCGTCGATTCGGATGTTCGTCAGCGGATCTGGTACGCGTTCCAGCGCGAGGGCATCGCGGTCCCGTTCCCAACCCGCACCGTCCGGATGGCCGAGACGTCGACCGAGTCGCAGGCGCGCAGCGAGGCCGACGAGCGGCAGCGCCGCCTGCAGTCGCTGCGCGTCGTCGACTTTCTCGCCGCGCTCCCGCCGCCGCTCCTCGACCAGCTCGCGAGGCTGTCGACGACCTGCAGCTACATGACCGGTGAGGTCGTGATCCGGCAGGGGGCCGCGGGGCACGAGCTGTTCATCGTGCAGTCGGGCGAGGTCTCGGTGATCGTGGGGCGCGAGGGGGGCAGCACGGCCGAGGTTGCGCGCCTCGGCCCGGGCAAGTTCTTCGGCGAGATGTCGCTGATGACCGGGGAGCGGCGCAGCGCGACCATCCAGGCGGTGAGCGATTGCGAGCTCGTGAAGGTCGACAAGGAGGCTTTCCACGAGATCCTGGCGGCGGCGCCGGGCCTCGCCGAGAAGATCACCGAGGTGCTGGTCGCGCGCCAGTCAGCGCTCGACGAGAACGTGTCGGTGCGCCGCGCCCGCGCCGGCGCGGAGGAGGCCAAGACGACCGCGCTCCTCGGCAAAATCCGGCAATTTTTCTCGCTTTAGTCACACGGCGGGGGCACGCGCCCCCGCCGCCCCACCGAGCAGTCACACGGCGGGGGCGCGTCACGGGGCGGGCGCGGCGCTGCTCGGGACGGGGAGAGCGCCGGCGGTGACACGATCGCTCTCCTGGTTGCCCTCGAAGGTGTTGTCCTGCGTGAGCTTCGGCGCCCGCGCGCCCTGCAGGACCAGGCCGAACCGGTTGCCCGTGGAGCGAGAGTGCGCGAGCGCGCCGTGGCTGTCGCTGAAGAGCAGCCCGGCGCGCGCGCAGCCCTCCGCCTGCACCGAGCTCACCTGCGCCGCCGAGCGGAGGACGAGGAGGCCGTCGCCAATGTCCGGTGCCGATCCCTCCTGCCCGTCGGCGCTCGAGGTGGAGAACGTCCCGCTCTCGACGCCCCGGATGACCGTGTCCTCCACCGTGCTCGGCGACGCGAGCAGCAGCATGCCCGCTACGCGGCTCTCCAGCACCGCCGACCTCCGGACGACGACCCCCGCCGCCCCGGCGCTCAGCAGGCCGATGCCGCCGGTGCCGTCGCGCTCCTCCGACAGCGCGCGCTCGATGAGGCTGTCCGTGAGCTCGAGCTCCGCGCCCCGGGACGCGCTCACGCCGGCGACATGGGCCTCCAGCACATACGTCGATGCCAGCGTGGCCCGCGCGCCCTGCACCACCACGCCGGCGGCGCGATCCCGGTGGATCGGGCGCGCGCGCGTGCCCGCGATGACCACGCCCCTGGCCGAGAACGTCCCGCCCGACACGAACACGCCCGCGTCGCCGGCCTGACGCACGAGGCTCGACGACAGCGAGAGCGCTCCGCCCCGCTGCTCGATGGCGTACCCGAGGCGGCCCTCCTCCGCGGCGGCCGCGCCCTGAAAGAGGGTCCCGGACACCTCGACCGCCGTGCCGGCGTCCGCGACCACGAGCTGCGCGTCGCACGCGCCGGACAGCACGCTGGACTCGAGCGTCGCGCGAGCGCCCTGCTCCACGATCACGTCGCCAGCCTCCAGCGCCCCCTCGGGCGGGGCGGCGATGAGGCTGCGCGTCGCCACGAGCTCGGCGCCGGAGCCCGTCACCAGCGCGCCCAGGCGGTGGTGGACGAGCGCGTTCGCGTCGAGCCGGAGCGCGCCCGCGTCGAGGAGCACGCCGACCGCGTCGCTCGTCTCCGTCTGCAGGGCGGTGGCCTCCAGCAGGTTGCCCTCCGCGACCACCTCCGCCGCCTCGGAGGTGATCCGCAGGCTGACCGTGCCGTCGACCAGCGCGTTCTCCGTGAGCCGCGCGCGCGCCCCGGATGCGACCAGCACGTTCGTCCAGAGATCGCCCGTGCCCTCGCCCGCCCACGACGCCTGGACCAGGCTGCGCGACATGTCGAGGCTCGCGCCCGGGAGCGCGACGACGACGCCGTTGCCGCTCCCGCCCGTCACGCGGACGTCGCGCACCGACACCTCCGCTGCCTGGATGAACAGCCCGATGGAAGGGCTGAGCACGCTCACGCCGCGCACGCCGGCGCCCTCGACATCATGAATCCAGACCGCGCTGACGTTGCCGCTCGGATCGCCCTGCTCGCCCCGGAGCACGACCCGGGACGCGCACCGCCCGACGAGCTCGATAGGCTTCATGATCTCGACCGGCTCGTCGTACTCGCCCTCGGCCAGGACGACGCGCCCCCCCGCCTGCACCGCCGAGAGCGCCCCCGCCAGCGTCGTGAACGGCCTGTCCCGCGACCCGTCGCCGTCCCCACCCGCGTAGGTCAGATCGACATGGATGTCGCCGGGCACCTCGACGACTGGGCCCCACGGCCCCGCGCCGCAGCCGTCTGGGCCGTCGATGGAGAGACACCCCCTCTGCGGGACTGCGAAGGTCCCTTCCGGGCATCTGGCCATGGTGGGATGACAGCCGCCGCCCTCCACGAACTCCGCCGCACAGCCGGGGATCCCGACGTCGACGCAACCCTCGTCCACCCTCGGGATCGTCCCGGGCGAACACTTCTCGAGCGCCGGACGGCAGAAGCCGTCCTCTCCGACGAAGTCGCCGGCGCAGCCCTGAATGCCCACCGAGACACATCCGCTCACGCCGCTGAGTTGCCCCGGTGCACACCCGGGTCCGCCGGCGTCATCCCCCGGCACGTGAGAATACGGTGGGAGCTCGGAGCCCTCGCAACCGAGGAGCGATGCGGCGCACAGGCTGACAGTGAAAGAGAAGAGACACAGGAGCGCTGAGAGTCCAAGCTTTGCGCACAACACCCCATCAACGTAGCAGATGAACCGATGCGCATGCCGGTAATGCGCTCTTTTCCTCGTCGCTCCCGGCCGCTCGAGACCGGACATTCACAGGCGTGACCCGGACAGCTGCACGTCGGCGCGCGCCCAGGCGTGCTCGAAGCGCTCGTGTGCGGCGGCTGCCTCCTCTTCCCTGCCCTGTGCGCGCAGGCTGTGCTCGAGGCCGCGGAGCGACCAGCCATTGTCTGGGTTCCGGGAGCGAGGCGATCTCGAGCAGGTCCTCTGCGCGGTTCCTGCCGATCGTGACGCCGGCGCTCTCGGACGAGCTCGCCCGGAGCGCCGCCGCCTCGCGCGCAGCGTCGACGGGGCGGTCATGGGTACGTCGCCGGAGCTCCGATCGACGCGGGCTCCGACGGTTGTCCATCCCCTCGCGGGGTCGCTTCGCCTCGGCCCCGCCCTCCGGCGTGAGCGCGGAGGTCGAGCCGGACGACGCGTCCTGCACGCGCGATTCCCGCCGGCCGGGAAGGCAGCGCACAGAGGCCACGGCGTGCGCCCGGGCCGATCGTCGCGCCCGCTGCATCAGCGCGGTGCGCGATGGACGGACGGCGCGACTTGCGGCAACCTCGAGGCATGAAGACGTGCAGAGATGAAGCTCTTCGCTGGGTTCACCGCTACGCGATCGGCGGCGCTGCGTTCGCCGCGCTCCCGCTCCCGATCTCGACGTCCACCGGGCTCGTCGCGATCGAGACCCACATGATGGCGATGGTCGGCGAGATCTACGGCGAGACCGTCGGATCCGTGGTGACGACCGCCGCAGGCGGGAGCTTCGCGATCCTCGGGCAAGGCTTGAAATTCCTCGTCACCCGGGCCGTCGGCTTCGTCCCCCTGATCGGGCCGGCCATCAAGATGGGCATCGCCGGGCTCACGATCGAGGCGATCGGCCGCGGCGTCGTGGTCCATTTCGAGCGCAAATACCCGGGCAAGCTCTTCCAGGAAAAGTGAGCTACCCGCGCGCGAGGGCCGCGCGCGGGACGGGGGCGCTGCGTGCGCGCAGCAGGCCATCGCGGCGCGCGCGACAAGCCGTCGCGGCGCGCGCAGCAGGCCGGGAGGCCCGCGCACGGCACGCAATGCGCCGACGCGCTGCGCCCCCGGATCGTCCGGGCACGCCGCGCGCCGCCGCGTCGCTATCGATGTCCGTCAGCTCTCGCAGCCGCTGCAGGCAAGGGGGCAGGTCCCGTTCACCGGCGCCTGGCAGTGCACGTCAGGCGCCTCGGCGCTGGTCCCGTAGTCGCAGCAGATCGTGCCGTCGGTGCAGCACGTCACCCCGCAGCAGATGCCCTCTTCGCACCCGAAGTCGGGGTCGCAGGGATCCTTGCACTCGCCCTGGATGCACGCCTGCGCCTCGGCGCAGCGCGTGCCGCACGAGCCGCAGTTGAGCGGATCGTTGGCCAGGTTGACGCAGGCCGGGCCACAGCACGAGAGCCCGGCCTCGCACGTGCACGCCATGCCTCCCGCGCCGCCCTCGCCGCCCGCGCTCGTCGTGGAGACGCTGGTGGTCGTCCCGACGTCCTCCCCGCCCGCGCCCCCGCCGGAGGAGCTCGATACGCTGATGTAGTTCGGCAGAACGTTCACGGTGCCCGGGTCAGCTTCACATCCAGCAACGGCGAACAACGCGGCCAACGACACCAATGCGATCACCCGATGACAGGGCATGAGCACCTCCAAACCAACCATGACACTACCACGGCGGGTCGCGGTCACACGAGGGGTATGGCGCAGGACGCTCGGCGCGCTGTATGCGCTGCGTCGCGCGGCGGGCGCCGCGCATGACGCGGGCGAACGCAGCAGCGCCTGCGACATCAGGGGTTGATGAGCTTGCAATCCGACAAGAGCCCCGCGTACCAGTCATCGGTCCGGTCGAGCCATGCGCCCTCGCTGGTCCAGCGGATGCCGGGCCGCTTCATCTTGCCTTCGACGGTGTAGGTGCACTTCACCGCAAACCGTGCGGACGGCAGCTTGCCCCCGGTGAGGGCGGGCTCGCTCCAGAGGCCGGCGGCGAGGAACTGGACGCGGTCGGTCGTGGTGTAAGGACGGAGCAGCTTCTTGTCGTCCGCATCCCCCTTGGACCAGCCCTTGGTGGCCGACTCGAACGCACAGTGCCGGCCGGCGACCTCCTCGGTCGACCAGCAAGCGAGCTCCTTGATGTCGCTGGACACCAGGGTGATCTCGACCTGCGCCTTGTCCCCGGGCTTCCACTTGGGGCCGGCCGCGCCGGGCGCGGGCTCGCGCCCGAAATAAGCGAAGGCCGCGGCCAGGCCGCCGATGATGATCAGGAACAGGATCATGCTCTTGCCGAGCGATCCGCCCTGCGGTTGGGTGGCCGCTCGCGGCCGCGCCCCGGGCTTCTTGCCCGCCGGGCGCCGGGCGGCGCTCGCCTGCTTCGCCGGGCGCGAGGCCCTGGCGGGGCTGGCGGGGGCCGCTGCGTCGGCGCGGCCCTCGCCGTCGTCCTCCTCCCTGCTGGTGTCCTGCGCGTCGGCCTCGCCGGAAGGTGCGTCGTCCGTGTCGGGGCGGTCTTTGTCTTCGGAGCTCGTAGCCATCGCGGCGCTTTATGTACCGGAGCGCGTCCGCGACTCAAGCATTCCGTGTACCGGGCCCGGCGCGCGGATCGCCGGTCCCAACGCGCAGCCCATGATGTAGGCTGCGCTCCCGATGACTTTCGATGCCAGAAATCCCCGCGCGCGCATCCTCGGCACAGGCCGGTCCCTGCCGCTTGCCGCCCCGGAGAGCGCCGCGCCCGCAGGCGCGCCGCCGGCGGACGGCGTGGCGCGCGACGCGAGCGCGGGCGGCGCGAGCGCGGGCGCGGCGGGCGGCGCGGGCCCGGGCGACGCGCGGCGCCGCGGCGCGGCCGGCGAGACGACGAGCGATCTGGCGACGAGGGCGGCGAAGGCGGCCCTCGACGCGGCCGGCCTCGGGCCGCGCGACCTCGAGATGATCATCCTCGCCACGTCGAGCGGCGACGCGCCGATGCCCGCGACGGCGGTGTACGTGCAGCAGAAGCTCGGCGCAGAGCTCATCCCGTCGTTCGACCTCTCCGCGTCGCTGACGGGTCTCCTCTACGGGCTGTCGGTGGCGAGCCAGTTCGTCATGGCGGGGACCATGAAGCACGTCCTCGTGATCGGCGCGGACCTGATCTCGCGCCGCATGGATCCGCGCGATCGGGCCTCGGTCCAGCTCCTCGGCGACGGCGCCGGCGCGGTCGTGGTCGGGCCGGCGGCCGGCGACGGGCGCGGGATCCTGAGCGTCAGCCTCCGGGCCGACGGGAAGAGGGCCGACGTGCTCCAGGTGCCCGGCGGCGGATCCGCGGAGCCGCTCACGCTCGAGCGGCTCGCCGACCGGCGGCAGTACCTGCGCGTGAAGCAGCCCGAGCTGCGGCAGGCGGCGGAGGAGCACCTCGGCGCGCAGGCCCTCGCGGCGCTCGCGGCGGCCGGGCTCGCGCCCGCGGACGTCGACTGGGTGATCCCGCACCACGCCGACCCCCAGCTCGCCGCGCACCTCGCCGATCGCCTCGGGTGCCCGCGGCAGCGCGTCCTGGGCGCGCTCGACGGCGAGGGCGCGGCCGGCGCCAACGCCGGCTCGGTCGCCATGGTGCTCGACGAAGCGCTCCGCGACGGGCGGATCCTGCCCGGGCATCACGTGCTGCTGTGCGCGCTCGGCGGCGGGCTCACGTGGGGCAGCGCGGTCGTCCGCATGTGATTCGACCGGGGCGAGGCCGAGCGCGGCCCGCCCGGCGCGCGCGTCGATGCGGTGCGCGCCGGGCTTCGCTGAACGGCTGCTCGAGGGCGGAGCGCGCGCAGCAGGTGTCGTCCGCGCGCGACGTCCTCCGCGCGCGCCGCGACCTCCGCGATGGACGTTGCGGGGCCACGCGTGCCCGGCTCGACCTCGAGCCGCTCGTGCCAGAGCGTCCCGACCCGCGCGACGGTCAGCGCGGGCGCGCGGGGCTGGAGGATGCAGAGCTCGCCGCCCGCCGCCGCGGGGGGAGCGAGGCTGTCGCGGCAGAAGCGATGAAGTGCGCGGCGGCGGTCGAGCGCAGGGCGCGCGATCGTCTGTTGTGCTCACCCAACCTCACACGCCCGGCCCCGCACGATAGGAGTCCCCCGTCTTGCGCCAGTGGGGGGACCTGTTATCGTGCGCCCTTCGTCCTGTTCAGGAGAACTCATGATCGACGCTCCCCTTTACAAAGATGCCAAGCAACCCGTGGGCAAGCGGGTGGAAGACCTCCTGAGTCGGATGACCCTGGACGAGAAGGTCGGCCAGCTCATGCAGCTGGACGCGCAGGGAGATCTGGAGGACGCGATCGGGCGCATGAAGGTCGGCAGCCTCCTGCACTGCAACGGGAAGGACGCGGACGCGGCGATAAGGCGCGCGCTGGACACCCGGCTCGGCATTCCGGTGCTGATGGCCGATGACGGGATTCATGGTCACTCCTTCTGGGCGGGCGCAACGATCTTCCCGACGCAGCTCGGCATGGCGTGCAGCTGGGACACAGGTCTTCTGGAGCAGGTCGCCCGGGTCACCGCCGCCGAGATGCGGGCGACCGGGCTCAAGTGGACGTTCTCTCCTGTCCTGTGCCTGACGCGTGATCTTCGCTGGGGCAGGGTGGGGGAGACGTTCGGCGAGGATCCCTACCTCATCGGCGAGCTCGCGTGCGCGATGGTCAAGGGCTATCAGGGCAAGGGCCTCGACGATCCGGACGCGGTGCTGGCCACGGCCAAGCACTACGCGGGCTACTCGGAGACGCTGGGCGGCCGTGACGCCTCGGAGGCGAACATCTCGCGGCGCTACCTGCGCTCGTATTTCCTGCCACCCTTCGAGAAGGCCGCGCAGAGCGGCTGCATGGCGTTCATGACAGGATATCAGTCCATGGACGGGATACCGGCCACCGCCAACCGCTGGCTCCTGACCGAGGTCCTCAAGGAGGAGTGGGGCTTCGAGGGGATCGTCGTGACCGACTGGAACAACGTGGCCAATCTCGTGCTCGATCAGAAGGTCTGCAAGGACATGGCCGAGGCGGCCACGGTGGCGATCCGGAGCGGCAACGACCTGATGATGGCGACCCCGGAGTTCTACGAGGGGGCGCAGGAGGCGGTGCGCCGCGGGCTCCTGGCCGAGGCCGAGATCGACGCGGTGGTGCGGCGCGTCCTCTCGCTCAAGCTCTCCCTCGGGCTCTTCGAGGACCCCGGGTACAGCAGCGAGCGGCGGATCAAGGAGATCATCGGGTGCGCGACCCACCGGGAGCTCAACCTGGAGGTGGCGCGGGCGTCGCTCGTGCTGCTGAAGAACGACGGCCTCTTGCCGCTCGCGGACGGCGCGGGCTCCCCGGCGGCGAGCGACGCCGCTCGCGGGGCGGGCGCGGCGCCGGGGCCCTTGCGGCGGATCGCGGTGATCGGACCCAACGCGGACGACCCGATCGCGCAGCTGGGCGACTGGTCGCTCGGGTCGGGCCAGATGAGCGGCGGCAACGGCCCCCAGCACCCCCGCTCGAGCATCGTCACGATCGTGGAGGGGATACGGGAGCTCGCGCCCCCGGGGTGCGAGGTGGTCCACGCTGCCGGGTGCTCGGTCGTCAGCGAGGACGAGTCGGGCATCCCCGCGGCGGTCGAGCTGGCCCGGGGCGCCGACGTGGTGGTCCTCGTCGTCGGGGATCGGATCGAGCTCATCGGCGAGACGAAGAGCACGGCGACCCTGGAGCTCATGGGCGGGCAAAGGGCCCTGGCGGACGCGATCGCCAGGACGGGCGTGCCCACGGTCGTGGTCCTCGTCAACAGCAAGCCGCTGGTGATGCCGCGCTCGGTGCTCGGCACGTCGGCCATCGTCGAGGCGTTCAATCCGGGGATGATGGGCGGGCGGGCGGTGGCCGAGGCGCTGTTCGGGCGGATCAACCCCTCGGGCAAGCTGACGATCTCGTTTCCCTACCACGTGGGCCAGCAGCCGGTGTTTTACAACCAGGCCCGCGGCCAGCACGGGAGCCGCTACGCCGACCTCACGCAGGAGCCGGCGTTCGCGTTCGGCTTTGGCCTGAGCTACACGCGCTTTGCGTACGCCGACCTGGAGGTCCTGACGCCCAGCGTGGGGCGAGACGGCGTGGCCTCCTTCGAGGTGACGATCACCAACACTGGAGAGCGCGAGGGGGTCGAGATCGCCCAGCTGTACATCGAAGATCGGGTGACGTCGTCCACGTGGGCGCTGAAGGAGCTCAAGGCCTTTCGCCGCCTGCGCCTGGCCGCGGGCGAGGCGCGCACGGTGCGGTTCGACGTCCCCGCCTCGGCGCTGTCCCTGATCGACGCCGAGGGGCGCCGCGTGGTGGAGCCGGGGGAGTTCCGCGTCCACATCGGCGCGTCGTCCCGGCCACAGGACCTGCTGAGCGCCGGCTTCGACGTCGCGTAGAGCAGACGTGGCGTAGAGCATTTGACCACTACCCCCGACAGGCTCTGGTTTGAGTTTCAATTCTCGCCGGATGCCGTCAAGGCCCCGGCGCTCGAGGAGGTGAGGGACCGATGACGGCGAAGAGAGTGGCGCTGGTGACGGGCGCGAGCACGGGGATCGGCCGGAGCGTGGCGGAGGCGCTCGCGCGGAACGGCTATGTGGCCTTCGCGGGCATGCGCGATCCCGATGGCAAGAACCGGGCGGCGCGCGACGAGGTGGCCGGCCTGGCGGCCGCGGGCGTCCCCATCGAGGCGGTCGCGCTCGACGTGACGGACGACGCCTCCGTGGCCGCGGCGGTCGCGACGGTGGTGGAGAAGGCGGGGCAGATCGACGTGCTCCTGAACAACGCGGGCAACAGCCTGATCGGGCTGACCGAGTGCAGCAGCATCGATCAGCTGCGACGGCTCTTCGAGACGCACGTCTTCGGGACGCAGCGTATCTGTCGCGCCGCGTTGCCGCACATGCGCCGGCGAAAGACGGGGGTGCTCGCCTTCACGTCCAGCATGGGAGGGCGCATCCTCATGCCGCGGTCGGCGCACTACTGCGCGGCAAAAGCCGCGATGGAGATGATGGCCGAGGGCTACCAGCGCGAGCTCGGGTCGCTCGGGATCGACGTCGTGATCCTGGAGCCGGGCCTGGTCCAGACGAAGATCTTCGACAACGCCTGGCTGAACGACGACGAGGCGCGCGCCGCCGAGTACGGGGCGCTCGGCGGCGTGGCGCGCGCCGCTGTCGAGGTGGCCAAGACCCTGAAGGGACCCGACCCGGCGGAGCTCGCGGACGTGCTGCTGAAGCTCCTCGAGATGCCGCACGGCCAGCGGCCGCTGCGCACGACGTTCGGCATGGACGCGGCGCTGGTCAACCCCGCGAACCTCGCCGCGGACGAGGCCACCCGGGCGCTGTTCGCCATGTACGGGGGCTAGGCGACGTTCAACGGTTCGATGCTCTAGCGCCGCCCTGCGCTCTCCGGCCGCGCCCCGGGCCCGGCCGCCGCCGCCGATCGGCCGCGGATGTCCTGCGGCGTGGGCAGGTACTCGAGCGTCACCCAGGTCTCGCCCCCCGCCGCGCGCATCGCCCCGCGGTACAGGTGGTAGTCCACCGATTCGAACGTGGCCGTGACGGCCTCGGCCGCGGCGCCCGGCGCGGGGGCGAACGTGCCCTCGAACCGGATGCTGCGGTGATCGATCGGGGTCAGCGCCCCGTCGATGCGCCGGGGCTCCCCGACGCTCTCGAGCCGCCGCCCACCATCGCCCGGATCGGTGATCCGGCACGGGAGCCGCGGCTCCTCGCGATCGCCGTGGTGGAACCGGCAGAAGAACTCGCCGACCCTCACCTCGAAGAGAGGCCGCTCCGGCGGGATGATCGCCCGCGAGTCCACGAACGCCGCCGTGGAGGGCCGGGCCGCGGCGCAGCCCACGAGACCGACCAGCGCGAGCCCGGGCAGAGACCAGGGATGACCGAATGCCGTATTCTCCCGCGGCATCTTGGCTATCCTAGACGCCGCCCGGCCGATGTCGACCCCACGCAAGCGCACGCGCCCCGGGCCCGGCTCACCGGCGCTCGCCCTGCTCGCCGTGCTCCTCGCGGGGTGCGCCGCGAGCCCGAGCAGCGCCCCCGGCCATCCGGATCGCGCAGCGCTCACCGGGAGCAGGCCCGCGGGGCAGCGAGGTCAGGTGCCGGTGACGGTCACGGCCGACCGCGGCGTCCTGCGCGACGGCATCGTCTCCCTGGGCGTGCCGTTCCCGCCCGGCGTGCTCCTCGACCCGGCGCTCCTCCGCGTCCTCGACCCCGCCGGCGTCGAGGTGAGCCTCCACGCCGCCTCGATCGCGACCTGGCCCGCGGACGGCTCGCAGCGCGCCGTGCTGGTGGCGTGGCGCGCCTCCCTGGATCAGGGCGCCTCGGCGACCTTCTCCCTGGAGTACGGCGCGCCGAGCCGCCGCGACGCGGGCGCGCTCGCGCCCAGCCCGGACGGCCCCGCGGTCGCCCGGCTGCCGCCGTCCTGGTACGCGAGGAGCCGCGTGATCGGCTACCAGATCACCGCGGACCAGAACACGGCGTTCAAGGTCTGGGAGGACAAGAGCGAGCGCTACCTCGCCGAGATGACGCCCGCCTGGCAGGCCTATGGCATCGGCTGCGGCGCGACGGCCATGGAGCGCACCTATTACGACGCGCCGCACGCGCTGTTCCAGCGCTTCATCCATCACGGCACGCCCGGCGCGTACCGGCGCGCGCGCGAGGAGTCGACCTGGTACCGCGGGAACGAGCTCCGCTGGTTCGCAGGCGGCGAGGTGGCCCTCTACGCGTGCGCCGATCGCTGGGACCCGGCGACGCCCATGGACTGGAGGCATCTGCGCAACATGCTCGGCCAGGGGATGCTCGACGACTACCTGCTCACGGGCGATCCGCAGGCGCTCCGCGCGCTCCGCGGGCTGGGCGAGGCGTACCTGCGGAACCTGCCCGCCCTGAGGGCAGGGGACAAGCCGCAGATCAAGGGCACCGAGCGCAACCTCGCGTGGACGCTGATGGGCCTCGCCAGCTACTACGCGGCCGAGCCGCGCCCCGACGTGCGCGAGGCGCTCGTCGCGCTGATCGGCACGGCCTTCGCGTGGCAGCGCGCGAGCCGGAGCGGCGCCTTCGAGCACGACATCCACGCTCCGGATCCCGAGGAGTGCGGGCGGGGCCCGCGCGGGGGCTCGCCGTTCATGACCTCGCTGGTCGTCGAAGGCCTGATGGACGCGTGGCTGCTCCTCCGCGATCCGCGCATCCCCGAGATCGTGGTCAGGGCCGCGGCGTGGTACCGCGACCACGCGATCAACCGCGATGGCGTCGCCTTCCAGTATCTCTGGGGCTGCGAGGACGTCGCGTACCAGAGCAGCGCGTGGGCGACGCTCAACCTGCTCATCTCCCACGTCTTCGGCGCGGCTTACCTGGTCTCGGGCGACACGACGTGGCTCGACTTCGGCGACCGCATGGCCCGTCACGGCATCGAGCACCTCTATGCGGGACGGCCGAAGAACTGGACCCAGGGCACGCGCGGCTTCCTGAAGTACATGGGCTACCGCGCTGAAGGCCGCTCTCCCTAGCCATGCTGAACACCCTTCTCCGCCTCTCCCCGCTCCGCCCCGCCGTTCGCCTCGAGACCGTCCAGCGGCGCGACTTCACCGAGCAGCGCCTGCGCGAGCTCCACGCCCTCGCGAACGCGCTCATGGCCGAGGACTTCGACCACTTCCGCGTCCACGCCGAGACCAACGATGTCGTCCATGTCTTCCGCCGCGTCGACTCGGGCGCGATCGTCGGATTCCAGTTCTGGAAGACCGCGCCCCTCGCTCTGCCTCGCAGCCGGGCCATCGTCGGCGGGAAGCTGCGGATCTCGCCCGAATTCCGGACCCGCGGGCTGCACCTCGCCTCCGGACTCCTGTTCTTGATCGAGACGAAGCGCCGCGCGCCGCGGACTCGCCTGTACCGGCTCTCGCTCGCCAGCCTCTTCGGGTTCGTCTCCATCACCGAGGCGCTCGCGCGCTACGAGCTCTTCGATCCGAAGCGCCGGGGCACCGCCGAGGACGAGGCCGTGCGCGAGGCGCTCCTCACGCTCGCCAGGGAGAGCGACTACCGCGTGGACGACGAGACCGGCCTCGTCTTCGTCGACATCTTCATGACCGAGGAGACGCTGCGCCGCTATCCAGCGCGCTACTTCGACCGCCCGGCCGCGAGGCGCTACGCCGCGGTCAACCCGGGCTTCCGCACGAACGGCTGCTACGTCAGCTTCTGGTTCCGCTTCACGAGCGATAACCTCCTCGCCATGACCCGCGCGGTCGCGAGGAAGCTCTTCCGCCAGGTCGCCCCCGTCAATCCGCCGCCCGACGCTCGATAGCCCATCGCGATGGCGGCGCGATGGCCCTGCGGAACAGGCGATCCTCCCATCCGGCCACCCTTGCGCTGTACGGGATCGGCCATCCGGTGCGAAAATCCCCGGGGCCTCCTCCGATCCGCCACATCTCGCGCGCGGCCCGGCCACGGCGCCGCGCCACGCTCCGTCTCATGACCGACCTCTCTCCCACCGGCGTCGTGGTCCGCCCGGGGGCCGCTGGCCGCCTGCGCCGGCTCGGCGCCGCCGCGCTGTCCCTGCTCGTCGCGACGGCCATCTGGCTTCCCAGTCTCCAGCTCTTCTTCCGGCACGAGCCGGGCGAGCACCGCGCTTCCGGCGCGCTCTCGCCGCGCGGAGAGGCGCTGCTCGCGCATCAGCTCTCGCTCTGGGACGAGGACGGCGCCGCGCAGGACGCGGCGCTCGCGCGGATGCGGGCCACGAACGCGGAGTGGGATTTCATGGGACGGACCTTCCTCGTCCTCGGCCTCGCCAACGCCGCGCTGCGGGATCCAGGCGCCGAGGCGCGCCACCTCGCCGTCATCGACCGGATCGTCGACGAGACCCTCGCGCTCGAGCGCGAGCGGGGGATGCTGCACTTCATGATGCCCTACGCCACGCGGGGGCCGTTCGTGCAGCAGCCTGCGCGCAGCCTCTTCGTGGACGGCGAGATCGCGCTCATGCTGGGCGCCCGCGCGCTTGTCGCGCGGCGCGCCGATCTCGAGGCCGAGCTCGACGCGCGCGTCGCCGAGATGCGGTCCCGCATGGAGCGGAGCCCCATGCTGTCGGCCGAGAGCTACCCCGACGAGTGCTGGACCTTCTGCAACACGCTCGCCCTCGGCGCGATGCGCATGGCCGACGCGCTGCGCGGCGAGCGCCGAGGCCTGGATCTCGGCCGCCGCTGGCTCGCGGCGGCGCGCGCCCGCCTGGTGGACCCGAGGACGGGGCTGCTCGTGTCGAGCTACACCCACGACGGCAGGATCCTGGACGGCCCGGAGGGATCGTCCCTCTGGCTCGTCGCGCACGCGCTGCTCCTGATCGACCCTGATTTCGCCCGCGATCAGTACGCGCGGGCGCGCCGTGAGCTCGGCGCGGAGCTCCTCGGCTTCGGCTGGGCGCGCGAGTGGCCGCGGTCCTGGTCCGGCCCGGAGGACGTGGACTCGGGCCCGATCGTGCCTCTCGTCGGGGCCAGCGCCGGCTCGAGCGGCCTCGCGCTGCTCGGCGCAGCGGCCTTCGGCGACGCGCCGTACCTCGGGACGCTGCTCACCTCGCTCGACCTGGCCGCGTTCCCGATCCGCGAGGGCGGCCGGCTGCGCTACGCCGCGAGCAACCAGGTCGGCGACGCGGCGCTGCTCTATGCGCTGAGCTTCGGCCCGCTCTGGCAGCGGATCGCCGCCGCGGGAGGCGCCCCGTGAGCCGCCTGCTCGCCCTCGGCGCCGCGCTGCTCGTGGCCGCCTTCGCCGCCTGCCACCTGCTCGGCCTGCGCGAGCACGTCTCCGTGCTGAGCGGCACCGCCCCGCCCGGCAGCGGGGGCGACGCCTCGCTCGGCGTCGCCTACGTGCTCTCGTGGTTCGGCGGCGTGGTCTTGGCGCCGATCCTCGCGATCGCGGCGGGCGTGCTCGCGGCCGTCGACCGGCTCCGATCGCGATAGGCGGGCTGCTGTTCCCGCAGCACAGCGGCAGCAGCCTGCTGCCTGCGAAACAGGCGAGCCGCCGGGCGGGCCTGCGTCGCGCGACGTCGCCCGGAGGCGCGCCGGGCGCAGGACGACAGGGCGACGCGCAGGCCGGCGTGCGCCATCCCACCTGCGGCGGTGGGGTGAGAAGAGAATGGAATGAAACATGCTCTGCCACGGCTCCCGCGACGCGCGAAGACCCAGGCGTCGTGTCTGCGGATGAAAGGGAGCTGATCTTGGACCTCGAACTCACCGGCAAGCGGGCCATCGTCACCGGCGGTAGCCGTGGCATCGGCAAGTCCATCGCGCGGGAGCTGGCGCGCGAGGGCGCGGACGTCGTGATCGCCGCGCGCGGCAAGGACAAGCTGGAGGCGACCGCCGCCGAGCTCTCGGCGGAGACGGGCCGCCGCGTCGTCCCGCTGGTGGTCGACACAGGCAACGAGACCTCGGTCAACGCGCTCGTCGAGCGCGCCGTCGCCGCGCTGGGCGGCGTGGACATCCTGGTCAACAACGCCGCCTTGCCGGGCGGGATCTCGCCCGCCACCCGCCTCGACCAGATCGTCGACGCGCAGGTGATCGAGGACATCAACATCAAGGTCGTGGGCTATCTGCGGACGGCGCGCGCCGTCGCGCCGCACCTCATCGCGAACGGCTGGGGCCGCATCATCAACATCGGCGGGCTGGCCGTGCGCAAGACAGGCCGTCCGGTCGCCACCCTGCGCAACGTCGGCGTGGCGGCGATCACGAAGAACCTCGCGGATGAGCTGGGCCCGAAGGGGATCAACGTCACGGTCGTGCACCCCGGCGCGACGCGCACCGAGCGCACCCGGTCCGAGTCCGAGAAGGATCTCGCCGCCTCGGTGAGCATCGGCCGCATCGTGGACGCCCGCGAGGTCGCGTGGGTCGTCACGTTCCTCGCCTCGCCGAGGAGCGTCGCGATCAACGGCGATGCCGTCGTCGCCGGCGGCGGGAGCGTCGGGCCGATCTATTACTGATCTGCCGCCGCTCGGCCATCGAGGGGACCGTGACGCCGAGCGGCACGGCGCCCCGGCGGATCAACTACAGAGGCATGGAGAGCACAGGTCTCGGTATTTCTCCCTCTCTCCCTCCGTGCCTCTGTGGTTGAATCTGTCTCTCTCCTTTCTTCCCAAAGCGCTTCACTCCGCTCGGCGTGCCCGATTGACATCCCGAGCCACCCTGCCCGAAGCTGTACGGGCAACTCCCGAAGAAATCACGGAACACCATGACCCTCCCGACCACCCGCCTCGGCCGTACCGGCCTCACCGTTTCTCGCCTGTGTCTCGGCACGATGACGTTCGGTTTCCAGACGGACGAGGAGACCTCCCGCGCCATCCTCGACAAGGCCGCCGGCGCCGGCGTCAACTTCCTCGACACGGCCGATGTCTATCCGCTGGGCGGCGGCCTGCCTACCGCCGGGCGCACCGAGGAGATCGTCGGCCGCTGGCTCAAGGGCAAGCGCGACCGCTTCATCCTCGCCACAAAGTGCGTCGGCCGCGTCGGCCCGAACGAGTGGGATCAGGGCGCCTCGCGCAAGCACATCCTGGACGCCATCGACGCCTCGCTGCGCCGGCTCGGCACCGACTACGTGGATCTCTATCAGCTCCACTCCGACGACCGCAACACGCCCATCGACGAGACGCTGGAGGCGCTCGACACCGTGGTTCGCTCGGGCAAGGCGCGGTACATCGGCGTATCCAACTACCTGGCGTACCGCCTGGCGCGCGCGCTCGGCCGCTCCGAGGCGCGCGGGCTCGCGCAGCTCGTGTCCGTGCAGCCGCGCTATGCGCTGCTGTTCCGGGAGATCGAGCGCGAGCTGCTCCCGCTCGCGCAGGAGGAGGGCCTCGGCGTGATCCCGTACAACCCGCTCGCCGGCGGGTTCCTCACGGGCAAGCACCGCCGCGGCGAGCCGACGCCGGGCACGCGCTTCACGCTCGGCGCGGCGGCGAGCAACTACCAGCAACGCTACTGGAACGAGCGCGCGTTCGCGACCGTGGAGAAGCTGGAGGGCATCGTCGCCGAAGCAGGCCAGTCGCTCACGACCGTCGCCGTCGCGTGGGTGCTCGCGAACCCGGTCATCACCTCGGCCATCATCGGCGCCAGCCGGCCCGACCAGCTGGACGCCACGCTCGCCGCGGCCGAGCTCGCGCTCGATCCGCAGCTCAAGGCCCGGCTCGACGAGGCGACGGCGGAGTTCCGCCGCGGCGACGCGCAGCGCTGAGTGCCCTGGCTATGCGTAGTGGTGCCCCGCGCCCTCGGTCGACAGCGGCAGCTCGACGCAGAAGGTCGAGCCCAGGCCGACCTCGCTCGACAGGCGAATTCGTCCGCCGTGCGCCTCGACGATGGTGCGCGCGATAAAGAGGCCGAGCCCGAGCCCCCCATAATGCCGCGACGAGACGCCGCGGCGAAATCGCTCGAAGAGCTGCGTCCGCACCTCGGCCGGGATCCCGATCCCGTGATCCGTCACCGAGAGCCGTGCGACCCCACCTTCCGCGGTGATGGTGATCTCGATCGGCGCGCGTTCCCCGAACTTGATGGCATTGGTCAGGAGGTTGGTCACGACCTGTTCCAGGCGGTACCGGTCCCACCAGCCGGTGACCGGCTGCTCCGCGCGCACAGCGAGCGCGCTGCCCGACTGCTCGAGCTGGTTGCCGAGGTGGGTGACGATCTCGGCGACCAGCTCGCGCAGATCGACGGGCGCCCGGTCGAGCTCGAGCCTCCCCGCCTGGATCCGGGAGACGTCGAGGAGCATGTCGACGAAGTTGGCGAGGCGCTTGATCTGGCGGCCGGAGAGGGCGACCGCCGATCGCACACGCGCGACGTCCATGCCCCGCGAGAGCCTTTGCCCCAGCGATTGAATAGAGAGCTGCAGGGTGGTGATCGGAGTGCGGAGCTCGTGCGAGGCGATGAGGAGGAACTCGTCCCGCAGGCGGATGGCCTCCTCCGCCGCCGCGCGCGCGCGGCGCTCGTCCAGGAGGAGCCGATCGCGTTGCTGTTCGGCGTGCACGCGCGCGGTGATGTCGCGGAAGCTCCAGACCCGCCCGGCCACGCGCCCTCCGAGGCGCTGGGGCTGCGTATAACACTCGAAGATCTGCCCGTTCCGGAGCGGGAACGTATCGAAGGCGCTCGCCTCGGGATCGGTGTAGAGGTCCTGGACGCTTTGCAGGAATAGCTCGGGCTCGCGGAGCTGGCCGCCGGCGAACGCGAGGAACACGTCGGCCGATCCGCTGGCGAGGACATCGGTGGGAATGCGCCACATCTGCGCGAGCCTGTGGTTATGGCGCACGATGCGCCTCGCGCCGTCGACGACCAGGATGCCGTCCGCCGTCGATTCGAGCGTAGCCTCGAGGAGCGAATAGGAATGGCGCAGCACGTCCTCGGCGTGCCTGCGGGAGGTGATGTCGGTCGAGATACCGCAAATGCCCTCAGGTTCTCCGGCGGGGCCGCGGAGCGGGAACTTGAGGGAAATGTACGTGCGTACGCCGTCGCTCTTGGGGGCCAGCTCGTCGAGCTCGACGGTCCGATTCTGCTGCAGGACGAGAAAATCGTTGGCGCGATACTCATCGGCCTGCTCGCGTGGGAAGACGTCGCGGTCGGTCTTGCCGATGACCTGCTCGCGGCGCATCTGGAAGAGCTCTTCGAACCCGCGGTTGACGAGCATGTAGCGCCCCTCGATGTCCTTGGCGAAGACGACGGCGGTCGTGTTGTCGACGATGGCCTGAAGCAGATGCTGGCTCTCGCGGAGAGCGGCGTTCGATCTGGCCAGCTCGGCCGTGCGATCTCGCACCCGTTGTTCCAGCTCTTGATGGGTACGCTGCAGCTCCGCGTTCCTTTCTTCGAGCTCCCTTTTCGTCTCGCGCAGGCTCAAGTGCGTCTTGATCCGCGCTATCACCTCTCCAATCTCGAATGGTTTGGTGATGTAATCGACGCCCCCCGCCTCGAACCCCACGAGCTTGTCAGCCGCGTCGGAAAGACAGGTCATGAAGAGCACCGGGATGTCTCGGGTGCTTTCCGCCGCCTTCAGGCACCGGCACGTCTCGAAACCGTCGATATCCGGCATCACCACGTCCAGCAGAATCAGGTCGGGTTGCATGAGGCGGGCCCGCTCCAATGCCTCTTCACTGTCCTCGGCGATGAGCACCTGGTGACCCATGCATTCCAGATGACCCATCAGCAAGTTGAGATTGGCTGGCACGTCATCCACGATCAGGATAGTGTAGGTGCGAGCATCGGATGCTGTGGCTCGGCTCATGGTCGCTGGTCGCCCCTGATGCTCCGCGGCTCCACCCCCAGCCTCGCCGTCGGTTCCACCCCCTGCAGGTGCTCCTCGACCAAGCTGCGGATCGCCTTGGACTGGCAGCCCTGCGCCATGCGATGCAGGCGGTCGGCGAAGGGGCGATAGCGTTCGTCGAGGGTGGTCAGGTAGGCCGCCCGCTTTCGGATGTCGCGCATGTTGCCGTTCAGGGCCAGGGCATGCAGGACCTCCATCTCCTCTCGGGGCGGCGCCAGGAGCTCCGCGTCCGCCCCATCCCCGGCTCGCTCCTCGGCCGGTCTGCCATAGACCCAGGTCAATCCGAGCTGGGCGCCGATGATCCGCAGCAGGCTCTCCTGGTCGATCGGCTTGGCGAGGAAGGCGTCGGCGCCGGCTGCGACGCTCTCGGTCTGGTCTTCCTCGTTGGCGCTCGCGGACACCGCGATGAACGGCAGCCGCGCGAGCCCCCGAGCCTGGCGATCGCGACGAATGCAATGGATGGCTTCCGGGCCGCCCATCACCGGCATGACCAGATCCATCACCACCAGATCCGGCGACGCCGCCATCGCCTGATCGAGGGCCTCCGGGCCATTGGTCGCCTCGCAGACCTCGAAGCCGAGGCCGCTCAGCAGGTCCGAAAGCACCGCCCGATTGCCCACCACGTCGTCGGCGACCAGCACCTTCCGGCGCGGCCCCTCGTAGCCGATGGCGTCCCGCTCGGAGGGCTGGAGGGGTGCTGCGATCTCGGCCACTGGCAGGGTCACCTCGAACCAGAAGCGGCTGCCTTCGCCGGGCCGGCTTTGCACGTGGATCTCGCTGCCCATGAGGTGCACCAGATGGCGGCTTATCATCAGCCCAAGGCCGGTCCCGGCGCGGCGCCGCACATCCCCCACCCGTTCGAAGGGCTGGAAGAGCTTTGCCAGCTGCTCCGGCGTCATTCCGACGCCGGTATCCTCCACCTCGAAGCGCAGGCGCGCCGCGGTCCCATCCTGGGCCAGCCCCTGCACCCCGAAGCGCACCCGCCCCCGATCGGTGAATTTCACCGCGTTGCCCAGGAGGTTGAGCAGCACCTGACGCAGGCGCTTCTCGTCGGCCAGCACCGCCTGGGGCAGGTGGGGCGTGGTCTCGTAGGTGAAGTAAAGGCTCTTCTGCTCCGCTCTGACGCGGATGATGTCGGCGACGACCGTGACGAAGGTCGAGAGATGGATCGGTTCGGGGCAGACATCGAGCTTGCCCGCCTCGATCTTGGCCAGGTCCAGGAGGTCGTTGATGAGGGTCAAGAGGTGCTGGCCGCTCTGCTGGATGGTATTCAGCCCCGTCGCCTCGCGGCTCTCGAGCCCCACGGAGCGCTTGAGGATCTGGGCATAGCCGAGGATGGCGTTGAGTGGCGTGCGCAGCTCGTGGCTGATGTTCCTCAGGAACTCGGTCTTCGCACGGCTCGCGGCTTCGGCCGTCTTGCGGGCCTGGCGTTCCGCTTCGGCCTGCTTGCGCTCGGTGATGTCGGTGGAAATGCCGCAGACGGCATAGGGCTGCTGCGCCGCGTTGCACAGCGGGTATTTGAGGGCGAGGTAGGTGTGCAGCCCATCGTCCTGGGGGACCTCTTCCTCGGCCTGCAGCGCCGCTCCGGTGGCCAGCACCTCCTGGTCGACGGCGCGGAAGGCATCGGCCCGCTCCCTGGGGAAGACATCGTAGTCGGTCCGGCCGACGATCGCTTGCTCACCGACGTGGAACACCTCGGCGTAGCGCCGGTTGATCATCAGGTAGCGCCCCTCGAGATCCTTGAGGTAGATGACCGCTGTCGAGTTGTCTACAATCGACTGCAGCAGCTCTTTGCTGTCCCGCACGGCCTGCTCCGCTCGCCGGCGTTCGCTGTTCTCCTGGAGCAGGTCGGCGTAGAGCGTGGCATTGGCGATCGAGTTGGCGGCCTGGGCCGAGAGCAGCTCCAGCACGGAGAGCCGGTCCGGGGTGAACGCGCCGGCGACGAGGTCGTTTTCCAGGTAGAGCAGCCCCACGAGCTCCGCCTGCCGCAGGATGGGCAGGCAGAGCGCGGATTTGGGGCGCCGAGAGAGGGGGTCGCCGGCGATGATCGGATTCCGTGCCGTCCCGTCGTCCAGGATCACCTTCTCCCGGCTGCGCCGGACGTAGTTGAGGAGGGACGCCGGCAGGTCCGAAGGGGAGGCTTCGGGCTCGTGGGGAATACGCACCTCGATCTGGGGCCCCTCCGCCTTCGCCTCGGCAGCCAAGAACAGGGTCTCGGCGCGGGCGAGGAGCAGGCAGCCTCGCCTCGCGCCGGCGTTCTTGACCAGGATGCGCATGAGCGCGTCGAGCAGGCGGTCGAGGACGATCTCGCCCGAGATGGCCTGGGAGGCCTTGAGCACCGAGCCGAGGTCGAGCGCGGTGCTGGCGGGCGCGGCGGCCTCAGGGCACGTCGCGCCGCGGAGGATTTCGCTGGGGACGAGGTCGGGGTACGCGCGCTCGAGGCGCCGCATCGCCTCGGTCGCGCCCCAGCGGCCGTAGAGCCGGTGGGCCTCGGTCAGGTAGGCGCGGGCGAGGGTGGTCTTGCCGAGAGCGCGAAAGGAGAGGCCGGCGAGCTCGTTGGCGAGCGCCTCGTCATGGAGGTAGCCGCCGCGCTGCGCGAGGGCGATCGCCTCGTCGTAGCGATCGCCGGCGGCCCGCGCGTCACCGCGGGCGCGCTCGAGCTCGGCGCCGAGCAGGACGCTGCGGTGCGCCAGGTTCTCCGGACACAGGCTCGCCCAGCGCGAGAGCCTCTCCGCGAAGAGCTCCGCGCGGGCGAGGAAGAGCGCGCGCTCGGCCGAGGAGACCCTGTCCGCCGCCTGTGTGAGCGCGATGCCGGCGTAGCCATGGAACGCGGGGTTGGCGTGCCAGGCCGCCACGGCCGGGATCTCGATGTTCAGCGTCAGCGCGAGGCGTGCTGCGTCCTCGAACGCGCCCTGGAACACGCCGAGGAGCACGACGAAGAAGTGGGCGAAGAAGAGTGAAGCCTGGTTGTCGATCCGGCGGGCCTCCTCCACGACCTCGTCGATATCGACCCACTCGCCCTTGAGCGCGGCCGGGCGCGCCGTCTCGACCGAGAGCTGGTGCGCGAGCTGTCCGACCGCGCCGGTCACCCAGGTGATGGCGTTGGACTCGTCGAGCCGGTGTATCGGCTGGTAGCCCTCCGTCTCGGCGAGGAGGTCGGAGAGCGGGAGGCCGCGCAGGAGGCTGTTCGTGCTCAGGTTGACCGTGTTGTAGAACGCCCAGATATACTGGCCGGTCTCGAGTCCGGCGTGCATGCCGACGCGCAGCGTCTCCCTGTAGGCGGCGTAACCTTCCTTCCAGTGCTGAATGAAGGCACCCCACATGTTGCAGAGCATCGACTCGGACTTCTTGTCCGGGTACCGCTCGGCGAGCTCCACGGCGATTCGCCCGAGTCGATAGCCGAGCTCGATGTCCCCGCGCGCGCAGAGGAACATCCCGAAGTTCACGCAGCCGTAGATCGAGGTCTCCGACAGCCCGTGGCGGAGCGTGTTATCGAGGATCTTGGCGACGGTGATGCCGAAGTTGCGCGAGGCGAGGAAGTAGCAGGGAACGAACAGCTCCAGGAGCACGTCCTGCATGGCGCCGATCTCCGGGTCCCGCAGCGGCGGCAGGCCCCGTAGCGCCTCGAGCGTCCGCTCCCGGACCAGCTCCATCGTCGCGTCGATCTGGGCGTCGACCATGGCTTGGTCGGGGAAGAGGGGCAGGTCGAGCCCGAACGGGCGCAGGGCGGCGAGCCCCTCCTCGAGCGCGGCGGGCAGGTCGTTCTTGAGCACCTGCACGTTCATCTTGAGCCGCAGCACCTCGGTGCGATCGAGCCGGCTCGCAACCCGCTCCAGGCAGTCGGAGAGGATCGCCAGCGCTTCGTCGTGCCGGCCGCTGAGCGAGAGCATCAGCGCGGTCCTCTTCGCGTACTCGAGGCGGAGCGGGGGCTGCGACGCCCAGGCGTCCTCCGGGAGGCGCAGGAGGCCGAATTGCAGGTAGCGCAGCGCGGCGCCGAAGGCCGCCGAGTCCGCGGCACGGCCCGCGGCCTCGAGGCTCATGCGAGCGAGCTGCAGGCGCTCCGCGGGGTCCGACACGAGGTCGCCTGCGCTGTTCAGGTGGCCGACGACGTCGAAGAGGCTCTGGCTCTCCGAGAGGTCCAGCTTGTCCGCGAGCAGCCGGCCGATCCGGAGGTGGAACGCGGGCCGGTCCGCCTCCGGGATCATCCCGTAGACGCCCTCCTGGACCTTGTCATGGGCGAACCGGTAGCGTTCGCGCCCGGCGATCACGAGCCCCTCGCTCACCGCGGGATCGAGGCGGGAGTACGCGTCTTTCGGCGAGCATTCGCTCACCGCGGCGAGCACGTCGAGGTCGAACCGGTTGCCGATCGCCGCGGCGAGCTTGAGCGCCTTCACCGTCGCCGGTGGCAGGCGCGCGATGGTCCGCACCATGAGGTCGACCACGTTGTCCGTGTACCCGAGCGCGTCGATCGCGGCGAGGTCCCAGCGCCAGCCCGATCCGGTCGTATATGCGAGGACGCCATGGTCGTACAGCGACCGGACGAACTCCTTGACGAAGAACGGGTTGCCGCCGGTCTTCGTCTGCACCGCATCGGCGAGCGGCCCGCAGTCGCTGCGCTTGAGGCTGTCCGAGAGCATCTCGATCAGGTGCGGGCGCGCGAGCGGGCCGAGGACGATGTTGCATACGACGAGCCCGGCCTCCTCGATGGCCCGAACGAACGGGTGCGCGGGCGATACCTCGTTGTCGCGGTAAGCGCCGCAGAAGAAGAGCGCCTCGAGCGAGGTGTCGGCGAGGAGCTCGCGGAGCAGCCCGAGGCTCGCGGGGTCGATCCATTGCAGATCGTCGAGGAACAGGACGAGCGGATGGGCGCGGCGCGCGAACACCGAGACGAACTGCAAGAAGCACCGGTTCAGGCGGTGCTGCGCCTCGAGCGGGCCGAGCGTCGGGACGGGCGGCTGCGCGCCGATCACATGGGAGAGCGACGGGATGACGTCGCAGACGACCTGCGCGTTCGGCCCGAGCGCCTCGCGGATCGCGCTCCGCCACCGGGAGATGCGCGCCTCACTCTCGCTGAGGATCTGCCGCACGAGGCCGTCGAACGCCTGGATCACCGCGCTGTAGGGCGCGTCGCGGTTGTACTGATTTGATTTGCCGCTCGTGAAATAGCCCTTCTGCCGCGCGAGCGGCCGCAGGATCTCCAGCACGAGCGAGGTCTTGCCGATGCCCGAGTAGCCGGAGACGAGGACGCTCTCGCGGCTGCCCTCGAGCGCGCGCTCGGACGCGGCGGTGAGCGCCTCGATGTCCTGCGCGCGGCCGTAGAGCTTCTGGTGGATCCGGAACAGGTCCTGGCGATCGTGCTGGCCCGCGACGAAGGGCTCGATCGCCCCCGTGCCGCGCAAGGCCTCGCGGCAGCGGTCGAGATCGGCGAGCAGGCCCTCGGCGCTCTGGTAGCGGTCCTCGGCGTTCTTCGCGAGCAGCTTGAGCACAACGCCGGACACGGCCTCGGGGATCGTCGGGTCGACGCGAGACGGCGGCGCGGGCGCGAGGGCGAGGTGCGCGTGGATGAGCTCCATCGGGTCCAGGGACTCGAAGGGGCGCTGACCCGTGAGCATCTGGTAAAGGATGACGCCGAGCGCGTAGAGGTCCGTCCGGTAGTCGACGCCGCGGTTCATGCGGCCTGTCTGCTCGGGGGAGACGTAGGGCAGCACGTCGGCGATCACCGCCGGCGCGTAGAGCCGTTCGTGCGCGCGGGTGATCTCGGCGTCGACGCCGAAGCTCGTGATCTTGACCGCGCCGCACGCACCGACGAGCACGTTGTGCGGGCGCATATCGCGGTGGATGAGCCCCGCCGCGTGCACCGCGGCGAGGCCTTCGGCGAGCGCCGCTGCGAGATCGAGCGCCTCGCAGATCGGCGTTCTGCACGACGGGCGCGCGGCGAGGATCCGCGCGAGATCGCGGCCCGGGAAGTCCTCGAGAACGACAATCAGGGCGCCGGCGAGCTCCTCGACGCCACGCAGCGCGACGAGGCGGGGTGAGGCGAGCTGCGCGACGCGCTCGCACTGATGCTTGAAGCGCGCGACCTCGGCCCGAGTGGCTCTTTCCGCGCGCAGGACTTTCAGCAAGACCGGGACGTCCTCACCCTCGCGGCACGCGCGGATTAGGCTAAAATCGGCGGTTTCCTCGATCTTCTCGCGGAGTGCATAGCCTGTCCCGACGATCATCGACACCCCTGCTCGCTCGCCAGCATAATGCAGCTCACGCGATCAAATAGTTGCGGGAGGGGAGGCTTGGCACAGGAATTGAGCCGCACCATGGGGGCTTGGCGCTGCCCACGCCCGGCCGCTCGCGCGCCGCGACAGGAGCTCTCACCGAGCTCAAGCCTCCACTTGTTCCGTGGTGGACTGTTCGATAAGTTTTTTTACGTTAACGTAATCACGAAGCATGCCGCTCAACCCAGCGGTGCATCTTCTGCCGCGTCCAGGAGCATCTGAACGGGTGAGCGTAAAGCCGGTCGTACTCCCGCCAACTCGCGTCCAGGTGGCTAACGAACTGCTGGCGGCTCTTTCAGCTGCAGTGCCCTATGCGTCGGCGGAGAAAGCGCGTGATTCCAGGCAAGCAGACAGGCAAGCAGAGAGGATGTCCTTCATGAGCGTCCTGCGGGTGAGCGAGCGCAACCATCACCCGCAGGAGAGCTCCTGTTCACGGGCTTCGTGCAGCGGAGCACCCCCGCGGCACCCGCTCGCCCGGATCGTCAACCCCCGAGCGGCGTGTCGAGCGCCTGCCTGCGCGACAGCGTCCGGAGCTTGCTCAGCGCGTTCTCCTCGATCTGCCGGACCCGCTCCCGGCTCACCGAGAACATGCCCCCGATCTCGGCGAGCGTGTGCGTCTGCTCGCCGTCGAGGCCGAACCGGAGCCGCAGCACCTGGCGTTCGCGCGGCGTCAGCGACTCGAGCAGCGAGCGAACCTGCGTGTGCAGGCGGCGGTGGACAAGGAGCTCGTCCGGCGCCGCATCGTCGCTCGCGAAGAAGTCGCCCGCGCGCGCGCCGTCGTCGTCGTCCCCGACCGGGGCGTCCAGGTACACGAGCGGCAACGCCATCTCCCGCAACGTCTGGAGCTTGTCCATCGACAGCCCGCTCCGCTCGGCGACCTCCTCCGGCGCCGCCTCGCGCGCGTTCTCCTGCTCCAGCTCCTTGCGCGCCTGCAGCGCCCGGCGACGGGTCTCGGCGAAGTGGACCGGCACCTTGATGACCTGGCCCTGATAGAGCAACGCGCGCGCGAGCGATTGCTTGATCCACCACGTGGCGTACGTGCTGAACCGATAGCCGCGCCGGTAATCGAACTTCTCCGCCGCGCGCATCAACCCGAGGTTGCCCTCCTGGATGAGGTCGAGCAGCGGCACGCCGCGGTGCCGCAGCTGCCGGGCGGCCGCCGCCACGAGCCGCAGGTTCGCGCGGACGATGTCCGCCCTCGCCGCCGCCGCCGCGCGGCGGGCGCCGCGCATCGCCGCCAGCGTCCCCTCGATCGCCTCCCGGCCGGGCCCGTCGGCCGCGGCCGCGGCCTCGCACAGCGCGCGCTCGAGGCGCTCCTCCACCGCGGGGCCCAGGCGCACGTCGGTGAGCCCGGCCGACAGGTCGGCCCGGGCGCGCTGCCCGCCCGGCTCGGCCTGGCCGGCCTCCGCCGCGGACCGCGCGAGCCCGAGCAGCCGCGCGAGCCGCACGGACGCCGCGTCGCGCAGCTCGTCGTCCGCGTCCGCGTTCAGCAGCAGATCGCTCGCGCCCAACCGACCTTCCTGCAGGTCGTCCGCGAGCGCCGCGAGCTCGCGCAGCGCCACGGGCGACGCGACCCAGGCCTCGATCCCCGCGCGATCCGCCGACTCGATCCGCCGGCCGATCTCCACCTCGAGATCCCGGCTCAGCGGCGCGTTGCGCGCGATCTCCTGGAGGTAGATCTCGGTCACGTCCTCGCCCGGCCGCGCCGACGGCGCAGCTTGCCCGCCAGCAGGCGCCTCCCGTCGCGACGGCGCGACCCGGCCGAACCCGGCGTCGAGCCGCACCTTGGCGCGCGCGTCCCGCTCCTCTGGAATTGTCGTTTCGGTCTCGCCCGCCAGGAGCGAGCTCATGGGCTTCTCCTTCATCTCGATCGCTCCACCATGGTGCCGCGTCGCGGTGGTCCGCCCGGCCTCTCACCGGAGCACGAAGCCCTGGAGGACAATCCCCAGGAGGAACCACCAAACGACGCCGGCCGTGCCACGGCAGAGCAAAGGGGCTCCGCCGGTCCGTGCACCGTAATCATTCGCCGCGTTCGGGAAAGGGGCCAGCGCAAGGAGGCTCCAGATTGCCTGCCAGAGCAGCCCCGCGCCAGGTCGCTCCTGGTACGCGTGCGCGCTCGCGTCCGCGTCCGCGTCCGCCTTGGTCTGCCCGATCGAGCGCCGCCGGCGGTCACAGCAGCACGGCGAGGGGGAGCACGGCAGGGCGCCGCGAGGCCTCGCGCCGGAACACCCGCCGCACGCCGCGGCTGAGCGCGTCCTCCAGCGCCGGTCCCAGGGTGCGCGCCGCCGGCGACAGCGCCGCGAGCGCGTCGCGCGCGCTCTCGAGCGCGGCAGCGAACAGCGGGCCGCCCTCCTCGAAGTGCGCCACGCCGCGCCCGAGGAGCTCGGGGCCGCGCAGGACCTCGCCCGTCTTGCGGTCGGCCACCACGAGCACCATCACGAGGCCCTGATCCGAGATCTGCTCGCGCTCGCGCAGCACGATCTGGGAGACGTCGAGCCCGCCGCGCGCGTCGAGCCACACCCGCCCGCTCTTCACCGCGTCCCCGGTGCGCATCTGGCCGGCCTCGATGATCAGCGACTCGCCGTCCTCGATCACGAAGACCCCCGACGCCGGCACGCCCATCCGGAGCGCCGTGCGCGCATGGGCGAGCAGCATCCGGTACTCGCCGTGGATGGGGACGAAGTGCTCCGGCCGGACCGCGTCGAGGAGCATCTTCTGCTCCTCGGCCTGGGCATGGCCGCTCGCATGGATCGGATCGAGGCCGCGATCGATCACCACGGCGCCGCGCCTCGCCAGACGGTTGGCCAGCTGGCTGACGGCGATCTCGTTGCCGGGGATCGCGCGCGACGAGAAGATCACCGTGTCGCCCGGGTCGACCCGCAGCCGGTGGTGGTCGCCCACGGCCATGCGCGCGAGCGCGCTGTTCGGCTCGCCCTGCGCGCCCGAGGCGAGCACGATGAGGCGCTTGGGCGGGAGCGTGGCCGCCGTGGCGTCGTCGACGAGCACGCCGGGGGGGATGGTCAGGATGCCGATCTCCTGGGCGATCCGCGTGTTTGTCGCGAGGCTGCGCCCGGCGAGCACGACCTTGCGGCCGAGCTGGGCGGCGAGGTCGAGGACGCTCTGGACCCGGTGGACGTTGGAGGCGAACAGCGCGACAAGGATGCGCCCCTTCGCCTCGCGAAACGGCCGGACGAACCCCTCGGCCACGGTCGTCTCGCTCACCGACCAGCCGTCGCGCTCGGAGTTGGTGGAGTCCGACAGGAGGGCCACCACGCCGGCGCGGCCGTACTCGGCGAAGCGGCCGAGGTCGAGCCGGTCGCCGCCCACGGGGGTGAGATCGATCTTGTAGTCGCCGGTGTGGATGACGATGCCCTCGCCCGTCTCGATCGCGAAGCCGACCGCGTCGGGGATGGAGTGGGTCACGCGCAGGGGCTCGGCGCGGAACGGGCCCGCCGTGAAGTGCTGCTGCGGCTCGACCTCGCGGAGCGGCACCTCGATGCCGTGCTCGACGAGGCGCTCGCGCACGAGCCGGAGGGTGAAGCGCGTCCCGTACACGGGGACCGGGAACTCGCGCAGCAGCGACGGCAGGCCGCCGATGTGATCCTCGTGGCCGTGCGTCACGAGCACCGCGTCGACCCCGCCCGCCTCGCGCACGTAGCTGAGGTCGGGGATCGCGACCTCCACGCCGAGCACCTGGTCGTTGGGGAACATGACGCCGCAGTCGACGAGCACACGGCGGCCCCCCTCCTCGATCAGCATCGCGTTCATCCCGACCTCGCCGAGGCCGCCGAGAGGAATGATCCGGACTCCCATGGGCGCGCAGCCTAGCATTGTCGATCGCGCGAATACTCCCCCGCCGCCATCGCGGCGCGCGCGACCGGCCCTCGCGCCGGCTGCGGCCCGATCGGCGCCGGCCCACGCCGCGCCGCCGGCGCGGGGTAAGCCGCGCCCGGGTGAGCCGGCTCGCCCGCTTGGCGCGGGTGTGTGCTCCGGTCTGTCCGCGCGCGAGCCGTCGGCGAAGAGCGCCGGCGTGATCCTCGGCGCGACCGATCTCTCCGACGTGCTCACTCGCCTCGAGCCGAGGCCAACCGTTCTCTGGCTCACCCACGCTCCGCGAGCCGCGGTATCGCGCCGACCGGACTCGCGATGACCGCACCGCAGCGCACATCACCCGCGTTGCCGGAGCGAACTTACACTCTTGCCACAGGCGTTCCGCCCATGCAACCATCGACAAACCATGCGCAAGACCAGGATCGGAGATCTGCCCTTCACACTGGTCGAGCTGATGTACGAAACCGCTGATACCGTAATCTACCGCGCACAACGCGACGCAGACGGTACCCCGGTGACGATCAAGGTCATGAAGGGTGAGCACCCCGGTCAGCGGCACGTCGCGCAGCTCCGGCATGAGCTCGAGATCTCGCGCCACCTCAACCTCGATAGCGTCGTTCGCGCCCACCGACTGGAGAGCATCCCGGGCGGGGCGGCGCTCGTCATGGAGTACTTCGCCGGGGTGCCGCTCGACAAGCTCGCGCGCTCGACGCCGCTCGACCTGAGGACGAAGCTGCGTATCGCCTCGTCGCTGGCCGGCACGCTGGCGGCGGTGCACGGCAAGCATGTCATCCACAAGGACGTCAAGCCGCAGAACATCCTGGTCAACCCGGAGACGTGGCAGGTCAAGCTGACGGACCTCGGGAGCTCGACGCGACTCTCGGAGGAGGCGCTGGCGACGGAGGGCCCAGAGCTCCTCGAGGGGACTCTGGCCTACATGTCGCCGGAGCAGACCGGTCGAATGAACCGCGTCATCGACTACCGGACTGACCTCTACTCGCTGGGCGTGACGCTCTACGAGGTCTTCGCCGGGGTGCTCCCATTCCAGGCGACCGACCCGGTCGATCTCATGCACAGCCACATCGCGCGCATCGCGACGCCGCTGTGCGAGCGCTCGCCGGACATCCCGAGGGGGGTGTCCGACATCGTGCAGAAGCTGATGTCCAAGGTCGCCGAGGAGCGGTATCAGAGCGGGACCGGGCTCAAGGTCGATCTCGACACGTGCCTCTCGGCGCTCGAGGCGACCGGCCGGATCGCGCCGTTCGAGCTGGGGTCACGCGACATCGCGAGCGAGCTCAGGCTCCCGCAGCGGCTCTATGGACGCGACGCGCAGATGGCCGAGCTGCTCGCGGCCTTCGAGCGGGCGCGCGCGGGCAGGTGCGAGCTCCTGCTCATCGCGGGCGGCGCCGGGATCGGGAAATCGGCGCTCGTGAACGAGATCCAGAAGGAGGTCGCGCAGCGGCGCGGGCACTTCATCGAGGGGAAGTTCGATCAGCTGAGCCGGAACATGCCGCACGCGCCGGTGGCGGGCGCGCTGCGCCAGCGCGTCCGGCAGCTCCTGACCGAGCCGGCCGAGTCGCTCGAGCCATGGAAAGACATGCTCCTCGCGGCCGCGGGGAAGAACGCGCGCATCCTCGTGGAGCTCATCCCGGAGCTCGGGCTCATCCTCGGGCCGCAGCCCGCGGTGGCGGAGCTCGGGCCGAACGAGGCGCAGAACCGCTTCAACCTCGTTTTCCAGGACTTCTTGCGCGTCATCACGACGGCAGAGCACCCGGTGGTGCTCTTCCTCGACGACCTCCAGTGGGCCGACCCGGCCTCGCTGAAGCTGCTGCAGGTCGTCCTGACCGATCCGGGCGGGGCCTACCTGCTCATCATCGGCGCCTACCGCGATCAGGAGGCGATCGCAGGGCAGCCGCTCATGACCTGGCTCGGGGAGCTGCGGGCCGCGGGCGTCCCGCGGCGCGAGCTCCTGCTCCCGCCGCTCTCGCTCGCCGACGTGCGCCAGCTCGTCGCGGACGCGCTGTGCGCGCGCCCGGAGCAGGTGCAGGCGCTCGCGGAGGTGCTGGACGCGACGAGCAAGGGCAACCCGTTCTTCCTGAGCCAGCTGCTCAAGGAGCTGTACGCGGCGGGGCTCGTGGCCTTCGATCCGGGGGCCGGGCGGTGGACGTGGGACCTCGAGCCCATCCGGCAGCGCTGGGGCGCGGTCAACGTGCACGATCTGCTCGTCGACAAGATGCAGCGCCTCGCGCCGGCGACGCAGCTCGTGCTCCAGCTCGCCGCGTGCATCGGTCACCAGTTCGACCTGAAGACGCTGTCGACCGTGCGCGAGGTGCCGCCGGCGGAGATCGCGGCCGATCTCTGGGAGGCGCTGCGCGAGGGGCTCGTGCTGCCGCTCGACTCCGACTACCGGCTGCTCCACACGTCCGACGGCGCGCCCGCGGAGCTGCCGCTCTCGGTGAGGTACCGGTTCCTGCACGACCGGGGGCAGCAGGCGGCCTACAGCCTGATCGAGGACGCGCGCAAGCAGGAGGTGCACCTCCGGATCGGCCGGCTCACGCGGGCGCAGCTGGGCGGCGAGCCGCGCGACGAGGATCTGTTCAAGGTCGTGAGCCACTGCAACCTCGGCGCGGCGCTGATCGAGGACCGGGCAGAGCAGCTGGAGCTCGCGCGCCTCAACCTGGCCGTGGGGAAGCGGGCCAAGGCATCCATGGCGAACGCCGCGGCGGCCGAGCACTTCAAGACGGGCCTGTCGCTGCTCGGGCCGGGGGGATGGGAGGAGGACTACGCGCTCTGCTTCGCCCTGCACCGGGAGCGGGCCGAGTCCGAGTGGCTGAGCGGCAACGAGAAGCAGGCGGAGGCCTCGATCCACGAGCTCCTCGGGCACGCGCGCTCGCGCCTGGAGCGCGCGGAGGTCTATAACCTGCGGATCCTCGTGCACACGATGCGCGGGGAGTTCGCCGACGTGCTGCGGGTCGGCCGGGAGGGCGTGGCGCTCTTCGGGATCGACCTGCCGGAGCCGCTCGACGCGATCCATGCGGCGTTCGGGGCCGCGCTCGCGGAGGTGCCGATCCACCTGGCCGGGCGCCGGGTCGAGGAGCTCGCGGACGCGCCGTGGATCGGCGACGACGAGCAGCTGGCGGCGCTGCGGCTCCTGGCGGCGATGATCCCCGGGGCGTACACGCTCAACCCGGCGCTGCTCGCGCTCATCGCGGTCACGCAGGTCAACCTCTCGCTGAAGTACGGCAACTCGCCCGCGGCGGCGTGCGCGTACGGCCTCTACTGCCTCTTGCTCGCGGGGGGGATGGGGAGGCCCGAGGCGGCGCGGCAGTTCCAGGGCGTCTCGCTCGCGCTCTGCGAGCGCGGGGAGGGGGTGGAGCTGCAGTGCAAGGCGTACGTCGTGTGCGGCGCGCCGTCCCACCTCTTCGAGCCGGTCCGCGCGTCGGTCGCGTGCCTCGCCAAGGCGTACCAGGCCGGGCTGAGCTCGGGCGACTTCAGCTTCGGGGCGTACGCCTGCCTGAACATCGTGACGATCCTGCTCTCCTCGGGCCAGGAGCTCGGCGCGCTCCGCGAGGAGCTGACCGGGTACCTGCGGTTCCTGCAGCGGACGCAGGACCCGCTCGGCACGCCGGTGCTCGTCGTCGCGCAGCAGATGATCGCGTGCCTGGAGGGCAGGACGAACGGGCGCCAGAGCCTGAGCGACGGGGCGTTCGACGAGGGCGCGTTCCTCGCGGGGCTCGCGCCCGCGCAGGAGCTGCCGAGGTGCTGGTACTTCGTGAACATGCTCGTGCTCGCGGTGCTGTACGGCGACCCCGCGGGCGCGCTGCTGATGGCGGCGCGGGCCGAGAAGCACAGCGCGAGCGCGATGGGCCTGTTCCTCGCGAACGACATCCCCTTCTACCTGAGCCTCGCGCTGCTCGCGCTGTGCGCGACCGCGACCGAGGAAGAGCGGGAGCGGCACCTCGCGGCCGTCGCGGGGCACCGGGCGAAGATCGCGGGCTGGGCGCAGCACGCGCCGGAGAACTACGCGCACAAGGAGCGGCTGATCGGGGCGGAGATGGCGCGCGTCCTCGGCAAGGACGCGGAGGCGGCGGAGCTCTACGATCAGGCCATCCAGGGGGCGCGGGAGAGCCAGTTCACGCACCAGGAGGCGCTCGCGAACGAGCTGTGCGCGCGGTTCTACCTGCAGCGGGGGCGGGATCGGATCGCGCGGTGGCACATGACCGACGCGTACAGGGCGTACCTCCGGTGGGGGGCGACGGCGAAGGCAGATCGCCTCGCGAAGGAGCACGAGCAGCTGCTCGACCCGGCGTCCCTCGGCGAGGCGCAGCAGACCCGGGTCGTCGGCACGACGGTGACGCGCAGGGGGAGCACCGAGTCGTTCGACGTCGCGACGGTGGTCAAGGCGATGCAGGCGGTCGCGAGCGAGAACGTGCTCGATCGGCTGCTCGACCGGCTGATGCGGAGCGTGGTCGCGAACGCGGGGGCGCAGCGCGGCGCGCTGATCCTCGATCGCGACGGGAAGCTCGTGATCGTGGCCTCCATGCGCGTCGATCCCGACGCGGTGGAGACGGGGCTGTCGATCCCGGCGCTCGAGAGCAAGGAGGTCGCGACGAGCGTCGTCCAGCTTGTCGCGAGGACGCGCGAGCCCGCCGTGGTGAACGACGCGCGGCAGGACAGCCGCTTCGCGGCGGATCCGTACGTCGCGGAGCGGAGGCCGCGCTCGATCCTGTGCCTGGCCATGGCGCACCAGGGGCGCTCGGCGGGGCTCCTGTACCTGGAGAACAACGTGGTGCAGCGGGCGTTCACGCCGGGGAGGGTCGAGGTCTGCGGGCTCCTCGCCTCGCAGGCGGCCATCGCGCTGGAGAACGCGCTGCTCATCGCGAGCATCCGCGCGGGCACCGAGGCGCTGCAGCGCTCGAACGACCAGCTGCAGCGGGAGCTCGAGCTGCGCGTGGCGTCCGAGGCGGAGCGGGCGCTCCTGCAGCAGGAGATGCTGCGCCGGCAGACGCCGATCATCCCCATCACGGACGACGTGCTTGTCATGCCGATCGTCGGAGCGATGGATGGCGAGCGCGCTCAGCAGGTGCTCGAGACGGCGCTGAACGGGTTCCATTCGAGGCAGGCCAAGGTGGTGATCCTGGACATCACCGGCGTGGCGCAGGTCGACGCGACGGTGGCCGACGCGCTGATCAAGACGGCCAAGGCGCTGCAGCTCCTCGGGGCCAGGACGGTGCTCTCGGGGGTCCGGCCCGAGGTGGCCCGCGCGCTTGTGGAGCAGAACGTCTTGCTCGGCTCGATCGTGACGATGGGGACGCTGCAGAGCAGCATCGCGTATGCGCTGGGGCCGAAGGGGCTGTCGGGCTCGGTCGGGCGGCGGGCGGGGGCGGCGCGGCAGGCGTGACCGCGCAGCGCTGCCGCGCGCGGTCGACGTGACGCGCGCGGCAGCGCCGGCGGGGGTGGGTCAGGGCGTGCTGCTCGGATCGGCGGGGTCGCTGCCGGCGTCCCGCTCGTCGCCGTCGAGGAAGCCGTCGCTGTCGCGATCGATGCCGGCGCGCGCGCCCGAGCCCGGCGGCATGCAGGTGTACGTCAGATGGTGGTGTGTCTGGGTGGCCAGCAGGCGGAGCACCGTGTCGCTGATGGGCGGGAGGATCTGCCGATCGGAGAGGAAGTGGCCATTGCCCACGTAGAGGAACCCGATCTCGTGCAGGAACCCCTGGGTCTTCGCCACGAGATCGCACTCCCCGACATCGGCGCGATCCATGAGCAGGTCGATGCGCGGCGCGGCCACCGTGCCGTTCGAATGGCTGAGCGTCACCTGCTGACCGACGACGGGCGCCATGTTGCTCTCGATGGCGAGCACGTAGGACTCGAGCTGCCGGCGCAGCACGTCGCCCGCGGGGGTGAAGGGGATGCCCGTGGGGTTGTTCGTGAACTGGTCGGAGAACCCGATCGCCGAGAAGAAGCGGTACATCGTGTCGACCGTGCCGTTGTTCAGGATACCGAAGCCGCGGATCTGGTCTCCCACGTGGTTTGTGTCGCGCGGGAAGAACACGAACGGGACATCCGGCAGGCCGAAGGCGCCGACCTTGGTGTACACGTTGCGGAGCTGGGGGATCTTGAAGAGCTGCGTCTGGAAGTCGAAGACGGAGCTGCCGTCGGTCCCGAAGAAGCCGGGGAAGTCGTCGCCCGGGTTCGCGTCGGGGTCGACCACATGGCAGCCGCCGCAGCTCGCGATCGAGTTGACCACGGGACCGTTGAAGAAGGTCTTTCCCGCCTGCTGATCGGGCGTGAGCGAGTTGTCGAGGGCCCTGATCGGGTTGGGCGGGTAGGTGACCTGGAGCATGAAGTCGGTGAACGCCTCCATGTCCTCCTCTTCGAGGAACTCGCTGCGTCCGAGCAGGTCCGTGAACCCCGCCTGGAACTGCCGGAACGCCTCGCGCTCATCGAAGGCGCCGTCGTCCGGCTGGGTGGACGGCTCGAGGTTGCCCCCCGTGCGGTCGCCGCGCCAGTGCATCGGGCCGTGGTTGGCGAGGCCGCGGAGGCTCTGCGTCACCATCGGCCCCTTCATGGGGTGGAAGATGGGATCCGTGATCTCCTGCTGGAAGATGACGTCGTAGAGGCCGAAGGGGAAGGGGCCCGGATCCGTCACGACGAACCCGTCCGGATTGCCGAGGTTCCAGGCCAGGTCGTCGAGGTTGCCGAACACGTGGCAGCTCGCGCAGGCCGAGTCGCCGTGGCTCGACGAGAACGACGCGTCATAGAGGAAGCGGCGGCCGTTCACGATGCTGGACGGCTCGGGGTTGTGCATCGCGACGTGCCCCACCTCCATCTTCGATGTGGTGTTGATCACCGAGATCGAGTTGTCGAAGCGCGTCAGCACGTAGAGGCGATTCTTGCTCTCGTCGAGCACGAGGCCGGTCGGCCCGCCGCCGCTCACCGGGATCTGGTTCGCGGTGCTCGGCACGAACGTGTCGTTCTCGAGCGCGGCGGTGCTGAAGACGCCGATCTTGCTCGATCCGAGCGCGGCGACGTACAGCGTCGAGCCGTCGCTCGTCACGGCCATCTCCTGCGGAAAGGCGAGGCTCTTCGCGTTCTCGGCGTTGGGGATCGGCGCGCAGCACGTGCTGTAGTTGATGTGCTTGTTGAGGTGCCTCGGCGCGACGCCCCCGGGGCTGAGGACGGTGATCCGGCTCTCATGCAGGTGGCCACGCGCTGTCTCACCGGCGAAGATGCCGGGCCCCTCGAAGCTCTGCTGGTTGAACGCCTCGGTGTTCGCGACGTAGACCTTCCCGCTGACCGGGTTGACGGTCATGTTGAAGAGGATCGTCCCGACGTCGGCGAAGAAGCCCTCATTGCCGCTGATCCACGCCGGGGGGTTCGCGTTGGCGTCGATGACGAAGACGTCCTTGTCCGGCAGGGAGAACCTCATCTGGTCGTCCCAGGTGCGACCCAGCTCGTCGTACCAGTGCCCGCCGTCGTATTTGACAATGATGGCGGTCTCGGGCGCCGGCTCTCCCTCGACGTTGGTGCTGGGGCCGGGCACGCCGTTCGGCCCGAAGCCGTCGGGGACCAGCGCCTCGTTGACGGCGGCGGTGCGGTTGCCGGAGTGGAACGCCGCCGCGTAGACCTTGCTGCCGTCCGGGGTCACGGCCAGGGCGCGCGGGGTGTCGCTGAAGAGGGTGATGATGTTGAGCGGATTCCCCCCGAGGGACGACCCGAGCTGGGCCGCGTTGAAGACCCAGACGTCGGCGCGCCCCACGCCGGGCGTCGTGAGCTGTGGGTCGAGGGGGCTGTTCTGGCCGCGGTGGGCCGTCGTGATGAAGGCCCGGTTTCGCCCCGGACCGGCGAACACGATATCGCGCGGCTCATCGCCCACGAGGAGCGTGCGCACGACGCGCCCGGTGTGGCCGCCGAGGCCCAGGTGGACGACGCTCACGCTGTCCGACAAATGGTTGACGACCCAGACCTCGTTGTTGCTGCGGGCGGCGACGGCCACCGGCTCCACGCCGACCGATATCGACGTTCGGTGTTCCAGGCCACCGCTCCCGATGCGGAACACCTCGAGGCGGTTATCCGGCGTGTTGATGGCGAAGAGCAGCTTCCCGTCCGGTGAGATGGCCAGCGGGCGAACCTGGCCGCTCTCGAAGGCGGTGAACGACGGCGCCGCGAGCGCCGGCGCTCCGGAGAGCGATATTGCAGTCAGGGATGCGACGAGAGCGCCTAACGTCGCCCACGGTGAACCGGGCAATCGAGTCATGGATGCCTCCGTGTGTCGAGTGGCTCCGCGGCCAAGCAACGACAATCCAAGACTGTAAGACAAATTCAAATGATTGTTCAAGCATGCAACGAAGCGCGATGCGCATTTTTGCAAGTGAGCGATCTCGCGTCGTTTCATGTCCGCTTCCATGTCCGCTTCCATGTCCGCTTCCACATCCACGCCGCTGATGTAGGCGTCGACAGGAATGACGCGTCATCGCGGCTGGTCACGTGTGTGAGGCGGGAGGCGCGGAGGTGCGGAGGCGCGGTTGCTCATCAACATGTCAGTCGCGCGCGCGGCCGCGCGCGGCACGGATCGCCGGTGTCCCGTCTCGAGTCGCCTGTGCCCCGCCGCCTACCGGCCGCGGTGGGGCACCGGCAGAGCGGCGGGGCGGGGCGGGCTCATCTGTGATGGGGAATACGGATGGCGTTCACGGGGCGCGCCTCGGCCGAGGGAGCTCCGGCGCGCGTCCCCCCCAGGCGCTCCGAACGGCGGCGTCTGCAGGAGGGGATTGGATCCAGCCCGAGGACGCCGTAGGCTGGAGGGCTCGTATCGACCACCGGACCCAAGATCTTCGATCGCCGACGCATGAGCCGAGAGCCTGAGGTCATGTCGAGGAAGCGCCGGACGATCGCGTTTCTGATCAACAACGTCGTCGGCGACTACCAGTCGGAGCTGCGCGCCGGGGTCGAGCGCGCCGCCGAGGCGCACGACGTCAACCTCCTCACGGCCTTCGGCGACCCGTCCAGCGGCCTCCGGCCGGACGAGGCGGACCGGAGCACGTTCTATCACCTCATCGGCCAGGATACGGCCGACGGCGTCATCGTCGCCTCGTCGACGCTCTCCCACCACTACGGCGGCGTCGACGTCATGCGGGCGTTCTGCCGGTCGTTCGCGCCGCTGCCGGTGTGCAGCCTCGGGATGGCGATCGACGGCGTGCCGAGCCTCATGGTCGACAACGCGCTCGGGAGCGAGATCTCGGTCGCGCACCTGGCCGATGAGCACGGGCGCCGGCGCATCGCGTACATCGGCGGGCCGCTCAACAGCGAGGAAGCCCAGCTGCGCGCCGGCGGGTACCGGAGGGCGCTCTCGACGCGGGCGCTCCCGTGCGACGAGCGCCTCATGGCGGTCGGCGCGTTCACGATACCGACCGGGCGCGATGCGATGCGCGAGATCCTGGCGCGCCGGGTCGGCTTCGACGCCGTGGTGGCCGCCAACGACAGGATGGCGCTCGGGGCGATCGAGGTGCTCAAGGAGGAGGGGCACCGCATCCCGGAGGACGTCCTCGTGTGCGGCTTCGATGACGTCGGCATCGCGCGCTTCACGAAGCCGTCGCTCACCACCGTGCACCAGCCCATCAAGCGGCTCGGGAGGATCGCCGTGAGCACGGTCCTCCGCATGATCGGCGGCGAGCCCGTCCCGGCGCTGGAGCTCGTCCCGGTCGAGCTCACGCGGCGCGAGTCCTGCGGCTGCTGGGTTCACGCGGGCGACACGGGCCTGCCGCCGGCTCCGTCGTCGCGGGGCTACCCGGGCGCGGTCGCCGAGCAGCGGGCGTCGCTGGAGAGCGCGCTCAGGAGGAGCGTGGCGATCCCGATCGGCGCCCTCGACGGCTGGGCGGGCGATCTGCTCGCCGCGCTGGAGGAGGAGCTCGCGGGCGACAGGGGCCGGTTCCTGCGCGCGCTCCAGGAGCTGCTCGACGAGGCGAGGCGCGAGGGCGTGCTCCTCGACCAGTTCCAGGCCGTGATCTCGCTCCTGCGCGCGCGGGTCCACCCGTCGCCGGCGGGCGGCGACGCGGCGGCCCTGGAGCAGCTCTGGCACGCCGCGCGGATCCTGATCGGGAGCGAGTCCGTGCACGTCGAGGGGGAGCAGCGGCTGAGCGTGGAGCTCGCCGCGATCGACGTCACGTACGGCGCGCGGGGCTTCTCCGCGTGCTTGAGCCTGCCCGTGCTCAAGGGCCTGCTGGCGTCGGAGCTGCCGAGGATGCAGTTCTCGCAGGTGGCCGTGTCGCTCTACGACGATGCCCAGCGCGCCACGCTGAAGCCGCTGTTCCTGATGGAGGAAGGCCGCGAGGTGGAGGCGCCGCCGGTGAGCTTCCCGGCGCGCCACCTCGCGCCCCCGGGGTTCCTGGACGACGCGGAGCGCAGCAGCATGGTCCTCCTTCCGGTCGCGTTCGGCGATGTGGAGAAGTTCGGCGTCGCGGTGCTCGACAGCCACGCCAGCGAGATGAGCTACGACGTGCTGCGCCTCCAGCTCGGCTCCGCGGTCAAGGCGGCGGCGCTGCACCGGGAGGTCGTGCGGGAGGTGGAGCTGCGCGAGCGCCTGGAGCAGGAGCGGGTGCGCCAGGAGAGCCAGGTCGCGGCGCGCATCCAGACCACGCTGGTGCCCAAGCAGCTCTCGATCGAGGGGCTCGAGCTCTGCGCGGTGATGAGGCCGGCGGCGGAGGTCGGCGGCGACTACTACGATGTCATCGCGACGCCCGGGGGCGGGTGGCTCGGGATCGGCGATGTCGCCGGGCACGGCCTCGCGGCGGGCCTCATCATGCTGATGATCCAGAGCATGGTGTCGGCGCTGACGTGCAACGACCCGAGCGCGAGCCCGGCGAGGATCGTCGCTGTGCTCAACAAGGCGGTCTACAAGAACGTCCGCGATCGCCTGGACCGCGACGAGCACGCGACGCTCGTGTTGCTCCGGTACGAGCGCAACGGGCGCGTGACGTTCGCCGGCGCGCACGACGACATGATCGTGTGCTCGGCGCGCACGCGGCGCTGCGCGTGCATCCCGAGCTCCGGGGTCTGGATCGGGGCGCTGCCCGAGATCGGCGCGATGACGCGGGATGACGAGCTCTTCCTGGGGGACGGGGACGTGCTCGTGCTCTACAGCGACGGCGTGACGGAGGCGCGCAACGCCCATCACGAGCAGTTCGGGCTGGAGCGGCTGTGCGCCGTCATCGAGGCTGTCCAGACGGCGCCCGTCGACGCGATCCGCGATCGGATCCTCGAGGAGGTAGCGGGCTGGTGCCCGAGCCCGGACGACGACATCACGATCGTCGTGGCGAGGTATCGCGCGCCCGAGTAGCGCCCGAGCAGCGCGCGCGGGCGGCTCGGGGCGGCCGGGATCGAGCATCGCGGCGACCGATCGAGGTGGCGCGGTGCGCCCGGCGCGCGGGTCATCGCGAGCCGGTGGTCTCCTGGATGCGCTCGATGAGGGCGTTGATGATCAGGGGGGTGAGCGCACCGTTCCATCGATCGAGCTCCGCGGTTCTGTCGCGAAGCCATCCTTGGTTCGCCGACAGGGGCCGACGAGCGCCTCGGTCACCGCGACTTCCCCTGGCGGCCGCCACCCCCTCCACCGCGTCCGCCACCCTTGCCGCCCCGTAAGTCCCTGAAATCGCGTTCATCCCCGCCTGGCACGTTGTTCGCGAAAGGGGTCCGGCATGCAGGCCACGGCGCTCACGTTCTCTCTGCTCGGGCTCGACGCCCACCCCATCCGCGTGGAGGTCGACTCGGGCCGCGGTCCGTCGTTCTTCCAGATGGTCGGCCTCGCCGAGGCGAGCGTCCGCGAGAGCCGCGTGCGCGTCCGCGCCGCGCTCCAGCAACTCGGCGTCGAGCTCGACGAATACGTGATCACCGTGAACCTCGCCCCGGCAGACCTCAAGAAGAGCGGCGGCGCATACGACCTCGCCATCGCCATCGCCGCGCTCGCGGCGCTCGGCAAGGTCCCCGCCGAGGGGCTCGACAAGATCGGTTTGCTCGGCGAGCTCTCGTTGAGCGGCGCGGTGCGCCCCGTGCGCGGCGTCCTGCCGGCGCTGCGCGGCGCGGCGGAGCAGGGGATCCTGCGCGCGATCGTGCCCCACGGCAATGCGCGCGAGGCGGCGAGCGTGGCCGGCGTCGACGTGCTCATCGCGGAGCACCTCGGCCACGTCGTCGCTCACCTCCGCGGCACAAAGGCCCTTCCCGGCGCCGGATCCATGGCCACGATCGCCGCCGAGCCGGGCGCCGCGGCGGTGGACCTCGCCGAGGTCCGCGGCCAGCACGGGGCGCGCCGCGCCCTCGAGATCGCGGCTGCCGGTGGACATAACCTCATCATGATGGGCCCGCCGGGCAGCGGGAAGACCATGCTCGCTCGCCGACTGCCCACCATCATGCCGCCGATGTCCTACGACGAGGCGCTGGACATCACGGCGATCCACTCGGTCGCCGGGCTGCTCTCCCCGGACAGGGGCCTTGTCGCGACTCGCCCCTTCCGCGCCCCGCACCACACGGTGAGCGCCGCGGGCCTCGTCGGGGGAGGAGATCCGATCCGCCCAGGCGAGGTCTCCCTGGCCCACCATGGTTGCCTGTTCCTCGACGAGCTCCTCGAGTTCCGCCGCGGCGTCCTCGAGGCCCTGCGCGAGCCCCTCGAAGAGGGCACGATCGCCCTCTGCCGCGCCCGCGCCCGCGTCATCTTCCCTGCGCGTCCGGTCCTTGTCGCCGCCATCAACCCCTGTCCGTGCGGCTTCTACGGCGATCGCGGGAACCGCTGCGTCTGCTCGCTCGATCGGGTGCGCGCCTACCGCGCGCGGCTGAGCGGGCCGCTGCTCGATCGCATCGATCTGCACATCGCCTTGCCTCCCGTCGATGTCGCTCACCTGTGCGCGCCGCTCCGGGCGCCTGGGGCCGACGGCCGGTCGTCGCTGCACGCGCCCGAGAGCTCCGCGGCGGTGCGGGCGCGCGTGGTCGAGGCCCGGGCCGCGCAGCGCGCGCGCTTCGAGGCGGGGGAGGTCGCGGCGACGCACAACGCCGAGCTCGGCCCGCGCGATCTCGCGCGCGTCGCCATGCCGGACGTCTCCGGCGCGCGCGTGCTCGCGTCGGCCGTGGAGCGGCTCGGCCTCTCGGCGCGGGCGTACACCAAGGTGCTGCGGGTCGCCCGGACGCTCGCCGACATGGACAGGACCTGCGCCGTGCGCGCAGCGCACGTGGCCGAGGCGATCGGCGCGCGGCTGTTCGACCGCGAGGCCGCCTCCGGCCCGCCGCCTGCCACCGCTGCAGCGGGCGCCTGAGCCTGCCGCGCGATCCAAGACCCTTGCGCCCGCGGCGACGCAGGCGCGGTCGCGGCCGCCCCGACGGCCGCGCTGAATCGGCGGTTCGCGCGCTCGGGGGCGCGCATGTTCAACACGCAACACGCAACACGCAACACGCAACACGTAATGAACGCACGTCGAAAGGAAGAGACCAAGATGATGACCGAGATCGCTGAGAAGCTCCGCACCGTGAAGACCGTCGTCGGCACCATCGAGAAGCAGTTCGGGAAAGGGGCGATCATGATATTGAACGATGAGAACGAGACCCGGGACATCGGCCTGATCCGGACCGGATCGCTGTCGCTCGACGCGGCGCTCGGGATCGGCGGCTATCCGCGCGGGCGCATCGTGGAGATCTACGGACCGGAGTCGTCGGGGAAGACCACCCTCACGCTCCACGCGATGCGGGAGGCGCAGCGGATGGGCGGCGTCGCCGCGTTCATCGACGCCGAGCACGCGTTCGACGTCACGTATGCGCGCTCGGTCGGCATCGACATCGACAGGCTCCTCGTCTCGCAGCCGGACAACGGCGAGCAGGCGCTCGAGATCGTCGAGATGCTCGCGCGCTCGGGCGCCGTCGACGTGATCGTCGTCGACTCGGTGGCTGCGCTGACGCCCAAGGCCGAGATCGAGGGAGACATGGGCGATTCGCACATGGGCCTCCAGGCGCGGCTGATGAGCCAGGCGCTGCGGAAGCTCACGGGGATATGCCACCGGACGGAGACGACGCTCATCTTCATCAACCAGCTCCGGCAGAAGATCGGCGTCGTCTTCGGCAACCCCGAGGTGACGACCGGCGGCAACGCGCTCAAGTTCTACGCGAGCGTGCGGCTCGACGTGCGCCGGGTGGGTCCGGTGAAGGTGAGCGATGAGGCCATAGGATCGAGGACACGGGTCAAGGTGGTCAAGAACAAGATGGCGCCGCCGTTCCGAGAAGCCGAGTTCGACATCCGCTGGGGAGCGGGCATCGACAGCGCGGCGGACCTCATCGACTACGCCTGTCAGCTCGGGGTCGTGGAGAAGAGCGGCGCGCACCTGTCGTTCGGGGGCGAGCACATCGGGCAGGGGAGGGAGCGCGCCCGCGAGGCGCTGATCGGCAAGCCGACGCTCGCCACGTCGCTCCGCGCCGCCGTCGACGCGGCGGCGCCGCGCCCCGGCGCCGCCCCGGCGATGGATGCATGAGCCCGAGCGAGCGGAAGACGACAGCAAACGACGGCAAACGACAGCAACGACTTCAAACGACGGCAAACGACAACAACGTTACGATCTGGAGCACGTCATGAACGAAGGACTGAACAAGGTGATTCTCATGGGCAACCTCGGCTCGGATCCGGAGCTGCGCTACACCGGCAACGGCACGCCGGTGCTCCAGCTGCGCATGGCGACGAACGAGTCGTTCGTCGACAAGAACAAGGAGTCCAAGGAGCGCACCGAGTGGCACAACATCGTGTTCTGGGGGCCGCGCGCCGAGGCGCTCGCGAAGGTGCTGACCAAGGGCGACGGCGTGCTCATCGAGGGCGGGTTGCGGACGTCGAGCTACGACAAGGACGGGATCCGGCGCTACCGCACCGAGGTGATCGCGCGGGATCTCCGCTTCACCGGGCGCCGGTCCATGGCGCAGCCGCCGCCGGGGCTGGAGGACGACGGCGATGCGACGCAGCCCGGGGCGGGGGTGCCGACCACCGCGCGGCTCGGGATGAACGGCGCGCGGGGACGGCCGCCGGAGGTGCCCGTGCTGGATGAGCTGCCGTACTGAGGAAGGAGAGACGGGCGGGGCGGCTGTCGCAGGCCGCCTCGCGACGCTCCGTGCCTCCGCGCACGTGGAGCGCGCCGCTGACCGGGAGCTCGCGCCGCGCTTTGGCCGAGCTCCTCGCGGCGGCGCCGTTCCCGGCCGTGCTCCTCGCCGCGGCGCCCTTCCTGGCAGCGCTCCCGGCAGCCGCGCTCTTCGGCGACCTGGAGGCGCGCGGCTCACCGTCAACCGCCCCTCGCTCCTCTTGCATCCCGGGACCCACCCCATCGCAGATCCATTGAGCCCCAGCGCTCAGCGAGTGGAGTGTTGCTGGATTCCAGCAGGACGAGCTTCCGGGACGGATGGCTCCCGAAGTCGTCCCTCACGGACGCTGGCGCGCAGCGTCAGGCGCGAGATGGCTCAGTCGATGGCTCGGGGTCGCCATCATGCGGTGGACACTATCCGGCGGTGCCGGCTGAAGAGCTCTTGTGTCCTACATGAGCACATGAAAATGAGCCAATGAATCGGGAAACGTTCGAAGTATGTTGACGGATACCGTGTATTAACAGTAAACAGTGGATGCTAGGCTCGACCCGACCAGGTGCGATTCTCTTGCTGTACACGATCGACCTCCTGAACCGAATCTGCTCGGCCTGCGGAACGGCAACGTAGTAACCGTTAACCGAGGTACTTCATGATCAGCAATGCTGCTCGTCTCCTGATGGTGTCTGCTGCTGCTTCTCTCGTCGCGCTCGGCCCCGCGCCCGCCCAGGCGTGCTCGGATATCTCCGACGGCGCCCTCGATATCATCGATGCCGTCCTCAATGACCCTAATCACCCGCCGGTCAGCGTCGGTGCTGGGCTCTTCACGTTGACTCAGAAGAACGTGTTCTCGCTCGTGGACGCGGATATCTTCAACCTCTGGGGCAAGAACAGCCCGAGCTCGTTGGACTACTACGCCAAATTCGTCGCCGGGACCAACGTCACGCAGATCACGAACGCCAGCAGTATCGCGGCGGGCGACGTCCTCGTCGTGGGCAGAGGCACGACGGGATCGTACAGCGGGCACACCGTGATCATCACGGATGTGGCGCTCGAGCTCAATACGATGGCGAACCCGGCGTTGAATCCGAAGTATACGAACACGAAGCAGTGGGCGCTGCCGATCGCCGACTCCACCAACTCGGTCCATGGCTGCAACGCCACGTATCCTGACAGCCGGTGGACGGGCACTTGCGCCGGCGGCACGTTCACCCCGGGGACGGGGACGGCGTTCATGCGGATCTACAGCGATCTCTCGGGAAATCTGTCGGGCCTCTCGGGAACTCTGGTGGGCGGGTCGGGAACGCTGACGGGCCAGGGCCACACCTGGAGCGTCACCTCGGGCGCGCCCGTCTACGAGCCCACGACGCGGCCCTACGTGATCGGTCGGGTGACGCCCTGTCCTCTCCCCTAATCTGACCCTCTCCTCCACGAGCTGCGTCGCCGCGCGTTCCAGGAGGCTCGCGCCTCCTGGATGGCGCTCTGGCGTCCTCTCCGGCGGGAACAGACGCTCTCCGGAGCGGCTCTCTCTGACGAACGCCGCGAGCGGTCCGAGACCGGTGCTCGTGGCACGACGTGCCCCGTCAGACGCTGCCTATCGCATGCCCTGCTTCTGATCTGCCGCGGGCACGCGGCAGAGCTGGGCGATGCCCTTCCCGCTCAGCTTCTCGCGCGTCAGCTCGAACTGCGGCACATACATGCAGAAGCGGCCGCCCTTCTCGGTCGCGATGCTCGCTCGACGCGAGATCATGCCCTCGAGCTCCGAGCGGGTGACGGCGGTGTCCGTCTTCAGCGTGTCCGTGACCCGGAGCTCGGGCGCATTCGGGCAGCTCATGGAGGCGGAGACCGTGAGGTTGGGCTTCACCCGCTCCTGATCGCCAGCCCCTGACCCAGCCTGACCACCGCCTTGCGCTCCGCCGGCCTGGCCGCCGCCTTGAGCAGCGCCGGCCTGGGCGCCTGCGTGGGCCTGGCTGCCGCCTTGAGCGCCGCCTGCGTGGGCCTGGCTGCCGCCGGTGTCGCGGTCGCGATCCTGCGCGCCGCCGGCCTGGGCCTGGCTGCCGCCCGCAGATCCTTGCGCGGCGCCGCCGGTCTGGCCCTGCGCACCCGTGCCGCCTCGTCCCTGGCTGCCGCCACCAGGCTGGCCACCCGACGGCTGCTGCGCCTTGCCCGCCGCGGCGGGCTCGATCCGGCCGTTCACGGAGGCCGTGTAGGTGCACCCTTCCTCGACCTGAAACGCGATCTGCTCCTGGAGCTTCATCGCCTGCTTCTTCTGGCCTTTCCCCTGCTGCTGCTGCTGCTGCTGCTGCGCGCGCTGCCCGTTGCTCGCGCCAGGCTTGTCGCCCTGCCGCTGCTGCGCGCCGCCCTGCTGCGCGCCGCCTTGCTGCGCTCCCGGCGCGCCCGATTCGCGCTGCTGCGGCGGGCTCGTGCTGCCCGTCTGAGCGGCCGCGAGCGCCGGCGCGACCGCGAGCGCGCCCATGGCGAGCGCGAGCTGGATGGACCGATTCGATTTCATATTACCCCCACCGTGGAACCTGATTCCGATCGTGTTCGCCACCGTCGCGGGCCGATCGCCCACTACGCGGCTTGCTCCCAGACCTTCCTCGACAGCGCGTCCTTGATCCACGCGAGGTGCCGCTGCTCATCGCCGTAGTTGCGCTCGACGATGGCGCGCGCCTCGGTCGTGAGCGTCTCGTCCAGCGCCGCCTGGTACTGCCGGTTCGTGAGCTCCTCGTTGCCGCGCATCGCGAGCAGCGCGCTCTGGTCTCCCATGCTCGTGATCGCCGTGAACCCTTCGATGAGCTTGCCCTTGAGGTCGCGGGTCTGCGCCGGGATGCCGCCGAGCGACGCCACATGCGCGCTCAGGTCCACCACGTGACGCCCGTGATCGTCCCTGAACCTCGCGAGCATCTGCCTTGTATGAGCGTGCTCGCACGCCTCGATGGCCTGGTCGTAAGCGGCGATCGCGTCGCGATCGAGCTGGATGAGATCGTTGAGCACCTCGATGACGTCTCTCGCCATGATCGACACTCCTTCCGGGGTCGCGCTCCGCGCACGGTCCCCCTCACCGACCACCTTGGGCATTTGCGCGGGGACGCAAGCCGTGCGCAGGCCGCGAGCCGAGCCGGGCGCCGCCCTGGCCGCGCTCGGCTCGACGCCCCGCGGGGGCCGCGGCTGGCGGCCGGGAGCGGCGGTCCGGCGGCGCGACCGGCCCGGCAACCTCGACCTGGCACGGACCGTGAACCCTGTCGGGAAACCCTGACAGCTTCCGTGGACCGGCGCGGCCAGCGCCGGCGCCGCGGGGAGATGGGATGTGCCTATGAAACGCTCTCTTGGCTCCTCGATCCGCGGCGCGCTCGCGCTGCTCCTCGTCGTCGCCTCCGCGGCGTGTGCCGAGGGGCTCGCGAACGCGCCCAGCATCAACCGCGAATGGACCCCGGACGACCGCGAGCACGACGCCATCGCGAACGGCCCGCGCTCGTGCCCGAGGGAAGGCCAGGATCCGCTCGCGCCCCCCGGCGAGCAACGCGAGATCTGTCCCAAGGTCGCTCCGCCGACGATGCCCAACATCGCCGCATCGCCCTGACCGCCGGTGGCGCGCCGGAGAACGCCTCCGGACGCGCCCGCTCGCGCGGGCGCAGGAGCTCACCCCGAGCGCAGCAGCCGAGAGGCCCTCCTCATGCAGTGAGCCGGCCGCACACGGCTGTGTTCGCCACAGAAAGGCAGAATGTCCCGGCTGAGGCGAACTGCCTCATGCAGCAGGATCGATCGCCTGGGGCTCTCGTCCCTCTTACAGCTCGGGCGCGCCGGCCTCCGCCGTCGAGCCGGCCGTCGAGGGGCGGCTCCGCGGCTCGCCGGCGGGGCACTCGCGGAGCCCGGCGGTCGCGGCGGCGGGGGTGGACTGGCGGGTCCGGCGATGCTGCGGCGCGGCCTTTATCGTGACGGGCTGCTCGATGAGCTCCGGCGCGAGCGCGCCGCTGGCGGGGACGAAGCGCGGCTCGCCGGGCTTGCGATCCTCGGCCACCTTCCACGTGCGCGGCACCGCTCTCAGTCCGACGGGGTAGAAGGTGAGCCCCTCGCTGTGGACGTGAATCCGCAAGAAGTTCTTGTAGTCCTCGATCTGGAGCGCCGAGAACGCCTCGTTGCCGTGCCGCCGCGCGAGGTTGAGCGAGATCAGGAGATAGACGCCCATCAGCGTCGACCCGACCACGGCGCCGGTCACGCCGACGAAGAGCATCACGCCGACGAGGCTCCACATGGACTGGAGATCCCAGACCTCGACGCCCAGCAGCGCGGCGCCGGCGTAGGCGAGCCCCAGCGCGGCCGCGAGGTGCGCGAGCGCGTGGAGCGAGCCGGCGAGGTAGCGATACCAGCTCTTGTGCGTGTCGGTGAAGACGATGAACACGAGCATGACGACGAGGACCCACGCGACGGCGCCCGGACCGGGGCGGGGCAGCGTCAGCGAGGAGAGCATGTAGACGAAGGCAGCGGCGGGCCAGAAGCCGAGGTTGTACCGGGCGAACAGGAGGTTGCGCCAGGTGAGCCGGCGCGACTCCGACTCTGACGGAAACGAGGCTTTCAGGGTATAGGGGCGCTCGTCCGCGCCCTCGCCGGAGCGGACCACCGCGACCGGCTCGCCGTGGGTCGGGTGGAGGAACGCGCCGCCGCCGCCGGCGATGATGTTCTGCCGGCCGTCCGCGGACTCGTGGCGTCGATAGTGGTGCAGATCTCCGGCGATGCGCGCGACGACCTCGACCCCGGGCCGCGCGACCTTGAGCTGCTTCTCGAAGAACGCGAGGTTGTTCTGGAGATCGGTGCTGTAGAGGGCGCCCTTCACCCAGTCGGGCTCGGCGGTGCAGAGGACCACGCGATCGCCGTCGCGCATGTCGTGCCTCGCCAGCTTGCAGAAATACTCGATCTGCGGTTGATCGATGTCGGACTCCAGGTGGATGTCCACGCCGAGCAGCCAGAAGCCGTGGGGGAGCCTCAGCGCGAAGTAGCTCCGCGACTGGAGCGTCTTCCACGCGCCGAGCGTGCGCTTCTGGCCGAAGAGGCGCATGAAGCTCATCAGCCCGTCGTACCAGTCGTGGTTGCCGGGGATCGCGAACAGGTGCGGCGCCTCCTTCACGTCGGCCTTCGGGAGCGCAGCCGCGTAGGGCTCGACGAGGCGCGTCCAGTACGCCTGGCGCGTGGCCGAGGGGTACACCTGGTCCCCGCCCATGATCAGCACCTCTCCGCGCGTGGTCTCGCGGCCGCCGAGCGAGATCGTCGGCCGGGCGAGCAGGCTCGCGATCGCGTAGGTGGGGTTGAAGCCGTCGCCCATGTCCGCCACGTAATCGATCCAGATCTCGTCGCGCGGGAGGCCGTTTCGGACGGCATAGTCGAAGGGCGGCTGCGGTCCGGCGATCGCCTCGATGAGCCGGAAGTCGCCGCGCGCGCCCATCAGGTGGGAGACGGCCATGTCGAGCGCAGAGCGGGCCAGCTGGAAGGGGCTGTACCAGCTCGTCATGGAGCTCCCCTGGAGCCTCTCGAGCTGCTCGTGATCCGGGCGATCGGTCATCTATCCCCTCCCCGTCGCTCGACGCTATCACCGCCGGAGCGCGGCGTCGCCTCCGCCCCGCGCGCCGCCACGCTGCGCGGCGGCATCGTTGTCAATCGCGCGACGCGAGCTCACCCGGGTAAGCCGGACGACCCGGGAGGCCGCGACGGCGGCGCGCGATCAGGCGCCGTCTTTGAGGCAGCTGGCGAGCTCGCTGAGGAGCTTGTCGGTCGCCTCCAGCCCGCTCGTGAAGACCTCGCCGTCCCTGGCGCGGCGGGAGAGCCGCATGTCGGGCGAGATCCTGTAGGGCGAGCCCTTCGGCTGGACCAACCTGAGCACCTTGGCGTGGTCGAGCGGGGTGTCCTCGCGCAGGTGCAGCGTGACCCCCTTGGCGCTCGCCTCGCACGCGAGCGCCTTCAGCCGGCGCAGCTCGGTCTTGAGCCGCATGAGATGCACGAACCGGCGCGCCTCGATCGGCGGCGCGCCGAAGCGGTCCTCCACCTCGACCGCGAGATCCTGCACGTCCTCGGCCGAGCCGGCGCCGGCGAACCGCTTGTAGAGAGAGAGGCGTACGCCTACGTCGGAAATGTATTCTTCTGGCAGAAGCGCGTCGGCGTCGAAGGAGAGCTCGGTGTCGACGTCGTGGATGACGGGCTCGCCGCGGAGCTCGTGGACGGCCTCGTCGAGCATCTGGCAGAAGAGCTCGAAGCCGACCTGGGCGACGGTGCCGCTCTGCTCGGCGCCGAGGAGGTCGCCGGAGCCGCGCAGCTCCAGGTCGAGCGAGGCGATGTGGAAGCCGGAGCCGAGCTCGGTGTGGCGCTCGAGGGCCTCGATGCGGGCGCGGGCCTCGTCGGTCATGGCGTTGGGGGGCGGGACGATGAGGTAGCAGTAGGCCCGCTCCTTGGCGCGGCCGACGCGGCCGCGCAGCTGGTAGAGCTGCGAGAGGCCGAACATGTCGGCGCGATCGATGAGGATGGTGTTGGCGCGGGGGATGTCGAGGCCGCTCTCGATGATGGCGGTGGCGCAGAGGACGTCGTAGCGCCCCTCGACGAAGTCGAGCATGGCCTGCTCGAGGTTGTGCTCGCTCATCTGGCCGTGCGCGACGCAGATGCGGGCGCTCGGGACGAGCTCGGCGAGGCGGGCGGCGCGCTCGTAGAGGCCCTCGACGCGGTTGTAGACGTAGAAGACCTGGCCGCCGCGGCCGAGCTCGCGGAGGACCGCCTCGCGGATGACGGCCTCGTCGTGGCGGGTCACCACGGTGCGGATGGCGCGGCGGTCGACCGGCGGGGTGGTGATGATCGACATGTCGCGGAGGCCGGAGACCGCCATCTGGAGGGTGCGAGGGATGGGGGTGGCCGAGAGCGTGAGCACGTCGACGTTGGTCTTGAGGGCCTTGATGCGCTCCTTGTGGGTGACGCCGAAGCGCTGCTCCTCGTCGACGACGAGCAGGCCGAGCCGCTTGAAGTGGATGTCCTTGGAGAGGAGGCGGTGCGTGCCGATGACGACGTCGACCCTGCCGTCCCGGAGGCCGCGGGAGACCTCGTCCTGCTCCTGCTTGCCCTGGAAGCGGGACATGGCGCGGACCTCGATGGGGTAGGAGGCCATGCGGGATTTGAAGCTGAGGTAGTGCTGCTGCGCGAGCACCGTGGTTGGGCAGAGGACGGCGACCTGCCTGCCGGCGCAGGCGGCGCGGAAGGCGGCGCGGATGGCAACCTCGGTCTTTCCGAAGCCGACGTCGCCGCAGACGAGGCGGTCCATGGGACGGCCGGACTCGAGGTCGGCCGCAACCTCGGTGATGGCCCGGGCCTGGTCGGGCGTCTCGTCGAAGGGGAAGGTCGCTTCGAAGGCGTGGTAATCGTCGTCCGTGGGCGGAACGGGCTCGGCGGTGGCGGCGCGGCGCTCGGCGTACAGGCGCAGGAGCTCGTCGGCCATCTTGCGAACGCTCTTCTCGACCCGCGCCTTCGTCTTGGCGAAGGTCTGCCCACCGAGCCGATCGACCTTGGGTGCGCCCTCGCCACCGCTGAATTTCTGGATCTGGTTGAGGCGGTAGACCGGGAGGTAGAGCTTGTCGCCCCCGGCGTACTCCACGGCGATGAGGTCGACCGTGGTTGAGCCGACCTGCTTGTGGACGAGGCCGAGATACCGGCCGATGCCGTGATCTACGTGGACGACGTAGTCGCCGACACCCAGGTTGCGGAGGTCCTCGAGGAAGGCCTGCGCGGGCTTCGTGGACGAGGCGGCGGCGCGAGCGGCGCGGCGGTGGGCGCGGGCCCCGAAAATTTCCTCCTCCGTGACCAGAGCGAGCCCCTCGGCCGGAGCGATGACGCCACGCGCAAGGGAGCCCGTGACGACGAGGGCGGTGTCGCGCGGAGGAGCCGAGCTGCTGCCATCGAGGAACCCGGGGTCGAACGGACCGAGGTTGGCCTTCACCCGCACGTCTCGGTGGCGGAGCAGGCTGACCAGGCGCTCAACCTGGGTCTGTGCGCGCGCGGCGATGAGCACCCGCAGGCCCGCCTCTTGCCAGGCGACCACGCGGCGGACGAGCGGGTCCAGGGCGCCGTGCTTGCCGCGTGAGGCGCGGGTCGCCTTGATGGCGCGCTCGAGGTCCGACTGGTCCCGCATGGCGAGCGAGGGGGCGTCCTCGGGGACCACCTCGAAGCGCTCTAGCGAATCCTGATTTTCCGCGGCACCCTCAACCCCGGTGCGGTGCAGCGCAACCCCGGTGCGGTCCCCGAGCCACGATGCGACGTGCGCCTCGTCCTCGTAGAAGGCCCCGAGCGGGAAGTGCGGCTCGCGATCCTTGTGGCTCCGGTCGGCGGCGGCGCGGCCGAGCTCGTCGCGCAGGGCGGCGGTGAGGGAGGCCGGGTCCTCGAGGACGACGAGCGCCTCGCTGGGCAGGTACGAGGCAAAGGGCGCGAGGTCGACGTAGGCGGGCAGGTAGCCCTCGGCCCCAAAGAAGGCGCGGCCGCTGGCAACGTCCTCGACCAGAGCGCGCGCCTTGGTCGAGGGAAAGTCGATGGCGTCGCAGGCGGCGCGGACACGCTGGCGGGCGCGCTCGACGTTGTCCGGCGTGAGGATTGCCTCGCGCGCCGGCGGGAGCCAGACCTCCTTCACATCGGCGACCGTGCGCTGATCGTCGGGGTTGAAGGTCTTGATCGACGCGATGACGTCTCCGTAAAAGTCGATGCGCACCGGCAGCTCGGCGGAGGGCGCCCAGACATCGAGGAGGGCGCCGCGGACGGCGAACGTCCCGGGGTCTTCCACGAGGGGGCTGCGGACATAGCCGGAGGCGCCGAGACGGGCCGAGAGCGCGTCGCGATCCATCTCCTGTTCGGCGATGACGAGCTCGGCGTGCTCGGTGACCTCGTCCTTGGGAACGACCTTGCGGGCGAGCGCGGCGATGGGGCAGACGAGGACCAACCACGGTAGGTCCATGCCGAGGTGGAAGAGCGTGGCGAGGCGGGTCTGGGCGCCGCGGCGGTCGGGGTTGACGTCCGCGTAGGGGCTGGCCTCGTTGGGCACGTAGAGAAGGACGCGGCCGGATGCCGTGGCGCCGGCGGCCTCGGCGGCGTCGGCGTCCCGGTCGGCGAGCAGGAATGACGTGTCCGCCGCCAGGGCGCGGGCACTGTCGACGTCGGGGGTGAAGGCGACGATGGGCCGGCCGACGGCGGCTGCGGCGAGGCGACGGATGACGAGGGCGCCGGCCGAGCCGGCCGAGCCCGTCACGTGGCGTGTGCCAGGCGGCGCTGCGGCGAGCTCTGCGGCGAGATCGCGAGGCGTGACGACGCGGCGGTCCGCGGGGAGGTCGAACGACGGGAGCGGCTCGCGGTCGCCCGGCGTGGAGGCGGGGGGGCCGCTGGCGGCGGTGTCGTTCGAGGCGAGCTCGTCGAGGTCGCCTGCGAGCTCGCCCATCGTGGCGGTGAGTGGGGAGTTCGTGGAGGAGAGGAGGGAGCGCTCGGGGGGCATCGGCGCAGCGCGGTCTAGCATGGCGAGGGTGAGCCGTGAGCCGTGAGCTGACCGTGCTGGGCGCGTGGGCGTGGGTACGGCTGGACCGGAGCCGAGGGGGTCGACCTTGCCCCCGAGCCAGCCCGTCGCATCGACCCGGCCGTGGTTGCGCCGTTGCCGACCCGATCGCGCCCACCCGACCGTCACCTAACCCGGCCCGGCCCACCCGACCGTGGTTGCACCCAACCCGGCCCACCCGACCGTGGTTGCGACTCGAACTCGACCTCGCCGCCGCCCGTGCCGTCCGACCGTGGTTGCGACCCCTCGTCGGCGACCCGTCGCGTGCCGTCCGACCGTGGTTGCGACCCCTCGTCGGCGACCCGTCGGGCACGGACGCATGTCGCGGCCTATGGCGATCGCGATCGCAACTGGAGGCCAATTGTGGTCGGCGCTCGCAAGTGCCGCGTCGCGCGCACGTACCGACCATGCTTGGGGCATCGCGGCGTGGTGTAGGACCGGTATCCGGATCCGGGATCCGAACAGACCGTGGTTATGCCGAGCCAGCCAGCCTCGTTACGCCGAGCCCAGTCCCGATACCAGTGCCCGGACCGAGTAAGGCGAACGGGTAGCTACGCCGACCCGCTGTGATCACGCGGCCTGAAACGGACGTCGTGAGCCCGTGAGCAAGCCCAAGTGAGCGTGAACGGGTGGGCCCTGCGCACCACCCCTACAGTACGGCAATACGACCCGGGCCCTGGTTGTACGACGGGAGAGGTACCACCCGTGGCATCCGCTTACCCCCGTCGATTTCGAGCCGTGCTCGCTCTGTGCCTATGCTGCAGCGCGCTCGCCCTCATCAACGGCAGCTCCGTGGAACACACGCATCCACCACGTCCCTGCAGGGAAGATTATGCTGCGCGCGCCCGCACGCCATTGCTCGAGTGATTTGCGATAAGCTGCGCGGAAGGCGCGCACGGCGGCGATGGCATTGTTTAGCGCGTCGGTTCGTCCGCGGCCAACCGCGAATGTCGGATTGAGTTCGCGAAGCGGCTCGATGGTCTTCGCCCGCTTGTAAGGGGAAACCTTGCTCGCGCGTGCACGTCCGAGGAAGCCGAGCCCCTGTTGTTCCAGGGTCGCGCGAGCCCGTTGCTCGTATTGATCGAGCTTTGCCGCGATCTCGTGACGAAACCCATCAGCCTCGCTGTTCGCGATCACAGGTGGAATTGTGATCGAAATCGCAGCTTCCTCCGGCCATTCGGCGTTTTTCGAATTGAAGTATATCTCAGGGCGCTGGGCTCGCAGTGCACCGCAGCCGAGTTCTCCCACGAGCACCTTCGCCCCTGGCCATTGGTGTGCATGCTGTACGAGGCCGGCGACCACCGGATTCGCGAGCGTGTAGGCGATCTTCTCAACCAGCGCGTCCCTTGTTGCTAGGTGTACCGCGCTTGTCGCCCCGTGGTCCCATACCGGGCCTTCCCACGCTCGCAGGACCTTGGTCCCGAGCGCGACGAGGCGGTGAAACCGCTGAAGGAATCGTGGGAGCTCGCCACGCGTGTCTGTGACGACAAGATGAAGATGCGTGGACATCACGCAGAGCGCATGCACGAGGATCCCATAACGTTGGGCCGAGAGCGCCAGGGTATAGATCACGAGTTGTGTGATGGCGGAATCGGGGCGGAGGAGGAAATGTCTCCGCAGAACGCGGCGGGTGAGGAGGTACGTAGCGCCGGGGACGATAGCGCGGGGCTGGCTCATGTTCATCGGCGACATCAAGAGCCGTGCCATGCGAGAATGCGGCTGTTCCGGGCGACTGCCGCGCTTGGGCGGGTGGCGGCCGCCACCCTTTCCGCCAGCTATCGCCGCTGTCGCGCACGGCAGCATACGCAACGTGGGTCGGGTCCGGCAGGTCCGGCACAGGCACACGCAACGGGCACAGGCACACGCAACGTGGGTCGGGTCGAGGATCCGCGCAACGTGGGTCGGGTCGAGGATCCGGGTCGAGGATCCGCGAGGATCCGGGGTCGACCGCGCTGCGCCGCGCCCCCGGCCTGCCTTTCTCTACAAGCGGACCCCGCCTCCCAGCGACGCTCCCCACACGGTGGCTCCTCGCTGGCCAGCCAGCCCGGAGGGGGCGTCCAGGTTGACGGCAACCTGGGAGCGCACGAACACCGCCTCGAATTCTGCGTTCGCGTACAAGATCGCTGCCCACTGCGAGAAATCCCGTCCGGCGAGCGGCGCCGTTTGCGCGAACATCTGCACCCGCAGCCCGGGCGTCAGCGGACCCATCCTCAAGCCCGCGTATGCGGCGGCCACCATCGCCAGCCGCGACGGATTGGAGTTCACGGAAATGAGCACTGCCGGATCCAGCTCGGCGCCGACGACCACCGACGCAGACAGATCCATCCGGCTGCGGAGCAGCAAGGCGATCGGGATCGCATTCGGTGCCCACAGCCAGTAATCCGCGAACCCGCGCGCCGCCGTCGCGACCGCGTAGTTGTACTCGGTCTCCGTATTCTCCGGGATCGTGCCAGGGAAAGTCGTCAACGGCGGTGCAACCCCGATCCCGACGCGGAACGAGCGCTGGCGTTCCTCGACCAACGCCGCCTGCACGGTAACGAACGGGTTCCCGAAGCGAAACGACGAGCGCCTCGCCTCGCCCTCTACCTGAAAGGTGGTCCAGGCCGAGGTCACGTCCGTGGTTGCGCTCAGCCAGCCGTTCAGACGAATGCCGGCCGACACCTGCGGCGCGACATGGATCGTCGCCAGCTCCCTGTCCTGCGGCGAGGCCGTAAATATGCCGTACAGCGCAACATGGCCGCGGTCCTCGAGCCGCTCCGGCAACTCGCCCGTCCCCTGCGCCCAGCTCGGCGCCGCCGCGAGGGCGCCTACTGTGGCAACCACGGTCAACGCGAGCGTGCGCCCGCTCACCTCGTCCTCCTGAACTTCTGCACGCCGCGACCCCGCAGGCTGGTCACGTAGACGCTCCCGTCCTGCCCCACCGCGATCCCGTGTCCCCAGTCGATCTCCCCGGGGCCGTCCCCCGAGGTTCCCCACCGGTCCACGATCTCTCCATCGAGGTTGATCCGCACCACATGCCCCCGCGGCCGCTCCGGATCCTGGTCCCCCCCGTCGACCACGTAGATGTGCCGATCGGGCCCGAAGGCGATCGCCCATGGCCGCCCCAGCGCGGCGCTCTTCCACTGCGCAAGGTAGTCGCCGTCTGCGCTGAAGACCTGCACGCGCGCGTTTTCCCGGTCCGCCACGTAGACCCGCCCCTCGTCGTCGGTGACGATGCCGTGGGGCGTGTCGAGCTGCCCCCGCCCGAACCCCTTCTCGCCCCACTCCATCAAGAACTCGCCGTCCTCGGAGAAGCGCGCGATGCGAGCATGGTTGTAGCCGTCCGCCACGTAGACGTCGCCGTCCAGGCCGAAGGCGACGTTCGTTGGCCGGTCGAGCTGCTCCGGGCTCGCCGCGCACCCGAGCCCCGCGAGCGATACGACGATCCACGCGCCTCGTCCCTTCATGGCGCCTCGCCGAGGGTCATCACCACCTTCCCCTCCGCTGTCAGCTTGAACACCCGGTTCTGCTCGGAGTCCGTCACCCACACGAAGTCGTTCCGATCGACCTCGATCCCGTGCGGATAAACGAACAGCCCCTCTCCCCACGCATCGAGCAGCTCCCCCGTCCCGGCATCGAATACCAGGATGGTCGCCTCGCTGATCGGCGCGTCGTTCCCCGACGTGCGCCCGGCCGCATGGCTCACCAGCACGCGCCCGCGCGCGTCCACCGCCACGTCGAGCGCTGGTCCGAACACCATCCCCTCCGGGACACGCGGCCACCCGTCCACCACCTCATACGGCCCCGCAGGCGCCTCGTCCGCCACCGGCGGCCGCGACGTGCACGCTCCCGAGAGCGCGCCCACCGCGAGCGCCAACCCCACCGCCAGGCCGCGGCAGCCGCGCTGGGCCCCGGAAGCCGCCGCCTCGTCGCAAAGCAACCCCATACCCTCCAAGGATAACAGTGTTATGCTGAGCGCGTCAACAGGCGGAGCGCGGACGTGGCAGGATCGTGGGTATGGGTGTGATGGACGCAGATGAGCCGGTGGAGCGCGTGTTCCAGGCGCTCTGCGATGGCCGGCTGGCGCGTGACGAGCTGACTGCCCGCAAGATCGCCGCGTTCCTGGGCCAGACGACGATGGTGCTGTATCACCACTTCGGCTCGCTCGACGGGTTCCTCATCCGCGTCGACGGGGCCGGATGGCGGCGGCTCGCGGAGCTCCTCGAGGCGCGGGCGCGCGCCGGCGCCGACGCGCGGTCGCTCGCCGTCGGTTATGTCGAGTTCGCGCTGCGCCACCCGGATCTGTACTGGCTGATGGCCGAGCGCCGCTTCGACCGCGCCCGCCTGCGCGAGGAGGGGCGCCTGCGGCTCGCGCGCCCGCTGTGGAGCGGCTTCGTCGAGCTCTTGCGCCGCTACGGCAGCGCGTGCCCGGCGGAGGACACCCACGTGCTCTTCGCGGGCCTCCACGGCATCGCGATGCTCGCGCTGAGCGGGCGCGCCAACCTCGGTGAGGGCCCCGTCAACCCCGGCGAGGGCCCCGCCAACCTCGGTCAGGACCCCGTCAACCCCGGCGAGGACCCCGCCAACCTCGGTCAGGACCCCGCCAACCTCGGTCAGGACCCCGCCAACCTCGGTCAGGACCTCGCCCCGGACGAGGAGGTGGCCTTCGCCGCGGCGCGCCGCCTCGCGGATCTCGTGCTCCCTGCCCGTCCCCCCGACCCGCCCGCCGCGCAGGCCATCGACGGCCGCGGCCCGCCACGCGGCGCCTGAGCCGGCCCCCTCAGGCAACCGCCGGCGCCCGAGGACCCGACCCGCCATCCGCGCGCGACGCACGGGGCGCCCCGCTCTCCACGGCCGGGAAAAACGGGAAAGGGCGTCGAGGCGAGCCTTCGCGCCGGGCGCATCTGCCGCGCCGACGCGCGGCCTGCGTCGATGTTGCCCGAAAACGACCGCAGCGCATCGGGCCCCGCCGCTGGACGGGCCGTGCGATGTCGGGGAAATCGGCACGTCCTGCGAGCTCGCGGCATCTATTTCGGTTCGGAGGTGCTTATGCGCGCGCGACGCAGGGTCGCTTGGTTGCTCGGTGGGGGGCTGCTCACCGCCGGCGTGGGTTGCGGCAGCGACGAACCGGAGGCGCCCGGCGCAGCTCGGCTCGCGATCGCCGCGAACGCGGACCGCGCCGTGCATTCCTCCGACGCGCTCGGAGCCCAGAACCAGGCGGCGATCGCCGCGAACGCGGACGCGAGCCTCCTCGTCGCGACCTATACCGATCCGCGCGGCGCGCTCGCGAGCCCGCCCAGCCTGTCCGGGGTTGCGCGATCCGCCGACGGGGGCAGGACCTTCGCCGAGGTGGTCGGCCCGAACGGCGAGCGCGCGCTGCCCTCGGCCCCCGGCGGCCAGGTGCTCGGCGCGCCCCGCGTCGTCCACGATCCGGGCCGCGACGTCTTCATCAGCGCCTCGACCTACGTTCGCCCGGCCGATGGACTCCAGGGCCTCTGCATCCATGGCTCGAACCCTGGCAGCGCGGCCGGGACCTCGTGGTCCGCGCCGGTGGAGGTCGCTCCCACGTTCGTCGCGGGGGAGAGCGCCGAGCAGGCCTCCATCGACGTCAACGGGGCGACCGGGCGCCTGTCCGTCACCTGGGTCCAGCGCGGCGGCGCGTCGCCGAGGATCCTCTACAGCCACTCCGACGACCTCGGCCTGACCTGGTCGCCCGCCGCCGTGCTCGCCCAGGCGCCGGCCGGCGGCGATCTCGACGGGCCGGGCGCGCGCATCCTCCCCGGGACGACCGACCGGGGTTCGGTCGTCTATGCCGTCTTCCGCTCCATGGAGCCGGGGACCTCGCTGCGCAACCTCGGATGCCGCCGCTCGACCGACGGAGGCGTCACCTGGGAGCCGCTCGTCCTCCTCGATGCGACGAGCTACCCCCCTGAAGACCAGGTCCTCGGCGTCGACCACGCAAGGAGCTCCCCGTCGATCGACATCGACCAGGCCACGCGGCAGGTCTATGTCGTCTACCAGCGGAGCGGCGACGGGGGGACGGGCGACATCGCCCTGCGCTCCTTCACGGAACGGTGCGCCGCCGGCAGCGCCGTCCTCCTCAACAGCGATCCAGGGCGCGATCGGGCCCAGTTCTTCCCCTTTGTCGCCGTCGACCGAGCGACCGGCACCGCGCACGTCGTCTACTACGACCAGGATGTCGCCGGCTCGGGCGACCTCACCGAGCTCATGCACACCGCGTCGAGCGATCAAGGCGCCTCCTGGAGCCCGCCTGCGCCGATCTCGGACCGCCCGTTTCACGCGGGCCACGGCAACGACGCCTCGCGGCAGAACCTCGGCGATCGCATCGGCGGCGTGGCGCTCGCCGGCGAGCTCTACAGCGTCTTCAGCAGGACGGCCGCCCCACCGCGGTTCGATGAGGGACAGCCGACGTCGACCTCCATGATCGCGCCGAACGTTCACCTCGATGTCCTCGACGAGCTCGCGCGCGTCCCGCCGCTGCGCGCCGCCGGCACCCGGGTTGCGGATACGGCGTGCGGCGCCCTCGCGAACGAGCGCATCGATCCGGGAGAGCTCATCGAGGTCGGCGTCTACCTGGAGAACTACGTCGCCAACCCGGTCTCCGGCAGGACGACCCTCTCCGAGATCACGGCCACGCTCGCCACGGAGACACCCTCCGTGACCGTCGTGAGGGCGAGCGCGACCTACCCCGAGCTCGATCCGCTCCGCGTCGCCGCCAGCGACGCGCCGTTCCTCCTCTCCACGACCCGGGACTTCACCCCGGGAACGCCGATCGAGTTGACGCTCACGGTGCGCTCCGCTCAGGGCACGATCGCGCTCCCCATCGCGCTCGAGACCGGCGTGCCGGGCGCCGCGGACGTCCTGCTCCGCGAGGACTTCGACGCCGCGAGCGCGCCCGCGCTGCCCTCCGGCTGGCAGTCGGTGCGCGACGGCGGACCGGCCTCCGTCGCGCCGTGGGTCGTCGCGCAGACGCTGACGCCCGGCAACAACGCGGCATTTCACGGCGAGGAGCCGGCCACGTCGCACGTCGCGCTGGTGTCTCCCGCCGTGACGATCCCGGAGAGCCCCGGGGAATCCCATGTCACGCTCGACTTCGATCTCACCTACGAGCTGGAGGACGATCCGCACCGGCTCGTCCAGGCGTTCGACGGCCTGACCTTGCGCCTGGAAGATCTCACGGCCGGCGCCACGCCGCGGGCGGTCCTCGCCGAGGCGTTCGCCGAGCGGATCATGACCGGCGCGAGCCACCACTTCCCCAAGCACCTGCCCGCCCGGGACGACCCGGGTTACCTCGCGGATCACTCGGTCTGGTCCGGCAGCTCCGGCGGGAGCAAGCGCGTGTCGATCCGCTTCCCTGGCGCGGGGCTGCGCGGGCGGACCGTCCAGCTCCGCTTCGACTACACGCAGGACGACAGCCTTGTCTGCACCGACATCGGGCGTCCCGGGCCGTGCGGCGTCGCGATCGACAACGTCGTGCTCGCGGCGGTGCCGGTCGCGTCCGGGGCCTGCGGGGCGGATCTCGCCATCACGCTGGCGGACGCGCCGGATCCGGTGTCGCCCGGCGCGCAGTTCGTCACGACGATCAGCGTCTCCAACGAGGGGCCGGGCGACGCGAGCGACCTCGTCGTGACGCACGTCCTGCCGCCCGGGGCGAGCCTCGCCAGCGCCTCCGGGACCGGCTGGACGTGCGACCCGGCCACCGAGGGGCTCGTGTGCCGGCGCGCGTCGCTCGCCGCGGCGGAGAGCTCGTCGATCGCGGTCACCCTTGTCGCGCCCGCGCTCACCCCGCCCGCGGTCGCCCTCGAGATCGACGGCAAGGCGAAGGTCACCGCGAGTGAGCACGATCCGGCGCCGGAGAACAACGAGGGCGAGACGCAGACGACCGTCTCCGTGCCGACGCGCCTGATCGGCTTCCTGACCGTGCTCAGCGAGCGCACCGCCGGCGGGGAGGTCGCCTACACGTTGCTCATCAACAACACGGGCGGCCGCCTGCAGCGCGACAACGCAGGGTTCGAGTTCGTGGACGTGCTCCCGCCGGAGGTCCTGCTGCAGGGCGCTGTCGCGGAGAAGGGCGCGGTCACGTCCGATCCCGTGACCAACACGATCGGCTGGGACGGCGATGTCGCGCCCGGGGAGTGGGTGATCCTCACGATGCAAGCGGCGCTCCGGCCGCTCACCGACGGGCTCGTCGTGACGAACCAGGGCACGATCTCCTTCGACGCCGACTCGGACGGGGTCAACGAGTCGAGCGTGCTGACCGACGAGCCCTTGTTCGCCGGCGCGACCGATCCCACCGCCTTCACGGTGAGGCCCGCGATCTGCGGGGACGGCGTGCTCGGGCGGGGTGAACCGTGCGACGACGGCAACCTCCTCGACGGGGACTGCTGCTCGGCGCTGTGCGCCGCCGAGCCGACGACGGTGCTCTGCCGCATCGCGAGCTCGTCCTGCGATCCCGGGGAGTACTGCGACGGCGCCGGGCGCTGCCCCGCGGACGTCGTCCTGCCGGACGGGGCCATCTGCGGCGACTTCGACCTCTGCAATGGCATCGAGCTTTGCTTCGAGGGGAATTGCGTGAGCGACATCCCCCTCGACTGCGATGATGGGGATCTGACGACCACGGACGAGTGTCTCCCTCTCTTCGGCTGCCGCAATCTACCGATCACGGCGCCGGACATTCCCATTCACGGGACTGGCGGCGGCGCGGGCGGTGGCAACGTCGGTGGCGGCCGTGACGCGCCAGGCGGCGGCAACGCAGGCGTGGGCGGCGACGTGAGCGGCGGTGACGTCGGTGGCGGCCGGGATGCGCCAGGCGGCGGCAACGCAGGCGTGGGCGGCGACGCGAGCGTCGGCGGCGACGGCGGAGGCCGGGATGCGGCGGGCGGGGCAGGGGGAGGAGACCACGCCGAGGGAGGAGCGCCGCCGGGGGCGTGCAGCTGCTGCTTCAGCTTCAACTGCATGCTTGCCGCCGTGGGCGGCGAGACGGAGCACGCGCCGGGCACCTCCCGCGCGCTCGCGCTCTTCGGCCTCCTCCTTTCGCTCGGCAGCGCGCGCCGCGCCCGCCGCCGTCGCTGCTGACAGCGGCGCCCCCGCGCCGCGCGCCCCCGCGATCACTTGTAGAGGAAGACCCCCTTCAGGTCCTCGGTCTGCGAGATGGGCGTGCTGTCCTTCTTCGAGGTGGCCCTGAACTGATAGATCATCCCCGGGTCCAGCGCTGGACCGTCGTACGCGACAGAGACGTTCTCGCTCCCCGACACCCTGGGCACCTCGAGGTTCTCCCAGATCTTCGCCCCGAGCGCGTCGAACAGCGTCACCTCGTAGAGATCCTCGCTGGAGTCGTCCTCGAAGACGAAGGTCGGTGTCCCGCTCACCTCGTCGAGCGAGCTCGCGCCGGGCGAGACGACGGCGAGCGCGCCGGTCACCTTGAACGACTCCTGAACAGGGTGGTCCTCGCCGGAGACCGTGATGCGCACGATCTCGGTCCCGCCGATCGACGTGTCAGGATCCCGCACGAGCGCGTCGTTCTCGAACGCGGCGAGGATCACGTACTCGCCGTCAGGCACCCCGGCGATCGAGAACTCGCCGGTCACGTCGCCCTGCCGGAGCCCTCGCGGGGTCTCGCCGCGGGCGGTCATCTCATCGAACGTATCGGCCACGACCAGGATGACCGAGGTCGCGCTCCCGCCGGACGCATTCACGATCTCGACCTTGCCGCTCACGATCGCCGTGGCGTCACCCGTGGCGTGCAGATCGACGCCGGCCGTCTCCTTGCCCGCGCTGACGGTGGCGCTCGCCGTGTCGAGCGCGAGGCCGGCGCCATAGCCTTTCACCGTGACCTCGCCCGCGGCCACGTTGAAGATCGTGTAGCTGCCGTCGAGATCGGCCGCGCCGGTGGCGCCGCCCGCGACGACCAGCGTCCCGCCGGGCTCTTCGGCGAGGACGACCCCGGAGATGGAGCCGAGCCCCTCGCTGTCCGGCAGCGGCAACAGCGCGATCTCGGTGGCCGCCGACGCGATGGCGAGCGGCTTGCCCGACGCGGTCGCGAGGTCGATCGGCAACGCGACCCGCGGCGCCTTCGGGAAGGTCTCGTGAGCGAGCGCGTCGGCGCGCAGCGTGACATCGGCCTTGACCGGAGCCCCGCTCGCGTCGCGCCGCGCCGGCACGGCGAGCTCGTAGCTGCCGTCGGCCCCCGTGACCGCCACCCGGGAGATCACGGCGTCGTTCGGGTCCCGCGCGAGCACGCGCGCGCCCGCGATGCCCTTGTCGTCGAGCGAGTTGTAGACGCGGCCCTTCAGGGTCACCGGGTCGAAGCAAGCGGGCTCGGCGCCCTCCACCTCCTCGCACACCTGCGGCGCGGTGCACCCCGTCTGCTCGGCCACCGAGCAGCTCTTCGGCTGGTCGTCGTCGTCGTCGCCGCCACACCCCATCGCCGTCACGGCGCAGAGCATCCCAACAGCCATCGAGCGCATCCCCATTGACTCGTCTCCTTTCAAACCAAGTGTCGTCACCGCAGGCACAACGCCTCAGCTCGCGGGCGTTCAGCGCTGCGTCCCCCAAGCTCGTCTCCGGTCCGTGCGGAGGCACTACACCACGGAGGCGCAGCGGGAACAGCGGAGCGTGAAAACAAACCTCTGTGTATTCTCTGTTCTTCATGGTTCTCCCTGGTTTCACGAGGGAAGGAACCACAGAGGGAAGGAATCACAGAGGCACAGAGAGCACAGAGAGCACAGAGGAGAGAACGAGGGCGTTCGTGTACTCTGTGTCTCTATAGTTCAGACTTTTTCGCTCACGAAACCAGGCATGATCGTGGGCGATACGCTCGCTAGTTCACGATGGGCTGGCAGCAGCCGGTGATGCAGTAGTGGTACGCGTCACAAGGCTCCTGGCCGGCGAGCCCGCACGGCTGGACCCCCGGCGCGCACTGGCCTCCGCTGTCGCCGCCGGTCCCGCTGCCGCCGGTCCCGGCCGCGCCGCCGCCCACGCCGTCGCCGCCGGTCCCGGCCGCGCCGCCGGCCCCGCCGGCGCCGGCGCCGGTGCCAGCCTCGAAGCAGTCGGCGGGCAGCGTGTCCTTGCCGAGGCACAGCTCGCAGCGGCCGCAGTCGTTGAGGCAGGCGTCCACGGGCATGCACGGCTCGCAGCGGCTCGGATCGGAGATGCCGTCGCGCGAGCACGAGCCTTCGCCGGTGCCGTCGGCGTCGGAGCCGAGCCAGACATACGCCCCGCTGCCTGCCGGCAGCTCGCAGCAACCGAAGCAGTCGCAGCCGTTCGGCGTGAGCGGACCGCAGACGTCGTGGCAGGTATCGGATTGCGCCATCTTGAGCTGGCTGCAGCTCTTGCCGTCGGCGCCCGGCGTCGAGGCGCCAGGGTCATGGGCGCACATCGCCCCGTTGCTCGACTCCGGGTGATATCCGGGCGCGACCTCGTTCGGATCGCACTGATGGTTCCAGCGACAATCGTCGTTGCCGGCCCCGGAGTCCTGATCGAAATAGCAATCGACGGTGCACGCCGGCCCTGCCTGGCCGGGGATCCCGCCGTAGTAGCTGTCCTCGGTGTTGTCGCACGGGCCGAGGCAGTCCGGATCCTGCACGTCGAGGAGCCCGTCCTCATCGTTGTCGATGAGATCCCCGCACTGGTACGTCTTGCCCTGGCACTTCACGATGCTCGTCGGGAGCGCGACGCCTCCGCCGCCCGCGGCGCCCGTGCCGGCCCCGGCCCCGCCGCCACCGCTCGCGCTGCCCCCGCCGCTCTCGCTGCCCCCGCCGCTCTCGCTGCCCCCGCCGCTTGCGGCGCCTCCGCCGCTGTCGCCTGCGCCTGCGCCGCCGGACGGGGCGGCGCCATCCACGGCGCTGTCGCTGCAGCCGGCGACGAGGGGGACTCCGAACAGCGTGGTCATCAGCAATGAAAGAGAGAGCGGGAGAGCAAGGCGCATGGTGTCTCCAAAGGTGGCTCAAGCCGCCCCCGCCCGCAGCGCAGGCTGCGCAGCGGGCGTACCGGCGCGTTCAGTCGGAGCAGTTACACCGACGCGACGTCACGGCTCAGAAAAATGCGCGGACCGAGATCATTGGCAAAGCCCGCCCGGAACCCGCGTGGGGGGATGGGTGATAACCCATCCCGTGCTTGCAGCAATTCCCAGGTAGCCACCGAGCGGGCGCTCGCGTCGCTCCCCTCTTCCTGGTCATGTGATAGGGAGGAATTTGAACCACTGAGGCTCAGAGGACACAGAGTTTCCCTGTTCTCTCCTCTGTATCCTCTGTGCCTTGTGGTTTCTTCTCTCAGGAAACAAGGAACGAGCGTGGACGATACGGTGCTGGTGTAACTCCTACCTTCTCGCCCTCGTGTCCAGATGACGGAGCTGCCATGCCGCGCGCCGACAGCCCTTCAAGGCTCCTGGCGCCGCTGCGCCGCTGCGCCGCGCGCGACGGCGCTCACGCCGCCCGACCGCGACGCCGGCGGGAGCCCAGGCCCAGCGCGCCGGCGAGGAGCGTCACGAGGCCGACGAGCGCACCGCCGCCTTCGCCTCGCTGCATCGCACAGACCAGGCCGGACGAGACCTCCGGCGCCGCGATCTCGCCGCCGCCCGTCCCGCCGCCGCCCACGCCGCCGCTTCCGTCGCAGACGTCACCGAGCCCGTCGGCGTCGCCATCCGCTTGATCCGCGTTTGTCGCGAGCGGGCAGTTGTCGTCGCCGTCCGGGACGCCATCATCGTCGTCGTCCGCGTCATCGACGTCGCAGGCGTCGCCCAGATCGTCGTCGTCGCCGTCGGCCTGATCGGCGTTCGGTACGGCGCCGCAGTTGTCCGCCGCGTCGGGCACGCCGTCGTTGTCGTCGTCCTCGTCGCAGGCGTCGCCCTGCCCGTCGCCGTCGCTGTCGGCCTGATCGGGGTTGTGCTCCTCGTCGCAGTTGTCCGCCGCGTCGGTCAGGCCGTCGCCGTCGCCGTCCGCGCAGGCGTTGCCCACGCCGTCCTCGTCGGCGTCCGTCTGATCGGGGTTCGGGACCTCCGGGCAGTTGTCGACGTCGTTCGGGATGCCGTCGCCGTCGACGTCGGCTTCGGCGTCGAGGTCGCAGGCGTCGCCGCGGCCGTCGGCGTCGCCGTCGGACTGATCCTGGTTCGACACGTGGGGGCAGTTGTCGCGCTCGTCCGCGATGCCGTCGTTGTCGTCGTCTTCCTCGCAGGCGTCGCCGATGCCGTCGCCGTCCGTGTCTTCCTGGAAGATGTTGGCGTCGACGGGGCAGTTGTCCTCCTCGTCGACCAGGCCGTCGTCGTCGCTGTCCGGATCGCAGGCGTCCCCGAGGCTGTCGCCATCCGTGTTCTCCTGGTCCGGGTTCCGATCCGCAGGGCAGTTGTCCTCGGCGTTGACGAGCCCGTCGCCGTCGGCGTCGACGTCGGGCTCGCAGAAGTCGCCGGTGCCGTCGCCGTCGCGGTCCTCCTGGTTCGGATTGCGCGTCGCGGGGCAGTTGTCGCAGACGTCGCCGAGCTTGTCGTCGTCCCTGTCCTCCTGGCGCGGGTTCGCGAGGGTGCGGCAGTTGTCGACGTCATTGGCGATGCCGTCGCCGTCGTCGTCCCCGGACTCACAGACATCTCCGATGTCGTTTCCATCGGCGTCCGCCTGGTCGGCGTTCGCCGTGACAGGACAGTTGTCGTCCGCGTCGATGACACCGTCGTTGTCGTCATCGTCGTCGCAGGTGTCGCCGGTGCCGTCCCCCTCCGCATCCCCCTGGTCCGGGTTCACCGAGACAGGACAGTTGTCGCAGAGGTCGCCGAGGCCGTCTTCATCCGAGTCCCGCTGATCCCGGTTGATCACGCGCTCACAGTTGTCGCAGGCATCGCCGAAGACGTCGCCGTCCGTGTCCCCCTGATCCGGATTGGCCACGGACGGGCAGTTGTCGTTCGGATCGGCGACCCCGTCAGAGTCGGCATCCAGCCCCGCCCACCCCGCGACCGGCAAGATCAGCCCGAACACGCCCGCCGTGAGCCCCATCGCCAGCCGTCGCCCGCGCGACCGCACGCCCCTTGTCATCGCACGTTTCATCGCGCCTCCATCCTTCCTGGCGACAGCCGCTTCAGGGCGACAGCTTGGTCACGAACACGTCCGTGCCCTCGCCGCCCTCGAGCTGCTTCTCCCCGAACATCACCTTGCCGGTGAACGCCCCCGTGACGAACACCTGCCGCTCCCGGTCGATGGCCACCCCCGTCGCCCGGTCCGCGCCCGCCCCGCCGAAACGGTGGCTCCACCGGTAGCCGCCCTCCGGATCGAGCTTGGCCACGAACACGTCGTCGTCTCCCGCGCTCGTCACGGGCCCCGCCGCGAGCGACGCCTCCCCGCGGAACCCCCCCGCCACGAGCACGTCCCCCGTCCCGTCGACGAGCAGCTGGCCCAGCGTCGCGCCCTCCTCGCCGATGACCCGGCTGTAGAGGTGCTCGCCCCTGGCATCGAGCTTGGCCACGAACACCGCCGGGCGCTCTCCGGCCACCCGGGGGCCGCCGCCGAGGTCGATCGCCCCGCCGAACTCACCGCCCACGATCACGTTGCCCGCGCCGTCCACCGCCACGGCCCTGGCCCGCTGCAGCGCCGCGTCGCCGAAGCGCCTGCTCCAGCGGTGCTTGCCGAGCGCGTCGAAGCTCGCCACGAACACGTCGAGATCCCCGGCGCTTTTCAGCGGATCGCCGCCGAGGTCGAGCGTCCCGGCGAAGTCCCCGACCACGATCGCGTTGCCGAGCTCGTCCATCGCCACCGCGCGCGCCTGCTGATCGAAGCCGTCGCCGAACCGCTCGCTCCAGAGCGGCGTCCCGTCGGCCTCGAAGCTCGCCACGAACACGTCGCTGCCGCCGGCGCTCTGGAGCCGGTTTTTGCCGAGGCTCAGCGCGCCGGAGAAGCGGCCGGTCACGACGATGCGCCCCGTCGCGCTCGCCGCCACGCCCGTCGCCGCCTGAAAGCCGATGCCCCCGAGCGGCTGCAGCCACAGCTCCCGCCCCTCGGCGTCGAGCCGCGCGACGTAGCCGTCCCGCCCGCCGGCGCTCGTCCGCGGCGCGCCGCCGAACTCCAGCTTGCCGGAGAACTCGCCCGCGACAAGGAGGCCCTCGTTCCCGTCCGTCGCGAGCCCGTTCACGATCTGCGGATCGAACGCCCCGAACCGCTTCAGCCCGAGCCCCGCCCCGTCGCTCGCCGCGAGCCGCGCCCAGAAGACGTTCTCCACGCCGATCGGCGTCACGCGCTCGTCGTCGAGGGCCACGCCCTCCGCCGCCGTGAGCCGGCCGAGGAGCGCCGCGCTGCGGTCGTCCGCGACGGCCACGCTCGCCCCGGCCTGCTCCCCGTCGCCCTCGAGCGCGCGCGCCCACTGCACCTCGCCGCCCGACTGCGGCGCGTGGCCGCCCTCACCCCCGGAGCCCCCGGCACCCCCGGAGCCCGTCGCGGCCGAGAGGCTGAGGTCCGGCGCGCAACCGAGCGCTGCGCCGCCGAGCACCACGCCGCCGAATACCGTCGTGATTGCAATTATAATGGAATTTTGTGTCAACATCAGAACGCTCCCTGCCACACCACGCCCTGCGTCGTGGGGGTCAAGAGCGGCACGAGCGACGCCGCCGCGCGCTCGTCTCCCGTCCTGGGCCGCAGCAGGATGCCGCCGAGCGCCGCGCCGACGCCGGCGAGGCCGACCGCGCCGAGCGTCACCGACAGCCCGAGGCTCCGGTTCCATCGCCCCCGGAGCGCCTCCATGCTCTCGAGGTCGTGGGCGCGCCGATCGCACACGGCCCCGGGGCAGTCGTTCTCGACCTTGTCGCGCGCGGCCGCGTGGTCGATCGCGAACGCCGCGCTCCCCGCGAGCGCCGCGAGGCCCACGCCGCCCGCTGCCCACACCCACATCGGCACGGGCGCGCGGGGCTCCGGCGGCGCGCCTTCGGGCGGCGGCTGCCCGCCACCCCCGCCGGCCTCCGGCTCGGCCCCGCGCCCCGGGACGAGGGCGATGCGGACCTCCACCGGCGCGCGCTCCGCCTCCTTCAGCGTGACCTCGCGCCGCTCCGTCTGGAAGCCGGGCGCCGCCACCACCACCTCGTGGCGACCGGGGTTGAGCTTGCGCGGGTAGGGGAGCGCCGCGCGGGGGATCGGCTGGCCGTCCACCCGCGCATCGAGCTGGTCCAGCGACGCGCCCTCGACGCGCAGCACGAGCGACGGAATGCGCGCGTCGAGCTGCTCGACCATGGCCGCGGCCGCCGCCCGCGCCTGCGTGAACGCCGGGGGCTCGTCCTTCGCGAGGGGCAGGTGGACGACCTCGTACGCCGTTTCGCGGGCCTCGAGCAGGCGGCCCAGCGCCTCGTCGGCGCGCGCCAGGTCGAGCCCCGTCGTGGGGACGCCCACGAGCGCGTGGGCGGCCTGGAAGTCCGCGCGGGCGGCCGTGACGTCCCCCGCGTCGCGCTTCTTGCGCCCCTCGATGAGGAGCGTCCGCGCTGTCTGTCGATCGGCCGCCGAGGGCTCGGCCCACGCCGGAAGCGCCCCGGCGACCGAGAGGACAGCCAGGGCTATGCCTGCGGCGCGGGAGGCACGAGGGCGCAGCAATTTCATCTCATCACCAAGCTGCCGGGGACCGTCCCGGATCACCTGGTCATGATCGCACGCGGCTCGCGCGGGGGTCAACTGCGCCCTCGCCCGCGCATCGCGCGCAATCTCTCATGACGCTCATGCCGCGCTCAAGCGCTCGTGGCGCGCTCATCCAATGTCGTGTGTCGCGTGCTCGCCGATCAGCTGGCCGGGCGACTCTGGGGCAGGCTCACGGCCGTCACCGGGACGGCGACGACCTCCGGCGCCCTCGGCGGCGTCACGGACTCTCCGGCGCCGGCGGGCGCCTCGACCGGCGCGACGGGCGCCAGATCGGCCGTCGCCGGCCCGCGGAGGACGCGGCCCATGGCGTCGAACCGGGCGCCGTGACAGCGGCAGTCCCAGCTGCGCTCCGCGGGGTTCCACGACACGATGCCGCCGAGGTGGGAGCACATGGCCGACCTCTCGTGGATCTGCCCCTGCGGATCGCGATAGACGGCGAGCTTCTTCAGGCCCCTGCGCACGACGGCGCCGGTGCCCGGCGCGATCTGCGCCACGTCGCCGACATCGCCCTTGCCGAGCCACGAGGCATACTGGCAGGCGACATTCGCATTCTCCTTCACGAACTCGGAGACCGCGGCCAGGCTCAGGTTGACGCGCGACGGATCGAAGAGCGACGCCATCCGGTTCTCCCGGTCTTGCGCGAGATCCGAGATCACGAGCCCGGCGATCGTCCCGTGCGTCATGCCATTGCCGCAGTCGCCCGTGGAGATCAGGATCCTCGAGTCCCTCTTGACGCGGCCGATGTACGCGAGCCCGTCGACCGTCTCCATCACCTCGCCGGACCAGCGGTGCAGCACCTCGCCGGCCTGCGTGAAGCGCTCTCTCGCCCACGCCTCGAGCCGCGCGTAGCGCTGGTCCGCGTCGCTGGCCTGGCCGGTCTTGTGGTCCTCTCCGCCCACGATGAGCACCTCGTCCGGGCCGTCGGCGCCGTCGACGTTGGCCAGGCGGACGTAATGGAACGGCTCGGTCGTGTCCCAGTAGAGGCCCGGCGGGACGGCGTCCCGGGGCATGCGCAGGCCGATGACGTAGGTCCTGTATCCCGCCTGCTTCATGTGCACGCGAATGCGCGGAATGAAGGGGGAATTCGTGGCGAGCACCGCCTGGCTCGCGACCACCTCGAGGCCCCGCGCCGTCCTGACGACGACCTTGTGGGGCACCGCGTCCTCGTCGACGTCGACCACGTGCGCCAGCGTGTAGAGCTTGCCGCCGTCGCGCTCGATCGCCCGCGAGAGCCCTGCGAGGTACCTGCGGATATGAAACTGTGCCTGATCGGGGAAACAGACCGCGGGGCCCGTGTCGAAATCGAGCAGCGGGGCCCGGTCGACGTAATGGGTCGAGCCGAGCCCGGCGCGGTGCGCGGCCTCGATCTCGTCGCGGAGCGTCATCGAGGGCGACCCCGGGGCCGCGAAGAGATAGCCGTGGACGCGCCGGAAGTCGCAGTCGATCTCCTCTTCCTTGACGATGCGCTCGATGGTGTCGATGGCCGCCGTGTGGCTCCGCGCGGCCAGGCGCAGCCGGCTCACCTCGTGGAGCTTCGCGAGCGAGGCCCAGCGCCTGTCGAGCGCGTGGGTGATGTGCGCGGTGGTGAGGCCCGACTCGCCCCCGCCGACCGCGCCGTTGTCGAGGACGACGACGCGCTTGCCGGCCTTCGCGAGGAGATACGCCGTCGTCAGCCCGGCGATCCCGGCGCCCACCACGCACACGTCCGCCGTGTGGTCGGTCGCGAGGGGGGCCATGGGAGGGAGAACGGCGTGGGTCCAGGCGGTGTTCTTGTCGCAGGCTCGATCCGTCATAAAATCTCCGCGTATGGACGCCAAGGGCTGCATCCCGGCGCTCGGTCTCGGTGGTCGGTCGTCTCGCCCGCCTCGCGCGAGGCGTGGTGCTCTGTCGCCGCCGGGGAGGCGCGGTGAAGCAGAATGCCCTGGCGGCGCGCCGGGCGCGTCATGAGTCGCGCCTCGACAGGGTGACGAGCAGCCCGTAATGGTCGGAATAGCCGCTCTTCACCTTCTTCTTGCCCGCCTCGATCGTGAGGCTCGACCGCATGATCTGGGCTCCGTACGCGTCGCCCTCGAAGCCGCGCAGCAGCACGTGGTCGATGAGCAGCCCGCGGGTGCCCTTCCCCCCGTCGAGGGGGTTGTCGAAGCAATACGTGCATTGCGCGTCCCCCTGGGACGCGTAGGGGTTCGCGAAGCCGCGCGCGAGCAGCCGGTTGTAATGGGCGGGCAGGCGCGCCGAGATCGAGGGCGCGATGGCGGGGCCGGTGTTGAGATCGCCGAGGAGCAGGGTCGCGCCGCGGCCGCCCGTCTTGCGGTCCACGTAGTCGAGGAGCGCGTCGATCTGCGCGGACTGGTCCTTCTGCCACGACGCGTTGCGGGGGTGCGGGACGCCCTCCAGGCTCGCCGTGAGGTGGGTGCAAAAGACGTGGAGCTCGCCGACGGAAGGGGGCGAGAGCCGGGTATAGAGCACGGCGCGGCGATCGATCGCGGACGGGAGCACCAGCGCGTCCCGCTCGAGGATCTCGGCGCTCGTCAGGACGGCGGTGCCGGAGGCCCCGGAGTAGGCCTCCACGGCCGCCGCGCCGCCGGCGCGCGCGGGGGGACGCGCGCCGGCGGCGCTGCTGTTCGTTCGCGCGCGAAGGCACGCTCGAGCAAGCTCGTCAGGCCCCTGCCGCGGGTTCGCAGAGAGGCAGTTGAAGCAACCGGGCGACAGGCTGGTGAGCCCCGCCGCGCAGCGCTGGAGAAGGCATGGTAGCAAGGCGTGCTGGGTCAAGCCGGCGCAGCTCTTCGCGGCGCACGCGACGAGCGGATCGGTCTCCTGCGGCGTGCAGCCGCCGTCCTCGTGGCCAGGGGGCAGCCTGAACGTGCTCGGCAACGTGCTGGACGTGGCGGAGGCGAGCTGCTGCCAGTGCTCCTCGAGCCAGAACTCCTGCACGCAGAGCAGGTCCACGGGCTGCTCGGCAAGCGCGCGGATGAGCGGCTCCGCCCGCTCGTCGACATATTTCAGCACACCCATCGCGAGCCCGCCGTTGTAGGTGGCCACGCGAAACGGCGACGCCCGCGTTGGCCCGGCGCTCTCTCGCGCCGCGTCCTCCGGAGCTCCGGCCTGCGGCGCGACGCCGCCCTCGGGGGCGCCGACGCTCTCGCGGGCGCGGCTCTTGTCGCCGCTGCACGCCGAGAGCGCGAGCGCACAGAGGATCGTCGCGCGCTGAAGCCAAGCCGTCTGCATCAGGCTGCTGGACGATGCAGATCGCATACCGAGACCGCCCGCTGCTCCAGCACGGTGCGCTCGGCCGAAGTCGCCGCGCTCGTCGCGCGCCCGTGGTGAGGCATTCCGCCACGATGAGACAAACCTGTACCGGGCGGGGACGCACGTGCCTGTCGCGCGCCGGAGCGCATCGCCTGTGTGGGGAGCAACGCGCGGGCGCGCTGTGGAGACGGGGCGCGCTGTGGAGACGGGACGTGCTGTGGAGGCGGAACCGGGAGGTAGCAGGTTGTCGCCCCGGATTTCGCCGAGACAGCTGTTGATTCGATCGGCGGGCACGCGTACTCCAGCTCCACGACACAGCGGATAGGACGTTCGACACCCCACAGCGATGGGTACCGGACCATCCTCGGCTCCACCGAACACCCCGCGGCGCGGGTTCTTCGTCGAGACATGGAGGAATGATGAGAGAGCACATCGTGACGAGAGTGGCCCAGATTGCTCTTCTGACGAGCATGGGGTTCCCGCTGGGCTGCGAGGGCTGCGACTCGGAGCCTGGCGGCGGAACCACCGCGTCGTCGAGCAGCGCCGGGGGCGCCGGCGGGGAGGGCGGTGAAGGTGGCGTCGGCGGCGAAGGGGGCGCGGGCGGCAGCGGCGCCGGCGGGGAGGGCGGGCAAGGCGGGAGCGGCGGCGCCGGGGGGCAAGGCGGCGCCGGGGGGCAAGGCGGGAGCGGCGGCGCCGGGGGGCAAGGCGGCGAGGGCGGCGCCGGTGGGCCGAGCGGCGTAGGGGGCGCCGGCGGGCAAGGCGGGAGCGGCGGCGCAGGTGAGGGCGGCGCCGGCGGGCCGAGCGGCGTCGGCGGCGCGGGCGGCAGCGGCGGCGCAGGGGGCGCGGGCGGCAGCGGCGGCGGCGAGCCTCCCGCGTTCCTCGGAGAGGCCCTCTGGGGGTTCGGCGCCGGCGAGGAGAAGAAAGAGAGCATCGAGGCGATCGCGGCGGATCAGGACGAGAACGTCGTCCTGGTCGGCGGCTTCGAGTCGGCGATCCACTTCGGCGGCGACGGCGACCGCCTCGCGAGCGAGGGCCGACACGACATCTTCGTGGTGAAGCTCGATGCGGCGGGCGGCCACGTCTGGAGCAAGCGCTTCGGCGACGGGTCCGAACAGTACGCGCTCGCGGTGGCCACGGACTCGAGCGGCAACGTCGTCGTCGCCGGCGAGTTCGAGGGGACCCTCAACTTCGGCGCGGACCCGAGCACGGCGCTCGTGAGCGCCGGCGGGCGGGACCTCTTCGTCGCCAAGCTCGACCCCGACGGCAACCACCTCTTCAGCAAGCGCTTCGGCGACGCGCTCGGCCAGTCCGCCACGGCCGTGGCCGTCACCGCGGAGGACGAGATCGTGGTCCTCGGCATCGTCGACGGCGCCATCAACTTCAGCGAGGATCCCGGGGCCGCGCTCACGGGCACCGGCAGCGCCAACGTCGTCGTCGCGAAGCTCGACGCCGCCGGCGGCCACCTCTGGAGCAAGCGATTCGGGTCTGCGAACAGCTGGCAGCGCTTCCGCAGCATCGCGGTCAGCGACTCGGCCCTTTACGCGACCGGCGCGTTCGGCGGCATCCTCGAGATCGACGGCCAGATCGTGGAGAGCGCCGTCGACGGCGAGACCTCCGGCGCCGGAGGCGGCGGGGGCGGCGGCGTCGAGCCGATCTACGGCATCGACGGGCTCGTCGTCCGGTTCGATCTGGCGTCGGGCAGCCTGGTCTGGGCGCGCCCGCTGGGCGCCGCCGGCGAGCAGTACGCGAAGTTCGTCAGCGTGGGCCTCGACGGCCATCCCGTCGTCCTTGGCAACCACGGGGCGGCGTTCCGGGTCGGCTCGACCGACGTCGAGCACACCGAGGCGGCGGGATACGACCTCTACGTCGCCCGGCTCGACGCCGCGGCGGGCGAGCCGCTCGCCGCGCGCGCGTTCCTGTCCGACGGCGACGAGTTCGTCTGGGGCTTCTCGCAGGATCCCTGGGGCAACCACGTGCTGAGCGGCTACTTCACCAGGTCGCTGGCGCTCGGCGGAGCGCCCGTCTCGATCGGGGCGCCCGCCACGAGCGACGCGTTCGTCGCGAAGCTCAGCCCGGACTTCTCCGAGGAGCTCTGGTCCGATGTTTACCGGGATCAGTTCTTCTCGTACACCACCGCTCAGGCGATCACCGGCAGCGGGAACACGGTCGTGGCGGGCCTCTTCTTCGGCGAGCGGCTCGAGCTCGGCGAAGGCCTCCCCGCCCTCGATCACAGCGCGCCTGCGCGCGATCGCGGCAACGGCGACGTCTTCCTCGTCACCCTCTCGCCCTGACGCATCCCGATCGAGGGCGCGGCGCTGCCGCGCGCCCCGCGCGCCGCTTCGCGGCGGTGCGCGCGAGCCGCTGGTGAATCCAGCTGCCGCGCGCACCCGAGCGCCGGCGTCCGCCGGGCGGCCGCGCGGATCAGTGGGCGCGGCTCTGCGGGCCGGCCTCGACGTGTTGCTCGTCGCTGTCGCCCTGCTCGCGCTCGTCCTCGCCCTGCGCGGCGCTCGCGCCGTCGCCCCGCGCCTCGCCGCCCTTGCGGCCGATCTGGGCCATGTGCCCGCGGTTCTGGCTCACGGCCGCGCCGCCCTTGCGGCCGATCGCGGCCATGTGCTCGCGGTTGCGGCTCACGGCCGCGCCGCCCTTGCGGCCGGCCGCGCGCGCCTCCTCGGAGCTGAACTCGTGGGCCGTGCCCTTCTCGTGCGCGGCCTTGCCGCCCATGCTCGCGATCGAGCGTTGCTGCTTCTCATCCATCGCCGCGAACCCACGACTGCTGCTCTGCCCTTGTTGCTGTGCCATGAGATGTCTCCTTGGTGTCTGGCGTATCGCTCAGCACCGTCACGGGGCAACCCAGGTGGCGTGCCTCGTCGGATCTCCGCTGAACGATGTCGGCGGGAGGGGTGACTGCAACGTGGATGCCATGGAGAAGACCCCAGGGTTACTGGGCTTCTCCGGCGCAGATCCTGCGAGGCGCCCCGGATTTCCGTGCGAGCTCGCGAGCGTCCAGGATGCGTCCCGCCCGCCTCGAACGACAAGATTGCGTGCGGGCGCAAGCGCGTCGCGGCCCAGATCGCGATCCCGCCGCCGGCCTGCGCTGCTCAGCTTGCACCATGCGCTGCTCAGCCTGGCTGATCCCGGTTTCCAGCCAAGGATCCGCCGCGCGGCAGACTGCCTCACCGGCCCTGGGCGCGCGGGCCATCGCGCCTCGTTCCGCAGCGCGCTCGGCCGCGAGATCCGCGGCGAGCGGATGCACCCGAGCTCGCGAGCTCAGCGCATGTCGTTTGGCCTTCAGCGCTCTTCAGGGGCAGACGAGCCCGGCCATCCGCTCGCATCGGCGCCGCGCAGTCGCGGCGCTCGGTCGTTCGCCCGGAGAGATCTCACATGAAGGCGAGAAGGCGGTAAGAGATGAAATCATCGGAGTCTCACCCGCATCCGGACCCTCCTGCCCTGTTCAAAACAATGGACGTTGCACAGCGCCGCCGTCACCGGGATCGCCCAGGAGCCGTTGACGATCTCGTGGGGCAGGGGCTCGCCGTCCACCTCGATGCGCGCGCCGGTCGGCCGATGGGAGGAGGCCGGCGTCGCCGCGAACGGGGTGATCCAGACGTCACTGAGCTGTTCGCGTTCTCCATCACCGGCCTCCGACTGGCGCGGTGGGTGCAGCATGCGCGCAGATCCTGCGGAGCGCGCCGTCGCGCAGATTCTGCGCGCTCTGGCGCTCGGCAGCGCGGTGCCGGAAGCGAGAGAGCAAGGGGTGACACGCGTAGCAGCGGCTCCGCTGCGTCGCCGCGTTCGCACGCGCGCGAAGCGGGGTCGTGCGCGTGCGAACGCGCACGCGGCCTGCCGCCGCGGCGGTAGGCTGCGCCGGGGGCGACGCTCCGGAGCGCGGCGGCGCCTTGCGGCTGTCACGCAGCGCGAAGCAGCCCGTCAAAAACTCGACGACCGGGTGGCCTCCGGGTTGCTCCCCGAGTTGCTGGCGCGTCGCGGATGTCACGGCGACGCCACACGTGATACAGAGCCACCTGACGCACCTGACGCCAACTGGCGCCAACTGACGTAAGCGACCCGCGCGCGCACCACGCCATCCCTGGAACCTTCCCGTATGCAAGAGAGGCTTACAACGGACTGTGATAAGGACGCCGGCTCCCGCGGCGTGGTCGACGTCGAGCGCGCCGGGGCGCTCCTCAGGGACGCGCTGCGCGGCCTGGTCGCCATGTTCACCCTCCAGGACGCGATCCTCATCGGTTATCTCGTCGTGACGACGGTCTGCTTGCTCGGCGCGCCGCCGAGCGCGGTGCGAGCGGAGTGCGTGCTCCGCAATCTGGCCGGCATCGCCGCGCTCGTGTCCCTCTGCGTGTTCGTGCGCCGCGCGACGTTCGTCCCTCGCCTGCTGCGGAGCGTGGTTTACCGCCTCTCGCTCGTCGGCGCCTTCCTCCTCAACTACCTCTCGCTCCGGACCATCCTGCCGACGGTCCGGAGCGACAGCCTCGACGCGGAGCTCCTCCACCTCGACCTCCTCCTCTTCCAGGTCGAGCCGGCGCTCTGGATGGAGCGCTTCAACACGCGTCCGGTCGTGGAGTGGTTCTCCTTCTTCTACTTCAGCTACTTCTTCATCTGCTTTCTCTCGATGGCGCTGGCGGTCTGGGTCGCCCGCCTCGGCCGCGGCACGACCGAGTACGCGGTCGGCACCTCGCTCGTCTACTGCATTGGCCAGCTCGGCTACATGGCGGTCCCCGCCTACGGTCCCATCCAGGCGCTGAGCCACCTCTATCAGGGGCCGCTCGACGGCGGCTTCTTCTGGGGCTGTGTGAGCAGCGTCGTGCAGGCCGGCGGCGCGATGAAGGACGTCTTTCCCTCCCTGCACACGGCCGCGCCGCTCTGGTTCGCCCTGTACACGTTCCACCGCGCCCGCACGGACAGGCGCCTCTTCTGGCCGGCCGTGGTGGCCGCGTTCTTCTCCCTGAACATCATCATCTCCACCATGCTCCTCCGCTGGCACTACGCGGTCGACGTGGTGGCCGGCGTCGCTCTGGCCGTCGGCGTGGCGTGGCTCACGCCTCGGCTCGTCCGCTGGGAAGAGGGCTTCCGGGCCCGGATGGACCAGCCGCAGCCGTGGAGCTTCAGGTGAGCTCGGCCCATCCCACCGGCACGCGGACGCGGAGACGATAGGCCGACCGCCGGGGCGCGGCCCCGCCCGAGGCGCCCGCGGCTCCCGGCCTGCTCGGGCCGACGCCGCTCAGGCGAGCGGAGCCTCCCAGGCCTTCAGGGGCGAGGACAGCGGTAGCCCGTCGGCGCTCCCGGCCGCCGGCTGCGGGCGCGGCGCCTCGTGGAAGCGGACAGACGGCGCCTCGCTCGGCGGCGCGTCGCTCGGCACCGGCTCCCCGGTGGGGCTCTCCACCAGAAAGCCGTCCGACTGCTTGCTCCAGAGCCGCTGGTAGGCCCCGTTCCGCGCGAGCAGCTCGGCGTGGGTGCCGTCCTCGATGATCCGGCCGTCCTCGAACACAAGGATGCGGTCGAGGTGGACGATCGTCGAGAGGCGGTGGGCCACGACGAGCACCGTCTTGCCCTTCATGACCCCGTCCAGCGTGTCCTGGATGGCCTTCTCGGTGATCGAGTCGAGGCTCGACGTCGCCTCGTCGAGGAGGAGGATCGGCGCGTCCTTCAGGATGACGCGCGCGATGGCGATGCGCTGGCGCTGGCCGCCCGAGAGCTTGACGCCGCGCTCGCCGACCATCGACCGATAGTGCTCCTTCATCTGCAGGATGAAATCGTGCGCGCGCGCCTTGCGCGCGGCCTCGACGACCTCCTCGTCGGTCGCGTCCAGGCGCCCGTAGCGGATGTTGTCGAGGAGCGTCCGGTGGAAGAGGCTCGGGTCCTGCGGGATCAGGCTGAGCTGCGCGTGCAGCGCGTCCTGCGTCATGTCGCGGAGGTCCACGCCGTCGATCAGGATCTGACCGGAGTTGATATCGTAGAGGCGCAGGAGGATGTTGACGAAGGTGGATTTGCCGGAGCCGGAGAAGCCGACGAGCCCGACGCGCTGGCCGCGCGGGATCGTCACGTCGAGGCCCTCGAAGATCGGGCGATCGGGCGTGTAGCCGAAGGTCACGTTCCGGAGCTCGATCCGGCCGCGATCGAGGCTCGGCGCGACGGCCTCGGGGCGGTCGACGAGCTCGTGGGAGCGGACGATGGTGTTCACCCCGTTCGCGACGTTGCCGACGAACTCGAAGAACTCGAGGAAGCGGCGGCTGAGGTTGCGCGCCTCGTTGATGATGAGGAGCGACAGGCTGGTCGCCATGACGAACTCGGCGACGCCGATGGCGCCGCGCTGCCAGAGCCTGAGCGCGTAGTAGAGCGTCCCCACCTTGAGCAGCGCGGCCGACGCGAACTGGAACCAGCGCACGCGCTCGGAGTACCAGTTCGACCTGCGCACCGCCCGGAGCTCCCTGGCGAGCTGCTCGTCCAGGTACTCGCGCTCGAAGCCGAACCGGGCGAAGAGCCGCGCGCTCGTGAGGTTCGCGACCGAGTCGACGAGCTTGCCCGTCGTCTCGCTCCGCGCGCCCGCGGCGCGCACCGCGTGCGGCTGGCAGCGGGTCGCGAGCCAGTAGGAGATGCCGACGAACAGCACCGCCCAGACCGAGACGAGCGCCGCGAGCTCCGGGTGAGCGCGGTAGAGCAGGCCGATCGAGACGGAGAACACGATGGCGATGGGCCAGAAGTCGAACAGGATGGCCCACAGCGTCTGCGAGACCCCCATCGACGTCTCGCTGATGCGGTGGGCGAGCGCCCCGGCGAAGTTGTCGCTGAAATATCGATGGGAGTGGTGCTGGAGGTAGGCGTAGAGGTTGCGGGTCACGTTCTGGCGCTGCCACGGCCCGACGAGGATCTGGCAGAGCCCCGCGGCGCGGCTGAAGAGGAACTCGCCCGCGATGAGCGCGACGAACAGCATCAGCGCGTCGCGCAGCCGGCCGCTCAGCGCGGCCCGGCCGGCGTCCGGCGCCTCGGTCACCCCCTGGATGACCTGCCCGATGGCGTAGGGGATCATGATCCCGAACGAGGCGTGGGCCGACTCGAACACGAACATCGCCAGATACCAGGCGCGGTAACGACCGACGAAGTGAACGATGAACCGGAAGGGCGTGTCCGGGAGCGCCGGAGCGCCGGGGGCGCGCTGCAGAGAGGTCTTGGATTCCACCGAGTTGTCCTGGGCGCCCAGCGCGCCCTCATGAGCCGACGGTCGTTGGCTCTCCTGGCGGAGCTCGCCCCGCGCGGGGGAGAGCGCCGGCGCGGGGAGCGTCACGCGGCCCTCATGGCCCGGCCGTCACGGCGCGAAACCGGAACGTGGGGTCGCGGTCCGTGCCGCCCGGCCTCGCGGCGTGCCACCCGAGGTGGAGCGCGTAGCTCCCCAGGCGGCCGTCCCGCTCGAGCCGCTCCTCGGCGACGGGATCGCGAAGCTCGGCGAGCGGGCTCACGTAGAGGGCGTCGGTCGGGCAGTAGAGCTCGCACATGAAGCAGGTCTGGCAGTCTTCCTGGCGCGCGATGATAGGCGCCGCGCCGGGCCTCGCCTCGAAGACGTTGGTGGGGCAGACCTTGACGCAGAGGTTGCAGTCGATGCAGCGGGCGTCGCTCAAGAGCTCGATCACGCGAGGTCTCCTTGGTGGGGGGCCGATGGGGAGGGTCGGTGCGGAGGCCGGTGAGGCGCGACCCAGATGGACGAGAGTCCGCCGGTGGTGAGGCAATGGGCCTGGTCGGGATCGGTGTGCGGCACGTCGGTGCGCTGGTGCAGGCCCCGGGACTCGGCGCGCGCGAGGGCGCTCCGGTAGCAGAACCGCGCGGTGGCCAGCAGCGCGGCCGCCTCGCGAGCCCGGATCTGGGCGGCGCCGGCGGCGTGCAGGTGTGCCTCGGCGTCGCGCCACGCGCCATCGAGCCGCTCGACCGAGGCCGCCAGCCGATCGCCCCGGCGGAAGAGGTTCTTGTCGAGCGGCAGCACCTCCTTCTGGACGAGGTCGATGATCTCCCTGGTGCCGAGCCCGCCCGCTGTCCCGCCGGGCCGGAGGCCGACGGTCCCGGCGGCGCGCACGGCCCTCGACGCCGCCCGGTCGCCGAGGCGCTCCGCGAAGCGCGCGGCGGCGCGGCCCGCCCAGGTGCCGCTCGAGATCGCCCAGGCCGCGTTGGGGCTGCCGCCTCCGCTGGACGCCCCGACGATGAGCTCGCGCGAGGCCGCGTCGCCCGCGGCGTAGAGCCCCGGGACGCTGGTGGCGCACGCGTCGTCGACGATGCGGATCCCGCCGCTGCCGCGCACGGTGCCTTCCGAGCGAAGGGTGACGGGGAACCGCTGCTTGAACGGGTTGATCCCGAGCCGGTCGTGGGGCAAGAAGCAGTTCGGCTGTCCGTCGCGCAGCCAGCGCTGGATCTCGGGGCCGGCGCGGTCGAGCACCGCGTACACAGGCCCGTTGCGCAGCGCCCTGGCCACCGCGAGCATGCGATTGCCCCGGCTGTCGATCTCCTCGCCCGACTCGGTGGTGAAGGTCGCCCAGAAGTAGGGGAGTCCCTTGGTGACCGTGGCGTAGGCCGGGCTGATCCCGTATTGCGCGGAGAACTCCATCCCGGAGAGCTCGGCGCCCACCTCGGTGGCCATCAGGTAGCCGTCTCCCGTGTTGACGTCGCAGCCGAGCGCCTTGCTCAGGAACGCGCAGCCGCCGCTGGCCAGCACCACGGCTCCGGCGCGGAGGCTCCAGGCGGCGTCCTGCTGGCGGGCGTGGCCGCGCGCGCCGGCGACCACGCCGTCGCTGACGAGCAGCTCGAGGGCGGGGGAGTGGTCGAGGATGCGAACGCCCGCGCGCCGGAGCTGGCGGCGCAGGAAGTACATGTAATCGGGGCCGCGCAGGTTGGCGCGGTATTGAAGGCCGCTGTCGTCCAGCGGGAAGGGATAGCCCCACGCGGCGAGCAGGTTGATCTGCTCCCAGGTCGCGTCGAGGACGCGCGCCATCCACTCGCGGTGGGCGAGCCCGCCGCTCCGCGCGAACCTCGCCTCGATCGCGCGCTCGCGCGCGGCGCCCTCGGGCGTCACGTACCAGGCGCCTGTGTTCGCGGGGGCCGTGGCGCCCGAGGTGCCGCAGTACCCCTTGTCGACAAGCACCACGCTGCGCGCGCCGCTCGCGATGGCCGCGAGCGCGGCCCACGCGCCGGCGGGGCCGCCGCCGATCACCAGCACGTCGGCGAGGTCGTCGGTCTCGGAGGCGAGGGGAGGGGACAGCGCTGCAGGGGTGCTCATCGGGGATCCGCAGCGGCGGGCCCAAGCACCAATCGGGCCAGTGCGGTCGCCGGCGTGGCGGAGCGGTGGGTGGTGCTCCGCTGCTGCCGCGGCAGCAGCCGGTGGTGATCGGCTGCTGCGGCAAGCGCAGGATCGCTGTCGCCAGCGGCTCGGCGGCGTGGCCGGGCCGTCCGTGCGACAGCTCGCGAGGTGGGGTGCCGCTCGACGCGTCCCTTCGCGACGGAACGCGCTCTGGACGGTTGCGCCGGCGTCTTGGGGAAGGGCGCCGGCGGTCGTGGCAAGGAGGCCTCGACACGGGCGGTGGGTCGCCCTGGGGGGCGGAGGCGGGACACGGAGCGGCAACGTGGCCGGGGAGATGGGAAGGGGCGGCTCGCTGCGCGGGGCAAGGAGCCGAAGGTCGCCCTGGTGACTTGCATGCACAAGCTCCTGACCATGCTCGACGCGATGCTGCGCGATCAGCGCCCCTGGGGCCCGCCGCCCCTCGCTCGGCCGGCAGAAACGTCTTGACGAGAGAAACACCTGCTTCTGTCAGCGGAGACGAGCGGCGCTTCGATCTTGACCTCTTCGAATCATTTTCTTTTTCCATCTCCCCTCCTCCGCCCTCGCCGCCTGCGGCTTCGTCGAGATCGCCCCGCACGGCACCTCGGGCGAGACCGGCGGCGGACCTGCCGTCACGGGGACCGGCGGCGGACCTGCCGTCACGGGGACCGGCGGCGGACCTGCCGTCACGGGGACCGGCGGCGGACCAGAGCGCGCGCCTCGCCGCCCGCGGGCCGTGCAGCGAGCGGCTCGGCGGCGCCCCGGATGGAAGGTTCGCCCTGCGGGGCGCCTGCGGGTATCCTCGGGACGAAGACCCATGCCCTATCGCCTGGAAAAAGTCGCCAATGGCGGAGACTGCTTCTTCGACTCCGTGGCCAGGCATTTGAACCACGAAGAGATAGGCGAGTCACCCGATGGCGAGTGGGACGCCGGGAGCGTGAGGGCGGCGATGATGCAGCACGCCGCGAAGGAGATCTTCGGGCTCGACGAGGTCCAAGGCGGCTGGGAATGGGACCTGGAGGCGATATCGCAGCTTCCATTGCGCCAGGAGAGCGAGCTCCTGGAGCCCCTGGAGTTCGCGTTCGACGGGATCAGCAGCGCCGTCTACGAGGCGTGGGAGGGACAGTGGCGAGACCCGGCGAGCCGCCCCTTGCTCGTGGCGCTCTTCCTCCGGTGGGGCCTCATGGACGAGCTGACCAGCGACCGCTCGGCCACCGTGGACGCCATCAACACGTGGCTGGTGAATGAAAAGGGGGGCGAGCCGCTGCTCCGTAACTGTCTCGTCTGGGGGGTGATCGTGCTCGAAGGCGAGAGCGGATTTTACGAGAGGATCCTGCGGGAGCTGTGGAAGCTGGAGGTGGAGACCGTCGCGGGGTCTCTTGTGGACAACGATCAGCGGCGAGAGAACACCCTCCTCCTTTGCTGCGAGAATCTTCACTACCAGCCGTATCTCTGGCGCTCCAACGTGCGCGTCGCGACGACGAGTCTCAGGGAGTGGGAATGGTCCGCTCCGATGCACTTCCACAGCGCGCCTCCGATCGACACGGTCTCGGCGACGTCCGCCGCGCGCCACGAGCCCAACACCCGTGTGGCGCCTCTCCGACTGGGCCTCTGCGTGTGGAACCTCAACCACCTCGGCGAGCAGTCCAAGGGGCAGAAGCGAACAAGGGATGAAGACGTCCCGGACGACCCCTCCGAGGGCAGGCCCACAAAGAGGCGGCGGATCGAGCCGGCGCCGCTGGCCGTCGTGCCAGCGCCGCCGCGCAGAAAGCGCCCCAGGGACGACGGCCCGCAGCCGTCTCTGGAGCCCACGCTCGGGGAGGAGGGGGACAGCCAACCCTCTTCGGAGCCAGCGCCCAAGAAGCGGAGAAGGAACCAGCCAGAGCCAGCCGGAGACGGCGCTCCCGAAGACCTCGAGACGGCGAACAGCGCGCAGAACAAGGTCGACGCCCTGAGGGCGCTCATCGAGCGCAACGCGGACTGGCTCGACGTGGTGGCCCTCAACGAGGTCAACAAGGGCGTAGGCTTCCTCAAGGAGGAGATCGCACAGTGGACGAGCCCCAAGTGCACGCTGTACGATGGACCTCACCTGATCTCGGTCGGCGAGCAGCTCGGCGCCGGGCAACACGAGTACTATCCGCTGCTGATCGTCGATCGGCCGGGGAGGTTCAAGATCGAGCATCAGGGCTGCTCGGTGTTCTTCTCCACCGGCGCCGCCAGCCACAAGAAGGTGGCGCAAGGAGAGGAGGTCAAGTGGATCAAGAAGGAGAACCTCAAGAAAGCGGAGAGCGACGCTGCCTATCGAGAGGCGGTCGTGAAAGCCGCCGAAAAGCTGATCTATCTGATCGAGACGATCAAGGGGGGCTCGAAGGGAAAGCGGGCGGCAAAGGCGAAGCAGGCCATCGGAGCTCGCGGTGAGGCCGCCGCGAGCGCCCTGGCGCACCTCGAGCTCGAGGACGAGAACATGAGCGGAGCTGTCGTCGCCATGCGGAAGCTCCTCGCTGCGACGACCCCGAAGGATGCGCCGCCCCCGAGCAGGAGCAACGCCGGGCCCAGGAGCAACGCCGGGCCCAGGAGCAACGCCGGGCCCAGGAGCAACGCCGGGCCCAGGAGCAACGCCGGGCCCAGGAGCAACGCCGGGCCCAGGAGCAACGCCGGGCCCAGGAGCAACGCCGGGCCCAGGAGCAACGCCGGGCGCAGGAGCGAGGCCGAGAGCAAGGCCGACCGCACGAGGGAGAGGGACGCGCTGGCCCGGACGATATGCGAGTGCCTCGAAGCGATGAAGAAAGGTGTCTATCGCTGCGATCTCGTAAAGAGAATAGACGTGGTTCGCGCCAGCTATTGGAAGCTGAATTCGAAGCAGCGAAGCGCCATCATCGAGGAAGTCAGACTCCGCCTCTATCGCCCCGTCGTCATTCACCACCTGCTCGTCGGGGGAAAACAGTCCGTCAACGTGGGGATCGTCCACACCACGCCTGGCGGCACGGAGTTCGAGCGAAAGATGGTCTACAGCCAGCTCGAAAAATTCTTCGATAAGGTGGCGAGTGGATGGCAGCCGGACGGGGTCGAAGCCCTGTGGCTGATCGCGGGGGACTTCTACCTGCTCGACGAGTCCGTCGTGACCAGCGAGGCAGGGAAGGGGTACCAAATGGCCAAGGTGCGCTCGTGGAAGGACCGGGAAGACCCGATCGCCACGGATGTGATCGCCGAGGCGTTCCAGGCCCGGCGCGCGATCCTCGTCGGCAAGATCGAGGCCCTGAAGCGGGCGCTCGGCGCCATCGACGAGCCGATGCGCAGGGCCCGGACGAGCCGCCTCACGCCGGCGGACGGCGCCGGAGGCGCGAGCGAGCTGGCGAACCTGAAGGCGACAGGAGTGAAGCTCTGCGAAGATGCCATGGAGGGTCAGCGGGCCAAGCTCGAGGAGCTCCTCAAGGTGCTGACGGCAGCGACGGAAAAGTGGGAGGGAAACAAAGGCAGCGTGAGCATCTGGAAGATCGAGGCCGATGTAGGGAAGGCCCGCAGCGGCCTCATCCTCCTCGAGCGGCTCGCGGCGCTCCAGGCAGGCAAGCTTCGCCTGAAGGACGAGGAGCCATGCGACACCCACCTCCTCTTACGCGCCATGACGGCCACGCTCAAGAAGGGATCCGTCGATGTAGCCGAGTTGAAGGGACAGATCATCGACTTCGAGCGCAACGTCAAGAAGAGCGTGGGAGTCGCGGAGGACGAGGAGGCCGGAGGAACCGGCAAGACCGGCAAGGAGAGGGACGAATACCTGAGCACACAATCGTACTTCGCGAGAAACCTCCTCCTCTCGGCCAGGCCCGAGCAGCGGCTGCGCAAAGGCATGGGGCTCAGGTTCGCCGACCAGCTCAAGGAGCACTTCCACATCTACCAGACCCTCTGGGCCACCAACGTGCACGCGAGCGCGAAGGTGGACAATAAGGTCATCGAGTACACAGCGTTTCGCATCGCGGACTTCGTGGTCGCCTCGAAGGGCTGGGGATCGGCCGAGCTGGGCCTGTTCCACCATGCGAAGAAGGGCCTGCTTCGCGTCGAGGACGAGAAGCACGACGCCGAAGGAGGCGTCACGTTGCCCTCGACGGTGACGTGGCGCACGATCAGCGATCATTTCCCTGTCGGAGCCCGTTTCTCGACGCGAGCCCACGACCTCGCCGTGAGGCACGTCTTCGTGGACGCCCTGGACGAGGACCTGTACGCGGAGAAGCGCTGGGCCATGGCCATCTGGCACATGATCGACGCCTGCCAGATGCTGGGCGGCGGCCGCGGCCCGGATGACTGGTGGCTCGAGAAGGACAGCGAGGAACGATACACGATCGTCGCGAGCGATTTCGCCGTGCGTGCGGCGGAGGTGCTCGGAATGGACGAAGATGGGGCCAGCGTCCTGGAGCAGCCTCTCCTGGATCTCCTGGAGGCGCCTCCGCCGGACCCCGACGAGGTCTTCGAGATACTGAACGGGTTCCTCAGCGATCTCCGGACAAAGGTGGGCCTTGTCGTCGTGGAGCCCGAGCGGTTTCCCTTCTACGTGCAGGACGGCGAAGAGGACGACGAGCCGCCGGGCGATGACGATGAAGAATCGGAGGGCATGCTGCTCAGCCAGTAAACAGCCGCCTCGCCGCCCAGGCGAGGCACGTCGCGAAAGACCGCCATGCTCCACCTTCGGAAAGATCAACTGGCCGCGCTCGCCAAGGCGCGACGACGGCAGCAGGACGAGCGGACCGGCGGAGACGATCCCGGGACTTCCGGAGACACGCCGGCGCCGCCCGCCGGCGAGCTTGTCCTCGGGTGCCCGCGCCCGGGGAGGCTCACGCGCGCCGCGCGGCTCGCGGCCCGGCAGGAGCTCCAGGCGCGCCTCCGGCCCGCGCTCGATCTCCCCGTCTACCCGGCCGCGGACGCGCCGCAGGCCCGCGCCGAGGTGCCCCCGACGCCGGCGCCTGCCCCGAGCGCGACGACCGCCGGCGCGCCGGAGAAAGGCACTCGTAGCCCTCCGCGGGAGAAGCTTTCGCTCGAGGTCGTGGTGCTGGACGAGCGCGATCAGCCGCTGTCGGGCGCGTCCGTGGAGCTTCGCAACGGCAAGGGCCAGGTGCTCTACGAGAGGACCGGCCGCGACGGCCAGGTGCGCTTCGAAGGGCTGGAGGACGAGCCTCTCACGATCTGCCTCCACGAGCTGGACGAGGACGCCTGGGTGCGCATCCGGCAAGCCACCCTGCCGGATCCGGAGAGCCGGGGCCAGGCGAGCTGGAGGAGCGCCTGGGCGCAGGGCGGTGCGCCGAGCTGCCATGTCGTCGTGGAGGGAGACTGCATCTCGAGCATCGCGGATCGCCACGGCTTCTTCCCCGAGACGCTCTGGAGCATCCCGGAGAACGCGCTCCTGCGGCGCCTCCGCCGATCGAAGAACGTCCTGAATCCGGGCGATCGCGTGATCATCCCGGCGCGCAGGCGCAGGGCGGAGCCGGCGCGCGCGGGATGGCGCCACTGGCTGCGACGCAAGGGCTGGCCCGAGATCCTGCGCATCCGCTTTCTGACCTTCGGCGACGAGCCCAGGCAAGGCGAGCCTTACGTGCTCAGCTTGACGGCGGCCGGCGGAAAGACGATCGAAGATCGAGCTGGCCAGACCGACGGCGACGGCTTCCTGATAGAGAGCATCCCGCCGGACGCGGCCACGGGGCGGATCCTGCTCGGCGCCGGCGAGGACCAGGAGGAGCACGAGCTCCGGCTCGGGTGCATCGACTCTGCGGACACCGTCCGCGGCGCCCAGGCCCGGCTCAACAACCTCGGTTACCACTGCGGCGAGGAGGACGGCGCGCTCGGCGGCCTGACGCGGGCGGCGTTGAAGCGCTTCCAGCGCGCGCGGGGCCTGGAGAGCACCGGCGAGATCGACGCCGCGACGCAGGCGGAGCTCCTTTCGCGCCACCTGTCCTGAGGGCCGGAGCCGCGCGTTGACGGGCCCTCAGCCCCGCAGCACCTCGCCCGCCTCGCCCTCGAACAGGAAGCCTTGGATCTCCGTCCCCCCGATCTCGCTCCGCTGCCGCGCCGAGCATGTAGGCAAGAACGGCCGCAGGACGCGCGGATCGTAGAACCGGAAATACAGCGCCTGCCCCGTCTCCTGCGCCGTGACGACGAGCGATCGCCGCAGCCGCTGCCGCACCTCGCGCAGCGGCCGCGCGCTCGTCAGGAACACGCCCCAGCTCTCGCCCCAGCCCTCGTTCACGAGCACCGGCAACAGCTCCGATCCCCGGTCGAGGTGGACGAGGTGCGGCGCGGCGCGCGCCATCGCCTCGCCCTGCGCGCCCTCGAACAGCGAGCGGTGCTCGTCCTCGCACGCGAGGAGCAACGGGTAGATGCGCCGATCGCGCGCGGCGTCCAGGATCGCGAACAGCGGCTCGGCCTCGGCGCGGAGCGCCTCGAGCGCCGACGCGCGCGCCGCGAGGAGGGCCGCCGGCGGCGGGCGGCCCGGCAGCACCGGCGGGAGCCTTGCGCGCACGTCGTCGGGCTGGATCCGGAGGAGGAAGCGCATCTCGCCCGCGACGAGCATGGCGCCGTCGCGCAGCACGGCCTCGCCCACAGGCTCGCCGTCGACCGTCGTCCCGCGGCGGCTCACGTCGCGGAGGCGGCACGCCTGCCCGTCCCACACGAGCTCGAAGTGCACAGGCGCCATCTGCGCGTCCTGCGAGAAGACGAGGTCCGCGCGCCCGGTGCGCCCCACGCGGAGCTCCTGCCCTTCCCGGAGGCGCACGCGCCGCCCCGCGAGCGACCCCGACGCGACGTGCAAGAGCGCCTTCATCGCCCCGAGCCCGCCTGCGACGCCGCCCACGCGCGCTGGCAGCTCTTGCACTCGAGGAACGGGATCCCCGTCTTCGCCGCGGCGACGAGCGCGTCGATCTCCGGCGTCGAGCCGATGAAGACCGTGGGGCACCCGGTCACGATCACCCCTTTCGGAGCGGTGCTGTCGCCGAGCCGCGCGGCCGGCTCGTCCTCGATGAAGACGTTGCTCGATCCGTCGTCGATCGCGCCCCCGCACGCCGTGGCGTCGCCCTCCCTCGCGGCGGGCAAGAAGCCGATGTTCACGGTCGTCGCGGCCGAGGTGATGGGCGACGGGGCCTGGACAGCCACGCACGCGTGCAGATCGGTCAGGCGGGCGGCGGGCGGCATCGGTCTCCTCTCGTCTCGTCTCGTCTCGTCGGGCTCGGCGGAATGGCGCGGTGGCGGCCACGGTCCCATGAGAATACGGCCTGTCCTTCGTACGTGGCCACGGGCGTGGCGCCCGCCGCGAGGATCTCGGCGAGCTTGCGCATCTCGAGCGGCCTCCTCCCGTCACGGCACCGGCGTGTCCCCGGGGTGCGCCTCGTCGGCCTTCTGGGGCGGGGAGGGGCTCGCGCCGGGGCCCGAGCCCGCCTCGCCGCCGCTGTTGATGTTCACGAGGGTCCCGACGATGTCGATGCCGCCGGGGTGGATGTCGATGAAGCCGCCCGGGCCCTTGATCGTGAGGCGCAGCCCGGCCTCCAGCACCATCGTCGCGCCCGCCTTGAGGTGGATCGCCGCGCCGGCGTCGAGCGCGTGGCTCTGCCCCACGCGCTCGTGCTGATTGACCATCACGGTGAGCGACGCGCTGCCGCTCACCTGCTCGCTCCGGTTCATCATGACGTGGACGTGCTCGCCGCCCATCACGAGGCGCTTGCGCGTGCCCTTCACCACCAGGTCCTCGTCGCCCACCACCGTCGAGAGCTTGTTGCGACCCGTGCGCTCCACCTGGTCGCGCTTGACCAGCTCGTGCTTGTCGCGCTGAGCCTGCGTGTAGACAAGCTCCATTCCGGCCTGGTCCTCGAACTTGATCTCGTTGTATCCGCCGGTGTGCGGGGACGAGCTGCTCTTCCAGGTGCTCACGGTCTTGCGGTCCGGCAGCTTGTACGGCGGGACCTGCTGGCCGTTGTGGGCCCGCCCCGCGACGATGGGCTGATCCGGATCGCCGTCGAGGCACGCCACCAGCACCTCCTGCCCCACGCGCGGCAGGAGGAACATCCCGTATCCTGCGCCCGCCCACCCCTGGCTCACGCGCATCCAGCAGGAGCTGTTGTCGTCGAAGCGGCCCTCTCGGTCCCACGCGAACTGCACGCGCACGCGCCCGTGCTCGTCGGTGTGGATCTCGGCGCCCGGCGGGCCCACGACGACAGCGCTCTGGAGCCCGAGCGCCTGCGGCTTCGGCGTCTTGCGCGGCGGGCGGTAGGGCACCTTCACGTCGGCGAAGACCGCGCGTCCCTGGACGGTCCACTCCTCGTCCGGCGAGCCGGTGATCGCGAGCGCCGTCACCAGCAGCCGGCCCGCGTCGATCTCGGTGTGCGGGTGGGGCTCGATCGTGAAGACGCGGCCCGGCGCGAGATCGACGACGTTGGTCTCGAAGCTCACGACGCGCCTGTCGCATCGCATCGCGGCGAGCACGCGCGCCGACAGGTCCTTCCCGTGCCGCTCCTCGTGCCGGTAAGGGCCCTTGTCGTCGGCGAGCGGCGTCCCGCCTCCCGCGCCGAGCGCCAGGAACGACCCGGGCTCGAAGCGGAACTGCTCGAGCTTCGCCTCCGGTCCGACCGGCGGCGCGAGCGGCGCGCTGGCCGAGAGCTCGAGCCTCGGCTTTCGGAACTCGTGGTCGCGCATCGTGACCTGGCCGGGCCGCACCTCGTGGGTGAGCCGGACCTTCGTCACGAATTCCTTCCCGGAGGTCTCGTTGGGGTTGTCGACGAACGGCAGCGCCCGCTGCGGCGGCTCGACGTGGAGCTTGTCGCTGAAGGTGAGCGTCGTGTTCGTCCCGCCGTCGTCGGGCAGCGTGAACGCGATCCCCGCCTCCTCGAGCAGCCGCGAGAGGAACGCGTAGTCGCTCTCGCCGTGCTGCATCCGGATCTCGAGCCTCGGGCACGCGGCGCGATCCACCTTCCACACGGGGACGATCGCCCACTCGGCGAGGAGCCTGTCCACGATCTCCGGGATCGACAGGTGCTGGTAGATCCGCTGCCCGCGTCGCTGCGTGAGCAGCCACAGCTTCGGCACGATGGTCAGCGAGTACGTCGAGAGCCCGGTCGGCTCGGGCTGCACCTGCTCCACCTGGCTGCACACGCCTTCCCAGAGCCGCTTGTCGAGCGTCGCGTGCAGGATCCCCGTCTCGATGCGCAGCGACGCCGTCTGGCCGATGAAGGAATCCATGTCCAGGTCCGGCCGCTTCGACATCGCGAGCACGGCGACGGTGAACAGCTCGGAGACGGCCTCCTGCACGGCGAACCGCCGGACGGAGAGCGAGGTCTCGCCGGACTCGAACGCGAGATCGAAGGTCGGCATGCTGGACGCTCCTCGGTGGAGCCGCAGGGCGCAGGGCCGGGCGGGGGCGCGAATGGTAGCCCAGCGAGCGCGCGCGTTGTCGACTTTGGCGGCGCGGTCCGCGCTCGCCGCTCCGATGTGCGCGCGGTGGCCGCGCTGCTCGCGCTCCTCTTCGGCCGCCCGCCGCGCGCGCGTCTCCCGCTGTCGAACCCTCAGGAGGCGCGCCGCTGCCTGACCTGCACCACCCGCCCCAGCGCCGCCGCCTGGAGCGCCGCCGGCTCGGCCTCCCGCTCGTCGATCGCCGGGTGCACCGCCGCGATGACCCGCGCCCGGAAGCGCGCTGCGAGCGGCAGATCCTCGGCGATCGAGGCCGGCAGGTAGATCACGAGCGGCTGCTTCTCTCCCGTCACGTGCAGGAGGGCGCGCAGGTGCGGTCCGCCGAGCACCCTGCGCTTCTGGTAATGGCGCTGCTCCAGGAGCGCGCGCTCCACCTGCTCGTTCGCGAGCTCCGCCCGGCCCTTCTTTCCGTGGGCGAGCGCCTCGCGGATCCTCCCGCACAGCGCCTCGGCGACGGCGGGCGCGCTCGAGACGCCCGGCGTGCCGAGGAACTTCTCGGCGACCCCGAGCGCGGTCGCGAGCGCCTCGTCGCCGGCCGCGAGCGGCGTCGCGGTGGAGATCAGCGCCTTCAGCGCCTCGACCTCGTCGAAGGACAACGAGAGCTCGCCCTCGACCAGCTCGAGCGGCGGCACCGGCGTGCCGCGCTTGCCGCCGGCGCGGGCGAACGCCGCGTGCACGCCCTCGACGTTGATGGCCGCGCCGCGATCGAGGATCTCGAAGATCTGCGCTCGATCCTCGATCTCGGCGGGCTCGTCGGAGAGGGCCGGATCGTCGGCCTCCGGGTCGAGGGGCTCGGCCTCCATCGCGTCGAGCAGGCGCTGCCAGGCCGGCTTGCGGACGATGCGCGGCACGCTCTTCCGGTCGAACCAGACGAGCGCCAGCGCATCCCGCTGCGTCGCCGCCGGCGCGATCGCGGCGCTCGCGTCCGCTGCCGCGCCCGCGCCCGCGAGCAACGCGCCGATGGTCCGCGGCGCCGCCGGCGCGTGCGGGATCATGCCCGCGGTGCTGGATCCGGGCTGCGGAGCGGCGGCCGCCCAGGGGCTCACCGGCTCGCCGGGCGAGACCTTCGCGATCGGCGGGGCAGACATCGGAGGAGCGGTGTTCGGAGGAGCGGTGTCCGATGGGGCGGAGGGGGGCGGCGCCGAAGGCGAGGCGACGAAGGGGAGAGGCACCTTCGACACGGTCTCGGTGAGCTCACGCGTCGCCTTCCCGATCGAGCTTGGCTTCGGCCGGAACGCGGGCGGCTCGGACGGCAGCGAAGCGGGCGGCGCGGGAGGGGGCGGCGGCGTGGGCGGTCCCGCGCGGAAGGGCATGACCGGCGCCTGCGGGGCGTCGGGTGATGGCGCCGAGGCGTCGATGGTCAGCGTCGATGCGCCGAGGGAGGGAGGCTTCACCCTGGGAGCGGCCGGCGCCACCCGCGGCGGCGCCTGGAGCCCCGGCGCAGAGGGGGTGGCTGCCTCGGCCGGGGCCTGCTTTGCGGGCCGCTCCAGCTCGACGCGCACCTGCCCGGCCTCCTTGGGGCTCGTGAGCGGGAGCTGGCCGCGCCAGGTCACCGTGCAAAGGAGGCGATCGGTGTCGATCACGAGCGTGTCGCCGCGCATGACGAGATCGCGCGGCCCGCCGGCGCGGCCGGTGACGGTCGCCCGCGGGCGGACGCCGGGCAGGCTGGTGACGAGGCGCGGGTGGCTGGGATGGAGGTTCTCGAGCACGATGCGCTCGTCGTCGCAGAGCTCCTGCAGGCGTTGATCGAGCGGAGCCACGTTGAAGAAGGAGCGATCGAAATCCTCGGGCAGCAGGTTCGAGAGGAGCGCGCCCGACGACCAGGCCACCGCGTGATTGCCGAGCCTGCGGTGCCGCAATGGCCAGGTGGGGGCGATGGGCCCGAAGCCCACCTCCGCGATGGAGTCGTCCGGGCTGGCCACGACCTGATCCACGGGAAGGAGGTTGGGGACGGTGGCCCTGCCGCGGTCGTCGCGCGCTTCGCGATGGAGGCCCGCAGGGTTCTCCGTGTCGGGCCCGCCCGCGGCGCGCTCGTAGGCGAGCGGCATCTTGGTGAAGCGCGCGCCCTCCTGGAGCTCGCCCTCCTGGGTGAACAGGCGATCACAGAACACCTGAATGGCTTTATCGATCTCGCCCACGACCATCCGCGCGACCAGCGACCGCGCGGGCCTGCCGCCGGGCGCGTGGGCGTGGCCGATGAGGACGACGTCGGCACCCTGCTTCAACGGCGCGAGATCGCTCGCCTCGATCAGGCTCCGCGCGGGGTCGTCGTCCCGGTGCGCGTCGCGCGAGCGGATCGGCTCCTGCGCGGGCGCGAGCGGCGACTCGGTCGGCGCGAGCGTGAAGGTCGCCTTGCAGACGACGGTGAGCACCCAGGTCGAGGCGCGCGCCTGCCAGAGGAGCGAGGCGACGGGGAGCGACCCGGCGGAGACGACATCCATAAGGGGACCTACCGTATCACCACTCGTCATTGTGCCGTAGTCTCCGCCGGGAGGGAGCGAGACATGCCTTCCATGCGGAGGACGGGGCGAAGGTCGCGTCGCGCGCTCTTGCTCGCGATGAGCGGCGTGCGGGTCAAGGACGAGGAGCTCGCGCGCCTGGGGCTGACGCTGCCGGGCTTCGTCGAGCGCAGCGAGGTCATCGCGTCGCTGCCGAGCCTGGGGCTGCTCACGCTCGCCGCGCACACGCCCGAGGGCTGGGAGGTGGAGTACCGCGAGCTCGACGCCGTGACCGAGGCGGACGTCGCTCAGCTCGTGGACGGCCGGTACGATGTCATCGCCGTCTCGTCGCTCGCGGCGCGCGTGCTCGACGCGTACGCGCTCGCCGACCGGCTGCGCGCCGAGGGCGTGACCGTGGTCCTCGGCGGCCTGCACGCCTCCGCGCTCCCGGACGAGGCGGCGCAGCACGCCGATTCGGTCGTCCAGGGCGAGGGGGAGCTGCTCTGGCCGGCGCTGCTCCACGACCTCGACGAGGGCCGGCTGCGCCCGCGCTACAGCGCCCGGAGCGGCGCGTCGCCCGCGTTCCGGCTCGAGGACGCGCGGGCGCCGCGCTACGACCTGCTCGATATCGGGCGGTACAATCGGCTCACGCTCCAGACCACGCGCGGGTGCCCGCTCGCCTGCACCTTCTGCGCCGCCTCCCGGCTGATCAGCCCTTACAAGCGCAAGCCGATACCGCTCATCCGCCGCGAGCTCGACGCCATCGTCGAGGTGTGGCCGCGGCCGTTCATCGAGCTCGCGGACGATAACACGTTCGTGCAGAAGCCCTGGGCGCGGGAGCTCGCGCGGCTCTTCGCCGAGTACAACGCGCGGCGCACGCATGCGATCGCGTGGTTCACCGAGACGGACATCTCGGTCGCCGACGATCCGGAGCTCCTCGACCTGCTCGCCGAGGCCAACTGCGCCGAGCTGCTCATCGGCCTCGAGTCGACCGACCCCGCCGCGCTCCGGGCCGCGGAGCCGCGGGGGTTCAAGGCCGCCGAGCGGGCCCGCTACGTCGACTCGGTCGGCCGCATCCAGGAGCGTGGGATCCCGGTGAACGGCTGCTTCGTGCTCGGCTTCGACGAGGACGACGGCGGCGTCTTCGAGCGCACGCTCGCGTTCGCCCGCGAGTGCGATCTCGCCGAGGTGCAGATCACGGTGCTCACGCCGTTCCCGGGCACCGCGCTCCACCGCGCGCTCGCGGCGCAGGGGCGGCTGCTCCGCCCCGTGTTCTGGGACGCGTGCACGCTCTTCGACGTGACCTTCAGGCCTGCGCGGATGAGCGTGGAGGAGCTCGAGCGGGGGTTCCGCTGGCTGATGGGCGAGCTCTACAGTCCGGAGGAGACCGCGCGCCGGCGGAGCCGGTTTCGGCGCGCCACGCGCGCCCGCAGAGGACGACATGCGCAACCCTGATCGACCTTCGTTCGCCCGCGCCGCGGGGCTGCTGCTCACCTTCCGGCTCTCGCGCGAGGAGCTCGCGCGCCTCGACGGGCGGCACCTCGCGCTCGGCCTGGCCTGCACCTGGCTCGTCGGCGTCGGGCGGTACTGGGACGACCCGGTGGCCAGCGCCTGGCGCAAATCCGGCCTCGGCTCGATCGTCTATGCTGCCGTCCTGTGCGCCTTCCTGTGGATCGTCGTGGCGCCGCTCCGGCGCCCGGGCGAGCCGTGGCTCTCGTACACGAAGCTCCTGACCTTCATCACGATGACGGCGCCCCCGGCGGCGCTCTATGCGATCCCGGTCGAGCGCTTCATTTCCATGAGCGCGGCCATCCAGGTGAACCTCGGGTTCCTCGCGGTGGTCGCCAGCTGGCGCGTCGCGCTGCTCGTCCGCTATCTCTCGCGCGGCGTGGGGTTGCGCTGGCCGGCGGTGATCGTCGCGACGCTCCTGCCCCTCGCGCTCATCGTGATGGGCCTCACGTACTTCAACCTCGCCGACGGTGTGATCTCGATCATGGGAGGGTTGCGCGAGCGGGGCGAGACCGCGGACGACGGCGTCAACGGCGTCCTTTTCGTGCTCGCGCTGCTGTCGTATCTCGCGGTGGTCCCGCTCCTGCTCGCGTACGGGGTGCTCGTGGTGAAGGCGCGGTGGTGGCGGGGCAGGCCGAGGCGCGCGCGGCCGTGATGAGCCCCGCCACGTCAGCCATGCTCCGCTACGGCGCGGAGGACCTGTCGGCATGCGGTGACGAGGGGCGCTGACCGCCTCGAGCGGCCGCGAAGGGGCCGCTCACGGCATCAAGTGGAGCATCGCCATCATCCCCATGTCCGCGTGGTCGAGGATGTGACAGTGGAACATCCACATGCCGGCGCGGTCGTCGAACGGGATGGCGATCCGCACGGTCTCTCCAGGCACGAGGTTGACGGTGTCGCGCCATGCGCGCACGGGCGGCGCGGCGCCGTCGATGTCGAGCACTTGAAAGAAGAACCCGTGCAGGTGGAATGGGTGATCGTAGTTGGTGGTGTTGGTCAGCGTCCAGACCTCGACCGTGTTCGTCTCCGCAAGCAGCATGAGCGAGCCGTCGGTCTGGCCGTTGATCCCGAGCACCGATCCGTCGGGACTGCCCTGCTCCATGAACTCCACCGCCTGTCCTCGCGCGCCCGTGGTGCCGATCGACGCAATCTCGGTCAGGCGCTCGGGAAGCGGCGGCGCGCCGTGCCCCGGAGGCTCGTCGACGAGATCGAGACGCATGAGCTCCCTGGGCAGCTCCTCGATCGGCAGGTGGAATCGGTTCGCGTCGAGGAGCGGGAGCACCACCGACTCGCCCTCGACGGGCAGCATGTAGAGCTCCGCGCGCTCCCCCGGCACGAGCGTCACCTCGTCCACCGGTAGCGGGCGCTCCAGGAGGCCCCCGTCTCCGCCGATCTGCACGAGCGGCTGGCCGGGCACGGCGAAGCGGAGGTAGTGGGCGCGCGCCGCGTTCACGACGCGCCAGCGCTGCGGCACACCCGCCCGCGCCGCGACCGTCGGCAGGATCTTCCCGTTGACCAGCACGGTCGAGCCCTCGCGCCCGAAGTAATCGCCGAACCATCCGCTCTCGTCGGCAGGGGCGAGCGAGCCGTCTTTCTCGATGCTGATGTCGCTCATCACGAGCAGCAGATCGTCGCCGAACGGCGCCTCCTCCGCGGTCTCCTCGACAATGAACGCGCCGTAGAGGCCTGCGCCGACCTGGGCGCTCGAGCGAATGTGCGGGTGGTACCAGAAGGTGCCCGCGTCGTGCACCTCGAAGGAGTACTCGAAGCCTTCACCCGGCTCGATGGGCTTCTGCATGTGCTCCGTCCCATCCATCGTCGCCGGCACGCGCAGGCCATGCCAGTGGACGGTCGTCGCCTCGGGCAGGTGGTTCTGGACCTTCACCACCACGCGGTCGCCCTTCTTCGCGCGGAGGGTCGGACCGGGGAGCATCCCGTTGTAGGTCCAGACCTCGGTCGTGAGCCCCGGAATCACCTCGAGCTCGACCGCCTTCGCCTCGAGGTGCACCTCGACAACATCGGGCGCGGGGTCGTGGTCCTCGGCGTCCGGCAGGCGCAACGCGTCGTCCCAGCCCGCCGGCTGCCGGAGGTCCGGCGGCGCGACTTCCTCGCCGCAACCGGCGAGCAGGGCCACGAGCAGCAGGAAAACCGCAATCTCTGCGGCGCTGCGCGCCGGGGACACGCATCCTTTGCGCCTTGCGCGCGGCCCTTTGCGTCTTGCGCGCGACAAGGCGCGTCCGATCCAAAGCATGCGCCTCCCCTCTGCAAGGCGTGATCCGCCACGCAGCTCGGCGAGCTGCTCCGCCGCGAGGGGCTGCACGAGGCTATGCGTGTGGGGTCAGGGGGCGCAGCCGATCCGCTCCGACGCGACCGCCACATCGTCGTACCACATCGAGCGCGAGGGGCCGTGGAAGCCGAGGTAGCCGAAGCTGAACGTCTTGAAATCGTGCTTCTTCCAGCCGGCCTTGTCGATGATCTTGTCGCCGTTGGCGTAGACTTGCACGTTGCCCTGGGGGCCGTCGAAGTAGGCCTCCATGCAATGCCAGGTGTCCTTGGGGAGCTTCGTGCCGCTCCCGCACATCGCGGTGGCCCCCTCGGAGAGGACGAGCTCGTCGTGCAGGTTCAAGAGGATCTGGCAGAACTGCTCGGCGATCTCCACGTTGTCGCCCGCGTTGGGATCGCCGTCGCCGGTCATCGCCTGGAAGTAGGCGTTGTGACCGGACTGGCCGATATCCACGCTGCTGCGCACGTAGAGCCGGACCCAGAACGTCGGCCCGGGCGTATCGACGGAGAGCATCCTCCAGTCGTATCCGCTGACGCCCGGCTTCACGTGCAGCGAGCTCGCGCCGGCACGGAAGGTGGCTGTGTCGATCACCATGTTGGTCGCCGCCTGATCCGCCTGGTACGAGGGGCGGTACGTGGCGCCCTCGGGGAGCCCCGCATCCTCGAACCCGGAGCAGAACGTCGCGCTCGGCGGGCACGCGCCGGTCGGCGTCCCGGTGCCGCTGCTCGACGTGCTGGCTGCGCCCCCCGAGCCGCTGCTGGCGCTGCTGGCGCTGCCGCTGGCGCTGGCGCTGCTGCTGCTGGCGCTGCCGGTGCCGGTGCTGGCGCTGCCGGTGCCGGTGCTGGCGCTGCCGCTGCCGCTGGCGCTGCTGGCGCCGCCGCCGCTGCCCGCGACGGGGGTGCCCGAGCTCACGCTCTCGGAGCCGCCAGCGCCGCCGGCGCCGCCGTCCCCTCCGTCGCCCGAGCCGTCGCAGCCCGCCGCGACGGACATCGCCCCGACGAGGGCAACACAGGAGATCCAACCCGAAGCAAAGCGTGCAGTCTCGCGATGAAAAGTCATGTGAATACTCGAAGGTGAAGGGACCCGTCACCGAAGATGCGCGCTGCCGCAGCGCAGCAGCGCGGCGCGTTCGCCGGCAGGCCTGAGTGAAACCGCTGCTTGCGCCGGAGCGAGATCAGCGCTCCGGCGCGACAGGCAGCTCTTAGCAGAACTGGCCCCTCCCCGGGAGCCGTTCTTGCGGGTTTGCGGCAGATCCTGGGGCGAGTCGGCCCCCCGCGCGCTCGCCGACACGTCGGCCGTGGACCAAGCCGCGCACGACCGCCCGCCGCAGCGCGGCGTCCGCCCCATCGCGCGGCGCGCCGTCGCGGAGCGCCGACGCCCGGCCTCGACCGCAACGGCAGCCGGGCGCGCTGCACGAGCGCACCAGGCTGCCCTTGCAGGGCGCGACACGACGACGCGGCCGGGCGGGGCGAGCGCGGGTCCGCGGGCGGACCGAGACGGATTCGCCAGGTTCGTCGACCTCGACCTTCAGTCACATTCGTACTTCCACATGCAGACGCCCTGCTCGTCCGTGAGACCGGACCCGTGGTATTGGTGCCAGCACGTCATTCCATTCGGGCACGTGGCGTTCTCGTCGCAGGGCAACGAGCAGATCGAGTTGCACGCGGGGCTGGCGGTTCCGCTCTGCGGCTGCGGGCAGTCCTCCGCCGTTTCGCACTCGTAGATGCAGAGCGCCGCCACATCGCACCACGTCGATCCATCGTCCTGTCTCTCGGTCACGCTCGACACCATGCATGCGCGCTCTGCGCCGCCCGGTCCGGGATCCGGGCAATGGGTGGGGAGGAAGTCCTCGCCCCCGGGAGCAACGCAGGCAGCCCACGGCCCTTCGGTAGCCCCCTCGACGGAGGTCGCCAGGTGAACTTCCACGATCGGATCGACATGGCTGTCGACGCACGCCGCCTGTGCGGACGCGAAGGCCATCGACAAGCCAAGAGTCCAGAGCTTCGTCACCATGATCTTCATTGGGTCCTCCACGCCGAGCGCCGGAGCGCCCGGCGTCAAGATGTCCTGCGCTGAGGTCACGGCAGCTGTCCTTTTCGGCTCATGGCAGCACGACCTCCACCCCGAGAGACGCGCCCAAGAACGGGCGACCCCACGTTTCGGTCGCACGACCTGCGGCGTCGATCACGATGCGCGGCGCCGCGATCCCGGCGAGCAAGTGCTCGCTGATTCGCAGGCGCGGAATCGGCGCGAACGAGAGCCCCGCGCGCAGGTAGGGCGCGAGCGCGAACGCGTCCTTCGACGTGCCGACGTACTCGGGCGAGCGGCCTTCGCCCTCGACGTGCAGCCAGGCGGCGGCGAGCCCCGCGCCGACCGAAGGCAGCCACATTGCGTCGGTGGGGCCGACCGGGACGCGCACCCCCAGGGCGGCAAGCGCCACCCGCGCGCGCCGCGCGCCCTCCTTGCCCTCGCGGCGCACGCTGGCGAGCGGGATCTGGACGAAGGTGGAGAGCCCCAGTCGAGGCCCGATCATCGCGTATCCCGACACGTCCAGCATCGGGGAGGCGCCCAGGCCGCCCGCGCTCCACAGCAGCGCGGGCGCCGCCCCGACGCCGAACGTCGTCGGTGCTCTTCGGGTCGCGCCTGGCCTGGATGGCGGAGAAGGGGGCGCGTGGGAGGTGCCGCCGGCTCGCGGGCGCGCGGCGGCGACGGGCGCAGGCTTGGCCGGCGGCGGTCGCTGCGCGTCGACGGCGGTGCGGGCCTCCGGATCGGCGTCGACCTCGCCCCGCGACGGCTGCGGCGAGCGCGCCTCCAGGAGGCTCGCGCGCAGGAGCTCCACCGCGCGAATCGCGACCGTGGCGGGATCGTCGGCCATCACGGTGCGCTGGACCGACTGGCCCGTCGCACCATCGGCGATCGAGAGATCGACGCCACCCGGCACCTCCGTCGCGCGGATCACCGCCGCCGCTCCGTCCTCTCCCGCGCTCGCCTCGATGGGCCCCTGTGAGGGCGGATCGGCGCCGCCCCGCACGACCACCACCGTGAATCCGAGCGTGGCGAGCTCGGCGTAGACGCGGGCCATGATGGGGTCCGTCCGGCGATCGGCGATCAGGACGACCTTCGGGCGTGAAGGCTCCGGTGGTACGGCGCGCGCCTCGGATGCGATGAGGAGACAGAGCCCGAGCGCCCAGGCACCGCCGTGCGCCGCGCGAGCCGGCCTTCGAGGTCGCACTCACTCCTCCTCGAGAAGACCCTTGGCGTGCGCGGCGTGGGGCCCCGCCGGATAGCGCGCCAGGTAGCGGCGCGCAGCCTCGCGGGCCCCGCTGGCCGAGCCCATCAACTCCCGGCATTCGATGACCCTCCCGAGCGCTTCCTGCGCAAAGGATCCGTCCGGTTGCTCTCCGAGGTACACGCCGAACCAGCGCTCGGCCTCGGCGTACGATCGCCGCTGGTCGAACGCCATCCGGCCGAGATGGAAGGCGGCCTTCGCCGCCTCGTCCGAGCCCGCGAATCGGCTCCGCGTCGCGGTGAGCGCTGCCGCGGCGCGCGCCGGCTTCCCGGAGAAGCGCGCGGCGTCGGCGAGCATCAGCAGATCCGCCGCGCTCGCGCGGGCGACGAGCCCGTCGAAGCCCTCGGCCTCGGCGGCCGTCATGGCCTCTTTGTACTTGTCGGCGGCGACGAGGTCGCGCCAGCTCGGCCGGCGCGGGGAGGCGTCCGCGGCCTTCGCGACCCTCGCGCTGTCGCCGGTCGCCGCCTGGGCCGGCCCGGAGGCCGCCGGAGCGATGGGCGCGGAAGACGGCGGAGGCGGGGCGTCGGCGCGCGGTTCCCCGCGCGTGAGCTCGAAGCGCTGCTCTTTGCAGAAGACCGCGAGCGTCTCTCCCGCAACGACGGTGCGCCGCCCCCCCACGAGCGGCCCCGACACGGACACCGATCCTTCCCGCAGCACAAGCTTGAGCTCCTCGTTCACCGGGGACCAGCTCAGCTCGAAGCGCGTGCCGGTCACCAGCACGTCGAACGGACCGACGTTGAAATTCCAGGCGCTCGTCGCGGTGTGGGTCACCGTCGCCGTGAGCCGGCCGCCTTCCAGCAGCACCCGCGCCCCACGAGCGTCGGCGGCCACCACGCGCGCCCGGGCGTTCGCGTCGAGCGCGAGCGACGTGCCGTCCGAAAAGCGGACCGGCAGAGGAGCCTCCGCGGTGGCGGCGATCCACGTCCCGACGTGCCCTTGCGCCGATCCGACCGCGAACGAGAGCGACCTCGACGAGGGGAGCAGGACGAGGAGCAGCACCGCACAGGCCCCTGCCAGGGCCACGAAGGCCGCGGGCGCGATCCACCGAGGGCGCGAGGGTCCGAGGCGGGCGGCCCCGGGGCGGGTGGATCCGCCGGCAGCGCTCTCCAGGAATCGTTCGCGCGCGCCATCGAGATCCTGCGCCGCGAGCTCCTCGTCCTGGGCGCGGCGGAGCTCACGAAGACGATCGAGCGAGGGACGATCGCGCATGACGGGCCTCATTTCAGCCACTCTTCGAGGGCGGGTTGGTCTCGCGCCGCCTCGAGGAAGTGGACCTCCGCGCGGGCCAGCCTTCGCTTGATGGTCGCGAGCGAGACGCCGCACGCGTCGGCGACCTCCTGGAGGTCCATCCCCTCGATGCGCCGCAATGCGAACGCGATGCGCTCGTCGGCCGGGAGCCGCTCCAGCGCTCGATAGGTCGCGCGCAGCGCCTCGTGCGCTTCGCCTTCATACGGGCGCTCCACGAGGGGTGGGAGCTCGTCGGGGGCGAAGAAGAGGAGCCATTTCCGGCGTGCGCGCCGCTGGATGCAGGTCCGCGCCGTGAACACGGCGACCGACGTGATCCACGCCTTCAGCGCGGCCGGATCGCGCAGGGTGTCGAGGGAGGACAGCGCGCGGACGAAGGCGTCGTGATGAGCGTCGGAGAGGTCGCGCCTGCCGCCGAGCAGCCGGCCGAGGACGCGGAGCACGTGCCCGGAGAAGCGCTCGTGGAAGACGGAGAGCGCGGCAGGATGCCTCGCGCGGAGACCCTCCACGAGCGCCTCGTCGCTCGCATAGGCGACCACGCCGAGTCGTCGAGGGGGGGCAAGGGCTCGGGCGCGCATCACCATGATCGTAGGGCTCCGCTGGAAATGACCGAACGCCTCATGCCGCCTCGTGAGCCGACCGGACCCCTTGAAGTCACGGCAGCGTCGCAAGACGGCTCACCGCGGAGGAAATCCGCCGGATCGGCCGGACGCCGGGCCGCCCGCCACGCCGGAGGCCCAGATGAAGCTCAGCGCCCCTCTCGCGCCGGCCAACAAGTTCTGGAAATGGGACCACAGGGATAGTAAGGGCCGTGGTTTCCCGGATCTCAGCAAGGAGGAGGCGGATGACCTCTACAAGCACTGGAAAGAGCTCGGCGAGCCTGGTCCGGACAGGAAGAGGTCCCGCGGCAAGCGTGACCGCGACGGCGGCGACAGTCTTGGCGGCCGCGGCGACCTCTTCGACTGGCTGATCCCGTTCCCGCCCGCGCCGATCTGCCTGCTCAATCCTGCCTCCTGCGGATGCCCGCCCGAAGCTCAGGTGCCAAGTTGACCATGGTCGTGCTCAGGGTTGATGGTGAACACCTCGATGTGGAGCAGTGTCTGACGTGGATTCCAGAGACGGCGATCGAGGCAGTCTGGCGCGTGGGCGAGAGGCGAGTTGGCAGCAAAATCAGCGCCACATCCGGGTTCAACCTTCTGTTGTCGGACAACGAAGATGCGTTGATCGCGGTCGAAGAGGCGATGCGTGTGTTTCTCTCGCTCGCGCCACGGATCGCTGCCTTGGTGCAATCCGGGGCGACGGCCGAGGTCGACTTCGCGCTGTTCATCGAGGCCATGAGCGCGAGATCCATCCGGCTCGATCCGGGCGTGCTGCGCGCGGTAGGACAGCACGGCGTGAGCCTCGTGGTCAGCGCCTACCCCTGCGCCGACCCTGAAGACTCTCCGACGCATCTTGACTGAGCCCGCTCGCCCGTGAGCGGCGAGGGACTACGCGCCTCCGCCAGGCCGCCCGCCAGGCCGCCGGCCCGCCCGCGCGCCCCGAAGCCCCGTCCGCCCGCGCCCCTCGGCGCAGGCCAACTCCACACAGGCTCGCCCGCCCGGAGCAAGCCGATCAGACCTTGCGCGGTTCTCCATCTCCACTATGCGTTTCAGGATGGGTTGTTCCCTGCGTACGGAGAGACCGCAGGCGTGATGAGCGACGGGATGAAACAGCGGTGCAGCGAGGAACGAGCGGAAGGGCGCGACTTCATCGAACGCCTGGAAGACCTCACGATCGTGAGACCCGTGGACGACTCCGAGGAACGTCTCCTCCAGGACACCGAGCTCCTGAAGCAGGAGCTCACGCGCGCGAGCTCAGGGCGCGAGTCCGGGCTGATGCGGCTCCTCGCGGCGCGGGTCGCGATGAACTGCGCCTTCCAGTTCTGGGGCCTGCTCGACGCCGACGGCACGAACTGGGAGTCGAACTATGCCTCGGTCCGCGGCGCCGGCGTGGAGCGGAGGGAAGTGCACGGAGTGCCGTTCTGGGACTGCCGCTGGTGGCAAGGCGCGCCCGAGGCCCAGCAGCGGCTGAAGGACGCGGTGCGGCGCGCGGCGCGCGGCGAGTTCGTCCGGTACGACGTCGAGATCCTCGGGGGCAGCGAGGGAGAGGAGATCATCACCATCGACTTCAACCTGAAGCCCGTCAAGGACCGTCAAGGCAACGTCGTCTTCATGATCGCCGAGGGGCGCGACGTCACCGAGCAGCGGCGGCTCGAGCGGGAGGTGGCGCGGCACAGGGACGAGCTCGCGACGCTCGATCGCCTCAAGACGGAGTTCGTGGCCAACGTGAGCCACGAGTTCCGCACCCCGCTCACCCTCATCCTCGGGCGCGTCGAGGACGCCCTGTCCCGCCCGGCGGGGTCGCTCTCGGGCGAGGCCCTCGCCGCCGTGCACCGGAGCACCCTCCGGCTCCTCCGGCTCGTCAACACGCTGCTCGACTTCTCCCGCATCGAGGCGGGGCGCCTCCAGAGGTCGTTCGAGCCCACCGACCTCGCGCGGCTCACCGAGGAGCTCGCGAGCTCCTTCCGCTCGCTCGTCGAGGGCGCGGGCCTGTCGCTCGTCGTGGACTGCCCGCCGCTGCCGGAGCCCGTCTACGTCGACAGGGCGCAGTGGGAGAAGATCGTGTCGAACCTCGTGTCGAACGCCTTCAAGTTCACGTTCGAAGGGGAGATCGCGGTCTCGCTCCTGCCCCAGCTGGCCCACGTCGAGCTGTGCGTGCGCGACACCGGCACCGGGATCCCGGCGGACGAGCTCCCGCGCATCTTCGAGCGGTTCCACCGTGTGCACGGCGCGCGCTGCCGGAGCATCGAGGGCACCGGGCTCGGGCTCGCCCTCGTGCAGGAGCTCGTCCAGGTGCACGGCGGCTCCCTGCGCGCCTCGAGCGAGCCGGGGCGGGGGAGCGCGTTCACCGTGTCGATCCCGAGGGGCCGCGCGCACCTGCCGCCCGAGCGCGTCGCCGCGGCGGCGGGGCCCGCGCCCTCGCCGGCGAGCACGAACCTCCACGTGATCGAGGCGTCGCAGTGGTCTCCGCGCGGCTGCGACGGCGCGGCGCCCGCGGGGCTCGACGCGCACGCGCGCGCCGTGGCCGCGCCGGGGCCGGGCCCGCGGGAGGGCGAGGGCCGGATCCTCGTCGCCGACGACAACGCGGACATGCGCGAGTACCTCGTCCACCTCCTCGCGCCCCGGTGGAGCGTGGAGGTGGCCTCCGACGGGCGGGCGGCCCTCGCGGCCGCGCTGGCGCGCCCGCCGGACCTCGTGGTGAGCGACGTGATGATGCCAGGGCTCGACGGCGTGGCCCTCGTCCGGGAGCTCCGGGCCGACCCGAGGACGAGCATGGTCCCCGTGGTGCTCGTGTCCGCGCGCGCGGGCGACGAGGCCGTCGTCGAGGGGCTCGACATGGGGGCGGACGATTACCTGGTGAAGCCGTTCTCGGCGCGCGAGCTCCTCGCCCGCGTCCGGACGCAGATCGAGATGGCGCGGATGCGGCGGAGGGCGGCCGAGGCCGCGGAGCGGGAGCGCGCGCTGGAGCTGCCGCGCTTCCTGGACGCGGCGAGCGTGGTGCTCGCCGATTCGCTGGACTATCCGACGACGCTCGCCCGGGTCGCGCAGCTCGCGGTGCCCGTGCTCGCCGACTTCTGCCTCGTCGACCTGCTCGACGAGGAGGAGGGCGCCTTCCGGCGGGTGGGTGTGGCCTGCGCGGATCCCGCGCAGTCCGCCCTGGCCGAGGAGGCGAAGCGCTTCACACCCAGGCTCGACGGCAGCCGCGAGCACCCGCCGACCCGGGTGTTCGTGGAGCGGAAGTCGTTGCTCATCGAGCATTTCACGGACGAGGACATGCGCGCCATCGCGCACAACGAGGAGCACTTCCGGGTGATCCAGGCCATGGGGGGGCGCTCGTCCATGTGCGTCCCGCTGGCGCGGCGGGGTCGGCTCTTCGGGACGCTGACGTTCATCGCCGCGCAATCCGGGCGCCGGTACACCCGGGACGACCTCTCGGCCGCGGAGGAGCTCGCGCGCCGCTGCGCGCTGGCCGTGGACAACGCGCGTCTGTACAAGGACGCCCAGAGCGCGATCGCCCTGCGCGACGAGTTCCTCTCGATCGCCTCTCACGAGCTGAAGACGCCGCTCACCCCGCTCTCGCTGCAGATCCAGATCCTGACGCGCCGGGCGCCGGAGCTGTGCCCCGACAAGGAGCGCCTCGCGTGGCTCACGGACCGGCTCGGGCTCGTTCGCCGTCAGGGCGAGCGGCTGAGGCGGCTCGTCGACAACCTGCTCGACATCTCCCGCATCTCCGCGGGGCGCATCGCCCTCGAGCTGGAGCCCGTCCGGCTGTCCGAGATCGTCCGGCAGGTGGTGTCCCGCTTCCACGAGGGCGGTGAGATCGCGGAGTCGGGCTCCCGGGTCACGGTGAGCGCGGACGACGACGCCGCCGGCAACTGGGATCGGCTGCGGCTCGAGCAGGTCGTCGACAACCTCGTCTCGAACGCGCTCAAGTATGGTCAGGGCAAACCGCTCGAGATCGCCGTCACCTCGACGGATTCGATGGCCACGTTCACGATCGCGGATCACGGTATCGGGATCGCGCCCGAGCACGTCGGGCGGATCTTCGGGCGGTTCGAGCGGGCCGTGTCGGCGCGGCACTATGGCGGTCTGGGAATGGGTCTTTACATCACGAAGCAGCTGGTCGAAGCGCTGGACGGCTCGATCGAGGTGAGCTCGGTCCCGGGCGAGGGCTCGACCTTCAAGGTCACCTTGCCGCTGGCCGGCCCTGGCGCCTCGGGCCCGCGAAGCCGGCCGGGCTCGGGGATCGGCTGAGGCGACCTTCGCGAGCGGGCTTCGCGGCCCGCCCGCGGGCGCAGCGCCGCTGGACCCTGCTGCTTCGGGAAGAGAGCGACTGCGCATGACGATGAGCCGCCCCAGCAAGCGTATCTTGATCGTCGATGACGACGCCGCGATCCGCCGGACATTGAGCGAGCTCCTGGAAGACGAGGGCTATGGGGTCGCGTCGGTCGCGAACGGGCGTGAGGCCCTGGAGTATCTGCGGGACGATCCGTCGTCGATCTCGCTGGTCCTGCTCGACCTGATGATGCCAGTCATGGACGGGTTCCAGTTCCGGGCCGAGCAGAAGAGCGACCCGATGCTCGCCTCGATGCCCATCGTGGTGATGACCGCGCGCGGCGGGACGGACCGCGCCGGGATCGACGCGGACGCGGTGATCAGCAAGCCGTTCGATGTCCTGAAGCTGATGGACACCATCGAGCGGAGCTGCCGGAGAGACTGAGCCGCCAGCGCCTGGAAGGCCGACCGGGGCGGGAGATCCGCTCGGCATGATGGGTGAAGCCCGGCGTGGGTTCGAGGGGCCTATCAAGATTCCCCCCTCGATCCGGCGATGTTCGCGAGCACCGCGAGCAGCTCGGCCGTCTCGATGGGCTTGGGGACATGGGTGTTGAACCCGGCCCGCAGGGCGCGCATGCGGTCCTCCGTGCGCGCATAGGCGGTGAGCGCGATCGCCGGGGTCCGCCCCCCGCTGCTCGCCGGGAACGCGCGGATCTTGCGGATCAGCGCGTAGCCGTCCTCGCCGGGCATGGCGATGTCGGACACGAGCACGTCGGGCCGCAGCGCCTTGAGCGCGAGCAGCGCCTCGGCGGTCGACGCCACGGCCGTCACCTGCGCGCCGCACTGCTCCAGCATCGTGACGAGGAGCTCGCGCGTGTCGTCCTCATCGTCCACGATGAGCACGTTCAGCCCCTCGATCTCCGGAGGACGATCGCTCCCGCCGGGGGTGCCCGGCAGCGACATCATCCGGCGATCCCGGGCGTGGCTCGGCACCACCGCGAGCGGCAGCCGGACGATGAACGTCGCGCCCCGCACCTCCCCGTCGCTCAGCGCCTGGACCGTGCCGCCGTGCATCTCCACGAGGCTCTTCACGATCGTGAGCCCGAGGCCCAGCCCCCCGTGCTTGCGGGTGGTGCCGCTCTCGGCCTGCCGGAACTGCTCGAACACGAAGGGCAGGAACGCAGCGTCGATGCCCTGACCGGTGTCGGACACGACGATCTCGGCCGACGCCTCGGAGCGCTCGAGCCGGATGCGCACGACCCCGCCCCGCGACGTGAACTTCACCGCGTTGCTGAGGAGGTTCCAGATGACCTGCTGCAGCCGGCCCGCGTCCCCCGCGACAGGGCCCACCCCGGGATCGAGGAGCGGCTCCAGCCGCACCCCCTTGGCGTCGGCGGCCGGGCGCACCACCTCGAGCGCGGCGTCGATCACCGCCACGAGATCCATCGGCTGGACCTCCAGCCGGAGCTTGCCGGCCATGATGCGCGAGATGTCGAGCAGATCGTCGATCAGCTGCGCCTGCGCCAGCGCGTTGCGCTCCACCGTCTCCAGCGCCTTCTCGCGACGATCCTCGGCGAGCTTGCCGGTACGCAGCATCCGGATCCAGCCGAGGACCGCCGTGAGCGGCGTGCGAAGCTCGTGGCTCATCGTCGCCAGGAACTCGTCCTTCAGGTGGCTCGCGGCCTCGGCCTCCTGCCTCGCCGTCTGCGCCGCGGCGAGCAGGCCTTGCCGCTCCTCCTCGGCGCGCCTGCGCGCGGTGATGTCGAAGAACGAGGAGACGACGCCCACCACCGCGCCGTCCGAGCTGCGGAGCGGCTGCGCGTTCACCGACAGCCACAGGACCGAGCCGTCCTCCCGCTCCATGCCGAGCAGGACGGCCGACTGGGGCGCGCCGGTCCGGAGCGCGACCTGCGCGGGGTACATCTCGAACGGGAACAGCGAGCCGTCCTCGCGCACGATCTTGCTCGACGGATCCAGCAGCGTCGACCCCACGAGCTGCGCCAGAGGCCGCCCGAGGATCCGCTCGGCGCTCGCGTTCGCGGTGCGGATGACCCCGCGCTCGTCCTGGAGCGTGACGCCCTCCTCGAGCGCGCTGATGATCACGCGATAGCGCTCCTCGCTGTCCCGGAGCGCTTGCTCCGCCTCGAGCGCGTCGGTCTCGTCGCGCGTGATCAGCACGGCGCCGGCGGGCGATCCGTCGGCGTGCCGCAGCGGCGACGCGGTCCCGGCGAGCGCGCGGATCGAGCCGTCCGGGCGCGTCACGAGCCAGCGCGCGTTCTCGACCTTCTCGCCCCGGATCGCGCGGTAGAGAGGATCCTCGTCGGGCCGCAGCGGCCGGCCGTCCAGCGCGAGCAGCCCGTTCGCCCGGAGCGCCTCGATCGCGGCGCTCGCGTCGCGCGCGTACACGCCGTGCTGCCGCTGGGCCTCCACGTTGCAGATGCGCAGCGCCCCGCGCTCGTCCGTCGCCATGATGCCGTCGCCGCTCTGCTCGATGAGCGCGCGCAGCAGATCGCGCTCCACCGCCGCGATCCGTTCGGCGCGCTCGGCCCGCTCGCGGAGCCGCTTCGAGCGCAGGAGCGCACCGACGCGCGCCGACAGAGCGGCCGCGGGGCAGGGCTTGATCACGTAGTCGTCGGCGCCCGCGGTGAGCCCCTCGACGAGGTCCTGCTCGTGCCCGGCCACGGTCAAGATGAGGATCGGGAGCCCGACCGTGGCGGGGCGCGACCGGAGCAGGCCGCAGATCTCGGTGCCCGACATGCCCGGCATCACCTGGTCGAGCACGAGGACGTCCGGGAGATCGCTCCCCGTCACGCGCTCCAGCATCACCGCGGCGTCCGTGAAGACCTGGACCTCGTACCCGGCCGCGAGCGAGCACGCCGCCATCTCGGCCTCCAGCGGCGAGTCGTCGAGGATCCACACGACCGCGCGCGGCGCGCGCTCGCTCGGAGGCGGCTCCGTGCCCCCGCCCCGGGCGCCTCGCGCGGCCGGAGCCGCGTGGCGCCGCGGCGTGGCGTTCGCTTCGCGCGTCGCGTCGGCGAGCACGGAATCCATCGTTGTCGGCCGATTCATCGTTCTCCAGGAGCAGCAGGGGCCGTGAGACTCCACCTCCTCCCGCTGAGGAGCCGCTCTCCGGATTGAACCGGGGCGCGGATCAGGCATTGGCTTTCCAAGAGTCGTGGCCGCCCAATCTCATCTGATCGAGCGCCTGCGGCGACGCAAGCCCGATGCGCTGAAATGCGTGCTGTCGCGTTCTGCTACGTTTCGCGTCCGCCGCGCGCCGCGCGGCACGTAGCAGAACGCGCCCTTTCACCCCCGGCGCCGGCCGGACGCGCCGCCCGACGAGCGCGTCTCCGCCGCGCCTCGATCGCGGCGCTCGGGGCCGATCCGACAGGAATTCCCTGATTCGCTCGGGTGTGCTCCGGTGGGCAATTGACACCCAGCGTGCATGCCAGCTATTCCCTCGACCGAGTACCGCTGTGGCAGAGATCCTCGTCGTCGATGACAGCCGGGTGATGCGTGAGATGGTCGTGGCCTGCCTGCGGGCCGAGCCGTACAGGTTCGCGCACGCGGCGAGCGGGCTCGAGGCGATTGAGACGCTCTCGCTGAGGCCGTTCGATCTCGTGGTGCTCGACCTGAACATGCCCGATATCGGGGGACTCGAGGTCATCGAGTTCATCCGGGGCCAGGACAAGCTGCGGAGCCTGCCGATTCTGGTGGTGACCACCCGGGGTGATGAGGAGTCCCGGGTCCGCGCGCTCGGCGCGGGGGCCTCGGAGTTCATGACGAAGCCCTTCACTCCCGACGCCATCCTGGCCAGCGTGCGAGCGCTCCTGGGGGAGGGCGTCGCGAGCACCGGATGAGCGACGCGCTCGACGTCAACGAGTTCGTGGCCGGCTACCTCGTCGAGGTAGAAGAGCACCTCTCCGCGTCCACCGCGAACCTCCTCGCCGTCGAGGCGGCCCTCCGCTCCGGGGAGTCGAACCCCAGGGCGATCCGCGAGCTCTTCCGGTCTCTTCACACCATCAAGGGCCTCTCCGCCATGGTCGGCGTGGAGCCGATCGTGGACATCGCCCACGCGATGGAGACCGTGCTCCGGGCGGCGGACAGGGCGGCCGGGAGCCTCTCCACGTCGTCGATCGAGGTGCTGCTCCGCGGGCTCAGGGCCATCGAGGAGCGGACCCGCGCCCTCGCCGGCAAGCAGCCGGTGCCGCCCGCGGCGCCCGCGCTCCTCGACGCGCTCTCCGCGCTCGATCTCGCCGCCTCGCCGTCGCCCCCCGGGCCGACGATCGGCGCCGATCCCGAGATCCTCGCGAAGCTCGGGCCCGGCGAGCGGGTGCAGCTCGCGCAGGGCGTGGCCGGCGGGCGGCGCGCGCTGCGGGTCGATTTCATCCCGTCGCCGGCGCGCACGGCCGAGGGGATGAACATCACGACCGTCCGCGAGCGCGTCGGCAAGCTCGCCGAGATCGTCAAGGTCGTCCCGCTCTCGGTCCCGGCCAGCGACAGGGCCCCGGGCGGCATCACCTTCGCGCTCCTCGTCCTCACGAGCGCGACCGACGAGGAGCTCGCGCGGGCGGCGGGCGCCGATGGCGTCCGCGCGCTCACGGTGGAGCCCCCCGTCCCGCTGGCCGTCGCTGCCCTCACGGCGGACAATCCGGACGATCCGGCGGACCGGGAGCCCCAGCTCCGCGGCGTCGTCCGCGTCGAGGTGGCGCGCCTCGACGACGCGCTCGACAAGCTGTCGGCGCTCGTCGTCACGCGGTTCCGGCTCGCCCGGGCGGCCGCGGAGCTGCGCGCCCGCGGGGTGGACACCCGCGACCTCTCCGAGATCCTGCGCGAGCACGACCGCCAGCTGCGCGACCTGCGCGGCGCCATCATGCGCGCGCGCATGATCTCGGTGACGGAGCTCCTCGAGCGCGTGCCGCTCGTGGTCCGCGGCCTCGGCCGCGCGACGGGCAAGCAGGTCCGGATCGAGATCGACGCGGGCAAGGCGGAGCTCGACAAGGCGGTCGCGGAGCGCATCTTCCCGGCGATCGTGCACCTGCTCCGCAACGCGGTCGATCACGCGATCGAGCCGCCCGCCGAGCGGCGGCGGCTGGGCAAGCCCGAGGAGGGCGTCGTCCGGGTCTCCTGCTTCGAGCGCTCCAACAACCAGCTCGAGCTCAGCGTCGCCGACGACGGGCGCGGCATCGACCGCGCGCGGGTGGCGGCGCGGGCCGGCCGCCCCGCGCCCGACGGCGACGCGGCCCTGCTCGATCTCATCACCTTGCCCGGGCTGTCGACGCTCGACCAGGCGACGAAGACGAGCGGCCGCGGCCTCGGGATGGACATCGTGCGGCGCATCGCCGTGGAGCAGCTCGGCGGCGAGCTCTCCGTGAGCACGGCGCGCGGCGCCGGCACCTCCTTCACCCTGCGGATCCCGCTCACGTTGACCATCGTGGACGCCTTCTCTTTCCTGTGCGCAGGCCAGCCGTTCGTGACGCCCGTCGCCGGCGTGGAGGAGGTCCTGGAGATCGACGCGGCCCGCATCTTCCGCGGCCCGGTCGCGGGCGCGACCCGGGGCGGGGCGGAGCTGCCCGCCGCGGGCCGGGACCGGGGGCCCGCCGCGGGCCGCGCCCGGGGCGGGACCGAGCTGATCGAGCGCCGCGGCGAGGTCGTGCCGCTCGTCGACCTCGCCGCGCTCTTCGAGCTCGGGGCCTCGTCCGCGAGCAGGGCGCTCGTCGTGCGGCGCAGCGGCGCGCCCTTCGCGTTCGGCGTGACCCGCGTGCTCGGCCAGCAAGAGGTGGTCGTGCGGCCGCTCGAGGACCCGCTCGTCAAGGTGCCGGGCGTGTGCGGCTCGACCGATCTCGGCGACGGGCGCCCCACGCTCGTCCTCGATCTCGTGAACCTCAGCGGCAGGCTCTCCTCCGGCCATGGCGGCCGCGCCGGCCTCGTCCGGGTGGCCTCATGAACGATCTGCACGTGGTCCTGAAGGTGGCGGACACCGAGTACGCGATCTCCGCGGCGGACGTGCTCCACATGGAGTCGTTCACCGGGGCGACCCGGGTGCCGGGGACGCGGTCGTACGTCGGCGGCCTCATCCAGATCCGGGGCCGCGTCGTGCCGGTCGTGGATCTGCGCGCCCGCTTCGGGCTCCCGACCGTGGAGCCCACGCTGGACTCGCGGGTCATCGTCGTCCAGAGCGGCGGCCGCACCGTGGGCCTCCTGGTGGACAGCGCGCGGGAGGTCGTCCACATCGGCGCCGACGAGCTGCGGATGCCCCCCGAGGTCATGGCGGAGGAGAGCGCCGGGTTCGTGAGGGCGGTCGCGAAGCTCGGGAAGCGGCTCGTCATGCTCGTCGACGTCGGCAGGATCATCGGTGAGGAGCAGGATCATGGCAGTTGATGCAATCGCGGACATCGACGGAGCGCTCGCGCGGGCGGAGCAGACCGAGCACTCGCTCCGTCAGGCGGCCACGGCCGTGGCCGGCGCCGAGCAGGCGGCCGCGCGGCTCGCCGCCGCCGGCGCCGAGCACGCCACCTCCGGCAGGCAGCAGGGTGCCGCGGCGGGGGCGCTCGCCGGCGAGCTCGAGGAGGCGGGGGCGGCGGCGCAGGCGCTCGCCCGATCGGGGCAGCGGATCAGCGACGCCGTCGCCGAGGTCGCGCAGGGGTCCGAGGTGATGACGAGCGGCCTCGGCGCGCTCGCCCCCGCGTTCGCCGGCGTGAAGGGCGACGCCGACGCGCTCGCCGGCTCCGCGGAGACGACGGCGGCGGCGCTCGAGGAGCTCGCCCGCTCGGTGAAGGCGGTGAGCGCCAGCGCCGAGGAGCTCGCGTCCTCCAGCGAGGAGCTCCTCGGCTCCGTCTCGGTGACGAGCGGGGCCGCCGACGAGGCGGCGGCCCGCGGCGAGAGCAGCGCCGCGGCGCTCGAGGAGATCGGGGCCACCATCGAGGAGATGTCGAAGGGCGTCGCGCGCCTCTCGGCCGACGCCAGGGCGGTCGGGGCGCAGATCTCGACCATGGCCGGCACCGTCGCGGGCGTGAGCGGCTCCCTCGACCGCGTGGCGCGGGACGCCGTCGAGATGGCGAGCGCGGTCGAGGAGACCGCCGCGACCGCCGAGCAGATGGCGCGGTCGATCCGCGGGGTGGCGGAGAGCGCCAAGGCGCTCGACGCGAGCGCCTCGCTGACCGCGAGCACGATCACCGAGATCGCGAGCTCGGTCGAGGAGGTCGCGGCCACGGCCGAGAAGAACGCGGCGACCATCGAGGCCAACGCGGTCGCCGCCGAGCAGCTCGCGCGGACCGCGCAGCAGGTCTCGCAGAGCGCCGAGCAGATCAGCGGGCTCGCGGCCGGCAACGCCGCCGCCTCGTCGCAGGTCGAGGCCTCCACGCGGCGGATCGTCTCCATCGTCGAGACCGCGCGCACGACCGCCGAGCAGGGCGTCGCGACCGCGCGCCAGGGCGCCGTGACGGTCGGCAGGTCCATCGCCGGCCTCGGGAGCATCCGGCAGGCGATGGCCGACTCCGCGGCGGTCATGAAGGAGATGGGCAAGCGGGCCGAGGAGATCGGCGACATCGTCCAGACGATCAACCTGATCGCCGACCGCACGAACCTCCTGTCGCTCAACGCGAGCATCGAGGCCGCGCGGGCAGGGGAGCACGGCCGGGGCTTCGCCGTCGTCGCCGAGGAGATCAGGAACCTCGCGGACCGCGCGGCCGTCTCGAGCGCCGAGATCGCCAAGATCGTCCGCGCGCTCCAGTCGAGCGCCCGCGAGGCGGTGGCCGCCTCGACCGAGGGCGTGAAGGTGGCCGACGAGGGGACCCGGCTCGCGGGCGACGCCGAGCGGGCGCTCGCGTCCATCCTGCAGGGGGTCGAGGAGCTCGGCCGCTCGATCCGCGAGATCGACCGGGCGAACGCCGATCAGGTGCAGGCGGTGGGCTCTCTCACCCAGACCGCGTCGCGCATGAGCGAGGAGGGCAGGACGGTCGCGCGCTCCGCGGCCGAGCAGACCAACGCGGTCCAGGCGCTCGCGCAGGCGAGCTCCGAGATGCGGCGCATGGCCCGGCAGACGAAGGAGGCGACCGCCGAGCAGGCGCGCGCGCTGCGCGACGCCGTGAAGGTGAACGCGCAGCTCACGTCGAGCGCCGAGCGGGTGTCGCGGGCGATGGAGGAGCAGGCCACGGGCGCATCGCAGCTCGCGAAGGTCGCCGCGCAGATGCGCTCGCTGACCCATCAGACCAGCACCGCCATGGTCGAGCAGACCCGCGCCCTGGCCGGGATCACGGCGCTCACGCAGGAGGTCTCGGGCGCGTCGCAGCGGATGGTCGCCGGCCTCGCCGAGCAGGCCGGCGGCGCGACCGAGGTGTCGCGCGCCATGGATGACATCCGGAAGCTGTCGGTCCAGTCGGCGCGCGGGAGCGGCGAGCAGGCGCGGGCCGCGAAGCAGCTGGAGGCGTCCGCCCGCCAGGTCGCGCGGCTCGCGGCGGCGGTGACCGCCGCCACGGCGGATCAGAGCAAGGCGACGGCGTCCCTCGCGAAGGAGGGGGAGTCCGTGCGCCGGATCGCCAAGCAGACGGCGCGGGCGGTGGCCGATCAGGCGGAGTCCGTCGCGGCGCTCGCGTCGGGCGCGAGCCGGCACGCGTCGTCGCTCCAGGGCATCGCCAGGGGGGCCGCCGAGCTCTCGGCCAGGAGCGAGCAGCACGCCGCGTCGCTCGCCCGCCTGCGCGACCCGGTCCGGGAGATCGTCGCCGCCGCGGCCAGGCAGGCGAGGGAATCCGGCGCGGTCGCGGCCGACGCCGGCCACGTGCTCGAGCAGGTCGGCAGGATCCGGCACGCGAGCGCCGAGCACGTGGACGCGGTCGCGGGCGTCGCCGCCGCGATCGCGCACCTCAGGGCGAACGGAAGGCAGCCCCACGCCGCGCCGGAGACCTCGTGAGCTCTCGGCGGCCCGCGCTCGCGGTCTCGGAGGCGGAGCGGCGGCGCGTCGATCAGGTGGATCGGCTCGCCGCCTCCGGGACGCTGGGGGTGCCGACGCTCGTCGAGATGCTCGCGGATCCGAGCTGGACCGTGCGGCGTGCTGTCGTCGCGTCGCTCGCCGCGCTCGGCGACGCGGCGGTGGCGCCGCTCTGCGCGTGCCTCTCCGCGCGGCGCGACAGCGAGACGCGCATCGCCGCCGCGGTCGACGCGCTCGTCGCGTCGCTCGGCGACGTCGACGACGCCGTGCTCGCGCTGACGCGGGACCCTCGCCCCGCGATCGTCGCCGACGCGGCGCAGGTCCTCGGGCGCCGCAGCTGCGCGAAGGCGGTCTCCCGGCTCGCGGAGCTCACGTCGCACGCCGACGACAACGTGGCGGTCGCCTCGATCGAGGCGCTCGGCCGCGTCGGCGGCAGGTCGGCGGTCGACGCGCTCGTGGAGGCCGTCACCAGCGGAAATTTCTTCCGTGTCTTTCCGGCGATCGACGTGCTGGGCCGGAGCGGCGACCCGCGCGCGATCGGCCCGCTCGTGGCTCTCCTGGACGATCCGCGTTACCTGCTCGAGGCGGCCCGGGCGCTCGGCCGCACCTGCAGCCGGAGCGCCGTGGCGCCGCTGATGCGCCTCCTCGGGCGCCCGAGCGACGCGGTCGCGCGGGTCGCGGCGGTGGCGCTCGCCGAGCTGCGCGAGCGGTACCGCGAGCGCTACGGGACGGCCGCGCCGATCGACGAGGCGCTCCGGGGCGAGGCGCCGGCGCCCGGCGCCGCGCGGCGGCTCTCGCAGAGCCTCGCCGGGGCGGATCCGGCCGAGCAGGCCGTCATCTGCAGCGTGCTCGGCGCGATCGGGGGCGAGGACGTCCTGCTCGATCTGACGCGCCTGCTCGACGCCGATCCCCCCGTCGCGAGCGCCGCGGCGGAGGCGCTCTTCCAGCTCTCCCGGAGCGCGGACTCCCGGGTGCTCGCGACGCTGCGCGACGGCGACAGCTCCCGCAGGCTCCTGCTCCTGCCGCTCGTCCGGGGCGTCGCGGCCGCGGGTGACGTGGAGCAGTGCCTCGCGGATCCGGACCCGGAGGTCCGCGCGGCGGCGTGCGACGCGCTCGCGCGCATCTCGGAGCCCGGCTCGGCGCGCGCGCTGTTCCAGCTCCTCGACGACCCGAACCCCCGCGTGGTCCACGCCGCGACGACCGCGATCCAGTGCCTGGGCGGCCCCGACGTCGAGGCGCTCGCGCTGGCCGCGGCCCGCGAGGGGACCCCGGCCGCGCGGCGGACGGCGCTGCGGATCCTCGGCTACTTCGCGCCCCCCTCGGCGCTGCCGATCTTCCTCGACGGCCTCCGCGATCCCGATCTGCGGGCGCGCGAGCGGGCGATCCACGGCCTCGCGTCCTTCGCGCAGCCGGAGGCGATCGAGGCGCTCGTCGTGCTCGCCGCCGACGCCTCGGAGCGGGTCCGGGCGGTGGCGATGCGGGCGCTCGGGCAGTCGCAGCGGGCGCCGCGCGTCGTCGAGGCGCTCCTCGTGGGGCTCCGCGACGACGACGCGTGGGTCCGCTACTACGCGTGCCAGTCGCTGGGAAAGCTCGGGTGGGAGGCGGCGGCCGGGCTCATCGCCGAGCGGCTCCGGGACGAGAGCGGCCAGGTGCGCGTGGCGGCGATCGAGGCGCTGTCGGCGATCAAGGGCGACCTCGCGCTCTCGGCGCTGGAGCAGGCCGCCCGGGCGAGCGACACGGACATGCGGCGCTCGGCGCTGATCGGGCTCGGCATCGCCGGGCGGGAGGCGTCGCTGCCGACCTTGCTCGGCGCGCTCTCGTCCCCGGACGTGGCGACCCGGCTCGTCGCGGTCTCGGCGATCTCCGGCTTCTCGTCGCCCGAGGTCCTGCCGGCGCTCGTGCGCGCGGCGGGCGACCCCGACGAGAGCGTGCGCGCGGCGGCGACCAGCTTCATCGCGGGGCGGCCCGGGGTCGACGCGACGAGGAGCCTCATCGCGCTGCTCGCCGCCTCGCAGGCCCAGGGACCGCTCCCCGCCGCGCTGTCCACGCCCGTGCCGGGGCGCATCGAGGGCCTCCTCGACGCGCTCGCGGCGGCGGACGACGAGCTCGCGCCCGTCCTGACCGCGGCGCTCGCGCGGATGCGGCTGCCGGCGGCGCACGCGGCGCTCCTCGAGGCGCTCCGGCTGCCGCACGCGCCGGCGCGGAAGGCGGCGGCCACGACGCTCGCCGCGGTGGCCACGCGGGAGGGCTTCGCGGCGGTCGAGCTCACCTCGCGGGCCGATCCGGATCCGGAGGTGCGACGCGTGGCCGCGTCCGTCCTCTCGCAGTGGGCATGACGCCGTGGGCATGACGAGCCGCCTCCCCATCTCTCCGCAGATCTTCGCGATCTTCAGCGCCCTCATCGCCGAGAAGATCGGCATCCACTACGACGCCGGCGACCGCGAGCTGCTCGGCGACAAGCTCGCGGTGCGCGCCCTCGACGCCGGCTTCGACTCGCTGCTCGATTACTACTACTTCCTCCGCTACGACCCGGCGGGCGCGGCCGAGATGGACGCGCTGATCGACGCCCTGGTCGTGGGCGAGACGTATTTCTTCCGCGAGCTCGCGCAGCTCGAGGTCGCGGTCTCGGAGCTCATCGCGCCCCGCGTGGCGGCGGGCGGGCGGCCGCGGATCTGGTCGGCGGCCTGCTCGAGCGGCGAGGAGCCGTTCACGATCGCGATGCTCCTGGCCGAGCGGGGCCTGCGTGACAAGGTCGATCTCGTGGCGAGCGACATCAGCCAGCGGGCGCTCTCGCGCGCCCGGGCCGGCGTGTTCGGGCCGCGCTCGCTCCGGAGCAACGCCCGGCCGCCTCCGTTCGCCGGCCGGTGGCTGGACGTGACGCCCGATCGGGTCGTCGTGCGGCCCGAGCTCCAGGGGGCGATCGACTGGCGGCGGATCAACCTGCTCGCGGCGCCCGACGTCACGTCGCTCGGGCAGTTTGATGTCATCGTTTGCCGCAACGTGCTCATCTATTTTCACGACAACACGGCGCGGTGGGTGGTCAATCACCTCTCGGGGGCGCTCGCCGCGGGCGGGTTCCTCCTGGTCGGGGTCTCCGAGTCGCTGCTGCGGCTCGGCACCGCGCTCCGCTGCGAGGAGCGGGGCGGCGTGTTTTTCTACCGGAAGACCGCGCAATGAAGATCCCGGCTGTCCGCGTGCTCGTGGTCGACGACTCTGCCTTCGTGCGCAAGGTGCTGCGGCAGGTCCTCGGCGCGAGCGCCTCGATCGAGGTCGTCGATACGGCCATGGACGGCCTCGACGCGCTGGAGAAGATCGAGCGCTACAAGCCGGATGTGGTCACGCTCGACCTCGTGATGCCGAACCTCGACGGCATCGGCGTGCTCAGGTCGTTGCCGCGCGACGGCGCGCCGCGGGTCGTCGTGGTCAGCAACTCCGAGGCGGACAGCGATCTCGGCGTCGAGGCGCTCCAGCAGGGCGCGGTCGATCTCGTCGAGAAGCCGACGTCGCTCGCGACCGATCGTCTCTTCGAGCTCTCGAACGAGCTGGTCCGCAAGGTGCTCGCCGCGGCCGAGGCGAGGGTCCACCAGGCAGCGCCTCGCCCGCGGCCGCCGCCCCTGCCGGGTGCGATCCCCGCGCTGCCGCGCACGCGCCTCGTCGTGGTCGGCACGTCGACCGGCGGCCCTCAAGCGTTGACGCGGCTCTTCGCGGCGATGCCCGGCGATTTCCCGGCCCCCCTCGTCGTCGCGCTGCACATCCCCCCGGGTTACACGGAGTCGCTGTCGCGCCGCCTCAACGACGGGAGCGCGCTCTCGATCGTCGAGGCATCGGACGATCTCCAGCTCCGGCCCGGGCTCGCGGTCATCGCGCGCGGGGGGACGCACCTCGAGGTCCGGCGCCAGCGGGAGCGCGCCAGCGTCCGCTTCGCCCAGGCGGCCAAGGCGTCCCTTTATTGCCCGTCGGTCGATCTGCTCTTCGCGAGCGCCGCGGCCGAGTTCGGGTCGGGCGTCCTCGGGGTCGTGCTGACGGGCATGGGGGACGACGGCCTGGAGGGGTCCCGGGCGATCCACAAAGCCGGCGGGAAGATCCTCGTCGAGGCCGAGTCGTCCTGCGTCGTCTACGGCATGCCCCGCCGCGTGCTGGAGGCCGGGCTCGCCGCGGCGCAGGCGTCGATCGACGAGATGCCCGCGGCCATCGTGCGGCACCTCTGACGGCGCGTGACGTCGCGCGTCGCGCCCGTCACAGCGGCCAGTAAACGACCTTTCCCTCGATCTCCTGGAACGTGGCCGCGTTGCCGTCCTGGGAGACGATGAAGGCGATCCGCTCCGGGTACCCCGCCACGAACGCCGCCGCCGCGCGGTGGCGGGTGCCGCGCGCGTCGAGGCTCAGGCTCGCATCCATCCTCTGGTCGGGGGTCGCGGCGAAGACCTCGGAGATGATCGCCCTCGGCGGGGGCAGCTTCGCCCCGAACGCGAGCACGTCGAGGGGATGGCTCATCACCACCGCGCCGTCGACGGTCGTCAGCCGCACGATGAGGTCGAGCAGCCGGTTGATGCGCTCGGCGCCCTTGATCGCGTGGTCCGAGCCGCGCGCCTGCCCGGGTGTCGCGGGCTGCTTTCCGTGCGCCTGCCGCCGTTCGCTCGGCGGATGGCTCTCGTGGACGTCGAGGATGGCCGCGCCGAGGCACAGGGCGGGATCCAGCCGCTTGACCTCGGTGTCGAGCTGATTCCCCTCCTCGCCGAAGAGCTGCGGCAGGCCTTCGCCCGGGCCCAGGACGGCGACGAGCCCGCCGCGCCCGAGCTCGACCATCCCGTCGACGATGCGGAGGAGATAGCTGCGCACCTGGCGGACGAGCGGCCTGCCGTGGTCCCCGAGGACGGTCCTCGCGATGGAGTCCAGCTGTGGCCGGCTCTTGGACATCCATGTCCGCACGGCGCCGCGCTCGTAGCGGACGATCTCCCACTCACCGCGGTACACGGCCACGACACCGGGCTTCGGGACGACGATGCGCACGAGCTGATCGCTGTCGAACGAACGCCGGCCGTGCGGCGTCGCGATGCCGGCGATCACGAGCGACCCGTCGAGCGGCACCACGGACAGGAAGGAGCGCGGCCATGCGCACGCGGAGGCGAAGTTGGCCACGTGCTCCACGTCGAACGCCATGGCGGAGCCGAAGCGCACGAGATCCCACGCGGGCTCGTCGAGCTCGAGGTCGGCGAGGCTCTCGGCGAACACGATGCCGACCGGGTTCAGCCGCCCCTCTTCCGTCGCCATGGACGCGAAGAACATCGTCTCGATGAGCTCGGTCAGGACCGTCGCGAAGGGGGGCGGCGACGCCGCGTCGGGGGCGACGCTGGCGGCGCCAGCCGGCTTCTGCGCCGTGAGCTCGGGCTGCTCCTGCAGCTCGAGAAATGCGGCCGTGACATCCGCAGGATACTTGAGGCGCATGAGCTCGTTCTATCATCCCGAGCGCCGCCGGTCAGGCCGACGGGCTGCACGTGGGCTCGTTCTCGGCGTCGCAGCGCGGCGCGCTACCATGCGACGCCTGCGCAGGCCGGTATTGTCATGAATTCTCACGAATCGTTACGAGGCGAGCCGTGTGGCCTCACGCGGCCCGGCGCGAGCCGCTCCCCTTTCTCTTCGGGGTCGCTGCTTTTCGCACCTTCGAGCCGGCGTCGTCGGCCCGCTTGTCGTCGTTTGCGACGTTGGCAAGCTTCGCGCCCTTCTGGCCGAGGCTCTTCTTGAGCAGCGCGATGAGGTCGACCGTGCCGGTGTCGCGGCGGTGGTCCTCCTCCTCCTCGGGCTCCGCGGGCGTCGTGGTCTGGCCGGATTTCACCTTCTTCTCGATGAGCTTCATCACGTCGTCGCGGTACTCGTCCTTGTATTTCTCCGGCTTCCACTCGGTGGCCATCTCGGCCACGAGCCGCTCCGCCATCTCGAGCTCTCGCTTGCCGAGCCCCTTGCCCTCGATATCCATCTCGGGCAGGTCGAGCTCCTCATCCGAGCGGAGCTCGTGCGCGAACCGCATCAGGTTCAGCACGAGCGCGCGGCCGTGCGGCCGCACCGCGGCGATGTGCTCGCGCGTCCGGATCACGACCTTCGCGATCCCGACCTTGCCCGTCTTCCGCAGGGCCTCGCGCAGGAGCACGTACGCCGTGACCGACGATTTCTTCTTGCTGTTCGGCGACGCGGGGGCGAGGTAGTACGGCTTCTCGTAGTACATCGGGTCGATCTCCGAGGCATCGACGAAGTCGAGGATATCCACGGTCTGCGTCGCCTCCACGTTCGCGCGGCGCAGGTCCTCGTCGGACATGACGACATACTCGCCTTTTTCGTAGGGATAGCCGCGGATGATATCGTCCCAGCTCACCGGCTCCCCGGTCTCCCGGTTCACGCGCTCGTAGCGGATCGGCGTCATGTTGCGCCTGTCGAGCTGCGTGAAGTGGAGCTCGTTGGGCTCCTCCGCGGCGTAGAGGGCGACCGGGATCTGCACGAGCCCGAAGCTGATACTCCCTTTCCAGATGCTGCGAGGCATGCGCTCTCCTTTGACCCAAGAGGCGACCCAAGAGGCGACCCAAGAGGTCCGTTTCAGGTCCGTGACAGGAGACGATGCAAGCCGGCGGCCGACGGCTCGAGCCCGCGCGTCGCGCCCGTCCCGGCCGCTCGGCGTCGGCCGCGCCGCGGCGCCGCCGGGGCCCGGCGTCGCGTTTCGCTACAGCGGGCCTCGGGCGTGGCGATTGCTGCCCCGCTTGTCTGGGCCCGCTGTATAAACAGCGATCGACATGCCGCGCCGGGCCCACGACCTCCACGGAGCTGCGCCGGACAACAGCCGGACCGCGCTCCTCCTCATCGACGTCATCAACGACCTGGACTTCCCGGAAGGTGACCGGCTGCTCGCCCATGCCCTCCCGATGGCGCACCGCATCCGCGCGCTGAAGCAGCGGTGTCGCGACGCCGGCATCCCCACGGTCTACGTGAACGACAACTTCGGCCGCTGGCAATCCAACTTCCACCGGCAGATCGAGCACTGCCTCGAGGAGGGCACCCGCGGCCGGGAGATCGCGGCGCTGCTGCGGCCCGGAGAGGACGATTATTTCGTGCTCAAGCCCAAGCACTCGGGCTTCTACGGCACCACGCTGGAGATCCTGCTCGAGTCGCTCGGCGTGCAGACGCTGATCCTCACCGGCATGGCGGGGAACATCTGCGTCCTGTTCACGGCGAACGACGCCTACATGCGCGATTACCGGCTGCTCGTCCCGTCGGACTGCATCGCCTCGGAGAGCGAGGAAGACAACGGCTATGCGCTCCACCAGATGCAGCGCTTCCTCAAGGCCGACATCACGCCGTCGGACGAGGTCGACCTCGAGCGACTGCCCGCCTGACGCCTCCGGGGGGGCCGGGCGTCCGGCGGGCAGCTGCCCGAGGTCACGTGTTGCGTCAGGGCGTCACGCTCAGGCGAGCGCTCGCTGCTTCGACGAGATGCCCTCCTCGCTGAGGACCGCGACGTCGGTCGCGCCGCCCCGCTCCAGGACCTGCTTGGCGAGCGCGCGCTCGTTGCTGTCCTCGACGTGGACGGAGATGAGGATGTTGCCGCCCTTGATCTTGCCCTCGTACTGCTTGGCCTCGACCTCGGGGATGCCGAGCCCGATGAGGGCGCCGGTCACGCCGCCGACCGCCGCGCCCGCCGCGGCGCCGCTCAGCGCCGCCATGATCGGGCCGGCCGCGATGAAGGGGCCGAGCCCGGGGATGGCGAGCGCGCCGATGCCGGCGAGCAGGCCGATGGTCCCGCCGAGCGCGCCGCCCGCGCTGGCGCCCGCGGTCGCGCCCTCGGGCGCCTTCGTGTTCTTCTCGTGCGCGAAGTCCCGCGTCCCGTGCTTGTCGGGGAACAGCGCCGAGATATCGCTGGTCATGAAGCCGGCGCGCTGGAGCTCGCCGACGATGCTATCTGCCTGAGCGAGCGTGCTCACGAGGCCCAGGACCGCTTTCTTTGTTGCCATGGTGTCTTCCTTTCGGACTGGTTCAGTCAACGTCAACTTCGAGCTGGTTATCGACCCGCTGGACGCCCGGGATCCCCTGCGCGATCGCGGCGATATCGGCCTTCTCCTTGTCGCTCTTCACCGGGCCGCGCAGCGTGACGACCTGCCCGCTCGTGATGATCTTGACGTTCTTGGCGTTCATCGACAGCGCGTCGCTCGCGACCACCGCCTGACGGATCTTCTGCGTGATCGTGCGGTCGGCCTCGTTCTCGCCCTGATCCCCGGGGGTCAGCGCGGCCGGGTCGCGATCGCGATCGTTCTTTTCCGTGTTGTCGGCGGCCGCCGGCGTCGGGTTGTTCGCCCGCTGGGCGACCTCACCCGGCACCGTCGCGGTGTTGTTGTCCGAACGAGGCGTGCCTTCTGCTCTGTCGCAGCCGACCGCCGCGGCGATCGAGAGAGACGTCATGAAGAAGAGTTTCACTGTGTCCATGACCCGGTGCCCTCGCAAGGCCCGGGCCACCTCGGGCAGAGGGCGCCTGTCGGTGCACGGCTGCGGTCGGGGCGGACCATGAACCCCGTCACTTCTGATCATGAGTTGTATTTGTCGCGCTGCACCGTGGACGCGTCGCCCGCGCGCGTGGCAGCGACGCGAAGCGACTGGCAGTCTCATGCGTGGCCTCATGCGTGGCCTCTGCGTGGATCGAGGCGGGACTGCCCCAGGTGAGGCGAACTGCCCCGTGCCGGCCGCGCCAAGTCAGGAGATCTTGACTTCTCGGACGAAACCGAGGTGCGCTGTTATGCCTGCGGCGGACACGGACCTGCGCGGAGGCGCTCAGTCGTCGCGAGGGCTCGCCGGGCGGTCGCTCGGGTGCTCTGCCGGGCGCTCCGCTGAGCGGTCCGCTGGACGTTCTGTCGGACGGTGGATCCCGAGACGCCGCAGCTTCCGGTAGAAGGTCGCCCTCGACATGCCCGCCTCGCGCGCGGCCTGCAGCGCGTTCCAGCCGGTGCCCTCGAGCGCCGCGAGCAGCGCGGCGCGCTCGTCCTGGAGGGGGCGCGGCGCGCCGCGGCCGCTGCCTTCCCGCGCGCGGGGCAGATCCACGTCGCCGGGGCTGATCCTGCGGCCGTCACAGAACACCACCGCCTTCGTGATCACGTTCTCCAGCTCGCGCACGTTGCCCGGCCAGCCGTGCTGGCCGAGGCGCCGCAGCGCCTCGCGGGAGAGCTGCGGGGCCGGGCGGCCGAGCTGCTCGGCGGCGCGGCGCACGAAGTGGAGCGCGAGCTCCGGCAGGTCCTCCAGCCGGTCGCGCAGCGGCGGCAGGCGGATCTGCACCACCGCGACGCGGTAGTAGAGGTCCTCGCGGAAGCGCCCGCGCGCGGTCTCGGCGAGCAGGTCGCGGTTCGTGGCGCAGACGAGGCGGAAATCCACGCGCACGGCCTCGGCGCTGCCGACCGGGCGCACCTCCCGCTCCTGGAGCACCCGGAGCAGCTTCGCCTGCACCTCGAGCGGCATCTCGCCCAGCTCGTCGAGGAACAGCGTGCCGCCGCGCGCCGCGACCACGAGGCCGGTCCGGTCCCGGTCGGCCCCCGTGAAGGCGCCGCGGACGTGCCCGAAGAGCTCCGACTCGAGCAGCGCGGCGGGGAGCGCGGCGCAGTTGATCCCCATGAACGGGCCGCTCTTGCGCGGGCCGGCGAAGTGGATGGCGCGCGCGACGAGCTCCTTGCCGGTGCCGCTCTCGCCGGTCACGAGCACGCTGACCGGCGTGTCGACCACGCGGTCGAGCGTCGCGAACACGGCGCGGAGCGCGGGGCCGCGCCCCACGATGGCGCCGTAGTCGTAGCGGTGCTCCAGGGCCTGCTGGCGGACGAGCACCTCTTCTTGCAGCCGGTCGATCTCGGCGGCCTGGCCGCGCAGGAGCTCCTCGACGCGGCGCCGCTCGGCCTCGAGCTCCACGGTGCGGCGGCGCAGGTCGTCGACGAGCCGCGCGTTGCGCAGCGCGAGCGCGACCTGGTCGGCGAAGGCGAGGAGCAGGTCGACGTCGTCGGGGGCGAAGCGCGCGCGCCGGAAGCGGTTGTCGAGGTAGAGCGCGCCGAGCACGCCGTCCGGCGAGCGGATCGGCACGGCGATCACCGACCGGAGCCGCATGGCGTGCACCGACGCGTGCTCGCGGAACCGCGGGTCGTCCTGCGCGTCGACGGTGACCACGGGCTCCTGCGTCGCGATGGCGCGCTCGGCGATGCTGTAGCTGAACTTGAGGTGGCTCCTGCCGACCTTCTCGCGGTCGACGTTGCGCGCGACCGTCACGCGCAGCTCGCCGCCCGGCTGCTCGAGCAGCAGGAACCCTCGCTCCGCGGCGGTGAGGTCGATGGCGGCGTCCATGGCCATCGCGAGGATGTCGGCGATCTCGACGGAGGAGTTGAGCTTCCGGAACATCGCGAGGAGCCGCTCGAGCTTGGCCGCGCGCTCCGCCGCGGGCTGCGCCTGCGCGTCGGCGGCCCCGGGCGGCGCCGCTGCTTCGGCCGGCGCGGGCCGGGCGGCGCGGCGGCGGGGGTGCATCCAGAAGGCGTGCTGGAGCGCTTCCGGGAGCGAGCGCGCCATGGCGCTCCAGGCGGCGGTCGCGCGCTCCCGCTGCGCCGCCGCGGCCACGGGCGCGTCCGCGAGCTCTGCGGCGTCGGCGAGCGCGAGGCGGACGTCCGCGACGAGGTCGGGCTGAGCCGCGCGCTCGGCGAGGCCGAGGGCGCGCTCGAGGAGCTCCTGGGCCGCGGCGAGGCCCTGACCGGGGTTGGGCTGACCGGGGTTGAGGTTGGCGGCCTGACCCAGGTTGAGGCCGGCCTGACCGGGGTTGGGCCCACCCAGGTTGGGGTTGGCGCCGGCCTGACCCAGGTTGAGGCCGGCCTGACCGGGGTTGGGCCCACCCAGGTTGGGGTTGGCGCCGGCCTGACCCAGGTTGAGGCCGGCCTGACCGGGGTTGGGCCCACCCAGGTTGGGGTTGGCGCCGGCCTGACCCAGGTTGGGGTTGGCGGCCTGACCCAGGTTGAGGCCGCCCTGACCGGGGTTGCCGTCGCCCTCGCCGTCGAGCAGCGCGAGCCGCCCCTCGAGCAGCGCCGCGCGCGCGCCGAGGTCGGGCGCCTCCCGGACCGCCCCGTGCTCGCGCGCCCGGGCCAGCGCGGCGCGCGCGTCGCCCAGCGCGCCCCGCGCGAGGTGCGCCCGGCAGAGCTCCAGCTCCTCCTCCACGACCTCGCGCTGCGCGCCCTGCGCCTCGAAGCCGCCCCGCGACCGCTCGAAGCAGCGCGCCGCCTCCTCGGCGTCGCCCGCCGCGAGCGCGCAGTCCCCGAGCACCGACGCCGCGGCCGCCGCGAAGAACGGCGCCCCCCGCCGCGCGGCCTCCGCCTCCACCCGCGACGCCACGCGCGCCGCCCGCTCGAACGCCCCCACGTCCGCCCAGAGCTTCGCCAGATCGAAGTCGAGCACGAGGACCAGGTCCGCCTGGCCCAGGGCCGACGCGAGCCGCGCCCCGCGCTCGTAAGCGGCGAGCGCCTCGCCCAGCTCGCCCGACTGGTGGCATGCCGTACCCACGTTGAGGCTGCAGCGCGCGACAAGGTCGCCGAGGCCGTGCTCCTCCGCCGTGGCGAGCGCCTGCCGGTAGCCGGCGAGCGCCGCCTCGACCTCCCCCGCGCGGAAGGCGTCGATCGCCTGGTACGACAGCGCCCGCACGAGCGCCCGCGGCGCGCGCCGGTCGCGGTGCAGCCCGGCGGCGAGCCCGAGGTGCAGCCCGGCGAGCCGCCGCTCGCCCAGGTAGCTCGCCGCGACGCCGACGTCCTCGTGCAGGCTCGCCAGCACCTCCGGGTCGTCGCACAAGGCGAGCGCCGGCTCGGCGCGGGCCCGCGCCTCCGCGTGGGATCCGAGCCGCAGCAGCGCCCGGCCCGCGAGGTCGGCGAGGCCCGCGCGCTCGCGCGGACTGAACGGCGACAGCGGCGACGCCTCCCCGCAGGCCGCTTCCGCCTCGTCGACCCGCGCGAGCGCCGCCGTCGGATCGCCCAGCTCGAGCAGGCACGCGCCCAGCCGGACGAGCGCCTGCCCCCGCCGCGCCCCGAGCGCGGCGGCCTGGCCCTCCGCGAGCAGCGGCTCCAGCACCTCGCGGGCCCGCGCCGCGCGGCCCCCGCGCTGCAACGTGGACGCGATCTCCAGCCGCGTCTCCGCCCCCGTCGCCGTCTCGAGCAGCGCCTCGGCCGCCGCGGCCCACACCTCCGGGTCCGCCTCGCGCTCGGCGCGGCGCCCGAGGAACAGCCGCTCGGCGGCCGCCGCGTCGCCTGACAGCGCGAGGTGCAGCACCTGCTGCTCCACCCGCGACGGGAACGCCGCCGCCACCCGCGCGTGCGCCGCGCGGACCGCCTCGCCGCCGAGCGCCGCCAGCAGCGCCGCGATCGGCCCGGCGCGCGTCAGCGTCCAGCCCCCTGCGGCGCGCGCGGCCACGCCGCGGGCGGCGAGCTCGGCCAGGTGCGCGACCGGCAGCCCGAGCGACGGCAGCTCCTCGTCGGCGACCGCGCCGCCCTGCACGGCCAGCGTGGCCACGGCGTCGCGCAGCGGCCGCCCCAGCCCCCGCAGCCGCAGCGCGTAGCGCGCGCTCGCCCCGGGCGTCGTCGCGTCCAGCCCCGCGATGTCCCCGCTCTCCGCGAGCCGCCCGGCGATCACCACGAGGTCGGCGGGCCACCCGGCGCTCGCCCGCAGCACCACCTCGGTCGCGTCGCCCAGCCCGATGTCGTCCATCCAGCGCTGCACCGCCTCGCGCCCGAGCGGCGGCAGCGCCACCTCGCGGGCGCTCCGCCCCGCCTCGGCGGCCACGGCGGCGAGCGGCGCCCGGCCGCCGCCGTGCGGGATGCGCTCGGCCGCCAGGACAAGCACCGGATCGTCGGGGCCCAGCAGCCGCACAAGCGCCTCGAGCATCTCCCGGTCCGCCCCGGTCACCTCGTCGGCGTCGTCGAGCACGAGCACGAGCGGCTCCGCCCCCGTGCCTGCGCGCGCGCGCGTGAGGCGCTCGTGCGCGCGCAGGGCGCCGAGCGCGCCGGTGGGGAGCGCCTCCTCGCCGGTCGCCCGGCCGAGCATCGAGGCCACCGGCGCGCCGGCCCGCGCGAACCCCTCCACCGCTTCCATCCTGAGCTCGGCGCTCCACTTCGCCTCGCGCAGCAGGCGGCTCTTCCCGCAGCCGGGCTCCCCGGCGATCACGCAGAGGCGCGGCCCGCTCTCCCCGCGCTCGAGCGCGGCGAGCGCCTCGGCGACGGCGCGCAGCTCGGCGTCGCGGCCCACGAGGTGGGGCGGCTCCGGCGGCGGCGGCGCCACGGCCCGCGGCGACGCGCCCACCCAGTCGAGCGCCTCGCCCGCGTCGGCCGGGCGGTCGCGCGGCTCGGGCCGGACGAGGCGCTCGACGAGCGCGGAGGCTGATTCCGGCAGCGGCTCCGCGAGCAGCGGGGCGATCGCGCCGAGGGTGCGGCCGAGCGAGAACAGGTCCGCGCGGCCGTCGGCCGGCTCGCCGCGGATCACCTCCGGCGCCACGTAGCCCTGGGTGCCGGAGACGCCGTCGTCGGTCCTCCCGCCGACCCGCGCCGCGCACGACAGGTCGATCAGGACCGCGCGCCCCGACGCGCCGACGAGGATGTTGGCCGGCTTCACGTCGCCGTGCCGGATGCGCGCTCGGTGGAGGAAGCGCAGGGCGTCGAGCACGTCGACGATCGCGGCGCGCACCTCCTCGAAGCGCCGGCCTGCCACGTACTCGTCGAGCGGCGCACCGAGCACCGCCTCCGACGTGAAGTAGAAGCGCGCCTCTCCGGTCTCCCGGAGCATGCCGAAGTCGTGCACCCGGACGAGGTGCGGATGGAACAGGCCCGCCAGCATCCTGAACTCGCCGCGGAGCGCCGCCCGCTCCGCGGTGCGCGCGCGCCGGAGCAGCTTGAGACAGAGATCGCGCCCGAGCGCCTCGTCGCGCGCGAGCCACGCCGTCGCCAGGCCCCCTCGCCCCAGGGGGCGGAGCAGGCGGTAGCGGCGGGCGACAAGCGTCCCCTCGGCTGGGATCATCCGCACAGTGTCTCACGAATGTGCCACCTGAGACAGCGAGACGGTTTATGAGACACCTGTGCCTGAGGTTTCACGATGATTTCTGCTGTTTTTCCGTCGTAACCGCGTTCGGCATCGTGTTTGCTGAAGGGGTAAGCATGGCGACGCGGACGACAGGCAGACACGGGGACCGGCGGGGCGCGGTCGTCTCGGCGTTCCTCGCGGTGCTCCTCGGCGGCTGTGTCGTGAGCCCACAGCCGAGCCCGCCTGTTCGCGAGCCGATCCTGGACGGGGGGCTCGTCGGCGTGTCGGGCGACGTCATGATTCTGGCTGACCAGATCCGGCTCGTGGGCCAGGCGGGCGCGGTCACGCCGGCGGGGGGCGTGATCGTGGTGACGAACCTCGACGCGCTCGACGCGCCGGTGCTCGCCGACGTGAACCCCGACGGGAGCTTCGTGGCCATCTTGACCGCCCGAACGGAGCAGGTCCTGCGGATGCAGGTGAAGCAGGGCGAGCTCCGGTCCGAGCCGGCGGATCTGCTGCTCGCGGGGTCGCCCATCAGCGGGACCCAGAAGACGCTCGATCACCTGCTGTGCCTCGAGGTCGAGCCGGCCGCCTGGGTCTCGTTCGAGGGCGCTGGCGGCTCCCGCGACGTGGTTGTCCGCAACGCGTGCGCCGGCGACGTGTCCATCGAGGCGCCGCGCCTGCGCCGCGGCGATGGGCCGTTCAGCGTCAGCCCGGAGGCGCCGTTCGTCGTGCCGGCGGGCGGGTCCACCGTCGTCACCGTGCGCGCGGACGGCGACGGGGGCGAGCTCGAGGACGTGCTCTTCCTCGACGTCACGGCGCCCGAGCCCGGGCGCCGCGCGCTGACGCTCACGCTCCCCGACTGAGCGGTCGGGGCAGCGACCCACGGATCACGCGCCGCGCCCGTGCGCGGCGCAGAGGCGCCCTTCCTCGCGAGGGGAGGGGCTCGTGCATGTCTTTCGCCTCGCCGGTGACGGCGAGGCCATGTTGGAGGAACATCATGAACGTTCAGAATCGCATCAAGAGCAGCCGTATCGGTTCCGTTCTCTGGCTCGCGCTGTCGATGATCCCGCTCGCGGTGGGCTGTCAGGTCGAGATGACCGGCGACAACACCGGCTCCGACTCCGACGAGGTGCGGGGCGGCAGCCGTGCGTGCGGCGGTCTCCTCGGCCTCGAGTGCAAGAAGGGCTTCTTCTGCGACTACGAGCTCGAGGCCATGTGCGGCGCGGCCGATCAGACGGGCACCTGCGAGCGCATGCCGGAGGCGTGCACGGAGGAGTACAACCCGGTCTGTGGCTGTGACGGCAAGACGTACGGCAACGAGTGCGCCGCGAACTCGGCGGGCGTGTCGGTCTCGTCGCGCGGCGAGTGCGAGCCGCCCCCGGCGCAGCAGTGCGGCGGCATCGCGGGCTTCGCGTGCGACCCCGGGTTCTTCTGCGACTATGCGCCCGACGCCATGTGCGGCGCGGCCGATCAGATGGGCAGCTGCGCGCCCATCCCGGAGGTGTGCACGAAGGAGTACAACCCCGTCTGCGGCTGCGACGGCAACACCTACAGCACCGCGTGCGTCGCGAACGCGGCGGGCATTTCGGTCGCGTCGCCCGGCGAGTGCGAGAAGGCTCCGGGAGCGGTGTGCGGCACCCGCGGCGCCGAGGCGTGCGGGCCCGGGCTCTTCTGCAGCTTCCCGCCCGAGGCCGAGTGCGGGATCTCCGACAAGCCGGGCACCTGCGCGCCCATGCCGGAGGCGTGCACGTTCCAGTACGATCCGGTCTGCGGCTGCGACGGCAAGACGTACGGCAACGCGTGCTCCGCTGCCTCGGCGGGCATGTCGGTGGCGTCGCGCGGCGAGTGCGAGACGGCTCCGGTGCAGCACTGCGGCGGCATCGCGGGCCTCGAGTGCGACCGCGGGGAGTTCTGCAATTACAGCCTGGAGGCCCTCTGCGGCGCGGCCGATCAGACGGGCGTCTGCGAGACGATCCCGGAGGTGTGCGTCACGGACGACTACACCCCGGTCTGCGGCTGCGACGACAAGACGTACAGCAACGAGTGCAACGCGCACGCGGCGGGCGTGTCGGTGGCGCTGCTCGGCGAGTGCCCTGAGCGCCGGTGAGCGAGCGCCGACAGGGGCCGGCCGCGCCGCGCCTCCCGTGACGCCGACGCGACAGGTCCTGTATCTCTTCTTTCGCGGGGTTCCCCCGAAGAGCCTCGTCCCCGCCTGAACACGGAACGCCGGACCGGTGGGTGCGGTCTGGGCGATTGAACCGGGAGGGCGCGCGGCGTATGCCTGCGCTGCCCTCCTTTCCCATGCAGACCTCTTCCACGCCTCCTCCCCGGTCGCTGCGCCTCGGGCTGGTCTGGCTGATGGCGGCGTCCTCCGGCGCCACCGTGGCCAACCTCTATTACAACCAGCCGCTGCTCGGTGACATCGGCCGTGATCTCGGCGCCTCGGGCGGCTCGCTCGGGCTCGTGCCCACGATGACGCAGGTGGGTTACGCGGCGGGGATGCTCCTCCTCGTGCCGCTCGGCGACAGCCACGAGCGGCGGCGGCTCATCGTCGTCATGGCGGCGCTGGCGAGCCTCGCGCTGCTCGGCGCGGCGCTCGCGCCGGATCTGCCGTGGCTCATCGCGGCGAGCTTCGCGGTGGGCATCACCAGCGTGGTGCCCCAGCTGCTCTTGCCGTTCGCGGCGCAGCTCGCGCCGGACGAGCAGCGCGGGCGCGTGGTGGGGATGGTGATGAGCGGTTTGCTCATTGGCATCCTCCTGTCGCGCACGGTGGCCGGCTTCGTCGGCACGCAGCTCGGCTGGCGCGCGATGTTCTGGGTGGCGGCGGGGCTGATGCTCGCCCAGGGCCCGATATTGCGCCTGGCCTTGCCGGCGCAGCCGCCGGTCGCGGCGATGTCGTATCCGGAGCTCCTGCGCTCGCTCGGGCGCCTTGCCCGGACCGAGCCCGTGCTGCGGCTGCACTCCGCGCTCGGCGCGCTCACCTTCGGCGCCTTCAGCGCGTTCTGGGCGACGCTCGCGCTCTATCTCCAGAGCATGCCTGAGCGCCACGGCCCGCAGGTCGCGGGCCTCTTCGGCCTCGTGGGCGTGGCCGGCGCCGCCGCGGCGCCGCTCGTGGGCCGGTACGCGGACGTGCGCGGCGATCGCCGGATCAACGCCCTTGCGATCGGGGTGCTGCTCGCGTCCTTCGGCGTGCTCTTCTGGCTCGGATCCTGGCTGTGGGGCATCGCGCTCGGCGTGGTGCTGCTCGATCTGGGGGCGCAGGCCAACCAGATCTCGAACCAGGCGCGCGTGTACTCGCTGCGTCCCGAGGCGCGCAGCCGGATGAACACGATCTACATGACCACCTATTTCGTGGGCGGGGCGGCCGGGGCGTGGTTCGGCACGGCGGCCTGGACGCGCTGGGGGTGGCTCGGGGTGTGCGCGGCGGGCGGGGCGATGTCGGCGACGGCGCTCGGCCTGCTGTGGGCCGGGGCGGCGCGGGGCGCGCGCGCTGCGCGCGGAGGGGGAGGGGCTGGCGCGGGCTGAGCAGACCTCGCGGTGACCTGCGCTTCTCCGGGTCGCCGCGGGGGATGGGGCGGCCGCGACGTCACGGCGTCATCGGCAGCGCGACAAGGATGTTCAGGTTGCACATCTCGTTCTGCGTGCCCCACCCGGGGAGGACCGGTTCCTCGGCGTCGCGCGTATCGAAGGTGCATGTCACCTCGAGCGACGAGCTCGGGTCGAGCAGCGGCCGCGTGCGGTACCAGTACATGCCCTGCCAGTGGACGTCCCAGTCCTCCACGCGCGCGATGCAGCTCTCCTGCTCTCCCGACGTCACGCGCGTGTCGAAGGTGCGCCCGCGCTCGTGCATGTGCGGCATCACGCCGAGCACCTCGATCGGGGGCAGCGCCGGGTCGAGCGCGAGCTCCGCCCGCGTCCTGCGCCACGTGGTGGCGGCGTCCTTCTGGCCGGGCGGCAGCGAGTCCGGGCCGTCCGGCTCGAAGAGGGTCGTGAGGAAGCCGTCGTCCCCGATGAACACGGCGCGCCGCTCCACGGTGTCCTCGTAGCGGAGCCGGACGCGCGTCGAGTCCTCGGCTCCGGCGCCCGCGTGATCGTGGAGGTTGTAATGCACCTGGACGACGAAATGGTCCTTCGCGCTGACCGGCGCCCCGGTGCCGCCGGGGAAATCGACGACGACCTGTCCGGGCGCCCAGGCGAGCAAGGGCTGGAACGGCATCCCCTCGGCCGGCCCGCCGAAGCACTCCCAGCCGGGCCGGTCCGGCGAGGCGTCGTCGAGCTCCGTCATCACATCCTGGTTCGTCTTGCCCTCCACCAGGGACGCCTCCGTGGGCGTCACCCGATAGATCGTGACGTGATGAACGATGGCCCGGACCCCGGGCGTCACCTGATATCCGGTGATGAAGCGGTCGGCGTCGAGGCCCGGGTCCACCTGAAAGCACCTCCACTCGTCGTGCGCCGCGAGGGGGTTCTCAGGGTCGGCCACGGGGGTTATCGGCGGTGTCATGTAGTCGACCCCGCCCTCGAGCGTGGGCGCGGGCGGGGCGGGCGGCGCGCCCGCGGGATCCCCCTCGGCGCGCGCCCCGGTCGCCCAGCGATGGAGGATGTCGAGCTCCTCGGCGGTGAGCGTCTCCTCGTCCTCGAAGTCGCCGCACGAGCCGTCGTGCGTCACGAGGAACGGGGGCATATGACCGCCCTGCACCGCGTCGTCGATCGCGCCGGCGCGCGCCTTCGCCGAGACGTAGTCGTCCAGGCGAAAGGGCGCGAGCCCGCCCTCCTGATGACATGCGGTGCACTTGGACGCCGTGATCGGCGCGACGTCCTGCCAGAACGTCGGCTCCGGCGCCGGCTCCGGCTCCTCTGCCGCGCATCCGAGCGAAAACGCGAGCGGCACGACGGCCGAGAGGCCGCGCGCGTGGAGGGGCAGGGTCGTCGTTCGCATCGATCGCCTCGAGTCGTGCTGCGTCAAGCGAGCCTCCTTGAACTGTGTATAATGTACACGGTTCCGTGTGTGGTATACGCAGTTGAGCGATGGCTGTCAAACCCAAGCGGCGTCGGAAAACGGCGACGGAGTACAGCGGGGGCGGCGACGCCGTGCGCAGCCTCGAGCTCCTCTGGGGGGTCAGGAAGCGGCCGAACCGGGGGCCCAAGCCTGGCCTGAGCCTCGATCAGATCGTGCGGGCCGCGATCGAGCTCGCCGACGGCGAGGGGCTCTCTGCGCTGTCGATGCAGCGGGTCGCCGGGGTGCTCGGGTTCACCACGATGTCGCTTTACCGGTACGTGCCGAGCAAGGCCGAGCTCCTGGATCTCATGCTGGACACCGTGGCGGCGGAGCTACCCCTCGTCGACGGCGTCCCCGGGGGATGGCGGGCCAAGCTCGAGGCGTCGGCGCTCGCGGACTGGGCGCTCTACCACCGTCACCCGTGGTTCTTGCTCGTGACGCCGGTGCGCCCCGTGATGGGCCCGAACGGGATGGCGGCGTACGACGCGGAGCTCCGCGCGGTCTCGGGGGTCGGCCTCACCGACCGCGAGGTGCTCGCTGCCGTCCACCTCGTCGACGGGTACACCCGAGGCGCGGCGAGGCTCTCGGTGGACGCGGTCGAGGCCGAGCACGAGACCGGCGTCACCGACGAGCAGTGGTGGTCCGAGCGCGCGTACTTCTGGGACAAGCTCTTCGACCCGGGCCGCCTCCCGACGATGGCGAAGCTGATGCGCTCGGGCGCCTTCGACGCGCACCCCTTCGCGGAGGACGTCTTCCTGTTCGGCCTGCAGCGCGTGCTCGACGGCATCGAGGCGCTCGTCCGGTCGCGCTCCGGTCAGTGTGACGAAAGTCCCGAAGCGTCACGCCTTACGGCGCGCGATCGTGACGAAACTCCCGGCGAGGTCCCTCGGCGTGACGAGGGGCCGGCGTGCGCGCAGTGCGGCGGCGAGATCGCCCGGCCTGCCACAGGGCGGCCGCGGGCTTACTGCTCGCGGGCTTGCCAGCAGCGCGCTTACCGGGCGCGCAATGCGCCCGATCGGCGCTGAGGGCCGCCTGCGCCTGCGCCCGCCGCCGCGCGCGGCCGCGCCCGCGGGCGTGCCGCGCCGCCCGCTCACGCCGAGAAGCCGCCGTCGATCGTCAGGCTCGCGCCGTTGATGTACGTCGATTCGGGCCGGGCGAGATAGGTGACGAAGCGCGCGATCTCGTCGGGGTCTGCGATGCGCTTCTCGGGGCTCGCGTTGCGCACCCAGTCGACGTGCGGGCCGTCCGACGGGTTCATGTCGGTCGTCGTCGGACCGGGCTGGACGTTGATGACCGAGATGCCGCGCGGGGCGAAATCCCACGCCAGCCCGCGCACGAGCCGGGCGACCGCCGCCTTCGTCATCCCGTAGACGGCCGAGCCGGCGACCATCGCGCGCTCGGCCGTGTTGCTCCCGATGACGAGGATCTTCCCGCCGCGCGGGAGGTGGCGCGCCGCGGCCCTGGCGGCGACGAACACGCCGCGCACGTTGACGGCGAGCATCCGGTCGAAGTCCTCGAGGCGGTACGCGTCGACTTCGCCGAAGATCAGGATGCCGGCGTTGTTCACCAGGACGTCGAGCCCGCCGAGCGCCCTCGCGCCCTCGGCGATCGCGCGCTCGAGCGCGCTCGCATCGGCGCTGTCGGCCTGGAGGGCGATGGCGCGCCCGCCCTCGGACCCGACGGCCGCGACGAGCTCTCGCGCGCGATCCGGCCTGCTCACGTAGGTGAAGGCGACCGCCGCGCCCTCGCGCGCGAGGCGCTTCACGGTGGCCGCGCCGATGCCGCGCGATCCGCCGATGACGATCGCCTTCTTCCCTGCGAGCGGCCCGATGTCGTCGTTCATGTTCAGCTCCTCTGCGTCGTTGGTTGTCGCTGCCAATTTTTGAATGAACAGTCCAAAATAGCGCGCGGCGAGGGCGCGATCCCGGGCGGGCGCCGCGCGATCAGCGCGGGCGCAGGCTCTGGACCGCGAAGGCCGCGACGTCGCGGAGCGCATCGGTCGATGCGCCGGCCTTGGCCTGCACCTTCATCCCGCTGAGCGTGGCCGCGAGGAAGCGAGCGGCGGCGCGGCTGTCGGTCGCGCCGCCGATGTCGCCCTTCGCCTTGCCGTCGTCGATGACGTCCTTCAGCACGGCCTCGAGCAGCGCGGCGCTGGTCGCGGTGAGCGCGCGCACCTCGTCGTCGTCGCGGGCGAGCTCGCAGACGGCGTTCACGCCCATGCAGCCGAGGGATCGCGCCGTGTCGCGCGCCTCGGCGAGGTCGACGAGGACGCGCTCGAGCGCCGCGAGCGCGGTCGGTCCGGCCCGGAGCTTCTTCATGACCGCGGCGATGCTGTCGGCGTTGTAGGCGCGGAGCGCCTCGAGGAACAGCCGCCGCTTGTCGCCGAACGTGTCGTAGAGGCTCTGGCGGCCGATCCCCATCGCGCGGACGAGATCCTCGGTCGAGGTGCCGGCGAAGCCCTTCTCCCAGAAGACGGGGATGGCGCGCCGGAGCGCCTCGTCGCGATCGAACTCCCTGGGACGGGCCACGGAGAGAGCATGAGATTTATGGACTGCATAGTCCAGAAAAAAGCGCAGAGCTCCGGCGCGCGCCCTCCTGGGGCTGCTCTGGCCGGCGGAGCCCCGGCGGTGCCGTAGGCTGAGCGCCGTCGTCTCTGGGTCCGGCTGAGGTCAACTGCTGGCCGGGCGCCTCAGCGCGCTGCCAGCATCCAGGCCGGCGCCCACCAGTACCGGTGGAGCAGCCGGCGGTCGACCTGCGCGAAGCCGGCCTCGTGCAGCAGCGCCGCCCAGTCGTCGATGGGGTGCTCGAACGTGGTGCGGGTGGCGCCGCGGTCCACATAGCCGAAGAGCACCGGCATCAGGAAGCCCTGCGCCACCGTGTCGAGGTCGGCGCCGGCGTACTCGGCCAGCCCATCGCGGTAGCGCTCGAGCGCGTGCCGCGCGGTGTCCGGCGCGAGCGGCTCGTCCATGCGCGGCGCATCGAACTCGGCGAGGAGCAGCCGATCGCAATGTGCCCGCGCCCAGCGGAGCAGCGCCGGCCGCTCGGCCGGGGCGATCGCGTGCAGGCAGAAGGTCGCCTGCGCGACCGCCCAGCGCCGCGACGCCATGTCCGGATCCGCGGCGAGCTCCTGGAGTCGCCCGCCGAAGGTCTCGAACTCGCTCCCTCGCGCGGAGAGCGCCGCGGCGCATCGCTCGAGCAGCGGAGCCGCCGGCTCCACCACGGTCACCCGTCGCACCGCCGGTGTGAGCGCGGGCAGCAGCGCCATTCCATCGCCGGCGCCGATATCGAGCAGATCGAACGGCGCCTCCGGGTACTGGCTGGCCAGCGCCGCGCTGGTCTCCCGGTAGAGCGGCACATTGCCGCCCCCGCGGATGAAGGCGGCGAATCCCTCCGCGGACACGTAGACGTTGCGCTTCCCCTCCCGGGCGACCCGCTCGAGGTGCGCCGCGGCTGCCTGGAACAAGAGATCCTCCGGCGAGGCCTCGCGGGCGCGCGCCGCGAAGGCCGCGGCGTCCGCGTAGCGCTCGTCGGAGAACGCCAGCATCGCGAGGTAGCCAAGGTCCTCCGGCGACGGCGCGGCGACGGCGGCCGCCTCGTCGAGCCCGGCGGCGCGGTAACGATCCCAGATCCTGTCCAGCATGGCTTCTTCCTGCGCGTTCCTGCGCGTTCCTGCGCGCGGAGGGCCCCGTTCAGCGCTCGCGCGAGAGGCGCGGCGGGAAGGTCCGAAAACCGGCCCCGGCGATCAGCCGGAGCTCGGTGAGGCCCACGGGGCGATACAAGATCATCGTCGTCTCTGCTCCTTTGCTCCGCCCTTCACCCGTGCCGCCGGCGCGTTCGCGGCGCCATCGCCCTTCGCTCGTGCCGCAGGCGTCTTCGCGGCGCCATCGCCCTTCGCCCGGGCCGCAGGCGTCTTCGCGGGTCCAGCCTTCTCGAAGCGCACATCGAACGCGCCGGCGTCCTCCTCGACGAAGCGGAGGAGCGCCTCCCCCTCCTCGGCGAGCTCCCCGCGCGCCGCCCTGGAGAGGGCTTCGAACGGCTCGATCACGAGCGTGGCCAGGCCCTTTTTCCGCTCGATCCCCCACGTGCCGGCCACGAAGCCGTCCACGAGGAACGTCGGCAGAATGCGCAGGTTGGCGGACAGGACGATCCGCGCGCGATGCTCGCCCGCGATGACCCGCGTCCGGTCGTCGTGAGCGAGCAGGAGGTTGTCGTAATCGGGCAGAAACCGGGCCGGCGCGGCGGTGTCCACGGGCGGGCGCGGCGCGTCGGGCAGATCGAAGAGCTCCCGGCCCCGCTCGTCGCGGAACGTGCAGAGCCGCTCCCGCAGGGATCCGAGCACGTCCTTGATCCCGGTCAGGCCGGACCACGTCTGCACATCGGTCGCGGTCGCCGGACCAAACGACGCGAGGTAACGGAGCACGAGCGCCCGAGGTCCGCCGTCCTCGCAGAGCGGTTTGCCCAGCCAGGACGCCGCCGGGGCGAAATCCGCCGTTCCCGGGTAGGCCCACGGGGTCTCGGCGGGCACCTGGACGACCGGCAGGTGCATGCGAACCGCCAGGGCCATGGCCCGCACGTCGCCCTCGGGGTGGAGCGCGGCCAGGTGGTCGCGCAGCTCATCCATGGTCCGCGGCTCCTCGTCGAAATACGCGCGCGCCTCGGCGACCAGCCGCGCGACCTCGAGCGTATCGACGCGGGCGCGGAGGATCGACCGCGCCGCCGCGTGGAGCACCGGCGCGATGACCGGGTGCAACGCCAGGTAATCCTTCGCGCTCACGAGGTGCAGCGTGCCGCGCAGGAACGGCGCCCGGACGACCTCGCGGCGCAGGACCCGCTGGAGGAGCTCCTCGCGCCGGAACCCCGCCAGCCGCGACCAGAGCCCGATGAACGGCGGCCGCGCCAGCTGGGCCTGAAGGGCGACCAGCCGCTCGATCCCCTGGACGGCCGTGGCCCGGTCCCGCGAGAGCAACATCTGTCGCGCGAGCGTGGCCCGGTTGAGCTCGTTTCGGGTCAGTGTCGTGGTGGGCATGCCGGCCGGCGAGCTTACCCGAAACGAGGTTTCCTCCGGCGTGATCCATGAATCCATGGAATCAGCGTCCTCATCCACAGTACGTGGACAGGCTGGCGCTCGACGGGCGAGGGGACGCCGGCGCCCGCCCACGGCGCGCGCGTGACGCCAGACGGCACCTCGGGGCGGGTCGAATGCACCCCGAGAGTCGTGCCGCTTGCTTCCGCTTGCAGCAAATATTTACATCTCGTATCCTCGGCGTGCGCTCGTATCGCGCCTGACGTGGGGGGTGCCGTCATTTGCCCAGAGCGGTTCATATGAAGACAACTCCGACGATCGCCGAGCTCGAGCACGAGATTGATGCGCTGCGGCAGCGCGTTGCCGAGCTGGAGATCCCCGCGCGCCGCTATCAGGCGCTGCTCGACGGGGGCATCGTGAGCATGATGATCTACGACCGCGAGAGCCGCGCGATCGAGGTGAATCGTCGGTGGGAGCAGCTCTGGAACTTGCGCCTCGGGGATCTCACCGCGTGGCGGTTGCTGGCGGATGAGCAGGTATCCGCCAATGGATCGATGCCCCTCGTCGAGCGAGCGTTCTTGCGGGGCGAGTCCACGGCGTTGCCTACCATACGTTATGATCCGGTCCAGGCGGAACCGCTCCAGAAGGGAGCGGCCCGCTGGGTCGCCTCCTCGCTCCATCCCATCCACGACGCGGCGGGCGGCGTGCGCGAGGTGCTGCAGATCCACGTGGATATCGGCGAGATCAAGCAGACCGAGGATGAGCTGCGGGCCCAGACCGCGCAGCTCGAGGCCGCGGTGGACGAGCGTACCCGGCGGATCGAGGAGCAACTCCGCGTGAGCGAGGAGCAGCAGCGCGCGATCGCCGCGCTGTCCACGCCCGTGCTCCGGCTCTGGAACGGCATTCTCGCGCTGCCGCTCGTCGGCCGCATCGACGCCGCTCGCGCCGCCCGCATCCTCGACGTGCTGCTCCAGGCCATCGTCGACACGCGGGCGGAGCACGTGATCATCGATGTCACCGGCGTGCCTTTCGTGGACGCGGACGGGGCACATCACCTGCGTGACACGGTGCGCGCGTCCTCGTTGCTGGGCGCGCAGTGCGTCATCGTCGGTATCTCGCCGGCCATGGCGAAAGTGCTGATCGACAGCGATCTCGGCTTCGACGACGTTCCCATCTTCGCGAGCCTCCAGGACGGGCTCCGGCGCTTCCTGTCCTATCGCAACGAGGCCCGATAGCCTGGCGCCCGTGGGCGCGCCTCCAGGACCCCCGACGGCCTCCTCGCGGCGTCGATCCCGGCGACCCGCCCCGAGATCAGCGGTTCACCACGGTGGACGCTCCGTGCAATTTCCGGCTCGAAGCGGCCTGATCATCAAAACGAGAGGCCGGCGCCGAGGTGGAGCATCCAGGTGACCGCGGGCACCTCGTGAATGAGCTGCGTCGGGCTCTCGAACACGAACGAGCGCCGCACCAGCGAGAACTGCGGTCCACCTTGCACGTCGACGCGCACGAGCGCGCCGGGCGAGACGGTCACGCGCGCGAGGAGCCCGAGGCTGGCCCAGGGCACGGTGACCTCATTCACCTCGACGATCGCCTCGCCGACCAGCCCGCTACCGTGGAGAAAGCCGGCCTCGGCGCCCGCGCAGGGCGCGAGCGCGAGCCAGCGCGCCGGGCGAAAGAGGTCCGCGCAGGCGTCGAGCCGGCCGATGCCGCGGGTGAAGCGGGCGCCGCCCGGCCCGGCGTCGACGGCGCCGGAGGCGGCCATCTCGGCCGCGACGCGGAGCGAGGCGCTGACGCCAAGATCGGCGCGCAGCTCGAGGAAAACTCCCCCGCCGCGCAGAACCTCGGGGGCGACCCCGGACGCCGCGCTCGCCTGGAGGCCGAGCGTCCACCGGCGCTCCACCGGCAGCGGCGGGGAGCGCGGGGCGACGGCGGCCGGTGACGCTGGGCGGGCCGGCGGGGCGGCGGGCGGCGGCACGGCGCGCGGCGGGCTCGCCGGTCCCGCCGCTTCACCGCCTGCGGGAGCCGCCGCCCCGGCGGGGTTTGCAGCCGCGGCGGGATCCCTCGTGGGGCTCGTCGCCGCGGCGGGGTTCGCCGCGGGATCCACCGCCCCGGCGGGTTCCGGAGCCTCGGACGAGCTCGGCTCCGCGGCCGGCACCTGCGGGTCGAGGGAAGCGGTGGGGTCGATCCGGAGGGCCGTGATGAGCGCCAGCGCCGCGACGACCTCCGCGCAGGTGGCGCCGCCGACCTCGCGGACGCGTGCCCTCTCCTCCTTGCCAAGGGTGATCCGGCCGCGGCTCGCGCCCCCGCTCCGCGTGATGCGCACGCGCACCTCGAGCGCCGCCTCGTCCGGCGCGGCGGCTCGCGCGCGGCTCGTGCGCGCGCGCAGCTCGCGCACGAACGCCTCGGCGCTGGGACACCCCTCGTGGGCCTCGTACACGATGCGCAGGTGCTGGACCTCCGCGCGCGCGTCGGACCCGGCCAGGGCGCCGGCGAGCATGACGGCGGCTGCGAGCCAGCGCGGGTGGAGCACGGCGCTCTCGAACAGTCGCACGGCGGGGCAGGGTACACCGAGCCGCCATCCGTGGCGGCGCCGATGCGACGGCAAGCGCGACGGGCCGGAGGAAGACGCCGTCCTCTCCCCGGAGCGTTTCCAGCACCTGAGCCCGCGTCGCCTCAACAATCGCTCGCTCCGGTGACGCGCTCGATCCGGGCCTCATGAGAGCAGAGGACGCCGGCAACCTCCATCTTGCCTCTTCTCTCCTTCATCACGCCTTCTGCCACCCTGCGCGTCCTCGTGTCTGGATCTCCTCTCCTGTCCATGTCGCGGCGCCAGAGCCGCGCTGACGAGGGCGGCTGCTCTCTGTGCGCTTCACCCTGGCCGCGAGCTCCCCGCCCGTCATGGCGCCAGTTCCGCGCTCCGGCCTGCTGTTGCTGGAGCTGCAGGCCGCGCGCCGCGCAGCCCTGCGGTGGGTGTTGAATATTCTGTACAGAGCGGATTGATGGCGACCGCTGCCGCTCTGCGGCATGCCGCGGCGCTTCGAGGTGGGAGCTGCGCGGGACACGGCTTCCGGAGGGAAAGCGTTGCCACTCGAGCGGCTCACGAGATTCCCGAAAGTGGCCGACGGCGCGTGAATAGAGCATCCTCTCTGCGCCATGTCTGTTTTATTACAGCCGAGCGCGTTGCCCGAGCCCGGTATCAAGGAGGCGCTCCGCCGGAGCGAGGAGCGCTTCCGGCTGCTCGTCGAGAGCGTGAAGGATTACGCGATCTTCATGCTCGATCCGCAGGGCGTCATCACGACCTGGAACCTCGGGGCGCAGGAGCTCAAGGGCTACACGGCCGACGAGATCGTCGGCCAGCATTTCTCGCGGTTCTACCAGGAGGCGGACGTCCGCACCGGCAAATGCGAGTGGGAGCTCGCGACCGCCGACCGCGATGGGCGGGTAGCGGATGAGGGATGGCGCATCCGCAAGGATGGCACGCGGTTCTGGGCCAACGTCGTCATCACGGCGCTCCGCGGCCCCGGCGGGGAGCTCGTCGGGTTCGCGAAGGTCACGAGGGACCTCACCGAGCGGCGCCGCGCCGAGCAGGAGCGCCTCCGTCTCGCGCAGGAGCAGGAGGCGAATCGCATGAAGGACGAGTTCCTCGCGACGGTCTCGCACGAGCTCCGGACGCCGCTCAACGCGATCCTCGGGTGGTCGTCGCTCCTGTGCGACAGCGTGACCGACCCCGAGACCGCGAAGGCCCTCGAGACGATCCGGCGAAACGCGCAGGCGCAGGCCAGGATCGTGGAGGACGTGCTCGACGTCTCGCGCATCATCACCGGCAAGATGCGCATCGAGACGAGGCCGACGAGCTTCGCGGCCATCGTGACCGAAGCGCTCGAGGTCGTCCGCCCGGCCGCGGACGCGAAGAGCATCGAGCTCTCGGTGCAGGGCGCCGAGCGCCCCCTCCTGCTCCTCGGCGACCCGGCGCGGCTCCAGCAGGTCGTGTGGAACCTCCTGTCCAACGCGGTGAAATTTGCCGAGACGGGGGGACATGTCCGCGTGCGCCTCGAGCAGGTCGGGGCGAGCATCGACCTCGCCGTGCACGACGATGGACGCGGGATCGAGCCCGCGATGATCCCCCACGTGTTCGAGCGGTTCTGGCAGGCCGACAGCTCGATCACCCGCAGGTTGGGCGGGCTGGGGCTCGGGCTGTCGATCGTCCGCCACATCGTCGAGCTCCACGGTGGCAGCGTCTCGGCCCAGAGCGCCGGGCTGGGCCGGGGGGCGAGCTTCTTCGTCACGCTGCCCGTGCGCGCGGCGGCGCCCCTCGCCGAGCAGGGCCCGGACACCCCTCCCGAGGCGGCCGCTCGGAAGCCGACGCGAGCGCGGCTGGACGGCCTCCGCGTGCTCGTCGTGGACGACGAGCCGGACGCGCGCGAGCTCATCCACGCCGTGCTCTGCCAGCGCGGGGCGGAGGTGCACGTCGCGGGCTCCGCGTCCGAAGCGCTCGGCGCGCTCGCCGCGGCGAGGCCGCACGTCCTCGTGAGCGACATCGGCATGGCCGAGCAAGACGGCTACACGTTCCTGCGGAGCGTGCGGGCGATGCCGCGGGACGCCGGGGGGGAGACGCCGGCGATCGCGCTCACGGCCTACACGGGCGGCGCGAGCCAGCGGCTCGCCTTCGAGGCGGGCTACGACGAGCACCTCGGAAAGCCGGTCAACCCGGAGGACCTCGTGAGGCTCGTCCGGAAGCTCGGACATCGAGGGCCCTAGCCGGAGCTGTCGCAGCGCCCGCCAAGGCGTGGCCGCTGGAAAGAGCAGGACAAGACCAGGAGAGGGTTGGCTGGCGCCGCCTGGCCGGGTCGAGGCGCCCCGGTGGCGCACGCCGCGCGAACCATTGAAGGGTCCTTGTCCTTGGAGTTCGCTCACGAAACGTGCTATCGTGTCAAGTCAGCCTTCTTGATTCAAGAGTCCACCGGGGGTTCGCGCCGTCACGCCGGCTCCGCGCCTGATATCATCGTGATCCTGGGGTCTGCGGTCCACGCGCGACGGTGACACCACGGTGAAAGGAGAGCCATGCTCAGGTCCTTTGCATTCGTGCTTGCTGGTACGGTAGTTCTCGGGATCTCGTCGCCGGCACACGCGACGTCGTCGGTCCTTGTCGAGGGGGCGCGGCTGCACGGCGCCAACGGGATGAACGTGGGACCGGACGGCCGGCTGTACGTCGCGAGCCTGCTCGGCAATGAGATCGCCGTCGTGAACCGCAAGAGCGGGGCCGTCGTGGGACGGCTCGACGGGTCGGACGGGGTCGACGGTCCGGACGACCTCACGTTCGGCCCGGATGGCTCGCTCTACTGGACGTCGCTCCTCACCGGGAACGTCGTGCGGCGCTCGCCGTCGGGCGCCATCACCCAGCAGCACGTCGCGCTGGGGGTCAATCCCATCACCTTCTCCGATACGGGGAGGCTCTTCGTGGCGCTCGACTTCCTCGGAGACGGGCTCTACGAGCTCGATCCGGATCTGTCGGATCCGCCGCGCTTCATCGCGGGGAACCTCGGCTTCCTGAACGGCATGGACTGGGGTCCTGACGGCAGGTTGTACGGGCCGATCTGGACGCAGGGCAGGGTGGTCAGCATCGATGTGGACTCCTGCACCGGCGCGGTCGACCCGGAGGTGGAGTGCGATCTCCAGACGGTCGCCGACGGCTTCTTCATCCCCGCGGCGGTCAAGTTCGACGGGCTCGGCCGGCTCCACGCGATCGATCAGGACGGCGAGGTGGTGCGGATCGACGTCGCGACCGGCGACAAGGAGGTCCTCGCGGTGCTCCCGGTCGGCCTCGACAACCTCGCCTTCGACGCGCAGGATAACCTCTATGTCTCGAGCGCCGCCGACGGCTTCGTCGTCCGGATCGCGCCGGACGGGCAGGTGCGCACGCTGCTCCGGGGCGGCCTTGTCCTGCCCGGCGGCCTGGCCGTGCTGAGCGAGGGAGGGGCCGAGTCGGTCTATCTCGGCGACACGGCCTCGCTCCGGACGTTCGACGGCGACACGGGCGAGCAGCTCGGTGTCGAGCCGTCGTTCCTGGGCTTCTCGGAGCTGCACGGGCCCTCCACGGTGTCGGCCGACGGCGCGGAGTTGATCTTCAGCTCGTGGTTCGCCAGCGTGGTTCAGGTCTACGACACGACGACGGCCTCGGTCGTCGAGACCTACAGCGATTTCGCGACGCCGCTCAACGCGGTCCGGTTCCAGGGAGATCTCGTGGTGGCCGAGCTCGGCGCGGGGCCGGGCGCGGGGCGCGTCGTCCGCCAGACAAGCGGCGGGCGCGTGACGCTCGCGCCGGTGGCCGTCCCGTCGGGCCTCGCCGTCGCGGGCGGCGACCTCTGGGCCGCCGACTGGGCCGCCGGCGCGGTCCTCCAGCTTGTGTCCGGCGGCGTGACGCTCTCTCCGCCGCTCGAGGTGGCCGCCGGCCTGTGGCAGCCCGAGGGAATGGCGGTCGATCTGGACGGCTCCCTGCTCGTCGTGGAGAGCGGCAGGCGCCGCCTCCTGCGCGTCGACCCGTCGACGGGACACACCTCGATCGTGGCAAAGCACCTCGCGGTGGGGCTCGAGGCGATCACCGGGACGGTGCCGACCTATGGAATGAGCAGCGTCGCCGTCGGCGCGTCGGGCGCGATCTACGTCTCCGGCGACAAGGGCAACGTCCTCTATCGGTTCTGACCGGGGTTTCGCCCCTTCTTGTGATGGCTGTCATGAACGCGCGCCTCTCGCGGGTCGCGGCGCTCAGCCGCCCTTCGAGAGCCACTGCACGATCAGCGACTCGAGCGCCTTCGCGGCGGCGGCCTCGTCGGTGCGGCCGTGGAACATCTCGGCCGCGAGCGCCTCGGCGGCGCCGATGATCGCGACGCAGCGGAGGTGCAGCTCGCGCTTCGAGAGCTGGACGCACGGCGCGAGCGCGTCCCGGTAGATCGTCACGTACCGATCGAGGAGCTCCCGCTCGACGGCGTCCATCTGCTCGTCGCCCTTCAGCGCCGCGAGGATCGCGTGCCACTGGGGGCCGACCGTCACGCAACAGTGCATGTACGCGGCGCTCACGACGCGCGCCACGTCCTCGAGGCGCCGGCGCGTCCGCTTCAGCGCGTCGAGCAGCGCCGCGACCTGACGGTCGTCGATCTGCCGCGCGAGGGCGATGAGGAGCCCGTACCGCGTCTCGAAGTGCTCGTACGCGATCGGCTTGCTGACCCCCGCGCGCTCGGCGAGGTGGCCGAGCGTCAGCGCCTCGGTGCCCTCCTCGCGCAGGATCGTCTCGGCCGTCCCGAGCAGCTGCTCGCGGCGCTCCGCCTTCGGCAGGCGCTTGCCGGAGGCCTCGCCCCTCGGCCGGGTCGCGGGTCGCGCTGCGTTCGTCCTCGCCATGCGCCTTGACAGTACCACGGGTCGGCGCATATTACCAAAGGTAACTTACTGATGGTAGGTTATGTCAATCACGCCTCGGGCGCTCGCGCGACCCGGCGGGAGGAGTCCATTCCAATGGCCATACGAACGATGTCACCAGCTCTCTTGATCGGCGGCTCAGGTCAGGTCGGCGCGCGCGCGGCGACGGCGCTCCGGCGCCTGCATCCGGACCTCCCGATCGCGATCGCCGGACGCGACGGGCGCAGGGCGGCGGCGGTCGCCGCGGAGGTCGGCGGTCCGACGACGGCGACGACCGTCGACGTCGGCCGGGACGACCTCGGCCTCGAGCGGGGCGCGTCGTTCAGCGCCGTCGTCGCGTTCGTCAAGGACGAGGGGTCGAACGCGTTGAAGCGCGCGCAGGCGGACGGCGTGCCGTACGTCGCCTTCTCGGATTTCGTCTCGGAGATCGGTCCCGTGGTCGCCCACTACGTCGCGCGGCCGACGCGCGCTCCCCTCCTGATGCTGGGCCACACCCTCGGCGGCACGGCGACGCTGGCGGCGCTGCACCTCGCGCAGGAGCTCCGGAGCGTCGACGCCATCGCGATCGCCTGCGTGATCGACGCAAACGACGGCGGCGGACCCGCGGCGCACGCCGATTTCGAGCGACTCAAGCAGACAGGGGGGGCCGCGCTTCTCCTCGACGACGGGAAATGGACCTGGATGCGAGGCGACGCGACGGCTCGGCGCATCGTGGACGCCGAGGGCGTGGCGCACGTCGGCCAGGCCTTGCCGCTCCTCGACGTGGTCAGCCTCGCGGCGGCGACCGACGCGCGATCGATCCGCACCGACATGGCCGCGCGCGACAGGGCGACGAGCGGCGCGGGGCACGTGACGGACCTCATCGTCGAGGTGTCGGGGCGGCGTCACGACGGATCGGTCGCGCGGCTGCGTTACGACATCATCGACGCGGACAGCCTCTCGCGCCTCAGCGCGTACGGCGCGGCGATCGCGACAGAGCGCCTGCTGGGGCTCGCGGGCGGTCCCCCTGTCGGCCCGGGCCTCTACCACCCGGAGAGCGTGCTCGACCCCGCGAGCGTGATGGCGCGGCTCGAGGAGCTCGGCGCGCGCGTTCGCCGCAGCGCGAGCTGCGACGGAGCGTGACGCGGGAGGGGCCCGGCTTGACAGGTCTCCGCGGCGCGGCAGATCCTCCGCCGAGATCGCGCGCCACGTCGCCGCGATCGACCGGGGGAGGGATGCATGCGTGGCTTTGCTGTCGAGTGGCTTGCCTTGAGGGAGCCGGTGGACCATCGCTCGCGGAGCGGGGACCTGTCGAGCGCGCTTGCCGCCCGCCTTGGCGCGCGCGCCGAGGTCTCCGTGGTCGATCTCGGCGCCGGCACCGGCTCCAATTTGCGCGCGACGGCGCCGCTGCTCGGGCCTGAGCAGCGCTGGACGCTCGTCGACCACGACGGCGCGCACCTCGCGGCGGCGCGGGCGGCGCTCACGCGATGGGCCGAGACAACCGTCGAGGACGGCGATCCGCTTGTCGTCGAGAAGGCGGGCAGACGCATCACGGTCTCGTTCCAGCGCGCCGACCTCGCCGCCGATCTCCCCGCCGCGCTGGGCCGCGCGCCGGACCTCGTCACGGCGTCGGCCTTCCTCGATCTCGTCTCCCCGGAGCGCATCGTCCACTTCGCTGCTCAGGTCGCCGCGCGCCGCGCCGTCTGTTACGTCGCGCTCACCTACAACGGCGTCCAGCGCTGGTCGCCGGGCCATCCCGCGGACAGCGCCATGGCGGCCGCGTTCCATCGCCATCAGAGGACGGACAAGGGCTTCGGCGCGGCCGCAGGTCCGGCGGCGCCGCAGCACCTCGCCGAGCAGCTCCGGCGGCAGGGCTACGAGGTGCTGGAGGGCGACAGCCCCTGGGTGCTCGGCGCCGCCGACGCGGCGCTCCTCGAGGAGCTGCAGAGCGGCTTCGCGCAGGCGGTCAGCGACGTGGGCACCCTCGACGCGCTCGATGCGCTCGATGCCAGAACGCTCGATGCCTGGTCGCGGCTCAGGCGTACCGGCGGAGTGGTCGGCCACACCGATCTGCTCGCGTTCCCGCCCTGAGCCGGACGGCCAACAGCGACCCGACCGGGGTTGGGACGGGACCGGCCGGGCGATCACTTCCTTCGATACGCGCCGGGCGTCGTTCCCGTGCGGCGCTTGAACGCCGTCGTGAGGTGCCCTTGATTGGAGAAGCCACACTCCAGGGCGATCTCGGCGATGGACAGCCGCTCGTCCCGGAGCATCGTCATCGCCCTTTCGATGCGGCGTGAGAGCACGTATTGATAGGGAGTCTGGTGAAATGCGTGCTTGAACAAGCGCGAGAAATGGTCCGGCGAATAGCCCACCAGCCCCGCCAGATCGACGAGCCCGAAGTTCGAGGCGAGCTCGCCGTCCACGAATTTCTCGATCTGCGCGCGCTGGCTGCTCGAGAGGCTCGCGTTGCGCAGCGAGATCTCCGCCTTGGCCCCCGCGCCGTACCGAGCCGAGAGGTAGGAAGCCAGCGCCAGGGAGAGCGACTGCACGTAGACGGCGCCGAAGTACTCCTGCCCCTCGGCCTGCGCCTGCAGGCGATGAACCAGGTCGACAACGTGGGCGTCCATCAAACCAAACCGTGGGCCCCGCTCCGGAACCAGGACGGCGGAAGGAGACGAACAAAGAGCGGACATGGACGCTTCGGGAAAGTTCACCGACGTGCACACGGACGGCCGCCCCCGCCACTCGACGCTGTGAAGCCTGGTCCTCCGCGGCAAGAGGTCCATCATGCCCGAGAGCCGCTCGAAGGAATGCTCCCGAACCTCCCCCGAGGTCGGCTCCACGAAGCGAATGTCGATCTGCGAGGGGCCTCCCGCCCAGACCAGGACCGCATCCGACTCGTTGGAGAGTCCCTCGACCCGGCCGCTTTCGGGCATGTACCCGATCCGGAGAGGCAGCCCAACCCAGTCCGATCCGGTGAGAGCCGCTCCGTACTTCGCTGAAAATTCCGCTGTCATGCCCGGGGTCGACCCAGCGCATCGTCGACCTCGAGGAACACAGGGGTCAAGCCTTTCAGGCACGGGACGTGCCCCAGCCCGCACCTCGGCGCGCCAGCGTCGAGCGGATCGGTGCCCGCGCGTCGAGATCCTGAAAACCTTCGCCGGGAATTCGAACGACGTCGCCGCGAGCGCCGCATAGCTTTCGGCCACTTCCTCACAGAGGCCGCGCGGGTGGTGTGGCATCGAGCCAGGCGCCCGCCAATCTTCTGTTCAAAATACAATTTTCTACCTTCGGTCGCCTGCGACCGGGAGCTCTGCTCACATGTCTACCTCGACCTCTCCGCTGCTCGTCCGCCGTGGTGCCTCCGGCGCCTTTGCCCGCGGGATCTCGCTCGCGAGCCTTCTCCTTGTCGGCTCCGTGGCCTGTTCCAGCTCTTCGGATGGGTCGTCCGATGGCCCGGGTGGGTCTGGACAGGCCTCCTCCGGCGGCGCCACGACGGGCGGGGGTGGGGCCGGGACCTCGGGAGGCGTCTCGACCACGAGCGGAGCGAGCAGCACGACGGGGACCGGTGGCTCCGCTTCCAGCAGCTCGAGCGGAGCCGGTGCCGGAGGGGGCGGGGACGGAGGAGGCAGCGGCGGCGCGACGGGAGCCTCGAGCGCGGGTGGGGGCTCTACCGATCCAGGGTTCCAGCCTTGCCCCGCGACGGGCCCCTGCAAGGTCCTGCCCCTCGGGGACTCGATCACCTTCGGCCTCGGCTTCGACGGCGGGTACCGGGTCGAGCTCTTCCGCCTGGCCCGGAAAGACGACCACGAGATCACCTTCACGGGCACGCAGCAGATGAACGGACCGGCGATGGTCGACGGCGCGCCGTTCCCCCGCAATCACGAGGGGATCAGCGGACAGACCATCGCCCAGATCGCCGGTCGTGTGCCGAGCCCGGCGCTCAATGAGGTGCCGCACATCGTGCTGCTCCACGCGGGCACAAATGACATGTATCAATCCCCGAACGGCGCCGACACCCGCCTGGGCGCTCTCCTGGACGAGCTGATCGCCGAGGCGCCCGACGCGCTGATCGTCGTGAGCAACATCATTCCTTTTCCGAGCGGCGCAAGCGCGGTCAATACGTTCAACGCCACCGTCCCCGGGCTTGTCGAGGCGCGAGCCAGCGCGGGCGCGCACATCGTTTACGTCGACCAGTTCGCGGATTTCCCCACGTCCGAGCTCGGCGACGGGGTCCATCCCAATCAGGCGGGTTACGCCCGGATGGCGGGCGTCTGGTACGACGCGATCAGCGACTACCTGAGGTGAGCCGGCCGGGGGTCGAAGCGAGCGCGCCTGGGCCGCGTGCGGCCCACGGCGCCTGAGCCGCGGCCCTCAGTCGCAGTCGAGACACCTCCACTCCACCTGGCCTTCGGCTGGCACGCCGAACCGCTCCGCCGTGTGCTTCTCGAGGTCGATCAGGTTCCCCGACGGCCGGGCGTTCCGGGTGCAGCATCCGCTGCAGTCGGAGTCGGCGCACATGTCGTACACCTTGACGTCGATCTCCCTGCCACTCTTGCGAAGGCGCAGGGTCTTGAGCCTGTACGCCTCGAAGTCCTTGGAGTGCACAGCGGCGATGTTGTTCGCCCTGACCCAGCTCTCGGGCTGCTGGCCGTCGAGGGCCGCGAACTGACCTGCCCACGTGCATCCGTTGTACTCGATGCACTCCTCGCTGCCAGGGTCGGGGTACGACTCGAACCACGTCAAGGTGGCCGTGCGCCACGGCCCGCCCGCGCCGCCGTCGCCCGCGGTGTCACCGCCGCTCACCTTGTCCAGGGTCCAGCGCTGGTTGCTCGTGCCGTGATACGGGTACTGGACGACCGACGTCCCGTCCGCGGCGCGCCCCCAGGTGACGTCGAGGGCCATGCCGGTGTGGGCCGCGTGGATGCTGAACTCGTTGCCGCCCCGGTTCACGAAGGAAAACCGCTGATTCTGCCCGCCGTGGTGCTGCCGCTGCACGACCTGCGCGTTCTCCGAGGTGCTCCCGTCGGCGATCTCGACCGCCTTGTCGCTGTTGACGTTCGTGATGCTGAAATGGCCGCCTCCAACCGAGCTGACCCGGAACAGCTGCGCGCCCGTCCCGTTGCAGGACCACTGCTGCACCCTGGCGCCGTCGGCCTTGCTGGCGCCCGAGACGTCGAGACACTTGCTGGCATGGACCGCTCGTAGAATGTACGTGCCGTCCGTCACATTCGAGACGATGACGGGCTCCGCATCGCTCTGCGCGCTTTCAGTCGGGCTCCCGTCGTCGGGGGCCCCGCAGGCGCCCACCAGCAGTCCGCACGCCACCAGCAGAAAGACACAGCCGCTTGCAGGGTTCCGGATCATGATGTCTCCCTCGAAGCGAATGCGATTCATTCGAACCGCAAAGGTTGAACGTTGAAAGAGGATGGACGCGGTGGAGCGCCTTGTCTCCTCGAGCTCCAGATCCATCGCCGTCCCGCAGCTCGCGAACAGAGCAGGATGCATGCCGCCGGCGAACGGGGCCCGTGCGCTCGCGGAGCACCGGCTCAGCGGATCCTTGCGATGCGGCGCGATGAAGGGTGGATCCGCGCGATCACCCCCCCGGGCGGAGATGGCTCGGCCAGCTCCGGGGGGCGATCTCCGGGATCACCCCACGCTACCGCGCGGGCCGATCTTGGTGAACAGCCGCTCGTGGGCGGCGCGCAGGCAGGTTGGACCTGTGCCTCGCGGCGTCGCGCGGCACGTATTTCGCGACGCAGGCGACGCTCCGGCACGTCGCCTGCTTGACGCACCGCGTCCCGCGGGGCTCGCGCGAGTGGCACTGCGAGGAAACGTGGCTCTGCTCGGATCACCGCGGGGCCTCTCGGGCATATAAGACGCCCGCGAGCGGGCGCCTGCTTCGGGCACCGCCACGGGCCGCACCCCTACGATTGAGGATTTCAGCGATGAACAGGGCACGAGGTTCGACGACCGGCGTATTGCTCGCGTTTTTCTTCGTGGCGTGTGGTTCCTCGAACAGCACGACAAAACCTGAGGGCTCGGGCGGCTCGGGGGCGGGGGCGGGGGCGGGCGGCTCGGGGGCGGGGGCGGAGGCGGGCGGTTCGACCGGCTCGGGCGGCTCGACGGGCTCGGACGGAACAGGGGCGGGCGGTTTGACCGGTCCGACCGGTTCGGGCGGTGCCGGCGGCGATCCGACCGGAGACGGCGGCGCTGGCGGCTCGTCGACCGGAGGCGGGCCCCCCGTGATCGAGCCCGTGCTGGTCACTTCGGGGCCGAACGACTACTGGAAGACAGGGGCGCCGACGGAGGTGACGAGCGGCAATGCCGACGTGACCGTCAACGACGCGACGACGTACCAGCCATGGGACGGCTTCGGCGGCACCTTCAACGAGGCGGGATGGCACGTGCTCTCGATGCTCGGCGATGCCGAGAGGAGGCGAGCCATCAAGCTGCTCTTCGACACGCAGGAGGGCGCGGCGTTCGCCTACGGGCGCATCCCGATCGGGGCCAGCGACTATGCGATGGATCGCTATACCCTCAACGAGACGCCGAACGATACAACGATGGCGAGCTTCTCCGTCGCTCGGGACAGGGAGAGGTTGATTCCGTACATCAAGGCGGCGCTCGCCGTGAGGCCCGACCTCCACCTCTGGGCCAGCCCCTGGACGCCCCCCACCTGGATGAAGAGCAACGGCGCGATGGATGGCGGCCGCATGAAGGACGACGCGAGCGTCCTGGCGGCGTATGCCCTGTATTTCGCGAAGTTCGTGGAGGCGTACGCCGACGAGGGCATCACCATCGAGGCGGTTCACCCTCAGAACGAGCCGAACTACGAGACGAGGTACCCGAGCTGCCTGTGGACGGGGCCGCTCATGGCCAAGTTCATCGGCTCCTACCTCGGGCCGACGTTCGACGAACGAGGGCTCACGACCCAGATCTATCTCGGCACGATGTCCAACGCCGACAGCGGGAAAGACGGGACGATCCTCAGCGCCGTGACCGGCGACTCCACCGCGATGAAGTACGTCAAGGGCTTCGGGCTCCAGTGGAACATGCTGAGCAGCGTCTCCGGTTTGCGGTCGCGCGACTTGCCGATCGTGCAGACGGAGCACAAGTGCGGCAACTACCCCTGGAACCCTGCGGGCATGCCGCGGTTCAACGAGGATATGCCGCCGAACGATCACGCCTACGCCGAGGAGAGCTGGAAGCTCATCCGCGACTGGATCCAGGCCGGGGTGACCTCGTACAGCGCCTGGAACATGGTGCTGGACACGGCGGGGAAGAACCTGGACTCGCAGCGGCCGTGGCCCCAGAACGCGCTTCTCATCGTGAACACGGCGACGAGCACGCTGAACGTGACCCCCGCCTACCACGTCTTTCGCCACGTCTCCGGATACGTCGATCCCGGCGCGGTGCGCGTCGGCACGACCGGCGGCGATGCGCTGGCCTTCAAGAACCCTGACGGCACCCTCGTCACGATTCTTTACAACTCCGGCAATGCAGAGAAGACGACAGTCCTCGGCGTGGCGAGCAAGAAGCTCCAGTTCAGCATTCCTGCCCACGGATGGGCCACCGTCAACTGGAAGTGAGGCAAGCTCTGGCCATGGCAGCGGATCCTGCCTAGTGTCCGCCGCCGATGGCTTCTTCCACCCCGCTCGGCCTCGCCGAGTCCCGCGACCAGCGCATCGCCCAGGTCCTGCTGTTCGTCACCCCGGCGCTGTTCACGGCCAACATGGTGCTGGCGCGCGCCACGGCGGATTTCATTCCGCCGGTGGCGCTGGCGGAGCTGCGCTGGCTGGGCGTCGTGCTTGTGCTGCTGCCCTTCTGCGGCCGCGAGCTGTGGCGCGGCCGCGCTTCGCTGCGGCGCGACTGGGCCCGGTATGCCCTGCTCGGCCTGCTCGGCATGGGCATCTGCGGCGCCGGCGTCTACCACGGCGCCGCCAGCACCACGGCCACGAATATCGGCCTGATTTACGCCGCGTCGCCGGTGATCATCCTCCTGCTGTCGCGGGCCATGTTCGGCGAGCGCCTCAGCCGGCGCCAGGGCCTGGGCGCCGGGCTGGCGCTGACCGGTGTGCTGGTCATCGTGCTGCGCGGCGACCCGGCGGCGCTGCTGGCGCTCAGCTTCAGCACCGGCGACCTCGTCATCCTCGTCGCCGCGATCTCCTGGGCGCTGTACACCGTGCTGCTGAAGCGCTGGCCCGCTCCGCTGGGGGTCAGCGCGCGGCTCACCGCGATCGCGCTGGCCGGGGTGATCGTGCTGCTGCCGCTGCTCGGCTGGGAGCTGGCCACCCGCGGTCCGCCGACCTTCGACCTGCGCACCGTCGCCGCCGTGCTGACCCTGGTCCTTGTGCCGGGCGTCGCCGCCTACGCCACCTACGGCTACATCACCCAGCATCTCGGCCCGAGCCGCACCGGCCTGCTGCTCTACCTGTCGCCGGTCTATACCGCCGTGATGGCCTGGCTGCTGCTCGGCGAGGCGTTTGCCGTCCACCACTGGCTCGGCGCGGCGCTTGTGCTGCCGGGCCTCTCCTTCGCCACCCACAAGCCGGCGACGACCTGAATGCCTGTGCCTCGCGGAGGGGCGAGCTGGCTAGCCCAGCGTCCGCAAAGCTCGCCCCTCGGTCCTTCAGGGCGTCACCGCAGGCCGCTCTTCACCGCCGAGACGAGCTCGCCGTTCGTCGTGTCGCCGCTCAGCTCCCAGAACATCGCGCCGCCCAGCCCCTTGTCCTTGATGTAACGCATCTTGACCCCGAGCGACGCCGGGGTGTCGTAGCTCCAGAACTCGGTGCCATTGAAGGTGTAGAACGCCTTCGTGTCCGGGTGGGTGTAGCCGGGGTGCCCCTTGGCCTTCAGGATCTTGTAGTCCTCGATGCCCGCCTCGTACGTGCCCGGGGCGGCGCCGGCGGCCGACTGCCACACTCCCTGGCCCGCGCTCGTGACCCCGGTCCAGCCGCGGCCGTAGAAGGGCACCCCGACGACAAGCTTGCTCGCCGGCGTCCCGCCGTTCAGCCAGGCCGAGACCGCCTCGTCGGTGCTGTACTTCAGGGCCTTCGCGGGGTTCGAGCCGGAGTTGTAGAGCGGCGAGTGGAAGTTCGTCGTGCGCTCCCACGCCCCGTGCATGTCGTACGTCATCAGGTTGATGAAATCGAGGTGCCGGTGGATCGCGCCGACCTGGATCTTCTCGATCTTGTCGAGTCCGGCGGGCGCCGCGATGGTGAGCTGCAGCCCGGGGCGCACCGCGTTGAGCTGGCTGCGGAACTCGGCGAGCAACGCCGTGAAGTTCTGGGTGTCCTCGGGGCGCTGGTTGCAGGTGCTGCCGCAGGCGGCCGGGTACTCCCAGTCGACGTCGATGCCGTCGAACACGCCGGCCCAGCGGGGATCCTTGATGAAGAGATCGACACACGAAGAGACGAACGAGGCGCGGTTCGCGGGCAGCGCGGCGTCGGAGAAGCCGGCGGACCAGGTCCAGCCGCCGAGCGAGATCATCACCTTGAGGTGCGGGTGCTTGCGCTTCAGCTTGCGGAGCTGGTTGAAGCTGCCGCGGAGCGCGCCGGTGTCCCAGGTGTCGGCGACGCCGTCGACGCTGTCGGCGGCGCTGTAGGCCTTGTCGTAATCGGCATAGGTGTCGCCGAGCGCACACCGGTTGCCCACCACGTTGCCGAAGGCGTAGTTGATGTGCGTGAGCTTGGCGGCCGAACCGCTCGTGTCGATGTTCTTGACGTGGTAGTTGCGGCCGTAGATGCCCCACTCCGCGAAGTAGCCAATCACCTTCTTGTCGCCGCCAGCGCCGCCGCTGCCTCCCTCGCCGCCCGAGCCGCCTGAGCCGCCTGAGCCGCCCGAGCCGCCGCTGCCGCCTGCGCCGCCGGCTCCGCCGCTGCCGCCCGAGCCGCCGCTGCCGCCCGCGCCGCTCGTGCTGGAGCTGGTGGTGCTGCTGCTCGTGCTGGTGGTGGTGCCGCTGCCGCTGACCACCCGCCACAGCGCCGGGACGATCGGCGGCTCCCAGCCCGGAAGGGACGTGTGCCCCTGAATGCAACTGTACGTGACGCCGCCGTAGGTCACCTCGGAGTTCACGGCATACGCGGTGTACGGCGCCCAGGCAGCGGCGAGGGCGGCTTGCTCCGTCTCCTCGATCTCTGCTCCATCCGGGCCGATGCGCCCCACGTCGTCGCCATCGAGGCCGCCGCACGCGGCCAGAGCCATCACAGCAAAGAGCGGCAGGGTCGTGAGAGGATAAAGCTTCATGGCAGATCTCCTTGAGTGTGTCGGTTTCGGTCGTTGCAAACCTCATCAGCAATCGGCGTACCGCTCGCGGCGATGACCTCGATGATCGATGTCAATGAGCCGCCTCAGCGCGTTTTGCGCTCCCAGAGGAGGACACTCGCCGCGATCGCGCCCGGCGATCCCGGCGCGCACGGGGGGCGATCCGGGAGATCGCCGGGCGATCCCCCCGATCGCGGGAGAGCGCCCGGATCGCCCCCGGGGCCGCCCGGCGATCCCCGGGAGATCTCCCGGAGATCGCCTGGCGCAGCGCTCTTCTTCGCTTCCTCCCTCCCGCAGCAGGCGGCCCCGGAGCAGGGCACGACGCTTGCTCTTGTCGGGATCCGTGGATGGAACCATCGAGCCCCTCGGCCAGGAACCTGTCGAGCCACATCCGGATAGGATCGCGGTCGAAATGCACACCAGCGAACCGCTGACGCTCCTCGCCCCGCTGTCCGGTCCCATCGTGCCGATCGAGTCGGTCCCCGATGCGGTCTTCGCCGACAAGATCGTCGGCGACGGCATCTCGATCGATCCGACCTCCCAGACGTTGCTCGCCCCGTGCGACGCGACGGTGACCCAGCTCCACGCGGCGCGGCACGCCATCACCCTGAGCGCCGCGGGCGGGGTCGAGATCATGATCCACGTCGGCATCGACACCGTCGGCCTGAAGGGCGAGGGCTTCAGGGCACGGGTGAGCCAGGGAGACAGGGTCTCCGCCGGCCAGGCGCTCATCGAGTTCGACGCCGATCACCTCCTCCGCAACGCGCCCAGCCTGCTCACGCAGATCATCGTCCTGAGCGGCGAGACGAGCGCCATCGTCGAGCGCGCGAGCGGCGTGGCCAAAGCCGGCGCGAGCCGCCTCATGACGGTGAGCCCCAGGCGGCGGGCCGGCGGGGAAGCGCTACGGGCGTCGAGCGCGGGAGAGACGAGCGCGTCCAGGCCGCCGCCGCGGGCCACGGTCGGGATCACGTCCGCCCTCGTCGTGGTGCCCAACCCGCACGGGCTGCACGTGCGGCCGGCCGCGGTGCTCGCCACCGAGGCCAAGTCGTTCGCCGCCGACATCAGCGTGGAGCTCGCCGGCCGCAACGCCAACGCGAAGAGCGTCGGCGCGCTGATGAAGCTCGGCGCGGGCCCGGGCGCCGAGCTGCGCATCGTCGCGAGCGGCAGCGAGGCGGCGCGGGCGGTGGCCCGCCTCGTCGAGCTCGTCCGGAGCGGGCTGGGCGAGGATCTCTCCGCCGCGCGTCCTCCATCGCCCCCGGCCGATCCCGGGCGCGCCGCCCCCGCCGCGCCGCGCCCGAGCGACGACGCGCGGCACCTCCACGGCGTGAGCGCCTCGCCGGGGCTCGCCATCGGCCCGATCTGCACGATCGACCCGCTCGCCGCCCCGGTCGACGAGGGCGCGACCGACACGGAGGCGGAGCTCGCGCGCCTGCAAAAGGCGCTGCTGCACACCCGGCTGGAGCTGAAGCAGCTCGTCGCCGCGTCGGGCAAGCGCGTCGAGCAGGCCCAGATCTTCAGCGCGCACCTCGCGATGCTCGACGATCCGGAGATGATCACCCGCACCGAGGTCGCCATCGTGGAGGGCAAGTCGGCCGCGTTCGCGTGGCGCGAGGCGGTGATGTCGTCGTACCGGGAGCTCGCCCGCCTCTCGAACCCGCTGCTCGCCGCGCGCGCCAACGATCTGCGCGACGTGGGCGGCCGCGCGCTGCGGCACCTCGCCGGCGTCGACGAGGCCCAGGCCGTGCCGGCCGGCAGCATCGTCGTCGCGGAGAGCCTGACGCCCTCCGAGGTCGTGCGGCTCGCCGACCAGCGGATCGCCGGCCTGGCCAGCGTGCTCGGCGGCACCACCTCGCACGCCGCGATCCTGGCGCGCTCGCTCGGCGTGCCGTACCTCGTCGGCGCCTCGCCGTCGCTGCTCGCCGTCGAGGCGGGGGCGGCGGCCGTGCTCGACACCGACGAGGCGGTGCTGCTGCTCCACCCGAGCGCGGCCGAGCTCGACGCCTACCGCGGCCGGCTCGGCGCGCGCCAGGCGCTGCGCGAGCGGCAGGAGGCGGCCGCGGGGGAGCGCGCGGTGACCCGCGACGGGGTCCACGTCGCGGTGCTGGCCAACATCGCGAGCGCCGACGACGCCCGCAAGGCCGTCCGGCTCGGGGCCGAGGGCGTGGGCCTCCTGCGCACCGAGCTGATGTTCTTCGATCGCGACAGCGCGCCGACCGAGGCCGATCAGACCGCCGCGTACCAGGAGATCGCCGACGCGCTGGGCGAGCGGCCCCTCGTCATCCGCACGCTCGACGTCGGCGGCGACAAACCGCTCTCGTACATGCCCTTGCCCGCGGAGGACAACCCCCTCCTCGGCATCCGCGGCCTGCGCATCGGCGCGCTCCACCCGACGATCCTGCGGAGCCAGCTCCGCGCCATCCTGGCGGTCCGGGCCCCGGCCGGGCACCGCGTCCTCTTGCCCATGGTCGCGAGCCTCGAGGAGCTCAACGAGGCGAGGCAGGTGCTCGAGGAGGAGCGCCGGCGCGCCGGATCGCCCCCGGTGGAGCTCGGGGTGATGGTCGAGGTGCCGTCGGTCGCGGTCCAGGCCGACCGGTTCGCGGCGGAGGTCGATTTCTTCTCGATCGGCACGAACGATCTCACCCAGTACACGCTGGCCATGGACCGCACGCACCCGCGGCTCGCCGGCCGGCAGGACGCGCTGCACCCGGCGGTGCTCCGGCTCATCGACGCGACCGTGCAGGCCGCGAAGAAGCGCGAGCGCCACGTGGCGATCTGCGGCGCGGTGGCGAGCGATCCCGAGGCCGTGGCCGTGCTGATCGGCCTCGGCGTGACCGAGCTGAGCGTCAGCGTCCAGGCGATCCCGGAGGTGAAGGCGAGGATCCGCGAGCTCGACGCCGCGAGGTGCCGCGAGATCGCCAGGGCCGCGCTCGATCTGGGGACCGCGGCCGAGGTGCGGGCGCTGCTCTCGCCCGGCGCGCGATCCGGATGATCTCACCCGCGCGGCACGCAGGCCGGGGGCCGCCGCCAGCGCGACGCGAAAACCGCCCCGCTTCACGGAGAAGGAGCTTCGGATGAGAGGATTCAACGAGCTGCAGCGCGTCGGCAAGGCGCTGATGTTGCCCATCGCGGTGCTGCCGGTCGCGGGCTTGCTGCTCCGGCTGGGGCAGCCCGACGTGCTGGACATCGCGTTCGTCGCCCAGGCCGGCGGCGCCATCTTCGACAACCTGGCGCTGATCTTCGCCGTGGGCATCGCGGTCGGCCTCGCGCGCGACATGAACGGCGTGGCCGGGCTCTCCGGGATGATCGCCTACCTGGTGATCACGAACGGGGTGAAGAGCATCGACGAGAAGGTCAAGATGGGCGTCCTCGCCGGCATACTCGCCGGCGTCCTCGCGGGGGCGATGTACAACCGCTTCCGCGACACGAAGCTGCCCTCCTTCCTGGGCTTCTTCGGCGGCAGCCGCTTCGTGCCCATCGTCACCGGCGGCGCGAGCCTCGCCCTCGCGCTCGTCCTCGGCTTCGTCTGGCCGCCCATCCAGGCCGGCATCGACGCGCTGGGCGGCTGGGTCGTGGCCTCGGGGCCGATCGGCGCCTTCAGCTTCGGCGTCCTGAACCGGCTGCTCATCCCGACCGGGCTGCACCACATCCTCAACAACCTCGCGTGGTTCGTCGTCGGCTCGTTCCCGGGCGCCAAGGGGGCGGCGACCGGCGATCTGAACCGCTACTTCGCCGGCGATCCCTCGGCGGGCGTGTTCATGGCCGGCTTCTACCCGGTGATGATGTTCGGCCTGCCGGCGGCGTGCCTGGCGATCTACCGCACCGCCCGCCCCGAGAACCGCAAGGCCACCTTCGGCGTGATGTTCTCGGCCGCGCTGACCGCCTTCTTGACCGGCATCACCGAGCCCATCGAGTTCGCGTTCATGTTCCTCGCGCCGGCGCTGTACGCGGTCCACGCCGTGCTGACGGGCCTCTCGCTGGCGCTGCTCGACGTGCTCGGCGTGCGGCACGGCTTCAGCTTCTCCGCCGGGTTCATCGACTACGCGCTGAACTACGGCCTCTCGACCAAGGGCTGGATGATCGTGCCTGTCGGCCTCGCCTACGCGGTCGTCTATTATGGTCTCTTCGTCGTCTTCATCGAGCGGTTCAACCTGGCCACGCCGGGCCGCGAGGCCGCGGCGGAGCCCTCCGCGGTCCCGTCCGAGGGCGCGCCGGGGGAGGGGGCCGAGGCCGGCGGGCTCGCCGGGCAGCTCCTGCGGGCGCTGGGCGGCCACGGCAACCTCCGCGAGATCGACGCCTGCATCACCCGCCTGCGGCTTGTCATGGTCGACCGCGATCGCGTGAAGGACGCGGATCTGAAGGCGCTCGGCGCCAAGGGCGTCGTGCGCCCGGGGACCGACAGCCTGCAGGTGATCCTCGGCCCCATGGCCGAGTCGATCGCCCGGGAGATGCGGGAGCTCAGGGACGGCGCGCCCGCGGCGCAGCCGGCAATGCAGCCCGGCGCGCCCGCGGCGCAGCCGGCAATGCAGATCGAGCGCTGGCTCGCCGCGCTCGGCGGCGCCGCCAACATCCGGTCCGTGGAGGGGTTCTCGAGCGGGCGCGTGCGCGTCGAGCTCGCCGACGTGGACCGGGTCGACGACGCGGCGCTGGAGGCCGCGGACGTGATGGGGGTGATGCGCATCCCGGACCGGGTTGTCCACTTGCTTGTCGGCCCGGAAGCGCCGCACTACGCCGCCGCGCTCGCGCGGAAGCTCGAGGGGTGACGGGCGTGGAGCTGGAAGGCAACCTCCTCACGCCGGACGGCTGGCTCCGCGGGCGCGTTTGCTTCGACGCGCGGGTCCAGGAGATCGAGGGCGCGCCGGCCCCCGAGCCCGCCCGGGGGCCGCGGATCCTGCCCGGCTTCATCGATCTGCACGTGCACGGCGGCGGCGGCCGGGACGTCATGGAGGGCGGGGACGCGGCCCGGGTGATGGCCCGCGCGCACGCCACGACCGGGACCACCAGCCTGCTCGCCACAACGATGACGGCGCCCCTTCCGGAGATCGTCTCCGCCCTGCGCGCGATCCGGGCCGCCATGAACGCCCGCCGCCGCGGCGAGGCGCGCGTCCTCGGCGTCCACCTCGAGGGCCCGTTCCTCAACCCGGGTCGGCTGGGCGCGCAGCCTCCGAGCGTGGTGGGCGGTGATCTCGGCGTCGCGCTCGCGCTCCACGCCGTGGCGCCGATCCGCGTGCTCACGCTCGCGCCGGAGCTCGCGGGCCACCTGGCGCTCATCCGCGACCTGTCCGCCCTCGGGGTGCGGGTCCAGATCGGGCACACGCTGTCCAGCTACGACGAGGTCGTGGCGGCCCTCGAGGCGGGGGCGAGCGGCTTCACCCACCTCTTCAACGCGATGAACGGGCTGCACCACCGCGAGCCCGGCGCGGTCGGGGCGGCCCTGGCCCACGGCGACTTCGCCGAGCTGATCCCGGATCTCGTCCACGTGCATCCGGGCGCCATCCGGGCCGCCCTGCGCTGCATCCCCCGGCTCTACGCCGTGACCGACGGCACCGCGGCCTCGGGGATGCCGGACGGGCCGTACCGGCTCGGCGCGCACGCCGTCACGAAGTGCCAGAACAGCGTGCGGCTCCCCGACGGGACCCTGGCAGGGAGCTGCCTGACCATGCACCAGGCCTTCAAGAACCTTGTCGGCCTCGGGCTCTCCGTGCCGGAGGCGTCGCGCCGGTGCAGCCAGTTTCCGGCCGAGCACCTCGGCCTCGAGGATCGAGGGCGCGTCGCGCCGGGCTGCTTCGCCGATCTGCTGGTCCTGGACGAGGATCTCACCCTGCGGCAGGTCCTCGTGGAAGGGGAGCCCCTTGAGTAATCGAACGAGCTCGATCATGGCCGAGGAGGCCCGCTCCGCCGCGGAGATCGTGGCGCAGCAGCTCGCGCAGGACGAGCCTGCCTACCGCGACCTGGGCGCCCGCCTGCGGGCGGCGCCGCCGCCGTCCGTGGTCACGATCGCCCGCGGCAGCTCGGATCACGCCGCGGCCTACCTCGCTTACCTCGTGATGACGCAGGTCGGCTGTCCGGTCGCGAGCCTGCCTCCGTCGGTGGTGACCCTCTACCGCGCGCCGCTGCGGCTCCCGGGCAGCCTGGCGGTCGCTGTGTCGCAATCGGGGCAGAGCCCGGATGTCGTGACCACGCTCTCGGCGTGCGGCGCCGCGGGCGCGGTGACGGCGGCCCTCGTCAACCAGCTCGGCTCGCCGCTCGCCCAGGCGGCCGGGTCGACGATCCCCCTGCGCGCCGGCCTCGAGCGCAGCGTCGCCGCCACGAAGAGCTTCATCGCCAGCCTGAGCGCCATGGCCAGGGTGGTGGGGAGCTGGAGAGAGGACGCCGTCCTGCTCGACGCGCTGAAGGCGCTGCCGGACACCCTGTCTGCCGCGAGCGAGAGCGACGTGAGCCCGCTCGTGGGCGCGCTGGCCGGCGAGGAGCGCCTGCTCGTGCTCGGGCGGGGCCCGGGCTTCTCGATCGCGCTGGAGGCGGCCCTCAAGTTCAAGGAGACGTGCGGCGTCCACGCCGAGGCGTTCACGGTCGCCGAGGTGCAGCACGGGCCGATGGCCCTCATCGACGAGCGGTTCCCGCTCCTGATCTTCGCCCCGCGGGGCCCGGCGCAGGCCGGCCTCGCCAGCATGGCGGAGGCGTTCCGGGGGCAGGGCGCGAAGGTGATCCTCGTCGGTCCGGCCGGGCTGCCGGGGGTCGATCTCGTGGTGCCCGCGTCTCCCCACGAGCTGCTCGACCCGCTCTGTCAGATCCAGGCGTTCTATCTGGCCGCCGCTGCGTTGGCCGAGGCCAGAGGGCTGGATCCCGACGCGCCGAGGCGGCTCAAGAAGGTCACGAAAACACTGTAGGAGTCCGTCATGAGAAGGCCTGTTTTCCGATTTGGGCTGCTCACCGCCGCCCTGTTTGTGGCAGGGTGCGCCGGCGACGGGACGCCCTCGTCCGCCGGGAGCACCACGATGAGCACCAGCACGGGCAATGAGGGTGGCGGCGGCGGTGGCGGCGGCGGCGGTGGCGCCGGAGGGGACGGCGGCGCGGGCGGCTCGGCGAAGCAGCGCCCGTCGGGCGCCGATCTCGCCGTGAGCTGGGGAGTGCTGGACAACACAAAGAACCCCGCGGTGAGCTTCGGCTCGGAGCTGACGATCACCAACCATGGGACGGTCCCGCTCGGGAACGGCGGCTGGACGCTCTATTTCAACTTCGTCCGGGCGATCCTCCCCGAGAGCCTGCCGGCGGGGGTGAAGGTCACCCAGATCAACGGCGACTTCTTCAAGATGGAGCCGACCGAGGCGTTCCAGCCGGTGGAGCCGGGGCAGAGCGTCGTCATTCCCTTCGATGGATCGTACTGGGCCATCAAGGAGACGGACGCCCCCGCGGGCTATTACTTCGTATTCACGGACGCCGAGGGCGTGGCCTCTGCGCCGGAGGCGGTTGGCTCCGAGACCGTCCAGCCGTTCCTGGAGGAGAAGCAGACGGACCGTTTCCCGGGCGACATCACGCCCGTGCCGACGGCGGCGTCTCGCCATGACGAGAACCAGGCGGTCCGCCTGCTCCCGGCGGGCGACGTCGACAGGATCGTGCCCTCGCCGGTGCTCCTCGAGGCCGGCGCCGGAGAGTTTGTGTTGTCGTCTGCCGTGCCCGTCGTTCATGCCGCGGGGCTCCAGGGCGAAGCGGCCTTTCTGGCGGAGGCGCTCGGGGTCCTCCTCGGCGGCGCGCCGGAGGTCCGCGAGGGCGCGCCGCCCGCGGGCACGGCGGCGATCGTGTTGACGACGGGCGCGCTCGACGTCGGCGGCCAGCCGAAGCAGGCGGGCGACGAGGCCTATCGCCTCACGGTCACCGGGGAGGGCGTCGAGATCGTGGGCAGCGACGCGGCCGGTGTCTTCTATGGGATCCAGAGCCTGCGCGCCCTCGCGCCCGTCGAGGCCTACCGGGCCGCCCAGCCGGAGCTCGCGATCGGCGCGGTGACGGTGGAGGACGCCCCGCGCTTCGCGTACCGCGGCATGCACCTCGACGTCGCGCGCAACTTCCAGCGCAAGGAGGCCGTGCTGAAGCTGCTCGACGTCATGGCCTTCTACAAGCTGAACAAGCTTCATTTCCACCTGACCGACGACGAGGGGTTCCGCCTCGAGGTGCGCGGCTTGCCCGAGCTCACCGAGGTCGGCGCCCGGCGCGGCCATACCCTGGACGATCGCGACAAGCTCGTCCCCTCGTTCGGCTCCGGTCCGGACCCGGATTCTCCTGCGTCGAGCGGCAGCGGCCATTACACCCGCGCCGAGTTCGTGGAGATCCTGCGTCATGCCAGGGCGCGCCACATCGAGGTGATCCCGGCGATCGACATGCCGGGCCACGCCCGCGCGGCGGTCAAGGCGATGGAGTCGCGTCATGCGAGGCTCGCGGCCGCCGGCGACCTCGCGAAGGCCGAGGAGTTCCTGCTCGGCGATCTGGAGGACGCGTCCCGGTACATGTCCGTGCAGATGTGGCACGATAACGTGATGAATCCCTGCCGGGAGTCGACCTACAGGTTCCTGAAGGTCGTCGTGGACGACATCGTCGCCATGTACGCCGAGGCCGGCGCGCCGCTCACCACCTTCCACACGGGCGGCGACGAGGTGCCGGAGGGGGTCTGGGAGCAGTCCCCCTCGTGCCGCGCGCTCCTCGCCGAGGCGCAGGAGGAGGGCGTCGACTCCGTGGACGATCTGGCGAGCCATTTCCTCCGCAAGGTCAGCGCGATCCTCGCGTCCCACGACCTCGTGACCGGCGGCTGGGAGGAGATCGCCTTGAGCAAGGTGCAGGTGGAGGGCGGCGTCGACAAGGAGGCCAACCCCGAGTTCCTGAGCAGCCGTTTCAGGCCGTACGTGTGGAACAACGTCTGGGGCTGGGGGGACGAGGACAACGGCTACAAGCTCGCCAACGCGGGTTATCCGGTGGTCCTCTCCAACGCCACGAACCTGTATTTCGACCTCGCCTACGACAAGGATCCTTCGGAGCCTGGGTATTACTGGGCCGGGTTCGTGGACACGCGGAAGCCCTACGAGTTCGTGCCGTTCGACGTCTACAGGAGCGCCCACGCGGATCGCATGGGCAATCCGATCGATCAGGCGGCGATGTTCCGGGACCACGTCAGGCTGACCGACGCCGGCCGGGCGAACATCCTCGGCATCCAGGGGCAGCTCTGGGGCGAGAACGCCAAGGGCCAGCGAGCGATGGAGTACCTGATCTTCCCGAAGCTGCTCGGCCTCGCGGAGCGGGCCTGGGCGCCGGACCCGGCGTGGGCGGCGGAGGACGACGGGGCGGCGCGCGCGAGCCTGCTCGCCGAGGCGTGGAATCGCTTCGCCAACAGCCTGGGGCAGCGCGAGCTGCCGCGGCTCGACCACCTGGGCGGCGGCGTGGACTACCGGCTCCCGCTGCCGGGCGCGCGCATCGAGGGCGGCCAGCTCGTGGCGAACGTCGCTTTCCCGGGCCTCCAGATCCGCTACACGACCGACGGCGCCGAGCCCGACGCCGCCTCGACCCTCTATCAGGGGCCGGTGGCGGTGAGCGGCGTCGTCAAGCTCAGGACGTTCGACACGCGCGGCCGCGGCAGCCGCACCTCGGTCCTCGATCCGGACGCGTCGGGTCGAGGGCGGGCGGTCAGGTGAGGTGAGGGGCGGCTCGACGACCGCAGCGCAGCGGGGTGCCGCGCTGGCGCTCCTCGCGCTGCTGCCCGGCTGTTACATCGATCTCAGCGGCCTGACCGGCGGGGCCGCGGGCGGCGCCGGCGGGGCCGCGGGCGGCGCCGGCGGGGCCGCGGGCGGCGCCGGCGGGGCCACGGGCGGCGCCGGCGGGGCCACGGGCGGCGCCGGCCCCGGCGAGCCGGGTCGCTGCGCGCCGGCGGACTGCGATGGCCCGTGCGTGGTCGCCGCGGCCGAGGAGGCCGGCGCTCCTGCCGCGATCGCCGCGGCCGGGCCGCACGTGGTGTGGACGAGCCGCGCGGGCGATCGCGTCCGCCGCCTCGATCCCGCGACGGGCGCGGTGGAGGACCTCGTGTCGTTCACGCCGTCGCCGGGCCTGCTCGCGGCCGCCGGCGGGCTCGTCGTCTGGGTCGCCGCCGACGGGCTCTGGCGGTGCCCGGCCGACGGTTGCGCGGCGGGGGCGACGTCGCTCCTCGCCTTCGCGCCGGGCGAGGCCGAGGCCGTGCGCGGCCTGGCGACGGACGGGCGGCACGTGTACTGGACGCGCGACGAGCCGAGCGGCACCGCCGGCGAGCTGCTGCGCTGCCCCGTCGCCGAGGGCTGCGGCGCGACCCCGGAGCTGCTCGCGCCGAGCCAGTCCCACCCGCGCCGCGTGGCGGTCGCCCCGGGCGACGCGGGCGACGTCGTGTGGGTCCAGCACGGCACGGGCGCCGCCTTCGGCCAGGTGCTCCGCCTCGACAAGGGCGCTCCGCCGGGCGCCCTCGCGGCGCAGATCGCGGTGCTCCTGGATTTCCCGGACCAGATCGCGCTCGGCGACACCGACGTGCTCTGGACCTGGGCCCACCCGGACGGGTCGGCGGCCGGCGTCTCCCGTTGCGACCTCGTGGAACCGTGCGCCGCGGAGCCGCTCGCGCCGCAGACCGAGCCGGCGCGGCCGCTGCGCGAGCCCGCGGCGCTCGTGATCGACGGCGCGGACGCGTACTGGGCGGACCGCGGCGCGGGCACGGTCCTGCGCTGCCCGGCCGCGGGCTGCCCCGGCTACCCCGAGGTGCTCGCCGAGGGCCTGACGCGCCCCGCGGCCGTGGCGGTGCAGGGCGCCTGTGTCTACGCGGTCGACGAGGCCGACGGCGGTCGTGTGGTGCGCGTGCCGCGGTAGCGCTGTGTCAGTCGTCCGAGCTCGTTGCGTGCCCTGATGGAGGTCGCGCCTCCTCCAGGTCGTTCAGGCGGTCTTCGCGGGGAGCCGCTCCTCCGGCTCGACGGCGGCGGCGGCGGCGATCGTCCGGCGCAGCAAGGGGCCGATGGTCAGGCCCTGCACCACGATGGAGACGACCACCACGACATAGGTGATGGTCAGCACCATCTCGCGCTCCGGCACGAGCGTGCCGTCCGCGAGCTTTCCGGGGATGGAGAGCGCGAGGGCCACCGAGACGCCGCCGCGCAGGCCGCCCCAGGTGAGGATGCGGATCGCCCCCGGGGTGAAGACCCTGCGCCTCTTCATGAGGCTCACCGGCAGCGCGACAGCGATGAACCGCGCGATCAACACGACGGGGAACGCGAGGAGCCCGGCGAGCAGCGACTGGGTGTCGAAGGCGACGATCAGGAGCTCGAGCCCGATCAAGACGAACAGCACCGCGTTCAGGATCTCGTCCATCAGCTCCCAGAAGTCGTCCAGGTGCTCGCGGGTCTTCTCGCTCATGGCGCCGGCGCGCGCCTCGTTCCCGATGAAGAGCCCGGCCACCACCATGGCGATGGGGCCGGAGACATGGAGCGCGTACGCCAGGGCGTAGCCGCCCGCCGCGGTCGCCAGCGAGATCAGGACCTCGACCTTGTAGTCGTCGACCTTCCGCAACATGGCGAGCGTCACGAAGCCGAGCGCGAGGCCGTACACCACGCCGCCGATCGCCTCTTGCAGGAACAGCAGCGAGAGCCTCTGCGGATCGATGCCCGACGTCCCCGACGCGATCTCCAGGAGCCCGATGAACGCCACCACCGCCACGCCGTCGTTGAAGAGCGACTCCCCGGCGATCTTCATCTCGAGCTCCTTCGGCGCCCCCACGTGCTTGAGGACCCCGACCACCGCGATGGGATCGGTGGGGGAGATCAGCGCGCCGAAGAGCAGGCAGTAGACCGGCCGGACTTCCACGCCCATCAGCGTCATGAGGGCGTAGGTCATGCCGCCCACGAGCACGGTGGACAGGAGCACGCCCCCCGTGGCCAGGATGCCGATGATGAGCCGCTGCTTCTTCAGATCCGCCAGGTTGACGTGCAGCGCGGCGGCAAACAGCAGGAAGCCGAGCATCCCCTGCATCAACGTCTTGTTGAAGTCGATGCCCGAGAGGTGCTCTCTCGCCTTGGCCTCCACCGCCGGAAACAGCTCTCCGACGGCCACCATGACGAGGGACGCCGTCATCGCGATCAGCATCAGCCCGATCGTGGTCGGCAATTTCAGGAACCGATGGTTCACGAAGCTGAAGACCGCGGCGAGCGAGAGGAGCGCCGCCGAGACTTGGAATAGATCCATGCTCCCAGATCTACAGATCGACGCGCGTCGGTTCGAACGAGACGCGGCGCTGTCCGGGTAAAAAGTTGGACGTCAAAGTACCCCTGAAGTGGAAGGAAATCCAAGTCGATTAAAAATGTCAAGCCTCGACTGCGGGACCTGCGCCAGGGCCTGAAATCTCGGGGGGATCGCGACAGAGGGCCCCGCCGACCGGATCGAAAGCCCCGCCGACCGGATCGAAAGCCTCGCCCTGTCGGGGCGGCACGGAGGGCGGTACTCCTTGGCTGCAGGCGGTCCGTGCGGCCGCCAGCGAAGGAGACGTGATGAAGACGGACGAGCACGGAAAGCACGCAGTGACCTTCGATCGGGCGCGAGCATCGAGCTACGACGGCCACGTGCACAGCATGTGGGCGGGCTATGGCGCCATGCACCAGATCGTCGCCGAGGTGATCGTCGCGGCGCTCCCCGACAAGGAGGCCGCGTCGCTGCTGATGGTCGGCATCGGGACCGGGAGCGAGGTGACGCCGTTCGCGCGCTACGTGGGGGCCGGCGTTCGTTTCACCGGCGTCGATCCCTCGGCGGACATGCTCGCCGTGGCGAGAGAGCGGCTCGCGGCGGAAGGCCTCCTGGAGCGGACGAGCCTGCATGCCTGCGAGCTGCGCGATCTCGCGCGCGGGCCCTTGTTCGACGGCGCCCAGATGATCGGCGTCCTGCACCACCTCCCGGGGGATGAGGCTCGCCTGGAGCTCTTGCGGGAGATCGCCGGGCGGCTGAAGCCGGGGGCGCCCTTCGTGATCGGCTGTCGGGCTGGGAGTGATCCGCTGCTGATGGCCGTCGAGGAGCGGCGGTCCTCCGCGGTCGCGTTGCCGCCCGAGGTGGCGGAGCAACGACGAAAGGCCATGGCGTCGTTGCGGGTCCCGGCCTCGGAGGCCGAGGTCTTCGCGCTCCTCGCCCAGGCAGGCCTCGTGGCGCCTCGTTTGATCTTCGGCGAGCTGCACTTCAAGGTCTGGGTGACGCGCTACGAGCCCTCCACGATCGGCGCGTGACGTGGCGGCACGCGGGGGGCCGCGGCTCCGTGCGCCTCACGGGCGGCCCCGCCCTCACAGCAGCTCGGCGATCCTCTCCTTGAGGTCCGACAGCTCACCACGGACCAGCGTCACGCCGTCGTCTTCCTCCAGGTAGTAACCCCCGGGATCCGCCGTCTCGTGCTGCTTCACCCAGAGGCGGAGCCAGTCGCAGCCCGCCGGCTCGGCGTGCATGAGCTCGAACGCCGAGGGGATCGGTCCGCCAAAGCCGTTGTAGGTCACGACGCACGTGCCCATCGCCACGTTGGCGAGACAGCGAGTCACTCGCCCGACTTCGTTCATGAAGCGGCGCCGGGAGAGCTCCACTGTATCGTCGAGGTGATCGTCGGCCGAATAGAGGTTCTCGGCGAACGGGTTATAGAGATAGAAGCCGTCGAACCCGAACCAGGCGGGGTCGGTCGCGTCGGCCCGGAAGAACCGGACGTTGTCGAGGCCGAGGCGCTGCGCAGCCGTCCAGGCGGCCTCGACGAGGTGAGCCCGGTGCTCGACACCTGTGAAGTCGAGGTCCGGCCGGGCGCACGCGGCGACGAGGCAGAACTTGCCGGGCCCGGAGCCGATGTCGAGCACCCGTCGGGCGTTGTAGCGCGCGAACAGCGAGGCCGCCTGGTGGGCAACCTCCGCGGTGGTCCAGTATCGCCTGGACTTCTCGCGGATCGGCGCGGCGTAGATCGCGTCGAACGTGCCGTCGTCCACGGGGCCGTGGCGAAGGTCCTCCCGGAGCTGGGCGACCTCGTCGTCGGTCAGCTCGCGAGCTTGCGTCGCGACGGCGGGGAGGAGATTGAATTTGACCATCAGGGTGGGGTCGGCGGCGGGCTGGGGGGTGCCCGGAGGCTCGGCCTGGGAACGCCTGTGCCTGTCCCCTTGTGTAGCACGATCCTCCGGTGGCAGTCTCTACGTGCGGCTCGGCCACGTCCGGCTGAAGCCGCTGGAAGCCCCCCCAGGCACGTGGCCTGCTCTGCCACTGCTTCGAAGACGCCGCTGCAAGCGCACCACGGTACTCGATGGGCGCGAAACGACGAGCGAGGATCGACATGTGGCGACGGGGCTTCGTACGACCTGTTCTGAGCGCACGCCGCGCGGCGGCGGCCGTGCTGTCCGGGGAGCGGACGAATCGAGCGAGCGATGGCCGGCTGACGCAGCGCCGCCATCGCTCGCTTCCTTCGTTTCTGGCGGGCGAGCAGGGCGAGCTCCAGTGCGGCTCGCCGCGCTCCCCTCGGGCTTGACGAGGGCGAGGCGGCACGCCCCGGCCGGCAAGGACCCGAAGCACGCGCGAAGCCGGGCGCCGGGCACCGGGTAAGGGCCCGGCCGCCGCGAGCTCGCGCTGCTCGCCGGCGACGTCGGCGCCGCGGCGCACGCACAGGGTGGATGCCCCCGCGGCTACCGCATCGCGAGCGGCTCGTGTCCCGAACGCCGATCCGCGAGGCAAACTGAGCTCGCTCACCGTAATGCACGCGGAGCAGCGGAAGCCGGCACATCCTGAGCGAGATGGCCGCGGTACCACCTCGACACGGTCGGCGATCCGGCTATGGTCACCCGCAGGTGCCACCGATGACCGGTCGAATCCAAGCCATCTGCCCCTCTTGTAGGGTAGCTCCAAGCGGCCGGGTGTTCTCCCGCGCCGGTCGCATCCGACTGATCGACGCCGAGCCCGGGAACTACTGCGTCTGCGTCTGCGGCCTCGTCCTTGTGTTCGAGGAGCGCATGCAGCTACGACGATTGACGCCCGACGAAGAGCACGCGCTCGGTCCCCACGTGCGGCGCAGCTTGCGTATCTGATCCACGACGAGTGACGGGAGGGCGGCCGCGCCGAGGATGCGCGGCGCCACGCCGGGGATGCCGAGCACCATCTCGATGAGGGCAGCCTCGGTCGCGGTCGGGATCTCGGCCGCCGTCTCGGCGGGGGCGTCGACAGGGGCGCTGCTCATCGGGGCCACCTCCGAAAGCGGGCGAGCGAGCGGGCGAAGAGGCGGCGCGCGAGGCGGAGGCGGGTGGCCACCGTGGGGCGCGGGAGCGCGAGGGAGGCGGCGATCTCGTGTGTCGAGAGGCCGGTAGCCGCGAGCGACAGGATCAAGCGCGGCAGGCCCAGAAAAGCTCGATCCCCTGGCGGAAGCTAGGTTTATAGGACGCTGGTTGCGAAGGGCTCGACCTCGTTGGCACACGCCTGTCCCACGCAAGACCGCAGCACGCCGTCCGAGACGGGCCGACGGCACCGGAGCCGTCGAGCGGCATGGCGATCCATCTGCCCGTGCCCGCTAGATCGAGGCGTTAGGCAGCGAGGACGTGGATCCCCGGCACCGGATCATCGTCGATGCCGTAAGCGCCGGCAGGCGGCCTCGCGAGGCCCGGGCAGTGGTACTCGGTCAGCCTGTGGTCGGAGACGGCGCCGTGGTTGCTGGCAGGCGCTCCGATCCAGCGACACGAGCCGCCGCACTTGGCACGCCCGCGCAAGAACAGTAGGGACGTAGTGTGCCCTGGATTACTGTTGACGGCGCCGTCCGGCAGGAGAAGCATCGGGATTCGGGGAGAGGACATGAGGCACCGGCTGAAGGTGAAGGCGCGCGCGCTCATGCTGTGCGGCTGTGCCTGTGCGCTGGTCGTTGTTCCGGCGCCGGCAAGGGCTCTCGAGTTCAGCGGTGGCGTGAGCGTGGGCGGGATCCAGATCGGCGCCGATGCCAGGGGGCGCCTCGTCGCAGCCTGACGCTCCGTCGCAGCCTGACGCTCCGTATGAAGCTGGTCTGAAGGTGTTCTGCACCAAGCGGGACCACGGCGCCACATGTTCAGAGCGCTGCTTGGCGAAAGGAATCGGATGCGTTGCGCTCGCCGTGCATCCAAAAAAGTTGATGGTGGAATTGGAAAGTTGTTCTCGTGTAACGATTTGACCATTGGATTTATGTGCGGATACCATTATCCAAATGGTGATGATTGTTATTATCCATTCGGGCTGCCGTTTCCGAAGGTGTGTTCCTACTCCGGCGATGATTAGAGCTGGTGTGTGTTGGCCATGTTGCTGTGGACTGGGTGAGATATCTAAAGCGGGACAGTGTTGAGGGAAAATGTGATGGATATTGAGGAGTTGCTGGTTGATTTTTACAACGGGGCGCACACGCTCGATGTCGTTACCGCGTGGGCCTATGTGGTTGCAAACCGCCAGGCCGTCCTTGAGAGGCTCGCGTCGTTCCAAAGGGCGTACGAGCGACTCATCGAACTGCATGCGGCGGGCAAGATCGGCGTCGGAACGGCCGACTTCTCGGCTGGCAATCTCGAGCTGGTCAAGCGGATCAATCGGCTGATTGGACCGGGCTTCGACAGCGACGAAGCGCGTCAAGCAGCTCAAGAGATCCATACTCTGGCGGAACGGTGCGTGCGGGCGTTGAAAGAAAGTGACACATCACCGGCCGGGCAGGGAGGTCAGTGACGTCGAGGCGGCGGGCAGCGGGTATGCGCCAGGTGCGTGTGCTCTCGTCCATCGACACCTCCGGCGCGAGTTTCCATGCAGCCCAGAGGCTCGGAGAGAGCACGGAGAACACCGACTGCGGCAGACTCCATCACCACAGGAGCGCTGGCCCGAGCTCTCCCAGGCGGGCCCTCCTTGCCTCGTAGTCGGGCATCATCCTGCCGAGCGCTGCCCAGAACTCCCGCCCATGGTCGTCATGGATCAGGTGCGCGAGCTCGTGCGCGAGCACGTAATCGACAAGGGGTCTCGGCGCCTGCACGATGCGCCAGTTGAGCCGGAGGACGCCGCGGGAGCAGCTGCCCCAGCGCTTCGCCTGGTCCGTCACGAGGAGGCGCTGGAACGCCACGCCGAGCTTCTGCGCCCACGGCGCGGCCCAGGCGGGCAGGCGCTCCGTGGCATGCCGGGTGTACCAGTCGATCAGCGCGGCGCGCGCGTACGCGCCGCGGTGCTCGGGCGCGAGCCCCCGCGGCAGCGGCAGCTCCAGCCATCCGCCGTGGAGGGCCAGCGGACGTGGGTCCTGCTCGGGGAGCAAGCGGAGCCGGAGCTGCCGCCCGAGGTAAAGGAACGACTCTCCGCTCACGAACTCTCGCGCGCTGCTGGCAGGCGGCCTCTCGCTCCGGCGCTTGAGCCGCGGGACGATCCAGGGGGCTCTCGACAGTACCACCGAGTCCAGGCGCGCGACCGGCGTCGCCTCGGGCGCCGTCACGACGAGCCCGAGGGCCGGATCGATCGCGATCGACACCGTGGATCTCCGGGCGCTCCGCCGGATCTCGTAGGCGAGGTGCGTCGTGCCCCACGTCACCTCGGACCGCTCCGGCCGCATCACCGGCCTTTGCGCCGCTTCATGAGGTCGACGAGGCTCTCCGCCGTCGCGTCGAGCTTCTTGTCGTCGGCGAACCCCGCCGCCCGCAGCTGCCGCTTGATGAGTCTGCGCATCTCCCGTTGCACATCGTCCTTGTGCACCCAGTCGACGAGCGACACCTTGGGCTCGAGCTGCTCTTCCAGCAGCGAGGCCAGCTCCTTCCTGGACTCATCTACCTTGGCGTGAGCGTTCCCCGTGCTCTCCGCGGCGGTCAGGGGCTTGCGCTCCGAGATGAGCCCGTAGATGGCGAGCCCCGTCGCCGAGAGGCCCAGCGTCTCGGCGGTCTCCGCGCGCCCGCGTATCTTCTTCTGCATCTCGTCGAACAGCTGCAGCTGCCTGGCCGCGTCGGTGCGCCTGGCCTTGCGGTCCTCGATGATCTGCTCCAGGCGCTCGCGCAGCGACGTGAAGAACACGGGGTCATCGTCGAGCCGGACGTGGATCTCGTGCCGCAGCGCGTGTTCCATCTCGCTCGCCCGCGCCTCCGGGGTCTTCAGCTTCTTGAGCTTGTCCTCGAGCTCCGGCGCGAAGAGCGAGATGGGCTTGACAAGGATCTCGATCCCGTCCGCCGCGACCGCCTCCTCGATGAGCTTCCGGACCTTGGCCCCGCAGTCCGAGATATCGATCTTCGCGTCGCGGAACCTGGCCGCCGCCGACTGCCGGATCTTCCCGATCCAGCGCGCGTCCGCGACGTAGGGCAGGGCGCTCGCATCCGGCAGCAGCATGTCGAGGCTCTGCGAGAACCTCTTGAAGGCCGCGTCGAACTCGGCCCGGACGTCCTCCGGCTCCAGGACGGCGACACACGCCTGGAGGTCGTCCTTGTCCTTCACCCGGACGAAGAACCTCACCGCCGCCGCGTGCCGCGCCTGAAGCCGCGGGAGCTCGTCGGTCTTCGGCGTCATGGCGCCCTTCACCTCGGCGGGGGCGAAGATCGCGAGCGCCTCGGTGAGCGCCTCCGAGACGCCCCAGTAGTCGACGACGAGGCCGTAGCTCTTGCCCTCGGCGGTCCGGTTCACGCGGGCGATCGCCTGGAGCAGCGTGTGCTCCTTCAGCGGGGCGTCGAGGTACATGACCTGTTCGACCGGGGCGTCGAAGCCGGTGAGCAGCATGTCGCAGACGACGAGGATCGTGAGCGGGTCGTCCTTCGCGAGGAAGCGGTCGATCAGGGTCTCCCGTTGCTTCTCGCTCGTGTGGTGCCGGACGAGGTGCGCGGCGTCCTTGTTCGACTCCGAGATGATGATCGCCGAGGGCGGCCCGTGGAGGCGATCGAGGGTCTCCTTGTAGAGGACGGCGTTCTCGCGGGAGCTTGCGACGACCTGGGCCTTGAAGCCGCCGGGCTGGATGGCCTTTGCATGGTGGTCGATGAGGTCGAGGCAGATCGTCTCGACCCGCCTTGGCGCCCCGGCGAGCGTCTGCTCGTTCGCGTACTTCTTCTTGATCGCCTCGCGCTCCTCGGTCGACCGATCGGCGAACACGCGATCGAAGAGGGCGTCGAGCGTGTTGCCGAGGATCCGCAGCGCGGGGAGCCGGCCCTCGTAGAAGATGGGCACGGTGGCCCCGTCGGCGACGGCCTGCTCGATGGTGTACGTGTCGATGTACGTGCCGAAGGTCGAGAGGGTCGATCGGTCCTTCTTGTCGATCGGCGTCCCCGTGAAGCCGAAGAAGGCCGCGTTGGGGAGCGCCTTGCGCATGTTCGCGGCGAGCCCGCCGTACTGGGTGCGGTGGGCCTCGTCGGTGAGGACGAAGAGGTTGTGCGCGTCGGAGAGGACGGGGTGCTCCTGTCGGGCGGCGCGCTTTCCGGGCTTCCCGCCGGCGGCGGCGAGCTCCTGGAACTTCTGCACGGTGGTGAGCACGGTCTTGCCGGGGGGGCCCGAGAGCAGCTCGCGCAGGTGCCGAACGCTCTCCGCGCGTTCGGGGTTGGGGAACTTGCAGGCCTGGAAGGTGCCGGTGATCTGCGCGTCGAGGTCCTTGCGGTCGGTGACGAGCACGAGCGTGGGGTTCTCGTGCAGCGGGTCGAGGCGGAGCTTGAGCGCGAGCCACAGCATGGTGAGGCTCTTGCCCGACCCCTGCGTGTGCCAGACGACGCCGCCGCGGTCGGCCGGCTTCCTGGCCGTCCGGGCGCGCTCGATCGCCTTGTTGACAGCAGTGAATTGCTGGTAGCGGCAGAGCTTGCGGAGGGTGCGGCCCGTGTCGCGGTCGGGCTCGAAGACGACGAAGCTCCGGACGAGATCGAGGAGGTTCTGCGGGGCGAGCAGCCCGGCGAGGGCGACGTCTTGCGCGGTCGGCTCGCGGCCGATCAGGGAGGGGAGCTTCTCCGGGGTCATCGGCCAGGCGGTCTTCCACTCGGCGAAGAAGCGATGCGGGGTGGTGACGGTGCCGTAGACCGCGGCTTGGCCGCAGGTGGCGATGAGGACCTGCACGGTCTCGAACAGTTTGGGCGCGCCGAGCTCGCGGTACTTGTCGTCGAGCTCCTGGTAGCGGCTGAACTGGTCGATCGCCTCGTGCTTCCAGGCCTCGCCGAGCGTTGGGTTCTTGCACTCGATGACGACGAGGGGGATGCCGTTGACGAAGACAACGATATCGGGGCGGATCGTCTTCTTGGCGCCCTTCACCGCGAACTGGCGGGTGACGAGGAGGTCGTTGTTCGTGGGGCTATCGAAGTCGAAGAAGCGGACGTCGTGGCTCTTGCGGCCGTCGCCGAGGTCCTGCTCGAAGGAGCGGGTGTGGACGAGGGTGTTGTAGACCTCCTGGCTCGCCTCGATGAGCGTCGCCGACTGGACGGCGCCGACGGAGCGGACGGCCTTGTGGAGGTTGTCGTCCGAGAGCCAGGGGTTGAGCTTCTTGAGGGCTCTGGCGAGGCGGGCGGGGAGGAGCGGCTGCTTGAGGCTCTCGCGCTCCGCCTCGAGGACCTCGGGGGCGACATAGCGGAAGCCGAGCTTCTGGAGGAGGGCGACGGCGGGGTCCTCGGAGAGGGAGGCCTCGTTCCAGGCGTTACCGGGTGGGGTCACGGGGCGGCCTCATCGGGGTCGGGGGTGACGCGGATTTCGCCGGTGAGGAGGGCGGAGAGGAGGGCGGACTTCAAACTACGGTATGCGTTCAACGCGAGCTCTTCGGAATCTTGCCTCTCCTTCAAAGAGCGAAGCGCCGAGACGATCTCATCCTGCTCCTCTCGCGGAGGATACCAAACTGGAAGCGCAAGAAGTTTCTCGCGCGGGAGATGTGGTATTGTCGATGTCGCATTCGCTTCGGCGACAAGATCTTTCATGTGACCAAAGCGAAGTAGCATGAAGAACTGCATGTATTCTGTGGTCAAAGCGCCTGATCTGGCACGTAGGCGATGAAGCGCCTTCTGGTAGTAACACTCATCTAGATCACCACTCCAGAGAGCACACCGCCCGATGTGTCGACCCTCACATGCCAACAGGTCGCCTGTGCGCAGGAGGAATTTCACCCGTTCCCTGGTGTCAAAGTGCATCGTGGCGACGTCGGAGAGATCGAAGCGAAGCCAGTGTACATTCTCATTGCGGAGATATGGCAACTGGTCCTTGCCTTGTCGCGCTTCCGCGCTCATCATCTTTCCGAGCTGAACATCGAATAGATCGCCGCATGGCGTGACCGTCCAATTCTCAGGCAGCTCCCCGATCTCGGTCTTCTTGAACCGCGTGTGCCGCCCGGGAAGCCCTCGCGTCAGCAGCTCGGCCATCATCGCCTTCTTGACGACCTGGAGCTGGTCGATGACCGCCTGGGTGCCCTCGACGGCGTCGTCCACGGAAGAGAGGATGGTGGCGATCTTCCGCTGCTCGCCGAGGGGAGGAACGGGAACCGGGAAATTCCGCAGCTGCGTCGAGTTGATCGACGCAAGGTTGGTTGTTTGCTTTGCGCAGTTGAGGAAATAGTTTTTTCCGATCGGTCCCGCCGCATATGCCGCCAAGAACGATGGCAGCAGAACGTTCCGAGACGCTCGAACGGCAAATACATGATTTTGATGAAGACAGGGCTTAACCTGTGCCTTCCAAACACATCCGCGGCCGAGCTTGTCGGCGTCGCCCCCCTCAGTGAACAGAACGTCGCCATCCTGAAGTGAATACCGATGGAGTGCTTGTGGCTCTACGATTACAGTCTTGAGTTCCGTTAGGTCAACGTAGCCATCCTGGACATTGGCCACACGTAGGTAAGGTACAGGGATACCTTTACCTTCCTCCGGTTGCTTTCCTTTGGCCAGTCCGGTTTGAATCTGAGCGACCTCTCCGAGTCGCGCACTAGGCCACGGCGGGTCATGCATCATACCCCAGCTCCTTGAGATACGCGTTCATCCGCGCCTCGGCCTCGCCCCGCTTCCTCTCCAGCTCGCGCAGCTTCAGCAGCGCGTGCGCCACCTCGACCCGCTCCGCTGCCTCGGTCGTCTCGACGTACCGCGAAATGTTCAGGTTGAAGTCGTTCTTCTCGATCTCCTCGAGCCCCACGACCCGCGCGTACTTGTCCACGTCCTTGAAGGCCTTGAACGTCGCCGCGATCTTCTTGACGTCCTCCTCCCGCAGGTAGTTCTGCGCCGACCCCTCCTTGAAATCCCGCGACGCCTCGATGAACAGCACCTTCTTCTTTCGCCCGGCCGGCTTGCTCCTGTTGAGCACCAGCACCGCCGCCGGGATCCCCGTCCCGTAGAACAGGTTCGTCGGCAGCCCCACCACGGCCTCGACGAGATCCTCCTCCAGCATGCCCTTGCGGATCTCTCCCTCGGCGGCGCCGCGGAAGAGCACCCCGTGCGGCATCACGACCCCCACCTTGCCCTTATCATTGGTGGTCGCGATCATGTGCTGTACGAACGCAAGATCCCCCTTGGTCTTCGGCGGCATCCCAAAATGGAAGCGCCGGTACGGATCGTTCTCGGCCACGTCCCGCCCCCACTCGTCGAGCGAGAACGGCGGATTGGCGATCACCCGGTCGAACACCATCAGCCCCTCGCCGTCCCGCAGCTTCGGATCGCGGATCGTGTCCCCCTTCTCGATCCTTGCAGATATCCCATGCAGCAGCATGTTCATCTTGCAGATGGCCCACGTGCCCAGGTTCTTCTCCTGGCCGAAGAGCGACAGGTCCTTCGGGTTCTGCCCGTGCCGCTCCAAATAATGGGCGCATTCGATCAGCATGCCGCCCGAGCCGGCGGTCGGGTCGCAGATCCGCAGCCCCGCCCTGGGCTCCAGGAGCTCGACGATGAGCCGCACGACCCTGCGCGGCGTGTAGAACTCGCCGCCCTTCTTGCCGGCGTCGTCCGCGAACTTCTCGATCAGGTACTCGTAGGCCCGGCCCAGCATGTCCGGCTCGGAGAGTTCGGCGTTCTTGAGCGACAGCTTCGAGAAGTGCTGCACGAGCCGCCCCAGCACCACGTCCCGGTTCCTCGCGTCGCCGAGCTTCCGCTCGTCGTTGAAGTCGATGCCCGCGATCACCCCTTCGAGCTGCGGATTCGCCTCTTCCAGCGCCGACGCGGCCTTGTTGAGCGCGTCGCCGACCTGGCTCGCGACCTTCTGCAGCTCCGACCACCGGGCCCGCTTCGGCACGAAGAAGTCGTGCTCGTCCGGGTCCTCGGGATTGGCGTTCGGCACGCCCCTCAGCGCCTCGACCTCCTCGTGGAACCTGTCGCTCAGGCGCTTCAGGAAGAGGAGCCCGAAGATGAAGTTCTTGTAGTCGCTCGAGTCGATCGACCCCCGCAGGATGTCCGCGGCCGACCAGAGATGCCGTTCGAGCCGGTCGATCGTGAGCTTCTCCCCGAGGGCCAGCTCGACCTGCTCGGCCACGGCCCGCCCGGCCCCGTTCGCCCGCGAAGGCGCCGGCGGCTCGGACGCCTTCCCCCCGGCGAGCCGCGCGACAAGCACGGCCTTCTCGCGGCCGCCGTCATCGAGCTGCAGGGCCCGGCAAAGCTCCTTCAGCCGGTCCCGCGAGTACGACGGCAGAAAGGCGGCCAGCGTGGCCTTCTTGGAGGCCGCCACCGCCTCCACAAGCTTCTCCTTGCTCCGCCGGTCCGGGACGTGGACATCGAACGCGTCGGCGATGGAGATCAGCTCGTCGCGGGTGAGGTGTTCGAGAACGGTTCGCTTCTGCACGATCGGCACGATGCCGACGTTACGCGGGCGGGACGGAACCGATCAAGGCGAAGGCGTGTCGGCGGGGACCGGAGGCCGGGCAGCTGCACCCTCTTGCACGGCCCCGGCGTAGGCGATGGCTCTGACGGTGGGAGCGGCTCCAGCTCGCTCGCTGCGGGCGCCGTGGGGGCCACAGGCGCAGCCGGTGCGGAGCCGACCCGCCGCGGGAACCCGCGTCCGCTCGGCAAGGCTCTGGCCGGCGCCGTGACCGTCCCGGCGGGCGGCTCCGGGAACTCGAGCGCCCTCGGCTTTGGCGGTTCCGTGGGCGCCTCGGAGAGCGCCGCGGCGACGGTCGCGCCGACGGCGGCGCGCCTGGAACTGCACGATGACGCCCGTGCTCGCCGGCTCTCCGAGCAGCGCGGGGGGTGTCTTGGCGGTTTACTTCTCGCTTGATCAGCGTAATCGGTGCTCTACAAGCCGCCCGCCCGCCTCGCGATGGTGCCCAAGAAGCCGGATCTGGGGCAAAGCGTGCTGGGAGCCTCCCGGGAGAGTTGAAACTCAACCCGGAGGCTGTCGAGAGCCTCCCGGGAGAGTTGAAACTCAACCCGGAGGCTGTCGAGAGCCTCCCGGGAGAGTTGAAACTCAACCCGGAGGCTGTCGAGAGCCTCCCGGGAGAGTTGAAACTCAACCCGGAGGCTGTCGAGAGCCTCCCGGGAGAGTTGAAACTCAACCCGGAGGCTCCAGGTCGCCGTCGCATCGAATAATTTGCGTGACGCTGTAACGTTCGCGCAACTGAACGGCTCGCGTTGCCCCCCAGGGGCACCGAGATCGTTTCGGGCGTGGTGGTGGCGACGAACTGGCGTCCCCCCGATCAGGCGGCGCTGGCCGTCCCGCATCTGCCGGTGGTCATCCTCACAAGCAAACGAGCCGCCCCTCCTCGAGCAACGCCCAAGGGGCTGATGGCGCGTACGCCTCGGTCCCGGCGATGGGCAGGCGTGGCGCGTCCGCGAGCTGATCGAGTCCCCTGTCTCGGAGCTGCATGCCGCGTTCGGTGAGTCGATAGACGAGCGACTTCATCGGGACGTCAGGCCTCGGGCCAGGCGCCCGCTCCACAGCCGCGCTCACAACGTGGTCTGCCCAGTGCTCCAGCCGGCGCGGCAGAAACAGATCGCCTGTGCAGGAGAGGAGATGCCACAGCTTTGCTCGCGTTTCCGACTCACCGACGGCCAATGCCAGCGGAGTTTGCCATTCCGTTGACAGAAGGGTCAAAAGCAGCTCGTCGAATCGACTGAGACGTAGCGTTCCTTCGATGGTCCTTCTTGGGAAGAAGCACGAGAGAAACGCCCACATGTGAGCGAGCTCTGGAAACCCTTCAACGCCACGAATGCAGTTTTCGACGAGCGGCAAAGGGTTCTCGTCGACGTAGCTGTCCCAGAGGCGAATGGCCCGATCGTAGCGTTCAGCCGACCAGGGTTGCGCCTTCTCGAGGCGGTCCAGAAGAACCTCATCAGGGTGCTCGGAGACCAGCGCGGAGCAGTGGAACGGCGGCGTCGGTTCCTCCGGGGTCCTTGTCCTTTGGCGCTGAACTGGATCAAACTCGAGGATGAGGATATCACGGTGGGAGATCCCCAGATGACGCAACCAGCCACATGTCCTCCAGAGGTTCACCCGCTGATAAAGACTCGTCGACACCCACACGACAACCGGCGGATCCCAGCGGACCTTCGACAGAGTGAGCCGATCCCACTGTTCTGTCGAATTCCACCACGCCTGACGCATCCGAGCATGCTCGAGGATGTCCCGACGCGACGGTCCGATGACGAGACAGTCCGGCTCATGCAAGACGTTGATCGCACCGACTTGCATGAGACGCTCTGCCGTCCAAGGGTCGAAGGCGACATGCGTCGCCCCGCGAACAGCAGCGACATCTGTGATCTCAATAGAACCCACAACTGTGGCACTCTCTGGTTGGATAGGGCTCATTCCTCTGGCAAAAGTCCCGACAGACGGTACAAAAGGAGTGGCCCCAAGTAGTTACACGCGTGCAAGCCCCACCCTTGTCCCAGCAGGCGTCGAACATCTCGGTACATCGAGCGACCGGAACGCACCCTGCCATCAGCGCGAGCGATTCGCTATCCACTTCTTCGCCTCCGCCTTCGTCCCCATCTCTGAGGTAATCTCCGGCCCCTACAGATTCTGTTGGGTATCCAGCACCGGCGCTTCCCGACTCCACTGTCTCGCAGGTATAGGACAAGTCGCATGCCGACGCGAGCATCATCGCGACGCCGCCGCACAGCACGAGCGCGCTCGCCTTCAGCTTCAAGCCGTACCCCATGTCTTCCTCCCGATTCCGGATGCGCGCATCGTTCGTCCAGCAGAAAGGCGACGTCAACGGTGATTGTGTATTCCGGCGCGATCCGGCCGCGCGTTCCGGCCTGAGCCGGGCGCCCGTTCCGACGGCACCCGGCCAGCGATTCCGGCGACCCGGGCGCCCGTTCCGACGGCACCCGGCCGCCGGCGCTTGGGGGGGTTGACGGGGCGAGCCGTGGGTCGTCGATGGACGGGCCACGCGGGTGGACGCGTCGCGGGCGGGCCCTGCGGCGCGCGGGTCGGAGCAGGGACGCTCGGAGGATCGTGACGAAACGGAGTCTCTCGACGACCAGCCCGAGTGTGCCAGGCTCCCAATTCCGCGGAAATCGGAGCAGGTCGTGCCACTCCTGCTCAAAGTTTGCCAGGGATGATGCCTCACCCCTGCTCCACGAGCTCGGGCGATCCGGCGTTCGACGCGCTCGGCGCTGGCCGCTTCGGCGGCTTCGCCGTAGGATGGCCGCGTTGCGAGGTAAACCGCATGGCGCCGATCGTTCCCGACAAGAAAAAGATCAAGAGCTTCCGTACCGAAGCCGAGTTCGAGGCGTGGCTGGCCGCAAACCACGCGCAGGAGACGGAGCTGTGGCTGAGGATCTACAAGAAGGGCTCCGGCGTGCCCACGGTGACCAACGCGCAAGCGCTCGACGTGGCGCTGTGCTGGGGATGGATCGACGGAATTCGAAAGGCCCTGGATGAAGCCTCGTTCTTGCAGCGGTACTCGCCGCGCAAGGCGCGGAGCGTCTGGAGTCAGATCAACCGCGACAACATCGCCCGCTTGACCGCCGCGGGGCGCATGACGCCCTACGGGCAGCGGCAGGTGGACGCGGCCAAGGCCGATGGCCGCTGGGACGCGGCGTACGCGCCGATGCGCAGCGCAACCGAGGACACCCTCCCTGTCGATCTTCGCGCCGCGATCGAGGCGGACCCACGAGCCCACAAGACGTTTCGGACGCTCGGGCGGCCGAACCTGTTCGCGCTGGCGTTCCGCGTGAGCAACATGAAGACGCCCGCGGGGCGCGCGAAGAAGATCGCGGATCTTGTGGCGATGCTGGCGCGCGGTGAAACCATCGTGCCGGAAGGGCGTCGACCGTCAAAGGCGCCCCGGTCCCCTGCGGAGTGAGCCGCCCTCGCCCGACCCCACCGGCCCCTGTCAATCGCAGCGGCAGTAGAGACACCCAGGGTGGTGCGGGCCGGTGCCGCAGTATCCCGCCCACCCTGTATTGCTGCACGTGCAGGGGTCATGACGGCGGAGACAGTTGTCCAGCTTGCACGACTGGTCCGGCGTCTCGATCGGCGAATCAACGCTCGGGGTGTCCGCCGATGCGCCGTTTGACGGAACTTCGCTGGATGCCGGGCTGTTCGCCGTCGGCTCCTCCACGTGCGCTGCGGGGCCCGCGGCGCCCATCCCCAGCGCGGAGAAAAGCGCCACGATTGAGATGATCCATCGATTTGTCATGGTCGAACCTCCTGTGCACAGACCTTGTTGATCGTCGGTGCGCGCGGCGGGAAATGACGATAGACGTCGCATTTCATCGACGAGGGCGCGCATTGTCGACGCTCATCAGGTTGAGCTACGGCTCCCTTGTCGCAAGTGACCGCGCGAGCGCGTAGGGGTTGTCCCGAGGTCGGATCGAGAGGGCGAAACGGCTCCGCCGGGAAGACAGGGAAGAGCCGCCGCGGGCCGCTTATCGCAAATCGGCGATGCCGCAGCGCAATGCTGTACGTGGCCACGTCGATCCGCTGAAATGGGACGCGCGCTGGCTCCCGGAGGTGGCCCGCCGGTCAACTCGATTGAACGGCTCGCGGCACGCCGAGCGGCCGCCCCTCAGAACCGGCCGCTGAGCGCCGCGGCGGCGCCCCCGGGCAAGAGGACCCCATGCACGGCGGCGGCGGGGGGCGCGGCGGCGTCGGGGCGGCGCAGCAGGAGCGTGGCCACGGCGCCGCCGAGCGCCGCCACGCCGACGCCGAACGCGATGTTCGCGGCGAGGACCTTGGTCCGCACGGCGTCGACGTCCGCCTCGGCGCAGCGCGGCGCGCAGGTCGTCCGCAGGCGCTCGGCGTCGGTGCGCGCGCTCAGGCCGAGCGCTGCGTAGGCGACCCCGCCGGCGACCGCGGCGCCGCCGAGCGCGATGGGCAGGAAGAGCGCGCTCGCGGGCGACGACGCGGCTCCGTCCTCGCGGGGCGCGATCGCGCCCGCTCCCGGCGTGGCCGCGCCGCTGCCCGGCGCGGCGGAGCGGGCGAGCCGGGCCGAGACGCGGCGCAGCTTCTCGCCCTCGCGCACCACGAGCCGCAGCTCCACGGGAGCGCTGCCCGCGCGCTCGAAGCGGAGCACGCGCTCGCCCGGGTCGACCTCGACGGCCTTGCCGTCCAGCCGCGCGGCGAGGGGCGCGCCGTCGATCGTCAGCCGCACGTCGGCCACGTCGTGGCCCTGCTCGTCCTGGGCGCTCACGATCAGCGTCGGCACGCGCGAGGTGACGTCGGAGAGCCAGCCCGCGCAGTCCGACTGGACGAGGTCGGGACAGGCGGCGCCGCCGCACGCGATGAAGCGCGCCCGCGCCTCGCGCAGCCGGCCTTCGTCGCGCAGACGCTGGCCTTCCTCGGAGGCCGTGAAGCATGCCTCGGCGTCGCCGGCCAGGGCGCGGGCCGGGTGGAGGCACGCGAGGGCCGAGAGGGCGGCGGCGGCGACGAGGGAGCGGCGAGGGGTGCGCTGGTTCATCCGGCCTCCGTCAGAAGCATTCGCGCTTGTAGCGCTTGTGGCCCTGTCCATCGATGACGAACGGTGGATTGCACCCGTCGCGCGCCGGCTCGCGGCGCGGCGGCCGGCGCGGGCCGGGGCGGGCGGCCGGCGCGGCCCGCGCGGCGGGTGCGGCCTGCGCGGCCTGCGCGGTCGACGCGGCCGACGCGGCCTGCGCGGCCGGCGCGCTCGCCGTGCCCGGCTCGGCTGACGTGCCCGGCTCGGCTGACGTGCCCGGCTCGGCTGACGTGCCCGGCGCCACGACCGCGGCCCGCGCCCCCGGCACGCCCGTGCTGGCACCGCCGGCCACGGACGGCGCCTGACGCGCGAGCGCATCCGGCCGCGCCGCGCCGCGCGCCCGCGCCGCCGCCGCCGCCGCGACGCCGGCCTTCGCGCGCATGCGCAGCGGCGCCTCGGCGCGCGCGAGGCCGATCGCCGCCGCCGCGATGGCGAGCAGCGCGCCCGTCGCCGCGACCGCGCCCCAGCGCCGCCGGCTCGCGGCCTGCGGTGCGCTCGGCGCGGCGGCCTCCGCCGGGCCCGCGGCGGCCTCCGCCGGGCCTGCGGCGGCCTCCGCCGGGCCGGTCCCGAGCTCCGGCGCCGCGCTCGGGGTGGACGCCCTCGGCTCGATCGCGGCGATCAGCGCCGCGCGCTGCGCCAGCGGCTCGCCCGCGAGCGAGGCCACCCACCCGCCCACCTCCGAGGTCGACGCCGCGAGGCCGGTCGCCTCCAGCGCGAGCGCCATCGCGCGCGCCGTCGGGAACCGGTCCTCGGGGCCGTGCGCGAGCGCGCGCAGCGTGATCGCCTCCAGCTCCGGCGGCACCCCGGGCCGGCGGGCGCTCGGCGGATCCACGCCCGCCTGCAGCAGCCGCAGGATGGAGAGCGCCTCGCCCCGCCCCTCGAACAGGCGCTCGCCCGTCAGCGTCTCCCACAGCACCACCCCGGCCGAGTACACGTCCGCGCGCCTGTCGAGCGGCTCGCCCGCGATCTGCTCGGGCGACATGTACGCGAGCTTCCCTTTGATCTGCCCATCACGCGTGATCTCCGCGCGCCCGGCCGACTTGGCCACGCCGAAGTCGAGCACGCGCGTCACCCCGTCCTCGCCGACGAGCAGGTTGTGCGGCGACACGTCGCGGTGCACGAGGCCGAGCGGGGCGCCGTCCTCGGTGGTGGCCTCGTGCGCCGCGTGCAGCCCGTGGAGCGCGCCGGCGAGCACCGCGCACGTGATGCGCGGCGGGGGCGCGCCGCCGTCCCTCGTCGCCGCGCGGAGCAGGCGCGCCAGCGACTCGCCGTGCACGTACTCCATCACGAGCAGCACCTCGCCCCCGCTCGACACGACGTCGATCGTCGAGACGACGTTCGGGTGCCGGATGCGGGCCGCCACGCGCGCCTCGTCGAGCAGCATGGCCACGAGCTCGGGATCCCGGACGAACTGCGGGTAGAGCCGCTTGACCGCGACGGTCCGCCGGAACCCGGCCGCGCCGTGCTGGCGGCCGAGATGCACCGTCGCCATCCCGCCGGCCCCGATCTCGTCGAAGAGCAAGTAGCGGACGACAGCCGACGCGCCGCCCTGGGCCCGCAACATCGACGCGACGATACCACGCCCGAGGCGGAGGCCGCGGCGACATGTCAGGTCGAGCGCCGCGCGCGCCGCATCTTCAGGTGGAACGCCGCGCGCGCAGGATCTGGAAGTACCGCCGCGCGATGCCCGACGCGGCCGCCGCGCTCCGGACATTGCCCCCGTGCTGCGCGAGGACGCGCTGCACGTAGCGCCGCTCGAAGTGCTCGACGATCCGCTCCCGCGCGCGCGGCAAGGGCAGGTCGAGCGCGAGGATCTCCTCGATGATGTCGTCCGATGTCGCAGGCTCGGCGCCCTCGCCGGCCCCGGCGCCCGCGGCCGACGCCGGGGGCACGGGCGTGGACGGCGGCATCGCCGCGGAGGCGGGCCCGCCCGGCTGGGCCGTCGACGCGGGCCCGCCCGCCTGGGCCGGCTGGGGCGTCGACGCGGGCCCGGCCGACGAGGCCGGCGCGCCCGCCGACGTCAGCCCGGCCCGGGTGGTCTCGATCGGCGCGGCCTCGCCGAGCGCCACGCGGCGCGCCACCGCGTTGTAGAGCTCGCGCACGTTGCCCGGCCAGTCGTAGTCCTCCAGCCGCTCGCTGAACCCCTGCGGGAACGGCGCCCCGCGATCCGCGAGCTGCCGCCAGAGGTGGTGCGCGAGCACCGTCACGTCGCCGCGCCGCTTGCGCAGCGGCGGCAGCTCGATCCGGGCCACCGCGAGCCGGAAGAACAGATCGTCCCGGAACCGGCCCGCCTGGATCTCGCGCTCCAGATCGCGCCGCGTCGCCGCGAGCACCCGGATGTCGACGCGGATCCACCGGTTCGAGCCGACGCGCTGCACCTCCGATCGCTGGATGGCGCGCAGGAGCTTGGCCTGCAGGGCGAGATCGAGATCGCCGATCTCGTCGAGCAGCAGCGTGCCGCCGTGCGCCTCCTCGAAGACGCCGCGGCGGGCCTCGTTCGCGCCGGTGAAGGCGCCGCGCTCGTGACCGAAGAGCGCCGACTCCACGAGCGTCGGCGGCACCGCTGTGCAGTCGAACACGACGAACGGCCCGGCCGCCCGCACCCCCTGCTCGTGGATCGCCTCCGCGAGCACCTCCTTGCCGGTCCCCGTCTCCCCCTCGATGACGACAGGGACGCTCGAGGCCGCGAGTCGCTCGCACAGCGGATAGAGCCGCCGCATCTCCTCGCTGGCGCCGACGAGCTTGCCGAAGCGCACGGCGCGCGACAGCTCCGCCGCCTGCGTCACGCCGAGCGCCTCGACGCGGAGCACCGTCTCGCCGATCCTGACGAGCTCGCTGCCCTGGAGGTATGCGTCGCCGACGCGGATCCCCTGGACGAAGGTGCCGTTTGTCGAGCCGAGATCTGTGACGCGCAGGCGGGCGCCGGCGAGCTCGAAGGCGGCGTGGCGGCGCGAGACGAGCCGGTCGGTCAGCGGGATGTCGCAGGCGGGGCTCGTGCCGGCGAGCACACGCGCGGGCAGCCCCGGCGCCACGGTGAACCGGAGGCCCTCGTCCGGGCCCGCCATGACGGAGAGGGCGAAGCTCTCGGCCGCGGCCGCGGCGGGGCGCATCGGCCCCGGCAGGAGCTCGGTGGCTGCGGCGTCGTCGTCGTTCCACGGGGGCATCCCCCTATCTCATCAGGCATCCGCGCCGGCGTCACGCGGCGCCGCGGCGTGATCGTTCACATGCCGGCGAGGCGGGGCCCCGAGCGCAACGCGATCTCGCCGGGGTGTTACCGATCGTAACGCCACATCGTGGCATCGAGATCAGCCGCGCGTCTCCCGGGAATTAAACATGTAGTCGCTTGAGCCCCGTTGTGGCACCGTGGGCGGCGAGTGTAAGTGTCATAGCATTGGATGAGGATCATGCGGAAAATTCTTTACGCACTTCTGTTTCTATCGATCACCGCCTGCGGCGATGATTCGCCCGGAACCGCGGCGACGAGCGGCACGACGACCGGTTCGGGAGGCACGGCGAGCTCCAGCAGCACGGCGGCTTCCGGCAGCACCGGAGTTGGCGGCAACGACGCCGGAGGGGGCGGCTCGACCGCGACCGGGACCGGCGGAGCGGGTGGCGAGGGTGGCGAAGGCGGCGGCGACGGTGGCGACGGCGGCGGCGGCGGCGGCGACGGTGAGAAGCGCTGGGTCGGGACCTGGACGACCGGTCCGCAGCTGACCGAGACGCACAACAACCCGCCCGAGCCGGGCCTCGCCAACAACACCCTGCGTCAGGTCGTGTACACCTCGATTGGAGGCAGCAACGTACGGCTGCTGCTCTCGAACGAGTTCGGCGACGGGCCGGTGACGATGAGCTCCGTGCACATCGCGGACTCGACGACCGCCGATGGCATCAACGCGAGCACCGACAAGGCCCTGAAGTTCATGGGCGCCGATTCGGTGACCATCCCGGCGGGCAAGTTCGTCTTTTCCGATCCGATCGACTACGCGCTCAAGCCCATCAGCAAGCTCGCGGTGACCATCCGGTTCGGCAGCGTCCCGGCCGGCATCACCGGGCACCCGGGCTCACGGACGAACTCGTATATCCAGACCGGCGATGGGGTCTCGTCGCCGACGCTGTCGTCGCCGGTGAGCACCGCTCACTGGTACTACATCACGGGCCTCGACGTCATGGCCGATCCCTCGGCCGCGTCGATCGCCATCCTCGGCGACTCGATCACGGACGGCCGCGGCTCGGTCACGGACGGCAACACGCGCTGGCCGGACTTCCTGTCTCGCCGGCTGCGGGCCAATCCCGGGACCGAGGACGTCGCCGTGCTGAACCTGGGGATCGGCGGGGGCACCGTGCTGGCCGGCGGGCTCGGGCCGACCGCCAAACTGCGCTACCAGCGCGACATCCTGGACCAGCGCGGGGCTCGCTGGGTCATCATTTTCATCGGCGTGAACGACATCGGCAACGATAGCGCGCCGCCCGTCGCCGACGGTCTGATCGCGGCCTATGGCGAGTTCATCGACAAGGCGCACGCGAAAGAGATGCTCGTTTACGGCGTGCCCATCCTGCCGTTCAAAGGCAACGGGTACTACTCCGACGCGCACGAGGCCACCCGTAAGACGGTCAACACCTGGATCCGCACGAGCGACAAGTTCGACGCCGTCATCGATATGGATCCGGCGGTCGTCGACCCCAGCGATCCTACCAAGCTGCAGGATAGCCTCGACTTCGAGGATGATGGGCTGCACCTGAACCCGACTGGCCTGGAGGCGATGGCGGGTGCCGTCGACCTCTCGCTGTTCACAAGCAAGTAAAGCGGAGGCCGAGCGCGGGGGGAGCCCGGTCGGGCGCGCGGAGCTCCGAGCTCCCGCGCGTCCGGCTGAAGACCCCCCGCTCCGCCGGCGGGGAAAGCGCCTCGGCCCTCGCGTGGCGCCACGATCGGTAACACCCGGTGACCTCGCGCTACGATCTGTAACGCAGGAAACCGATCTGCTCCGCCTTGACGCGCTGCGGCGTATTTCCGCACGTGTTCAGCCGTTCCGGTCCTGAGTAGCCTGGGTCGCATGCGCGGAGGACACGACGCGGACGCCGGCGCGATGCGCGAGCTCGCGCCGCTCGTCCGGGAGGCGCTGCGCCGCGGCGTCCACGCGGGCGCGCCCGGGGCGCGGCGCGGGCCCGAGGTGGCGCCGTGAGCCGGATCCTGCTTGTCGAGGACGAGGTGGTCATCCGGACGGAGCTCCGGCGGCTGCTCGCGCGCCACGGGCACGACGTTGTCGAGGCGGGGTCGATCGCCGAGGCCGAGGCGGCCGACGATCTGCGCGCGTTCGATCTGGTGCTCGCCGACGTGCGCCTGCCCGGCGCGCCGGGCACGGAGCTCGTCGGCCGGTGCGGCGGCGCGCCGGTCGTGCTCATGACGAGCTACGCCACCGTGAAGGCGGCGGTCGACGCGGTGAAGCGCGGCGCCGCGGATTACCTCTCGAAGCCGTTCGATCACGCCGAGCTCGTCGCCCTCGTCGAGCACCACCTCGCCGGCGTGCGCTCCGGGCAGAGCGCGCCCGCGGAGAGCGCGGCGCGCCCGTCGTCGCCCGCGCCTTCGTACCCGCCTTCATCCATGCCGCCCGCGTCGGCCTCCATGCCGCCCGCGTCGGCCTCCATGCCGCCCGCGTCGGCCTCCATGCCGCCCGTCCCGGACGACGACGAGCTCGAGGGCATGATCGGCGGCTCGGCGGCCATGCGGGAGGTGTTCGCGCGGGTGCGCAAGGTCGCGCCGAGCGAGGCGACGCTGCTCGTGCTCGGCGAGAGCGGCACCGGCAAGGAGACGCTCGCCCGCGCCGTGCACCGGCTCAGCCCGCGGCGGCAGTTCGCGTTCGTCCGGGTCCACTGCGCGGCCATCCCCGAGGGGCTGATCGAGGGCGAGCTCTTCGGCTACGAGCGCGGCGCCTTCGCGGGCGCGCTCTCGGCGCGCGCGGGGCTCTGCGAGGCCGCGGAGGGCGGGACGCTCCTGCTCGACGAGATCGGCGAGCTGCCGGCGCGGGTCCAGGCGCGGCTCCTCCGCTTCCTGCAGACGGGCGAGGTGCGGCGCGTGGGCGCGACGCAGGCCCGGCGCGTCGATGTGCGCCTCATCGCCGCGACGCACCGGGATCTCGCGGCGATGGTGCGCCAGGGGTCGTTCCTGAGCGATCTCTACTTCCGGCTGCGGGTCCTCGAGATCCGCCTGCCGCCGCTGCGCGAGCGGCCGGGCGACGCGGTGCGCATCGCGGAGTCGCTGCTCACGCGGCGCGCGCGGACGACGGGCCACCTGCCGCTCGCGCTGTCGCCGGAGGCGCGCGCCGTCATCGCGGCGGCCCCCTGGCCGGGCAACGTCCGCGAGCTGGAGAACGCCATCCACCGCTCCATGGTCCTCGCCGAGGGCAGCCAGATCGGCGTGGCCCTGCTCGGGCTCGACGACGCGCCGCAGCCCGCCGCGCCCGCTCCCGCCTCGGCCGCGCACGAGAGCGAGCCCCCGTCCGACTCGCTCGAGGGCTATTTCCGCCGCTTCGTCCTCGAGCACCAGCACGAGCTGACCGAGACGGAGATCGCCCGCCGCCTGGGTATCAGCCGCAAGGCCCTCTGGGAGCGGCGCCAGCGCCTCGGTATCCCTCGGCCGCGCTCCTGAGCCGCCGGTCGACCGCGCCGCGCGACGCGCTGCGAGCCGCGCGTTACCGATCGTAGCGCCGCGCCGCCGGGTGTTACTGGACGTATGAACACAGCGCAATCCCTGTTGCCGCGTGCACGCTGGCCGCGTACAGGCACCCTGATGAATGCCTTGAGCTCAGCATAGGGAAGCGGGAGCGACTCCAGATCATCGCTTGACGCGGGCCGCCGCGCCATGGCCTCCTCGGTGCGAGGGAGGCTGCGATGGCGCTCGTTCTGCGACGCGTTCTCCGGGCGTGGATCCCGCTCTTCATGTTTCTCGCTTGCGTGCTCGCGCAGGGGGGATGCCAGTGTGTGCGCGGCGACCCGCCCATGGATCCGTCTCATGGCCTCATTGCCTGCCGGACCCAGCGCGCGCATGGCCCTGCCACGTCCCGCCCCACGCCCGAGGTCGAGACCGTCGCCGCCGGCACCCTGCCGGGGACGTTCTCGATCACGAGCACCGGCGAGGCCGTGTACACCATGGAGTTGGCTACCGTGCCCTCCCGCGCGGGCATGGGACCTCGGCTCCAACTCGCCTATCGCAGCGATGGCGGCGACGGCGTACTCGGCGCCGGCTTCTCCATCGCAGGGCTCTCCGCGATCACGCGATGTCCGAAGAGCCTCGCGCAGGACGGCGAGATCCGCGGCGTGCGGTACGACGGTGATGACCAGGTCTGCCTCGACGGCCAGCGCCTCGTCCCCGTGGGAGAGGGACCGGGAACCATCGAGTACCGGACGTTCCCGGAGACCTTCGTCAAGGTGGTCGGGCACTACCCTCCGGAGGGCGGTGCGCCCGCCGAAGCGCTCTTCTTCGAGGCCTACCTGCCGAATGGCCGCGTCGTCGAGTACGGGCGCACCGAGGGCAGCAAGCCGTTCGCGCGGGGTGGCGTCCCGCGCGCGTGGCTCGCGGAAAAGGTCCGTGACGGCCGGGGCAACGCCATGACGTACGCATATTGCCTCGCCGAGGCCGAGACCGAGACCGAGGACGGCCATGCCGCCGAGTACGCGGTGGATGAGATCCGCTACACGGGCTTCGAGGGCACGCCGTCGCTCGCGCCTTCCCGGGCGGTGCGCTTCGTGTATGGCACCAAGGACCCGGCCGCTATTCGTACGGGCTACTCGGGCGGCATGGCGCTCCAGCGCTCGCTTCGCCTGGAGGAGATCCAGATGCTCGGTCCGGGCGACGCGCTGGTCCGGAGCTACGGATTCCGCTACGAGCTCAGCCCGACGACGACCCGGACGCTGTTGACTGAGGTCGAGGAGTGCGCGAGCGATCGGGTCTGCAAGCCTCCCACCCGCTTTCAGTACAGTCATGGGAAGCCGGGATTCAAGCGGCTGACGACGGATGTCGACAAGCCAGTCTCCGAGCTGGCGAGCCCGATGGTGTTCGACATCGACGCCGACGGGCTCGACGATCTGGTGATTCCGGACATGGTCGCGGGGCTCAGCACGCCGTCGAATCCGATCACCGCGTGGCGGGTGGCGCGAAACCTAGGACCGCGCAGCTCACCGACCTACCTCGCACCGGCGGAGCTCGCCTTCCTCGAGGATTGGCTGTTCGTCGCCGATCCGGCTGGTCCCTCCGACCCGGCCCTTCTCCAGCCCGAGCTCGGGACGGTCCTGGACTTCGACGACGATGGGCGGAGGGACGTCTTGCTTCACGATGCCTACGATGCCAAGACCACGTGGCATGTGCTCCTGTCCCGGCCGGACCGGACCTTCGCGCTTCATGACACGGGGATCCGCCGGCCGTTCCCGCTCGGGGTCACGCCCGCGCCGCCGAGCCTGAGCAGCCCCGGCGGCTCGATGCACCTCGCCGACCTGGACGGCGATGGCATGTCGGATCTCCTCCAGTGCGAGGACCACGACCGACTGGGGCAATCGCCGATTCCGGCCTCTTCCGTGTGGACCGTCCACCTCTGGCGGCCTGTGCGCGGCGCGACGCCCGCGGGCTTCGACCCCACGGGCGAATCGATCGAGCTGCTCACCGGGTATCCCTGCGATACGGAGCTGCACACGCTCGACGTCGACGCCGACAGCAAGATCGATCTCCTCGTGCCGTCCCTGCGGCGGTTCGGTGACGGGACGGTCCTCCTCGGAGAGAGCTACGACGCGATCATGCGCCGGGGCAACGGGCGCTGGGAGGTGATCGACACCGAGCTCCCTGTCGTGTGGGGCGGGGGTCGCGTCGTCTTTCTCGACGTGAATGGCGATGGCCTACCCGATGCCGTCGAATCCGGCTTCAGCCACCACGAGCTCATCACCTATCTCAACACCGGACCGACGTTCGTGGCCTCGTCGTTCCGGACCGTGAGCGCGTTCAGCTTCGGTGATTTGCTGGGTTTGTCGGATCAAGACGCGTTCTTCCGGTTCGCCGTGCCGCTCGACTTCAACGGCGACGGGCGGCAGGATCTCCTCATGCCCGTGCCACCAGGCATGCTGCTGGGCGGCTCCGACGCGCTCCCATCCTGGGCCGTCCTGCAGGCAACCGGCGACCGCGCGGGGCCGCCGTTCAAGCTCGTCGATGCAGGCGTGCCGTTCGCGGCCAGCCTCGGCGATGCCGTCACGCTGGCCGATCCACACGGGGCGCGCACCGGCGACGTCAATGGGGACGGCGCCCAGGACGTGATCCTGCCGCTTGGCGGCGTATTCAACATCTTCCAGAACCTCTCGGCCGATCAGGATCTCCTCGTCGCGGTCTCCGACGGGATGAACGCGCACGACCCGACCGAGCCGGACTTCGTGCCCAACGTGAGCATTTCGTACGGCCACCTGCGCGATGCGTCGGTCACGAGCGGAGGCGCAGCGGAGGATCCGTCGCGGGAGAGCGCGCTCTACCTCGCCCGCTCCGGCGCGGCGGACGACTGCGGCTATCCGCGGCGCTGCGTCGTCGGGCCTCGTCGGGTGGTCAGCGCGTACGCCCTCAATAGCGGCGCGGATCGACCGCGGCGCTTCGAGGTCAGCTACCGGGACGGGCGCTACCACCGGCTGGGCCGGGGATTTCTCGGGTTCGGGGAGCGGATCGTCACCGATCTGGATACGGGCGCCGCGAGGATCGACGTCTACGACCATGTCACCTTTGACGACGAGCTGCAGGTCTTCCCCTTCGCAGGGCACGTCCGACGGACGTGGCGCTGGGCTCCTGGGCTGCCGAGTCAGCCCAGCCCGGAGCAGATCGAGCTCTCGTTCCTCGACGTGAAGCGGACGGTCGTTCCGACGAACGACGGCGCGACGTACTTCACGCTGCCGACCGAGCGCCGGATGAGGCGAGCGCAAGGGGTCTATCCTCCCCCGAGCGGCGCGACGCCCTCGATCGAGACGTACGTGCGTCAGGTCGAGGGCGGCGGCGACGGCGCGATGCTGCTGCGCGACTCGATGTCGAAGGTGGCGGAGTTCGACGAGTTCGGGAACGTGCGCGCCGAGGAGGCCTCGACGAGCGGCGTCGACCTCACGCTCAACGTCACGCGGACGTTCAAGAACGACACCGAGCGCTGGGTCCTCGGCCAGCTCGAGACGCAGGAGGAGTGCAGCGCGGCGGCGGGGCTGTCGCAGTGCCGGACCCTCACGCGGACCACGACGATCTACGGCGAGGTCGATACCGAGTCGACCGAGAGCGACGACGGCCTGCCCGACACGAAGCTGTCGCTCACCTACACGCACGATGACTTCGGGAACATCACCGGCGTCACGGCGGAGGACGCCTTCGGCCACAAGCGGACATCCACCACGGAGCTCGACGAGGAGGGCCTGTTCCCCGAGAAGTACGTGAACGCGGCCGAGCACACGACGATCGTGGAGTACGACGACGCGCTCGGCGTGCTCCTCAAGCGGGTCGATCCGAATCAGCTCGTCACGGAGTGGAAGTACGACGGCTTCGGGCGCCTCGGCATCGAGACGCGCCCGGACGGCACCACGACGACGGTCACGCTCTCGCGCACAAAGGACGGCGGCCCGAGCCAGGATGCCTGGCGCGTGATGCAGCAGAGCACGACGACCGGCGGCTCCGACGACACGGTGGAGTACGACAGCCTCGGCCGCCCGATCCGGTCGTGGTGGTACGGGCCCGAGCCGGAACCGTCGCAGGGCTGGGGTGAGGCGAAGCGCATCCTGCAAGAGATCGGCTACGATGCGCTGGGCGAGCACATCGCGCGGCGCTCGGTGCCGGTCAGCGAGGATACGCCCGAGCGCGAGCGGCTGTACGACCGCTACGAGCACGACGCCGTGGGCCGCGAAGTGCGCCATACGACGCCGTGGAATGCGGTCACGACGGCCGAGTACGATGGCTTGCTCGCGCGTCACCGACCCGCTCGATCACGTGACCGTGACCGAGCAGGATCCGCTGGGGCGAACCGAGGCCATCACCGATGCGGCCGGCGGGATCACCCGCTATGGTTACGGCCCGTTCGGCATGCTGCACACGGTCACCGATCCAGGCGGCGCGGTGACGCGCACGACGCGCGACGCGTTCGGCCGCGTCCGGCAGCTCGACGACCCCGATCGGGGCACGACGGTCTCGGTCCACGACGGCTTCGGCGAGCCGATGTCACAGGCCGATGCGCTCGGACGCGAGATCACGTGGACGTACGACGCGCTCGGCCGACCCGACACGCGCGTGGACCAGCACGGCGCCGAGCTTCTGACGACGAAGTGGACCTGGGACACCGCCGCGCACGGGCTCGGCAAGCTCCACAGGCTCGCGAGCCCCGATGGCGACAAGACGTACGAGTACACCCGCTTCAGCCAGACCGAGACGATCACGCTCCGCATCGATGGAGAGGGCGCTCCCCTGGAAGCCAAGCTGGGCTACGACGATCTCGGCCGGATCGATACGGTGACGTATCCTGCGCCTTCCGGCGCGGCGTCGTTCGTCGTGGCCCACGACCACGACCCGCATGGCCATGTGCTCGCCGTGCGCGACAGCCAGACGAACGCCGCGTACTGGCGCTTGACGGACGTGGACAGCGCGGGGCGCTTCCGGGAGGAGGTGTTCGGCAATGGCGCGGTCACGGAGCGGAGCTACCTCGCCGACAAGCAGCGCCTGAGGCACATGGTGACGCAGAGCGGCGCGGGCGAGGTGCAAGACCTGGACTATGGTTACGACGATCGCCTGAATCTCACCCACCGCACCGACGCGCTCCAGCCTCAGAACACGACGGAGCGCTTCCGGTACGATGCGATCCACCGGCTGACCTGCGCGTACTTCGGCGAGGTGGAGAGCGCGTCGGCGCCCTGCGCGCTCCGCTACGACTACGCGCCGAACGGCAATCTCACCTTCAAGTCGGACGTCGGAACGCTTCTTTACGACGACCCGGTGCACCCGCACGCGGTCACAAGCGCGGGAACGGACAGCTTCTCTTATGACGCGCTCGGCAATCAGAGCGCGCGCCCCGGCGGCACGACGGTGCGCTATACGCCGTTCGACCTCCCGGCGCGCATCACGCAGGGCACGAGCACCGTCACGTTCGCCTACGACGGCGACCAGCAGCGGATCCGCAAGACCACGCCGGACAAGGAGACGCTCCACTTCGGCGATCTGTACGAGCGGGTCACCGAGGCGGCGTCGGGCACGGTAGAGCATCGGTACCACGTCCACTCGCCGGAGCGCGTGGTGGCGATCGTGACCCGGGGAGGCCCGGACGACGGCACGCGCTACGTGCATGTCGATCACCTCGGCTCCGTCGATGCGCTCACCGACGAGGACGGCGACGTGATCGAGCGGCGGAGCTACGACCCGTTCGGGCAGCGGAGAAACCCCGTGTGGGGAGAGCGCCCGCCGGCGTCGTTCTCCAGCGAGACGACGCAGGGGTTCACGGGGCACGAGAGCGACGACGAGCTCGGGCTCGTGAACCTGAAGGGCAGGATCTACGATCCCAGGATCGGGCGGTTCTTGACCACGGACCCGATCGTTTCGATTCCGTCCTTCGGGCAGAGCTGGAATCCGTACAGCTACGTGCTGAACAACCCGCTCGCGTACGTCGACCCGAGCGGCTTTCAGGGAGCGCTCCCGGAGGATGGGGCTCGCTCACCGCTGCCGGCCGGCGCGGAGTTCAGTTTGGAAGTGCTCGACCTGTCGCCGATCGGACTCGAGCTGATCGTCGTCCCGTCCTCGGAGCACGAGGCGCGCGCCGACGCCGATATCAACACCATGGCTGCCGAGGCGGGCGGCGCCGTGGCGCCGAACGACGTCAGCGTGGTTGGGACCAGCTCGGGCTTCGTGCCCGAGCCGGCGCTGTCGTCGGCGGAGGCCACGAGCCCCGCCAGCCTGGTCGGCGACACCTTGCTCGGCGCTGCCGAGGGGACGGGCGAGCTGGCGGTCGGCCTCGCGCAATCGCTGGTCCTGAATACGATGACGCTCGGCGGTTACGGCACCTACGCGCTCGGCCGCGCGATGTGGGACGGCTACCAGGAAGGCGGCTTCCTCGGCGCGGTCAACGCCGTCAACCCGCTCTACGAGATTGGGCGCAACGGGGCCGATACGGCGCTCGCCATTGACCGGGGCGACTACCGAGCCGCGGGGGCGGCGGGGGTGAAGGCGACCCTCCTCGGCGCGGCCACGGTGTTCGGTATGGGAAGGGGGCTCGGGGCGCTCGCGGAGGGGTCGGCGGCTGCGGCGGGAGCCGCAAGGGGGGCAGCATTCGGTTCTGGGCGGCCGCCCCACGTCGCCGATGTGACGGTCTACCGACGCGGACATGTTACATTCGCCGACACCTTGTCGAGCGGCGGAATGACCGCTGAAGAAGCCGCCCTAGGTTTCCCAAGATCATCGTTGGCGACACATACAGAGGCGCGTGCTGTGCGAATTCCGCTTCAGGCTGGCGACACGATGATCATCCAGGGACAGTACCCCCCTTGCCCCTCATGCAAGGGCGCAATGAGGAACACGGCATCGTCGTCGGGTGCCGAGATCCACTACTTCTGGGAGAATCAGCGCTGGACGGCTGGAGGAAAGTAACATGCGTAGATTCGAAGCGAAAACGCTGGTATCAGCGGAGCATCCAGATATTAATACGTTTGTGGTGATATTAGCTGAGCATGCCGACGGCAGCGGGGCGCGCCTGGAGATTCAGAAGCCCTTATCATCAGACGAGCAGGACCGGCGGCTCGGACTAGATACGTACTGCCTGTGTACGGAGGAAGGAGCGACGCACTACGGCGGCGTCATGTCTTGGACTCTGACACAAAGTTCGCTAAAAATCCTACTCGACGCGAGGGCTGCTGAGGCCCTTGGCGTCGAGGGCGGGTTCGTGGTTGATTTCGCGCCCGAGAGTCGAACGGCTCTCAAGGATGGCCTCGAAAGGGTTCTGAGCTGAGGCACCCGAACGGCTATGACCAGGTGTTCAAGGGAAGATACCCCGGAGAGCGCGATCCTGTACGATCGCTACGACTACGACGCCGTAGGCCGCGAAGTGCGCCATACGACGCCGTGGAACGCGGTCACGACGGCCGAGTACGACGGCTCGCTCGCGCGCGTCACCGACCCGCTCGATCACGTGACCGTGACCGAGCAGGATCCGCTGGGGCGAACCGAGGCCATCACCGATGCGGCCGGCGGGATCACCCGCTATGACGCCGCCTACTGGCGCTTGACGGACGTGGACCGCGCGGGGCGCTTCCGGGAGGAGGTGTTCGGCAACGGCGCCGTCACGGAGCGGAGCTACTTCGCCGACAAGCAGCGCCTGCGGCACATGGTGACGCAAAGCGGTGCGAGGACGGCGACGTGATCGAACGACGGAGCTACGACCCGTTCGGGCAGCGCAGGAACCCCGTCTGGGGAGAGCGCGTGCCTGCGTCGTTCTCCAGCGAGACGACGCAGGGGTTCACGGGGCACGAGAGCGACGACGAGCTCGGGCTCGTGAACCTGAAGGGCAGGATCTACGATCCCAGGATCGGGCGGTTCTTGACCACGGACCCGATCGTGTCGATTCCGGCCTTCGGGCAGAGGTGGAAACCGTACACGTACGTGTTGAACAACCCGCTCGCCTACGTCGACCCGGGCGGCTTTCAGCAAGCGCCCCCGGAGGACGATCGGCATGCGAGACCGTATCGGCGGATCGTGTCCGTGCTCAGAGCGCAAGAGGGACCGCAATTTCCGCTGCCGCTGGTGCGGCGATGTTCGTGGTCGAGAGCCTGGCGCAGCGCGTCCAGGAGGTGTCCGAGGTCACCTGGACGCCCTACATCGGCGCCGGCCTTTCGATTTGATGATCAGAAGGCCGTGATCCGGAGATTGCAGGAGCTGTGAGCCGTGGCGAAGCGCTGACCGTGGTGCATCTCCCTGCCGCCGTTCCACCCGAGAGCCGGGTGGCGGCGGGGCGCCTCGCCGCGCTCGTGGCGGAGCACTCGGCCTTCGTGTGGCGCTCGCTTGTCCGGCTCGGCGTGCCGCGCGCCGACGCGGAAGACGCGGTGCAGCAGGTCTTCCTCGTGGTGGCCCGGAGGCTGGGGGACATCGAGCTCGGCCGGGAGTCGGCGTTCCTGTTCGGCACGGCGCTGCGGGTCGCCTCGCGCGCGCGGAGGACGCAGCAGCGGCGCCGGGAGGTCCTCGAGGAGGAGCCCCGCGACAGCGTCGACCCGGCGCCGGATCCCGAGGAGATGATGGATCGCGCCCGCGCCCGCGCGGCGCTCGATGCGATCCTCGACACGATGCCGCTCGATCTGCGCGCAGTCTTCGTGCTGTTCGAGCTGGAGCAGATGACGATGGCGAATATCGCGGTGATGCTCGAGCTCCCGGCGGGCACGGTCGCCTCCCGCCTTCGCCGCGCGCGCGAGCACTTCCAGGCCGCCGTGCGGCGGCTCGAGGCGCGGGCCCATTTTCGAGGTGAGTGCAATGAGTGATCCTGAGCGCCTCCTGGACCAGAAGGAGAGTGAGCTGCAAACGATGCTCCTCCGCGCGGCGCTCGACGAGAGCCCGCCGATCGGCCTGACCCGGCGTACGCTCGTCGCGCTCGGCGTCACGGCCGCCGCGACGGGCGCGTGCAGCGCGGCAGCGGCGATGGGGGCGGGCAGCGCTGCGGGGGCGGGCGGCGTCGCAGGGGTGGGCGGCGTCGCAGGGGCGGGCGGCGTCGCAGGGGTGGGCGGCGTCGCAGGGGTGGGCGGCGTCGCAGGGGTGGGCGGCGCTGCGGGGGCGGGCAGCGTCGCGGCAGGAGGCGCTGCGGGGGCGGGCGGCGTCGTGGCGGGCGCGGCCTCCGCGCTGAAGCTGGCGGGCCTGGGCGGGCTCTTGAGCGCATTCGGTATCGGCGCGGTAGCGGGGATCCTCACGCTCGGGGTCGTGGAATGGACGAGCGTCGACGCGCCGGAGCCGGCGCCGGCGAACCAGGCTCGGAAAGCGCTCGGCGCGCCGGCATCGCTCGCCGCGCCGCCCGCATCCGGCGCGGCCAGGACGGAGCCGGCGCGCGTCCCGGAGGAGCGCGCGGCCGAGGAGCCGCCCCCGCCCGCCGCCGCGGCGGCGGGCAGCCCCCGGGCGCGCGAGAGGAGCGCGCGGACCCTGGCCTCCGAGCTCTCGTTGCTCGACAAGGCGCGGCGCGCGCTGCGAAGCGGCGATCCGGCGGCCGCCCTCGCGCTGCTGGCGCGCCACGCGCGCGAGTTCGCCGACCCTCAGCTCGCCGACGAGGCCGCCGTGATCCGCGTCGAGGCGCTGGCGAGCAAGGGAGATCGCGCGGGCGCAAACGCGGCGGCGCGGCGCTTCCTCCAGGCGCATCCAGGCAGCCCTCACGCCGATCGTGTCGAATCGGCAGCCGGCATCAACGCGCGCGGCGAGAGCGTGATCCCGAGGAAGAAGCTCGGAGATTGATCGGGCAGGAGGCTCTGTCATGAGGCTCTTTCATGCCCTGACTTCACTCGGCTGTTGTTCGGCGCTCGCGCTGCTCAACGCTGCGTGCGGGATCTCGATCCTGGGCTATGGCGCCGGCAATGACGGAGGCGGCGGCGGCGGCGGTGACCATGGCACCGGCACACGGAGCGGCCCGGGAACCGGAGGCAGCGCAGGCGCTGGCGCGGTGGAGATCTCGGACTGCGAGGCTGGGTACAACGAGATCAGCGATGGAAGAGGCGGTGTGAACGTCGAGCAGGTCTGCCCGCTGCTCGTGGACAGATCGGTCTCGCTCCTGGCCTTCACGTCGGCCATCTATCCGCTGCTGCGCGCGAATTGCTCCAGCTGCCACAGCACCGAGACCCGCGCCACCGCGCCCCTCATCGCCGATGTCGACGCAAAGCTGGCGCACGAATACGCGCTCACGCGCGTGAACTTCAAGCAGCCGGCGGACTCCAAGCTCGTCGTCCGCATGGGCGTCGACCGGCACGCCTGCTTCGGATCGGACTGCATGGATGCGAACCAGCAGATGCTCGAGGCCGTCCAGGCGTGGGCCGCCGCTGTCGCGCCGGGCCTCCCGGAGACACCGCGCCCCGTCCCGATGGACGAGGAGATCTCCGAGACGGACGTGACGGGCTGGATCGAGGCGGACAGAGCCGGGATCCCGGCGGCGGACGCGGAGTTCATCAAGTACGCCTCGCTGCACGAGCTCCACAACGCCGGCGTCTCCGCCGACGAGCTCAACGTGGCTCGCGTGGCGCTGTCGAAGGCGCTGAACTCCACCGCGCGCTGGGCGCCCGAGGTCGCGAACCCGGCGGACATCAACGGCAAGGGCATCGTGTACCGCTTCGATACCCGCGACTACTGGGGCTACAACAAGGGCGTCACAAAGCTCCATTTCGGCGGCTCGGACGACGACGTCTTCTTCGGGTACACGACCGTCAACTACCTGGGCGAGCCGGTCGGCAGCGACGTCACGACGAAGGAGAAATACAGCTACACGGCGGAGGTCGAGCGAGACCCGAGCTTCGCGCGGCTCGTGTGGGGGCGCGTCCTCGCGGGCAACGTCGAGGGCGCCTCGACCGGCGAGCCGCTGCCGCCCTTCGTCGATGGGTTCAAGACGGACTACATCGAGGCCAGCCAGCTTGTGTTCACGCTGACCCGTCCGGACGTGTACAGCGCGATCATGGCCATCCCCTGGTACGCGCAGGATCTCGAGGCCGAGCTCGGCGTGATCAAGGACGAGGGCATGAAGTCCTACGAGTACATGGTGACGAAGGAGGCCCACCCCATCGACTCCCGCATGTACTGGCGCGCCAGGACGACGAGCGGCGGATATTACTGGAAGACGTGGGACGTCTGGACCGGGCAGCTCGCGGACGGCGTGACAACGATCGAGGAAGCGTACGCGACGGGGCAGATCCGATTCCCCTTCTGGGCGCACCCGATCCCGAAGTTCGTCAGCGGGACAGGCGGCGGCGTGCTGGCGGAGACGTTCAGCTTCATCGCGACGCTGGCGCAGCCGTTCAACTCAACACCGCCCGGGTGCGACCCGCAGCCGAGCTACGCCGGCGCGCAGTTCTCCAACTGCCGCTACTACACAGGGACCGAGGGGATGCAGCAGTCCGAGGAGGAGGTCATCTGGGATCTACCGAACGGCTTGCAAGGGTACGCCCTCTGGGGCGGCTTCGGCCAGCGCCGGATCGATTCGATGGTCAACGCCGTGCGAGATCCCCGCCTCCACCGGGGCCTCACGGACGCGAAGCTGGCGAGCGAGATCGGCCATACCATCCCGGACCGCCGCCAGAACGTCGGCAGCTCGTGCATCGGCTGTCACGCGGACGGCGTGAGCCGCGGGGATAACGATCTGCGCGACTGGCTGGACCGCGGAGGCCCGCTCCCGGCCGGGGAGCGCGGGGTCGACCGGTGGATCGACGACGAGCAGACCGTGGCGCAGGTCAGGGAGCTGTACCCCCCCTCCAGCGTGATGAGGCCGAAGATGGAGGACGACCGTCGCGGCTTCCTGGCGGCGATGGCGAAGATCAAGCGCGACATGATCCTGGGCGAGGACAAGAACGTGTACGTGGAGCCCGCCATCTGGACCATCGAATGGGCGCAGGGCTTCTACCGCTACCCGGTCACCACGTCGAACTGACGTCGCTCGCCTGTCGCTCTCCCGTCGCCCAGGGTCAGCCTGGCGGGAGCAGGGCGAGCAGCGCCCTGGCGGTGACCTTCTTGTCGAAGACGAGCACGCTCCGGATGAGCCTCGGGCTCCCCGTGATCTTCTCGCCCAGCGCCTCGCCCGGAAGTTCGAGCCGGCAGGCCATGAGGCGCTGCCTGTACCGGGAGAGGAGCGCGTCGCAGTCGCGATAGAAGCGGGTGCTGCCGTCGTTCGCGAGAAAGAGGAGGCGAGAGGCGCGGGCGTTCTGCGGATTCTCCGGGGCCTTCCTGGCCAGCGCATCCAGCCCTTTCTGCTCGCTCGCGAGCTTGTCGGCGATGAGCTCGAGGCCGTGGCAGGCGTGCTCGGCCAGGAGCGCGTGGCGAAGCTCGGTGGCCAGCGCCTCGGTCATCGGGAGGCTCGCCACCCGGTTTCGACCGCTCTCCCACAGCAAACCTGCATGCTTCGTGAGGAGGGTGGACACCGCGTCGTGGCGCGGATCGGCGACGAGATCTTTCGGCAGCTTGAGCACAGGCACCTCGACGCGTACGCTACCAGACCGGGCGCCGGCTGACGACCACCGCACCGGCGTGCTTCCCCGAGCCGCCCGCCGGGCGCGCCCCGCGCCCCGCGAGCCGCTCGAGGCGGTGCGCTCGGCATTTCAGGGGCCGACCGCGATGATCCTCCGTGGCAGGCGGGTAAACACCCTGCCGGCGCCGCGCGCGCAGGCGTGGCATGCTCAGCCGCCGAGGGAGCGCCATGCGACGATTCGCCATCTCCAGCTTGCTGGTAACGTGCCTGTCGAGCTGTACGTCCGCGCCGCCGTCCACGCCGGGTGAGGGGCATGCCGAGGAGCCTTTTCCCGCCGCGGCGTCGTGTCCGAGCGAGAAGCTCGCATTCACCAGGGACACGGGGTGCGTGAACGATGGATCCGTGGAGTTTTGCTTGCCGACGGGCGACGAGGCGCTCCTCGCCCGCGTGCGGGACATCGCGCCCACGATCCAGGCGGGCTCGTCGCGAGGGCGCGCCGGGTGCGATGTGCCCGCCGAGACGCTGTACCTCTTCCCCACGGGAGATGCCGAGTGCGTCGCGCACCATGGCGCGCTCTCGGACGCGGCGTGGGACCAGGTCTGCCGCATCGCCGCGCTGCCCGAGGTGCGGGCGATCGTGCCGACGTGGTACGAGTGAGCGCGGGCGGGGGCTGCTGCGCTCCCTCGTTTGCCGGGCGGCGCGGACGCGCGGATTGCTGTAGAACGACGGCTCGAATGACGCCGCTGGCTCCCACCCGCCACGAGGTTCGCCGATGAAGTTCGCCTTCGACAACACCTATGCCCGGCTCCCGGACCGCTTCCACGCGCGCGTCTCGCCCGCCAGGGTCCGCGAGCCGCGCCTCGTGAAGGTCAACCGCGCGCTCGCGGAGGTGCTCGGGCTCGACGCCGAGCAGCTCGCTTCGGCGGAGGGGGCGCAGGTGCTCGCGGGCAACGCGCTGCCGGAGGGCGCCGAGCCGATCGCGCTCGCGTACGCGGGGCACCAGTTCGGCAGCTTCGTGGGGCAGCTCGGGGATGGCCGGGCCATCCTGCTCGGCGAGGTCGTCGGCAAGGACGGCAGGCGACGCGACATCCAGCTCAAGGGCGCAGGGCGGACGCCGTTCTCGCGCGGCGGAGACGGGCGCGCCGCCCTCGGGCCCGTGCTGCGCGAGTACGTCGTGAGCGAGGCCATGGCGGCGCTCGGTGTGCCGACGACGCGCGCGCTCGCCGCCGTGACGACGGGCGAGCCGGTCTATCGCGAGGAGGTGCTCCCCGGCGCGGTGCTCACGCGCGTGGCCGCGAGCCACATTCGCGTGGGCACGTTCCAGTTCTTCGCCGCGCGCAATGACCGCGAGGCGCTGGCCACCCTCGCTTCGTACGCGCTCGCCCGGCACTACCCCGAGGCGGTGGGCAGCGGCAACGACGCGCTGGCGCTGCTCGATCGCGTCGTCGAGGCGCAGGCCAACCTCGTCGCGCGCTGGCTCGGCGTCGGCTTCGTGCACGGCGTGATGAACACCGACAACACGTCGATCTCCGGCGAGACCATCGATTACGGGCCGTGCGCGTTCCTCGACGAGTACGATCCTGCGAAGAAGTTCAGCTCGATCGATCGGGGCGGTCGCTACGCCTTCGGGAACCAGCCGCGCATCGCCCAGTGGAACATGTTGCGGCTCGCCGAGGCGCTCTTGCCGCTCCTGGCCGACGACCAGGAGGAGGCCGTCCGCGTGGCGACCGAGCGCGTGGAGCGCTTCACCGGCCTGTTCGTGGAGGCGCACGAGCGCGTCCTGCGCGCCAAGCTGGGGCTCGCGCGCGAGGAAGACGACGACCTCGCGCTCGCCGCCGATCTGCTGGAGCGGCTCGCGTCGAACGGCGTCGATTACACGGTCTTCTTTCGCCGGCTCTGCGCTTCCGCGGCCGACCCCGCCGCCGACGCGCAGGTGGCCTCGCTGTTCGCGGAGCCCGGCGCCTTCCGCGACTGGGCCGAGGGGTGGCGCCGGCGGCTCGCCAGGGAGGACGTCGAGCGCGTCGACGACAGCGCGCGCGCGAGCGCGATGCGGCTCGTCAATCCGGCGTTCATCCCGCGCAATCATCGGATCGAGGCGCTCATCCAGGCTGCCGTTCTCCGGAACGACCTCGAGCCCTTCGAGACGCTCGTGCGGGTGCTCGCGCGACCGTACGAGGATCAGCCGGAGAACGCCCACCTGAGCGAGCCCCCGCAGCCGGACGAGCGCGTGCAGCACACGTTCTGCGGGACGTGACGGCGGATCGCGCGCGGGGGGGCCTCACTCCCTCCGGTCGACGTCTCGGGTGAGGGGGGCCGTCAGTCGGCCACGAAGCCTTTCCATCGCCGCAGGTACCCGGCGAACGTCTCGGAGACGCCGCGCTCGTACAGCTCGGCGCGCGTGAGCGGCGGCCGCCGCGGCTGCCAGGCGGGGTCGGCGATGCGCTGCGGCCAGTCGGGGTTGACGATGGCGGCGCGCCCCAGCGCGACCGCGGTGGCGCCCTTGTCGAGGAGCGCCTCGGCCTCGGCGCGCGTCCAGACGCCGCCGGCGACAACGAGCGGCAGGCTCGCCCCCACCGCCTCGCGGAACAGCGGCAGCGGGTGCGTGTCCGGGCGTTTCTGCGAGGGCTTGCTCCAGTCCCACAGCGAGAGGTGGAGGAAGTCGGCGCCGTCCTCGGCGAGCCAGCGGGCGAGCGTGAGGTTCTCGTCGAGGTCGAGCCCCCTGGCCTGGCCCCAGTCCTCGGGCGACAGGCGCACGCCGACCACGAAGGACGCGGGCACCGCGGCGCGGACCGCCCGGAGGGTCTCGCGCAGGAGACGAGCCCGGCTCTCCCACGCGCCGCCCCAGCGGTCGGTGCGGCGGTTCTGGGTGGCGGAAAGGAACTGGCCGAAGAGGTAGCCGTGGGCGCCGTGCAGCTCGACGCCCGCGAAGCCGGCGGAGAGCGCCCGCACCGCGGCGTCGCGGAAGCGGTCCATTGCGAGGAGGATGTCTTGCTCGGTGGCGGCGCGGGGGACGGGGAGGTCCGGCTCGGCGACGGCGCTGGCGCTCCACGTGGGCACGCCGGACACCTGGGGATTGGCGCGGAGGCCGCCGTGAAAGAGCTGGACGAGGCCCAGGGCGCCGGGGGCGGCGATCTCGGTCGCGAGCCGGCGCAGGCCGGGCAGCAGCCGGTCGGCGAAGACGCCGAGCTCGCCCTGCCAGGCCTTGCCGTCCTCGGCGACGTGGGCGGCGCAGGTCTCGACGACGCCGAAGCCGCCCTGCGCGCGGCAGGAGAGCCAGCGCAGCTCGTCGTCGCCCAGGGAGCCATCGTCGTGGCTTTGCCCGTTCGTGAGCGGTGCGAGCCAGACGCGGTTCCTGGCGGTGAGGCCGTTCGGAAAGGAGAAGGGAGAGAGCAGCGGTGAGGTCACGGGCAGGTGTTTAGCACTCGCCCCGACCGGAGCGCTATCGCCGGCCGGTCTCGCCGACCATCTCACCTCACCAGGCCGGTCTTCCCGTCCGCTGGAGTGAATGGAGAAAGCGTCGCCGATCGGCCTCGGGCGGCAGCGGATCCGAGCCCTGGGCCTCGACGATGAGGATGCAGGTCATGTCGTCGAAATCCACCGACCGAGAGTGTGCCACCGGCGGCGTGCCCTTCACCGCGATCTTGTCCGGCCCGGGCGCGCGAGCCTCCGGCCCGAGCTTTCCGTCACGCCGCGCCAGGCAGCTCGCGGACCATGCGAGCAGTCCAGGGGTTTTTCCGCCCACTGTATGCGTGCGCATCTCCACGTTGTCGGTCGCCTGGGAGCGCACTCGAAAGTCGTTGAAAGGTAGTGGCAACTCCACGGAGAACGAGCCTTCGGTCGACTGGGCGTGGTGCCATCCATCTCCGACCGGCTGTGTGGCCTGCAGCCTGTGCATTGTCATGAGGACGCCCTCGCCGATTTCACGCTCCTCTCCCGGGCCGATGTCGGCCAATCGTCTGGCCACCTCGTCTCTGGAAGGCGCTGCCTGGCCCGTGACCGGTGGAGCGTGCGACGTCGCGACGGCGCTCGTACCGCTGGCCGGGGCGGTCGCGCTCGCGACCGGCGTCTCGTTCGATTGTATGGACGCTCCTCGGCATCCGCAGAGCGCTGCGATCAGCGCGAGAGGCCACCGCCTTCTTTCCGTCGCGCCGTCACCACGCCTCATGGCAAGGCAGCGTACCTTACGGCTGTCCCCGTTTGTCAAGGAGGCCGACGCAGCAGCGCGCGGGCTCCACGCCGTCCGTCGGAGGTGAGCGCGTCCCGCAGCGTTGTCCTGTCGATCGCGGCGGACGGTAGCCGCTCCACGATGCTCGCATCGAATGCGATGGGCCGCCGGTGGACGCCGACTCTCACACATCGTGTCTTTCGCGGAAGCGCGTGGCGAAATGTCGCAGTGGGGCAGGTGTGCAGGTCGCGCGTGGGAGATGACGGCGGGGGATGAGGTGCCGTCATCGGCCGCCGGCGCGCTCGTGCAAACTCCTCGCGTGCGTTTCATCCAGCCAACGCTCAGCTCGAACGCCTGGATCGCGCTTTGCAATTGCGCGGAGCATGAATCAACACGCTGCGCTCGGATTGGGAGTCATGGGTCTCGCGCTGACGCTCGGCTGCGCCGGCGAGACTGGAACGGTCGAGGCGCTCGAAGAGAGCGCCCATGAATTTTCGACGGCGCCGGGGGAGCCGAACCACGAAGAGATCACCGGCACGGCGCTGGCGTTCCTGAAGCCTGCCGTGCTCAAGGCCCTGATCGCCGGCAACGTGTCCACGGACCCCACATTCCTTCTCTTCAATGCCGCCCACTTCGATGACTGCAACTTCAGCGGCGGCGCCGCCTTCGTGGCCGAGTACCAGGCCAGGGCCGTGAAAGCGCTGGGCCCGGGTATCGCGCTGCTGGATGGAGATGCCCTGGCCCTGCTGGCCTTTTCCCGTTCGCTGCACGCGGTGCAGGACTTCTACTCCCACACGAACTGGGTCGAGCTCGGCGGCGACGCCCTCGTGGATCAGTCGCTCACCGCTTTCCCCCGGCTCACGCCGTACGCCGTGATTCCGTCGACGGGCTTCGTCGTCGTGCAGGGCGACAAGCCGAGGCAGACGGCCTTGGTTCGCGACGCGGAGGCCCCGTACCCGGAGTACGCGATCGTGACGGTCCGCCACCGGAGGACGACCGCCTATGGGCTCGTCTCGGGCACGGTCCATTACGAGCCAGGGGACTACTGTCCGGCCCCGGTCGCGATGACGCACGACGAGCTCAGCAAGGACAAGAGCTCGTTGTCGGATCGCACGGCGCAGCATGAGGCGGCGAAGTCGCTCGCGATCCAGCAGACACGCCATGAGTGGTGCCGGCTCAACCAGCTTGTGCACGATGCGTGGGGCGATGCCGGAACCGCGCGCCTCGCGGCGTGGGTAGCCGACCCGAGCGCGGCGCCCGACTGCACAACCGAGTGACCGTCCTCCCAGCCCGTTGCAGATCGGCGACCCGGACCTGCCCCGCAGGCGCATCGTGTCCTCGGTCTCCTGCTGCCGGCCGGAGCAGGAGCACCGCCATGCAGTGGCCGCATGGGCCGCAACGCGGTAGGATTGGTTCGTGAGCACCGACGCCGAGCTCCGTGAGCTTGCAGCCAGGTACGTCTGGTGGCAACCGCCCTCGGTCACCCTCGCCCGCCCGCATCATTTTCTCTGTCAGGTGATGACGCTCGGAACGGCGGAGGACGTGAGGGCCGTGCGGCGCGCGATGGGCGATCGGGCCTTGCTGGACGCGCTGGAGCACGCTCCCCCGGGCGTGATGGACCCGAAGTCCTGGAACTACTGGCACCTCTTCTTCGGCCGCCCACCGCCGCCTCTGCCGGAGCGCCCGCTGCCGTGATGCGCCTTCTGCCCAGGCCGGTGATCTCGCGAGTTTGCCGGACGCTGTGAGACACCTTCTCGTGATGCACGCGACGCGCGACGTCGAAGTTCTACCGCTGCCCAAGGCATCCGAGCGGCTCGATGATCCGGTGCCGCGCTTTTCACCCGCCGGCCGCCCCGCGGAGCCCCGCCGCCGTCACCGCCCGCTCCACGAGGTCGGGCGACCACGCGCCGGCGTGGCGCGTGAAGAGCGTCCGCCCCTTGAACGCGCGGCCCGCGAGCTCCGCGGGCATGTCGGGCCAGCGCGCGACGAAGCTCCCCTTCGGCGCCCCCTTGCGCGCGGCGACCCAGGGAGGAGCCCCGCCCTCGAGCGTGAACCAGTCGATCACCCGATCCACGTCCTGGGACGCCTCGAGCCGCCCGATGAATTTCGTGCTCGTGTTGCCGAACACGTTGTAATCGACCGAGCGAGGGCTCTGGGTGCACAGCAAGCAACCCACACCGTACTTCCGGCCCTGCGTGAAGAGCCGGATGAGCGGCTGCTTGGCAGGGGGCTTGCTGCCGCCGGCCGGGATCCAGTCGCGCGCCTCGTCGATGTAGAAGAGCAGGTTCACGCCGCCGGAGGTCGCGTCCACCGTCGTGATCATCCAGCGGTACAGCTCGGTCGCGAGGGCCGCGAGGAAGAAATGCTTCTCGTCGTCGTTGCTGAGCGCGTTCAGGTAAACGATGTTGAGCGGGACGCGCCCCGGCTTCGAGGGCCGGAGCAGCTCGGTGAAGTCGAGGCGCGTCCCCCCCGAGAACAGCCGCGCCGACGGCCCCTGCACGAACGTGTTGAGTCGGCGCGCGAGCCGTTCGCGCTCGGACTTGCGGATGAGGGTATCCACCTCGTCCATGCCCAGGTCCTCGGGGGCGGTGACGGCAGCCACGATGTCTCTCAGCCGGACCGGCGCCGCGCGCGGCAGGTGCCGCAGCACCTGATAGAGGAACGTCCGCTGCGACTCCTCCTCGCCGCCGCACGCGCACAGGCTGACGAGGTTGGCCGCCACCGCCACGAGCAAGCCCTCCTCCTCCTCGGCGCGGAGCGCGGGGTTCGCGATGTGCGAGAGCTCGCTCGCGCTCGGGAGCCGCAGGGGGTCGAGGCAGAGCCGCTGGCCGTGCGAGGACCCGGGGGTGAGGATGCGCGGCTCCATGCGCTCCTGGAGCTCCTCCCACGCGCGGCGCAGCTCCGCCGGCACGTCGGCGGGCGGGCGCGCCTCCATCATCTGGACGAGATCGCCCTGGGGGTCGATCGCCAGGACGGGAACACCGGCGCGCAGCGCCTCCTCCGCGATGATCTTGGCCATCCAGGTCTTGCCGCTCCCCGCAGCGCCGACGACCGAGACGTGCGTCCGCAGCACCGCAGGGTCCATGCAGACGGGCGAGCCGCCGTCGTCGAATCCGAGGAGCATGCCGCTGACGTCCGCGGCCCGGGCCCCCGGCGGCCTCGCTCTCGTGTCGAGCTCCGCGGGGGTCGCGCGCTCACCGCTCGGCGGCGCTTCCGCCGGCGCCTTTGGCCCACGGCTCATCGCCGGCGCCGGCTTCGGGCGCTCGCCCGCCGGCTTCACGACCGCCAGCGCCTCTTCGAGCTCGGGATCGTCCTCCACCATCGGCTCGTCCGCCATCGGCTCGCCGGCCGCCGGCCCGTCCGCCGCCGCGCCGGCGGCGACGCGCTCGCGCTCCTCCTGCGCGTCGCGCGCGCCGCCGCCGCCGCGGGTGGCCTCGAGCGCCGTCCAGCGGCGGTCCCACGCGCCCCCGTCCTTGGGGCCGAGCTCCGCGACGCACGCCCCGGTGCGCTCGTGCTTGCAGCCGTCGCAGCTCGCGCGGTCGCCCGGCGGCGGCAGCCCCCCGGCGCCCAGCGCGTGGTCGGACCAGGCCACCATGCTGGCGATGAGCTCGTAGACCTTGCCGCGCTTCGCCTCGATCTCCTCCCAGCGCGCCTCCCGGACGCTGCGCGTGGGGTGCAGATAGAACACCGCCACGTCCGGTTGCGTGCCGTGCTGGTGATGGTGCATCAGCGCGTAGGTGAAGACCTGGAACAGATCGCTGTTCGGGGAGGTCGCGGGCGTGAGCTTGTAGTCCACGATGCGGTGCTTCCCGAGCCGCGGATCGAAGTACACGTAGTCGATCGCCCCGGTCACGTGGACGTGGACGTCCTCCCCCACGTGGAACGTCACGTCGACCCGCTTGCGCGAGTCCCCGAAGAGCTGGTTCCGGAGCTCCGCCGCGGGCAGGCCGGCCGCCCTCGCGTGCACCGCGAGCCGCGCGAGCTCCTCCATGTAGCGCTGGACCGCGGAGATGAAGCCGAGCCGCAGCGGCACCGGGCGCGCCGCGAGCGCGTCGAGGTTCAGGCACGAGGCGTTGAACCAGCGCATCAGCGCCTGCTGGAGGCTCACGGCGTCGCGGGCGGCCTCCAGCGCCGACAGCACCTCGTCCGAGCTCCGCGCGGCGGCGTTGAAGCGCTCCACCGCGGTGTGGAACAGCGCGCCGCAGCCGGGCGTCGCCCCGCCCTTGCGCCAGATGCGGCTCACGACCTTCTTCCCGTCCTGCCGCTCGGCCGTCGCGCGGGTGTCGAACCAGTGGAGCCTCGGGCACGTCGCCGCGACGCGGAGCTGGGTCACGTTGACGTGGACGAGCCTCACTTCCTGCTCCGGAGCTGGACGAAGAGGTCGTCGTCCGTCGCCGTGGCGTGGACGTGGCCCTCGTCATGGAGCGCCTGCGCCGTCTTCTTGAGGTGCGACCAGACCTCCGGGAAGCGCTTCTCCGGCAGCTTCTTGCGCGTCGCGAAGATCTGCGCGAGCTCCTTCGCCATCAGGCCGAGGCGCCACGACAGCTCGGCCATGATGTGCTCCCGCGTCTGCTGAGGGTCCCACGCCGGAGGCGGCACCGAGTCCGTGCCGCCCTTCACGATCTCCTCGGTGAGCAGCTCGCGCAGCAGCGGGGGCGCCAGCAGCAGGCTCTGGCGGTGGAACGACGCCATCACCTCGGCCTCGGTCACCTTGCGGTACTGCCCGCGCGGGTGCTCGATCTCGAGGTCCTGGCTCCTCGCGGCGCCGAGGAGCCCCGCCAGCGAGTCGAGCTCCGCGTGCCCGGAGAAGTCGAGGTGGAGGTGGAGGAAGCGCTGGCGGCCCAGCTTGCAGAGCGCGTCGTACGCGGCCTTGCCGGCGCCGCCCAGCCGCAGCGGCCGGCGCTCCTCGTCGGTGACAAGGATGCGCTTGTCCGTGTGCTTCGTGTCGTCGACCATGCGCTGGAGCGGCATCCGCGCGCCGTGCCCGCTCGGCGCGCAGAGGAACGTCACGCCGGTGCTCACGATCACGCCGTCGGCGCGCTTCTCCCTGGCCAGCAGGTGATACGCCGGGGCCTTGCCCCGCTTCTTCGGGGTGAGGTGCTCGACGCTCAGGAGCGTCGCGCCGCCCTGGCCGGCGCACCTGGCGAGCAGGTGGTGCGTCAGGCTCGCGAGGTTGTCCTCGTCGGGCGGGAGCGACGCCTGCTGCAGCCGGCGGCGGTTCTTGCCTTCCTCGAGCTTCTTTCTCACCTCGGCGTCGATGACGTCCTCGAGCTTCGGCACGGGCGGCTTCGGTCTGTCGTCGCCCGGGCCGGGCCACTCCTTGAGCCAGCGCTTGCCGCCGACGGCGGCGAGCCGATCCTGCTGTGCCTCCCAGCGGTCCCGCGCCCAGAGGATCGCGTCGCGCGGCCGGAGCTCCTGCACGCCGTCGAGGCGCTGCTCGAGCCACTCGCCGCCGAGCGGGAACAGCCGATCGCGCTTCCGCGCGGCGATGACCTCCTCGATCTCCTTCTCCTCGAAGCCGGAGAGCGCGGCGTCGAGCCGGCCCTCGAGGATGGCGCGGGCTTCCTCGGGCGAGATCATGTGCAGCTCGAGGATCCGCTCGGCGATCCGGTCCCACGCGGCCGCCGGGATCACCTCGCCGGCGCGCATGGAGAGCATGGACTGCTTCACGCCGGAGACGATGATCACGAGGTGCTTTGCCCGGTCGAGCAGCGCGTGCGCGTACGACGTCAGGGCGCGCACGGCGTCCGGATCGAGGTTGTCGATCTGGTCGAGGCAGAGCACGAGCGGGAGCTCGGCGAGCGCGCAGAGGTGCGAGAGGACGTGGAGGACGCGCTCGGCCGCGGCGTCGTCTGCGAGGGCGAGGCCGTCGTCGCCGGCCGCCTGGTCGAGCAGGCGCGCCTCGTCGGGCCCGAGGGTCTCGCCGGAGAGCCAGAGCACCGCCGCGTGGGCGCGCTTCTCGGCGCCGGCGTCGCCGAGGCTCCCGTGCGAGGTCCCGGTGAGGAACGCGTTGAGCACGGGGATGACCGCGCTCTGGGGGTCGATCTGGGCGCCGAGGCGGGCCAGCGCTTCCTTGCGCGCCTCGATCGCCTTGGGCCCGGTCATCATCTTGCGGCCCTTGAGCGCGCCCGTCCTGATGAGGGCGCGGTTGAGGATGGTGTAGAGGCGCGACTGCGTGTAGTCGCTCCCGCGGTGCCCCGCGAGGTCGCTGACGGTCGCGTTGAGCACGTACCGGAGCATCCGCTCGGGCGAGGCGAGGATGTTGTGCAGGTAGACGATGGTCGCCTTGTCTTCCCCGGCCCACTGGAACAGCCGCGCGAGCAGGTGGCTCTTGCCGACGCCGGGCGCGCCGATGAGCAGCGCGCCGAGGCTCGTCGGCTCCTTCGCGGCGTCCTGCACGACGCGCACGAGCTTGTTGAAGGCGTTCTTGTGGATCGACGCGACGGTGGCCTCGGTGCTGCCGACGTCGGTGATGCGGTGGCTGCGGAACGGGTTTGTGCCCCGGACCGCCGCGAGGAAGCGCTCGAAGGTGGGCTCTTCGCTGCTCATGCGTCGTGCCTCTGCGCCACGTAGACGAGCAGGTTGCCGGCCTCCGTGATGCCGGCGTCGCGCTCCGCCTCGGCCATCTGGTGGTGGCGCCCGTCGGACGGGTCGAGCGAGTAGCGCCGCTGCCGCCGGAGCGCGGCGAGCTCCGCGTCGAAGATGGCGCGCGGGATGTCGGGGAGCGCGGCGCGGAGGGCGTGGAGGGTGACGTAGTTGTGGCCGCCGGCGTCGCGGTCGAGGGCGGCGAAGGCGGCGTCGAAGCGATCGGCGAAGGGGGCGGCGGCGGCGTCGGCGTCGGCGGGGTGGGGAGCGGCGTCGCGGGGGGCGTCGGGGAGCGTGTGGCGGGGGGCGCCGTCGGGGGCCGCGTGGAGGGGAGCGCCGCGGGTCGCGGGCGCGGCGGGGTGCGCCGGCGCGCCGGCGGCCGGGAGGACGGCGTCTGCGATGAAGAAGAACAGCGGTTTCTTACCGGTCAAGGCGCCCAGGGTCCGGGGGAGCCGGCGCTCGGCGATGCGCTGCTCGATCGCCGCCTTGAACGCGCGGCTCAAGGCAGGCAGGAGGCCCTTGGGGAGCTGCGCCAGAGCGACCGCGGGCGCGCCGGCCGTGCGCGCCGACTGGAGCTGCAGCTCCAGGAGCCGATCGGACTGCGCGACCGCCTGGAGGTCGTCCGCGAGCAGCACGAGCGTGGTACCGGGCGCTGGTTTCTTCTTGCCTCCCACGCCGCGGGAAAGCAGCACGCGCGCCTTCGCCTCCCTGGTGGCCAGCGCCTTGGCCGTCACCGCGGGCGTGTCACCGCTCAGCTCGGCGAGCCGCTCGAGCGTCGGCGGGTACGACGCGCCGCCGAGCTGCTTCTGCGACTCGAGGACCCCGAGGAGCCTCACTACCGGCGAGGGCGACGGAGCCTTCTTGCTCGTCGCAGCCCTCTGCCTTGCGGGGGCCTTCTCCTTCGGCGCGGCGGCCATCCGGGTCGCGGCGGCCTTCCTCGGCTCCTCGGCGCTGCTCTTCCGGGCTGCCGTGGTCTTCGTGGTCGTCGCCCGCGCGCGCGGGCTCGATACGTGGTGCGTGTTCGTGACCCACCTCCCTGGGGGCCGAGACTACCCGGGCGTCCAGCCATGGGAAGGGGCTCCGCTCCACCGCGTGACGCCGGCGGCGAGCATCTCGTGTCGCTGGCTCTGGGAGGTGCACACCCCGGCCGCGGGGCCAGGTGCGAAGCTACCGGGGGTCACATAGTGTCATTTCGCAGGCAGATCTGTAAACGGATGGGCACACGTAGTGTCATTTCGCAGGCAAATCTGTAAACGGATGGGCACACGTAGTGTCATTCTGCAGACAGATCCGTGAGCGGAGGGGCCGGGGGGCCCAGGCCCATGCGGACCCTGCGGCCAACGAGCGCCGCCCAGGATCGCCGACGAGGGGCCGCTCGAAGCGCTTGCCCTCAAGCAGCCGAGCGCCGTCTGCTTCGCGGTGGCTACGACCTCGGTCTGCCTTCTCGTCCGGATCCTCATCCGCACTGCCCGGCTGACCCGTCGCATCGACGCCATGGCGGAAAGTCAAAGGGACGTATTCACTGAGCCTGCACGTAGAGCGAGAACGGGAAATTGCCCTGCCCGCCGACGAAGGTCGCGTCGGGGACGTCGATCACGAACTCGTGCATGCCGGCGCTCGCGGCCCCCCACGGGACGATCCGGGTGTCGATCACGTCGCCAGGGCACCAGTTGCTGGACGACTGCCATGCTTGGTCCGACCGCGGGGACAGCCCGTAGATGCCGTTGCTCTGGGTATTGTATTTGCGAAACGGCTCGCACGACGTGCGCCCGGGCTTGTACTGCAAGGCCCGCTCGCCGTCGACGTACACGTGATGCTCGCGGCGAATGTACTCCTCGCCACCCTGGTTGGCGCCGTGATTCGACGTGATCAGCACGAGCTGTGCATTCTGTGTGTCTGCCGGCAATTCGAAGCTGACGGTCTTGCGGGTCGTGCCGATCTTGTCGCTGGCGCCCATGGTGTAATTGTTGAAGTCTTCGCCGATCGCCAGCGGCAACAGGACGCTGAAGTCCTGGGCCTCCTGCGCGCTGTCGGTATACAACAGCAGCGATCCGAGCTGCGTGTCATCGCGACCAGCGCAACCGGCGACCTCGTCGTTCGCGGCGTAAGGCACGCCGAAGATGCTCAACTCCAACCAGAAATCGTGATCGGCCAGGAGATCGGGGTCCTTCAAGATCGGCACGAGGTTGCTGGCCTCCCATTCGTAGGGGACCGTCGTCGGCTGCTTGTTCATGTTCATGAACGGCGTGACGAACCGTGCGACCTCGATCCGGTCGACCTCGCCGGAGACGTAGGTCTGGGCACCCTTGGGGACCAGCGCCAGGTTGACCGAGCCGATTCGGTCGTAGTTGTCGCACAGCGCTCCCACGACCACGCGGACCTTCAGCGTGGTTTGGACCTTGGCGAGCAGCCTGTCGGTCAACCTGGTCGCGACAAGCGAGTTGTTGTGGCGGATCACGCCGTCCGGGATCGGTTCGTCGACCGTCGCGGCGTAGCCGTCGTAGAACGCGATGTTCTCCAGCACCGGGACCTCCTCAGGTTCCGAGGGCAGCTCCTCGCTGCTGTCGTCGCTGCCGCCGCTGCCGCCGCTGCCGCCGCTGCCGCCAGTGCCGCCTATGCCGCTACTGCCTGCGCTGGTCCCGGTCGCTGCGCTCGTGCTCCCGGTGCTCTCGGAGGTCCCGGTGCCTCCGCCAGTGCCCACGTCGGAGCGCTGTTCATTCGTGCACGCGGCGAGCAAGGCCAACAGACCGAAATAGGGGATCGCGCGACGCAGGTTCATGGGTCGAAGTTACCAGATCGCCGGCTCGATGTCGCGCTGGAGCGGCGGACCCACCACGCCCAGGTGGGGGTGTCCTGATCATGGCACTCGAGTTATCCAAGAAGGGTCTCAGTCGAGCCCTTCCTTGCCCGGTGCCCAATAAGCTCGCGTTCGGATCTGACGGCTCGAGAGACCGAGCGACCGCAGCCGCTTGCTCAATCGCTGGATGGAGGATGCCTTCCCCGAAAGAGCGCAGCCCTTGATGGACCTTGGGCAGATGCACTCGGCAGACGGCTGCTCGCTGTACGTCTTCACCGGTTTCCCCAAGACTGCTTGATCGACGACCGCTCAGTGGCGCGTCCTGAGCAGCTCGTGTTCGGTGGGCACGCCTCGCGCGCCCGTCGCGCGGTGGCCGCGGGGGACGCTCGCGCTCCGCGGCGCCCGGCGGGGGTCGGCCAGGCGCGCGGCCTGCGCGGGGAGGGGGCGCGGCGCGTCCGCGAGGACGGAGGCCTCGTCGGGCGCGGGGACGGCGGCGCCCACCGCCGCGACGTCACCTGAGCTCGCTGCCGGGCGTGGGCTCGCCTGGGCTGCGATGCGCGCTTGCGCGGCGCGAACGATGGAGGTGGCGCGCGCGTCGACGCTCGACGCCCGCAGCGCGGCGGGGACCTGGGCCTGTGCCCGCAGCGCGCCGGTCGACAGCACGACGCCAAGCGCCACGACGAGGCCGGCCGCGAGGCCCAGCTTGCCCCGGCGCGCGGGCTCGGCTCGCGCCGGCTCACCCGACGGGCCGACCGCGGCCTTGTAGGCGGCGACCATGGCCTCGATCGAGGGGAACCGCTCCGTCGGATCCAGGGCGAAGGCGCGCGCGAACCAGGCCGAGAGCGCTGGCAGCGCCTCCGGGTACAGCGCCGGCTGAGCCGGTTGCGCTCGGGCCAGGATCAAGGCGAGCACGTCGCTCATGGTGTGGCCCGGGAAGGGCAGCCGGCCCGTGAGCGCCTCGTACGAGACGACCGCGAGCGCCCACATGTCCGAGTGCGGGCTTGTGTCCCCGTCGCACGCGTGCTCCGGGCTCAGGTACGCCGGCGTGCCCAGCACCACGCCGCCGGCGGTTCGGCGGGGGAAGTCGGCAGGCAGCTCCTTTCGGATCCACTTGGCGATGCCGAAGTCCGCGACCTTGGCGCGCACCTCACCGCTGCGCTCCTCCTCGAGCAGCACGTTCGTCGGCTTGACGTCGCGGTGCACGATGCCGAGGCCGTGCGCGACCGAGAGGGCCTCTCCGATCTGGCCGAGGAGCGGGGCGAGCTCCGCCGGAGAGATCGGTCCCCGCTCCTGCATGAGCTGCCTCAGGGACCGACCTCGAACGTAGCCCATGACGAGGTACGGACCCACGGCAGGATCGTCGCCGACGTCGCGCACGGCGACGACGTGGTCCGTCTTCTGCGCCAGCTGCGCCGCGACCTGGGCCTCGAACCGGAAGCGCTCCAGCGCGGCGCCCGCCTGGCGCTCGCGCTGGACCGCGAGGAGCTTGAGCGCGACGTCGACCCGCAAGGCCCCGTCGTGCGCGAGCCACACCTCGCCCATCGCGCCGCGTCCGACAACCCGCAAGAGCTTGTACCGCCCGGCGACGAGCTGGTTGCGCCGCGGGTCCTGCGCTACGGCGCCCCGCCCGGCTGCGGAAGACGCGGGACCGGCGTCGCCGGAGCGGTCAGAGCGCGCCGTAACGGCACGCGCGCTGTCCGCCATCTGGAGGTTGGCGTCAGAAGATCGTCCACCGGAAGCCGATGCTTGCCACACGAGCGGTACCCTCCGTGCCGTCGCTGTGTCCAAGCTCATTGACGCGCTGATGCGACAACGCTCCTGGGCACCGAGACCGGGGCATGTCGGTCACAGTACCACCGGGAGGGCGAAACTGAAATCAGGAACGATGGAATCGCCTCGCTCGGGAGTCTCCGGATTCACCATAAGGTGCTCAAGGGTGGTGAATCAGCGCCATGGCGAGCGCCCTCGCCCAGGTCAGAACGTGATCTCGATAGCGTCCGCCGTTCTGTTCGCCGGCCGTGGTGGACGACCTCGATGTTGTTTCCGTCGGGAGCGAGCTCGGACGCAGCACGCTCCGATGACTCGACCCCAAGCGAGCAGGCTTGGACGATGGTCCTCACCGCTCGCCTCTCCCCTTGGTCTGTATATCTATCTCTCCTCCCCGTCTCCCCGTCTCCCCGTCTCCCCGTCTCCCTGTGTACTCTCTCTTGCTCTGGCCGTGGCGCCCTTGGCCCTTGATGCGTCCGGGGCGCCGCGCGCGCAGGAACCGCGGCCAGAATCCAGATCATCGCTGGACGAACCGCGTTCTCCGTCTATCCTCGACGGGTGCGCTTGGGGGAGCTCTTGGGGGGGCGCTTCCGCGTCGAAGCGCTCGCGGAGACCGGAGGGATGGGGGCGGTCTACCGCGCCTGTGACGTCACCACCGGAAGGCGGGTCGCCGCCAAGGTGCTGCACGATCCGTCGCCGCACCACCTCGAGCGCTTCGCGCGGGAAGCGGAGCTCCTCGCCCGTCTCGCGCACCCGGGGATCGTCCGGTACATTGCCTACAACGCGGCGCGCGAGAACACGCCCTTCCTGGTCATGGAATGGCTGGAAGGAGAGGACCTCTCCCGCCTCCTCTCGCGGCGACAGCTCACGGTCGCCGAGGCGGTGGAGCTCGGGGCGCGCGTCGCTGCGGCCCTGGACGCCGCCCATGCGCGGGGGATCGTCCACCGCGATCTCAAGCCGGCCAACATCTTCCTCGTCGGCGGCCGGATCGCGGAGCCGAAGCTCCTCGATTTCGGGATCGCCCATTTCCCGGGCAGGGTCCCGATCACCGGCGCCGGGGTGCTGGTCGGCACGCCCGAGTACATGGCCCCGGAACAGGCGCGCAGCGGAGAAGATGTCGGCGCGCCCGCCGACATCTTCTCGCTCGGCTGCGTGCTCTTCGAGTGCCTCACCGGCGCCCCGCCGTTCCAGGCAGATCACCTGATTGCCCTCCTCGCCAGGATCATCTTCGACGAGCCGCCGCGCCTGTCGGAGCGCTGCCCCGGCGCGCCCCTGTGGCTCGACGCGCTGCTCTCGCAGATGCTCGAGAAGGATCCGGCGCGGCGCCCGCGCGACGGGGCCGCGGCCCACGCCGCGCTGGCGACGCAGGAGGTCCACGGCGGGTTGATCCCGGCACCGGCGAGCTCCGCGCTCACCAGCAGCGAGCGCCGCTTCCACGGCGTCGCGGTGGTGGGCCGCGCGCCAGCTTCCGCGCTGGACGCCACCCTCTCGGTCGGCGAGGTGGGCGCGGACGACGGCACGCTCCGGGAGGTCGCCGCCCGCTTCGAGGGGCGCCTGGAGCTGCTCGCCGACGGTACTGCGGTGCTCATCTTCGGCCGCCCGCACGTGCCCACCGACGTCGCCGCGCAGCTCGCGCGCTGCGCGCTGGCCCTGCGGGAGCGCGTCCCTGATCGCCCGATCGCGATCACCGTCGGCTGGGGCGAGCTCGGGTGCGGCCTGCCGGTCGGCGACGCGATCCAGCGCGCGGCGGAGCTGCTCCGGAGCGCGGGCCGCACGGGCGCGCCGCGGATCCTCCTCGACAAGATCACGGCCGGGCTGATCGAGGCCCGCTTCGAGGCCGCGATCACCACGTCCGGCGCCCTCGAGCTTCGCGGCGAGCGCGGCGCCGCCGAGCCGTGGCGCCCGCTGCTCGGCAGGCCAACGCCCTGCGTCGGCCGCGATCACGAGCTCCGCCTGCTGGAGCAGACCTTCGCCGCGTGCGCCGGCGAGCCCGCCGCCCGGGCGGTGCTCCTCATCGGCGCCGCGGGCATGGGCAAGTCCCGCCTCTTCCAGGAGCACCTCGCGGCCCTCCGGCGCGCCGGTGCGCCCGCGGAGATCTGGCCGGGGCTCGGGGATCCGCTGCGCGCGGGGTCCATCGGCGGCCTGCTCGCGGAGGCGCTCCAGGGCGCGGCGGGGATCAAGGGCGGCGAGCCCATCGAGGAGCGGCGCGCGCTCCTCCGGGCCCGCGTCGCCCGCCGCGTGCCCGAGGCGGATCGGCGCCGGATCGAGGAGTTCCTCGGCGAGCTCGCCGGCGTGCCCTTCCCCGACGAGGACAGCCTCCCGCTCCGCGCCGCCCGGCAGGATCCCGAGCTGCTCGGCGACCAGATGCAGCGCGCGCTCCGCGATTTCCTGCGCGCCGAGTGCGCGGCCCAGCCGGTGGTGCTCGCGCTGGAGGACGTGCACTGGGCCGATCGCGCCTCCGTCGCGGCCATCGACACGGCGCTGCGCGAGCTCGCGGACCAGCCGCTCATCGTGCTCGCCACCGCGCGCCCGGAGATCAAGCAGGCGTACCCCGATCTCTGGGCCGAGCGCGGGCGGCAGGAGCTCTGCCTCAGGCAGCTCTCGACGAGGGCGTGCGCGCAGCTCGCGCGGGAGGCGCTGGGCGACGCGGCCGACGAGGCCGTCATCGATCGTCTCGTCACCCAGTCCGAGGGCCAACCCTTCTTCCTCGAGGAGCTGATCCGCGCGACGGCGGAAGGCCGGGGCGACGCGCTGCCCGAGACGGTGGTGGCGATGGTGCAGGTTCGGCTGGAGGCGCTCTCGCCCCCCGCGCGCCGGATCCTGCGCGCCGCCAGCGTGCTCGGCGAGGTGTTCTGGCGAGGCGCCGTCGCGCACCTGCTCGGGGGCGGCGAGGCCGCTCCGCTCGCGGATCACCTCTCCGCGCTCGTCGCCGGGGAGCTCTGCGTCCGTCACCGCGAGGGCCGCTTCCCCGGCGAGGAGGCGTATTCCTTCCGCCAGGCGCTCCTGCGCGAGGGCGCTTACGCGCAGCTCACCGAGGACGATCGAGCGCTCGGCCACCGCCTCGCCGCCGACTGGCTGGAGGCCGCGGGCGAGACCGATCCGCTGGTGCTCGCGGCGCACTGCGAGCGCGGCGGCCTGACCGCCCGGGCGGCGTCGCTCCTCGTCCGCGGCGCCGAGCTCGCGGCCGCGCGCCGGGCCTACCTCGACGCCGAGGGCTGCTACGGGCGCGTCGAGGCGCTGCTCGGCGCGTTGCTCCCCGCGGCGCGCCGCGCGCGGGGCCTCGCTCGCTTCCGGCTCGGGCGCTACACGGAGGCCCTCGCCGACCTCGCCGCGGCGCGCGACGAGGCGGCCGCGGCGTCGGAGCCAGGGGCGGAGATCGAGCTCCTCCTCGACGAGGCGATGATCCTCGACTGGACAGGCGAGTACCGGGCCGCGAGCGAGCGGGTCGCGGCCGCCGAGCGCCTCGCCGACCGGGTGGCCTCACCCCTGCTCGGCGCCCGCCTGCTCCTCGGCGTGGGCCGCTCGCTCCACCGCGCCGACCGCGAGGACGAGGCCGCCGCGGTGCTGACGCGCGCCGCGGCGCAAGCTGAGCGGCTCGGGGACGAGGGGCACGAGACGCACCTCATCGCCCGGCTCCTTCTCGGCTTCATCCTGGCCAGCCTCGGCCGCGTCGAGGAGGCGGCACGGGACCTGGACGCGGTGATCCTCAGCTGCGAGGAGCGCAGCGATCTCATGCACCTCGGCGCTGCGCTCAACAACCGCGGGCTCGCGCGGGCCCTCCAGGGCGACCGCGCCGGGATGATCGCCGATTTCGAGCGCACCATCGCGCTCGGGCACGAGCTCGGCCAGCCCGCGCTCGAGCTCGTCGGCCGCTACAACCTCGCCGAGTACCTGTATTTGATGGACGATCTCGCGGCCGCGACGCCCCATGCGTGCGCCGTCCAGGCGACAGCGCCGCGCTGCGGCGATCGCCACGCGTCGATCGCCGTGGCGCTCCTGACCGCGCGCCTGCGCCTCTACCAGGGCGACGAGGCGGGCGCTCGCGGGATCGCCCTGCGGCTCCGCGCGGCGCAGGATGAAGCCGGCTGCGAGGCGCTGAAGCCCTCGGAGGACGTGCTCTGCGCGATGATCGAGCTCGCGACCCGCGACGACGACGGCGCCGCGTGGGCCGCGCTCGAGGAGCGGTCCGCGCGCTGCTCGGTAGGGCAGGAGCGGATCGAGGTGCTCGAGGCACGGGCCCTCGCCTCTCTCCGCCGCGGCCGGCACGTCGATGCCCGGGCGCAGCTCGAGCGCGCCCTCGCGGCCGCCGCCACCATTCCGACCGTCATGGGCGGTCGCCTCCGTCGCTGGTACGGGGAGCTGACGAAGCTGACAGAAACGGACGCTCCGGACACCCACCTTGCCGCTGCATCATCGCCTTTCACCGGCGCGGCAGTGCGGGAAAAAGTAGAATAATAACTCATCAGCGAATCGAGGGAGGTGGTTGGTGGGCCCGCGCGCGCCGCGCCGCGCGCAGGGAGCCGCCGGGTCATGCGCCAGGAACAGGGGGGAATCCATGTCTCTCAAGCGGACATTCATCGTGCTTGGTTGGGCTGGGGCGCTGTCGGGCTGCATCGCCGAGGTGGGGGACACCGGCGCGCGGGATGAGCTTGTGGGGGAATCCCAGGGGGCCCTCCTGGGCGGCAACGCGCTCAGCGCGAACGCCCTGAACCTCAACGCCCTGAACCTCAACGCCCTGAACCTCAACGCCCTGAACCTCAACGGTCTCAGCGCGCAGAACGTCGCCACGATCGAGGATCCCGGGCCGAATGGCGCGCTGGCGCGCGAGTTCGTGCGCTATGCGACGAGCTGCGCCCTGAGCAGCGCGGCGTCCTTCGACTTCTCGTGGACGGACTCCAGCGGCAACATGCACCACGAGAGCTATCCCGGGCTGCTCGGCGTCGCGCCCACCTGGGCGAGCGGGCCGCTCGACGAGCTCGGGCAGCGCATGGTCTCCAGCTGCGTGGCGGCGCGCGTGAACTACTATCAAGTACCGGTCGTCCTCTCCGCCCGCTCGCTGCGGGCTCCGCTGAAGACGCTCTCCTCCAGCCAGGAGCTCATCGATTATCCGGACGTCGAGGGGGCCTTCTGGGGCAACCTGTTCGCCGCGCAGCCCTACCTCAACGCCTGCTACAACAGCGCGACGGTCAACAACTCGCGCGCCTACCAGCGCGACTGCGCCGCGGGCCACGAGACCTCCGGGGACCAGGTCGTGGAGTGCGGGGTGATCCGCATCGCCGGGCCATGCGACCGGGTCTGCCAGAGCCTCAACGGGGCCGGCCAGTACTACCCGTCCTGCGTCGACCGCCCCGGCCAGAGCACCGCGACCACGAAGGAGGTGGTCACCACCGCCTTGCCCTGACCGACGCGCCGCCGCGACCCGCGACCCGCGACCGGCGGTGACGTACGATGCTGAAATGAACATGCCTAGCAGGAAACAATCCAACAAGGGGACACGAATGCCGAGCAAGCCGAATATCTTGGTCATCTGGGGTGACGACATCGGTATTTCAAACCTTAGCTGTTACAGCGACGGCTTGATGGGCTACCGCACGCCCAACATTGATCGGATCGCGGCCGAAGGCGTCCGCTTCACCGACTCCTACGGCGAGCAGAGCTGCACGGCTGGCCGGGCGGCGTTCATCACGGGGCAGAACCCCTACCGCACAGGCCTCACCAAGGTCGGCCTTCCCGGCGCCTACATCGGGCTGCGCGCCGAGGACCCGACGATCGCCACCGCCTTGAAAGCCCAGGGCTATGCCACCGGCCAGTTCGGCAAGAACCACCTCGGTGATCGCGACGAGTTCCTGCCAACGATGCACGGGTTCGACGAGTTCTTCGGCAACCTGTACCACCTCAACGCCGAGGAGGAGCCCGAGCTCGAAGACTACCCGACGCCGGAGGACTTCCCGCAGTTCCAGAAGCGCTTCGGCCCGCGCGGCGTGCTCCACGCGTGGGCCAACGGCGACGGTACCCAGCGGATCGAGGACACCGGCCCGCTCACGAAGAAGCGCATGGAGACCTGTGACGAGGAGTTCCGCGACGCGGCGATCGACTTCATCAAGCGCCAGCACGAGGCCGGCACCCCGTTCTTCGTGTGGTTCAACAGCACCCACATGCACTTCCGCACCCGCGGAAAGCCAGGAAGCAGGGGCCGTGCGGGCCGGTGGCAGTCGGTGTACCACGATACGATGTGTGACCACGACGACCTCGTGGGTGACCTCCTCGCTCTGCTCGACGAGCTCGGCATCGCCGAGGACACCATCGTCATCTACTCCACGGACAACGGACCGCACATGAACACCTGGCCCGATGCTGGGATGACGCCGTTCCGCAGCGAGAAGAACTCGAACTGGGAGGGCGCCTACCGGGTACCGGCCGTGGTGCGCTGGCCGGGCAGGATCCCGGCCGGTCGCGTGCTCACTGGCATCGTCAGCCAGAACGACTGGTTCCCCACGCTCCTCTCCGCCGCAGGAGTCCCTGATATCGTCGAGCAGTTGAAGGCGGGGGCCGAGCTGAACGGCGCGCCGTACAAGGTGCATCTCGACGGTCACGACCAGCTGCCGTACCTCACGGGCGAAGCGACCGAGAGCCCGAGGAAGCACTTTTTTTACGTGTCCGACGACGGCGACCTCACGTCAGTCCGGTTCGACAACTGGAAGCTCGTGTTCCTCGAACAGCGCGCTGTCGGCACCTTGAAGATCTGGGCCGAGCCCTATGTGCACCTGCGCGTCCCGAAGATCTTCAACCTGCGCACAGACCCGTACGAGCGGGCTGACATCACGTCGAACATCTACTACGACTGGTTGCTCGACCACGCCTGGCTGCTTGTACCGATCCAGGCCTACGTCGCCCAGATGCTCCAGACCTTCGTCGAGTTCCCGGCCAGGCAGAGGCCGGCGAGCTTCAGCCTCGAACAGGTGATGGCCAAGATCGAGGCTGGTATGACGAGCAGCTGAACGAGCTCGAAGACGACCGACGGGATCGGAGCCACCGCTGCCCCGCCGGAAGCCGGCAGCCCTCGCGCCGCCGCGGAGCAACACCGCCACGGGAGGGCCCGGGGGGCCCAGGCCCATCCAGTTGTGCCTTCCGCTGCTGTCCATGAACCCGGCGCAGGGCTCCCTCGAACGCCAACGCACCGCAGGTTGAGCCGCGGCCGCGGCTCCGGCGCGACGAGCGCCGAGCCGCCGCCCACCTCAGGCAGGACCGCCGGTCGATGCCGTGGCGGTGGGACATGCCAGACACGACACGGTACGCCCCGGCACCGTGACATGTCACGCCTGCAGCCGTGACATGTCACGCCCCGGCACCGTGACATGTCACGCCTGCAACCGTGATTTGCCCCAACCAGCAACGTAGGGTCGTGCGGACGCGCGGCGGCCGGAGTCTCGCCCCTCTCGGACGGTGGTTGGCTTGGTAGTTGCTATGGGTCGTCGCTGAAGAAGCGGTTCACCGGCTCCTGGTTCGGGGCTTTCGTCATCGACAGCAGGGCCCGTTGGAAGGCTGCGACGATCGCGTCCCCTCCCAGGGGCCCCGGTGCGAACCGGCGGCGGCCTCGTCACGCGGGCAGCCGGCAGCACGAAGGCGCCGTGGAGAGGCCCTCGAGCCGACGCCATAGCAACAGCTCATCCGAACGGCGAATGGGCCGCCCTCGCTCCACAGCCAGCCTGAAGTTCTAGAAAAGGAGACCAATGCGTCACTGGTTAGTATTGCTGGGATCCATCATCCTGGTCGGCGTTCCAATCGTCGCCGACGCGCAGAGCACCCAATGCCGAGGCAGCGCGCAGCTCTTTGCGGTCTCGCGGTTCCGTGACACGGACAACGACCCGTCGGTCTACGTGTACGACGGCGATCACGTCTTCACCGTGCGCGGCGACGACTACGGCGAGCCCCATTACGCCACGGCCATCACGTTCGCCAACATCGACGAGGATCCGGACCTCGAGCTCATCGTGGGGCGCAACAGGCGCAATTGCGTGAACTGCGACGTCGTGCCGCGCCTGGTCGTCTACGATGACAAAACCACCCAGTTCAAGCAGCTCGCGACGCTGGGCAACTGGGGCACGAGCAAGGGCGTGCAGGCCCTGGCAGCGGGCGATCTGGACGGCGATGGCGACGACGAGGTCGTCGTCGGGATGAACGAAGCGACCGATGAGCTGGCGGCCAGGGTGCTGATCCTGGATGACTTCACCCTTGACGGCGGGAACCCCCATTTCCAGACGATCCTCGAGCGGCGCTTGAACCCGGAATGGGGGCCGGACTACTACGTGACGGGGCTCGACGTGCGCGACATCAACGGTGACAATCGCGCCGAGGTCGCCATCTCCAGGGACAGGCAGTGCGGCCTCGGGTGCAGTGGCATGGGGCTCCGCGTCGAGGTCGCGACCCTGGTTGGCGGCAATCTCACCACCCTCTTCAGCGCGGGCGATAGCGTGTTCGGCGACGAGCCCGGCGTGTTCGGGGTCAAGCTCCTCGACTTCGACGGCGACGGCAATGGGGACCTCGCGGCGATCGCCGAAGGAGATCACGGCGACCCGCGCGTGTTCGTCTTCCCCGGCACGCACGACTTCTTCACGAGGGAGATCGCCTTCGGGGCTCCTTTCGACCCCGGCAGCGACAACTGGGACGGCGACCTCCAGGCCATCTCCATCAGCTCCGGGGACATGAACGGGGATGAAATGGAAGAGCTGGTGGTCGGGCGGAGCGGGGGTGACCAGCGCTCGAAGCTCGTGATCTTCAGCAAGGACGCCAACGGGACCATCTCCCAGATCACCCGCGGTCAGGAGTGGGGCGAAGACGTCGGCGCGAGCGCGGTCGCCGTCGTCGACACGGACCTGGATGGCCGGGGCGAGCTCGTGTTCGGGCGCACCGACAGCCCGAACCCGAGGTGGGGCGTCTACGACGACCTGCTCACAGGCGTTGTCTACCGGAGAGGGGGTACCAGCGACTGGTCCGAGGACGAGGACTACTACATCACCGACATTGCCGTCGGCGACAAGGTGTGCGTCGTCCAAGGCGATCCGCACCCCATCCCCGACTCGGTCGCGGACGCCAACGCGGAGATGGACGACCGCTTGAAGCGCCTGTTGCAGGCGTGGATGCTCACCTTCGAAGGCGACATCACCAACTTCGGGAGCTGGGAGCGCGCGCACCTCACGGGCTTCCGCCGCATCGCCGCTGGCCTCGCGGCGCTCGTCCATCTGGACCCGGAGGACGAGCTCAGGCCGCCGGAGGACTTCCCGCAGCTCGTCGAGGACTGGCTCGTCGAGAACGCGCACATGCACAAAGACGTCGGCTCGAAGGAGGACTTCGATTTTCATCTCACGAGCGCGATGACGCTGCTGAACGCTTTCGGGAACACGCCCGAGGGCTCGCAGCCGCTGCTCACAGACAAGGCCGTCAACGCGCTCCTCATGTACGCTCGCAAGAGTTCGACAACGTGCGCCAGCATGGGCCTGCCACCCGAGGACATTTTCTACAAGGCCTACTGCACCCCCTACGTCCCTTATGCTGGTGACAAGGTGCGTAAGCTGGAGTACGACGGGGCAATCGTAGAGGGCTTTCCGTTCACGATTGCCGTCCCGGAGACCGAGAACCACGTCCTCATGACCAACACCTGGATCTACCTGGCGAACCAGTGGATCCGCAATAACCCACGAAACGACCCGGCGCTTCAGGCCTTTCACGACGTGAGCCCCGAGAAGTTCGTCAACGACGGCACGGAGCTCGAGCAAGCGCTGCTCTCCATCATCGCCCGGGTCACGAGGAACGGCTACTTCGAGGCCAACGCGCGTCCGTACCAGGGCTTCACGCTGCGCGCCTTGATGCAGCTCGCCAGCCATGCCGAGGGCGAAAAGGTGCGAACCGCCGCGCGCAACGCCGTCGACTACACGGCCGCCATGGTCGCCTTCCAGTCCTACCACGGCAAGCGCTATGCCCCGATGCGACGTCAATGGGAGTACAAAGACAAGCTGGAGCTGTACTCGGGCGACTATACGCCGATCATGTTCGGCATCCTGACGGGCGTGTATTCATTCAACGATGATCCGTTTTGCCCGAAGACGGCTCGCAACTGCATGTGGTGGAACGGCGGAGACCAGTACAAAGGGTTCGCCCTCGACGCCGTGCTCAGCGGCTACCAGGTGCCGGAGCTGATCCACCACTTCATGCTGAAGCCGGACAACGAGCAGCCCGGGTTCGGCGCGTACACGCGCGCCGGGTCGCGCTACTCCACGGAGATGTACCGGGTTCACGGAGCAGCGAGCTACCCGGCGCCCAACGTGATGGGCGACGAGGACCTCGACGCCATCGCGCGCGATCTGGACATCAACCCGGTAGAGTGGCCAGAGGGGACCACCGGCTCATGGAGATATGAGCCCGCGGCCGAGCACTACTTCTCCACGAACGACTTCCTGAACAGCTCAGGCGGCAGGTACGGGCGCTTCGTCCACGCGGGGGTGTGGCCTCACGAGCAGATCTTCGAGCCTGAGGACAAGGCGAACACGCACGATTTCGTCGCGAAGCCGAGCGTGCTGTTGCTCCCCGGCGATCAGGGCAACTGGGGTGTGACGGAGGCTCAGCGCGTCACGCCGATGATGAGAGGGAACGGCTACGGCTCGAACAACGGGCCCGTTTACAAGAACGTCACCCTGGGCTCCGATCCTCATGAAGATTGGCCGACGTGGACTCCGGATGGCTGGGCCTCGAGCGACGTCGTCATGCTGGACAACGGGTCGAGGGCCAAGGTGATCACCAAGCCGGGCGGCGACCTGCACCTCGTCGTGGTTTCCTTCCCCGTCCTGCACGGCGGTCTGTGGGAGGTCGTCCCTGGTCATTGGGGCTCAGGCACGGCGGAGGCGGGCGTCCCGGCCGCGGAGGTCCTGAGCGCGGTCGTGTCCAGGAACGCCGGCCTGACGGCGCAGGGCAACATGCTCCCCTACCAGACGGTGGTGAGCAACGAGCGGCTCGACATCGGCTTCTCGGAGGAGGAGTCCCTGATGTGGATCGACCGGATCGATGATGTCTCCGCGGGCGCGTTCGACCCGCAAGAGCCGCAGGAGGTCATCGATTTCCCGCTGCTCTTGGTCCAGCAGGTCGACGCGGACTATCAGTTCACGGGGGTCGCGTACGTGCGCGCCACGGGGGACGGGCGCGTGACAATCCGCAACCCGCAGCTGAACTCGACGTTGATCCTCGACTCGACCGACCACCACAACCCGACCCGCATCGCTGTAGGGGACGCGGCCGTGGACCCGCCCAGCCAGATCCGGTTCGACGGGAGCTGGCTGCCCGCCCAGCCCGGCTCCGCCGCGCAAAACGCCGACGGCAGCGGCTTCATCATCACCCCGAACGGCGCTGGCAACGCCCGTATCGACCGCGAGTACCCGCGCACGGGGACGAGCTGGATGCCGGGGTCGGTGTCGTTCTCGGTGGGGGTCACCGGCAGCCCGACCCGGAGCGCTCGGCTCAAGGTCACGCTGAGCGCGGCTTCGACCGGCACCGTCCAGCTCGGTTCGACCGTGGTGCTCGCCGACGTCGTCGCGGCGGGCGAGACGGACGTGCTCTTCAACGTCCCTGCCGCCGCCCTGGAGGCGCTCCAGCAGACGCAGGAGTTCGTCAACATCGCCATTGACGTCGCGGACGCTGCCGGCGCCGTCGTGCACATCAAGTCGCTGCGGGCCACCACGTACCGCGCCACGCCGCGCGGCCAGGCCAGTGTCGGCACCTGGGACGGGCTCTGGGCGACCACGGCCAGCACCTCGAAGAGCCCTGTCGCGACCGTGGGAAAGACGTCGCAGCGGGTGTGCTCCTCGGGCTCCCGTACGCTCGAGAGCGATTCCTTCGTGCCGAAGAGCTTCACCTGGATCTCTCGCCACCTCGCGCTCGACGTCCGGATCCCCACCGGGCTGCCGAACCCGGCCTGGCAGGGCTCCCTCCAGCTCTACTACCATGATCGTCCCGAGGACACCGTCGCCCAGTTCGCCGGGCAGTTCGACCTGACGGGCTATCCGGCGGGCGAGTGGGTCACGGCGCACTTCACGCTCCCCGAGCCGATCTTCGAGGCCCTTCAGGAGGCTGACCGCGGCTCCACCCTGCAGATCTCGCTCATGGCGGACGCGGCGAACGGGGACTGCTTCCAGCTCGACAACGTGCGGTTCATGGGGGAGCTGCAGTGGAACGGGGCGGCGAGCCCCGGCTTGGTCGACGGGCCGTTCGTGCCGCTTACCACCGTCGAGCGCGTCTTCGGCTTCGAGACCGAGGATGCGTGGCACGTCGTGCAGGGCACCACGGCGAGCCTCGTCGAATCGCCGACCGTCCCGGAGCTGAACGCGCTTTCGCTCGCGGTCTCGAACTACACCGTCATCGAGAGCACGTCGTTCCCGACCAGCGAGCTCTTCACGTTCGGGCCGACGCTGAGGCTCGACGTTGTGTCACCGCCTCCGGTCAACCCCGGCTGGTCAGGCGGAGCCTCGATGTTCCTGGCGTGCATGGGAGCGAACATGTCGCACCAGGAGGTCGCGACGAACACGGTCCCGCTCCCGCAGGGGTCGGGCGCCCACGTCGTCAACTTCGTCGTGCCACCGGCGGGTCTTGCGCTCCTCGGCCAGGACAATGAGTGCCAGCTCCGGCTCGTGCTCAACGCGCCCACCAACGCAGGCACCTACGTGCTCGACAACCTGCGCTTCGCGCCCTGACGCCGCACCGCAGGGCCGCGCGATCCCGCGCGGCCCTGCGCGGCCCTGCAATAGATCCAACGATCTCGCTCGGCCGCGGCGGACGCACCAGGACGACGAGCGTGCCCGCCTCGGCGCGCGCGCGCAGCGCCGGAGATCAGGAGCGCCGCGCCCAGCGCGACGGCGAGCCGACTCCCCCTCATCGCGCGGAGACGATCTCCGCGGCGACGGCGACGAACGCGCCTGTCGGATATCGCTTCAAGTACTCCTCCGCGACCGCGCGCGCCTCCGCCGAGCCGGGGAACCTCCGGAGCGGCGTTGAGGTAGGCCGAGAGGCGGCGCCGGCGCAGGTCGTACCGCGCGACGCGCGCGGCGATGCCGAGCAGGAACGGCCGGAGCGCAGCGGGGTCGCGGATGTCCTTGATCTGGCGGAAGAAGAGAAGGAACGACTCCTGGACGAGATCCTCGATGTCGCCACCCGGCCCGAGCGCGCGGCGGAGCAGGGGCTGGCTCCGGAGCCGCGCACGGCGTGCACCCTCTTGCAGAACCGCGCCGCCGATCGGGGGCTTCGGGGCGTCAGCGGCTACGCCGTCAACGACGGCGCCGACCGGCCGCGGCGCTTCGAAGCGGGCTACCGCGACGGGCGCTACCACCGGCTCGGGCGGGGGGTTCTCGGGTTCGGGGAGCGCGTGGTCGTCGAGGTGGATCGAATCCCGTTCACGAAGCACCCCGGACGGTGTTATTCACAGGGCACCCGCCCCAGATTTTTCATCCTTTCGGGTGCCGCGCGCCCACCTCGCTGACGAGCGTCGCGCACCCAGCCAGGCTTTAACAAGTGCCTAAACCCGTTGGGTCTCTTTCCCCCGACCGAGGCGCGTGGTTGACGCCCGGCCAGTGCTTCAACGTCCTCGGGATTGCCGCGATCCACGCCGGCGCCGTGCTCGCCCTCGTCCGGGGGGTGACCTGGGAGCTCGCCGCGCTCGCCGCGGTGGCTTACCTGATCCGGCTGTTCGCGATGATGGCCGGATATCACCGGTATTTCTCGCATCGCACCTTCAAGACGAGCCGCGCGTTCCAGTTTTTGCTCGCGCTCGTCGCGACGACGGCTGCGCAGAAAGGCCCGCTCTGGTGGGCGTCGACCCACCGGGTGCATCACAAATACTCGGACACCGATCGCGACGTCCACAGCCCCACGCGCCGTTCTTTCTGGCATGCGCACATGGGCTGGTGGATGGGACGGGAGCACGAGGCGACCGATCTCTCGCTCATCGCCGATTTCGCCCGCTACCCGGAGCTCCGCTGGCTCGACCGGTGGCACGCTCTTTCAATCGTGGCGATGGTCGCTGCGCTCCTGATCTTCGGTGGCCTCGACGTGGGTCTCTGGGGCTATTGCGTGTCGACCTGTCTCTTGCACCACGTCATCTATGCGATCAACTCCGTCGCGCATGTCAGCGGCTCGCGCCGCTATGCGACCACCGACACGAGCCGCAACAACCCGCTTCTCGGCGTGCTCTGCCTCGGAGAGGGCTGGCACAACAACCATCATCATTACCAGAGCAGCGCGCGTCAGGGGTTCTTCTGGTGGGAGATCGACATGACCTATTACGGGCTGAAGGCGCTCGAGAAGATCGGCCTTGTGTGGGACGTGCGCGGCGTCCCCGAGCACGCGTTGCGGCGCAACCTCGTCGCGGAGACCGGCGAATCGTGCGAGCTGGTCCCCGAGGAGACGTCCGCGATCGGTGGAGACGCTGTGGTGGCGCAGAAGCGCGACTGATGTGGTGAGCGCCTCGGCGCGCGCCGTGATCCCGTGAGAGGCGCCCGTGAGTCGCCTTGTGCCGTTTCGTGCCATATGCTCGAGGCTTCTGCCTGGGCGCCCGGTGTTTCTTCTGTTGGCGCGATTACTGCTGGAGCGGCTGCTGCGTTGCCAGGAAGGGCTGACGCGCTGCCTTGAAGGAGGATTCGCATGCTCAGGCGATGGCTGGTGATGATAGAGATGGTGGTGATAGGGGGAGCGGTCGCAGCGTGCGGCGACGGGACCGGGGGCGGGGCCGGCCCTGGGGGCGCGGGCGGGGCCGGCGGCGCGGGCGGAAGCGGCGGTGAGGCGCCATGTGCATCCGAGTGCTGCCCGCAGGAGCCGTTTGCGTGCGCGAGCCTCGACGAGGCGGCATGCCAGGCGAAGCCCGGCTGCGTGCCGGTGCGCGGTGTGCCGCTCGGCGACGACGGTGAGCCGAGCGGGTCGGCGGTCTATCTTGGTTGCAGCTCGTGCACAGGGAGTGGCGATTACCAGACTTGTGTCGTCGATCCGGCGCAGCCGACCGCTTGTTATCAGGTACAGAAAGCGTTGGTGCCGGACGGGTGGCAGGAGATCTTCGAGTGCAACGCCTGCACACCCGGCGGCGAGTGATGCGCCGGCGACCGCACCCACGGAAGCCATCGAGGCGTATCTCCAAGGTATCTCCCGCGCCCGCTCATTCGACCTCTTCGTCTTCGTCGTCCTCATCGTCGTCTTCGTCTGTGGTGTCCGGGGCCTCGCGCTCGAGCTGCTCGGTGATGGTCTTCACCTGGACCTCCGCGGCATGGATCTTCTGGCGGCAAAGCGTCACAAGATCCGCGGCCTCCTTCACGAGCGCCGAGAGCTCATCGATGTCGACCTGACCTTCCTCGATGTCCTGCAAGATCTCCTCGAGGCGCGACGAGGCCTCTCCATAGGAGCGTTCTTTCGTGGCGCCCTGCGGGCTCGCCGTGCTCCCGGTGGACGGTTCCTTCCTCTCGCGCTTCGGCTTTGCCATGGTCCTAGTTCTCCTCCGACCCGTCCGAGCGAAGCCGCAGCACGCCCTGCTTCAGCTCGGCCGTGAGCGTCGTCCCGCGGGGCGCGCGTGCGGCGTCGGTGAGCACCGTTCCCGCCTCCGTGCGCAGGATCGCGTATCCCCGCTCGACCACGCGCCGCGGGTCGAGGAGGCGCAGGCGCCGCCCGCGCGAGTCGACGCGCTCGGACTCGAGCGCGAGCCGCCGGGAGGAGCGCGGGCCGAGGAGAGAGGCCATCTCGCCGACGTGATGCGAGGCGGCGTCGAGATCGCGCCTCGCTCCCTGGCGAAGCTGGCGGACCGCTTCCTGGAGCTGGCCCGCTCGGCGCGCGATGAGCAGCGACGCGGTGCGCGGGACCCGGGCCGCCCCGCGGGTGAGATCCGATGAGGCGGACCGGAGGACCCGCCGGCCCTGGTCGAGGATGTTCAGGAGGGACGATTCGACAACATCCCTCGCGTCCGAGACCCGCTGGACGAGGGATGCGGCCGCGGCCGTCGGGGTCTTTTCGCGCCAGCCCACGAAGTCGAGCGCGGACATGTCTCTCTCGTGGCCGATCCCGACCACCACGGGGAGCGGGAATGTGGCGACGGCCCGGGCGATCGGCTCGGAGTCGAACCAGGCGAGGTCGGTGCGTGAGCCGCCGCCGCGGCATATCAGCAGCACGTCGAGCTCCGCGGCATGCGCCCGGAAATAGTCGAGCGCGTTCAGGACCGATGGCTCCGTCTGCCGCCCCTGGACACGCACCCCGTGCGCCACGACGCGGAACGCGAAACCTGACTCCTTGAACGTGCCGAGCACGTCGTTGTAGGCGTCCGAGCCCAGGCTGGTGATGAGGCCGACGCGGAGGGGCAGGGTGGGGAAGGGGAGGGAGCGGTTCTGCTCGAGGAGCCCTTCCTCGGCGAGCCGGCGGCGGATCTCGTCCCTCCGCCGGGCGGCCTCGCCGAGCGTGTAGCCGACGTCGAGATCCTCGACCATGAATCGGTACGATCCCCACGGGACGTACAGCTCCACGCGCCCGCGCACGCGGATCAGGATCTCGTCCTCGATCTGGAACGGATTGCCCGCCGCGGCGAGCCGCCGCTCGATCTCGGAGCGGGCGCGGTCGAAGAGGGTCGCCTTGATCTCGGCGATCGTCTTGCCATGAGCGTCGCGCTCGACGAGCTCGAAGCCGACGATGCTTTTGTGGGCGGCCCGGTTGTAGCTGCAGACCTCCCCGACGAGCCAGATCGAGGCTGGAAACGCTGCTTCGAGGGCGGCGCGGACCGTTCCGTTGAGCTGCGAGACGGTGAAGTCGGAGGCGGCTGGGGTGGCTGAGCTTGGCCGGGGGGCCATCAGGTCGCGTGGCGCATCGGAGCGGATGGGCTCCGCGGCGTGGACCGGCGCGACGCGCGCATCGTCGAGGGCGAGGGCGCCGCCGCGTTCCCGGTAGAGGCGCTGCGTCACCTCGCAGAAGGCGAAGCCCTCGAGGTGCAGCCTGTCCACCACCGCGACAACGTGCGTCTCCGGGACCCACCACGTCTTCTGCTCGGGATTCCAGCGGCGGGCGGGGAGCAACTTCACGACCTCCACCAGCCTGCGATCGTAGGCGAAGTGGATCTGGAGGGTCCCGGTCCCGTCGTTGGTGACCCGGCGGCTCATCGCGCGACTCTATCATCGCGGGCGAGGAACGCGGGCGGGGAACGCGGGCGGGCTCGCCGGCCGGCATCGGGGATGGGGAACGCGGGCGGGGAACGCCGGCCGTGCGTCGAGGTGAGAAGGTCGCGATGACGCCCAGGAGCCCCGCCGAGGCGGGCGTCGGCGCGGCGAGGCGGGCGCCTGCGCCGTGAGGCGGCCGAGCGTGCGCTGCGCCGCGGTCCTGGCGGGAGGCCATCGCGGCGAGATCGTCCGGCCGCTCGCCGACGAGCTCTCTGGGCCGCGGCGGCTCGCCCCGTTCGAACGCTTCGCTGTACGGCGCCGGACCGCCGTTCTCCGGGCGGCGACACAAACCTGGGACAGGTCGCTGCGCATCGCGCTCGGCGGCGACACCCACCTGGGTCGGGTGGTCAGGTCGCTGCGCCGGATGCTGCCGCTTGCCGGGCGATTGCCCCCCAGCCGCGCTGGAGCCGCCGATCACTTGACCTCAATCTCGCGATCGAGCGCGTCGAGGGCGCGCTGGATACGCGCGACCTCGGCCGATTCGAAGTAGGGCTCGCCGCATTGCTCGCACACCCAGGCGGACACCGCGTCCCAGCGCACGTGATAGCCGTTGCGGTCCACGCTGAACGGAGCATGGGAGCGCCTCATCTCGCCTCTACAATGCATGCACTGCATGATCACTTCCTCTGTCCGAAGTCGGCGGACCACGGATCGGGATGGGGGATGGCGTGGGACGGCGCGCGCCTCGGCGATCGCCAGGCTCCCGCTGTGCTGCACCGCGGTGCTCTGCTCATGCCATCGAGGTCGCCGCTCCCCGCGGGGCTTGTCCCGGGCGAAAGCTCCACGGTCTCCTATTCGCGGAGCGAGCACGTTGCGGTTGGGATGGCGCCGTCCCGACGATCCGATTCCTGCTTCGCGTGCCCCCGCGTCCTTGAACTCCGTTATGCTCGGCGGTGCTTTCCATCCCAGGAGGTCCAAGTTGAGTCGATCAGCACTTGTCAAGCTCGGGTTCGCGGCATTTCTTGCGGCAGCGCCGCTGCTTCCAGCATGTATCAGCGGTCCGGACGGCGCGGAAGAGGCAGAGCTCACCGGTCGCGCGAGCATGTCCCTTGTGACGCAGGCCAACGGACGTGTGTACCGGTTGAGCAACGCGCTCTTCGTCATCGATGGGCCGCTCTTCGGCTACCTCAGCAGCTCGGACAATCCAGGCGAGACGGCGCTCACGGCGGCGTTGCCCGTGGGCGATTACACGAGCTTTCTGGAGACGGGCTGGGTCCTGGAGCGCGACGACGGCGGTACGTTCGTGCCCGTGCAGGCGACGCTCGTCTCCGGCAATCCTGCGCTGTTCACCGTTCACGCTGGGACCACCACCGCGCTGGTTTACCAGTTCCAGACGGACGGCACGATCATCACCGTCGGGGAGGGTCAGCTCGACATCTCCATCGAGGTGACCGAGGTCGGCGGTGTGTGCACGCCGTTCGGCGCGGGCTGCAGCGGCGGTGAATGGTGTGTTCCTGGAGAGGTGGCGGCGGGAGAGCCGAGCTGCCTCGCGGAAGGCGATATCCCCGTCGGCGGCGCCTGTGACGACCCTTCCCGGTCGTGCGTGCTCAACGCGCTGTGCGGCGACGTTGACGGAACGGGCGCCACCTGCATCGAGCTCTGCCCGATGGGCAGCCTCGGATCGCCATGCGCCAGCGGCGGGATCTGCACCGACATCGGCTACACCGAGTTCGGGATCTGCTTCTGATCGTGACCAGCCCTGCCAGGGGCCAGAGCAGCGACGTCGCCGCTCGTAGGCGCGACGTCGCCTGCGCGACACCGACGAGCTCGTCGGGATCATCGCCGAGCTCATCGGCTATGCCGGCGTGAGACAGTTCAGCCGCCTCTTCCGCCGCCACGGCGTGGCCCCGGCCGCGTGGCGCGCCCGCGAGCGCTCTCTGCCTCGCCCCGCGTGAGCTTCCGGCAGGCCTGGCTCGCCGAGCGCGCCCTCCGGCCAGCTCAAACGCCACGACCCCTCGGGCACAGCGCTCTTCCTGCGCGGCTGCCAGGCGGCCCCGCGCCATGGTTGCCTTCTGCAATCGGGTGGGGCATCACCCCAGCACCTCGAGCTGGTCGGCGCCCCCCGCCGGGCGGCTTCGAGGCGGCGGCCCGTCCGGAGCGGGCCAGAGTGAGAGGAGAACCACGATGAGCTACGTTGACGGTTTCGTTGTGCCCGTGCCCGCGGGCAAGAAGCAGGCTTATCGCGATCTGGCCTCGAAGGCCGCGGCGATATTCAAGGAGCACGGGGCGACGCGCGTCGTCGAGTGCTGGGGCGACGACGTGCCTGACGGCAAGATCACCGACTTCAAGGGCGCGGTGAAGGCGGAAGAGGGCGAGGTCGTCGTCTTCTCGTGGATCGTCTGGCCCTCGAAGGAGGCTCGCGACGAGGGCAACAAGAAGGTGATGGAGGACCCGCGCATGAACATGGGCGATGACGTGCCCTTCGACGCAAAGCGCATGATCTTCGGCGGGTTCGACGTCCTCGTCGACATCTGACCTGGATCTGACCTGGGGCTGCTGGCCCCGAACCCGGCCCCGCTCAGGCGGGCCCCTGACGAGCCGTGCCCGGGCAGGCCTCTCAGGCGCGCAACGAGACGAGGATGCCGCCCGCGGCGCGATCATAGCATCCGGCACATATGTGACCTCCGCGCATCCGGGAGCATACCACGCCATCGTGAGTGGATGCGACCTCACGCCGAGAAGACCTCGTCCGTGCGCGCCTGCAATAGCGCGTGGGCTTCGTCGCGCAGCGGCTCTCCGTGCGCGCCGATCAGGTGTCGGAAGGGAAGCGCCAGCAGGCGGCGGAAGTCGTCAACACTCGGGTGGCACGCGAGCCGCCAGGTGGATGGGATGTTCGCGGCGCGGATCAGCCCTTGCTCCGCGAACAGCTCACCGCATTGGGGAGAGAAGAACTCATCGATGTGCGTCCAGTTCTGAACGGCGTCGCAGGTGATCAGGATCCCGCCTTCGTGGTGTAGCAGCACCGCCGCTTCGGAGAAACGTGCCGACGAAAAGACGAAGACCTCGCCGGTGCGTACTGGAAACGCTCCACCCGAGGCGAGCTCTCGATCGGGACCTCGACCGTCGACATGCTCTGCACCAGGTAAGGCCCACAGCGTGGCGCCGTAGCGATCCCGATAAAATGGATCGTCGCGACCATGGAAGGCGCCGAGCCGGACCACATTTCGGACCTCTCCGAGGCCTTCCAGGTCGCGCAACGCTTCCTCCGTGAGCCGCACCGTGTTCAGCAGTGTCAGCGCGCCGTCCTCACGCACGACGACCATGGTCCGACTGGTCTGGATCTCGACGCCGTCATGCTGCGTCTTGTTCGTACCGATAACGAAGAAGATCTCGGGAAACGCGATCCGTAACCTGCCATGCGGCCAAACAGGGCTGTACTCGAACATCTGAAGCTCCTCCACTCTCTTTGGGACGATACGTTCCACGGTCGCTGCGGCCTGGGGAAAAGTCGCCTCGTCTTCGGTCTGCCGTTCCATGACCAACGCCTCCAGAGCCCGCCGCATCGGCTCACGCAACCCGCTCCAGATGAGCTGAAAATGGACCATCGCGTGCTCCTGGTCGAGCCGGCCGAGGGCAACGAGCGCCGCCTGGACCACGGTGAGCCCGTTCGGCCCGTTGCCATGCGCCACCGCCGAGAGCACCGCGAGCTCGGTCTCCGCTTCCGCGTCGGCCGGGTCGGTGATCTCGGGTACGCTGGTCACCGTGCATCAAGCTTGTTGGTTCGTTCTCGTGATCATTTCGACCCGGACCGGGCATAGACCAGGCACAAGAGGTGCATACACATGCGAACGCCAAGGCACCTGTCGTACATCGGTGCAATAAGTTTCGCACCTCAGTACCTCTCTTCGCTGGCTGCACCGGCACCATCGCGGACAATGCCGAGGCGGGCGGACCTCTGAGTCCGTGAAACGCCATGAAAGCTGAGGAACGTCGAACATGAGCAGGAAACTGAACCGAAGGATCTTCCTTCGTGGCATGGGCGGAGCCGTCCTGGCTGCGCCGTTCCTCAGCTCCGTGTGGGAGCGCACCGCAAGGGGCGACACCCCTGCACCTGGGAAGTCGCTCATCGTGATGTTCACGCACTATGGATGCATCACGAACAACTGGTTTCCCGCGAAGACCCAGGGTGAGCTCACGGCGGATGACCTCACGCCGACGAGCCTCGCGCCCCTCGCTCCCCATGCGAAGAAGCTCCTCATGCCGCGCGGCATCCGCTCGATGAACGAGTGGACCGTCAACAGGGTGCGTGGACAGGGGAACGACCCCCACACGCAGACCGTGGGGTCGTTCTTCAGCTGCCAGCCGATCACCCCGAACAGCAACGACCCGTTCAACTTCGACGCGGCGACGAAGTTCAAGGCGATGCCTGTCGGCCCTTCGCTGGATCACGTCATGGCCCAGCAGCTCAGCCCGCAAGGCGCTCCGTTGCTCTTGAACATGGCGGGTCAGAGTCAACACCCTCAGTCGGCGATCTCCTACTCCGCCGCCGAGACCATGTACAGCGGCCTCGACGCGTCGCAGGCCTTCAGCGGCCTCACGGGCCTCTTCCAGGCGGGGATGCCGGTGAACCCGGACACCTACGCGGCGATCCGCGGCAAGAGCATCCTCGATCTCGTGAAGGATGATCTGCAGACGCTCGAGCGGTTCGACATGAGCAAGGCCGACAAGCAAAAGCTCGAAGCCTGGAAGGAGCTCCTTCACTCGACAGGAGACGTGATGGTCCCCGCGCACTGCAACGCGGAGCTCGCCGAGAGGCTCGGCGCGACGGCGGCGAACGCCTCCAGCGTGGAGGCGCCTGTCCCGGGCAGTGACGCCCTCACGACAAAGGTCTCCGGCGATCTGGATGGAGCGGATATCTATTCGGCCATCGCGGCGCTCGCGGCCGCCTGCAACGTCAACCCTGTGATCTTCTTGCATTATCCGGCAAATTACGTCTTCACGGGGCTCGGCATCACCACGGAGTCGCACTCCCTCTCTCACCGCCTCGACAATGCAGGCATGCAAGGCGACTGCCTGCCCGACGCGATCGAGTGGCTCCTGCAGATTGACGCCTACTACGCGCAGAAGTTCGCGAACCTCGTCGGAATGCTCGACAGCATCCCCCAGGAGAACGGGACGACGGTCCTCGACGACAGCGCCGTCATCTGGTTCAGCGAGATGTCGGACGGCAACGCGCACAACCTCAACAACGCTCCGATCCTTCAAGCCGGTAGCGCCGGCGGTTACTTCAAGACCGGCCAGATCATCAACGTCGACCCCGCGTGGACCCCGACGAACGGCAACAGTATGGCGCAGTGCGCCGACGGTACGGGCGAGTCCAACGGTGTCACTCAGGCCACCGGAACCGATCCGAGCGTCGCCAACGCGCCGATCAACAAGTACTTCTGCAACATCATGAACGCCATGGGCGTGAAGGCGGGGGCGGATGGCTTCCCTGCGAAGGGTGGCTCCGCGGAAGTGACAAAGTTCGGCTATTCCGACAGGACGGAAGACTTCATCGGTGGCAAGGGCGCGGTCGCCGGCGCCACGATCCACGATCCGGGCGAGTTCACGGAGCTCAAAGCCTGAGCGCGCTCGGGGCGAGAGCCTGAACACTCGTGACGAGCTCGGGTCCAGAGACCACTCTGCCTGAGCCTGGCGGCGGCGGTCCGACGTGCCGGTGGCATGCTCGCCCTCGCGGTCGCGCCATCGACTAGCGCGCGCGCTCGATCTCGGGGGTCGAGCGCCGCTTCATGAACGCGACCGGCGAGAGCCCCGCGAGCTCGCGGAACTCCCTGACCAGGTGCGGCTGATCGCAGTAGCCGCTCGCGAGGGCGACCTCCGACCACGACCCACGGGCGACCTGCGCGTTCGAGACGACGCGCTGGAAGCGGGTGATGCGCGCGTACTGCTTCGGCGAGACGCCGACGGTCGCCACGAAGGCGCGTCGCAGGTTCCGCGGGCTGACGTGGAGCGCGCTCGCCGCCTCTTCCACGGTGATCCCCCCGAGCGAGAGCTTCCGGACCGCGGCGCGCGCGACGGCCGCCGATGCGGGCTCGAACACGTCGGGACCGAGCATGCGGCCCTCGAGGGCGCGCTCGATCGCGTCCAGGCGCGCGCGCGTGGGGTCCGGCGTGACGCCGGCTCCGATCGCCACGAGCTGCTCGAGCAGAGCGTCGGCGCGTCGGCCCCAGAGATCCCGCGCCGGGACGAGGCGATCGGCGAGCTCGTCCATCGGCACACCGAAGAAGGGGTACGCGCCGCCGGGTCGAAAGACCACCTGCACCGCGAGCAGGAAGCGCGACACGCGCTTGTACACGGCCCGCGTCTGAGGCCCGAGGACGACGAGGTCGGCGCGGTCGGCGTCGAGGAGGCGAAAAACCAGCGACGTCGTGCCATCGGGCAGCAGGTCGAGGCTCGTGATCGGCGGCGTTCTGGCGCGAACGGCGACGACGAGATTGCGGAGCGCACGCGACGCCGGCGCGCCGACCTCCGGGGACGAGGCGCGCCGCGCGATGGCCTGTTCGGTCGAGCCCAGCACGATGCCATCGTGCGCTCGCCTCTGGCCGCCATCAACCCTCCCGGCCCCGTCCTGGCCGTTTCCTCCAAGATTGCACGCCGGGACGGGCACACGGTGGGGTCCAGCAAAGGCTCTTCAGCCCGAGCCCCCAGGAGAACCACGATGACCCTCGACAACTACGTCACCCTCGGCCGCTCGGGGCTGCGCGTCAGCCCCCTGTGCCTCGGCGCCATGACCTTCGGCGAAGACCTCGGCTTCGGATCCAGCGTCAAGGAGTCCGAGGCGATCCTCGATCGCTTCATCGAGCGCGGCGGCAACTTCATCGATACCGCCAACTTCTACACAAAGGGCCACTCCGAGAAGATCATCGGCGACCACCTCGGCCGCCACCCGAGCAAGCGCGACCGGGCGGTGATCGCCACGAAGTTCACCGCCAACCTCTACCTCGGCGACCCCAACGGCGGCGGCGCCGGGAGGAAGGCCATCTTCGCGCAGTGCGAGCAGTCGCTGCGCCGCTTGCAGACCGACTACATCGACCTCTACTGGATGCATGTCTGGGACAAGAACACGCCCATCGAGGAGACCGTGCACGCCCTCCACGATCTCGTGGCGGCCGGCAAGGTCCGCTACGTCGGCGTCTCCGACACGCCGGCGTGGAAGGTGGCGCAGGCGCACGGTCTGGCGGGCTTCCGCGGGTGGGCGCAGTTCATCGCGCTGCAGATCGAGCACTCGCTCCTCGAGCGCACGGTGGAGGGGGAGCTCATCCCCATGGCGCGCGAGCTGGGCCTCGGCGTCACGCCGTGGTCGCCCCTCAAGAGCGGCGTGCTCTCCGGCAAGTACACGCGGGAGAACGCCGGCAAGCACAGGTCCGATCGCGGCCCGTTCGTGCTCTCCGCGCTCACCGACAAGGCGTACGAGATCGTCGACAAGCTCGTCGAGATCGCCAGGGAGCTCGACACGACGCCGGCGCGCGTGGCGCTTGCCTGGGTGGTGGCCCGGCCGGGCGTCACCTCCACGATCATCGGGGCGCGCACGCTGGCGCAGCTCGACGACAACCTCAGCTCCCTCGCGGTCAAGCTCGCGCCCGATCAGGTGGCCGCGCTCGACGCGCTCTCGGCGCCGGCGCTCGACTTCCCCGCCGGCTTCCTGCGCATGGCCGGCGCGTTCATGAACGGCGGTACGACGATCAACGGCGAGAGCGCGCCGGCGCTGCCGATGGTGCCGCAGAACGAGAGCGAGCGGTACTGAGCACGTACGCACGCCGCGGCGCTAGGTGCGCCGCGTGCTCCCGTTGCCTCGCGCCGGCGCCTTCTTGGGCATGACGACGCCACCGACGAACGCCGCCAGGTGCTCGCCGGTCAGCGTCGACCTCGCCGCCACAAGGTCGGCCGGGGTGCCTTCGAACACGATCCGCCCGCCGTCGTGGCCCGCGCCCGGCCCGAGGTCGATGATCCAGTCGGCGTGCGCCATCACCGCCTGGTGGTGCTCGATCACGATGACCGACTTGCCGGCGTCGACGAGTCGGTCCAGCAGGCCGAGCAGCTGCTTGAGGTCGGCGAGGTGCAGCCCGGTGGTCGGCTCGTCGAGCACGTAGACGCCGCCGTCGGCGCCCATGTGCGTCGCGAGCTTGAGCCGCTGCCGCTCGCCGCCCGACAGCGTGGGGAGCGGCTGGCCGAGCCGCAGGTAGCCGAGCCCCACGTCGGCCATGCGCTGCAGGATCGCGTGCGCGGCCGGCGTACGCGCCTCGCCGGCGCCGAAGAAGGCGACAGCGTCCTCGACGGGCAGGTCGAGCACCTCGGCGATGTGGAGCCCGCCGAGCCGGTACTCCAGCACCGACGCCTGGAATCGCCGGCCCTCGCACTCCTCGCAGACCGTGCTGACACCGGCCATCATCCCGAGGTCGGTGTAGATCACCCCGGCGCCGTTGCAGGTCGGACAGGCGCCCTCCGAGTTGGCGCTGAACAGGGCGGGCTTCACGCCGTTGGCCTTCGCGAACGCCTTGCGGATCGGCTCCAGCAGATCGGTGTACGTCGCCGGGTTGCTTCGCCGCGAGCCGTGGATCGCGCTCTGGTCGATCGACACGACCCCGTCTCGACCCGACACGGAGCCGTGGATGAGGGAGCTCTTGCCCGACCCCGCCACGCCGGTCACCACCACCAGCACGCCGAGCGGGATGTCGACGTCGACGTTCTTCAGGTTGTGCCTGCGGGCGCCCCGCACCTTCAGCACACCCGACGGCTTCCGCACCGACGGCTTCAGGGAGGCCCCGTCGCTCAGGTGACGCCCGGTGAGCGTGCCGCTCGCCCGCAGCCCGTCGACGGTGCCCTCGAAGACCACCTTGCCGCCCGCGGTGCCGGCGCCGGGGCCGAGGTCGACGACGTGGTCGGCGATCACGATCGTCTCCGGCTTGTGCTCGACAACGAGGACGGTGTTGCCCTTGTCGCGCAGCCGCAGCAAAAGGTCGTTCATCCGCTGGATGTCATGCGGGTGCAGCCCGATCGTCGGCTCGTCGAAGACATAGGTCACGTCGGTGAGCGACGACCCGAGGTGGCGGATCATCTTTGTGCGCTGCGCCTCACCGCCCGAGAGCGTGCCGGACGGCCGGTCGAGGCTGAGGTAGCCGAGCCCGATCTCCACGAACGATTCGAGCGTGTGGCGCAGCGCCCCGAGGAGCGGCGCGACGGACGGCTGCTCCAGACCGCGCACCCACTCGGCCAGGTCGCTGATCTGCATCGCGCAGACATCGGCGATGTTCTTGCCCTTGATCTTGGAGGACCGGGCGGCCTCGCCGAGCCGGGTGCCGCCGCACTCGGGACAGGTGGTGAACGTGACCGCCCGCTCCACGAAGGCGCGGATGTGCGGCTGCAGCGAGTCGACGTCCTTGGACAGGAACGACTTCTGGATCCTCGGGATCAGACCCTCGTACGTCAGGTTGATGTTGTCGACCTTGATCTTCGTCGGCTCCTTATGGAGCAGGTCGTGGAGCTCCTTCTTTGTGAACTTGCGGATCGGCTTGTCCGCGTCGAAGAAGCCGCAGCCGTTGAAGATGCGGCCGTACCAGCCGTCGATGCTGAAGCCGGGGATCGTGAGCGCACCCCCGTTGAGCGACTTGCTGTCGTCGTACAGCTGAGACAGGTCAATGTCGTTGACCGAGCCCCGGCCCTCGCAGCGAGGACACATGCCGCCGGCGCGGGTGAATGTCTGTTTCACGGCCTTGCTGCCGGCGCCGCGTTCGACCGTGATCTCGCCGCTCGCCCGGACCGAGGGGACGTTGAAGGAGTACGCGTTGGGCGGGCCGATGTGCGGCTTGCCGAGGCGGCTGAAGAGGATGCGCAGCATGGCGTTGGCGTCGGTGGCGGTGCCGACCGTGGAGCGGGGGTCGGCGCCCATCCGCTCCTGGTCGACGATGATCGCGGTCGTCAGCCCGTCCAGCACGTCGACCTCGGGCCGGGCCAGCGTCGGCATGAACCCCTGCACGAACGCGCTGTAGGTCTCGTTGATCAGCCGCTGCGACTCCGCCGCGATGGTGCTGAACACAAGCGACGATTTGCCCGATCCCGAGACGCCGGTGAACACGGTCAGCCGCCGCTTGGGGAGCTCGACGCTGACGTCCTTCAGGTTGTTCTCCCGGGCGCCCTGGATGCGGATCAGGTCATGGCTGTCTGCGGAGTGCTGGTTCTGGGAGGTCATGTTCGTCATCATGTCATCGAGTATCGACGGTTTGTGAAGTGTGTGGGCGACGCGGCCTTTCGGTGACCTCAGGCCACGGGCCTCACCGGCTCATGGAAGCTTCGCGAGCAGGTCGACGAGCTTCCCGCCCATCATGTTCCAGCCGTAGCGCGCGCCGCCGAATTCTCGCTTCTGGTCCGGCTTGAAGCCCGACTGCACGAGGGACAGGCGCGTGCCCGACGCCGTGGGCGTGAGCGTGAACGTCACGACGGTGTCCAGGAAGGGGACGCTCCACGTGTAGCTGAGCTTCCGATGCGCTTCGATCTCGACGAGCCGGCAATTCACGGTGCCGTCCCAGCCGGGATACGGCTGAGTCTTGAACGTGAACGCCGCCCCCGGATCGAGCTTGAGACCGACGACGGGCAGGAGCCACTCCGCGAGCAGCACGGGGTCGGTGAGCGCGCGCCACACCTTCTCCGGCGGATGACGCAGATCGAATTCGAACGAAAGGGACTCGGTCTGCGATTGTGCGGTCTTGTCCGTGAGAGTCATTCGTCCATTTTCTCCAGCAGCTGTTCAAGGCGATCGACGTGCTCCGTCCAGAAGGCGCGGTAGTGCGCGATCCAGTCGATGAGCGGCTTCATCCCGCGCGGCTCCACCCGGTAGTAGACACAGCGCCCCTCGCGCCGGCCGTTCACCAGGCCGGCGTCCTTCAACGTGGCGAGGTGCTGCGAGACCGCCGGCTGCGAGATGTCGAAGCGCGCCGTGAGCTCCTTCACGGCCGCTTCGCCACGCGTGAGCGACTCGAAGATCGCCCGGCGGCTGGGGTCCGCCAGCGCCTGGAAGATCTTGTCTTCGGCCACGGTCGCGCTCTGCATCCCTGACGTATAAGCTGTCGCTTATCGGTTGTCAAGCGCGCGGATCGCGCTGCTCGGCTCGAAGGTTCACTCGTCGCTGTGTCCCTTTGGGGCGGGACGTCCTCCTTCAGTCGTCTCGTCGAGCTGCTGCGGTCTGCCTGGGCGAGTCGTGGGTTCCCTACGGTCCGATCCTGCAGGTGATGCGCTGGTTCGGGAAGGCCCCGGCGGTGAAGATCTTCCCCAAGCCAGCGCTCGAGAACGAGCTAAGCCGGACCGGCTTTATCGACCTCTTGCCGCTCGACGTCGGGGCCAAGCCGATCGTCGCGTTCATCGTCGCCGCAAAGCCTCGATAGCTCGGCGAGCGCGCAGCGCGGGCGTGCAGCGCGGGCGCGGGCGACCCGACCCAGGTGGAGACGCGGCGCCCCCCGGGGTCCCAGCTCGCCTCCACCTCGCGCGAGTCGGCCGCGTGTGATGCCGCGTACCCGTGCGGCGCGGGCTCCCGATCGCGCGCCGCCGCTCGGCTCGGAAGGGGATTCACGCTAGCATGCCGCAAGGCTCATGCCCGAGGTCCTGCGCAACGCTCATTTCATCGTGGCCGTCGATCGCATCGCGAAGATCGTGAGGGTCACGCGGACCGCCGAGCCGTTTGATTCCATCGAGCAGATCGAGCAGGAGTGTCTGGAGATCACCGCGGCGCTCGCGCCGGTCGACCGGAGCGCGATGTCGCTGCTCCTGGACATCCGGGCGGCCCCGGGGCGAAATGATTCGAGGTTCGAAGACGCAACGCTGCAGCTGCGGACCGCCGCCGTGCGCGGCTTCGGGTGCGTGGCCGTCCTCGTGGGGACCCCCGCCGGGGCGCTGCAGGTCCGGCGCCATAGCCGCGAGGACGGCATCGATCGCCTGATCAGCGACAACGAGGACGAGCTGCTCGCCTACCTCGCCGCCGTGCCCTCGCGCCACCGCTGATCGCGGCCTCGGCGGTCGCGGGCCTCACCTCGCGCTCCGTCACGACGGGCTCAACGCTGGAGTCCACCTTTCCACGGGACACACCGCGCGGCATGCCCCGGGGTTTCGATGCCGGTTTTCGTCAAGATGTCCCTGTGGCGGGCGGTTTGGTCGTGTGATAGTCTGTCGTCCCGTCGAGCGCTCGGGCAATAGACGCTCTCCAGGGACCGGCGACCATGAGTCAGAGGAACACCAAGCCGCGCTCAGCTCGCACCACGCCCGGGAAGAAGGGCCGGCGGCTCGCCCACAAGGACGCAGCGGGTCGCGTGCATCTCACGCTCCATCGCGACCCCGCCAGCGGAAATGAGCGCGTGGCGCTCAGGAGTCCGGTGTTCGGCGAGGCGTGGCAGAACGACATCGCGACGGCCGCGGCCAATACGGCCTATGCCGTCATGCGCGGGGAGCCGACCGTGAACGGCGCGATCGAGCTGGCGCGGAACGCGATGGCGGCCACGTCGCGGCTCGCGGCGGGGCTCCTGGCGCGCGCGCCGAGCGGCGCGGTGGCGTGCAGGGCGGGGTGTGACCATTGTTGCTATCAATCGGTCGGGGTCACGCCGCCGGAGGCGCTCGCGATCGCCGACCACTTGAAGACAACCTTGCCGGACGCACAGCTCGCGCGAGTGACTCGGCATGTGTCCGAGTGTCACGAGAAGACGCGAGCTCTGCCGTCGGCGGAGCGGTTCTCGCCGGACCACCCTTGTCCTTTTCTCGAGGCGGGCCGGTGTGCGGTCTACGAGGTTCGCCCGCTCTCGTGTCGAGGAATGAACTCGCTCGACGCGGGAGAGTGCGCGACCAGGCTGCGGGACCCCGAGGCGCGAGCCGCGTTCCTGGCGCGCGGCCTGGGCGGCCGTTCGTTCATGGAGCCCATTCGCGCCTCCCAGGCCATCAGCGCCGGTCTGCAGCTGAGCCTCTCCGAGCTCTTCCGCCTCGACATGCGCCCCCTGGAGCTGACGGCGGCCATGCACCTGCTCCTGACCGGGCCGGAATCGCTCGCCGACGCATGGCTCCGCGGGCAGCGGCCCTTCGAGCCGGCGCGCGGCGCCGACCGGGGGAAGGATCCCGGCCTGGGCGAGCCCATCGAGGCGCTGGGCCTCGCCCCCGGCCGGGATCCGTGAGCGCTCAGGCCTTGAGCTCGGTGAACTCGCCCGGCTTGGTGATGCCGGCCTCCGCGTTCCTGCTGTCGAACTGACCCCACGTCTCGACGGGCCCACCGCCTGGAGCCGTGCACCCGACGGCGTTCATCAGCGTCACGTAGAGCTTGTTGATGGGGACGTTGCCTTTGTTCGAGCCCGTACCGAAGCCGACGCTTGTGTCGTCGCCCGTGCAGTCCGCCTCGCTGTTGCCGGTGCCGAGGTTCCCGCCCTCGAGGTTCACGACCTGGCCCTGCTTGAGGTAACCCCCCGCGCCGCCCGCGATGACGATCGGCAGGTTGTTCGTGTTGTGGGCGTTGCCGTCGGCCAGCTCCGGGAGCCACATCGTGGCGGTGTTGTCGAGCAGCTTGCCGTCGCCCTCCACGATGCTGTCGAGCAGGGTGACGAGCCGCACGTACTTGCTCGCGTACCAGGCGTCGATCTCCGCGATCATGTCGAGGACGCCGTTCTTGCATGTCCCGCCCACCTCGAACGACCCGTTCCGGTGCGAGAGGCCGTGGTGGTCGGCGTCGTGCTGGATGCCGTCCCAACCGAAGGTCACGTAGCCTGGATACATGAGGATGATCGACCGGTTCATGTCGCAGATCATGCTCAGCGCGACGAGGTTCATCATCATGTCCCCGCCGACCGTGAACGAGGTCGCCAGGCCACCGCCGAACCCGCCGCCCGAGCTGGCGTCGTTGACCGCGCTGGCCGTGACGCCGATCTGGGCCGCGGTCGCGTCGTTGCACGCCGCGGGCGTGAGCTGCTGCTCCGTGCCGCGGAGCAGATCGAGCCAGTCGCTGACCCGGCGCTGGTCGGCCTTGCTCATGTTGAGCGACTGGTAGCTCCGGAGGTCTTCCCTGACGAGATCGATGGCGCTCTCCCCGCGCCGGACGCGGTAGTCGCCCTCGGTCGTCGCCCCGCCCCCGAACAGCCCGGTGAGCTGGTTGTACACCGTCTTGGGGTTGACCACGGCCGGGAAGGCGGTGTTCGGCGCCGAGAAGGACAGCACCTCCTTGATGCTGGTGCTCGCCGTGCCGACCGAGAGCACGAGCGGGCTCGCCCCGCCGGGGTTGATCTGCTTGGCGATCTCGTGGTCGAGCGAGTGGGAGGTCGCGTACCGCGTCTTGTCGTCGTTGATCAACGCGCAGGTGAGCTTCGAGCCCATCGCCTGATCGTGCGGGTCAATGGTCTGGATCTCCGCGTAGGAGTTGAACATCTTCAGACCACGCGGGAACAGCAGCTTCGACACGAACGGGGTCAGCCCCGCCAGCGTGGTGCCCGCGAGGTGCTCGGCCGCGAGGGGACCGCTCTCGATGGTCGGGAACCAGCGGTTGGTGAGGCACCCGTTGTGCGTGTAGAAGAGCACCATGCGTCTGGGCGGCGGCGGCGCGGACTGCGCCTTGACCTCCCGCTCGTAGACGGAGCTCAGGAACGGAGCCGCGAGCGCGGCGCCTGCGACACCCTTCAGAAAGACTCTGCGCTTCATTCGCCTACTCCAGTTCTACGGCTCGGGTCCGGAACGACTCGGACTGTGTGAGATCCGTGACGAGATCGAGGACCGTGTACCCGCCGGGGGTGATCCTCGCGGCCAGGTCGTTCACCGTGCACGAGTCCAGCGGGTGACCATCGCGCTCGTAGGCGTACGAGACCCACTTCTGCGCGTACTGGCGCTGCGCGCTCGGGGAGGCCGCGAGCTTCGCCATCAGATCGGCCGGGCTGGTGACCCTCACGGGCTCGCCGTTGACGCGCACGTCCGCGACCGTGTCGATGGGCGCGCCGGTGGACGCCTCATGCGTCTGCCACGCTCCCATGGCGTCGTACGCCTCCATGACGAAGCCCGGCGGGTTGATGTAGCTGTGATGGCAGCCGGCGCAGGTGGCGCCCGCCGTCTGCGCGTCCACGCGCTTGCGGTTCGTGTCGAGATCTGCCCCGTCCGGCAGCGGTGTCTCGAGCGCGCCAGGAGGTGGGGTGCCCGGGTCGACGCCGAGCACGTCCTTGGTGATGAACACGCCACGGAGGATCGGCGAGGTGCGGTTGTACGACGAGTACGCGTTGAGGAAGCCCACGCGCGTGAGGAACCCCGGCCGCTGGGTCTCGTCGAGGGTGACCTCCTGGAAGTCGGCCCCGAAATCGGCGGGGTCGAGCCCGTAGAGCGGCGCGGTCGCCGCGTTCACGAAGGCGATGGGGCTGAGGAAGAGCTCCTGGAACGCTCCGCCGCGCGTGAAGACCACGTGATCGAAGAACCGCTCGGTCTCCTCCGCCATGATCGGGATGAGCGACCGATCGAACAAGGGGAACATCGTCGTGTCCCGCTGCGCCGAGTCCCAGCGCGTGTTCTCCCCCAGCTCCAGGTAGTATCGATGGAAGCCGGCCACCATCTGCCGGGCCCTGGGGTCTTGCAGCATCCGCTGGGCCTGCGCCAGGAGCTGCTCCTGGGTCGACAGCTGCCCCTGATCGGCGGCCTGGTTCAGGGCCTCGTCCGGGATCGTCCCCCAGAGCATGTAAGAGAGACGCGACGCGACCTCGTGATTCGAGAGAGCGAAGCGCCCGGCGCCGCCGTCCGGCGTCTCCGTGAGCTCGGCGCGCTGGATGAACGAGGGGGAGATCAGGAACATGTACAGCAGCGCCTCCGCGACCTCCTCCGGCGCTCCGTTCTCGGTGATCTCGGGCCCCTTTGCCACGATCGCGTCGAACCTCGCCACCTCCGCTTCCGTCAGAGGCCGGCGGAAGGCGCGCCGCCCGAACTCGATGATCGTGTCGTGCAAGCACGCGGCGCCGTCACCGCTGGGTGTGCACTTCAGGAAGCGTCCCTTGAACGCGGGGTCCTTCATCACCTGCGCGGCGATCATCTCGGCCACGGACCTGTAGGAGCTCCAGCCCAGATCCGTGAGGCTGCCTGCCTGGTCGGTCGCCAGCAGCGTCGAAGGCGCCACGTTGCCAGAAGCCGCCAGCTCCGTGACGCCCAGGAGGTCGCGGACCGTCCTGTCGTACTGCGCGTTGGTCAGGCGTCGTATCTGAGAGGTTGGCGAGATTCCGGGCGTGCACTCCGTGCTCCCGCCTGAAGAGCCCGACGAGCCGTTCCCACCTCCGGTGGGAAGTTCACCGCCCGGCCCCGATTCGGCTGCGTCGTCTCCGACGGAACCCAGACAGCCAGCCGCGAACGCCGCGGCGACAATGATGCCGCTCCTCCAGCTGTTCATCGCACTCACCTCAGATGTTACGTTCCAGGTCAAAGAACCCAGGCAAAAGCAGCGAGGGCGTCATTTGCAACCAGCACGCGAAGACCGATCGACGCCCTGCTCCTGGCGTCAACCATCATCTCATGACGGCATGATGAACGGCAATGCCGTCTCCGGGGGGCGCTCTCGTTTTTTAGCGTTCGCCGATCCGATTTCCTATCAAGACATCCGGGACAGTTCGACGTTCAGGCTCCCAAGACATCCGGGGGACAATTCGACGTTCAGCATCGAAGCTGACCTCCATTGCGCCCGCGCAGCGCCGTCGCGGCGCGCGCTGTCGTACACGACGCAATCCGTGGTTCAATTTTCCAACTAGGCATGTCGTGGAGATGGCCGCCACCTCGTTCGGCACAGGTAGGTGACGACTATTCCTTCTCGATCTCATCCAGCCGCAGGCGCCGGTGTCCCTCGAACACCGTCAAGATCCGGATGTCGTCGCCGGCGACGCGGTAGATGATCCGATAGGACCTCAGGAAGACCTCGCGGACGTCGTCGCGCCCGAGCTCCGGCACAACGCGCCCCCCGAACGGCGTCATCGCGGCGAGCTCTGCCTGCTCAACGAGGCGTGCGGTCCAGCGCTCAGCAGCCTTCCGATCATCGCGTGCGATGAAGCGAAAGATGTCAACGAGGTCGTCGCGTGATCGTTCCGTCCAGACTACGGCGACACGATCGGCCCAACCGCGCGCTCCAGCGAGTCCATGAGCGCCTTCGTGTCCATCACTCGGCCCGCGGCGTCGTCGGCCAGCCCCTGTGCAACGGCACGAAGCAGGCGCACGCGGTCGTCCTCGTCGGGACGTGAGGGATCGGCCTGATCGCTCGTCGGAAGGATGGGCTCCACGAGGGACAGGGTAGCGTGCAGGCCCCTGCATGAGCAAGCGGCGACCCGCAGCACATCGGGCCACACGCCTGCTGCGGCGAGTGACCGGCCCCCGGCCGCCGCGCTCGTCGACGGGGAGGGACCGCGCCTACGCTTTGGTGAAGGCCGACAGGCGGCGCATCAGCCCGGAGAGCTGGGGATACAGGTCCCTGTAGATCTCCAGCAGCCCCGCGTAACGCCGCCGGCGCTCGGGCTCGGGAGGGAACGTCGCTGTGGCGGCCCCGCGCATCGCCTTCGCGGCCGCCTCGATGCTCCCGGCCAGTCCGGCGCCGGCGGCCGCGCACATGGCGGCGCCCAGACAGGCCGCCTCGACCGTGTCCGACCGCTCGACGACGACGCCCGTCGCGTCGGCCATGACGGCGCACCAGAGGTCGCTGGCGGCCACGCCCCCGACCGCGGCGAACTCGGCGACCTCGATCCCCGCCGCGCCGCGCATCCGGTCGAGCACAAGCGCCTGCTCCAGCGCCACGCCCTCGATCAGCGCGCGGTAGACGTGCCCGCGCCCGTGCGCGTCCGACAGGCCCAGGATCGCGCCGCGGGCGTCGGGGTCCCAGTGGGGGTTCATCGCGCCCTCCCAGTAGGGCAAGAGCAGCAGGCCGTCGCTGCCGGGCGGCAGCGACGCCGCCTCCGCCTCGATCGCGCCCATCGCGGCCTCATCGCGCGGATCGACGCCCAGGAGGCGGCGCAGGAACCAGTCCGAGAGCAGGGCCCCGCTGCGCAGGCTGCTCTCCAGCACGTAGCCGCGGCCGGAGGCGCTGGTCATGGTGCGCCACGCCGGGTCCTGCCGCGGCTCCGGGCAAAAGACGCCGAAGACCACGGCCGTGCCGAGGTTCAGGTAGGCGCGCCGCGGATCCAGGGCATCGACACCGAGCCCGGCCACCTGGCCATCGCCGCCGCCGGCCAGCACCGGCGTGCCCGCGCGCAGCCCGGTCGCCGCCGCGGCGGCCGCCGACACCGCGCCGAGCAGCGCGCCGGGGGGAAACACCTCGGGCAGCCGGTCGGGCGTGATGCCGACGGCGCCGCAGAGCTCGTCCGACCAGCGGTGCGCGCCGATGTCGAAGAGCGCGAGCGGGTCGGCGCTCGCCCAGCTTGTGCGGGCGCGCCCGGTCAGGGCCTGCACGAGATAGGCCTGCACGTCGCAGAAGAGGGCGGTGCGGCGGTGGATCTCCGGCTCCTCCTCGGCCAGCCAGGCGATCTTGGGCAGCGCCGGGCCGAAATCGGCGGCCTTCCCGGACAGCGCCCTCAGCCGGCCTTCCCCGATGCGGCGGACCAGGGAGCCGAGGTGCCCCCGCGCGCGCCCGTCCAGCCACAGCATGGCGGGGCGGAGCGGCTCGCCGTCAGGACCGAGGCAGGCGAAGGTCTCGCGCTGGTGCGCGATGGCGAGCCCCGCGATGCGGCCCGGGTCCACCGCGGCGGTGACCTCGGCGAGCGCCGCGCACAGGGCGCCCCACCACGCCCGGGGATCCTGCTCGAACCGGTCGGGCGCCGGACGCTCCAGCGAGAGCGGCGCCCGGCCGGCGGCCTGCAAGCGCCCCCCGGCGTCGAAGACGGCCGCCTTGGCGGCGGTGGTGCTCAGGTCGATTCCGAGGACGAGGTCGGCCCGCATGGCGAATCGGCCCCTCAAGCCCCGCCGCGCGCAGCCGGATGGCCGCGGCGCTCGTCGATCCCGGTCAGGCGTACCGCCGTCATCAGCGCTCTCCCGCGCTCAGGCCACCAGCAACCCGGAACGTGTGTTGACAATCGATCACCGAGGCAGATTACATGCGGATCCGCGCCGGCACAATTGTCCGCCGCGGCGCGGCCGGGTACCGGCGGGACTGCGAAAGGGAGAGTGGAGCGGTGCGCGCAACGTTCATTCACGGCATCCGCGACGTCCGGCTCGGCGAGGTCGAACCGCCGCCGCCGCGCGAGGGCATGGTGACAATCCAGGTCGCGGGCTGCGGGATCTGCGGCAGCGACCTGCACTATTACCTGGAGGGCGGGATCGGCCCGGCGAGGATCCACCACGCGTTCGTGCCGGGGCACGAGCTCGCCGGCTGGGTCCTCCAGGACACCCCGGAGCTGGGCCTGTCCAGGGGGCAGCTCGTCGCCGTCGACCCCGCGCACGCCTGTGGGCGCTGCGAGTGGTGCCAGCGAGGTCACGTGAACCTCTGCCCCTTCGTGGAGTTCCTGGGCGCGCCGCCGCTGCATGGCGGCATGGCGGAGCGGGTGGTTGTGCATCCCGACCAGGTCGTGCCGGTTCCGCGCGGCTTCTCGGTGCGCCGGGCCGTGATGCTGGAGCCGCTGGGCGTCGCGGTCCACGCCATGGACCTGGCGCGGCCCCGCCTGCAGGAGACGGTGGTGGTGCTGGGCTGCGGGCCGATCGGCCTGTGCCTTGTCCAGCTCGCGCGCCTCTCGGGCGCCGACCGCGTCTTCGCCGTCGACCCCGTCGCCTACCGGGCCGAGGCCGCGCGCCGGCTGGGCGCGCACGACGCGGCGCCCACGTTCGAGGCCGTCGCGGAGTGGACGGGCGGCCGGGGCGTCGATCTCGTGCTCGAGGCGACGAACTCGCCCGACGGTTTCCACCACGCGGCCGAGTCCGCGCGCATCGGCGGGCGGATCCTGCTGGCGGGCATCCCCGACGGGGATCGCTATTCGCTGCCGGCGGCGCTGTGCCGTCGCAAGGGGCTGAAGATCAAGTTCTCCCGGCGCATGGGGCATGTGTACCCGCGGGCGATCCGCCTCGTCGCCGAGGGGGCGGTGGACGTCGATTCCATCGTCACCCACCGCTTTGACCTGTCAAACGCCGAGAAGGGCTTCCGCCTGCAGGCGGACTGCCAGGACGGGGCGCTGAAGTCGATCATCGTCCCGGAGGACGGGGACGCGCCGTTCTGATCCAGATCGACGGCGACTCCACGCATCGAGGCGGCCGCCTTCGCTCGACAGCCCGAGGGATCTCGCCCAGACAGAGCGTTTGCTCGATCGCGCGCGGACGACCGCACGCCGCCTTCGGTCGAGCAAACGCCTGCCCGGTGTACGCCGCCCTCAGTCGCCCAGGATGACGCGGAAGATCCGCTCGTTGCTGTTGTTGGGTACGCTGTCCGTGCCCCCGGTGTTTGTCGTGGTCAGCCAGAGGTCGCCGTCGAGGGTGGGCTCGACGGTGCGGAGCCGACCGTAGGTGCCCACGAACAGCTGCTGCACGCCGGTGAGGCTGCTCCCGCTGATGACCGCGCGGTACATCCGTGTCCCCCGCTGGCATGCGGCGTAGAAGACGTCGTCCACGATCGCGATCCCGCTGCACGACCCCTCCGCGGTCCTGTACGTGAGCTTGGGCGCGATGAAGCCCGACGTGCCGCAGCCGCTGCCGCCTTGCGAGGTCGTGCCCTCGCAGTTCGGCCAGCCGTAGTTCCCGCCTCGCTGGATGAGGTTTGTCTCATCCATCACGGTGTTGCCGAACTCCTGCTCCCAGAGCCGACCCTGGGAATCGAACGCAAGCCCCTGCGGATTCCGGTGGCCATAGCTCCACACGTAATTCCCGAACGGGTTGTCCGACGGGACCCTGCCGTCGGGCTCGATCCGCAGGATCTTGCCGCTGAGGCTGCTGGTGTCCTGCGCGAGGTTCGCGTTCTGCGCGTCACCCGTCGAAGCGTAGAGCTTGCCGTCCGGCCCCCACCGCAGCCGGCCGCCGTTATGGTACTTGTTGCGGAGGATGCCCGAGACCAGCACCTGCTCGGTCGACGTGTCGAGCCGGTTGCCGATGACCTTGATCCGCACGATCCGGTTGTCCGTGGACGAGGTGTGCATGATGTACAGCCAGCGGTCGCTCTCGAACGTCGGCGCGATGGCCAGCCCCATCAGGCCTCCTTCGCCGTCCGTGCCCGCGACGTTCGGCACCGTGCCGATCGAGGTCTTCACACCGGTGCTCGGGTCGAGGCGGACGATGTCGTCCGCGTCCCTCCGGCTGTAGAGGACCGTGCCGTCCGGCAGCGAGACAAGGCCCCAGGGGAGGTCGTTGTCCGTGGCGACCTGGACGACCTCGCAGACCGCCGTGCTGCAGGCCGACCCCGTGGTCACCGAGATCGAGCCGCTCGCAGGCGACGCGTTGCTCTGCGCGTCGCGCGCGACCACGTGGTACGTGTAGGCCGTCGCCGCCGAGAGCCCGCTGTCGACGAAGGACCTCGCAGGGGGGCTCGAGGCCGTGCCGGGGACCGTGCCGACCTTGGCGCCGTTGCGGTGGACGTCATACGCCGTGACCGCGACGTTGTCGGTCGACGCAGCCCACTGGAGCGTCACGCTGGTTCCAGAGGCGCTGCCGGTCAGGTTCGTCGGAGCGGTCGGCGGTTGATTGTCGGCCTCGCAGTGCGGCGTGGCGAGCCGCAGCGTCTCGCTCGCCTGGGAGACGTTCCCCGCGGCGTCGCGCGCGTTGACGTAGACCCCCCAGCTCACGCCCGGCATCACGGTGAGGCTCGTCGACAGCGTGGAGCCGCTCACCGACGTCATCTGCTGGCCGTCGTGGTAGATGTCGTAGGAAGCGACACCGACGTTGTCCGTCGACGCCGCCCATGACAGGGTCGCCGAGCTGCACGTCACGTTGCTGGCGCTCACGCCCGAAGGGGGCGTCGGCGCCTGGGTGTCCGCTCCCGCGGGCGACGACCATTGCTGATTCGTCTGGCCATTGCAGGTCCACAGCTGCACGGCGGTGCCGTTGGTCGTCCGCCGGCCCTCGACGTCCAGGCACAACCCGGACTGCTGGTGGACGATGGCGCCGGCCGAGCTCATCGTCCATTGCTGGCGGGCCTGGCCGTTGCAACTGCCGATCACCGCCTTGGTCCCCGCGCTGGTTCGACCGTTCTGCGCCTCGACGCAACGGGTGCCATCGTAGACCTGAAGCTCACCGGCGGATGTAAAGTTGAATCCCTGGTTGTCCTGCCCATTGCAGGTGTAGATCTGCAAAGCGGCTCCGGGCGCGGTGCTCCTTCCCTTCACGTCCAGGCAGCGCCCGGACGCGGCGCCGATCAGCGGGGCGCCCGTCACGAGCGGCACCTCGTCGGTGCTGAGCGCCTCCGTGCCGTCGCTGGATCCGTCGATGCAGCCGGCAGGGAAGAGCGCCACAGTGGCCACTCCGGTTATCCAGTACCGTGATCGCACATGTCTCTTCATGATCGTCCCATCCATGTTGGCAGTCCGCTGTGCTCGCCGAACGGTCATCTCCAGACGAGGCCGAAGCGACGTCCTGGGATCGATCTCGTAGGGCCTCGTCTGACCTGGCTCGCGACGAAATTTGACAATCGACGGTGATCGCGCGGCTACGACGATGAAGCCTGCTTCTCCTACCATGCTCGACCCTGCGCGCAACGGGTTTTCGGTTGCTCGATTACACGAAGCCGTCCGCGATGCACTCTCAGCACCTTGTTTCGCTCCGACGGCGTCCGGCACCGGCGTTATGGCGCTCCAGCGCTTGTTTTCTCCCGGCGCGAGTGGGTCGGCGAGCATTGCATGGAGCAAGATCGCCTCAGGGGGCGCTGCGTGGAGCAGAAACGCCTCACTCGATGCCCTTGCCATGCCTCGTATCCTTGTCGTGCTCTGCCACGGATCGCGGATGGGCGGCCTCCGGCGTCGGCGAAGCTGCACAGTTGTCGTGTGCCTGCCTTCGCTCCATGACCTGCGGAACCTGCGGGCACGAGCCGGTGACAGAGAGATAGAGTGCGCTGATGTCGCACCCCGGTGCACGCTGTCCGCTCGGTCGATGTCAGCGCCTCCGGGACCGGCGGCGCTTCAGCGCGACGTCACGCGAAGCTCCTACTCACCCCGCGCCGTGTGACCGCGCCAGCATTCGAGGTTGAGGTCGGCGACGCCGGGAATCCCCATTCCAGGCGAAAGGATCCTGCCACGTGTACGGCAACACACCGGAAGCGGCGGTCGACGACGGGCGCCTGGGCGCGAGACGGGCGTGCTCGCTGCTGCGCGTGGCCGCAGCGCGGCGGGCAAGCGGGCGGGAGCTCTCCAGAGTGAGAGGCCGGGGGCTCGAGTCCTCGACACCGGCGGCTTGATCGATGTAGCGTGTCAAGCCGGACATGGGCCAGCTCGACAGCACGACCAGCACGCTTGACGACTTTTTCCTGCATTGTACGGAGCTGGTCTTCATCGCCAGCGAGAGCGGCGCGCTCCTCCGTAGCAGCCGCGCGCTCACGAGCGCGATGAGCGCCGAGCTCCTCGATGCGTCCTCGCGAGCGGGGCTCGCCCCCCTGGTCCACCAGGACGACAGGCGCTCGTTCGACGAGGCGTGGGAGGGCCTCCGCGCCGCGGCAGAGCCCATGGCCGTCGATGTGAGGCTGAAGACGGCGGACGGCTCATTCAGGTACTTCCAGTGCACCGCGCGATGGGTGCCCGGGAAGGAAGAGGTGTATGGAACGCTCCGCGACGCCGAGGAGCGGATCAAGCACGAGATAAAGCTCAAGCTCCTCGACGCGATCAACGACCACCTCCCCATCTGCCTGTGGGCGATCGACGAGCGAGGGGTCTTCGTCCTCCACGAGGGGAAGGGGCTCGCGGCCGCCGGGTTCAAGCCGGGGCAGTTCATCGGCCTCAACCTCTTCGAGCTCTACCCGGAAGAGGGCACGGCGATGGTGCGCAAGGCGCTCGAGGGCACGATGTCCTACTTCGTGGTCGAGATCGACGGCATCCACTGGGAGTCCTGGTATCTGCCCATCCAGAACGAGCGCGGTGACGTCACCCACGTCGTGGGGGTCACCCTCGACATCACGACCTCGAAGCGCACCGAGCAGGAGCTCCGCGGGAAGCTCCAGCTCATCGAGCGGCAGCAGCAGGTCATCCGCGCGCTGTCGACGCCGATCCTCCAGGTGTGGGACAGCGTGCTCACGCTGCCGCTCGTGGGCATGTTCGACACCACGCGCGCCGCCGACGTGATGGATGGCGTCCTCCGCGAGGTCGTCCGGACGCAGGCGCGCTATGCCATCCTCGATCTCACCGGGATCGAGGCGATGGACACCGAGACGGTGAACCACCTCTTGAAGCTCTCCTCGGCCATCCGGCTCCTCGGCGCCGAGGGGATCATCACAGGGATCCACCCGGCGATCGCCCAGACCCTCGTCGGGCTCGGCGTGGATCTCTCGTCGATCGAGACGCGCTCGACGCTGCGGCAGGGTCTCGAGCACTGCATTCGAAGGATGGGCCGCGAGGCCAGGTAGCGCGGCTCACCCTCGCCGGCCTCCCGGCGCGAGCTCTCCCGCCAGCGTCCCCACGCGGGACGCGCGCCTGCGCGACCGCGCGGCCTGCCCCCGCGCGGCCGCGCGGTCTGCCAGCGTGCGTCGACGTCGCGGACGTCGCCGACGTCGCGGACATCGCCGACGTCGCCGACGTCGCCGGCGAGCGCCGCACAGGCGATGAACCCGCACGTGCGCCTGAACCGGCAGGGCGCCAACGTCGAATGTGCGACAGGAACATGTGGCAAGAAATCCTGGCGCCCGAGTCACGAGCATTCGTGACGAACTGTGCTTGACTGGATTTGTTAAGACATTTATATATTATCATTAATCCTTGGCGACGTGCGCGCGCCGAGCGAAAGAGGTGAGATCTATGAGCACGAACGGCGATCGTTTCAGCAGCTTTCTGCGTCGTGTCCTGCCGGTGGCCTCCACGCTCGCGCTGGCGGGCGCTGCCATCGTGTCGGTCGCGACGCCCGCGGAGGGCACGGCCCCGAACGGCCTGCCAGAGCTCAAGGCGCTGCAGGAGATCGAGCAGCTCGAGTACTGCTATGCGGCCGGGACCGACGCGATCGGCCGCGGTGATCTGGCGACGGGCAAGCAGATCTACGCGAAGTGCTTCGCGCCGGACGCCCCCGTCGTGATCTGGGAAGCCGGCGCCGCGCCGGGCGATCCGCCGGTGATCTCGGTGCCCAGCGCCGCGGCCTGGGCCGATCTCATCGACGTCCTGTTCGCTGACTCCGGTTATGTGGGCACGCAGCACCTGATCAGCAACGTTCGTGTCGACATCCTCCCCGGCGGCCACCGGGCGAAGATCACCTCCTACCTGATCGCGACGCACGTCTACGACCCGGTCAGCAGCGCCCATATCGCGTACGGCACGTACGAGAACGAGGCGGTCCGGACGCCCTCGGGCTGGAAGCTCAGCAAGCGCACGTTCCGCACCCTCTCGTTCATGCGCGTCGACTCGCCGCCTCCCTGAGCGAGCGCCGCGAGCGCTCGTCACCGCCGCGCGCCGCCGGCGGTCACGGGACGAAGGCGATGTCGTCGACGAGCAGATCGAACACGGTCGACTTCGCCGTGTGGAACTCCACCGAGTAGACGTGCGCCGCGTCGAGCGCGGAGGGCGCCGGCACGCCCCAGCCGTCCGGGCTGAGGGCGGAGAACATGACCGTGTACTGCGCCCACCCGGTCGTGAGGTCGAGCCCCTCGCCGAAGTGGTCGCCGCAGCCCGAGCCCTCGCACACGCCGCCTTCGCGATCGGTGTTGCGGTCGGGGAAGTTCACGTAAATGTGGGTCGGCGCCGCCGCCTTGGCCCAGAAGGTCAGGCCCGCGTAGGCGGAAGCGTCGTAGCCCAACTTCGCGCCCCCTGGGGCGAGGTTCAGGTCAAACCCCATCCCGGCCCCCCTCGAGACGAAACCGCTTCCGGCGACGTGGGCGGCGTAGTCGCTCGGGTCGTGCCCGGGCGATACCGGCACGAACGGGCGGCCGGGGAGCGGCGTTTGCGTGCCGCTCCGGGTGCCATCGTTGTACGTGTACCAGCTGCCGACGCGGCCCTCACACCGGAGGATCGCGCTGTCGCCGTCCTCCAGGTCATCCAGGAGCGCCGTGCAGGGAGGCGGCTCGGCCCCGGCGTCCGATGCGCCGGCGCCCCCGGCACCGGCGGAGCCCGCGGCGCCCGTGGCGCCCCCGGCACCCGCGGCGCCCCCATCGAGGTCGAACGGATCGGGGTCGTACTCGCCGGACGAGATGCCGAGGACGAGACCGCATCCGGCCGCGACCATCGACGCGCAGAGGCCGGCGATGAGCACCTGGAGACGCATCAGAAGCTGCCTCGCACGAGCGCGCCGCCCACCGTGGGCGTCAGCCCGACCGACGCGCCCTTCGTCGGGCTCGTCGCGGTGAGCCAGAGCACGCCGCCGCCGGCGATGGCGGCGAGGCCGACGCCGAAGACCACCGTCGCGACGTTCGCGCGCGCCACGGCGCTGTCGCGGATGTCCATGCCGCGCCGATCGCAGCGGTCGCCGTTGCAGAACGCGCTCGACTCGTCGAACCTCGACCTGGCCGCGAAGCCGAGCGCCGTCGCGACGCCGACGGTCACGATCCCCGCGCCTCCCGTGACGAGCGCGAGCGTGCGGCGCCCCGCGCCCGCGCCGCCCGCGTCACCCGAAGCGGGGCCGTCCTCCAGCGGGCGCACGACGAGGGTCGATGTCGCGCCGCCCGGCCCGACCTCGACCCGCGCCGTCCACGTTCGCTTGCCCGGCGCGCTCGCCTCGATGACATGGGTCCCCGCGTCGACCGGCATGGGCACGCCCCACTGGCCGGGGCCGATCGGCGTGCCGCCGCGCTTCACCTCGAGGCCCGGCGTGCTCGCGTCCTCGACGACCACCGTGAGGCGGGAGACCTTCGGCTGGACGGCCGCCGCGCGCTCGCGCGCCCTCGCCTCCTTCTCCCGGTCGCCGCTCGCGCGCACCCGGGCGGCGACCTCGAGGAAATGCGCCCACGCGGAGGCCATCTTGCCGATGCGCTCGTAGCAATCGGCGAGGAAGTAGCGGGTGTTGATGCTGTCATAGAGGCGGAGGCTCTCTTCGTATCTGGGGCAGGCGCGCGCCGGCTGGCCAGCATCGATGAGCTCTCCCGCCTCCCTGAACAGCGCCACGGCGCCCGCCTTGTCCTCGGCCCTCGCCGCGCCGCCCCCGGCGAGCGCAGCCGTCAGGCCGGCGCCGATCGCGCAGAGGCACGCGACCCACCTGCGCCCGCGCCTCGCTCGGCTCTTCGTCGTCTGCTGGGGCGTCATCGTCTCTGCGAGGGGTTCAGAAGACATCGCGATTGAAGGGGTCGGCGCTGGCAGGGCGCTTCACGGGCGGCGCGCTGCGCCTCGGGGGAGCCGCGCCGCCCGGCTTCGCGGCCTTCGGCGCCGCGGTGGCCGTGGCGCGCGCGTCCGGTCGCGGCACCTCGGCCGACGCGCCGGGCGCGGCGCTCGGCGGCGGCGGCGGCGCGTCGCTCGCGGAAGGCGCGATCGCCGCGGGCGGCACGTCGCTCGCGGAAGGCGCGATCGCCGGGGGCGGCGCGGCGCTCAACGGCGTGGCGCGGGGCTCCGCTGCAGCGCCCCGAGGGCCCTCTGCCGGCGCGGTCTCACGCTCGACGGGGTCCGGTGCTCGGGGCGACAGGCGCCAGAGGAACAGGCCGCAGCTCACGATCGCAACGCCGATCCCGAGCGCGATGGGCAAGGCGCGCCTCTCGCGCGACGGCTGCTTCCCGGTCGTCGTGCCGAGCGGCGCGATCGTCAGCGCTCCCCCGTCGAGGGGCAGGGTCGCCGCGGAGATCGCCGCCCCGGCCGTCGAGGCCGCGAGAGGAGCGCCGCCCCGCGGGGCCGCGACCGGGAGCGCGCCGCGCAGCGCGCCGAAGACGCGCTCGGCGGTCGCTCGCAGGTGCGGCGGGGCGAAGGGCGCAAGCGCGAGCGCGAGGTCCGCGATGGTCGGGTAACGGCGATCGCGATCGCGCGCGATCGCCGTGAGGATCACCCGCTCCAGGGGCTCCGGGATGTCCGGGCGCAGCGCGCGCAGACTCTGCGGCTCACCCTGCGTGACCAGGTAGACCAGCTGCGCGAGCTCCTGCGCGACGAACGGTGTTCGCCCCGTGAGCAGCTGGAAGAGCACGACGCCCAGCGAATAGATGTCCGCGCGGCCGTCAACGTCGCTGGCCGCGCGGAGCTGCTCGGGGGACATGTAAAGAGGCGAGCCGAGCACGCCCCCGACCCGCGTCAGCGCGTGGTCCTCTGCGTGCGTCATCTTCGAGATCCCGAAGTCGAGCACCTTGACGCACGGCGAGCCGTCCGCGTTCCGCGTGAGGAACAGATTGCTCGGCTTCACGTCCCGGTGGACGATGCCTTGCGCGTGCGCCTCCGCGAGCGCCTCGCACGCCTGGAGCACGAGCTCGATGGCCAGGGGCACCTGGAGATATCCGCTCTCCGCGAGCACGGCGGCGAGGTCCTTCCCCTCGAGGTGGTCCATCACCATGTACGGCGCGCCGTTCTCCAGCGTGCCGACGTCGGTGACGCGCACGACGTGCGGGCTGCGAATGCGCACGGCGGCGCGCCCTTCTCTCAGAAAGCGCTGGAGGACCTCTGCGTCCTGCACGTACTTCGGCAGGAGCACCTTGATCGCGACGCGATCGTCGAGCGCGAGGTGGCGCGCAGCGACGACGAGCCCCATCGCGCCGCGTCCGAGGACGTTCTCCACGCGGTACTTGCCGAGGAGCACGTCTCCGGGGGCAATCGGGTACTCGTCGGGGGTGAACATGATGGACCGGGCATGGTGGCGAAGGGGCGTCCAATATGCCACGGTCAGAAGTTTTGGCAATTCCACCGCATCGGCCTCCCTCCCTGTCTGAATCGCGGTCACTCGGCGCGCGCGCGCTGGACGAGGGCGAGCGTGAACAGGGCGGCGGACGCGAGGGCCGCCAGCGTCCGCACGGTGTTCCACGTCGTCCACGCGGGGACGTAGCGAGACCACGTCTCCGCGGCCATCGCGGTCTCCGGCGAGACCCTCTCCAGCGCATTGTTGAGCGGGACGTTGCGCGTCATCGTGCAAAGGAACGTGCCGATCGGGATCATCGGCTCACCTCCTCCATCCGTGGTCACGGCTTCTTGCCAGATGCCTGCTTCACGAGCCAGGCGTCGACGGCGGCGAGGATCTCGGCGAGCACGCTGTCCCCCGTCCGGCCCGCAGATTTCAGGAGCTCGAGCGAGTGGTCGCCGCCCTCCACCACATGCAGGCTCGCGCGCCTGCCGAGGCGCTTCAGCACCGGCCGGAGGAGATCGAGCTGGCACAGCGGATCGCGGGTGCCCTGGAGGAAGAGCATCGGCGCCTTGATGGCCGAGAGGTGCTCATCGCGGAGCGGGGCGCGCTTGCCCGCGGGGTGCAGCGGGTAGCCGAGGAACATGAGCCCGTCGCAGGGGACGGCCCGCGCCGCGAGGAGCGAGGCGATCCGCCCGCCCATGGATTTGCCGCCGATCACCAGCCGATCCGGCTTCTCCTTCCGTAGCCGCGCGATGGCCGCCTCGTAGGCGATCTCGAGCTTCTCCGGCCTGTCGGGCGCCTTGCGGCCGAGCTCCTTGTACGGGAAGTTGAAGCGCAGCACGGTGTGCCCGCGGTCGTTGAGCCCCCTGGCGACGTCGACAAGGAGCGGCGCGTGCATGTCGCCGCCGGCCCCGTGGCCCAGCACCACGGCCACGCCGGAGCGCTTCGCGCGCGAAGCGGGCGCGTGGAGCACGCCCGAGACCGCGTTGCCGCCTGCAATGGGGATCGAGAGCGCTCGCTCGGGCATGGAGCCCTCATGCCATGGCGGAGGGGCCCATGTCGAGGAGTCGCTTCCACGCGGCTGCGCTTGCCGATTCGACAGGTCCGCGCTCGCGGGAGATGCGGAGATCGGCGCCTCGTCGCGGCGCTACTTCCCCGGCGCGAACGGCCCCATCGACGCCCGCCGCATCCAGGTCGCGCCCTCTCTCACCATGCGCCGCACGTGGATCTGATAGCTGACCTCGCCGCTCACGCCGTCGCGCGCGATCTCGATCTCGTTGTACCCGTTGTGCTCCTGCACCTCGCGGCTCGAGAGCGACGGCGCCGCGGCGATCCGGATCGTCCAGTCCTCGTGCCGCTCCGGCCATTGCTCCTTGCCGAACCAGCCGGTGTGGCTGTGGCCGTGGAGCACCAGGCAGAACTCCTTGTGGGCCAGCGCGTCCTTCACCTCGCCGGCGTTGATCAGGCCGCTGAAGCGGGCGAGCTCGGTGGACGGCAGCGGGGAGACCGGGTGATGGAGGACCGCGATCCGGATCGGCGCGTGCCACTCCGCCCTGCGCACGCGCTGGAGGTCGGCGTCGTGGACCAGGCCGGGATCGATGCGGGACACGTGGTCTCGGAGGACCGCGGCGCGCTCGGCGTCCGGCTCCTCCATGGCGTCCTTGCGCAGGCGGCCGAGCAGCGAGGAGAGCTCGTCCCGCACCGGATCGGTCTCCTGCTGGCCGCCGAACTCCGAGGAGCCGAGCAGCGCGAACTCCACGCCGAGATCCGCGTACCGCGCCACCGCGAGCGCCCGCGTCTCCGGGGGCTCGTCGAGCCGCGGCCGCGCGCAGCGCGGGTGGTCGTCGAACGCCCTCGCGAAAGGCACGTGGCGCGCCTGCGTCCAGGCCTGCGCGGGCCCCGCCGCCTGCCGCCAGTCGACGTCGTGGTTGCCGCCGACGAGCAGCACGTTGGGCTCCCTGGGCGGCAAGCGAGGGTGACCCGCGAGGTGCCGGCACAGCCGCTCCAGCCAGGCCCGCGCCTCGGCGTACTGGGCGTCGTCGGCCCACTCGGCGACGTCGCCCGAGACGACGAGGAGGTGCGGCGCGCGCCCGGCGGCGGCCAGCTCGGCGATGTGGTCGATGTAGTGGTCACAAACGCGCGAGGCGCCGAGCCCCGGAGCCATGGTGTCGCTGTGCTTGCCTCGCTCCTTCACGTCGACCCGCTCGGCGGATTTCGGGCCGAAGTGGATGTCGGAGACATGGTGGATCCGCAGCGGGCACAGGTTCGCTTCGAGGATCGGATCGGCGAGCACGGCGCGCCCGCCGCGCCGCTGGACGAGGCCGCAGCGCTCCATCAGATCGACGTTCTCGTCGCGGGGCGACGCGCCGCACGCGATCTCGCGGAGCACGTCCCGCTGCGCGTCGGTGAGCCCGTCCTCGAACACGGCGCGGTGATAGGCGAACTCCCGGAGCTCGCTGCGCACGCGCGCCGTCCAGAGCAGCGTCCACGGATCCTCCGCCAGAGCGGGCGACTGCTCGGCGAGCTCGAAGACGAGCTCGAGCAGGAAGGGATTCCAGCGCCAGGTGGCGGGCAGCTCGGGGAGGAGCGCCCTCGACACCGCGGTGCGGGCGAGCTTGAGCGCCTCGCCGTGCGTGAGGGGATCGAGGAAGCGCATGTCCCGCGAGCACAGGAGCCCGGCGTCTCCGTCGGCGCGCTCGAGCGCGATCCACTCGGCGGGGCTCATCGCCAGGAGGATCCGCGTGCTCGCCTTGTAGAGATCTTCGCACCACCTGAGGAACGCGATCGCGTCGCGCGGGCTGCCGCCCTTTCCGGCGACCTGCGGCTCGTCCAGGAGGAGGGTGGTCCCCGGCGGCACGGCCGGGAGCTCCGCGCCGACCCTCCGGAGGTCGAGGTAGCGCACGCTGGCCCCGCCGGCGCTGCCGAGGTGGTGCTCGAGCGCCTTCAGCGTCCACGTCTTTCCGGCCCGGCGCGCGCCGACGAGCGGCCAGACAACGCCGTTGGCGGGGAGGGACAGCAGGAGATCCAGGAGATGCCCGTGATCGCGGACGTCGCGCTCCGGTGAATAGGGTCTCCTCACGTCGAATGCGCGCATCACGACTCCCTCCCTGGCGCCCTGGCGACGCGCCTTATCCATTCGAAGAACGGCCGATCCGCGAGCCATGTCCCGAGCGCATCGCAGAGGCCCGCATCGCAGAGGACGGCGACGTCCCCGGGAGGCAGCTTGCGCACCTCGGGCAGCGCTGCGTCGGGCGCGCCGCGGAGCGCGCCGAGGACGGCGCGGGCGCGCTCCGGCAGCTCGACCCAGCGCGCGCGGAAGAAAGCGGCGTCGCGGTCGAGGAGCAGGCGTTGCTCGTAGAGCTCGCGCACGCCGGCGCGCTCGACGAGGGCGTGGCGCTGGCCGGCGCGGACGGCCTGGACGAGGGCGTAGCCCATGACCTGGAGATAGAACGGCCACGGGTCGCAGAGCTCGACGATCCAGCGCGCGGTGCGTTCGGCTTCGACGGGGACGTCGGGAGGGGCGGTGTCGACGAGGAAGCGGATCGCGTCGGCCTCGGTGAGCGGACCCAGGTTGACCGGGGTGACGTCGTTGCCGAACGAGGAGCCCGGGGCCGCGGCGAAGGCGTGCTCGACGACGGTGACCCAGTCCCAGTGCGAGCCGACGAGGACCACGCTGGTCTGCTCCTGGCCGACGGCGCGGAGCCAGGCGAAGACGGTGACATCGGCCTGATGGAGGTTGGCGACCTCATCGAGGAGCAGCACGGCGTTGCCGGCGCTGGCGAGGCGGTTGCGCAGGGTGAGCGCGGGGGACGGCTCGGCGTGGAGCGACGGGTCGAGGAAAAGGGCGAGCTCGTCGGCGGTACGGAGGGGCGAGGCGCGGCCCTCGAGGGTGCGATGGTGCAGGGCGCGGGTGGGCGCGAGTCGCGCGGCCAGGTGGTGGAGGATGGATGTCTTGCCCGCGCGGCGAGGGCCGCGGAGGACCGCGGGGCTGCGGCTGTCGATGAGGGCGAGGAGCTCCGCGATGACGGGGGCGCGGCCGGGGAGAGAGGAAGTGTCGGTGAGGGCGGGGCCGGGGCGGAAGGGGTTGGGGAGGGTGTCGGCGGAGGGGGAGAAGGACTCCAGGGAAAGTGAGCGGCTTGTGGCGGCGCGCGGAGGTGCGGGGGCGGCGCCTGCGAGGGATGCGGCGGCTCGAGCTGCGGGCGCTGTGGCTGAAGGGGCGGGCGCGGTGGATGGAGGGGCCAGCGCGGCGGCTGGAGGGGCAGGCGCCGTGGCTGGAGGGGCGGGCGCGGCGGCCGGAGGCGCTGGCGCGGCGGGTAAGGGCGCGGCGGCGGCTAACGGCGCAGCGACGGCGAGCGCGGGGGATGCGGCGGTAGCCGGGATGAAGTGCTCTTCGCCATCCCAGGGAACGCCGCCCGCATAGCCGTGCCTGGCAAGCTCCTCTTCCAGGTTGTCGCCGCTGAAATCCCCGGCGAGGGCCGCCATCACCTTGTCGGGGCGGTGGAGGACCTCACGGAATCCGGCAAGGGGAAGATAAAGCGTCGTTGTCGAGTCGGGGCGGCGGAGAACGAGGCGGGCGCGGTCGGGCTGGGCGTCATCGAACAAGCAGAAGCCTCCGGCGGTGCGGGTGAGCGTGGCCGGGCCCGCGGACTCGAGCGACACGATCTCCTTCCATGTAGTCGTGTTCCAGAGGCGCACAGTGCTGTCGTCTCCAGCGCTGGCCAGAAGCTTGCCATTGGGGTGCCAGACCACAGTCCTGACCCAGCTCGAATGTCCCGTGAGACGAGCGGCCTCCTTGCATATCGTCGCGTCCCAGAGGCGCACAGTGCTGTCGTCTCCAGCGCTGGCCAAAAGCTTGCCATTGGGGTGCCAGGCTATGGCCCTGATCCCCTCCGAATGTCCTTCGAGGCTAGTGACATGCTCTTGGTTGCCTGCGTTCCAAAGGCGCACTGTGCGATCGTCTCCGGCGCTGGCCAGAAGCTTGCCGTCGGGGTGCCACGCCACGGCTCTGACTCCGTGCAAATGACCCACGAGGCGAGCGAACTCCTGTCCGTCGCCGGCGTCCCAGAGGCGCACCGTGCTGTCGTCTCCGGCGCTGGCCAGAAGCTTGCCGTCAGGGTGCCACGCCACTGCAGCGACCCCGTCCAAATGTCCTTCGAAGCGAGCGAGTTCCTTGCCGGTGCGAGCGTCCCAGAGGCGCACCATGCTGTCGTCTCCGGCGCTGGCCAGAAGCTTGCCATCGGGGTGCCAGGCCAGGGCCGTGACCCAGTTCGAATGTCCTTCGAGGCGAGCGAGCTCCTTGCCTGTTTTCACGTCCCACAGGTGCACCGTGCTGTCGTCTCCGGCGCTGGCCAGAAGCTTGCCGTCGGGATGCCAGGCCACGGCCGTGACCCAGCTCGAATGTCCTAAAAGGCGAGCGACTTTCTTTCCAGTGCCGGCGTCCCAGAGGCGCACCGAGTTATCGTTTCCGGCGCTGGCCAGGAGCCTGCCATCAGGGTGCCAGGACATGGCCAGGACCCAGTGTGAATGTCCTTCGAGGCGCGCGAGCTCCTTTCGGGTGTCAGCATCGCAGAGGTGTACCGAGTTATCGTTTCCGGCGCTGGCCAGGAGCTTGCCATCAGGGGTCCACTCGACGGTCAGGACTCCGCCCGAATATCCATCAAGGCAAGCGAGCTCCTTTCCGGTGCTGACGTCCCAGAGGCGCACCGTGCTGTCGTCTCCGGCGCTGGCCAGAAGCTTGCCATCGGGGTGCCAGGCCAGGGCCATGACCCCCTCCGAATGTCCTTCGAGGCGAGCGAGCTCCTTTCCCGTGCTAGCGTCCCAGAGGCGCACCGTGCTGTCGTCTCCGGTGCTGGCCAGGAGCTTGCCATCGGGGTGCCAGGCCACGGCCCTGACCCCCTCCGAATGTTCTTCGAGGCGAGCGAGCTCCTTTCCGGTGCCGGCGTCCCAGAGACGCACCGTGCCGTCGTCGCCGGCACTGGCCAGGAGCTTGCCATCAGGGTGCCAGGCCACGGCCCTGACCCCGCCCGAGTGTCCTTCGAGGCGAGCGAGCTCCTTTCCGGTGTCGGTGCTCCACAGGCGCACTGTGCTGTCGGCTACGGCGCTAGCCAGGAGCTTGCCGTCAGGGTGCCAGGCCACGGCCCTGACCCCGCCCGAGTGTCCTTCGAGGCGAGCGAGCTCCTTTCCGGTGCCGGTGTTCCACAGGCGTACCGTCTCGTCGTCTCCGCCGCTGGCCAGGAGCTTGCCGTCAGGGTGCCAGGCCACGGCCCTGACCCAGCCTGAATGCCCCTCGAGGCGAGCGAGCTCCTTTCCGGTGCTAGCGTCCCAGAGGCGTACCGTGTTGTCGTCTCCCGCGCTGGCCAGGCGCTTCCCATCGGGAGCCCAAGCCAGTCTGTTGATGGGGTCGGTATGTCCCGAGACGAGCTCCGCCCGCACTTGCGTCGGTATCGCGGCCAGCGTGCGCCCGTGCTCGAAAAGGTCGTTGCTTCCCGCAACTATCCATGTGCTCGCATCGGCGCGTTCGGCCCGAGTACCGTTCCAGAGGCATGCGGTCCAGGTAGACTGCCGGAAGATCGCCCCTGTGAAGTCCGCCGCTTCGACTACAGCACCCTTCGCTTCGGCTTGGGTAAAGTCCGTTCGATGCGCTGTGACTCGCCGGAGGACCGTTCCGTCGAGCTTCGCGCCGGATAGCGTGGCTCCGCTCAGCACGGCACCCGTCAAATCCGTTCCCGATAGATCGGCGCCCGCAAGGTTCGCGTCTTCGAGTATCGCGCCGACGAGGCGGGCCCCTCGCAGGTCCTCGCCCGCGAACTGCGCCCCACGGAGGTCCGCGCCTTCTGGAATCCAGTTCGCAGCGTCCTCTGCCCATCGAGCGAGGCCGAGCAGGAGCCGCAGGGCATTCTCGGCTGCCTCGCCGGCGCGACGGGCCGGCTGCCGATCCTCCGCCAGGAACGCCTGGACCGCGCGCACGGCCCCCGCGCGCCTCGGCTCGCCGCGCGTCCTCAGGATCTCTCCCACGAACGCTGCGACCTCCTGCGTGATCGGCCTCGTCCGGAGCGCCTCCTCCGGCCGCTCCGGCAGCGTCGCGACCAGCGCTCTCGCCAGGAAGTACTCGAGGAACGACTTGTGTGCGAAGCGATACCGGTCCTCGCCCTCGTGCACGAAAAACGCGTCGCCCTGGATTTCCAGGAACGCCGCGCCCGGCGGCATGCCTTCGGGCAACAGAGGGCGGAGGCGGGCGCGGACGGAGCTCTGGAGCTCCTGCCACGTGCACGTAGGCTTTCCGAACCGCCAGAGCTGCTCGGCCAGCGCCTCGGCGAACTCCTTCTTCTGCTCATCCGTGAAGCTCTCCGGACCGTCCTTGCGCGTGTTGTCGAGCCACCGCTTCAGGTACGCCTCGTAGAGGTCCGCCCGGCCGAATTGCACCCCGGAGGAGAGATCGTCCAGCGTCGCCAGCACCATCCCGAGCAGCAGCGGGCGGTGCACCAGGTCCTTGAGGTTGTAGATCCCCGCGATGCGCGAGAGCGCCGCCGCGGCGCCGCCCTCTCCGTGGATCTGCTGCACGAGATCACGCACCTGATCGTCGGTGAACGGCTGGACCACGAAGCGCCGTATTCCTGTCAACAGGCCGTGCGCCTGCGCCAGCGCGCTCTCGGTCATCGTGTGAAGGTGCGCATCGCCGGGGAAGTAGTTGTCCCGCGAGGAGACGAGCACCTTCCCGCCGCCCTCAGCGATCTCGAGCAGTGCGGAGAGCCTGCCCGCGAGCTCCGTGGCCTCGAGGCGGGCCGCCATCTCGTCGAAGCCATCGAAGCAGGGGACGACCAGGCGATGGCGGACGAGGAGGCGCAGGGCGGCCCGGTTCTCGGGCGCGTCGTCGAGCCGGGCGGCTTGCAGCAGGAGCTGCTCCGCACTCGCCGATGAGGACGCCCCGGCGAGGTTCACGAGGAGGGGCAGCGGCCTCGCGCCTGACGCCCAGCGCCCGTCAGCCCACGCCGCGAGCGCCGTCGACTTGCCCAGGCCGAACTCGCCGAGCACGAGCGCTGTCTGCTCGCTCGACGACAGCCACGCATCGAGGGCGGCGAGCATGGGGGTGGGTTCGTCCCCGTCGACCCGCGCGTCGGGCTCCACGAACTTGCCGTTGACCTCCTGCAGCCGCTGCTGGCGAAGCGCCGCGACGACGGCGCGCGCGCCGCCGAAGCGGGGCAGGAGGGCATCGATCCGGGCCATCAGCGCGTCCGACGGGATCGCCACGCGCCGCGGATCCGTCAGCCCGGTCTCGGCGAACGCGGCGAGCACCGCCTCCGAGCAGCTCTCCAGCCAGCTCTCGCCGCCGTCGGTCCACACGGCCCACCCGTCGCCTCCGGACGACGCGATCACGATCGCGGACTGAGCTGGGTGAGCCTCCGACGAGATGCTCACGGCCACGACGTGCCGTCTGCCCTCCGCTGTCGCGAGCAAGAGCAGGCTCACCGCCGCGCGGACCTGATGTTCCGAGATTGCCGTGATGCGATGATCCTCGTCGAGCTCCTCGCCGAGCCAATGCACTCCCGCAGCCCTCGGCGCGCGTCGGACGGAGTCCTTCACTACAGCGCTCAGATCGGCTGAGCGCCTGCCGAACGAGAGCACCCACCCCCGAGCCCTCCGCGTTCCAAGCGCCGAAGGGGACAGCCCTCCTGGCAGCTCCGCCCGCGCCTCCTGTGCCGCCCGCTCGTGCTGCCGGCGCTCGCTGGCCTCCGGCGCGCCGCGCACCACCGCCTGCGCCACGGCCCCGAGCGCCGCCACGCCGTCGCTCGTCCACTCGCCGGCTCCCCGCTGCGAGTCCACCGCCCTCCGGAGCCGCGCCTCGATCTCGGCGAACCCGGCCTCGCGCGCCTCCCGCCGGGCCATCCACGCGAACACCACGTCCGCGGCCGCCCCCGCCATCGCAGTCCGTAGCGCCTCGAGCGGCAGCACCTCCGCCGGGACCACCACCTCGCGCGTGAGCTGCCGTATCCGCTCGACGCCGCTCAGCCTGTCGAGCTCGCCGTACAGCCGCCGGAGCCGCCTACCCCTCGCCGCGGCCCCGGACAGGGCGCCGGCATTCAAGAGGACATCGCGCGCCTCGCCGAGCCTCGCGACGAGCGCCCTCATGGCCTCGTCGTCGTCCCGCGCGAGCAGCTCCCGCGCCAGGTTGAGCCACCGCGCATAGGCCTCCCCGGCCGGATGCCCCCGGTACACGAGTATCGCCGCGGCGACAGGCACCACCGGCCGCGACGCCGCGCCGTGCGTCGACCGGCCGGTGCGCTCGTATCCGAGGTCGACGTCCGCGACGATCACCCCTTCGTCGCCCGCCTCGAGGTACCCAGCGCGCTCCGGAAACCCTAGCAGGTCCTGCGCCCGCTCCTCGTCGACGTACACCGACGTGCCGCCGCCCTCCGCGCCGTCGCAATAGAGCACCGGCCGCCCATACCGGCGCGCCTCCTCCCAGGCCTGGCCCGCGAGCTCCGGCGGCGCGTCGCGTGACGTCAGGCTCGGCACGGCGAGAAAGCGGCACTCCCCGAGCCGCTCGGCGACGAGCGCCGCGTGCGGCCCGCTGTCTCGAGACACAAAGTCGGAATGGACCAGCACGCCCATGGGCCCCGGGATGCCGTCCGGCATCGCCACGGGCGCCCAGGTCTCGCCCGCGCGCGTCGCGCTCCGCTCCGCGGGTGCCGGGCTCAGCCTGGCCTGAAGTCCGAGCAGCCTGCCGGCGTGGAGCACAGGACATACCGAGTGTCCGATCGCAGGAAGCGCGGCCGCGCCGAGGCGCTCGTAGACCGCGGATCCACGCGCGGCTGCCTCGACCGTGTGCGTCCCCGCCACGACGACCATGTCGCCGGCGGCGCCGGCGACGCCGTCGAGGATCTCCCACGGGATGCTGTGCTCGGGAAAGACGACGATCCTCGCCCCGTACTCCCGGCAGGCCGACAGCACCGCCCGGATCCGTGCGAGCAGCTGCGCGCAGTACGCCTCCCGGATGCGCCGCCGGAGCGAGTTGAGCTCCGGCCGGATCGCCTCGGGCACCTCGCCCCGCGAAGGGAGCAACGCGTCCGACTCCACCTTGGGATCGAAGAGCGGATCCTCGAGCGGCGATCGTCTACCGAGGAGGATCGCCGGATGGTAGGCGAGTTGCACTACGGCGACCCGTGTGTACGTGGACCCACCCGCAGCACCCTGCATTCGTTCGCTCCCTGCTGATGCCCGCTACGCGCTGCTCGCTCCGCGCCGAGCTCTCCCCCGGCGACGCTCGCTACTCGCCGAGGAGCGCCGCGGCCGCCTCCACGGGCACCTCGACGCGCAGCCAGAAGCCGCCCTTCGCGCGGCGCGCCTCCACGGTCGCCCCCTTGGCCCCGCGCTTTCGCAGCGCCGCCTGTGTCGCCCGTGCGGCTGCCTTCGCCCGCTGTTCCTCGGGGTCACGCCGCTTCGGAGCTGCGGTCTGCGTGCGCACCTTGCCGACCTCGGCGGTCAGCTCGCGGACCGAGATCTCCTCGAGGCTTTTTCCCGCGACCGTCGCTCCCTGGTCCATGAGCCACGCCGGCGTATCGACCTCCGGTGTCGCCGCCGTGTACCGCGTCAGCGCATACGCCTTCTCCGGCCCGAGCGCCAGGGCCTTGTCGCGCGGCAGCGCGGCGACGACCCCGATCAGCTTCTTGGCCTGGGTCAGCCCCATGATGTCGCGCGCCTTGAGCATGTCCCCGAACGAGGCGTGCCCCAGCGCCAGATACAGCTTCTTTCTCTGGAGCTCCCGCAGCGCCTCGCCGATCTCGTAGAAGTCCTCCGCGATCTGGGCTTTGCGGCGTGCGATGAGCTCCAGCAGCGCCTGAGCCCGCCTCTCGGCCGCGGCCCCTCCCTTCGCCGCCTCCGCGCGGACCCGCGTCAGCGCCGCGCCCGCTGGCGCGGCCTCCTCGCCCGCCGGCCTTCGCTTCCACGCTGCGCTCGACGCTTTCCCCCTGCTCCCTGCCATCCGGTGCTCCCTGTCTGCGCGTAGAGGCAGCGAGGCTATCGCGCGAGCGCGGCGTGTGGAAGCGAAAGCGAAGCCTCCAGGTGCCATGGCCAGACGTCTGACCGCGGACAGCCAGACGTCTGACCACGCCGGCGCGCCCCGCGCTCGAGCGCCCTCCCGACGCGTCCGTCGACGGGCGACTCCGGAGGTCCATCCCTGCATGCTCCCCTTGATCCGCGCATCGCGTCCGGGAAAGATCGTCGCCATGGCTCGAACAGCTCCGGTCCCGAACATCCCTGCCATTCCCGGAATGAACCCGGGCGTCTTCGTGCTCGGCGGGGGCGGTGGCGCCGGAGGAATGGGCGGGCGCGGGGGCAACGGAAACGGCGACGGGCAGGGCGCCGGGGACAACAACGGCGGCCAGAACGCCGACGGAGGAGGGAGGGGCGGGGGTGCGTGCGGGCAGGGCACCGGCGCGGCCGCCTGCACGAACCCCCGCCACGGCGGAAACGGCGGCACGGCCGCCGGCGATCCCGTGGACATCGTGACGGGGCGGGTCTTCACGGTGCCGGTCGTCGATCTCGGCCTGCCAGGCCCGCTGCCCCTCGTGCTACAACGCCAGTACTCTTCGACCGCGCGGGAGCGCGACATCGGGCTCGGCTTCGGCTGGTCGCACTCCCTCGCGTGGACCCTCGTGCGATACCGCCGGCGCGTCGAGATCCTCCAGGAAGACGGCACCGTCCTCGAGGCGCCCCTCCCGGCCATCGGCGAGTCGCGCCGGCTGTTCGGCGGGGTCTCGCTGCGCGCCGCGCGCTCGGGGTTCGCCCTGTCCCTCGAGAGCGGGGTGACGCTGCTCTTCCACGAGCAGGACGCCCTCGACGACGTGTACCGACTCAGCTCGATCGTGGACCGACATGGCAATGTCATCCGCCTCGCGTACGACGGCCCGGAACTCCTCACCGTGACCGAGTCCGCCGGCCGCGTCGTCCGGTGCGTGCGCGACGCCTCGAGGCGCATCGCGCGGTTCGAGGTCAAGACCGCCACCGCGCCGAACGGCTGGCACGCATTCTACAGGTACGAGTACGACGCGGCCGGCGATCTCGTCGCCGTCGTGGACGCCGAGGGCTCGGCGACGCGGTTCGTCTACAGCGAGCACCTGCTCGTCGAGCAGCATCTGCCCGACGGGCTGATCGTCCACTGGCGCTACGATCGACAAGGGCGCTGCGTCGAGACGTGGGGAGCGCGCAGCGAGGGGCGCGATCCGAGCCTCGCCGCCGGTGTCCCCGAGGTGCTGGCCGACGGCAAGACGGAGGCGAAAGGTCTCTTTCACACCCGGCTCGCCTACCTCGACGACGGTTATACCGAGGTCATCGACTCCTCCCAGCTGAAGCGTGTCATCGGCAACGCCAACGGACAGGCGGAGAAAGTGGCATGGGGACCCGGCGTGCTGTCCCACGAGTACGACGCGCTCGGAAATTGGGTCTCGTACACGGACCCCCTGGGCGCGGTCACGCGCGTCGAGCGCGACGAGGCGGGCAGAGCCACGGTCGTGATCGATCCGCTCTTTCGGCGCACGGAGTACGCCTACGACGCGCTGGGCGCCGTGACGGCGATGGTCAGGCCAGACGGCCAGGAGATCAGGTTCGAGCGCGACGAGCGAGGCAACGTGACCTTCATCTCCGATCGTGCGGGGCTCGTGGTCGGCTACGAGCACGATGAACGAGGCCTCGTGCGGCGCGCCGTCCTGCCGAACGGCGGCGTGACCGCGTTCGAGCACGACGCGCACGGCAACTGCACCGCCGTGACCGAACCCAGCGGGGCCACGAAGCGGATCGCCTACGACGATCTGGGTCGCCCCGTCGCCATGACCAACGCGGCCGGCGGGACGACCCGGTACGCCTACGACGCCCGCGGATCGCTCGGCTTCCTGAAGGACCCCACCGGCGCCACGACCCGCTACGATTACGACGGCCGGAAGCGGCTTGTCAGGATCACCGACGCGGCCGGACGCACAGGCAAGCTGACCTGGGGTGGCATCAACGCCCTCTGCGAGGTGGAGCGGCCCGACGGGACGCGGATCGGCTACAGGTACGACAGGGATGGACGCTTCCTCGACCTCATCAACGAGGAAGGGCGCGTCCACCGTTACCGGCGGAACGGCGCCGGCCATGTCGTGCAGGAGGAGACGCTCGACGGGCGCGTCCACACGCTGCGACGGGATCTGTGTGGCCGGCTGATCTCCTGGCGGAGCTCGAGCGGCGACCGCGTGGACTACGAATACGACGCGGCCGGCCAGCTGGTGCGCCGCGTGTATGCCGACGATACCGCCGACGATTTCGAATATGACGAGGTGGGCAGGTTGATCCTCGCTCGCAATGGCAACAGCGAGTGCAGGCGCATCTACGACGCGCGGGGCTGCCTCGTCCACGAGGTCATCACCATCGGGGGGGAGCGGTACGAGATAAGGAGCAAGCACGACTCCATGGGCAAGCGCGTCGAGCGGTCGACGTCGCTCGGGTATGTCGAGCGGCTGACCCGGGACGCGATGAGCGACGTCGTGCGCGTCGATTGGGGCACGGAGGCGATCGACATCTTTCGGGACGCGCTGCGTCGCGAGCAGCAGATCGTGCTCCCGCGCGGCGGGCGGGTCGCCTATGCGTACGATGGGGTAGGCCGCCTCGCGCGGCGCACGGTGATGGAGGCCGACGGGGCCATCGCGGCGCATGGGGAGCCGCCGTGGGTGGGCCGACTGCCCCGCGGCGTCGTCTCCGATGTGTCCTATGCCTGGTCGCCTGTGGGGCTGCTCGATCGAGAGATGGATGCGCTGCTCGGCACCACGCAATACCAGTACGATCCGGTCGGTCAGCTCGTGGCGCGGCTGCCTGCGCAGGCGGCTGGCGAGCTGTTCCGCTATGACGCCGCGGGCAATCTCCGGCTGGGCAGCGAGGTCCACGAGCACGGCCCTGGCGGGAGGACGCTGCGGGTCGGAGGCAGGCAGTACCACCACGACGAGGGCGGCCGGCTCGTCGCGAAGGACGTGCCTGGGAGCGGGCGGTGGACGTATGCGTACGACGCCCGTGGGCTCCTGAGGTCGGTGCGCGATCCCGCCGGTCAGGTCACCGAGTTCGACTACGATGCGCTGTACAGGCGCGTGGAGAAGCGCGTGCGCGCCGGCGACAAGGACACGCGGCGGGTGCAGTTCGTGTGGGACGGCGAGCAGATCCTCCACGAGCTGGTTCGTGGGGCGCCGGAGGGCGCCGCGTCCGGCGTCTCGGTGCGCACGTATTGCTTCCTCGACGGCAGCCCGGCGCCGCTCGGCGAGGTCGACGCGTCGGGCAGGCGGCGGTTCTATGTGCACGCTCCGAACGGCTTTCCCGAGCTCGTGATCTCCGCCTCTGGCTCGATCGAGGCCGCGCAGCCCCACCGGGCGTTCGGCGGCGTCGACGGCGAGGGCGCGACGCCGCTCCGCTTCCCGGGGCAGTACGCGGATCGCGAGACGGGGCTTTATTACAACCGTTTCCGCTACTACGACCCGGAGATCGGCGCGTACATCAGCGCTGATCCGATCGAGATCTCGCGCAGCCCGCGGCTGTTCGGGTATGCGGAGAACTCGCCGCCGAACGTCGTCGACCTGGACGGTCTCCAGCCGATGACGACGACGATCCGGCCGTCCGGCGCCACGGGCCGGAGCGCGGCCGGCCGCGATCGGAACAGCCCCGCCGAGGTCCACCCGACGGTCTGGAACAACATGGCCAACCAGGTCCAGGTGCAGTCGCCGAACGGGACGACCAACTGGGAGTTTCCGCAGGCGACGCGCCATCCAGCAAACTGCTCCGAGCCCGACGCGCTCAGCCAGCACCTGTTCGACTACGAGGCTCGGAACGAGCTCCCGAAGGGCACGTGCGGGTCCGCGAACGACCCCAACAACAACCACCTGCGCGCGGCGCTCCGGGGGGTCGAGTCCATCGAGTCGACCCAGGACGACGGGGGGCAGCGCAATGCTTGTCCGAACTGCGGCGTGCTGATCCGCAACCTCCAGAACCAGGCGAACCAGGGGCGTCCGGAGGGCGAGCCGCCGGTCGACCTCGTGAACCGTGTCCGCCCAGGCATCGACGAGCCGAGCCAGCGATACCGGGACGCCGTGGCGGCGGGGAACCCGCAGCGCACCGCCGTCGAAGCGATGCAGAACCCGAACGCGCCCGGCAACATGGCCGTCCGGCCGCCGCCGAACTGGCGTCCGAGGGGGTCGCGGCGGTAAGGGCGGCGGGATACTGTGGCTCTGCGGCCGGGTGGCTGGCGATCGAGGGGCCATCCGACCACGGATCAAGCGAAGGAGGGGTGGGTGTGAGCAGCGGAAAGGACGAGCGCGTTGGGAGTCAGGAGCAGGTCCGCGCGGGTCGAGCCCTCGCATCGGGCGAGCCGGCGGGAGGCGCGGCGGACCAACAGAGCCTCGGCGGGGCGGCGGAGTCGCTAGCGGGGGTCCTCTCGCCCCGAGCGGTGTGGTGGCTCCGGCAGCGCGGCGCCGTGCGCGATTCCGGTCGCGTCATGGCGCCGGAGGTCCTCCGCGAGCACCTCGCGCGCCGGGGGCTGACGGAGGTGGCGGTCCTGCTGCGGTTCGAGGAGGTCTTCGGCGGCGTCTGTGTCCCGTCGGCGGAGGGAGAGGCGCTGTGGTTCGGGATCGGGCTGGAGATTGAGCGCGGGGTGCGCCCGCGGGCGGGGCGGGCGGCGATGGGCGATTTCCCGCAGGGAACGTACTGGATGGACGCGCGCGGTCGGGTCGTGGTCGACGACGGGGTAGTGGAGCCGTTCGTCCTGGCCGAGGACGCGCGGCGCCTCTTCGAGCGGTTCGCGATCGGGCAGGAGTATCCGGTGGCCGCCTTCAGCTGGCCCGGGCGCGTCGGCGTGGAGATGACGGTCGATGTCGCGGCTGAGCTCGCCGCGGCGATGGGCGCCGAGCGCGTGGACGAGCTCAGCGACGCCTGTCAGGCGGTGTTCCAGAAGGGCGATCTCGCGATCTGGTCTCCGCCTGCGTTCGCGGAGATGAGCGTGGCGCCGTGCACCGCGGTGGCGAGCGACATCGAGAGCGTGCGTGCGCTCGTCGCGGCGGTGCGCGAGCGATTCCCCGATCTCGGCCTGAGCGTGCGCGTCGGCGGGGCGCAGGGCGAGGAGCGCAGCGGCGCGCCGGCGCCCGAGATGCCGGCCGGCGTCCCGTATGAGCGGTGGGACGACGGCGGTGCGACCGGCGCGGTCGCGCTCTCGGACGACGGGGGCGTCGTACAATGGATCGCGTCGGGCGACGAGGTCATCGTGGAGCAGATCACCCGCGATGGATTCCGCAGGATCCGCTTCGGGCGCGCTGAACCGTGATTGGCGTCGACGGTGGCGGGCTGGCGGTGCGTGGTCAGACGTCTGGCGGTGCGTGGCCAGACGTCTGGCTGCGGCATTCGTCGCGCAGTTCATCGAGCAGGGACGCACGCAGGGCATGGCGCAGGGGATCGCGCAGGGAGCCATCGAGCTGTACGAAGCTCGCTTCGGCCCGATGCCGCCGTCGCTGCGCTCCGCCGTCGAAGCCATGAGCGACCTGCCGACGCTGCGGACATGGCTCGTCCTTGTCGGCACCGGGACGCGCGAGGAGGTGCACGACGCCTTCACCGCCGCTCCCGCCGGGCGTTCGTCCTGACTCCCTCGCCGGCGCCCCGCGCGCCGCCACGCTCGCTGCGAGGTGACGGCGCGTCCCCGCGCGGCTAAGCTCTCGCCCGTGCCGAGCCCCCGGAAAATGAACCCCCTGCGCCGCCTGCCCGTGCTCGCGATCGCGGCGCTGGCGGCGATCGCCGGTCCCGCCTGCGTCAGCAAGCCGACGATGCAGCTCGATCACGCCGAGATCACCGGCATCCGCATCGCCTTCCCGCCGAGCCTCGGCGTCCTGATGACCGTGGTCGTCAACGTCCACAACCCGAACTCGTACGACGTCGCCGTGCGCGCGGTCCGCGGTCAGGTCGTGCTCGCCGGCCGCTACACGATGCCGGTCGACTTCCGCGCCAGCGGCGACGGGGTCTGGCTCCCCTCCGACCGCACGACCCAGGTCCGCGTCCCCGTCAGCCTCCCCGTCGATCTCGGCTTCCAGCTGGTCCGCGAGTCGTTCTCCTCGCCCGTCATCCCGTACCGCTTCAGCGGCCGCGCGGACGTCACGGCCACGCGCACCTTCCGGCTCGAGGCAGACGATTACTCGGTCGACGACCACGGCGTCGTCTCCCGCCAGCAGATCGAGGCGGCCCTCGGCATCCTGCGATAGGCTCCGCGGCGCGCCGGGCGCCGAGACCCGCAAGACACGCTCTCCTGGAGGATGTCAGTCCACTTCGGGCCCGTACGGGCACGCCCGGAGCATGGATGTCACCGTGAATGACGCCGAGCCGCAGTGCGATGCGTAGCGCGCCGGCCGCGTAGCGCGAGGACGGACGCGGGCTCGCACGCCGGCGAGGAACAGGCGGTTGGGCTCCTGCCATCTCCCGGTGGTGGCGTCCGCCCTCAGGTGGAGGCTCCAGCCTCCACCGCGCGCGACGCGTCTCGACGCACGGGTGCCGCGCGGGACATCTCGCACGATACGCGCTCCCCTCAGCGGCGGTGTTCCGCGCCACCAGGCAGCGCCGGAGCACCGGCGCGATCCCGGCCCGTCCAGGGGCCGAGGCGCGGCGTTCGGCGAGGGGATCACCGAAAGTGCGGCTTTGCGCCAGGTTGCGCCGTCCTCGCAAGAGTCGTCGTACAGGCTTGACCTGATGGCCCCGCTGGTTCCGAGGCGCGTCTGCCGGCAGGCTGAGGCGTTGGCCACCGACTTGCTTTGAGTCGCTCCCGGCCCCGGTCGCCGCCGCACCACCCCGCGCGCCAGCGCGGCTCGCGCGGAGGCGCCGTCCACACGCCGCACAGGTCCCTTCGCAGCATCGGAATCAGGATCGGAATCGGCTACGGAACGTGAGAGACGTGAATCACGCCCTTTCGTCGTGATGAGGAGCGTTCATGGTGGATGACTGTCAACCCGGTTTTCTTGCGATCGATCCGGAGATGCGGCGCCTGCGGGACGCCCTGGAGACGGTGGCTCCCACGCCGCTGCCGGTCCTGATCCTCGGCGAGACGGGGACGGGGAAAGAGGTCGTGGCGGAGTGGATCGCCGGCATGTCGCGGCACCCGCGCGAGCGGTTCGTGAAGGTCAACTGCGCGAGCCTGTCGGAGTCGCTCGTCGAGAGCGAGCTCTTCGGCCACGAGCGCGGCGCGTTCACCGGGGCGGTGGCGCCGCGCGAAGGGCTGTTCGAGGCCGCCCACGAGGGCACGCTCTTCCTCGACGAGGTCGGGGAGCTGTCCCCGCGCACGCAGGCGAAGCTCCTCCGCACGCTGGAGTACGGCGAGATCGTCCGCGTCGGGAGCACGCGCCCGCGGCGCGTGGACGTCCGGGTGATCGCGGCGACGCACCGCGATCTCGAGCAGATGGTGAGTGACGGGGACTTCCGCCAGGACCTCTACTTCCGCCTCAACGCGATCACGCTGCGGATCCCGCCGCTCCGGGCCCGCACCACCGAGATCCTCCCGCTCGCGGAGCTCTTCGCGGCGCGCCTCTCGGGCCGGCTCGGGCGCCCGGCGCCGCGGCTCGCGCCCGAGGCGACGGCCGCGCTGCTCGCGCACACCTGGCCGGGGAACATCCGGGAGCTGCGCCACGTGCTCGAGCGCGCGGTGGTCATGTCCAAGGGGGAGCCGATCCTCGCGGACCACCTGATGCTGGAGGCGCCGCGCGCCCAGGTCGAGGCCGGGATCAGGGGCGACCTGCGCTCGTTCGAGCGGGACCGCATCGTCGCCGCGCTCGACAGGACCCGCCAGAACCAGACGCGCGCCGCCGAGCTGCTCGGCGTGTCGCGGCGCACGCTCACCAACAAGCTGAATACGTACGGCATCGCGCGACCCCGGAAGAAGGTCGCGCTGGAGGAGTGCTGACGTGGCCTCGCCGTTCCTCCGCACGATGCGGTCGCTCGAGCTCGAGCGCGACGCGAGGACCTGGATCCGCCTCGCCGTGATCCTCGCCGTGCTCGGCGCCTGGGCGGCCTGGATGCACGCGGCGCGCGTCTCGGTCTACGCCACGACCGCGAAGGCGCGCCTGGAGGTCAGCCGGATGGCCCACCGCGTGGCCGCCGCCGAGGCCGGGCGCGTGGCGGTCGTCCGCGTGGAGCTCGGGCGCCACGTGGAGCAAGGCGAGGTGCTCGTGGAGCTGGACGCGGCCGTCGAGGAGAAGCGCCTGGGAGAGGAGCGCACGAAGGTGGCCGTGCTCGCGCCGAAGCTCGAGGCGATGCGGCGCCAGATCGCCGTCGAGGAGGAGGTGCGCGCGTGGCAAGGGAAGCTCTCCGACGCCTCGATCGCGCGCGCCAGGATCGACCTGCGCCAGCGCGACCTCTCCGCCGCGCACGGCGAGGAGCTCCGCGCCATCTCCGAGCGGCTGCATCACGAGCAGCTCGCGTCGACGGCCGAGCACCTCCAGGCGAAGACCCGCGCCGCCGACGAGGTCCTCGAGGCGGAGGGGGCGCGCGCCGATCTCCACCGGCTGTCGGTCGCGCGGCGCCACGACGAGCGGCAGGCCGCAGCCCACCTCGCGGAGCTCGAGCGCGCGCTCGGCGACCTCGCGGCCGAGCAGCGGGCGGCCGAGGCCGCGGTGGACACGGCGCTCGCGCAGATCGAGCGGCGCAAGCTCCGCGCGCCCATCGCCGGAAAGCTCGGGAATATCGCCGCGCTCCAGGTGGGGGACGTGCTCAAGCCCGGAGACCTCGTGGCGACGGTGGTCCCGGGCGAGGACGTGCACGCGGTCGCGCTCTTCGCGCCGTCCGACGCGGTCGGGCGCGTCGTCCCCGGGCAGAAGGCGCGGATGCGCCTCGACGGGTTCGCGTGGACGCAGTTCGGCATGCTCGAGGGGGAGGTCTCCCACGTGGCGAGCGAGCCGTACGACGGCGCGATCCGCGTCGAGCTCCTCGTGCGGCCGGGCAGCGCGGCGTCGATCCCGGTGCAGCACGGGATGCCGGGGACCACCGAGGTCGAGGTGGAGCGCGTCTCTCCCTGGACGCTCCTCTTGCGCGCCGTGGCGCCGGGAGGCCCGCGATGAAGCGCGCGTTCCTCGTCCCCGAGGTGCTGCAGGCGTCGCTCATGGACTGCGGGCCCGCCGCGCTCAAGGCGGTGCTCCAGGGGTTCGGCGTGGAGGTGCACTACGAGTGGCTCCGCGACCGATGCCAGACGGACGTCGACGGGACCTCGATCGACGCGCTCGCCGCGCTCGGGCAGGAGCTCGGGCTCGCGACCGCCGAGGTGGTGGTCCCGCACGACAGCTTCCTCTTGCCCGAGGCCGACTGCCTGCCCGCGATCGTGGTCAAGCGCGGCGCGGGCGACGCGCTCCACTTCCTCGTCGTCTGGCGCCGGCTCGGGCCGTTCGTGCAGATCCTCGACCCCGGCAGCGGGCGCCGCTGGGTGCACGGCGAGCGCTTCATGGAGGACATGCCGCACTTCCCGATCCCGATCTCGATCGAGAGGTGGCGGCGGTGGGTGTCGTCCGAGGACTCGCTCGGGCCGCTCCGCGCGAAGCTGCGCGCGCTCGGCGCGCAGGGGGAGGCGCTCATCCGCCAGGCCGACGCCGACCCGGGGTGGCGGCCGTTCGCGGCGCTCGACGCCGCCGTGCGGATGGTCGCGCGCCTCGTCCGGGGCGGCGCGATCTCGCGCGGGGGCGAGGCGCAGCGCGTGCTCGAGGGCGTCTTCGACCGCGCGCTGGCCGGGGAGGCGGGCGCCATCCCGAAGGGGTTCTTCTGGGCCGCGGAGGGCAAGGCGCCGGGGAAGCTCCTCGTGCACGGCGCCGTCATCGTCCACTTCGCCGCCCGCGCGGCCGGCGCAAGCGCCCCCGCTGCGGCCGCGCGTCCGGCCGCGCCGCCGCCTCCGCCGAGCTACCGCGACAGCGCGACGCCGGTGGCCGCGCCGGTCGACCAGGCGCCGCGCGCGGTCGCGACCGCGGTGCTCCCGGCGTCCGTCCGTCGTGAGCTCGAGCTGCCGACCCCGTCCGCGTTGCGCCTCTTCTTCTGGATGCTCCGCGCCGACGCGGGCCGGGCCCTCGCCCTCATCGGGGTGGCGCTCGCGGCGAGCGCGGCGATCGCGGTGATCGACGTGGTCGTCCTGCGCGGGCTGTTCGACGCCGTGAAGAACATCACGGTCGAGTACCAGCGCGCGCTCGGGCTCCTCGCCCTCGTCGCCTTCGCCGCCGGGGGCCTCCTGCTCGAGCTGTTCGTGGCCCACGCCGTCTCGCGCCTCGGCCGCGCCCTCGAGGTGCGCTTCCGCGCCGCCTTCCTGGAGAAGCTGCCGCGGCTCGAGGATCGCTACCTGCGCAGCCGGCCCACCTCGGACATGACCGCGCGGGGCCACGCGATGCACCTGATGCGCGAGGCGCCGGCGCTCTTCTCTCGCATCGCGCGCGCGGCGCTGTCGTTCGCCGCGACGCTGCTCGGCGTGCTCTGGCTGTACCCGGGCGGGGCGTGGCTCTCGCTCGTCGCGGCGGCCGTCGCGCTCGTCGCCCCGTACGTCGCGCGGAGGCCGCTCGTCGAGAGCCTCATGCGCCTGCGCACGCACGCGGCGTCGCTCGAGCGGTTCTACCTCGACGCGCTGCTCGGCGTGGTGCCGATCCGCGTCCACGGCGCGGAGCGCGCGGTGCGGCGCGAGCACGAGGCGCTGCTCGTCGAGTGGGCGCGGACCGGCCGGCTCGTGCACGCGCAGTCCACCGCCATGCAGGCCGTCCAGGGGCTCGCGAGCACGGCCGTGGCGGTCGCGATCGTCGGCGGCTACGTCGCCTCCGGCGGCCCGGCCGCGGCGCTGCTCCTGCTCGTGTTCTGGTCGCTGCGCCTCCCCGTGGCGGCGCAGGAGCTCGTCGCCGCGCTCCTCGGCTGGAGGAACGTGCGCAACGCCTCCGTGCGCCTCTTCGCGCCGCTCGCGGCGCCGGAGATGGGCCTCCCCCGCGCGCCAGTCGCCGAGGACGTGGAGGACGCCGCGCCGGGCGCCGCGTGCGCCACGTCGATCGACCTCCGGGGCGTCAGCGTCCAGGCTGGCGGACACACGCTCCTGTCCGAGGTCTCGCTGCGCCTCGCGGCGGGGTCGCACGTCGCGATCGTGGGGACGTCCGGCGCGGGGAAGTCGTCGCTGCTCTCGCTGCTGCTCGGCTGGCTCAGGGCGTCCCGGGGGGAGGTGCTCGTCGACGGGCGGCCGTTCGACGACGCGGCGGTCGGGCGCCTGCGCTGCGCGACGGCGTGGGTCGACCCGGCCATCCAGCTCTGGAACCGCACGCTCCTCGAGAACATCACCTTCGGCCACGCCGGCGACGCCCTCGCGCGCGTGCCCCTCGCGATGGGCCAGGCCGATCTCACCGGCGTGCTCGAGAGCCTGCCCGACGGGCTGCAGGCGGCGATCGGCGAGGGCGGCGCGCGCCTGTCGGGGGGGCAGGGGCAGCGCGTCCGCCTCGCGCGGGCGCTGATGAAGGGCGACGCGCGCCTCGTGCTCCTCGACGAGCCGTTCCGCGGCCTCGAGCGCGAGCGTCGCCGGGCGCTCCTCGCCCGCGCGCGCGAGCACTGGGCGCGCGCGACGCTTGTCTTCGTCAGCCACGACGTGATGGACACGCTCGGCTTCGATCGCGTGCTCGTGATCGAGGGGGGCAGGGTGGTCGAGGACGGCGCGCCGCGCGCGCTCATGGAGGACCCGCGGAGCCGCTACCGCGCGCTCGCCGAGGCGGACGCGCGGGCGCGCGACGAGGTCTGGTCGAAGGGGCGCTTCCGGAGCGCGACGATGGAGAGCGGCCGGCTCATCGAGGGGGCTGCATGAAGGCGAGCGACACAAAGGCGAACGAGACCGAGCGGGCAGCGGCGCTGGCCGAGCTCGCGTGGCAGCCCTCTGCGCTCGGCCACGCGATGAGCGCCCTCACGGCCGCGTGCGGGCTCGCGAGCGGCGCGGCGCCGTCGCCCGGCGCGCCGGCGGACGGCGATCCCACCGCGTGGATCGAGGCGTACGCGGGCTGCATGGGCATCGAGGCGGAGGCGGTCCAGTGCAGCTTCGCCGATCTCCCGCGCAGCATCGCGTCGCTCGGTCCCTCCCTCATCCGCTTCGAGCAGGGCTACCTCGCGGTGATGTCCGCGAGCCATCGGGGTCTCTCGGTGCTGACGCCGGCGCTCACGCCGGCGCGGATCCCGCTGGAGACCGTGCGCCGGGCGCTCTCCGCCCACCTCGAGGACCGCCCCGCGTCGCACGTCGACAAATGGCTCGCCGCCGCGCGCATCTCGCCGCGGCGCGCCGCGCGGGCGCGCGCCGAGCTCCTCGGCCAGCTCGTCGCGGACCGCCCGATCGGCGGCATGTGGCTGCTCCGCCCCGATCCCGGGTCGAGCTTCCGGCGCCTCCTCTCGATGCGCGGCGTGCTCCGCCGGGGCGCGATCTTCCTCGCCGCGGCCACCGCGCAGATCGCCCTCGGGGTGCTCGCCTGGTGGCTCATCGGCGCGGGCGCGCTCGACGGCGCCGTGCAGCCGGGGTGGCTGTTCGCGTGGGTGCTCCTGTCGCTCTCGGCCATCCTCGTGCAGCTGTTCGCCTCCTGGACGGGGGGGCTGCTCACGATCGACGTCGCCGCGCTCCTCAAGCAGCGCCTGCTCTGCGGCGCGCTCCGCCTCGATCCCGCCGCCATCCGGACGCGCGGCTCGGGCGAGCTCCTCGCCATGGTGTCGGAGTCCGAGGCCGTCGAGACGGCGGGGCTCGGCGGCGCCCTCGGGGCGGTCGTCGCGCTCGTGCAGCTCGCGAGCGCCGCGGTGGTCCTCGCCGCCGGGGCCGGCGGCGGCCTCCATGTCGCGCTGCTCGTCGGGTGGACGATCGCCGTGGCGCTGCTCGCCCGCCGGTTCGCCCGAAGGCGGGCGGCGTGGACGGGCGAGCGGTTCGCGATCACGACCGCCTTCGTCGAGAACGTCGTCGGGCACCGGACGCGCGTCGCCCAGCAGGCCCCGCACCTCCATCACGTGGAGGAAGACGCGGTGCTCGAGCGCTACCACGGCGCCTCGCGCGCGATGGACAGCGTGGGCGATCTCCTTGCGTCGCTCCCGGCGCGCGGGTGGCTCGCGCTCGGGCTGCTCGGCCTCTTCCCTGCGGTCCTCGGCGGGGTGAGCGTCGGACCGCTCGTCGTCGCGACGGGCGGCATCCTGCAGGCGCAGGCGGCGTTCGCGACGCTGGCGACGAGCCTCGGCGCGCTGCTCTCCGCCGCCGTCTCGTGGCGCTCGATCGCGCGGCTCTTCTCGGCGGCCGAGGGCCGCGAGCCGCCCGGGATCCCGCAGGCCGTGCTGGGGCGCCCGGCGACGTCGGACGTCGTCCTCGAGGCGCGGGGCGTCTCGTTCCGCTATGGCGGGGAGCGCGGCGAGCCCGTCCTGCGCGACTGCGGCCTGGTCCTCTCGAAGGGCGATCGGCTGTTGCTCGAGGGGCGCTCCGGCGGCGGCAAGTCGACGCTCGCGGCCGTGCTCAGCGGCCTTCACGCCCCGTCGTCGGGGCTCGTGCTCCTTCGCGGCCTCGATCGGCGGACGCTGGGCGGCGCCGCGTGGCGCAGCCGCGTCGCGAGCGCGCCGCAGTTCCACGACAACCACGTGCTCTCCGGGACGCTCGCGTTCAACCTGCTGATGGGCCGCGCGTGGCCCGCGGCGCCCGAGGACCGGCGGGAGGCGGAGCTCGTGTGCCGCAAGCTCGGCCTGGGCCCGCTGCTCGATCGCATGCCGTCGGGGCTCGATCAGGTCGTGGGCGAGACGGGGTGGCAGCTCTCGCACGGCGAGCGGAGCCGGTTGTTCCTCGCGCGCGCGCTGCTCCAGCGCTCGGACGTGGTCATCCTCGACGAGAGCTTCGGCGCGCTGGATCCGCTCACCGTCCGCGACTGCGTGGGCGCCGTGCTCGAGCGGGCCCCGGCGCTGATCGTCATCGCGCACCCCTGAGCCGCCCCGGCCGGCGCCCGCGCGAAGGCCGCTTGATCGGCCTGCGCGGACGGCCGGCTCGGCCGGCGTTTCATGCGGATCAGACGCGAAAGGCCCGACGCTGCTCATCGCGGCGCGGGCCTCTCGCGGTCGTGTTGTCAGGGTCGAGAGGCCGGTCGCCGCGGGTCGCGGTCCCCGGCCTCTCGCGGGCGTGTCAGCAGCAGCAGCCGGGCGGACAGGTGCAGACGGGCGCGGCGCCGGCCTGGAGCTCCGTGGGGACCTCCACCGTCAGGCGCGCAGGGCGCTCCTCGCTGGTCTCCTGCTTCGTCTCGACCTCGACCTCGACCTTGATTTGCTCGTTCATGGTGATTGCTCCGTGGGTGCGTTGGTTATTTCCAGTTGCGGACTCGACGTCCTGCGAGGAGGGCTATTGCAGTCGCCGTGCCACCGCGGTTTCTGCTGGCCGCGACCTCTGTTTCTGCGTGGCCGCGACCTCTGTTGAGCAACTCCTTTCCCAGTTGGGGAAGCCCCTCTGGAATCGACCTTCCCTTCCAGCGAGCTCCGGTACACGCGATGGGGCCCTCGAAGCGGGTGAGCGCCACTCGGCACGAAGCTCGCAATGAGCCACGGGCGATGGACACGTCAATCATCCCCGAGCTGCTCTCTTTCCGTGCGCCGTGGCTCGAAGAGAAGCTGGTCAAGGACCGGATGGCCTCTTCTCGCGAGGAGGCGGCGCGGCTCTTCGACGAGGTGAAGAAATACATCTTCGTCTGCCGGGCGGACCGGAGCCGGCAAATCCCCATGTTCTCCCGGAGGATCGACGAGGTCTGGCACCAGTTCGTCCTCTTCACCGAGGAGTACGCGGCGTTCGGCCATCGCTTCTTCGGCGAGTTCGTTCACCACACCGCCAACACCGCCCCTCGCGGCGAGCTCGGCGCGCGCTCCGAGATGACCTTCGACCAGTACCGCGCCGAGGTCGAGGCGCTCTTCGGGCCCATCTCGGAGGCGTGGCGAGACGAGCTCGCCGTGACGCCGGACACGCGCCTCATCCGCGTCAAGTTCGGCCGCCCCATCTTCGTGCAGGTCGAGCAGGGGATGGCGGAGCTCGTGTGGTCGCTCGAGCCGCCGCGCGTCCTCCTGCGCATCGACGCGTGGGCCAGGGAAGCGCTGCAGTTCATCGTCGACTGCGATCACTTCTATGTCCGCGAGCTCCCCGGCCTCGAGGACGGCGACCGCGTTGCGCTTTGCCGTCCGCTCGTGAAGGGCGACATCCTCCGGATCGCGCCATGAGGCTCGCCGAGCTCACCGCCCTGTTCGGGCAGCTCGACTTCCCGCGCGCCGAGGACCGCATGCGGCCGCCGCGCGATGACGTCCGCGCGGTCGAGGCCGCGGTCCGGGCCGGGCTCTCGGACGACGAGCTCCCGCTGGAGCTCCTCGCGCTCGAGATCGAGCGGCGGGACGGCGCGCCGGGCCTCGCGCCGTTCCACGTGGTCCCCGAGCTCGGCGTCCGCATGGCGTTCGCGTACTGGCGTCCGGGGCGCGCGGCCGGCGCGCACGAGCACTCGGACTGGACGGTCACGGCGGTGTTCCACAACACGCTCGACGTCGCGACCTTCGACTGGGACGCGACGGTCCGCGCGAGGCGGCTCGTGCCGAAGCACCTGTTCTCCGCCGAGGCGGGCCGGGTCGGCCACATCTACGGGCCCTGCATCCACGATCCGCGGAACCCGACCGGGAGCTGGTCGATCTCGCTGCACCTGTTCGGCCCTCACGACGGTCCGGTGCTCGAGGAGCAGGTGGGCCCCATCGACGGGCTGACCCCCGCGGCGCCGCGGGCCGCCGGGGAAGATGCGCTGTCGGCGGCGCTCCTCGCGCATGAGCGCGAGTGCGTGCGGCGGGCGCAGATCGACGCCCTCGCGCAGCGGGGCCCGCGGGCCGCCGCGCTCCTCGCGCGCCTCCACGCCCGCGGCGACGCCGGCACCCGAAAGCGCGCCGCCCGCGCGCTCGGCCGGCCCGAGGAGCTCGACCCGCGCGCGGTCCTCGTGCGCCGCTGGCCGGGCGTGGATCTCGACGTGATCCGGAGCGCGGGTCGCGCCGAGCTCCGCGCGCGCTGCGGCGAGCGAGCGCAGCTCCTCTTGCGCATCGAGGCGTGGGCCGAGCCCGCGCTCCGCGCGCTCGCGGCGGCGGGCGAGATGAGGCCCCGCGACATCCCAGGTCTCGTCGAGGCGGAGCAGCTCGCGCTGGCCCGCGCGCTCGTCGACTGGGGGACCTTTCAGCCCTTCGCAGCCCAGGAGAACTGACCATGCAACCCATGCAACCCATGCAAACGGATCTGGTGACGTCGAGCGCGCGCAGGCGGCCTGATCTCTTCGCCTACCGCGCGCCCTTCGTGATCTCCAAGCTGCTCATGAACAAGACTGTGGCCACCGAGCGCGAGGCGGAGGCGCTGTTCCGGGAGCTCGCGCGCTATCTCTGGCTCGTCGAGTCCGACCGTACCCGCGCAACCCCGATGTTCTCGCTGCGCGTCGACGAGGCCTGGCACCAGTTCGTCCTCTTCACGATCGAGTACGCCGATTTCTGCCAGCGCTTCTTCGGGCGCTTCCTGCACCACGCGCCGGCCAACGCGCCCGTCACGCACGCGGCCCCCGAGGCGACGTGGGACGAGTTCGCGGCCGCGTACAGCGCTCTTTACGGTGAGCCGCCGCCCGAGGTGTGGAACGACGCGGCGTCCGTCTGCGGCCCGCGGCGCGTGATCCGCGATCGCGAGGTGTCGGTCCGGCTGAACGACGGCAAGGCGGAGCTCGTCGACGGCGAGGCGGTGCTCGTCCGCGTAGATGCCTGGGGCGAGCCTGCGCTGCGCTTCATCGCCCGGCACGGCATCTTCTACGTGCGCGAGCTCCCCGGGCTCGACCTGGACGACCGGATCGCCGTCTGCCGGGCGCTCGTGGCGTCGCGGACCCTCCGCGTCGCTCCGTAGCCCGCGCCGTCGCGCCGCGAGGAGCGCTCGGATCCGAAGCCGGCCCAGGAAGAAGGCGGTTCGCGCGAGGAATCTTCCTCCACCTTGCCCCGAGCATTCCGCCCTCGAGGGCTCGATCACCAGCAGCTATAGTCGTACACCGAACGTAGCTTTTCCCCGACGCGCTCGACCAGTAGATCGCCGTCGAAGACGTAGGTGAAGGCCGGCAGGGATGGGCTCGGGGTGCCGTCGAGCGGGCTCACGCCCTGCTCCCGACGGAGGAGCCGACAACCCTCATAGACGAACGCTGTCGTTATGGTCGGGAGCTCATCCGTGAAGTGGTCGAACGTCGCGCGCGCGGGGCGCCCTTGGCCGTCATAATCGTATCTGATGAAGTAGTCGTCGTGGCCAATGGTGATCGCTGGCGCGTCGTCGTCGTAGGCGACGCCGAGAACACGGGTGTCGGCCGGGCCGCTCCGGATCATGCGGACCATACGCCCGCCTTCGTACTCGAAGCTGTGCGTGTGGGTATCGCTGCCTTGCGTCTCGACCGCTCCGACGACACGCTCGCCATCGTACTCGTAGACGAACGACGTCTCCGCTCCCGTGTCACTCGACGTCTCCGTCTGGGCGCACGGTCCGGGGAGCGACCCATACATCCATGGCCCGAGCTCCGGCACGGGACCGCGGCCAGCGAGCGTGGGACAGCCCGTCACGTCGCCGCCGCCCGCGCCGCCCGCACCTCCCTCCTCTGACGCGCCCGCGCCGCCCGAGCCTGTCGAGGTCGCCGAGCCTCCAGAGCCCGCATCCCCACTTCCGGACATCGACGGTCGCTCAACGGACTCGTCGCCACCGCAAGCCACGAGCGAGAGCAGCCACACCACGGCCAGGTATTCGCATGTTCTGAAGGCAACCCGATGCATCCCTCACCTCACTCGCTGAAGCCCTTGACCCGCGGGCTGCCCATCGCTGGCGACGCGGTGCTAGCGCGTGCCGACGCCCAGGTTGGCGATCATCGCGAGGCGCTGAGGTCCCTCGCCGAACCGCGCCTTGAGCCGGGCGAGGACCGCCTTGCCGAGCTCGTCCCAGCGCGCCTCGCCGAGCTTGTCCCGCAGGAGCACAAGCGGCGCGTTGCTCCGGCGCATCGAGCGCCAGAGCTCCTCGGTCGAGGTCGCTTCCACCGCGTGCTCGACCTCGCGCACCGAGACGTCGCGAAACCCCGCGGCCTCCATCTCGGCGCGGAACTCGCCCGGGTCTCCGAGCGGCGCCTTGCCCTCGCCGAAGGGCAGCCCGGGCAGCTCGGCGCGGAGCGCCGAGAAGAGCTCGTCCAGGATCGGCGTCCTGTCCATCGGCGCCCAGCTCCCGACGACGGCCCGGCCGCCGGGGCAGAGCACCCGGACGAGCTCGCGCAAGCCGCGATCGCGATCGGGGAAGAACATCAGCCCGAACATCGAGAAGGCGGCGTCGAAGGAGCCCGCCTCGAACGGCAGCGCCATGCCGTCGCCGACGCGGGCGTCCACCGCGAGCCCCGCGCGCGCGGCGCGCTCGCGCAGCCGCTCGACCATCGCCGGGGCGAAGTCGATGGCGGTCACCTGCGCCTCCCCGGCGGCGAGGAGGGACAGGGTGCCTGGCCCGGCCGCCACGTCGAGCACGCGGGCGCCCGGACCGACACCGGCCAGACGGAGGGCGTCGGCGGCGTACTTCTCGAAATGCGGGACGAGATCGACCGCGTAATCGTCTGCGACCAGGTCCCAGGCGACGGGGGTGGCGAGGGGGCTCGGGGGCTGGCTCATGGGCCACGGTGCTACCACGTGCGCGCCGGCAAGATCCAGCCGGCACCGCCCGGCGGCAGTCGCAGGATATCGAGGAGAAGCGGAGAAGAGGAGAAGAGACCTACAGCAAAGATGCTGTATGGAACAGGGCGCTCACCGACATCGTGACGCTCGCTGGAGCGGCCGCGCCCGCGCGGTGGTCACTGCGCGACCGCGCTCTCGCGGCGTTTCGCCACGCGCGCCTGCGCCAGCGCCCTTGACCCACCTCTCGCGCCGGTGTTCCCCACCGCCGCCTCCGGCGAGCTCGGATCAGCATCCGAGTCGGCGTCCTGCGCCTCATCCGTCTTGTCCTCCGCCTTGTCGGCGCCGGTCTCGGTCGCGTCGTGAGGCGGCAGCACGGCCTTCGCGGTCGACACGAGCAGCACGCTGGTCAGCGCGACGACGCTCGCCGACCCGGCGACGAACACCGCGATATGCATCATGGTGCGCTGGAGGAGGCTGCCTTCATTCAACTTCCGGAGGATCTTCAACATCGTGCTACCTGCCTCTTTCGCGAGCGCCCGCTCGCCGCCAGCGTCTCTGCGACATCTCCTGTGAATGCGAGCGTCGTGCCATCGACCACCCGCTGGAAGTACCGCATGGATCGCAACGCCTCTGGTACCGCTCTGCCAAAGTGGACACGTCGGCGACCTGTACAATGGCGCATCCTGCCAAAATGACAATCCGTTCTTCGGGAGCGCCGCCACCGCGGCGTGTCCGGCGATCGTGGCGCACGGAACACGGTGTACGCCCGACGGAGCTGCCAGGCCTTCCGTGCTCTCGGCGCGCCTCCTGTCCAGTCGACCTGATCCTCATCGAGGAGGCGTCCGCCGCTTCGTCGGGAGATGCCTCTCAGCGCGACTTCGGGGGCGCGTCAGGCGCCGCGGGGGCGGCAGGGGAGGCGCCGGCGAACGCGCGCAGCGCCTCCGGGTGCTCCGCGATGAGGCGGAGCGCGCGGCCGAGGAGCGAGATCCCCGGCTCGGTCTTGTGCCAGGTCGACGCGCCGCTCGGGTGCGGCAGGCAGATGACGTCGGCCTCGACGCCGTGAAAGCGCGCCCGGCGCGCCTCGCCGATCACGCCCGCGAGCGGCCCTCGGTGGCCGAGCACCTGCTCCACCGCCAGGCCGCCCACCGGCAGGATCAGCCTCGGCTCCAGGATCCCGACCTCCCGCTCGAGGTGCGTCCGGCAGCGCAGGATCTCGTCGGGATCAGGCTTCCGGTCGCCGCCGCCCTTCGCCTTGCCGGGGAAGCAGCGAGCGACGGCCGACATGTAGACGCGCCGCCGGAGCTCCTCCTCGGGGACGCCGAGCGCCGCCTCGAACCAGCGGAACAGCGTGCGGCCCGCGGTCCACGCGAACGGGCGGCCGAAGCTGCCCTCGCGCGGGCCGGGCGCCTGGCCGATGAGCAGGATCCGGCTCGGGACGGCCGGACCATGGACGACCGGGCCGACCATCTTCGGGCAGGCGCGGCACGCCTCGAGCTCGCGGTGCAGCGCGGCGAGCCTCTCCTCCGAGCTGAGGACGGGAAGGCGGATCGCGGGGCCCCTCATCGCGTCGACATCGAGCGCCCTCCGGCGCCGGGGGCCTGCGCCGCCTGTGCGCGCAGGCGCCCCCCGAGGAGGCGCGCCGCGAGCACACCGCCGAGGAAGCCGAAGAGATGGCCCTCCCAGGAGATGCCCACCTGCGTCGGGAGCACGCCCCAGAGCATCCCGCCGTAGACGAACCCGACCCCCAGCGAAAGCGCGATCGAGAGGACGCTCCGCTCGAACCAGCCGCGGAGGAGCAGGAAGCCGAAATAGCCGAAGATGACGCCGCTCGCGCCGATATGCACCGAGCTGCTCGACCCGATGAGCCAGACGCCGAGGCCGCCCACGAGCGTCGAGAGCAGCGTCACGAGGACGAGGTCGCTCGTCCTGCGGAGCAGGATGAGCCAGCCGAGCGCGACGAACGGGACCGTGTTCGCCATGAGGTGGGCGAAGCCGCCGTGCAGCCATGGCGCGAGCGCGATCCCGAGGAGGCCCGGGATCGTGCGAGGGCGGATTCCCAGGGCATCGAGCGATCCGCGGAACATCAGGAAATCGAAGATCTCGATGGCCCAGAGGAGCGCGACGAGGCCTCCGAGCAGCGCCGCATGCAGCTTGAGCTCACGGGTGATCGTCCTGGTTTCGCTGGTGCTCATGCTTGTCCTCGCCGGGCCGCTGGAGACGGGCCCACGCCTCGATCGTAGCTCCTGAAACAGCGACGCGCGCGTGCTCTTCCTGCGAGGCGCGTCCTCGGCGCCGATAGCTGCCCCGTCCGGCGAACGGCGGGGTAGAGATCGGGCTCATGCTGCTCACCCGCGCCGAAGCCACCGGATTCCGCGAGACCTCCCTGCACGCCGACGTGATGCGGTTCGTCCGCTCGCTGGAAGCCCGCAACGATCCGCGCCTCTCCGTGACGACCTTCGGGACGAGCCCCGGCGGACGGGAGCTGCCGCTGCTCGTGCTGTCGAAGGACGGCGTGCGTTCCCCGGCCGAGGCCCGCCGCACCGGACGCCCCGTGGTGCTGATGCTCGACGGGATCCATCCCGGCGAGGTGGAGGGCAAGGAGGCCAGCCTCGCGCTCGTCCGCGACCTGCTCGACGGCCGGCACCCCGACTGGCTCGACACGCTCGTGCTCCTCGTCGCGCCGCTGTTCAACCCCGACGGCAACGACGCGCTCGACCCGCGGAACCGCCGCCTCGACCTGAAGAAGCTCGCCGGCCAGCCCGGCCCGGTCGTGGGCACCCGCACGCAGAGCCAGGGCATCAACCTGAACCGCGACTACCTCCGCCAGGCCGCGCCCGAGATGCGCCTGCTCCAGGAGCGCGTGTGCATCCCGTGGGCGCCCGATCTCACGATCGACAACCACGCAACCAACGGCTCGGTGCACCGGTTCCACATGACGGTCGACGTGCCCCACACCGTCGAGTCCGGCCGCGCCGAGCCGATCGCGATGATGCGCGATCGCCTGGTCCCCGACGTGATGGCGGCGGTCCGGAAGCGCGGCTTCGAGAGCGGCTGGTACGGCAACTTCGTCGAGGACGAGCGCGTGATCGACGCGGGCGGCGACGTCGATCCGGCGGCGCCCGTCGGCCTCGGCTGGATGACGTACCCGCACCATCCGCGGTTCGGCTCCAACTACCGCGGGCTCACGGGCCGGCTCGACCTGCTGCTCGAGTGTTACAGCTATCTCCCGTTCGAGGAGCGCGTCCAGACCGCCTCGGCGTGGCAGATCGAGGCCCTCTCCTGGGCCGCCGCGCACGACGGCGCCATCCGCGAGGTCGTGGCCGCGAGCGCGCGGCCGCCGGAGCGCGTCGCGGTCCGGTACCGCCTCGAGCCGACCGGGACCTCGATCGACATCCTCACGCGCAGCCCGCGGGCGTTCGACGGCGAGCCCGTCACCGTGCGGATCCCGCACCACGCGCGCTTCGTCGGGACCACCGTGGTGGACCGGCCGCGGGCCTACCTCGTGCCGCCGTCGCTCGCCGAGGCGCTGCGCCGGCACGGGCTCCGCGTCGAGCCGGCCGAGGGCGTCCACGACGTCGAGGTCGCGCGGGTGGCGTCGCTCGGCGCCGAGGGCGGCCGCGCGATCCTGGAGGCGGCCCGGGTCGGCGAGGTGGCCGTGCGGTGGCGCGAGGAGGCCCGGCGGGCCCCCGAGGGCTGGTCCCGGGTCGACACAGAGCAGCCGCTCGGCGCGATCGCCGTGTACCTGTGCGAGCCCGAGAGCGACGACGGGGCGGTCGAGAACGGCCTCGTCGAGGTGCCCGCCGTCGGGGACGAGCACCCGGCCTGGCGGGTCCGGTGAGCCTGGAGGCTTGGCATTTCTCCGGCGTTCTGCTTTTTCACGAGGTGGCGATCCGCTCCACGCCTCGCTGCTCGATGCTGCTCGCTGACCTGAAGCTGACCTGAAGGAGAGCGATGAAGGACCAGATTCCCGGCTTTCTGCTCATCGACCACATCGCCATGGCGGTGCCCGCCGGGCAGCTCGACGCGCAGGTGAAGGCCTACGAGCTGCTCGGCTTTCGCGAGGTGCACCGGGAGGAGGTCCGGGGCACGGATCAGGTCCGCGAGGTGATGCTGCGTGTCGGCGACAGCGACAACCACATCCAGCTCCTCGAGCCCCTCTCTCCGGAGTCTCCCGTCCAGAAGCTCATCGACAAGAATGGTGGACGCGGAGGCTTCGCCCACATCGCCTACCGGGTCGGCGACGTTCAGGCCGCCTTCGACGAGCTCAAGGCGAGGGGCTTCCGCCTCATCGACGCGGCGCCCCGGCCCGGCTCCCGGGGCACCACGATCTTCTTCATGCACCCGAAGTCGCGTGAAGACGCGCCGTTCGGTCACCTCATCGAGGTCGTGCAGGCCCATGGATGACAGGCTCTTCGCCGAGTTCGCGCCGGTCGCGCTGGAGACCTGGAAGCAGGCGCTCCAGCGGGATCTCAAGGGCAAGACCGCGGACGATCTCTCCTGGGCGAGCGCCGAGGGGCTCCTCGTGCCGCCGATCTTCGCGCCGGACAGCCCCCCGCTCCCCGCGGCCGAGGGCGGACCGCTCGTGGAGTCGCTCGTCGCCGAGCTCCGGAGCGGCGCGCCGGAGCTGCGCTTCACGCTCGGCTGCAGCTACTTCTTCGAGATCGCCCGCCTCCGCGCCGCGCGGCTCCTCGCCGAGCGCCTGCGGCCGGGCGCCACCGTCACCGCCGTCATCCCGTCGGCCGCCGTGCCCGGCGACGAGCAGCACAAGAACCTCCTCCGCGGCATCGTGGCGATGATGGCGGCCGTCGCCGGCGGCGCGGACGACGTCGTGATCACCCCGCCCGAGCGCCTGCTCGGCAACGCCCGGGTCATCCTCCGCGAGGAGGCCCGCTTCGAGGCCGAGGGCAGCCCCGCCGCGGGCTGCTGGTACATCGAGCAGCTCTCGCTGAGCCTCGCCCGGGCGGCGATGCGGCAGCTCGACGACGCCGTGGAGCTCCCCGCGCCGCCCGCGGCCCCGCAGGACACCGCGCCTCCCGAGCACCTCGGCTTCTCGTCCGGCATTCCGCCGTTCCTGCGCGGGCCGTATACAAGCATGTACGTGGTCCGCCCGTGGACCCTCCGCCAGTACGCCGGGTACTCCACGGCCGAGGAGTCGAACGCGTTTTACCGGCGCAACCTGGCCGCCGGGCAGACCGGGCTCTCGGTCGCCTTCGACCTCGCGACCCACCGCGGCTACGACTCGGACCACCCGCGCGTGGTCGGCGACGTGGGGAAGGCCGGCGTGGCCATCGACACCGTGGAGGACATGAAGATCCTCTTCGACCAGATACCGCTCGACAGGATGAGCGTGTCGATGACCATGAACGGCGCCGTGCTCCCCGTCATGGCGTTCTACATCGTCGCCGCCGAGGAGCAGGGCGCGCGGCCCGAGCTCCTCTCCGGAACCATCCAGAACGACATCCTCAAGGAGTTCATGGTCCGGAACACGTATATCTACCCGCCGGCGCCGTCGATGCGGATCGTCGCCGACATCTTCCGATATACGGCCGAGAAGACACCCAGGTTCAACTCGATCAGCATCAGCGGCTATCACATGCAGGAGGCGGGCGCGACCGCCGAGCTGGAGCTCGCCTACACGCTCGCCGACGGCCTCGAGTACCTGCGCACCGGCATCGCGTCGGGCATGGATATCGATGATTTTGCCGGTCGATTCTCGTTCTTCTTCGGGATCGGCATGGACCATTTCACCGAGATCGCCAAGCTGCGGGCGGCGCGGCTCCTGTGGGCGAAGATCGTGAAGGGGTTCCACCCGAAGAACCCCAGAACGATGGCTCTCCGGACTCACTGCCAGACGTCGGGGTGGAGCCTCACCGAGCAGGACCCGTTCAACAACATCACCCGCACGGCCATCGAGGCGCTCGCGGCCGTGCTCGGCGGCGCCCAGTCGCTCCACACGAACGCCCTGGACGAGGCGCTGGCGCTCCCCTCGGACTTCTCGGCCAAGGTCGCGCGCGACACGCAGCTCTTCTTGCAGAGGGAGACCGATGTCTGCCGCGTCATCGACCCGTGGGGCGGCTCCCACCTCGTCGAGCGCCTCACGGAGCGGCTTTCGCGGAGCGCGTGGCGGTTCATCCAGGAGGTGGAGTCGCTGGGCGGCATGGTCAAGGCCATCGAGAACGGCCTGCCCAAGCTGCGCATCGAGGAGGCGGCGGCCCGCAAGCAGGCCCGCATCGACGCGGGCCGCGACATCATCGTCGGCGTCAACGCGTACAGGCTGGAGAGGGAGGCGCCGATCGAGCTCCGCGAGGTGGACAACACCGCGGTGCGCGAGACGCAGGTCGCGCGGCTGGGCGCGGTGAAGGCCGCCCGCGCGGAGGCCGCGGTGGGCGAGTCGCTCGCCGCGCTCACCCGCTCCGCCGCGACGGGCGAGGGGAACCTGCTCGCGCTGGCCGTCGACGCCGCGCGACGCCGCGCGACGCTCGGCGAGATCTCGGGCGCGCTGGAGCGCGTCTTCGGCCGCTACGAGGCGCCGGTGCGCACCGTCAGCGGCGTTTACGGCGCGGAGATCCGCGAGGCGGGCGCCGGTCGCGAGGTGGAGGCGCTCGTCCGCGAGTTCGCCGCCCTCGAGGGCCGCCGCCCGCGCATCCTCGTCGCCAAGATGGGTCAGGACGGGCACGACCGGGGCATGAAGGTGATCGCCACCGCCTTCGCGGATCTCGGGTTCGACGTCGATATCGGCCCCCTCTTCCAGACCCCGGAGGAGGTGGCCCGGCACGCCGTCGAGAACGACGTCCACGTGGTCGGCATCTCCTCCCTCGCGGGCGGCCACAAGACCCTGGTCCCCCAGCTGATCGACGCGCTCGGGGCGGCCGGCCGCGGGGACATCCTTGTCGTGGCGGGCGGGGTGATCCCGCCGCAGGACTACCGTTATCTCGAGGAGCGCGGCGTCGCCGGCATCTTCGGGCCGGGGACGGTCATCCCCGACGCCGCGGCGCGGATCGTCCGCACGCTCATGGACAGGCTCTCTTCGGAGGCGCGCTAGGTTGAAGCCGGCGCCGAGACAGCTCGCCGACGGCCTCCTCGCGGGCGACCGCGCGGCGCTCGCGCGCGCCATCACGCTGGCCGAGAGCGCGCTCCCCCGCCACCAGGAGCTCGCCGAGGAGGTCCTGGAGCTCTGCTTGCCGCACAGCGGCGGCGCCGTGCGCCTCGGCATCAGCGGCGTGCCCGGCGCCGGCAAGAGCACGTTCGTCGACGCCCTCGGCGTGCACCTCGTGCGCGAGCGGGCGGAGACGGTCGCCGTGCTCGCGGTCGACCCCACGAGCCCTGTTCACGGCGGGAGCATCCTCGGCGACAAGACCCGGATGCCGCGCCTGGCCAGCGATCCGCGGGCCTTCATCCGCCCGTCGCCGTCGGGCGGCTCGCTCGGCGGCGTGGCGCGGGCCACGCGCCAGGCCATCCTGCTCTGCGAGGCGGCCGGCTACCGCAACATCCTTGTCGAGACCGTCGGTGTGGGTCAGTCCGAGGTCGCCGTCGCCGACATGACGGATTGTTTTCTGCTCCTCCTGCTCCCCGGGGCCGGCGACGAGCTGCAAGGCATGAAGCGGGGCATCATGGAGCTCGTCGACCTCGTGATCATCAACAAGGCCGACGGCGGGAACGAAGGCCGGGCCGCGCGAGCCCGGAGCGAGTACGAGGGCGCGCTGCACCTGTTCCCGCCGCCGCCCCACGGCTTCCCGCCCGTGGTCTCCGTCTGCTCGGCCCAGGAGAACCGCGGCGTCCGCGAGGCGTGGGAGCTCGTGCTGCGCCACCGCGCGCACATGCAGGCGAGCGGCTGGCTCTCGCGCCGCCGGGCCGCGCAGGCGCGCCGCTGGCTCGTCGAGCTCATCGAGGGGCACCTGCGCGAGACGTTCCTGCGCAGCGCCGCCGTGCGCGCGCGGCTGCCCGGGCTGGAGGGCCTCGTCGAGGCCGGCGCGCTCAGCCCGCTGCGCGCCGCGCGACAGCTGCTGGAGGCCTGGGAGCCGGCCGGAGAGGACTGACGATGCGCGACGTCTGCTGGCGCTGCCGGCGCCCCCGTTCAGTCTGTTACTGCGCGCTCCTGCCCTCCTTGTCGACGAGGACGCGGGTCGTGCTCCTCCAGCACCCGCGCGAGCGGCGGGTGGGCATCGGCACGGCGCGCATGACGCACCTGTCGCTGCCCAACTCCGAGCTGCACGAAGGGGTGGTCTTCGAGGACGACCCCCGGATCGCCGCCCTCGCCGCCGATCCGACGACGGCCGTGCTCTATCCCGGGGGCGACGCGCATCCGGCGGACGGGGCGCCGGTGCGTTCGCTCATCGTGGTCGACGGCACGTGGTGGCAGGCGAAGAAGATGCTCGCGCTGAACCCCCGCCTGGCCGCGGTGCGCCGCATCGGCGTGACGCCCCGGGCCCCGGGCAACTACCGCATTCGCAAGGAGCCGCGGCCCGAGTGCCTCGCCACGGTCGAGGCGGTGGCCAGCGCGCTCGGCGCGCTCGAGGGCGAGCCCGCGCGCTTCGACGCGATGCTGCGGGCCTTCGAGTTCATGGTCGACCGGCAGATCGAGCACCAGGCGACGAGCGACGGCCCGCGGCGGCGGCGGCGCGCGCAGGCGGCCCCGCCGCTCTCGCCGCTGCGCCCCTACCTCGCCGATCCGGCGAAGGTCGTGCTCGTCGACGGCGGCGCCAACGCCGGGTGGCCGGCAGCCGCCGGCGCGGCCGAGCCCAGGACCGAGCTCGTGCACGTCGTGGCCTGCCGCGCTTCGGGCGAGCGCTTCGAGGCGTTCCTCCGCCCGCGTCGCCCGCTGGGCGAGAGCGTCGCGCACCAGCTCGAGGTGCCCGAGGCCCGCCTGCGCGACGGCGAGGACGCGGGCGCGGCCGTGGCGCGGCTCCGCGCCTTCGTCGGCCACGGCGGCGTGCTGGCCACCTGGGGCGCCTTCACGGTGGACCTGCTCGCGCAGGAGGGCCTCGGGCGCGCGCCCTTCCTCGACCTGCGCGACCTCTGCGCGCGGCACCTGCGACGGCGGACCGGCGGCATCGCCAACGGGGCGCGGGCGCTCCAGGCCGGGGAGCCGGCCCCGCGGGGCAGCGGGCGGTGCGGGCGCACGGTGGGGTGGCTCGAGGTCGTCCTCGCGCGGCTCCTCGAGCTCGCGGGGGAGGACGCGGCTTCGGGCAGGCAGGAGGGCCTTGCCGGAAGCGACTGACGGTATCCGTGGCCAGACGAGGAGCGCGGGCGCAAGCGCGGCGCCTCTCCGCCGCGGCGGTCGCAGAGGTCGAAGCGCACACCGCGCAAGCACGGTACCGCCGCCATGGTCAAGCGGAGGCTGTTCGCCGGCCAAGTGGTTGACGAACAGCTACGGCATACTGAACAGAAGTGGTACCCTATCGTAGAGGCTGAGGCCCTCTACGCGCCCCGCCTCACAGCCGGCTTACCTACGCTTCTCTACACGCGTAAGGACACGGCGCGCGTCCTCCGTTTCGAGAAAGTCGAAGGCGATACGATCGCCGACCTCGATGCCGTCTAGCTGCGACGGGCTCTGGGGCTCAAACGACATTGTCATCGCGCTCATCGGCTCGCTCGAAGCGCACCTTGAAACCCTTCACCACCACGCGATTCAGCTCTTCGCTCCGACCGGAGAGGAATGACCAGGCTCCACGGCCGTTGCTGTAGCGCTCCGCATACGAGCGTAGCACTTCGGGTGTATCGTTCTCCGGGTCCAGCGTGATCGAGATCAAGTGGATGGGGAGCGCCTGTCGGCGCGCCTCGCTGCGCTTGGCGAGTCTCTCCTGGAACGCCGCCATCTGCGCCGAGAGTCTCGGGCACGACACGGGACAGCTCGCATAGAAGAAGTCGACGATCAGCGTCTGCCCGCGCAGCGACTCCCGCGTGACGGGGCGACCGTCCTGATCCGTCATCGAGAACGCCGGCATCTCACCGAGCACGGGCGGCGAGGCGGGCGCCTCGCGCACGCTCGACAGCGCACCGAAGAGGGCGAGCCCCGCGAGCGCAGAGACAGAGAGCCAGAGCTGCGCCGGCCGGAGGCGCCAGCGCCGGCGGACCGGCGCTCCGGCGCCTGCCAGCGATGACGCCGGAGACGTGGAGGAGGAGAGAACCTCGTGCGGCATGCGCGCGACATTACGCGGAGCCGAGTAGGTCGGGCAATGCGTCACGGTGTCGCATCGCTTCGAACGATGCAGCCGTATTCCGGCCTTCGGCGCGCACGTGGCCGCGCGGCGACTAGCGCGACATCGTGTCGCAGGGCCTTGGCGGACGGTGGCGCTAGCCTGTTTCGCAATGAGCCAGCGAGAGCACCGTCGGCCTCCTGGGTCTGGAAGCACTCGGGACACCAAGCCAGACACCGAGGTCCAGCTCGGGCTGTCGTGGCTGCTCAAGCTGCGTTGATGGTGGCCCGGCGACGGCTTTGACCGCTCGGACCGTCACCTCCCAGCGCTGCGACAACCTGTCGCAATCGTCGGCAACGAGAATCTGATAGGGTCCCAGGACTTCACCCATTCAAAGGATCCAGTATGGCGAGCTTCGAGCGACGTTGCATGGTCGTTTTATTGTTTGGTGCGGTGCTTTCAGGCTGCGGCGGCGGCGAGGACGACCCCGCGATCGAGGAGGTGAGCGAAACGCTGTTCACGATCCAGTTCGATGCCACAGTTAACGGTCAATCGTTTTCTTGCGGTACTGAGTTCGGCGAGATCGGGACCATGAAGACGTCGATCAATCCTATCGATTTTCGCTTCTGGGTGCACGACGTCACGCTCGTCCGTGCGGACGGTGAGGAGATCCCGCTCCGACTGAAGCAGGACTTTGCCACGAACACGCTCAAGGACGACGGCTACTGGCAAGAGGACAACGTGGCCCTCTTGGATTTTGAAGACGCGACGGGGACCTGTGAAGGAACAGAAGAGACCCGCGAGGTCGTGAGCGGGTACGCGCCGGAGCACGACGATTACACCTCGCTTCGTTTCATCGTCGGCGTCCCGAAAGCGCTGAACCACATCAACGCGCCGGCCGCGGACTACCCGATGGGCGCGCCGGGCATGGCGTGGCAATGGAAGTCGGGCTACCGCTTCGTGCGGCTCGATGTAGCGACCCGAACGCACGAAAAATACTACTTTCACCTGGGTAGCACGGGGTGCGACGGCAATCCAGCCGAGCCGGGGAGCATCTCGTGCGCGGTGGAGAACACGGCTCCGATCTCGCTGGACGACTTCGATCCGCGCAGCTCGGTCGTCGTCGCTGACATCGGCAAGGTTTACGAAAATCTCGCTGTGGACGCGCCCGACGAGACGACGATTGCTTGTATGAGCGGTGGCACGACGAACCCGCTGTGCCCCGCGATGTTCGAGGCGTTTGGGCTCTCGTATGGCGAAGCCCAAAGGGCGTCAGGCCAGACGTTCTTCGGAGTCAGGTGATCGAGATGCATTCGTTCTTCAGCGCCACGTGCGTGGCGGCGCTTTGCAGCGTGGTCGTCGTCGCCTGTGGAGGAGAAGCGGACCCCGGCTCCGACCAGGAGCCGGAGGCGCCTGCGGTCGATCTGTCGCGCGACTTCATCCCGGGCGACCCCAACTTCGTGCGTGACCCGGCGCTCGATGTGAGCAATGTCAGTGCGCGCGGAGGTCAGCGCAGCCACAACGCCGGGAAGAACTGCCTCCGCTGTCATCAGGAGAAGGGCCCCGGGCTCGGGAGGTTCGTGCTCGCAGGGACGCTATTTCATCCCGACGGCTCCCCGCTGCCGAACGCGACGTTGAGGTTGTACGCGACGGCCGAGACGATGGAAGGGGCACCGCCGGTTCTGTCGGACGAGGTGGCGACGCTGGAGGTCGACGGATACGGCAATTTCTTCACCACCGAACCGCTTCCTGGCTGGCCCGAGGCCCCTCTGTATCCTCGGTTCTTCGGGCCGGAGGGAGAGGAGCTGCTGGCCCCCGATGGACGACCCGCGCAGATGGGTGGCGGCGTCACCACCGGCGGCTGCAATTACTGCCACGGAGAAGCGCTTCGCATCCGCGCCGTGGAGCCGATGTGACCACACCCCTCCGCCTCGTCGCGGTCGGCGTCAGTCTCGCTGCCGCCGCATGCGCTGGCAGCGAGACGCCACGGGAGGAGCGCCTAGATCCGGCGCGTCCGGCGGGCTTCCCCGAGATGGCTATCCCGGAAGAGAACCTTCTCACAGAGGCGCGATTCGAGCTGGGGAGGCACATATTCTACGACGAGCGACTCTCGGCCAACGAGTCGCAGTCGTGTGCGTCGTGCCACAAGCAGGAGCTCGCGTTCACGGACGGAGAGGCAAGGCCGGTGGGGTCGACCGGTGAAGAGCTGCCGCGCAACGCGCAACCCCTCGCGAACGTCGGCTACCTGCCAGTCTTTACGTGGGCGAACCCGATCCTCCGATCCCTGGAAGAACAGGCGCGTGTGCCGATCTTCGGCGACTTTCCAATCGAGCTCGGTGCGACCGGCAACGAGGAGGTGATCCTCGCCCGCTTCCGAGGCGATCTGCGCTACCAGGGGCTGTTTCGCGAGGCATACCCCGAGGACGACGACCCGATCACCTTTCTACGCATCGTCGAGGCGCTCGCGAGTTTCGAGCGTATGCTCGTCTCTGGCGATTCACCGTTCGATCGGTACGTCCAGGGGCTCGACGACGACGCGCTCTCTCCCTCCGCCAAGCGTGGGGTGGAGTTGTTCAATAGCGAGCGTTGTGAGTGCTACCACTGCCACGAAGGCTTCAACTTCACGACCGCCGTGCGCACAGCGAACGGCGAGTCGTCTCGAACCAGCTTCGTGAACACCGGTCTCTACAACATCGACGGTGACGGGGCATACCCCGACCCGAACACCGGGTTGTTCGACCTGACCGACGAGCCGACCGATATGGGCAAGTTCCGTGTGCCGACGCTCCGTAACGTCGAAGTGACAGCGCCCTACATGCATGACGGGAGCATCACCACCCTCGAGGACGTCATCGATCATTACGCGGCGGGGGGGCGAACCATCGAGGGCGAGCGTGCCGGCGAGGGTTCGAGCAATCCTTACAAGGACGCCCTCGTTCGCGGATTCGATATCACCGCCGAGGAGAAGGCGGATCTGATCGCGTTCCTGAAGAGCCTGACGGACACGACGTTCTTGCACGATCCGCGGTTCGCTTCGCCTTTCGGGCGAGGCACCGATGCGCGCCGGTCCGGGGACGGGAGATGAATCGACCTGAGCTCATCGACAAGAGCGCGGCGGCGGCGCTCGGAGAGTGCCGCGGGGTTGGCCGCGAGCTCGTAGCGATCCTCTGACAGGAGCGCCGCGGCATGCGAGCGGCCGTCCACGGGCGGAGGACGATGCCGCCTCGTGTGCGGAGCTCGTCGTCGATATCCGGCTCGCGGGCGGTCCGGCGCAGCCCAGCGCGGCTAGCGGGCTGTCGCTCGCGGACTTGCCAAGCGCCCCGAACGTCGTTGCGGCGCGGGGCGCCGCATGAGATGCTCCGGCCGTGGCATTCTCCCGGCTGCGCTGAGCTCGGCATCCTCGTCCTCCCTGGTGTCCCGGCGCGGCCGGGGTCACGTGGCGAGCGCGCGGGTGCCTGTCCGTGCCCTGTCTTCCTCCCGCAACGTGGAAGACCGGGGCGCGGAGCCTCACGCCCGGCAGCCTGGAAGGAATACGCCACGCACGCCTGATCGGTCGTGAGCTCGCGCCGCGAGTCTTCCCCATGTACGCGCGCCGTCGCCTGGTTCAACGGCGCGCGAAGAGGCTCGCGATCATGACCGAACGTACCAAGACCCCGTCTCCGGCTTCTTCTTCCTTCGCGCCGATCGACTCCGTCGACGCGCTCCTCGACGCGGCGCGCCGCGAGGGGCTCCGGCTCGTCACGTCGCACGCCGAATTCGACCAGACCGGGCTCGATTTCCTCGTCGTGCACGCCCACGACGAGGAGGGCGTGCCGTGGGTCGTGCGCACGCCGCGCCGGCGCGCGGTCGTCGAGTCGGCCCGCGTCGAAGCGCGCGTCTTGGCCCTGGTGCGCGAGCACCTGCCGGTGGCCGTGCCCGACTGGCGCGTGCACACCGACCAGGTGATCGCCTATCCGCGGCTCGGCGACGTTCCCGCCGTGTCCGTCGATCCCGAGGCCGGCGTGCGCTGGAACCGCGTCGATCCGGCGGCGCCCTCGGCGGCGTTCATCGCGTCGATGGCAGAGGCCCTGGCGGCGCTGCAGCGCGTCGGCGCCGCGGCGATCGAGGCGGCGGGCGTCCCCATGAAGTCCATCGATGACGCGCGCCAGCTCCACGCCCTGGCCATGGACGAGACGCGCGCCGCGCTGGCGCCGCCGGACGTCCTGTGGGCGCGGTGGCAGCGCTGGCTCGCGAACGACGCGGTGTGGCCGCGCCACCTCGCCCTCGTGCACGGCGACCTCCACCCCGGGCACATGCTCCTCGACGAGGGCGGCCGGCTCACCGGGATCCTCGACTGGACCGAGGCCCACCTCGGCGATCCCTCGATCGACTTCGCGCTCTTCGTCGGCGCCTTCGGCAAGGCGGCGCTCGACGAATGCATCGCGCGCTTCGAGGCGGCCGGCGGCGCGACCTGGCCCGGCCTCGCGGTCCACGCCCTCGAGCGCTGGGCGGCGTTCCCCGCGCTCGCGGCGAAGTGGGGGGTCGAGTCGGGCAACGAGGGGGTGATCGCGCACGCGCGCTCGATGCTCGGCCAGCTCGCGTCCGAGAGCGGGTGAGCGGCCCATGTGAGCTGTAAACAACGAAAATCATTCAAATTTTCCTCTTATCTCTCCGCCTCCAAGTTCGCATGACAGCGCGACCCGGCCCTGGGTAGCCTCTTCCCCATGCGCGGAGGACACGACGCGGAGGCCGGCGCTGCGGATCGCGCGCTCGCGCTCGTGCTGCTGGGCGCGGTCCTCCTCGTGTCGCCGGCGCGCCTGCTCTGGGCGCGCGGCCCGCTCGCGGTGGCGGCCGTCTTCGCGGTGTGGGTCGCGCTGATCGCGCTCGCCTGGCTCGCGACGCGCGCCGACCGCGGCGACGCCGGCCGCGGCGAGCGGGAGCCGCCGCCGTGATCGACGTCGGCGTCCTCCTGTTCGCCACGGTGGCCTGGCTCGCCGTGCTCGCCGCCATCGCGCTCGCCGCGCAGCGCGAGCGCATCCCCCGCGCGCTCGCGCGGCACCCGCTCGTCCTCGCCCTCTCGCTCGGCGTCTACGCCTCGTCGTGGACCTACTACGGCGGCGTCGGCTTCGCGCAGCGCCACGGGCTCGTCTTCCTCGCCGTCTACCTGGGCCCGACGCTCGCGTGCGTGGCCACGCCGCTCCTCTGGTCGCGCGTCCTGCACATCACGCGCGAGCAGCGCCTCTCCTCGCTCGCCGACCTGCTCGCGTTCCGCTTCCAGAGCCCCGCCGCCGGGGCGCTCGTCGCCGCGTTCTCCCTCGTCGCCAGCCTCCCCTACGTCGCGCAGCAGTTCCGCGCGACCGAGCAGTCGGTCCGCGTGCTGTCCGGGCCGGGGCACGAGGAGGCCGTGGGCGCCGTCTTCTGCGTCCTGCTCGCCCTCTTCACGGCGTTCTTCGGCGCCCGCCCGTCCGCCGAGCAGGGGCGCGAGGACGGCCTCGCGGCGGCGGTCGCCTTCGAGTCGGCGGCGAAGCTCGCCGTGCTCGCGGCCGTGGGCCTCCTCGCCGTGCTCGGGGCGTTCGGCGGGCTGGGCGGCCTCGCGGACTGGCTCGGCGATCACGCCGCCGAGGTCGAGGCGCTCGGCCGCCCCGTGCGCGAGGACAGCGGCTGGACCTCGATGCTCGTCATCAGCTTCGCCGCGGCCTTCCTCCTGCCGCGCCAATGGCACCTCGCCTTCGCCGGCGTCGCCGGGGGCCGGGCGCTCGCGAAGGCGGCCTGGGCCTTCCCGCTGTTCCTGCTCGCGCTCAACCTGCCCGTGCTGCCCATCCTCTGGGCGGGGACCCGCATCGCCCCGACCGGGCCCGCCGACAGCTACGTGCTGCTCGTGCCCCAGCTGCTCGACCTGCCCTGGCTCGCGCTCGCCGCCTTCATCGGCGGCATCTCCGCGGCGAGCGCCATGGTCATGGTCACCGCCGTCGCCCTCGCGAACGACAGCGCGACGCACCTGCTCCTGCCGCTCGCCCGCAGGACGCTGCGCCGCAACGTCTACGCGCGCGTCCTGTGGATGCGCCGCGGGCTCCTGACCGCCATCCTCGTCGCCGGGTGGCTCTTTCACCGCGCGCAGCCGAGCCGCGGGCTGCTCGTCGAGAGCGGCATCGTGTCGTTCATCGCCTTCGCGCAGCTCCTGCCAGGGCTCTTCGCCGTGCTCTTCTGGGAGCGCGCGACGCGCGCGGGGTTCATCGCCGGGCTCCTCGCCGGCATCGGCATCTGGACGGCCATGTGCCTCGCGCCGCTCCTGACCGGCATGCCCGGGCTCGATCCGGCGTGGCTCGACCTCCTGCGCGAGGGCGCGGACCACGGAGGCCGCGCCGCGCGCGCGGCGCACGCGACCTCCCCGGACACCTGGTCGCTGCCGACGTTCGTGTCGCTCGCCGTCAACGGCGCCACGCTCGGGCTCGTCTCGCTCCTGCGCCCGCCGGCCAAGGCGGAGCGCGAGGCGGCGCGCCTGTGCAGGCGGCGCGAGATCGGCCCGTCGGTGGAGCGCGCGACGGTGGCCGCGAGCGTCGCCGCGCTGGAGGAGCGGCTCGCCCGGCTGCTCGGCCGCGAGGCGGCGGGCATCGAGGTCACGCGCGCCCGGATCGAGCTCGACATCCCGCGCGACGAGACGCGCCCCACCGAGCTCCACGCGCTGCAGGAGCGCCTGCACCGCAACCTGTCCCCGCTGGTCGGCCCGGTGCTCGCGAGGACGGCCGCGGAGGCGGAGGAGGCGCACGCCCCCGCGGCGGCGCCGCGTGGGACCGTGAGCGGCGCGCTCACCGAGGAGCTCCGGTGGCTCGAGCGCCGGCTCGCGCGCGGGGAGACGCGGCTCGTCGGCGCGGCGCGGGAGCTCGACCTCCTGCGGCGGTGGCTCCGCTCGGTCCTCGCGCAGCTGCCGCTCGGGGTCTGCGCCGTGGGCTCCGACGGCGCGATCAGCCTCGTCAACCGGCGCCTCGAGGCGCTCGTCGGCGTCGAGGAGCGCGACCTCGTCGGGGCGCCGCTCGACCGGCTGCCGGCCCCGTTCGCCGAGCTGTTCGCCCGCGCCGCGCGCGCGGCGTCCGCCGGCGAGTCCGGCGCGGGCGCCGAGGAGATCGAGGCGCACGTGGCCGGGCGCGCGCGCTCGCTGCGCGTGCACCGCGCCGCGCTCGACCCGCTCGACGCGCGCGCCGCCTCGGGGGGCGTGGTCCTCCTCGTCGAAGATCGCACCGAGCAGCGCGCGCTCGAGGCGCAGCTCGCCCACCGGGATCGCCTCGCCCAGATCGGCCGCCTCGCCGCGGGCGTGGCCCACGAGGTCGGCAACCCGCTCACGGGCATCGCCTGCCTCGCGCAGAACCTCCGGGCCGAGGCCGACAGCGACGAGATCCGCGCGCGGGCGGGCCTCATCCTCGGCGAGACGGCGCGCATCGAGGCCATCCTGCGATCGCTGCTCGAGCACAGCCGCACCGGCGCCGTGTCGTCGCCCGGCGAGAGCCCGCGCGCGCGGGTCGGGCGCGTGCCGCTCGCCCAGGTGGTCGCCGAGGCCGAGCGGCTGCTCCGGCTCGACCGCGCCGCGCCGCACGTCCTCGTGGAGCAGGCCTGCCCGGAGTCGCTCGTCGTCATCGGGGATCGGCGCGAGCTCGTGCAGGTCTTCGTCAACCTGCTCGCGAACGCCCGCGACGCCTCCGGGGCCGGCGCGACCATCGCCGTCCGGGGGCGGCTCGAGGCCGGCGAGATCGTCGTCGAGGTCGAGGACCACGGCAGCGGCATCCCCGAGGAGCTCCTCGCCGCGGTGCTCGAGCCGTTCGTGACGACGAAGCGCGATCCGAGCGGCACGGGCCTCGGCCTGCCGCTCTCGCGCTCGATCGTCCAGGATCACGGCGGCACCCTGACGCTGCGGAGCGCGGTGGGGCAGGGGACGACGGTCGTCGTGCGGCTCCCGCTCGCGGGCGCGACCGGGGCGCGGCGCGGGCCCGAGGCGGCGCCATGAGCCCGAGCCTGCGCGTCGAGGACGAGAGGGTCATCTGGAGCGCTGCTGGGTGTTACCGATCGTAACGGAGCGTCACCGGACGAGCCGGCCTACGTGATCGGCCGGTGACGGAACGGGTATTCTCTCGACTCTTTGCGTGATATTCGGATCCTGGAGATCAGGAGACGGAAAAGCAGGGGTACATGGCATCGAACCACGCGTTGCCGTGCGCTGCCCGGCCTCTCGTCCCCCGCGCGCGACGGTCACGCCGTCGCGCGCGGGGGACGAGAGGCCATGAACGACACAGTGGCTCCCTCTCCACGGCTCGACGCCGGCTCTAGGCCCGACTTCGGCCCTCCCGACAAGCGCTGGAACTCCTTCGAGGAACCGCTCCCATGGCACAGACGTCTCCCGCAACCGTCGCCGTGACCCCCACGAGCAGCGCCAGCAAGGGCGCGCATGAGGTCGTCGACAGCCGCACGCTCTGGAAGGTCATCTTCGCGTCCGCCGGCGGCACAATGATCGAGTGGTACGACTTCTACATCTTCGGGAGTCTCGCCGCGATCATCTCCACGCACTTTTTCCCGAAGGACAACCCGACGGCGGGCTTCCTGCTGACGCTGGGCACGTTCGCCACCGGCTTCGTGGTCCGCCCCTTCGGCGCGCTCGTGTTCGGGCGCATCGGCGATATCGTCGGCCGGAAGTATGCATTCCTCGTGACCTTGCTGCTCATGGGCGGCGCGACGTCGCTCATCGGCTTCTTGCCGACGTACGACAGCATCGGGATGCTCGCTCCGATAGCGCTCGTCCTGATCCGGCTCGTGCAGGGCCTCGCGCTCGGCGGCGAGTACGGCGGCGCGGCGGTGTACGTCGCCGAGCACGCGCCCGACGCGAAGCGCGGCTTCTACACCTCGTTCATCCAGATCACGGCGACCCTCGGCCTGTTCGTCTCGCTGGCGGTGATCCTCGGGACCCGCCTCCTCCTCGGCGAGGCGGACTTCAAGGAATGGGGCTGGCGCGTCCCGTTCCTCCTGTCGGTCCTCCTCGTCGGCGTGTCCTTCTACGTGCGTGTCCGCCTCAAGGAGTCGCCGATCTTCGCCAAGCTCAAGGCGGAGGGGAAGACGTCGTCCGCTCCCATCAAGGACAGCCTCGGCAACAAGCGCAACTGGAAGGTCATCCTGATTGCCCTCTTCGGCGCCACGGCCGGCCAGGGCGTGGTCTGGTACACGGGGCAGTTCTACGCGCTCTACTTCCTGCAGAACACGCTGAAGGTCCCGTTCATCACGGCCACGGTCGTGATCGCCGCCGCGCTCGCCCTCGGCATGCCGTTCTTCGTGTTCTTCGGCGCGCTCTCGGACCGCATCGGCCGGAAGAAGATCATGCTCGCGGGCAACCTGTGCGGCGCGATCGGGTTCTTCCCGGTGTTCTGGGCGATGAAGCAGAACGCGGACAGCCCGGTCATCCTCACCGCGCTCGTGTTCGTGCTCGTGATCTTCGTCACGATGGTCTACGGCCCGATCGCGGCCTACCTCGTCGAGGCCTTCCCCGCGAAGGTGCGCTACACGTCGCTCTCGATCCCGTACCACATCGGCAACGGCGTGTTCGGCGGGATGCTGCCGCTCATCGCCTCCTCGGTGACGGTCGCGACCGGCAACATCTACGCGGGCCTCCTCTACCCGATCACGGTGGCGCTCATCACGGTGGTCGTCGGTGGGATCTACCTGAAGGAGCGGAGCGACGTCCGCATCTGGGACGAGCTCGATAACGCGCGCGAGTCCTGACGCCACGAGGCGACGCCTCGCCGGACGGCGCGCCGCCGCGCGCCGTCGCCCCCGCCTAGCCCCGAGTTGACCGAAGCGGACCGCGCTCCCGCGGGACCGCCATGCCCTTGCCGAGATCCGCGGCATCGCGTCGCAGCGCGCTCGATGCCCATCCGCGCGCCACGCGCGCTCGCGAATCCGGATTCAGCATGTGTCGCGATCCGAGAGTCGCTGGCCGGGAATACAGATTGAACGCGCCGTGTCATGCGCTTCGCGCGCAGCACACTGGCGTGAGCCTCTTGCTGACTTGACTTGCGGCCTTCTCGGCCGCCTTTAGGAGAAAATTCATGCGCTCTACCAGCTTACTGAGCCGCTGCTCGGTCGCGCTCGCTTGTTGCCTTGTCGCCTGCGGCGGCATGTCTTCCGACGACGAAGAGATTGTCTCCCTGGAGAACGAGCTGCTCAGCCCGGACTCGACGATGTCGGCGGAGCTCAAGTTCCAGTCGCAGTGGCAGACGGGGTACTGCGCGGACGTGACCGTGAAGAACGTGGGCGGTCGCGCGATCACCGGCTGGGGCGTGGTGGTCGGGCTCAACGGCTCCACGGTGACCAACAGCTGGAACGCGACGGGCACGCCGTCGGGCGGGCAGCTGAGCGTCACAAACGCGTCCCACAACGGCTCGCTGGCAGCGCAAGGGTCGACGACCTGGGGGTTCTGCGCGAACGGCACCGGAAGGGCCTCGCTCCTCTCGGTCAGCGGCAACGGGACCGGAGGCTCGACTTCGGCGAGCTCCAGCAGCAGCGCTTCGAGCAGCTCCAGCAGCAGCGCTTCGAGCAGCGCCAGCAGCAGCGCTTCGGCAAGCGCTGGTGCCGGCGGCGCCGGGGGCTCCGGCGGTGCCGGAGGTGCCGGCGGCGCGGGAGGCGGAGGCGGCTCTGGCGGGGGCGGCCCCGTGGGTCCTGGCTGGGACTGGGCCGGGATCATCGGCACGGGTCAGAGCCTGTCGGTCGGAGCGCAGGGGCCGGCCAGGGCGACCACCCAGCGCCACCACAACCTCAAGCTCTCGCTGGGCAGCGCGAGCGTGCCTCCGTTCAATCCGAGCAGCAGCGCGCTCTCGATGGTGCCGCTCGTCGAGCCCATTCGCCCGCTCGCCACGGGCTACCCGAGCGCGTATCCGCGCAACATCTACGGCGAGACGCCGCACACGGCCATGGGCGACCAGATCTCGTCGCTTGTGAAGTCGGCGACGGGCGGCGATCACGTCAGCGTGCACACGGTCGTCGGCGAGAGCGGACAGGCCATGTCGGTCATCAGGAAGGGCGCCAGCGACACCGGCTCCACGGGTCGGGCGTACGCGGCGTCGCTGTTCGAGGCCGCCGCGATCGCCCGCCTCGCCGGCGCGTCGGGCAAGACGTACGGCATCGGCGCGATCGTGATCACCCACGGCGAGTCCGACGCCGGCAGCTCGAGCTACAGGAACGACCTCATCAAGCTCTGGTCGGACTACAACGCCGATCTCCGGCCGCTGACCGGGCAGACCCGGTCGATCCCGATGTTCGTGTCGCAGCAGCACGCCTATCCGACCGGCGCGAACCAGCGGTCGGCCGCCACGCTCGCGCAGTGGCAGGTCGGGCTCGACCGCCCGGGCGACATCCTCTGCTCCGGGCCGAAGTATCAGTATCCGTACGCGAGCGACAACATCCACATGACGGCGATCGGCTACGAGCGGCTCGGCGAGAAGCTCGGGCAGATCTACCATGAGAAGGTCGTGCTGGGCGAGGACTGGCAGCCGCTGCAGCCGACCCGGGTCGAGCGCAGCGGTCGGGTGATCACTGTGCACTTCCACGTGCCGGTGCCGCCGCTCGCCTGGGACAGCTCGCTCCCTTCGCCGCACCAGAGCTCGCTCACCGAGTGGGCGCAGGGGCGCGGCTTCGAGGTCCGCACGGCGGGCACCCGGATCCCGATCAGCTCCGTCGCGATCTCGGGCGACACGGTGCGCATCACGGCCGGCAGCGATCTCCCCTCGACGGGCCTCTGGGTCGGCTACGCCATGACCAGCGACGGCACGGCGTTCTCGGGCCGGACGTGGCGCTCGGGCCAGCTGCGCGACTCCGATCCTTTCGTCGGCTCGATGACGGGAACCGCGCAGCCGAACTACGCGGTGGCGTTCGAGATGTCGGTGCCCTGAGGCGCGCCGGCAGGGCGTATCCATCCAGATCTTCGCTGCCGAGCGCGGGCAGTCAGACGTCTGACCCCGGACGGCCAGACGTCGAATGATGGCATCGAGGCGAGCGCCGCGTCGCTGAAGACCGGCGCCGCGGCGCGCGCCCGCGGCAGGACAACGTCCCGCGAGCGAGCGCGCGTCAGGAAAGGGACATCAAGACGATTCGAGGATGTCGAGGGCGAAGCGCCACGCCGGCGTCACGGCGACAGCGTGACGGACTTCGGGTCGAGCGCCATCTCGTAGTAGCCGTGCGGATTCCAGGGAAGCGCGGCGCCGTTCTGCTTGAGCGTGCCGCCGGTGACCGTCACGCGCACGTACTTGCCCGGCGGGAAGTGGTCGGGCAACTGCCACGTCCAGGTCGTGTCGCCGCCGGACTGAGTGCCGGCGTTGGGCTTGATCGCCTTCTGGCCGAGCCAGTAGGCGCCGACGTTGACAATGCTGTCAATCCACACGTCGCCATGAGCCTTTGTGTGCTGGACGTGCTCGATGAGGCCCGCGAGCGGTATGGGGTTATAGGCGCCGTCGCTGCCGCCGTTGAAGCCGTGGATACAGAAGGTGCGCCACTTCTTCTCCGACCGCGCGCTCGTGACCTGCTGGTCCATCGTTGACGCGGAGGCGTTCTGCGGGGGAATGTAGCTGGGAAGCGTGAACGGATCGGTCGAGTCGTTCGGGGCGATCAGCGCGTTGGACACGCCGCGGTTGATGAGGAAGCGCGTCTTGGCGATACCCGTGTACACCGCCGAGCCGTTCGGAGCCGCCATCGTGTACGGCGTGATGCCAAACGTGTCCTTGATGAATTTCGTCGCGGCGTCCGTATCGGCGCCGCCGTTGTCCTGGTCCTGGTGCCGCTGCGTGTGGTTGCCGAGCTCGTGCCCGTCCATCAGCGCCTTTTTCCACACCGGATCGTTCGATTCGTTCTTGCCGGTCTGGAGGTAGAAGGTGAACGGCACGTCGAGCGCGTTCAGCGCGTCGTAGTTCTGGATCTGGCTCGAGTTCGAGTCGTCGAAGCTGTACGATACGGCGCCTGCGAAGCCGGCCCAATCGATGACCTTGAACCCGCCGACCGCGCCGGACGGCTTCGCCACGTTGTCGGGGCCGGGGGGCGTCGGAAGGCCGGAATCGACCGGCGTTCCACCGCCCGCTCCTCCTCCACCCGTTGCGTCGTCGCCGCCGGTACCGGTGCTTGTGCTTGTGCCGGTGTCGGTGCCGGTGCCGGTGCTCGTGCTCGCGCCGCCGGTGCCTCCGGTCGACGCCGAGGTCGTGCCGCCCGGATCGCCGGTTGTGACGCTTCCCGTCGTGCCGCTGCCGCTGCCGCTCGTCGCCGGCTGGCCGCTGCTGCTGCTGCCGCCGGAGCCTCCGTCACCCCCACCCCCACCGTCATCGCCGCAGCCGGTGCAGTGCAGCGCGCCTAACAGCAGCATCGCACCGAGCACGGGTGACGATGATGCAGTAAAATTTCTGAGGTGGCGGAATCGCGATAGGTTCAACATAGTTCGATCGCAAAGATTCCCGCAAAGCGCTCGGATGATCAAGATGCATGCGAATTGACGCGATGCATTGTCGCGGCGAGGCCGAGCGAGCACCGCTCGAGCGCTCTCCCGCTCTCGATCACAGCCGAGGCGATCACAGCCGAGGATCGATGGGCTCGCTCTCCAGCGCGAGCACGCCGAACACGCACTCGTGCACGCGATAGAGCGGCTCGCCCTCCACGAAGCGGTGGAGCGCCTCCAGGCCGAGCGCGTACTCCCGGAGCGCGAGCGCGCGCTTGCCGGCGACGCTGCGGCTCCGCAGCCGCGCGAGGTGCGGCGGCATCAGGTACTCCGGGCCGTAGATGATGCGCAGGTACTCCGGCCCACGGCACTTGATCGCCGGCTGGACGAGCCCGCGCGGGCCGCGGACCACCCACTCCCACGACTTGACCACCATCCCCTCGCCGCCGCGCTCGACCCTCTCGGTCCAGAAGGCCACCCCCTGCGCCTCGCTCTCCGGGTCCGAGAGGTCGACAACGCGGTGCGGGGTCGGCACGAAGAACCCCGGATCGACCTCGCAGAGCCGCCCGAGCTGCCGCAGGTGGAAGCCGTGATCCCGCGAGGCGTGCACCGCGCCCTCGCTCGCGAGCAGGTGAAACGGGGCGAGCCGGAGATCGGCCAGCGACCGCACCGGCCAGCAGTAGCGCCGGTAGGCCGCCACGTACCCGTCCATCGCCGCCTCCCGGGCCGCGTGGCGCTCGAGCAAGGGCCGCGCGCTCTCGTCGCGCGCGGCCGCCATCGAGAGCGCCCGGACCGCGGCGCCGAGCGACGCGCGGCCCGACGCGCCCACGGCGGCGTACTGCCCGCGCAAGAGGTCCTGCGCCTTCGCGGACCAGGGAAGGAGCTCCGCATCGAGGCAGACCCAGTCGGTGCGGAGCTCGGTCCAGAGATCCGCGCGATCCATCGCCGCGCGCACCCGGTCGATGAGCTCCCGGCTCCGCGCCTCGTCCGGGAAGAACGGCCTGCCCGTGCGCGTGACGCACACGCCGAGCGGCCCCTCGTCGACGCGGAACCGCCGCTGCCGCGCGGCCTCGTCGCGGCACACGACGAGCACCGCGCGCGACCCCATGTGCTTCTCCTCGCAGATGACGCGGCCCACGCCGTTCTGCCGGAAGTACGCGAACGCCTCGCGCGGGTGCTCGAGCAGGCCCCCGTCCTTCGCGGTCTCGCTCGGCGACATGGTCGGCGGCAGGTAGATGAGCCACCGCGGATCCACGGCGAAGCGGCTCATCGCCTCGAGCGCCGCCGCGGCGTTCTCCTCGCGGATCGTCACCATGCCGTGCACCCGCGTCCGGATCGCGCGCCGGCCCCTCACGTCGTCGATGTCGAGCACATCGCCGGCCTGCCCGCGCGATCCGGCCCTCGGGTCGCCCCCGCGCGGCGCGAGCGGCTTCTGCGGCTCGTAGTACACGCGGCGCGCCTTGACCTCGACGAGCTCGCGCTCCGGGTAGCGGAGCGCCGTGAGCGCGCCGCCGAACACGCACCCCGTGTCGATGCAGATCGTGCGGTTCTCCCACTCGGCCACGGTCGTTGGCGTGTGGCCGTAGACCACCATCGCCTTGCCGCGGTACTCCGAGGCCCAGTTGTACCGCACCGGGAGGCCGTACTCGTCGGTCTCGCCCGTGGTCTCGCCGTACAGGCAGAACTCGCGCACCGCCCCCGAGCCGCGGCCCTGGAACGCCTCCTTGACCCCCGCGTGCGCGACCGCGAGGTTGCCGTCGTCGAGCACGTAGTGGCTGACGAGCCCGTCGATGAAGTCCGCCGCCTTCGCCTTGAACTCGTCCGTCTCCACCTCGAGCTGCGCGAGCGTCAGCTCGAGGCCGTGGGTCGCCCGCACGTCGCGGCCGCGCAGCTTCTTCAGCAGCTTCACGTCGTGGTTGCCGGGCACGCAGATCGCCGCGCCCGCCTCGACCATCCCCATCGCGAGGCGCAGCACGTCGGGCGAGCGCGGCCCGCGGTCCACGAGGTCGCCGAGGAAGAGCGCGCGCCGGCCCTCGGGGTGCGACGCGCGCGGCGCGTCCGGCAGCCCCTCCAGGCGGTAGCCGAGCGCCTCGAGCAGCTCGACGAGCTCGTCGAAGCAGCCGTGGACGTCGCCGATGATGTCGAACGGCCCGTGATCGTCGCGGCGATCGGTCCACAGGCGTTGCCGCTCGATCGTGGCCGCCGCGACCTCCTCGGGCGAGGAGAGCACGTGCACGTAGCGGAAGCCCTCGCGCCGGAGATCCCGGAGCGAGCGGCGGAGATCGCGGCTCTGGCCCCGCACCACGTGCGGGCCGAACTGCCGGTCCGGGCGGCCGGCGTTGCGCGCGCGGCAGAGCTTCTCGGGCAGGTCGAGCACGATGGCGACCGGCAGCACGTGGTGCTCGCGCGCGAGCGCCACGAGCGGCCTGCGCGCGTCGGGCTGCACGTTTGTCGCGTCGACGACGGCGAGCCGCCCGGCCGCGAGCCGCTTGCCCGCGATGAAGCGCAGGACCTCGAACGCGTCCGCGCTGGCGGCCTGATCGTTCTCGTCGTCGGACACGACGCCGCGGTAGTGGTCGGACGAGAGGATCTCGGTCGGCTTGAAGTGCGCCCTCGCGAACGTGCTCTTGCCGGAGCCGGACGCGCCCACGAGCACGACAAGCGAGAGCGAGGGGACGACGAGGGGCTTCGGCTCGCTCACGACGCCACCTCCGCCGCCGGCGCGGCGGCGCCGGCGTCGCCCTGACCGTCCGCGCCGCCGGCGTCGCCCTCGCCGTTCGCGCCGTTCGCGCCGCCCTCGCCGTCCGCGCGCGTGAAGGTCGCCATCTGCGTCGGCGCGCCGAGCGACGGATCCATCGGGCCGATGGGCAGGTGCTCGACGGCGTAGCCGTGCGCCGCCGCGACCTCCGCGCAGAAGGCGTGGAACTCGGCGCGCGTCCACTCGAAGCGGTGGTCGCCGTGGCGGAGCGCGCCGGGCGGCAGCCCCTCGAACCGCACGTTGTACTCGGCGTTCGGCGTGGTCACGACGACGACGCGCGGCCGAGCGTGCTCGAAGACGGCGCGGGTGAGCGCGTCGAGGCGCGAGAGGTCCACGTGCTCGATGACCTCGACGAGGGTCACGGCGTCGTGGCCCGAGAAGCGCGCGTCGCGGTACGTGACCGACGCCTGGAAGAGCTGGATCCGCCGCTTCTGCTTGTCGGGGAGGTCGTCGAGGCGGAGCCGGTTCCTGGCGATCTCGAGGCTGCGCATCGAGACGTCGGCGCCGGCGACGCGCTCGAAGACGCGCTCGTCGACGAGGCGCTTCAGCAGCTTGCCCTCGCCGCAGCCGAGGTCGAGCACGCTCCTCGCCTCGGCCCGGCGGAGCGCCGCGACGACGGCCGCGCGCCGCTCCTCGTCGAGGCTCATCCGCGCCTCGGCCCTGTCCTCGGGCGCGGCCTTCTCGTCCTCGGCCTCCTCGGGGCTCGCCGCCTCGTCGGCCACGAGCCGGGCGAGCGCCGCGCGGAAGAGCGGCCGGCTGTGCTTGAGGTAGCGGAGCGCGATCGCCTCGCGCTCGGGGTGCTCCGCGAGCCAGCCCTCGCCCTTGGCGAGGAGGTTGTCGACCTCGGCGTCGCCCACGTAGTAGTGCTTCTTGTCGTCGAGCACGGGCACGAGCACGTAGAGGTGCGCGAGCAGCTCCTGGAGCCGGCACGTCCTCGCGAGCGAGACGCGCAGGTAGGCGCTCTGGCCCCACTCCGGGAACGTCTCGTCGAGCGGGAGGCGCTCGGCCGCGACCTCGTAGCCGAGCGGCTCGAAGAGCCGCCGGAGCAGCGCCTCGCCGCCGCGGCACGGCAGGGCCGAGAGGGTGGCGGAGAGGGGGAGCGGCACGTCGGCGAGCTCCGGGCGGTCGCGGCACTTGCCGCCGAGCGCCGAGCCGAAGACCTGCGCTATCGCCACCGAGAGGAACGACGAGGCGACATAGGGCCGGTCGTTGACGTACTGCGCGAGCGTGCCCGGCTCGCCCGCGCCGCGCCCGCGCACGAGGTCCACGGGGTCGACGTCGAGCAGGAGCGCCGCGGTGCACCGGTCCTCGGTCGCCTCCGGATAGAACACGTGCGCCTTGCCGAACGAGAGCGCGAACGACTGCGTGTGCGCCGGGTTCTTGACGAGGAGGTAGCCGAGATCGGTCGCCGGCCGGTGCGTGGTGGTGAGCGTGAGGAGCATCGGGGGCCGCAGTCTACGTGCGCGGGGCAACTCGCGACAATCGCGGTCGCGCGGCGCTCGCCGCGCAGCGTGCGCCGCGCCCGGCGCGGCAGACAGAGGATCTCTCCAGCTGGGTTGGTTGAAGTCGAGCGCTCGAGGGGGAGACGGTGGTGACGTGGGCGCTCGTGGGGCGCGATGTGGGGGATCGGCGCCTGTGCAGGTGCTTTTGCCAGAGGTGAAATGTTCGCTGGAACAGCCGTTTTCTTCGGTCTGAAGAGATCATTCCAGAGTGCTTGTCTGTCAAAATGATTTTTCTGTGTGTTCGAGCGATGGCGAGCTCATGAGTTTGCATTCATGAAGGTGCTGCCGGTCGCGCTCTGTCGGCGCGCCCATGACGTGGAGATACAGGATGCGATCTTTGGCTTATCGATCTGCTGTTGCGCTATCTTTCTTTGGCCTCTTCGCCGCCGCGTGCACCGCCGAGGTGCCGGGCGAGGAGGAGGTCGCGGGGGACCTCACCAGCGCCGTGGTGACGACCGACGGGCTCGGGGTCGCGGCGCTGACGAGGTCGTCCGACTGGGGCAGCGGCTACTGCGTGAACGTGAACGTCGTGAACGAGGGGATCACGCCGGTGACGTCGTGGACCGTCGTGATCGATCTCAAGCAGTCCGTCGTGTCCAGCCTGTGGGGGGCCCAGTCCAGCCGAAACGGCTCGATCCTGACGGTGACCCCGTCTTCCGGTAACGCGCCGATCCCGGTGGGAGGCTTGACCAGCTTCGGGTTCTGCGCGAACGCGACCGGGGGCGATTACCAACCGGTGATGGTGTCCATGACCCAGACCGGCGCGACCGGCTCGGGTCAGACGACGGGCTCGGGGGCCACGACCGGCTCGGGGGCCACGACCGGCGGCTCGGGCGCGGGCGGGGCAGGGGGGAGCGGTGGGGGCGCGACGAGCGGCGCCGGCGGCTCGGCCGGCGGCAGCTCCGACGGCGGCGGGACCTGCTCGATCCCGCTCCCGAGCTACGAGGACGGCGACGGATCGGCGACGTGGTACACGCTCAGCCAGGGCTCGGGCGCGGTGAACTGCAGCTTCCCGGTCCTCGGGCGCAGCCCGGACAGGATTGCGCACGTGGCGACCGGCGGAGGCCGGTATTTCGCGGCCATGAACACGGCCGACTACGACACCGCGGCCGCGTGCGGAGCGTGCGTGGAGGTGAGCCGCGACGACGGGCGGAAGGTCGTGGCGACGGTCGTCGATCAGTGTCCCATCGGCAGCAACCCGAAGTGCACGGCCGGGCACATCGATCTGAGCAAGGAGGCCTTTCAGCAGATCGGGTCGACCGAGGAGGGCTATCTCGGGACCGGCAACGGCGGGGCGAGGGGCAAGATCTCCTGGAAGTACGTCGCGTGCCCGGTCGAGGGGAACCTCTCCATCTCGCTCAAGGAGCAGAACAGCTGGTGGAACGAGTTCCGCGTGCAGGGCCATCGCAACCCGATCGAGCGGGTCGAGGTCCAGCTCGGCGGGACGTGGAGGGAGGCCACGCGGCAGTCCTACAACTACTGGCGTGTCGGCAACGGCAACATGACGCCGGGGCCGTGGCGCGTGCGCGTGACCGACGTCCTCGGCGAGACGATCGAGACCACGGTCCAGGTCAGCACGGCCGAGCAGACCGCGTCGTCTCAGTTCTCCACGTGCGAGTGAGCCGGCCGCTCTCCGGTCCACTCGAGCCCTCGCCACCGCTGCTCCGGCCCCACCCCCGAGGGGCTGTCACGGACGTGCGCGCCTGCGCGAATCCCAGATTGCCGTCTTGGCCGGATCGGTGCCAGTCGTGGCGTGCACGTCGAGGGCGACGCGTGGCGTGCTGAGCCGGTAGACTGCGGCAGACGGGCACGCGAGCTCGTGGACTCGGAGGATTTATGAGCACAAGCTCTCAGCTTTCGGGCGAGAAGATCCGCGTCGACGTTGGGGGAATGCCGATCGAATGGGATGTCGACAACGGCCAGTGCACCTGGGCCGGCGTCCCGTCGGTGTCCATGTTCGTGCCGAGCAGCGTGCTCGGGCTGATGTCCGGCTTCCAGCGGATGGCGGGGACCGAGCGCTTCAACCTCGCCGTGGAGAGCGGGGGGCGGCGCAGCATCGAGGACGACTGGACGTTCCTCTCCGGCTACCCGACGTTCGAGGAGGGCTTCAGGGCGCTTGGCATCGGCGCGGCCACCGCGGGCTGGGGCCGGTGGCAGGCGGTCTCGGTGGACCGGGAGCGGAAGGAGGCGCGCTTTCGCGTCGTGAACGGGTGGGAGGCGCTCTACCAGAAGGAGCTGGATGTCTGCTGGGGGAGCAGCATGATGGCGGGCAAGCTCGCTGGATTCTGCACCAGGCTGTTCGGGCAGGAGTGCGAGGTCGAGCAAACGTCGTTCGCCGCGCGGGGCGATCTCCACGACGAGTTCACGGTGCGCTGCGCGACGATCACCCTGGAGGAGCGGCTGCAGCGCCTGCTCGACGAGGAGCTGGCGACGAAGGCGGACCTGGCCATCGCGCTGCACGAGCTGAAACGCGAGGTCGAGGAGCGGGTCCGCATCGCCGAGGAGCTCCAGCAGACCGAGCAGGAGCTCCGCGAGAAGCTGTCGTTGATCGAGCGGCAGCAGCACGAGCTGCGCGCGCTCGCCACCCCGATCCTCCAGGTGTGGGACGGCGTGCTGACGCTCCCCTTGATCGGCACGCTCGACGGCGTGAGGGCCGGGGTGATCACGGAGGAGCTGCTCGACGCGATCGTCCGGACCGGCGCCCGCTATGCGATCCTCGACATGACCGGCGTCGACGGCATCGATGAGGCGACCGCCGACCATGTGATCCGGATCGTGCGCGCGGTCGGGCTGCTCGGCGCGAAGGGGGTCATCACCGGCGTGCGCCCCGCGGTGGCGGCGCTGATCACGTCGCTCGGCCTCGACATGTCCGCCGTCGCCACGCAGCGGAACCTCCGCGAGGGGCTGCGGATGTGCATCCGGTCGCTGGGCGGCGCGACGGCCGGGGGGGGCGGAGGCAGGTAAGCCGGGGGCGGTGGAACCGCGTCGCGAGCACCGAGAACAGGTGGTGCCCTAATTAGGCTTCCTCTGCCCTAGTTTGACTCCGTGTCGCGCATGAGCGGTTAGGCTCTGCCGGAATAGGTGCAGCCCGCGTCGGCGCCAACCGACCGGGCTGTGTGGTCCGACATCCGCTTACACGGAGCCGAACAAGTGCAGTTATACCTGATCCCCCATGACGGCGGGCAAGGCGGACGTGCGTTCGCACGTCGCCGCGCACATCTCTCCCTTACACCCACACAGAGCAAGCGCCTCCGGGCGACCCTGCGGAACCTGCGCGCCGCGTACGGCACCTGGGACTGCTTGGCCGACGTCATGTGCGTCTCGCGGAGCACCCTCCGCAACATCGTGAAGGGCCATGACGGCGGCTCGCTCGCGATGGCCATGCGCGCCGCCAAGGCGGCCGGCGTCCCCGTCGAGCAATGCTCGGCGGGCTTGCCGCAGCCGATAGGTGCAGCGTCTGCCGGAGGTCTGGATGACGCGGCGGCGGAAGGGGGCTCGCCGCCCGCCTGCCGCACGACATCCCAGGAAGCGACCGAGCATCGAGGCGATCCTCGCGGAGCGCTCGGTCATCCTCGCCGTGCTCATCGCCAGCGGCGTGCCGTCGCGCGATCGAGCCGACGTCGAGCAGCAGGTGCTCATGGGCGCGTGGCGCTCCGTGAAGGGTGGAAGGTACCGACCCGACCCCGCACAGGACCCCAGGAAGGCGTTGCGCGCGTGGTTGTATGGCATCAGCTGGCGCAAGACGGGCACTACCTCGGCAGTGCGTGGGTGCGGCGTGCGGTGCTTCATGCGCAGCCTCTCGGCAGGCTCAGCGAGCCCGTCGGACCGAGCCTCGAAGCGCAGCTCCAGGCGCGCGAGGTGCTGGAGGCGCTGGCGAGCCTGCCGCCGTGGCAGGCCGAGGCGCTGCTCTCCGTGGACAACCCGGAGTCGCTCGTCGCGTACGCCAAGCGGCGCGGCATGAGCCCGGGCACGGCGGCAAGCCGCTTGCGCATCGCCCGGGAAGTCCTGGCGCTCAAGATCCGGAGGTGGCGCCGATGAGCAGCCCCGACTTCAAGAAGCGCGTCCTGGCCGACGAGGACCTGTCCCTCATCGCCAGCGAGGTTCCTGCGCTGGCCGACTTCCCAGGCGTGAGCCCCTGGAACCGCAGCCGCATCTGGGCTGCCGTGCTCGATGCCCTCATCGAGGCCAAGACGAAGAGCGGGCGCGACGCGGCCCAGCAGGCACTCGGCGCCATCCAAGCGCTCGACGCGATCGATCGGCTCTTCGTTCGGCACGACAAGTTGCCCGTCTCTCCCCGCCATCATCGCGCCCTCCTCTCCCCCAACCAGCAACAGCCACACCCTGAACGCCTGTCGCTGTACGGGCGGCGAGTTACCAGAGTGTGCCGATTTCCGGTACCAGACGAGCATGCCCACACATGCGCAACTGGAGCGTAGGGTTATTGACATCGCCGATCGCGTCAAACGCCGAGTTCCCATCGAAGACTCTCTGGTGGAGCTTAAGCGCGAGTGGCCAGAGCACACGGACAAGAAACGATACGAATTCTCGCGCCAGATCGCCGGTCATGCCAACTCCGCTGGCGGCAGTCCCATACTGTGGATAATCGGGATACATGACAAGAGTGCCACAGTACCAGGCGCAACAGACGACGAGTTGTCGACATGGCTCGCTATCTTTAAGTCGCACTTCGATGGCCTGGCCCCTGACTTGCTCATAAATCTAGTCGTTCCAGTCGGCGACGTGTCGGTTGTTGCGCTCCGTTTTGACACGTCGCGAGCGCCATACGTACTAAAATACCCTCGCCTAAGCGAGCCTACCAGGGAGGTGCCATGGCGGGAGGGAAACGCTGCTAGAACTGCAACGCGGGAGGACCTCATGAGGGTGCTGGCTCCCGTCGAGGCCGTGCCAGATATTGAGCCGCGCGAATGCATTGTTAGCGAGGGAGGCCGCCATGACGCACTTCAGCTCTCGCTACGCTTCGAGATGTACGTGCATTCGGCGACGGGCGAGAAGGTGACATTCCCTCTGTATAAGTGCAAGGCCGCAATTGGTAACACTCGCGCCGACGGCAAGATTAGATGGGTCCCAATGAGCGTCGCGCGAATCACTGCGTCGCCGCATCACACGACCAAGCCTGGATATGGTCACATAGAATCAAAGACCGTGATCGAGAGCGCGTCGGAGACGATTGTTTCTGGCGCTGGCATGGTGACCATGTATGCGCGGATAGATGCGAAGCTCGGCAAGCTTCGTAAGACCGTCGAAGCCGATGTGTCGCTGTGGGTACTTGGCGCTGGGAGAGCGGTACGGCTGAGGGAAACTTTGAGTCGCGACACTCACCCACGAACCGGCGAGGTTCAGTGGGTTATGAAGCGTCGAGCCGACGCCTCACTCGAGTGAGGCCGCATCGCGATCCCAGCCTTCGTCGGTCGAAAGATTTAGCGGCTCCCGTCGCTCTTCTCGTGCGCAATTCTGGCGACAAACTTGAACGCCATCACACTAGCCTCTAACAGCTTGACAGCCTGCTCGTTGCCCTCTGGCGTCTTCTCCTTCAGGCAACGCCCGGCCGCCTTGGCGAACGCGCGTGACGCGCCGAGCAATGCGTCGTGTGCGGATTCTGTAGTTCTCATGCCGTGCCTCCTCTCAAGTGTCGGCTCCAACAACGACGTGCTGTTGGATCCGCCGGAGGAGCACGAGCCTGCTCGGCTATGACACCTGCTGTCCTAGCGCCCCCTCTTTTGCGCTCTCCGCAGCGACGAAGCTCTACCTCGCGCGACATCTCGTAGTAAAACACGCCGCCGATCCACAAACAAGCGGGAATTGCTCGGGATCTCCGAACAGGTTCAGTTGCTCCATCCGCCTTGGTTTCGGCGCGGGCGGCGGCTCTGACGGCGGCGGCTCCGGCTTGCCCTCCGCGGGCGCCGTAGGGACCACAGGCGCAGCCGGCGCACTCCCGACGAGCCGCAGGAACCCGCGCGCGTTCGGCAGGGCCCTCGCCGGCGCCGTGGGCGCTCCGGCGGGCGGTTCCGGGAGCTTGAGCGTAAGCGCCCAGCCATCGCCATGGGCGCGGCCCCTTGCGGCTCTCACCGGGGTCGACGATGCTGGGCGCGGGGCGGCGCCTACCGATGGTCCGGGCAGACGCGGGCGGACACGAGAGGGCCGGCGAGAAGCTTTCCCCCCGGACCCCCGGCGGCGAGGATTGAGGTCCGCGTCGTTCAGGACGCGTCGGCGTCGCCGGCGGCCGGAGCCGCGAGCGACGCTCGCGCCCACGCGTCGGGCAGCAGCTCGTCCAGCCGTTCGCGCGGCCAGCCCGCCTGCAGCTTGCCGATCACCTCCGTCGCCCAGGCGAGCGGGTTGACTCCGTGCATCCGGCACGAGCCAAATACGGTGTAGCCGACGGCGAGGCGTTCAGCTCCCTTGTCCGAGCCCGCGAACAAGTAGTTTTTCCTTCCGAGCGCCACACATCTTATTCGCCGTTCGACTTCACCGTTGTCGATCTCGAAGCGCCCATCCGTGAAGCAGCGCCGCCACGCTGCCTCCTGGTTGATGGCGTACAGCGTCGCGACGTATAGCGGCGTACTTGGCACGAGCCGCAGGTGCAGATCGTGAATCCACTTATAGAGCTCCTCGAGCACGGGGAGCGACAGCGCCTGCCGGCGCGTCAGGCGTGCCTCCGCGGACAGCGCCTCAGCTTTGCAGGCAGCTTCGATGCGGTAGATGGCCTTGAAGTACGCAAGCGCCACAGCGGCTCGCTCGTCGCCGCCCTTCGCCGCCTTCTCGAACTTCGCGCGGATGTGCATTCCACAGCCGAGCCGGCGCTCCTCGGGCACGATCACCTCGCCACCGTCGTCTCCGCGCAACATCGCGCCGTACCCTGCATAACCATCGCCCTGCAGGTAGCCGGTGAAGCCCTGCAGCTGGGCAGCCGGATGCTTCGCCCTCCAGTCCGGTGCGTACAGGAAGGCGACGAGCCCAGCCCCGACAAAGGCCCAGATGTGCCCTCGCTTCACCCCCGCTGGATGATCCTGATCCAGCACGCGCATCCCGGTGTCATCGGCGCGCAGGTAGCATGCGCCCAGCACGCGCTCCTGGATCCTCTTGGCCACCGAGGCGAGCACATCGAGTGCGAACGCCGACCACTCACCCAGCGTCGACGGCGACAGCGACACGCCGAAGCGGGCATACTGCTGCGCTTGCCGATACAGCGGCATCGCGTCCTCGAACTTCTCGACGATGATGCTCGCGAGCAGCCCCGGCCCCGGGCGACCCCGATCCATCACCTTCTCGCTGTCCGCCGTCGTCACCCCCTGCTCGGGACAGCGCGGACAGGCGAGCTTCTCCCTCTGCTCCTCGATGACCCGGAACTGTGCAGGGACGAACTCGAGAACTTCGCTCGTACGGTGACCGATGCACTTTTTGTCCGCGCCGCACTGCGGGCACTTCCGCTCGGCTTCGGCGACGGGCACAACGCGCGTCTCGCGCGGCAGGTGTGCGGGAAGCGGCGCGCGCCCACGCCGTCCTCGCGGCGGCTTCGGCGGCTCAGGAGGTTGCGGCACCAGCCCCTGCCCCGGCTGCTCAGGAGCCTCCGCGCTAGGGTCTGACGAGGGCGCGCAGTCACCGCCCCCCTGCGGCGTCTGGGCGCCGAGCTCGGCGAACAGCAGCATCAGCTGCTCGGTAGAGACCTTCTGGCTCTTGCGGCCGTACAGCTCACGCAGCGCGCTCGCGAGCCTCGCCGACAGCGCGGTGTTCTTGTCGCGCAGCTGGAGCAGAAGCCCGAGTACCAGCTCGATGAGCGCCGCGACCTGCCCGTCGGCCGCGAGCTGCTCGAGCTTGCGTCGCACATCGGCCAGATCGGCGGGGAGCTGTGCTTGGGACGGAGGGGGACTGCTCACGTGGCGCGTTGGATATCTATCCCGCGCGCATCCATCAAGCGTTGCTTCGACGCGTCGAAATTTCTCACGCCGGGCCTCCAGCGCTTGCGCCGTACGGCCTGCGACAGGTCGATGCCTTCGAGCATCAGCGACAGCTCGGCCGCCTCGACCTCGATGTGGGTCGCTCCCTTGGGCAGGTCGCGGGCAAGGTGGAATCGGCCGCGGGCGAGTTTCTTCGCCACAATCACGTAGCCAGTGCGGTCCCAGAATAAGACTCGCACCTGGTCGCCTCGCCGATTCCTGAACACGAACAGATGGCCGCAGAGCGGATCGGCTCCGAAGCACTGAGCGACCAGTACCGACAGGCCATCAAAGCTCTTGCGCAGGTCGGTAGGCTCGGCCGCGACGTACACGCGCACCGACGGCGGCAGCGTCAGCACGGCACCTCCTCGGCAGCGAGCGCCAGCACGCGCTCGAGCGTGGCCGGGTCGAAGCCCGGCCGAACGCGGACCACCCGCCCGTTGGGCAGCGCGATCTCGATCGGCTCCGACGCGACCGGCGATGCGTCGGTCACCACGTGTACCGGCAGGAAGCGCGGCGTTTCCGCCAGCGACGACGGCGCCGGCTGCGCGGGCCCATCAGCCCGCAGCTTCCAGCGCCACCAGTACAGCTGCTTGGGCTTGTAGCCCTCGCGGCGCGCGAACTTCTCGGCACTCAGCCCGCTCCGCTCCCATCGACCCACCCGCTCGGCCCACTCCATTCTCGTCGCCATCGCTTCCTCCTTCGTCGCGATGGGAACAGGTAACCGACGCCACGCGGACGGTCACGATGCCCTTGGCCGGGCGCTTACGCTTGAGCGCCTTCGGCTTCGGGGGCTCCGTGGGCGCTTCGGAGAGCGCCGCCGTGACGAGGGGCAGCAGAACTGAGCTGCGGAGTGGACTCGGCTCGTTGCTATGGTGTACTTGCGCACCGGACCCCGACGTAGGCGCTGCGGTAAGATGGGTCGCCGTTGTTGCGGCGGGAAGAGAGCAGGTACGATGCATCGTAGTACCAGCCCCCGCCCCGGCGAACCCGGTTCGAGCCATTGGTCGTATTGGCGCAATTACTGCACTCTCTCGGGTAATCTGCGTACCAGTCCAGCGCCCACTCCCACATATTCCCGGCCAGGTCCGCCTGCCCCCACTTCCCATCTCCCGTCGTCGACCGAGACCCGACAGGCTGGATATCGCTGAACCCACACGCGCGGGATGCAGACCCGTCCCCGGTGCAGTCATACACTGCATAAATACTGTCGATCGTCGTCGAGTTTGCCGGATTCGACCACGGATATGCGCGCTGTTCATCTCCTCCCGCCGCCGCGTAGTGCCACTCAGCCTCTGTTGGCAACCGGCCCCCGTCCCACGCGCAGAACGCGAACGCCATGTACCAGCTCAGGCAATTCATCGGCAGGCGCTCGTGATCACCGGTTGCATCCGTCCACGTTTGGGAGCTGCACTTTACCGCCGTCTTCAGCGCCGCTGCGTCCGCGGGCAGGTTGCTCGCCCAATCCGCATTCCACCCGCTGTCCTCGATCAGCGGATGCGCCCCCGCTCCCGCCACCGGCTTGCTCCCGGGATACGCCTCCACGAACTTCCGGAAACGACCCACTGTCACCTCGAACCGATCCAGCGAGAACCCGCTCACCGTCGCTGAATACGCCGTATCGTTGTCCCGGACGAACGTCCCCCCAGGCACCGCGTCCGCGGTCGCGCAGCAGCTCTCGTTACCCGCTGGCCCGCACGTCGAAGTTAGCCCAACACAGCTCCGCGGCACGCACTTCCCGGCGCCGCACGCGGGCGCTGCTGCTGGGCACGGCTCTGCGTCCTCCCACCGGCCGTCGATGCAGCGCTGCGGCGTGTTTCCCGAGCACTTCACCTCGCCAGCAGAACACTCCGGGTCGCCCCCGCCGCCCCCGGTTGCCATGCTGCCTACCATTCCGACGCTGCCGTCCGCTCCGCCGCTGCCGTGGGCACCTCCAGCGCTGACATCGCCCCCGGTTCCGCCGGTTGGACCTGAGCCGCCCATGCCGCTCGTACCGTCGCCTTGCGCGTAACTGGACCAGTCCACGCCGAGGATCTGCGCGCAACCTCCAGACGCAGCCGCAACAGTGGCCCAGAGCAACACCGTTGCCGCCCGTTTCTCGCCCCTCATGACGCGGAGCCTCTTGCGGCGCGCTTCCGGCGTCAATGCAGTCCGAGCGTCGCTCGTGGGGGGCGGTTGCTATCCCTTGGCCGGCTCGATGGGAGGATCCCCGAACAGCGACAGCTGCACCAGCGTCCTCGGCTTTGGGCGCCACGCGAACAGGTCGAGCTGACGCGAGGGTTCAGTGAGAGCCGCTGCTGGCTCGACGGCGGCCGGCGTCTCGGGGACCGCGGCGGCGGGCACGGGAGCCGGCGGAGGCGTTGCCGGTGCGGTGCTGGGCACCTGCGGCGGCGGTTGCGGCGTGGGCGTCGCGCCGGGGCTTCCGCCGTCCACCACGCGGAGCCATCCGCGCCCGGCGGGAAGCTCCCGGGCGGCCCCCTCCGGCTTCGGGATGGTGAGCGGTTGCGGCTCGGGCTTCTCGCCCGCGGGTTCGGCCAGCGCGGCGACCTTGAGCTGCTCCAGCGTCCACACGGTGTCCGTGATGCCCGCGGCCATCGCGGGGGTGATCCGCACGTTCCGCGGGATGTGGCAGAGGTTCACGTAGACGTAGTGCAACGCGATCGCGGCGCGGTGCCGCGTGACCTTCTTCGAGAAGGCGAGCGTGCGGCGGCGCAGCCGCGCGTTCCACTGCCGCGCCGTGAGGTTGCTCCGCTCGATCGCGTAGTTCGTCGCCTTCGCAGGGTCCGGCGTCCCGAACACGGCGCGCTTCTGGATGAAGTCCACGCCGCGCGCGACGGCGAACGTCTCCGACGTCCCCGGCTTCCCAGGGCGCGCGCTGAAGTTCTTGACCGTCTGCATGTACGGCACGGCGCGCCCGAAGTTCGCAGCGATGGGCTGCGCGTAGAGGCCGAGCCCGTCGGTGGTGATCTGCGGCATCACCACGAGCCGCGCGCGCACGTCTTCGACGAGAGCATCGGCGCTCTCCTGGTCGCGCTTCCCGACGTGCCACGCGATGATGAGCTTGCTGGTGCGGCAGATGGCGGCCCACGTCCACTGCTCCCCGCTGGTCGCAGCGTCGTGTTTGGTTGGGTCCACGTGGATCTGCCGGCGACCGCACCACGAGTGCATCTCGTCGATGTCCACGAGCGGGGACGTCAGGTCGCGCACCATGCGGTCATGGAGCCGCGCGCAGCCTTCGCCGATGGCCTGCGCGAAGCGACCGATGGTGTCCTGATGGACGCCGGTCATGCGCGACGCGGCGCGGATGCTGGTGCCGTTCACGAGCGCGGCGAGCACCTCTAGCCGCCGCTCTGCCGAGAGCATGTTCGCCATGGGCCTTGCACCTCTCCGGACGCGAGCCCATGATCGCAGTGCGACGTGCGACGTGCGACGGGTGGGCCACCATCCGGCGTTCCGCAGCCCCGCTTCGGGTACCAGCCGAGGCGGGGCGCTTTGCCTGTCCCACCAAGGTAGCACCGAAAGCCTATATTCCCCGGGGTTTCCGCGCAGTTAGGACATGCGCTGTCACACCCGATAGACGCGATTAGAGCCTGTTTGACGGCTCTTCTGCGTTGTCGGACGTGGGCGCCAACGGACAGCGGGGCGCTCGTGGTAGCGTCACAGCATGGTGCGTCGTGACGAGATCAATCTTTATCCCCGTCCGCGGGGCGAGAGAGCGATCTCAAGCTGCACATCTCCAGCGGGTGCGAGTCCCGCCCGGGTAAGCGCCGGAGCGCCCGGTAGCAGGCCCCAGGTTCGCGGGGGAGACCCCGGGGCCCGAGCGGGGCGTCGAATGCCTCTACGGAGGGAGCAAGAACGCGGGCCGCAACATCAAGTGAAGCCTGCCGCCTCGACAGACAAACAACGAGGGAGCCGAGCCGCGCATGCAACGGCGAAGGCCACGTCCGTCGCGCCGCAGTCCGGAGCAGAACGCGCGACGGGTCCCTCCGGGGTAGAGGGCGCAGCACGCGTTCAAGGAGAGGTGCGGAACACGGGAGACCCGTCTGCGTTGCTGTCGTCACGGCAAGGTGGCTCGTATAAGCCGAAGGTGAAATCGAGCGCTGCGCAGCGGGAGTCCGAGGGGGCCGTAGTACCGTTGATGGCCGCGACGAACAACGCCGTCGGAGGGAGAGGCCCCTGCGGTGGTCGCGTCGGTCGAGGAGGTAAGCGCGAGGGCATGGCCGGCAGGACCGGCTCCAATCACCCCCGTGGGCGCGAGCCCATGGACAAAGTGCGACAACTCCAACGCCGGCTGTGGGTCGCGGCCAAGCGGCATCCGGGGCGCCGGTTCCACGCGTTGTACGACCGCATCGCGAGGGGTGACGTCCTCGCGGAAGCGTGGAAGCGGGTGAAGCGGAACCGAGGTGCGGCGGGTGTCGATGCTCAGACGCTCGCCGATATCGAGCAGCACGGCGTGGAGCGCTTCCTCGAAGAGCTCGGCGTCACGCTGCGAGCAGGTACGTACCGGCCGGCAGCGGTGCTGCGCCGGTACATCCCGAAGGCCGATGGGAAGAAGCGGCCGCTAGGCATCCCGACGATCCGGGACCGGGTGGTGCAGATGGCGGCGAAGCTGGTGCTGGAGCCGATCTTCGAGGCGGACTTTCGCCCGAGCTCGTACGGCTTCCGGCCTCGCCGCAGCGCGACGCAGGCGCTGGAGACCCTCCGCAAGCTGGGAGCTCGCAGAGGCAACCACGTCCTGGACGCGGACATCCGCGACTACTTCGGGAGCATCGACCACGACAAGCTGATGAAGCTGGTCGAGCGACGCGTCTCGGATCGGCGGGTGCTCAAGCTGCTGCGGCAGTGGCTCCGGTGCGGGGTGATGGAAGAGGGGCGGGAGATAGCGACGCTCTCGGGGACACCGCAGGGCGGCGTGATCTCTCCACTGCTCTCGAACATCTTCCTGCACGTGCTCGATGTGGCGTGGGAGCGCCATGGTGCCCATCTGGGCACGCTGGTGCGCTACGCGGACGACTGTGCGCCACGACGGCGCGGAAAGGAGGCCTTGATGGCCGCCTGAAGCAGCCTTGCTGCACGAGAGATGAGGGAGGACCCCTCGGGATCGGGTCGCAGGGCCAGGTCCCAAACCACCGGAAGCTGCTTGGGCCCAATGGCCCGGGTGGTGAGCGTTCACGGAAAAGGCGGGACAAACCCGTCAGGTGAGAGCCGGGAAGGCGAACGTGAGTGAACCGCTGACGACGTGTCGAAAGCGTAGGGACGTCATCGAAACCAGGCTCCAGTCGTTGGCCTGGGACAAAGCTCGGGGGATTCCTGCTTGCTGCCCGAGCGGTGACCGGCATGAAGGCGGCGCGAGCCCGGCTCAGGCTCTCGTGCGGAACGTGGGAACCTGTCGCTCCGATGCGAAGGGAGAACTCCGAGTGGTGGACCCACGAGGGGGAAGAGTACCGATGCGGGGCGCAGGGGCGGATGGGCTCGTAGTAGCGTTGAAGCCTGGTAACGCGGGCGGAGCGAAGGGGCCCAACGACCTGGCCGCGGGCATGGGTCAACCGGCAACGGGAGGAGCCCATGTCTGAGGCGAAGCCTTACGACATTCCGAAGCAGCTCGTCTGGGATGCGTACCAGCGGGTAAAGGCGAACCGAGGCGCAGCGGGCGTGGACGGCGAGTCGCTTGCGATGTTCGAGAAGGACCTGAAGGGCAACCTCTACAAGGTCTGGAACCGGATGTCGTCGGGCTCGTACTTTCCGCCGCCCGTGCGGCTCGTCGAGATTCCGAAGGGCAACGGAGGCACACGTCCCCTCGGCATCCCCACGGTGGGGGACCGCGTGGCGCAGACGGTCGTGAAGATGGTCCTCGATCCGGTCGTGGAGCCCATGTTCCATCCGGATTCGTACGGCTATCGGCCCGGTCGGTCGGCGCTCGACGCGGTGGCGGTGGCGAGGAGACGATGCTGGAGCGCCGACTGGATCATCGACCTTGACATCAAGGGCTTCTTTGATGCGCTGGTCCATGAGCTGGTCGAGCGCGCCGTGGCGCACCACACGGACAACCCCTGGATCCGGCTGTACATCGCCCGGTGGCTCCGCGCCCCCGTGCAGAAGCCGGATGGCACGGTGGAGCAGCGTACGAGGGGCACGCCGCAAGGCGGGGTCGTCAGTCCGCTGTTGGCCAATCTATTCCTGCATTATGCGTTCGATCACTGGATGCGGAGGACCTTCCCGAGCGTCCCGTTCGAGCGCTACGCGGACGATGCCATCGTCCACTGCAGGAGCGAGCGGCAGTCCCGCATGGTGCTGGAGGCCATCCGTCGTCGGTTCGAGCAGTGCGGTCTGGAGCTTCATCCGACGAAGACCCGGATCGTCTACTGCAAGGACGACGATCGGTGCGGGGAGTTCGAGCACGTCGCGTTCGACTTCCTGGGCTACACCTTCCAACCTCGACGGGCGAAGAATCGCTGGGGGAAGCACTTCGTGAGCTTCCTGCCAGCGATGAGCACCAAGGCAGCCAAGGCGGTCCGCGAGACCATCCGCAGATGGCGGATGGCGTCGACCAGGAACAACCAGCGCCTGGAAGATCTCGCGCAGCTCGTCAATCCGGTGGTGCGGGGTTGGATGAACTACTACGGGCGGTTCTACCGCTCGAAGTGCGTCCAGGTCCTTCGCCATCTCAACGAGGCCCTCGCAGCATGGGCGCGACGGAAGTACAAGCGGCTGCGACGTCGAGAGCGCGCGTCGATGCACTGGCTGGGGCGCATCGCGCAGCGGGATCCGAAGTTGTTCGTCCTGTGGCAGCTCGGCGTCCGGCCCGAGGCTGGGTCGTAGGAGCCGGATGAGGCGAGAGCTTCACGTCCGGTTCTGGGAGGGCCCGGGGGTGCGATTCCCCCGGGCTACTCGACTCGTGGTCATGTGCGCCACGAGGTCGGCGTGCGAGCAGGCCGAGAGGCGCGTACGCGAGGTGCTCGCGCGGCTCGGGCTGGAGCTACACCCGGATAAGACGAGGCGGGTGGATCTCTCCTTGGGCAAGGAGGGCTTCGACTTCCTCGGCTGCTACCTGCGCAAGCGCATGAGCGGGCCGATCTGGGAGCAGTCACGCCGGCGCGTGTACTTCCTCCAGCGCTGGCCCTCTCAGCGCAGCATGAAGCGGGTGCGGCAGCGCGTGAAGGAGCTGACCGGTCGAGCCAGGAACGGGGTGAAGGACGTGCGGGTGCTGATCCGCGCTCTGAACCCGGTGCTGCGCGGCTGGGGCAACTACTTCCGCACCGGGAACGCGACGAGCAAGTTCAACCAGATCGACAGCTACGTGTGGCGGCGGCTCCGCGACTTCCTCAAGAAGCGCAAGGGGCGCAACCTGCGCGCGGGTGAGGTCGAGGGTTGGACATGCGACTTCTTCGTCGAAGGTCACGGGCTCCACCGCCTGCGCGGGACCGTCCAGTACCCGGAGGCTGCGTAATGCAGCGGCCCGAGAGGCCACCGGTAAGCCGTGTGCGGGAAATCCGCACGCACGGTTTGAAAGGGGGTCTTGCCCTTCATCGCCCGGTTTCACGGCCGGGCTGGAGAAAGTAGGATCTACCAATGCGCTTACGGCGCCGAGCCGTTCGGGAAGCTCGACTGCTCACCTGGGCAGATTGTTCGGCGATGGCAGGATGGCGTATGGATCCGCGTCCCTCGCAGAAGGAGCACCGGATGGCGAACAACCCCTGGGAAAAGGCGGATGAACTGCGCGCGGAGGCCCACAAGCGCTACGCCGCGCTAAACCTGGATTTCGCGCGTGCTGAGCCATTCAGAAATAATGGCAAACTGATGGCGCAAAGCGGAACGCCTTGAAGACAAGGCTCGGCGTGCGCAGCCGTTGCGTTTGCTATGACCCAAGGCAAGCGCACGCCGAGCACCTCGAAGGTGCGACGGCGCATCCGCCGAAGCAAGCCCAAACCGATCCCGCCGCGACGCACTCGCGTCCGCCGTCCCGACCCGCGCGCGGTGCACATCCGCGCGACGGAGACGACCCTCACGGCGGTGGCTGGGCTGGTCGGCTTCGGTGTTTTCCTCCGTGAGCTCGATGTCGACGCCGAGCTCCGGCGCACGTTCGGTCGACTCAAGCCCGACAGCCGGGTGCTCTATCCCATGGCCGCCCAGATGCGGCTGCTCATCGACGCCGCCGTGGCCGGGGAAGCGCGGGTGTTCGGCCTGGAGGCCCTGGCGAACGACCCGCTCTTCGCGCATCTGGCCGGTGGCGTCGTGCCCAGCATCGACACGGTCTATCGTGACCTTTGCCGCTTCGACGAGCAGGCGCTCGCCGCGCTCGATACGATGCTCTCCGAGCACGGGCTCGCTCCGCTCGCCCAAGCGCCGCCCGAGATCGTCCATCTGGACGTGGACACCACCGTCGAGCCGCTGTTCGGCTCGCAGGAAGGAGCCCGACCGGGACCCAATCCTCGCTACCGCGGCCGGCCCAGCTATCACCCGCTGCTCGTCCGCGTCGCCGAAACCAACACCGTCATCGGCGCCCTTCTCCGGCCGGGAGACACGAGCTTCGGCAACGACGACGTGCCCTACGTCGAACGTTGCCTCGATCGCGTCCGCGCGGCCGCCCCCGAGGCCGCCGTGTACGTGCGCATCGACGCCGCCGGCGACTGCACCCAGCTGCTCCGGGCCATCGCCGACAAGGCGGCCTTCTTCCTGACCAAGCCCAGGCTGACGCGCGATCTCGCAGGTGCGATCTCGCTGGTCACGCGCTGGAAGACCGTGGACTGGGACGCCGACGGTCGGCCTCGCCGCCAGGTCGCGGAGGTCCCGTTTCGACGCCGCGAATGGGGCAATCTCGAGGCTCGCGTCATCGCCGTCCGGACGCTCGACCGGACGTACGCCAGGCACATCTATCTCTGGGACGATCTCGACTACACCGTGCAGGTCTACCTCACCAACGAGATGGCCGAAGCGCCGGAGGACGTCGCCGCCCGCTACGACCCTCGGGCTGGCATCGAGGTGCTGATCCGCGACCTCAAGCACGGTTGGGGCTGTGGTCAGGTCCCGAGCCATACCTTCGCGGCGAACCACGCGATGCTCCTGCTGAAGCTCCTCGCCCATAACCTGATGCGCCGTTACGTGCTCCGGCGCTTCCCCGAGCTCTCGCGCTGGACCGTGCCCTGGCTTCGCCGGGAGCTCATCCTCGTTCCCGGGCGCCTGCTACGAGGCCCAGGACGTGAACGCATCCTCCGCGTGCCGGAGATGTCGTTGCTCGGACGCTGGCTCAACTGATCAGCAGACCAGCATGGCGACTGTATTGGGGGAAAGGGGGAGGTGTGCCCTCGCCTCGCGACAATGCCGCAAGAACCGGCATTCTCGCGCATTCGCGGTCCGGCGCGCCGCGGAATGTCTGATCGCCCGTCCACTGCCGCTCCGACGCGCGAATGTGAAGCTAAATGCAGGCGCTCACGGTGGCGTGAGCCAAGCGCGGCGCCAGCAGTTGCTTGACGAATGGCAAGAGGCGCATCGAGCCTGGTGGGAAGAGGTGCAGCGCGTCAGCGGGACGGCCTGACGTCCGCTGGCCGGGCGTGCCGTTCAGCGCGCGCGTCGATGGGCGCTCGAGGCGCACACGGCCGTCCTGCTCATGGCCTGCGGGGGGGCACGTTCCAGAGCGCGGCCCATCAGGCCGCCCCGGGCCCATTGCTCAGAATTGAGCACTACCCGGCTGCGGCACCGCATCGACCGGCAGGACGAGGACGGGCCGGTCGAGCCGAGTTGAAAGGGTCAGGCCGTCAAGGGGCGCCTATACTCCCGCAACCATCTTCCTGGCGCGCTCAGCGCCGGACGGACGCTCGACGATGATTGGCCGCTTGAAGTAGTGGGTGCGGTCGTGGCCGTCGTAGACGACGGCATACGCCTCCCAGCCTTCCTTGCCGAGACTGGCCAGGTGCGCGTCCAGGAACGGATGCGCGTGGGCCTTCACGTAGGACTCGGACAGCTGCTTGTATTCCCACTGCTGATACTGGAATTTTTCAGAATCTTTCTCGCTCATCCGCGATGGATAGCACGCGGATGCCACCTAAGCACACCATGTAGGCATGGGTGTGGGGCGGCCAAGGTGCGCCTTCGGAAGGTCGCGCCCCTATGCGTCCGGCGAGAAGCCCGTCGCTCACGCCGATCCGAGCGCCGCAGCTACGAAACTTCCGTCGGTCAAGGGGCCAGCAGGTCGTCTGCCCTAATTAGGGCACCACCCGAGAACACCCCGGGGAGGGCGGTGGAACCGCTCCGCGAGCACCGGATCCGTGATGGGGAGGCGGTCTGATGGAGAGCTACCGGTCAGCCGGCGCCGCCCGCGCCGCCGGCACCAGCGGCACCGCCGGCACCCCCGGTGCCACCCGCGCCGCCCGCACCAGCGGCGCCGCCGGCACCAGCGGCGCCGCCGGCACCAGCGGCACCGCCGGCACCCCCGGTGCCACCCGCGCCGCCGGCACCAGCGGCGCCGCCGGCACCAGCGGCGCCGCCGGCACCAGCGGCGCCGCCGGCACCAGCGGCGCCGCCGGCACCAGCGGCGCCGCCGGCACCGCCCGCACCGCCGGCGCCACCCGCGCCGCCCGTACCGCCGGCACCACCTTCACCGCCCGCGCCGCCCGTTCCCGAATTGCTCAGCGGGTATCTTTCGTCGAGGCACAGCCGGCCTTGAGGCGTCACCGTGCAGACCTCGCCTTCTTCCGTGCATTGCCTCTGGCCCCGCGGGCAAGCCGTCGGTCCGAAGTAGCAAAAACCGTTGCTGTCCAGCCCCGCGAACCCGCACGAGGCGTGCGGCATCGGGCAATCGCCGTGGCTCGTGCACGCCTTGGCGCAGACACCGGCGTCGCCGATGCCGGGATCCTCCGTCAGCGCGTAGGTGCACAGACCGCTCTCCAGCCCTCCGCAGTCCTCGTTCGCGACGTCCCCGCCGAGCGCGCACAGCCCGGCGCAAACGGCGAGCGACGCGCTGAAGCGGATGCACCACCCCGCGCAGGGATCCGTGCCCTCGTTCCCGATCTCGCACGCTGAGCCCGCAGGGAGCCCGGCCGTCGGCTCGTCGACGCAAAGGTTCATCCGGGGGTCGCACACGCGGCCGGCGCACTGGCTGTCCGAGCCGCAGCCCGGCATGCACACGGTCACATCATCACCGATGCTGTCACAGCGAAGCTCCTCGCGGCCGTGGCACTTCGCCGGATCGAGCTCGTCGACGATGCTGACGAGCGGGGGCTCTCCCAACTGGCATCCCAGAAGGCAGACGCCTTCAAGGCACGCGCTGCCATCGCCCTCACAATCGCCGTCTACAGCGCACGACGTCGTGCAGTACCCGCCCGCCGGGCCTCCGCCGAAGAACTCGTTGCCCGATTCGGAGAGGCAAATGTCGCTCGCGCAGTCGGCGTCCACCTCGCACCGAGCGCCGAGCCCCCCATTCCCGCCGCCGTCGCCGCCACCGCCGTCGCCGCCGCCGTCGCCGCCGCTGCCGCCGTCACCCCTGCCGCCGTCACCGCTGCCGCCGTCACCGCCATTGCCGTCGACACCGTCGCCGTTGCCGCTGCCGCCGTCGCCGCCAGCACCCGAGCTGGCGCTCCCGGAAACGGAGCTCGTGCTCGGCGAGCTCCCTCCCGTGCCGTCGTCCGCGTCGTCAGAGCAACCGAGGAACCCTGTCGAAAAGGCGAGCGTGGTGAGCAAAACCGCCGAAACTGTTCGCGTTTTCATCGATGTCTCCCGCGCCAGGAGGCCCTGCCCACAGCGGGCGCGCCCTCGACTGATCTCGAGACAGTAACGGAATCGGCGCGGCTCCAACATCGGCAAACGGCCCCGCGCCGTCTTCCGATGTCGCCGCCGGCGGGCGACCCGATCTCGCCTCAGAGCCGCACGAGCAGCCCTAGATACCCCGCGAACGTCGGCCTTCCCGCCGTGCCGAGCCGCTCGCCGCCCAGCGTCACGACGGCGCGGGGCTCGGCGAAGATCGCGTGCGCGTCCAGCAGGAGCGCCGCGCGCTCGGTGAGACGCAGCCCGGCGCCCCCGCCAAAGGTCGCGGCGATCGACCAGACCTCGCCCGTGGCGCTCCGGAGCGGGGGCAGAGGGTCGCCGCTGATGAACAGGTGGAATCCGCCCAGGCCGGCCGAGAGCACCGGCGAGACCGCGGTGCCCGTCTCCAGCGCCCACACGGCCTCCAGCAACGCCATCTCCTGCCGGACCGACACCGTGCCGAGCACGCCCTCCAGCGCCGGCCCCAGCGCCGGCCCCGCGAACGTCAGCCGCGCCGCGAGCCCCGCGGGCAGCGCGCCCCCGCCGCCGCCCGCGCCGGCCCCGTACGACAGGCGCAACGCCGGCCCCAGCGCCGGCCCGATGCCGTCCGCGCTCAGGAGCGCCACGAGCCCCGCCTCCACGCCGACGCCCGCGAGCATCCCGGCCCGCGCCGCCGCCGGATCCGCGCCGGCCTGCCGCCGCACGGGCGCCATCCACCGCCGCACGTCGTCAGGGACGGCGACGCGCTCGCCGCCCGCCGCGCCCTCGGGCGGCGCGCGAGTCGAGAGCAGGTTGGCCTCCAGGAGGCTCGCCTGCAGGAGCTCGACGGCGCGCACGGCCATCACCGAGGGGGCCGCGGCGCCGGACACCTCCACCGTGCGCACGACGGTCTTCTGCGTCACCCGGTCGACGATCCAGAGGTCCGCCGTGGCGCCCGCGCGGGAGCGGAAGATCGCCGCGGCCGCGAACGCGCCCTCGTCCTGCGCGGCGCGCTCCAGCGCGTCGCGCGCGTCGTGCGCGTCTCCCCGGCGCGCCCGCGGGACGCGCACCACCTCGAACCCCGCCGCGCCGAGCTCGGCCCGGAGCCGCGTGGCCGCCTCGCGGACCAGCGGGTCGTCCGCGTCGGCCTCGACGATCACGACCCGCGAGGCGGCCGCCGCGGCCTCCGGCGGGGGCGCGGCCTCGGCCCGCATCGGGGCGAGCGCCGGGGCGAGCAAGAGCCAGGTCAGAAGAGAAAAGGAGCGCACTCGCCCAGGGCTTTATCAGATCGCGGGCGGGGGCGGCGACGCGTCACGGCTTCACGAGATCGCGCGCCACGGGCGCGTGCGCGCCGCGCGGGTGGCGCTTCAGGTAGAGCTCAGCCACCGGGCGCGCCGCCGACCGGCCGCCCGTGCGCTCGACAGCGACCATCTTGCGGCCGAGCGCCTCGGCCGCGAACGGGCCGCCCGGCGACTCGGCGAGGTACGCGTCGTACCAGGCCACCGCCGCCCCCGGTGAGCCGCCGTCGTCGACCATGCGCCCGAGCAGGAAGGCCGCCGCCTTCCCGTGGCTCGTCCCGGGGAACCGCTTGCGCGTCGCGGTGAGCGCGCGCTGCGCGACGTCGCCCCGCCGCGCGTACCGCGCCGCGTCCGCCAGCGCGACAAGGTCGTCGAGGGGGCCGTGATCGAGCACGCCGCCCAGGCCGCGCTGCTCCGCCTCGGCCAGGACCGACCGGAAATCCCCCGCCGCCACGCGCTTCGCCCAGCTCGGCGCCAGCGCCGCGCCGTCCGGCGCCGCCGCCGCGCCGTCCGGCGCCGCCGCCGAACCGTCCGGCGGAAGGCCCGCGGGCGCCCCTTCAGCCCGCGAGCCCTCCGGCCGTGCGGCCCCGGCGTCGCCTTCGTCGCCAGGTCCGGTGTTCCTGTCTCCGCCGGGCAGCGCCGCCCCCGCGGACGACGGCCCCTGCTGCGCCGGCCCCGCCGCGCTGGCCGCGTCGCCGCTCGAGATCTTCACGTCGCCCTCGCGCATCCGCGCCACGAGCCGCTGTCCGGCGCGGAGCGGCAGCCCGTCGGGCGCGAGCGGCCCGCGCACGGTCACGCTCCCCTCGTGCAGATCGACGCGCAGGGTGCCGTCGCCGCGCGTCCACGACACGTCGAACGCCGTGCCGGTGACCAGCACCGCGAACGGCCCCGCCTCGACCGACCAGCGCGCCTTCGGCCGCGGCGTCACGCGCAGCGACGCCCGGCCGTCCTCGAGCAGCATGCGCGCCCCGACCGCGTCGACCTCCGCCACGCGCAGCGCGCTGCCCGGCGAGAGCGCGACGGTGGTGCCGTCCGTGAAGCGCAGCCGCGCCTCCTCGCCCACCGCGGCGATGTAGCCGCCCGCGGCGCCGGGCGCGCCCTCGACGGCGTAGTCGAGCCGCCGCGACGGCCAGAGCGCGACGAGCGCGAGCGCGAGCGCCGCCGCGCCGGCGAGCGCGAAGCCCCACCGCGCCCGCCCCGCGGGCAGCGGCCAGAGCCCGAGGGAGCGCAGCCACGACGCGACGCGGCCCAGGTCGCCCTCGCGGCGGCGGGCGGCCCCGCGGCTCACCGCCTCGACGAAGCGGGCGCGCTCGGCGGCGTCGTGCGCCGCGTCGACGTCGGCGGGGAGGCCCTCCCGCGCGAGGTCGGCGAGCCGGCTCAACTTCTCCGCTTCATTCATCGTGCTCTCCTCCGCAGGCAAGGCTTCCGGGCGGATCGAGCGCTTGCGGGGCCTTCGTGAGGTAGGCCGAGAGCGCGGGATCGCGCTGCGCGGCGGTGAGGATCCGGTGAGAGGCGCGCGCGAGGTGGCGCTTCGTCGTGGCCAGGGAGCACCCGAGCGCGTCGGCGATCTCGGTGAGCTCGAGCCCCTCGATGAACCGCAGGACGAAGAGCGCCCGCGACCGGTCGTCCACCTTGTCGAGGATGTCGTAGAGCCGCGTGAGCGCGGCGCGCCCCTGCGGATCCTGCTGCGCGCCGCCGACGTCCGGGAGCTCGCCCGAGGGCGACAGCTGGAGCCAGCGGCGCAGGCGCCGGCGCCGCAGCTCGGCGCGCGCGACGCGCACCGCGATGCCGATGATGAAGCTCGAGAGCAGCGACGGATCCCGCAGGTCCTTCGCCACGCGGAAGAAGCGCAGGAACGTGTCCTGCACGTGATCGTCGACCTCGTCGCCCGGCCCGAGGGTGCGCGTCAGGATCCGGCGCACGAGCGGCGCGAACCGCTGCCACACGACCGGCGCGGCGCCCGGGTGTCCCTGCGCCGCGGCGCGCGCCAGCGCCACGTCGTCGGTCGCGGACAGCGGCAGCGCCTGCACGCTCCCCCTTTGCGTGGAGGGCGCGACCGCTGTCAAGGGCGGGACGGTCGAGCGGCGCGTTCGGATCACACCCAGCAGTGCTCCCCGGGCGGGCTCCGCGGCTCAAGATTCAGCATGTGGACGGAGCGGCTCCGCCGCGACCTCCGGGGCCGCTCCGGCGCGACCGCGGGGCGCCGGGAGCAGCACCTCCACGTCGAAGAGCCGCGACGCCGAACGCCGTCACGGAACGCCGTCACGGAACGCCGTCACGGAAGGTGTTGTATCGGCTGTAACCTGAACGCATGACGAAGCTCGGCGCGGTTCATGCCACCGGATCAGCGAGCCCGCTGCAGGGCTACGCCGTGGACGCCCTCCTCCACGAGGGGCCGATGAGCACCGTGCGCCGCGCGCGCCGCGCGTCGGACGGGCAGCCCGTCGTGCTGAAGGGACCGAGCGCCGGGCGGGCGTCGCCGCGCGCGATCGCGAGGCTCCGCCACGAGCAGGTGATCACGCGCGAGATCGCGCACCCGGGCGTCCTCCGCATCCTCGACGTCGAGGAGAGCGACGGGGGGCCCGTGCTCGTCCTGGAAGACTTCGGCGGGGCGTCGCTCGACATCGTCCTGCGGAGCGACAGGCTCGGTCTGGCCACGATCCTGCGGATCGGCATCCACGTCGCGGACGCCCTCGCGTCGCTGCACCACGCGGGCGTCATTCACAAGGACGTCAAGCCGCACAACCTCCTCGTCCGCCTCGATCCGCTGGTGGTCAAGCTCTCCGACTTCGGGATCGCAACGCGCCTGTCGCAGGAGGCGCCGCGGGCCGAGAGCCCCGACGCCGTGGAGGGGACCCTGGCGTACATTTCACCCGAGCAGACGGGCTGGATGAACCGCAGCCTCGACTGCCGGACGGACCTCTACTCCCTGGGCGTCACCCTCTACGAGATGCTCACGGGCGCTCCCCCGTTCACAGCGCCGAGCGCCATGGAGCTCGTCCACTGTCACCTGGCCAGGACGCCGACGCCGCCGCACGCCGCGTCGGCCGAGATCCCGCGCGTCGTCTCCGATCTCGTCATGAAGCTCCTCTCCAAGGCCGCCGAGGATCGGTATCCGTGCGCCGAGGCGCTGCGCGCCGATCTCGAGGAGTGCCTCCGGAGGTACGAGGCCGACGGCCGCGTCGAACCTTTCCCGCTCGGCGAGCGCGACGCGGGCGGCCGGCTCTGGCTGCCGGAGAAGCTCTACGGGCGCGACGCCGAGACGCAGGCGGTCGTGGCCGCGTGCGAGCGCGTGGCGGCCGGCGCCGTCGAGCTGTTCCTCATCTCCGGCCACGCCGGCGTCGGCAAGTCCGCCCTCGTCCGCGAGGTCTACAAGGTGCTCGCGCGGCGGCCCGGGTACTTCGTCTCGGGGAAGTTCGGCCAGCTCAAGCAGCGTACCCCCTACGCGGCCATCGCGCAGGCGTTCGGCGAGCTGTGCGAGCGCATACTGTCGGAGGGCGAGGCGTCCGTGGCGCGCTGGAAGGCCCGGCTGAGCGCCGCGCTCGGCTCGATGGGGCAGGTCGTCGTCGACGTCATCCCCGAGCTCGCGCGCCTCATCGGCCCCCAGCCCCCCGCGCAGCCGCTCGGGCCGAACGAGTCGAAGAACCGCTTCAGCCTGGCGTTCCAGACCTTCGTCCGCGCCGTGACGGAGGAGCACCTCCTCGTGCTCTTCATCGACGATCTCCAGTGGGCCGACCCGGCCTCGCTGAAGCTCCTCGAGCTCCTGATGACCGATCCGGACGGCCGCGGGATGCTCGTGATCGGCGCCTACCGCGACCAGGAGGTCGACGACGCCCACCCGCTGGCGAGGCTCGTCCGCGACCTGCGGGCGGCGAACGCGCCCGTCTCCGATGTGTGGCTCGGGCCGCTCCAGCTCGCGGACATCCGCCGGCTCCTCGCCGACACCCTGCGCTGCCGCCTCGAGGACACGGACGCCTTCGCGGCGCTGATCCTGGAGAGGACCGCGGGCAACCCGTTCTTCATCCACCAGCTCCTGCACGCCCTCGCCGGCGAGGGGATCGTGCGCTTCGATCCGGCCGCGGGGGCGTGGGCGTGGAGCCTCGACCGCGCCCGGAGCGCGGAGGGCGCGGAGGGCGTCGTCGAGCTGATGGCCGCGAAGATCCGGCGGCTCGCGCCCGGCGCGCAGCGCGCCCTCCGGCTCGCCGCCTGCGTTGGCCACCGCTTCGACCTCAGGACGCTCGCGCTCGTCGCCGAGCAGCCCCCGGGCGAGGTGGCCGCGGCCCTCTGGGAGGCCCTGCGGGAGGGCCTCGTCGTACCCCTCGATCCCGAGTACCGCTTCGTCCACGCCGGCGACGCGGCGGTCGCGGGCAGGCTGCTCGAGGACCCCTCGTTCCGCGTCTCGTACCGGTTCCTGCACGATCGCGTCCAGCAGGCGGCGTACGCGCTCATCGACGAGCCGGAGCGGAAGCGGCTGCACCACCGCATCGGCCGGCTGCTCGCGGCGAGCCTCGGCGAGGACCCGAGCGACGAGGAGCTGTTCGTCGTCGTCGGCCACCTGAACGTCGCCGCGGCCCTGAGCGAGGATCCGGCGGAGCGCGGCGAGCTCGTGCGGCTCAACCTGGCCGCGGGGCGGCGCGCGCAGGCGGCGACCGCGTACGACGCCGCGTTCGGCTACCTGAGCGCCGCGGCGTCCGCGCTCGGCCCGGATCCATGGGCCGGCGAGCCTGGCCTCGCCTTCGACGTCTTCGACATCCATGCCGCAAAGGCCGAGTGCGCGCACCTGAGCGGCCGCTGCGACGAGGCGGAGGCGCTCTTCGACACCCTCCTCGAGCGCGCCGCCTCGGACGTGGAGCGCGCGCGCGTTGACTGCCTGCGGATGGTCCTCTACAACGCGCAGCACCGCTGGGCGGACACGCTCGCGGTGGCGCTCCAGGGCCTGCGCCGCTTCGGCATGGAGGTGCCCACCGAGGGCGAGGCGCTCGCCGCCGCGCTCGGCGCGGAGCTCGCCGAGGCCGAGCGCGGCTTCGCCGCCCGGCGGGGCGAGGACGTCGGCGCGGGCCCGGAGCTCGCCGATCCGCGCGTCAGGGCCGTGGTGGAGATGCTCGGCCACGGCTCGCCGTCGGCGTATTTCCTCAACCCGCCGCTGGCCCAGCTCCTCGCCGTCAGGATGACGAACCTGTCGCTCCGGCACGGGAGCTCGCCGATGGCCAGCGTGGCGTACGCGCTCCACGGCTTCTACCTGGCCGCGTTCTGGGGCCAGCCGCACGAGGGCTACAGGATCGTGCGGATGGGCGTCGCCCTGAACGACAGGTACCGGGTCGATGCCATCAGGGCGAAGGTCGACTTCAACTACGGGGTCGTCATGAGCCTCTCGAGGCCGCAGCGCGAGGCGCTCGAGGTCCTCCAGCGGGCGCGGATCGCCGGGATGGAGACCGGCGACTTCATGTTCGCGTCGGCGTCCTCCAACCTCGTCGCCCAGATGAAGCTCAGCCTGGAAGGCGAGCTCCGGCGCGTGCGCGAGGACGTCGGCGGGTTCCTGCGCTTCACCTCCCGCACGAAGGACGCGCTGTCGACGGCGGTCCAGACCGTCGCGCGGCAGGTGATCCAGAACCTCGAGGGGCGCACGCTGGACCGCGGCACGCTGAGCGACGCCGGCTTCGACGAGGACGCCCTCGCGCCGAAGCTCGAGGCGATGGGCTTCGCGATCGTCGCCGGCTTCTACTACACGAACAAGCTCGCGCTCGCGTACCTCTACGGCGATCACGAGGGCGCGCTCCGGATGGCGCGCCGCGCGCACGAGCGGGCCCGCGCCCTGACGGGCCAGTACATCGGCGTCGTCGATCTGCCGCTCTACACCTGCCTCACCCTCCTGGCGCTCGGCCCTCGGGCGAGCGGCGAGGAGGACGGCGCGCTGGCCGAGATGCTCGCGTCGAGCCACGACAAGCTCGCCGTCCTCGCGCGGGACTGCCCGGAGCTCCGGCACCTGGAGCTGCTCGTCCGGGCGGAGCGCGCGCGCGTCGCCGGGGAGGCGCTGGAGCCGATCCTCGAGCTCTACCAGCAGGCGAGCGACGCGGCGGAGCAGGCGGGGTACGTGCGCTACCGCGCGCTCGTCAGCGAGCGCTGCGGCAGGTTCCTCGCCTCGAGGCGCATGCCGTGGCTCGCGCGGTCGTGCCTCGTCGAGGCCTACCAGGCCTACGCGCGCTGGGGCGCCACGGCCAAGCTGCGGCAGATGGAGGAGGCCTACGTCGAGCTGCTCCCCCGCGCGGCGGCGGGCCAGCCCGCGTCCGCGGACCTCCTGTCGAACCTGACCTCGGTCGCCTCGTCGACGACCGAGATGGTCGCGCGGCGCGTGGCGCTGCTCGACGCGGCGGCGCTCATCCGCGCCGCGCAGGCCGTGGCGCGCGAGATCGACCTCGGCCGCGTCATGACGCGGCTGCTCCGGCTCGCCATCGAGAGCGTCGGCGCCCAGCGGGGCGCGCTGATCCTGGACCACGAGGGCGGGCCGCGCGTGGAGGCCGTCGTCGAGGACGAGGGCGAGGTGCGCGTCGGCCCGTCGACGCCCGTGCGCGAGAGCGGCGCCGCGGCCGCGCGGGTGATCGAGCTCGCGATGAGCAGCGGGGGCGCCGTCGTCGTGGCGGACGCCGCGCAGGACGCGCGCTTCGACGGCGATCCCTACGTCGCGGCGCGCAAGCCGCGATCCGTGCTCGCGCTGCCCATGGTGAGCCAGGGGGACGTCTCGGGCATCCTCTATCTGGAGAACAACGCCGCGCCCGACGTGTTCTCGCGCGCCCGCCTCGACGTGCTCGAGCTCGTCGCCGCGCAGGCCGCCATCGCCGTGAAGAACGCGCTGCTCTACGCGCGCGTCCAGGCGGCGAGCGACGAGCTCCGCCGCGCCAACGGCGCGCTCGAGGCGGCCGTCGCCGCCCGCACGGCGGAGCTCTCCTCGGCGAAGGCGCAGCTCGAGGAGGAGCTCGCCGAGCGGTCGCGCGCCGAGCAGGAGCGCGCCGGCCTGCAGGAGGACCTCATCCGCATGCAGCGCGAGCGGCTCGCGGAGCTGTCGACGCCGCTCATCCCGATCACCGACAGGATCATGGTCATGCCGCTCATCGGGACCGTCGACGCGCAGCGCGCGGACGAGGCGCTCGCCGCGGCGCTCCGCGGCGTGTCGGAGACGGGGGCCCAGGTCGTCATCCTGGACATCACGGGCGTGCGGGGCGTGGACAGCGGCGTCGCGGCGACGCTCCTGCGCACCGCGACAGCGCTGCGCCTGCTCGGCGCCGAGGCGGTGATCACAGGGATCGCCCCCCGCGTCTCGCAGACGCTCGTCGGCCTCGGCATCGATCTCGGCGAGACCGTCGTCCAGGGGACGCTCCAGCGCGGGATCGCCTACGCGATCCGGAGGACCGGCGAGGCGCCGCGGCTCGCCAGCGTGGCGTCCGGTGGCCGTGGCTGAGGGCGGCCCGGCTGGCGAGCCTGCGCGACGCGCCGCGGCTCGCCGGCGCGGCGTCCGGCGCCGAGGGCGCCTCAGTTGGCGAGCTTGTTCTCCTCGCGGTGGCCGAAGATCGACTCCCAGTTGGAGCGGTAGGCGTCGGTCGCGACCTGGGCGGGGCCGGACCGGGGCGCGCCGGCCCCGCGGGGCCCCGGGAGCAGCACCTCCACGTCGAAGAGCCGGGTGTGCTCGGACCGCTGCGTCAGCTTCACGAGCTCTCCGGCCAGCGGGCGCCCGTGCTCGGTGGGCCGCAGCTCACCGATCTCGATCCGGTCCTCCCGGCTCCGGATGACCCGGAAGCCCTCCCCCTGCTCGACGGGGCTGTGGATGAAGACGACGTCCTGGTTCGCGGGCGACGCGGGCTTGTCCCGGTTCTGCGGCGGCTCGTCCTTGCCCATCGCCGAAAGCTTCCCACGTTTGCCCCCCGGGGCGCCAGGCGAAGCGAGCGGCCGATCTCCATGCCGCGCCTGCGCCTCGCCGCCTCGCGCGGCCTCCAAAATTTGGCCAGCGCCGGGCTTAGGCCGTACTGCCGGCCAGAGGGCCCTCTGCACCGCGGAGGTCCCGCGATCGCGGACGCGGCTTCGCGGCGAAGCGGAGGAGTGGGCGTATGAACGTTCGAGGCGCAGAGGGAGATGGCGTTCGCAAGGCGCCGGAATCCTTGGAGAGAGATCGCGAGAGCGGCGGCGGCGAGCGGCGCGCCGGCGCCGGGCAGCGGGTCCGCATCGAGGCGCTCGTCGCGATCGGCGAGACGTCGGGCGGCGGCTTCGAGGCCGAATCGATCGACATGTCCCCGGAGGGGATGCGCCTGCGCACGGCGTACCTGCCGCGGGTCGGCGACGCGCTGATCTGCCGCTTCGACGGGCTCGGCAAGGAGCTCGTCGTCGAGGGCGAGGTGTGCTGGCGCGCCGAGGAGGCGCGCGGCGGCGAGTTCGGCCTGCGCTTCACCGGCCTCGACGCCGAGGCGGAGGAGGCGGTGCGCTCGATGTGCTCGTCGATGGATGCCGGCGCCGCCGGCGCCGCGCCGGCGCTCGCGGTCCCCTCCGGCGCGGCGCAGCGGGGCGCGCGCGTGCGGCTCCACATCGACGGGCTGGGCTCGCCCATGAAGGCGCGCGTGCGCGCGGGGGGGCTCGACGATCTCGAGGTCGGCTCCAACCTGGAGTTCCTCAAGGTGGGCCGCTCCCTCGAGCTGGAGGAGGTCGAGCAGGGCACGCGCCGCGAGGCGTACATCGACCACGTGAAGGTCGAGGTCGACCCGGCGACGAGCGTGCCGCAGCTCGTTGTCACGCTGCGCTACGAGGCGCCCCGCGCGGCCAGGGCGTCGCGCCCGCGCGCGGCGTCGTCCGAGTCCCTGCCCCCGGCGAGGCCGGCGGCGGCGCTCGACGCGGGAGCGCCCGCGCGGGCGCCGTCGGTCCCGCCGCCGGGCGAGGGCCCGCGGGCGTCGTCGGCGCCGCAGGGCGAGCGCGCGCCGGGGCGGGCGTCGTCGGCGCCGCCGGCCGCTCCGGGCGAGCGCGCGCCGGGGCGGGCGTCGTCGGCGCCGCCGCCGCGCGATCCGGGCGAGCGCGCGCCGGCGCGGGCGTCGTCGGCGCCGGCGCCTGCGCGCGATCCGCAGGGCGAGCGCGCCTCGGTCGGCGCGAGCGCCGCGAGCGCCGCGCGCGGCGGTGCGGCGATCGAGGGAGACGACGACCACGACGGCGACCTGTCGCCGGCGCCCTCGGCGGAGGAGGCGCGCGCGGCGGACGCGGCGCCGGTCTCGGCGCAGGACGCGGCGCCCCCCTCCGCGCAGGAGGGAGCCGAGGACGCGGGCGCAGCGCCGGCGGCCGACGCGCAGCCGAGCCGGCTGCGCGACGTCGGCGAGAAGGCCGCGATGGCCGGCAAGGCCGTGGCGGGCAAGATCGCCCCGGCGCTCGCGGGCGCCGGGGCGCGCGCGGCCACCGCGATGGCCGGCATGCTGGCGCGGATCAAGGAGCGGCGCGCCGCGCGCGCGGCAGGCGAGGGGGACGAGTCCAAGGAGGGGGGCCATCGCCGCACGACGGCGCTGCCGCCGGCCGGCGCGCTGAAGTCCGGCGGCCGCCGGCTGGTGCGCGAGGAGGCCGACGAGACGGCGGGCGAGGAGGCCGAGCCGCCGCGCTTCAACAAGAAGGCGGCCGCGGCCGGGAGCTTCCTCGGGCTGGCGGCGGTGCTCCTTGTCTTCGGGGCCGCGCGCCTCCTCGGCCTGCAGGGCGGCGATGCGCCCTCGGCCGGGACCGCGCAGACCGCCGCGGGCGCTCCGGCGCTGCCGGCGTCGCCCGGCGCGCCTGCGCTGCCGGCGGCCGCGGGGGCGGCGGCCGCGCCGGGCGGCGTGCTGACGGCGAACGTCCCTCTGTTCGGCGCGACGCCGCTGTCGACGACGGAGCCTGTGCCGCCGACGCCGCCGGCCGACCCGGGCGCCGTGGCCGACGACCCGCTCGCGCGGGCGGCCGCGATCCCGGGCGGCCCCGGCGAGGACGACGAGGCGGAGGCGGACGACGACGCGCAGGAGGGCCCGAAGGAGTGGGGTCAGGGGACCGTGAGGAGCCCCGTCGTGCTGAAGCTGAAGATGGACGGCGCCATCGAGGAGCTGAACGGCGCTGCCGGCGCGATGGGCTTCACGGTGTCGCTGCCCGACCGTCGCGCGCTGTCCTCCGGCAGCGGCCTGGCCCGGAAGGACAAGCGCATCGCGTCGGTGCGCGTGGTCAACACGCCGCACGGCGCGGAGATCACCCTGCAGTTCAAGGACGGCGTGCCCGCCTACAAGGCCAAGGCGCGCGGCGATCGCCTGGAGATCGCGCTCGGCCGCGACGAGCCGAAGAAGGTGGCGTCGAAGTCGAAGAAGAAGGACGACGACAAGAAGAAGAAGAAGAGCGAGAAGGGGAGCGACAAGAAGGATAAGGGGCGCTGACGCGCTCGCGCGCCCCCGGCGGGTCGAGGCGCTGAGCGGACCCTCGGCGCCTCCCTGCCCGGGCGGTCCCGCTCCACGAACAGGAAGGCGAAGGCGAGAAGAACAGACCCTGTTCTTCCCGCCTTCGCGCTCTCGCCTTCACGGTCCATCCGACCATCACCTGCAGTCGACCAGGGAGGCGGACACGGAGGCACGGGCCCCATCGACTCCCCCGGTTGCCCAGCCTCCCCGCGAGCTTTGCCTGACAGGGCATGGACTCCGCCGCTGCGATGCGCGGCCGAGCCGCGCTGTCGTCGAGTTCAGCAGGTTGTGATGTCCGGTGACGAGACGTGAGCGTCTCCGGCGGCTCTGTCATGGAGTAAAGACCATTTCATTTGGTCTTTGAATTACGTCCATCTCGGATATATACATGGGTTCGAGGGGTGCCTCTGCGCCGTGGGGGCGAGAGGCGCTGGTCCTCGCAGGCTATGCATCGGTCGCGCGGCGGCTGACGGCTCGGCTACGGCCGGTGAAGCCGCTGCCTCGTCTCGGTCCCACTTTGCCCTTCGCGCGCGGAGCGAGCGCCTACCCCCGCGGGCGCCCCTCTGCGGACAGGAGCATTCGATGTCCAAACCACGTCACCTGAGACCGCGTCACGTCGGGTTCGTGCTTGTGCTCGGCGCCGGCGTGTTGACGGCCGGCTCGTCCGGCGTCGCCGGCTCCCCTGTGCAGGCGCAGTCGGGAGGCGATCATCGTGAAGGCTTCATGAAGGTCCCTCTCTACCGAGGCGCCGGCGTCCCGCCGGAGGCCACGGTCATCGCGCTGCCACACAACTGCGAACGCGAGATGCAGGCCACCCTGCGATGGAGCGAAGAGGACAACTCGGTCCGGATCAAGGTCACCGGCAAGGGGGTGCTCGTGCCCTCTCCGAGCGTCGATCGCACCCCGGGGGTGAGCTTCTTTCCAAACCCCTTCTGGCCCGAGATCGAGGACATCGTGAACGGGCGATACCAGTTCTGGATCGTCAGCCAGGCAGGGCTCCTCAAGTTCTATTACGACGCCACCACGCGGGATCTGCTCGGCAGCGAGCTCGATTTCGCGTCGCCCCCGCCCGGCTCGATCGCCATCGAGCTCCCGACGGTGAGGGCCATCGGCTCGCCGCTCTTCCAGCCCGACGAGGACGGCGACGTCGATCTGGAGTTCACGCTCGCGTACGACCACACGGTGCGCGCGGATCTGCCCGAGTACGCTCAGGTCGTCGAGGGGTTCCCGCCGCCGAACCTGTGCCTGTCGGACCCGAACCGGATCGATCTGTCGACGATCCGGGGCTATGCCAAGACGCTCCCTGCCTCGGAGGCGGTCAGCTTCTCGGACTACCTCCGGAACGGCTTCTTCCTGAGCGTCACGATCGAGCCGTCGGAGTACTACACGTTCCCGCCGCGCGGTCACCTGTTCTCCACCTACAGCAACGGCACCCAGTTCGGCGGCGTCATCCCGCGGGGATATGCCTGGGATATCGACGCGACCTTCGGCAACGTGGCGCCGCCGATCCGGCCGTTCGCGGGCGCCGGGACGTGCGAGGACTTCTTCACCGGGGTTCACACAAAGGGCCTGAACTTCTGCAGCCCGGAGGGGAGCTAGCCATGACGACGAGACCTCTGCGACTGCTCTTCGCCGTCGGCCTCACGGCGTCCCTCGCGGCGTGCACCGGATCCCGCGACGACCTGGAGCTGCTCGGCGCGGCAGGGTCCGAGATCAAGGTCACGAACAGCGGCACCCACAACCTGCATCTGGAGGAGTCCCTTCGGTTCAATCCGACCCAGCCGGGGGCGGATCCGGTGCGGGGCCGCGCCCTCTTCGGCCTGGCCCCGGACAGCGACACGGAGGACAAGAGCCAGGCGATCTTCGAGGGACCCTCGGTGGCCTTCGGGGGCACGGTCGTGAGCAACCAGCGCACGTGCTTCACGTGCCACCGCGGGCTCGAGGTGGAGCTCGGGCTCCCGCCCCCCCCGCTGTCCGCGTCGGTGTCTCTCGATGACGCGCTGTTCACGGGCCTCCACGGCGACGCGCAGGGCGACCCGGACGGCATGCGCAACCTCGACGAGCTGGCCCTCATCAAGTATCGCCCGAACCGCTTCAACCTCCAGCGCGCCGAGGACGACCCGTTCCGGCAGGTGTTCTTCTGGCGCAAGTCCATCCGGCTGGTCAACCTGGCCTTCTCGAACGGGTTCCTCCATGACGCGCGCTCGCGCACGATGTTCGAGACCGACCGGGGCGCCGTCTTCAGCCACACGCAGGAGTCGGACAGGCGCTTCGAGGACCTCTTCACGGTCCAGGACGGCAACGACCTCGAGGCGTTCCAGTTCTCGCAGCTCTCGGATCCGCGCCTCGCCGCGCTCCGCGACCCGTCGCACCCGATGTTCCGCGTGCTGGCGCGCGATCCCTTCCACACGGTCCGGATCCGGACGCGGGCGGAGGAGCGCGGGAAGAAGGTGTTCGAGCGCTCCTGCATGACGTGCCACAACGTGCCCAACGTGTTCAACAACCTCTCGAACGTCGAGGCGCTCGGCAACGGTGAGACGGACGTCAAGAACCCGGTCTTCGGGCCGAGCGTGACACGGACGTTCAACGTGGGCGTGTCCGAGCGGAACAGGCACGGTCTCAGGTTCTCTCACCACGCCGGAGGGGGCGTCTTCGAGCCCATCGTTCTCCCGCTCGTCCGCGAGGACGGCGTCGTCGTCCCCTTCAAGGTCACGAAGGACATCGGGCTGGCGGCCACGACCGGGCGGCTCGAGGACGTCGGCCGCTTCAAGGTCCCGCAGCTCCGGCGCCTCGCGCGGAACGCCCCGTATTTCCACGACAATTCGGCGATGTCGCTCGAGGAGGTCGTCGACTACTTCAACAGCGATTTCTACAACAAATCGAAGGACGGCAGGCGGTTCCCGATCCGCCTCACGCGCGCTCAGCGCTCGGATCTGATCGCGTTCCTGAAGGTCCTCTGACGCCGCGCCCGGACGGCGGCCACGCGCCGTCGTCCGGGCAGCCCGCGCCGACGGACCGTCGCGCGGGGGTTACCGCTGGGCCTGGGGGCCTGCGGGTCGCGCCGCTGCCGCGCTCGGCCCCGGCGAGCGGGGTGCGGTCGCGGCGCGCGTGGTCGAGGCGACCGCGTGGCGGAGCGCGTCCTTCAGGGTGCCGAAGGTGACGAGCCCCTGCGTCTCGGCGCCGAGCTCCGTCATGGTGGCCGCGATCTGCGGCGAGATCCCCGACACCACCCCGCGCGTCCCGAGCAGCTGGACGGCTCGCATCATGTCCAGGAGGTGCTTGGTGGTCGCGATATCGACGCTCTCGATGCCGGTCAGATCCATGATCGCGACCCTGGCCTGCGTGCGCACGACCTCATTGAGGAGCGTCTCCGTAATGCGCGACGCGCGGACATCGTCGATCGCGCCGATCAGCGGGAGGGCCAGGACGTGCTCCCAGACCTGGACCACGGGGGCCGACATGAGCCGGATGGCCTCGTTCTGGGTGCGCAGGCTGTCCTCGCTGCGCATGCGCTCGAGGATCTCGTTCTCGAGGAGCCGATTCTGCTGCTCGACCTCCTCGGCGGCTGCCTTGATCTGGATCATCGACTCCTGGACCTGCGCCTCGAGCCGTCGCTGCTCGGTCACGTCCGAGACCGCGCCGACGACCTTGACCAGCTTGCCCTCCGCGTCGCGGAGGATCACGCCGCGGTCGACGAGCACGGCGTACTCGCCGGTCGCCCGGCGCAGGCGGTACTCTGCGCTCCAGGTGCTGGCGCCGGAGCCCATCGCCGACCCGAGCGCGTCGGTGACGTTGTTCACGTCGTCAGGGTGGATGTGCTCGCGCCACCAGCTTGCGTCCGCGTAGCGCTCCTTGGGCGCGCCCGAGACCTTCTCGAAGGTATCGCTGCGCCAGACCGCGCCGGTCGCGACGTCGAAATCGTAGATCGCGTCCTGGATGGCGAGGACGACCATGCGGAAGCGCTCCTCGCTCTCGCGGAGCGCGTCGTTCGCGCGCATCCTCTCGGCGGAGCACTCCGGCGCGTGCTTGTCGCGGGCCTCCCTGACGACCGCCATGAGCCCGGAGGCCGCGCCGGACGCGTCGCGCTCCACCACCACCGGCGTGATCTCCAGATCGATGCGGGCGCCGTCCTTGCGGAGACCTTGCGCCGCGAGCGGGGCGTCCTCGTCGCCCCGGCGCTCCCACCAGGCGTCGACATCGCCAGGGCGCAGGCAGGGCAGCTCGCGGCCGAGCACCTCCGCTTCAGTCCACCCGAACAGCCGCGAGGCCTGCCGGTTCCAGAAGCGCACGACGCGCTCACGGTCACACACGATCATCGCAACAGGCGCCACCTCGGCCATGACCGCCAGCTTCGCGTCGTTCCAGCGAGATCGGTCCGAGGGCTTGACAGAAGGATCGATCACCTGTTCCGTTGTCATATCCGCTTCTTTCGAAGGTGGAGCTGCCCGCTCCTCGGAGGACGGCGCGCGTTCGGCGGTCGCCTGAGGCCCAGGACAGCGCATCTTGCCCGCGCGCGTCACGAAAAGGCAAGGGGTTCGTAAGGACTTTTGCCCGCGGTCCCCGGCACGCGCCCAGGGGCGCCCGGCACGCGCTCAGCACGCGCCCGGACGCTGTCCGTTCACGCACGCGCCGTCCGCGCTGTGTCTGCACCGACGGCACGTCGGCGCGTGGCGTCGCACATCTCGTTCAAAAATTCCACGAGGCTGCTGCCGCCCGTGCCCTGAGCACGCTTCTCGTCCGACTCCTGGAGGATATAGCGGACCGTGATGTCGGCGTGCACCTCCCGGACGCGCACGAGGGCGCTCACGCACGCGTCGTGCGCGTCGCACAGCGCGGGGTGGCTCGGCGCGAGCTGTCGAACGAAACCCCGGAGCGAGGGGCCGCGCTCGACGAGCTCGAGGAAGCGGCGGTGGCCCGGTAACATCGAGCCGCGCATCTTGAGGAGGAACGAGCGCACCCCGTCGGAGGGCGAGACACCGAGGATCGCGTCGAAGACCTGCAGCAAAGGGCTCTGGGCGCCGCTCGAGCCGCCGAAGCGCCGGGGCGTGTCGTCGACCCCCGCGTAGATGACCCCCGGCTCGGGCCAGCCGTTCATGAACCGACGGAGCCGCCGGTAAAAAATGTACGGATCACATTGCTCCGGCATGCGGGCGAGGATCTCGCGGATGTCGTCCAGGGCCGCCGTCATGACCTCGAGGGCGCGCGCCACGCCCTCCACGCGCCCGCTCGCGCTGTCGCGCCGGGCCTGCACGATCGCCTGGATCGCCGGCGCGCACGCGGCGTCCATGGCCACCGCGATCCGGAAAAACCAGTGCTCATCCATGCCCCCGTGGAACAGCTGCAGGATGGCGAGGTTCGACAGCGTGATGCCCGCGTCGTCCTCGAGGCGCCGGAAGTTCCAGAGCGTCATCGTGGCGTGGACCAGGGTCGGCGGCAGGCCCTGGCGCTCCGAGAGCTCCCACAGCGGCACGGCGACGCTGCGCGGCAGGACGGTGGCAGGCGCTCTCCCGCCCCAGACGTGCGCCGACGCCAGCATCGAGACGAGCAAGAGGCCGCGCCGGACCTGGCCGACGTCCTCGAGCCGGTCGACCGGCAAGAGGGGCATTCGCTCCAGCGCCTCTCCGAGCTTCTCCGCCGAGAGGAGCGCAGGGAGGCTCGCGGCGATGCGCTCCCACGCATCGTAGGCAGGCGGGAGCCGGAGGACCGGATCCGTGGCGGGGAGATAGCCCCGCACCGCATCCATGTCGAACGACGCGAGGTCGTCGAGCTCGCCCGCGTCGAAGGGCGCCGCCGAGGGAGCCCCCTCCGCGGCGCTGGCCGGGTCCGTCGCGCCCCTCATTGGCCGTGTATCTGCCGGAGGAGCTGGTAGTTTGAGGGCAGCGTGGAGAGGAGGTGTCGCTGCTGCTGCGCCACCCTGGCGAAGACCGCCTCGGCTTCCCCGATCGACGCTGTCTTGTAGGTCAACGCCGGCATCGGGCGCTCGGGGAGGAGGCCCAGGCCGGCGAAGATGGCGTAGTAATTGCCGTTGGTCCAGAAGCTCCGGAACTCGGCCTCGAAGTTCCCGTAATAGCTCGTCTCGTCCGTCACCGGCGCGTTCACCGGCATGCCCGCCCGGTAAAGCGCCATCTTCTCCTTGATGCCGTCGGTCAGGGCCAGCGACTTGTTGGCCCTCCAGAACGGCGTATCCGCGCGGGGAGAGAGGTAGAAGTGGGCCTGGATGAAATCCCGGGTGTCGTCGAACATCGTCTCGATCTCGTGATTGAAGCGATCGATGAGCACGGGATCGAAGTGCCTGTCGGGGAAGTGCTTGGCGAGCTGATAGATGGCGGCGTAGATGAAATAGATGCCTGTCGACTCCAGCGGCTCGAGGAAGCAGGAGGCGAGGCCGATGCTGACGCAGTTCTTCACCCACGCCCGCCGGTTCCTGCCGACGCGGAAGCGGATCTTGTTCAGCGGGGTCCGCTCGGGATCGAGGCCCCACAGCCGGCAGAGATCGAGCGCTGCCTCGTCCTCCCGGGAGAACTTGCTCGAGTAGACGTAGCCGGTGCCGAAGCGGGTCAGCATCGGGATCTTCCAGGTCCAGCCGGCGTTCATGGCGATGGCCGAGGTGTACGGCTCGACGCCGTGCCGCTCGTCGTCGTGCGGCACGGCGGTGGCCACGGCGCTGTCGCAGAGGAGGTGATCGTTCATGTCGATGAACGGCTCGCCCATGACCTTGTTGATCAAGGCGCCCCTGAAGCCCGAGCAGTCGATGAACAGATCGCCCTCGAGGACCCTCCCGCTCTTTGTCACGAGGCTCGCGATGGCGCCGCCCGGGCCGAGGTTCACGCCCTCGAGCTCGTCCTCCACGAGCAATACGCCCTGCCGCGTCGTGGCGAAGCGCCGGAGGAAGTCCGCGACCCGGTGCGCGTCAAAATGCCAGGCATATCGAGTCGCCCGCCGGCCGTCGAGCCAGCGCGGGGCGAGCTTCGCGTCCATGATCGGCGGCTCGGAGAAGCAGGCATAGTCGTACGGCTGGACCGCTTGTCCGCGTGACAGCTTATGGTACCAGTAATGCGACAGGGGGATGTGATCGTGCTCGGGCAGCAATCCGAACTGGTGATAGAAATGGTCCGACCTGCCGTCGAGGGGCCTGGACGTCGCGGCGCCTTCGCCGGGGGTGCGCCAGTTGATGAACTTGACCGCCATCTTGAAGGCGGCATTGCATTCGCGCATCCACTCGTCCTCGGCGACGCCGAGGTAGTCGAAGAAGGTCTTTTGCAGGTTGGGGATGGTGGCCTCGCCGACGCCGATCCTGGGGATGGACGGGGCCGTCAACACGGTGATCCGCACGCTGCCCTGGAGGGCTTTGCCGAGGTATGCGGCCGCCATCCATCCGGCTGTCCCTCCACCGAGGATGACGACGTCTTTGATGCGATTATCCATGGTCAAGAACCATCCCCCTCTCCAGCGCGTGCCCCAGGCGGCAGACGTCCTCGAAGCTGCAATACAGCGGCGCGACAGCGATCCGCACCACGTCCGGCGCCCGTGTGCCCACGAGGACCCCGTGGCTCCACAGTCCCCGCGAGATCTCGGCGGGGCTCTCCCCGCGCACGCGCAGCGAGATCTGCCCGCCGCGAGATCCCCGCGGCGTGATCACCTCCACCCGCTCCCGCGGCAGCCCGTCCACGTGGGCGAGGAGCTCCGCGACCAGCGCTTCGCGCTTCTCGACAAGCCGATCCATCCCGGCCTCCTCGAACGCCTGCAGCGCCCCTGACAGCGTGGCGATGCTGGCGATCGGCGGCCCGCTCTGCCGGAAGCCCCACGCGCCGACCTCGGGCTCGAAGGGGTCCGGCATGGCCAGGCGCGTCTCCCTCCGCTGCCCCCACCAGCCCGAGAGACGCGGCAGCCGCGTGTCCCGCCCGTGACGCTCATGCACGAAGAGGCCGGCGACGCCGCCGGGATCGGCGTTCAGATACTTGTAATGGCACCACACGGCGAAATCCACGTTCCAATCGTGCAATCTCAGCGCCACGTTGCCGATCGCGTGCGCCAGGTCCGCCCCGACGAGGCAACCGGCTGCGTGAGCGGCTCGCGTGATCGGCTCGAGATCATAGGCCTGTCCGCTGAAGTGATTCACGCCGCCCAGCAGGACGAGCGCGATCTCGTGGCCGTGCGCCGCGATGTGCGCGACGACGTCCTCGGTGGTCGCGTACGATTGCCCTGCCGGCACGGGGATCTCGCGCACGCTCGCCGCCGGATCGACGCCCGCGAGCCCCGCGTGCGAGGCGACGACGTAGCGGTCGGACGGGAATGCATCGGGCTCGAGCAGGATGGCGTGACGGCCGGGCACCGGACGGTAGAAGCTGCGCATCAGGAGGTGCAGGTTCGCGGTGATGCTGCCCATCACGGCCACCTCCTCGGGCGCGGCGCCCACGATGGACGCGAGCCTGCGGGCGAGCAGCTCGTCCGCGTCCAGCCATCTCGGCGTCGCCTCGAAATACGCCCGGAAGCCGAGGTCGCGCCACTGGTCGAGCGCCCCCGCGAGCGCCGACTCCGCGTCTGTGGAGAGCAGCCCCAGCCCATTGCCGCAGAAATAGGCCGCCCCCACGCCGTCCGGTCCCGGCGGTCGATGAAAGCGCCCCCGCAACGCGGCGAGCGGATCCTCCGCGTCGCGACGGCGCGCGGCTTCGAGGCGCTCGCGCCACGCAGGGCTCGCCAGCGCCTCACGCGCGAGCGAATGCGTGGGCCCCGCGCTCGCCGGCCCCGGGGAGCTCGTCGTGAAGACGGCTGGGCCCTCCACGAGCCGCTTCAGCAGGGCGAGCTCCTCCTCCATCTCGCGCTTCATCGCCTCGAAGCGCTCGTCCGAGATCCCCGGCCGCCGGAAGAAGGTGTAAAGAAAGACGACCCCGCCCTCGACCGGCATCACCCGGGTCGGTGAATAGCGCCACGCACCGTCGGCTCCAAGGTGGCCGAAATCCACGACGCCCAGGGCGCGGTCGGCGCGCATGGCGAAGCGCACCTCGCCGCGCGGGGTCGTGGCCCAGAGCGCGTCCCCGTCGGCGCGCACGCTCGAGCAGAAATGAACCGCCCAGCGGGGAATCTGCGCCGGATCGGAGACCACCCCGAAGACACGCTCCGCCGAGCCCGCGATGAAGACGGAATGCGTACTGCAACGCATGTGGAGGACTCACTCTCTCTTCGAGTGGCGACAAGCCCACTGGCCGCGTTGATCGATACGTTCATACTGTATCATGTGCGCTCGATTGCTGGGTAAATAAAATCTATTTCCTATCAAGACGACGAGCCCCGCGAAGCGTGCGGCGATGTGCTCCGCGCCGATCACGAGAGCGCGACCGGCTGCGGTCAACTCGTCCTTGATGGCCTGTCCACACACACCACCGGCGAGGTGTGGAGTGGATCGAGGAGCACCCACGATGGACGCTTTACTTCACCCCGGTCACGCGTCCTGCAAAGAGGGTAGGCCGTCGGAGACCGTGTTCGTGGCGCGGCGCGGCGCGGCGCGGGCCGAGGTCTGAGCCCGATGGCCATGGCTCCTCCGGCCTACCGGCGAAGCAATGGCCCAGGCGAGCTCGGCGGGCCCCCGCCGCGCCACGAACACGGCCTCCGAGGGCCGGGCAGCTCGGCACGGCCTCCCGCGCAGCCGGTGACGAGCCTATCCAGGCACGAGCCTATCTAGGCTCCGCCCGGGCCCACCGGCGGCGGGATCGACCACTCCGCGCTGTCCGAGAGCCTCGGCTCCGCCTCCTCCGCCGCGCTCCCGAAGAAATCCGCCACGTCGTGCCGCCTCGCCTCGGCGTCCGCCCGCCCGAGCTCGATCAGCTTCCGCGTGAACGAGCCGTCGAACAGGAGATAGCTCGCGAGATCCGCGTCGTTCGCCGCCCCCACGTCCACCAGCGAGAGCAGCCGCCGCATCATCGCCGGACCGCCCTGCACCTTGCCCGCCCTCACGTGCTCCGCCGCGAGGCGGCCGAGATCCACGCTCGGCCGCACGACGAGGGTCTCCACCCGCCGGTACGGCAGCGCCCCGCGCTGCGCCGCCGCCGCGTTGATCGAGTGCAGGAAATCAGGGCCGAACGCCTGCTCGCCGTCCTCGATCATGTGGTTCACCCGCGTCAGCACCTCGAAATCGGTCTGGATGTGGTCGAGCAGGAACGCGTTCAGCACCTTGCCGAGCACCAGCGCCATCCCCGGCGGCTTGCCGCTGTCCCCCGCGTCGATGCTCCGCACCTCCCGCGACAGGCCGATCGCCAGCACGTGCGTCGCCCCCAGCCGGAGCGCCGGCGCGATCGGCGTGTTCTGCCGCACGCCCCCGTCCATGTAGAGATCCCGGCCGATGCGCACCGGCGGGAACAGGATCGGGATCGCCGCCGACGCGAGCGCGTGCGGCGGGCCGATCAGCGCGCCGCGGATGATCGTCCGCGGCGGCGCCGTCGTCGGCAGCGCGCCGTCCGGGCCCGTCTGCATGAAGATGACCGTGCGGCCCGTCCCGATCTCGGTCGCCGACACGCTGACCGCCGAGAGGTGGCCGTGGCGCAGCGTGCGCGCGATCGCGCGCCACGGGATCTCGCGCTCGACGAGCCGCTGCATCGGCGAGACGTCGAACAGGCCCACGCCCTCCGAGCCGCCGCCGAACATGAGCTTCGGCAAGGAGATCGCCTGCCGGACCCCGAAGCCGAGCACCGTCTCGAGCTTGAGCTGCGTCCACAGGTTGACGAGCCGCCGCACGCCCAGCGTCGGATCGTCGAGGTGCGCCGCGAGGTAGCACGCGTTCACCGCCCCGACCGACGTCCCGCACAGGATGTCGATGCGCGGCGGCGCCCCGCGGAGCCGGGCGAACGCGTCGAGCACGTACGACATCACCCCGACCTCGTACGCGCCCCGGGCGCCGCCGCCCGAGAGGATCACCGCGACCTTGCGCCGCGGCTTCGTCCCTGTCCTTCCGCCGGTACCGCTCATGCCATCTCCCCGCGGCGGAGCGGGTCCAGCCCCGCCGCCGGACCCTCGGCCTCCGCGGCGAGGATGCGCCGCACCACCGTGCGCTCCAGGAACAGCGCCCGGAGCCGCGCGTCGCGGATGTAGCTCGCCACCTGCCGCACGTGCATCCCGGCGCGGTGGTACGCGTCCCCGGCGCTCGCCGGCGCGCCCTTCTGCAGCGCCTCGCAGCAGAGGTCGCGCACCTCGATGCCGTACTCCGAGCTGCCCGCCTCGACCGCGCCGAGCGCCGTCCGGGCGAGCAGCACCCCCGAGTGCACCTCGCCCGCGTCCACCCGCGCCCCCGCCTCGATGGCCGTCGCGTACGCGTGGTAGCTCATCAGCCCCTGCGACTCGGCGAGCTGCCGCGCCTCCGAGGCGTTCGCGATCGCGCCCTGGACGTCGCCCTGCACCTTCGCGAGGAGGCCGCGCACGTTGCGCTCGTGGATCATGTCGTAGACGCTGCCGGTCACCGCGATGAGCGCGCCCGCATCGGCGCAGAGGGTGTGCGCGGCGTCGAGGTCGCCCGCTTCGAGGAGGATCCCCGCCGAGCAGAGGAGCGTGTCGGCCCGCGCGTCCTGATCGTCATAGCGCTCGTGCGCCTCTCGCGCCCGCTTCATGTAAGCGAGGCTGCGCGAGATGTCCCCCAGCTTGGCGTACGCGTGGCCGATGTTGCTCAGCGTCTTCGCGATCTGGAACCGACCCCCGATCGCGAGATCGATGGAGATCGACGAGAGCCCGACCGCGATCGCGTCCTCGAAGCGCTCGAGCACGAACATCGCCACCGCGAGCGAGTTCTTCGCGCGGGCCTCGCTGCGGCGCGCCCCCACGGCGCGGAACACCGCGATCGCCTCGGCGTAGGCCTCGACCGCCTCCTGCACGCGGCCGACCCGGCGCAGCAGCACCCCCTTCGTGCGCAGCACCTCCGCGCGCGCCCGCGGCGTCAGCCCGCCCATCTGCGTCACCCGGAGGGCCCGGTCGGCCGCGCTGATCGCGCCCTGGACGTCGCCGAGCTCGCGCAGCACCTCGGACAGGATCGTGAGCGCCTCGACCTCGAGCGCGGGGCGGCGCGCGATGCGCGCGATCTCGGCGGCCCGCTGCGCCGCCGGCAGGCCGCGGGCGAGGTGGCCGTCGTCGAGGTCGAGCCGCGCGGTGCGCACGAGCGCGAGCGCCGCCCAGCGCGCCTGGCCGCTCTCCTTCGCGAGCTGGCGCAGCGCCGCGAGGTGCTTCCTCCGCTCGCGGCGGCGGCCGAGGTGGCGGAAGATCGCCTCCAGCGCCTCGTGCGCGATCATCACGCGGGTGTCGCCGGTCGGCAGGAGCGCCAGCGCGCGCTCGTAGTACCGGCGCGACAGCTGCGCCTGGTGTCCGGCGCGCGCGGCCCGCGCCGCGTCGAGGTAGAGCTCGGCCGCCGGCCCGGGCGCCTCGCCGCGCGCGAGGTGCTGCGCCACGATCGCGGCCGAGAGCCCCTGCGCGAGCGGCGTCGTCGAGAGGTGCTCGCCGAGCCGCCGGTGCATGCGCACGCGGCTCGCGCCGTCGAGCGCGAGGTAGGCGACGTCGCGCGCGAGCGGGTGCCGGAAGTCCACCGCCCCGGCGCGACGATCGCACAGGCCGCGGGCGCAGAGGCGCGTCACGGCCTCGTCGTCGGCGAGCCGCGTCAGGTTCATGATGTCGTCCTTGAGCAGCGGGCCCCCCGCGACCGCCAGCCAGTTCACGACGTCGTGCTCCGCGGGCGGCAGCTCGCGCAGGCGATCGCCGATGAGCTGCTCCAGGGTCGAGGGGAGCGGCTCGCCGCGGTCCCCGGTCCGGTCGTGGCGGACGAGCTCGTGCCGCCCGTCCGGGTGCTCGACGATCTCGAGCGTGCCCCGCTCGAGGAGCGCGTCGACCATCTCGAGCAGGAAGAACGGGTTGCCGGCGACGCGCGGCACGAGCTCGCCGCAGACGGCCGCCACGCCCTCGCGCACGCCGAGCCGCGCCTCCACGAGGCGCATCTGCTCCTCGGCGCCGAGGCCGCGGAGCTCGATCCGCACGAGCCCCTCGATGAACGGGGTCACGCGCTCCTCGGGGCGGGTGAGGAGCAGCACGAGGATCGGGAGCCGCTCCGAGCGCTGCTTCAGGAGCTCCGAGATGAGCTCCAGGCTCGGGCGATCGGCCCACTGGAGGCCGTCGATGACGACGACGAGCGGCTGGTGGCGCGCCAGCGAGCCGAGCAGGTACTTCACGCCGCGCACCACCACGTCGCGGCCGTAGGCGGTGGCGTCCTCCTCGGGGTGGTCGAGCTGCTTGCCCGTGACGAGCTCGGCGAGGCGCGTGACGATGCGCGCCCCGAGCGGCGAGCGGGCGATGGGCCCGAGCAGGGCGCGGATCACGTGGGCGGCGTCGTCGATCGAGTGGTCGAGCCCCATCCCGGTGACGTCGCGGAGCACGTCGCAGACCGTGGCGAGCGGCAGCTCGCTCTTCACCGGCGAGCACTCGACGTGGAGCACGCGCGCCTCGCCGGGGAGCTCCGAGAGGAACGTCGAGATGAGCGCGCTCTTGCCGATGCCCATCTCGCCGACGAGGACGCGCGCCACCGACTGGCCCCGGAGCGTGCCGCCCAGCGGGCTCGGCGGCTTGCTCTGCCGGCTCGGCGGCGGCGGCTTGCTCTGCCGGCTCGGCGGCGGCGGCGGCTCGCTCTCGCCGTAGCGCGGCGACGGCGGCTCGGCGAGCCCCTTCACGGGCGGCGAGACCGCGCGGTGGTAGGCGGCGTGCAGGTCGGCCCGCTCGGCGTCGCGCCCCACGAGGTCGTTCGGCGAGAGCGCGATCTCGGCCATCCGCTCCTCGCGGGTGAGCGGGCGCTGCAGCGCGTAGAGCCGCATCTGGTGCGGGACCTGGTAGCCGCCGGCGTCGTTGAGATCGAGCGACGGCGCGTCGCCCCAGCGGAAGTCGCGCCGGACGAGGCGGTAGACGCCGCCCGCGACCCAGGTCTTGCCGAACGGGGTGCGGCTGCCGAGGCGCTCGGCGAGGAAGTTCGCGGGCTCCTTGAGCGCGTGGTTGATGAGGTGCCCCTGCTCGTCGCGCTCGCCGTACGCGATGCCGCGGACGATGCCGATGGCGGCGCGGAGCTCGACGGGCAGGTCCTCCGACGCGCCCGCGAGCGCCTCGTGCACGTCGACCGCCAGCGACGCGGCGTCGGCGGCGGCGCGTGAGGGGTTCGCGAGCAGCCCCACGACCGCGCGCGCGCTCGCGTGCGACTCCCAGGACCAGATCGCCCCGTGCTTGAAGGCGATCGCGTCGAGGGTCGTGCGGATCGAGCGCCCGCTGCGCCGGCCGGCGAGCCGCCCCTGCGCCCCGAGCAGCTCGTCCACGCCCTCGATGCGCATCGTCACCACGGCCACGTGGCGCACCTCGCGCACGACGCGCGGCGCGCCGGTGTTCTCGTGCTCGCCGCCCGTGCGCGCGGCCGGCACCGCCGCGAGCGTCTGCGGCTGCGCCACGGAGCCGTCGCCCTCGGCCGGCCCCTCCGCGCCGCCGGCGGCGTTCTCGCGCGCCTCCTGCTCGCGGTCGCGGCCGAGCAGGTGGGCCACGGTCTGCTCGACCGACGCGTTGTCGACGAGCTCCTGCTTCGCGAGCAGGACGCGCGCGATCGCCCCGGCCAGGTCGCGCGCGGTCTGGAAGCGGTCCTCGGGCGCCTGCGCCATGGCGCGCATCACGATCGCCTCGAGCTCCGCCGGGATGTCGCGCGCGTGCGTCGACGGGGGCTCGAAGAGGCCCTCCTTGACGGCCTGGAGCAGCGCCTCGTCGTCGAGCTTGCCGTAGGGCGAGCGCATGGCGAGCAGCTCGTAGAGCACGACGCCGAGGGCGTAGATGTCGCTCCGCCGGTCGACGCGCTCGCCGCGCGCCTGCTCGGGCGACATGTACCCGAACTTGCCCTTCAGCACGCCGGGCTCCTCGCGGAAGAGGTTGGCGCTGGCGATGCCGAAGTCGGCGATCTTCACGACGCCCTCGAACGACAGCAGGATGTTCTGCGGCGAGACGTCGCGGTGGACGATGGCGAGCGGCATGCCGCCCTCGTCCCTGCGCTCGTGGGCGTAGTGCAGCCCCTTGGCCGCCTCGGAGACGACGAACGCCGACACGAGCGGCGGGATCCGCGACTCCTTCTGCTGGGCGGCGCGCATCAGCTTGCCGAGGTCGTAGCCCTCGACGTACTCCATCGAGAGGAGCAGCCCGTCCTCGCCGTGGTCGGAGAACTCGTAGACCTGGACGATGTTCGGGTGGTTCAGGCGCGTCGCGAGGTGCGCCTCCTCGACGAACATCGCGCGGAAGCGCCGCGAGGCCCCGTGCGCGGGGAGGATCCGCTTGACGACGAGGAGCTTGTACGTCCCCTCGGCGCCGCGCTTCTTGGCGAGGAAGACCTCCGCCATGCCGCCAGCGCCCAGGCGGCGCTGGATCTCTAGGTCGGCGAGCTGGGACGGGTGCTTGGCCATGCAGCGAAGCGGCGCGCGGGCGCCGCGGCTGGGAGGCGCCGGGCGCGGTGGATCGGGGTGACCGATGAGAAGAAGGACCGCGCGCGGTTCCCCCGATCCATGGGACGACTACGGGTTGACCCGCATGGTAGCGTCCCGCCCGCGTCTTCGGGGAGACAACCATGGTGGAAAGGCGAATCTTTCTGGGCGGGTCGGAGATCCGCACGGGCGGTGAGCCCGCCTGCGCGCAGCGGCTCCCCGGTCGCGGCGCCGTCCACGATCGCCCCTGAGTTTTCGCTTGCAAGGCGCCCTCACGCGGGCCACCGGCCGCCGCTGTCGGGCGAGGGCCACAAAGCGATTGCCCAGGGAGGCTCCGTCTGTTAAAACGGATGCTGCGTCCGTGATGGAAGACGCGGCGCGTCCGACCCCTGGCTGCCGGGCTGATCGGCGGCGGGGTCGTCGTGTGCGCGCTTGAAACCTCGAGGATTCGCAATGGATATTCGCGTGACAGAGGCGGACGTCGTCGTCGTGGGCGGCGGCAGCGCAGGCTCCACTGCAGCGGTGGAGGCGCAGCAGCGGTTGCCGCGGGGGCGGGTGGTGCTCCTCGAGAAGGCGCATATCAAGCGGAGCGGCGCGATCGCGATCGGCATGGACGGGCTGAACAACGCGATCATCCCCGGACATGCGACGCCCGAGCAGTACGTGAAGGAGATCACGGTGGCCAACGATGGCATCGTGAACCAGCGCGCCATCTATGAATATGCTCGGAACAGCTTCGCGATGATCCAGGAGCTCGACTCGTGGGGGGTCAAGTTCCAGAAGACGCGCTCGGGCGATTTCGACGTCAAGAAGGTCCACCACAACGGGAGCTACGTCCTCCCGATGCCCGAGGGCTACGATCTCAAGAAGATCCTTACGCGCATGGTGAAGCGCGCCGGGGTGCGGGTCATCAACCGCGTCATGGCCACACGGATCCTCGTGGCCGACGGGCAGGTCGCCGGCGTGATGGGCTTTGACACCCGCGAGGGCCACATCGAGGTCATCAAGGCCAGGGCGGTCATCCTCTGCTGCGGCGCCTCCGGGCGGCTCGGGCTGCCGTCGTCGGGCTATCTCCACGGGACGTACGAGAACCCCTCGAACGCCGGAGACGGCTACTCGATGGCCTACCACGCGGGCGCCGAGCTCTCGGGCATCGAGTGCTTCCAGATCAACCCGCTCATCAAGGACTACAACGGTCCGGCGTGCGCCTACGTGACCGGGCCCCTCGGCGGACACACGGTGAACGCGCGGGGGCACCGCTTCATCGAGAGCGATTACTGGAGCGGGCAGATGATGCTCGAGTTCTACCGGGAGCTCCACTCCGCGAACGGCCCTGTGTACCTCAAGCTGACCCACCTCGCCCCGGAGACGATCACCGAGGTCGAGCGGGTGCTCCACCAGACGGAGCGGCCGAGCCGCGGTCGCTTCCACGAGGGGAGGGGGCACAGCTACGGGAGCGATCTCGTCGAGATGCACATCTCCGAGATCGGCCTGTGCAGCGGCCACAGCGCGTCGGGGGTCTGGGTGAACGAGAAGGGCGAGACCACCGTGGCCGGGCTCTACGCCGCCGGCGACATGGCGTGCGTGCCGCACAACTACCTCCTCGGCGCGCTCACCTACGGGAAGATCTGCGCCCAGAGCGCCCTCGACTACCTCGATCGCGCGCCCGCGGTCGAGCCGCTCCCCGCCGCGGTCGACGCCGAGCGCGAGCGCATCCTCGCCCCGCTCTCGCGCAGGAGCGGGGTGGCGCCTCACCAGTACGAATACAAGGTGCGGCGCCTCGTGAACGACTACCTGCAGCCGCCGAAGACGGGGAACCGGATGACGCTCGGGCTCGAGTACTTCCTGCGGGCGAAGGACGAGCTCGAGGAGGTCACGGCGACGAGCCCCCACGAGCTCATGCGGGTGATGGAGTGCCACTTCATCCGCGACTGCGCGGAGATGGCCGCGCGCGCGTCGCTGTACCGGACCGAGAGCCGCTGGGGCCTCTACCATCACCGGCTCGATTTCCCCGAGATGGACGACCGCAGCTGGTTCGTCCACGTCAACCTGAAGAAGGGCGATGACGGCGAGATGGTCGCCTTCAAGAGGCCCGTCGATCCCTATCTCTTCCCGATCGACGACGGCGAGCTCAAGACTTACCGCCAGCTGCGCATCCCGGCCGAAGAGCAGCGCGCACCGCTCTGACGAGCAACGAGGTTCAATCGATGGCTCACCTTCTCAACCGCGAATCCGTCAAGGCGCAGCGCGCCAGGACCGTGGGGCACGCCGAGGCCGCCGTCCGGCTCGATCTGCCGGTCGTGATCGACGAGGCGTCCTGCATCAAGGGCTGCCGCATCTGCATCGAATCGTGTCCGGTCGACTGCCTCGCCATCGATCCAGAGACGAAGAAGGCACACATGGCCTACGACGAGTGCTGGTATTGCCTCGCGTGCGAGATCGATTGCCCCAAAGAGGCCATCACCGTGAAGATCCCCTTTCTCATCCGGTAGCGTCCTGGAGGCGGAGAGACGATATGACACAGCCTTCGCTCGCACAGGAGCTCGTGAGCGTCCTCAGGGATCCAGACCCTGGCGCGCGCCAGCTCGCGCTGACGCAGATCGAGGACCTCTCGGATCCGGAGATCCTCCACCCGCTCATCGAGGCCGTCCGCGACGGGGACCCGACGGTGCGGGCGCTTGCGCTGGGGCACCTCGAGGACCTCGGCGACCCCCGCGCGGTGCCCGCCATTCTCCAGGCGCTCGACGACGAGGAGACCCACGTGCGCGAGGCGGCCGCCACGGCGCTCCGCGAGCTCCGCGCGACGGACGCCGCCATGGACCTGATTGATGCAATGCGTCATGATGACCCGTTCGTGCGGATGTCGGTGATCGTGGCGCTCCGCGAGCTCCGCGATCCGCGGGCGCTGGAGCACCTCGAGGGCGCGCTGCTCGACCCTGCGCCCGAGGTGCGGCGCGAGGCGGTCGTCGCCCTGGCGTACCTGCGGCGGCCCGAGACGGCGGCTGCCCTCCGCGGCAGCCTGCGCGACCCCGACGCGCGGGTGCGGCAGGTCGCGATCGGCGCGCTCGAGTCGCTCGGCGCGGCGGCGCAGGTCCAGGACTTCGTCGGGCTGCTCTCCGATCCCGACTGGCGGGTCCGCGTCGAGGCCGCGATCGTGCTCGGCCGCTCGGCGCACGGGCTCGCCGCGCCGCACCTCCGGAGCGCGCTCGAGGACGGCGCCTGGCAGGTCCGGAAGGAGGCGGCGCTCGCGCTCGGGCGGCTCCGGGCCGCCTCGGCCACGCCGGAGCTCGTCGCGCTGCTCGGGAGCGACCTCCCGGATCTGCGCAAGGCCGCCGCGCAGGCGCTCGGCGAGCTCGCGGCGGCGGCCGCCGAGGCGCCGCTCCAGCGGCTGCTGGGCGACACCGACGCCGAGGTGCGGAAGGCGACGGCCCGCGCCCTCGAGGCCATCCGGGCCGGGGCCGGACGACATGGAACCTTCGCGAGGGATTGAGTCGATGATCCAGGCAGCGCGCGTGCTCTTGCTCCTCGCGGCGATCCTCGTCGGCCTGTCGTGCACCCCGGACGCGAAGCGGACGATCCGCATCGCGATCGGGACGCAGGACACGACCATCAACTGCGCCACCGGCGGGCTCCTGATCCGGGAGCTCAAGCTGCTCGAGAAGCACCTGCCGAAGGACGGCAAGTACAGGGACGTCTCCTACGAGATCGAGTGGAAGGACTTCACCTCGGGGCCGCCGCTCACGACCGAGATGGTGGCCGGGAAGCTCGACATCGGCGGGATGGCCGACTTCCCCGGCGTGCTGAACGGCGTCGCCCACAAGAAGCAGGGGAGCCGCAGCCTCTACATCGCCACGCTCTCCGGCAGCGCGCTGGGGAGCGGCAACGGCATCGTCGTGCCGAGCGACGCCCCGGCCCAGGGCCTGAAGGACCTCAAGGGAAAGCAGATCTCCGTCCCGTTCGGCTCGTCCGCCCACGGCATGCTGCTCCGGGCGATCCGCGATCTCGGCTGGGATCCGGAGAAGGACGTGACGCTCGTGTCGCAGTCCCCGGAGGTCGGCGGCTCCTCGCTGAAGGCGAAGAAGATCGACGCGCACGCCGATTTCGTCCCGTTCGCGGAGCTGTTCCCCTTCCGCGGCTTCGCCCGGAAGATCTACGACGGCTCCAGCGTCAAGGTGCCGACGGCGCACGGCGTCCTTGTGCGCGCGGCGTACGCGGAGGAGCACCCGGAGATCGTCGTGGCCTTCCTCAAGGCGGCGCTGGAGGCGGACCGCCTGTTCGCGGAGGAGCCCGAGAAATACAGCGAGCTCATCGAGAAGGTGACCGGCGTGGACGCCGAGGTCGCCTACATGTTCCACGGGCCGCTCGGCATCCAGACGCGGGACTTCACGATCAAGCCCGAGGTCCGCCGCGCGCTCCAGGTGGCCGTGGACACGCTCACGCTGCTCAAGCGCACGGACACGACCCTCGACGTGGGCGCGTTCGTGGACGACCGGTACATCCGGCGCGCGGCCCAGGAGCTCGGGCTCGACTACGAGGCGCGGCTCGCGAGCCACGCCAAGCTCCCGCTGTCCGGGAGCGACGCCCTGTCCGGCGGGCCGATCGCCGAGCCGGCGCTGGCCGCGCAGATCTGGGTCGGGGGCGAGCCGAAGGTGCGCGCGTACGGGAGCCCGGGCTCCGCGCTCGCCGCGCTGAAGCAGCTCACGGCCGAGGGCAAGGAGATCCGCGTCGTCTTCGTGCACGATCGCCTCAGCGGGGTGAAGCTGCTGGCCGATCGCGCGTGGTACGCGAGGGACCCCGGCGGGGGCCTCTCGGCGTTCCTGGCGAAGGAGGACGCCGAGCGATGGGCCGCGGAGAACGCGGCGGCGGTCGTCGACTTCGCGACCCTGCGGGGCGACGTCACGAAGCTCACGGCGGCGGCGCCATGACGATGCTCTCCGAGCGCAGCGCGCCGGCCGGGCCCGAGCTCGGCGGCCGCGCCGCCTTCGCGCCCGCGCTGGAGAGCGCGGTCCTGCGGCGCGCGTCCCCGGCGCCGGGCGGCGCGCTCCGCGAGCGGCGCCCGCGGCGCGACCTCGGCCGCGCCTGTCTGCGCGCCCTGTCCGTGGTCGCGTGCATCGGCCTCTGGCAGTGGGCGTCGACGTCGCGCGTGGACCTCGGCCTCATCACGTTCGTCAACGTGCCCGCGCCGACGGAGGTCCTCGTCGCGGCCCGGGAGCTCTTCGGCTCGCCGAAGCTCTGGCGGCACCTCTGGAGCAGCGTGCTCCGCGTCCTCGCGGGCTTCGCCGTCGCGGGCGTCACGGGCGTCGCGCTCGGGCTCCTCATCGGCAGGTCGCGGCTCGCCGAGGACACGCTCCTCCCGCCGCTCGAGGTCCTGCGCCCCATCCCCGGCGTCGCCTGGCTCCCGCTCGCGATCCTGATGTTCCCGTCGGCCGAGCTGAGCATGATCTTCATCACGACCCTGGGGGCGCTGTTCCCGATCCTGCTCGCGACCCTCCACGGCGTGGGCGCCCTCGATCCGCGGCTCATCGCGAGCTCCCGCAGCCTCGGTGCGCGCCCCTTCCGCCTCTTCCTCGAGGTGATCTTGCCGGGCGCGCTGCCCAGCATCCTCACGGGCATGAGCATCGGCATGGGCACGTCCTGGTTCTGCCTCGTGACCGCCGAGATGATCGGGGGCCAGTACGGCATCGGCTACTTCACCTGGGAGTCGTACAACTTGCAGCGCTATCCGGACATCGTCCTCGGCATGCTGCTCATCGGCCTGATGGGCATGCTCAGCAGCGCGCTCGTCCAGCGGATCGGCGCGTGGCTCACCCCCTGGCACCGGCCGGAGGAGAAGGGCCGATGACGTCCGCCGCGCGCGCGCCGCGCCGGGAGAGCCCGGCGGGTGCCGTCGAGATCCGCGGCCTGTCCGTGGCGCTGGGGACGGGCTCCCGCCGCGTCGAGGCGGTGCGGGATCTCGATCTGACCGTCGAGTGTGGCGAGCTCGTGAGCCTGCTCGGCCCCTCCGGGTGCGGCAAGTCGACGATCCTGAACGCCGTCGCCGGGTATGTGGCGCCGGAGCGCGGCAGCATCGCGGTCGGCGGCGAGCGGGTCGAGGCGCCCGGGCCGGAGCGCGGCATGGTCTTTCAGCAGTGCTCGCTGCTCCCCTGGAAGACGGTGCTGAACAACGTCGGCTTCGGCCTCAAGATGCGCGGCGTCCCGGAGCGCGAGCGCCGGGACGCGTCCCGGCGGCTGCTCGAGCTCGTCGGGCTGTCGGGGTTCGAGGACGCCTATCCGGCGCAGCTCTCCGGCGGCATGCAGCAGCGGGTCGAGATCGCGCGCGTCCTGATCGCGGAGCCGCGCGTCGTGCTGATGGACGAGCCGTTCAGCGCGCTCGACGCCCAGACCCGGCTCTCGATGCAGGCGCTGCTCCTCGACGTCATCCGTCACGTGCGCACGACGGTGCTGTTCGTCACGCACGACATCGACGAGGCGATCTTCCTGTCCGACCGCATCGCCCTCATGACCCGCCGGCCGTGCCGCGTCGGCGCGCAGATCGCGGTGCCGTTCGAGCGGCCGAGGAGCGCCGCGATCGTGGGATCGAGCGAGTTCGCCGCGATCAAGCGGCGGTGCCTCGACGCCCTCGGCGACGGGCGCTCGAGCGCCGCGGCCCCCGCGCGGGGGCGCGAACAGCACACCGGCGCTTGAAGCGCGGACCGGGCGCGCCGGCTCGCCCGGCCCGGCCAGCGGGGATCCGGGCGTGACGCCCCGGATCGCGGCGCGTCGAGTTCCGGTGAGCGCGCTTGATGTTCCCTGCGTTTTTCCTTACTAACGAGCCGAGAGGAGTGTTCCCCGATGCTCAAGAGATTCCTGCGGGTGACCGACGTGCCGTTCTCGGCCTCGGTCGCGCTGCTCGTGCTTCGCGTTGTCACCGGCATCGCGTTCATCTTTCACGGCTGGGGGAAGATCCAGGCCCCGTTCAGCTGGATGGGGCCCACCGCGCCCGTTCCGGGGTTCCTGCAGGCGCTGGCCGCGATCGCCGAGGTCGGCGGCGGCCTCGCCTGGATCCTCGGCCTCCTGACGCCGCTCGCGTCGCTGGGCATCGCCGCCACGATGGCGGTCGCGGTCGCGACGCACCTGATGCGCGGTGATCCGTTCTTCGCGATGGGCAGCTCCTCCTACGAGGTGGCGGCGGTCTACTTCTCCATCTCCCTCGTGCTCCTCCTCGTCGGGCCGGGGAGGCTCTCCGCCGACGCCGCGATCTTCGGGACCAAGCGCTGAGCTCCTCCGCGCGCCCTCGCGCGGTCGATCGATCGAGGGCGTCGCCGCCCGAGCTCGGGCGGCAGATCTGAGCCTCGCCGCCTGCTCCGTCCGGCCCGGCGCAGGAGGCCGGCACACCCTGGAGCGCGCGGTTCCATCCTGAGCGGACAGCGAGCGCCCGACCCATTTTGCGCCTGGGGAACCGCGCCGCGCCGATGCCCCCGGTACTATGGTGTGGCCGGGAGGCACCATGAGAGACGGCGGGGCGACGGCGCTATCGAACGGCGCGCCGCGCGGTGTTGCCATCGCGGCAGCCTGCTCGTTCGCCCTCGGGTGCGCGGCCCTGCTCGGCTGGTGGCTCCAGGCGACCCCCCTTATTTCCATCGTGGAAGGCCTGCCGATCTTGGTGCCCAACACCGCGATCGCCCTCGTCCTCTCGGGGGGGTCGCTCTGGGCGCTGGGCGCGCGGGAGCGTCCGGCGCCGCTCCGCCGGCTCGGACAGGGGTGCGCCGCTCTCGTCATCGCGTACGGCGTCGCGGTCCTCGCGCAGTACGTCGTCGGGCGGGATCTCGGCCTCGACCGCCTGCTGTTCCCGGCGCGCGTGGAGCTCGCGAGCAAGTTCCCCGGCAGGCCCCCGCCGAACACCGCGCTCTGCTGCGTCCTGATCGGCTCGGCGCTCCTCTCGCTGCCCGTGAAGACGCGGCGGGCCTGCTGGCTCTCGGACGGCGGCGCGCTCTCAGCCGCGGCGCTCGCGCTGACCGCGTTGACCGGTTACGTGTTCGGCGTCGGCTACGCTTACGGGCTGCCGCCGCTGTTCCCGTTCACGGGCATGGCGCTCCACGCCGCGGTCGCCTTCCTCGCGCTCTGCGCCGGGCTCTTCATGGCGCGGCCGGATTGCGGGGCGTTCGCCGCGCTGACGGCCAGCGGGCCCGGAGGCGTCCTGTTGCGGCGCTTCCTGCCCTTCGTCGTCCTGGTTCCGCTCGTGATCGGCCGGCTCTTCCTGATCGGCGCCGATCTCGGGGCCTACCCCCTCGCGGCGTCGTTCTCGCTCTCCTCGGCCATCACGACGCTCCTGCTCGGGGCCCTGCTCTGGGTCAGCGCGGCGCGCCTGGACCTGCTCGACGAGGCGCGGCGCCGGGCCGAGGGGGCGCGCGCCTTCCTCGCGACCCTCACGCACTCCTCGGACGACGCCGTGATCGGCACCGACCTCGACGGGACCATCCAGAGCTGGAACCCGGCCGCGGAGCGCCTGTACGGCTACAGCGCCGGGGAGGCGATCGGGCGCGCGGTGCTCGCCCTGTACCCGCCCGAGCGCGTCGAGGAAGCCAAGGAGAACCTGGCGCGCCTGCGCCGCGGCGAGCACCTCGATCACTTCGAGACCGCAGGCCTGACCAGGGACGGGAGGACCCTCGACGTCGAGATCACGGTGTCGCCGATCGCGGGCGACGCGGGGCGTATCACCGGCTTCTCCGCGATCTGCCGGGACATCGCGCGCCGCAAGGCGATGGAGGCCGAGGTCGCGAGCGCCCACGAGGCGGAGCGGCGCATCCGCGCGCAGATCGAGGCCGTCGGCGCCGCGAGCGCGGAGGTCTCGGAGGCGCTGGCGAGGCTGCCGCGCTCCGATTCGGGGGTGCGCTCCGTGCTGGAGGTCATCACGCGGCACGCGAAGGAGATCTCGGGCGCCGACTACGCGGCGCTCGGCATCGGAGAGGACTGCCTGCGGCCGTTCGATGCCTGGGTCCCGAGCGGCGTCACCGCGGAGCAGATCGCGCGGATCGGCGCCCTCCCGCGCCCCATCGGCGTCCTCGGCGCGGTGGCCCGCGGCGGCCGGTCGATCCGGCTCGCCGATGTCCGCGCGCACCCCGAGTTCATCGGGCTACCGCCGCACCACCACCCGATCGAGGCGTTTCTCGGCGTGCCGCTCCGCTTTCACGGCCGGAGCGTGGGCAACCTCTATCTGGGCAAGCGCCCCGGCCGTCCGCCGTTCACCGAGGATGACGAGCGCGTCGCGGAGCTGCTCGCCGACCGGACCTGCGGCGCGATCGAGACCGCGCGGCTCTACCGGGTCGAGGCGAACGAGCGAAAGCGGCTCGAGGCGGTCGTCGAGCAGATGCCCGAGGCGGCGATCCTCGTCGACGCCGAGGGGCGGGTCATCACGTGCAACAGGCTGGCGCTCGAGTACGCGGCCTGTGGCGCGGGCGAGGTCGATCCCTGGGGCAATGCGATGAGCTTCGAGCTCCGGTACCCCTCGGGGGAGCCCATGGACTGGCTCGAGCGCCCGCTGATCCGGGCCCTCAGCCGCGGCGAGGTCGTGACGAGCGCCGAGGCGCAGATGCGCCGCCTCGCCGACGGCGCCGTCGTCCCGGTGCTGGTCAACGCCGCGCCGGTGCGCTCGGAAGACGGCGAGCTCCAGGGCGCCGTCGCCGTCTTTCAGGACATCTCGGCGCTCAAGGAGCTGGAACGGCAGCGCCAGGAGTGGGTAGGCGTCATCGCTCACGACCTCCGCCAGCCCATCCAGGTCATCGCGACCGCGAGCCAGCTCTTGGGCGTCCGGTCCGGCGAGCAGCTCGTCGCGGACGGCCAGAAGCAGCTCGGGAGGATCGCCTCGTCCGTCGAGCGGCTGCGCCGCATGATCGACGACCTCCTCGACGCCTCGCGCATCGAGGCGCGGCAGCTCGATCTGGAGCGGGTTCCGGTCGATCTCAGCGCGCAGCTCCGGGAGATCATCGACAGGTCGACCGCGGCGACCGCGGGCCACGCCGTGCATCTGGAGGTGCAGGGCGACGTGCCCGCCGTCCTGGCGGACCCCGGGCGGCTCGAGCAGATCGTCACCAACCTGCTCTCCAACGCGGCCAAGTACGGCCTGCCGGAGCGCGACATCGTGGTCTCCGTCAGCGTCCACCAGGCCAGCGCGCAGGTCTGCGTGACCAACTGGGGACGCGGCATCGAGGAAGCGTCTCTGCCGCACCTGTTCAAGCGCTTCTGGCGGGCGGCCGAGGGCGATCCGCGCTGCGTCCGCGGCGTCGGTCTCGGCCTCTACATCACGAAGGGCCTCGTGGAGGCCCACGGAGGCAGCATCTCCGTCGAGAGCAGCCCCGGCGGCACGACGACATTCCGCTTCTCGCTGCCCCTCGCCCCGGACGCCCAGCGCGCCGCCGGCGCGTAGCGCGTCTTCCTGCCCTGCCGGCTCCCCCTCGTCCCGGAGAGCGCGCCCCCGGCGAGCTCGTCAATTCGGGGTCAGCGAGCTCGGCAATTGCCCATCAGGGGTGTGAAGGGAGTTTCGTTACCTCGATGTCCCTTCTCCGCGTTCCGTTTTTCGGCACCACCACCCTTTCGCAGTATTCTGTGCTCAGGCCGCTCAGAATGATCGCAGAAGGAACTTCCTGAGGTTCTTATCCTTGCTACACCTGAGATCCGCTCCGGCCCAATGCTGGGGTAGTGAGGTGGCGCAGCAGTGAATTCCTGGTTCTTGCACGTGGGTAGGCGGCTGGGGCCCGCGGGTCGTCGGCTTTGGGTACTCGGGATCTTGGGGGTGGTGCTCGCGGTGACTCTCGGGCTCGCGCTCCGCGCGGCGCCCACGGAGCGCGCGGCCACGTACACCGAGCTGCTCCAGATCGCGCAGGCGGGGCAGGCGGCCGCGGTCGAGGTGAGCGGCGATCGCTTCTTCGTGCGCCAGGCGGGCGGCGTGATGGTGACCGCCGTCGTCGACGAGCCGACGCTCCGGCAGGAGCTCGTCTCGCGGTTCGTGGGCGCCGGCGCCTCGGTCGACTTCGTCTCCCGGGAGGAGCCGTCGCGCGCCGCGTCCGCCGTGCTGCCGGTGGTCGTCCTCGCCGCGGTCGGGTTCGCGCTCTTCACGGTGAGCCGGCGCCGCAGCCCGAAGGTCTTCTCCGACGCGAAGGCCGGGGTCGCGCGGTCGCCCGTGCGGTTCGCCGACGTCGCCGGGATGCACGAGGTCAAGCAGGAGCTCGCCGAGACGGTCGAGTTCCTGAAGAGCCCCGACCGCTTCGCGCGCCTCGGCGGCCGGCCGCCGCGCGGCGTGCTGCTCACGGGCGAGCCAGGGACCGGCAAGACGCTGCTGGCGCGCGCCGTCGCGTGCGAGGCGGACGTGCGGTTCCTCTCGGCGTCCGGCTCGAGCTTCCAGGAGATGTTCGTCGGCGTCGGCGCCTCCCGCGTCCGCGCGCTCTTCGCCGAGGCGCGCAAGGCCGCCCCGTGCATCGTCTTCATCGACGAGATCGACGCCGTGGGGCGGGCGCGCGCCAAGGGACACGGCGACTCCGCCTCCGCGGAGCACGACCAGACGCTGAACCAGCTGCTCGTCGAGATGGACGGGTTCGACCACGCGACCGGCATCGTGGTGATCGCGTCGACAAACCGCGTCGACATGCTCGATCCCGCGCTGCTCCGGCCGGGTCGCTTCGATCGCAAGGTCACCGTGCCGCTGCCCGACGTGCGCGGCCGCGAGGAGATCCTCAACGTCCACGCCGGTCCGATCCCGCTCGAGGGGGAGGTCGATCTCGGCACCATCGCCCGCAGCACGCCGGGCTTCTCGGGCGCCGACCTGGCCAACCTCCTGAACGAGGCGGCCATCCTCGCGGCCCGCGAGGGCGCCGACGCGGTGGACCCGACGCACATCGACCGCGCGCGCGACCGCGTGCTCATGGGGCTCGAGCGCAAGGGGGTGCTGGTCGACGAGGACGAGCGCTACGCGACCGCCGTGCACGAGGCCGGGCACGTCGCGGTCGGGCTGCTCGCGCCGAGCTGCGATCCGGTGCACAAGGTGTCGATCCTTCCGCGGGGCCGCGCGCTCGGCGTGACCCAGGCGCTGCCCGAGAAGGATCGGCTGATGTACCGGAAAGAGTACCTCGAGGATCAGATCTGCATGCTGATGGGCGGCCGCGCCGCCGAGATGGTCATCCTCGGGACGATGACGGCCGGCGCCTCGGACGACATCCAGCGCGCCGCGACGATCGCCTGGAAGATGGTCGCGGAGCTCGGCATGAGCCACCTCGGCCCCATCTGTGTCGGTGACGGGCACCCCGCGCGGAGCCCGGCCCTGCTCGACCGCGTCGACGAGACGGCGCGTGCGCTCACGGACGCCCAGCTCGCGCGCGCCGTCGAGATCGTGAAGTCCCGGCAGGGCGAGATCGACACGCTCGTCAAGGCGCTCCTCGAGAAGGAGACGCTCGGGATGGACGAGATCCATGCCTGTTTCCCGGCCGATCGTCGGCCGCGCGCTGCCCACCAGGCCGCCTGAGGCCGCGCAGGCTCGAGGGCGCCGGGAAGGGAAGCCCCTTTCTGGCGTCCCCGGCGGCTCCAGCGATTCACCTCCGCGGTCGCTCATTCGCGCTCTGCCGGGCTCCCCTCTTCCCTCCACTCCAGCCCTCTCCTCTCGTCACCGGCGCTCCTGGATCCGTCACGGAGGCTCCTGGATTGGCGGCGGGCTCACCAGACGCCCGTTGTCTCGGGCCTCCCGCGCGTAGAAGAGCTCGCCAGGGGGCCTATCGCGCCGGATTGAATGCGTCGCGGCGCCTCTGAACCATGGCGCGCTGCATCGTTCATTCCGTCCAGAGAGCGCAAATCTCCCCTTGCGATTGCCGGGCAAGCTGGTGAAGTGGCGCCACTTGCATGCATGGATTCCGTCGCGTTCGTATGTCCTTCGACGGGGCGCTCTCTCCACATTCCGGCTCGGACAGTCCTGCCTCGGGTCGCTCCCCGAGCTCGGCGCCGCCGTCGCGCGCTCTTCCGCCCCGCGCGGGCGTGCGGCGCTGTGGCGCGGAGGCGCGCGGTGCCTGAGCCCCGGATACTGCTCCTGTCCAACAGAGACCCGGAGGAAGCCGTCGACGAGCCGCCACTCGCGCAGCGGGTGGGGAGCGGTCGGCTCCGGCTCGGCCGGGTGGACGGCAGCGCGGCCGTCGCCGAGAGCGTCCTCGCGGCCCTCGCCGCGGCCCCCGGCGTGCGCGTGGCGCACCGGCCGGTGCTCCGGCCGAGCGAGGTGCTCGCGGCCATCGGCGATCATCGCCCCGACGTGATCTTCAACCTGTGCGAGGCGCTCGACGGCGACAGCCGCCGCGAGGTCATGTGCGCGTGGCTGCTCGCGGGGCTCGACCTCCGCTTCACGGGCAGCGACCACGTCGCGCTCCGGAGCTGCCTTCACAAGGCCGAGGCGAACTGGATCCTCGCGCGCGCCGGCGTGCGCGTGCCCGAGACGGTGCGGGTCGACGGTCCGGATCGCATCCCGGACGTCGCGTTTCCGGTCATCGTCAAGCCGGAGCGCGAGGACGGCTCGACCGGGATCGATCGGGGCTCGGTCGTCCACGATCGCGCCGCGCTCCGCGACAAGGTCGCCGCGGTCGTCGCGCAGTGCCGCCAGCCGGTCGTGGTGCAGCGCTACGTGCACGGGCGGGAGCTCTCGGTCTCGCTGCTCGGATGGCCCGCGCCGCGCGTGCTGCCGCCCGGCGAGATCCTCTTTCAGGGGTTGCCCGAGGGGCACCCGCATGTCGTCACGTACGAGTCGAAGTGGCGCCCGGAGACGGCCGCGTCGCTCGGCACACCCTCCACGGCGGCGGTGCTGCGGCCGCTCGACCTGCGCCGGGTCGTCGCCATCGGTCGCCGCGCGTTCGAGGTGCTCGGGCTGCGCGACTACGGCCGCGTCGACGTGCGGCTCGACGAGCGCGGCACGCCTTACGTCATCGACGTCAACCCGAACTGCGACCTCTCGCCGGACGCCGGCTTCGCGCGGGCGGCGGCGCGCGCCGGGCTCTCGTACGCCGACGTCATCTGGGCGATCCTCCGCGCCGCGCTCGCCCGCGGCGCGCGCCAGGGCGATCTGCTGCGCGCGCGGGGCCGCCCTCCGGCGCGCGGCCGCGCCGCCGTGCTCCCCGCTGCCCGCGCCGCCTTCGCCGCCGCGCCCGAGGCGCCGTGAGCACGCAGCGCGGGCTCCGCCCCGAGGACCGGCCGCTCATCGCGGAGCTGCTCGAGTCGCTCCCTGCGTTCACCGACGACGAGCGCGCGGTGGCGCTGGAGCTCGTCGACGTGGCGCTGGCCCAGCCCTCGTCGGACGGTTACCGGTTCGTGCTGAGCTTCCACGGCGCGCCGCGCGACGGCGGGGCGCCGCGGCTGGCGGGGTATCTCTGCTATGGCCGCACGCCGATGACGCAGTCCACGTACGACCTGTACTGGATCGCGACCTCGCCGGATTTCGCGCGGTCGGGCGTGGCGCGCGGGCTCGTCTCGACCCTGGAGGGCGAGATCGCGCGCGAGGGCGGCGGCCTCGTGCGGGTCGAGACGGGCAGCCGGGAGGGGCACGGCGCGGCGGTGCGCTTCTACGACGCGGTGCAGTTCACGCGGGCGGCGGTCATCGCCGACTTCTACGCGCCGGGCGACGATCTCATCGTCTACACGAAGCGGGTCGCCCCGGTGCGCGCCACGGCTGCGCCCCCGGCCATCGAGGGGGCGCGCGCCGCCTCGCCCGGCGCGCGCGGCGAGGCGCCCGCGCCCGGCGAGGCGCTCGCGCCGGGCGAGGCGCCCGCGCCGGGCGAGCCTGCGCTCTACGATGCGGCCTTCAGCTACCGCGACTACGCCGCGGAGCGCGACTTCCTGCTCGCGTGCGCGCGCCGCTTCGGTGCCCGCCCGGTGCAGCGCGTGCTCTCGTGGGCCTGCGGGCCTGCGCGGCACCTGGAGGCGTTCGCGGAGCTCGGCCTCGGCTGCGCCGGCGCGGACGGCTCCGCGGCGATGATCGCCTATGCCGAGCGCGCCGCGTGCGCCCGCGGCGCCGGGGCGGGCATCCGCTTCTGCCGTGCGGAGCTCGACGAGCGCCCCGACGTCGCGCCGGTCGATCTCTCGTTCGTGCCGCTGTCGGCGATCCACCAGCTGGCCACGCCGGCGGCGCTCGAGCGCCACCTCCGCCTCGCGGCCTCGCTCCTCTTGCCGGGCGGCGTCCACGTCATCGAGGCGACGCACCCGGTCGATCTCACGCCGTCCGGCGTGAACCGGACCGAGTGGACCGAGCTGCGCGGCGAACAGTCGATCGACGCGCGGTTCCGCATCCACATCGAGAAGGCGACGCCCGATCGCGTGGTGCCCGTGAGCCTCGAGGTCGTGTGCTCGGCCCGGCGCAACGGCGGTGCGCCGCGGGAGCTCTCGTCGTTCCGGCAGGTGGCGACCTGGCACATCCCGGACCTCGCGGGCTGGCGGCGCGTCGCGGAGCGGGTGCCGGAGCTCTCCCTGGTCGCGACGCTCGGCGACTTCAACGTCGATGTGCCGTTCGAGCGCGCCGCGGCGTGGCGGCTGATCCTGGTGCTGCAGCGCCTCTGAGCGCGCGCGGGCGCTCGGAGGCGCGCCGGTCCGCGCCGCGCGGCGCGCCGGTCAGTTCAGGTCCCAGAAGTACTTGCCCCCGCTCGGCGGCGGCTCGTCTGCGCCTCCACCGGCGCCTCCGCCGTCTTCGGAGCGGGTCAACTGGAGCACTTCTTCGAGCGAGCTCGCCTCGTCGCGCCAGTACGCTTCCGAGCCGAAGTGCGGGAAAGTCCTCGGGAAAATGGGGTCGTGCCACCGCCGCGCGATCCAGGCGGCGTAGTGGATCATGCGGAGGCCCCGGAGCGGCTCGATCAGCCCGAGGGTGGAGCGGTCGAAGCGGCGGAGCTCCTCGTAGCCCTCGATGAAGAGCTCGCGCTGCTGGCGAGCGGTCGCGTCGCGGCCGGGGAGGACGAGCCAGAGGTCCTGCACGGCGGGGCCGACGACCATGTCGTCGAAGTCGAGCACGCGGAGCGCGCCGTCGCGGAGGAGCAGGTTGCCCGGGTGCAGATCGCCGTGGATGCGGTGCACGTCGACGCCGCGCAGGCGCTCCTCGGCCGCGTCGGCGACGGCGCGCGCGGCCGCGAGGTACCGGGGCGCGACGGTGGCGGGGAGGACCTTGCGCTCGGCGAGCCAGCCGAGGTCCTCGCGCGCGTATGTGTCGGCGGAGAGCCGGACGCGGTGCTCGGCGGTCCTCTGCGCGCCCACGTTGTGGATGCGGGCGGCGAGCCTGCCGAGGCGCACGAACAGCTCGTCTCCGAGCTCGTCGGGGGCGCGGCCGCCCATGCGCTCGAAGAGGCAGTACTCGATGTGGTCGATCTGGTGGAGCGTCTCGCCGTCGGGGAAGAGGCGCGTCGGGCACACGGGGATCTCGGCGTCCGCGAGCTCCGCGAGGAACCGGTGCTCTTCCAGGATCTGCTCACGCGTCCAGCGCCCTGGTCGGTAGAACTTCGCGATGATGCGGGTGCGGTCCTCGAGCTCGACCTCGTAGACGCGGTTCTCGAACGAGTTCAGCGGATAGCAGACGCGGTTGCAGAGGACGCCTGCGGCCTCGACGGCCTCGATCACCTTGTGCGGGGTCAGCGAGAGGAAGAGGTCGGTCGGGGTGGTGGAGCTCATGGTCGGGGAGTTGAGGTGGGGGAAGACCGAGGTTGGGGGGGGAAGACCGAGATCGAGGTGGAGGTGGAGGGGCTGATCTGGAGGAGGAGTTGAGCACCAACCGGCGGTGGTGGTGGCCGGATTCGAACATGAAGGCGGGAAGGCGGGAAGAAAAGATCAATGATCTTCCTGCCTTCCCGCCTTCATGCGATTCACTCCGGGGCAAATCCGAGCGCCTCGGCGGCGTCGAGCGAGCGGGCGCGCGGGCGCCGTGTCCGGCGGGGTCGTGATACGCTAGCCTGAGGACCTCATGATGGAAGAGACGCAGCTTTCCTTTCCTCACCTCGAGATCAGCAAGCTCGAGGCGATGGTCGAGATCATGTTCCTCGCCGCGTACGCTGACGGATCCATCAACGAGGCTGAGCGCGCCGAGCTCACGGCGCACGCGGCGGCGATGAGCGCGGGCCGCCTCGGGGCGGATGTCGTCGAGTCGCTCATCGCGATCATCGAGCGCTCGGTGCGCGAGGAGGGCAGGCCCGATCGCTTCTTGGCCCTCCGCGCGCGCCTGCCCGACGTGCGGATGCGCGAGGCCGCGATCGAGCTGGCGGTCCGGCTGATCGCCGCCGACGGCGTGATCCACGAGAGCGAGCACGCGCTGCTCGTCGAAGCAGCCACGGCGCTCGAGGTGCCGATCGCGTTCAAGGGGCGCGTCGTATCAGGCGCGCCCCGCTGAGCCGTACGAGGCGCGCGGGAGGCGCGATGGGCGGCGATGGGTGCGAGGATCGCGCGCAGCTCGGCCTCGTGCCGCTCGGGACAGGCAACGACCTGGCCCGCACGCTCGCGATCCCGTGGAGGGGCAGGGGGCTGACACCCGACGCCGATGTGCTCGCCGCCCCAGGCGCCGTGCGCAGGGAATGCGTTGCGCTACAACCGTTGCGCCGGCGGATCGGTCGCGCGCTGTCCCGGGCCGCTGAAGCCGGCGACGCGCCGCGGGTCTGAGGCGAACTGACGGCGAAGGGCGCTGGATGTGAGGCCTCGGCCCCGCACCGCGGCGCCGAGCGGGCGCGAATGAGGCGCAGTTTCGGCGTTTTCTGTCGGCCTGTTCCTTGCAGTCCCCGTGGGCAAGGCAAGATCATGGACACCCGACGAACTGACAGCTCCACGACGCCACATGGCGCATCGATGGAACCCGCGTCGAATCGATCCCGTCCCCCGAGCGGGGGCAGAGCTTCTTCTCCGCGCGCGTACCGCTCGCCGCGATCTCCGCGCTGGCCTTCGGCGCACCGCCCGCCGTTCGAGCCTGTCGACCTCTGGACGCCGGGCAGGCTGCCGCGGCCGTCCGGCTCGGCATGGCGCCCTGGCGGGGATGCCGTGCCGCTGGACCCGGCGAGCGACGCCTCGGCCGCCCCGGCGAGCGTCTCGCCCGTCACGCTGCGGGCCGGGCTTGCCGGCATGTCGCCCGCTGCCGCCCTGTCGGTTCCGGCGGCCGATGCGCCGGCCGCGCTGCGGCGCTACGCCCCAGGCGACGTCCTGGCGGGGCGCTATCGCCTCACGGAGATGCTCGGGGAGGGCAGCATGGGCGCCGTGTGGAAGGCTCGGAATCTCGCCCTGAACCTCGATGTCGCGCTGAAGCTCATCCGTCGTGACTGCGCGGTGCCGGAGGCTGCCTCGCGGCTGCTCAAGGAGGCCCAGGCGACGGCGCGGGTGTCCCACCGCGCTGCGGTGCGGGTGTTCGATCTCAGCTTCACGGCGGAGGGGGAGCCGTTCGTGGTGATGGAGCTCCTCCAGGGCCGGTCGCTGGCCCAGGTGCTGGCCGAGTCGGGCGCGATGGCGCCCATCTCCGGGGTCCAGCTGCTCCTGCCGGTGATCGGGGCGCTCAGCGCCGCGCACGACGCCGGGGTCGTGCACCGGGACGTGAAGCCGGCGAACATCGTGCTCGTGCGCGACGGCCGCCGGATCGTCCCCAAGCTGATCGACTTCGGCATCGCCTTCACGGCGACCCGCGCGCTCGACGACGGGCCGAGGGAGGCGCTGGTCGGGAGCCCTGCCTACATGGCGCCCGAGCAGGTTCGCGGCGGGCGGGAGTCGGACGCGCGCTCTGACGTGTGGAGCGTGTGCGTTGTGCTCTACGAGCTCGTGAGCGGCCGGCGCCCGTTCGGCGGGCCGGCGAGCCTCTCCATCGTGCACGACGTGCTGCGCCTCGATCCGCAGCGCCCGGAGGTGCTCGAGCCGCACCCGCGGCTCTGGGAAATCATCGAGCGGGGGCTGGCCAAGGCGCCCGACGGGCGCTTTCCCACGATGGCGGCGCTGGGGCGCGCGCTGGCGCAGTGGGCGATCGCGAGCGGGGTCGCCCACGATGTGACGGGGGCGTCGCTCGTCGACTACTGGCTGCCTTCCTCGTAGTCCAGCGCTGCGGCGCCGACGGTGCTCCAAGGGCGCCGAGGAGAAGAGCTCCTCGGCGCCTTGTTTTTTTTTATCCGGCTCAGTACTGCACGTCGCAGCCCTTCGAATCGGCGAAGGCCTTTATCGTCTCGAGCTCGGTCGTGGTCGCGTCGCCGTAGGCCCAGCCGATCGCGCCGGCGTATCCCTGGCTGTACCAGCTCTCGAGGAGTACTGACAAGGTGGCGGTGGCCAGGCCGGCGATGGGGAAATCGGCCATGACAACCGGCTTGTCGGTGATGCCGTAGTCCGCGGGTGACTGGTTGTAAGGCCAGTAGCGGTTGACCCGGTCGTTCATGTGAAATGTGTAAAAATCGAGGTCGGTGGTCGTCCAGGCGCGCGCCCACTTCATCGAGGCCGAGCCGATCGTGATGAGCGCTTTGCTCTCCGCGCGCAGCACCCCGATCGTGTCGAGGAGGAAGGTCTCCATCTGCTCGTGCGCGATCGGCTCCACCTGGGGATCCGGGTCGTAGTCGGGGTCGCCGTACGGGCTCGATCCGGTCATGGCCAGCTCGGGCTCGTTGATCACGTCCCAGGCGACCATCCGGTGGCGGTAAGGGCTCTGCTCGACCGCCTGGGCGAGCGGCTTGACGACGTTCTCCAGGAGCGCCGCGCGCCTCTCGGCGTCCATCACGAGGGGGGCCAGGCCGACGGTCTTCACGTCGGCGTCGACGCGGGTCGCGTGGAAGTTGTCGAAGGAGAAGAGACAGAACATGAGGTGGACGTCCGCCTGCTCGGCGAGCTCGAGCGCCTTCTCGACGTCGCTCCGCGTCGTCCCGCCGAGGCCGATGGGGTTGTCGTCCGCGTCGAACACGACGCTCTCGCCCCGGAGCTCCGGCAGCATCCACCACCGCACGACGCTGGCCCCGTGAGCGCGGATGCCAGCGAGGTTCTTCGCGTGCGTCTCCGCCTCGGCCGCGACGCCGCGCTTGTCCCACGCGGCGATGCCGCCGAAGTCGCCGGCGAAGTTGTGCCACGCATAGTTCATTCCGAACATGAAGCGGGTCTCGCAGCCGATCTTGATTCCACCCTTCTCCGCGGGGCACTCGTCGACACACTCCATGACGTCGCCCTGGCCGCCCTGGCCGCCGCCCTGTCCGCCATGGCCGCCCTCGGCGGAGACGCTCCCCCCGCCGCCGTCCTTGCCCGCCGCCACGCCGTCAGGCGATTGAGCACCAGAGCAGGCGGCGAGGACCAGCCCGGCTGCTGCGATGAGAGCGCGGTGACCGAGTGGACAAGGGGGGGTGCGCATAAGGATAACGGAGCGATGGTACGCGCGCCGGTCCACGAGCGCCATCCGATTCACTGCCAAGCTGGCCGAGAGCCACCTTTCGTGACGCCGCGTGCACGGCGGGCAATGCCCCCGCGCAACAGAGGTTGTCTTCCCCACCCACGCGCGGAGCGCGTCGCCTGTGGGGGGGAGTGGGAGCACGCTCCGCCGGGCGCGCGGGCGGGGCCCTCGTCGCGGGAGGGGGCGAGCGGGCCGCGTCGGCGGGCGCCGCGATGCGAGCAGGCCGGGCGGCGGCGCGGCGCGGCGCCGGCCGGGTCCCCCTTGAAACCTGCTTCCCCGGCCGGCTATTGGAGGGGCTCGGGCGCCGCTCAGGCCCCGAACGCCCCGCTTGCGGGAGGAGAACCACCGATCATGAAAGCGCGCGCAGCCGTCGCCCACAAGGCCGGCGAGAAGCTCACGGTCGAGGACGTCCAGGTGGAGGGCCCTCGCGAAGGCGAGGTCCTCATCGAGATCAAGGCCACCGGCGTCTGTCACACCGACGCTTACACCCTCTCGGGCAAGGATCCGGAAGGCCTCTTCCCCGCGATCCTCGGCCACGAGGGCGCCGGCATCGTCGTCGACGTCGGCCCGTCCGTGAAGAGCCTCAAGAAAGGCGATCACGTGATCCCCCTCTACACGCCCGAGTGCCGCCAGTGCTCTTATTGCACCAGCGGAAAAACAAACCTCTGCCAGGCCATCCGCGCGACCCAGGGCCGAGGGCTCATGCCGGACGGAACGAGCCGCTTCTCGATCGGCAACGAGCGGATTCACCATTACATGGGCACGTCGACCTTCTCGAGCTTCACCGTCCTGCCCGAGATCGCCGTCGCCAAGATCCGCGAGGACGCGCCGTTCGACAAGGTCTGTTACATCGGCTGCGGCGTGACGACGGGCATCGGCGCCGTCATCAACACCGCGCAGGTGCGGCCCGGCGATAACGTGGTGGTCTTTGGCCTCGGCGGCATCGGGCTGAACGTGATCCAGGGCGCCCGGATGGCCGGCGCCGACCTCATCGTCGGCGTCGACATCAACCCGAAGCGCCGCGAGCTGGCCGAGAAGTACGGCATGACCCACTTCGTCAACCCGAACGAGGTGGCGGGGGACCTCGTGCCTTACCTCGTCGACCTGACCCGGGGTGGCGCCGATTTCAGCTTCGAATGCATCGGCAGCGTCAAGGTGATGCGCCAGGCGCTCGAGTGCTGCCACAAGGGCTGGGGAACGAGCATCATCATCGGCGTCGCCGGGGCCGGCGAGGAGATCTCCACGCGCCCCTTCCAGCTCGTCACCGGGCGCGTCTGGAAGGGCTCGGCGTTCGGCGGCGCCAGGGGGCGCACCGACGTTCCCCGGATCGTCGACTGGTACATGGAGGGCAAGATCAAGATCGACGAGCTCATCACCCACACGATGCCGCTCGACGACATCAATCGCTCCTTCGACCTCATGCACTCAGGCGAGTCGATCCGCAGCGTGGTGCTCTTCTCCTGAAGCGCGCCTCTCCGTCGCTCCTCTCCCTTCCGCTCTCCTTACTTCCATCGCGAGCGCTCTCCCGTCCCGCGCGAGGAGGGAGGGCGGTCCGTCGCCGTCGCACGTGGCGCGCGGCGCTCGGCGCCGCCGGCTGCGCGCGTGACCGCCGGGGCGGACGCGCGCGGGCGATCGCGCCCTGCGGGTCAGGGTCGCGGCGCGGGCGCGTGGCGGCCGGTCCCGTCCGCAAGCTGCCTTGAGGGGACGATGTCGGTTCTCTGCCGGCGGCGACTGGTGCTGCAAAAATGCTGACCCCTGTGACATCATCCGCCGCCATGGTCCATGTCACTTCCCTGGCGGGGCTGCTCGCCAACGCCCTCGTCGAGTCGACCGCGGCGACCGCGGGCTGCGATGCTGTCGTCCTCGTCGCGCCGTCGCCGATCGCGAAGCACGCGGGGGGGCTCGGGCCCGCCCTCGGCGCGGTGGTCGAGGCGGCCGCGCGCGTCGACGGCGCGCTGGAGGGCAAGTGTGCGCCGATCGTCCTGCCGGCGCCCGGGGTGCCCGGCGGGCGCCTGGTGCTCGCGCCGACAGGGGCGCTCTCGGAGGACGTCGACGACGTCCGCTCCGTCGCCGAGGCGGCGGCGGCCGGCTTCGCGCGGGCGGTGGACGCGGGGGCGAGCCGGCCGCTGCTCGTCGTGCGCGCGCCGGCCGCGCCGCGGTTCGCGCGGGCGGTCGAGGTGGGCGCCCTCGCCGCGCTCGGGAGCCAGTGGACCCCGCTGGAGGCGCGGGAGGCGGAGATGGCCCCGCGCTCGGCCGAGTCGCTCGCGGTGCTCGGGCTGCCCGAGGCGCGCGCCCGAGAGATCGCGGCCATCGAGGTCGGCCGCGCGCTCTGCCGCGACATCACCGGCACCGAGCCGGAGCGGATGGCGCCCCGCCGCGTCGCCGAGCTGTGCGAGGCGGCGTTCGCCAGGACGGGCGTGCTCGTCAAGATCGAGCGCAACGTCGACGACTACCCGCTCATCAGCGCGGTCTCGCGGGCGTCGCGGGTGGTCGAGCGGCACCGGCCGTGCGTCGTGCGGCTCGACTACCGGCCTCGCGGGGAGATCCGGCGCACCGTGCTGCTCGCGGGCAAGGGCGTCACCTACGACACCGGCGGCGTCGACCTGAAGACCGACGGGCACATGGCCGGGATGTCCCGCGACAAGGGCGGCGCCGGCGCGGTCGCCGGGCTCGTGCGCGCGGCCGCGGCGCTCGGCCTGGAGGGCGTGCGCATCGTCGGGCTGCTCGGGCTCGTGCGCAACAGCATCGGCGAGGAGTCCTACGTCAGCGACGAGATCATCCGCAGCCGCGCCGGCGTGCGCGTGCGGATCGGCAACACCGACGCCGAGGGGCGCCTCATCCAGGCCGACCTCCTCGCGCTCGCGCGGGAGCTCGCCATGAGCGGCGCCCCCGACCCGATCTTGTTCTCGGTCGCGACGCTGACGGGGCACGTCTACCGCGCCCACGGGCCCTACACCGGCGCGATCTGCAACTCCTCGGCGCGCGCCGAGCTCGACCGGCTCGACGTCCTCGCGGAGCGCTGGGGCGAGCCGATGGAGCGCGTGCGGCCGCGGCGCGAGGACTACGCGTTCGTCGCGCCCCGGTCGAGCGCCGAGGACGTTGTCTCGTCGAACCGCCTCGCCTCGGTGAACACGCCGCGCGGGCATCAGTTCCCCTTCGCGTTCCTCGACATCGCCTCGGGGCTCAAGGGGGGGACGCTCCCGTTCATCCATCTCGACATCGGTGGCGTCGCGGTCGAGTCCGCCGACTGGCAGTTCGGCCGCCCCACCGCCACCCCGATCCCCACCCTAATCTCCTACCTCTCTGGTGAGTCTTAGGGGCTCACCCGCTTCGGATACGGGCCCATCTCGACGTTTTCGGTGCTCGGCGTACAGGAGTACGCCTCCGCGCCGAAAACGCCGATCTGGGCCCGTCTCCTGTGCGGGTGAGCCCCGGCAACGGTTGGGGGGGATGGATTGAGAGGGGGTGGGAAGAGGGGGCGGAGGGATGGGGGGGAGGGGGAGTTCGGGATTTTTTTGGGGGCGGCGGGGGGGAGGGGGGGCTGATTTTGGTGGGCGGTTGGCGCTCGGTGGGTGGGGAGGGATCCGTTCGGGGTGGTGGGGTGGGGCGGGGCCTGAGCGTGGATGTGCGGAGCGGTATCAGCGTCGGGGGGGGCGGCGGCGGGCACGTTGCTGGCAAGCTCGGCGGGCATGGGGAGAATTCGCTCGACCAAGGCCGTCCAGCGCGCCCTGATACGGACCGCGCTCGCCGGAGGACTCACTCTCGCGACGGCGGCGTGCGGGGCCGGTGAACGGGGGAGCAACCTGGATTTGCGCCTGCCGCTGGGGCAGCGCGATAGCGGCGATGTGCTCCTGGCCGCCGCGGGGGACGATGGGAGGAGCGAGCGCGCGCAGCCGGCGCCCGACACGGCAGGGATCGCGAGCGTGGCGGTCCCGATCGGCAGCACCGGGTTCTCGCGCGGTAGAGCGACGGCGGTCGTCAAGGCGCCGGTGGAGCGCGTGCGCGCAACGGTGCTCTCGTTCGAGCGCTATCCGGAGTTCATGCCGCACTACAAGAAGTGCCGCCTGCTCGGGCGCACGCCCGCGGGCGGATGGGATATCTACATGGAAGTCTCGGCGCTGCAGGGCGCCATCACGATGTGGGCGCGCATCGAGATCCAGAAGCCAGTCCTCGCGGACGGGGTCGAGACCTACTCGTCCCGCTTCGTCTCCGGCAACGTGAAAGATTTGCAGGCCACCTGGCGGCTGGAGAAGATCGACGCCCGGACAACACGCCTGTCCCTCGACATCTTCCTCCGGCCGAAGCTGCCGCTGCCGAAGAGCCTCCTCAACGCGGAGAACCTGGACGGCTCGGCGCGCGCCGTCGCGGCCATCCGGGCGCGCGTCGAGCAGGCACCGGACGGGAACCGCTGACGCGCGCCGGAGCGAGGCGGAGAGCCCGGCGGCGCGCGGCTCAGGGGCCTCCGGGCGAGCGCTGCTCCGGCGCCCGCGCTCTCGTCAGGGCAGCCGGATGCTGAGATTGTCCAGCTGCCCCGAAGGGCCCTCGGGGGGAGGGGAGCCGAGCGTCCATTTGTGGACCGGTGTCCCGGGGGGAAGACCGACGTAGTTGTGGCGATGGCGGGACCCGTTCAGGTGCGCCCGGTTGCCCGTGAAGGCGCTCAGCCCGGCGGGGTCCTCGTTCTGGATGCCGTAGAGCGCGTTCCTCGACAGCGTGTTTCCCTCGACCAGCGCGCGCGCGCAGGCCCGCAGCCAGATCCCTTTGCCATCGTTGTTCGCGGACTGGCACCCGACGATCCGCGCATCCTTCTGGCGATCGAGCAGGAACCCCGCCCCCTTCTGCGGGTCGCCGCGCGACGGACCGGCGTCGACCGGCGGGGCCGGCGGCTGCACGAACAGGGGGGTGCGGTGGACCGTGTTGCCGTCGGCGATGCAGTCGACGAACGCGTTGTCCTCCCCTCCCACGAGGCCGCCCTCGGGGGCCGCGAGCGGCGCCGACGCGATGAACCCGGCCGCGAGCCCGTCATTCTCGGCCGCTCCGCTCGCGTTTCTGTTGCCCACTGCCACGCAGCGCCGGAGCACCACCTGGCGGGTCGAGTGGAGCGCGAAGCCGGCGGCGGGCGCGTTCGCGCCCACGCTGTGGTTGCCCATCGCGCGGCAGTCATCGAGCAGCCCGCGGTACACCGCCCGGCCGATGCGGAAGCCGAGCGCGGAGAAATCCCGGACGACATCGGCCGACGCGACCGGGTTCGCGTTGTAGTTCCCGTCCGCCTCGCAGTCGACCATCTCCAGGTTGCTCGTGGTCGAGATGTTGAACCCGCACGCCCGGTTGCCGGTGAGCGTGAAGTTCCGGTTCGCCCGGCAGCGCAGGAACTTGTAGTTCTCTCCCCACGCGAAGAAGCCGGCCGGCTCTCCGCCGGACGTGTTGTCGTGCGCCTCGCAGTCCTCCACGAGCACGTTCCGGCAAATGACGAAGTCGGCGCCGACGACGTTGAACTGCACGCCGCTCGGCCGAGCGCTGGTGTTCGCCGTGTGGTTGAACACGCACCGCTTGACCTCCACGTTGTCGCAGAACAGGACGAGCGCGCCGAGCGTCACGACGAGGTCGAGCCGGCTCGCGTTCTCCGAGCACACGCAGTCGAGCATCCGGATGTCGGACGCAAAGGCGATGTTGCTGTCTGCGTCCTGGGCGCCCATCACGAAGATCCCGCCGTTCCGGCGCAGGAAGCTCGTGTCGAACACCCCGTCGCCGCCGCACCGCCTGACCGACAGATCGAGCAGATCCACCTGGCTGCACGCCTTGACGGCGATCCCCACCCCCTGGATCCCGAGCACGCTGCCGTTCTTGATGACGAGCCGCCGCCGCCCCTCGGCGTAGACGCCCACGTTCCCGGAGACGACCTCGCCCCGGCTCGCGCTCGGGCCCTGGGCGAGGACGGGCGCCGGAGGGTCGAGCTGCCGCAGCGTCCTCCCGCACAGGTCCAGCGTGACATCGTCGCTCGCGATCGTGATCGCCCGCGCGTCCTCGCCCGCCGCCACCCAGTCGACGTCCTCCGCCAGCGCATACTGGCCGGGCGCCGTGATGACGAAGGGGACACGGTGGCTCGGGTCCGGTCCGCCGTTGATGTCCTGCGCCGTGATCGGCGTCTTGCGGAAGCACGCGTCGCCGTGGGGGAGCTCGCTCATGGTCCTTCGCCGCGAGTCTACCCGAGGCCGCGCCGCGCCGGGCCCGGCGCGCCTCACTGGATCGGCGCCGCGCGCAGCGACTCGGCGAGCTTCGCGTAGAGCGAGCTCCGCGGGTCGTCGCGCCGGTAGACGAGCCGGAAGTGGTCGCGCGCGAGCGCCGCCGACGGGAGGAGCCGCTTCAGCTTGCCGCCGCGGAGCTCGGCGGCGACCATGTGGAGCGGCAGCACGGCCACGCCCTCGCCGGCGAGCACAAGCGCCTTCATGGCGGCGCCGAGCCCCACCCAGCGATGGCGCGCGAACGCGAAGCGGCCCACGCCGCCCATCTGGTCCGCGAGGTACCGGAACAGCGGCATCGTCGCGTCGATGTCGAGCAGGCAGTGCCGCGACGCGTGCTCCGGGCGGGAGAACGCCTCGCGCCGCAGCAGCCTGGGCGCGGCCACGAACGCGTAGCGCTCCTCGTGCAGCGTCTCCGCCGCGAGGGTCGCCGCGCTCCAGCGGGCGCTCGTGACCACGCAATCGACGCTGCGGTCGTGCAGGCGCCTCAGCAGATCCTCGGAGGCGCCGAAGTAGAGGTGGAGTATCATCTCCGGGCGCCGCCGCGTCAGCGGGCCGAGCTGGGGGACGAGCCACGACATCCCGAGCTCGAAGCGCGTGCCGAGCGTCAGCTCGACCGGGGCGGGCGCGTGGCTCATCACGCTGCGGAGGCAGTCCTCGGCGAGCGCCAGGCACTGGCGGGCGCGCGGCAGCAAGGCGAGCCCGACCGGCGTCAGGTGCACCCGGCGGGTGGTCCGCTCGAACAGCGGCGCGCCCACCTGCTCCTCGATCTGCCGGATGCGCTGGCCGAACGCCGCGGGGCTGAGCGCGACGGCGCGCGCCGCGGTCCGGAAGTTCAGCGTCCTCGCTGCAGCCTCGAAGCAGGCGAGGTTCTCCAGCGACGGGAGCAGCATGGCCGCAGTGTATCGTCCACCGCAACAATCCCGTCCGTGAAAACTCGGTTGCGCTACACGGGGCGCTGCAGGCCGTGCGTGCGCGCGGGAGATGGCCCGGGGCGCTACCGGGGATCCTCGACCGGCGTGGTCCCGACCGCGACCGTGCCGCCGTTCGCGACCCACCTGAAGCCGTCGACGAGCGCGGTCGAGTCGAGCGCGTCGTCGCCGGTGTCGAAGATCATGAACCGCAGCTTGAGCTCTTCGCCGCCGGTGACCGGGGCGTGCGTGCGCAGCCAGCGGGTCGCGCCGGCGTCGGCCCACAGCCCGAAGCCGGTGCCCGCGAGCTCGTCCGGCCCGAGCTCGCACCCCTCGCAGACATCGAAGAAGCCGATGTTGACGCTGACGGGTTTGCCCAGGCTATCGAACGAGAGATTGCCGTTGAGCGACCCGGGCGGGGCCGGCGTCGCCAGCGCGAGGAACTGGTCGTTGAAGTGGTTGCAGACGAACTCCGGGTATTCGAAGGTGTAGAACTTGAACGCGAACTCGTAGCCGGTCGCGTTCGTCGGCGTGCGGAGGATGAGCTCGAGGCCGATGTCGTCGTTGATGGTCGACGAAGGAGGGCAATCCGGGTTGTCCTGCGGGAAGCCGGGCGGCGCCGCTCCCAGACCATAGTTCGTGCAGCTCGACGAGTTGCACGCGCCTGGCCAGTGGGCGATCCGGGCGCGACCCGTGGACAGGACAAGCATGCGGGTCCCGCCCTGCGCGTGCACGTTGGGGCCGAAGGAATCGAGCACGCCCACAGCGGGCGTGGGCTCCGCGGGCGAGCCGTCGCCGCGCACGTACTCCGCGCTCAGCACGCCCCACTTCCTGTCGCCGGGCGACGCCTTGGCGCAGAGGTCGACGGCGTGGGCCCCGTGAATGGCGTCGAAGTCGGCGGGAGCGATGTTCCTGTCGCACGTCGGCAGCACGTTATCGATCTCGCCGTCGCAGTCTTCGTCCGCCGGCTCGGGCACGACACCGGTGTCGTCTGGCTCCGTGATCGCGACCTCGAGGGCGCCCGGATTGACGTTCGTGTCGTCGTCGTTGCAGTCGCCGTCCGCCACGGTGAAGCCGTCACCATCCCTGTCGGGCTCGTCGACCTCGTCGACCGGGGCGCCGCCCTTGCCGAAATCGTCCCCCGAGCTCGTCGATGCGGGGCTCCCGCCGGCGCCGGTCTCCGCCGTCGTGGCGCCGGTCGCGCCCCCGCCGCCGTCCGCGCCGGGCCCCTGCGGGCTGGGCGATACAGCGAAGCACCCGCCCGAAATCCAGAGCGCCGCCCCGACGCCCGCACAGAGACCCAAGTAGATAGAGCGCCGGCCTCTCATGGTGCATCGACCTCGACAATGGCTCGCGACCGCCGGAAAGCCCTCTTGTCCCCGGCCGCCAATCGCACATGCAATCACATCATGGCCGGGGCTCTTTGTCTGCTGTTCCCTGCTGCGGTGGCACAGGCTCGTTGTCGGGCGGTCGCGCTCCTTGTCGCAGGAGCCGCGCGGCCCACGCCGAGAGCGCCAGCAGCCCGAGGACCAGCGCGGCCCCGATCGGCGCGCGGTGTCGCTCGGTGAACGGGAGATCGCGCGCGAGCCGGGCGGCGCCGAAGCTCGGGTTGGCCTGCGCGGCGCCGAGCCGCGCCGCGGCGGGCGCATGCTCGCGCTCGACGCTGTCGAGCACGTCGGCCAGGTCGTAGCTGGGGCGCTGGCCGAGGGGGTCGCCGAGGTAGAGCCGGTGCGGGCCCGGCTGGCCGGCGCGGAACACGATCTCGCGCGCCCGCACCTCGCCCTGCGCGCCCGAGAGGGAGAGCGGCGCCGAGTCGCCATCGTGGATCGTGAGGCGGAGAAAGCGCTTGCGGGTGGGGCTCAACGGGACCCGCGTCGACGCGAGCGCCGGCCCGGATTCGCCGAGCGGACGGACTCGATGGATCCGGCCGCTTCCCACGGAGGGCCAGACCGCGCGGTAGGTGGTTGAGGCCACGTCGACCCGGCGGCTGAACTCCGGTGTGGCGACGTCGAGGAGGATGGCCTGCAGCGGCGCGCCGTCGGCGCCGGCGTCGAGCGTGACATGGGTCGCCTGCGCGTCGCTGTCCCGCTGCGTCTCGATGATCGCGAGCGGCAGCAGCGCGGCCTTCTGGGCGGCGGCCGGCGGCTCGCACGCGACGGTGCCGCCCGTGATCCGGACGTCCGCGGCCGCGCCGCGCGCCGGGGCGCCGTCGGGGACGAGGCGGACCCGCACGAGGGCGGCGCGCGAGAGGGGATAGGCGACCGAGAGGTGCTCGACGGCCTCCGATCCCCGGGGGATCCGGTACACGTGGGCGCCGCGCGCCACCTCGCTGAGCGACCGCGGGTCTGCGCCGGTGTCGACGCGCGCCTCGCGGAGGAAGCTGCTGCCGAGGACGCTCAGCTCGATCCGGCAGTGGCGCGTGCCGGGCGCGTCGAGGGCCCAGGTCGCGTGCGCCACGCCGGCGGCGTCGACCCCCGGATCGAGCATCGTGGCGGCGATCCGCCCGGAGGAGGGCGCGGCGCCTGCCTCGCGCAGCACGTACGGCACCTCGGCGCCGTCGGGGCCGGCGATGCGGACGTCGGCGAGCAGCTCCTCGGCGCGGCTCTCGCGGTAGAGGTCGAGATCGACGTCGATGCGGTGGTCGCCGGCCGCGTCCACGCCGTCGAGGGGCCGGACGAGCGCGTGCTTCTCGGTCGGCAGCGCCGCGCCGGTCTGCGCCTCGGAGGGCCGCGCGAGGCCGGTCGCCGCGAGCAGCGCGAGCAGCCCGGCCGCGCCGCTCGGCCCGGCGCGCAGGAGCGTCACGAGGCGCCGGCCGAACCGCGCGTAGAGGAAGCCGCCGCCGACGAGCAGCGCGCCGACGCCCGTGAAGAGCGCGATCTGGTAGATGCGCTCGACGTGCCAGACGTCCCAGGCCACGAGCTTCGCGATCGTGACGGCGAACAGCGAGAGCCCGGCGTAGCGATGGAAGGCGTCGCGCGCCGCGAACCCCGCCGTGAGCAGCGCGATGGCGGCGAGCGCGAACACGAGCGTGGTCGCCATCGCGAGGCTCCCCTGCTGGTCCTCGAGGGCGGCGCGGTGCTGGACGGCGAGCTCGATGAACTCGGCCGCGTCGAGCGGGGCAGGGGGCGCGGGGGGCAGGGCGGTGACCGCGCTCCGCACCTCGATGACCACGGTCGCGAGGAGCAGGGCATACCCTGCGCCGACCGCCGCGAGCCCCGAGGCGCGCAGCTCGGCGCTCACGGGGCCGACGGCGCTCGCAGGGCGCGCGGCCCCGGCGCGCGACAGCAGCCGGCCCGCGGCGAGCAGGGCCGCGCTCACGCCGACGAACGCGTAGGCCCTCGCGTTGAGCAGGACGGGGACGGACATCGCCCCGTCGCGGCCGCGCGTCTCGAACCAGGTCGTCACGAGCGCCTCGGCCTCCAGGGAATCGACGCCGAGCGCCCGCGCGAGGGTGGCGAGGAAGAGCAGCAGGGTGACGGCGAGCCAGGCGCGCTCGCCGGTGCGCGCGGCGATCGCGGCCGCCACCGCCGCGAGGATGCCCCAGACCACGGTGACCGTCGCTCCGCCGAGCCCGAACGCGACGGCCGCGGCGAAGAGGGCGAGCGCCTGCCCGAGGAGCAGGGCGATGCGATCGGCGGCCGGAGGCGCGGCGGGGGCGCGGGCCGCGCCGGCGCGCAGGAGCGCCGCGCCGAGCGCGAGATCCAGGGCGCCGGCGGCGGCGGTGAGCAGCGCGCGGAGCGTCGGCGTCTCCTCGGACGTCGCGCCCAGCGCCGCCGCGACGAACCCGAGCGTCGCCACGCTCGCGGCGAGCGCGCCGTACCAGGGGAGCGCCGGCGCGCCGGGCGCGCGCGGGCGCCACGCGGAGGCGCCCACGGCGCCGAGGAACACGAGCATGACGAGCGACGATGCGCCGAGGAAGCCCGCGTCGACGGCCGCGGCCGCGCCGTGCGGCGCGAGCGCGCCTGGAGCCGCCGCCGCGAGCGCGCCCGCCGAGCCGGCCGCCGCGACGAGGAGCAGCGCAGGGAGCTCGGCCCGCGCGGCCATCCACGCCGAGACGGCGGCGGCGCCCGCGATCGTGAGCGCGAAGAGCGTCGCCTCGGTCTCGAGCAGCAGCATCCCCGCGGTACAGGCGAACAGCGCCGCGCCGGCGGAGCACGCGACGGCGATCCCCCGCTCGAGGCGGCCCGCGAGCCCGGCGCCGCGGAGCCAGCCCGCGAGGTAGACGACGGTCCAGACCGCGACAAGCGCGGCGAGCGCCGTCCGGTGCGGCGCCGGCGCGTCGGCGAACGTCCCGGCGAAGGCGAGGAAGGCGGAGCCCATCGGCGCCAGCAGCCAGCCGCGCTCGCCGAGCGCGCGCAGCGCGACGGTCGCCGCGATCGCGAGCGCGACGGCGGCGGCGGCGAGCGCGCGCGGGGCGTCGAAGAGCAGCGCGCCCGCGCCTGCGTGGGCGAGCACGAGCGCGGCGACCGCGAACGCGGTGGCGTCCGTGGACGCCGCTCCGGGGAGGCGGCCGGCCGGCGCCGGGCCTCTCGGGGCCGCGCCGGCGCTCGGGGCGGGCGCGGCGAGAGCGGCGGCGCTCCGCGCGAGCGCGCGGCGCACCCACAGCGCGCGCAGGATGCCCTGCAACGCCGCGAGCGCGACGAACGCGAGCGGTACGGCGCGGGCGGCGAGCGGGAGGTAGGGCCCCGCGAGCGCCTCGGCCGGCTGGTCGAGCCAGGGCGCCGCGGTCGGGGCTCCCCCGTCCGGGGGGGCGCTCGCGTCGAAGTGCCGATCGTACCAGCCCCAGAACAGCGCCGTGTGGCCTGCGAGCGCGAGCCAGGGGGCGACGCGGAAGCCGAGCTTCGCCGCCACCGCGTGGACGACGCTCGTCACGAGCAGGAGGTAGCCGAACAGGGCGAGCGGTCGGTCCTGCCCGGTCGACAGCACGACGGGGTTGAGGAAGCCGGCGACGAGGGAGAGGATCAGGATCGCCTCGCCGCGGTGGCGGAGCGCGAGCGCGGCGCCGAGCAGCAGGAGCACCGTGTCCGCCGCGAAGGCGGCGGGGATCGGGATGAGCTCGTACAGCACCGCGCTCGCCCACACCGACGCGATCAGGACCGCGAGCCCGAGGCCGATGAGCGCGTGGACGAAGCGGCGCTGCGCTCGCCCGCGGAGCACCTCGGCCGCCGCGAGGAGCGCGGCGCCGGTCGCGGCGCCGATCGCGACGCGCCCGAGGGGCCCGATCCAGGCGTTGTCCGAGGCGTACTTGAAGAAGAAGAGCGCGCCGAGCAGGAAGGTGGCCGCGCCTGCGCGGGTGAGCCAGGTGAGGCCGAGCCGCTCCTCGATGGTGGGTGGTGTCTCCTGGGCTCCGTGGCGCGCGGCTGAGCCGGTGCCAGCGGCGCTCTCGCCGAGCGTCGCTGCGGGGCGAGGCTCCCGGGGGGCGGCGGTCTCCGGGAATGCGACCGCAGGCAGAGCGCCGGCCTCGCCGGGGGCGAGCGCCGGGGGCGCCGCCGTCGACAGCGCAACGGCGACGTCCGGGAACGCGATCGCGGGCTGCGCCCCGGCGGCCGCCTCGTCGACCGCGGGCGGCGCGCCCGCGGCCCCGGCGGCGATCGCGGAGGGCGCGACCGCCGGGGTCATGCGGGCGTCCTGGGCAGTCTGCTCCGGCTCCAGCGGTTGCGCGCTGCGCGGGCGCTGCGCCGCTCGGGTCAGCTCGGCGCGGCCGCGCTGCCCGGAGAGCTCGGCCAGCCGGTGCTCGAGCGCGTGGATCCGCAGGAGCAAGTCCTCGTTGCGCCGGTTGGCCCGGACGGCGAACACGAAGGCCACCAGGGGGGCAACCAGGAGATAGCCGGCGAGCGCGAGCCCGAAAAAGACGACGATTCCTGCCCCCATCCAGGCTTCGTAGCATGGGGCGCGTGTCGCAGGCGCCGCCCGTCCGTGCGATCACGCCTGCGCTGTTCATGCGGTTTCTACCGACAGCCCATCGCGCCTGCGAGGAGCTTTCGGCTCGCGCTGGGACTGGAGTAAGGTGCACCCCCATGAGGAACACACGCCTGCCTGATCGCCCGGCGCCAGGCGCCTGCTATCTTCCCTGTGTTCCCGGACGGCGGCGTTGCTCGGGGGGGGAGCGCGGCCATTCGGGAACAGTTCTTTTGTCCTCTCGACCTGCTCAGGAGATCTCGCGATGCTGAAGCACCCGACCGTCTCCGCATGGCAGCGAGATCACGAGGACGGTGCGTATACGGCCGAGATGAACGGCTGGACCTTGCGGGTCCGCTGGATACCCGAGCGTCCGGGCGACCTCCGCGGCTTCGTGTGGGAGGCCGTCGATCCTTCGGGAAACAAGGTCACATCGAGCGAGATCCACGAGGAGATCGAGGTGGCCATGGCGTACGCCGAGGAGCTCGCGGCCCCCGATCCGAAGAAGCACGGGTCGAAGACCGTCGACTGAGGCGCGCGCCCCGCGGCGGCGCCGGGCTCAGCCCGCCTTGTCCGCCGCGGCCTTGCGGCTCCGCCGGGTCCCGTAATTCCGGATCACGATCTCTCCCACGCGGCCCCTGGCGTCGCTCTTCGCGTTGATGCTCCGGAGCGCCGCGACGCGGTCGATCTTGAACCTCTTGTAGAGCGGCGGGATCTCGGGAACATCGGAGTTCGAGAGCATCACCTGGACCCCGCGCTCGTCGAGCGCCGCGAACAGGGCCGCGAGGCGCTCCTGGTCGCGGAAGCTGAAGCCGCCCGCGCTGTACGAGGTGAAGTTCGCGGTCGACGAGACCGGCGAGTACGGCGGGTCCAGGTAGACGAAGTCGCCTTCGGTCGCGTGGTCGAGCACGCGCTCGAAGTCGCGGACCTCGAGCTCGACGTGCTCCAGCGCCGCCGAGCAGGCCCGCAGCTGGGGCGGGTTGCAGATCGCCGGCTTGACGTAGCGGCCGAAAGGCACGTTGAAGCGGCCGGAGCTGTTGACCCGGTAGAGCCCGTTGAACCCCGTCTTGTTCAGGAAGATGGTCCTCGCGGCGCGCTCGGGCAGCGTGAGCGAGGCGGGGTCGAGATCGCGAACCCTGTAATAATGCGCCTCCTCGTAGGCGTGGCTGCCCAGCGCGGCGATGACCTCCTCGACCCGGTCGCGCACCGCCCGGTAGCAGTCGACGAGCTCGGCGTTGACGTCCGTCAGCGCCGCGCGTTTCGGCTGCAGGCAGAAGAAGAGCGCGGCTCCTCCCACGAACGGCTCGAAGTAGCGCCCGTACGACGTCGGCAGGAGCGGCTGGAACTGTCGGAGCAGCTGGCCCTTGCCGCCCGCCCATTTGAGGAACGGACGTGGTGGCAGGGGCGCGGCGCTGTCGGGTTGGGTGACAAGGGCGGTGGTCATCGCGCAATACTGGACGGCAACCTACCAGGGCGCGCGATCGTCCTCAACCGCCGAGGTCATCGCCGGCGATCTCCCGGGTCCAGGGCGCCTCGCCGGTCCGCCCCCGGAGCGCGCGTCCCCCCTCCGGGCGTTACGGGCCGGGCCACGCATCGCTCCAGGCTAGGTCGTTCTATGTCCACGCATCGGCGCCGTCGGACGGCGAGATGCCTTGTGGACGAAGTCGGATATTGGTAATTTTTATTAATAATTACAAATATTTATAAGTGAGCGTGAGCGTGCTCGCCCCGGCTGGAGCGCTGCCCGGATCATGGCATGTCGCGGCTTGCGCGATCGCCGAGCGAGGATAAGTTGAAGTCTCGACACGCGGGCTGAACAGCCGCCGGTTGAGCGGGGTTCTCCCGAATTCACGCACCGCCGCTTCAGGCCATCTCGCCGGTGGACCTCGGCGGCGCGGCAGGGGCTCGTCCGGGCGCAGGGCGCGGGCCGCTCCGGCCGGCTTTCGGCTCTCGTGGGAGCCTCCGTACCCTCTCGACAGGAGGAATGCCGCCATGATGCTTGCCTTCGACCTCGATCGCGACGACGCCCCGCAGCAGCGCGGCCCCGCTCCGGCGGACGGACCGGGCTGCTTCGGCGAGGCAGCGGATTACCGCGCTCAGCGGATCCTGTACGCCGCGCGCGGCTGGATCGCGGAGCAGGACGGCATCACCACGGACGGGCGCTCGCTCATCCTGCTGCACGCCCAGAGGACACCGCCGGAGCGGCGCGAGACGCTCGTGCGCTGCTTCGAGCGCGTGCTCCTGCACGCCCCCCGACCGGAGCTCCCTGCGCTCGCCGCGTCGCTGCGCCAGGCGGGCCTCGCGGTGGACGACGGGCTCTCGGTGATGGGCGCCCCGGCCGGCGAGGTGCGCGCCGCCGTGCAGGGGCTCGACCGGTTTCGCTCCTTTCCGGCGGGCCTCCGCGTGTCCCGGGTGTCGCCGGACGACGACGACGTCACGATCCGGTCAATCCAGGAGCTCCAGGCCGAGAGCGGCCACGCGCCGCTCCCGGGCTGGACCCTGCGCGGCGGCGAGGGGCGTTCCTTGACCCTCGCGCTGCGCGACGGCAGGGGCGCGCTGATCGGCTGCACCACCCTGTGCGTCCTGACGCGGCCAGATGCCGCCGAGGACGGCGGGCATCGAGCGCTCTCCCAGCTCGGGCAGCTCGGGCTGCTGGGCGCCCCGCCGCTCTGGATCTCCGATGTGGGCGAGGCGCCCTCGGGGCCCTCGTGGACGGGCATGCCGATCTGCACCTGCCTGCGCGAGGAGTACCGCGGCCGCGGGCTCGGGGCCCCGCTCCAGGCCTTGGCGCTCCAGCAGGGGCACGATCGCTTCGGGATCCGGTGGTTCTACGCGCTCGTCCGGGCCGGCGACGAGATCGCGAAGCGCATGAACGCGCGCTGCGGCCTCGCCTCGCACCGGGCCGAGGGGTTCCTCGTCGCGTCGGCGGGCCCCTCCGAGAAGGCCCGGCGGCCCGCGGCGCCTCAGGCTGACCAGCGACAGGCTGGCAAGAAAAAAAGACGAGAAAGTGGCGATCCCAGCGGGAATCGAACCCGCGTTACCGGCGTGAGAGGCCGATGTCCTAACCGCTAGACGATGGGACCTTGTTCTGTCGAGAAGGTCGACAGCAGAGCTGATCGACCTGGCTGGGGGACAAGGATTCGAACCTTGATAGCAAGAGCCAGAATCTTGCGTCCTGCCGTTAGACGATCCCCCAAGGGGTCAGCGCCGCGTTCATCAGCGCCACGGGCCGCGGAATCTACTCGGGCTGTCTGGTATGTCAAGCGATCAAAACCGGGGCCGCCCCAGAAAAAGTCCCCGGGCCGAAAATCCCCGGTATTTCGCGCGGTTTGCCCCGCCCCTGCCGCCCCCGTCTCCTTCGCGCCGCCCTCTGTCGGCAACATCGCGCGCATCCTACCCGCGGCCAAGCTGCCAACAAATTCCACTTACACCACCCTCTTGCCATTGACCTGGCTCGCCTCCCGCTGCATGGCTCCACGGTGGCGGACGGCGCCCGCGACATCGCGCGGGATCCGGTCGACGATTCCAGGGTCTCCAGCTTTACGGCGTGTGGGCGCCGGCCGCGGAAAAGTCGCGACTGTCTGCTGCGCGCCCTTGACGCGCCGGGCGATCGATTTACCTTCGGCCGCGGTTTAGCCACCGGCCTAGGAGAGTGCCAAGCGACTGTGATCCTGGGCACTTAGCTCTCGTCGTGTGGGCGGAAGGCCCCTGCGGGGGGGCGATCGGGACCTCCGGCGAGCCGATGGTCAGTCAACAAGCCGAGGACGAGGGAGCCACCATGAAAATCAGGCCGCTGCAGGATCGGATTGTCGTCAAGCGTGTCGAGAGCGAGACGAAGACCAAGGGGGGCATCATCATCCCCGACGCCGCGAAGGAGAAGCCGATCGAGGGGCGCGTCGTTGCCGTGGGCAACGGCAAGGTCCTGAAGGACGGAAAGGTTCGGCCGCTCGAGGTGAAGGTCGGCGACAAGGTGCTGTTCGGCAAGTACAGCGGCACCGAGGTGAAGCTCGACGGCGAGGAGCACGTGCTCCTCCGCGAAGACGACGTGCTCGCCGTGACCGAGGCCGCCTCCGCCGCGAAGTGATCCGGCTCCAGGGCAACCGAACGCAAGCGTTGCAGATGCGGCCGTACGCGGCCGCGAGGGGATTGAGAGATGGCTGCGAAGCAGATTGTGTATAGCCGCGGCGCCCGCGCCGCGATCCTGAAGGGCGTGAATACGCTCGCCGATGCGGTCAAGGTGACCCTCGGGCCCAAGGGACGGAACGTCGTCATCGAGAAGAGCTGGGGCTCGCCGGTCGTCACGAAGGACGGCGTCACGGTCGCGAAGGAGATCGAGCTCGCCGGGAAGCTCGAGAACATGGGCGCCCAGATGGTGCGCGAGGTCGCCTCGAAGACCAGCGACAAGGCGGGCGACGGCACGACGACGGCGACGGTGCTGGCCCAGGCGATCTACGGCGAGGGCCTCAAGCTCGTCGAGGCCGGGCACAACCCGATGGACCTGAAGCGCGGCATCGACGCGGCCGTCGCGAAGGTCATCGAGGCCGTGCAGCAGGTCGCCAAGCCGACCAAGGACAAGGACCAGATCGCCCAGATCGCCACCGTCAGCGCGAACGGCGACACGGAGATCGGCCAGATCCTCGCCGACGCCATGGAGAAGGTCGGCAAGGAGGGCGTGATCACGGTCGAGGAGAACAAGCGCATGACGACGGAGCTCGAGACCGTCGACGGCATGCAGTTCGACCGCGGCTACCTCTCGCCGTACTTCGTGACCGATCCCGAGAAGATGACGGCGATCCTCACGAACCCGCTCATCCTCGTCCACGAGAAGAAGATCTCGTCCATGGCCGACCTCCTGCCGCTCCTCGAGCAGGTGGTGAAGCAGGGGCGCGAGCTGCTCATCCTCTCCGAGGACGTCGAGGGCGAGGCGCTCGCCACGCTCGTCGTGAACAAGCTGCGCGGCACGATCAAGGTCGCCGCCGTGAAGGCGCCCGGCTTCGGCGATCGCCGCAAGGAGATGCTGAAGGACATCGCGATCCTCACGGGCGCGACCGCGTTCATGGAGGACCTCGGCCAGAAGCTCGAGAGCGCCACCGTGCGCGACCTCGGGACGGCCAAGCGGGTCGAGATCGACAAGGACAACACGGTCATCGTCGACGGCCAGGGCGAGAAGACCGCGATCAAGGGCCGCATCGAGGCGATCCGCAAGCAGATCGCGGACACGTCGAGCGACTACGATCGCGAGAAGCTCCAGGAGCGGCTCGCGAAGCTCGCCGGAGGCGTCGCGGTGGTGAAGGTCGGCGCGGCGACCGAGACGGAGATGAAGGAGAAGAAGGCGCGCGTCGAGGACGCGCTGCACGCGACCCGCGCGGCCGTCGAGGAGGGCATCGTGGTCGGCGGCGGCGTGGCCCTGCTCCGGGCGGCCTCTGCCCTGGAGGCGCTCAAGTTCAACGACGAGCGCGACGTCGGCGTGCGGCTCGTGCGCCGCGCCCTCGAGGCGCCGCTCCGCCAGATCGCCCAGAACGCTGGCGTCGACGGGTCGGTGGTGGCCGAGAAGGTCCGGTCGGGCGCGCCCACGTTCGGCTACAACGCCGCGACCGACACGTACGAGGACCTGCTCGCCGGCGGCGTCATCGACCCGGCGAAGGTCGTGCGGCACGCGCTCTCCAACGCGGCCAGCGTCGCGGGGCTGATGCTCACGACCGAGGCCCTCATCGCCGACAAGCCCAAGAAGGAGAAGGCCGCGGCCGGCGGGGCCCCCGGCGGCATGGGCGGCATGGGCGGCATGGGCGGCATGGGCGGCATGGGCGGCATGGGCGGCATGGGCGGCATGGGCGACTTCGACATGGGTTGATCGCCTGTCCGGCCGCGCTCGGGCTGCCGCCGCTCTCGGGCGGCGTCGGCCCCGGGCGCGCCGCTCCCGACGAAGCGGGCCGAGGGGTCCTCCAAAGCATGCTGGCTTGGAGGACCCCTCGCGCTTTGTGAGGGCGAGAGCTTTCGCCTGGGTTTTTGACCGGCGGTCACGCTGGGCGCTAGACTCTCGGGCAATGTCGGAGTCGTCGTTTGCCCGCTATGGCCGCGCGTACGCGCCGGGCGACGTGCTCTTCCACGAGGGCGACCCCGGCGATGTCATGTTCGTCATCCAGACCGGCGCTGTGCGGATCACCAAATCGGTCGAGGGCGAGGACAAGGTGCTCGCCGTGCTCGGGCCCGGCGAGTTCGTCGGCGAGATGGCGATCCTGAACGGCAAGCCGCGGATCGCGACGGCCACCGTCAGCGAGCCGTCCCGCTGCCTCGTGGTCGAGGCGCGCAAGCTAGAGGTCATGCTGCAGCGGGACACCGAGATCGCGTTCCGGCTGATCAAGAAGCTCGCGAAGCGGCTCGACGCGGCGGACGCGCTCGTCGAGATCCTCATGCACCGGGACCCGAAGGCGCGGGTGATGCTCGCGCTCGCGCGCCACGCCGAGGCGTTCGGGGAAGAGACGCCGGAAGGGATTCGCCTCCGCGCCTCCCCCGCGGACATCGCGCGCGAGGTCGACGTCGAGCAAGGAATGGTGGACGAGGTGATGGCGCGGCTCCGCCGGCTGAAGCTCCTCTCGGACGGGCCGCCTGCGCACGCGGCGATCATGGTGACCGACATGCGGCGATTCCGGGACTTCATAGAATTCCTGGAGACGCCGCAGAAGTTCGGCGGAGAGAGCTGATCCCGTGGAGCTGCGTGTCATCGGCTGCCACGGCGGGGAGACTCCCAGGCATCGCACGTGCGCGTTCGTCGTGGACGACGTGCTCGCGATCGACGCGGGCTCGCTGACGAGCGGGCTCGAGGTGAAGGAGCAGGCGCGGATCGAGGCGTGCCTCGTGAGCCATGCGCACCTCGATCACATCCGCGATCTGGCCACGATCGCGGACAACCGCTGCCAGCTCGGGTGCCCGCCGCTCGTGATCGCGGGCACGCGCGAGACGCTGCGCACGCTCAAGAAGCACTTCTTCAACAACGTGCTGTGGCCCGATTTCGCGGTGATCCCGACGCCCGCGCAGCCGACCATCCAGTACCTCGAGCTCAAGCCGGAGCGCCCCACGATGGTCGCCGGGCGGCTCGTGCGCGCGGTCCAGGTGACGCACACGATCGACGCGTCGGCGTTCGTGATCGAGGCGGGCGGCGGCGCGATCGCGTACAGCGGCGACACCGGGCCGACCGAGCGGCTCTGGGAGGTGTTGAACCAGCAGCAGAACCTCCGCGCGCTGCTCATGGAGGTCAGCTTCCCCGACCGGGAACAGCGGCTCGCGACCGTGAGCGGCCACCACACGCCGCAGACGCTCGCCCTCGAGCTCCAGAAGTTCCACGCGCCGAAGGATCTGCCGACGATGCTCTACCACATCAAGCCGGTCTTCCAGGCCGAGGTGGAGCGGGAGTGCGCCGCGCTGAAGGGGCTGAACCTCGAGGTCCTTCAGCTCATGGATCACTTCGTCCTGTAACCGGCGCGTCGGCGAGAGGCCGTGCCGAGCTGCCCGGCCCGAGGAGACCCTCGGTCGTCGGGCAGCGCGGCGACCCCGCTGGGCCGCCTGAGCGGGCATCGAGACCCCCGCGCGGCGACCAGCGCTGCCGCGCGACCGGGGACGAGCCGCGGGGCTAGCGGCTCTCCTGGGTGGGCTCGTCGGTGAAGGCGCGCTTGCCGTCGGGGACCTCCTCGACGCGGGCGAGGACGACGGTGATGTTGTCGGTGCCGCCGAAGTAGTTCGCCCGATCGATGAGCGCCTTGCACGCCGCGTCCAGCGAGCCGCTCGACATCACGAGCTCGAGGATCTGATCGTCGCTCACCATCCCGGACAGGCCGTCCGAGCAGAGGAGGTACACGTCACCGTGGCGCGTCTCGTCCGTCACGAGATCGACGAGGACGTCCTCGCGGATGCCGAGCGCGCGCGTGATGACGTTCGCGGGCAGCTGCCGGACCTCCTCCTCGGTCATCCACGGCGCCATGTGCGCCGCGTCGCTGACGAGCGAGTGATCGCGGGTGAGCTGCGTGATCTGGCTGTCGCGCAGGCGATAGCAGCGGCTGTCGCCCACGTGGCCCACCGTCACGTGCTCGGCGTCCTTGGAGAACATCGCCGCCACGATCGTCGTGCCCATGCCGAAGTCGGCGAGCGTCTTCAGCGAGCGATCGAAGATGCGCCGGTTCGCCAGCCTGAGGCCGGTGACGACGTAGTTCTCCTCCTCGGTGAGGTTCGGATCGGCAGGGAACGGCCAGGTGGCGTCCCTCCCGACCGTCACGGACAGGAAGTCCGAGAGGGTGCTCACGGCAAGCTGGCTCGCGACGTCGCCCGAGCGGTGTCCGCCCATTCCATCCGCCACGGCCACGACACGGTACTCCTCGCTGACGAGGAGGTTGTCCTCATTGTGGTCCCGGAGGAGCCCGGTATCCGTCATCCCGGCAAACCGGGTCCGCAACATGGGCAGAGAGTAGACGCGGAGCAGGGGGGCAGCGCAAGTTCAAGGCGAGGGCAAAGCTGAAATCCTGGGCCGGATCTCCCGCAGCAGGCCGTTCATGCCGGCAAGAAGCGGTCGGCGACGGGGCGGCGGCCCCGCCCGGAGGCGTCCGCTCGCCGGACGCACTTTGCTCTTGAAAGATGGAAGGGGACGTGGGGTTCCCCGCCGCGCGGCGCCTACCGGAGCGACGGGCGCGAGCCGGTTGACCGCCGCGCGCGCGCGCTCAGAGCCAGCTCTCGCCGATCGCGAGCCCGATCGAAGCCGCGATCGTCTCGGCGGCGCGCACGCCGCACGCCTGCGCCTCCTCGAAGAGCGCCATCCCGGGCTGGTCGACATGCGCCCAGGCGACGCGCTCGGAGAGCGCGCAGACCGGCTCGAACGGCCGCGGGCCGAGGAAGCCGGGGCGAGGGCGCGGCATCGCGTGACCCCAGATCATGACGTCCATCCGCTCGACGTCGTCGCGCAGGTGCGGGTGCGCCGGCGCGAGATCGCGCAGCACGCCCTCGGCGAGCGACTCCCACGGCGCGCCGAGCAGCGCCGCGCGCGCGCCGGCCACGTCGGGCCCGCCGTACGCGCGGTAGTAGGTGAGCACGGTGCGCTGCATCGGCGCCGCGAGCCGCGAGCGCTGCGTCGTCCCCGCGGCGAGATCGGTGAGCTGGTGGCGCGCGTCGACGTAGCCGAGCCCCTCGGCGCCGTAGAGGACCGAATCCCACGCGTGGTTCGGATCGATGCGCCGCTCGACGTGCAGGTTCGCCACGAGCCACGCCGACGAGACGCGCGACGGCAGCTCGCCCGCCGCGCTCCCCTCGAAGATGCGGCGCACGACGAACGCCGGCGCCGCGAGGATCGCGGCGCGCGCCTCGACGCGGCGCGCCTCGCCGCGCTGCACGTCGACGTAGCTGACCTCCACGCGGCCGCCCGGCTGCGGGCGCACCGACGTGACCAGCGCGCCCAGCGACACGCGCGGCGCCGCGCGCTCGAGCAGCGCCTTCACGAGCCGGCCGTTGCCCTCGGGCCAGATCAGGTAGTGGCTGCCCGCGAGCTCCGGGGTGCGCGCCTTCCGCCCCGCGAAGTAGTGCAGCCCCGCCCAGGCCGAGATCTCCTCGGGCGTGCCGCCGAAGTCGTCGAGCATCGCGTAGCGCACGTACCAGCGCAGGAACGGCGTGCGGTACCCCTCGCGATCGAGCCACGCCGCCATGCTCATCCGGTCGAGCTCGAGGAGCTCGGGGTCGCGCGACGAGCGCTCGAGCGGGATCTGGAACGCCGCGCGCCCGTCGCGGCCCGTGAGCTCCGTGAGCTCCTCCTCGAGCGCGTGGAACCGATCGAGCTCCTCGAGCGCGTCTTCCGGGAGCGCATCGGCCGGCGCGAGGCCCGTGTGCCACGCGCCCTCGTAGAACAGCCGCTCGCCCGGCGCGTGGCAGAGCCGCCGCGGATCGAACGTGGGGCGCCCGGCCGCGTCCCAGCCGGTGACGACGCCCATCTGATCGAGCAGCCGCAGCGTCGCGCGCGCCTCGACGTTCGGCGCGGCCAGGTAGTGCGCGCCCCACGGGTAGGGCACGACGCCGTCCTCGCCCCACGCGCTCGTGCCGCCGGGCCGCGGCTCGAGCTCGAGGACCCGCAGGTCGAGCCCGGCGCCGGCGAGCCGCCACGCGGCCGACAGCCCGCTCACCCCGCCGCCGACGATCACGACGTCCGCGCGCTCCGCGGGGCCGAACGTCGAGGCGCGCGGCGCGCCGCCGCGGAGCAGGTGCCCCGCGCCGTGGGCCGCGCCCACGATCTCGCCGGCGAGCGGCGCCCGCCCCGGGGAGGCCGTGTGCACGAGCCAGCCCGCGCCCACAGAGCTCAGGAAGGCGCGGCGGTTCACTGGATCACCGCGACCACTCCGCCCACTCGCGCGTGTACACGGAGACGAGCTTCTGGTCGTTCAGCCGGTTGATCGGCGCCTCGACGCGGCCGAGATCGCGCGGGAACCGGAAGAGCTCCGGCAGGCCGCTCGAGTCGAGGTAGCGGAGCCTCGACGCGTCGATCCGCAGGGCGCCGGGCGCGGTGAGCCCCTCGCCGCCCGCCAGGATGAAGCCCCACTCGCCGAAGCTCGGCACGTACACGTGCAGCGGCGCGGTCTTGAAGCCGGCCGCCTCGAGCGTCGTCACGACGCACCAGTACGACTCGCGCGCGTAGTGCGGCGACGTCGCCTGGATCACGGCGAGCCCGCGCACGGAGACCCGCTGCCGGAGCAGGTGGTAGAAGGCGTCCGTGTACAGCTTGCCGACGGCGTAGTTGCCCGGATCGGGGAAGTCGACGACCGCGAGATCGAACGACTCGGTCGACTCCTCGAGGTACTTGAACGCGTCCTCGTTGCGGATGGCGACGCGCGGATCGTGGAGCGCGCCCCCGTTCAGGTCCGCGGCGAGCGGCAGGTCGCGGAAGGCGCCGGTGACGGCGGCGTCGAGGTCGACGAGGACGATCTGCTCGATCGACGGGTAGCGGAGCAGCTCGCGCGCGGCGAGCCCGTCGCCGCCGCCGAGGATCAGCGCGCGCCGCGGATCGCGGCCCAGCGCGGCGACGGCCGGGTGCACGAGCACCTCGTGGTACCGGTGCTCGTCGTCCGACGAGAACTGGAGGTTGCCGTTCAGGAAGAGGCGCGTCGTGCGCGGGCTCCTCGTGATGACGAGGCGCTGGTACGGCGACTGCGCCGCGTAGACGATGGGCGCGCCGAAGTAGAGCGCCTCCGAGCGCTCGACGAACCGCGAGACGAGCGCGAGGGCGACCACGAGCCCCGCGATCACGACCACGCACAGCGCCCGCAGCCGGAGGACGACGGCGCGCTCGAGCGGGAAGAGGAACGTGCTCGCGAGCGCGACCGCCGCGTTGAGCAGGCCGAAGAACAGGCTCGTCTTGTGGATCCCGAGGCGCGGCAGGAGGAGCGACGGGAAGAGCAGGCTCGCGGCGAGGGCGCCGATGTAGTCGAGCGTGAGCACGCGCGCGACGAGCCGCTTGAGATCCAGGGAGAAGTTGAGCAGCCGGATGAGCAGCGGGATCTCGAGCCCGACGAGCATGCCGATGAGCAGCACGAGCGAGTAGAGCAGCGCGCGGAACGCCCCGAGCGAGGTGTAGACGCGGAAGAGCATCGGCGCGGAGAGGCCGCCGACGAGCGCGAGGCCGAGCTCGATCTCGACGAAGCGCTCGAGGAGGCGGGTCTCGATGTACTGGGACAGGTACGAGCCGATCCCCATCGCGAACAGGTAGAGGCCGATGACGAAGCTGAACTGCGTCACCGAGTCGCCGAGGACGTAGCTCGCGAGCGTGCCGGTGATGAGCTCGTAGATGAGCCCCGACGTGGCGATGACGAACACGCTCGCGAGGAGCGCCGGGTGCACGAGCCGGGGCAGCGCCTGCGCCGCAGGGAAGGGCGCCGCCGCGTCCCCGCGCGGGGCGCCCGCAGCTCCCGTCGAGCTCTCCTCGGTGGCCGGCATCGGCGCGGTCCTAGCACCGCTCGCGCTGGACCACAGCCCGTTCGGGCGAGCCCCCGCGCGGCCATCGCGCCGCCGCCCGCATCGCGACAGCCATCGGGCCGCCACGCCACGCCGGAGCGGCGCTTGAAACGCTTCCTCTTCCCTGACCGGGGCCTCTAGTATGGTGCTCGCGTGAGCACGCCCTTCGACCGAGCCGCCGCGTGCCCCTCGTGCGGCGCGCCGATCACGTTTCGCTTCGCGGGCGCGATGGCCCAGGTGTGCAAGCACTGCAAGTTCGTGGTCGCGCGCACCGACCGCGACCTCCGCGCCGTCGGGCGCGTCGCCGATCTTGTCGATATCCCGACGCCGCTCCAGCTCGGGGCCACGGGGCGCTGGGGCAACGAGCCCTTCGTGGTCGACGGCCGCATCCAGCTCGATCGCGCCAGCGCGCCGGGCGCGCCGTGGCAGGAGATCTTCATCGCGTTCCCGGCCAGCGGCCGCTGGACATGGGTCGCCTTCGCCCAGGGGCGCTGGTACGCGACCACCGAGGCGCCGCTCCCGCTGAACGGCCTGCCCCCGTGGACCTCCCTCCAGCCCGGCGGCCGCGTCCACCTCGAGGGGCACGGCATGTTCACCGTCGTCGAGGTCGGCCGCCGGCGCGTGATCTCGGCCGAGGGGGAGATGCCCTCCGTCGCCGCGCCGGGCGTCGTGACCGGCTTCGTCGACATCGCGGGGCCGCGGGGCGAGTTCGGGACGCTCGACTACGGCGACGGGCGGATCATCCCGCCGAAGCTCTATCTGGGCCGGCAGATCGATCCGGCCGTGATGCAGCTCGACTCCGGCGCGCCCGTGGAGAAGCCCGCGGCGCAGGTGGCGGCCGTCGCGTGCCCGAGCTGCGGCGGCAACCTGCCGCTCGCCGCCCCCGGCACCGCGGAGCGCATCGTCTGCCGGTACTGCGGCACGGCGAGCGACCTCACGAACGGCGCGCTCGTCGCGCTCGGCCAGGTGCCCCCGCCGCCCATGGAGCCGTACGTCCCGCTCGGCGCCGAGGGCCAGCTCCGCGGCATGCGCGTGCTCTGCATCGGCTTCGTCATCCGCGGCTGCACGGTGGAAGGCGAGCGCTACCACTGGCGGGAATACCTGCTCTACGGCGGGCCGAGCGTCGGCTACCTGTGGCTCATGGAAGAGGACGGCGCGTGGCAGCTCGTGACCCCGCTCTCGCCCGGCGAGGTCCAGCCGATGGGGTCGAGCGCGAGCTACCAGGGGCGAACGTACGCGCTCAAGCAGAGCGTCCACGCCGAGGTGGAGTACGTCATCGGCGAGTTCTACTGGAAGGTCGAGATCGGCGAGGGGGTGCAAGCCACCGACTACCAGGGCGCCGACGGCAAGGTCAGCATCGAGCAGGCCCCGACCGAGGTCAGCGTGTCGTTCTGCTCACCCTTGCCGGGCAAGGAGCTCGCCGCCGCCTTCCACCTGCCGCCCCCGCCGAGGCCCGGGATCGGCGGGGGAACGAGCCTGCGCGGCGGCACGGTGATCGTGCTCATCGTCGTCCTGATCATCGCCCTCCTTATCCTCACATCGCTCAGCGACTGTGGTGGAGGCGGTGGCCCCGGCGGCATCCTCTTCGTTCCGACCGGCGGGAGCAGCCCGAGCTTCGGGGGCGGGAAGTGATCCAGCTTCACTACCCGATTCGGTTGAACTTGAATTGAACGGCATCACGGGGGCGCGACTGGCGTGATCCCGGGTGGTGTCGAGTCGGACGCGTGCGGGGCTGGACATATCTATGTCCACTGCCACAGCGAGAGCGACCTCACCTCGAATGGAACGGTCGAATCCGGGCAGGTGATGGTCAGTTTCGGGTATCGGTCGCCGCCGGCTGCCCCCGGCGGTCGAGTGATTTCAACGGCTTACATGCTGGCCTGCGGCGGCCCGTGACGTGCAATGTGCCGTCCGAAGCCGGCGCGGGCCGGCGATGGAGGCCCATGCAAACCGTGAATACGGTCGACCCGCACGCGCAGCTGCGTGCGCTCTACATCTCGCTGCTCCGGAACCAGGAGCACTTCGACGAGTTCAAGCAGCTGCTCTCGCTCTACATCGTCTCGGCCGAGGCCGACGAGGAGCCGGCGGATGCGGCCGCGGTCCGCGCGCTGCTCAACAGCCGCATCCGCTCCTGGATCGGCGGCGCCTTCGACGGGCTGAGCGCCTCCCAGGTGCTCCAGTGGCGCGCGATCGTGGTCGAGGAGCGCATCAACGTGTGCCTGTCACCCTGGAAGGAGTCGAACGTTTATTGATGCTGCGGCGCAGGCGACAGGCGGGGTTGCACCGCCATCGGCGTACGTCTCACCGGCGCGGGTCTGCCCCGGTGCCATCTACCGGCTCGCGGCGCCGGCGCGGCGCGGCGGCGCGCCCGGCGAGCGCCGCGCCGCGCCCGGCCATGGAGGTGCCCGCCCATGGATGACGCGCTCTGGGTGGACGAGCTCTACAAGGCGTTCTGGCGGACCCTCCCCGGGATGCTCCACGCCGAGGCGCAGGGCCTGGTCTACACGCTCGGCCTGGCGCCGTCGCGCGACGTGCCCTGGAGCGCCGTGTTCAGCAACGAGATCACCCTGGCGGCGCCCGCGCTGCTCGCCGAGGCCATGCCGGGGGTCCGCGGGGCCACCGTGCAGGACGCCCTCCTCGCGCACCTCCTGGCCGTCATCGAGGCGTTCGGCACCGATCGCATCCAGGACGCGCAGGTCCGCCCGACCTGGCAGCTCGAGGCCGTCCTGGCCCACGCGCGGCGGGCGCGCGACGAGGCGCTGCGCCGCGTGGCGCCCGGCGTCGACGATCCGGCCATCGACTTCGCCCGCGCCGACGAGGCCACGCTGCTCGCCATCGAGACCGAGCGCAGCCTCCTCGCGAACGGTGAGCCCGCCGGCTTCAGCCGCTACTACGCGCTCTCCCTCGGCAAGCAGAGCGTCGGCTTCCCGGCGTCGATCGCCCTCGCGCACGCCGCGGGCTGGACGGCCGAGCAGCGCGAGGTGCTGGCGCGGCTGCTCTCGTCGGTGTGGCTCGGGCTGCAGCTCCACGACGACGTCATGGACTGGCAGGACGACTACCAGCGGGGCGGCGCCTGGGCCGTCGTCCTCGCCTCCGAGCTCCGATCGCGGGCGCAGGGGGAGCCCGACGTCACGTCCACGGGCGCGCGCGATCGGGACCGCGCCGCCGGGTCGCACCACCGCGGCGCGGTCGCGTACGGGCCGCTCGGCACGCCGCCCTGGGGCATCGCCGCGATCGCGCGGGAGAAGAGCGAGCCGCCGGCCTCCGCCGCGATCTCGTCGCTCCTCCCCGTGCGCCGCATGGTCCTCGACTCGGGCGTCCTCGCGGCGATGCTCGACGGCGAGCGCCGGTGCTTCCGCGCCGCGCGCCGGCGCGCCGCGGCCCTCGGCGCCCGCCGCGTCGCCGCCTGGGCGGCGTCGAGGGAGGCGCAGGCGCAGGAGCTCGCGCAGTGCGAGGCCGAGAGCCCCGGCTTCGCGAACCGCGCCCACGCGCTCAACGCCTGGGCCAAGGCCGTCCTGGCATGAGCCGGGGCCGCGACGCGGCCGCGGGGGGGGCCTCAGGGGGGGGAGCAAGCGCTCCGGAGGAGGGGCCCGCGCGCGGCCGCCCGAGCGCCCCGCCCCCCGCGTCGACCGCCTCGCCCAGGGCGCGCCCCCCGCGACCGCCGTGGGACTTCGGCTATGCCCCGGTGCCCACCGCCGCGGGCGACGACGACGGCGATCCCCTCGACATCGTCGTGGCCTTGCGCTGCCCCGTGACCCCCGGCGACCTGGCCGGCGCGCTCTCGGCGCGCTGGTCCGCGCTCGAGGTCGAGCGGGTCATCGAGCGGCCGCCCATCTTCTGGCTCCGCGTCCGGTCTCCCGACCGCGGGCGGCGCGCCGAGGTCGCCGCGGCGCTCTCGGCCGCGGCGCTCCCGGTGCGCTACGTCGCGTCGGCCCGGCGCCCGAGCGCCGCCGTCGCCCCGCGCTTCGACGCGGCCACCGGCGCAGCGCCGCGCCCCGACGGGTGGACCGTCCGCGGCGCGTCGTCCGAGGACGATCCCATCACGCCCGGCCGCTGGTTCCTGCGCGACGGGGAGGGCGGGATCGGCGTCGACCGCCGCCGCTGTGGGGGCGGCGCCGGCATGCGCCTCGGGGTCATCGACGACGACGCCTGGGCGGCCGACGAGCTCGGCCTCGACCGCGAGGTGCTCGTCATGATCGAGCACCCCCCGCGCAGCCAGCCGCACGGCTCGTTCATGGTCGCGTGGGCGGTCGGGAGCCGTCGCCCCGGCGGCTTCCGCGGCGTCGCGCCGGACGCGTCGCCGCGGCTCTACCTGATCCCGAAGCCGGGCTCGTGCGTCCTCGCCCTCCCGGTCGCGATCGTCCAGGCCGTCAGCGACGGCGCCGACGTCGTTGTTTGCGCCGCGTACGTCGAGGGCTCGACGACGCCCATGCTGGACGACGCGCTCGAGTTCGCCGCCCGCCTCGGGCGCCGCGGTCGGGGCTGCCCTGTCGTGTTCCCCACCGGCCGCGAGGCCTCGAGTCCGCCGGAGTCGCTGCACGCGAGCTTCTCGCTCGGGTTCGGCGAGCCTGCGAGCGACCCGCGGGTGTTCTGCGTCGGTCCGGGCGCCCGCGGCGACGGGTGGTTCCTCTGGCGGGATCGCCGGGGGCGCAGCCGCCCCTTCGCCAACCGCGGCCCGGCGGTGCGGTGGCTAGCGCCCGGCGACGATATCACCTGCCCGCTTCCGCCCACATCCAGCGCGCCGCCGGCGTCCAGCGTGTTGCCTGCATCCAGCGCGCCGCCGGCGTCCAGCGTGTTGCCCGCGCCCGACGCTGCGCCCGCATCCAGCGCTGCGCCCGCATCCGGCGCGGCGCCCGCATCCGGCGCGGCTCCGATGTCCGAGCGGCTCTGCCACGCCGAGTCGAGCGGGGCTTCGGCCCTCGCCGCGGGCGTCCTGCTCCTCGTCCTGTCGCGCAACCCCGCGCTCCGCCTGCCCGAGCTCGACGCCCTCGTCCGGCGCACGCTCGCGCCGGTGCCCCCCGCGGCCCCCGCGTCGGCCGAGCCGATCGCCGATCCGTGGGACCTCCTCCCCGACGGGCGCGATCGCGACGGCCACAGCGCCAAGCACGGCTACGGCCGCATCGACGCGGGTCGAGCCTGCCTCGCCGCCGGCGACCCCATCGCGCTCGCGCTGCTGCTGATCGGCGAGGACGGCGCCGCGCGCGCCTGGCACGACGCCCGCGCCGCGGATCCGTTCGTCCGCGGCCTGTACTCGCGCCGCCTCGCGCGCTGGGCCGTCCGGGTGCTGCTCGCCGACCCGAGCCTCTGCCACGGCGTCTGCGCGCTCGCGCGCCACGCCCGCCTCACCGCCGGCGACGCCGCGCGCCGGCGCGCCCACGGCGCGGGCGTCATCCTGCGGCAGCTCTCGGTCCTCGTCCGCGGCCTCGCCGCGCGCCGTCAGGCGCCGGCGCCGCGCGTGCGCGACGAAGTCGCCGCCCTGCTCGACCGCCTCGAGCGTTCGGCGACCGACGCCGCCGCCGTGCAGGCCGTCGAGTCGCGCTTCGGCGAGCTGGCCGACACCGTGTTCGCGGACGCCGCGGAGCGCGGCGCGCGGCAGGGCGCCGCCTGAGCGCGCTCCCTCACCCGTTTCACGGCGTGATCCCCCTCTCATCTCCGCGTGAAAACGTAATGAACATCGCGTAACAGCGCCGCCGCGGTCGCCGTTGCGCGGGCCATCGCGGCGGCGCGTGCCGTCCAGCGCGTGAGCCCCGTTGGTTCACCCAGGGTTCCAGCGTATCGTGGGTGGCTCGTGGCGCAATTTACGCGCCGTCGAGTCTCCCGATGCCAGCTATCGAGAATCGGCGTTGGCTCCTTGCAGCGGTCGTCATCGCGGCGCTCGTTCTGGGCGGCTCCGGGATCAGCAGCGCCTTGAGCTGGTACGAACGCCCGTTTCCTGGCGTCCTCGTCGACCCGGACGGCGTGATCTCGAGCCTGGGCCTGCCTTCCTGGGAAGGCTTCCAGAAGGGCCTCCGGTTCCCCGATCGCGTCGTCGAGGTCAACGGCTGGCCCCTCGAGAGCACGGCGGGGCGCTACCGCGCCAGCACCTGGGACGCCGCCATCGAGCAGGCGGCGCGCGAGGGGGAGCGCTCGGTGCGCGTCCGCGTCGAGACGGGCACGGGGGTGCGCGACGTCGAGCTCTCCCTCGTCCCCTTCGATCCGCTCGCGTGGTGGTTCTACGCCAGCGGGCTGATGGTCGTCGCCTCGCTCTACGTGGGCGCCGCGCTCATCGCCCTCACCGCGAGCCCGCGCGGCAAGCTCGCGCGCGCGTTCGCGACCGCCGCGCTGTTCACCGCGCTCTTCCAGCTCGCGCTGTTCGACTACCACAGCTCGCGCGATCTCGTCCCGTTCTTCCACGTCGCCTACGCGCTCGTCCCGATGAGCCTGTTCACCCTGGCGCTGCGGCTGCCGGACGACGTCGCGCTCATCGCGCGCTACCCCGTCTTCGCCCGGATCGCGCATGGGATCGGCGGCCTGCTCGCCGCCGCCCTGCTCGCCTCGCACGCCATGGGCTGGACCACCGTCGGGATCCGGAGCATCTGCGCGACCCTCGTCGTCGCGTCGTTCCTCTTCTTCGCGATCACCCTGATCGTCCGCTTCGCCGCGGCGAAGGGGGATCGCCGCCGCACGCTGCGCGCGCTGCTCCTGGCCATGGCGCCGCCGCACGTCGTGATCGCGCTCGGGTTCCTCCTGGCCATGCTCGGCGTCCCGGCGTCGGCGCTCGCGTGGTTCGTGGTCCCGGCGCTCGCCCTCACGCCCGTCGCGAGCGTCGTCGCGTTCATCCGCTACGACCTCTGGGGGAGCCGCGCGCTCCTGTCGCGCCCGCTCACGCGGATCATCATCGCCGCCATGATGGTCGCGCTCACGGTGATGCTCTGCTCCGCCTGCGCGGGGTACGCCGGCCTGCCGCTGCTCGGCGCGATCAAGGTCGCCGTGCCGGCCGCGATCGTCAGCGCCGCGCTCGTCGTGTTCGCGCTCGGCGCCGGCGACCGGACGCTCTTCCCGGCGCGCGCCGAGTACAAACCCACCGTCGAGCAGCTCAGCGAGGAGCTGACGCTCGTCGCCGATCCCGACGAGGTCTCGGACGCGGTCGAGCGCACGGTAGCGCGCTGGCTGTCCTGCGAGCGCGTCACCTTCCGCCGCATCGCGATCGAGGTCGTCGACGCGGCCGGCGCGCCCGGCGAGCAGGACCCGAGGGCCGCCGAGCCGAGCGGCGAGCGGCTCATCGGGATCGAGCCGCCCGAGGAGAGCGCGAGCGAGCTCTCGCTCACGGTCATGTTCCGCGGTCGGCTGCTCGGCGTCCTCGAGGTGGGCAAGAAGCGCGGCGGCGCTCTGTTCACGAGCGAGGACCTCGACCTGCTCCGCACGATCGGCAACCAGGCCGCCCTCGCCCTCGCGCACGCCCACAGCTACGCCGAGCTGGAGCGGCGGCGGCGCGAGCAGGCCGCCGCCTGGCGCGACGAGCGCGCGGCGCTCATCGAGACCCTCGCGGCCGAGATCACCCACGAGGTGCGCTACCCGATCAACTTCTTCCGCTCGGTGTTCAAGCGCGGCTCGAGCAACCAGAGCCTGGACGCCGAGGAGGTCGAGATCGGCTGCGAGGAGGTCGAGCGCCTGGAGCGGCTCGTGATGGGCCTGCGCCGCGTGACGCACAGGAAGCTCGAGCGCCGGCGCCTCGCGGTCGAGGAGCTCGTGAGCCGGGCGGAGATGCTCCTGCGCGATCAGCTCGGCAAGCGGCGGATCGATGCGCGGGTGAGCGCGACGCCGAGGCTCCACTGCGACCCCGATCAGGCCACGCAGGTGCTCGTCAACCTCCTCTCGAACGGCCTCGACGCGGCCGGCGACAAGGGGACGGTCGGGGTCATCTGGGAGCCCTCGGAGAACGGCGCCGAGCTCGTCGTGTGGGACACGGGGCCGGGCATCGCGGGGGACGCTTCGCGGATCTTCGCGCCCTGGTACACGACGAAGCCGGGCGGGACGGGGCTCGGGCTCGCCATCACGCACCGGATCGTCCGGGCCCACGGGTGGTCCATCGACCCGGAGCGGCGCGACGGCAGGACGCGGTTCGCGATCACGATCCCGGCCACCGATGTCACCATGACCGCAGAGCACGAGGTCGCGTGAAGATCCTGATCGTCGATGATCAGCGGAGCGGACGCCGCACGCTGCGGCAGATCCTGAGCGCCCTCGATGAGGTCGAGGTGCTGGAGGCGGTCGGCCTCGACGACGCCATGGCCGCCGTGGAGCGGAGCGCGCCCGACCTCCTGCTGCTCGACGTGCGCCTCTCGGACGATCCGCGCGACCGCGGCGGCCTGGAGATCCTGCGGCGGGTGCGGGCCTCGGGGCGGAGCACGCCGGCGTTGATGGTCACCTCGGTCAGCGAGCTCTCCGAGATCCGGGAGGCCATGCGGCTCGGCGCGCAGGACTACGTGCTGAAGGACGAGCTCTGCCCCGAGATGCTCCTGCCGATCATCGAGGGGCAGCGCGAGCGGCTGCTCCTCAAGGGCGAGGTGGTGCGGCTGCGCGAGCGGGTCGACCGCACGTTCGGCACGAAGGCGCTCCTCGGCTCGTCGGCGGCGATGGAGCGCGTGCGCCGGATCGTCGAGCGGGTCGCCGAGTCGAGCAGGACCGTGCTCATCCGCGGCGAGACCGGCTGCGGCAAGGAGATGGTCGCCCGCGCGCTGCACGAGATGAGCTCGCGCCGCGGCGAGCCGTTCGTGGCCGTCAACTGCTCGGCGCTGCCGGGGACGCTCATCGAGTCGCTCATCTTCGGGCACGAGCGCGGCGCCTTCACGGGCGCCGAGAAGCGCATGCGCGGCCAGCTCGAGCTCGCGGGCGCGGGCACCATCCTGCTCGACGAGATCGCCGAGATGCCCGGCGAGCTCCAGGCGAAGCTCCTCCGCGTGCTCGAGGATCGCCGCTTCCGCCCGCTCGGCGCCGAGGCGGAGATCCCGCTGCGCGCCCGCATCCTCGCCGCGACCCACGTCGACCTGGAGAAGCGCATCAGCGAGGGGCGCTTCCGGGAGGACCTCTTCTACCGGCTCAACGTCGTCACGGTGCACGTCCCGTCGCTCGCCGAGCGCGACGCCGATCTCATCGAGCTCCTGCTCGCCTTCAGCGCGGAGGTCCCGCGCAGGCTCCGCTACACGGACGACGCGATCGCGTGGCTTGTCCGGCGGCCCTGGCCCGGCAACGTGCGCGAGCTCCGGAACGTCGTCGAGCGGCTGGGGCTGCTCGCCGACGACGATCTCATCGACGTCCCGACGCTCGAGGAGCTCGCGCGCGAGCGGCCGATCGTGGACGCCACCGCGGAGATCGACCGGCTGGCCCGCGCGCTGCTCGCGCTGCCCGAGCGGCTCGGCTCGAAGCTCCGCGTGATCGAGCGCGCGGTGCTGCACCACGCGATCGAGAGCTGCGGCGGCAACAAGGCGGCCGCGGCGCGGCTCATCGGCGTCGACCGGAAGATGCTCGAGCGGCGCTGGGATCGGCACACCGGGGAGGAGCCGCCGAGCAGCCGGCGGATGTCGCTGCCGACCGCGGCGCGCCACCTCTCCGAGGAGCCGCCGAGCAGCCGGCGGCTCACGCCCGCGAACGCGCAGCGGTACCTCGGCGAGGAGCCGCCGAGCAGCCGGCGGATCTCGCTGTCGCCGGACGCGGACGACAGCTGAGCCGCGGCCGGCGCTGGCGGGCGCGACAGCTGCGCCGCGGCCGGCGCTGACAGGCGCGACAGCCGCGCCGCGCCCCTGCTCGACGCCATGCGGCGCGCGGCGCGCTACTTCCTGCCGATGCCCGTGTAGACGAAGCCCATCCCGCGGAGCTCGTCGGGCTCCCAGACGTTGCGCCCGTCGAAGAGCGCCGGGGAGCTCAGGATGCGCTTCAGCCGGTGGAAGTCGGGTCGCCGGTACTCGTGCCACTCGGTGACGACGACAAGCGCGTCCGCGCCCTCGGCCGCGCCGTACATGTTGTCGCTCAGGAGGATGCGGTTCCCGTAGATGGCGCGCACGTTCGGCATCGCCTGCGGGTCGTGCGCCTGGACGGTCGCGCCCGCCTCGAGCAGCGCGTCGATCAGGGTGAGCGCGGGCGCCTCGCGGATGTCGTCGGTCTGCGGCTTGAACGCGAGCCCCCAGACCGCGATCGTCTTGCCCTTCAGCGCCCCGTCGAAGTGGGCGCTCACCTTGCTCGCGAGGAGCCGCTTCTGCCGGGCGTTGACCCGCTCGGTCGCCCGGACGATCTCCAGGTCGTGCCCCACCGAGCTCGCGGTGAAGAGGATGGCCGAGAGGTCCTTCGGGAAGCACGACCCGCCGAACCCCGGGCCGGCGAAGAGGAACTTCGTGCCGATGCGCGGGTCGGCCCCGACGCCCTTGCGCACGAGCTCGATGTCCGCGCCGACCTTCTCGGCGAGCACGGCCAGGTCGTTCATGAACGAGATGCGCGACGCCAGCAGGGCGTTGGCCGCGTACTTGGTGAGCTCGGCCGAGCGGGCGTCCATGAGCTGGATGCGATCGCTCGCCCGGACGAACGGATTGTAGAGGTGGCGCAGGATCTCGCGCGCCTTCGGGTCGTCCGAGCCGATGATCACGCGGTCGGGCTTCATGAAGTCGTTCACCGCGTCGCCCTCCTTCAGGAACTCCGGGTTCGACGCGACGGCGAACGGCTGGGCGGTGTGCGCGCCGATGATCTGCCGGAGCCGGTCCGCCGTCCCGACAGGGACCGTGCTCTTCGTGGCGATCACCTTGAAGTTGTTCATGTTCTTGCCGATCGTCTCGCCGACGGCATCGACGGCGGACAGGTCGGCGGAGCCGTCGTCGGCCTGCGGCGTCCCGACGGCGATGAAGACGATCTCCGCGTCGCGGATGGCGCTGGCGACGTCGGTGGAGAACTTCAGCCTGCCGTCGCGCGCGTTCTTCGCGATGAGCACGTCGAGGCCGGGCTCGTAGATCGGCACCTCTCCGCGCTTGAGCATCTCGATCTTTGCAGCGGACACGTCGACGCACGCCACGTCGTTCCCGAAATCCGCGAACCCCGCGCCGGCCACGAGGCCGACATACCCTGTTCCCACGACGGCAAGCTGCATGGGCCGGACGCTACCACGACTCTGCTGCTGTTCGAGCCGGCAGTCGCGCGAAGTGTGATCCGCGATCGATCTGTCCTGCTCCTCAAGCGTACGCGCTCGCGCGGGGCTGCCAGCGAGCGCGGCCGCCGGGCGCGGGGTGCGCGGCCGCCGGGCGCGCCGTGGCTCAGGGGTGCACGAACACCACCGTTCCGGTCAGCGAGCGCGCCGCGCCGTGCCATCCCGGCGGGACGGCCGGCTCGGTCCAGAAGAAGATGCGGCGGGCGTCCTCCGGAGAGAGGTTGATGCAACCGTGGCTCTTGGGGCGGCCGAACTTGTCATGCCAGTAGGCGCCGTGGAGCGCATACCCCTCCTCGAAGTACTGCACGTAGGGGACGTCGCGCAGCTCGAACTCCTCGCCGACGGCGTCCGAGTCCATGGTGATGGAGATGTACTTCGTGTGGATACGGAAGATACCGCGCTTTGTCGCGGTGCTGGACTCGTGGTCCTCGAGCCCTGCCTCGCCGCTCGAGATCAGGGTGGCGTAGACGGGCTTCGTGCCCTCGTAGGCGACGAGCACCTGCTTCGTGAGGCTGACGTCGAGCCACTTCTCGCCGTTCTTGCCCCAGGCGGGCATCTTCTTGGCGGGGTCGATGCGGCCGGCGTGGCGATCGTCCACCCAGTCGCCGTCCTTTGTCTCGTAGTGCAGCTTGCCGCCGAAGAACTGCTGCTTGCCGGTGAGGGGCACGGCGGAGCGCCACTCGAGCTCTCCGCCGTCGACGAGCTTCTTGCCCTCCACGCGCCATCGCTTGCCGCCCTGGCGGCGCACGAGCGCGAACGGAAAGTCGATGTCCTTGCCGATCTCGACGCCGTGGAAATCGGACCCGCGGATGGGGCGGAACCTGTCGGCGGGGACGACGCGGAGATCGGTGGTGACGTTGTAGCGCCGGCCCTCGTGGAGGAACGACTCGATGAAGGCCATGCCGTTGCGCCGCGAGACCTCGTCGATCTTCACGGCGTCGTCGGATTGGATGAGGCCGGAGAGGTTGGGGGCGCGCCGGCCGTCGCGCAGGAACCAGGGGATCTCGCGATCGGTGATGCGCTGCGCGAGCGCGTCGAGCGCGGGCGGGGCGGGCTCGGCGCTCCATTTGAGCCACACGTCGAGGCCGTAGGTGGCGCCGCTCTCCTCGTCCTTGGCCCAGCGGTCGAGGTGCTTCTTGAGGCTCGGCTCGAAGCGCGCGACGTCGTCCTGGGAAGGGATGCGCGCGTAGGCGGGCCCGCCGCGCGTGACGGTGCCGTACATGTACGGGAGCTTGTGGGTGACGTCGGGGCGGCGCGCCGCGGCGCGGACGATCTCGTGATCGAGGTCGAGCGTCGCGTCGGGGCCGAGGCACACGTAGCCGAACGGCTTGATCCTGCGGAAGCCGCCGGGGCAGCCGGCGGTGCCGGCGGGCTCGGGATCCATCTCCACGATCGTGCCGGCGCGCAGGAAGCCGACGCGCTTGGCGTCGGTGCTGGGCCGGGCGTAGACGCGGGTGAGCATCGCGATGCTGGCGAGCCGCGGGCTGCCCTCGCGGGCCGGCAGGGGCGGGGTGGAGACGCCGCTCAGCGAGACGATGGGCGGAGCTGCGGGCTGGCCGGGCGGCGGCTCGTCCTCGGCCGGCTCGGGGGAGCCCGGGGGGGAGGGAGACGCGGTGGCGGCGGGGCCCTGCGCGGCGGCCTCCTTGCCGCCAGCGCCGCCGTGGGCCTCGACCGGGGAGTCGGGGGTGCTCCTGGACTGGGACTGGCCGCAGCCCGAGAGCAGCGCGGCGAGGGCGAGGAACGCGAACGCAGGGCGGCGCGCCGCGGGTGAAGCTGCGGCGCGCGGTCGGGGCGGCGTGTCCATGGCGGGCAGACCGTAGTGCACAGGCGGGGGAGGGGGGCCAGTTTTCGGCGGGGTGTGCGCCGGGGGCGGTCCGCTCCCGCACATCGCCCGGTCCTCGTGGGAGGGTGGCGCTCACCACGGACTGCGGCGAGAGCTCTTGCAGAGACATCCAATCTTCGATCAGGAGATCTGGAGCACCGTGACAGCGCCCTATCGGCGGCCGCCTTTGACCGCGATCGCCGCACAGCGACGCTGGGCTCCGCGCCGCCGCAGCGCTTCCCAGAGCGCCTGCGCGACCACGCCGCGCGGGCGGTCACGGCGGCGCATCACGAACAGCTCCATGAGGTCGACCTCGAACTCGGGCACCTGCAACGTCACCAGCTCGCCCGTCGCGAGCGCGTCGGCGGCCATGTGCTCGGGCAGCCCGCCCCAGCCCATGCCCGCGAGGATGACCTCCTTCTTCGCCGCAACGTCGGTGACGGTCCAGCGCAGGCCGCCCTGCAGCACGTTCAGGGACGGCGAGGCGCTCCCTCCCGCGCTGTCGCGCAGGACGATCTGCGCGTGCGCCCGCAGCAGCGCCGGCGGGATCGGCGTGCCGCAGGTGGCCACCGGGTGATCGAAGCGCGCCACGGGGAACACCCGCACGTCGCAGAAGCGCGCGAGCTCCACCTCGGAGACCTCGGAGGCGTCGATCCCGAGCCTCGTGGCGACGGCGAGATCGGCGCGGCGCTCGCGCAGCGCGTCGGCGGCGCCCGCCAGCCGCTCGGTGCCGAGCTCGATGCGCACCAGCGGATAGCGCGCCTGCACCCCGCGGAAGATGTCCATGATCGGCCCGAGCGGCGTCACCGCCTCGACGGCGAGCCGCACGATCGGCTCCACCTTGCCCGAGAGGAACATCCCGAAGCTCCGCAGCGCCTCGGTGCTCTCGATGACCGCCGCCGCGCGCTCGTGGAACAGGCGGCCCTTATCGGTGAGCGTGGCGCGGTACTCCCGGCGATCGAACAGCTCGACCCCCAGCTCGCTTTCCAGGTTGCGCACCAGCTTGCTCACCGCCGGCTGGGACTTGTGCAGCCGCGCGGAGGCGGCGCTGAACGAGCCCTCGCCCGCGACGGCGAGGAAGGCGACGAGCTGGTCGTAGGTCATGGCGGCGCGCGCGGAGTCCAGAACCTGGGGTTATGAAGTCCATAGAAACATACCATTTTCTTGGTCGGAGGAGCGGTCCTAGGTTGTCGACCAGAGAGGAACGACACTCCATGTCCAACCGAATCGATCGTGTCATCATCACCGGCGCCAGCAGCGGTATCGGCCTCGATCTCGCGAGGCGCTTTCTGGCCGAGGGCTCGAGCCTCGTCGTGAACGGGCGTGACCCGGAGAAGCTCGACCGGGCGCGGCGGAGCCTCGACGGCGGGGCGCGCGTCGTCGCCGTGCCGGGCCACGTGGGCGAGCGGGCGACGGCGCGGGCGGTCGTCGCCGCCGCGCGGGAGCACTTCGGCGGCGTCGATGTGCTGATCAACAACGCCGGGATCTTCGGCGTGAAGCCGTTCCTCGAGAGCACGGAGGAGGACCTGGACCGGTTCTTCGCCACCAACCTGAAGGGGACGTTCCTGATGACGCAGGCCGCGGTGCCGCTGATGATCGAAGGCGGCGGAGGCTCGATCATCAATGTCGGCACGGTGCTCGTCCAGCAGGCCATGATGGGGATGCCCGTCTCGGCCGCCATGGCCAGCAAGGGCGGCGTCCACGCGCTCACCGTCTCGCTCGCGGCCGAGCTCGCCCGCCACGACATCCGCGTGAACACGCTGGCACCCGGCATCATTCGTACGCCGCTCATCGGCGAAGACGCGGATTCGATGGCCTCGTTCCACCCGCTGGGGCGGATCGGCGAGGTGAGGGACACGACGGACGCAGCGCTGTTCCTGGCCAGAGCCGGCTTCGTGACCGGCACGACGCTCGACGTGGATGGAGGCTACTCCCATGGGCGCTGAGGGCGGGAAGCACGTGCTCCTGATGGGGCTCCAGGTGACGGACGAGGCGACCTACGCCAGCTACCGCGCCCGCATGACGCCGATCCTCTCGTCCTACGGCGGCGCCTTCGGCCACGATTTCATCGTGGCGCGCGTGCTGGAGGGGGACGCGCGCATCAACCGCGTCTTCACGCTCCTGTTCCCCGACCGCGCGACGCGGGAGCGGTTCTTCGCGGATGCGCAGTACCGCGCAGCGCGCGCCGAGCTCTTCGAGCCAGCGGTCGCGACGGCGCTCGTCCTCGGCGAGCTCGAAGCCGCGGCGGCGTGAGCCGTCTTGTTCCTCATGCAAGTCTTCGATGCCTCCATCACCAGGGTGCACGAAGCGACCCTCGACGATGTCGTCAGGGGCATGGCGGACAATTTGAATGCAAACCCAACCGCGAGAACGTTGGATGCTAATCGATCTCCACGCCCGTGCCCGGATCGGTGATCTCGATGCTCCCCGACCAGGCGCACTTGCATTTCGAGTCGTCAGTGAGCGCCTTTTTCTCCGAGATGGTGACGACGGAGGAGCCCGGCGACCAGGGGGCGGTGATCACCGGAACGCAAGGCATAGGCGTGAGTGCACCCTGCGCAGCGGCTGTGGCGGCGGCGACCTGGGGATTCGCCTGCGTCTTGCACATGCCGAAAGGAGCGATGTTGACGATCGGCGCGTGATCCATGATGGTGGCCGTGGGCTGCTCGTCGACGTCAGCGCCGATGATTGGGAGCACGGTGAGGCTAGAGGGGGAGAGCCCCTCGCTGCACTTGAGCTTCGCGCCATGGATGACCAGCTTCGGCATGAGGTCCTCCGTGCCAGCCGATGCGAACCGAGGCGCCGATGGTAGGAGGGCGGGGGCCTCGGCCGCAAGCGGCTCGCCCGGCGCTCCTCACGCCCGCCGCATCGCCTCTTCTTCGGCCGCCGCGAGCGCGCCCTCGTCGATCTCCCCGTCGGCGGCCCGCAGGATCGCGATGCGCAGCTTATTGCTCACGCACGCTTCGGCGGCCGCGCGCACGCGGGCCTTCGCCGAGGGCTCGCCGCAGGACGCGAGCGCCGCCGCGGCGGCCACGCGGCGCTCCGGCCTGACCGCGCCGTCCTCCACGACGCTGAAAAGGTCGTCGGCGATGATCCCGGCGCGCCGGTAGCCTGCGCTCTCCCGCAGCAGCGCGATGACCGCATGCCTCCACTCCGCGAGCGGCCGGCCCGCCCGATCGAGCGCCGCGAGCGCCTCGACGGGCGCCGCCGCCGCCTGCCCGGCGAGCGCCTCCGCGACGCGCCTCGCCAGCGCAGCGGCCTCCTCGGCGCCCGACGTCGTCACCACGACCGGTTTGCCGCTCGGGCGCTCGACGACCAGCGCGGCCCCACGCACGCCCACGCCCGCGATCTCCGCGCGCGGGACGAAGCGCCGCCGGAGCAGCCGGCGGATCGAGAGGCCGTCCGTGCCGATCCGGAGGGTGGTGCCGACGAGCGGCCGCAGGCAGAGCCACGCGCCGACGCTGCTGAGCACCCACAGGGGCCCCATCAGCGCGAGCACGCCGAGCCAGTGGTCGCGACCGCGCAGCGCCTCCACGGCCAAGGCGGCGGAGAACAGCGCCGAGGGCGCTGCGACCGCGAGCGACAAGAGGCCCACGAGCGCGAGGACGAAGCGACGCGCCGGGGTGTGCGGCGAACCGATTGACCAAGAGGACGAGCACCCGAGTCTTCCAGGACATGACCGTCGACGCCATCGCCGCCCAGGTGCTGGCGGAGCACGGTGTGCCGTTCCAGACGCGGCTCTCGGCGCCGCACGCGCCTCGCTCCTACGCCGTCCAGTACAGCGAGACCGACTACGACTTCCTCTCCCGCATCTTCGCCGAGGAGGGCCTCGCGTTCTGGTTCGAGCACCCGCCGCGCCCGGCCGACGTGCCGCCGAGCATCGGCGGCGTGCGCGAGATCCCCGCGAACGACAAGAAGGGTCGTGACTGACCGCTGGACGGCGTCGACCTCGGCGGGCGTGCCCGACACGAGGAGCAGAACGCCGAGCTCCTCGCCCAGCACGGCCATGAGAGCTTCACGCCCTCGTGCCCGTACACCGTCACGCCGAGCGACTGTCTTGAAGTTCCCCGGTGGTGCCCTGGCTACGGCCTGATCAAGCTCGGGGGATGACCCCCCGGGCACCCGAGGCTCCCCCGCGGGCGGGCTCCGGAAGGCCTCCGGCAGGGGCTCGAACCGACCGCGCACCCCTCCTGAGGGGGCGGGGGCAGGTCGCGACCTGCCGGAGCGGGCTCCGGAGGACGTCGGGCAGGGTCTCGATCGGCCGCGCCCCCCTCGCGAGGGGGCGGGGACAGGTCGCGACGTGCCGGAGCGGGCTCCGGAGGGCCTCCGGCTCGGTTTCGGATCGACCAGACCCCCTCCTGAGGGGGCGGGGGCAGGTCGCGACCTGCCGGAGCGGGCTCCGGAGGGCCTCCGGCTCGGTTTTGGATCGACCAGACCCCCTCGCGAGGGGGCGGGGGCAGGTCGCGACCTGCCGGAGCGGGCTCCGGAGAACCTCCGGAGCTCACCTCACCGGGGGATTTCGAACGACTGGCACACGCCGCTCGAGCACACGTCGCTGTCCGAGCAGCAGTCCGCGTTCTCCGTGCACTCTCCACCTGACTCCTTGCAGGCCTCGCCCCCGCCCGCATCCTCCCCTGGATCTCCGCCCCCGTCGCCGGCCGGCGGGTCCTCGTCCTCGCACGTCGTGGGAAGGCACGGCCCCGGCGTCACGGTGATCGTGTCCGACGGGTACTTGCTCGGAGACGCGTGCACGTAGCTGATGGTCGCGTCGCCAAAGCCCGCTGCGCCGAACGCGGAGGCGCTCACCCACACGTCATAGACGACGCGGTAATCCCAGCCCGGTGTCTCCGGGTTGGGGGTGTACTCCTCGTCCGTCTCCGGGGAGTCGACGACGTACGCGCCGTACCCGCACGCGTTGAGATCGCGGTCGAGCGAGGTGGTCGCCGCGACGATGGCGCCCGGGTCTCCGAGGAGCATCTTGCCCTCTCCGCCGAGCACGCCGAGCGACCCGTAGCCCGAGGGCACGGACTCGACGGCCGAGAGGTAGTCGACGAAGAAGTCGAGCACGAGCTCTCCTGTCCCGTCCGTCATCTGGAACTGGGCCTTGTCGCTGCCCACGAGATCCTTGAACGTGTGCCCCCCATGGCCTTTCGGCTTCGGCCCGTCGCCGGGCTTCGGGCCGCCGGGCTGCGGGCCGCCGGGCAGCGCGTCGCCGCCCCAGCCGACGGCCGTCGCGCCGTACGTGTTGTCGACGAACGCGGGGTTGAGCGTCAGCCGCACGTGCACGAGCTCGTCGCCCTCGGCGATCTCGACGACCCGCTCGACGAACGCCATCGGGGTCGTCGGGTCGCTGTTCGTATAATAGCAGTCGACCTGGGCGGTCCCGTCCACCGGGATGCCCCGGCGGCTCGCCCCGCACGACATCGGATCGAGGTCCGCCGTGATGGGATCGCCGGCGCCCCACGTGCCAGACCCCGGGAAGCTCGGCGCGGGCGCGCTCCCCCCCTCGTCCGACGGGACGCAGTCTTCTCCGTCTTCCCCGGAGACCACGCCGCTGCCGGCGAGCCCCGTGGTCAGCCCGGTGCAGGCCGAGCCGACGACCGCGAGAGACAACAGCCCACCACAGAACCACCCTGTCAACACGAACGAACGCATCGGCATCCTCCTGCTCGAAGCAAGCACGACCTGGAGCGCGGCCGGCGAACCCGATCGCCGGCGCGATGATCTCCTCGATGAAGTGGAAGTCGCCGGAGGCGCCGGGAGCAGGCAGGGTTCGTCAGAAATCGAAGAGCGGCTGTCCGCGAGACATCGAAGAGGCGGCTGTCACGCGCGGGCGCTCACGGGCGAGCGCCGCCGGCGCGGGAGGCGGACGTGGCTTCCTCGCGCCCGAAGCCCTGCGGGTAGTCCCTGAGGTACCGGCGCGCCTCCGCGGCGGTCCGGTCCTTGTCGCCGAGCCCCTCGATCGCGCGCAGGCGCTCCACGCGGGCGATCTCGGCGAGCGGCGAGTCCGGGTAGCGGCCGAGGAGGAGGTCGAGCCGCTCGATCGCCCGCCTCGGCTGGCCCCGCCGCCGCGCCGCCATCGCGCTCTGGAGCAGCTCGTTTTCGGCCGTGAGCGAGGTGCGCGCCGGGGCCTCGCGCGGATCGCGCGGCGCGCGGGGCTCCCCCTCGACGCCGCCGCCCTCGCCGCCTCGGCTGCCCCCGCCGCCCTCGCGGGCGGCGCTGTCCTGCTCGGCCTCGCGCGGCGGCGCCTGCGCGTCGCCCGGCCGCCCCCCGGCGGGCTGGTCCGGCCGGCGCTCCTCGTCGCGGGACGACCACGTCTGGCCCGGGCTCAAGAAACGCTCGACCACGCCGCGATGCACGGCGACCCGCCCTTCCTCGACCGACACGCGCGTCTCGGCGGGCTCTCCCGCCGCGCCGGGCCGCCGCTCGACGGAGAAGCGCGTCCCGTGGACCGTGACCACGGCGTCCAGGGTCCGCACCGACAGGCTCACGCCCGCCGGCAGCGGCGGCACCTCGACGGCGATCCGGCCCTGATCGAGGGTGACGATGTCGCCGAATCGGGCGCGCCCGTCCCCGGCCGGCGCGAACCTCACGCGGGTCGAGGGCCCGACCTCGACGGTCGTGCCCGTCGCGAGCGACGCCTTCGCCCGCGCGCCCTCGCCGGTCCGCAGCTCCTCGTCGCTCGCGAGCGGCACGAGGGCGAGCGACGGCGGCGAGCGCGTCGCGCCGCCGGCCGCGATCTCGACCGAGCCCTCGAGCGCCGTCACCTGCGCCGCGGCGGGCGAGGCGTCGCGCGCCCGGACCCCGATCCAGACGCCGGCGACCGCCGCGGCGAGGGCGGCCGCCAGCGCGGTCGCGGCGAGGACCGAGCGCCTCCGCCGGGCGACGCGGGCGCGCCGCTCCGCCGCCTCGGCCGCGAGCTGATCGATACGGCCGGCGATCCGCTGCTGGAGGTACCTCGCCTGGGCCCTGGGCAGCGGGGGCACCGGCTGCTCGACAAGCGCCCGCAGCGAGGCCTCCACGGCGCGATCCTCCGGGGTGGCGTCAACGTCGTCCTGCTTCATCGTGGCTCCTCGGATCGGGCGGGGTCGCGTTGCGCCGCCGCGTCGGGTTCACAGCGCGCCTGGAGCTCCCGCCTCCCGCGCGACAGCCGCGACTGGGCTGCGGCCACGGAGACGCCGGTCAAGTCCGCGATTTCCTTGAGTGAATAGCCCATGGCGTGGAGCAGCAGCGCGGTCGCGCGGTCGCCGTCCATCGCCGCGAGGTGCCGGCGCAGGGCCTCGAGATCGCGCTGCGCGCTCACCTCCCGCTCGGGATCGGCGCTGCGCGCGGGCGCCTCGGCCCCGGCGCCGATCTCCGGCGGCCCCGGCGTGCGATCGATGACCTTGCGCTCGCGCCGGCGGGCGCGCAGCGCGCTCAGCCCGACGTGGCAGGCGATGACGGCCGCCCAGCCCGCCAGGCTGCACTCTCCCGCGAACCGGCGCTTCGTGAGCGTGCTCACGATCTGCTCGAACGCGCCCTGCACGAGGTCGACATGGTCCTGCTCGCGGCAACCCAGGATCCGGTACAGGGTCCGATCGACGACCGGGAGCAGGTGCTCGTAGAGGCGCAGCCCGATCCCTCGCTCGCCTCGCTGGAAGGCGAGCAGGATTTCCTCGTCGCTGGCGGGCGGAGGCGCGGGCGCGGGGGGCTCGGCTTCCTGGGTGGAGACGAGCCTGAGCCGGCGGCTTGCGGGTCGTGGCTCGACGGTTCCCATTCTCGTGCAGTAGCCGGTCCGCTCGAAAGCAGGCTGAGCCGCGGATTTTCCTCGATGCCGCCGCGCCGCCGCCCTGCTGGATGCCTGCCGCGCCGCCGGCCTACCGGAGGCGTAGCTGCACCCCCAGCATCCCCGTGAAGCCGCCCTTCGGCAGCGTCGCTTTGGGCTTCGGGTGTACGTGGAGGTCGGTCTGATGGATCCGCACGAACGCCTCGGCGCTGCCGAGCAGAGCGACGCTGCCCTCGGCGGGCCACACGAGATCGATCGCCGTGCGGGTCCCGAAGGCCCACCCGTGCCCGGTCTCCTCCGGCTTCTTCGGGTCGCGGGGGGAGGCCATCACCCAGTCGACGGTGCCCTCGATCCGCGCCCGCGCGAGCGCGTCGAGCGGCGCGATCGGCGCGGCGATGCCGCCGCCGCCTCCGAGCGCGAGCCACTGGACGGACACCCCCGGCGCCGGCTCGCCCAGGGCCGTGGCGTAGGACGCCGACAGCACCCCGAAGAACCCCGAGCGCCGGTCGAGCGCCGTGGCCATGACCCAGGCGCCGGCGCGGGCGGGGCCGCCGTCGAGCCCGCTGCCGGCGAGCCCACCGGCGCCGACGAACCAGCCCAGCGGGCGTGGTGGCGGCGCGCCCGCGGCCGGCTCGGCGTCCTCCGGCGCGGGAGGTGGGTCGGGCGGCGCCGGGGCGGCGGCGCGCTCCGCCGCCAGGGCCGCGACGAGGAGCCCCGCGGTGCGGTAGCGGTCGGGCAGGGGATCCTCCTCGCGGAACTCGATCTCGCGCGACGACAGCGTGCCTTCGGGGGCGCCGAGCGAGGCGACGTCGACCCGCAAGCGGCGATGGTCCGGCCCGTCCAGCCAGACCACGGCGAGCGCCCGGATCGGGGTCCCGGTGCGCTTCGGGTCGCCGAGCGCGCACCCGCCGCCCCCGGCGGCGCCGGAGCACGCCTCGACGAGGAGCGCCGGGAGCTCGCCGTGCACGGCAGGGCCCGACGCGATGTCGACGACGATCGGGGCCGCCACGAGAACTTTACCCGCGGCCGACGCTACCGAGGGCGAGGGGCGAAGGCAAGCCGGAGCCGGGCCCTCTCGTCGGGCGACGCGGTACTGGAGCGGGGAGCAGGTCAGAGGGGTACGACGGAAGACGCGATCGAGCCAAGATCAAGGCGTCCTGCGCCCACCGCGTTCACCTTGAACCCGCACCCCGCTATGGAGCGACAAACGGGTTGAGACCGCCAGATAGAGAGCAGAATTTCGAACCGCCAAGGCACCAAGGACGCCAAGAAAAGAACATGATCCTGGCGTCCTTGGCGCCTTGGGGCCTTGGCGGTTCATTTCTCGCTCGATCGACGTGAACGGCGTTCTACGGCCGCCCGAACCTGAGCAGCAGCCCGAGCCAGCCCCTCGCCAGGTAGAGGCCGTTGATCAGCACGTAGATCCAGAAGAACACGTCGAGCCGGTCCGCGAGCGCGAACGCCCAGATGTGGCTCGGGTAGTGGTTCAAGAAGCGCAGGAACGTCGTCACGAGCGCCGCCGCGCGGGCGGCGGGCGACCGGGGGCGCTCCTCGGAAGCGGTCTCGTAGTACGCCGAGACCGACGTCTCCTTGCCGCTGATCTCCGGGCGGCGGACGAAGTTCGTCAGCGAGATCGCCGAGGCGATCACCGCGACCCCGACGACCCCGGCGAGCAGGAAGCGCGGGTCGCCCGCGGGCCAGAGGCCGCCGTCGAGGCCGAGGCCGCCGCCGCGGAAGAAGCGCACCGAGAGGGCGCCGGAGAGGAGCACCGCCTTGAGCTCGTCCGTGAAGAAGTCGAAGAGGTGACCCTCCTTCGACGCGATCTTCTTGTGGCGCGCGAGCATCCCGTCGACGCAGTCGAGGAGGTAGCTCAGCTCGAGCACGCCGATGGCGATGAGGCCCCCCGCCGCCGTGGGCAGCGCGACGAGCAGCGCCGCCGCGACAATGAACACGGCGAGGTTGAGCAGCGTGACCTGGTTCGGCGTGATCGAGGTCGGCGCGAGCAGCGCGACGACGCCGCCGGCGAGCGGGCGCATGACGTAGGTGTTGAAGAGCTGATCGTGCTTCTTCCGCGTGGCCAGGTAGATCCGCTTCGCTTCGCCGAGCATGTCGGGCGCATCCTAGAGCGGGCGGTCCGGCGAGAAGGAGACAAACCGCCGGGGCGCCAAGGAAGCCGCCCCGCGCGCGGCACAGGCCTCGTTTCGCCCGGGGTACGTCCCGGTAGCGCAGAGCCCGCTTGCCGCTGCCGCCTCGCTCCGTCGTGGCCTCTGGAGCCGGGGTAAGACCCGTCCGGAGCCGCCGAGCGGCTTCCCTCGTGCGGCGGCAACGTCTATCAAGGGATCTTCATTCATTGGGCCGGTTCCCCCGGGGAACGACGCGATCCGGCGGCAAGACCGCTATCCAGTCACGCACGGAGAAGATCGGATGAAGCGTTCCATTCGCTGTCTCACGCTCTCGCTCGCCCTCTTCGCCGGCTCGCTCGCGCACGCGCACCCCGGCAAGCGGCCCGACCTCAACGCCTACCTGCGCGCGCCAAAGGCGGCGAGCGCCCCGGCCGACGCGCGCGCCTCGGCCGGCGCTCGCGCCGCGCGCGCCTCGGCCGGCGCTCGCGCCGCGCGCGCGGGCGGGATCGTCACGTCCATCGACGAGCAGCGCGGCGCCCCGACCTTCCTGTGGGCCGCGAACGGGGCCGCGCCGGCCGGGGCCGCGGCGGCCGGAGCCGCGGCGGCCGTCGTCGCAGGCGCCACCCCGGAGGCGGCCGCCCGGCTCCACCTCGGCCGCTTCGCCGCGGCCTACGGCCTCACCCGGGCCGCGCTGGCGACGGCGCAGGGGGTCCACGTCCACGACCAGGGCCAGGGGCCCGTCATCGTCGTCCTGCGGCAGCGCGTGGACGGCGTCGACCTCTTCCAGACCGAGCTGAAGGTGCTCATGCGGCAGAACCTCGAGCTCGTCGCCATCTCGGGCAACCTGCACCCGGCCGCCGTGGCCGCGAAGGCGAGCTCGGGCCGCCGCGCGTTCCGCCTCTCGCCGGGGCAGGCGCTCGCGCGGGCGCTCGAGGACCTCTACGGGATCCACCCGGGGCCGGGCGGCGTCGTCGAGTTCGTCGACGTTCAGCGCCCCGCAGGCGACTACCAGACCTTCGACCTCGCGCCGGGCAGCGCGCTCCGGGCCGCGCGCCTCCACCTCGTCGAGCCGGCCCGCGTGAAGAAGGTCTATTTCCCGATGCCGGAGACGCTGGTCCCGGCGTACTTCGTCGAGTTCATCTCGGGAGAGGTGAAGTCCGTGTCCTCGGACGCCTACGACTACGTGATCGCGGCCGACGACGGGCGCATCCTCTACCGCCGCAACCTGGTCGACAGCGACGCGTTCACCTACCGCGTCTGGGCCGAGACCACGGGCGACGGGCGGCCCCTCGATGGGCCCCAGGCCGACTTCCTGCCGCACCCGAGCGGCATGCCGGACGGGTCCCAGCCGGCGTTCATCCCGGCGCCGCTCGTCTCGATGGAGGGGTTCAACAAGGGCCCAGGCGGCGCGGTCGACCCCTGGCTGCCGCCGGGCGCGGTCGAGAGCCTCGGCAACAACGTGGACGCCTACGCGGACCACAAGGACCCCGACGGCTACTCGAACGGCGATCTCCGGGCGACCCTCACCGCAGCGAAGACGTTCGACCACGTCTACGACCCCCTGCTCGATCCGGTGTCGAGCGAGGCGCAGATCATGGCCGCCGTGACCCAGCTGTTCTACGTGAACAACTGGCTGCACGACTGGTACTACGACTCGGGCTTCGACGAGGCCGCCGGCAACGCCCAGCAGGACAACATGGGCCGCGGCGGCCTCGGCGGCGATCCGATGCACGCCGAGGCGCAGGACGGCGCCGGCATGCCGGGCGCCGAGCGCAACAACGCGAACATGACCGCCCTGTCCGACGGCGCCTCGCCCCGGATGCAGATGTACCTGTGGAATAGCCAGGACCTCCGGCGCTCGCTGACGCTCGATCCGGGCGGCGCCAGCCTGAGCACCAACACGGCCGAGTTCGGAGCCGCGAACTTCAACGTCACCGCCGAGATCGTCCTTGTCGACGACGGCGTCGATGCCACCCCCGACGACACGGTGGATGGAACCCGGGACGGGTGCGAGGCGCCGCGCTCCAACGTCGCTGGCAAGATCCTGCTCGTTGATCGGGGCGTCTGCAGCTTCAAGCAGAAGGCCGTGAACGCCGAGGCCGCCGGCGCGGTCGCGCTCGTCCTCGCCAACAACGCGCCCGGCGACCCCGCGCCGGGCATGTCCAACGGCGCGCCCGACGTCGAGGTGACCCTCCCGGTGCTCTCCACGTCCTTCGAGGAGGGGACAAGCCTCAAGGCCGCGCTCCTCGAAGGGCCGGTCTCGGCCGCGATGGAGCGCGTGCTCGGGCTCGTGCGCGACGGCACGATCGACAACACCGTCACCGCGCACGAGTGGGGGCACTTCATCCACAGGCGCCTGACCCGGTGCGGCACCGCGCAGTGCGACGCGCAGAGCGAGGGCTGGGGCGACTTCATCGCGCTGCACATGGCGCTCCGCGAGGACGACGACCTCGGCGGGACCTTCGCGACCGCGATCTACGCGGCGGAGGAGAGCGGCGACAGCGCCTACTACGGCGGCCGCCGGGCGCCCTACACGGTCGACTTCGCGAAGAACGGGCTCACGTTCAGGCACATCTCCGATGGCGTCGAGCTCCCGGAGCACCCGATGCACGAGGGCCTCAGGCTGCCGAACTCCGAGGCCCACAACGCCGGCGAGGTCTGGGCGCTCATGCTGTTCGAGGCCTACGTGGGGCTGCTGACGCGGGAGGAGGACGGGAGCCGCGTCTACACGTACGAGGAGGCGCGGCGGCTCATGTCGGACATCGTTGTGGCGGGGATGAAGCTCGCGCCGGCCGACGCGACCTACACCGAGCAGCGGGACGCGCTGCTCGCCGCCGCGTACGCGCGGAGCGAGGCCGACATGCTCGCGCTCGCCGCCGGCTTCGCGCGGCGCGGGGCGGGGACGTGCGCGGTGTCCGCGCCGCGCGACTCGCGCGACTTCGCCGGCGTCGTCGAGGGGTTCGAGCTGAAGCCGTCGAGCGCCCTGTCGGTGGGGCAGCCGGACGACGGCGTGGAGGCGTGCGACGAGGACGGCTTCCTCGACGCGGGCGAGCGCGGCCGGGTGGCCCTCGAGGTGCGGAACGCGGGCCCCGTGCCGCTCGTCGGGGCCGAGGCGACCGTCTCCTCGACGAACGGCCACGTGTCGTTCCCGGGCGGGACCACGTTCGCGGTGCCGGAGGTGCCGCCGTTCGGGGCGAGGACCGTCGAGGTCGAGCTGAGCGTGGACGAGGCCGCCGAGGGGATCGAGACGCTGGAGCTCCACGTGGAGGTCGCGGCCGACGGGGCGTGCGAGACGGCGGTCCTCGCCGTGGCCGGGGCGCGCCTCAACGTCGACGACGTGCCGGGCGCGTCGACCGTCGATTCGGTCGAGAGCGAGGCGCCCGTCTGGGCGAAGGAGGGCGAGGAGGCGGACGCCATCTGGTCGCGCGAGAAGACGGACCTGACGAACCACGCGTGGCGCGGCGTCGACAACCCGAGCCTCTCCGACACGCAGCTCGTCTCGCCGCCGCTCTCGGTCGGCGAGGGCGAGCCGCTCGTGATCACGTTCAACCATCGGTATTCGTTCGAGATTTCGCCGGAGACGGAGGCCGAGGCGGCGGTCTACTGGGACGGCGGGCTCATCGAGATCAGCGACGACGACGGCGCGACGTGGGAGGACGTCGCGGCCTATGCGGCCCCGGGGTACCGCGGCGCGATCGGCAACACGGTCGACGAGCCGTCCGTGAACCCGCTCGCCGGCCGTCAGGGCTTCGTCGGCGAGAACGAGGGCTGGCCGGATCCGGAGCCGGTCACGCTGGATCTCGGCGCCGTGTTCGCGGGGAAGACGGTGAAGGTCCGCTTCCGCATCGGCACCGACACCTATTCGGGCGATTTCGGCTGGGAGATCGACGACATCGCGGTCCGCGGCATCGAGAACAAGCCGTTCGGCGCGCTCGTCCCCGACGCGCCCGGGTGCGGCGAGCCGCCGGTCGGCGAGGGCGGCGCCGGCGGCGAGGGCGGCGTCGGCGGTGAGGGAGGGGCTCCGAGCGGCGAGGGCGGAGCAGGCGGCAGCGGTGGGGCCGACGCGCCGACCGACAGCACCAGGGTGGTCGCCGAGGGCGACGGCTGCGGCTGCGATGTCGCCGGCGGCGGCGCGACCACGACCGCGGGATCGCTGGGCACGCTCCTGGCGATGGCGATGCTCGGGCTGCGGCGGCGCCGGGGGGCGGCCTGAAGGGCAGGATCGGTTGAGGCCGCGGCCCGAGGGGGCGCGGTCCGACGGGGCGCGTCTGGCGGGGCCGCGGTCCGACGGGCCCCGGGCCGTCAGCGCCGGGCGCGGTGCGACGCGGGCGCGCCCACGTCCTGCGGCTCGTCGCTCCAGTCGACCGCGATCGAGTCCTCCCTCGCGCTCGCAGGGCCGTCCCACTCGACGGTGACCGAGCTGCCGCTCATGGACGGATCCTCGCTCCAGTCGACGGCGATGGCGTCGGCGACGGTCGGGCGGCTCGCGGGGCTCGTCGGGATCGTGATGGGCCCGTTGTCCTCGTCCGAGGCGGCCGGTGATCGCTGCCCGTGCAGCGTGATCGCGTCGGGATCGAGCGCGTGCGCGAACCGCGACGCGTACGGGGGCGGCTCGCCGCGCAGGAGGGCGAGCACGTCCTCGAGCATGAGGCGCGCGTCGGGGTAGCGCTGGTCGCGGTCGAAGGCGAGCGCGCGGTCGACGACGAGGCACACGTCGCGCGGCGCGTGCGGCGCGCGCTGCGCGAGCGACGGCGCCGGCTCCCTGCCCATCTTCAGCAGGAGGTCGAAGTCGGTGCTCGCCTCGTGCACGTGGCGGCCGGCGATCAGGCGGAACATGGTGGCGCCGACCGCGAACAGGTCGGCGCGGGTGTCGATGTCGCGGCCCTTGGCCTGCTCCGGCGGCATGTACGGCGTCGTGCCGAGCACGAGGCCCATCCGCGTGAGCTCCCCCTGGAGGCTGGAGTCCTGCCGGATGCGCGCGAGCCCGAAATCGAGGACCTTGATGCGCACGCCGCCGCCGGGCAGGGGCGTGGCCGCGGCGTCGTCGCGGACGACGTACAGGTTGGGCGGCTTGATGTCGCGGTGGATGATCCCCTGCGCGTGCGCCGCGCCGAGCGTGTCGAGCACCTGCGCGGTGAAGCGGAGCACCTCGGCCAGCGGGATGCCGCCGAGGCGGCGCTCGCGCTCGGCGAGCGACTCGCCCTCGAGCAGCTCCATCACCAGGAACGGCGCGCCGTCCTCGGCGACGTCGATGTCGCGGATCTCGACGGCGCCCGGGTGATGGAAGCGGTTCGCGGCCTGCGCCTCGCGCTCGAACCGGTCGCAGATCTCCTTCGACTTCGCGGCCTGGGGGTGCAGGATCTTGAGCGCGTCGCGGCGCCCGATGCGGTGGACGCCGACGTAGACCGCGGCCATGCCGCCGGCGCCGAGCAGCCGCTCCAGCGTCCACTTGTTGCGGATGGTGATCCCCACGCGTCGTAGGGCCGTGTCGCTGCTCATGAGGTCCTTGCGCCCATGGAAGCGGCGCGGCCGCACGCGGTCAAGCGTATGCTCCGCGCGCGCGGGAAGGTCATAGAGCGATGGCGAAACCGGACAGGCAGAGCGGGCGGCGGTACACCGAGGCCGAGGTGCGGGCCATCCTGGGGCGCGCGCTGCGAGACGCGCAGGCGCGTGACGTCAGCCATGACGAGCTGGTCGCGGCGGCCGAGGAGATCGGCATCTCGCGGGACGCGATCGAGGCCGCGTCGCGCGACGTCGAGCATGTCCGGGGGGAGGAGGAGGCGCGCGCGGAGATCGTCGCGCGCCGGCGCAGGGGCTTCCGCTCGCACCTGTTCTCGTTCGTCGCCGTGAACGCGTTCCTCTTCGCGGTCAACGCGCTCACGCCCGGGCCGTGGTGGTTCTTCTGGCCGCTGCTCGCGTGGGGCCTGGGGCTCGCCTTCCATGCGCGCGCCGCGCTCTCCGGCGACGTGTCCCCGCGGCGGCTCCGGCGGGAGCTCGAGCGCAGCGCCGCGCGGGCCCGGCGGGAGCAGGAGCGGCGGCTGAAGGAGCAGCGCAGGGTCGAGCGCCTCGAGCGCAAGCAGCGCCTCGAGCGGAGCGCGGAAGAGCTCGGGCACGCCGTCGAGGAGGGCGTCGCGACGGTGCTCTCGCGGATCGCGCAGGAGATCCGCGGCAGCGCTCCGCCGCCGCCGGCGCCGCCGGAAGACGCGGCGCGCCGGCAGCGGATCGCGCCGCTCGACGAGGACGGCGCCGAGTCCGAGGCGCGCGGCGAGGAAGAGGAAGAAGAGGCGGATCGCGCGGCGCGGCAGGGTCGCGGCCGGCGCTGACGGCGCGGCCGGCCGGCCGGACGTTAGTCGCCGAGGGAGAGACTCATGCGACGGATAGGAATGCTCGACTCGCCGTATGTCAGAAGGGTTGCCGTGTCTCTGGAGCGTCCGTGGTTGGAGCGTGTGACGGGCCAGCTGCCGGCGGCGTATTCGGGGTTAGAGGGCGAGGTCCAGCGCAGGCCGGAGGTGTTTTCGGCTTTGCGCTGCCAGGCATCCATCTCGGCCGCCGTGGCATGGCAGTTCACGCAGTCCATGCTGGCGTCGATCGTTCCGGCTTCGCATCACCCTGGCCTGGTCAGCCTGTCGACGCGGCTTGAACGCACTCCCGAGCTCCAGAAGTATCCACCCGTCGGTCCCGGCGTGTCGGCGGCCAACAGGTGACCGCGCGGTGACGCCGCTACTCGGTCTCTCGCCCGACGAGCGGCGCCTCGCCGGATTCAGGGCCGAGCCGCTCGACCTCGCTCCAGAGGGAGTCGAGGTCGAGCGTGAGCCCCTCGAGGCCCGGCACGCCGGAGACCATGCCGTCCGCCGCGGCGTGCGCGTGCACGTAGCGGCCGTCCGGGCCGAGCTCGAGGAGAGCGAGCGTCGCTGCCTGCGGGTCGATGAGCCAGTACCAGCGCACCCCGAAGAGCGCGTATTCGTGCAGCTTCTCCACGCGGTCCCGGCGGGCGTCGCGCGGCGAGGGAGAGATCACCTCGACCATGATGTCGGGCGGGACGTGGATCACGCCGCGGCGCGGCGGCTTGCGGCTCCCAGGCAGGTACGCGGAGGCGTCGGGCTTCCGGCCGGAGGAGGAGGTCACGGCGAACTTCGCCTCGGAGCCCAGCACCAGCCCGCCCCGCGAGATCAGCCAGCTCCGGAGCACCCCGATGACCCAGGTCACGATGACCTCGTGAACCGCGTCCGGCACCTCTTCCTCCGCAAGCACGCCATCCACGAGCTCGCCCGGCTCGTCTTCCGGCAAACAGATCCAGCCGGCGAGGGTCAGCCTTGGCCTGGCCGGCGCCTCGCTGTCCGCGCTCTGCCTGAGCACGACTGCGCTTTGATCCATCACGATGGCGTCCAGCGTAGCACGCCGTCGTCGGTCTCCGGGAGGATCGTCCCGGCCCAGCGGCCGCCCGGCGCTCTCCTCCCGCTCTTCATTCCCGCCCTTCTTCCCGCCCTTCCTCCCACTCTTACTCCCGCCCTCCCGCTTCCGCCCCACGGCCGCCCCGGCTACCCTCGGCGGGATGTTTCACCCCGTCGTGGACCGGTGGTTCCGCGGTCGCTTCGGCGCCCCCGCCCCCGCGCAGGAGCGCGCCTGGCCGGTCATCGCGGCCGGACACGACACGCTGATCAGCGCGCCGACGGGCGCCGGCAAGACGCTCGCGGCCTTCCTCTTCTGCCTCGACCGGCTCGTCCGTGACGCGACGCGAGGCGCCCTCGAGGACCGCACCGACGTCCTCTATATCTCGCCGCTGAAGGCGCTCTCCCACGACGTCCACCGCAACCTCGAGCAGCCGATCGCCGAGATCTCGGCGGCCATGCGGGAAGCGGGCCTGCCCGCGCCGGGCATCCGGGCCGTCGTGCGGACCGGCGACAGCCCCGCGCAGGAGCGGCGCGCCATGGCCGCCCGGCCGCCGCACGTGCTCGTCACCACGCCGGAGTCGGCGTTCATCCTGCTGACGAGCGAGTCGGGGCGGCGCGCGCTCTCCGGGGTGCGCACCGTGATCCTCGACGAGGTCCACGCGATCGCCGGGGACAAGCGCGGCGCCCACCTCGCGCTCACGCTCGAGCGGCTCGAGGACCTCGTGGTCAGCCGCGGCGGCGCCCGGCCGCAGCGCGTGGGCCTCAGCGCCACGGTGCGCCCGATCGAGGTCGCCGCCCGGCTCGTCGCCGGCGCGCGCGAGCTGCCCCGGATCGTCGACGTCGGGCAGCGGCGAGACCTCGACCTCGCCGTCGAGGTGCCCCGCGACGAGCTCGGCGCGGTCTGCACGAACGAGCAGTGGACCGAGATCTACGACCGCATCGCGGCGCTCGCGGCGGGAGCGCGGTCGACCCTGGTCTTCGTCAACACGCGCCGCCTCGTCGAGCGGGTCGCGCACGCGCTCGCCGAGCGGATCGGCGAGGACGTCGTGGCGGCCCACCACGGCAGCCTCTCGCGGGCCCGGCGGCTCGCGGCGGAGCGGCGGCTCAAGGCGGGGGAGCTCCGCGTCGTTGTCGCGACCGCGTCGCTCGAGCTCGGCATCGACGTGGGCGCGGTCGACCTCGCCTGCCTCGTGGGCTCGCCGCGGTCGATCAACGTCGCCCTCCAGCGCATCGGCCGCTCGGGCCACGCGCTCGCGGCGACGCCGCGCGGGCGGCTCTTCCCGCTGACGCGCGACCAACTCGTCGAGTGCGCGGCGATCGTGCGCGCGGCGCGGCGCGGCGAGCTCGACCGGATGGCGTCGCGCGAGGGGCCGCTCGACGTGCTGGCGCAGCAGATCATCGCCGCGTGCGCGTGCGAGGAGCGGGACGAGGAGGGGCTCTACGCGCTCGTCCGCCGGGCCGCGCCGTACGAGGGCCTGTCGCGCCGCGACTTCGACGCGGTCGTGGCCATGGTGTCGGGCGGCGGCGCGGGCTCGGGCGACGAGGGCGCCTCCGCCGCCCGGGGCGCGCGGCAGCGGGCCGGGGCGCTCGTCTACCGCGACGCCATCGGGGGGCGGCTGCGCGGGCGGCGCGGCGCGCGGCTCGCGGCGCTCACGTCGGGCGGGGCGATCCCGGACATCGCGGCCGTGGACGTGGTGCTCCAGCCCGACGGCACGAAGGTCGGCACGCTCGACGAGGACTTCGCGATCGAGTCGTCCGGCGGCGACGTGTTCCTGCTGGGCAACACGTCGTGGCGCGTGCTCCGGCTGGAGGGCGGGCAGATGTGGGTCGAGGACGCCCACGGCGCCGCGCCGACGGTGCCGTTCTGGCTCGGGGAGGCGCCCGCGCGCACGCCGGAGCTCTCGGCCGAGGTCGCGGCGCTCCGCGCCGAGATCGCCGCGCGCCTCGACGAGGAGCGGGCCGAGGGCGCGCGGCCCGGGGCGCCGCGCGGCGAGGGCGGCGGCGAGGACGCGCGCGCGGCGCGATCGCGGGCGGCGCGCTGGCTCATGCAGGAGTGCGCGCTCGACGCGCGCGGGGCGCTGCTCGTGCGCGACTACATCGAGGCGGGGCGCGCGGCGCTCGGCGCGGTCCCGGGCGGGGCGACCGTCGTGGTCGAGCGCTTCTTCGACGAGGCCGGGGGGCAGCAGATCGTCGTGCACTCGCCGCTCGGCGGCCGCGTGAACCGCGCGCTCGGGCTCGCGCTCCGCAAGCGCTTCTGCCGCTCGTTCGACTTCGAGCTCCAGGCGGCGGCGACCGACGACGGCGTGCTGCTCTCGCTGTCGGCGGAGCACGGGATCCCGATCGAGGAGGTGCTGGATCTCGTCCGCCCCGAGGGCCTCGAGGAGGTGCTCGTCCAGGCGGCGCTCCAGGGCCCGATGTTCCGCACGCGCTTCCGCTGGGCCGCGTCCCGCGCGCTGGCGCTGCTCCGCTTCCGGGGGGGCCGGCGGGTGCCGCCGGCGCTCCAGCGCATGCGCGCCGACGACCTGCTGCTCTCGATCTTCCCCGAGCAGCAGGGGTGCCAGGACAACCACGGGCTCTTCGCGCACGTCGAGCCGCCGGACCACCCGCTCGTGCGCGAGGCGCTGCGCGACTGCCTGACCGAGCTGATGGATGTCGAGGGGCTGCGCGGGCTGCTCGTCGGCCTGCGCAGCGGGGCGATCCGGGTCGTGGCGCTCGACACGCCGGAGCCGAGCGTCTTCTCGCACGAGATCCTGAACGCGAACCCCTACGCGTTCCTCGACGACGCCCCGCTGGAGGAGCGGCGCGCCCGCGCGGTCCGGGTGCGGCGCGGGCTCCCGGCGGAGGTCGCCGAGCGGCTGGGCGGGCTCGATCCGGAGGTCATCGCCGAGGTGATCGCCGAGGCGCGGCCGGACGCGCGCGACGCGGACGAGCTGCACGAGCTCCTGCTCGACCGGGTCGCGCTCCCCGCCGAGGAGGGGGGCCGGAGCGGCTTCGCGCGGCTCTTCGAGGCGCTCTGCGCCGCGGGGCGGGCGGCGGAGGTGCGCGCTCCTGCCGGCGCGGGGTCGGGCTCGCCGTGCGCGCCGCGCTGGGTCGCGACCGAGCGGCGGCCGCTTGTCGAGGCGATCTGGCCGGAGGCCGTGTTCGCGCCCGACGTCGCCGTGCCGCCCGCGTTGCGGCCGGCCGCGGGGGCGGAGGACCGCGGCGCCGCGATCACGGCCCTCGTGCGCGGCTTCCTGAGCGCCGCGGGGCCGGTCTCGACCGAGGAGCTCGTCCGGCGGCTCGACGTGCCCGCGGACGAGGCGCTGTCCGCGCTCGCGCGGATCGAGCTCGCGGGCGGCGCGCTGCGCGGGCGCTTCCGGCCGAGCGCGCCGGCGCGGGCGCCGCAGGTCGGCGCGGGCTCGCGCGATCTGTCGATCGAGTGGTGCGACCGCCGCCTCCTCGCCCGCATCCACCGCCGCACCGTCACGGGCCTGCGCAAGGCGATCGAGCCGGCGACCGCGGCGGAGCTCCTCCGGTTCCTCCTTGCGTGGCAGGGCGTGGCGCCGGGCACCCAGGCGCGCGGGCCGGGGGGCCTCGGGCGGGTGATCGAGCAGCTGCAGGGCTTCGAGCTCGCCGCCGGGGCGTGGGAGCGGGAGGTGCTGCCCGCGCGCGTGGCCGGTTACGACGAGGGGCTGCTCGACGCGCTCTGCCTGTCCGGCGAGGTGGCCTGGGGCCGCGTGGTCCCGCGCGACGCGGCGGCGCCCACGCGCGCGGCGCCGATCACGCTGGCGCTGCGCCGCGATCTCCCGTGGCTCCTCGCGCCGCGGGAGGCCGACGGCGAGCCGCCGCCGGCGTCGCTCTCGGAGGCGGCGCAGGGCGTGCTGTCGTTCCTGTCGCGCGCGGGCGCGTCGTTCTTCGAGGACATCGTCGCGGGCGCGGGCCGTTCCCGGTCCGAGGTGGAGGAGGTGCTCTGGGAGCTCGTCGCCGCCGGGCTCGTGACCGGCGACGGCTTCGCGGCGCTGCGCTCGCTGCTCGGCGGCGGCGCCGCGTCCGTCGCGCTGGGCGCCGGGCGGCTGCGGGGCGGGGCGCGCCGGGCGGGCCCTGTCGCGTCGGGCAGGTGGTCGCTCCTGCGGGCGCGCCCGGAGGCGTCCGCGCCCGCCCCCGGCGCCGCCGGGGACGGGACCGACGGCCCCGACGTGGTGGAGGCGCTCGCGCACCAGTACCTCCGCCGCTACGGCGTGGTCTGCCGCGAGCTGCTCGCGCGCGAGCCGCGGCCGCCCGCGTGGCGCGACCTGCTCCGGGTCTACCGGCGGCTCGAGATGACGGGGGAGCTCCGCGGCGGCCACCTCATCGCCGGCTTCGTGGGCGAGCACTTCGCGCTGCCCGAGGCGCTCGACGCGCTCCGCGCCGTCCGGAGAGCGCCCCCGTCCGGCGAGATCGTCCAGCTGAGCGCGTGCGATCCGCTGAACCTCGTGGGCATCGTCACGCCGGGGCCCCGCGTCCCGGCCGCGCTCGGTCATGGGGTGATCTACCGGGATGGAGTCCCGCTCGCGCCCATCGCCCCCGCGGCGGACGAGCGGCCCCGGGCGCTGGCGGCGTTCTCGCGAGCAGCGGTGTGAGCTGCGCGCCGCGCTCATCGCCTCCTCCGCGACAGCATCGAGCGGCAGCGCGCGGTTTCAAGGAAACCCCGCGCCCGCACCCTTTATATACTCCAGGGATGCGTTCACTCGACAATGGCACTCATGTTCGCGCCCTCGTGTTGCTCTCGATCGCCGCCCTCGGCGCCGTGGCCTGCTCGCCCAAGGTGAGAAATTACGGCGATGGAAGCGGTGGCCTCGGTGAGGGTGGGGAGGGCGGCGGCGGCGGTGGTGGTGGTGGCGGCGGAGACGGCGGCGGCGGCGGCGGCGGTGGCGGTGGCGCTGGCGGCGCTGGCGGCGCTGGCGCGGGCGGCGGAGATGGCGGAAGCGGCGGTGAGGGCGGCGCTCCGGTCGGGCCGGGGCGGTTTCAATGGGCGCTCCAGATCGGCGAGAACGGCTTCGACTCGGCCGCGAGCGTGGCCGTGGACTCCGACGGGAACCCGATCGTCATCGGGCGGTTCTCCGGCGCGATCGATCTCGGCGGAGGCCCCATCGTCGCGCAGGGCGGCTCCGGGTCGTATCTCGCGAAGTTCGATCGCGACGGCAAGCACGTCTGGAGCAAGTCGTTCGGCCTGAGCCTCGCCGGCGGCCAGCACGTCGCCCACGGCCTCGGCGACGCGGTCTTCGTGGGAGGGAGCTATTTCCGGAACCTCGATCTCGGCGGCGGGCCGCTGCCCGAGAGCAGCGGCGGGCTCGGGCTCGCGAGGTTCGAGAGCGGCTCGGGCAAGCACGTCTGGAGCAAGGGGTTCGGCGATCAGTACGTGAAGGAGCTCGAGTACGTCGCCTTCGGGGGCAGCGGGACGGTCCTCATCTCCGGTTCCATCGGCGGCACGGCGGATTTCGGCGGCGGGCCGATCGGCGACGCGATCAGCGGCAATGCGGTGTATGTCGCCAAGCTGGACGCGGCGGGCAGGCACGTCTTCACGATATACATCGATGACGAGAGGGCGTCGCTCGGGGCCGGCGGGCTGGCCGCAGACGCGGAGGGCCACGTCGCGATCGCGGGCACGTTCGATCAGAACTTCAACCTCGACCCGAGGGTGAGGCCCTTCGTCTCCAAGGGAGGACGCGATATCTTCTTTGCCAAGGTCGATCCAAAGGGCGCTTTGCTATGGCAGAAGGCGTTCGGAAACAGCCTTTACGATGCGGCCTCTCAGGTGGCCTTCGACGCCGCAGGGAACGTGTTCCTGGCCGGGATGTTCCAGGGGAGCGTCGATTTCGGCGGCGGGCCGCTCGTCGCGCTCGGCACGAAGCCGAACTTCTTCGTCGCCAAGTTCGATCCGGCGGGAAAGCACCTTTACAGCCGGGGCTTCGGCGACTCCGAGCTGCAGGACGTCGCGTCGATCGCGGTGGATCCGGCGGGCAACGCGGTCATCACGGGGACCTTCCTCGGGAGCATCGATTTCGACGGCACCGTCCTCGAGAGCCAGGGCACGGTCGACGATCCGAACGGATCCCGCAGCGGAGGCGATATCTACATCGCGAAGCTCGGGCTGGACGGCAAGCACCTCTGGAGCCGCCAGATCGGCGATCCCGTGGAGCAGGCGGCGGGCGGCGTGGCCCTCGGCCCCAAAGGCGAGGTGTTCGCCGTCGGCTCGTTCCGCGGCACCGTGGATTTCGGCGGCGGCCCCGTGACCACGCGCGGCGAGTCCGATGGCTACGTGGTGAAGCTTGGCCCCTGAGCGCCGCCCGCCGCCGGAGCTGCCTCTCCGCCGCCCGACCGGAGCTCGCGGCGCGGCCATCGCGTTGCGCGCGCTGGCGACCGCGGCGTCGGCGTGCCTGCGCGTACGTTGCGCCCCAACGCTGATGCGTCAATATCCTGTCGCAACATACGCTCGGGGGGGCGTTCTTGGTGATTCGAGGCCACCGACATGTGGATTGCCCGCCCCGCGCTCCGCCGATCCTTCACCTCCGTCCGCCGCTCCCCCAGTCAGCTCAGGGTGTTCTGGACATCCTGGGCCGCGCTCCTGGCTGTGCTTCTGCAGTGCGCTGCGTGCGACAAGGAGGCAGCGCCTCGGCCTGACGGCGCCAAGGCGGAGAAGCCTGGGGCCGGCGCCAAGGAGGTGACGCTCGCGCCGGTGACGGAGCTCGTCATCGAACAGACCATCGAGATCTCGGGGACCCTGGACGCGGATGAGCAGGTGACGCTCGGGGCCAAGGTGCCGGGCCGCCTCGCCTCGATCTCGGTCGACCTGGCGAGCCCGGTGAAGCGAGATCAGGTCGTCGCTCAGCTGGAGGCGAGGGATTACGAGCTGCGGATCGAGCAGGCCGGGGCCGCGCTGGCGCAGAGCCGCGCGCAGCTCGGCTTGCCGCAGGACGGTCCCGATGAAGAGCTCGATGTCGAGGGCACGGCGATCGTGAAGGAGGCGCTCGCGACGTTGAAGGAGGCGCAGGCCAACCAGGTGCGCGCGCGGAGCCTCGCCAGGGAAGGGCTGATGTCGGGCATGGACCTCGACGCGGCCGTGGCGGCGGCGGTCCGCGCGGAGGCGGCCGTGCAGTCGGCGCGGGAGGAGGTGCGGATCCGCCAGGCGGCGGTGCGCCAGCGGCGCTCGGAGCTGCGCATGGCGCGGCAGCAGCTCGCCGACGCCATGGTGCGGTCGCCGCTCGACGGCGTCGTCCAGGTGCGGCGGGCGAGCGTCGGCCAGTACCTCGCCGCGGGGGCGCCGATCGTGGAGGTCGTCCGGATCGACCCCCTGCGGCTGCGCGTGGCGATCCCGGAGCTCGAGGCGGCCGCCGTGCGCGCGGGGCAGGTGGTTCGCGTGAAGATCCCGGGAGACGACGTGAGCTACGAGGGGACGGTCGCGCGCCTCGCGCCCGCGCTCGACCCGCAGAGCCGGACCTTGCTCGTGGAGAGCGACATCAAGAACCCCGGCCACCTGCGGCCTGGCAGCCTCGTCAGCGCGCAGATCGCCGTGACCGTGAGGCCGGTGCCGACCGTGCCGGCGACCGCCATCGTCCGGTTCGCCGGCCTCGCGAAGGTGATCACGGTCGAGGACGGCAAGGCGAAGGAGAAGCAGGTCACCACCGGAAAGACGGCGGGCGATCGGGTCGAGATCGTGTCCGGTCTCGCCGTGGGAGAGTCGGTCGTCGCCCGGCCCGGGTCGCTCCAGCAGGGGCAGCCGGTGCGCGTGGTGGAGGGCAGCTAGGATGCAGACGCTCGCCAGGATCTGCATCCAGCGGCCCGTGTTCGCCGCCATGCTGGCGCTCGCCCTCGTGGTCGTCGGCGCGGTGGCCTATTTCAAGCTGGGCGTGGATCGCTTCCCCGCCGTGGATCTGCCGACGGTCTCGGTCCGCACGACGCTCCCCGGCGGCGCGCCCGAGGACGTCGAGGCGGAGATCTCGGAGGAGATCGAGGCGGCGGTCAACACCGTCGAGGGGATCACCGAGCTCCGCTCGATCTCGTCGAGCGGCACCTCGGTCGTCATCGCCACCTTCAACCTCGATCGCGACGTCGACTCGGCGGCGCAGGACGTGCGCGATCGCGTGCAGGCGGCGCTGCGCCGCCTGCCGGTGGGCACCGATCCGCCCATCATCGCGAAGCAGGACAACGACTCGACCCCGGTGATGTCGATCGCGCTCTCCGCCGATCGATCGATCCGGGAGCTCACCGAGGTGGCCGACAAGCTCGTGCGGGTGCAGCTCGAGCGCTCGTCGGGCGTCGGCGAGGTGCGCGTCGTGGGCGGGCAGGAGCGCGCGATAAAGATCTGGCTGAACGCTGACCGGCTCGCCGCGTACGGCCTCCCGGTCACGGCCGTCCGCGACGCCATCGTCCAGCAGAACGCGAACATCCCTGCGGGCAACGTCACGGGGAAGGAGGAAGAGCGGACGCTGCGCACCATGGGCCGCCTCGAGAGCGCGGGGGCCTTCAACGACATGGTCGTCGCCAGCGTCGACGGGCGGCCCGTCCGGGTGCGCGACGTCGGCCGCGCCGAGGACGGCACCTACGAGCAGCGCTCGCTGGCCCGCCTCGACGGCAAGCCGACCGTCGTCCTCCACGTCGTGCGGCAGTCGGGCGCGAACACCGTCGCGGTGATCGAGGCCGTGAAGGCCAACCTGGCGGCGCTCTCCGAGCAGCTGCCCGAGGACGTGCGGCTCGAGGTCATCCGCGATCAGTCGGGCTACATCTACACCGCGCTGCACGAGATCAACGTGCACCTCGTGCTCGGCAGCATCCTGGCGTGCGCGGTCGTCCTCTTGTTCATGCGGTCGTGGCGGTCGACGATCATCGCGGGGATCGCCATCCCGACGTCGGTCGTCGCGACGTTCGGCATGATGTGGGCGCTCGACTTCACCCTGAACAGCGTGACGATGCTGGCGCTCGTGCTGATGGTGGGCATCGTCATCGACGACGCCATCGTCGTCCTCGAGAACATCTTCCGGTTCGTCGAGGAGAAGAAGATGGATTCCTTCGAGGCGGCGCGGGCCGCCACGCAGGAGATCGGGCTCGCCGTGCTCGCGACGACGCTGTCGCTCGTCGTCATCTTCGTCCCCGTGTCGTTCATGTCGTCGATCTCGGGGCGGTTCCTGTTCCAGTTCGGGATCACGGCCACGGTGGCGATCCTCGTGAGCCTCCTCGTCAGCTTCTCGCTGACCCCGATGATGAGCGCGCGCCTGCTCCGCAAGGAGGGGACCCACGCCCACGGCGCGGGCGAGGCGGGGGGCGGGGGCGAGGCGGCGGCGCGCCCGGGCTTCTACGGGCGGCTCGAGGCCAGGTACCTGCGCGCCCTCGCGTTCGCGATGCGGCACCGCCTGCTCGTGTCGGCCGGCGCCGTCCTTGTGATGGCCTCGGCGGTGCCGCTCTACGGGCTCGTGAAGCAGGAGTACATCCCCTCCGGCGCGGACGACGCGGAGTTCGAGATCCGCGTCACGGCCCCGCTCAGCGCGAGCATCGACGCGATGGACGACGTGATGCGGCGCATCGGCGACGACGTCCGCGGGGTGCGCGGGGTGCGGAGCGTGCTCGCCACGGCGGGCGGCGGCTTCATCGGCGGGGTCAGCTCGGGCGAGGCATTCGTCCGCATCGCCCCGCACGACGAGCGCACGTTCTCCCTGACGCGGCTGTTCCGGGAGACGTTCTCCGGCAACCCCCTCCGCGCGTTCAGGGACAACTACTCGCAGAACGAGGTGATGCAGGAGGTGCGGCGCAAGCTGCGCAAGTACTCCGATCTCCGGATCTCGGTCCGCAACGTGCCGTCGTTCAACATCGGCGGCGGGAATTTCGAGATCGACTTCGCGATCCAGGGGCCCGACATCGAGGCGCTGGAGCGCTACGCGAACGAGCTCCGGGAGCGCTCAGCGCAGCTCGGCGGCATCATCGACGCGGACGTGACGCTGAAGATCGACCGGCCCGAGCTGCGGGTGCTCATCGAGCGCGAGCGCGCCGCGGAGCTCGGGGTGCGGACGCAGGACATCGCGACCGCGCTGCGCCTGATGGTGGGGGGAGATGACGCGGTCTCGCGCTTCCGGGACGAGGCCGCCAACGAGAACTACGACGTGCAGCTGCGGCTCGTCGAGGAGGACCGCGATCGGCTGTCGGCCGTCCGCCGCCTGTACGTGCCCCGGTCGGTGCGCGCGCCGGCGGCGCCGCAGGCGCGCGGCTCCGGCGACGGGACCGCGTCGGCCGGATCGCCGCTGCTCCGGGGCGATCTGGTGCGCCTCGACAACCTGGTGCGCATCGAGGAGGCGAGGAGCCCGTCGCGCATCGACCGGCTCGACCGCCAGCGGGTCTCGAGCCTGCGGGCCGGCGTGGCGCCCGGCTACGCGCTGGCCGACCGGCTGGAGGCGCTGCGCGGGGCGGCGCGGGAGATGGACATGCCCGCGGCGTACACGACCAGCGTGCGCGGCCGCGGCGCGGAGCTCGAGCGCGCGTTCGGGGAGTTCATCTGGGCGTTCCTCCTGTCGATCGTGCTCATGTACATGATCCTGGCGTCGCAGTTCGAGAGCCTCGTCCACCCGGTCACGATCCTGCTCTCGCTGCCGCTGGCGGTGCCGTTCGCGCTGCTCAGCCTGTGGGCGACCGGGAACACCCTCAACCTGTACTCGGCGCTCGGCTTCCTCGTGCTGTTCGGCGTGGTGAAGAAGAACTCGATCCTCCAGGTCGACCACATGAACAGGCTCCGCGCCGAGGGCATGCCGCGCGCGGAGGCGATCCTCCAGGCGAACCGCGACCGGCTGCGGCCGATCCTGATGACCACGCTGGCCCTGGTGGCGGGCATGCTCCCGCTCTGGCTGGGCACGGGGCCTGGGGCCGAGGAGCGCCACGCGATCGCCGTGGTGGTCATCGGCGGCCAGTCCCTGAGCCTGCTGCTCACCCTGATCGTCACGCCGGTCTCGTACTCGCTGCTCGACGATCTCGCGCACAGCGAGCGCTGGGGGCGCGCCCGGGCCCGCATGGCCTCCTTCCGCGAGCGGGCGTCCGCGCGGCTCGGCCGGCTTGTCGCGCGCAGGACGACGTAGGCGGGGCGCTGGGCCGGGGCGCCTCAGCCCTTCGCGAGCCCGAGCGCGGCCACCGCCACCGCGCCCCAGCCGGCGAGGAGGAACAGCCCGCCGATCGGCGCGACCACGCCGAGGACGCGGACGCCGGTCAAGGTCATCACGTAGAGGCTGCCGGAGAAGAGCAGCACGCCGGCCGCGAAGCAGAAGCCGGCGGTGGTGGCCGCCCCCCCGCCGGTGCGCGCGGCGAGGTGGGCGGCGAGCGCCAGCGCGAGCGCGTGGATGAGGTGGTACAGGGAACCCGTCTGCCACCAGGAAGCGCGCAGCGCGCCGTCCGGGAGCGCGTCCAGCTTCTCCTTGAGGCCGTGAGCGCCGAAGGCGCCGAGCGCCACCCCGAGGAACCCGTAGACGCCCGAGAGCAGGAAGAAGAGCCGTTCCATATCGGGCGCGGAGCTTAGTCCATGACCGGAGCGCGTCACGAGGCGCGCTCGACCTCCACGCGACCGCGACGGGCTCGCGTCGACCTTCGAGGTGCAGGAGGACGGCTCGTCGACATGGACGAGCGGGAGCGCGAGGCGCGTCAGCCGCCCTGCGCCGGCCGCCGCGGGAAGATCGTCTCCCGGATCTCGGCGGTCGACGCGCCGAACTGCGCCGCGAGGCGGCCGAGGACGAGGCGGTTCAGCCGGCCGTCCGGCGGCGTCTTGACCGCGATCACGAAGGCGGCGTCGACCGCCACGCCGGCGTGCCTCGCCGCCCGCTCCGCGAGCGCCGCCGCCTCGCTCCCGGAGAGCTCCTGCCGCCGCGTGACGCGGATCTTCACGTAGAGCGCCGCCCGCATCAGCGTGTGATAGCCGTGTATCCACGCCATCCAGCGCTCCTCCGCGCCCCCGGCGAGGGCCCGCGCCAGCGCGTCGTGGCGCCGCTCGATCTCGTCGAACGGCAGGTTGTCGAGCTCGTTCAGCGCGCCGGGGAACTCCCCCGCGAGCGCGCGGAACACCTCCTTGGCCGGGATCGCCTCGCCGGCCGCCCGCGCGCGCCGGAGCTCCGCGAGCGCGCGGTACTTGCGGGCGAGCTGCGACAGGACCTCCGGCGAGAGGCGCTCGCCGCCGTCGGGGGGCGTCGCGGCGCTCACAGCCAGCCGTGGGGGAACGCGAGGACGTCGCCGATCGACGCGGCGCCGAGGCACAGCGCGACGAGGCGATCGACCCCGAGCGCGTTGCCTGCCGCCGGCGGCATCCCCTCCTCGAGCGCGTCGAGGAAGCGCTCGTCGATCGGGTAGACCGGCTTGCCCTGGGCCGCCCGCGCCGCCTGATCGGCGAGGAGCCGCGCGCGCTGCTCGACCGGGCAGGTCAGCTCGCCGAAGCCGTTGCAGAGCTCGACGCCCGCGACGTAGAGCTCGAACCGCTCGCACACCCGGGGATCGCCCGGCTTGAGCCGCGCGAGCGACGCGAGCGGCGCGGGGAAATCGACAAGGAACACCGGGTGGGGCAGCGCCGCGATCGCCGGCTCCACCTGGTCCACGAGCAGGCGGAAGAACCGCTCCTCGTCGCGCGACGCGAGCGCGATCGCGTCGTCCGCGGGCACGCCCGCCCACCGCGCGAACGCGTCGCCGACCGAGATGCGCGGGAACGGCGGCGTGAGGCGCACCTGCCTGCCGGCCGCCGAGAGCGTCCCGTCCGCGTCGAGCGCGGCCGCGACGCGCTGCACGATCGCCTCCGTGTCGGCCATCACGTCGTCCACCCCGGCGAAAGCGCGGTACCATTCGAGCATCGTGAACTCCGGGTTGTGCCTGTCCCCGAGCTCCCCGCGCCGGAAGCAGCGCGCGAGCTGGAAGCAGCGCGGGACGCCGCCCGAGAGCAGCCGCTTCATCTGGTACTCCGGGCTCGTGATCAGGAACGTCGGGCGCGCCGCCTCGACCGCGAACGCGTCGAGGTGCAGGTCGAGCCCGGGGGAGGGGACCATGCTCGGCGTCTCCACCTCGAGGAACCCGCGCTCGGCGAACAGCGCCCGCACCGCCGCGAGCGCCGCCGCGCGCCGCGCGAGCGCCGCGCCGCGACCGCGGTGGATCGTCCGCTCGGTCTCGCTCGACGGCGGCGCCGCGGCCCCCGCGCGCCCCCGCGGCGGCCTCCGCGGCGCGATCCGCTCGACGAGCCGCGCCGCGGCGAGCGCGCCGTCGGCCGGCGCCCCCTCGACGACCGCGAGATCGCCGGCCTCGAGCCGCGGCGCGGGCGCGCCCTCCAGCGCGACACGCAGCGCGCCGAAGGCGTCCCCGAGCACGACGGCGCCCTCCGCGACCTCGAGCACGCGGCCGCCGACGCGCACCCTGCCGGGCAACGTCGCACCGGCGGAGGCGATGTCGCTCGGAGCGAACGTCGACGGGAACCCAGTCAAGAAGTTTGTTTCGGGGAGAGTCACGGGATCCTGCGCCGGGTGTGCCGGAGACATAACACGCATGTTGACCCAAGACGTCAGGCAAGGAGCCAACCGCCACTACAACTTGTTACTTTTCCGAGAGAACGCCGCGTGGCGCCTCCTTGATGACCCAACGTAACTCGATACGTTGGTCGCGCTCGTCGGTCCGGCCCCGCCGCGCCTCACGCGAGCGCCGCAAGCAGAAATCCAGCCGGAGAAAAGAACCATGAGACGACAGCTGATCTTGCTTCCGTTGACCGCGCTCGCGACTCTCGCCGCTGCGGGGTCGGCTGCCGCGTCCGACTGGCACACCGTAGCACCGGGCTCGCCCGCCGCGGACCTGTCCTTCCTCCGCACCACCAGCGGCGCGCGCGGCGCGGCAGAGACGTATCTGAAGCACGCGGCTTCCGAGCTCCGGATCGAGGGCCTCTCGCTGGGTTACGAGAACGAGCTCCAGGACGGCGATCACCGCACCGTCCGGTTCGCGCAGTTCCACGCCGGACACCCCGTGCTCGGCGGCGCCGCGGCGGTCCAGGTCGCCCCGGAGGGCCGCGTGGAGGTCGTGGTGCTCGACGTGGCGCGCGGCCTGTCGGTCCCGACGGCGCCGAAATACAGGGAGGAGGCGGCGCGGAGCGCGGTCGAGGCGACCTACGGGATGACGCTGGCGGAGCGGCCGAGCGCGGCGCTCGCGGTGTTCCCCGAGGCGGAGACCGGCGGCAAGCTCGTCTGGGTCGTCGATGTCCGGTCGGAGCTCGGCGGCGAGCGCTTCCTCGTGGACGCGCACGCCGGCAAGATCGTCCACCGGCGGTCGCTCGCCGTCCACGCGCGGGGGCGCGTCTACCCGATCAGCTCCGCGGTCACGCCGCAGCTCGAGGATCGCGAGCTCGTCGGCCTCGACGCGGCGGACCCTCAGACCTTGAGCGGCTGGAACGGCAACTTCAAGGTGGCGAACTACGTGGATGGCGACCTCGTGGGCGGCGTCTCGCTCACCCTGGAGCAGAGCGTCGGGCCGAACGCGGGGGAGGACTTCCTCTACGATCCGCCGACGAGCGTGGACGACGTGAAGGACCAGTTCGCGCAGGTCGGCGTCTATTACCACCTCACCCGGATGCGCGATTACTTCACGAAGGCCCACCAGCTCGACATGGGGACGCCGGGCTGGAAGCTCGTCGCGGTCGCCAACATGCTGGAGTCGGGCCGGCCGATGGACAACGCGTTCTTCTCGCCGCAGGGCACGGAGGCGCCCTTCCGCGCGCCGAACCTCATCGCCATCGGCCAAGGCTCGTTCTTCGACTTCTCGGACGACTCCGACGTGTTCCTCCACGAGTTCACCCATTACGTCAGCGCCAACGCGATCGGCTACAACGATGGCCAGTTCGCCGTCAACGAGTACGGGCTCTCTCCCTGGGCCGGCAGCATCGATGAGGGCATCGCGGACTACTTCGCCTGCACCGTGAACGGCGACCCCACGCTCGGTGAGGCGTCGCTCGCGCCCTTCGGCGCGGAGCGCGATCTGTCGGACAACGTCAAGAGTTGCCCCGACGATCTGGTCGGCGAGGTGCACGAGGACGGCGAGCTCATCGGCAGCCTCGCGTGGTCGTTGCACGACAAATTCGGCGCCGAGCTGGGCGACAGGCTCGTGTGGAGCGCGCTGACGCTGCTGACCCGCAACGCCTCGCTCGGCGACTTCGCCAAGGGGCTGAAGAGGGCGGCCGACAAGCTGGTGAGCACCGGCGAGCTCACGGCGGCGGACGCCAGCGCCGTCGAGGCGCTGATCGAGAGCCGCGGCCTGGACGACTGCGAGGAGGTGCTCGACCTGAGCGGGGGCAAGCTGCGCAGGACGCAGATGTTCGGCATCGACTCGCTGGTCTACGGGGCCGGGGGGTCCTGCACGGAGTGGCGCCGGCAGCTCAGCCTCCAGAGCCTCTTCCACTTCAAGAGCACGCCGGATCGGACCGCGAAGGGCATCCGCTTCACCGTGCAGCTCCAGCCCCAAGGCGGCGATGACCTCGAGTGGAGCATCTACGTGAGGACCGCCCGGCACGTCGGCTTCACGCCGGGCGACATGCTGCCGGAGGCCACGAGCTACGATTACAGCGTCGAGGCGATCACGGACACGTACGGTGAGATCGTCATCGACGAGAAGTCCGATCCGCCGTTCGATCCCACGCAGACGTACTACATGGTGATCGGTCACGGGAACTGCCCGGTCACCGCCGTCACGGTGGAGAGCGCCGATCTCGGGGTCGAGCCGCCGCCGGTCGATCCCGATCCGGTGGACCCCGTCGAGCCGGAGCCGGAGCCCGGCGCGACCGGCGGCGCGACGCCGGATCCGATCGACCCGGCCGAGGAGACGCCTGCAGCGGGGTGCGCGTGCCGCGCCGCCGCGCCGAGCGCGCCCCTCGCCCCGTGGACGGCGCTCTCCGGGGCCGCGCTCGCCGGAGCGGCCGTGCTCAGGCGCCGCGTGCGCGCGCGACGGACGCAGGGCTGAGGCGACCGCGCGGCGTGGGAGGTGGTGCGACGCGCCGGCGCGCCGCACCTCGCGGCGCCTGCCCCCTACCGCGAGGGGCGGGCGCTCGGATAGAGTGAGGCCTCCCCCTCGTCTCCACACGGGAGCGCCCATGCCTCTTGATCCCAAGTCCCAGGTGCTGCTGGACATGCTCTCGGGACCGCCGATCTTCTCGGTGCCGGTCCGCGAGGCGCGCGCCGCCGCGAGCCAGCTCGCCGCCGCGATGCCGGCCAGCGAGGCGGTGGGACGCGTCGAGGAGCGCGCGATCCCGGGCCCGCTCGGCGACATCGCGGCGCGGATCTACTGGCCCGCGGGCGCGACCGCGGGCGCCCTGCCGATCGTCGTCTACTTTCACGGTGGCGGCTGGGTGCTCTGCAACCTCGACACGCACGACGGCGTCTGCCGCTCGCTGACGAACCTCGCCGGCTGCATCACGGTGTCTGTCGACTACCGCCTCGCCCCCGAGCACAGGTTCCCGGAGCCGCTCGGGGACTGCCTCGCGGCGGTGCGATGGGTGGCCGACAACGCCGAGCGCCTCGGGGGCGATCCCGCGCGCGTCGCGGTGGCCGGCGACAGCGCGGGGGGCAACCTCGCCGCCGCCGTCGCGGTCGCGTCGCGCCAGCATGGCGGTCCGGCGCTCGTCCACCAGGTGCTGTTCTACCCGGCGCTCGACGCGCGCTGCGACATGCCGTCGTGCCGGTCGCTGAGCGAAGGCTACATGCTCACGGCCGCCGAGATGCGCTGGTACTGGGACAGCTACCTCACGAGCGACGCCGACCGGGAGAACCCGCTCGCGTGCCCGCTGCGCGCGCGCGACCTCGGGGGGTTGCCCGGGGCGACCGTGATCACCGCGGAGTACGATCCGCTGCGGGACGACGGCGAGACGTACGCCGCCCGCCTGAAGGAAGCGGGCGTCCCCGTGGAGCTCAAGCGCTTTGACGGCGTGCTCCACGGCTTTGTCCTGGTGGCCCCCCTCGTCGATCTCGCGCAGGGCAAGGAGGCGCTCGCCTTCGCGGGCGCGTCGCTGCGGCAGGCGTTCGCGCAGCCGGCGCCTCGAGCCTGAGGCGGCCGTGTCGCGCGCCGGGAGCGGCCTGCCGGCGGAGCGAGACGCCCTGACGAGGCGGGCCAGGACGGGCGGCGCACGGCGCGGAGCGCTCGTGCGCCTTGCTTCCGTGGCCGGACCGCGGCGTCCGCGTCCGCTGCGCTAGCGTCCGCCGTTGCCGCCGGAGCCGCCGCTGCCTCCGGCGCTGCCGCCCTCGCCCGCCCCGCCGTCGCCGCCGGCGCCCGCCCCGCCGTCTCCGCCGGTGCCCGCCCCGCCGTCTCCGCCGGTGCCCGCTCCTCCGCCGGCCCCTGCACCGCCCCCCGTGCCGCTCGCGCTGGTCGTCGTGGTGCTCGTCGTCGGATCCTGGGTGGGATCGCAGACCTGCGTTATCACGCCGGGCCTGCAGCAACGGTGTTGTTGCTGCTGCTGGCCGATACCCGTGCACTGGAGGCCCTCCGCGCAGTCCTCGTTGCCGTTCGCGATTTCGCAGGGCTCGCCCTCTTGCTGGTCGCTGCAGCTCGCGGCGGAGGCGACGAACGCCGCGGCGAGCGCGGCCAGGAGGAGCGCGGGGCGCAAGGCGTTGCGCGATGTCTTCAGGGCTTTCACGCGCGCTGGTCTAGCAGAACCAGGCGGGCTTGCCTATTGCCCATCTACGGCGGAGGAGCCGCCCGGTTCTTCGCGTCGATGGCGTCGATGAACAGGCCCATGTACTGCGCGGCGCTCGTGATCGAGAAGACGAGCGATAGATAGATGAGCAGCCGGCCAACGTGCACCACGTCGACCTCCCCGAAGTCGACGCCGAGGTGGATGTGGTACGGGTAGCCGAGGATCAGGCAGACGATGCCGATCATCTGCAGCGCTGTCTTGATCTTCCCGCCGTCGCCCGCCGCGATGACGAGCCCCTCCGTCGACGCGATCGAGCGGAGCGCCGTGATCGTGATCTCGCGCGAGATGAGCAGCACCACCGCCCACGCCGGGATCCGGCCCATCGGGACGAGCCACACCAGCGTGGCGGCGACGATGAGCTTGTCGGCGAGCGGATCGAGGAACTTGCCGAGCACGCTCACGAGGCCCTGCCGCCGCGCCAGGTAGCCGTCGAGCATGTCCGTGATCGCCGCGAGCGAGTAGACGCACGCGGCCCAGAAGCAGTCCCGCGGCGCGCCCCTCGAGAGGAGCAGGAGGACGGCGGGGATCATGAGGACCCGCGCGAACGTGAGCAGGTTCGGGACGTTCTTCGCGTCCTCCCAGAGCGTCCTCCGCCGCTGCGCCTTGATGCCCCGCAGGGACGTGCCCGCGCTAGCGACCATCGACGAGAACCATCCCCTCTCCACCGAACGTCACGAAGCCCTGCATCCCTCCGGGCGCCTCGGCCGCGGGCAGCGTGCGCGGCAGGAGCCGGCCCATCCACCCGAGCACCGCGGTCGCGCGCGTCGACGTCGGCCGCGACGGGGTGATCTCCAGCGCCGCGGCGCGCTCGGGCACCGAGATCACCATGTGGCCGCGGCCGCGCAGCTGCACCATCGCGACCGCCTCGCCGTCGCCGGCCGGCAGGCGGCCGTTCTCGTAGCCGATCGGCAGCTCGAAGCCGACGAGGACGTCCTCGCGCAGGTAGATCGGCTCCTCCCCGAGCGTCACGGCGTGGAGCCGCCGCCCCTCCGGCGCGCCGAGCACGAGCTCGCAGCGCGCGGCGATCTCGACGAAGGGCGTGCTCGGTCCGCCGAGCGGCTCGTCGAAGATGCGCCCGCGCGCCTGCCGCTTCAGCACGTGTGTGGCGGTCCCGGGGTGCATGCTCATCGTGCGCAGCGCGTCGAGCCGGACCACGAAGCCCTTCGTGGCCTGCACGAGGACGACGCCGCTCGCGTGCCGCGCGACCGCGACGTCGCGCGGGAAGATGAGCTGCCGCTCGCGCGCGACCGCCAGCAGCGTCTCCGGCGGCTGCACCGCGAGCGGCGTCGTGGACGGCGGCGGCGTGCCAGGCGCCACCGTGGGGGGCGGAACCGACGAGCGCGCGGCGGCCTTCCTGCTCGCCGTCCCCGCGTCCCCGGTCGCGGGGACGGCGACCGTGAAGCGGCCCGTGATCGAGTGCTCCTCCGGCGCCATCGAGCCGCGGCGCACACCGGGCGCAGCGCCCCCTGCGGGCGGCGCCTGGACCGCCGGCATGGACGGGACCGTCGGGGCCGCGCCGCCCCGCGGGCCAGGCGCTCGGGACGCGCCGGCCGCGCTCGCCGCGCGGCTGTCCGCCCCGAGGCTCCGGAGCGACGGCGGCGCCGGGATGGTCGGCATCGTCTCGCGGCCAGGCTCGATCGCCGACCAGGTCCCGGAGGGAATGCGCGGCAGATCCGAGTCGTGCCGGAAGCCCGCGCTGGCGCGATCCAGCGCCTGCACCGCCTCGCCCGCGGCGCGCTGCACCTCGGCCCTCGCCTCCGCCCTCGCTTCGGCCCTCGCCTCGGCCTTGGCCTCGACCGGCGGCTGGTCCTCGGTGTCGGGCGGCTCGACCGGGTATCTTCCCGTGGCGCCGCTCGTCATGTCGAGCAGGCGGCGCGCCATCGCGTCATGGCCGCCCGCCGCGAACGCGTGGCTCGCGCGCTCGTAGTCGCCCATGCGCTGGAACGCGAGCCCGAGATACCCCCAGGCGCGCTGGTGCTTCGGGTTCTGCTCGAGCGCCCTCTCGAGCTCGGAGCGCGCCTGCGCGGGCTGTCCGGTCTTGAGGTACGAGAGCGCGAGGTTGATGCGCGGCTCGACCGCGTCCGGGTGGGCCTGGATCAGCCGCTCATAGATCGCGATCGCCCGCGGATAGAGCCCCAGCCGGAAGTAGACGATCCCGAGGAGGTCCTGCCCCTTGGGATCGCTCGGCTGGAGCGAGAGGGCGCGCTCGAGCTCCGCCTTCGCGGCGTGGACCCGGTTGTCCTGCAGGAGCTCGCTGCCCCGGTGCAGGTGGAACAGGAACTCTTCCGCTGCGACTTCGCGGGTGGAAGGCCGGGGGTCGTCGCGCTCGGGCATCGTCGGGTGGAGCGTACACGAAAACGCACACGCGCCGTCAGGCGCTCGCCGCCTCGATCGCCTCGGCGAGCGTGAAGGCCCCCTCGTAGAGCGCGCGGCCCACGATGACGCCGGTCACGCCCGGGATCTGCGCGAGCGCGCGCAGATGAGCCAGCGAGCCGACTCCGCCGGAGGCCAGCACGGGGAAGCCGCACGAGCCGGCGAGCTCACGGGTGGCCTCCAGGTTGGGGCCGACCTGCGTCCCGTCGCGGGAGACGTCGGTGTAGAGGAGCGCGGCGATGGGGGAGCCGGCGAGCGCGTGGGCGACGTCGAGGGCCGTGACGGAGGAGACCTGCTCCCAGCCCTGCACGGCCACGCGCCCGTCCTTGGCGTCGACGGCGACCACGACGCGCCCCGGGAAGCGGCCGGCGAGGTCGCGCACGAGCGCGGGATCGTTCACCGCGGCGGTCCCGAGCACGATGCGATCGGCGCCGAGCTCGAGGTAGCTCTCGGCCGCGGCGGCGGAGCGGATGCCGCCGCCCACCTGCACGCTGCCTCCGTCCACGCCGAACGCCGCGACGACGGCGCGGACGGCGTCGGCCTGCACGGGGCGGCCGGCCCGGGCCCCTTCCAGGTCGACCACGTGCAGCCGATCGCAGGCGCGGCGGAGGCGGGCGGCGAGCGCGGCCGGGTCCTGGTCGTAGACGGTGACCTGATCGTAGCGTCCTTGATGGAGGCGCACGGCCTGGCCTCCGAGAAGATCGATGGCGGGGATGAGCTGCACGCGGCGGGTCTAGCGCGCCTCCGCGCCGGCGGGTAGAGGCGGCGAGGGCGCGCGCGGCCGCCGCGTCACCACGCCCCGCTCGCCCCGAGCACCACGCCCTGCGGCCCGGCCGCGAGCACCCCTGCGCGGATCCGCCTTGACGTCGCGCCGACGGTCGGCTCGCGCTGCGCCGGCTCGGTCAGGTAGAGCACCGCGGCCGCCCCGAGCCCGGCCAGCCCCACGCCGAAGCCGATCGTGCTCACGAGCCCCGTGGTGCTCGCGCTGTCGGCGGCGTCCATCCCGGCCTGATCGCAGGCCGTCTCGTCGCTCACGCCGATCCCGCTGCCGCAGTGCTTCTCGACGACGCTCTTCTTGCCCAGCGTGAGCGCGCCCGTGACCCCGCCGATCACGAGCCCCGCCACGCCGACGCCGCCGGCCACGACCATGGCCGCTCGCCGGCCCGAGAGGCCGCCGGCGGGGGGCGCCGAGGCGTCCTTCACCTGCAGCTCGACCCGCTTCTTCTCGCCCTGGGCGAGCTGGATCCGCGTCTCCCAGACGGGCCCTCCCGGCGCCTGGGTCGACACGACGTGCTCTCCCGGCTCCGCCGGCGCGCCCGCGAGCGCGGCGCTGTCCACCACGCGGCCGTCGCGCTTCACCACCGTCCCTGCGGGGGCGCCCGGCGGCAGGGCGAGCGAGAGCTCCGGCACGAGCGGGGCCAGCTTGTCGTGCTCCTGCCTGGCCACCTTCGGTCGCTCCCCTTGCCGGCTCTTCTGCTCCGGCGTCAGCTGATCGACCTGCGCGAGGTACTCGCCGAAGTGCGTGAACGCGGCGGCGATGTGGCCCGAGCGCGACTCGCAGATCGCCAGCGTGAAGAGCGCCCCCAGCTTGGGCTCGATCCGATGGCTCTCGGCGATCGCCTTGCAGCCCGTCTCGTACCGGCCTGCCTCCATGTCGGCGAGGCCTCGGTTGAAGAGGGCCTCCGCCGCCGCGCTGTCCTGCGCCGCGGCGGGGGCCGCGACGGCGAGCGGGCAGAGGATGAGGGCGAGAGGGGCAATCCGGCGCAGGCATCGTGTCATGTTCTGGCGCATCCACAGGGCGAGAGATCGGCCGGCGTGGGTGAGGGGGAGGCCGGCATCGCGGCGGACATGGATCTCAATCCCGTCCGAGCAAGGGGACCTTGGGGCGCGTCGAGGAGCCCCGTCGCTCGCTCGTGGCTGGCCTCGGTGGAGCGCTCGCCGGCCGGCGCGGGGCTGGGCCCGCGACGGCGCTCGCGCTGGCGCTGGGGGTGGGCGCCGCGGCGTCGGGCGCCGCCGCCGAGGGCTCTGCCGCCGCCGAGGGCTCTGCCGCCGCCGAGGGCTCTGTCGCCGCCGGCGGCGTCGCGCTCGGCGCAGGGGTGACGACGACGCCCGCCGTGGCGGCGTCCTGCGCAGCGGCCTCCGGCGACGCGGCCACCGCCGGCTCGGCCCCGGCGCGGATCAGGAGCCAGCTCCCCGCGCCCAGCGCCCCGAGCCCGACGACGACCGCCGCGGCGACGAGCGGCGCCCGGCTCGGCCTCGCAGGGACGAGCGCCCCTGCGGGGATGGAGGTCATCGAGGTCTCCGTCATGGTCGCCGCGAGCGGCACGCCCGGCGAGCGGGCCGGGTGATCCGGACCGAGCGGGGCGACGCTCGTCATCGCGGGCGTCATCAGCACGGGCGCTGTCATGCCGGGCGCCGGCATCCCGTGCGCGGCCGTCCCGTGCGCTGTCATGCCGGGCGCCGTCGAGGTGGGCGTCATCGTCCCGGGCGTCGGCGTGGCGAGCGCCGGCATGGAGGCGCTCGCCAGGGACCAGGGCGGAGCGCTCGGGTGGGGCACAGGTCCGCTGCCGGCCGCGGCGAAGCCGAGCACCTCGGAGAGCGCCTGCGCCGCCTCGCTCGCGGTGCGGAACCGCGCCGACGGGTCGACGGCCGCGACCCGGGCGAACCACGCATCGAAGGTCTGCGGCAGCAGCACCCGGTGCGCCATCGCCCGCTGCACCGGCGGCTCCTGCGGCCCGTGGACGACCACCAGCGCGAACGCGATCACGTCGCCGGCGCCGAGCGCCTCCGGGCTCCAGTACGGCGTGCCCACGAGCAGCGTGTACGCGATCATCCCGAGCGCGTAGATGTCGACGGCGCTGGTGAGCTGCGTGTCGACGCGGAACTGCTCGGGCGCCATGTAGAGCGGCGTCCCGAGGCTCCGCGTGACGCCGGCCGCGTTCCCCCCCTCGGCGAGCAGCTTCGCCACGCCGAAATCGAGGATCTTCATGCGGGGCGTCCCGTCGTCCCGCTGGGTCACGAACAGGTTCTCGGGCTTCAGGTCCCGGTGGATGATGGATGCGGCGTGGGTCCGGTCGAGGGCCGACCCGGTCTGCTGGAGGTACGTCGAGACCTCGCCGGGCGGCAGCCTGCCGAGGCGCTTGAGGCGCTGGCCGAGCTCCTCGCCGCGGAGCAGCTCCATCACCAGGAACGGCATCCCGGTCGACTCGTCGATGCCCGCGTCGAAGACGTCGACGATGTACTCGCTCTCGATGTCCGCCGTGATCTGCGCCTCGCGCTTGAAGCGGCCGCGCATCTCCTCGCTCTGGAAGAGGTACGCGTGCATCACCTTCAGCGCCCGGCGGCGGTTTGTCTCGATGTGCACCGCCTCGTAGACGGATCCCATCGCGCCGACGGCGAGGAGGCGCACCACGCGATAGCGGTTCGCAAAGACCGTTCCGTCCGCGAGCGTGGCCGACACGGCGGGAGGGTCGCGCGCGACGGCGGTCGCGTCAAGGATTCAGGGACCCGCGAAGGGCGCCTCGGGCGAGCGCCTCGCCCGACCCGCCGGGCGCTGTTGCTCCCGTCCCGAGCATCGTGGCCGAGCGCTGCCATGGGCGAGGGGGCCCGGCGGCGGGGCGACGCGCCCGGGCCGAGCGGGCGCCGGTTGCGTGAGGTCGACGGGCGGATACCATCGCTCGCGACGATGGCTGTGCTGACGCTCGAGCAAGCGGCGGTCCCGCTCCGGCAGGCGTACCGGGAAGGACGCCTCATTCCTTTTCTGGGCGCAGGCTTCTCCGCCCCGCTCCAGCTGCCCATGTGGAAGGAGCTGGTGGGGTGGATGGGCGAGGCGCTCGGCTTCGAGCCTGCGCTCTTCGAGCTGCACGGCCTGCCCCCGCAGCTCGCCGGCTTCTTCGCCCGGGAGCGCGCGGGCGGCCTCGACAGCTTCATCGCCGAGATGCGCACGCGCTTCCACGCGCGTGCGGTCGACGAGCGCCGCAAGGGCTCGTGCCAGCACAAGGCGCTGGCGCGCCGCCACTTTCCGACCATCTACACGACCAACTTCGAGCACCATATCGAGGAGGCGCTCCGGGACGCGGGCAAGCAGGCCGTGGCGCTCTCCACGTTCGACGACTTCGCGCGGTGCCCGGCCCAGGGGGCATGCCATGTCATCAAGTTCCACGGTGACCTCAACCGTCCCGAGACCGTGGTGCTGACCGAAGCCCAGTATTTCAGCCGCCTGAGGCTCGAGGCCGCGCCCGATCAGCGCCTCCGGGCCGATCTGCTCAGCAACAGCTTTCTCTTCCTCGGCTACAGCTTCGGCGACGTCGACATCCGCTACATCTGGTATCGCATGGAGCAGATGCGCATCGAGGGCAGCTCGCCCGGCGCGCAGCGAGCGCCGAACCGCCGCGGCTACTGGGCGACCTTCGGCGCCGGGCTCGTCCAGCCGGCGCTGCTCGAGGCCTGGCACGTCGACGTCATCGAGCTCGACCCCAACGACAAGACGCAGAGCGTGGTGGCTCTGCTCGATGCGCTGGACGGGTGAGGGGCGCGGGTCATGGTCTATTTCGTCTCCTCGAACGAGCACAAGCTCGAGGACATGGCCCATGGCTGGAAGGACGGGCCGACGCCGCTCCGGGTCCTGCGGCTCGAGGTGCCCGAGGTCCTCTCCTCGGATCTCGACATCGTCGTGCGGGAGAAGGCCCTCGCCGCCTACCGGCTGGCGCTCGTGCCGCTCTTCGTGGAGCACGGCGGGCTGTTCATCGAGCATCTGAACGGCTTCCCGGGCCCGCTCGTGAGGCCGTTCTGGGAGCGGCTGCAGGACCGGATCTGCGGCCTCATTCCCCCGGGGGTGTCTCGCGCCGCGTGGGTCGTCCAGAAGGTCTGTTACTGCGACGGCCGGACGCTCCGCGTCTACACGGGCAGCATCCTCGGGGAGATCGCCTGCGAGCGGCGGGGCGACGAGGGCACCCACTGGGAGCCGATGTTCATCCCGGCCGGGCAGACGCGGACGCTCGGGCAAATGCCCCGCGACGAGCGGCTCCGCTGCTCCGCGAGCGCGGAGGCCCTGCATGCGTTCCGGAGCGACATCGGGCTGTGATCGGCTCCGGCGCGCGCCCCGCCTCGCGACCGTGGCCGCGCCGTCCGCGCGTCGCGATGGGGCTTGACTTCCGGATCGCCCTGGAGTTCCTAACCGTGCACGACCGCGGCCAAGGGGCAAGCGCCTGGTGTCCGGCACACCTCTCCCCTGCGTCGAAGGTTATCCCCATTGGGCACAGCGCGGAGGAGATACATGGAGTTCAGGCTGCTCGGCGGGTCAGGGTTCAAGGTGCCGGTGCTGAGTCTCGGGACGGGGACGTTCGGCGGAGGCAACGAGTTCTTCCAGGGCTGGGGCTCGAGCGGCGTGGCGGAGGCGACCCGGCTTGTCGACGTCTCGCTCGAGGCCGGGATGAACATGTTCGATACGGCCGACGTTTACTCCGACGGGCTGGCGGAGGAGATCCTCGGTCAGGCGATCAAGGGCCGGCGCGACCGGGTCATCGTCTCCACGAAGGCGACCTTCCGCCTGGGCTCGGGCCCGAACGACGTCGGCTCCTCGCGGCACCACCTGATCCGATCGGTCGAGGGGAGCCTGCGCCGGATGCAGACGGATTATATCGACCTCTTTCAGCTTCACGGCTTCGACGCGCTCACGCCGATCGAGGAGACCCTCGGCGCGCTCGACGACCTCGTGCGGGCGGGGAAGATTCGCTATCTCGGCTGCTCGAACTTCTCCGGCTGGCACCTGATGAAGTCGCTCGCCGTCTCGGAGAAGTACGGTCTTTCCCGGTACGTGGCGCACCAGGCGTACTATTCGCTCATCGGGCGCGATTACGAGTGGGAGCTGATGCCGCTCGCGCTCGATCAGAAGGTCGGCGCCGTGGTCTGGAGCCCGCTCGGCTGGGGGCGCCTCACCGGCAAGGTCCGGCGCGGACAGTCGTTGCCGGAGGTCAGCCGCCTCCGGAACAAGCTGTCTGTCGAGGGCGGGCCGCAGGTGGACGACGAGTATCTCTATCGCGTGGTGGACGCGCTCGATGCGGTGGCGAAGGAGACGGGCAAGACCGTCCCGCAGATCGCGATCAACTGGCTGCTGCAGCGACCGAGCGTCGCGAACGTGATCATCGGCGCCCGGAACGAGGAGCAGCTTCGACAGAACCTCGGGTCCGTTGGGTGGACCCTGACGCCGGAGCAGATCGCGAAGCTCGACGCAGCGAGCAAGACGAGGCTGGCGTACCCCTACTTTCACCAGACCGGGTTCGCCGAGCGGAACCCGTTCCCCGTCGCGATCTGACCGTCGGCGCTGGCGGGACGGCGTGAAGAGGTGCACAATCGTCGGTCGTGCTCATCCTCAGCGACTTCGACGGGACCATCACCTGCGCCGACCTGACGAACCAGATCTGGGACGCCCACCTCCGCTATGACTGGCGGCAGGCGCTGCTCACGCCTTCTGCCAGCGGCGAGATCACGCCGTTCGAGCTCCTCCGGCGCGGCTATGCGGATGTGGATCGCTCGGCGGACGAGCTCCTGGCCGAGCTCCGTCCCCACGCCGGGCTGCGCCCGGGCTTCGAGGAGCTGCTTTCGCTGTGTGCTCGCCGGGGGTGGGTGTTTCACGTGGTCAGCCACGGTCTACCGTTCTACATCCGCGAGTTCCTGCCCCCGGGCACGGCGTTTTCTTGCTTCGATGCCGTCTTCGACGGGCGCTGGCGCGTGACCGTGCCGGACGCGGTGTCGCTCGGTCCGGGGGACGACTTCAAGATCCGCGTCCTCGACAAGCTGAAGGCGGCGACCGGCGAGACCGTCGCGGTCTACATCGGCGACGGTCGGCTCGACTACCCCGCGGCGCGGTGCTGCGATCGCGTGTTCGCGGTGCGGGGCAGCGCCCTCGACGCGCTCTGCGCGCGCGACGGGATCCCGTGCACGCCGTTCGACAGCTTCACCGAGATCTGCGCAGCGCTCGACGGTGGCGGCGCCCGCGGCGGCGAGCGCCCCCTGGGCGCGGCCGATGCCGGAGAGCGATCTCCCGGACGCGGGTGACGCGAGCTCGCCCGGGCTCTCTCACGATGTCCTCGCCGTGGCTCGAAGGGCCCTGACGGGGGAGAGCAGCTCTCTTCGGGCGTCGCGACGCCGGGCCGGTCAGCCGTCCCAGAACGCGTTACGGGTAAAGGGTTCTCCTGGGGCGACCTCACGCCCCGACGACGGATTCCTGCGCTGGACGGTGCCGCGGACGATCTGTCGACGGCGGCACCTTGCACCACGCGCCACGCACCACGAGACAAGCGCCGGACTGCCGTGTGCGAGGGCCGGGCGCGGAATGCGGGCAATGCGGAATGATGAGCCGTCTGACCGGACGCCCGCCCGTCCAACCACCCGCCCATCCGACCACCCGACCACCCGACCGTCGGAATCCAGCGCAGGCCCCGCGCCGCGTGGCGCGCATGTCAGCTGAGTGCTAGGTTGCTGATTTTACGGGCAGTCCGCGTGCAACCAGGCAAACCAGATCGCTTGCCAGATCGCTTGCCAGATCGCTTGCCAGATCGCTTGCCAGATCGCCTGAAAGGGTGTCTGTGAGCGCCGGTGTACAGCGTGGCTGTACAAGAGGCGTGGATAACGAATAGCTTGACTTTCGAGCTGCATTAGTTAATTCCTATTCGCTTATCTCGTGCATGTGAAAGCAACGTAGGAGGCGCGCCCGTTCGTCTTGTCCGCTGCTTGTCAGCGAACACTCTGCAATTCGCCTGATTTGTTTCGGGCGGCATTTTGTACTGACAGTCGCTCGCCGCGCACTCTCATGGGGAGCGGCCGCGACTCAGGGTGAGCGTGGCGCACGTGACCTGCAAACTGCGGCCCTGCGAGAGGGCCAGCAGAAGGAGATCGGCATGATCAGGCGAATGACCGGCGTGGCATTCCTGCTGTCTGCTGCCGCGTGCAGCGTGGCCCAGGATGAACAGGTGTTGACAGAGCAAATCGCGGCGAAGGAAACCGCGGTTCAGATCAGTGGGCTCGACGCGGCGTACATCCGCGTGGACGATCGGGGGATGTCGCACGTCACCGCGTGGGACGAGAAGGCAGGCTATGCCGGCCTTTGCTATGCGATGGCGCGCGACCGGCTCTTCCAGATGGACGTGCTGCGCCGGAGCGCTCAGGGGCGCCTCGCGGAGATCTACGGGCCCGGGGACGACGACAGCATTCTCGGCCAGGATCTCCTCGTCCGCGCGCAGAACCTGCCCGCGTTCGCGGCGGCGCGCTATGCAGCGGCGGCCTCGCGGACGAAGCGCGTGCTGCAGGGGTGCGCCGAGGGCGTGAACAAGTACATCTCCGTGGCCAAGACATCGAGCGACGGCCTGCCGATCGAGTTCCAGACCCTCGGTTATGAGCCGGCTCCTTGGACGCCCCAGGACAGCGTCCTGGCCTACATTTATGTGGGCGTCACGTTCGACACCCTGACGTGGTTCACCAAGCTGGAGCGCGCGACGGTGGCAACCATCGCGGGCACGGAGGTCGCGACGACGCTGATCAAGGAGGCTGCGGACGGGGTGTCGATGTTCGACGCGCAGGGCAACCTGAATCCGGTCTCGCAGTTCCTCGTGCCGCCCGGCCCGACCGCGCCGTCCGCGACCGTCGTCAACCCGCCGCCGCCGTCTTGCCTGGAGGGGTCGCGTCAGCTCTCGCAGCAGCTCCTGCGAATGACGCCTGCGAGCGGACGCGCGAGCAATGCGTGGGCGGTCGACGGGCACCTCACCTCGACCGGAAAGCCCCTCCTCGCGACCGATCCGCACTTCCCCCACGCGACCCCGTCCGCCGTCTACATGGCCCAGCTCAAGGTGAACGGTCAGTACAACGTGGCGGGCTGGATGATGCCTGGGTTCCCCGGGTTCATCAGCGGCCACACCGACCACATCGCCTGGGTGCCGACGTATTCGCTCTACGACAGCGTCGATCTGTACGTGGAGACGCTCCGCGAGGCGAGCGGAGGAGGCGAGGAGGTGCTCATCAACGGCCAGTGGAGGCCGGTCAAGAGGCGCGTCGAGACCATCCGGGTGAAGGGGCAGCCGGATGTGCAGCGGACGTTCCGCTCGACGCCCCACGGGCCCGTCCTCAACGACGGCCTGGATGGGCTGGAGGCGTTTGGCACCCTCGCGCTCAAGTCGACCGCGGCTCAACCCGAGTGGAAGGTCGACGGCTACTTCGAGATGCCGGCGGCGCAGAGCTGGCCGCAGTTCAGATCGGCGGCGCTGAAGCAGAGCATCGGCTGGAACTTCATCTTCGCGGACTACACGGGCGCCCACGGCCACATCGGCTACCAGAACTCGGGTCTCGCGCCGCAGCGTGAGAGCCCGCTGAACGCGCTCTATCCGGTGCCGGGGACGGGAGGACATGAGTGGACCGGGTACGCCACGAACGCCGAGCTGCCCTCGGTCTACGATCCGCCGTCGCATATCCTTGTGACGGCGAACAACCGGATGGTCCCGCGCAGCTACGCGCCGCAGGGGCGGCCGGTGCACCTCGCCAACTACTGGGACATGCCTTGGCGCGCTCAGCGGATCATGACCCGGTTGACCACGGCGACGCAGCCGCTCACACCGCAGGACATGGCGTCGATCCAGCTCGACACACAGACCACGATCGGGCTGCCGCTGCGCGACAGCTACCTGGCCGCGCTCGGGCGCGTCGGGCTGCCTGGGGACGATCCGAGCGCCCTCGCGGCGGTGGAGGCCCTGCAACAGTGGGATGGAAATGCGGCGGCGAGCAGCCGCGGCGCGGCCGTCTACGAGATGCTCACCTTGATCCTGTTGCGCAACACGGTGAGGGACGTGATCGGTCCCGATGAGTACGCGTACTTCGCGCCCAACGTGTTCCTCACGAATCAGCTGAACGGATTGATGGACGTGCTCGAGAGCCCGCGCGCGCCCTATTTCGGCATCAGCGAGGGCGTGGATCCGGGGGTCGCCCGGGATGAGGCCGTGCGCACGGCGCTCGGCGAGGCGGACGCGATGCTCCGCGGGGCCCTCGGGTCGGACGTGAGCGCGTGGACCTGGGGCGGGATCCACGAGCTGACCTACAACCATCCGCTCGCGGGCGAGGACCCGCGCTTCGACATCGGCACCTTCCCGGCGACCGGCGACGTGGAGACGGTGAACATCGGCGGGTGGTTCGCGAAGGTCGGGATCCTGGCGCTCCCGCCCGGCGAGTTCGAGGACGCAGGCGGGGTGCGCGCCGCGCTCGATCAGGACTCGCTCAGCGCGACGCGGCTGATCTGGAACCTCGCGCCGCTCGACGGCTCGCTCGGGGTGATGAGCACGGGCATCAGCGGGGATCCGCGGACGTGCCATTACGCGGATCATGCCGAGGCGTGGAGGACGGGGCAGATCTTCCCGATACCGTTCACGTCCGCGGCGATCCCCTGAGTCGACCGCCGCTGACGGCCGACCTGACTGCGACTCACCGACCCTGACGGCGACTCGCCGTCCGCCCTCCGCTGCCGCCCGCCACCCACCGCCACCCGCCGCGGGGATCTCGACCTGAGTCGGGGACCCGCCCGGGGGCGGACGGCCGGCAGCCGACAGGTCAACCCGGGGCACACCGCCGGCCGACGTACCTCGATCACACCGCCGCCCCCCGAACCCGGGTCAGCCCCCGCCGATCAGCTCGCCAGGCCCTGCTTGACGTGGCCCGCCGCCGCACCAGACGAGTAGCGATGGCGGCGATCCGCGACGCGCCCACGGCATACGGGAACTCCAGGCGAGTTGAGATGTGTTCGGTGTTACAGTCTGTGCGTTCCCGCCCTATCTAGCGGTCGGTTCGTGGGTGGAAGCAAGGAAACAGGAGACATTACATGACAGCAGCGACACGGGGAGCCGGGGACATCACGGTGCGAGCCTGCGGGATCACCGACCTGGGGCGGGTTCGCAAGAACAACGAGGACACGCTCCTCATCGCGCACCTCACGTCGGTCGCCAAGACCGCGCCGCCTGCCCATGCGGTTACCTTTGAAGCCTCCTATCCCGTCCTGCTCGCCGTCTCCGACGGCATGGGCGGCGCGGCGGCCGGCGAGGTCGCGAGCGCCCTGGTCGTGGAGGCGCTTCGACGGGCGATGGCCACGGCGCGCGGCAACTGGGACGACGCGACCCTCCTGGCTGTAGAGCGAGCCAACCGCGAGGTGTGGCAAGCCTCGCAGCAGCCGGGCCGCCAGGGCATGGGCGCGACGCTCACCGCGATCTGCGTGCACGGGACCGAGGCGCACGTCGCCGAGGTGGGCGACTCGCGCGCCTACCTGATTCGCAACGGGCAGATCCTCCAGATCACGCACGATCAGAGCTTCGTGCAGGCGCTCATCGACGCAGGGATGATTCAACCCGAGGAGGCCGAGCAGCACCCGATGAGGAGCATGTTGCTCCAGGCGATGGGCCTCGATCCGGACGTCAAGGCCAGCGTCGCCCGGCTCGAGCTGCGGCGCGACGATCGCCTCCTGCTCTGCTCGGACGGACTCTCGAACAAGCTCTCGGCCGACGACATGCTCGCCGTGATCGAGCGGGGCCCGTCGATCGAGGCCTCATGCCAGAGGCTCGTCGCGCTGGCGAGCGAGCGCGGCGGGGAGGACAACATCACCGCCATCGTCGCCGAGCTGCATGGAGAAGGGCTCACGCCGCCGAGGAGAGGCGAGAAGGTGGCCCAGACGCTTCACACGGTCACCGAGTTCAATCCGAGAAAGAAGGCCTGACGCCGAGCCACGCCGGCTCCGCCGAGCTCCCAGCTCGGCGCCCCGGCCCACCCGCGCGCGCGGCGAACGACCTCCGGAGAGCTCGCGCGCGTGCGCTCGGCTGTGGTACGGGCGAGCGGCAGGACAGGAGAGCGCGCATGGTGCCAGGGAGCTTTCGCGGCGTTGCCTTCGATCTGGACGGGACCCTGCTGCGGTCCGATCACTCGGTCTCGCCCGAGATGCGGTCGCTGTGCTCGGCGTTGACCGCGCGGGGGCTCCTGCTCACGCTGATCAGCTCGCGCCCCCCTCGCTCCGTGGAGCAGATCGCCGACAGCCTGGAGCTGCAAGGCCCGTGGGCGGCGCTGAACGGCGCCTTCGTCTTCAGCTCCGGCGGGAGGATACTCGACCGCTCGCCCCTGCCGGCGGCCACCGTCGAGCAGATCCTGGCGCGCCATGGACGCGACGAGCGGGTCAGCCTGAACCTCTACGCCGGCTTCGACTGGATCGTTCAGGCAGCGGACCGGCGCGTCAGGGCCGAGGCCGACGTCGTCGGCTTCGCGCCCACCGTCGATGCCGGCTTCGCGAGCCGCCCCGTGACCGAGAAGCTCCTGATGATCACCGACGAAGGGCACCGCGACAACGCTCGGCTCGCGAAGGAGCTCGCGGCGCTCGACGACGGCATCGCGGTAGCGCGCTCGAAGGACAACTACATCGAGATGACGCGCAGCCGGATCGACAAGGGGCGCGCGCTCGCGTTCATCGCCGAGAGGCGAGGGCTGTCCGCGCGGGAGATGGTCGCTGTCGGCGACGGCGAGAACGACATTCCCATGCTGAAGGCCTGCGGTCTTCCGATCGCGATGGGTCACAGCCCGCAGGCGCTCAAGCAGGTGGCCGAGCTGGTCGTCGGCAGCAACGACGACAGCTCCCTCACCGACGCGCTCAGCCGCATCTTCGGGGCGGCAGCGGCGCGCTAGATCGGGCGGCCGCGCGGGAGAGCCGGGCCGCTGCGGGCAGGCGCGGCGCTCAGATGTGCTTCGGCGGATTCAGCTTGTCGCTCGCCGGCTTTCTCTGAACGAGCGCCTTGGCCTTCTCGTACAGGATCCGGAGCCGCCCGCCCTCGGGCTCCCAGTACTCGGCGCGCTCCACGTTCAGCCTCAGGATCGCGGCGTGAGGGTGAGCGGGGCCGTCCGGCAGCCACGTCTTCCACGAGGGCTTCCAGAGGCTCCGGATCTTCTCCTCGTTCCTGTCGATCGTCGCGCGCGCCGAGATCGAGATGTACGCCCGATCCCGCGGCCGGTAGCAGCAGACCGCCACCTGCTGCTCCCGGGCGATCTCGCCGGTCTTCGCCGTCTCCTCCTGCGTCACGAACCAGAGATCGCAGTCCATCAGCTCGGCCGGCTCCTGGATCTCCATCGGCCGACCCCGCATCAGCCCCTCCGGGGTCATGGTGACGAGCATGGCCGTGTCGAACTCCCTGAGCAGCGCGTGCAGCTCACCCATGGATCCGCGGGCCTGAGCCCTGGCTCCTGGCTCTCCACTCTGGTGTTGCTCTCCGCTCTGGTATTGCATGCGGACAAAGCTGCTCCGCGGGACCTGGCCCGCAAGCAAGGGCGCGCCCGGACCCGCCTGCGCCGCGGCCCGGCAGCGCTCCGGAGCCGCCCGAGGCGCCGCGCTTGGCCCTGACCGTCCAGGCGGCTCACGCCGCGAGGTTCTGCGCAGTCGACGGCGCGGTGCGATGCGTCGACGCGCGTCCGCCCGGCAGAAGTGGCCCTGTTCTGCCGCCGGAAGTGCCGATCTGCGAACCGCCATGAGCGGCACGGGCCATGCTTTCGTGATCATCACCGAACTCTGCCAGCAGGCTCTGCCATGACCGCGTTTTGCGACGACCTCGACGACCGCGTCCCCGCCGTCCCGCTCCGGGAAGACACCGCCCGGCTCCGGGAGGACTTCCTCGTGCTCGCTGCGCACGAGATCAGGACGCCTGTCACCTCGCTCCTCCTGCAGCTCCAGCTGACGAAGCGGATGAGCGAACGGGAGCCGGAGAACACCCCGGCGTGGGCGGCGGCGATGCTGGCCGTCTTCGATCGTCAGCTCGGCCGGCTCGCCAGGCTGTGCGACGACATGCTCCAGGTCCGGCGCGCCGATCCGGCCCGGCGCGTGCCAGCCCGCGAGCTTGTCGATCTCGTCGTGCTCATCCGCGATGTGGTGGCGGTGGCGGTCGCGCATCGGCCGGCCGCGCGCGGCGCCATCGCGGTCGCGGCCGAGGGCGCGGTGATCGGCCGCTGGGACCGGTCCCAGATCGAGCGCATGGCGTTCCACCTGATCAAGAACGCGATCACCTTCGGTGAGGGCAAGCCGATCTCGATCGAGGTGCGCGCGACGCGCGCGCGGGCGCGGCTCATCGTGCGCGATCACGGCATGGGGATCGCGAGGGAGGACCAGGAGCGGATCTTCGCGCGGTTCGAGCGGGCGGTCCCGGATCGCTTCGGCGGCCTGGGGCTCGGCCTCTACATCGCGCACGCCGCGGCGCGCGCGCACGGCGGGGCGATCCGCGTGGAGAGCGAGCTCGGCCGGGGCGCGGTGTTCGTCGTCGATCTCCCCCTCGCGCCGCGATCGCTGGAGCGCGAGGGGCGCGCGGGCCGAGCGCGCCCGTCACGGCGCGGCCTCGCCCGGCGGCCGTCCGAGCTGCCCCTGAGCGCGCACCTCAAGCTCGCGCACGTCAAGCACCTGTACCACCGGGCGCAGCGCCCGCACCCATGACAGGCCAGCGCCGCGGTCGGCTCACCCGTTCAGAAAGCGGACGAGCAGGCGCAGGCCCGTCTCCTGGCTCTTCTCGGGGTGGAACTGCGTCGCGGTCACGTTGTCCCGCTCGATCGCCGCGGTGATCCGGTGCGGGCCGTGCTCCGTCGTCGCCGCCACGAGCGCCGGGTCGAGCGGGACGGCGTGGTAGCTGTGGACGAAGTAGACGAACGGGCGCTCGCCAGCGAACACGCCGAGCGGGCCCTCCACGTCGCGCGTGATCGCGATGCGGTTCCACCCCATGTGGGGGATCTTGATCCCGGCCCAGGGCTCGCCGGCCACCGCCGTCGCCTCGGCCGCGCTCGGCTCCGGCGTGAGGCGCTTGACGATCCCGGGGAACACGCCGAGCCCCCGCGCGCCGGCCGCCTCCTCGCTCGAGTCGAAGAGGGCCTGCATGCCGAGGCAGATGCCGAGGTACGGCGCCCCCTTCCGGATCTGCTCGCGCAGCGCCTCGCCGATGCCGTCCTGCAGGGCGGCCGCGCAGTCGCGGAAGGCGCCCTGGCCTGGCACCACCACCTTGTCGGCCCGCGCGATGACCTCCGGATCGCCCGTGCGCGTGACCGCGCACGGCTCGCCGGCGTCCCCGGCGGCCTGGAGGAGCGCCCGCTCCACGGAGCGCAGGTTGCCCATCCCGAAGTCGACGAGCGCGATCGATTGCATGGCTCAGAGGCTCCCCTTGGTGGACGGAATGCCGGCGACGCGGGGCTCGATGCGGGTCGCCTTCATCAGCGCCTTGGCGAACGATTTGAAGCAGATCTCGACGATGTGGTGCAGGTTGTCCCCCTCGATGAGGCGGACGTGGAGGTTCGCGCCGACGCCGCGCGCGAAGCCCTCGAAGAACACGGGGGCGAGCTCGACGTCCCACGTGCCGAGCTTCGCCTTGGGCAGCGGCACGCGCCAGACGAAGTAGGGCCTGCCGGAGAGGTCCAGCGCGCACTGCGCGAGCGCCTCGTCCATGGGGAGCGTCGCCTCGCCGTAGCGCGCGATGCCCGCCTTGTCGCCGAGCGCCTGCTGCACGGCCGCGCCCAGGGTGATGCCGCAGTCCTCGGTGGTGTGGTGGCCGTCGATCTCGATGTCGCCCTCGGCGTGGATGGTGAGGTCAAACAGGCCGTGGCGGGCGATCTGATCGAGCATGTGCGTGAGGAAGGGGAGCGGCGTCCTGATCGACGAGCGGCCCTGGCCGTCGAGATCGATCTCGATGCGGATGTCCGTTTCGCGCGTCTTGCGCTCGACTTTGGCGATGCGGGGCATGGCGCGTAGGGTAGTCGCCCCGGGCGACGATGGGGAGCACCACGGATGAGCCGGGCGTCCGGCTTGCCCCGCCCCGCCTCGGTCCAGCGCACGGCCGGAGGCACGGCGACCGAGCGTGGTGGCCTCTGACGTCGCCTGACGTGGCCTCTGACGTGGCTGAACGGCCGAGGCGAGGCCTTGGATGAGAGCGGCGGATGGAATAAGGTGGCCTCCTGGATAACGTGGCGGTGGTGGCGCGCCCTGACGGCAGCCCCAGCGCAGGAGTGTCCGTGAGCTCACCGGTTGCCGAAGGTCAAGTTCTGTCGGGGAAATACCGGGTCGAGCGCATCCTCGGGCAAGGGGGCATGGGCGTCGTCGTCGCCGCCTTGCACGAGCAGCTCCACCAGCGGGTCGCCATCAAGATGCTCCACCCCGGCGCCAACGCCGAGATGGTGGAGCGCTTCGTGCGCGAGGCGCGCGCGGCGGTGCGCCTGAAGAGCGAGCACGTCGCGCGCGTGCTCGACGTCGGGACGCTCGAGACCGGCGCGCCGTTCATGGTGATGGAGTACCTGGAGGGGAGCGACCTGCAGGAGACGCTGCGGCAGCGCGGCCCGCTCGAGCTGGAGGAGGCCGTGGGCTACGTGCTCGAGGCCTGCGAGGCCATCGCCGAGGCGCACGCGGCCGGCATCATCCACCGTGATCTCAAGCCGGCGAACCTCTTCCTCACGCGCGGAGCGGACGGCAGCGGCATGGTGAAGGTGCTCGATTTCGGCATCTCCAAGGCGCTCGCCGAGTCGGCCGGGGCCGAGCCCGAGCTCGGGCTGACGAAGACGGCGATGGTGCTCGGCTCACCGCTCTACATGGCGCCGGAGCAGATGCGCTCGGCGCGCTCGGTGGACGCGCGCGCGGACATCTGGTCGCTCGGCGCCATCCTCTATCAGCTGCTCACGGCGCGGGTGCCCTTCGACGCGACCTCGCTGTCCGAGCTCATCCTGATGATCAACACCGAGGCGCCGCCGTCCCCGAGCACCTTCCGGCGCGACCTGCCGCCGGGCCTGGAGGCGGCGATCCTGCACTGCCTCGAGAGGGACGTCGCGAAGCGCTTCAGGTCCGTCGCCGAGCTCGCGGGCGCCATCGTCGATTTCGGCCCTCCGCTCGCGCTGGCGTCGCTGGAGCGGATCGAGCGGACGCTGGGGCTCGTGCCCGCGGTCAGCTGGCGCGACCGGGCGAGCTCGGCGCGCGATCGGATGAGCGTTCCCCCCGGGCCGACGGCGCAGGAGCGCGTGAGCGGCGTGCCCGCGGCGACCGCGCAGGGGCGGTCCAGCGCGCCGCCCGCCGGCGCGACGTCAGGCGCCGCGGTCGGCCACACGGCGGGCCCGGCGGGCTCGGCTCCCGGCTGGACGGCCGCGAGCCCCGCGTCGGCCGGCCGCAGGCGGAGCGGCGTGGCGCTGGCGATCGCCGGGGTGGGCGTCGCGGCGGTGATCGGCGGGGTCCTGCGCTTCGTCACGTTCCGCGGCGACGCGGGGGATCCTGCGGTCGAGCCGCTGGCCGCGACAACCTCCGCCGAGCCACCGCCGCCCGCGACGACGTCCGTGCCGCCCCCGCCGGTCGCTCCTCCGGACGTCTCCGCCGTGGCCACGGTCGCCACCCCGGCGCCGACGACGACCGCGGTGGCGATAGCGCCCCCGGCGCCGTCGGCGAGCGCCCGAACCTCGGCGACGGCGACCGCGAAGGCGCCCACGACGTCCACCCCCACGGCGCCTCGGCCGAGGGCCTCCGCGGTGCCTTCGGCCCCACCGGCGTCGACAGCGGCGCCCTCGGCCACGTCGACCACGACCGCGTCACAGGGGAACGACAGCCCCAGCATCTTCGATGTGCTGAACGACAAAGGTAAACCCAGATGAATTGGCCTGGAAGCGAACGACTCCCGCTGCGGAGCCGCAAGAGCGTGCGCGTCTGTGCCGCGCTCGCGCTCGGCGGCGCCGCGCTGGCGGGGCTCGCGCCCGCCGCGGCCCAGCCTGCGCCGGCCGCCGGCGCGCCGGTCGTGGCCCAGCCTGCGCCGGCCGCCGCGCCTGCCGCGAGCGCTCCTGCGGCCCAGGGGCCGCTGTCCGAGACCCTCACGGGGGAGGCCAAGGCCGAGTATGAGGCCGCGCGGATCCTCTTCAACGACGGCGACTACCGCAACGCCATCATCAAGTTCGAGCGCGCCCACGAGCTCTCCCGCGACCCGCGGCTGCTCTGGAACATCGCCCTCTGCCAGAAGAACCTGAAGCGCTACGCGCGCCTGCTCGGAACGGTCGAGAAGCTCCTCCAGGAGGCCGGTCCGCAGCTCACGGAGCAGGATCGCAAGGACGCCGCGGCGCTCATCGAGGCGACGAAGGCCTACGTGAGCCGCCTCGACCTCCAGGCCAGCGAGGCGGGCGCCGCCGTCTTCGTCGACGGCGAGGAGGTCGGCCGGACCCCGCTGCGCGAGCCCGTGCTGCTCGACGTCGGCACCCGGAAGATCCGGGTGACAAAGAAGGGCTTCAAGGACGTCGAGGTCTCCCAGCCGGTGGCGGGCGGCGATGTGGTCACGGTGAAGGCCACGCTCGAGCGGGAGGTCCACCAGGGGCGGCTCATCGTCGCGGCGCCGCCGAACGCCGTCATCTCCATCGACGGCCGCGTGGTCGGCCGCGGCAGCTATGACGGGCCGGTGCCGAGCGGCGGCCACGCGCTCCGCGTCACGGCGTCCGACATGCTGTCGCACCAGTCCGAGGTGATGATCCTCGACAACCAGACACGCCGCGTGCAGGTCTCGCTGGTGCCGAAGCCCAAGGAAAGCAACATCGAGCGCTGGATCTGGATCGGCGGCGGCGTGGCCGTGCTCACGGGCGCGCTCCTTGTCGGCCTGGGCGTCTTCGCGGGGGAGCCGCCGGTCGACGGCACCCTGTCGCCCGGCTCGGTCGCCCTGTCCGCGCGGGGCGGCGCCTCGTTCGCGATCCCCTTCGGAGGAGGCCGATGATCCGCGGCCGCCGCTTCGTCCTCGCCGCGCTCCTCGCGCTCGCGTGCGGAGGGTGTTCTTCGCCGGACGAGATCGTCGTCGCCATCTCGACGGATCTCGCCCTTCCCAAGGACTTCGATGTCCTCCAGGTCCAGGTGTTCAAGAGCGGCGGAGGCGGGTTCAATCAAGCCTACCTGCGGCTTGGCGAGCCCGATGCCGACGCGCAGCTCCCGGCGACAATCGGGTTCTACTCCTCGAACAGCGGGGGAGAATCCATCCGGATCAGGGTCAGCGCGCGCGTCAAGGACGCGCTCGGCGCGGTGCGCATCGTGCGTGAGGCGGTCACGACGATCCCGGAGAATCGCGTCGCGTTGCTCACCCTACCGCTCAACTTTCTCTGTGACGGCTCAGGGGAGAGCGCGGGGAACGACGTCGAGAACACGCTCTGCGGAGACGACCAGACCTGCGTCGCGGGGGCGTGCGTGTCGAACAAGATCGACTCGAGCACGCTGCCTGACTATTCGGCCGGCGACGTCTACGGCGGTGGGGACGGGGACTGCTTCGACGTGACGACCTGCTTCAAGGAGGCGACGGCGGCGGAGGTCGACGCGGCGGCTTGCACGATCGCGGGCGACGGCGGGGCTCCGCGGAACGTGGCGCTGGAGACCGTCGCCGGCGACGGCGTGTGCGACGGCGATGGCGACGACCGCCGTTGCCTTGTGGCGCTCGACGCCGCCAGCGATGATGGCTTCCGGGTGGAGGAAGACGGGCGGATCCAGCTACCGCCGGAGGTGTGCAAGCAGATGGCGAACGGCAAGATCGCGGCCGTGTTGACGGCGCCGGCGGTGGCCGTGTTGACGGCGCCGGCGACGGACTGCGCCCAGAAGACCGCGGGGCTGCCGACGTGCGGGCCGTGGCTCACGTCGGGGTCGGAGGAGCCCTGACGAAGGGCACAACGCTGCGGGGATCGCGCCCGGCAGCGTCAGCATCGAGGGGGAGCGCTCGTCTTCGCGCTCCCGCCCGGCCAGCGCATCACCGCGGCTAGCTGGGCGAGCCGCGCGACGGCGGCGCGGCGGGTCACCCCCGCCGTCGCCGCCACCCGGCGAGGAGCGCCGCAGCGGCGAGCCACACCGCAGCCGAGGTCGCCGATGTGTCGGCGCGCATCGCGAGGCCGCAGCCGTTGCCGTGCGCCCGCGGCTCGCCGCCTCCGGGCCGGGAAGTCGCGCCGTCGCCGCCGGCGCCAGCGCCGCCGCTGTTGTCACCGCCGCCCCCGCCAGCGCCGCCGCCGCCGTTGTCACCGCCGCCGGCGCCAGCGCCGCCGCCGTTGTCACCGCCGCCCCCGCCAGCGCCGCCGCCCCCGCTTCCGGCATCGTCGGGCACGCAGCCGCCGGCGACGCAGGTGCCGCCGGGGCAGCGGGCGCCCTCGTTCGGGAACAGCGCGCACTCGCCGTACCTTGGATGGCACTGCGCGGAGGTGCAGGCATTCCCGGAGGGCGCGCACGCGACCGGCTCGTTGCCCCTGCAGACGCCGTCGTCGCAGGCGTCGGCCAGGGTGCAGGGGTCGCGGTCGTCGCAGGGCGTGCCGTCGGGCTTCGGCGGCGCGTCGCAGTCGCACGCGTCGCCCACGCCGTCGCTGTTCGCGTCCTCCTGCCCGCGGTTCGACAGGACCGGGCAGTTGTCGGCGCCGTCGGGCGCGCCGTCGTTGTCGTCGTCGTCATCGCACCGGTCGCCCTGGCCGTCGCCGTCGGTGTCGCTCTGGCTCGGGTTCGCCGAGAGTGGGCAGTTGTCCGAGCCGTCCGGGGCCCCGTCGTTGTCGTCGTCGCCGTCGCACGCATCCCCGTCGCCGTCGCCGTCGATGTCGGCCTGATCGGGGTTGGGGGTCGAGGGGCAATTGTCTGCGCCGTCTTCCACACCGTCGTCATCCCTGTCGAGCGCGCTCGCGTCGCAGGCGTCGCCTGCGCCGTCGCCGTCGATGTCGGCCTGATCGGGGTTGGGGACGAGAGGGCAGTTGTCGGCCTCGTCGCTCGAGGCGTCGTTGTCGTCGTCGCCGTCGCACGCGTCGCCCAGTCCGTCCTTGTCCGTGTCGGTCTGGTCGGAGTTCGGCACCGACGGGCAGTTGTCGGCCTCGTCACTCGAGGCGTCATTGTCGTCGTCGCCGTCGCACGCGTCGCCCAGTCCGTCCTTGTCCGTGTCGGCCTGGTCGGGGTTCGGCACCGACGGGCAGTTGTCGGCCTTGTCGTCCGAGGCGTCGTTGTCGTCGTCGTCGTCGCACGCGTCGCCCAGTCCGTCCTTGTCCGTGTCGGCCTGGTCGGGGTTCGGCACCGATGGGCAGTTGTCGCCGTCGTCGTTCGCGCCGTCGCCGTCAGCGTCGCCGTTGAGGTCCCAGTTGACCACGCCGGCCTGTTCGGCCGCCGTCATCCCGAGCAGCGCCCTCGCCGGGAGGGCATCGAGGCGGATCGCGGTCGCGTGCGCGTCGGCCTGGCTCGCGTGCTGCCCGCCGAAGTGCATGAGGACCCGCGTCCCCCTGGGTGGCACCGAGAGGGCGAACTCGACCGCGGGCCCCTGCGTCGCCGCGCAGTTGTCGGTGGTCATCCCGACGCTCCCCGGCGCGATCGCCGCCGAAGGTCCGTAGAAATTGAAATGGAGGCTCGGATCCGCGCCCGCGTCGACGTCGTCCGTGGCGAGCCACCGGTCCACCGGCGTGAACTCCAGATCTCCGCTGTGCGACTGCGTGATCGTTGTGTCGTTGTCGGAGCCGACGTTCGTCTCGATCCGCACGACCGCCGGCAGCTCGGAGGCGGTGGGGTTGTGGAGGATCTCCAGGAACCGCGCCCACCCTTCGTCGGTGGGCACGTACACCTTCCTGGTGACCTCGAGGCGGCCGAGGAGCGCCGGCCCGTGGGCGAGCTGCCTCCCGTCCATCTCCGCCACCCGGGTCGAGGGAGGGAACCTCGCCCCGTCCACCCGCAGCATCATGCCGGTGTCGAAGGCGTCGATGGTCCCGTTGTTGACCACCCCGTCCGTCCCGACGTCCCACACGAAGGTGAGGCCATCCACGAGCTCCTGAACGGGGCCCGCGGCACCACACTGCGCCGCCGCGCTCCGCGGGGCAGCCACGAGCGCCAGCGTGACGCCGAGCCCTGCGGCCATGACGATTCGCTTCATTCTCTCTCTCTTCTGGGTGGTGGCCTGATGGGCCCCGGAGTGAATCTCATGAAGGCGGTAAGTCATGAAGATTATTGATGTTTCTGTCCCGTCTGCCCGCCTTCATGTTCAAATCCGGCCACCACCCGCCCGCGGGTCACTTCGTCTCCAGGACCAGGAGCTCGATCCGCCGGTTCTTCTCCCGCCCGGCCGCGCTCTTGTTGTCCGCGATCGGCTGGCTCGCCCCGTATCCCTTCGCGACAAGCCGCTCGGGCGCGATCCCCTTCTCGACGAGCCGCCTGCGCACCGCCTCCGCGCGCGCCGTCGAGAGCGTCTCGTTGAACCGGGCGTTGCCGGCGCCGTCCGTGTGCGCGGAGACCTCGATCTTCACCCACTCCGGGTGCTGCGCGATCACGTCGTGCACCTCGGCGAGCAGCGCCTCGCTCTTCGGATCGATCGGCGCCGGATCGTTCTTCAGCACGCGGAACACGACGGGCTCCAGCAGCACGACCCGCTCGCCCTGCACCCGCACCCGCGTCGGGCAGCCGCGCGCGGCCGCGTCCTCGCTCGCCGGGCCCTTCTCGCGCGGGCACGCATCGGCGTCGTCGAGCAGGCCGTCGCCGTCCTGATCCGCGGGCTTGCTCGGCGCCGCAGGGGGGCAGCCCGGCCGCGTCGCGCCGCCCGCCGCGTCGCCCTTCTCCGCCGGGCACGCGTCGAGCGCGTCGGGCAGGCCGTCGCCGTCCTGGTCCGCGGGACAGCCGCGCCGCGCCGGATCGCCGCCCCCGCCGCCTGCGGCCGTGTCGGGGCACACGTCGTCCGGATCGGCGACGCCGTCCTCGTCCCGGTCCTCCACGGGGCAGCCGTTTCGCCGCGCGTCGGCGCTGGCCAGCCCGTGCGTGTACGGGCACGCGTCCTCGGCGCCGGAGATGCCGTCCGCGTCCGGGTCCGGGTCCGCCGCGCGCTCGGGAGGGAGCGCAGGCGGAGCCCACGCCACAGTCCCGATCGCGCGGAACGACGGCGCGCCGATCGCCTCCCCGAGGCCCGGACCGGCGGCCGCCCCGACGACGAGGCCCGCGAGCGGGCGGAGCCGGGCGCCAAGCAGGAGCTCGGCGCTCGTGGTCCTCGCCACCGCGACCCGCTCGCGCGGGGTGAGCGACAGCGAGCCGCCCTGCAGCATCGTCTCGGCGTACACCTCCGGGCCGATCTGCAGCCGCTCGTCCCAGAGGAGCACGGCCGCGCCGCCGCCGTACGCGAGCGTCGACGGGTTCTCGGAGCTCCGCATCACCGCGCCGCCCGCGACGCTCCACACCACCTGCGCGACCCGCCCGCCGAGCAGGAGCTGCGGCGTCACGCGCACCGCGCCCTCGCCGACGTACGCGTCCGAGCTGCCCGTGGGCAGGTGCAGGGCCGCGCCCGTGCCGATCTGGAGCGCGTCGCGCTCGTCGCCGAGCAGCCGGACGCGCACGCCGAGGCGCAGGTCGCCGAGCGCGGGGGACGACGGCGCCTCGGGCGCGCCCGCGCCGGCGGCGGACGCGGGGCCGTCGCCGCTCTGGGCGAGCGCGAGCGGGAGCGAGGCCGAGACGAGCAGCCGATCCCAGAGCGAGAGCGAGCCGCCGACGTGGAGGTGCGACTGGCTGCCGACGATCACCCGCTCGGGCGAGGCGCCGTCCGAGAGGGTGAGCGGGTCCTCCGCGTGATCGAACAGGACGAGCCCGCGCGGAGCCAGGTGTCCGCCGATGAACGGCGACGGCACGCCGAAGAGCGGGTCGCCCGCGGGGGTCGGCTCGAACCGGCTCAGCGCGACGGCGCCGGGCCCCTCCGCGCGGGCGGACGATGCGCCCAGGGCGATGCCGAGGAGCGCGCTCGCGAGCGCCGCGCCCACCGTGATGAGGCCTCTCATGGGCGCCGGATGGTATCCTCGCGAGCGCAAGCGGAGCAAAGGCGATTTGTCCGCGACGTTTCCATGTTGCTCGCCCGGCGCGCGCATCGGTTAGCATCGCGCTGACCGGAGCGCGGCCCTGCGAGGTTTGCCTCCGCCAGCAAGGAGCATCGATGCGACGGAAGCATCTCGGCCCGTGGGGGGGCGCCATCGTGGCCGCGCTCAGCGTCGCGCTCACGGCTGGCGTGGCGGCGGCCCAGCCCGCGCCCGCCGCGCCCGCCGCGCCCGCCGCGCCTGCCGCGCCCGCAGACAAGCCGCTCGCGGAGTCGCTGACCGGGATGGCCAGGGCCGAGCACGGGGCGGGCGCCGCGCTGTTCGACGATGGCGACTACGCGGGCGCGCTCGCGCGGTTCGAGCGCGCCTACGAGCTGTCGCGCGATCACCGGCTGCTCTGGAAGGTCGCGCTCTGCCAGAAGAACCTGCGGCGCTACGCGAAGATGCTCGCGACGCTGCGCCGGATGGAGGCGGAGGCGGGCGCCGCGCTGTCGGCCCGCGACAGGAAGGACATCGCCGACCTGATCCAGGCCGCCGGGGCGTTCGTGTCGCGCCTCGAGATCGCGGCCAGCGAGCCGGGGGCCACGGTGTTCGTGGACGACGAGCCGGTCGGGACGACGCCGCTCACGGCGCCGGTGCCGATCGACATCGGCGAGCGCCGCATCCGCGTGTCGAAGCCCGGCTTCGTCGATTTCGTTCGCCGGGAGAAGGTGGTCGGCGGCGGCAGCATCGCCCTCGTGGCGCGGCTCGAGCGGGCGGTGCACCGGGGTCGGCTCGTGGTCGCCGCGGGGCGGGACGACCTCATCGCGATCGACGGCAAGGTGGCGGGCAAGGGCCGCTGGGAGGGCCCGGTGGCGAGCGGGACCCACGCGCTGCGCGTGACGGCGCCCGGGATGACGCCCCACGAGGTGCAGGTCCTGGTCCGCGACGAGGAGCTCCGCCGCATCGACGTCTCTCTGGAGCGCGCTCCGGGGCCGGGCGGCGCGAGCAAGTGGCTCTGGATCGGCGGCGGCGCGGCGATCTTCGCCGGCGCGCTCGTCGCGGGCGCGCTGCTCTTCGAGCCGGGGACGCCGGCGGAGCAGGGCAGCCTCGGCACGGTCCCGCTCGGATTTGGAGGGAGACGTTGATGCGCACGAAGCGGACGAGCTCGGTGTCGATGGCGGCGGCGTTCCTCGCGCTCGCGGGGGCGGCGGCGGTCGCGTCCTGCGGCGGGGAGAAGGGGCAGCTCATGGTCGTCTTCCAGACGGACATGTCGCTGCCGAAGGACATCGACACGATCCGGGTCGAGGCGACGCTCGACGGGTCCATCGTCTACGACGAGACCTTCGAGCGGCTCGGGGGCGAGGGCTCGATCCGCCTGCCGGCCACGCTCGGCTTCCTCGCCTCCGACGATCCTGCGCAGGCGCTCCGGGTGCGCGTCATCGCGAGCCGCGGCGGCAAGGACGGGGTGCGCCTGCTCCGCGAGGTGCTCACGACGGTGCCCGAGGGGCGCACCGCGACCCTCCACATGCCCATCCAGTTCCTGTGCGACGGCTCGGCCGAGGTCGAGCGCGACGAGGCGGGCAACGCGCTGCGCGACGCGCAGGGCAACGTGCTCGTCAAGAACAGCTGTCCCGAGGGTCAGAGCTGCGTCGCCGGCTCGTGCGTGCCGCGCGAGATCGACTCGCGCGCCCTGCCCGAGTTCGAGGTGAAGGCCGTGTTCGGCGGCGGCGACGGCGACAGCGACGGGCTCTGCTTCGACACCGTCCAGTGCTTCGCCGCCGCCGTGTCGGCGCCTGTCGATCTGGAGAGGTTCGCCGCGAACCCCGGCGACTGCGTGGCGAACGCGCCGGGCGGCGAGGTGAACGTCGCGCTCCTCACGCAGGGCGGCGGCATCTGCGGCGAGAGCGCGTGCTACGTCCCGCTCGACGCCGACAGCGACGCGGGCTTCCGGGTCGAGGAGGGCAACGTCCTCCGGCTGCCCCCCGAGGTGTGCAAGCGGGCGCAGCAGGGCAAGCTCGCGGGGATCGCGATCGCGATCGCGGGGCTCGCGGACGCGGGCGAGGGGGCGACGTGCCGCAAGAAGGGCACGGACCTGCCGACGTGCGGCCCGTGGTCGGCGTCGGGTGGAGGCCAGTACACGGGGCCTGACGCATCGGCGCCGATCCCGGTCGCGGTCGCGCAGGTCCACCCGGTGTCGCTGCGGGTGACCGCGGGCGGCGTGGCCTGGATCTCCGGCACCACCTTCGACGAGGCCGGCATGGCCCAGGCGGACGGGGCGCTGAAGACCGCGCCTCCGGGCGGCGGCGAGCCGCTGGCCCTCGGCGCGGCGCAGGCCTCGCCGAGGGACCTCGCGATCGACGAGGCGCGGCAGCTCGCCTTCTGGACGAACGCGGGGGACGGCACCCTGATGGCGGCCCCGCTCGCGGGCGGCGAGCCGCGCGTGCTGCTCGCGGATCTGAAGCAGCCCGAGGGGCTCTCGCTCTCCGGCGACGCGCTCACCTGGACCGAGCTCTGGGGAGGCGGCGTCTTCCGTGCGCTGCTGAGCGACAGCGACGCCGAGGTCGAGCTCGGCACACCGGAGGACCTCATGCCGCCCGGCTCGGCGTTCGCGTCCCCGTACCGCGTGGCCAGCGCGGAGGACGCCGTGTGCTGGACCTACCAGGGCACGCTGGGCCAGCAAGACGGCGCGGTGGCGTGCCGCGTGCGAGGCGAGACGCATACGGTCGCCGCCGAGCAGCTCACCCCGCGGGAGATCGCGCTCGACGTGGACGCTCAGGGGAACGCGGTGGCGGTCTACTGGGCGAGCTTCGAGGGCGGCAGCGTCTTCCGGGTCGACCTGAGCGGAGAGGCGGTCGGCGAGCCCGAGGAGATCGTGTGGGATCAGGGCCAGCTGAACGGCGTCGCGGTCGACGCGGAGCACGTCTACTGGACGCGCCGCGACGAGGGGACGGTCGTGCGTATGCCGAAGGACGGCGGGGACGAGGAGGTGCTCGCCTCGCAGCAGACGCGCCCCGGCGACATCGCGCTGGACGAGACGACGGTCTACTGGATCAACGAGGGCTCGCCGGATCAGGAGGACGGCACCCCGGTGAAGGACGGGGCGGTCCTGAAACGCGCGAAGTGAGGGTGACCGCGGCCCGCGGGGGCGCGTGCTCGAGCGGCGCGGGGCTCGCGGCGGGCTCGCGCCGCTCGGCGCCTGCGCGCTCGGCGCTGCGTGTGCTATGGCCCGACCCGTGAAGCGCACGGCCCTTCTCCTGTTCACCCTCGCGCTCTCCGCGTGCGGATCGAGCTACGCCCAGCAGGGCCCGAGCGACACGCTCCGGGCGTACGCGCAGGCGCTCCAGGAGGGGCGCGTCGACGCGGCCTACCGGCTGCTCTCGGACGAGGCGAAGCGGTCGATGTCGCTCGAGGCCTTCCGGCGCGCGGTCCGTGACAACCCGGACGACGCGCTCGAGATCGCCCGCGCCATCGCGCGGCCCGCGGCCGATCCGGTGGTGACGGCGACGGTCACCATGCCGAACGGCGAGGAGCTCCTGCTCGTCTTCGAGGGGGGCGGCTGGCGGCTCGACGCGGCGGCGGTCGATCTCTACGGCCAGGCGACCCCCCGGCAGGCGCTGGTGGGGTTCCTGCGGGCGTTCGAGCGAAGGCGCTACGACATCATCATGCGCTACGTTCCCGACGCCGAGAAGGAAGGCCTCGTGGAGCCGGCGGGCGGCGCGCCCGGCGAGGCGGGCGATCTCGGCGAGGCGGGCGCGCCGCGCGGGGAGGGCACGGCGCAGCCCGCTGCCCCCGGAGGCGCGGCGGGGAGCGCGGGCGCTGACGCAGCGCAGAAGCCGGGCGGTCGGCCCGGGACGGTCAGGGGCGCGGTGGGCGCGGCGCAGCTCACCCCCGAGAAGCTGAAGGCCGCCTGGGAGGGGCCGCAGAAGGAGCAGATCAACCGGGTCGTCCAGGCGATCAAGGCGGCGCTGCCGACCGCGACCATCGAGGAGACGGGGGACAGCGCCTCGATGGCGTACGGCGCCGGTGGCACGGTCGCCTTCACGCGCGAGCACGGGGTCTGGAAGATCAAGGACTTCTAGCGGCTCGCCCGCGTCATGGCTTCGAGAAGAGCGCTGTACTAGGGTTGTCGGCATGCCGACCGGCGATCCTCCTTCGCGAACGCCCCCCTCGCCCGACGCGGACAGCGTCCCGATCCTCCCGCTCCGCAACTCGGTGTTGTTCCCCATGTCGGTCGTGCCGATCAACGTCGGCCGGCCGCGGAGCGTGCGCCTCGTCGAGGATCTCCTCGGCCGCGAGCGCGCGCTGGTCGGCGTGATCAGCCAGCGGTCGCCGGACGTGGACGAGCCGACGTTCAAGGAGCTTTATTCCGTCGGGACCATCGCCCGCGTCGTGAAGGTCATCCGGCTCGGCCCGAACAACTACTCGGTCGTGCTGAACGGGCTCGGCCGCTTCCGCATGAAGGCGGCGTTCTCGCTGGAGCCGTACATGCGCGCGCGGATCGAGCGCATCCCGGAGTCGCTCGTGCGCGACGTGGAGCTCGAGGCGCTCGGCGCGGGCCTGCGCGAGGCGACGCGCGAGGTGCTCGGCCTCATGCCGAACCTGCCGCGCGACACCGCGGGCATCCTCGACAACGTGCGCGAGCCCGGCGCGCTCGCGGATCTCATCGCCTCGAACTTCCCGCAGGCGCAGGCGTCGGTCGGCGACAAGCAGGAGATCCTCGAGGCGTTCGACGTGAAGGCGCGCGTCCGCCTCGTGCTCGCGATGGTCGGCCGGCAGCTCGAGGTGCTGCGGGTGAAGAAGGAGATCTCCTCCATGGTGCAGGAGGAGATGGGCAAATCGCAGCGCGAGTACATCCTCCGGCAGCAGATGAAGTCGATCAAGGAGGAGCTCGGCGAGGGCGGCGACGACGACGAGATCGAGGAGCTCCGCGAGCGGATCCGCCGCGCCAAGGTGCCGGCGGAGGTCGACAAGGTCGTGCGCAAGCAGCTCAGCCGGCTGCGCTCGATGGCGCAGCAGTCGGCCGAGTTCAACGTGACAAAGACCTACCTCGAGTGGATCGCGGATCTGCCGTGGTCCAAGACGACGGTGGACAAGCTCAGCGTCGAGAGCGTGCGGCGCTGCCTCGACGAGGATCACCTCGGGCTGGAGAAGGTGAAGAAGCGGGTCGTCGAGTACTCGGCGATCCGGCAGCTCCGCTCGGACAAGAAGGGGCCGATCCTGCTCTTCATCGGGCCGCCCGGCGTCGGCAAGACGTCGCTCGGCAAGTCGATCGCGCGCAGCATGGGGCGGCGCTACGAGCGCATCGCGCTCGGCGGCGTGCGCGACGAGGCGGAGATCCGCGGGCACCGGCGCACGTACGTCGGCGCGCTGCCCGGGCGCATCCTGCAGGCGCTCAAGAAGGCGGGGACCAGGAACCCGGTGCTCGTGCTCGACGAGGTCGACAAGATGGGCGTCGATCTGCGCGGCGATCCGGCGGCGGCGCTCCTCGAGGTGCTCGATCCCGAGCAGAACTCGACCTTCCAGGATCACTACCTCGACCTGCCGTTCGATCTGTCGCAGGTGATGTTCCTCGCGACGGCGAACAACTGGGACGGCATCCCGGGGCCGCTCGTCGACCGCATGGAGGTCATCGAGGTGCCCGGCTACACGCGGACCGACAAGCTCGGGATCGCGCGGGAGTTCCTTGTGCCGAAGCAGCTGTCGGCGCACGGGCTCACGGACGAGCGGCTGGAGTTCACGGAGCCGGGCATCGCGGCGATCATCGATCACTACACGCGCGAGGCGGGGGTGCGCGGCCTGGAGCGGCAGATCGCGGCGGTGTGCCGCTCCACGGCGGTGAAGGTCGCGGAGGGCCAGGACGTGCGCGAGGTGGCGGCGCCCGAGCACGTGGAGCAGGTGCTCGGTCCGCACAAGCACCGCCCCGAGCTCGCCGAGCGGTCGCTCCAGCCCGGGGTCGCGACCGGCCTCGCGTGGACGCCGGCGGGCGGCGAGATCCTCTTCATCGAGGCGACGAAGATGCCGGGCAAGGGCAACGTGGTGCTCACCGGGAACATGCGGAACGTGATGCAGGAGTCGGCGAGCACGGCGGTGAGCTTCGTGCGCAGCAAGGCCGAACGGCTGCACCTCGATCCGGAGTGGCTCAAGGAGATCGATCTGCACGTGCACATCCCGCAGCACGGCACGCCGAAGGATGGGCCGAGCGCGGGGGTGACGATGTTCTCCGCGGTGGCGTCGCTGCTGCTCGGCGCGTCGGTGCGCAGCGACATCGCGATGACGGGGGAGATCTCGCTGCGCGGGCGGGTGATGCCGGTCGGCGGCATCAAGGAGAAGCTGCTCGCGGCGCACCGGGCCGGCATCCGGCACGTGCTCATCCCGGCCAAGAACCGGCGCGACCTCGAGGATGTGCCGCAGGACGTCAAGGACCAGGTCAAGATCACGATGGTGTCCTCGATGGAAGAGATCCTGCCGATCGTCCTGGAGCCGCCGCGGCGCGCGCCGGCGCAGACCGCGTCGGCGGACGAGGTCGAGGAGCAGGCCGGGGCGTAAGCGGGGGCTTCCGAGCGGGGCGGCCCAAGGAGAGCTGCGTCGCGCGCGCCACGGCCCGCGCCCGCGAGGCGGCTAACCGTGGCACGCGCGCACGAACCCGCAGCGCAGCCTGCGGCACGCTTCGACCGGGATCCCGTCGAAGCGACCCTCGGCCCTCGCCTCGGAGAAGCGCTCGGCGAGCCGGGCGAGCTCGCGCTCGAACCGCGCGTGCTCCTCGTCGGCGATCGAGCCCACGGGGCCCGAGGCCTTGAGCCACACGGGCTCCACCTCGGCGCCGACGAACAGCACACCCGCGCGGATCGGGCGGTCCGGATGGCGCCTCCGCAACGCGAGCGCGTAGGCTCGCAGGCGGAGCTCGTAGGGCGCGAGATCCGCCCGAGGTCGCGCGCGCTTGTACTCGATGACATCGACGAGCCCGCTCGGATGCAGCACCACCAGATCGAGCGCGAGCGCCAGCGCGAGCCTCGCCCCGCGCCGCTCTCCGGCGCTCTGGGGGTCGATATCGAGCACGAGCGCCTCCTCCCGGAGGAGCGCGGCCTCCTCGCCGCGCACCTCCCGCGCATAGGGCCCCCCCAGGAAGCGGGCGATGCCCTCGGCGACGCGCGGCGTGTCCGGGCCATGGGGCGCGAGCCCCTCGAAGGCGAGCCGCGCGACGACGGCCGCGGCCTCGGTCGGTTCACCCCAGCGCGCGCGCGGCCAGCGCTGGAGCACGCGGTGCGCGGCGCGGCCAGGAGGGCGAGGGTCGGCGCCGTCGTCGAGCTCGACACGCTCCTCGCCCGGCAGCTCAGGCGGGCCCTCGACGTCGAACAGGCCGAGCTGACCCTCGCCCGGGGGCTCGCTGATCCCGAGGAGGTGCCTCAGTCGGAAGCGGCGCGAGCACGCCTGGAACGTCGCGAGCGACGCGGTCGCGATCCGCACGGTCTGCGCGCGCGCAGGCTCCGTCGCCGGCGCCGCCCGGGGGAGCGGCGCGGCGCGCGCGTAAGCGTCGGTGCCAGGGGCCGGCGGCCTGGCCTCCGCGAGCAACGCGCGGGCCTCGAGCGTCGCGCCGATCGTGCCGGCGAGCGGCGCGGGATCCTCGGCGTTCGCCGTCCCCTTCAGCGTGAGCCACGCCGAGCCGCTGCGCGGCTTGACCGCGGCGCCGACGAGCACGAGCTCGCGGCGGGCGCGGGTGATCGCGACGTACGTGAGCCGCTGCCGCTCGGCCCGCTCCCGCGCCCGCACCTCGGCGCGCGCCGCCTGGAGCGCGGGCGTGCTGAGGGGCAACGACGGCCCGTGCGCCGACCCCTCGACGTCGTGGAGCGAGCCGAGCCGCGACGGCCGGTCGACGCGCCGCGCGTGGTGGCGCACGAGCAGGGCGGCAGGGACGTCCCCCGCGGCGGGGATGTAGCTCAGGCCGGGCTGATCCGCGCGGGGCTCCGCGTTGAGGTCCAGGAGCACCACGGCCGGGAAATCGAGCCCCTTGCTGGCGTGGATCGTCGTGAGCCGCACGGCGTCGTCCTCGGGGGAGAAGACGGCGGCCTCCGGCTCGTCCGCCTCGTCGCGGATCCGGCGCTCCAGCCAGCGGGCGAAGCTCGCGAGCGAGCCCCCTCGCCGGCGGGCGATGGAGATCAGCCGATCGACGTTGCCGAGCCGGGCCTGGGCGCGGGGGAGCGCGGCGAGGACGCGGTCGAGATCGAACGCGGAGACCGCGGCGCGGATCGCCTCGCCAGGCGTCGAGCGGAGCGCCGCGCGGCGCAGCCCGGCGAAGCGGGCGCGGAACGCCTCGAGGCGCTCGCGATCCGCCGCGGACAGCCGCGCGAGCGCGGGGAGGGGGCGCGCGTCGCCGGGGCCATCGTCCTCCGGCCAGGGCGCCCGGCCCCCCTGCGCCCCGGCGGCGCTCGTCCAGCGGCCGAGCAGCGGGACCGTGAGGCCGCGGCCAGGAGGCGCGAGGACCGCGAGCGCCGTGTCGGAGAGCGCCACCATCGGGCCGCGGAGGACCGTCGCGAGCGCCAGTCGATCGCGCGGGTCGAGCAGCAGGCGGAGGATCGCGGCCACGTCGCGCACCTCGGCCGCGTCGAAGAGCGCGCGACCCGCCACCACGTACGGGATCTCGAGGCGCGCGAGGGCGAGCTCGACGAGCGGGATCGTGCTCCGGCGCCGGGCGAGCACGGCGACGTCGCGGAAGCGCAGGTCGCCGCCCGCTGGCTCGGCCGCGCCCGCGCCGCGGACGCGCCGCGCGATGTATGCGGCCGCGATCAGCGCCTCGCGCAGCTGCCCCCGCGCGTCGCGGACGAGCGCGTCGACCCCGTCCGCGGCGCTGCCGTCATCGTCGATGAGCGCGACCTCCGTCGGGCCCTGCGCGGCCCCGCCCGGCGCCGCGACGAGGTGCTCCGCCGCGCTGTAGGCGATCTCGAACTCGCGCGGCGCGCCCGGGCTGCCGCCGCGCGCCTCGGGGGCGCGATCCTGGGCGAAATCGCGCGCCGAGAACGCGTTGATGAACGCGAGCAGCTCGGGCGTCGACCGGCGGCTCTCGCGGAGCGCGACGAAATCGGCGCTCGGCTCGGGCGACCACAGGGAAGGCGAGAGCTCGAGCGCGCGGCCCGCGGCGGCGCCCGCGAGCTCCGCGCAGACGCGGCAGAAGATCGACACGTCGGCCCCGCGGAACCCGTAGATGGATTGCTTGCGATCGCCGACCAGAAACAGCCCATGGCCCCACAGGCCGGCCGCCGTCGGGGCGACGCCGGCCGGGCGCGCCCGGGCAGCGTCGTCCTGCTCGCGCAGGAGGTACACGAGATCGCGCTGCACAGCGCTCGTGTCCTGGAACTCGTCGACGAGCAGCACGTCGACCGACCCGCGGACCGCGTCGGCGATCGCCGGATCGTCGCGCAGGCCGTCGCGGGCGGCGCGCAGGAGGTCCCCGAACCCGAGGCCGCCCTCGGTGCGGCGGATGGCCGAGAGCCGCTCGCGGATCTCCTCCAGCAGATCGACGATCCGCGCCTCGCGGCGCGACAGCGCCGGCGCCTCGCGGAGGAAGCCGAGCAGCTGCTGCGCCTTGTCGCGGTGGGTCTCGCCGGCCAGCGCCTCCCGGAAGGCGAGGAGCGCCTCGTCGGCCGGCGTGCACTTGCTCTTGTGCGGCTTGCGCTGCGTGAGCAGCTCGACAAGCGGGGCGCTCGCCGCGCTCGCGGGGAAGGGCGCGCCGCCCTCGCGGCCGAGCGCCGCAACGAGCGCCGCCGCCGGCTCGCGGAACGCCGCGCTGCCGAGCGCCGCGCTCTCGGCCGCGAGGCGGTGGAGCTCCAGCGCGAGCGCGCGGGCCTCGGCGGCGTGGTCGGACAGCGAGAGCCGGCGCGGCGTGAGGCCGTCCTCGTCGAGCCGGTCGAGCAGCCGCGTGACCTCGCTCCGCGCGGACTCCACGCTGCCCGTCGCGGCGACGAGCGCGCGCGCGGCGTCGGCGCGCTCGCCCCCCTCGGCGAACGCGCGGCTCAGCGCCTCGTCGACCGCGAGATCGCTGAGCGCCTGCGCCTCCTCCTCGTCGAGGATCCGGGCGGAGGGCGAGAGCCCCATCGCGATCGCGTGCCGGTCCACGATCTGCTTGGCGACGCCGTGGAGCGTGTCGATGCGCCCCGCCGGGAGGCGGGCGAGCGCCTCCTCCGCGCGCTTGCGCAGCTCGGCCACGGGCAGCGCCGCGCCGCGCGGGGCGGCGACCGCCGCCTGCCGCGCGCGGAGGATGTCGGCGAAGGGGATGTCCGCCTCGCCGTCCCAGCGGGCGATCTCCCGGAGCGACCGCTCGACGCGGTGGGCGATCTCGCGCGCCGCCGCGCGCGAGAACGTCGTCGCGACGATGCGGTCCGGCGGCACCGGCGGCGCGGCGGACGCGGCGTCGGGCTGACCGAGGGAGGTGAGGCCCAGCGTGAGCAGCACGTAGAGCGCCGTGAGGCGGTGGGTCTTGCCGGTGCCGGCGCTCGCGGCGACCACGACGTTGCGGCGGAAGGCGTAGATGAGCGCGTCGCCCTCGGCGAGCTCCGCCCCGTGCGGCGCGGGGCTCACGCGACCTCCTCCGCCGCCTCGTCCATCGGCACGACCGCGGGGCGCCGGCACACATCGCGCGCGTCGCAGCGCGCGCACATCGTCGCCAGCGCCGGCCGCGGCGCGGCCTTGCCCTCCCAGAGCGCGACGACCGCCGCCCGCGCCGTGCGCGCGGCCTCCGCCCAGCCCTCGGCGAGCGCGCGCTGGTCCTCGGCCGTGCGCGGCCACAGCTCGATGAGCCCGCGCTGGCGCACGCCGATGTAGACGGCGCGCACCTCCTCGGCGCCCAGCGCGCGCGCTGCGATGGCGCTGTACAGCGGCAGCTGGAGCGCCCGCCGCCGCTCCTTGGCCTCGGGGAGCTTGCCGGTCTTGTAGTCGACGACCCGCACGACGCGCTGGTCGGTCGACCGATCGATCCGGTCGATCTGGCCGTCGACCCACACGCTCGACGCGCCCGCCGTACCCTCGCCCTCGTCGTCCGACGGGGGGAGCTCCAGCGGCTGCCAGGGGGCCGGCTCACCCGCGCCGAAGCGCCGCTCGGCGAGGAAGAAGCGGAGCTCCGGCGACGACTCCTCCCCGTCGACAGCGCGGACCACGACCTCCAGCACGTCGGCGATCGCCTTCTCGACCGCCTCGCGGCGGAGCGGGGCCATGGGCGCCGAGACGCCGAGCGCCGCCTCGGCCGCCGCGCGCGCGGCCGCGAGCTGCTCGGCCGGATCGCGGTCCGGGCCGAGCTCGCGCAGCGCCTCGAACGACGCCTGCAGGGCGCGGTGGATCAGCGTGCCGCGCTCCCGCGCGTCGGCCGACTCGGCGAGGTCCTCCGCGCGGCGCACGTGCAGCACGCGGCGGGCGAACCCCGCGAACGCGCAGCCCACCGCGCGCTCGATGTGGGTGACCGCGATCGGCCTGTCGGGGTGCGCCCCGCCGATCGCGGCCCGGAGCTGCGCGCCGAGCGCGGGATCCGCGTCGAGCAGGACGCGCCCCGTGTGGAGGTCGATCGGCGCCCGCGGATCCAGGAAGAAGTCCGCGCGGGCGCGCTCGATCCGGATCCGCTCCGCGATGTCCGCCGCCGGCCGCCCGCCGCCCGCGAGGGCGATGAGCTCCGCGTCGCGCGGCCCGAGCGTCGCCGCGTCCGGGGCGACGCGCGAGGCCGGCTCCGTCCGCTGGGGGGCGCCGGCCGCGACGGCCGCCGCGAAGAGCGGGTGCGGCTCGTTCGGCTCGCTGTCGTCCCCCCGCGTGAAGCAGAGGGCGACGCTCCTCGCGCCGGCGAGCGCCCAGCCGAGCTCCGCGCGCTGGGCCGCCTGGCGCTCGCGCCCCGACGCGGGGCGGCACGGCGCCGGCAGCCTCGCGCGGAGCGCCTCGCCGAGCAGCGTCTCGTCGGCGCCCGGGCTGCCGCCGTAGGCGCGCGCCTCGAGCCCGGTCACCACCACCATGTCGTGCTCGAGCGCCGTGACCCCGGCGGCGACGTCGACGCGCACGGCGCCGGCGCGGCCCGCGTCGCCGCGCGGCCCCGCGCCCTGCTCGCCGGCGGCCCGATCGAGCTCCGCGTAGACCTCCGCCGCGGACGCGGGGCGGTCCTCGCAGCCGAGCTCGTGCGCCGCCCGCGCGAGCGCCTCGGCCTGCTCGCGGATCGCGCGCGCGGCCCGCGCGCCCTGGCCCATCGCGCCCATCGCCTCGAGCGCGATCGCGCCGCCGCTCCGCCGCTCACCGCGCAGCGCCGCGCGGAGCTCCTCGACGCCGGGCTCCCCGAAGCTCAGCTTGTCGAGGAGCGACAGGAAGCGCCGTACGATCTCGGGCCGCGTCGTCGCCTCGCCGATCCAGCGGGCGCTGGCGAGCAGCCGCTCGAGCGCGTGCGGCATCCACGCTTCATCGTCGTCGCCGTGCGCGTCGCCCACGCCGTGCAGCGCCGCCAGGCCGAGATCGAGCTCCGCCTCCTCGAGCAGCGCGTCCCGCCCGGCGGTCCGCGGCGGCCCCGCGCGACGGTCCGCGCGGCGGGCCGCCACGACCGAGATGAGGCTCTCGATGAGCAGCCGGCCCGTGCGATCCACCTCGACCGGCACGTCGCGCAGCCGGTGGGCGAGGTCGGCCGAGCGCTTCTCCGCCTCGGCGACGGAGGTGCGGTCCATCCAGGCGCCGGCGTGGACCCCGGGCGCGCGGAGGATCTCGATCGCCTGCTCGCGGCGGACCGGGCCCACGGCGAGGCGGAGGATCGCGAGCGCGACGCGCCCGTCGGGGCAGCTCGCGGCGGCGCGGCCGCGCGGCTCCGAGAAGCGGACGCCCGCGTCGGCCAGCGCGGCCCGGAGCGGCTCGATCGCGGCGTCGTCGAGCGCGGGCACGACGACGGCGATCCGCTCGGGCGGCACCCCGCGGCCGAGCGCCGCGGCCACCTCGGCGGCGGCGGCGCGCGCCTCGCCCTCCGCGGTCCTCGCGCTGATCGCGGCGAGCGGCTCCGCCTCTCGGTCGGGCACCCACGCGATCTCCGGCGCATCGTCGAGCGAGGCCCAGCGCCGTTCCAGCGCGTCGGCCACGGGCGCCGCGCCGTCGCCCTGGAGCGCGGGCAGCTCGACGGTCACGCCCGCGCCGTCCCGCGCGCGGACGGCGGCGTGGAGCGCCTCGATCCAGGCGAGATCGTCGGGCTCCCAGGCGACGGCGCCGCGGATCGTGACCTTGCGCGGGAGCGGCAGCGCGCTGGCCGCGCCGGCCGCGCGGAGCGCCCGCGCGAGCAGGAACCCTGCGCTGCGCGGGTCCACGAGGTGCGCCGCCTGCAGGGCAGCGTCCGCTCGATCGAGGACCTCGGCGACGGCGAGCGCATAGGCGGTGCCGAGCGCCCGCAGATCCGCCGGGGAGGTCCCGGCGCGCCGGAAGCTCCCGAGGGCGCGGTCCAGGGCGTGCGCGAGCGCGACGCGCGCGGCGGGCTCGGCCGGCTGCCGGAGCCGAGCCGGCGGCAGCGCGTCGAGGGCGAGCCGCGTGGCGAGGCGGGTCGCCTGCGGGCTCGCCATGGCGACGTCCGGCGCGAGCACGGCGAGCGCCTCGGAGACGAAGCTCCACCGTGAACGGACTTCCTGATCCGCGGCGCGCGGGTCGCGCAGGTCGAGCGCTGCGAGCTCGCGCTCGACGTGTCGCTCGGTCGGGACGATGAGGAGGGATGTCCTGATCACCACCACGAGACGGCCAGCTGCCGCTCCTGGGAAGCGCAGGCGCCCCACGCGGCAGGATGCTGGGCGGGCGCCGGCGCGCGTGGATGCTCGTCCGGCAAGGGATACCTCACCGCACAGGCTTTACTTCATGCATCCGTCCCCTCGCAACCTCCGCCGGGCGCATGGCTTGTTGAAAAACTCCCGCAGAATGTGGGAATTCTTGTGGGAAGATCGGAAAGCGTGTTGAAAAGCCTGTTGAGAACCACGGACGGTCCGGGCAGCGATCCTCTGTAGGCCTGCGGAATTGCAAGCAACCGGGCGCGCCGTGGCACGCCCGGGGCGCTCCTCGGTTATCAACAGGCTCGGCGGTGCGCGGCGGCGTGTCGGCGGCGGCGGGGCTTCACGACGGGAGTCATGAGCCGCCTCGACGGCGGCAGGGGGGAAGGCGGGTGGCCTGGGCGCTCTGTCGGCAGATGCCCAGTCAGCGGAAGGGGGGCTACCGGCGCGCCATGTCCTTCTGGCGGCGCACGCTGTCGCCATCGGCCGGCGGCCGGTCGGACATGGACTCTGGCGGCGGGGCGGGAGTCGCCGGCGTGCGGCTCTGTTCGCCGGCTTGCGTGACCGGGGCGGAGCCGCTCGGGGCGGTCGCGGTCGCGCTCGCGGCGGCGCCGGGCGAGGCGCCGGGGGCGGCGGCGGCCGTGGTGCTCGCCTGCGCGCTGGCGGGCGCCGCGGCCTGCGCGCGAGTCCGCACCGCTGTCACCGCCTTGTCGGCCGCCCTGGCGAGCTGCGTGGTGACGACCGAGGCCGGGAAGGGGAGCTTCGGGTCGACGAAGAGCTCGAGCTTCACGATGGTGTGGTGCTCATCGACGGCGCGGAGCCGCCACCGGGCACGGAAATCGGAGACGTTGCCGCGCTTGTAGCGCCCGGAGATCACCTCGTCGGCGCCGTCCTTCGTGGGCGGCGACATGTCGGCGACGGTCCAGATGTGCGCGGCGCCGTTCAGGATTGGCACCTGGAGATAGACCTCGCTCGTGCCTTTGCGCTTCGCGAGCACGCGGCTCTGGTCAAAGGAGCTGATGAAGGTCTTGTAGCTGCCGTAGGAGGTGACGAGCTTCCGGACGGCCGGCAGGGGCGCTTTGACGAGGATCGCTGCGCCCCCTGTGTCGATCGCGGAGGCCGGCCCGGTGGTCTTCAGGGTGTACCGGAGCGCCTTGCCGAGCGACGCGAGCTTCTCCGACTCGGCGTCGGCGGCGCGGGCCATGCGTGGCGAGAGCGAGAGGGCGAGGACGGCGAGCGAGAAGGCGATCAGGGACAGGGACCACAGCTTCTTCATGGACTCTCCTGTGCGAGCAGCGTCCGTCGGTGTGTGGGCTGCCGGCCACGTCGTGGGCGTGCGCCTCGGGCGGGCGAGAGCGCAGCCGCTCACTACATGTACCTCGCTGAGCGGGCAGCCGCACCCCTGCACGTTACAGAAATTGTGGGATCTTCGACGGAGGTCGGAATTCAGCGGTCGGCGTCGGAGCGCTTCGCGGCCGCGCCGCGCTGCGCGGTGCCGCCGCCGTCCTCGGCGGCCCTCGCAGCTTGTCCGATGGCGTCGGCGTCGGGCTCGGAGGACGCCGCGGGCGGCCGCACAGGCCGCTCGCCAGGCTCTTCCTCGAGAGGCGCCATCTTGCAGGAGCCGTCGAACTGCACGCCGCGATCGATGAAGATGGCGGGCGCGTGCAGCGCGCCGGTCACCTTGGACGGCGCGTAGAGCTCGATCGCATCGCGGGCGCGGATGCTCGCCTGGACCTCGCCGCCCGTGACGATGCACGTGACCACGTGGATCTCCCCGATCACGAGCGCGCCGTCGCCGATCACGAGCACGTCTTCGCCGCGGATCTCGCCGCGGAAGCTGCCGTCGATGCGCACCCGGCCCTCGAAGAAGAGCTTGCCTTCGAAGTGCGTGCCGCGGCCCAGGAGGGCGTTGATCTCGGTGGGCCGGAGGCCCCCTGCGTCGTCGCCGCGGCGGCCTCCGGGGGATGGCGACGAGAGGGGCGAGTCCCTGTCGCCCGGGAAGGACATCGGCTCCATGGCCCGTTGGCTTACTTCAGGCATCGTCACATTCGCAACGGGGGCGCGCGTCAGCGGGGTAACGCGCCCTCGGCTGTGGCCATAAATAATCAATTATTTCAAATATTTACCGTCCTATTGGGGCAGGGTATGTTTTCTGCAGAGGGGGCCGACCGAGCAGGGTTCCCGGCGGGCTGAACGCCGGGGGGCGTGCGGAGCGCGGGCGGACGTCTGGCCGGGCGCGCGGTGGAGCGTGAGGGTCCGAAGCGACCAGGAGAGGGAGTGGAGATGACGTTCCGATCGATGCTTGTGGCTGCCGGTATCCTGGGCAGCGTCTCGGTGGCGTCCGCGCAGACGCCGCCCGAGCCGGCGAAAGCCCCGCCGGCCGATCCGGCTCCGCCCGCCGAGCAAGCTCAGCCGACTGCTCCGGCGCCTGTTGCCCCGGAAGCCTCCCCGCCTGCTCCCGGTGCTCCTGTCGCTCCCGGTGCCCCAGCCGCTCCCGGTGCCCCTGGCGTTGCAGCTGGGCCCGTTGCTGCTCCGCCCGCCGAGCCGGCGCCCCCCGCGGAGCCGGCGCCTCCGGTGCAGCCGCTGACTCCCAGGGCGACCCCGGGACCCGAGGCAGGGCCGGCCACGTCGCCTGCAGTGCGGTGGAACCAGGTCACCGCGGCCGACACCTTGCTGGAGGACGAAGAAGAGACGACCCTGCGCTGGCGCGGGTCGACGTTCACCTGGAACCAGGGCGGCAGCACGACCCTCTTCGGCGTTGGCGGGGAGTACATCCCTGCCATCCAGGTCTACGGCTGGGACTTCACGTTTCGGCCGAACTTCTACGTGCTCGATCGGCCCAAGGACAAAGTCGCGGTGTCCGCCGACATCGGCTGGGTCACCGAGCTCACGAACAGCGACATCACGACGCACTACCGGGAGCCGCAGTTCAAGGACGTGGCCCTCAACGCCCGGTACAGCCGCGAGCTCTGGGAGAGCGGTGGCGCGGAGCGAGGAGAGTACAAGACGGACGCCGCCATGCGGCTGCGGTTGATCCTGCCGACCTCGCCGGCGAGCTGGAACGCGGGCAAGTACTTCACGGTGTCGGTCGGCCCGCAGATCATCCAGAAGATCAAGCTGCTCGGCTCGAAGGCCGACGGGCTCAACAACCTGACGGCGACGCTCGGCGTGACCTACGCGCACCTGTTCGCGGAGTCGTACACGCCGGTGAAGGGTGGCCTCGGGCAAGAGCGGATGACCCCGAGCGGTGCGGTGGCGCCCGATGACCAGCTGACCGGCTCGTCCCTGGCCATGGATCGCCTGGCCACGAGCCTTCAGCTCGACCTGCCGCTCTACAAGGACCTCTCCCTGGCGACGAGCTTCGGGCTGCTCAGCGACTTCAAGCACGAGTTCGAAGGGGGGTGTGTCGCCACCCAGACCGGCTGCGCCCCGTACGACGGCTCCCAGGGAACGACCTACGTCCCCCAGACGGCCTTCGACGTCAGCGTGAACTACCCGGTCTTCGAGGTCGTCGACCTCACGCTCGGCTACAACAACACGGACCGGCAGATCGGCTACGGCGGCCAGCGGAGGAGCTTCTTCTACAGCCCTGAAGCTCAGTTCTATCTCGACATCACCGCCAACCTCGACGTCATCTACTCGAAGGTGACCGGCCGCGGTAAGAAGGTCGAGAAGCCGGGCACCGCCAGCGCGCCCAGCCGGCGGCAGCTCTAGCGCTCCGTCACGCGCGCCCGCGGCTCTCGCCGGTGGTCAGCCCGCCGGCGATGAGGTGCGCGGCGCGCAGGGGCTCGGGGAGATGGCCGTGCACGGAGAGCCGCGAGATCAGCGCGCTCGTGTCCTCCAGCGAGATCCCGGCGCGCTGCACGTACACGCCCGCGACCGGCTCCATCGGGCCGGCGCGCTCGATGAGCGCCCACTTGCGGCGCCCTCCCCGGACGCGCGACAGGAGCGCGTCGCGGATCGCGTCGAGGTTCGGGAGGCGCCGCGCCACCACCACGATCGGGAGGGCGAGGGCGTCGCGCAGCGCCGCGATGTCGACCACGTTGAACCCCGCCACCGCGATGCCCTGGAGCATGACCACGTGCGCCTGAGCGTAGAAGCGGGAGCCGCGGATCATCGCGGCGATCGCCGGCGTCGCGTTCCGTCCGTCGCGGCGGACGCGGGTCGAGAGCACCCCCTCGAGGCGCAGCCCCGCGAAGACGGTCCCGACGATCGGCACGTCGCCGCGGTGGTCGCGGGCGAACGGCGCGTCGTCGACGCCGATGACGTGCGAGAGGCGGGCGACGCGAGGCGGCACGTGTCGAGCTTAACGTGCTGCCGTCTTCTCCGGGCCAGGCGGTCGTGCTGTACTGGTTCGGTGCGACCTCCCCGGCATCTCTCGCTGAGCTTCTCGCTGAGCCTCTCGCTGGCCCTCGGCCTCGCCTCGCCGCTGGCCCTCGCGCAGGGCGCTCCGGCCGCCCCGAAGGCCGCCGCCCCGGCGCCGGCGAAGGCCGCCGCCCCGCAGAAGACGGCGGCCGGCGCCGCGCAGGCCCCCCGGAAGCGCGCCCCCCGCGCGCGCAAGCCGAAGCCGAAGGAGGCGCCGCTGGATGTCACCGGGCGGCCGGTCGCCACCTTCCCCGGCTTCCGCATGCTCCCGACCGGGGGCTCGCGCGTCTTCGTGCAGATCCAGGGCGGCAAGGTCGACGTCGCCGAGTCGAAGGCCGCGGGACGCCTTGTCTACCGGATGAAGGGGGCGGGGGCGATCCAGACGAACCGCTTCCCGCTCGTCACCTCGTTCTTCGCGACCCCGGTGGCCCAGGTGCAGCTCGTCGACCAGGGCAACGACCTCGACATGGTGATCGACCTGCGCGCGCAGACCGACGCGACCTACCGCGTGGTCGAGACCGATCAGGGGATCGTGCTGCAGGTCGACTTCCCCCCGTCCATCCCCGAGCAGCGCGCCCCAGCGCAGGCCGAAGAACAGCGAAAGCGCGCCGTCCGCCCCACGATCTCGCAGGAGCCCGCGGGCAGCGACGAGAGCTCGACCGAGTTCTAGCGCGCGCGTCGGGCTACCCCAGGGTGGCGACCGCCTCCGGCTGCGCCTTCTCCCCGCGCGGGCCCGCGTCCGCCGCCGCGGCCGGCTCGCTCAGCGCGGCGGCCGCGAGCGTGACGAGGACCATCCACAGCGCGTCGGCGAGCAGGAGGTGGACGAGCTGCATCCACACCGGCGCGAGCAGCAGCAGGTTGAGGACCCCCGCGCCGATCTGCAGCAGCACGAGCCCTCCGGTCGCCGCCCCGAGCCGCTCGACGAGCGGCGAAGGGCGCCGGGCCGCGACCGCGCCGCGGGCGTAGAGCAGGTAAACGCTCACGACCCCTGCCACGACCGGGTGCAGCACGCGCAGCGACACAAGGAAGTGCGCCGTGGGCGAGAAGTCCTGCGCGAATCCCTCGCGGAGCGAGCCCGCCGCGAAGAGCGTGTCGCCGAGCGCCGCGATGGCCCCCGTCACCCCCACCGCGAGGACGCCCAGGAGCGCGGCGGCGAGCAGCGCGCCCGTCGCGCCCTGGCCGCGCAGGCGCACGCGCCGGCCCCCGCGCGCCCAGTAGAGCGTGCACGTCATGGCGCCCACCAGCAGGAACGTGTTGATGAGGTGCACGGCCATCCAGAGCGCGCGGGCCGCCGACGCGTCGTTGGCGACGTACTCGAGCAGGACGATGCCGGCGCCGACCGCCGCCTCGGTGACCATGAGCAGCATCGACGCGGCCGCGCCGCCGCGCACCGGGTGGCCCGCCGGGTACGCGACCAGGGCCCAGACGAGCTGCAGCGCGACGAGCAGGAAAGCGACGCCCGAGGTGGCGCGGTGCGTGAACTCGATGAAGGTCGCCGCGCTCGGAGAACGTGGGATGACGTCGCCGTTGCACGTCGGCCAGTGGCTGCCGCAACCGGCCCCCGAGCCTGTCGCGCGCACGAACGCGCCCCACACGATCACGCCGAGCGTGAAGGCCAGCGCGACCGCCGCGAGCTTCCAGAACCGCGCCTGATTCATGCGGGGGTCCTTACCGCGAAACCAGGGCGATGACAGCCCGCGCGCGACAGGCAACGCGCGCGCAATCCATGCGAGGGCCGGCGCGGCGCGCCGGCGCGGCGCCGGCGAGCGGACCGCGTGACCGGCGACGAGGCGGCTTCCGCCGTCGTGCGATCTCGTTGCGCCCGGCCCCGCCCGAAGGGAGGATGTGCCCGTGCCGAACAGCGAGGACATCCGTGGCGCTCCGCTCTCTGTGCCGGCCGAGCTCCTGAGCAGCCGACCGGCCAGGATCGTTGTCGCCGACGACGACCGCCTCGCGCGCCAGATGCTTGTGAGCATCCTCCAGAAGGCCGGCTTCCAGGTCGAGGCGGTCGACGACGGCCAGGAGGCGATCGAGCTCATCGGCCGGGGAGGCGTCGACCTCGCCCTCCTCGACATCGTGATGCCCCGGCTCACGGGCCTCGAGGCGTGCCGGCTGCTCAAGAGCATGACCGCAGAGACGTTCCTCCCCGTCGTGCTGGTCACGGTGAAGAGCGACACCGCGAGCCGGGTCGAGGGGCTCAAGATCGGCGCCGACGATTACGTGTGCAAGCCGTTCGAGGAGGAGGAGCTGCTCGCGCGGGTCGGCTCGATGCTCCGGATCAAGCGGCTGCACGACCACGTCGCGGCGCAGCGCGCCTACCTGGAGCAGCTCTCGATCCACGACGAGATGACGGGGCTCTACAACTACCGCTACCTCTTCACGCGGCTCAACGAGGAGTTCAAGCGCGCGGAGCGCTACCACGAGCCGTTCGCCTGCGTCCTCGTCGACATCGACCGGCTGAAGGCGATGAACGAGATCGGGGGGCGCACGCTCGGCGACGCCGTGATCCGGCGCGTCGCCGACGGGATCCGCCGCTCGGTCCGGGAGGTCGACGTGATCGCGCGCTACGGCGGCGAGGAGTTCCTCATCGTCCTGCCGAGCACGCACTTCGCCGGGTCGCTGACCGTGGCCGAGCGGATCTGGCGCGAGGCCTCCGGCAACCCGGTCGAGTTCGGCGGCGCGTCGAGGCCGTGCAGCGTGTCGATCGGCGTCTCGCTCTACCCCTCGCGCGACGTCCGCTCCAAGGACGCGCTCATCCGCGCCGCCGAGAGCGCGCTCCACCAGGCGAAGCGCGAGGGCGGCAACCGGATCTGCGTCTTCCAGCAGCACGGCCAGATCTACACGCCGACCGGGAGCGCCGAGCCGCCGCCCCCGCCGCCCCCGGGCAAGCTCCGGCGGTCCAGCGATCCCGCCTTCGCCGCGGCCCAGGACGAGCCGAGGGAGCCGCAGACGCGCCGGGGCGCCGATCTCGCGCCGCTCACCTCACGCAAGCCCATCTGATCCTGCCCCGCCGCCCCGCCTCGTGAACGCCAGAGCCCGCGCCCGTATCCTCCTCGTCGACGACGAGCCGGCCCAGCGCCGCGGCCTCGCGCGCGCGCTCGTGCGCGACTTCGACGTCCTCACCGCGGAGGACGGCCCCGCGGCGCTCGGGCTGCTCGCGACCACCCGCGTCGAGGCGGTGCTGCTCGACCTCGCCATGCCGCGCATGAGCGGCGCCGAGGTGCTCGACCAGATCAAGGCGGCGTACCCCGACGTCGAGGTCGTGGTGATGGCCGGCCACGACGAGGTCGACGCCGCGGTCGCGGCCGTGCGCGCCGGCGCCTACGCGTTCGTGATGAAGCCCGTCGAGCCGGAGGCCGCGCTCTCGATCGCGATCGAGCGCGCCATCGAGCGCCGGCGGCTCGCCGAGCGCGCGAGGGCCCTCGAGGAGCGCGTCGGCGAGCACGAGCAGCTCGGCGAGGTGATCGCGAGCTCCGCCGCGATGCAGGACGCAACCCGGAGGGCGCTCGGCGTGGCGTCCGTGGGCGCGCCCATCCTGCTGTCGGGCGAGCGCGGGACGGGCAAGGAGCTCGTCGCGCGCGCCGTCCACCGGCGCGGGCCGCGCGCCGGGCGGCGGTTCGTCGCGGTCGACTGCAGCGCGCTCCCGGCGCCGCGCGCCGAGGAGGAGCTCTTCGGCGGGGAGCGCGAGACCTCGCCGGACGGGCGCGTCGGCGGGGGCCTGATCGAGGCGGCGGACAGCGGCACGCTCTTCCTCGACGAGGTCTCGGCGCTGCCGCTCGAGGCGCAGGCCAGGCTGCTGCGGGTCCTCACGCGCGGCGAGGTCGCGGGGCCCGGGGGCGAGCCGCGCCGCGTCGACGTCCGTGTCATCGCGTCGACGTGCGCCGATCTGAGGGAGCGCGCCTCCGCCGGCCAGTTCCGGGACGATCTCCTGTACCGCCTCGGCGTCATCGTCATCGAGCTGCCGCCGCTCCGGCGGCGCCGGGAGGACATCGCGCTGCTCGCGAGCCACTTCCTGCGCCGGTGCGCGCGCAGGCACGAGCGCGACGTCAAGCGGATCGGCCCCGAGGCGGCGCGCCTCCTGCGCGAGCACGCCTGGCCGGGCAACGCGGGCGAGCTCGAGAGCGCGATCGAGCACGCCGTGCTCTCCGCGCGCGGCGACGCGATCCTGCCCGCGGATCTGCCGCCCTCGGTGTCGGGGCGCGCGGGGCCGGATCGGCGCCCTCCGAGGGACGCGCTCGTCCTGCCCGCGCAGCTCTGCGAGCTCCCGTACGCGGAGGCCAAGGAGCGCGCCGTCGACGCGTTCGATCAGATCTACATCGGGCGCCTGCTGCAGCGCACGGGCAACAACCTCAGCGAGGCGGCGCGCCGGGCGGGCATGGATCGCTCGAATTTCCGGAGGCTCAAGAAAAAGGTCGCGTCGAGGGGAGACGAGGCGGCCGAGGGGGACGGAGCGGGGGACGTGGAAGAGGCGGGGACCGCGGCGGCGCCGGACGGGGATGAGGCGGACTGACGCGCGCGGCGGGCGCCGTGCGCCGCGCGCCGTGCGCCGCGCGAGCGCGTGGCCGGCTCGTGCTACGTTGCGCCGAAAATGGCCCGACGCGCTGCACGAGGTGCCCTTGCCGCCGCCGCCGTCTCCCTCGCGGTCCGGCTCGCCCCGCTCCCCGCTGCCGCCGCCGACACCGGCGGGGCTCCCCCGAGACAGGCGGCGATGATCCACGATCTCCCCCGCGTCCTCGCGCTCGCCGACCGCAATCACCCGCACGTCCTCGCCGCCCGCGCGAAGCTCAACCAGGTCCGCGCGCAGCTCGACGAGGCCCGCTACGCCCCGTTCTCGCAGTTCAAGCTGACCGGCGGCGTCGCGCTCGCGCCGACCGTCCGCGGCAACAACATCTTCAGCCCGAACACCGACGTCTCGCTCACCTCGAGCCTCGGGGTCGCCTGGCGCGCCAACATCGACGGCGTGGTGCCGCTCTGGACCTTCGGGAAGATCACGAGCCTCTGGGACGCCGCCGAGGCGAACGTCCGCGTGAACCAGGCGAACGTGGAGAAGGAGCGGGACGCGGTGCGGCTCGACGTCCGCAAGGCCTACTTCGGCCTCCAGCTCGCGCGCGACTCGCGGAGCCTGCTCACGGACGTGAGGGCCGAGATGGACAAGGCGCTCCGCCGCCTGGAGGAGCAGGTCGAGAGCGACGACGGCGATCCGATCGAGCTGCTCAAGCTCCAGACCTTCGGGGCCGAGCTCGAGGCGCGCGCGGCGGAGGTCGAAAAATACGTCTCGGTCGCGCTGGCGGGGCTGCGCTTTTACACGGGCGTCCCGGAGCTCGACATCCCCGACGTCCCGATCCGCCCGCCGACGCACCGGCTCGGGCACGTCAGCCGATACCTGACCGCGGCGCGCCTGTACCGGCCGGAGATCGCGCAGGCGCGCGCGGGCCTCGACGCGAGGTCCGCGCAGGTGCGGCTCGCGCGCGCGCAGCTGTTCCCCGACATCGGCGTCGGCCTGCAGGTCGGGGTGAGCGCCGCGCCCGAGGTCGCGGATCAGCTGAACCCGTTCACGAGCGACCCCGGCAACTACTTCCACTACGGCGCCGCGCTCGTGCTGCAATGGAAGCTCGACCTGCTCCCGCAGTCGGCGCGCATCCGCTTCGCCGAGGCGCAGCTCGAGGAGATGGCCGCGACGCAGCGCTTCGCCATGGGCGGGGTCGCGACCGAGGTCGAGACCGCCTACGCCGAGGTCGTGGAGGCCCAGAAGCGCCTCGAGGCCTACACGAAGGCGGCCAGGTACGGGAAGCGCTGGCTCGTGATGGTGCAGACAGGAATCGACGTCGGGACGATGGCGGAGAAGGACTTGATTGATCCAGCCAAGGCGTACGCCACGAACCGCTTCAACCAGCTGAACGCGACGATGGAGCTCGACATGGCGATGTCGCGCCTCGCGAAGGCGACCGGCTGGGACGCGATCGCTCCGGACGGTACTTGACCAAGGGGGCGGCCGCGCTGAGCGCGGGGATCGCCTCGCCGCCGCCCCTCGCCGCCCTTCGCCGCCGCCTCGCCGCCCTTCGCCGCCGCCCCTCGCCGACCTTCGCCGCCGCCTCGCCGACCTTCGCCCGCCCCGCGTCCGACCCCAACCGCGGCTTGAACGCGACCGTCCTTGGCACTACGGTGGCGCGCCAGCATGGGAGCCAACGACGAGCGGGTGCCGCGCAGGGTGGCTTTGGCAGCGAGCGGGGATGCGACGGCGGGCGGCGTGCGCGGCGCGTCGGGAGGCTCCAGCATCGCCTTCTCGGTCCTGCTCGCCGCGTCGGCCCTCGCCATCATCGGCACCCTCCATTTCGTCGCCTACGTCGTGCCGACGGAGGCCTCGATGGGGATCGTGCAGAAGATCTTCTACTTCCACGCCCCGGCCGGGTACGCGATGTACCTCGGCGCGACCGCCTGCTTCATCGGCTCCGCCGGCTACCTCGCGCGCGGCACGCAGTGGTGGGACTCGCTGGCGAAATCCGGCGCGCAGGTCGCCGTGGCGATGGGTCTCATCGTCCTTATCACCGGCCCGCTCTGGGCCGCCAAGGCGTGGGGCGTGTACTGGACGTGGGACCCGCGCCTGACGACCTCGCTGCTCAGCGTCCTTATCTACATCGCCTATGTCGTGCTCCGCGCCTTCACGGGCGACAGCGATGCCGAGCGCAAGTTCGCCGCGGCCCTCGGCGTCCTCGGCGCGGCCAACCTGCCGATCATCCATTATTCGGTGAAGATGTGGGGCGGCAATCACCCCACGGTCATCACGGGCAAGGGCGGCGGCCTCGGGCACCCGGACATGAAGCTGGCGCTCGGCCTCGGCTTCCTCTCTTTCACCCTGCTCTCCCTCGCCCTCCTGTGGGCGCGCCTCCGCGTCGATCTCGCGTCGGCGCGGCTCGCGGAGCTCGAGCAAGAGGCCCTCGAAGTCGGTATCGGAGAGGACTGATAACGTGAAATCCCTTCATTCCTTGTTCTCCCACGCGGCCCTGCAGCAACCGACGGGCACGGCCACGGACGACCGAGCGCAGGCGTTCCGCCCCGTGGAGGGCGGAAACCAGATGCAGAGCGGAGAGAAGCTGCTCGTCGAGGCCTACGCCGCGATCTGGCTCATCATCTTCGCGATGGTCTTCCTCTCCTGGCGCCGGCAGAAGCAGATCGACCGGCGGATCGACGCGCTCGAGGCCGCCGTGCAGAAGGCGCGGGCCGGCGCGGGCCAGGGGACGAGCTGATGCCGAACCTCGGGGAGATGACCCCGCAGCACGCGCTCTACATCCCCGTGGTGCTGATGCTGGGGCTGATCGTCGGCTACATCCTGGGCAGCCGCGCCGTGCGCGCCGAGCTCGAGCGACGTAAGCGCAGAATGAAGGAGTGACGGGGGCGCGAGCCCTCGTCCCGCGTTGCCGGCGGGCTCGGTGAGCGCCGTCCCCGCCGCACTAGCCGGAGGTCACGTGGTCGATTTCTCTGTGAGCGAAGAGCACAAGGCTCTCATCGATACGGCGCGGCGCTTCACGAAGGAGCGCGTCACCCCGATCGCGGCCGAGTGCGATCAGAAGTCGTACTTCCCGATGGACGTCTTCATCGAGGGCTGGAACCTCGGCCTCGTCAACCCGACCTGTCCGGCCGAGTACGGCGGCCCGGGGATGGGCGAGCTCGAGAACGCCCTCCTCGCCGAGGAGCTCTCGTACGGGTGCACCGGGATCCAGACGAGCTTCCTCGCGAACGGCCTCGCGCTCACGCCGATCAAGCTCGCGGGCAGCGAGGAGCAGAAGAAGAAGTACCTCGGCATGCTCACCGCCGAGCCGATCATGGCGAGCTACTGCACGAGCGAGCCGGACGCGGGCAGCGACGTCGCGGGGCTCAAGACCCGCTTCGTGAAGCACGGCGACGACTACGTGCTGAACGGGCAGAAGTGCTGGATCACGAACGCGAGCTACGCGCGCTACTACGTCATCTTCGCGACCTCGAACCCGGAGCTCCGGCACAAGGGGATCGCGGCGTTCATCGTCGATCGCGACTCGCCCGGCCTCCGCGTCGGCAAGAAGGAGGACAAGCTCGGCCAGCGGGCGAGCGACACCGCGCAGGTGTTCCTCGATGACGTGAAGGTGCCGAAGGAGAACCTCCTCGCGCCGGAGGGCCAGGGCTTCAAGCTCGCGATGGAGACGTTCAACCAGACCCGCCCCGACATCGGCGCGGCCGCGACGGGCCTGATGCGGCGCTGCCTCGAGGAGTGCGTGGCCTACGCCAAGGAGCGCAAGACGTTCGGCCAGCCGATCGGCAACCACCAGCTCATCCAGTGGATGCTCGCGGAGATGGCGATCCGCGTCGAGGGGACGCGCCTGCTCTACCAGAAGGCCGCGTGGAACCTCGATCACGGGGTGCGCGACCCGATCGTCTCGAGCTTCGCGAAGGCCTACGGCGCCGACAGCGCCATGCAGACCGCCGTGGACGCCGTGCAGGTGTTCGGCGGCAACGGCTACGTGAAGGAGTACCCCGTCGAGAAGATGATGCGCGACGCGAAGGTCCTCCAGATCTACGAAGGCACGAGCCAGATCCAGCGCATCCTCATCGCGCGCCAGCTCCTGTCGTAGCGAACGCCGCGCGGCGGCGAGGGGCGAGGGTCGAGGCCGGAAGGACGCCGGCCTCGGCCCTCGTCGCCGCGAGGGCGGCCGGCTTCACGTCTGCGGGTGCCAGATCAGCGTCAGCTCGGGGCCCAGGGTGAGGGCCAGACCCTCGGTGGGGATCATCACGCGGCGGACCTTCTGGCCCGCGTACCTCGTCCCGTTCGTCGAGCAGAGATCGAGGGCCATGACCTCGGTGCCGTCGCGCAGGAGCAGCAGGTGGGTCCGCGAGATGTGGGTGCTCAGGACGGCGCGCAGCCCGCGGTCCAGGCAGTTGTCGGCGCGCCCGAGCAGCACGCCGTCGTCGAGCGCCTGCTCGGGCAGCTCGACCGCGGCGCTGCGCTCGCTCGACTGCAGCGTGAGCCGCACGTACCCGGTCTTCGCGCGCGGCGCCACCATCTCCTCGATGTGCGAGACGGGTCGGACCGACGTGATGTGCGAGATCTCCCCGCGAGCGAACCGATGGCTCGTCGTGATGCCCTCGGTCGGCGCCGGGGGCGCGGCGCTGTCGGCGGGCTTCTCCGCGATGCTCTCGATCCCGCGCGGCGGCTCGCTCATCCCGCACGAGCTCACCTGCAGCACGCGCGACGAGGCGCGCGGCCCGACCGGGAGCCCGCCGACCACATGCTTGCCGATGCGCACGAGCAGCGGGCCGCTGACCACGATCGACCGCCGCGGCACGTCGTCGTCGACGAAGAACGGGATCGAGGTCTGCAGATCCATGAGCCGCAGGCCGAAGGCGCCGTCGGGGAGGTTGCAGCAGGTGGCGACCAGGTGACGCACGCACACGTCGTCGCCTGACGCGAATTTCACGTCGCAGCGCGGGTGCGAGCCGAAGACGGCGTACGCCCCGGCGTTCGCGGGCATGTCCAGCCACGCGACGTCGCCGCCCGACACCCGGAACAGCCGGTACCCGTCGATCATCGGCGATTCGGGCGGGTTCAGCGCCATCACCGCCTCGGCGGTGGACAGGGCGCGCCGCATGGCGGCGACGTCGATCCGCGGTTGCACGGTCATCGCGCGCTCCAGGTGATGCGCCAAGCCGCGCGCGCGATCGTTTGCCGCGCCGGCCCGCCGGGCTCGAGCGTGAACGGCGGAATCGCTGTGCGAGCCTGCGGCAGCGCCGCGGCAGGAGCGAGCGTGGTGGATGGCAGACAGCAGCAAGGCCTCATGCGGTCGAGCCGAATCCTACCGGAATTTTTCGTCTGGGGCTCTTTCGCTGCGCGCCCCGAAGCTGCTCCGGCCGGTGGGCGCGGGCCGAGACGACGGCTGTCCGGCTCAGCTCACGCCGACGCTGACCTCCGCAACGAGCTCGCCACCCCAGCGCCAGAAGGCCACCGAGCGGCTGAACAGGAGGATGACCTCCAGCCCGAGCCCACCGCCAAATTCGAGCCGAAAGCGCCCGACGTCCACCTCGATGAGTTGCATGCCCCCGGAAGACGCGAGAGTCGGGCCAACCGTGGATCCGTGCGCGTTGCACGCTGGTGTGTCTGCCGGGGGCACGGCCTCGCCGCGGCCGGTGCGCACGGCGCGCCGGGCCGCCGGCGTGTCCCCGGCAACGATCGCGCGGCGCGGCGCAGGGACGGGGGGGCGAGCGCGGGCGAGCGGGCGCGCGGTCGTCAAGAGCCGCGCGATTTTGACGCCGCCCGCACGGTGTCTATCCTGGGCGCGGTGTCCCAGATCCTCCCGCGCTTCGACTATCGCATCGAGTTCGCCGCATCGACCGATGTCGGCCTCGTCCGCCCGAGCAACGAGGACCGGATCCTCTGTTGCCCCGAGCTCGCCCTCTTCGGCATCGCCGACGGGATGGGCGGCCACGCCGCCGGGGAGGTCGCCGCCCAGATCGCGATCGACACGTTGCGCGACGAGGTGCTCCGCCCGCCCGCGGCCGCCATCCTCGACGCGTACGTGGCCGACCCGAACATCGAGGCGCGCCGCGAGGTGTTCGCGCTGCTCCGCCGCGTGGGCGAGGCGGCGCACGCGGCCATCCTGGAGGCGCGCCGCACCGAGCCGAGCTACCAGGGGATGGGCACGACGCTCGACTTCGTTGTGCTCGCGCACAGCCGGGCCTTCTTCGCCCACGCGGGCGACAGCCGCGCGTACCTCGTTCGCCCGACCACCACCGTCCAGCTCACGCAGGACCACGCCCTCTACGACACGCTCCGCGCGGCCGGCAACGCGACGCCGGCCAGGAAGCCGCAGCGGAACCCGCTCGTGAACGCGATCGGGCTCGCGGGCACCGTCTCGGTCGACACCCTGTTCGTCGATCTCTCGCGCGGCGATCGCATCCTCCTCTGCACCGACGGGGTGCACAACGCGATCGAGAGCGAGGCGTCGCTCTCCCGCTTCTGCGCGAAGGGCGGCCCCGAGGACGTCGCCGCGGGCCTCCTCAAGCACGCGCGCGACCGGGGCGGGCTCGACAACGCGAGCGTGGTCGTCATCGACATCAAGGAGCGCTTCGTGACGCGCGCGGACGACGCCGGTCCGTCCTCGCGCGACCTCTCGGTGATCTCCGCCTGCCCGCTCCTCGCCGGCATGAGCCCGGCCGCCGTGCTCGGGGCGCTCGCGGCGGGCGTGGAGGTGGAGCTCGGCGCGGGCGATCGTATCCCGCGCGACGTCGCGAGCGATCTTGTCGCCTACCTGGTGCTCGACGGGGCCGTGGACCTGGCCGACGGGCGGCGGATCGTCTCCTCGGGCCTGCTCTTCCCCGAGTCGCTCGTGGGCGCGCGTCGCAAGGGCGATCTGCCCGTGGCCGCGGCGCGGACGCGGCTCATCCGGATCCGCAAGGACGACTTCGCCGAGGTGTGCGACCACGACGCCGAGCTCGCGGCCGCCCTGTACCAGCGGCTCGCGCGGTACCTCGCCCTGGGGACCGGCTGAGCGCGGCCTCCGCGATGCAGCTCTCCCTGCTCCACCTGGACGACCGCGTCGCCGCCTTCGCGAAGCCGTCCGGGCTGCTCGTGCACCGCGGCTGGGGCAGCGCGCCGGTCGTGTTCGTCGATCTCGCCGAGCGGGCGCTGGGCCGGAAGGTCTTTCCGGTCCACCGCCTCGACCGCGCGACGAGCGGCGTGCTGCTCGTCGCGCTCGACGCGGTCGCGGCGGCGCTGCTCTGCGCGCAGTTCGAGCAGGGCCTCGTGCGGAAGCGTTACCTGGCGCTCGTCCGCGGCGTGCCCCCCGAGCGCGGGTGCGTCGATCACCCGATCCCGCGGCGCGAGGGGGGCCCGCGCGTCCCGGCCGTCACCGACTTCGAGCGCCTCCACGCGCTCGAGCGCTACGCCGTGGTCGAGGCGCGCCCGCGCACGGGGCGCCTGCACCAGGTGCGGAGGCACCTCAAGCACATCAGCCACCCGATCATCGGCGACGTGAACTACGGCAAGGGCGAGCACAACCGCCTCTTCCGCGAGCGCTACGCGCTGCACCGCCTCGCGCTGCACGCGGCCGAGCTCGCCGTCGCCCACCCCGAGACGGGCGCTCCCCTGTGCATCGCCGCGTCGCTGCCCGACGACCTTCGAGGGCCGTTCGATCAGCTGGGCGTGCCGGCGTGGATCGGCGCGGCGCCGGCGGCGTGAGCGCGCCGGGGCCTGCGTCGCGGCGCGCTGGCTCCGCCTGCCAAGCTGAAGCGCGGAGCTAGCCGGCCTCCGGATCGCGGCGCTTCGGGGTGACGCCGTGCCCGGCCCCGATCTCCTCGAGCGAGAGCGCCGGGCCTCGCTGGACGAAGCCGCCGTCGAAGGGGTTCTCGGCGAGGAACATCGGCGTGTCGAGATCGACGAACGAGAACCCGCCGAGGCCGGCGGCGAAGCAGGCCGACGCCGTCATCGCGAGCATCGACTCGACCATCCCGCCGATCATCAGCCCGAGCCCCGCCGCGCGGGCGACCGCCGCGACGTCGAGCGCCTCGGCGATGCCGCCCTTCATCAGCTTGATGTTGACCACGGTCGCCGCGCGCTCCGACGCGACGCGGAGGACGTCCGCCGCGCAGGCGACGCTCTCGTCGGCGGCCACGTCGACGCCGGCGCGGCGCGTGACCTCCTTCATGCCGTCCCAGTCGTCGCGCGGCACCGGCTGCTCCAGGAGCGCGACGCGCGCGCCGAGCCGGCGCGCGTGCGCGACGAGCGCGAGCGCCTCGCCCGCCGTGAGCCCGCCGTTGCCGTCGAGGATCAGCGCCGCCTCCGGCGCCGCCGCGTGGATCGCCTCGATGCGCGCGGGGTCCGACGCGGCGAGGCGGCCGCCGACCTTCACCTTGAGCGCGCGGAAGCCCATGGCCGAGGCGCGCCGCGCGGCCTCCTCCGCGCGCTCCGGCGAGCCCGTGGTGATGGTGATGTCGGTCGTGAGCGCCGTCCCCGAGCCGCCGAAGAAGGCCCAGAGCGGCATGTCCGCGCGCCTCGTGAGCGCGTCGAGGATCGCCGTCTCGATCGCGCAGCGCGCCGCGCCGGCGCCGCCGCCCGCCGCGGCGCGGAGCGCGACAGCGATGGCGCGCCACGCGCGCGCGTCCGCGCCCACCACGGCCGCGCGCAGCGAGAGGGCGGCGGCGCGCGAGGCCTCCTGCGTCTCGCCGTTGAAGGCGGGCAGCGGCGCGGCCTCGCCGAAGCCGAGCGTCCCGTCGGCCAGCTCCACGGTGACGAGGAGGTTCGCCGCGCGCTCCTGCGCGCCGCCAGCGATGCCGAACGGCTCGTGCAGCGGGATGTCGAGCGCCTCGATCGAGACGCGCCGGATCAGGGTAGGGGACATGAGGGCCATCGCCGCCTTCGCACGAGGCTCACGGAGAGGAGCGGCCGCCGTCGCTCGGCGCGGGCGCCTCGGCCGGGGGAGGTGCCGCCGGGGGAGGTGCCGCCGGCGGAGCGGCCGCTTCGCCGAGCAGCGCCTCGATCTCCCGGGAGATCTTCTCCTCTTCGCCGTCCTCGTAGCCCGCGTGGACGTGGCGCACGACGCCGCTCCGGTCGACGATGAAGGCGGTCGGCATTCTCCGCGGGTTGTAATTTTTTACCGCGCTCTGGTCCTTGTCCCAGAGGATCTTGAACTTGACGCCCGCCTCGTCCGCGAACTCCACGAGCTGCTCTTTCGAGACGTCCTCGGGGGCGTCGAGGGCGACGGCGAGCACCGCGAGATCGCCGCCGAAGCGCTCGACGAGCTCCTGGTACTTGGGGAACGACTTCCTGCAGGGGTGGCAATAGGTCGCCCAGAAATCGACGATCACCACCTTGCCGCTCGCGTCCTTCAGCGTGGAGGGCCCTTCGCCGCTCACGACCTCGGCCGCGAGCTCGGGCGCCGCCGAGCCGATCAGGCCGCCGCCCGCCTGAGGCGCCGGCGGGGCGGCGGGCGCGGCGCCGCCGCAGCCGGCCGGGAGCGAGAGGGCGATGGAGGCGCAAAGGACAGCGGCGATGCGGGCGAACGACGGCGACGGGCTCCGGCTCATGGTGAGATCTTCCTCTTGGATCAGGGCTCGCGATCGACGACGGAGGCGAGCATCTCCCCCTCGGCGCAGAGCGTGCCGTCGACGCTCGCCTCGCCGCGCAGCTTCCACACGTTCGAGCGGTGGTGCAGCACCTCGACGTAGAGATCGAGCCGGTCGCCGGGCGTCACGGTGTGGCGGAACTTCGCCTTGTCGATGCCGAGGAAGAACATGAGGTTCGACGTCGCGTCGAACGGGTCCGACGCGTAGGCGAGGATCCCGCCGAGCTGCGTGAGCGACTCCAGGATCAGCACCCCGGGCATGATCGGCCGCTGGGGGAAGTGCCCCTGGAACCAGGGCTCGTTGTACGCGACGCACTTGTAGCCGCGGATGCTCTTGTTGGCGGTGACCTCCGTCACGCGGTCGACCATCACGAGCGGGTAGCGGTGCGGCAGGATCGACAGGATCTGATGGATCTCGAGCGTGACGGGCTCTTGGGTTCGTTCGGGCAAGTCCGGCTCCTTTCCGCGGCGTGGAGCGCGCTACTTGGCGGTGTCCTTCTTCTCCGCCGGTTCGCCGCCCGCGTCGTCCTCGCCGCCGCCGGTGTTGTAGAGCTGGATGATCTGCTCCGTCAGATCGAGGTCGGCGCGCACATAGGGGGCCGCCTGCTTGTCCAGGATGACCTCGTAACCCGACTTCTTCGCGATCCGGGCGACGATGATCATCATCTTCTTGACGATGGGCCCGGTCAGCTCTCCCTGCTTCTTCTGCAGCTCCTTGTTGTAGTCGACGAACACGGTCTGGAGCTCGACCATCTGGCGCTGCCAGTCCTCCATCCGCTTCTGCATCGACTCGCGCGAGAGCACGCGCGACTGCTTCTCGATGTCCTCGCGCGCCCGCTGGAGCTCGGTCTGCTTCGCGTCGAGCTCCTGCTGCCGTCGGTCGAAGAGCTTCTTCAGGGTGGCCTGCGCTCGGATGCCGTCCTCGGTCTGCATCACGGCGTGCTGCACGTCGACCACGGCGATCCGGGTCTCGGCGGCGGCGACGCTCGGCGCGGCGAGGGCGAGCGAGACGACGGCGGCGCGGGCGAGCCGGACGAGGAGCGGCGCGGGCCGATGCACGGGGGAGCGGGCGACCATCCGAGGCGATTACCCGCCGCGTGACGGACGGTCAAGGTGTGCGGGGGCAGGACCGGGGAAGGTGAGGGGGCGTCGAGGGAGGCCCTTCGTCCGCCGCGGCGGAACGGCGGCGCGAGGGGCCTCGGTCAGCGGCGGCGGATCAGAGGCACTCGCCGGAGATGCAGCTCTCACCGTCAGGGCAGGGCTCGTCGAGCGTGCACTCGGGCGCGACCTCCTCCCGTGTCTTGCAGAAGCCGTCCGCGCAGCCGACGAAGCGGCTGTCGATGAGCCGGCAGGCTCGCTCGCTGTCGCACGGGTAGTGGCAGTAGCCGTCGTCCATGCACTCCTGGCCCTGGGCCGCGCAGGCCGTTGTGGCGCATCCGGGCTGCGGCGAAGGGTCGGCCATGCACGCGCCGGTCACCGCATTGCACACCTCGCCGGCGGCGCAGTCGTCGTGCGTCGTGCACCCGGCGGTGCAGGCGCCGTCGACGCAGAGCGCGCTGCCCTCGCACGGCGCCGCGTCGCTGCACTCGGGGTTCGCGGGGTCGGGGACGCAGACACCGCGGTCGCAGCGCGTGCCGGCCGCCGCGCAGGGGGCGCTGTCGGAGCAGCCATCGGCGCACTCGCCGTTCACGCACACCCGGTCCGCGCCGCACTCGTAGCTGAACTCGCACGCCGCGATGCAGAGCCCTTCGACGCACCGCGTGCCGTCCTCGCACGCGTCGTCGCCGTCGCAGGGACACGTGGTGAGCTCCGCGTCACAGGCGACCTCCTCGCCGCCAGCGCCGCCCTGGCCGGCGCCGCCCTGGCCAGGGCCGCCCTGGCCGGCGCCGCCGGCGCCTACGTCGGACTCCGCCGGGCGACACCCGTAGCCGTCGCAGAGGAAACAGTTCTCGCCGTCGCGGTCGCACTGGAGCGTGGCGTCACCACAGCCACCACAGCCCGCCGCGGTCGCGGCGAGCATCAGGAACAGCGCGCCTTGACCCAGGATCTTCGCAAGGGGGGAATAAAGAAGCATCGAAGTCCTCCAGCGGCGGCCGGCACCGGCGCGGCCCTCCCGCACGACTACCATGCCGCGCGCTAACACGCAGCGTGCCAGGGGGGCCGCGGGAGAGGATCGCGGGGAAGCCCGACCGGCTTCGCGCATTGTGAACCTGCGTTCACCAGCTCTCGTCGCGCGAGGTTCACTGGCCTCGCTCGCGTCTCGTCGCGCGAGGTTCGCCGGGCCGGCGGCGCGCTCCGTCGCGCGACGTTCGCTGGGCCGAGGGGGCGCACAACGTGAGGCGGCGGAGGGTCGTCGCTCCGGGGCCGGCATGGACCCGCCGGACGCAGCCAGGCGCTTCCGGTCAGGGCGAAGACGCGGGCACGCTCTCCGCGAGCCGCCCGGCCGGTCGCCCTGCGCGGCTCACGAGCGGTAGCCGGCGTTCACGTCGACGTACCCGTGCCCGAGGTCGCTCGTCAGGTAGGAGAAGTCGCCGGGGCCGCTGCCGAGCACGAGCTCGATGACGTAGGTGTCGCGCGCGAGCACCTCGTTCGCCTTGAGCTCGGCTTCCGCCCCGACAGGCGCGCCGTTCTGCACGATCGGGATCCCGCCGACGAGGATCTGGACCTCGCGCGGATCGAACGGGACGCCGGCGCGCCCCGCGGCGGCGAGCAGCCTCCCCCAGTTCGCGTCCTTGCCGAACAGCGCGGTCTTCACGAGCAGCGACGTGGCCACGGTGCGCGCCACGGTGCGCGCCCCGTCGCGCGTCGAGAGGCCGCGGACGCGGATCTCGGCGACGTGCGTGCTGCCCTCGCCGTCGGCCACCATCGAGCGCGCCAGCTCGCCGCAGACCTCGGTGAGGCCCGTCGTGAGCTCGTCGCGCGACACGCGGCGCTGGGACGCGCCGGAGGACAGGAGGAGCACCGTGTCGTTGGTGCTGGTGTCCCCGTCGACGGTGCACGCGTTGAACGTCACGTCGCACGAGGCCGAGAGCGCCGCGTTCGCCTCGCCCGGGTCGAGCACGGCGTCGGTGAACAGGAAGACGAGCATCGTCGCGTGAGGCGGCCCGACGTCGGGGTGGATCATCCCGGCGCCCTTGCCGATGCCGAGCAGCGTGGCGCCCCCGCCCACCTTGCGCTGAGAGAGCTTCGGCCAGCGGTCGGTCGTGCAGATCGCCTGGGCGAAGTCGAGGTAGCCCCTCGGCGACAGGCGCGCCGACAGCTCGGGGACTCGCTCGATGATCCGGTGCGCCGGCAAGACGGCGCCGATGACGCCGGTCGAGGCGGGCAGCACCTCGTCCTCCTGGGCGCCGATGGCCTCGGCGACGGCGCGCGTCGTATCGAGAGCGGCCTTCCAGCCGGCCTCGCCCGTACAGGCGTTGGCACATCCGCTGTTGGCGACGACGGCGCGGGCGCGCCCCGACAGGACGCGCTGCATGGCGATGTCCACGGGCGCGGCGCGCACGAGGTTCCGGGTGAACATGCCGGCGACCACCGCCGGCTGATCCGCCACCGCGAGCGCGACGTCGATACGCCCGTCTTTCCGGATCCCCGCGCTGATGGCGCCGAAGCGAAACCCTGCAACTGGCTCGAAGCTCATGAGGGCGCGGAGTCTACGCACGAACGCGCGCCGGGAGAAAGCGGCAATGGGGCCTCCAGGCCACGTCGAAGGCTGCCGGTTGGATCGCCGCGGATCGCCGCGCTCTCCTCCGTTGTCGCCGCGGCGGGGCTCCTCCTCGGGAGGGGCTCGCCGCCGAGGGGCTCGACTTCGGCGCGCTTCCCAGGACCGCTCCGCTCTTCCACCCCGTTCGCGTTGCCGCGAATGAGACGTCCGGAGGCGGCCGGGCTGAGCGCGACATTTGCAATGCTTCATGCCGATGGTCACCGTCCGGATCGTCGATATCAAAGGTCTCTATCTCCCGGGCTTTCCGGACAGCTCGGCGCCGCCGGGGACCACCCGAGCGGCTGGCGTCAGGCCCGGCTACACGAGCCTGGATAACCAGGGACGCGTCTACATCAATCGCGATCTCGACGGGCGCTGGGCAAAGAATACGCAGCTCATCGAGATCACGGCCGAGGTGACGAGCCCCGACGGCGAGCTCCCGGAAGGAGCGCGGATCCGCTGGAGCGCGCGCGATCCGGACGACCCGTCCAACGAGCGGCCGGAGGTGCACCCGGACTGGGGCTCCACCCTCGACGAGAACGATTACGACGCCGCGGGAGCGTACGCGGGGCCGGTCGAAGGGGACGACGAGGGGACGCCGGACAGGAGCCCGAGCTGGGAAGAGGTGGAGGGCTACCCGCTGTCCGACGCCGCGGAGACCAGCGCGAGCACGGCAATCGTGGGGGGGCGGAGCACGATCCGGCGGCACATGACCGATATCGCCGGAGACAACCTGATCGTCCGCGCCGAGATCGAGGCCGAGGGCCTCGAGGAAGCCGCCGCCGACGAGACCGGGATCATGACGCTCTGGCGCCGGATCGACGTCGAGTACATAAGGATGGAGAGCGCGCCTGCGCTGCCGATTGCGCAGGTGCCGAGGCACTTCGAGCCGGTCTTCACCCAGCTCGACTTCTCCGAAGAGCGGGTGATCCAGGACCTGCAGCACCTCTCGCTCGACGCGGGCACGCTCGGCGAGCAGGCGTCCCGCTTCGTGAGCGAGATCTTCTCCCACGCCGGGGAGCCGGGCTGGTTCTGCCTGATCGCCGCGCTGGAGCCGCACCCTCTGCCCGAGGTCCAGGGCGCGCTGCTGTTCACCGGGGCTGTGACGATCCTGGACGGCGGGCAGGGAGAGAGGCGCAGAGAGTACGTGGAGATCCCGGGCGACCACCCGGACGCGAGCTACGTCACGTTCCGCTGGAATGGCCAGCAGATCGGATTTTCGGTCGCGATCGCGTCCGTCCTGTCCGACCCGCCGCGAACCCAGCTCTGGCTCGATCCGCACGACATCCAGGGCCAGTTCACCGCGGGCGACGGGTCGGTGGCGCATGCGTACAGGGACCGCCTCTTCTTCTTCCCTCGCGCCCGCCGCAGGGGCGCGGCGTGGGAGCCCCCGGGCTATGGCATCCCCGCGCGCGTCGAGGCCGTCGTGCGGGGGCCGGGCGCCGCCTACGCCGCCGGCATGAGCCCCACGATCGACGTCGGTGTCGCGAGATATTTCGCCGGCAGGACGATCCTCTTCACCCATCACAGGGCGTGGTGGGACCCCGAGCGCGGGCAGCCCCGGGGCCGATACGAGCAAGGCACGCTCCACACCATCGTTCACGAGCTCACGCACGCGTTCGGGATGCCGCACAAGTGCGGCTACTTCGATTACCTGACGCCGCGCCGGACGACGTGCTGCATGAACTACCGCTCCCACTGGATGATCGACGCTGACCAGCAGCTCATCCCGGGGACCGCCGAGCTGGTCGGCAATGACCTGTGCGGGCGCCACGTGAAGGAGACCCGGCGCGTGCGCCTCGAGGAGAACAGAGGACTGCGATGGAGATGAGGAGCCGTCATGTCGGATAACCCTGCGTGCAACGAGGGAGAGCCCGCCGGCCCGCCCGGTTTGGCGCTGCGCTCGATCGATCACGACCGCCGCTATGTGCTCGGCTTTCCCCTGCACGTGGCCATCACGGTGTGCGCCGATCGCCCCGGCACCTGCATCCGGCGGCTGCCGCGCGCGAGCTGGGCAGGCAACGCCGGCGCGATCGGCGTTCGCCTCACGAGGGCGGGCTCGGGCGAGGAGGTCGTGAGGACCGAGCCCTCGCCGGTCGTGATCCGCGAGCTCGGCACGCCGGTGTTCCTGCTCTCGCCGGGGACGTGCCGGCGCATGCTCATCGACGTCTCCTCGCATCTGCCCTCGGGTCTCGAGCCAGGGCACTACACGCTCGCGATCGTCTACGAGGGGCCGCCCGACCGCGTGGAGAGCCCGCCGGTGCCGATCGAGCTCGCGGCGCCGGATCTCGAGGAGCAGCGCGAGCTGCAGCGCCTCGCGCCCGAGCTCGCCCGCACAGGCTCCTGGGGCCGCTGGACGAGCCTGCCCCCGGACGGCGGCGCGCCGGTCGAGGCCCGCGTGGATCCGGGCGATCCGCTCCGCTTCAACCGCGCCCTGCGCTACCTGATGTACGGGCCGGAGTCGCTCTGCGACGTGGACCCGGCCGTGCTCGACGTGCTCGACGGCGTCTACGCGCCGGAGGCCCACGCGCTCCGCGCCGAGCTCCACGCCGCGCGGGGAGACGCGGCGCGCTTGGCGGAGCGGGCGGAGCTCATCCGGAGCACCTACCCGGGGCTCGCCTGGTGGATCGAGCGGATCGAGGCGGGGCAGAGCGAGCTCGGCTTCGTCCGGGAATGTCGGGCGAGGACGCGCGGCGGGTGAGCGGCGGCGCGGCGCGCGCCGTCATCGCCGTGCGCCGTCATCGCCGTGCGCCGCGCCGGGCCGCGAGGGCGCTGGCTCCACGAGCGGATCACGGGATTGCAACACGTCCGTCACCACCCGCGAGGTACTCCTTGTCGCGAAGCAATGCGTGACGACGAGGCGAGCCAAGGCCGGCAGCAGCTGCCGGAGCGCGCGAGGGTGAGCGCGCTCCCCCCCGACATCGTGACGGCGCTCCCCGGCGCCGAGGCCGCCGCCATCTCCTGGCGCACGCAGGGCCGGCGGTACATCACGATCCTCGTCAAGGCGAGCTTCGCGTTCACGCCCGGCGCGGCCATGTGGCGGACGGAGCCGCAGGAGATCCTCCGCGCCGAGGTCCATCACGGCAAGAACCCCGCGCGGAGCGTGCGGTTCACCGGCGACCTCGCGCCCTACCTGGGCCGCGCCGACGTCCTCTTCACGGGCGACGCGCATGCGCCGGATGGCGCGCAGGTCCAGTCCTTGCCGGTGCGGATCGCGGTCTTTGGCGCGAGCGGCTGCGCGCTCGACAAACGCCTCCTGGTCCGTGACGGTAAGCCGTTCCAGCGGATGCCGCTCGTCTACGAGAAGGCGGTCCGCGGCGCGAACGGGTGCGAGAACCCGTTCGGCGTCGACCCGAACGGCGGCGAGGCCATCCTCGTCGATCCAGAGGACCCAGCGCGGCCCGCGGGGTTCGGCCCGATCGCGCGCGCGTGGCCCGCGCGCAAGCGGTTGCTGGGCAAGACCCGGCGCGAGACGCTCGAGGGCCCGAACGCGGAGATCCCCGCGGGCTTCGACTGGTCGTACTTCCAGGCGGCGCCCCCGGACCAGCGGATCGATTTCCTGCGCGGCGACGAGTGGATCGTGCTCGAGAACCTGCACCCGGCCGCGCCGCGGCTGGAGATGCGCCTGCCGAGGGCGCGCGGGGTCGCGCGGATCGAAGGGCTCGCCGCGTCCGCTGCGACAGGGGGCGAGACCCTCGCGCTGAGCGCCGACACGCTCCGCATCGACGGCGCCGAGCAGCGCTGCACGGTCGTGTGGCGTCAGATCGTCCCCGTCCCCGGCGAGGGCGCCCTCGCGGCCGTGCGGATCGCCGCCGGCGTCGCGATCGACGGCGAGGAGGTCGCGTGGCCCGATCTGCGCCTCGGGCGAGCCCGGCGCGTCGAGGCAGCGCAGCCGCCTGCTCCCCGGAACGGTCCGGAAGGGACCGTGCTGATGGAGGACGCGCCCGTTGCCTGCGGCCCGGCGGGCCAGCGGGCGGGGGATCCGGGACGCACGATCCACCTCTCGGACGAGGACATCGAGCTCATCGACCTGCTGCAGGGCCCGCCGCCGCTGGAGACGCTCGCGCTCTCCGAGGAGCAGGGCGAGGCGGCGGTGCGCGCGCCGGCGCTGCCGTTCGCGCTCGCGCCGGGAGCGGCGCGGCAGAGCTGGCCGGGGCTCACGCCACAGCAGGGCGACGTCGCCGCCGCCGCGAGCCTGACGCTCGCCCTGTCGGACGCGGACGAGGCGCGCGCCGGCGATCGACCCGCGATCCCGTTCTTCATCCACCCGATGCCGGCGCCCCGCCTCGCGCCGCCCGAGGCGCCGATCCCCGGCGCCCCGTGGTCCGGCGAGCGCGCCTCGCCGGCGCCCGACCTGTCCGCGGGGCTCGCGACCCTCGCGCTGGACGAGGCCTCGCCTCCGCTCGTCGAGGTCGCTCTCCAGGCCGCCTCGCCTCCGCTCGTCGAGGTCGCTCTCCAGGCCGCCTCGGCCCCGGGCGCCCTCTCGCGGGAGCCCGAGCCGCCGGCCGCCTCCCGCTTTTTTCATGTCCTCCGGGGCGACGGCGAGCCGCCCGCCGAGGCGCTCCTGCCGCTCGGCGACGGCGACGAGGTGAGCCTCGAGCGGTGCGCTGCCGTCGCGGCGGAGCTCGAGGAGAGGCCGATCCCCCGCGCCGAGGTGCTCAGGGCGCACGGCCTCTCCGTGGCGCGCTGGGACGAGGCCGAGCGGCGATGGCGCGCGTCGATGGCGGAAGAGGCCAGGCGCCGCGAGCGAGCGCTCCGCGACCGGTTCGACAAGGCCTATGTCGCCGCGTGGGAGGCCGTCCGCGGCGCCCTGAGCGCGGCCGACTACGCCCGGCTGCTCGTCGCGACCGAGCGCAACGGGGCCGCCGCCGCGCTCGATGAGCGCGCGATCCGGCGCACCGTGTGGGCGCGCATGAGGCGGCTCTGGGCCAGGCGGCTCGCCGACGATCCGCGCCTCCGATCCCGCGTCGAGGCCGAGCTCGCGAGGCTGCGCGAGGCGCCCCGGCAGCGCGCGCAGGGCGGCGCCCCGTCGGCCCACGCCGTCTGAACGGGCGCCGTCTTCACCACATCGTCCCGCCCGACGGCGATCGCTTCCCGGGCCGTCACGCCGCGCTCGGGAAATGCGCGGCGCGCCGTGCCCCTTGACCGCGGCGCGCGGGGTTCCGAACATCCTCGGTGGTGCAAGCGATGGTTCGGCCATGATCGACGCGTTGACGCTGGGTAAGGAGCTCGCGGGCCGGTACAGCGTGGAGGGGCTGCTCGGCGTGGGCTCGATGGGCGCCGTGTTCCGCGCGCGCCACCTCGCGCTCGCGCGGGTCGTGGCGATCAAGGTGCTCACGGGGCACGCGGACCCGAACGCAGGGGAGCGGATGCTGCGCGAGGCGCGCATCTCGGCGCTCATCAAGTCGCCGCACGTGGTGAGCTGTCACGACTTCGGCTTCCTCTCGAACCGCTCGCCGTTCATGGTGATGGAGTACGTGGGCGGCCCGTCGCTGGCCGCGCGGCTCCAGAGCGGACCGCTGCCGCTCGACGATCTGCGGCGCTACATGCTCCACGCGGCGCGGGGGATGGCCGCCGCGACGGAGCTCGGGGTGATGCACCGCGACCTGAAGCCGTCGAACATGCTGATCGCGCCGTCCGGAGAGCTGAAGGTCGCCGACTTCGGCCTCGCGCGCCTGACCGCCACGACGGGGCCCACGGCCCTGCGCGAGCATCCGCTCACGGCGATGGGGACCGTGCTCGGGACGCCGTTCTACATGGCGCCCGAGCAGGCGTGGAGCCCGCAGGAGAGCGACACGCGGGCCGATATCTACAGCTACGGTGCGTCGTTTTACCACGCGGCCACGGGGCAGCGGCCGTTCGAGGAGCAGGAGCTCTTGCCGCTGCTGCTCGCGCACCGGCAGGACATCCCGACCCGGCCGTGCGCGCTCCGGCCCGAGCTCGACGAGGACGTTCAGGCCGTCCTGGAGCGCTGCCTGGCCAAGGACCCGAAGGACCGCTTCCAGTCCTTCGAGGAGATCGAGGCCGCGCTCATGGGCCCACAGAGCACGCGCTGGGGCGACCCGCACGATCTGACGCTCCGCATGTACCTGGAGCAGTACCAGCGCGTCCGCCCCGTGCTTCTGGCGGGCGGCCCGGTCGGGCCGGTCACCGCGTTCCAGTTCCACGGGGACAGGACGCTGGCGATCGTGCGCGCGAACATCGCGGGCGTGTCGGCCGACGCGCTCGTGAGCGCGGACGACGGGCAGCTCACGATGTCCGCCGGCGTGGCGATGGCGCTGAACCACGCGAGCGGCGGCGTGTGCCACCTGGAGACGCGCAAGTATGTGCCCGTGCGTCACGGCGGGGTGGTCGTCAGCTCCGCCGGCAGGCTGAGCGCGCGGTTCGTCTTCCACGCGATCACGCTCGACTGGGATCACGTGGCGACCTACCGGCCGACCCGCGATCTCATCGTGCGGCTCCTCGAAGGGTGCTTCTACCACGCCAACACGATGAAGCTCCGGAGCATGGCGCTGCCCCTGCTCGGGGCGGGGCGGGCGGGCTTCTCACCCGCCGAGTGCCTGGACACGATGGTCGAGTTCCTCGTGAAGGCGATGCTCCTCGGCGGCACCGGGCTCTCGCACGTGACCATCGTGCTCCGGGACGGGCAACCGTTCTGAGGCCTCTTTCGGCGGGGCGGGGCCTCGGGCGGCCGCGCCGGGGGCCGCGCCGACGCCGAAGGCCAGGAGCGCGATGGGGTGCCATGGCCAGGTGTTCGCAGTCGCAGGGGATGTCATCGGTGACCTCGGAGATCTGCTGCGGCGCGCGCGGCCCCCTGGCGGGGGGCGCTCCGGCGACCGCAACGACGGTGGGAAGGATGCGTTCGCCTGCGGGTCAGTGCACAGAGCCTGCCACGCCGGGCAGCGGGAGCGCTGGCCGGTCTGGCCGCCGATCACCGCCGTGAATGCGAGGAAGCGGGCGCTCGCTCGATGGTGGAACGCCGCAGGGTCGACGGGCGGGTGAGTCGATCAGGCATCACGCACCGTCGTCGAGCTCCGGGCAGCGGACGGCCGAGCCTCCGGGCCTCGCGGGCCCGGAGCGCGACGCCGAGGGGCTGCTCGGTCCCTCAGCGGTCGCCGGCGCCGTTGCCCTGCGCCGCCACGGACACGCGCAGCGCCCCGAGCCCGCGCGCCCCGGCCGTGGCGCCGACGATGTCGATGACGAGCTCGTCGCCGGGCGCGAGCGGCCCCACGCCCTGGGGCGTCCCGGTCGCGATGATGTCGCCGGGCTCCAGCGTCATCACCTGGCTGATGTACGCGACAAGCGCGGGCACGCTCCAGAGCATCTGTGCCGTCATCCCGTCCTGCCGCACCTGGGTGTTCACGACGGCCCGCACGCGGAGCGCCGCCGGGTCGAGCTCCGTCTCGATCCACGGCCCGACCGGGCAGAACGTGTCGAACCCCTTGCCCCGCGTGAACTGCACGTCCTTCCTCTGCAGATCTCTCGCGGTGATGTCGCCCACGCAGGTGTAACCGAACACGTGATCCCCCGCCTGCTCCGGCCGCACCGCCTTGCAGCGGCGGCCGATGATCACGCCGAGCTCGGCCTCGTGCTCGACCCGCTGGCTCTCCGGCGGGAGCACGATGGACTGGCCCGGACCGATGAGCGCCGAGGGCGGCTTGAGGAAGAGGAGCGGCTCGACCGGGACGTCGTTGCCGAGCTCCTGCGCGTGCGCGGCGTAATTGCGCCCCACACACACGATCTTCGTGGGGGCCACGGGGCAGGCGAGGTCCACCTCGGTCCACGCCACCGCCTCGCCGGTGGCCTTGCCGCCGAGCCAGGGTGGTGCGTCGAGGACGAGCGCGGCTGCGCCGTCGAGGCGAGCGAAGAAGGCCGGGCGATCCTGATCCGGAGGCGCGAGTCGGGCGAAGCGCATGGCGAGAGCAAAGCGCGATCATCGCGTCGCAGCAAGCCCGCGCGCCGCGCCATCGCGCCCGCGCGCCGCGCCGTCACGGACAGGCGCCGCGCCATCGCGCGGGCGCCGCGCCGTCACGGACGAGGCGCCGCGGCGCCCCGCCGCCGTGCGACGAGGCGGGCCTCGTGACGCCCTTCCTCCAGCCACCCTTCGTCGTAGCGGACCACCTCGAGCGCCTCGCCGAGGAGCCCGGGGAGCTCGCCGTCCTCGAGCAGCCAGCGCGCGCTCGGGCGCGCGTGCCGCAGCAGGTTCGACCGCGTCGGATGCACCACGACGAGGTGGCCGCCCGGGGCGAGCTCCGCCGCGCAGGCCGCGAGCCTGCGCTCGAGGAAATAGAAGATCAGGATCAGGTCCCAGGGACCGCCGGGGAGCGGATCGCGCTCCACGTCGAGCGCGACCGTGCGCAGCGCGAGCCCCTCCCTCGCCGCGGCGCCTCGCGCGACGCCGAGCCCGACCTCGGCGATGTCGGCCAGGGTCACGTCGAGCCCGCGCCGCGCGAGCCACAGGGCGTGCCGCCCGGCGCCGCCCGCCAGATCGAGCGCGCGCCCGCGCCGGGGCAGCAGCGGCTCGAGCGCCGTGAGCACCGCCGAGGGCTCGCCTGGATCGTCGCCGCCCTCGCGGTAGCGGGCGTCCCACCTGGTGCGATCGTCGTCCGACACGCTGGCCTCCTGTCGCGTTGACCGCGCCGGGCTGGCCTCCTGCCCGGTTGACCGCGCCGGGGCGGAAGGGCGGGCCCCTCGCAGGCGCCGAGCGTACCATCGCCCTGTTCGGCGGTTCCAGCGCGGCGCGGGCGACGGCGGCTGGACACGCGGGATGACCTGGCCTACCACGCCGGCCGCGCCGCCATGCCCGAGAGCCTGACCCTGGCCCCGACCGAGGATCCCCGCCGCTTCCGCGCGCCCGACGGCGCGCTGCTCTCGCCCCCCGAGGGGTGGGCGTGCCTGCCTCCGGGCGACGCCGGGCTCACCCGCCGGGTGAAGCTCGCGGGCCCGTCCTGGATGGTGGTCGAGAAGCGCGGGCGAAAGACGTTCTCCCGGGGCCTCTGGGCGCCGGCCGCCGCCATCGAGGCCGCCCGCGCCGCGCTCGAGGCGGAGCGCAGCACGCCCGCCTACGCGAAGAAGCGGGAGGCGGACGCCCGGCGGCGGGAGCGCGACCAGGAAGAGTACGTGCGCGAGTTCGAGGCCGAGGTCGCGGCGTTCCTCCGGTTCTCGCCGCGCTACGCGGCGCTCGCGCGGACGCTCGCGACCCGCGTGACGGCGCACGCGACCCCCGTCGGCAGCGGCACCGTCGCGCGCACGGAGCGGATCCCGGTCGCGCGGCGCGCCGAGTCGGCGGTGATCGCCTGGATGCGGCACCAGACCACGGCCTACGACTCGATGTCCATCGCGCGCGTGAAGGGGATGCGCCGCGAGGTGCGGCGCGACCTCGCGCAGATCTCGCGCGCGATCCTCGACCTGCATCGCGGCGACGCGCCGCACGTCGGCGCGTCGTGCCCGCTCTGCGGCGCCCTGGCCGGCGCGGCGGAAGAGCGGGCCTAGCGCCCTTCCTCGTCGAGCAAGCCCTCGCCGACGAGCCGGGCGCGCAGCCCCGCGGCCCCGTCGAAGAGGTGCGCGCGCATCCCGACCGCGGCCGCCGCGTCGCAGTTCTCCGCGCGATCGTCGACGAACAGGCACTCGCCCGCGTCGACCCCGATGCGGCTTACCAGGCGATCGAAGAACTCGCGCGCCGGCTTGCGCACGCGCAGGTGATGGCTCGAATAGACACCCTCGAACAGGGCATCGAGCGCGAACGTCTCGCGCAGCTCCTCCACCCACACGGGGTAGTTGCTCGCCACGAACCGGAGCGCGCGGCCCCGGAGCGCCTCGACGACCTCCCGGACGCCGGGCAAGAAGCGATATCCCGCGCGGCGCACTCGGTTGAACGCGTCGATATCGAACGAGACGCCCTCGGCGCCCTCGCGGAAGAACCGGCGGGCGAACTCGGCCTCATCGATCTCGCCGGTCTCGAACGCGGGCCAGCACGCGCGGTCGCGGTGCCTGGCGACCTCGGCCGGCGCGGCGGTCCAGATCGCCGCGGCGAGCGCCTCGCGGTACGGGTCGTAGAGGACGGTATCCATCAGATCGAAACACACCGCGCGGACCATACGGTGTGGAGCGTAGCACCGGCGAGCGCGCGTGTGAGCACGCAGGATACACCGGCGCACAGGCTTTGCGGTCACACGGGTGAGTTGCGCTCTCAGCGCGTCGAGGACGACGAGGGCGACGCGACTGACACGGTATTTGAAAAACCATGTCTCGCAATGAGCATATTTCTGGCTTATACTATTCATGGGTGGCGAGGTCTCTGGAGCGCGGCTCGGCGGTGTGTTGGCTCCTGAAACCTCAGTTGCTAGTTTGCTTCTCTCTACCGGCGCACGGCGCCGGCACTTGCTTATAAAGGAGTCAGGCCATGAGATCGCCTGCGATAGCCATTGCCTTGTCCATGGTGACTGCGTTCGGTGCGGCGTGCGGCGGCGGATCGAGCGCCGATGGCGAGGGCACCTCCCAGAGCGGCTCGGGGGCCGCGAACAGCTCGGGTGATGGGAGCGGAGGCGCCGGCACCGGGTTCGGCGTGGGGAGCGGTATGAACGTGGGCGGCAGCATCGACCCGGGCGGTCCGAGCGGTGTCGGCGGCTCGACCGGCGCCGGCGACGCCTGCGCCACGCACACGGCCACGGCCGAGCTCCAGCCCGTGTACCTGGCGGTCGCGTTCGATGTGTCGGGCAGCATGGGCGCGAACGATCGGCCCTCGCACAGCAAGGAGCTCAAGTGGGATCCCGTCGTCAGCGCGACAAAGCAGTTCTTCGCGGATCCCGCGTCGGCAGGGCTCACCGCCTCGCTCACGTTCTTTCCCGGCGGCGAGCGGCGGCGAATGTGCTCGGCCCGCACCTATGAGGCGCCGGATGTCGAGATGACGCCGCTGCCCTCCGAGGCGTTCGCCGAAGCGATCGACGAGGTCACACCCGCGACCGACGACGACTGGCGCATGGGCACGCCGACGGCGTTCGTGGTCGAAGGGACGATCTCGTTCATCCAGGCGCAGCGCCGGGAGGACCCCGGGAAGTACGCGCTCGTGCTCGTGACCGACGGTTACCCGCAGCTGTGCGATGGGGCCGACTCGATCGAGGCCGTCGTCGAGCACGTCGACGAGGCGCTCGCCGACAACATCCCGACCTACGTGATCGGGGTGGCGAACCCGCCGGACGACGGGCCGGGGAACGTCGACAACCTGCGCGACATCGCCGTGGCCGGCGGCACGAGGGAGGCGTTCATCATCGAGACCGGCAACCCCGACGCGACGGCGACCACGTTCAGGGCGGCCATCGACGAGATCCGCGGCGCCTCGGTGTCGTGCACGGTCGCGATCCCGCCGGCTCCCGAGGGCAGGGCGTTCGACAAGCAGCGGGTGCGCGTGACGTACACGAGCGGAGCGGGCGAGCCGAATGCCCTCGCGTATGATCAGGCGTGCGCGAGCGATGACGCCTGGCGCTACGACGACCCCGCGAACCCGACGCAGATCGAGCTCTGCGACAGCGCGTGCAACGCGGTGAAGTCCGATCCCCAGGCGGCCCTGGCGGTCGACTTCACCTGCGAGGACGTGATCGAGGTCCCGAAGTGATCGGCGGCGGGGGCGCCGCCTGGAGAGGGCGCGCCCCCGCGGTCGAGGCGCCGCCGCGCAGGTCGCGCCTCCGCGGCGCGAGCGCCGCCCTCAGGGCGCGCAGGCGGCAGGTGGGCTGAAGAGCGCCGGGACGAGAGCCCGGTAGTCTTCGTGGGGCACGCCGCCGCGGAGGTCGCCGCCGAGCTTGTGATAATAGCTTCGTGAAGGGGCGATCCCCGCGGCCGTGTACGTCGTGACGTCGCTCGGCATGTTGCCGAAGCCGAAGGACGGCACGATGCCCGTCCGCGCCTTGAGCCATCCGAGCTCGATTATCTTGTAATCGGCCGCGGCCCGGCCCATGGCGCCGGTGACGCCGAGGGTGGTGTGGAGGATGCCGGGCGGGAAGCCCTGCTGTCTCAGCCAGGCTCGCGTGCTGCCCACGAGCCACTCGGGGCGCGCGGTCACGTAGAAGAGGTAAATCCCGCTGTCGGCGAGGGCGCGCATCGCCTCGGCCGCGCCGGGGTGGGCGGCCGGCGGGGCGCCGCCGAAGAGCTCGCCGACCACCGCCACCTCGCTCGAGGTGAGCGTCCCGTCGACGTCGGTGACGGCCACCCGCGCGCCGGGCGGGAGGACCTCGATGAACAGATCCGCGCTCGTGCCGTCGCCGACCACGGCGAGGTGGACACGGTGCCGGCCGACCTCGAGGCGCCGCCCCGCGGTGAGATCGAGATAGATGCGCCCGCCCGTGTCCGGGATGCCCTCGGCGGTCGGGTGCGGGTGGTCATCGTCGCTCGTCCGGAAGGTGCCGAGCCTCTCCCATGGGCCGCTGCAGCCGCGGAGGAGATAGGCCTCGACGTCCTCGTCCTCGAGATCGTCGTCCTGAGGACCGTAAGCGAGCTTCGCGATGGCCCACTGGGGCCCTTCGGGGCGCGCGAAGAGGTCGCGCCCGCGGTGGCGCGGCCACCCGCTCGCGACGAGGCGCGAGCGCGTGTGCCTGAACCCGCGCGGCAGGACGGCCGGCGGCGGCGCGTCGCAGGCCGGGCGAGGCGGGCAGGCGCCCTCCCTGAGCTGCGGCGGCGCGGGCGCCGCGGCCGGCCCCGGGGCGCCGGCGCAGGCGAGGAACGACAGGGCGGCGAGGACCAGCGGGGCGAGCGGAGCGGAGCGCAAGGCGCGACCACCTATACCGCGGCGGGGGCGCGGCGTGACCCGGTCGCGACGCGGCGGCGGGCGCGGCGTTCCGGGTCGCGGCGTCTCAGGTCCAGAAGCCGGTCGGCTGGCCGAGGAGCGCGGCGCCGGCCTGACCGAGCCACCCCTCCGCGGCGGCGGCGTGCTGAGAGAGGGTATGGATGTCCCGGAACCGCCGTTGCACGGACGAGGCGTTCCGGGCGACGCCGCCCCCGCCGGCTTGATAGCAGGCGTCCACGGCCCGGGCCGCCACCTCCGTCACCCAGGCCAGGGTGCCCGAGATCCGCGGCGCCATCGCCAGCGCGGCGCCGGGGTTGTTCACGCACGCGGCCCACAGCTCGTCCCCCGTGTCGCGCAGCAGGGCGCGGGCGGCGCGCACGCTCGTCTCGGCGCGGCCGAGGTGGACCTGGAACACCGGGGAGTCCGCGAGCTGCGCGCGCGCATACAGCCGCTTCTTGCCCGAGCTCGCGAGCGTCACGACGTCGTCGAGCGCCCCCTGGGCGATGCCCACCGCCACGGCCCCCATGTGGAGCACGAAGTGCAGAACCGGCGCGACGAACCCAGGGGCGGCCACCGACGACTGGCCCTGGAAGATATCGAAGCTGTGCGCCGCGGGACAGAACGCCCCCTCCGTCACGATGTCGTGGCTGCCCGTGCCGCGCAGGCCGAGCACGGACCAGGTGTCGATGATGCGCACCTCGCTCGCGGGGAACAGCATCCCGCGCATCTCCGGGATCTCGCTCATCTCGCTCGCCGGGCCCATCCGCGGGCGACCGCCGTCCAGGATCACGCAGTTCCCGAACAGCCAGCTGGCGTGCTCGCAGCCGCTCGCGAAGCTCCAGCGCCCGGTGACGCGGTAGCCGCCCTCCGTCGCGTGGGCCTCGCCCTGCGCGTTGAAGCCGCCGCCGATGATCACGTCCGGCCCGGCGGAGTAGACAGCGTCGAAGCGCTCGCGCGGCAGGAGCGCGAAGAGGTGCGGGCTCTCCGAGCCGATCATCACCGTCCAGCCGGTGGCCCCGTCCGCCCGGGCGAGCGTCTCCAGGACGTCCATCCCCGCGCGCAGATCGACCTCGTGGCCGCCGTGGCTCCTCGGCAGGAACATCCGGAAGCATCCCGCTGCCTTGAGCTGCTCGAGCAGGTCCGCCGGGAGGCGCCGCGCCTCCTCGATCTCCGCGCTCCGCGCGGCGATCGAGGGGGCCAGGTCACGGACGGCATGCAGCACCTTCGCCGCGTCTTCGTTCTTCATCGCTCGCTCCTTCACATCGAGGGTTGGCGGAGCCGGTGAAGGCCCCGGCAAAACGGCTCAGGACGGCCGGGTCATCGCGGATCGGTCACGCGACCCATGAACAGCACCGCGCCTGTCGTCACGTCGCGGATCAGGAACGCGAACGGGTGATCCGCGCGGAACACCGGAGACGGCGCCGGGGCCGACCGCGTCGCCATGGCGACGCCTGTCGCCGCGGCGGCCTCGGTCCCTTCCTCGTTGACCTCCACGAACGCCTTGTGGCGGACCTGGGAGATGAAGAGCGGCTCCGCCCTCGTGATCCCCGAGAAATCGGCCTTCGCGTCGTCGAACGCGAGCGGCATTCCCAGCTCCGCCAGGGTCTTCGAGAGCTCGAACTCCGCGGTCATCTTGAAGCGCGGGAGCGCCACGTCGACCCGCGTCGGCCGGAGCGCCTCCACGTATCCCTTGAGCTGCCCGGCCGACAGGCGCTGCTCCACCCTGGGCAGCCCGTCCACCTGCGCGGGCAGGATGACGACCATGGCCAGCGGTCGGTCGGGGTTCTGCGCCTCGTAGGCGAGCTCCAGCACCGACGCATCGGCGGCCTGCCCGAAGCGCGCCTGGAGGGTCTTGCGCATCATCGGCACCGCCGGCGCGGTGCCGGGCTTCACCGTGAACGGCTCGTTCTTAGTCGCCTGCTTGTCGAAGGGCGTCGCCCATTTCCCCTTGAAGTAGATGGCGTTCGTGAGGACGAGCCGCGTGAGCGGCGTGATGCTGCCCGCCGGCATCAGGTCCTTGATCTTCGCGTTCGTCTGCTGCTCGACCCATCGATTGATGCGCCCGCGCGCCGGCTCGCTCCCGCCCTTGAAGTCGACGAGCTCGATCCCCGCGCCGTAGTGCTGCTGGGTGGTGCTCTGGAACGCCGGATCGAGCGGCAGCCCGGCCTGGCCCCACAGCCGGTTGGCGATCCGGAGCTCGGGCGCCTTGGGGCCGGCCGCCTGCGTCAGCTCCTTGACGAGCCCGCCGAACGCGGGGTGCAGCGCCTCGGGCGGGAGGGTGAACTCGAGCGCCTTCGCCATCTGGGCCGCCGTCTCGCCCCGGGCGCCGGCGTAGGTCATGGCCAGCGCGGTCGAGACGCTCGCCGGCGAGAAGAAGAGCTTGCCTGTCGTGGCGGCGAGCTTGCCGTAGAGCCGCTGTGCGAACGCGGCATTGGCGTCGGCGAAGCCCGCGCCCGGCTGCTGCGCGGCCGGCTGGTTCGGGCGCGGCGGCTCCGCGGGCGGCTCCTGCCCGGGCGGCTGGGTCGGCTGGGGGACAGGCCGGGTCGGCGCCGGGCCGGCGGGCGACCTCTCGCCGGGACAGACGTGCTCCCAGCGGCACGCTCCGCCCTCGGCGCGCATGCACTGCGATGCGCCCGTGGAGCCGTCGTCGCAGATGCGGGCGATCGTCGCGAGCGAGCCGCAGTCGGCGGGCTGGCATGCGGAGGCGCCCGGGTCTGGCGAGGCCGGCGGGACGCGGTCCTGGGCCTGGCACCCGAGTCCGAGCAGCGCGCACAGCGCGGTCGTGATGAACGAGATCCGTTGGGCCATGGCGCTCCGGTACCAGCGCGCCAGGCCGATGGGAAGCCCGACCCCGAGGGGACAGGCCGTGTGCGCCCCTCGCTCCGGCCGGCGGCTCGGCGCGGCGCGCCTCAGAAGTTGCGGATGAACGTGAACCGGCCGGCGAGCTTGTCGCCGCCCACGACCTGGCTCTCCTTCTGCGTCTCGTAGCCGAGGTAGAGGAGCAGCTTGTTCCCCGTGCCGTAGTTCAGCCCGATCACGCCGCCGAGCTGCAGGCTGGCGAGACCTGTGTTGTCGACGGCCCCCTCGTCCACCCCGAGCGTGGTCGGGTCGTCCGTGGCGATCACGACCTCGTTGAGGTCGATCGAGAGCTCGAGGTGCGGGCCGATGCCGAAGTCGTCGGTCGGATAGAAGAGGAGGAAGTCGCGCGAGTAGAGGTAGTTCTGGACGCTCTCGTCGAACATGCTGGAGAACGACCCCAGGATCCACGACTCGAAGTAAACCGGCTTCGCGTCGATGTAGGTGAACAGCTGCGGAGCGACAAGCGCCGCCGGCTGTTGCGTCATGAAGTTGAACGCGATGCCCACCATCGGGTTGATGGTGACCGGACCCATCGTGAAGGCGGGGCCGATGTCGAACTCCGCCGTTCCCAGCGTGGTGACATAGATGTCGCTCGAGAGGCTGATGGGGCCGAGCTGGTGCGAGGCGCCGGCCCAGACCTGGAGACCGACGTTGTCTGCATCGAACCGGAACCAGCTCGGGATCTGGCTCGGCTCCGCCGCGGGCTCTCCGACCGGCTCGGTGGTGCCCGGCGCCGGCGTGACGGGCGCCGGCGTGACGGGCGCCGCTTGGCCTGCTGTCGCCGCGTCGCCCGCCGTCGCTGTCGGCTCTACCGGGGGCGCCGGCGCGGTGGTCTCCGGCGGGGCCGCCGCTGCGCCCGGATCAGCCGGGGGGGGCGCGGGATCCTGAGCCCAGGCGGCCGGCGACGCGAGCAACCCCACGACGCAAGCGAGGGCCGAGCCACATTTTCCCATACCGTTCTCCATCATCGAACTGCCTCCTCTGCGCAACATGACCTCTGCGCAACATGACATGAAAGCCACATGAAACGTGAGAGCAACACGGAAAGTAACGGCAGCGGGATGACAGTAACGTAGTCGTGAGCACTTAGGCAAAGCCGATGTGCATGGCCGTGAGAGATCGACGCCGCGCCTGCGATCCGAGGCGGCGCGCTCGCCGCGACCCGCGGCCGAGGCAGCGCGCTTGCCGGCCATCTAGCCCGGAGGGGGGATGTCCCGGCTCAGAGCGGAATGTACTGGATGCCAGCGGCCGCCCCGAGCGACGCGATGGCGGCGGCGCCGACGAGGAGCAGCGTCGTGACAAGCAGCGTCCCTTCGATCTCGTCCGTGACGAGGTCGTCCACCCCCTGAGCGAGCTCGTCCCGCGCCTTGAGCAGGTCGATACCCCCCTTCTGGTTGGCCTCGTTCCGGAAGCGCGCCAGCGTCAGCGTCTCGATGGTTCCGAGCAGCCGCGCCTCGATCTGGCGCCGCAGGAACCCCCGCACGCCGCCCCCTTGCGGCGCGGCCTGCACCCGGTGGATCACCGCGAGCCGCAGCCGCTTCGCCGCCTCGTTGATCGGCACGCCCTCCACCGCCTGCGCCATGCGCCCGCCGCGCGCGCCCGCCTCGGCCTGCTCGGAGACGCCGAGCAGCCGGTCGAACACCGCGGTCACGAGCATCCCTCCGAGCCGCTTCGACCGCACGACCTGCAGGATGCCGGCGCCGAGCGCCCGCTTCCACGACAGCGTGAAGCCGAGCACGGCGCACGCCACGAGCGCCGCGACGGCCGCGAGCGTCCCGCGCAGCGCCGAGCCGTCGGCCGCGATGGCGTACGAGGACGCGGCGAGGACGACGGCCAGGAGCGACATCGCCGCGGCGGTCAGGAAGAAGGAGCGGATCGCGGGCCCCAGCGCCGCCGCGACCCCTTGCATGAACGGTCGAAGATCCATGATCGCTCATGTCACCACGGCCGTGGTCCGGCGAAAATGCCGAAGCGGGCGGCGCCGCTCACCGGAGGTGGTCGCGGTAGAACCGGTCCCGGAAGCCGCCGGCGGCCGGCGCGCCCGACGGCGCGGCCTCCGGCTCAGATCACGCCGAACTTCTTCCCGACCTTCTCGAACGCCTCGAGCGCGCGATCGAGGTGCTTGCGCTCGTGGGTCGCCATGTAGCTCGTGCGGAGCACCTGCTGCTTGGGCGGGACGCCCGGCGTGATGAACGGGTTCACGTAGAGCGCGTAGTCGTCGAGGAGCGACTTCCACATCATGACGGTCTTGAGGTCGTCGCGGATGTAGATGGGGATCACGGCCGTCTCGGTCTTGCCGAGCTCGAAGCCGAGCTTCTGGAGCTCCGTGCGCATGTAGGTGAAGTTCTCGCGGAGCTTCTCCTGGCGCCACGGCTCCTCCTGCATGACGTCGAGCGCGGCCATGGCGGCGGCGACGCAGGGCGGCGCCGCGCTCGCCGCGAACAGGAAACTGTAGGCGAAATGCTGAATATAATCGAGCACTTTGCGCTCACCGACGAGCCAGCCGCCGATCGAGGCGAGCGACTTCGAGAAGGTGCCGCCGATGAGGTCGACCTCCTTGTCGAGGCCGAAGTGCGCGGCGGTGCCGCGGCCGCCCGGGCCGATGACGCCGAGGGCGTGCGCGTCGTCGACGAGGAGCCGCGCCTTGTGCTTCTTCACCACCTCGACGATCCCGGGCAGGCTCGCGATCTCGCCCTGCGCGCTGAAGACGCCGTCGGTGATCACGAGCGCGCCCTCGGTGTCGGCGATCTCGGAGAGCGCGCTGTCGAGCGACGCGGGGTCGCTGTGCTTGTAGCGCACCATCCGGGCGCCGGACGCCTGCGCGAGCCGCACGCCGTCGTAGATCGACGCGTGATCGTCCTTGTCGATCATCGCGACGCTCCGCTTGTTGCTGAGGAGCGCCGAGATCGTCGCGATGTTCACCTGATAGCCCGTCGTGAACACGAGCCCGGCCTCCTTGCCGTGGTAGGCGGCGAGCTTCTCCTCGAGCTCGTTGTGGAGGCGCATCGACCCGTTCACGAGCCGCGAGCCGGTCATGCTCGTGCCGTACTTGTCGATGGCGTTCCGCGCGGCCTCTCGCACCTTCGGGTGGGTCGTCAGCCCGAGGTAGTTGTTCGAGCCGAGCATCGTCACGGTCCGCCCCTCGAGCTGCGCCTCGGGGCCGTTGTTGAAGTCGAGCGGGCGGAAGAAGGGGTAGACGCCCATGGCGCGGGCGTTGTCCGCGGTCATGAACTTGTACGCCTTCTCGAACACGTCGCGCCCGCCGATCCGCGACAGCGACGTCCGCGACGCCATCTGGGTCGCGAGCTGCTGCTCGGCCGCCGCCGCCACGTAGGTGCCCGCGCCGTTCGCGGAGGCGCCGTTCACGTGCGGGCGGGCGGCGGCCCGCTCGGGCGCGGCGCTCGCCGTCGTCTCCACGGCCGACAGCCCCGCGCCGCTCGAGGCGGGCGCGGCGGGCCGCGGCGACGCCGCGCGGGCCGGCGCCGCCACGTGGACGCCGGCCTCGTCGTCGAGCGCCGGATCGAGGTTCGGGAGCGCGTGCCCGTTCAGCAGGATGTCCCACGCCTCCGCGGCCAGCTCCCGGGCGGCGCGCAGGCGGTTCTTCGCATCCATGACCCCCGTGGCGAGCCGCATCACGCGATCGTTGCTGACGACACGGACGACCCTGCCCGACGAGGCGAGCTTCTTTGCTTGGTCGACCAGACGATCCTTCATGCTCATGCCCTGGCTCCTCACGCGATCGTATGAATTAAGGGACGCGGTCCTGCCCGCGAAGGCCGCTCCGGCGTGTCGTGTCGGGCCGCGCGCGGCCCTGCTCGCTCCCGGTGCGCGTCGCGCCGCTAAAGCAGCCTGCGCGACCTGCGTCAACGCATACCACCGCGGGCGCGCGCCGCGCAGCACGGCCGCCGCGCAGGCGCGATCCGCGTCGCGCAGCGGCCTTCGCGCGGTGCGCGGCCTCCTTCGCAGAGCCCGCCCGCCGCGCGGCGCGACGCGCCCTGGCAACCGAGGCCAACCGAGGCCCACCGAGGCCGCCTTCCCGGCGGATGGCCGCACCGCGGCATGCGGCGAGATGCAACTCGTTGCGGAGTGGTTCGCGCCGGTGTAGGAAAAGTTTTCAGGGTCTATGCGCCGTGTCCTAGTCGTCGACGACGAAGAAAACCTGCGACTCGTGGTGCGCACGTTCCTCAAGCGGGACGGCTATGAGGTCGAGGCGGTCTCGAGCGGTGAGGAAGCGCTCGCGATGGTCGAGACGTTCGGGCCTGACGTCATCCTCACCGACGTCCGGATGCCCAGGATGGGCGGCCTCGATCTCCTGGCGACGCTCAAGGCGAAGGGGAGCGATGCCACGGTCATCGTGATGAGCGCCTACGGCAACATCGACATGGCCATCGAGGCGATGAAGGCGGGCGCCTACGATTACATCCAGAAGCCGTTCAAGGCGGAGGAGATGCTGCTCACGCTCCGCAAGGCGGAGGAGCGGGAGTCGCTGCGCCGCGAGAACCGCGCCCTGCGCCAGGAGATCCGGCGGGAGAACCTCTTCGAGGAGATCCTCGCGAAGAGCCCGCCGATGCAGGTGATCTTCAAGACGATCGCGAAGGTCGCCGACTACAAGACCACGGCGCTCATCACGGGCGAGAGCGGCGTCGGCAAGGAGCTCGTGGCCCGGGCGATCCACAGGAGGTCGGGCCGCCGGGGCGGGCCGTTCGTCGCGGTCAACTGCGGCGCCATCCCGGAGAACCTCCTGGAGAGCGAGCTCTTCGGGTACAAGCGGGGCGCGTTCACCGACGCGGTGAACGACAGGGCGGGGCTGTTCGAGCAGGCGAACCACGGCACGCTGCTGCTCGACGAGATCGGCGAGCTGCCGCTGCCGCTGCAGGTGAAGCTGCTCCGGGTGCTCCAGGAGGAGACGATCCGCCGCCTGGGCGACAACAAGGACCTCAAGGTCGACGTCCGCATCCTCGCCGCGACGCACCGCGATCTGCTGGCCGAGACGCAGGCCGGCCGGTTCCGCGAGGACCTCTTCTACCGGATCAACGTGCTCCCGATCGCGATCCCGCCGCTCCGGGAGCGGCGGGAGGACATCCCGATCCTGATGGATCACTTCCTCGCGAGGAACAACGCGCGGTTCGGCATCAACATCCGCGGCTTCGAGCCCGAGGCGCGCCGGCTGCTCCTGGAGTACCGGTGGCCGGGCAACGTCCGGGAGCTGGAGAACACCGTCGAGCGCGCCATGGTGCTCTGCGAGGGCGAGCGCATCGGCGAGGCCGACCTGCCCGAGCGGATCCGCGAGGCGCGCGACCCGATCCAGATGCAGCTGACGAGCGGCGAGCTGTCGATCAAGAAGACGTCGCGCGTCATCGAGGAGATCCTCATCCGGCGCGCGCTCCAGAAGACGAAGGGCAACCGGACCAAGGCGGCCGAGGTGCTGGAGATCAGCCACCGGGCGCTGCTCTACAAGATCAAGGACTACCGGATCGATCTGTGATCGCGGCGGGCCGCCTGGAACAAGGCGTGGACGGCGTGGGCGATGTTCCAGATCCGGCCGAGTCGAAGCTCGGTATCTCTCCCGATGTCCGGGCTGCTGCCGATCAGCGGGTGACGGCATCCTCGGGCGGGCGACTCAACACTCCCTTGCGCCCGTCGCCGCAGGCGGCTACGCCGTCGCGCTCCCCCCATGAAGAAGAACTACGTTCTCGACGCGAACATCGTGCTCCACGATCCCCACGCGATCTTCAAGTTCGAAGACAACGACGTCATCATCCCGATCTACGCGATCGAGGAGATCGACCAGTTCAAGCGGGAGGGCTCGGAGCGCGGGCGCAACGCGAGGACCATCGCCCGGCTGCTCGACGAGGTCCGCGGCGCCGGCACGCTCGCGACCGGCGTGCTCCTGGAGAACGGCGGCACGCTGCGCATCGCGATCCCGGAGCGGCGGCCTGAGCTGCTCGTGGGGCTGGAGTCGGGCTCGCAGGACAGCGCCATCCTGCAGACGGCGATCGACATCCGCGACCGGCACAAGGATCGGCCGACCATCTTCGTGACCATGGACACGAACCTCCGGATCCGCGCCGACGCGCTCGGGATCCCGGCGGAGACGTACGAGAACGAGCGGGTGCACGACCCGGCCGTCGGGCAGGCGGTCGTCGAGCTCGAGGTGCCCGGCGCCGAGGTCGACGCCTTCTTCCAGAGCGGCGTCCTCACCGGCGCCAACCTGGCGGATCTGTTGCCGAATTCAGCGGTGCTCCTCCGCGACGCCGGCGCGCCGAGCCACACGGCGCTCGGCCGCTTCGACGCGGCGCGCGGGCAGATCGTCGCGCTCCGCGTCGGGCGGGAGGGGGTGATGGGGGTCCGGCCGCGCAACAAGGAGCAGGCCTTCGCGCTCGACCTCCTGCTCGACGATTCGGTGCGGCTGATCACGCTCATCGGCAAGGCGGGGACGGGCAAGACGCTCCTGGCGCTCGCGGCGGCGCTCAAGCGGACGACGGAGGACAACGCCTACACCCGGCTGCTGGTGAGCCGGCCGATCATGCCGCTCGGGCGCGATCTGGGCTTCCTTCCGGGCGACGTGGACGAGAAGCTGAACCCGTGGATGCAGCCGATCTTCGACAACCTCGAGTTCCTGTTCTCGAACGGCGGCGCGAAGCCTGGGCGCGACGCGCGCGGCTTCGTGGAGCTCCTGGAGAGCGGGCGGATCCAGGTCGAGCCGCTGACCTACATCCGCGGGCGCAGCCTGCCGCACCAGTACCTCATCGTGGACGAGGCCCAGAACCTCACCCCGCACGAGGTGAAGACGATCATCACGCGGTGCGGCGAGGGGACAAAGATCGTGCTGACGGGCGATCCCCAGCAGATCGACAACCCCTACGTGGATCATGCGTCGAACGGCCTCCTCGTTGTGGCGGAGCGGTTCCGGCGCGAGCGCATCGCGGGGCACGTGGTGCTCGCCAAGGGCGAGCGCAGCGAGCTCGCGGAGCTCGCGGCGAACCTGCTCTGAGGCGCGCGGCACGGGGCGCGCGGCGCGTTCGCGAGGCGAGCGGGACGAGGGCGAGCGGGGCGGGGGTGAGCCGGGTGGGGGTGAGCGCGAGAGGAGCGGAGGGTCGTGGCGCGGCGTCCTCGGGCTAGCTCGGCGGGGCCGCCGGCCTGGGTTCCGGACGCGGATCGGCTCCTCGGCGCCGCCGCGCGGCGGATCCGCGTGGTCGGATCGAGCACGCCGGTGAACCTCGTCGAGGAGCTCGCGCGGCTCGCCGCCGTGTGGGGGAGGGGCGGCGGGGAGCTCCCGCGGTTCACCTACGCGCCCGCGCAGGACCACAGCGATCTGCGGAAGGCGATGGACACGGCGGCCGAGCGGCTCGCTGGGCAGGGGGAGCTCGGCGTGGTCTACGCTGGCCGCGCCGTCGAGCTCGCCGCCGAGGCCGCGATCTGCGAGGCCGCGGGCGGGGCGGGGTGCTGGGCCGCCGCGCGCCGCCGTTACGTGGCGCGCGACGCGTTCGACGAGCAGGCGGACGCGCTCGCCGCGACCTGGGTCGAGCAGGAGGCGGGCGCGGCGGCGGGCGACAAGGATCGGGTGCGGAGCGACGATGCGCGCTCGCCCCGGTCGCTCGTGTCGCGGATGCGGCGCGAGATCGGGGAGCGGCGCCTGCCTCTCCGGGTCGTGATCGTTGACATCGCGCCGCTCGCCGCGACGGGCGACGGGGTGATCCAGATCGCGCGGGGGCGCATGCTCACGCGCGACGACGTGGAGCGCACCGTGCTCCACGAGATCGAGGGGCACGCGGCGCCCAGCGTGCGCGCCGCGGCGCTCCCGCTCGGGATCTTCGCGATCGGGACGGCGAACGGCGGCGACGATCAGGAGGGCTGGGCGCTCGCGCGCGAGCGCGCCGAGGGATACCTGGTCGGCGCCCGCCGGATCGAGCTCGGGCTGCGCCACCTCGCCGCCCGGAGCGTCGAGCGCGGCGCCGGCTTCGTCGAGACGGCGCGGCTACTCGAGGCGCGCGGCGCGTGCTCCACCGCCGACGCCCTGCGCATCGCGGCGCGCGTCCACCGGGGGGGCGGCCTGGCGCGGGAGGTCGTCTACCTGCCGGCGCTGCTGCGGGTCGAGGCGATGCTCCTGGAGCAGCCGGCGCTCGGCCCGGTGCTCGCCTCGGGCAGGGTCTCCGTGGGGGCCGCGGCGTCGCTTGCGTCCTGGGCGCGCGTGAGCTGATCCACCGTGGTTGCCCGGCCTGACCGTGGTTGCCCGGTCCGACCGTGGTTGCCCGGTCCGACCGTGGTTGCCCGGTTCGAGCGCGAGGATGGGAAGCCGGGAAGAAAAGTCCGATTGTCCTCTGAACTTCTTACCTTCCCGCCGACCGATCCGATGAAATGGAGACACCGCCGGTCCGGCGAGGAGCGGAGAGAAAGGGGGCTGCGTGAAGGGAAGGATCACTTCGGCCGTGCGAGCACGGCATGGAACGCGCTTGTCGTGTCCGCCGGCAACCAAGGCGTCTCGTGCGCCGGGTCGCGCCCGGGTCGACCGCGCGGCGCGCCGGGGCGGCTCCGGGGGCGCCCGGCGCGGACGGGCGGGCGGGTGGAGGCGAGGTATGAGCTCGAAGAAGGCCATGGCGAGGGATTCCAGGCGCCCGCCGAGGGGAGGCGAGGCCTCGGCGGTGGTCCTCAAGGACGACCTCCACGTCGTGGATCTCGGCGCCGGTGTGATGCTCGACGTGTTCATCAACGTCGAGGGCCGGCTCACGACCTTCGTCAGCCTGGATGGCCAGCTCATCGCGGAGCTCCGCGTCGCGGGTCACGCGTGAAGAGCGCGCACGATCGCGCCGGGAGGCGTGGAGACGGGGTGAGTCGACTCGAGCGCTCTCCCCGCCTCCACGTCTCCCGGGCGCCCGTCTGCCGGCCGCTCCAGCGACCTGCCGCGCCCGGGCTCGCCTCGGGCGATCAGGGGCCCGAGAACTCCCGCACCACGCGGAGGATGCCCTCGCCGTAGCTCGTGATCTTCGCCTGCCCCATGCCGCGCGCGAGCGCGAGGTCGTCGAGCGACACGGGCCGGATCCGGGCGATCTCGCGGAGCGTCCGGTCGTGCGCGATGATGTAGGCGGGCAGCGACTTCTCCTTGGCGAGCGTGGCCCGGTGGGCGCGGAGCGCCTCGAACAGCGGGACATCCTGCTCCTCCAGCTCGGCCCCGGGCGCCTCCTGCGCGGGCGGGGAGGCTCCGCGAGCGGTCGGCTCGAGGGGCGCCGCATCGCCGTGGGCTGCCGCGGAGCGGAACGCCTGCGCGGCCGGCGGCGTGCGCGCCGGCGCGGAGAGCGCGGCCGGCGGCGTGCGCGCCGGCGCGGAGAGCGCGGCCGTCGCGCGGCGCGCGGCGGGCGAGGGGCCCGGCGCCGCGCGGCGCAGCGGCCTGCGGCGCGCGGCGGGGGGCGGCAGCCGCACCCGGGTGGGCACCTCCCCGCGCATCACGCGCCAGCCCGCCGACGTGATCAGGGGGACGGGGAACTCGCCGGTCGTGAGGTCGATCCAGGCGTTGGCGAGCAGCACGCGCAGGATCGACATGGCCTCGTCGAGTCGCTTCCCCTCGAGGACGCCGAAGGTGGAGAGCCGATCGAGCCCCATGCGGCGGACGCGCTCGTTCGATTCGCCGATGAGCATCGACGCGATCGCCTGCATCCCGGCGCCGCCCTTCACCCGCGCGACGCCGGCGAGCGCGCGGCGGACGAGGTCGTTGTCGCGGGCGAGCGCCGCCGGGTCGCTCGCCTCGAGGGCGTCGACCTCGAGGCAGACGTCGCAGTGGCCGCAGCCGCCGAGCGACTCGGCCTCGTCGCCGAAGTAGCGGAGGATGAAGTCGTGCCGGCACGTCGCGGCGTCGACGTAGCGGAGCAGCTCGCGGAAGAGCCCCCACGCGCGCGCGGCGTCGTCGGCGTTCGCCTCGGCGCCGCCGTCGCCGAGCTGGCAGAGCCGGCGGCGCAGCGCGATGTCCGCGGGCGCGAACAGGAGCAGGCCGCGGGCCGGGTCGCCGTCGCGGCCGGCGCGGCCGACCTCCTGGTAATAGGCCTCGATCGACGACGGCGGCTGGGCGTGCACGACGAGGCGCACGTCGGGGCGGTCGATGCCCATGCCGAAGGCGTTCGTGGCCACGACAACGGAGAGGCTGCGATCGGCGAACCCGGCCGAGAGGCGCGCGCGCGACTCGGGGGCGAGGCCGGCGTGGTAGGCCTCGGCGTCCCAGCCGGCGTCGCGGAGCGTCTCGGCGAGGCGCTCCGCCCCCTTGCGGGTGGCGGCGTAGACGATGCCCGCGCCGCGGGGCCGCCCGGGGTCGCCGAGGGCGTCCAGGAGCGCGCGCGCCGTGCGGAGACCGGCCTCGCGCGGGCCGTCCACCGCGGAGACCTGCAGGTGGAGGTTGGGCCGGGCGAAGCCGCGCAGGATGACCGTGGGCGGCGGCCCTTCGGGCCCGTGCCCGCCCGCGGCGCCGCCGTCGTCGCCGTCGGACGGGCGCAGCGGCCAGCCGAGCCGCCGGATGATCTCGTCGCGCGCGTCGGGGGTCGCGGTCGCGGTGCAGGCGAGGACCCGGGGCGGGCGGAGCCGCGCGATCGCGGCGCCGATGCGCAGGTAGTCGGGCCGGAAGTCGTGCCCCCACTGGACGATGCAGTGCGCCTCGTCGACGGCGACGAGCGAGAGCCGGCTCGCGGCGAGCGCATCGAGGAAGCTGTCGAGGGCGAGGCGCTCGGGCGCGGCGTAGACGAGCTTGTACTCGCCGCGGCGGAGGGCGCCGAGGCGCCGGCCGCTCTCCTCGCGCGAGAGGCTGGAGGCGATGAACGTCGCGGGGATGCCCCGCGCATCGAGCGCGCGCACCTGATCTTCCATCAGGGAGATGAGCGGGCTCAGGACGAGCGTCGTGCCGGGCAGGGCGACGGCTGGGAGCTGATAGCAGAGCGACTTGCCGCCGCCGGTCGGCGCGACGACGAGGACGCGTCCCGCGCCCCCGAGCAGGGCGTCGATCGCCTCGCGCTGCCACGGCCGGAACGCCGCGATGCCGAACCGATCCGCGAGCACGGCGTCGATCGACGGGGGCGGGTCTTCCGGGGGGCGCAGCAGGGAGGAGGCGAGGCGCTCGGTCACGGTCGGCAAGGGGGGCTCGGCGAAGACCATGGCGGCAGCGTCGAGCGAGCGCCGTGCCCGCCGCGAGCCCTAGCACTTCCGCGCGCTTGCGTCGCGCCGGCGGTGGCGGCGCCATGGCGGCGCGGGGGGCGCCGTGCGGGCCGGCCGATCAGGCCTGGACGACGCCGATGCCCTTGGCGAGCGTCTCCATGTCGTCGAAGTGATAGACGTGGCGGCCGGGGCTCCCCTGGAGCGCGGCCGCGACCATCGCGCCGGCGACGGTCCTCGCGTCGATCGGGCGGTACCTGCGGAGGCCGCCCTTCATCGTGAACCGGAGCGTCTGCGCCGCCGCGACGCCGATGGCCTCGCCCCTCCTGACCTCGCCCCGCTCTCCGAGGAGCAGGCTCGGGCGCAGGACGTGGACCGACGCGAAGCTCGCGGCCGAGAGCTCCTGCTCGAGCTCGCCCTTCACGCGCAGGTAGAAGCTCGTCGAGCGCGGATCGGCGCCCACCGAGGAGACAAGGATGAGCTGCTTCACCCCCGCCTTCTCGGCGAGCCTGGCGACGGTGATCGGGTAACGATAGTCGATCTGGTGGAAGGCCTCTTCGGAGCCGGCCTTGGCGATCGTCGTCCCGAGCGCACAGAACACGTCGGTCACGCCGGCGAAGTCCGCGCCGTCCAGCTGCTCGAAGTCGACGATGCGCTGGGAGAGCCGCGGATCCTCGATCGGGGCCGGGCGGCGTAGCAGGGCGACGACCCGCGCGTACGCGGGTTGCTGCACGAGGAGGCGCAGGCAGTGGCCGCCGACCAGGCCCGTTCCTCCCACGATGAGAGCTGTCTTGTCGACCGTCATGGATTCCATGTTCCTGCGGAATCACCCGCGGAGAGCGCCGCCGCCGGGATCCGCAGCCGTACCCCGCAGAATAGCCCAGGCGGCGCGCGAACCCCAGCGGCCGGCTGCGCGCGTCCGGAGCGGACGGTCGGCGCGGACCCCCCACGGTTCCTTCACCGGTGTGTGCGGGCTCTACATCGCCGGTGCCGGCGAGCGCCCCGCGGCGCGCGGCTCACGTGAGCGGTGCGGGGGCGACCTTCTGCGCGAGCTTCGCGTGCTGGGCGTGGAAGGCCTTGATCGCCATCGGGATGACCTGCTCCCGATGCTTGGGCACCATGTTGTTCGGCAGCTGCTCGACGGGCCACCAGGCGCCGGTGGCCGGGACCTCGGCGAGCTTCGCCTGGTGGACCCGGGAGAGCATCCAGCCGCGCGCGGCGGCCGAGAAGTAGTCGCCGACGAACGTGAAATCGGAGATCGTCATCCCGACCCGATGGAGGACCTGCTCGGGCTGCTCGCCCGGCGACAGGACGCTCCCGGGGCAGCACCACTGTCCTGGGCCCGACTCCGACGCTCCTCGCCGGGTCAAGAGCACCTCGAGCGCGCCAGAGTCCGCGTTCCTTCGGAGGCACACGGCGTCTGCGGCGAGGTGGATGGGGAGCCGGGAGATGGCGTTGATGAGCGAGCTGCCGAGCGGCTCCCTTGGATCGATGTGCCCGAGCAGCCAGCCGGCCATGGTTCGCATGAGCCTCATCGCGGCACCCTCCGCGAGGGCGCGCCGTGCGATCGCTGGCTCATCGCCGCGCGAGGCGCGCCCAGGCGAGCGCGGCGCTGCTGTTCAGGGCTGGACGTCGTACCAGCGCCGTTCTTCGTGCCGCACTCCGAGCGGCGCGGTTCGTTCGATGGGATCGCGTGTCGAGTTGGATCTAGCATAGGGGTTGCTGCGTTGGTTGCTTGTGCGTTGTCGCGTCACGTTGTGCGAGTTCAGATCTTCATCTCGTCTCTCCTGGGATGTCGGACCGCGCCGACGACGTTCAGGAGCCTACAATATCCTGTGTTTCTTTATCGTTTCATTCATGCAGCCCGCGCGTGAATCATCATCTTGCGTTGTTGCTCGCGTTGTTGCTCGCGTGTTTCACCGGCCCCTCACGCGGGTGTTCAGGCGTCGAGCGCGGGAGTCGTGGGTGCCGGGAGGGGCGCGGGCGAGCGCGCATGGGCTCGCCGAAACACAGATGTCACCGGGATGTCAGCGGGGCAGTCGTCGCGGCTGCTGCGCTGGCCCGCCGCGCTCGTCGTCCTCGGTCACCTCCGCCTCGACGTCGATGACCGGGCCTGACGCCGGCCACGCCGGTCGCTCGCGGGACGCGCCGGGGCGCTGCGCGGTGCGCCCGCCGAACGGTCCGCCGCCGAAGTCGATGACCCTCATGGTGAAGAACGCCCCGTTGCCCGGGCCGTCCCCGCCGAGGCCGGCGGCGCTCGCCGCGGCCGCGGCGCTCGCCGCGGCCACCCGCCGCTCGAACCGCTCGCGCACGGCCGCGGCGAGCCGGCGGCGCACGGGCGGGACCAGGAGCAGGAGCCCGGCCACATCGGTCAGCACCCCCGGCGTGACGAGCAGCGCCGCGCCGAGGAGCACGAGCAGCCCGCCGGTGAGCCCCTCGTCCGGGACGCGGCCCTCGGCCGTCGCGCCCCGCCAGGAAGCGAGCACCTTGAGCCCCTCGTGCTTCGCGAGCGCTACCCCGAGGAGGGCCGTTCCGAGCGCGAGCGCCACCGTCGGCCAGAAGCCGATGACGCCGCCGATCGACAGGAGCAGCCAGAGCTCCAGGATCGGGACCGCCGTGAAGAGCAGGATGAGCTTGCCCATGACCCCCCGTCTAGCGCCGCCCGTCGCGCCGCGCACGTGGCGCCGCGCACGTGCGGGACCGCGCGCCGCGCGCTGCCGCGTGCCGCCGTGCGCCGCCGTCAGCGCCGTGGTCGCGCGCCGCCGCCGCGCCGCCCGCGGCCGGCTGCTCCGCTGCGGATCCCGCGCCGGAGTACCGGCCGCGGTGAGAGTGCGCTAAGACCGCCTGCCCCGGAGAAATCCATGACGACTGTCCCCGTGGAGCAGGAAAAGGTGGAGGCGTGCCGCGCGTTTGCCGCCGACATCGCCGACGACGTGCAGCGCTTCATCGACCGCCACACCACGGTCGGCGTCGAGCGCACCGTGGCCCGCGCCTACGGCGTGGTCGGCGCCGACGCGGAGGGGACGCCGCTCGCCAACGCGCTCGTCGACCGCATCCACAAGGCGGGGCAGGTCGGCCGCGGGGTCGCGTACCACCTCGGCCGGGCGCTTTGCGAGGGCGCCGCCTCGGTGCAGGAGGCCGCCGAGATGCTGGCGTTCAGCGAGGCGGCCGACTTCGGCCCGGGCCCGTCCGCGGCCGAGGCGCGCGGCGCGATCGAGGCGGCGACGCGGGAGGCGATCGCCCGGATCGACAGCGCCCGCGACGAGCGCGAGGCCAACAAGGCGGCGCACCGGGTCGGCACAGCGCCGCTCAAGTACGTCATCGTCGCGACCGGCAACATCTACGACGACGCCGTCCAGGCCAAGGCCGCCGGCTTCGCCGGCGCCGACATCGTCGCCGTGATCCGCGCGACCGCCCAGTCGCTCCTCGACTACGTCCCGGAGGGGCCGACCACCGAGGGGTACGGCGGCACGTACGCGACCCAGGAGAACTTCAGGATCATCCGCCGCGCCGCCGACGAGGCGACCCGCGACACAGGCACCTACCTCGCGCAGACGAACTACTCGTCCGGCCTGTGCATGAGCGAGATCGCCTGGATGGCGGCGGTCGAGCGGCTCGACATGCTGCTCAACGACGCGATGTACGGGATCCTGTTCCGCGACATCAACATGCAGCGGACGTTCATCGATCAGTACTTCTCCCGCAGGATCATCGCGCGGAGCGGCATCGTCATCAACACGGGAGAGGACAACTACCTCACGACCGCCGACGCCGTCGAGAAGGCCCACACGGTGCTCGCGTCGCAGTTCATCAACGAGGCGTTCGCCCGGCGCGCGGGCCTCCGTGAGGAGCTGATGGGCCTCGGCCACGCCTTCGAGATCAACCCCTGGCTCGAGGACAGCCTCCTCTTCGAGCTCGCCCAGGCGCAGCTCGTCCGGCAGATCTTCGATCGGCACCCGATCAAGTGGATGCCGCCCACGAAGTTCAAGACAGGCGACATCTTCCACAGCCACGTCCATGACGCGATGTTCAACCTGGTCGGGATCACGACCGGCCAGTCGATCGCGCTGCTCGGGATGTTCAGCGAGGCCGTCCACACGCCGCTGCTCATGGACCGGTATCTCTCGCTGAAGAGCGCCCGTTACATCTTCACGGCGGCGCGGCACCTCGGCGACGAGATCCAGTGGAAGCCGGGCGGCATCGTCGAGTCGCGCGCCCGCGAGGTCCTCGACAAGGCGCACGCGCTCCTGCGCGAGGTCGAGCGGGAGACCCTCTGGGACGCGATCGGGCGCGGCGCGTTCGGCGACGTCAAGCGCACGCGCACGGGAGGGAAGGGGTACTCGGGGGTCGTCGCCCGGCACCCGGACTACCTGAATCCGATCCTCGAGGTGCTGGAGCGATCCTCGTCGTAGTCCACTAGAACGCCGATTACATTGAAAATCCGCTAAAATCGACTCATGGGAAGAGGACCGCAAGGGGCGCAAGGGGCGCAAGGGGGGAGAAGAATATGATTTATCTCTGTTCCCTTGCGCCTCTCGCGCCCTTGCGGTCTCTCGTCTGACTGGGTGCCGTGCCCTTCCAGCGTGCTCCTCGGCGGCTCCGACGGGGGCCACAATCTGTTGAATTTAGCTGAATTTTAACCTCTTCGGCGTTCTAGCCGGGCGGCCGCGGCGGCAGGCCGCCAGCGCGGCGGTGAGCCCTCGCTCGCCTTGAAATCGCCCTCTCTGGCGCCCCGTCGCCCGCTTCAAGGCTTGGAATGGCCAACTCGGCCGCCCAGCCGGCGCTTTCAAGCCTTGAAATGGCCAACTCGGTCGCCCAGCCGGCGCTTTCAAGCCTTGATCTGCCCCGCTGGCCCGCCGAGTCGGCCGTCTCAAGCCTTGAAATAGCCGACTCGGCCCCCGAGTCGCCCGCTGCAACGCCTGCATCAACCGTTGCAGCGGGCCGCAGGCGATGTGCCCGACCGCGGCGGTGAGCTTCGTGACCCGCCGGCGCGCGAGGGCGCTCGGCACCGTGCGCCGCCCTGCGAGCCGATCCCGGAGGCGACGAACACGCCGATTTCGTCAGGAGAGCCCTGGAATACGGTGGCTCTTCGGCTCGCCGATGACATATCGGCCGCTGTGCCTGCGGACGAGATCCCGCGCGGTGGCCAGGGCGAACACGCGAGTCCCGCCTGCCGGCGGCGAGGCGCAGTACCGGACCGCCGCGGAGTGATGTACACCATGGGCTCCATGACACAGCGAAACATCCTGCGTGCGTATGGCGATCGCGAGGGCGACGGGATGGTCCAGATGTCGTTCACCCTCCGCATCCTGCCGGGCGACCGCGCGCGCGAGGTGGCGAAGCGCTTCGCCGAGGCGCACGGCCTGCGCGAGCCGCTGGTCACGGCCATGGAGCAGGCCAGCCGGGAGCACACCTATTTCGTCGTTTACGGCCACTCCCAGCACGGGGTCGACACCTCGGACATCGAGGTGGAGGAGCTCGCCGCCCAGCCGCTCACGCGCGATCAGATCGAGGAACAGGCGAAGAAGCTCGGCCGCAAGATCGTCGTCGTGGGCGCCTGCACAGGCAGCGACGCGCACACCGTGGGTATCGACGCGATCCTGAACTACAAGGGCTTTGCCGGAGAGAAGGGCCTCGAGAGCTTCAAGTGCATCGACGCCCACAACCTCGGCGCGCAGGTCGAGAACGCCGAGCTCTGCGAGAAGGCCAAGGCGCTCGGCGCCGACGCCCTCCTCGTGTCGCAGGTGATCACGCAGCGGAACTGCCACAAGGAGAACGCGGCGGCCCTCGTCGAGCTGGCGACGCGCCAGGGCTTCCGGGACAAGGTGATCCTGCTCCTCGGCGGCCCGCGCATCGACCACAACCTCGCCGTCGAGCTCGGCTTCGACGCCGGCTTCGGCCCCGGCACGAAGCCGATCACCGTGGCGTCGTTCCTCGTCGAGCGCCTGGTGGGCAGGGTCTAGCGATCAGGCGACGAGCAGGTGGTAGGCGGCCGAGAGCTCGGCGAACTGCGCGGTGCGCTGGGCGCGCTCGCCGGGCTGCGCGGCGCCGCGGTCGGGGTGCAGCACCGCGGCCATGCGGCGGAAGGTGCGGCGGATCTCGGCCTCGGTCGCGCCCTCGCGCAGGCCGAGCACCTCGAGCGCCCGGCGGCGCGGCTCGTCCAGCCGGACGGCGCGCGGGGGCGCGCTCGACGGTGCGCCGCGCGGGGGCGCGCTCGACGGTGCGCCGCGCGGGGGCGCGCTCGACGGCCCGCCGCGCGCGGCGCCCGCGACGCGCCGGTGACGGTCCCGCGCGCGCGGGCGGCCGTGGAGGAAATCGCTCGGCGCGAGCGGGCCGGTCTGCCGGAGCGACCCGGCGAGCGGCCTCGCCGTGTGGAAGCAGATGGTCGCCTCCTCGATGGCGAAGAGCGCCTCGAGGCGGGCGCGGAGCTGGATCTGGAGCGCGCGCGCGACCGCGCTCTCCGGGATGAGCCCCGCGGCCACGAGCACCTCGCCGGTCCGGCGCCCCCGATGCGCGGCGACGAGCGCGGCGAGCCGCTGGATCGACGGCTCGGGCGCCGAGCCCTCCCGCGCGAGGATCTCGCCGAGGCGGGGCACCCGGAGCGGCGTCTCGACGGCCGTCACCAGGCCGGAGAAGAGCTGGATCCGGTGCTGGCGACCGGGCACCGTGGAGCCGCTCGGCGTCCTGAGCTCGCAGAGCTCCAGGAGCCCGGTGGTCCTCTCGCGGTGCAGCGCGCCGAGCAGGTCTCCCAGGGTCGACGTGGAAAGGCGGCTGGGCAGTTGCATCGAATGCGGCGTTATCATCGCCGCGCGCGATCGGGCAAAGAAGCCGCGTCCGCGCGCTCGCCGTCCGCGCGTCCGCGCGCTCGCCGCCCGCGCGCCCGCTGGCACGCACGAATCTGCGCCCGGATGGCGGCCCGCTGTGCGAAGCTCCGCCCGAAAACGGCCCGGCGCGGCGCGCCGGCGCGCGGATCAGGAGGAATCTGCGATGGGCTTGCTCGACGGAAAGGTCGCGATCATCACGGGAGCCGGCGGCGGGATCGGCCGCGAGGAAGCGCTGCTCTTCGCCCGGGAGGGCGCGAAGGTCGTCGTCAACGACCTCGGCGGCGCGCGCGACGGATCGGGCTCGAGCGACGCACTGGCGGCGCAGGTCACCGAGGAGATCCGGGCCGCGGGCGGGCAGGCCGCGCCGAGCTTCGACAACGTGGCGACCCCCGAGGGCGCGGCGAGGATCGTGAAGACCGCCGTCGACGCGTTCGGCAGGGTCGACATCCTCGTGAACAACGCGGGAATCCTCCGCGACAAGACGCTCCTCAAGATGGATGAGGGGATGTGGGACGCCGTCATCACCGTTCACCTGAAGGGGACGTTCCTGTGCACGCAGGCCGCCGCGAAGCAGATGGTCGCGCAGGGCGAGGGAGGGCGGATCGTCAACACCACGAGCGTCTCGGGGATGCTCGGCAACTTCGGACAGGCCAACTACGCGGCCGCCAAGGCCGGCATCTACGGGCTCACCCGCACCGCCGCGATCGAGCTGCAGAAGCAGCGGATCACCGTCAATGCGGTCGCGCCCATCGCCAAGACCCGCATGACCGAGGATCTGCCCATGTTCCAGTCGGCCGGCGACACCCTCACGCCGGCGCACGTCGCGCCCGCGGCGCTGTTCCTCGCGTCCAACCTGTGCGCCGACCGGACGGGCAACGTCCTCGCCGTCGCCGGTGCGCAGATGTACATTTACAAGGTCGTTCAGAGCCCCGGAAAGTTCAAGGACGAGGGCGCTGTCTGGACGGCGCAGGAGATCGCCGATCACTGGGACGCGATCAACAAGCTCTGATCGCAGCGCCGGTGAGGGCGCCGCGCCGACGGCCGGCGGCGGCTCGAGCGCGCCGCATCGAGCGCGCCGCCCAGGGCTGCTCCCAGCGGGCCGCGCGCTTCACGTGGCGCGCGGCGGTCGCGGCGGACGCGGCAGAAGCGAGGCCTCGGCGCGCGCCGACCGTTGCTGTGCTGATCCCCGGATGCTAGGTTCGAGGCGCTTCCGGGGTGCGATTGGCGCATCGACGTACTGTTCGAGCAGGTCGTTCTCGCGGAGTCTGGAGGTGCCACCGGTGACCGTCGTTCGCTGCTGTTCCGGCTGCGCCTCATCGCGCGGTGCGGCCTCTGCAGCGCGGAGGCGCTGAGCACCATGTCGCGCGACGCCCATATCCCGCTCGCCCTGTGGATCTGCGCGGCGATCGTGGCGCACATGGCGGGCGGCGGGGGCGCGGTCGAGGTGGCGCAGGGCATCGAGGATCGGGCGCAGCTCCGCCGGATGGTCGACGCGGTGCGGGAGGGCCTCCGTCCGGGCGATACGACGTTCGAGGTGCTGACCGACGGCATGGCGACGACGCCGCCTCCCGCCCCGCTCGCGCCGCCGGAAAGTTCGCCGGACGGCGACCCGGACAAGGACGCGCCGACCGATCCGCAGCAGGAGCCCGAGCCGGCCAAGGCGGAGAAGAAGAAGCCGCCGAAGCCGGAGCCGCCGCGCCAGGCGAAGGCGCCTCCGCCCGCGCCGCCGAAGCCGGAGCCGCCCAAGGAAGAGGTGGCCAAGGTCGTGCCGGTCCAGCCGGTGCCGCCGCCGCCGCTGCCGCCGGCGGATCGGCGGATCGCCGTCCGCCAGCACGTCGAGAAGGACCAGCAGGACAACCCCGAGGCGGACCGGATCGCGGACGACGCCAACAAGGTCGCCGAGGAGACCATGGCGCAGATCCGCTCGAAGGATCAGGACGATCCCACGCCGACGCCCGGGAGCGCGACCGGCCCGAGGGGGCCGAAGGACAGGGTCGGCGACAGCGACCACGATCACAGCGGCCACAGCGAGGAGCGCGCCGGCAGCGAGAAGAACGCGCCCGGCGAGAGGAACCCCGACAGCGAGAGCGCGGAGCATCACAGCCCGGCGTCCCCGGCGCAGGCAGCGCAGGCCGCTCGGGCGGCGCCGCCCGCGAGCGTTCCGGGCGCGAGCGGCGGCGGCCGCGTGGCCCAGGCGCCCCCCGGCATGCCGGCGCCGGAGAGGGGCGCCGCGGGCGGCTCCGGGCCGGCGTCGCCCGAGGTCGTCGACAGCCCGAGCGCAGGCTACACCCTCGACCCGGCCAACCCGGGCGGCGACGGCAAGAGCCGCGTCGCCGGAAAGAAGGCGACGCCGCAGCCCTACCAGAGCCCGGTCCGCGTCGGCTCGATCGGCCTCGGCGCTCCAGGGCTCCCCGGCGGGCCCAACCTCAACCTGAACATGGCCGGTGTGCAGGCGGCCGTGGGCAACGAGAAGCTCAGGGCGGAACGGGCTTCGGACGGCGCGTCCCGCAAGAGCGCGCACCGGGGCTCGTGGGAGACGACGGACAAGTGGAAGAAGTGGCGCGCCGCGATCGAGAACTACGACCCCTCGGTCAAGCCTGGCAACCAGACGTCCCTCAACGCCGCGCGGGTGCCGTTCGCGACGTACATCAACATGATCCACAACCGGCTCCACCCGATCTTCGCGGAGGAGTTCCTTGCGTCGCTCGAGAGCTTGCCCTCGGGGCACGCGTTCAACCAGAACCGGGTGACGCACCTGGAGATCGTGCTGAACAAGGACAGCGGCAGCATCGTGCGCCTCGGGGTCACGAGGCCGAGCGGGATGACGGCGTTCGACATGGTCGCGCTCAACTCGGTGCACCGCGCGTCACCGTTCGGAAAGGCGCCGGACGCGATCGTCTCACCCGACGGCAACGTGTACCTGCACTGGGAGTTCCACCGGGATCCGTACGACGCGTGCTCCACCCGCAACGCGCAGCCCTTCCTGCTGAAGGCGCCGTCCGATGCCGCCCCGGTCGAGCCGGCGCCGGTGCGCAGGGCGCCGCGGCCCGTCCCGGGCGACGAGAAGATGCGGGCGCCGCCTGGACCGCTGCTCCCGCTCCGGCGTTAGGTCCCGTCTCTGCACAGGGACCGCGGCGATGTATTCTCGGCGGCATGTCGAAGGATTCCGACGCGGCCGTTCAAGTCACCATCGCGCGCATCGAGGCGGCGCTCGCGGATTCCCCGGCGTTCACCCGGATCGAGCCGCTGTTCTACGTCGTCCGCCAGGGGACCGCGTACGTGTACCTTCATGTCCTGCCCTGGGCGCCGGATCGCGCGCTCGTGCGCCTCGTCGCGCAGCTCGCCCGCGGCGTCGAGATGACGCCGGATCTCGCGATGAAGCTGCTCCGCCTGAACGCGCGCATCCGCTTCGGCGCCTTCGGCTACGTCGCGCAGGGCTCGTGTGTGGTCATCGTTCACACGCTCCTCGGCGGCGAGACGCTCGACGCCGACGAGATCCTTGTCGCCCTCCGGGATCTGTCGGTGCTCGCCGATGAGTACGACGACCGCATCGTCGAGGAGGCCGGCGGTCAGCGGATGCAGGACCTGATCGACGCCTCGGCGACCGCCGCGGTCTTCACCGATCTCGACGCCCCCCGCCCCTGGGACAAGGGCTGAGCGACGGGCGCTCTTCTTCATGCTCCTCAACATCGATCTTCCCCCCGAAGCCCCTCCTCCCTCCGTCGCACCGGACGCCGCCGCCTCGCCCCGTCGCGAGGACGGCGGCGACGCGCCGCCCGCCGAGCGCCGGTCGTCCGCCGCCGAGCGCCCGCCGCTCGCCGGCCTGCCCGTGCTCCGGCTGATCCGGCCGCTCGCCGTGCTCGCCCTGCTCGCGATGATCCTCGGCCGCATGCTCGCGCCCGCGATGGTCGGCCTGGCCGTGGGCATCGAGCGCGCCGCGCACGCGATCGAGCTCGCCGGCGCCGGCGCATCGCAGCTCTTCGCGATCGGCGCGATCGTGATCGCGATGGCGCTGATCGGCGCGGTCGTGCGGAGCCGCGCGCCGTACGCGCTGCGGATCGCCGCGATCGTCGCGGGCAGCTTCGTCATCCTCGTCGTCCTGCACGCGACCGCGCAGCGCGTGCCCGATCTCTCCGCCGCGCTGATTGGCGTGAGCGCGGCGATCCTCGCGCTCGGCAGCGCCTGGGACGCGCTCCGCATCCCGTTCATGCGGCCGGTCGCGGCCGCGCTCGGGCTCGTCGGCGCCTCCGCGCTCGTGCGGCTCACCGGCGTCTTCCTCGCCGTCTGGGCGAACGACCGCGGCTCGAAGGCGCTCGCCGGCGCGACGAGCTCCGTGGCGACGGCCGCGTTCGCGCTCGACGCGCTGGCCGTCCTCGTGGCGACGGTCGCGCTCGGCGCGCGCCGCGAGGCGCGGCCGCGCGACGCCGAGCCGCCGCGGCCGCGCGACGCCGAGCCGCCGCGGCCGCGCCTCGTCAGCCCGCTCTCGCTCGCGGCGCTCGCCTTGTCGCTGCTCGTCACCCGCGCGGCGCTCGCGGGCGCCGCCGACGACGCGTCGATGATCGAGGCGCTCTTCCGCCGCGCGCTCGACCGGCTGCTCACGCGCCCCGCTCCGGTCGTGCCGCTCTCGATGCAGCTGTTCGTCGGCGCGCTCTCGGTGGTGGTCGTCGCGCTCGCGCTCATCGCGCCGCCGCGGCTGCCGGTCCTGGGCGGCGCGCTCGCGCTGCTGCTCGTCGCGCGCAGCGCCCCGGAGGTGCCGCTCAACGCGCTGTCGCTGCTGATCGCCGCCCTCTGCGTCGCGCTCGCCGCGCGCGACGAGCGCGGCTTCTGGGCGGCCGTGCTCGCGACCGAGCGCGAGGGCACCTCGAGCGCCTCCCGGGCGCCGGAGAGCCGGACATCCCCCGGGGCGCGTCAGGTTGACGCGAGCGACGACACTCGTTAAGCACGCCCTCGCCGCGCGGGCGATCCGCGCGCAGCGTTCCACCTGCTGCTCGCCGCCGGGACGGCGCGGGAGCCATCCGGTCCCGCCGGTCTCTCCTTCACCGGGCCCCGCGGGGCGCGACCCAGGCTCGCGAGGCGCGCCGTGGGGCACGCACGGGAGAGTCCTCATGCATCGTCGCGATCTCGTCTCGCTGTCCGCTCTCGCGCTCGTCGCGCTGACGCTCGGCGCCGGGTGCCCCGAGGAGCCCGCGAGGCCCGCCGGCGGCACGGCGGCGACGTCCACGGCCGTCGCGCCGGCGGCCTCGGCCGAGGCGCCCAGCGCGGCGCCGCAGGCGGTTGAAGCGCCGAAGGCGACGGGACAGGCGGCCGCGCCGGCCGCGCCCGAGGGCAAGGGGACGATCCAGGGGGTCGTCAAGCTCACCGGCAAGCCGGTCGAGATGAAGGTCCCGGCCGCGCGCAAGGACGCCCCGATCTGCCAGGACAAGGACGTCGTGTTCAACGCCGTCGTCGTCAACGACGGCAAGCTCAAGGACACCTTCGTCCGCATCGCGGTCGGGGGCGTGCAGGGCGGCTGGAAGGCGCCCGACACCCACGCCGTGGTCGACCAGAAGGACTGCATGTATGAGCCGCGCATCCTGGGCGTGGTCTCCGGGCAGCAGGTCGACATCAAGAACAGCGACCGGACGCTGCACAACGTGCACTCCTACAAGGGCGCTGAGACGCTGTTCAACCAGGCGCAGCCGAGGGGCGCCGATCCGCTCACGAAGACGTGGAACGACGGCATCATCAAGCTCACCTGCGACATTCACCCGTGGATGCGCGGCTTTGTCGTGGTGACGGATCACCCGTTCTTTGCCGTGAGCGGTGATGACGGCTCCTTCACGATCGAGAAGGTCCCGGCCGGCAAGTACAAGCTCGAGGCGTGGCACTCCCGCTATGGGCTGAAGACGGCCGACGTCACGGTCGCGGACGACAAGCCCGCCCAGGTCACGTTCACGTACGCCGGCACCGAGCCTGAGCCGGCGGAAAACAAGGACGAGCTCAAGGGCCTCTGGTGAGGTCCCCGGCGGCGCCTGCCGCAGGCGGCGGCGCGCCCGGGGTCGCCCGGCCGGCGGCGATCCGCGCGAGAAACGACCCTCCCTGCCGCGCTCGACGCGAAGAAGCTCGCTCGACGCGAAGAAGTAGGCGGACGGGCGCGCCGCGACGGTTGCCGCACGGCGACTCGTGCCCTAAAGGGAAGCGGCGACAACGGACGAACTCGACTCCCCGAGCCGCGTTGCGCGCGCTAGTGTCCCGGCCCAGATGCTGTTCTCCCCCGCCACCCGCGCTCAGGCGATGACGTCGTTTTCCGGCCTGGCTATCCCGCCTACAGGGGTCTCAGGAGATGTCGCGCGGGCACGCGGCGCGAGCGCCGGTCACGGCGGCGAGGTGCGCGCGTGACCATGAGCGTCGAGCCGGCCGCGGAGCGGGCCCCGGTCCCTTACATCCGCCAGGCCGAGCCTTCTGAAGGCGACGACTGCGCGCTTCCCACGGGCGCGCGCCCGCTGCTCAAGGTAGCGGCCGATCTCGTGAGCCTCACCAAGCCGCGCATCACGAGGATGGTGGCCGCCACGATGCTCGGCGGCATGTGGGTGGCGAGCCGCTACCTCGGCGTCGGGCTGGGCGGACAGGCGGTCGACCGCGCGGCCGTGCCTGCGACCCAGCTCGCGCTGGCGCTGCTCGGGACGGTCCTCGTCGTGTCGGGCGCCAATGTGCTCAACATGTACATCGAGCGCGACACAGATCGGCTGATGGAGCGGACGCGGAGCCGCCCCTTGCCGGCGCGGCGGCTCGCGCCGGAGGTGGCGCTCTGGTTCGGGATCGCGCTCTCGGTCACGTCGCTTCTGCTGCTGTTCGTCGGGGTGAACGCCGTCACGGGCGCGCTCGCCGCGCTGGCGCTGCTCAGCTACGTGCTCGTCTACACCCCGCTCAAGCGCAGGACGACGCTCTCGCTGCCGATCGGGGCGATCCCCGGCGCCATCCCGCCGCTGCTCGGGTGGACGAGCGTCACCGGGCAGATCGATGCGCCCGGCTTCATGCTCTTCGCGGTCATGTTTCTCTGGCAGATCCCGCATTTCCTCGCGATCGCGCTCTTCCGTCAGGACGAGTATCGGCGCGCTGGGCTCAAGGTGCTGCCCCTGGAGAAGGGAGATCGCACAACGCGGCTCCACATCGTCGGCTATCTCGCGCTGCTCGTGCTGGCCTCGGTGCTCCTCTTCCCGCTCGGCGCGGCGGGCCCGGTCTACCTCGGCGCCGCGGTCCTGCTCGGCGCTGCCTTCTTCGGGCTCGGCGTTAGCGGTCTCCGGCCGGGCACCGGCGCCCCCTGGGCACGACGGGTCTTCTTCGCCTCGATGGTGTATCTGGTGCTCCTCTTCGCCGCGCTGATGATCGGCGCCTGAGCGGCGCCCGGCCGCCTTGACGCGCCAGGGACCGGCCCTTAAGCGTCCTCGGATGGTTTCAATGGAGCCGACGCGCCCGGCGAACGGCGCTCCTCCGACCGCGGAACCGACCGACGAGCTGCTTCCGGAAGACCGCGGCCCCGCGCCGGCACCTCGGCGCGGGGCGCTCACCGGCAGGCCGCTCTTCTGGATCGCGCTCGTCGCGCTGGTCGGGCTCGTCGTGCCCTTCCTCGTCGGCCGCGCGATCCGCGGCCAGGCCGCGGAGCCGCCCGCGATCCGCATCCCCCTGCCGGCCTTCGAGCTGACGGATCAGCGGGGCGAGCGGTTCGGCCTGGAGCAGCTCCGGGGCCGGGTGTGGATCGCCGACTTCATCTTCACGACCTGCCCGACCGTCTGTCCCAAGCTCACGCAGCGCATGAAGGAGATCGACAAGCGAGGGCGCGATCTCGGTGACGCGCTGCACCTCGTGACGTTCACCGTCGATCCGGAGAACGACACGCCGGAGGTGCTCGCGGCCTACGCGGCGTCGCAGAAGCTCCCGCTCGAGCGCTGGACGTTCCTGACAGGCCCTCTCGATCAGATAGAGTCGACGATCATCAAGGGCTTCAAGATCGCCATGGGAAAGACGGAGTCGAGCCCTGGCCTCTTCAGCATCTTCCATGGCGAGCGCCTGGTGCTCGTCGACCAGGAGGGCGTGATCCGCGGCTATTACGAGGCGAACGACGAGGGGATCCCCGCGATCCTGCGCGACGCCGGCGCTCTCGTGAAGCAGCGGTGACGCGCTCGGGCTCGCCTCACGCCTCGATCGCGAGCCGCTTGATCATCTTCTGCAGGCCGAACCTCGACAGCCCGAGCAGCTTGGCCGCCTGCGTCTGGTTCCCGCGCGTGCGCTCCAGCGCGTCGCGCACGAGCTCCGTCTCCAGCGCGTCGATCCTCCCGCGGACGTTGAGGCCGAGCTCGCGCGGCGCCGCGCCGCCGCCCTGCGCGATCTCGGGCGACAGGTGCTCCCGATCGATGGTCCCATCGCAGAGCACGATCGCCCGCCGGATCTCGTTCTCCAGCTGGCGCACGTTGCCGGGCCACCCGTAGGCCGAGATCCGCTCCATCGCCCCGCGCGTGACCCGGACCGGTCCGCGGCCGTGCTTGGAGACGAGGTGCTGGACGATGAGCGGCACGTCGGTGGCGCGCTCGCGCAGCGGCGGCACCCGGATCGTGATGATGTTCAGCCGGTAGAAGAGATCCTCGCGGAAGGCGCGGGCGCGGACCAGCGCCTCCAGATCGCGGTGGGTCGCGGCGACGACGCGCACGTCGACCTTGCGCGTCCGCTCCGAGCCGAGCGGCCGCACGAGGCCGTCCTCGAGGACGCGCAGCAGCTTCGTCTGCATGGCGAGGCTCATCTCGCCGATCTCGTCGAGGAACAGCGTCCCCCGGTCCGCCACCTCGAAGAGCCCGGCGCGCGGCCGATCCGCGCCCGTGAACGCGCCGCGCACGTGCCCGAAGAGCGCCGACTCGAGCAGCCCCTCGGGGATCGCGCCGCAGTTCTCGCTCACGAACGGGTGCGCCGCGCGCGGGCCGTTGTGGTGGATCGCCCGCGCCACGAGCTCCTTGCCGCTGCCGGACTCGCCGCAGACGAGCACCGGCACCTCGGACGCGGTCACGCGGTCGACGAGGCGCAGCATCGCGTGCACGGGCTCGCTCTCGCCGATGATGGCGTCGTACCGGTAGCGCGTGTCCCGGCCCCCGCGCGCCCTGGCGAGCTCGATCGCCGCCGCGTCGAGCTCGGCCTCGCGGCGCGCGAGCTCCTCGGCGAGCCGCGACGACGCGCGCTCCGCGCGGCGAACGGCGCGGCGCAGCTGCACCTGGGCGCGCGCGTCGGCGATCGCCAGCGCCGCGACCGACGCGATGGTGCGCGCCCACCGGAGCTCCTGCGCCCCGAACGCGCCGCGGCGAACGCGATCGTCGAGGTAGACGACGCCGAGCGCCTCGCCGCGCGCGATGAGCGGCACGGCCAGCACGCTCCGGAGCTTCAGCGCGTGCACGCTGCGGTGCACGCTCGGCAGCTCCCCCGCGGCGTCGACGGCGACCACCGGCTCGCGCGCCTCCAGCGCGCGGCGCGCGAGCGTCTGCGACAGCGCGAGCTGCTCCGCGCCGAGGCGGGAGCGCGCCAGGTTGCGCGCGGCCCGCGGGACGAGGCGCCCGTTCGGGGCGCGCATGAGCAGGAGCCCCCGCTCCACCCCCGTCCACAGCACGAGCGCGTCGACGACCCGATCGAGCAGCGGCGTGAGCCGCTCGCGTTCGCCGAGCGCGCCGACGAGCGCCTCCAGATCGCGCGCCTGCTCGGGGCCGAGGCCGCTCTCCGGCAGCGCCCGCGCGCGGGCGACCCACGGCAGCGACCGGACGGCGCCGGAGAGCCCCGGCGAGGTGGAGGAGGCCCCCGCCGAGCCCGCGTCCGCGTTGCGCCTGCAGAGCTCGCGCGCGGCCTCGGCGAGCGCCGCGAGCACCCGGTGCGCGACGTCCGTCTGCCCGGTCTGGACCGCGAGCGCGTGCGCCGCGGCGAGCGCCGGGCCGCGCGACGCGATCGGCGCGCGGGCGCCCGCGAGCGAGGCGAGCGCGGCGAGGACGCGGTCGCTGCGGCCGCCGTGGGTCGCCGAGCGCGCCGCGCCGCCCTGTCCGCTGCCCTCGGCGGGCGCGTCGCCGACGTCGTCCGCGGCGCGCGCCGCGCGCGCCCCCCACCAGTCGAGCCGCGAAGCCGCGGCGAGATCCGGGCCGCTCGCGAGCTCGTCGAGCTCCTCGACGCGGGCGCCATCGAGCTCGCCCGCGCCGTGGCGCAGGCGCCGCGCGGCCGCCCGGAGCGCGTCGTCCGCCGAGCCGCCGGCGAGGAGCGCCGCGGCGCGCTCCGCCGCCGCGCGCGCGTCGAGCCGCGAGCCGACCTCCGCGCTCGCGACGCCGCCCCCGCGCGTGGCGGCCACGTCCGCGATCGCCCAGAGCGCGTAGGCCTCCGCCTTCGTGTCGCCCGCGTCGCGGGCCCGGGCGATGGCGTCCTCGGCCATCTGGCGGGTCTCGTGCGCGAGGCCCGCGGTGGCGTAGGCGGCCGCGCACGCGAGCAGCGCGCGCGCCCCCTGGGCTGGCCGGCCGAGGTGCTCCCAGAGCAGCGCCGCGCGGGTCGAGGTCGCGATCGCGCCGTCGAGATCGCCGAGATCCACCGCCGCCGCCGCCTCGCCGGTCCGGTAGGTCGCCTCCTCGACCACGGCCCCGGCGCGGACGGCGTAGTCGACCGCGGCGCTGAACGACGCGTGCGCGCGCTCCGGATCGCTCGCGTGCCACGCATAGCCGCGCACCGCGGCCATCCGCGCGAGCTCCTCGACGGAGCCCGCGAGCGCCTCGCCGCGCGCCACCTCGGACAGCGCCCGCGCGGCGTCGCCGCGCAGCACCGCGATCAGCGCGCGCACCTCGCAGAGGGGCGCGGTGACCGCCGCCCCGGCGAGCGCCTCGGCCGCGTCCAGCGTCCCCGCGTCGATCGCGATGCGCGCGAGCACCGCGGCCGCGCGCCCGTCCGGGTCTGCGCCGGCGTCGATGGCGGCGCGGGCGCGCTCCTCGGCGAGGACGCGATCCCCGGCGCGCCGCAGGACCTCCGCGGCGAGCGCCGCGGCCTCCGTCGCGTCCCGCACGGACGCGCGCAGCATCAGGCTCCGCGCGCGACCGAGATCGCCGTGCAGCCGGAGCGCGTTCGCCGCGGCGACGACGAGGCTGGCGGGCGCGTCGTCGCGCTGCTCGATCGCCTCGATCGCGAGCGGATCCGGCGGCACCCGCGCGATCGCGAGCGCCAGCTCCGCCGCCTCCGCCGCGCCCATGGCCTGCGCCGCGGCGGCGCCCTCGCCGGCGGCGCCGCGGTCGCGCGTCGCCGCGGTCGCGCGCCGTCGCGCGCCGTCGCCCAGCACGGCCGCCTCGACGTCCGCGAACGTCCAGGCCCGCGGCGGGATCTGCCGCGCCAGGGCGACGAGCGCGTCGGCCAGCGCGCGCTCCGGCGCCGCCGCGAGGGTCCTCATCGGCCACGCCGCGGCGCTCGTCCCCACGAGCGCGGTGAGCCACCGCGCGACGCGGTCCGGGCCGAGCCGCCCCAGCCACGCCGCCTCGCCCTGCGGCGAGCCCGCGCGCGCCGTGCCGTCGCCCGCGCCGGGCTCCGCGCTGGAGAGCGCGCGCGCCCGCTGGACCACCGCGAACGCGTCCGCGAGCCAGGAGGCCACGTCGTCGCGCACCCCGGGCGCCGTCTCGAGCTCGTGTCGCCGCAGGCGCAGGTAGGCGGCGCGCACGCGGCGCGCGTCGCGGTCCTGCCGATCGCGCTCCGCGCCCGGCGCCCCGGGATCGTCGCCCGCGCGCCGCGCCGATCTCCCGGCGAGCGGATCGCGCGCCGGCCGCGCGCCGGCGAGCGCGGCGCGGGCCGACTCGGTGACCCACGCCGAGGACGGCCGCGCGGTGGGGCAGGGCGACAGGAGGGCCCTGCAGATCGCGTCGAGCGTGGGCCCGGCCGCGCTCTCCGCGGCCACCGCGGCGCGCGCCGCCCCGATGGGATCGTCCGCGGCCCCCACGCCGGGGAGCGCGATCTCGGCGAGCAGCGTCCCCAGCGCGAGCAGGTCCCTCGCCCGCGCGTCTCCGAGCTCCGCGTCGCGGCGCGCGAGGTACCTGAGCGTCGCCCCTTCCACGGCGGTCTCGTGGATCGAGCAGGCGAGCCCCAGGTCGATCACCCCGATCCGCCCCTCCGGCGTCAGGATCAGGTTCTCCGGCTTGAGATCCCCGTGGGCCAGGCCGATGCCGTGCAGGTCGCCGAGCGCCTCGCCCGCGTCGCGCGCGACGGCGAGCGCCAGCGCCGCGCGCTCGCCCGGAGGCAGCTCGCGTACGGCCTCGGCGACGGCGCGCCCCTCGATCCAGCGCATCGCCACGAACGCGCGCCGCTCCTCGCCGGGGGCGCCCTCGACGCGCGCGACGCCGGCGCGCGCCGACAGCCACCCGACATCGACGAGCTCCGGCAGCCGCGGCGAGAGCGCGAGCGCCGCGTGCAACGCCTCGCGGGCGAGCGCCCGCAGCGCGGCCGCGCGCTCCTCCCCGGACGCGCCGCGCTCGCGTCGCTCGATCTTGAGCGCCACCATGCCGCCGCGCTCCTGATCGACCGCCCTCCAGACCTCGGCCGACCCGCCCGACCCCGCGACATCCAGCAGCCGGAAGCGCTCTGCCAACCGAGGTGTCACGGTCGACGGCTCGCTCATTCCAGGAATGCTCCCGGGCTGCGGGCCACCTGTCAACCGGGTTACGGTTCCGGCGGGCCGCCGCCGGCTGCGTCGGGCGTGTCGCCCGCGCCCTCCTTGGGCGGCACGTCACCGCAGCTCGGTGCGCCGCCGTCCGGCAGATCGACGTCGACGGCCGACGCGTCGCTGCACGTGTCTTCCGGGCCCTTGCCGTAGTGGTCTGCCACGAAGCGCGCGAGCGACGGCTTGTCGAGGCACGTCGCGGTGTACGTGGCGCCCCAGGCCGCGGCGGCGACGGGGGTGTCCAGCGCGCTGTCGGGCGTCATCACGAGGCGCGCCTCGGGCCCTCCGGGCAGCGTGAGGCATCTCGGATCCGAGGCGGCCTCGGTCCGCACCTCGTCGAGCATCGCCTCCACCTCCGCGCAGCCCGACGACGGGCACCGGTAGGCGAGGACGATCGCGCCGTGCTCGAGGTTGTGCACGTAGAGCTCCCGCGGCACCTCGGCCTCGTAGCGCTTGTACTTGGCCCAGAGGCCCCAGTGATCTCCGCCGCTCGGCGGGTTTGTCTCGTACTGGACGGGCGTGCACGCGGGCATGTGCTGCGCGGAGGTCACGCGGATCCCCGTCTGCACGACGACCTTGCACTCGGCCTCGCCCGGGAGGGGCGGGGCGTCCGGGAAGCGCGAGACGATCTGGGGCCCTGGCGGCGAGGCGTCGCTCTCGTCGATCGGGGGCGCGCTCTGACCACACCCGCTCAAGGGAGCGGAGAGCGCGGCGGCCGCCGTGGCGGCCACACACATCTGCGCGAAACCGCAGCGTTTCATGGTCGAAGCCTACCATGTCCGACGCGCGACGTGCGTTGCCCCGGAACGCCGGCTCTGGTGTACTTGGGTCCTCCCGCGTGGCGAAGCAAGAGAACGATCACCGGCAGACGCTCGTCACCTGCACGTCCATCGCCCCGCCGGCGCTTCCGGTGGAGCCTGGCACCGCGTGCCTGGTCGTGATCTACGGCACGGAGCTCGGGCGCCGCATCGCGCTCGGCACCGGGGCGATCGAGTGCGGGCGCGCCATACAGACCGATATCCCGCTCGACGACGAGGCGGTCAGCCGCCGCCACGCGCGCGTCTCCTGGAACGGGATGGGCTACGTCGTCCGCGATCTCGGCTCGACCAACGGCACCTACGTGAATGACGTCTCGATCGACGAGCGCGTCCTCAAGGACGGCGATCAGGTCAAGATCGGCCGGACGATCTTCAAGTTCATCCAGGGGGGGAACGTCGAGCTCTCGTACCACGAAGAGATCTACCGCCTGATGACCTTCGACGGGCTGACGCAGGTCCACAACAAGCGCTCCTTCGAGGTCGCGCTCGAGCGGGAGGTGTCGCGCGCGTGCCGTTACCATCGCCACCTCGCGCTCATCATGTTCGACATCGATCACTTCAAGAGCATCAACGACACCCGGGGGCACCTCACGGGCGACGCCGTGCTCCGTCAGATGGCCGCGCTCGCCGCCGCGAACGTCCGCCGCGACGACGTCCTCGCGCGCGTCGGCGGCGAGGAGTTCGCGCTGCTCGTCCCGGAGCTCGCCGTCGACGGCGCGCGCGTCGTCGCCGAGAAGCTGCGCGCGCTCGTGGAGCGCACGCCGTTCCGCTTCGAGGACGGCGAGATCGCCGTCACCGCGAGCTTCGGGGTCGCCGGCATCACGCCGGACGCGCCCGTCTCGCCCATGGAGCTCTACCGCCGCGCCGACGAGCGGCTCTACCATGCGAAGAAGGGCGGACGGAATCGGGTGATGTGACGGCGCGCGGGCGCGGTCAGGGCGGGGGCGGGACGGAGCAATCGCGCGGCTCGGCGCCGTCGAGGATCCACGCGGACAGGATATCCATCCCGTCCACGTACACCGTGACGTTCGGGTCGTTCGCCATCTGGGGGTGGAACCAGAACCAGGGGTCTGACTGCGGGGGCGGCATGGGCATCCCCATCACGAACGCGGCGCGCAGCCGCTCCGTCTCCTCCCGGAGTTTTTCGGCCTGCTCGGCGGGCAAGGAGGGGTCGAGCGCGCTCTGCCCGACGATCATCTTGTAGAGGAGGTAGCTGTTCCCCGGGTTTCCCGGGTCGATGAGCGGCATGGCCCTGCCGAAGCGCTGCGGGGTCTCCTCCCCCACGTGCGCGCGCTCGCCCATCTGGGTCTGGTGCGCGGCGTGCCCGATCGCGGTCTGGTAGAGCGGGTCGGGCTTCGTGTACTTCAGAATCGCCTTCCCCGGCATCAGTTCCGACGTCTCCAGCTTCGCCACGCTCAGGTTCAGCCCAGCGGCGGCGTTCCCGTCGCTGTGGCATTGCACGCAGGAGTAGAGGAGGCTCGCTGCGCCCTTCACGCAGGCGTGGCACTCCGGATCCGCCGGGTCGTTCGCCGGCGTGTCCGGATTGTCCTGGCAATCTGCCGTCCTCCCGATGCACTCGAGGTCTCGCTGGCAGTAGAAGTCGCCGCTCGGCTGGCGCTCCGGCATCGCCTGAGGCGGGTTGGTCGCCGCGACGGTGAACTCGATGCGCACGTTGGCGTCCAGGGGCGCGCCGTCGAACGCGCGGATGCCTGCCGGGGCCGCCTCGTCCACAGGCCCGAGGACCGTGAGCGCATACCGGGTCCCCGGGAAGAGGCCCGACATGCCTTCGACCTGACGGAAGATGACCTCGCGCTGGACGGGGTTGTACGTCGGCGCCAGCGCGATCGGGTTCACGCAGTCCGCGAACGTCCGGACCTCCGTGGCCAGATCGCCCGAGACGCACAGGGACCCAGGCCCCACCGCGCCGCTCACCGAGCCGGGCAGCAGGAAGCGATCGAACTTGAGCACGAAGCTCGCGGTCGACAGCACCTCGGTGGCGCCGCTCGGATCGAGCGGGGTGCGGACGGGCTGGTAGTTCTGGTCGAGGCCGGTTGTGGCCCGCGCCTCGATCAGGTGGACAGGGGGGGCGTCGATCGGCTGGTAGGAGGCTTCCCCCACGTCGCAGCCGGCCGTCGCGAGGGCCATGTGGAGGAAGAAGGGGAGGGAAGCGATGCGCGCCGCGCGGGCCGGCCTGCTCAGCTTTCGGCGTAGAGCGAGAGCTGCTCGCGGACGATCTTCTCGTTCACCCCGCTCTGAATGTGCTCCTTGAGACAGTCGGCCAGCGTGATCAGCATGTCGTCGACCCCTTTCTCCTCGATGAGCTTCGACAAAAGTTGGCGAGCCTCCCGTCCGTCGTCTTCGCGGAGGAAGCCCCGCACTGTCTCCAGCGTGATTTCCCCCTGGAAATCGAGATAGAGGTTGTCGATCAGGTACTTGATCAGCTCCTTCACGCCCGTTCTCCTTGGCGTTCGCGGCGATCGTTAGGGAAGCCGCGCGCACCTCGCTATACCCGTCGCCGGAAGGCCAGGGCAAGGAATATACTGACCGATTTTGACTTTTCATTGGCAACGCTGGAGGAAGCTGTCGCTCGACTGATGGCACACAAGGCACGGGCGCGGGTTCCGGGAGAACGCGGTCTTGCACTTGCTCTCGAACCCGAGCGGATGCGGGTTCAGCCCTTGCCCGCCCGAGACCCCGCGGGTCGCGTGGCAGGTCGCGCAGTCCCGCTCGGTGTGGCAGGAAACGCACGCATTCAGGTTTCGCTCAGCTTCCCAGGCGTGGTGCTTCGCGCTGCGCGGCGCGGTTGTCCACTCCGCCGGCGGGGGATGGAAGCGGCGCCCTGAGGGCCGAGCGGCGCTCGGCGCGTCGCGCGCCACGCCCGTCCGGCGGTGGCAGTCAGCACAGAACGTCTGCTCCTGATGGCAGCTCACACAGCGCGGATTGTCCTGCCGGGCCGCCTGCGCGTGCATCGAGAGGAAGTCGTTCGGGTGAACGTCGCGCGGACGGACCTTCCCGTCATGGCAGTCGGTGCAGTAGTTCGTGGTGTGGCATGTCCCGCAGAAGGCGCTGTCGTTCGCGGCGACCTGCTTGTGCCGCTCGAGCCAGTCGGGGGTGTGTCCCGCGTTGTGCAGCCACCGGGGCGGCAGCAGATCGCCCGTGGCGAACTCGGTCATGAGCCGCCCGTCGGGGCGCGTCAGGTGGCAGACGTCGCAGTCGCTCTTCGCGTCGCCCTGGGCTGCGCCGCTCATGTTGTGGCACGAGAAACAGCCTGCCATGCGCGGCAGCTGCTCGCGGGTGGCGAGCTCGAGCCGGTCGACCCGGCCGTGGCACTGGCTGCACTTGATGTTCCGGCTCACGTGCTTCTGGTGCGGGAACCGGAGGTTCGCGTGCGGCAGCACGAGCGGCGCCACCTTTCCGCCGCTGCCCGCGTCGTCGCCGATGTGGCAGTAGACGCACTGTCCGTTCTCGTTCGTCCCCGCCTTCACCTGGGTGATGTCGGAGTGATCGACGTCGTGGCAGTTGTCGCAGGTCTGCGCCGGACTCGGCAGCAGCCGGTCGGTCACTGCGCCGCTCGTGTAGGCCCCCGCGTGGCACGACTTGCACGTCTGCTTGAGCCCCTTGACGTGCTTCTTGTGGTTGAAGCGGATCGTCAGCGTCTGCGGGGGGTAGATCTCGTCGCTCGGGATCGGGGTCGCGCTCGTCCCGGGCGGCATCCACGCCAGCGGCACCTCCGCGTCGTCGGGCATCGGGTGGAGGCCCGACCTGTACCCGCCCGGCGGCGGATGGGCGCCCTTCTCTCCCTCGGCGTCCTCCTCGGCGTCGCCCTCCTCGGCGTCCTCGGCCGCGTCCGCGCTGTCGTCGTCGGCCGTCGCCGGCGGCTTCGGCTGGGCGGCGGCCTCGGGACCCACGATCGCCAGCGCCAGCGCGCCCAGGCACGCGATGATGGCGACCCACCCCGGGACGAGCCTCGGGTCATCCCGCCGCGCGCCGCGCCGGCCGTCCTGTCTTGCGTCCATGCGATCCTCGCTCACGGCGCCACCCGCAGGTTCACGAGGCCGACGACGCGGAAGCGCTGGCCCACCAGCCGGTTCATGTCGTGCTCCCACTCGAGCTTGAAGTCTGCGAACTCACCCGGCCGGTACCCGGCCCCAAGGACGTACCCGAACGATGTCGCGTCCCGGTCCGGCCTGAGCGGATCCGCCCAGTTGTACAGCGACACCCGCGCTCCGAGCGCGTAGCGCTGCCCGCTCAGCCGCCTCTCCCCCGACAGATCGGCCCCTGTCCGGCGCCCGCGCTCCCCCGTCTGCAGCATCCCGCGGAGCTCGACCGACGTCGTGCGCGTGCGGTAGCGGCCCGCGAGGTTCGCGAGCACGTCGGTCGTGATCGTCGTGGCGCGGTTCTCTTCATCACGAGCGTAGTCCTCGAGGTCGCTGTCGCTCGACGGATCGAGCGCCGTCGTCCCGACGCAATCCGGCCCGAGCTGCGCTGCCCGGCACTGGCCGGCGCCGAACTCCTCCGGGTTCCCCTCGGCGATCCACATCCGCGTGCCGCCCGAGGCGGCGACATCGACCTCGCGGGTGATGTCGACCGCCGCCCGTCCGGTGATCGTGGTGATGGGATCGTGGGTGAACCAGTTCCAGATCGAGTCGGCGTCGAACGTGGGAACGAAGTAGTCGACGTCCGCGCCCAGCGTGACGCGGCTCCCCGCGTACACCTCCAGGCCGCCGAAGAACGAGCCGACGAGCTGGTTGTAGAGGTCGTAGGTCACCCCGCCCTTGAGCCCGCCGATCGCCGGCACGTTGACGTCGGCCGCGTACCCGAGCCGGTCCTGCGAGATGCGCGACCCGTCGGTCGTCTGGACGTTCCCGTCGCGATCCGGGAACTGCTGGGTGATCGAGGGCCCCATGTTGTAGACGCGCCGGTAGGTCAGCCGGCCGTGGACGAAGCTCGGACCCGCGCTCTCCAGCGCGACGCCGAACGCCGGGGCGATCTGGGCCTCCTGATACGACGGGTAGTCGGCCGCGCTCCCGGGCAGCGTCCGGTCGTCGCCGAAGCCCCGATGGTTGCCGCGCCAGATCCCCTGCTGCTCGAAGCGCGATGTGGAGAGCGGCAGGCCGCCGCGCTGCTCGAGCCCGCCGTACGCCTCGATCTGGACGTAGTAGGGCGTCGTCACGCGAAGGAGCGCGCCGTCGAACGACCACCAACCGAGCACGTCGCTCACGTACTGGCGGCCGACGCGGAAGCCGAGCCACCCGCTGGCGACGTTCCGGCCCTCGACGTACGCGTACATCAGATCGAGCGGCGCCTCGCGCAGCCCCGGGATGTAGCGCGAGCCGCCGGCGACGCTGTAGTCGGTCTCGCCGCCCTGCTGCGCGCCTTCGAGGTGGCCGTTCACCCCGAAGTCCGCGTCCAGCCGGAGCCGCACGGTCGCCGAGTAGTCGGCCTCGCCTGGGACCGAGTCGCCCTGGAGGTTGTAGACGGCGAGCCCCAGCGTCTGCAGGAGACGCCGTCGCTCGATGTTCGTGGCTCCCCAGGGGCTCGCCACCTCGTAGGCTTGAACGCCGGTGCTCGACTCGACCTCGAAGTCGGCAGCAGCTGCCCCGCGCGGGGCGAGCGCGAAGGGCAGCAGGCCGGCAGCGACCAGCGCGCGCGACAGCGAGGTGCGCTGTGCTCTCCGTCTGCGCGCTCCGGCGGAGCAGGGGCATGGCTCACGACGTCGTGACGGGAGCTCCGCCATCGACGAGCGGTGCTCAGTCACGAAATCTGCGCTCGCTTTCCGCTGGTGCGGGCCGGTCTACGCGGCCCGTGCTCTCAGCTGCCGCCGAGGCCTGAACAAGCATGGCGCGGAGTTTCGTCCACGCGCGGCAACGCTGTCAACCCGATCGCAGGACGAACAGCCTTGTCGCAAAAGCACGCCCGGTCAGCTGTATCCAGCGCCCTTCCGGAGCTTGCCGTCCGGTCCCACGCTGTAGCCGTTGGAGTCCTGGAGCGCCTGGTTCGCGCTGCTCCGCAGCTCTGCCGGCACTGTCCAGCCGTGGGTCAGCAGCCCCTCGGCCACCTTGTTCTTCACCCGGACCGACTCCTCGGCCGCGAGCATCTTCACCAGCGCAGGCACGCTCGCCTCGTCGCCCTGGGAAAAGATGGTCTGCACGGCGTGGAACCGGACCGTCTCGTTGACGTCGTCGAGGAACCGCTCCACCGCGACCCGCACGTTGTCGTCCTTGATCTCGCCCAGCGCGACGATGATCTGCTGCTTCGGCTCGACGTTGCGCGCATACTCCGTGTCGCACCGATCGAGCAGCCGGACGAGCTCGGTGCGGTAATTTGCGTCATCGAGCAGCGCCCGCAGGATCTTGAGCGGCCAGGTGAGGGTCTCGGCCTTGAGGCAGAACTCGACCACGGCCGGCACCGCGTCCTTGCCGGCGTCGACGATGCCCCGGAACGCCAGATCCTTCTCTTCCTGATCCGTGATCGAGGGGTCGATCGAGAACGTGAAGCGCCGGAGGAGCGCCGCCGCTGCGTCGGCGCTCTTCATCGCGGCGAGCGTCTGGATGGCGTCGAGGCGGTCGTAGGCCTGAGCGCGCTTGTCCGCGACGACCTTGGCCGGACCGGCCACCTTCTTGTTGTCGGAGGGGGCGCCGCCGGCCGGCGGATTGCTTTTGCGGAGAAAATCGAAAATACCCAACGCTGACCTCTGGTGGCTGTCCCGCCGCCGCGGTCCGAGCTGCCCGGCGATCACCGCCGGGCTCCACTGCCGAGGGCCGAGCCTGCTGCTCCCGGCACTGGAGGCTTCCCGTCCGAGCTGCCCCGGACGAGCCGGCTCGGTCACCCGAGCCGGCGAAGCCGTCTACTCCGTCGTCTTGATGGCGGTGGGGAATTGAACGCTCAGGCTCACGGTGACCATGCTGGTGAAGTGGAATTCGCGGTCCTTGTCGTCCACCTTGTTGTCCGGGAACGCCTCATCCGTGCCGGCCCCGTGGTTGTCGAAGCCCGAAGTATTCCACTCGAACGGCAGGGCGCGCCACTCCGCGCCGAAGCCGATGAAGTCCGACGGATAGAAGTTCAGGCCGAGGCCGAACGTCGGCGCGAAGGCCATGCGGCTCTCGAGCCCGAAGGTGTTCACGCAGTCCGTTGTGCACTGCTTGCGCTCCTTCACCCCGATCGCCGCGACCCCGGCGAAGAAGTTCACGTCGGTATCCACGAAGAGCTCGGCGAACAGCGCCAGCTTGCCGCGGAAGGGCACGACCGTGACCTGCGGCGCTGCGACCCACTGGATCTGGGCCAGCTGGTCCTCCGTGAGCTGGCCTCGTGTCAGGTTGACCCTGGTCAGCTGGCACGCCTTCGTGAACGGCCGGTCGGCGCAGCCGCGGCTGTCGATCGCGACGCGCTGGAGCTCGTCCGTCAGCCCGGCGTTGTACTGGAACCCGTACCCGCCCCAGGCTCCAATGCCGATCCAGTCGGTGAGATGGTAGGTGAGGCGCAGCCCCGGCATGATCGTTCGCCGGTACTCGTCCAGCAGCGTGAACGACGCGCCTGGAGCCACCTCAAACCGTCCCTCACGATGGAGCCGGAGCTTCCGCACGGCGGGTGCACCGGCCAGAGGGCCCGTCAGCTGAATCTCCTGCGCCTCCGCGGGCGCAGCCGTCATCAGAAGTGCACAGCCGGTAAGCCCTGCCACCACGGTGCAAAGGCTTTGGACGAATCGACGCATCATGCCTGTCCCCGTCTTTGGCTGAATCATCCCATGTCTCGCGCTCGGCGTCTGCGCGTCCCCACGTCCAAAGGCCTTACTTCGGCAGCCGGTATTCCCAGGAGAACGGCAGGAACACCGAGAACCCAACCTGGGCCTGCACGTTGTTGGTGAAGCTCTTCTCATCGGCCAGCCACGTGCTCTTGTCCTGGAGTCTGTCCTTATCGACGCTGGGGTTCTCGAGCTCGTCGAAGAAGATGTAGTCGCTGACCTCGGCCATGGCCGCGAACCAGCGGTTGAAGAAGATGCGGATGCCCCCGCCGACGTGGAAGGCGAGCTTCGGCTTCCAGTCGAAGGTGCGGTTGTCCGGATCGACGACGGCCATGGGCCGCGTCGAGATCGCGCCGACACCGCCCAGTACGAAGAAGTCGTAGTGGAAGATGAAGTCGCTGAACCCGGCGAACTTGCCGTACGCGGGGACGTACGTGAAGTTCGCGTTCGCGTTCCACTGGTACTCGGTGATCGGCTCACCGATACGCGCCGCCCTGCTCGTCTGGAAGTTGAAGTCCGACGGCGTGTTGAGGCCGGCGTACCAGTTACCGTTGACCCCGATCGCGAGGACGTTGGTGAGGTACCAGTTGACCGCGAGCCCCGGACCGTTGTGACCGACGAACTGGTCGTTCATCGTCAGCCCGAAGTACGGGTTCACCTCGAAGCGGTGATAGCGCAGCGCGTAGATCTGCTGCACTGCGTAGGTCTCTGGCCTGAGCACCTTCGCCGCTTCCTTGTCCAAGTCGATCGTGGGACACGCGGTCGGATCGATCTTACAGATGTCCCCAAGCCCCGCCTCCTCATCGCCTTCGGCCGGGACCGCGGGCCCCTCCGCCGGCTCCGTGCCCTCGGCAGGAGTCTCTGGCTCGTCGAGGTTAATTTCCTTGGGTTGCTCTTTTGGCTGAGCCGACGCCGTAAGCGGCACCGCGACCAACGCAGCCGCAACGAGAAGCCCCACGCGAGCCTGGTTCATCGCCATCCCTTCCGAAGTCCGTGCGATGTGAGCGATCGATCGCCCAGGTAGTACAGCTTCCTAACTACGCGAATTCATTAATTAATTCGGTCAACCGCCAAGCCCGACGGACTATATCACGGCGAAAATAAAAGGATCAACAACCAAATCCTTTTGCCATGGCGACCGTCGAGCCCCCAGACGGCGCGCGCCCGGGTGGACTCGCGCCGATCCGCAAATTCGCCGCACAATCACCGCGGACCCGGATCTGCCGGTGTGCTTGCTCTGGGGGTTCACGGTGGCGGTTCCTGACGGCTCAACTTGTGCGGGCGAGGCGGCCCGAGAGATCGGACCATCGCCCATTTCTTTGACCGATGTCGAGGGGAGTGATTGGGACGCGAGGTACAGATCGCTCGCCGTGGCGCCTGGTCTGGCCTGGCCTGGTCTGGCCTGGCCTGGCCGCGCGCGAGGCACAGCGCGCTGAGAGGCGCCGCGCTCGTCAGGCGGCCGCGTCTTCGGCGCCGCTCGCGCGGCCGAGCATCGCCTCGACGAACTCGTCGGGCTCGAACTCGCGGAGGTCCTCCGCGCGCTCGCCGATGCCGACGTAGCGGACGGGCAGCCCGTGCTCGGCGCAGATGCCGAGGATGACGCCGCCCTTCGCGGTGCCGTCGAGCTTCGTCAGCACGATGCCGGTGATGGGCAGCGCCTCCTTGAAGAGCGCGGCCTGCTGCATGGCGTTCTGTCCGTTCGTGGCGTCGAGCACCAGCAGCGTCTCGTGAGGCGCCCCCTCGAGCGCCTTGTTCATCGTGCGCGCGACCCGGGCCAGCTCCTCCATGAGGTTCGTCTTCGTGTGCAGCCTGCCCGCGGTGTCGGCGAGCACCACGTCGGCGCCCGTGTCCTTCGCCTTCTGGATCGCGTCGAAGATCACCGCGCCCGGGTTCGCCCCGTCCTTGCCGCGCACGACCTCGCAGCCGACGCGCTTGCCCCAGACGTTGAGCTGCTGCACTGCCGCCGCGCGGAACGTGTCGCCCGCGGCGAGCACCACCGTCCGGCCCTCGGCCTTGAGCTGCGTCGCGAGCTTGCCGATCGTGGTCGTCTTGCCCACGCCGTTCACGCCGACCACCATCACCACGGTGGGCTGCGTCTTCAGCGAGAGCCCGCCGCCGGCGCCGACGCGCAGGATCCGCTTCGCGTGCTCGCGCAGCGCGTCCCAGACCTTGTCGGTGTCGGCGAGCTCGTTCCGGCTGAGCGCCGAGCGGATCTCGTCGAGGAGGAGCTCTGACGTCTTCACGCCGACGTCCGAGGTGAGCAGCACCTCTTCGATCTGCTCGACGACGTTGGGATCGATCTCCTTCTTGCCGGCGAACAGCGCCTTGAGCCGGCCGAAGAACCCCTCGCTCTCCCGAACCTTCGTGAGGCCCTTGCGGAGCCCCTCGATGTCGCGCTTGCGCGCGCCCGGGGGCGTCGTCTCCCGCGCCGGCCTGGCGAGGGCCGGCTTGGCCGGCGCCTCGACGAGGGGCGCCTCCGCGATCGCGGACGCGGGCAGCGCCGCCTCGTCCGCGGGCGGCGGCACGGCGGGCACCTCGACAGGAAAGGGCGTCGCCGCGGGCGGCTCGTCCTGCGGCGCGGGCTCCTTCGCCTTCGCCGGAGGCTCTTCCTCCGCCGAAGGCTTCTTCTGGACACGCGGCTTGTCGGAGGGCTTGGCGGTGGGCTGCTTCGCCTTCTCCGGGAGCTTCTTCGGTTGGGGGGGCGCTTCGATCTCGGGCGGCGCCGCCTTCTTCGTGACGAAGTAGACGATCGCCGCCACCACGACGAGGCCGACGATAATTAGGGCGATTTCCACGTTGGCGTTCTCCGGCGAGGGAGCCGACTATATGGGACGTACCCCGTACGTCAACGTGCGCTCGCGCGGTCGCCCGATCCGGCCAGCGAAACGGCAGGTCGGCGCGGCGGCAGGGTCGCCGCCGCGCGCCCGAGCGCTCGGCTCACGGAGCGATCTGCGAGATGCCGGGCTTCGGCTCCGACGCGCCGAGGTCCTGCTCGATCCGCTCGTCGACGGCATCGGGCCCGAAGGCGGCGTGCTCGATCCGGGTCGCCCACACCTCGACCTCGTGCTGCTGGACCCTGCTCGCCACGCGGCGCACGTGCCCGGGCGTCGGCTCCGGCGGCCCCTCGAACGGCGCGCCCTGCCGCCGCGCCCAGCGGACGAGGCGATCGAGCACGGCGCGGCGACGCGTGACCAGCGCGATGCCCAGCTTGCTCGGCGGCGGGAGCGCCTGCTCGTAGCTGCTGTGCGTCGGCGCGCGCACCACGAGCTTCGCGTCGCTCCGGTACGGCGCCTCGATCGAGAACTCGCCGGCGTCGTCGGTCACGGCGCGCGCGACGACGCCGCTGTCGTCGAACGCGGGCACGACGATCGTGAGCTCGGCCTGCGCGATCGGCGTGCCGTCGTGCGCGTCGGCGACGGCGCCGCGCCAGCCGGTGGCGTCGTCGATCGGCCCCACGATCCGCACGCCCGCGCGGCCAGGCGGCGCGGCGGGCTTCTCGTCGCCCGCGCGCGCCTCCGCGCGCTTCGGAGCCCGCCGCCAGCCGCCGAGCACCCAGCCCGCGATCGCGAGGACGGCGGCGCCGAGCGCGAGCTGCCGCCACACCCCGGGGCCCGTGATGGGCACGTCGATCGCGAGCTCTGCGCCGGGGATCCACCACGGAGCGGCGGGCACATAGCGGAGTGACAGCGGCACGGTCCCCTCGCGCTCGGCGGTGAACGCGGCGATCACCCGCGCCTTGCCGGAGATCACCGCCGCGGTGCCCACGGGCTCGCCCGCGCGCAGCGCCTCGACGACGCCGCCCTCGACCGGGCCGCCGGACGAGCGCACCTCGACCTCGATCGGCACGCCGTCCTCCGCGCGCGCCGGCTCGACCGGGTGGGAGAGCGCGAGCGTGACCTGGGCGTACCGGACGACGCCCTGGCCGACGCTCGCCCTCGCGAGCGCGGCGGTCCCGTCGAAGCGCGCGCGCAGCACGCCCTGCCCGGCGCCGCCGAGGCCCTCGGTCGCGAGCTCGAAGCGCGCGCGCCCGTCGCCGCCGGTCGGCGCCTCCGCGAGCCTCGTGCCGCGCTCGTCCTCGAGCACGACGGGGAGCCGCTCGCGCTCGAACGTCGCGCCGCTCGCGGCGCCTCGCGCGCCGCTGCGATCGATCCGGAGCGCCACGGTGACGTTGACGGTCGGGCGATCCAGATCGATCGCGTCCACCGGCGGATCGAACCGGAGGATCACCGGCGCGAGCGGGGCCGCGTGCGTCTCGATCGGGATCTTCGCCTCCGCCGGCTCGTAGAGCTTCCCTCCCGGGAAGCGGACGCGCAGCGTCGCGTTCGCGAGCGGCGCGCGCCCGCGGAGGCAGAACCCGCCCCGCTCGTCGGTCGAGATCGCATACCCCCCGTGCGAGGCGCGGTGCTCGCGGCCGCGCGCCGCGCCGTCGGCCGCGCACCCCTCCGCCGTCGGCAGGTCCACGGGCGCTCCGCCGCCCGTGACGGCGTCGATGGCGAGCGGCGCCTCCGCGACCGGGCTCCGCGCGTCGTCGATGACGCTGCCGCGCACGACGAACCCGTCGGGCTCGGTCCACGCGACCGCGTCGATCTGCGCGCTCCCCCGGACATGGATGCGGAGCGGCGCACCTTGCGTCTGCGCGTGCGCCGGGAGCGCCGCGACGAGCGCGGTCGCCGCGAGGAGCGCGCCCTGCATGCATCGTCTCAAGCCACGCATCTCCCGAGCGCCTCCGGCGAGCTCCTCGTCATGGTCGCGCATTATTCGTCACGCGGGCAGCGCCCGGGCAAGGGGAAGCCGAGCCGCGGCAGCGCTGTGCTCGAGCCCGCCCGGGCGCGTGCGGGCGAGACGAGGCGGCGCGGGCGAGCGCGGACGTGAGCGGACGTGAGCGGACATGCACGTGACACGTCGGCCGAGCGTCGGGGAAGCATCGCGTAGGACAGGTAGACGGGTAGATAAGTGGATGATGATGTCGTGTTCGCCCTGGAGCCCAACATGTTTCACGTCTTGAAGCCCCGCGAGGAGGCCGCGTCAAACCGTCCAGTTCGGTGGCAACGAGGAGCGAGCGAATGCAAGGCAAAAGTGCGAGCGTGTGCGCACCAAATTTCGAGTGCAGGCCCGCCGATCCGATCGCCACGGCCGCGATGCGCTCGTGTATCGTCGGACGTGGAATGCGTCGGCCCTTTCCTGCGCTCGTGTTGCTGGTTTTTACGCTTGTACTCTCGCTGATGCCCACGAGGAGCTACGCGGATCAGCGTACGAGCTACCTCGCCGAGCAGCTCAAGAGCAACGACGACTACCGTGTCCGGACGCAGGCGGCGCTCGCGCTCGGTGCGTCGGCGGACGACGCCGCCACGAAGCCGCTCTGCGACGCTCTCACGGACGCCAACACGTCCGTCAGGGTCGCGGCGGCCGCGGCGCTCGGCAGGCTCGGCAAGCCCGCGGGGCTCGCGTGCCTGCAGCGGGCCGAGGGCCGGGAGCAGAGCGCGGCCGTCAAGTCGCAGATGCAGAAGTCGATCGCGACGCTGTCCTCGGGCGGCGGGGGCGGTCCGGGGGCGCCGCCTCCGCCGGGCGCCGACACGAAGTACTACGTGGCCATCGAGATCACGAACAAGAGCGGCCGCCCCGAGTCCGAGATCGAGCCGCTCGTGCGCGCCGCGATTCAGTCGAAGATCCTCGGGAAGGCCGGCTACGCGGTCGCCCCCAAGGGCGAGACGCTCGCCCAGGGCAAGAAGATTCTGAGCGGCAAGAAGATGAGGGGCTTCTACCTCCTCGCCACGGTCGAGCCCGCGATGTACCAGGGCGGCAACCTCACGCAGGTGGTGCGCGTCAGCATGTGGACCTATCCGGCCAAGGCGCTCCAGGGCGAGTTCGCGCCCAAGCTCACGCAGAGCGGCACCCCGAAGAAAGACGTCCAGAGCGAGAACATCCTGATGAAGATGTGCGTCGAGAGCGCGGTCGACACCTTCCACAAGATCGTCGCCTCGCTGTGACGCACCATCGCTGCTCGATATTGGCTTTCCCCGTGCCTCACGACCCTTGTCATCTCCAGCCAGCTTCGAGGATCCCATGAGCGACGCTTCCAGCACGGCCCCGCAGACCTCCGCGCCGGAGGTCAGAGCGCGCTACCAGCGGAGCGCGCGGAACTACCTGCTCGATCAGAAATTCCAGCTGAAATACACGGGGTTCCTCGTGGGGATCAGCCTCGCGCTCTCCGTGGCGCTCGGGATGCTCCTCTGGAACGCCAGCTCGAAGATCATCGAGCAGAGCCGCGGCGCCGTGCAGCAGGGGCAGGAGACGGTCCGTCAGGGTCAGGAGACCGTCAAGCGCGGCCAGGAGGTCCTTGTCCAGAGCCGTCGCGTCAGCGAGGTCGTCGCGATGAACATCGCGAAGGAGTACAGGGACGACCCCGAGCTCTCGAAGACGTTCGGCGAGGCGGCGCAGCGCGACGAGATCAAGCTCAAGGACGAGCAGGCGCGGCTCGAGCGCGACGCGGCGACGCTGCAGCAGCACGCCGAGGCGCTCGAGCGGCAGGCCGCCGACGTCGCGGACAACCAGCAGATGTTGCTCGGCCTCATCGTCGCGCTGCTGTCGTTGCTCGTCCTCGGCGTCGGCGTCGCCGGCATCGTCTTCACGCACAAGATCGCCGGCCCGATCTTCAAGATGAAGCGGCTGCTCCGTCAGGTCGGCGAGGGCAAGCTCATCGTGCGCGAGCGGTTGCGGAAGGGCGACGAGCTCCAGCACTTCTTCGAGGCGTTCGAGAAGATGGTCGAGGATCTGCGGACACGTCAGCAGGCCAAGATCGAGAAGATGGACGCCATCCTCGCGAAGCTCGAGGCCGACGCGCGCGCGCAGAAGGTCTCCACCGAGATCGACCCCGACGGTCTCGCGCAGCTGAAGCGCCTCCGCGCCGAGATGCAGGAGCAGATCGAGGCGTGACCGCGACCGCGCGCCGCTCCAGCGGCTGCGCACCCCCTCGAGCATTCCCTGCAGCAGCTCGAAATCAACCCAGAATCAACCCGAATATCCAAACCTGAGCTAGCCGGGCGACAGCGTGGCCGCGTCGTCTTCTCCCCGACCGCGGCGTCGCCGCGCTCCGCGCTAGAAGGCAGCTTTGATGTGCTCGATCGCTGCCTCTCCGTTCGGGAGGAACGTCACCGACGCGGCGTCGAAGCGCATCCGCTCCACGCCGCGCACGCGCGAGAAGCGGGTGCGCCAGAGCTGCTCTCCGGCGCGTCGCACGCGGGCGCGCTTGCCCGCGTCGATGCTGTCGAGGGCGCGAACGTACGAGCCGGCGCCGCGCGTCCGCACCTCGACGATCGCGATGACCGGGCCGTCCCGCGCGATCACGTCGATCTCCAGGCGGCCGACCCGCGCGTTGCGCGCGACGATCTCCATTCCCTGCGCCGCGAGGTAGGCGACCACGGCGTCTTCCGCGCGCACCCCGAGCGCTCTCCGCGCGTCCATCGGCGGAGCGGTATCGGGCGTGAGCGCCGCGCGCCTCGGCGACGCCTCGCCACGGGCGCCGCGCCGCGCGGAGCCCCCGGCGCGCGCGTCTCCACCGCTGCCGGCGTCGCCCGTCGCATGGGCCGACGGCGCTCCGGCGCGCGCTGCGCGTTCCGGGCGCGCCGTGCGCCCGGGCCGCAGGCCGTCGTGTGAACCTGAATCGTCGCTGGAGGGAAGGGAGCCGCCGGCCTGATCGACCGGCGCACGTCGAGGGCTGCGCGAGGCGCCGCGGCCCGTCACTCGATGCCTAGAAGCCTTCGCACTGGTCCGAGTTGACGCGGCCGGGCACGTCGCCGCAGGCCTGCTCGCCCTCGAACTGCGAGCCCTGCTTGATGCAGTACTTGCCGGTGATGTTCGGGTCGCCGAGCCCGACGTTCGGGCGGATCTCGGAGCAGGTGAAGCCCTGCGGGCACTCGCAGAAGTTGAAGTTCGGGTCTTCCGCCTCTCCGTCGGCCACGCCGCACCTGCAGGAGCAGTACACCGCCTGCTCCGCGTTCCGTTGCGAGTTGCCGGCGCACTGGCCGCAGACGGGCGACGCGACGGGATCGTCGGTCCCCGGCACGCAGCAGGGCTTGCCCGCGTTCTCCCCCGCAGACTTTGTCGGGTCCTGGCACTCCTTGAAGCTGCCGTCGGCGTTCTCGGCGCGGCACACGTACGCTTTGCACATGCCGTCGGCCGTGTCGCAGCTCCAGCCCTCGCCGTAGCAGTCGGCGTCGCCCTGGCACCGGCAGTCTTGATTCCCAGCGCAGTTCGGCGGCTCGACCGCCCCGGACAGGTCGCACGCATCGCGGTTCCCCCCGCAGGACGCGGCGTTGTTCGGGTCGCAGGGCTCTGGCGCCTCCTGGCCCATCGGGCAGCTCACGCGCCCCTGGAAGTGGTTCACCAGGCAGATCCGCGTCTGGCATTGGAAGGACCGCGATTCGATGTTCTCTTCCGTCACCTTGAAGCCCGCGAACTGCGGATCGTACTCGTCTTCGGGCAGGCACGGGTCGCCCACGCCGCCGCTTTCACACGCGGAGGGCAGGCTCGCCATAGCGACGACGCTGAGCAGGCCGAGCAGGCCGGACAGAATGGAACGGGTCATCAGAACGTGCTCCTTCGGCGGCGATGCGCGCCATCGCCTCGGCTGAGGCGCGCGGACGGGAGGCAAGAAAACGCTCAAGTCGAGGTGCTCAGAGGCACAACGTCAGCGGTTGGACCCTAGACGAAGCGCGCCTTGAGCGTCAACAGCCGGATGGGGCGCGCCCCGACGAGGTCGGGGGCCGTGCCCGGCGCACAGCGTTCGACCCAGCGCCCGCCCGTCCCTTGGCAGCCGGCGGCCACGCCTCCGCCGCGCGGCGCCGCCGTGGCGCTCGGGTGAAGGAAGCGGCCGCGCCTACTTAAGGAAGCGGTCGCGCTTCCGTTCGAACATTCCACCCTCAACTCCTACGCAGTGCGCAACCCCAAGGTCGACGCGGCGCCCGGTGTCTGAGGCCGGGAATGTAGAGCAGGCCCACAGCTGGCATCGCTTGACAATCCGCGTGCCGCAATCCTACCATCCCCCGCCACACGCAAGTATCCGTTGATTCTCATTGAACTTTTTGGTTCTCGACCGAGCTGCCTCGGGGGTCTACGGCGCGCGCTTCCGGTGTGTGGAGCCGCGAACGGGGCGAAGGGGCCACGATTTTACGTCGCCGAAAGCGAGGAACGACGATGCGGAACCGGGTGGCGAGTATCTGCCTTGTAGCTTCTGCCCTCTTGCTATCCCCCGTCGTGGGGCATGCGCAGGCCGGCAAGGGTAAGCCCGTCGCGGCTGAAAAGGCGGACGCCAAGGGCGGCACGAAGCCCAACAAAGAGATCAACCTCGACGACGATGCGGGCCCCGTGACCGCGGGCCAGATGACGGAGGAGGCGGCGCAGGCGAAGCGGCTGTTCGACGGCGAACGGTGGAGCGACGCCGCGCGGCAGCTGAAGCGCGTCGTCGACGGCGACACCGGCGACGACGCGGGCAACCGGCAGATTGCGCAGTACCACCTCGCGATCGCGCTGTACCGGCTGCAGTTCTACCAGGCGAGCTATGCGATCTTCTCGCAGGTCGCCGACAAGCCGAGCCACATCAAGTTCAACGAGACGCTGCTCTGGCTGTCCAAGCTCGCGACGCAGCTCCCCGAGCCGGCGGACATCATCGAGCGCGTCGGCAAGTACAAGACCGAGCAGATCGCGCGCTTCAACAACCCCCAGCAGCGCGACCTCTACTGGCAGCTCAACTACCTGCTCGGCCGCTACAAGTACCGGAACCGGAACTACGAGGAGGCCATCGCCCTCTTCGCCAAGGTCGACCCCAACAGCAAGTACTACGTCCAGGCCCAGTTCTTCAGCGGCATCTCGTACGTGCAGCTGCGCAAGTCGGTGCCGGCGGTCAAGTCGTTCCAGCGCATCGTCCAGGCGATCGACGAGGGCGTCGAGGGCCTCGAGGACGAGGCGCGCATGCGCGACCTCGCGTTCCTGTCGATGGCGCGGACCTACTACTCGGCCTCTGTCCGCCTGGACGACAACAACGTCCCGACGATCGACGCCGCGAAGCTCTCGGCCGCCGTCAAGTACTGGAACCGCGTCGACGTCGCGAGCGAGTACTGGCTGGACAGCCTCTTCGAGGGGTCCTGGGCGTACTTCATGGCCGGGCTGTACCCGCAGGCGCTCGGCAACATCCACACGATCGAGGCGCCCTACTTCCCGAACTCGTTCTATCCCGAGGCCGAGATCCTGAAGGCGGTCGTCTCGTTCACGATCTGCCAGTACGGCGACGCGATCACGATCGTCGCCAAGATGAAGAAGAAGTACGAGCCGATCAAGAAGGAGCTCGAGGCGATCCTGAACCGGTTCCAGGGGGAGGGGAACGAGGAGCGCTTCTTCCAGTTCCTGAAGGACGTGAGCGCCGGCAAGGCGAACCTGTCGCCGACGGTCCGTCCGATCGTCGAGAACGCGCTCTCGGATCGCCAGCTGCGCCGCAACATGGAGTACGTGCGCGTGCTCGACGAGGAGGCGGATCGGTTCAAGAAGGCGCCCGCCAACTTCCGCAACTCTCCGGTGGGCAGCGAGGTGACCGACGCCCTCGACTTCGCGAGGAGCCTCGCGGTCCGGAACGCCGGCACGCTCGGCCGGGAGCGCTACCAGCGCAACCTCGACGAGCTCAACGAGCACCTCCGCGACTCGTCGAAGATCCTCATCGACATCACCGCGGCCGAGAGGAACAAGCTCGACCAGCAGGTCGTCAGCGGCCAGCTGTCGAAGGAGGACGCGCTCACGTACGGCGTCGTCAAGCCCGACGATGAGCACGTGCTGTGGCCGTTCGACGGCGAGTACTGGCGCGACGAGCTGGGCTTCTACCGGCAGGTCGTGACCTCGAAGTGCAGCAAGTGAGAGATTTCTTAAGGGTTCGCCTCGCGGCACGAGACCGCGGGGCAAACAGCGCTTCCTCACGGGGGTCCGTGGCGGAGGGACGGAGATGGAGATGAAGCAGTCGAAGTTCGATGTACTGCATGCGCTCCGCGCAGCGGCGGGCACGCTGGCCGTGGCGGCGTGCGCCGTCACGACGAGCCCCGCGTCGGCGGCCGACGCATGCATCACGCAGCCGGCGAAGGATGCGATCGCCGCCTGTCCGGGCGGCAAGCTCCAGGTGTCGGCGGGCAAGAAGCCGCAGGTCAGCTTCAAATCGGCCCCTACGGGCATTCAACTGAAGAAGCGCGACGACCTGACGAAGCCGGCCAACCCGACCGCTTCGCAGGCCTCGGCGCAGCGCGACGAGCGGCGGAACCGCCTCGCCCCCAAGGTGAGGAGCCTGCTGATCACCGAGATCCAGGGCCTCGAGGGCCTGTACCGCTCGACGCCGAAGAACGCGCCGGATCGACCGAAGCTGATGCGGCGGCTCGCCGAGGGCTACGTCGAGCTGGAGTCGGCGGCGTTCCGCGACAAGACCGAGGGACAGATCAAGGCGGACGAGGCCAAGCGGAAGAACCCGAAGGCGGTCGCCGGGATCCGGGCCGAGGTCAGCAAGGCCGACAAGATCCTCGCCGCCGCGCGGAAGAGCGCGATCAAGTACTACACGCAGCTCAAGACGCAGTACCCGAAGTACTGCCAGAGCACCAACGCGTCCGACCCCGCGAAGAGCACGGGCTGCACGGACGAGGTCCTCTACTACCTCGCCTACGAGTACGAGCAGGCGCAGCAGCTCGAGGACGCGCGCAAGGTCTACTTCGAGCTCATCAAGAACTGGCCCAACTCGAAGTACATCCCGAACGCGTACCTCGCGTTCGGCGAGCTCTTCTTCAACGAGGCGCAGGGCGACCCGTCCAAGTGGGACCTCGCCGAGCAGTCGTACGTCAAGGTCACCCAGTACCCGGCGCCCGAGAACAAGGTCTGGGGCTACGCCCACTACAAGCTCGGGTACGTCTACTGGAACAAGGGCGACTTCGCCCGCGCCATCAGCGAGTTCAAGAAGACGATCGAGTACGGGCAGCAGTTCCAGCAGATGCCGAACGCGGCGCAGCTCGCGATCTCGGCGCGGCGCGACATCATCCCCGTCTACGCGCTGGCGGGCGACCCGCGGAAGTCCCATGACTTCCTCCGGCCGCTCAGCGGCGACTCGAGCGGCAGCTCCGAGAAGACGTTCAAGATGATGGACGACCTCGGGCAGAACTACCTCGACACCGGTCATTACAAGGAGGGCATCGAGCTCTACACCGACCTGATGACCCGCGATCGGGGCCCGAAGTACTGCGTCTACCAGGGGCACATCGCCGAGGCGACGCTCGCCATGAAGTCTGGCAACAAGGACCAGATCGTGGACGTGCTCGGGCGCCAGCTCGACGTTCACAACAAGTTCCAGGGCGACGGGCACCCTGCGGACGCCAAGCTGAAGTGCTCCAACATCACCGCCGGCCTGATGACCGAGACGGCGATGGCCTGGCACCTCGAGGCGGTTGGCTCGGGCGGCGTGCGCGGCACCAGCGACAAGAAGACGATGCAGCTGGCGGCGCAGCTCTACGACAAGGTCGTCAACAACTTCAAGCAGGAGCAGTTCGCCAAGTTCGAGTTCCCCCGCATCCTGAAGGAGGACTGGCCGAACATCTTCAAGATCAAGTACGCGATGGCCGACCTTCTGTACTTCCAGAAGGACTGGGCCAAGTGCGGCCCCGCCTTCGACTCGGTCGTGGCGGAGGATCCGAACGGCCCGCAGGCACCCGAGGCCGCGTACGCGTCGGTGCTCTGTTACCAGAACATCTACACCGAGACCCACAAGGACGGCTCCCACTTGAAGGGGGCCGGCAACCTCCCCGATCCGAGCACGGGCAAGAAGGGCGAGAAGGACAAGAAGGCGGACAAGGCGAAGTTCCAGCCGAAGGACTTCACCGACAGCCAGAAGGGCATGATCACCGCCTTCAACCGCTACGTCTGCTACATCAAGCCCGCCGCGAACGACAAGGATGCGCAGGAGCAGTACGTCGAGGTGAAGTACGCGCGCGGCCGCACGTACTTCGAGGCGCAGCACTGGGAGGAGGCCGCGCTCGCGTTCCGCGACGTGGCGCTGAACCACGCCGACAAGGAAGTCGGCATCTACGCGTCCCAGCTCTACCTCGAGTCGCTCAACGTCCTCGGCGCGAACATGGACCCGCCGCGTCCGTCTTGTTACGACGACATGGCCGCGGACGTGCCCAAGTTCATCGACCTCTACTGCAAGGGCGGCAAGGAGAAGGAGAACGCCGAGCAGTGCGGCATCCTGATCCGCATCCAGCGCGACATCGAGCGCCTGCGTGCCCAGAAGCTCGTCGAGGCGGCGGACGCGGCCGGCGGCGTCGAGGCCCTCAAGAACTACGAGAAGGCCGCCGTCGCCTACATGGACATGTGGAAGAAGTACGGCGAGGCCGCGTGCGAGGCGAAGCAGCCCGCGTGCGACAAGAGCGAGGAGGTCCTCTACAACGCCGCGAAGGCGTTCCAGGCCGCTCGCCTCATCGCCAAGTCGATCTCGGCGCGCAAGATCCTGCTCGATCCGAGGTACAACCTCCACAACACCGAGCTGGCGAAGACGTCGATCTACGAGATCGGCGGCAACTACCAGGCGATCGCGGTCTATGACGAGGCGGCGAACTGGTACGAGCGCTACGCCCGCGAGAACCCGAAGGGGGAGAAGGCCGCGGAGGCGCTCCAGGACGCGGTCGTGTTGCGGCTCGGACTCGGCCAGGAAGACCAGGCGATCAAGGACGCCGACCTCTTCAACAAGAACTACGGCAGGGCAAAGCCGGCGCAGACCGCGCAGATCGCGTTCGCGATCGGCGCGCACTACATCGATCGCGAGGACTGGGACCAGGCGCGCAGGCGGCTGTCGACGGCGATGCCGCAGATCGACCGCAACGCGACGTTCGACGTCCAGGTGCAGGCGCACGCGATGTACGCGCGCGTCCTGCTACAGACGAAGAGCGTGACGCCGGCGAACGGCGAGTACAACAAGGTCCGCGGCTACTGGAAGGACCCCGCGGCCGCGCTGAAGAAGCTCGACGCGATCGGCGGCGAGGAGCCGGAGCAGCTGCGCCGGCTCGGCAAGGTGCTGACCGCGGTGGGCGAGGCCTACTTCCACTTCGCGGAGCAGAAGCGGAAGGACGTCGATAAGATCAAGTTCCCCGAGTACAAGGGCGCCGGGAACCGCGAGGACGTCCTCAAGCACATCAACACAAAGGTCGCCGACTGGGTGAAGAAGAAGCGCCCGGCGATCGAGGCGGCCGACGCGGAGTACCAGAAGATCCTCAAGCTGGAGCCGACGCCCCCGCCGAGGTGGGTCATCGCCGCCGGTGCGCGCGTCGGTCAGATGTGGGGCAAGTTCGTCGCCGAGTTCCGGGCCGCTCCCATTCCGAAGGAGTGGAAGGGGCACGGCGTGGTGCCGGGCACCGACGTCTCGTACGACGAGATCCGAGGCGAGTACTACTCGCGCCTGGACGAGGCGAGCGAGCCGCAGAAGCAGATGGCGAAGGGCGCGTTCAAGACCTGCCTCGACCTGTCGGTGAAGTACCAGTACTTCGACGATTACTCGCGCACCTGCGAGGTGTGGCTCTCGAAGAACTACGGCGCCGAGTACCACCTCATCGACGAATTCCGCGGCTCTCCGTCGCGGGTCAACTCCGGCTTGAGCGATCGTCCGGCGCCGCTGAACCTCGACGGGACCCCGTTCCGAGATGCGCTGGCCGTCACCGACAAGCCGGCGGCGACCAAGGAAGAGGGTGAGGACAAGAAGGCAGCGCCCGGTGGCTCGAAGGAAGGCTCGGCGCTCGATCGGGCCACGACCCGACCCAGGAAGTGATGGAGCGAAATATGAGAAGCATCACCTCATTGGCAGCGGTTGCGGTGCTCCTTCTGGCCGCGACGGGTTGTGGCGGCGGGAGCGTCAGCGGGACGAATCGCGCGGCGAAGGATCCGACGACGGGCAAGGAGCTCACCGACAGCAAGGGCAACGCCGTGACGGTCGCGGCGGCCAACAAGTTCAAGAACGCCATGGACACCATGGTCCAGCACGACAAGGCTGGGGACTGGAGCGAGGCGACTTGCAGCTCGACGGCCCAGCTGTTCCTGGACGCGGCGGACGAGCAAGGGGACGCGACGTTCGCCGAGGCCATCTACAACGCGGGGCTCGCGTACCAGCGTTGCAAGAAGGACTCGGAGGCGAAGAAGCACTTCCAGCAGGCGCTCCAGAAGAACCCGAAGTTCCACCCGGCGCGCGTCCAGGTGGCGCTCTACAACCTGGCGGAGTCGGGCGAGAGGAACATCGACGCGGCGATCAGCGAGATGCGCCAGGCCGCCGTCGTCGATGCGCAGTACAAGAACGTCGAGGCGCTCGTGCACCTCGCGCTCCTGTACATGAAGCGCGGCAACCAGGTCGCCGACAGCGACGGCCCCAACGACTTCCAGCGCGCGAAGCGGTACATCCAGAGCGCGCTGGCCGTCGACGACGCCTTCATGCCCGCGTTCAACCAGCTCGCCATCTACTACCTGGAGACGGCGAAGCAGAAGGCGGGCCGGCGGTCGGGCAAGGGGGTCGCGACAAACGTCAGCAAGCAGAAGAAGGTCGACACGCAGGCGCTGGAGCTCGCCGCGCTGGTCTGCTCTCAGGCCATCCGCAAGAACCCGAACTACGCGCCGATCCACAACACCGCGGGCATGATCCAGGTCGAGCTCGCGAACCTGAACGGCGCCGTGCAGGAGTTCAACCTCGCGAGGAAGCTCGACCCGACCTTCTACGAAGCGCAGATGAACTACGCGGCGGTGAACCTCCAGTTCCGCGGGTTCCAGCAGGCAGAGGAGGCTTACCGTGCGGCCCTGAGGATGCGTCCGAACGACTACGACGCACACCTGGGGCTCGCGCTCGCCTTGCGCGGTCAGATCGACGACTCGAACTTCGACAAGCTGGTGGCGGCCGCCAGCGCCGAGCTTGACTCCGCCAAGAAGCTCGCCCCCGAGCGCCCCGAGACCTACTACAACGAGGCGATCCTGACCCAGGAGTACAAGGCGAAGTCGGGCGGCAAGTCCGCCGAGGGCGCCCTCCAGTCGGCGAAGGGGCTGTTCGGCCAGTTCATCCAGAAGGCGGGCTCCAATGCCGAGTTCGTCGACGCGGTGAAGCGCTCGAAGGAGCGCATGGAAGAGATCGACCAGATCATCGCCTTCAACAAGCAGACCGAGGCCGAGCGCAAGGCGGCCGAGGCTGACATGAAGACGAAGGAAGCCGAGCAGGAGGCCGCTGCCGGGAACGAGGGCGAAGGGGGAGAAGGGGCGACTCCGGCGCCCTAGGCCGAAGGAGCCTTGTCCCAGGCGCCGTCTGACGCACGTCGCGAGCGGCCCGAGGCCCAGGGAGAGCAAGCCAGGGATACTGGAGTATTCCGGGCGAGCTTAACCGACGTCCCGGGCCGTGCAGCGGTGCGTCAGACAGTGCTCCGAACCCCCCTCTCTCGCTGCACGTCACACGCTGCACGTAAGGAGAGGGGGGTTCGTCGTTTCTTCGAGACGCTCTGGGAACCTTGGGTTGATTCGGCTGTCGAGGCGAGTGTGGGTCATGCTCTCCGGCGCCTCGATGGCATGCGAAGCTGGTTGACCGGCCGCCGCGTCCGGCGGTACAATGGCACTGTAACCGCGTCGAAACATTGTGAGGAGGCTGGAATGAGAGGGTTGACCCGATTGGGTGCGGGAGTCGTGGCTGCCGTTCTTACGAGCGTGGTCGCCTCATCGGCGTTCGCGCAGGCTGCTCCGGGCGGCGCCGGCGGTGGGAAGGGTGAGGGCTACGGGTACGAGTTCTCCGACGATCCGCTGAACGCCGGTGGGTTCGGCCCCAACGACGCCACCATCCGCGTGCGGCCCGGCCCCGTCCGGACGACGCTGATCCGGCCCCGCACCTCGTTCGTTCCGGAGATGCTCAAGTCGGTCGAGAACCTCTGATGTGCCGGGCAGGTTGACGCCTGCCCTATCGATTTATCCCCCGGTGCCGGGGGCGTGCGCCGCGGGGCGTATAGGGAAGGCTGGCGGAGATGGAAGGCAAGCAAAGGGTCGCTCTCACATTTGCGCTCTACCAAAACGAAGCGCTCGTCCGTCGAGAGACGATCACGCAGGACATCGTCAAGGTAGGCAAGGACGCGAAGAGCCATCTGCGTGTCGATGACGAGCTTGCCTCGCGCATGCACGCGGTCATCGAGGTCGCCTCCCCGCAGGACATCACGCTCATCGATCTCGGCAACGAGCCGGGGACGATGGTGAACGGGGCGCGCGTCAACAAGTGCAAGATCAGCCCAGGCGATCAGCTCCAGATCGGCGGGACGAAGATCATGCTGGAGCGCGCCGAGCCGGTGGCGGTGGCCGCGGCAGCGGGCCCTGCGAAGCCGGTCCCCGCGAACCCGTTCGCCGCCGCGCCACCGTCGAGCCCGTTCGCGGCCGCGCCGTCGAACCCGTTCGCGGCCGCGCCGTCGAACCCGTTCGCCGCGACCGCTGCGAGCGGGGCAGACCCGTTTGCCTACAACAACCCGTTCGCGCAGTCGGCGCCCGCCGTCGACGAGGTGCCCCACGACGCGCCGGAAGGCTCGTACACGTACACGCTCGTGAAGAACGGGCCGGACGTGCCGAGCGAAGAAGTCGAGGTCCCGGCGGCCTCCGTCGAGATCATGATTCTGTGGGATGCCGCGGTGCTTCACGTCGCGCACCTCACGCCGCCGCGCTCCTTCTACGTGGGTGAGGAGGAGAGCAAGAACTTCAAGTGCGACTACTTCATCCCCTCGGAGAAGCTCGGCACCACGCGGGCGCCCATCGTCCTCGCCGACCGCACGGGCTCGGTCTCCGTGGTGCTCCTTCCCCGCGCCACCGGCACGATCGAGGTCCCGGGGACGCCGAAGATGACGGTGCAGCAGGCGATCGACCAGGGCCGCGCGCAGCCTTGCTCCGAGCTGTCGGGCGCCTACCAGATGGCGCTTCCGACCGGCGCGAAGGCGAAGGTCGAGCTCGACGGCATCGTCTTCCAGGTGTCCGCCGTGAACGCGGGCAAGGTCGTGGCCGGCCATTTCCAGCTGGACACGCAGGGCCTGCTGTACACGGGCCTCTCCATGGCGGTGCACCTCGGGCTGCTCGCGGCGATGGCCTTCTTCATGCCGCCGCTGGGCGACACGGGGGAGGACGGGATCTCGGCGGACCAGCAGTTCCTTATCCAGCAGTACCTCGCGGCGGCCGCCGAGAAGGAGATGGAGGAGAAGGAGACCGAGCAGGTCGCCGACAACGCGGCGGACAACAAGGAGGGCGGCACCGGTACGCGCGCCAAGGGTGAAGAGGGTTCGATGGGTAACCCGAACACCAAGGCCACCGGCAACCGCTACGGCGTCCAGGGCCCCGCGGACAACGCCGATCCGCACATCGCCCGCCAGGCCGCGCTGCGCGACGCCGCGGAGTTCGGCATGATCGGCCTGCTGAACGCCGGCGCCGGCGGCGACCCGAACGCCCCGACCGCGCCGTGGGGGCGCGACGATTCGCTCGGCAACGATGCGCTGAGCGCCCGCGGCAACATGTGGGGCGATCAGATCGGCGACTCGTTCGGCGCGGGCGGCCTCGGCCTCTCCGGTATCGGCGAGGGCGGCGGCGGGCGCGGCGAGGGGATCGGCCTCGGCTCGATCGGGACCATCGGTCACGGCGCCGGCACCGGCACCGGCCAGGGCTTCGGCTCCGGCCACGGCCGCCTCGGCGGGTCGCATCGCACCAAGCCGCCGCAGGTGCGCATGGGTGCGACGAGCGTGAGCGGCCGTCTGCCGCCCGAGGTCATTCAGCGTATCGTTCGCCAGAACTTCGGCCGATTCCGGCTTTGCTACGAGAACGGCCTCAGGAACAACCCGAATCTGCAGGGCCGCGTTGCGGTGCGCTTCGTCATCGGGCGCGACGGCGCGGTCTCCAACGTCGGCAACGGCGGCTCGGATCTGCCGGACAACGGCGTGGTCTCCTGCGTGGTGCGGGCGTTCTACGGCCTGTCGTTCCCGCAGCCCGAGGGCGGTATCGTCACCGTCGTCTACCCGATCATGCTCAGCCCCGGCGGCTGAGCTCGTCTCGCCGGTCGGCTCTCGCGAGCGCCCCGCACGCACTGTGCGGGGCGTTTGCCATTTCGGGAGCCGGACGCGACAGGAGCGGGGCGCCGCTCAACGTCACCGGCGGTCGCCGCGCCGTGGTCGTTGGGGGGACCACCAGGTCGGCGTGCGCCCTCGCGGGGGAGGGGGCGGGGGCTCGCCGGAAGGCGCCGCCGGCCGGCGCATGAGCGGGGTCTGAAGCCCTGGACTTCCGCGGTAGCCTCCGCCTATTCTCGCGACGCCGCGCGAGGTTGAACGCGCGCCACCTCAGGACGCTTGTGACGGTGCCACACGGAGCGGCGCAGCCCGTCTCCGGATTGCTGACGGAGCGGCGCGGCCGGCTCCGCGAACTGTTGGAGGAGCGGCGCAGCCGACTCCAGGAATTGATGGAGAGGGGCGGCGTGACCCCGCGGACACTTGGACGCCGGCAGAGCCGATCCCATTCGAAAGGTGAGCAGATGAAGCTTGGGGCATTCTTGATGGTTGGGCTGGTCGCGGCGGGCGCGGCGGGGCTGGGCTGCTCCCGGAATCGGCAGGAGGCCGTCATCCTGGCGAATCACGCCGACAAGGAAGTCGCCGTGAACCCCGAGGGGGCGGCCAACAAGTACGAGCAAGCGACCAAGCTCGACCCCATGAACCACCGCATCTTCTTCAAGCTGGCGATGGCGCACAAGAAGAGAGAGGAGTGGGATAAGGTCGCTTCCACGCTGGCTCGCGCCACGCAGATCGCTCCGAAGTTCGCCAACTACTGGTTCGAGCGGGGCTGGGCGCTCGAGCAGCAGGCGAAGAAGAAGACGATCTCCTACGAAGAGGCCAAAGAGCCCTACCAGAAGTGCATCGAGAACGATCCCAACTTCGCGGACTGCTACTCGCAGCTCGGGAACGTTTACCTCTGGACGGACGACGAGCAGAAGGCGCTCGAGAACCTCACCAAGGCGATCGAGCACAACCCGAGCGAGATCCGCTACTACGCGGCGCTCGCCGACCTGTATACCCGTCTCGGTTACACGAAGGAGGCGGAGCAGGTGCTCAAGGAGGCGAAGTCGCTCGCGAAGCCGGGAGACAAGTACCTCTTCGGCGTCCACAGCCTGCTCGCGTCGGTCTACCAGGAGCGCGGGTCCACGGCGGAGATGGTGACCGAGCTCGAGGCCGCTCGGGCGGTTGCCCCGGCGGATGGTCCGGAGTCAGTACAGATCCTCTGGAGCCTCGGGAGCACGTACGCGACCCTGGAGCCGCCGCGCAAGCAGGAGGCGATCCAGATGCTCAAGGGGTTCACAGCGCGCGCCTGCAAGGGATCGAGGGCGGCGAGCTTCAAGACCGAGTGCGAGACGGCGAACACGCTCGTCGCGCGGCTCGGTGGCCAGTAGCCGTGATGCCGCGCGTGGCGCGGGACACGTAAGGCGTTTCAATCCGTTCGAAGGTCGGGGCCGAGGGTCGATAATCAATGGATCTTGCGCAGCGTCTCAATCATCTCGAGTCGGTTCATGACTGGCAAGGGCTCGTCGAGGAGCTCGAGAAGGGGATTGCGGCCGAAGGGGACGCGACCCGGAAGGCGGCATATCACCTGAAGCTCGGGCGGCTGCTCGAGGAGAAGTTCCTTCAGGCCGTCAAGGCGCTGAAGCACTTCCAGGACGCGTACAAGCTGAATCCAGCGCTGCTCGAGGCGCTGGAGTCGGCTCGTTCCATCTACTGGGACCTCGGCAAGACCAACATGGTCCTGAAGCTCCTGGAGCTCGAGCTGAGGAACGCCCCCGAAGGGACCTCGGCCGCCGAGCTCCTCGTCGAGCTCGGCGACGTGCTCTGCGACGCGGGCGACTTCGAGCGAGCGACGGCGACGTACGCGCGCGCGCTCGGCGCCTCGGGCGGGACGAGCGAGGAGGCGCGCGCCTGCCTCGGCGACATGCAGGTCGATCAGTCGTCGTGGGCGGCGCACATGGCGGAGCTGGTCGACGCGGCCGACACCGCCGCGACCACGAGCGAGCGCAAGCGGCTGCTGCTGCGCGCGGCGCGCCTCGCGAAGCGCTTCGATCGCGCCCAGCTCGAGGGCCTGCTCCGGAGGGCGTACGAGACGGCGCCCTCCGACAAGCAAGCCGCGGCGATGTTCGAGGGGCTGCTCGCCGAGGAGGAGCGGCCGCAGGCGATCGTCGAGACGCAGCGTGGCATCCTCGAGTCGCGCGCCGGCGTGGCGCGCGGCGAGGCGGCGTTCAAGTTCGGCGTCCGCTGGGCCACGCGGCACCAGAACGTCGAGATCGGCTCGAAGCTCCTGGAGGAATCGCTCCGGTACGACCCCTCGAACGAGGCGGCGTTCGCCTACCTGCGCGAGCTCTGGGGGACGAAGGAGGGCAACTGGGAGCGCGTCGCGGCGCTGGCGGAGAGCGCTGCGAACCAGAACGGCAACTCCCCGTTCATGATCGCCCAGGCGGGCGGCATCGCCTGGCGGCAGCTCGGCAATCTCATCCGGGCCAGGAGCTGGTTCGAGCGGCTCTCGGCGGTCGCGCCGACGCACCCGAGCGTCAGCGCGTTCGAGGCGCAGATCGGCGAGCGCCTCACGGCCGCCGCGCCTGCTGCGACGCCTGCGCCGGCTGCCGTCGCGCCGGTCGAGCGGGCCGCGGACGTCACGCCGCTCCCCGTGAGCACGCCGGCGCCCGTGAGCGCAGCGGCGCCCGTGAGCGCAGCGGCGCCCGTGAGCGCAGCGGCGCCCGTGAGCGCAGCGGCGCCCGTGAGCGCGCAGGCTCCGCTCAGCGCGCCTGCCCCCCTGAGCGGCAGGGCGAGCACGCCTGCGGACATTCCGGTCGATGCCGCGTCGGACGACGACGGCGACGCGAGATCCTCGGTCGTCGGCGCAGAGCCGGCGCCGCCGCCGCGCGCTCCCGCCGAGAGCAGGCCTGCTGATTCCGAGGTCGGCCGGCGGCCGACCGCGCCGCCGCCCCCGGCCGCCGAGGTCGCGGGCCGCGTCGAGGAGCTCAAGGCGAAGGCCCAGAAGCAGGAGCAGGCCAAGCGGTACAACGAGTACGTCAAGACGCTGATCGAGATCGCCGAGGCGGTCTCGGATCCCGCCGAGAAGATCGAGAACTACTCGAAGGCGGCGGAGCTCTACTCGGGCAAGTTCTCGAACGCGGCCGAGGCGGTGAAGAGCTACGAGGCGATCCTCGCGATCGACGGCGAGCACGCGCAGGCGATCGATTTCCTCCGCCAGAGCTACGAGAAGCGGCGCGACTGGGAGAAGCTCATCGGGCTGCTCCGCCGCGAGGCCGCCGCGCTCCCGGAGGGCGGCGAGCGCGCCGCGAAGTACCTCGAGATCGCGAAGCTCGCGTCGGAGCGGGTGAAGAAGGTCGACTTCTGCATCGAGCTCTGGGACGAGGTCCTCGCGAACGATCCGGAGAACCCTGAGGCGCTGAACGCGCTGGCGGGGCTCTACGAGAAGAACAAGGACTACCAGGCGTTCGCGCGGGTGCTTCAGAAGCAGGTCGACACGACCTTCGACAGCACCCAGAAGCTCGCGCTCCTCAGCAAGCTCGCGCAGCTCTACGGCGAGCGCCTCAAGGACGACGAGGCCGCGGTCAAGGCCTGGCAAGAGGTGATCGCGCTGAACCCCCAGGACCGCAAGGCGCAGGAGGCGCTCAAGAAGGCGTACCTCCAGCTCCAGCGCTGGGACGACCTCGAGGTGTTCTACGCCGAGAGCGGCAAGTGGGACGAGTTCATCCGCGTCCTCGAGTCGCAGGAGGCGAAGGAGACCGACGACGCGGCCAAGATCAGCCTGCTGCTCAAGATCGCCGAGCTCTGGATGGTCCAGAAGCAGAAGGCGGATCGCGCGGCGCGCGCCTACGAGAAGGTGCTCTCGATCGACGTCGCGCACCTCGCCGCGGCCGAGGCGCTGATCCCGCTCTACACGCAGGCGAACAACTCGAAGGGGCTCGCCGGCGCCATCGAGGTGAAGCTCTCGCACGACCAGGACGACGCCTCCCGGCTCGACCTCTACCGGCAGGTCGCGGCGCTCTACGAGACGCGGCTGAAGGAGCCGCAGAAGGCGTTCGAGCGCTATCTCTCGGCCTTCCAGATCGCGCCGCAGGACGAGCAGTGCATCGATGACGTCGAGCGGGCCGCGCGCTCCACCGAGGGGTGGGACGCCCTCATCGACGCCTACTCGACGGCGATCGCGCGCGGCGAGAGCGAGGGGGACATCGCGCTCGGGGTCGATCTCCGGCTCCGGCTCGGGCGCGTGCTGCTCGATGAGGTGAAGCGCATCGACGAGGCGCTCTCGCAGTTCCGCGCCGTGTACGAGGCGGACGGCGAGAACCAGGCCGCGATCAGCGCGCTGGAACGGCTGTACCGCGAGACGGGCCGCTTCGGCGAGCTGCTCGGCATCTACGAGAAGAAGCTCGGCATCGTCACCGAGCCCGAGGAGCGCAAGCAGATCCTCTACGCCATCGCCGAGCTCTACGAGGGCGAGCTGCGCGACGCGGTGCAGGCGATCGCGACGTACCGCCAGGTGCTCGACGACGAGCCGACGGACCCGCAGGCGCTCGCGGCGCTCGACAAGCTCTACCGCGAGCAGCAGGACTGGGAGTCCTACGTCGACGTGCTCCGCAAGCGGATCGACTCCCCGCTCGACGAGGAGGCGCTCATCGACCTCAAGTTCCGGCTCGGGAGCACCCTCGAGAAGCACCTGAACGATGCGGCCGGAGCGCTCGAGAACTACAAGGAAATCCTGATCCTCGATCCGGGCAACGACGCGGCGCGCCTCGCGCTGGAGGCGCTGCTCACGAACGAGTCGCTGCGGGCGGAGGCGGCGGCCATCCTGCAGGAGATCTACGAGGGGCGCGGCGACTGGGAGAAGCTGATCCAGGCGCTCGAGATCCTCGCCGCGGCCGAGGGCGACACGGCGACGCGCGTCTCGCTGCTCCGGAAGGTGGCGCGGACGGCCGCCGAGAGCCTGAGCGACCTGAACCGCGCGTTCGACGCGCAGTCGCGGGCGCTCAAGGACGACCCGTCGCACGCCGAGACGCGGGCGGAGCTCGAGTCGCTCGCCGCGCAGGCGGGCGCCTGGGATCGGCTCGACGTCATCTTCAGCGAGATCGCCGATTCGCTGAGCGACACCCGGCTGAGCCGCGAGTACTGGATGCGGCTCGCGAGCACCCACGAGCGGCTCGGCAAGGTCGAGGACGCGGCGAACGGCTACCTCCGCGTGCTCTCGATCGATCCCGCCGACTCGGAGTCGCTGGAGGCGATGGACGCGCTCTACCGGCGCACCGAGCGCTGGGGCGATCTCATCGGCGTCTACCGGCGCCGCATCGAGCTCGTGCACGAGCCCGCCGAGCGCGAGGGCCTCTACGCGCAGATGGCCGAGGTCTACGAGCAGCGCCTCGGGCAGCCGGAGGAGGCGATCGCCGCCTACCGCGAGGTCCTCTCCATCGACGACACGAGCCTCGTGGCGCTCTCGGCGCTCGACGGGCTCTTCAGCCGCCAGGGCATGTGGGAGGAGCTGGCGGACAACCTCGAGGCGCAGCTCAGCATCGCGGCCGAGGAGGAGGCGCAGATCCGGCTGATGCTCCGGCTCGCCGCGCTGCGGGAGTCGCGGATGCGGCTCGTCGATTCGGCGATCGACATCTACCGGCAGGTGCTCGAGCGCGAGCCGACCAACGTCGAGGCGCTCGCGGCCCTCGAGCGCCTCGGCAAGCTCCCCGAGCACGAGGTCGCCATCGCGGAGATCCTCGAGCCGCTGTACCGCCAGTCGGGCGACTACCAGAAGCTCATCGGCGTGCACGAGGTGCAGGTGCGCCGCAGCGATGACGTGACCCGTCGCGTCGAGCTGCTCCACCAGATCGCCGTGCTCTACGAGGACGCGGGCGCCGACCTCAACTCGGCCTTCGACACCTACGCGCGGGCGCTGAGCCAGGATCCGGCCTCGGAGTCGACGCAGGAGGGGCTCGATCGGCTCGCGCGCGCGACCGGTCGCTTCGCCGACCTGGCGCGCGTGTTCGAGACGCTGGCGGCGCAGCAGACCGACGCGGAGCTCGCGAGCACGCTCTACACGATGAGCGCGCGCATCTACGAGGGCGACCTCGGCGACATGGACAGCGCCGTCGGGCACTACCGGCGCGTGCTCGAGATCGATCTGCGCAACCTGCACGCGGCCGAGTCGCTCGAGCGGCTGTTCCGGACGTCGGAGCGGTACAACGAGCTGTCGCAGATCCTCCAGCAGAAGGCGGAGATCCTCGACGACCTGAGCGAGAAGAAGCTCGCCCTGTTCCAGGCCGCGAGCATCGAGGAGGAGGTGCTCGATCGGCACGACCAGGCGATCGCCGTCTACGGCAAGGTGCTCGAGCTCGACGCCGAGGATCTGCGGGCGATCGACGCGCTGACCAAGCTCTACCTCAGCCTCTCGCGCTGGCAGGAGCTGCTGTCGGTCTACGCGAAGAAGGCCGATCTCGTCCTCGACTCGAACGAGAAGAAGCGGATCTACTACCAGATCGGCGCGGTGTACGAGCGCGAGCTCGGCAACGTCGCGAGCGCGATCGACACGTACCAGCGGGTGCTCGAGATCGATCCGGACGACCTGCAGGCGCTCGGGCGGCTCGACGTCCTCTACCAGACCTCGCAGAACTGGCTCGAGCTGCTCAGCGTGCTCCAGCACGAGGCGGAGATCACCGCGGACCCGGCCGAGGGCATCAGCTACCAGTACCGGATCGCGGAGCTCTACGAGAAGCACCTCGACGACGTCTCGCGGGCGATCGAGCTCTACCGCGATCTCCTCCAGCAGATGCCCGACCACGAGCCGACGCTCCGCGCGCTCGAGCAGATCAAGGACGGCAGCCGCGATCCGCTCGGCGCCGCGCTGGTGCTCGAGCCGATCTACGACGCGTCCGGCGAGTGGCCGAAGCTGATCAGCGTGCTCGAGGTCCGGGTCAAGGTGGCCGAGGACCCGTACGAGAAGGTCGACCTGCTCCACCGCATCGCGCGCCTCTCGGAGGAGATGCTGAGCGACCACGCGACCGCCTTCGAGACGTACGCGCGGGCGGTGACGTTCGACATCGGCAACGAGGAGTCGCTCGCGAACCTCGAGCGGCTCGCGATGATGGTGAACCGCTGGCCGCAGGTCGCCGCGCTCTACGACACGGAGCTCGGCCGGCTCGACGAGGAGCCGTCGCGCTTCGTCGAGCTCGGGCTCCGGCTCGCGCAGATCTTCGAGACGCAGCTCGACGACATCGACAGCGCCGTCGCGCGCTACCGGCGCGTGCTCGACGTCGAGCCGGAGAACCAGACCGCGATCGCGTCGCTCGACCGCCTGTTCACGGCGACGGAGCGGTGGAGCGACCTCGTGACGATCCTCTCGCGCGAGTCGGAGGTCGCCCAGTCGCCCGACGAGATCCTCGAGTTCAAGTACCGGCTCGGCGTTGTGTACCAGACGCGGCTCAACGACCTGCCGGCGGCCATCGCGGCGTACCGCGAGGTGCTCACCGCAGCCCCCGAGCACTCGCCCACGCTCGAGGCCCTCGAGGGGCTCTTCGCGGCCGGGATCAAGCAGATCGAGATCGGCGCGATCCTGGAGCCGCTCTACCAGGCGGCGGCGGAGTGGGAGAAGCTCGGCGGGGTGCTCGAGGCGGAGCTCACCCACCTCACCCAGGAGCCGGATCGGCTGTCGATGTACTACCGGCTCGGCGAGCTCCAGGAGGAGCGCCTCATCTCGCCGGACGGGGCCCTCGCCGTCTTCATCCGGGCGCTGAAGGAGTACCCGGGCGACGAGAAGACGATCGAGGAGGTCGAGCGGCTCGCCGGCTCGGTCGACGGCGGCTGGGAGCTGCTCGCCAACGCGTACGCCGACGTGCTGGGCATCCACGCCGACAAGGACGTGCAGACCAGCATCGGCAAGCGGCTCGCGCGGGTCTTCGAGACCGACCTCAGCGACGTCGCCAAGGCCGAGGAGACGTACCGGTACGTGCTCGGCATCGATCCGCTCGAGGCCGAGGCGCTCTCGAACCTCGACCGGATCTACACGCAGCTCGAGCAGTACCCGGAGCTCGCGAGCGTCCTCGAGCAGCGGGTGCGCGCGACCGAGGATCGCCCGGAGCTCGTCGACCTGTACCTCCGGCTCGGCCAGACGTACGAGGAGCGGCTCGGGCAGCTCGACGACGCCATCCGCGCCTTCCGGCGCATCTTCGACGAGCTCGAGACGACGAACGAGCAGGCGATCAGCGCCCTCGAGCGCATCTACACGACCAAGGGGGCCTGGACCCAGCTCAAGGTCGTGCTGGAGCGGGAGCTCGAGAACGCGATGGGCGACAGCCAGGAGGCCGACATCCGCGCCAAGATGGCGCACCTGCTCGCCGATCGGCTGAACGACGTCCAGGGCGCGGTCGAGACGTGGAAGCGCGTCCTCGACCTCCGCGGCGAGGATCCGGAGGCGCTCGGGGCGCTGTCCAACCTGTACGAACGGGTCGGGCAGTGGGCCGAGCTCTGCGACGTCCTCGAGCGACACTACGACATCGCGCTCGACGACGAGTCGCGCGTCGCGGTGCTCCTCCGCCGCGCCAAGCTGTTCCACGAGCAGCTCGGCCGCGACGACTCCTCGCTCGACGACTACCAGCGCGTGCTCGACATCGACTACGCGAACCTCGAGGCGCTCTACGCCATCGCGGCGATCTGGCGGCTCCGCAACGAGCCCGAGCAGATCGTGACCTCGCTCCACCAGACGGTGGATCGGGCGCGGGACGTGCTGCCGGCCGAGAACGTGATCGCGCTCTACCGCGAGCTCGGGACGACCTACCAGCACGTCCTCGGGCAGGCGTACGACGCCATCGACGCCTGGAGGAAGCTGCTCGACGTCGACCCGAAGGACTTCGAGGCGATGGCCGCCCTGGAGAACCTGCTCCGGGCCGAGGGGCGCTGGGTCGAGGTCATCGACGTGAAGATGGGCCGGGCGGCGGCCTACGAGTCGCCGGCGGACAAGGTGCGCGAGTACCTCGAGGTGGCGCAGATCTGGGAGCACCAGGTCGAGGAGAAGGACCGGGGCACGCTCGCGTACGAGAAGGTCCTGGAGCTCGACCCGACGCACGATCAGGCCTTCGCGGCGCTCGAGGAGCTCCACGACGCGGCCCGGCGCAGCGAGCCGCTCATCGAGCTCTACCTCGCGCGGCTCGAGTCGCGCGAGGAGGTCCACGAGAAGACCGACATCCTCCGCAAGGTGGCCCGGGTCTTCGAGGAGCAGCTCGAGGACAGGCCCCAGGCCTTCGACGCGCTGCTCACGGCGTTCGAGATGGACTTCTCCGACATGGAGACGGTCCGGTACCTCGAGCGCATGGCGCAGGCGACGAACCGCTGGCCCGAGCTCGTGCAGACGGTGAACGGGTGGCTGCAGCAGCAGACGTCCCCGGTCCAGAAGATCACGCTCTGCCTGCGGCTCGCCAAGTGGTACTCGGAGGACCTCGGTCACCCCGAGTACGCCCAGCCGTACTACCAGCAGATCTACGCGTACGACCCGAACAACGTCGCTGTGCTGCGCCAGATGGCGAACTTCTTCAAGAAGACCGGCCAGTGGCAGCGGCAGGGCGAGATGCTGACGAACGCCCTCAACGTCGCGGTGATCGACGTCGACCGGAAGGAGATCCTGACCGAGCTCGGCGAGGTCCTCGAGAAGCACATGGGCGAGGTCGAGCAGGGGCTCAGCTTCTACAGGCGCGCCCTCGACGTCGATCCGCTTCACCTCGCGGCCCTCGAGGCGCTGGAGCGGATCTACACGGATCGCGATCAGTCGAACGATCTCGTCGACGTCCTGCTCCGCAAGGCGCGGGCCGTCAGCGAGCCCGACGTCGTCGCGTCCGTGAAGCTGCGCACCGCCGGCCTCTATGAGACCAAGCTCGGCCTGATCGACAAGGCCGGCGCGGTCTACCGCGAGGTGCTGGAGATCGACGCGTCGAACCTCCTCGCGATGCGGGGGCTCGAGCGCGTGTACACGACCACGCAGCAGTGGCCGGATCTCGTGCGCGTCCTCGAGATGCAGCTCGACGTGGTCACCACCGAGCGCGAGCGCATCGACGTGCTGATGAAGATCGCGACCCTCCAGGAGGAGCAGTTCCTGAAGCCCGATCTGTCGGCCGCGCGGCTCGAGCAGGTGGTCGAGATCGACCCGACGCACGAGCCCGCGCTCGAGGCCCTGGAGCGCTGCTATCGCCGGCTCCGGCAGTGGCACGACCTCATCAACACGTACGATCGGCACATCAACGCCGCGGAGGATCGCCAGAAGAAGATCGAGCTCTGGTCCCACACGGCGAAGGTCTACGCGGAGGAGATCGAGGACCTCGACCGCGCGATCGACGCCTACCTGAACATCGTCGAGATCCAGGACACGCACATCCCGTCCCTGGAGGCGCTGGCGAAGCTCTACGAGAAGCAGGACAACTCGGCGAAGGCCATCGAGTACATGACGCGCGTCGCGGACCTGACCGCCGACGGCAAGCAGCGCGTCGAGATGTACTTCCGGATCGGTCGGCAGCTCGACGAGAAGCTCGGCGAGCGGACGCTGGCGCAGGAGCGCTTCGAGATGGCGCTCGATCTCGACCCCGCCCACGTGCCGTCCCTGGCGGCGCTGCGGGTGATCGCGATCGACGCGGCCGACTGGGATCGCGCGGCGCGCTACCTCGAGCAGGAGCAGATGAACACCGACGCGCCCCGCGCCAAGGCGCGGCTGCTCGTCGAGCTCGGCAAGCTCCGCGACGACATGCTCGGCGAGCACACGCTCGCGGTGCAGGCGTACGAGATGGCGCTCCAGAGCGACCCCGACAACGAGGACGCCGCGATGCCGCTCCTCAACGAGTACGTCTCGACGGAGCGGTGGGCCCAGGCCGAGCCGCTCGCGGAGATGCTCGTCAGGAAGAGCGGCAAGCGCGACCGGTCAGAGCAGCACCGGCTGCAGCGGACCTTCGGCAGGGTCCTCGATCGGCTCGGCAAGGACGAGGCGGCGCTCAAGGCGTACACGGCCGCGCACAACCTCGACCTGACCGACCAGGAGACGATCCGTGGCCTCGCGGACGTGAGCTTCAAGCTCGGCGACTGGGCGAGCGCGCTGACGAACTACCAGAAGGTGCTCACCAGCCTCGACGAGGCCGAGACCGAGGAGCGCGCCACCGTCTACTACAAGCTCGGCTGCATCAAGCAGGCGCAGGGGCAGTCGAAGCAGGCGGTCAACAACTTCGAGAAGGCGCTCGGGGCCGACCCCGCGCACCGGCCGACGCTCGAGGCGATGGTCTCCGTCTACGACGCGCTCAAGGACTACAAGCAGGTCTGCCACTACAAGCGGCTGATCCTCGACAACATCATGGACGGCCCCGAGCGGTTCAAGATGTTGAACGAGATCGGGGACATCTGGGTCGAGAAGGAGAACAACACCTCGAAGGGCGTGGAGGCCCTCGAGGAGGCGCTCGATCTCGAGCCGCAGAACCACGTCCTGCTCCACAAGCTGCTCCAGCTCTACCAGCGCACGGGGCAGTGGGAGCAGATGGTCGACTGCCTCCAGCGGATCGCGGAGCTCGAGACGCAGCCGGATCGCAAGAGCCGCTACCTCTACACGATGGCGCAGATCTACCGCGACAAGCTGGAGGACCCGGCGCGCGCGGTGGAGCTGTTCAACGACACGCTGGACCTGAACCCGCACTCCCTCGAGGCCTTCGAGCGCATCAACAAGATCCTCACGGCGCAGAAGGAGTGGAAGCAGCTCGAGCGGGCGTACCGCAAGATGCTGCACCGGGTCGCCGGCAAGGGGAACACGGACCTCGAGTACAGCCTCTGGCACGCGCTCGGGCTCATCTACCGCGACCGGCTCGGCGACCGGACGGCCGCCGTCGAGACGTTCCGCATGGCGTCGCGGCTCAAGCCCGAGGACGCGACCGAGCACCTGATCCTGGCGGAGCTCTACGAGCAGTCGGAGCAGTTCGATCAGGCGACCGGCGAGTTCCAGGCGATGGTCAAGATCGACCCGATGAAGATCGACCCGTACAAGCGGCTCTACCGCCTGTACGTGGACGGCAAGCGCTACGACCAGGCCTGGTGCGTCGCGGCGGCGCTCGCGTTCCTCCGCAAGGCCGATCCGGACGAGCAGCAGTACTTCGAGGACTACCGCCCGCAGGGGCTGATCCCGGCGAAGAGCCGGCTCGACAACGAGCAGTGGATCAGGAACCTGTTCCACGAGGAGGAGAACCTCTACGTCGGCAAGATCTTCGAGATGATCGCGGGGGCCGCGCTCAGGGCGAAGATCGAGACGCTGAAGCAGAGGAGGGAGCTGCCGGTCCTCGATCAGCGGTTCCTGCAGGATCCGGCGACCTCGACGGTGACGTTCGCCCGGACCTTCGGCTGGGCGGCCAACGTCCTCGGCCTCCCGGCGCCGCGGCTCTACGTGCGGAGCGACGTGCCCGGCGCGCTCGTCGCGGTGGCGAACGAGCAGCCGGCGTCCGTCGCGGGGCAGACCGTCCTGACAGGGTTCTCGCCGCAGGACCTCACGTTCATCGTCGGCAAGCACCTCGCGATGTACCGCGGCGAGCACTACATCAAGACGCTGTTCCCGACGGTCACCGAGCTGACGGTGCTCCTCTTCGCCGGGATCAAGCTCGTCGCGCCCGACACGTCGGTGCCGCAGGACATCGAGAAGCAGATCATGGCCACCGCGCAGACGCTCCGCGGCTTCATGCAGCCGGTGCAGCTCGAGGGGCTCCGCATGGTGGTCAAGAAGTTCCTCGCGGAGGGCGCGAAGGCGAACATCAAGCGGTGGGTCCAGTGCGTCGACATCACGGCGGCGCGCACCGGCCTGCTCCTCTCGGGCGATCTCGAGATCGCGAAGAAGATCATCGCCGCCGAGCCGCAGCAGCCCGGGGATCTCCCGCCCCAGGACAAGCTCAAGGAGCTGATCATCTTCTCGACGAGCGATCAGTATTTCGCGCTGCGTCAGGCGCTCGGCATCGCCATCGGCGAGGGGTGAGCGCGCCACTGCGAACCCTAAGTAGCTGAATTCACCTCAACATTGGAGATGTGGGGTCGGGGGCCATCCGCTTCCGGCCCCAACATCTCTCCGGCGTCCTCGGGAGGCACATCTCCATGAGTCTGCTTGACGAGTCAGCAATCCTTACGAACGATCGGGTGCTGTGACCTCGTCATCGATGATCGTCCGGCTCCCCGTGCAGTCCGCGAGAGGCTTCGGGAGATACAGGCTGATCGCAAAGCTGGGGCAGGGAGGGATGGCCGAGGTCTTCCTCGCTGCGCATCGCGGCCCGCTCGGCTTCGAGAAGCTTGTCGTGATCAAGCGGCTCAGGCCGGGCATCGCGACCGAGCCCGAGGTCAACGCGATGTTCCTCGACGAGGCGAGGCTCGCGGCGCGGCTGAACCACCCGAACGTCGTGCAGACGTACGAGTGCGGTCAGATCGACGACCAGTACTACATCGTGATGGAGTACCTGGAGGGGCACTCGCTCGATCGGATCTGCAGGAAGATCGACCCCTCACGTCATCGCGCGGTCTACCTGGCGATCCTCTCGGACGCGCTCGCGGGGCTGCACTACGCGCACGACCTCATGGACTTCAACGGGCAGCCGCTCCATGTGGTCCACCGCGACATCAGCCCGCACAACATCTTCGTCACCTACGACGGGCAGGCGAAGGTCGTCGACTTCGGCATCGCCAAGTGGGCGACGCGCGACGCGGATACAAGCACCGGCGTCGTGAAGGGGAAGATCCGGTACATGGCGCCGGAGCAGGCCCTCGCGACGATGGTGGACCGCCGCGCCGACGTCTTCTCGATGGGCCTCATCTTCTGGGAGCTCGTCGTGGGCGAGCGCTTCTGGGGAGATCTCTCCGACGTGCAGATCCTCCAGCGGCTCACGTTCGGCGAGATCCCGCAGCTGCGCGAGCGGTGGCCCGCGGCGCCCGAAGCGCTCGAGCGGATCTGCTCGCGCGCCCTCGCGATGGCGCCGGAGGACCGGTACGCGACGGCGGCCCTGATGCGCGAGGACGTCGAGGCCTACCTCGCGACGATGGGCCGGCGCCCCTCGTCGGCCGAGATCGGCCGCCTCATCGGCGAGACGTTCGCGAACCGCCGGGCCGAGGTGCGGGCCGCGATCAGCGACCAGCTCGGGCGGCTCCACTCGGTCGCGGGCGAGGGCGCGGAGGAGTTCGAGGTCCTGCCGGTGCTCGAGGAGCGCGCCGCGGTGCCGTGGTCCCAGCGCATGACGATGTCGCAGATGTCGCAGCAGTTCGCCGCGCCGGTGGCGGACCCGATGCTGGGCGACGACAGCTCGCGCGAGGACAGCATCTCGAACCGCCAGACGATCCCGACGATCATGGTCGCCAACGCCAAGTCGACCCGGCGCAAGGCGCTATGGGGCGCGGGGATCGCCGCGCTCTCCGTGCTGCTGATCGGCGGCACGTGGGCGGTCATCTCGCTGTTTCCCTGGACGTCGCCGGAGCCGGATCCTGTTCCGGTCGACACGACCAGCCCCGGGCCGACGCCCACCTTCACTCCGCCCGTCGTCGCCAATCTCATCGAGCTCCGGATCATCGCCACGCCGCTGGACGCGAAGATCTACCTCGATGATGTCGAGCTCCCCAGCAACCCGTTCTTCGCGCGGTTCAGCCGGGATGGCACCGGACACCGCATCCGGGTCGCGGCCGACGGGTACACCCCGGAGGCGCGCTTCGTGGTGTTCACGCGCGACGAGGTGCTGACCATCAACCTCCGCCCGGTGCAGCCGACGTCCCCCAAGCAGGGCGGCGGCGCCGCGCCCCGGAAGTGACGGCCGGGGCCGCTGGCTCGCCGTAGCCGCCGGAGGGCGGCGCGGGCGCGCGTCGCCACCTTCAGCGCGGCGCGGGCGCGCGTCGCCGCCTTCAGCGCGGCGCGGGCGCGCGTCGCCGCCTTCAGCGCGGCGCGCCCTAGAGCTTGCTGCTCATCATCGCCTCGAGCGGCGGCGGTACGCAGCCGTAGGCCTCGGCGGCCGCGAGCAGCGCCGAGTTCTGCGGCAGGTTGAGCAGGAACGAGCTCGCGTAGGGCGTCCCCTCCAGCCCCTTCAGCCGACGCAGGAGCGGCGGCATCGCGCGCTCCATCGCGTCCCGCGCGCCCTCCAGGTCGCCCATGTCCACGCAGGCGTCGTGGAGCGCGAGGTAGATGGGCGCCTCGTTGAGCAGGCTTGGCGCGCCCGCCTCGACGAGCGCCGCCGCCTCGCGCGCGATCTCGCGGGCCTGCTCGGCGTTGCCGAAGCGGCGCTCCGCCTCGGCGCAGAACCCGAGCGCCACGGGGAGGACGTCGCGGTTCTCCGTGACGCGGTAGGCCTCCGTCGCCTTCTTCAGCAGCGAGCGCGCCCGCGCGAGGCCCGACGAATCGAAGCGCAGGAGCTCGCAGCCCCGGTAGAACAGGATGCCGAGCGTCACCCGGTCGCGCACGACCCACATGCTCCCCGCGGCCTCGTCCGCGCTCGCGCGCGGCTCCGCGAGCGCGGCGTCGAGCTGCGGCTCGGGGCCGAACGTCGCCGCCCAGCAGAGCAGGATCATCTGCCCGTGCCGCGCCGCCCCGGAGCTGCCGATCGCCTGCGCCCTCGCGATGCCCCCCTCGATCTCCTGGAGCGCCTCCGCCCGCGCGCCGATGGTCGTGAGCGCGAAGCCGACGTTCATCGTCAGCATCGCCTCGCGCTCCTGCAGCCCCGCGCGGCGCGCCGCCCGCGCCGCGTTCCGGCGCGCCTCCAGCGCCGCGGCGGGCTCGCCGCGCGTCTGGTGGGCGACCGCGCGCGTCTGCCAGGCGTCGACCGCCGCCCAGACGAGGCCCCGCCGCGCCGCGAGGTCGAGCAGGTGCGCGGCCTCCTGCTCCGCCATCGCGAGCTGCCCGGCGAACGCGTGGACCTGCGCCAGCGTGGCCGAGCACTGCGCCTCCTCCTCGACCCGATCGATCGACCGAGCGCGGTCGCGCAGCTCTGTCAGGCGCCCCTCCAGGTCCATCCCGGAGCCGCACGCGTGGTCGTAGCGGGCGCGCGCGGTGAGCGTGCGCAGCTCGCTCGCCTCGTCGTGGACGTTCTCCCACATCGCCCGGATCGCCGAGTCGCGCTCGGGCGAGCGCGCGTCGAGCCGCGAGTACGCCTCCTCGAGCAGGACCGCGCGCGAGAACCCCGTCGGCTTGTCGGGGGAGAACACGAGCGCGCGATCGGCCATGGTGACCGCGTCCCGGAGCGAGTTCGTCGCCAGGGCGCGCCGCGCGGCGGCCTCCCAGCGGATCGCGGCCTCCTCGTGCTCGCCGCCGAGGTCGAAGTGCTGCGCCACCGTCGCGCTGTCCTCGCCGTGCCGGTCGAGCCAGCGCGCCGCGGCGGCGTGCAGCTTCTGGCGGAGCTCGTCGCCGACCGAGGCGTACGCGACGTCGCGGACGAGCGCGTGCTTGAACAGGAACTCGCGCGCGGCCGGGACGCGCGACGCGGGCTGCTCGACGAGGAGCTCCGCGGCGAGGAGCTTCGTCAGCGCGATCTCGGGCTCGACCACGCCGACCTCGGCGAGGCCCACATCCCAGACGGACAGGCCGAAGACGCTCATGCGCACCACCGCCTCGCGCGTGGGCTCGTCGAGCGCGTCGAGGCTCACCTGGATGGCCGCCTCGATGGTCGGCGCCGTGGCCGCGTCCTTGCCGGAGGCGATGACCCGCGCGAGCTCCTCGGCGAAGAGCGGCGAGCCGGCCGCCTGCTGCGCGACCCGGTCGAGCGTCGCGTCGTCGACGGGCCGCGCGGCCGCGGCCGCGCTGAAGACGGCCCGCGCGATCTCGCGCGTGGCCCGGCGCGCGATGGGGCGCAGCTCCACGCGCACGTGGTCGCGGCCGGTGAAGCGCTGGCCCTGGTCGCGCCAGAACGCCGGGCGCACCATGAGCATGACGAAGAGCGGCCGGCCCGCCGCTCGCCCGAGGAGGTGATCGAGCCACGCGACGCTCTCCGGGTCGGCCCACTGCGTGTCCTCGACGAGCAGCGCGCACGGCTCGATCGAGGCCGCGCCGACGGCGATGTCGGTCATCGAGAGGTACAGCGCGTCGCGCGCGCCGCGCAGGTCGACCCCGTCGGGGAACGGCTGGTTCGCGAGGAGGCGCGCGAGGAGCCTGCCGTCGCCGTGGAGCATGCGCCGCGCGCGCACCGCGTCGTCGGCCTGCTCCAGCGACGCGCCCTTCGGCAGCCCCGTGAGGACGCGCAGCGCGTCGGTGGCCACGCCGAGCGCCTGCGCGCGGCCGAACGACTCGCAGCGCAGCTGGACGAGCCGCGGCGGATCCGGCCGGTCCGCGATGCGGGCGACGAACTCGCGCGCGAGCCGGCTCTTGCCGATGCCCGGCGGCCCCGAGATGCTCACCACGACCGGCGTCCGCTCCTCCACGCAACGGTCGAACGCGGCGACGGTGGTGATGAGCTCGGCGTCCCGCCCCACGAAGGGCGTCTGCGCGTCGGGCCGCTTCGGCGCGCGCGACAGCACCCGCACGGCGCCGCTGTCCTGGGTCTCGCCCAGGAAGCGCCCGCGGGACAGCTCCACCGTGGTCGCGTCCGCGAGGACCCGGCCGGGGCCTGCCTCGCGCGCGAGCGCGACCGCGCGGTCGACGACCTCGCCGGCCGATCGCGTCCGGTCGACGCGCATGCGGCCGGAGGCGACGCCGACGCGGCCGCCGCGGCCGCCGAGCGCGAGACCGAGCTCCAGGGCCCGCGACGCCTCGTCGCCGTGGGCCTGCCGCACGCCGAGGTGGGCGGCGATCGAGTCGGCGCCGAGCGGCAGCGCGTCGGCCCCGCGGCGCCGCAGCGCATCGAGCTCGCGCTGCCGCTCCTCGCCGGTGGCCACGTGCAGCGCCACGATGGTGGTCACGAGCCGCGTGCCCATCACGCCCGGCGGGTTGTCGCTCACGCGCAGCGGGGAAGGGGTGGGCAGGTGCGGCTCGCTGACGAGCGCCACGAGCTTCTCCGCCACCTCGCGCGCCGAGCCCGGCCGGAGCTCCCGGTCGGCGAGCAGCAGCGCGTGGATCAGCTCGTCGAGCGCAGGGACCACGTCGAGCAGGAACTCCGAGAGCCGCGGCGCGGGCGTGGTCGCCAGGCGCACGAGGGTCGCCATCGAGGTCGGCCCCATGTGCGGCGGCCGGCCGGCGACCAGCTCGAACAGCGTCGCGCCGAGCGAGTAGAGGTCGCTGCGCGCGTCCACCGTCGCGTCGCCGCGCGCCTGCTCCGGCGAGATGTAGGCCGGCGTGCCGACGAGGCCGCCCGCGTCGGTCGTGAGCACGAGCTCCTTCGACGCCGCCACCCCGAAGTCGACGAGCTTGACCCGGATCTCGGCGTCCGGCGGCCCGTGCAGGAGGAGGATGTTCGACGGCTTGATGTCGCGGTGGACGACGCCCGCGTCGTGCGCGGCCGCGAGCGCGCTCGCCACCTGGCGCCCGACCTCGAGCCCGTCGCGGAGCGAGAGCGGGGAGCGCCGCTGGCGCGACGCCAGGTCCTCCCCGTCGAGCCACTCCATCGCGATGAACGTCGCCCCCTCCTCGATCCGCCGCCCCTCCCCGTCCGTCGCGCTCGAGTCCAGCGTCCCGAACGCCACGACCCGCACGATCCCTGGATGATCGAGCTCCGAGAGGATCTGCCCCTCGCGGGAGAGCCGGGCCTGGCTCTCGGCGTCGACGCCGAGCGCGGTGATCAGCTTCAGCGCGACGTACCGCTCGGTCTGCACGTCGAACGCGCGGTGCACGGTGCCGATCCCGCCGCGGCCGACCTCGCGCTCGATGTGGAATCGGCCTGCGATGAGCGGCCTTGCGGGCTCGATGCGCGCGGTGTTCATGCGCTGGCCAACGTGATGCGTGGGGTGGGCGCCGGGGGCGCCCGGCGCGGCGGGGAGGCGATCTCATGGCGCCGGGCCGGGTGGGCTTGCGGTGCTCCGACAGGGCGCATTGGCCAAGGAGACTACGCTGTCGTCCATGGTAGTTCCAGCGTCGCGGTCGCGCTGCGCGCGGTTCCGCGGCCGCTGTGCGCCGTACGCCGCGCCGCCGTACACGACGGAGCCGCGCGCCGTTCGCCTCGCCGCGCGCGCCGTTCACCTCGCCGCGTGGCGCCGGGCCTCGCTTGACGGATCCGAATGCGCTTCTTACGGTCTGCGGCTCTGCGCTAACGTCGGGAGCCATTCGATGCTCGATCGCGTCGCCGTTCACCAGACCCGGCTGCGCACGCCCGGCCTCGGGCTGGATGCCAAGGGCGTCGCGCTCGGGGCCAAGGGGCTCGTCCTCCTGCCGTCGATCGATCGGCTCGTCGCCTTCCTGGCGCTCTACACGCGGCAGGGCTCGCTCGGCGACATCATCCGCTCGCTCGTCGTCGAGATCGTGCGATCGAAGCTGGGCGCCCGGGAGGTCACCCTCCTGTTCGCCGCGGAGAGCAGCGACCGGCTCGACCGCGTCGCCGAGATCGCGCGGCTCGCCGGCGGCTACTGCTTCACCGGGACGAGCCGGCACTTCGTCCAGTACCGCGACGCCGCCGCGCCGTTCGGGTACGACATCCCGCAGATCCTGCCCAGCGACGCGGCGCTCTCGCTCTACCACAACGCCTTTTCGCAGACGTACGAGGTCGAGCGGCGCCTCGACGTGCGCGGGCTGCTGCTCCGGCTCGAGCCGCACGTCGATCCGGCCGCCGGACGCGAGCCTGGGCCCCGCTGGCTCCTCGCGGAGTCGGGGCTCGGCCCTGCGCTGATCCGCTACCTGTCCCGGAGCAGCGTCGAGGCCGAGGTGGGCCTGTGCGAGTGGCCGCCGGAGTCGAGCTTCGACGACGCCCCGGTCCTCCGGTACCTCTTCCGCGTACCGGCCATCCCCGGCCGGATGGTCCCGCTGCTCACGAGCACGCCGGGCCTCGGGTACTTCGTCCCTGTCGCGCCGGGCGCCGCGGTGGAGGTCGGGTTCCGGCATCCGGTCCACCTCCGCGCCTGCCCGGTGTTCAGCGAGGCGGGCCTCGTGCTCTTCCGCGGCACGGGCCGCGAGGCGCTGGAGATCACGAAGCTGCCGGCGATGGGGGACGTCTCGGCGTTCGCCCGGGTCGAGCTCAGCCGCGAGCCCGCGGTGGCGCGGGCGACGCCGGAGGGCGACGCCCTGCGCCCGGCGTCGGTGGTGCTGTCGCTCCGCCTCGTCCCGAGCTCCGAGCCGTGGCGGACGGTCACCGCCTCGTGGATCCGGCCGGAGGAGATGCAGCTGCTGCGGCACGTCGCCTACGCGCTCGGCCCCGAGACCCTGCGCCGCGCCCGCATCGCGTTCACCGCCGCCGGCGCCTTTCTCCGCCACCCGACCGGCATCGAGGGGATCCCGGTCGGCGAGTTCTTCCGGGAGGTCCACCCGGGCCTCTACATCCCCGCCGGCTACGACGCGGTCCCCGCGGTCGCGCCCAGCGTGCTGTTCCGCGCGATGGGCGCCCCCGCCGGGCAGGCGCTGTTCATCGGGCGCGACGGTCGGGCGATCGGCGTGCCCGAGGAGGCGTTCGTCCCCCTGGAGGCGGCGCTCCTCGAGGCGCAGCAGTGGTCGCCGGTGGCCGCGCGGTCCGCGGGCCTCACGGCCGCGCTGGCGACCGAGCTGCCCGAGGTCGTCCTCGGCGGCGTCGGCATCCGGCCCCTGCGCGACCTCGCCCCGCCCGACGGGAGCGCCGAGCCGAGGGCGCTCCCGCCGGGCACCGGTCGGACGCCCCAATGACCGAGCCCGAAGCGATCGCCGAGCGCCTCTCCGAGCTCCAGGCGAACGTGCTCGCCCCGCTCGTCCTCGGCGGCCCTCTCCACCCGGTGCGCCCCTTCGGCGTCCGGCTCGCGCTCCTCGTCGGAGACGGCGCGCCGGCGCTCGATCGCGACCTCGGCTCGCGCATCGATCAGGTCCGCGTCCGCGTCGCCCGCCTCGTCGCCCCGGTCGACGCGCTCCCGGAGCTCACCTCCGCCGACTGGGCGCTCGTGGCCGCGCTGAACGATCTGCTCCAGCTCACCAACCACGAGCTCGCCGGCGTCCTGACGCGGAGCCGCTACCCCCGCCTGCTCGCGAGCGTGCGCGACCTCTGCGAGCTCGTGCCCGCGCCGGCGGACGTCGCGACGGCGCTCTCGCGGCACGCGACGTTCGCGCGCGTGCTCGACTGTTTTCGCACGGACGCGCTCGTCGCCTGGTGGACGGGCCGCGCGAGCTTTCGCGGCCAGCGCCCGCCCGCGCGGCTGCTCCGGTGGCGGCAGCTGCGCAACGTCGAGGTCGAGACCCGGCGCGTCGGCCTGGCCGACATGGGCCACGACATCCCGGGGCTCGCCCCGCCGGACTTCGCCGACGCGGTCGCCCTCTGGATGACGCGCACGCCGCTCACGGATCTCGCGACCGCCACCCGGAAGAGCCCGCCGTTCGCGTGGTCGCCCTCGACGCTCGCGGTCGTCGCGACCCCCCCTGGCCGGAGCCTCGCGTACCGCGTCCTCCTGCGCCAGCCCCACGACCTCGCCGTCGCGGCGCTCGCCCGCGCCGCCAGGGAGGTCCCGCCGCGGTTCGGTCAGGCCCTGGCGATCGCCGAGTCGTTCGCCAGCGAGGTCGCCGCCGGGATCAAGCTGCTCGACGAGCGCCCCGGGGCCGCGTGAGCCGCGCGGTTTTGATCGGTTCAACCGGGGCGTGATACGCTCGGGCCCTCTCTTCACGAGCCTCGCCTGGAGCGACGATCCGTTTGAACCGGCAAGACGCTGAGACCTCCGAGAACCTGCTTTCTTTTCCCTGGCGCTCCTTCCGCCGCGGCCTCTTCCGGGAGGCGGCCCGGCGCGCGCGGCGCCCGTGGGCGCGCATCGCCGGCGCTGCGCTGGCGCTGGCGCTGGCGGTGAGCCCGGACGTCGCGTTCGCCCAGGCGGCGGCGCTGCTCGACGAGGGCAAGGCGCTGATGAAGAAGGGCAAGCTCGCGGAGGCGTGCCCCAAGATCGAGGAGAGTTACCGGCTGAGCCCGCGCTCGGCCACGCTCCTCGCGCTCGCCACCTGCCACGAGAAGCAGGGCAAGCTCGCGACCGCCTGGTCCGAGTACATCGATCTCAGCGCCGCGGCCCGCAAGGAGGGCAACAAGCGCCTCGAGGCCGACGCCAAGGCGCGGGGAGCGAAGCTCGAGCTGCGGCTCCCGCGGCTCACGGTGAACGTGCCGCGGGCCGCCGCCGTCGAGGGGATCGAGGTGACGCTCGACGGGGCGCCGCTCGACAGCTCGATCTGGGGCCAGGCCCGGCCGATCGACCCCGGCGCGCACAAGGTGAGCGCGAGCGCCCCCGGCAGAAAGACGTGGGAGGGGTCGGTCTCGATCAAGCGGGGCGAACGGAAGGCCGTGGCGGTTCCGGCCCTCGCCAAGGACGGCTCGGCGGCGCCGGAGCCCGCGCCCGCGAAGGAGGCGGCAGCGCCGGCGGCCGCGGCGCCGGAGAAGGGCGCGGCCGGGCCAGGGAAGGGCGCGGCGGGGCCGGGGACCGGGAAGGGCGCGGCGGGGACCGGGAAGGGGGCTGCTGCCGGACCAGGGAAGGGCGCGGCGGCGCCGGAGCAGGCCGCTGCGGGTCCGGAGGAGCCCGCGCAGCCCAAGGCGCCTCCCTCGGCCGAGGAGCCGGAGTCGACCCAGGGCGCCTCGCCGGGACATTCCGGCAGCTTCGTGCTCGAGGTCGGCGCGGCCGGCGGCCTGCTGGTCGGGCTGATGGACTCCGGCAGCTTCGGCGATCTGAGCGCCTATTCGTACAGCTACAACGTCCCGGAGGGCGAGCTCATCGCGCCCTGCAACGACGACGTCTGCCACGCCAGCTTCGACCCGGCGATCGGGCCGTTCGCCGGCGGTCAGGCCTTCGTCGGGGTCGCGCTCTCCGAGCAGCTGCACCTCGGCGCCAGGGCGCTCGGCGGCTACCGGTTCGGCGGCGGCTACCTGATCGTCGGCGGCCCGTCCGCCTCGATGCGCTTCGGGCGTCTCTGGCTCGGCCTCACGGGGCTCGTCGGCGTGGTGGGGCAGCAAGCGAAGGTCACCGGCGTGAAGGGCGAGATCCCCTCCGAGCTGGCCGACCTCAACTACGGACGGAGCGAGGTCGACGTGACCGCGCGCGAGGGCAGCCTCCCCGAGACCGCGCTCGTCGAGACGCTCGCGTTCGGCGGCAGCGTCGAGGTGTCGCTGGTGCTCGCGGATCTGCCGAGCTCGAGCTGGACGTCGGGCGCGCTCCTGCTGAGCACCTGGCCGACGTTCATGAAGGGGCTCGACGGCCTCGTGATCGCCGCGCCTGTGGGCCTCAGCTACCGGTTCTACTGAGCGGCGCGGGGAGGCGCGCTGGCTTCGGCGCGGGGAGGCGCGCTGGCTTCGGCCTCCGCGGCCCGAGCGGAGACCCGCGCGTGTTCTGCGATTCTCGGCCCAAAAATCAGAAGATAAACCCTCCAAGAGGGAAGCCAGCGATGGCGTCCCGATCCACCTCCTCCAGGCCAGCGCGGCTCCGGTCCGCCCAGACCACCGCCGACCAGTCGGCAAACCGCGCGACGAGCTCGGCTGGCGCGCCATGGATCGCGAGGACGAGGCGCTTCAGGTGGTCGAGCTCTCCGCGTCTGGCGAGCACCGCCTCGTATATGCCGCGCTGAGGTGCGATCTGCGACCAAAGATCAAGGCTCGTGAGCTGTGCGATGACAGGATGCTCGAGCACCAGCGCCGCCGACTTCGCGTCGAGCGGTGCGTCCCACAAGGCGAGGTGCTGGAGCGACGGAAGGCGGGTAGAATCCAGCGCGGCGAGCACAGCAGAGAGCCCTGCCGGCTCCCAGCGCAGCGTGAGACGCTCGAGCCGGGGCAGCGGCGCTGCGAGCCAGCGGTCGAGCGCCCTGGCATAGCAGGCCAGGGAGAGCAGCTCCGGAAAGCACGCGCCCAGCGCGCGTCCCCCTCGCGAGGTCACCGTCAGGTGCGAGACGCGGTTGACGCGATCGTGCTCCACGAGGACGGGCAGGATGGGCTCAATCTCCTCGCGGATCTCCATCCGTAAGCGGCGGAGGAAGCGCCCGGCCGGGTGGTGCAGCAAGCGTCGGAGCGCGTGGACCGCGTAGGTGTGCGGGGCCGGCCGCTCCACGCGGGGATCGAAACCGAGCTCGCGCGGATCGACCTGAAGCAGCGGCGGTTCGAATACATCGGCGAGCGCGACCGCATCTGCGTCCGCCACGCAGGCTTCGCGGACGAAGCCGAGAAAGCGCTCGTACGAGAACGTGCCCGGTAGAGTACGTCGCACATCATCGAGTGCGCCGAAGAGACGATCTCCATGTGCCAGGAGCAGCTTCTTCTCGCGTTCGTTCAGCTCCGGTGAGTCCCCTTCGAGGCGCGCTGCGGCTATTTCGATGAGCTCTCCCCGGGCGTCCGCGGAGGCCCGGAGCGACTCCGCCAGGAGCAGGTAGCCTGCGGGCTCGTCGGGCTCGTCGTCAATCAGCGCCTCGATGTCCTCGTGGGGTGAAGGGGGCAGCGAAACGTTGCGGAATCCATCGGCCACGAGCTTCGCCAAGCAATGCTCGAACGCGGTTACGGCGACGATCGCGCTCGCGTACGTCCGACGCTTGGTCTCGTGCGAGCCAGCATCCCGTAGGGTCTGCTCGAACACGTTCCCGAGAATGCGAAGCTCGGCGTGCCGTGCAGTGCCCGGCTGGCATAGACCGAGCTCAAACGCTCCTCCGTTGAGTCGTTCGCGAGGATCTTCCATCATCCTGGGATCTGACATGACGTCGGTTCCTCGATGCGTTGCTGTGGGCACCATCAATGGCGATGCCAGAATCCGCGGTTTTCATCATAAGTCCACGTGCCGAGGCCACCGCGTCCGGGGACATTGCCCGGGGTCCCGCCGCGGTTTCGGGAGTCGTTGAAGCTGGAAGCCCCGCGGTTACCCTGGTCAGACAGGAAGCCGCCTGTAGGTCTTGTGGTCCTTGTCAGAGGTCCGCTGCGCTCCTGACCCTGATGCCCTGGCGCGATCACTCTGTTCGGCGGATCCATCCCGGCGAGCGCGTAGAGTCGCGGAATCGTCTGCGAACAGTTCGGGCAGGACGCCCTTGGCGTTCCTCCCATGGAGGAAGCGATCCCACCGTTCGTGCCAATCTCACCCATGGCCGCTCGCAGGTTCCTCCTCCAATCCGGATCGCCGGGGCGGCACGACAGGCCTGTCCGGCTCTGCCAATCCTCCAGATGGTCGCTCAGGGCCTGGGGCTCAGCGCAGTTTTGCGGCTGCACGCTGGCATCTTGGCCGCGAGCGTTCGATGGTGGGAGCGCCGCCTGAACGGCAGGGTGGAGATCGCTGCGGCGGCGCCCTCGGCTTGCACCTGTTATCGTTGAGCCATCCGAGCGCGTGATGGTGCACTCCATGCGCGCGAGCCCATCTGCGTCCACCCACTCCACCGGGTAATTGTCGACGTGCGCATACGCCTTGAGCCCTCCCTCCAGCCCGATCGGCTCCGGGCTGAGATACGCCCCCGTCTCTGGGTCGTAGTACCTGTGCCAGTTGTAGTGGAGCCCCGTCTCCTCATCGGCGTACCGCCCCGGAAATCTGAGCGGCGTGATCCGCGCCTGCTCGGCCGGCACGTCTCCATACAGCCCGACCTCGATCTCGGCGGTGAGGCGCCCGTCGTCCTCCACGAGCGCCTCGGGAAACCCGTTCACCCCGTGGACGAAGTACCTGAGCGCCGCCGCCGCGCCGTCCCTTTGCGCGAGCGGCAGCGCGCTCTCCGGCAGCGTCACATAGCTGCGCTCTTCCACGACGGGCGCTTCGCTGTCCCGGGTCCGCTCGCAGCGCTCGTGGACTAGGACGTCGCCACGCCAGGCGTACCGGGTCACGCTCTCGACCTTCCCGAGCCGCGCCACGCGCTTCTCGATCCTTCGACCGAAAGCGTCGTAGGCAAACGAGATCGCCCTGGCCTTCGGGGTCCGCGCCAGCAGGAGGCGCCCATCGGCGCTCCACTCGTAGAACCACACGCGCTCGTGCGCCGGCTCGCCCTGCCCCTGTCCCTCGCGTCCGCTCACGCGCTTCCGCATCACGTCGCCGCGCTCGCTGTGCTCGTAGCGCACGGTCTCTTGTGCCGTCGCGCGCTCCGTCAAGCGCCCCCCCTGGCGCGTACGTCCTCTGCTCGCCCTCCCGCTCCATGTCTCCCGTCGCGGTGAACCGGAACCGCTCCGCCGGCTTGCCCTGCGCCTTGCCCGCCCTGCGGCGCTCGACGACGCGGCCGTTGGCGTCGCGGAGCATCTCTCGCGTCGTGCCGCCGAGATCCTCGTCGGCGCGCAGCATGCCGGCGGGCGACCACGCGTACGTCTTGCGCCACGTTTCGGGCGTCACGAGCGGTCCGACCCACGGCGGTTCGCCAGGTCCAACGCGCGGCGCCGTGGGTTGACCGAGCACGCGCTGCCGCTGCGCCAAGCCTGCGGCGTCGATCTCGGTCGCGATCGTGCCGCCGCCGGGCAAGGTCCGCGCGACCTCGAAGCCCGCCGCGTCGTACGCGAAGCGCAGCGGCTCGCGTTCGCCTTCGATCCACACCGCGACCGGCCGTCCCCTCGGATCGCGATCCATGCGCAGCTCGCCGTCCGGCCCGCGCACGGTGGCAACCTTGCCCATGGCGTCGTAGGTCCACGCGAAGGCCGCGAGCACCTCGTCGCCCCGCCGCGTCACCTCGGTCATCACGCGCCCGCGCCGGTCATAGGTGTAGACGCACTCGATGTCGCCGCTGGCCGCGCGCTCGATCCTGCCGAGCGGATCGTAATTGAACACGTCCTCGCGCCCGTCGGAGGTGCTGCGCTTCACGAGCCTGCCGAGCGGATTGTACTCGAGGTCGACCTTGTCGCTCCCGCGCTCGACGCGCGTGATCCTGCCCTGCACGTCGAGCCTGTACCCGATCTCCCGCCCGTCGAAGGTCTGCTCGCCGGTGATGCGCCCCTCGCCGTCGCGCAGGAGGCGGTGCTCCTCGCCGGCCTCGTTGACGATGCGCACGAGGTCCTGCTCGCGGTCGTAGCGGTACCGTAGCTTGCTGCCGTCGGGCCGCACGAGCTCGGTGACGACGTGGAAGCCGCCCCAGCGCAGGCTGGTGGCGCGCCCGTCGGCGTCGGTGATCCTCGCCAGGTTGCCGTCGACGTCGAAGTCGTAGCGCGTCACCCCGCCGGCCGGTCCGAAGACGGCCGCGAGCCTGCCGCATGCGTCATAGGCGAAGCGCGTCTCGATCCCCCGCTCGTCGGTGGAGCCCATGACACGCCCCAGGAAATCGTAGCGGATGCGCCGCTCGGCGCCGTCGGGCTCGACGACGCGGACGCGGTTCGCGAGCGCGTCGTACTCCATGCGCGTCGCGCCGCCGTTCGGCAGGGTGGCGCCGACGAGCAGGCCGCGGCTGTCGTAAGCGAAGCCCACCACGAAGCCCATCTCGTCGTCCACGGCGACCACGTCGCCGCGCACATCGCGCTCGTAGCGCGCGGCGGCGCCGAGCGCGTCGGTCATGGTGGAGACGAAGCCGCGCGCGTCGTGCTCGTAGTACGTCCTGTTGCCCATCGGGTCGACCTCGGCCAGGAGCCGCCCGTCCGCGTCGCGCTCCCAGCGGAAGACCTGCTGCAGCGCGTCTGCATACTCGAGCAGCGCGCCCGTATCGTCGTAGCGGAAGGTGTGCACGCCGCTGCCGCCGCCCCAGACCATCTTGTCGAGCTTGCCGAAGGCGTTGCCGTCGACGCGGCGGATGGTGCGCGAGGTGATCACCTCGGTCAGCACGCCGTCGTTGTGGTCGATCTTGGCGTGCAAGAACCCCTCGGCCCGCGATCCGTCGTGCAAGGTCTCCGGTACGCCGTCGTCGAGCGCGTCGTTGCCCTCGCGGTGGCACCACGTCTCGACGCACCGCTTGTCCTTGTAGCGAAACTCCGCGACGAGCCCGCCCGGCTCATCGCGCCGCACCAGGCGGTGGTCCTCGTCGTAGGCGAAGCGGTGCGCGTGTCCCGCGGCGTCCTCGGCCGCGATCAGATCGCCCCTCGCGTCGAACGCGTACCTGCGCCGCGCCTCCCAGCGCCCTTGCGCCGAGGCGTTCTTGACCTCGAAGGCGGCGATGTGCGCGTCCCTGTGCCGCCGCACGCGCACGACGCGGCCCACGCTGTCGATGACCTGCGCGAGCCGGCCGTCTTCGTAGACGAGCTCGATCACGTTGTCGTGGAGATCGATGATCCGGCTCAGCAGCCACCGGCTGCCCTGTGGCTCCGCGAACAGGTACGCCAGCCCGTCTGCGGCGAGCGCATAGCCCCACGCGTACCGCGTGAGCACCCCGCACGGCAGCCGCACCGACTCGCCTGGATCGAGCTTCCTTGGCAGCTCGGTCGCCGCCGCGTGCGGCTCCAGCACCCGCAGGCCGCGGCGCCGCTCCTCGACCTGCCACGACAGCGAATGCGTCCAGCCGAAGCCGAGGCCGCAGTCCTCCTCGATGAGCGCCGAGCTGTAGCTGCGCTTGACCACGAGCGGGATCGTGCCGGGCAGCGCGAGATCGACGACCGCGACCGTGGTGACGCGCCCCGTGATCGGATCGACCGGATCGCCCGCATGCGTGCCGCCGCCGCTGCCATGGGTCGGGTTGGGGCAGCCGCCGCCGCTGCCCGGCCCGCAGCTGCCCGCGTCCTTTCCGCCGCCGTGCGGGCCGTCGCCACCGTTCTTCCCATCGCCGCCCTGCCCATCGCCGCGGCCGTTACCGCCGCGACCGTTGCCGTCCCCGCCGCCCCCGCCGCCGCCGAGGATGAAGACGCCGGGGTTCATGCCGGGGATCACCATCGCGTTCGGAAAGGGGGCCGTTCGTGCCATGCGGGCATGCTCAGCGACAGGCACGCCTGCCGCAAGCGGCACCCACCAGGCGGCGGCGGTCCCCCCACCGGGCTGGGACGTGTCCGGGCGCGTCGCGCGACCCAGCGGCCCTTCCCTTGGTGCCCTCGCCGATGCGCGCTACCGTCCCGCCCATGGCCAGGACGGGGCGGCGCAAGCAGAAGCCTACGCCGCGACAGGGCGCCCCGGAGCTCACCCCGAAGAACGTGGCGCTCATGGACGTCGGCGCCGCCGTCTGCCGCTTCGTGAAGCTCCTCAGCCGCTTCCCCGACGAGCGCCTCGACGCGAAGGCTCGCAACGCTCTGGAAAAGACGCTGCCCGCCCTCGACGTGCTCCGCGCGAGCCACCCGGACCACCCGCAGGTCGCCTGGGTCGCCGGCATGATCCTCCGCAAGCTCGGCCGGCTGGACGACGCGGCGCAGCTCGCCCGCCGCGCGTTCGAGCTCGATCCGACGTTCGCCTCCGCCGTGAGCCTCGCGTACGCCCTCCGTGAACAAGGCGATATCGACGCGGCCCGCGACGCGTTCGAGGCCGCCGCCCGCCTCGATCCCGAGGACGTCTCGGCCCGCTGCGACCTCGGCGCCATGCTTTGCGAAGCCGGCCGCGCCGACGAGGGCCTGCGCCACCTCGAGGCCGTCCTCGACAAGCAGCCGGCCCACCACGTGGCCTTCCCGGCCTACGCGTATCACCGTGCCGTGCGCGAAGGAGACGCCTCGTGGTACGACAAGCTTGCGGCGTACGCCAAGGCGCACCCGGGGAGCGCCGCCGCAGCGTGGGCGATCGAGCGCCTGCGCGCTGAAGGGCTCCACCACCCCGCGCCCGTCGCCGTCGTCGAAGGCTTCATCGCGGGCGTCGCCGAGGCGCTCGACCACTTCCACCGCGACCACGACCCGTGGCTGAACCGCTTCGGCGCCCGCGAGCACGGCTATCGCCTCCTCCCGCCGCTCGCGCCGGAGGAGCTCCGTCGCATCGAGGCGTCGTGCGGCGCCCGCGTCCCCGCCGACTACGCAGCCTTCCTCACCCGGGTCGGCAGCGCCGGCGCGGGCCCCTACTACGGGCTCCTGCCGCTCGACGGCCCGGGGCAGATCGAGAGCCTCACGGACGAGTTCCCGCACACGAGGCCCTACCGGCCTGATCCGCGGACGCTGACCGTGTCCCAGCGCGCCGCGCTCCAGGCCGACGAAGCGGTCCGCGGCACCGTCGCGCTCGCGCACATGGGCTGCGGCTATTTCTCCGTGCTCGTGGTGCGCGGCCCGCGCGCGGGCAGCGTCTGGGCGGATCTCCGCGCGGCGGGCTCGGGTCTCCTCCCAACCCACGACAGCTTCACCGCGTGGTACCGCGACTGGGTCGAGGCGCTCTCGAAGGGAGAGCCGGCCAAGATCCCCGTGGACGCGCGCCGGTGCTCCGCGCCCGCGGTGATCAGCGACTACCTCATGGCGTGGGAGCGCGAGCGAAAGCTCCCGCAGGGGATCGCGGGCGAGGCGAGGGTCCGGCAGGCGCTGCGCGAGATCCCCGACGGCGGGATCGCGCTCCTGGCCGAGGCATCGAGGTACTTCGATGCCGGTGATTGCCTGAGCCCCTGTCCCGGCTGCCTCCACATGTTCGAGCACTTCATCCAGAAGGACATGCTGCGGCCCGCGCAACTCCGGCCCGGCGTGCCGCCCAGGGCCGCGCGGCGGACCCCGGCGGAGGCGTAGCGACCGGCTCGCTCCGGCGGGCGTCCCCCCACGCGGCGCCGCACGCCGGCGGGCGTCCCCCCACGCGGCGCCGCACGCCGGCGGGCGTCCCCCCACGCGGCGCCGCACGCCGGCGGGCGTCCCCCCACGCGGCGCTGCACGCCGGCGGGCGTCCCCCACGCGGCGGTGCACGCCGGCGGGCGTCCCCCACGCGGCGCCGCACGCCGGCGGGCGTCCCCCCACGCGGACCGCGCAGCACCGGCCGCCCGGCTACCCCGCCTTCTCCGCGCGCCGCCGCCGGGCGCGCCGCGGCTCGCTCCGGGCGCCGTCCCCGTGGGTGGACGGCTCGGGCTGCGGCGCGAACCCGATCGCCGCGAGCTCCTTCTCGCCGATCACGTCGCCCTTGGCCACGAGCGCCGCGCGGAGGAGGACGGCGCCCATCTCGGCGTCGTTGCCGGGCCACGGATGGTCGAGCACGGCCTGCAGCGCGCGCAGATCGAGGCCGAACGGCCGGCCCCGCAGCCGGACGCCGATGCGCGCGAGGTGGTCCAGCGAGAGCGCCCGGAGGTCCTCGCCGCGCGACGACAGCGAGGGCAGCGCGACCGCCCGGTCGCCGAGCCGGTCGGCGAGCCGCTCGCTCATCTGACCGGTCGCCACGAGCGCGTCGACCGTCTGAGGCACCGCCACGACGAGCTTCACGTCGTCCGGCAGCGCCGCGCCGAGGTAGCTCTGCACCTCGGCCGGCAACGCCTGGGCGTCGAGGACGAGCAGCGTCCCCCCCTTCGCCGCCTCGATCGGCGAGCTGTCCGGATCGCGCCACAGGGCGAGCGCGGGCGGCGTCTCCTCCGAGCCCGACGACCCGTCGCCGCCCGCGCGCTCCGAGGAGGCGCCCCGCGCCTGGGCGAACGCCTGCGCGAACCCCTCGGGGACAGGCGCCGCGCCGTCGACGATCGCCAGCGGGCCGCCCGCCCGCGCCGACGACAGGTGGACGACGGCGCCCCACGCCACCGCGTCGATCCCGGGCGCCGTCAGCAGCGTGACCGGGCCGCCCGCCTCGCCGAGCCGCTCCAGCTGCTCGATCGCCGCGCGCGCGGCGGGGCTGTAGGCCGCGGCCCGCGCCGGCCGCGCGAGCAGCGCCGCGATCGCGCGGAACCGCCCCGCGCCCTGCGTCACGGCGCGCGTGAGCCGCCTGACCTCGCCCGCGCGCTCCTCGGCCTCGCGGCGGGCGGCGACCTCACGGCCGCGCGACCCCGACAGCATCGCCGACACAGCGATCACCGCGCCGAGCCGGTCGGCGACCGCGCGCAGGCCGCTCACCTCCTCCAGCGTCATCGGCGACGCGCGCCGGCCCCGCGGGATCGCGAGCGCCCCGATCGGCCCCTCCGCGTCGTTCACCAGGGCGACCACGCCGATGTCGCGCTCGGCGAGCCAGGCGAGCAGCGGGCGCACCTCCGGACGCCGGACCTCGACCGCCTCGGCCGCCTCGACGCGCAGGACGCGCTCCGGCTCGATCTGAGCGAGCTCGATGAGGCGCGCCGGCACCTCCGCCGGCTCGGTGTGCGCGTAGCCCGCGCGATCGACGGTCACCCGCTCGGGCGGCGAGAGCAGGTACAGCGCCGGCGGGGCCTGCCCGGCGGTGCCCGCGTCGGACGCGTCGCGCAGGGCGGCGAGCGCCGTCTCCAGCGCCGCCTCCGGCTCGGGGTTCATGGCCGCGCGCGTCGCCGCGTCGAAGGCGCCGAGCCAGCGCGCCCCCTCCGGCGCGAACCGGCGCGCGAGGGCCGGCGCGGCGAGCCCCGCGAGGGCGCAGAGCGCGCACGCGCCGAACACGGCGACGCCGACGGACGACTGCGGCGCGCCGCGGAGCCCGAGATCGCCGCGCGGCGCCTCGTGCACCGCGTAGACCGCGAGGAGCGCCGGCGGGGTCGCGAGCGTCGCGATCGCGAGCGTGCGACGGAGCGCGCGCGAGACCTGCGCGGCGTCCGCGGCCACCGTGCAGGACGCGACGCAGACCGCCGCGACGGCGCTCGTGACGGGCAGGATCGACTCGGGCGGCGCGACGCCGACGAAGGCCGCCGCGAGGCCGACAGCGAGCGCGGTCGCCGAGAGCAGCAGCGCGGCCTCGACCCGGTCGGCGACGCCGAGCTCGATCCGCCGCGCGATGCGGACGCGCGCGATCGCCACGAGCATCACCGTGAGCGAGCCGAGCGACGCCGCGGAGGTCGCGTAGGGCACGAGCAGCGGATCGAGGTCCGCCGCGCGCTCGGGCGCCACCGCCGAGACGGCGGGCAGGGCGACCGCGACGGTCCAGAAGAGCGAGGCGAACGCCGCGGCGTCGAGGCGCCGCGTGCTGGGCGGCGCCTCGAGCAGGCCGCCGAGGCCCGCGATGCGCGCGAGCCCGACCAGGGCGGCCATCGCCGCGGCCGCGGCGCCGAGGTTGCCGAGCGCGATCAGCGCGAGCCCGGTGGGGCCGCTCCGCGCGGCGGCGAGCATCGCGGCGCCGGTGAGGCAGACGGCGGCCGCGCTGCGGGCGGCCGGCTCGATCCGGTCCTCGCCGCGCGGCGGCCGCTCGACCCACCGGAAGCCGAGCGCGAGCAGCGCCGGCAGCCCGAGCAGGGCGAGCCACGCGGGCCCGTGGCCGCCGGACGCCCGGAGCGCGGCGAAGGCCGTGTAGGCGACAGCGGCCGCGGCGATCCAGAACGAGCGCCGGCGCAGCATTGCGGCGAGCGTAGCCTCTGGCCGAGGGGGCGCCAACGAGGCGGGCTCGTCGATGGAACGACGCGCCGCCCGCGGCGTTCCGCTCCCTCAGCTCCTCACGGGGGGAGCGTCATGATCCAGTCGCGCACGCACGCGATCTGCTCGTCCATGAGCGCCGGTTGGTTCAACGGCATCCGGTTATTGCAGTCATTTGTGGCCGTGATCTTCGTGTAGAGCGAGCTCATGTCCGGCTGACCCGGCACGAGCACCGAGCCGCCGCACGACCCGGACGGCTGGTTCTTGATCATCGTCTCGAACCCCGCCGTCAGGGCGAGGCCCGAGGCCCTCGTTGTCGCGTTGTGGCAGTTTGCGCCGCCGCACGTGTTGACGATCAGCGCCGGAACGTCGCCGCAATCCGGCCCGCCGCCGGTGGTCGCGGTGGTGGCCGCCGCCTCGCCGCCGGTGGTCGCGGTGGTGGCCGCCGCCTCGCCGCCGGTGGTCGCGGTGGTGGCCGCTGCCTCGCCGCCGGTGGTCGCGGTGGTCGCGGCGGCGGCGGCGCCGCCGCCGCTCGTCGCAGCGGCCTGGCCGGTGCCCTGGCCATCGCCGGCGCCGGCCCCGTCGCCTCCGGTGGCGTACTCGTCCTTGAAGTCGTCGTCGAGGGTCCCCGCGCAGCTGGCGAGGAGCGCGGCGCCGCTCATCAGCGCGGAGACTGCGAGCGCGGTGCGCCCGTAAAGGGAAGCGATGAACGTCACGTGCTACCTCACTCTCAGTAGATGTAAGCCCCGGCGAGCCGAATTCCAAGGTACTGGTCGGTGGCCCCGCCCGCGGCGTAGGTGTCGGTGAGCTCGGGCTGGAACGACGAGAAGAACCGGGCGTACTCGAGGAGCAGCCGCGCCTCGATCCCTGTCGCGACGGGGATGAGGACCCCGGCCGTCGCGCCGATGCCCTGCACGCTTGCCCCGGTGAACCGGTCGTAGACCGGGCCGGACGAGAGCGGCATCAGGTAATCGGCGCCCAGGGCCAGCGCGACCGGGCCGACCGGCACGCGCGCGTCGAGGCCGGCGCGGAAGAGCGTGTAGGAGACGTTCGGCACGGTGTTGGCGAGAGCCCCCTGCGCGTCGATCTCGAAGGTCAGGAACCGGAGCCCGGCAGAGATCCCGAGCACCGACGACTCGCCGATCGACAGCCGCTGCCGCAGCCCGAGGTTGATGCGCTGGTAGGTCGTGCTGATCGGGTCGCCGTCGCCCACCGCCGAGTTGAGGCCGAGCGCCTGCGCGTACCCGGCGGTGATCCCGAGGCCCTTGAGCACCGCGATGCCCGTCCCCGCGAGCGGATACAGCTCTCCGGAGAGCGACAGCGCCGGCTGACCGAAGACGCTGTAGGGCCGGAGGTTCTGCGAGAGCGGATCGGAGTAGTCGAACCAGCGGCCGACGAACTCGAGGCCGAGCTCGACCGAGAAGAGCGCCGAGCGGACGTCGTTGCGCTTGCGCTTCGCGCCCCCGTCGTCCTTCTCGTCCTCGTCTGCCTTCTTCTCGCCGTCGCCGTCGCCGCCGCCGTCCTCGCCGCCGTCGCCGCCGTCGCCGCCGTCCTCGCCGCCGTCGCCGCCGTCCTCGCCGCCCTTCTTCTCCTCCTCGGGGGCGGGCGGCGGCGCGATCTGCGCGAGCATCGGGCCGAGCAGATCTTCCAGCGCCTTCTTGCGGTCGTCCCTCGATCCGCCCAGCGGCACCGCGCTGTCCACCTCGAGGTCGCCGACGCTCTCGTCCACGTAGACGAGGTGGACCTCTTTCTTCTTCTTCTTGTTCGTCCGCGAGACCCCGTAGATCACCCCCTCCACCTTCGCGGCCTTGCCGGCCTTGCGAATGCGGTCGAGGGCCTTCTTCCGCTGGGCCTTGATCACCAGGGCGTCCCCGACGGGCTTGGTCTGGCCGGCGCCCTTCAGCGACTTCGAGAACGCGGCGGGCTTGACGACCTCCAGCGTCTCGGGGACGAAGGAGAGAATGTCCTCGCGGATGGCAGCCGCGTTGGGCCCCTCGATGTGAACCGCGATCGACTTCGACGCCTTGGGGGCGGCGAGCGCGACGGGCGAACCCGCGAACGTGGCTGCGGTCGCGGCGGAGAGCCCGAGGAGGAGCCTCCCGCAGAGGCTCAAAGACAGAGACAGCGTGGTGAACCGGGTGCGCTTGCGCACGGGCCTTTGGGGGGTGGCTGCGGCGTCAACGGGAGCTTGCACGCGCGCGAGCCTACAAGCGATGTCACGATAGAATCCAGCGTCTTGCGAGGGGTTGAGCATTCTTTCGAGCGACACGCAGTGTCGCTAGGAGACTCCGCTACAACCGGATTCAGAAGGCTCGCCGCGTCGCGGCCCGCCTTTCGCGACTGGCTTCAATGGAGTAAGAAAAGTCGTCGCACGACGCGCGGCGCCGCAACGCCACGCATCGCAAACCAGCGCGTCCCAGGCAGGGGGCAGATGGATCAGTCAAGAGGACGGCATCCCCGCGCGAAGCGCGGCCCCGGCGGCTGGCTGGGGCCCGCGATGATCGTCGTGACGGCGGCAGCCGCCTGCTCCGGCAGGCCCGGCGCCGGGACGGAGGACGAGCCCCCGCGCTGCGCGGAGATCCGGCCGGGCGCCTCGCCGCTCCGTCGGATGACGCGCTTCGAGTACAATAACACGATCCGGGATCTCCTCGGCGACGACAGCGCGCCGGCGGACGCCTTCGTGATCGAGGAGGAGGCGCTCGGGTTCAACAACCAGGCGGCGGCGCTCGGCGTCACCTCGCTCCTCGCCGAGCAGCTCATGAAGGCCTCCGAGAAGATCGCGGAGCGCGCCGCGCGGGATCCCGAGAGGCTCCTCGAGGGGTGCGACCCGGCGGTGCAAGGGCCCGAGGCGTGCGCCGACGAGCTCATCGCGCGCTTCGGCAAGCGCGCGTTCCGCCGGCCCCTCACGCCGCTGGAGAGCGAGCGGTTCGCGCGGCTCTTCGCCTGGGGGAACGACGAGCACGGCTTCTCGACCGGCGTCGAGCTCGTGATCCAGGGGATGCTCCAGTCGCCGCACTTCCTCTACCGCGTCGAGCTCGGCATGCCGGACCCGGCCGGGGATGGCGTGGTGCCGCTCTCCGATCACGAGATCGCCTCGCGGCTCTCGTACCTGCTCTGGGGCTCGATGCCCGATGACGCGCTGTTCGTCGCGGCCGACGCGGGCGAGCTCCGCACCGCCGAGCAGATCGCCGCGCACGCCCGCCGCCTGCTCGAGGATCCGCGCGCCCGCGCCGCGGTCGCGAACTTCCATGCGCAATGGCTGCAGCTGTCGCACATCGACACCCTCACCAAGGACACGGCGGTCTACCCGGGCTTCCACGCCGGGCTGCCGGCGCTCTTCCGGGCGGAGACCGAGGCGTTCCTCGAGCACGTCGTGTTCGAGGACGCGGCCGGCGACGTGGCGACCCTGCTGACGGCGCCCTACTCGCTGATGAACGCCGAGCTCCGCGCGTTCTACGGGCTCCCGGCCCCGGCGGGCGGCGCCGGGGCGCCGGGCGAGCTCGCGATCGTGCCGCTCGATCCGGCGCAGCGCGCCGGCTTCCTCACCCACGCGAGCCTGCTCTCGGTGCTCGCGAAGCCGAACCAGTCCTCGCCCGTTCACCGCGGCAAGTTCGTCCGCGAGCGGCTGCTCTGTCAGACCTTGCCGCCTCCGCCGCCCGACATCGACATCCAGCCCCCCGAGGTGCGGGGCGGGATCCCGACCCGCAGGCGGTTCGAGCGCCACGCGGAGGACCCGAGCTGCTCCGGCTGCCACCGGCTCATGGATCCGATCGGCTTCGGGTTCGAGCGCTACGACGGGATCGGCCTCTACCGCGAGGTCGACGAGGGCGTCCCTGTCGACGCGAGCGGCGAGATCGCCGGGAGCCGCGGCACGGATGGACCCTTCGACGGGGCGGTGGAGCTCGCGCACCGCCTCGCCGAGAGCGACGAGGTGCGCCAGTGCGTCGCGACGCAGTGGTTCCGCTTCGGCTATGGCCGCGCCGAGCAGGCGGAGGACGAGTGCAGCATGAACCAGATCCAGGCGGCGTTCGCCGAGGGCGGGTACAGCATCAAGGCGCTGCTCGTGGCGCTGACCCAGACGGACGCGTTCCGCTACCGCCGCAGGGGGCCGGGCGCCTGGGGTGAGCCGTGAGCGGCGCCGCGCGGCATCGCGCGTCGAGGCGACGCCTCGATCGACGCACCTTCCTGCGCGGGGCCGGCGGGCTCGCTCTCGCGCTGCCCTTCCTCGACGCGATGGCCGGCTCGGCCAGCGCCGTCGATTTCCCGAAGCGGTTCGTCGTCTTCTTCACGGGCCTCGGCACGGTCAAGAACGCCTGGCAGCCGACCGGGACCGAGACGTCCTTCGAGCTCGGTGAGATCCTCGCCCCGCTCGCGCCCTACCGGGACAAGCTGCTCGTCCTCGAGGGCATCGACATGGAGTCCGCCCACCACGGGCCGGGCGATGCCCACCAGCAGGGCATCGGACAGGCCCTCACGGGCACGGAGCTCCAGGAGGGCACCCTCTTCCCGTACGCCTGCGACCCGGCCGCGCGCGTCGGCTGGGGCGGCGGCATCTCGGTCGACCAGTTCCTCGCCGCGAAGCTCGGGGAGCGCACGAAGCTCTCGTCGCTCGAGCTCGGCGTCCAGGTCCAGTACGCCAACGTCTCGTCGCGCGTCTCGTACCTCGGCCCGGGCCAGCCGGTCCCGCCCGAGGACGACCCGCGCGCGGCGTTCGACCGGCTCTTCCTGGATCTCGGCGCCGACCCGGCGGACCTCGAGCGGCGGCGCGCCCTGCGCCGCCGGGTGCTCGGCAGCGTCATGGAGGACTACGGCTCCCTCGCGAGGACGCTGGGCGGCGAGGACCGACAGAAGCTGGAGCAGCACCTCGACGCGGTGAGCGAGATCGAGAAGCGCCTCGACGCGCCGGGGCTCCTCGGCGGCGTGTGCGCGCTGCCGGAGCTGGGCGAGCCGCTCGACGTCTACGCGAACGACAACTTCCCTGCGATCGGGAGGCTGCAGACCGACCAGCTCGCGATGGCGCTCGCCTGCGATCTCACGCGGGTCGCGTCCCTCCAGTGGAGCGCGACGCAGGCCGGGAAGGTGTTCACCTGGCTGGGCCAGTCGGACACGCACCACGCGCTGTCGCACTCGAGCCCGGGCTACGCGGACAAGCAGCGGCAGCTCATCGACATCGGGCGCTGGCAAGCGGAGCAGCTCGCGTACCTGCTCGGGAAGCTCGACGCGGTCCAGGAGGGCACGGGCACGCTCCTCGACAACACGCTCGTCCTCTGGTGCACCGACATCGCGCAGGGGCAGAGCCACGCGCGGCGCGACATGCCGTACGTGATCGCCGGCGGCGCCGGCGGGGCGCTCCGGACCGGGAGGTACCTGCGCTACGAGGGCGACCCCCACAACAACCTGCTCGTGACGCTGTGCAACGCGATGGGCGTGGACGTGTCGACGTTCGGCAACCCCGCTTACTGCACGGGTCCGTTGCCGGGCCTCCTGGCCTGAGCGCCGGGCGGGTGTTTTGGGCTTTTCGTCGCGCCCCGTTTTTGGCAAGTAGGCCCGCATGGGCGGCCTGCTGTCTTCCGGGAAGCCTCGCTGTGCGCCGCGCTCGATGCGCGCGGCGCGCGTCGTTCTTCGCTTCGCTGGCCTCGCGCGCGTCGCGGCGCTCTCGGCGGCGGTGTGCGGGGCGGGCGCGTGCAAGAAGCCCACGGACGCCGTGGCCGACGACGCGGGCGCGGAGGCGGCCGCCGCGGCGGTCACGGCCGCCGCGGGGGAGCCGGCGCCCGCGGCGCCCGCGGTGACGGCGTGGCCGCCGACCGACAAGCCGCTGCTCGGGATCACCGGCTTCGTGGCGACCGTCTACAAGGAGCCACGCGACACGTCGAAGAAGCTCGGCTACCTGCGCGTCGGCTCCAGGGTGCCCCGCGCCGCCGAGCCCGCCGGCACCGCCGGCTGCCCGGGCGGCTGGTACGCGATCGAGCCCCGCGGCTTCCTCTGCGTCGGCGAGGACGCGACGCTCGATCTCGACGACCCCCTCCTCAAGGCCGCCGGCCCCGGGCCGAACCTGACGGCCGCGCTCCCGTACCGGTACGCCTTCGTCCGCGCCGTGCTGCCGCTCTACCTGCGCGTGCCCACCGCCGACGAGCAGCGCAAATCCGAGTTCAAGCTCGACGAGCACCTCTCGTGGTTCGAGGAGAACAAGGCGACCGTGCAGCGGGTCATCCTCGGCGCGAGCGACGTGGCGATCGACGCGCGCGGCGTGCCGCTGCCGGGCAAGCGGATCGGCGAGCTCGGCCTCGGGAAGAACTCGCTCGAGCTCGGCGAGGGCGCCCTGCTCGGCGCGGAAGGGGACAGCGACCCGATCCCGTTCTGGCTGGAGGGCGGCAAGCGCCTCATCCGCAACATCAGCGACTTCAAGGTGCCGGACTACGCGGTCTTCGCCGATCGCGCGCGGCGCTTCACCGGCCTGTCGCTGATCGGGTCGTTCCCGACCGGACCGGAGTCGCTGAGCCGGCGGTTCGCGATCACGACCGATCTCCGGCTCGCGCCCGCCACGAAGATCAAGCCCGACACGGGCTCTCCCTGGCACGGCGTCGAGCTGAACGACGAGCTCACGCTGCCGCTCGCGTTCGTCCGGGCGCGGAACGCGCGCGACGTCCAGATCCAGGGAGACAAGGCCACGCCGGGCAAGGAGCTCCCGTTCCGCGACCTCGTCCCGCTGACCGGGCGGATGCGCCGGATCGAAGGGGTGAAGTACTACCGCACGAAGGATCAGCGGTACGTGAGCCAGCTGGACGTCGGGCTCGCGGTCGCCCCGTCCGTGTGGCCCGAGGTCGCCGAGAAGGGCGAGAAGTGGATCGAGGTCTCGATCGCGCACCAGACGCTCGTGCTCTGGGAGGGCAAGCGCCCCATCTACGCCACGCTTGTCTCGACCGGTCAGGCGGGGGTGGCCGACCCCAAGACCACGACCGCCACGGTGCGCGGCATCTTCCGCATGCGCAACAAGCACATCACGGCGACGATGGACTCGAACGAGTCGTCGAGCGTCGGCGGCCGCGCGGACACGACCGCCGACGCGCCCTCCGCGTCGCGCGGCGCGAAGCCGGACAAGGGCGGCTCCTCGAAGGAGCGTTCGTCGAAGAAGCCGGGCGCGGGCGCGGCGGCGAAGCCCGAGGCGGGCCAGAAGGCGGCCCCCCGCAAGGGCGACGGGGAGTACGGCGTCACGCGGCGCCGCGGCGAGGGGACCTACGCCCTCAAGGACGTGCCGTACATCCAGTACTTCGCGAGCGGCTACGCGCTCCACGCCGCGTACTGGCACGACGTCTTCGGCACGCCGCGCAGCCACGGCTGCATCAACCTGTCGCCCATCGACGCCCACCGGGTGTTCCTGTGGACCGAGCCGCCGGTGCCGCCGGGGTGGCACGCCATCAATACAGGCGAAGAGCTGGGCGAGGGCACGACGATCATCATCCATGAGTGACCGCCGCGGGACGCCGTCTGGATTTAAGAGGGAGGAATGGGGGGCGGGGCGGTGCGGAGGAGATCGTCGAGGGCGTCGTCGGCGGAGGGGGTGAGGGCGTCGAGGAGCGCGGCGAGGCGGTCGTGCTGCTCGGGGGTGAAGGCGGGCATGCCGAAGCGGGCGCGCACGCCGGAGAGGCGCAGGGTGAGGCCGGCGCCGTGCTGGTAGCCGGCGATCCAGGGGCCGCGGGCGAGCTCGTCGCAGATGTGACGGAGGCGCGCCTCGAAGGCGGGGCGATCGGTGAGAGCGGCGGTGGGGGAGGGGGCGCGCCGGTCGAAATGATGGAACGAGGCGGCGGCCTCGGTGGGCGCGCCGGCGATGGCCGTGAGGCCGGCGCGGAGGTCGTCGAGCAGGGGCGCGAGGCCGGTCCGGCGCACGAGCGCGCCGTCGAGACACATCTCCCAGAGCACGTGGGCGAACAGCGCGAGCCGCGGCGCGCCGAGCGCGGCGCCGCGCAGCGCCCCGGAGAGGCGGCGCTCCCCCTCGACGAAGACGGGGGCGGCGTGGAACCAGCGGTCGAGGGCGACGTGGTGATCGATGCCGGCCAGCACCTCGGCGAGGCAGGGCGCCGGGGCGTCGGGGCGCTCGGGCGCGCGCGAGGGCTTCACACGGCGATCCGCCATGCGCCAGAGGTCGGGGAGCATCGCGCCCGCGCCGGCGGCGACCGAGCCGAGATCGCGCGCGGCGAGGTGCCGATGAAGCAGGAAGTTCATGCGTTCAGGATGGCGCCGCCGCCCGCGGCGGTCGACGGTGAACCGATGCAGCGCGGTCTCCCTCGCCTCTCGCTCTTCGAGTGGAACGATTCGCCGTGGTCTCCCGGTCCGCTGCGCGAGCTCATCATCGAGTCGCTGAGCCGGACGATCCGGTGGGGCGGCATGCTGCGCGGCCTGATCGCGCCGTTCCGGGGCTTCCTCGCCGCCTCGGGGGCGACAGAGGTCATCGAGCTCGGCGCAGGCGCGGCCGGGCCGTCGGAGGTGCTCATCGACGAGCTCCTGCGCGCGGGCGCGACGCCGCCGCGCTTCGTGCTCACCGATGTCCTGCCGCAGCCGGAAGCGTGGGCGGCGGCCGCCACGCGGCACCCGTCGCTCGTCGGCTTCGAGCCCTCGCCGGTGGACGCGACGCGCATCCCGCGGGCGCTCGCCGAGGGCCGCGCGCGGCTGATGATCAACGCCTTCCACCATTTCTCTCCCGAGCTCGCGCGCGCGATTTTGGCGGACGCGGTGCGCGGCTCGTCCGGCATCTTCCTGTCCGAGGGGTTCGAGCGGAACCCGCTGGGGTTCCTGCCCATGGTGCCGGTGGGCGTCGCCGCGCTCGCCGCGAACCCGCTGCTCACGCGCCGATCCCGGGCCGCCAAGGCGTGGCTCACGTGGGCGACGCCGATCGCCGCGGCCGCCAGCGTGTGGGACGGCGTGGTGAGCACGCTCCGCGTCTACACCGAGGCCGAGCTGCGGGAGATGGTCGCCCCGCTCGGCGGCGCCTTCCGGTGGGAGTACGGCACCTATGAATTCCCGCTCCGGGGCAAGGGTTATTACTTCTTCGGCGTCCCTGCGGCGTGAGCGGCGCGAGCCCTGGACCCGTGGTCGATCTCAACACGAGGGGGGTGAGGTGCTCCCCTTCACGGGCGACGACGATCTCTTCACCTTCATCACCCGCTGATCTTCTCGGACGCCGCGCCGGCCACACCGCCGTCCATCTCCCCACCGTCGCTGCCCCCGCAGGGCCCCTCCTCGCCGGCCCCAGCGGTCCGGGCCCGCGACTTGCGCGGGCTGTTGCCTCTCTTGCTCGTGGTTCGTCGCAGCAGGTAGCCTAGGTAACGATGCAGGCCAGCGACCCGTTCGGCTGGGTGGGGTCGATCGTCGACGGTCAGTTCGCTGTCGAGGCGCTGGCGGGCGAGGGCGCGTTCGGCGTCGTCTACCGGGCCCGGCACCTCGGCTTCGACGCGCCGGTCGCCGTCAAATGCCTCAAGATCCCGACGGGCCTGAGCGCCGAGCAGCAGGACGGCTTCCTCGCCAAGTTCCGCGAGGAGGCGCGCCTGCTCCACAAGCTCTCGCGCCGGACGATGGGCATCGTCCAGGCGCTCGACATCGGCGCCGCGGCCGCGCCGAAGGGGCCGTGGACGCCGTACATCGTCATGGAGTGGCTGGAGGGCGAGACGCTCGAGCAGGACCTCAGGCGCCGCCGCGCCGAGAACCAGCCGCCGAGGAGCCTCGCCGAGGCGATCAAGCTCCTCGCGCCGGTCGCCTCCGCGCTCGCCGTCGCCCACGACGAGAACGTGTCCCACCGGGACGTGAAGCCGGCCAACCTGTTCCTGCTCGGCGACCGCATGAAGGTGCTCGACTTCGGCCTCGCCAAGGTCTTCTCCGAGACGCCGACGTTCGCCGAGGCGCTCGTCCAGACGGGACGAACGTTCCGCGCCTTCACGCCGCAGTACGGCGCGCCGGAGCAGTTCAGCCCGCGGTTCGGCGCCACGGGGCCATGGACCGACGTCTATGCGATGGCCCTCATCCTCGTCGAGGTCGCCAGCGGTCAGCCCGCCCTCTGCGGCAGCGACGTGATCCAGCTCTTCGTCGCGTCGAGCGACGAGTCGATCCGGCCGAGCTTCCGCTCCCGCGGGGTGAACGCGAGCGCCGAGGTCGATGCGGTCCTCGGCCGCGCGCTCGCGATCAACCCCGCGCAGCGGTTCCACAACCTCGGCGAGATGTGGTCCGCCCTGGAGGCCGCCCAGCGCTCCAGCGTCGTCGTCGTGGCGCGCGACACCCTGCGCGCGCCCGCGTTCGGCCAGGACGCCGGCGGCCGCGACGACGACGACCCCGACGGGCTGCTCGACTTCGCCGCCGTCCACCTGCCGCCGCTGCCTCCGCCGCCCGCGCTCTCGGTCCCGCCGCCGTCGCGGCCGCCGGCGTCGCGGCCGCAGCGGCGGCCGCCGGAGAGCAGCGGGGGCCGGGGGAGCGTCAGCCCCGATCGGAGCGCGCTGAGGGGCCGGGCCGGCGTCCCGTTCGAGGGCGGAGAGCACCGGGTCTGCACCGTCCTGTTCGCCGATCTCTCCGAGGCGAACGCGCTCTCGTCGCGGCTCGATCCCGAGGACGTCAAGGACGTCGTCGATCGCTGCTACGAGGCGCTCGCGGAGCACGTCGAGCAGATGCACGGGATCGTCGAGCGGCCGATCGGCGGGCGCGTCATGGCCGTCTTCGGCGTCCCCCGCTCGACCGACTGCGACGCGGAGCGGGCGATCGTCGCGGCGCTCGGCGCGCAGGCCGCGATCCCGCGCCTCGCGCTGCCGCGCGCGGCGCGCTCGTTCCGCCTCTCGGTGCGGATCGGGATCTCGACGGGGCGGGTGTTCGTCGGCGCCGCGAGCTCGGCGCGCCAGGATCTCGCGGTCCTCGGCGACGCGGTGGACGTCGCCGCGCGCCTGCAACAGCTCGCGCCGCGCGGCGCGATCGTCATCGGCCGCGACACCCACCGCCTCGTCCTCGGGCGCTTCCGGGTCGAGCCGATCGAGACGAGCGCGGACTCCGGCGCGGTCCGGGCGGCGCCGGCGCCGCCGGAGCCCGCCGCTCGCGGCGCGGCGCTGCCGATCTACCGCGTGCTCGGCGAGGCCACGCTCCACCGCGCGTTCGCGCCGACCGAGTTCCACGGGCTCGCGACGCGGCTCGTCGGGCGCGGCGCGGAGATGCAGCGCCTGCGCGATCTCGTCGAGACCGCCTTCCACGAGCGGCGGCCGCGCCTCGTCACGCTGGTCGGCGCGCCCGGCGTGGGCCGGACACGGATGCTCGCCGAGCTCATCGCGGGCCTCGGCGACGGGCCGGCGTCCGGCGCGCCCTCGTCCGAGCGCGGCGCCGCGTCCTCCCCGTCCGAGGGGCTGTTCGTCCTCTCGGCGCAGTGCTCGGCGCTCGCGCGGGAGACGAGCTACGGGCTGACCGGCGCGCTGCTCCGCCGCTGGTTCGGGATCCACGAGGCCGACCCGGCCCAGGTCATCCTGCGCAAGCTGCGCCGGGGCCTGCGCTGGCTCCGCCTGCGCACCGCGCGCGCCCGCGCCCGCGCCGAGCAGGAGGCCGCCGGCGCGGGGACCCGCGCCGCGCTCGGGGGGGCGTCGCCCATGGTGACCCGCGCGTCGACCGTCCCCCTGCGAGGGCCGGTCAGCTCGACCGTGAGCGGGCGCAGGGCAGCCGGCGCGGTGCGGTACGAGGACGACGACGAGCTCGACCCTTCCCCGTCGCTGGCGAGGTCGAGCGGGTCGAGCGACCTCGAGGACATCCTCGCCCGGCTGGCGGCCATCCTGGGCGCGCGACCTGCGCCTGCCGGGCTCCTCGAGGCCGCGGCGCGCGGCAGCGTGCTGGCGAAGCGCCGGATCGCCGCCGCGCTCGCGCAGCTCGTCACCTTCGCGCTCGAGCGGACGCCGATGGTGATCGTGTGCGACGACCTCCAGTGGGCCGACGACGCCACGCTCGATCTCATCGAGGAGCTCGTGGCGCACGCCGAGGGGCTGCCGCTCTGCGCGGTGTGCGCCGCGAGCCCCGAGCTCTACGAGCGCCGCCCGGACTGGGGCGTCGCGAAGGAGGCCTACGTCCGCGTCGACGCGCTCCCGCTCGCGCGGCGGCACGCGGAGGAGATGATCCGGGATCGGCTCCGCGGCGTCTCCGAGCTCGACCCGGAGCTCGTGCGCGCGCTCGCCGAGCGCGCCGAGGGCAACCCGCGCACCGTCGAGGAGATGCTCCAGCTCCTCGTGGACGCCGGCGCGATCGAGGTGCAGGACGGCGCGTGGCGCGTGCGCGAGGACGCGATCGGCACGCTGAGCCTGCCGTCGTCGGTGCACGGCGTCGTCCAGGCGCGCCTCGATCGCCTCGACGCCGACGCGCGCGGGCTCCTCGCCCAGGCGGCCGTCGTCGGCAGGACCTTCTGGGAGGGCGCGGTGGAGCGCCTCCGGAACGACGCCCCGCAGGCGCGCTCGCCGATGTCGAGCGAGCGCATCCTCGCCGAGCTCCAGGATCTCGACCCGCCGTTCTCGGTGCGGCACGGCGCCGGCGCGTCCACCGCCGAGCTGCTCGCGCGCCTGTGCGATCGCCAGCTGATCCGGCTCCGCACCCCCGCGTCGTTCCCCGGCGAGCGCGAGTACGTGTTCGCGGAGCACGCCACGTGCGAGGTCGCCTACGAGATGCTGAGCCTCAAGATCCGGCGGCGGATCCACCTGCTCGTCGCGGACTGGCTCGAGCACCGCGCCCCGGACGCGGCGGCGCGCGACGAGGGCGCGGCCCTCCTCGCGCACCACTACGATCGGGGCGGCGATCTGCGGGCAGCCGCGGCGGCGTACGACCGCGCCGTGGCGTACGCCGCGGCGATCGGCGAGGGCGCCGAGGCGGCGCGCCACGCGGCGCGGGCCCGTGAGCTTTGCGACGAGCTCGCGGCCGACGAAGCGTAGACGCGCACGGCGCGGGTTCGGGGCGGAGCCCCGAGGGAGCTACCGCGCCCTGCGCTGCACCTTCGGCAGGCGCGTGCCCGACACGCGCAGCGCGTGGCGCAGGGCGTCCTCCAGCTCGCCGAAGGTCTCGAAGGTCCGCGCGTCGCTGCCGAGCTCCACGATCGCCTGCGCGACCCTGGGGGAGATGCCCGAGATGAGGCAGCGGCTGCCGAGCAGGCTCGTGGCCCGGGCCACCTGGAGCAGGTGGTCGACGGTCGGCGCGTCCACGTCCTCCACGCCGGTCAGGTCGAGCACGGCGAAGTGGGCCTGCGTGCGGACGACTTCCCCGAGCAGCTTCTCCATGATCTGCGTGGCCCGGGCGCTGTCGAGCGCGCCGATGATCGGCAGCACGAGGACGCCCTCCCACGCCTGGATGATGGGCGTCGACAGCGCGCGGATCGCCTCCTGCTGCTGGCGCAGGACGCTCGCGGTCCGCTCGCGCTCGGCGTTCTCCTCGGCGAGCATCCGGTTCTTGCCTTCCAGCTCCTCGGCGTACGCCTCGAGGCGCTCGATCGACTGGCGCAGCTGGTCCTCGAGCCGCTTGCGGTCGGTGGTGTCCCGCAGGGTCACGGCCACGCCGTCCTGGATCGGCACGACCTGGTGGTGCACCCAGACGCCCGGGCGCGACGGCTCGGTGGGCGGCGTGGCCAGGAGGATCTCCTCCGCGAGCGGCGTTCCTCTCCGGATGACGCGAAGGCACTTCTCGAGCAGGACGGCGGCCTCGACCGAGTGCTCGATCTCCGAGAGGCGCTGGCCGAGGAGCTGCTCGCGCTGCATCGACAGCATCGCCGCGGCGCGCGCGTTGAGGCCCGTGATCACGAAGTCGGCGATCTCCTCGCGCTCGTCGCGCCGGCACCTCATCGTGAGGAACGCGTCCATGCTGGCCTCGACGGCCGCGTGGAACCGCGCCTCGCTCTCCCGGCGCAGCTCCTCGGCGCGCCGGCGCTCGGTGATGTTCTCCGCCACGATGAGCACGTTCGTGACCTCGTCGGCGCCCCGGATCGGGCTGACGTGGTTCGCGTACCACGCTCGCCCGCCGTTCACCCCCACGCCGACCACCTCGTAGTGCGCCCGGTCGCCCGTCCGGAGGACGGTCTCCAGCGCCTCCTTCACGGTCGCGTGGTACTCCGGCGACGTGAAATCGTAGAGGCTCCGGCCGACGAGGCTCTCCGGATCCACCCCCGGAGCGGTCCGGTTCACGGAGACGATCCGCGCGTCCTTGTCGGCGACGGTCAGGATGTGCGGGATGCCCTCGTAGAGCGCCCGCAGCTTCTCTTCGGACTCGCGGAGCGCGAGCTCGGCGCTCTTGCGCCGCGTCACGTCGCGGGCGACGAAGTAGACGAGCCCCTCGTCGAGCGCGAGCATCGCGTTCCACTCGAGCCATCGGTACGAGCCGTCCTTGCAGAGGAAGCGGTTCTCGTAGGTGAGCGTCTGCGCGCCGGTCGAGAACGTATCGGTCTCCGAGAGGGTGCGCGCCCTGTCTTCGGGGTGGATGAACTCGACGTACGGCCGGTCCATCAGCTCCTGGCGGCTGAACCCGAGCGTGCGTTCCCACGAGGGGCTGAGCTCCCTGAAGCGTCCGTCGAGCGTCGCGATGCCGAGCATGTCGACGGCGAGCGCGTAGAGGCGCCGTTGCTCCTTGTCCTCCTCGCGCACCACCGCGCGCAGGATCGTCCCCGAGCCCTCGGTGAGGGTGAGCCGGGCGAGCTGCGTGTCGGCCTGGATGTACCCGCCGCCCGGCCGCCTGTAGAGCCATCGAAACCGCTGCGGCTCGCCGCGGCTCGCCGCGTCGATCCGCTGCTTCAGGCCTTCCGCCGAGGCGTGTCCATCGGGCTGCAGGAGCGGCGAGAGGCCCGTGAGCTCGCGCCCGAGCAGGCCCTCCGTGGGCCCGGCGAGCAGCCGCACCGCGCTCGGGTTGGCGTCGATCACGCGGCCGTTCTCGAGCAGGAGGAGCGGGTCCTCGGCCGCCTCGAACGCGGCGCGGTAGAGATCACGATGGCTCATCGCTGGCGCCGCCTGGCGCCCGGAGTGTCCTGCTGTCGCGTTGTCCTCTCGAGCTCGATCGCCAATCCGCACCTCGCGCGGCCGCCTGCATCCCCCTCTGTCGCTGCCGCCAACGGCGCATTGTGCAGGAAGCCTCGGTGGAGATCGAGAACCATGAGCCCGCTCTGTGTGTCGCCGTCGCCGCCGCACGCGCTCGTGGCCGTGGCTGCCTCCGAGCGTCGCCCCGTCGTTCATCGTTCATCGTTCATCGGGCATCGGGCATCGGGCATCGGGCATCGGGCATCGGGCATCGGGCATCGGGCATCGGGCATCGGGCATCGGGCGCGGCTCGGGGCAGGCCGCCCGGCTCAGCGCGGGCCGTCCGGTTCGGTTCGGTTCGGTTCGGCGCGGGCCGTCCGGTTCGGCGCGGGCTGCCCGTGCCGCCGCTCATCGAGCTGTTGCCTGCCTGCCACTCGCCGGCGACGACCTCTCGCGTGCCGCGCGCGGCGTGGTAGCGTTGTGCTGTGTCGGGGAGGTTTCCTGCTGCACGACTTGCTGGCGGGCTATGCTCGCGCGGCGCGAGGGGGGCGCGATGATCTCCGAGGCGTGCGGGCTCTGCGCCTGGCCGGCGAGCCTGGAGGTCGGGGACGTGCAGCGGCACAAGAGCGCGCTCATGGATGTGGCGCTGCAGATGCGCGCCGAGGGCAAGGATCCGCTCGCGCGCGTTGCCTTCCGGGGTGCGCTTTACTGGCAGCGCTGGCTCTTGACGAAGGAGCCGGGGCTTCATGAGGAGGCCCGGGTCGTCTCCGGTCTCGAGTTCGCCCGCGAGGCTGGCGACTGGAAGGAGGCCGATATGCTCCTCGCTCATGCCGACAGGTCGAGCGCGCTCGCGGAGCTGCCGTTCGTCGATCACTGGAAGAAGCTCGTCGCGGAGCACTTGCCGGAGCAGGTCAGCGACGAGCACGAGCTCGAGGCGGCGTTCCAGGAGTTCCGGCGGCATCCCAGCGAGGCGGCCGCGGAGAACGTGCGTCGCTGCGCGACGGCGATCGCGCCGCTCGGGTCGCCGGTCGCGGTGCACAGCCTCCTCGCGCGGGTCGCGGTGGACCTCGGTCAGACCGAGGAAGCGGAGTTCCACCTCGCGGCGCTCGTCGTTTGCCGGCCGCTCTGGATCCCTTACGTCGTGCAGCTGGCCGAGCACCAGGCCAAGCTCGACCTCCCCCGCGCCCTCCGCACCATCGAGGCCGCGCGCCGTCTCTTCGGCCCCGACTTCTGGCTACCGCTTTAGGGCAGCGCGGCGGGCAGATCCCCCCCCACGCCAGCCCTCGCGACCAGGCCCCAGCGCCCGCCTCAGGCGAGCGCCAGCGTCCGCATCCACCCGCTGATCCGCGTCCCCGCCGGCTTGGGCCACCCCATCCGCGCGAACCGCTCCAGGAGCTGCGGCGTGTGGTCCCCGGTCCGGCTGTCCTTGAACGACGCGCGCGCCGCGTCGAGCTCCCGCGCCGCCTCGTGGAACCGCCCCTCGTGGTACGCGAGCCACGCGAGCGTCAGGTGCCGGTGCTGCCGCGGCTCCGCCTCCGCGAGCGCCACCGCCTCGCACGCGATGAGGTGCTCGCGCGCCTGATCCGCGTCCCCGCGGTGGAGCGCGATCTGCGCGAAGAGCAGCCGCGCCTCGACGAGGCCCCACGGGTCCGCCAGCGTCTCGTAGATCCTGCCGGCCGAGAGCGCGTGCTCCTCGGCGAGCTCCGGCGCGCCCGCGTCGAGCGCGGCCATCGAGAGGAGCCGCTCGCACCCCGCCTCGCCGCGCGGGTTCGCGAGATCGCGGAAGCTCTGCCGCGCCGCGAGCGCGCCCGCGCGCGACGCCTCGAAGCGGCCGAGGCGGTGATCCACGTGCGAGAGCGTCAGGTCGCACTGCGCGAGCCCGAGCCGGTAGCCGATCGCGTCGAAGTTGGCGCGCGCCGTCGCGAGCAGCGCTCGCGCCGCCTCCGAGAGCGCCCCGGCCTGCTCGACCATGCTCTGGAGCAGCAGGCACTGCGCCCGGCCGAGCCGATCGCCGACCTCCAGGAAGCGCGCCTCCCCCGACGCGAGCACCGCCCGCGCCCGCGCGTGCTCGCCGAGCTGGTAGTCGATCTCCCCGAGCAGCACCTCGCACTGCGCCTGCCCGTGGCGGTGGCCGATCTCGTCGAAGATCGTGTGCGCGCGCGCCACGAGCCGCCGGCCCTGCGCCTCCGCGCCGACGTCCGACGCGATGTGCCCGAGCAGGCGCAGGCAGTGCGCCTGGTTCTCCCGATCGCCGGCGTGCTCGAAGATGCGCCGCGCGTCCTCCGCGTCGCGCCGCGCCTCGTCGAGCCGTCCCGCCAGCCGAAGCGCCTCGGCCCGGAAGCGCAGCTGCGTCCCGAGCCGCGTGCCCGTCAGCGCGGGCCGCGTCTCCACGCCGCCCCGGAGGCCCGGGCGCGAGTCGCTGCCCCCGGGCAGCTTGCCGTCGAGCACGGCGAGATCGCGCAGCGTCGCGGCGATGTCGCGCGAGCTCTGCCAGTGCGCCGCCACGTGCGCGTGCATGAGCGCCGCCGCCTCGTCGGTGTCGCCGGCGCGCAGCAGGCTGACCACCCGGTGCCGGAGGATGCGGCGGCTCGACGCGGCCGGGTGCGCGCCGAGCGCGTCGGCGGCGGCGCGGAAGACGCGGGCCGCGTCCGGCTCGAGGAACAGCTGCGAGAGGAGGTGCTCCTGGAGCAGCGCGTGCGGCCAGCGGAGGCGGTCGCCCACGGCGAGGAGGATCTGGGCGCGCTGCATGGCCGCGATCGCGCGGTCCGCCGGGATATCGAGCGGGGTGAGCAGCGCGCGCAGGATCTCGCGCCGGATGTCGCCGCCGAGCGCGGCGGCGGCGCGCGCGCCGGCCCGGAGCTCCTCGGGCAGGGCCGCGAGCCGCTCCTCCCAGAGGTCGGCGGTGGTCGCCGCCTGCACGGCCATCGACGCCTTCGGCACGAAGTACTTGCCCGCGCGGAGCTGCAGGTGGCCGCCGCCCGCCCACGCGTGCAGGAGCTGCAGCGCGAAGAGCGGGTTCCCCTTGCAGCGGGCCGTCGCCGCCTCGGCCGCGGCGTCGTCGAGCGGCAGCGTCTCCCGGAGCAGCGCGTGCGTCTGCGTGGGGTTCAGCGGGGCGACGTCGAGCCGCTCCCCGCCGTAGGCCGCGAGCGCCCCCTCCACCCGCTTCGCCGCGACCGGATCGCTCTCGACCGCCTCGCTCCGGACGGTCGCGACGACAAGCAGGCCGAGGTTCGGCGCGTCGCGGTGGAGCGTGAGGAGCCCCTCGAACGTCGTCGAGGACGCGTAGTGCAGGTCGTCGAGCCAGAGGAGCACCGGCCGATCGCGGCCGATCCGCTCCAGGGTCTTGCGGATGATCAGCCAGCGCAGCTCCGGCCGGTCCAGTCGGAAGCGCTTGCCCGTCGGACCGACCGCCTCGCTCCCCGGGGGCGACGGCTTGATCCACTCGGCGGTCGCCGCGACCCACGTCTTGCCGACCTCGTCCTCGGGCGGGACCTCCCAGAGGTTCATCAGCACCTTCTCGACGATCTCGCGCTCGGCCCGCTCCAGCCGGTAGTGCTGGGTCACCGCGCCGAGGACGCCGTCGAGCGGCGCCGCGATCCGCCGGTAGCGCGCGCGGAGCGGCACCATGAACGCCCGCTCGTGGACCTCCTCGCAGAGCCACTCGGCCAGCCGGCTCTTGCCGACGCCCGCCTCGCCCGCGAGCAGGACGAACCGGTGCATCGCCTTCGGCGCGTCGACCATCTCGGCCACGACCTCCATGAGGCGCGCCCGCTCGCCCGTCCGGGCCACGAACGGGCTCGGCCGGAGCGCGAGCAGGCCGGTGGTCGTCACGGACGGCGGCGGATCGTCGTCTGGGGGCTCGAGCAGCTCGGGGGTGAGCAGCTCCTTGCGGCTCGGGGGCAGCCGGCCGCTCGTCAGCAGGGCGAGCGGCAGCGGCGTGGCGGTCACGTTCGCGTCGCTGCGCGGCTCGAACCGCTTCCACACCCGCCGCGCGTCGCCCGCGAAGTCGAAGCGGTGCCAGGGCCGCTTCGCGAGCAGCCGCTTCACGAACTTCGCGACGTCGCCAGGCACCTCCGGGGGCAGCGGCAGGTCCGGGACCGGCGCGCTCCGGTGCTGCTGGAGGAGCTCGTCGTTCGTGCCGTCGTAGACCTCGCCGCCGGCGAGCAGGGCGTAGAGGATGCAGCCGAGCGCGTAGAGGTCGGTCGCGGACCCCACGTGCGGCGCCGCGAAGCGGATCTGCTCCGGCGCCATCCAGCCCGGGGTGCCCGCGCCCCAGCGCACGGTGGGCTCGCTCTCCCTGGAGCCGTCGAGCCGGTGATCGACCCGGTCCTGGATGAGCCACGCGAGCCCGAGGTCGAGCACGTGCACGAGCGGCGGCTCGCCGCCGTGCTGGAGGTCGACGAGGACGTTGGACGGCTTCAGGTCCCCGTGGATCACCCCGCGCGCGTGCGCGTGCGCGAGCGCGCCGAGGACCTGGTCGATGACGCTCCAGATGATCGGCCAGGGCAGCGGGTCCTCGAGCCGGGCGAGGTAGAGCCACTCGTGGAGCGACCTCCCCGGGACGGCGTCCATCACGAGGTAAGGTGTCCCGTTGCTGAGCGCGCCGAAGTCGCGGGCCTTCACGAGCGCCGGGTGCGAGAGGCCGGCGAGCGCCCGGGCTTCCTCCTGGAACCACCAGGCGTCTTCGGGGCGCGCGGCCGCGCCTGGCCGGTCGAGCAGCTTCACGGCGACGCGCTCGTCGATCACAAGATCGCGGCAGAGATAGACGACCCCCATGCCGCCGCGCCCTAGCTCGCGGCGGACCTGGTAGCGACCGGCCAGGATCGTGCCCGGTAAAAAGCCTTCTTCGGACATGGCGGTGAGCGGTCCGATGATAGCCGCGCCGGCCGGGCCCGGTAGACTCGATCTCGCCCGGGCGCTCCCAGGTCGCTCGGCCCCAGTTCGTCGTGTCGCGGCAGCGGGGCGATGCTAGCGTGCAGCCATGGATGCAGCGGTTCGCGTGCTCGCCTTCGCAGGCGCGAGGGACATCCTCGGCGCCGGAGAAGTGGCGTTGCCGCTGCCTGGCCCCTGCACTGCGGCGGAGCTCCTGGATCACGTCTGCGCTCGCTATCCGGGGCTGACCCCCTACAAGGGCTCTATCCGGGTGGCGGTGAACGGCGTCTATGCGACGTCGAGCGATCCTGTAGGTTTCGGCGACGAGGTGGCGCTCATCCCACCTGTGGCAGGCGGCTAGGGGACCCGCTAGGGACACGTCATGCCTCCTTCTACCGGCCTCGATTCTGCGCGCACGGCGGCCGAAGCCTCGGCCCCGACGCGGCGCTCGCTGCCGCTCGTCGGCGGCGGGGAGCCCGGCCGCCGCGCCGCCGTGATCCCGTACCGAGAGGGCGCCGGCGGGGCGCCCTCTGCGCATGCGGGGCCTGCGCCGCGGAGCGTGCGCATCTCGGTCACGGACCGGTGCGACTTCGCGTGTACCTACTGCCGCCCGTCGCGCCACGACGGCTACGCCGACGGCCGGCTGATGACGTCCGCCTGGCGCACCATGTTCGAGGCCCTGCGCGACGCCGGCATCCGGCGGGTCCGCCTGACCGGCGGCGAGCCGCTGCTCCACCCCGAGATCGTCTCGATCGTCGCGTGCCTCGCCTCGCTCGGCTTCGAGGACCTCGCGCTCACGACGAACGCCTCGCAGCTCTCGCGGCTCGCCTCGCCGCTGCGCGACGCCGGGCTGCACCGCCTGAACGTCTCGATCGACTCGCTCGATCCCCGGCGTTTCCGCGAGATGACCCGCGGCGGCGAGCTCTCCCGCGTGCTGGGGGGCATCGACGCCGCGATCGCGGCGGGCTTCTCGTCGATCAAGCTGAACACGGTGGTCCTCCGCGGCGTGAACGACGACGAGATCGAGCGGCTCGCGCTGTGGGCCTGGGAGCGGCGGATGGTCCCGCGCTTCCTCGAGGTGATGCCGATCGCCGAGGGCGCGAAGCTCGTCGGCGAGCACCTCGTCACCGCGCCCGAGATGAGGGCGCGCCTCGCCGAGCACCTCCTCCAGGAGGACGCGGTCACCGAGCCCGGGCTCGGGCCGGCGAGGTACGTCCGTGCGCGTCGCGACCCGTCGCTCCGCGTGGGGTTCATCACGGGCACGAGCGACACGTTCTGCGAGAGCTGCGATCGCCTGCGCGTCTCCTCGACGGGCGAGCTCCGGCCGTGCCTCGCCACGGACGACGGCGTCGACGCCTCGCGCGAGGCGATGGCCGGCGATCCTGCGGCGATCCGCCGGCGCCTGGACGAGGCGTGGCGCCTCAAGCCGGACGGCAAGGTCTGGAAGGGCTGCACCGAAGAGACGGCCTCCACGGTGTCGATCCGCGCGATCGGCGGCTGACCTGCGCGGCGCCGGATCACGGATCGGCTTTCGGTCCTGGCGGCTGCCGTGTCAGATTCCGGAGCGATGTCGCAGACCCCTGATCGACCCGGCGAGGGCGGAGCGCTCTCGACCCACCTGTCCCCGAGCGGCGAGGCCCGCATGGTGCCTGTCGAAGGCAAGCCCGTCACGCACCGCCGCGCGGTCGCGTCGGGCGCCGTCCTGATGCGCCCCGAGACGATCGCCCGGGTCGCGCGCGCCGACGCGCCGAAGGGCGACGTCCTGGCCGCGGCGCGGATCGCCGGGATCATGGCGGCGAAGCGCACGCCGGAGCTCATCCCGCTCTGTCACGGGATCGCGCTCACGCACGTCGCGGTCGAGCTCGACGTGGACGAGCCCTCCGCGGCGATCCGGGTGACCGCGGCCGCGGAGGCGCTGGATCGCACCGGGGTCGAGATGGAGGCCATGGTCGCGGTGAGCGCCGCGTGCCTGACGATCTACGACATGCTCAAGGGGATCGACCGCGAGATGGTGATCTCGGAGATCAAGCTCCTCGAAAAGAGCGGGGGCCGTTCCGGTCATTTCCAGAGGAGCGCGCCGTGAGCCGGATCCGCACCGAGCCGCTCAGCCTCGACGAGCTCATCGCCGCCGTGTCCCATCCTGGCGCGGGCGGCATCGCCACGTTCCTCGGCGCGGTCCGGGACGTCAACGACGGCCGGTCGGTCACGCTGCTGGAGTACGAGGCCTACGGGACGATGGCCGAGGCCGAGCTCGAGCGGGTCCTGGCGGAGATCGCCGCGGAGATCCCCGGGGTGCGCGTCGCCGCGACGCACCGGGTGGGGGCGCTCCACATCGGCGACGCCGCGGTGGCCTGCGCCGCGAGCGCGCCGCATCGGGGCGAGGCGTTCCGGGCGTGCCGCCTGCTCATCGACCGCATCAAGGCGCGCCTGCCGATCTGGAAGCGCGAGCACGGCCCGGACGGCCCGTACTGGGTCGGCTGGGAGGACGCCCGCTGCGGCGGCGAGCACGGGCCCGAGGAGCACCACGGGCACGCGCACGGCCACGGCGGGGCGGCGCCTCCAGACGGCACTGGCGGCGTCTAGCGCAAGCCAGGGGCCGGGGCGGCGGCGCCTGGCGCAAGCCCCTCCAGATGGCACTGGCGGCGTCTAGCGCAAGCCATGGGCGGGGCGGCGGCGCCTGGCGCAGGCGCCTCCAGGCGGCGGCGCCTAGCGCAGGCGCAGCCCGGGCGGCGGCGGCGGCGGCGGCGAGGTGAGCGGGTCGTTCTCTCTCAGGCGGTTGTTGTGCCGGATGTCCGTGCCCTTCACGAGGAACACGACCGACTCGGCGATGTTCATGGCGTGATCGGCGATGCGCTCCAGGTACTTCGCGATCGACTGGATGCGCGTGGCCCTGTACACGGTGCTCGGATCGCGGCTCATCATGCGGAGCAGCTCCTGGAAGATGCGGGCGTAGTGCTCGTCGATCACGTCGTCGCGCGTGAGCAGCACTTGCGCACGCTCGCAGTCGCGGGCGACCAGCGCGTCGAGCGCCTCGTGCACCACCTCGATCGCCTCGTCCGAGAGGCCTTGCAGCTCCGCGGCCGGCGCGAGCGGCGGCTCCTCGTTGAGCTCCTGCACCCGCTCGCAGACGTTCACCACGAGGTCGCCGATCCGCTCCAGATCGGTGACGATCTTGAGCGCGGTCGTGACGAAGCGCAGGTCCGAAGCGACGGGCTGGCGCGTCGCGAGGATCCTCATGCAAAGCTCGTCGACCTCGCACTCCAGGCGGTTGATCCGGCGATCGAGCCGGATCGTCGCCTTGGCGAGGCCCGTGTCGCGCGTCGCGAGCGCGGTCGAGCCCTTCTGGATCATCTCCTCGACCAGACTGCCCATCAGCAGCAGCTTTTCGCGCAGTGTGCGCAGCTCGTGCTCGTAGACCTTGCTCGTGTGCGACGTCGGCATGAAATTCCCCGCTCCCCTCAGCCGAACTTACCGGTGACGTAATCTTCCGTCTTGCTTTCCTTCGGGTTGGTGAAAATTGTCTGGGTTCTGTCGAACTCCACCAAGTCCCCCATGTAGAAGAAAGCCGTGTAGTCAGAGCACCGCGCGGCCTGCTGCATGTTGTGCGTGACGAGCACGCAAGTATATCGCTGCTTCAGCTCATCGATGAGCTCCTCGACGCGCGCGGTCGCGATCGGATCGAGCGCAGAGCACGGCTCGTCGAGCAGGATCACCTGGGGCTCGACGGCGAGGACGCGGGCGATGCAGAGCCGCTGCTGCTGGCCGCCGGAGAGCGAGAGCCCGGACTGGTCGAGCTTGTCCTTCACCTCGTCCCAGAGCGCGACCTGGCGCAGGCACTTCTCGACGAGACCGGTGGGGTCCTTGACGGAGATGCCGTTCAGCTTGTGCCCGGCGAGGACGTTCTCGCGGATCGACATGGTGGGAAACGGGTTGGGCTTCTGGAACACCATGCCGACGCGGCGGCGCAGTCGCACCGGGTCGACTGCCTTATCATAGATGTTCACGCCGTCGATCATCACCGAGCCCTTCGCCGTGGCCCCGGGCACCTGCTCGTGCATCCGGTTGAGACAGCGCAGGAACGTCGACTTGCCACATCCGGACGGGCCGATGACCGCGGTGACATGGCCGTCCGGGATGTCCAACGTGATGTCGTGGATGGCGTGGAACTTGTGAAAATAAGCGTTCAGCCGCGTGACGCTGATCTTGGCCGGCGGCGCCTCGGATTCGGGCTCCGCGGGGCGGTGGTCGACGACGTCTGCGTCGAGGTCGCCGCGGTGTTCCCCGGTCTGTCCAGTGTGCGGTGAATCAAACGAGCTCATCGGGTGCCTTTAACGTGCCTTGACGCTCCGGGACGTCGCGATGCGGGCGAGCAAGTTGAGGAAGAAGACGATGGCGATCAGCACGAGCGCGCCGGTCCAGGCCTCCTGCTGCCATTTCGGGTAGGGCGAGGTCGCGTTCCGCCAGATCTGCACCGGCAGCGAGGCGATGGGGCGGTCGATGGCGACGCTCCAGTACTGGGAGCCGAGCGCGGTGAGGAGCACCGGCGCGGTCTCGCCGGCGATGCGGGCCACGGCGAGCATCACGCCGGTGCCGATGCCCGGAGAGGCCGTCCGGAGCACGACGAGGAGGCTCGTGCGCCACTCCGGAACGCCGAGGGCGAGCGACGCCTCGCGGAGGTGCGCGGGCACGAGCTTGAGCAGCTCCTCCGTCGTGCGGGTCACCGTCGGGAGCATCACGATCGCGAGCGCGATGCCGCCGGCGAGCGCCGAGAAGCGCTTCATCGTGACCACGACGAGGGCGTAGACGAACACGCCGATGGTGATCGAGGGCACGCCGCCGAGCACGTCGGCGATGAACCGGATGGCGCTCGCGAGCTTGCCCCGCCCGATCTCGGCGAGGTAGATGCCGGCGAGGATGCCTGTCGGCAGCCCGATGCCGCAGCCGATGGCGACCAGGATGAGCGTGCCGACGACGGCGTTGCCCATGCCGCTCCGCTCCTCGCCGACCGGCTTCGGGAGCTGGGTGAAGAAGTCGAGGGACAGCCCGCTCAGGCCCTTGCTGACCACGTAGATGAAGATCAGGAACAGCGGGACCAGGACGACGACGGCGCTCGCGACGCAGAGCCCTTCGAAGAAGTAGCCGCGGACGCGGCGCAGGCGCTCGCCGGGCGCGGGCGCGAGCAGCGCGCGTCGGGGGGCGGTGGACGGGCTCGCCACGGGGGCAGGGGTGTCGCTGCTCATGCGCGCCTCTCCAGCTTGCTCTTGGTCGAGCTCACGAGCCACCGGGCAAAGAGGTTGAGGACGAGGGCGACCCCGAAGAGGAGCAGCGCGATCTCGGAGAGCGCCGACACGTACATGTCGCTCGTCGCCTCGACGAACTCGTTGGCGATGACGCTCGCCATCGAGTACCCGGGGTGGAAGATCGAGGCGCTCACCTTCGGGACGTTGCCGATCATCATGGTGACCGCCATGGTCTCGCCGAGCGCCCGGTTCAGCCCGAGGATGATCGCTCCGATGATGCCCGAGCGCGCGGACGGCAGGACCGCGTAGCGGATGGTGTCCCACGCGGACGCGCCGAGGCCGATCGCCGCCTCGCGATGCAGCTGCGGGACCGCCTGCATCACCTCGCGCGACACCGAGGTGATCGTGGGGACGATCATGATCGCGAGGATGACGCCTGCGGCGAACATGCCGAAGCCGAGCGGCGGGCCCTCGAAGAGGGGCAGGTAGCCGAAGTACTCGATCATGAACGGCTCGACGGTGTCCCGGAGCCAGGGGCGGAGCACGGCGATGCCCCAGAACCCGTAGACGACGCTCGGGATCGCCGCGAGGAGCTCGACCATGAAGCCGAGCGGCTTGCGGATCCGGTGGGGAGCCAGGTCCGACAGGAAGATCGCGAGGCCCAGCGAGACGGGGACCGCGAGCGCGATGGCGATCAGCGAGGTGACGACCGTGCCGTAGACGAACGGCAGCGCGCCGAACTGCTCGCGCGCAGGGTCCCACACGGTGCCGGTGAGGAACCCCAGGCCGAATTTGTCGATGGCCAGCCGGGATGACCGGACGAGCTGCAGCACCATCAGCGTGGGCACCGCGAGCACCGTCAGGCCGAACACCGTCAGGATGACGCGGAACGCTCGATCCGCGCCGCGCGCGCCGCGCGCCGCGTCGATCACCGGCGCGGACGATGCGGCTTGTTGCATCGGGACTTCCACCGTGCCCATGGACCTATCCTGCGCGCGCGTCGGCGACGCGCGACGGAGCGCCGTGTGCGCCGCTGACGCGCCTTCCTTCATGGTGATGGGGCGAGGAGGGGCTTGCCGTCAGGGCCCACCAGCGCGGCGAGCTTCTTGTTGACCTTCTCCACGACGGCCGTCGGCAGCGGCGCATAGTGGAGATCGCTGGTGAACTTCGGGCCGTCTTGCAGCGCCCATTTCACGAAGCTGGCGAGCACCTTGCCCTTCGCGAGCTCCTTCTGCTCCTGGTACACGAGCAGGTAGGTGAAGCCGGCGATGGGGTACGCGTCCTCGCCCTCGGCGTCGACGAGCGAGACCCGGAGGTCGTCCGGCATCCGGGTGGCGACGCCGGCGCCGGCGGCGGTCGTGCTCTCGAGCGACGGGGCGACGAACTTGCCGCTCTTGTTCCTGAGCGAGGCGAACGTGAGCTTGTTCTGCACCGCGTACGCGAGCTCGATGTAGCCGATCGAGCCGGGCGTGCTCGTGATGAGGGCGGAGACGCCGTCGTTGCCCTTGGCGCCGAGGCCGCCCGGCCAGTTGACGCTGGTCCCGGTCCCGGGCCCGCTCTTCCACTCCGGGCTCACCGCGCTCAGGTAGTCGACGAAGATCTTTGTCGTCCCGCTGCCGTCCGAGCGGTGAACCGTCGCGACGTCCTTGTCGGGGAGCTTCACGTCCGGGTTCTCCTTCTGGATGGCCGGGTCGTTCCACTTCTTGATCTTGCCCAGGAAGAGGTGCGCGGCCGCCTCCGGCGTCAGCTTCAGGCCCGACGGCACACCCTCGAGGTTGTAGGTCAGCACGACCGCGCCCAGGCAGGTCGGCAGGTGCAGGATGCCGGCGGCCTTCGCGAGCTGCTCCTCGGTCATCGGCGCGTCGGTGGCGCCAAAATCGACGGTCCGCTCGGTGATCTGCCGGATCCCGCCGCCGGAGCCGATGGACTGGTAGTTGATCTTGACCTTGGGGTTCGCTTTCTGGAACTCAGCGATCCACTTCATATAAAGCGGGTACGGAAACGTCGCGCCCGCACCCGTCAGGGGGACCTCCCCGCCGGCGGCCGGCTGGGGCGCCGCGTTCTTGTTCGCGCCAGGGAGCGAGCCGGCCTCTTGGGGAGCGTCGGAGCGACCGCATGCGGCCGCCAGGAGGAGCATCGTGAGGGTGAGCAGAATTCGAGCCATGCACCGCCAGGCGTAGTCGAGTTCTGTGACAGCTGTGTGACAGCAGGGTGGAACGGCGAATACCGCATTTCCCGGACATGCATGATCACGCAGCGCGCGCGAGGCGGACGGTGAACTGAGTGCCGCGGCCGATGGTGCTCTCGACCTCGATCGATCCGTTCATGAGCTCGACCAGGTGCTTCACGATGGCGAGGCCGAGCCCCGTGCCGCCCAGATCGCGTGAGCGGCCGGCGTCCACGCGATAGAACCGCTCGAAGATGCGGCCCAGGTGGTGGGGCAGGATGCCGGGCCCGTCGTCGGCGACGGCGATCGTCACCTGGTGATCGATCGAGCGCGCCTTCACCGTGACATGAGCGCCCTCACCCGCGTACTTGATGGCGTTGTCGAGCAGGTTCATGAGCACCTGCTCCAGCGCGCGGCGGTCGCACCGCGCGGGCGGGAGCGCGGTGGCGTCGACGGTCAGCGTGACCCTGCGCCGGCGCGCCGCCTCGGCGAGCAGGTGCGTGACGTGATCGATCGCGGGGGCGATGTCGAGCTCCGCCAGCGCGAGGGGGAAGCTCTTCGCCTCGATCTTCGAGAGGTCGAGCAGGTCGTCGACGAGGTGGCGGAGCCGCTTCGCGTGCCGGTCGATCACGTCGACGAACTCGGCGGCCTCGAGGGGGTCCTGCAGCGCGCCGAGCTGCAGCGTCTCGGCGGCGGTGCTGATCGCGGTGACCGGCGTCCTGAGCTCGTGGGACACGTTGGCGACGAAGTCGGTCCGGATCGTCTCCAGCCGGCGGAGATCGGTGACGTCGTGGAACACCGCGATGAGCCCCGGCTCCGCCGACGCGCCGCCGTGCTCCGCGCGCGCTTCGAGCGCGTCGCGCGCGTCACGTCCGGTGCGCGCCGGGCCCTTCCGGCGCGACACGCGCACGAGCAGCCGCCTCGGCAGCGCCCGCCCGAGCTCGACCTCGACGTCGACCGGCTCGTCCCGCTGGCCGGCGAGCTGGATCGCCTCGGTGAGCCGCGCGTTGCGGATCGACTCGATGACCGAGCGGCCGAGCGCGTCCTCGCCGAGGGAGGCCATCGCGCGCAGCGCCCGGTTGGCGAGGAGGATCCGCCCGTCGCGATCGAGCACGAGCACGCCCTCGCTCATGCCGTCGAGGATGCCCGCGAGCAGGTCGCGCTCGGTCCGGACCTCGGCGATGGATCGGGAGAGCTCGCTCGTCAGGTGGTTCAGCGCGCGCGCGAGCTGGCGGAGCTCGCCCGAGCCGCGCAGGGGCGCGCGCGTCGACAGGTCGCCCTCGGACATCGCCAGCGCGAAGCGGGTCAGCCTCCGGATGGGGCGCGTGATGAAGAAGGTGGTGGCGGCGCCGACCGAGACGGCGACGACGATCACGGCGCCCAGGCCGAACAACAAGGTCCGCCGCGAGCGCGAGAGGGCCGCGTCGACGGCGGCGCGCGGGCTGTGCTCCGCGAGCAGCGCCGCTTCCATGTCGCGCGCGGCGAGGCGCTCGATCGGGACGCCCGCGAGGAGGAGGACGAGCACCGTCGCCGCCATGAGCTTCGCGCCGACGCCGAGCTGCCTCAGCACGAGCATGGGGCCCCTAGGCGACCTCGGGCTCGGCGCGGAACCGGTAGCCGACGCCGCGCACGGTCTCGATGTAGTCGCCGGCCGCCCCGAGCTTCTCGCGGACGCGCTTCACGTGCGTGTCGACGTTGCGCGCGGTGACGTCGACGTGCGAGCCCCACACCTCGTCGAGGAGCAGATCGCGCGAGAGCACGCGCCCGCGGCGATCGTGGAGCATCGTGAGCAGGCGGAACTCGAGCGCCGTCAGCGCGATCTCGTTCTCCTGCACCCACGCCCTGTGCGCGGCCCGGTCGACCCGCAGGATGCCGAAGTCGAACTTCTCCGGGGCCGACGTGGGGCTCTCGGAGCGCTTGAGGATCGCCCGGGCGCGCAGGATGAGCTCTCGCACGCTGAACGGCTTGACGACGTAGTCATCGGCCCCGAGCTCGAAGCCGACGATCCGGTCGATCTCTTCTCCCTTGGCGGTGACCATGATGACGGGGACCGCGGAGGTCTGCGGGTTCTGCTTGAGGCGACGGCAGATCTCGGTGCCCGACATGTCCGGGAGCATCAGGTCGAGCAGGACGAGATCGAACCGCTCCTCCTTGACCGCGCGAAGCGCTGTCTCTCCGCTCCCGGCGGAGACCACATCGAACCCAGCTTGACGGAAGTTGTACGTGAGGACGCGCTGCAGGTCGCGCTCGTCCTCGACGATGAGCACGTGGCTCGGCATGGCCGATGGGTGTAGCAGCGCATTGTGACAGCTTGATGGCGATCGCGCGTGCCGCGCGTCGACGTCGCGAGACGGAGCTCCCGCGAGCAGGCGGTGGAGCGCGAGGGCGACGAGATCGCTGCGAGGCGCGACGAACGGCGGAAGGGAAGCGCACGGGAGGGCGGGCGGCCCGATCGGAGACAGCTCCGGGAGCAGCGCCGGGCGCAGCCCGGAGAGCCACCGCGAGCGGCGTGGCGGCAGGCGGGCGGAGACGACGGGAGCGCGGAAGCGCGCCGGGGGCGCGCAGCGGGACGGATTGTGGATCGTGCGGACAGAACGTGTGGCGCTTGCAATGCTGAGCGTTTTCGCCTAACTGGGCCGCCCATGGCCCTCGAGCGAACCCTCTCAATCATCAAGCCTGATGCAGTAGAAAAGAACACGGCCGGCGCGATCATCGCCCGCCTGGAGCAGGAGGGCTTCACGGTCAAAGCGATGAAGCGCATCCACCTCACCCGCGCGGAGGCGGAAGGCTTCTACGCCGAGCACCGGGGACGCGGCTTCTTCGACGAGCTCGTGACGTTCATGTCGCGCAGCCCCATCCTGGTGATGGCGCTCGAGCGCGAGGACGCGGTCGCGAAGTACCGCGAGGTCATCGGCGCGACCGACCCGGCGAAGGCGGCGGAGGGGACGATCCGCAAGCTGTACGGGGCGAACGTGGGCGAGAACGCGGTCCACGGATCCGACAAGACGGCGACCGCCGCGCGCGAGATCGGCTACTTCTTCGCGGGCTACGAGGTCGCTCCGAGCGCGACGAACTGATGCTCGACGAGCGGCTCGCCGCTGCGCTCGGCGCGGCGCGGGACGGCGCTGCAGGCATCGAGAGCTTCGCGCACCTGCTCGGCTCGCGCCGCGTCGGGCCGCGCGGGGTCGCCCTCGCGCTGCCGGAGGTGTGTGAGGGGTGCGCGGCGCTCGTCTCCGCCCTCGACAGCCTCTCCGCGGCGGTCCGCGACGGCTTCGTCGAGACCGACGACGCCGCGGCGGCCGACGCCGCGTGCGCGCTGCTCGAGCACGCGGGCGTCGAGGTCGCGCGCCTCACGGAAGAGCTGTCGCGCGCCGCGGCGAGCGCCCCGCCGGGGCGCGGCCCCGGGCGCGGCCGCGGGGAGCGCGCCGGCTCGGAGCGCGGCATCGACGCGCGGCAGCGCCTCGCGCTCGAGGCGTCGGTGCGCAGGACGGCCCGGGAGCTGAGCGGCGCGCTGCGCCTGTCCGAGCTCGTGATCGCGACCCTCGAGCTGCGCCCGACGCCGCTCGATCTCATCGACGTGCTCCGCAACTGGAGCGCCACCGCGGTCGAGGGGCGGCCGGTCGTCGGCATCTCGGTCGCCTCCGCGGACAGCCGCGCCAACGAGGTGGAGGGGGACGTGCGCGCCGTGAGCGGGCTCGTGGAGCTCGCGGTCGGCATGGTCAGCGCAGCGGGCATCGCGAGCCCTCACCTCACCGTCTCCCGCCTGCCGGACGGGCGCTCGACCGTGCGCATCGCGGAGCGCGGCCCGCGCGAGGGGGCGCCGGTGGTCTCCCTCGACGTGGTGCTGCGCGACGGTGGCGAGCGGGCCGCCGCCGTCGCCCGCGTCGTCGCGCGCCGCGCGCGCATCGATCTCGTCGAGGGGCCCTGTGGCCGCGTCGTCACCGTGACGTTCTGACGCCGGTGCCGGTGCTAGCGCGGCCGTGCTAAAGGCGGCGCCATGGCCACCGAAGAATCCATGAAGTCCCTTGTCGAGGCGGCGTTCCGCGACCGCGAGCTCCTGCGCTCGCCCGCGCACGAGGCCGCGGTCCTCCGCACGATCGAGTGCCTCGATCAAGGCCTGCTCCGCGTCGCGGAGCCCGACAAGACCCCGCAGGCGGGCGGCGAGGGCGCGGCGCCAGGCGGCGAGGGCGCGGCGCACCGGTGGGTGACGCACGCGTGGATCAAGGAGGCGATCCTGCTCTACTTCGCGCTCCGCAGCATGACCGTGATGGAGGTCGGCCCCTTCGAGTTTTACGACAAGATCCCGCTCAAGCGAGGGCTCGACAAGGCGGGCGTCCGCGTCGTCCCGCCGGGGACGGTGCGCTACGGCGCGTTCCTCGAGCAGGGCGCGATCGTCATGCCCGGCTACGTGAACATCGGCGCGTGGGTCGGCTCGGGATCGATGGTCGACACGTGGGCGACGGTCGGGAGCTGCGCGCAGATCGGTCGGGGGGTGCACCTCGCCGGGGGCGTCGGCATCGGCGGGGTGCTCGAGCCGCCGGGGGCGCGGCCGGTGATCATCGAGGACGGCGTCTTCGTGGGCTCGCGCGTGATCGTGGTGGAGGGCGTCGTCGTCGAGGAGGAGGCGGTGCTCGGCGCCGGCGTGGTGCTCACCGCGTCGACGGCGATCCTCGACGTCACGGGGCCCGAGGTCGTCGAGCACCGCGGCCGGGTGCCTGCGCGCAGCGTGGTCATCCCGGGCACGCGGCCGAAGCGCTTCCCCGCGGGGGAGTTCGCGATCCCCTGCGCGCTCATCATCGGCCAGCGGAGCGAGGCGACCGACCGCAAGGTGTCGCTCAACGCGGCGCTGCGCGACTTCGCGGTGCCGGTGTGAGCGCGCGGCCCGACCAGGACGCGGCGGCCGGGGCCGCGCTCGCGGACACGCTGCTCTGGCTGTGCTCCGTCCCGTCGCCCACGGGGGAAGAGCAGGAGCTGTGCTGCGCGGTGGCGGAGCGGCTCGGGCGCGCGCAGCTCGCCGCGCCGGTGCGCCGTCACGGCGATTCGCTCGTCGTGCAGGTGACGCAGGGCACGGGCGGCCCGAAGATCGCGCTGGCCGGGCACCTCGACGTGGTGCGCACCTCGCACGACGGGCCGCCGCGGATCGAGGGGGATCGCCTCTACGGCCCCGGCGCGAGCGACATGAAGTCGGGCCTCGCGCTGATGCTCGATCTCGCCGAGGGCGAGCGGAGGGACGTCGCGGGGGTCGATCTGACGCTCGTGTTCTACGCCCGGGAGGAAGGCCCGTACCTCGAGAACGAGCTCGCGCTGGTCATCGAGCGCGAGCCGGGCCTCCGCGCGCTCGATCTCGCGGTGTGCCTCGAGCCGAGCGACAACAAGCTGAGCCTCGGCGCGAGCGGCTCGCTCCACGCGGGGCTGACGTTCCGCGGGCGGACGGCGCACAGCGCGCGACCGTGGCAGGGGGAGAACGCCATCTACAAGGCGGGCCCGCTGCTGGTCGAGCTCGCCGCCCTCGCGCCGCGCGAGGTCGAGATCGACGGGTTCGTCTACCGGGCCGTGACGACGGCGACGATGGCGCAGGGCGGGCGCGGGCGGAACGTCGTGCCCGACGAGTTCACGATCAACCTGAACCACCGCTTCCCGCCCGGGACCTCGATCCAGGACGCGCAGCGGAGCATCGAGGCGCTCGTGGGCGGCCGCGCCGAGATCGACTGGCGCGACCTCAGCCCCTCGGCGCCGCCGCACGCGTCGCACCCGCTCGTCGTGGCGCTGCGCGAGGCCGGCGTCGCCGCGGTCGAGCCGAAGCAGGCGTGGACCGACGTGGCCCGCTTCGCAGAGCTCGGCGTGCCCGCGGTGAACTTCGGCCCCGGCGAGAACGCCCAGGCGCACCAGCGCAACGAGTGGGCGTCGCTGCAAAAGCTGTCGGAAGGTCGCGCGATCCTCCGCCGCTGGCTCTCGGCGCTCGGACCGGCCTGACCGCACGCGCGCCCGCTGCGCGCGCCCCGCTCCAGCGGCGCGCGGCGGTGCGCACCCCTTCCGCGGCGCACGGGCTGTCCGTCAGGACGTTGCGCGCACCGAGAGCCCGACGGCGGGGATGGTGAAGAAGAACGTGCTGCCCTGGCCCGGCGAGCTCTCGACCCAGATCGTGCCGCCGTGGGCCTCCACGATGCCCTTGGTGACGAACGCCGCGAGCCCCATCCCCTGCCCCAGCGGCCGGCGAGGGGGCGCGTGGCGGGCGAACAGCAGCGGCTGCTGATCCGGCGAGATGCCGGGGCCGGTGTCGGAGATCGAGAATCGCGCGTCGGTGCCCGCGGGCTCCGCGCGCACGGTGATGCGTCCGCCCTTGGGTGTGAAGCGCATCGCGTTGCCGAGCAGGGTGGCGATGACCTGAACGATGCGCTCCCGGTCGCACGCGATGGGCGGCACGTCGTGCGGCAGCTCCTTCGTGATCTCGAGCGGCTTCAGCGCGACGGTCGGCGCGACGAGCTCGATCGCCCTGTCGAGGATCGGCTCGACCTCGTGCGCGCCCTTGCCGACCTTCAGCGAGCCGCTCTCGATGCTCATGGCGTCGATCAGGTCCTGCGCGAGCTGGTTGATCTCGTCCGTTGCGCGGGTGATCGCCTCGAGCTGCCTCCGGCCAGGGCCGTCCTGGGGGATCGAGCGCATCAGCATGCGGGCGCTGACCACGATCACGCTCAGCGAGTTCCTGAGGTCGTGGGAGATGGTGGACACGGTCTCGCGGAGCATGCGCTCGGCGGCCTCCGCGCGACCTTCCAGGAGCTGGCATTGCTCCTCGATCCGCTCGCGCTCAGCCGCATCGCCCCGTGGGGCATGCCGGTCCGCGTCCGCCTTCGATCGCCTGGGCACCCTGGCGCGCAGGGTAGCCGGTCCCGCGGAGCGGGGCCCGCTCGCCGCAGTGGACGTCGAGCCCCTCTTCGGCGAGCGCAGGGGCACCGTGCTGGCGCGCCCGCGGAGCGTGCGGCCGTGCGCTGCATCCGCGCTGTCCGTCGCGGCTTTACCGGCTTTTTTTCTCGTCACCCCCGCCATCCTCGTTCCCTCTTGTCTCTCAGGCGATCAGTTAGCCAGAAAGACTGTGCTGGGGATAGTCAGGTGGTGCCTCAGTCAAGTCCTGCCAACGCGGGAGCGCACGTGCGCTGTTTCTCTCGTTGGTGTCGCGTGTCGCATGTCGCGTCTCGCGCGTCTCGGGGACCTCGCGAGCTCGTGTGCGCCGGACAGGTTTCGCAGGCTGGCCGGGGAGGGGATCCGCGGCGCGTCAGGTCGTTCTTTCCGGCTGCGACGACGCGCCCCGCGCGTCGCCGTCGCCGCGCGACAGGAGGCGGCGAATCTCGAGCACGAGCGTGTCCGGCAGACACGGCTTCGTGAGGAAGGCGTCGCACCCCGCGTCCTTCGCCTCGCGCGAGTGCCCCGCGAGCGTGTGACCGGTGAGCGCGACGATGGGGATCCGCTTCGTGCGAGGGTCGCTCTTGAGGTGGCGCGTCGCCTCCCAGCCGTCGATCTCCGGGAGCGACAGATCCATCAGGATGAGGTCCGGGATCAGCTCGAAGGCGCGATCGAGCGCCTCCCGCCCCGTCGCGGCCTCGGCCACGCGGAACCCGGAGAAGGACAGGTATTCCGCGAACATCTCCCGGTTGTCCTGGAAGTCGTCCACGACCAGGACGAGCGGCGAGAACGCGTTGTCGTCACACTTCACTTCCATCCCAGTGAACCTTTCCATTCCTCGGCGCGCCGCCCGATCGGCGTGAACGACTCCGGCACCGTGCGGCCGGCCTGTCACGCAGGTCATGTAGGGGGCGATCCGCTCGGGTCACGCGATGTTTGTATACCTTATTGCCGGCCGGACGCCGGGCATTTCCCCTCCCGCGCAGGGGTCGCCCTGCACTTGCCCTGAAGGGGTCTAAGGTTGTTCCCTACGTGCCCTAGGTAGGGCCGTAGGGCCGGCGGACGCCGACGATCTCGTGGAGCAGACGAGCGGCGCTGTCCCAGTCGACCGGCTTCACGAGCACGCCGTCGAAGGCCGAGGCGTTGAGGGCGGCGCGGGCCTCCAGATCGCGCCGGCCTGTGCACGCGAAGATGGCGACGTGCTGGGTCGCCGGGTCTGCGCGCAACGCCTCGGCGACGACGAAGCCGTCGATGCCGGGCATCCTCAGGTCGCACAGGATCACATCCGGCACGTCCTGCGTGGCGAGGAACACGCCGCGCAGCCCACCCGCCGCCCGCTCTACCAGGAAGCCGTGCGCGGCGAGCGCCGCCTCCGCCATGACGAGGAAATCGGGATCATCGTCCACGATGAGGACCCGGCGGCGTCGTTCGACCACCAGGGTGTCCTCGTCGACCTCCTCGTCGTGCTGCTCGGCGAACTCTCTGCGCTCTGCCTCGGACATGCTCCCCCGCTCGCGGCTCGGCTGACAGCGCTCCCCAGGTGCTCGGCTTCGATGCGCGGCAGCAGGGCAACGACCCCCCGCCGGCGTTCCTGGAAAGGTCCCCCTGCGTTGGTGGAGGCGAAACCTGAGCCCCGGCTACACCTTGTGCCCAGGTCGCTTATCCGCAACCATCAACTGTCCAGCGTAGATGAGGTCTCGGCGCGGTTCGACCTCAGCGTCTGGCGACGGCTGTTTCGGGGCGGTCCCGACGACAGTTGGCTTGCTCGTCTGATGCTCGCGGTCCGCGTTGCTGCATATTCGGAGCAGGCGTCTATGTGGATGGATGACGAGTTCTTCGCGCGGGTGGGCCACGATCTACGGGGCGAGCTGGCGACCATGCTGGCGGGGGTCCACTATCTTCTGCGTTACCAGAAGGACCTCGGGCCAGCGCCGCGCGACATGCTGGAGCGCGTGCGCGGCGCCGGCGAGCGGCTGAAGCGGCTGCTCGACGAGTTCGACAACTCCATCTGGCTCCGCGCGGACGCCAGCCGTCCGATGTCGATCGCCCGCTGCGATGCGGGCGAGCTCGTCCGTCGGGCGGCCGTGCAGCTCGAGGGGACGGCCGCTGCGCGCGGTGTGGAGATCTCGTTCGAGGCCGAGCCCGATGGGGTCCCCACCGTGGAGGGCGATCCGGAGCTCCTCCGGGTGGCCCTCGAGTATGTGCTCGGCTTCGCCATCCTGCGATCGCGCGATCGGCCGGTGCAGGTCCGCATCTCGAGCGCCGATGGCATGCCGGTGGTGACCTTCATCGACGAGGCGGGCCCTGTACCGCCGGAGCCGCTCGCCCGGCTGCTCGAGCCGTTCGGCGAGCGGGGGGCGATCCCCGCCGACCCGGTCGCGCCGCGACGTCGAGAGCGGCTCGGCCTCGGGCTCGCGATCGCGCGCGGCATCCTCGACGCGCATGGGGGCGGGCTGACCGTGGAGCCCTCGTCCGAGCGCACGGACGGCGGCGCGCCGGCGTCGGTCGCGGACCTCTCCGCGACCGGGCTGCGCTTCACATGCTTCCTCGGCGGCGTTGGGCGGGATCCTCCCACCCAGCTTCCCTGAGACGGAAGATCGCTGCTATGCGGCGAGCGGCGACGACCCATGAAGGCCCCCTCCGAGGCCTCCCAACGCGCGGATCGTGTCCGATGAAGACTTCGTCTAGGATGGACCGGGCCGCACGTCGTGAGCGTGCTCCAACCTCCACCGCACACCGATGAATGCGCCTCGATGCCGACGCTGAGCTCTCTCCTCGTGCAGCATGGGGTCACCTCGATGCGGGTGGTCGAGGAGGCTATCGCCCGCCAAGTGCTCCATGGCGGCGACCTCGCCACGAATGTGCTGGAGCTGGGCGCGGTGCGCGAGCGCGAGCTCACGGCGTTGCTCGCGGAGAGCCTCGGGCTCCCGCCCGCCGTGGGCCGACTGCAGCCAGCGTCGCCCGACGTGCTCCGGACCCTCCCGGTCGATCTCGCGGTCCAGCACCGCGTGTTCCCGCTCGACGTGCGCACGGGCCTCGACAGCGCGGCGACGGGAGCCTCGCAGCCGGAGCCGACGCTGGTCATCGCCACGGCCGAGCCCCTCGCGCCGGCCGTGGCGGAGCAGCTGAGCTTCGCGCTGGGTGTCAGCCTGCGGCAGCTCGCTGCGCCGCTGGTGCGCATCCGCCAGGCGCTCGCGGAGCACTACGGGATCGCCCTCGATCGGCGCCTGTCGCGGCTCGTGAAGCAGCTCGACGCGCGCGCCGAGCCGAGCCCGGCGGAGCCGGTCGAGCCCGCCCCGGCGGCCGCCGCCGCGCTCCCGCCGGAAGCGCCTCCGCCGACGGCCTCGCCCGCCGGTGCGGATGCGGCTCCGCCTCCGCCCGCACGAGTCGACGCGTCCTCGTCCGCACAGGTCGACGCAGCTTCGCTCGCGGGGGCAAGGGCGCCGTCGCCAGCGAACGTCGACGCGACGTCGCCGGCAGGAGTCGACGCGACGTCATCTGCGGACGTCGATGCGGCGTCCTCCGAGGACGCCGACGCGACGTTCCCCGACGGCGTCAGTGCTCGTGAGCAGGCGGCTGAAGCGGAGCAGCACAAGGGATCGAGCATCGACGATGCTCCGACGGTCGAGGCGCTGACCTCGATCCATGACGAGGAGACCGTCGTCGCGGAGGTCTCGCTCAACGAGGCCGTGCCCACGCCGAGGAAGCCGCCGCTCCACGAGCTGGATGACGAGCCGACCGTCGTCGCTGAGTACCCGATCGATCTGCCGTCGTTCCGCTATCTCGAGGCGAACACGCCTGGGGCAGAGGCGCTCGCTTCACGCCTCGCCGAGCTCGCGCCGCGGCGCGGCCAAGCGGCTGCGGCGCCGGCCACGCGCGATCTCGCCACGGCAGATCCGGGCGAGGAGAGCGCGCCACCGGGCCACCTGGCTGCGCCGCGGGAAGAGCCCGCGGTCGAGCCGGCGGAGCCGACGCCGCGCCCCGAAGAGCTCGCGCCGCGCCTCTCGGGGTTCGCGGCAACGGGGGTCGTGCACGCGGCTGCTCCCGTGGAAGCGGCGACGCCACCGGTGAGAGCGCCAGCGCCGCCCGTGAAGGCGACGCCGGTGCCGGCTCCGTCCGGCGCGCGTCCTCCAGCGCCGGGCACTCACCTGCTGACCGGCTGGTTGAAGCGGGCGTCGGCCGCGCACCGCCCTCAGCAAGATACGCCGCCGCAAGCCACCGCGTCGCACCAGCGCCGGCCCGGCGACTCCGCGCCTGCGGCGCAGGCGCCTGTGGCATCTGCACCCGTGGCGCCCGCGCCTGCGGCGCCTGCTCCTGCGGCATCCGCGCCCGTGGTTCCCGCAGCAGCGGCGCTCGCAACCGCGGCATCCGCGCCCGTGGCGCCTGCGACGCCCGCGACGGTGGCGCGCGCGGTCTCGGCGAGCGCGCCGCCGGCGAAGGGTTCGATGCGCGAAGCGGGCCGGTCTGCGCCGACTGCGCAGCGGCGCAAGGGCCCGTTCACGCTGGCCATGGCCGAGCAGGAGCTGGCTGCGGTCGACTCGAGCGAGGCGGTGCTCGCGGTCCTCTTCGACTTCGCGCAGCAGTACTTCGAATACACGGTCCTGTTCACCGTCCACGGCGAGCGCGCCGAAGGCCGTAACGCCGCAGGCCCCGGCGCCGAGCGCGAGCGCGTCACGAAGATCACCGTGCCGTTCGAGCGTCCGACCGCCCTCGCCAGGGCGCGCGCGCTCCGAGCGCCGCTCATCAGCGCGCTCGCTGGCAGCGCCCCTGACGCGGAGCTCCAGCGCGAGCTCGGCAGGAAGGTTCACGCGGCCGCGGTGGCGGCCGTCCCCATCGTCGTGCGCGGCCGCGTCGTCGCGCTCGTCTACGGTGACGACGGCGCCGCGTCGGTCGAGCTCTCCAGCATCGGCGACCTCATCGCGCTCGCCGGGCTCGCAGCAGCGGTGCTGGAGCGGCTCATCCTGCGAAAGAAGCTGAACCGGAGCGGCGGAGCCCAGGAGCCCGCCGCGCCGCAAAGGGCGTCCGCGCCGCCGCCCGAGGCCGCCGCGCCGGCGCAAAGGGTGTCCGCGCCGCCGGCCGAGGCCGCCGCTCCGCAGAGGGCGTCCGCACCGCCGGCCGAGGTCGCCGCGCCGCTGGACGAGCACGGCGACGAGCTCGCCAAGGATGGCCCGCTCTCCCTGCGCACCCGCGCCGCGCTGCTGGAGCTGAGCAGCACGGTGCGCGCGGCGTCGCACGGGTCGCCCGCGACCGACGCTGGATCCACGCCGCCCGCAGCGCATGCAGATCTCGGCGCGGGAGAGGCAGCGCATGCCGACCGCGAGGATGGCGAGCCGCAAGGCCCGCGGCACCAGAGCGGCTGGTCCACGGAGGACGGCGGATCCGGGATCGACGCCGTCGCGCGGGCGTTCGGGCTCCGCGGCACCGGCGTGGAGGCCGAGCCCGTGCGGCCGGACGAAGGCGTCGCGCACGCGATGGCGTTCAGCTCGACCATCCCGCCGGCCCCGATGCCGCACGCGCCGATCCCCGGCGCCGAGCCGCAGTTCAGGCGCGGCCGCGAGGCGGGCGTGGACGTCGTGTCGGGCACGGCCGTCACGGCGCCGATGATGCCAGCGATCACCGAGCCGCTCCTGCAGGCGGTCAGGGCGCCGTCTTCGCCGGTCATCACGGCGTCGTCGGCGCCGCCCGCCATCGACGAGATCCCCGACCTGGAGATCCCCGCGGCGCCGGCCCCCTCGCGGTCCGAGGACTTCGATCTCGGCGAGCCTGAGGAGGCGCGGACGAAGCGGTACTCACGTCCGCCGTGGATGCTCGACAGCTCGATCACGCCCGGCGCCGAAGAGCACCGGGACGCCGGGCCGGCGCCGTCGTCGGACGCCGCGCGCCCCCACTGGCGTCGCCGCACGCCCGTCGCCCTCGAGGCCGCCGCAGCGTATCCGAGGCCCCCGTCCGAGCGACGCGCCGCGGCCTCGCCCTCTCCGGCCGGCGAGCTACGCGCGGAGTACAGCTCGCTCGTGCAGCACGTCCTCGCGGGCGGCGAGGCGGGATCGAGGGCGTTTGCTGAGCTCGTGCGCAACGGCGAGACGGCGATCTCGATCGTCGCCGCGCGTTTTCCCGGTCCGCTCCGGGTCGATCGCCAGCGTTTCCGTGAGCAGATCGCTGGCCCGGATGGCGTCGCGAGCGTCGCCGCGGCGCCCCCCGCCTCCCAGTGCGGGACGCTGCTCGAGCTCATCGTCGCGATCCGGCGCCCGGCGCTTCCCTTCATGACCGTGCGGAGCTCCTCGCCCGACCCCGAGGTGCGCTTCTGGGCCACGCACGTGCTCGGCGAGCTGCCGTATCCGGAAGCTGCCAACGCGCTGCTCCCGCGGCTCTTCGACGACAGCATCGCCGTCCGGCGGATCGCCGTCCGTTCGGCCGCTTTGTTGATCACGGCGCCACCCGCGGGCGGCCCGATCCTGCAAGGGCTCGATCACATCGCGCGCGACCGCGAGGAGTCGCCGGTGCGGCGGCTGACCGCCATCGAGACCATGGGCGAGATCCGCTCCGGATCCAGCGTGCCGGCGCTCGTCAGCGCCCTCTCCGATCCGCACGAGGTGATCGTCGAGGCGTCGGCCCGGGCGCTGCTCGTCATCACGCGAGAAGATCACGGCCGCGACGCGCGCAGGTGGATGTCGTGGTGGTCGAGGAACGGCGAGCGCCATCGCATCGAGTGGATCATCGACGCGCTCACGCACGAGAAGCCCGCCCTCCGCCGCGCGGCCATCGACGAGCTGAAGGGCATCACCCGGGAGTACTTCGGCTACTACGAGGACCTGCCGCGCCAGGAGCGGGAGGCCGCCCAGGAGCGCTACCGCGCGTGGTGGACCTCGGAGGGACGCTCGCGGTTCCGCACCACGGGCTGACGTAGCCGCGCCGAGCGCGACGAGCTGCGCGCAGCGGCGCGCGACGAGCTGCGCGCAGCGGCGCGCGACGCTGTTGCGCGTGGGACGGGGGCGCGGGGCCGCCCTCACAGAAGCGGGAGCGACGAGGATGCCCACCGAGCCCGCGCGGGGCAGGGGGGTGGGCGGCTCATCCGGTCACCGGGAGCCGCCCTTCGGGTGGATTGGCTGTGGCAGGCGAGAGATCAGACCGCGCAGCGGCGGTTCACTTGGGGGCGGCGGGGGCGGCGGGGGCGGCGGCAGGCTGCGCGGCGGGGGCCGGCCTCCTGGGGGCGTCCACCCTCACGGCGGCAGGCACGGTCTCGCCGGCCTCCTTCATGGCCTTGTCGATGAGCTTCTTGAACTTCGAGAACGGCTGCGCGCCGCTGAGGAAGTAGCCGTTCACGACGAAGGCCGGCGTCCCGCTGATGCCCGCCTTGTCCGCCACGGAGTTCTCGGCGTCCACGAACGCCTTGTGGGTGTTCGCGTCGAGCGCCTTCTTGAACTTCGTCATGTCGAGGCCCAGCTCCTCGGCGTACTTCTCGAGCGAGGCGCGCGAGAAGGCGTCCGGCTGCCCCTGGTTCTTGAAGAGCACCTCGTGGTACGCCCAGAACCCGGCGTTGCCCTTCTGCGCGTAGGCCTCCTGCGAGGCCTCGGACGCGAGCGGCGCGTTCTTGTGCATCGGCAGCGGCCGGTGGCGCCACACGATCTTCAGCTTGTCGCCGTAGGTCTTCGAGACCTGCGAGACCGTATCCTCGACGCGCTTGCAGAACGGGCACTCGAAGTCCGAGAAGACCTGCATGACGACCTTGGCCCGCTCGCCGCCCTTCCACGGGCTGTTCGGCGCCGGCGCGGCGACTTCCTTGCGCTCGGGCGGCGGCGGCTCCTTGCCGTCCTTGATGATCTCGGCGTAGAGGTCCTTGGCGGCGACGCCCTTGGCGAGCATCCCCTCGGCCTTCTTGATCTCCTCGTCGACGATCGTCTTGAACTTGTCGATCGGCTGCGCGCCGACGAGCCGGCGGCCGTTGATGAAGAAGTGCGGGGTCCCGGACGCCTGCAGGTCGTCCGCGAGCTCCTGATCGGCGGCGATCGACGCGCCGTGCTTCTTGGTGGCGATCGCGACCTTCACCTTCTCGGCGTCGAGCCCGAGCTCCTTGGCGTAGCCGACCAGGTCGTCGTCGCTGAGCTTCTGCTGGTTCTTCCAGAGCAGGTCGTACGTGTCCCAGAAGCCCTTCTCGCCCTTCTGAGCGCGGGCCTCCATGGCGAGCTCGGCCGCGGGTTCGGCGCGCTGGTGGAACGGGAGCGGGTTGTTCTTCCAGACGAACCGGACCTTGTCCCCGTAGGTCTTGAGGAGCTCCTCCATGGTCGGGACGACCTTGGTGCAGAAGGGGCACTGGAAGTCGGACCACTCGACGATGGTGACCAGCGCGGTGGCCGGTCCCTTCGCGGGCGAGTCGCCGACGGGCACCTTCCAGACCGTCTTGTCGTCCTCCTGCGGGCGCTCGCGGTCCTTCTGGGGCGGCGCCTTCGCCTTGTTCTCCCCGGCGAGCTTGGCGTACACCTTGTCGGGCTTCGTCCCCGCGGCGACCGCCGCCTGCGCGGCCTTGAGCTGCTCCTCGATGACGGCGGTGAACTTGTCGATCGGCTGAGCGCCGCTCAGGAACACGCCGTTGATGATCGAGGCGGGCGTGCCGGTGACGCCGGAGGACTTGCCGACCGCCATGTCGGCGTCGATCTTGGCCATGTACTCCTGCCGATCGAACGCCGCCTTGAACTTCGCCTTGTCGACGCCGGACTCGACCGCCCACTTCTCGAAGTTCTCGGGCGTGAGGCTCTTCTGGTTCTGGAAGGCGAGCTCGTGGAACTTCCAGAAGGCCTTCGAGCCGCCGAGGCGGAACACGGTCTCGGCCGCGAGCGCCGCCGGGCGCGCGTTCTTGTGGAAGGGGAGCGGGTTGTTCTTCCAGATGACGCGCAGCTTCTCGGGACCGTACTTGTCCTTGAGCTGGTTGATCGTGGTCTCGACCCGGGTGCAGAACGGACACTCGAAGTCGCTGAAGACGACCATCGTCACCGGCGCCGTCCGCGCGCCCCACATCGGGTCCTTCGACGACACCGGCACCGCCGCGTCCTCGTCGGTCCACGGCTGACCGTCGTCGACGGCCGCCGAGATCTCATGCCCGCGCGAGCCGGCGCTCCGATCGATACTCCACATCAGCCCCATCCCTGCGATGAAGCAGAGAAGAAAGCCGACGATGGCTGTTCCCTTGTTCATGATATTTCCTCTCTCAACGGTGGTGGGGCTCCGCCAGGCGGGCCCCTCCTTCAACGCGGGCGCGACACCAGGTGGCGTGCCCGCGACAAGATCGCCAATCGTGCGCTCCCAGGGCGGCGAGCCACCCTGGGCCGAAGGAGCCGCCGCCGCGCGGTGCGGCCGCAGCCCTCGGCGGAGCGCCGGGACCGCTCTGGACCCGCCACGCCGGCGTCTGCGCCCGGCCTCCGTCGCGAGGGCGCGTCGCCCTGGAGAGGGCGAGCCTGCGCGACGTGGGGCCGGACGAGCCGCCTAGCGGGCTCGGATCAGAACGGCAAACGCTCCGGATCTCGCGGCAGAGCCGGCCACGAACCGCCAGCAGCGGGCTCCGAGAGACCACGCGGCGCGATCGAGCACGGCCTGCCGGCGAGCTCGCCTCATCGAGGCGGGTGGTAGATGCCCTGCTCCACGCCGGAGCGCGGCCCACCGGGGACCGCGAGGAACGAGAAGAGCGCCACGGGTGTGCCCACGGCAGGGAGGACGAGCTCCGGAACGAGCAGCGCCTGCTGCGGCGGGCTGGAGAGCTCGCTCACAGGGCCGGGATGGCGCGAGCTCGGTCCGACCCTCGGCCAGAGATCGCCCCCCTCGCATCCAGGGACCGCGTCGATCCGCGCATCGGTGATCGGGAGGGTGCGGGGCGGGGCGACCGACGAAGCGCCGCGGGGATCGCAGATGGGCGCAGCCCTCGTCGCGCCCGTCGCGTCGTCGACGCTCGTCAGGACGGTGCACGATGGCTCGTCCGGCGGAGCGACGATCGTCATCCGGTCGTCCTCGCAGACCGGAACGATCGCAGCACCCGCGCGCAGCGGGAGGACCAGCGCCAACGCGAACGTCAGCAAGGTCATCAGGCGCTGGACGGCGTGTCGCGACATCCCTGCCAAGGAGTAGCCGAGGCCAGCGGGGAGAGCAATGGCCGGGACCTCGGGTGATTGCAGCGTTTTTCTGGACTTCCTGGACGGATTCCTGCGCCGCTCAGGGCGGCCGCCCGGAGCGCGCGACTTGTCGACAGGGTGGGGATAACCCTGTGGATAATCTGGAGAGCCCCTGTGTCGAAACGGCGCGGTACGGCGGGAGCCCCGCGAAAACACGGCCCGTTTCGGCGCGGTCGAGCGAACCACCCGAAGTTGGCCCACCTTGTCCTACATCCGGTAGGTTCGGTTCATGGCGAACTCCTCCGCGACCGTGCCTCGCCCGGTTCTTCCGCCCTCGCATGAGCCCAACAAGAGCGGCTTCGCTGCGGACGATGTTCCCCGACCGCTCGGACGCTACGTGCTCCTGCGGCGCATCGCTCGGGGGGGCATGGGCGAGGTGTTCCTCGCCTCCACGACCGGCCTCGAGGGGGCGGAGCGCGCCGTCGTCGTGAAGATCATCCGCCGCGAGCACGCGTCCGACCCGAGCTACATCGCCCGCTTCCTGGACGAGGCGCGGGTGCAGGCGCAGCTCCAGCATTCCGGCGTCGCGCAGGTCATCGAGGCGGACGTCGACCCGGCGACGGGGGAGCCGTACGCGGTGGTCGAGCACGTCGAGGGCCGGAGCCTCGGCGAGGTCCGGGCGCGCGCGGTGCAGCTCGGGCACCGCTTCGACTGGGCGGAGGCCGTCGCGATCGCGACGATGATCGCCGAGGCGCTCGCCCACGTGCACGAGCGCAAGGACCCGTCGGGCGACGCGCTCGGCATCGTGCACCGCGATCTGTCGCCCCAGAACGTGATGCTCGGCTTCTCCGGCGACGTGAAGATCATCGACTTCGGCACCGCGCGCGGGCAGAACCGGCGCTGCCACACGGTCGCGGGCGTCGTCTTCGCGAAGCCGGGCTACGTCGCGCCGGAGGTCGCCAACGGCGACCCGGGCGACGCGCGGGTCGACCTCTACGCGCTCGGGATCATGCTCTGGGAGCTGTGCGCGGGGCGCCGCTTCCTCCAGGGCGACGCGCAGACGCACATGGCCGCGGTCGCGCGCAACCAGAACGACCCGCCGCCGATCGCCCTCTCGCTCGGGGCGACGCCGGCGCTCGACGCCGCCATCGCGCGGCTCACGGCCTTCGACAGGGAGGCGCGGTACCCGTCCAGCCGCGCGGCCGCGCGCGACCTCGCCGCGCTCCTCGGCGCGGCGGTCGCGCTGCCGGGCGGCGAGCGCGGCGTGCGCGCGCGGGCGGCGCACCTGATGCAGCGGCTCTTCCCGGGCGAGCCGGGGCGCTCGCGCGGAGAGTTCGCGACCCTCGTCACCGCCGCCAAGGCGCACCGCGCGACGGCCGTGACGCCGGTGAGCCCTCGCGCCGAGGCGATGGCCTCGGCCGAGCGCGGCGACGAGGGCATGCTGCCGGGCACGCGCTACCGGCTGCTGCGCGAGATCGGCGCCGGCGCGAGCAGCACCGTCTACGAGGCGGAGCACGTCGACCTCGGGCGCCGCGTGGCGCTCAAGGTCGTCTCCGCCGAGCACTCCGCGACGGACGTGGTCGCGAACCGCTTCCGCCGCGAGGCGCGCGTCCTCTCGCGCCTGTCCCACGAGCACCTCGTGAAGGTGCACGACTTCGGCATGGCGGCGGATGGCCGCCTGTTCTGCGGCATGGACCTGCTCGAGGGCGCGACGCTCGACGCCGTGCTTGCCCGCGGGGCCGCGATCGACTGGAGGGACGCGCTCGCGATGGCGGTCAAGGTGCTGAGCGCGCTCGAGCTCACGCACGCCGAGGGCCTCGTGCACCGGGACATCAAGCCCGAGAACCTGTTCCTGACGCGCCCGAGCGGCGCCGAGGGGGCGCCCTCCATCGCGGAGGCCGGCCTGAAGCTGCTCGATTTCGGGCTCGCGAAGTGCCTCTCGGAGGACCGCGGCGAGGTCGACGGCGTCGCGGACGCGACGGGCGCGGGCGAGGGGCCGGCGCGGGCCGCGGTCGCGATCGTGGGGACGCCCGAGTACATGGCCCCCGAGCAGGCCGCGTCGGGGCGCATCGACGGGCGCGCGGATCTCTACGCGCTCGGGTGCGTCCTCTACGAGATGCTCACGGGGCGCCTGCCGTTCGTCGAGCCGAGCCTCGTCGCGCTGCTCGACGCGAAGGTCAAGGGCAGCCCCGAGCGCCTCCGCGAGCGCGCGCCGGCCCGGCAGATCCCGCCCTTCGTCGACGAGCTGGTGATGCGCGCGCTGGCGCGCCATCCGAGCGTCCGCTTCCAGAGCGCCACCGAGATGCGTCAGGCCATCTTGAGGGCGCTGGGCACGCCCGGGCGCGCGCGCGCTCGCCGCCGCGCGCTCGGGTTCGCGGCGGTGGCCGCCGTGATGGCGCTCGCGGGCGTCGTCGTCGTGGGCAAGGGGCGCGAGATCGCGGCGCGCGCTCCAGCGGCCGCTGCGCTGCTCGGCGTCGCGGGCGAGGCGGCCCCTTCGTCGGGCGAGGCGGCTCAGCCCGATGCGCCCATCGACGCGCCGACGGCCGTCTCGGAGGCGCCGGCGGCGGGCGCGGCGCCGCAGGCCCTCGCGGCCGCCGCAGCGGTGCAGGCAGCCGGAGCGCCGGCTGCCGCGGTCACCCCCGATGCGGCCGCGCCCGGCGTAGCCGGCGCGCTCGTGCCCAGCGAGGCGGGGCAGGGGACCGGCGCCCCTTCGGCCCTCGCGGCCTCGCCCGCCGCCGGACCCGATGCGGCCGCGCCCCGAGCAGGGGCCGCGCAGCCCGCCGCCGTCGTGCCGCCTGCGCAGCCCGCCGTCGCGAAGGCCGACGCGGCGAAGCCGCCCGCGAGGAACCAGACCGTCCCGCGCAGGCCGGCGGTGGCGACGCGCGGATCGGCGCCGAAGGCGGACAAGCCCGCGGCGCGCGGCGCGGCGGATCGCGCCTCTCGTGAGGTCGCGAAGCGCGAGTCGAAGGCGCGCGAGCGATCGTCCTCGTCCTCAGCGCGCGAGCCGTCGACGCCGACGCCTGCCCGTGGCGACGCTGACACGGCAGAGAAAGACGGCAACGGGCACGAGGATCCCACCGAGGCGAAGCGGCGCCGTCACAAGCGGCGGTCCCGGGTCGCCAAGGCCGAGTAAGCTGCGCCCCACGCGGAGCATTTCTCTCGCGCGCACGCTGCGGCGTTGTATACCGCGCAGCCTGCGATGGCTCAGATAGCCCTGTCCGCCCCGGGATCGAACGCCGTTACCTCGGGCCCACCGCATCGCGCCATCCTGCGGCTCGCGCTGCCGACCGTGGCGGCGATGCTCACCCAGAGCATCGTCAACGAGATCGACATCGTCTTCTTCGCGCACCTGCCGTGCCCCGAGTCGTCGAACGCGCACGCGGCGCTCCTGCCGTCGCTGATCGTCCTCTGGCTGTTCGGCGGCTCGCTCAGCGCGGTCTCGGTCGGCACGCAGGCGTTCACCGCGCGACGATTCGCCGAGAAGCGGCCCGAGGACGCGGGTGCGGTCCTCGCGAACGCCCTGTTCTTCGCGATCGTCGCCGGCGTCGCGTTCTCCGTGATCGGGTACCTGACGATGCCGTACATCCTCTCGGTCATCATCAAGGTGCCCGACGCGCGGCAGGCGGCGCTCGACTACCTCGGCTGGCGCCTGCTCGGGGTGACGTCGATGGCGGCGACGTTCGCCCTGAAGGCGTTCTTCGACGGCATCGGCAAGACGCACATCCACCTCGTCTCGGCGCTCGCGATGAACGCGCTGAACATCGTGCTCTGCCTCGTGCTCATCTTCGGCAACGCCTCGCTCGGCATCCCGAAGTACGGCATCGCCGGGGCGGGCATCGCGGGCTTCATCTCGACCTACGTCGGCCTCGCGATCATGGTCGTGTACGCGCTCCTGCCGCAGTACCGGCGCCTCTACCGCCCGTTCGCCACGAGCAAGCTCTCGGTCCCGCTCACCTGGTCGATCCTCAGGCTGTCGATCCCGAGCGCCGTCGCCACCGTCGCCATCATGACGGGCTTCGCCCTGTTCTACGCGATCGCCAGCAAGCTCGACCAGGTCGCGCCGGCGGGCGTGATCTCGCCGCTCTGCCCCGGCGGCCGCGCCGAGCCGGTCTACGGCGCGGCGACCACGGTGATCGTCGGGATCTTGAAGCTCACGTTCACCGCCTGCCTGGCCTTCGGCACGTCGACCGCGACCCTTGTCGCGCAGTCGCTCGGCGAGAAGGACGGCGACAAGGCCGCGCGCTTCGGCTGGGTGAGCGTCCGGCTGGGGCTCGTGATCTTCGGGGTCGTCGGCCTGCTCGAGGCGATCTTCGCCCCGCAGATCCTCGCGTTCGCCAGCAGCAGCGAGCTCGTCCAGGCCGCGGCGCTCCGGCCGCTCCAGGTGATGGGCATCTGCACGCCGCTCGTCGCGGTCGGCATGATCCTGACGCAGGCGCTCTTCGGCGCGGGCAACACCGTGTTCGTGATGGTGGTGGAGCTCATCCTGCACTTCACCTGCCTCGTCCCGCTCGCGTGGCTGCTCGGCATCACGCTCGGCTTCGGCCTGATGGGCATCTGGGGGGCCGGCGTCATCTACGTCGTCCTCCTCGCGGCGACCATGGTGTGGAAGTTCCGCTCGGGGGACTGGAAGAAGATCCGGCTCGACGCCCAGCATCCGCCCGACAAGGCCGTGCTCGGCGCGGAGGGCGGCGGTCCGGGCGTGGAGGGGCTCTGACCCGCGCTCAGCGGGGGAACGCGGCGGCGTTCCCGCCGTCGACGGTCACGACGCAGCCCGTCGTGGCCTCGGCGGTCGCGAGATAGACGAAGGCCTGCGCCACGTCGGCCGCGGTGGTCTCGCGCCGGAGCAGGTTGTCGCGGAAGTAGTCGTCGACCGAGACGTTGCGGGCGCGGGCGCGGGCCTCCAGCAGACCGGCGCCGAACAGCGCGGTCCGGATGCGGTCGGCGTTCACGGCGTTCGCCCGGATGCCCTGGGGGCCGAGGTCGACGGCGTACTGGCGCATCAGCGCGACGAGCGCCGCCTTGGCGACGGAGTACGGGCCGAAGTCGGGCCCCTGGTTGAACGCGCTCTTCGACGCGTTGAACAGGAGCGCGCCGCCCGAGTCCTGGGCGAGCAGCACCCGCGCCGCCGCGCGGGCGACGTTCTGGTGGCCGAGCAGGTTCAGCTCGAGCGAGGCGCACAGGGCCTCGTGTCCCTCCGACGTGTGGATGGGCCCCGAGAACGCGCGGCCGGCGTTCGACACGACGACGTCGACGCCGCCGAAGTGCGCCGCCGCCTGCGCGAACGCCCGGTTCACGCTCGCCTCGCTGCGCACGTCGCAGGCGATCTTCGTGCAGCGGCCGCGGTGGCGTCCCCCGAGCTCGGCGGCGGCCTTCTCGAGGGGCTCCTCGTCGCGATCGGCCAGCACCACGTGCGCTCCCGCGGCGAGGAACGCCGCCGCCGTCGCGTGGCCGATCCCCGAGGCGGCGCCCGTCACCAGCGCGACCCGCCGATCGAGCGGGCCTCTCTGCCCCGCCCCGAGCTTCAGCTTCGCCTGCTCGAGGCTCCAGTACTCCATGTCGAAGAGGTCGAGCTCCGGGACCGGCTGGTACCCGCCGAGCGCCTCGGCGGCCTCGATCACCGACACGGTGTGATCGTAGACGTCCGCGACGATCTCCGCCTCGGCGTGCGAGCCGCCGACGCACAGCGCGCCCACCCCGGGGAAGAGCAGCACCCGCGGGAACGGATCGAGCTCGTCGCGGGCGACGCCCCGCGCGGCGCAGGAGCGGCGGAAATACTCGTGGTACTCGGCCACGTACCTCGCGATGCCCTGCTCGACGGCCGCGCGGAAGCGCGCCGTGTCGGTGACGTCGCCGCCGTCGACGATGAGCGGCCGCGCCTTGGTGCGGATGACGTGATCCGGGGTCGCGCAGCCGATCTGCGAGGCCCGCGCGACGTCGTCGCGGTCGCAGAACGCGATCAGCTGCAGGCTGGTGCGGAGCGTGCAGACCCAGGGGCGACCCGAGGCGCGGGCGAGCGCGCCCCGGACGACCGGCCCGATGGCGGCCCGGAACTCCGGATCGGGCGCCGCGACCGTCGGGTGCGGGACGATCGCGCTGCGCTGGGCGATGTAGCGCTCGGCGCGCGTCACGGCGTCGATCATGCGCGCATAGCTCTCCTCGGCGGTGTCGCCCCACGTGAAGACCCCGTGCTTGTCGAGGATCATCACCGACGGGAGCGCCCCTTGCGCGAGGCGCGCCCGGACGAGCTCGGCGACGCGACGGGCGAGCGCGAAGCCCGGCATGACATACGGCACGAAGAGCGCCTGGTCCCCGTAGATCTCCCGCACGATCTCGGCCGAGCCGGGCTGATCGATGACCGAGAGCACGGCGTCCGCGTGGGTGTGATCGACGAACTTCGCGGGGAGGATCGCGTGCAGCAGCGCCTCGACCGACGGCGTGGGGCTCGATGGATCCAGCATCTGGCCGCGCAGGAGCGCGACCATCTGCTCGTCGGTCATCGCCTCGAGCTCGCACGCGCGCTGGAGCGGCGCGAGGCGGCACGCGGGGAAGCCGCGCGGCTCGATGGTCGCGAGATCCCACCCGCTGCCCTTGATGAAGAGCACGTCGACGCGATCGCCGAGCAGGTCGACGGCCGTGCTCTTGACGCTCGTGTTCCCGCCGCCGTGGAGCACGAGCGACGGATCGGCGCCGAGCAGGCGCGAGGTGTAGACGCGGAGGGCGAGATCCTCGCCGCAGGCAGCGGCGTAGGTGTCGAGGTAGCGCTGGGCTTCGTCCCTGCTGTGGCGAGGATCCATCGTTCGGCCGCCTACCCCAGCGGCGGAGGCGCCGAAAGCCCGCCGCTCAGTACCGGTAGTTCTCGGCCTTGAACGGGCCCTCGGCGGGGATGCCCAGGTACTTCGCCTGGTCCTGCGTGAGCTGCGTCAGCTCGACCCCGAGCTTCGGCAGGTGCAGCGCGGCGACCTTCTCGTCGAGCTTCTTCGGCAGCAGGTGGACGCCGACCGTGTACTTCTCCGTCCACAGGGCGATCTGCGCGAGGACCTGGTTGGAGAACGAGGTCGACATCACGAACGACGGGTGGCCCGTGGCGCACCCGAGGTTCACGAGCCGGCCGCGCGCGAGGACGATGAGCCGCTTGCCGTCCGGGAAGATGAAGTGATCGACCTGCGGCTTGATGTTCTCCTCCTTGATCTCGGGGTTCTTCTCGAGCCACGAAATCTGGATCTCCGAGTCGAAGTGGCCGATGTTGCAGAGGATCGCCTCGTCCTTCATCGCGGTCATGTGCTCGGCGCGCACGACGTCGGCGCATCCGGTCGCCGTGACGAAGATGTCGGCGACCGGGGCGACGCTCTCGAGGCGCTTCACCTCGTAGCCCTCCATCGCCGCCTGCAGCGCGCAGATCGGGTCGATCTCGGTGATGATCACGCGCGCCCCGAGGCCGCGCAGCGACTGCGCGCACCCCTTGCCGACGTCGCCGTAGCCGCACACGACGGCGACCTTGCCGGCGAACATCACGTCGGTGGCCCGCTTGATCCCGTCGCCCAGCGACTCGCGGCAGCCGTAGAGGTTGTCGAACTTGCTCTTCGTCACCGAGTCGTTGACGTTGATCGCGGGCACCTTCAGCTTGCCGGCGCGGTGCATCTCGTAGAGCCGGTGCACGCCCGTCGTCGTCTCCTCCGAGAGCCCGCGGATCGGGTCGTTGCCGGCGAAGAGCTCCGGGTGCTTCTCGTGGGCGATGATCGTGAGATCGCCGCCGTCATCGAGGATCATGTTGGGCCCCTTGCCGCCCTTGAAGGCGTAGATCTGCTGCTCGATGCACCAGTCGTACTCCTCGAGGGTCTCGCCCTTCCAGGCGAAGACCGGGACGCCGGCCGCCGCGATCGCCGCCGCGGCGTGGTCCTGCGTCGAGTAGATGTTGCAGCTCGACCAGGTGACCTCGGCGCCGAGGGCGACCAGCGTCTCGATCAGCACCGCGGTCTGGATCGTCATGTGGAGGCAGCCGGCGACGCGCGCGCCCTTGAGCGGCTGCGATGCGCCGTACTCGGCCCGGAGCGTCATCAGGCCCGGCATCTCCTTCTCGGCGATGCGGATCTCCTTGCGACCCCAGTCAGCAAGCGTGATGTCGGCGACCTTGTAGGAGAGCTTTTTCTCAGCAGTCATGGTGTCCCTTTGCCTTTTCCGGTGAATGCGCTCGAACGCGCGCCGCGCCAGCCGACGAGCAGCTGCCAAACGAGGTGTCGATCCGGACCTTCGCCCTGCCAGGCGGACGGAAGCCGCCGGATCTCGACGCCGGAGAGCCCGGCCTCCTCGGCGAGGCGCCGGAGGTCGTCCGGCGAGAAGCCGAGCCAGACGTCCGCCTCCTGCTCTCGCAGGGTCAGATCGTGGTGCGCCTCGTAATCGAGCACGCACACCGCGCCGCCGCGGGCGTGCGCGGCGTCCTCGCCGCGGCCGGGCGCGGCGTCCTCGCCGCGGCCGGGCGCGGCCGGCCGCGCGAGCTCGACGAGGGCGCGCATCGCCCGCGCCGGCTGCGGCGCGTGGTGCAGCACGCGGGCCGCGAGGACCACGTCCGCGCCGCCGGAGAGGGCCTCGCCGGCCTCCGGCGGACCGCCGCCGAGCGCGCGGGCCACGGCCTGGATCACCTCGGGCCCGTCGATCTCGCCGCACACGAGCTCGACGTTCTCGAGGCTGCGCCGCCGCAGGCGCTCGCCCGCGAGCTGCAGCTGGGCGCTCGCGCGATCGAGCCCGACGACGCGGTCGAAGACGGGGGACAGCACCTCGAGCAGCGCCCCATCGCCGGTGCCCGCGTCGACCGCCAGCCGGCGGTGGGGCAGGAGCGGCGCGAGCGCGGCGAGGTAGGCGGCGAGCTCGGACGGCGGCCCCGGGCGCAACGGGCGCCCGCCGCGCGCGAAGAACTCGCGCGTCTCGGCGTCGCGCGCCGCGAGCACCTCCTCGATGCGCGCGAGCGTCCCGTCGGCCGCGCACGCGCGCTGCCCCGCGCGCACGGCGTCGTCGACCACGGGGTCGCTCGTGGCGCGCGGGTCGAGGCGGAGCAGCGTCCACGTGCCCTGACGGCGTGCCAGCAGGATCCCCGCCTCGCGCAGCGCGGCCGCGTGGCGCGAGATTTTCGGCTGGCCCTCACGGAGCAGCTCGGCCAGCTCGCCGACCGCCAGCTCCTCCGCTGCGGCCAGGCCGAGGAGCCGCACCCGCACCGGATCCGAAAGGAGCCGGTACAGCTCGCACCGCGCGACCGCCCCCATCGGCTCGGCCGGGACCTCCGTGACCGTCATCACGGTTCACATATATGCATCGATGCGCATGAATGCAAATTGAAAATTCACGCGCAGGAGCGTGTCGGCGGTGACGCGGACGTCCGCCAGTCAGCCGCGGACGGGCTCAGCCGAACGAGCGGACGGGATCCGTTGAAGTTGCGGACGGGCTCAGGCGAACGAGCGGACGGCCTTGTCGAGCTTCGCCTCTTCCGAGGAGCGGAGCAGGCCCACGGCCACCACGGTGAGGCGCTCTGGTCGGAACAGCGCGCGCGCGGCGTTGCGCACGTCCTCGGCCGTGACGCGGGCGAGCTCCTCGTGCCGCGCCTCCGGGGTGCGGGTGATGTCGGCGAGCGCGGCGAGCCCGTGGAAGCCGGCGGTCGCCTCGGCGTCGTCGAGCATCGCCTCCACCGACCACAGGTGGCGGTCGCGCGCCTTGGCGAGCTCGTCCTCGCGCGGGCCGACCTCGGAGAGCTCGCGGAGCAGCGAGAAGATCTCCCGGACCACCACGGTCGCGCGGTCGTGCTGCACGCCCGCGGCGATGTCGACGACCCCGTCGTCCTCGTAGGCCTCGAACATCCCCGACACGTCGTAGCAGAGGCCCAGCCGGTCGCAGATCCGCTCGTAGAGCCGCGTCGACATGCCGTCGTCGAGGACGCGGAGCAGCATCTCCACGGCGGGCTCGCGCGGATCGCGCTCGCTCACGCCACGGAACGCGACCCGCAGCTCGGTCTGGCTCGACTGGTTCTCGATGAAGCGGAACCGCGGCTTCTTCTGTCCGTTCGGCGGCGGCGCGGCGGGCACCTGCTCGCCGCGCGGCATGGCGCCAAAGTGCCGCTCGACGGCCCGCGCGCACGCGTCTGGATCGAGCCGCCCGGCGAGGCAGAGCACCGCGTTCGCCGTCGTGTAGTGCCGGGCGTGGTGGGCGCGCAGCATCGGCTCGTCGAAGCGATCGAGCGCGTCGATGCCGCCGGTGATGGTGAAGCCGAGCGGGTGCCGCTCGTACATGAGGGCGCGCGCGTTGTTGTCCGGGTCGATGTCGCGCCCCTCGTCGTCGAGGTCCTCGAGGATCTCCTCGCGCACGATGCCGCGCTCGACCTCGATCGAGGTGAAGCGGGGCGACGTGGCGACCTCGCCGAGCAGGGCGATCACCGGCTCCAGGTTCGCCGGCGGCACGGAGATGCTCATCACGCCGTGGTCGACGTGGGTCGCCGCGTAGAGCGTCCCGCCGAGCCGCTCGAACGCGAGCGCCTGCGCGTGCGCCGACGGCAGCGTCGGCGTCCCCCGGAACACCATGTGCTCCAGGAAATGGGAGATCCCGTTGTTCTGCGGGTTCTCGAACCGCGAGCCGACGCGCAGGTAGAGCGAGGCGACCGCCCGGTGGACATGCGGCTGCGGGACGAGGACGACCTTGAGGCCGTTCGAGAGGAGGACGTCGCGAGCGTCACGCGGCGGGAGCGACGTCATTCCCCCTCGTCCCCGAGCGGGAGCTCCGGCTCGCCGGAGCCGTCCTCGGCCGGCCTGGACTCCTTGAGGAGGCCCTGGTCGTACTTCACCTCGCTGCCGATCGTCGACTTCAGCCGGCGCATGTACCCGATGAGCGCGTCGTTCTGCTTCGCGGCGCGCATCGCGGCGGTGTAGAACTCGCGGTCCTTGTCCCATTGCTCCTGGCTCGCGGACGTCTTCTCCTTGAGCTGGATCACGGCGTAACCGTTCTCCAGCGCCACGATGTCCTTGGGCAGATCGCCCGGCTTGTCGAGCTGGAAGGCGATGCGCGCGGCCTCGGTGCTGTCCCTCGCGTCCGTGATCGGGGAGCCCGACACGTTGAACGGCAGGCTCGCCTCGACGGTCGGCCGGTTCGGGTGGTTCGCCGTCGTGTAGGGCGGCCGCGCCGCGCCAGGCTCGGCCTGGCCGCTGTCCTTCGCCCCCTCGTCCTTGTTCCCGTCCTGCTTCGCGGCGGCGGGCTGCGCCCCCGCGGCGGCGCCGGCCTTGTCCTTCGCGGGCGCGAGCTGGGCCAGGTAGGCGGCGAGCGCGTCCTCCAGCGACTTGCCGCCCGCGGCGGCGGCGAGCACCTGCTTCGCGGCCTCGGCCGCGAGCCGCTCCGACTCGTGGGCGATGTACAGGTCGCGCGCCGTCTCCAGCCGGCCGATCCTCTCGGCGTCGGCGTCCTTCGCGATCTGCTCGAGCTTGATCACGTGGAAGCCGTCCTCGGTCTCGATGAGGTCCGACACCTCGCCCGCCTTCATCTCGAAGAGCTTGTCCTCGACAGGCTTGCTGAGCCGGCCCTTGGTCACGCAGCCGAGATCGCCGCCGCGCGCCGCGCTCGGATCGTCGCTCGCGCTGCGCGCCACGTCGGCGAAGCTCTCGCCCTTCTTGAGGCGCTGGACCGCCGCCTCGATCCGGGCCTTCGCGGCCGCCTTGCCCGCCTCCGGCCCCTGCTCGGCCTCCGCGGGCTGCACCTCGACCATGAGGTCCCGGGCGACCCGGCACTCGGGCAGATAGTGCGCCTTGCGCCCCTCCCAGGTCTTGTCGAGCTCTTCCTTGTTGGCGTCCGCCCAGGCCTGGATCGCCTTCTCCGAGGTGTCGACGATGAGGTCGCTGTAGAAGCGCCGATCGAAGCGCACGTAGCTGAGCGTCCGGGTCGACTTCTCGCGCGAGAACTGCTCGAACGCCTCGCTGTCACCGACCCGGACCCGCGCGCGGATGAGGTCGCGCATCCGCGCGGCGACGAGCTCCTTCCGCTGAGTTTCGCGGAAATCCGTCGGGCTCATCTTCGTGATGTTCCGGATTTGCTTCTCGTACTGCTTGCTGTCGAACTTCTTTGTCTGGCGGTTGCGGACGTCCAGGTAGCGAATGAGGTCTTCCCGGAGGTTCAGGGCGTAACCGACCTGGCGGATCTTGTCCGCCGGCAGCGAGACACGCACCCTGCCGGCCACGAGCTCGGCCGTGAGCTCGTCGTCCGAGACGCTGATCCCGAGGCGCTCCGCGTCCTCGTTGAGCAGCCACCGCTCGTAGAGCCCCTCCGCTGTGAGCCGCCGGTACCCCATCGCCCGGAGGCGGTTTTCGTCGACGGCGCGCATCGCGAGCAGGTTCCTCGAGGCGTTGAAGTCGACCGAGGAGATGCAGCTGCCTCGGACCTCGACGACGCAGCTGCTCGCGGTCGACTGCACGGGGCCCGTGCTCGGGCGGAACTGGACGATGAAGACGACGGCGATCGCGATGACGATGGCAGCGCCGAAGATTTGGCTCAATCTGTTCACGAAGGGCTTGCTCCCGGGGCGTGCGCCGCTCGCTCCTCGAGCGGCCTCCCGCCTTGGCCAGGCGCGGCATAGCACGGCGTCGACGGCGTGTCTTTACGGCGGTCGAGAGCGGGGCTAGGGGCACAGGCCATGGCAAGCTCGAAGTCACACCTCCCTGATTGCGGCCTCTACCTGACGACAAAGCCGCTCCCCGGAAACGAGGACAAGGTGCCTGCCGGCATCCTCGTCTCCTTCCACAACCACTCGGACAACGGTCTGCCGACGGTCACGACGCCTGATCACAACGTGCACAACCGCTGGCACTTCCACGGCCCCGCCGTCGCGTTCCGGGGGACGACGTGGGCGGACTCGCTGCAGCGTCTCCCCGCCGAGGGGTTCTACACGCTGCGCAAGGAGCTCTCGTTCGACGGCGGCAACTGGCCGAAGGGCACGCTCGTGCAGCTCGGTTACACGCAGGCGGGCATGCCTATCCTGTTCATCGGCCGCGTGCGCTCGCGGCTCCAGGAGAACGACCTCTTCTTCTCCGACAAGGGCGTGGGCATCAAACGCGACCAGCTGTCCCTGCTCGAGCCCGTCTCCGTCTTCGAGGAGCCGAACGACGGCTCCGGCCACAAGCCCGACCATGCCGAAGCCCACTGAGCGGTCCCATCCTCCCGTCCCTGCTGGATATCAGCCATAGCCAACATTTCTGTCCTCGGGCACGGTCTGTGCTTGTAATTTTCTTCTGTGATTCGACGCAGAACCCTCACTCCCCCGTCGCTCCAGATTCCCCCTGAGCTCCTGGCCAACCGTCGCAGGAGCCCGCGACGCGAGCTGAGCGAGCGGGTCCGCCTCGAAGCCGCCGACCGTGCCGTCTCCGGCTGGACGCTCAACATGAGCGTCGGCGGGCTCCGGGTGGTGATAGAAAATTCACTCGACCCCGGCACGGAGCTAACGGTCTGGCTCGACGGTAGATCTCCGCGCCCAGGGCGGATCATGTGGGTGCAGGACGAGCCGGACGGGTCGATCGTGGGGGTCTGCTTCCTGGATGCCCCCGAGGGGGCAGAGATCCCGGGTCGTTTGGACGACGGGGCGTCGAGGTCGTCACGGTCGAGCTCGTGAGCGGGGACAAACGCGCCGGCCCGCCAAAGCGCCACACCCCTGCCAGCGCTGTCCGCTTGACGAGGCACCCGTAATTTTGCGATGGATGGTCCTGCTCGCAGCTGGGGGTAGCCGGAAACCAGCGGAAGATGCCGACACCCGCGGAGATAAAGAAGGCCCTGCTCCAAGCCGGATTCGAGGTTTATCGCACCCGGGGCGACGCCGTTCAGGTCGCCGAGCGGGTGCGGGAGAACCTCCTCATGGACTCGGGCATCGTCGTGGGCGCCGAGCCGCTGCGGGTCGGGTTCGTCGTGCGCGCCCAGCGCAACGACTTCCCGGGCGCGACGGACGAGCAGCTCTTCGAGCGGGCGCGGCGGATGGCCGAGCCCGCCGTGGCGCGCGGCTACACCGAGGGCGAGGCCGCGCTCCGGCACGTCCGCGACCCCGGTGACGCCGAGCGGACGCTGGACACCTGGTGCGAGATCCAGTTCGAGAAGCCGGTCGCGTCGCTCGAGGTCGCCCTCAGCGAGGTGGGGTTCGCCCTCTCGCTGGAGAAGACTGCCCTGCCGCGGTAAGCGGTCAACGATGCCCTTCGACCGAGCCGCGAGCCTGCTCGGGCCCTCCGGCCCGTTCGCGCGCGGGCTGCCGGGCTACGAGGACCGCGAGGGGCAGATCGCGATGGCGAGCGCCGTGGAGCGGGCGATCGCGGAGGACCGCATCCTCCTCTGCGAGGCGGGCACCGGGACCGGCAAGACGCTCGCGTACCTCGTCCCCGCCATCCTGAGCGGCCGCAAGGTCGTCGTCTCGACCGCGACCAAGGCGCTCGAGGACCAGATCTACACGAAGGATCTGCCGCTCGTGACCGAGCACCTCCGGCTGGATCCGCGCGCGGCGCTGGTGAAGGGGCTCGGCAACTACCTCTGCCTGCGCCGCTTCAACGAGCTCCGCCAGAGCCCCGGCGCGGGCGCCGGGACCGCGGGGCGCTCGCTGCCGCTCATCGAGGCGTGGGCGCAGGAGACCGAGATGGGCGACGTGGCGGAGCTCGCCTACCTCGCCGAGGGGGATCCGGTCTGGCGGGAGGTGGCGTCGTCCAGCGAGACGCGGCTGGGCGCGTCGTGCGACTACTTCGACGAGTGCTTCGTCACGCGGATGAAGCGCGACAGCGAGGCGGCGCGCCTCCTCATCGTCAATCATCACCTGTTCTTCGCGGACCTGGCCCTGAAGATCGCCGGGGCGCGCCGCGGCTTCGCCGGCGCGGGCGCGCTCCCGCCGTACGACGCGGTCATCTTCGACGAGGCGCACCAGCTCGAGGACATCGCGACGAGCTTCTTCGGCGTCCGCGTCTCGCGCGCGCGGGTCGACTCGATGCTGCGCGACGCGGACCGCGCGTTCATCACGTCGGGCCTCGCCGACCGCATCCTCGGGCGGGGCGAGGGGACGGCGATCACGGCCATCGTGCGCGAGTCCGCGGACGCGCTCTTCGATCGGCTCGCCGCGCTCGGCGGCGCCGCGGGCAGCGGGGATCGCGGCGACTCCCGGGTCCCGCTCGCCAGGGACGCGTGGTCCGGCGAGCTGCTCGGGGCCTATCATCGGCTCGACAACCACCTCGAGGCGCTCGCGGGGTACGCGAGCGCGAACGCGAGCAGCGAGGCGGTGCAGCTCGTCGGCAACCGCGCCGCCCAGCTGCGGGACGACGCCGCGCGGATCGTCGACCCCGCGACGAACCAGGTCACGTGGGTCGAGGTGCGCGGCCGCGCCGTCTCGTTCGGCGCGTCGCCGGTCGATCTCGGGCACATGCTGCGCGAGCACGTCTTCGCGCGGATCGGCGCCGTGGTGCTGACGAGCGCCACGCTGACCACGGGCGGCTCCGCCGGGTCGGGGTTCCGCTTCCTCCGCTCGCGGATGGGGCTCGACGCGGAGGTGCCGGTGCCGGTCGACGAGCTCACGGTTCCATCGCCCTTCGACTACCCGAACGCGGCGCTGCTCTACACGCCGCGCGACCTGCCCGAGGCGACCGACGCCGCGTTCGTCGAGCGCGGGGCCGATCGCATCGCCGAGCTCATCGGCATCACGGGCGGCGGCGCGTTCGTCCTCTGCACCTCGGTCCGCGCGATGAACGCGCTGGCCGCCGCCCTCCGCGTCCGGCTCGCGCGCGCCGCGGCCGAGGCCCGGGCGGGTGGCGGCGCTCCGCGGCAGCAGGCGCCGCTGCTCGTGCAGGGGGACGCGCCGAAGGGCGCGCTGCTCCGCCGCTTCCGCGCCGAGCGGCACGCCGTGCTGGTCGCGACGATGAGCTTCTGGGAGGGCGTGGACGTCCCCGGCGAGGCGCTGCGCCTCGTGATCATCGAGAAGCTCCCGTTCGCGGTGCCCACGGATCCTGTCGTCGCGGCCCGGTGCGCGGCGATCGAGCAGGGCGGCGGCAACCCGTTCATCGCCTACAGCGTTCCGCAGGCCGCGATCACCTTGAAGCAGGGCTTCGGCCGGCTGATCCGCGCGCGCACCGATCGGGGCATCGTCGCGATCCTGGACCGCAGGGTCCGCACGCGCGGCTACGGCCGCGTGCTGCTCGACAGCTTGCCCGACGCGCGCCGGACCGAGCGAATCGAGGACGTGCGCGCGTTCTGGGCCGCCGCAACGGCCGGCGCGGGAGCGGAGGGCGAGGAGCGTCGGCCGGGAGAGGCGCCCTGAGGCGAGGCGCAGGGCGAGCGTCGCGGTGAGGCGGTCGCGGGGCGGGGCGAGCGACCGCTTCGTCGATCGTCAGGGGTACGACGGCTTCCCGTAGATGCACCAGGCGCCGCCCTTCTTCCCGTAAGAGCGGCGTCTCCAGCCCGAACACCGGTCGGTTACGTCGGCTTCTCGTCTTCCCTCGACTCGTCGCCTCCGGCCTCTTCGCTCATGTCCACAGCGCTCTTCGGCTCGTCGCTCATCGGGCGCCGACCCTACCGCGATTGTCACAGGCGCAACGTCGGGCTGCGTAAATCAGGACAGGATGGTGCGCGAACACCCCGACGCAGTGCGAACGAAATTGCGCACTCTGGGCGTCGGACTACGCTGTCGAGGCAGCCAGGCGATGGCTTCCCGCTGGGAAGGAAGGAGTCGAGTGATGAGCGAGCTCGTTGCGCATCTGCCCGTGATCTGTCTCGTCATTGCCCTCGCGGCGCTCACGGCCGCCGCCGTGAGCCTCGCCCGCCGGGCTTCGGCCCCCGGGGCGCGCTCCCGTGCGCTCTCCGTGAGGGAGCGGGCCATCGTGGCTGCCTGCGCCGACGCGCTCTTTCCCGCCGGCGGCCCGATCCCGGTCTCCGGGACCGAGGCGGGGCTCGTCGAGTACATGGAGCACTACGTCGCCCGCACGCCGCGGCCTCTGCGGCCGTACATGCGGCTGCTCTTCCACTTCGTCGAGCTCTCTCCCTGGGTCTTCGGGCCGCGCCGCGCCCGCTTCACGCGCCTCCCGCAGGCCGATCGCATCGCGGTGCTCGCGTCGATGTCGCAGAGCTGCATCTACCTCCGGCGGGTCACGTTCCTCTCGCTCCGGACGATGCTCTCGATGGGCTACCTCGCGAACGAGAAGGTCGCCCGCGCGATCGGCGTCGCCTGCTGCGCCACGCCCTTCGAGCGCCGCGCCGCCGCGCGCGCGTCGGGAGAGCCGGTCGCCGTGAAGCCCCCGTCGCTCGCGCCGGGGGTGACGGCATGAAGCTACCCGACCCTCAGGAGCCGCCGCGCTCCGCGCACCCCGAGCGCGGCGACAAGCGCTTGCTCTCCGTGGCCACGCTCCGCTCGAGGGCCGAGGTGGAGCCGCTCCCGCCCGTCGAGCCGCGCTCCCAGGTGAAGGTGTTCGCCGACTACGACGGCGAGGTGCAGGCCTCGTGCGAGGTGCTCGTCGTCGGGTCGGGGCCGGGCGGGGCGGTCGTCGCCAAGGAGCTCGCCGAGGCGGGGCGCGACGTGATCCTCGTGGAGGAAGGCCCGCCGTTCGGGGTGGAGGATTTCCGGCAGGAGGCGGGCGAGTCGCTGGCGCGCACGCTGCGCGAGGGCGGGATGCGAGCCGCCCGGGGGCGCATGCTCATCCCGACCATGCAGGCGATCGCGCTCGGCGGCGGCTCGGTCGTCAACTCGGCGATCTGCGCGCGCTCGCCCGCCTGGGTGTTCGACAAGTGGGCGGAGCGAGCGGGGACGGCGGCGATCACGCTCGACGCGCTGCTGCCCCACTACCAGCGCGTCGAGCGCCTGCTCGGCGTCTCGCCCACGCCGGTGGAGGTGCAGGGCGAGCGCAACCTGCGCTTCAAGCGCGGCTGCGACGCGCTGGGGCTGTCGAGCGAGCCGACCCACCGCAACGTGCGCGGCTGCCGCGGCTCGGGCGAGTGCTTCACCGGGTGCCGCAACCGCGCGAAGATGTCGACCGATATCTCGTACGTCCCGGCCGCGATCCGGGCAGGCGCGCGTGTGTTCACCAGCGTCCGCGCCGAGCACCTGCTCGTCTCCGGCAGGCGGGCCGCCGGGATGCGCGGTCGCACCATCGAGCCCTTCACGTGGCGCGAGGGCGCGCCCGTCGAGATCCGGGCGAAGCTCGTCGTGCTCGCCGCGGGCTGCATGGCCACGCCGCTGATCCTGCTCCGCAGCGGCGCCGCCAACTCGAGCGGCCACGTGGGCAACGAGCTGCAGCTCCACCCGGGGCTCGCCATCATGGCGGTGTTCCCGGATCCCACCGATCCATGGGAGGGCGCGACCCAGGGCTATCATTCGCTCCACTTCCTCGAGCAGGGCATCAAGCTCGAGGTCCTCTGGTCGCCCCCCGCCGTGCTTGCCGCGCGGTTCCCCGGCTTCGGGCACGACTACCAGCGTCACCTCCGGACCTACAACCGGATGGCGCCGTTCGACGTGATCATCGCGGCCGAGCAGTCGCGCGGGACGGTCCGCCCGAAGCGCGGCTGCTGGGATCCCGATGTGCGGTTCGACTACGCACCGCGCGACGTCGAGAAGATCCAGCGCGGTCTGGGCATCCTGTCCGACATCTGCTGGGCGGCAGGGGCCGCGTCGATCCTGCCCGGGCTGCACGGCGTCCCCGACGAGCTGACTTCGCCGGAGGAAGCCGAGATCTTGAAGAGCAAGCGGCTCGACGGGCGCGACACGATCACCGCGGCGAACCACGCCTTCGGCACGGCGCGGATGTCGCGGCGGCCGCGGGACGGGGTCGTCGACGAGGAGGGGCGCTGCCACGATCTCGACAACGTTTACGTCGCCGACACGAGCATCTTTCCTGGAAGTCCTGCCGTGAACCCGATGCTTACGTGCATGGCGCTGGCAGATCGCATCGCATGCGGCATCATCGAGCGCTGGTGATGCGCGCGGCGGCGTGTCACCACAGGAGTCAGCGATCCGGGGGCGTCGCGCGCGTTGCGCAGGTGCGCAGGAACGACATGTCACGGACGGCATGTGAGGGGGGCCTTGCACCCGAGAAGGAGGCAACTCCCGAGTTGATGAGAGGCCCGCGCGAGCTACAAGTTTAACGGCACGTTTCATAACGCACGGGGCCGAGCCGTCCGTCCGCCGAGCTGGGAGGGAAGCTTTGGGACCGAACGCAGTTTCTGCTGCAATTCCGCGCGGGCAGGCGCGCGCGCCGCACCGGAGCCACAGCCACCACGGCCGGGTGCTCCTCGTCGAGGATGAGCCTGACCAGGCAGCCATCCTCGAGGCGGTGCTGCGCCACGAAGGGCTCGACGTGGTCGTCGCGTCGAGCGGCGAGCAGGCGCTCGAGATCCATCAGCGGACGCCGGCTGACGTGCTCGTCACGGATCTCAACCTGCCCGGGATGACGGGCGTCGATCTCATGCGCCGGCTCTCGCCGAGCGAGCTCGATGGCCCCGAGCCGAAGGCGCCGCCGCCCCACGTGGTCATGGTCACCGGCGCCGCGTCGATCACGAGCGCCGTCGACGCCCTCAAGCTGGGAGCGGCCGACTACCTCCAGAAGCCGCTCGATCCCGCGCGCCTCGTGCTGCTCGTGCGCGAGCTGCTCTCGTCGCCGCCGACCGAGTTCGACGACGACGATCCCCTCCACGGGCAGCTCGTGTTCGAGGGGATGATCGGCGGCTCGACGCGGATGCGGGAGGTCTTCACCCGCATCGATCGCGTCGCCGCGACGATGGCGCCCGTGCTGATCGTCGGCGAGAGCGGCACGGGCAAAGAGCTCGTCGCGCGCGCCATTCACAACCGGAGCCGCCGTCGCGCCGGCCCGTTCGTGCCGGTGCACACCGGGGCGATCCCGCGCGAGCTCATCGGCAGCGAGCTCTTCGGTCACGAGAAGGGGTCGTTTACCGGCGCGTTCGCGGCCGCGGAGGGCAAGTTCGAGGCGGCGGCCGGCGGCACCGTCTTCCTCGACGAGGTGGGCACGATGGACGCTGCCGTGCAGGTCAGCCTCCTCCGCGTGCTCGAGACGTACCGGTTCACCCGCGTCGGCGGCCGCAAGGAGATCGAGGCCGACGTGCGCGTCGTCGCCGCGACGAACAAGGATCTGCTCGACCTCGTCGACGACTGCGTCTTCCGCGAGGACCTCTACTACCGGCTCAACGTGTTCACGGTGACGCTGCCGCCGCTGCGCGAGCGCCGGGACGACATCCTGCCGATCGCCGAGCGCTTCCTGATCAAGTTCGCCAAGCGCTACGGCACCCCGGCCCGCCGCCTCTCGGACGCCGCCGTCGAGCGGCTGACGGAGCACGACTGGCCGGGCAACGTCCGCGAGCTGCGCAACGTCATCGAGCAGACCGCGCTCTTCGCCTCGACCGAGCTGGTCTCGGCGAACGACGTCCAGCTCGGCCAGGGCCGGATCGAGCGGCGGTCTGCCCGGCGTTCTTACGACAGCATCTCGACGGGGAGGGCTGCGGCGCCGGTCGTCCATCCCGAGCCGGCCGAGCCGCTGTCGGTGCCGATCGTCCACGTGTCCGACATGGCGGTCCCCTCCGAGCCGGCGCCGTCGCACGTCGTCACCGCGCCGCCTGCGCCGCCCTCCACGGGCCCTGCCTCGCTCCCGCGGAGGCCGCAGGGGGAGGTGGCAGGCGTGCACGAGGCCGAGCCGCCGCGGGACGCCGGTGAGGCGGCGGAGCACCCGCTCGTGCTGCGCCTCCCGGTCGGCACGCGCCTGGCCGACGCGGAGCGCAAGCTCATCCTTCTGACCCTCGAGGCTGTGCGCGGCAACAAGCAGCGCGCGGCCCGCGTGCTCGGGATCAGCCGCCGCGGCCTGTACTCGAAGCTGCAGGCGTACGGGGAGCACGTGGGCAGCCATGAGGCCCCGGGGCCGAGCGAGAGCGTCGAGCCGCAGGACCCGGTCGACGATGTGCCGGTCGTGGTCGACGAGCCCAGCCTCGAAGAGCTCGGCTCCGTGCGCGGCGACGCCTGAACGGGGATCTCTCGCCGCGCCGTCCTGCCGTACGGCAGCACTCCAGCCTCGTCGGACCCCGACACCGCTGAGTGTGAGCCGCATCCCCACCGAGCACCGGCGTCTGAGGCGCTCCGCAAGGCGGCTGGTCCCACTCCAGGAGCCGGCCTGCGGGCTCCTACGATGCGTCCCGACAACGGTTACGTCGGCGGTCCGTCCCTTTGTGCTTTACGAAGGGACGACGACCTCGGCTATCGTAAAGCGGAGCTGCGAGATCAGACGCGCGACTGGCACGTCAGAGAGCGGGCCACCGGCGCGGCATCAAGGTAAACTCTACGCGACGCCTCGCCGGCACCACACCCCTGCGGGCCAGCCCCCAATGAAGATCACCTGCCAGTCCTGTCAGTCGAAATACACCGTCTCGGACGAGAAGGTCCAAGGCAGAACCGTCAAGATCAAGTGCCGCAAATGCGGCGCCACGATCCTCGTGAACAGCTCGGGCGTGACGACCAACGGCGGGGTCGCCGATCCGGTCTCCGGCACGAGCGTTCCGGCCGACGGGACCACGTACCTGGTCAACGTGGCGGATGGCGATCAACGCTCGATGACGGTGGCCGAGATCGTCGCCAGCTATCAGGCGGGGGCGATCAACGCCGAGACGTACATCTGGGCGGACGGCATGGCCGACTGGCAGCCGCTCGGCCAGGTCGACACGATCGTCGCGGCGCTGCACGCTGGCAGCGCCCCGGCCTCCGTGGCCGCGCAGGACTCGGCGCCCGTGCCGTCGCAGTCCGTGCCCAGCGCCGCCGCGCCGGTCGGTCCGACGTCTCCGGGGGTCGAGGCGGTCGCGGCGGCCGCTCCTCGCGCGGCCGCGGTGCGCCGCGATCCGGCGCGCCCGACGCAGGACCTCTTCGGCGCGAGCCCGGGGCCCGAGGCGCACCGGCCCAGCTCCGACGACGTGGCCACGAGCGCTCCGCTCTTCAAGAGCGGCGCTGCTCCTGGCCAGCGCGACGAGAACTCGATGCTGTTCTCGCTGAGCGCCCTCACGGCGAAGGCCGCCCCTGCTCCGGCACGGTCGGCCGTCAGCGCCTCGGAGGACTCCGGCCTCATCGACCTGAAGGCCCTCGCCTCGGGGGCCGGCGTCCGAGCGCCGTCGCCGGTCGCGAGCATCGTCGCCAGCGACGGCGGCCTGTTCCAGCTCAGCGCGCCCATCGTGACCACGGCGCGGGCGCCGTCCGTCGCGCCGCCGACCGTCGATGCCCCTGCCAAGAACCGGGCGCCGATCATCATCGGCGCCGGCATCGCGATCGCGGGCATCGCGATCGCAGGCGTCTTCCTCCTGATGAAGGGCGGCGGCGAAACGCCGGCGCCCACCGCTGCCGAGACCACGCCGCCCGTGGCGGCGGCCCCGGCGACGACGGCGCCCCCCGAGCCCGAGCCGCCGGCGCCCACCGCGACGGCGACCGCGAGCGCCACGGCAGAGCCGGTCGCGACCGCGGCGCCGACCGCCGCCCCGGCGGCAGCGGGCGCGCGCGCGGGCTCGAGGCCGCGTCCGGCCAGCGGCAGCACCGGGGGCAAGGCGCAGCAGTCCGGCGCGGCCACTCCCACACCCGCCGCCCCGGCCCCGAAGCGCGGCGGCTGCGGGTGCGCGGTGGGCGATCTGATGTGCGCGATGCAGTGCTCCGCCAAGGGCAAGTGAACGCGCGGGGGCTGTCGTCAGGCCCCCCGCTGTGAACCGGAGCGCCTCGCCGGTTGAGCTGCGCTCCTGCGGCTGGCGACTCGCCAGCGCTGGCCGCGCGAGGCGCGATCGCCGCGAGCCGACGGACGAGACCACGCACGAGCTGAGCCGTGGCTGTCTCCGTCGAGCGGACGGCAGCAAGAACGGTGCGGCGCCCCGGGGGGCGCGCTAGCATCGTCCGTCATGACCGAGCCCGACGGGCGGCTGCACGCGTCGATTCCTCGGTGGACGCCCGGCGCCGCGCCGCTCGTCGCGATGACGCTGCTCCTCGGCGTGAGCGCTGCAGGGTGCGGCGGACGGGCGGCGGTCGCGTCGGCCGGAGGGCAAACGTCGAGCGATCACGGCGGCGCTGCGCAGGCGTCGCTCTCGGCGCCGGGCGGCCGAGCCGCGCGGGGGGCGCTCGTGACGATGGTCACGCCGTCGCTGCTGCTCCCGGATCTCGTCGGAGAGCGCGGCGTGGTGGCCAGCGAGGCGGGGGCCAAGCGGGTGCTCATCGATCGCATGCGGGTCATCGCGCACGACGATGGATCGATCGAGCGCGCCGCTGACCTGTTGCCGTCGGGTCAGGTCACCGCGCTCAAGCTCCCGACGCGGCTCGGCGGCGGTTACCTGTTCTACGCGTCGAACCGCGGGAGCGCGCAGCTCTGGCGCGCTCAGGCGTGGCTCGCCCCGCTCGAGCCGCTCGTCCAGCTGCCGTCGGAGGCGAACGAGATCATCGCGGGGTTCGATCGCCTCTATGCCCGGCTCTCGCACAGCCATCGGCTCTTCGCGATCGATGCGCAGACGGGCGCGGCGATGCCGCTCGGCCCGCTTCCACCGGCGAGCGCCTACGGCCAGCTCGCGTTCGCCGACGGCTGGCGCGCCGTGGTCGAGGCCGACCTGCGCGGCCTGCTCGTCACCTTCGACGCCGGGGCCACGTGGCGTGAGGTCGAGATCGACGCGCGGCCGACCGCCGTGAGCATCATCGGCGGCGATCCGGCGGTGATGACGGCGAACGGGTTCTACGCGGTCGATGCCCGCGGCGGCGTGACGTACCGGACCCTCGACGCGTCGGACGATGTGCAGGAGCCCCCGGCGCGCGCCCAGGGGCCGTTCGGGCGGCGCGCGCTGCGCACCGCGGTCGAGGACGGGTGGCCCGACTCGATCTCGACCGCGGTGGTGGCTCGTGGCGGCGCCCTCGCGCGCGTATCGCTGCGCGACGGGTCGGTCGTGGACGTCGCGCCGGACGCCTACTCCGAGCGCGAGGCGACGTGCCATGCGATCCGCACCGGCGCATCGTTCGGCTTCGTCTGCGGCGAGCGCGAGGGGCCGACGACGCTCTACGCCTTCCAGCGGCCGCTCGGCATGCGCCGGCTGATGCGCTTCGACAAGCCCCGCTTCGTGGCCTCGAGCGGCAACGGCGCGCTGGTGATCCGCGGCTCGTGCGGCGAGGACGGCGATGCGCGGGACGGCCGCGCGTACTGCATCGTCGCCGCCGAGGGAGGCACACGCGAGATCCACGTCCGCGCGCCCGCGCGAGACATCGGCATCGAGCGTGTCGTCGCGCTCGCGGACGGGCGGGTCGCCGTCCTCTCGCCGCCTCGTCCCGGCGCGTCGGGGCAGCTCACGCTGCTCAAGGGGAGCGATGTCACCGCCGTCCCCTTGATCCTTCCGACCAAGCCCCGCAGCACCGCCCGCGACCTGCAGCGCGGTATGTGGCTCGAGGGGTTCGAGGAGCGGGAGCCTGGCGTGCTCGGCGGCTGGGTGGAGGCGGGCGGCCCGATCGTGGGCGTCCGGATCGACGTGAAGAGCGGCAACGTGACCGCCGGCGCGCCGCGCCAGGACGGTACGGGCGCGCTCCTGTCAGGACGGTTCGCGCTCTCCCTGGGAGAGGGCGAGCTCGCCGCCGAGTCGACGGACGGCGGCATGACGTGGCGCTCGATCGAGGTGCCGGAGCGCGACGCCGACACGGCGGCGTCCCGGACGCGCGCGTGCGGCCCCGTCGGCTGCGTCTTCAAGGGCTGGATCCGGGTCGGCTGGGGGAAGACGGCGGTGCCGGACGATCTCGCCGAAGCGAAGCCGCCGCCGGTGCTTCAGACGCCGCTGCGCGCGGGGAGCCCGGTCGGGATGCGCTGCGAGGCGCTCGGCTCTTCGACCCCGCCGCTGCCGGAGAGGCCGTCGGCCGCGCGCGCCGCGCCCGCCGTGCGGCCAGCGCCGTCGGCCGTGCGCTCGGCGTCCAAGGCGGCGACGGCTTCCGCGTGGGCTCCGTTCCGCAACACGCCGCCGCCCGCGCTCGGGGCGGATGAGATCGGCTTCGACAACGGAGCCCCGTACGACATCGTGACGATGCGCGCCTACGCGTGGGGCAAGCGGGGCGCTGACTGGGCGCGCGCCGGGCGATGGCTCATCCGCTTCGATGACCGCTTCGACCCGGAGGGCGGGGTGCGCTCCAGCGGCGTGAGCGCCTCACCCTGGTCGGATGAGGCGTCGGCCGCCGAGGCGCTCGGGGTGGCCAGCTACGGGGCTGCCTCCTGGGGCGCGTACCTCGATCCCGGCGGACGGGCTGCGTTGACCCACGTGTGTCGTGGCGCTGGGTGCAACCTGTTCGCCGTCTCCGAGGGGCTGCCGGTCCTTCCGCTTCGCGACAGCGCGGGCCGCGCCGGCAATTTCCTCCGGCCGTTCCCGAACGGCGCCGTCCGGCTCGGCGAGACCTGGTTCTTCGTGACGCCCGGCGGCTCGTACGAAGCCGTGGCGCTGTGGCGCGCCGATCTCGGGATCGCGCGGCAGCTGGCGACCTACCATCGCCCTGGGCGCACGAGCTATGGCGTCGATCCGCCGCGCCTCGTCCGGCGCGTGCTGGGCGGCGGCGTCGGCCTGCTCATCTCGACGGCCCCGGACCCTGGCGTGCGCGCCGGCTCCTGGCACGTGCTCCCGATCGATCGCGATACGGGTGCGCTCGGCGAGGCGGTGCCGCTCGGCCGCAAGGATCTCGTGGACACGCCGCTCGACCGCTGTCATCCGGGTCAGGACGGCTGGCTGCTCGACACCAGCCTGGAGGGCTCGCCGAGCTTCGATCTCGGCGGCAGCTATCCGTCCGTCGATGGCGCCGAGTTCCGGCTTCGCCTAGATCCCGGCAGCGCGTGCGTCGAGGCGATGTCGGTGAGGCTGCAGGGCACCTTCTCGAAGGCACCCGAAAAGCAGCTCGATATCGCCGCCGGCGCGATCCCGCTCGCGGCGACCGAGCGGACGACGGGCCGGAGGTGGTGGTTGCGCTGCGAGCCGAAGGACGCTGCCAGGTGAGCGTTAGTCTGCGATGACGTCGGTGGACACCGCGTTCACCTGCCCCTCGACGCTCACCTCCTCGCCGTCTCCGTAGCGGATGGTTCCGAGCCAGTCTGCCGTCCAGGCGATCGGCGCCGCTGCGCTGTTGACCTGCGCCGGCCCCGAGGCGTTCACGACGATCTCGCCGATCAGCCCGGCGGTCTCCGAGGCGTCCATGCCCTCGCGCCAGAGGAGCTTGAGCCCGCCTGCGCAGAGCATCGCCATGCAGTCGCTGTTGCAGCCGGCGTAGCCGCCGAGCAGCTCGCCGAGCGCCGAGCATTCCGCTCCATCGGCGAGCGCCGCAGGGACGGACTCCGCCGTCGTCTCCACTGCAGCCCCGAGCCCGACCGCGCCGCCGATGTAACGGCTCGGCACCCACGAGAGCGTCCCGGAGAGGCGGAGCACATCGCCGGGATCCGCTGTCCACGACATGAGCTGCTCCGGCGGTACGCCCGCGCTGTCGGCGGTCACGCTGCCGAGCCAGCTCGCCTCGAAGACCGCGCTTCCCGGCATTTTTTCCAGCCCGCTCAGATGGCCGTCGATCGCGAGCGGCGTATCCGCGAGCCCGGCGCGGGCCCATCCACGACACCTGTTGCGCAGGGGGATCGGGAGCGCGGCGAGGTGCGCCTGCGCCGCCGCGTCCCAGCCGCGCTCGACCCGTTGCGCAGCGAACGCGCCTGCCTGCACCGCCGGCGCCGCGCGCTGCATGGCGTCGAGCAGGGACGCGGCTTCCGCGCCGGCGGGCAAAAAGGCGTCGACCAGCTGCTCGGTCGCCGCCTCGAGCCATGCGTTCAGCCCATCGTCCGTCACGAGCGTCAGCTTCGTGTTGAGGCGCGTCGCCGCCAGGTGGATGGGCAGGTCCTTGATCGGGACGTACACGTCGCGCGCGGACCCGGCTTGCAGCTCCCGCTCGCCCACGCAACCCCACATGATCCGGCCGCTGTGGAGCGCGATGGTGAGGCTCGGCCCCACAGGAGCGCCCTCGACGACGACCGGCTCGTCCGGACCGCCGTGCGCCACGAGCGCACCGATGGGCGCCTGGGGTGCGGCCGTTGCGAGCTCCTCGCATGTGGACTCCGCGACAACGCTCGCGGTCCAGCTCTTCGCGACGCGCGTGCCCTGGTAAACCGGGATGACGCGCAGCGTGCCGAAGCCCTCCGCGCTCACCGACACGCCGAGCTCGGCGACCGGGCCATTCTTCGTGGCGGCGCGGAGTCGGAACGTGCTCCCCAGGTTCGAGGCGTGGAGCTGGACCGAGGCCCTGCCGTTGTCGTCCGCGATGGCCGTGGTGCGGTCGACCCATGCGCCCGCGGCCTCGCCGAGGAGGGTGAAGCTGATCTCGTACGGCGCGGGCGGCTGGCCCGTGATCCAGAGCGTGCGCAGCTCCCCCGGCACGAGCTGAAGCGTCCCTTGCTGCTCGAACGCCAGCGTTCCCGGCCGAGGGATATCCGGGGGAACATCGGCGTCCTCTGCCGACCCGTCGGCCAGACGAAGCGAGCAGGACGCCAGTCCGACCAGGACAATCCGGAGCGCCCAGTGCTTCGAAGGCAAGTTCACCCGTGGAGTGTACCTCGCACCTCCCCTGGCGAAAAGCCGAGGACGGAGCACATGGCGGCTCACCCGGCGAGCCGTGGCCAGCGACGCTGCCGATCGTTGGCGCGCGAGGTCAGCGGGCGCACACCGACGAGCCCGCGAGCAACGCCGGGGTCCCGCGAGGCGCGAACGGCGGCGCCGCGCGGGACCCCGGAATGCGTGGCAGGCGGCGTCGAGCCGCAGAATGCGGCTACTTCACGTAGATCTGGGCGACGGCGAGGCCAGCGCCCCGGACGGTCATGATGGCCTTCGCCGGGCCGCCGACGGGGAGCGGGTTCTTGAAGCACTGCCCCTTGCCGCCGAGCGTGGCGTTCGGTCCGGTGGTGTTGTCCTGCGAGAGCACCACCGGCGGCAGCATCGGCGCGGGCTGCGCGACGATCTGCAGGTTGAGCTCCTGGACGCCGAGGCCCACGCCGATGACCGAGTAGCACTTGCCCGGCTGGATGTTGAACGGCTGCTCGAGCGTCTGGCCGTCCTGGAACTGCCCGGCAAAGGCGCCGCCTTCGGGCTGCATGCCCTGGACCTCGGAGGCCGCCATGGCCGTGAGCACCGGGGTCGCGGCGCTTACCGCCGCGGGCGCGATCGGGGTCGCCTGCCCGGTGCTCGTGCCCGTCTGCGTCGGGGCGGGGGTTGTCGTGGGGGTCGTGGGGGCAGGCTGCGTATATCCCGGCTGGGTGGTCGGCTGACCGTACTGGCCCGGCTGCTGGGTGGTCGGACCGTACTGCCCGGGGGGGTACTGGCCGGGCGGGGCCCCGTACTGGTTCTGCATCTGCGACGGGTTGTTCGGCTCCGGGTCGCTGCCTCCGCAGGCGAGGGGCGCGAGGCCGAGCAGGGCCGCAGGGATGAGGACGTACAAGCGCATACGAGGCTCCTTCAGGGTTGTGCGGGGTGAGGCCACGACATTGGGACGCTCGCCGCACCCGCGGCGGCTCACGGCCGCTGGTCACGGGCGGTAAGACGGCTGCGGTGGGGGCGTGTTCTACAACGACTTGGCGGCGCGAGGCCAGACGCTGAGGTGCGGGCAGGCTGAAGCGTGCAGAGCCAGCGGAAAGCGGAGGTCGCCGCGGCTGGGCCGCGGACCGAGGAGCACGTTGCCGACCGGCGTGCGATCTCCCGTGCCCACGGAGAGGAGGGCACCGCATCGCGTCGACGATGCCACGGGTCTCCCAGGCTGCGGCCGTTCGACCCTCGCCGGATGCGCTGAGCCCGCCTGGCGTCCCAGCGCGCCGCTGCGTTGAACGCAAGGAGGCACCCCGCCGTCGCCGCATCCGCCCGCGGGGCGCATCCGCCCGCGGGGCGCGCACCGGCCCCCTACCTCGCCGCACTGGAAACCCTGCGGCGCTTTCGCCCAGTTGACGCGGGCGAAAGGCGACACCAAAAACCCCGTCCACAACTGCGCGTCCGGGGCACGGCGGTCACGTGGTCCGCCTGGCGATCCAAGGCCGATACCGCGAGCCCCGCCGGCCGGCCCATGCGCGGTCCGGCAGGCACGCGCCGCTTCCCTGTAGATTGAACAACGGGCGATCCCGCTCGCGGCGGGAGATCAGGAACGAGCCATGAGCGACATCCACCAGGCGATCAAGGATACCGTCGAGAGCAACCGCGTCGTCCTCTTCATGAAGGGCACCAAGACCTTCCCGCAATGCGGCTTCTCGGCCCGGGCCGTCGACATCCTGAAGAAGTGCGGCGTGGAGTTCAAAGACGTCAATGTTCTGAGCGACCCCTCGCTGCGCGAGGGAATCAAGGACTACTCGCAGTGGCCGACGATCCCGCAGGTCTACGTGGACGGGAAGTTCGTGGGCGGCTCCGACATCCTGATGGAGATGTTCCAGTCGGGCGATCTGCAGAAGATCCTGTCGAAGCAGGGCTAGCCGCCGGATCGCTCCAGGGCACGCAACCCCGCTGCCTCCAGGGCGCGGCGCAGGACCGCGTCGAACATGTCGCCGGTGAGCCGCCCGGTCTGGGTGTTCTGCTGGCTCACGTGGTAGCTGCCGAAGAGCCGCGCCTCCCCGGCGCCGCCGCGCGGGTCGGGGAGGCGCGCCTCCACGCCGTGCGCGAACGGAGGGAGGTGCGGGGCAGCGTCGGCGCTGCGCTGCGCGCGCTCACCGGCGGCGAACGCGCCGCGCGAACGGGCGAGCGCGCCGACGGCGTCGTAGCCGATCTTGCCGAGCGCGAGGTAGACGCGCGCGCGGTGCAGTGCCGCGAGCTCTCTCTCGATCCAGCCGCGGCACGCCGCGAGCTCGGCGGGCATCGGCTTGTTGTCCGGGGGAGCGCAGTGGCAGGGGGCGGTGATGAACACGCCCTCGAGCGAGAGCCCATCGTCGCGCGCGGTGCTCGTCGGCTGGGAGGCGAGCCCCGCTCGAAAGAGCGCCGCGTAGAGGAAGTCACCCGAGCGATCGCCCGTGAACATCCGGCCGGTGCGGTTCGCGCCGTGCGCCGCCGGAGCCAGCCCGACGATCACGAGCGGCGCATCCGGATCGCCGAAGCCTGGCACGGGGCGACCCCAGTAGGTCTGGTCCCGGTAAGCGCGCCGCTTCTCCCGCGCGATGTCCTCGCGCCACGCCACGAGCCGCGGGCACCGACGGCACGCTACGAGCTCCGTCGTGATCTGCTGGAGCGCGCGCGCTGCGCCGCCGCCGCTCACGCGACGGGCTCTCCGCTCGATCCCGTTGAGGCGTCGCCCTGCGCCATGTCCAGAGCGCGCTCCACCACGCGCGTCTCCACGACCACGCGCGGCGGCGCCGCCGCGCTGCTCTGCTCGCCGGCCACCATCCCGGTCACGATCCGGTCGAGCACCGCGTCGAAGCGCAGGCGATTGAAGCGCGCGCCGCTCGCCAGCCAGTCGATGTGCCCGCCTTTGCCCGGAAAGTGGCCGACGATATCCAGGTGGTCGGCCTTGCCGGCCCAGATGAGGTCCCCCCAGACCTGCGAGGCGAGCGGGACCACGCCGTCGTTGGCGTCCGGCGGCGGCAGCTCGCCGAGGACGCTCGCGAGCTTCTGCTCGATCGAGCCGTCATGCGAGCGACACGGGTAGTGCTCGTTCAGTCGAGCCGTGATGTTCGAGAGCGCGGTGAAGAGGGCGGCCGACATCGCGCCCCACGGCGAGCGGAGCGCCGACACCCAGTCGCGGACGGCGTTGCGCGGCGCGTACGTCGCGACGCTCTGGTAGCGCAGGCCCGCGCGATCTACCAGGCCGGCGTGGAGCAGGTCCATCGCCTCGGGCATGAGCTGGACGATGGCGCCCTGGTCGTCGCGCAGGAGCTTCAGCCAGGCGCGCAGCTCGCGGCTCGAGGCGTCGTCGAGCACGCGGATGAAGCTCTCGATCGCGCGATCGATGAGCTCGATCTCGAAGAAGCCGAGCTGCGCCCGGCCGAACGCGGCGACGAGCGCAGACGCGGCAGCGAGCGGCGGCGCGCCGAGCTTGAGGCCCGCCACCGTGAGCGCCGTGACGGCGTAGAGGAGGCGCTGGCCGCTCACCGTGGCGAAGAACGCGGCGAGCGGCGTGCCGAAGTGAGGCGTGTTGATCGTGGTGACGGACCGCAGCCGGCTCGTCCAGCCGAGCCGGCGGTGCGCGTTCCCGGGCAGGCGCACCGTGGGTGAGGCGACGAGGCGGGCGTCGAGGCCTCCCGTCGAGTGGCCGACGATGTGGATCGGACCACCGTCGTCCCCGGCGCTCTCGTCCACGAGGCGGGCGAGCTTCGCGGCACGGCGGAGGATGGAGGCCGTCGGATGCACCTCGCAGACGTGGATCTCGACGATGCGGCCGCGATCACGGAAGCGCTCCTCGAGCGCTCGGATGAAATGCTCGAAGTACTCGAGGGAGGCGAGGGTCGCGAAGCCGAACATGCCTGGCGATAGGTAGACGCGCGTCTTCTGCACGCGTGAGAATGTGCCATTTTCATCGCCCCTCCGTGGCATTTCCCGCGCCGGCCGCGTCCGCGCCCGCAAGCCCTGGCGCCCCGCGAAGAAGCGGCGGCATGCTGGCCGCAAATCCGGGTAACCTGCGATCGTGGACGACTCCAGCGCGCGGGAAATCGAAGCGGCTGTCCAGGAGGCCTTGGGCCTGTTCGGGACCTCGGGCGCGGTGAGCGTTCAGGGAAGGCAGATCGCGCTGCATGGGCGCGGGGCGCCGGTGGCGATCGATCTGGAGCAGCTGGTCGAGCAGTGGCCGCTCCTGCCGCGGGACCTGCGCACGCGCAAGGCGTCCGACCTGGCGCGGCGGCTCGCGCAGGCGCACCGCGCGGTCAGCTCGCTGGCCCCGCCGGCGCCGACCGTGCCGATCCGGCCGGCGCGGCACGTCGTGATCCCGATCGGCGCGGTGGTGCTCGCGGTCGTCGGCGTGCTCGTCGCGGTGCGCCTGCTTCGATCGCGGGAGACGCCGGCCGCGTTGCCGGCAGCGCCGGAGACGGCCGTCGGCGAGGACGCGGCGCGGAACGCGCGCACCTGCGAGGCGGCGCGCAAGCGCATCTACTCGGGTGCATCGATGGGACCGTTCGAGCTCGCTGGCTGGGTCGCCGAGCTCTGGCTGGCGACGCCCCGCGGCGGCGGCGCGGCGCAGGCCGCCGCCGGTGCCGCGGGGCAGGACACCCTGTCCGCCGAGTCCGTAGGGCTCGGCGCGTTCATCTCCCAGGGGAAGCTGACAGCGGCCGCTGACGCCGAGCTCGCGGCGATCACCGACGGGCTCGTCGAGATCGTCCCCGGGTTCGACGAGGAGGAGGCGGGGCGCTCGCCGTCGTGGCGCGCGATCACCGCGCGGTTCTCCAGCGGGTACGCGCGGGCCTACTTCGATCCCGCGCTCCGGGCGCGCTTCGTCGCGCTCGCCGACCGCATGGCCGATGGCGCGAGCGCCGAGCTCGGCGCCCTGTACGCGCGCTGCGCGCACCTGCCTTATCACGACGCAGGCGCCTGGTTCCGCGGCCCGGATCCGGCCGCTGTGGCGACGGCGCTCGTCTATGCGTCCGGCGTCTTCGCCGAGATGCCGGCGGTCGATCGAGGGGCGCTGGCCGCGCTGCGAGGGGCTGGACCGATCGACGCGCTGCGAGGCGCCGGCGCCTCGCTCGACGCGGCGAGCCTGGGCAAGCTCGTGGGGGCGCACGGCGGCGGCATCACGAAGGGCGGGGCGGGCCCCGTCGTCATCACGTTCCCTGTCGGCGGGCCGACCCGGGCGACCAGCGCGAGCCGCATCGTTGCGCGCAAGCTGCAGGTCGGCGTGGGGCAGGACTGAACGATCACTCGCCCGCGGCGAAGTGCACGATCGAGTAGACCCGGGCCGCGTCGCCGGCGCGCTGGGCGAGGAGCGCCCGGCCGCCGAGGAAGTCGAGCTCGACGACGAAGGCGAAGCCGGCGACCTCGCCGCCCTGCTTGCGCGCGAGCTCCGCGGCGGCCGAGGCCGTGCCGCCGGTCGCGAGCAGGTCGTCCACGACGAGGACCCTGGCGCCGGGCTTGATCGACCCCTTGTGCATCTCCAGCTCCGCCGTGCCGTACTCGAGCGCGTACGCCACCCGATCGGCCGCGGCCGGGAGCTTGCCGGGCTTGCGCACGGGCACGAAGCTCGCGTTGAGCCGGGCCGACAGCGCGCCGCCGAAGATGAAGCCCCGGGACTCGACGCCGACCACGACGTCGACGTGCTCCCCGATGTAACGCTGGGCCAGGAGATCCAGCGTGATGTGGAGCGCCCGCGGGTCGGCGAGGAGCGGCGTGATGTCCTTGAAGAGGATGCCCGGCTTCGGAAAATCCGGGACGTTGCGGAGGTGGGCCTTGAGGTAGCGGAGCGCGTGCTCGGAGGGCAGGGCGTCGTGGTTGAACATGGCGCCGAGCGTAGGCGAGCGCACCCGAGCCGGAAAGCGCTGCCAGGGCGACGCGCGCGCCGTCAGCCGGTGCGACCGTCGTTGAGCTCCGCGGCGAGCTGGCGCGCGACGCCCTCGTGCTGCGCCGCGAACAGGTCGAGCGTCAGCGGGGTGACGCTGACGGCGCCCTCGTCGTAGGCCTCGGTGTCCGAGCCGGGGACGAGGTCGTGGCGTACGCCTGCGCCGCCGATCCAGAGGTACTCGTGCCCGCGGGGATCCCGGCGAAAGATCACCTCTTCGGTGTAGAGGCGCGCGCCGATGCGCGTGGCGCGCACGGGCCAGCTGCTGCCCGCGGGGATGTTGACGTTGAGCAGCGGCGCCGGCCGGCGCCCCTCCGGCCCGGCGGCGCGGTGGAGGGCGAGGGCGAGCTTCACGCCGAGCGCCGCCGCGGCCGGGCGCGACGCGCCCGCGTCGGCGGAGAGCGCGATCGAGGGGATGCCGCGGAGCGCTCCTTCGCGCGCTGCGGCCACGGTGCCCGAGTAGAAGATGTCCGAGCCCAGGTTGAGCCCATGGTTCATGCCCGACACGACCAGATCCGGGCGGCGCGGCAGCACGCGCGTGCCGGCGTGGAGGGCGACATAGATGCAGTCGGCGGGCGTCCCGTCGACCGCGAACACGCCGGGCGCGGCCTCCAGCAGCCGGAGGACGCGGTGCAGGCTCAGGGAGTGGCTCGTCGCGCTCTGGTTGACCGCGGGGGCGCACACCACCACGTCGGCGTGCAGGGCGAGCTCGTCGCGTACCGCGATCAGACCCGGGGCCGAGTAGCCGTCGTCGTTGGAGAGGAGGATCAGAGGGCGCATGCGTTTCGCTCGATGGCCTCCGCATCAGCGGCCGAGCAGGCGCCTCGCGAACGCGGCGACGAGCTCGACCAGGGCGCTGATGCGGCCGAAGAACCCGGCTCCACCTCGCGCCCGCGCCATCGCGAAGGCGACGGTCCGGAGCGCCGGAGTATAAGGATACCACCACAGCTCGCGCTTCGCTCTGCTGCGGTCCTCGAGGAAGAAGCGCGGCCGCGTCAGGCCCGAGAGCGCGTGCGGGCTGCTCGTGATGCCGGAGCCGCTGTCGCCCGTCCCCGTCCACGGAGCGGCCGGGAGCGCGCCCGTGAAGCCGTGATTGTTGATCGTCACCACGCCCGAGCGCAGCCGCCGTGCGAGCGCGTGGGCTCGCTCGTAGCCGCGGGTCCAGAGGCTCGTCGTGAGCGCGAAGCGTGACGCGTTGGTGCGGGCGATCGCCTCCTCGGCGTTCTTCACGACCATGACGGGGAGGATGGGGCCGAAGGTCTCGTCCTGGAGCAGCGGCGTGTCCTCGCGCTCGATCTTGACGACCGTCGGCGGGAAGGCGAGCGATCCAGCTTCCGGCGCGCCGCCGGCGAGGACTTCCGCCCCGCTCTCGACGGCCGCGTCGAGCTGATGCCGCACGATCTCGGCCTGCCGCGCGGTCGTCATCGGCCCGACGTCGACGCCGGCTCGGAGCTGCCCGGTGAGCGCGACGACGCGTGCGATGAAGCGGTCCGCGATCGCCTGCTCGACGTAGACGCGTTCGATGGAAGCGCAGTTCTGTCCGGCGTTCGTGAAGGCACCCCAGACGACGCCGTGCGCGGCGCGCTCCAGGTCGCAGTCGTCCAGCACGATGGCGCTGTCCTTGCCGCCCAGCTCCAGCGACGTCGGGACGAGGCGCTCGGCGCACGCGACGGCGACTTTCTTACCGGTGGCGACGCTGCCGGTGAAGACGACGAGATCGACGCCGGCCTCGATGAGCGCGGCGCCGACGTCGCTGCCGCCTTGGGCGACGCCGAGGACACCCTCCGGGAGCAGCCCGTCGAACAGCGACGCCACGAGCGCGCCGGCGCGCGGCGTGACCTCGCTCGGCTTGAAGACCACCGCGTTGCCCGCGAGCAGCGCCGGCACGATCGTGCGCAGCGGGATCGCGACGGGGTAGTTCCAGGGCGTGATAAGCGCGACGACGCCGCGCGGATCCCTCCGGATACGGCCGACTTTGCCGGGATAGGCGAGCGCGTCGAGATCGACGGGGGACTCGTCGAGCAGCTCCTCGATGGACAGGGTCCAGTAGTCGACGAGATCGGCGTTCGGCAGCACCTCGGCCAGCGCGGCCTCCTCGATCGGCTTGCCGCACTCGCGATGCAGGAGCGCTGCGATCTCTTCGGCCCGCGCGAGCAGGCGCTTCTTGACCCTCGCGATGAGCTCTGCCCGCTCCCGGATCGGGATCTCGGCCCAGGTGACCTGCGCCGCCCGCGCCCTCTCGACGATCATCGCGACGGCGCTGGGCTCTGTTCCCGCGACGTCGCCGAGGGGCTCTCCTCCTGCCGGACTGCGCGTCGGGAAGGGTCCAGCGCTCGTCGTCCTGCCGGACGCCGGCGAGCCCGCCGCTTCGCTCGCCGCCGCAAATGCCTCGCCGGGTAGGGCAGCTGTCTTGGATTCCATGGGGCGCCGAGCCTAGCACCGCGCTTCTGCCCCCCTGCAGGGCGTGTGGCCGCCCTCGAGGTGGCAGGGGTTCTTGAGCAGAGCAGCGCGGGGGGGTTGCTACGGAGCGGGGTCGGCCGTCGAGGCGGGAGGCGTGGTCTCTTCGGCGGGGGCCGGCGCCGAGCCCTCGTCGTCAGGAGCGGCGGTGCCGGCGGGCTTGGCTTTCCGCTTGGCCGGCTGGTCCGGCGACGGGGTTGCCACGGTGGCCGCGATCGACAGGACCGTCTTCTTGCGGCAGCCGACGATGACCGCTTGACCCGAGGAGAGCCACGCGGGGCTCGACACCTTCTCCGTCGTCAATTTGCCGAGCCGCACGTAACGCGTCCCGCAGGGCACGTCGAGCGTCTCTCCCGTACTTCCGGCGAGCGAGCCGTTCACGTACACGGATGCCTGCTGGGGCGAGTTGACCAAGAGATGGCCACGATTCGGCGGCAGATCGTCGGCGCTACCCGCAGCAGGCGCCGAGGTCTCGGCAGGCGCCGCGGTCTCGGTCGGCGCCGCGGTCTCGGCCGGCGCCGGTGCGACCGCGGTCTCGGCCGGCGCCGGTGCGACCGCGGTCTCGGCGGGCGCGGCGGTCGGCGTCTGAGCCGTCGTCGGAGGCTGCTCCGTCACGTCCTGCGTTGCGCCCGGGGTGGTGTCGGGGACGACGTTCGGGAGGGGCGCGGGCTCGGAGCCGAACAACCCGAGCCGATGCGCAACCGCTGCGCCGCCCACGAGGAGCGCCACGGCCGCGATGAGGATGCCCACGCGGGAACGCGGGCGCGGAGACGGGCGATCGGTGACGCTGACGTCGGCGGGCGGACGCGCGGTGACGCGCTCGGACGGTTTCAGCCCCTGCTCCGTGGTGATGGGCGGGTCCTTGGTGATGACCTTCGGGAGGAGATCGCGATCGACCGGCTTCGACCTGGACTTGCGATCCGCTTCCTCGCTCGCGTCCTTGGGCAGCACCCCCGGCGGCGCCTCGACGGTCTCTTGATCCTGGACCGAGCGCGCGATCGCCTGGGCCTCGGACCGCGCGGATCGCACGGCCGTCTCCTCGTCTTCAAGGCCTTCGGGGCGAGAGCGAATGACGGTGGCCTCGTCCTCGAGCATGCCGCGGATCACGGTCGGCTCGTCGTCGACCATGTCGCGGCTGAACTCGCGCTCGGTGGCAGGCTCTCCGAACGGGCGCCGTGTGGCCGCGGCGACCGGCTCCGCCTTGGGGGTGACCGGCTCAGCGGTGGACGCCGCGCGGACCGCGTCCAGCGCGAAGGCGCCTTCCTTCCCGACCGGCGTGGTCGTGGCGGGCGCCTCGGCGCGGTCGGGGAACGACCTGCGCTCGGCGCGCGCCTCGTGCGCCGCGGCTTCCGGCGTCGGCCTGCGCTCGGCGGGGATCTTCAGCGCTGCAGCCGACCTCTGCGCGGGCGCCGGCTCGTCGGGGAGGAGCCCCGCGAACGAGAGCTCGCTGTCGCTCTCCACGACCTTCGTCCTTCCCGCGGTGTCCTCGTGCGGGAAGAAAGGCTTCGTTTCTGCGCGCGGGCTGGAGCCGCGGGCGGGGGGCACTGCCGGACCGGCAGCGAGCGCGTCCCTGCCCTGGCCTGACCTGGCGGCCGGCGCTGTGACCTTGGCCGCGGGTCGGGTCGCCTCTCTCGGCCTGGGCTCGGCGGGCTCCGCGGGCGGGCGGAAGGTCTCCTGGGGGCCGGCGTCACGGGCTTCGACCCGGGGATCGAGCGAGGCCCCGGGCCTCGCGGCCGACTTCCCGGGGGAGCTGGGAGGCGGCGCCGGAATCCGCGCCGGGGTCGTGGCCGCCGGCTTGCCGGCCGGCGCTTTGGCTGCGCTCGCGGCGGGCGTGGCCGCTGCGGCCATCTTCACCGCAGGCTGTGGCGGCGTCTTCGCAGCAGGCTGCTGCGGCGCCTTCGCGACCGCGGACGGCTGTCTCGCGACGCCGGCGGCCGCGGTCTGCGGCGCCTGAGCGGCGGGCGGCGCGGCAAGCTGGCCGCCGGGCAGGCCCGAACCGTCGATGCTGCCGACGTCGTCCAGGAACGGCTCGGGGGCGCGCGGCGCGGACGGTCCGCCCACGGCGACCGCGCTGGCCGCCCCTGCCGGCCGTGCTTCGTTCGCCGGCGACGTATCTGCCGCGATCAACCTGGCGTCGGGCAAGGCCGCGCCCGCCGTGTCGTTGGCGATGGCGCCGGGCGCCTCGCCGCGGTGCGGGACGAGCTCCGCGGAGACCGGGAGCTGCGACCGGGTTCGAGGCGCAGCGGTGTTCCGCTGCACCCGCTGGAGGAGCGCTTCGAGGGTGGCGACTTTTTCTGCGACGTTCACGCCGCGTCAGCATATCGCGGCTCGGCGCTCGTTACATCATTCGCGGTGAGGTGGGCGCGATCGGGCAGGTTCCCCGGCGGAAATCCAGCCGGGGGGCCGGTAGGGCGGGGGGTCAGAGGGTCTCGAGGTAGGCGACCAGATCGTCGATCTGGTCGTCGGCGAGGTGGGACGTCTTGCCGTGCAGGTCGCCGCCGCCGCAGGCGGGGTTGGTGAACCGGTCCCGCAGCGACGTGGCGCATCCGTCGTGCATGAACGGCGCGCGCGTGCCGATGCGGACCAGCGACGGCACCTGGAAGGCCTTGCCCGTGCCGACGTCGAACGACTCGTTGCTCGTGAGCTGAGCGCCCGCGTGGCACCGCGCGCAATCCACGGTCTTGTCGTGGAAGACGGCTTCCCCGCGCGCCACGGCGCCCTGGTCGGGCGCCAGCGACACCGGCGGAGCGGGGAGGCTGTCGATCCACCGGGCGAAGAGGTTCACCCGGCGCGGCCCCTGGTGCACGCCGCCCATGCGGCGCTCGAAGACCTCGTCCATGATGGCTTCGATGCCCGACATGTCGCCGTCCCAGTGGAACGGCGCGGTGTTGAGGATCCCGCCGCTCACGAACTGGGTGCGCCGGGGCCCGATGGGGTTGAAGACCCAGGTATGGCCGTCCTCGCCGCCTTCCGGATGGCACGACGCGCAGGCCATCGGACCGGCCGCGTTCCGGTGGAACATCTCGTGGCCGGTGTCTTTCCGGCTCTCCCCGGGGAGCGTGATGACGCGGTTGCTGGAGATGCCGGGGATCCCGAGCACGTGGATGCCCGCCGGCTCGCGCGTCTGCACGATCACGGCGTCGCCGGCGAACGCGACGGCGGTGGGCTCGCCGTCCACCGCCATCCGCTGCTGCGCATCGATGCAGGTTCCCTCGACCTCGAAGCCGATGTTCGCGTTCAAGGTCGTCGGGGTGGTGAGGAGTATCTCGTTCGTGCCGGCCGCGACGACGGCGTACGATGCGCCGTCGGCCGACACCGCGAGGTCGACCGGGAGGGTCGCGGATGGGAGGGCAGGGGACGCCCTCGGCCCGTCGCCGGAATCGGGGGTCCCGACCTCCGATACCGTGCTGTGCACGATGCTCCCGTCGCATCCGCCGGAGCTGTAGCCCCCCTCGACGATCTCGACGGGCGCGACGAGGGCGCGCTGATGCACCATCGCGACGCCGCCGGACGGCAGGCCGACCGTCCGCCAGGCGACGGTCGGAACGAACTCCTGTCCGAACAGGTTGAACTGCGGGATCTTCTGCCGCTCCGCGACGCTGCCGTCCGCGTCGACGGTGAGCAGCTCAGCCGCACGGAACTTGCTGACCAGGAGCCGCTCTCCATCCACGACGACATCGCGCAGGTCGCGATCGAGCTGCAGGCGGCGCGTCGCGTCTCCGGGGCCGGCCGGGAGCGTCACGAGCTCGCCGCCGAGGCAGGCGACGTGGAGCTCGTCGGTCCTCGCGTCGTAAGCGATCCCCCTCGGGGCCGGGCATGCCGCGCGCCGCTCGACGACCTTCCCGCTGTCCGCGTCGACCGTGACGATCGCGCCGCCGCGGCGGAGCGCGACGTGGAACCGCCCCGCGTCGTCCTCGACGACCCGGCCCGGCTCATCCCCCTTCTCCAGGACGATCTCCGCGGTCAGCTGCTGCGCCTGCAGATCGACGATCCACACCCGGTCGCGATCCGGATCCGAGGCCACGGCCCTGACAGCGCTCCTGCTCACGGCGAGCGTCCCGCCGCTGATGGCGGGCGGCGGCTCCGCCGCGATCGCGACGCTCCCGGGATCATCGACCTGGGGGGGCTCGTCTTCACCGAGATCCCAGGGAGCGCAGGCGGCCAACGATGATGCGCTCGCGAGGATGGCGAGCATCGGGGAGAAGCTGCAGCGCGATGCAAGCAGTCTATGCATTGAGGCCTCCGGTCAGCCGCCAAGCAAGATGGCGGCCACTTGATGAGATGTTCTTCCATTCGATCGAGCGCCGCAATAAGCGTTGCCTCCGCGTGAGCGACGGATTTCTGCCGTCCACGACGCGCGTGAACGGGTACGAACGCTGCCTTGGACGAGGGGGCCCCTCCCGGGAGCCGGTCGTCATGTCCCGGCTGTCGTGGCCCATTGCGGCACGGCATGACGAACACGTCAGACCACGGAGCCAGCGCGATCTTGGACAGTGCGGGGCGCCATCACGGGTTCATGTGCGCCTGCGCCGCCACGGCCGTCGTGGGGCGAGAGCGCAGGCTGCGCGGTCACGCTCGTGGGACGGTGGAGCGAGCGATCGCCGATGCGCAGTGGCGCGGGATCGCCTGCGATCTTGACGGGTGCTTTCACCGCCCATAAGTGACCGACCGGTCATGAAAAGCACCGCACCCTCGTCTCGACGCAGCCTCTCGCTCGCTTCGACGCTCGCCGGGCTGCTCGCCCTCGGGCTCATCGCACCGCCCGCCGCCGCGCAGCCGGCCGCCCCGCAGCCCGCGTCGGCGCCTCCCGCCCCCGGCCAGCCGCAGCCACCGCAGGCTCCCGCCGCTGCGGCGCAGCCGGCGGCGCCGAAGGCCGATCCGCTCGCCACCGCGCTCGCGCCCCAGCCAGGAGGGCTGACGCCGGACGAGGTCGCGAAGGCCGCGCTGCGGACGCGCGCATCGCTCCGCGCCAAGCAGGCCGACCTCCGCGCGGCATCGGCGAGGGTCGACCAGGCGATGGTCAATTTCTTTCCGCGGGTCACGGTAACGGCGACGTACACCCGGTTGTCCGAGGTCGAGAACCCGCTCGCCGACCTGTTCGCGAGCATTCCGGGGCCGGGCGGACAGCCTGCTATCGAACCCTACAACGCGGTGAACACGTACGCGCTCACGGCCAACCTCGCCGTGCCCATCTCGGATTACGTGCTCCGCCTCTCGCAGGGGTATGCATCGGCTTCGCACGCGGAGAGCGCGAAGAAGCTCGAGCTGCAGGCGGAGACGCTGCAGGCCGCGGCCGACGCGAAGCTCGCATTCTTCAACTGGGTCCGCGTGAAGGGCCAGGTCGTCGTCGCAGGCGAGGCGGTGGCTCAGGCCAGAGCCCACGTCGAGGACGCGCGCCGCACCTTCGAGGTGGGGCTGCTCTCGCGCGCCGACGTGCTCCGGCTCGAAGCCCAGGTGGCCGGCGCGGAGCAGGTGCTCATCGAGGCCCAGACCGCGCTCCTGGTCGCGGACGACCAGATCCGGATCGCGCTCGGGGCGGCGCAGGACAGGCCGCTCGCCCTCGGGATCGACGTGATGGGCAGCGCGCCCGCGAAGCCGCCCGCCGAGGCGCTCCCGGCGCTGTTCCAGGAGGCGCTCCAGAAGCGCCTCGAGATCCGCGCCCTCGACGAGACGCAGTACTCGCTCGAGAAGGCCGAGGCGGTCACGCGGGCCGGCTACTTCCCGCGCGTGGACGCGTTCGCCGACCTCACCTACGCGAACCCCAACCAGCGCGTCTTTCCGTCGCAGAACCAGTTCGACATGACGTGGGCCGCCGGCGTTCGCGCCACCTGGGTGCTCAACGACGTCTTCACCACCGCGGCCGCCTCCGCCGAGGCGAACGCCCGCACCATGCAGGTCGCCGAGCAGAAGGCCGTGCTGCGCGACGCCCTCCGGCTCGAGGTGGCGTCGGCGTACGCCGAGCTGAGCAAGGCCGCGGGCAGCATCGAGTCCGCCGAGCGCCAGCTCGCGGCGGCCGCGGAGTCGATGCGCGTCAGGTCCGAGCTGTTCCGGGCCGGGCGGGCCACGAGCGTCGACGTGGTCGACGCGGAGACCGAGGTCACGCGCGCGCGGCTGCAGCAGCTCAACGCGCGCGTCGGCGCGCTCGCTGCGAAGATCCGCCTGGACCACGTGGTCGGACGCGACGCGAATGCCGTGAAATGACCGGGAGCTGCGCGCGTCGTCTTCGCTTGCACGGCCCACCTGGCCGGAGTAGGGAAGGCGTGCGCCGCTGCAGCGTGGGTTCCTGCGGCGCTTCCGCGGGCACCGCCCGCACTATCCCTCACCGGCCGAGGTAGCGCGTCCACGGTGCGTGCCCGGTCCGCCCGTCATGACGGAGCTTGCGCTCATCCTCAGCGGCGGCCTGATCGGGCTCGCCTTTGCGGTCTACCTTGCTCGCTGGGTCGTCGCGCGCCCCGCGGTCGAGCCCGAGATGCAGCGGGTGGCCGCGATCATCCAGGGGGTCGCCGAGGCGTACTTTCGCCGCCAGAGCAGCGTGATCGGCGCGGTCTCCGCGATGCTCGGCGGCGCCATTTTCCTCGCGTACGGCCTCCTCCGGCGCGCAGGGGAGAATAACCCGGTCCCGGCGCTGGAGCTCGGGGTCTGGCTGACGCTCTCCTTCGCGGTCGGCGCGGCCAGCGCGGTCGCGACGGGCCGGGTCGCCACCTGGATCGCGCCCCGCACCAGCGTGCGCGCGGCGAGCGGCGCCCGCCGCTCGCTCGACCTCGCGCTGCAGATCGCCCTCCGCGGGGGAGCCGTCTCGGGGCTCTTCGTCGTCAGCATGAGCCTGCTCGGCCTCGGCGGTCTGTTCGCCGCGGTCCTCGCGTTCCGCGGCGGCTTCGGATCCGAGCCGGCCGAGGCGCTCGCGCTAGCGCCGACCATCCCCTGGGTCATCGCCGGCTACCCCCTCGGCGCCTCCTTCGCCGCCCTGATGGCGCAGCTCGGCGGCGGCACCTTCGCCAAGGCGGCCGACCTCGGCGCCGATCTCGCGGGCGCGGAGGTCGGCCTCGACGAGGACGACCTGCAGAACCCGGCCACGATCGTCGACCTGGCCGGCGACACCGTCGGCGACTGCGCCGGGCGCGCGGCGGGCGTCTTTGCCTCGACCGTCGCCGAGAACGCGGGCGCCATGGTGGTCGGAGCCATGCTCTTCCGCAACAACGCCGGGCTCCCGAGCGCCCTCGCCGTCGTGCTCTTCCCGCTGGTCAGCCGCGCGTTCGGTCTCATCGCGACGCTCTTCGGCGTGATGGTCGTCAAGACCGACGACCGCGAGGACGCCTTCAACGCCCTCCTGCGGGGGCTCTACGTCACGGCCATCCTGCACGCCGTCGGCATCGCCGGGGCTGCCAAGTGGCTGCTCGGCGCCCACTGGGTGGTCTTCTTCGCGTGCGGCGTCATCGGCATCGTCACGGGCATCGGCGTGCTGCACGTGACGCAGTACTACACCGAGCAGCGGCACCGCCCGGTGCGCGAGCTCGCCGAGGCGGCCCGCAGCGGCTCCGCGATGGCGGTGCTGCGCGGGCTCGCCATCGGCCTCGAGAGCTCGGTGCTCCCGCTCCTCGTCGTCGTCGGCGCGACCTTCGGCTCCTACCTGCTCGGCGCCCGCTCCGGGCTCGCCTGGGGCGGCCTGTTCGGGACCGCGGTCGCCACGATGGGGATGCTGGGCACGGCGGGCTACGTCCTCGCCATGGATGCGTTCGGCCCCATCGTGGACAACGCGGGCGGCATCGTCGCGCTGACGGTCGCCCGCGAGCGGCCGGACGTGCGCGGACGCACCCTCGTCCTGGACGCGGTCGGCAACACGGCCAAGGCGCTTACGAAGGCGTACACGGCCGGGGTGGCCGCGCTCGCCTCGCTGCTGCTCGTCGCTGGCTACCTCGACGAGTCCCGGCGGCGCGCGCTGACGTTGAGCGCGCCGAGCAGCGGCGAGACGACCGCGATGGTCGTGCGCCTCGACCGACCCGAGGTCTACCTCGGCGCGCTGGTCGGGATCCTCCTGGTCTTCTGGCTGGCCGGCCGCTGCATCCGCAATGTGCTCCAGGCCGGCCGCCGCGTCCTTGACGAGGTGAGGCGTCAGACCCGGGCTCGGCCGCCGGGCTTCGTCGGCGATCACGAGCCCTGCGTCGAGATGGTCTCTCGGGCGGCGCTGCGCCATATGATCGCGCCGGCCCTCGTCTCGGTGGCGGTCCCCGTCGTCGTGGGACTTGCCTTGCGCTTTGCAAGGACGGAGGATAATCCTCTGGTCGCGGCGGATTCAGTCGCGGCCCTGCTCATGGCCGCGACGGTCGCAGGCGTCCTCGGGTCGCTCTTCTTGGGGAATACCGGGGCGATCTGGGACAATGCGAGGCAGTACATCGCTACCGGCGCGCACGGTGGGCGTTACCTCGTCGACGAGACGGGGGCGCGGGCGGACAACCCCACCTACGGCGCCGCTGTCGTGGGCGACACGATCGGCGATCCTCTCAAGGATGCGGCCGGCCCTGCGATCCACGTGCTCATCAAGATGCTCCCCGCCGTGACTATCGTGTTCTTGCCGTTCTTCATCTGATGACGGTTCTTCATCCAGCGGGATCCGCCCCGGCTCCCGTCCACCCGATCCATCCCGGCGAATTGCCGCCGCACCCGTATCCCGAGCCCACGACGTGCCGCCTCCGATCTCCGACGCACTCTCCACCCTCAGCGATCGTGGCCTGCGAAGGCTCCTTGGCGCCCGCACTTTTCTCCGCGGGCTGGAGTACTTCCGCCGCCGCGTCGTCGAGGACATCTCCATCAACGAGACGATGGCGAGCGGCACCGTCCGCGCCGCCGACTCCGAACCGTATCCGGTCAAGGTCGAGCTTTCGCCCGATGGAATCCAGTCGCAGTGCTCCTGTCCGGCCTTCCAGAAGGCTGGACAGCATTGCAAGCATGTCGCGGCGCTGCTCATCAGCATCCGCGACCAGGCTCGAGGCGCGCAGCCCCGGCGCGAGCCGCCGAGCCCGGCGCTCGTCCCGCAGACCGCCCACGCCGGCGGTGACGCCCTGAAGCGCGTGCGCCGGCGTGACCGCCGCGGGCGGCTGGCGATCACGCCGCCGGTGCCGGTCCCGACCGTCGTCGGCACCCACGGGCCGCCGGGCTCCGGCGTCGCCTTCTCGGCGCCGATCCTGGACGCCACGGCCAAGCAGACCGGGATCGGCGCCTGGCTCCCGCCCGAAGGGGTCAGCGGAGCCCGGCGCGTGGAGTTCCGCCTCCACGTCCGGCAGGGGGCGCTGACCGTCACCGTCCTCGACGCCGAGGCGCGCGTCCCGGTGCTGCCCTCCGCGGCGCTCGCCTGGCAGGCGCTCTATCCGACGCCCGACCGGGACGCGCTCCGGCTGCTCGCCCGGTTCGAGAGCGGCAACCCGCGCCACCCGGCCGTCGATATCCGCGGCGAGGACGTGGCCGAGCTGCTCCCGCTGCTGGAAGGCCAGCGCGTGCTCCTCGAGCCGGCGCTGATGCAGCTCCGCTTCGGCGAGGACAGCCTGCGGCCGCGCTTCGACCTCGAGACCGTCGGCGGCGACACCATCATCGTCAAGGCGAGCTTCGAGCGGGGGAACGACAAGCGCCGCTTCTCGCTCTTGCAAGGCGGGTGGTTCGAGGGCTGGCCGGGCTGGCACATCGACACGCAGGAGGGGCTCGCGCGCCGCCTCGACAAGCGCGTCTCCCCCGCGGCGATGCGCCGCCTGCTCCGCTCGCCCACCATTGGCGAGCCGATGAGCGAGCTGCCCCGCATCATCATGCAGGGGCTGCCCAAGATCGCGCTCGAGGTCGGCGCCGAGCTGCCCGACCTGAACCAGATCGCCGAGGTCGTCGACCTCCTTCCCACGTTCCGCATGCGCGCGGGCGGCTCGCTCATCGAGGCGCGCGTCACGCTGTTCGCCGCGTACGGCGACGCGGAGGTCGCCGTGCGCGCCGACGGCATGTCGCCCCCGGTCCTCGTGCAGCCGCCCGAGGAGGGGATGAAGCGCGCCCGCTGCATCCGCGTCGACATCGCCGCGCAGCAGGACGCGGCGAGCAAGCTGCTCGCCCTCGGGCTCAAGCCGGACGAGACCGGCCAGGGCTTCATCGCGAACGGCGATCAGGCGCTCACGTTCTGGACCGAGGGGCTCGCCGAGCTCCCCGACGACTGGGACCTCTTCGTCCCTGAGGATCTCGTCGACACGCAGGTGCGCGGCAGGCCGATCGGCGTGTTCGCCAAGGTCACCTCGGGGATGGACTGGCTGAACGTCAAGCTCAGCTTCGAGAGCGAGGGCGTGGGCGTCGATCGCGACGAGCTGCGCCGCTGTCTCGCCGAGGGCAAGCGCTACGTCCGCCTCGAGGACGGTTCGTTCGCCGCGTTCGACCCTGACGCCGTGCGCGCGATGCTCGATCGCGAGGTCGAGCTGATGATGGCGGCCGGCAAGAGCGGCCGGCTGCCGCTCGCGCAGGCCGGGCGAGTGCACGAGCTGATCCAGCACGCGAGCGGCTCGAACGTGACCGCCTCCGCGCGCGAGCTCTTCCACAAGCTCAGCAACATCGACGAGATCGGCAGCACCAAGCGGCCCCGGAACCTGAAGGCGACGCTGCGTCCCTACCAGGAGGCCGGCCTGTCATGGCTCAAGTTCATCCATGACATCGGCTCGGGCGGCGTGCTCGCCGACGACATGGGTCTCGGCAAGACGGTCCAGACGATCGCGCTCCTCCTCGCCGTCAAGCAGGAGGAGAAGCACATGCGCGCGCTGATCGTCGCCCCGACGAGCGTCGTCACGAACTGGGAGCGCGAGCTCGCCCGGTTCTCGCCCTCGCTCTCGGTGGCCCTCTGGCACGGCGCGGATCGCAAGGACCAGATCGACGAGGTGAAGGCCGCCGAGGTCGTGATCACGAGCTATGCGCTCCTCCGCCGCGACGAGGACTTCCTCGCGCAGCTCGATCTGACCTACGCCATCCTCGACGAGGCGCAGCACATCAAGAACCCGATGAGCGCCACCGCCGCCGCGGCCAAGCGGCTCCGCGCGAAGCGCCGGCTCGCTCTGACGGGCACGCCCATCGAGAACCGGCTGTCGGAGATCTGGTCGATCTTCGACTTCGTCTCGCCGGGGCTGCTCGGCTCGCTCGACAAGTTCGAGGCGCGCTTCTCGCGGCCGATCGAGGCGGGCGACTACAAGACCGCGCAGCGGCTCCGCGCCGCGATCCACCCGTTCATCCTGCGCCGCACGAAGCAGGAGGTCGCCAAGGACCTGCCGGAGAAGATCGAGATGGACCAGATCTGCGATCTCACCGGCGAGCAGCGGGCGCTCTACATGCAGGTCGCGCGCGAGGTCCGGGCGCAGGTCCTCGGCGAGGTGGAGCGCGTCGGTCTCGCGAAGAGCCAGCTGCAGATCCTCGCGGGCCTCACCCGCCTGCGGCAGGCGGCCTGCGACCCGCGCCTGCTCGGCTTGCCGCGCGACTTCGGCGACGACGACTCGGGCAAGCTCATCGCGGTCCGCGAGCTCATCGCGAACGCCGTCGAGGGCGGGCACAAGGTGCTCGTCTTCAGCCAGTTCGTGATGATGCTGAAGCTCATCGAGAAGGCGATGAAGGAGGATGGCGTCGCGTACGAGTACCTCGACGGCTCCACGAAGGACCGGCCGCAGCGCGTCGATCGCTTCCAGGGCGATCCGAGCGTGCCGGTCTTCCTCATCAGCCTCAAGGCAGGCGGCACCGGCCTGAACCTCACCGCGGCCGACACGGTGATCCACTTCGATCCGTGGTGGAACCCGGCCGTCGAGCAGCAGGCCACCGACCGTGCCCACCGCATCGGACAGACGAAGGTGGTCACCGCTTACCGGCTCATCGCCGCGGGCACGATCGAGGAGAAGATCCTGCTGCTCAAGGACAAGAAGCGCCAGCTCGTCTCCTCTGTCCTCAGCGAGGACGCAGGCGGCGCCAAGAAGCTCACCAAGGCCGATCTGGAAGAGCTGTTCGCGGTGGACTGACCGGACGACGGCGCGCGCCGGGGGGAGCGCGCCGCTCGCGGTTGCGGGGAGCTCGCGGTTGCGGGGAGATCGGCTGCGGGGGCGGCCGGCCGGCAGGGCCGGAGGCGGCTACTGCTTGCTACCGCCGCTCAGAACCATCAGGTGGTACTTGCCGAACTCGCTCTGCCCGAGGGTGAACAGGACCTCGATCAGCAGGCGGTACGGCGTGGTCGCGTCAGCCACGATGACCGCCTCGGACGACGACGGGTCGAGCCCCTTCGCGGCGCGGATGGCCTTGTCCGTCTCGCGCGCATGGGAGAGGGCGTTCGCGAGCGGCACGACGTAGAGATCGTTCGGCCCGCTGCGCTTGTACTTCGCGTCGACGCCCGACTGGGCGAGCTGCTCGCGGTTGGGCAGCACGACGATCGGGGTCGGATCCTCGCCGACCAGGATCTGCGACTTCGAGACGATGACGACCACGCCCTCCTGCGAGGGCTCGGACTGCATCACCGACTTCGGCAGGGTGAGATCCTTCGACTGCGGGATGGATGCCGCCGACGATCCCACGCTCTTCAGCAAGAAGACGAGGATGATCGTCATCAGATCGAGCATCGCCGTGATGTTCAGGAAGTCGATCTCCGGCTCCCGCCGGTTCCTGCGGATCGCCTTCCGGAGGGCCGCCTTGTAGCGGACGACGCTCGCCTTCGGCCGCGGCGGAGGGGGCAGCTCGGCGCTCATCGGGCGACTCCGAAGTGGACCTCCGGGAACAGCACCTCCCCGTCGTCGCTTCGCAGCGCGTCCATCACGTCGATGATCGTCTTGTAGTCGATGCCCGGGTTCGCCGTGATCGTCACCTGCGTCTCCTCTTTGAACTCGGGGCGGGCGTTCTTGAGGCGCTTCGCGCACGCCATGAGGGCGGTATAGTCGTAGCTGTCGTTCGTCTTCGGCACCGTGACCCCGCTGCCGACGTCCTGGCAGCCGGTCGCGATGTTGCCGCTCGACGTCTTCAGCGAGATCCCCTGGCTCGTGATGAACGCGGACAGGTTCAACGCCTTGCTGGAGAGCTCGCTGCGCACCTTCCCCCCGCCGATGGATGGCGGCGTCGTGTCGATCGACGACACGAATGTCACCGAGACGCTGGCGAGCACGAAGATGAGGATGTTCATGATGATGTCGAGGTACGGAACGACGTTGAGCTCGCCGGCCTCCTCCCCGGCGTCGGGCTCCTTGGGCTGCGATAGGCGCCGGATCTTCGATCGCTGCGCCGAGCTGAGCGGGACGTCTTGCGGGTCCGCCATGGGCTAGTAGCCAGGCTTGCTGCTGATCGTGAGCAGGTTGAAGACGCGCTCCGTCGTCGCCTCCAGATCGTGCTGGATGTTCTTGGAGCGGGTATGGAGGAGGACGTGCGCGATCATGCACACGACGGCGATGGCGAGGCCGAACGCCGTGTTGTACATGGCCTCCGCGATGCCGTTCGAGAGCATCCGCTGCTTGTCGGCCTGCGAGAGGCCCTGGGCGGCGATGGAGGCGAACGTGTTGATCAGGCCAGAGACCGTCCCGATGAGGCCGATCAGCGTCGCGATGTTCGCGAGCGACCAGAGGGCGCCGACCCGCTTCTCCACGGCGGGCTTGAGCTCGGACAGCTTCTCGCTGAGGGCGGCGTCGATCTCGTCCGCGCCCTTGTTCGCGTGGGTCAGGCCGGCCTTCACGAGCTGCAGGATCGGGTAATCGCTCGCGTCGCACAGCTTGATGGCGCGGTCGATGTTGCCGGCCGCCACCAGCTTCTTGACCTGCGCAAAGAACTCCTTGGAGTTCACGCGGTAGCGTCCCAGCTGGAACGCGGTCCGCTCGATGATGATCGTCACCACGACCGCCGAGACGACCAGGTTCGCGATCAGGAAGGTCGGATTGTGCTTGATGGCCTCCCACATCCCACCTTCGCCACCACCCTCGGCCGCCAACATCAGCAGATGACGCATCCTCGAAGTCCCTTTCTCAGCGTCGTCAGAAGCCCGACAATCTCTAGGCGCGGCGACTATAACTGCCGCCCGATCCCGTGCGCAAGCTCGGCGATGCGGCCACGCCGCGCGGCGAGAGGCCTGGATCGGCGAAAATCCCCGCAGAATCAGCGTGCCTCTCGCGGTGAGCGCCCACGGGGCACGGCGAGGCAGCGCGGGAGGGGCCGACGTCGGAGGGGTACGGAGCCCCCTGAATCGCTCCGGTCGACGGCGCCCGACCAGGCCGCCGTGCTCTGCCGTCCCCGCGTCCGCTTGCCTGCTGAATCACTGCGCGCCCTCCGGCGTAATGTCGCTCGCACTGCCGCGGTGCGCTGTCGCGCCGGCGGACGTCGCGCCGGCGCCGCGTCTCCCGAGGTTTCGCGGGATGGGCTGCCGGCCTGCGCGCGGTGCGCCCGGCGGAACGTTACATAACCCTGCGATTGTTGTAAAGTTTTGCCCGTATCAGAGCGCTCACGTGTGGCCAAATCTCTCTTGACGGCGCCGGGTCTCAATCGCGAAGATGCGCGAGTCCCCCGAGCGCATCGGCGTGGCTCGGCCAGAAGGCGGCACGCTCTGCGGTGACGGGGAGCCGCGCCCAGAGCCATCACGGGCCCCGGGGGTGACGACGCGAAGTCAGTCTTGGACGACAGGTGAGAGAGCTGGGACGGCGCCGGGCGCCGGGGCCAGGAGAGACGATCAGGACTCTTGCAGAGGTCAGCGCCGCTCGGCTAGCGTCCCGTGCGCATCTCGCCAGAGAGCGACAGGAGCACGCCGTCCACGGCCAGCGCCGCCGAGCGAAATAGGCCTCTCATCCGTTCTTACGTGTGAGTGAAAGACTGCCGCCCCTCGGCAACACGAGTCTGACAAAGGGAACCGATCGAGTTGCGCGAAACCTCATCCCGGGGACGCGAGGCGAACTGGAGGACAGAAGCAATGCACGGAGCGTATGAAGCTTTCAAAGAGGGTGGATGGGGTATGTGGCCCATCCTTTTCTGGTCGATCCTCACGATCGGCATCATTGTTGAGCGCGCCCTCTACCTGTTCGGCTCGTCCATCAACAAGGATGTCTTCCTCGCCACCATGCAGAAATGCATCCTGGCGGGTGATGTCGCCAAGGCTGTGAAAATGTGTTCCGCGGCGAACGCCCCGCTCGCCCGGATCGTCCAGGCCGGCCTTGTCAAGGTGAACCGCCCTGATGAGGAAGTCCAGGCGGCGATGGACGAGGCGGCTCTCCGTGAGCTGCCGAAGATCTCGGCGCGCACCTCGTACCTCGCGCTGCTCGCGAACCTCGCGATGCTCTCCGGTCTGCTCGGGACCGTGACGGGTCTCATCAAGTCCTTCGGCTCCGTCGGCGGCGAGTCGGTCGATCCGAGCCAGAAGGCTCGCGTGCTCGCCCTCGGGATCTCCGAGGCCATGAACTGCACCGCCTTCGGCCTCGGCGTGGCGATCATCGGCCTCATCGGCTTCGCCGTGCTGAACGGCAAGACGCAGCACATCGAGGACGACATCAACGAGGCATCGGTGCAGATCCTCAACCTCGTCGTCTCGAACCGTCAGAAGGTGAATGTCGCTGCAGTCGGTCAGGCGGCTGCCTGATGGTCCTCGGCGGGCCCGGGTCGTCGAGCGCCTCCCGCGCGCTTCCACCTGGGCCCGCTCCCGTGCCTCGAAGCCCCGGACGGCTTGCGCCGCCGGGGCCCCGGGAACTTCAGCAGCGCGACGAAGTCAGACCCAGCATGGTGGCCCTCCGCGAGCTGCGGGCAGGGCGTTCCCGCAACAACTTGGATAGGTGAGCCCAGGCTCACGTTGGGAAGGCAATATGGGCGGCGTAGACGTCGGCGACGGCGGCGGCAAAAAGCGGGCGACGAACTCGGACATCAACATGATCCCGTTCATCGATCTGCTGATGGTCACGATTGCATTCCTGTTGATCACGGCGGTCTGGGTCACCAACTCGCGCATGAACGCGGACGCCCAGGTCCCCGGTCCGCCGGATCCCAACAAGGAGCTCACCCCGCAGACGCCGGAGAAGGTGCTGAACCTGCACATCGGCGAGAGCGAGTTCGGGCTCGTGTGGAAGCAGGGCGCGACGGTGGTCAACGAGGTCAAGGTCAACAAGTCGCCCGTCGAGCTCGGCGACGCGTCCTCGAAGATCATCCGCTACCCGGAGCTGGCGAAGCGGATCGAGGAGGAGTGGAAGACGCACGGCGGCCACCGGGATCCGAGCGACAAGAAGGTCGACCAGGCCATCCTCCATACCGACAACCGCACGCCCTTCAAGGAGATCGTCGCGGTGCTCGACGCGCTCTACTCGCCGAAGCGCGAGATGAGGCTGCCGGACGGGAACAAGCAGGTCCCCGTGTTCAACATGACGTTCTCGGTCCGCTGAGGCAGGAGCGCGCACATGGATAGGTTCAATCCGAAGCACCACAAGAACCCCCACGCCCACGTGATCCATCAGCCGGGCCGCCGGCTGATGAAGGGGGTGCCGCTCCGGTTCGTGTGGAACAAGGTGTCCGGGCACGGCGGACGCAACCCGAACGCGGGGCTCAACCTCGTGAGCTTCATCGACTTCCTCATCGTGACCGTGATCTTCCTCCTGATGTCCTTCTCGGCGTCGGGTGAGATCGCCGTCGACAAGAACGTCAAGCTCCCGAAGGCGGAGAACGTCGATGACATCATCGACGCGCCGATGGTCGCGGTGAACGGCAACCAGATCCTCGTCGACGGCGCCCTTGCCGGGTCGACCCGCGCGATCGAGGAGCTCGGGCGTCTCCAGAAGATCGACGAGCTCTTCAACCTGCTCAAGAACAAGCGCGAGCTGTGGAAGCAGGTGCAGCCGAACAAGCCGTTCCCGGGCGTGTGCATCCTCCAGGTCGATCAGAACGTTCCCGCGCTGGTCGTGAAGAGCGTGTTCCAGACCGCGGCGTTCGCCGGTTACCCGAACGTCAGCTTCATGGTCGGCAAGCTCCCGAAGTCGCAGTGATCCTCGCTTCTTGACCTATCAAGCAGAGAAGAAAGGGGCGCGCTGGGCGATGCCCGGCGGCCCCGGTCACCCTCGGACGTGGTGGCGCCAGCGGCGCGATCGGCGCAGCCTTCCCCTCCGCGCAGCTCGTGTGGAGGAGGCTGTTCTGCGCGCGTGATCGGGTCGGTGCCTCCTGCGTGGAGCCTCTCCTATGTCCTCTGAACAGCCGCCCCGCGAACGCGGCTTGCCTTCGGTCTACAAGGCGCGGGAAGCGCGCTCGAAGATGCGCTGGCCCCCGGCGAAGTTCTGGGGTTACACGGCTCTCGTCCTCGCAGTCTCGGCGATCCTCCACTGGAAATGGTCCCAGGGGCAGATCGAGAGCGCGCGCCAGAAGCTGATGGCGCGCCAGCGCGCCGTCGCCGTCGAGCTCGGCCCGCGCTGGTTCCCGATGCGCGAGCGCGTGGAGGGCTGGACCCTCGATCTGTCGCGCAGCGCGGGGGCCGAGCTCGTGGATCGGGAGGCGCTCAAGGCGTGGAATTTCCGTGAGCTTGCGGGCATTTACCTGCGCCTTCGGGTGGACGAGGCGACGAGCGTCGACGCCATCCGCAAGAACGCGCAGCAGTCGCTCCGCGACGCGTTCACCGCGTGCCTCCTGCGGGTCCCGAACCCGAACCCGCTGGCGGGCGCGGAGTGCAAGCGCACGCGGGATTGCGCTGCGGGCGAGTACTGCAACGAGGCCGAGCGCTGCTCGCGCCCCGCGCAGCCGTTCAACCTGCGCGTCGCCTACCGGACGATGCATGTCCTCTCCGACGAGTGGGTGCGCGACGCGCAGGACGCCTCGAACGAGCTGCGGCTGCGGCTCCTGGAGTCGAGCTTCGAGGACACGATGCGCGACGACGTGCCGCTCGCGGCGGAGCTCCTGACGCGGGCGCAGTACTACCTCCTCGTCCTCGACGAGCCGGCCGAGGGCGCGACGAGCACCGAGGCGTTGCTCGGGGTGCCGCACATGGCGCGGGTCGGGGTGTGGCGGCTGTCGGACGGCAAGCCCATCCTGCGGGTGCGCCGCGAGGCGAGCGGCCATCTCATCGGCGGAACGCCGTCCGTCGAGGGGAGCGCGCTCGAGGCGCGACAGCGGCAGGCGAACAGCTGCGCGCTGGCCCTCGCCGTGCGCGAGGCGATGGGCGACACGACCGGGGCCGTCGCCGAACCGCAGTGAGGCCGCGCCGGGCAGCGCGGTGAGCGGCGCGCGCGCCGCGGGGCAGCGCGCTGCAAGATCAGCGCGCGCGCGCGCCGAGCGTGACGTCCCGCGCGACGATGTGCAGGTCCGTGAGGTTGTGGCCTGTCGGCCCGGTCTCGACGCGCGTGCCGAGGGCGCGGTGCGCGGCGGCGTCGTCGAAGCCCGCGAGCGCGGCCTCGATCCCCCGGTCGGCCATCGCGGCGGCCGCCGCGCGGGCGACCACCGCGCCCGCCGCGCCGGAGCTGCCGTCGACGCCGTCGGAGGCCGCGCAGAGGAGCGCGACGTCCGGCGGCAAGTCGCGCATGGCGGCGAGCGCGATCCACCCCGCGCGGCCGCCGGCGCCGCGCTGGGCGGGCAGCGCCAGCGTCGGTTCGCACGGGATCACGACCGCGTCACCCGGGGCGAGGGTGCGGGCGAGCGCGAGGCGACGCGCCACGATCGCGCGCGCGTCGCCATCCTCGGCGGGGGCGGCGACCGCGCGCAGCCCTGCCCTGTCGGCGAGAGCGGCCGCCACGCGCTCGGCGAGCTTGTCCGGATCGGCGAGCAGGCGCGCCTCCAGGCGACGCGCGTCCGCTGGCTTCAGCGACTCGCTCAACGCGGGCGCGAGCCGCGCGAGCTGAGGGGCCCGGCGATGGAGCGCGGCTCGCGCGTCGTCGACGTGCGTCGGGTCCGGGACGGTGGGGCCCGAGCTGATGTCGTGCGGGAGCCCGCCCACGACATCGCTCATGATCAGCGTCAGGACGCGCGCCGGAGCCGCCGTCGCCGCGAGCCGCCCGCCTTTGATCCGCGAGAGATGGCGGCGAACGAGGTTGACCTCCTGGATCGGGGCGCCTCCTTCCAGGAGCGCCGCCACGATGGCTTGCTTGTCCGCGAGGGACACGCCCGCAGGCGGCGCCGCGAGGAGCGCCGAGGCGCCGCCGGAGATGAGGGCGAGCAGGAGATCGTCGGGGCCGAGCGCGGCCACCGCGGCGAGCGCTGCCTCGGCCGCCTCCACGCTGCGCGCGTCGGGGATCGGGTGCGCCGCGCGCATCACGCGGAGCGGGCGCAGCGCGGCCTCCTCGGGATCGGCCGGCGTCTTCTGCCGATCGCGCGCGGAGGTCGCGGCGTCCGCGACGGTGACGGCGAGCCCGCCGGTGATCCGGTCGCCCCAGCTGCGGAGCGCGCCCCGGGTCATCCCGAGCGCCGCCTTGCCCGCCGCGATCGCGAGCACGCGGCCGCGGCGTGCTCCTGCCTCGGCGTCGAGCGCGCGCTCGACGAGCCCCGCGGGATCGAGCTCCACGAGCCCGGCGCGGAACGCGGACACCAGCGCCGCGCGCAGCCCGTCGAGCGCGCCGCTCAACGGCTCCTCGCGCCGGCCTCGCTGCGCCTCGCCGCCACCTGGGCGGGGGCGCGGTCGCCAGCGTCGACGATGTGCGCCCAGACGACGTGGTGCCAGCTCAGCGTGACCGACACGAGCGCCCGCTGCTCGTCGCGCGGGCTCACGTCCCCTGCGAGCTCCGAGCCGCGCCAGCGGAGCGCGCCCCGCACGCCGAGGAACGGGCCCGTGGCGTGGCCCAGGAGCGGCACGTCGAGCGACAGCGAGAGCTCGACCCCGGGCTCCGGCGCGAGCCCGGCTCCCGGCGAAGCCTCCCAGAACGAGCCCACGCCGAGCGCGACGGAATCGATGAACAGGTCGAGCCACGGCGTGCCGAGCTCGAGGTTGCTCGCGTACCGGCCGAGGAAGAGCGGCTGGATGAAGACGCCGCCCGCGATCGAGCGCGCGACGGTCGCTCCCTGCGCGCCGATCGCGTCGGTGTAGTGCGCATACAGCCCGGCGGTCGAGAGGTAGGCCGCGGCGCCATGCGCGCAGAGCGCCGGACCCCCGTTCGCGAGCGAGGCGCCCGCGCCCGCGCGCAGAGCGAGATCTCCGTCCAGGCGGCCGTACGCGCCGTCGCCGTCCGCGCGCGCCGTGGACGCCACCGCGACCGTCGCGAGCGCTGCGGCGCCGGCGAGCGCCCTGGCGGCGGCGCGACGTCCGCGCGCGGGCTCGAACGATCCCCGTGCTGGCTTGTTCGTGGTGATCATCAGCGTATCAGCGCCTCCCGCACCGCGTCCCGCAGCTCGGGCGCGAAGAGGATCCGGGTGCGCGTCATGGTCTCGTTGCGCAGCCGATCCAGCAAGAAGGACACCTCGGCGGGGCGTCGCGGGCGTCCTCTGGGGTAAACGACCAGGAGCGACTCGTCCTCGGCGTAGGGCGTGTCCTCGGCGATGTCGACGCCGACGTACACCTCCGGGTCGAGCCCGGCGCCCTGCGCGATCTCGCGCACGGCCTCCAGCGCCGCCGTGCGCCGCGCATCGCACCCGGCCGGCGTCTCGCCGGGCTCGGGGAACAGCTCGACCGACTTGAAGAGCGAACGCACGCGCAGGCGGCGGGCGAGATCGGACAGCACGGGATCGGACGCCGCCTCCCAGGCGTGGATGGCCCCGAGCAGGACCTGATCGTCGAGCTCCAGGTACTGCTCCAGGGTGGGCATCTCGCCGACGGCCATCGCCTCGACGGCGGCGGGGACCTCGGGGATCCGATCGCCGGCGGCGAGGCGGGCGACGGCGCGCCGGAGGATGGCGCCGATCATCCACTCTGCGCTCCGCGTTGTCTTGTGGAAATAGACCTGCTGGAACATGAAGAAGCGGGCGAGCAGGAACGACTCGATCGCGCTCATCCCCTTCGTTCCGTCGATGGCGAGCGCGGGAGCGGGAGGGGCAGACGCGGCGCCGCCGCCGGGCATCTCCACCTGGACGTCGCTGAACCTGAGGCTGCGCAGCAGCCACGGCAGGTCGTACTCGCCGTACCTGACGCCTGTCGCGTGTGCGTCGCGCAGCAGGTAGTCGCAGCGATCGACGTCGAAGGTCCCGCTCACCGCTTTGGCGAGATACGGCAGCTCGTGTCGTCCGCCGATGAGGTCGGCGACCCGCTGCGGCAGGTAGGGATCCTGGCGAACGAGCACCTGGTGCACGTCCGAGGCCGGGTCGAGCAGGATGCGCTCGGTCCAGCGCTCATGGTGGAGCGCGCCCGGCATGGCTTCCTCGAAGAGGTGGGACAGTGGGCCATGGCCGAGATCGTGCAGGAACGCTGCGGCGATCGCGTCACGCGCGCGGTCGCTGGTCACTCTCTGCCAGAATGGAAGGTCGCGGTCGATCTGGCGCAGCCTCGCAATGAGGAGGCGCATCACGTGGGCGGCCCCGAGCGCGTGCGCGAAGCGGGTGTGCTCGGCGCCCGGGAACGCCAGTGACGTCAACCCGAGCTGACGGATGCGCCGCAGCCGCTGCACCTCGCGGGTGCCGAGCAGGCGCGGAACGATGGCCGCCTCGCCGCTCTCGAACTCGATCAGGCCGTGGACCGGGTCGCGCAGGATCAAGATGGATCTCCACGCGACCCCATGGGCGCAAAAGGAGTCGGGTCACTCAGGAGTTGCCTGATGGCGTCCAGCTGCGGGCGTGTGCGCGGGGAGGACGCGTCGCTCCGGGCGTGCGGCGTGGAGCACAGCAGGATGCACGTCAGACAGGGGCGGGAAATCAAGGAGGTGCGCGACGTTCCCACGCGAGCCTACGGGAAGGCAAGCGCGGCTCGTCGCAGAGCGTTCCTCGTGAGCGATCCAGCGATCCCCTCAGCTCCCCCGGCGACGAGACGTTCGCGCGACACCGCGGCGTCGGGAGCGCGCGGCCCGCGACGGAAGCCCCGCGGTGGGGGCCAGGCGCGCCGACGCGGAATGATGCGGGGACTTCGAGCGTAACGTAATAACGCGTCATGGCGCGCGTCGCGCAGCGCGGCACCGCGAACGCGCCGACGCATGCGCGCGTACGAGGGCGTGCGATTGCGGCTGCGCCGTACGACACGACGCGAGACCGACGAGATCTCGAGACGCCTCAGGACGCCTCAGGTGAAGCGCGACGCGGCGATCGGGATCGGGAATCAGGGAGACCGGCGAAGCCGGCGAAACCGGCGATGCGCGCTGCCTGTGACCGAAATTGTGAACGGAGAAAATTGTGAACGGAGTAGGAAAGTGCTCGATTTCTTGAAGCTGGACGAGCATCCTGGTGTACGTTAGGAGGCTGGCTATTCCGCTGGTTAATGTGGGTCATCGGATATCCGGGAGATAGGTCGAGCGCATGACCACGACCAACGGACGACAGTCGGGGCGGGGGCATCCTGCAGATGAGGAGCTAGGTCGGGTGACACGCGAATCGGGAGGCATGGCGAGCAGTGGCGATGCTGAGCTCGACGAGTCGCCGAGGCGGCTCGACGCGATCCTCCGCGCCCTCCCGGAGTCGGAGCTCAAGGGCCTCATCACCCGCATGGGGATCCGCATCGACGCCGCGAAGCGCATCGACGCGCCTTCTCAGGCGGCGCGGGCTCTGGTCGGCCTCCCCGACGTGCGCGATCCGTCGCGGCTCCCGACCGCCAGCCGCGAGCTGCTCCACCGTATTGCGGAGACGGGCGGCGTGCTCGTCGTCCCCTCGCTCCCGGCCGGGCTCGAGCCGCTCATCGCGCGCGGCGTGGTTTACGCGCGCAAGACCGACGAGGGCATCGAGCTCGTGCTTCCGGCTGCGTTCCTCGTCCAGCTGAAGAGCTGGGAGAGCGAGGACCCCCGGGCGATCCGGGCACTGCTCGCGCAGGCACCGTTCGAGACGATGAGCGCGATCGCGACGCACTATCTCGGCCGCCCTGCCACGCCGCCCATCGCCCTGTCGCTCGAGAACGCGTGGGAGTCGCTGAGCGATCCGGACCGGCTCCGCGAGGAAATCGATCGCCTCGCGCCGGTCGAGCGCCGTCTGCTCGAGGCCATCGAGTCGGTCGGCGGCGAGGTCGACACGCAGGAGCTCCTCGATCTGGAGCGGGAGCCGATGCGCCTTCGCAGCGCGAGCGGCGTGACCGCGAGCCGCCGTGGCGCGGGCTTCGCGCTCGAGCGCCGCGCCTTCCTCATCCCGATCCACCCGAACCGCCACGTCGTGCCGACCGAGGTGGCCGCCATCGTGGGCGCGGATCGCCGCCGGATGCGCGAGAAGCGGCGGGAGCAGATCCGGTCGTTCGTCCTCGAGGAGGACCACGCCCCGCGGCGCGCCCGCTTCGCCTCGGATCCGGGGATGCTCGCGCTGGCGCTCGCGTACTGCGTGCGCGAGCCGGGGAGCGACGTGCGCCCCGGCGTCGGGACGCCGCGGTCGCTGCTCGTCCGGCTGGCGCAGCGCTTCGGGCGTGACGTCGATGGCGTCGCGCTCGTCGCCGCGCTGTCGCGCGCGGTCGGGCTCTGGGACGCTTCGGCCGCGTCGCCAGCCACGCCCCCCGGCTCGCTCCAGGTGCAGGAGCTGACGCCGCTCCTGTTCACGACGTGGCGCCGCGGCGGCGCGTGGGACGAAGCGCGAGCCGAGCGGGAGGTGCTCCGGGTCGCGTCCGACAACCGCGACGCGAGCCCGATCGGCGCGCTCCGCGAGATGGTGCTCGACGCGCTGCACGACCTCGGGGAGGGCCGCTGGGTGCCGTGGCAGTCGTTGCAGGGCTACCTGGCGGCCGACGAGCGGATCGCCGGGGTCGAGCGGCTGGTCCGTCGCTGGGCCGAGCGCGCCTCGGTCGAGGCGCCGGAGGTCCCCGACATCACGCGGCGGATCGCGCTGGAGTCGCTGCCGGCGCTCGGGATCATCGATCTCGGCGGGGCCGAGGACGTGGCCAGCGCGGATCTGGCGCTCCGGCTGACGCCGCGCGGTCGGGCGCTGCTCGCGGGCTCCGCGCCGAGCTCGGACAACGGCAAGAGCAAGTTCGTGGAGGCGCATGCGCTGCGCGTCGGCGCCAGCGCCAAGGTCTCGGCCGTGCTCGGGCTCTCGGCGTTCGCCGAGATCGGCCGCGTCGGCGATCAGGTCGATCTCCTGCTCACTCCGCCCTCGATCGCGCGCGCGCTGTCGGTGGGGCTCGACAGCGACGCCTTGCGCGTGCGCATCGAGGCGGTCGCGCCGCTGCCGGACACCATCTCGCGCATGCTCATCCAGGCGAGCGTCGTCATCGGCAAGGCGAGCTTCGTTGGCGCCTCCGGCTTCCTCTGGATCGAGGATCCCGAGATCCGCGAGCTGCTCCGTACGCGGAGGCCGGCGGCCGAGATGTTCGTCGATCCGTCGCCCCCCTCGGGCTTGCTGATCGAGGCGGGGGTCGATCTGGAGCGGCTCATCCGGCGCTGCCGCGCGCTCGGCATCGAGATCGAGGCCGATCTCGGCAACCTCAAGGCGACGCGGCAGACCCCGGCGCACGGCACCGAGGGGCCGCACCGGACCTCCTCGACGGCCAACATGCGCCGCTCCCGGACCCCGCCAGCGCGCACCCGCTGAGCTCGCTGTCAACCGGCATCGCGCGAGCGCGGGCCGATGTCGAGCCGGACGGGCGGCAGGGGACGTCCGCGCCTGCAGCCGCGCGGAGCGCTGTGCTCGCGGTGCGTCACGAGCGCAGGCAGGCCCTGAGCCGCGCTCGCTTCCACCTCCTCCGCACGCTCATCCCACCTTGGAGGCATTTTTTCGCAACACTTTGCATTCCTGCGGCGTGAGGGGAATCGCTTCGGAGAAGCGCGACGTGTATACCTTAGCTCGATGGCGCGCTCCTCTGGTGAGCCGGACTCGACCGAAGGAGTGGACTCCGTCGGTCCGGAGACGGCTGCGTTTCCGCTCGGCGCGGGGGAACCCAAGGCTGACAACGTCTACACGATCGCGCCCGGCACCGTCATTGCGCGCAAATACCGTGTAGAGCGCACGATCGGCCGCGGGGGCATGGGCCTCGTTGTCGAGGCGCTGCACCTCGACCTCGATACGCGCGTCGCCATCAAGTTCCTGCTCCCGGAGTTCATGTCGTACACCGAGGCGGCGGAGCGGTTCATGCGCGAGGCGCGCACCGTCGCCAAGCTGCAGACGCCCCACGTCGTGCGCGTGCTCGACGTCGCCGCGCTCGATAGCGGCGAGCCGTACATGGTGATGGAGCTCCTCGACGGCGAGGACCTCGCGGCCCACGCGGCCGAGACGGGCACGCTCGCGATCGGCGAGTGCATCGATCACATCGCCCAGGCGTGCGAGGCGCTCGCGGAGGCGCACGCGCTCGGCATCGTCCACCGCGATCTGAAGCCGGCGAACCTGTTCCTGACGAGGCGCCCCGACGGCGCACCGCTCATCAAGGTGCTCGACTTCGGCGTCTCGAAGATCCTCACCGGCGACACGGGCAACGTCTCCCTCACGCAGACGACCACGATCCTTGGATCGGCGCTGTACATGTCGCCCGAGCAGATGCGCTCGTCGAAGAGCGTTGATCCCCGCACCGACATCTATGCGCTCGGCGTGTGCCTCTTCGAGATCATCGGCGGCAGGCCGCCGTACGTGGCCGACAGCTTCCCGGAGCTGTGCGCGAAGATCTACACGTCGCCGCCCGAGTCGCTCGAGGATCTCCGCCCCGAGGTGCCGGAGGGCCTCGTCGAGGTGATCGAGAAGGCGATCGCGCGCGAGCCGGAAGATCGCTACCAGTCGATCTCGGAGTTCGTGCAGGCGCTCGCGCCGTTCGCCGCGCCGGGCACGCGCACGACCATCGCGGGGATCCTCCGGCTTCACGCCGCCGAGCTCGACCTGCCGCCGCCGGCCTCGCGCGCGGCCATGTCGCGGACCACGTCGCGCGCGTCGCGCGCGAGCAGCGGCGGCCCGTCGGTGAGCGACAAGGGGGCGCGCACCGTCGGCTCTGCGCCGCCGGCGGAGGACGAGGCCCCGCGCCGTGGGCGCACGCTGCTCTATGTGGCGGTCGGGGCCGTCGCCGTCGCGGTGGGCGCGTGGGGGGCGCTCCAGTTCCAGAGCCGGTTCGCCATGGGAACGGGCGACGCGGGCTCGCCGGCGGGCGCATCTCCGCCGGGCGACACTGCGGCTCCCGTCGATCTGGCGCCGCCGCCGCAGCAGCAGGCGTCCGATACGGCCATCATCCTCCCGAAGGTCGTCCCCGCGGACGACCCCGGGGCCGCCGACGCGGGCGCGAGCGCGGGCGACGCGGGCGCAGCGGACGCGGGCGCCGCGGACGCGGCCGTCAGCGCGACCGGGCCGGCGGCGGATGGCGGGGCCGAGCCGTCCGCAGCAGGCACAGCGGCGCCGAGCGCTGGAGCGGGCAAGCCGCAGCGCGGGAGCACGGGCGGGCGGGGGCGCCCGCGCACGACGGGGACGACAGGCCCGTCGCCCGCCAGCGACCCGGAGCCGGCGCGCCCCGTCTCGACCGTGAACAGCGATCTCTCGATGGAGACGTGCACCGCGACGATGCCGGACGGCACCAAGAAGGTCGTCCCCTGCAAGTGACGCGCGTCCGCGCCCCGATCACGCCGGCATCGCAGCCGGATCGCGCAGGATGGCGCCGGTGAAGCCGGGGCGCAGGTAGAAGCCGCGCGGCAGCGCCGCGATCATCTCGCCGTCGCGCCCGAAGGCGAGCGTCCGCGAGCGCCCGCTCGCGGCCTTCGGTCGCACCTGGAGCCAGCGGCCCGCGTGCGCGGTGAGCGCCTCGATGGCGCCGATGCCGATGAGCCCCATGAGATCCTCGAAATCGGCGCGCAGGACGCGCTCCTGCGCCTCGGTCGGGCGCCAGAGTCGCGGGGCGCCCAGCCGCCGTTCCTCGCTCGGCTGGCCGGGAGCGGCGACGATCGGGACCCAGAGCACGTGGGCGAGCTTCGCGCGAGCGCGCGACGTCTCCCACTCCGCACGATCGGCGTCCGAGAGCGAGATCGAACACACGAACGTCGACTCCTGCGGCGCCCCGGCCCCGTCGACGGGGATCGTCTTGAGCTCGATGCCGAGGTGCGGAAAATCGGGCCTCGACGTCGAACCAGCCGTCGCGCCAAGCGCGCGTTCGACGAGCGCGCCGGCGGCTCCCTTCGTGCGCACGCCGCCTCGCGGCACCGCGCGTCCGAGCGCGCGCGCGAGATCGGCGAGCGTCAGGCCGGCGAGCGCGGACGCCCGGCATCGGAGCTGGGCTTCATCGCGAGGCGGTTCCAGCGCGGGGATCAACGACGCCGCCTTAGAGCATTGCGCGGCCCGACTCCAGCGTTCGGCCGCGATCGAGATAGGTTGGCCGCCGGGATGCGCCGGAACGTCGATGGGAATCGAGCAGCGCTGACCCGGGGGCCATGGCGGCCTAATACACGCGGCCCCCCCGAACGCGCCGCCAAGAGAGAGCCTACTGCCTAAGTCCCTCCTTGCGCCCACAGGATTGAAAGGAAAAACGCATCAGGAATTTCCTGTATAACTTTTCCGGGGTCCACCGGCGCCGTGCCTTGAGGCCCGCCCGTCGTCGAGCGGCCACCTCAGATCGGCGAGCTGACCGGTAATACGGAGCAGCATCTCGCGCAGGGAAGACGTCGTCGCGCGGTCCTGCGGGTTATGTCGTAGACATGCGTACATGAACGCCGCGATGTCCGCGGTCCTCGGATCGTCGGCGAGGCGCTTGACCGGCGCGGGGAGCCCGTCGTGCGTGATGTGCGCCGTGATGAGCGCGACCTCGGTGGGCGCGTCGAACAGCGTCTTGCCGGTGAGGATCTCGTAGGCGAGGCAGCCGAAGCTGTAGATGTCGGCCGTGAGCGGGGTCGCGGTGACGCCAGGCGGAACGACGCCCCAGATCTCCGGGGCGCCGTAGCAGCCGGTGGCGCAGCCGGGGCGGATGTGGCGACCGGCCAGGCCGAAGTCGACGAGCACGGGCTCCCGTCCCCCGCGCAGGATCACGTTGGTCGGCTTGATGTCGAGGTGCCCGACGCCGACCGCGTGCATGGCCTCCAGCCCGGCGAGGATGCCGTCGAGCAGCGCCACCGCGCTGCGCGAGGTGAGGCCTCGAGCGTCGAGCAGCTTGTCGCAGCGGATGCCCTCGATGAGCTCCATCACGAGGATCGGCTTGGGGCGGGCGCCGGCGTCGAACGTGACGAAGCGGGCGATGTTCGGGTGATCGGGCAACGAGAGGAGCGCGCCCGCCTCCTCCCGGAACAGGCGGAGGAAGTCGGCCTCCGAGACGCTCCGGGCCGCCGTGTGATCGTACTCCGGCACCTTGAGCGCGAAGCGCTCGGCCGACGGATCGTGCCGCTCCTCGGTCCGGGTGACGACGAACACCGTGCCCAGCGAGCCGCCGCCGAGCTGGCGGTGCACGTAGAAGCCACCGAGCGTGCGGCGGCTCGGCAGCCACGCGGGCAGCGGCTGCTCGGGCAGGGCGACTCCACCGGGCGCGCTCGGCCGCCGGACCGGGAGCAGCATGACGCGCGGCACGACGAGGGCGACCACGTCGGCAAGCGCGCCCGGGATGCTCGCGCGCGCGGCCGAGACGAGCGCCTCGACGGGCGCGGCGACGCTCGGCTCCACGTCCTCTTCTTCCTCCTGCAGCGCGACCTCGATGGCGAGGCGCAGCGGCTCCGTCGCGCCAGAGGGCGCGGAGGGCGGGTGATCCCCGCAGCGCCGGCGGGCGCCGGCGGTCAGCTGCGCGAGCCGCGTCAGGGCGTCCTCCAGGGCGCTCAGCGGCGAGGCGTCCGCGTCGCCGTCGCCCGCGGCGGTCAGCGCGCTGAGCGCGCGGGCCGTGTTCACCACGCCGAGCGCGCGCGCGAGGCGGGCGAGCGCGCCGCGCACGATCTCCGTGCGCTGCGACGCGCCCGCCGGCAGCGCCGTGACGAGCGCGTCGAGGGCGGCGATGCGCTCGAGCGCCGCGCGCGCGCGCTCGGCCTCGGCGAGCTCCGCGTCCAGCGCCCCCTTCCGCGTCGACCGGAGCGACACCGCCGCGTCGTCGTCCCGCGCGCGCGCGCCGCCCTCGCGCCCGCCGCGCGCGAACCGCGCGTACGCGCGCAGCAGCTGGGCGACGTCCGGGTGCATGCTCGCCTGGCCGAGCACGTCGAGGTCGTCGGCGTCGCCGCCGCGCATCGCGGCGTGCAGGAAGATGTCGGCCGCGTCGGCCGCCCCCTCCCGCACGAGCGCGTCGAGGCCGCGGGCGACGGACGCGGCGATGGCGCGGCGGAGCGAGGAGCCGCGGTCGGCGCGCAGCCGGTCGAGCAGCACGCCGATGGCGCCCGTCCAGCGGGCGAGCACGCGCGCCTTGAGCTCCGGCTCGCCGCCGAAGTCGGTGTTCTCGCCGTCGATCAGGTGGATGAGCGCGCGGAGGTTGCGCTGGTGCACGGTCACGTGCAGCGGCGGCGAGGCGCTCGTCCGCGCGGCGGACCCCTCGGCGCGGAGCAGCCACCGCGCGAGCCGCTCATCGAGGTCGTCCAGGGAGGCGACGCCGGTCGAGTCCTCGCTCGGCCGGCGGTTCAGCAGCAAGAGGCCCTTCAGCAGACCGGAGCCGAGCAGCTCGGCGTCGAGCTCGCGCACGAGCCCCACCGCCGCCCTGCGCGCTGCGGTGCTCTGCGCGTCGTCGAGATCGCAGAGCTCGATCTCCTCGAGCGCGCCCACGACCTCGGCCGCCATGGCGTACGCCTCGAGCGCGCGGCCGTGCGCCTCGCGCGGCCCCGTCTCGACGAACGCCGCGACGGCGCCGTCGAGCGCGCCGCGCAGCAGCGCGACCCCGGCGCCGTCCATCGAGAGGTCGCGGTGGACGACGCGCGCGAGCGCCGCGAGGCCGTCGTCGCGGACATGCGCGCTGGGCGGCGCCTCGAGCGCGTCCTCCAGCGCGCGGGCGCACCGCGCCGCCGCGCGGGCGCCGAACGGCTCGCCCCGGCTCATCACGCCGCGCAGGTCGCGCCGGAGCTCGACGATCGCCTCGGCCGTCGCCATCGGGGCCGCGCGCGCGATCTCGTCGAGCAGCGCGTCGGCCGCCTCGGGCTCCGCGTCGGCCGCGACGGGGAGCCCCCACACCATCGCCGTGGCGATGCCTGGGTCCTGCGCGAGCAGCGGCCCCCGGAGGAGCTCGACGGCGCGGCGGAGCGCGCCGTCCGGATCGACGGCGAGGCTCGCGGCGAGCGACGCGGCGCCGCGCCGCCACTCGGTGGGGGAGAGATCCTGGACGAGCAGGGCGCGCACCTCCTCGGCGAAGTCGGGCAGCGCCCCCGCGAGGAGGCCTCGCGCCGCGGCGATGTGGCGCCACACGAGCGGCTCGCGATCGGCGAGGAGCGTCTGCCAGGCGAGCGCGATCCCGTCGGCGCTGCGGTCGAGATCGCGCCGGCGCCCGTCGCTCACGTTGCGGAACAGCCGGAGCGGGAGGTCGTCGCCCTGCATGGCCCGGCGGGTCGCGTCGCGGGCGGCGCGCTCGAGGAGGCGCGCGGCGAGGCGCCGCTCCGGGAGAGAGCCGGTCGAGGGCGCCGCGATCCAGTCGCGCGACAGCTCGCGCCGCGAGGCGAGCAGGAGCGCGAGCGGATCGACCGGGATGTCGGTGCCCGCCGGGAGCCAGAGCGAGAGCATCACGCGCGCGCGGATCCCCGCCCCGGAGAGGCCCCGGGCCGAGCCGGCGGCCATGCGCGTGGCGAGGGCGACGAACGTCGCCGCGTTGCCGGCATAGAGCTGGTTGAGCACGCGCCGGCCGAGCTCGCGCCGCTCGGGCCCGAGCGGGAGCGCTCCGGCGATCTCGTAGAGCGCCACGCTCGCCGCGGCCGGCGCGAGCCAGCTCAGATCGTCGAGCAGGCCGTCGGCCATGGCGGTCTGGACGCTCCGGAGCAGGCCATCCGGGCTGAGGGCGTCGAGCGGGGTCGAGCCATCGAGCGCGTCGACGAGGGCGAGCGAGGCGATCGACTGACGGAAGAGCCCGCGCCGGACGTTCGGGTCGTCGTGGGACGTGAGATCGACGAGCCCTTCGAGGTATTCCGCGCGCGGTCGCATCGACAGATGGCGCAGTCTAGCGCGACGGCGCGCCGGCCCCCCTCCCACGCCGCCGCAATCCTCGCGCGTCATGGAACCTCCCACCTCGATCCGGAGCGCGTGCCGCTCCACCGGGCTCCGACAGAGCCACTTCCCCCTACGATGATCGGACCTGCCGAGGGCGCGCCCTCGCCGCACTTTCCGCTGCCTGGCCCGGGGACCACGTCGTGGACAAGGCCGACGTGCCGGCGCGGTCGTCGCTCGATGCGTGGGCAGGCTCGGATCCCCTCGCGTCCGGCCGCCTGGGCCGTCGGCGGACGCGACAGCGCTCCGGTCGCGCCGCGCTCGCGCCGAGGACGCAATCCGCGCCACCTGCGCGCGGAATGACACGGATCGAGCGGGTGGAAGTGAACGCCGAAGTGGGTTAAGCGGGAGCGCGCGCGGAGCCCTGCCGCCCTGCGCGTCCGTCGCGCGGGGACCGCACCGAAGAGCTGGAATGCAAGGAGACGTGGAACCGGGCTTCTCGTTCGACCTCGACGCGTTCCGTGCCGCATACTCGCGCTTCCTCGCGCCGGCCGAGGACGCGGCGCCGCGCATCCTGCTCACGGGGCACTCCCATCAGGCCTGGCCTGACGTGGCGCGCGACGCGCTCGCCGCGTGCTTCGACGACGCCGCGCGGCTCGTCGACGGCAAGTGGGACGATGCGGTGTTCCCGAGACGCTCGGCGGTCGGCGAGGCGATCCTGGAGCGGATGGGCTTCGCGCGCGGCGACGACATCGCCTTCGGCCAGAACACGCACGAGCTCGTCTACCGGCTGATCACCTCGCTCCCCCGGCGCGGTCGGCGGCGGATCGTCACCACCGAGGGCGAGTTCCACTCGCTCAGGCGCCAGCTCGCGCGTCTCGGCGAGGACGGCGTCGAGGTCGCCTGGGTGAGCGTCGAGCCGCGCGGCTCGCTCCCCGAGCGGCTGCTCGCCGCGCTCCAGCCGGGCACCTCGATGCTCGCGATCTCGGCCGTGCTCTTCGAGAGCGCCACGGTGGTGCCGCGGCTCGACGAGATCGTCGCGCGCGCGGCCGAGATCGGCGCCGTCCCGCTCGTGGACGCCTACCACGCCTTCAACGTCGTCCCGATCGCGTGGGGCGGCGCGGCGCCTCACGTCTTCGCCGTCGCGGGCGGCTACAAGTACGCGGCGATGGGCGAGGGGATCTGCTGGATGCGCGTCCCGCGCGGCTGCGCGCTGCGCCCGGTCTTCACCGGCTGGTTCGCCGACTTCGACTCGCTCGCGGGAAGCGGCGGCGGCGTCGCGTACGCGCCGGGGGGCGCGCGCTTCGCGGGCTCCACGTTCGACCCGTCCGCGCTCTACCGCGCTGCCGCCGTGCTCGAGCACTGGGATCGCTTCGGCCTCACCGTCCCGCGGCTGCGCGCGATCTCGCTCCGGCAGACCGGGCGCATCCTCGGCCACCTCGACGCCGCGGGCCGCGGCGATGACGTCGTCTCGCCGCGCGAGCCCGAGCGCCGCGGCGGCTTCGTCGCCGTGCGCGCGGCGCAGGCGGGCGACGTCGTGCGGCGCCTCCGCGCCCGGCGCGTCCTCGTCGACGCGCGCCGCGATGTGCTCCGCGTCGGCCCTGCGCCCTACCTCACCGACACCGAGATCGACGCGGGCGTGGCCGCCCTCCTCGAGGAGCTCGGCCGCTAGCGCCGTCCCCGACGGCGGCTCATGGTCCCGTTCTCCTTCCTCTCCGACGCCGACCGGTGGGATCTCGCCTTCTTCGTCGCGGCGCCCGCGGCGAGGTCCTCGCCGCGGGCGCTCAGGGGTCGCTGTGGACGCGCGGCGCTTCGGGGTACAGCGACCGGAGCCCGCGCCACGCGACGTCGGTCGCGCTCTCCGCGGGCTCGGCGAGATCCCACTCCAGGTAGAGCTTGTCGCCGTCGTAGCAGCCGAAGCTCGTCGAGAGGCAGAGCATCGGCTCGCGCTCGATGGCGTACCCCGTGCGCGCGACGTCGTGCCCGTAGACCGCCACGCGAGCGTCCCGGTCGAGCGCGCGCAGAAAGGCATGGGCGCGCTCGCTCGAGGTGCTCCGCGCCCAGAGCAGCGCGCCGAGCGTTCCCTGCAGGCTCATCTCCGAGAGCGGTATGTCGAGGAACCCGTCGAGCGGGAGCCGCTCCAGGTCCTCCCGGCTCTGGATGCGCGCGTGCGGCGCGGCGTGGAGCATGACCAGCCGGGCAGCGCGTGCGACCGCGACGAACGGCCACCCGCGGAACCAGCTCCGCATCGCCAGCGTGTCCTCCGGACCGAGCAGCTCCTCGAGCCGCTGCGCCTCGTCCGGAAAGAACTTCGCCACCACCGGACCCCCCACGTGCGCGTGCTCGTGGTTGCCAAGCAGGTAATGAACCCTGCCGGGGTGCCGTTCCGCGAGGCTCCTCGCCTTTTTCAACAAGGTCACGGAGTCGCCCCGGTAGAATGAGCCCAGGTAGTCGGGCCATTCACCCTCGTCGAGCTCGGGCCCGTGGACCAGGTCGCCCGTAATGACGAGCACCGCGCCGTCAGGGCCGGCCGCCGCCTGGTCGAAGACCTCGGCGATTCGCTCGAAGTCCGCGACATTGCCCTGAAAGTCGGTGGCGACGATCAGTCTGCCCCGATCAGGGAGGTCGACGACACGCTGCACGTCTCCAGCATAGCCGAACGTCCCTGCGTTCGCCTCGCGCGAACTGAGCCCGAGCGGAGACGCCGCGCCGGCCGGCTGCCGATTCACTTGCAATCTGCCAGATCGTCCAGATTTGCTGCAATACTACAGCAGCACTGTCCCTTGGCGGGGCTTCTCGCCCGGGCTAGGCTCCCAGCTGTATGCAAAACCGGAATCTTTCAGCGTGGGTAGACGAGGTCGCGCGCCAGACGCGGCCCGATCGGGTCGTCTTCTGCGACGGCTCGGAGGCGGAGAACCGGACGCTGATCCAGGGGATGCTGAGCGACGGCACGGTCATCGCGCTCAACGAGGAGAAGTACCCCAACTGCTATCTTCACCGGAGCGACCCGACCGACGTCGCCCGGACTGAGCACCTCACGTTCATCTGCACTCGCGATAAGGAGGATACGGGCCCGACGAACAACTGGATGTCGCCGGAGGAGGCCTCGGGGCGGGTCGGGCGGCTGTTCGACGGGGCGATGAAGGGGCGGACGATGTTCGTTGTCCCGTACCTGATGGGCCCCGTCGGGTCGCCCTCGGCGAAGGTTGGAGTCGAGATCACCGATAGTCCTTACGTCGTCGCGAGCATGAGGATCATGACCCGTATGGGCCGGGTCGCGCTCGATGCGCTGGGCAGCTCCGAGGACTACTGCCGGGGGCTGCACTCGCTCGGAGACCTGAGCCCGGAGCGCCGCTTCGTGTGCCACTTCCCTGCGGAGCGGCTCATCTGGAGCATCGGCTCGGGGTACGGGGGCAACGCGCTGCTCGGGAAGAAGTGCTTCGCGCTGCGCATCGCGAGCACGATGGCGCGCGACGAGGGCTGGCTCGCGGAGCACATGCTCATCCTCGGTCTGGAGGACCCGGAGGGCCGGGTGACGTACGTCTGCGCGGCGTTCCCGAGCGCCTGCGGGAAGACGAACCTCGCCATGCTCGTGCCGCCGGCGTCGCAGAAGGGCTGGAAGGTATGGACGGTCGGCGACGACATCGCCTGGCTGCGGATCGGTCCGGACGGCCGGCTCTGGGCGATCAACCCCGAGGCGGGCTTCTTCGGCGTGGCGCCGGGGACGAGCTCCAGGACGAACCCGAACGCCCTGGCGACGCTGGCCAGGAACTCGATCTTCACGAACGTGGCGCTCACGCCGGAGCGGACGCCGTGGTGGGAGGGCTTTGACGGTCCTGCGCCGCCGGTCCTCACCGACTGGAGGGGCCGCCGGTGGACGCCGGACAGCAAGGAGCCGGCGGCGCACCCGAACAGCCGTTTCACGTCGCCGGCCCGCCAGTGCCCGTCCATCTCGCCGGCGTTCGAGGCCCCGGCGGGCGTGCCGATCTCGGCCATCGTCTTCGGCGGCCGGCGCGCGCGGCTCGCGCCGCTCGTCTGCGAGGCGCGCGACTGGGCCCACGGGGTCTACCTGGGCGCGACGATGGCCTCCGAGACGACCGCCGCGGCCACGGGCAAGGTCGGGGTCGTCCGCCGCGACCCGATGGCGATGCGCCCCTTCTGTGGGTACAACATGGGCGATTATTTCCGGCACTGGATCGAGCTCGGCCAGGGCCGCGCGGCGTTCCCGAAGATCTTCCACGTGAACTGGTTCCGGCAGGGCGAGTCGGGCAAGTTCCTCTGGCCCGGCTTCGGCGAGAATCTCCGCGCCCTCCGCTGGATCCACGCGCGCGTGAACGGGAAGGCGCAGGGACGCGAGACGCCGGTCGGGATCATGCCCGCGGACCGCGAGCTCGATACGAGCGGCCTCGACCTGAACGACGAGGCGATGCGCGAGCTCTTCGCCATCGACCGCGACGCATGGCTGGAGGAAGCGCGCGATCGCGAGGCGTTCCTGGAGTCGTTCGGCGCGCGCATGCCCGAGGCGCTGCTCCGGGAGAACCGGGATCTCGTGGCCCGGATGCAGGCGTGAGCTAGCGCCGTCCCCCCGAGCGATTCATCCGACCCACGCCACCCGCGAGGCCTGGAGCGGCACCGCGCCTGAGGTCGCCGCCCCCGACCGGAGCGGCCTCCGCCGCGGCGATGCTCTGTCCGAGGCGAGCGCGCTCTGTTCGACGCGAGCGCGGCGAGCGCGCCGTGCCGGGAGCCCCGAGAGAAACGGCCTCGCGGTCAGAAGTCCACAGAAAGCCGTCGCGGCCGCGCTCGTCCGTTCTCTGATGAGGACGGTCGGGAATGTCTTGACGCCGGCACAGGTCGGCCCACACAGTTCTTTCAAAGAATTTTGAAACTTTAATGAGCCCTCCGAACGACATCCAGCGCCAGGCGGAGCTGCTCGCCGCGGACGCGATCGGCGACGTCATCGAGCACTGGGGCTTCCGCCGCGTGCTCGGGCGGATCTGGACCGTCCTGTTCATCGCCGGCGGCGCCCTGTCCGCCGCGGAAATCGGTGAACGGCTGCAGGTTTCGTCGGGCGCCATGAGTATGTCGCTGACAGAACTTCAGAGGTGGGGTGTAGTACGAAGAGTATGGAAACCGGGAGAGCGGAAGGAGTTCTTCGAGGCCGAAACGGACTTCTGGAAGATGATTTCCAAAGTGTTCGCCGAGCGCGAGCGGCTCATCGCCGACTCCGTGAGGGAGCGCCTCGAGCGGGCCTCCGCGCTGCTCGAGGGCCTGCCTCCCACCGACGCCACCCGGTTCAGCCTCGATCGGGTGGAGCGGCTCCTCTCGTTCGTGATCGTCGCGCAGACGGCGCTCGACGGGTTCATCAAGAGCAGGACCGTGGATTTCTCGCGGTTCGGAGACCTGGTCCGGTTCCCGATCCGGGCCGTTCGGTCCCGGCGAGGCGCCTAGCGGGCTCGTGATTTCGGAGAGCTCGGCCGCCCGTGGGCCCCGCGCGGTGCGGGGAGCGCGTGCGCTCGTGCTTCCAGGTGGAGATGGGATGACTGCGACAACTACGTTTACTGGGACGGTCCAGCGGAGCGATGTCGTCTCGAGCCTCGGAGGCATGTGCGCTGGGCGAGGGCTCGAACCGCTCGCCGCGCGCCTCGCGGAGCTCAGGCGCCTGCTCGACGGGGACCTCGACGACGTCGAGCGCGAGATCGCGAAGGTCGGGCTGGACGGCGAGACGCCGGCGCACCGGAGCGCGCGGCACCTGCTCGGGCTGAACGGCAAGCGGCTGCGGCCGATCTGTGTCGCGCTGGCCTCCCACATCGGGGGCGGCTTCAACGAGGCCGCGCGGATCTTCGCCGTGGCGGTCGAGCTCGTCCACAACGCGACGCTGCTCCACGACGACGTCGTCGACCTCGGCGACCGCCGGCGCGGCGCGGACGCGGCGCGCGTCATCTACGGCAACGCCGCGTCGATCTTCGGCGGCGACTACCTCCTGGTCGAGGCGCTCAGCAAGATCCAGGCGGTGGGCATGCCCGACGTGCTCGAGCGGGTGCTCCAGGTGATCAAGGAGATGGTCGTCGCCGAGGCGCTCCAGCTCGCGTCGCGGGGCCGCGTGCGCACGAGCACGAGCGAGTACTTCCAGATCGTCGACGGCAAGACGGCCTCGCTGTTCCGCTGGGCGATGTTCGCCGGCGCGCGGGCGGGCGGGGTGAGCGAGCCGCTCTGCAAGGCGCTCGAGAGCTTCGGCACGAGCCTCGGCGTCGCGTTCCAGCTCGTCGACGACGTGCTCGACTTCGCGGGCGATCCGGACGCGACCGGCAAGGCGCTGCTCACGGACCTGCGCGAAGGCAAGATGACGTACCCGCTGCTCCTCGCGATGGAGCGCGACAACGAGCTGACGCCCGCCCTCGAGGCGCACTGCGCGTCGGAGGAGACGACGGCCCCGCCGGAGCTCGGCCGACGCATCGCGAAGATCATGGTCGAGCAGCGCGTCGTGGACGACTGTCTGGAGCTCGCGTCGCGGCTCTGCGGGGACGCGGTGCGGAGCATCGAGCCGCTCCCGGAGAGCCCGGCGAAGGCGGCGCTGGAGGGGGTCGCGATGTCGACGCCCCGGCGGAGGCGGTGAGCGGCGATGACGGATTTCCCGGTGCAATGCGGAGGGCGCGCGCCGCTCTCGCGAGCGCGCGCGGCGCGCGGAGGCGGCCGATGAGCCAGAACGTGTCCAGCCGGATCAGCGGCTTCTACAAGCGGTGCGTCGAGGACCGGCTCCGCGCGATCCAGGCGCTCGGACTGCTCGACGAGGACGCGCTCGCGCACCTCGCGAGCGGGGGCGGGCTGCCGACGGCGGTGGCCGATCGCATGTGCGAGAACGTCATCGCGACGCACGCGCTCCCGCTCGGCCTGGCGCTGAACTTCCGCGTGAACCAGCGCGACGTGCTGGTGCCGATGGCGGTGGAGGAGCCGAGCGTCATCGCCGCGGCGTCGAACGCGGCGCGCATGGTCCGCCTGTCGGGCGGCTTCTCCGGCGAGGCGGACCCGCCGATCATGACCGCCCAGGTCCAGCTCGACGACGTGCCGGACACGGGGGCCGCCGCGGGCCGGCTGGAGGCCGCGCGCGCGAGCCTGCTCGCGGCCGGCGACGCGGCGATCCCGAGGATGGTGGCGCGCGGCGGCGGCTGCCGCGATTTCGAGGTGCGCGTCCTGTCGGCGGAGCTCGGCGTGCTCGTGGTGCACCTCTACGTCGAGGTCGGCGACGCCATGGGCGCCAACCTGGTCGACACTGTGGCCGAGGCGGTGGCGCCGCTCGTGCAGCGCATCGCCGGCGGGACGATCGGCCTCCGGATCCTCTCGAACCTGAGCGTCCGCCGCCTCGTGCGCGTGACGGCCACCGTGGGCGACGACGCGCTCGGCGGCGCGGACGTGGCGAGCGGCATCGCGCGGGCGAGCCGCTTCGCGGAGCTCGATCCGTACCGCGCGACGACCCACAACAAGGGCTTCATGAACGGGCTCGACGCGGCCGCGGTCGCGCTCGGTCAGGACTTCCGAGCGATCGAGGCGGGCGCGCACGCGTACGCATCCCTGAGCGGCCGGTACCGGCCGCTCAGCACGTGGGAGCGCGTCCCCGGCGGGCTAGTGGGCCGCGCGGAGCTGCCGCTCGCCGTCGGGACGGTGGGCGGCTCGACGGAGGTGCACGCCGGCGTGCGCGCCGCGCTGCAGCTCGTGGGCGCGAAGAGCGCGCGCGAGCTCGCGGTGGTGCTGGCCTCCGTCGGGCTCGCCTCGAACCTGGCGGCCCTGCGCGCGCTCGCGAGCGAGGGCATCCAGCGGGGCCACATGCGGCTCCACGAGCGGAAGCGCGCGCTCGCCGTCACGGGGACGGGGAGCGACGAGGCCACCGCGCCGCCGTCCGGCGAGGGCAAGCGGTTCGCGCCCGAGCGGGCCGAGGCGTCGCGCGCGGTGCAGCACGCGGAGGGCGGGACATGAGCCAGACGGATCACGGCGAGGCGCCGCGCGGCGGGCGCCGGTTCGGCACCGGGGAGATGTTCGACGGCATCGCCGAGCGGTACGACCTCTTGAACCGGGTCATCTCGCTGGGGCTCGATCAGGGCTGGCGGCGGCGCGCGGTGCGCTCGCTCGAGCTCGCGCCGGGCGCCACGGTGCTCGACCTGGCGACCGGCACCGCCGACCTCGCCATCGCGATCGCCCGGACGCACGACGTGAAGGTCGTCGGGGTCGACCCGTCGCAGGGGATGCTCGGCGTCGGCCGCCGGAAGGTGGAGGCCGCGGGGCTCGCCGGGCGGATCGAGCTCGAGGTCGGCGACGCGGAGCAGCTGCGGTTCGGCGACGCGAGCCTCGACGGCATCTCGATGGCGTTCGGGATCCGCAACGTCCCCGACCGGGCGCGGGCGCTCCGCGAGATGGCGCGCGTCACGCGGCCCGGCGGGCGCATCGCGATCCTGGAGCTCAGCGAGCCGCGCGGGGGGATCATGGGCAAGCTCGCGCGCTTTCATATTCACACGGTCGTCCCGTACGTCGGCGGCGCGATCTCCGGGCGGGACGAGTACCGGTACCTGCAGGACTCGATCGCGAGGTTCCCCCCTCCGGACGAGTTCGCGGAGCTGATGCGGGGCGCGGGGCTGCGCGTGCTGCAGGTGGAGCCGCTGACGATGGGCGTCGTGTGCCTGTTCGTCGCGACGCCCGAGGGGGCCTGAGGTGCGCGCGGTCGAGGGCAGCCGGGGAAGGTGATGAGCGGCTCGAACCTCCACTCGGCCTGGGCGCAGCTGTTCGTCCGCGCGCTGGCGCAGGCCGGGGTGCGCGACGTGGTCCTCTGCCCGGGGTCGCGCTCCACGCCGCTCGCGATCGCGGCGGTGGAGAGCGTGGAGGTGCGCTGCCACAGCGTCGTCGACGAGCGCGCCGCGGCGTTCTTCGCGCTCGGGCAGGCGCGCGTCACCGGCCGGCCCAGCGTGTTCGTCTGCACCTCGGGCACCGCCGGCGCCCACGCGCTGCCGGCGATCATCGAGGCGCACCACAGCTTCACCCCGCTCGTCGCGATCACGGCTGACCGCCCGTGGGAGCTCGCCGACGCCGCGGCCTCGCAGACCATCGATCAGACGAAGCTCTTCGGGGACCATGTGCGTCACTTCGCCGAGCTCGGGCTGCCGGATCCGTCGCCCCTCGCGATGCGCGCCGTGGCGCGCATCGCGGCGCAGGCGGTCTCGCGCGCGCTCGCGCCGACACCTGGCCCGGTCCACATCAACGCGCGCTTCCGCAAGCCGCTCGAGCCGGTCGACGCGGCGGGGCCCGAGGCCTGGCAGGCCGAGTGGGAGGCGCAGATGCGCCGCGCCGGGCCGCGGGTCGTGGCGGCGCGCGCCGGGGTCGACGCGCGCACGATCGAGGAGATCGCGGCGCGGTGCGCGCGCGCCGAGCGGGGGCTCATCGTCTGCGGCCCCGCCCCGAGCCGCGAGGACGACGCGCGCGCGCGCCGCGCGGTGCTCGCGCTGTCGCGGGCGACCGGCTTCCCGGTGCTCGCCGAGGGCACGAGCCAGATCTACTTCGGCGGCGTGGCCGAGGGCGTCGTGATGCCCGCCTCGTTCGATTCGTTCCTCCGCGCGCCCGAGTTCCGCGCGGCGAACGCGCCCGATCTCATCCTCGAATTCGGCGCCCCGCCGACGTCGGCCGGGTACGCGACGTACATCGCCGAGCACGCGGGCTGCCGCCGGTTCGTCGTGGCCGCGCACGGCTGGAACGATCCGACGAGCGCCGCGGCCGCCCTCATCATGGCCGAGCCTGCCGAGCTGTGCGAGGCGCTCGCGGCGCGCTTCGCCGGGGCGGCGCTGGACCTCGGGCGCGGGCGGCGGGACTGGGCGGCGACGTTCGCGCGCGCCGGCGACGTCGCGGCGGCGCAGTCGGCGCGCGCGTGCGCCGGGGACGAGCTCACCGAGGGCGCGGTCGCCCGGACGGTGGCGAGCGCGTGCCCGGAGGGCTCGCTGCTCGCGATCGGCAACAGCATGCCGGTGCGCGATCTCGATACGTACTGCCCGCCGTCGGCGCGCGCGCTGCGCGTCCTGCACCAGCGCGGCGCGAGCGGGATCGACGGCCTCGTCTCGGGGGCGGCCGGCGCCCGCGCGGTCGCGGCCGCGCCGCTCACGCTGCTGCTCGGCGATCTCAGCCTGCTGCACGACCTGACCGGGCTGCTCCTCGCCGCGCGGGCAGCGGGAGACGGCGGTGCGCCGCTCGTCATCGTGGTGGTCCAGAACGACGGCGGCCGCATCTTCGAGCACCTCCCCGTCGCCAGGCGCGGCGCCGATCTGCTCGAGCGGTGCTTCACCATGCCGCAGCACCTCGACTTCGCGCCCGCGGCCGCGATGTTCGGGCTCGCCTACGAGCGCGCCGGCACCGCCTGCGGGCTCGCCGGCGCCCTCGCCGCCGCGTACCAGCGGCCCGGCGCGACGCTGATCGAGGCGGTGGTGCCGCCCCATGACGGCGCCGCCCGCGTCGCGCGGCTCTGGTCCGACGTCCGCCGCGAGGTCGCCGCCCTGAGCAGCGCGCCGGCGGCGGAAGGGGCGGCGGCCGATCTCGAGCCTTCGTGAGCGGCGCGCGCGCAGAGAACCCCGAGCTTGCCGAGAGGGATCCACGGTCATGAGCCAGGTCAACGCGAACAGAAGCCCCGGACCCGAGTCCCCCACGCCGGCGGCGTCAGGCGACGCGATCGCGCGGCGCTCGCGCGATCGCGTCGCCGCGCGCGGGCGCGGCGTCCGCAAGCAGGGGAGGCGATCGTGAGCGCCGCGGCGGCCTCGCAGGCGGCCGGAGCAGCGGCAGCGGGCGGCGTGCGCCCCGGCTCGTTCCGAGCGTGGCTCCTCGCGTGCCGGCCGGCGACGCTCACGGCCGCGCTCGCGCCGGTGATGGTCGGGACGGCGGTCGCGTACGCGCTCGGCGGCATGCGGCTCGGCCCGGCGCTCTCGGCGCTCGCGGGCGCGATGCTCATCCAGATCGCCACGAACTTCGCGAACGACGTCTTCGATCACGAGAAGGGCGCCGACACGCACGAGCGGCTCGGTCCCACGCGCGCCGTGCAGGCGGGGCTGCTCACGCCGCGTCAGGTGCGCGTCGGGCTCCTCGTCACGATCGCCCTCGCGGTGCCGTTCGGGGTGCACCTTGCGCTCGTGGGCGGGTGGCCCATCGTCGTGATCGGCGTCGTCTCGATCCTCTCCGGCGTCGCGTACACCGGCGGCCCGTACCCGCTGGGCTACCACGGCCTCGGCGATGTGTTTGTGTTCGTGTTCTTCGGCCTCGTCGCCGTCTGCGGGACGGCGTTCGTCCAGCTCGGCTCGGTGCCGCCGCTCGCCTGGGCGGCGGCCGTGCCGGTCGGCGCCCTCGCCACCGCCGTGCTCGTCGTCAACAACGTCCGCGATCGCGACACGGACGTCGTCGCCGGCAAGCGCACGCTCGCCGTTCGCTTTGGCCGCAGGGCGGGTGTCCTCGAATACGCGATGCTCCTCGCGGTCGCCTACGCGGTGCCTGTCGCCCTCGCCGTCGGCGAAGGCCGGCGGTGGACGCTCCTCGTCCTCGCGACGTTCCCGCGCGCGGTGCGCCTGCTCCGGGTGCTGGCGACCACCGACGGCCGGCCGCTCAACGACTGCCTTGCCGGGACGGCGAAGCTGCTGCTCGCCTACGCGCTGATCTTTTCGCTGGGTCTCGCGGCCCGGCTGTAGGAACGATGCGCGTCGTCGCCGCCAGCCTTGCGCAACGGGACATCGAGGGCGCGCGCCGGGGCCTCGTGCTGTCGCTCACCGACGACGAGGGGCGCGTCGGCCTGGGCGAGGCCACGCCGCTCCCCGGCTTTTCACCCGATACGGCCGATGAAGACGAGCGCGCGCTCGCCGAGCTGCCCGGGGCGCTCGGCGCGATCGACCTGCCGCTCGAGGACGTGACGGCGACGGCGTCCGCGATCCAGCGCGCGATCGCTCCGCTGTCGTCGCGGCTGCGCGGTCTGCCGGCGGCGCGCTTCGCCCTGGAGACGGCGCTGCTCGATCTGCTCGGCCAGCGCCTCGGCCTCCCCGTGTCGGCGTGCCTCGGCGGACACCGGCGCCATGCCGAGGTCCAGGTCAACGGGCTGCTCACGACCTCGGTCGCCCTGCCGGAGATGCTCTCGCGCGCTCGCGCGCTCGTCGCGCGAGGCGTCCGGGTGATCAAGGTGAAGCTCCGCTCGCGCGGAGAGGAGGGGTTCGCGCGCGACCTCGAGGCGCTGCGCGCGCTGCAGCGGGAGCACCCGGCCATCGAGCTCCGGCTCGACGCGAACGCGGCGTGGTCGCTGGAGGACGCGCCCCGCCGGCTCGCCCTGCTCGCGCCGCTCGGTCCCCGCTTCGTCGAGCAGCCGGTCGCGCCGGAGCTCCTCCACCTCCTTGGCGCGCACGAGGTCCCGTGGGCGGCCGACGAGTCGCTCGCCGTCGAGGGCATGCCGGAGCGCCTGCTCGAGGCGGAAGGCTGCGCCGCGTTCATCCTGAAGCCGGCGATGCTCGGCCTCCTGCGCGCGTACGAGCTTGGCCAGAGGGCGCAGGAGCGCGGCCTCGGCGCCGTGGTGACGCACCTCTTCGACGGCCCCGTCGCGCTCGCTGCCTCGTGCGAGCTCGCGCTCGCGCTGCCGCGCCCGCCGCTCGCGTGCGGCCTCGACGCGCACGCCGGCCTGGAGGCGTGGCCCGAGATCTCGATCCCGCAGCTCCGCGGGGGCGGCCTGGTCGTCGCCAGCGAGCAGCCCGGCCTCGGCATCCGACCCTGGACATGGACGGCCTGAGCCTCCTCGAGGCCGTGCGCGATCCCGCTGTCGCCGCGCGGACGGCGCTCGTCCACGGCGGCGTCGAGGCGGACGCCCCGCGCGAGATCGACGTCCCCGGCCTCGGCGTCGGCCCCGGCGGCGCCCTCCGCTTCGGCGACCTTGCGCTCGCGGTCGGGGCCGTGTGCACACGGCTCGCCCGCGCGGGGGTAGGGCAGGGGGCTCGCGTGGCGCTCGTCGCGCCGAACGCGCTCGGGACGGTCGTCGTCCTCCACGCGCTGCTCGCGCTCGGCGCCGTCCTCGTCCCGATTCACCCGCGGCTCACCGCCGACGAGGCGGGCGTTCTGATCGACGACGCGCGGCCCGACCTCGTGCTGCGCGAGCCCGCGCTCGCTGCCGTGCTCCATGAGGTCGGACCGGAGATCGCCGCGCTCCGCGATCGCGGGCCGCGCCCCGTCGAGGCGGCCGGCCTCCGGGCGCCGGACCCTTCCGGCGATCTCGCGATCGTCTACACCTCGGGCACCACCGGGCGCCCCAAGGGCGCGGTGCTGCCGCGCCGTGCGTTCCTCGCCGCCGCCGCGGGGAGCGCCGCCAACCTCGGCATCCGCGACGACGATCGCTGGCTGCTCTGCCTGCCGCTCTGCCACGTCGGGGGCCTCTCGGTCGTGACGCGCTGCCTGCTCGCGCGGCGTGCCGTCATCCTCGCGCCCCGCTTCGACCCCGCGTCGGTGCTCGCCTCGATCGTTCGCGACCGCGCGACGCTGCTCTCCGTCGTGCCGACCATGCTGCTCGCGCTGCTGGAGGCCGATCGTGACAACGTCCTCGCCCGGCTCCGCGCGGTGCTCGTCGGCGGCGCGGGCGCTCCGGAGCGGGCGCTCGACGAGTGCGCGCGCCGCGGGGTCCCCGCGCTCACCACCTACGGCCTCACCGAGGCGTGCTCGCAGGTCACGGTGCAGCGCCCGCGCGATCCGCGCGCCCGCGAGCCGGGCTCCGGCGCGCCGATCGCCGGCATCGATCTTCGCATCGAGGGCGCCGGCGGCGACGGTGTGGGCCGCATCGAGATCCGCGGCCCGGTGCTGTTCCGCGGCTACTACCGCGGCCCCGAGCGCGCGCCGGAGCTCCTGGTCGACGGCGCCGGGTGGTTCAGCACCGGCGATCTCGGCGCGCTCGACGCCGCCGGGCGGCTCCACGTCGCGGCGCGCCGGAGCGACCTCATCGTGACAGGCGGCGAGAACGTCTATCCCGCCGAGGTGGAGCAGGTCCTCGCGTCCTGCGCGGGCGTCGCCGGCGCCGTGGTGTTCGGCGTGCCGGACGAGCGGTGGGGCCACGTCGTCGCGGCGGCGATCGTCCCCGACCAGGCCGCGCCCGGCGCGCCGGTGGGCGCCGCGCTCTCGCCTGCGCTGCTCGACGACCTCGCGGCTGTCGTCGCGGCGCGGCTCGCCCCGCACAAGCGCCCGCGGCGCCTCTGCGCCGTCGCGGCGCTCCCGCTGACCTCAGCGGGCAAGCTCGATCGCGCCGGCGCGGCGGCGCAGCTCGCGGCCGCGCTCGCGCCGTTCCCCGCGCGCTAGCGCGCCGGCGGCCGGCGCTCGCCGCGGTCACCCGAGCGCGGTGCGCAGCCCGTCCGGGAGCGGACACGGGATGAAGCGCGCGCCGTCGATGCACACGTGCACCGTCTGCCCAATTGCGGCGATCCCGCCCGCGGTCGTCACGCGGTAGCCCACCGTGAACGAGGTGTCACCGAGCTTCGGCGCGAGCACCTCGACCTCGATCGTGTCGCCGAACCGGAGCGGCAGCAGGTAATCGGCCTCGGCGTGGACGAGCGGCAGCTTGATCGCGCCGCCCGCGATGAGGGCGGGCAGGTCGATGCCCCGCTCCTTCAGGGCGATCATGTACGCGTCGCTGAAGTACTCGAGGACGCGCGGGTAGAAGACGATCCCGGCCGCGTCGACGTCCTGGAAGCGCACGGCGCGGCGCTCCACGGCGAGGCGGGGCGCGGTCTGCTTGAGCTCATCGATGCTGAAGGCGCGCTTCATCGCGCTGCAAGCTAGCGCAGGAGACGCCGCGCGCGTCACGAGCAAGCGGCGCGCTGCAGGGAGCGGCGCCTCGCGCTGCCGCATCGCCACGCGCCGGCGCGGCCGGTCCCGGCGGGCAGCCGGCCCGGTGTCACGTGGCCGTTCCGTCCCTTTCTGCTCGCCGCCGTCCCTTTCGCGGTCCATGCTCGCCCCGATGGCTGACCGATGTCCCGGCGGCCTCGGGCCCGGGTCCCGCAGGCTGGGTCGCGCGACCGGGAAGGACCGCGACAGGTGCGCGACGCGACACCTCGGGACCGGCGCGCCGCGCTCCCGCGGCGCGGCCGGCGCGCTCGCTTGCCTCCTGGCAGCTGGCCTCGCGGCAGCGTGCGAGCCTACGTCGACGTCGCCCCCGACACCCACGTCCTCCCAGAGTCCGCCCATCGCGCGGCTGGCGGCGCTGCCGCGTCCCGCGGTCGCGGAGACCCGGGCGCCGACGGGCGCCGCGCAGGCGTCGAACCCGCTCGGCCTCCCCGCGCACCCGGTCAAGCTCGATCTAGGCCGCCGCGTGTTCACCTTCTCGGACCGGATGCTCGCCGGGGCCAAGCTCGGATCGACGCTCGTGCTCTACGCGGCGACCGTGGTCGGCTTCGAGGGCGACGACCTCATCATCGAGGGGAGGGGCGGACCGTCGTACAAGGTCCACCCGGGCTACGTCGTCCCCGTGCCCGACGCGCCGCGCCTCCGGCCGCACGAGCCGGTGCTCACGGAGTGGAACGGCGTGATGAAGCACGCCGTCATCACCCGCTTCGTGAAGGACAAGATGGAGGTCCGCTACACCGACATGGACCCGCGGACCCCGCTCGCGCAGCTCAAGGGTGTCCGCTTCGTCGTGCAGACCGAGGGGCTCGCCCCCGGCAACTTTGCCGCATGGAAGGACGGCGAGACGTGGCGCCACGTGCTCCTCGTGTCGCGGCTCGGCGGCTCCCCGGCGGAGCCGGGCGCAGTCCTGACATCGCTGCCGAGCAGCTCGGCGCGGTGGTTCGCCCTCGGTTATGGCGGCGCCGCCCTGCTCGCCGACGAATCGGCGCTGCGCCCGCTCCCGGTCAAGCCGCGGCTCAAGGTCGGGGCGAGCGTCTGGGCCGAGTGGGTCGGTGCGCTGCGCCCCGCGGTCGTGCAGAGCGCCGAGGAGACGGGTCTGTACACCGTCAAGTTCGAGCGCGCCGGGCGGCCGGTCACGGTCGGCTGGGGACTGCTCACGCCGCCGCTCGATCCATAGCCGCGCGCGCGGCTGCGGATCGAGGGGCCACGCTGGGCGCGGCGTCGACCCGAGCCAGGGAGAAGCTCCACCGCGCAACCCGATAGAGCACGCCGGCGCGCGACGCAGGTGCGCAAGGTGCTACGCGTTTTCGCCCGACATAGAGAGTGGTAAGCGCTGTAGTATGGATCTCAAGAGCGCCTGGCTGATAACGCGCCAGTGGGTTCCTTTCACCCTGAGGACCATGTTCTATGGCACCGTATCGCTGACGCTGGGGCCTCTCACACCGCAGCGCTCTGCGAGCCTCTGGGCGATGCGGCGCTGGTGCCAGGCGAGCGCACGCGGGCTCGATATCGATATCCAGGCGAGCGGCCTAGAGAACGTTCCTCCTGGGGTCTTTATCTACTGCTCCAACCACCAGAGCGTGCTCGACATCCTGGTGCTCGGCGCGGTGCTGCCGGGCGACTTCAAGTGGGCAGCGAAGCGCTCTCTCCTGAAGATCCCGTTCCTTGGCTGGCACCTCCAGCTCGCGGGCCATGTACCGGTGGATCGCACGGTCGGCTCCCGCGCCGCGGTCGAGGCGATCTCGCGGTTCGAGCAGGTGCTCCGGAGAGGCGCGCCGCTGCTCGTGTTCCCGGAGGGGACGCGGAGCGAGGACGGCGTGCTCCGGCAGTTCAAGAACGGCGGCTTCTATGCCGCCGTCCGCGCCGGCGTGCCCGTGGTGCCGGTCGCCATCGAGGGCACGCACCTGCTCATGAAGAAGGGGGCGATCGACTCGGGCGACGGCACCCAGCGGCTCGTTCAGGTGCGGGTCGGCGCGCCGATCTCCGTGTGCCCGGAGGGCCGCGAGGCGGCGCGGGTGAGCGATCTCCGCGAGCGCGCCCAGGCCGCCGTGAGCGAGCTCCTCCGGTCGATCGGCGGTCGCGTCGAGGCGTCGACCGGCGCCGGCGCCGGCGCCGCCTCGGAGCCGCCGGCGAGCGGCGCCCGGACCGAGCAGGCGCCCGGCTGACGCGCCGGCGCGCCCGGATCAATCGCAGAAGCTGGGGAGCTCGTCGATCTCCGCGAGCAGCTCGGCGTAGTCCTCGATCGTTCGGCCCCCGCGGGCGTCGTCGTCGAACTTGTAGAGCACGCGCCGCGTGAGGGGCACGCCGGCGTTTTCGTAAGCCTCCGCGTCGGTCGCCGTGTTGCCGAAGGCCCACGCGGGCAGCATCTCCCTCCTGTCGAAGAGCTGCTGCAGCTCCGCCGTCTTGTACTCCGCAGCGTCCTCACCCGTCGCGCCGGTCAGGCCGAGCGTGGTGTGCACGATGCCGGACGGGAAGCCGTAGGCATCGAGGAAATCGCGCGTGCGCTGGACGAGCCACTCCGGCCGAGCGGTCAGGTACATCGGGCGGTAGCCCTTGGCGACGAGCCGGTGGAACGCCGCCGCGGCGTGCGGCTGAACGCCGGGCAGCTCGCCGACGAGAAGGGAGGTGAACTCCTCCGTCTCCGTGCCGGTCAGCGTCCCATCGACGTCGCTCACGAACATCGCGGCGCCCCGGGGGACGACCTCGAGGAAGAGGTCGGCGCTCGACAGGTCGCCGCGGACGACCATGTGGACCCGGTGCCTGCCCACACCGAGCCGCTGCGCCGCAGGGATCTCGAAGTAGACCCGGCCGCCGTCGTCGCTCACGCCCTCGACCTCGGCGTGCGTCGCGTCCGCTTCCGTCGTGGTCGTCGAGCCGAGGCGCTCCCACACGCCACCGCAGCCGCGGAGCACATAGATGTCGACCCGCTCACCCTTCAGATCCTTGTCGGTGAGCCCGTAGGCGAACTTACCGATGATCCACTGCGGCTCATCCGGGGTCAGGTAGAGATCGCGTCCGCGGTGGTTGGGGAACCCAGCAGCCGTGATGATGTACGAGGACGTGTGATTCCATGAGAGCTCCTCGCCTGGATCCGGCGGCGCGGAATCGCACCCGCGAACCAGGTCGCACAGGGGGCCCGGCGGCCCGCCGCCGCTCGAGAGGTCGCCGCCCTCACCGCTCGATGGGTCGCCGCCGCTGCCGCCCTGGCCATCACCGCTGCCGTCCTGGCCATCGGCGCTGCCGCCCTGGCCATCACCGCTGCCGCCCTGGCTCGATGAGCCGCCGCCCGGCGGCTCGTCGACCGGCGCCCACCCGAGCGTCGCGTCGGCCGATCCGCAGCCGATCGTGAGCATTGTTGTCGCCATGACAAGAAGGATCCTGGTCTGCATCGCGCCCGAGTGTGACCGAGTCGACCCCGTCCGAACAACGACCTTTCCGGTGATCGACGACCGCGCAAGACCTCGCGGCGGATCGCGCTCGCCCCTTGCGCGCGGAGCTGACTCCGGGCAATCGTAGCTGCCCCAACGATGCCCAAGCCCAACCCGAAGGTGCTGCTCCGCCAGGCCGGTGACTACCTCAAGGCTCACCCGGAGGAGATCGTGAGGGCGCTGCGCGGCGCGCTCGGCCTGCGCTTCGGCGTCCCGATCGATGCGCTGCGCTACCTGGCGCGGGAGCTCAGCGGCGGCAAACGCGCGCCCAAGGACATCGTGATCGAGGCCGCGCCCCCCGGCCTGCGCCTCGCGCTCACCGTGAAGGTGATGGGCGCCCCGATCCGGGCCTCGTTCGCCGTCTACGCCGAGGAGCTCGATGTGCGCGCGGACGCCATCCAGGTCGGCCTGCGGATCGCCGACCTCAAGCTCCACGTGATGGGCGACGAGAGCTCGCCGATCGCCGGGCTCATTAACTCGGGGACGATCGATCTCGACAAACCGGGCAACCTCGTTTCCTTCATGCCGAAGCGGCCCGCCGCGCTGATCGACGCGAAAGATGACAGGATCACCCTGGATCTGCTCAAAATTCCCGCTGTCGGCGGGAATCCGGCGGTCGCGCGGGCGCTGCGCATCTGCGCGCCGGTGCTCGGTGTTCGTGCGCTGAAGACCAAGGATGACCACCTGGACGTGCACCTCAAGGCCACCCCCTCCGGAGTCGCCGCCGCGATCGCCGCGGCGCGCGCGGGCGTCTGAGGGTCTTTCCGGTAGGGGTTGTCGCCCGCTAGACTTCATCGCGCATGTCTCGGCTCCCCGAGCCCTCACCGGCTGCGCTCTCGCTTCAGTTCCTTGCCGAGATCGCGTCCGGAGCGACCACCCGCGTTGATCTCTGCAGGTCGGTAGGTCCGCACCGGCCCGGGGAGCTGCTCGCCGTCAAGCGGCTGCACCCGCACTTCGCCGAGGACCGGACGGTGTCCACCCGGTTCTTCGACGAGGTGCGCACGACCGCGGCGCTCAAGCACCCGAACGTCGTCGAGGTCGCCGGCTGGGGGACGGACGACCAGGGCTCGTACTTCGCCGTCGAGCTCGTGCAGGGCGTGAGCCTCGCGCGGCTCATGAAGACCGTCTTCGACACGGGCGAGGTCTTCTCCGAGCGGCTCGTCGTCCACATCGGCGCGACGCTCTGCCGCGGGCTCGGCGCGGCGCACGAGCTCCGCTCGCCGAGCGGCGAGCTGCTCAACCTTGTGCACCGCGATCTCACGCCGGGCAACGTGCTCGTCGGGTTCCAGGGCGAGGTGAAGGTCGCCGATTTCGGGCTCGCCAAATCGTCGCTCCGCGTGATGACCACGGCCGTCGGGGCGCGCCGGCGCGTGACGACCTACATGGCGCCGGAGCAGGCCCGTGGGGGCCCCGCCGACAGGCGCTCCGACCTGTTCTCGCTCGGCGTCGTGCTGTTCGAGCTCTTCTCGGGCAAGCACCCGTGGCCGTCGTCGAGCGACTACGAGCTCCTGCGGAACATGACGACGCAGCCCGCGGCCGACCTGCGGGAGCTCCGGCCGAAGATCGACAAGGAGCTCGTCGCGATCGTGATGCGCTGTCTCGAGCGGGACGCGCCCTCGCGCTTCCAGAGCGCGGACGAGATCCTCGCGCGGCTCGAGGGCTGGCTGCGCAGCCACGGGTACCTCGAGGGGAACGAGGAGGCGCTCGGTCGGTTCGTGCGGCGCAACGCGATGAGGCAGATGCGCTGGTTCGAGCGCGCCGTCTCCGGCGGCTTCGCCGGGGTCGCCAAGGCGCCGCGCCCCTCGCTTTCGGCCACGACGACGACGCACCCGCGCCGGCCCTCCGCCGACGTCGCGCGAGACAGGGGGACGAACGCCGCCGACCGGCTCCGCCGGAACGGCGCGGCGCGCGGCCCTGACGACGATGCGACCGACTTCGAGACGCGCGGCGGCGGCACGTCATCGCCGCTGCCGTCGGGCCCCGGCTCGCGCGGAACGGACACGGTGGACGGCAGCTCGCGCCGGCGCGGGACGCTGCCCTCCGAGACGGCCGACGAGAAGACCGTCGTCGTCGGGAGCAGCGGCCGCGGGCGCGGCGACCCCGCGTCCGGCAGCGGGCGGCAGCGCGGCAGCCAGCCTTCGTACGGCTCCATCACCTCGCAGGACGCCGAGCCGCGCTCGACGTCCACGACGACGCCGACGTACGCCGAGCCGCCGCCCTCGATCACCGCCGCGGCCGCGTTCTCCCTGGAGCACGACGCCGGGGCTGCTCCCCTGGCGCAGGGCGCGCCGGAGAGCGCGCAGCAGCTCCACGCGGAGGTCGACCGGCTCACGACCGAGGCGATCCGGAGCCGCGAGGAGGCGCGCTTCGCGGTCGCGCACGCCGAGCGCAAGCTGGCGCTGGCCAAGGTGGCGGCGCACATCTCCGAGATGGCCGCCGAGGTGCTGCGCCTCTCCGCGAGCGCCGGCGCAGAGAGCGCGCAGCGCCGCCTCGACGAGGCGCTCGCGCTCGAGCGGGCGATGCACAAGGTCATGTTGGCGCCGCTCACGCTCGCGCCCGAGGCGACCGCGCTGCCTGTCGCGTGGGGCAACGAGCGGCAAGTCATCCTCGCCCAGCTCGGCCTCGAGCACCTGGCGTCACCCGCGGCGCCGTCGCCCCCGGCCCTCGGCGCACCCTCGCCTGGGCTCCCTCCGGGGCGCCGGGACGCCGGCGCGGCCCCGCAGATCGCGACAGCGGCCGGCGCGAACGGGGGCGCCGCGGGCACGCCGGCCGCCGCGTTCGCTGTCCAGGGCGACGCGTCCGGCCCCGACACGCGGGCCAACCCGCCGAGCTCCGTGGAGGCGGTCGCGTTCCAGGCCAGCCTCCGGCCGATGCTCCTCGGGGTACCGCGCGCGCTCGCCCTCGCGGTCGCGGCGGCGGCCTTCATGGCCTTCGTCCTGCTGGCCTGGCTCTATTCCTGACGCGCAGGCGCGACGCGCGCCCTCGGAGCTCCGCTGTCGCGCGCGCGTGCGCGCCGAGGAGCCCGCTCTTGCGCGGGCGCGCAGCGCCGAGACGTCGCTTGATCCCGGTGGGGCACGGCGGCTACCGTCCTAGGATCATGAGCGAGCAAGGCGACTGGGTGCTGATCGGCCTGGACGAGAACATGGCGCGCCGGCAGGGGATCCCCGCGCGCATGCCGGTACCTCGGGGCGAGTTCGAGGGGTTGGCCGACAAGGGCCTCAGCATCGACGCCGCCCGCAAGTGGATCAAGGACTTCCTCACGAACTCCGAGCCCGGCAAGAGCGGCGTCTGGCGCAAGCAGAACAGCACGCTCGTCTCGCAGTTCGAGGCCTTCCTCGACAAGACCCCGGTCTGGGAGCGCGCGCAGAAGGCCTTCGGCGAGCGCGACTACGAGAAGGCGATCTCGGCGCTCAAGCGCATCGTCACCATGGACCCCGACGACCACGCCGCGCGGCTGAACCTCGCCTCGGCGCAGGCCAACATGGGCGACCACCCCGCGGCGCTGAAGAGCTTCCAGGCGATCCGGAAGACGTTCCAGGGGGACGCCGACTACCACGTGGCGGTCGGGCAGGTGCACCTGGCGATGCAGAAGAAGGACGCCGCCCTCGACGAGATGGTGCTCGCGCTCGAGGCGAAGCCCGACTGCCAGCCGGCGCTCGACGCGATGGTGCAGCTCGGGGTCCTCGTGCCGATCTACGAGAACCCGCGCGACGCGGCCTCGCTCGTCTACGTCCGCTCCGACGCGGTGCTCGACTACCTCACGGGCCAGTGGGACGCAGCGCCGCGCGACAGCGCCTTCTATCTCGAGCAGCTCGCCTACCACGAGCGCGAGCTCCGCCACGACGTCGCGCTGGCCGCCGCCGACCGCGCCGTCGCGGGCGCGGGCGAGGGCGAGCGCGTCGAGCGAGCGCACCTCGCGCGGATCGCCGCCCTCCGATCGCTCGGGCGCATCGATGAGGCGCTCGCCGCGGCCGAGGCGCTCCTGAAGACGGCGCCGTCCTCGTCCGGCGCGTGGGTCGAGCTCGCGAAGTGCCTCTCCCAGGCCGGCCGCGGCGAGGAGGTGCCCGCCGCGATCGAGCGCGCGCTCGAGAGCGACCCCGGCGATCTCGCCGCGCTCTCGCTCCGGTTCTGGCCGAGCGACCCCGCGGACATCCAGAAGGTCAACGCGGCGATCCCCGCGCTCGCCACCTTCGTCGCCGCGCACCCCGACAGCGCCGGCGCGCGCCGCTCGCTCGCCCGCGCCGAGCTTGTCGCGGGCCGGATCGACGACGCGCTCGCCGGCTTCGCCGCGGCCGTCGCGCTCGCGCCCGGGGACGACGACCTCAGGGCCGAGCACTGGAGCGAGCTCGGAAAGCAGCAGCGGTACCAGGAGATCATCGCCGACGCCGGGAAGCTCTCGGATCTCTCGAAGCGCGACTGGAAGCTGCGCTGGAACGAGGCCGAGGCCTACGCCGCCCTCGGCAAGAACATCGAGGCGCGGGCGGCGTTCTCGGCCATCAACTTCGACGAGTCGCTGCACGTCGACGTGCGCCGCAGGGCCAAGCGCGCCGTCAAGACGATGGACGAGACGCCGCCGGTCGTGACGTGACGCGAGGGCCCCGGTCGTGACGTGACGCCGGGGCGCCGGCGGCGCGCGCTCAGAGCGAGCCGGAGACGCCGAGGCCGAGGGTGTCGCCGGTGACGATCGGCTTCACGGAGAGGGCGACGTCGTTGCGGACGAGCTTCTTCTGCGGCGCGGCGAGGCCGCCGATGAACATGGCAGCGCCCGCGACCTGAGCCAGCCCGTCGACCATGAGGACGAAGACGCCGCCGCCCTTCGCGTCGGACGTGCCGATCGTGATGAAGGGGCCGGCGAGGGGGATGTAGAGCGGGATGTAGCTCTGTCCGGTGCCGCCGCTCGCGCGATCCGCGCTCTCCGCGACGAGCCCGACCATCGCCGAGAGGATGTACGTGACGCCGAACGTCACGGCGCCGCCGATGATCAGGCCGCGGCGCGCCCTCTCCTCGACGCGGTAGCCCTCGGGGACCGCCTGCCCTTCCTCGTAGTTCATGATCCTCGGGCCGACGGGATACGTGCCGGACTGCTGCCCGTATCCGGGCGGCGGGCCATACCCAGGAGGGGGGGCGTATCCGGGCGGCGGGTAGTAACCGGGCTGCTGCCCGTAGGTGGCGGGGGCGCCGTACGGCGGGGGAGATCCATAGGGCGCGGCCTGCGGCTGCGCTTCAGCCGGAGGGGGCGCCTGCGCGAAGGTGGAGGATGCGCCGAGCAGGACTGCGGCGAGAGATGCTGCGCTGGCGAAGAGGGCTCGGGATGGGTGCGCCGAGGCGCCCTGTCCGGGATAGATGTGCATGGTCTACGACGCTAACGCAGCTCGCGCGCAAAGGTCCAGACGAGCGCAGGATACCGCTCTGCCGTACATGTGCTCTCGGGCGCCGCGCGGCCTCCATCCCGGGCCCGGCCCGAGCGACGCCGCGAGCGGGGCCTGGGCCCGCGGTGGCCGAGCGAGGCGCCCCGCCGTGCCTTGCGCGCGGTCGACCGGCGGAACGGGCCACGCAGCGGCGCGTCCGGCGGCGCCTAGGCGCGCGTGCGCGCGTGCTCCAGCGGCTGGCTCGCGAGCGCGCCGCCGTCCTTGCGCGGTTCGAGCGCCGGCGCGTGGTGGTCCTCCAGGAGCCGCGGGGTCTCTCCCGTGATCAGCCGCGAGGCCCGCTCGTAGGTCAGGTACGACAGGGCCCACGAGAACAGCACGAGGAACCGGCTGCGGAAGCCGATCAGGAACAGGACGTGGACGAAGAGCCACGCGAGCCACGCCGGGAACCCCGAGAGCTTCACCTTGCCGAAGTCGGCGACCGCCGCGGCCCGCCCGATCGTCGCCATCGAGCCCTTGTCGCGGTACCGGAACGGCAGCCGCGGCAGCCCCTGCACGGTGCGCGCGATGTTGCGCGCAGCGTGGCGGCCTGCCTGGATCGCCGCGGGCGCCACGCCCGGCACGGGTGTCCCGTCCTCCTGCTTCAGCGACGCGAGATCGCCGACGACGTAGACGTCCTCGTGGCCGGGCACGGTCAGGTCCGGCGCGACCAGCACGCGCCCTGCCCGGTCGAGCGGCACGCCGAGGCTGCGGGCGAGGGGGGACGCTGCGACGCCGGCCCCCCAGAGCACGGTCTTGGCCTCGATCCGCTTGTCGCCGATCGAGACCCCCTCGTCGTCGATCTCGGTGACGAGGCAGCGCGTATGCACCTCCACCTTGAGCGCCGCCAGCTGCTCTCGCGCCTTCTCGCCGAGCTCCGGGACGTACGATGGCAGGACCTGCCCTGCGCCCTCCACGAGGAGGATGCGCGTGTCGCGCGGGTTGATGCGCCGGAACTCGTGCCGGAGCGTGTGTCGCGCGAGCTCCGAGAGGGCCCCGGCGAGCTCGACGCCCGTTGGGCCCCCGCCGACCACCACGAACGTCATCCATGCGCGCCGCCGCGCCGGATCGGGCTCGCGCTCGGCCGCCTCGAAGGCGAGGAGGACGCGCCGGCGTATCTCCAGCGCATCCTCGACGGTCTTCAGCCCGGGCGCGAACGACGCCCACTCGTCGCGTCCGAAGTAGGAGTGCGACGCCCCGGCCGCCACGATCAGCTTGTCGTAGCCGAGCTCGCCGTCCTCGAAGATCACCCGCTTCCGCGCCGGGTCGATCGCCGTCGCCTCGGCGAGGAGCACGCTCGCGTTCTTCTGCTTGCGGAGCACGCGCCGGATGGGCGCTGCGATGTCGCTCGGGTTCAGGCCCGCGGTGGCGACCTGATACAGGAGGGGCTGGAACGTGTGGTGGTTGTGCCGGTCGATCACGGTCACCCGCACCGGCGCGCGCCGGAGCGCCTTCGCCGCGTAGAGACCGCCAAAGCCGGCGCCGAGGATGACCACGTGCTCCATGCCGTGGCCCTGTTCCCTGTGAGCCGTATCAGCAAGCGGGATTACATAAAATCGCGCGCTTTGACCTTGGACGAGCGGGTCGATCCATCCACCGGGCGTGGGTTGGGCGGAAAGACGGTCGCTCGCGCTCCTCGCCCGGTGACATGGCCCGCCCTTCGCCTGGCGGCGCTCGCTTCCGGTTGCCTGGCGGCAGGCGAGCGGCGTCCGGCCGATCGGCGGATGCCTGGGCGGCTAGATCGCTCTGCCCTGGGCGATCCACTTGTTCATGAAGACGGCGCTTTCCTCCCACCCTTGCCGCAGCTCCTTCTCGGCGCTGCTCTCGAGCAAGCCGCCGATTCCGAACACCTTCGCTTCGATGATGAGCTCGGCGATCCGACGCACCTTGTTGTCGCCGATCGCCTCGACGCGCACCACGCCCTCGTTGCGCATCTTGTCGGCCAGGGTGCTGGGCGTCAGCTTGAAGCTCCACACCTTCGTGGCTTTGTTCAGCCTGCCCTCCTCGGTATAGCGGAAGCCCGAGCCGAGCAGCTTCTCCACGGGGCCGGGCAGGTTCATCTTCGGCTTCCCGGCCGACTTCCGGATGATCTCCGTCGCCGTCTCGACCTGCTCCGTGATGGTGTACTCGGGAAAACCGAGCTCCTTGCGGTAGAGCTCCTCGTTGAAGGTCTTGTCCAGGAACAGCTTCCAAAAGGTGTCGACGTTGCAGTTGATCTCGTTCGTGACGGTGAACTTGCCCATGGATCGTTCCTTTGCGGTGCGGATGTGGTCTTGCTCCGCGTCTACCGCGGCCCGTCCGTGGCGTCCACGCCTCGCCCGGGGCCGCTGAACACAGGACATGCGATGACGGGGCGTCCGTCTTCGCTGTGCGGACCTCGCGCTCACTGCGTCGAGCGCGAGGTCCGGCCGAGCGTTTGCCTGCGAGCGAAGGCGCGAAGCGGACGCGGGATCCGGGTTGGGCCGAGTCGACGCCGGCGACGTCCCGAATGGAGAACCGCGGCGCGCGGCCTTGTGGACGCTCGCTCCGCGCGATGCGGAGACCGGCGGCGGGCTTCCTGCGCTTCCGTATCCATGCAAACATCGTCATGCTGTGACGTGCATCCTCGTCATCGATGACGACACCGCGATCCGAGGCATGTTTGGGCGCGCGCTCCGTACGCTCGGGGACATCGAGGAGGCGAACGGCGGGGCGCCGGCGCTGCGCCGGCTCGCCGCGCGCAAATTCGATCTCGTGGTGCTCGACCTGCACATGCCGCTGGTCGACGGCTTCAGCGTGCTCGACTCGCTCTCGGCCAAGGGGGCGCTGAACCGGGACACGCCCGTCTTCGTCGTGACCGCCGATGAGTCGCAGCAGGCCCGCATCCGCGCGCTGCGGCGGCATGCGATCTTCCTGCTCTCGAAGCCGGTGAACCTCGCAATGCTTGTGTCGCTCGCGGAGTCGTCCCTGAAGAAAGCTGCGTCTCGCGCCACCCCGCTGCCCGAGAAGCCGCAGGCCGAGAGGCCGAAGAAGGACTGAGCGCGCCCGCGGCGGCGAAGCTCGCGGCGGATGCACCGGTACGCGGAGGGTTGCGGAGACCGCTGCCGCACCCGGTCCGACGGCGCTCGCTTACCGCGGCGCCAGGTCGAGGGGGGGCGGCGAGGCAGGCCCGGGCGAGCGCCGTGGAGCCTGGCTGGGCGCGGGGGCGCGCGGCGGAGGCGGCGGGGGGCGAGGCGGGTTCGACGGCCATCCAGGCCGCAGCACGGGCGCGCCGGTGACGGGCGGCGCCGGCAAGGGCCCCGGGACGCGCGGCACGGGGGCGCCGGTGACGGGCGGCGCCGGCAAGGGCCCCGGGACGCGCGGCACGGGGGCGATCGGGGGCGCCGGGTACGGCGTCCCCGGCGCGGGCGCGGCGCCTCCGGGCACATACGCCGGCTGTCCGCTCGGGAGAGGCGCGGCTGCGTCGGCGGGGACCGCGGCGTCGGCGTCTGCGTCGGCCGGGGTGGCCGCGTCGGCGGCCAGCTCCGCCGCGGCGGCGTCGGCCGGGGCCGCGGCGTCAGCGATGGCGTCGATCGCGGTCGTCGCGGCCGCGGCTGCGTCCTGCGCCGCGGCTGCGTCCTGCGTCACCCCGGCGTCGGGCGGAGCCAGCGTCGGCCCGGACGCGCTTGGACGCGCGAAGGGCAACCCCAGCGAGCCGAACGGCAGGCCGCCGGAACGCCGGACCAGCAGGAACGCTGCCGCCGCGGCCAGACCCAGAACGATCAGCGTGATCAGCGCCACGCGGACGAGCGACCCCTTCGTCCAAGCCGGGCGCGCGCGCTGCTCGAGCGTCGGCGCGACCGCGCTCGTGGGCGCGTTCGCGTGCGCCGCCCCGACGTGCAGCGGACCGACGTGCGCCGCCGGCCGGCCCACAGGCAGCGGCGGCGGGATCATCGGCAAGGGCGGCAGCCCTGCCGCGAACTCGAGCGGCGAGCTCGTCGCGTCGGGATGCGACCTGCGGGTCGCGTCCGGGTTCGACTTGCGCATCGGATCCGGGTTCGAGCGGCGCGAGCTGGTCGGCCCCGACATGCGCGAGCTCGCGGGGCCCGACATGCGCGAGCTCGCGGGGCCCGACATGCGCGAGCTGGCCGGCCCCGACATGCGCGAGCTCGCGGGGCCCGCCCCGGCGGAGGGCGGCGCCGCGTCGGCCGCGTCCTCCGGCGCCTCCGGCCCGTCCTGCAGGATCGGCAGCATGGAGATGCGCCGGAGCATCACCTCGGTCGCGTCCTCGGGGCGCGCGGCCTGCGGCTTGTGCGGGTGGGCGCGCTCGGCGAGGATCCGATCGAGCTCGTCGATCGCCTGGTCGATCCGCTCCTTGCGCGCCTCGGCGACCCCGGGGAGCAGCTCGCGGACGAGCTGGCCCACCTGCTTGTCGTTAGTGCTGTTGCGGATGGCGATGCTCACCTGCTCGAGATCGCGGCGCAGCTCCGCGGCCGTCTGGTACCGCTCGTTCGGGTTCTTGGCGAGCGCCCGCATGATGATGCGATCGAGCTCCGGGTGGACCTCGGGCATGATCTCGCGCGGCGGCTGCGGGTTGCGGTTGGCGATCTGCTGCATCGCCTCGAGCGGGCCCTTGCCGCGGAACGGCGTGTGGCCCGTCACGAGCAGGTAGAGCAGCACGCCCATGGAGAACAGATCGCTGCGGCGATCGAGCGCGCCGCCCATCACCTGCTCGGGCGAGAAGTACCCCGTCTTGCCCTTGATCGCGCCGACGCGGCTGATCTGCGCGCGCGCCCGCGTCTTCGCGACGCCGAAGTCGACGACCTTGACCATGCCGTCGAAGGTCACCATCACGTTCTCGGGCGTGACGTCGCGGTGGATGAGGTTGAGCAGCTCCCCCGTGTCGTCGCGGACCTCGTGCGCCGCGTGCAGGCCGGCGCACGCGTCGATCATCACGTGGAGCACCCAGCTGAGCGGCAGGAGCGCGCGCTTCGCCTTCTGGTTCGAGAAGATCTTCGCGATCGGGGCGCCGTCGATCCACTCCATCGCGAGGTACGGCCGATCGCGGACCTCGCCGTACGCGAGGATGTGCACCACGTTCGGGTGGAGGATGCGCGACGCGGTGCACGCCTCGTCGAGGAACATCGCGCGCGCGTCGTCGTCTCCGCGCATCGCGTCCGACAGCAGCTTGACGGCGACGATCTGGACGGTGCCGTTGGGCCGCCTGAGCCGCCCAGCCCACACGGCGGCCATGCCGCCCACGGCCGCAGGAAACAGCAGCTCGTAGGGGCCGATGGTATCCCCCGGCTGGAAGTTACCGGGGTCGTCGTCGTTCCAATCACTCCACGGATCTTTGGCCACGCGCTCCCCCACCATGTCGGAAGACGTGCAGCGCGACAAGACCTGGCGCTCGGCCCCGTCTTCCCGCTCCGCTGCGCGGCGCCTCCGGTGTCAGGCCCGGCGACGCTCGCCTACCATGCGCTCGAGCCGCCCGAGCGCCCGGACGAGGACGTCCTCGCTCGGGCCAAACGAAAAGCGGACGTGGTGACGGAACCGTGACGGCCGGCCCGCCCGGCGCTTGCCCGGGTTGACGTCGAAGAACTCGCCCGGCACCACGATGATCCGCTCCCCGAGCGCCGCCCGGAAAAAGCCGTGGCCGTCCGAGAGCCCCGGCGGCAGCTCGGCGACCGAGCCCCAGACGTAGAACGTGCCCTCGGGCGCCACGTCGATGGTAACGCCGATCTTGCGCAGCCCCGCGAGCATGAGCTCGCGCTTGCGCGAGAACGCGCGGTGGATGGCCGTCGTCTCGGCGCGGGTGTGCTCGATGGTAAGCAACTCTGCCGCGGCGCGCTGCATCGGCTTCGAGCCGCCGCCGTCGAGGAAGCTGCCGGCGCTCGCCACCGCCTCGATGACCTCGCGCGGCCCCAGGGTCCAGGTGACGCGCCAGCCGGGGTAGCGCCAGTTCTTCGTCAGGCCGTCGAAGATCACCACCGGATCGCGGTCGACCTCCTCGACGTAGCGCGCGGCGCTCTCCATCGGGGCGACGTCGCCCATCCCGTAGACGTAGTGCGAGTAGAACTCGTCGAGCAACAGCGCGCAATCGAGCTCCTTCGCGGTGCGGACCCAGGCGGCGAGCTCCTCGCCGCGCACGTGCTTTCCGGTCGGGTTGCATGGGTTCGAGGCGAGGATCGCGCTCAGGCCGCGGCCGAGGATCTCGCGGCGGAGGTCGCCGACCGAGAACGAGTAGCCCCGCTCGCCCTCGAGCAGGATCGGGATCGGCGAGAACAGCCGGAAGACGTCGAGCAGCTCCTCGTACGCGGTGTAGTCGGGCAGGAAGTGGCCGAGGTTGATCTGGCCGAGCGCGGCCGCGGCGCGGGTGAGGGCGATGCGGCCCCCGCCCGACACGGCGACGTTCTCGGCCGTGTAGCGCGACGGCATGCCCCGCCGGTACGCACGGTTGTACAGCGAGGCGACCGCCTCGCGCAGCTCCCACAGCCCGGCCACCGGCGCGTATTCCTGGTCGTCGCCGGCGATCGGCACCGCCAAGCAACGCTCGGGCGCGCCAGGGAGCGGCCCCGTCTCCGGCTGACCTTGCCCGAGGTTGCACCAGCCGTCCGCCGCCCCCTCGTCGACGCCCGGCTTGAACCCGAGGCGCGCGGCCTCGGCCGTCACGTAGATGACGCCCGTCCGCGGGACCTTCCGGAAGGCGTGGACCGCCCGCTCCTCGCCGCGCTGGGCGGGCCTGTGCTCCCGTTCCGCCGGCGCCCCGGGGTCGCTCGGGCGGCCCTCGTCTCCCTGGAGGTCGCCGGTCTCTTCAGGATGCTCTCGCTCTACGTCCGTCATCGTTCGCTTCCAGGCGTCTCTCCAGGCGTCGTTGGTTCTGTATCGAGGGGGGGCACGCGGACGGGCGGCGCCTCAGGCCTTCTGGGCCACCGGCTTCGCCTCGTCGGCGCTCGCCGGCTCGTGGCGCCGCGCCCACGGCATCGGTTTACCCGAGAAGAGGCAGAGCAGGTAACAGCAGAAGGCGAGTGAGACCGCGGTGAGCGCCGTGTACTTGTCGTCGTTGTAGTGGAACGTGATCCAGATGAACTGGCTGAGCGCCGCCAGGCCGAACAGGGGCACCTCGATCTGCCGTTTCAGCCGCGTGAGCGGCGCGCTCAGGATCATGAACGAATAGTAATAACAGGTGAGCTGCGAGAGCAGAATGACGAAGATCTGGGCCAGGCACTGGGCCACCCACAGCGAGCGGATCCGCCGGCACACGTAGACGAAGCCCGCGAAGCTGGCGGCGATGATCCCGTAGGCGATCCACCGGTATTTCGCGTAGCGCTCGTTGCGCATCCGCTTCCAGACTTCGAACGGATCGACGAGCTTCGTGTCCTTCGTGTACTTCATCCGGCCGGACTCGACGCCGGTCCCGGGCTTGTGGCCGACGAGGACGCGGAGGCCCATGTGGTTCGTCAGCGGCGTCTGGTCGTGCACCTTGAGGGTGTGCTCGTAGAACTGCACGTACGAGTCCTTGCCGGAGACCTTCATGCTCACCGGGATGAGCACGGCGGCCGCGAGGACGCCGCCGATCAGGACCTGCACGTGCGTTCGCGCCATCCGCTTGTGGCGGACGAGGTAAATCCCCGCGACGGTCAGCCAGCCGATCACGGGCAGGCCCGGGAAGATGCGCAGGAGGCCGGCGTAGACCATGCTCGCGCCGGCGAGCTTGAAGTAGCGCTTGCGGATGAGGCAGGCCGAGAGGACGAGGTAGAAGAGCCAGTCCTGCCGGAGGAACGCGCCGCCGGTCCAGTAGAACGGCGCCGACGACTGGCAGCCCCAGAAGATCGCCGCGACGGCGAAGACCCGCCACCCGAAGGCCCAGTAGATGGCGGCGAACATGCCGAGCAGATAGAAAATATCGAAGCTGGCGAGGAACTGGAGGTAGCCGGTGCTGGCCGGCTGGAGGTCCCCCCAGAATTTGCCCATGATCGTCCAGACCGGCGGCGGGTTGTAGCCGTGGTCCTTCTGCATGTCCTCCCAGTAGCCCTTGTCGGAGGACGTCCGGAAGAACTGCACGTCGGCCTTGAACTTCTCCCAGCGTTCCGGGGCGAAGTGTGCCTTGCAGATCTCGGGTTGGCCGAGCACCTCGCTCGCCGGCATGAGGAGGTTGTCGCCGCCGAGGTTCCGGATCTTCTTGTCCGGGTGGCGGACCTCCTTCGCCATGTCCAGCTTGACAGGCCGCCCGGTGTCCTCGTTCGTGTACGTGACGAGCCCGAGCTCGTCCTGCGCGATCAGCGCGCACTTGTAGAGGCCGTCGTACCCCATCTCGGGGAAGTACTTGGCCCCCATGTAGTAATGGAACTGATCCCATCGGTGGTAATACTTGGCGTAGCCGAAGCGGAAGCCGTTGAAGTAGGCGACGATGGCGGCGACCCCGAGGGCCACGCCGACGTACCGCTTCCAGCGCTCCGCGATCGGCCGGCGCATCCCCTCGCGCTGCGTCTCGTAGAAGACGCAGAGCGCGGCGCCCATCGCGATCAGCACCTTCGCCAGGTCCACGGCGCGGGCGTGCTCGTCGATGTACCGGTGCAGGCCATAGAAGAACAGCGCGACGCCCGCGGCGACCGTGCCGTACCGCGCGAGCACGCGGAGGCGAGGCGGGGCGAAGGCGTTGAGCGCGTACGCGGCGCCGAAGTAGGCGCAGAACGCGGTGACGATCTCGATGATTTCTTGTGACGTGAGCTTCATTGCCTGCGGTTCGGGATCGGGATCGAGGTGACGTGGGGGGCGCGCCGGCGGGCCTCTGCGCCGGCCTGCCGCGGCAGCGCGCCCGGCGACGAGCGCTGCTGCCGCCGCCCCGACCCGCCGCTGCGGGCTGGAGCCCGTCGGCCGGGGCGACGCCGTAGGTGCAGAACGCACCCCGTCCCGGACGGGCTCCACGGGGGAGGCGGGGGCCACCTTAGCCGAAATCCAGGGAGTGTGGCGTTCTCGTTGTGGGAACCGTGCCAGGGGAGGGAAGCGCAGGAATCCGACGGGAAGCACGGGAAGCACGGGAAGCACGGGAAGCACGGGAAGCACGCGAGGCGATGGGAAGCAGGGGAAGCAAAGGGAGGCGACCGGAAGCACGGGAAGCACGCGATGCGACCGGAAGCACGGGAAGCACGGGAGGCACGGGAGGCGATGGGAAGCAGGGGAAGCAAAGGGAGGCGGTGAGCGCACCCAGGCGCCGCGTGTGACCTGGGCGGAGCCTTGGCGGTTCGACGTGCTGCGCAATTGAGCGGGCTTCCTCCGCCGAGCAGAGCTCGTGTATCGTCTCCCCTCGTGTCGAACGATAGTTTCTCTTCCGCTTCTTCGGGGGGCTCCGAGCGAGAGGGGGCTCGCGGTCCCTACGGCTTCCTCGTCCGGGTGGACGGCGCGCCGCCGCTCTGGTGCCGGGAGGTGCGGGGCTTCCACCGCGCCGCGGTGGCCGCGGCCGATCCCGACGCGATGCCCCCCGCTCAGCTCGTGCTCGTCGGCCTCGACGAAGCGACGCGCGCGTGGCTCGCGTCGTGGGCCGAGGACAGCGAGCGCGTGCGGCGCACGATGACGATCCGCAGGCTGCTCGACGACCGGGAAGCCACCGCGGTCGTGACGCTGGCGTCCTACGGCTACGGGGTCGAGACGGCGCTCGCCGTCGAGTCGGTCGTGGTGCCGGCGGGCGAGGGGCCCGCGGCCATCCTGCGCAGCGGCGTGCATACGAAGGAAGAGATCGACGCGATGCTCGCGGTCCTCGCCACGGCGCTGCCGGAGGCCGAGGAGCCGAGCTGGTTCATGCACGTGTAGCGGCGTGCGCTGGACCCACGCGCGCGCCGCGGCGCCTCCGGCGAGCTCGCCGCGCGCCGCGCCCACGCCCGCCGCTGCCGTCCGCGCGGCTGTTCCGCTCCGCCGGACACGTTCCGTCGGATGTGTTCCCGTGTTCGGACGCGCTCCGTCCGCTGCTCGCCCGCGCTCTGCGCGCAGCCCTCTGAAGCGCGCTTTGCGCCGTGCGCCATGGCCATGCGCCATGCGACGACGGGTGCTGCGCCTTGTCCGGCCTGGTCGCTCCGAGCGCTCTGCGCGCTGCGCCGGCGCGCGAAGCGAGGAATGAATGGAAGCGAGTCGCTTTCGATGTTTCGGTGCGTGAGCCCCTTGCTCGCCTGAACAGCGATGATAGGCTGGTCCTCGGCCTCGGACGGAGCATCAGCTCCAGGATGGTCCTGCCGTGGAGCACCACGGTGCTGGGGTCGACACCAGATCGGCGGGCTCTCCGCTGATCCGCATCGAACACCCTTGCCATGCCGGACGATCTCTTTCGATCCGGCGCGGGGTGCCGGCACGCCGGAGGAGGGATGGACACCATGCACAGTACCAGTGGCTCTTCTATACCGGAGGCTGGGAACAGCTGACCCTCGTGGAGCGTGACGCAGGGTCATCGGGGCCTTGCGATGACGCCTCCGCGCTCGGCCAGGTCCGGTGCCTAACAACCTGTTGATTGCCATCGCGACCTCCGCGAGACCGGCAGAGAGAGAATCGAGGGAGACTCAGGTCTTCCGGAAACGATTCTCACCGGGGCTCCGGGGTCGATCGCTCGTCGCGATGGGGCAGGGGAGGCGCCGCACAGGCGGGATCAAGCGGGGTCCAGAAGGCCTCCGGTAGAGGCCCACGGGACGGGTCGGGTGCAAGCGAAGCACCCGACCCGTTTTTTATTTCCATTGCCAGGCGCGCTTTTTTGTCCCTCGCCGCGCCCCTCTGGTAGGCGGGCTCGATGCGGATGCTGCTGCTCGCGTTGCTGCCGGTCGTGCTCCCGGCGTGCATCGACGCCTTCGGGGACGAGACCGCGGCGCAGGGGACCGCGCTCGGCACCTTCCACGTGGTCGGGACGCAGACGGCGAACACGTGCGGTGAGGGGGCGCTCGGGGCGACGCGCCTGTGGGAGTTCGATGTCGAGCTCGCGCGCGGCGAGGGCGCGCTGTTCTGGGACAACGGCGCCAGCGTCACCGAGGGCGTCCTCGCCGAGGACAAGGTGAGCTTCTCGATCGAGGGGCGCGTGCTCGTGGACATGCGCACCGGCGACGCGCCGCCGGGGCCGCCGTGCTCCGTCGAGCGGCGCGACCGGGCGAGCGGGGAGCTCGGCGACGCCGGCGACGACGTCGCGCGGTTCAAGGCGCGGATGTCCTATGCGTTTATGCCCACGGCGGGATCGCACTGCGAGAATCTCGTGGCCGGCGAGCTCAGCTTCGCTCCGGTGTTCGCCGCGCTGCCGTGCGGGATGGACTACGATCTCACGGCCAAGAGGAGCGCGCCTCCGCCCGAGTGAGCGCCGGGTGGGCGTGGACCGCCGGGCGCGCGCCGCGGTAGGGTGCCGCGAGCGTGATGCACGTCATCCATCATCTGGGCGGGCGCGGAGGGGAGCGATCCATCCTGGTGCACGGCGGCGCGGGGAACGTCGCCCCCAGGCGGCGGCCGCTGCACGCGGCGGGGTGTCTCCGCGCGGCGCGCGAGGGGGCGCGGGTGCTCGCCGAGGGCGGGAGCGCGCTCGACGCGGTCGAGCGCGCGGTGCGCGTCCTCGAGGACGATCCGCTCTTCAACGCGGGCACGGGGGCGGTCCTCAACGAGGAGGGCCACGTCGAGCTCGACGCGTCGATCATGGAGGGCCGCGGGCTGCGGGCCGGCGCGGTCTGCGCGCTCTCGGATTTCGCCGAGCCGATCGCGATCGCGCGCGCGGCGCTGGAGGACGGCAGGCACGTGCTCTACGCCGCCCACGGCGCCGCGAGGTTCGCGCGAGCGATGGGGTTCTCGCCCGTGGGCGAGGCGGCGCTCATCACCGAGGCCGCGCGGGAGGCGCTCGCCGCGGTCCAGCAGGGCGCGGGACGCGCGACCTCCTGGGCGGGCAGCACGGTCGGCGCGGTCGCGCGGGACGCGAGCGGGCTCACCGCTGCGGCCACGAGCACGGGCGGCACGGCGAACAAGCGGGTCGGGCGGGTGGGGGACTCGCCGCTCATCGGGGCCGGGACGTACGCCGACGACGAGGCCGGGGCCGTGTCGACGACCGGCTACGGAGAGGGGATGATCCGGCTCGCGTCGGCGCACTCCGCCGTGGAGCGGATGCGCGCCGGCTGCAGCGCCGCCGACGCCGCAAGGGGGATCATCGCGCACCTGGCAGAGCGGCTCGACGTGACCGGGGGCGTCATCGCCATCGACCGGCGCGGGCGGTTCGGGCTGGCGCGGTCGACAGAGACGATGTCGTGGGCGGCGGCCGGGGACTGGGGCGAAGAGAGCGGCGTGTAGCGCGCCGGAGAACCCGAGGCCGTGCTGGCGCACGTAGCCAGCGCTGCCATGAGGATCTAGTCTGCCGGCCCCATGATCCCTGCTGGTCCCTTGCCCGTCGTCCCGCTCTCCTCGCCGCCTGAGCTGATCTGGCGTGTCCCCGGCTCGAAGAGCATCACGAACCGCGCGCTCGTGCTGGCGGCGCTGGCAGAGGGCGAGAGCACGCTGGAGGGGGTGCTCCACAGCGACGACACGCGGCACATGCGGTCCGCCCTGGAAGCGATGGGGATCGGGATCCAGGACGCCGGGCCCGAGACGCTCGTGGTGCAGGGGGGTCGGCGGCGGCTGCGCGCGCCGGAGCGCGAGCTGTTCATCGGGAACAGCGGCACCACGGTGCGCTTCCTGGCGGCGCTCGCGTGCCTGGTGCCCGGCGAGGTGGTGCTGGTCGGCGACGAGCACATGGCCAAGCGCCCGATCGCCGATCTCGTCGACGGCCTGAGGCAGCTCGGGGCGGACGTGGCGTGCGCGACCGGATGCCCGCCGCTCCGGATCCGGGGCGGCCGGCTGGAGGGCGGCACCCTGACGATGCGCGGGGACCGCTCCAGCCAGTACTTCTCGGCGGTGATGATGGCCGGCTCCTTCGCCGAATCCGCCATCGATCTGCGCATCGCCGGCGAGCTGGTGAGCCGCCCGTACGTCGAGATCACGCGCCGCATGGTCGCGGATTTCGGCGGTCGAATCGACGAGGCCACGGGCGGGTTCACCGTCCATCCCTCCAGCGGGTACCGCCCGCGGAGGTACCCGATCGAGCCCGACGCGTCGTCCGCGAGCTACCCGTTCGCGCTCGCCGCGGCCGCGGGCGGCGCCATCACCGTACCCGGCCTCGGGGAGGGGGCGCTGCAAGGGGACTACCGGTTCGTCGAGCTCCTGGAGCAGGCCGGCGCGCGCGTGAGCCATCAGGCGGATGCCACCACGGTGCGCAGCGACGGGCGCCTGCGCGGCGTCGACGTCGACATGCACCACATCTCGGACACGGTGATGACGCTGGCGGCGATCGCGCCGCTCTTCGAGGGGCCGACGACGATCCGGAACGTGGCGAACATCCGGATCAAGGAGACGGACCGCCTCGCCGCCACGGTCGCGGAGCTCCGCCGCCTGGGGCAGGAGGTGACCCACGGCGACGACTGGCTCCGCATCGAGCCGCGCCCGCTGACGCCCGCGCTGGTGCACAGCTACAGCGACCACCGCATGGCGATGAGCTTCGCGATCCTGGGGCTGTGCCGGCCCGGGATCACGATCGAGAACCCGGCCTGCGTCGCGAAGACGTATCCGACGTTCTGGGAAGACGTCGAGCGGTGCCGCGGCGCGGTCGACGCGGCGCCTCGGGGGTAATCGCCCGGGGGAGCGCGGCGCTCTTCGCGCCGCGCTCCCCGAGCTCTTTGCCGCGTTCACCGCGCTCCCGCTACTGGCACTCGTTCAGGTGACACCGGCCGCTGCAGCACTGGGTGTCGAGCGTGCACGTCGTCAGGCGGTCCTGGCAGCAGCGTCCGGAGATGCAGCTCATCGGGGCGGGGCAGTCGACGCCGCCGTCGCAGGGCCCACCCGGCTCGATCACGCACCTGTCGCCCTTGCACTCGAAGCCGTCGCAGCAGTCCGCGTTCTCGTCGCACGCGCCGCTGCGCGCGCAGCAGCGCCCGCCCTCCCCGCACTCGAGGCCGTAGCAGCACGGGCGCGCGGCGTCGCAGGCCGCCTGCGCACCGCCGCAGCACTGGCCGAGGTAACAGGCCCCGTCGCAGCACTCCTCGCCCAGCAGGCAGCTCGTCCCGATGGCCCCGCAAGGGCCACAGCCGGTCTCGCGGTGGCACACGAGCCCCGAGCAGCAGTCGTCCTTGTCGGAGCAGTCCTTGCCCTCGGCGGCGCAACACGCCCCGTCCGCGCAGACGCCGCCGCAGCAATCGCTGGCCACCGTGCAGACGTGCTCCGAGCGGAAGCACGCGTCCGGCTCGCAGGTCCCGTTGCGGCAGGCCCAGCCGTCGCAGCAGTCGTCGGCGCGCTGGCAGGCGCCGCCCGTCTGGTGGCACTCGCAGCGCCCGTCGAAGCAGCCGCCGGTGCAGCAGTCGTCCGGGCGCGCGCAGCTCTCCCCGGGCGGCTTGCAGGCGCAGCGCTCGTCGACGCAGTCGAGCGCGCCGCAGCAGTCGCCGGGCGCGCTGCAGGCATAGCTGACGTCCGCGCAGGCGCGGCAGCTGCCTGCCGCGCACTCGAGCCCGGTGCAGCAGGGCGCCTCGTCGCTGCACCCTTGCTCCTGCTCGCGGCAGGCGAGGACGCAGGTGGCGGAGTTGCAGACGAGGCCGTTGCAGCAAGCCGCCCCGTCGCTGCAGCTCTCCCCCTGGCTCGCGCAGAGCGAGCTGCAGGCGCCGAAGGACGAGAGCCCGTCGCTCGACTCCTGGCACGTCAGGCCCTCGCAGCACGCGCCGTCGTCGCTGCACGGCTCGTCATCGCGGTTGCAGCGCGGCGCGTCGCAGCGCCCCGCCTCGCACGCGAGCCCCTCGCAGCAATCGGTGTCGCGGGCGCACTCCGCGTCCGTCGCGCGACAGCCCGGGCGGCAGCTCCCGGATTCGCAGCGAGCGCCCGAGCAGCACGCGCCGTCCGCGTGACAGGCCATGCCGGCGGGCGCGCACGCGCAGCTGCCTGCGATGCAACCGAACGAGCAGCATTCGCCGTGCTCGCTGCAGGCGTCTCCTTCGCGCCCGCAGTCCGGGGCCGGCTCCCACCGCGCGCCGCACCCGAGCGGCCCCCAGGCCCCCGCCGCGAGGCTCACGCAGAGCAGCGCGCCGAGCCACCCGAGCGCCGCGCCGCCCGCGTCTCGCCTCACCATTGGTACCCTCCCATCACGGCCATCTCGTAGGCCGCATCCGAGTTTTCCTGTCCGGAGAAGAGGATCCCGAACGGCTGGCCGCGGAGCACCCAGCCCGACGCGAAGCGGTACTCGAGGTGTCCGGACAGCCGCCCGATCACCGCGCTCGCATGCGCCCACTCGCCGGGCTGGAACGGCATGTCCGGCATCTTCACCCATGCGAAGGAGGGCCCCATGCCGAGCCCGCCGCCGGCCCCGAGGCGGCCGTCCTCGGTGGAGAAGATCGCAGCGTCGATCTCCGCGGTCGCGAGGAGCGCGAGCTCGTGGATCTCCAGCTCTCCGCTCGGCATCAGCCCGCCGAGCTCCGGCAGGGACACCGAGTCGTAGGAATACAGCGAAGACAGGTAGCCGCGCAGCGCGATGCCGTGCACCCACGGCAGCTGCCAGCCGACATCGAGGCGGTACCCGGCCACGGCGGCGCGGACCCAGGCGATGCCGGCGAGCGCGCGCGGGCCGCTCGTGGCCGGTAGCTTCGGCGCGGAAAGGACATCCGGCGCCACCTCGGCCGGCGGCGGGTCGCCCGTTCCCCCTGGAGCGGCGGGGACCGAGTGCGCGCCGTGCATGGGCGCCACGGGCGCTGCCCGGGCCGCCGCTGGCCCCAGCGACAACGCCGCGAGCGCGAGCGCGCCCAGCGGAGCGGAAAAACGTGCGGAGGACACAGGCGTCGTGAAGGTCATTCCGAGCTGCGCGGCAACCTAGTCGAAAGGGTAATCCAATGGAATCACCTCGACTCCCGAGCGGGAGCAATTCTCGATAGCTCACCGAGCCTCGGGCGGCGTGCTTGTTCGGCGAGGCGCCGGCGGTCCATGGACCGCCGTGAGCAGGATTCCGACGGTTCTCACGGCGCCTCGACAGGAAGAAGCCGGAGCCTGGACCTCACGAGATTGCGAGCACGGCCTCCACCTCGATCCTCAGATCCGAGGAGAAAAGCCCAGCCACTCGAACCAAGGAGCTGGCCGGCAGCGCGGCGCCATAGATCCGAAACAGCGTCTCTCTCAGCGCCGCGATGTCGTCGAAGCTCGTGACGAAGATCGTCACCTTGGCTATGGCCTCCAGGCCGACCTGCTCGGCGCGCGCGATGCTCGCGATCTGGGAGAAGATCGCCTCTGCTTGCTCGGCGACGCTGCCCTTCTGAGCGGGTGAGCCGAACGCCGTCAGCCCTGAAAGGAACAGAAAGCCGTTGTGCTTGACGGCATGAACGTACGGACCCACCGGATCACCCAGCGCAGAATAGTTCTTTCTCTCCACAGGTGCTCTCCTCGCCCGCCAGCGGCCTGACCGTCATTCTCCGGGGCTGGATTGTACCGGCGGCGCCGGCTCCTTGTGAAACATCCCGGCGAGGATCCGCTCGGCCGCGTCGGCCAGGATGTCGCGCGCGAGCCGGGTCTCCTCGCCGAAGAAGCGCGTGGCCACGCCGGCGTCGAGCGCGTGCGTGGCGAGGAGCGCGAACGCCTCCGCCTCGTCGAACGTCGCCTCGGCGGTCAGCACGCGCTTCCCCGGCCGGAGGCCCTCCTGGTCGAAGCGGCCTTGCCAGGTCTCTCCCAGGGTGACCGAGAAGTACTGCGCGGCCACGTTCCCCGGGCGGGCCATGTGCGAGACCGCGACCACGGCCCGGAGCCGCTCGCGCTCCTCGGGGGTCATGTCCCGCTTCCAGGCCTCGACGGTGGCGTGCATCGTCTCGATCTGGTCGCGCGCCGCGTCCTCGGCGTTGAGGAGGACGTCCGGGGTCTGCGCGCGGGTGAAGGCGGACAGCGCCTCGGGCGCGACGCTGCCGGCCGCGCTCGCCTCGTCGAGGAGCGCGAGCGACGCGTCCAGGATCCGGCGCTGGCGGGCGAGCTGCTCCTGGATGAAGCCGCGGCCATCGAGGTCGGCCGCGGCCGCGGCGATGCGCTGCCGGAGCTCGGCCAGCCGGCCCTGCGCGTCGCCGTCGAGCGCGCCCCGCCGGCCCGAGAGGAGCGTGTGGACGGCGAGCGCGGCGTGGGCGACCACCTTGAGCTCGTGGTAGCGCCGGGTGCGCGCGGGGCCCTCGAACCGCTGGCCGCCGCGCCGCAGGATGAGGCTGTCGTCGATCTGGGCGATGATCGGCTCGATGCTGGCGAGGACGGCCTCCCGGCGCGCGGCGTAGGCGTCGAGGAAGGCCTTGTTGAGGGCGCCGAGCGGGTCGGTGTGGGCCAGCGCCGCGCTCACCACCCGCGGCGCCCCGGAGGACGCGCGCTCGACCATTGCGCGAGCTCCATAGCACGCGCGCGGGCCCGATCTCAGGGGCGCGGCGGCGCGTTCGCGTCGAGCGCGTCGAGCGCGTCGAGCGCGTCAAGCCAGTCGAGCGCCTCATCCATGACCCGCTCGGCGTCCGGCATCTCTCCATGGCGCGCACCGGGCATCTCCCGATAGACCGCCGGGATCTTCGCCGCCATGAGGCCGCCCGCGCCCTCCTTCATGCGGTACTTCGCGTCGAGCTCGCCGCTGATCATCACCGCCCCCCGGATGTTCCGGAGGCGCGCGGCCGAGGGCGTCGTGGGCGCGCCGAGCAGCACGAGCCGCGCGTACCGCTCCGGCCAGCGCTCCGCGAGCCGCTCGGCGATGTAGGCCCCCTGCGAGTAGCCGATGACGACGAGGTCCTCCGCCTCGCCCCCGCACGCCGCCAGCGCGTTCCGGATGCGCCGGTCCTGCGCCTCGGGGTCGGGCGAGTACTTGCTGAACACGCCGTCGCCTCCGCAGGGCACGTCGCCCTGGAGCCCGAGCACCCCGCCGTGCTCGCGCGCCGCGCCCTGGAACGCCTGCACGTAGCCGAGCCCGTGCCCGCACATGCCGTGGAGGAAGACCATCCGCGGGCACGCGCCGCCCCGTCCGGTGACCACGAACGCCGGCAGATCGCCGGGCACGGCCATCTCGGTCGCCACGAGCGGCGGATCGACCGCGCGCGGATCCATGGCCGGCGCCGCCTGCTCCGGGCGCTCCTGCGCGAGCGCACGCTCCTCCTTCCCACACCCCGCCGCGAGCACGGCGAGGCTCAGCCCTGTGATGGCTACAGCGGAAATGTTCATCAATATGGCGTTGTGCCAGGACCGGCCGACCGCAAGCGGTCCACTTCACGACGGGAATCTTCCGTCCCCGCGCTATTTGCTCTCGTGGTGAGCCGGTTCGAGGGCGCGCCGCTACTGCCTGACAGACGTGCGCTTGGCTGGCTGGGTCGAAGTACCCACCGAGATCCTTGCGACCTCCGCGGACATCCGTGGTGGTCGCCGTGCCGGGCATCCGGGTAACGCAGCTCAGGAGCGTCCGAAGCGATGTCGACTTCACTCAAGGTCATCTGGTGGGCCGTTGCCGCAGTCCGGGTGTACAGAAACCTCGCTGCCGGCTGCCTCGCGCGGCTCGCGAGCCCTACCGCGCGAGCCGCGCGCTGGAGGGGTTGAGGCGGCGCCCGCACCACCGTCGCAGAGCAGATATCTCGGGAGCTCACCGGCCTGCGCGCCCTGGCGCCCCACCGCGCCGATAGCCGCTCTCGCCCTGGTTGCCGGAGCGACCTCCCCGGCCGTGCGCGCTGACCGCCTTGCGCCGGGAACCTCGGCTCGGTACTGTGCTCGCTCATCACGACCGATCTGCGAAGTCACGAGCCCTCGGAGCGATGACGTTGTGCGTAGAGCCAGCCTTGCCATCGTTCCGTCAGCGCGTGCCGGTACTGATGAAAGTGACGTGGTGCGCGCGCTCATGGCAGGAGAGCCGTGGGCGGCAGCCGCGGTGTGGAACGCGCATGCGCCCAAGGTGTTCCGGATCGTCGCGCGCGTGCTCGGGCCCGGCGCCGACGCAGAGGACGTCACCCAGGAGGTCTTTGTTCGCGTGTTCTCCAGAGTATCGGGGCTGAGAGACCCCGATGCGCTGGGGAGCTTCGTGTTCTCGGTGACCGTTCGACTCCTGAAGTGGGAGCTCCGCCGCAGGCGCGTGAGGCGCATCCTCCAGCTCGCGGACACGGCCGAGCTCCCGGAGCAGGCGGTCGAGCCGGCGGACAGCGAGGCGCGCGAGGCGCTGGGCCGCCTCTATGCGATCCTCGACACGCTGAGCGCAGACGACCGGACCGCATTCGTGCTCCGCCACATGGAGGGGATGAGCCTGCCGGAGATCGCGGAGGCCACCGGGAGTTCGCTGGCCACCGTGAAGCGCAGGCTCAGTCGGGCAACGGAGCGCGTGTCGTCCCAGGTCGAGAAGGACATGTCCCTCGCCGCTTACTGCATGAGAGGGGAGGCGCGGGATGACGCTTGACGACGAGAAGGACCCGGCGCTCAGCCCGACGGCCGCGCGCGCGGTCGAGCTCGCTCGCCTGTCGCTCGGCATGATGTCTCCCCAGCAGCGTGTCCAGGGGCTGCTCCGCCTGACGGAGCGGACGGCGAGGCGCCCGGGCTTCCGGCTGTCGCCCCTCCGGGTCGGAGCGCTCGCGCTCGCCGTGGCCGCCGCGGTCCTGCTCGGCGTCAACGGGTGGCAGCGAGGAACGCGCTCCGATCGGCTCTCCGATCGGCTCTCCTACGAGGTGGAGGGCGGCGCCGTGCAGCAGGACGGCTCCGTCCAGGCGGACACATCGAGCCGTCCGAAGGTCCGGTTCTCCGACGGCACCGAGGTTCAGCTCGCCGAGATGGCGCGCGCGCACATCGTGTCGGTGAACGAGCAGGGCGCCAGGGTCGCCCTCGACCGGGGAGAGGTCCACGCGCGCGTGGTCCATCGGTCGGAGGCGCAGTGGCTGTTCGATGCGGGGCCGTTCCTCGTGACCGTGACCGGGACGGCCTTCGCGCTCTCCTGGGCGCCGGAGGACGAGCGCCTCGATCTGCGGCTCGAGAATGGCGCCGTCGTCGTCAGCGGGCCGCTGTCCGGCGAGCCGATCGCGGTGCGCGCCGGGCAATGGCTGACCCTGCGGCAGCGCACGGGAGAGGTGCTCCTGCGCGATCTCGATCTTCAGCAGGGCGCCGCGGCGTCGCCGGCGCCGGCCCCGTCGTCGTTCGACCCCGCCGAGGAGCCCAGCGCAGCGCCGGTTCCGGACCCGCCCGGGACGCCCGCTGCGGCGCCCGCGGCCGAGCCGAGGCGCGACTGGGCCGGGAAGCTCGCGGCCGGGAAGCTCGACGTCATCGTCGACGAGGCGCAGCGCCGCGGGCTCGACGCCTCGCTCGCGCAGAGCAGCAACGAGGAGCTCTCGGCCCTCGCGGACGCGGCGCGTTACACGCGGCGGAACGACATCGCGCGGCGGGCGCTCCTCGCCCAGCGCCGGCGCTTTCCGGCGACGCAACGGGGCAAGGAGGCGGCGTTCTTGCTCGGCCGGCTCGCGGAGACCCAGGAGGGAGGCGCCGCGGCGCTCGCCTGGTTCGAGACCTATCTCAAGGAGGCTCCGCAGGGGGCGTACGCCTCCGAAGCGCTCGGGCGCAAGATGGTGATCGTGCAGCGGCTCCACGGCGACGCGCAGGCCGAGACCGTCGCGCGGGCGTACCTGCGCCGGTTCCCGGGCGGAACCTACACGCAGGCAGCGCGGGCCCTCGCTCGGACGCCGTGAGGTTCGCGCGGGCGCAGGCGCTGGCCGGGGCCCTCACGCTCCTCCTCCTCTGCGCGGCGAGCCCCGCGGCGTCGGGGGAGCCTGCGCGTGTGGTCCTCGTGCGGCCCGGCGCCGCCGATCCGTCGATCTCCGAGGCGCTGATCCGCATCCGCGGGGAGCTCGTCGCCGATGGATTCGACGTGGTGCTCCTCGATGCGCAGTCGGCCTCCGCCCCCCGGCCGACGATGGACGACGCCGGGCAGCAGGCCGGCTCCGCGGCCCTGATCGGGCTGTTCCTGGCGCCGGATGGTCAGGCCGCCGAGCTCTGGGTGGTCGACCCGCGGACGAACGAGACGCTCGTGCGGCGGATCGACACGCGCGGCGAGGCGCGGGAGCATATCGTCGAGGTGCTCGCGGTGCGCGCCGTCGAGCTGCTCCGCGCGAGCCTGCTCGAGCTCCTGATGTCCTCGCGGCGCTCCGCGGCGCCCGCTGCCGCATCGCCTCCGAGCGAGGTGAGCCGGGAGGTGTCTCGACGGGCAGAGCGGTCGCTCGACCCGCCGCGCCGATCGATGTGGGGGGCCGAGCTGGGGGGCGGGCTCCTCGCGAGCCCGGGCGGCATCGGCCCGGCGCTGCTCCTCATCGCGCGCCTGCGCGTCGCGCCGCTCGGTCCGATCGAGGGGCGCCTCTCGCTCGCCGGGCTCGGGACGGCGCCGCGCGTCGCTGGGCCGCAGGGCAGCGCGACCGTGCAGCAGCGGTTCGGGCTCGTCGAGCTCGCGGCGCTCCCGTGGCCCGAGCTGCGCTTACGCCCGAGGTTCTCGGTGGGCCTCGGGGCGCTCCACGTCGCCGTCGACGGCGAGGCATCGTGGCCGTACCGGGGGGTCCACCGCGCGCAGTGGGCGTTCGCCGCGGACGCCGGCGCCGGCGTCGAGTTCGGGATCGTGAGGCGGATCGACGTCGTCGTCGAGGCGCACGCGCTCGTCGCGCACCCGTATCCGGTGGTCCGCTTCGTCGAGACCGAGGCGGCGCGCGGCGCGCGCCCGGCGCTGCTCGGCAGCCTCAGCCTCGTGGGGTGGCTGTGATCGGAGGACGAGCGGCGTCGCGCCGCGCGCCCGGCGGGAGATCTTCCAGGGCGTTGTCGCCCGCGCCGCCCGCCGCTGCGCGTGCAGGCGGTCGATGCAGCCGAGCAGGTCCCACGCCCGCGGAGAGGCGCCGGGCGTCACGGTTCCGGGCCGCTTGTGGCGCCCGTGCCGGTGTCGGCTCCGACCGGGTTCAGCCTGAATTGCTGGCTGGTGCCGCCGCTGGAAGGCCTCTGGAGGAGGGCGGTGCCGTCGGCGGGCGGGGAGCCGTAAGCGTCGATGACCTTGCCGCTGAGGCGCGATGTGATGCGGACGGCGCCGCCGCTGAGACCGGTGACGGACCATTGCTGGTTGGGGTTGCCGTGGCAGGTGTACTGGACGATGGCGGCGCCGTCGGCGGTCGACCCGCCGCGGACGTCGAGGCACTTGTCGCTGCTGACGTTGCGGATCCGGTAATACCCGCCGTCCACCGCCTCGAAGCGGAACTGCTGGTTGGTGCCGCCGTTGCAATCCCAGAGATGCAGGACGAGGTCGTCGGCCGTGGATACGGCGGCGTCGACGTCCACGCAGCGCCCGCTCTGGACGCCGACCAGGGTGTAGGGGGTGCCCGTCGCGATGTCCGCCTCGACCTCCGCCGGGACGGCGTGCTGGGAGAGCTCGGCGATCTCCGCCGGAACGAGCGCTCGGCTGTAGATCGCGATGTCGTCGACGTCCCCGACGAGGAGCCGACCCTCCTGCGGCCATCGACCGACGTAGAGGCTGGTAGGGCCGGGCGAGATCGTCCTCTCGATGGGCTCGGTGCGGTGGAGGCGCCCATCGATGTAGAGGCTCATGGAGAGCCCCTCGCCGTCGACGACCCCGGCGGCGTGCGTCCACCGCTGGAGCTCCAGGCAGGAACACAGGATGTGGTGGTAGTCGCTGATCTCGGGCCCCTTCCAGAACCCGAAGTGGATGCCCCGCGCCTCGCCGTCGTAGTCGACGTTGAGCTCCCATCCGCCGGTGTTCTCCGTGCTGATCACGGTCCTCAGGGTGTCGTCGGCAGGGGGCTCGTCGGTCAGCACGCGAACCCACGCCGAGACGGTCCAGCTCGAGGTGGCGTTCGGGAAGTCGCCCACCGTCATGAACTCGCCCTCATCGAAGTGCAGCGCCTGCCCAAAGCGGCCGTCCTCCACCCACGTACCGCCGGTGAGCTTGCCGTCGCGCCGGTTGCCGGACCGATCGGTCACGACCGTCCCTTCGCCCTCGTCGAACGTCCAGTAGGCGACCATGCCCTGGGTCAACGTCGTCGGCGTCAGCTCGACGGCGTCGATCGGCCCCTGCTCGCAGGCCGCGAGCCCGAGCGACGCGACCGCGGCCAGGCAGCGGGGCGCCGCGCGTCCGCCCGCCATTGCCGTTGCGCTGAGCGTCCTGGTGATGGCGCGGTGCGGCGTGCGCGACGGCTGCATGTCAGGCCTTCTTGCGTACCCCAGATTGATACGGCTCACCATAAAACTTCGCTGGCATGCCAATTGGCCCCGCGGTGTTGCTCGGAGCACAGCCGCGTTCTCGCGATGGATGTTCAAATTTCCAGCCCACCGAGAAAACGCATGACCTGAGCGTTCGAGGTGATTGAGTTTGCGCTGATGTCACAACCTAGGCCAGCAACCAAATCATCATGCCGCTCACGGCCTGGAGGCGAACCGCCGACCGGAGGAGGGGCGGCAACGCGAGGTCACTTATGAGGCGCCCTGTTCTCTTGATCTGTTTCTCGCTCGCTGCCGGGCTCGTGGCATGCGGGTCGGGCGATACCGGCGCGGGCGGCGCCGGTGGCGGCGAACCGGGCACGGGCGGCGGCGGCGGCGCGACCGGCACGGCGTCCGGAGGCGGCGCGACCGGCACGGCGTCCGGAGGCGGCGCGACCGGCACGGCGTCCGGAGGCGGCGCTGCGTCGGGCAGCGGCGGCGCGGGCGCAGGCCCCGGCACAGGAGGCGGCGGGGGCGCGCCCGCGCCGACGGGGTTCGCGCAGATGGAGGATCTCGACCGCGGCGTCGTGGCCGTTCCCACGGATGGCGGCATCTACGTGGGCTTTCGCCTCTTCGGCTACGATCCCGACGACATCGCCTTCAACGTCTACCGGGATGGCACCAAGGTCAACGACGCGCCGATCGCGGACTCCACCAACTTCGTCGACCGCGGCGGCTCTCCGAGCTCGGTCTACACGGTGCGTCCGGTCGTCGGCGGCGTCGAGCAAGGCGAGTCGGAGGCCGCGTCCGTGTGGAAGGATGGATACCTCTCCATCCCGACGATGGCGCCGCCTGCCGGGGACGGATATACGTACTCGAGCGGCGACGGCAGCGTGGGGGACCTGGACGGCGACGGGCGATACGAGATCATCGTCAAGTGGGATCCGTCGAACCTCCAGGACAACTCGAAGGCTGGCCGCACCGGCAAGACCTACCTGGACGCCTACACGCTCGACGGCGAGCGGCTCTGGCGCATCGATCTCGGCGTGAACATCCGCGCCGGGGCGCACTACTCGCCGTTCCTCGTCTACGATCTCGACGGCGACGGGAAGGCCGAGGTGGCCGTCAAGACCGCGCCCGGGACGCTCGACGGGAGGGGCGAGCCGCTGAGCCTCGGGCCCGCGGCGAGCGACGACGATTCAAGGGATTACCGCAATGGCGACGGCTACATCCTGACCGGCCCGGAGTATCTCACCGTGTTCTCCGGAGAGACAGGCGCCGAGCTCGCCACGACCGAGTTCCAGGTGGGGCGCAGCGACCCGTGCAGCTGGGGCAACAACGAGTGTTACGGTAACCGCGTCGACCGCTTTGTCGGCACGATCGCGTTCCTCGACGACACAGGCCGCCCGAGCGCGGTGTTCGGTCGCGGCTACTACGCGCGCACCACGCTCTCGGCCTGGAACTACCGCGACGGCAAGCTCACGAACCACTGGACGTTCGACTCCAGCTCGAGCCGCGACAACGGGGCGTACGGCGGCAAGGGCGCCCACTCCATCAGCGTCGCGAACGTGGACGACGACCCGCAGCAGGAGATCATCAACGGCGGCGCCACGTTCGACCACGACGGCACGGGCCTCTGCACGGTGGACTACTATGCTCACGGCGACGCGCTGCACGTCACGGATCACATCCCGTCGCGCCCCGGCCTCGAGGTGTTCATGCCGTACGAGAGCACCGACGTGGCCGCCTACGCCATGCGCGACGCCCGCACGTGCGAGGTGATCTGGAAGGGGCCGGACAACGGCGGCGAGGAGGGCCCCGGCCGGGGCGTGGCGGCGGACGTCGACCCGCGCAACCCCGGCAGCGAGGCGTGGGTCAACAGCAGCCAGCTGCTGAGCGGCGCGGACGGCAAGAACGTCGGGAGCCGCCCCTCGTCGTCCAATTTCCTCATCTGGTGGGACGCGGATCTCAGCCGGGAGCTCCTCGACGGCAACGGCATCCGCCAGCACGACGGCGAGGGCGGCAACTTCACGGCCGACGGGTGCGCCGCGAACAACGGCACGAAGAGCAGCCCGACCCTCAGCGCCGATATCCTGGGCGACTGGCGTGAGGAGGTGATTTTCCGCTGCGGCAACTCGATCCGTATCTTCACGACCAGCCAGGTCGCGAAGAACCGGATCCACACCCTGATGCACGATCCGCAGTACCGCGTCGCCATCTCGTGGCAGAACGGCGCCTACAACCAGCCGCCGCACCCGAGCTTCCACATCGGAGAGGGGATGGTCCCGGTGCCGAAGCCGGACATCCACGTCCGCTGAGGCACCCAGGTCGTCCAGCATCACCAGACCGGTCGGCACCCCCGTCGCGCACTGGCGCGACGGGGGTGCCGTGCGGGGGCCTGCGCCCCTCCTGAGCAGCTGCCAGCGTCACGGAGCGCGGTCAGGGCTGCGCGATCTCGACGGACTGCACGTCGAGCTGTATGAACTGACCGACATAAGGCTCGGGCGCCGGGGGGACGTCGTTCACGACCAGATGCTTGAAGTTGGCGATCTGTATACCATTCTGGCCATCGCCGAGGAAAGACACGGTGGCTCCACCTCGGACTGAAATGGTCTTCGTATGATCGATGATAAACGTGTCATGACCCACGTCGGGGCTGTCGTTGAGGTAATAGACCTCCGGCGGGTCAGAGACAGTGAAACTGTAGATATTGTATGTCGCGTTGTCGGGCGTGCCGCCCACGCGAAAGTGCATGCCGTCGGGCGTGCCGCCCCGGTACTTCATCGTCTCGACGACGCCGCGTAGGCGGACAGTCACTTGATAGGTCGTGTCGGGCGAGCCGCCGAACGTCCTGGTCTCGTCGACCTGCGCGGACGTCGAACACTCGTCGCTGTCGCCCGGGTCGTGATCGCACGGCATCTCCCAGCGAAAGCCGTCGATGCTGGCGGCCGCGGCGCGCGGGTCTTCGCTGCCGCCGGCGCCGCCGGCGCCGCCGCTACCGCCGGCCCCGCCGCTGCCACCGGCCCCGCCGGAGCTCGCGCTGCTGGAGGCGCTCGTGCTGGTGCCCGCCTCGGCTCCCCCGCCCGAACCGCCAGCGCCCGCGGAGCTGGAGGTGCCCTGGTCTGTCGGAGGCGGGTCGGCATCGGAGCCGCAGGCAAGAGCGACCATCATCACCGGGATCGTAAAAAGATATACTCTCATATCATACCAATCCGGCGTGAGCGCCGGTGTAGAAGCTGGAGCTGCCGGACGGCGTCTCGTTCCTATCGAAGCAGCTGGTGTCCCGCCCCCCGGGATGGCTACGTCAGGTTCGTGAGCGGCCCGGTGCAGTGCCGCGGGTCGCCGAACGTTGTCCGGTCGTCGCCGAACAGATTCAAGATCGAGACGAGCAGATCGTTGTGCGGGCGGCTCGGGTACCGGACCCAGCGTCCGGTGCGCAGGCCTCCGCCGCCGCCGGCCAGCAGGAACGGCATGTTCGTCTTTGTGTGACTCGGCGGATCCGAGAGCTCGGACCCGAAGAAGACGACGCTCTCGTCAAGGAGCGAGTGTCCACCCATGTCGACCTTCTCCATCTCCTGCAGGAGGTAGAGGTGCTGTTTCGAATACCAGTTGCAAATGCGCTCGCACTCGTCCGGCCTGAAGCCGCCGTCGTGCTGGTAGAAATGGTGGTGCTCGGTCAAGTTGAGCCAGGGGAAGGTGTGCTTCGCCTCGGTGTCGCTCCACTGCAGCGTGCCGACGGCGGTGATGTCGCAGGCGAGCGACATCACCAGCATGTCCATCATGAGCTTACCGACCTTGGGGATCGCCGCGTCGGTCGAGGTGTCCTTGATCGAGCCGTCCATGGCGGAGTTGAGCCCTGTGCGCGGGTTGTAGTCGGACGTGTCGACCCTCTCCGGCGCCTTGCACGCGCTCGTCTCGACCGGCACGTTGTTGAGGCTCATCTCGATCTCGCGGATCTTCGTCAGGTGCTGGTCGATCTTCTGCCTGTCGGCGGCGCCGAGCCGCGCGGACAGGGCGGAGTAGCGCCCGTCGAGGAAGTCGAGGATCGATCTCTTTCGCGCGAGGCGGCGGGCGGCTTCGTTGCCGGCGCTGGGATCCAGCGAGCCGAAGAGCTCGGTGAAGATCTCCATCGGATCGAGGCGCGGCGGGATCGGCTTGAACGGCGCGGCGTTCTCGAAGTTCGCGGCGTTCATCGGCGACAGCAGGCCGTGGGACTTGCCCGTCGCCCAGCGCACCGCGATCTGGAGGCTCGCCTTCGCCTTGATACCGGCGGAGATCTGGGAGGCGATCACCTGATCGACGGACGGCCCGTTCCCGTAACCGCCGTTCGGGGAGCCCTCCTGAGGGCTGCCCGTGAGCCAGGCGATGATGCCGCTCTGGTGCTGCTCACCGCGCGCGCTCTTCATGTCGAGGCCGTCGACGACGAGCAGCCGGTCCTGCACCGGCGCGAGCGGCGACAGGATGGGGCCCAGGGTGAAGCTCGTCTCGCTGCCGGTCGGCCGCCAGCGATCGATCACGGTCCCGCCCGGCGTGTAGATGGCAAGGAAACGCTTGGCGGGGGCGGGTTGCGCGCGCGCCGTGCGTTCGGGGCCCATGATCTCCAGCCAGGGGAGCGCGATGGCGATCGCGCCAGCACCGCGCAGCATGGCACGTCGGCTCAAACGAAATTTGGGCATGACCATCACTCCTAGCGGGCAACCGTGATGTAGTGGAAAGCATCCGTCTGTGTGAGCTCGATGAGGAGCTGCTTCACGTTGTACCCGGACGCCTTGAAAGCGGTCGATATCGCCTGCTTCGTGCAAGCGTCCTCGGCGCGCAGGGTGAGACCGTAGCCGTACTCGGCCCAGCGCGTCGCGAAGCAGCCATGCACCTGTTCGGCCTCGGCGAGCTTCTTCACCAGCTCGGTCGGACCGCTCACCGTGCCCGGCGTGCCCGGGAGCGAGCCGCTCGCGTCGATCGTGACGTCGTTCTCTGTCGCGCGGAACAGCCCGACAGCGTCGTAGTTCTCGAACGTGAAGCCGACCGGATCCATGTACTGGTGGCACGTCACGCAGACCGGATCCTGGCTGTGCTGGCTGAAGCGCTCCCGCGCCGTCGCGCCGGTGTACGGATCCGGCGGCTTCACCCGCTCCAGGATGTCGCCGGTGGGGAGCGGGATCTTCTCGCACATCAGCTTCTGGAGCACGAACGAGCCGCGGACCACGGGGTTCGTGGTGTTCGAGTGCGTCGTCCCGGCCATCACCCCCGCCTGGGTGAGGAGCCCGAGGCGCTGGGTCGTGTCGAGCTGCACCTGTTGAAACTCGTCGCCCGTCACGCCGGAGACGCCGTAAAACGCCGCGAGAGGTCCATTCATGAACGTGTACGGGGCCGTCAAGATGGACGCCCAGGTGCCGGTCCCCTCGAAGATCTCGTGCTCGAGGAACCGCTGCGTCTCCTCACGCATGAGCGCGCCGATCGCTCGAGAGAAGGTCGGGAACGCCTCCGCGTTCCGCTCGAGATCCGCGAGGTTGCTGATGGGGAGCAGGTTGTCGAAGAAGAACCGGATGGTGGTCCGAGCCCGAGGGTCTTCGAGCATGTGCTCGGCTTGCGCGCGCACGCCTTCCTTCGTCGAGAGCTCACCTGCCCGCGCCGCGATGCGTAGCTCCTCGTCCGGCATCGTGCCCCAGAGCAGGTACGAGAGCCGCGTCGCCATCTCGTCGCCCGTGGGCCGGCGGAGCTCGGGGTGCTCCGGGTCGGAGGTGCCCCATTCGATGCGGTAGAGAAAATCCGGCGATTGGAGCAACGCCTCGATCACCGTCGCGATGCCGGCGTCGAACGTCGCATCCATCCGCCCGACGCTGTACAGCGCGAGGAGCTCGTCCGCCTCGCCGGCGGCGAGCGGCCTTCGATAAGCGAGCGGCGCGATCCGCTCGACGAGGGTGCGCGCGCACGCTTCCTCGCTCTCCGCGCTCACATCGCCCGCGCAAGGGGCGAGCTTCGCGAGCGCCTCCCGGGTGGCGGTCGCGCGCCGGGCGACGCCCTCCGCGACGGTGCTCAGCTGCTCGGCCAGCAAGCTCGAGACCGACAGCGCGTCGGCGTCATTGCCAAAGCCGTTTCCGACATCCTCGCTCGGCAGCGAAAAGGCTGGCTCGGTCGTGTCACCGAAGAGGTCGCGAACCGTCTTGTTGTACTCGAAGCGCGTCAGCCGCCGCAGCGGCGCTCGCCCGGGGTGCACCGCGCCGTCCTCGCAAGCGCGCGGGTCCACCGTGGTGGGATTCTCTGCGCCAGGCTCGCCCGCATCGCCCCCGTCGCCCCCGTTGCCCACGTTTCCAGTGCAACCGCTGGCCACGATCAACGCGATCGGGACAGCTGACCGAAGGCCTCTGAGAGGACGCGCCTGCTCATGGTTCAAGGATCTGTACATCGATCTCACTCTTCGCCCGCTTGGGCGCGCTGAAGTCCCATTATCGAACAACAGGATTCATTTTGTAATTATAAATTATCGCGCAGCCCCCGGAGGGGCCCTGCTGCTGTGCAGGACGTGCCGGAGCCTGTTCTGGTTGATCCATGCTCCAGTGAGAAAATCAGGGAATCATCTCGAGAGACGTGCTGTGTTCCGGCGGGCGTGCCATCGCCGATCTGCCCTCAACGAACCGGGACGCGCCGCCCCGTGGCGGCCGGCTGACGGGGAGGGATCAGCGAGAGCAAGAGCCAGCGAAGCACCCGTCAGGCAGTAGCGGATCGCCCACGGATCGGCTCACCGCGAGAGCGAATATCGCGGAGATGAATTTTTGCTTTGGGAGCGTAACCCTGCTCGCCGCGCCGCCGACGCACAGGTTGGAATCTGGTTCGCGGCGTGGCCGACCCACAGGATCGCATCGAGTTCGTCCCTGGTTCCGGAAGAGGGTAGGCCCGAGCAGCTCGGGAAGACCTCCCGCCCAACCAGGGACGAATCGGGGCGACGCAGTACTTCAGGGCCCGGGGGGCGGGTAGCCGGTCCCCTCCTTCATGCCCAGGATCCAGCTCGTGACCAGCTGCACGCCGGTGTCGTCGACCTTGCGGGTCCCGATGCGCGGCATCTGCCCCTCGAAGTCGCGGAGCTCCTGGCGGGCGACAAGCAGGCTGCGCGCCGGGTCCCCTGGACGGATGGCGTACCAGTTGGCGGGGTCGGGGTTCGTCAACCCCTCGTACTTCGCGTTCTCCGCCGGGCGCTTGTTCATGCCCGTCCGGACGGCGTCTGTCGCGGCCACGCTGCCAAGCTCGCCCGCTTCGAGCCTGAGGTACAGACCCGTTTCCTGGGCCGCCGCCTCGGGGTGATCGTTGTGGCAGCTCACGCCGCAGTTCGCGTGCAGGTAGCCGAGCGCCTGGCGCTCCACGTCATCGCCCGGAATCGACAGCGCGAGCGCGCTCGCGTCCTCGATCACCCCGAGCGCGACAAGCGACTCGCGCGTGACCCCCTCGGCGCCCGGGCCGAGCATCAGCGCGTCCCAGCCGAGGACGAAATCGACGCGCCCGACGTGGCACTCCTTGCATTGATCGCGCGTCGGCACGGCGTGGCCGGTGCCGTGGAGATCGGGCACGCCGAAGTCGTTCTGCATCTGGATCGCCTGCCGCTCGTCCTCGGACCAGACATAGCTCGTGTAGACCCAGCCGGCGGCCGTCTTGCGCAGGAGGCGCGTCTCGCCGAGGCGCGACGCGCCGCCCGCGCCCTGCACGCGGAACTCCTTCCAGAACTGTGTCCCCTCGGGGTACACGAAGGAGTCCGGATTGCTCACGTCCACCCGCTGGCCCTTCGGGATCGAGACGAAGCGCCGCTTCTCGGCGGCGTCGCTCCAGAGCTCCACCGCAGGCTTGTACTCGAGCACGCCGCACGCGAGCTCGCGCTGGTCGAAATCCCCGTAGAGGCCTGTGCAGCGGAGGTCCACCGGCAGCACGCCGTCGATCGGCGCAGCGCAGTCCGCGTCGGTGGGCATCGCGAACTCCACGCACGCCGGCTCCACCGGGCCGTCCGGCTGCGCGTCCGGCCCGGCGTCGGGGATCGACCCGTCCGGCCCCGGCTGGACGTCGGGCGGCCCCTCGCCGCCGCCAGAGCTGCACCCCGACGCCAACAGCAGCGCACCGACGACAGAACCTCTCCTCACGACATGATGAAGCATGCGCGCATGGTGCCACAGGAAAGGAGCGCAGGGGAGCGAGGTTTCAACCGATCCATGCCGCAGCGCATCGCCCCGTGAGCCTCATCCGGCCACCGGGAGATGCGCGCGCCGACCGATGAAGCGAACTGCGCAGCAGCTCGCCCGACAGCGCCTGATGCCGACAGTGCGCTTCCATGTAAAAATAAACCAACGACAGCGACCGCGCGTCGGCTCGGCGTGCGCGGGGTGGAGCGCGCGAGGGGACCGTACGTCCCGAGCTCCCGCGCGACGTAGATCTCGATGCGCGGCTCCAGCGGGGCCCAGCTCCATCGGGGCCCCGTTTCCGGGGCGCAGCGCGGGCGTCAGCGGCGGCCGCCGGATGGGGACTTGACGGCAGGGATCGCGTGCGCTTCATCTGCGGCGGAGGAATGCCCCGTGAGTGAAACCGGCAAGCGCGATGACGCTCGAAGCGGAGAGCAGAACACGGCCCACGTCGTGGTGATCATGCTGATCGTGGCCTTCGGCGTGCTCGCGTTGCCGTGGATGGTTCTGCGGAAGCTGGACGCCCGGAACCAGGTCCGCAGCGAGGTGGCCTCCGGCGTCACGGACGCGGATCTCGCGCAGGGCGGCAAGATCTATTACCGCTCGTGCACGAGCTGCCACCAGGCGAGGGGGGAGGGGAAGCCCGGGCGGTATCCGCCCCTCGTCGGCACGTCATGGCTGCTCGAGGACAAGGAGACGCCGATCCGGCTCACGCTGCTCGGCGCCGCCGGCCCGATGGAGGTGAACGGCGCGATGTACAACGACGTGATGCCCAACCTCGGCGTGACGCTGTCAGACGAGGAGATCGCGCTGGTGCTCACCTATGTCCGGTCGAGCTGGGGGAACAGCGCGCCTGCCATCACGAGGGACGAGGTGGCGAAGGTGCGGGCCTCGCTGGGAGACCGGGTGGAGCCGTGGGCCGGCGGGGCGGCGCTCGTCGAGGCCCGGGCGACGCGCGTCCTGCGCTGAGGCGCGCAGTCCGCTTCGTTCAACGGAGGTCGCCGCCGTCGAGCTGCCCGGGGGGACCGCTCCCGGTCCCCCCGGAGCTACCCGACCTGCGCCGCGACGGTCACTCCCGCACCGGCTCCTGCAGGTCCGCCCCGAAGTGCTCGCGGTATCCCCGCCGCGCGGCCTCGCGCAGCGCGTCGTCGCCGCGGCTCACCTGCTCCTCGAACGCCCGCGCGTACGCCTCCGGATCGACCTCGCGCGCGCCGAGCCGCAGCTTCTTCCCGGAGAGCGTCTCCAGGAGGAGCGTGGCGACCCGGTGCTCGGCGCCGCCGCGCGCGACGACCCCGAACGGGAACAGGTGCACGAGCGTGAGCTGCGGCGGCGCGTCCCCGGCCGTCATCTCGGCCAGGTACGCCGAGAGCTCGCGGCCCACGCGGTCCTGCGCGTCGTCGGAGTAGCCGGCGAGCAGCTCGGTCACCGCGGGCGGGAGGGGCAGGTGAGGGCCGTCGATCTGGTGCTGGAGCTCGTGCCGCTCGGTGCCGGAGAGCACGGCCCGCTCCAGCGCCGCGCCGAGATGCTCGCGCAGCCTCGCGAGCGCCGCGTCGCACCGCGACAGGGCGCCGGCGTGAGGGCCGGCCGCGCCGCCCGCGGCCGCGTGGCAGGTCTCGCCCTCCTGGCCGATGCGCTCGGCGTACGCCCGGACCTCGGAGCCGATGACGAGCGCAAAAGGGTCCTTGTCGCGCGAGAAGCCGAGGTGGACGCGGCGCTCGGGCGTCATCGGCTCGACGAGGAGCGTCGCGAAGCGGTCGTCGCCGACGCGGAAGGCGCGGACCTCCTTCACCCGGTAGGGCGTGGTGTAGAACCGCCGCGTGGCCCCCTCGGCCGAGACGCCGAGGTTGACGGAGGCGTCGAGGTAATACGCCAGCCCGGCGCGTCGCGCCGCGTCGTTCACGTCGGCGACGAGCCGGCCGAACGCGCGGCCGGAGAGCTCGAGATCGTCCACCTGGCTGGCCAGCGCCGCCAGCGCCGCGGGGAAGTCCTCGCCGTCGGGCTGCGCCCTCGCGGCCGCGAGCAGCTCGCGGCTGCGCGCCCGGGTCAGCACCTGCGCCTCGGCGCCCGTGCCCTGCGCGCCCCGCGCGAGCGCGTCGCGCGTGATGCGCGCCCGCTCCCAGCTCGGCAAGAGCTCGCCGAAGACCTTGTCCCACGCGGCCGTGGGCGCGCCGAGCGCCCAGTCGACGCCCTTCGGCGCGGGGCGGCCGAGCACGAGCAACGCGCCGAGCAGCACGGCGACGGCGGTCGCGGCGGCGCTGGCCGCCACGATCGGCCGCGCGCCGGCCATGCCGGGCGGGCCGGGATCCAGCTCGGCGTCGGGCACCGTCACGCCGAGCACGAGCACCTCGATGGCGGAGGCGAGCACCGCCACGACCGCGGCGAGCAGGAGCGCGAAGAACGCGACCGTGGCCGCCTCCACGCCCCAGCCGCCCGCGAGGAACGCGCGGTACACGAAGAGCAGCATGAGGCCGGGCATGGCCCACACGGCCGCGATCGCGAGGCCCGGGTGCTCGCGCCTGGGCACGCGGCGCACGTAGTCGAGGCCCAGGAGCGCGATCGCGAGCGGCCCGAGCACGAAGAGCAGGACCATGCCGTACCCGAGCTGGAAGCGCACGTCGGGCAGCGTGGCCACGAGCACGGCCGCGCGCGCGATCGTCTGCGCGGGGAGCTCGCCGCGGGACGGCCACAGGTAGAAGACGAGCGCCGCGGCGACCGACGCGACGAGCAGGGCGCCGCCGCTCCTGCGCGCCCGCGCGTGGAAGCGCAGCACCACGCCCGCCGCGGTGAACGCGAAGACGGCGAGGAACGGGGCCGGCCGCGTGATCAGGCTGTCCGGAAGCGGCAGCATGTCCCACGCCGAGCTCCGGCGGCCGAGCCACACAGCGACGTTCACGGCCACGAACGCGGCGAGCACGGCGATCGCGCGCGACGTCGGCCGCTCGATGAGCAGGCCCGCGCGGCGCTGCGTGCGCGCGCCGAGGAAGAGCAGCCACAGGCCGGCGATCGCGGGCGCGAGCGCGGCGATCTGCGCTGCGGGCGCGAGCTCGGGGAGCACGCTCCACACGAAGATGCCGTGCCCGTAAGCGACCTCGTACGGGACGAGCGCCGACAGCGCGAGCGCGAGGCCGCCGAGGAGGCAGCGCGCGCGCAGGCGCTCGGCCGACATGCGATAGAACATCGCGGTCGCGGCGCTCTCTTCTTGCGAAGGAGCGCCGGCGCCGCCTGGTGGAGGCGCGCCGGGGCCTGCTGCCGGAGCGGCGGCGCCGGCCTGTGGCGGCTCGCCCGCGCCGTCCTGCGGAGAAAGGAGGGGCGCGCTCACGGCTCGACCGCCGCGCTCGCGATGCGCGAGAGCGACCGCTTCTGCGGGAACACCGGGTCGCGGTACCGCACCTCGAACAGCACGCGCTTGCCGTCCTCGGAGAACCACGGCGTCCGCTCCTGGGCGGAGCCCACCGTCAGCTTCTTCACCTCGCCCGTGGCGAGGGCCAGCACGGCGATGTCCGTGCCGCCGGCGCCCCGCGCCTCGAACGCGACGCGCGCGGCGTCGGGCGAGAACGTGGGCCACGACGCCCCGCCCGGGGCGGCGTACACCTTCCGGCGCCACGTCGTCGCGTCGATGACCGCGATCCCCGGCTCGTCGCCGTCGACGACGCACACGATCTTCGTCCCGTCCTTCGACGCCGCCGGGTTGCGCAGGTCCTCACCGGGCTTCGCGCGGAACGGGCGCTCGATCGAGAGCGGCTGCTTGGTCACGTCGACCACCGCGAGGTGCCGCACGTCGTCCTCCGAGGCGTCGGGCACGTAGATGAACATGAGCCTCGTCCCGTCGAGCCACGCGAACCCGCCGAGCGACTCGTTCTCGGTGTGGAGGCCGAACACCTCCTTGCCGCTGTCCGCGTCGAGCACCATCAGATCGGCCTGCGCGCCGGCCTCCGGGCGGTCGTAGACCGCCACGAACCTGCCGCCCGGTGCGAGCTTCGGATCGACGAAGCGGTGCTCCGGGTCGACGCGCACGCGCTTGCCCTGCCCGGATCGGTCGACGATCGTGATCGTCTTCGCCCAGCCGAAGAAGTCCTCCACAAGCGCGACCCGGTCGCCGTCGCGCTGCGACGACGGATACGAGTACACGTGATAGCCCCTCCACATCGGCTTGACCGCGCCGGGGTCCGCCGTCGGGACCGCCTGCTGATCGAGCGGCCGCCACTCCACCGTCTCCAGCGCCTCGCTGCGGGCCAGGTCCTTGGACCTCGCCGAGTGGAACACCGACACGTCCGCCGTCTTCACGAAGTAGCCGCCCTCGGCGGTGCCCACGAGCAGGTCCTCCGCCGCGGCGTGCGAGAGGAACGTCACGCGCCCCTGCTCCTCGGCCTCGGCCTCCTTCGCGCGCGCGGCGTACGCGCCGGCGGCCCGGTCGAGGTTCGCGGCGCGGTCCTTCACGAACCTCCGCGCCGACGCGAGCCGCTCCAGCAGCTTGATGTCCGATCCCTCCGTGATCTCGCGCACCGAGGGGTGGTCCATGAGCTGCGCGATCACCGCGTCGAGCGCCTGCGAGGCCATGGAGTTCGCGAGCAGGGCCATGGCCCGGTCCTTCTTCGTCGCCCCGGCGTAGCCGCGGATCCGCCCCTCGGTCGACGTGCCCTTGTCGAGGAACGTGAGCGTCACCGGCGCGTCGGCCCGGAGCTCGAAGTAACCCTCCTTGACCGGGTGCTCCACGATCTCGGGCGCGAGGCGCGCCTCGATGACGAAGCCGGCGCCGAGCGCCTTCGCGGCCTCCCTCGGGTCCCTGGCGCTCTCCAGCGCCTTCATCACCTCCGGGTCGCCGCCCTTCACCGGATCGAACCCGAGCTCGGCGAGGTGCGCGCTGAGCTCGTCGGCGAGCCGCGCCGCCGGCTGCGAGCCCTCCCACCAGTACCCGTCGAGATCGATCGCCACGAGGATGCGCAGCGGATCGGTCGCCGTGAGCGAGCGGAAGGCGAGGACGCCCGCCGCCGCGAGCGCGAGGCCGAGCACCGCGAACACCGGCCAGAGCCTGCGCTTCGGTACGAGCGCGTCGAGCGACTCCGGCGGATCGGCCTCGGGGGCGGGGGGCTGCGCGTCGGTCGGGGGTAGAGGGGCCGCCATGGAAGAGGAACTGCCCTATCCGCGAGAGGGCGTAAAGCCGCAGATTCGAGGCCTGGGCGCCGGACGGCGGCCGATGCACATGGCGCGCGGCGCCGACGAACCCATGACTTCCCGACCACACCCCGCCTGTGCGAGGACGCGCATTCGACGTGAATTCGCGAGAGGCATGCGCCGTGCATGGGCGCTTTCGCAGGTCGACTCCTTGCCATCCACGAGGTGCCAGATGACGAACGCGTATTCCTTCCGCCGCACGCTTGCCCATCGTCTTTTTGCGCTGCTCGCGCTCCCCGCCGCGGGGGGTGCCACCGGCTGCATCACCGCCGGGAGCAGCTGTCCCGACGATCCCGAGCCCGTCGCCAAGGTGGCCTGTTTCGCGTGGCCGCCGGACGACGCGGGGGGCGCTGGCGGCGGGGGCGGCGGCGGAGGGACCGGCGCGGGCGAGCCTGTCGTGTGCCCATCGCGATCGGAAGCGCAGGAGATCCTCAATCAGCCCGGCGTCGCGTCTCACCACGTCAAGAGCGATGGAGCCTTGGAGGACGACCAGTGCTGCTATCAGGCGGACGTCATCTCGATCTGCGAGGGGCGCCCGTACCTCGTCGACGAGGCAGCGCGGACGGCGCCGTTCGTCCGCGCCCGCGGTGGCGCCGGATGGAGCGCGGCGGAGGCGATGACGCCGCGGATCGAGCCTCTGGCCGCAGAGTTGCGGGAGACCCTGGCCGCGGCGTGGACGCGCGACGCGCTCTTCGAGCACGCCTCCGTGGCCTCGTTCGGCCGCTTCGCGCTCGAGCTGCTCGCCGCGGGCGCGCCGGCCGATCTCGTGGAGGAGGCGCACCGCGCGGCGCTCGACGAGGCCCGCCACGCGCGCCTCTGCTTCGCCCTCGCGAGCGCTTATGCGGGCGAGACGATCGCGCCCGGCGCATTTCCCTTCGACGGGCGGGTGGAGGTCGAGGCGGACCTCGCATCGATGGCGGCGCGCGCCGCGAAGGAGGGTTGCATCGGCGAGACCATCGCGGCGGTGATCGCCGCCGAGGAGCTCGGCGCCGCGGAGGACCCGGCGGTGCGGAGCGCGCTCGCGATCATCGCCGCGGACGAAGGGCGGCACGCGGAGCTCGCGTGGCGCACGGTGGCGTGGGCGATCCGCGCGGGCGGCGAGCGCGTGCGCGCGGCGGTGGAAGAGGTGTTCGCGGGGCTCGGGCGCGTGGAGGTGGCGGGAGACGACGGCGCGGAGGGCGCGCAGCTCGCGGCGCACGGGCGGTTCGGTGCTGCGGCGCGCGGCGAGGCGGCCGCGCGCGCCATCGAGGAGATCGTGCGGCCGGCGGCGAGGCTGCTCCTGGTAGGTCGCGCGGAGCGAGCGGTCCAAAGCGCGATGACGGTTTGAGCGAAGCGGCCTCTTCCGTTCCCGCCTTCGTCATGGCGTCCGCGCGCATGTTGCTTCGTGACATGCCCCGCCGCTAGGCTTGTTGGATGTCCGACCTGCTCGTCAACATCGATGTGCCGGAGCTCGAGCCCGCTATCGCATTTTACACCCGCGCGTTCGGCCTGCGCGTCGGGAGGCGCTTTGGCGCTTCCTTCGTCGAGCTCCTCGGCGCGGCGATCCCGCTTTACCTTCTGGTGAAGCCGGCCGGCCTCGCGCCCGCTGCCGGCGCGTCGCCGCGCGACTACCGGCGCCACTGGACGCCGGTCCACCTCGACTTCGTCGTCGACGATCTCGAGGCCGCCGCGCGCCGCGCGCAGGAGGCAGGCGCGGTCCCCGAAGCCGATATCGAGGTGGCAGCGTGGGGGCGCATGCTCCGCCTGGCCGATCCCTTTGGCCACGGCGTCTGCCTCCTTCAGTTCAGCGGCCGCGGCTACGACGAGATCGCCACGCCCGGCTGAGGGCGCGGAGGTCACGCAGGGCAGCAGCCAGCGGCGCCCTCGATCAGATCACGTGTCCTCCCGCCCCGCGCCGGCGCGGGGCCCTGGGGCCTGCTCCCCGCGCAGGTAGCGATCGAGCAGCCGCACGAGCTCCTCGGCCAGCGCGCCGGAGCGCAGATCGTCGGGCCGCTCGACGATCGCCTGATGCACCACCGCGTGCGCCGCGGTCTGCATCATCCACCACGCGAGCTCCACGTCCGGCGCCGTGCAACCCCACGCCGGAAGGAGCTGCTTTGCCTCCTCGAGCATGAAGCCCTCGCTCGCCGCGGACCGGGGCGCCTTGATGCGCGGCATCTGCTCGAGGAACACGCGGTGCAGCTCGGGCTCCACGGCGTGGGCGGCGATGCTCGCCGCTACCCTCGTCCGGAGCACCCCAGGAGACAGCCATGAATCCGTCGCTGAGCACGCATGTCCTCATCGTGGGGGCAGGGCCCACCGGCCTGACCCTCGCGTGCGATCTGGCTCGCCGTGGTGTGGCGTGCCGGATCGTCCACAAGACGCTTACCCATTTCGCCGGCTCTCGCGGAAAAGGGGTGCAGCCGCGCAGCCTGGAGGTCTTCGACGATCTCGGGGTGATCGACGCGGTGATGGCCGCCGGCGCGCCTTATCCGCCGATTCGCGCCTATGACGGCGGCGCGGTGCTGGGCGAGTGGGTCATGTTCGAGCGCCGCGAGCCGACTCCGGACGTGCCTTACCCGAACATCCTGCTCCTCGGGCAATGGCGGACGGAGGAGATCCTGCGCGCCCGGCTCGCCGAGCACGGCGTCCGTGTCGAGCTCGCCACCGAGCTGACCGGCTTCGAGCAAGACGGAGACGGCGTGACGGCCACGCTGGTGCACGCGGGCGAGGCCGAGCGGGTCCGCGTCGGCTATCTGGTCGGCGCGGACGGGGGGCGCAGCCTCGTGCGGCGCGCGCTCGGCGTCGGCTTCCAGGGGGAGACGATGGAGGCCGACCGGGCGCTCGTGGGCGATGTCCGCGCTGACGGGCTGGACCGCGACCGCTGGCACGCCTGGCCGAAAGCGCGCGGCGGCCCGATCGCGCTTTGCCCGCTGCCCGGCACCGATCGTTTTCAGATCCTGGTGCCGGTCCACGGCGAGGAGGCACCCGATCTGACGGTGGAGGCTGTCCAGCGGCTGTTCCAGGAGCGGACCGGGCGCGCCGACGTCCGGCTGCACGACGCGAGCTGGCTGTCGCTGTACCGGCCCAGCGTGCGGATGGTGGACCGGTACCGGGTGGGTCGGGTGTTCCTGGCCGGCGACGCCGCGCACGTGCACCCCGCGGCCGGCGGGCAGGGCCTCAACACAGGCATCCAGGACGCCTACAACCTCGGCTGGAAGCTCGGCCAGGTGCTGGCGGGGGCCCCCGATGCGCTGCTCGATACCTACGAGGAGGAGCGGCTGCCGGTCGCCGCGGCGGTGCTCGGCATCACCTCGACGCTGCATCGCCGGGCGGCGGAGGGAAGCCCGGGCGCGCTGCAGCGTGGCGCGGAGACGCAGCAGCTCGGCATCACCTACCGGGGCAGCTCGCTGGCCCGCGGCGCGCCGGGCACGCCGGTGCGCGTCATGTCGGGCGACCGAGCGGCCGACGCGCCCTGTCACGACGCGGCGGGCGTACCCGTCCGCCTGTTCGATGTGTTCCGTGGCCCGCACTTCACGCTGGTGGCCTTCGGCGCGGCCCATGCGGACACGGTCGCCCGGGTAAATGCCCGCTACGGCCCCGCCGTGCGCGCGCAGGCCGTGGTGCGGCCGGGGGAGCCAGCTGGCCGGCTCGCCCTCGTCGACACGCGTGGGCACGCCCGCGCCGGCTATGACGTGGACGGCGATGCGCTCGTGCTGGTCCGCCCCGACGGCCACATCGGGTGGCTCGCCGCTCCAGGCACGCCCGGCCAGCTCGATGACCACCTCCGCTCGCTGGGCGCCGCGGGGTAGAGAGCGCGCCCGGCGAGCAAGAGGCAAGCGGCGTGGCTCGTCTGCCGGCCTCCGGTGGCCTGCGCGAAGCCGGTCAGCTGTCACGATTGCAAGCGGCGATCTCAGGATCGAAAGCTTCGGGGCTTTCCTGACAGGCAACTGCGCGAAATGCGTGCAGCAACTCCCTGGCCCGCGTCCTGCTAAAGATGCAGGGCAGAGCGCCCGTGACGGCTTCCCCCCCCCGCCGTCGAATGGGCGCTCTGTTTTTTGTCCTCCGGCGCGCGAGGACGCGAGGAGGGCCCGGACGGCGCCGGGCCGCTTCGGCTACGGGTCAGCGGTGACCAGGGCGATGGCGAGGCCGTCGTAGCCCTTGGTGCCCACGGTCTGGATCGCCGTCGCGCTCACGCGCTGCTCGGCGGCGAGCAGCTCGTTCAGGCGGCGCACCCCCTGGACGTTGGGATCGGGGCTCTCGGGGTCGATCACGGCGCCCTTGCGGACGACGTTGTCGATCACGATCACGCTGCCGCGGCGGGAGAGCTTGAGCGCCCACGTGAAGTAGTCGGGATTGCTCGGTTTATCTGCGTCGATGAAGATGAGGTCGAACGGGCCGCGGCCCTCCGCGGCGAGCCTGGGCAGCGTGTCCAGCGCTCGCCCGAGGCGCAGCTCGACGAGGTCGGCCAGCCCGGCGCGCTCGAGGTTCGCGCGGGCGACCTCGGCGTGCTTCGGCTCCGACTCCAGCGTGATCAGGCGGCCGCCGAAGGGCAGCGCCCGCGCGAGCCAGATCGTGCTGTAACCCCCGAGCGTGCCGATCTCCAGGATGGAGCGCGCCCCGTGGATCCGCGCCAGGAGATGCAGCAGCTTGCCCTGGTTCGGCGCGACGTTGATCGGCGGCAGGCCGGCCGCGGCGCTGGCCTCGAGCGCTGCATCCAGCGCCGCGTCGGACGGCACGAGCAGATCGGTGATGTAGCGATCGACGGCGGACCATTGCTCCTGAGCCATGAATCATCCTCCTCACATCGCGGCGACCACGGCCGCCTCGCACGGGTGAGCTGAGCGCTTGGTATGTAATATGAATTCTATATCTCGACGATGCCGAGCGTCCCAGCAAGGACATGCCGCTGCAAGGCCAAACGACGGATGTCTATCCGTTATAGCAGATGTCTGCGACGGGCACAGCGTTCTGAAGCCCCGCAGGGCTCGTCTTAGCGCGGCACCAGGATGCGCGCGTCCCAAGGCGCGAGGTCCAGCGGGAGGGAGCCCGCCTGGAGGCGCGCGTCGCCGCCGCGCAGGGCGTCGCGCAGGCCGCCCCGGGCGTGGCCGGCGAACGGCTCCGGGATGGCGAGCCGCGTCTTCGCCGGGCGCTCGCTGAAGTTCAGGACCACGAGCGCGAAGCGCGACGTGTCGTCGCCGTGACGGACGTAGGCGAAGACCTCGTCGTCCGGCCCGGCGCGCACCCACGAGCTCCCGGAGATCCTGCTCCGACCCGTAGTCGGAGCGCACGCTGAAGTAGTCCGTGACGGCATACCCGAAGTCGCCCTCGGGCGCGGCGAAGATCGGAGAGAGCCAGATCGCCGTGACGCCGAGCTGCTCGAGCGCGGGGAGGGCGGCGCGGACGCTCCGGAGCGGCGGATCGCCGACGCCCCGGGATCAGGCGGCGGCGCGGAGGGCGCCGCGGCTGCGGGCGCGCAGGGCGACCGGGACGCCGCCCGAGGGGCCCAGCGTGAGGTTGCGGCGCACGGGCCGGGGCGGACGCTCGTCGAGCAGGCGGAACTGCCACGCCGACAGCGCCACGCCGAGCACGATCTTCATCTCGAACATCGCGAAGGCCGCGCCGATGCAGCGGCGGTTCCCGCCGCCGAACGGCAGGTATTCGAACGGGGAGTGCTTGCGCTCCAGGAAGCGCTCGGGCCTGAACCGCGACGGCTCAGGGTAGAGCTCGGGGTGGTGGTGCACGAGCAGGATGCTCGGCGCCACCCCCGTTCCCGGCGGGAGCGTGTGCTCGCCGAGGCGGAACGGCTGCGCCGCCATGCGCGGGGCCTCGGTGACGATCGGATGCAGGCGCAGCGCCTCCTTGCACACAGCGTCCAGGTAGGGGAGCCCGGCGAGGCGCTCCGGGTCGGGCTCCGGGCCGAGGGCGTCGATCTCGTCGCGCAGCCGCGCGAGGACGCCGGGGTGGCGGTGCGCGTGGTCCAGGGCCCACGCGAGGGCGAGGGCGGTGGTCTCGTGCCCGGCGAAGAGCAGCGTCCGGAGCTCGTCGAAGATGGCCTGATCGCTCATGCTGGAGCCGTCGTCGTAGCGGGCCGCGACCAGGAGGCTCAGGATGTCGTCGCCCGGCGCCGCGCGCACCCGCGCTATCTGATCGCGGAACAGGGCCTCCAGGTGGTCGACCCGCCGGCGGAAGCGCGCGTAGGGGCCGAAGCCCCCGAGCTCCCGCTGCAGGAACGGCAGGAGCGCCAGCGCCGGCGTCAGCGCGTCGGTCATCGCGACGACCGCGCGCGCGAACGCGCTCGAGCGAGACGGCTCCTCCACCCCGAAGACGGCGCGGATGATGACGTCGAGCGAGATCGCCTGCGTGATCTCCTGGGCCACCGCGCGGGGCGCGCGCGCGGCCTCGGCGAAGCGGCGCGCGGCGACGTCCGCCATCGCCGCCGCGTAGGCGCGCATGCGGTCGCCGTGGAACGGCGGCGTCAGCAGCTTCCGCTCGTGTCGATGACGCTCGCCCGACAGCATGAGGATCGATTGCTCCCCCAGGAGGGGGGCGATCGCCTTTGTGGCATACGGAACCAACATGTCGGGCGGCGCCGTCATCACGTCCTGCACCGACGCGGGGCTGCCGGCCATCACGACGTCGCCGCTGCACATCGGGACGTTGAAGACATCGCCGTACGTGGCGGCGCACCGGAACAGGAACTCGGTTGGACGCGTGATGAACTTGTAGGTCGTCAGCAGTCGGCCCTGCGGGCCTCGGGGCAATTGGCTCATAGCGCACCTCGGCAGGAGCTCGATCCCGGTGGCGCGCGGCGCCTCGCCCGGATCGATGCGACGATGGGCTCGGCGCGGCGCCGCGGCAGCGGCGTCGGGCGCCAACGTTGCGACGGATCGCGCCAGAGGCGGGCCGGCGGGGACCCACCCGGCGTCGCTCGTCACCGGCGGACGCGGGTGCGCCGGTACTCGCCCGGGGTGGTGCCCGTCCAGCGACGGAAGCTGCGGTAGAAGTGGCGCGGCTCGCCGTAGCCGAGCCGGAGGGCGATCTCCTGGAGCGCGAGGTCGCGCCGGCCGAGGAGATCGAGCGCCTTGCCACGGCGGGCCTCGTCGAGCTGCGCCGTGAACGACGTGCCGAGGCCCCTGAGGGCGCGCTGGAGCGAGCGCGTGCTCATGCCCAGCGAGCGCGCGATCCGCTCCTGATCCACGTCGCCGCGATCGAGGCGCTCGTCGATGCGGGCGCGCACGCGCGCGTCGAGCGGCGCGGTGGTGGCCGGCGCCGCGCGCGCGGCGAGGAGCTGCTCGGCCCGGCGCACGAGGTAACCGTGGACCGAGGGATCCGCGCCGACGAGGGGCGCGTCGAGCACGCGCGCGTCGTAGAGGAGGCCGGTCGTGGCCGCCTCGAAGCGGGCCGGGGCGCCGAGCGCCTCCTCGTAGAGCGGGGGCGGGTGCCGGCGGGGGTGGCGGAACGCGGCCTCGATCGGCCGCGCGGCGCCGTCGAGGTAGAGCGCGATGAAGCGCGCGAGCGTCGCGATCATCATCTCGATCGGCTCGGCCATCGCGACGACCCGCGGCTCGTGCTCGAGCCCGAGGTGGACGACCTCGCCGCGCTCCTCGACAAGGATGCGGAGGTGCGGGTCCATGAGCCGGCAGAAGCGGCCGTAGACGGCGACCCCGTCCCGCAGGGTCTCGCTGTGGCGGACGACGTGCCCGACGAGGCCCACGACCGACACCTGAGCCCAGTGCGCATAGCTCAGCCCGAGCGGCTCGCCGGGGAGGCGCTCGAGGAGGAGCTCCCACAGCGAGAGGAGCGACGCATACGGCACGAGTTCGTCGGGCGCGGCGAGCGTCTCCGGCGTGAAGCCGGCGGCGCGGAGGAGATCGCCGTGCGGGACGCCGCGCGACGACGCGAACGCGATGAGCGCGGCAGGCATGGATGCGAAGACGAGCTCGCCGTCGGACATGGCGTGCGCCGAGGATAGCGCACGCGCTCGACGGACTGCGCGGCTCGCGTGAACGCGCGACCCGCGCGGTCGCCGCCAGCGCTCCGCCCCTCGGTGAGCGAGGATGGATAGGCTTCACCTTTCTCCGGTGCCGCTCGGACAGGGCGCCACCCGATCCGTGCCCCCGAAGAACTCGCCCGCGAGCAGCGACCACGCCCGCGCGTTCTCCGGCGGCCCGCACTTGAACGGCGCCTTCCCGAGCCGCTCGCCGCGGAGCGCCGCCCGCTGCTCGCGGTAGTACCGGATCGCGAGCTCGGCGGCGTACTCCCCCACGCCGTTGCCCGGCTGGAACGCGTAGTACGTACCGCCCTTCACGATCGTCTCGTTGGGTGAGTACGCCGCGAGGCACGGGATCCTCGTCCCGCAGCGCGCGACGATCCCGTCATAGATCGGCGAGAGCGCCGCCTGGGACCATCCGCTGTGCGCGCTGTCGTTCAGGTGGAAGATCTCGTGGAAGAGCGTCTCCCGCACCGCGTCTGCGGAGCGATGGAGCGAGCCGGCGAGGTTGTACGCGACCGTCCAGCCCGAGGCGTAGGCGGAGGGCGTCCGTGCGCGCACGGATCGGAAGTACCGCAGCGCGAGGGCGCGGTGGCGGTAGCGCAGGGGCGAGCTGGCGGAAGCCGCGAGATCCGCGAAGAACGCGTCGAAGTCGGCGAGCGCCGCGGCCGTCCACTCCAGGTGGCGGCGCTCCGCGCTCACCGGCAGCTCCGGGACGAGGTGGAGCGTGCCGCGGTAGCCGCCGTCCATCAGGTGTTCCCGCTCCAGCCCGGCGATGCTGCCTGTCTGCTCGAAGAGCGCGGTCGCGCTCGCGGCGGCCCGCCGATCCGCGTGATAGCGGAGCGCGAGCAGGCAGCGGACGCGCTCGAGCCCCGGCCGGGGGGCGGCGGCCGTCCCGGCGTCCCCGCGCCGGCAGGCGTCGATGCCGTCGTGGTGCGCGGCGGCGTCTTCCGGGAACAGGAGCGCCTCGGCGTCGTCGGCCGAGATGGAGGGCGCCGGCCGGGTCGCAGCCGGGGAGGGGACATCGCCCTTCGCGCCGCCTGCCGGCGCTGCCCCCGCGGACGCCGCGCTGGCAGGCGCAGGGCCGCCCCCGGAGGACGCGCCGGGCGCCGCGGGCACCGGTAGGGCCGGAGGCGCCGCAGCCTTGCCGGCGGGGGCCGGGTTGCCTGGGCTGGAGGGCGCACACGCGGCCGCGAGCGCCGGGAGCGCGAGGAGCAACGCGGCGATGAGCGGCAACGCGGGGCAGGGGCGCATCCTGCCCAGGATGCCAAAATACGCCGCGTTGATCACCAACCGAAGGTGTGTCCGGAGTTGCTGCGGCGCCCTACGGCACCACCACCGTATCGTTCGTCTGCAGCGGCAGATCCCCGCGGAGATCGCCTTTCTCGACGACCTCCTCGAACACGAACGGAATCCTGCGCTCGCCGAGCGCGTCGCGCCGGACGATCACCACGTCGTCGGGATCGGCGAAGCGCGTGAAGCCGCCGGCGAGGGCGAGCGCCTGGAGCACGGTGATCTGCGCCCTCGGCGTGAACTCGCCAGGACGCGACACCTCGCCCATCACGTAGACCCGGTAGCTGTGGAGCTCCGCCACCTCCACGCTGACGACCGGCTTCTCATGATAGAACTTGGCCATCTGGGTCGCGATCTCCTCGGCGATGCCCATGACGGTGCGCCCCGACACAAGGATATCGCCGACGAGCGGGATCGTGATGAACCCGTCTGGCCGCACCGTGACGCGGTGGCTCAGCGCCTCGTTCTTCCAGGCGCGCACCTCCAGCACGTCGCCGGGGCCGACCGCATAGGCGCTCGTCGCCCGGCGCTCCGCCTCGAAATCGACCCGCGGGGCGCTCGCGCCGCAGCCCGAGAGCGCCACGAGGACCATGAGCGCGGAGCAGAGCAGGGCAATCCGGACACAGCGGGAGCACATGCGGTTTCCAGCCTCCTTGATGTGACCGCGCACCAGCAAGCGCCGAGCCCGCGGCCGCGCGCCGCGCCTGGTCCTCGCGCGCGCACCGGCGCGCTTCCCGCGTGCCCGTCGAGCCCACGGTGCTAGATCCGTCGCGCGGAAGGGGGGAATGCGCGCCTCGCGCCTGCGCAGGGCGCCTCACCGCGGCCGTCACGAGGACGCCGCGCGGGCGGCCCGCGCGCGGCGCTCGCGGCGCGCCACACCATGGCAGCGTGGGTCGTGTGCGCGCTGTGCGCGCTCGTCATCATCAAGCCGCAGGAGTTCATCCCAGCGCTCTCGGGGATTCCGCTCGTTCACGCGGCATTCGGGCTCACCCTGCTCTGCGTCGCCCTCGACGTCGTGTGGCGGCGGCTGAGACCGACGCTCGCCCCTCAGGTCGTCTATGCGCTCGCGTTCCTCGCCTGGGCGGCCCTGACCACCGCGCTCAAGCGCCCGGCCGCGCTCGAGGAGCGCGGCCTGCAGCTCGCGACCGTCGCGGGCGTCTTCCTCGCCGTCTCGGTCGCCGCGGCCTCGCCGCGCGGGCTGCGCGCGCTCGCGATCACGCTCGTCGGCTGCGCCGTCCTCACCACCGTCGTTGCGATCGTGCAGGCGTTCCGGCCCTACGGCTGCATGCTCGCCGCGCCCGACGACTGGGGAGGCAAGGGCGAGCTCGAGCCCGATGGACGCCCCTGCGAGACCAACCTCGACTGCCGCAGGGACCCGCCGGTGCCCGACGGCAACTACCGTTGCGAGCGCCCGGGGCCGCTCGGCACATCGACCATCGACGGCCGCGTCCGCTACCGCGGCTCGCTCGCCGATCCGAACGAGCTCTCCCTGATGGCCGGCATGTCGATCCCGCTCGTGATCGCGCTCGCGGAGCGGCGCGGCGGCCCGCGCCCGTCGCGCCCGCCCGGCGGCGCTGGCCCGCGCGCGCCCGCGCCGCCCTCGCGCGCGCCCGCGCCGCCCTGCGGGGCGCGCCTTGCGCCTGCGCTGCCCCTCCTGGTCACCGATCGGCTGCTCTCGCGCGCGGCCGCGGCGCTGCGCGCGCTCCCCGTGGCGGCCGTCCTCGTGGCGATCGGCGTGATGGTCGTCATGTCGCGCTCGCGCGCCGGGATCATCGTGTACCTGGCGGTCCTCGGCCTCACGTTCATCCGGTGGAGCGGGACGCTGGGCGTCATCGCCGCCTGCTTCATCGGGCCGCCCATGCTCCTGCTCGGCGGCAGGAGCGGCGACGAGGCGAGCGAGAGCTCGGAGGAGCGCGTCGAGCTGCTCCGGGAGGCGTTCGAGATGATCCGGCGGACCCGGGGGATCGGCGTCGGCGCAGGGCAGTTCGGCGACGAGTCGTCGCTCGGCCTGACCGCCCACAACGCCTACCTGCTCGCCGCGTCCGAGACGGGCCTGCTCGGGATGTGCCTGTTCGCGCTCGTCCTTTACGCGTCGATCAAAGTACCGCTCTCGATCTGGCTGGGCGACGTCGAGGTCGGCCCCGCGGCGCGGCGGTTCGCGCCGGCGATCTTCGTGAGCCTGTGCGGCGCGCTGATAGGCATCTTCTTCCTGTCGTGGGCTTACAAGGACGTTCTCTACATGACGTTCGGCGCCTCCGCCGCGCTGTACGGCGCGGCGCGGGCCGAGGACGGCCGCGTCTCGGTGCGCGTGTCCGCCAGGGAGGTCGCGCTCGTGTGCGGCGGGATGTTCGCGGTGCTCGCGCTGCTCAACGTCCTGCTCCGCTTCCTCGGGTGACCGCGTCCCGGGGTGGGCGGTTTGGCGGTGGACGAGCGCTGCCGGACGCTGGTAGCCTCCCGGGCCGGCGGATTGGACAGATCGGCCGAAGCCGGATCGACTGGACCGGACGAAACGGCCTCGTGCAGAGCGGTCCAAATCCTGGGCCTGGAATCGCTGATCGGCAGCTCACCGGTCGGTGCCCGGAAAGAAGAGAAGCGAGATGGCCAAGATCACGGTCTGCGCGTTCGGTTGGGTCCCTCCCTTTGCCCGCGGGCTGGTGCGCGACCTCCGCGTGCGCTGGGCGCTGGCCGAAGCGGGCCTCGCCTACGAGGAGCGGCTGATCGGGCGTGAGGAGCAGGCGTCCGAGAGTTATCGTCGCCTTCAGCCCTTCGGGCAGGTGCCCGCTTACGAGGAGGACGGGCTCGTGATGTTCGAGTCCGGCGCCATCGTGTTGCATATCGCCGAGCGCTCCGAGGCGCTGATGCCGTCCGATCCTGGCGCCCGGGCGCGCACCACATCGTGGATGTTCGCGGCGCTGAACACGGTCGAGCCGCATGTCCAGAACCTCGCCGAGATCGACCTGTTCCATCCGAACGAGGAGTGGGCGAAGCTGCGCCGGCCGTCGGCGGTCGAGGCCGTCAAGGCGCGGCTGACGAAGCTGTCCGGCTGGCTGGGCGCGCGCGACTATCTCGAGGATCGCTTCACTGCGGCGGATTTGCTCATGACGACGGTGCTGCGCATCCTGCGTCATACGGAGCTCGTCGCGGAGATACCGGCCCTCGATGCGTACCGTCTGCGGTGCGAGGCGCGGCCGGCATTCGCGAAGGCGCTCGCCGAGCACATGGCGCCTTTCACCACGAACGGGTAGCACGACGCGTCACAGGGCGAGAACCGAAGCGGCTATCAGAACCGCGTTGTTCCAGCGGCCGAGCGGCGTCGCCTCGGCCATGGAGCGCGGCTGACATGGAGGAATGAATGAAGCTCTACGAGTTTGCCCCGACCCGATCGATCCGTGTGCGCTGGACGCTCCAGGAGCTGGGCGTGGACTTCGAAGCCATCCCGGTCAATCTCAGGGCCGGCGAGCACCGCGGCCCCGAGTTCCTCGAGATCAATCCTGCCGGTAAGGTCCCGGTGCTCGTCGACGGCGACCTCGTGCTCACCGAGTCCGTTGCCATCGTGCTCTACCTGGCCGAGAAGTACCCCGACAAGGGTCTGGTCCCCACGGACCTCGGGGGGCGAGCCCAGGTCAACCAATGGCTCCTGTTCACGGCGACCGAGCTGGAGCAGCCCCTGTGGCGCATCGTTCATCACACGACGCTGTATCCGGAGGACAAGCGTCTGCCCGGGGAGGTCGCCCTCGCGCGCCAGGACTTCAGGGCCATGGCCGACGTGCTGGAGAAGCACATGCAACAGCGGCAGTTCATCGTCGGCGACCGGGTGACGGTCGCCGATTTCGTGGCGGCCTACACGCTCGACTGGGCCAACGAGGTCCACCTGCTGGACGGCTTCCCGCAGCTGCTGGCCTACATGAAGCGAATGTACGACCGCCCGCATGCGGCTCCGCGTATCGCCCAGGCGTTCGCCAGCCTCAAGGCCAAGGCTTGATGGGGCAGCGGCCAACGAAGAGCTCGTCCCACGTGGATGCCAGAGCTCGGCATCTCCGGATGCCCATCAGGGAACAGCTTACGATGCGTTCAGCCCGGCCCGGATCCCGGTAGCGCGCCGGGAACGACGCCCATGACAGGCTCGCTCGGCGCCTGAGCCGCTGCAGGATGGATGCCGTTGCCCCGCGCGGCGCATCGTGCTTTTGAAGGTACCGTGTCTTCTCCCCTCGCTCAGCAGATCGCCGCGCTCCCTGCCCCTCTGCTCGCTCGCCTCCGGGCTCGCGGGTTCGACCCCGAGCGTGTCGCCCGGTGGGCCGCGTCCATCGGCAAGGATCGGGACGCCCGCAACCGCCTCCCCGGCACGGTCGAGCCGCCGGCGCCCGGCGACGTCGTCGATCTGCCGGCCGAGGGCACGCCCGAGCACGCCCGGTGCCGCGAGGCGGGCCTGGCCGCGCTCCGCCGCGGCGAGGTCGCGCTCTGCGTCCTCGCGGGCGGGATGGCCACCCGGATGGGCGGTGTGGTCAAGGCGCTCGTGGAGGTGCTGCCCGGCCGGACGTTCCTCGACCTGCGCCTCGCCGAGAGCGATCTCCTCCGGCGCACGATGGGCGTCCCGGTGCCGCTGTGGCTGATGACCAGCGAGGCGACGAACGGCCCGATCCGCGAGGCGCTCGGCGCGCGCCTCGACGAGCCGGGCGAGCTCTGCGCCACGTTCGAGCAGCATGTCTCGCTGCGTCTGACCCCGGAAGGTGGGCTGTTCCTGGACGAGGACGGCGAGCCGAGCGTCCACGCCACCGGTCACGGCGATCTGCCGGATGCGCTCCGGGAGAGCGGCGTCCTCGGCCGCTTCATCGCCCGCGGCGGCAAGATCGTGTGGATCGCCAACCTCGACAACCTCGGCGCGACAGTGGATCCGGTCCTCCTCGGCTGGCACCTCGGCCAGGGCGGGCCCCTCACGGTCGAGGTGGTCGACAAGGGCGGCGACAAGGGGGGCGGTCCGATGCGATGGAACGGCCGCCCGGTGATCGCGGAGGACTTCCGGCTGCCGGTCGGCTTCGATCCGAACGTCGTGCCCGTCTTCAACACAAATACTTTTCTGGTCAGCGCCGAGGCGCTCGGCGCGCTCGCGATGGACTGGGTCTATGTGGAGGTCGAGAAGAAGGTGGGTGATCGCAAGGCGATCCAGTTCGAGCGCATCCTGAACGAGATCACCTTCGGCCTCCCGGCCAGGTTCCTGCGCGTGCCTCGAGAGGGCCTCGCGGCCCGGTTCCTCCCCGTCAAGGATATCGACGAGCTGGAGCGGCGGCGGCCGGCGATCGAGGCGATCGCCCGGGCGCGGGGGTTCCTGGGCTGAATCGGAGGAGGGCCATGCCGGTGTGCTGTGCCACGCTGTGCCGGTCATTCCGGCACGGAAGCTCTGAATTCTGCGAATTTTGCGCTGGTATGCATGCTGCTTCGAAGTGGTGGCATGACCATCACACCTTATTCTGCGTCTCAGTTTCGAAGCGCGCTGGGTCGCCGGTTGACTCGCGCCATTCTCGCGACCGCGACACTCGGCCTGGCTGTTGAAGGCGTCGCGTGCGGCGGAAGCGTCATGCAGGGCGGCGCGTCGAGCGAGGGTGGCGGCGGCGCTTCGAGCGACGAGAGCTCGGGAACGCGTGGAGTGCTGGGCGGGCTGGGCGGGGACGGCGGCGACGACGCCGCCTCGTCGGTCGAGGCAGGCGGCAGCTACGATTCGCCCGACACGACGAGGGTCTGTGTCGCGTGGGAGCCCCAGGGGGACGGCGGACACGGCGGCTCAGGGGGCTCCGGCGGCGCGCACGGGGGGGCGTGCCCTCCTCTCGACCTCTCGGACCCGAACATCCCTTTCGAGCCCGCCGGGTGCTGGCCCGACACCCTCGGTGATGGTTTCCTTCTCGACGGCCAGTGGTGCTGCTACGAGTTCACCGCGAACTGCAGCGCCGGCGCGGGCCGCCCCTTCCTTGTGGGCGAGCGCGCCCGCACCGCGCGGGCGCAGCGGAGAGCGGAGGGCGGGTGGGGGGCTGCGGCGCGTCCGGACCTCGCGGAGCTGAAGCAGGCGACCCGCGCTGCGCTGGCCGAGGCGTGGCTCCGCGACGCCTTGCTCGAGCACGCGTCGGTCGCCTCGTTCTCGCGGTTCGCGCTGGAGATGATGGCGGTCGGCGCCCCCGCCGAGATGCTCGCGGCCGCGCACGAGGCCGCGCGCGACGAGGTGCGCCATGCAGCGCTCTGCTTCGGGCTGGCGAGCGCGTACGCCGGCGCGGCGCTCGAGCCGGCGCCGTTTGCGTTCGGCGGCCTCGTCGAGGTCACCTCGGATCTCGCGGAGCTCGCGGCGCGCGCCGTCCGTGAAGGGTGCATCGGCGAGACGCTCGCCGCGGTGCAGGCCAGCGAGCAGCTCGCGCACGCGACCGATGCCGCGGTCCGGAGCGTCCTCGCCACGATCGCCGACGATGAGGCCCGGCACGCGGAGCTCGCGTGGCGCTTCGTGGCCTGGGCGCTCCAGACGGGCGGGGACGCGGTGCGCCGGGCGGTCGCGGCGGCCTTCGAGGCGGGCCTGGACGCGCCTCCGCTGACCGCCACGGCGGCGGATGCCGCTGCCAGCGCCCTCGCCGCGCACGGGCGCCCCGACGGCGCCGTGCTGGTCGGCTCCAGGCGCCGCGCGATCGCGGACGTCGTCACCCCGGCGATGCGCGCGCTGCTGTCCGCCTAGGCGTCCGTTGGCGCGGCGATCCGCGCAGCGAGCCGACCGAGGTTGAGCCGACCGGGGTTGGGTTGAGCCGACCGGGGTTGGGTTGAGCAGCCGACCGGGGTTGAGCCGACCCTAGCGGCGATCCGCCCACAGCGACCCAACCCAGGTTGAACCGACCCAGGTTGAACCGACCCAGGTTGAACCGACCCAGGTTGAACCGACCCAGGTTGAGCAGCGACCCAACCCGGGTTGGCCCGACTTGGGTTGCGGCGTCGATCTGCGCGACCTGACCCGGGTTGACCCAACCCCGGTCAGGTCGCGCAACCACGGTCGGGGGGCCGCTCGCGAAATTTCTTGACGATTACAGCTGTACCACCGTACATTTGTTGAAAATGAAGATCATTATCAGTTCGATGCGCGCTCTGGTGGGTTCCGAAAGCGGGCTGGTCGCTGGCGCCCTCTGGCGGCAGCTTTCGTTTCGCGGCGCTGGTTGCCGTGCATTTCGCGGTGTCGCATGCGGTGGGCGGAGGCGGTCGTGAAGGGCCCGGCGGCGCCGGGATCGATCGGCCGCGAGCGCGAGGCAGCTCTTCGGCGCTGGGGGAGCGACGACCTGCGGCTCGGCGCAGCGCACGAGGGCTCGCTCCTGGGGGGGAGGAGACCGTTCGCGCTGGTCGGCTCGCCCCCTTGGCACTGCTCGCCGCGCGTTCTTCGGCTGATCGTCGCGCTCGCGCTCTCGTGCGAAGAGATCGGCGCCGTGGTGAGCGCCGTGGCGGGCGCGGAGGTCGATGAGGCCGCGGACGAGCCGTCCGGCGAGGCGCTGCGCGTCCTCATCGACCGCGTGCTGACGAACGCTCGCGCGGCGCGCCGGCTTGCGCGCGCGCTCGACGCAGCCCTCGTGAGCGAGGCGTGCAGCTACCGCGGGCTCTGCGTCTCGGAGCTCACGGCGCGCTGGACGAGAGCGCGCGCGGCAGCGTCGGCGAGGGAGGCGGCGGCGATCCTTTGGACGAGCGCGCGAGCACCAGGCTCGCCGATGCGCTTCCTCGAAGAGCGCATCGCCGACGATGTCGAACTGCGCGCGATCCGGGCCATGGCGATTTCGATAAGGACGGCCAGCGCGTCGCGTTGGACCCGTCCGACGCGTCTGGCGCGCAGTGGGGGTGAACGACAGGGCGAACGAGGCCTCGGTGCGGTCGCCCTTGCTGGGAGGGGCCGGTAGCGGCGGCCCCGGTGGCTGGCACCTAGAGGGCCAACCTGGGTGAGGTTGCGGTGGGGTGCCGAGGGCCAACCTGGGTGAGGTCGCGAGGGCCAACCTGGGTGAGGTCGCGAGGGCCAACCTGGGTGAGTCACGGCTGGGTGAGTCACGGCTCCATCTCCGTCTCCGCTTGACATGGCACGCAGGAATGTGTCATGAAAATGAAAATGATTTTCAGTATCGACGCCGCCCCTTCCTTTGCTCGGCGCGAGCTCGCGGGCGTCGCCGCGTGCGCCTACGCAACCGACGCTTTTCCAGACCTCGGGTTCCACGACGACGAAGCGCGCCATCTCGCCCGCGTGCTCGACGTCGAGCGCGCGGGCTTCACGGAACAGGAGCTCCGCCCGCTCGCGGCCCGCACGCGGCTGGTGGACGACGTCGTGCACGACTTCTTCCGCCGCCACCCGGACGGGTTGGCCATCGGGCTCTTCTCCGGGCCGTGCACTCGATTCTCGCGCGTTGACAACGGGCGGCTCCACTGGGTCGAGCTCGACGTCCCCCGCGTGATCGCATGGAAGCTCCGCCGAGCCCCCCGGACGTCGCGGTACGCGCTGACCGCCGCGTCCCCTGGCTGCGATCACTGGATCGATCAGCTCTCCAAGGCGCAGGGCTTCCCCACGTTGATCATCGGCCTCGGCCTCTTCTCCCAGCTCGGTCCCGAGCGGATCTCCGCCTTCTTGACCCAGGCCTCCTTGCGCCTCGCCAAGGACGTGGAGCTCCTGCTCGACGCGACACCGTGCCTCCACCTTCGCCCCGCCACGGCGAGGGGCGCGCGCCACGCGGAGCTCCGCCGACCTGGCGGCGGCGTCGAGACGTTCCCGTGGTTACGCGTCCTCGATGAAGACGATTACCCCGAGCCGCTCAACGCCCGCGTCCGGGCCGCGAACGGGCTCGCTCGCGTCCTTCGCAGATCGCACTTACCGATCCTCCGTCACCTCCGGCGCGTGTGAGCCCTCAAGAACAGGACCAGGAAAGAAGACAAAGGAGCTCGATGAACATTCAGGAACATGTTGACGCACCGGCGCCGGACGGCGCCGAGCTCGATCCTCACGCCGCGCGCGCGTCCCGGGGGAGGGCCCGGACATGAGCCGTTACACCGGACCTCGCGTCAAGGTCATGCGCGCGCTCGGCGTCGAGCTCCCCGGGCTCTCGGCGAAGAAGACCGAGCGCCGACCCTACCCCCCGGGGCAGCACGGCCAGGCCCGCAAGAAGCACAGCGAGTACGCCCTGCGGCTCCGCGAGAAGCAGAAGATCCGGCTCAATTACGGCCTCACCGACACGCAGCTCCGAACGCTCATGCTCGAGGCGCGCAGGAGCAAGCTGGCCGCCGGGACGAAGCTCATCGAGCTGCTCGAGCGGCGGCTCGACAACGTCATCTTCCGCGCGGGCTTCGCGCGCACCATCCCGGCCGCGCGACAGCTGGTGGCGCACGGGCACGTGCTCATCGGCGGAAAGCGCGTCGACATCCCCTCCTACCGCGTCAGCGCCGGAGAGACGGTGAGCGTGCGCGAGCAGCGCCGCGACCACCAGACCGTCGTGGCCGGCCTCGCGAGAGCGGACATGGAAGCCCCCGCGTGGCTCGCGGTCGACAAGGACACCCGGCAGGCGCGCATGACCAGCCTGCCGGACGAGACGAGCATCCCGTTCCCGATCGAGGTTCAGCTCATCATCGAGTTCTACTCGCAGCGACTGTGACGAAGAGCACGCCTCACCGCGCCGGAGAGCGCTGACGTCGCGGAGGTGATCCGCGTGTCAGCGCGAGCGCTGCTCCCGAGCTGCAGGTTCCGCGCTCAGGTGCGGTCGAGGTGCTCGACGATGAACGGGTACACGTCGGTCGACGCGGTCTTGCCGAAGATGCAGTCGATATGGCCGTACCCGGGGATGACGTCGCGCGAATAGAGGCCCGCGCCGTTCTTCGCCGAGAGCACCTCGACGGTCTTCTCGGTGCTCGCCGGCAGGAAACACTGGTTCTCCGCGCCGTGGATGAAGCGGATCGGGATCGCCATCCGATCCAGGTGCGGCAGATACACGTCCTTCCCTTCGGCGTCGACCACGTAGCCCTTGCGGGTCATCAGCGCGAGGCCCTCGAAGGCGCGCATCGTGGCCTCGCCGAAGAGCTCGTAGAGACGCTCGTGCGTCGCGTGGTTGAGCTGCGCGTGCTCGTAGAGCAGCGAATACATGAACGAGATCCGATGGCACACCGCGCTGTCGCAGTGCTCATCGGACCCGACGGGGTAGAGCGTGAGCGCGCGATCGTAGAGGCGCGAGAAGAACCCCTCGTGCGAGGAGGCGTTCGTCGTGAGCGACCCGACGCCGAGCGCATCGAGCACGCTGGGCGCGTGCAGCCCCGCCTTCAGGTGCACCATCGCGGGCGTGACCACGTGCGTCGAGATCTGCGAGATCACCGCCGAGCGGACGCCCTCGAGCCCGGCGAGCATCGCCATCGTGAACGTCGTCGCGCCGTAGCAGTGGGCGACGACCTGAACGCTCGCCGCGCCCGTCGACTCACGCACCTTCGCCACCGCGGCGGGGTAGTCGCAGAGCGCGATCTGATCGGCCGTGTACTGCGTCTTCGACGCGGGGAGCAGCACGCTCGCCCGGAAGTCGAGGAGCCACACGTCGTAGCCGTGCGCCGCGAGGTGCTCGAGCAGGTTCGTCTCGATGGCGTCGGTCGAGAAGATGCGGCTCGAGACGCCGAGCCCGTGCGCGAGCATCACCGGGCCCTTCGATCCGCCCTGGTACCGCGTCAGGAGGAGGTCGACTCCATCGCTGCTCTTGAACGGGTAGAAGCGTGGACCGGGCACCCGCAGCGGCCTGCGCTTCTGGGGCGGGCTGCTCGAGTCGGCGAACTCCAGCGGCGCCGCCACGCCGCCGTAGTAGTCGTAGACCACGCCCGCGAAGAAGCGCCCGAACTTCACCGTCGTGGCGATGCGCTCCTCGGCGTTCTTCGCGTTCGTCACGTCGAGCGTCCCGAGCTGCCGGATGAAATCCTCCGGCTCGATCTTCAGGATGCCTTTGCCGATCACCGGGCCCTTCTCGTCCTCGCCCTCGTGGATGGTGATGTAGAGCGTGGTGGTGTCGTGCCACGCGTCCCAGAACGGGCGGTCGGTGATCACCTTGAAGCCGTAGAAATAGAAGGAGCGCCCCTCCTCCGATTGCATCCTCATCTTGTACTTCATGAGCCGCGTGTCGGCGGCGTCCGGGTCCTGCACGAAGAGGTTGAACGTCCCGTGCGTCACCGTGAGCGGGCGCCCCGAGAGCGCCGGAGCGTTCACCGTGCCGAGCGTGCTCGCTGCGTGCTCGGGGCTCGCGATCATGGCGTCGACGTCCTCCGACACGATCGTGAGGATGAACTTGCAGCTCGAATCCTCCTGCTTGCCCAGGTCGGCGGCGGTCTGGAAGTCGCTGTCGACCGCCTTCGAGAAGTAGCCCTTCATCGTCTCGGTGAAGCGGACGCCCGGCTTGCGCGCCTGGGGCTCGGGGGCGATCGGACCCTTGTCCGAGTAATCGATCTGGAGCCCGCGGTCGCGGGCGAGGTGGATCGCACAGCGCTCCGCCAGCGCCGAGATCGTGAGCAGCGGATTGACGCCGAGCGAGACGGGGATGATCGAGCCGTCGCACACGTAGAGCCCCTCGTGGACCGCGGTGCCCGCGCTCGACGCGAAGACCGTGCCCTTGTGGTTCACGACGCCCGACTCGGCCGACTCGGCCATCATGCAGCCGCCCAGCGGGTGCACGGTGATCAGCTTGTCGCCGATCTTCGGGGACCAGATCGGGTCCTTGACCGAGATCCCCTCGTGCGCCGCCGTCGCCTCGAAGAGGCGCGCGTTCATCCGCTCGAAGATCGGCTCGGTGCCCACATCAGGCCAGTCGATCCGCAGCTGATTGCTCTCCAGCTTCATCGTGCCGCTGTTCGCCTCGTGCCCCATCACGAGGTACGTCTGCGTGTGCATCGTGGCGCCGTGGTACGGCCCGAAGAGGAGCGACTCGGCCTCGCGCAGCCCCTGGGCGACGGCGTTTTGCGGCGCGGTGTTCGAGCCGCCGGTGCAGGAGGCCACCTTGAACATGAGCGGAAGCAACGGCGCCAGGGCGCCGGGGATCGCGCCCTCCTCGATGATGATGTCGTCCCTCATGTCGGCCTGGTTGCGCATGTCGATCACGCCGGTGATGCACGGCCCGACGGGCGCCGTCGTGCCGACCGCGCGGTGCCCGAAGCCGAGCCCGTCGAGCTGTGGCGTGCAGTTGTAGCCGAACCCGAGCATGTCCCCGTTGCCGCTGAACCCCTTGCCGACCTGGTCCGAGATGGGTAATCCGAGCTCCTTCGATCGGAGCAAGATCTCGGTCGAGCCCAGCGTCCCGGCGGAGAGGACGACGAGCTTGGCGGTGACCACCAGCGTCGGCGCGTCGAACGCCTCGCGTCCGGTGTCGAGCACCTGATAATGAACGTTCCACTTCCCGTCGCTCCGGCGCTCGACGTGGCGCACGCTCACCTCGGCGAAGATGTGGGCGCCGTGGCGCCTGGCGTCGGGCAGATAGTTCATCAAGACCGTGTTCTTCGCGCCGAAGTTGCAGCCGGAGCAGCAGTCGCCGCAGTTGTTGCAGGCCTTCTGCTCGACCCCGGCGGCGTTGATGCCGTCCTGGAAGGTCACGTTGATGTTGGTGCGCCGGAACGGCTGCCCCATCGCCTCCGCCGAGCGCTGGAGCGCCGTCAGCTTGGGCAGCGGCGGGTAGGTCTCGGGGTAGGGCTTCGGCGAGAGCATCCGCTCGGCGAGCCTGTATCCCGTGTTGAGGTGCTCCATGTTCTCGCCCCGGAGCTGAGCCGGCCAGCGCGGGTCGTCGAATACGCGCGGCTCGGCGCGGATCGAGACGTTGGCGTTGATGAGGGAGGTGCCGCCGAGGCCGCAGCCGACGAGCACGCCGATATCCTTGTTGATGTGCAGATCGAACAGCCCTGTGCGCGAGCCTTCATGGCCCACGACCGGCAGGTTCATCTGCACATCGGCGACGGCCTCGAGCGCCGTGTTCGGATACTCGCCCGGCTGCCGCTCCCGCCCGCGCTCGATCACGCAGACCTTCATGCCGGCGCGCGCGAGCCGGGACGCCATGATCGCGCCGCCGTAACCCGATCCCACGACGACGACGTCGTATTCACCGTCAATCTCTTCGATGTCGGACGAAAGGCGATTCATGCTCTTCTCCCTGGATGTTTCGGGTTCATGGACGATCCGCGGCGCACGCCGCGGCCGCACTGTCGCGCTGCACGTCGATCCCCGGTGACGCTCGCGATCTTCACCGGCCCGGCCTCTCGGTCGGGGAGGCGATCGGCTCGATGGTCCACCAATAAGCGTGCCTCTGGGTCGTCACGCCGTCCCCGTCCGGGGCCAGGTACGCCCCGGAGCGCTTGTTCTTGAAGGCCACCGCGTCGCCGAACCGGACGGGTCGGCCCTTGACCGCGCCCTCGAGGGTCCAGGTCTGCTTCTCGTACCTGTCCTTGTCCAGGATCGGGTCGTAATCGTTGAAGTAGTAGCAGTCCCCGACGAGGCTCCACGCGCCCAGCGTGTTGTAGGCGCCGATCTCCACCTCGGTCGAGACGAGGGCCACGTCGTCGCCGTCGCGGACCTCGCCCGAGCTGGCCTCCCGCGCGCTCTTCTCCAGAAAGAGCTGGACAGCCTCGCCGCCGAGGGTCGGGAAGTACTCCGCGACCTTCGGGTCCGAGAGCGAGAGCAGGCCCAGGATCGTCGATTTGCTGGCGGAGGTCGAGACGCGCGCGCCGGCGTCGCTCCTCAGATAGAACCGCTCCAGGTACTTGAACGGCTGCCCCGGCTCGCGCTGCACCTTGAGGAACCGGACGTCGCGCTCATCGCGGCGGGGCTCGTCCAGCGTGAGCACCTCCTCGAACGTGGGCGCTCCCATCGCGCGCTCCATGAAGGTGGGCAGCTGCCGCTCTTCCCCGTACCATTTGAGGATCGTGGCGATGATCGAGGTGTGATCGTACGGTTGCTCTCGCGTCGATCGGAACACGGTGCCTCGCTGGATGCGCGGCGAGACAAGGATCGCGGGCACCCGGACGCCATGACGATCGAAGTTGAAGCCATGCTGGGTCTCGAACCCGGGGCTGCCGCGCCCCCAGGGAGGCGTGGCGGCGGGCGGCGGCACGTGGTCGAAGGTGCCCACGCCCTCGTCGAACGTCACGATGAGCAGCGTCTTCTCCCAGGCCTCTCGGTTCGCGATGAGGCTCATGTAGACGCTCTGCAAGAACGCCTCCCCCGCGCTCAGGTTCCCTGGCGGGTGATAGTCGTTCCCCATCGCGGTGGCGAGGCTCTGCTCCCACGTCAGATCGGTCGACACCTCCGAGACGGTCCAGAACGGCTCGAGGAGGCTGAACCGCGGGAGCGTCCCGGCGCGCGCCTGCTCGTGGAACTGCTCCAGGCGCGCGAAGCGGCTCTCGACGCCCGGGATCGCGTGCAGGCCGCGGAACAGCCGGTAAGTGTAGCAGGACGGGAGCTCGCCGGACGAGAGATCGATCACGTACTTCTGGTGATCGGCGTCGATGTGCTCCGCAAACTGGACGACGTGCTCGATGATCGGCTGAAGGCGGGTCTTTCCGCCGGTGAGGGCGAACGAGATCTTCTCGGGGAGGGTGCTCGTCTGCCAGAAGATCTTCCAGTCGTCGTGGCCGGCGTCGTGGAGGGCGTTCCAGAGGGTCTTCGCGTCGAACTGGTCGTCGCCAAGGCCATACCCTACCTTCTGCTCGATCAGCTTGGCCCTCGGGTCCTTCTCGAGCCAGCCGTTGTCCGTCAGCCCCAGGGATGTGCCGCAGAAGGTGAAGGCCCGGTTGGGGTTCGTCTGGGACGGCACCGACGAGAACCACATATCGCAGACGGCGTAATGCTCTGCGAGCCCGTTGATGACCGGGAGCTGGTCGGGGGTGTAGCTCTCCATGACCTCGCCCGCGAGGGCCCGGAGCGCGTCCGGGTTGTCGTGAGCGACGCCCGATTTCTTGATGGCCGCCACGTAGTCCTGGAGGAAACCCTTCATGGTGGGAGGTTCGCCGGGCTGGACGTCCTCCTTTCCGAAGAGCTGGACGTTCACGTGCGCGAACTCCTCGTTCGGCGCGACGCAGGGCACGTTCATGGCCGATGCCCCCTTCACGGGAGCGCAGCTGAACCCCTCCGCGACATTGGCGAACGCCGCCAGATCGAGGCCCGCCAGGCCCTCGAACCGGCGCGCGCCCGGCGCGGGCTCCGGGATGTTCAGCGCCGGGCCCTCGCTCGGATCTGCGTACAGCCACCCGAGGATGCTGTCGAAGGAGCGATTCTCGAGGATGACGAGCACGACGTGCTCGATAGATTTCATTGTCACGTTCCGCCTCCGCACAATGCTCCCGCCGGCGCCCTGGGTTCGATGGAACACCGCGCGGTCCCCCGCGGCGCGACGCCGCGCGAGCTCCCCGGCGCACCCTCCATGGACGCCACTCGCCAGACGAGCGGTCTGCAGAAGAGCTCTGCGTCGACCCCCCCCCGCGCCCTCCGTGCCAGTCGAGCGCAACGTGCAGATTAGGTCAAGCGTTTCCCGACCTCAAGATCGTTCAGGAGGCGAGCCGACGTCCTGCGACCCACATGACCCCTCCGCGTGCCCGATGTGCACGGACGTGGCTTTGGGCGCGTTCGGAGGTGTGGTGCGATGAAGGGTTGAATGCAGAGGTGGAAGTGCACGCTCGACCGCTGAGCCTCCGCGCCCGGTGGGGACCGCCGAGCCCCCTGCGCATGTCCGCGAAGCTCCTCGCGCCCGCCGGATGCGAAACGTCCACAGCGCTCGTCCTCCTCACCCCTCCACGCCTCCACGCCGCCTCGCGCCGTCCCCTCGCGCGGGTGCGTCCCTGGGTGACGCGCCCGCGAGCACGCGACTTGCCGTGCGGGGGCGGAGCGCCCCTGCGCGCGACCGTTGCGCCGCACGGCGCCGGAGGCGCTGCCCAGGGGGCGGGGAGCATCATGTCCAGCCTGAGCACGGAGAGCACACCCCGGGAGCGCCTGGATCGCGCGATCAGCGTCCTCGGCCGGATCCGGATGTACTGGCGCAGCGTGGCCGCGATGATCGCCGTCGGGCTCTCGATCTCCCTCGCCCTGGCGCTCGCCACGAAGCGGGTGTGGCGGAGCGAGGCCACCATCCTCTACCGCGAGACAATCCAGACCGGCCGCGATCCCCAGAGCAGCACCGCGCGCGCGGCGCGCCTCGGGCCGAAGCTCAAGGACACGCTCATCGCGCGCGGGACGCTCGCCGGCGTCATCGAGGCGTTCGGGCTGTACCCGGAGAAGTCCGCCCGCTCGATGGTCGAGGCGGTCGAGGAGATGAAGAACCACGTCGGGTTCCGCGCGCAGAGCAGCGACACGTACGTCATCTCGTTCACCCACGACGACCCGCTCACGGCGCAGGAGGTCGCCGCCCGCCTCACGCAGATCCTTGTCGACGACTACCGCCGCGACAGCCTCGGCGCGGCGACGATGACCCGCGACTTCCTGCGGCGGGAGCTCGACGAGGCCAGCGCCAAGGTCGAGGAGGCGAGCCGCGCGCTGGCGACGTTCCTCGCCAGGAACCCGCAGTTCCAGTGGGGTCTCAACGACTCGCCGTACGCGCCGGTGCCCCAGCCGCTCGGCCCCCCCGGCGCCCCCGCGCCGGCGGCGGCCCGGGCCGTGCCCCCGCAGCCGGCCCGCCCCTCGGACCCGCAGCTCGCCGCGCTGGAGCGCCAGCTCGCCCGGGTCGAGGCGCTGCTCGGGGCCGCGCGCTCGCCGGCGGCGGCGCCGGGGGGGCCGCTGCCGCCGAGCGTCCTCGAGGCGCAGCGGGCCCGCGACGCGGCCGCCGCGGCGGTCGCGTCGGCCGAGGCGGCGCTCGCCGAGAAGCTGGCGACCGTGACCCCGATCCACCCGGACGCCATCGGCGCGAAGCGCCGCGTCGAGACGGCCAGGAGCCAGCTGGCGGCCGCCGAGAGCGCGCTCCGGCTTGTGCGCGCGGGCCTCACCGAGGTGCCGAGCGGCGAGGCGCGCGCGCTCACGCCATCGCGGCGCGCGGCGCTGGCGGCCGAGCGGAGCGCGTTGCTCCGGCAGATCGCGGGCCTGCGCGCGCGCCATGGCGGCGGCAGGACGGCGGTGGTGGACGAGGCGCGGCGCGCGCCGGCGGGGCCGGGTGGGGGCGCGGAGGAGCGCGTGATCGAGCTCGAGACCGAGTGGCACCGGCTCCGCCTCGATCTCGAGCGGGCGCGCGAGTACCTGAAGACCGTGCAGGCCAACGAGCGCGCCGCGAACCTCTCCGCGGACGCCGCCGAGAACAAGAGCGAGACCGAGCTCGACGTCCTCGATCCGGCCTATCTGCCGAGCCGCCCTGATCGCGGGCGGGGCCGTGTCTTCTTCGCGGGCGCCGCGGTGACGTTCTTCTTCGCGCTCGGCGTCGCCGGGGCCCGGGTGCTGCTCAACGACACGGTGTACGACGGGGGCGACATCCACGCGCTCGGCGGCCCCGCCCTGCTCGCCGCCATGCCGGAGCTCCCGCCGCGCCCGCCGCTCCGCGAGCGCGCGATCGTGCCGGCGTACGGCGCCGCGCCGACCGGCGCGCCGGGCACCGGCGGCGAGCCGGCCGGCGCGCCCGACGACGAAGCAGAGCGGCCCGGCGCGCCCGGAGACGGCGCGGAGCCCCCTGCTGCGCCCGGGGACCGCATCGCGGGGCCCGGCGCCCCGGCGGAGCCAGCGTCCGCCCGACCCGGGTTCGCCCGACCCGGGTTCGCCCTGGAGGACACGCTCCCGGACGGCCTGGCGCTCGACGACGGCGACGTCGGCCCCGAGCCGTCGTGGAGCGCGCCCGAGCCGTCGTGGAGCGCGCCCGAGCCGTCGTGGAGCGCGCCCGGCGGGTCGCTCGCCTGCGTGGGCCCGCGCCACCTCGCGTACGCCGCGAGCTCCGGGTTTCGCGAGCCCGAGGTGGAGATCCTCGGCGCCGACATCGACCCCGAGGGGTACGGCGTGTTCGAGCTGCTCAGGGATGCGCCCGCGCCGGCGCTCGCGGCGCTCCGGGTCCTCCGGCACCGGCTCGATCAGCGGCGGGGGGGCGAGCCGCTCGCGATCGCGGTGGTGAGCCCCGGCCGGGCCGAGGGCAAGACCGCGCTCGCGGTGCGCCTCGCGATGACCCTCGCCGAGGCCGAGCGCGCGCGGGTCCTGCTCGTCGAGGGCCACCTCGCGCGCCCCCGCGTCGCGGCGCTCCTCGGCCTCCGGCTGCCCCCGCACGCGAGCTTCTCGGAGCAGCTCCGCCGGCGGATGGCCGGCGAGTCCCGTCCTCTCGGCGTCATCGCCCTCAGCCCCTCGCTGTCGGTGCTGGCGGAGCCGTCGCTCGAGGCGAGCTATCCAGCGGCGCTCCACTCGGTCCACTTCGAGGCCGCGATGCGCACGCTCCGGCGCTACTTCGACTACGTGGTGATTGACGGCCCGCCCGTCCTCGGGTCGGGCGACGCCAACGTCATCGAGGACGCCTCCGACGGCATCGTCCTTGTCGCTCGCGCCTCGCTGACCCGGGCATCCTCGCTCACCAGGGCCGCCGAGCAGCTCGGCGATCGCCGCATCCTCGGCGTGGTCCTCAACGACATCGCGGCGAGGCCGGTCGCCAGGAAGCGGATCTGCATCGAGGGGGAGCCGGCGCCGCGGTCGTGTGGATGAGAAGAGAATAAAACGCCAAGGCGCCAAGGCGCCAAGGGAGAAGAGAGGAGGAGTGTACAGAAGAGAGAGGGCTCATGGCATTGCTTGGGCCCTTGGTTTCTTCTCAGGTGAACTCTCTCTCCGGGCACCAGCTGGGTCTTTGCAGGTCAGAACGTGATCTTGATCGCGTCCGCCGACTTGCTCGCCGGGCCGTGATGGACGACCTCGATGTTGTTTCCGTCGGGATCGAGCACGAACGCCGCGTAGTAGCCGGGGTGGTACGGTCGCTCGCCCGGAGCGCCCTGGTCCTTTCCGCCCGCGGCGAGCGCGACAGTGTGGAAGCGCTCGACCGTGGCGCGGTCGTTCGCCTGGAAGGCGAGGTGCGTCCGGCCGGTGAGGACGCCCGCAGCGGCCTTTGAGCTCACGCTCGATACGAAGAGCTCGTCGGCCCAGAAGTAATCGTCGGCCTCGCCGCCCATCGGAATACCGATCGCGCCGAAGACTGCCTGGTAAAATTTCTTGCTCGCCGCAATGTCCGCCACGACGAGCTGGATGTGATCGATGAGACGCCCGCGGTAGATCTGTTGGGTTTCCATACTCCCGGATATCCCCACGACCGTGGCGCATGGCAAGCCCGAACGACGCGTGCTCGTCGAACCGGGCGCCGGGCGCGGGCGCCCCGCAGCGCACCTGCGCCGCGCGCCGGGGCCCTCAGCCGATCTTGAAGTTGATCGACTTTGGCCGCGTCAGGTGCAGGAACCCGAGCGTCGAGAGCGTCGCGCCCTTGCCGCTGTTCTTCGCGCCCGTCCACGGGAGCGCCGGATCCAGGGTGTCGCACTGGTTCATGAAGACCGTGCCGACCTCGAGCTCGCGCGCGAGCCGCGCCGCGCGCTCGCGATCCCGCGTCCAGACCGACGCGGTGAGGCCGAGATCGCTGTCGTTCATCAGCGCCAGCGCCTCCTCGTCCGACGAGACGGGCACGATCGGCAGCACCGGCCCGAACGACTCGATGCGCATCACGTCGAGATCCGGCGCCGCGTCGACAAGCAGCGTCGGCTGGAAAAAGCGCCCGCGCCCGTCGACCTGCGTCGCCCGGCCGCCGCAGAGCGCCCGCGCGCCCCGCGACAGCGCCTGATTCACCTGCGCCTCCAGGAACGCCGGCGCGTGCGGCTGCGCCATCGGACCCAGGTTCGTGCGCTCGTCGGTCGGATCGCCGAGGACGTAGCCCTTCATCAGCGCCAGCGCGGCCTCCACGAACCTCGGATAGAGATCGCGGTGAACATACACGCGCTCGACCGCGCAGCAGCTCTGTCCGGCGTTGTAGCAGGCGCCGTCGACGATCCCGTCCACGGCCTTCTCGAGGTCCGCGTCGGCTGCGACATAGGCGCCGTCCTTCCCACCGAGCTCCAGGCCGGCGTCGACGGCCACCTTCCTCGACGTGGCCGCGTAGATTCTCCGTCCGCCTTCGACGGAACCGGTGAACGCCACGAAGCTCACGCGCGGGTCCGACGCGATGCGCTCGGACGTGGCGTGGTCGCAGTGGAAGGCCTGGACGAGGCCGGGCGGGGCGCCGGCCTCGGCGAACGCGGCCGCGAAGTGCTCCCCGCAGAGCGGCGAGCGCGGCGAGTGCTTGAGCAGCATGACATTGCCCGAGAGCACCGCGGGGATGACCACGTTCACGGCCGTGAGGAGCGGGTAATTCCAGGCAGGGAGGTTGAACACCACACCGAGCGGCGCCCGCACGATCCGCCGCTCCAACCCCGGGAGCTCCGGGAGGACCACCTCGGCGAGCGCGCCCTCCGCGATCGAGATCATGTGCCGGGCTCGCTTGGCCATCCCCGCGACTTCATTGCGGGATTGACGCAGGGGCTTGCCCATCATGCGGGTGATGTCGGCGGCGATCGAGGGCGCGCTGGCCTCGATGCGCTCGACCGCGCGCAGGCACAGGGCGGCGCGCTCGGCGATGGATGTGCGCGAGGAGCTCCGCGCGGCGGCGGTCGCGGCGTCGAGGAGCCGGTTGACCTCGGTCTCGCCGGCGAGAGGCCGGCGGACGGCTTCTTCGAGGGTATACGGGTTGTCGATCACCAGGTCGGGCATGGCGGGGGAGATTAACTCAGTTCCCTGAGGGGCCAAGCGTCGTCTAGACTCGGGGCGAATGCGCGCCACCGCGGCAGGGCTATCGGACGTCGGCAGGGAGCGGATCCACAACGAGGACCGATACATCCTCCTCCCCGAGTTCAACGTCTACGTCGTCGCGGATGGCATGGGCGGGCACGAGGCGGGCGAGGTCGCGAGCCGCATCGCCGCCAGCGCCATCGCCGGCTACTTCCGCGAGGCGAACGGCAAGCGCCGCAAGGCGTCGACCGGCGAAAGGCTCCGGGCCGCCGTGACGTACGCGAACGCGCGCATCTTCGCGCACGCCGACGACTCGCGGTTCTACCGCGGCATGGGCACCACGGTCGTCGCCGCGGCGTTCGCGCCGCGCGAGCGGAAGCTCCACGTCGCGCACGCCGGCGACAGCCGCTGCTACCTGCTCCGCGGGGGCGAGTTCGCGCAGCTGACCCGCGACCACTCGCTCATCGCGGACGCGCTCCTCGAGCGGCCCGACCTCACCGAGAGCGACCTCGCGTACCTGCCCCGCAACGTGATCACGCGCGCGCTCGGCATCAGCCCCAGCGTCGACGTCGACCTGCGCGCCGAGAGCGTCGAGGCCGGCGACGTGTTCCTCCTCTGCTCCGACGGCCTCCACGGGCTCGTCGACGATCTCGAGATCGCGCGCATCATCGAGGAGAACGCCGTGCTCGCCGAGGCGTGCGGGAAGCTCATCGACTGCGCCAACGAGAACGGTGGCCGCGACAACATCACCGCCGTCCTCGTCCGGATCGAGGAGACCGCCTCGGCGTCGCAGAGCCAGCGCCAGGGCGCGAAGAGCCGCAACGCGCGGTAGTCTCCGGAGACGGTCGGAGGGGGCCAGGAAGGACGACGCATCGTCGCGCAGGTCGCCAGCGGCGGCGCGGCGGTCGCCTGCACCTCTGTCGTGTGCAGTTGTGATGTAACAATGCGAGGTCATGGCATGAAAACCACGTGGATCGGGATGGGGCTCGTCGTCGGGGCGCTGCTCGCCTGGGGCTGTAGCGGCGAGGCGGCGCTCGGCGAGGCGTGCGAAGAGGAGGGCGTGGACGGCGAGTGCGAGGACGGGTCGATCTGCGGCAAGCCCGACGACAGCGCGGCGCTCGAGTGCCTGAAGACGTGCGTCGAGCAGACGGACTGCTCCGCGGACCAGGAGTGCAACGGCGTCTCCGGGTCGAGCCTCAAGGGCTGCAGGCCGAAGTAGGGCAGGTCTCGGCGGAGGCGGCGTGCTCCGAGGGGGCGCGCCGCCGCGGACCGCGCTCAGAGCACGCCGGCGTGCGCGCGGTCGAGCAGCTCGTCCATCACCTCGAACAGCCGCCGGTTGCCGTCCTGGGAGTAGCCCGCGAGCTTCTCCTCGCAGCCGGGGATGGCCTTCACGAAGTCCGTGATGACCGCCGGGTCGTCGAGCGAATCGGCGGCGCGGCCGAACCCCTCGCGCTCGAGGTAGCGGGCGTTGAGCACCTGCTCGAACTGGCGGCCGAGGGGGACGGCGAGCATCGGCTTGCGCAGGTAGACCGCCTCGCCCATCAGCGTGAACCCTCCGCCGGCGATGACGGCGCGGCACGAGGCGAGGTCGTCGATGAAGCCCTCCTCGCTGAAGGGGCGGTAGCGCAGGTTCCCCTCGACCTGCTCCTCGGTGATGCTCCGGCGCATCCCGTAGATGCGGCACTCGAGCCCCGTCCTGGCGAGCGTCTCGGCGAGCGCCTCGTTCCCCTCGGCGGTCTGGTAGATGAGCAGGTGCTCCCCGGGGCGGCGGTTCGCGGCGACGACCTCGGGCCGGAGGATCGGCGGCACGAGCGTCGTCTCCTGCTTGCGGATCGGGGGGCGGAAGAACGTGGCGATGACGTAGTGCTTGCAGAACGGCAGCTTGCTCTTCACGAACGCGCGCGTGAGCTGGAAGCCCGCCTCGTGGCCGGCGACGATCTCGGGGTCGTGGGTGCACCGGTTGATGATCTGCATGTTGTCGATCGAGAGGATCGGCAGCCGGTGGAGCTTGGCGTAGAGGTACGTCCACGACTCGAAGTCGCTGATCGTGAGCTCGGGGCGAAAGTCCTTGATGAGCTCGAAGTACGCGGCGATGTTCTTCGGCGTGCCCGTCGCGCCGGAGAGCACGTTGGACCAGAGCGTCTTGCCGCGGCGGACCCGGTTCTCCTCGTAGATCATGTGGAGCCCGTGAATGCGGTTCACCCCGGCGAAGCGCTTCGACAGGAAGTCGGTCGCCCGGCCGGACGCCATGATCTCGATCTCGTGTCCCAGCTCGAGCAGGCGCTCGATGACGACGCGCGAGCGCATGGCGTGCCCCATCCCTTCGCCGACGACGCCGTAGAGGATCTTCATGAAGCGCGAGTGTAGCGGCGGTTGCCGGGGGTTCGGAAGGAAACGGCGCCGCCGGGGCGCGGGCGGCGCAGGGGTCGCGGGCGTCCAGCCGCCGCCGCGCCGCGGGCGGCGGGCGTGACGCCGCGCCGCCGGATCTGGAGCGAGCTCCTGCCGCTCGAGGCGGTGCGTGCGCCTGAGACGCTCGCGCTCCTCCGGCGGTACGCGCTGGAGCTCGCGATCGCCGTGCGGCCGGAGACGGCCGCGGGCCTGCCGGATCTCGCGGCGGCGTGCGCGGACGCGGGGGTGGCGGTCGCTGTGTGGCCGATGATCGCGGACGAGGACGGGCGGTGGGCGAGCGCCGGCAACGCGGCGGCGTTCGGCGGGTTCGTCGCGCGGCTGCTCGACGCGCTCGACGCCCGCGGCCTGGCCGCGGCGGAGGTCGCGGTCGATCTGGAGCCGCCGATCCAGGAGGTGCGCCGGGCGCTCGCGGGCGGCCGCGGCGCGCTCGAGCTGCTCGGCGGCGGCCCCTGCGGAGCGCGGGGGAGCCCGGGGGAGCGGGGGGCGCGGTGGCGCGACGCGCAGCGCGCGTACGTCGAGGTGGCGGGCGCGATCCACGCGCGCGGGGTGGCGACCTCGGCCGCGATCGTGCCGCTCGTCCTGGCCGATGGGCCGGCGGGCGGCTGGGAGCGGATCCTCGGGACGCCCGTGTCGGTGCCGCCGTGGGGGCGGGTCAGCGCGATGCTGTACACCTCGCTGCTCGAGGGCTACTCGCGCGGCGCGCTCGGCCGGGACGACGCTGTCGCGCTGCTCGCCCTGGGGTGCCGCGCCGCCGCCCGGCGGTTCGGTCCGAGGGCAGGCGTCTCGGTGGGCGCGGTGGGGAAGGGGGCGCTCGGCGACGAGCCGGTCTACCGCTCGGTCGCCGAGCTCCGCGAGGACGTGGCCGTCGCGGAGGCGGCCGGCGTCCAGGATCTCTCGCTGTTCGACCTCGGCGGGGTGCTGGCGCGGCCGCCGGCCGAGTCCTGGCTGGAGGCCTTCGTGGCGCCGCCGATCGAGCCGCGCCTGCCCCGGGCGACGCTGCGGGCGCGCGCCGTGGTGGGGGCCGCCGCGCTCGTGGGGCGGGCGGCGGGCGCATGGGGGAGCAGGCCGCGATCGTGAGGGGACGGGGGGGCGCAGGGGCGAAGGGGGCGCCGTCGCCGCCGGCGAGCCGCGGAGCTCGCCGGGGCGGCTAGCCGTGATGCGACTTGCCCTGGCCTCGGTAGCGCTTCCAGTGGTGTCGCTTGTTCTTGTTCTTCGGCCTGCTGTTGCTGGAGAGGCCGATAGACGTCTTCTTCGTCGGCAATGACATGGGCCGATCCGTGGCGCCGTCGCGGGCCCGGTGACAGGGGGCCGGCGTCAGTTGCGGCGAGCCCGGAGGCTGGAGAGATCGCGACGGCCGACCCGTCACCTCGGGCCGCCGTGGTTGCCGAGCTTGCTGGCACCTTGAGCCGCGCCGTCGCCCTCGGGGATGAGGTGGCGGCCCGGGTTGTTTGCGAAGCGATCGGTCGGCTGCTCGGGTTGCCGGTGGCACCCGAGGGACGAATGTGTCGTGGTTCGTTATGTGGCGCGCCAGTGTGCGGCGAGTGGGCTGGTGGGACCTTTCACTGCTCTCGGTGCGGAAGGCTCCGACCCATTTTCTTCAGACGTTCTCCAGGATCTGGAGCACCTCGTCGGTCGGTTGGTAGCGCTCGGCACAACCTCCCGTGACCTCCGCCTCCCTGAGGCTCTTGCGCATCATCTCGACGTCTGGTCCTCCCCCGCTTCGGCGAGAATGATCCGAAGTTTGTCATGGCACTCACGCTGGCTTAGCTCCGGTGATCCAACTACGATCGGACCGAGGAGGTTCTTCATGCGCACGCATCGACCTGTCTTGTTCGCGACGCTCCTATCGGCCCTCGCCGTCGCGATGTCCGCCGTGCCCGGATGCGGGGACGGCGAGACGCGGGCGAGCAGCGGAGGCCCGGAGCGGACAGGCAGCGATTTTCTCTCGAGCTACGCGAAGGCCCTCTGCGACCGCACGTTCGCGTGCTGCGACGCGGCGACCCGGGCCGCGCATGACTTGGACGCGAGCTCCGCCGACGCGTGCGCCTCGGAGCTCGAAGCGATTCTCGTTGCCGTCAGCGGCGGAGGCGAGGTGAAGGGCACCTTCGTCGCGGAAAAGGCGGAGGCGTGCCTCGCCGAGGTGGACGCGGCCCCCTGTGCCGAAATTCAAATCCTGGGCGTGCTTCTAGGGGTGAACGACAAATTCACGCCGTCCTGCCTCGATGCGTGGGACGGCTCCGTGCCCGAGGGGGGGACGTGCAGCACGGACTGGGACTGCGTCCGGGATCGCTGCGTGTACACCGCCGACGCGAGCGGGCAGAGGACGTCGGCGTGCAAAGCGAGGGCGGCGGCCGGAGAGCGATGCTCGTCGACGTTCGACTGCGACGAGGAGCTCCGGTGCGACCAGCCCTCGCCGTCCAACGCGGGGACGTGCGCGCCACGGCTCGCCGTGGGCGGGTCGTGCAAGGGAAGCCTCGACTGCCAAGAGGAGCTTCGCTGCGGCCAGGACGGTACGTGCCAGGCGCGCGAGCAGGCTGGCGGTCCATGCGCGTCGGACGGAGACTGCGCGGCCGGCACGACGTGCGATGGCGCCACGTGCGCGGCGCTCGGCGCCGCCGGCGCGCCCTGCTCCTCCGATTCGGACTGCGCGTCCTTCGCGTGTGGTGATGCGACGGGCACCTGCGCCGACGTCTGCAAGGGCAGCTGATCGCAGGCCAAGACGGGTCCTCCCCCGCTTCCGCGGACAGTCTCACCATGCCGCGAACGCGGCCACGTAGGTCCTCATTTCGAACGCGGTCGCGCTCATGTAGGCGAGCCGTGAGTGCCGTCGTTTCAGGTTGTAGAAGTTGTCGATGTAGTCACCGACCGAGGCGATGGCGGCCAGCGTCACTCTTCCACGAGGTAGGTGGATCGCGTAAGGAACCTTCTGTCACCTGAGGTGAGCGTGGCGATTCGCCTTTACCGTCGACTCGGTGCCGCCCCGTCAGGCGCTGGCCCGGGCGACGCTGCCGCCCCGCCGGGGTGGACGCAGAAGCGTCCGAAGACGGCTGGTTGGGCGGCTTTGCGACGGGGTCACCGGGGCGTCGCTCGGAGTCTGGCGTACACTCTCTGCCGAAGCTCGCTGAGCTGATGGTCCGGGTCGCTCCGAAGAGCGATGAGTCGTTCGAGTGCCATGCTCAGTGCTTCGAGGATGTAGCGCTCGGATTCCGGGAGGGGTTCGCTTTCGTCAAGTGTGTATTCCAGGTCGAGGGACCTGAAATCGTCGACAACTGCCTGGTACGATCCAGCAGCGTCGTCAGCCTGCTGAATCGCCTCGCGATGGCGCGCGTTTCGAACAACTCGTGGAAAGATCTCTTCTGGGTAGTGACCCATCACCTGGCAAGCCATCCCGACGGCGAGGCGGCTCGCGAGCTCCTGCCGAGCGGCCTCGTTGCGATCAGCCAGTGCGTCGGTGAGGGCGTCGCAGACAAGCGTGAGTGCCCGACCGTCCGACCAAACCGTTACGGAAATAGGGTTCCGCGGGTAGCCATTCGCGAGGTCACGGAGTTGCTCCAGTTGCGTCAGCAGGAAGTTCAGCGCCTCGTCCGCTGAGGCAGCAAGCTGGCGTGGCTCATGCGCTGCGTCGAGCTGACTGACAAGCTCTGTCGCTCGTACAGGGTCCAGAGGCATCGGTGCTGAACCTACCAGACGCGCCTGGGGAGAAGGAAGTTCAAACCCGAGGCGACGCCGCGGCGCTGGACGATGCCCGCGGATACGGCTAGCTCCAGTCCATGAACCTCACCCACGTCATGCGGGACCTCGGCGCGCTGTGCAACGAGAGGATGCGCGAGGTCAACGCCCGCGCCGGAGACGCCCACGGCGTGAACCTCACCCAGCTCCGCGCGCTCGCGAAGCAGCTGAAGACCGACCACGCCCTGGCCGGCGAGCTGTGGCGCACCGGGGACCCCGACGCCCGCCTCCTGGCGACGCTCGTGTTCAAGCCGAAGGCCTTCTCGGCGGACGAGCTGGACGCGATGGTCCGGGAGATCGGCTACCCGAAGCTGCTCGACTGGTTCCTCGTCAACGTGGTGAAAGCGTCGCGCCACGTCGAGGAGCTGCGTGTCCGCTGGAAGGACTCCGCGAGCGAGCTGGTCGGGCGCGCTGGCTGGAGCCTGACGACGGACCGCGTCGTGAAGAGCCCTGCCGGCCTCGATCTCCCCGCGCTGCTCGACCAGATCGAGGCGGAGATGAAGGCGGCGCCGGGCCCGAAGCAGTGGTCGATGAACCACTGCCTCGCCGAGATCGGCATTCACAACCCCGGGTTGCGCGCCCGCGCAATCGCCATCGGCGAGCGGCTCGAGGTGCTCAAGGACTACCCGGCATCGCCGGGCTGCACGCCGCCGTTCGCGCCGGTCTGGATCGCCGAGATGGTGCGGCGGCAGAAGGCCGAGGAGACGCGGGGCCGGTGAGGGGGTCGGCTCGCCTCGCTCCAGACGTCGTCAGGGCGCGCCCCCGCCCCCTATAGAGCACGCTCTTGCGGCCGCCGACCCGCGGGCGAAGCGATGACCCTGGAGCTGCGCCACCTCGGCTCGGAGCTGGAGGCCGAGGACGCCGACGCAGATCGCGGGCACGCTCGCGCAGGTACGGGCGGGGCAGATCCGACTCCAAAAATTCCGCTGCCTCACTTCGAGGGTAAGAGCCGAGGACCTGGCGGCGTCTCATGGAGGCGGCGTGAGTGCCGCTTTCAACCTGTCGAGGAGGCCAGCATGAACGCTCTACATTCCACGGCCGCAGCGTCGCTGCGACGAGCTCTCGGTTCCGCGCGACGAACGGCGATCGACGCGTGGCTCGGCCGCGCGGCTCTTGTGACGCTGCGGTACGGGCTCATCCTGATCCTGCTGTATTTCGGCGCCTTCAAGTTCACGGAGGTCGAGGCCCGCGCCATCGAACCCTTGATCGCGCCGAGCCCGCTGCTCGGCTGGACCTATGCGTTCATGGGTGTGCAAGGGGTCTCCATCGTGATAGGTGTGACTGAAATCCTCATCGCGTCGTTGATCGCGCTGCGCCCATGGTCGGCCGGGGCCTGCGCGATCGGCAGTCTGGCGGCGGTACCGACATTCGTCATGACGTTGAGCTTTCTGTTCACCACGCCGGGCATCTGGGTGGACGTGCCGGGCTTCGCGCTGCGCGTGCCGAACGAGCTCGGCGCCTTCGTGCTCAAGGATGTGTTCTTGCTCGGCGCAGCACTGCTCAGCGCTGCCGAAGCCCTCGCCGCGTCTCGGCCGGCGCGAGCTGCCTCCTGAACGCCGGCGGCGAGCCACCCGAACCGACGTGGCGCACAAGCCACCTCAGGCGAAGAGGCGAGAGGCTCGGTCACGATCAGCCAGACTCACCCCCGGAGAGTGCATGACCGCTTTCGAAAGAACTGACGCCGCGTGGTGGCTCGATCTGCGGGATCCAGGGCCGAAGGGTGCGCTGGCCCAGCGCGAGCTGCGCGAGCTCATCGTGCGGGCGCTGCGTCGGGGGCTCGCGCGGCGGCCGCAGGCCAGCGCTCTGATCGAGGACCTCGCGCAAGAGAGCATGTTGCGCATCCTGGCCAAGCTCGATTCATTCCGAGGAGAGAGCCGATTTTCGACCTGGGCCATTGCGATTGCCTTGCGGGTTTCATTCAGCGCCTTGCGGCGCCGGCACTGGGGGGACGTGCCGCTCGATGCGCTCACCGACGGGTCCCCGATCGAAGCTACCAGCGCATCCGGCATGTCAGAGCCCTTCGACGACACCTCCGCGACGCCGGAGCAGGCGATCGCGAGGCGTGAGATCTTGACGCTGTTGCAGCGCTGCGTGGCAGAGACGCTCACCGAGCGGCAGCGTCAGGTCGTGCTGGCCGAGCTGCGGGGGATGCCGCAGGAAGAGATCGCAGCCCAGCTCGGAAGCAATCGCAATGCCATTTACAAACTGTGCCACGACGCACGTCGTGGCTTGCAACGAGCGCTCGAGCAGGCGGGCTACTCCGCGGAGACCGTGCGTTGGGCCTTTGAATGACTCGTCGAGAGGAAAATCTCATGCTCTTGAAGCCGTCAGACCTGAAATTGCTCGTGCAGGCCACGCTCGTCACGCGTGAGCAGGAAATCGGCTGTGACACCTGTCTCGATCGGGTGGCTGCCTATGCCGAGGTGCATCTGGCGGGGCTGCCCACGCCCGAAGCGCTTCGCCTCGTCGAGGAACACCTGGCGATCTGCGGCGAGTGCCAGGAAGAGTTCGCGGCCCTCGCCGCGGCGCTCGATGAGGGCGCCGCCCGCTGAGCGGGGCGCAACGCCCCAGTGCGCTGCTCGTCGATGCGGCCGTCGACCACGCTCGGGGTCGTTGTTCGTGCGGAAAGCGCGGAAGGCATGCGACACGGAACATCGGAGATGGGTTGAGGTGACAGCGCTGGATGTTTCTGTCGATCGCCCCAAATAGGCCCTGCTTCCGCTGCGTGCATCGACGATCATCGCGCAGCGTGTGATAGGCTGGCGCGGTCCGAACATTTTATCTTGCGGCTTTGGCTTGAGCGTACGGAGGTGCCTGTGAATCGAAGCAAGCGGTGGGTCCTTCACGCGACGTGGGCGATGTCCGTCACGGCAGCGCGTGCCAGGACGGGGGTCGTGCTCGGCGTGGCGCTCGCGGCCGCGGCGTGCTCCAGCGGGGACACGGGGACGGGCGTGGACGGCGGCGACCGGGGCGACGCGCTCACGGAGAGCGGCGCGTCGGGGATGGGCGGCGCGCTCGCGACAGGCGGAGCCTCCGAGACGGGCGCCGGGGCCGGCGGCCCGGGCAGCACCGCGAGCGGCGGCGCGTCGGGGGAGGGCGGCGCGCCGGGGGAGGGCGGCGCGCCGGGGGAGGGCGGCGGCGGTCCGGGCGGCGCGGGCGAGGGCGGCGCGGGCGGCGCGCCCGACACGTGCGGCAGGGCCGCGGCCTGCGGCACGCACAAGTGGGCGTGCTGGCCGATGCCCAATCCGGCGGGCAGCGACCTGCCCAACCCCGCGAGCTATACCGAGGTGGGGGACGGCGTTGTGCGCGACAACGTCACCTGCCTCGAGTGGCAGCAGAGCCCTCCCGCCGAGGCGTACACGTGGGACCAGGCGATCAGCTATTGCGAGGGCCTGACGCTCGGCGGATTCTCGGACTGGCGCCTGCCGACGCGCATCGAGATGACGTCCATCGCGGACTTCACCCGGAGCCCGGCCATCGACAGGGCCGCATTCCCGGGGGCGCGGGGGGGCTTCCACAAGACGTCCTCCGACTGGATCCTCACGATCCGACAGGCAGGCGCCGGCGCCGGTCGCGACTATGCGTGGGCCTTCAACATGAGCGACGGGATCGTCAGCAACGCCTACTCCAAGGCGACCGCGGCGAGCCTGCGCTGCGTGCGAGGCAACGGCGAGGGGGAGGCGCCGAGCAGCCCGGCCGTGCCTCCGCCCGACCAGTACACCGCCGTATCGCCCCGTGAGGTGATGGACAACTACACAGGCCTCGTCTGGCAGCAGGGCTATTCGCCGGCCACGATGACCTGGGACGAGGCGGAGACCTACTGCGCGACGCTCGCCCTCAACGATCACGCCTGGCGCTTGCCGAGCATCCGGGAGCTGGCGACCCTGGTCGACGAGGCCCAGGTGGCGCCGTCGATCCACCGGACGATGTTCCCGGACACGCAGTACGGCGCCCGCAGCAACGACTGGTACTGGGGCTCTCATGCCGCCGTGGGGAACGCCCCGGCGGCCTGGGCGCTCAACTTTGACGATGGCTTCACCGGCTTCAACGCCGGAGCCAGCGGCAAGTGGAACCACTTCACGGCCGCATGGGTGAAGTGCGTGCGCTGAGGGCGCCGGCCCGGCCGCCGCTCCCATCGGGCCATCGCGGGCAGGGCGGCGAAGGCGGCGGTCGGCGCGCCTCGTTTCGGTGGCGCGCGGCCGCCGGCGCGCTGCCGCGTCAGGCGAGGAAGCCCGGCAGGGGTCCGCAGTTCGGCTCGATGCCGATGCCGGTCGCGGCGTGGCCGAGCGCATTCATCACCGACGTGAGCAGCTTGTTCGCGCTCTGCGCGGTGGTGTTGTTGATGTACTGGCCCACGTTCACGCCCAGGTTCTTCCCGCCGACGACCAGGTACTGCATGTCCCGCGGGCTGTGATTGTGGTTCGTGCCGCTCTCCACGCCCCAGAGGATGATCGTGTTGTCGAGCATCGTGCCGTTGCCCTCCCGGATGCTCGCGAGCTTCTTCGCCAGGTACGCGATGTGGCTCGCCCAGAAGCGATCGAACGTGATGAAGGCCTGGCGCGTGGTCATCGACTCACCGTCGACGCGGACGCTGTCGTTCGTGCGGCTGACGTGCGCGACATTGTCGTGCCAGCTCTGGCCGAAGCCGAGCAGGCCCTCGTGATGGCCGCCGGAGAAGCTGAAGTGGTAGTCCGCGACCCGCGTTCGATCGCACGTGAACGCGTTGGCGATGAGGTCGGCCTGGATCTGCGCCCAGCGCGTGATCGTTGTCGCGTTGTTGGTGCTGTTGTTGTAGCCGGAGGTGTCCACGCGCTCGCACGCCCCGCCGACCGGCTCCGACGTGCCGCCGCCCATGCCCGCGATGCGCTGCTGCAGCTCGAACAGCGACTCCACGTGGAGCTCCAGCTTCTGGCGCTCGGCCTGGCCGAGGAAGCGCTGGATGGTCTTGAGCTCGCCGGTGTTGATCTGGAGGATGCGCTGGTCGGCGCTGCGCTTCGCGGCCGCGACGGCGTCCGACATCGGGTCGGGCGTGGACGTCGACCCGGCGCCGTCGAAGCTGACGCCGCCGAAGATCGTGCTGAACGCGCGCGCGGGGTCGGCCGTGTGCGTCATGGGCTGGCCAGGGCCGCTGTACGAGATGATGTGGCGCTTGTCGGCGCCGCCGCGATCGGCGACGCACAGGTGGATGCTCGCGATCGGCGTGCCGCCGCGCAGGTCGGAGTTCTTGAGCAGGATCTGATCGAGCGAGGGGCCGTTCGCGTGGCGTGAGCTGTTGTCGCTGAAGCGCGCGCCCGTGAACAGCTGCGCCATGCCCGCCTCGTGATGGTTATCGACCGTCCAGGCGTGGTCGAGCCGCCGCAAGAACAACATGTCCTTCTCGAGGCCGCGGAAATCGGCGAGCGGCTCCTGGAGCTGGAACGTCGACCCGCTGCCGGTCGGCCACCACTCGGGCGGGTGCGAGTCGGGCGTGAAGGCCAGCACCAGCCGCCTGGGCACGATGGTCTGCGCCTGCACCTCGCGGTGGCGCAGCAGCGGCGCCAGGAACATCGCGCCGAGCGCCGTCTTCAGGATGTCTCGTCTGGATACGTCGAAGGGCCTGGGCATGTTCGATCCTCGATGGTTGAAGCTATTCACGCACGCGCTCCACCGTGCTCGGCGAAGAGAGGAGCGCCACGAGCAGGTCGCGCAGGAGACCGGTGCGATCCAGCGCCGCCGTGCCCTGCACGACCGGCGGAATACCGCGCGCGGACTCGGCCTGGCCGAAATAGAAGCGGAAGGCCTGCCGCGCCACGCACTCGCGGACCCAGGAGCTGCGCGACAGCGCTTCCCCCAGCTCGGCGGCGCTGTCGTACTCGCCGTCGACGTCGGTGTTGAGCAGCCGGCCCGCCGCGTTGATCGGCTGTGGCCCGGCCACGGGCGCGGTGAGCGACGGGCTCGTGTACTGCTCGAGCGTCCGATAGCGGCCCGCGCCGTCGAAGTTCTCGAGCATGTAACCGACGTTGTCGGTCAGCGCGTGGCAGGCCTTGCAGGCCGACTGCGCGGCGTGCGTCTCGTACAGCTCGCGCGTGGTCTTCGGGGCCATGCGCTGCTCGCTCTCTTCGATCGGCGGCGGCGTGAAATTCTCGGGCAACGTGATGTGCTGGCACAGCAGCTGATCGCGGATGAACAGGCCGCGGAGCGTCGGAGACGTGAGGTACTGCTTGGCTGTCTTGGCGAGCACGGAGCCGAGCGAGAGCAGGCCGCTCCGCGTGGTGTCCGTCGCGCCCGAGGCGTCGCTGCGATAGAACGCCGAGAGCGCGGGATCGGCCTGGGTCACGGGCGCCGTGAACAGGCTCGCGATCGAGCTCTCCATACCTCCGTTCGTACGGAGGAAGCTCTGCGTCTCGGCGAACATCGCCGCCTTCACCTCCGCGAAGCCTGGGAACACGTCCTCGAACTTCTCCACCTCGGCCTCGAACGTGTGCAACCGCAACCATTGGACGAGGAAATGACCGAGCTGGTCGGTGGCGCCCGGCGTCGAGAGCAGCTGCTCGATGTGACCCGGGAGCAGCGCGGGATCGGCCAGCTCACCGCGATCGGCGGCGGCGACAAGCGTCGCAGAGGGCGGCGCGCCGAGCGCGCTGTACGAAAGGAAGGTCGCAATCTCGTGGTTCGTCAGCCGGAACGCGGCCTTCGCCTCGTCGCTCGGCGCGCCGATCTCGGTCCGGTACAGGAAATAGGGCGAGCTCAGCACGCCCTTCAGCGCCCAGCGGAACGGCAGCGCCGGATCCCCGGACTCGGCGGCGAGATCGAAGACTTCGCCGTAACGGGTCAGGTCCTCCTCCGTCGCGGGCCGCCGGAACGCCTTGCTGACCGCCGCACGCAGGAAGTCCGCCTTGCACGTCGCGTCCACCTTGCCGCACGGGATCAACGCGCGGAGCTGCTGATCGCTGAGCGCGAGCACCGCGGCTTCGGCCTTGGCCCCATACTGCTCGGCCAGGGTCACGCGGACGAGCCCGCTGGTGGACATGTTCGGATAGACGCCGTTGTCCGGCACGGGCTCCATGTCGGAGACGTCGACCGGCACGCCGAGCACGCTCTGTACGGAGCGACCGTATTCCTCCGGGGTGAGCAGCCACGTGCGGGCGCGCAGCGCCGCGGAGGCGGGCTGCGGCGTCGCGTACGGCAAGCTGCCGTCGGCCTGCGGCGGGGGAACGTCGCTGCCGGTTCCGCCGCTCGCCGCTTCCAAGGACGGATCGCCGAGCTGCCCGGTGCAGGCGAGCGCCCCTAAACCTAGACCGCAGATCCAGCCGAGAGCTCGAAGATTCATATCGGACCTCCACCTGGGCACGCGGCGTCGATTGACACCGTTTCCGCCCCTCTGCAGCCACGCATCGCAGCCTCAGCCCGTCGATGCGGCGGAGCGAAGCCGCTGACGGCAGCGCTCCGGCCGCACGACGGCACGACGGCATCACCGCACCGTGATGTTGGGTCTGGGGGGCTCCCTCATGCCGCCGCCGATGTGGAAGCTGGTGTGCGGCGGCTGGTTGTAGCTCGCGTTTTGCGCCGACACGTTGGCACGGTACTGCGGATCGTGCATCAGCGTGTAAATGCGGCGTTCGGTGATCTGGTCGGTGGTGTAGATGCGCAGGCTGTTGCCACAAAGGAACACGACTTCCTCGCGCCAGTCCCCGAACAGATCCGCGCTGAGCGTCGGCACCGATTTGCTGCCGTTGATCGAGGTGCAGCCGTTCGCGGTGAAGCCCCGACCTTCGTCGTCGAAGTTCGTGACGGTGTTGCCGTCGAGCAGCTCGCGACTCTCGTCGCCGTCCCACCAGATCAGGAAGTTCACCTGGCGGGGACGGGAGCCGATGTTGCGACCGTCGGCCGCATTGAACATGCCGGCGGTGTTGGTCCAAGCCTCACCTCCGGGGTTGTCGGGAGTGATGTCGCCGGCAGCGCCGCGGCCCGGCCCCTCGCCGTCGCTGTTGGGTCCGCGCCACAGGACCTCGCAGGTCTCCGCATCTCGAACGAAGTACCCGGGCACGCCGCCAGCTTCGGTCGGCTGAAACACCTCGAGCCCGGGGCGCGCGGGGACCAGGTCGGTGATGTGGAGCGCGTCACCGTGTCCGTAGAAGTTGACGGCGCACTTGCCCTTGCCGTCGGGGCCGATCGTCGCGGCACCGGGGATGATCTCCTGCCTCAAGTCGCCGTCCGTATCCGCCGCCATGACGCTGTGAACGCCCTTGCCGGCGTAGGCACCGTTGCCGTTCGCGGACGAATCGAAGCTCCACATCAGGCTCAGCTTGCCGTCGCGGTAGTTGTACGCTCCAAACGTCGTTCGGGCGTAGTAGCCCCGCTGCATGACGACGCTCGGTTGGCCTGACGCATCGAGGAACGCCAGCGTGGCGTTGTAGCGATCCGAGCGGTTGCCGTTGTTGTCGCCGAAGCTGCCGCTCGTGATGGGGGCGTGGTACGCGATGGTCGCGAGCTCCGCGCCGTCGACGCCGCTGAAGATCGTGAGATACTCCGGCCCGCTCAAGATCTTGCCCGCCCCGTTTCGATAGTCTCGCGAGTCGTCATCGTCGGCGGCGGGACCGGTGTGCAGGAACGCTCCCTTCCCATCGCGCGTGCCGGGCGCGGTCTTGACGGCGATCTCAGCGCGACCATCGCCGTCCAGGTCGTACACGACGAACGGCGTGGTGTGCTCGCTCTCGCGGATGTTGATGCCCAGGTCGATGCGCCACAAGAAGGTGCCGTCGGTGTCGTAGGCCGCGAGCTTGGCCTGACCGGTGCGGCCGTCTTGCGACGGATCGCGCGGGCTGTTCTGCTCCTTGACCACGAGCTCGTAGTCGCCGTCGCCGTCGAGATCGCCGGGAGAGGCGTCCCCGGCGTCGTAATTGTTGGGCGTCTGGAGCGGGATGGTGAGGTAGTTTCGCTCCCACGTGGGTGTGCCCGGGTCCCCGTCACGCGTGTTGGCCGAGTCGCCCTGCTCGGCGCCGTCGATCACGGCGCGGACGGTGTATTTCGCGCCTCCGGGGGCCCCCGAGTCGAAGTAGTTGGTCGAGTCGGTGATGGGAGTGTCGTTCACCTTGGTGCCGTCGCGGTAGACGTTGAACCCGATCTCGGGATCTTCGTAGCCCATCAACCGCCAGCTGATGAAGTTGCCTTCGCCCGAGCGCACGGCCACCACGCCGCGGCACAGGTTCTCCAGCGTGACGTGGCCAGTCGCGGCGGCCGGCGTCACTCCGCAGACTGACTCGCCTGGGTTGTTGGTGCCGCCCGTGCCGGATGATCCATCGCCCGACGAGCCGCTGGACGTCTGCCCCGACGCGCCGCTGGATGTCTGCCCCGACGAGCCGCTGGATGTCTGCCCCGACGCGCCGCTGGATGTCTGCCCCGACGAGCCGCTGGATGTCTGCGCCGACGCGCCGCTGGAAGCCTGCGCCGACGCGCCGCTGGACGTCGGCCCCGACGCGCCGCCTTCATTCGGAGCGCCACCGGAACCGTCATCACCCAACTCAACCCCGCTGCACGCACTCAGGGCTCCCGCCACGACCAGGGCCAGGGTCCCGTAAGCAATGTCTCTCATTACAATACTCGCCTTTCAAGCCAATCGAGAAGAAGCTGAACGCCGACGCCGACGCCGACGCCGACGCCGACGCCGACGCCGGCGCCGGCGCCGGCGCCCCCGGAGCCTGGCGTGCGTGAGCTGGTCGCGGATCACTCCGCGACCGAGGGGCCGCTGAGCCCCCGCTACGGAACGCCCGAGATCATCGTTTCCAGAGCTCGACGGGTATGTTGGATGAGGTGCTGGCTTTCGGTCACCACTCTGAGGCGTCCATTCGCTTTTCTTGTGGCGCACCCCGAAGGAACGGCAGGAGTGGAATGTTGCGACCGAGTGGAATCGTCGTGGAGACGAGGCGAGCGCGACTGCCGTGCTGAGGAGGGGACGATGGCGACGGACACGGCGACGACCCAGGCGAATGCACCGAGTCATGGGGCGCGCTGCGCCACCGCAGGGTGACACTGAGCCTCGATGAGCACCTCGTCGCGCGCTTCACGCGCAAGTTCAAGATCCCCTCCGTACCGTTGTCGTGCGCGAGCACGCGCCTCGTTTCGGTGGCGCGCGGCCGCCGGCGTCGGCTAGCGTGCCCGGGTGAGCCCGAACACGCTGCCGGCGCGCCCTCGCCTCGCCGCCCACGTGCTCGCGCGGCGCCACCTCGTCGGCGAGGACGAGCGCGTCATCCTGCACGACCTCCGCTCCGGGCAGCTGCTCCAGCTCGGCCCGCGGGAGTGGGCCCTGGTCTCCGCGGCCGACGGGACGCGCGACGTCGAGGGCATCGCGATCGCGGCCGCCCGCGAGGGCGCGCACGCGCGCGTGCCCGCGGTGCAGGCCTTCCTCGCGCAGCTCCACGCCGCGGGCCTGCTCGAGGCCGACGACACCGGCGAGGACGCGGCGCGGCCGGCGCCGGCGGAGGAGGCGCCCGCGTCGCCCGCGCCCGCATCGCCCGCGCCCGCGCCGGAGGAGCCCGATGCCCGCGAGCGCCCGCTGGAGGTGCTGCCCGAGTTCAGCCTGCACTGCGACGGCCGCGGGAGCTGCTGCCGGATCTACGCCTCGATCCTCTTCGACCCCGAGGAGGCGGCCCGGGCGCGGGCGCTGCGGCCCGACGTGCTGAGCGGCGGCGCCCGGCACGAGCTGGCCTTCATGCCGGAGCGCGGGACGTGGCCGTGCGCGGCGTCGGTGGTGGCGATGCGCGACGGCCGGTGCGCCTACCTGGAGGGCGAGGGGCGCTGCGCGCTCCACGCGCTCGGCGGGCCCGAGGCCAAGCCGCTCGGGTGCCGGACCTTCCCGGCCAGCTTCGTCGACGACGGCGAGTCGGTGCGGGTCTCGGTCGCCGTGGAGTGCGCGTGCGTGCTGGCCAGCGCGGGCCGCCCCGGCGGCGCCCCGCTGCTCGATCCGCGGCTGCGGGTGCGGGGCGATCTGGACGGGCGCATCGACGTCGCGCGGCTGCCGGATCGCCCCGCGGTGGCGCCCGGCGCGACCGCGGCGCGGGCCGAGCTCGTCGCGTGGTCGCGGCGGCTCGCCGCGGCGGCGCCGCCGCCCGACGTGGCCGCGGGCCTCTTTGCGCTCGCCGACGCCGTCGAGGCCGAGGGGCTCACGGGCGGGGCCATCGCGCGCTTCGAGCGGCCCGAGGCGCTGGCTCCGGCGGCGCTCGGGCCGTGGCTCGCCGCGCTCCACGGGCGCGCGGCGCGGCGGGCGCGCGAGGACGCCGCCTGGCGCAGCGAGCGAGACCTCGCCCGGCGCGCCACCCGGTGGATCGCGGCCGCGACCCTCGCGCTGGCCGAGCCCGACCTGCTCGGCGCGCTGCTCCTCGCGCCCGCGCGCGCCCCCGACCGCGAGCGCTTCTACCTCCGCGCGGCGCTGCACGGCCACCGCCTGCTCGGGGCGCTGCCGCTCTCGCTCGCGCTGCGCGATCGCGCGGCGCGGCTCGTCGTGGCCCGGGCGCTGCCGATGATCGTCGCCGGGGCGGACGCGGACGATCCGGCCTGCGCCGAGCCGCTCGCCCTCGTCGAGGCGATGCTGCGCGGCCACGGGCTCGACGCCTATGCCGTCGAGATGGCCGGGGCGCGATGATCGCGCCGCTGGAGAGACACGGCCGCCGATCCTGTCGATAATGCGCCCGCGATGGACCAGCCCCCGCTCGACAACAAGACGGACTTCGCCGTGCACCCGCAGCTCCTCGTCGATCGGGACGGCGAGAAGCTTGTCGCCATCGTCAAGGCGAGCTTCGAGCTCCAGGAGGACGGCGGCTTCGAGCTGTCGCCGCCCGAGCGCGCGCGGGGGGTCCGCTTCGCCGATCTGCCCTGGGAGGAGGACAAGCCGGAGAGCATCGCGTACCCGGCGGACGTGTGCCTCTTCAAGCCGGCCACCGACGTGATCTTCGTGGCCCGGGCGTGCGCGCCGAGCGGCAGGGCGGTGCCTTCCTTCGACGTGCGCGTCGAGATCGGCCCGCTCCGGAAGTCGCTCGTCGTGTTCGGCAGGCGGCTCTGGGTGGACAAGGGCGCCGGCCTCACCGCGCCGGCGCCGATCGAGGAGATCGACATGCGCTACGACCACGCCTGGGGCGGGAGGGACGACGAGGATCCCGCGGCGCTCGTCGAGGAGCCGCGCAACCCGATCGGCACGGGCGTCACGCGCGCGCCGGCCTCGCTCACCCATCAGCCGGCGCCGAGCATCGAGGACCCTGCCTACCCGATCAGGACCGCGAAGACCGCGCCGCCGCCCGCGGGGATCGGGGTCGTCGGCCGGCACTGGGAGCCGCGCCGCCGGTACGCCGGGACCTACGACGCGACCTGGCGAGAGCTCCGCGCGCCGCTGCTGCCCGAGGACTTCGACCCTCGCTACAACCTCTGCGCCTCGCCGGGCCTGATCGCGGATCCGCCGCTCGCGGGCGGCGAGCCGGTGCGGGTGCTCAACCTGACGCCCGACGGGGCGCTCAGCTTCGAGCTCCCGCGGGTGCAGGTGGAGATCGAGTTCCAGGTGAAGGACCGCGCGCCGGTCGGCTTCGCGCCCCACCTCGACACGGTGCTCGTCGATCTCTACGCCACCGGCCCGCAGAAGCCGGTGGCCGTCGAGATGGTCTGGCGCGCGCACGTCAAGGCGCCGCGGCGGATGAAGGACGCGCGCGTGATCGTGCGCGAGCGGGGGCGAGCGTGAGGCCCCTCGCCGTCATGGTGGCCGCGGGCGCGGTCACGCCCGTCGGGCTGCGCTCGATCGACAGCGCCTTCTCGCACCGCGCCGCGGCCGCGGCGATGCGCGAGGCGCCGCTCGTCGATGGGGCCGGCGAGCCGGTCACGATGTGCTTCCTCCCCACGCTCGATCCGCTCGTCACGGGGGCGCCGCGCGCCGCCCTGCTCGCGGCGCGCGCGCTCGGCGAGGCGCTCGAGAAGCTCGGCCCCGCGGCGCGCGGGCTGCGGATGCAGATGACCCTGTGCCTGGACGAGCACCTCGGGCAGCGGCCGCCTGGGGGGGAGGCCCCGGCGCAGTGGCTCGCCGCCGAGCTCGCCGCGCGGGCGCAGGCGCACGCGCCGGAGCTCGCGGTCAAGGTCTCGACGCGCGGCTCCGCCGCGGCGGGGTTCGTGCTGCCGGAGCTGTGCGACGCGCTCGGGCGTGGCGCGATCGACGCGGCGCTGCTCGGCGGCGTGCACACCGACTACGATCCCGCGCGCATCGCCGCGCTCGACGCCGCGGGCCGGATCTTCCGGCCGGACAACCTCGACGCGCTCATCCCCGGGGAGTGCGCGGCGTTCGTGGTGCTCATGCGCCCCGACGTCGCGCGCCGCGCGCTCCTCCGCGAGCAGGGGCAGATCGTCGGCGTGGCGACAGCGCACGAGCGGGCGCGCCCGGACAACGATGAATCCGCGTTCCAGGCCGCGGGCCTCACCGCCGCGCTCCGCTCCGCGCTCGCGCCGCTGTCCGAGCGCGGGCTGCGCGCCGGCTGGATGCTCACCGACCTGACGTTCGAGACGTTCCGCCATTTCGAGCTCCAGGCGGCCTCGGTGCGCACACAGCACCTCTTCTGCGATCCGCAGCAGGTGGAGAGCCCCGCCCAGCGGATAGGCCATCTCGGCGCCGCGGCCATGCCGCTGCACCTCTCCATCGTGTCGGAGGGTTTCACGCGCGGGTTCGCGCCTCACCCGTGCGCGGTCTCCGTCGCGGGGAGCGACGGCGGGGAGCGCGCGGCGCTGGTGGTCGTGGCGCCGGGCTGACGGCGAGCGCGGCGGGGGCGCTGGCTGGGGGCGATGCGCCACGGAGGGATCGGCTGCGGCTCTTCACGGCTCCTCTGGGATGCCGTGTCTTATGTGCGCGACGGCGCGGGGGACCTCCTGGAGACGACCGATGCGCTCGGGCTGCTCCTGCGGTGCACGTACGACGCGCGCGGCCTGCGCCTCTCCGCTGAGATGCCGAACGGCGCCCTCACCCGCTTCGAGTACGACGCAACGACAACGGCACGCCGCGCGCGCCCTGCCCGAACTGCTCGCAGCTCATCGGCAACCTTCAAGGGCGCTGGGGAGCTCCCGCGGCATCGTCCGTGCAACCCGGTTACGACAACGCGGACGGCAGGGGTAGCATGACCAACTATACCCCGCCATTACCCAATTACCTCGGACCTCGCAAACGATATCGATGAGGTGGAGCTGATCTCCATGGTCGAGCAAACAGGCAATTCGAACGAGCTGAGCGCGCTGGCCCGGGAGCTCCTGGAGCGGCTCGACCTGCGCCGCCTCGCGGAGTGGACCGTCCCGCGCGACGATCTGCAGCGCGAGCTCTCCGCCATGGGGTGGCCCTGCTCCGAGGCGGTGGTCCGCGCAGAAGAGGCGGTGGGCGGGTTCAGCCATCCTCCGAACGGCGTCTTCGGCGTGCACGCGTCGCTGCGCTACCTGCGCGGGGACGCGCCGTGGCTCCGCGACGACCTGCAGAGCTATGGGCTGCGCGCCGACCCGCGGGATGCGTCGTCGTGGTTGCTTCCCGTGTGGCTGGTACACGACCCGCGGCTCTGGCTCGCGCTCGATGGGCGCGTCTACTACGGCAGCCACATTGACGGCCCGGCATACCTCGCGCTCGCCTTCGAGGACGTGCGCCATTATTGGGAGGTGCTGGCGCTCCTGGACGGCTTCGTCGTGGCGTTCATGCGCCCGCTTGCGATGCCTCGCCCGCGCCTCGAGACGTCGAGCCTCGCCGGCGAGGCGATCGCGCGCGAGCTGGGGCTCGCCTCCTTCGCGCCTGCCTCGCGCGGTGCCACGCGGGCGTGGATCGGGCCGGGCCTGCACGCGGTGGAGCTCGATATCCCGGGGTTTAAGCGCGGCACCGACGTGGTCTCCGACACGACCGAGGGGATCGTCCTCGCCGCCACGCAGGCCCTCGACGGGGGCGGCACGGCCCGAATCACGAGCCCGGAGGCGCTGGATGCCGATCTCTTGGCAACGCTCCCGGCCCCCACCCGCGAAGAGCTTATGACGAGCCACGTGTACATCTGGGGAAAACACGCCGATTACGAGGACGATCGCTACCGTCGTCGTCATCGCGGCTCGTAGTACCGGCAAGAGTCGTCTCGGTCGAACGTCGACCGCTTCGCGCTCGACGCCGCGGGCCGGATCTTCCGGCCGGACAACCTCGACGCGCTCATCCCCGGGGAGTGCGCGGCGTTCGTTATTTCAGGAAGAGCAGATCCGGACTCTCGCCCGGGAAGTAGTTGATCCCCGCGACCGGCGTGCCCATCTGCTCCTCCGCCAGCGTGTAGCCGTCGCGGATCAAGGCGCCGTACACCGGGTGCGCTCCGACGTTCGGCGTGTCGAGGGAGTCGACCGCATTCCGGTTGAACGAGTACACGGCGTTCCTGAACCTGAACGCGGGATCGTGCCTGTTGAACGCGGGGATCCCCTCGACCTGCGCCGCGAACTGCGACTTGTTCGGCTCCAGGTCCGACGGGTACTCCTTCGCGTGGAACACGATGATGACGTCGCCGTTCCACAGGTTGATGTGACCGTGAAACAGGTCTGCCCTCGAGAACCGGGAGGCGGTCATGACCCTCACCTTCTCGAAGACCGCGATGAAAAAGGCCCTCACGGCCACGTCGTCCAGGGTGCGGAGGCCGGTAAGGGGGTCCGCGGCTCCGCCGCTGGCCCAGTTGTTCGTCCTGAGGTAATTGGCTCCGTTGAACTGGCCGTTGTACGCCGACAGCCCGTCGATGTACGCCGGCAGCCGCACCGTGGTGAGCCCCACGAGGTTCTGCCGGATCTCGGCGGCGGTGGCCCCGGCCATCGCGTTCGCGAGCGCGCCGGGGACGGCGACGCCGAGCCGCTGCGTTCTCACGCCCTGGACCCACCGGCTCCCGGTGAACCACCTGTAGAGCAGGTAGCTGGCGCCTGCCGCGACGGCGAGGCCGCCGATGGCGAGGCCGATGGGCTGCGCGACCGCGGGCTCGGCCGCGTCGCCGCGCGCGCCCGGAGCGTCGTTTGCCGCTCGCCCGAACGCCGGGCGCGCCTGCGCGACGGTGGCTGGATGGGGGAACGGCCGCGCGGGCCCCCGGAGAGCGGTTTGCTTCTGCGCCACCCCGACGGTCGCGGGGTGCGGGGGACGCCTCGCGCCCGCCGCCGGCTGGGCGACCGTCGCCGGGTGGGGAGGGCGCGGTGAGCGGGCGGCGGTGGCCGGATGAGGTGTTTGCGCGCCCGTCGCGGCGCGAGGCTGGCCCGCCGTTGCAGGGGGTGAGGGTCTCTGCTGCACCACGGTCGCTGGATGGGGAGGCCGCGTCGCGCCGGCCAGAGACGGCGACCGCGACCGCGACCGCGTACCCGTATCAGAATTTCGGGGTGGCATCGGGTTGAGATCGAGGCTACCCGACGCTGTTGCGCTGTTCAACCGCCGCGGCCCCCGCAGCCCGCGCAAGCGCGGCCGTTTCCACGCAGCGTGGCCGAGGTGCTGCCGAATCGAGGTCGCGGGCGAGCGCATCAATATCCCGCTCCCGAGCTCGCTGCCGGCGGGGTCGGGTGATCCGCGTCGTGAACATCACGTGCTCAATGCTCATGTCGTTGCTCAAAGGCTCAGGCTCAGACTCCGGCGCGGGGCTCTCCTCATCGGTGCGTGGGCAGGAAACCGTCACGCGCTGCCCTGCGCTCTGAGCGCCGAAAAATCCGACCCCACCCCGCGTTCCCCGCGTCGGTTCCGCGCCGCGGCCCAGCGCCGGGCTTGGCGCCGCCCGCCGATCGCTTACCATGACCCCGATGGCCGCCACCTTCGCCACCTTCTCCCTCGAGGGCGACAAGATCCCCGCGGACACCGCCGTGACCGGCTTCGAGGCCATCGAGGCCGTCTCGACCCCCTACACGGTCGAGGTGCGCTTCGCGACGATGGACGCCGCCTTCCGGGTCGAGGACTGCCTGCGCAGCCGCCTCTGCCTGCGCGTCGTCGACACCGCCGGCAACGAGCGCCTGTTCGACGGCATCGTCGACCGCGCCGGCTTCGCGCGCATCGTGGGCGAGGCCCGCCAGTTCGACGTCCGCCTGCGGCCCGCCCTCGCGGCGCTCGCGCACCGCGAGGGGTGCCGCATCTTCCAGGAGAAGAGCGTCGTCCAGGTCGTGCAGACGGTCCTCGAGGAGGCGGGCTTCGGCGACAAGGTCGAGTGGCGGAACGCGAAGGAGTACGAGCCGCGCGAGTTCATCGTCCAGTACCGCGAGTCGCACCTCAACTTCGTCTCACGCCTCCTCGAGGACAACGGCCTCTTCTACTATTTCCGGCACGAGGCCGACGGGCACACGATGATCATCACCGACGACCCCGCCTCCTTCGCTGTCGAGGAGGGGACGCCTGTGCTCTTCCGCATGGCGCAGGGCGGCCTCCCCGGGAGCCTGCCGCTCGCCAAGCTCACGAGGACGCGCGCGCTGCGCACGAACCGCGTGGTTCTCCGGGACTACGATTTCGAGAAGCCCGACGTGAAGCCCGAGTCCTCGCTGCCCCGCAAGGAGGCCCTCGACCTGCCCTATTTCGAGTACCCCGCCGGCTTCACCAAGGGGAGCGTGGGCGCGCGCCGCGCCGACGCCCGCATGCGCGAGCTCTCCGCCGACGCCGACGTGTGCGAGGGCGAGAGCCGCGCCTCCGGGCTCAAGGTGGGCGAGCCGTTCCTCGTCGAGGGCGCCGCGGAGCCGTGCCTGAACGGCGAGTTCGTGGTCACCCACCTGCGCTCGCGCGGCAACCAGACGCTCACCGGCGGAGAGACGAACGTCGACGTCGAGAACCATTTTCGCGGCGTCCCCAAGGGCGCGCCCTTTGCGGCCGAGCGCCGCGCGCGGAGGCCGCGTATCCGCGGCATCCAGACCGCGGTCGTCACGGGGTCGAGCACCCAGGAGCAGGCGATCCACGTCGACAAATACGGCCGCATCAAGGTCCGCTTCTTCTGGGACCGGCAAGGCCAGCAAGACCACACGGCGAGCTGCTGGCTGCGCGTCTCGCAGGTCGCGATGGGCGGCTCGATGGTCCTCCCCCGCGTCGGCTGGGAGGTCTCCGTCGCCTTCCTCGACGGCGACCCGGACCGGCCGCTCGCCCTCGGGCGCACCTACAACGCCGAGAAGACGCCGCCCGCGGCGCTCCCCGCCGCCAAGGCCTCCGGGACGCTCAAGAGCATGTCGTCGCCGGGCGCGGGCGGCCATAACGAGATCGGCATGTCCGACAGCTCGGGGAGCCAGGGCTTCGGCGTCCACGCCCAGAAGGACCTCAACGTCACCGTCAAGAATGACAAGGTCGACGAGGTCGCGGTCAACGAGGAGCAGCACATCAGCGTGAACGGCTCCCGGTCGGTCAAGGTCGATGAGTCGATCTCCGTGGCCGGCGATCAATCGCTCGACGTCGGCGCGGTGCTCTCGCACAAGATCACGGGCAACCAGAGCATCTCGATCGGCGGCAACGACACGACAAACGCGATCAGCAACTACGTCGAGAAGATCACCGGCAACCGCGCCTACACGGTGAGCGGGAACCAGATCACGATCTCGAACGGCATCGAGCAGTCGATCACCGGCGACATGAGCCGCAAGGTCGGCGCGCTGCAGCTCTCCGGGAGCCTCGCCTCCATCAACGACAACGTCCTCGGCGGCATGACCGAGACCGTGGGCGCCGTGAAGGTGCAGCTCATCAACGGCAGCCACGGAGAGCAGATCTCGGCGAACAAGGACCAGACGTCGATCGCGGCCGAGCTCCACCTCACGAAGGGCTCCCTCTCCCATGTGGCGGCCGGCGTCACGAACCTCGTGGGCGGTCTCCATTACCAGAAGCTGAACGGCGATCTCGTTGTGCAGGCGCCGCTCATCACGCTCCTCGGCGCGGTCGGCTCCTTCAAGGGCGGTGGCAGCGAGCTCAAGCTCGGCGGCGGACCCATCGTGATCAAGGGGACCAAGATCGCGGTCAAGGGCGCGCTGGTGGTCAAGATGGGCGCGTCGATGAAGCTCGGATCGTGAGGTCCAGGGTCGCTTGTGAGGTGAAGAGTGGCTGAACATCAACTCCTCGCCGTCCCCGCCGTCAGCGTGGAGGGCAAGATCTACCGGGTGCTGCGCTTCGAGCTCACCGAGCAGCTCTCGGAGCTCACCCGCCTGGAATGCGAGCTGCTCGACGACGAGGCGGCGCTCCCGCGGCCGAAGGAGGTCGTCGGCAAGCGCGCGGTGTTCACGCTGTCGCGCAGCGACGACACGCAGACCCGCACCTTCGCGGGGACCATCGTCCTCGCCGAGCTCCTGCCCGACCCCGACGACGTGCCCACGCTGCGGCTCCATGTTGCGCCGGCGCTATGGAACCTGGCGCAGCGCGCCGACTGCCGGATCTTCCAGGAGAAGAGCGCGGTCGACATCGCGAAGGAGGTCCTGGAGAGCGCGGGCGTGCCCGCGAGCCAGCAGGACTGGCGCGTGACCGAGCCGCACCCCGCGCGGGTCTACACGGCCCAGTACCGCGAGCGGGACCTCGATTTCGTCCACCGCCTCCTCGCCGAGGAGGGGATCTACTTCGCGATCCACACGAAGGACGACGCGGACGTGGCCGTCTTCAGCGATTCGCCGACCGGCCTCGAGGACATCGAGGGCACGACGTCGCTGCCGTTCTTCCAGGACTTCGGCGTGGAGGGCTCGGCGGATCGCGTGGTGCGCCTCTCCCGCGAGGTCTCGGTGCGGAGCGACAAGGTGTTCGTCCGCGATTACAACCCGGAGAAGCCGTCGCTCAAGCTGGAGGCGTCGGCCGAGGGGAGCGACCCCGGGGAGCACGTGCTCGAGATCTACGACTATCCGGCGCGCACCGCCGACGTGAGCGGGGCCGAGCGGCTCGCCAGGGTGCTGCTCGACGCCGTGCAGGCCGAGCGCGACGTCGTGCGCGGCGAGACCGGCTCGCTCGCGCTGCTCCCGGGCCGGCGCTTCTCGGTGGGGGGCCACCCCTACGACCCGCTCAACCAGGAGTACCTCGTGGTCCGCTCGCGCATCGCCGGCAGCCGGCCGCGGAACTTCGAGCTCTCCGGCGGCGCCGCCGTGCAGGAGGGCGCGCGCGACCTGCGCTTCGTCTGCGAGTTCTGGGGCGTGCCGACCGGGACCACGCGCTACAGCCCGCCGCGGCGCGCCCGCGAGCAGGTCATCCCGGGCGTGCAGACCGCGATGACGACCGGGCCCTCGGGGCAGGAGATCCACACGGACGCGAGCGGGCAGGTGAAGGTCTCCTTCCACTGGGATCGATCCGGCAAGGAGGACGACACGTCGAGCCGCTGGATCCGCACGAGCCAGGTGCCGACCGGCGGCTCCATGCTGCTGCCGCGCGTCGGCTGGGAGGTCACGGTGCGCCACGTCGAGGGCGACGCGGACCGGCCCTTCGTGATGGGTCGCCTGTACAACGCGCTCACGCCGCCGCCCTACGCGCTGCCGAAGGAGGCCGGGAAGAGCTCCCTCCAGACCGCGACGACGCCGGGCGGGGGCAGCAGCAACGAGCTTCGTATGTCGGATACGAAGGGCGGCGAGGAGATGTTCATCAACGCCTCGAAGGACATGTCCACCGAGGTGAAGAACAACGCCACCGAGTCGATCGGCAACAACCACTCGAAGAAGATCGGCGCGGACCAGACGACGAACGTCACGAACAGCATGACGAGCAGCGTCGGGGCCAACCAGAAGGTCTCGGTCTCGGGCAACCAGGCGATGAAGGTGGAGACCTTCCACGTGAACGACATCGGCGGCGACCACACGCTCGCGATCGGCGGGAACCGCGACATGAAGGTCGGCGGGGATCACAAGCGCGACGTCGCCGGCGACAGCACGCTCAACGTCTCCGGCAACCAGATCGACCTCGTGGTCGGCTCGGTCACGGACCAGACCCTGGCCGCCTTCAACCACGAGGTCGGCGCGGCGCTCGTCGAGCTCACGCTGGGCCACCGCTCCGTGACGGTGCAGGGCGACCGGAGCGAGACGGCGACGGGCGCCAAGGTGATCGCGGTCAAGGCCGGGCGCGGCGTCCAGGTCGGCGGATCGATGAACGTGAAGGTCGGCGGCGCGATCGTCAACGTGGCCAACGGGGATCGCGTGGAGAGCTCGCTCGGCGCCTACACCGAGCTCGCGGGGGGCGCGCAGATCGTCAAGGCGAACAACGTCGTCTTCGAGGCGACCGGCGCGCTCACGCTGGTCATGGGCGCGTCGATCGTGTCGCTGACGCCCGCGAGCGTCGCGATCATCGGCCTGTCCGCGAAGCTCGACGGCGACGTCGCCGACACCGCCGCGCTGGTGATGGACAACTGAGGAGCAGGAGGCGAACGTGGCACGCGAGACGATTGCGCACTTCACGATCGAGGAAGTCCCCGCCGCCCGGGTGCTCCGCTTCGAGTCGATCCACGAGGCGGGCAGGCCGCTGGTGCTCGACGTCGAGGTGGTCCTCCACATGTTCCAGGAGCTCGACGCGATGATCGGGAAGAGCGCGGTGCTCTCCTTCGGCGCGCCCGGCGAGGCGCCGCGCGTCCTCGCCGGCACGGTGGAGGCCGCGACCTCGATCGGCTCCACCGAGCTCGGTATGGAGGCGAGCGGCGCGCGCTACGCCGTGCGCGTCGTCTCCTCCCTCGCGCTCCTCGCGCGCAGCGTCGACTCGCGCATCTTCCAGGAGATGAGCGCCAAGGAGATCGCCCAGCAGGTCCTCGAGGACCACGGGGTCGCGCGGGTCGCGTGGCGGCTCAGCGGCGACTGCCCGAAGCGCGAGTACTGCGTGCAGTACCAGGAGAGCGCGCTCGCGTTCATCTCGCGGCTCATGGAGCACGAGGGCATCTACAGCTTCGTCGAGGTGGACTCCGACGGGGAGCTCCTTGTCTTCGACGACGACAGCACCGTGGCCGCGCCGATCCCGGGAGACCCCGCGCTGCCGTTCCGGCGGCGCACCGGCCTGAGCGCGGCCGACGAGCGCGACGCGATCTACGCGATCCGCGAGCTCGAGCGGGTGCGCTCCGGCAAGTTCGTCCTCCGCGACTTCGACTTCAAGCGACCGCAGCTCGACCTCACCGCGACCGCGGCGTCGAGCGAGCACGCCGAGCTCGCGCGCTACGACTACCCGGGCGGCTATTTCGAGCCGAGCGACGGGCAGCGGCTCGCGCAGATCCGGCTCGAGGAGGAGCAGGTCGAGCGGCGCACGCTCGAGATCGAAGCGGTCTGCCCGCGCCTCGCGGTCGGCCAGAAGCTCACGATCACGGACGCCGGTGAGCTCGACGGCGAGTACTTCCTCTTCGCGGTGACGCACACCTTCGTCCACGACGACGGCGAGGAGCGCGAGGGCGCCGCGCCGCGATCGCGGTCGCGGGCGCGCCTCGTGCCGGCCGACGTGAAGTACAGGCCGCGGCGCATCACGCCGATCCCGGTCATCGAGGGGCCGCAGACGGCGACGGTGGTGGCGCCGGCCGGCTCGCAGCCCGAGGCGATCCACACCGACGAGCACGGCCGCTGCAAGGTCAAGTTCCACTGGGATCGCGGCGAGGCGACCGACGACAAGGCCTCGTGCTGGATGCGGGTCGCGCAGCTCCAGACCTCGGGCTCGATGATGCTCCCGCGCATCGGCTGGGAGATGATCGTCGAGTTCCTCGAGGGGAGCCCCGATCGTCCGATCGTCACCGGCCGCCTCTACAACGGCGTTTACATGCCGCCGTACGCGCTGCCGGAGGGCAAGACCCGCACGGCGATCCGGACCGCGAGCACGCCGGGCGGCGGCGGCGCCAACGAGGTCCGCTTCGAGGACAAGGCGGGCGCCGAGGAGATCATGATGCACGCCCAGCACGACATGAAGACGGCCGCCGCGAACAACGCCAAGAAGAACATCGGCAACAACGAGACCACGGTGATCGGGAACAACGCGTCCCTCGAGGTCGGCGGCAACCAGACGACGAAGATCACGAAGGGCTCGTCGAACACGGTGGGCGCGGATCAGACGATCAGCGTGGGCGGCAACCGCACCGTCGAGGTGAACGCGGTGTCGGCGGTGACGGCGAAGGGCAGCGCGACGACCACCGTGGGCGGGAACCAGTTCGAGATGGACGGCAACCCGCTCGAGGCGATGCTCGCGCTCGCGGCGCAGGCGGCGGTGCAGTTCGCGAGCGTGATGGCCAACAACGCGATCTCGGCGCTCCAGGGGCAGGTCGACGGCGCCATCCACCAGGTGATGGGGCCGATCAACGCGTTGACCCAGAAGGCGCAGGGGGTCGCGGGCGCGATGAGCGCCGTCGCCGGCGGGGACATGAGCCGCATGCCCGCGATGATCGCGGGCGCGTCGGGCATCCCCGGCGCGGGCCAGCTCGCGGCCTCGATGGGCGGCGGCGGCGGCGGCGGTGGTGGTGGCGGCGGCGCGCCGGGTGGGTCCGGCCCGCCCAACATGCTCGCGTCGATCGCCGCGAACGCGGCGCACAGCAGCCTCGCCGGTCGGGTCTTCGTCAAGCCGGAGGCGCTCGCCTCGGCGCTCGGGATGGACTCGAGCGGCGGCGGCGGCGAGTCGATGGCGAACGCCGCCGGACCGGAGGGCAACGTCGATGGCGTCGACGCGACAGATCGCGAGAAGGGGCCCGGGCACTCGACCGCGAAGGTCGCGGGCACCCACAAGGAGGACGTGGGATCGATGAAGGTCCTCGGCGCGATCAAGGACATCGACAACAACGTGACCGGCAAGAAGACGATCGACGTCGGCGCCGCGACGGTGCAGGTCGCGTTCGGCAGCTACGCGGAGAGCGTCACCGGCTCGAAGACCGAGAAGGCGACGGGGCTCGTGGTCCTCAGCAACGCGGGTGAGAGCGAGACGATCACCGGCTCGCGCACCGCGATGGTGGGCGGCGCGGTCGTCGACAAGCTCAAGGGGTCGCACATCGTGCAGGCCGTCGGGCCTGCGACGTTCATCGGGGCCTTCCACAAGGTGGAGGCGAAGGGCGCCATCGTCTTCAAGTGCGGCGCCAGCGAGGTGGTGATCGACGGCGGCGGCGTCACCATCACCTCGCCGCTCGTGGCGTTCCTGGCCCCGAAGATCCAGCTGCCGAAGAAGGTCTCGGAGGTGTGATGGCGTCCTCGTTCGACGGTGAGCCCAGGCAGTCCGGCGCTTCCACCGCGGTGGAGGAGCTGGAGCCCGCGATCGAGCCGGCGGGGGCGTCCGGAGCGCCGCGCGTGACCCTGGACGACGTGCTCGCCGAGCCGGCCGCGGCGGGCGCGGCGCCGCTCCCGGTGCGGAGCGCGCAGCCGCTCGGCGCCGCGATGCGGACCGCGCGCGTCGCCGCGATCGCCGGGCGGGGGGCGCGGATCGTCGTGCGGGGCTCGGCGGAGCCGCTCGAGGCGCTCGTCGCGCCCGAGGTCGACCCCGAGGTGATCGCCGACGCGCACGCCCGCGGCGACGCGGTGCTCGTCGAGCTCTGCGAGGGCGCGCTGCCGCTGATCGTCGGGGCCCTGACGACGCAGCGGCCGAAGGCGCTCCACCTCAAGGCGACGACCATCACCATCGAGGGCGAGCAGGAGCTGCTGCTGCGCTCCGGCCGGGGCGCGGTGCGCATCCGCGAGGACGGCGACATCGAGGTGGTGGGCAGCCGGATCAGCGCCGCGTCACGGGGGCTGTTCCGGATCGTGGGGAGGCTGCTGCGGCTGAACTGACGCCGCGCCGGGGCGGCGTCGCGGGGGCCGCGTTGGACCGCGTCTTCTGGGACATGGTCGCTCTCCGATGCTTCTGCGGCCAGTTCCCAGTCTCAACTTGGGCACTTTTCTCGTGAAATCCGCGGCCAGTGTTACATCAACGAGGATCGGCCTGCGGTGGTGTGCGATCGTGCGCTGTGGTGGCTTGCCATTGGAAATAATGGTCCGCGGCGCGGAACGAAGCCGCGCGCGCCCGCGGGCTGTGGCATCGACGCGCATCGAAAGGGACCGGCTCCGGGTCACCTGGCACTGGCGGGCGCGGCCACGCTCCACGGAGGGCGCTGGGTCGATGCTGCTGTGCGCGGCAGCGCTGGGACCTGGGACGTCAGCTACGCCGCGCCTGGAGCGATACCTTTGCGCCCATAGGGTGCTATTTTTCGTGTAAAATCAGCAAGTTGCGCGCTAACAATGACGTCCGGCACGATCACGCTTTGGCGAAGGAGGCATTGCCACAACCCGCCGGCGACGGCCGTTTCCGGTTCCTCGACGCAGCGTAGAGCCCCCTCTGGACCGCCGCTGCCGTACGTCGGAAAGGCCGGGGCCGGCTGTGTTCGCCGGGCGGCTCGGCACCACTGGGCACGTCCGGCGCTGACGCTCTCGGGCAGCGCATCGCCTGCCGCAACGGAGTCTCCTCTCGCGCGCTCGGTGTCTACCTGCCGGTCGGCACGGGAGAACGGCCCGCCATCATGTGACGCGTCGACGCATAGCGCCCTCGTCCGGGGGCGAAATTTCCACGGCTATGCTAGCGTGTCCGCCAAAGACCGATGGCACGGCGACAAGTTTTCATCATCTCTGACCTGCACCTCGGCGGCGCGTATCCCAGCGTCGAGCATCCGAGGGGCTTCCGGATCCTCACCCGAACCGATGTGCTGACGGCCTTCGTAGAGCAGGTACTCGCAAGGAGCGAGCCGACCGAGCTCGTCATCAACGGAGACTTCGTCGACTTCCTCGCCGAGGAGGATCGCCCCGGCCGCTGGGTGCCATTTGTCTCGGACCCGGAGGAAGCCACGCGCCGCCTCGACCGAATCGTGGAGCGCGACGCACCCTTCTTCCGCGCCTTGCGCGATCTCGTGCACAAGGGTCACCGCCTCACGGTGCTTCTCGGCAACCACGACATCGAGCTTTCGCTCCCGCTCGTCCGGCGCAGGCTCAAGGAGCACATCGGCGCCCTTGATGCAAGCACGTTCTCGTTCGTCTACGACGGGGAGGCATACGTCATCGGCGACGCATTGATCGAGCACGGCAACCGATACGACGGCTTCAACATCGTCGATCATGACAAGCTCCGGCAACTGCGCTCGGTCCAGTCGCGTCTCCTCTGGCCGGACAACGGGATCGCCTTCAAACCGCCTGCGGGCAGTCGGCTTGTCACGAACATCATGAACGAGATCAAGGGCGACTATCCGTTCGTCGATCTGCTCAAGCCGGAGACCGAAGCGACTATACCTATCTTGCTCGCCATCGACCCGGGCCTTCGCAGGCACTTTGTTGCAGTGCTGCGACTCCATCGCGAAGCGAACAAGCATGCTCCAGTTGCACCCGGTCGACCGAGGTACGCGAGCGACATGGCCGCGAGCACCGTCCCGATCGACGCGGTGGAGAACGCGAATGGCGCTCCCTCGGACGAGGATCTCCTCGTGAGCACGCTCGCGGACGTGATGGGACCGGAGGACGCGAGAAGCTTCGTCGATACCCTGGAGAACGATCCAGAGAGGATCGCGACCAGTAGCGACATCGCGGGAGGCGGGAAGTCGACGGCGCTGTCGCTCGTGCGGCTCGCCGGGATGAAGAGTGAGTCGCTTGAGAGGCGACTTCCTGTGCTGCTCACGGCGGTTCGGACACTGCAAAACGACAAGACGTTCGAGGAGGACAGCGAAACGGACAGAGCCTTCCTTGACGCTGCGACACGGCTGGCGAGCGTCGGCTTCCGCTGGATCATCTTCGGGCACACGCACCTAGCGAAGAAGGTCTCTCTCGGAGATGCGACGTACCTGAACACCGGGACGTGGGCGGATCTCATCCGCTTCCCCAAAGAGATCCTGTCGGGTTCCACGGAGCAGGCGATGGCTGGACTCCGTACGTTCGTCCATGACCTGAGGACGGATGGATATAAAAAGTGGATCAAGTTCGCCCCGACGTATGTTCGGCTCGACGTGGACGATGATACTGTGAAGCATGCGGAACTGATTCGTTACACCAGCTAAGGCGGAGTGGAGATGGACCAGGGAGCGCGAAGCGCCATCGCTCGCATCACCGCGAGGAAGGGAGGAGCCGGATTGTCGCGGGGCGCAGGCAGTCTCTGCGATCCGGCGCTCGTCTTGACGGCCCTTCACGTAGTGGCCGATCGAAAGGTCGACCCCGTGCGCTTCTACAGCGACATCCGAGTCTGCTTCCCCACGTTCGAGACGACCGCGGAGGTCGTCGACGGCGCATGGGACAAGGATCTCGACTTTGTTGTCCTCCGCCTGAAAGAGCCATGCCCCGAGTCGATCCGGCCGCTTCAGCTCCGCAGACTTGCGGACAGGGATTCGCCGTCGTTCGAGTCTTTTGGATTTCCGGGGGCCAATCCGGAGGGGCTCGCCGTCACGGGGAAGATCATCATGGCGCGCAGTGAGCATGAAAACGTGCCAGCCATCCAGCTTTACTGCGAGCAGGCCGGCGCTGGGATCGGCATGCAGGTCGAGGGACTCTCGGGTGCGCCTTGTCTCGTAGGCAGAGCGCTGGTCGGTGTTCTGCGCCGGAGCCTCTCGCGAGAGCAGGACGCCGGAGAGCTAGTCAGCGTCGGCGGCACGCTGTACGCCTCCTCGATCAGCGATATCCTGGAGCGCACGGCGTCGCTTTTGCCCGAGCCAATGCCGGTCATCGAGGCGGACGAGCCGACGCACGCGGCCGTTCTGCCATACGAGCCGTACCTGCGAAGCATCCCGCCGAACAGCCAGAACTGGCCCTCGTGGAAGGACATTGAGCATGAGGCCCTCTGGATCGACGAAGCGAGCGTCGGGAAGTGCGAGCAGAGCATGCTCTATGGCCGGCTAGCAGTTATCGTCGGACCGCCAGGATGCGGAAAGACGACGGTCGCCCGCCTGCTGGCGTACCGGCGATCGAGCACACATTTCGCAGTTCATTGGGACTTTGACAATTACGGGTCTGCCTTGCCTGAAGTCCCAGCCCACTACCTTGCGACGGTTCGTAAGCTGGCGTCCATCAACCAAAAGACACCCCTGCTGGTCCTCGAAAACATCCATCTTGCGCCGCGGCTCGTGCGTGAGCTGCTTGGGCTCTGTGAACAGCCTATGCTGCTCGCCACTGCCGTGCTCACATCGCGCGTCAGCCCAGACCGGCTGACAGAGCTCTCCCAGGTCCGCAGCCTCCTGCCGCGACTTGCTTCCGCGACTGTGGATCTTACCACGGGCATGAACCATCGAGGTCAGGCGATCTTGACCTGGTGGTTCGAACGCCGCGGCGTGTCGCAGCAGGAACGACGGCGTATTCTCGCCTCAGCGCCCTGGGGAGACTTCGCTCGCGATCTCTGGGTGCTACGCCTCGCCCTCGATGCCTATGACTGGTCCGGGCACGTCCTTCCTGCTTGGGCCGTCCATGGCGAGCTTGAGAAGAGGCTCTCGCCGCTGATCGAACGCGTTCCAGGCGTGGACGACCTCCTTTACGTGATCGCTGCTATTGGGAAGCACGATCTGGAGACTGATCTCAAAGCAGCCGCCGCGATGCTTGATCGCCCACAGAATAGCATCCTCGACTTGGCCCGAGAAGCAGCCCGCGACGGTATCTTGTCCCTAGACGAACGGCGCGGCACCACGCGCTACTGGCACTCCTCGTTGGCTCGCCTCTACTGGGAGACATTCTCGTTGTCCCGCGACACGTGGGCGCAGGATGCACGCCGCCACATCTTGACGGGCAGGCCATGAGCTCCCCGCGCGAAAACCTGGGCCAGGTTGTGGCCGGGGGGCCAGCGGCGTGGACCCAGCGGAATCGCCAAGAGCTGGCCAAGGCGCTAGAGGAGTCGGGGCAAGAGGCAGCCATTCACCTCCGGTCGTTCTGCGAGCAGGTCGAAACGTGGCTCCATGAGCGAGACAACGATCGCGATAGCGACGATTTCGGCGCTCGGCGTGGCTGGATCGAGCGCGTGGCGGATCCATTTCTCAGCGGCATGACGGCTGAACGGCTGGATGTGATCGTCAAGCAATTGACTTTTCTGGACGCAAAGATCGACCTGCTCCGGACGCTCCTCCACCGTCCGACCCAGTACAAGCTTCTTCCCGCGATCCTCAGTACCGGCGAGCAACTGGCATCGGCAGCACCGAGGCAGCCCCCTCTGGAAGGCGACACCGAAACGCCATGGCTTGGCCAGCTGCGTCTACTCGTGACGCTCACGGGCCTTGCCGGAAGGACCGCTTCGAATGCGCTGGAGCTCACATCACTACTTGCTCCAATGCCTGCGTGGCTCTTGAAGGGCCTCTTCAGCTCGCTGGGCAGTCTTGATCTGTTCGAAGCATACGAGTTCGATTTAGCTATCGCCTTGGCGCACCTGGACGTGAGCGTCGCGTCTGCCATTTCTGCTGACGCATGGATGGAGTCCCCACACACGCGGCTCGCTGAAGTGATCCAGGTGCTCGCAGAGTTGCTTGCAGGTCCCCCGCGGAACATCCCTTCACACAGGATCGCCGGGAAACTGCCGCCCAAAGAGCGGATAGAAGAGTTCCTCGCCGCGTTCCGCGCTTGCCTTCATACGCGCGATCTCGACCGTGCACATCGCCTCTGGAGCTTGATCGAGAGCGCTCAAAGGTACACCGAAGAGATGTGCTCCCTGTTTACCGCTTATCTGAACGCGCGACCGAGCAACCACGAATTGGTCCTTGATCTATTGTCGTCTCACGGGGATCCACCTCACCATTCGGTGGCGCACTGGAAACTTCCGACCGTATCCATGTCGATGTTTGGCTCGATGCGTACGAGCTCGATTCACACCCCACTCGGTGATAAACACCAATTCGACCCTCCGGATTTCGATCCAGCCTGCGTGTTGCGAGGGCTGGATCGTGAAGCGGCGGCATATCTGGTGCTCGCCCAGCCTAGCCCGGAGTTTGCGCTTGACTATCTTCGCCGCTTTCGACTCGCCGAGAACCCGTGCATCGACGACGTTCTGCGATCCGTGCTTGCGCATCCCTCGTTCCTGGCTCGGCTTCGATCTGCCTCCGGCACGATGGCGGTCGCCGTGCTCACGGGGATCGAGGAGCTTCACCTCACTGATAACGACGAAGGACGGCGACTCGCGACGAGCCTGCTGCATGTCCTACTCCCGCGGATCCCGTCGCAGTACCTCAAGAATGAGAGCATTTCTTGGTTAACAGAAGTCCTGGAAAAATCAGATATCTATGAGGCGGAGATCGTCCGACGCTTGACCGGAGCGCGAAGCGCGGATGAGATCCACCATCTTATAAGTACTGGCTCGGCGCGAAACGAGACCATCGCTCGTATCCTCGATAGCATCGACGTCACGCCACTCCGCCCTCCCGAGGGCAACGCGGAGGACGCGCTCGAAGCATGGGCGACGAGCATGGTGCACCTCTGCAGCGAGGCGCCGGCTCTGGTCCGACGGATCGTCGCCGATCTGCCGCTGGAGGTCGCCGCCCGGTTGGTTCGCTCCTACAAGCACTTCGGGCTCGGCGAGCAGGAGGACGTTCGGTGGATCGCAGAGCGTCTCGCTTTCAAGGTCCTCGTGATTGAACGCTGGGCGGAGCTGGACAGCGGGGCGACGATCGAGTACCTCCGCACCAACGTACAGCGTGATTTCTGGTTGTGGGCGTGGTGTGGGCTGAGGGCAGCCGATTCCCTGATCGCCGTCGTGTCGAAGGCCGGCGATGCCTGGCTCGATATGCTCGCGCGAACTGAGCCGGAGCTTGTTGACGTGTATCTCGCCGCGCTACTGCGGCTGATGAAATCATCGGATGATCTATCCACGGGACTGTTGGATCTCTCACATGCGATAGCTTATACGTCCTCGTGGCTGGAGCGGCGCGGCCGTATGGCTGGGGAGGCCTTATGGGACAGGCTGAACAGGCGCATTGACGAGCCGGAGTCGGCAGATAGCGCCGAAGCGAGTGGGAGAGCCGACGAGATCGCAACGATCGGCTCCGCAGCGCTCCCGGGCCCGCCGGAGTGCCTTCGTGCGCTGCGCGAGCACGCAGTGCACGCGCTTCAGCAATGGTACGCGCGCCCTGCCCCCGTCAAGCTCACCAGACCCGTGCAGAAGTTTCGCGAGCTGCTTCGCCACGAGGCACCAGATCTCCACGCCGAATTGCTACGGCAGACGATGTCCGCTGGTTCTCCCTCAGGAGAGGAGATGTAGATCCAAGCCGACTTCGCCGGCCCGCCTGCCAAGCTCCTCGGCGCCGTCTCAGGCGATCGGTCGAGAACGCTCGATTCAGGCATTTAACACAGCTTCCGTCACGACAACCGCACGCGAAACCTCATCCACGGCATCACCCTCCTGGTCGCGGGCGTCATCGCCCTCGTCGTCATGTCCGCTCGCCGGAGTTCGCCCACGGCCAGCAGCTCGGCGAGGGGATGGTACGCACGGGCACCGTCGGCATCCAGAACGACACCGAGCGCAAGCTCTTCTGGAGCCTGGTCTGCACGTGCGGCTGCCCGCGCGAGACTGTTTCCGAACTGGCTAGATGATGGTTCTGGGCCTTTTTTCGCTCGCGCTGCTTGATGGCCATCCGGGGCCCGGAAGCCCCGCCGGAGGCTCCGTTCGCCCATCGCCCGCAGGGGACGGTTGCCGGAGCGCGGAGGGCGGGTCAAGGGCGGTGTAGCCGTCCCGCTCCCGGCGCGGGCACCCTTGACGCGCCTGAGCACTCCGGCAGCCTCGGTCGCGAGGTGGGCCGACCATCACGGCCGTGACCGGGAGCGCTCACCCTCGCGATGGGCAGCAACCAGCCTGCGCAATCGAGCAGGAACCATCGTGAGCGTCAACACCGCACCGTCGTCGAGGCCGCAACGCCACAGGACGGCCGGCGCGTCCGAACGCCTGGGTCGTCACCACGGCGCCACGAGGCGACGTGACGCTGGATGGTTGTTACCGAGCCGGCTGGCTGATGGCACCGCGCGCCGGCTGGCTGATGGCCATCTGGCGGCCGCTCGGCAGGGCGCTATCGGGTGATGGCCATCGCGTAGTCGCTGCCCCGGCGCCACGCGGCGCGATGAGCATCGTGCGGGCCACCGCCGGCGTGGCGAGGGGATGGCCATCGTGGGCCTGGCGCGATACGGCCCGCGAGGCCGACGCTCCTCGCGGGCCGCGCGCCGCCGTTCAGCCGAGCGCCGAGGAGAGCGTGAGCGTCTCCGCGACGCGGACAACCACGTCGCGGTCGACCAGCTTCCGCTTCCGGCGCGCCGATTCCCGCAGCGCCGCCGAGGCGAGGCGGTCGATCTCGCGCAGCGAGCCCGACGCAAGCTCATGCAGCGCGGTGAGCGACTCGCGCGAGAAGATCTCGTGGTCGGCGCCGGCGCCCTTCAGCCGGAATGCCACGTACTCCGTCGTGTCCTCCACCGTCGCCGGCTCGATCATGAAGCGGTGATGGATGCGCGTGAGCAGCGAGCGGTGGGAGCGCAACGCCATTCGGCCCTCGAGCTCCGGAAGGCCAACAAGGACGATCGACAAGAGAGCGCGGCTGTCCCACTCGTGGTTCAAGAGGATATGCAGATGCGCCATCATGTCCGGGTGCAGCAGATGGGCCTCGTCGAGCAGAAACACCGGATGCACCTGATCTCTACGCAGCTCGTGGACATGCCGCTCGACCGCGAGGAACAGGTTCGCCGCGCTCGAGGTCGGCTGCAGCCCGAGCGCGTGGCAGAGGTAGCGGTAGAAGTCGCGGCGCCCGAGCGTCGCATTGTGGCAGTAGGTCAGGCGAAATCCGGCCTCAGGCAGCCGATGTCGCAAGGCTCGTAGCACACACGTCTTCCCGACACCGGGCTCCCCCACGAGAAGCACGCTGGCACGCTCGTGGAGCGCCGCTTCGAGGTCGTCGACGAGCACCTGCTTCGAGGTGGGCAACCACAGCTCGGCATCTTCTTGCTCTTTGGAGAAGGCGGCTTTGCTAAGCCCGTAGTAGATAACATCAGAAGATCGCATCGAGGTCCTCCTCTCCGTCGACGGCGTCCGCGTCGTCCGCCGCAACTTGATCGCGCGCAGCCTTGTCGCGTAGCGCGCCGCCCGGGTCGAAGGCGACCGGCTTTCCCCTGGGCGACGCGCCGGTCCTCGTGACATGGCGCGGCGGCCGCTTCACGTGCGCGTTGTGCACCGGATCGACGAGACGAAGCGGGATCCGCTGCCCCTCGACCTCGACGATCGGGGCCAGAGGCTCGTCGAGCAGGCAATAGGCGACCGTCACGGTGCGGCCGGCGAGGTAGCCGTGATCCAACTCGAAGAGCTGCCCGCGGACGGAGACGGTCGTATCGCGGCGCACGCGCCGACGCTGCCGGAGCGTGAGCGCTTCGCGCAAGCGGGCCTCGGAGAGGGCGTCGATCTCACGCTGTCCGGGCGCGTACACGAGCCCCGGCGCGCGCCCCATCAGACCGGCGTGCGGGGACGCGTGGTAGTGGACGTCGACGAAGGCCTGGATGCGAGAAGCGATGTCCTCCAGCGATGTGATCGAGCCCAGGTGGTCGAGCACGTTCTCCCGTAGCGTCCTCCAGAATCTCTCCATCTTGCCGCGCGCCTGCGGATCGTAGGGGCGCGAGTGGAGCAGGGTGATCCCGAGCCGCGAGCAGAAGAGGCGCAAGGCATCACCACGGTAGGTTGCACCGTTGTCCAGGTAGAGCGCGGTCGGAATGCCGTAGAGCCGGAGGGCCCGGACGAGCAGCCGCAGCATGGTGTCTTCCTTCTCGTCACTCTCGGCCGAAACGACGAGGATGAAGCGCGAGGCGTCGTCGAGCAGGGCGTGAATCCGCACGGTGACCCGGCGCCCGTCGAGTTGAAGCGTCGGGCCGTGACAGACGTCGCCATGCCAGAGCGCGTCCGGGTGCTCGGCCTGCCACTTGAGCCGGGTCGTCGGCCCCTTGCCGTCGCGCTGCGCGATCTTGTCGAGTCCCTCTTGACGGTAGAGGCGACGCACGGTCGAGGCGCTGACCGTGGCGTCCAGGCGTCCATCGGCGCGAAGGGTGCGCAGGATGAGCGGCACCGAGGCCGCCGGGTGCTCGCGCCGGATGTCGCAAAGAAGCTGCCGGAGCCCGGGGTCGAGCTCCCGGCCACGACCGCGGTCGGAGCGGGCGCGAGGGCAGAGACCTTCGAGCCCCCGCTGACGGTAGGCGTAGAGCCAGCGCTCGAGGGTTGGCACCGCGAAAGAGCGCGTGCACGCGCTCCCCGGCGGGGCGCACGCGCTCCTTCGAGAGGGTGCGCAGCGCTTCGACGAGATCGCCATGCTCGAGATCGCGAGCACAGATCTGGCCGATGAGGCCATGGCGGAAGAGGGCGATTTCCTCCGCGTGATCTTTGGGTTTGAGGATGTCCACGAACGGTCCTTTCCACGGGTGCGTGTCGACGACCCGTGGAAACCCAGTGCCAGAGCGCCCCGCCGCCGTGCCCGATCTTGGATGGTGGAGTCGCCGGAGCTCGCGTTTCGCGGAGCATGGGCATCACGCTGCGAGCGCGGCGCCGCGGAACGCCAGGTGAGCGGCGGGCTCGCCGGCGCCGCCCCGAGGAGACAGCGCCACGAGCTGCATCGCCGTGCGCTCGGCGATGTGCGCGCGGCGGCTCTCGGCGCTGTGGCGTCCGAGCCGGGGGAAGAGCTGTCCGCGGCGACTGGCTTCGATCCATCGCGACGGCGCGAGCCACCGCTCGGCCGCCGCGACGCCCACGATCACGGCGCCGCAGACCTCGGCGCGGACGACCGGCGTGGTCGCGCCGTCGAGTCCGATGCGAGCGAGCACCCAGCCGATCGCCGATGCAGCGTAGCGCCGTCGGCGCAGCACCCCGCGCGGCACGACGAGCGTGATCGCGCCGCAGCCGCTGCAGCGGTAGCGCCGAGCGCGCACCGTGACCTGCTGGGGAGCGTCGCCTGGGTCGAGCGGGCCGCACACCTGGCGCTCGCGCAGGCCGTGACCGCGCATCACCCGCGGGCCGTTCACGGGGCGGCTGGCCACGTCACAGCAGGGGCAGCGCGGCGGCCGCATCTGCTCGACCGAGGGCAGCGCGGTCATCCAGCGCTTGATGTCGATGTCGGCTTGAACGATCCTGCATGAGCTCCGTTCCTCCAAGGTCCTCGGAGCACGACGAGGGGAGGACGAGTCGCCACAACACGCATCCCCTCGTCGCCTATTTTGTGGCCGGCCCCGCGCCGATGCTCCGCTCCGCTGCCGCTGGCCTTACGCCAGCGGCAGCGGAGACATGCCGCCCAGTGCAGTGGTAATTGTGGCAACGGATCAGGAATGCTCGCCGTCCGGGAGACGGCGGGCATCGATGCGATATTTTGTGAGAATTTTGGACGCCCATCCGGAATGCACTTTGGCGAACGCTCGCCGACGCCGCGCCCTCTGGGTCCACCCCGGCTCCATCTCTCGGGTCCGCACCGACTCGATGATGGCGGGGCCGGGAGCAATGGGTGGATATCCATCACGAACAGGGATCGAGATCTGGGGGATGTCCATTACTGGGAGGGCGCGGTAACAGATGGTCCGCAAGGTGCCGCGGAGCCCCCTCATTGCGAGCTCGTGAAAGAGCACGACCGCGTCTCGACAGCCGTCATTCCACCTCGTGCGCAGGAAGCTGTCGTGTTCGGTCCAGGTGCCGATCTTGGTTCGTCGTTTTGCGCGCTCCGGACACCGATCCGCTCGGAGATACTTGCGCACTGTCTGCCGCGAGAGCCTCGTCCGCCGGCTCATCGCATGGATCGAGAAGCCTTGAGTATTGAGAGCATGCACCTGTTCATAGAGCCTCTGCCGCCTCGTCCGCGATGTGGCGGCGCATGGCGGCTCTGTGGCAGAGCTCGACGTGCCCGTATCCTCGGCCGATTCGTGAACGACGGCCGTCCCTTCCGCGTGCGGTGGTGGTGCCCCTCTGTGCCAACGTCGGGTGAGACAGGCTTCCCCTGGAAATCTGTGGTGAGAGGGCGGAGAATGGACCTGACCGGTGCCGAAGCCTTCGCATCTCCGATCCGTCGATCCTACCCCCGCCCCAGCGGCGCAGGGCGCTGCTCCCCGTCCGAGTGGCGTCGCCGTTGAGAGCGTGCCGAAGCCGGGCAAGAGGCGGAAGTTCTCGGCGGCTGAGAAGCTGCGCATCGTTCGCGCGGCGGCCGCGTGCACCCAGCGCGGGGACATCGAGGCGCTGCTGCGCCGCGAGGGCATCTACAGCTCCCTCCTGACGGCGTGACGCAAGCAGCTCGCCCTTCACGGCAGCGAGGCTCTCGCGGGGCGCAAGCCCGGCCGCAAGCCGAAGCACGACACGAAGGACCGGCGCATCGCCGAGCTCGAGAAGCGCTCGGCGCGGCTCGAGGAGAAGCTCGCGCTCGCTGAGAAGCTCATCGACCTCCAAAAAAAAAGTCTCTGCCATTCTGGGCGTCAATCTCACGAGCGACGAAGAGCGCTGATGGACGTCATCGAGGAGCTTGATGACCCGCACGTCCCCATCGCGCAGGCGTGTACAGCGCTCGGCGTCAGCCGCGCCACGCTCTACCGGCAGACCCAGCCCGCGAAGCCGCCGGCGCTGCCCGAGCCCGCTCCGAGCCCACGCCGGCTCAGTGACCCCGAGCGGCAAGCCGTGCTCGGCGTGCTGCATAGCGAGGAGTTCGTCGACCAGCCCCCGCCGGAAGTCTACGCGACGCTGCTGTCGCGCGGCGTCTATCTCGCCTCCATCCGCACGATGTACCGGCTGCTCGCCGCCTCCGGCGAGAGCGTGGAGCGGCGCGCCCAGCGTGGACCGATGACGCATGCCAAGCCGACGCTCACCGCCACGGCTCCCAACCAGATCTGGACGTGGGACATCACCAAGCTGCGCGGGCCGCTGCCTGGGGTCTTCTACTGCCTGTACGTCGTCCTCGACCTGTTTAGTCGCATGACCGTCGGCTGGCTGCTCGCCGAGCGCGAGAGCGCAGAGCTCGCCGAGCACCTGTTCGCAGAGACCGTCGCCCGCCACGGCGTCGAGCCCGGCTCGCTCACGGTGCACGCCGACCGCGGCTCCGCGATGCGGTCGGAGGGGCTCGCTCAGCTCCTCGGCTCGCTCGGCGTCGTTCGTAGCTTCAGCCGGCCTCACGTCAGCGACGACAACGCCTTCTCCGAGTCGCAGTTCAAGACGCTCAAGTACCAACCCGACTATCCGGACCGCTTTGCCTCGCTCGCTCACGCACGAGCGTGGTGCCAGGAGTTCTTCACGTGGTATAACGACATTCATCAGCATTCTGGACTTGCGCTTTTCACACCTGCTGATGTATTCTACGGCCGAGTCGAAGATATCGCGGCTCGGCGCCAGGTCGCCCTGGACACGGCCTACGCCGCGCATCCGGAACGCTTCCCGAACGGTCCGCCCGTCGTGCGCAGGCCGCCCGCTTCGGTAGTCATCAACCCGCTGTCCGTCGACGATGCCGCCTCCGAGGCCGCGGCGCCGACGCACACGGCCACGACCAGCGCCGCGCCCGGACCTGGAGCCACGCCCACCGCCGTGCCGCTGCCGCCCCGACCTCGACCGGATGCTGCGCAGAGCCGGAACGCGCCCCTGAGCGAGATCCACTCATAGGATTCTCGTCCGGCCTGTCTCAAACCTGTTGGCATTCTCCGCGGGGCTTCTGTGGTGTGAACAGGTCACATGGTCAACGGCTGGCGACGGGGCAGCGCAAGCCTGAGGGCCGGCAGCTGCGCTTCCGTCCCAAATGGACGGAGGTCTCTATGGTTGTCGTCGGCCGCGGAATCCATGTGGCCCGACGAGCGTCAGCGGAGTAGCGTCCGTGCCATGGAAGACAACGAGAAGAAGATCGAGCAACTCCGGCAAGCGATCGATAGGCTGTCCGAGCGGAAAGCGCACCTCAAGCAGCAGCGAGACGCGGCGAAGCAGGCAGGTGACCTGGAGGAGGTCGAGCGTCTGACGCGCGAGATCCAGAACACTGAGCAGTCGGCACAGAGTAACGCCGACGCGATCGACAAGGTGCGCCAGAAGATGCTGCCCTGATTCGAGGGGGCACATCCCCTAGTTAGGGCACCACCCGTGTCCGGTTGCGCGGAGGCTGCCAGCTGCCTCCCCGGGACCGTGTCCGGTTGCGCGGAGGCTGCCAGCTGCCTCCCCGGGACCGTGTCCGGTTGCGCGGAGGCTGCCAGCTGCCTCCCCGGGACCGTGTCCGGTTGCGCGGAGGCTGCCAGCTGCCTCCCCGGGACCGTGTCCGGTTGCGCGGAGGCTGCCAGCTGCCTCCCCGGGACCGTGTCCGGTTGCGCGGAGGCTGCCAGCTGCCTCCCCGGGACCGTGTCCGGTTGCGCGGAGGCTGCCAGCTGGTGGTGGCCGGATCCGGCCACCGGCCTGGACTGGCTGGATTTGGAAGCTACCCGCCCGGCGTGTCGGACGGGTCGGGTTTCCACGAGAACAGGTCGAGCTGCACCGGCCCGGCCGGGGCAACAGGGGCGGGTGGCGGTGCAGCCTGGACCGGGGACGCCGGGGGCGTGGGCTCCGGGGCGCGCTGCGGGCGCTTCAACGCCGGGGTCGGCTCGGTCACGAGGCGGAGCCAGCCACGGCCGCTCGGAAGCTTGCGGGCAGGCGCGGAGGGCTCGCGATGACTGAGCGGCTGCGCCTTCGGGGCCTCGCTGGCCGGCTCGGTCAGCAGGGCGTCCGCGAGCTCGTCCACGGTCCACACGTGGTCGGTGATGCCGGCCTGCATCGCCGGGGTCACGCGGAGCGTCTTGACAACCCAGCACAGGTTGTAGGCGACGTAGTGCAGCGCAGCGGCGGCGCGGTGGTTCTCGAACTTCTTCGAGAACGCGTAGCAGAGCCGGCGCATGCGGCCGTTCTGGTGCCGGTGGGTGCCGTTCTGGCGCTCCACGTACGCCGTCGAGGCACGGGCGGCGTCCGGCGCGCCGTAGATCGTCGTCTTCGTAATGAACGGGTCGCGCGGCGGCTCGTAGCGGTGGTCCGGCCCGCGGTAGGAGCCAGTGCGGTAGTTCTTCACCGTCTGCATGAAGTCGACGCTCGGCCCGAACTGCGCGCCCACGGCCGAGATGTACGGCGCGAAGCCATCGCTCGTGATCTGCGGCATCACGAGCAGCCGGGCGCGGACATCGGCCATGAAGGCGTCGGTCGTCTCCTGATCACGTCGGCCAACGCGCCACGCGATGACGAGTCTGGACAGCGTATCCATCGCGACGAAGGTGTACGCCTCGCCGATGCTTTCAGGGTCATCCTTGGTCACACGGGCCGGCTTCTTGCCCACGTACCCAAAGACCTCATCGACCTGTATCAACTGGGTGCGCAGGTCGCGCACCAGCCGGTCATGCAGCCGCTCAGCACCGCGACCGAAGGCCAGCGAGAGCCGACCCACGGTCTCCCTGTTGACCTCGGTCATGCGCTCGACGGCGCGCTCGCTGTTGCCGTCCAGAAGAGCCGCGAGCACACGCATGCGCTTCTCCGCCGGGAGCACGTTCGCCACGGGACCCTTGCCTTTCTCCGGCGGATGGCCCAGGCTCCCGTCTGCCACGACGTCGGGCGGGTCGCTCCGCACGGTGTCTGCCGCCCCGCCTTCGGGTTCCAGCCGAGGGCGGGGCGTTTTCGTCTAAGGTCCTGTGATTATAGCGGTTTCTGCGGCGAAAGCTGCTGCGAGCGCCGTAAAAAGCAGGCGGCTAGGACAGTGGATGTCATAGCGGCTTGGTCGCGTCGCGCAGGGGGTGCGCGATGACGTCATCCAAGGACGGGCCGCCCGACGCGCCCGGATCTCGGGAGATCCATGTGTGCGTCTACGATGAGCTTGAAGAGGCGTTGCTGCTAATTGGCCGAAAGGTGATCGGTAATACGATGGCCAACGTAAAGCACAAGTTGGGCATCTCGGAGCTTATCGAGAGGCTGGCAAACGGTTGTCAAATGGTACGTCAGTTACGACGTAGTTGAGAGCCGTTTGTACTGCGGCATTTGTCGCTTCCACGAGGAGCCCGGCCGTGATGGCAGCCGGCGCTGCTCACGAGCGGGTCATTTCCAGCCACAGGTGGAACAGCTTGATGCTGGCGCTGATGGCTTTTTGCCTGGAGTGCGACGACACACTGAGAGCCGTTCGCTCCGCGGCCCTGGTCTGAAGCTCGCAGAGCCTCTCCGAGATGTCCCAGACGCATCCATCCTCGTCCGGCTTCGACCGTGCGAGCTCGGTGATCCAGCCGTTGATGGTGGCGAACCACTGCGGTGCCGTGCCCGCCTCTAGATAACCAATCATTACGGCGACTTCGAGCAGGGGCCCATGGAAGCCGAGCTTATAGCGCTGCACGCCCCCGCTCGCTCGAGCCTTACGCTCGTCGCCGTCTTTTCGCTTCCCGCCGGTCAGGTACTCTCGCTCACGGCCCTTCTCCGGCGCCGGCAGCCGCTTGCACTCGAATACCAGGAAGGGTTCATAGATGCTGGCCGAGAACACTTCCGCGGCGAAGCCTTCCGTCGCTGGGCTGGCCGCTAGGTCGGCGCGATGTCGCCCGGTCTGGGCTTCCTCGTGGCTGAAATGGACCATGGGTGACTCGTCGCGGGCCCGCATGTTCAAGAACTTGCACAGATCCGCATTCAACGCGTCCTCGTTCTTCCCCTCTCGGCGGTGAGGGTCGTCGCGCCATCTCGGAAGCTGTGCCCACACGAACTGCACCGTGTGCGTCCGGAATGTGTCCGGGGAAATGCCCCTGCTGATCCGGCCATGAGAGGTCCGCGTACCAGCCATGATCAAAAGCCCTGTTCCCGCAGATCGAAGAGGGTTTCGTCCGCATCGCGCACGGCGGTGGACCGAATCCAATAGCGGCGCCGATCGGGCTTGATGATGTGGAGCACGTTGTCGACGTAGAAGCGGAGCGACCTCACCGTTCTCATGGTTCCACCGGTCTCCCAGTAGATCAGCCGGTGAAGATCCTTGACGAGTTCGTCGCCGAACGCGACGCCTTCGGGCTTTTCGCCGAAGTGGAAAGACTGACAGATCAACCCATCGATGAAGACGGCCGGGCCCGCTCGCAGATTGTCATAAACAGTGCCAAGCAGCCTGCGGAACGTGACCGCGTACCTCGCCAGGTCCTTCCGGGTAGCCTGCTCCTTAAGCAGCACGGAGTCTTGACCGAGACGAACGAAGTCGGTCATGAACTGGAGAGTGTCTTCGCGCAGGATACGTTCCCAGTAAGCGAGGCGCAGGTCCGAAGCGTCGTCTGGATAGGGCAGATTATCGATGTCCTGCTTGAGGATCGCGGTTGCCTTGCTGGTGAAGAGCTGAGAGCCGTTGAGCACGCACGCGAATACATACGTTCGATGGTTGCGTTTCAGGCGGCGAAACATCTCCTGGAGGCGCGCATGGTCTTCGGGAGGCGCATGGATGCCGACGATCTTGTCTCGATAAGCCAGATCGCTCTCGTCCCAGAAAACAACGGGCAGCGACATGTGCGCCTTGATCAGGATCAAGGGCTTCGCATAGCGCTTCTCTGAGTAGGGATTCCGAAAGCGCTTCTGCTCGACCTTGCCGATCTTGCGGCGGTCGATGCCGTTCGCCGTGAAGGCCTTCGTCGGCAGGAAGGGCAAACCTGTCAGAAATTCGGCGGGATGGATCGCCCTCTTCTTACTGACGACGAAGCCTTCCCCGTAGTCCCACCGCGCATCCTGCTTCTCCAGATCCTCCATGTGCTGCCCCAGCCTCTGCATGGCCCGCAGCCGTCGCGACAGGTGGGCGAGGCGCCCACCGCCGAGGAGGTTCGCGCGCCAGACGAACTGGTCATCGAGGGCGATTCCCCGGGAAACCTCGTGGTAGTCGTAGTGATCCAGCTCGAAGCCGATGCGCTGATGAACGCTGAAGGTGCGGCGAAACGTGAGGTGGCTGAGCGGTGTGCCGGCCGCCTCCGCGTCACGATCGACCAAAAGCGCCAGCGCCTTGGTATCGGCAGGGGCGAACAGACCACGTATGGACACGAAGTCTAGAACGGAACGCACGGGCGCGAGGCCGAAGATATGCTTCCGGAACTGGTAAGTACTGCTGTTATAGAGAAGCCCGGCAGGTTGAATGAGACAAAGCTTGCCGCCCTCCGACACCATCGCGATGGACTGCTCCAGGAAAAGGTAAGCCGCTTGCCCGTCCGGCACGGCCTTCTGGTCATGCCTCGTGCGCAGCGCGAGCGCGTCGACCTTCCTGGCAGGATCGGTCAGCTTAGACTCGAACGGTGGATTTCCGACGACGACATCGAACGGCGCATCGAAAGGGGTGCTGACACGCTCGCCCCTCTTCGCCGCGAGGACCCCCGTGAAGAAATCGCCATGAAAGAGATTCCGGCCACGGAAGCCGTCGAACTTAAGGCTGTTCCAGATCACGTCGGGCTTCAACGCGTCGCACACTGCCAATGTTAGACTGAATGCCGCTAGATCGATGGCCGACGAGTCGAGATCGATCCCAAAGATCGATCGGCCGACGATTGTCTTGAGGGTTGCGACGTCCGGCTTCTGCCATCCGTTCTGCGCCCTCCAGGCATTCACTAGTCTCCGGAATGCCCCGACGAGGAATACACCAGAGCCGCAGGAAGGATCCAGTATTCGCTCCGTCCCGTTCAGGTTCTGATACGGCAGCACATGGTCGAGAACGAGCGAGGCAAGGAACGGCGGCGTGTACACCGTGCCATGTCCACCTTGCACGAAGTGCTGGTACATCTGGCTGACCACCTCGACCGGGAGGTGCTCGAAGGAATACTGTTCCCACAGGTACCGCTGGCGATGCAGGGTACGGGCCTCGACGAGGGTGGAGAACTCCACGAGGGCCTTCGGGGTGAGCGCAGCGGAGCCCTCCGCGTCCGGTAATACGAAGATGTCCCCGTTGAACTTCCTTTCCAGCGCCCCGAGGAGTCTCTGCACCTGGTCAGGCTTCTTTTCCCGGAGCACACCGAGAAAGTCGACTGCGCCCGGCGTGAACCTACCGAACCAGCCTTCGGGGAACACCCGGCGATCCTCAAGATATTTCACCAGGACGGTGAGGAGCAGCAGTCGGCGAAGCACCGGTGCTCTCTCTCCTCCCAATGCCTCGTCCGCGTCGACGATCGCGCCGATGAGCGATTGATGGGCCGCGTCCTGGTAGTTTGCCAGCTTCGCATTCCGAGGATCATCCCAGAATGTACCGTCGGACAGACGATACGCCGAGAACCGGGACGCCAGCTCGGCGTGCACTTCGGCTGCCGTGGAAATGGCGAGATCGAACTGCACCGCGGGGTTGTATTCGCAGCGGTCGTCCTTCCAGAAGTCTGGACCCCGAGCGCACGTCAGTACGTCGATACGAGTCTGCCACGCCACATACACGAGCGGAGCGGCGCCATGTCGCCAGAGCTCCTTGTGCAGCACGGCGAGTTCGTCCGTGCGCAGCGGCTCCTTGGTATTGTCGATGACATAGGCTGCGACACGAGAGGACCGGACACCGTCGAGCTTGCGAAAGAAGACATAATCAATCCGGCGGAAGGCCGCAGCCTCCTGGACCGCGGCCTGCTCATCGATGGACAACGGGCCAAACGATCCGCTTCGCACTGGCACGAGCCCGCTCAGGGGCGCGCCGTCGGATGAAAAGAAGTTAGCAGTCGTGAGCGGCCCGGGATGCATGTCACGCCTCGAGCTCCGTCGCGCTCCTCCTGGAAGCCCACGGGGCTGTGCGCGACGTTCGAGGCTCGGGTCCGAGGGGAACGGCTGTCACGCGTAGCTAAAGATCACAAAAAATCGGCAAGAGCAAGCGGATTCCTTCCAGCTTCGGACGGGCCGAGCGGGGTCGACCGCAGCGCGGTGGCCGTGCGCTGTGGGGCACCATGCCAGACGTGCGGCACGAGCCGTTCCCGGTCCGGCAAGTGATCGGCGTCGTCGGGCCTGCTTGCGACGGGCTCGGCGACACCCCATTAGCTCATCGGTTCGTGGCGGAGCAAGCGCCCGGGTGGGCCGTGGGAAGAGGCGGGAGGGTCAGACGGCGGCGAGGCGCTTCGCGGCGCGCCTCGTCATGTCCAGGATCTTCATCGGCGCCGTCGGAGCTTCAGCGCCAGGGCTTTGCGGGCGATCCGCAGCCTGGACGCTGCGGTGTGCGGGTTCATCCCGCGCGCCGCAGCGTACGCGACGAGCGTCTCCGGCGCGTCGACGATGAGGATCGCCTCCAGTTGCCAGAGCGGGAGTTCGGCGAGGAGCTCCAAGGTCTCGCGCGCCTCGATCTGCGCGTGCAAGCTCGGGCCGGTGGGCTCGCGCAGCAACCCGAGCGGCTCGGCGTGCAGCACGGCGCGGCGCGTCCACGCGCTGTCGAAGTAGTGCGCCGCCTGCCGCCAGGCGATGCCGTGCAGCCATTTCCTCAGCGCATCCCGGGGCTTGTCCCTGGGGTCGGGCCGGTACTTGCCGCGCCGGATGGCGTTCCACGCGCCGAGGAGCACGTGCTGCTCAACGTCGGCGCGGTCCCGCTTCCGGATGCCGGCCAGCGTGGCGAGGATGATGCCGCGCTCGGCGAGGATCGCCTCCATCGTCGGACGCTTCCTGGGATGTCGTGCGGTCGGCTGGCTCCTCGCCCCCTTCCGCCGGGTCTTCACCCAAACCTCCCGCACGTGGGGCACTTGCCCGCGACGACGGGCCGGCCGAGCAAGCGCTCGACCGTGGTGCCAGCGGCGCGCGCCGCCTTTGCGGCGAGCCCGTGCGTCGTGCTCGGGTGCGACCCGTACACGAAGTTGGTGATGGTCGTCTTCGGGACGCCCATCACCTCGGCCAGGCAGCTCCAGCTACCGAACAGGCCGCGCAGGTTGCGCAGCGCGGCGCGGAAGCGCATCGCCTCCGCGTCGGTCAGGGACGTGGAACGGGGGCGGCGGCGCGCGGGCGCACCTCCGCCTTCTTGCTCGCCCGAAGGCGAACGGACTACGGTCAGCATGTCGGACCTCGCGTGATCGGGGTTCGGCCACGCAGCCCGGGCGCGCCAACGCCGCGGGCTGCACTTCCTTGCGCCGAACCTAGCGCACGAGATCGTCAGACTGGCCGGATCCGGCCACTCTCAGGCAAAACCAGCCACCACCTGCCAGCTGCCTCCCCCGGACCGTGTCCGGTTGCGCGGAGGCTGCCAGCTATCCCCCGGACCGTTTCCGGTTTGTGCGAGCGGACCGCATGTGCCGTCAGCTCTCCGCGCTCTGCTCGACGAGCGCCTGCCACCGCGCCTTGAGCGCCGGATCGGACCGGAAGCGCTCGTGCCACATCGCGTGGAGCGCGGCCCAGCCCTGCGGGCTGAGCCCGTAATGGCTCTGGATCTGCTGGATGTGTCTTGAACGGTCTCGCACGTCGGCGCAGATGCGCGCGTATTCTCCGAGGGTGATCCGCTCCACGCGCCGCCTCTCCTCCTCATCGACGCTGGGCTGCGCCCGCACGCCGGATTCAGAGGTCGATGCGCTCGCGGGCGATCCGGAGGCGGAGCTCGGCTGCTGGAAGGGCAGAGCCCAGCTCCCATGCGAGCGCTCAGGTGGTAGCGGTGCGGTCTCGTCCTTGACGGGGCTTGAAGAGGTGGGACGTGAGAAAGGCAGGGCCTTGTCGGCCGGAGGCGAAGGGGTGGGGCGCAAGAAGGGAAGAGCGCTGTCGGCCGGAGGCGAAGGGGTAGGGCGCGAGAAGGGCAGGGCCTTGTCGGCCGGAGGCGAAGGGGTAGGGCGCGAGAAGGGCAGGGCCTTGTCGGCCGGGGGCGAGGGGGTAGGGCGCGAGAAGGGCAGGGCCTTGTCGGCCGGAAGCACAGGGGTAGGGCGCGAGAAGGGCAGGGCCTTGTCGGCCGGAAGCACAGGGGCAGTGCGAGAGAAGGGCAGGGCCTTGTCGGCCGGAAGCACAGGGGCAGTGCGAGAGAGGGGCAGGGCCTTGTCGGTCGGAAGCACAGGAGCCGTGCGAGAGAAGGGCAGGGCTCTGCCGGCCGGCAGCGCGCCGACCGTGCCGATGCGCGTGGCATCCATCCTCTCCGCGGCCGGGGTAGCGGCGCTCTCGGCCGGAGGTGCGCTCGAGGCGTCCTGACGGAAGGGCAGCGCTTCGCGTGGCGCGACAGCCCGAGTGCCGAGGAGCGTCACGCGGCTCGGCGGCGCCGTTGTCCGCGGCTCCGGGAACGGGGTGGGCGTGACCGGCGGCAGCGGCGACGGCATGGCCGGCGGGAGCGACGACGCGATGGCCGGCGGCATTGGCGACGGCATGGCCGGCGGCAGCGGCGACGGCATGGCCGGCGGGAGCGACGACGCGATCGCCGGCGGCAGCGGTGACGGCATGGCCGGCGGCAGCGGCGACGGCATGGCCGGCGGGAGCGACGACGCGATCGCCGGCCGCACCGGCGCCGGCTCCACGAGGCCCGGCCCCGGCGGCGCCGCCGCGCCCAGCCTGGCCCACGGCGATCGCGCAGCCGCCTCGCCGCCCGCGCCCGCGGCGGGCAGCGGCGTCGCCCGGTCTCGAGGCGCCCCCTGCAACGGGGAGAGGTGCGCCGCAGGCGCCACAGGGATCGGCCCCTCCGGCTTCCGGCGCGCGTGTCGCGCCCTCGCCTCGGCGCGGCCCTTCTGCTCGGCGACGAGCTCCAGGTAACGCTGGCTCGAGCGCAGCTGCCCCCGCGCGGCCCGCGCGGCGAGCCTCGACATCCAGCCCTCCCGCGCCGCCTCCCACGCCTCGACCGACAGCCCCGCCCCGGCGAGCACCTCGCCCCGCGGCAAGCCCGCCTCGAGGGCCCCGGTGATGGCGGCGAGCTCCTCGAGCGTGATCGATCGGATCGTCCCCTCGCCCTCCATCATGCCTCCCCCAACCTACGCCCCTCTGCCGCTCAGCGGCGCGGCGCCTGCCCCGACCGATCTCGCCGCGCGCCCATCCCCGCTACCTCATCGCCCGCTGAAACTGCGCCATGAGCTCGTCGTCCTCCAGCATCGCCGCGGTCCATCGCTGCTGCGCGCTCAGGTAGTCCTCGAGCGTCAGGTCCAGCCGGCTCAGCACCGTCGCCATGTCGGTGCCCCGCTTCATCGCGCGCGCGGCCTCGAGGAACCGCTCGAACGACAGCTCGCGCTTCGCGCGACCGCGCTGGACCCGGGCGAACGTCTCGGCGAACGCGGCGACGAGCGGCGGCACCTCCACCTCCTCGCCGTCGTCCTCGTCCGCCTCTTCGAGGCGCGCCTGCCAGGCGTCGTCGAGCGCCTCCCAGCTCGCCTCGTCGAGCCCGTGCTCGGCGAGGAGCGCCGCGCGGTCGGCGCCAGGATCCGCGAGCCGGGCGGCCAGCGTCGCGTAGACCTCGACGTCCTGCGAAGGATCCTTCATCGCGCGGCCAGGCTACCTCAGCGCGCGGCTTGGGGCCTCCTCCGCGCAGGTGTATCCATGGGGCGTGTCCTTCTCCTACCTGCCTTTCGTCGCGCCCGGCGGTCAGGACGGGCAGCACTCCGCGCCGGCCAGCATGGACCTGCTCGCCCACGACACGCTGGAGAGCGCGCACGCCGCGCTCCGCCGCGCAGCGCTGTCGCTCGAGCACGACGTCGAGCCCGTCACCGACCTGACCGCGCCCGCGCGCGCCCTGGAGCGGGCCCTCGGCGCGATCTACGACGCCTTCGACGGCCGCGCCGATCGCATCGTGGCCGTGCGTGACGCCATCGCGGAAATTGACCTCGTTGCTGCCGCCGTCGGCGGGGCGGCGGGGCTCGACGCGGGCCTCGCGGCGGTGGGCGAGCGGCTCCGGAGCGCGCGGGGCTGGCTCGAGCGCGCCGAGGCGCGGCTCGCCACCGCGCCGCCGGCGCCGCCGCTCGACCCGCCGCCCATCCTGGCGAGCCGCGATCGGCCGCGGCTCCACGTGGTCCCGCGCGCGTCGCTCGCGCCGAGGATCAAGGTCCCGGAGCCGCCCCCGGCCGAGCTCGTCGCGAAGCCGCCGCCGCCGATCGCGCGGCCGAGGACGTTCGAGGAGCTCAAGGCCGCCGTCGAGGCGCTGAAGAAGCAGGCGCCCGCGCCCGGCGCGCTCCCCGGCGCGGCGGAGGCGCGGCCGCTCCCGGAGCGCCGTGACGAGCCCGCCGCGCCCCCGGCGCCGCCGGGGTTCGCGCGGGAGATCGGCGCCGCGATCGACGACCTCGCCTTCCTCCGCGCCCGCACCCGCGAGTGCTTCGAGGAGGTCGCGATGGTCGGCATGCAGCGGGCGCCGCTGCTCGGCGATCCCTTCCGCGGGGCGCTGATCCTCGAGCGGCGCATGCTCGCGGCCATCGACGTGATCGCGGCCATCGGGGCGCCGGCGCTGGAGCACGTGCCGCGGCTCGTGGCCGAGGCCCCCGTGAAGGATCCGAGCCTCGCCTTCGCGAGCGCGATGGTGCTCGGCTGCTTCGCGGGCCGCGACGCGCTCGCCGCGGCCGAGCACGCGCTGCTCCGGAGCGACCGCGACAGGGCGTTCATCGACGAGCTCGGCGCCGCCCTGAAGCTCGTCCCGCACGAGCTCCTGCCGCTCGCGCTCCGCGGACTGCTCCGCGAGCCCGAGCCGCTGGTCCGCGCGATGGCGATCGACGTCCTCGCCTACCGCGGCCTCGCCACCGAGGACGAGCTCGTCGCGGCGGCCTCGGACGAGGCGGCCCCCGTCGCGGCGCGCGCGCTCCACCACCTCGCCTGCGGGTCGAGCCAGCGCTTGCCCGAGCTGATCCAGCGGGCCGTCGCGGCGGAGGACCCGGCGCTCCGCGAGGCCGCCTGGACGGCCATGGCGCTCTCGGACCACCCGCACGCCTCGATCGCGCTGCGCGACGCGCTGGAGGGGACGGAGGGCGGCGACGCGGCGGCGCTCCTGCTCGCGATCGCGGGCGATGAGGCGGACGCGCGGCACCTCGTCGCGCGCGCCTTCGAGGCGCCACGCCGCGGCCTGATCGCCGCCGTGGGCTGGACGGGCGCGGCCTCGGCCGTGCCCCTGCTCATCGACCTGCTCGAGCGCGACGGGGACAAGGCGGTGAAGCTCACCGCGGCCTACGCCCTGGAGCGGATCACCGGCGCCGAGATGTGGGAAGAGGTCGCGGTGGAGGACGAGGAGATCGCCGTCGCCGATCCGCCCGACCCCGACGTGGGCGAGCCCCGCGAGCTCAAGCTCGCGCAGCTTGTCAGCGATCCCCGCGACCTGCCCGCGGCTCCGGCGCCCGAACTGGTCGAGCAGCCCACGGTGGACGCCGCGCGCTGGCGGGCCTTCTGGATGGAGCGCTGCCAGGGCTGGGACCTCGGCGCGCGGTACCGGCGCGGGCGCCCGTACACCCCGGAGGTCGTGCTCGACGAGCTCGACGCGGGCCGGGTCACCCCGGCCGAGCGCCGGCACCTCCAGCGCGAGCTCATCGTCCGCACCGGGCACTTCGTGCGCTTCGATCCGCACGACTTCGTGGTGGTGCAAGAGGAGGCCATCGCGGCATGGCGGCCGATCGCCGCGCGCGCCTCGGGCACCCCGGGCCGCTGGACGCGGCGACGCGCGGGGTGAACGCGACGCGGAGCGGACGCCTGCGGCGCGGAGCATCGACGGAGCGGCGCCGCGGGCGGGCCGCTCCGGGGCCGTCGCGAGGTGATTCGGCTACTTCTTGGCGGGCGCGGCCGGCTTGGGCGCCGGGCCGGCGGGCTTCGCAGGCGCCGCGCCCCTGGCCGGCGGCGCGCCCTTCGCGGGCCCTGCCTCGCCGACCTGTCCGCTGTTGTACATCTGGATGGCGCGATCGGTGAGCTCGAGATCGGCGCGGTAATAAGGCGCTGCCGACTTGTCGAGGATGAGGTCGTAACCCTCCTGCGCGGCGAGGCGGCGGAGCAGGCCGAGGACCTTCTGCAGGATCGGCGTGGTCATCTCGCTCTCCTTGCGCTGCATCTCGCGCTGGTAGTCGACCATCGTCGACTGGAGCTCGGCGGCCTGACGCTGCCAGGTCTCGAACCTGCGCTGCAGCGCGTCCTTCGGCGTCTTGCCCGCCTGGGCCTCCTTGTCGAGCTTGTCGCGCTCGTCGCCGAGCGCGCGCTGCTTCGTGTCGAGCTCCACCTGGCGGCTGTCGAACAGCTTCTTGAGCGTCGCCTGGACGCGCAGCCCCTCCTCGGTCTCCAGCATGGCGCGGCGCACGTCGACGACGGCGATCTTCGACTGCGCCGACGCCGGCGCGGTCGACAGCAGCGCCGCCCCGCCCAGCGCCGCTGCGGCGAGCAGCGGCAGGAAGCGCGCCGCGAAGCGCCGGCCCGCGACCGGCCGGGCCCGGAGCGCAGCGCCCCGGCCCGCGTCGACCGAACGCACAGAGCCGGAGATCGTGGAGCAGCGCACGACGGGCCGCTCAGGAGCGTTGTTTTGCATCGCGGATGGCCTTAGCTACCCGGCCACCCAACGTCAAGAACGTGGCGCGCCCTTCTCGCGCGCCGGAGCCGCCGCGCCCTCGGCGTGAGCCTCGTCGTCCTGCGCGGGGCCCGCGCCGCGCTGCCCTGCAGGATCGCCGCCCGGCGCCTCGGCGCGATCCTTCCGCGACACGGTGCCGCTGGCGGTCTTCGCGCTCTTGCTCCGCGGCGGCGCCGCAGCGGCCTGCCTGGCGGATGGATCCGCGCCGCGCGGCGCCTGCAGCGCCGAGGGCGCGGGCAGCGAGCGGCCGAGGCGCTCGCGGGCGAGGGCGATGAGCCGCTCGACGTCGTCGCTCCCGCGCAGGAACGCCTCGCGGTGGCGGGGATCCCGGAGCGCCTCGACGCGCGCGGCCAGGGAGGTGAACGCGGCGTCGAGCGCGGCGTCCGCCTCCCGCTCCTCCCCGGTCGCGAGGAGCGACTCCACGAGCGTGACGCGGATCGCGTCGTCCCACTCCTCGATGGGCCCGCCCTCCAGGTGGCGCGCGGCCTCGCGCGCCGCGTCGACCGCGGCCCGGAGCTCGCGCCGCGCCAGCTGGACGCGGGCGAGCGCGAAGCTCGCCATCGCCTGCAGCGCCGTCGCGTGGCGCGCGGTCTCCTCGCAGAGCCAGCGCGCGATGGCGTGGGCGGTCCCGTGGTCGCCGGGCGCGCCGCGCCACACGAGGAAGATCGCCTCGTACAGCCGGCCGACGATCCTGAGCCGCGCGACGTGGCAGTCGTCGGCGATCCGGCCCGCCTGGCGCTCGTGCGCGATGCCCTCCTCGATGTTGCCGAGCCGCGCGTACGACATGCCGAGGTTGTGGAGCGCGAAGCCCTCGAGCGCCCGGATCTTCCGGCTCCGCGCGCCCTGCAGCGCGCGCTCGAGCAGCGCCTGCGCCTCCTCGAACAGCCCGAGGTGGTTCAGCACCGAGCCGGTGTTCAGGCGGGCCTTCACCGCGATGATCACGTCGCCGGCGGCGTCGGCGTCCGCGATGAGCGACGCGCCCGCGGAGGCCGCGGCGGACAGGTCGCCGACGTGCATCAGCGCGGCGAGGTGCGCCTCCCGCGTGTGGAGCAGCGCGGCCGTCGAGCCGCTCGCGCGCGCGACCTCGATCGCCGCCTCGGCGGCGCTCCGCGCCTCGGCGGGCCGGCTCAGGTCCACGAGGCCCCGGACGCGCGACGCGAGCAGCCTCGCGCGGATCGACGGGGAGAGCGCCGCCGCGAACTGCGGCGAGAGCGCCGAGGCGGCGCGCGCGTCCCCCTCGGCGCTCTGGCCGGCCGCGATCATGCAGGTCACCGCGAGGAGCTGCGCCTCGCCCCACAGATCCGAGCCGGGCAGCGCGAGGCGCGCGGCCTCCTCCGCGGCGTCGAGCCCCTCGGGGACGCGGCCCATCAGCTCGCAGACCTCCCCCCGGTGGACAAGGAGCGTCGCGCGCGTGGTCCCCTCGGCCCCGCAGGCGAGCCCGCGCGTCGCGAGATCGAGCGCCGCGTCGAGCTCCGCGCCGCTCGCCGCCGCGCCCCGGGCCGCCCGCGCGTAGAGCAGCGCGGCCCGCGTCTTCTCGCCGCCGGCCTCCGCGTGGCGCGCGACGAGCCCCGGATCGACGTCGCCCGCGGACTCGAGCCAGGCGGCCGCGGCGCGGTGGAGCGCGGCGCGGTCCTCCTCGAGGATCGAGGCGTACCCCGCGTCGCGCACGAGCGCCTGGCGGAACGTCCACTGCACCTGCCCCGCGACGCGGGGCTCCAGCTGGCGCGCGATGATCTCGCCCGCCTCCAGCTCGGCGAGCTCCGCGCCCACGGCGCGCTCGAGCAGCGCCTCGACGCCCGCGGTCCAGAAGACCTGGCCGAAGACGGACGCGGCGCGCAGCACCTCGCGCACCCCGCTCGACATGCGGTCGACGCGGAGCTGCACGAGCGCCTGCACGCTGAGCGGCACGTCGTCGCGCCCCTCCGCGGCGTGCCGGATGAGCTCCTCCAGGAACAGCGCGTAGCCGCCGGCGCGCTGCACGATGGCGCTGCGCGTGGCCGGGCTGGCCTGGGGGAGGGCGGTCGCCACGAGGCGATCCGCGGCCTGCGGCGACAGCGGCGAGAGCGCCAAGCGGGTCACGTTGCGCTGCTGCCACAGCGACGGGAACCGGCCCGCGAGCTCGGGGCGCGCGAAGCCGAACACGCCGAAGCGGAGGTCGGCGCAGCCGAGCAGCCAGTCGACGAGCTCGACGGTGGTGCTGTCCGCCCAGTGCATGTCCTCGATGACCAGGATCTGCGGCGTGCTCTCGGACTTCGAGCGGAAGAACGCCTCGATCGCCATCCGCATGCGCGATTCCATGAGCTGCGGGGCCTCGCGGGCGGCGCGCAGCGGCTCGTTGCCGTCGTTGGGGAACGGCACGCCGGCGAGCTCGCCGATGAAGCCCGCGAGGAAGCGCAGCGGGCGGGCCAGGCGCACCGCCACGTGGGCGTTCACCTTCTGCACCTGGTCCTCGAGGCGCTCGCCGTCGTGGATGCCCATGAGCGCGCGCAGGGCGCGGCCGAGGCCGGAGAGCCCCGACCCCTGGCTCATCGGATCGCCGCGACAGAGCAGGATGACCGGCGCGTGCGGCGCCATGTCGAGGCGCTGGATCAGCTCGGCGCGGACGCGGCTCTTGCCGATGCCGGCCGGGCCGGTCACGAGCGCGGCGCGCGGGACCCCGTCCTCGGCGACGTCGCTGAAGATGCCCTGGAGCCGCGCGATCTCGTGCTCGCGCCCGAGGGTCGGCGTGGGGTGCCCGAGGAGCTTGCGCGCGTCGAAGCCGGCCGCGTCCTCGTGCAGGAGCACGCCGCCGCGCGCGTCCTCCTGGACCACGAACCGCCCCTCGAGCGCCGCGGTCGCGTACCCGTCGATCCGGACCGCGCCGGGCACGGCGGACTCCAGCTGCTGCGCCGCGCGCTCGAGCGCCTCGCCGGCGAGGTTCGTGCGGCCGCGGACGGCGTGCCCGACCGCGACCGAGACGCGCGCGCCCGGCGTCGACCTGGCGACGGTCAGCGCCGCCCGCGCGGCGCGCATCGCCTCGTCCCCGCGCGAGCGCTCCACCCCGAGCACCGCGACCATCTTCCCGCTGAGGAGCGGCTCGAGCCGCGCGTCGTCGCCGAGGACCTCGCGGAGCGCGGCGTCCACCTCGGGGCGGAGCGGCCCGGCGCCCAGCTCGAAGAGCACGCAGGCGACCACGCGCCGCTCGCTCGTGGCGAGCCGCACCTGCGGCCGCTCGTCGATCGGCCCGGAGGGGCTCGCCGGGCCCGACCGGAGCTCCGGCGCCGCCGCGCGGCGGATCGCCGACGCGGACCTGTCGGTCGCGGGGGGGTCGTTGTTGAGCTCCCCGACCCGCGCGAGCGCGCGCGCGAGCTCGCCGCCGTTCTCGTACCGCACCTCGCGATCGCGGGCGATGGAGCGCGTGATCACCTCGTCGAGCGCCTCGGGCACGTCGAAGCGGACCTGCGCCGCGCGCGGCGGGTCCTCGAGGACGAGGCGGCCGAGCAGGGCGATCGCGTGCTCGGTCTCGAAGACGTTCCTGCCGGTGACCAGGCGGAACAGGACGGAGCCCAGCGAGTAGACGTCGGCCCGCGCGTCCACCGGCTCGCCGCGCGCCTGCTCGGGCGCCATGAAGTGCGGGGTGCCGATGATCGTGCCGCGCTCGGTGGGGCAGTCGTCCGGGACCGCGAGCCGCACGACGCCGAAGTCGATCAGCTTGATCGCGGTGCCCTTGCCGCGGACGAGGAAGATGTTGGAGAGCTTGAGGTCGCGGTGGACGACGCCGCGCGCGTGGATGGCCGCCATGGCGGCCGCGCTGCGCCGGACGACCTCCACCGAGTCGCGCAGGCCGAGCGGCGCGCGCCGCTGGCGCTGCCCGAGGTCCTCGCCGTCGAGCCACTCCATCGCGAAGAAGAGGCGCCCGTCGAGCCAGGTGCCGTGCGCGATGTACTGCACGATGTTCGGGTGCCGCAGATCGGCCAGGATGGCGATCTCGCGCGCGAAGCGGGCGCGCTCCTGGGGCGACGCCGCGGCGCGCAGGACCTTGATCGCGACAGGGGCGCCGGTGGACTGATCGGTGCCCTTGAAAATATCGCCCATGCCGCCGCTTCGGCTGCGGGCTTCGATCATGAAGCGGTCGGTCGGATCGGTGAACTCCGGGAGCACCGTCAGGAAAGGCTACGCGAATTGCGCGGCTTCACGCCAGAGAGAAGGCGTTCCGCGCCACGAGGAGCGCCGGCGGGCGGCCTGGGCTGGCGCTCGTCTGCCTGTCCCGCGCGCCGCGCGGCGCCCGAACGAGCGAGGGCTGGTCCTCGAAAATTCCAGCCACGATCCTCGCCGCCGCGCCGTCCTCACCACCATCCATCCCGCGTGCGGCTCCTGCGAGCTCAGAACGCCGCGATCACGCCGGCGCCGACGGACGCGCTGAGATGAGGAGCCCGCAGGATGTCGACGTGCGGGCGCTCCTGGAGCCCGACGGCCGTGAGGAGATCGACGTGGGTGGTGAACGAGAGCCAGTCGTTCAGCGCGAGCTCGACCCCGGTGCGGAACCCGAGCGCCACGAACACAAGGAACAGCGCGCTGTCGCTGGCGCGCTGCCCGGTGAGCGTCAGCAGGCCGAACTCCATCAGGGCGCAGGTGGCGAGCACGTCGTTCGTGTGAAGGCACGGAACGAGGGCGTTCGTGACGAGGATGCGGGTGTGCATCGGCTCCCCGCCCGGGCTCGATGTGTCCAGGCTCCACCCCCGGCCGCTCGGGCCTGAGCTCAGGGGGATGAACGCTGTGCGGGCCTCCAGCGCGAAGGAGAGGCGGTTCGACCAGTGAACCCTGAAGAACCAGGAGGCGCCGCCGACCAGCTGATCGGTCAGCCCGATCTGCGCGAACACGCCGGTGCCTCCCCGGAGCGTGCTCAAGATCCCGGCGGGCTCGCTCGCGGGGGCCGGGCGCGCCGGCGGCGGTCGTGACCGCGGCGGAGCCGGGGGCGGCGCGAGCTCGGGGCGAGGCGGCGCCGTTGCGGGAGCCTGTACATGGCTGCCGAACGGCGTCAGCGCGAAGGCGATCGAGAGCGCGATGTAGCTGGTGAGCAGCTCGCAGCCAGCGTCGCTGTCAGGAGCGCTGAAATAGCGCGGGGCGGAGGTCTTGCCGTCTTCATCCCGGTACCGGAGCGTGGCGACCAGCATCGCGTCACGCTTCCCGATCGCGACGTCGGCCTCCTCGGGCGCGTCCTCGCGGAAAGGGTCGTACCCCGTGCGCTGACGGACCTGCTCGCGCAGCGCGCCCGCTACAGAGCACGACGTCGCTCGCGCCTCCTCGCTGTAGCGCATCCGCAGCATGCGGCGTGTCGGCTCTGCTGCGAGCGCGGGCGCGCTGAAGAGGAGAGAGGCGAAAACAATCTTGCAGAGAAAGGATCGAGGCATTCCGGTTCAATGGCTCCGCCGAGGAGCTGCTTGCGGCGGCCATTGAGAGCGCTCGAGGCATAGCGCGTCAAGAGCTCATGACGCTTCTTTTTGGCGCGAGATTGAGCCCAGCAAGCCAGTCATGGTGTGATAATCGAAGAGGGCGAACCGTAATGGGCGCGTCAACGCGATTACGAGCGAGTGTGATCCGTATCTGTGACGATTCTGGCCAGTGGCCCGTATTCGGCTGTCGAGCGGGCCATCGAGCGAGGGTGTCTGTATCCGTGGCAATCGAAGCGCGCTGTCCGTAACGACGCGCAACCCTGGCGCGTGAACAGCGCGTGGCGACCGCGGGCGCGCGGCGGGCGAGCGCGCTCCGCCGACACAGCGCGGACCGCTCGGTCGGCGCTGCGCGGGGTCGGTCTCGATGGAGATGGAGGGAGAGGGGGAGAGGCGGGAGAGAGGACGCCGAGCGATCAGCTCGCGCCGGCGCCGGCGCTGGCGCGGGAGGCGAGCCGCGCGAGGTCCTTGGGGTCGCTGACCCGGACGAGGATGACGGTGATGTTGTCACGCCCGCCGCCTGCGTTCGCCTTCTCGATGAGCGCGAGGGACGCCTTCTCGGGATCGGGCTCGGCGAGGAGGATGTCGCGGATGGCCTCGTGCGGCGTCATCTTCGACAGGCCGTCGGAGCAGAGGAGGTAGACGTCGCCGGGGTGGGGGCGAGCGATGATCAGGTCGACCTTGACCGCGGGGGAGATCCCGATCGCCCGGCTCAGGTGGTTCGCCATCGGTCCGGTGATCCCCGCGGCGCCCATCGTGTGATCGGTGGTGAGCTGCGTCAGCTCGTTGTCGCGGAGGCGATAACAGCGGCTGTCGCCCACGTGGCCGATGTAGAGGCGCTGCTTGTTGGGGGAGAACCGGGCGCTGACGAGGGTCGTGCCCATGCCGTTGAGGCTCCGCTCGGCGTGGGCCCGGTCGTAGATGGCCTGGTTCGCCCGCTGGATCGCGACCGCGAGCTCGCTGCCGCGACGCGGGACGTCGGGGTAGGCGCTCTCGGCGTCGCTGTCCACGAACGTCTGGTCCTTGAACGACCGCGCGATCGTGTCGACCGCGAGGCGGCTGGCGACGTCGCCGCCCGCGTGGCCGCCCATGCCGTCCGCCACGGCGAACAGGTAGTGCTCGTCCAGGCAGAGATAGCAGTCCTCGTTTTTCTTGCGCTTCTGGCCGGGGTCCGTCTGCCCGACGGCGCTGATGAGCAGGAGCGGCGACGAGCTGGTCGGCTCGTCGACGGCTGCATCGTCGTCGTAGATGATCGGGACAGCGGAGGGCTCCTCGCGCTCGTCGTCGTCGTCGTCATCGTCGTCGTCGCCCCCGTACGACGGAGCGCTCGCGCGCCGGATCGCGTTCTGCAGCACCTCCGGCGGCGCGAGCGTGATCAGCGTCAGATCGTCGTCGTCGTCGAAGACGCCGTCGTCGTCGTCGAGGCGCGCTGGCCCGTTCGGTCGTTTCCAGTCGGCGCCCGAGACCCGCTCCGCGCGGCCATGTCCACCCGTGGTCTTCGCGTGCGAGCTCTCGCCTGCGGGCACACGCGCGCCGTCCTGCGTGCCGGCTGTGCCCGGCCTCGTCGTTGTATCTTCGAGATCTGCCTCCCCCTCATCGAGGGCATGGGCTCCTGGGCCACCCAGCGCCGGCGTCGTCGCCGCGCGGGGCCGGGCCCGGTCGCCGTTGTTTGAACGAAAATACCAATAGATTAGCCCGAGAAGGGCGATTCCCATGACAAGGGCGGCTGCGAGATCGGCCATGTCCCGGCGACCAACGTAGCAAAGGCGCGCCGCGTCTCCGAGATCAACATGCAGGGGGACGGAAGACGGCGATCGATCTTGCCCCGGCCTCGGCCGGCGGCCCCCGCGCCGGAAGGGCGCACCTTGGGTACCCATCAGCGCAGGAGAGCGACGTTGCGTGCCGTCGCGGGGCACGCTGCCGCGGGCGTCCGCCAAGGCGCGCCTTAAAGGAGGCGGCCCCGCCAAGGCGCGCCTCCAAGGAGGCGGCGCCGCCGTGCTGTGTGCGCTCGCCAGGGGTCGGCCGCGACCGTGCTGCGTCGCGGCACGCTGCGCGGGAGGCTTCGCCGCCCGGCGCTGCGCGCGCCCCGGCGCCGGCTTCGTGAGCCGACGCTCGCCCCGGCGTGTTCGGCGTGCGTCCGCCGCAAACGAACTCGTGGAGCGGGTTGCCAGTGCTCGTGACGCTGACTAGTCTCCGCGCCCGCATGAAGCTAGCCCGCGCACTTCTCCAGACACCTCGCGTCGTCAGTGTGGGCCTCGTCGCCTCGATCCTGGGCGGGCTCGGGGTTGCCGGCTGCTTCGTTGACAGCGAGGGGCTCCCGCCGCCGGCCGAGGGGTTCTACTTCCCGACAGGCCTGGCGGCGTCTCCGGGCGGCCGGGTCCTCTACGTCGCGAACTCGGACTTCGATCTCCGGTACAACGGCGGCACGGTCCAGGCGCTGGATCTCCAGCGGCTGCGCAAGAGGGCGCTCGCTCTCCAGGGGTCGCTCACCCCGCGCGAGGCGGGCGAGGGCGCCGGCGGCGCCGTGAGCGCGGCGTGCCAGGCCTTGGGCCTCTCGACCAACCCTGCGCCGCTGCTCCACCCGGGGCCGTGCTCGCCCCTCGACCTCTCCGCCCTCGATGGCGACGAGGAGGTCGTGCGGGGCTCGGCCGTGCTCGGGGCGTTCGCGTCGAACGTCCTCCTCGTGCACCGGCCGCTCGTCGGCGAGCTCGCCGACAGCGCCGCGGACGCGCCTCAGACGCGGCTGTTCGTGCCCGTCCGCGGCGACCCCTCGGTCACCTTCTTCGACCTCGCCGACGATCGGCTCGACGCCCCCGATGCGCAGCGCTGCAGCGGGGACGCCTGCTTTCGGCTGGACTGCGGCGCGGCCGCGGCGGGCGGGCGCTGCGGCAGGGACCACCGCATCGGTGAGGATCCGGGGCAGGAGCTCCTCCGGCGCAAGCTGCCGCTCGAGCCGCTCGGGATCGCCGCCGGCCCGGACGGGACGAGCGTCGTCATCTCGCACCAGACGACGGACGCCGTGAGCGTCATCGTGAACCCGTGGGAGAAAGGGAAGAGGCCGCAGCTGGCCGCGGTCCTCCCGGATCTCGCCCTCGGCCCCACGGAGCTCGCGGCCGTGCCGCCCCCGCGCCTCATCACCCAGGTGAAGGCAGCAGACCAGGAGATCGACTACCAGCCCGCGTTCGCGCTCACGTTCATCGCGGCGCCGCAGCTCGATCTGATCAGTTACCGGGAACCTTTCGAGGGCGCGCCGCCGCTCCTCTACCAGTCGGCAACGACCCGGATCACCGCGCTCACGAGCGGCACCGACAACCGCGGGATCGCGGTCGACGCGCACGACCGGCAGGTGTGCGAGGCGGGCTGCGGGGACGTCGACTACGCGTGCCTCGCCCGGTGCGCGGAGATCCCGCTCCAGGTGTTCGTGGCGCATCGGTTCCCGAACTCGCTGCTCATCGGCGAGGTGAGCACGACGCTTGTCGAGAACGATGCAGCCGATCCCGCCAGGCCCGAGACCACGTGGGCCGCGGCGTACGAGAGGCTCGAGATCCGCGACGCCGTGCCGCTCGCGGCCTACCCGTCGCGGGTCGAGGTGGGCGAGGTGATCGGCGAGGACAACGAGCGCCACCGGAGGATCTTCGCGATCGCGTTCGACTCCAGCCGCGTGTTCTCCTACGACCCGGAAGCGCGCGAATTCGACCCCGTCATCTCCACCGGGCGCGGACCGCAGGCGCTCGCGTTCGACACGGGCCACACCTGCGGCGACGAGAAGGAGCGCTGCGACTGCGCGCCGGGCAGCGACGGCTGCGAGCCCTATTCCTTCATGTACATCGCACATTTCACCGACTCGTACCTCGGCGTCGTCGATCTCGACATGCGCAAGAACACGTCCGGAACGATGATCCTCACGGTGGGCACCCCCGTCCCGCCCCGGGAGTCCCAATGAAGCTGCGCGTTGCGCTCATCGCCCCCGCCTCGGTCCTGGCGCTCGCCGGGTGCGGCGAGGAGATCGAGCCGGTCGCCGTCGAGGCCCTGGCGCAGTCCGGCCGGAGCGCCTTCGTCTGCCTCGCCGTCGATCGGCCGGACCCGAAAGCGCCGGGCGTGGTGCGCTCGCTGCCGATCACGGATTGCTCGAGCCGCACGGTCGAATCGCCCGGCGACTTCGGCGTCGAGGAGGGCAGCGGGGGCAAGGCCACGCTGCCGCACCTCTACGCGCTCGTGACGCAGACGTTGCGCGGCGAGATCGCGGTCGTCGACATGACCACCGAGAGCTCGCCGATCCTCGATCAGGACACGGGCACGCCCGGCGCGAGCTTTCTCCCGGTCGGCGCGCAGCCGGTCGACATCGCCGCGACGCCCGGGGGCACCGCGTCGTTCGTCGCCGTCGCCGAGCCGGGGCGCGCGGGGATCTTCGCGCTCCCGTCGGCGAAGGTGCTGCCGCGCGGCGGCTGTCCGGTCCCGTCGCTCGTCTCGTGGCCGGCGTGCTCGCTCCCGTCGCCGCCCGGCGAGATGCTGCTCGTCTCCGATCCGCCCGGACCTGACGGCAAGCTGCGGGCCTCGTGCTCGAGCGACTACGACCTCGACCCGACGAGCCCCGCCGAGGCCGAGGCCGGCGGCGACGCCTGCGGCAGCGGGAGCGGCGACCTGAGCCAGGAGGGGCTCGGCCGGCAGAAGCTCCTCGTGACCCTGCCCGAGCTCGGCGGCTTCGCCGTGATCGACGCGCAGGCGCTCCTCCAGGACGAGCGGTACAAGGAGGGCGGGTTCGCGCCGTGCGAGGTCGAGCGGTGGGTCCCCCTCCAGGCCTCGCTGCCGCTCTCGCCGCCGGCCGCGCCGCCCGACGAGGCGCCGGACGGCCCGGCCGCGTGCGTCCAGCCGGCGGCCGCGACCAGCCCGGCGCAGGCGCTCGGGACGCCGCGGCCCCGGGGGCTCGCGCTCGCCGGCGACCGGCTGTTCATCGCCGATCTCGACGCCCCGGTGATCCACGTCGTCGACGTCCCGACGCCCTGCGAGCCCACCGAGCTGCCCCCGCTCCTGCCCGCGTCGACGCTCGAGCCCGAGCGCGTCGTCACGACGACCCGCCTCGCGGTGAGCCAGCCGTTGCCGCCCGACTTCCGCCGCTACCTCTACGCGGTCGACGCGGGCGACGGCAGCGTGATGGTCTTCGACGTCAGCGACGGCGCGTCCGGCCAGTCGCCGCTCGTGCGCCCTCATCCGGAGTGGAACCCGTTCCAGCCGCCCGACCGGATCCGCCTGACCGCGCCGGTCCGCGATCTCGTGATCGTGCAGCGCGACGCCCCCGCGATCCTCCCCGCGACGGGCGTGGCCCCGGAGGGGCTCCGGTGCGATCCCGATCCGAGCCTCAAGCCGTGCGACAGCAACGTCTCCTCGTGCGACCTCGAGACGCTGTACCGGACGTCGGCGAACCGCGACGCCGGCGCCGGCCCGCTGAAGCTCCGCGGCTCGTTCGCGTACCTGGTGCTCACGAACGGCCAGGTCGCGGTCGTCGACGTCGACGACCTCGACGCGGCCTGCCGCGGGCCCGAGCAGCCGAGCCTCCGCGCCGGCTGCGCCGAGGGCGCCTCGGAGGGCGACCCGCGGCTCAAGACGAGCGGCGAGGCCTCCTGCAACGTCGTCCTCCCGCACGCGCTCCGCTCGGAGAGCTACGTCGCGACGAGCGACGCCGTCGGTGTGCGCGAGCCCGGCGTGCAGGGCCTGCCGATCCTCTACGATCGCAGCGGCGCGGTCGTGCAGCTCTCCGCGGCGAGCCCGAAGATGCGCGCCACGTTCCCGTCCGACGCGGCGGACGCGCCGGCGCTCACGCTCGCGGTGGGGGTCGAGCCCCTGGCGATCGCGTCGGTCGACGGCGTCGAGAGCGCGCTCGACGAGCAGGGGCTCGTGCTGAGGTCCGGCGAGCCGCACCACGCGCTGACGATGAACATCGAGGACCCCCGCGTGCACCTCGTCAACGAGACGTGGACCGTGACCTACGAGGGGGTGCTCCCCGGGTTCACGCGGACCTTCGTCCACTTCGACGGCGACGGCCACCTCAGGAGCGGCGACGCCCGCTTCTGCCGTCGCGGCGTGCAGAGCCTGAACAGCGTCAAGGACCAGCCGGTCCCCGCGGGCGTCGACGCCGCGCAGCTCGCCGACTTCGTGCAGATCACGTCCGAGCTCCCGGGCGAGGACACCCCGTACTGGGCCGACGTCGACGAGGCCGTGTGCTCGTTCGACAGCTGCAACGCGAAATACGGCAACGTCATCACGTCGCGCCCGGGGCTCCGCGTCGTGGAGGCCTACGACGACCACCTCGAGCTCGATCAGGGCGACCCCGAGGTCGCGTTTGCGGCGTGCTGCTTCCCCGGAGAGGTGCAGGTCGGTGTCCGCGCCGGAGGCCAGTGGGTCGTCCGGAGCAACGCGGCCGGCTTCCTGCACCACGTGATCGCCGATCCGGCCACGGGCGCCTGCCGCAACTCGTGCGACGCGCGCCTCGCGCGGCTCAACGGGCGCGTCGTGCACACGCCCGGCGACGGGCGGGTCACCGACGGCGATCCGGGCGCGTTCGTCAACCCGATGTTCCGCTTCGCGATCACGGGCGGCGCGCCCGAGCCCGAGCAGGACATGCAGTTCCGCTTCACCACCCAGGGGGCGTTCGACCCCCTGCTCGTCGAGCTCGTGAACGAGGCGGAGCTCCAGCCGCAGGCCATCCGGCTCGTCCCGGCGACCGGAGAGCTCGCCGTCACCGACGGCTCGCTCCAGGGCCTGATCCTGCTGGGCGGGAGCGGCGCCGAGGTCGTGCGCCGGTTCCACTGAGCCGCTCGCCCCGCCCGCGCGCCATTCCGATCTCCTCGCCAATTTTTCCACGAAAACGTGGCGAAAACGTGGAGCGAGCGTTGAAATAACGCTCGAATCCCGCGTAGACCTCATCGGGCGCCGCGGCTAATACGCCGGCGATGCAGCCGTCCGAGCAGCCTGCGGCCAGGAAGAAGCTGACCCCGGTGATGCGCCAGTACGAGGAAGCGAAGGCGCTCCACCCGGACGCGGTCCTCTTCTTCCGGATGGGCGACTTCTACGAGATGTTCAACGACGACGCGGTCCTCGTGTCGCGCGCGCTGAACCTGACGCTCACGAGCCGCAACAAAGGGGAGCCCGAGGAGTCCCCGATGGCCGGCGTCCCGCACCACGCCGCGCACGGGTACATCGCGCGGCTCCTCGCGCTCGGCCACAAGGTGGCGATCTGCGAGCAGATCGGGGACCCGTCGAAGATCAAGGGGCTCGTGCCGCGGCAGGTGGTGCGCGTCGTCACCCCGGGGCTCGTGACCGAGACCGATCAGCTCGACGCGCGCGCCAACCACTACCTGGCGGCCGTCGACGGCGGCGGCGTGCCGCGCGGCGACGGCGGCGCCGCGGGCGGGCCGTACGGCCTCTCGCTGCTCGATCTCTCCACGGGCGAGCTCTCGGCCACCTCGCTCCCGGACGCCACGACGCTGCTCGCGGAGCTCGCCCGCGCGGATCCGCGCGAGGCGCTGATCGCCCGGGATCTGCCGGACATCCGCGCCGCCGCGACCTCGCTCTCCTGCCGCGCGGCGCTGCGCGACGACGACGAGCTCGACAGCGCGCAGGTCGCGTCGATCCTCGACGACGCCGCGATCGAGCCGATCTCGGCGGCGGCGCTGGCCGAGCACCCGCTCCCGGCGGTGCGCGCGGCGGCGCGGGCGCTGCGCTTCGCGCGCCGCTGCAGCCCCGGCGCGCGCATCCCGGTGCGCCGCATCGCCCCGCACGACACCTCGGGCACGCTGCGCATCGACGAGACCGCCCAGGCGCACCTGGAGCTCGCGCGGGCCGCCGACGGCGGTCGCCGCGGCACGCTGCTCGACGTCATCGACGGCACGGTCACCCCGGGCGGCGCCCGGCTCCTGCGCCGCCGCCTGCTCACGCCGCTCGCGGACGTCGCGGCCATCCGCCGGCGCCTCGACGAGGTGGAGCTCTTCGTCGCGCACCCGCGCGCCCGGGGCGAGCTGCGGGAGGCGCTCGGCGGCGTCGGCGACCTCGAGCGCCTCAGCGTCCGCGCGCTCCTCGGCGAGGCCACCCCGCGCGACCTCGGCTGCCTGCGCGACGGCCTCACGGCGGCCCCGGGGGCCGTCGCCGCGGTCCGGTCGATCCCCGACCTCGGCGACGTGGGCGCCGCGCCGCTGCTCGCCGAGGCGGCGGCGGTGGATGTCGTCGCCGACGTCGGCGCCGAGCTCACCGCCGCGCTGATCGAGCGGCCGCCGCCGAACGCGCGCGAGGGCGGCATCTTCCGCGAGGGCTACGACGAGGAGCTCGACGAGGCGCGCGCCGTCGAGAAGAACGCGACGGAGCTCATCCTCGCGCTCGAGGCGAAGCTGCGCGCGCAGACGGGCGCGCCGTCGCTCCGGGTCAAGTACACGCGCGTGTTCGGCTGGTACATCGAGGTGACGCGCGCGCACGTCGCCAAGGTCCCGGAGAGCTTCCGCCGCAAGCAGACCGTCTCGACCGGCGAGCGGTACACGAGCGACGAGCTCGACGAGCTCGCCGACAAGATCGAGCACGCCGGCGCGCGCGCGCTGGAGCGCGAGGCGGCGCTCTTCGAGCGCGTGCGGGGCCTCGTGGCGAAGAGCGAGGGCCGCCTCCGCGCCCTCGCGCGAAAGGTCGCGTCGTGGGACGTCGCCGCCGCCCTCGCCGACGTCGCCCACCGCAACGACTACGTGCGGCCGCACGTCACGTCGGGCGAGGCGATCGCGATCCGCGACGGCCGCCACCCCGTGGTCGAGCGCTACGCGGCCGCGGGGCACTTCGTGCCGAACGACACCCGCCTCGATCTCGCGGGCGAGCGGCTCTGGCTGATCACGGGCCCCAACATGGCCGGCAAGTCGACGCTCATGCGCCAGGTCGCGCTGATCGTCGTGCTCGCGCAGATGGGCAGCTACGTGCCCGCGCGCGAGGCGGAGATCGGCCTCGTCGACCGGATCCTCTCGCGCGTGGGCGCGAGCGACAACGTCGCGCGGGGCGAGAGCACGTTCATGGTCGAGATGCGGGAGACGGCCGAGATCCTCCGCGACGCGACGCGGAGATCGCTGGTGATCCTCGACGAGATCGGGAGGGGCACGAGCACCTACGACGGCCTCGCGATCGCCTGGGCGGTGGCCGAGCACCTGCTCGACGCGATCGGCTGCCGCGCCCTGTTCGCGACGCACTACCACGAGCTGACGGAGCTCTCGTCGCGCGCGCCGGGCATCGCCAACTACTCGGTCGCCGCGCGCGAGCACGGCGACGACGTGATCTTCCTGCACAAGCTCGAGGCGGGCCCCGCGAGCCGCAGCTACGGCGTGGCGGTCGCGCGGCTCGCGGGCGTCCCCGAGGGCGTGCTCGCGCGCGCCCGCGCGATCCTCGCGACGCTGGAGTCGGGCGCCGCGCTGCCGGGCGGCAAGCACGCCTCGCTCCGCGGCCGCACGCGCGGCGGCGGAGCGCAGCTCGACCTGTTCGTCCCCGCGCAGGCGGCGGCTGCGCCGGAGCAGGCGGCCGTCATCGAGACCCTGCGCGCGGTGGACGTCGATCGGCTCGCGCCGCTCGACGCGCTGAGGCTCGTGGCGAAGCTGAAGGGCCTGCTCGGCGGCGCCGGCAAGTGACGGCGGCCCTCGCGCCGGCCGCGCCTCAATCCGGCGGCGCGATCTCCCGGAGCTCGGTGCCGCCGGCGTACGCGTAGCTCACGAACGAGTCGAACCCCGTCACGAGCAGCCCCACGGGCGCGGAGGCCGTGATCCAGTGCACGCCGTCGCGCTGCCGCCCGGGCAGCACGTTGTCCGGCGCCTGCTGCGTCGGATCGATCGTCGCGAAGCTCAGCTGGCAGCGGTAGACGACGAACGGCGGCGCGCGGCGCCCGCGCTCCTCGTCCGTGAGCCCGTCCGCGGGCGCGATCTCGCAATCCTCCGGCCCGAGCTCCACGTCGTTGAGCCGCACGACGGCCGACCGCGGCGCGATCACCGAGATGAAGTCGAACGCGTACTTGTCCGGCGTCAGGAACACGTAGTCCGGCCGGAACTGCTCGATGGGCGGCAGGATGAGGAGGCTCGGGTCTCCGCCTGGCAGCCCTTGTCTGACCCCGGTCGCGTTCTGGCTGGCCATGATCTGCGACACGATGACCGGCTCGGAGCTCTCGAGCATGAAGTCGCCCCACGCCGTCACCTCGTGGAACTGGCCCCGCGACGCCAGCGTGATCCGATCGTCCGGCGGCGGCAGGGTCGTCTCGATCACGGCGCCCCGGCTGCTGGCCGCCACGATCCTGACGTACTCCGGCTCAGGCACGACCTCGATCTGCGCGCCGGCCTCCTTCACGGTTTGCGATCGGCTCGGCGTATGCGGCACGACGAACCGTTTGCCGGTCGTCCGGGTCGGATCGAGCTGGTCCTCCAGGTGGTCGGCGCAGCAGCGCCGATCCGCGAGCGTGGCGAAGTGGGGCGCGTCCGAGGCCTCGCTGCCGGTGAAGGCCGCGATCGGCTGATCGGCCCTGACGATCGAGCCGGTGAAGTCCGCGTTGAACCCGCCGGTCTCCAGGTTGAGCACGTCGAACGCGCCGAGCTTGACCTCGATCGACCCGCCCGCCGGCGTCTCCGGGACCGGCCCGCCGCCGACGACCTTCGCCGTCGTCTGCACCTGCACGGTGGTCTCCTCGCGCGTCCCGACGATGGTCAAGAACGCCCGCAGATCGATCGGGTTCAGCGGATTGAAGTTCGTGTCCGGATCGTCCGTGCTCGCGATGGTCTGCGGCCACCCGGCGACGACGTACGCCGTCGACATCGCGCCCGGGTTGTACGTCAGCGCCTCGCGCGGCTTCAGCAGCGAGGCGTCGTTGGAGAACACGTTGACGTTGTCCAGCGGGTTGAACTGGTAGGCGACGATGGGGAACTTCGACGTGATCTTGTACGCGTGCCGCGTGAGCGCCGTGTGCGTGCCCGTGTTGTACTTGCCCTCCGGGCTGCCATCGACCTCGCGCGGCCCGAGCTTGAACACCTGGAGATAGAACGGCGCGATGAGCGCGCTCGCGATCTCCACGGGGGCGGGCGCGTCGCCGGGCGCGCCGTTGTCCTGGAAGATACGGACCTCGTTGGGCACGTCCGGCTGCGGGTTCGAGATCACCACCGCGAACTGCTGCGCCGCCGCGTTGCTCGTCGCCTCGATCCGCGCGTTGTCCAGATCGACCGCCCAGTACTCGCACCCCACGTTGCTCCGCTCGACCTCGGCGACGGCGCAGAGCGCAAGGCAGCTCCCGCCCCGGCACGCCTCGCCGACCTCCGTGTCGCACGTGTCGAGCACGTCGCCGAAGCTGCCGTCCGGCGCGCAGGTCACGACGTCCTGCCCTCGGCACGACGTCACGCCGGGCACGCACGGCCTGCACCCGAGCTCGAGCGACGCGCACACGAGCCCCCGGGCGGCGCAGTCGTCGAGCGTCACCCAGGCCGGCCCCGCCGCCGTCTCCTCGCAGCGCGCGAGCTCTGCGCCGCACCGGGTCTCGCCGGCCGTGCAGGGCGGCGGCTCCTCCGGGCGATCGCCCCACCGCACGCCGCGGTCGAAGCAGCTTGGCGAGAGCGCGAGCCCCGCGGCGGTGGCGAGGAGGGCGGCGGCCGCCGCGGGCCGCGGGCGGGCGCGGCGTCGTGACCTGCGGGCTCGCCTCGGGGGGACCGGCTCGCTCATCACAGGTGCGCGCTGGAGCTGTCGAGGGAGTAGGCCGCCATCCCTTGCGGCTTGAGCTGCCGGTAGACGAGCTTGCCGTACTCGAAGGCGTCGATCCGCGCCCCGTACACGCCGATCGTGACCGGCCCCGGCGGCAGCGCGCCGTGCTCGATCCCGAGCTGCCGGAGGTCCGGCAGCTCGACGGCGTGCGACCCTGCCGGCACGGCCACGGTCCACCGGATGAGCCCGCTGCCGCTCGCGATGTCGTAGACGCTGAGGTCGACGGGCGCGCCCGCGCTGAACGAGGTCGCGAGGTGCGCGCCGTCCCAGGCGCTGTTCTGCGCCGGCGTCTCCACGGTCGGTACGCCCACGAAGTCGCCGATGCGCACCGGCGCGCTCGTGCTCGTCGAGAGCACCCGCCCGACGACGGAGAGCGGCGCGAGCCCGGCCTGGCCGGTGACGGCGCGCGCCGAGGAGTGGTAGCTCGCCCCGAACAGATCGCGGTTGAGCGGCGGCACGCCCACGAACGTCAGCCGCCCGTCGAACGGGATCAGCGGGCGCTGCGCGCCGATGGGCAGCGTGGCGAACCCGTCGTTGCCGATCATCAAGGACACGTTCGCCTGGATCCGGTCCGGCCCCTTCGGCCCCTTCGCGGGCGCGGTGACGTCCATCGAGAGGGCGTGGTCGAGCGGCTGGTCGATCCGCACGAACACGTCCCTCGTCACCCGGTTCGGGTGCAGCGGGATCCCGCGGACGACCCCCATGGCGTAGGCGGTGAACCGCGGCGGCGTCGTCGATCGATCCTCGAGCCCTGCCAGCGCGTAGATCGAGCGGTTGCCGGGCGCGAGGTACATCGTGAACCCGTGCCCGAGCTCTCCCGCCGTGTCCGGGGTGATCGCCTGGTACTCGGGCGGCAGCTGGAAGGTCGCGAGCGGATCGGTCCCCGTCGTGAACACGTACGCCGCCCGGCGCTCGGTCGCGCGCTTCGGGTTCGGGATGTTGCCCCACGCGGCGCTCCCCGGGTCGAGCGACTTCTCCCAGACGAGCTCGCCTTCGAGCGCGCCCGCGCTGCCCACCTTGCCGCCGACCGGCGGGGGCGGGTCGCCGGAGGCGCCGCAGGCGGGGGTGAGCACCGGGTCCAGGTACACGGTCACCGTGTCGACCGGCACGTCGACGAACGAGATCGGGCTGTGGCACGTCGCGGCGACGGTGACGGTCCGCGGGGCGTCGAGCGAGGCGTCCTCGAACACGGCGACGCCGGACGCGTCCGCGACGCGGCTGAGCGCGGACGACACGTTGTTGCCCACGAGGACGCGCGCCCCCGGGATCGGATCGCCGGTGAAGTTGTTGTAGGCGAGGACCTTGAGCCGCCCGGCGAGGGGGGCGCCGCTGAGCCCGCCTTTGTAGCCGTTCTGGCTGTCCTCGTAGGTGTAGCCGTCGAGCACGAGGATCGTGTCGTCGCCGGTCGTCACCGAGATCGTCTTCGCGCCCGGCGTGCCCTGGGGCACGGTGCAGACGAGCCGGGTCGGCCCGTCGACGGCGAGCGACGTGCACGGCTTCTGATCGATCCTGGCGACGGTGGTCGCGTCCCAGCGCGTGCCCTGACCGATGAGCTCGATCGCCGTCCCGCCGGAGATCGGCCCGCTCGACGGAGACGCATAGAGCGCGTCGTAGACGTAGCCGCCCGGCAGCGATCTCCGGGTCGAGGTGTCGTCGCCGTTCTGCGCCGTGAGCTCCACCGGCCCTGCTTCGCCCGGCGGCGCCGCCACCTGGACCCGGCTCGGATCGATGGGCACGATCGCGGACGGATCGACCTCGACGTCGCCGAACCAGACGCGGACCTTGGAGCTGAAGCCGTTGCCGTGGAGCAGGACGCGCTGGCCTCCGTTGAACGGGCCGTGCGTCGGATCGGCGCCGAGCAGGGCGTGCGGATCGGCGTCCGGCAGCCCCGTGCTGGTGGTGGACGACGTTGTCTGCGGGTCCACCCCGAAGTCGCCGCCGTCGCCGTCGGTCTGCCGGCGGATGCCCTCGGGGGCCGAGGCGATGCAGGCGGAGACGACCGCGAGGCTTGCGCAAATCGGGGCGAAGCGTGCAGTAAGAAAGCGTCGTGACGCGGTTCGCACGAACCGAGTCTACGCCATCGTGGGTGCTGGGCCACGGCGCGCGCGCGCAGGAGCGGGAGCGCGGCGCGCGGCGCCGCGCTCCCGCTTCCCGAACCCTGCGGAAGCACGTGAAACCACGTGATAATGTCGCCCGCTGGCGCTCCCGCGCCGTCGCTTGACAAGCGCGGCGCATCGGGGTAGCAAACCGCCCCCTTCTCGCGGCTCGTGACGAGGGGGACAGCGGAGGTTGAATCCTCGCTTTCGCTGTCGCAGCGCAAATCCACACGCTCTCCTGGCACCCACGGCATTCCGCGACCCGGTGCCCCTCGACACGGACGCTTTTTCCAGGTCCGCGCGAGGGGTTGGTGGCGGGAGGGGGAGCGGCGGACCAACCGAAAGGACAAAGCCGTGACCGATACAAGCTTCTCCGAATCCGTTCCCGCGGCCGACACCATGCAGGCCGTTGCCCCCCAGCCGGGGGAGTTCCCGCTCCCGCTCCGCTCGCTGCTCGACGCGGGCGTGCACTTCGGCCACCAGACCAAGCGCTGGAACCCGAAGATGCGGCCGTTCATCTACGGCGCGCGCAACGGCATCCACATCATCGATCTCGACCAGACGACGCGGCTCTTCAAGCGCGCGTACGACTTCCTGACCGACGCCGTCGGCCGCGGCGGCCACGTGCTGTTCGTCGGCACGAAGCGCCAGGCGCAGGACATCGTGCAGGAAGAGGCCCGGCGGTCGGGCATGTACTTCGTCACGAACCGCTGGCTCGGCGGCACGCTGACGAACTTCCGGACCATCAAGCAGGGCCTCGATCGCCTCCGCACCCTCGAGCGCATGAAGGAGGACGGGACCTACGAGCAGCTGCTCAAGAAGGAGGTCGTCCGGCTCGAGAAGGAGCGCGATCGGCTCGAGAAGTACCTGGGCGGTCTCAAGGGCATGGGCGGCCTCCCGGCGGCGATCTTCGTGATCGATCCGCACCAGGAGTCGATCGCGATCAGCGAGGCGCGCAAGCTGAACGTCCCGGTCGTGGCCATCACGGACACGAACTGCGACCCGGATCTCGTCGACTTCGTGATCCCTGGCAACGACGACGCCATCCGCTCGATCCGGCTGATCACGGCGCGCGTCGCGGACGCGTGCGTCGAGGGTGCGCAGCGCCGCCGGGATCACGGCGACGGCTCGCAGCCTCAGGGCGGCGGCGGTCGCGGCCAGCGCGACGAGATCAACGTGTACCAGGGCGGCCGCGGCGGCGGCGGCCGCGGCGGTCCGCGCCAGCAGGCGTCGTAGCGCGGCGCGAGCCGCGTCGGAGCGGCCCGGCGCTCGGGCGGCGGGGGTGACGATGTCGCCTCCGCCCGGGAGACGCGGCGATCGCAGGAGCGCAGGGGGCGCGGGGACAGAAATGAAAATTTCGTGCCTCTGCGCCTTCTGCGCCTCTGCGGTTCGGCCGGCTCGTCGCGCGGGCCCTCGGGGTCATCAGTCTGAAGTGCGATGAAGAGGGGCCGCTCGGCGCGGCCTCTTCCTATCTAGGTTGAAGGAGAAAGAGCCATGGCCGGCATCAATGCTCAGGCGATCAAGGAGCTTCGTGAGCGTACCCAGGCGGGGATGAGCGACTGCAAGGGCGCCCTCACCGAGGCCGAGGGCGACATGGAGAAGGCGGTCGAGATCATCCTGAAGAAGGGTCTCGCGAAGAGCGCCAAGCGGGCCGGCGCGTCCGCGACCGAGGGCGAGGTTCGCGCGGCGGTCGCGGCCGATCGGCGCAGCGCGACGATGGTCGAGGTCAACATCCAGACCGATTTCGCCGCCCGCAACGACGCGTTCCGGCAGTTCGTCGGCGAGGTGCTCGCCGCGGCCGAGAAGGCGCCCGAGGGTTCGGACGCGAGCCAGCTCTCGATGGGCGGCAAGTCGGTCGCCGACGCCGCGACGGAGCTGACCGCGCGCATCGGCGAGAAGGTCGCTGTGCGCCGCTGGGATCGCGTGTCGATCCCGGCGGGCAAGCACGGCGTCGCGCACGCGTACGTGCACCTCGGCGGCAAGATCGGCGTGCTCGTGGCGGTCGAGGCGTCGAGCCAGGCGGTGGCGGAGCACCCCGAGGTGCAGAAGTTCATCGACGAGACGGCGATGCAGGCCGCCGCGATGAGCCCGCTCGTCCTCCGTCGCGACGAGGTCTCGGCGGACCTGAAGGCCAAGCAGCAGGAGATCTTCGAGGCGCAGCTGCGCGAGGATCCGAAGCCGAAGCCCGAGGCGGCGTGGCCGAAGATCATCGAGGGCAAGTTCAACAAGTGGTACTCGGAGGTCGCGCTCCTCGAGCAGGAGTCGGTCGAGGCGGCGTCGCGCGGCGCGGCGGGCCAGACGATCGACAAGCTCCGCCAGGCGGCGGAGAAGGCGGCCGGCGGCGAGCTCACGCTCACGCGCTTCGTGCGGTACGAGCGCGGCGAGGGCATCGCCAAGAAAGAGGACGACTTCGCCGCCGAGGTGGCGAAGATGGCCGCGAGCTGAAGCGGTCCGATGCGGGGGCGTCTCGCCGCCGTCTCGATCGACCTCGACGAGGTCCCGAACTACTTCGCCATTCACGGGCTCGCCGTCCCGGAGCGCTCCGGGGCGGCGGTCTCGCTGAGCGCCGTCTATGACACGGCGCTGCCGCGCATCGCGGGCTTCGCTGCATCCCACGGCATCCCTGTCACGCTGTTCGCGATCGGCCGCGACCTCGCCCGCCCCGAGAGCGCGGCGGCGTTGCGCGCGCTGAGCGACGCGGGCCACGCGGTCGAGAACCACTCGTACGGGCACCGTTACGACCTCTCGCAGCTCCCGCGCGCCGCGATCGCGTGGGACGTCCTGCTCGGCGCCGAGGCGATCGCCGAGGCGGTGGGCCGGCGTCCGACGGGCTTCCGCGCGCCGGGGTACACGGTGAGCGACGCGCTGTTCGACGCGCTCGATGCGGTCGGGGTCGCGTTCGACTCCTCGGTGTTCCCGTGCCCGCCGTACTACGCCGCCAAGGCGCTCGCGATGGGGGTGCAGCGCGTGAAGGGGAGGGGATCGTCGGCGATCCTGGACACCCCGCGCGTGCTCGCGGCGCCGCGCCGGCCTTACCGGCCTGGGCGGCCGTGGTACACGCGCGGCGGGCGGCGCTTCGTCGAGCTGCCGATCCAGGTGACGCCCGGGTTGCGGCTGCCGGTCATCGGGACGAGCGTCGCGCTCGCGGGCGCCGCCGGTGCGCGGTGGCTGGCGCGCGCCTGCGCGGGGGAGGCGCTCGTCAACCTGGAGCTGCACGGCATGGATTTCCTCGACCGGGGCGACGGCCTCGAGGCGCTCGCGCCGTACCAGCCGGAGCTCCGTGTGCCGCTCGGCAGGCGGCTCGAGGCGCTGGGGGCGTTCGTGGAGGAGGTTGCTCGGGGAGGGGCGACGTTCGTGCGGCTGGACGAGGCGGCCAGGGACAGCGGGCTCGTGGAGTGACCGGGGGATCGGCGTCGACGGGCGGCGCGAATTGCCTGACGAGCATGGTGCCGTCGGGTACCTTCCCGGCGATGGAGTTCGAGCGCCTGCAGGAGCTCTACAACCGCTGCAACCCGGACGAGCCGCTGTCGCCGGGCGACCCGCGCAACGTCGACATCGATCACCGGGGTGTCCGCGGGGCTCACTGGACGAACAAGCTGGCGCGTCAGATCGAGCTCTCCAGGACGCCGGTCTGCCAGCTCTTCACCGGCCTCCGCGGCACGGGGAAGAGCACCGAGATCCAGCGGCTCGCCGAGCGGCTCTCCGATCCGAAGCGACGCAACCTGCTCACGGTCCTGATCGACGCCGACGATGTCCTCGACCTCACCGTGGAGATCGACATCTCGGACGTGCTTGCGCTCGTGCTGCTCCACGCCGAGCGCACCGTCCTGGCCGCGGAGGGAGGCGATGCGGCCAGCGCGTTGACGGACGGCCCTCACCGGCGGCTCTGGGCGTGGCTCTCGCGGACGGATGTAGAGATCGGAAAGCTCACCGCGGGCGTTGATGCGGGCGCGAAGGCCGGCATCGAGCTCAACCTCAAGACCAACCCGACCGTACGCCACCGGGTCCGCGAGATCGTGGCCAGGCACCTGTCCACCTTCGTCCGCTTCGTGCACGACGAGCTCCGGGAGCTCGACTGGCGCGCGCGCAAGCTCGGGCGCTCTGGCCTCGTGATCCTCTTCGACTCGCTGGAGAAGCTCCGGGGTACGAGCCTCACGTGGAAGCCGGTGCTCGAGAGCGCCGAGCGCATCTTCTCGACCGGCGCGCCCTACCTCCAGCTGCCCGTGCACGTGCTCTACACGATCCCCCCGGCGCTCGCGCGCCGCATGGTCGAGCCGCCCGTGTCGTTCCTGCCGATGATCAAGGTCCGGGACGCCGAGGGCACGCTCCACCCCGACGGGGTCGAGGTCATCGCGGAGCTCGTGAAGAAGCGGATCGACGAGGCCGCGCTCGAGGAGATCTTCGGCAAGACCGCGCTCCGGGACAGGATCCGCGCCATCGCGCTCTGGTCGGGGGGCTATCCGCGCGAGATCGTGCGGTTGCTCCAGACGCTGCTCGAGCTCGAGGCGTTCCCCGTCGACGCGAAGACGCTCGAGCGGGAGCTCTACCGCGCGGGGAACGCCTACCGGAGCATCGTCTACGACAGCGGCGCGATCTCTTGGCTCGCGACGGTGAAGCGCACGAAGCGGCTCATCACCACGAGCGATCAGGAGCGCGAGGCCGCCGACCACCTGCTCCAGAACAACGTCATCCTGCGTTACCTCAACGACGAGGAATGGGTCGACGTCCATCCGTCCGTTGCCGGAATGCGGGAACTTGCCGATCCCTCCATGGACGTCAAGGATGCCGCGGCGGAGAAGGGCGCATGACCGGCGCCGCGGGCGGGGAGCGCTCGCGGCTGATCCGGGCGCTCGCGCTCTCGCGGCGGTTTCACCTCTACCTCGCGCGGTGCGCGAGCCCCCGCGCGGCGGATCAGCTTGTCGCGAAGCTGTTGGCGGAGCTCCCGCAGCTCGGTCGCGCCGACGTCCACCTGGTGCGGCTGGAGCCCTATAGCGGGCGGATTTCGGACACGCCGCTCACAGACGGCGAGCTCGCGGATCGCGTCCTGCTTCCGCTCCTCGATCCGCCTGAGGAGCTCCGCGGCGCGATCCACCTCGTCGACGCGTCGCGCGCGACGTATCGGGACACGGCGGCGTGGGCGCGCTTCTTCTCGCTCTGGAACGAGAAGCGCAACGTCCTCGGCCCGTCCCGCGGCGAGGTCGTGGTGATGCTGCCGGCCGCGCTCGCGCCGGTGTTCGCGGCCGCGGCGCCTGATGTGTGGTCGATCCGGAGCGGGGAGTACGTGATCGAGGAGGACGGGAGCGCGCGGGGAGCCGGCCTGGAGGTTTCGGCGCAGGGATCCATCTCGTTTGTGGGCGTTGCTCGTGGGGTCTTACCCTCACTGAGCGCGACGGTGCCGGGGAACGTGGGAGGGCGCGTCGACGATGCGCTGCTGCTCTTCCGCGCCGTGTCGCCGCTGGCGCTCTTCGGCGGCGATCTCGTGGTCAGGCCCTGGGTTGATGATCTCCTCGCCGCGCGCTGGGCCGGTGATCTGTTGATCGAGCAGCGCGGGCTATCGGACGTTGAGGCGTCCATCGAGGCGCAGCGGGAGTTACGCCGCGCCGATGCGATGCTCGCCGAGCGGTCCTTCCACGCTGCCGAGGAGCTCCTCGTCGGTCTCCTGGAGCGCGCCGACGCCGGCTCCACGGAGCTGACCGCCGTCGCGCTCTCGGACCTCTCCATCGCGGTCGCCGCGCAGGACCGCGCCGCCGAAGCCGCCGTCCATGGGCGTCGGGCGCTTTCGCTCGTCAACGTCGAGCCCGGCGGCGCGGGCGTCAGCGCGGCTGTGTCGCCGGGCGTGACAGCGTGCGTGCTGCGGGCCAACGCGCTCGCGCAGTGGTGCCTCGGTCACCTCGAGGACGCGGAGCAGCTCGACCAGACGCTCGCCGCCGGGATCGAGGCGTCGGCAGAGGCCGCACGACGGCTCCTTCTCCCCGTCGTCGCTCGCTCGCGTCTCCTCCGGCTCCTCGAGCGCGGCCATGTCGTCGCGGTGCGAGAACAGGTCCCCGGGCTGCTCGATCCCGGGCCGCAGGCGGGATCTCTCCGGAGTTCGTCGGTGGCAGCGGATGCGATCACGCGTGGTGTCATCGCGGATCTCGAGTTTCTCTCCGGTCACCTCGATTCGTCGATTCGGGAGCATGAACGAGCCCTCGTCGAGGGGACGACCTGGCCGGACGAGCACGCGAGCCTCCCTCGCCGCGGGGAAGTCGCCATGGCGCTCGTCGAGATCGTCCGCGGGAACGAGGAGCGGGCCTCGAAGCTCCTCGGGCGTCCGAGGGCTCCACCGGCTCCCTCGGACTGGGGGGAGCTCGAGCCAGAGGGCGGCTTTCGAGCGGAGGCGTTCCATGCGGTGACGTCGGGGCTCCTCGCGATGGTCACGGGGGATCCTGGGGGCGCATCGACGTGGTTTGAACGCGCGCGCGGCCTGGTCGCCGACTGGGGTCGATGCGGCCTGGACCGGCGATCGCGCTTTCGCGCGCAGCTTCTCGTGGAGCTGCTTCGGACCTCGCTCGAGCCGGAGGGCGATCGCGTCCTCGCGTCGGCGCGCGATCTCGCCCACGAGGCCGAGGCGCTCCTCGGCTCCACTGCGGAGGACCACATGAGCCGCGTCCTCGCGGTGGCGGCGAACCGCGAGCACGCGCGGCGGCTCGCGCGGGCCGGCGCCGGTGACGCTCGCTCCGTCGCGCAGCGCGCTGCGACGCTCGCCCGGCCCCTCGGCGGCCTCGGCGTGCCCGCGTGGGACGAGCTGCTCCGCGCCGCAGAGCGCTCGCTCTGAGTTTCCCTGCGGGCGGCGGCCCGTGGCGCGGCTGTTGCCGGCTGGAGGCCAGGGGAGGGTGATGTAACGCGGCGCGTCGTGCGCGCGTTCCGGCGCGTCGTGCGCGCGTCCCCGGCGCGTCGTGCGCGCGTTCCGGCGCGTCGTGCGCGCGTTCCGGCGCGTCGTGCGCGTTCCCGCGGTCTCCGGCGCGCGGGGGCGACAGGCTTCCCGCGCGCCACCCCCGCCTCGTGCGCGTGTTCGACCCGCCTGCGCGCGCGTCTCGCCGTGCCGCGCGCGCGCCTCGGCCCGCCGGTGCGCTGGCCTGACCGGGGTTGCGCGCGGCTCTGCGCCGGCCTCGCGCGCGCCGTCCGCCGTCGTGCCGCCGTCCACCCGGCGTTGCGTGCGCGCCGCGCCCCGCCGGTGCGCCCCCTCGCCGCCCTCGTGCGCCCTCCCGGCGCGGTGTGTCCCGTCGGCCGGGACGGATCGCCGCGACGTGATCTTGCTCAGCGGAGGTGCCCGCTTTCCTTTCATTGACGCTTTCCCTTAGCTTTTCCTCTCATGGCCACTTCAAAGACAAAGAAGCCCGCGCCGGCCACCTCGCCGGCGGAGGTACCGACCGTTTCATCCACCACCGTCACCCTCGACGCGCTCGCGAGGGAGCTCGGTCCCGCGGACGGCGCGTTCGCCGCGCGGACGTACGCGGGGATCCCCGAGGAGGATCTCGTCGCGGAGGGGACGCGCATCGATTCGCAGAGCCTCATCGACGATGTCCCGCATTTCGTCGCCTCGGCGCGGCGGATCCTGGGCTCGCTGTCGGAGGCGCAGCGCGGCAAGGTGCGCATGCCCGCGGCGCTCTTGCCGCTGCTCGTCGCCGAGGCGGGCAGGCTCCAGGCGATGAAGCGGTCGCACGAGGCCGCGGCGACCGAGGTCGCCGGCGCGAGGGCCGCGCTCGAGGTGCAGGGGCGGAGCGCGATGCGCGACGGCATCGGCGAGCGCGATCTCTGCTACGACGGCCTGCGCAACGCGCTCGGCGCGCGCCGCATGGCGCGGGTCGACGCCGTGGTGGGGCGCGCGGATTCCCCCGAGAGCCTCGCCAAGGGCCTCGAGGCGCTCGCGAGCTTCATCGAGGAGACCCGGAGGGCCGATCCGGCGCAGGACGCGAAGGTCCTCGAGGACTACGACGTCGGCGCCGAGTGCGCGGCCGCGCTCCGGGTCACGGCGCAGCGGGTGCGCGGCATCGGCAGCATCCAGATCGCCGCAGGGCGCCGGGTGACGCAGCGGGCGCTCGATCTGCAGGACGGGAGGGTCGCGATCGTGATCGAGAAGATCCTCCGCGCCTTCAGGGCGGCGCGCCGGGTCGATGGAACCATCCTGGTCCCCGAGCTGAACAAGGCCGCATGGATGTTCGAGGCCCGCTCGGGCAGCTCCGCCAAGAAGCCCGCGCCCGGCGGAGAAAAGCCCGCGCCCGGCGGAGAAAGGCCCCCGCCCGGCGGAGAAAAGCCCGCGTCCGGCGGAGGCGGAGCGCAGGGCGATGTCCCCGCGGTGCAGGAAGAGACGACGCCGATCCTCGGCGCCGATGGCTGATCCCCGTCCCCGGACCCTGGGCGGCGCATGCCGCGCGCGATCGTACGAGGCCCCCCTCCGGCGCCTCAGCTCGCGACGAGCCGCCGCGCGAACGCCATCCCGAGGACACCGGCGAGCAGGCACCCGACGACGGTGACCACGACATTCACCACGCCCGTCATCCACGCGCGGCCCTCGAAGAGCTTGAGCGTCTCGTAGTTGAAGCTCGAGTACGTCGTGAACCCTCCCATCACGCCCGCGCCCAGCCCGAGGCGGAGCGTCGGCGACAGCAGCTCCGTCGTCGCGGCGACCTGCATGAGGACGCCGAGCAAGAACGACCCGATCACGTTGACCGCGAGCGTCCCATACGGAAACCCGGCGCCGAAGCGCTGCTGGCACCACGTCGATAGACCGTAGCGGGCGAGGGTCCCCGCCGCGCCGCCGAGCCCGATCCAGAACCACCGATCCATTCGCTTCACTTTATCGCGCCCGTCGCGCGCTTTGAGGCCGGCGGCTGCTGCCCGCGCCCTACTCCGCGGCCTTCCTGAACTCGATCACCCGGCCGCCCTCGCCGCTCTTGCTGTCCACCAGCGCCGGCCGGTTCACCCGGGAGATGTGATCCGGCGCCACCCCCGCCGCCGCGATGAACTGGCGCGCCTGCTCGTTCTCGCCGGTCGCCAGCTCGTCCGGCGTCCCCGACGCGACGACCCGCCCCTGGATCACGAGGAACGCCTTGTGCGCGATGCGGAACGTGCTCGCCATGTCGTGCGAGATCACCACGCTCGTCACCTTGTGGCGCGACCGCGTCTCCTCGATCAGATCGTCGACCATCCGGCTCGTCAGCGGATCGAGCCCGCTGGTCGGCTCGTCGTAGATCAGGATCTCGGGCTCGAGCATCAGCGCGCGCGCCAGACCCACGCGCTTGCGCTGCCCGCCGGACAGCTCCGACGGCATCCGGTCCTCCTTGTTCTCGAGGCCGAGCGAGTTCAGCATCCCCACGACCTTCTCGCGGATGTCCTTCCTCGACATGTGCTTCCGGTGCTCGCGCAGCGGGAACGCCACGTTGTCGAAGATCGTGAGCGAGTCGAGCAGCGCCGCGTACTGGAACACCATGCCGAACCGCTGGCGCATCCGGTTCATCTCGTAGTCGTCGAGCGCGCCCATATCCACGCCGTCGACCCAGATGTGCCCGCTGGTCGGCCGCTCCAGGCCGATGAGCAGCCGGAGCAGCGTGGTCTTGCCCGCGCCCGATCCGCCGATGATCACCGCCGTCTCGGTCCGCCGGAGGTGCATGGTGATGCCGTGCAGCACCTTCGTCGCCCCGAACGACTTCTTGATGTCGTCGACGAAGAGATGATCCTCCGGCTCCCACCCCGGCGGCATCGCGACCCCCGGCTGCGCCCCGGAGGCGGCCCCGTTCCGGGGAGGCTGGCTGGGCGGCCTTCTCGACATCGGCGCGGCACGGTACCACGGAGGGGGGCCCGCAGGACGCCGATCGCCTTGCATTGCCGTAAGGGCGAGCACGCGCTTGACGCGGCCGGGCGCGGGACGGAAACGTTGGTCATGACCGACGACCTCCTCAAGGCAGCCCTCGACACGGCCGAGGCCAAGACCGACAAAGACGGCTGGGCCGAGCTCCCCGAAGGGCGCGCGCTCACGCTCTACGCAGCCCACGACGGCGTGGCGCTCCCGGTGACAAAGATCGACGCCGTGCTCAGCGTCGGCGGGCTCCTCAAGGCGCGCAGCACCAAGGGCGAGACCTTCGTGCTCGCGCTGAAGGACGTGTTCGCCATCGCCCTCGACGGCGGCGGCGGCAAGGGATCCCAGACCAGGAAGGCCGGCTTCCTCGGCTGAACGCGGCGCCCCTTCCATGGCCAGATCGCCGAGAGCGGGAGGAGGTCCTGCGGCGCGCTCCGCCGAGCGGGCCGTCGACCTCGCGCTCGCCGAGCTGGAGCGCCGCTTCGGCCTGGGCCGCAGCCTCGCCGCTCCGGGATGGGTGCGCGAGCGCGTCCTCGCCGTCCTGAGCGCCGTGGCCGCGCGCCACGGCGTGTCCCCGCTCGCGGCCGCCGAGCGGCTGCACGAGGACAGGGAGGCCATCGAGGACATCGTCAGCGCTCTCCGCGTCGGCGAGACGCGGTTCTACCGCGATCCGATCATCTGGGAGGCCATCGCCGCCGCGGTGCTGCCCAGGATCCCGCCCGACGTCCCGATCGCCGGCCTCTCGGCCGGCTGCAGCACCGGCGAGGAGGCCTATACCCTGGGGATGGTCCTCGCCAGCGCCGGCCGCCGCTTCAGCGTGCTCGGGGTCGACCGCGCCGCCCCGGCGATCGACGCGGCGCGCGAGGCCGCCTACTCCGCCGAGGCCGCCGACCAGCTCCCCCCGGCCTTCGTTCAGCGCTACTGTGAGCAGAAGGGCGGCGCGCTGCACGTCGGCCAGAAGCTCCGTGACGTCGTATCCTTCGAGGTCTGCGATCTGGTCCACGCCGTGCCGAGCGGCGGCTTCCAGATCATCTTCTTCAAGAACGTCCTCCTGTACCTCGCGGAGCCCGCGGGCGACGCGGTCGCCCGCCGCCTCGCCGCCGAGCTCGGCCCCGGCGGGCTCCTCTTCTCGGCCGCGAGCGAGGCGCCTCGGCTCTGCGGCGCCGGCCTCACCGCGGTCAGGGTGAACGCGCACGTCACCGCCTTCCGCGCCCCGGGCACCTGAGAAAGCGACAACCCATCGCATGAGCGTCGACCTCTCCCCCACGTCCAGGCCCAGCGGGCTCGCCGAGCTCCGCGCCGCCTACGCGCGCGAGCGCGCTGAGCTCGATCGCACCGCGCCGAGCGGCCCCACCCCGGCGGCGGATCCGTCCGCGCTCGGGGTCGCCCTCGGCCGGCGCCACGCGCGCCTGCTCGACGATCTCCTGGCGCGCCTCTTCCACCTGCTGCGCGAGTCCGGCTCCCCGAGCCGCGCCGCGTGGGACGCGGTCGCCATCGCCGGGGTCGGCGGCTACGGCCGCGGCGCCGTCGCGCTGCGGAGCGACCTCGACGTGCGCATCCTCGCCCGCGACGCCCAGCGCGCCAGCGCCATCGCGGACGCGCTGCTCTACCCGCTCTGGGACATGGGGGTCACCGTGGGGCACCAGGTCGTCACCATCGACGACCTCGTCGAGAGCGCGCGCGAGGATCTGCCCACCGCGACGAGCCTGCTCGACTGGCGGCACGTCGTCGGCGACGCGTCGATGTCCGAGTCGCTGTGGCAGCGCGCCGCCGCGGGCCTCTTCGCGCACTCGGAGCTCCCCCGCTTCATCGAGCGGCTCGGGAAGGAGATCTCGCAGCGGCACGAGCGCTTCGGCGGCTCGGTCTACCTGCTGGAGCCCGACGTGAAGAACGGCGCGGGCGGGCTGCGCGACCTCGACGTCGCCCGCTGGGCGGCGAAGGCGCGCTACGGCGTCGGCGAGTTCGACGCGCTGGTCCGCTTCGGCGCGCTCGTCGCCCGCGAGGCCGAGGAGATCCGCCACGCCGCGGAGATGCTCTGGCGCATCCGCAACCTCCTCCACGCCCACTCCGGGCGGAGGACCGACCGGCTGACGTTCGACGAGCAGGAGCTCTGCGCGGGCGTGCTCGGCTACAACAAGGCCGCCGAGGCGGCCGGGAGCGGCGCGAAGAGCGCGCCCCCGCCCGACGAGCCCGCCGTGTCGCCCGAGGCGATCGAGCGGATGATGAGCGATTACTACCGGAGCGCCCGGACCATCTCGCGGGCCCTCGACATGATCGTCTCGCGCGCCACGCCGACGCTCACGAAGCGCCGCCGCCGCGACGAGGACCTCGGCGGCGGCATCCGCCTCTTCGACGGCTGCATCACGATGAGCGATCCGGATCTGCTCCGGACCGATCCGCCGATCGCGCTGCGGCTCGTCGCGGAGGCCGTCGAGCGCGGCGTCCCGCTGCTGCCCTACGCGCGCGGGGCGATCGTCCGCGCCGCCGGCGACCCGGCGTTCTGCGCGGCGCTCCGCGAGAGCCCCGAGGCCGCCGCGCTGTTCCGGACCCTCGTCGCCACGTGCAAGGAGACGGAGCTCCAGAGCGGCTCCGTCGTCCGCGAGCTGCACGACGTCGGCCTCCTGCTCGCCATGATCCCCGAGTTCTTGCCGGTCGTCGGGCGCGTCCACCACGACGTCTACCACGTGTACACGGTGGACGTGCACTCGGTCGCCGCGGTCGATCGGCTGGCGGCGCTCGTGCGGGGCGAGCTCGCGGCCGAGTTCGGGCTCCCGTGCCGGCTCGCCGCCGAGGCGACGCGGCCGACGATGCTGTTCTTCGCCACGCTCCTGCACGACGTGGGCAAGGCGATCGGGGGCACCGATCACAGCCGGCGCGGCGCCGAGATGGCGCGCAAGATCCTGGCGCGGCTCGGCTTCCCCCCGGAGGACATCGACGAGGCGTGCCACCTCATCCTGAAGCACCTCGTGATGTACCTCATCGCGACCCGGCGCGATCTCGACGACCCCGCGACGATCTCGGAGTTCTGCCACGAGGTGCACGGCCGCGAGGGGCTGCGCGATCTCTACCTGCTCACGGTCGCCGATCTGTCGACCACGAGCCCCACGTCGATGACGTCGTGGAAGGCGCGGATGCTCGACGAGCTCTACCTCTCGGCGGACGCGGCCCTGCGCGGCGCGCGGGGGGAGGGCGGGCCGCTCGGCATCGACGATCAGCGCATGGCCCGCGCGATCAGCGACACCGTGGGCGCGCTCGAGGATCTCCCGGCCGCGAGCGAGGCGGAGCGGCGCGCGCAGCGGGACTTCCTGGCCCGGTATCTCTCGTCGATGCCCGAGCGCTACCTCCTCGCGAACAGCCCGGCCGCGATCGCGGCGCACTCCGAGCTCGCGCGGCAGCAGGAGGGCGGCGAAAACAGCGTCTCGGTCGCGCTCGTGCCGTCGCGCCACCCGGAGGCCGCGGAGCTCTGCGTCGTCGCGCCGGATCGACCCGGCTTGCTCGCGGGGATCACGGCGGCGCTCGCCTCCTCGCGCCTCGAGGTCCACGCCGCGCAGATCCACTCGCGCGCGAGCGACGACCCGGGCGTCGACGAGAGCGGCGTGCTCCGCGCGAGGACGGGCTCGTTTCCGCCCGCGGGCGTGCGCCTGCAGGCCGTCGACCTGTTCTGGGTGCGCGATCGCAGCGAGGGGGTCGCGGGGGTGGCCCGCGCCATCCCGAAGCTCGTGACCGACATCCAGGCGGCGCTCTCGGGCCAGATCTCGGGCGCCGAGCTCGCCAAGAAGCGCCGGGGCGGCGGGCTGCGCGAGCGCCCGACGCCGAAGGTCAAGACGCAGATATCCATCGACGACCGCGCGTCCCATCACACGGTGATCGAGGTCCTCACGCGCGACCGCCCCGGCCTCCTGTTCGCGATCTCGGACGCGCTCTACCAGCTCGGCCTCTCGATCTCGGTCGCCAAGATCAACACCGAGGGGACGCGCGTGGCCGACGTGTTCTATGTGAGCGAGGCGGACGGGACGAAGGTCGCGAACGGCAAACGGCTGCAAGAGGTCGAGGAGCGGCTGCACGCGGTGCTCCAGGGCCTGGACGGCGAAGGGAGTGTCGGATGAACAAGAAGTGGCTTTCGCGTGCGGCGCGGGCGGCGATCGCCGCTCGTCGCGGCGGTGTGTGTGTGGCGCTCGCGGCGTGCGTCGCGGCGTGCGGGGGAGCGCAGGAGCCCCCGCGCGAGCAGTTCGCGGATCCGCTGCTCGCCGATCCGCCCGACGGCAGCGACGCGGCGACCTCGAAGGGGACGTCGACGAGCGCGCTCGACCGGGGCGTCGCTTACATCAAGAACGAGAAGTACGAGGAGGCGAAGCAGCACCTCCTCCGGGCGATCGAGCACGAGCCGAGCAGCGCCGAGGCGCACTACTACCTCGGGCTCGCGCGCGAGAAGACGAACGACCGCGCCGGCGCCGAGGCGTCGTACAAGAAGGCGCTCGCGAGCGATCCCAAGCTGGAGGCCGCCGCGCTGAACCTGGCGGCGCTCTACCTGGACGAGCCGCCCCGGCCCGACGAGGCGATCGCGGTGCTCTCGAAGGCGCTCGAGCAGGCGCCGGGCCGCTCCGCGCTCCACCAGAACCTGGGCTACGCGTACGGCCTGAAGCGCGACGTCGCGAGCGCGAGCAAGCACTACGAGGCGGCGCTCAAGGCCGAGGACACGGCCGCCACGCGCTTCGCCTACGGCGCGATGCTGTTCGAGGCGAAGGAGCTCGACCGGGCCGCGGCCGAGCTCAAGAAGGCGCTCGCCGCGACCGGCGACGACGTGGCGACGATCGCGACGATCGGGCGGATGCTCGGGCCGGCCAAGGCGTACGCCGACTGCGTGGCGGCCTTCGACCGCGCCATCAAGCTGAAGCCGGAGGCGGAGTTCCATGTGCGCCGCGGCACGTGCCGGCACGAGCTCGGCGACGAGCCGGGGGCGCGCGCGGACTTCCAGGCGGCGATCAAGGTGGACCCGCGGTTCGCGGCCGCGCACTACTACCTGGGTCTGTCGTTCCTGGCCGAGCGCAAGCCGCAGAGCGCGCTCGCGGCGCTCACCGAGGCCGGCAAGCACGGGGGCGACACCGAGATCGGCAAGCGCGCCCGCGCCCGGGTGAAGGAGCTCAGCGTCCGGGTGAAGTAGCGCGGCCGCCCGCCGATCCCGCTCGCCGGAGCGGGGCGGCGGCTCACGCGCCGAGCAGCGCGAGGATCCTGTCGAGCTCGTCGAGCGAGCCGTACGTGACGCCGAGCTCGCCGCGGCCGCCCTCGTCGCGCACCTCGACGCGCGTCCCGAGCCTCCGCATGAGGCGCGCCTCCAGGTCCTTGATCGCGGGCGATTTCCCCGCGGGCTTCTTCTCGCCGGGGTCCTCCCCGCCGCTCTCCGCGGCCCGGCTCTCCTTCTCCTTCGCCGCCTTGATCAGCGCCTCGACCTTGCGGACCGGGAGCTTGCCGTGGACGGTCCGCTCGGCGACGTCGGCCATCACCTTGTCGCTCGGCGCCCCGAGCAGCGCGCGCGCGTGGCCCTCGCTGAGCTCGCGCGAGATCACCATGCTGCGGATCCGCTGCGGCAGCCGGAGGAGCCGGAGCGAGTTGACGATCGTCGTGCGGTCCTTGCCGACGCGCTCCGCGAGGGTCTGGTGCGTGTAGCTGTGCTCGCGCAGCAGCCGGTCGAACGCCTCGGCGATCTCGATCGCGTTCAGGTCGGCCCGCTGCACGTTCTCGACCAGCGCCAGCTCGAACGCCTCCCTGGGGGAGACGTCCTTGACGACGACGAGCACCTCCCTGAGCCCCGCGCGCTGCGCGGCGCGCCACCGCCGCTCGCCCGCGATGAGCTCGAAGGTGTCGTTCCCGGCCTGCGTCCTGCGCACGATGAGCGGCTCGATGAGCCCGTGCTCGCGGATGCTCCCGGTGAGCTCCTCCAGCTCGGCCTCGTCGAAGTGCTGCCGCGGCTGCCCCTTCTGCGGGACGATCTTCTCGATCGCGCAGACGAACACGCTGCGCCCCTCGGCCGCCTTCGACGTCGCCGGCGGCGGCGCCGGGAGCAGGGCGTCGAGCCCCCGTCCGAGCGCGCGCCGCGCCCCTTTCTGATCGGCATTCATGATCTGGGTCGTGCGTCCCTCGCGCGCGCTCCGGTGGTGGGCGGGGGCTCGGCCTGCGGCTCCGCCTCGTCATTCGCGCGCTGCGTCTTCTTCGGATCTGCCGCGGCGGCGGGCGGGCCGTCCAGGATCTCGCGCGCGAGGCTCAGGTAGCCCTGCGCCCCCTTCGACTGGGCGTCGTAGAGCAGCGCCGGCTTGCCGTGCGACGGCGCCTCGCTGAGCTTCACGTTGCGCGGGATGATCGCGTCGAAGACGCGGAAGTGCGCCCTCACCTCGTCGGCCACCTGGTGGGTGAGCGAGTTGCGCCCGTCGAACATCGTCAGGACGACGCCCTCGACCGTGAGCTCCGGGTTGAAGGCGCTCTTCACCCGATCGATCGTCGCCATGAGGTGCGTCAGCCCCTCGAGCGCGTAGTACTCGCACTGGAGCGGCACGAGCACGCGGTGCGCCGCGGTGAGCGCGTTCAAGGTGAGCAGCCCGAGCGACGGCGGGCAGTCGAGGACGACGAACGCGTACCCGTCGAGCTGCGGGCGCAGCGCCTGGCGCAGCCGCGTCGCGCGGTCGGTCGCGTCGACAAGCTCGAGCTCCGCCGCGACGAGGTCCTGCGTCGCCGGCACCACGTCGAGCAAGGGCACCTCGGTCGCGACGATCGCCTCCTTCAGCGCTGCCTGCCCGATCAGGACGTCGTAGAGGGACAGCTCGAAGCTCCCCCGCCGCACGCCGACGCCGCTCGACGCGTTCCCCTGAGGATCGCAGTCGACGAGCAGCGTCCGGTACTCCGCCGCGGCGAAGCTCGCGGCCAGGTTGACCGAGGTCGTGGTCTTGCCGACGCCCCCCTTCTGGTTGGCGACGGCGAAGATGACAGGCGAAGGCTTGGGAGCGGAACCGGGCTTGCCGGGCGCGCCCCCCTGGTTGTGCGATGGCATCGTGCTGTGTCGCGTCCGACCCGGCTGCTTACACGACCCCCACCGGCACGTCGAGAGATGCAGGCGTCTCCGCTGCATGTTCGAACGGACGCGCGGGTCCGGCCCGGCCTGACGCAGGCTCCGGGCGCGCGTTCAACGCCTCGCCAGCGCCCCGCCAGCGCCCCGGGAGCACGCCTCCAGGCGGCCGGGCCGCGGCGCTCGGGCATGCCCCGGACGCTGGGCGGCGCCCGCCCGCCCGCCGTTCCCCCACCGTTCGCTCGTCGGATTGTTGGCCTGAACGGCAGGGGTGTCTACAGTGGCCCACATGTCGCTTGGTGTAGGCAAAAGTGATCGAACGACGGGGCCGTTGGCCCGCGGGCGAGGTCGTTGCTTCGGCCTCGGGGGGGCGCTGCTGTCCAGCGGCGACTCCGGCCCGGTCGATCGGATCCTTGCCCACGCGTTCTGGTGCGACGGGCGCGAGCCTGCGGTGCTCGCTCCTGCGCAGGTCCTCGTGCTTTCGCCTTCGCTTCAACGCAGGTCGGCGCTCGGCTCGCGCCGTCGTCTGCCCTCGACGCGCGTCGAGGGTCGGCGCTGACCGCTCCTTGATCACGGACGTGGTGCCCAGCTTCGCCGAGCAGACCGACGCCATGACGTCGCCTCGGCACATGTGAGGAGGACAGATGCCGCTTCCCAGGTCGTATCAGAACTTTGCAGAGTTCGAGCGCGAGATTCTCCGCCCGAACCGTGTGGGCTTCTCGCTCGAAGACATCGTCGAGGAGGGCCCCTTCGACGCCGAGCTCGATTTCGAGAAGGACCCCTTCGACGCCTCGGACAACGACTGAGCGCGACGGCCCCGCGCTCGCGCCGGTGCGGGCGCCGCGCGGCACATCAGCTTGCACGATCCCTCCCGGGATCCCCGAGCCCCGGCGGCCGCCTCTCCGCCGGGGCTCCTTTTTTTAAAGCAGCGTCCTGTCGGTCGTCTCGACCCCCCAGCGACGCGTGGCTTGACCCCCCCAGCGACGCGTGGCACGAGTGCCGCCCTTCGAAAAAAACGCCATGCAAGTCAACGTCGAAAAGCTTTCTCCCGTGCTGATGGAGTTTCAGGTGGAGGTCCCCGCGGACCGGGTCCGGAGCGAGGTCGACAAGGCCTATTCGGCGCTCCAGCGGACGGCCCGGGTCCGGGGCTACCGGCCTGGCAAGGCGCCGCGCCAGGTGCTCGCGCACCTCTACGGCGGCCGCATCCACGCCGATGTCGCCCAGCGGCTCGTCGACTCCACGCTGAACCAGGCGCTCGCCGACAAGCAGGTGCAGCCCCTGTCCCAGCCGGCGATCGCGCCCGCCGAGCTGCGCCCGGACGACGCGTTCTCCTACAAGGCCCGCTTCGAGGTCCGCCCCGACATCGCCGAGGTGAAGTGGGAGGGCTTCGAGGTGAAGCGCCCCTCGACCACGCCGACGGAGGAGATGATCGACGCCGAGCTCACCGCCCTCCGGCGCGAGCACTCGACGCTGCAGGCGCCGGACCCGGAGCGCCCGGGCGCCAAGGGGGACATGGCGACGCTCTCCTTCACGCTCGAGGTCGCCGGCGCCCTCCGCGACACGAAGCAGCAGGAGATCGAGACCGAGCTCGGCAGCGGCCAGATCTTCAAGGAGATCGAGGACGCGCTCCTCGGGATGACGCCGGGCCAGTCGAAGGACGTCCCGGTCACGTTCTCCGAGCAGCACTCGAACGCGGATCTGCGGGGCAAGCAGGCGCTCTTCCACATCACGCTGAAGGACCTGCGTGAGCGCATCTTCCCGGAGGTCGACGACGAGTTCGCGAAGGACTGCGGCGAGGAGAGCCTCCCCGCGCTCCGCGAGGCGGTCCGCAAGAAGATCGAGAAGGAGCTGACCCAGCGCGCGAGCGACGCGGTCGCCGAGCAGCTCGTGATCGAGCTCTGCAAGGCGAACCCGATCCCGGTCCCGCCGTCGCTCGTCGATCAGCAGGCGCAGCTCGCCGAGCGCGAGCTGCTCGCGACGGCCCGGCGGCAGGGGCAGCGCGTCGATCCGACGCCGGAGTTCCGCGCCCGCGTGCGGCTCGACGCCGAGATGAAGGTGCGCGCGGGCCTGGCCATGGCCGAGATCGCGAAGGCGAAGGAGGTCAGGATCACCGAGGCCGATCTCGAGAAGGGCTACCAGGAGCTCGCCGAGCAGAGCGGCAAGAACGTCGCGAAGATCAAGGCGGAGTACCGCGAGCCCCAGAAGCGCGAGCTCTTCGCCGGGATGATCCTCGAGGACAAGATCCTCGACATCATCGAGGCCGCCGCGAAGGTCACGGACGCGAGCTAGCCACGGCGCGCCGCCGGAGCCGATCCGGCGGCGCAGTTCGTCCGGGTCGTGTCGCGCGTGGCTGCGCGGCGCCCTCATCGAGCCACATCGCGTACGTCGAGCGTGCGTCGAGCGTGCGTTCAACGCGCGGCGCGCCGGCGCTTCGCGCGCCCCGCGCAATCTGTGCGGAAGCGCGGAGGCGCGAAGGCGCGCAGGCGCGCAGGCGCGCAGGCGCGGATGCCAACGAGCGGCCGACATTTCCGGTAACCTCGGGCGCGTTCGGTCTTGCGATCGGACGCAGTCTGGCCCAGGAGTAGAAGCCCTGCCGCGCGGCAGGAAACCCCCCGGAGCACCGGATGACCCGACGAGTCGAAACCCGCACCCAAGCCATCGAGTTTCTCGAACGCGAGAAGGCCTACATCCTCCCGACGGTCACGGAAGTGACCCACCGCGGCGAGCGGGAGTGGAACATCTTCAGCCGCCTCCTCAAGGATCGCATCGTCTTCATCGGCACGGAGATCGATGACTTCGTCGCGAACGCCGTGATCGCGCAGTTCCTCTTCCTGGAGAGCGAGGATCCCGAGAAGGAGATCCAGGTCTACATCAACAGCCCGGGCGGCGTGGTGACGTCGGGGCTCGCCATGTACGACACGATGCAGTACGTGCGGTGCCCGGTGTCGACGATGTGCATCGGCCAGGCCGCGTCGATGGGCGCCGTGCTGCTCGCCGCGGGTCGCAAGGGCCGGCGCTTCGCGCTGCCGCACGCCCGGATGATGATCCACCAGCCGCTCGGCGGCGCGCGCGGTCAGGCGACGGACATCGAGATCCAGGCGCGCGAGATCAAGAAGATCAAGGAGACGCTGATCGACATCCTCGTCGAAGCGACCGGCAAGAACCGGGACGAGCTGGCGAAGGACATCGAGCGCGACTTCTACCTGAGCGCGACGCAGGCCAAGGAGTATGGCCTCATCGACGAGGTCTTCCCGAAGCGGATCAAGTAGGTGCCCGCGCCCCCTCGTCCGGCGGGCGTGCCCTGGCGGAGGGCTGGCGCGAGCGGCGTCGGCCTGCGGCGCGCAGCCTCATCGAGGGCGCGCGCCGCGGCGCCATCAGGCGATTCCCTGACTTCGGCCACAGGCTGGAGACCACCCCCGTTAGCTTGCGACGGTACGGGCACCGGACTAGAATCCGGGCGCGGCGTTTGGCTGCGCATCGCTGAAAATACAGGGAACGGTGGAAGCCGTTCCCGTTCCAAGTTGGAGGGGCCGCCGCGGCGGGACCCTACCTCTCATCGAAGCGGACGCGTCGGCCGGCCGCACTGAGGGTCGAAGTGGAGCGAAGGCGGGACGATCACTCGAATGGCAATTTAAGCTGCTCCTTCTGCGGTAAATCGCAGAAAGAGGTGAAGAAGCTCATCGCGGGCCCCACGGTGTACATCTGTGATGAGTGCATCGGGCTCTGCAATGACATCATCGCGGAGGAGGTCGAGAAGGACGAGCCGTACGCGGGGTCGACCCCGGTCCCCAAGCCCGCCGACATCAAGGCGACGCTGGATGAGTACGTCGTCGGCCAGAACCGCGCCAAGAAGATCCTCGCTGTGGCGGTTCACAACCACTACAAGCGCATCGACAGCCGGGTCGCCGCGGACGATGTGGAGCTGTCCAAGTCGAACATCCTCCTGCTGGGCCCGACGGGCTCCGGCAAGACGCTCCTTGCGCAGACGCTCGCCAAGATCATCAACGTCCCGTTCGCGATCGCGGACGCGACGACGCTGACCGAGGCCGGCTACGTCGGCGAGGACGTCGAGAACATCATCGTCCAGCTCCTCCAGAACGCGGATCACGACGTCGAGCGCGCGCAGCGCGGCATCGTCTACATCGACGAGATCGACAAGATCAGCCGGAAGAGCGACAACCCGAGCATCACGCGCGACGTCTCGGGCGAGGGCGTGCAGCAGGCGCTGCTCAAGATCATCGAGGGGACGATCGCCAACGTCCCGCCGAAGGGCGGACGCAAGCACCCGCAGCAGGACTTCCTCCAGGTCGACACGACGAACATCCTGTTCATCTGCGGCGGCGCGTTCGTCGGCCTGGACCAGATCATCCAGCGGCGCACCGGCCAGAACACGCTCGGCTTCGGCGCGGAGATCAAGGCGAAGAAGGACTTCAAGCTGGGCGATCTGCTCAGCGTCGTCCAGCCGGAGGACCTCCTCAAGTTCGGGCTCATCCCCGAGTTCATCGGCCGCCTTCCGATCATCGCGACGCTGCACGAGCTCAACGAGGAGGCGCTGATCGACATCCTCACGAAGCCGAAGAACAGCCTGGTCAAGCAGTACCAGAAGCTCTTCGAGATGGACGGGGTGAAGCTCAAGTTCACCCGGGGCGCGCTCGTCGCGGTGGCCCGCCAGGCCCTCGAGAGGAACAGCGGCGCCCGCGGCCTGCGCGCGATCCTCGAGTCGGCGATGCTCGACATCATGTACGACGTCCCGTCCCGCACGGGCATCAAGGAGGTCGTCGTCAGCGAGGACGTGATCGTCAAGCACGAGGCGCCGCTCATCGTGTACACGAAGGAGGCGGAGCTCGCGTAGCGCTCGCCCCGAGGGGGTTCTTGGGTCAGGGCGCGCGGCCCGAGCGCGCGCCGTGGTGGAAGGCGCGTGTGCGGCGCGCCCTCGCCTCGAACACCTGGATCGCCCCCTTCGATGATGCCGGCATCGCGCGCGTCCCCGGGGGGACGCGCGCGGCTCCGGTGGAAGTTCAGCAGTAGATCAAGCCACGTGTGACAACCGAGGTGGGGGCTGCCCCGGCCTCCCGATACTCCCGGAAAGACGGCGGATGTTCTTCAAGAACGACAGTGATCGCGGCAAGAACGCACCCGAGCGCGGGATCGTCCCGTTGCTCCCGCTACGCGACATCATCGTCTTTCCACACATGGTCTCACAGCTGTTCGTCGGGCGCGAGCGCAGCATCGCCGCGCTCGACGAGGCGATGAACCGCGGCAAGGAGATCTTCCTGGCCGCGCAGCGGAACGCGAAGACGAACGACCCGACGCCGGACGACATCTTCGGCGTCGGCTCGGTCGGCGCCATCATGCAGCTGCTCCGCCTGCCGGACGGGACCGTCAAGGTCCTCATCGAGGGCAAGCGCCGGGCGCGCATCCGTCGTTACGTCCAGAGCGATGCGTACTTCCTGATCGAGTACGACGAGATCGTCGAGAGCTCGGTGGCGAGCGTCGAGGTCGAGGCGCTGATGCGCTCGGTCCAGTCGACGTTCGAGATGTACGTCAAGCTCAACAAGAAGATCCAGCCCGAGGTCCTGATGGCGGTGCAGGCGATCGACGAGGCCTCGAGGCTCGCCGACACCATCATCGCCAACCTGCCGACCATCAAGCTGACGGACCGGCAAGCGCTGCTCGAGATGGAGGAGCCGCAGAAGCGGCTCGAGCGTCTCATCGAGCTGATGCAGTCCGAGATCGAGATTCTCCAGGTGGAGAAGAAGATCCGGAGTCGCGTCAAGAAGCAGATGGAGAAGACGCAGAAGGAATACTACCTCAACGAGCAGATGCAGGCCATCCAGAAGGAGCTGGGCGGCGGCGAGCGCGACGAGTTCAAGAACGAGATCCAGGAGATCGAGGAGGCCCTCAAGACCAAGCGGATGAGCAAGGAGGCCGCCGCCAAGGTCAAGAAGGAGCTCAAGAAGCTCAAGATGATGCACCCCACGAGCGCCGAGGCGACCGTGGTGCGCAACTACATCGACTGGATCCTGGAGCTCCCCTGGTACGACAAGAGCGAGGAGCGTTATGACCTCGTCGAGGCCGAGCGGATCCTCGATGAGGACCATTACGGCCTGAAGAAGATCAAGGAGCGGATCCTCGAGTACCTCGCGGTCCAGGCGCTGACGAAGAAGCTCAAGGGGCCGGTGCTCTGCTTCGTGGGCCCGCCCGGCGTCGGCAAGACGAGCCTGGCGAAGTCGATCGCGCGCGCGACGGGGCGCAAGTTCGTGCGGCTGTCGCTCGGCGGCGTGCGCGACGAGGCGGAGATCCGCGGCCACCGGCGGACGTACATCGGCGCGCTGCCTGGCAAGCTGATCCAGTCGCTCAAGAAGGTCGGGACGAACAACCCCGTTTTCCTGCTCGACGAGGTCGACAAGATGTCGACCGACTTCCGCGGGGATCCGGCGGCGGCGCTGCTCGAGGTGCTCGATCCGGAGCAGAACCACACCTTCAACGATCACTACCTGGATCTCGATTACGACCTCTCCGACGTGATGTTCATCACGACGGCGAACACGCTGTCCGGCATCCCGGTGCCTCTCCAGGACCGCATGGAGGTCATCCAGCTCTCGGGTTACACGGAGTTCGAGAAGCTGAACATCGCGGTGAAGTACCTCGTGCCCCGGCAGCGGAAGGAGTGCGGCCTCGAGGACGTGTCGCTCGACTTCACCGAGGGGGCGCTCCGGACGATCATCCACCACTACACGAAGGAGAGCGGCGTGCGCTCGCTGGAGCGCGAGATCGCGAGCGTGTGCCGCAAGGTGGCCCGGAAGGTCGTGTCGGACGGCAAGGAGAAGCCGATCGAGGTCGTCGCGAAGAGCATCCCGAAGTACCTCGGCGTGCCGAAGTTCCGGCTCGGCAGGCGCGAGGAGCGCGACGAGGTCGGCCTCGTGAACGGCCTGGCCGTGACCAACGTCGGAGGCGATCTGCTCCCGGCCGAGGCGACGGTGGTCCCGGGCAAGGGCAAGCTCGTCATCACCGGGCTGCTCGAGAAGGGGATGGAGGAGAGCGGGCACGCGGCGATGAGCTACGTGCGCTCGCGCCTCGATCGCCTCGGGCTCGAGGCGGACGTCTATCAGAAGGTCGACGTCCACATTCACTTCCCCGATTTCGTCCGGAAGGACGGGCCCAGCGCCGGCGTCACCATGGTGACCGCGCTCGTGAGCGCGCTGATGAAGGTGCCCGTCCGGCGGGATCTCGCGATGACGGGCGAGATCACCCTGCGCGGCCGGGTGATGCCGATCGGCGGGCTCAAGGAGAAGCTGCTCGCCGCCCATCGCGGCGGCATCACGACCGTGATCCTGCCGAAGGAGAACCGGAAGGATCTGCGGGACGTGCCCCGGCGTGTGCTGAAGTCGCTGCGGCTCGTGCTCGTGGAGCACGTGGACGACGTGCTCCGCGAGGCGCTCGTCCTGCCCGACGCCTACGCGATCTTCGGGCCGCCCAAGGGCGTCCTGGAGTACCGGGACGGCGAGCTCGTGACCGAGGCCGCGCCGGTCAAGGCGCCGCCGGCCGCGGCCGGCGAGCCGACGCCGGCTGCCCCGCCCGGCGCGTGAGCGCGGCGACGGACGGATAGGCTGGCGGCGCGCGTCGAGACGCACTAGCTGGCGTCGCGATGATTCGACGCGCATTGATCTCGGTATCCGACAAGACGGGCCTGCTCCCGCTGGCCCGGCGGCTCGCGGAAAAGGGCGTGGAGATCCTCTCGACCGGGGGGACGCAGCGGGCGCTCCAGGACGCCAACGTGCCGGTCGTCGGCGTGGAGGCCTATACCGGCTCGCCCGAGGTGATGGATGGGCGGGTGAAGACGCTCCATCCCCGGGTGCACGGCGGCATCCTGATGCGCGGCGCGATCGACGAGGACGACCTCGCGCGGCTCGGGGGCCAGCCGATCGATCTCGTCGTGTGCAATCTCTATCCGTTCGAGGCGACGGTCCGGAAGCCGGGGGTCACGCACCCCGAGATCATCGAGAACATCGATATCGGCGGGCCGTCGATGGTGCGGAGCGCGGCCAAGAACCACGCGCGCGTGGCGGTGGTGGTCGATCCGGCCGACTACGACGCGGTGCTCGCCGAGATCGACAGGGCGGGTGAGGTGTCGAGCTCCACGCGCCGCCGGCTGGCCACGAAGGCGTTCGCCCACACGGCGGCTTACGACGGGATGGTGTCCGGCTACCTGTCGTCGCTGCCGGAGGAGGGCGAGCCGAGCGCCGACGAGCGCGAGGCCTACCCGCGCTTCCTGACGCTCGCCCTCGAGCGGGCCTATCCGCTCCGGTACGGCGAGAACCCGCACCAGTCGGGCGCCTTCTACCGCGAGCGCGGCGCGGCCGTGGGGTCGCTCGCGCTGGCCGAGTCGCTGGGTGCGGGCGGCAAGGAGCTCTCGTTCAACAACCTCGTCGACGTGGACGCGGCGTTCGAGGCGGTGCGCGAGCTCACCCAGCCCGCCGCGGTCGTCGTGAAGCACACGAACCCGTGCGGCGTCGCGATCGGCAGCGATCTCGCGGCCGCCTACCGGACGGCGCGCGAGGCGGACCCGGTGAGCGCCTTTGGCGGGATCGTGGCGCTGAACCGCGAGGTCGACCGGGCGGCGGCGGAGGTGCTTATCGAGACGTTCCTGGAGTGCGTGATCGCGCCTGCCTACGCCCCCGAGGCGCTGGAGGTGCTCCGGACGAAGAAGAACCTCCGGGTGCTCGCGACCGGCGCGCTCCTGCCCGCGGATCACCGGGAGTTGACGTTCAAGCGCGTCGGCGGGGGCCTCGTGGTCCAGGATCGGGACGCGACCGCGGGGGGCGAGGTGCGCGGCGGCAAGGTCGTGACGAAGCGGGCGCCCACGGCGCAGGAGATCGACGCGCTCGATCTCGGCTGGCGCGTTTGCAAGCACGTGAAATCCAACGCGATTGTGCTCACGGTGCCCGGGAGCACGGTCGGGGTCGGCGCCGGACAGATGTCGCGGGTCGAGAGCGTGCGCATCGCCTGCAGCAAGGCGGGCGAGCGGGCTCGCGGGAGCGTCCTCGCGTCGGACGCTTACTTCCCGTTCCCGGACGGCCTGGCGCTCGCCGCCGAGCACGGGATCACGGCGGTCGCGCAGCCGGGAGGCAGCGTGAGGGACCCGGAGGTCATCGCCGCGGCGGACGCGGCGGGGGTTGCGATGGTGTTCACCGGGGTCCGGCACTTCCGTCACTGAGCCGGCCCGCCCCCGCCCCAGCTGGCCAGCCCTCGTCCCGGCCCCGTCCCGGGATGCGCGATCTTTCCTGCGCTGGAAGGGTGCGCCGCGTTCGCAGAAAAGTTGACCTTTGTTGCTTGACTGTGATGATGGTCAACGCTGCGCCTGGGCAAAGCGCTGTGCGCGGCGCGAAGGAGCGAGCTGTGGGCGGAATCAGCGAGACGTGCAGCGTGTGCGGGACCGGATTCGAGGTCCAGTTCCGGTACCAGATGGAGGAGAAGGACGGCGGCTTCTCCTTCTTCTGCTCGCAAAAATGCCTGGAGAAGAGCCAGCTCGGCGGGGAGAGCGGCGCCTCGCTCGCCACGTGCGACGCGTGCGCGAAGCGCTTTCCCCCGGATCTCGTGTCGCAGGTGCTCTACGTCGCCGGGCGGCGGCACTACGCGTGCTCGCTGGGGTGCCGGGCGCAGCTGGTCCGCGAGGCGAAGGGGGTGCGGCTCGGAGACATCGCGGCGGCGGCCGCGGCGCCGGCCGAGGGGCTGCCGCCGACCCGCCGCGAAGCTCCGTTGTCGGGGAGCGGCTCCCGCGCCGTCGCGGAGGCCGCTGAGCCGGCGTCCCCGGAGCTTTCGGCGCGGGCTGGCGCGCAGGCAGCGGCGTCGGCCGTTGCGCCGGGCGCGCCGGCTGCGCGCCCGGCGGAGCCCAGGGGGCAGCAGGGGGCGGTCGCGGTGCCCGTGTCGCCGGCGGGGAGCGCGAAGCGGGCGCCGCAGCGCCCGGCCGGGGTGCCCCGGTATCTGGCCGTGTTCAACCACAAGGGCGGCACGGGCAAGACGACGACGGCCGTGAGCGTGGCGGCCGGGCTCGCGGCGCGAGACAAGCGGGTGCTCCTCGTCGACACCGACGCGCAGGGGAACGTCTCCGTCTCGCTCGGCGCGGGCGCGGAGCGCTCGCTCTATCACGTGCTCGTGATGGGGCTCCGGGTCGCGGACGCGACGAGGGCGGTGCGGCCGAACCTGGATCTCCTCCCCTCCAACGAGACCCTGGCCGCGGCCGAGCTCTACCTGGCCGGGCGCCAGAACCGGGACCGCGTGCTCTCGGATCGCCTCTCCGCGGCTGCGGCCGACTACGACTACGTGGTGCTCGACTGCTCGCCGAGCCTGTCGTTGATGAACCAGAACGCGCTTGTGTTCGCCGACAGCGTGCTCGTCCCGGTCGCGTGCGATTACCTGTCGCTGGTCGGCGTCCGGCAGGTGATCAAGACGGTGAAGAACGTGAACGCGCTGCTGCACCATCCGGTGCAGATCTGGGGCGTGCTGCCGACCTTCTTCGACGGCCGCGCGAGGATCGCGCGTGAGGCGGTCAGCACGATGAAGCAGCACTTCGGGGAGCGTTGCCTCGCGCCGATCCGGCAGGCGATCAAGGTCAAGGAGGCGCCCGCGCAGGGGCAGACGATCTTCGAGTATGCGCCGGGGACCCCGGCGGCCGACGATTATCTGGCGGTGGTCGATCGCATCATCGAGAGTCGCGAGCGGGGCGCGGCCGGCTCGGAGGCAGGGGCGGCGCACGAGCCGGGATCGCGGGGCACCGACCGGGCGGACGCGGCGGCAGAGCGGCCGGGCGCTGCGGCGGCCGGCGCATGAAGGGACCCGCGGCAGCGGGTCTCGCTGGATGAAGGGACCCGCGGCAGCGGGTCTCGATGGATGAAGGGCCCGCACTCGCGGAGCCCCGACCGGGCAGAGAGCTGGAGGACGCAATGAAGAGCGAAGGCGATCTCGGGGGCGCCGCGCGGGCGCTGCTCGATCGCGACGAGGTGGAAGGTGTTCTGTCCGGGGCGTTCTATACACCCACGGAAGCGCCGCGTTCGCGCGCGAAGACCCGGGCGACCGGCGCCGCATCCGAGCCAGGTGCTGCGCCGCCGCCCGAGAGACCGCAGCACTACAAGGTCATCTGTATCTCGATGTACACCGGGGATCTCGAGAGGCTGGATGAGATGGTCAGCGCCCTCAAGGCGCGCGGCATGACGAAGGCCAACCGAAGCGCGCTGATCCGGCATGCGCTCTCCCAGGTGGACCTCGACAAGATCCCCAAGGGGATCTAGGTCGACTTTCCAGGGAGACCTCGACGAGGCGACGGCGGCGCGGCCTCGCGCGGCATGACCTCGCCCGGCAGCAGCGCCGCGGGGTTGTCGCGTGCTAGGGTCGGGATCAGGAATCGGGGAGCCACGAGCCGAAAATCGAGGCCTACCCAGAGAGGGAACATGGACCAGAACTTCGCAGGATACGGGACCCGTTCTTCGGCTCTCCGTGCCGCCGCGGATTCGCGCGAGCGCTTCCTCGTGCGAACGTACAATCACCTGTTCGGGGCGATCGTGCTCTTCGCGGCGATCGAGGTCGCGCTGTTCAAGACCGGCGTCGCCTCGGTCATCGCCAGGGCGATGATGGGCACGAGCTGGCTGGTGGTGCTCGGAGCCTTCATGCTCGTGAGCTGGCTCGCCAGCCGCGCGGCGCACACGTCGATGTCGAAGCCGGTGCAGTACGCCGCGCTCGGCGGCTACGTGGTCGCCCAGGCGATCCTCTTCGTGCCGCTCCTCTACATCGCGGACATGGTCGCGCCCGGCGCGATCCAGAGCGCCGCGCTCGCCACGATGGCGGGCTTCGCCGGGCTCACCGCGATCGCGTTCGTGACCCGCAAGGACTTCTCCTTCCTGGGCGGTCTCCTGCGCTGGGGCGGCATCTGCGCGCTCGTCCTCATCGGGGCCGGGCTGCTGTTCGGCTTCCAGCTCGGCACGTTCTTCAGCGTCGCGATGGTCGCCTTCGCCGGCGCCGCCATCCTCTACGACACGTCGAACATCCTGCACCACTTCCCCGAGGACCGGTACGTCGGCGCCGCGCTCGAGCTCTTCGCCTCCGTCGCCCTGCTGTTCTGGTACGTCCTCCGCCTCTTCACCTCCTCCCGCAACTGAGCGGCACGCGCCCGCTTCGGATACGGGCCCATCTCGACGTTTTCGGTGCTCGGCGTACTGGAGTACGCCTCCGCGCCGAAAACGCCGATCTGGGCCCGTCTCCTGTGCGGGCGCGCGCCGCTCGGGCAGCTCGGGGGACCGGGGGGACGGGGGGGACGGGGGGACCGGGGGCGGGGGTTTAGGGGGGTAGGAGGGCTTGTAGCGCTCTGGTCAGGGAGAAAAGTAGGAGGGCGGCCAGGGCCAGGAGGCAGCCGATCGCTACGGCCAGGCCGGCGTAGAAGCCTCGATCAGAGGGGCGGGCGCCGAGCTGCGCGCGCGCTGCAAGGTGCGCTTGCAGGAGGTCGAGGTTGCGCGCGTTCGCCTTGTAGGCGGCGTCGAACAGGTCGCCCAGCAAAGGCACCGTGCCGAACAACGTCTCGAGACCCACGTTGAGCATCATCCGAAGCACCGTCGAGACGGGGAGACGATAACGCGCCGCCGAAAGCACGATGTACATCGAGAGACCGAAGCCGATGAGATCTCCGACCCCCGGGACCAACCCGATCAGCGCGTCGTAACCGACCCGATAGCCGACGCCGGGGATGCGGATCGCATTGTCCAGGAAGTGGCCGAGCGCGTTCAGGCGCTTCAGCCGATCCCCCTCGAGGTCGACAGTCCTCAGCGTGGTGATGGGTGTCACAGGGATGACGGACCGGTTCGCAGGCGGGTGAGCTGTCCCTCGCAAGTGTACTTCGCACGCCCCAGACCCACCAGGGCATATGCGTTGCTTCTGGGATCGCCATGGAGACGGTAAGGGCTGTGGGAAGCGCCCGGCAGTCGCGCCACTCGGAGATTCTTCTCCTGGGGCAGGCAGCTGGGCTCGGGATGGTGACAGGAATGCGTTCCATGCTGGGCGTGAGGCTCCTCGCGGCCAGCGCGCGGCGCGGCGCGTTCGACGGGCAACGCGGGAGCTTCTGGCGCACGCTTCGCTCGCCCGGAGCCCAGCGCGCGCTCAACGTGCTCGCAGGCGGAGAGCTGTTGATGGACAAGCTGCCCTCCGCGCCGAGCCGACTCGCAAGAGGTCCGCTCGGCGCGCGGCTCCTGATCGGGGCGCTCCTGGGCGCCGCCGTCGGCACGCAAAGCCCCGAGAGGAACATGCGGTTCGCAGGCGCCGTGGTCGGGGCAACGGCGGCCGCCATCGGCGCGCTCGTCGGGAATCGCGCCCGCGTGTGGCTGGACCGCAGGACGCGCATTCCCGCACCGGTCGCAGCCGCCGTCGAGGACGCCATCGCCTTCGGCCTGGGCGCGCTGGCGGCGCGCCGCTAGTGCCGAGCGCCGGTGCGCCCGCCTGGGCTCCAGACACGGCTCCGCCGCAAGCCGCGCGCAGCCCCGGAGGCGAGGGAAGGGCGAAGAGGATGCGCGCCGTGGCGCCCAGGGACGTCCCGGCGCGCGCACGTCTCGCGGCGCACGCACGTCGCGTCCTGCCACAGCGGGGCATCGCTGCCGCCGCGGTCACGGCGCCACGAGCCATGCTGGCGCCGGACACGCCGCCGAGCCCGCACGCCCGCGTTCTCCGCGGCGGAGCGCGCGGGGCGCTGGCCGGCATCGCCGGCGCGCTCCTCGGGATGCTCGACGGAGCCGCGGCGCATGCGCAAGGACGGTACGAGTCCGCGCTCCTCGGCGGGCGCTCGGCGCTCCTCGGAGGCACAGGGGTCGTGCTGGGCGTCGACGGCGCCGCGCCCTTCCTGAACCCGGCCACCATCATCCGCATCGAGGACCGGAACATCGCGTTCTCGTCGACGTTCTTTCGCTACGCGCATCGCACGCTGGAGGCGTGGCATCAGCCAGGTCCGGTCGACTCCGCCCTGTACGGCGACCTCCGGCTCGATCACACGACGGTGAGCGATCACGGCCTGGACTCCCTCCCTGATGCGATGTGCTATTTCTTCGACTGGCAGCGCGGCGCGGGCGACGCGGATTCGCGGCGAGCGCGGGTCGGCCGCCAGACCATCGCCGCTTGCCTCGGGAAGACCGAGGAGAACGAGTTCGGGTTCGACGCGCTGCGGTTCTCGGGGGAATCCGGCCCGCGCCGCGTGAGCCAGGCGCAGACGCTCCGCTACGCATGGGGTCGCTTCAGCGCCGGTCCGTCGTGGAGCTACCGCGTCACCGATCGCCTCGCCATCGGCGCCTCGCTCCCGGTCGTGCGCACCCGCTACACGAGCTCGCTCGGCGTCGCCAGCGTCGTGGAGGACACAAGCACGGGCTCGGCGAGCAGCGCGACGTACCAGGCCGCGCTCTCCGGAGACTCCTGGGACGTGCTCGCGCACCTCGGGGTGACGTACCGGCTGACCTCGGTGTTCTCTGCCGGGATCAGCGTGCGGACGCCCAGCGTGCATCTCTTCGACGCGCTGGACGCGAGCTATCACGACACGCTCGCCACCGGGACAGCGTCGGTCCGCACCTGGGCAGGTGAAGGGGAGTTCGTGGCTCCCTCGCCGGCGCGCGTGGCGGTGGGCGCGAGCGCGGAGTGGAGCCGGCTGCGGCTGGAGCTCGACGGCTTCTTCTACCTGGGCCAGCGCGAGCTCGCGCGGATCACCGCCGATCGGGAGGAGATCGCGATCGAGAGGGGCGCGGTGACGAGCCGGAGGCAGAGCCGGCTCGACATCGTCGAGGAGGCGGCGCCCATCGTCAACGTGGGGCTCGGCGCCGAGGTGTTCGTCACGCGCGACCTCAGCGTGGTGGGCGGCGTGGTCACCGATTTCAACGCGCTGTCGAGCCTGCGGGGCCCCACGACCGCCGAGTCGAAGCTCTTCCTGGAGCGGATGAGCGGCGTGCACGCGGGGCTCGGCATGGTCTCCTATACGCAGTACGGCGATCTCGTGTTCGGCGCGCGCTTCGACTACGCGGCGGGGCAGATGGCGGCGGTCAACGCGTTCGCGTCCCCCATCCGGCTGGATCCGATCGACTGCCGCGAGATCGGCGCCACCCTGGTGCTCGCCGGGCGGATCAGCCTGCGCACCGTCGAGGGCGTGGCGCGCGAGATCGGCGACGCCGTGGAGGGCTCGGCCGCGGCTCCCCCCGAGCGCACCACGCCGAGAGAGCCGATGCGGGCGCCTGCGCAGGAGGACTGAGCCGCGGCGCGCCGCCGGTCAGGTGCCGCCCTCGTCCGGCTCGATACGCACCCGCTCCTCGTAGAGCGCGCCGCCCTCGCCGATGTCCGTGGTGCGGGCGCGGATCAGCGCGTTGGCGCAGCGGCCGTCGCGGAGGTGGCCGCCCTTCGGGATGAGCGCGACGTCGCGGCGCTGCGCGGGATCGTGGCGGAGCTGCACCGTCATCGCGCCGACGCGCGACACGATCCGGCAGAGGCCGCCGTCGGCCACGCCGCTCGCCGCGTCGGGGTGGACCGTCACGACGGCCGGGCCTCGCTGGGGCCTGGCCCACTGCGACGACTGGGCCTTCTCGGTGGACAGCGCCATGAGGAGCAGCGGGAGCTCGCGCTCGTCGGGATCCGCGCGCTCCTCCGGCTCCTCGGTGATGAGGTTGACCCGCCCGGTCGGGGTCGGGAACTTGCGGTCCTCGAACAGCACCTTCGGCGCCAGCGGATTGCGCACCGGCGCGCGCTCCAGCGCCTCGAGGGTGATGCCGAACGGCGCGAGCCTGGGCTCGACGACCCGCCGCTTCCAGTCGCGGGCGCTGCCGTCGAGCGCGCCGCCGAGGCCCACGCGCGGCGCGAGCGCCTGCATGATCTCGAGATCGCTCTTCACCCCGTCCGGGGGCGGGACCACGGGCGTGGCGACGCCGAGGTAATGGTGGCCGTAGGCGCCGAGCACGTCGTCCGCCTCGAGCAGCGTCGTCGTGGGCAGCACCAGGTGGGCGAGCCGCGCCGTGTCCGTGAGGAAGGAGTCGACGACGACGACGAACTCGCGCGTCGCGAGCGCCTCCGCGACGGCGTCCGACGCGGGCAGCATCGCGACCGGGTTGCCGGCGGTCACCCAGACGGCGCGGATCGGCGGGTCGCTCATCCGGAGCACCTCCTGCCCGAACAGCGGCTCGCAGACGGTGCGGGGCGCGGGGCGATCGCCCCCGAACGGCGAGAGATCGAACGCGCCGCGCCGCTTGAAGTAAAACGAGACGCCGCCGCCGGGGATGCCGAGGTTCCCGCTCACCGCCGAGAGCGCGTCGAGCGCGCGCACGATCGCCCCGCCCGTGGTGCGCCGGCCCATGCCCCAGCCCACGAGGATCGCCGCGGGCCTGTCGGCGAGGCGGCGCGCGAGATCCAGGGCGGCGCTCTCGGGCACGTCGGCCTCGCCGCACCACGCCGCGACGGAGCGGCCCCGCGCGAGCGCGCGGAAGGCGTCGAGGTGATCGCAGTAGTCCGCGGCGCGCGGATCGGTCCACCCCTCGTCGAAGAGCACGCGGGCGACGGCCATGGCGAGCGCGAAGTCGCCGCCCGGGCGCGGCTGGTAGAACGCCGCGCACAGGGAGGCCGTCCTGTGGTGCACCGGATCGACGAGCACGAGCTCCGCGCCGCGCGCCCTCGCCTCGCGCAGCACCGGCAGGGTGTGCGGGCTCGACGTGAAGACGTTCTTGCCCCAGAGGAGGATCTGCCGGGCGTTCTTCAGGTCGGCGAGGTCGTGGCTGTCCTCCTCGCCGAAATCGGCGAGCTGCGCGGCGTCGCCCGCGCCGGAGCAGATGTCGCCGCGCTTGACCGTGACCGGCCCGAACCGCGCGAAGAAGGCGTCGGTGATCCCCGTGAGCATCCCGAGCGAGCCGCCGCTCCGGTAGTGGAAGATCGCGGCCGGGCCCGACTCGCGCCGGATCGCGAGCAGCCGCTCGGCCGCGGCGTCGAGCGCTTCTTCCCAGGAGACCGGGACGAGCTCGCCGCCCTTGCGGAGCAGCGGCGTCGTCAGGCGCTCGGGTGAGTCCTGGGTCTCCAGGAAGCGCGACGTCCGGTAGCAGAGGAAGCCCCTCGTGACCGGGTGGTCCGGGTCGCCGCCGAGGCGCACGACGCGGCCGTCCTTCACGGTGGCCACGATGCTGCAAGCGTCGGGGCAGTCGCGGTTACAGACCGTCTTGCGGATCTCCTGCACAGCGGCAGGCTAGAGCACGCGCGCGCGGCGGTACACCGCGCCGCGCGGGGCTAGTCGGCCGCGAGTCGCTCGGGGGCGTAGTCTCGCGAGTCGTCGCCGGAGACCTCCTGGGCGATGACGCGGAGCTGCTCGTAGCGCTCGCGCAGGAGCGACCACAGCCGATCGCGGATGTCGCGCGAGTCGAGCCGCTCGGTCGGGCGGGTGTTGCTGAGCAGCCACTTCGCGGTGCTGTTCACCCGGGTCACCTCGTCCCTGGTGAGGGAGATCCGGCCTTGCACGTGGTTCCACCGGTCCAGGATGAGGTTGGTGATGCTGGCCGCCGCGCTCGCGGGATCTCCGGCGACGAGCGCGCGCCGGACGATGCCGTAGGTCTCCGGGACGATCCCGCGCGGGAAGCACACCTCGGCCGCGGCGAGCGTCGGGCGCAGCGCCTCGTAGAGCGCGTCGAGCCGCTCGGCCACCTCGGGCGGCGGCGCGCTCTCGGGTTGCATGCGCGCCACCGCATGGTCGAGCGCCATCGCGAGCTCCGGCAGGCTGCGGATCGCGTCGAAGCGGGACTTCGGCAGCCGGCGCCGGTGGCGCGCCGGATCGCGCGTCACGGACTGCACGGCGCGCCGGACGATCGCGAGCACCCCGCCCGCGTCCCCGCGGAAGGCCTGCACGTGGGCCGCGGGGAGGTCGCTCGCGGGCATCGCGTACCGCTCGTAGCGCTCGCGATCCAGGCTCTCGTCGCCCCGGGGGCGCGGGTCGGCCTCGGACGGCGCGACGCCGGCGGAAGAGGCCGGCTCCGACCGCTCCGAGCTCGCCTGCTGCGGCCCGTCCGCGTCGGGTCGCTCGCCGTCCGCGCCGGGGAGCTCCCCTGGAGAGGGCGCTTCGGCGGCCTGTTGTGTCTCTTCCGGACCGGGCTCCACCGGCCCGGCTGCCGTGCGCTGGGCGGTGCTCTCGGCCTCGAGCGGTGTGGACCGAAGCGCTGGATCCCGCAGCGCCTCGAGGTCGTCTCGCGCACGCGTCATCCTGGTCATCGTACGTAAGTCGGCGCGACGGTACAAGATCCGCGGCCCCTCGCGCGCGCCGACGGCGGGGCCGCCGCGGCAGGGGCGCCGCGCGCGGGGGTGGTGGCCGGATGTGAGCATGAAGGCGGGAAGGCGGGGAGAAAAGATCAATGATCTTCCGGTCTTCCCGCCTTCATGGGGATCTCTCCGGGGCAAATCAGGCCACCCCCCGCGGCGGCCCCGTCCTCGGGCGCGGATCAGGCGTCGAGCGCGTCCCAGAAGATGCGCAGATCGTCCGAGAGCGGCGCCTCGATGCGCACGCGTCCGCCTGTCGCCGGATGCGTGAGCTCCAGGAGCGCGGCGTGGAGGGCGTGGCGGTCGAGCTCGAGCGCGCGGCGGTCCTCGTCGGTGAGCTCGCCGTCGGCGCCGCGCGCGAACATGCCCTCGTCCGGCCCGTAGAGCTTGTCGCCCACGAGCGGCAGGCCGCTCGTCGCGAGGTGGACCCGGATCTGGTGCTGCCGGCCGGTCTCGAGCGTGCAGCGGATCAGCGCGTAGCGCCGGCCGGTGAGGGGGTCGGCGCGGCGGCCCAGCACCTCGCACGCCGTGGCCGACGAGAGGCCGCGGCCCGGCGTTGCCACCCGCATCTTCACCTTGTAGCGGCTCGCGGTGTCGAGCTCGAGCGGCAGCTCGACCCGGAAGGCGTCGTGCTCGGGCCAGCCCCAGGTGATCGCGACGTAGCGCTTGAGGACGCCGGTGCGCTCCTCGAACTGCGCCTTCACCCTCCGATCGGCCTCGGGCGTTCGGCAGAGGAGGAGCACGCCGCTCGTCTCCCTGTCGATCCGGTGCGCCAGGAACAGCCGCTCGCCGGGGCGCGCGGCCTCCATCATCTTGATGACGGTGCTCTTGTGGTACCGGGCCGTGGGGTGCACGGGCAGGCCCGGCGGCTTGTTGACGGCGAGCAGCGCTTCGTCCTCGTGGAGCACCGGGATCGCCGTGTCGGGCGCCTGCTCGTCCCACGGCGCGCGCCAGAGGAGGATGCACTGCTCCGGCCGGACGCGATCGCTGCCGCGCAGGCGCCGCGCCTCGGGCGAGTAGGCGCCGCGGGAGACGATCTCGGCGGCGCGCGTGCGGCTCGTCCGCTTGAGCTGCGACTGCACGAACCGGTCGAGCCGCATGCCCGCCGACTCGGGCGGCACGCGGAGCACGGTGACGACCGACCCTTCCGGCACCTCCTCCGGCCGCACCACCTGTGTGCCGCGGCCGAAGGGGCCGCTCGTGCCGGAGAGCTCCCGCGCGCTGATCCTGGTCATGGGTCGAGGTTGCCGTGGGGCTTTAGCAAAGGCGCCGGCCGGGTGCGCGGAAAAGGAAGCCGCCCGCGGGCGCCGCGTCGAGGCGCGCCGGCCCGCCGCTCACAGGGGGTCGATGATCTCGCAGGGGAAGTCGAACGAGATGCCCTGCGTCGCGCTCTTGAGCTGCGCGCAGGCGTCGCCGGCGAGGACGAGCTGGGTCGGGCTCTCCATGGTCCAGCCGTTCTGCGCGTCGTAGGGCACGGGCGTGCCGTCGATGAGCACCTGGCCTTCCGACGCGTGATCGAGATCGACCGCGATCGAGCCCTGGAGGTCGAACGTGCAGCTCTTGGCGCCGGAGATGGCCGCGTTGAGCTCGTTCTCGAGGGCGGTCGCGTTGGTCGGGTCCGGCGTGTAGTACATCGCCGAGCCGCCGGCGTCGGCGTACGTGCCCGCGCCGGTGAAGCAGTCCTGCTGGGTGTTCTGGGGTCGCCGGACCGGCTGGCCGACGCCGGCGTTCGCCAGATCCTGGAGGTGCTCCGCGAAGTCGCCGTCGCCGAGGCCGAAGACGAACGTCCCGATGCCCTGCGTGTACGCGGACTGCACCGCGCCTACCACGTCGTCGCGCGCGCACACGGAGGGCCCGTCGTCGCAGCGATCGGGCTCGCCGTCGGTGACGAAGAGGATGTACTTGGGGCCGGGCTCTCCGAAGGCGACGAGATCGGGGATGACCGTCTCGTTGAACGTCATGCCGGTGGGCGTCTCGAGCTTCTGAGCCGGCCTCACGGAGGCCTCCTCGTAGGCGGCCGCGATGTCGGCGTGGCTGTTGAGGGCGATGACGTCGGTCCCGGTGAGCAGCGGGCACTGCGCCGGAGCGACCCCCGTGAACGTGAGGAAGCCGAAGCGCACGTTCGCCTGCAGGCTCTCGACGACGTTGAGCACGGCCGTCTGCAGCGGAGCCCAGTAGCCGCTGTCATACATGCTGCCGGAGCGATCGACGACGATCATCACGGTCGGCGTCTGCGGCTCGAAGGTGATGTCGAGCTGCTGGCAGGCGCCGGCGCCGCCGCTTCCGCTGGTGCTGATCAGGCCGCCGCCGCTGCCGACGAAGATCGGCTCCTCGCCGCCGCCCGTGGAGCCGACGCCGCCGGCCGCGCCGCCGCTGCCGCTGCCGCTGACGGAGCTGGAGCCGGAGCCCTGGGGCGGTGGATCGCCGTCGTTGTTGCCACCGCAGCTCACGGCGATGCCGGTGGCGAGGAGGGCGAGGTACCAAGAGAGCCTGGGAAAGATAAGTGTGCTGCTCATGAGGTAAAGATACACAGAGCGGCTCGGCGTGTCTCCGCCATGCGCGGCCAGGGGCGCTCGCCGCGGCTCCTGTCGCGGGCTGACACGGCTCGGGCCGCCGTGGAGACGGTCGAGGCGCTCGACGAGGAGCCGGAGGCGGAGGGCACGGCGTCCTGGCCGCCTCGCGTTCTTCGCTCCCAACCCCCCGCCCGGGTGTGCGGAAGGCGCCCCGTACGTCCACCGGTTCGTGCTACACACCGCGCCCGCATGGACATCCTCTTCGCTGCTTCCGAGATCGCGCCCATCGTCAAGGTCGGCGGGCTGGCTGACGTCGTGTCGTCGCTCTCGAAGGCGCTCCGGCTGCTCGGCCACAAGGTGACGATCGCGCTGCCGCGCTACCGGGCCCTCGATTCGAGCGGGCTGATGATGGCGCGCCGCCTCACCCCGATGCCGCTCGAGGTCGACCCGCAGGTGTCGCCGGGCGGGCCCATCCAGGTGACGCTCCTGGACGGGCGGCTCAGCACGGGCGTGGAGCTCATCGTCCTCGACGTGCCCGGCTTCCACGATCGGCCCGGCATCTACGGCGAGGAGGGGCGGGACTACGAGGACAACGCGCGCCGGTTCTCGCTGTTCTCCCGCGCCGTCGTGGAGCTCGTCCGCCAGCGGGCACGGACCGGCTCGCCGTTCGACATCGTGCACGCCCACGACTGGCCCACCGCGATGGTGGCGTACCTGCTCCGGCACCAGCAGCCGCCCATGCCCGGCCGGAGCGTGCTGACCCTCCACAACGTGGCCCACCAGGGCCTCTTCCCGAAGGACACGCTCCCGTACCTGGGGCTCGACAGCGACCACTTCCGGCCAGACCGGCTCGAGTTCTACGGCCAGCTCAACTTCCTGAAGGGCGGCATCCTGGCCGCGGACGCGCTCACCACCGTCTCGACCACCTACGCGAACGAGATCCTCACGCCCAAGCAGGGCGAGCGGCTCGACGGCGTGCTCCGCACCCGGACGAACCAGCTGACCGGCATCGTGAACGGCATCGACTACGCCGTCTGGAACCCGATGACCGACCCGGCCATCATCGCGCGCTACGACGCCGAGGACGTGAGCAACAAGGGCCGCTGCAAGAGCGCGCTCCTCCAGGAGATCGGGCTCGAGATCCGGCCGGACCGCCCGCTGCTCGTGTCCATCGGCAGGGTGGTCGCGCAGAAGGGCAGCGACCTGCTCGCGAACGCCATGCCGAAGATCCTGAAGGGCGACGTCAGCGTCGTCGTGGCCGGCGAGGGCGACCCCGAGCTCATGGAGAAGCTCACCGCCGCCGCGGCCAAGGCGCCCGAGCGGGCGAAGTTCCTCGGCGGCGTGAGCGAGGCCGTCGTGCACCGGCTCATGGCCGCAGCCGACCTCGTGCTCGTGCCGTCGCGCTTCGAGCCGTGCGGCCTCGTGCAGCTGTACGCGCAGCGCTACGGCGCCGCCCCGGTGGCGTGCAGGACCGGAGGCCTCGTCGACACGATCGTCGACCTCGACGCCGCCCTGGAGACAGGCACGGGGTTCCTGTTCGACAAGCCGACCGCCACCTCGCTGCTCGGCGGCGTGCAGCGGGCCCTCGCGGCCCTGACGTCGCCCCGCTGGCCCGCCGTCCAGCGCCGCATCATGCGCCTCGACCTCGGCTGGGACCGACCCGCGCGCCGCTACGTCCAGGTCTACCGGCAGACGCTCGCCAGCTGAACACCGCCGGACGGAGCGCCGGAGGGGCCCGCCGCAAGGGGCAACCCGACCGCGATACGGCGGCTCCCTGCGCGACAACATGACGCATGTCACCGGGGAGCGGCGTCGCCTATAGCAGCGCCCGTGCTGCCCAGAGCCCTCGCCGGCGCCGCGATCCTCCTCTCGCTCGCGGCGTCTCCAGGAGCCGCGCGCGCGTCCGCCTGCTGCGGGACGGGCCACGGGATCGCCCAGTGGCTCGCGCCCTCGGAGCGCGCCGCGGCGAGCTTCTCGCTCCGGTTCGCCGAGCAGCTCGGGGCGTGGACGCCGGAGCGGGACTTCGACGCCCTCGGCGAGGGCGTCTACCACCGCGAGCTGAGGGCCGACGTCGGGTGGATGGTGCGGATCGAAGAGCGCCTCCAGCTCGGCATCTCCCTCCCGCTGCGGCACACCTGGATCGGGGCGGGCCTCGAGGGCACGTTCTCCGGCGGCGACGTGGGAGACGTCAGCGCGGCAGGCCGCATCGCGCTGATCGAGGGCGCCATGTCCCCGTGGATCCCGTCCGCCGCGTTCACGCTGGGCGTCACGCTCCCGACCGGGTACGGCGAGGACCCCGTGTTCGAGCCCACCGGCGCCAGCGCGTCCGGCGCGGACGCGGGCGGCACCAGCGCGATCGACCTCGGCGCGAACGGCGCCGACACGACCGACCTCGGCGTGGCCGAGTTCCGGCCGGGGATCGTCTTCGAGAAGTCGTGGGGCTCGGTCCAGGCGCTGCTCGCCGCGTCGATCAGCGTCCGCACGGCCTACCACGCCGCGGGAGGCGAGGAGGTGCAGCCCGCGGACCGCGTGCAGGTCGTCGCCGCGGCGGGGCCCGTGTGGGCCTCCGGCACCTCGCTCAGCGTGGGCGGCCTCTACGAGCGCGAGGGATCCCCGCGCGTGGTCAGCAGCCGCCCCGGGCGGCGGGGCGGAGAGCGTGAGCGGACGGCGCTGCTCGCGGTGCTGGCCCACGACGTCGGCGCGCGCTGGACCGCCGTTGGCAACCTCCAGGTGGACGTGCCGATCTCCGGGATCGGCCGCAGCGAGGGCGCCTTCGCCGCCCTGTCGGCAGGCCTCCGTTACGTGTGGGGACGACATGATTGAACCGCGTGATCGGCTGCTCACCAGGTCATCTCGGGAGCCCCGCGGGGCGCGGGCCCGCCGCGCGGCGCTCGCGGCGCTCGCCCTCCTCGTGCTCCAGGGCTGCGGATCCTCGGACCGGGAGCCGGATCCCGGGGACCGGCTGGACGTCGGCGTCAACGGGCGCATCGAGTTCGACGTGCAGTCGACCGAGCCGATCAAGCGGGGCCCGAACACCTTCAACGTGCGGCTCACCTGGACCGACTCGGGGAACCCGGTGAAGAGGATCAAGCTCCGCGTGTACGCCAGGATGCTCTCCATGGGGCACGGGTCCGGGCACGACGGCGTGGAGATCGAGCCCGGCCTGTACCAGGTGGTCAACGTGCCCCTCTCGATGATGGGCGCCTGGGATGTGGAATGCCGCGTCCTGGCCGCGTCCCTCATCGACGAGGCGGGATTCACGTTCGAGGTGCAGTAGGCTTCCGCCCCGTGCACCCCCTTGCAAAGGCGACGTCTCACCCGCGCTGGAGGCCGAGCGCGCCGCGGCGCGGCCGCCTGGCCCTCCCCGCCGCGGCGCTGCTCTCGCTCGCGGCGCTCGCCGCGCCGGCCTCGGCCAACGGGCGCTTCCCGGCCGCAGGCCTGATCGCGAGCCACCCGAGCGATCCGTCGCGCCTGATGGTGCGCGCGACCTACGGGCTGCTCTCCACGCACGATGGCGGCGCGGCGTGGCGCTGGATCTGCGAGCCGGTCGTCGGCTTCGGCGGGAACGAGGACCCGATGCTGGCCTTCCTCGCCGACGGGACGATCCTCGCCGGGGTCTTCGACGGGCTCAGCGCGTCGAAGAACGGCGGCTGCGACTGGTCGTTCGCCCAGGGCGAGCTGCTGGACCGCTACGTCATCGACCTCTCGGCCGATCGCGAGGACCCCTCGCGGGCCGTGCTCGTCGTCAGCGCGGGGCTCGGGGCAGGGCGGTTCCTGACCCAGCTCTGGGAGACGAGCGACAACGCGGACCGCTGGACGAAGGCGGGCGCCGACCTGCCCGAGGACTTCCTCGCCCACACGGTCGACGCAGCCCCGTCGAACCGCGAGCGCGTCTACGTGAGCGGCCGCTTCGGCGCGCCCGAGTACACAGGGGCCCTGCAGCGGACCGACGACCGCGGCGCGACCTGGGAGCGGCTCGACATTCCGGGGAGCGACGACATGCGCCTGCCGTACATCGGCGCGATCCATCCCGCCGACCCCGAGACGATCTACGTGCGGCTCGACGGCGATCCGACCGACGCGCTGATCGTCTCGCACGACGGTGGCGAGAGCTTCACCACGGTCTTCGAGAGCCAGGGCGACCTCCTCGGCTTCGCGCTGTCGCCGGACGGAGCGAGCGTGATGGTGGGCGGCCCCCAGGACGGGATCTTGCGCGCGCCCACGAGCTCGCTCGAGTTCGAGAAGATCTCGGACGTCGGCGCGCGATGCCTGACCTGGACCGCCGCGGCGCTCTTCGCCTGCGGCGACGAGTTCGCCGACGGCTTCACCGTCGGTCGCTCCGTCGACGAGGGAGAGAGCTTCGAGGCCCTCCTGCACCGCGATGGGCTCTGCGGTCCGATCGAGTGCGCGAAGGAGAGCGGCGCGGCCTCGACCTGCACCGACCTCTGGGGCGCGACGGCGCTCACCATCGGCTCCCGTCAGTGCGGCGGCGACGTCGGCACCGGCAGCGGGGGATCGGCGCCGCCGCCCGCCGAGGAGCCGGCCGGGTGCGGGTGCAAGATCGGCGCGCCGGGCGCCGCGAGCGTCGGCGCCGCCGCGCCGCCCGGCGGCAGGAGCGTGATCTGGCTCGCGCTCTCGGCCGCCGGGGCGCTCGCGCTGGCGCGCCGGCGGGCGCACGCGAGCGGACCCGCGCCGGGGGCGCCCTGAAGCGCGGCGCGCCGGCGGGCGAGCGAGGGCCGCTCGCCGCTTCAACAACCGCTTATGGAAGGGCGCACGGCGAGCGCCGGTCGGAGCGACCGGACGGCGCGATCGTGACCGACGTCACGCCGTCCGTGCGAGAGCCGGATAGGCCGGAGGCCCTCCGGTTCGTTTCTGGATCTACGCCGTCGCGGGCTGACGTAGACTGGGGGGGCCTCGGCTACGGCCAGCGCGTGAATGGCCCCTAGAGACCTGCCCAAGTCGCCGCTCGCCGCCTTCCTCCGCTCCCACGGCGCGGAGGTCCTGGCGGCGTGGGAGCGCGCCGAGAGACGCCGCGCGCCGGGCGAGCAGTCCCCGGGCTACGTCGCGCTGCGCGACGAGCTGCCCTCCGTCTTCGAGCGCATCGCCGAGCGCCTCGACGCGGCCGTGTCCGCGGCGGTGGTGCCGCAGAGCGACGAGGCGCGCGACTCGTGGACCGGCGTCGAGTCGCTGTCGGCCGAGTTCCCCGAGCCGCTGCTCGGCTTCCGCGTGCGCGACAGGCTGCGCGACGGGTTCGAGCTGGAGGACGTGACGGCCCAGTACTCGGTGCTGCGCCGCTGCGTGCTCCGGCTCCTGGAGCGGACCGGCACGCAGCCGTCGTGGCTCGAGATGACCGTCCTGCACGAGGCGCTCGATCAGGTGATCATCGATCCGGCCACGCGGAGCGCCGCGGCCCGGGAGCGCGCGCTCGGGGCGCTCGATCGCGTCTCGGCCGAGGGCATGGGCAGCGTGCACATCGACCGGCTCCTGCGGCGGCTGATCGAGGTGCTGATCGAGTCGGCGCGCTCGGTCGACTGGGCGGTGATGCTGCTGATCGAGGGCGAGGTGCTGCGGATCCGCGCGGCCATCGGCGTCGACGAGGCGCTGTGGGGCCTGCGCGCCTACCGGCTGGCCGAGGGGTTCGTGGGCCGCGTGGTCCGCGAGCGGCGCCCGGTGGCGCTGCGCTCGGCGGCGCCGGATCCGCTCGCCACCGACGCCGGGGGCGGCGCGGCGGGGCCCGAGTCGGGCGCGCAGAGCGAGCGCCCGAGCGACGCGCTGCACGCGCTCTACGGCGTGCCGATGCTCTCGGAGGGCCGCCTCGTCGGCGTCGCGGTCGTGAGCTCCCGGCGCGTGGCCGAGTTCTCCGAGGGGGACCGGCTGCTCTTCAGGAAGGCGGCCGAGCGCGCGGCGGCGCTCGCGACGCAGGCCCAGCTGCGCGAGCAGCTCGCCTCGGAGCGCAGCCGGTTCGAGACGGCGATCCAGCGGCTCCCGGTCGGCGTGGCCGTGGCGGAGGGGGCGGCGGGCACCCTCGCGCTCAGCAACCGGCGGTTCGCGGAGATCGTCCGCGGCCCCGAGGAGACCCCGAGCAACGCGCCGATGCGGACGCTGCTCAGCGAGGCGGACGACGACCAGCGCGCGCGCTGGCTGCTCTTCCGGGCGCTGCACGGCGGCGAGACGGTCGTCCGCGAGGAGCTCGAGTTCATCCGCGGCGACGGGGAGCGCCGCCTCGGGAGCTTCAGCGCGACGCCTGTGCGCGACGCCGACGGGCGGATCTCGGCGGCCGTGATGACCGTCGAGGACATGACGGAGCTCCGGAAGGCCGAGCGCGGCCGCGAGCTCGTGATCGAGGCGAGCGCGCTGCTGGCGGAGTCGCTCGACAACGACGCGACGGTCGAGCAGCTGGTGCGGCTCGGCGGCGAGCGCTTCGCGGACCTCTGCGCGCTCGACCATGACGACGGCGGCCTCCCGCGGCTCGTCGCGTCCGCGCGCCTCGCCGATGCGCGGGCGCTCCTGCCGCGGCTCCTCAGGCACCCGCCGCTGCTGCTCGGCGAGGCCGGCCCGCTGGCCGAGGCGGTGGCCCGCCGGGAGCCCACGCTCGTCCCGCTGGTCACCGATCCGTGGCTGCAGCGGGTCGCCCGCGGGCCGGAGCACCTCGCGGCGCTGCGGGAGCTCGGGGCCCGCTCGGCGATCCTCGTGCCGCTCGCGGCGCGCGGCCGCAAGCTCGGCCTCCTGAGCCTCTGGACGGTGGAGCGCGAGCTCCGGCACGACGACACGGGCGTCGCCGCGGAGCTCGGGCGCCTCGCGTCGCTGGCCATCGAGGGCGCGCGGCTGCACCGCGAGGCGGCGCGATCGCGGTGAGCCGGCGCGAGCGCGGCGGCGCCTCGCGGCGCGGTCGCGCGGCGCACGGCGGGCGGGCGCTCCGCCGAGGTGACGGCCTGCCGGCGGCGTCGGGGCGGCCCTGCACGGCCTCGTGGTCCGCGCCGGGATGAGCCCGGGGAACGCCCCCCAGGGCCGTCTTTCGCGTGCGCCGGGAGAGCGCGCGGCTTGCGTCGCGAGGGTGGATATGGCGAAGCTCCCGCCCTCGCACACCACCGTATGACCACGACCCAAACCGAACGTCCTCTCGCTGTGCTTGTCGGGGTGCAGCTCCCCGGCGTCGACGATGTCGAGCACGCCGCTGATTTGGCCGAGCTGGGCCGCCTCGTTCACACGCTCGGCTTCGAGGTGATCGCGACCGTGTCACAGCGGCGCAGCGCGCTCGCGGCGGCCGCGGTGCTCGGGGAGGGCAAGCTCAAGGAGCTCGCGGAGCTCACGGGCGGCAGCGGCGTCGTGCCCTCGGGCGCGCCCGAGCGGAAGAACAAGGCGCGCGCGCGCCGGGCCGCGGAGAGCGGCGAGGGCGACGGGGCCGACGGCGAGCTCGGCGATGACGCCGACGACGCAGACGACGACGAGGATGGCGGCGTCGCGGCGCCGGGCGCGGGCGGCGCCCGGCAGGAGGCGCGCACGGCGACGGTCGTGGCGGTCGATCACGACATCTCGCCGAGCCAGGCGCGCAACCTGGAGCGCGCGACGGGCGCGCAGGTGCTCGATCGGGCGGGCGTGATCATCGAGATCTTTCATCGCCACGCGCGGAGCCGCGAGGCGAAGCTCGAGGTGGAGATCGCGCGGCTCAACTACGTCGCGCCGCGGATGCGCGAGATGGGCGGCGGCGCGGACCGGCAGCGCGGCGGCATCGGCGGCAAGGGCGCCGGCGAGAGCGCGCTCGAGCTCGATCGGCGCAAGATCCGCGACCGCATCGCGGAGCTGAAGCACGAGCTCGGCGCGGTCCAGCGCGAGCAGTCGACGCGCCGCGCGCTCCGGCAGGGGCAGCGCCGCGTCGCGCTGGTCGGCTACACGAACGCCGGCAAGTCCTCGCTGATGCGGGCGCTGACGGGGAGCGAGGTGCTCGTCGCGGACAAGCTGTTCGCGACGCTCGACACGACGGTGCGCGCGCTCCACCCGGAGGTGCGCCCGCGGATCCTCGTCTCGGACACGGTCGGCTTCATCAAGAAGCTGCCGCACGATCTCGTGGCGAGCTTCCGGTCGACGCTGGACGAGGCGCTCGAGGCGTCGCTCCTGCTCTACGTGGCCGACGCGTCGGACCCGACGTTCCGCGATCAGCTCGGGGTGACGCGCGGCGTGCTCTCGGAGATCGGCGCGAGCGAGGTGCCGAGCCGGCTCCTGCTCAACAAGGTGGACCGGCTGCCGGAGGAGGAGCGCGACGCGCTGCGCCTCGAGTTCCCCGAGGCGACGCTGCTCTCGGCGAAGACCCCGGCCGACGTGGCGGCGCTGCGCGAGGCGATCATCGCCTTCTTCGAGGAGTCGATGGTGGAGGCCGAGCTCCTCCTGCCGTACGCGAAGCAGAGCCTCATCGGGGAGATCTACGAGAACGCGCGCGTGCTCTCGGAGGAGTACGACGACGCCGGCGGCCGGCTCTCGGTGCGGGCGCACCCCGTGGCGCTCGAGCGGCTGCGCAGCCTGCTCGCGCGCTGAGCGCGCCGCGGCGGGGGGCGCGTGCCGCGTCAGCGCGGTGGGCGGCGGGCGGCGGAGGCGCGTGCCGCGTCAGCGCGGCGGGCGGCGGGTGGAGGAGGCGCGTGCCGCGCTGACGCGGCGGAGGGCAGCGGGCGGCGCCGGAGCCGGTAGCGGCGCAGGAACAGGCCGATCCCGAACGCCACGAGGTGGAGCCCAACGATCACCCCGACGAGGATCCACCGCTGCACGCGCCGAGCGTAGCACCGGAGGGGCGGAGCGCGGGCGCGCCGGGGCGCATGCTATCGTTCGTCGTCCCGCTCGTCTTCTGCACTGCTCTGCTCGCCTCTGCCGCCGGTCCGCGCCATGAACACCCCCGACGCCGAGCTCGAAGCGATCGTCCAGCGCGGGCTGGGCGCCTACCGCGCCGGGCTGTTCTACGAGGCGCACGAGCTGTGGGAGGACGGGTGGCGCGACGAGCCGGATCCAGTGAGGAAAGCGCTCCTCCAGGGGCTCATCCTCGTCGCCGCCGCCCTGCACAAGCTCACGCGGATGCGAAGCCCGTCGGGGGCGGTGCGCCTGCTCGACAAGGCGCACGCGCGGCTCGCGGGCGTGCCGGAGGGCATGGGCGGCGTCGCGGTAGGTCTCCTGTCCGGCGACATCGCCCGCGCAGCGCGCGCGATCGAGCAACTCGCGAGCGAGGGGAGGACAGCGCTCGACGCGTCGCTTCTGCCCAGGATGGAGGTCACGGATGAGAGCGCATCGTCCTCACCGGCCGGCGCGCGTCCGCGGGCGTGAGCTTCTGCCCCGAACGGGCTCCGCAGTCGAGATTGCGCTTGTCACGTGCGACGTGGGACGCCGGCGTGACATCGTTTGCCTGGGTGGAGATCGCACGGGGGGCACCCGTGTGGGGGGGACGCGTGGCAGACGGAACCTGTGGAACCGGGATGGAGGGGCAGGCGAGCAGCGCGCCTCGAGCCAAGCTGCAAACCGAAAGGAGCCGCGTGAAACGGCGCAAGCAGATCCTGATCGTGGACGACGATCAGGAGATCCGGGAGATGCTCGAGATCACGCTGGCGGAGGAGGGCTACGACGTCCTCTCGGCCAGCGACGGAGAGGCTGCGCTGGCGCTGCTCGAGCGCAACAGGCCGAACCTCATCCTGCTCGACATGCGCATGCCGGTGATGGACGGCTGGGGGTTCGCGCGGGCGTACGCGTCGTGTCCCGGTCCGCGCGCGCCGATCCTGGTCATGACGGCGGCGGTGGACGCCGGCAGCTGGGCCCGTGAGGTCGGCGCGTGCGCGTCGGTCGCGAAGCCGTTCGATCTGAACCGCCTGCTCGACTCGATCGCGGTGCACGCCGGCTCGGCGCCCGGGCCGAGCTCCGCCTCCGCCTGAGCGGGGTCAGGCCGGGCCGGGCGCGATCCCGACCCGAGGGGCTCGGCGGTGGAGCGGCCGCTCGGCGGCGTGGAGGGGCCGCCGCCGAGCGACGGAGATCCGTCGCTCGGCGGCGCAGGGGTCGCTTCAGCCGCAGGTGGTGGCCTGATTCGCCCCGGAGTGATTCACATGAAGGCCATCCCCCAGGCGCGGTGGATCAGCCGCCGGTCGCGCGGCGCATGGCGCACAACAGGTCGCCGCGGCACGGGTCGGCGGGAGCGCGGCGGTCGGTCGTGTCCGGCGCCGCGGGGCCGGCCTTGCCGTGCGGCGGAGCGGCTGCCCCGGTGGCCCGCGTGCGGCCCTCGGGCGCGCGCCGCGAGGCCGTGGTGCCGGGCTCGTCGGCAGCGACGGCGCCGTCGACGCGAGGCGCGGCGGGCACGCGCTCCGCAGGCACGGCAGCGATCGCATCGACGGCGATCGCATCGACGGCGATCGCATCGACGCGCGGGAGCCGCGCCTCGACCACGCGCGCCGCGGCCGCGAGCCCAGCCGTCGCGGGAGGCCCCGGGGCGGCGTCCGGGGCCGAGACGCTCGCGGTGAGGGCCGCAACCGCGGCGGCGGCCGCGAGCAGGGTGGCGGCCGAGCGGGCGCGCCACGCGCGCTTCGGCGCGTCGAGCGACGGCGCCGCGGGCGTGCGGGCGGACGCGGGGCCGCGCGCGGATGCAGGGCCGCGCGCGGATGCGGGGCCGCGCGCGGATGCGGGGCCGCGCATGGACGCTGGCGGCTCGCCGAACGGGAAGACCGGCAAGAGGTCGAGGACCTGGGGGGGAGCGCCTTCCGCGCCGGCGCTGAGCGCGGTGAGGTCGATCTGCCCCGAGGACACGTCGCGATCTTCGCCCGCGGCCCGCTCCGCGGACGCGGCCGAGGGCGCCGCGGCAGCGGTCTCGCCGGCCGCCGGCGCGTCGATCGCGAACGCGACCGAGGTGTCATCCGCGGGGCTGGTGACAGCGGAGCGGTGTTCGTTCCTCCACTCCTTGTGCTGCGTGCTCTTCATGGTTGCTTCTGCTTCAGCCGTATCGGTCGAACGCTGGAGTCGTGACGCTCCGCCGGCCGGTCGGCGTGTCCTTTCGTGGTTTTGACATGCGCGCGAGCGCGCGCTTGGGCCAGGGGCGCGCGCGCCGGATCGCCTCGCACGCCGGCCAGCGCACGTCGCTGCGCTCCATTCCGCCCCGCGTCCGCCCCGCGCGCGTGGCGACGGATGCGCCCCGCGCGTGGGGCGACGGACGCGCCTGCAGGCGAGGTCGGGGCGCACCTGAGGCGTGCCCGTCGGCGGCGTTCGCGATCTTGCGAGCGGGCTTGCGACGCCCATACTTCGACCGCTCGGATCGCCGAGGGCGTGCAGTCGGCGAGGTTCATGACCGTGTGCGCTCGGGGAAGCTGGTTACGATCGGGGCGTCCGTCGTCGAACAGAAGTTCCCACGCAAACGCGGATCGGATACTTGAGGCGAGATGAAACCTACACGGCTCTTCACGGTTCTGGGGGCGCTGACGTTCCCCCTCGCGGTGGCTCTGGTCAGCAACGGGTGCAAGAAGGAGGAAGAGGAGCCGCCGCCGGTGCCGGCGCCGACCGTGGTGACGCCGGCCCCGACGCCGACGCCCACGACGCAGATCGTGCCTGAAGAGGACGCCGGGGCGGACGCGGCGGACGACGCGGCGGACGCGGACGCCGGCAAGAAGGTGGTCACCGGTGACTCCAGCGGGATCCGCAAGTGCTGCGCGGCGCTGCGCCAGAACGCGAAGTCGGCGCCGCCCGAGCAGCAGGGCGGCTACCTCGCGGCGGCCTCGGCGTGCGACGGCCTCGCGAACTCGCCGCAGGGCCGGCAGGCGCTCTCGACGCTGCGCGGCCTCCTGCTCGGCGCGCAGATGCCGGCGTCCTGCCAGTAACAGGGACGGGAGAGCCAGTAGCGCACCGGCGGTGAGCTGGCTTCGCGCGCGAGGCATCGGCCGCCTCGCGCAGCGGAGCCAGCTCAGCCGTGCACGTAAACGAGCGTGCCGCCGCCCTCGATATTGAGGGCTCCGTGCCACTCGGACGGGACGGCGGGCTCGGTCCACTCGAAGAGCCAGGCCGCGTCGGCAGGCGCCAGGTTGATGCAGCCGTGGCTGCGCGCCTTGCCGAACTCGTCGTGCCAGTAGGCGCCGTGCAGCGCGTATCCCCCGTGGAAGTACTGGGTGTACGGCACGTCGCGCAGGTCGAACGCCTCGGTCGCCTCGTCGTCGCCATCCATCGTGGTCGAGACGTGCTTCGCGTGGATGTAGAACGAGCCGCGGACGGTGGCGTCGGTCTCCTCGGGATCCGCCATGCCGCTGCGACCGCTGGAGATGAGCGACGCGAACACGGGGCGCGTGCCCTCGTAAGCGACGAGCAGCTGGCGGCGGATCGAGATGTCGATCCACTTCTTGCCGTCGCGCGCGAACCCTTGAGGGTCCTTGCGCAGCTCGGCAATGACGAGGTGGCTCCCGGCAAGCCATGAGCCCTCCGTGGTCTCGACGAGCCCCTTGGCGCCGCCTTGCGTGCGGCCGGTGAGCACCCAGCCCGACCGGAACGGCGCAGCGCCCGCGCCGACGAGCGCACGGCCCGAGGCGGACAGGCGCCGCCGCGTCGCCCCGTGGACGCGGACGAAGGCCGGGGCGCCCTTCAGGCTGGGATCGACGCGAGGGTCGGCGCCAGGCGGCGCGGGCGGCAGCTCGTCGGCGGGGGGCTCGGCGATGGAGAAGCTTGCGGCGTCCAAGGCGGCGCTCGCGGGGGCGTCGGCGCCGTCGGCGTCGAGATCCTTGATGATCACGCCGCGCAGCTCGCTGAGGCGCGCGGGACGCGTGCGATCGAGCGGGATGAGGTCGAGCTCGGTCGTGAGGCCGAAGCGGCGATCGGTCCACTCGAAGGTCGTGATCAGGCCGAACGCGGAGCTCTCCTTGGCGCGGCCCGTGTGCACGGAGTAGTGGAGCTTCTCCTCGGCGCCGTACGGCTTGGGGAGATCCCGGCCGGCGAGCAGGAAGGCCGGCACGGGGTCGAGCGGCAACGACGAGGGCGCAACAACGGCGCGAGCGAGGTGGACGCCGAGCGTGGAGCCCTCGACGCGGCGCTGATCCTCGGCGGTCGGGAGCCGGAAGTAGAGGTGCGGCGGGCGCGAGCCCGACATGACGTAGTGGTAAGGCACGGGCGCACCACGGCGCGGGCCGCGCACGGCAGCGGCGACCACCTGGTGCTCGAGCGCGAGCGAGGCGCCCTTGCCAACGCAGACGTAGCCGCGCGGCGCGATCCGGTACCAGCCGCCGGCACAGCCGTCGGTGCCCACCGGGAGCTCGGCCCGATCGACCACCGCACCGGCGCGCAGATAGCCGAGCCTCGTCGAGCGTTCGTCGGGGGCGACGTAGATCCAGGTGCGCATCGCGATGCTGGCGATCTTCGCGCCCTGGCCCGGAAGGGTGGCCTCCTTCGCGGACGAGGAGGAGGCGGCCGACGACGTGAGGGACGCAGGGAGCGCGGCGCCGGGCGAGGGGGAGCCAGAGGCAGAGCCAGGAGAGGGGGAGAGAGAGGCAGCGGAGGGCGCTGCCGGGTCGAGCGAGGGGAGACCCGGGGTGGCGGAGACGGCGGAGAAAGCGAGCGGGGCGGGCGCTTCCGGGGAGCCGGCAACGGGATCGTCGGTCGCTCTGCCGGGAGGATCCTGGGCCGGAGCGCAGGCTGCGGTCAGCAAGGCGAGGAGGGGAGCGGAGGCGACGGCGGCGAGCGAGAACGGGGGTGAGCCGGCGCCGGAAAGGGAGCCGGTGAGCGCCGTGGGGCAGGAGCGGGAGCCAGAGCGCGAGGCGCGCGGGGAGCGCTGCGATGGGGGCAGCGACGCGGGGGCGGAGGCTCGAGCGAGGGGAAGCATCGGCGCGAAGGCGAAGGCAGAGAGAGGAGGGCCGCGGGGGCGAGCGCGAGCGCGAGACCAGCGGGCGAGCGAAGCTGAAACCGGGGCCGCAAGGGGCTGAGCGGGCGAGGTGTACGCTCAACCGAGGGGGAGATGCAATCTCCTGCCGGCGGGATGGGGGGAGGCCGAGCGAGGCGTGAGCGTGAGGGAGGATGGAGCGGGAGAAGGCGCGCTAGCGCTTGACCTTCTTCGCGAGCAGGTCGCCCAGCGTGCCGAAGTTGCGAGGGGCAGGCTTGGCGACCTTGTCGCCGGCACCGCCGGCACCGCCGGGGCGGTCGCCCTTGGCGTACGACTCGAACTGGCCGCGCTCCTCGTCGACGCGGAGGGCGGAGATCGACAGACGGATCTTGCCGGACTCGTCCACGTTGAGGATCTTCGCTTCGATCTCCTGCCCCACGGTGAAGTGCTTCTTCAGGTCGGCCGAGCGAGGCGTCGCCGTCTCGACTGTCGGGACGAGCCCGCGACCCGAGCGACCCGACGTGCCGGTGATCTGGACGAAGACGCCGTACCGCTCGATGCCCGTCACCTTGCCCTTGACCCGCGCCCCCTCGACGAGCAACGGCGCGCCGCCCGCAGCAGGCGCGGAGACAGCGAGCGACGTCGAGCCGTCGCCGTCGTCGCTCGCGCGCACGACGACCGGCGAGAGGCGCACCTGGCCGGTGCCCGAGTCGATGCCGGAGACCACCGCCGAGACGCGCGAGCCGACCGCCACCCGGAGCTGGCCGTCGCCGTCGCTGAGGGCCGGGCGCTCGAACATGCCCTCCTGCTTGCCACCGATATCCGCGAAGACCGCCTCGCGAGCGATCGCGACAACCGTCACCTCGACGGTCTCACCCGTGTGGTACTGACGGCGACGCTGCTTGCCAGCTCCTTCCGACTGCTCGAAGAGCGAAGCGAACGATTCGTTGGAGGCGGCGGATGGGCGTGACGGCGACATGGCGCGACCTCATAGCGCGAGGCGAGGGCGTGAGGAAGGCGGCGGTGAGAGGGAAGCGAGGGACGGGGTGGAAATCGGGGAGGTGAGACGGGCGGGGGGAAAGGGAGGGGAGGTGGGAACGGGAAGGATGGGCGAGGAAGCGGGCAGGGGCGAGGGGGCCGGGTGATGGGCGACGACGCGGGTGGAAAGGAAAGGTGGAACCTGTGAGGGGCTTCTGCTAGCTTCGCCCGCCGCTGAATCGGGTCGATAGCTCAGTCGGTAGAGCTGCGGACTTTTAATCCGTAGGTCCAGGGTTCGAGTCCCTGTCGACCCACCATCACCAAATCGTTGAGGATTTCGCCCGCTGATAAAGCGCGCCTCAACGAGTGCCCGGAGAGGCCGTTCCCATCCGGTGACCACCGCCGCCGAGCAGGCCGATCGCGGCCACGAGGTCCTCCGGACGACGTGGGCGTAGACCTGGGGGGCGCCAGGTGTAGGTGGGCGGTGAGGACCTGGACGGCCGGGGCACCACCGGCCACGGGCCTGGAGGGAGATCCAGGGACATGGCGCCCTGCCCCTGGCTGGCTTGCCGCTCAGGGGCGGTACCGCGGATCGCCGAGGAAGGCGGGATCGGTCAGCGACCGCAGGAACGCCACAAGATCGGCCTTCTCGTCCGGAGAGAGCCCCAGCTCATCGATCTGCGGATCGGTGGAGAAATGGCCCAGCCCGCCGCGATCGTAATGGTCGACCACCTCCTCCAGCGTCGCCAGCGATCCGTCGTGCATATAGGGGGCGCTCGCCGCAATGTTCCGCAGACCGGGCACCTTGAATTTTCCAAGGTCTCCCGTCCGTCCGGTGATCTTGTGCCGCCCGACGTCGCCGCCGTCGAGGTAGGTGCCGTTGTTGAAGAAGCCTTCGTTGGTGAGCATTCCGGACGGGTGGCAATGGAAGCAGCCAGCCCGCTCGGTCAGGAACAGCGCCTCGCCGCGGCGCGCGGCGTCTCCGAAGCTCGTGTCGTCCCCGCGCTGGTGCCGGTCGTAAGGGCTGTCGGCGCTGACGATCGAACGGACGAAGCTGGCGATGGCCTGGCGCAAGGACTCCTCGCCGGGAGGCCCGCCATAGGCATCCGCGAACGCCTTCACGTAGACGTCATCGCCGGCGACGCGAGCGACGGCCTCGGCGAGCGGTAGATCCATCTCGTCGGGGTGCTCGATGGGCTTCCCCGCCTGCTCTTCCAGGGTGGCCGCGCGGCCATCCCAGAAGAAGCTCTCGCCCCAGGCCAGGTTCACCAGCGCGGGCGCGTTCCGCTGTCCCAGGCGGCCCTCGACCCCCCGGGAGACGGGGTCCGGATCGGCGAAGGCGTACTCCTGGCGGTGGCAGCTCGCGCACGCCATCTCGCCGGTGCGAGAGAGGCGCTTGTCGAAGAAGAGCCTCTTGCCGAGCTGGGCCCTCGCCTCGGTGAGCGCGTTGGCGACCGGCGCTCTGGCCGCCGCGGTGCGCGCCGGAAACCCGGCGGGGATGGCGTCCGTGACGAGTGGCGGCAAAGGTCCAGGGGCCGCCGACCCGTCGTCGCCGCATCCGCCCGCAAGGAGCAGCGCCGCCAGGCCGATGGCCCCTCCACGGTGGAAGCTCGGGATCACGGACCGAAGGCGAACACCGTCAGGTCGGGGATGCCGCGCCGCAGGCGCTCACCCGCGAGGAGCTCGTCTCCCACGGGCCCGGGCGGCGCGACGAACCCGGTCAAGTCGACGTCCGCCGTGGCGCCCCCGAAGACCTCGTCCATGACGACCCGGACGACCTTGCCCGTCGCGCCGCTCGCGGGCACGGACAGGGCGCCTCGTACCTCGGTCCTGGGGGCGAGATCCATGACCAGGTTGCCTCCCATGTGGACCGCCGGCGGAACCCTGGCCGTCCCTCCGTCCGGATCGACGGGACCACCCCCGGCCGGCGGAGCCACCGTGGCCTCGTAGCGCAGGAAGAGGTAGCCCGTGTGCGGCCACGTCATCTGGGAGGCTTCCGACAGAGGCGCGACGCTCGTTTCAGGCCGGGAGATGTTGCACGCCTGGTGCAAGCCCCAGACGAAGCTGACGCCTTCATAGCTGCCAGCCGGAGCGCGCAGCCGGAGCGTGGCCGAGCCGAGGTCCTCGGCGTTGTAGAAGTGGACCCCGTAAGGGGTGGGGGCGCCGTCCGGGCCGACGATATCGACGAACACGAGATCGCCGTCCGCCTCGATCAGCGCCGCGTGCGAGACGTAGAAGCGAACGTTGAGCGGCGTGACGGTGCTGCCGTCCGGCGCGACGTTCGGCTCGCCGAACAGGAACGGCTTGCCGCCGAGGACGAGCTCGAACGCGAGCTCGACGAGAGTGCCCTGGGTCCTGATGGACGCCGGCCGCTCTGCGCAACCGCTCGGCCCGGTGGCCTCGCCCTGGCCGCCCGCGCCGCCGGCGTCGGGGTGGGCGGCCGCTCCACCCGTGCTGCTCGCTCCACCGGACCCGTCGGGCTGGCTGCCGCCCGCCCCGCCGGTCCCGGACGCCATCTGCTGATTCGAGCACGCGCCGCAAGCGGCTGCGGCGCCTAATAGCAACCCGATGGACCGGAACAAGCCAGGAGATTTCATCGCGGGATGGATTGTACGCGATGACGCACCACACGGGAACAGATGACGCATCGCTGGGATTTCGCTGGGCGACACGCGGGGAGGGCGGGGTCCACGATATGCAGTCGTACAGCGTGCAGCAGGGCAAGGCGTCGCTCGCGAAGCTCGGCGAGTGCTCGTGGGGATCATGGCCTGAACGATCCCCTCATTTTGTCGGAAAATTGGGCGAAATCGAGGCTACCGGCGAGCCGCCGCGCCACGATGCTGCGCGAGATGCGCGTCACGGGCGGCGGCGCGCTCGGGAGGGTCGCGAGCGTGGCGCGCGCGGTCGATGACAGAGCCTCCCGCTGGACCTACTTCCCGCAGCACCTCTTCCACTTACGTCCACTTCCGCAGGGACAGGGATCTTGCCGCCCGATCGATGCCGTGCCCGCGCCCGGCCTGCGCCCCGCCTGAGCCGCCTTCAGCAGCGGGTCGAGCACCATCCATGTACTGGCCGGTGTCCAGGGCTGGTGGAGCGCCTCGGTGAGCTCGCCCGGCAGGTAGAACTGCTCCGGCGTGCCACGAGCCGTGGCCGCGATGAGGTGCAGCGACACAAGCAGCTTCTTGCCGTCCGTGATCCCGTCGGCCCAGGACATCAACGGTAGCGTGCGGATGAGCTCTTCCGGGATCGGGTCATCCGCTTGCGCCGCGTCCGGCTCAAAGTACCTCTCGCCGATCCTGCGGAGCATCGCTTCGAGCTCCTCGGCAGGCGCTTCAAGGAGCTGCGCTGTGATCTCGCAGCAGAGCTGCACCTCGCGGCCCATCACGTCCCGGAGCCGCTTGGCCTGCGGCGTGAGGGCGGTGCTGGGCGCCGCGTGAAGCGCCTTCACGATCTCGGCGCGGGTGTTCTTCGCCCGGGTCCCGATCGCGAGGAGCGCGAACAGCGTGTCGAGCAGCTCGAAGAAGCTCACGTCCTCGACCAGTGCCCGCTTGTAATCCGGCAGCATGAGCCTGCCGAGGCGCGCGGCCGCCCACGAACCCTTGAGGATGAACGTGACGACGCCCGTCCCGGTGAGGGGATAGCTGAACGCGGCCCGTGCTCCCTTGTGCTGGTCGGTGAGCGACACGTACTGCTCTCGATCGGCCGTGATCGCGCCCAGGAGCGCCATGTGCCCCGCGGCGTGCAGGAGGTTCCAGTACGCGTGGAGGACCTCCTCGTCCTGGGCCCTGCGGCTGCGACGCGTCCGGAGCATGGGCCCCTGCAGCGAGAGCTCCCGCCCCATGGCCAGGTAGAGGTCGAGGAACACCGGTCCGAGGAGCGGCTCCCAGGCCGCGACGGCGAGGAACTCCTCCCGGCTCACCGAGTCGGACGCCACGAGGAGTCGCCGCAGCAGGCGCGCGTGCGCTCGCTCTCCGCCGAGCTGCTTCGCGAGGACCATCTTCTCCCGGAGCCGGGTCACCTTGCGAGCGATCGCGTCGAGCTCGCCGCGCTTCACGATGGAGAGATCCCCGGCCCGCATCCCCCGACCGAGGCACGTGACGAAGTGGCCGCTGCGCGTGACGACCAGGAACGGCCCCTGCACGGGATCATCGAGCGAGATCGCCACCCGCTCCACGCGCTCCGGCAGCGTCGCGGCGTCGAGCACCGCGCGGAGCAGCTCCGGGTCGCGGTAGAGCTCGAGCGCGAGATCCACCTCGCTGCGCGGCAGGCGATCGAGGCGTGAGAGGAAGTGCTCCGCGTGTTGCACGCCAGCCTGGGTACCCGCGCGGACAGAGAGCGGCAAGCCCGCTTATCCTCCAGCATCGGTTTGATTTCGTGAGAAATTCAAACGCATCGACGGAAAGCTAGACGATCTCACCGGGCCATGATCTCGTCCGCGTCCGGAGGCCCATGGATGGAACGACACGCTGCTCCCGCGGCAGCGCAGCGCGGAGCACGATGTCGGAGGCGGACGCCTGCGCGGGTACGACGTGCCGGGCTGAGGGATCCGGCAGACTTCGTCGCACCGCTCCGGTGATTCCGGTATCGTCGCGAGCATGGATGATGCCATCGATCGCAGCGCCCGTAGGGCGTATAGGCTGCTCGGTCCCGACGGGCACAAGTACGAGAGCACGGCGCCGGGCACGCTGGGTGGCAATGCGAAGGCCAAGATCTACGGCCGTCTCGATTGCGGATCTGCGCTCGCTTCCATCCGCAACTACGGAGAGGCCTACACACAGCATCGGGTCTTCTTCGCCGACGAGGATGCCGCCGTCTCGGCCGGCTACCGGCCGTGTGGCAACTGCATGCGTGATCGGTTCGCCGCGTGGAGAAGGAACCAGGACGCCATCTAGCCGGCGGTCAACGATCTGAAGTGGTGGACGAAGTCGCACATCGCCACGGCTGCAGAGAACACCGCCGGCACCGATGCAGGCTACGAGGTCGCGCTGGACCTCGGTCTCGGGGAGGCTGGTTGCTCGACGCGGATCGTGGTGCGGAGGGGTCCCGAGGCCGCGCGAACGCAGTGGATTGCGATCCGGAGGGGGTCCCGAGGCCGCGCGAACGCAGTGGATTGCGGTCCGGAGGGGTCCGGACCCCCCATCTGGCACAAAAACTGGCGCTTCCGAGGGGGTGGTGGCGCAGATTTGCGCAGTTTCGGACGCTGTTTGGCACAGAAATCCCCCCGGAAGACGGTCCGTGGCACGTTCGGGAGGGGTCCGGGACCCGGTGTGTCGCAATGCATTGCGTCTGTGCCGGTGCCGGACCCCCCTCGCTTGGCACAGGATCGAGCCGTTTGGCACACCCCAGGCCGGTGCGCCGCTGAGATTGACACAAAGCGCAGCGCCGATGACCGTGGCCCCATGGCGCGCACCGCTGCCACGGTTCCTGCTCCGCCCAGCGCTCGGTGGTCGCCCACAGGAGGTCCGGGCGCATCGCGTGAGGTGCCGCGCGATGCGGATGGCGGACGCCGTTCGCGTCCGGATCGCCCGAAGTGAACGACCGGCACCTCGCGCCACGAGGGGCGCCGCTCTCCCGAGGTGGCTCGGCTCGCCCGACCTGACCTCTCAGGGCGTGGCCGGGACGGCTATACTGCGCTCCATGAGCGACCCGGCCGAGAAGATCCTCGACGAGGTGTTGAAGCTCCCCGAGAGCGAGCGGCGCGTCATCGCGCTCCGCCTGCTCGACAGCGTGGGCGAGGAGCCGCCCGAGGAGATCGAGCGCGCGTGGACCGACGAGGCTCTACGTCGCCTAGAGGATCTCTGCACCGGGCGCACCCAGCCGATCCCCTGGGAGGAAGCCCGGAAGCGCATCTTTATGCGGGGCTGACATGGCGCGACGCGTCCTGTCCATCGCGCCCGAGGCCGAGCGCGAAGCCCACGAAGCCTTCCGTTGGGTACTGGAAGCGCGACGAGCAGGCTGGCGCCCGTTTCGAGGCGGAGCTGCTCGCCGTCCGTCGGCCAGGCACGCGCAGCGCCCCTGGACGCGTCACCGCTTCTTCTTGCAGCCCCCGTAGCGCTCCACGCTCTCGATCGCCGGCGGATTGGAGAAATATGTCGCGTCATACCCGCCCGTGATGAGGACCGAGCCGTCTTGCAGCGTCGTCGCGGTGTGGAAGGCCCTCGGGATCGGGTCGTCGATCACGGTCCACGTGTTGTTTGCCTCCTTGTAGATCTCGGCGCCCTCATCGCCGATGGCCATCACGCGGCCGTGGGACATGGGCGCCACGGCGGAGGCCCAGCTGTGGCGGAAATTCGGCGGCGGGGTCAGCGTCCACGTGTCGCTCGCGGGATCGTAGATCTCGGCGGTCTCGCCCGCATCGACGAGGACAACGATCTCCTCCTCGGTGCCGCCGTAGATCGCGCCGCCGCCGCCGACCACCAGCACCCGCCCGCTGGGCAGCAGCGTGGCCGTGTGCTGCATGCGAGGCAGGTTCGTCGGCGCCGCCGCCGTCCAGGCGCCCGTGGCCGGATCGTAGATCTCGACGCCGGTGCGACCCGCGGGCATCTCGTTGCCGTTCAACGTGTACCCGCCGGCGACGAGCACGCGCCCATCCTGGAGCAGCGTCGCCGTATGCAGGTGGCGAGTCACCGACATCGACCCTGCGGTGGACCATGTATTCGTGGCAGGATCGTAGAGCACGGCCTCCTTCAGAACACTGCTGTCGTCGCTGCCGCCCGTGCGCAGCACCAGCCCGTTCGGCAGGGGAGTCAGCGCCGTCTGGGCAAACTCCCAGCCACGGGCCGCCTCGCCGGGCGTGAGGGGGACGCTCGTCGTCGCGCCCGTGCTCGGATCGTAGACAAGCCCGCCCGGGCTGAAGAGCACCCGGCCGTCCGGCAGGGGCGCCGCGCCCACGGGGGCCAGCGGGTAGGGCAGCGTGCCGCCGGTCGTCCACGCGTCGGCGGCGGGATTGTAGAAGTCGACCGTCGTGGGGTAGGGGTAGTCGCCACTGCCGCCGGCGACCATCACCTGGCCGTCCGGCATGAGCAGGGCGATGTGCCGCTCTCGCGCCCGGGGCAGCGGCGCCACAGAGGACCACTCCGCGTGGACACCGATATGGCCGCGGCACTTCTTCTGCTTCTGCTTCTGCTTCTGCTTCTTCGCGTGGTGGTCGGCTGACGGCGCCGCGTTCACCTGGAGCTCCGCCTCCTCGAGCGCACCGTCCGCGAGCTCCGATGCAGGACCGCAGCCGGCGGCCGCGAGCGCGGCCAGGGAGAGGAAGGCGATCAGACCACGATGGCAGCGACCGGTGGGAGACATGGTAAGACCTCGTCGGGTGTTGGGGGAGGGCGGAGCCGTCCCCTGCGGGGACGCGCCACGAGCGCAACAGTGGATCATACCAGAGGATCGTGTCGGTGAGCGCGAGTTCCCCCCGGAGGGTCCGCTCCGTGGGCGGTCACCCGCAACGCAGACGCACATTGCGCTTCTCCTGTCCGTGCCAGGATCCGATGTGGAGGCCTTGCCAGATTCGGCGCGGAAAATCTCGACGGTTCACCGGAAAAGCACCGCGTCATTCGCTTCGGCCATTCCGGTTGGCTTCTGAATTTTCTCATTCCAGATCCGTTTTCTCAACTGACCGACTCCCATCCGACCCCGGACGTCGTGAGCCCGTCGGCAGTGCTGAATTGAGACGGACGTTGCGGTACGGTGCGCGCCCATGGCGAAGCCGAATCCCCGGATCTCGAAGGATCGTCAGCTCCGTCCCGTGGCGCGCACGGCGCGCGGTACCCAGCGGGACGATCGGCGCCCCAGGGTCGTCGATCTCCGCCTGCTGCGCACCTTGCTGCGGGCGCCCGACCTCCTCGACGAGCGCGCGGAGCCGCAGCCCCCGGCGTCCACGCTTCCTCTGCCCGGTGACGACGTCCCCCTGTCCCTCGACGAGATCGAGGCGGCCTTCCGCGATCAGGCCGTGACGCGCTTGCCGTGGATCCGACAGGCCGCGGCCGTGCTGGATGCGCGGCAGACGCCGATGAAGGCGGAGGAGATCGAGACCTTCCTCGCCGGGCTCACGAGGCACCGAGAGAAGCTCGGCCCCCGCAACGGGCCGGGGAAGAGCGACCTCTTCCTCCCCGGTGACGGCGGACGGCTCACGTTGAGCCTCGCCGCGCCCGGCCTCGGCGCGATGCGGCGGGCCATCCGCGAGCTGTCGCAGCCGGTGCTCGTCCAGCGAGCGCAGCGCTCGTCGCGAGAGGCGCAGCGCTCGGAGCCGGAGGCGCAGCGCACCGCGCCGGAGCAGCACAGGGCGGTCCGTCGCGCGGAGCTCGACGCGGAGGCGCAGCGCGACGCCGAGATCGCGCGCGCGTCCCGTCGCGCCGTCCTTCGCGTGGTCCCTTCCGCCGCGCATCCGCAGGCCGTGGCGCTGCTCGACGTCGGCCCGCGATCGATCCAGACCTTCATCGGCCGCGACGCCGCCGAGCTCGCCGGGCTGCTCGCGGGATTCGACGTGATCGCAGGGCTCCACATCCGCGACGCGCTGCACGCGCTGGGGTTCGACGCGGACCGCTGCCGGGTCGTGGACCTCGGGCCTCCGCAGGAGTCCAGGCGCCTGGACCGGGGCCGTACGCTCCAGATCACGCCGGAGCTCGTCATCGCCGGAACCACCCGCATCAGCCGTCCTCTCGGCGAGCCCGAGCGGGTGGCGCGCTACCTGTCCGAAGGCGACCACCAGCGGCTTGCGCGCCGGATCGAGAGCGATGTCAAGGCGCTCCACGCCTTCTACCAGTACGGTGTCCTCCACGGCTCCGTGCGGCTTCGCTATGGCCCCCTCGACGAAGCGCTGGCCACCGACTGGGCCCTGCCCGGCGACGTGAGCCTCCACCAGCAGCTGAAGAGCGCCCGCGAGAAGTGCGCGGCCGTCGACCTGGTGATCGGGGCAGCGCCGGGCTGGGCCGATCCGTGGTCGCGGGCGCGGCGCGTGCGCGTCATCGACCTCAGCTGGCCTGAGGTCGTCTTGACAAGGGACGAGGAGGGCAACGTCCTCCCGATCGGACGGGATGATATCCAGGCGATCCGCGTGGCGCCTGACGATGCCGCGCAGTGGGCGTGGAACGAGCTCCGGATCCCGGACGAGCAACCGTAGGGAGCAGGCCCCGTCGCCGTCCTACGATCGCAGAAGAGCGCCTCCGCCCGGTCTCGCCGCCAGCCAAGGAGCACGAACAGCGCCGCTCTTCGGATCGCCGCCGAGGTGGTCACGCACGGCCGCCGTGCAGTCGTCAACGCGCAGGAGGAAGCTCGTCGAGCGGGGCATCATGGCCCCGGTGATGGCAGGGTCGACCCCGGTGAGCGCCGCAAAGGCCGCACCCAGTGCAATGGCGAGCGATGATGTGGATGCACTGTCCGATGGAGCTCGCCTTGCTGCGCCTCCAGCGCGGGCGACCAAAAGTGTTATGGACACAGCGCAATCCCTGTTGCCGCGTGCACGCTGGCCGCGCACAGACACCCTGATGAATGCCTTGAGCTCAGCATAGGGAAGGGGGACCGACTTCAGATCAGCGCTTGACGCGGGCCGCCGCGCCATGGCCTCCTCGGTGCGAGGGAGGCTGCGATGGCGCTCGTTCTTCGACGCGTTCTCCGGGCGATGATCCCGCTCTGGATGTTTCTCGCTTGCGTGCTCGCGCAGGGAGGATGCCAGTGTGTGCGCGACGACCCGCCCATGGATCCGGCTCATGGCCTGATCGCCTGCCGGACCCAGCGCGCGCATGGCCCCGCCACGTCCCGCCCCACGCCAGAGGTCGAGACCGTCGCCGCCGGCACCCTGCCGGGGACGTTCTCGATCACGAGCACCGGGGAGGCCGTGTACACCATGGAGTTGGCTACCGTGCCCTCCCGCGCTGGCATGGGACCTCGGCTCCAGCTCGTCTATCGCAGCGATGGAAGCGACGGCGTACTCGGCGCGAGCTTCTCCATCGCAGGGCTCTCCGCGATCACGCGATGTTCGAAGAGCCTCGCGCAGGACGGGGAGATCCGCGGCGTGCGGTACGACCGCGAGGACAAGCTCTGCCTCGACGGCCAGCGCCTCGTCCCCGTGGGAGAGGGACCGGGAACCATCGAGTACCGGACGTTCCCGGAGACCTTCGTCAAGGTGGTCGGGCACTACCCTCCGGAGGGCGGTGCGCCCGCCGAGGCGCTCTTTTTCGAGGCGCACCTGCCGAATGGCCGCGTCGTCGAGTACGGGCGCACCGAGGGCAGTAAGCCGCTCGCGCGGGGCAGCGTCCCGCGCGTGTGGCTCGCGAACGAGGCCCGTGACGGCCGCGGCAACGCCATGACGTACGCGTATTGCCTCGCCGAGGCCGAGGACGGTCATGCCGCCGAGTACGCAGTGGACGAGATCCGCTACACGAGCTTCGAGGGTACGCCGTCGCTCGCGCCTTCCCGGGCGGTGCGCTTCGTGTATGGCACCAAGGACCCGGCCGCCATTCGCACCGGCTACTCGGGCGGCATGGCGCTCCAGCGCTCGCTTCGCCTGGAGGAGATCCAGATGCTCGGTCCGGGCGACGCGCTGGTCAGGAGCTACGGATTCCGCTACGAGCTCAGCCCGACGACGAGCCGGACGCTGTTGACTGAGGTCGAGGAGTGCGCGAGCGATCGGGTCTGCAAGCCTCCCACCCGCTTTCAGTACAGTCACGGGAAGCCGGGGTTCAAGCGGCTGACGACGGAGATCGACAAGCCGGTCTCCGAGCTGGCGAGCCCGATGGTGTTCGACATCGACGCCGACGGGCTCGACGATCTGGTGATTCCGGACATGGTCGCGGGGCTCAGCACGCCGTCGAATCCGATCACCGCGTGGCGGGTGGCGCGAAACCTAGGACCGCGCAGCTCACCGACTTACCTCGCACCGGCGGAGCTCGCCTTCCTCGAGGATTGGTTGTTCGTCGCCGATCCGGCTGGGCCCTCCGACCCGGCCCTTCTCCAGCCCGAGCTCGGGACGGTCCTGGACTTCGACGATGATGGGCGGAGGGACGTCTTGCTCCACGACGCCTACGATGCCAAGACCACGTGGCATGTGCTCCTGTCCCGGCCGGACCGGACCTTCGCGCTTCATGACACGGAGATCCGCCGGCCGTTCCCGCTCGGGGTCACGCCCGCGCCGCCGAGCCTGAGCAGCCCCGGCGGCTCGATGCACCTCGCCGACCTGGACGGCGATGGCATGCCGGATCTGCTCCAGTGCGAGGACCACGACCGCCTGGGACAATCGCCGATTCCGGCCTCTTCCGTGTGGACCGTCCACCTCTGGCGGCCTGTGCGCGGCGCGACGCCCGCGGGCTTCGACCCGACGGGCGAATCGATCGAGCTGCTCACCGGCTATCCCTGCGATACGGAGCTGCACACGCTCGACGTCGACGCCGACAGCAAGATCGATCTCATCGTGCCGTCCCTGCGGCGGTTCGGTGACGGGACGGTCCTCCTCGGAGAGAGCTACGACGCGATCATGCGCCGGGGCGAGGGACGCTGGGAGGTGATCGACACCGAGCTCCCCGTCGTGTGGGGCGGGGGCCGCGTCGTCTTTCTCGACGTGAATGGCGATGGCCTACCCGATGCCGTGGAATCCGGCTTCAGCCACCACGAGCTCATCACCTACCTCAACACCGGGCCGACGTTCGTGGCGTCGTCGTTCCGGACCGTGAACGCGTTCAGCTTCGGCGATTTGCTGGGATTGTCGGATCAAGACGCATTCTTTCGGTTCGCCGTGCCGCTCGACTTCAATGGCGACGGGCGGCAGGATCTCCTCACGCCCGTTCCACCAGGCATGCTGCTGGGCGGCTCCGATGCGCTCCCGTCCTGGGCCGTCCTGCAGGCGACCGGCGACCGCGCGGGGCCGCCGTTCAAGCTCGTCGATGCAGGCGTGCCGTTCGCGGCCAGCCTCGGCGATGCCATCACCCTGGCCGATCCACACGGGGCGCGCACCGGCGACGTCAATGGGGACGGCGCCCAGGACGTGATCCTGCCGCTCGGCGGCGTATTCAACATCTTCCAGAACCTCTCGGCCGATCAGGATCTCCTCGTCGCGGTCTCCGACGGGATGAACGCGCACGACCCGACCGAGCCGGACTTCGTGCCCAACGTGAGCATTTCGTACGGCCACCTGGCCGATGCGTCGGTCACGAGTGGAGGCGCGGAGGCGGATCCGGACCGGAAGAGTGCGCTCTATCTCGCGCGTTCCAGCGCGGCGGACGACTGCGGCTATCCGCGCCGCTGCATCGTGGGCCCTCGGCGGGTGGTCAGCGCGTACGCGCTCAATAGCGGCGCGGATCGACCGCGGCGCTTCGAGGTCAGCTACCGCGACGGGCGCTACCACCGGCTGGGCCGGGGATTCCTCGGGTTCGGAGAGCGGATCGTCACCGATCTGGATACGGGCGCCGCGAGGATCGACGTCTACGACCACGTCACGTACGACGACGAGCTGCAGGTCTTTCCTTTCGCGGGGCACGTCCAGCGGACGTGGCGCTGGGCGCCGGGGTTGCCCAGCCAGCCCAGGCCGGACCAGATCGAGCTCTCGTTCCTCGACGTGAAGCGGACGGTCGTTCCGACGAACGACGGCGCGACGTACTTCACGCTGCCGACCGAGCGCCGGGTGAGGCGAGCGCAAGGGGTCTATCCGCCCCCGAGCGGCGCGATGCCCTCGATCGAGACCTACGTGCGCCAGGTCGAGGGCGGAGACGACGGCGCGACACTGCTCCGCGACTCGGTGTCGAAGGTCACGGAGTTCGACGAGTTCGGCAACGTGCGCGCCGAGGAGGTCTCGACGAGCGGCGTCGACCTCACGCTCAACGTCACGCGGACCTTCAAGAACGACACCGAGCGCTGGGTCCTCGGCCAGCTCGAGACGCAGAAGGAGTGCAGCGCGGCGGCGGGGCTGTCGCAGTGCCGGACCCTCACGCGAACGACGACGATCCACGGCGAGGTCGATACCGAGTCGACCGAGAGCGACGACGGCCTTCCCGACACGAAGCTGTCGCTCACGTACACGCACGATGACTTCGGGAACATCACCGGCGTCACGGCGGAGGACGCCTTCGGCCACAAGCGGACATCCACCACGGAGCTCGACGAGGAGGGCCTGTTCCCCGAGAAGTACGTGAACGCGGCCGAGCACACGACGATCGTGGAGTACGACGACGCGCTCGGCGTGCTCCTCAAGCGGGTCGATCCGAATCAGCTCGTCACGGAGTGGAAGTACGACGGCTTCGGGCGCCTCGGCATCGAGACGCGCCCGGACGGCACCACGACGACGGTCACGCTCTCGCGCACAAAGGACGGCGGCCCGAGCCAGGATGCATGGCGCGTGATGCAGCAGAGCACGACGACCGGCGGCGCCGACGACACGGTGGAGTACGACAGCCTCGGCCGCCCGATCCGGTCGTGGTGGTACGGGCCCGAGCCGGAACCGTCGCAGGGCTGGGGCGAGGCGAAGCGCATCCTGCAAGAGATCGGCTACGATGCGCTGGGCGAGCACATCGCGCGGCGCTCGGTGCCGGTCAGCGAGGATACGCCCGAGAGCGAGCGGCTGTACGACCGCTACGAGCACGACGCCGTGGGCCGCGAAGTGCGCCATACGACGCCGTGGAACGCGGTCACGACGGCCGAGTACGACGGCCTGCTCGCGCGCGTCACCGACCCGCTCGATCACGTGACCGTGACCGAGCAGGATCCGCTGGGGCGAACCGAGGCCATCACCGATGCGGCCGGCGGGATCACCCGCTATGGTTACGGCCCGTTCGGCATGCTGCACACGGTCACCGATCCAGGCGGCGCGGTGACGCGCACGACGCGCGACGCGTTCGGCCGCGTCCGGCAGCTCGACGACCCCGATCGGGGCACGACGCTTTCGATTCATGACGGCTTCGGCGAGCCGATGTCACAGGCCGATGCGCTCGGACGCGAGATCACGTGGACGTACGACGCGCTCGGCCGACCCGACACGCGCGTGGATCAGCTCGGCGCCGAGCTTCTGACGACGAAGTGGACCTGGGACACCGCGGCGCACGGGCTCGGCAAGCTCCACAGGCTCGCGAGCCCCGATGGCGACAAGACGTACGGATACACCCGCTTCAGCCAGACCGAGACGATCACGCTCCGCATCGATGGAGAGGGCGCTCCCCTGGAAGCCAAGCTGGGCTACGACGATCTCGGCCGGATCGATACGGTCACGTATCCTGCGCCTTCCGGCGCGGCGTCGTTCGTCGTGGCCCACGACCACGACCCGCATGGCCATGTGCTCGCCGTGCGCGACAGCCAGACGAACGCCGCGTACTGGCGCTTGACGGACGTGGACAGCGCGGGGCGCTTCCGGGAGGAGGTGTTCGGCAATGGCGCGGTCACGGAGCGGAGCTACCTCGCCGACAAGCAGCGTCTGAGGCACATGGTGACGCAGAGCGGCGCGGGCGAGGTGCAAGACCTGGACTATGGTTACGACGATCGCCTGAATCTCACCCGCCGCACCGACGCGCTCCAGCCCCGGAACACGACGGAGCGCTTCCGGCACGACGCGATCCACCGGCTGACCTGCGCGTACTTCGGCGAGGTGGAGAGCGCGTCGGCGCCCTGCGCGCTCCGCTACGACTACGCGCCGAACGGTAATCTCACCTTCAAGTCGGACGTCGGAACGCTTCTCTACGACGACCCGGTGCACCCGCACGCGGTCACAAGCGCGGGAACGGACAGCTTCTCTTATGACGCGGTCGGCGATCAGATCGCGCGCCCCGGCGGCACGACCGTGCGCTATACGCCGTTCGACCTGCCGGAGCGCATCACGCAGGGCACGAGCACCATCACGTTCGCCTATGACGGCGACCAGCAGCGGATCCGCAAGACCACGCCGGACAAGGAGACGCTCTACTTCGGCGATTTGTACGAACGGGTCACCGAGGCGGCGTCGGGCACGGTAGAGCATCGGTACCACGTCCACTCGCCGGAGCGCGTGGTGGCGATCGTGACCCGGGGAGGCCCGGATGACGGCACGCGGTACGTGCATGTCGATCACCTCGGCTCCGTCGATGCGCTCACCGACGAGGACGGCGACGTGATCGAGCGGCGGAGCTACGACCCGTTCGGGCAGCGGAGAAACCCCGTGTGGGGAGAGCGCCCGCCTGCGTCGTTCTCCAGCGAGACGACGCAGGGGTTCACGGGGCACGAGAGCGACGACGAGCTCGGGCTCGTGAACCTGAAGGGCAGGATCTACGATCCCAGGATCGGGCGGTTTTTGACCACGGACCCGATCGTTTCGATTCCGTCCTTCGGGCAGAGCTGGAATCCGTACAGCTACGTGCTGAACAACCCGCTCGCGTACGTCGACCCGGGCGGCTTTCAGGAAGCGCTCCCGGAGGACGGGGCTGCCGGCGCGGAGTTCACTTCGGACGAGCTCGGCCTGCCGCCGATCGAAATCGAGCTGGTCCTTCCATCCTCGGCGCGCGGGGCGCGCGCCGACGTCGAACCAAACACCATGGCTGCCGAGACGGGCGGCGCCGTGCCGCCGATCGACGTCAGCACGACCGGAAGCGCGTCCGGGTACGTACCGCAGCCGGTGACCACGGCGCCGATCGACTGGTCGCAGAACCCCTATGTCCAGGTCGAGGGAGGGTTCGTCGCCGGATTGCTGCTCGGGGCCGTTCCTTTCGCCGGCGTGGGTCATGAGCTGCTGGACGCCGCCGGCGTGGTGGCTCATGGGACCCCGGAGGCCAGGATGGGCCTGGCCATCGGGCAGCTCGTGGGTGGGATTGCCCTCACGATCGGGGGCTTGACGGGGGAAGTCTTCGGTGGCGTCACGAGCGCCACCGGAATCGGCGCGGCGGTCGGTGTGCCCGCGATCGTGGTGTCGACCGGGCTCGTCGTCGGTGGGGTCGGCAACATCGCGGCGGGGCTCCAGGGGCTGTCGCAGGCGATGATGTCGCAAGGGTCGGGTAGTGGAGGAAAGGCGGTAGGTCAGCGGCGACCTACCACAGCGCAACGGGAACGAACCTTTGAAAAGAGCAAAGACGCCGATGGGACGCCGCGGTGCGAATACTGCGGACGCGAAATCAGTAAGGAGCCCGGTCGGCCGAGTTCGTATGAAGCCGATCATCGACAACCGTACTCGCGCGGCGGACCCACGACGGACGAAAATCTAGTTCCATCGTGCCGAACGTGCAATCGGTCCAAAGGAGCTCAAACGCAGGAGGAGTTTTTAAGACGATGAACCATGAAGCGGCCAGTTTTGTTTGCTCGCACATCTTCGACGGCAGTCGACCCGTGCTCCTTGTCGCGAGAGAGCAGGGGGATTGGATGTATCTTTGCGGCGAGCCACACGGCAGCCATGAAGAGTACCATGTGATTGGACGAGAGCACCTTATTCAACGCGATCCAACGCTAATAAACACGCTTGATCTACCCGACCAAACCGAGGCGGAACGCGAGTCAGTGGGGGGTCAATGGGTTCGAAGGGCGCTCACTCCCGAATAGATGCATCGTGGAGGAGCGACGCCGAATGCCACCCAGGATGGGTCGGCGGCGCCGCCGATCGACGTCAGCACGACCGGAAGCGCGTCCGGGTACGTGCCGCAGCCGGTGACCACGGCGCCGATCGACGGGTCGCAGAACCCCTATGTCCAGATCGAGGGAGGGTTCGTGATCCGAACACAAAACACCTTGACTTGAAGGTGGATAGGCGAACAGATGTTTATGCGGAGCAACGAGGAAGGGAGCAAGTGCTTCATGAGCACTACAAGCCACGCATGAACAAGATCAATCCTGTTAGCCCTAGAAATCCAAGGCGCCGAGATTATATCGACGCTGCCAACGTGCTGGAGTAAGCAGTGAAGAAGAGAAAGATCTCCTATGGGGTTGGCACATAGTTCGCTGTACCTTTGCCTTCGGGCGGTTATGGAACCGGATTCGTGGCAAGAGCGAACGGCATGGGCGAGGTATTCGGATACTTTTTCGGACCTCGACGTTCTACCATCTTCTCCGATGACGCAACCAGGACGCTACGACCTGAAGATGCTGTGATGATGCGATTATTCGGAGACCTCGGACTCATCCGAAGGGAATGGCCGATAATCGGCACCGATTCAGAGCTGGACATAAGCCGCTGGAAGATGCCGGGTTTCGTGTACCGCGACGACACGACAGGAAAGACGTGGATTCGGTACTATGACGAGCGTCGGCTTGGCTTATTCGTTCGTGAAGAACCGTGCGATCCGGCGATGGAAAAATCATTGCCAATGGATGGCCTGTCTGGACAGGTAGCATTGGAGGTGCACCTAGATAAGATTCTTCCCTGATGAGCAAGCTATTATGGGAATAGCTTTTATAGTTGCGGCCCGTTCGGCATGCTGCACACGGTCACCGATCGAGGCGGCGCTGTGACGCGCACGACGCGCGACGCGTCCGGCCGCGTCCGGCAGCTCGACGACTCCGATCGGGGCACGACGGTCTCGGTCCACGACGGCTTCGGCGAGCCGATGTCGTCGACTGATGCGCTCGGACCCGAGGGCTACACCTGGCACCACCACCAAGACGGGACGACGATGCAGCTTGTATCTTCGAACATCCACAGGATGACAGGCCACACTGGTGGCTTCGCATTTGGGAGGCAGTGATCAATGCCATGACAACCATCGAAACCCCTGGGCCGAGGCATCACTGATGCAGATATATCAAAATTCGAGCAGCGCATCGGGGCGATTCTTCCGGAGCAGTATCGTCGATTTCTACTCGAGTTCAACGGCGGCATCCCTACGCCAGGCACAGTTGACGTCGAAGGCTTGCCTGGTGCGTCGACTGACGTGCAAGTTTTCTTCGGAATTGGCAGCTCGATAGAGTCGAGCGATCTCAACTGGAACCTGACCACGCTCGCCGAACGACTGGAAGATGAGCTGCTGCCGATCGCGATTGACTCCGGTGGGAATGTGTTCTGTCTTGTCCTTCAAGGAGACGACCGCGGCGCTGTCGTTTGCTGCGATCTTCAGCCCGTCTTTGGTGACCTTGAAGCCTCCCGGAGCTATTCCCGTGACATCGAATTTTGATACATTCTTGGAAATGATACGCCCGTTCTCGGGACGGGGTGAGCAGCAAAAGCGCTTCCACTGAGAGCGACGATGGCCTGCCTGACATGAAGCTGACGCTCGCGTGCACGCGCGATGACTTCGGAGACATCATCGGTGCCCGGTCGTTCCAGAGTACACAAGGGATCCCTCCACGGAGAGGCGACACGCCGCAACCCGTGGCCCAAAGCACCGAGGAGTCAGACGCGTGCATAGTACCGAGGAAGTCTCCGAACACATGGGTAACGCCTGCGGAGGAGATGGAGGGAAGCCGCGCGGCCGAGGGGAAACCCGCCGAGCGAAACGCGCTCCGGGCACAGGCTCGTCGGGCGGGCCCACGTGGAGCGAATCGGCGCTGATGCCCTCGATCATCAAGCCCGCCTCGCGGGCCCTGGCCTGCACGATCAGGCCGACGGCGCGATCCGACAGGCGGTCGCCGAGGTGATTCCAGCGGTTGATCCCGACAACAGGGGGCCATGTGAAGGCAGCGCAGCAGCGTCGAGCCACGCGCGCACGGCGCGCACGGGACAGGTGATGGCGACGAGGCGACGGCGCCACGCAACGGAGCGTTGACAAGCACGGGCGTCCCCGCCGAACCTGACCGTGACGAATGGGACGCCGTGGCCCTCGACTCTTTCCTCGTGCGCGTCTTCCACGAGGAGGCGGGCGGGGTGGTGGCCCTGCCGGAGCGGTCGCGATCCTGGTCGCGATCGCGATCGCGTTCAGCCTGTACGTGCTCGCGGCGATCCTGGCGGCGATCGGCGAGGTGCTCGCAACGCCGTATCCGTGGGTCGCGCTGGTGCTCGTCGGCACAGGTTATATCGCTTACCGCGAGCGCCTCGCACGGCGCGGGCGGGCGGGATCGGGGGGCGGCCGCCCGCTCGTGGTGCTCGCGGTGCTCGCCGCGCTGACCGGCGTTGTTGCGCTGATCCTGTTCGCGCTCGTGATGATGCTGAGGATCCCCGCCGTCTGGATCCTCCTCGGGGTCGGCGGCGTCGGCTACGCGATTTACCGAGTGGCCCGGCGGATCCGGCGCGAGCGCCTGGAAGTCCTTTTCCTCGACACGGTGGCGGCCCGCCATGCGTCGGATCCCAGGGCTGTCGAGATGCTCGGCGCGCTCGAGCACCGCGGAAGGCACGAGGCCGACGCGTGGCTGCTCGTCGCAGCCGACGCCGCGAGCCGCGCACGATACAAGGATGCCCTCGCGGCCCTGGAGCGGGTCGCTGCGCGAGTCCATGGCATCGGTCGGCTCTCCTCGGGCATGGCGCTGGCCTTCCCCGGGCTGCCTGCGCCGCTGTCGTTCCGCCCGGAGGGCGGAGGAGCCGGCAGCGTCGAGGTCGCGCTGGCCCAGATGCATGTGCTCGCCGGGGCTCCGCGCAAGGCGCTAGGTGCGCTCAAGCTCTCCATCGCCGACCCCGCTTATCCCCTGGGCGCGTGCGCGCTGGCGGATGCGCACGTCGCGCTGGGCGAGATCGACCAGGCAACGACGGCGCTGAAGCAAGCTGCGGATGCTTCGAGCTGTCCCCCCGAGCTGTCGCGCAGCCTGCGTTACAAGCTGGCGAGGTTGCTGGAAGATCACGAGTCCCGCTCCGCCGCCGTGCGCGAATTCAAGGCGTTGGTCGCTCAGGGCGGCCATGAGGACGCGGCCGAGCGCCTCCGGGCGCTGCGGGCAGAGATCAAGCAGGAGCAGCGACGCGAGGAGGAGGCGCGGACGCTCGAGGAGGAGGCGCGGACGCTCGAGGAGGAGGCGCGGAGGATCGAGGAGGCACGGAGAATCGAGGAGGCGCGCGTCGAGGAGGAGGCGCGCCGCCAGCGGGCGCTGCGGGCAGAGGAGCAGGCAACGCTCGATCAGGCGCTCGCAAAGCTCGAGGCGGCGAGGGGACCTGCCGGACGGAGGAGCGCCGTGCGGGCCGGCCTCGACCGGCTCACGCTCCAGGAACTGCGCGATCAGCTCCTGCTGGAGGCCTCCCGGATCGAGGTCGATGCTGTCCTGGAGAAGGTGGATGGGCTCAAGACCGCGGCAGCGAAGCGCCGCCACCTGCTCGCCGCGCTCGAGGCCCTCCGCGCCGACGAGATCCCGGACGACCTGCAAGCGCAGCAGATCCGATGGATCGAGGAGGCGCTCGCGGCGCTGGAGACGTGACGATGGCAGATCAGTATCCGCCCAGCACGCCGCCCGAGCCTCCCGCAGCGCCGCCCGGCCCGAGCCCGGTGCCGAGCCTGGAGGGGCTCTTCCCGCGGCCCCATCCGTCGAGCGAGACGCTCTTCCTGCTGGGCGTCGCGGCCATCGTGCTCGGGCCGTTCGCCGGCGTGCCGGCGATCCTGCTCGGGCGGCTCGTGCTCCGCGAGATCGCCCGCTCGGAGGGGCGATACACAGGTGAGGCCAGGGCAAGGCTCGGCTTCCGCCTCGGGTGGGCCGGGACCCAGGTCTACACGCTGCTGTTACTCTACGTGATCGGCGCTGCCTCCGGACCCGTTGCGCTCACCGTGCTCGGGGCAGGCGTCGTTGCCGGCCTGGCGATCGCGATCGGCGACAGCGTCGCGGGGGCTCCGCGGCCGTTCGCGGCCGCGGCACGGGCGTCGCGCCAGGCGCCGTGGGGGATCTACCCAGCTGTCGCCGGCCTGCTCGGCGTGGGCCTCGCGGGCTTCCTCACGAAGCAGAGCGCCGACGAGCGTGCCCGCGTGGAGGCGCTCGCCGCCTGTCAGGAGGCGCGCCGCAGCGCGGGTGAGGCGCTGGAGGCGGCGAGCTTCGACCTGGCCCGGTCGCATCTCCTGGAGGCGCGGAGCACCTGTGTCGAGGGGGCGGCGCTGCAGGAGGCCGCGCGCACGGAGGCGGATGTCGACGCGAGGGAGCGCGAGGCCATCCAGCAGCGCGCCGAGGAGGAAGCCGCCCGCAAGGCGCGGGAGCGCGTCGAGGAGGAGCGGGAGCGCGCCGAGGAGGAGCAGAGACGGGCGGAGAGGGAGCGGGCGGCCGCTGTGCGGTTCAAGGACGTCGCTCCGGCGATTGCACGTCAGGTGCAGGTCGCCTCCGCCAGGGCAACGCAGCGGCGGTGGGACGATGCCCAGGCCGCGTTGAGCCAGGCGGAGCTCGCGCTGGACGAGTTCCGGGGGACCGACGTGCAGCGGTCGGAGCGCTGCGCTGGGCTCCTCGAGCAGGTCGTGCGGCTGCGGCCGGACGTCGACGCGGGCGTGGAGCAGACCCGGCGGCGGCGAGAAGAGGAGGAACGGCGGCGGCAGGAGCTCAAAGCGGCGGCGGAGGAGAGACTGCAGCTGATGAAAGAGGCCGCCGAGGAGAGGCGACAGGCGAGCCTCCGGGTGCAGTGCTGCGACGGCACGCTCTCGCCGAGCTGCCTGTGCGGCCGCCCCTCGTACCGTGGCTGCTGCTCGCATCATGGAGGCGTCTGCGGTTGCGAGGATTGAGGGGAGGCGTTTCATCGGGGGCCTGGCTGGTGATGCCTCTTGGGCGCGCCCTGATCTGCCGTAGACTCGCTCGTCCATGACGGCGAGCCGGCGCGGTCTCTACGAGATCCTGATCACGGAGGCGCTGGCCTCGGGCCTTCGCGAGCTCGACGCCAGCCTGGAGGCCCGCACCGGGGCGCTCCGCGTCGCGGAGGCCGCCGACCGCATCGCGCTGCATCTGGGTCGCATCGTGCAGCGCGCCATCGCCGGTGTTCCCGACCAGGAGCGGGTGAGCGTGGGCGTGGGTCTGGCGCGGAGGCTCGTCGCGCAGATCGACGAGGTGATCGCCGGCGCGGAGGTCCAGCCGGATGCGCCGGTCGAGCCGGGAATGGTGCTCCGGGCCATCGTGGGGCGCCGGCCGGACGGCAAGCCGGAGACGATCGCCGAGCCGCTCATCCCGCTCCTCGACACGACGCTGCTCACCAACGCGCCTGGCGAGCCCCGGGTGGGTCACCAGCTCCTGACGGAGGTGCGCTCGGCGGACCGCATCGACGTCGTCATGGCGTTCGTCCGCCGGAGCGGCATCGCCCCGCTCCTCGAGGCGCTCCGCGTGCATTGTGAGGCAGGCCGCGAGCTGCGCGTGCTGACGACCACGTACACGGGCTCGACGGAGGCGTCGGCGCTCGACGCGCTCCGCAGGATCGGCGCGCGCGTAGGCGTCTCGTACGACACGGGCACGACGCGCCTGCACGCGAAGGCCTGGCTCTTTCATCGAGCGTCGGGCTCTTCGACGGCCTATATCGGCTCCTCCAACCTGACGCACACCGCGCAGACGAACGGACTCGAGTGGAATGTTCGCGTGTCCGGCGCCCGCAACCCGGATGTCGTGGCCAAGGTCGCCGCAGTCTTCGAGAGCTACTGGCACGGCGGCGATTTCGTGCCGTACGACCGCGAGGAGTTCCTCGCGCGCGTCGAGCAGGCATCGAGCGGAACGTCCTCGGTGATGCTCAGTCCGATCGAGCTCCGCCCCGAGCCGTTTCAGGAGCGCCTGCTCGAGCAGATCGCGCTCTCCCGAGAGCGCGGGCATCACCGCAACTTGCTCGTATCGGCGACCGGAACGGGAAAGACCGTCATGGCGGCCGTCGACTACGCCCGGCTCCGGGAGGCGATGCCCCGCGCGCGCCTGCTCTTCGTCGCGCACCGCGAGGAGATCCTGGAGCAGAGCCTCGCGACCTTCCGTCATGGCCTGCGCGATCACGCCTTCGGCGAGCTGTGGGTCGGCGGCCGTCGCCCGCGACGCTTCGAGCACGTGTTTGCTTCGATTCAGAGCCTCTCCGCTGCAGGGCTCGACGATCTCGATCCGCGCCATTTCGACGTGGTGATCATCGACGAGTTCCACCACGCCGCTGCACGATCGTACCGCGCCTTGCTGGAGCACGTGCAGCCCGTCGAGCTCATCGGCCTCACGGCCACCCCCGAGCGGAGCGATGGGCTCCCGCTGCTCGGCTGGTTCAATGACCGGATCGCCGCAGAGCTGCGGCTCTGGGACGCGATCGACCAGCACCGGCTCGTCCCCTTCGTCTACTACGGCATCCACGACGGGCTGGATCTGCGCGAGCTGCCCTGGCGCCGCGGGCGCGGTTACGACGTCGATGGCCTCTCCAGGTTGCTCACGGCCAACGACGTTTGGGCCCGGCAGGTGGTGGCCCAGCTCGCCGCGCACGTCGACGATCCGCGGAAGATGCGGGCGCTCGGGTTCTGCGTCAGCATCGAGCACGCGCGGTTCATGGCGCGCGTCTTCCGCGAGGCCGGCATCGCGGCGACGGCCGTGTGGGGGGACAGCCCCGATGGCGAGCGGCGCGCGGCGCTCGCGGAGCTCGGCGCGCGGGGCGTCAACGTCGTCTTCTCCGTGGACCTGTTCAACGAGGGCATCGACGTCCCTGCGGTCGATACGCTGATCCTCCTGCGCCCGACCGATAGCCCCACGCTCTTTCTGCAGCAGCTCGGGCGCGGCCTGCGGCGCAGCGCCGGCAAGACCGTCTGCACGGTGCTCGACTTCGTGGGGCACCATCGCCGCGAATTCCGCTTCGATCGCCGCTTCGGAGCCGTGCTCGGCGGGAGCCGAAAGGAGCTCGTTCAGCAGATCGAGGGCGGGTTCCCGTTTCTGCCGGCGGGCTGCCACATGGAGCTCGACCCGAAGGCGTCGGAGCTCGTGCTCGAGAACATCCGGCAAGCCGTGCCGTCGGGGTGGACGGCCAAGATCGAGGAGCTGCGACGGCTCGCCCGCGGCGGCGACGTGAGCCTCGCGCGGTTCCTGGAGGAGACCGGGCTGGAGATCGAGGACGTGGTTGCCGGACAGCGGTCGTGGTCAGATCTCCGGGCCGATGCGGGGCTTTCGTTGCTGGGCGCGGGGCCGCACGAGGAGGCGCTGCGGCGCGCGTGCGGGCGGCTGCTGCACGTCGACGACTTCGTGCGGATCGAGGCGTATCGCCGGCTGCTCGCGTCCGAGGCATGTCCGGATCCGGGAGCGATGAGCCTCCGCGAGCGCCGGCTCCTGCGCATGCTCGTCGCCACCGTGGCCGATCGCGCGATCGGCAAAGCGACCTCGCTTGCGCAGGCGTGCGCTCTCGTCTGGGCGCACCCCCAGGTGCGCGCGGAGCTCGTCGAGGTGATGGACCTGCTCGCGGGCCGCGTCGACCATGTTCACCGGGCGCTCGCGACCCACCCGGATGTGCCGCTGGAGGTGCACGCGCGCTACTCGCGCATCGAGATCCTGGCGGCGTTCGGGGTCGGGGGCGGCGCGAAGGTCGCGCCGTGGCAGACCGGCGTGTACTGGGCGAAGGACGCCGGGGCCGACCTGCTCGCGTTCACGCTCGACAAGACGAGCGGGCAGTTCTCGCCGACGACGCGCTACCGCGACCATGCCATCAGCCGGCAGCTGATCCACTGGGAGAGCCAGTCGAGCACCCGCGCCGAGAGCGAGACGGGGAGGCGGTATCAGCAGCACGAGGCGCTCGGCACGGCGGTGATGCTGTTCGCGCGGCTGCGCAGCGATGACCGGGCGTTCTGGTTCCTGGGCCCGGCGAGCTATGTGCGGCACGCGTCCGAGCTGCCGATGGCGATCACGTGGAGGCTGCACCATGCGCTGCCGGGGGACCTCTTTGCGTCGTTCGCGGCGGCGGTGGCGTGATGTGGGCCTCGCCCGCTCGCGAGCCAGCGATTCGAAGAGGCCGTGTCGTTCCTCCGAGATTCGGGGCGATGGGACCACCTCGCGTCTTGTCTCATCGCCCCGGCGGCGCGCTCAGCCGTCGATGACCTTGGTCTGGCCGGGGTTCAGGATCTGGATGACACCGCCCCAGGCGCACATCAGCTTGGCGGCGCTGTCGAGGGCGGGCATGCCCTTGAGGAGCACCTTGGTGCTCCCCGGGATCCAGGTGCCGGCGGGGACGGGGACGCAGGGCATGGGGGTGAGGACGCCGAGGGCGGCGGCGGTGGCCGCGGCGACGGTGGGGTTCGCCAGGGAGGAGCAGGCGCCGAAGGGGAGGACATTGAGCACCGGGGCGCAGTCCGAGATGTTGGCGGCGGGCAGGGTGGCCATGGCCTGGTGGACGGGGAGGGCCATCAGCGTGGCGGGGGCCATGCCGAAGCTGCACATCGTTGTGGCGCCCGCGCAGACTTGAACGGCCATGGCGGGGGAGGATAGGGAAGGGGGGCGATGAAAGGCCAGATTTCAAGCGGGCCGGCTCCCTGCCGCTCCCTCCGGAGGTCTCCAGCGCTGCGCCGAAGACGCCCACGTCGATCTCGGCTCCTCCGCTCTTCAGCTCTCGTCGTCCAGCGTCTCGTACATCACCCTCGGCCCCGGCGCCGCCCCGCCCTCGGGGACCGGCACCCGCGCCGCGCGCAGCACGTCGAGCGCGAACGTCGAGCACTGGCGCTTGTCCAGGCTGTATCGGTATCGCCCCGACTCGTACTCCGCGATCTTCGCCATCGCCGCCCGCGCCTGCTCCCCCGTGATCGCGTAGTCCCGCGTCTTCACCCCTGGCCTGTCGAAGGCGCCTTTGTCGTCGTGCACCACGCCCTCGACGCCCCTCCTGAGCCGCCCCAGATCCCGCTGCGGATCGTAGCTCGAATACCGGGCCGGCGAGAACCCGAACGCCCGCCGTTCCCCGCTCGGCTCCTCGATCGCCACGAAGCTGTGCCCCGCCACCGGCTCGGGCAGCTCCCTGTCGTGCATGTAGGCGCCCACCAGCAGCCGATAACCCCCCTTCGCCTGCGCCCCGCCGCTCTTCGCCTGCGCTCCCGCTGGCCCTCCCGCTCCGCCGCCGGGCGCCGGCCCTGACGACCCGGGCCCGATCTTCCCCTGCGCCGCCGCCTTCCCGTGCCGGTCCGCCTCGGCCTCCAGCTCGAAATCCTGCACCACCGCCACGCCGTCGCCGAAGGGGTTGGCGACCCGCCCCTCCCGCTGCTGCACGACGTGCGTGAGCTCGTGGCCGAGGAGCTCCTGGCCATAGTGCGTGTGCGGCTGGTAATGCTCCGGCGCGAAGTAGAGATCAGAGCCGAGCGTGAAGGCGAGCGCCCCGATCGAGGAGGCCTCGGGGCCGACGTGGACCCGCACGTCGGAGAAATCGGCTCCGAAATAGCGCTCCATGCGGAGCTGCACCGAGGGCGGGAGCTTCTGCCCGGCCTTCGCCGGGCCCTCCAGGAAGCCGGTGGGCGGCTGGAACGCGTGGACGTCCGCCTCCTTGCGCTGCGCCACCCCCGCGGCCCGGGGCACCGCGCCGAAGGGCGCCCGCGGCTGGACGACGGTGGCGGGGTGCGGCGGCCTCGGCGCGAAGCTGAGCCCGGGGCGGGGCTGAGCGACGGTGGCGGGGTGCGGGGGCCGCTGCCGTGGGTCCATGGCGGCGCGCGGCTGCGCGGCGGTGGCGGGGTGCGGCGGCAGGACCGTGCGGGCGAAGCGCTGGACCGCGGTGCCCGCAGGCACGCGGCGCTCGGGGAAGAAGGCCTGGATGACGCGGGGGGGCGCTGCGGGACGCATGGCCGATGACGAGCAGGGTATCACCCCTGCCCGCGGAGGCTCCAGAAGCTTGCCGAAGAACCCGGCTCCGCGCGCACGGCGCTCCACCGAGGGCCTGGGGTGTTGCAGATGAGGTCGCGCTCCTGTCGGTGGTCGATTTGCGGTCACATTTCGTCGCTGGTGTTTCCCGGGACGGCATTACGTGCAACCGCACGAGTGGTGCGCCCCAAATCAGCTGTTTCGTCGGATTTCTCGCTGGCACCACCTACCAGTATCGATACGTTATGCCGCGCGAGCGCCCCGCCGCGGCCGGTCGGCTATCGGTCGCTCGTGTGCACCAGCCCCCTCTGGCCACGGCGTCCACCGCCCATAGAGCCCCGCATGCCGACGCTCGAGCACAATGGCATTGTCGAGATGTTCCGCGAGAAGCCCGAGCTCGCGCCCCATTTCATGACGACTCTGTTCCACGTGGACGTGCCGCCGCACGCTTCCGCGGCGGTGGTCGAGTCGTCGCTCGATCAGCTCCTCCCGGTCGAGTTCCGCGCCGACCTGATGCTCGAGCTGCGGGATGCCGCCGGTGCGCTCGTGCTGGCGATCGTCGTCGAGGTCCAGCGCGAGGAGGATCGGGACAAGAAGTACTCCTGGCCGGTGTACGTCGCCGTCGTGCGCGCCAGGAAGCGCTGCGACACGGCCGTCCTCGTGGTCGCGACGGACGCGGTCGTGGCCGCCTGGGCGGCGGAGGACATCGATCTCGGGCTGGGGCTCGGGCATGTCAAGCCGCTGGTGCTCGGTCCGACCGTCATGCCGGCGATCACCGACCTGGCCGAGGCGGAGAGAGAGGTCGAGCTCGCCGTGCTCGCGGCAGTGGCGCACGGCAATGACCCCAACGGTATGGCCGTGGTGCAGGCGGCCGTCCACGCGCTGGCGCGGCTCGACTTGGACCATGCGGCGGTGTATTTTCAGATCATCTACGACGCGCTGCGCGAGCCCATGAGGCGGGCTCTGGAGGCACTGGTCATGGAGCGGCAGACCCAAGGCAAGGCGACGTTCCCCCCGTTCGCGCAGAAGATCTTCGAGCGCGGCGTCAGCGAGGGCTTCCGCGACGGCGAGCTTCAAGGCGAGCTCAAGGGGAAGCGCGACGTGCTGCTCCGGCTCCTCGCGCGGGCTGGGATCACGCTCTCGGACGAGCAGCGCGACCGCATCCTGGCGTGTGAGGACGGCGCCATCCTGGATCGGTGGGCGGAGAACGTTCTGGGGGCGAAGACCGCTGCCGACGTGCTCTCCTGAGGCAACGTTGCGCCCGCCGGCCGTCCCGGCCGCGGTGTCGGCACCGCTGGCGCCGGGGCGGGATCCAGCCCTGATCGCAACCAGCGCCGCCGAGGCGCTCCGCTGAGCCCAGGCGGGGTAACCTGCTCGGCCGCACCCGCTCGGCCGCACCCGGCACAATGTTGCCATCCATCAGAAGCCGCCGTTACGTTCCCGCCCCTGGACCTCCCCGCCGCCCTCCGCTCCCTCGAGCTCTCCCGCGAGGACGACGTCCCCGAGCTCGCCTGGCTTGCCGCGAGCCACGACGATCCCCCTGCCTTCTGGTCCGCTCTCGCCGATCACGCTCGCCGCGTCGGCCCCGCCCCGCGCAGCCGCCCCGGCCACGCCTACGACCTCTACCACGACGCCATCGGCCGCCACGCCGGCGCCGGCCGCGCGGCCTTCATCGCCTATCAGCGCCGCGCCGGGTGGCAATCGCTCTCCTATCCGGATCTCGCCGCCCGCGCCTCCGCCTGCGCCCGGCGCTGGGCCGCCGCCGGCGTCGCCCCAGGCGCCGCCGTTGCCCTCGTCCTTCCCCTCGGCATCCCCTGGCTCATCGCCTTCGGCGCCGCCCTCCGCCTCGGCCTCGTCGTCTCCTTCCTCGCCCCCGCCGGCGAGCGCGCCCTGCTCCGCCGCCTGAAGGCGCTGGAGCCCGCCCACGTCGTCGTCGATCCCGCCGCCCCGCCGCCCATCGGGCCCTTCGCCGAGCGCGCCCTGCCGCTCGCCGGCGACGGCCCGCCGCACGCCGCGCCGCCGCATGCCTATGCGCCCGACGAGCCCTGCGCGCGCCTCTTCTCGCCCCTGCGCGTGCCCCTCGCCGAGCCGGTGGACCTGCCCGCGAGCGCCGCGTGGCAGCGCGCCCTCCACGACGCCGTGCTCGCGTATCGCCTCGGCCCCGGCGACGCCCTCGCGCTCCCCGGCTTCCACCCCCAGCAGCATCACCCCGCGGCGATCCTCGCGACCCTGCTCGCGGGCGCCACCTTCGTGCACCTCACGCCCGCCGACGTCCTCTCGCGCCCGGCCCTCCTGCAAGAGCAGCCCATCACCACCCTCGGCATCACCCCGGCGCTCTGCGAGGCGCTGCGCAAGGCGCCGATCGCGCGGCCGCCGAAGCTGCGCCAGTGGGTGCGGAGCGTCGACGAGCCGCTCGACTGGGTGGCCTGGAACGATCTCGTCAAGAAGAACGACCTCGCCGGCGTGCCCTCCACGAATCTCCTCGTCGACGCCGCCGCCGGCGGCGCCGTGCTCTTCTCCACGAGGCGCCCCGGCAGCGTCCAGGCGCTCGCGCTGCCGGCGGCCGGGCAGCCCCACGCCCTCTTCGACGCGACCGGGAGCGGCGAGCCCGCGGCCGGGGGCGCAGGCGTCTTCGTGCCGATGCCCGACGGCGATCCGAAGAAGGACGGGTGGTTCGTGCTCGCGCGGCGCGGCACGGAGCTCCTGTGGGGCGGCACGCTCGTCCCCCGCCGCGCCGGGCGGGCCTTCCCGGCCGCGGAGCTCGCGGAGCGGGTCTCGGAGGTGCCCGGCATCCTGGGCGCCTGCGTGGTGCCCATCCCCACCGGAGACCCGGGGGCGCGCTGGGCCTTCATCCTCCTCGCGTTCGCGGGCGCGCCGCCGGACGGCACCCCCGCGCGCGCCGCGCTCTCCGATGCCATCGAAGCCGCCATCCGCGAGGACCTCGGCGAGGATTTCCTCCCCGATCGCGTCACCGTGCTCCCCCTCTACCCCCGCATGCAGGGCCGGAAAGTGGACGCCGCGTGGTGCCAGCGGCAATACTCGTCGGGCTTCCTGGCGGCGAAGGCGCAGCACCCCGTATTCCGCCGCCTCGCCGGGCTGCGGGGCCTGGTCCTCGGGGCCTGAGCGCGGGCCGCCGCACGGATCGGATCCGCTGCATGATCGATATCGCCCTCGCCTCGCGCGCGCTCGACGGCCCCGGTCAGGACATGGCCGAGTCGGCCGTCGACGCGCTGGTGCGCCTCGTCCAGGCGGGCGAGCATCAGGAGGCGGCGAGGCAGGCGACGAAGGCGCTCGCGGCGGGGGGGACCGACGTCCGGGCGATCGCCGCGCTCCTCCTCGGCGTCTTCGGGGAGCGGGGACCGGCGGCGCTCCCGGGGATGCTGGACGTCCTGACGGGCGCGACCGGGCGGCGCTGGGAGGCGCTCCGGCCCGCGGCGCGGCGGGATCGGGCGGTGGACTCCGCGCTCTGCCTGCTGTTCCGGAGCGTGAAGGCGAGCATCGATTTCCACGAGAGCGCGCGCGACGCCACCTGGCGCGCCTGGGTGGAGCAGGTGGAGCGCGATCTGGCGCGCGCCTGCCTGGAGGCCGCCGCCGCCTTCGAGGCCGCCGCCGCCGAGCGGATCGCGTCCCCGCGCTGCGTCGTGGAGCTCGCCGGCCTGAAGACGCGGATCGAGCTCTGCCTGCAGAGAATGCCCCAGCGCGAGCCCCCGCCGGAGCCGATCGCCGCCCCGGAAGCGGGCGCGGACGCGGCCGCGAAGGATGTGGATGCGGACGCAGGCGCGGCCCCTCCTGCCGCCGGGGCGGCCCCTCCTGCCGCCGGGATCGAGCCGAGCGAGCCCGCGCCGCAGGCGCCGGGGGCGCGGATGATCCAGGTCTCGCCGGCGCTGGAGCGGTTCATTCGCAAGCTCGAGGCGTTCGCCGGGCTCGTCGAGCAGGGCGAGATGGGCAAAGCCGCGATCGTGGCCCGGGACATCAAGGCCGCGGTGGACGACTTCGATCCGCGCGTCTACCTGCCCGCGCTCCTCGCGCCCCATTTCCGCCTGCTCAGCACGCATATCGAGGCGATCGCGCCGCACTGGGCCGCGGCGGACAGCCCGGCGTGGGAGGCGCTGGAGCAGCTCTATCAGGTCGATCTCGACGCCTTCCTCGAGCCTTGAGCGACGCGATGACCGCCGCCCGCGAGCTCCCCGACGAGGATCCCGCCGAAGAGGACGGCCCCGCGGCGCTCGAGGCGGCCATCCGCCGGCGCGCGAGCGCGCTCGACGCGCCGGCGCTGATCGCGCTGCTCCGGGAGAAGCTCCCCGACCGCGCCATCCGGTTCCGCTGCCACCCGTCGCTCTCCACCCGCTCCGCGATCGTGCACGACGTCGAGATCGCGCCCGATCACGTGGTGGTGACCCTGAACCTCGGGCTCCGGAGCAGCACGAGCCCGCTGCCCTCGTATTTCCTGGAGCTGCTCGCGCACCCGCGCGCCGGCCCGGCGCTGGAGGGCGTCCTCGCGCTGCTCGACGATCGCCTGCTCCGCGACCGCGTGGACGCCCTCCTGCCCGAGCGCTCCGAGCGGCTCTTCCCCCGCGCGGCGGACGTGCGCCGCGACGCGTTCGCGCTGGCGCGGCCGGCCTCGCCGCTCGCGCTCCACTGGCTGCTCGAGAAGGTCTACCCCGAGCTCGGCGTGAGCGTGCGCCGCGCGCCCGTGCGGCGCGGTATGCCGGCGCAGGATCCGCGCCTCGGACAGGCGGTGCTCGGCTTCGCGGCGCTCGGGGGCGAGGCGGAGATCACGGCGCCCGGGCTCGATGCGATCCTCGTCGCCGAGGAGTCCACCACCTGGAGCGGCGCGCCCTGGGCCGCGGAGGCGCGGCGCCGCCTCGATGCGCGCGTCTTGCCCGCGCTCGGCGATACGGGCCTTCACCTCCGCGTCCTCCTGCTCGATCGCCAGGCCGATGGTCGGCTTGATCTGGTGGGCGCGTCCCACCTCGGATTCGAGCCGATCGTGCGGGCGCGCCCGCCCAAGGCGACCCTCCTGTTCGAGGGGCGGGTCCCGCCCACGTGACCTGAAAGTTGGTCCGCGGAGGATGGGCGTGTGAGCCTATGCATCGTTCCGGGGGGCCATGGCGTTGCGCAGAGAGCGCCCCTGAGCGTCCACTGTGCCGAGCGAAGAAGGAGGACGGCGTTGAGCAAGCCGATCCAGGAGCAGATCTTTAAGTCCCGCCTGACAATTACCTACCGGACCGACATCACCGGGACGGTGCAGCAGGAGAACCTGCCCTATCGCCTGCTCGTCCTCGGAGAGTTCGCTGGTCGATCCCTCCGTCGAGGGAACCTGCTCCCCGACCTGGGGACGCGGGGCGTCCGCACGATCAAGCGCGGCACCACGGTGAACGATCACCTGCGCGAGGTGATCCCGATCTGGCGGATCCCGGAGGGGGACGAGGCGCTGCGGCCGCTCCGGAGCGCCATCCCCGGGCAGATCCACTTCGACAAGGTGACGTGCCTCATCCCCCTGACCGCGCTCGACAAGCCCGGAGAGACGGCCTTCAGCCTGAGCGGGTCGGCGCACTTCCGGAGCGCGGAGGGCGACAACGGGATGACCGAGATCACCGGCGATGTCCGGGTCCACGGCTCCCTCACGGTGACCATCGCCGATCGCACGGCGAAGGCCAAGGGCGCCAAGATCGACCTGACGGGCGCCGTCACCGGGACCTACGTCGATCCGGCGACGAACAAGGTCGTCGGGATCCTCACCGGGTTCCTGGAGATGCGGGAGATCTCGCTCGACGACAAGCGGGTGACGATCTCGCCGGTGGAGGAGGGCGACGAGGACGGCGCCGCGGCGGCCGCGGGGGACCGGAAGGTGAAGGCCTTCGCGGTCACCGTCAAAGAATCGCAGCCTGGCCACGCGGAGCGGACGATCCCGTTCACCTCCGTCGACTCGTTCGCTCCGGACGCGGTCGCCACGAGCATCCCCGAGGTGTACCGCCTGCGCGTGCTCAAGCAGCTCCTCCTGGACCTGCAATCGGGGCTCAGGAACCGACCCCAACTGCGCAAGCGGCTGAAGGACATGCTCCCGGGTTATGGCGAGTCCACGGCGGCGATCGAGGGGAAGCTCGCGGGGTTCCGCGAGCTCAAGACCTGGGCGGGCGAGAGCTTCCCGCTGCTCCAGATCGAGCCGTCCGATGCCGCGCCCCCGGTGGGCAAAGGCGACATCCCGGCGGGCGGAGGCGGCGGCGATGACACCTGAGCACCGGTCCCTTGTGAGAGCGCTCGGCAAGACGAGGCGGGAGAATCAGCGATGGCTCTGACGGACAAAGCGAAAGAGTTGCAAGAGCGCCTCCTCGAGACGCTCGGAGAGACGCCCGGAGATCTCTACAAGAACGGCGATCCCGGCGGCAGTCCCAAGGCGATCATCAGCCTGGCGAGCAAGCCCGCGGCGGCCGTCGCCGCCCCCGGGGCGCTGCTGTCCTCCGGCGCGGACGCGCCGGCCGGCGTGGCCGCGCCGCTCCATTTCGACGATCGCAGCACGGAGCTCAACGAGGGAGCGCGCTTCATGAACGCGCTCGCGGTGCTCCTCGTGAACAGCGACGACATCAACCGTGATCTGAAGAGCTTCAGCGATATCCTCGACACCATCGGCCGGCTCACCGCGGAGATCGACAAGAAGGTCGCCGGTTACCTGGATCTCGTCTACCACGACGACGACTTCCAGGCGCTGGAGGCCGCGTGGCGCGGGCTCGACGACCTCGCGTCGAGCGTGAACGAAGAGGACGTGACCATCGACTTCCTCGACGCGAGCAAGGAGGAGCTCTTCAACGACCTCGTCGACCACAAGTCCGACATCTTCGGCGGGGAGCTCTTCAGGAAGGTCTACATCGAGGAGTACGATCGTTACGGCGGCAAGCCGTTCGCGTCGATGATCGGCCTCTACGAGTTCAACTCCTCGGACGAGGACGTCGAGTGGCTCAGCGCCATGAGCAAGGTCGCGAACGCGAGCCACTGCCCCTTCGTGTCGGCGGTGCACCCGACGTTCTTCCAGCCCAGCAAGACGATGGAGGAGGTCGCCCAGATCGGGGATCTCGACGCGGTGCTCGCGCACCCGAGGTTCGGGAAATGGCAGGCGCTCCGCGACACCGACGCGGCGGCCTACCTCGCCCTCACGCTGCCGCGCTACCTGCTTCGCCACCCCTGGGCGAACGGCGCGTCGATCCAGCGGGGCAACCAGATCGGGTTCGGCGAGACCGTCCACCCCGGCCGCACCGACGACGCGAGCAACTTCCTCTGGGGGAACTCGGCGATCCTCTTCGCCAGGAACATGGTGCGCTCCTACGAGCGGAGCGGGTGGGCCCAGCACATCCGCGGCCCGAAGGGCGGCGGCATCGTCGAGGGGCTCACGGTCCACACGTACACGAAGAACGGCTACGAGGAGATCCAGCCCCCGGTCGAGATCGCCACCCCCGATTACCGCGAGCTCCAGTTCGCGAAGAACGGCTTCATCCCGCTCGTGCACAAGAAGAACGAGGCCACCGCCACGTTCTTCAGCTCCCAGTCGATCAAGAAGCCGCGCCTCTTCGTCGAGGACCTGAGCACGAAGAACGCGCACCTCGTGACGAACCTGGCGTATACCTTCTCGGTCACCCGCATCGCCCACTTCGTCAAGCGGATGATGCGCGAGTACATCGGGAGCACCGCCGACGGGCCGTACATCCAGCGGGTCCTCGAGGGCTGGCTGGGCCAGTACGTCACCACGATCACGAACCCCGACGACCTGACGCTGCTCTATTACCCGTTCAAGGCAGTCGCGGTCGAGGTCGAGCCGAAGCCGGGCCCCTTCGGCTGGTACAAGGCGACGCTGTCCGTGCTGCCGCACGTCCAGTTCGAGGGGATGGACGTGGAGCTGCGCCTCGAGGCGGCCCTCGGCGGACCCTGAGGTCACGAGGCCACGAGTCCACGAGTCCACGAGGACGAGCCCCCCACGCGCGAGAAAGGATGAGCGGCCATGCCGACGTTTCGTAGAACCCTCGATATCTACCAGGGATACAATTACAAGAAGGACAAGCAGACGCCGGTCGGCTTCATCACGAAGCTCAAGCTCGGCGATACGGCCCTCACGGCGGACCAGACTTGCAAGGACCCGACCAACCCGACGACGGATCTGAAGGTGGTCGCCGTGCTGTCCGACATTCAGTGGGAGACGGGCGTCACCGACGCGATCTATTTCGCCGGCCAGGTCTCGATCACCAACAAGCAGAGCCTCCTCACGCTTGTCTACACGTCGATGACCAACGTCCTCGCGGAGTTCCAGTTCTCGGTCTACGACTACGACCCGCTGGCGAAGAAGTATTTCCTCTGCTTCCACAGCAACCAGACCGACATGAAGGGCATCCTCGAGAAGAACGGGGACGAGCTCAACCTGGCCGTGGCGGACGACGCCTCGACCCAGGTGCAGTCGCCCGAGAACTACGCGGCCACCACCGGCATCAAGCCGCAGCCCACGGCGCAGGCGCTCCAGATCGCGGTCGGCGACGGCAAGAACTTCGCCAAGGCCTGGGGCCTCACGGTCGGCTGAACGGCCGCCGGGAGCACGATGGCCGCCTCCACCCTGGCTCGTCCGACGTGGCGGATCGGGCAGATCCTCCTGCCCGAGCACTTCGCCGGCCTCGAGGCGGCGCTCGCCGCCGAGACGGCGCTGCGCGCGGGGCTCAGCGCGCCGTCCTACGGCGTGGCCCGCCTGGCGTGGAACGGCGACGATCCAACGGACGGCGTCCTCTGGGTCACCGCCCTCACCGCGGTGCTGCCGGAGGGCGCGCTCATCGACGTCCCGGGCAACGCCAGGATGCGCGCGCCGCTCGACCTCAAGGAGGCCGGGCGGCGTGAGGTGGAGGTCTTCGCCCACGTCCTCGACCCCGAGGCCGACGGCGGCGAGGGCGATCCGCCGATGGAGCTGCCCTCGCCGCGGGAGATCCCGCGGGTGTTCCACGTCATCGAGCTCTCCACCGAGCGCGCCGCGCTGGGCGCCCGCGGCCGCGTCCCCCTCGGCCGCTTCGTCCTCCAGCGCGGCGCGTTCCGCCTCGACGAGGCCTCGGCGCCGCCGCTCCTGCGCCTCGACACGACCCCTTACCTCACCCGCGCCCTCGCCTCGCTCCGCGGCGATCTCGCCGGTCTGGAGAGCGCGCTCGACGCGCGGGCGCTCGACGCGCTGGGCCGCGGCGAGTCGCTCGGGCCGGTGCAGCGCGTGCGGCTGGAGGCGCGCAAGCTCGCCGCGCTGCTCGCGGACATCGAGCGCGGCGTGCCGCTCCACCCCTACGCCGTGTTCTCGGCGCTGCGCGCGTTCTCGCTCGACGTCTACCTGCTCGACGAGCACGCCTCGCCGTGGCGGCCGCCGGCCTACGATCACGACGCGCCGGCGCGCTGCTTCGGCGAGGTGCTCGCGCATCTCGGGCGCCGGACGGCGGCGCCGCAGCCGTCCTCGCCGGCCGTCGCCTTCCTCCCGGACAACGGCCGCCTCGTCGCCGCCGAGCTGCCCGACGAGGCGCTCTCGGCGCCCGAGGTCTACGTGGCCGTGCTCAAGGCGCGCGCGGCCGATCAGGTGCCGCTCGACGGCGTGCGGCTGGCCAGCCCGACCCGGCTGCGGATCGTGCGCGAGCACGCGCTCCGCGGCCTGCGGCTCGCGCCCACGTCGAGCCCGCCCTTCCGGCACGGCTTCGGCGGGGCGGTCGACTTCTACCGGGTGGTCGGCGGCGCGGCCGGCGAGGAGGGCGGCGAGTGGGCGCACGCGGCGCGCGAGCGCGCCCTCGCGTTCCACCCGCCGCCGCACCTCGAGGGCCACCAGGTCATCCTCTGCTGGAGGCGGCCGTGATGGCGCTATCCTGTCAACGCTCGGGGGCTGCGCGGGGACAGGCCCGGACCCCCTCGGCCACGGAGGCGCTGGATCGTGTCGTTCTTCGGGAAGCTTTCCGGCAATCCGGACGAGCGCGCGCTCGAGAGCATCGCGCGGAACCTCGAGGCGGTGCTCAACGCGAAGCGCGGGCACGCCGGCGCCGTGGAGGTCTTCGGGATCGGGGGCTACGACGGGATCCACGCCACGAAGCCGTTCATCGGCGCGCTCTCCCAGGAGATGCTCGAGCAGGTCAAGCGCCACGAGCCGCGGCTCACCGAGCCCCAGCTCACCCTGATCGGGCGGGATCGCGCGCTCTGGGTGCGCTTCCGGCTCAGCGGGCGCTGCCAGGGCGAGGCCTGCTCGTTCGCGATCCTCTTTCACAGCGTCTTTCGCAGCGTCCGGGTGCTGCCGGCGGCGTAGGGCCGAGGGGAGGGGCGCGGTCGTGAGGGAGCGCCTCCAGATCTCGCTCACCCTCACGCTGGCGGGGACGGCGCACGAGATCCCCGGCGGCGACGTGCGCGGCCTCGGGATCGAGATGCACGCCTGGGGCGTGGAGGGCTGGGTGGAGTTCGTCGTGCAGGCCGACGACGGCCGGCAGGGGAAATACGCCGACGCGATCCTCGAGGATTTCCAGAAGCCCGACCTCGCCGAGGTCTCGCTCTCCCTCCAGGCGGGGCACCTCGAGACCGACACCGAGCCGTCCGACGCGGTCCTGAAGACGGGCGGCGTGGTGCTGGAGCGGGCGCTGCGCGAGGAGGTCCACCAGCCCGAGGGCGAGGCGGCCGACGCGCTCTCCCGGTACTACCGGGTGAGCTTCGTCGATCCGGCGCGCGCGCTGTGGCGCCAGCACTTCCCCTGCGAGCTCACCACGAACAAGTCGTTCAAGGACGTCATCGAGGCCCACAAGGGCGCGAAGGCGACGCTGACCTACGACTTCGACCCGATCACGACCGCGGAGCCGCTGATCTTCTTCCACCTCGACCCGGCCGGGGGGAGCAGCTTCTACGATCTCGTCCTCTGGTACGTGCGGCACCGGATGGGCGTGTTCACCTTCGAACACGCGGCGCGGGCGTACTCGATCAAGGGGGCCAAGGACACGAGCGGCGCGGCCGCCGAGCTGCCCGCCGAGGACCTCGCGCGGCTCACCTCGGTCTTCCCCGCGATCCCGCGGCACAAGCCGCGCGTGCGCTGCTCGTACACCGAGTCGCCGCGCACCGAGGTGGGCGAGAACGCGAACGCGGCCGCGGGGGTGTTCCGCGACGCGCTGATCCGCACGCCGATCGCCGCGGAGGTGGACGGCCGGGTGGCGCTCGAGAAGGCGCGGCCGCTCCTGCCGGGGCGGGAGGTCGAGGTGGTGTTCCGCCGCTTCCCCACCGTGCAGGTGGCGCCGGGCAGCCTCGTGTCGATCTCGGCGACCGGCGGGCACAGCGCCGCGCTCCTCCTCGCCGCGGATCCCTTTCGCGTCCACCGGCTCTCGATCGAGGCGCGCGCCGTCGACGAGGGGCCGGAGCAGGGCTACGGCGAGCCGACGACGGCGTTCGAGCTCTCGATGTCGGCCCACCTCGAGGGCAAGGCCGAGCCCGCGCTCCGGCTGCCGCCCATCGTGGAGCCGCGCTTCCCCGGGTACCTCGAGGGCAAGGTGGTGAGCACGGTCGGCGAGGACGCCCAGATCACCTACCAGTTCGCGACGGACTCGAGCACCTCGGTCGAGCGCTACACGATCAAGATCCCCCTCTTCGAGGACCAGGAGATCACCGCGCCCTACGAGCCCACCTCCGGCTCGGGGACGCTCTACCTGCCGCTCTACAAGGGCGAGCGGGTCCTCTGCGCGCTCGATTTCACCCGGGCGCGCGTCCTGACGCTGCTCGACTGGCGCGCTGACGCCAGGGCCCCCGCGGACGGGCAGGGGCAGCACCTGTTCCTGGGCAAGTCGGCCACGAACAGCACGTCGGTGCTCCACGATTACAAGGACGAGAAGCCCGTGCTCCGCGTCCTGCGCACGAACGACAAGGACACCGTCCTCCTCCAGCTCGAGGAGGGCAAGCTCACCCTCAAGGTCGAGGAGAAGCAGGGCTAGCCGCGATGGGGACCCTCGTCTGCACCATCGAGATGGACAAGGCCGCGGGGCTCACCGTCACCATCACCAACGCCGACGCCAAGATCACGCAAACCATCAAGATGGACGGCACGAAGATCGAGCTGAAGGTCGCGGGCGATCAGGCGACGAGCATCATCCAGCAGGTGGCCGAGAAGATCACCATCACCTGCAAGCAGTTCGAGGTGAAGGCGGAGGAGACGATCGATCTCTCCTCGGGCAAGGCGTCGACGTGGAAGAGCGGCGACACGCTCACCGCGCAGAGCGCGAAGGACATGGCGCTCACGTCGGACGCGAACGTGAGCGTCTCCGGGCAGAAGATCGCGGCCGAGGGGCAGACCGAGGTGAGCCTGAGCGGCGCGTCGACGAGCACGCTCTCCCTCGCGAGCGCGGGCGCGACGGTCGCCTCGGGGGGGAAGCTCGAGCTGTCGCAGGCGCAGGCCTCGATGTCGGGGGTGCAGGTGCAGGTGAAGGCGGACGGGATGATGTCGCTGGAGTCGTCCGGCGTCGCCACGCTGAAGGGCAGCCTGACCAACGTGCAGGGCAGCCTGATCAACCTGGGCTGAGGAGGGAGCATGAGCGCGAACAGCGAGCGGCTCTCTGCGATGTTCCTGGCGGAGCTCCAGGCGCTCGACGCCTTCGCGGCCCGGCGCGAGGCGGAGGGGGGCCTCCTGCCCGGGCGCGACGACCCCGACGTCCGCCGGATCCTCGAGGCGATGGCGTTCTTCTCGGCGCGGACGCGCGCCGCCGCCGCCGCCGCGACCCGCGCGGCGGTGCGGCGCATCGCCGCCGGCACCCTCGACGATCTCCTCGCGACGTCGCCCGCGGCGATGATGGTGCAGGCGGCGCCGGACGGCGGCCTGATCGAGCCGTCGGGGCTGCCCGCCGGCACGCTCCTCCGCGTCTCCGCGCCGGAGGGCAAGGCCGGCATCTTCTCCACCGCGCGGCCGCTCGCGGTGCTGCCGCTCGAGATCGAGGGCGCGGCCCTCGTCGAGGTGCGGCGCCGGCTGCGCCTCACCCTCCGGCTGCGCGCGCTCCGGCCGATCAAGGGCGCGGTGGAGCTCCCGATCTACGTGCGGCGCCTCAACGACTACCGCGCCTCGCTCGCGCTGCACGACGCGCTCGAGCAGCACGCGGTGCGGGCGTTCGCCGTGGCCGACGGCGACGGGCGCGAGGCGCCGTGCCGGCTCGCCTTCGGCGCGGAGCCGCCGCGGCGGCTCGTCGACGAGGTCGGTGAACCTGGCGCGCTCGCGCGGATCCGCGGGTTCTTCCACCTGCCGGAGCAGGACCTGTTCGTCCATGTCGCGGTGCCGGCGGCGTCCACGCCGTGGAGCGCGCTCACGATCCACCTCGATCTCGACGAGGCGTTCCCGTCGGACATGGTCGTGCCGCGCGACGCGTTCCACCTCTTCGTCGTGCCCGCCGTGAACGCCTGGACCGATCTCTCCGCGCCCGTCCTCTGCGACGGCACCCGGGACGGCTACCCGGTGCAGAGCCCGAGCGCGGTCCTCGAGGCCGTCGAGCTCACGGGCGTGCGCGGGGTCTACCGGAGCGACGACCGGGGGCTCTCGCCGATCCTGCCCGCCGCGCTCGCCCTGGGGTCCGGGGCGGAGCCCGGCTTGTCCGGACGCAGCCCCGGCGGTGGACAGGCCGGCGACACCTACGAGCTCGAGGAGGACGAGGAGGGCGGCCCGCCGCGGCTGCGCCTGCAGATCGCCGGCGCGTTCGAGCGGCCCGCGAAGGTGCAGGTGGACGCGCGGTGGTCTCAGCCCGGCCTCTGGTCCTCGGCGGTGGGCCGGCTCGCGATCGTGCCGCAGACGCGGCACCTGCCGGCGATCTCCTTCCGCGCGCTCGGGCCGCTGCGCCGCCCCGAGGAGAGCCCGCTCGCGCGCGATCCCGCGCGCTGCCTCGACGTGCTCTCGCTGCGGATGCGGCCTTCGCTCTCGCAGCGGGACCTGACGGGCGTGCTGGAGATCCTCGGCACGGGCGCAGACGGGCCTTACCGGGGCGCGCACGCGCTCGTGGACTCCCTCGAGGTCGCCGAGGCGGCCGATCCGGCGCGGCGCGCGGGCGGCGTCCGGCGCGTCTACCGCCTCGCGCTGCGGCGGCGCGGCCCGGAGGACGCGCCGCTCCTGCGGCGGCTCGCGGCGCAGGTGGTCGAGTTGCTCGACGCATGGACCGAGGAGCCGGTGGACGTCGAGATCGACGCGCGCGGGGACGCGCCCCGGCGGGCGCTGCCGGCCGGCGGGGGGCGGGCGTGACCCCGCGGATCTGGGCGGAGATCGTCGCGGCCCACCAGGACGCCGAGCGCCTCATCGCCGCGGCGTTCGTGGACCGGGCGGCGCGGCCCGATCTCGATGCGCTGCGCGCGCGCCTGCGCCGCCGCCTCGACGAGCTGCTCGCGGCGCTCTCGCCTCCGGCGAGCGAGGAGGACGCCGTCTCCGCCCTTGTGCCGCTCGTGCTCCTCCTCGACGAGCGGGTCGAGGGCCGGCTCACCCGGCTCGACCCGGAGGAGCCGCCCGCGTGGCCGGCGCTCCAGCGCGACCTGTTCCCGGCGGGCGACGGCGGCGACGTGTTCTACGAGCAGGCGGCGGCCCTGCTGCGCCTGGCCGCGCCGCCGGCGCTCGTGGTCGGCGCCTACCTCTTCTGCCTCAGGGCCGGCTTCGAGGGGCGCCTCGTCGACGCACCGGCCCAGATCCCGCGCTGGAAGGAGCGCCTCGCCGCGAGGCTCCCGCCGGCCGCGCCCCTCGTGGCCGAGGCGGCGCAGGCCGCGTCGCGGAAGGCGAGGCCGCGCTGGCACCACGTGGCGGCGGTGGTCGGCGCCCTGCTCGCGCTGCAGCTCGTCCTCTTGGCCATCACGCGCGGGTTGTGATGCAGTGGCCGCCGTGGCGGCCGATCCCGAGAGCAAGCACCCCACGTCGCCGGTGCTCGCGCGCTGGCGCGAGACGGCGTCGCGCCCGGGTGCGCTGCCGCGCGGTCCGCGGCCCCGGGTCCAGGCTCCGCGCGAGCTGCCCGCCGCGCCGCCCGCGGATCCGGTCGACGTGGAGGGCCGCGCCGCGCCGGGCGAGGCTGCGCCCCGGGACCTCGCCGTCGTCGCGCCGAGCGAGGCTGCGCCCCGGGACCTCGCCGTCGTCGCGCCGAGCGAGGCTGCGCCCCGGGACCTCGCCGTCGTCGCGCCGAGCGAGGCTGCGCCCCGGGACCCCGTCGCGCTCCTCGCCGAGATCGAGGAGGCGATCGCCGCGGCGGCGCCGCCGGCGTTCGTCGCGGTCGCGCGCGCGGCGCTGGATCCCCTCCGCGCCGCCCTGGGCGCGCCCGGGGCGGAGCGCGATCCAGCGGCGCTGCTCCCGGCCTTCGAGCAGGCCGAGGACATCCTCGAGGCGCTCCTCCTCCTTCCGGCGCGGCCCCCGCCCCCCGTGGAGAGCTGATGCGACCGGCGAGCGCGGCACCGCCGGGCCGCGCGGAGAGCGCGCTGCCGTGAGCCTCTGGATGATCGTCGCGCTCGCGGTGGTCGGGGTCGCGCTGGTGATCCTCGCGGTGGTCCTGCTCGTCCGGCAGCGGCGCCGCGCGCCGAAGGCGCCGAGCGCGCCCTCGCTCGGCGCGGCGTGGTCGCGCTTCGTGCGCGGCCTGCCGGCGAGCGCCCGGCGCGATCCGGTCGTCGTGGTGCTCGGCGAGCGGCTCGCGGGCAAGTCGCGGCTCGTCGTCGCCGCCCTCGAGCAGGGCGGCAGCCCCGCGCTGGGGGGACCGGACGCGCCCGAGGATCCGCGGCTCACCCCCTTCGCCGGCCGGCAGGTGCTCGTGCAGGAGATCTCGGGCGACCTCCTCGAGGACACGCGCGCCGAGGCCCGGGGCGCCCTGCGCGAGCTCTGGGAGCCCCTCTCGCTGGAGGTGCCGCTCGTGGTGGTCGTGCTCGACGCGGGCGCGCCCTCGTGGTCGCCGGCCGGGCTGCGGCGGCTGGGTGCGCTCGCGCGCGCCAAGGTCGACCTGCTCACCGCGCTGCGCGGCACGCCGCCGCGGGTGCGCGTGTGCCTGACGCACCTCGACGAGGCGGCGGAGGGCTTCCGCGAGCTCGCGCCGATCGCCCGCGACGCCGGCCACACGGCGGAGCTGGTCCCCGCCGGCCGCAGCGCGTCCGAGCTCTCCGCCGCGATCGCGCCGCTCGGGACCTACGTCTCCCCGGCGCTCGCGGCGCTGTCCACCGAGGCGCTGGGCCGCGTGACGCGGTTCCTCACCGCGTCCGGCCCCGGCCTGCTCGGCGCGCTCGCGCCGTTCCTCGAGGCGCTGCTCGGCGGCCGCGGCGCCGCCGCCGCCCCGACGCTCGAGGGCATCGTGCTGGCGGGGCTGCCGGACGGGGAGGGCGGCGCCGCGGTCCTCGGCGATCCGCTCTCGTTCGACGGCGCGCTTGTCGATCGGGACGCGCGCGCGTTCGACCGCCGGCGGGCGCGCACCGCGGTCCTGGCCGTTGTCGCGGGGGCGGCGCTGCTCCTCGGCGTCTACGGCTGGCACCTTCACCTGCTCGGGCGCGCGGGCGACGCGGTGGATCAGCTGGCGAGGGCCGCGGGGGACGCGAGGCGCGCGCCGCCGAGGACCTGGCCTGGGAACGTGAGGGCCCGCGAGGCCGAGGCCGCCGCGGCCGACGCGCTCTCCTCCGCGCTCGGGCCGCTCTGGCCCCCGCTGCGCGTCGCGTTCCCGTCCGACAAGCGGGACCTTGTCGAGCGCTTCCTGACGAGCCTCCGCGAGCTCTACCTCCTCCCCCCCGCGCGGGGCGGCGAGCGCGGCCGGCGCATCTACGCCCTCTCGCTGCTCTACGCTTCCAGGGACAACGCGCTCGGCGAGCGCATCCGGCGCGCGCCCGACGCCTGGGCCGCGGCGCTCGAGATCCCGGCGCGGATTGCGCTCGACCACATCGAGCGCAGCGAGCGTCCCTGGTCCGGCAGCGTGGAGCCGCCGTCGGGCGGCGAGGCCGAGGTCTCGCTGGCGGACTGGGAGGGCTGGCTCGGCGCGCTCGACGAGGCGCTGCGGCGGGAGACCCTCGACAAGGACGGGCTCGACGCGCTGCAGAAGCAGGGCGCCGCGCTGTCCGAGTCGATCGGCGGCGCGGTCGAGGTGGACGGGCTGGACGCCGTGATCGAGGAGCTCAGGGCCGTGCGCGGCGACGAGGAGGTCGACGCGCTGCTCGGGTCGGTGGCGGCCCGGCGGCGGGAGCCGCGGTGGGTGACCGAGAACCGCGAGGCGCTGGAGGGGCTCCTCGCGATGGTGGGGCAGGGGAGCCTCGCCGTGCCCTCGGCGAAGGGCAAGAGCCTGCGCGAGGCGCTGAAGGATCTGGCGGTCGTCGGGGGCGATGCCGGCGTGAAGGACGCCGCCCACGCGATCGTCGTCGATGGCCGCCCCACGCGCACCTACCAGACAAGGGCCTTCTCGGATCTGCTCCGCTCGAGCCGGTCGGGCCTGTACGTGCGGGCCTTCGTCGACGACGTGGGCGCCGCGGGGCGGTCGCTCTTCTTCGCGCGGACCTCGGACTACCCCGCGGTCGGCCTGGGCGACACGCGCCAGCGCGGGCCTACCCGGAGCCTCCCGGGGACGTTCACGGCGCGGGCCGTGGAGGCCGAGATCAAGCCGCCGCTGCTCGCGTTCGACGCCGCGCTCGAGGGCGCGCGGGTGCCCCGCGACGGGCGGGCCGCGTTCACCCGGCTGGTCGCCGACGGCATCGCGCGCCACGCGTCCGAGCACCGGGCGGCGCTGTGGGCGTACGTCTCGAGCTTCCGGCTCGACGTGACCTCCGCCGCGGGGCTCCGCGCCGATCTGGAGGCGATGATCGGCCCGGCCTCCTGGTTCACGGACTTCTGGGTGACGGTGGCGGAGAACGCGCGCGTGGAGCCCGAGGGCAACGTTTCCCTCCAGGTGCTCGCGGACGCGCTCGCCGCGTTCCGGCCGATCGTCGAGGTGATGGCGGGCGACAAGGGGAAGTACCCGGCGCTCGACGCGTACTACGCGGTGATCTCGCCGATGGTGCCCTCGCTCGACGACGGCGCGCCGGCGGCGCCGGGTCCGGCCGATGCGCCGCTCGCGGATCGGCTGCCGCCGATCGGGAAGCTCGGGCTTGCGATCCTCGACATCGACAAGCCGGCGCCGCTGCAGCAGGTGACCGCGTGGCTGGACGGGGCGCGCATCCACGAGAAGGCGCAGCGCGAGCCGTTCCTGTCGCCCGTGGCGCTGGCCTACGGGATGGCGCTCCAGCGGGTGGAGCGGACGATCGAGGCGGCGTGGCGGGAGCAGATGCGGCCGCAGGTGGCGCCGCTGCTCGTGCGGTTCCCGCTGGATCCGCGGGGTGAGGTGGAGGTGTCGCCGGATGATCTGCTGGCGGCGGTGGGGCCGAAGGGGACGTTCCGGTCGGGGGTGGATCTGATCCTGGGCCCTGTGTGCCGCAAGGGGAGCGCGGCCGGGTGCACGCCGAAGGCGCCGGCCGGGTCCCGCGCGGTGCGGGTGCCGGGCGAGGCGGTGGAGCTGGCGACCTGGGCGGAGAAGCTCTCGACGGCGCTGTGGGACGACGGGGGCAACCCCAGGGCGATCGCGCTCCAGGTGCGGCCGCAGGCGCTTCCGGAGGTGCAGTACGGGGCGGGGATCGGGGTGACGCGCTCGTTCCTGCGCTCGGGCGAGACGACGGTCTACGGGTTCAACCAGGCGCCGGCGTGGCGGGCGCTGGCGGTGACGTGGTGGACGTCGAGCGCGGCGAGCGCCGGGATGGAGCAGACGCTTGTCGGGGCCAGCGACACGCGGGCGCAGACGATCGAGATCAGCGGCTCTGCGTGGCGGTTCTACCGGCTGCTCTGCCGCGCGGCGGCGGGATCGGAGGGGGTGGTGACCTGGCCGTTCGATCCGCCGGTGTCGTTCGACATGCAGCCTGCCCCGTGGGCGCTCGTGGTGCCGCCGGGGAACCGGGGGCGGCGTTGCGTGACCGCGGTGGCGGCGGACTAGCGGGCGATCCCGCGCGACAGCTGCGGGATCCGTCACGTCCGGAGGAACCCTCCGGGGTTGGCGAAGGGGTCGTCGACCCGTGGAGGAACCCTCCGGGGTTGGCGAAGGGGTCGTCGACCCGTGGAGGAACCCTCCGGGGCTGGCGAAGGGGTCGTCGACCCGTGGAGGAACCCTCCGGGGTTGGCAGGCTCGCGATCGTCGTCGTGCTCTCGGGGCTCGTCGCCGCGTTCCTCGACTGGGGCTGACGTTTCCGCGAGGGCAAGACTGCCCTTCCTCGCCCGCGTCTACAGCGCGCCGCCGCGGCCTGCCAGAGTCCGGGCGTGGGCTCAGAGCAAGTCGGAGAGGGCCGGGGCGTGCGTGTTCAGGAACGCGATCAGCTTCGTCAGCCGGCCGGGGGTCAGGCGCCGCTCGCGGCGGAGCAGCGAGATCGGGACCGGCTCGGCGCGGAGCGGTGCGAGCACCTCGACCGCGGCGCCGCTCCGGAGGGAGGCCGCGGCGACGTAGAGCGGCGCGCAGGCGATGCCGGCGCCGGCGAGCATCGCGCTGAAGCTCGCGTCACCGTCGTCGAAGGTGAAGCGGGCCTCCGGCTCGTAGCTGCCGTCCCGGTGCGGCCAGGGCAAGACGCGCCCGCTGCCGTTCCGGAAGGCGACGAGGTCGTGCCCGTCGAGATCGCGCAGGGACGCGGGGCGCGCGCGGCCAGCGAGGTAGCCCGGCGTCGTGCAGAGCACCCACGGCGCGGCGAACCAGGTCTGGGCGATGTGCCCGGGCAGACCGTCGAACGGGCCGGAGCGGATCGCGAGATCGATCCCGCCCTCGGCGAGGTCGAGCACCCGGTTCGTGGCGCGGATGTCGACCCGGATGTCCGGATGCACGCGCGCGAGCTCGCCCACGAGCGGCGCGAGGACGTGCCGGACCATGCCGGTCGCCGCCGTGAGCCGCACGATCCCGCCGTCGCCGCGATCGAACGCGTGCGCGGCCGTCTCGGCGAAGGCCTCCGCCGCGCGCACGGCCTCGCGCGCGGGCTCGAGCAGCGCCTCGCCGGCGTCGGTGAGGGAGATCGCATGCGTCGAGCGATGGAGGAGCCTCACGCCGGCGCCGTCCTCGAGCCGCGTGATCGCCTTCGAGACGCTCGCGGCGGACATCCCGAGCCTGCGCCCGGCCTCGGCGACCGAGCCCGCGTCCACGACCGCGAGGAAGCACCGCAGCTGCGGGACGGACACCTCGAAATCGATCGCGGCCATGCCGCGCGACGATGCGCGCGTCCGCGGCGCGCCGCAATGGCGGGCCTCCTCGCCGCGCCCGCGATCGGCTGCGCCCCGGCGCCCCGTCCGGCAGCGCCGACCGCCTTCGCCGACCCCCGCGTCGCCACCTGCGAGACGTACCTCGCGGCGTGGTCCGCGGTCCCGATCGACAGAGCATCGTCATGTTCACGGACATCCCGAAGGAAAGGCTGAAGTAGATGATCACGATCACCCCCTCCGACCTCGATCGCTTTCTCCGCGAGGACGACGGCAAGCCCGTCGTCATGCTGAACCTCCTCCGCTTCCGCCCTGACGGCGGCCGCGAGCGCTACTTCGAGTACATCGCGCTCGCGCGCCCCGTCCTCGCCCGCCACGGCGGCGAGATCCTCTACGCGGGCGACGGCACGACGGCGCTCTGCGCCGAGTCCGGCCAGTCCTGGGACTGCGTCGCCCTCGTCCGGTATCCCTCGCGAAGGGCGTTCACGGACATGATCGCCGACCCGGAGTACCACCGCGCTGACCCCGTGCGCCTCTCCGCGCTCAGCGAAGCCGTGCTCCAGCCGACACACCCGCTCGGCTGAAGCACTCCGCGCTCTCGAAGCGCCTCGGCGCTTCGCGTGCTTGCTTTTTCGGAAAATTCACAGGGAGGCGAGGAGACGGGGAGTAAAATCTCAGAAAAACTCCCAGCCTCTCTGTTCAATTTCCCGCTGTAAACGGGCACAGCGACCGGGGGTTCGACGTCCTCGTCGACGCCCTCCGCGCCGCGGAGGACGGGCGCCTCGCGCCGCGTGGCCGGCAGCGACGCCCTCTCGCCTCCTGCCCGCCTTGGATCGAGCAAGCCGGATTGCCGGGACGACCGTCCGCATGTCCACGCGCTGGAGCCTGCGAGCTCGGATGAGCTGCGCGCGTCAGAGCCGCTCTCAGTGGCTCGGAACCCACGAAGCACCTACGGACCGACGTGGCGGTAGACGCGAAGCCAGTCGTACTCGGCGCGCGTGGGGGCGGTGCTGCTGTCGACGGGGCCTGCCCAATCCGGCGACCCAGAAGCCCAGATCGTCAAGAGGATGTTCTGAGGGAGGACCATGCGTGCCATCTCCTCGGTGGCAGTGTGCATGAGCGCTCCGTCGACGTAGAAGCGCGCCTCTCCGGGCACCCATTCGATGGCATAGGTGTGAAAGCCCGCTGCGGGGTTCTGGTCCAAGGTGACGAGCTCGGGGAACTGGAGGTGGCCGGTGGCTGGATCAGCGGGCGGAATGTTCACCATGTGGTTGAACTGAATGCGATCGGCGTCTTTGCCCAGAAACTCGATGTCGAGCTCGTTCCAGTCGTCGGGGGGCCATGGGGTATAGATGAGCACCAGAGAAGAGACGACCGCGGAGCCCCGCGCAAACCGAGCTGACGCTTCGATTTTTCCGTAGGTCAGCGTCTCGCGAGAGCGCATTTCCACGCCGCGGAAGGGCTTGTTCGTATCGTTGGCTGCCGTCAGCGAGAGATGCAGGATGCCGTCGCTGACCGCAGCGTTTTCGCCGGTAAACTGCGCGAGATTGCCGTCCCAGCTGTGGGTCATCAGCTGCCAGCGCGTGAGATCGACGGTGTCGAACGGATCCTCCCAGACGAGCTCGAAGCTGCCATCCCCAGCGCCACCTCCAGCGGCGCCACCCGTGCCGCCGGCAGTCGCGCCGCCCGTCCCACCGGAACTTGCGCCGCCTGTCCCTGCGCCGCCCGTCCCACCGGAACTTGCGCCGCCCGTACCCCCTGCGCCACCGGTCATGGATGTCTCCGGCGGCATGCCGCCATGGCCACCGGTCATGGGGCCGGCAGCAGCCTCACCCGTCGCCGTGCTGGGGGGAGCTCCACCAGCGGCGGGGGAGGCGTCCGGATCCGGCGAGTCGTTGGAGCATCCCGAGAAAGCCAGGAGCGCGAGCAAGGCAAGGGCTGAGCGACTTCGCATGCCGACCGAATACTCAGCCGCCGCACGGCGAGCATCAAGGTTTGTGCGTTTTCGCAGCCTGAACGCCGATTCGCGGAGCAGCGGCGCCGGAAACGATGGAGCTGGGTGCGCGAGCTACCCGGGATCTCGGCGTTCGTGCTGTGCGCTCAACGGCTCCAGCCTGTCGGCGAGTAGCTTCCGGGTGCCAGGGTCGAGGAGCGCGCTGGGCGCCATGCCCAGCAACCCTCTGATCACCTGGTGACAGCGCGAGTAGCTGCCGAACCCGGCTTCGAGCGCCGCATGAGTCAAGCGGCCGCAGCCCTGATCGAGCAGCTCGAGGAGCTTCAGCGTCTGCAGCCGGTTCTTGTACTCCGTCAAAGACAGGCCCTGGTCCCGGCGAAATTTGCGGCTCACATCGCCGCGGTTGCTGGCCAGGCGTCGGGTCAGCTCGTCGCGGCGGAGGCTTGGCGCCTCGACCAGCAGGGCCGCAGCCCGGTGGCCAAGGCTCACCTGCGGAGGAGGTGTCATCGGGGCCAGCACTGCAAACAGATCGAGCAGCCGTCCTTCGACAGCCGGGTTGTCGCGGCTGTTGGGCACCTGCGCCATGGCGTCTGCACAAGCCAGTAAGGCCGCCCCGTCAAGGCGCTGCTGAGGCCGAGAGAAGCTCGGCGCCCGGCCGTGCTCGCGCGCGAACGCATCGAGCAGCTCGGGCCGGAACCCTACCACATACAGCTCGACGTCTGGGCTGGCGTCTTCGAGATAATGATCCAGCCCGGGCGGATACCAGAGCAGCGCTCCGCGGCCCATCAGAACGCGACGATGCCCCACGCGGAAGATGGCCGTTCCCCGGACGACGAGATTGAACTCCGGCTCGTCGTGAAAATGGGCGGGCCGCCTGTAGGCGGGATGATATCGCCAGGCCTGGGCGCGTCGACCTTCGGGCATGGGGAACGACTGCCACAGGAGGTTCAAGGTAAGCCCAAGGATAGTGCAGCCTGGTCAGGGAAGCACTGCGCTGGAGGTCCGCAGCGGCCCTTTTGGGCAGCCGGGGACCTTCGAACGCACATTCCTGGATGTGCCTCGAGGTGTTCGATGGGAGCATGTCCGCCGAGCGGTGGGCGTGGCGAGCTCAGGCGACGGGGCGCTCGAAGTCCGGCTTCCAGGCGCAGTCCTCATCGGAGCAGGCTCGTGCCCGCTGACCTCCCGGCGCCTTGGGCTGGGCGCCTCAGGCGTCCGCGCCCGCGCTGCCGTTCGACGGCGCTCGGCTCGCGACCGGGCCGCGAGAGACGACCTGCACGCAGTCTCCCACGCGGACGCGGCCCTCTTCGACGACGCGCAGGTAGATTCCGCGCAGGTGCAGCGCACGGTATGCGGGGTCCAGGTTGAGCTGCATCGAACAGAGGCCGAAGCGTTGGACCCACTTCTTGCAGCCGTTGTGGGCGACGGGAGTGACTCGCAGCAGGCAGTCGCCGGCGCGCAGCAGCGTGCCGGGCGGGAGGTTGTCCGAGGACAGGTCGAGATCGAGGTAGAGGTTGTCGCCGTGAAGATCGAGGGGTTGCCCGTTGGCGATGAGGCGCGCGACGTCCGCGCGCGTCGTCGCCAGCTGATAGTCGGGGCCGTACTCGGTCTGCGTCGCCCAGCGATCTCCCGGCATGCCGCCCTCCACCGTGAGCACGGCGTCGGTGTGCAGCTGCCGCTCGCCCGCAGGGCCGCGCGCGACCATCAGCGCCACCCTGCCGTCGTCGAGCGGCGCGCTCAACGACGCGATGCCGGCTTCGAGCGCCGCGCGGCCGAGGTGGCGGCTCGGATCGCCGCGCAGCCCGACGAACTGCAGGCGCTCGGTATCGACGCTGCCCGGGCGCGCCGCGATGAGTTCTTCCTTGCTGGGCTCGACAGGCTCAATCATGCATGGCTCCTCGGGCAGCCGGCGCAACGCGCGTGGCGCGCAGCAGCGTCGGCCGCCTGTCTTCCCCTCGATCGCTCAGCTCATCGAATCCACCGATTGACGATGTTCTCGTACAGCTCCTGCTGACCGCTCGCGAGCTTGACCTCACCACGCGCGTCGCCGATCTCGGCCAGCTGCTCCAGCGTCAGCTTGCCCTGCTCGAACTCCGCACCCTTGCCGCCGTCGAACGACGCGTAACGCGCCGCGCGCATCGACTCGAGCGGCGACTTGCGGATCAGGTCATCGGCGATGAGGAGCGAGCGCGCGAACACATCCATGCCGCCGATGTGTCCGTGGAAGGTGTCGATCAGATCCGTCGAGTTACGGCGACGCTTGGCGTCGAAGTTGACGCCGCCACCCTGGAGCCCGCCGCTGCGGAGCAGGATGAGCATCATCTCCACCGTCTCGTTGATGCTGTAGGGGAACTGATCGGTGTCCCACGCGTTCTGATTGTCGCCGCGGTTGGCGTCGATGCTGCCGAGCATACCGGCGTCCGCAGCCGCCTGCATCTCGTGGTCCATGGTGTGGCCGGCGAGCGTCGCGTGGTTCGTCTCCAGGTTGAGCTTGAAGTCCTTGTCCAGGCCGTGCTGACGCAGGAAGCCGATCACGGTCTCGGCGTCGAAGTCGTACTGGTGCTTGGAGGGCTCCATCGGCTTGGGCTCGATGAAGAAGACACCCTTGAAGCCGCGCGCGCGCGCGTAGTCGCGCGCCATGGTCAAGAAGCGAGCGAAGTGATCCTTCTCGCGCTTCATGTCCGTGTTCAGCAAGCTCATGTAGCCTTCGCGGCCACCCCAGAACACATAGTTCTCGCCGTTCAACGCGATGGTGGCGTCGAGGGCGTCCTTGAGCTGAGCACCGGCGTACGCCACCACCGAGAAATCCGGGTTCGTGGAGGCGCCGTTCATGTAACGCGGGTTGGAGAACAGGTTCGCCGTACCCCACAGCAGCTTGACGCCCGACTGGGATTGCTTCTGCTTGGCATACTCGACGATGCTCTGGAGGCGACGTGATGTCTCGGCGCGGCTATCGCCCTCTTCGACCAGGTCGATGTCATGAAAACAGTAGTGCGTCGCGCCCAGCTTGGTGATGAACTCGAAGCTCGCGTCCATCTTCATACGAGCACGGGTCAACGCGTCCTTGCCCTCGTCCCAGGGGAAGTTGATCGTCCCCGGACCGAACGGATCGTGCCCACGACCGCAGAACGTGTGCCAGTAACACACGGCGAACTTGAAGTGGTCCTTCATGGCCTTGCCAGCCACGACGCGGTTGGCGTCGTACCACTTGAAGGCGAGCGGGTTGTCGGACTCAGGTCCCTCGTAAGGGATCTTGCCAACACCAGGGAAGTACTCTCTGCCTCCGGTCACAACGGTCATAAAATCTCCAGCTCGTGGTCTCCGTGTGTTTTACATCGAAGGGGGGACTTAGGCAAGAGTATTTACGAAGTGTGCGTCAGGGTGCAGGCCGCACACCTACCGCGACCTGCGCCGGCATGGGCTCCGGCGTGCCTGCGCCAGGAGCTCCGGGCTATTGCAGCGTCACGGTATAGGAGCCGTTGGCTCGGAGGCCGAGCAGCTGGATGACCCGGACGACGTACTCGCCAGGTTGCTCGAAGAGCGACGACACGTCATTGTCACCTTCCAGGAGATATTCCTCGAGGGGGAGCTCTTCGGCCGGCGCCCCGCGCCGGCTCACTTCGATGAGGCCAGTGTCCGTATCCCGCAGCTCGATGTGGACGCTGGTCGATGCGCCGGCGCTCAGCAAGAACCAGTCCTCGTCTTCTCCCCTGGCCAGCTCCCACTTGCCCTCGACGGCCTCGCCGGCCTCCAGCGTGGTCGCCGTCTCCAGGGACGCCCCGTGATCGTCCGTGTAGAGGGAGATGTAGCGATCGAGTTCATCGGGCCTCGGGAGCAGCGGCGACGAGACCAGCTGTTCCCCCAGCGAAGCTCGGAGGTAGTATGTGCCCGTCTGGCTCGGCTTGAACGAGACGGTCCGGTCCGAGGCCGATGCCACGAGATCCTGCTGGGCATCGAGGAGCTCGAGCGGCACGCGGCCACCGAAGGAGTAGATCGTGTTCGCCTGCAGATCGACGGCGAACATGTCCACGTCGCCGGGCGGCTCGATGCGCGCGCTCCATTCGCCGGGATCGACCACGCTGGCCGAATCGGGGCGATCACCGTGGTCGTCTTCCACGTGGCACAGGGGTCGCGACGGGTCGTCCGTGTGACCCTCGCACGCGCGAAAATCCTGGAGGAGACCCAGGTAGAGCGAGAGCCAGCGGGAGAAGACCTCATGGTTCTCCTCGTTCATGTTCGCCTGATCGACGGCGCGTTGCATCGGCTCGGCTCGCGCCAGAATCCTATCGATCTGGTCGAACAGGGTGGGGCTCTGGTTGCGCCGCAGCCAGTCCGCGAACGCGTCTCGGTTCTGTTCGAGCGTGCGCCCCTCGTTGGCCACGTAATCTGGCCGGGACACGCCGACCAGGTCGAAATCGTAGGGAGCGTAAAATATCGCCTTGCGATCGACGTCGACCATGGTGACCAGGTTCTTCCCATCGATCCCGTCGTACTGAATCACGAAATCGTGCAGCAGGTTCAACAGCAATAGACCGACCGGGTCCACCTTGAGCTGCGAGGTATCGACCCCGGACAGTTCTTCCAACTCCACCATGCCGCAGCGCTCGACCATCTCGTCCTCGGGCTCGCGCACGAACGCGAGGTGCGTCTCCTCCTTGCCGGTCGGCGCGTCGTGGTAGGTGAGCCGTACGAGCCGCGTCTTGAGCGAGGGCACCTGCAGCTGATCGAGCACTTGATAAACAGTGTCCTCCATCCGCAGGCGCTGTTCGTAGGTCTCGATAGAATCCGCCTTGAGCGTGGGAGACAGGCCTTCCCTGTCTCCGCAATGCGTGACGAACTTCACCGACTTGCCGAGGTGCGCGAAGATGTTATCTTTCTGCTTTTCCTCGAATTTGAGCGAGAACGGGCGAGAGCCGCAATGGAAGCGCGAAACTCCCCGGGCGATGATGTTCGCGGTGATCGGCGCCGCGCCGCTCTGGTCGCTCAGCTCGATCACGGCCTGTGAGCCCGATTCCTCTTTCGTGGGTGCACTGTTCAGCTTCGTAAAATCGGCAGAGATCCGCATGTTCAACACGTCGCGGCTCGTGAACATGGGCGACTTTGAAGCGTGACAGGTGAACATCTGCGAGTCCGGCGACGTGTCGGCGGGCGCCTCATCGCCATTCCCGGCGGGCGTGTCATCGCCATTGCCGGCGGGCGTCTCATCGCCATTGCCGGCGGGCGTCTCATCGCCATCGGGATCCAGGATGGATTCCTTCGGGTTGTTGGGTGGCTCACTGGAGCATGCTCCGCTCAACGCGAGTCCAGGCAGGAGCAGGGCCGCAAGGGTAATCAAGCGCACTTGGTTCATGGGACATTCAACCATTAAGAAGGGGTGGTACCGCGTTGGGAACGCATAGATGCTGCGGGTGAAATATTCAAACCATGATAGACGACAATGCTTTCACTCATGTGCAACTACATCGTCGATGACCGGCCTCTCATGCCCCTCCGGATCCTCCCCAGGGCTGCCGCAGAGGGGCTCGAGCCATCGCGCGCCGCCCGGATGTGGGCCGCACACCGGGATGGATGCCGCCAGGGGGCGCGAGCCTTCAGATGATTTTCCGTGGCGTCATCGACTCGCTCGCCTGGACACCTGGAGGGGTGTCGTCACGGAACTTTCGATCCATCGAAGCGCGACATTTGCTATCACACTGAAACCTTTGGACGCGTTCTGCTGCTGGGGCCGCATTGCCCCGCGGGCGCGCGGCACGCTCCCGCGGACTATCCATCACCGCTTCCGCTGCACGAGCGAACTGTGACGCCTCCACGTGCGGCCCCGTCGTGCTTCAGCGCGCGATCAGCTCCCCGTCGGAGGTCCACCCCACCTGCGCGCCGGGCGCCGTGGAGCCCGGCTCCGGGAACCACAGCGTGATGCGGCCGCTCGTCGGCTCACGCTCCACTTCGGGGAGCCCGAGATCGGGATCGCCCGGGTAGCTCCGCTGCTCGCCGTCCGCCAGCGTGACCGTCATCTGCCGGATGAGCGCGCCCTCCAGCTCGAACGCCACGCGACGGCCATCCGCCAGGGTGACGCCGCTCCGACCGATCGAGGTCGGCGCGTTCGCCAGCCACGCTTCGCGCATCGCGACGCGCGGATCGCCGATGCGCTGGGCGTGCTCGCCGCAGGCCGGCGGCGCATCCCCCAGGCGCGCGCACACTGCGTGGAAGAACGCGCTCGTCGCGTCAACCTCGCGCACGAAGCGGTAGCGCGCGGCCAGGATCTCGTCGTCGAACACCGGAACGTTGGCGAGCGGCTCCGCGTCGATCTGATTCAGCGCGACCTGCACCGCGGCGATCCCATCGACGATGGCAACTCGGAGCACGTCCGCCGGCACCTCTTCCCGCAGGGTCCAGATCAGCTGCCGGAGCGACTGGCCTGTCTCGTGATCGGCGCGACCGAAGCGCCAGAATGCATCCGAGACGGACTCCTCGTAGACGTCCATCCTCCGGCGGCAGTCGACGGGCGTGCCCCCTTCGCCCAGCACCTTGCCATGGCAGGGATCCCCGTCGAACACGTGCGCGAGAATGTCGGCGATGGCCTCGTTCGCGGCGGTGCTGAGGCGCTCGCCGAGCGGACCGGAGGCGAGCCAGAGGCCGTAGTGCAGCGCATGGCCCAGCTCGTGATTCACGACGTCCCTCTCCAGGTAAGGGTGTGCGCGCGTGGGCTGCGTGGAGTGTCCGAGCAGGGTGTAGGAGCAGTTCCTGCGCAGCGGCAGCTCGAACTCGCCGTTGTCGGTGCCAAACGAGAAGGTTCCATCAGGTCCCAGGAGCTCCTCGTGCTCCCCGCGCAGCGCCTGCGCAATGTCTGCCGGGCCGATGTCGGGGTTGTCCGCGTGCTCCTCGACCTCTTCGAGGAAGTTGCGATGCAAGGGGGGCCGCTCGCATGTGAACGCATCGATCCGCTCGATCGCTGCCCGGTTCGAGGGCGCGCTCGCGACCTCCGCCTCGAGCGCGCGCAGATCGTCGAAGATGCTCTCGCCGTAGAGCTGCGGCAGGGCCTCCGTCGCGCTCGTCCCGCGCGGCGGAGAGATGAAGAGCCGCGCTGGCGCATGCGGTACGCTCAGCCCTGCCTCCGCCCAGTACGCGAGGAACGCTCGCGCCGAGGGCAGCACGTCGGCCTCGAAGCGCTCGCGATCGGCCTCCGTGGCAAACGCTCCGCGCGCGACGATCGGATCGACGAGGGCGGCCGATGGCAGCGTTGCCTCCTCGCGATCTCGGAGATCGGGCCCAGCGCTTGTCGTCGGTCCCGCGTCACACGCCGCGAGCAGCGGGGCAAAGGCGAAGAGAATGGCTTTTTTCATGTTGGGATCTCGAGGAAAGAGGCGTCTCCCGTCGAACCGGCACGTCATGCGCTGGCTCGTCTATGGCCCTATTCCGCGCCATCCCGTGTTCCTTTAAACTCTGCGGACGATTTCTCGAGCTCTTCGGCACGATGCCGTGCTCCGCTGCTACTTGAGCGAGGGTGCGAGGCCCTCCGGTCGCTCGCGCGCTGGTCCGAAGAGTGGGCGCTGCTCTTGCGGGGCGCCGCCCTGCCCGGCGAGGGCGCCGACGCCCCCGCCTGCGTTGAGCCGAAGAGGGCCAGAAAGGCGCCCCCGCCGTGAGCGCTCGCGGCGCGCGCCCCACCGCCGGGGGCGGCCCGCGCGACGCCCCCTTTACTTGTCGCCGTCGACCGGAAGCCCCTCGGCCCGCATCGCCCCCTGCACCGCGGGGCGCGCGGCCACCCGCCGCTGGTACGCGAGCAAATTGGGGAAGGCCGACAGGTCGAGCTTGACGAAATTCGACCAGTTGGTGACCGTGAAGAGGTAGGCGTCGGCCACGGTGAACTGCTCGCCGAACAGGTAGGGCCCCTTCGCGAGCGCCGCCTCGATCACGCCGTAGCGCTTGCGCAGGTACTCTTCGCGCTCTTGCCGCTGCTCGGGCGAGGTCTTCGGGCTGAAGAGCGGGCCGTAGGTCTTGTGCAGCTCAGAGTTGATGTACCCGAGCGTCTCTTGCACGCGGTAGCGAGCCATCGTGCCCGGCAGCGGCACGAGCTTCGCTTCGGGCTTCTGGTCGGCCAGGTACTGAACGATGGCCGGCCCCTCGGTCAAGACCTCGCCGCCGTCGAGCTCGAGCGCGGGGATGTACCCCTTCGGGTTGATGGCCGAAAAGTCGCGGCCCGACGACGTCTTCTTGGACGCGATGTCGACCTTGTCGAGCGTCAGCTCGATGCCGATTTCGCGGGCGACGATGTGCGGAGACAGAGAGCAGGCACCGGGAGCGAAATACAATTTCATGGAAGCATCCCTCGAATCATGTGGTGTTGGTGAGATACCCGAACGACCCCGCCTCGGCGACGCGCCCCCGGGCGTTCGGGGCGGCGAGGGGAGGGCGGGCGCGGGGGTCGGCGAAGGCCCCCGCGCGCCCCGGCGAAGCCCGTCGCTTCGGCGAGGGCCGCGGCGCGCCAGCCCCGATCGCTCGGGGCCGGCGCCATCGAGCCCGCAAGCTAGCGCGCGAAGTTACTCCTGGATACTGGCCAGGTGCTGGATACATGAAAAAGGGGTATCTTCGGGGTTACCCATGGCACTGCCGGTCCGAAAAAATCGCGTCCCCCCGCCGCCCCTCTGCCCGCTGACGCTGTGCATGGCGCTCTTGCGCGGGGCCTGGGCGCCGAACGTCATCTGGTCGCTCAGCGGGCAGCCGCGCCGGTTCGGCGAGCTGCGCGTCGACATCCCGCAGATCTCGGCGCGGGTGCTGAGCGCGCGCCTGCGCGAGCTCGAGGCCAAGGGCGTGGTCAGCCGCCGCGTCATGCCCACCTCGCCGCCCTCGGTCGAGTACGAACTTACCCCGCTCGGCCAGGAGCTGGTGCCCGCGCTCCGTGCCATCGTCGAGGTCGGCAGGAAGCTCAACGTCCGAGAGCCTCACACCTTGCCGGGGCCCGGGGCACGCTCGCGCAGGCGCGCGGCCGCCCCGGCGCGAAGCGACGCCGCCTGAGCGCGGGGCCGGCGCCAGCTGGCCTGTATGGGGCGTGAACCGTCGCTGCATACTCGCCCTTCATATCGTGCCCTGTGATCTCCAACGTCGTGGTGCGTCCGTTCGCGAGTAGAACGCCTGCGCGGCGCAGCATGCGACTTGTGAGGAGCTCGCCGGCGGTGAAGACGGTGAAGGCGACAGTCTCCCGGGCGAAGACGACAGTCTCCCGAAGGGATGAAACGGAGAGCTACAAGAAGGCCATCGAGGAGGCTGAGAAGCAGAACCCGGATTCGTCGCCTGGCTGCGTCCTCGTTGCTGTATTCACCGTGCAGAGCGCGACGAATCCCCCGCCCGGCACGGGGTTCACGCACATCGCCGGCGTAAGCCGGCGAGGCGAGTTCCAGCTGAAGCGTCGTACCTCGCGGAAGAAACGGAACGCCAAGCTGGCGAGCCTGCGCGAAGAAATGCGCGAGCGTCGGCATGAGCCCGTGCGAGCCCAGCACGCATGGCTCTCCAGCGTGCTCGAAGGGCACTTCCGGTACTACGGGGTGCCCACAAACTACCGGGCGTTGCAGCAGTTTCGGGAACGCGTGCGCGCAAGCTGGCACCGCCAGCTTCAGCGGAGAAGCCAGCGCGCGCACTGGTCCCGGCAGCAACGAACGGGGTTCGAGCAGCGGTTCCCTCTCCTGCAGCCCCGCATCCATCATCCCTGGCCGGCTCTACCGCGAGCCAGTCCGTCGACCCGAGGTGGGAGCCCGGTGCGGGAAATCCGCTCGCCGGGTTCTGTCCGGGGGGCGGTCCGGGTTGACCGAAGGTAGGTCAGCACGGGCCGTCCCTACCGGGACCAAGGGGCGCAAGGGGGGAGAAGAATATAATTCTATCTCTGTTCCCTTGCGCCTCTCGCGCCCTTGTGGTCTCTCGTCTGACTGGGTGCCGTGCCCTTCCAGCGTGCTCCTCGGCGGCTCTGACGGATGCCACAATCTATTGAATTCAGCTGAATTTTAGCCTGTTCGGCGTTCTGGCGGGTAAGAAGTTCAAACGCTATCTGAAAGTCAGACTCCTCGTAGCGGCCGTGCGCTCCCGGCGCGGAAGCGCAAGAAGGCGACCGCCTGAGCGCGAGCGGCCGACGAAGCCGAGCGCGCGACGGTCCTCGAGAGGATCGCCGGCGCCGGACCTCGGCCGATTAGATGCTGCACTCCACGAAGCCCTGCGTATTCGTGGAGACGTTCATCTCCCACCTGGACTGGGTGGCGTCGTACTGGACGACCACGCCGGTGGAGACGCCGCCGCGGAGAATGCCGCCAATCCCCTTGAGCCAGCACGTCTTGCCGTTCACCGCGGGGCCGAGGTTCACCGACCCTGCCTGGATGCCGTGGTAAGCCTCGCCGAGGTAGTCCGTCACCTGTACACAGCTCGCGTAGCCGGCGACCTTCCCCTGCCCGTGGAGGTACCAAGAGCCGCCGTCTTTCTCCACGCCGATGTAGTCCGACGCGTCGGCGAAGTTGTCGCCGCCCTCGTAGTTGATGACCTGCGTCAGGAAGCAGCGTCGGTTGTTGCTGGTGGACGCGAGGTACACCCTGGGGCTGGTCGTGGTATAGCTGTTGTTGGAGTAACCGACCTGCGTGATCATGGTGCCGGGGTTGGCGAGCCCACCGTAGGCACGGACCGACACACCCGAGTCGGCGTGCGCGAACACGCGCGCCGTGCCGAGGTAGCTGTACATCGCGACGTTGCCACCGTCCCGGAGGTTTCCGGTCACGCCCATGATGTAGGCCGCGTTCCCGCTCCAGGTGCCGAGGTTCTGGAAGGCGTTGCCCGACGTCGCGGTGGCGCTGCTGTACCCGAACGCGGCAAACGCCTGCTCGGCGGTGCCGATCGCCTCGTCCTCGCCCCCGTCGACGTCGCCGTTGCCCTGATCCGGGCTCTCGTCCTCGACGTTGCACCCCAGGAGGACGACGACCGAAGCGACCGACAGCACGCGAAAACAAGTGCGAACTAGTTGCATGTGCATAGGATGTTCCCCTTTTCGAGCGCAGCGGGCCGAGGCGGCGCGCCGCGACGACAATGCTACGCCGACCCGACCCGGTGACAACGGACACGCGGCTTACGGCTCGCGCGGGGCGGCGTCTTCGAGAAGAGCGCCGAGGGAGCGTGCTTCCACGAGGCGCCGCCGCCCTCGAAGGGCGGATGGTGTTTATCTGCTAGCGCTTATGAATCATTGAATCGGCGCAGGCGCAGGCGCCGCGTCCGGTGCGGGCGCAGGCGCAGGCGCGGGCGCCGCGTCCGGTGCGGGCGCAGGCGCAGGCGCGGGCGCCGCGTCCGGCGTGGGCGCAGGCGTCGGCGCGGGCTCCGGGGCCGGCGCGGGCACCGGGGCCGGCGCGGGCTCCGCCTTGGCTGGCACCGGCCTGCAGGGCACGCAGGGCGGCAACCCTGGCACCTTCGAGCCCACGGCATAGGAGAGCGTGAGCAGGATGTTATTCTGCACCTGCCAGGCGTCGATGAGCTGCGGCTGGCGCACGACATGGAGCTGGTAATCGAGGGACGCCCACTCCACGAGCTTGAAGGAGAGCCCCCCGACGATGTCGACGTTCATGAGGTCCAGCGCGCCGCGCTCATCGCCTGCGTCCAGATCCGAATACACGATCGGCAAGAGGGCGGCGATGCCCGCCCTGTACGTGATCTGCTTCTCACGGAGCGCGCCCGAGGCCTCGATGACAGCCTCGGCGCCGAGCTGGCTATAGCCCGAGAGCTCGCTCACCTCGACCTCGGGCGTCCCGTCGTCGTCCCCCAGGGCGAGCACGCCCGACGCAAGAACCTCCTGCGCACCAGCGCCGGCGCGCGCCTCGACAAGGACAGACTCCCGGTTGACAGGCTGGACGAAGACGCCGAGCGACTGCTTGAGCGTCACGGGCTGGAACGGGTCGCTCAGGTGAAGGCGCGCCCCGGTGATCGCCTCGGTCGTCCCGTCCGCGCGCGTGATCGCGTAGGTCGTCGGCGCCGAGCGCGGGTCGCTGCCAGGGAACATCTGCGTATCGAGAGCGAAGCGACCGAACGGCCCGAACCAGGGCACGACGTGGTAGAGGTAAATCGCCTCGAAGGCGAGCGCGTCGCGCGTCTTGACCCAGGCATCCAGGGCCGGCGTGCGCGTCACGCCAGCGCCAGCCCCGAGCGTCATGCGGAGCTCATGGGCGGCCTTGTTGAAGTCGAGGGAGCCCTCCAGAATGAAGCCCAGGGATACGCCTGTCCCGTCTGCCTGCCCGACGACGCTGCGGTTGTTGGCCAGGTTGAACGTGCCGCCGAGGAGCAGCCCCGGTGACCAGCCCTCCACGCGCCCCGGATCGGTCGCGGGCGCTTCGACGTACGTGGTCTCCACGGAAGGTGCCGGCTGCGCCGAGGCTCCGCGAGCGAGGAGACCGGCCACGGCGCACGCTGAGGCTGCAAGCCCGAAGCGTTCTAGAGAGATTTGCATGGGATACCCTCGGCGAGTGTGCTGAATCAGGTGCAAACGCGGGGGCTATAGCACAGAGAGCGTTCGACGAGAGTCGAACGTAGAAATTTTCAAAATAGATCGGCGCCGTCGAGTCAACGGCTGGGGTTCACGTAAGCTCACCGCGCCCGAGCCTTCTGTCACGAACGACGCTGCTTGGAGGAGATGGGGCCGAGGCCGCTCCTCTCCAGTCGCTCGTAGCGCCCCGCCCACCTGCGCGCCTTTCCGGAGAACGGCGGCTATTGATGAGCTCGCTCCACGCGGGCGTCGCCTCACTCCACGCCGTCGGTGTCGAGCTTTGTGCGCACTCGAAGCGCGATGTCGATTCGCTCCTCGATCCAATCGACGCGCCGATGGGTGGGGATGACCTGCAGGGCGACACGCGGGGAGCGCTCCATGAAAGAGGGCCGGTACCGCCGCGGTCGAGGCGGTTGTGCATCTGCTGGCCACCGCTCATCGAGGAGGGCCGGGACCTGTCCTCGATGAGCGGCATCCGGGCCGACAGCTCCTATCGTCTGCTGCCGGCCTGACGGCCCGGCCTCACTTCAGGTGCCGGGCGAAGAACCGGCTCCCGTCGTCCCCCTCGAACTGCGGGACGCCGGTGTGCCCGCCCATGTTGGCGTGCAGCGTCTTCTCCTTGGAGCCGAAGGCGTCGAACAGGTCCAGGGCCAGCTGCCGGTCGTTTCCTTCGTCGTCCCACTGCAGCAGGACCAGCAGCGGAATGGTGACCTGCCGGGCCTCCGCGAACATGATGCGGGGCACGAAACTCCCGGCGAACAGAAGGGCGGCCGAGATGCGCGGCTCGACCACCGCCAGCCGGAGGCCGATGGCGATCACCCCTCCCGCGAACCCGACCGGGCCGCCGATCTCGGGCAGCGAAAGGAGAGCGTCCAGGGCGGCCCGCCATTCCGGGACCGCCTTTTCGACCAGTGGGAGGACGAGCCGGTCGACGATCTCGTCGACCGGCTCGCCGGCCGCCAGCGCCCGGAGCAGGTCGGCGCGGGCCTCCTCGACGGCGGCGAAACGGGGCCGGTCACCGCCTCCGGGGAGCTCGATGGTGGCCGCGGCGAAGCCCTCCGCTACGGAGTGCCGGGCCCGGGCCACAAGTCGGGGGTACATCCTGTGCAGTCCGCCGGGGTGGCCGAGCAGGATCAGCGGAGCCGGTGCGGATGCGGATCCGGGCGTCCACAGGATGCCGGGGATCTCGCCGAGGGTGAATTTGCGCTCGAGGACACCGTCGTCGAGGCGCTGTTCGGAAGTGAATCGCAAGGTCGTGCCTTTCGGGAGTGCTCGTGAACAGCGCTCCAGCTGCGCAGAGCGGCCGCCGCCCGTCAAGCTCCGGCCGCTGCGCCCCCTGCGTCGCCCTTCGCGACCGGCAGGGATGCGAGCATTCGACGTCCTGGCCTCCAGGGCGCAGGGAGGATCCGCAACGCGGATCTTCGCTGCGCCTTTCTCGCTGGGGCCGCGCCGTATTTGCGCGCCGTGGTTCGCGGGGGGGAGCACGCACGGAGCGCGCGGGGGAAGGCGACGTTTTCCCGTTCCCGCTGCAAGCGTATATCAGACATAGGGGCTTGCTGGAAGCCCCGGATCATGCGGCACAGTGCCTGACCATGACGAAGCACGCAGTGGTCATCGCTGGTGGGGGTCCGACGGGGCTGATGTTGGCGGGGGAGCTCGCGCTGGCGCGGGTGGACGTCGCCATCGTCGAGCGGCGCGAGCGCCAGGAGCTCGCGGGGTCGCGCGCAGGAGGGCTGCACGCGCGCACGATCGAGGTGCTCGATCAGCGCGGGATCGCGGATCGCTTCCTCGCGGAAGGGAAGACCGCTCAGGTCGCGTCGTTCGCGACGACGCCCCTCGATCTCAGCGACTTTCCGACGCGCCACAACTACGGGCTGGCGCTGTGGCAGAGGCACTTCGAGCGCATCCTCGCCGCGTGGGTCGAGGAGCTCGGGGTGCCGAGCTACCGCGGGTGTGAGGTGACGGGGTTCGCCCAGGAGGACGCCGGGGTCGATGTCGCGCTGTCCGATGGGCGGTCGTTGCGGGCGGCGTACCTCGTCGGATGTGACGGTGGGCGCAGCCTGATCCGCAAGAAGACCGGGATCGGTTTCCCGGGGTGGGAGCCGTCGGTCAGCTACCTGGTGGCCGAGGGCGAGATGGTCGAGCCGGCGCTGGGCATGCGCCAGGGAGACAAGGGTGTCTATGGCATCGGGCCGCTCGAGGACGGCAAGCGGGTGCGGGCGGTGCTGAGCGAGAGGGAGATCCGGCAAGACGAGGAGCCGACCCTGGACGACCTGCGCGAGGCGCTCGTCGCCTCCTACGGGACCGACTTCGGGGTGCACGGCGTCACGTGGCTCTCGCGGTTCAGCGATGCGACCCGGCAGGCGGCGTCGTACCGGGAGCGGCGGGTGCTGCTGGCCGGCGATGCGGCGCACGTGCACTCCCCGGCGAACGGGCAAGGGCTCAACCTCGGGGTGCAGGACGCGGTGAACCTGGGGTGGAAGCTGGCGCAGGTGGTCCACGGGACGTCGCCGGAGAGCCTGCTCGATACCTACCAGGCCGAGCGGCACCCGGTCGGGGCGCGGGTGCTCAAGCACACCATGGCGGCGACGGCGGTCCTTCGGGGCGACGAGCGGACGAAGGCCTTGCGCGAGACCCTGGCCGAGCTGTTGACGCTGGAGGAGGCGCGCAAGCGGTACGCCGGGCTGATCTCGGGTCTGGACATCCGCTACGACCTCGGCGCGGGACACCCGCTGCTCGGGCGCCGCATGCCCGATCTGGACGTGGAGACCGAGGGCGGGCCACGGCGGGTGTTCACGCTGCTGCACGAGGCCCGGCCGGTGCTGCTCGACCTCGGTGAGCCCGGGGCCCTCGACCTCGGTCCCTGGGCGGATCGGGTGAAGCGGGTCGACGCGCGGTACGCCGGGGTGTGGGCGCTCCCGGTGCTCGGCGCGGTCGCGGCGCCCAGGGCCGTGTTGATCCGGCCCGATGGCTACGTCGCGTGGGTGGGAGACGGCACGGACCAGGGCCTTCGTGAGGCCCTGACCACGTGGTTCGGGCCGCCCATGGGGGCGTAGCTCGCTCGGCCGCCCGCGTCACACCCGGTCGCCCGGCGATGCGCCCAGGCTCGCGATGTCGGTGACGAACCGGTACTTGATGTCGCTCGTCAGCTTCCACGCACAGGCCTGCTCGAGCTGGCGCCGTCGCGCTCGAGCGCCTGCTGGCCGGTCGCCCCGGCATCCGGTACATCTCGCATGCGATGGCTTCGCGCGTCTTCAGCTCAACACGCCCCACTGCAGCGCCGGCGACATGGCCACGCTGCGCCAGCACTACGCTGCGCAGACCGACGCATGGCCGCCGCTCATCCGAAGGCCTCACGTGAACGCAAAAACGCAGAAGAATCCTCATTTCTTCACCGGCAACTACGCGCCGCTCCGCGAGGAGCACGACATCGCGGCGCTCGAGATCGAGGGCACCCTGCCGCCCGAGCTGGAAGGAAGCCTGTACCGTGTCGGCCCGAACCCGCAGTACACGCCACGCGACGACGACTATCACTGGTTCTCCGGCGACGGCATGGTGCATGCGTTCCACATCGGCGCCGGCAAGGTGTCGTACCGCAACCGCTGGGCGCGCACGCCGAAGTGGCAGCTCGAGCACGAAGCCGGGCGCGCGCTCTTCGGCACCTTCGGAAACCCGGCCACCAGCGACCCGCTGGCGCAGGGCCGCAACGGCGGCACGGCCAACACAAGCATGCTTTGGCACGGCGATCGGCTGTTCGCGCTCGAAGAGTCGCATCAGCCCTTCGAGCTCGACCCCTGCACGCTGGCTTCCAAGGGGCACCAGAGCTTCGGCGACCGCGTGACCTCGCGCTGCACCGCGCACCCCAAGATCGACCCCGAGAGCGGCGAGCTGCACTTCTTCGCGTACTCGCCCGACGGCCCCTGCTCGCCGAGCATGCTCTATGGCGTGATGGACACGCGCTGCGAGGTCACGCAGCTTCAGTCGTTCACAGCGCCGTATGCCAGCATGGTGCACGACTTCATGGTGACGCGCGGGCATGTGCTCTTCCCCGTCACGCCGCTGACACTCAGCGTGGAACGCGCCATGCGCGGCAAGCCGCTGCTGGCCTGGGACGCAAGCTTGCGGACCCACGTCGGCGTGATGCAGCGCGGGAAGGCGGCCGACACGCTGCGCTGGTTCCACACCGACGCCTGCCACATGTTCCATGTGATGAATGCCTGGGACGACGGCGACACCATCGTGGCCTACGTCATGCAGTCGGAGACGGCGCCCGGCCTGCCCGATGCCGAGGGCCGCCCCGGCGACCCCGAGGCGATGGCGGCGCGCCTGTGCCGCTGGACCTTTCACCTGGCGGATGCAGGCGCCGGGTTCCGGCGCGACTACCTCGACGATCTCGTGGCGGAGTTTCCACGTATCGACGAGCGCTACACGGGGCGGCGCAACCGCTACGGCTTCTACACCTGCCATGCGACCTCGCGCGCGCGAGACGACTCGGAGAGCGTGCTCTACAACAGCCTCGCCCGATTCGACTTCGACACCGGCGAGCGCAGCATTCACACGCTGCCGCACGGCGACGTGGTGTCCGAGCCGGTGTTCGTGCCGCGCGCGGAGGACGCGGCCGAGGGCGACGGCTGGCTGCTCGCCGTGGCCTGGCGTGAACAGGAGAAGCGCAGCGACTTGCTGGTGTTCGATGCCATGGGCCTCCCCGCTGGACCCGTCGCGGTCGCCCGCTTGCCGCACCGCGTGCCATTCGGGTTCCACGGCAACTGGCGGCCCAGCGTGTAACGCGGCTCGGGATGCCGTTCGCGCTGCATCGGGGCCGCCTTCGCGTTGTACGAGATGAAGCTGATCCTGGGCACGCTGCTGCGGCGCTACAGCTTCGAGCTCGTGTCCAGGAAGCCGGTGCGGGTGGGGCTGCAGGGTCTGCCCGGCTCTCCGGTGCGCGTGATCGTCCGTTGATTGCTGCCGCGGCGAATTCTGCTGAGTTGCGCCGACGTCCCTCTCCCCAATCCCCGGGGAGATGGCGCTGCTCGATACGGGCTGCCTGGACGATTGACCCCGGCGGGAGCCCTTCGGGGCGACAGCATCCTCAGTCGATACCCTCCTTCATCACGTCGTCATGGATGTGGCTCGCGAGGTGCTCGATGAGCGCCCGGACCGCGGGCGGTAAGCCGCGGCGCGAGGTGAACACGAGGTGGACGATGCCCTCGGTCACGTACCACTCGGGGAAGACGCGGACGAGCTTACCAGCCCTCAAGTCCGCCGCAGCGATGTGATCGGGTAACAACGCCACGCCCAGCCCTGCGATGGCCGCCTCTCGCAGGGCGGCGAAATCGCCGCACGAGAGGCGCGGCGTGTGATGCACGACATGCGTTTGCCCGTCGGGCCCGACGAGCTCCCACGCATCTTCGCCGGCCTGCTCGCTCTGGCTGAGGGTCGGTACGGAGGCGAGCGCGGCGATCTCCGGCGCGCCGCCCAGGCGACGCGCGAGGGCGGGGCTCGCGACGAGGAACCGACGGCTCTTCGCGAGCGTCTTCCGGGTGAGCGTGGCGTCGGTGTCGAGCTTTGTGCGCACTCGAAGCGCGATGTCGATTCGCTCCTCGATCAAATCGACGCGCCGATTGGTGGGGATGACCTGCAGGGCGACACGCGGGTAGCGCTCCATGAAAGAGGGCAGGATGGGCCCGACCAGCTCCATCATGCCTGTGGGGCAGCTCAGTCGGACGAGCCCCTGCGGCTCGCCTTGCGCCTCGGCGACGATAGCCTCCGCCAGCGCCACCTCGCTCATGACGGATCGGCAACGCTCATAGAACGCCTGGCCCACCTCGGTGACGCTGAAGCGGCGGGACGAGCGCTCGATGAGGCGAACGCCGAGCCGCGCCTCGAGCTGCGCTATCCGCCGGCTGAGCTTCGATTTCGGCTGCCGCAGCGCGCGCCCCGCCTTCGCGAACCCGCCGTTCGCCACGACCTCGGCGAAGAAGAAGAAGTCGTTCAGATCCTGCATCGGTGATCTCTTCGTTCTGCTAGCGGAACGCAGCGTGCCACGATCGGCGGCTGGCCGCCCCCCGCTTCGGCTCTAACTCCAGGGGGCCGGCGACGTTGAGCGCCGCGATCAAGGGACGGACACCATGAGCGACAAACTCCACGGGAAGGTAGCGATTGTCACAGGCGGCACCACGGGGATCGGCCTCGCGACGGCGAGGCGGTTCGCGGCGGAGGGCGCGCGCGTCTTCATCACCGGGCGGCGGCAGGCGGAGCTCGACGCGGCCGTGAAGGAGATCGGCGAGAGGGCCACCGGCGTCCGGAGCGACGTCTCCAACCTCGCCGATCTCGATCGCCTCTTCGAGGTGGTGAAGCAGCAAGGCGCCCCCATCGACGTCCTGTTCGCCAACGCCGGCGGCGGCGAGTTCGCCCCGCTCGGCGCGATCACCGAGGAGCATTTCGACAAGACCTTCGCCACCAACGTCAAGGGGATGCTGTTCACGGTCCAGAAGGCGCTGCCGCTGCTGCGCGACGGGGCGTCGATCCTCCTCAACGGCTCGACGACGGCCTCCACCGGATCCCCTGCGTTCAGCGTCTACAGCGCGACAAAGGCCGCGGTGCGGAGCTTCGCGCGCACCTGGGCGCTCGACCTGAAGGACCGCGGCATCCGCGTCAACGTGATCAGCCCGGGGCCGATCGACACCCCAGGGCTGCACGGGCTCGGCGCGACCGAGGAGCAGGCGCAGCAGATCAAGGCGAGCCTCGTCGCCAGCATCCCCCTCGGGCGGCTCGGCTTGCCGGAAGAGGTGGCCAAGGCCGCCGTCTTCCTCGCCTCCGATGACAGCAGCTTCACCAACGGAGCCGAGCTCTTCGTCGACGGCGGCATGGCGCAGGTCTGAGCGCTCTGAACAAGCAGAATCCGGTAACTCGATCGGGCGGATCTCGTTATGGTGCCCGGATGCCTTCTCAGCGCACCCTGCTGCCGCGCTCGACACCGGCCGCCTCGGGGATGTCGTCCCGTTCGATCGCCGCGCTGCTGGACCGGCTCGAAGCGCAGTCCGTCGAGTGTCACTCCCTCATGGTCGTACGCCACGGTCACGTCGTCGCCGAAGGCTGGTGGGCGCCGTACTCGGCCGAACGCCCGCACCTTCTCTACTCGCTGACCAAGTCGTTCACCTCGGTCGCCGTGGGGCTCGCGATCGCCGACGGGCTGCTCTCGCTGGGCGATCGGGTGGTGGACGTGTTGCCCGACCACGTTCCGGCCGACATCTCGGGGCAGGGGCGCCGCATCAACGTTCACCACCTGCTGTCGATGACGGCCGGACACCGCACGGACAGCCTCGCCGAGGCCTGGCAACTGGAACCGGGCGACCTGGTGAAGGGCTTCCTGCGCGTACCGTTCACCGAGGCGGAGGGAACACGGCACACCTATGACAATTCGACCACCTTCGTCCTGGCCCGGATGGTGGAACGGGTCACCGGCCGCGGCCTCCCGGAGCTGCTCGACGAGCGCCTCTTCAAGCCGATGGGCGTCGAGCACGCCGAATGGGACCGGGTGGCGAGCGGTGCCGCCTTCGGATTCCACGGACTGCACCTCACGACCGAGGCTGTCGCCGCCTTCGGCGAGCTGCTGCTGCGCGGAGGCCGCTGGGGCGACCGGCAGCTCGTCCCGCGCGAATGGGTGGAGCTCGCGACCCGACGGCACATCGAGACACTGCAAGTCGAGGACTGGTCGGAGAACCCCGACTCACTTTGCGGGTACGGCTACCAGTTCTGGATGTCGCGTCACGGCTATCGCGGTGACGGCGCCTTCGGCCAGCTGTGCGTGGTCGTCCCGTCGCACGATCTCGTGGTCGTCGTGACCGGCGCCATACCGCAGGGTGAGGCCGTGCTCGACCCCTTGTGGGAGTGCCTGCTGCCCGGCCTGGACGACGCGGGAAGCGCCCGGGACGACGAGATCCTCGCCGAGCGGCTGCGGCGGCTGTCCTTCGCGCCGGCGCCGGGTTCGGCCGCCCCGGAGCGTTCTGCCAAGGCGAGACTCGACGCCTCCGCCGAGGATTCGGCGCTGCCCGACGGAACCACGGTGATCGTCGATCCCGTGGACGGTGGATGGCTCCTGCGATTCGGGTCGTTCCTCAACGTCGAGGTCGGCCACGGCGAATGGCGGGAAAGTTCGCCGCTCGGCCGCCCTGTCGTCGCGGCCGGCGCCTGGCAGGGCAACACGTTCGTCGCCGAGCTCTACGTCATCACCACCCCGCACCGGGTCCGGCTGGTGGTCGACGCCGACGCGAGGACAGCGGAGGCGACGTGGCGCACCGTGCCCCTGACCAGCCCCGATCTGATGCTGCATCTGCGGTCGCCATTGATGACACGGCCCGACGTCGCCTAGGTGATGTCGGCCTGATCCCTGGATGGAGCTCGGCGTCCCGGGCGACCAGGCTGAGCCGGGTGAGAACCCGGCGATTCGCAGTGCCGGCCGGCCTGGTAGCGCAGCCCACAGGGTCGAAGCTCTGCTCCGCCCAGCCGTTTCTCCCCGGGATCATGGCCCCGGAAGGGCGTCCTGATCGACGATAGCGCCGTAGTTGCCCGCGCGGCCCCCGGCGCGGGAAGATGGGCGCCTCATGCGCGTCGCGTATCTGATGATCCTCGGGGCGGCGCTCGCGCTCCCGGGTTGCGGCGGCTCGACCAGGGAGCTCCGCCTCACCCTCACCCCCGCGGCCGACATGAACGACGCCCGCTCGTGCTACGTGCTCGCCCGCGCGATCGACGGCAAGGCCTTCTCGACGGAGTCATACGACGACGCGGCGGGCATGGCCATGGCGCCGGACGACTCGGTCCTGAGCGCGCTGGCGGTGCTCCCGGGGGTGAGGCAGGTGCTCATGGTGCCCCTGCCGGAGAAGGGGCGGGTGGCGATCTACGCGCTGTTCAAGCAGCCGGAGGACGAGGCGTGGCGCCTGCTCCTGCCGGAAGAGCTGCCGCCGGAGGTGGAGATCCGGCTGGGTCGCAGCCGGATGTGCTGGACGAGCGACAGCGCGCCGAAGGGGGCGACGGGGCTGTGCCGGCAGCGGAGCGAGGGGCGGTAGTAGACGAGAGGGCACGGGGAACTAGAGGCCGCCGCAGGCGGAGCGCCTCCACCAGAAGCCCCTCCGGTTTCTTGTCCCTCCGCGGCCGGCTGCCCTTCCATTCCGGCATGCCGCCGTCCCTTGTCGACCGGGTCCGGGTCAACGACAACAACCGCGAGCCCCGCCAGCCGCTGGTCCTGCTCGTCGACACCTCGGGATCCATGACCGCCGATCTCCCGGACCTCGCCGCCGGCCTCGACGGCCTCCGCGCCGCGCTCGCGCGGGACACCGTCGCCCGCAACCGGGTCGAGCTGGCGGTCGTGACCTTCGGCGGCAAGGTCACGGTCCACGGCGATTTCGGCGAGGCCGCCGTCTTCGAGCCCCCCGTGCTCGTCGCAGCGGGCGATACGCCCATGGCCGCGGCGATCGAGCAGGCCCTCGAGCTCCTGGAGGCCAAGAAGCGCGCTTACCGCGAGAGCGGCCTCGATTACTACCGCCCGCTGATCTTCCTCCTCACGGACGGCGAGCCCACCGACACCGCCCGCTGGCCAGCGGCCGTCCGCCGCGTCCGTGAGGCCGAGCGCGAGAGGCGGCTCGTCCTCCTCGCGGTCGGCACGAAGACCGCCGGCTTCCAGCGCCTCAAGGAGCTCTCGCCCGATCGCGCGCCGCTCCGGCTCAAGGAGGCGCAGTGGGACACCATGTTTCAATGGCTCAGCAGGAGCCTCCAGGCGCGGAGCCGCTCCCGGCCCGGCGAGGAGGTCCCGCTCGAGGATCCCACCGGGCCGGCCGGGTGGGGGGCGCTGCCGTCGTGACGGGGTGGCTCGTGTTCGGCGCGTCGGTGCGCGGGCCGCAGCACGAGCAGGAGGGCTCGCCCTGCCAGGACGCCTGGGCGTGGGGCCCTGCCGGCGGGCGCGGGGTCGGCCTGTGCCTGTGCGACGGCGCCGGATCCGCCGCGCATCCGGAGATCGGCGCCGCCGCGGTCGCGGCCGCGGTCGTCGAGGCGCTGCGCGAGCTCGCGCCGGCCGGTCCCCGGGCCCTCGGCGACGCGGTGCGCGCCGCCTGCGCGGCCGGCCGGCAGGCGCTCCTCCGCGAGGCCGAGGCGCGCGCCCTCGCGCCCGAGGATCTCGCCTGCACGCTTGTGGCCGCCGTCGCGTGGGGCGACGCCGTCGCCGTCGCGCACCTCGGCGACGGGGCCGTGGTCGGGCGCCGCCGCGGCGACGGGGAGCTCGTGGTCCTGAGCGCGCCCGATCGCGGTGAATACGCGAACGAGACCTGGTTCGTCTCCTCGCCCTCGTGGGAGGCGCGCCTGCGCGTGGACCTCCACGAGGGCATCGACGCGCTCTGCGCCTTCACCGACGGTTGCGAGGGCGCCGCGCTCGCGCGGGGCCGCGCCCTCGCGCCCTTCGCGCCGTTCTGCGCCCCGCTCCTCGAGTTCGCGGCCGAGGTCACCGACGCGGCCGCCGCCGGCGGCGAGGTGGCGCGGCTGCTCGACGCCGAGCCGCTGCGGCGGAGCTCGGGAGACGACAAGACGCTCGCCGTCGCGCTGCTGCGCGCGTCCCCGTGAGCGCGCATGAGCGCGAAGGCGTACCGGGATCCCGCGGGGAGGGTCGTCGAGCTCGGCGAGGAGCTCGGCGCGGGCGGCGAGGGATCCGTCTTCGCCGTCCGCGGGCGCCGGGCGCTCTGCGCCAAGATCTACCGCCCCGACAGGGCCGAAGGACGCGAGCGGAAGCTGCGCGTCATGCTGGAGCGCCGGCCGTCGTGGCTCCTCCGCCGCGCGCTCGCCTGGCCGGTCGCGCTGCTGACCGAGGCCGAGGGGCGCGCGGCGTTCGCGGGGTTCCTCATGCCCCTGCAGCGCGGGGCGATCGAGGTCCACCGCTGCCTCGTGCCCGACGAGCGCATGCAGATCGCCGGGTGGCTCACCCAGCGGGACCTCTGCGTCCTCGCGGCCGGGCTCGCGCGCCTCGTCGAGGGCGTCCACCGCGCCGGCCATTGCGTCGGCGACCTGAAGCCGCAGAACATCCTTGTTTCCCCGCTCTCCGGGCGCGTCGCGCTGGTGGACGCCGACTCGTTCCAGATCCGTGATCCTGCTGCAGGGCAGGTGCACGGCTGCCCGGTGCTCACGCCGGAGTACACCGCGCCGGAGCTCTGCGGCGCCGATCCTGGCCGCGCAGCCCGCACCCCCGCGTCCGACGCGTTCGCCCTCGCCGTGCTGATTCACCAGCTGCTCCTCGGCGGGGCGCACCCGTTCGAGGGGGAGCTCGCGCCGGGCGGCGCCGGCGGCGCCGAGCGCATCCCGGCCCGGATCCGCCTGGGCCTCTGCCCCTTCGTGCCCGGCGTGACGGGCGTCCGGGCCGCCGCGGGCGCGATCCCGTTCGCGACGCTCCACCCCGGCCTGCAGGCGCTCTTCATCCGCTGCTTCGGCCCTGGCCATGGCGCGCCGGCCGAACGCCCCGGCGCGGCGGCGTGGCGCGCCGCGCTGCTGCGCGCGAAGCGCGAGATGGTCCGCTGCGCCCGCAGCCCGGCGCACCTCCACGACAAGGCGCTCCCGCGCTGCCCGTGGTGCGAGCGGCGGGAGCGCACCGGGATCGACCTGTTCCCGGCGGAGCAGCGGTTCCAGCGCGCGATCGCGCGGGTCCGCGATCCGGCGGCGGCGCCCGAGGCCGAGCGGATCCGCTGGCTCGGCCTGCACGCGCGCGGGCGCTTGCGGGACGGCGCGCTGAGCGCGGCGGAGCGGGCGTGGCTCGACCGGGCGGGGGCGGGGCTCGGGCTCGACAGGGGCGCTGTGGCGCGGGTGGTCAAGGAGGCGGCGGGTCGGGTGACCGAGGTTGGGGTTGGGGGTCGGGCGACCGAGGTTGGGGGTCGGGGGACCGGGGTTGGGGCTGGGGGTCGGGCGACCGAGGTTGGGGGTCGGGGGACCGGGGTTGGGGGTCGGGCGACCGAGGTTGGGGGTCGGGCGACCGGGGTTGGGGCTGGGGGTCGGGCGCGCGCATGGCTCCCGCGGGGGAGGGTGGTCTTCACCTCGGTCGCGTCGATCGCCGCCGCCGGCGCCTGCGCGGCCGGCGTCCTCGTCACCTCGAGGCTGCTCGCGACGCCGGGCGCGTCCCCGATGCCGCGCCCGCAGCCCTGCGCCGTGCTCGCGCAGCGCGCGACCATCGGCCATACCGGGGGCACCGGCGCGTACCTGCGCGCGGCGCCGTCGACGGGGAGCGACGGGCTCCCGCTGCCCGACGGCACGGCCCTGCGCCTCACCGGCCGCACCCGGATCGCCGAGCAGCTGGCGTGGGCCGAGGTCGTCGCGAGCGGGCGCGTCGGCTGGGTGGCCACGCTGTATCTGGTCCAGGAGGCCCCCCGTTGAGCGGTATCTCGTGGTCCCAGCGGCCCTCTCGACGTTCGCCGCCCCTCCCTGCGCGCTACGCCACCGCCCCCGTCCTCGCCATCGCGCTGCGCGCGCTCTCCAGGGCCGCGAACCGCTCCGCCAGATACTCCGACACGCTCACATGCTGGCTGAACACCACGTTGAACCGGATATGCGGATCGCTCGCCCCATCCGCCATGAACGTCGCCCCGCGCGCGAGCAGGATCTTGTTGAGGTACGCGTCCTTCACCAGCTCGTCGACGTCCACGCCCCGCGGCACCGCGCCCCACAGGAACAGCCCGCCTTCACCGGGATGGTCGAGCAGCACGCCGGCGTCGCTCAGCCGGCGCGCCGTCGCGTTCCGCGCCGCGCCGAGCTTCTGCTGCAGCCGGTCGATGTGCTTGCGCCACCGGCCGGCCGACAGCACCTCCAGCAGCACGAGCTCGTTCAGCGCGCCGGTCGTCAGCACCGAGTAGATCTTCTCGCGCAGCAGCGGCTTCAGCCGCCCTGGCTCGGCCGCGATGTAGCCGAGGCGCAGCGCCGGGCTCAGCGCCTTGCAGAAGCTGGAGTAGTAGATGACCCCCTCCAGCCCCGAGAGCTGCGCCAGCCGCGTCGGGTGCCCGGGGTGGAAGTGCCCGTGCACGTCGTCCTCGGCGATCAGGACCCCGTGCTGGTGCGCGATCATCAGCACCCGGTGCAGGTTGGCGGCGCTCGAGCCCCAGCCGGTCGGGTTGTGCAGCACGCTCTGGAGGAACAGCAGCTTCGGCCGGTGCTCGCGGCACGCGGCCTCCAGCTCCTCCAGATCCACGCCGTCCGGCCTGCGCGCCACCGGCACGATCCGGCAGCCCGCCTGCCGCAGGCGACCGAACATCAGGAAATAGCCCGGGTTTTCGACCAGCACCGCGTCGCCCGGCTGGAGGTAGCTCCGGCAGATCAGGTCGATGGCGTGCGTGCCGCCCCAGGTGGTCATCAACCGTCCCGCGTCGGCCGCGATGCCTTGCGAGCGCAGCAGCATCGCGATGCGCTCGCGCAGCTCGGGCAGCCCCTGCGGCGGGCAGCGCGCCGCCATGCCGGCGTCGTTCCGGGCGAGCGCGCGTTGGAGCACGGTGGCCGGGATGGCGTCGCTCAGCCAGCTCGCCGGCAGGGCGCCGCTGCTGGCCAGCAGCACGCCGGCGCGCTGGTCGTTGGACTGCTGCGCCAGCCACACAGGCTCCTGCTCCTCGCCGGCCTCGAGCCACACCTCGCTGGGCATGGCCGACGCTGCCTCGCACACGAAGAACCCGGCCGTGCCGCGCGACTCGAGCAGCCCGGCCGCCACAAGCCGGTCGTAGGCCGTCACCACGGTGTTGGGGCTCACGCCCAGCTGACCGGCCAGCTGGCGGATCGACGTCAGCCGCGCGCCCGGCGGCAGCTGCGCGCCCTCGATCAGCGCGCGCAGGCGCGCCTCGATCTGGTCGGCCAGGGGAACGGCGGAGTCGCGGTCGAGCGAGAACATGGGTCAGGATCAGCGCAGGAAAAGCGGTCAGCGCAGGAAAAGCGGTCAGCGCAGGAAAAGCGGTCAGCGCAGGAACAGGAGCGCCAGCACCGCCAGCGCGCCGGCCATGATGCCATTGAACAGCCGCTGCCGTCGCGGGTCGGTCAGAAATCGGCGGATCGCCACGCCGAACAGCGCCCACGCCGAGATGCACGGAAAGACGATGACGAGGCCGACGACGGACACGAGCAGGGCGCCGCTCGCCACGCCCATGCCCGCCGGCATGAACACCGACGCCAGCGTGATCGCCTTGACCCAGCTCTTCGGGTTGACGGCCTGGAACAGCGCCCCCTGCGCGAGCGACAGCGGCCGCGGCACCTCGGCGCCCTGGACCGCGGCGCCGCCGGTCAGCTTCCACGCCAGCACCAGCAGGTACAGCGCGCCGGCCACGCGCAGCACGCTGTGCAGCACCGGGTAGGCGGTGAACAGCGCGCCCAGGCCGAGGCAGGTGACGAAGGTCTGGACCGCGCCGCCCGCGCAGATGCCCAGCATGTGCGGCAGCGATCCGCGGTAGCCGAAGTTGGCGCCCGAGGTGGTGAGCATCATGTTGTTCGGCCCCGGGGTGCTGGACATCACGAAGCAGTAGGTCGCCAGGGGCAGCAGCTCGGTCATCGTGGGTGGCTCCGGTCAGGTGTGGCCCGGAGCCTAGGAGGGCGCCGTTCACCCGTGAAGGCACAGGGGCCGCGCCGCGCGAAAGCACTGTGTCAGCCGCGCGACCGGTACAGCTCGGATCCAGGCGCCCGGGGAAAGCCGGCGAGGACGACCCGGGCCAGACCGTGGTGGAGCTCGGATCTTGACGTTGCGGCGGAGAACGCGGCTACGCTGCGGAAGCGGGGGAGGATCAATCCTATGAGTACTGATTTTTGGATTCAGGCGAGCTGCCCCCGGTGGCGAACGCCTCACGAGCTCGAGGGGTCAACCGTTGATGAAGCAATTGAATCTGTGTTTCCTCGTGATGCCGAGGACGCTTTTGTCGTATGGAGGCATATTCTGGTCGAGTGACAAGATCGAGAAGTACGGCGATTTGACCGTGAAATAAGATGAGCCATGCTTGCCAGTGATGTAAGTGTTGTGCGTCTCAGGTGGAAGGTGTTGGTGGTCGGTCTGCTCGCTGGCGCGGTGGCTCAGCACTGGATGGTCGGTGCACGCATCGCCCACGCTGCTACGATCTGCTGGAAGACAGGAGAGGGAGCGGGTCTGATAACCGTGCACGGCGTCTCCGAGGTCATGTTTGTTCTGGTAAGCGGGATGGGTGTCGCTCTGAGCGTTTTTGCGGCGCACCGACTGCTGCTCAAACGGAGTCTTGTTGGATATATAGCGCTGCTCTCTGCTGCTGCCTACATCGCGGGAATTACGGTGTGGTGTGCGTTCTTTGCGACGCCGTTCGTGCGCATTATACATTGAGCTGGTTGGTGGTTTCAGCATGCAGGCGCAACTCAGCGGTTGCATCGGTCTCTGCCGCGGCCTGGGCGGCGCCGCCAGTCGTTGAATTGGATCCTCAGACGGGGCAGCAGCGGATACTGTCGCATCCCAACGCTAGATCATCTCATGGACATGTGAACAACCCCGCAGGCCAGCGCATCGATATGAACAGCAACGTCGTTCCGCCGGAATCACCTGGTGCGCGCCTCCCACTTGGAGGTGGCGGATGACCGCGGACGAGACGTGGCGATCGTTACACGACGCGACGCTCGAGACGATCGAACTCCGCTGGGAGTCTGGCGAGGTGCGCCTCCGGGTTCGGACCGGTGATGCAGAGCAGCCGCAGCTCGTGGTGGTGGCATCTTCGGTGCGTCGACTGGAGTCCACCAGGCAGCTGCCCTGGGGATTCAGCGTCTCGATCAACGAGGTGCGGGGGCCTTTCCCCACAGATGGCGAGGTCGCGTGCATGGAGATCGAGATGCAGTCAGGCGACGTCATCCGAATCGAGGCCGTCGAGTTCTGCGTTCGAGGAACAGATTGAGTTCGCCCTCGCGACCCGCCCGCTCGCCAGCGCGAGGGGGGTGCAAGACCTTGAAGGCGGAGGCCCGACATAGCACGAATAGTATGCCCATGGTATCTCGAGACACCGTCCCGTGGCCTGCATAAGGCGAGCGGCAGGCAGATCGACACTCCTCACGTGCACAAAGCGACGGCGCATGTCGGCGCGAACGGTCAGTCGAAGCTGGGCCCCAAGACCACTCGACCGGCCACCAAGAACGCGCGAGCTGGCCCGACGGGACGGATTGCTGCCTCAGGAGACGGAGATGGACACGTTGATGTGGCTTCAGGATTGGTACCGCTCACAATGCGATGGAGAGTGGGAGCACCGGAACGGAATTCGGATTGACACGCTGGATAACCCGGGATGGTCCGTCGTGGCTGACGTGGGTACGGTTGACGCGCCCACGCCCGTCTCGGAGCACAGAAGCGATGATGACTGGGTGCGGTGTGATGTGAAGGATGGACGCTTCCATGGCCATGGTGGTCCCGGTAATCTTCAGGAGATCCTGGAGATCCTTCGGGCGTGGATCCGCACATCGCACTGCTGACCCGCCCCAAGGGGTGGAGGAGACGGCTCCAGGAGTAGACACGCCGGCCCAGGAAGACGACCGACGGCGGCGTGACCGTCGCCGGCGGCTCCACGGTCAGTCGCGTATCAGGCCTCGAAAGAGAGAGCCAGACGTTCATGGAATGGAGAATGTCGAAGAGCACAATGAGGGCAAGTGATATGGCAGCGCGTGGCCTCACCCTCGCAGGAAGCCGGAAGCTCGTCATCGGCTCGCCGGGAGCATCTGCCGATTACTCGATCCAGCGACCTTTCGTCGCGCTCCTGCCCGCCTTCAATGCACCGGAGCGGGAGCAGGCGGAGGCGATAACGAAGGACTTGATCGATCTCGGGTGCGTAGAGCTCTGCTGCGTGGGGCCCGAAGCCGAACAGCTTCATGATGCGCTTGACAGCATCATCGAGGCTGGAAACGCGCTGGAGGTCGTGACAACCTGGCATGAGGATCCCATGGACGCATGCGAGCACTTCCTGCACGCTGCTGCCGGGGGACGAGCCAACTTGCTCGCCCTGATCGTCTCCCATCCGGCGCTTCAGGCCATGCTGGAAGCGGAAGCACGAACGTGATGCCCCACGTCGCACCTCCTGACGCGCTAGCGTAGCGGCGTGGAGCTCCGGCGGTCTACACGATCCACAGGGCCTTCTGACGCGCTTCCCCGAGGTGGATCATCCTCCGCGTCGAGGCGCACGTTGCTCCCTGACGTGCAAGGAGAGCTTCCGCCCAGAATGACACTGGCTTGGCCGCGGAGGACGACGGCCCTGGCTCCGGATGACGCCGCTCAGTCGCACTCCCCGACGCTCCACATCCCCGGCGCCTCCACGTGGAGCGTGACGACCTCGTTCTTGTCGAACCCCAGGCCCTGATGCGCGCCCGTGGTGCGGTATCCGAGGAAGATCTGGTCCTCCTCCCCGACGTCCAGGATCTGCTTCTGAACACGCCCATGGATCTCGTGCTCCGCCACCGACGCCGTGATCGCGTTGCAGTCGAACGGCACGTAGCTCACGTGCGCGAGCATGATCGGGCCGGAGGCGGTGAAGTCCGTGACCGAGAGCCCCGTGAACTGCCCGTCGCCGTCGTCGCTGCTCGGATCGGTGAGCGGCGTGAAGGTCCGGCCCCCCTCCTCGTTGTAGACGTTCGCCAGGGAGCTCGGCGAGCCCGAATTGCTCGCCATGAACGCGATCTTCCCGCTGCCCGCCTTCCTGGCCTCGTCGACCCGGTAGATCCCGACGCCGCCGGAGACGTCATCGAAGTTGAACCAGCGCTGCATGCCGCGGTCGTAGCCCTCGTTCTGGCGGTTATCGACGAGGAAGTACTGGTCCGGATCCGAGGTCTTGATCTTGTAGATCGTCGGCTCGACGCTCTGCCCGAAGAACTCGGCGCCGTCCGACTGAACGATCGGAATGTCCTGCGGCGCGGCCCCAGGCTCGATCACGGTCGGCACGAGGAATCCGGCATGGAGCCGGCTCCACGCGCCCATCGCCACGGGCACCGTGCCGGCGGGCGAGCCGCTCGTCGACCCCCAGCTCCCGCTCGCCATCACGCACCACGCCCCGAGCGGCGTCGGGCCCTTGTAGAGATCCGGCAGGCCGACCGCCGCGTGCCCGAGCTCGTGGACGATGACCCCCACGGTGGCCGGCATCGTGGTGGGCACGCCGCCGACCGAGTGGATCTGCCGCTCGCCAAGCGCGACGTAGCCGGTGAGGGACTTCCCGTCGAGGGTGATCGGCGTGTCAAAGCCCTTCGCGTGGGCCCAGACGGACGGCGTCTTCTGCGTGTTCGCGGCCTCGTAGCCGGCCACGACGAAGACCACGTTGAGCTCGTCGCCGCGGACCTTGCCGTCCGCGTTCTTGTCGAACGAGGCGAAGTCGACGTACGGATTCGCCATCACCAGCGCCTCCTTCAGGTACAGCTGGATCAAGGAATAGTCCTTGTGGCTGTTCGGGTGCGCGAACGGGAGCCGGATCCGGACGATGCCGTCGTTGGCGGTGCCCTGCGTCTCCTTCGCGCGGGTGAAGGAGAACTTCCCGCGCGACATGTCGGCGTAATAATGGTTCACCGAGCCCGGGAGGCTCCCGTACATCGTTTGCTTCCAGTACGCGATGTCGGTCGAGAAGGTGCCAGTGAACGCGTTCGGGGCGGTGAGCCCGCCCCCCTGGGTGAACTCCAGCAGGATGGTGAGCAGCGGGCGCCGGACCCCGGTGGTCACGGTCGGACCCGCCGCGTACGAGAGCGGGCCCGGGGAACGCGCGATCGCCGCCTCCCACAGGGCGTCGAGCGCGTCGTCGTCGATGCGCGGGAGCAACGCCGGATCCACGCGGCCGCCCTGCGAGCGGAGATCGCGGACAAGCACCCCGGAGGGGACGAGCGCGAGGGCGCCGCTGCGCCTGTCCGTTCCGAGCTCGGCGACCTCGTAGTCGCCCGAGAGGCCGTTGAGCACGACGACCGTGCCGTCCGCCATCCGCAGGTAGTCGAAGTGCTCGTCGCCGATCACCTCGGCGCGGAAGGTCGCGCCGGTCGGATCGAGCGGGATCGCGCGGATCCCGGGCTCGGCGCTCACCGCGGCCGCCGGGCGGCTCACCGAGACGGCGCTCGCCAGCACGGCGAGCCCGACGAGCCCGAGCCGCGCCCCGCGCCGCGCCCCGAAGATCCCCTGGTGCTCCATTTTGCCTGCGCCGCTGGTTCGAGACGTCATGTCCGTATCCTCCTCAATCCGCGTTGGTTCGCGTTCGATGAGGACGCATCGCAACCCGCGTGCCGCCCTCGGTCGGTGGCGCGGATCGCCGCGTTTTCAGGCTGATCCGCGCATCTTTGGCGACCGCCGCGCCCCGCGCCGACACGCCGCCGGGACACCTGTCACGCGCGCGCGACAGCGGCCGTTGCGCGCGCGTGACAGCCGCTGTCGCGGGTCCGCAAGCGCCGGCGCGTTCTCGCGGGCGCACGGGTTCCGGGTTGACGCGGCCCTCTCCAGGGGCACCATGGCGCTCATGAGCGACGATCCCGGGGCGACCTGCACGCTCACGAGCTTCGATCAGGGGCGCTCCCTCCGGCTCCCGGCGGTCTCGGTGACGGTCACCCTCCCGGACAGGCGCACGCTCACCGCGCCGCTCGATCTGCGCCCCCTCGTCGTGGGGGCGGGCGCCGACTGCGATCTTGTCCTCGCCGATCCGCGCGCCTCGCGCAGGCACTGCGAGATCCGGATGACCGAGCAGGGGGTGCTGCTGCGCGACCTGGGCAGCAAGAACGGCACGCTGGTCCGCGACATCCGGATCCGCGAGGCCTTCCTCCCGCCCGGCGTCCCCGCCACGGCCGGCGGCTCCGAGATCGTCGTCGGCCCCGCGGGCCCCGCGGCGGTCCTGCCGCTCTCGGCCGCGGACGCGTTCGGCGGCGCCGCGGGCCGGAGCCTCACCATGCGCGCGCTGTTCGCCAAGCTGGAGCGCGCCGCCCCGACCGACGAGACCCTGCTCCTGCTCGGCGAGTCCGGCACCGGCAAGGAGGTGCTGGCGCAGGCGATCCACGCGCGGAGCCGCCGCAACGACGGCCCCTTCGTGGTCGTCGACTGCGGCGCCATCGCGCCGAACCTCGTCGAGAGCGAGCTGTTCGGCCACGCCCGGGGCGCGTTCACGGGCGCCGCGGCGGCGCGGCCGGGCCTGATCGAGCAGGCGAACGGGGGCACGCTCTTCATCGACGAGATCGGCGAGCTCCCGCTCGAGCTCCAGCCGAAGCTCCTCCGCGCCATCGAGGGGCGGCAGATCCGCCGGCTCGGCTCGAACGACTGGGCGCCCTTCGACGCGCGGATCGTGGCCGCCACGCACCGGAACCTGCGCGCGAAGGCCCAGGACGGCTCGTTCCGGGCCGATCTCTACTTCCGCCTCTCGGTGGTGGAGGTCCACGTCCCCGCGCTCCGGGAGCGCAAGGACGACATCCCGCTCCTCGTCGAGCGCTTCCTCCTCGCGCGGGATCCGCCGCGCGCCCTCGCCGACCTGCCGCCGGGCGCGCTCCCGCTGCTGGAGGCCTACGACTGGCCCGGGAACGTGCGCGAGCTCCGGAACACCGTGGCGCGCCTGGTCCTCTTCCCCGAGCTGCTCCACGAGATCGTCGGCGCCGGGCCGCCGGCGCCGCAGGGGGCCGCGAGCCCGGATCCCGCGCGACCCGATCCGCCCGGCGGGGCTCCCTCGGGCGCCTCGCCCGCCGGCGCGTCGGGGCCCGGGGATGCCCGCCTGCGCACGCTCCTCGAGCTGCCGCTGCCCGAGGCGCGCGAGGTCGTGCTGGAGGAGCTGGAGCGCGCCTACGTCACCGAGAAGCTCCGCCAGCACGGGGGCAACATCTCGCAGGCGGCCGACGCGATGGGCGTCTCGCGCCAGCTCGTCCACCGGCTCATCCAGCGCCACGGTCTCCGCGCCCGATGATCCCGCCCGCGGACACCGACGATCCCCGCGTCCCGGCCCAGCCGAGGCCGCGGCGCGGCCGCGACGACGCGACCCTCACCGGCCCGGCCCCGTCCGGCGCGCCCGAGGCCCCGTCCGGCGCGCCCGAGGCCCCGCCCGGCGCGCCCGAGGCCACCGCCGACCTCGGCCTCGGCGAGGAGGGCCAGCGCGCCGCCGACGCGCAGGAGGCGCCCTCGCCGATCCCGCCCTCGCTCCACGCCCGCTTCGAGGACTTCCACCTCCTCGGACGCGGCGGCATGGGCGTCGTCTACCGGGCCCGGGATCTCCGGCTCGGCCGGCGCGTGGCCATCAAGCTCCTCTCGGCGGGCGCGCAGGTCGACGGGAGCCTCCTGCGCGAGGCGCGCTCGCAGGCGCGGCTCCGCCACGAGAACGTCTGCGAGGTCCACGAGGCCGGCGTCGCCGATCGCGTGCCCTTCCTCGTGATGCGCCACATCGACGGCCCCTCGCTCCAGGAAGCCCGCGGCGACCTGACCCTCGAGGAGAAGGTGCGCGTGGTCCGCGCCGTCGCCGCGGCGCTCCACGAGGCGCACCGGCTCGGCCTCGTGCACCGCGACGTCAAGCCGAGCAACGTCATGCTGGAGCGGGGCGAGGACGGCGCCTACCGCCCCTACCTCATGGACTTCGGCATCGCCCGCGACGCGGCCGAGAGCGGGCTCACCCTCACCGGCGCGCTCCTCGGGACCCCCGCGTACATGGCGCCCGAGCAGGCGGCCGGGAAGGTGCGCGCCCTCGACCGGCGGACCGACGTCTACGGCCTGGGCGCGACGCTCTACGCGCTGCTCGCCGGCCGCCCGCCGTTCGTGGGGGGCACGGTGATGGACGTGCTCCGCCAGGTGCTGGAGGCCGACGCGCCGCCGCTCCGGACGCTGGACCGCGACATCCCCCGGGATCTCGAGGCGGTGGTGATGCGCTGCCTCGAGAGGGAGCCCGGCGCCCGCTACGACTCGGCGCGGGCGCTCGGGGACGACCTGCAGCGCTTCCTCGACGGCGATCCCGTGCTCGCGCGCCGCGCCTCCCTCGGCCGCCGCCTCGCCCGGCTGGCGCGGCGCCACCGCGCGGCCGTCGCGGGCGCGAGCGCGCTCGTCGTCGCGGCGCTCGTCGTCGCCGGCCTCTTCGTCCGGGACCGGCGGGCCGCCGCGGAGCAGGCCACGCTCGCGCGCGAGCTCGGCGAGACCGTGAAGGAGATGGAGCTCTTCCTCCGCGGCGCCCACGGGATGCCGCTCCACGACGTCGAGCGCGAGCGCGACGTTGTCCGCGCCCGGCTGAAGGCCGTGGAGGCCCGCATGGCGCAGGCGGGCGGCCCCGGCCGCGGCCCCGGGGAGTACGCGCTCGGCCGCGGCCTGCTCGCGCTCCAGGAGCCGCGCGCCGCCCTGGAGCACCTGCGGGCGGCCGAGGAGGCCGGCTACCGGTCGCCGGGGCTCGACTACGCCGCCGGGGTGGCGCTCTCCGAGCTCTACCGCCGCGGCCTGGAGGAGGCCCGCCGCCTCCGCAATCCGGCGCAGCGCGAGGCCCGGATCGCCGCGCTCGAGGTCGAGCTCAAGGCCCCGGCGGTCCAGCACCTCCGCGCGGCGCTCGGCGGCGCCATCGAGGCGCCCGGGTACGTGGAGGGGCTGCTCGCGCTCGCCGAGGGCCGGCACGAGGAGGCGCTGGAGAAGGCCCGGGCCGCGTTCGCGGGGGCGCCCTGGCTTCACGAGGCGAAGAAGCTGGAGGGCGACGTGCTCTTCGCGCTGGGGAGCCGCTACCGCCACGACGCCGCCTTCGATTTCGAGAAGATGAAGGGGTATTTCGATCGCGCCGCCGAGGCGTACGGGATCGCCGCGGATCACGGCCGCTCCGACCCCTCGGTCCACGCCGGCGCGTGCGAGCTCTGGACCCAGACCATGAACGCCGCCGGCAAGCACGGCGCCTCGATGCGCCCGAGCTTCGAGCGGGCGCGGGAGGCCTGCGGGCGGGCGCTCGCGGCGAGCCCGCGGAGCCCCGAGGCGACCGTGAAGCTGGCCTGGGTCCACAGCTGCTTCGCCTGGTGGGTCGCGAGCGGGATGCAGGAGGGCGAGGACGCGGAGGCGGCCCTCGGCGAGGCCACCGCGCGCGCCGAGGAGGCGCTCGCCAGGAGCCCGGACGACGCCATGGCGCGGTACGTGGCCGCCCTGGTCTTCCGGGCGCGGGCCTACCACGCCGACGGGATCGGCCGCGACCAGGGCGAAGCCCTCGAGCGCGCCATCCAGGGCTACGAGGCCGCGCTCCAGCGCGATCCGGACTTCGTCTGGGCCCTCAACGACCTCTGCGTCGTCCACGCCGAGCGCGGCCGCTACGAGTCCCTGCGCGGCCTCGACCCGAAGGGCTCGTTCGAGCGCGCCCAGGCCCGCTGCGACCACCTCCTGGCGCTCGATCCAGGCTTCGGCAGCGCGCGCACCTCCCGGCTGACCACCGGCTTCTACGAGGTCGAGCACCTCGTCCGCGCCGGCCGCTCCCCCGAGGAGAGGGTCCAGCGAATGCACGGGGCGATCGACGCAATGCGTCAAAGCGATCCCTCGTGGACCGGGGCTCCCTACTGGCGGCTCTGGCTGGATCACGCGCTGGCGCTGCACGCGCTGGACGCTGGGGTCGATCCCGGCCCGGCGCTCGCGCGCGTCCAGGCGAGCGCGCGGGAGATGGCGCCGGGCGCGGCCGCGTATCCGGAGTCGCTGCGGGCGATGCTCGCGATGCTCGAGGCGCGCGTCCGGCTCGCGCGGGGTGAGGACCCGGCGGACGCGATCCGGATCGTGCGCGAGACGCTCGAGCGCCGGCTCGCCGAGACGCCGGGGGACGTGTGGGACCGGGTGCAGCGCGCCGAGGCGGAGCTCCTCGCCTTCCAGTGGAGCGCGCGGCGGGGCCGTCCGGACGCGGCGCGGCTCGACGCGGCGCTCGTCCCGCTCCGCCCCCTGCTCGTCGGCGAGCCGCGCGCCGATCCGTTGCCTTACGCGCTGCTGGCCGAGCTCCACGAGGCCCGCGCCGCCCTCCGGGCGGGGCGCCGGGAGGACGCCGCCGCCGAGATCGACGAGGGGCTCCGGCACACGGGCGCGGCGCTCCGGCTGAACCCGCGGTCCGACCGGGCGCTCGTGGCCCAGGGAGGGCTCTTTCGTCTGCGCGCCGCGGCGGCGCCCGGCGCGGCCGCGCGGACGGAGGCCACGCTGCGCGAGGTCGCGGCCCTGGAGGCGGCGATCCAGGCGAACCCGCTGCGCGCCCGGACCGTGGGCGCGCGCCTCGCCGAGGCGCGGCGGCTCGCGGGCGAGGCGCCTGGCCCCGCCGCGCCCTGAGCACGCCCGGAGCTCAGTCGGGACGGAGACGGGGACGGCGGTCGCGCTCGCACCAGTGGGGCTTGGGGTTCTTCAGCCACGTCATCGTGCACGGCTTCCCCTTGCAGCGGTAATGGCCATCCTCCGCCGGGCCGATGGGCTCGCATACGCTGTTTTCCGTCACGAGCCCCATGTACTCGAGGCCGCAGGAGCCCTCCTGGTAGCAGTACCGCCGCTTCAGCGCCTCCTCGATGTCGTACCCGCACTCCTTCTCGAAGGACTCGGTCGCATAGACTTCCACGCCGACGAAGCCCGGGGGGACGACGTTCGCGCACCAGACCGCCTCGCTGTAGATGAAGCCGTCGTGATCCCCCTTGTCATCGTTCATATTGGCGCCCGTGAGCAGGACGTCGACCCCGTCGGTCTTGTCGTTGACGAACGCGATCACGCACTCGAGCACGTTGTAGATCACGTCCATCTCGAGCCCGCCGTTCACCCAGCCCGACGCGCCGATCACCGCTCCGCGCCCCTTGTACTCGCGGTCGCCGTGGATCACGACGGTGTCCTTCGCGACGGCGCAGCGGAAGGCGTGATCGAAGACCTCTTCGCCCTCCGGATCGTCGAGGAACCCCACGTCGACGATCTCCGGGTTGAACGTGTGGTCGCTCTGGAGCAACGGGCGCTTCAGCGCCCCCACCAGCGGCTCCTTCCATGTGTGCCAGGCGTGCTTGGGGGTGCCGTTGGGGTCCTGCGTTCCGGGCTTGCCCCACATCACCTCGAGCCCCGGCCCCTCGAGCTCGCCCTCGAGCTGCGACGCCGACCCGCAAGCCGCCGTGAAGAGCCCGACGCCCACCACGATCCCGAGCGCACCAGCAGAGCACTTCATCGCGATCTCCTCGTCCAAAGAGTTTCGAGCCTTCGTTCCGGCGAGCTCGCCGATCAAGGATGCAAGGGGCCATGCTCGCCGCCCTGCGCGCCGGACACAAGGAGCACGCGCCGTGCCACGCCCGCGAGCGGCGCGTCATCCGCGGATCGCCCGCGCTCTCCGCGTCGAGGTGGTACGGCGGCGTGACAGGTGACCGCCGCGCGGACAGCGGCTGTCGCGCCGCGGTGACAGCGCTGCCGGTCGGCGGGGAGGGCGCCCTCCCGGAGGGCGACGTGCGCGCGCGCGCGCGCGCCGACGCGCAGGCCTTGTGCCTCGAGCGGTACGGCGGGCGCCGGCAGGAGGTGACGCTCCTGTACGAGCGGTTCGACTGCGAGGTCTGGACGCCGTATACGTCGACTCCGTGACGTACGATCGGCACACTCGGCCCGCATGACCACCTTCGTCGCCCTCGACTTCGAGACCGCCGACCGCTACCGCGACAGCGCGTGCGCCGTCGGCGCGGTGCGGGTCGAGGGCAATCGCATCACCCACCGCGTGCATCACCTGATCCAGCCGCCGCGGCGAACCTTCGAGTTCACCGGGGTGCATGGCATCTCCTGGGCGCGCGTCGCGGGCGAGGCCCGGTTCTCGGAGGTGTGGCGAAGGGTGACTCCGCTGTTCGAAGGTGCCGAGTTCATCGCCGCCCACAACGCGAGCTTCGACCGCTCGGTCCTCCGGGCCTGCTGCGCCGCCTTCGCCATGGAGCCTCCGCAGCTGCGCTTCGAGTGCACGGTGCAGCTCGCGCGGACGCGCTGGCAGATCCGCCCCACGACCTTGCCGGACGTGTGCCGCCACCTCGGCCTCGCGCTCCGCCACCACGACGCCCTCAGCGACGCCGAGGCCTGCGCGGGGATCGTGCTGGCCGCGCGGGCCTGACCTGCGCGCCGAGCGCCGGGGGGACGCCCGTCGCCGCCGTTCGATCGACCCGCGGGGGCGTGTATACTCGCCGCGTGCGCGCACTCCATCCTGCATGCAACGCGCTGTCTCGGTGCGCGCTGCTCCTCGCCGCCGCCGCCGCCGCCTGCTCGTCTGGCGAGGAGACGGGCACGGCGTCTACGGCCTCGATCTCCTCATGAAGCGCGCCCAGCTCCCGGGCGGCTTCATCCGCTCCGTCCAGCTCCTGCGCGAGCGGGTCGAGGACTTCTCCAGGTATCCGTTCAGCATCCCCGCCGTGCGCGCCCTCGAGGAGCTCGCGCTCCATCCCAAGGTGACCTTCTTCGTCGGCGAGAACGGCTCCGGCAAGTCGACCCTCATCGAGGCGCTCGCGCTCCTGGCCGGCTTCAACGCCGAGGGCGGCTCGAAGGGCTTCAATTTCGCGACCCGGCGCTCCGAGTCCGAGCTGCACACCGCGATGCGGCTCGTGCGTGGGGCGCGCCGGGAGAAGAACGGCTTCTTCCTGCGCGCCGAGAGCTTCTTCAACGTCGCCACGCAGGTGGACGAGCTGGCCGCGACCCAGTTTTACGGCGGCACGTCGCTGCACGAGCAGTCGCACGGCGAGTCGTTCCTGGCCCTGGTGAAGCACCGGTTCAAGCCCGAGAGCCTCTTCCTCCTCGACGAGCCGGAGGCCGCGCTGTCGCCCGGAAGGCAGCTCACCCTGCTCGCGCGCATGCACGAGCTCGTCGGGAAGGGGCGATCGCAGTTCATCGTCGCGACGCACTCGCCCATCGTGCTCGCCTATCCGGACGCGACGATCTACCGGCTCTCCGAGGAGGGGATCGCGGAGGTGGCGTACGAGGAGACGGAGCACTTCGCGCTGACGCGGGATTTCCTGCTGCACAGGGAGCGGTTCTTCCGGGAGCTCTTCAGGGAGGATGAGTGAACGTAGGACGAGCACGCAAGCGGCGATCTGCCGTAGACTCGCTGTCCATGACGGCGAGCCGGCGCGGTCTCTACGAGATCCTGATCACGGAGGCGCTGGCGTCGGGCCTGCGCGACCTCGACGCCAGCCTGAAGGCCCGCAGGCTCGACCGAGGCGCCGGCGCTCGACGCGCTTCGCAAGATCGGCGCCAGCGTGTGCGTCTCGTACGATACGGGCACGACGCGCCGGTACCCGAAGGCGAAGCGGCCGAGGGGCGGCTGGGAGGCGCGGGCGGGGCAGCCGAGGCATGAGCGAACACGGCTGGCTGCTAGACAAGGCTCACGCGCGGCCCCAGCTTCCGCTACCCTGGAAGGGTTCGTCATGACGAAACCAGCAGCCAAGGCAGACCCGTCCGGCGCTCCTGCGGACGCTCCTTCCGTCCGGCGCGCGCTCCTTGCGAATGAGGCCCCGGAAAACCGGCGAATCCCGATCCTGAAAGTCGAGTGGACGATCCTCCAGCTTCATCGCCGTCTCGCCGACCAGACGCTCATCCTCCGCCGTCCTTTCCGTCCCGACCTCGACTGGTCGCCCGCCGTCCAGGCACAACTTGTCGAGTCGGTGCTGCTCCGGCTCCCGCTGCCGGCGTTCTACGTCGCCGAGTCCCGCGACGGGAGTATGCAGATCCTCGATGGCCTCCAGCGGTTATTGTCCCTGTTCGGCTTCCTGGAAGGCAAGCTCGCCCTCACCGGGCTCCGCCTCCTGCCGGAGCTGGTCGGCAAGCGCTTCCCGGACCTGCCCGTCCGCCTGCGGCGCCGGTTCGAGGACACCCCGCTGACGGTGATGGTGCTGGACTCGGATGCGGAACCGGAGCTGAGGCTCGATGTGTTCTCACGCTTGAACCTGTCGACGCCGCCCGGCGACGACGGAACCAGGGAAGGAGGCTGATTCCAGGTGCTCACCGCGATCATGCTGGACGGCTTTCGCTGCTTCGCCGAACCCACCCGAGTGACGTTCGGCGCCCTCACGCTGCTGGCGGGGGTGAACAGCGCGGGGAAGAGCTCGACGATCTATGCGCTGCTGGCGCTGATGCAGTCAGAGCAGCAGGTGGGCGACGCTGGCCACCTGCGGCTGTCGGGCGAGTGGGTCGATATCGGGAGCTTCAAGCAGGCGCTGAATTACTCTCGAGAAGAGCGCCGGTTCGCGATCGGGGTGTCGAGCCGAATCGAGGACTTCGAGACGGACTTCGTTCTGACGCTCGGAGAGCCGGAAGGCTCGGGCTACGGCACCGCGAAGATCGAGCGTGGCGAAGCTTGTGTTGATGATGAAGAGTTCTCCTTCGCTCCGGCTTCCGGGACGGGAGCCTCGATGTACTATTGGTGGAGGAATCAGCACCGGATGGATTCCGACTGGGACAACGTGCTGGATCTTCTCCTCCAGCTCCTCTCGGGTCCTTGGGTGCAGAACCTGGAAGTGGATGACGGCCCTTGCCCTACGGACACGGACCCCTCGTGCCTGGAGGCCCCTGATTGGCTCGTGGAGGTCCTGCTCACGGGGGCGCACCACGGCCTCTCGTGCGGTCGACCCAGCTGGATCCTGTCGTACGGTCCGAACCCCTATCTTGACAAGCCCATCTATCGGGCCGAGCGCGGAGAGCGCCAGATCGAGCTGCGTAATCTCCGCACGGCCCATGAGGCCGCCGAGGCCGAGGCCGCACTGAGCCGGCCCAACGTGACGACGACCCTCTCGGTGCTGGAGCAAGCAGTCCTCCACACCGAGCGCGTTCGCATCCTCGACACCGCGCGCAGCTCGGCGAAGCGCTGGGAACTGGACTGCGACGCCGCGATCCTGTTCGAGGCGATCCGCGCCCTGGATGCCTACGCGCGCGCCTTGGACACCGGGCTCCCCCGCGAATCGGCCGCGGAGCGCTACAAACTGGCGTGCTGCGTCGACATGTCCCAGGAGAAGGCGCAGACGCTGAAGAAGCCAACGCTCGGCAAACAGCGCGAGTTGCATGTGCCGGGCTTCGCCGAGAAGCAGCTCTTCGACATGCACGCGAAGCCGGGGAACCGCACGCGAGTCCACGTGTTCGCCTGCAAGGAGCCCAGGGATGAGAAGGATGCGGAGAAGGGCGACCAGTCGGTGGTGTACATCGGCCACTGCGGGGAGCACCTGGATCTGTACTGAAGCTCCAGGATGGCATGGGCCACCTTTTCAGGCGTCGCAGAGCCCCGCTGGATCACGAAAGCGTCGCGGGCGGGGTCACTGGCGAGCGGCTACGGAGGGGCACCAGCGTTACCGATCGGGACCGCTCCTGTGCCTTGTTTCGTGACGGACCCGCCCCCCGCCAGGAACCGCGCCGTCGCCTCGAAGTCGAGCAGGTACCCGCCCACCATCTCGACCTGCCAGGCCTCGGGGAGCACGCGCTGGAACTTGCTCAGGCGGTACTCGGGCACGAGCGCGAGCAGCCGGCGGCGGGTCTCGGCGGCCTCCCAGAAGCTCGGTCGTCGCAGCTCGTCCAGCAGACGACCCACCGCCTCGAAACCCACGCCGTCTCCCTGGATCCTGATGGAGAAGTTGTCGGGTACGACCTTCCAGCCCCCTCTCCACTCGAGCGCGTACTTGAGCGTCTGGTTGATCCGGCCGCCGGCGAACGTCCACCAGGTCACCGTCGTGCCGTCGAATTGCAGCGCGTCCCCGCTGCGCCGGAGGAGCTGGCCGAGGTCGCCGCGCCACTCGGCGAGCGCGGCCTTGGCCTTCACGTCGAGGAACGGGTACTCCTCGTCGCTCGTAAGAACTTCCCTCATCGCCCGGCACACCTCGAACCCGAGGAACTGCGGGACGAACCCCCCCCAGCTCGGCTTCTTGCCGCGCGGAGCGCTGCGGACACGCACGAGACGCTCCCCGTGGTTGAGCGACACGACGAGCCAGGCGCGCCCGCCGAGCAGGAACGTGCTCATCTCCTCCACGAGGCGATCCACGAACGCCTGCTCCAGGCTGCCCAGATCGCGGTTCGACTCGGTCTGTACCTTGTAGAGGACCGGACTCGAGAACACCGCGTAGAGCTCCAAAAAGTTCTTCCTGCCGAAGACGCGCTCGGCCGTCTGCCCCATACCGAGCAGCCCTCCGGACTCGAACAGATACCCCTCGCGCTTCATGTGCTCGACAAGCTCGAGGACCTCCTCCCGCCGGATGCCCCGGAAGTCCGGCACCCGCTCGAGCACCTGCCAGCAGCGCTCCGCGCTGATCCCACCGTGCTGCTGGGTCATCGCCAGCAGCTGGTGCACCAGCACCGGCCAGGCGCGCGTCTCCTCCTTGACGCTCTCCACCCACCCGCGCGCGGCCAGCAGGATGAGCGCCGTGCTCTGCACCACGGACACCGCGTCCTCGCACAGAAAGGTCATGTTGGCCACGGTGCCTGTCCGCCGGCCCGTGCGACCCATGCGCTGCAGGAACGACGACACGGTGCTCGGGGCGTTCGCCTGGAACGTGAGATCGAGCCCCCCGACGTCGATGCCGAGCTCGAGCGTGGACGTGGCCACGATGCAGGCGTTCGTGCCCCGCGCGAAGCGCTCCTCGGCGGCATACCGCTCCTCCTTCGAGACGGACCCGTGATGGACGAACACCTCGATCTCGCCGTCGCGCATGTCGTCGGCGACGGCCTCGGTGAGCGCCCGGGACTGGCAGAAGAACAGGCTCTTCTTGCCGCGCCCCTCCCGGAGGGCCTCGCGCGCGACGTCGCTCGCGTCCTCCCGGAGGTAGACCTTGATGAGGCGCTGCGCCTTCGGCCGCGCAGGGTCGACCACGACGCTCGGCCGCGCCGAGCTCCCGGCCAGCCAGCGGCCGATGTGCTCCGGGTTCCCGACCGTGGCGCTGAGGCCGATGCGCTGCACGTCGTGCCGCGAGAGCGCGGCGAGGCGCTCGACGACGCTCATCAGGTGCGCGCCCCGGTCGGTCCCGGCAAACGCATGGATCTCGTCCACCACGACGCAGCGCAGATCCTCGAACAGCCGGCGCACCGGCACCCGGGGCGACATGAGCATCACCTCCAGGGACTCCGGCGTCGTCATCAGGAGCTCCGCGGGCTCCCGGCAAAAGGCCTCCTTCTGGCCCTGCGGCGCGTCACCGTGCCAGACGAACCGGCGCAGGCCAACCATCTCGGTGGTGTCGCCGAGGCGGACCTCCTGGTTGTTCAGGAGCGCCTTGATCGGCGCGACGTAGAGCGCCCCCACGCCCGACGGTGGCGCCGCCAGGAGCCCGGCGAGGACGGGAAAGATCGACGCCTCGGTCTTCCCCCCCGCCGTCGGCGCGAGCACCACGGCGTTCTTGCCGTCCAGGATCGCCTCGCCCGCGAGCTCCTGCACAGGACGGAGCGACGTGAAGCCGAGGTCGTGCGCGATGGCGTGCTGCAGTCGCTCAGGAAAGCGGGAGAACACGCTCATCGCCGCCTCACATCGCGACACCGGCGCCGCCGAAGGCGTCGTCCGGCGGCGGCTCCTCGAGCTTGCGCCCGGCCAGCACGGCCTCTTCCTCGGGGGTCAGCCCCGCCGGCTCGAACCCGAGCAGACCCCGCGCGTCCTGGTCCGGGTCGTCCGCGAGCACGTCGAGCACGTTCACGAACGTCCGCAGGAACTGGCGCGGCACCACGCCCACGTCCCCCCGGAAGCCCGCCGTGACCGTGTCGACGAGCTGCTCGACGAGCTCCCTCGGCAACCGGCGCTCGGCCTCCTCGGGCGCGAGATCCGGGTGCAGCGAGCGGAGCTTGAGCGCCACCTTCAGCAGGCGCTCGCGGTCGAACGGCCGGAGGGCGAGCTGCGGCTGCCGCAGGCTCGGGACCCCGTTGAACTCCTCGTACTTGATCCGGGCATAGAGCGCCTCGACGCCCTTCACGCCCTGCCGATCGTCGAAGAACGTGGGTGTCCCCGTGAACACCCAGAGCAGCCCCGGATAGCTGCTCGCGGCGTCCACGATCTGACGGATCGCGTTCAGAGACTTTCCGCGCACGTCGCCGCGCATGCGCAAGATCGTCTCCGCCTCGTCGATGACGATGACGAGCCCGGTGTAGCCGGCGCTCTTGATGATCTCCAGGATGCCGCGGAGATAGGCCATGGCGTCGCTGCTCGAGATGTCGCCCTTCACGCCGGCGATGCTCTTGAGGCTCGCGGCGACGTTCGAGCTGCCGGAGAGCCATGACACGAGGGCCGAGGCCTCCTGGACGCGCCCCGCCTGCTTCAGCTCGAACACCTTCCGGATCACGCGGATCATGTCGGCGGGCGCTCGGCCGCCGGTGAGGGCCACGAGCTGCTCGTCGAGCTTCGCGAGCACCCGGTCATCGAAGCTCGGATCGTCCTCGCTCAGGCCGAGCTTCACGAGGCCCTCCTCGACCCCGCCGATCCAGCGGTCGAGCACGTCCCCCAGCGCTCCTTGAGCGCAGGCCGGCGTGCTCAGGCCGCTGACGACCTTGCGGTAGAGCTCGTCGAACCGGTGGAAGTGCAGATCGTTGTCGGACACCACGACGAAGCTCGTCGCGAAGCCGCTCTTCTGCGCGTCGTGACCGCTCTTCTGCGCGTCGTGGACGACGAGGTTCGCCATGAACGTCTTGCCGCAGCCGTAGCCGCCGCGGAGGAACTTCACGTCCCCCTCGCCGTTCTTCACCTCGTCGAGCTTCCGCTGGAGCTCCTTCCTGTGCCGCTCGATCCCGACGGCGAACGCCTCCAGTCCCCGGTCGGGCACGGTGCCGTTGCGCAGACGCTGAAAGATGTGGGCCGCGTCGCGGAATGCCATGGTCAGTCCTTTCTCGCGTACGCCTTCATGCCATTCACCGTGAGCACCTCCACCTCGAAGGGCAGCCGACGGACCAGCTCGTCGAAGTGCCGGGCGAAGGCGCGCACGCGCCGCGACGACCCGAGCACCTGCGCGAGCTCGGCCTCGTTGATCGTGCGGCGCTCCGCGATGATCTCGAGGACGCGCCGGTAGGCGTCGTCGGCGACGAGCTCGCCCCACGCCGGCGTGGCGGGCGCGGGCTGCATCGGAGGGGGAGCGCCGGGTGGCCGAGCCTGCGCCGCAGGGGGAGCGCTGGGCGGCCGAGCCTGGGGCGCAGGCGGGGCGCTCGGCGGCCGGCTCTGCCCCGGCGGGGGCGCGCTGCCGCCGGCGGCGCGCGGCTTCGGGAGGTGGCGGCTCCGCGCGACGTCGAAGAAGCCCTCGACCACCTTCGGCGTCACCTCCTCGATCGCATCCGGGTGGTACACCTCGACGCGCACCTTCTCGTCGGCCTGCCCCTCGATCTCGAACTCGACGATCGCCTCGTCGCGGTTCGGCGGCACAAGGACGCGCCCGTCCGACAGGGTGGCCGGCGGCCCGGCGTCGAGCAGGCCGATGAGCACGTCGGAGCGCCCCTGCACGCGCAGCGCCAGGCTGATGCTCTTCGGCGCCAGGAAGCCGAGCGACGCGTTCTCGCGGCTCTGCAGCCGCACGGCCAGGCGCAGGCGCTGGCGCCCCAGGTGCGCTGGCTCGGGGTGAGCGACGACCTCGTAGCGGGACGTCGTCTTGCCGCGAACGACCTGCCGGTCGAGGACCAGGACCGGGATCACGCGCTCCTGCAGGCTGTTGCCGCCGTGCACGAAGGGCGCGATCTTCTCCCTCGTCTGCCAGAGCGCCGTGTCCGGCCGCAGCACAAGGTAGAGGTCCTCCTCCACGTCGTACTCGAGCGCCGAGAGCCGGACCTCGAGCACGTCCGGCATCCCGGAGGGCTCTGGCAACAGCGCGTGCCGTCGCTCGGGCACCTGCTTGCTGGCGCCGAAGGGGAGGTTGTCCGCCGTGGCGTCCTGCAGCAGAAAGCCGTGATCGGACGCGATGACGAAGCGCTCGACGCCGGCCTGCGAGAGGAGCGAGATCGCGGACTTGAGCAGCGCGAGCGTGTGATCGAAGGTGCCGAGGTGCAGCCCGTGCTCGCCTGCGGTGTCGAGCTCCCGGCTGCGCACCACGACGAGCGGAGGCTTGCCGCCGAGGCGGCGCTTGAGCTGCGCGAGGCCCATGTCCTGGAGCTCCTCGAGCTCGATGTCCTCGGCGCTCTGCGCCGGGCCGGGGAGGCTCCGCTCGCTGATCGCGCGCACCCGCTCGGGCGGGTGGCACACCCTGAACTCCCCCGCGACGAACCCCTCGATCTTGCGGTCCCTCATCGCCGGGCGGAGCCGGCCGTTCCGCTCGACCGGGGTGAGCGCGTTCATGCCGATCGCGGTCTCGGTCGGCAGCTCGGCGAGCCGCGCGCCGAGGCTCGCGCGGTATTTCTCGCGCCGGAGCTCCTGGGCGAGGCCCTGCGCCATCTCGAAGCGCAGGGCGTCGACGAGGAGGAACGCCACGCGCCCCCCTTGCTCCACGAGGGGGTGCACGACGTCCTCGTAGACGGACCGCTGCCGCAGGCTGCGCCCGGGCAACGGCCCGTGCGCCACGCAGAGCTCGAAGAACGCCCGGTTTGTCGCGTCCGCCCAGCCGCGGTACGCGCGGCGCACGGCCTTGCGGACCTCCAGCAGCGCGTCGTAGTCGTCGAGATCGGACGCGAGCAGGGCGTGGGCGCGTTGCTCGAACAGCCGGTGCTGGCGGTCGACCGGGGCGAGCTTCTCCGCGTAGCGCTCCACCGCTTCGTCGAGCGAGCCGCACCGGTCGAGCCCCTTGCGCGTCGCCGCGAGGGCGCGGCCCGTGCTCGCCGCCTGGCGGAGGATCTCCCAGGTGCGCTGCAACGCCGGCGAGCGGCGGACCCAGAAGCACGCTTCCGGCGTCCGCGCCCCGGCCATCTCCTCGGCGCCGTCCCATTCGCCGCGGCACAGCGCGCCGAGCGCGGCGGCGCGCATGGTGGCCTCCTCGAAGCGGAACGTATCGATGGCGCCGAGCGCGCCGGCGTGGTGGCTCGTCCGCTCCTGCTGCAGGTGCTCCTGCAGCTCGGTGGCGAAGAGCTCGTACGCGTCGGGGTGCTGCTCCCTGAAGCGCGCGGCGAGGCGGCGGCAGTCCTTCACGAGCGGACCGAGCCGGGTCAGGGCCTGGAGCTCCGGCGTGACCGGGGCCTCCTTCAGGTCGTGGACGAACTCCACGGCCATGAGCCAGCTCGCGACAAGGGTGGCCACGGCGGTCGCGGTGAGCTCCGCCTGGCCGATGCGGTAGGTGCGCCAGGCGGCGCCGAGCCCGAGGCCCTTCTCGAGGAACGCGAGGACTTGCTCCCCGTGCTCGGGGAGGTGGGCGCGGAGTCGCGGATCGTCGGCCACGAGCCCGAGGACGACGTCATCGAGCCCCCGGCTCTCGAGGAGCAGCGTGATCTCTCCCCTGGGCTGCGCCTGCAGTTCGTCGAGCCAGCGGTCCGCCTTGTCGAGGCTGAGCCCCGGCGCGCGGACGAAGGCGTCGGCCTGCTCCAGCGTCGCCGCCCCCATGGCCGCCTCGCGGACGAGCGTGCCGAGGCTCTTCTCGAAGACCACGCCGGCCTTGTAGAGCTCGAACACGGGCGTCTCCTTGACGGTCTCCTTGTTCACGCCGGGGAGGTGGAGGAGGACGTGAGCGGGGTGGAGCGCGTCGCCCTGTTGGTCGAGCGCGAGCATCAGCTCGAGGTAGCTGCCGCGGTAGGCCACCACGGGGTACGAGAACCCGAAGGCGCCTTCGCGGAGCGCGTCGACGAGCGTGGTGTACTGCTGATCCGCGTCGATCCACACCACGAGGCCACGCTCGCGGACCTTCTTGTTGACCTCGGCGGCGAGCGCCCGGCTCGCCGCGCCTCGGTGGGGATCCGCGGTGGGCATGTCGTGGGGAGAACGTATCACGGGGGCACGAGGCGTCAGAAGTCAGCTCGGTGGCGGGCTGGGCATGTTCACGCTAGCCTGAATCATGAACATGCCGCGGCACAAGCACCTCAAACTGGATCAGTCCAAGATTGATCGTGCCAAGAAGCTCCTCGGCGCGAAGACGGAGCAGGAGACGATCGAGCGGGCGCTCGATCTCGTCCTCGGCGAGGAGCCGATCCTGAAGGTCCACCGGCGCGTCAAGGCGATCGGCGGCTTCGACGATGCGCTTCGATGATCCTCCGGAAGGTCCTCCTCGATACGAACCTGTCTCTTCGACCATGCCGGACGAACGCTGCGGCGGCTCCGTGAGGCGGGGCGTGAGGTGCGCCGAGCCTCGCTGGTCAATGACGTGTTGATCGCGCTCTCGGCGCGTTCCCTCGGCGCCACCGTCCTGACGGCCGACGAGGACTACGATGCGATTCGAGCCGTCCTCGACTTCAAGCTGGAGCGGGTTGTCCTCTGAGCGCGCCTCGGCGGCGATCGAGGGCGCTGCCGCGGTACACCACAGCCCGCGCGAGCGCAGTGAACCCAGCGTCGCCGCCCCCATGGCCGCCTCGCGGACGAGCGTGCCGAGGCTCTTCTCGAAGACCACGCCGGCCTTGTAGAGCTCGAACACGGGCGTCTCCTTGACGGTCTCCTTGTTCACGCCGGGGAGGTGGAGGAGGACGTGAGCGGGGTGGAGGCCGTTGCCGTGTGGCTCGAGCGCGAGCATCAGCTCGAGGTAGCTGCCGCGGGGGGCCGCGATGGCGGCGGCCGCTCCGCTCACGCATCACAACGGATCGAGCCGTCTGGCGCATCCCAGGCCGGTGCGCCGCTGAAATTGACACAGAGCGGAGCCGCCGGTGACCATGGCCCCATGGCGCGCACCGCTCCGGTTCCGAACATCCCCGCGATCCCTGGCATGAACCCCGGGACGTGGATCCTGGGTGGCGGGGGCGGTGGGGATGTGGACACAACATCGGTCCCGGCGACCTGTTGACGCCATCTCTCGGCCGACAGAACGGTGCGCTCGCCCGGAAGGGGAGCACGACATGGGAAACGGTTTGAAGAAGGCGAGCGCGCTCGTACTGTGCGGCGGGCTCGTGATGGTACTCGCGTCGGCATGCGACCTGTCGTACGCCTGCGATACAGTGGAACCGGGAAGCGCCGGTGCTGGATACCCGACAGAATCCGTAGGGGCGGGAGATTATCTCAGAGACGGCGACGGAGGTGGATCCGAAGAAGTGGACAGCGAATCGTTCGCGCTGATGGCAGGGTGCTCGCCCATCAATAAATGTACCGAGATGTACGAAGCATGCATGGCGAAGCCCTATCCATGTACGCGCTTCGTCGATGAAGGAATAACGCTTTGCGCTATATGTCAGGAAAACTGCTGGAAGGACCATGATTATAAATTCAGGCAGTGCTACAAGTGTGGGTTCTATTGATGACGACGAGCATTCCTGATATTCGTGAAGCGACCCACGTCGCCTTCGACGCATTGACCGCAGAGCATCTGTTGGAGATCGGTGCCGCGAATGTCGTGCGCGCGTCCGAGCGTCTCGTCGTCGGTCCGAGTCGCCGAAGCGCTCAGGAGAACATTCGAGCACGTCAGATGTGGTGGAGCTCGAGCGAGGCATGGGATAGGCTCTATTCGTCCGAGGTCCACTGGGAGCCCCCCGTTGTCTTGTGGGTGTCGGCGAGCCTTCACGAGCGGGTGAACCTCTGGAGGGCCTGTAGCTGGCTACACCAGCTTGGGATCGCGCACCACGACGTCTTGGTCCTCGATTTTGAGCCGGTTCCGCCCTCGGCAACAGCGAGCCGCGAGGTGTTGACTCGTCCGTTTACCTGTTCCGAGTCGGTGTCTGATCATCCTGACGAAATTCTTCTCGAGCGCATCGGTAAGGCGCGCCCCTGGCCGCGTGAGCGGTACGAACGTGCCGTTCGCCTCTGGGACAGCTACGTCGATGAGAACCCGTTGCCGTTCGTCGAAAGCTGCGTCCACGGCGTCGAGGGATTTCCGGAGCTTGCCCCCCTATGGGCGCTGCTCTCCTGCTTCTTTCCAAGAAGGACCACGGAGGGAACCCTGCATCTCAGTCGGTTCGACGAGATCACTTTTGCCCTTCTCTCGTCTGAATGGCAGACTGCGCTGGCGTTAGCCGTCTGTAAATCGGAGGCGCGAATAGGTCTGTGGCATCTCCTCTCCTGCACGGGCGATCTGTTTCTGCCACGCCGGCTGGAGCACTGGGCGGATCATGATTCGAGCGCGGCTGTGGAGCGCGCGCCTGGGCCGAATCCCGACGTTCCGATGAAGTCGCTCGTCTATCGCCTCACCGAACGTGGGATGCGACTACGAGACAAGGGGCTCGAACAGCTCACGGATGCGCCAAGTCTGCCCATTGCGGGGACCGAGGCGTACTCGGCTTCGTCCCCATGGGTACTGCTAGAAGATGGACGGCTTGCTCGGTTGTGACTTCAGCCGGAGCGCGATGGGGACCACGATGGCAACAAGCAACCCAGAAGAGATCCACCCCTTGCTCCTCTCCTGGATCCGGCGCCGTGCCAAGTTCAACCGCTCGTGGGACGAGCGTTTGCTGCGCGGTTTCCTCGAAGGATGCGGCGCGCCTTGCCCCGAGGTCCTCGCCGCCTGGGAGCGCGCTCTTCATGCGCTCGGCGAGGGGGGACGCATGGAGTCCCCTTATCTGATCGAGCTGTCAGATACGTGCTTCGGAACCGTGGCCGCGGGCGCCGGGCAGGTGACGCTTTCCGGAGACGGCCGGACCGTCGTGATCATCGGCCGCTTCGTCGGGGGCGAGTACCTCGAGCGCGGGCTTGTCTCGACCGAGTCATCGTGACCAGGTCAGAGCGCCGGCGGCGGTGGTGGCCGGATTTGAACATGAAGGTGGGAAGGGTGCGACCAGGTAAGGCTGGTCCCGAGGGAAAGGAGCGAGCGGAAGCTTCAGAAATCGGGTTTCGCTGTCCAGCGGAGGCGAAGCCCGCCGGGCCAAGGTCACGCCCGATCAGCCTTAACTTCACGCAATGGACCTCGGACACCCTGGATGGAGAGTTTAACTTCACGCCGTGGGCTTCGAACAGCCTGGATGGAGAGTTTAACTTCACGCAATGGGCTTCGGACAGCCTGGATGGAGAATTAATTTCACTATCGTGACAATTTTTCTCGGCCTATGTGAATTTAAACGCACAAATTGGTCCAATTCACGGCAAATCCCGGCCTCGATCCTGTCAAGACTCATGACATCTTGCCGCTTCCCAGGCGATCTCTGTCCGAGGAGGCAGCCCATGCCGAGGAACGACGGGTACGCCCCCTGAACCGGAGCGCTTCAGCCCGCTTCCTCGTCCTCCGCCTCGCCGGCGTCGAGCTCTCCGGGCTCGTCGGCCTCGGCCTTGGCGGCCTTGCGTTCGCGGCGCTTGTGCTCGGCGGCCTCGAGGGCGCGGGCCTCGGCGGCGTGCTCCAGGAGGAAGCGCGCTCTGTGGCCGTCGGAGCCGGGCTCGTCGAGCGTGAAGTCGGGCCGGATCTCGTCCTTGAGGCGGAGCTCCCAGGCGTAGGCCTTGGCGGGGTGGTCCTGCCAGAAGCAGCCGTGGGCGACGGCGAGGCTCGGGTCCTTCCGGCATTTCTCGTCGACGCGGGCGGGGAAGTAGCGGCGGGCGAGGTGGGACCAGTCGTAGTCCTTGCGGCCGTCGGCGAGGCAGAGCTGCTTCCACCACTTCTTCGGGTCGCTCCACTGCGGGGCGAGCAGGGGCCAGAGGGCGGCGCTGTTGATCATCACGCCGTCGTCGAGGTCCATGCGGAAGGTCGCGTCCGCCGCGCGGGGCGGGCAGGCCGGGTCGGTGGGCGGGGCGCCGCGCTCGGCGCACTGGCTGACGGCCTCGATGAAGCCGGCGAGCTCGTCGCGCAGGCGCTTCACGGTGGCGTACTGCTTCTCGGCCGCGATGGCGGTCTTCTTGTCGCTGCTCGCGCGGGCCTGGGCGAGGTCGGCGATCTCGCCGTCGAGCTTGCGCTGGAGCGGGTGCAGGTGATCGGCGAGCAGCGTTTGCAGGGTGCTGTCCGTCCAGCGGTGGATGCTCACCCAGGCGACGAAGCTGCGCTTGTCGCTGCTGAGCGGGAAATAGATGGGGCGGTTCTCGTAAAGGGCCTTGTGGTAGGTGAAGAAGTCCTTGCGGAGCCAGTCGCGCAGGGGCTGCTCCTTGCCGGTGCAGATGGAGCGCTGGTGCTCGGCCCAGGCGCCGAGGAGGGGCGCGGAGGCGGGGTGAGGGAGGGAGTCGGGGAGGTGGTCGCTCGGGCCGACGAAGAGGATGCCGGCGGGGAGGGCGTCGGGGGGCGCGGCGTCGAGGAGGCCGTTGCCGCCCGCGTCGAAGCGGCCGAGGGCGACGCCGAGGGCGAAGGAGACGGGGGCCTCCGGGGCGGGCGGGTCGTGGACGGGCTCGTAGGGCGGGAGGGGGGCGCCCTCGGGGCGATCGACGGCGAGCTGGGCCCAGTCCTGGGCGTGGCGCCAGGGGGAGGGGCCGGGGCGGCGGAACTCGACGGAGGGCTCGCGGTGGGACTCGTGCTCGGTGAAGGCGCGTTCGACGGTGGCGAAGATCTCGTCGGCGTTGGCGACGGGGAAGATGGGGAGGCGGTTGACGTCGCCGACCTCAAAGTGAACGCCGGGATTGAGTGATGCTAGAATCTTACGCGCAACGCCTGTGTTCATGGTGCAAGTAACGGCGGCTCTATCAATCGGAAACACGGAAGATCCCATGTTGCCGAAGATGCTGCGCCAGCGATGCATTCGCGCTCCGAAATGGCTGCCAATCATCGCAAATGCGACGCCTGATTCCATATACAGAGATTCGCTCTGTATCCTCTTGGTAACGACACCGTAGGCATGTTCGATATCTGTCTTCATTTCGAGACCGCGATGCTCCCAGAGTGCTACATCGCGAAGCGGCTCGAACCACTCGAGACCATCACCTCCCATGATTGTAGGTGACCATCGTTGCGCGTGCTGGTTCCAGTTTTTTGGTTCATCGCAGCGGATTGTGAGTGTGCGTGCCCGGATGACCTCGTGTGCTTTCCGGACATAGCGAGGATCGTTGCAGGTGCACACGCCCTTTCGGACCTTGTGCGTTTTTCCCAGCTTGGGCGCGTTCGAATACCGATCGAGAAACTCCTTCGTCCACCAGTACACAATGGGCGCGCCCTCGATGACCTCGAAGCCCTTCGGGTCGAACTTGCATCGCCCCGTCTGAGCGAGTAGCCCAGCGCGTTTGCGGCTGGTCATCCCAGCACTGGCGCGGTCGTCCATCGGCGTCGGGCGCAGCGCCACTGCAGAGGATTTGAGCGAGTCACGCCGGAACACACTGCATGCTACCGATAGCACGACCTGAGCGGCAGACACCTCCTCGAATGCGCCCGAGTCAAAGTCGACAAGGGCGCGCAGGTCGCAGGTGCGCAGCAGGTGCTCCCGTACCTCCTTGTACTGCTTAACAAACATCCACCCTCGCATCGTCAGCAGCGCGGATATTCCCCCCTCTCGCACCAGCTCCAGCCCCCGCTCCAGGAACGCCGCATACAGATCCGCCTTCCCCCGCGGATAATGCTTCGCGACATACTCGAACTGCGCCGTCTTGCTCAGCCCCTGGTACGGCGGATTCCCCACGACGACGTCGTAACTCCCCTCCTTCGCCAGCCGCACGAACCTCACCCCCGAGGCCAGCTGCTCCCCATGCAACCGCAGCCCGAGGTCCTCCGAGGCCGAGTGCGCCTCCAGGAAGCGCTCCAGCTTCTCGACCACCGCCTCCCTGGCCGCATCGAACGACAGCTCCTCCCGCTGCACCGCAAACCCCCGGAACAGGTCTCCTTGCCCCGCCTTGCCGCGCTCGATCTGCCGCGTCGCCTCGTTCAGCGCCTCTCGTATCGCCTCATCCACCTTGAGCAGCGACCCCAGGTAGTCGACGCCCGCGATCCCCTTGACCAGCTTGCGCGTGAGCGCCTCGGCGATCCCGGCCTCGCGCTCGAGCTCGCGGCAGAGCTCCAGCAGCGCCGGATCGTCCTCCGGCAGGTCCCCGAGCCGCAAGCTCGGCGCGACGAGGTTCATCCGGCTGAGCCGCGCTTCGGGGGCGAACAACCTTGCCCGGAGCGCGAGCGCCGCCGCGGCGATCTGGATCGCCCGCGGGTCGATGTCGATGCCGTGCAGGTTGTTCGCGAGGATGCTCTCCGCGATCTCCTCGTCGCTCCACGCCTCGCCCCGGTGCCTCGCCTCCTCGCGGTACAGGTCGGCGAGCAAGCCAAAGGCGATCACCAGGAAGTGCCCGGAGCCGCACGCCGGATCGAGCAGCCTCACCTCCCGGATCGACGGCGGCGCCTTCGCCACCGCGTCCTCCGGGATCGGCTGCTCCACGTAGTACTTCCACGCGCTCTCGATCCCCGGCTCGACAGGCATCAGCGCGTCGAGCGCCACCTCGCCGGCCTCGCGCTTCGCCCGCCACGCGGCGCGGCGCGCCTCGAGCACGGGCAGCACGGCCTCGGCCTCCGGCGTCCAGGCGTTCTCCGGCTTCCGGCAGATCGCGAGCCACGTCAGGCCGAGGCTGTTCTGGAGCAGCCACTCGACCATGTAGCGCTCGGTGAACATCTGCGTCTTGCTGGCGATCTCGTGCGGCTCGATCTTCCCGCCGCCCGCGATCTTCGCGTCGAGCTGCTCGCGCTCCGGGTCGTTCCAGTACTGGTAGACCCAGCCGAGCGTCGTGTCGTCGCCCCACGCCGACGCGAGCGTCGGGTCGTTCAGGGCGTCGATCACCTCCCGCAGCACGGCGGCGGGCACCGGGAAGAGCGGCGTGAGGCCCACGGGGCCGAAGAGCCCGGGCAGATCCACGGCGAGCTCGGCGAAGACGGCGTCGAGCAGCGCGCGGTAGCCGCGCGTGTCGTCGGTCGCGAGCGGACCGGCATAGTGGACGAACTCCTGCTCGTACGCCGGGCTGCTCCAGCCGCCGGTCACCACCGCGGGGCGGAGCACGCCGTGGTGCTCCAGGATGCGCACGAGCACGAGGCGGTTGAGCAGCGTGTGCGCCGCCTCCTTCGCGGCCTGCTGCAGGAACCGCTGGCGGAGCTCCGCGTCCGCGCCCTTGCCGGCCTTCCTGTCCTTCGGCTTGCGGGCGCTCCGCGCCTGCTCGTCGATCCACGCCTCGAGGCGCTCCCGCCGGCAGCGGCGCGCCTCCGGGAGCTGGGCCTTCGCGAGGGCGACGTCGAGGCGATACTCGCCTCGCGCCGCCTCGGTGAGCTGGTCGATGAGCCGGCCGCGGAGGCCGCGGACGGTCTTGCGAAGGGCTTCCTTCGCGTCGCTTGTCAGGAGGGTCGGGGTCATGGTCGACGGCGGCGAACGCGGGGGTGCGCGGCGAGCAGCGAGGAAGCGGTCAGCTCGGATCGAGCCATGCCCGAGGACGTCCACCGCCGCGTTTCCGCGAGAGTATCAGGAGGAAATTCCTTGGAACAGCGGGGACGGCCCCGGAGGAGCCATCGTCCGCGGCATGGGGCTTTCAGCTTGAAGCTGAACACCTTTTCATGTATCCACTTTCGGCCCTCGCGAGGCTCCAGCTCCCCCATGCCGCGTCCGAAGTTCTACCGCGACCCCGTGCACCTGCAGATCCGGTACGGCGCGGTCGACCTCGCGCAGCCTTTCCCGGCGGGGAGCGACGCGGATCTCCGGATCAGCTGGCTTGTGCGCAAACTGGTGGATTGTCCGGAATTCCAGCGCCTGCGCCACATCCGCCAGAACGGCCTTACGAACCTCGTCTTCCACGGGGCCGAGCACTCGCGCTTCTCCCACAGCATGGGGGTCGCCCACCTGGCGCGGGAGATGTACGAGGGCATCGAGCGCAACTGCGATATTCCCGCCGACGCTGATCACAAGGTCACGACGTGCGTGGCAGCCCTGCTCCACGACGTGGGGCACGGTCCGTTCTCTCACACGCTTGAAGAGATCCTCAAAGAGCATGGCGTCGAGTTCGACCACGAGGTCATGACCCAGCGGCTGATCGAGGAGGACGACTCCGCGATCAGCAAGACATTGAAGAACGCGGATTCGGACCTGCCCGCCCGGATCGTCTACTACATCGACAAGAAGAGGCGGCGAGACGCGAGCTGCACCGGTTGGGGGATAAGTCGGTCTTCCCACCCGGAGATCACACGGGCGTCCATCCCCTTCAGGCGCTCGCGGAGCATGGGCAGGGAATCGAGCTGCGCCAATACATGCGCCTGAGCGAGTTCCATGTCTGGTCGCTCATCGAGTCATGGAAACACCACTCTGACAAGGTGCTGAGCGACCTCGCCGACAGGCTGCTGTGCCGGCGACTCTTCAAGACCATCGATGTCGACGCCGCCCAGCGCAGGAGCCTCAACGAGCTGGAGGAACACGCCAAGTCCTTGACGAAGAGGCTGCTGGGCGTGGATGACACCACAGTGGACTACTATGTGTCGGTGGATGAGCCCGGTAGAACAAGCTACAAGCAGTATGACTGGCGCTCCGAGTCGCCGGATGAGTCCATATGGCTCGTCGGGGAGGGCCCCGATCCCCGGCCTCTCGAGGAGAATCCACAAAGTCGGATCGTCGCTGCCCTGAAGGACACCAAGTACTTCCACCGGCTCGTATTTCCAGAGGAGATCAAGGCCTCGCTGTTGAGTGAGATGATGCCGGTTCTCAAGAAGCTGCAAGGAGGCAAGGGGTAAGATGAAATCGGTCCAGCGGGGCAGCGCGCTCCGGGGGTTGCTCACCATGGTCGCCGCCATGGGCGGCCGCCTGGAGAGCAGGATTCGCCTGCAGAAATCGGCCTATTTGCTCAAGAGCGTGGGGGTGGATGACTTCCGCGCCACGCCGTTCAAATACCACCACTACGGTCCTTACAGCAGGGCCCTGTCCGACACATTGCAGGAGGCCATCGCCTCCAACCTTCTCCGGGAGGACCGGGCGGAATACGGCGACGAGCAGTCGAAGTACACGTACGCGCTGACCGAACCCGGACGAGCGTGGATCGAGGAGAACACGGACGGAAGCGATCCGCGCGTCCAGCAGCTCGCACCGCTGTTCAAGGATGCATTCTGGCGTGTCCTCGAGCTGGCGGCGACGGTCCTCTTCGTCGAACGTGACGAGGCCATCCATGAACGGACCAGGGCGATGGAGCGCGCTGTGGCGCTCAAACCCGCGTGCGCGGAGCATCGCGCCGCCGCGGAGAGCCTGTTAAAGAGCATCAATCTCTGACGCGGCGAGGCGCCGGACGATCCTCGCCGTCTGGTCGGTGCGAAAGGATAGTCCTTATGGCAAAGACGCGTAAGGCTCGAGAGCTCGCGAAGGCGGAGAAGACGGCGAAGACGAACACGCGGCGTGGGCCGGCCGGGGCCGCTCCGCCGCCGCAGGGCCCGGAGTGGACGGTCGAGGCGCTGACTCAGGCCCTCAACGCGACGTCGGTCGACGAGGACATCGCGCTCCTCAAGCGCGCCGGCATCCTCACCAGGGGAGGCAAGCTCGCGAAGCGCTACACGAGCTGGGGAGACAAGGTCTCTCGCACACCGGAGATCAACGAACGGGGCGAGATGGAGGGCTGAGCGCGCGGGCGCCTCGGGGCGCTCACCGCAGCCGCACGCGGTGGCGCGCGGCGAGCTCGTGGAGGATGCGGCGGCGGACCTCGTCGAGCAGGCGCTCCAGGTCGGCCGCGCTGTCGACCTCGCGGCCGCTGAGGTCGAGCATCACCTCGACGACCGGCGTCTCGCCCAGCGTCTCGAGCTGGGCGTCGAGGTGGGCCAGGGCCTTCGCCTCGGCCGCCTCGCGGCGCGTCTCGAGCTGACCTTCGAGGATCTCGACGGCCGGGGCCACCGCGCGCTCGTCCGTGTTCGGCGCGGCGCCCTCGCGCAGGTGGCGGAGGACCTGGTGCCGCTGATCCGGGTCGAGGCGCTCGAAGCCGCTGCGCCGCTTGAGGCGCTCCACCGCGCCGTCGACCTCCTTCGCGTGCGCGTCGAGCATCGCGCGGCGGAGGGCGCGGTGCTCGCCGCGCAGGAGCTCCACGCGCGGCAGGAGCTCCGCCGTGTCCTCCCAGGGGCGCTCGGTGCGGAGGTGCGCCTGGATGGCGCCCGCGGCCGCGCGCGCGTCCTCCGAAGGGGACAGCGCCTCCAGGCCGGGCCAGGCGTGGTTCAGGGCGTCCTCGGCCTGGCGGAGCACCTCGCTGGCCTGGTCGGTGAGATCCGTCTCCATCCGGCGGAGCAGCGTGAGCCCGTCCCGCAGCACGTTCAGCGAGCGCTTCACGGCGAGGACCGTCGGCTCCACCCGCCGATCCCGGCGGCACGTCTCGAGCGCGCGCTCGAGGCTGGTGAGGGCCGCCGGATAGGCGGCATCCTTCGGCAGACGGCGGAAGCGCGTCCCGAGCTCGGTCAGCCGCTCGCGCACGCGGGCGAACCGCTCCGCCACCGCGTCGGCGATGGCGTCGTTGTCCCGGGCCACGTCCTTGCCGAGCAGATCCCGGAACAGGGCGCAGATGGCGTTCCGGTCACGCGGGGAGAGCGCCTCGACCGTGTTCTCGGTGAGCTTCGCCTTGCGGAGCCCCGTGTCCTTCAGCAGCTCCCGCGCGCCCTCGTCCCGCGGGCTCGTGATCTCGCCGGCCCCGGCGATCTCGATGCGGAGCTTCCTGCCGCGCAGCAGGCCGACGACGGCGGCGCGGAGCACGTCCGGCGGCACGCCGTGCGGGGGCGCGCCGAAATGCGCGAGGAGCGTGGCCCCGGCGATGCCGCCGTGCTCCCTCACGTACGCCAGGACGTCCGTGGGGACGCGGCCGGTGCAGGTGACCTCGTAGCGCCCCGCGTCCAGGCTCAGGATGCCGAGGCGATCCTGGCCGAGCACCGGGGGCGGCGCCGTGAGCTCCGTGTTCTCGATGAGGTACAGGATGTCCTTCTCGGAGACCGAGAACATCGTCGGGTGCGGGTAAAGCTCGCTCACGATCAGGTTGCCAAACGCGGAGAGCGCCGTGGTGAACGTGGGCCCCGCGTCGCGCGGCGACCTCTCGCGCCCGCGGAAGTAGAGCTGACCCGTCATGAACGCGCCCTTGACGGCCTCCGTGAGCTCCCGCCGGGCCGTGTCCAGGCGGTTCCGCTCCTCGATGAGCAGGCGCTGCTTGTCGTCGCCCAGCGAGCTCTGACGGGCGCCGTAGCGCTCGATCATGCGCTCCGACCGCACGAGCTTCTTCGCGGCGTGCCGGGCGGCGTCCACATCCCCGGCGACCCACACGATGCGATCCCGGTACGCCTGGGTGTCGCTGCGGGGCACCCACTGCTCGGCGCCTTCGCCCTTCGTGAACTGGAAGTCCACGGTCACCACCGTGTACTTGCGCTCGTCCTTGATGTGGACGTCCTTCGATCGGACGCTGTCCGAGAAGAGCGCGAGCCAGGGGAGCGACAGGCCCTGGAGCGACGGGCGCTCCGCGTCGCCGAGGAGCAGCTCGAGCGCCTTGACGACCTGCTCCGAGAGCTGCTCCGCGCCCGGCTCGTAGCCCTCGCGCTCGCGCTGCCACTCCTGCCCGGCCGAGCTCTCGATCTTGTACCCGGTCTTCTCGGAGTAACCGAGCAGGCTCTCGCCGGCGAGGACGTCCAGCTCCTTCTGGACCTCCGGCTGGAGGTTGCCCTGCCCGACGAGCTCGTAAAGGCACCGCGCGATGAGCTCCGCCGAGGTCTTCTGGTGGTCCCGCACCAGCTCGAGCAGGGCGACGGCCTTCACCACACGCGCCATCAGGGCGTTCTTCTGCTTGGCGGCGAGATCGAGCGCGCGGGCGATCGTCATCTGGACGTCGGCCCCGAGCGCGCTGTGGAGCACGTCGTAGACGAGGTCGAGGGTGATGAGGCGGCCCACCTCGTAGCGCGCGAGATCCCGCTCGCGGAACAGGTCGCCGAGGAGCTGGAGCAAGCCGCGGATCGTGTGCGCGTCGCCCTGCGTCCTCACCGAGCGCGACCGGAGGGCCGTGGTGATGTCGAGCAGCAGGTCGATGTGCCCCGGCAAGAGCGGGTACACCTCGACGAAGTCCGTCTCCGAGATCTCGTCGCCGCGGTAGGCGTAGAGCGCGAGCTCGGAGCGGTGGGCGTGAAAGAGCGCCTGCAGATCCGGCTCGAGGAGCCGCTTCTTCCGGAGCAGGCGCTTGTGGACGACGTCACGGATGTTCGCGACGCCCAGGTGCACGCGCAGGGAAGGCGGGAAGCGGTCCTTCAGCTTGAGGATGGGCGCGGCGACGCCGGTCCCTTCCTCGAGCTTCTGCTGCCCGGTGGCGAGCAACCAGGCCTTGCCCTTCATCCGCTGCCCGAGCGCCGCCACGAAGGACTGGAGCGCCAGCAGCCGGTCGGGGTCGTCGTGCACGTACTGGCTCACCTCGTCGACGACGAAGAACAGTGTCCGCCCGGGGCAGCGCTGGTCCATCATCTGCTGGATGGCCTGCACCGCCTCGTCCGCGGATCGCTTGTCCTCGAAGCGGGAGCCGGTGCGGCTGTCCACCCACGCCATGGCGTGCGTGAAGAGGTCCGGCTGGAGCGCGTGCAGCGCCGCGGACAGGTAGTCCTCCACGAGCTGGCTGTCCTTGAGCTGGCCCCAGGGCTTCTTGTGCACGGCGAGCACCTTGTCCATGAAGGGGGCGTGCAGCCCCTCGAGCTCCAGCTTCAGCTCGTACTCGGCGGCGAGGTTGCTGGTCGTCGAGTAGCCGAGCCGGTGCTGCAGCTGCCGCACCACGACGGCGTGGACGTGCTCGTCGTCCCGGGCCTTGCTGCCGATGTCGAAGACGACCGCGACCGGCTGGATCCCGGTCACGACGCGCTGCCAGGCGGCGCGCAGGTCGGGCGCGCCGGGGGAGTGATCCTGGGCGAGCAGGGCCTCGGCGAGCGGCTTCCCGCCGGGGAGCTTCCGGCCGTCCAGCGCCAGGCCGAGGAGCTTCGCGAAGCTCGACTTGCCGGAGCCGTAGAAGCCGGAGATCCAGCTCGCGGGCAGCTCCGGTCCGCCGGGCTTCTGGAGCTCGCGGTGCATCGCGGACAGGAGGCGAACGAACTGCTCGTGGATCCCCCCCTCGGTGGCGCGCGGGTCGCCGGCCGGGTAGCCGCCGGTGATGATGTACTCCTCCACCTCGCGTTTCAGCTCGGTCGGCTCTTGCTCGTGAAAGTACACGACCGGCGGGATGGCGCGGGTGACGTCTTTTTCGAACAGGTCTCCAATCAACATCGGGTCACCGGTAGATCCTTGGGCGGTAGTCGCGGTCGGCCGGGAGCACGCCCATGAAGGAGAGCCCGGTCTCGCCGACGACGTTGCCGGGATAGAGCAGCACGACCGGCACGTTCCGCGTATGCCCGGCGACGTGCTTGAGCAGCGCGGAGGTGCGGAAGAACGGGTAGAGCGACCCGGCGCGCCCGAGGAAGATCACCGTGCGATCGGGGTTACTCGAGCGCTCGTCGAGGAGGCGATCGATCTCCCGGATCACGTCCTTTGCGATGCCCTCGGGGCCCTCGAGCAGCGTGACGACGCGCTCCTTGAGCGTCCGCAGGCCGCGCCCCGGCTCGCTCGACGTGGCAAGGCGCTTCTCCCGCTGGATCATCGACTCGAGGAAATCGCTGCCCTGGGCGCGGAGCCGCGCGAGCAGGAGCGCGTTCAGCGGGATGGTGCCCGTGTTCCAGCCCGCGTCGCGGAGCGTCTCGGAGAGCTCGTGGATGGCCCGGCGCAGCTTGAACTCGTCCTCTGGGTCGTACGGCAGGATGGCGAAGTTGTAGTTGCGAACGGTGCTGATCTGGGGGCCGTCGTCGCCCAGGAGGTCCTCGCGCAACGCGTCGACTGCCCGACCGAGCTCGGTGGGGTGCTGGTAGCCGCTCATGCGCTCGCCCCGAGGTAGCGGAGCCCCCAGGCGGTCAGGCTCGGTTCGAGCCACGCGAGATCGATGACGCCTCCGAGCTCGGCGAACCGGATGCCCGGGATGCGCGCCGCGAACGAGTGGAATGCGGTCCTGGTGACGCCCAGGGAACGGAGGTAGGGGTTGTCCGTGAGCGAGCCCTCGATGCGGACGTCGCGCAGGAGGTAGAGCGCGTACCCGAGGATCGGGTCCGGCACCGGGACCTGGGGCAGCTTGCGCGGATCGCGCCGCCCGCTGACGAGCCCGACGTCGAGCGCCGTCGCGAGGAGGTTCGAGGCGAACTTGATGCAGGTGCTCGCCCCCCAGCGCCCCGCCTGGAGCCCGTCCACCCACCGGGCGACCGTGTCGCGGTCGATGGTCGTGAGGCCCTGCTCGCGGCGTGTCGGGAGCAGCTCCCCGGTGAAGCGGCGGTAGATGGGATCGGCGAGCTGGGTGTGAACGTGGCAGACGAAGGGCCGCAGGCTCGACGGCACCGTCCCGAGCCGGTGGAGCAGCGCGAGCGCCTCGGGGTAAGCGTCGAACCGCTCGATCATGTCGGTCATGACGGTGCGCACGCGCGCCTCGCTCTTCGTGCCGAACCAGCGGCGCTCGAACGCGACGCGAGCGCGGTCGGCGGCGGAGGGCCCCGCGGGCGCGGCGCCTCGATTCGCGCCGGCCGGCGGGGCCTCGCCGGCGTGCTGCCAGTAGGCGTAGCAGTCGTCGACCGCCAGCATGCAGCGCAGGAGCCGCGTGTGGACCTCCGTCGCTTCCGCTGGGCGACCGCCGCCCGGCGTCGGATCCGGCATCGAGCTCCGCGGGGCCGTCCCCGTGGGGGCCGGGATCTCGACCGACGCGGCGTTCAAGCGATCGCCTCTAGAAACGGTAGCGGGTAGCTGGCCGAGAGCGGCAGCAGGGAGGCGGCGAGGAGCGCCGCGGCCTCGACCGGCGAGGCCGCGGTGGCGTCGAGGCGCCGCCCTGCCGGTGTGACCTGCACCTTCGGCTGGCCCAGGCTCGCGAGCGTCGCCTCGAGGGTGGCCTTCGACCAGGGCCGGCCGACGAGGAACCTCGCGCCGAGCACCTCGGCGGGCGGGCGCCGCTGGTGCCGATGGTGCGCGAGCCGGTCGGCGAGCTGCTCGTCCACCGCGAAGCCGAGGTGGAACAGGCTCCAGACCGCGTCGCCGCGCGCGAGCTGCTCGCGCGCGGCCTCGTCCACGCGTCGCGCGGCCTCACGCACGAGCGCGAGGCTCGCCCAGGCCGCGGTCTTCGGGAGCAGCCGGACGAAGAGGTCGCCCCCGGCCTCGGGATCGACGAGGTCGGACCTCCACCACCCGAGGCGAGGCGGCTCCCCGGCAGCCTCCCCCGCCCACGCCACCGTGAGCTGAAGCGCGAGGATCTCGTCGAGATGGGCGGGGCTGAGGCGGTGGGACATGGCTGGAGCAGGGAACGGGCGGTTTGGCCCCGGAGCCGAGCCCCGCGGAGGTCCGCCGCCGCGTTGCGGGGAGGCTACCAGGGCGCAACGCTGCGGAACAATGGGGACGGCCTCGCTCGCGGCGACGAGGGAGGGCGGCCGGGCTCTGCGGGGCTCCGGGCGAGGTCTCGCTTGCCATGCGGGCACCGCGATGGCCGGCATTTCGCTCCTCATGGTGCCACTCAGCGTCGCTTGGCGCGGGGGCCTCCTCGGACGAAGCCGGCGAGGTCCTTGCGCATGGGGAGGAACGCACGGAAAGGTGTTCTGCCGTGCGTGTTCCGTGCGACCCTCTGCTCAGGATGCAGCTGCTTCTGCTTCACTGTCCGGAGGACGACGACAGCGCGGAGGCTCTTCGCCCTCACCTCGAGCAGGTGTGCCGCAAAGAACGCGTCGACCTGCTGGACGCCCGCATCGGGGCTGGCGAACACGTGGAGCGCGGGCTCGAAGAGCGCCTCCGCGCGGCCACGCATATCGTCGTCCTTGTCACCGCGCGGCTGCTTGCTTGGCCCTCGTGGATCCGCGTTGCCCGTCCTGCCCTTGCTCGCCGGAGGCGCGCCGAGGTCTCGCTCGTGCGGTGGAGCGCCTGCATCGACGACGAAGACGAGGTACTACGTGTCTTCCGGCCGATCCCGGCGCCTGTGTCCATCGCGACCGCCGCCGATCGCGACGCAGCGCTCGTCGAGGTCGCGCGGGGCGTCCGCGACGCGCTGCGGGCGGCTCAACACGGCCCGATGTGTGTCGACCTTGGCAACCTTCCTCCGCCTGAACAAGGGATTGTGGGCCGCGAAGACGAAAAGCGCGTGCTGGACGACGCGCTCGCCCATGGCGCCACCCACGTCGTCGTCGTGGTCGGCGAGGGGGGAGCCGGCAAGACACAGCTCGTCCGAACCTGGCTCGACGGCCTGCAACCGGCCTATGGCGGGGTCGATGCCGTGATCTCTTGTTCCATCGAAGATCAGGATCGCAGCGGCGGCCCGTGCGCGTCGGCGGCCGTGTCCGTGTTGCTCGCCGCGCTCGGAGAGAAGCCCTCGGACGACCCGCTGGAGAGCGTGAGCCGGCTGATCCGGTGCGTGCGCGGACGCCGCACGATCGTCGTCATCGACGGGTTGGAGCCGCTGCAGGATGCCCGAGGAGACCTGATCGACAAACCGATGGGGATCCTCGTCCGCGATCTGGCAGCTCAGATGAACGGCGGACTTTGCGTGATCACGACGCGCCCGCCCTTCGAGGCTCTCCAGGGTACGGGGGTCGTCCCCATTCATCTCGGCTCTCTCGACTCCACGTCAGCCATCGAAGTGCTGCGGCGCCGAGGCGTGAGCGGGTCCGACGAGCAGCTCGCGCGCGCGGCAGCTCGCCTGCGTCACCACGCACTCTCGCTCGCCCTCGTGGCCGACTACCTGAGCGAGGCGCACGGAGGCGAGATCGACGCGCTCGACCATCTCGACCTCGGCGCGGAGGATATCGACGAGCGCGGCCGGATCCACCGCATCCTGTCATTCCACGAGAAGCGTTTGAACCCCGAGGAGCGCGCCGTGCTCGGCATCGTCGCGCTCTGTGAGCGCTCTACCGAACTGGCCACGCTCGCCGATGCCGCGGCCTGGCGAGGCGTCTCGGGCTTCGCCGCGGCGCTCGGCGAAGCGTCACGCGAGCACCTGCGGCGAGCCTGCGCGCGCCTCGAGAAGACCGCGCTCCTCTTGAAGATCGCACCGGGCATATGGGATCAGCACGCCCTCGTGCGCGGCTTCTGGCGACGCCGGCTCGAGGCGGGCGATCCCGCCGGGGTCCGCGCCGCACACGAGCGCCTGTTCGAGCGGTTTCGCGACCAGGCTCCTCCCGCGGACGAGGGCGCGGTCCGGCGCGAGGACCTCGACATGCTCTATGCAGCGGTCGCGCACGGCGTCCAGGCCCAGCGATGGGCCGAGTCGTTCGATGTCTTGCACGACCGCATCCGTCAGGGGGAGCGTCACACAAGCCTCAAGCTGCACGGCGCCGTGGCGGAAGACCGGCGCGCATTTCTGGCCTTCTTCGACCGGAACACCTTCGATGTCCAGGGAGACCTCGCCTCCTCGCAGCGACACTGGCTCGAGAACAGCGCGGGAGTTCTCCTCCGCGTGCAAGGCGAGGCCTCCGACGCCGTGCGCCTCCTCGATCGCGCCGTGCGGACAGCGGTCGATGCCGGCCTCCCGGGAGGAGCGGCGGAGTCCGCGCGCAACCTGGCCTCCGTTCACTCGCTGAGGGGCAACCTCACGAAGGCGCTCGAGTCCGCGGAGAGCGCCGTGCGTTACGCCGACGCTTCTGGCGAGCTGCGTCCTCGCCTCAATGTGCGGGACTTCCGTGCTTACCTCATGCACCGGGTCGGCCGGCTGCACGAGGCCCGCGCTGCCTACGAGGAGATCGAGCAGATCCGCGATCGAGAGATCGCCGGCCAAGCGGGTGTGGCGCACTACCCGTTCGCAAACCACGCGGTGCTGCTGCTCGATCTGGATGAGATCGATCTCGCCCACGAGCGCGCGGCGCGGGCCCTCCAGCTGACCCATGGTGGCGATCCCGACGCCGGCTCGCTGCTCAACCGCGGCCTGTCCATGCGCGTGTTCGCCCGGACGCTCCTCGCGCTGGGGCGACCGGACGAGGCAGGCCAGCGGTTCGAGGAGGCCGTGTCGCTCGTCCGAGATGCCGGGCGATGGGACCACCTCGCGTCCTGTCTCGTCGACTGCGCTTCGTTCTGGGTGGCCCGGGATCTCCAGCGGGCCCGGGGGCATCTCGATGAGGCGCGCCGGATGATTGAAGGGCGTGGCTTCCGCCTCAGCGAGGTCGTCGCGGCGCTCACCACGGCCCGTGTGGCTCTCGCCGAGGACCTGCTGCCAGAGGCGGCCAAGCAGCTCGACATCGCCGAGGCGCTCCTCCGCAAGACCGGCTACCGCGTCCGTGTCCCCTGGCTCCTCCTCCTCCGCGCGCGGCTTCGCGGCGCGCAGGGTGATCACGCCGGCGCCCGCCGAGAGGCGGAGCTGGCCCGCCAGGAAGCGAGCGCGATGGGGCTGAAGAGGCGCGAATTCTGGCGAGAGCTGGACGCTTGGAGCGGTGGCAAGGAGAGCTCATGAAGATCCTGCAGGTCATCCACGGCTACCCGATGCGCTACAACGCGGGCTCGGAGGTCTACACGCAGACGCTCTGTCGCGGCCTCGCCGGCCGCCATGAGGTCCACGTCTTCACGCGCGAGGAGGACCCGTTCGCGCAGGATTACGCGCTCCGCCACGAGAAGGACACCGACGATCCGCGCATCTCGCTCCACCTCGTCAACACGCCGCGCGCTCGAGACGGCTACCGGCACGCCGGCGTCGACCAGCGCTTCGCCGAGCTCTGCGACCGGCTCCGGCCCGACGTGGTCCATATCGGTCACCTCAACCACCTCTCGACCTCGCTCGTCGCCGAGGCCGCCGGGCGAGGGATCCCCATCGTGTACACGCTGCACGACTACTGGGTGATGTGCCCGCGCGGGCAGCTCATGCAGACGCACCCAGCCAACCCCGACGATCTGTGGGCGGCGTGCGACGGCCAGGAGGACCGGAAGTGCGCCGAACGCTGCTACGCGCGCTTCTTCTCCGGGGCACCGGACGAGCGCGAGCAGGACGTGGCCTACTGGACCAACTGGGTAGCGCGCCGGATGCGTCACGTGCGTGAGATGACGGATCTCGTGGACGTGTTCATCGCGCCTGCGCGCTACCTGGAGCACCTGTACCGCCAGGCGTTCGGGCTGCCCGAGCGCAAGCTGGTCTATCTGGACTATGGCTTCGACCTCTCCCGTCTCAGCGGACGCTCCCGATCGCCCGGGGAGCCGTTCACCTTCGGGTACATCGGGACGCATATCCCGGCGAAAGGGATCCACCAGCTCATCGAGGCCTTTGGCCAGGTGAGGGGAGACGCTCGGCTCCGCATCTGGGGCCGGCCGCGCGGGCAGGACACCGAGGCGCTCCGCGCGATCGCGCAGCGACTGCCGGGCGACGCGGCCGCTCGCGTGGAGTGGCTGCCCGAGTACCGCAACAAGGATATCGTGCGCGACGTCTTCGACAGGGTCGATTGCATCGTCGTGCCCTCGATCTGGGTCGAGAACTCGCCGCTCGTCATTCACGAGGCGCTAGAGGCGCGCGTGCCGGTGATCACCGCGAACGCCGGCGGCATGGCCGAGTACGTGCACAACGAGGTCAACGGCCTCCTCTTCGAGCACCGCGATCCTGCCTCGATGGCGCGGCAGATGCAGCGCCTCGCCGACGATCCCGCGCTCGCCCGCCGCCTGGGCCAGCGCGGATACGCGCAGTCCGAGTCGGGGCACGTGCCCGACCTCGCGGGCCACATCGAGGCGATGGAGCGCATCTACGCCGACGTCATCGCCCGCCGCGACGCCGCCCGGATCGAGCCCGGCCAGGGGCCATGGCGCATCACGTTCGACACGAACCCGGACACCTGCAATCTCCGCTGCATCATGTGCGAGGAGCACTCGCCCCACAGCCCTCTCCAGGAGGCGCGCAAGGCCGCTGGAAAGCCGCGCCGGCTGATGCCGATCGAGCTCGTGCGCCGCGTGATCGCCGAGGCGGCCGGCCACGGGCTCCGCGAGGTGATCCCTTCCACCATGGGCGAGCCGCTCCTGTACGAGCACTTCGATGAGATCGCCGACCTGTGCCGGGAGCACGGGGTCAAGCTCAACCTGACCACGAACGGCACCTTCCCGCGACGGGGCGCCCGGGAGTGGGCCGAACGGCTCGTGCCGATCACCTCCGACGTGAAGATCTCCTGGAACGGGGCCACGCGGCAGACGCACGAGCTGATCATGCTCGGCTCCCGCTGGGAGGCCGTGCTCGAGAACGTGCAGGCGTTCATCGCTGTCCGCGACGCGCACGCCGCGGCCGGCGGCAACCGTTGCAGGGTGACGTTCCAGCTCACGTTCCTGGAGACGAACGTCGCCGAGCTCGCCGACATCGTGCGGCTCGCCGTCCGTCTCGGCGTGGATCGCGTCAAGGGACACCACCTGTGGGCGCACTTCGAGGAGATCGCGGCGCTCTCCATGCGCCGCGATGCCGCGGCGATCCGGCGCTGGAACGAGGCCGTGCTCGCCGCCCGGGAGGCGGCGGCGGAGCGGGCCTTGCCGAACGGCAAGCACGTGCTGCTCGAGAACCTCTTCCTGCTCGATGACTCCGCGCCCGAGGACGTGGCCCCGGGCGGCCGCTGCCCGTTTCTCGGCCAGGAGGCGTGGGTCAGCGCCGAGGGACGCTTCGATCCGTGCTGCGCCCCCGACGCGCAGCGCAGGACGCTTGGCGACTTCGGCGATCTCCACGAGGCGGGGCTGATGGAGAGCTGGAACGGAGAACCTTACCAGCGGCTGCTCAAGACGTACCGGAGCCGTGCTCTCTGCCTGGGGTGCAACATGCGGCGGCCGGCGGGGGAGCCATGAGCGACTGGCGACGTGCCCGGGTCGCCCCGGAGCGGACGCACCACGTGGTGGACGGCGAGCCGCTGTACGCGGCGCGCTTCGAGGAGGTGCTCGCGTTCCACGCCCCGGGCATCGCCCCCGTTCGGTGCGGGAGCGAGGCGTGGCACATCGATGGTCGCGGGGCGCCCGCCTACACACGGAGGTTCCGGAGGACATTCGGGTTCTACGAGGGGCGCGCCGCCGTCTCGGATCTCGAGGGCTGGTGTCATATCCTGCCGGATGGCGCCGAGCTCTATCCAGAGCGGCACTCCTGGTGCGGAAACTACCAGGGCGGCCGGTGCGCGGTCCGCGACAGCGAGGGACATTACGGCCACATCGATCTGGCCGGGCGCCCCGCCTACACGGCGCGGTGGGGCTACGCGGGCGATTACCGCGATGGCGTCGCGGTCGCACAGGGCAAGGACGGTCGCTCCACACATATCGATGCACGGGGTGAGCTCGTGCATGGTCGCTGGTTTCTGGACCTCGATGTGTTCCACAAGGGCTTCGCGCGCGCTCGTGATGAGCAGGGATGGATGCACGTGGATGACCGCGCGCAGCCCGCGTATGCGCGGCGGTTCGCGATGGTGGAGCCGTTCTACAATGGCCAGGCGCGCGTCGAGCGCTTCGATGGATCGCTGGAGGTCATCGATGAGGCCGGGGGCACGGTGACCGTGCTGCGGAGCGCGCTCGCGGCGATGTTCTGATCCTGGATCGGCCTCCGCTCACGCCCCGGCACTCGCCGCGCGGGCTCGCCCGAGGACGCTCTCGACGCGCCGCAAGAGCTGATCAGGCGGCTCTACTCCTCCTCACTCACCCTCGATCGCCTCGCGGGGTTGCGCGCGCGCTCACGAGCCAGCAGGCCGCGGTGAAGCGGGCCGCGCCATCACGGATATACGAGTCGAAGGCAGCGCGGACCGCCTCGGCCGTTCGGGCGCGCGTCGGCTCGTCCACGTCCCGCAGCGCCAGGCCCACCGGTCCGAGCTTTGTCACGTAGGTGAGCAGGTCCTTCTCCGCGACGCCGCTCGGAGCGTCGATCGGGCGAATGTCGACGTCCGTCCAGCCGCTCGCGTCCAGGATCCGCTGCACCCGGTCTCTGTCCGCGAAGGCGAATTGGCCAGGTGCGTCGGGGGCCGGAGCGGGCAAGTTGGGCAGGAAGGGCGCGGCGGCGCGGGCGGCCGTGGTCATGAATGGATTCTCGGCGGGGCTGCGCCAGGCCACGAACACAAGCTTTGCATTGCGTCGCGTGGCGCGCCTGATGTTGGCGAACGCCGCCGAAGGATCCTCGAAGAACATCACGCCGAGACGCGAGATCACCGCGTCGAAAGAGTCCGGCTCGAAGCCATGGGTCTGCGCGTCGGCCTGGACGAAGGCGGCGGAAGCCAGGCCCTCGGCGGCGGCGCGTGCCCTGGCGGCCGCCACAAGGGGCCCGGAGATATCCACGCCGAGACAGTGGCCCGCTGGCCCGAGGCGCCGCGCCATCAAAAGGGCCGTGGCGCCCGCGCCGCAGCCGATGTCGAGCACGCGGCCGCCCTCGCCGGGGAAGGCCTCCTCCAGGAGCGGCGCCTCGAGCGGCGCCAGCATGCCATCGAGCACTTCCTGCATTTCCACCCAGATGGGCCCGCCGGCATCGTTCCACAGCGCGGCCTGGTCGCGATTCGGCTGATTGGCTTCGGACATCGGAGTCTTCTTCGGCTTGCGTTCGGCGATCATGCACCCTAGTCTGCGACCTCAAGTCAACTTGAGGTCAAGGGTGATCGACCTGGATATCGCGGAGGTGGCCCGGCGCTCCGGCGTGCCCGCCTCAGCCTTGCGGTTCTATGAAGAGAAGGGGTTGATCGCTTCCACCGGGCGGCGGGGCTTGCGGCGCCTGTTCGACCCCGGGGTGCTGGAGCGCTTGGCGCTGATCGCCCTCGGCCGGGTGGCGGGGTTTTCGCTCGACGAGATCGCGCAGATGTTCGCGCCCGACGGTCGCCTGCGCGTCGAGCGGGAGCGGCTGACCGCCAAGGCCGATGAGCTGGACCGGACCATCCAGCGGCTGGGCGCCATGCGCGACGGCCTGCGCCACGCAGCGGCGTGCTCCGCGCCGAGCCACATGGAGTGTCCGCACTTCCGCCGTATCGTCCGGCTCGCCGGCGCCGGTCGTCTCGATCCGCCTGCACCGAGAGCTCCCCGGCGGAGGCGGTCCACTTGAGCCCGGCCGGGGGCCGCCAGCGCGACGGCGACCGCCGGCGCGCAGCGGGTCGCTGGGACCGGCAGGCCAGGTGCTGCACGCGTCCGGGTTGCCGGCGGCGATCCCATGGCGGTTGCATCACCCGCCGCCAAGGAGCTCATCGTGTCCTTCGCCGCGGCGGTGGCTTGAACGAGGTCAGGCATCAGCCGATGCGCTTGATGCCGTAAGCGTCAAAGACGACGTCCTGGCTCACGATGGGGATGTCTTCGACGAGCGCCTGCGCGATCATGAGGCGGTCGAAGGGATCGCGGTGATGGAATGGCAAGTCGCTCACGCGCGCGACGTGCCGCAACCTTATATCGAGGAGCTCGATGTCGTTCACCGCCATGTGATGCTGGAGGAACGCCCCGATATCGCCGGGGATCGACAGCTTGCCGAGGCTCACCTTGATGGCGATCTCCCAGGGGCTCGCCACGCTCATCACGAGCTCGTTCGTGGGCTCCTCCAGCGAGCTCTTCGCTGCGGGGCTGAGCTGCAGATCGTTCGCGAGGAACCAGAGAAAAATATGCGTATCGACGAGCAGCTTCACCGCTCGTACTCCGCGAAGTCGTCGAGAGGCGCGTCGAAATCCGGAGCCATCCAGATCTCCCCGGCGGCCCCGCCGGCCTTCCGCCGCTTTCCGGGGGTCCCGGCAGGCGTCGGCACGGGAACGAGCTGCACCGCAGCCCCGCCGTGCACGATCACGACCGCCTCCCCGCCGCGCGCGGCGCCCATCAGCTCGTCGAGGCGGGCGACCGCTTCATCCAGCGTGACTTGCACCATACCGCCTCGAGGATATCGCGGCGATCGCCGGGTCGGAACGAGAAACGCGCTGCTCTGCCGATGCGCGGTGAAGCTCGTCCTGAAAATTTCGCAATTCCTTCGTCATCTCGGTGGCCAGGGGCGCTTGCGACTCCGCATCCACCTGACTTTCCTCGTCGCGGCTGCGTCACAGGACGACGTCCGAGCTGCTCGAGGACAGCGGTGCGATCCGGCCGGCTCGCTGCTCTCCCGGCCTGAACAGCGCGTGAGCATCGAAGTCCACGAGCGCCTTCGAGCAGGGCTGCGCGAGATAGCGTTTGCGCGCTGGCCGCCCACGCCGTGCTGCGAGCCTCCTCCGTCCCAGCTGCCTGCCAGGCCGCGACAGGTCTCGAGCCTTCGCCGCGCGCTCCGCGATCCGCCGACGAGCATCCGGGACCCCCGGCGCACGCGCCGGAATGCGGTCCGGAAGGGGTCTCGAGCCCGCGCGAGCGCTCTGAATTGCGATCCGGAGGGGTCCGGACCCCCCATCTGGCACAAAATCATGCGCTTCGAAGGGGCAAATGGCACAAATTTGCGCAATTTCGAGCGTTTTTTGGCACAAATTCTGCCGGATAGACGCTCGGCGGAGCGCTTCGGAGGGGTCCGGACCCCGGTGTGTCGCAATGCATTGCGGTTGAGCCAGTGCTCGACCCCCCTCCGTTGGCACAGATGGAGGCTGGCTGGCACATCTCTCCCGCGTAGGATGGGCGTGCTGACCTCTCCCGGGGGACAGGCTTACGGCCTGCTCGTGCTCCGGAGGCGCCACGCCCGGTACGAGCCGCACGCCGCCTCGAACGCGCTGCGCTCGGCGGGGTTCTGGACGAGCCTCGCCGTCCAGGTGGCGTCGACGAGCGTCCTCTGTGCGGGGGTGAGGCCGTAGCGACGCAGCGTCTCCGGGGCGCGCTCGGGCTCGAGCGCGAGGTCGACGGTGAGCGACGCGTACTGCTCGAGCGAGAACTGGACCGGCCCGCTGGCGGCTCCGTCCGCGGCCTTCGCGGCCGCCGCGGGGGCGCCGGCGGGCGGAACCGGGCGCGAGGCCGGCGCCGACGGGGGCCCGGGGCTCACGAACGGCAGCGGGTCCGCGCTCTTGCCGCCCGGGCGCGCGGCCGCTCCCGGAGCGACGGTCGCCCCGTGATCGACGCTCGCCCTGCGACCGCCTGTCGGCCTCGACGGGGGCGAGGAACCGGCGATGAACGGCAAGACCGGCGACATCACGACGTCTCTCGGATCGACGGTGCTGCCGAAGTCGACGCGCGACACCGCCGCGGCCGGAGGCGCCTTCGCCTGCGCGATCGCCGGCGATGGCGTGGCCGAGCTGGCCGGAGCGCGCTCGCCCGCCTTGGTGCGGGCCGCCTGATAGCGCGTCACCACGGCCTTCACGCGACCCTGGAGCGCGGGATCGGCGCTGATGCGACCCTGCCAGTACTGGAACGCCTGCGCTCGCTGCGGGGGCGTCAGCCGGTGCTTCTCGCAGAGCTGCGCCTCCGTCATGCCGAAGAGCGTGTGGTCGGCGAGCATCACCGCATACCGCTCGAGCGGGATGGGCGGCGGTGACGCCTCCGCCGGCGCCTGGCCCTGCGGGGCGGGGTCCTGGAACGGCAGGCCGTCCGTGAACGGGACGGCCGCCATCGCCGTGGTCGCGCCCTTGCGAGCCCTCGCGGGCTGGGCGCGCTCCTCGCGCATCGACGGAGGCGAAGGCGGCTCCACGATCGGGCGCGCGACCTGGGCCGGCACCATCGCGGGCGGCTGCACGGCCGGCGGCGCCCCGACCGGCGGCATCCCGACCGGCGGCATCCCGACCGCCGGCGTCCCGACCGCCGGCATCCCGACCGCCGGCGCCCCGACCACCGGCGCCCCGAGCGCCGGCCCCCCGACCGCCGGCGCCTCCACCGCCGCCGCGGCGAGCAGCGGCGACGGCGTCCGCGTCAGGGTCGGACATTCCTCGAGCGGCCCCTCCATGTGGCTCCGGAGCGTCGCGGCGAGCGCCTCGTCCGCCAGGACCCGGTTCGCCCAGCTCGCCTCGAGGCTCGCGTACGCCGCGAGCGGGAGCTCGTGGCGCGAAAGGAACGCGACAGGCTCCGCCGCGGTCACGAAATGCCGGCGAAAATGGGCCCACGCGAGCACGTCCGACGCGATGGGCTCGAACGTCGGCTCGAACCGCCGCTTCGCGGCCAGCAGGGCGGTGTCGAACGCCACAAGCACCTCGAGATCCGAGGCGGCGCTCTCGTCGATCCTCGCCTGCCAGTGCTCCGACGCCCGCTCCCACGCCGCTGCAGGCACGCCGGCGTGAGCGAGCGCCCGCCACAGGTCGAGCCCGGCCCCGAGCCCGGCCATCACGGCAGCATACGACTCCAACGAGATGACCGTCTCCTGGTTCGACATAAGCCCTCAGCGCGCCAGGCGAGCCAGATCCGACAACGCACCTTCCAGCGTCGCCCCGAACGCATCCCACGCCACCTGCGCCGGCCTTCCGGCCCGCGCGAGCAGCTCGTCGGCGCGCACGCGCACGGCCCCGGCCGACAGATCCGGGCGCCGCATCTCGGCGATCACCGATCGCGGAGAATGAGGCTCGCCCCCCCGGAGGCGCGCCGCCTCGGCGGCCGCGGGGAGCGCCGCGATCGCCGCCTCCCACGCCGCCACGGTGGGCGCCGCGACGCGGTCGCCCAGGGCCGTCACGAGCGCGCCGTGCGCGTCCTCGTCGAGCTCGTCGCTCCCCAGCTCGGCGAGGAGGCGCGGAAACAAGGACGGCAGCCCGATCCGCCCCATCGCGTCGAGCGAGCCCGGGGTCGAGGGAATCCCCGCCGCGAGGTCGCGCGCGAGCTCGCCATCGCCCGCGTAGCCCGCGAGCGCGATCACGTCGAGCGCGTGCGGCCCGAGCGCGGCCAGGGCGCGAGGATCCCTCCTCCGCACCCGGTCGAGCGGCTCGAGGTCCCGCTGCAGCATCCGCGCGCGCGCCACCTCGTACGCGAAGGCAGGGCTCTCCACGTCGATCCACGAGGCGCGCGCCGGCGCGGGGCGCGCGGGGTCGAGCGGCGTGCGCGCGAGGTACCGCTCGACCGCCGCCTGGACGAGCGGGCTCCGCACCCGCGCCAGCGCGGCGAGCGCCTCGCCCGGGAGCTCGCCAGGCGGCGTCATCTCCAGCGCGATCCCCGCGAGCACCGGCTGCTCCACGCTCGCCGCCCAGCGCCGCGCGCGATCGCGCAGATCCTCGCTCGGCTGGGTCGCGATCGCCTCCGCGATCTCGAGCACGCCCCCGTACGTGGGGAACGCCGCGCCGTCGAGCGACGCGAGCCACCCCTCGAACGCGTCCTCCACGCCCGCCGCTTCAAGGCAGCCGAAGAGGATCGCCAGCGCCCACGCCGCGCCGGGGTGCTCGAGGTCCGCCTCGCCCGCGAACGCGGCGAGCTCCGCGGGCGTCAGGCCGGCCTCGGCGAGCGCGTCGATGTGCGCGAGGAGGCGGCGCGCGACCTCGGGCCGCTCGAGGTGCGGCCCGGCCCGATGATCGGCCCCCAGCGCGACCGCCCGCTCCAGGAGGCCGGTCCGCACGTGCTGCTGCCACAGCGCCGCGGACAGCCCCGCCGCCCGCCCGGCGTCGAGGCGGACCTCTCCCTGCCAGTCGAGCGCGCCCAGATCCCGCTCCGCAGGCGGCGGATCCCGCCCGGCGAGGGGCGCGGCGGGGACCACCCGCTGGAGCCCGATAGACGCCTTCCGGACGCTCATGACCGCTCGTCCCCCACGAGCGCGGCGCCCACGGTCCCGTCGCCCGACCGCGCCCAGGCGAGCGCCACGCGGCCGCCGACCTGCCCGGCGCCGGCCGGCCCGGGGAGGGGGAGCCCGTGCCGCAGCCAGGCCAGCGCGAACACCGCCGACATCAGGCCCGCGGCGCTGCCGAAGAGGCCGATCTGCCCCTCGAAGCTCGGCATCTCGGCGCGCTCGAGCCGCGCACGGTGCCGCACCGACGCGAGATGGAAGTCGCGGATCCGGAGCGGATCCACGTCGAGCGGCCCGACCACCAGCGGCACCGACGGGCGGAGCCGGAGCGCCGCGAACACGCGCGTGAGCGCGGCGCCGTCCGTGGGCAGATCGTTGTCGTCCCGCGCGTCGCTCTCCGCCGCGGCGTACGAGTGCACCTTGCCCGCGAGCGGCGCGCCCTGACCCGCGCCCGCGACGAGCCGCACCGCGGCCGCGCCCTCCGAGGGGGGCAGGGGATTGCGCGTGAAGGCGGAATAGCGCTGCTCCAGCCACCGCTCGAGGTCCTGCCGCCGGATCTGCGAGTCGACGGCGAGCACCACCACCTCCGGCTCCCTCCGGAGCAGCTCGTGCGCCTCCTGCAGCGCCGGCACGTACGCCGCCGCCCCCGAGCGCCGGCTCACGACGGTGTGGCCCGCGAGCGTCAGGAACCGCGCGACGTCCGCCTCGCCCTCGAGCGCCTCCGGGGGCGCGACGAGGAGGATCGGCGTGCTCCTCGACGCGGGCGCCGCGCGCGCCAGCGCCTGCTTCGCGAGCAGGCGGATGCGCGACGACCACGGGCGCGAGGGGGCGATCCACGGGCAGTGGTGGACGGGGAGGGCCTCGCCGTCGCGCGTCGTGAACGCGCCGCCCGCGTGCGGGTTGACCTCCGCCCGGTGGAAGAAGACATGCTCGCTCGGGCTCAGCCCGAGCGGCGAGACGAGGGAGATCTCCGCGACGCCGAGGGCCATCAGCCGGCGCTCTCCTTGCCTGTGTGCTGGGTCTTGCCGTTGATGGTGATCGTCGCGGACTCGAGGGTGAGGCCGCCGCCGTGCACCGAGACCGTGGACGCGCCGTCGCCCACGTCGAACACAACGGTGCCGCCGTCGAGGGTGAGGGGACCGCCCGCCTGGATCGACAGCGCGCCGCTGGCCTTCACCGCGAACTCGGCGCCCGCGTCGAGCCGGATGGCGCCGCCCGCCTTGAGGGTGTGGGCGGTCTTGACGTTGCGCCCGAGCCCGGCGGTCGCCCGCAGGGAGGTCGCCGCCGCGGTGTCCGACGAGGCGGCCATCGTGAGGCGCGAGATGCGGACCGCCGACGTGGCGTGGCTGCCCCCGATCGCGAAGCTCGAGGCGCCGAGGGTCGTCCACTTGAGCGCCCCCGGCGTCTGGATGGCGTGGATCGCGCCGATCACCTCGGTCACCGCGCCGTTCACGACAAGCTTGCGGTGCCCCGGCGCGGCGGCCGCGGCGCCCGCGCCGGCGCCTCCGGGGCCCGCCGCGCCGCCGCCGCCCTGCTGCTCGGCCGCGCGTTGCTTGGCCTGCTCGGACCACGGCGTGAGGCCGGCGCTGTCGGCCGCCGCGACGATGGCGTCGCCGCCGGGGATCCGGCCGGCGACCTCGCCGAGGCCGGTCTGCACAGCGGCCGTCGCGAGGCCGCTCAATCCGCCGTTCCGGTATCCATTGCCCAGCGCCTTGCCCCACGAATAGCCCTTCGTGAGGGCGGTGCCGACCCCGGGGATCTGTCCGACCCCGGCCAGCACCGCCGCCTCGGCGAAGCCCTTGAGTCCGCTGATCGGATCGCCCACCTGCTCGATGAGGTTGGCGCCGATCGAGACGGTCTCGCTCCCCACCTTCGTCGTGCCGGTGGCGTTGATCGTGATGTCCTGATTGCCGCCCACCGAAGCCGTCTGGCGATCGACGCCGACCGTCCACGCGTTCTCGAGCGACAGCGTCTCATTGCCGCCGATCTGCCACGATTGCGCGCCCTTGATGTGGATGTTCTCGAACCCCACGGTCTGGTTCTGCATGTCGGCGCCGACGGTGGTCGTCTTGCCGAAGCCGGCGCTCCAGACCATGTGCTGCCGCCCCGCGGCGTCCTCCAGCGAGATCATGTTGGCCTTGCCGCCGCCGGGAGAGCTCACGGTGCCGATCGCGGTCATCGTCTTGTTGGCGGGCAGGCCGAACGCGGGCAGCTGCCGGCCGTTGAAGGAGCGCCCGAGCACGTAGGGCCGATCGGGGTCGCCGTCCTCGAAGCCGACGAGCACCTCCCAGCCCACGCGCGGAAGGAGCATGGAGCCCGGGAGATTGGCCTGCATCACGCGGATCGGGAGGCTCGATGTCCCGTCCCTCGGGCCCCCGCGGTCCCAGGGGAACGTGACGCGCACGCAGCCGGCCGCGTCGGTGTGGATCTCCTCGCCGCTCGAGCCGGTCACCGTGGCGCTCTGGATGCCCGGGATGCGCGGGCGCGGGGTGACGCGCGGGAGCCGGTACGGCACGCCGAGCGGGATCGCCCTCACGTGCAGCCTGCCTTCGGGCTCACCCGCTCTCCAGGTGAGCGAGGTCTCGACGACGAAGTACTTGCCGCTCGGCGAGACGCCCACCGAGAGCGCGGCGTCGGCCTCGAGCTGCACGCCGGGGCGGAGCTCGAGGGCGGTCGTGTCGAACTCGAGGACATCGGCGTCGGCCCGCAGCGCCTCGAGTCGCAGCCGCGCCTCGCGCTGCCCCTCGTCCTCGGTGCGGAACCGGCCGGGCGCCTCGTAGACCTCCACGGCCTTCTCCGGATCGAGGCCGCCCTCGGCCTTCGCCTCCAGCTTCACGGCCGGCTTGGCCGGGTCGTGATCGCGCAGGGCCACCTTGCCGGGGCGGCGCCTGCGGATGTGCCTGGCGGCGAAGGCCACGCGTTTCCCGGGGTAAAGGCCCGATTCATCGACGAACATCAAGGGCTCCGGCAGGGCCTCGGGCGCCGCTTCGGACCTGTCGCAGAGGACGAACGCGTCGAAGCCCTCCCTGGGATCGAACCGGAAATAAAGGCCCTCTTCCTCGCAGATCCGGCGAAGGAAGACGTCGTCGGTCTCGTTCCACTGGGTGACGTGCTCGCGCTCCGGCGGCGGCTGCGCCTCGTTCACGAAGGCGTCGCCCTGGATGCCGGCGCCGGCGAGGAGCTCCTCCACGATCGCCGCGGCGGTCGTCCTGCGGAACACCCGCGCGTCCTTGCGCAAGGTGAGCCACTCGATGGCCGAGCGGAGGTCGATCGTATAGAGCCGCTGCGCGCCCGGGTCGGCGGTGGCGACCGCGGCGAGGCTCGCGACGACGCCGTGGTGCACCGCGATCGCGCCGTCGTCGCCGGTGATCTCGATCCGCGCGGGCGTCCCGAGGAGGGCCTCGCCATCGAGCGGCTCGGGCGCGGAGACGTCGACCTCGGCGCGCGTCGCGCGGCCGAGCGCGCTCACGAGGTGGAGCTCGATGGTGTGCGTCGTCGCCGGAGGATCGAGGGAGAGGGTGACGTGCATGGGAGTCAGCCAAGCCTTCTTCGTTCGGCCTTCGGGGGCCGCACGAGGAGCGCGTCCAGCGCGGGACCGAAGCAACGCCAGCTGTGCTGCTCCCGCCGCCAGAGCTGGCCATCGCCGGTGAGGACATAGCCGGTGGCGCCGAGCGACCCGCTCGTCCGCCGATCCTCCTCCGCGAAGAGCTCTTCCTCCTGAAGATCGCGGTCGAGCCGAGGCCGCACCTGGTACAGGGGACCGAGGTGCTCCCCGGTCGCGCGGCAATAAACCCTGTACCGGTCGGGGTAGCCCGCCGGAAACGCGGCCTCCAGGCGCGCCGTGGAGACGCCGAGGCGCGAAGGCGGCCAGTGGCCCGCGGCGACGAGCGTATCCCTGGCAAAGCCGGGCGCCACGAGCTCCGCGGCGAGCCGGAGAGCGGTCAAACTGCCGCCGTGGAACGCCGCGCTTACCTGGACGAGCGCGCTCCTCAGCAGCGGCTCCAGGTGCCTGTCGCGCGTCACACGGCTCAGCGCCCACCAGTCGATCAGCCGGAGCCATTCCGCGCTCTGAAAGCGTCGGTCCACCGACCGGAGCTCATGGAGAGCCCGTCCGAGGGGCGATCTCGGCGAGATCCGCGGCGCGAGGGATTGCACGTGCGCTCGGTACTCCCGGAACGTCCTCGGCCGCGCCACGCCATCCCATGGGACATCGTCCGTTGTGACCTCATGCGGATGACCGATCACCCGGCTCCCCTTCAGCACCACCTCGCACTCGCGAGGCCCGTACGTGAGGAACTGAACCTCGTTGGGAGGGTCGGACAGCTCGCCGCCCGTGTAGAAGAAGTCCGGGAAGCCAAGCTCCTGGTAGAGCTCGATCTCCGGCGCGCGGCGCGCGGCGAGCTCGTTCATGAATTCGACGGTGGGTTGCGGTAAGAGCATGTCAGTGGCCCTTGTGGGCGATGAGCCTCGCCAGAGCGGCCCTGACCTGCTCCATCCTCGCGGCCAGGGCCCTGTCGTTCGGGGTCCCTGTCGAGGCGCGCTGGATGCCCTCGGTGAGGTTCCGGAGCAGCTGCCATCGCCAGCTCGCGTCGGTCCTCAGCCGCTCGTTCGCGGCGTTGATCTGATCCTGCACCGGTCCGGGCCTCCTCTCCGTGCCGGTCACCCGCTCGAAGGTGACGTTGCCCCTGCCGTCGGTCCGGACGCCCAGCTCGACGCCCGGATTGCCGGTGTAGAAGTGCGTGCCTTTCCCGTCGTTCCAGTCGCTTGTGCCGGCGGAGTGCGGCTGCCAGGGATCATACGCCAGACCCAGAGGATCCAACGTTTGGGTTGGCGCCCCGCCGAACGCCATCAGGTTCAACCCGCCATGGACGTTGATGGGATCCGGCGAGAGCCATCTCCCGCGGGCCGGCTCGAAGTACCGGAACCTCGTCGAGCACAGGCCCGTCTCGTCGTCCGCGACCTGGCCGAGGAGCCGGAACGGGCTCTCCACGGGCAACGTGTGCGGATCCCGCTCGACCGACACGACGTCACCCCACGCGCCGTGCTGCGCCCGCCACGCCACGCGCCCGCGCTCGTCCACGAGCTCCGTCGGCGTGCCGACCTGGTTGACGACGACGCCGAAGACCGTGCCCTGCTCGACCTGGAGCAGCGGCGTGAAGCTGCCCGGATCGTGGACGTGCACCCGGGCTCGCTCCCCCTGCGCCGTGACGTGTCTCTCCTCGCAGACGACGTCGCCGTCCCACCGGAAATCGATCGACGCTTCCACCGGGGCGCCTCCGCTCGCGCCGCCCGCCAGGGCCGCGTCGAGGGCCGCGCCGTCCCATGCAGAGAGCACGGTCTTCCGGACCCGCCGGCCAAAGGCGTCGTACGTGAAGCGCACCCGCCTGCCGTCGGGGAGGACGACCTCCCTGAGCCGATCCTTTGTGTCCCACCCGTAGAGCGTCACCCTCTCGCCGCCGCCACCGGCCCCGTCTTTCTCGATGCGCTGGATACGCCGGCCGCGACCGTCGTGAAGATAGCGCGCGCCGCCCGCCGCTCTCAGCACGTTCCCCGGGCCGAGCGACCAGCGTTGCGCGAGATCCGGTGATCCAGCGCCGCGCACCGCGCCGACGAGCGAGCCCGTGGGGTCGTACGCGAACGCCTCCCGGCGCTTGCCGCTCGCCGCCTCCAGCAGCTGATCCGCGCGATCGTAGCGGTACGTCGTTGTGGCGCCGCCCTGGCCGTCAGGCCCGTCGCTCACCGACGTCAGGCGGCCTGCCGTGTCGTAATCATACCGCCGCCTCACGGCCAGCCGTGCGGCGCCCGCCGCCCCCGTGGAGATCACCTGCTGCTGCACGAGCCGCCCCAGGACGTCGCGGTCCTGATCGATCCGCCATGCGCCGAAGTCGCGGCGCCGCTCCTGGCCCTCCCCGTCGCGCTCAATGGATATCGCTCGTCCCTCGTGCGTGATCCCCACGAGCAGATCGTCGTCGTCATAGCGGTACTCCGTCCGCTCGCCTCCCGGCGCGACGCGCGCCGTGCGCCGGCCGCAGGCGTCGTACTCATACCGGACGGTGCGCCCGTCCTGGTGCTCGGCGATGACCTGTCCCAGCCTGTCCCGCTCGAGCTCCGTCACCACCTTCGCCGTCGCGTCGGCGCAGACCGCGCGCACGATCCGCCCGAGCGCGTCCCGCTCGAACGTGATCTGCACGTCGGGCCCGCGGTCCTCCACGACATTTCCGAGCTTGTCGTAGCCGAATTCCCGCCACTCGCCGTCGGGATAGTCGATCCGGGTGACCCGCCCCCCGCGATCGTGGCGGTACGTGATCAGCCGGCCATCGAAGGTCCGCTCCGACACAACGCGATCGGCGCGGTCGTACTCCAGGCGATAGCGCTCGAGCAGCGCGTTGATGATCTCGACCGGGCGCTCGTCGGCGTCATGCAGGAGGGCGACCACCTGCCCGTCCGGCGGGACGATCTTCGCCAGGTGCCCTGTTCCGCTGTACTCGAAGCGGGTGGTCCTGCCGGCCGCGTCGGTCGTGCTCGTGACGTTTCCCACCGGATCATACGTCACCGCCAGGCGCGTCCCGTCGGCCCGCACCCTGGCCAGCACCTGGCCGAGCCGATCGCGCTCGGTGTGCGTGACCTGGCCCGACGCCTCGACCCGCGCCACGGGCCTGCCGAGCGCGTCGTGGTGGAACCAGGTCGTCTCGCCGCGCCCCGAGGTCTCGGACGCGACGTTCCCGTGCTCGTCGTAGGTGAACGTCGCGAGCGTGCCGTTCGGGCCAAAGGCGCCGGCGACGCGCCCGTCCGTGTCGCGCGCCAGGCTGAAAGACGCGCCGGTCGGGAGCGTGACGCTCACAAGCGCGCCGCGGTCGTCGTACCCGTAGCGCGTCTCCAGGCCCGCCGCGTCGACCCGCCGCACCGGCGCGTCGCCCTCGATCTCCCACGCGGTGACGTTGCCCGCGGGGTCGGTCTCCTTCACAAGGTTCCCGCGCGTGTCGTGCTCGTACGTCATCGCCTCGCCGGCGGCGTTGCCCCGGCGGATCAGGAGTCCGTCCTCGTCGCGCCCGCGCTCCGACGCCCAGCCGCCGTCGAACGTCTCCTCGCGCACCACGATGCCGTCCTTCACGTGATATCGCCGCGCGCGGCTCGTGCCGTGGGTCCGCACCTCGCCCGTGTCGTCGTCGGTCGTCAGGCGGACGTCGTGCAAGCCCCCGTCGCCCCAGGTCCGCACGCACCGGCCTGTCTCCTCGTCGTACTCGTACTGGAACGAGATGCCGTTGCGCGCGGTCGTCTTCACCATCCGGTGCAGGCCGTCGTATTCCCATCGCTTGATGTGCGAGAGCGCATTTGTGTGCGACGCGAGCGTGCCCTCGACGTGATAGTCGTAATCGAACCAGGTCTGCAGCGCGGGCGCCTCCTCGCTCCCCGGGGCGCGCGCCCAGACCTCGACCCGGACCACCCGGTCTCGCTCGTCGCTCATCACGCGGACGTCGCGACCGCAGCTGTCGGTCATGCGCGCGAGCACGCTCCCGCGGTACTCGAGCTCGATCCTGTGGCCGTACGGGTCGGTGATCGAGACCAGCGCGAAGCGGCCGTCCGGCAGCGCGCTGAACTCGCGGACGAGCCGGTCGTCCAGGCTCCGGATCAGGTAGCGCTTGCCGGCCGCGCGGAGCTCGAGCCGCCGGCCGCGGTGAAAGCTGGCCTCGTCCGGCGCGGGGACCGCGAAGTCGACCGGCAGCCCCTCGGCGTCGTGGAGCCGGATCACCTGCTCGCCCGGCTGCACCCACTGCTCGAAGGAGTGCACCCAGCCGCCCTTGCCGAGCGCCGTCCGCCGCTTGGGATAGCCGGACGAGTACGTCCGCCGCCATACGAGCTCGATCGGGCCCGGCAAGGTCAGGTCGGCGCCGTCGTCGACGACGAAGCCGGTGCCGACGTCGATCGGATCGCCGACGTTCGTCTGGTTCGCGCGCTCCGGGTGGAACGCTCGATAGTACTCCTCGTTGACCGCGTGCGCCTTCGCGGTCGACTTCGACGCCCGCGCAAAATCGACCTTGTTCAGCAGGGGAACGACCATCTGGGCGATCTGCTGCTGGGCGGTCAGGACGTTCATGTTCACGAGATCGCCCGTGCCGCACACGTTCTTGCCGGCCGCCTTCACGACCATCGAGCCGGTCCGCATGACGGCGATCTTCGTGTCGGCGTGCGTCACGAGGTCGCCGCCGGCGGTCTTCGACGGCGCGTTCGCGGGCGGGTCGACGTCCATCTGGCTGCCCTCGACAAGCGCCTGCGTGTCCCAGATCCAGTAGCTTGAGTTGTGCTCGGTCCCGCTCTTGTTGGCGGTGCGCGCCGTGTACACGAAGGGCGTCGGGACGGGGGGCGCCGGCGGGCTGACCGGGCTGATCGCGCCCGGGGCGACCGCGCCGTGGCCGCTCTTCTTTGTGGCGATCTCCTTCTTGCCGACGCTGCTCATGGTCGCTCCGGCGGGCTCATCTAGGGGATCTCGACGTGCGCGCTCGCCAGCCGCACCTCGCGCGGAGCGTCCACCGTCACGGCGTCGGCCGACAGCTTCACGCGGCCGTCGGCCGACAGCTCCAGCCTCGATTTGCCTGCCCGGAGCACAAGCCGCCGCGGCGCCTCCACGACGACCTCCTCCGCCGTGCGCTCCCTCGTCTGGAGCGCGCCGAAGATCACCGCGTCGCCGCCGGCCATGCCCACGAGGACGATGCCCTGCTCGGCGAGGCACCTGTCGGCGAGCTCGAGATCCACGTCGGGCAGGACGCCCACCTCGATGGGCTCGCCGCCGAAGAGCGAGGCCTCGTACCGCCCTTCGGCGAGCTTCCTCAGCAGCTTCGCGAAATGGGCGCCGCCTCCCAGCGGCGGCGCTGTCTCCGTGCGGTGGCCGAGATTCACCACCTTGCCGGCCCGCTTCATCGTCCTCGCAGAGCTCATTTGACCTCCTCCTTCGTCGTCACGACGCTCGTCGAGTCGCCCTTGAGCTTCCCCTTCACCGTGATCGACGCCGGCGTGATCGTGACCGTGACGCCGCCCGCCTTGAGCACGATCCTCGTCTTCGCCTTGAACGACACGTCGGCGCCCTTGGCCCGGATGGCCCCGCCCGCCTTGAGCTTGATGACAGGTGCCCCGACCGTGAAATCCGCCCCGGCGTGCGCCCGGTACATCCCGGCGTAGCTCTCCGAGAGCACCGACGCGTTGATCGACACGTTCTTCGCGCTCACGGTGAGGGGGCCGCCGGCGGTCAGCGTGCTGGCGCCGAGCACGCCCATCGACGCCGTGAGGCCGCCTATCTCGGCCCACGTGCCGCCCACGGCGACGGTCGAGGCGCCGGTCACATGCCGGTTCGTGCTCTGGATCGCGACGACGTTCTCCGCGGCCCCGACGATGCGGCTCAGCGTCGCCGCCTTCATCTCGTAGTCGCCCCCCACCGTCAGCTTCCGCGTGGCGCCCACGCTGACGCTCTCGCTCGCGGCGAAGATCCCGAGCACGCCCGTGGTCGTCACGTCGCGATTGCCGCCCACCGAGTACGTCTGTCCGGACGTGACCGCCGTCACCTGCTGCAGCGTCACCGTGCTCGTGTGGTTGCCCCCGACGATGTTCTCCTCGTCCGCCGTGACGCGGACGACCTTGTCGTTCTCGGTCCTCTCGGTCGCGTCCTTCGACGCGGCGAGGTGCATTCCCTCGTTGCCCGCGGCGTCGTCGAACCGGATCTGGTTCTGCTTGCCGCTCCCCCCGGTGCTCTGCGTCCCCCAGTTGGACCGCACCTTCTGGCCCGGCAGGCTCTCGGCCGGGGGCGCTTGCCCGTTGTCGAGGCGCCCGAGCTCCAGCGGGGTATCCCCCGTCGGCGCAGGATCGTTCATGAACCCGACGAGCACCTCCCAGCCGGCCCGCGGCAGGAAGAACCCGCCGCTCAGCGGCGGCTGCACCGGCCGGATCCACGCGCTCGCCGTGTCGTCCTCCGGCGAGAGGCGATCCCAGCGGAAGCGCGCCTTGACCCGCCCCTGCGCGTCGGTGTGCATCTCGGCGCCCGGCGGCCCCATGATCGTCATCGTCTGCAGCCCGCCCAGCCCCTTCGCCGGCTGTCGCCTCGGCCGCACGGGCCGCGCCGCGGGGACCGCCATGAACTCGGCCTCGTAGCGCAGATCGCCCGGGCCATTCGCGGCGAAATCGCTGCCCCGATGCCGCACCTCCAGGATCCGGAACCGCCCGTTCTCGTCGTCCCGCGGCGCGTCCTCGAGCTCCACGATGAACCCCACCGCGACGTGCCGGCAGGTCGTGCGCGCCCGGAGGAGCACGCCCTCGGTCTGCTCCTCCTCCAGGAGGAGCTGCGCCCGCGCAGCGCCCGCCTCGGGCGACCGATGGCGCCCAGGGTACGCGAACCGCTGAAAGCGCTGCTCGCCCACCGACGCCGCCTGATCGACGGTGGGTCGGTCAGGATCGTAATCGGAGACCGCCACCCCGTCGTGCGTCACCCGATGGATCAACCGCACCTCGGTGACCACCTCGCCGGTCGTCATCCCGCCGTCCTGCACCACCCGGAGGCGCGCCCCGCCCGGGAGATCGTGGCAGGCCGACGTGTCCTGACCGAGCACCACGACGTCCTCGGACTCCTGGTGCTCGACCCAGAGCGATATCCCCTCTTCGGCGAGGATCCGCCGCACGAACGCGAGCACCGACTCGAACGCCTGGACGCACTGGATCCGTGGCTCCGGCCGGGCCGGCACGCGGATGTCGAGGGTGAGGCCCGCCTCGAGCAGCAGCTCCTCGGCGAGGGTCACCGCGTCCTTCTCCAGGAAGATGCGGTGATCCGACCCGTCCTCGAGCGGCATGAGGCGCGGGACGATCGTCAAGAGCGCGCCGACCCCCGAGGCCTCGATGGCATCGACGACCCCGTGGAACCGCCGCGCCACGTCGCGCAGCGCGTCCTTCGGCGTGATCTCGAGCGTCGCCTTCTTGCCGAGCAGCTCGTCGGGGACGAGCGCCTCGTCCCGCCCGGGAGCGACGCGCGCGAGGACACGCACGCTGCCGCCGACGTGGGTGCGCTCGAAGGCGTCGAACGACTGGACCGCGAGCGGCGGGGCGCCCTCGACGGTCAGCTCGAACGCGGCCCTCACGGCCCCACCTTGACCTTGTCGTTCTTCTTGACCGACGGCGCGTCGAGCTTGACCGTGGACGACGACTTCAGCGCTCCCGCGAGCTTCATCGTGCTCCCCCCGTTCGCCGTGAGCGTCGCCGCCTTGACCGAGATCGTGCCCGCCTCGAACACGAGCTTGCCCCCGGCCTCGATCGACAGGACACCGCCCGCCTGGAGGGTCGCCCGGGCGCCCGCGTTGAAGGCCACCTTGGCGTTCGCGGTCTCGTTCGCGGCCCCGGCGGTGATGCTCTTTCGACCCGTGGTCCCGTCGGCGTAGGCGAGGGCGGCCGTGAAGCTGCGGACGCCGCTCACGAGCTCGGTCCGCGCGCCCGCCACCGACTGGTTGCTCCCGAGCCCCGCGGTCGTGGAGAGCGCCGCGCCGATGACCTGCGTGAAGGCCCCCTGGACCTTCGTGTTGTACTCGTTGCAGCGCAGGCTGTAGAGGGCGCCTATCTGCTCGACGATCGCGCCGTCCACGGCCGTCTTGTAGGTGCCAGTCACGCCGAGGGTCTCGTTGCCGCCGATGCTCTCCGAGCGCGCCCCCTTGACGACGAGGTTCCCGTCCGCGCCCACGATGATCGATTGATTGCCCCCGATCGTCGTCGTCTGCCCGCCGTCGACGAGGAGCTGCTGCCCTTTCTGGACGGTATCCAGCCGGTTCGCCCCGACCTCGATCGAATGCGAGCCGCCGACCGATACCGTCTGATCCTTCGTCGCATGAACGAAGGTCTGCTCGCTCCCGCCGTCGTCGCCCATCCGGATCTCGTTCGTCGTCCCGCCGCCCGGCGAGGTGGCCGATTGCAGCGTGCTCGTCGCGCACCGGTCGGGCAGCGCGTAGGGCGGGGCGGCCCCGCCGTTGTAGATGCGCCCGAGGACGAACGGCCGATCGGGGTCGCCGTTCTCGTACACCACGGGGACCTCCCAGCCAACGCGGGGCAACATCTGCGGCGCCGTCAGGTTCATCTGCAGCGTCCGGACCCAGCGCGAGCTCTTGTCGTCGCCGACGCCCGAGCGGTCCCAGAAGAAGCGCACCTTGATCCGGCCGAGGTCGTCGACGTGGATCTCGTCCCCCGCGGGGCCGGTGACGATCGCGCTCTCGATCCCCGACACGACGGGGCGCGAGCGCGGGATCTCGGGCCGATACGGGGCCTCCGGGGCGAAGGGGACGAGGGTGGCGCGGCTCCTGTACGGCGCGCCGCGGGGCTGCTCCCGCGAGGCCTGAACGAGCTCGTGCTCCACGGCGGTGATCAGGAACCGGCCCGAGAAGCACGCGTCCGCGGCGCCGGTGATCTGCACGACCCGCCCGGCGCGGAGGCGCGCGGTGCCGCTCTCGCCCACGAGCGTCGAGCGATGGCGGCGGAGCTGCTCGAGGCGGACCTGGGCCCGCGCGGCCGCCGCCTTCGGGTTCACGAGGCCCGATGGGTACTCGAAGACCTCCAGCGCGCCTTCGCCCGCGTCGCCGTCCACGGGGACATCGGGGTTCTGCACGTTGATGTCGCGCAGGCTCGCCCGGGTCGAGACGATCGACCAGCTCCGCCGCAGCGCGTGGAACGCCAGCGCCATCGTGGTCCTGCCGCTCGCGTCCTCGAAGGGCACGACGGGGCTCGGCCCCTCGATCCCTTCATGGGAGCTCGGGTGATCCCCGAAGACGAGGAGCGGCGTGTCGTCGTCGCGATCGAACCAGGCGTTGATCCCCTCGTCGGCGAGCAGGCGCGCGATGAACGCCCACTCGCTCTCTCCGTATTGCACCGTGTAGTCGCGCTTCGCGTACTGCCCGGCGAGGCGCCACTTCACCTGCGAGGCGGGGAAGCCCGCGCGGAGCAGGAGCTCGGCCACGATCTCCTGGGTGGTCCTGTCCTGGAAGATGGCGTGGCCCACGCGCAGGGCGAGCCGCTCGGCGGGCGGCCCGAGCGTGATGCGATAGCGGTCCTTGCCCCGCGAATGGCCCTCGTGGGACACCTCGAGCGCGACGAGGTGGAATGTCGTCGTGAAGCCGCTCGCGTCGGCCAGCCCGAGGACCGCGTCCCTGTCGACGAGCGCCGCCGTGTCGAGGTGCGGGTCGGGGAGCAGCGCCTCGACAACGAACGCGCCGAGCTCGTTCATGGCCTCACGCCCGCTGACCCGGACGATCTCGGCGCCGTCGAGCCCTTCGAGCTGGAGCTCTGCCTGGTTGATCACGGGCGCTCTTCTACCGGCACCGGCGCCGGCGGAAAGACGAAGGGGGACACGGCGACCGCGGGCAGGGGCGCGAGCGGGCCGGACATCGCCGCCTCGGCCAGGGCGAGGACCTCGGGATCGGCCAGGCGCGCACGCCAGAGGCGCGCGAGGCGCAGCTCGTCGCCCGGGGTGAGCCCGGCGCGGCGGGCGAGCTCGCCCGGGTCGATGGCATCGAGCGCGTGGCGCTGGAACGTCATCCAGGCGCCGATGTCGCGGTCGAGCGGATCGACGGGCCGCGCCCAGAGCGAGAGCGCCCAGCCGAGCGCGTCCTCGTACAGCGCGTCGAAGCGCTCGTCGTCGCACGCGAGCGCGTCGGACACGCGCTCGCTCCAGAGCTCCTCGGCGCGGGCGAACGCGCGTTGCGGGACGTCGAGCCACGCCAGCACGGCGGGCACGGGGAGGCCGTCGAGCCGCGCCGCCTCCACGATGAGGTAGTGCCCGAGCGAGACCCCCTCGATGGGCGCGCGGAGCGCCTCGGGGAGCCGGCTGTCGGCGGGCAGGGCGCGCAGCAGGGCGTCACGCGTCGACATCGAGCCGCGCCTCCCGGAGCAGCGTGTCCCCCCGGCCGAGGGGGACGACGCGCCGGTACGTGAGCTCGACGCGCGCCGCGTCGGGCTCGAGAATGGCCGTGTCGAGCACGAGCTTCAGGGACACAGGCGGCCCCATCGTCCGGCGGAGGTGCGCGACGAGCGGGAGATCGGGGATGGTGACGTCGAACAATCCCTCGGGACACAGCCCGTGCGTGGCGATGACGTCGCCCGCCGCGAGCGGCCGATCCAGCTGCAAACCGGGGTGGGCGACGTGATGGAATCGCCTGTCGAAATCGAGCGGCGGCAGCGGCATCCGCTCGCGCTGCCAGGCCGCGTCCATCGTGCCGGACAGCGCCCGTCGCGGCAGCCACCACATCGGGATGGCGCCGAATCCGGCGGGCGCCGTCGGGTCGGTGTCCGTGATCGGGTAAGCGGGATCCTCGATGCACGGGGCCGGAGCCCCGTCGAGCTCCGAGGCCGACTTATGGACGCCGCGCCCCACGGGGTTGTGCCAGTCCACGACGGTGCCGTCCTTCGACTTGCCGCCATAGGCGCGCTCGTAGGTGATCGCGGCGCGCTCGAACCGCGCGGCCGGGGAGATCTTGATGCCGAGGCCGCTCTCGTAGAAGACCCGCTCGCCGTGCACGGTGAGCGACATCGACCGCCCCGGCGCGCGCACGGCGACGTCGAGACTCGTGACGGCCCTCGTGGAGACCGCGCTGCCGACGATCACGACGTCGGCCCCCGGCTTCTCGCACGAGACGTCGCCGGGATAACGAATGCTCGACTCGCGCCCCTCGCGGACAGCGCCCTCGTCGGTGGGGACGTCGCTCAATCGAACGGGAGCCTGCTCGTCCAGGAGCGCGAGCCCGGGGCCGCGCTTGCCATAGGTGGCCTTGACCAGGAGAACAACGACGTCGACGCCCCGCTCATCGTGCAGGGGAACCGCCAGAGCGGCGCAGGGCGTGGCGTTTGAAAACATTCGGCGGCCCCTGGCAAGCTATCCGAACGCGCAGCGGGGTACCAAGAAATGCGCCGTGAGCCGAGCATCGACTCAGAATCATTGCGCTTTCCCCGAGAGCAGCGGCGTGCCCCAGCCTGGAGGCCCTTTCCCCGTGCCCGCGCGCTCCCGCGAGCCTGCGGCCGGTGCCCAGCGCGCTCGTTGACGGTTCAGGATCGGCTATTTGGCGAGCGCGCGTCAGCGGGCGCGTCCCGACGCGAGCGGGAGGCTATCGAGGTGCCTGTCCAGGGCTTCGCGCGCGACCAACGGCAACGGCCAGTGCGCGCTATCGCTCGCGTAGCAAGCACGCATGCGCTCCACGTCCTCGACGATCCATGCAAGGACGGTGTCGAAGCGTTCACCAAGCTTCTCCGCGATGGCGGCGAAGCTCTGGCCCGTGAGCTGGCGAGCGTCATGCTGTCCAGCGATTCGCAGCGCGAGCCGCGGTGACGAATTGCCCTGGTAGGCGATGGTGCAGAGCAGGTCATAGGCGGGCGAGAGGCGGGCGCGCACGCCCTCGTCGTCATACAGGAGCGCCCAGTTCTTGAGGTGAGCGTCCTCGGTTCCACTCAAGATCATGAACACGAGGCGACGGATGAACTCGCGCGAGCAACCCGGGTCAACCGCGTGCAGCAGCGCAGCGACGCTCTCGAAAGTCGGCAAGTCGAGGTAGGCACCGGAGAAGCGGAAGATCCGCTCCCCCGACGAGGACAGCTCGATCGTCCCCACGGCGATAGGGCCGAGATGGACATCGAGAACCGTGTTCATTCAGCCGCTCCCTCGAGGAGCGCATCGATCGAAGGCCGATCATTCTGCTTCCATTCGGCCCGCGCATCGAGCACGGCCCCGAGCTTCTCCGCGAGCAGCTTCGCACGCCGTTCGAGCGCTTCGTCGTTGTGGCCGCGCGCGAGGGCGTCGAGGATCGAGGCGTCGATCGCGTGGCTCTCCCACGCGTTCGCTGGAAGCACGGCCAGTGCGGCGAGGAGCTCGCCGGCTTCGACGGGCGGATGCAACAGCCGGTTGGCCAGGCTCTGGCCGAGCGGACCTTTCACGTCCGGGGCGAGGACCGCGAAAGGCTCTTCTTCGTCGCGGAAGAGGCGACTCACGTCGAGCGGGGTCCCGTCCCGAACGTCGACAGGATCGAGGCGCGCCATGGCGGCACAGAGAATGCGCGGGGCGGCATAGTCGAGCCGGGCCGGATTGCGAACACCGTCGCCCCAGACGATAGGCTTTGCCTCGGCGGCCTGCCGCGCCAGCTCCGCCGCCGCCTCGCTCTCGGCGAGGTCCCGGATAGCCCGCAGCGCGGCGCGGAGCGGCGACCGTTCGCCGCGATGCTGGGCGTTGAGGGCGCCGCGCCAGATCCAGCGCCGAAGGAGGGTGCGTGTCCGTGGCTGCACCTCGGGAAACCTGTGAAAGAAGGCGGCAAGCATCACGAATGTCAGAGTGTAAGGTACGATGCGGACATGCATAAAGCCCGCTCCTCGCATCATTTCGACCGCGCGCTCCAGCGCTGCGCGAGCCTGTGGGAGCACCCTCTTCACGTCATTCTTGTCAAGATCGGTGGCCGTGGCGCGGAGCGGATCTTTGCCCAGGATGGTGAGCACGGAGCGCCGAATGGTCTCGACGTCGATCGCCCCGAAGCCCGTCTTGGCAATCGCGCGTCCGACGCCGGCCAGGCTGAGCTGGCCCTGCGCCCCGCGCGTGGCGAAGAAGGCATCGAAGACCTCGCTCTCCGTGAGATCGCGTCCTCTCTGGTTCGTGCGGCGGAAGACCTCGCGGGCGATCGCGACGTCATCCGTCTCGAGAATATAGCTCGGGACGTCGTACTCTCGCAGGCGCTTTCCAACGGCGATGGCCTCGCTGCGCTGCTTCTTGGGGAGGCCGACGTTTACGAGCCACTCCACGAGCTTGGTCACGTCGATTGCGGTGGCCACCATCAACCAGTGATCCGGGAGCTTCCTCCGGCTCCTCGGGACGACGCCGAAGGTGAACGTCTCCAGATCATAATAGATCGGCCGCAGCTCGCCGTCGTTCGGCAACAGCGCGGCGGCCGCCAGGGTATGTACCCGCTGCTGCCCATCCACGATCTCGAAGACGTTGCCGTCCTGAGGCGCCGACAGCTCCAGCGAACCGAGGCGCGCAGATTTGCCGTCGGCGGGGCGCTGGCGCAAGAGGAGCGTACCGATGGGAAAACCCCGTCGAATACTGTCGAACAGCGCGACCCGATCGGCGTCGTCCCATTTGAGCGGCCGCTGAAAAAACGGTGTTGTGAGCCGTCCCTCGACGATCTTTTTGATGAGATCCTCGACTTTCCAGGTTCGCAAGGTGGGGCTGGTGTCGAGTGCGAGGGGCGCGGCGCGACGGACCATGCCGCGACTATACCGACCCGACAGGTCGGGGTCGAGTCGACCGTGCGGCACCGACGGGCGCGCCGCGCGCTGTTTTCAGATCGGTGGCTCTCGGCGGCTGTCGACGAGCAGCGCGCGAACCGCCTTGAACTGAAAGCTCTTCGCCAGCGCGGAGAGCCGCGCCAGCCACGGTCTCAGCTGCTCGTCCTTTTCTTGCAACCGTTTCGCTTCCTCGATCAACTCGAGGACCCTCCCTCGGCTCGACAGATCCAGGAGCCGCGCCAGATCGTCGGGCTGCGGACGGGGCAGCGCGGCGAGCTCGGGCTCGGTGAGGGCGGCCGGCGAGGGGAGCGGTCCCCGCCGCTCCTCGCGGATCCAGGAGAGCCCCAGCGAGCGCTCCATCCGATCGAGCAGCGCCCCCGCCTCGACTGGCTTGGGAAGAAGATCGTCGCACCCGGCCTCCCGGCTTCGCTCGAGCTCGCCCCCGGCGACGCTCGCCGATGAGGCGAGGACGACGGTCCGCGCGAGCGCGGGGAGCTGTCGCAGGCGCCGGGTGACCTCGTAGCCGTCCATTCCCGGCATCGCCAGATCCATCACGACCAGGGCCGGCGTGTGCTCGGCCGCGAGCTCCAGCGCCGCCTCGCCGCCCTCCGCCTCCAGGACCAGAAAGCCGCGCGGCACCAGCAGATCGCGCAGCACGGCGCGGTTGTCGGCGTGGTCGTCCACCACGAGCACGCGACGCCGCTCGCCTTCATAGCCGGTGATCTGCTCCCACCCGAGCGCCGCGCCCGCGGCGCTCGCGGGAGGTCGCGCCTCGGTCAGGCGCAGCGTCACCGTGAAGACGCTGCCCTCGCCGAGCCGGCTTTGCACCTCGATGCGGCCGCCCATCCGCTCGACGATCTGTCGGGTGATGGTCAGGCCGAGCCCCGTCCCCTCGGCGCGGGCCACCTCGCTGCCGACCTGCTCGAACGGCTCGAAGATGCGCAACAGGTGCTCTGGCGCGATGCCCGGACCGCTGTCCTCGACTCGAAAGCGCACGGTGCGCTCGGGCCCGCTCCCCTCCAGCACATCGACCTGGAGGCTGACGCGGCCGCGCTCGGTGAACTTGATGGCGTTGCTCAGCAGGTTGAGCAGCACCTGGAGCAGGCGCTTGTCGTCGGCGTGGACGTGGGAGAGCGGCGGCCCGGAGACCCGCGAGGAGAACGCGAGCCCCTTGGACTCGGCCCGCACGCGGCAGAGATCGGTCACGGTGCCGAGGAGCGCGGGGAACTGGACCTCCCTCGGGGTCAGATCCATCCTGCCGGCCTCGATCTTGGCCAGGTCGAGGACATCGTTGATCAGCGTCAACAGGTGCTCGCCCGAGCGGCGGATGGTCTGGACTCCGCTCCTCTCCGCCGGCGAGAGCGAGGTCGAATGCTCGAGGATCTGGGCATAGCCGAGGATGCCATTGAGCGGGGTGCGCAGCTCATGGCTCATGTGGGCCAGGAAGGTGCTCTTGGCCTGGTTGGCGGCGTCCGCCGCTTCCTTGGCGGCCCGCAGCTCTCGGGTGCGCTCTTCGACCTCTTGCTCGAGGTGCGCGTTGGCCGCCTGGAGCGCCTCGGTCTTGCTCCGCACCTCGGCGTAGAGGGTGGCGTTCTCGACGGCGGTGGCGGCCTGGGAGGCCAGCAGCGCGCAGAGCTCGATCCGCGCCTGGGGGAACGCGTCGACCGCGTGCGCATGCTCGAGGTACATCACGCCCGAGAGACGCCCCTGGTGGACCAGGGGGACGGCGAGCAACGAGGGCGGCCTCCGGGATCGCAGATAAGGATCGGTGTCGAAGCGAGGGTCGGTGACGGCCTGGCCGAGCACCACCGGCACCTTGCTGCGCTCGACGTACTGCACAACCGAGCTGGGGAGCCGGGCGGAGGCGCCGATGGGCTCGTTCAAGTCGAGCGCGAGGCGCTCGGGATCGAGGGCGAGCTCGGCCTCGACGCGCAGCGCGCCGCCCTGGACCAGGGCGAGCACGGCGCGCTCGGCGCCGGCGTTCTCGGCGAGCAGGCGCAGGATGCGGCCGATGAGGGCGCCGAGGACGAGCTCGCTCGACAGGGCCTGGGTGACGCGGACGGTGGTGGCGACGTCGAGCGCCGCGTTGCCGGTCGTGTCGGTCGTGTTGATGGAGGCCGTCGTGGGGGCGCGCTCGGCGGCGAGGGCCGCCGCGGGGCCCGGGAGCAAGGTCGGATGCTGCTCGTGGAGGTGGGCGACCAGGGCGAGCGCGCCCCAGCGGGCATAGGCGTCGCAGGCCTGGCGCAGGTAGTGGGCCGCGAGGCGCTCGCGGTTCGCCGAGAGATGGAAGTCGGCGCAGAGCTGGGCGGCGAGGGCCTCGATGTGCAGGAAGCCCTGCGCGTGGGCCTGCTCGATGGCGTCGTCGTAGGCCGAGAGCGCGTCGTCGGTGCGGCCGTCGAGGCGGGCGCGCTCGGCCTCGAGCAGCCGCAGCTTGTGGCCGAAGTTCTCCGCGCACCCCTCGGTGAAGGTGCGAAAGCGCTCGATGGCGTGGTCCAGCGTGGCCAGGAGCCGTGCGCGCTCCGCTTGCGGGCGTGTATCCGCTTGCGGGCGCGTATCCGCTTGCGGGCGCGTATCCGCTTGCGGGCGTGTATCCGCTTGCGGGCGCGTGGACACGCAGCACTTCGCGGCGGCGAGCCCCCGCCAGAGCGGGATGTCCGTCACGGAGGGAGTCCCGTAGACGGCAGGACGGAAGCGCTCGGCTTCCTCGGCGTGCTCGAGGGCCCGCGTGTGCTCGCCGAACGAAAGGAACAGGTGCACCTCCAGGATGCGCGCCAGCTCGGCCACGAGCCCATTGCCCCTCGCGAGGAAAGAGCGCGAGCTCTCGGTGAGCCAGTCCTGCTCGGGGGTGGGCCTGGGACGCGTCGCGGCGCGGAGAAAGGCGGCGTAGTCTGCGACCAGCGCGAAGAATTGCCGTCCGTGGGCATCGCCGGCCCGCGCCATCAGGTCTCGCTGCGTCTCCTCCCGCTTCGCCACCTGGTCGAGCGGGCGTCCTCCCCACAGATCCACGTAATAGAGCTCGCCGAGCAGGCCGTAGCTGGTGCCCACGAAGGAGCCGGAGACGGTCGCCGCGCGCAGCGCGGCTTGATAGCAGGCCCGGCTCTGCTCCACGGGAGACTCGTGGGGCACATACAGCCCTCGAATGAAGGAGCACTCCGGGAAAAAGGGCGAGGCGAGGCGTATCGCCGCCTGCTCTCCCTCCCGCGTCCAGCGCACGCTTCCGCGGTAATCTCCGAGGAAGGCCGATGGCGCGTGGGCGAGTATCCCGATGAAGAACGGCGCCGCGGACGTCAGCGCCCCCCGCTTCATCGCCTGGTGCGTGTTGCGCACCGCCGCGAGGGCAAAGGTGGCGGGGCGAGTGCCGATCACGGCGCACAGCCCCATGGCGGCCTCGAGAGCATCGCAGAGCGAATGCTCGGGGGAGGGATCGGCGGGCATCCTGGTGAAGCCCTCGGGGTGCTGGTCGAGCCATGCATTGCACTCCCCGAGCAGCTGCTTTATCTGAGCGATGCACGCCTCGTTGCTCTCGGGGTAGTGGATGCCCTGCTCCGCGAGCGCCAGGAGCCCGAGGCGCTCTCCTTCTCGGAGCTGCCCGGCGGCGCGAAACGCGCGCACGCGCAGCTCCTGCGCCGCGAGCCTCGGCAGCGCGGGCAGCGGCCGCTCGAGCAGCGCCTGCGCTCCACAGTGCACCTCGTCGAACGCGCGCAGCATGTAGTCCGCCTCGATGCGCTCGAGCGCCATCTCCACCGACAGCTGCGGCTCGTCCTCCCACGCGCGCTCTCCCAGGAGCCGCTGCGCTTGCTCCACCAGTGTCGCTTGCAGCTTGTAGGAGCCGTTCGCCTTCGCTGCCCTCGCTCCTCGCAGGTTCAGCTTCGCCAGCTCCTTGCGCTCCCCCTCGCTCTCGAGCGCCGCGGCCCCCAGGTTCAGGTGCCTCACCATCTCCAGCTGCCTCTGGTTCGAGCCCCCCTGGCGCTCGAACACCGCCCGGAGCCTCCGGCCGATCGCGAGGTGGGTCCTCGCTCGCTGCTCCGGCGGGATCCGTTCGTAGAACGCCTGCTGTACGCGGTCGTGCAGAAACCTGTAGCGCGCCTCGAGATCGCGGCTCAGGTGCGCCAGCGATTGCGCCAGCGCCTGCGCCTCTCGGTAATGCCCATCGCTGGGGAGCACCAGCCCCGCGAGCACCGCGGGCCACAGGACGGCCCCGACCTCGGCTGGCTCCTTGCCCGAGAGCACCGTCAGCTCCTCGAACGAGAAGCTGTGGCCCGCACACGCCGCCTGTCCCAGGACGTCCTGCGTGCTCGCGGGCAGCTCCACCACCTTGCGGAGCACGAGATCCACGACGTTGTCGGTGACCGCCGCGCGCTCCACCGCGTCCTGATCCCATTGCCACGCGCCGTCTTCCAGATCGCGCCGCACGCGCTTCTGACGATGGAGCTCCAGCAGGAGCTGCCCCAGGAAGAAGGGATTGCCGTGCGTCTTGCGATGCAGCGCGCCGGCCAGCGGTTTGACCCGCTCGGGCTCGGCGGACAGCGCGAGCGTGAGCCACTGCGCCACCGACGCCTCGGAGAGCGGCCCCACGGTCAGCCGCGGCGTCGTCACGCCGCTCGCCGACACCGCCTCCACGAGCGTCCATAGCGGGTGGCCCGGCTCCGCCTCGTTGTCCCGATAGGCTGCGATCAGGAGCAGGTGCTTGCGCCCCACGTCCGTCAAGAGCACCTTGAGCAGCTCCAGCGACGCGGGGTCCACCCACTGCATGTCGTCGAGGAACAGCACCAGCGGCGGCGACGCGTCGGTCACGGCCCGCACGAAGTCGATCCAGCTCAGCTTGAGCCGGTTGTACGCCATCTCCGTCGGCACCTCGGGCACCGGCGCGAGCGCGCCCATCAGCCATTCCAGCTCCGGCACCAGGTCGGCGATCACCCGCGCGTTCGGGCCCAGCGCTCGGTCGATGCGCGCGCGCCACGACTCGAACACGGGCCTGGGACTGGCGGTCAGGTTGTTCAAGAGGCCCGAGAAGGCCTGGGCGAGCGCGGCATACGGGACGGAGCGCCCGAGCTGATCGTGCTTGCCCGCGAGGAGCAGCCCCCGGCCCGCCCTGGCGATCTCGCGGTAGACCGAGCGCACAAGGGCCGTCTTGCCCACCCCCGATGGGCCTGCGAGCAGCAGCACCTCGACCGCCCCACCCGCAGCGCGCTCGAAGGCCGCGGCGATCTCCCGGCTCTCCTCGTCGCGGCTCACCAGGGTCTGCGGGAGCGAGAGCTTGGGCGAGAAGTCCCTCTGTCCCAGGGCAAATGGCTCGATGTGGCCGCGCTCGGTCCACGCCGCGAGCGCCCGCTCGAGGTCCGAGGCGAGGCCCTTGGCCGTCTGATAGCGCTGCTCGGGGTGCTTCTCGAGACAGCGCTCGACGAGCCGCGCCACGGCGCTGGGCACGCCTTCGGCGAGGCGCAGCTCGTCGAGCGCGGGCGGCGCCTTGGCCAGGTGCGCATGCACCAGCGCGAGCGGGTCCTTGTCGAGAAACGGCCGCCGTCCCGCCAGCGCCTCGAACAGCAGCACGCCCAGCGAGTACAGATCCGTGCGAGCGTCCAGCCCGCGGGCCGTGCGCCCGGTTTGCTCCGGCGAGATGTAGGCGAGGGTCCCTTCCAGCGCGTCGGGCAGGCTCGCCTCGGTCGCCTCCTGGGCCAGCTCCGAGGCGATGCCGAAGTCGACGAGCACGACCTCGGTCCAGGTCTCATTGACCAGGATGTTCTGCGGCTTGACGTCCTTGTGCATGACGCCGGCCGCATGCACGCCCTGGAGCACGCGGCACACGCCCAGGGCCAGGCGCAGGGCAGCCTCGACGTGCAGCCGGCCGCGCTCGGCCAGCACCCGGTCGAGCGAGCGCAGGCCGGCGTCGTGCAGCACCAGCGCCACGCCGCCGCCCTGCTGTTCGAGCGCCAGAGGGCGCGCCACGCCGGGTACATCCGCGAGCCTGGTCAGGAGCTGGTGCTCGTGCAGGAGCCGGCCGACGGTGCGCGAGCTCGGCGTCATCGCGACGGGCTGCTTGACGACCACGCGCTCGCCCGACGGCCTCTTGACGGCGCGCTGGACGCGGGTCTCGAGGCCTTCATAGAGCGTCTCGCCCCATAGATAATCCACGAGCTGCATCATGGTCTCTGGTCTCCTCGGGCGAATCTGTGGCCCTGCACGGCTCTCGGCATCGGCTGATCGAGGGCAGGACGCCTCGTCGGCGTCGCGTCGGAGGTTCGAGGGGCGTCAGGGGGCGCCGAACGCGCTCCCGCGCGCCCGGAGCGCGTGCGCCACGCCGGCCTGCAGGGTGGCCTTGGTCACCAGCTGACCGAGGCCGAGGGCGAGCCGCACGAGCGCCTGCGCCACCTCGGGGCGGATGCCCGTGATGATCGCCCGCGTGCCGAGCAAGCCGAGGCCCCTCGCCGCCTGCACGAGCATGCTCGCCACGGTCTCGTCGGCCACGTTCACGCCGGTGATGTCGAAGATGAGGAAGTCGGCGCCGCGCTCGCTCGCCCCGCGGAGCGCGGTGTCGACCGCCTGCCTGGCGCGCTCGACGTCCATCGTGCCGACGAGGGGCATCACCAGGATCCCGTCGGTGATCGGGATGAGCGGCGCCGAGAGCTCGCGCAGCCTCTCGCGCTGGGCGGCGATGATCTGCTCGTGCAGCGCCGCCCTCGCGGCCTCGGACTGCTCGCGCTGCGAGAGCTCCTGCGCGAGCTGCGCGTTCGCCTCGTACAGCTGCGCCGTGCGGCGCTCGAGGGCCCGCTCGGCGGCGTCGCGCTCGCGGATCTCCTCCGAGAGCCGCAGGTTCTGCTCCTTCATGGCCCGCGTCGCGCTCCGGAGCGAGAGCTGGGTCCGCACGCGCGCCAGGAGCTCGCCTCTCTCGAAGGGCTTTATCACGTAGTCCACGGCGCCCACGCTGAAGCCCTGGATCCTGTAATGCTCATCGGCGAGCGCCGTCATGAACACGACAGGGATATCCCTCGTCGCCGGGTTGGCCTTCAACCGCTTGCAGGTCTCGAAGCCGTCGAGGCCGGGCATGAGCGCGTCGAGCAGGATCAGATCCGGCTCCTCGCGGCCGACCACCGCGAGCACCTCCTCGCCGTCACCCGCCATGGCGAGATTCAGCCCCTCACCCGCAAGCGCGCCGCAGAGCACCTCGATGTTGAGTGGATTGTCGTCAGCGATGAGCACGAGCGCAGGGGATCGGGGCGGCTGCATGACCTCTCTGGAACGGCCAGTAAGGCGTGAGCCGTTCCGACCTGTCAAGGCCTTGCGGCGCGCGAGCCCAGGTCGACAGGCATCGCGGCGATTCCCCTTACATATCCAGGGTTTGTTGTGAGATGTGTGCCGACTTTGTGGGGTGACGCCTCAGGGCTTCGCCTTGCCCGCCATGAACGCCGCGAACGCGTCCGCGTGGTCGGGGTGCCAGCGCGACAGCGCGGGTCGGTTCTGGATGACGTCGTCGGCCGCCCACTGGATGCGGCGCTCGTCCATCTCGCGCGTGACCGCGTTGTCCGGACAGAGGATGTAGAAATCGCCGCGGCCCATGCCGGCGATCATCCTGTCCACCACCTGATCGGCGGTCCACGCCTCGGCGGGCTTCTCCGGGCCTCGCGCGGTCATGCCGGTGAACGTGTACCCCGGGATGAGCAGGTGGGCGGTGACCTTGCTGCCGGCGACGTTGCGCAGCTCGTGAGCGAGCTGCTCGGTCAGCACCTTCACGCCGGCCTTGGAGACGTTGTAGGCCGCGTCGCCCGGCGGGGTGGTGATGCCCTGCTTCGAGCCCGTGTTGACGATGGCGCAAGGGGTGTCCTGCGCCAGCATCGCCTCCGTGAACGCGTGCACGCCGTGGATCACGCCCCAGAGATTGACCTCGATCAGCCGGCGCCAGCGCTCGTAGTCCTTCCACGGTCCGGCGCCGTTGCCGACTCCGGCGTTGTTCATCAGGACGGCCACCTCGCCGAACGCGTCGTAGGCGACCTGCTTCAGGCGCTGCACGTCCTCGAGCCTGGCGACGTCGGTCGGGGCCGCGCGCACGTCGGCCGCGCCGCCGGCCGCGACGGCGGCGACGCGCGCGGCGGCCTCGTGCAGCGCCGGCCCGTCGAGGTCGGCGAGACAGACCTTCAGGCCCATGCGCGCGAAGCGCTCGGCGGCGGCGAGCCCGATGCCGCCGGCGGCGCCGGTCACCACGGCCACGCGGCCAGGTGTCAATGCGAGGGGGTGGTTCACTGGGGAGCTCCGTCAGGTGTTGGTCGGGGTCGCGCCCGCCATGGCGCGACGGTCGCGGCGAGTGTAAAGGGCGCCGGCGCGTCGAGCCACGATCCTCCGGCGTGAGTGGCCACCTGACGACGCGCTGCAGAAAGCGAGCGCTGAACCCCGTCGCGTTGACGCGTTGCAAAATTCCTCCCGAGCGCGATCGTGCAGGCGTGTGAGAGGGGCGCGAAACCGACCTGCACCGGCCGCGTAGCACCATCGAACGACGCGCCACGGGCCATCGCAGGCCGAGGCGGGCGCCATGCGGGCGCCCGCGGCCGCTCCGGTCTCCGGGGCGTGTTGAAGGAACGATCGCTGCCACGCGGCTTGCCGCGGCGAGGGCGATCCAGGTCGCGTCATCTCATTCACCGCTTCTGGAGGATCGTCATGAAGGTTCGGAATCGCGCGCTGTCGGCCTTGTCCCTCACCCTCGCCGCTGCTTGCAGCGATGGCGGAGGCGGCGATACCAGCGGCGCCGGCGGCATGGGCGGGGGAGGCGCCGGCGGGGCCGCTGGCGGGGATGCGGCCACGCGCTTCGAAGTGACCCTCGAGAACGTGACCCCCGCGCGGGATTACCGGGTGGCCGGCGTGTTCAACACGCCCGTGGGCGAGGGCGTGCCCGGGCCGCTCTTCCCCGAGAAGAGCTTCGAGTTCCGCGTCGGCGCCCTGCCCGGCGACAGGCTGTCGTTCACGACGATGTTCGGGCAGTCGAATGACCTGTTCTATGCGCCCGATGGCGCCGGGATCGCGCTCCACGACGAGGCGGGCAACCCGGTGAGCGGGGACGTGACCGACCAGATCCTGCTGTGGGACGCGGGCAGCGAGGCCAACGAGGAGCCGGGCGCGGGGCCGAACCAGGCGCCCCGGCAGGGCGGCGCGAACACGGGCGCTCCGGACCCGGACAGCACGGTGCGGCTGGTCCAGGATGGCTACACCTACCCGGCGGTCGAGGAGGTGATCCAGGTGACGGTGACGCCGGAGCCGGGCAATGAGTTCACGATCCGGATCACCAACATGTCGGAGGTGGGGACGCTGATGCCCGAGGGCGGGGAGCCGGCCGCCGTGCCGCTGTCGCCGGGGCTCTTCGTTGTGCACACGATGGAAAGCCCGCTGTTCACGGTCGGGCAGGCGAACCCCGGCAACGGGCTGGAGGCGCAGGCCGAGGACGGGAACCCGATGATGCTGCACGAGGGGGCCATGCCCCGCGCGGGGCTGACCTCGCCGGCGGCGCCGGGCGTCGCGGTGGTGCACGGGGCCGCAGCGCCCCTGTTCAGGTCGGGCGAGGCGGACCGGGGCAAGGGCCTCGAAATGCTGGCCGAGGACGGGAACCCGACCACGCTCGCGGGGTCGCTGGAGGCCGAGGTCGGGGGCGAGAGCGGGGTCTCGTCGGTGCTTGTCTACAACACGCCCGTGGACGCCTCGATGCCGGGGCCGCTGCTGCCCGGCGCGAAGTTCAGCTTCACGGTGGCGGCGCGGCCCGGCGAGCGGCTGAGCTTCGCGTCGATGCTGGGGCAATCGAACGATCTGTTCTTCGCGCCGAGCGAGGAGGGGATCGCGCTGTTCGACGCGAGCGGTGAGCCGGTGAGCGGCGATGTCTCCGACCAGGTCTCGGTCTGGGACACGGGCACCGAGGCCAACCAGTGGCCCGGGGTGGGCCCTGACCAGGCGCCGCGCCAGGCCGGGCCGCAGATGGGCGCCGACGATCCCACGGACCAGGTGCGCCCCGTCGATGACGGCTATCTGTATCCTGCGTCGAACCAGATGCTGAAGGTGACCCTCACCCCGGCGCGGTAGCGGGGGCACGAGCGGCAGCGCTGGCCGCTGGATCACGACCCCCGGGGGCGCCCGGGGGCCGTTCACGCGTGACCTTCGAGGCTGTCGCTCACGCAGAGGCGGTGGTGGGCTGGGCGCGCCGGTTGCTGGCCGAGAGCGACCGGAGGTCGTCGCCGAGCCTGTCGCCGGCGAGCTCCATTACAGGCCGAAGCTCGCCTTGATGGCGTCGAACTCCGCGAAGTCGTCGCTGTTGGCCCTGTACGTGCCGCCCTGCTGCGTGAAGAGGGACGAGCCCCATGAACCGCTCTGCGTCGGCTCCCAGAAGAACGTCCCGAGCCCTCTGCCGTCCGGCAGGTCGCGCATGATCTGATTGGCCTTCGTGCGCTCTGGATTGTATTCCGCGATGGCGAACGATAGATCCGGGAATGTCTCGGCCAGGGTATTGAAGGTGTTCTGCCATACCTGAGGCTGGCCCTGAAATTCCGTGTAGCAGGAGAGCCCGAGGACGTCGAAGGCGACGCCTCGCGTCTTTGCGCTGTTGACCCACCACGTGACTCCGCTGACGTCCTCGGTGTTCTCGACGTGCAGCATGATCTTGATGGTGTCATCGACCTCCTTGACCCCGGCGATGCCTGCCTTGAGCAGGGCGGCCAGGTTGTCCCAGTTCTGGTTCGTCGCTCGCCCGGTGAGGCCTTCCGGATTGACGACCGAATTGTTGCCCCAGCAGTCTGTGCTCGCGGACGGCACATGGATGAGCATGCCCGGCGTGATCTCGTTGCCGACCTGCACCATGTCCGGGCGCGCGCCCGCGCTGACGAGCCCGGCGACGACGTCCTTCGTGTAGGCCTTCAAGAGGCCCGTCATCTCGGCGATCGACCGGGCGCTCCGCCAGGCCTCGGGGATGATCTGTTTGCCAGGATCGGCCCAGGTGTCGCTATAATGGAGGTCGAGCAGAAGCCCCATGCCTGCGGCCTTGATCTGCTTGCCGAGCTCGATCGTGTGGTCCTTGTCGCAATAGGTCTCATCTTTCGCGCAAGCGCCGCCGGTCCCGAAGGCATATCCATAGGAGGCGCTCGGGTCCACGAACGTCCGGAGCCGGATATAGTTGAATCCATGGTTCTTCAGCAGCTCGAGCATCCCTTTTTCGCTTCCATCCGTGTCCGTGTACGTCGCGCCGTTATCGACCGCCTCCTGGACGCTGGAGATATCAGCGCCCAGGATGAAGCCGGGCTCGAACGCCGGCGCGCCGCCCATTCCGCCCGCCCCCATTCCGCCCGCCCCCGTTCCGCCCGTCCCGGAGCCGCCCATACCCTCCGAAGTGGAAGAGGACGAGCTCGTTGCGACGGATACGCCTCCCCCGCTCGAGCTCCCGGCCGTCGCGCTGCTGCCGCCTCCCCCGGAGGCCGCTCCCCCCTGACCAGCGCTGCCGGCATTGTCTCCATCCGAGCTTGGCTCGGTACAGTGACAGAGAAGAAATGGGATGAAGAGCGCGACGATGGTGGCGCAGGAGGGTACGGTGGAGCGAATCGTGGACATCATGTCCACCATCCTACCCGAGCCCGGCCGCCAGCGTCACGTGGCTCGGCGCGGCGATGCGCGAGGAGCGGCGCGCGGTGCACAAGGACGGGTGGTGGAGGCGCTGCTCGAGGATCTGCGGCGGGGCGAGGGGGAGAGCTGAGAAGGGATCGCGTCGCCTCGGCTGCCCGCGCTGTCACCGTGTTCTTCGCGAGATCTTCGCGTATTCACCGGGCTACGGCGCCGGCGTGCGCGGCGGCGAGCCGTCGAGATCTGCCATCTTCCCCTCTCGCTCCAGGCGCCAGATGTCCTCGTCGGTGACGAACTCCTGCGCGAGGAGCTCCCGCGCCCGCTTGATCTTGGCGAGGAGGACCGGCTCCGTGACCGGGGTGCTCGACCCCTTGGTCGGCACGGGCGGCGGCTTCATCAGCGAGAACGTCCCGCGCGCCGCGTACCCCTCCGCCGTCTTCCCCTCGAGAAGGTACGTGATCGTGAAGACGTCCGGTTCGTCGACCGCGTCGAGCCTTACCTCCACATCGACTCCCTGCCCCGGTGGGATCTCGACAAGCCCGAGCGAGACCTCCTCGGGCGGTGAGCTGTCCGAAGCCTTCGCGTAGTGCCGCACCGCCGTGACCGTATCGATCCGCACCGGCGCGTCGCGGTGATGCCAGAGGCGGAAGGCCTGCCGGACCACACCGTCGCCGTCTTGCTCGGGAAAGCGGCGCGCCGGCGTCGCCACGAGGGTCACGATCCCCCGCTCGGCGAGGTTCTGAAAGACCATGTTCGGGATCTGGAGCAGAGCGCGGCCGGTGAGCTTCTCCCCCCCTTCGCCCCGGACCTCCACCCGGAGCAGAAACTCGGAGACGAGCGCGGTTTGCCGACGGCGCTCGTAGCTGTGGGTCACGAACGGAGCCCTTGTCTCCTCCGAATCGCCGTCGTCGAACACCCAGGCATAGCTCGCGGGCTTGAACGGCCTTGCGTGGGGGTCGTCCTTGACCCCGACGTCCACGATCCGCGCCGTGAGCTCGACCTCATCGGCGGTGTTGGGCAGGAGCCTGTGGGTGATGGCGACGATCCGCTCCGGCTTGCAGTCGTTGACCTTGTATCTCGGAACCTCGATCTGACTCATCACGTTGTTTCGCCCGAACACCGAGATCGTGGGCATCGCGTACGATCCGTCCAGATCGGGCCAGATGCGGAGCGGCACCCGCGATCCCGTGTGCCTGCCAATGACGGTGTGGAGGTATTCATCTGTCCCGTTCGTGGTATGGGAGCGCACGGCGATGAGGTTCTCCTCGCCGGCGCACACTTCCGGCTTCTCGACCTCGACCTCGTCGATGAGGGGGGCCGGATCCTCCGCGGACGCCTTCGTGCTTGCCGCGGTGGCGCTCGCCGCGGTGACGCTCGCCGCGCGTTTTGCGCTCGGCGGGGCCTCGGGCGCGCTCGCCCTCGGCGCCGCCCGAACGGGCTCGGGGGCCGTGGGAGCGCGGAGGCACCAGATCAAGAGCCCCAGCGCGGCGGCGAGCGCCGCCACACCGGCCCATCGCGTCTTTGACCGATGCGCGCCGATCTTGGTCGTCATGGCCTGAGCTCCTCGCGTCCTTGTGCTCGAACGCTCGTCAAACGCTCGTCAGTACCAGCACCCGTAGACGTTGCCGCCGGAGTTCCACTGGACGTTGTGGTTCATATCGGCGGACCAGACGGTCGCGCCGGGTTGCGTCCCCCAGGCGTGCCCGCTCCAGCCGCCGATGAGGTCGGGGCTGATGGACACGGCGACGGTCTTCGGGTCGTCGCGGACGCCTCTCCACAAGCTGCTGCTGCTGGTGTCGCACGCGTGAGAGGCCATGCAGTTTGCGACCTGATCGGCGGCCTTTCCGCAGACGTCCGCGAAGCAGGCGATCGAGGTGCCGAGCGAGCCCCAGAACCCCAGGCTGTCCTCGCAGTCGCCCCTCACCCCGGCGTGAAGGGCGTTGGCCGCGCTGGCGAGCTTGGTGTGGTTGTACGTGTACGGGGGGATGGCGCCCTGGCCGTCGGCATGGTGCGCGTAGGCCAGGAACGAGGAGCAGACCATGCCGTTGTTCCACGCCGGGCCGCCGGTCGGGGTGCCCTCGGTGCTGCGGTACTGGTAGAACGAGTACCGCACCGGGCCGCCGCGAATGCTCAGTCGAGTGAACGCGGCTGCTTCGTCGATGATCGAGGGAGCGGCGTAGTAAGGCACATCCCACCAGATGGTGTTGCCGATCGACGCGGCCTTCACGGGATCGCCGACCTGATAGGTCAGCGCGGTCGAGCCGCTCGCGCCGCTCCCGTAGAGGAAGCGGTAGATCCCGCCCTGGTTGACCTGCTCGAGCCCAGGATAGCCCTCGAGCAGGTCGCTGGGCCTGACGGGCGCGCTGCACACCGCAGGCCAGGAGTTCTCTCTCGGCTGCTTCATCGTGGCGTGCGTCACCCACTTTCCGGGGCCATGCGACAGCATCGAGTGCGTCCGGACCTCGCCGACGGCGTTAAGGACGTCCCCGATGGGCCCGGAGCCGGCGCTGAACACGGCCGCGCCGTTCGGCGCATTCCAGCCGGCGCTGGAGTACCCGCACGCCTGCTCGGCGGCGGCAGCGGCGGAGGCGAGGCACGACGATACGACGACGAGCGGCAGGACGATCGCTGGGTTCACGGGCGCACCTCCGAGCGACAGCATGGCTGTCGGGATACGAGGCAGTGACGCGGGCGCGTGGAGCGTCCCGGGCTCTGACGGACGAACGTCGCGAGCGGCCCGATGCGGCGGGCGTGCTCGCTCGAGATACGGAAGGATTCCTCGCCCGCTCTCCCCAAGCTCGGGCCGCTCGCGACGTTCGTCCGTCAGAGCCTATGGTTCGCGGGGTCGAACCGACGGACACCCCGAGGGGGCGGCGCACGCGCGGCCCCCTCATCGCAGGATAATAGTGTGGTCTCAAGAAACAATGGGCAAGCGGAAAATGGAGGCGAGATTGCCTCATGCGGCCGTGATCAAACGTGCTGCATGGTCAGGTCCCGCTGACACGCAGGACGGATTGGCGAGACCCTGGAGCACCTCGGCCAAGCGCAGCTCGAGCTTCAAACGCGAGAGCTCCCTTGCGCGGGTCGTCCGCGAGCTTGTCCGAAGGTTCCTTTCGACGGAGGGAAGGCGCCATCCTGCCATCCCATGAGATTGGGCGCCCGACAGCACCTCACGGCAGCCTGGCCGCGGTCTGGGACGACGAGCTCGGCGCGGCGATGCGCGAGGCGCGGCGCGCGGTGCACGAGGAGGGGGTGGTGGAGGCGCTGCTCGAGGATCTGCGGCGGAGCGAGGGGGTGGGCTGAGAAGGGATCGCGTCGCCTCGGCTGCCCGCTCTGCCCGGCGCCCTCGTGCTCGAGCCGGTGCTCGCGGAACGTGGCCCCGAGCGCGTCGAAGATCCGGTCGTGGATCGCGCGCGCGGCCGTCATGCCGTCGCGGGTATAGGGGTCGACGCGGTAATGAAGACGCGGCCGCGGCAACCCGAGCGCGTCGCGCTGATCGAAGGCAGGCGTGACGCGGTTGTCGGGATCGGGGAGCTGCTCCATCAAGCTGGACACGCAGAGCTGCCGGGTGCAATGCCACGCGAGCTCTGCAGAGAGCCGCTTGCCCCGTAGACCCTTGCGCACGAGATCGGCCGCCAGCACCCCCGGCCCGCCGATCGGCCACTGCCACCCGCTGTTGCCGAGCTCCACCCGGAAGGCGGCGCGCACCCCCCGAGAGGCGCTGTTCCGCGTGGCGTCGATCCCCGCCGTCGAGAGCGGTCCGCGGGGCTGCCCGAGCGCGTCCCCGGCGAGCGCCCAGCTCAGCTGGATGGGGTGATCCATGAGGTTGCGCCCCACCTGGCCGCTCCGGTTCGCGACCCCGTCCGGCAGCGCGTCGGTCCGGGACATCAGGAGCAGCTTGGGCGTCTCGATCCCGTGCGCCGCCACGATATAGACCTTGCCCGAGGCCTCGTGCTCGGTGCCGTCCGGGCGCTTGAACAGGACACGCGACACGCGCCCGTCAGGGCCGACGCCGACGGCGATGGCGATGGCCTCTTCCACGATCCGCACGCCGGCCAGCTCGGCCTTCTTCACGTGCACCGAGGCGTCATAGCGCGCCACGATCGGGCAGATCGGGATGCAGGAGTTGTTGCCGCAGCACGCGGGCCGGCCGTCGTACGCGGCGCTGTTGCGCGCCTGCGCCGTGGCGGTCACCCGATAGCCGAGGGCCGAGATCCTGTCGGCGATGCGCAGATCCGAGTAGCTGTGGGGGATGGGCGCCATCGGGTAAGGCGCGCTGCGCGGCGAGCCGAGGCTCTCGTCGCCGGCCACGCCCATCTCGATCTCGCTCTCGACGTACCAGGGTTCGAGCGCGTCGTACGCCAGGGGCCAGTCGACGCCGACTCCATGAAGGGTCTTCATCCGGAGATCGTCGGGCAGGAAGCGGAGGGCGGTCCCGAGCCAGTGCCAGGTCGTCCCGCCGACGACGCGGAGGTACGTGCTCTTGAAGAGATCCGGGCCCTCCTGCACGTAGTACCCGCCGGGAGCGCCCTCGCTGGGCGCAGGCGCGGCCACGGAGCGCGGAAAGGGGACCTCCAGCGTCTTGACCACGGCGCTCCGGAACGCGCTGGCGGCCTTGTCGCGGTCGACCCGTGGCCCCGACTCCAGCACAAGCACCCTGGCGCCCGCCTTCGCGAGCCGGTAGCCGGCCAGCGTCCCCGCGATGCCCGCGCCCACGATGACCACATCCGCTTGCAGCCTGTCCCCCATACCGAGCTCCTTCCGGGCGGCGGCAGCGCGCCTCGCCGCCTCATCCCGCGGGCGGCTCGCCCCAGAACCCCATCGCCCCGCCGCAGGTGCCCGGCGCGCTCGCGTAAGGGAGCGATCTCCACGCGAGCGAGCCCTCGTAGGTCGCCAGCGCGCGCCCGTCGGCCGCGTCGTACTCGCCCGTGTACCAGAACAGGAGGATCTCGTCCGCGAGCGCCCGCAGGCGCCCGTCGTCGAAGACGCCCCGCGCGGTCAGGTCATCGAGGGTGCACGCCGGAGCGTCGCCGACGAGCCCCGCCCTGGCATAGAGGTCCTCGAGCGCCGCGGCCTGCTCCGGACGTGCGAGGAGGCAGTCGAGGTAGATCTGCGCGTGGTCCCGGACGAGGTCGTCCACCCCGGTGAGCACCGTGGACAGGGCGAGGAACCGGTCGAGCGGCGTGGCGGCCCGGCCGCGGATCACGTGCCCCGCGAGGCCGGCGGCGGCGGCGGCGAGCAGCGCGGAGGTGAAGAGGGCGAAACGGCGCCGGCCCATGCGGACGACGGCGCGTGAGAGGGCGGTCGAGGTGCCGGGCCTTGCCATCGTTCTCTGGAGGATCCGCCCCGAATTGAACTGCTGGATGCCGCTGTTGCCACGGGGGAGGCTCGTGGCGCAGGCCATGGTGGCATGAGGGACGAGGTGCCCGGCGTCAATCGCGATCTCGCCTGGTTCACGAGGCTCGCTCCCATCCATCGTATCCATTCTCTCTCTGCGTGACCGTCTCTGCCTGATCGCTCCGTCAGGGTCGTTCGCCCGAGTCCGGCGCGATGAGATACGACCAGGCGTACAACGCGTCGACGGGCGGCTCAGCGACGGTGTCGACGAAACCGCCTCAGCTCGCCCCGCAAGCGATCATCAGCTGACAGAAGGCGACGAACATCATCGCGCCGATCGTGAAGCAGCCGAATCGCCAGCCCTTGCCGCTAGCGCCTGCTCCCGCTACCAGGAGGCCCGCCGCGCCCGGGGGCTCGGGGGACTTTTTTTTTACGGTCGGCACCCTCTTCCACCGCGCGGGCAGGGCCTCGCCGTCGAGCAGCGCCACCGGCGGCGTGCGCTTGACGATCGCCAGCGCGCTCGCCGCGCGGCTCTCCTGATGGCTGCGCTTCCAGGCGCGGATCGCCGCCTCGGGGAGCCCGAACACCTCGCCCGAGCCGTACGTCCCCGCGAGCCCGGCGAGCACGCGAAGGTGCCAGTCGGCGGGGACCGCCCCGGGCAACGACTCGACCGCTTCGGGGGGGACCGGGGGGAACCAGACCGCGAAGTGCTGGACCTGCCGTCCGGTCCAGTCCTTCCGCGCCGGATCGAGGAACCGCGCCGCCACGTAGGGATAGGCGCGCGGCTCGTCCGGCCCGCGCCCGTCGATCTCGAGCAGGCCATAGCGGGGCTCTCCGGCGCCCGCGTCGGCGTCGCCGATCATGGCCTCGAGCGTCGTGAGCCAGGCGGGGAGCGCCGGGATCTCGGGAACGCAGATGAGCTCGTAGTCCCAGTGCTCGCCGCGCGTCCTCCAGAGGAGGCGCGATGTCTCGACGAGGGGCAGCGGCGCGGGCGTGAGCATGACGACCCTACTGGTTCTGGTGGTAGGCGCGGGCTCCCTCGTCGTCGCGCAGGGCCGCGACCATGGCGGTCAGGACCGCCGTGAAGGTGTCGCCCTTGCGGATCGCGTCCTCGCGCGCCTTCTTGAGCCGGTCGAGCCGGGTGGTCGCGAAGTCCTTGATCGAGACGAACCGCAGGATCTTGCTCACGATCTGGTATCGCTTCGGCAGGAAGTCGTCGAGGGAGTCGACGAACTGCACGAGCTCGCGCAGGCCCTGGAAGAACGTCTCTCCGGTCGACTTCTCCTTCCTCGCGGCCTGCGCCTCCCGGACCGCGCCCTCGACCGTGCTCACGAGGATCGCGGGGGCGAGGGTGCGCACGCCGAGCGAGGTCCCCGGGTCGACCTGCGCGTCGGCCGGGGCGGCGACCGACGAGAGCAGCATGAAGCGGTGTCCGAACGCGTGCTCGGCGCGGAGCACCGAGCAGAGCTTCGCGAGCTGGTCGTCGGCGTCCCGGCAGACTTCGCGCTCGAAGTCCCTCGCGGCGTAGTCCGGCGGGAAGAGATCGGCCTTGCTGAGGGCGAGGATCCACTCCCGGGGGAAGCTCACCTCGTCGCCCGTGGCGGCGCTCGCCCGGCGCAGCCGGTCGCACTCGTCGGCGAAGTGCTCGAAGAGCCACCGGATGTACCCGGTGCCCTCGTTCCGGTACTTCGCGCCGTCCGCGAGGAGGATGCCCACCTGGCTCATGCCGAGCCGGAGCAGGCCCTGGCGCATCGCCTCGCGCTCGTCGGCGTCGACCGGCTCGTCCTCCCACCAGCGCCCGGGGTAGTCGTACCAGTGAATGCGGAGCGCCGGATCGGGCAGGTCCCTCGGGAAGAAATCGAACTCGTACTCGTCGAAGCGCGTGCTGCCGTCCGGGAACCTGCCGTCTTCGAGGCGGTAAAAGCGCCCGAGGAGCTGGTTGCCCTGCGCCTTGTTGACCGCCTGGATCTTGTACGCGTACTCCTGCTGGAACGAGGGCTGGGTCTGCGCCCGGTAGAAGGCCGCGAGGAGGACCGTCTTGCCGGCGCCGGAGGCGCCGAACAAGGCGACGTGCAGATCGAGGGGCGGCATGACGGGATGCGTACGGGAGCGCGCGCCCCGGCACAAGCGCCGGCGCGCACGGCCCTGCGCGCCGCGCGCGACGCGGCGGACGAGCGCGGCCGAGGCCGCCGCCCCGCCAGGACGCGCGGCAGCGTCCGCTCGATCCGAGCGCTACTCCACCTGCACTTCCCGCCGTATCACGCTCGCGCCGCCCCGCGTGTCGTGAACCACCGCCCACAGCGACACACGCCCCGGCTCCGAGGGCGGCGTCCACGTGGTCTCGTTGCCGCCGCGGGCGCCGGTCACCGTGTCGCTCACAAGGCGACGCGCCCCGTCGAACCCGCCCCCGTCCGTGTAGTAGTCGACCCAGATCGCCTCGCGCACCGGCGGCCCGCCGAGCCCGGCGGCCTCCACGTCCGGCTCGGCGGCGTCGGACGGCACGAGCGCCTCGATCTCGTACGTCGTGCACTCGTCCTCCGCCGGCTCCGCTGGGCCGCAGCCCTGGACCTGCGCTTCCTGTCGAACGCACCGCTGCACGACGGGCAAACCGCCCTCGCCCGGCGTGACCTCACTGTCCTCGAGCTTCAACGTGAACCCGTCGATCGGCGGGTTCGTGTTGGGTCGCTTGTCCTTGAAGACGTATACCTGCGTGTAGCCCACGACAAAGCTGTCCGGGCCGAGCACCGACCCGTCCTCCCCGACGCATTCCAGCGGAAACCCGGCCTCCGCCGCCGCCGCCGCCACGCGGGTCTGGCCGGCGCACACGGTGAAGAACACATAGGCCGTCGAGTACACGCTCCCGGTCTCGGTCGGCTGTGCGCCCTCGAGGATGTCGTCGGGCAAGACCATCTTGAACCTGGCCTTGCCCGGCTCGCCGCTCTGCTCCGCGGTCATGTCGTCCCGATCGAAGAGCCTGGGCGCGCCCTCCGCCTCCTCGTTCTCGCCGTTCTCCGCCGCGCCCCCGGGGGCGAACTCCCGCGCCGCGCCGAGGAGCTGCGGCAGACACCCGATGTGCTCGTCGATCCCGACAGGCGGGTTCACACAGCCACCCAGCCACATGATCTCGACCGGCCTCGGGCCGGCGCCGGCGCCGGGCGCGTCGGCGTAGGTCATCTCGAACGTCACGCCGTCGCCGAGCGGCGTCGCCACGTACGGGGTGTCCGCCGTCACCGCGAGGACGCGGAGCCCCTCCAGCTCGGACGACGGTGCGAAGTTGGCCCCCGCGCAGCAGGGAATGCCCAGGGCCAGGGTCGCGAGCGCGGCGAGCAGCGCGCGGCGCGCGGGCGGTGCGGTCCGTTTCATCAGAAATCTCCTCGCAGCCCGAGCGTGGGCAGGAAGGGGAGCCCCGTCACGTACTCCCGCTTCGTGTAGTTGAAGTTGTAGCTGATGCCCTCCGCGGCCATGTAGTTGTAGACGTTCTGGATGTCGAGGTAGAGGCCGAGCTGCCACGTCTTGAACTTCCACGTCTTGTCGGCGCGGATGTCGAGCTGGTGGAACAGCGGCATCCGCTCGCTGTAGTCACCCCCGAGCGGGATGGGCGAGTACCTGGCCGAGGACGCGTGGTAGATCGCGTTCACCCGGTTCGGATTGCACCCCTTCTTCTCCGGATCGCAGACATAGGGCGTCTGCAGGTTGCCCGACACGAGGCGGAAGCGCGCGCCGAGCTCCCAGCCGCGCCCGAGCCGCAGGCTCCCGAGCACGGTCAGCACATGCGTCTGATCGAACTGCGTGAGGTTCTCCTCCTCGTCGGGACCGTCCTTGCGCACCGACCGCGAGAGGGTGTAGGCCGCCCAGCCGAAGAAGCGCTCGTCCGGCTTGTACTTCAACAGCAGCTCGCCGCCGACGGCGTACCCGGTGCCGTCGTTGGCGTAACCGTCCTTCTCCGGTGAGAAGACGACCAGCCGATCGAGCTGCTTGTAGAAACCGTCCACCGTCACGTCGAGCTGCGGCGTGAGCTCCTGCTCCACGCCGAGTCCGTAATGGACAGCGCGGTTCGACTTGAGCCCAGCGGTGCCGAACGGCTCGATGGTCTCCTGGAACTGGGGCGCCTGGAGATAGAGGCCCACGCCGCCCTTGGCCGTCGTCCGAGGGAAGTCGCTCCGGATATCGTAGCGCGCGTTGACCCGCGGGCTCACGTCGACCGTGCGCGTGTCGAGCGAGTAATCGACGCGCACCCCGGGGACGATCCGCGCGCGCGCCGAGGGGACGACCTCGAATTCGGCGTACGCGGCAGGCCGCGAGTACGCGCCGTTGAACGATTGGTCCTGCATCGGGGCGAGCGAGAACGGCTGGTTCGACGGGTGGCCGGCGGGCTGCTGCGACGGCGCGCGGACATTGACCGTGGCGACGCCGCCGGAGAGATCGGTCCCGACGTTCATCGTGAGGTACCGCGCGAACCGGTGCGACAGCTCCAGCCGGAGGTCGAGCGAGGTCGAGGTGACGTTGAAGGTGAGGGGAGAGGCCTCGAAGTCGACGACGTCCCGGCCGAGGGCCATCGACCACAGCAGCCGATCGCGGGTCCCCAGGCGGTTCTCGTAGCTGAGCTGGAAGCGCTGAAAGGCCGTGTGAAACCCGAAGTTGCCCGTCAGCGCCGGCTCGTCCTCGGGCGGGTTGTCCAGGGTGATCTTGAAGGCGTCGTCCGATCCATAGAAGCTCGCGCGCACGCGCTCGCTCGCGGAGGGGCGGCCCTCGAGGACGAACTGGTAATCGTAGTAGACCGGCGCCTGGGTCACGCTCGATCCCGCCTCCTTGAGCACGGGCCCGAGCCACGCGTCGACCCAGCTGCGGCGGCCTGCCGCGATGAACGTCCAGTCCTTGAGGTACGGGACGGGGCCCTCGAGGAGCACGCGCCCGTCGATGAGATCGAGCTGGACCACGCCGTGGTACTTGCCGTCCTGCTTCGGCGAGCGGAGCCCCACGTCGACGATGCCGCCCATGGCGCGGCCGTACACGGCGCTGAAGTTGCCCGGGTAGAAGTCGATCTTCTCGAGCATCTCGGTCGGCACGACCGAGGACAGGCCGCCGAAGTGGTAGATGATCGGCACCGGGGTGCGATCGATGAACGTGAGCGTGTCCTGGGGCGCCGACCCGCGCACGATGAGCAACCCGAAGCCGCTGCGCGCGACGCCGGGCAGGCTCTGCAGCGAGCGCAGCGCGTCACCGCCGGTGCCGGGGATGCGGTCGATCTCGCGGCGCTCGATCGTCCTCCGGGTCACCTCGCGCGGCGGGCGCTCGCCCTGCACGGTCACCTCGATGCCCGGCGGCTCGCCGTCCGTCGGCGCCGCGAGCGAGATGCGGTAGCGCACCTCGATCGCCTCGTCGGCCGCGATCTCCTCGTCGGCCGTGAACGGCTCGAACCCCGCGGCGGCGACCTCGACGCGGTACTTGCCGGGAGGGAGGTTCTTGAAGCGGAACTTGCCGCTCTGGTCCGTCTTCGCGTCCTGGCGGCCGCCGTCGGGCCGCACGAGGCGGACGGCGATGTCCGGGAGCGGCTCGCCGGTGCCCGCGGACAGGACGGTCCCGACCACCGTCTCGACGTCGGCGGGCGGCGCCGGCGCGGCCGCGTCGGCGGGCTTGGGCGTGAGCGTGAACGCGTAGCGGTAGAGGATGCGCGACGCGGCCGGCGTGCCGTCCGGGCGCCGCGCCGGCTCGAACTGGAGGCCGGGCGCGGCCGCGAGCGCGGCCTCGTCGAAGCCGTGCCCGCCCGGCGTCGCGACCTCGGCCTTTGTCACGCGCCCGGTCCGGTCGATGTCGAGCTTGAGGATGACGCTCCCCTCGACGCCGGCGCGCTGGGCCTCGATCGGATACGCGGGCGGGGAGTACGTGATCAGCTTGGGCGCGCTGATGGCGACGGGCGCCGGCGGGGCGGTGCCCGGCTCGGGGACGATGACCGCGCCGGCGCCGCCGCGCGGAACGGAGGCGCCGCCCGGGTCGCCCTCGGCGGCCGGAGGAGGCGCGGGCGGAGGCGCGCCGGCGGGCTGCGCGAGCGCTGTGCTGCCGGTCATCACGACCGCGAGCAGCAGCGCTTCGGAGACGAGGAGGTGCATCGCAGAGGACGCTGTGGAAGCCATGCGGCTCGCCCTCTCGCATGGCGACGCCGGGGCGAGAAGACGCATAAGGCAGGCGAGACCGTGCTTCCGGGATCGGGCGCCGCGCGCGTCCGCGGATGGCGCGCTCTCCGGCTGCGCGCCGCGCTCTCCGGCTGCGCGCCGCGCTCTCCGGCTGCGCGCCGCCCGCTCAGCCGCCGACCTCGGCCACGAACCGGCTCACGTCGTCGCTGTCGCCCACGAGCAGCAGCGTGTCGCCGTCCTGGATCACGTAGTCCGGTGTGGGTGCCTCGAGCCGCGGCTTGTCGCCGGGTCGCTTGTTCGTGTGCGGCCGCACGCCGAGCACGTTGATCCGGTACCGCTGGCGGATCTTCGCGTCGGCGAGCGTCTGTCCGACGAGCGGCCCGTGGGCGTCCCACGGGACCACGCGGTAGTGGCTCGCGAGGTCGAGGAGGTCCTGCGCGAGCGGCATGGTGATGTCGGCGCCGACGCGGCGACCCATCTCGGTCTCGATCTGGATGACGCGGGTCGCGCCGACGGCGCGCAGGATGTCGGCCTGGCGATCTGTGGCGGCGCGCGCGATGATCTCGCGCACGCCCATCCGGACGAGCGAGGCCACGCAGAGCACGGACGGCTCGAAGTGCTCGCCGAAGGTCACGATCGCGGTCTCCGCGTACTGCGCGCCGATCCCCTCGAGCACCTTGGGGACGGTGGCGTCGCCGATGAACGCGGCCGAGGTCTTGTCCTTCACGGCGTCGACGGCCTCGGGGTTGTTGTCGACCGCGATCACCTCGGCCCGGTTCTTCCACAGGGTCTCGACGACCGACGTGCCGAACCGGCCGAGCCCGATGACAAGGACGCTCTTCGATTTCATGGTCTCCGGTCGCGCGCCGCTCCCTCGCGGCGGCGCCGCGAAGGTCGCACGGATGCGCGGCCAGCGCCACGGGTCGGCGCCGCGGCGCCCGCGCCGCGGCGCCGACCCGCGCGGGGGCCGTCGCTCAGTAGAGCCCGTCCTGGTGCTGCCACCGCTCCGAGATCCACGCCTTCAGGTAGGCGATCTCCTCCTCGTACGTCGTGAAGTCGCTGCGCCCGCTCCAGCCCTCGTAGCTGCGGTACGCCTCGCCCCACCGCGCCTCGTCCCGTCGCGCGCTCGCGTCGATGCGCGCCACGTAGCCGTCCACGATCGCCTGGATCGCGGCGTCGTCGAGCGCGCCGCGCAGGACCTGCCCGTAGCGGGCGCGCAGCGGGTCGCCGATCGAGGGCTCCTCCAGGAGGCGCCGGAAGAGGAGGTTCACGCTCGTGTACTCGACGCGGCCGGAGGCCGACTCGCGCTCGGTCTGCCACGACTGGCCGAAGCTCGCGTTGAAGTCCCACGGCGCGTAGCGGAAGACGCCGCCCGCGACCGGATCGCGGTAGTGGTAGCTGTTCTTTCCGGCCGAGTCGTTGGCCACGATGAACGTGGCGAAGATCCACCAATCCTCGTAGTCGCGCAGATCGATCCGCGACCCGATCCCGGAGGCGAACGTGGCCTCGTCGGACTCGGCCACGAAGCTCACGAGAGCTTCCAGGTCCGCGAACGCCTCCGGCTCGCCCTCGGCCGGCGCCCCTTCTTTCTTCTCGTAGCCGTCGTGGAGCGTCTCCTTCGGCTCGCCTGACGCGTTCTCCAGCGCGAAGTTCGCGGCGTGGCTGACCGCCTTGTAGAGGTTGCCGTCCTGCGAGTATCCGTGATCCTCCATCAGATAGCCGTCGACGTGGTCCGAGACGGTGTAGAGCCCGGCGTACTCCCCGTCGAGGTAGAGGACCGCGCTGTAGGTCTTGATCTGGAGGTGCTCCGGATCGAGCCGGTTCCAGAGGTCGTAGGCGAGGCGCTGCCGGACATAGGAGTTGTCGTCGAACGTGCTGATGAGCACGACCTTGCGACGATCGGTGAAGCCGCCCGCCTCGCCCGGCTCGCTGAACTTGTCGTTCTTGGGGAACTTGAGGGTGTAGCTCCGCTTCGGGTACGAGAGCGAGCTCTCGCCGCGGAGCTCCGCCTCGGCGGCGTACGTATGGCCGCGGTAGATCACCGTGGCCGGGGCGTACTCCTTCGCCTCGGGGACCGGCGAGAGGAAGAGCACCGGCAAGCCGTGCTCCTCGGGGTAGCGGGCCGGATCGACGACGGGCACGTTCGACGGATCGGCCCAGTTGTCGGCGACGCCGATCTTGACGCGCCCGACCTCGGACGTCTGCGCGACGCGGATCTCGATGTCGTAGACCGCGGCCTGATCGAGCCCGGGTGAGAACGTCACCGTGCGCGCGACAGGGTCATAGGCGGCGCCCTCGGGGAGGGGGTCGAGCTCGAACGCCTCGCCGGGAAAGGTAAGGCCGCTCGCGCACGCCACGGGAAACGTGACGGTCTCCCCCTCGACGAGCCAGTGCGGCCCGCCGCCCGACGGCTCGCAGCGCGGATCCCCGGTGCTGGACGCCCCACCCGTCGTGGCGCCCGCCGGAGCGGACGACTCGCCGGAGCAGCCGGATGCGTGCAGCGATCCGAGGATCAGAGCCGCCGTCACCGGCAGGAACTGGTGAAAATTTCGCATGACAGCATCCTACGCGATCGCGCGCGGCGGCGTGTGGGTAGCCGGTGTGGGGCGCGGCTCCCCGGGGCTGTTGCGGCGGCACGGGGCGGCCGCGGCCGAGGCCGCCGGTGACCGGCGCGAGGGATGGCCGCCCTGCCCTTGACGCGCCGTCGCCCGCCTGTTAAACGTTTGTTTGAAACGGTTGATTGACAGGGGCCTGCCGGAGAGATGCGGCCCCTGAACCAGCCGGTAGGCCAGGAGGTGTGCGATGACGTGGTGCAGAGCCGTGCGCACAGCACGGAGCGCGGCGGTGTTTGTCTTTGGGGTGGTGGGGGCGGCCGGGTGTGGCGATGACGGGGTGACTCCCTCTCCGCCGGTTCCGGAGGTGACGTGGTATCGGGACATTCAGCCTCTGGTGGAGCGCTCGTGTGCTTCCTGCCACGATGGCGCGGGCGTCGGCGGGGTGGCGCTGACGGACGTGGAGACGGCGCGGCGGCTGGCCGCGCTCATGGCCCTTCGGGTGGGCGCTGGGGACATGCCGCCGCCGGTGCTGGACCCGAGCTGCCGCAGCTATGAAGGCGCCGAGCGGATGAGCCTCACCGCCGAGGAGCGCCTTCGTTTCGACGCCTGGGCGCGCGACGGCGCTCCGCTCGGCGATCCTTCCGATGCGCCGCCGCCGCAGCGCGCGACGGACGCCATCGCGTCTCCCGACGCCACGCTCGAGATGCCCGAGGCGCACGAGGTGACGCTCGACGACGACGGCAACGAGTATTTCTGCGTGGTCCTCGACAACCCGTTCACGGCGCCGGCCTGGATCACGGCGTTCGAGGCGGCGGTGGGCGATCCCGCGGTGGTGCACCACATGGCGGTGTACAGGGATCTCGGGGGCGACGCGGGCATCGGATACGGTGTTGCGCCGGGGACGCGTGCGTTTCCGTGTCGCGATCCGGTGATCGAGCTCGACTGGCAGCTCCTCCACAGCTGGGCGCCCGGCGTCGGGGTGACGCGGCTGCCGGAGGGCGCCGGCGTCCGTGTCGAGCCTGGCGAGCAGCTCGTCCTGCAGATGCATTATTTCGGTCGCAGGGGCACGAGCAGCCTCGACAGGTCGGGAGTTCGATTGCAGCTCTCGAGCGAGCCGCCCCGCGCCGAGGTCTACATGGATGTGTTCGGCCCGGTGCCTTTCACGATCCCCGCCGGCGCCGGGGCGCACACCGAGCGGAGCAGCACGCCGAACGAGGGCCCGCCGCAGCTCGTGTACGGCCTCTTGCCGCACATGCACCTGCTCGGCCGCTCTTACCGGGCCTGGGTCGAGCGCGACGGCGGCGCGGACGAGTGCGCGGCGCGCGGCGAGTTCGAGTTCCACCACCAGGCGCTCTACATGTTCGACGAGCCGCTCCGCTGGGGGACTGGAGATCGCTTCGTCGCCGAGTGCACCTGGGACAACACGGCGAAGAGCGAGGGGCAGTTCCAGCTCCCGCCGCAGGACGTGCCCTGGGGGGAGGGGACGAATCAGGAGATGTGCTTCATGGTCGCGTATCTGTCGAAGGAGTGATCTCCTGGAGTCCTGCTGACGCTCCCCACGCGGCCGGCGGCCATCGCGCGCTGCGAGGCGCACGGCGTCGGCGCGTGTCGCCTGCCGTCATGTCGCGCCGAGGTCGAGCCGCATGGCGCAGCGCTGCGCCGGGTCGAGGCCTTGATGCGCCTCTTTCTTCAAGATCTCCACGAGTCGCGAGGACATCTCGGCCGGCGACAGCTCGCGAAAGCCCATGGCGGCGTAGAACGGCCCGTTCCAGGGGACGGTCCGGAACGTGGTCAGGGTGAGCGCCTGGAGCTTCGCGGTGCGCGCCCACGCGATCACATGGCCGAGCAAGCGCCGGCCGAACCCCTGGCCCTGGCGGTCGAGGGCGACGTCGAACTCGCGGATGTGGAGCTCGCCGCCGATCGCCTCGGCGCCCAGGAACGCGATGGCGTTGCCGGCGCCGTCGTCGACCACCCAGAGTGTCCCTGCCCGGAGCGCATCTCGCCAGCCCTCCGCCGGCGTCACGCTCGTCAGGGTGTCGAAGTCGAGGTCTGTCCCCCGGAACGCCTCGCTGGCCGAGCGTTCGATCTCGGGGAGGCGAGGCAGATCGGACTCGATGGCGGGTCGCACGAACGTGGATGTCATGGGATGTCGGTCTGAACAGTAGCCTGAGCGGCCTGCCCGGGATACCTTCCGAGAGCCAGGTGGCCAGCGTCGCATGCGGTCTTCCGCACATCCGCCGAGCACGACCTGCACCTGCACGGGGACACCTCGGTTGTTCTGACCGACGTACCCGACGACCGCGTGCTCCTGAACGTCGGAGCCGTGCGCGATGCGGTACAGCGGTCGTTCAGCGGCGACCTTCCGCGCTCAAGCTGACAGGCGGGCAGCAGGCCGCGCCCGTACCCCGTGCGGCTCTTCGGCGATCGCCCCGCGTCAGACCCCCGTCGCCAGCACGGTGACGGGGGTGGCCGGGAAGACGCGCTTGCGAGCGCCATCGAAGCGCACGCGGATGACGTTGCCCGGCGAGAGCTTCCGGAGAGACTCCTCGCCGACGAGGAGGGTCTCCTGGTCGACGAAGGCCGGACGGCCGTCGTCGGGGACGACCTCGAAGAGGACCACGACGAGGAAGCCATTTCGCTTCACGAACTCCCGCACCACCGAGCAACGGAGGACGCGCCCGCGGCCGAGGGAGCCGAACGATGCGACCAGGGTGGAGGCGAGGTGACGCAGGAACCGCGCGAGCTGTAGAATCGCGAACAGGCCCCCCGCCGCGACGAGCGCCAGGTACGCCGGCGATTCGACTGCCTGTGTCGCGGCCCAGGCGGCGATCCCGGCGCCCCCGAAGACGAAGACCGCGTGGAGGAAGACGCCGAAGCCGTTGATCGGCAAGTGACGGACGAGCGTCCAGTAGGCCGAGAGGAACACGCTCTCCACGGCCTGCTCGGCTTCGTCTCTGGGCACGGACGCTGCCCGCGCATAGTGGGCAATGGCCTCGTCGCGCTTGCCGTCGACGAGCAGCTGCTTGACGCGCTCGATGTCGTCTTTCGAGACGCTCTGGGCCCTCATCTGCGCGACGGCGGCGCCGGTGGCGGGCCGCTCGACGAAGAGACTCGTGTTGCAGAAGATGCAGATGACGTTGCGCCGCCCCGGCTCGACGGAGAGCGGCGCCCCGCAGTTGGGGCAAGAGGTCATCGAGAGCAGAAGACTCATGAGCGGGCAAGCCTACCTCAGACCTCGCCTGGGCTCGAGCGTGGCGCGCGCGGCGGGACGGCGCCGCCCTGCGTCCAGCATCGCCGACCCCGGCGAGCGCCGGCGTGACACGTGCGCCTCGTCGAAGGACTCGAGGACGTCGCCTGCCGGCGCACATCCGCCGAGCACGACCTGCACCTGTACCGCACGCGCGATGGTGGCATGGACATAATTGTAACATAGATTCCCGTTGACGCCGTCCTCCGGTAGGAGAACGCTCCGGAACCGGGGCAGGACATGGGGCACGGGCTGAGGACGAATGTTAAGAGGGCCTATGCTTGAGCTCGTTACGATATTCACGCCTGCAGATGGAAGCGTACCTCGAACCATCACGCTCCGAATCAGCGATGTCCGCCCCGATCCAGATGGCATCACATGGTCCGTTGCCGTCGATGTGCTCGGGTTCAAGTGTGATGATAGTCTGCGATTGAAACAGGTGGATTGGGTGTACGCAATTCAGGATGCCACGAGATTCATCGCCAAGATGGTGGCGGACAAGCTCGAGCTTGCGGGCGGAGGAACGCTCGATCCGCCCATTCATCCCCCGGAAGGGTGAACCTCGACCACGTGGCGCCTCGCCGCGATCAAGAGGCTGCTGCTGGCCTCAAGAGGTGCAAGGACTGACCCATGGACACGTACACGAATCCCAGAACGCTGATGCGCACGCTCCAGATGACCCTGGCCGGATCGGGCGACGTTCACGACATCATCGTTCGTATCGGGTTCCCAGAGCGCGATCCCGTCTCGGGCGGGGACTTCCGGGTGCTGGTTGAAATCGAGGGGTTCGATGAACCGTACTCTCGACATTTTCATGGTGTCGACGAGCTCCAGGCGTTTCTAGCGGGGTGCTCGACTGTGTCGCACATCCTGACTGCTCTTGTCCCAGCCGGCGCCAGGTTGACATGGCTCGGGGAGGACGACCTCGGGTTCGGGACTTCTTCGGCGACCCCATAGAGCCCGCCTGCCTCGCGGCGCCGGTGTCCACCGCGGCTGGCGTACTCGCTGCCGGTGTGCAGTGATCTCGGCGGACAAGCCGGTCTGGCGCTCGGTTCGTTCCCGGCCGATGGCCATCGCACCCGCGTTCCAATAAAAGCGGAATATTTGCAGCGTCCGCTCGCCTCTTGTGAAGGCCTGTGCCTGATGTCGGGGCGCACGGCGGTCACTTCACGTGACGAGCCCGGGGAGCTGCCCGGAATTCAGGAATGAGAGGCGGCTGCACCGGCCCCTGCGGGACCCACCGCACGCGCCGGCCACGCCGCTGAAACCAGCATGCCTGTACCTACCCGAGAGACGGCCCCATGCCCTCAGTCACCCATGAAGCCCTGGTTGAGCTGTTCAAGAACCGGCCGACGCTGGCCGCCGAGATGCTGCAGGACGCGCTCGGCCAGCCGATCCCGGCCTTCACCGAGGCGCGCGTCGAGTCCTCCGATCTCACCGAGATCGTGCCTTCGGATCGCCGGGCGGATGTCATCGTCGTGCTGCTGGTCGGCGACCAGCGGCGGCCCGCGATGGCGATCGTCGTCGAGGTCCAGCTCGGCGTGGACCCGGACAAGTCGTACGTCTGGCCGGTGTACGTCGTCCAGACGAGGGCCCGGCACCGCTGTCCGACCCGGCTGCTCGTCGTGACGATCGAAGCGGCGATGGCGCGATGGTGCTCGCAGCCGATCGACACGGGCCACCCCGGCTTGACGCTGACGCCTCTGGTGCTCGGCCCCGAGGGCGTCCCGGTCGTCACCGACGCCGAGCAGGCGAAGGCGGCGCCCGAGGTGGCCGTGCTCTCGGCCATGGCGCACGGGCAGAGCGCGGCGGCGGAGGCGATCGGCGTGGCCTTCCTGGCGGCGGCAGCCGGGCTCGATGAGGAGCGCCGCGCCCTGTACGGAGACCTGGTGCTATCCTCGCTGAACGCAGCGGCGAGGCGGAACTTGGAGGCGATGATGAAAAGCGGATACGAGTTTCAGAGTGAATTCGCGCGCAGCTATGTAGCCAAGGGCGTGGAAAAGGGGCGGCAGCAGGGGATCCTCGAAGCCAAGGCGCACGACGTCCTCGCCTTCCTCGAGGCCCGCGGCCTCGAGGTCCCCGTCGACGTCCGGGAGCGCGTCCTCGCGAGCACCGACATCGCCGAGCTGGACCGCTGGATCCGCCGCGCCGCCGTCGTCAGCGACGCCAGGGCGCTCCTCGCCACGACCGGCTCCTGAGCGCTCGCCCCCTGCTCCCGCGCGCCCCGTCCCCCGCTCACCCGATCCCCACGCGCTCCTCCGGCAGCCGGTAGCTCCGCGTCCTCCCCTGGTTCGCCAGCGCCAGCGCCAGGGTCAGCGGCCCGATGCGGCCGATGAACATCGCCAGCGTGATGACCAGCTTCCCCAGCGCGCTCAGCGACGGCGTGACGTTGACCGACAGCCCGGCCGTGGCGAACGCGCTGACCGCCTCCAGCGCGACGCCCATCGGGTTGTGCGGCTCCACGGCGAGCAGGACCAGCAGGAACCCCGAGACGAGCACCATGCTGAGGAACGCGACCCCCAGGGCGCGACGCACCGTCGCCGCCGGCAGCGCCCGCCCTGCCGGCGCATGCCGGCCGTGGAGCTCCGATCGCTCCCGGACCCTCCCACTTGCCGCACCCGCTCTCCGGTGGCCCAGCCCACGTCGACCCCGCCCCAAATCCCCCGCCAGGTGCCCTCTTGCGAAGGCCTGTGCGTGATGTCGGGGCGCACGGCGGTCACTTCGCGTGACGAGCCCGGGGAGCTGCCCGGAATTTAGGAATGAGAGGTGGCTGCACCGGCCCCTGCGGGACCCACCGCACGCGCCGGCCACGCCGCTGAAACCAGCATGCCTGTACCTACCCGAGAGACGGCCCCATGCCCTCAGTCACCCATGAAGCCCTGGTTGAGCTGTTCAAGAACCGGCCGACGCTGGCCGCCGAGATGCTGCAGGACGCGCTCGGCCAGCCGATCCCGGCCTTCACCGAGGCGCGCGTCGAGTCCTCCGATCTCACCGAGATCGTGCCTTCGGATCGCCGGGCGGATGTCATCGTCGTGCTGCTGGTCGGCGACCAGCGGCGGCCCGCGATGGCGATCGTCGTCGAGGTCCAGCTCGGCGTGGACCCGGACAAGTCGTACGTCTGGCCGGTGTACGTCGTCCAGACGAGGGCCCGGCACCGCTGCCCGACCCGGCTGCTCGTCGTGACGATCGAAGCGGCGATGGCGCGTTGGTGCTCGCAGCCGATCGACACGGGCCACCCCGGCTTGACGCTGACGCCTCTGGTGCTCGGCCCCGAGGGCGTCCCGGTCGTCACCGACGCCGAGCAGGCGAAGGCTGCGCCCGAGGTGGCCGTGCTCTCGGCCATGGCGCACGGGCAGAGCGCGGCGGCGGAGGCGATCGGCGTGGCCTTCCTGGCGGCGGCAGCCGGGCTCGATGAGGAGCGCCGCGCCCTGTACGGAGACCTGGTGCTATCCTCGCTGAACGCAGCGGCGAGGCGGATATTGGAGGCGATGATGAAAAGTGGATACGAGTTTCAAAGTGAGTTCGCGCGCAGCTACGTGGCGAAAGGTCGCGAGGAGGGGATGCGAGAGGGCGCCCTGAAGACGAAGGCGCACGACGTCCTCGCCTTCCTCGAGGCCCGCGGCCTCGAGGTCCCCGCCGACGTCCGGGAGCGCGTCCTCGCGAGCACCGACATCGCCGAGCTGGACCGCTGGATCCGCCGCGCCGCCGTCGTCAGCGACGCCAGGGCGCTCCTCGCCACGACCGGCTCCTGAGCGCTCGCCCCCTGCTCCCGCGCGCCCCGTCCCCCGCTCACCCGATCCCCACGCGCTCCTCCGGTAGCCGGTAGCTCCGCATCCTCCCCTGGTTCGCCAGCGCCAGCGCCAGGGTCAGCGGCCCGATGCGGCCGATGAACATCGCCATCGGGCGCTCGGTTCGTCCCCGGCCGATGGCCATCGCACCCGCGTTCCAATAAGAGCGGAATGTTCGCGGCGTCCGCTCGCCTCTTGTGAAGGCCTGTGCCTGATGTCGGGGCGCACGGCGGTCACTTCACGTGACGAGCCCGGGGAGCTGCCCGGAATTCAGGAATGAGAGGCGGCTGCACCGGCCCCTGCGGGACCCACCGCACGCGCCGGCCACGCCGCTGAAACCAGCATGCCTGTACCTACCCGAGAGACGGCCCCATGCCCTCAGTCACCCATGAAGCCCTGGTTGAGCTGTTCAAGAACCGGCCGACGCTGGCCGCCGAGATGCTGCAGGACGCGCTCGGCCAGCCGATCCCGGCCTTCACCGAGGCGCGCGTCGAGTCCTCCGATCTCACCGAGATCGTGCCTTCGGATCGCCGGGCGGATGTCATCGTCGTGCTGCTGGTCGGCGACCAGCGGCGGCCCGCGATGGCGATCGTCGTCGAGGTCCAGCTCGGCGTGGACCCGGACAAGCCGTACGTCTGGCCGGTGTACGTCGTCCAGACGAGGGCCCGGCACCGCTGTCCGACCCGGCTGCTCGTCGTGACGATCGAAGCGGCGATGGCGCGATGGTGCTCGCAGCCGATCGACACGGGCCACCCCGGCTTGACGCTGACGCCGCTGGTGCTCGGCCCCGAGGGCGTCCCGGTCGTCACCGACGCCGAGCAGGCGAAGGCGGCGCCCGAGGTGGCCGTGCTCTCGGCCATGGCGCACGGGCAGAGCGCGGCGGCGGAGGCGATCGGCGTGGCCTTCCTGGCGGCGGCAGCCGGGCTCGATGAGGAGCGCCGCGCCCTGTACGGAGACCTGGTGCTATCCTCGCTGAACGCAGCGGCGAGGCGGATATTGGAGGCGATGATGAAAAGCGGATACGAGTTTCAGAGTGAATTCGCGCGCAGCTATGTAGCCAAGGGCGTGGAGAAGGGGCGGCAGCAGGGGATCCTCGAAGCCAAGGCGCACGACGTCCTCGCCTTCCTCGAGGCCCGCGGCCTCGAGGTCCCCGTCGACGTCCGGGAGCGCGTCCTCGCGAGCACCGACATCGCCGAGCTGGACCGCTGGATCCGCCGCGCCGCCGTCGTCAGCGACGCCAGGGCGCTCCTCGCCACGACCGGCTCCTGAGCGCTCGCCCCCTGCTCCCGCGCGCCCCGTCCCCCGCTCACCCGATCCCCACGCGCTCCTCCGGCAGCCGGTAGCTCCGCGCTCTCGCCTGGTTCGCCAGCGCCAGCGCCAAGGTCAGCGGCCCGATGCGGCCGATGAACATCGCCAGCGTGATGACCAGCTTCCCCGGCGCGCTCAGCGACGGCGTGATGTTCGCCGACAGCCCGACGGTGGCGAACGCGCTGACCGTCTCCAGGGCGAGGCCCATCGGGCTGTGCGGCTCCAGGGCGAGCATCACGAGCAAGAACCCCGAGACGAGCACCACCATCAGGAACGCGACCCCCATGGCGCGGCGCACCGTGGCCGCCGGCAGGGTCCGCCCGAGGAGGTGCGGCGCCTCGTCGCCGCGCAGCTCGGCGCGCAGCGTCGCGAACAGCGTGGCGACCGTCGTGACCTTGACCCCGCCCGCGGTCGACCCCGGCGCCCCGCCGATGAACATCAGCATGCAGACGAGCATCAACGTCGCCGGGCCCATGAGCCCGTAATCCACCGTGTTGAAGCCCGCCGTCCGCGTCATCGCCGACTGGAAGAAGCTCGCCAGCACCTTCACGGGCCACGACAGGCCGCCCATCGACCGGCGCCACTCGAGCATCAGAAAGCCCGCGGTCCCAACAACCAGCAGCACCGCCGTCGTGAGCAGCACGACCCGGCTGTGCAACGACAGCCGCGGCGGGCGCTCGCCGCGGAGCCGCAGCCTCGCCCGGCGCAGGAGCTCCTCGTGCACCGGGAAGCCGAGCCCCCCGAGGATCACGAGCGCCGACACCACGCCGGAGACCGCGGGCGAGCCGACAAGCGGGACGAGCCCCCCGCCGAACAGGGAGAAGCCCGCGTTGCAGAACGCGCTGACCGAGTGGAAGACGGCCGCCCAGAGGTGATCGCCGGCGCCCGAGAGGGGCGCGCCGGCGACAGGCCCGGAGACTATCTCGTGGTGGGGAAGGAAGCTGAACAGCAAGGCGAGCGCGCCCACCGCCTCGATGCCGAGCGTGAACAGGACGATCGCGGCGACGTTGCGGCGGAGCCGGGCGAACGAGTCGGCGTCGATCATCTCGGCCATCACCGCCGCGTCGCGGAGCCTGAGCCGCCTGCCGGCCACGATGGCGAAGAACGTCGACAGGACCATGATCCCGAGCCCGCCGATCTGGACCAGGAGGAGCAGGACCGCCTGGCCAAACGGCGTGTACGTCTCGGCGACGCTGTGCACCGCGAGCCCGGTCACGCAGACCGCGCTCGCGGACATGAACAGGCCGTCGATGAACGAGGCGTCCGCGATGTCCCGGAGCGACTGCGGCAAGGTGAGCAGGAAGCTGCCGAGCAGCGTGGCGACCCCGAACGACACCGCCATGAGCCGGGCCGGGTGCTCCGCGGCCGTGGCCAGGAGCCGCTCGAGCGGCCGGCGCCCCAGCAAGGCCACGAGGGCCACGAGGAACGCGAGCACCGTGTACGAGCGGTAAAGCACGATGCCCCGTTGCCCCGGGTCCTGGGCCGCATGCCCGAGCAAGAGGAGCCACTTCTCGCCGATGCACGCGAGCAGCAGGATGATCGCGAGCAGGAACAGGGCGAGCCGGGGCCTCCTGGCCTCGACCCGGGCGCCGGGGCGCGCCGTTCGCGCGCGGTCGAGCGCGATCACGGCCGCGAGCCACACCGGCACGAGCAGCGTCTCCAGCGCGGTCACCGCGGCCGAGACCCGCGGCGTGATCGCCAGGGCGAGGTCGAACCCGAGGAGGACGGTGCTGCCGGCCAGCAGGGGGGCCGACCGCATCCACGCGGCGCGCCTCCGGAGCCTGACGGTGGCGGCGAGGACGCCGGCGACCACCGGCGCGGGCTGCGCGAGCATCGAGGTGACCGTCTGCGGCGACGGGGCAGGGGCGCCGGACGGCGCAGCGCGCGGCGCAGCTGGCCGCGACGACGGGCTCGGCGATGGATCCACGCTCGGCATTCACGCCGCCGCGACGGGCGGTGTCAAGCCGCCCTCCCGAGCGGTGCGCGCGGCTGTCCGGTCGTGGCTCTAGCTGGACATGAAGATGGGAAGGCAGGACGGCTCCCCCGGCTCACCCGATCCCCACGCGCTCCTCCGGCAGCCGGTAGCTCCGCGTCCTCCCCTGGTTCGCCAGCGCCAGCGCCAGGGTCAGCGGCCCGATGCGGCCGATGAACATCGCCAGCGTGATGACCAGCTTCCCCGGCGCGCTCAGCGACGGCGTGACGTTGGCCGACAGCCCGGCCGTGGCGAACGCGCTGACCGTCTCCAGCGCGATGCCCATCGGGTTGTGCGGCTCCAGGGCGAGCAGGACCAGCAGGAACCCCGAGACGAGCACCATGCTGAGGAACGCGACCCCCAGGGCGCGACGCACCGTGGCCGCCGGCAGGGCCCGCCCGAGGAGGTGCGGCACCTCCTCGCCGCGCAGCTCGGCGCGCAGCGCCGCGAACAGCGCGGCGAACGTCGTGAGCTTGATCCCGCCACCGGTCGAGCCCGGCGCCCCGCCGATGAACATCAGGATGCAGGTGAGCATCCAGGCCGCCGGACCCATGAGGCTGTAATCGATCGTGCTGAGGCCCGCCGACCGCGTCATCGCCGACTGGAAGAAGCTCGCCAGCACCTTCACGGGCCACGACAGCTCGCCCATCGACCGGCGCCACTCGAGCAGCAGGTAACTCGCCGCCCCGACCACGAGCAGCACCGCCGTCGTGAGCAGCACGACCCGGCTGTGCAACGACAGCCGCGCCGACCGCTCACCGCGGAGCCGCAGCCGGAGCCGGGTCAGGAGCTCATCGTGCACCGGAAAGCCCAGGCTGCCGAGGATCACCAGCGTCCCCACCACGCCGGAGACCGCGGGCGAGGCGACGAGCGGGACGAGCCCCCCGCCGAACAGGGAGAAGCCCGCGTTGCAGAACGCGCTGACCGAGTGGAAGACGGCCGCCCAGAGGTGATCGCCGGCGCCCGAGAGGGGCTCGCCGGGGACCGGCCCGGAGGCGATCTGGTGGTAGGGCAGGAAGCTGAACAGCAAGGCGAGCGCGCCCACCGCCTCGATGCCGAGCGTGAACAGGACGATCGCGGCGACGTTGCGGCGGAGCCGGGCGAACGAGTCGGCGTCGATCATCTCGGCCATCACCGCCGCGTCGCGGAGCCTGAGCCGCCTGCCGGCCACGATGGCGAAGAACGTCGACAGGACCATGATCCCGAGCCCGCCGATCTGGACCAGGAGGAGCAGGACCGCCTGGCCAAACGGCGTGTACGTCTCGGCGACGCTGTGCACCGCGAGCCCGGTCACGCAGACCGCGCTCGCGGACATGAACAGGCCGTCGATGAACGAGGCGTCCGCGATGTCCCGGAGCGACTGCGGCAAGGTGAGCAGGAAGCTGCCGAGCAGCGTGGCCACCCCGAACGACACCACCATGAGCCGGGCCGGGTGCTCCGCGGCCGTGGCCAGGAGCCGCTCGAGCGGCCGGCGCCCCAGCAAGGCCACGAGGGCCACGAGGAACGCGAGCACCGTGTACGAGCGGTAGAGCACGACGCCCCGCTGCCCCGGATCCCCGGCCGGCTGTCCGAGCAAGAGGAGCCACTTCTCGCCGATGCACGCGAGCAGCAGGATGATCGCGAGCAGGAACAGGGCGAGCCGGGGCCTCCTGGCCTCGGCCCGGGCGCCGGGGCGCGCCGTTCGCGCGCGGTCGAGCGCGATCACGGCCGCGAGCCACACCGGCACGAGCAGCGTCTCCAGCGCGGTCACCGCGGCCGAGACCCGCGGCGTGATCGCCAGGGCGAGGTCGAACCCGAGGAGGACGGTGCTGCCGGCCAGCAGGGGGGCCGACCGCATCCACACGGCGCGCTTCCGGAGCCTGACGGTGGCGGCGAGGACGCCGGCGACCACCGGCGCGGGCTGCGCGAGCATCGAGGTGACCGTCTGCGGCGACGGGGCAGGGGCGCCGGACGGAGCAGCGCGCGGCGCAGCTGGCCGCGACGACGGGCTCGGCGATGGATCCACGCTCGGCATTCACGCCGCCGCGACGGGCGGTGTCAAGCCACCGTCCCCGCCGAGCCGCGCGGTCGCTCGCGGCGGGAGGCGGCACGCCCCGTCAGGACGCGCGCGGCAGCTCGACCCGGAACACCGAGCCGGCGCCGGGCTCGCTCTCGACGCGGAGGCGACCGCCGTGCGCCTCGACGATGCGCTTCGCCACGGCGAGCCCGAGGCCCGTCCCCGGGATCGCGCCCGCTGACGCCTTGAGGCGCCGGAACGGCTCGAAGAGGTGCCCCAGATCGGTCGGATGGATCCCGACCCCCCGATCGCGGACCGTGACCTCGGCGCCGTCCTTGCGCCCGTGGACCGCCACGTCGACCTGGCCGCCGGCCGGAGAGTACTTGAGCGCGTTCGACAGGAGATTGTTCAGCACCTGCTCGATCCGGGTCGCGTCGCAGCGGACGAGCACCGGCGCCTCGGGGAGCGAGAGCTCGATCGGGTGCTCCGGCGAGACCGGGCGATAGAGCTCCACGGCCTCCTGCGCGAGCTCGCGCAGGTCGCGCTCCTCGACCCGAAGGTCGAGCTTGCACGCCTCGATCTGCGAGGCGTCGAGGAGGTCCCCGACCATGCGCTCGAGGCGATCGACCTGCCGCCCGACGAGCGCCATGGTCCGGTGGACGCGCGGATCCGGCGGCGGACCGTCGAGGTTGAGGAAGCTCACGGACATCTTGAGCGCCGAGAGCGGGTTCCTGAGGTCGTGCGCCACGCCGCCGAGGAACGCGAGCTGCGCCTCGCGCTGGCGCTCCAGCGACTCCGCCGTGCCGTTGAAGGCCCGCGCGATGTCGCCGAGCTCGCGCGGCCCGACGACCGGCGCGCGCGCGGCGCGGTCCCCCGCGCCGTAGCGGCCGATGGCCTCCTGGATCGAGACGATGGGGCCGTAAACGAGCCGCCGCGCGCTGAGGAGGACCAGGGCCGCGCCGGCGATGAAGAAGGTGGCGGCCGCGACGCCGGTGGTTGTCGCGCGCCGGTCGAGGCGCGCGACGAACGCCTGCGATGCGCGGGCCTGATCGAGGTTGATCTCGACAAGACGGTCGAGCGCCCCGAAGGCGTCCTCGAAGGCGAGCTCGTCCACGGCCGGCGCCAGCGTGGCCGGCGAGGCGACCGCGCCGCCAGCGTCGGCGGACCGGCGCCGGGTGAGGTACGCGTCGACGCGCCGCTCCGCGTCCTCGAGCATGCTGCTCTCTTCCGGGCTGCTCACGTAGCGGTGAGCCTCGGCGAGGCCGTTCCTCAGCGCGTGCTCCCGCTCCGCGAAGGTGGAGATCGCCCCGCCGCTGCCCACCCGGGTGTCGCGGCGGATCTGATGCGCATCGAGGAAGAGGTCGACTTGCAGCCTCTCTGCCAGGCGGACGCTCTCGACCGCGTCGCCGAGGATCACGGTGGCCTCTTGCATGGCCGTCGAGGCGACCGTGAGCGCGGCGGCGACGGCGACCGCGGTCCCGGTGAGGACGAATGTCGCGGCCCCGAGGAGGGTGCTCAGGCTCACCTGCCTGGGGCGGCGGAGCTCGGGCTGGCGCCGCGTCGCTGCTGATTTCATGACCTCGATTGGACCGATTTCATGCTCGAGGCAACTCGGGCGCGCCATCGCGGCCCGAACGGCGCGGCCGCCCGCGCTCGCCCGCGGCCGCCCGCGCTCGCCCGCGTGAGCGGCGCGCTTCCGTCGAGTCGATCTCCGCCCTAGATCTCCGGCCGGGGGTGACGCGTGTCGCTGAGGGGAGAGCGCCCGTGCGCGCGGCTTCTGCGCTGGATTCCGTATGGGCTCGCGCTCGTCGCCGCGCTCCTCGCGTCGCCGGCGCGCGCCGCGGCCGCGCCGGGGGTCCACGTCGCGCCGATCGAGGGCGAGATCGACGCCGGGGTGTCGGCCTTCGTGAAGCGGGCGATCGCCGGGGCCGAGGCGGCAGGGGCGCGCGCGCTGATCTTGCCGACGAACACGCTCGGCGGGCGCGTCGACGCGGCGATCGTCATCCGGGACGCCCTGCTCGCGACCCCGCTCCGCACCGTCGTCTTCGTCGACCCGCGGGCGATCTCGGCGGGCGCGCTCATCGCGCTCGCGGCGGAGGAGATCGTCATGGCCGACGGCGCGACCCTGGGCGCCGCGGCGCCGGTGCGCGCCGGGGCGGAGGGGATGGAGCCCGCCGGGGAGAAGGCGACCTCGTACGTCAGGAAGGAGTTCCGCTCGACCGCCGAGCGCCGCGGGCGCCCCCCGGAGCTCGCCGAGGCGATGGTGGACGAGGACGTCGTCGTCGAGGGGGTCGTGGGGCCGGGGAAGCTGCTCACGCTCACCACCGCCGAGGCGCTCTCGCTCGGCGTCGCGGATGCCCAGGCCGACGACATCGACGCCGTGCTCGCCCGGCTCGGCCTGGAGGGCGCCGAGATCCACGCCGTGTCGCCGAGCTGGGCAGAGCGCGCGCTCCGGTTCCTGACGATGCCCGCCGTGAGCTCGCTCCTCCTGAGCCTCGGGATGATGGGCGTGCTCCTCGAGCTGCGCACGCCGGGGTTCGGCGTCCCGGGCCTCGTGGGCGTCGCCTGCCTCGTGCTGTTCTTCTGGGCGCAGTGGCTGCTGGCCCTGGTCGGCTGGGAGGAGATCGCGCTCGCCGCGGCCGGCGTGCTGCTCATCGGCCTCGAGGTCTTCGTGATCCCCGGCTTCGGGATCGCCGGCGTCCTCGGCGCGATCGCGCTGCTCGCCGGCCTGAGCATGAGCCTTGTCGGCGCCGGCGTGACGCTCGAGCGCGCCCTCGAGGCCGTCGCCCAGGTCGCGCTGTCCATCGCGCTCGCGCTGGCCGGCGCGCTCGTCGCGCTGCGCTTCCTGCCGCGGCTCCCGTTCGGGCGTCGGCTGGTCCTGGAGACGAGCCTCGGCGCCGACGTCGCCGCCGGCCAGGAGCCCCCGGCGAGCCGGCCGCGCCCGGGCGAGCGCGGCATCGCCGCCTCGACGCTCCGGCCGGCCGGGATCGCGCGCCTCGGCGGGGCGCGGGTCGATGTGGTGTCCGAGGCCGAGTTCATCGCGGCTGGAGAGGCGGTCGAGGTGATCCGCGTCGAGGGCAACCGCGTCGTCGTGCGCCGGATCGCGGCGGAAGGGGAAGGGGGGGTGACGAGATGATGGGGATCGATCTGGGCCTGTTCGGGCTCGTCCTGCTGCTGTTCGCGGCGCTGTTCATCGGGCTCTACATGATCCCGATCCCGCTCTGGATCGCGGCCTGGGCCTCGGGCGCGTACGTCGGGCTGCTCTCGCTCATCGGGATGCGCTTCCGGCGCGTCCCGCCGGGCACGGTGGTCACGGCGCGCATCAGCGCGGTCAAGGCGGGGCTCGCGATCTCCGTCAACGACCTCGAGGCGCACTTCCTCGCCGGCGGCGACGTGGTGCGCGTGGTCAACGCCCTCATCTCGGCGGACAAGGCGAACATCCCGATGCCGTTCAAGCGCGCGGCGGCCATCGACCTGGCCGGCCGCGACGTGCTCGAGGCGGTGAAGATGTCCGTGATCCCGAAGGTCATCGAGACCGCCCGCATCGCGGCGGTCGCCAAGGACGGGATCCAGCTCATCGCGGTCTCTCGCGTGACGGTCCGGACCAACATCGATCGGCTCGTCGGCGGGGCCGGGGAGCAGACCATCATCGCCCGGGTCGGCGAGGGGATGGTGAGCACCATCGGCTCGGCGGCCAGCCACAAGGAGGTGCTCGAGAACCCCGATCACATCTCGAAGAACATCCTCTCGCGGGGGCTCGACGCGGGGACGGCCTACGAGATCCTCTCCATCGACATCGCGGACGTCGACGTCGGCGCCAACATCGGCGCCAAGCTGCAGATCGATCAGGCCAACGCGGACAAGCAGATCGCCCAGGCCAAGGCGGAGGAGCGGCGCGCGATGGCGGTCGCGCTGGAGCAGGAGATGCGCGCCCGGGTCGTCGAGGCCGAGGCCGAGGTGCCGCGCGCCATGGCCGACGCGTTCCGCCGGGGCAACCTCGGTATCATGGATTATTACCGGATGAAGAACGTCCAGGCGGACACCGACATGCGCGGCGCCATCGCCTCGGACGTGACCAGCGCCGACGGGACCCCGGAGGCGCTGCAGCCGCGGGGCGGGCACCCGTGAGCCTGGCCGATCTGCTGATCGGGCTCTTCCTGCTCTTCGCGCTTGTGTCATGGCTCGGCGCGGCGCGCGGTCAGCGGCGCGAGCGGCGTCAGGACGGCGAGGCGACCCCGCGCGCGCCGCTCGACAGGGAACCGGCGGTCCGGCCCGGGCGCGCCGCGCCGCGGTCCGCCGGGCCTCTGCTCTCGGGGCCGATCGGGGCGTCGCCGGCGGGCGGCTCCATCGCGGGCGCGGGGCGCGCGGGCGCGGGCGCGGGGCGCGCGGGCGCGGGCGCGGGGCGCGCGGGCGCGGGCGCGGGGCGCGCCGCCGTGCGCCGACGCGCGCCGCTGGCGAGCGCGCTGCGCCACCGGGGCAGCCTGCGCAGGACCGTTGCGCTGATGGAGGTCCTGGACCGCAGGGTGGATCGCGACGGTTGAACGGACATGCGGGCGGGGCGTGGGCCCCCCGTCCGGCGCGTCGGGGGGTGGCGCTAGGCGCCCGCTGCGGCCTTCGCTGCCCGGGTCTTCGGAGCGCGCGCCGCGCGCGTCTGCCGCTGTCGCAGGTTGTTGTCCTGCTTCTGCCGGTTTTCGCTCTTGCGCGTCGACTTGCGCGAGGGGCGGTCCTTGGCGGAGTCCTCGAGGGTGGCGGACGCGCGCGAGGTGTTCAGCTTCGTGTTGCGCGCGGCCGTCGAGCTGCCGCCGGCGCGCCGGTCGGTGGCGCTGAAGCCGGGCTGCGCCGTGTCGACCGTGGCGTCGCGCCGCTCCTTGTCGGGCCGCTCGGCCGCGCGCGCGAGGTTGTCCGCGTGGCGACCGACGCGCCGGCCGATCAGGCTGCCGTCCTCGGGCAGGGGCAGCGGCCGGCGCTTGGGCCGCCGGCCCGCGGCCGCACCGTCGGCGGCGGCGCGAGCCCTGCGCGCGGGCGGGGGCGAGGCGCTCCGCCCCGCGCCGCGCAGCGCCTGGGCTGCCGGCCGCGAGCGGCCGATGGCGCGGCGGACGGCGCGCTCGGCGACGTGGCTCGCTCGATCGATCGCCTCGCGGAGCACCGCCGCGACCTCCTGGGCGACGACGCTCTCGAGCCCGCTCAGCACCACCTTGATGCGACACGCCGTATCCACGCCGCCCCGCGGCCCGTTCACGTCCTCCAGACGCACGCTGACGCGCTCGATGTGCATGGCGAACTTGCCCAACCTGCGGCCGAGGCGCTCCCGCACGTACTCGCGCACGTCGGGGCCGATCTCGACGCCCGTGGTGCGCACCGCGAGCGGCGTGCGCGCAGCCGCCGTCCGGCCGCTCACCCGCTTGACCGGGCGGGCCACTTCGCTCGCGAACGCAGCGCGCCGCGAGGCCTTCTGAATCTGGCTCATTCCTTCTTCTCCTCCTCTGTCGGTCCGAGCGAACCGCGGGGTCGTGTGGCCGTTTGCTGCACAGCGGGGCGATTCACCTTCGCGCGGCGAGGCGCAGCCCCGCAGTCGCTCTCGATCCGCACGATGAGCATGCGCGTCGTCAGCCCACCTCGGACGCTGCGGGCACAACAGCACGACACGTGCCATCTCGGCTGCCCCGGATCGCGCGCGGCCGGCGCCTGAGAACCCATCGAGCAACGGTGTTGTCCGGGGGATCCCAACGGGGTCATCATGCGCTCCCTGGCACCCCCGGTCGCGCCGGCGGTCCGCGCGCGAACGAGGCGGGCGCGGGTCCACGTCGAGGCGGACAGGTCCAGGCGAGCCGCTCATGATCAAGCTCGTCTTCCGCCGCGACGTCGCCGAGGGGTACCGCAGGGAGCTCCTGCGCGTCTGGACCCCGTTCCTGCTCGTCGGCGTCGTCGCCCTCGTCGTGACCTACCTGCTCTTCGTCGAGCCCCCGCCGCCCCGCCTCGTGACCATCGCCACCGGCCAGCCCACCGGCCGCTACAACGCCTTCGCCGAGCAGTACCGCGCGTACCTGGCCGGGGTCGGCATCACCCTCGAGATCCGCGAGACGGCCGGCTCGGCCGAGAACGTGGAGCTCTTGCTCGATCCGGCGAGCGGGGTCTCGCTCGCCTTCGTGCAGGGCGGCGCCATGCCGTCCGAGGCCCGCGATCGCCTGAGCAGCCTCGCCAGCCTCTACCGCGAGCCGCTCTGGATCTTCCACCGCGGCGACCAGGCCGACGATCGCCTCCACGATCTCGCGGGCAAGCGCCTCTCCATCGGCCCCGAGGGCAGCGGCACCCGCGCGGTCGTGCAGCGGCTGCTCGCGGACAGCGGCGTCACCGCCGGCGCGCAGGCCGCGGCCGGCGCGCCCTTCGAGGGCTTGCCCGATCGGCAGGCCGCCGAGGCGCTGCAGGCTGGCCGCATCGACGCCGCGTTCTTCATCGTCGGCCCCGGCTCCGCGCAGGTGCAGGAGCTGATCCGCGCCGAGGGCGTGCACCTCATGAGCCTGCGCCGGCACGACAGCTTCGTGCGCCGGTATCCCTACCTCTCCAGCGTCCCTCTCAGCGAGGGGTTGCTCGACCTCGAGCGCAACATCCCGCCCGCGCCGAGCTCCCTGCTCGCCCCGCCCGCCGCGCTGCTCGCCAACGCGACGCTCCACCCCGCGTTGATCCCGCTCCTGATCGAGGCGGCGCGCGCCGCGCACGAGCCGGGCAACCTCCTCGACGCGCCTGGCGAGTTCCCGTCCGCGCGCTTCGTGGAGGCGCCGCTCCACCCCGAGGCGCGGCGTTACCACGAGGAAGGGCCTTCGTTCCTGCGGCGCGTCTTGCCCTTCTGGCCGGCGTCGATGGTGAGCCGGCTCAAGCTCATGCTGCTGCCCCTGGCGACGGTGCTCTTCTCCATCTTCAAGATCGCGCAGCCCCTTTACACCTGGCGCATCAACGCGCGGATCTACCGCCACTACGAGATCTTGCGCCGCGCGCAGCGGGAGCTCTCGCGCCCGGTGGAGCCAGCGCGTCGCGCCGAGATGATCGCGACGCTCCGGCAGCTGGAGGACGACCTCGCCGCCGTGTCGGTCCCGCTCGGGGCGATGGCGGATCTTTACCAGCTCTACCTGCACCTCGGGTACGTGCGCCGGCGCCTCGAGGGCGAGCGGCCCTCGCCGCCTCCGCCGCCGCCCGTCGCGTGACGCGTGACCCGCTGGCGCCGGTTCACGGGCGCCGGGCCTGCGCGGCGCGGTAGAGGGCGAGGACGCGGGCGCGGCGACCCTTGTCCATGCGGAAGCCGAGACCGTGCCGCACGATCTCGGGGAGATAGAGCTCATCCTGCTCGACACGGATGACCACGCCGTGGGTCTCGAGAAAGGTGACGTCCGCGCGCGCGAGATCGAAATCCTCCGCCTGAAAAGGGATTTTTCGCCGCTCCTCGGGCGCCTTGCGAAGACGTTCGAACAGAGGCGAGAGGCCGGGGATCTCGACCTCGATCTCCTTGATCTTCGCTGCCGAGCACTCGACGAGCGCATCGCGGAGCGATCGCGGCGTCAGCTTCGGCTCGTCGGGCACCTTCTCCGCCGCAACTCGGACGAGCCGCACGAGATCGCGGGCCTGCAGGCGGCCCTGGAAGTCGGACAGGGCGGCGACGACCCAGCGATCGGTGTGGGCTTCGCGGGATCGCTCGGAGCCCAGGCGGTCGCCCCAGAAGGCCTTGAGTCCCTCGCGCAGCTCGTCGTAGGGCGCGAGCGGGATGCGCTCCGGATCGATGACGTGGAGCCCCGCGCGATCGAGGATCCAGGCGACCAGCCGCAGCGCCTCCGTCGACGTCCAGACGATGGAAAACTTGCCATGGAGCGCCTCGAACTGGCCGAAATTCTGCACGATCGCCGCCTGCGCGAGATCGCGGCGCACGAAGGTGACGACGCCGAGGTGGGCCGAGCGGAGGTCGCGCACCCGGAGCGTGAAGCGCTGGAGCAGATCTCGCAGGAGACGTTGCTGGCCTTCGCTGAGGGGGGATTGGGGGCCGGGCTGGAACGAGTCCTCGATTCCGTCGATCGCGAGGCACACGGCCACGCCGCGCTTGGCGAGCGCGGCGGCGACGGCCTCGACGCTCACCCCGGCGGTCTCTGGAAGACCGAGCCGCGCGGCGACGCGCCGGCTCCAGAACTCCGTGTCGTCCGTGTCCCGCGTGGGGGCTCGATCGAGGTCGGTGCGCATCGCGTCCTCGGTGAGCGGTGCCTCCGTGCCCGGAGGGCGCGGGCCGAGGGCTTCCCAGACGAGACGCTCGGCGTCCGCCACCTTCGCGGCGAGATCCGGCTGTTTGTTCACCGGGCTGAGGAGAGGAAAGACGAAGGCCTGATGTTGACCCGGGAGCGGAAGAGCGGGGGCGCTGCTGGAGACCAGCGTGGAGAACTTCCGCCAGTCGCCGGCCAGGACCATCTGACCCCAGGCGAAGGTCTTCCCGGCCCCCTTCGCGCCCAGCACCACGGCGGCGGGGAGGCCCATGGGGAATTGATCGACCAGCGCCGCGAGGGCCGGGGTCACGAGGAGGCCGAGCTTGGCGTTGCCCTCCGCGTACTCGAGCTTCCTGGCTTCCGCTGCGACCGCTTTCAGGCCGCGTGCCGATGGAGCCGGTGAGGGCGTGGCCGCGGGCGTCACCCGGGGCGCGAGCAGCGCCGCGAGCCGGGGCGCTGCGCGCTTCCCCAGGTCTGTCCCGGGGAGCAGATCGCGCAGCAGCTGCTCGACGGAATCGAACCGGATGAGCTCCTCCGCGAAGCGGGCTTCATGTACGTTGCCCTGCACCGCTTCCTCCGCGATGTCGTCCGCGGCGTGGGGAATGGAGTCCTGCAAATCACCGGAGAGGCGCGCGATGGCCTCGCTCGTGAAGGAGGGAGGGATCATCGAGAGGACCACCTCGGGGCGCCTTTCCTTCCGCACGCGGCTCCTCATACGCTCCAGCACGAAGGTGGTACCCCGGATCGACTGCCCGCTGCACGACGTCACCAGGATCGTCTGGACCCGCGGATCCAGCAGGAGAGGGGAGGAGAGCTCGGTGACGCCCGCGCGGAGATCAAGGAGGACAACATCGACGCCGAGCGCCTGACCCAGCGCCGCGAGCGCCTCCGCGATGACGTGCGCCCGCCCCGGTCCTCGCACGACCTGCTCGATCGTGACCGGCTGCGCGAAGAGCTGCTCCTTGTCGCGGTGGGACGGGAGGAAATAGAAGGTGGCGCGACCCCCGGAGAGCTCCACCCCTTCGCTGTTCAGGCGGAGCCGCTCGGTGGCGAGCGGGAGCACGGCGCGCCAGTCGTCCGCGTCGTGCACGAGCGCGAGGAAGTCGAGCAGGCAGAAGCGGTCGGGGGGGCCGGGGATCTCGAACGTCAGCCCCGGGGCCTCGAGATCCGCGTCGACCACGAGCACATGGCCCCCTCGCGGGGGCGGCTCGACCAGCGCTCCGAGGGTGGCCAGAAGCGTGGTCGTACGGCCGACGCCGCCCTTGTACGAATAGAACGCGGCGAGCCTCGGAGAGCCCTCGGGGAGCGGATGGATATGGCCCGGGACCTCCTTGGCGTCGGTCCAGAGGGGGCGGACCACGTGAGGCGACGGCGTCGCGTCTTCGCCTGACTCGTGGATCTCGATGCGGAGCGATCGGGGTGCGTTGAGCGTCGACTCGAGCGCCAGCGTCAGGCCATCGACGGCGATCTTGGGTCCGAACACATCGGCGAGTCGCCTCGCCACGTCCGCGCGGCGTCCAGGCGCGCACGTGACGTTGAGCGCCTCGAGGTCCGCCGAGACTTCGAGCCAGGGCGGAGCCTCCTCGCCTCGCAGGGCGCGCTCCACGTCTCGCCATGTGTACAACGGGGTCATCGGATGTTCTCCTCGAGGTACTTCAGCACCGCTTTTGCCGAGATCAGGAGCGTTCTACGGGAATCCACGGACAGGCGCCGCCCGTAGCGCAGCGCCTCGTGGATCCGGTCCGGGCCCACGTCCTCGTCGGGCTCCACCAACCTGACCGCGTGAAAGCGCGGCGTCTGGCCGACCAGTCGGAGCAGCTCGTCGAGGTGGTGCGTCAGGTCGTCCTTGTCGAGCTTGAGCGTGGTCTTCTTGCCTCGCCTGTCGAGCAGGACCCGCTTGAGGCCGCACTCGATCGCATAGATGACGAGGAGCAGCGACGAGTCGCTCAGCTCGGCGCCGTTGAGTCCGGCATCCTTGTGGCGCCGGAAGGCTCTCTTGAGCTGCTCGGAGCAAGCGCGCGGCGGTTGTCATCGGCGCCCGTGCCGCGGAGCGGCAGCTCGGCTCGCCAGGGTTCACGATGACGCCAGCTGCCCCGGGGCGACCGGATCCGATGTCCTGGAGGCAGCCAGCTGCCCCGGGGAGCTCGGATCCGATGGCCCGGAGGCAGCCAGCTGCCCCGGGGAGCTCGGATCCGATGTCCTGGAGGCAGCCAGCTGCCCCGGGGAGACCGGATCCGATGTCCTGGAGGCAGCCAGCTGCCCCGGGGAGACCGGATCCGATGGCCCGGAGGCAGCCAGCTGCCCCGGGGAGGTCGGATCCGATGTCCTGGAGGCAGCCAGCTGCCCCGGGGAGGTCGGATCCGATGGCCTGGAGGCAGCCAGCTGCCCCGGGGAGGTCGGATCCGATGGCCTGGAGGCCGCCAGCACACCCGCCATCCCGCGCGCGCTCCCTCACGCCCCCTCGTCGCCGTCGCTCCCCCCGCCGAACCAGCGCTGCAGCGTCCGCCGGTCGACGCCCAGGAGCGCCGCCGCCCGCTGCTTCTTGCCGCCCACGCGCCGCAGGACGATCTGCGCATACTCGCGCTGGAGCTCGTCGAGCGTCATCAGCCGATCCGCCGCGACCTCCAGGAAATCCGGCGCGCCGCGCCGGGCGCGCACGCCCTCGGGGAGGTCGTCCGGGGAGATCCGACCGCCGTCGCAGAGCGCCGCCGCCCGCTCGATCGCGTTCTCCAGCTCGCGGACGTTGCCGGGCCAGTCGTGCGCGAGCAGGCGCTTCACCGCCGCGCCCGAGAACCCCGCGATCGGCTTGCCCGCGTGCGCGGCCGCGCGGGTAAGGAAGTGCTCGGCCAGCAGCAGGATGTCGTCCGTCCGGTGCCGGAGCGGCGGGATCGCGATCTCGATCACCGCGAGCCGGTAGAAGAGGTCCTCGCGAAAGGCGCGCTCGGCGACCGCCGCGCGCAGATCGCGGTTCGTCGCCGCGATGACGCGCACGTCGACCGGCTCCGACGACACCGAGCCGACCGGGCGGACCTCGCGCTCCTGGAGCGCGCGCAGGAGCTTCGCCTGGAGCGGCAGCGCCAGCTCGCTCACCTCGTCCAGGAACAGCGTCCCGCCGTCCGCCTCCTGGAACATCCCGGGCCGATCGCTGCGCGCGTCCGTGTACGCGCCCTTGCGCACCCCGAAGAGCTCCGCCTCGATGAGCGTCTCCGGGATCGCCGCGCAGTTGACCGCCACGAACTTCCGCGCGCGACGCCGGCTCTCGCCGTGGAGCGCGCGCGCCACGAGCTCCTTGCCGCTCCCGCTCGGGCCGCTCACGAGCACCGTCGCCGGGTTGTCCGCCACGCGCCGCACGAGCGTGATCACCTCCTCGATCGCCCGGCTGCGCCCGATCATCCCCGCGATCGAGAACCGCTGCGCCACCTCCGTGCGCAGCTCGGTCAGCTCGACCGTCATCGCCCGCTGCCCGAGCGCCCGCTCCATCCGGAGCGCCATGTCCGCGGGCTGGAACGGCTTCGGCAGGTAGTCGAACGCGCCGGCGCGCATCGCGCGGACCGCCGTGTCGATCGAGCCGAACGCCGTCATGGCGATGATCGCCGCCCGCGGGTCGAAGCGCGCGATCTGCTCGATGAGCTCGATCCCGTCCATCTCGGGCATGCGCACGTCGGTCACGACGAGATCGAACTCGCGCTCCTCGAGCAGCGGCAGCGCGAGCAGCGGCGCGGTCAGCGTCGTCGGCTCGTGGCCCATGTCGCGGGCGATGTCGGCCACGAGCTTCACCATCTCGAGCTCGTCGTCGACGACGAGCACCCTCGCGCGCGCGCTCACGCCCGGGTCTCCACGCCCACGCCGCCCACGCCGCCCACGCCGCCCACGCCGCGCGCGATGAGCGGCGCGGCGGCGCTGCGGGGCAGGGTGACGCGGAAGCAGGCGCCGCCGCGGCCCGTGTGGACGAGCTCGACCGATCCGCCCGCCTCGCGCACCACCCCCTCGACGATCGCCAGGCCGAGCCCGGTGCCGCCGCGATCGCCCCGCGACGTGAAGAACGCCTCGAAGATGTGCTCGGCGACGCCGGGGGGCACGCCCGGGCCGCGATCCTCGACCTCGAACGACGCCTTGCGGCCGTCGGTCTGCGCGAGGCGCACCGCGATCTCGCCGCCGTGGGGCTGCGCCTGCGCCGCGTTCAGGCAGAGGTTGAAGAGCACCTGGAACAGGTGATCCGCGTCGAGCACCACGTGGACCTGCGCCTCGTCGTGCTCGATCCGGGTCGTGATCCCGCGCTGCCGGCACTCCGGCCCGAGGAACGCGAGCACCTCGCGCGCGACCTGGGCCACGTCGCTGCCGCGGCCGAGGAGCCGGGGCGGACGGGCGATGGAGAGCAGCCGCGCCACGACGCGGGAGATGCGCTCGGACTGCGTGGCGATCGTCTCCAGCTCGCCGCGGGTCGCCTCGGGCCAGCCCGGCTGATCGGCGAGGCGGCGCGCGCGCGCCAGGATGACGTTGAGGGGGGAGCCGATCTCGTGGCCGATCGAGGCGACCACCTGACCGACGGCCGACAGCGCGTGCGCCTGCTGCAGCTTGCGCTCGACGGCGGCCCGGGCGGCCTGCTCCTGCTCCAGGTGGGCGCGCGCCTCGGCGAGCGAGGCGGTCATCGCGTTGAACGCCCGCGCGAGCCGCCGGAGCTCCTCGGCGCCCCCCTCGGGCACCGTCACCCCGAGCTCCCCGCGCGCCACCCGCTCGACGCCGGCCACGATCGCGCCGGCCGGCCGCCCCACCGTCGCCCGGCTCGCGAACGCGGCGATCAGCGCCGTCGCGGCGAGGAGCGCGGCGCCCGCGAGCGCCAGCCCGCGGTTCGAGCTGCGCGCGAACGCGTCCAGGTAGCGGAGCTCCCGGACGACCACGGCGACGACCGACAGCCCGCGCTGCGAGAACGTGACGGTGCGCACGAGCGCCGGCGCCCCGCCGAGCGTCTGCTCCACCTCGATCTCGGCGCCCGTCGCGAGCGCCCTCCGCGCGAGCGCCGCGAGCGCCGCCGCCTCGCCGGCGATCGGATCCGTCACGAGGATCGGCACCCCGGCCGCGTCGAACGCCGCGATCCCGAGGATACGGTCGGCCTGCGCGAGCCGCTCGATCCGGTGCTTGAGCAGCTCGACCTGGCCGCGCTCCACGGCCCCGCCGATCGCCGCCTCGACGAGGCTCGCGTGGTGGCGCAGCTCGGCGGCCGCCTGGCTGCGGAGGAACCGGTGCCGGCTCGTGTGGATCGCCGCCCCGTAGAGCGTCACGGCCAGGACGATCGGCACGAGGAGCATGAGCCAGAGCTGGAGCGTCAGCCCCATCGTGCTCCGCCCCTCTTGGCTTCGCGCGTTCATGCGATCCATTGTCCCAGATGCGACACCATGTCGCACCTCATCGGGCCTCGCAGGTGCCGTCGCGGCAGAGCTGGTCGGATCGGCAGTCGCGCGCGTCCCGGCACCGGAGCACGCATCGCCCGTCGGCGCACTCGTTCCCGGCGCCGCAGATCGAGCTCGAGAGGCACTCGACGCACGTGGAGCTGATGCAATACGCGAGATCGTCGTCGCGGCCCCGGCACTCGGCATCGCTGGAACAGGGCGTGTTCCGCGGCCCCGGAGCGCAGCCCGCGGCGCTCGCGGCGCTCGCGGCCAGAAGCCCGGCGGTGGAGGCGAGCGCGGCGAACGTGGCGAGGAAGGCGATGGGGCGGGGGATCCGTGCGGACCCTGTCCTTTTCGTCATGCGCTACCTGGCAGCAACTCCCAAGCCACCTGGGCACGGATGCTGCTCCACCGCGGGCAGGCTGCGCTCGCGCGAGGGTCGCTGCGCGCAAGGAACGCCCGCGCGGGCTCCCGCGATCCAACGATATCCATGGCTGCTGGCGGATCGCGGGGTGCACCGGCGCTCGCGTGGACACTCGATCTGGAAGGCGACGGTGATCCCGGAACTCCTCATCAAGCGAACTTTCCCGGTGCTCCTCGGCGGCATGGTCATGACGGCTGCGTACCAGCAGGCTTCCGGGATCTCGCACCTCGTGGAGGAAGCGTTGCTCTCCGGGTTGCCCGGAGCTCGGTCGCGGCCGCCGCCGCCGCCGCCGCGGCCCGTCGTGGAGGCCGGCGATCACACGACAAGCGCGGCGGCCATCCTCGCGCGGAACCCGTTCGACTCGAGGACGGGGCCCCTCACGCCGAGGCCTCCGGAAGCGGAGGAGGACGGAGACGCCGTCACCTACGGAGATCCGCTGCTGGATCCGATCTGCGAGGGCGCGCGCGTCGTCTTGATCGCCGCCTCGGAGGATCCCTCCTGGTCCTTCGCCACGATCGCGGCCGGGCGAGGGGAGCCGCTCCTCCGGAGGGCGGGCGATCCGGTCGAGGGCCGCTCCGTCCTCGCGATCGGCTGGGATCGCGTGTGGCTCGCCGAGCCGGGGGCGCGCTGTCAGGTCCGCATCGGCGACAACCGGCGCACGCCTGCGCCCCGCGCTGCGCCGAAGCCGGCGCAGCCGTCGAAGCCGCCGAAGCGCGGCGCGCTCCCGGCCGAGATCGCGTCGAAGATCCGGAAGGTGAGCGACACCGAGTTCATCGTCGACCGGACGGCGATCGATCTGGTCCTGGAGAAGCAGGGCGAGCTCATGCGCTCCGCGCGGATCGCCCCCGTCCGGGAGGGAGAGCGGGTGATCGGCGTTCGCCTCACGCGCGTCACGGCCGGCTCGCTGCTGCCCGCGGTCGGCCTGCGCAAGGGGGACACGATCCGGTCGATCAACGGCTTCGATCTGACCGACCCGCAGAGCGCGCTCCAGGCCTATGCCCGGCTGCGCTCGGCGAACAACCTCGCGATCGCCGTCCAGCGGGGCGGCAAGGACATGACGATCGACCTGCGGATCCAGTGAGCCTGCGCTTACAGGTCCAGGACCTCGACGCGATCCGACTCGGAGGCTCCCTCCGTGATGCGCAGGAGGCCGTCGAGCAGGTGGCCGAAGACGTCGTCGAGGCTGTCGCCGCCCGGCGCGCCGAGCAGCGGCACCGAGTCGCCCCAGTCCCTGACGAGCATCGTCTCGCGCCGGTCCGGAGGCGGCCAGCGGAGGCTGATGACCGCGCGGGTCCGGCCGCTGATCGCCAGCGCGTCGATCGGGCGGCCCGAGAGCGCGGCCCGCGCCCGCCGGAGCTCCTCGTGGAGCTTGCGCGCCGGGAGCATCACGCGCTGCCCGCCGAGCGCCCCGGCCGCGCCGTGGATCGCCTCGAACTCCTCGCTCGGCCGTCCGTCCTCGAGGTGGTGCTGGATGCTGTCGCGCATCAACGCGTACACGATCCAGCGCTGCTCGATCCACCCCTTCGGCCCGGAGAAGGACAGGCTCATGACAGCATGTCTAGCTCGTCCATTGTTTGAGGTCAAAACAATTACGGCGGCGCGCGCTCGGCTCACCCGTCCTTTTTTTCATCCGCTTCATCCGCTTCATCCGCTTCATCCGCTTCATCCGCTTCATCCGCTTCATCCGCCGCACGCCCGCGTTCGTCGCGCAGGCGCCGCACGGAAGAGCCGTAATCGTCGACCAGCGTGCCGGGCGCCCGCACGCCGCTGCGGTACGCCGCCCGCGCCACGATGTGCGCGCCGACGGGCGCGGTCACGCCAACGAAGAGCAGCGCCAGCAGCGCCTTTGTCACGCTCGTGAGCTCCCTGAAGTGCAGCGCGAGCGCGGCGAGCAGGCACGCGAGCCCCAGCGTCGCGGCCTTCGTCGGCGCGTGGATGCGCGCATAGAAGTCCGGGAGGCGCAGGACGCCGAGCGACGCCACGAACATGAAGAACGTCCCCGCCAGGGCGGCGGCGATCTCGAGCGCGCTAGCGAACAAGGGAGCCCTCCAGGTAGGCGGCCAGCGAGATGGTGCCGATGAACCCGAACAGCACGGTCACAAGCACCATGTCGATGAACGCGTCCGTCGAGAGCAGCATCGATGCCACGAGCGCCACGCCGACGACGTTCATCAGCAGGCAATCGAACGCGACAAGTCGATCGAAGTGCGTCGGCCCGCGCGCGATGCGGATCGTGCAGAGCCCGATGCCGGCGCCGAGCACGAGGAGCGAGGCGAAGAGGACGGCGGACCGCGGATCGACGCCTTCCATGTCATTCCTCCGGCGATGACGGCAGCCCGCGGCCTGCGGCGCGCTGGATCAGATGGACGAAGCGGCGCAGCCGGCCGCCCAGCTCCGCCGGATCGCGCGCGTAGAGCGAGTGGATGTAGAGCGCCTGCTCGTCCGTACCCACGTCGACCGTGAGGGTGCCCGGCGTCAGGGAGACGAGGCAGGCGAGGAGGGTCGTCTCCACGGGGCTCAGGTCGCGCACATCGAGGCGGACGAACGCCGGATGGAACACGGGTCGTGGGCGGAGGATATCGCGCGCGAGCGCGAGGCTCGAGAGGACGAGCTCCTGGACGAAGCTCCAGGCAAGGGCGAGCGCGCCGGCCGCAGCGCGGGAGTAAACGCTCCGGCCGAGCGCGCGCTCGGTGAGCGCGATCGCGCCGAAGCCCACGAAGAAGCCCATGACCAGCCCCCCCAGGGAGAGGTCCGCCTGGAGCAGGACCCAGACGATCGCGAGGACCAGGTTCAACGCGAGGTGGTGCATGGGCTCATCGTCGCTGCACGAGGACCGCGTCCACGTAGGGCGTCGCCTCCAGCAGCGCCGTCGCGGTCCGCTCGAGGTGCGCGAGGATCGGCCCCGCCGCGAGCCCCAGGATCACGGTGAGCGCGCCGAGGCCGAGCGTCGCGCTCAGCATGCCCCGGTCGGCCCAGGCCCGAGGCAACCGCTGCTCGGTGGGCTCTCCCCAGAAGACAGCGCTCCATATCTTGAGCATCGACGCGAGCGTGAGGAGGCCGACGACGAGCGACACCGTGGTGACGACGAAGGCCCCTGCCTGGAAGCCGGCGACGACGAGCAGCAGCTTCCCCCAGAACCCGCTGAGCGGGGGCAGTCCGGCCAGCGACATGGCGGGGACGAAGAAGCCCGCGGCCACCCACGGGTGCGTGCGCGCGAGCCCGCGGACGTGGAAGAGCGCATCCGACCCGCCGATGCCCTCCACGATGCCCGCTGCGAAGACGAGCGCTGTCTTCGCGACCATGTTGTGGATCGTGTGGAAGAGCCCCGCCGCCACCGCGAGCGGGGTGAACAGCGCGAGGCCGAAGATCATGTAGCCGACCTGGCTCACGATATGGAACGACAGGATGCCGCGCGTCGTGCTTCGCCCGAGCGCCCCCACGACCCCGATCACCATCGTGGCCGCGGCGATCACCAGGAGCGCCGGGCGAAGCCCGCCGGGCGCGGCAGTGCCAAGGAGCGGAACGGCGCGGAACAGCGTGTAGACGCCCACCTTGGTGAGGAGCCCGGCGAAGAGGCCGTTGACCACGGCGGAGGCCTCCGGGTACGCGTCGGGCAGCCAGAAAAATACCGGCGCCAGGGCCGCCTTGACCATGAAGACGACGAGCACAAGGGCCCCCGCGCCCCAGAAGGCGAGAGGCAGGCCCCCCTCGCGGACGCGCACCGCGAGCTCGGCCATGTTCACGGTGCCGGCCGTGCCGTAGACCGCGCCCACGCCGCCGAGGAGCAGCGCGCTGGCGACGAGGTTCATCACCACGTACGTGAGCGTCGGTTGGAGCCTCCCGGTCCGGGTGCCGAGCGCGAGCAGCGCGAAGGACGAGAGGAGCATGAGCTCGAAGAACACGAACAGGTTGAAGAGATCGCCGGTGACGAGAGAGCCGTTGACCCCTGCCATCATGAGCTGATGGAGCGGGTAGAAACACCGCCGCTCGCGCGCGCCGCGCAGCGATCCGGGCGCGTAGGCGAGCGCGGCCAGGGCGACGATCGACGCGAACAGCAGCATCAGGGCGGCGAGCGAGTCCGTCACCCACACGATGCCGACGCGCGGGCTCCAGCCGCCGAGGGCGAGCACGAGGATCGCGCCGCGGCTCGTCCGGGCGGAGATCACCAGAGCGGTCGCGAAGAGGAGGGCGCCGCTGGCGAGCGACAGCCACCGCTCCATCCGCGGCCTCCCGGAGAGCAGCGCCAGGAGCACCGCCGTGAACAGGGGCAGCAGCACCGGGACCACGACGATCGTGGCGTTCATGCGTCGTCCCTCCCGGAGGGCTCATCGCTCCCCTCCCTCCGGTGGAGGTCGACGGCGATCGCGAGCAGGAAGGCGGCCATCCCGAAGCCGATCACGATCGCCGTGAGGATGAACGCCTGCGCGAGCGGATCGGCCGTGGGGCGGGCGAGGGCGGCGGCCGGATCGTCCTCCGGGATCAGCGGCGGCGCGGCGCTCGCGGGCATCCCCGAGGCGGTCAGCACGAAGAGGTTCACGCCGTTGGACAGCAGGAAGAAGCCGATCGCCACGAGCTGCACGTCGCGGGACAGCATGAGGTAGAGCCCCGCAGCGAGGAGCACCCCGGCCGCGATCGCGGCGGCCCCGATCACAGCGGCGCCTCCGCGGCGAAGGCGTCGAGCACCTTGATCGCGGCGCCTACCACCGTGAGATAGACCCCGGCGTCGAAGAGCAGCGTCGTCGAGAGGCGGAGCGCGGGAGCATCGGCGGCGCCGATCTGCAGGTGGTAATGGGTCAAGAAGGCCTGGCCGCGCGCGACCGCCGGGAGCCCCGACGCCGCGGCGACGAGGAGGCCGAGCCAGGGCAACCGGCAAGCGAGCGGGGCGAGCGCGGCCCGCACGGTGCCCACGCCGAAGGCCAAGGCCGCCAGGACGAACGCGATGGTCGTGACGAGCCCGGCGATGAAGCCGCCGCCCGGCGCGTCGTGCCCGCGGAGCAGCAGGAAGAGCGCGAGGACGGTGATCAGCGGGAGCACCCCTGCGGCCACGTAGCTCAGGAAGGGTGATCGCATGACCCGCCCCCTCCATGCCTGGACGTCGGAGCCGGCGCGCGCCGCGGACGCAGCGCCGCCACGCCCAGCGCGGCGACGGCGAGCACGGTGATCTCACCGAGCGTATCGGCGCCCCGGAAATCCACGAGGATGACGTTGACGGCGTTCCTTCCGTGCGCCTCGGGGAGCGACAGCGCGAGCTGCTCGGCTCCGGCAGGGGCCCTCGGAGCCTGGACACCGGAGCTCCAGGCGAGGGCCGCCGCGAGGGCCGCCACGGTGCCGGCCACCGCGGCGTGAGCGACGCGCGTGCTGCGAGGCCGCACGTCGGGGCCTGGCCTGGGGAGCCTGCGAAAGACGAGCAGGAGCAGGATGAGAGAGACCGTCTCGACAAGGATCTGCGTGAGCACGAGGTCGGGGGCGCGGAAGAGGATGTAGAAGACCGCGACGCCGTACCCCGCGACCGCCATGGTCACGATCCTGGCGATACGGCTCCGCCCGAAGGGCGTCAGCGCCGCGCCGGCGACGATCATGAGCGCCGGAAGGCAGGAGATCCCGAGATCGGGGCCCCACGTCCTCGTCGCGGAGAGCCCATCCCCCAGGGCGACGGCGGCGCACGACGCGGCGGCGGCGAAGAGGAGCATCACCGCCAGATACCGCGGCAGCCCCCCTGCCTGTGCGGCTCGACCGGCCCAGCCCGAGAGTCGGAGGACGGCCCCGGAGATGCGGTCGGAGAGGATCTGCGTCTCCGGCTCGCCGGGAGGCTTTGCGACTCGCCTCCAGAGGAGATAGCCGCCCACCCCCAGCGCGATGGTGATCAGGCTGAGGGCGAAGAGGGCGTCGACGTGGTGCCACACGGCGAGCCACCCCAGCCGCTCGGCTCCGGGCTCGAGCAGGGAACCCAGCCACCCGGGAGCCACGCCGCCGATCACCTGCGGGGCGAGCAAGAGGAGCGGGACGACAAGCAGCCATGGCGAGAGCTGGCGCCTCGGGTGGCCGCGATCTTCAGGCGGGATGTCGGGGCCCCAGAACGAGCTGACGAAGAGCTTGAGGGCATAGGCGACAGCGAAGGCCCCGCCCACGACGGCCGCCACGAGCGCGACCACGCCGGCCGGGGAACGATCGGAGAGCAGCGCCTCGTAGAGGACCTCTTTGCTGATGAAGCCGAGCACGAAGGGAAAGCCGGCCATGGCGGCGGCGCCGAACCCGATCAGGACCCCGGCGACCGGCTCGCGCCGGAACCAGTGCTCCTCCTTCAAGATCGACAGATCGCGTGTCCCCGTCACCCTCTCCATCCAGCCGACGAGCAAGAACAGGGAGGACTTGTACAGCGCGTGGTTCGCGATATTGAGCAGCTCACCGCGCGTCCCTGCCCTCGTATACAGTCCGTACAGCGCGGTCAGCACGCCGAGGTAGGCCACCGTGCTGTAAGCGAGGAGCTTCTTCAGGTCCCAGGCACGGAGGGCATCCCATCCGGCCACGACGAAGGTGGTGAGCCCCACCGTGACGAGGACGGGACGCCAAGCGGGGGACGCATGAAACACAGGGAACAGGCGGCCCATCAAGAGGATGCCGCCCTTCACCATCGTCGCGGAGTGGAGATAGGCGCTGACGGGCGCCGGCGCGGCCATGGCGCCCGGGAGCCAGAAGTGGAACGGGAACTGCGCCGATTTGGTGAACGCCCCGGCGAGGAGGAGCATGAGCGGGGTGACATGCAGCGGGCTCGCCACGATCTCGCCCGCGCGCGGGGCGAGCTCGGACAGGTTGTAGGTGCCAGCCAGCTGTCCGAGCAGCACCACGCCGGCGAGCATCGCGAGGCCGCCTGCGCCCGTGACCAGGAAGGCGCGGATCGCGCCGCTCCGCGCCTCCGGATCGGTGGAGTCCATCCCGATGAGGAGAGCGGACGCGATGGTGGTCAGCTCCCAGAACACGTAGAGGAGCACGAGCGAGTCCGAGAGGGCGACCCCGATCATGGCCCCCATGAACGCGAGGAGCGCCGCCCAGTAAGTGGGTTTGCCCTTCGGTCCCAGGTAGACGCGGCTGTACTGGACGACGCCGAGGCCCACGCCGGCGACGAGCAGCACGAAGAAGGCGCCGAGGCGGTCCAGGCGCAGATTCGCCGTTATCCCGAGGGAGGGGATCCACTCGATCGGGACCGTCGTGGATCCGCCCGCGGACACCTCGGGCCACCGCGGAAGCATGATGACGAGCAGGAGCGCAGGAGGGAGGAGCGCGACGCGTCCAGCCCACCGCGAGGAGAGAAACAGCACGAGCGCTGCGCCGAGGAAGGGAACAGCGAGGGTCCATGCGAGGGTCGGTAGCATGCGAGGTACCTTGTTGCCGAACGGTGCATGGCCCCCTTGGCATGTGGCTACGCGATCCGGCGATCAGCGCCCTCGGCGACGAGCACCGGGACGGGCGAGCTCCGAAATCTCTCTTCGACGCTGCGCCCGGATCGTCTCTCGACCCGGCTTTCCGAGCGACGCGAGAGCACCGCCAGGCGGGCTCGGCAGGCGCTCGCGATCCCGGCGAGCCCTACGTGCCGGAGCCCGGCGACGAGCCGCGCCTCGACCCGCGCTCCGAGCTGCTGTGCGGCTGGAGAAAAGTCGGTGTCGCATCCGATCGGCATGGACTGCCGTGAAGCAGCGAAAGGTGTGCCTGCCTGTGCGGCGTGCGACGATTGCGCGCTCGGTTGCTGGCCAAGCGACCGGGCAGGCAGGTCGTACCGGCGAGCCGCGCCGCCCTGAGAGCGCGCCCGCGCGGCCTGCCGGCGTCGCGCCCTCCCGAGCGACCGCGATCGCGCGCGGCCCGCGGACCTCTCGGCCCACAGCGCGCCTCGCCCTCCACCGGCGCGCGACGCGCCGCGACGCTCCTGCGCGGCGCGATCGCGGATCGATCGACGCGCGACGTCGGCCGGCGCGCCGGATCAGCTTGCGCGACGCCGCGCGATATGTTTTGAGTTCAAAGTATTCGCTCGCCCGCGACGATCCCGGGTGGGCATCGCGCCCTGTTCGTCTTCGACGGCACGCGGCCTCGCGTGCGCGCGGCTCGTCCCTCTGCGCCGGCGCGCCTCGCGCCCGGCGGATGAGGGCCCTGCCGCGCCTCGCGCCCGACGGGCGGCGCCTCGTTACCGTAGAGGAGGGGAGTTCCATGTCCCGACTGCTCATCGTCTCCAACCGTCTCCCGATCAGCGTGCGTGTCGAGCACGGCGCGCTCTGCCTCACGCGCTCCTCGGGCGGCCTCGCCGCCGCCATGCGCGGCCCGCACGAGCGCCACTGCGCGCTCTGGATCGGCTGGCCGGGCAGCGTGGCGAGCCTCACACCGGAGCAGCGCGACGACGCCGACGCGGCGCTCGCCGGGATGCGCGCCGTGCCCGTGCACCTCGGCGCCGCCGAGCAGCACCGCTTCTACGACGGCTTCTCGAACGGCGTCCTCTGGCCCCTGTTCCACTACCTGCTCGACAAGGTGAACCTGGACGCGGAGCTCGACTGGGAGGCGTACCAGCGCGTCAACGAGCACTTCGCCGACGTCGTCGCCGCGCAGTACACGCCCGGCGACGCGATCTGGGTGCACGACTACCAGCTCATGCTCCTCCCGGCGCTCCTCCGGCGGCGCCTCCCCGGGGCGCGGATCGGCTTCTTCCTCCACGTCCCGTTCCCGTCCGCCGAGGTCTTCCGCATCCTCCCGTGGCGGGAGCAGATCCTGAGAGGCCTGCTCGGCGCCGACCTGCTCGGCTTCCACACGGCCGGCTACCGCAGGAACTTCGCGGCGTCGGCGGCGCACGTGCTCGGCGTCGAGCCGGGCGAGGCGGCGATCGAGCACGACGGGCGCACGGTCGCGCTCGGGGTCCACCCGATCAGCATCGACGCCGCCGAGATCGAGCGGCTCGCGGGCCACCCCGGCGTCCGGGAGGAGGCGGCGCGCATCCGCGCCGAGGCGCGCGGCCGCAAGATCGTGCTCGGGATCGACCGCCTCGACTACACGAAGGGGATCCCGCGCCGCCTGCTCGCCATCGAGCGGCTCCTCGAGCGCGAGCCCGCGCTGCGCGAGCAGGTCCGCTTCATCCAGCTCGCCGTGCCCACGCGGGAGATGGCCGGCGCGTACGCCGACTTCCGGCGGGTCGTGCACGAGCTGGTCGGCCGCATCAACGGCCAGCACGGTACGACGTGCTCCACGCCGATCCACTACATGCACCGCTCGCTGCCGTTCGAGCAGGTGGTCGCCCTCTACCTCGCCGCCGACGTCATGCTGGTGACCCCGCTCCGCGACGGCATGAACCTCGTCGCGAAGGAGTACGCCGCCGCGCGGGTCGACGACGACGGGGCGCTGATCCTGAGCGAATTCGCGGGGGCCTCGGCCGAGCTCGCGGAGGCGATCTCCGTCAACCCGTACGACATCGGCTCGGTCGCCGCCGCCGTGAAGCGAGCGATCGCCATGCCGCCCGCCGAGCAGCGGGTCCGGATGGCGGCGCTGCGCCGCCGTGTGGCCACGCACGACGTCCACGCCTGGGCGCAGTCGTTCCTCGAGGACCTCGACCGCGCGGCGGCGCCGGAGCCCGCGGGGGTCGCCGTGGCGTCGCGCCCGGGGATGCCCGAGAGCGTCGTCGAGAGCGTCCGCCTCGCGCCGCAGCGCGTGTGGATCCTCGACTACGACGGCACGCTGGTCCCGTTCGCGTCGGTGCCCGACCTCGCCGCGCCCGACGAGGAGCTCCTCGCGCTGCTCAGGGCGCTGTCCGAGCGCGACCGCGTGCACGTCGTGAGCGGCCGCCGGCGCGCCGACATCGAGCGCTGGTTCGGCGCGCTGCCGCTCCACCTGCACGCCGAGCACGGCTTCTGGTCGCGGCCCAAGGCGAGCGACGACTGGGTCGCGCTCGAGTCGGACGCCGCCGCGTGGAAGGGCGAGGTGCGAGCGCTCCTGGAGGACGTCACCCGGCGCACCCCGGGCAGCTTCATCGAGGAGAAGACCGTGACCCTGGCGTGGCACTACCGCACGGCCGAGCCCGAGCTCGCGGGCGAGCACGTGCGCGAGCTGCGCGCGCGCCTCGAGGCGCGCATCCCCATGGACACGCTGGAGCTCCTCGCCGGCGCGAAGGTGGTCGAGGTCCGGCCGCGCGGCGTCCACAAGGGCAGGGTGGTGCCGCTCATCCTCGACGATGTCCCCGCGCGGGCGGCGGTGATCGCGATCGGCGACGACCGCACGGACGAGGACATCTTCGCGGCGCTCCCGCCGTCCGCGTGCACCATCCACGTCGGAAACCAGAGCAGCCGCGCCGCCTACCGGCTGCCCGACGCGGGCGCGGTCCGGCGCCTCCTGCGCTCGGTCCACGCTGGTTTCGACGCCGGATACGACGCCTGATCGCGCCGGACGCCGCACCTCGCCCATGCCTGACGACCTTGGCCGACGCCGCCGCCGCCGCCGCCAGCTGCGCGGCGTCGCCCGCGAGCGCCCCGCGCTTCCCGGGGAGAGCGCGGCGGAGGGGCGCGTTATAAGGCGCGCCATGGATCAGGATCCCGACCGTCAGACGCCCGCCGGAGCGCCGCCCGGGCGGCACGCGTGGGCGGTCCTGCAGGACCGCATCGCGGCCGCGTTCGACATCGAGCCCGAGGCCCGTGAGGCCATCGTCCGGAGCATGCTGGAGCGGAGCGCCAAGGGGGCGGCGGGGTACTGGCTCCAGCTCTTCCTCGCCATGGGCATCGCCTCGCTCGGGCTCGTCCTCGGCAGCGGGGCGGTCGTCATCGGCGCGATGCTGATCTCGCCGCTCATGGGCCCCATCGTCGAGCTCGGGATGGGCCTCGCGATCGGCTCGCCGTTCCTGGCGCTGCGCTCCTTCACGCGCGTCGCCTTCAGCGTCGTCATGGTCGTGGCGAGCGCCGCGGTCCTCACGCTGATGCTGCCGTTCTACGAGGTGACGTCGGAGATCGCCGCGCGCACCTCGCCGACGGCGCTCGATCTGCTCATCGCGATCTTCTGCGCGATCTCGGCCGCCTACACCACCGTGAGGCCCGGCTCGGACACGACCTCGACCGCCGCGGGCACGGCCATCGGCATCGCGCTCGTGCCCCCGCTCTGTGTTGTCGGCTACGGGATCGGCACGCAGGTGAAGAGCATCGCGAGCGGCGCCGCGCTGCTCTTCACGGCGAACCTCTGCGCGATCCTCCTGTTCGCGATCCTCTGCTTCTTGCTCCTCGGCTACACCGCCGTCAGCACCGCGGAGCTCGAGCACGCCGAGCTCGCGAAGCAGAAGCCGGGGGCGATCCGTCGCGTGGCGCGCGCGCTGCAGGTCTTCTTCGAGCTGCGCCACGGGTGGATCTTCCGCGTGATGATGCCGCTCGCGCTCCTCGGGGCCGTGTACTCCCCGCTCCGGGAGGCGCTCGCGCGGGTGTCGTGGCAGGTGCGCGTCCGCACGGCGATCGTGCGCATGCTGGACGCGCTGCCGCAGAGCACGGTGCGGTCGAGCGTCTCGGTCGACCACGGCAGCGTCGCCGTGCGCCTGGTGACGCTCGGCCGAGCCGACGAGGCCGAGCGGATCGAGAACGACCTGCGCGACAAGATCGCCGGCGTCGCGGGCATGGTCCCGAAGGTCGACGTGATCGCGGTCCTCGACGCGAGCGCGCTGGAGGAGGTGGCGGCGTCGCTCAGGGCGAGCTCGACGCCCGTCGACGTGGTGCGCAAGGAGCCGGAGCTCGCGCTCGTCCAGAAGGAGCTCGCCGCGTCGCTCGCGCGCGCGTGGCCGCACGCGGCGGGGCCGCTCGTCGCGTGGCGGCTCCGGTTCCCGGACAACGAGCCGGCCGTCGTGGAGGTCGTGCACGTCGGCCCCGCGCTCGGCGCCCCGGCGGCCGACCTGCTCGGGCGCGCGCTCTCGCGCGAGCTCGGCGCGGAGCTGGCGGTGCAGGACCGCGCCCTCTCGCCCGAGCCGATCGTCGCCGAGCCGGAGAGCGGGTGGCCCTGGCTCCAGGAAGCCCGTCCCGCGCTGGCCTGGGTGGACGACGTGGAGGCGCTCCACGGATGCGTCGAGGTGCCCCCGAACCCCGGGGAGAAGCCCATCGGGGAGCTCGAGGCGGTCCTCGCGTCGCTCCGGTCCCTGCCGGCGCTCCGCTCGGGTCGGGTGCACGTCGGCGAGGGCGCGCGGTGGCGGGCCGTCGTCTCGATCGCGCCGTGCGCGCCGCCGGAGCCCGCGCCGGTCGACGCCGGCGCCGCGGCGGACACCGGCGCGGCGCCGGACGCCGGCGCTCGCTGAGCCCCGCCGCGCGGGCGAGCGTCCGCGGCGGCTACTGCTCCGTCGACATCTCGGCCTCCTCGAGCGTCCGCGCCGCGCCGGGCGTCGGGGCCTCCGACAGCGCGAACCTGCCGACGAGGAGGCCCACCACGGCCGCCACGGCCGAGGCGAGCAGGACGCCGAGCTTGGCCGCGGCGAGCATCGCGGCGTCGCCGAACGCGAGGCCCGCGATGAAGATCGCCATCGTGAAGCCGATGCCCGCGACGCAGCCCACGACCGTGATCCCGCGCCAGCCGACGCCGCGCGGCAGGGCGCAGACGCCGAGCCGGACCATCGCGAAGCTCGCGAGGAAGATGCCGATCGGCTTGCCGACGACCAGGCCGAGCATGACCCCGAGCAGGATCGTCCCCGCGGCCGCGTGGTCCAGCGAGGAGCCGTCGACGCGGACGCCGGCGTTGGCGAAGGCGAACAGCGGCATGATGCCGTAGGCGACCCACGGGTGGAGCCCCGCCTGGAGCCGGACCACGGGCGGCAGCGCCTCGAGCTGGGCTCTCCTGATCTGCTGGAGGGGCGCGATCAGCTCGTCCGTGCGGTGGCTCTCGCGATGGGTGAGCGCGTCGACCCGGTTCACCGCGTCGCGGGCCGCGGCGAGGAACCCCTCGCTGCCGAACCAGGAGCGCACCGGCGTCAGCAGCCCGACGGCGACGCCGGCGATCGTCGGGTGGACGCCGGCGCGGAGCATGCCCCACCAGACGACGGCGCCGGGGATCACGTAGGCCGAGGGCGGGCGGACGCCGAAGCGCTGGAGCAGCAGCACCGCGAGCGCCCCGCCGCCGGCGATGAGCAGCCCGCTCCACGCGATGCCCGACGAGTAGAACAGCGCGATGACGATGATGGCGCCGATGTCGTCGATGATCGCGAGCGCGAGCAGGAGCACGCGCAGGGCAGGGGGCACGCGCTTGCCCAGCAAGGCCAGGACCCCCACCGCGAACGCGATGTCGGTCGCCATGGGGACGCCCCAGCCGTGCCGCGAGATCGGCGATGCGTTGAGCGACAGGTAGACGAGCGCGGGCGCGACCATGCCGCCCAGCGCCGCCGCGACCGGCAGCGCCGCGCGCTTGAGATCCGAGAGCTCCCCCTCGTAGATCTCTCGCCGGATCTCCAGGCCGACGACGAAGAAGAAGATCGTCATCAGCCCCTCGTTGATCCAGAAGTGGAGGGACTGCGTGAACACAAGCGAGCCGACCCCGATCGTGAGCGGGGTGTGCCAGAGGTGGTCGTAGGCGTCGCCCCACGGCGAGTTCGCCCACGCGAGGGCGACCACGGACGCGATCAGCAGGATGATCCCGCTGGCGGCCTCGACGTGCAGGAAGCGCTCGATCGGGCCGAGGACGCGCTCGGCGATGCGGCGGGCAGGGGCCCAGGTTCCGGGGGCAAGCTGAGAAGGGGATCGACTCAAAGGACCGCCAAGGCGCGCGCGACGTTGCGCGCGGAAGGGGAAGGCGGCCCGACCGTCCCGTGAAGACCTGTCGCGGCGCTCCGCCGCCGCGACACCCGGGCGAGAGAATACTCATCCAGGCAAACGAATCCAGCGCCAACGGCTGGGCGGGCCAGGTGCCTTGCCCGGCGCCGTCGGGCGCCGTCGCTCTCGCTCGCGGACCGGATTCGAGGCGCAGTGTGGATTGTGAGCTGGCCTCGGCGCATCGTCGGGTCCGGGAGGCGACGGATGACACGAGATGCCCTGGATCGCGCCGCGGTGACGGCCTTCCTCGTCGCGCGGCACGGCGACGCCGTGCGCGGCGCGGCCATCGAGATACGCCCGCTCCAGGGCGGGCTCTGCTCGGAGGTCGCGCTGGTCACCGCGCGGCTGCGCGGCGGCGCCGGGACGCGCCGGGTCGCGGTCGTCGCCAAGCTCGTGCACGGCGCGGCCGCGCGCGAGGCGGCCGTCTACCGGCGGCTCTCGAGGTCCGTCGCGCGGCGCTTCTCGCCCGAGCTGCTCGGCGCGCAGCGGCTCGGGCGCGGGCGCTGGCTGCTCTACCTCGAGCGGATCGAGCCGGCGCACGCCTGGCCCTGGACCGACAGCGGGCACACGGCCCGGGTGCTCGACCGGCTGGCGCGCCTCCACGGGGAGACGGCGCCGGGCGCCCCGCTGCCGGCGTGGGACTACGAGACCGAGAACCTGGCCGTGGCGCGGGGCACCCTCTCGCTGGCCGAGCGCCTGCCCCGCGGCGAGGTCCCCGCGCTCGCCCGGGCGCTGCCCGCGCTGCGGCGGGTCGTGGCGGCGCTGCCCGCGATGCGCCGCCAGCTCCTCGCGTTCCAGCCGCTCGGCCGCGCCGTGATCCACGGCGACGTGCACCCGGGCAACGTCATGGTTCGCCGGCGCGACGGCGTCGCCGAGCCGGTGCTGCTCGACTGGGCGCGCGCGCGGATCGGCTCGCCGCTCGAGGACGTGAGCTCGTGGCTCCAGGCCCTCGGCTACTGGGAGCCGGAGGCGCGGCGCCGCCACGATACGTTGCTCGCCGGCTACCTTTCGGCGCGCGGCCTCGCCCCCGCGCTGACCCGGCCGCTGCGCGACGCCTACTGGTTCGCGGCCGCGTCCAACGCGCTCGCCGGCGCGCTCGGGTACCACCTCGCGACGGCGAGCGGGGCGAGCGATCCCGGCGCAGCGCCGAGCGCGCGCGCGGCCGCCGCCCGGAACGCGGCGGACTGGCTGCGCGTCATCCGCCGGGCCGACGCGTGCTGGAGCTGACGTGCTCGCGGTCGTCGAAGCGCAGGAGCACGCCGCGCTCGCCCTGCCACGAGAGCGACGTGAGGCTGGCGTTTCCCGGCCGGAACGGCTCCCACCGCGCGGGAGGGACGCCGCGCAGCGCCCCGACGATCTGGCCGATGACGCCCGCGTGCGTGACCACGAGCACACGCTGCCCCGGGTGCGCCGCGGCGATCGCGCTGATCGCCGCGAGGCAGCGCGCGCGAAACTCGCGGTAGCTCTCCCCGCCGGGCCAGCGAAAGTCGTCGTCGTCCTGGCGCAGGTTGGCTTCCCAGAGCGCGGCGTGGCGCGCCTTGACCTCCTCGAGCGGCGCGCCGTCCACCTCGCCGCAGCAGATCTCGCGCAGGCCCTCGTGCGGGCGGACCGGGCCCCACGCGCCCGCCGCGATCCGCGCCGTCTCGAGCGCGCGGCTCAGCGGGCTTCCGTAGACGGCGTCGAACGCCGGGCCTCCGGCGAGGCGGCGGCCCAGCGCCGCGGCCTCCTCCCGCCCTCGCGCGTCGAGCGGCGTATCGGTCCACCCGCTCATCGGCGTCCCGGGACCACCGCGGTTGCCGGCGGTGCGACCGTGGCGCACGAGGATCAGGAGGCAGGGCTGCATGGCTCGAGGGGGAGCAGGGGCGCTCGGCCTGGAGGCTAGCGTGAGCCGCGGCCCGATCGAGCGCCGCGCGCGACGGGCTCATCCTGGCGCCGCGGCTGCTCGATCGGCGCGCTCGAGCGCGGGCCGGCGCGGGCGCGCTCGAGCCCACGTGCGCTTCTGTCCCGCTCGCTGCGCTGTTCATCGCGCTGTCACGGTGTTCCGCTCGGCCCCACCAGCGGTCTTCAGCGCGACGGAGAGCCCCGGCGCGCGGCCCAACGGCCTCTAACCAGCGCTCTCCGACGCGCAGACAGCGCGAAGGCATGCTCGCAACCAGCGGTGTGCCGGATCGGCGTCCATCCGGGGGTGCCACAGCATGGACACGGTGAACCCGATCGCAGGCACTGGAAGGCGGAAGCTGAACATCCCGTCGCGCATACTCGCTGTATGGCGATCTGGAACCGTGGCCACCAGATCGGAAGCCCGCGCCAGCGACAGCGCGGCTGAAAAGCCACCGACGATGGCTCCGACCTTCCGGATGAGGCCGGGGGGCAGGAACGGTCGCTCGACGGCGCCGTTTTCATGGCCGCTGCGCGAGACGATGACGTGGTGCGCCTGGGCATAGGCATTGGCGGTCAACTTGCCGTCGCTCAGAGGGTGCCCGGCTCGCGCGACACCGACCAGCCGATCATGGAACAAGGCTTGGCTGCGCACCTCCGGACCAAGGGACGCTTCAATGACGCCGGTCTCCAGATCGACCCGACCGTCGCGGAGGGGCGTGCTGTCCTTGTCAGGCTTCTGAAGGAAATGCAGGCGCACCCCCGGGGCCTCCTCGCCGATTCGTGCCAGGAGGTCAGGGCCGAAGTTTTCCACGAAGCCATCGCTGGTCCGCAGCGCGAAGGTCCGGACGAGCCCGGTCAGGTCAATCACTTGATCCGGGCGCAAGACGGCCTCAGCGTCCTCGACGAGCTGGTGAACCCGCTCACGCAAGGCCAGCGCTCGAGGCGTCAGGACCAGGCCGCGGCCCGCCCTGACGAGGAGCGGATCACCTGTCGTCTCTCGCAGGCGAGCCAACGCGCGGCTCATCGCCGAGGGGCTGAGCCGCAATCGTTGAGCGGCGCGCGCCACGCTCTCTTCTGCCAGGAGCACGTCGAGCGTGATGAGCAGGTTCAGGTCGGGGGCCGACATGCCCCGAAGATAGCATGAACCTTGAGCTTGACGGTTGACAGCGGCGAGATCGCGGGAGAGCCGAGATCATCGTCGCGGGTCCCATGGCGTCCAGCGCACGGACAACATGCACACGCCGCGCGTTCCGGTAGGTCATGCGGCCCTCTACCCTTCCGGGACGCTTCAACGAAGGGAACGACGATGACCAACACCGCTCTGCAGACATTCATCGACGGCACGAAGGCGGCCTGGGGGCCGCTGACGAGCGAGCTGGTCGCCGAGTGCCGCCAGCACCTGGAGACTCTTCTCAAGGCTTCGCCGTCAGAGGCGTGGCTCGCGGCGCTTCACCGGAGCGCGCCCACAAATGAGGAGCTGTATCGCGACCCCACCCATGGGTTCGTGCTCTTGGCGCACACCGAACACGCCGGCCTCTATCGGCCACCCCACGACCACGGCAGAGGGTGGGTGATCTATGCGATGCAGCAGGGCGAGATCGAGATGGGCACCTACGCGCGCGTGGAGGACCCGGACGGCCAGGTCCGGCTGGTGAAGCGGGGCTCGACCCTGGTGCGGGCCGGCCAGGTCCAGGTGTACCTCCCCGGCGACATTCACGACACGCGGTGCATGACGAGCTCGGCCCTGCTCTTCCGCTTCACGGAGCGAGACCTGAGGGTCGAGGACCGGCAAGAGCGCCGGGTCACCCGGTATGTCGAACGCAACGGCGTCTGGACCACGGCGGCAGCATGACCCGTCTCCTGGCCGAAGGGCGGGCCGCGACGGCCCCCCTGGACCGATCCACGCCGCAGCAGGCCCACGCCGACGCCGGGCTGCCATCGCCGCGACGCGCCCTCGCGATCGCCGCTGTGTTGAGCGCCATGAGCCTGGTGGTGCTCGACGCGGGCATGGCCAACGTCGCCTTGCCGACGATGGCCCGCGCGCTGAACGCCACACCGTCCCTGGCGGTCCTCGTCATCACCGCGTACCAGACCGCGCTCGTCATGGCGCTTCTGCCCTGCGCAGCCCTCGGCGAACGGCTCGGCTATCGCCGGGTGTTTGTCTGGGGTGTCGCCCTGTTCACGGCGGCGTCCGCGCTGTGCGCCCTGTCGCCCTCGCTGCCTTGGCTCGTTGCCGCCCGGTTCGTCCAGGGCCTTGGCGGCGCCGCCGTGATGGCGCTGGGGGTCGCCCTCTTGCGGTTGTCCGTTCCTCCGGAGCAGCTCGGCGCCGCCATCGGCTGGAACGCGCTGACGGTCGCGCTCTCGTCGGCCGCGAGCCCCGCCCTCGGCGCCCTGATCCTGGCGGCGATGGGCTGGCCTTGGCTCTTCCTGGTGAACCTCCCCGTGGGCGCGACGGCGCTGCTGGCCGCGCGCGCGCTTCCGGCGGTCGCCGGAACGGGGCAGCGGATCGACGGGCGCAGCGTCGCGCTGAACGGCGTCGCCTTTGCGCTGCTCGTCCTCGGAGCGGAGCTCTTGCCGACACGGCCGCTCGCGGCCGGCCTGCTGCTCGCGATGGCGGCGCTCGCCCTGATGGGGCTGGTTCGTCGGGAGATGCCGAAGGCCACCCCGATGATCCCGCTCGACCTGCTGCGCGGCAGATCGTTCCGGATCTCGGTGATCGCTTCGGTGTGCTGTTTCACGGGCCAAACGGCGGGCCTTGTGGCGCTTCCCTTCTACCTGCAACACCAGCTCGGGCAGACGCCGCTCGTGGCCGGGATCTACATGACGCCCTGGCCGCTGACCGTCGCTGCGACAGCTGTCGTCGCCGGTCGCCTTGCGGACCGCGTACCGACGGCGTGGCTCTGTGCTGTCGGCGGCGCCTGCCTCGCCCTCGGCCTGGCGGCGACCGCCCTGTGGCCGCTGCAGGGCGACCCTCGGCTGCTCATCGCGTTCGCCAGCGTCTGCGGCCTGGGGTTCGGCCTCTTTCAGGTGCCGAACAACCGCAACATGTTCCTCTCCGCGCCACCGGAGCGGAGCGGCGCGGCGGGCGGCATGCAAGGCACCGCTCGTCTGACCGGTCAGACGGCAGGGGCGGTTCTCATGACCCTGCTCTTCACCACCACCTCCCTCGACGTAGCGCCTCGGGTCGGACTTGGGATCGGCGCCGTATTGGCCCTGACCGCCGGCATCGTGAGCGCTGCGCGAGGTCCGGCACGGGGAGCGCTGGCGCGAATACAAGGCCGTGGCACGCAAGTACGGGGAGCGGCGCGGCGCTCCTCGGCCGCCCCTCGACCGACGTGAGGCCCCGTGCTCGCCGGCCGCCTTGGTTCGTGGTCTCACTTGCCGTAGGCCACCCGCCACACGGTGTTGCTCTGGTCGTCGGTCACAAGCAGCGCGCCGTCCCTGGCCACCGCGACGCCGACCGGACGACCCCACACGTCGCCGGTGCTCGTGACGAAGCCGGTCATGAAGTCCTCGTAATAGCCGGCCGCCTTGCCGTCCTTGACCGGGATGCGGATCACCTTGTAGCCGGTGCGCCGCGAGCGGTTCCACGAGCCGTGCTCCGCGGCGAAGATGTGGCCCTGGTAGTCGGCCGGGAACTGCTGGCCCGTGTAGAAGCAGAGGTCGAGGGACGCCGAGTGCGACTGGATCAGCACGTCTGGCACGATGACCTTGTCCCTCAGCTCGGGGCGCTTGCCCTCGTGACGCGGATCCTGGTTCGGGCCGAGGTAGTACCAGGGCCACCCGTAGAAGCCGCCCTCTTGCACGCGCGTCACGTAATCGGGGACCAGGTTGTCGCCGAGCTCGTCGCGCTCGTTCACGCTGGTCCAGAGCGCGCCCGTCGCCGGCTCGATGGCCAGGCCGACCGGGTTGCGGAGGCCGGACGCATGGAGCGTCTCGTTCTTGCCGTCGGGCGTGAAGGCCAGGATGCAGGCGCGCCGGATCTCGTCCTCGTCGTCGTCGACGTTGGAGCGGGATCCCACCGACACGAACATTCGCTGGCTGTCCTTGCTGAAGGCGATATCGCGGGTCCAGTGGCCCCCGCCGCCCACCGCTTCCTTGCCCGAGGGGATGTTGGTGACCAGCGGCTCGGCCGGGCCGCTGGCCTTTGTGTCGCCCGCCTTGTAAGGGAACCGCACAACGCTGTCGGTGTTCGCGATGTACACGTGCGTCGGCGCATCGGCGCCGGCCGGATAGAAGGCGATGCCGAAGGGGCGGTTGAGATCCTCGGCAAAGGCGCTGCGGACGTCGGCCTTGCCATCGCCGTCCGTGTCCCGAAGCACCGTCACCCGATCCGCCTTGCTCTCGGCCACGAACACGTCGCCGTTCGGCGCCACCTGCACGACGCGGGGCTCCTCCAGACCCGTGGCGAGCTCGGTCACGGTGAATCCCGACGGGACTTTGGGGAACACACCGGCTGGACGATCTGCCTTGCTTGGCCTGTTGACCACCGACTCCTCCTCGTTGGGCGGGGGCAGAGCGGCGACGGTGATCTTGCGCTTCACGCCCGGCGCGTCCGTGGTCCAGTCGCCCAGCGCGTCGGCGCCGGTGAGGATCCTGTCGGTGGGCGCTGGCTGCGGCGTGACCTCGGCGCGCTTGGGCGAGCACGAGGCCAGCGCGCCCGCGCCGATCAGGAGCACCTGAGCCACCCCACGCCGGGCCCACCGGCGGTCTGATCTTCGGTTGTCCATGGACTCTGGTTGCCATTCGGCTCCTCCGCTGTCCACCGCTCCCTTCCACCGATGAGCCCGCCCATCATGGCGCGGTCGCGTCCGACGCGAGCAGCTCGTCGAACGGATCCGGAAGGTCGGTGTCCAGCGGGGAGCGCACCGGGCGCCTCGGCATGGCAGAGGAGGTCGCGCCGCGGGTGCGCCCTGGCGCAAAGCGTGCGCCCCAGCGCCTCCGGCGTGAGCCCGTTGTGAATTCTACAACGTCGACGTGTTGCTAAAAGCGCAACATTGGCCACCTGGATGCACGAGACGAAGGGCCGCACCGGAGCGGCACGCCGCATGCTTCATGGCCCGGCATCACGACCGGAGCCCCGAGCCGCGCCGCGGAGGCGCGGGCGCGCGCCTGGCTCACGCGAACAACGAGGTCGATATGCATAGCCTACGACGACTCTGGCTGGCGCTCGCCGCCGTCATCACCGCTGGATTCTTGATCCTCGGCTTCATGGGCCGGGAGGTATACCGAAAGGCCCCGCCGATCCCCGAGATCGTGCGGACCTCGACAGGCAGGGTGCTGCTCACGAAGGACAATATCCTCGATGGGCAGCTGGTCTATCAGAGCATCGGCGGCCAGCAGGTCGGCAGCGTCTGGGGGCACGGCGCCTACCAGGCGCCCGACTGGTCGGCCGACTGGCTCCATCGCGAGGCCGAGGCGCTGCTGTCGATCTGGAGCCAGCGAGAGCACGGCGCGCCGTTCGCGGCGCTGCCCGACGAGGCGCAGGCCGCGCTCAAGGCGCGGCTCCAGAAGACGATGCGCCACAACGGGGTCGACCCGGCGACCGGGGTGCTCACGATCTCGGACGATCGCGCCCTGGCGATCGAGGAGACGGCGGCGCACTACCGCGCGCTGTTCGGCGACGAGCCGGCCCTCACGGGCCTGCGCGAGAGCTACGCGCTGCACACCGGCGCGGTCCCCGACGCGGGTCGGCGCGACAAGCTGACGGCGTTCTTCTTCTGGACCGCGTGGTCCTGCGCCGCGGAGCGCCCCGGCACCGGCGCCAGCTACACGAACAACTGGCCTCACGAGCCGCTCATCGGCAACGTCCCCACGACCGCCAACGTCATCTGGTCGATCGTGAGCATCGTCCTGCTGCTCGCCGGGATCGGCGCCCTCGTGTGGTATCACGCGTTCCGCCGCAGCGAGGAGCCGGCCGCCCCCGCGCCGGAGCGCGATCCGCTGGGCGGGTGGGAGCTCACCCCGTCGATGCGCGCCGTCGGCAAGTACTGCGTCGTCGTGGTCGCCCTGCTCGTGCTCCAGGTCGCGCTCGGCGCGCTGACCGCGCACTACACGGTCGAGGGACACGAGGTCTTCGGCCTGCCGGTCGCGGACTACCTCCCGTATGCGGTCACGCGCACCTGGCACGTCCAGCTCGGCGTCTTCTGGATCGCGACGGCCTTCCTCGCGTCGGGGCTCTTCCTCGCGCCGGCCGTGGGCGGGCGCGAGCCGAAAGGGCAGCGGCTCGGCGTCAACGTCCTCTTCGGGGCGCTCGTCTTCGTCGTCTTCGGCTCGCTCGCCGGAGAGTGGCTGGCGGTCAAGCAGCACTTCGCCCTCGAGATGTCCTTCTGGTTCGGCCACCAGGGGTACGAGTACGTCGACCTCGGCCGCGCCTTCCAGATCGCCCTCTTCGGCGGCCTCATCCTCTGGCTCTTCCTGATGCTGCGCGCGCTCTGGCCCGCCCTCGCGCGGCGCGACATGAGCCGGCACATCGTGATGCTCTTCACCGGCGCGACCGTGGCGATCGGGCTGTTCTACGGCGTGGGCCTGTTCTACGGCGCGAAGACCCACCTCTCGGTCATGGAGTACTGGCGCTGGTGGGTCGTGCACCTCTGGGTCGAGGGGTTCATGGAGGTCTTCGCCACCGCCGCCATCGCCTTCCTGTTCACGCGGTTCGGCCTCGTGCGGCCCGACAGCGCGGCGCGCGCCGCGATCCTGTCCACCTGCATCTTCCTCATCTCGGGCATCCCCGGCACCTTCCACCACCTCTACTTCAGCGGCACGCCGGTCTCGGTGATGGCCGTCGGCGCGAGCTTCAGCGCCCTGGAGGTCGTGCCGCTCGTCCTCGTGGGGATGGAGGCGCACGAGACGTGGCAGATGCAGCACCGGAGCGCGTGGATGCAGGCTTATCGCTGGCCCATCCAGTTCTTCGTCGCGGTCGCGTTCTGGAACTTCGTGGGAGCTGGCGTGTTCGGATTCCTCATCAACCCGCCGCTCGCCCTCTATTACATGCAGGGCCTGAACACGACGCCCGTGCACGCGCACGCCGCCCTCTTCGGCGTCTACGGGCTGCTCTCGCTCGGCCTCGTGCTCGTGATGCTCCGCCGCCTGCGCCCTGACGCGGTGTGGAGCGACGCGCGGCTCCGGCTGGCGTTCTGGGGGATGAACGGCGGGCTCGCCCTCATGATCGCCCTGAGCCTCCTGCCGATCGGGCTCGCGCAGGCGTGGGCCAGCGTCGACCGCGGCCTGTGGTATGCGCGGAGCGCCGACTTCCTCCAGCAGCCGGTGATCGAGGCGCTGCGCTGGATGCGGCTCGTCGGAGACACCCTGTTCATCGTCGGCGTCATGGCCTTCGTGGGGTTCGTCGCGGGGCTCTGGACCCGGCGGCCGGCGGGGGCCGCCTCGGCGCGGCCCGCGGCGGCCGGCGAGGCGGCGGCGATGGCCGCTCCGGCGGCGAGCCGCGCGCCGGCGACCTGAGCCCCCCTCATCCGTCGCGGGCGCCCGTCTCGCAGCTGCGCGAGGTGCCACCCACGGGCCGCTCCTGAGCAGGGGCGAGCGGGCCGTGGGTGAGGCGGATCGGGGCGAGTCTACCGCTCCGTCGGCGCGGGCGCGCCGTCCTGGATCCACTTGCGAAGGGTCGCGAGCTCGGTGCTCGTCAGGGTCGGCTTGCCGTCCGCGGACTGGGGCATGACGCCCGTGAGGCAGCTGGCGCCGCCGGAGGGCCTGCATCCGGCATTTGCAGCCGTCCCTGCGGCCTTGAGGTAGAGCCAGCTCTGGTCCGGATTTCCCGGCACCACGAGCCTGAACTGCCCGCCGGACTTGGATGCCTGATTGACGAGGCCCGCGACGATGTCCGCCGAGCTGACGTCGCCGCCGAGCGACAGGCCTGCTTGTGGGCCGGTCGATTGCGCACCGTGGCAACCGCTGCACTTGTTGACGTCGCTCTCGAGGATCGGGCGGACCGTGGTGTGGAACGCGCCGGACTCCGTGGGGAGGGGATCGACCGGATCCGGCTTCAGCTCAGGATTGATGACCTGAGCGATCGCGTCCATCTCGTAGCACTGGGCCGCCACCGCGTCCTTCAGCTTCTGGTCGGTGGGCGACATGCCCTTGGCGACACGGTACTTCTCCCAGACGTTGTCGATCCAGCCGTGCAGCTTCCAGAACATGTAGTTGTCGATGTTCGTGAACTGGTTGCCGAGGCCGTGGTCGGCGTTGTTGCTGCGAACCCATTTGAAATGGAGATCCCCATGCAGGCCGCTGGCCGACACACTTGCACCGGGGATGGCTTGACCGGCGAAGCACTGGAGCCACATACCGAACGCACCTTCGTCCGGGAAGCGGCTCAGGTTCTCCGGCTTGTCGATCTCGTCGGCGATCTTCGCATTGGCGAGCGTCGTGGCGCTCCAGGGCCTGAAGTCCGCTCTCCACTGCTGGGGCAGCTCCTCCGCCGTCGTGGGGAACTTCTTGAAACCCTCGAACTGCTCGGAGTGCTTCGGCCAGAGCTGCTTCAACGACTGGATCATGTGCCGATGCATGGCGAGGAACTGGAAGCCATCGCCCGTCGTCTTGCACTCCTGGTCCGACGGAACCGGGACCGCCGAGTTGCAGATATCGACCCTGCTCATCCCACCGCCGAACCCGCCGCCGCCGCAGCGCCGGATGCTGTGCCACTCGAAATGGGCGGCTTGCCATTCGTTCTGCTCCATCCAGGCGATGACCTCCGGCTGAACCGTGAGATCGATCTGGCCGTTCTTGCTGAACTCCGCCGCCCCGTCGCTCATCGTCGCGTCGCTGGGGTGGGGATCGAAGCCGACCAGGCAATGATCCGTCGAGTGTGCGCCGCCCGCTCCGCTCGAGCCTCCGCTGCCGGCGGCATCTCCGGTGGACGAGGAGGCCGTGGCCGCGGTGGAGTTGGAGTTGGAGGTGGACGCGTCGCCGCCGCTGGCGACCGAAGAAGGTGTGCCGCTCGCTCCCCCTGCTCCCTGGGTGCCCCCGCCTCCGGCTCCAGCGGTGCCCCCGGGGTCGGGATCTTCGCCGCTACAGGCTCCCAGCAGGAGGGCTGTAACGCAGGAGAGCAAACCGAGCGTGCGCCGCGAACTCTTGCCGAAGGACACGGTGGACAGGCCTGCCTGATCGTTGATTCGCATGGTGCTCCTAGTGACCGCTGGATGCCGGGTGCACGCTCCCGCGCAGCCGCTGGGCGAGACGCCAGATGGGGCCTCGGTCAACAGCTGGTTGCATTGCAGAGCAAGAGGCTTCCGGGCGGATAAGCGGGTGGAAAATTCGTTACGAAGAGATCGTCGCCGTCTCTTGGATGAGCCGAGGAGAAAGGAAGAGCAAAGCCATTCGAGCATGTCAAGGGCGAATCGCCACGCTCACCTCGAGTGACAGATGTTTCCTTGCGTGATCCGCCTCCTTCGTAAAAAGGTGACGCTGTGTCCACAACCTATCGATGCATCGAAAGGGCCGCCTTCACTCCATAGCCCGCGGGTCGCCGGTGCCGCCGGTCGTGCCGCCGCTCGACACAAGCCGCCTGACACCGTGACCCGCCACCTGAGATTCCGGGAGAGCGCCGTTCAACTGTCCTGGGCGCCGTGGATTCAGCGCCCTCCCGGCCCGTGAACGTTCACATCTCCAAGTCGCTGGGCGAGACGGTGCTCACGGCCCAGCGCTCATTGAATCGAGACCTTCACGTCGGCGCTACCGCTGCTCTGATATCCCTCCACGACCAGCGAGACCTCATAGAACTTCCCCAGGGTCAGTCCCTGGCGTCCCCATGCGTCGAAGTGGTTGGCGACGGTGATGGTTCCGCTCGTGCGCTTGTCCTTCCGGACGCTCCAGAACTGATAGAACGTCGCGGTGCCTTCGATGGAAGGCTGGTTGACTCGCTGGGTCTTGTAGATGTCGTAGGTGCCTCCGTCGCTCTCGACGGTGCCCACGAGCCCTTCGCCGCCCGGGGGACGCCAGTTGCCCCAGCTATCGATGATGTAATACTCGATGAGCGGGCTCGTCGTCCACCCATAGACGCCCAGGTAGGAGTTGCCGTTCGGCCGATAGTCGGCCTCGTACGTGACGATATGGTCCTTGCCGCCCGGCCTCACGCCCTTGCGGCCCAGCAGGTTGTTGATGTTGCTCCACTCCACGCTGAAGCCATCAGCCGTGTTGGTCAGGCACCCGTCCCCGCGGTCCTTCCAGTACTCATAGGTGAGTCCGCAATGGGTGCCGATGTCATCACTGCAGACCTGCTTGTTGGCCTCCGTGCACGCGACAGGTGTGCCGCCGGTCGTGCTTGAGCTCGCGGGTCCGTCCGAGCCCCCGGTCCCGCCCGCGCCCGGGCCCGCGCCCGCGCCTGCGCCTGCGCCTGCGCCCCCGGCCCCGCCCGCGCCCGGGCCCGCGCCCCCGGTCCCGCTCGTTGTCGTGGCGCCCGTGGTCGTGGCGCCCGTGGTCGCGGCGCCCGTGGTCGCGCTGGTCGACCCACCCGAGCTAGCCGCACCGCCGGTGCCGCTACTCGTGCTCACGCCACCCGTGGTCGCGCCGCTCGTCCCAGCCGAGCTGCTGCCACCCGATCCGGCCTCGTCAGACGAATCGTCAGATCCCGCGCAACCCACGGCAACGATCCCGAAGACAAGAGCGTAAATTTGTAGTGAAGCTGGACGCACGTTTCCTCCTTGGCTAGGTAACTAGATTCCCGGCAACCGACTTATTGATCACGGATGGCACCAGCGTTCAATGGCCACGTGACCCGGAGGGGCGTTTCAGTTGCCGGTCCAGGGCCAGCCGAGGGTCGATCTCCGCCCGTCCCCTCGAACGCATCTGTGGCCGACAGCACATGGATCCGCTCGTCGTCTCCCTCGTTACCTGCGAAATCCCCTCCGCCAGCGGGCGCAGCGCCCCCCCCCGGGGATTCCGCCCGCGCCACCGGCGCCGCTCGCCCGAGCAGGCCGAGCGCCGCGAGCCGCGGTACGCTGACGCGCACGGTCGCTTCAACCCGATCGACGTCCGGGATCCGCCTCTCTCCTGGAAAAATGAAGCTGTATCAACATCCGATCCATGCATCTTCGCGCGCGTAGGTGCGGTGGATTGAACAGTATCGGCAGCGGGTTTGAAGAATTTTATGGTGAGGATTCTCCTGTCGGTGAGCCCGAGGAGAACAACAACAGCAAATTGCCAGAGTTGTTTGAGTCTTTCGATGGCTCACGCATGTCCAAAAAGTCGGACTGGCGCTGCCGCGGGGCTGAGCTGAGGAGAGCCGTCGAGGAGCGAGACGAGCAGAAGCGGTGTTGGCGTGATTGTCGTCGTCCGCCGCCTGCTGGCCTTCAGAGATCGGTCCGTCAGACGGCCGGCGGCTCGGTCTGGCGTTGCCACGCGCGGTGCAGCGCGATCGCCTTGATGAACGCCGGGGCCGCCGCGGCCACCGCGTCGTCGGGCGTGGCGAGCAGGCCCGGGTCGGCGCCCGCGCCGGCCGCGGCGGCCCTCACGCCCGCGGCCTCGGCGAGCGGCGCGGCCGACGCCGGCACGAGGAGGGGCTTGCAGTGGCGGTACTGGAGCTGGACGAACTCGACAGCGAGCCCGTCGCGCGCCAGCGCCGCCGCGCCCGCGCCGGGCGGCAGCACCGCCGCGTCGAAGAGGACGCTCGGGGCGGCCTCGATCGTGACCTCGACCGGCAGCTCGTCGCCCTCGGCGGTGCGCACCACGCCGAGGCGCGCGCCGACGTAGCGGGGCACCGCGCCGGCGAGCAGCAGCGCGTCGTAGAGGGCGCCCAGCGCCGCGCCGCTCACGCCGTCGGCCACGAGGAGCGCGACGCGGCGGCCGAGGATGCGGCCGTCGCCGGGCCGGGCGAACAGCGACAGGGCCGGCGACACGGCGACCTCGGGGTCCTTGACGGGCGGCACCACCATCGAGAGCGGCTCGGGGAGCGGCATGCCGAGGTCGGCCGCGACGCGCGCGGCCAGCCCCTCGTCGACGTTCCGCAGCATCCGGACCATGCGCTCGCGGACGGCCTGCGTCTGCACGCGCGTCAGCTCGAAGCGGAAGGCGCGCGCGATGTGGTCGCGCTCGACGGGCGTCTGGCTCGCCCAGAAGAGGCGCGCCTGCGTGGTGTGGTCGGCGAACTTCTCGGGCTTCGCGCGCAGCTTGCTCGGCTCGGTCGTGGCCTGCTGGGCCAGGAGCCGCTCGGCGACCGAGGCGAAGCCGCGCGCGCCGGCCTGGAAGGGGCAGCCGCCGGCGAGCGAGTTGGGCTCGTAGCTCACGCGGCCGCGGGGGATCGCCTGGCGGTGGAACCCGTCGCGCTGGTTGTTGTGCACCTCGGCGATCGGCGCGTTGATCGGGATCTCGTGGAAGTTCGGCCCGCCGAGGCGCGACAGCTGCGTGTCGAGGTACGAGAAGTTGCGCCCCTGCAGCAGGGGGTCGTTCGTGAAGTCGATGCCGGGGACGACGTGCTGCGTGCAGAACGCGACCTGCTCGGTCTCGGCGAAGAAGTTGTCGGGGTTGCGGTTCAAGACGAGCCGGCCGACCGTGCGCAGGGGCGCGAGCTCCTCCGGGACGATCTTTGTCGCGTCGAGCACGTCGAAGCTCCACCGCTCGGCCTCGGCCTCGGTGAACGTCTGGATCTGCAAGAGGTACTCGGGGAACGCGCCGCCCTCGATGGCCTCCCAGAGGTCGCGGCGGTGGAAGTCGGGGTCGGCGCCCGAGATCTTCACCGCCTCGTCCCAGTCGAGCGAGTGCGTGCCGAGCACGGGAGTCCAGTGGAACTTCACGAGCGTCGCCTCGCCGGCCGCGTTGACGAGCCGGAAGGTGTGCACGCCGAAGCCCTGCATCGTGCGGTAGCTGCGCGGGATCGCCCGGTCGCTCATCTGCCACAGGACCATGTGCATCGACTCGGGCATGAGCGAGATGAAGTCCCAGAAGGTGTCGTGCGCGCTCGAGGCCTGCGGCATCTGGTGGTGCGGCTCGGGCTTGACGGCGTGCACCACGTCGGGGAACTTCATCGCGTCCTGGATGAAGAAGACAGGGATGTTGTTGCCGACAAGGTCCCAGTTGCCTTCGTCGGTGTAGAACTTCACGGCGAAGCCGCGCACGTCGCGCACCGTGTCGGCGCTGCCGCGCTCGCCCGCCACGGTCGAGAAGCGCACGAAGACCGGCGTCCGCTTGCTGACCTTCGCGAAGGGCGCGGCCCTGGTGAGCGAGGTGATGTCTTCTGTGCACTCGAAGTAGCCGTGCGCGCCCGAGCCACGCGCGTGCACGACGCGCTCGGGGATGCGCTCGTGGTCGAAGTGCGTGATCTTCTCGCGCAGGATGAAGTCTTCGAGCAACGTCGGGCCGCGGAGCCCCGCGCGCAGCGAGTTCTGGTTATCCCCGACGGGGACGCCCTGGTTCGTCGTCAGCGCCCGACCGAGCGAGTCGACCCGGTGCTTCTGCAGCGGCCCCTGGTTCGGGTTCGCGCCCGGCGCCGCCTTGGCGCCGTTCTTCTCGGACTCGTTGCTCTCGGTGATCGTGCTCGCGGTCGCGTCGAGGTTCTCGGGCGTCGCCGTGGCACCTTGCGGCACCTGTGGCAATTGGCCGCGTAGCGCGTACTCGGCGGGTTTGTTCACGTTCTCGGGGATCGCGGCGACGAGCGCCTCGGTGGCGTCGACCTTCGCGTCGAGGCGGTCGGCGGCCGCGACGTTGCGCACGCCGGCGTCGTCGCTGCTCGTCCCGCTGCCGAGCGCGGTCGCCGCGCGCTCGAGGAGGCTGCGCTTCGGCCGCGCCGCCCGCGGCTTCGCCGACGGGCCGCCCATCGATTGCTTGGCGCTGCCCGCGCCCTTTTCGCGCGGTGCCGGCTCTTTTGACGATGATTTCGCGGGGTCTTTGGGATCGGTCATGCGATGGCCTCCGGGGGGGAGCCGGGGCTTTCAGCAAGGAGCACACCAACGCTCGTGCTTCAGGCGGGCGCCCGGGCGACCGACGCGCGGCCGGGTCCGTTGCGGCGCCTCGCGGTGTTGTCCCCGAGCAGACGAGCTTGCCGCCCTGCCGGAGCGCGCACGACCAGCGCGGAAGGGGTAGGGAGGGGCGCGCGTCAGCCGCCCGACGCGATCCAGCAGCCGTTCGCCTGCCCTCCCCACGCGCCCGAAAGGTGGAACTTGTCCGGTGGATAGATGCCCCCCGGGGGACGCCCAGCGACGGTGATGCGGCGTTCGTGGTCATAACAATACGAGCCGCTCATGTAGAGATAGCGGTCTTTGCCGCCATGGATCGTCGTATTGAGCGTGGCCTGCGTTCCACTCACGGTTTGCCAGCTTCCGTCGACGCGTCTTTCCATCCTCACCGTCAGGTCGTCGTGGCCGTCGCCTTGGCTGACGAAGCAGGCTCCCGCGACGATGCGCGAATATTTGCCCAGATAGCCGCTCGCTGTCCAGCTCGGCAACGACGTGGTCATGTTCAGCAGTTGCTCGGAATCGTCCACGCCGCCGAACGAGAGCGTCTGATCGTCGAAGTAGCTCTGCCATGAGGCCGCCGCGCAGTTCCCGGCGGTCACCTCCGGCCCCGCGTTGTAGACCACGGAGAGCATCTGGTAGCCTCCGGTGATCGAGGCATGCTGCTCGAGGAGCCGCGGCGAGACCTCTGCCGAGGCGTCGGCGCTCAGCAGATACTCGACCGGCGTGATCTCGGTCCCGTCTTCGTGGACGAGCGGCAACAGCTTGTCGTCCTCGGGCGAAGAGACCACCAGGACGCCGATCTGGGGCACCGCGCTGCGCGGATCCTCGTCGATCAGCGATACGGTCCCGACACGTGGCACCACGAATCGATTCAGCACCTTGCCTTCGACCCTCTCGAGGTCTCGAGCGGGCGGGTCGCCGGCGCCCTCCTCGGGGGCTTTCTGCCTGAAATCATGCGAGGCCTGGCTCGCCGACGCCTCCTCCGAAGCTCCCCCCGTATCGCCCATCTCGACCGCGCAGCCTGCTGCGAGCAGCGTAACTGCGACGAGACCACCCAGAATGCGTCTGTCGTAGAACATGCTTGTCTCCGTCTCTGGTTGTGTACCCTGCGCATTCAGAGCATTGCATTGACCGTGCCTGCGCGCCTACCCCGGGGATCGCCCGGATTTCAGCCCATCAGGAGCGAGCAACGTGGTACAGCGTCGTGGCGCTGTCATGCAGTCGTGACGCCGTGGTGTCATGCCCGTGTGACAGGAGCCCGCCTGCGGTCCATGTCGGAGGCGCCGTGTCGAGGGGCTGCGCTGACCTGCGGCTCGACGTCGTGATGCCGCTGTCCTCGTGGCCCAGATCCGGAGATGACAGCGCGCACCTCACCGCGGCGCTCGCGGGCGCACCGGCCGCTCCGGGGAGGGATGCTGGCCCCGGTCGTGTAAAAATTTACAGTGTGGGCTCGGCGTGCCTCGAGAGCGAGCTCGGCGCCGACGTCGCCTGGGCGAGGGTCGTCCGGAGCGGCCGTCGGTCAGGCGCCTCTGGAGCGCACGGGCGGGCTGATCTGTGGTAGGGCAAGCCGCGTCCTGCGCGGGCGGCTGCTACGATGCGGCGAGCACGGGCTGGCGGCGCTCGTCTCGAGGTCATCCATGGTCATTGCGCGATTCCTGGGTTGTGCGTTCGCGGCGGCGACGCTGGCGAGCTGCAGCGACCCCGATCCCATCATCGAAACTCGCCACGGTGCTTACGAGGGCGACGCCTATCCGAACCGGCGTCCGGAGATCGTGATTCCGGACGGCGGAATGGGCGTGGTGACCGATAGCCTCTCCGATACGATCTCCCTCATCGCGCTCGAGACCGGGGAGCGGTTCGGCGTCCTCCCCGTGGGCCGCGAGCCCGTGACGATCGATGGGCCTCACCGCGTGGCCGTGGACGCCGCGGGCGGCGCGCTCTTCATCGCGCTGTCGTACCCTGCCATCGCCGGCTCGAGCGGCCCCCACGCGGTGCACGGCGGGAGCGCGGTGGCCGGCTATGTCCAGAAGCTCGCGCTCGACGACCTGCGCATCCTCGGGCAGGTGCGCGTCGAGGCCAACCCGGGCGACATCGTGATCTCGGAGGACGGCGGGCGCGTGGTCGTCTCTCATTTCGATCTCAAGCGCGCGCTCGACAACCCGGAGGATCCCGCGGCGGCGCGCTCCTCGCTCGCGGTCCTGGATCCCGACGCGGACTGGCCTCATGGCGCCGCCGCGCCGACGCTCATCCCGGTCTGCAAGGCCGCGAACGGGATCGCCCTCTCGCGGCCGGACGGCGCCCGGGCCTACGTCGCCTGTTATGGCGACGACGCCCTCGCGATCGTCGACCTGACGGACCCGGACGCCGAGGTGAAGCTCATCCCTGTCGGGCCGCCGCTGCCGTCGGACTCCCACTCGTCGTCCTACGGGCCCTATGCCGCCGTCATGTCGCCCGATCAGAAGACCATCGCCGTGAGCAACACCGACAGCAGGGACGTGCGCTTCTTCGATGTCGCGTCGGGGACGTTCGACGACTCCAGGACGATCCTCACGATCGGTGCGCCCTATGTCAGCGCGTGGACCCCGGACGGGAGCGCCATCTACGTGCCGACGCAGGTGCCCGACACGATCGTGCGGATCGGCATGACCCAGGACGACAGCAACGCTGTCATCCGGAACATCAGCGGGGAATGCTTCAGGCCGCACCTCGCGGAGCTCGACGAGGAGCACGGGCTCTTCATCGTCTGCGAGGGCGACCAGACCGTGACGCCGGGCAAGGTGCTCCGGCTCGATCCCGAGACGCTGGAGACGCGCAGCGAGGCCGAGGTGGGCCTCTTTCCCGACGCGTTCGCGCGCGTCGCGGCGCGATCGCGATAAGGAACGTCGCGGTTCCTCCCTCAGAACCCCTGCGGGTCGAAGACGGCGTCCACATACCGCATCGTCTGCTCGCGCCGGCGGCGCTTGCGATCCCCCGCGTCCTCCTCCACGTGCGCCTCATCCGGCCTGACGCGGAAGAGCGGCTGTCCCTTCTGCACGATCGTCCCCTCGCCGCCGTCGATGAGCACCTCCTCGATCGTGCCGGAGAACGGCGCGAGCACCTTGTTGAACATCTTCATGACCTCGAGGACGTAGAGCGGATCGCCGGCGTCGAAATGGCTCCCCTTCGTCACGAAGGCGGGCCGATCCGGCGCCTCCTGCGCGTAGAACATGCCGCCGGTGACCGCGACGATCTCGTTCGCCCGCATCGCGGGGGGCGGCGCGAGGACCTTGCGCATCCGGGCCGAGAGCTCGCTGTCGAGCAGGCGCTCGGGGAGGGCGACCGTCCCGTCCTCCCGCACGTGGAGCTCGAAGAAGCGCGCGGCCTCTCCCGCGAGGACCAGCGCGTCGAGGAGCTCCAGCCCCGCCTGGAAGCCGAGGTGGGAGCCGCGGACCCTCCGCCAGAGCTCGCCGTCATGGCCGGGAGGCGCGGTGTCCTGGGACAGGACCTCTCGCAGCACAGGCCACGACGGCGCGCTGCCCGCCTGGCCCATCCGCTCGCCGAGGCGGCGATAGAAGCCGAGCGCGCGCGCGAGGAGCTCCTGGTCGTGATCCCAGATCGCGTGGGCCGCGGGCGCGTGCGGCTGCGGCGCCATGTTGAGCAGCCAGTACGTGTCCGCGAGCACCTCGACCGGGTTCTTGAGCCAGCGCACCCGCCCCGACCGGACCTCGAACGCCCCCATGTTCCGGCTGAGCCACGCCGACAGGAGGTGCGGCTCCGCGCAGATCCGCTCCACGGGGCGGCGCACAAGCGTGTCCTTGAGCGCAAAGACCTTCCTGAGCGCCGCCCCGTCCGCGCCATCGGGGGCCCCGGACAGCGCCGCCAGCCGGCGCGCGTGACGGGCGCCGAGCTCGGCCCACATCGCGTCGAAATCGAGGCCCCCGAGCTCCACCGAGAGCAGGCCGACCTGCGTGAGGTACGGGACCACGAAGCGCGTCGTCGGCCTCGCCCACACGCTCCGCGCGAGGAACCAGTGCACGAGCCCGTAATGAAACAGGAGGTTCGTGTGCAGATCGCTGCCGCGCAGCGTGGTCGTGCGCAGGATCTCGCAGAGCCGCAGATAGGCCTCCTCGCGGGAGCCGCCGTAGGTCACGAGGAGCGCGATGTTGCTGTCATACGCGCCGGCGAGCCGGTAATGCATGAACACCCCCGTGTCGGGGTTCTTCGCGCAGATGCCCTGATCGTCGCGGATCTCGTGCGGGTGCGGGTCGCTCCAGGAGACGATGACGCCGCCCGCGTGCGGCTCCAGCGCGCCGTTCGTGGCGTTGAGGCGCGCCTCCACCGCGGACCCCTCCCGCCGCGCGCGGATGGGCCGGGGCAGCCGCTCCCCGTGGCGCGCGAGGAGGACCATGCACTCGATGAGCGAGGTCACCTCGAACGCGTCGGCCGGATCGTCCGGGCTCTCGAAGCGGAGAGCATAACAGAGCTCCGACACCCGGTGCTCGACCTGGATCCGGGTGTTGACCTCCATGAAATAGTGATGATCGCCCTCGACGATGCACTCGAATGTCGAGGCCGAGTTCAGCCCCGCCGCCCGCCCGAACCGCTCGGCCTCGTCCTCCATCCGGGCGAGCGAGGCGAGCTCGCGCTCGAGCGACGCCGCGCCGCGCGGGTCGCCCGCCGCGCGCGCCCGCTCGATCGCCTCGCGGAGCCCCTCCTGCGTGATCGCCACCTCGAGCAGCTTCTGCTCGTGCATCTGCAGCGAGCAATCGCGCCCGCCCAGCGCGACGCACCACGCGCCGTTGCCGATCAGCTGGATCTCGTTGTGCCGTGTCTCCTCGATGTTGAGCTCGAGCAGGATGTTCTTGTTGTCGCCGACGCCCGCGGCCTTCACCTCGGCGAGGACCTCCCGCGCCAGCGCGGGGACCTCGGCCGCCCGCGCGCGCGCCGCGGCCTCGGGCTCCGCCGCGCCGGGCGCGATGCCGGCGAGCAGCCGCTGCCCCTTGCCGCCGCCGCCGCCGATCGCCTTGAGCCGGATCCGCCGCCCCGGGTGGCGGGCGAGGAGCTCGGCCGCGCCCCGCTCCAGCTCCGCGCAGAGCTCGTCGGTCGTGTAGAGATCCACGCGCCGCGCGTACGCCGCCGCGAGCAGCGCGTCCGCCGCCTCGGCGAGCGGGACCTCCCCGGCGAGCCGCGCCGCGAGAGACGGCCCGCCCAGCCCGCGCTCGGCCGCGGCCGCGCGCAGCGCCGCGTGATCCGGCCACTTGCGGAGCACGATCCGCCGGGTCGCGTCGTCGATGCCGGGCGTCACGCTGACCGCGGTCGCGAGCGCCGTGCGCTTCGCCTCGTCCTTGAGCCCGGCGGCGCGCTGGACCGACGAGCGAGGGCCGATGAACACGAGCCCCGCCTCCTCGAGGGTGCGCACGAACTCCTCGTCTTCGGCCATGAAGCCGTAGCCCGCGAACACGTGCGTGTAGCCGCCCTCCCGGGCGATCGCGACGATCTCGTGCATCCGCTTGACGCGCTCGTCCTTCGTCGCGCCTGTATAGTCCTTCACCCGGTGCACGTGCGCGGGGTGGATGCAGCGCAGCTCGGGCGCCAGCGCGTGCGTGTAGACGATCGAGTCCTTCTCCGACAGGAGGATGCCGTACCGCTCGATCCCCATCTGGGCGAAGACGTCCATCGCCTCTTTCCGGATCGGACCCCGGCCGACGATCAGCGGCCGCACGTCCTCGGCGGCGAAGGAGCGCACCCACGCCGAGCTCGATCGCCCGAGCCTGCGGTCGCGCACCACCATCGGATTGCGGTCGTAACCGCGCTTGCTCACGAAACCATCCATGGTCAATGAAACTCCCGCTGAACGCCGGCGAACGGCCCTGGCTGGTAATGGCGGAGCAGGAACTCCAGGTTCTCTCCGATCACCGAGCGGAGCTCGTGCGGCATCACCAGCCGCGAGATGGAGCCCAGGCTGAGCCCCTCGCGCGGGTTCATGAGCTCCCGCTCGTACCGCGCGCTGAACTCGGCCTCTCTCGCCTTGAGCCACGCCGCGGCCTCCTCGCGGGCCTCGGCCTTCGCCTTCGCGTCGTCCGTGCCGCGGCCGAGCCGCTCCTTGACGCCGGCCTTCTCCCTGGCGCTCGCCTGCGCGCGCACCTTGCGGAGCTCGTCCTTGTAGACGAACTCCTTGCCGGCCGGCCCCATCACCGCGACGCGCGTCGTGGGGAGCGCGAGGACGACATCCGCGCCGGTCGCGTAGTTGTTGAACGAGGCATAGGCGCCGCCGAACGCGTTGCGCACGAGCAGCAGGATGCGCGGGGTGCGCACGTCGATGATCGCGTCGAGCATCGCCCGGCCGGCCTGCACGATGCCCATCGCCTCCTGCTCCCTTCCCGGCAGGAACCCGGTGGTGTCCTCCATGAAGAGGAGAGGGATGTTGTAGAGGTTGCAGAAGCGGATGAAGCGCGCGTTCTTGTAGGCGGCCGCCACGTCGATCTGCCCCGACGCGACCGCGCTGTTGTTCGCCACGAAGCCGACGACGCGCCCGCCGATCCGCCCGAACGCCGTGATCGTGTTGCGCGCGCGCTGCGGCTGCACCTCGAAATAGTCACCGTGATCGCAGATGCGCTGGATGAGGATGCTGATATCGAGCGGCGTATTGTAGCCTGTCGGCGACGAGATCGTCCTGCGGAGCAGCGTATCGATCTCGGTCGTCTCCCGGTCGAGCGGGTCGCTCGTCCGCTGGAAGGGCGGGCTCTCGCGGTTGTTGCTCGGCAGGTAGCCGAGCAGGCGGACGGTGGTGCGCAGCGCGCCGACCTCGTCGGGCACCGTGAGATCGGCCACGCCCGAGGCGCCGTGGACGCGCGGGCCGCCGAGGTCGTCGGGCGAGACCACCTCGCCGAGGACCGATTTGACGACCGCCGCCCCGGTCAGGCCGAAGAACGTCCCGCCCGGCTGGATGACGAAGCTGCCCTGCCGCGGCAGGTAGGAGCCGCCGCCCGCGTTGAACCCGAACATGCACATGATGCTCGGCACCACGCCGCTGATCTTGCGCAGCGCCGCGAACGCCTCGGCGTAGCCGTCGAGCCCGCCGACGCCCGCGGGGACGTAGGCGCCGGCGCTGTCGTTGAGGCCGACGAGCGGGATCCCCCGCTCTCCCGCGAGCTGGAACAGCCGGGCGAGCTTGCGGCCGTTTGTCGCATCCATCGACCCGGCGCGGATCGTGAAATCGTGGCCGTAGAGCGCGACGTCGCGGGTGCCGATGCGCAGGATCGCCGTGACGAGCGAGGCGCCGTCCAGGTTGGGCCCCCAGTTCTCGAAGATGACGCGCGGCGGCTCGGGGGTCAGCACGCGGATGCGCTCCCAGATCGTCATCCGGCCTTTGCTGTGCTGCCGGATGATGTTCTCCGGGCCCGCGGACACATAGGGGCGCCGGCGGAGCTCCTCGGCCTCCCGCAGCGCGGCGTCGTACGCCGAGGCGGGCGCGGCCGCTTCGCCGGAGCGCTCGTCGAGCGGATCGTCGAGCGAGGGCACGACGGCGGCGGGCTTTGTGGCTAGTTCGTTGCGATCAAGGGGACTCATGGACAGGACATGCACTGTACCATGGCGCGATCTCCGGGCGCACCTCGCGCGCCCGGCGAGGCGCGGGCCGGCGCCCGCGTGGGGCGCGTGTGGGGCGCGGCACGGGGCCCCGACCTCGGCTGCTGCTCGGGCCGGCCGCCGGCGCGGGGGAGGCGAGCGCGTCGAAGCGCACGCTCGTGGAGCTCACGATTCACCGGGACGAGGTGGGTTATCCGGTCCGGGTGCGACGGGCGATGACCGGCTGTCGCTTCGCGCTGGCCGGGCCGCGGTCAGGCGGTCTCTTTCTCGGCGAGCAAGGCGGCCAGGACGGCCAGGGCGTCGGTCGTCGTGAAGACGCCGACGACCTGTGCGCCGTCCAGCACCACCGCCGAGCCGTACTTGCGCTCGGCCATCTCGCGGACCACCTCGGAGAGCCGCGCGTCCGGCGCGACGGCGTAGGGGCACGGCGACATCGCCTCGCTCACGAGGAGATCATCGCCCTGCTGGTCCTTGAGCGTCTCGATCCAGTAGATGTCCCGCTCCGAGATCATGCCGACCAGCCGGCCGCCGCGCAGCACCGGCAGGTGCCGGATGCGATGCCCGCGCATGAGCGTGCGGGCGAGGCCGACCTTCTGATCGGCGCCGATCGAGTGCGGGCTCCTGGTCATGCAGTCCTGGATGCGAAGCGTGGAAGAGCTCATGGGGCCTCCGCCGGGGCTGGGCTTGCGTGATGGTTCGTGACCGTGATTCGTGATTCACGGATTCAGTGATTCGGTATTTGATGGGGTAGCAAGATGCGGACCATTGGGTGGAACTCGGCGCTCACGGTACCGCCGCCAACGCGGCTGAGCGCGTTGCCCCGACGCGTTGCCCGAGCCGATGCACGGCCTGCGCCGCGCTGGACGTGCGAGCCCCCGCCGTCCCCGAGCGCGCGCCCGCAGCGGCTGCGCGCGGACGCAAGCCGTTCGCCGGGCCGCGTCGGACGGAACGGATTCCACCTCTTCGCGCGCTGTCGAGAGGGGGTTCGAGGTGGGGATTCCCATGGAGGACGGAGGTCAACTCCCGCCTTTCCGCCCTCCGGCTCGCGCCGAGGGCGCGGCCCGCTTCTTCGCCCTGCGCCTGCTCTCCGTCGCGTGGCCGCGCGCGCGCGGGCCGTCGCGCAGGGCGGCGATGACGAGCTCGCGGAAGCAGCGGGCGCCCTCGTCGAGGTGCGTCCGCTCGTGCCAGACGAGCTGCATGCGGAAGATCATCGCGGGCAACGGCGGCTCGACGATGGCGAGCGGCGCGATCCGCGCGAGCGCCTCGGCCATGCGGCGCGGCATGCCGGCGACGAGATCGGTGCTCGCGGCGACGACCGCCGCGGCGGAGAAGGTAGGGACCGTGACGGCGATCTGGCGGTGCAGCCCGTGGGCGGCGAGCAGCTCCTGGGCGGCTCGGTTGCCGATGCCGCCGCGCCCGAGCGCGAGGTGGATGTCGACGTGGCGCAACGAGTTGAAGAGCTCGCGCGTCAGCCGGCGGCGGGCGCACGGGTGATCGCGGTGGACAACGAACACGCTGTCCTGCTCGTAGAGGTCCGCGGCGTGGTGGCCGGGCGGGAGCGGGTGGGCGGGCGCGAGCGCCGCGTCGATGTCGCCGCCGGCGAGCCCGCCGGCCGCCTCGAGGTGGTCGACGCTCACGACGCGGAGGTTCGCGCGCGGCATCTCCGCCGCGAACGACCGCGCGATCGCCGGCAAGCTGCAGATCTGGTCGACGTCGGAGCACGCCAGCGCGAACGCGCGCGCGGTCGCCTTCGGGTCGAACGACCGCTCCCCCTCGAGCGCCCCGGCGATCTCCCCGAACGCCGCCCGGAGCCGCGGCGCGATCTCCTGCGCGCGGGGCGTCGGGGCGAGGCCGCGCCCGCTCCGCACGACGAGCGGGTCTCCGAGCTCGGCGCGCAGCCGCGCGAGCGAGTTGCTCACCGCCGACGGCGTGACGTGGAGCCGCCGCGCCGCCCGCGCCGCGCTTCGCTCCTCGAGCACCGCGTGCAGGACGAGCAGCAGATTGAGGTCGATGGCCGATAAGTTCACGGGTAGTGATGATTACCATCACGGATCATCACTGGCAATGAGTGCCAGTCGCCCCCATGCTGGCCCGGACATCGAGAGGAGGTTTCGGGATGACACAGCGAGGTGTGCGGCGTGCGATCCTCGTCGGCGGGGGCATCGCGGGCCCGGTGCTCGGCATGTTCCTGCGGCGGCTCGGCGTGGCGGTGACGATCTTCGAGGCGCGCGAGGCGCCTCTGGAGCGCGAGGGGGCGTTCCTGGGCATCGCGCCGAACGGGATGAACGTGCTCGCCGATCTCGGCATGGCGGCCGCGGTACAGGCGCGGGGCGCGCCCTGCGCGGGGATCCGCTTCGAGAACGCGCGCGGCCGGCGCATCGGCGTGATCGACCAGCGCGACGCGGCGCGGCGGTTCGGGGCGGGGCTCGTGATGATCCGGCGCGGCGCCCTGCGCGCGGAGCTCGCGGAGGAGGCGGTCCGGCGCGGCGTCGAGATCCGGTACGGCATGCGGCTCACCGACATCGACCGGTCGGATCCGCGCGAGGTCGTGGCGCGCTTCGGCGAGGGCGGTGAGGCGGGCGAGGCGCGCGGCGACGTGCTCATCGGGTGCGACGGGTTCCGCTCGCGCACGCGGGCGAGCGCGCTGCCCGAGGCGCCGGCGCCGGGTTACACGGGGCTCCTCGATTTCGGCGGGTTCGCGCGCTGCCCCGGCGCGCCGCTCTCGCCCGGATGGAACGTGATGGTGTTCGGCCGGCGCGCGTTCTTCGGCGCGTTCGCGGCGCCGGGGGGCGAGATCTGGTGGTTCCACAACAGCGGGGAGCCCGACCCGGGGAGCGCCGCCTCGCCGGGGCCGCTGCGCGAGCGCATCCTCGCGCTGCACAAGGGCGATCCGGGCTGGATCTCCGACGTGGTGCGCGCGACACCGGAGGTGCTCGGTCCGTGGCCCTTGCACGACATCCTCACGATGCCGCGCTGGCACGCCGGCCGGGTCTGCCTCATCGGGGACGCGGCGCACGCGGCGACCCCGCACGCCGGCCAGGGCGCGTCGCTGGCCATGGAGGACGGCATGCTCCTCGCGATGTGCCTCCGGGACGAGGCCGAGCCGGAGCAGGCGTTCGCGGCCTTCGAGCGCCTGCGGCGGCCGCGCGTCGAGGCGATCGTCCGCCAGGCGCGGCGGCACGGCAGCCGCAAGGCCGTCGCCGGCCCGGTGGCGGAGTGGTTCCGCGACAGGGCGCTGCCGCTGTTCCTGCGGATCGGCGCCGCCGCGCAGGCGCGCGTGCACGCGTACCGCATCGACTGGGAGGCGCGGGCCGAGGTGCGCGGGGGCGGGGAGGGGACTCGCGGATGAGCCATCGCTCATCTCCCATTGACGTGGCGGCGCATCTCCTCCGGAGCGCCCGGCGGTGCGCTCTACGGGAATCGACATCGATGTGAAACGTGGCCTCCTGGCCGACCTGGACGAGCCTCGCCGGACCTCGACGCCTCGGTGCGCGTCAGTCCTTGTCGTCGGCCTGGGCGACGTTGCCCGGCACGCCCAGGGCGACCGCGGCCATCCCTTTGCCCTTGAACCGGTTGTGCCAGAGGCTCTGGCCGGTGAACGAGAAACACTCGATCTCGCCCTGCTTGGCGACGAAGAGCCGGTCTCCCTCCAGGAGGAGCGTGGCGCGGCCCTGCGTGGCGGTCTCCGCCTGCCAGAGCAGCTCGCCCGTCGGGTAACGCAGGCAGGCGACGCTGCTGAAGGTCGCCGCGTAGATCGCCGCAGGCGTGATCAGGAGGGCGGTGGACGAATACCCGGCGCCGCCCTGCTTGTGCTCCCAGAGCACGCGCCCGGTGACCGGGTCGACGCCGAAGATCTGATCCAGGAACGCCGCCACCAGCACCGGCGCCGCCGCGATTGTCCGGTATTCGCTCATCCGTTGCCTCTCTTCCTGATTGCGCCCAGCGAGCAGCTATCAGCAGGGGGGGCAGCGCGGCAAGCTGCGGGCACCCGCGCGGTCGCGCGCCGTGCGCACGGCGGACGATGCGCGCTCGCATGGGCTCCCGGCGGAAAGGCGAGGACGCGCAACACCGCCCGCACCTCCATCTGGTCTCGGTCCTCGGTGATATCCCGATCCTCGGCGTGCTCGTCCAGCGCCATCGGCTCGTACAGCGCCATCGATCGAGCGACACGCGCATGGAGGATCGAGATCTTCAGCACCCCGCGTAGCGTCAACCGGGCGCGGTGCTCAGCGCCGCGAACCTGGGGGCGCCGCTGTCCGCCTGGTCGAGCGTGCGGGGGCGGCAACCTTGCCGGCGCCAGGACGTGCGGGGTCGGCCTCGCGGAGCTCGTCAGGGCGAAGGTCGCGGCCGCGATCTCGGACGGCCCCCTCCAACCCCTCGCGCTCCCCTCAGACCCGCATGCGCGCCGGCGGGATCAGGTATCCGCAGCTCCGCCCGAACCACCGCAGCACGTCGAGCGACGACAGGATGCCGACCACCCTGCCGTCGTCCGAGACGACCGGCAGCCGGTGCACGCCCTCGTAGGCCATCAGCGACGCTGCCTGACGGATGCTCGCGCTCTCGTGCAGCTGCACCACGACGGGGGTCATCACGTCGCGCGCGGTGACCTTGACGGGCGCGACCACGTGGAAGCCCTGCTCGAGCTCGATGTCGAGCGGGGCGACCTCGTCGAGGTGCAAGGTCGCACGCTCCGACTCCTCGGTGTCGCCGCGCTCCTGCGCCGTCCGGAGGAGGTCTGCCCGTGACACCATGCCGACCGGCTTGCCGTCGGCATCCACGACCGGCATCCCGCTGATCCCGTGGCGGACGAGCAGGGTCGTGATCTCGTCGACGGTGACCTCCGGCCGGACGCAGAGGACGTCCCGGGTCATGATGCCGGCGAGCGGCGCCGCCGGATTCACGTGGTCGCTCACGCTGGCGAGCGGATCCGCGCTCTTCACCTCCGAGGTCCACTGGCCGGTATCGCAAACGACGGACGTCCTGCGCGACGGCGCGTCGAAGTGCAGCGCGTGGAATCGAGTGCACGACTCGCACTCCGGCACGGTGGCCGAGCGCTCCTTCAACGGACAGTAGACGGTCGCGACGACCGACTCCTCGCCGTCGTCTCCAACGATGCGCGTGCTGCGGAGCGCGTGGCGCGGGATGGGGTGCTCTCCGTTGATCGGTCCAAGGGTCGTCATCGTCATCTCTCCGCTCACCTCCGCGACCTTCGCTCGAGGCGCTCGCTCGGATGAGCACCGCCCGTGCCACGCCCGAGATCCCCCCGAACGCCGAGGCGGCCCTGAAATGCCGCGGCCGCATCCGCGCCGCCGCGCGCCGTTTGCGCCGCGACGAACGGGATGCACGCCCTGCGTCCCGCTCGCGAGGGAGCCCGCGCCCACCGCGCGCCAGCGGCCCGCTTTCCGGCGTCCGGAACGCGTGGCACGGAGCGTGCGAGTACGTTGAATAAGTCGAATATGTCACGTACGTCGCGTGCGTCGCGTGCGTCGAATTCGTCCGTGCAGCGTGCCCGGCGGAGTGCCGGGCTGAGCGGAGCCATCCGCCCGGGTGGCTGGCAACGAGGGTGAGGAGGATGTGATGTCGAGCGTGAGCGCAACAGGTCGGTTCATTGTCGTCGTCGGAGTCGATTTCTCGGATCTGAGCAACCGTGCGCTCGACCAGGCGCTCGAGTCCGCCTGCTGCCGCGAGAACGCGGAGGTGCATGCGGTCCACGTCGAGCCCGAGAGCTGGGTCGGCATCGGGCTCTCGAGGGTGCCCGTGGCGGCCACCACGCCCGACGAGGCGCTCCAGCAGCTCCAGCTGCGCGCGGTCGAGCGCGTCCGCGCCATGGGTGGCAAGCTCGACGGCAGGCGGTTGAAGCGCGTCGTCGTCCACTTCCGGCGCGGCGATGCGGCCGGGAACATCGCTCAGCTCGCCGCCGACCTCGACGCCGATCTCGTGGTCGTCGGCTCGCACGGCCACCGCGGCCTCGAACGGCTGCTCCTCGGCTCGGTCGCCGAGCGCGTCGCCCGGCTCGCGCGCTGCCCGGTGTCGATCATGCGGCCCAAGGATCACGCGACCGCCGGCCGGGTGCCCGAGATCGAGCCGCCCTGCCCGGAGTGCCTGAAGCGCCGGGAGGAGACCGGCGGCGCCGAGCTCTGGTGCGCACGCCACTCGGAGCACCATGTCCGGCCGCACCGCTACTCGTACGCGACAAACGGGGTCTACGCGGCGTCGAGCGCTGCCTATCACGCGACGCCAGAAGGGACGTGACCGCGAGGCGAGCCCGGCGGGACTGCGCACCTGCCAGGCAGCGCCTGACCTCCCTGTGCATGCGCCGGGAACGGAAAAACGACGCATTCATCATCGAGAATCGCCGTCTCTGCTCTCCCTCGTCGCCCCCGTCCTCCCGCGGCGCGCGGCGGCGCCCCCCCGGCGTGTTGACGTTGCGCGGTGCGCGGAGGATATAGCGTGTCATGAAGCGGTCTTGCATCGTCCTTGCGGCCGGCGTGATGTCCCTCTCCGCGTCGGCCATGGCGCAGCCGGTGAAGGTGTTCGTCCTCGCGGGCCAGTCCAACATGGTCGGCTATGGCGTGGGCGCCGCTCTTCCGGCCGAGATCCAGAGCCAGCCCGACATCTGGTACGACCACCACAACCCCGACGCGCGCCAGGGGGGGCCGTACGCCGCGGCGACGAGCGCCGACTGGGGGCCGCTCGAGCCGAAGGGCGAGGCGCGCCGCTACGGGCCCGAGATCACGTTCGGCCGCGCGATGGCGGAGGCGTACCCCGAGCACCGGATCGCGATCGTGAAGGTGGCGCAGGGGGGCACGAACCTCGTCGAGCACTGGGGGCGCGGGCTCGCGCCGGATCCGGAGGTGCTCTACAAATCCCAGCTTTACCATGCGCTCCTCGGCAAGCTCGACTCCGCGACGTACGCCGGCGATCGCGCCCTCCGCTACCCCGACGAGCCGACGCGGCTCGACAACGCCCTGGCGCGGCTCGAGTCGGAGGGGCACGACGTCGAGATCGCCGCGCTCCTCTGGATGCAGGGCGAGAACGAGGCGGGGTGGTCGGCCGCGTTCAGCTACGGCGACACGCTGCGCGCCTTCATCGCGGCGGTCCGCGCGGATCTCGGCGTCCCCGAGCTCCCCGTCGTGCTCGGCCGGATCAGCGACAACCTTTACCCCGCGAACGGCGGGCCCATCGCCGCCGGCAAGGAGGCGAACATCGACGCCGTGCGCGCGGCGCAGGTGACCGTGGCCGAGGAGGACCGTCGGGTCGCGTGGGTCGACACGGACGACTTCACCCCGCGGCCGCCGAGCGACGCGTGGCATTTCGACTCCGCCGCGTACCAGCTCCTCGGCCAGCGCTTCGCCGAGGCGTACCTCGCGCTGGCCGCCGAGGCGGGCCCGTCGAGCACCGCGTCGGCGAGCAGCGCCGGGAGCGGGGGCGCGGAGGGAGGGGGCGCCACGGCCGGATCGAGCGGGAGCACGGCGGCGGCGAGCAGCGCGGTGAGCGCGGGCGCGGGGGGAGGGAGCGCCACGGCCGGGTCGAGCGGGAGCACGGCGGCGGCGAGCAGCGCCGGGAGCACCGGAAGCGCAGGTGCGGGAGGAGGGAGCGCCACGGCCGGCTCGAGCGGGAGCACGGCGGCCACGGGCAGCGCCGGGAGCGCGGCTGGATCGAGCGGGGCCGCGCCCGGGGGCGCCGGCGGGAGCAGCGGCTGCAGCTGCGGGACGGCGGGGGGCGCGGGTCATGGGCCGACGGCGGCAGCGCTCGCGCTGATCGCGCTCGCCGGCCTGCGCCGCCGCCAGGACGGGGGCGAGCTCAGCTGAAGAGGCTCATCGCCTCAGGGAGAGGGCCGCAGCGGCCCGTCGTCGCATCGGACGGGCCGTCTGCGGGCGCTCACCGTCGCTGGCTCACTCCAACGGGAAGCACATGCTCTCCCAGCACTCATAGCCCTCGCGGCAGTCGCCGTCCGCCGCGCACCCGGTGTAGCAGAAGCCGTCATCGGCGCAGACGTCGCCCTCGTCGCAGGGAGTGCCGGTGTCCGGGTAGCAATCGCTGATGCAGTAGCCGCCCGGCCACAAGTAGTCGGCCTCGTTGATGCAGATGAGGCCGGCGCAATCGGCGTCGGCGGTGCAAGTGCCTCCGTCGGCGGTATCGCCCGGCGGCGGCGCGCAGCGACCCGAGTCAGTGCAGGTGTAGCCCGCCAGCGTGCAGTCAGCGTCGCTGGTGCAGGCCGGCCAGCAGGTGCCGTCCGTGCACGCATAGCTCTCGCGGCAGTCCTCCGAGGTCTCGCACAGCATGTCGCAGTAGCCGCCGGCGCCCGACGGGATGCAGGCGCCGCCGCCGGCGCATTCGCCGATCTCCGGATCGCAGTCGCCCAGGCAGTAGCCGCCAGGAAAGCCGCTGCTGGCCTCGGAGAGGCACCGGCCGCCGGCGCAGTCGTTGTCGACCGTGCAAGGGGCGGCGTCCGGGCTCCCCGGCTTCTCGCAGAAGCCCGATCCCACGTCGCACACGCCCACATCCGGGCACTCCGCGTCGCTTGTGCAGCCCGGCCAGCAAGTGTAGTCGAAGTCGCACATGTAGCCGTCACGGCAGTCGGCCGTTGTCTCGCACGGGGCGACGCAGAGGCTCAGGGACGTGCTCACGGCGACGCATGTGCCGCCGCCGGCACAGTCGCTGTCCGTCACGCAGGCGCCGGTACAGTGCCCGTAAGGGAAGCCGGTTCCCGTCTCATCAAAGCAGACGCCGCCGGCGCACTCGGCAGGGCTGGCGCAGGCAGCGCCGTCGGCGCCGAGCTCGCCGCCGCCGGCGCCGCCGGTGCCGGTGGTGGCGGAGCTCGACGAGGTGACGCTGCCGCCGCCGTCGCCGCCGGTGCCGGTGGTGGCGGAGCTCGACGAGGTGACGCTGCCGCCGCCGTCGCCGCCGGTGCCGGTGGTGGCGGAGCTCGACGAGGTGACGCTGCCGCCGCCGTCGCCGCCGGTGCCGGTGGTGGCGGAGCTCGACGAGGTGACGCTGCCGCCGCCGTCGCCGCCGGTGCCGGTGGTGGCGGAGCTCGACGAGGTGACGCTGCCGCCGCCGTCGCCGCCGGTGCCGGTGCCGGTAGTGGCGGAGCTCGACGAGGTGACGCTGCCGCCGCCGTCGCCGCCCTCGCCGCCGGTGCCGGTGCTCGCCGAGCTCGACGTGGCGCCGCCAGCGCCACCGTCGCCGCCGCCGGTGCCGCCGGTGCCACCGGTGCCGCCGCCACCGGTGCCGCCGCCAGCGCCACCGTCGCCGCCGCCGCCGCCGGTGCCGCCGCCGTCGCCGCCGGTGCCGCCGCCGTCGCCGCCGGTGCCGGTGCCGCTGGTCGTCGAGGCGCCGCCGTCGCCCCCGGTGCCGCCGCTCCCGGGGGTCGAGGGGTCGTCATCGCCGCACGCTGCGGTCATCAAACCAAGTGCAAACAGACACACCAAAGATCGCATCTTCATCCGCTGCTCTCCAAGCCGGTAGGGGTCCAGTGACGCGGTGCCGGCCGTCGGAGGCGAGGCGCCGCAGCGCGATGGGCGCACGCGCATCTTCTGTCGAAACGGCACGGATGCCAACGGATCTTTTCACCCCGTCTCCATTCTCCCGCGCCAAATGCACCCGGGAATTCCGCCCCCTCCTCCGCGGCGCGGAGCCTCGTTCCGCGCCGGCACCGCCAAGAGCAGCTTTTCGACGGGCGACGGCGCGGGATTGTCGCGTCCGCTTCACGGCTCACGGAGCACGCATTGCCGGCAGCAGGATCGTTTTCTACCTCCGCCGCGCGAGCCCTCCTCACGACCTGCGCGCCTCTCTTCTTCATGCGCCTTCGCGCACGTCCTTGATATCTCCTGCGCCCGCGCGCATCGCCTTGCTTCCTCAGGAGTTCACCCGCTCCGAGCCACTCGCCTCGAGCCCCGCCGCCGCGCCCGTCTCCCGACCGCGCCCTCCTCCAGCTGACCTCGCCCCGCCTCGAGCGCCCCGCGCGCCTCCCATGCCACACGTCGCCGCGCGGTCGCGGGGCTGCGCGCTCCCCCTTGCGCCTCTCCCCGGCCCGAGCTCAGCGCGGGGGCGCGCACTCCGCTGCTCGCCGCCCGCGCGTCCCCTCGGTGATTGACCGGTCGCCTTCTGAGCTGGTATAGGTAGCCGTTTTCCTTTGGCAGAATTTTACAGTCACATTCGAAGCGAGAGGCGGATCGAGCGCGGTGTGCGCAGGTGAAGGTTACCTGGAGCTTCCAGCGCCAGCCGTGTCGTATGCCCTCGCCGGCTTCGCGGCGGCGCTCTGCGCCCCCGCGGGACGACCCCTCGCTTCAGAAGATGATGAGGAGACCCCATGCGTGTCAGACACGTGATGATCACAGCAGCTCTCGTCAGCAGTTTCGCCGCGTGCGCCAGCTCGGATCGCGGCGATGGCGAGCGGCCAGCCTACGCGACGGTCTGCGAGGCGCGCTGCGCCTGCGAGGACTGCTCCGGGGACAGCGAAGGGCTGTGCGAGGCCGAGCAGGAGGCCGTCGAGGAGCGGGCCAAGAAGCGCTGCCAGGACGAGCACACGGCGTACGTCGATTGTGTCCGTCTGGAGGGCCGGTGTGTGGAGGGTCATCACCTGGCCGAGGTCTGCAACGCCCATGCGGCGGCCCTCCTCGGCTGTCTCAAGCCGAGCAATCGCGATCACTGTCCCAGCGCGGGCGACGGCATCTGCGACGAGCCCCAGGGCACCGACACGTGTCCGGCCGGGACCGACCCCGCCGACTGCCTCTCTTTCTGTCCGTACACCGGCAACGGCATCTGCGATGAGCCCGAGAACACCGGCCGGTGCCCGGCGGGCACGGACGTCGACGACTGCAAGCTCGTGCCGTGCAAGTCGGTGCAGGACGGGGCGTGCGACGAGCCGGAGGGCACCGGGCTCTGCGGCGAGGGAACGGACGTCATCGACTGCATGGTCATGACCTGCGCCGAGGCGAACAACGGTGTCTGCGACGAGCCGGAGGGCACCGGGCTCTGCGACGAGGGCACCGATCGCGCCGACTGCCCAGCAGGCGAGCCGTGCCCCACCACGAACAACGACGTGTGCGACGAGCCCGAGGGCGCCGGCTCCTGCGGTGAGGGCACGGACGTCGTCGACTGCACAGTCCCCCCCGCCGCCTGCGACGACCTCGCCGTCTGTGGCAACGACACGAGCGGGTGCATCGCGTGCGCGAACGAGGGGAGCTGCGCCGACGAGCTCGAGGCGTGCATCATCAGCGACGACTGCCTCTACCTCGCCCAGTGCATGGTGACCTGCGCGGACGACGCCTGCGTCAATGAATGCCTGGAGGCGCACCCGGACGGGCGGGATCTTTACTACAACTACGACACATGTTTGCACTGCGAACAGTGTTACTACTCGTGCGGCGCGAGCAGCGCATTCGAGTGCTGAACCGTGGCTTACCCTCAGCGCTGCGGAGGAGATGAACATGCTTGATCGACGAGACATTCTTGCGCTTTCGGCCCGCGCCGCCCTCCTGGCTTCTCTGGCCGGCGTCGCCTCCTGCGGCGGCCTCTCGGCGGGCGACTACGCGGTGTACCGCGTCGCCCTGGAGGCGTCCGAGGAGACGCCTGGCTGCTTCCCCGACGACAGGCCGCTCCTCGCGGAGAAGTACGACACCACAACGTTCCGGGACGGCCAGACCTTGCTCCTCTACCTCCCGAGCAACGAGGAGGCGGTGCTCGACATCGGCGGGCTCGCGCTGAAGGGCTCCACGGACGACGATCCCTACCTCTTCGAGGGCCGCTCCGAGGACGTCGAGTTTCCCTTCCGCAAGAGGGTCACCGACGCCGACCGGGACGGCATCGCGGATGACATCGACCCGTTCGTCGACGCCGACAAGGACGGCGACGACGACTTGGACGCGACGAGCGACGACGAGGTCGACACCGACGGCGACAAGCACGACGATCGCGACGAGGTGGAGGACCCGTTCGTCGACGCCGACGACGACGGGGACGAGGACCGGTTCCGGGAGATCGTGGGCGACACGAGGAGGATCTCCAGCCTCCGGGTGCAGATCTCCATGACGGTCGACGGGTCGACGGTCAGCGGCGTCGTGACGCGGACGACCGAGGAGACGTGCGACGGCGACCTGTGCCCACCCCACGTCGACGCGCCGTGCGTCGACGTGCAGCGGTTCCGCGGCGTCGAGGTCGACGAGGCGGATCTGACCTTCGGCCCCAGCGCGCAGCCGACCCCCTGAGCCGCGCTCTCCGACGGCGCGGCGCGGCGCGGCGCGCGACGCATGCCGGGCTGCCCGTTCTGGTAGCATCGCGCCGCTTGCCGGAGCTGCCTCTCTCCCCCGCCGATCTCCACGCGGTGCTCGCGCCGCTCCCCGCCGCTCGCCCGCTGCCGGCGCGCGCCTACTGGGACGAGGGCGTGCTCGCCTTCGAGCAGGCCGAGATCTTCGGGCGCTCCTGGGTCTGCGTCGGGCGCGAGGACGAGATCGCCCGTCCAGGCGAGTGGTTGCTCGCGCCGCTCACGCCGGCGGGGGTCGTCGTCCTCCGCGGCGCGGATCTGGAGATCCGCGCGTTCCACAACGTCTGCCGCCACCGCGCGGCGACGCTGCTCGACGGCGCCTGCGGCCGGCTCTCTCAGCTCGCGTGCCCGTACCACGGCTGGACCTACGAGCTCTCCGGCGCCCTGCGCGCGGCGCCCCACGCGCCCCCCGGCTTCGACCGCGGCGCGCACGGGCTCCTGCCCGCGCGGGCGGGCGCCCTCCTCGGCTTCCTCTTCGTGACGCTCGACCCCGGGGCGCCCTCGCTCGAGAGCGCGCTCGGCGACGCGCCGCCGTGGCTCACGCGCCCCGAGCTGCGCTCGCTCCGGCGGGGCAGGCGGGTGGAGCACGAGGTCGCCGCGAACTGGAAGCTCTGCGTGGAGAACTTCCAGGAGTCGCACCACTTTCCGCGCGTGCACCCCGCGCTGGAGCGGCTCACCCCGTGCGGCGACGCCGTGTCCTGGGGCCGGGACGGCCCGTGGCTCGGCGGGATCATGGACCTCGCCCCCGGCGCCGAGACGGTCTCGACGAGCGCGGGGCGGGGGGCGCGGCCGCTCATCGTCCCCGAGGCGGAGCGGCGGCGCGTGCGCGACGCCATGCTCTTCCCGGGCCTGCTCACGAGCCTGCAGCCCGACTACCTGCTCACGTACCGGCTCACCCCGCGCGCGCCGGACCGGACCCTCGTGGTCGCCGACACCTACTTCCATCCGGCGGCGTTCACCCCCGGCTTCGATCCGGCCGACGTGTTCGCCTTCTGGGACGCCGTGAACCGCGAGGATCGCGCCATCTGCGAGCGCCAGCAGCGCGGGCTCCGCGCGCCGGGCTACGCGCCGTCGACCTACGCCATGGTGGAGGACGGCGTCCACGCCTTCGACCGCATGGTCGCGCGGAGGTACCTGTCGGCGCTCGGCGCGAGGACGAGATGAGCAAGCTCTGCGGCCTGTGGGGTCGCCCGTACATCGACCTGTCGCCGCTGCTCGACACGTCCTGCTTCCCGGAGCTCGATCGCGAGATCGTGCTCGGGCTCTGCCGCGTCGAGCCCTCGTACACCGGCGGCAGCCTGAAGTGGATGGGCGTGGTCGCGCCGTGGGTGCACGAGGACCCTTATGTGGACTACGGGCAGGTCATCGCCGGCTTCTCGCGCGAGGAGCTCCGCGACTTCGTGGCGCTCGCCGACGACCCGTCCGCCTTCGATCTCGACCGGCGCGGCGAGTACACGTTCGGAGACGAGACCGATCACCCGCTCACGCGGGCGCAGGTGCTGTACCTGAAGTACCGCTACGGCGTCTATTTCCCCTGGAAGGTCTGCTATCACCTGCTCGAGAACGACCGCTGGGAGGACAAGCACTCCGGCGCGGGCAAGGACTTCTCGGAGGAGGCGAGGGCGGTGTTCCCGCGCACGGTCGATTTCATCCGGAGCCTGCCGTTCGCCGAGATCGGGCGGTGCGTGATCTTCGGCCTCGAGGCGAACGATCACGCGCCCGCGCACCGCGACACCGAGCCGGGGGGCGCGCTCGGGCCGGCGCAGTCCATCTCGTTCGATCCGCGCGGCGACAAGCGGTTCTATGTCTGCGACAGGGCAGGGGAGGAGCGCACGATCGTGCGCGCGCCCGTCTACTGGTTCAACGACATGGATTACCACGGGGTCGAGCCGGACCCGTTCTTCCGGTACTCGATCCGGGTGGACGGCGTGTTCACGCCGGAGTTCGTGAAGCGGCTCCAGCGGCTCTACCGGCGGTAGGCGCGGGCAACCGCTCGGTCGGCGAGGCGCGCTCGGGCAGGCCGGGGGTCCGCTCCCCTCCGATTCCGGCGCCCATGCCGGGCCGGCGTGGTGGTACAAGACGAGGTCACACACGCCATGAGCACCGTCCTCCCCGCCTCGATCGCCGAGCTCCCGCTCCTTCAGGGCCGCAACCCGCTCGCCCGCCGCATCGAGACCCGGCATGGATTCCCCATCCTCCCCGGCCGCTTCCCGGTCGTGGGCCACATGCCGGCGATCGCCGTCGACGAGCTCGGCCTGCTCCGCGAGGGCCGGCGCCGCTTCGGCTCCCTCTTCTTCTGGAGCCATGGCGTCGACGCCTGGCAGCTCGTCTACGCCTCGAACGAGTCCTTCTCGCTCTTCAAGAGCAAGGCCCTCGACTCCTCGTATCTGACCGAGCGCGGCGTCGGCCACCTCTTCGGTCAGACGATGATGGCCCACGACGGCGCCTCGCACCGCCGCCTCCGCACCGCGATGAACGGGCCCTTCTCGCCGAAGGGCCTCGACGCCGCGGAGGTCGGCGCGATCATCGCGACGAGCGTCGAGCGCAAGGTCCGCTCCTGGGTCGGCCGGCGCGACGTCCCGTTGCTGCGCGAGAGCCGCGAGCTGGCCCTGGAGGTGATGTTCAAGATCACCGGCGTCGAGGACGACGAGCTCTCCGAGTGGCGCCACAACTACGAGGATCTGATGCTCGTGGTCCTCAACCTGCCCTTCGACGTGCCGGGCTCGCCGCGACGCCGCGGCCTCCGCGCCCGCGCCTGGCTCGACGCGCGCATCGGCCGGATCCTCGCCGACGTGCGCGCCCGCGGCGAGGAGAAGGGCCTCCTGCCCGCGCTGCTAGAGGCCCGCGACGAGGACGGCGAGCCGCTCTCCGAGCAGGATCTCGTGGGCAACCTCCGCCTGCTCCTCCTCGCCGGCCATGAGACCTCGGCCTCGACCATGGCCTGGTGCGTCGCCCACCTCGCCGAGAGCCCCGCGATCTGGCGTGCGCTCCGCGAGGAGGCGTCGAGCGCGGCGGATCTCCCGCGCTCGCCCGCGGATCTCCGCCGCTTCCCCTTCGCCGAGGCCGTGTTCCGCGAGGCGCTCCGCCTCCACCCGCCTGTGGCTCACGACGCCCGCCGCGCCGTCGCCGACTTCGAGCTCGAGGGCCGCACCGTCCCCGCCGGGACCATCGTGGGCATCCCGCTGATCCTGCTCTCGCGCGATCCCGAGCTCTACCCGGATCCGGACAGCTACCGCCCCGAGCGCTGGCTCGGCCGCAAGGAGGCGCTCTCGCCGCTCGAGATCGCCCAGTTCGGCGGCGGCGCGCACTTCTGCCTCGGCTATCACTTCGCCTGGATGGAGATCGTCCAGTTCCTCGTCGCGCTCGGGCGGCTCCTCCCGGCCTCGGGCCCCAGGCTCCAGAACGGATTCCCTGCCTCGCGCTACCTCCCGGTGCACCGCCCCGCGGCGGGCACGCGCGTCCGCTTCGACGGCTGACGCGCCACGCCCGGCAGCGCCATGCCACGCGCCTTCCGCTCGAGGACCGCTGCAGCGGCGCGTCGAGAGACGGGCGGTGGTACGCCGCCCACGCTCGTCACTGCGCGACGCAGCTCGTCTTCATCGCTTCCCAGACTGCATCTCCGGTGGCGATGCTACCGGCAGAGGTGGGGTGGATTCCGTCTTGCGTGTAGTCGTTGTGTCCGTTCCAGACCGGACGAAGGTCCAACCAGTAACATTTCGGCGACGTGAGCCCGTCGCACAGTGCCTTCATCTTCGGCCGGAGCGTATCGAGGCAGGACTTGAGCGACGAGAACTGGTTTCCGATGGGGTCTGGATAGAAGAAATAGAGCACCTTTTCGACGTTGTCCTCCGCCATGGTCTCGAACAACGACTCCGCCGCCGCGAGGGCTCCGTCGCCGTCCCCTCTCAACAAGCAGTCGTTCCCGCCCCCATCCATCAGCACGTACTTGATCATGCCGTTCTCCGCAGCTTTGCGGTACTGGCTGGGGATTTGATCGTCGGCCAGCGTCGTGCCGCTGACCGAGTTGTCGATATAGCGCTCGCCCTCGGCGAGGGAGCCGTTGGCCTTGGCCTGCTTCTCGATCTGCTGCGTGATGCCGTGAGTCGCGGCGATGAACGATTCGCCGATGACCGCGACTTGATTGCCCCTGGTTTGGCCCTTGACGCACTCGCCCGTCTCTCCGCCTGTGCCGGTCGTCACTCCGCCTGTGCCGCCCGCCTCGCCGCCGCTGGCCGAGCTGCTGGCCTGCCCGGTGCTTGCGCCGCCGCTGCCCGAGGTGCTCCCGGTCGCTGAGCCTCCGGTGCCGCCAGGGCCCATACCGCCCGTGCCCGTAGCCGTCGTCCCTGGGCCGCTGGTGGCCCCGTCAGGGGCGCCTCCGCCGGTCGAGGACGTACCCTCGTCATTCGCCTCACCACAGGCCCAAAGGCCGATGCTCAGGAGACCGAGAACGCTCAGATTTTTAACAAAGTAGCAACGTATTGACCGCATTTTATTTCTCCAGTGTCCGCTCGGCGCCGAGGTTTCAAGGTGCGAAAGGATCTCATCCACCGGATGTCAACAATCCATCCATGCATCCCTCGCCCCTCTGTTCCAAGATCTCCGTCCGCCCTCGCATCGCCCGATGCAGGTGACTGCGACGACGTCGTACCCGAGCCACCTGGCTCCAGGTATAGGCATACCCGCCTATGCCTCGATGCGAGACGTCACGCCCACGTCGGCGGACTGCACAATTCGGGCGAGAGTCGAATTCGGCGCTTTTTTCCGAAAAATTTGAGGGGATTCCTCAGGTCGTGGACGGCTCGTGGCGCGTCACCCACACATCGAAGCGCAGCTCGCCGAAGATCGAACGAGGCGCGATGAAGCCGCCCCGAGAGCCCGGCGTCGGGCCCGTCCACGACCGGCCCCACCCGCGTGGTCATGCCCACATCTCGGCCTGAACGCCGCGATGTACGGACCGAGATCACGGCGCTGAAAACGGCAAGCGGCGTCGGACGAGTGTGCGTCGCGTTGCATCGTGGCTCGAACGTCCACGCGATGCTCCGCCGCGATCCTCTCTGATATAAACAATGCGCCCTTGACAGAACGCTCCTCGGTGCGTTGTCATCCGCGCTCGAGGGGCGAACATGTTGCTTGGGATACCTGCCGCTTCGGATCGTTCGGATCGAGGCGGCGAGCGGATCGTTTGTCGCAAACGACGCAAACGACTCATGCGCTGCGTGGGGACCGGGCTGCTCGTGGGGCTCGCGTCCCTCAGCTCGGCCTCATGCGCTCCGACGGCGCCCGCCGGCCCCGAGGACGCGGTCGTCATGGGGGCCCTCCTGCCCTTCTCCGGCAGCGAGTCGGCCATCGGCCGGAACCTCGAGCAAGCGATGTTGCTCGCCGTCGAGGACGTGAACGCCGCGGGGGGGCTCGACGGGAGGCCGTTCGACCTCCGGAGCCGGGACAGCCACTCGAGCCCGGAGCGTGGGATCGAGCAGCTGATCCAGCTGCTTTACACGGATCGGGTCGCCTACCTGATAGGGCCCGAGGAGAACGATCTCGCCCGCGAGATCGCGCACGACGTGAAGGCGCTCGACGTTTTTCACATGCTGCCGGGGTACGCCGCGCCCACGGTCGCGCGCAGCGAGACGAGGGGAGGGCGGATGCGGCTCGCCCCTTCCTCGCTCTACGTCGGCTGCGCCCTGGCGAAGCTCGCCGTCCTCGAGGACATCGACACCGTGAACAGCCTCACGGCACGGGACGACTACAACATCGGCGTCAGCAGCGCGTTCTCGACCCGGTTCACGTCGCTCGGGGGCACGCTCCTCCCCTCGGTGACGTTCACGTCGGGCGAGCGGACGTACACGAGCCAGATCAAGGCTGCGTCCGCGTCACACGCCGAACGCACGCTCCTGGCCGCGTACCCCGCCACCGCCTCGACCATCGTGACCGAATGGGCCGTCTCCGGACGCCCGGGCACCTGGTTCCTCGGTCCTGCGCTGCGCACCGAGGTGCTCATCGCCAACATCCCCAAGGGCTCTCTCGATGGATTCTTGGGGGTATCTCCGTCGCTCAGCCTGCGCAGCGAGTGCCATGTCGCGGGCGGGGCCGAGGAGACGGTCGACTGCACGACCGGGAACGCCGCCGCCTTCATCGGGCGCTTCTCGCGCCGGTGGGACGGCGAGGCGCCGCTGCCCGCGGCTCACTTCTACTACGACGGCGTCGTCCTCCTCGCGATGGGCCTCGTGTACGCCCAGGCGACGACCGGGACGATCCCGTCCTCCGGATACGAGCTGCAGAAGATCATCCGCGAGCTCAACAGCCCCGGCCACGACGCGGCCTCGTGGCGGGACATGAAGGCGGCGATGGCCAAGCTCCGCGCGGGGATCCCGCTGCGGTACGTCGGGGCAGCGGCCGAGTACGAGTTCGACGACTACGGGGCGAGCAAGCACCATTTCATGCAGCGGTGGACCATTGACGGTGACGCCTTCGTCGACCTCACCCCCGTTCCCGTGGATTGCGTCTTCCGCCAATGATCTCGCCGCGAGCTCGATCATCACTCAGGTGAGGCGCTCACGCAGGGGCTCCGCGAGCGATTGAAGCCATGAAGCAAGAGGAGGGATCGATGACGAGGACCGGACGATGCTGGATGACGGCGCTGGGGCTCATGCTGACGACGGCGGCGTGCGGATCGAGCGACACACCCGGAGATGACGAGAAGGTCGAGCCCATCCAGCGGGCGCCGACGGTCGAGAACGAATTCACCCCGGTGGAGCTCGAGGCGACGATCGACGACCTCGTCGCCAAGATCAACGAGAGCTCGCTCGAGCCGATGCAGATGACGGTCCTTGTGAAGTCCATCGACGGCTTCTTCGCGCCGGTCGCCACCGGCGCCGGCCGGGCCATGGGCGAGCTCGGGGCCACGGGGAACGTGGTCGCGGGCCTCGGCCGGATGGGCGAGCTGGAAGAGAGGGTGGAGCACCAGAACGAACAGATCCGACAGGCGGTGGCGGGCGGCACCGAGGGGATCGGCGTCGCGCCGTTCGGCGACGGCAACGCGGCCGTCCTCGATGAGGCCGCCGAGAAGGGGATCCACGTGGTGACGCTCGACACCGACCTGAAGGACTCGAGGCGCTCGATCTACGTTGGGACCAGCAACACGTCTGCCGGAACCACGGCAGGGGAAACCCTGATCGAGCAGCTGCCCGAGGGGCCGGGGACGGTGATCATCCACGGCAGCACCGATGAGACCTGGGTCGACGGGGTGGATCGAACGCAGCACGCCAAGGCCGCGCTCGAGGGCGCCGGTTACACCGTGGTGGTGAGCTCGATCATCTGGTCCAACGAGAAAGAGCTCGAGGACGTCGAGTCGATGAAGACCGCGATCGAGGCCGCGGACCCGCCTGTCGTGGGAATGCTCGGCCTGTTCAGCGTCTCGTATCGCTGCGCGATGGCCGCGGAGGCCGCGGCCCAGCCGGGCCTCCCCATCGTGGCCTTCGACTTCGATCCGAAGACCGTCGGCTACATGCGCGACGGCCGCATCCTGGCCACGCACGTCCAGCGGCAGTACTACGAGGGGTACATCGTGCCGTACATCCTCTACGGCATGAAGAGCATCGGCCTCGAGGCGACCAGAGACATCCTCGCTTCGCACATGGCCGACGATAGCCGGTTCAACCTCGGCCTCGACGTCGTGCCGGGGGACAAGGTCGACGACTACAACGCCTTCCTCGACGCGATCGGCGCGAATCAGTAGCGGCGTCGTGGCTGGAGCATCCAGAACGGATACGGCCGCCTCGGCGCGGACGGCGTGTTCACACCGGATTTCATGAAGCGGCTCCAGCGGCGCTACCGCCGGTAGGCGCGGGCGGGCGGGCGGGCGGGCGGGCGGCCGGCCGTCGAGGAGCGCTCGGACAGGCCGGGTGGGCGCTGCCGGCGACCCCGGTGTCACGCCGCGTCACAACGGAGCGACGACGCCGGAGTCACCGCGACTCACGACGTGTGATCTGTGTCACGTCTGGCAGCGTGTCTGTTGGCGAGCGCTCATCGGACACGTGTGCAGAGCGGCGTCACCTACGCACAAGAGAGCTCGTTTCGTCTTGACACGCCGTGTCCGCGCGGCGTGAGCCCAGGTGGAACCAGCCTGCATGTCGGGACAAACCTGGCTAGCTGACGCGCTGGAGAACGCGTTATCATGAAGGTCTCGATCTTTTGTCGCCGGGCAGCTCTGGCGAGGAGACATCATCCATGAGAACGACGTTATTTCTCGTGTCTTGCGTGGCGGTCCTGGCGTGTCTCGGCGCGCCGGACGTCGCTCACGGCCTTGTCTCTCAGCCCTCGAGCGGCGCGTGGCCGCGTCGCCTTCAGCCTGCGGAGCCGGAGTCCGTGAGCATGAGCCGCGCCGGGCTGCGCGGCGCGACGCTGGCGCTGGAGGACGCCATCGCGGGCGGCGACTTCAAGGGCGCAGTCCTCCTCGTCGCCCGCCGCGGGCGGATCGTGCTCCACGAGGCGCTGGGCGTGCGGGACGGCTTCAACGCGAGCTGGCCGGACATGCCCTCGCCGCCCATGCCGCTCGACGGGATCTTCGATCTCGAGTCGATGACGAAGCCGTTCACCGTCTTCCTGGCGATGAGGATGCAGGAGTCCGGCCGGTTCCCCGGCTTCAAGATCGACAACCCGGTCGTGTCGTACTTCCCCGAGTTCGCCGACGCCTCGAACCCGGACAAGCGCCTCGTGACGATCAGGGACCTGATGCGCTACGTATCGGGCGAGGACATGGACGCGAACGGCGTCCTGGGCGCCAGCGACCGCTGGCACACGATGCTCACGGCGCCCTTGCTCTACACGCCGAGCCGGAAGGTCCTCTACAGCGATCTCGGGTTTCGCCTTCTCGGTCACGTCCTGGAGAAGGCCGGCGGCAGCTCGCTGCAGAGCCTGATGAAGGCGTACATCTTCGATCCGCTCGACATGTCGAGCACCTCGTACCGGCCGAAGCTCCACATGCCGGCGAAGAGCGATCGTTTCGTCGGGACGGCCTGGTCGAGCGTGCGCGGGCGTTACCTGCGGGGCGAGGTCCAGGACGAGACCGACTACGACGTCGAGGAGAACACGGGCACCTCTCAGCACGGCCACCTCACCGGGTGCGACGGCCTGTTCTCGACGGCGCTCGATCTCGCGAAGTTCGCGCAGATGCTCCTGAACCGGGGCGTCCACGTCCGGGGCCCCGACGTGCTCTGCAACCCGATGCTCCTCGTCTGTCCGGGGGAGCGGGTGACGTCGCGGTCCTCGGTGGAGCGCATGACGACGCTGCAGACGGGCGACCTCGGGCTCCCCACGCCGGCGATCACGTTCGCCCAGAACCTGTTCTATTCGGGCAAGGGGCTCGGATGGGAGGTGGTCGATCCGGGCGCGTGGCCCGGCGGCGATCACACCTCGACCGTCGCCTACAGCAAGACAGGCGGCGCCGGGACGCTCCTGGTCATCGACCCCGATCCGGCGCGGGACCTCATGATCGTCCTGCTCACGAACCACGGGCTCCCGGGCTACGATCACCTCGGGGTCGACGAGGACCAGCTGTGGTACTGGGACGATTTCGACGCGATGATCGAGCACATCCGCGCGGAGGAGGTCAGCGACGCGGTCAACCTGTCGATGATGGATGTCCCGTAGCGGTCTGAATCCATCGTTCGCCCTGGCAGGAGCGGCGTTGTGCCCTCGCAGCGCTCGCGCCCATTCAGCACATCACACCGCCGCTGCCGGAGGCGCTTCTCGCCTCCGGTGATCGACAGCGAGGAGGCTGTCCCTGGGGCGCGCGCCCGCGATCGCCCGGGGTGGCCACGCGCGGCGCGGCGGACACGGCCGTCCGCCTGGGCGTGCGCCGGATGCTGCGGCGGACCGCATGACGCTTGCCGTCGTGGGCGCGCGCGCTCAAAGGGAGGTGTCCCCGCCGCGAGATCCCTCCCGAATGAACGACGACCTCCGCATCACCCCATCCCACGCAGCGACCCGCACCGAGGAGGCGAGCGCCGAGGCGGAGCTCGCCCCGCTCGCCGGCGACGATCGCCTCGCCTCGTTCTACGCCGGGTGCCCGGTCGCGCTCTTCACGACCACGCCCGAGGGGCGCTTCATCGACGCGAACCGCGCGTTCGCGCGCCTCCTCGGCTACGCGGATCACACGCGGTTCCTCGACCTGCCCGTCCCGACCTTCTACAGCGACCCGAGGGAGCGGCAGGAGATCATGGGCATCCTCGACCGCGAGGGCGCCGTCCACGGCCACGAGATCGAGTTCGTCCGCCTCGACGGGACGCGCGTGTGGGTCAGCATCACCGCGCGCGCCATCCGCGACACGACCGGGCGCGTCGTGCGCTACGAGGGCGCGCTCGAGGACGTGACGCCGCGCCGCAGGGCGCAGGACCTGCTGCGCCTCAGCGATCAGCGCTTCCACCTCCTCGCCAGGGCCACGAACGACACCCTTTGGGACTGGGACTTCGCCGCCGAGACGGTCTGGTGGAGCGAGAACTTCGAGCGCACCTTCGGCTACCGGCTCGACGAGCTCGAGCCGGGACCCGAGAGCTGGATGGGCCGCATCCACCCGGACGACCTCGATCGCGTCTACCGCAGCATCCACGACGCGATCGAGGGCACCGCGACGACGTGGAGCGAGGAGTACCGCTTCCGCCGCGCCGACGGCGAGTACGCGATCATCTACGACCGCGGCCTCGTGCTGCGCGACGGGGCAGGGAAGGCCATCCGCATGATCGGCTCGATGATGGACGCCACGCTGCAGCGCCGGCAGCAGATCCTCCTCGCGTGGCAGCGCAAGGTGCTCGAGATGATCGCCCTCCACCAGGGCCTGGAGGAGACGCTCGAGGCGCTGTGCAGCGACGCCGAGGAGCTCGCGGCCGGCCGCCGCTTCACCGTCCTGCTCGCGAGCGACGACGGCCTCCGACTCCTCCACGGCGCGGCGCCGAGCCTGCCGGCGTCCTACAACGCGGCGGTGCACGGGCTCCTCATCGGCCCGCGCGCGGGCTCGTGCGGCACCGCCGCCCACCGCCGCGCGCCGGTCGTCGTGGAGGACATCGCGACCGACCCGCTCTGGGCCGACTTCCGCCAGCTCGCCCTCCCGCTCGGGCTGCGCGCCTGCTGGTCCACGCCCATCCTCTCCTCGAAGGGCGAGGTGCTGGGCACCTGGGCCGTGTACAGGCCGTCGCCCGGCGTGCCGACCGCCGCCGACGAGGAGGTCGTCCGCGTCGCGACGCGCCTCGCCGCCATCGCCATCGAGCGCGCCCGCGCGGACCTCGCGCTGCGCCAGCGCGCGGAAGAGCTGGCGAGGCTCACCGAGGCGCTGCAGCGCTCGAACCGCGAGCTCGACCAGTTCGCCTACGTCACGTCGCACGATCTCAAGGCGCCGCTCCGGGGCATCGCGAACCTCTCGCAGTGGATCGAGGACGACGAGCACGAGCATCTGAGCGAGGTATCGAAGCGGAACCTGGAGCTCCTGCGCAACCGCGTGCAGCGCATGGACGCGCTCATCGACGCCATCCTCGAGTACTCGCGCGTCGGGCGCACCCGGGTGCCCACCGAGGTGGTCGCGGTGGGCCCGCTCATCGGGGAGGTCGTGGATCTCCTGTCGCCGCCGGGTGGCTTTCGCGTCGAGGTCGCCGGCCTCCTGCCCAGCGTCGTGGCGGAGCGCACGCTGCTCCAGCAGGTCTTCATGAACCTCATCGGCAATGCCATCAAGCACCACCGCGACAGGGAGAGCGGCCGCGCCGTCGTCTCCTGCGCGGACGTCGGTTCGCACTGGCGCTTCACGGTGGCGGACAACGGGCCGGGCATCTCGCCGCGCTTCCACGACAAGGTGTTCGTCATCTTCCAGACGCTGGAGGCGCGGGACAGGTCGGAGGGCACGGGCGTCGGGCTCGCGCTCGTGAAGAAGATCGTCGAGGGCAGCGGCGGCGCCGTCGTGCTCGACTCGGACGTCGGGCGCGGCGCCGCCTTCTCGTTCACCTGGCCGAAGGGGCTGGGGTAGCGGCGGGCGCCGGGGCGGGGGCTCCGTTCACCACGAGGTGGATGAACTGCAGCTTCGCCACGGCGGGGCGCGGCAGCACGAACGGGTAGAAGTCGTGCTGGCCCATGCTGCGCGACAGCTCGTTGAGGACGCCCGTCAGCTCCACCCAGGCGTTCAGGAAGCCGAGGAAGCCCTCGGCCCCTGGCGCGTCCGGTCGCCACAGCGCGTCGGTGCCCCAGGGCTCGGCGTCGAGCTCCACGTCGTCGGCGTCGATGCCGAAGCTGAGGGCCGTGTCCACGGTGTCGACCATGTGGAGATAGTGGGCCCAGGTCTCGGCCCAGTCTTCCCACGGGTGCATGCTGGCGTAGGCGCTGACGAAGCGCTGCGGCCAGTCGGCCGGCGGGCCTTGCTCGTAGTTGGTCTTCAGCGCTGCGGCGTAGTCCTGCCGCTCGTCGCCGAACAGCTCCCGGAACGTCGCCACCCACGCGGTGTCGCGCACCAGGCGGTCCCAGTAGTAATGGCCGACCTCGTGCCGGAAGTGCCCGAGCAGCGTGCGGTAGGGCTCGCGCATCGCGGCGCGGATGCGCTCGCGCGTGGCGTCGTCCGCCTCCTCGACGTTCAGGGTGATCACGCCGTCGGCGTGGCCGGTCATCACCCTGGGCCCGTCGGGCGGCGACGCGAGGAAGTCGAAGCAGAGGCCGCGCTCCGGGTCGTCGCCGATCTTGGACTTCACCGGCAGGTTCAGCGCGAGGAGCTGCGACACGAGCCGTCGCTTGGCCGTCTCGATGCGGCGCCATCGCGCCTCGTGATCGGCGATGGAGAGGTCCGGAATGGTGCGGTTGAGCCGGCAGGCGTCGCAAAGCGCGGGCGTCTCGGCGGCCGCCGGGACGAGCCAGTTGCAGCCCGACGCCGAGTCGAAGTTGCCGCAGCGTCGATAGAGGCGGGGCGGGTCCGCCGTATCGTGCCAGAGCTGCAAGTCGCCCTCGGTCGGGCCGGGCTTCAGCGGCAGCACCTGGGCGCGCTCGGGCTCATAGCCGAGCGGCGTCTTGCAGGCGAGGCACTCGCTGTTGCGGAAGAACACCGGCCTTTCGCACTGGCAACGGTAGGCGCGCGGGGCGGTGGGTTGCTTGGTCGGCTTCCATACGCTGCGCAGGCGCGCGATCAGACTTTCAAAGCGGGTGGGCATGAGGGTGGAGGGGTCTCTAGGGTGAGCGATCGCCTTCTTGCTGGCAAGCTATGTGCCAGGCAGGGGGCGCGATGTTCCCGTCGTGCGCCTGACGCCGCTCGACGCTCCATCGCGCGCGCGGACGTCGCGGAGTGTCTCAGTGTGGCAAAACGCCGTCGACCCGACCCAGGTTGGGTCGCCCCCCGTCGACCCGACCCAGGTTGGGTCGCCCCAGGTTGGGGCGTCGGTGGTGGCCCAGGCCGGGATCGCCCGCCCACGAGGGGATCCCGGGCCTTTGCGCGCTCGCGCCTCGCTACGGCTTCGCGCGGTAGCTCTCCGGCGGCCCGAGGTAGCTCGGCTTGAGCCCACCCGTGTCCACCACGAGCTTCTGCACCACCACGGTCGGGTCGACCATCCAGAACTTCAGCACGTGCTCGCCAGGCTGAGCGATGGTGTGCGTGGTCGACGTGAGATTCACGTTGTCCGACGTGTTCCTCTCCCACGACTTGTTCATCGGGATGCCGTTGAGCGCGGTGGTGACGTTGACGACCTGCGGCTGCCCGTCGTCGATGGACACGGCGTACTTCAGCCCGTCGGAGTGCAGCACGTTGTTCCTCGGCGACAGGTAGGCCCAGACCGTCACCTTCCCGGACGTGAAGGTGTTGATCTTGTACTCGAGGTGCGGGCTCTCTCCGCCGGGCGTCTGCCTGGCCGCGGTGACCGGGAAGGGCGTCATACCCCCGGCCGTCCGGCCGATGTCCGGGATGAGCTGCCACGAGATCGGGTCCGCGCCCACGGCACGCGTGAAGTGCTCGGCCTCGATCGAGACGTACCCGTTGCTCTCCACGAACCCCTCGAGCGCGTCGCGGTTCACGTCCGGGTTCTTGACGATGGCCTGGACGACCACCGAGCTGCCGTTCGGCCCCGTCACCGTGATCGGCACCTCCGTGGTCCCCTTGGGCGCAGCCTCCCAGTCGACGGTCACGGTGGCGCGCACTTCCTTCTCGATCGCGCCGTTGTTCGGCCAGACCTTCACCCAGGGCACGGACGGCTCGATCTTGTAATCGAACGGCGCCTGACCGCGGTTGAAGACCTCGATGTACTGGGCCGGCTGGGTCTGGAACGGGGTGAGCTCGGGCAGCACCGCGGCCGTGCCCTGCGCGGGCCAGACCCGGTCCGACCCGTCGATGGCCACGCCCATGTCGGCCCCGCTCGGCAGGCTGATCTGCCGGAGCTCCGGCCAGATGAAGTCCTCGATGGCGACGTTGTTCCTCTCCGGCTGCTGCCAGCCCGAGTCCGGATAGTTCCCGCCGTAGCCGATCTTGGGCTGCGTCTGGAAGCCCTTCCACTTCCCGCCGGCCAGCGTGTTGTTGTAGTAGCTCGACATCGCCTTGTCGTCGGCGAGCCGGGCCTCGGCGGTCGTGGCCATGTCCTTCGTGGCGGCGCGCTTCTGGGCGGCGTAGAGGATGTTCTTGAACCCGGCCAGGCGGAGCTCGTACAGGTTGGCGCTGGCCTTCACCTGGTAGAGCACGAGCTGGTAGTAGGCGTCGCGGTACGCCTCCGGCAGCGCCTCGTTGAGCCGCTCCGCCTCGGCTGCGAGCGCCTGCCACTCCGCGACGACCCGCTCCGCCTCGCCGTAATGGATCAGGCTGAAGGGGCTGCCGTCGGCGTAGACCACGGCGCTGCTGGGGTTCGTGGCGATGCTGGCGTTCGCGTTGAGGGTGATGACCCGGTTGAGCAGCTCCGGCTTCCGGCGCGACTGGAGCCTTGAGTACATCGTCAGCACCTCGGCGATCTCGGCCGCGTGCTCCGGCCCGAACTGCTGCGCCGCCCATTGCCGCTCCCATACCGGGATGCGCTCGGCCGGCCACCGATCGGGGTTCCACGCGTAGTCCAGGAAGAACTCGAGCGGGTGCTCCTCGTTCTTCATGTCGCCCACGTTCACCACCCACAGCCGATCGACGCCGTAGCGATAGGACAGGTGGAGCTGCTCCCAGACGCTGGGGAGGAGGGTCGTGTCGACCCACTTGTAGTTCCGGCCGCCGCCCACGTAGTCGAAGTGGTAGTAGAGCCCGTAGCCGCCCGACCGCTCCGGCGCCGACAGATCGGGCAGCTCGCGCATGTTGCCCCAGTTGTCGTCGCACCAGTTGATGATCACGTCGTCCGGCGCCCGCATGCCGTCGTCCCAGAAGGCCTGGACCTCCTTGTAGAGCGTCCAGACCTGCGGGATGGTGGTGACGTCCTTGCCCGTGACCTTGCCCAGGATCTCCCGCTGCGCCGCCACGATCCGCTGCATCAGATCGATGTTGCCGCCGTTGTCGATGGGCAGGTCGCCGTTGCCGCGCATCCCGACGGTCACCACGCTCTCGTAGTCCTTCATCCGCGTGATGCTGTCGGCCCAGTACTTCTTCAGCGCCTCCGTGTTCCTGTCGAAGTTCCACTGCCCGTTGCCGCCGTACCGGCCTCCGGATTGCCCGAAGCGATCCCACTCGTCCTGCGCCCGCATCATCGGCGCCTCGTGCGAGGTCCCCATCACGATGCCGTACTCGGCGGCCAGCGCCTGGCTCTCGGGGTCGTCGTCGAAGAGCGACCTGCCCCACACGGCCGGCCACAGGTAATTGGCCTTGAGGCGGAGCATGACCTCGTAGACGTGGGCGTAGAGCTCGTGGTTGAAGCCGTTCGGGCGGCTCGAGTTGGGCGCGGGGCCGAAGGTGTTGCGCGCCCAGGTGCCCAGCGCCGGGTTCTCGTCGTTGATGAAGAAGCCGCGGTATTTCACCTTCGGCTCCCCCTGCGAGTAGCGCCCGGGCAGGATGTACAGCTCGCCGTGCTTGTGCGCCGGGACGTCGTCCCAGTAGTGCCAGGGCGACACGCCGATGTTCCTGGAGACGTCGTACGCGCCGAAGATCGTCCCGCGCTGGTCGCTGCCGGCGATCACGAACGCGCGGCGAACGCCCGGCGCCGGGTTGTCCACCACCTGCAGGAGGGACGTCTCCCACCGGCCTGCGATGTCGGTGACATCGAGCTTGTTCTCGCTCACAAGCTGGTCCACGAGCGGGCTCTTGCCCAGGGTCCCGATGATCACCACGTCGTCCGCCGCCGGGATCTCGTCGAGCGAGATCTCGGGCTCGACCTGGGTGACCCGGCCGATGTCGGTCTTGAGGTCGCTCACGACCCGGACAACGCCCGCGTAGTCGCTCGAGCTCACGACGAGCGGCGCGGCCTTGCCGGCGGCGACCATGGGGAAGCGCTCGGGCCCGGGCTCGAACGCGACGTACTTCTCCGGATCCTCGGGGTGCGGCGGGTCCGGATTTCCCGTCGGTTCACCCGCGCCACCTCCCGTCGGTTCGCCTGCGCCACCACCTCCCGTCGGCGCGCCTGCGCCATCACCTCCCGTCGGCGCGCCTGCACCTCCTCCCGCCTGCGCGCCCGGATCGCCGGGCTTCGGCGACGCGCCGTCCGATCCCGAACAAGCGCCCCCCAGCACCGACAAGGAGAGGGGCAGCACCCCGCAGAGGATCCCCATCCGCACCATGGGCCTCCACGTGGTCCACAGCGCGCCGAGCGCTCGCTTGCCTGGGCCGGCGCACGGACGACCGGCGCGCCGCGCGCGGGCGGTCTCCTGGCTGGATCGCGTCAATTCGTTGGCTCTGCAATCTTCTTCCGTGATTGTCATGTGCGGCCTTCCCGGCTGTTCACTCGCATGGACGCCCCCAGCGCACGCGCGAGGTGCGCTTTCGCGATCAGAGACACAAAGAGACGCGAGCACGCAGCTCCTTGTGACCACGAGGCTGCAGCGGAGGACGGAGCCTGCCTGCTCGCCCTGCCAGATCACCCAGGTTGTCGATTGTCGCCCGTTGCCCGCGCAGGGCGGCGCGCTGGAGTCCCCAGGCTCGCGGCTCTCAGATCGGCTCAGGTATTCCCGGAGCGTGCCGGTCTGATCACGCCTGGCGCAGCGAGGGCGGCGCGCCCTTCGTCCCGTCGCCGAGGGGACTTCCGGTGGCGCGCGCGATCTTGTCAGCCGCGCGGCCGTTCACGCTCGAGACGGCAGGCCCACGGATGCCAGCGCAGGGCTCGTCCGAGCGGCTCGGATCGTCACGGCTTCACATCACCTCGCATCCGTGAGCAGTCCGAGGCTGTACTCGTGCAAATTGTACTCGGCCCCGGCCCTGGTCCGGCCCTGAAAGAGATACTGCATGTTGCAGGTGTCGATCGTCATGGTCTCGTCGGGGTTATCGCGGAGCATCTCACCGTGGCTGATCCCGTCGTTCGACCAGCCGGCGCCCGTGACGTTGCTCTTCCCCGCGAAGGGGTTTGCCTGCGTGTCCGCCAGCGGCGTCCAGGCCCCGTCGAGCCTGTCCGCGGTCCAGGAGCGGAAATACCGACCGTCGCCGATGCTCTCGTGGATCAGAAGATACTTGTCCGAGCCCTTGATCTTGTAGACGTTGGCGGCCTCGAACAGGTCGAACCTCTCGTCGCTCATGACGATGACCGGCGTGCCGAAGCCAGCCGGGAAGCTGGCCTTGCTGGTCTGGCTTCGATAGAGGTGCCCGTTGTCATCGGAGAAGAACAGGTGGCAATTCGCGTCGTCGCAGATCACCCAGAAGTCGATCCACGTCCCTGAACCCTTGTTCTGGGTGACGATCGCGGGCTCGTTCGCGATGAAGGTCCGAGGCGCTGACCAGGATCGGACGTCGCTCGGATCCTTGGTGGTCGAGTAGGTGGGCGGCTGGCTCTGATAGACGAGGTACCACAGGTCCTGCGGCGCGAAGTAGAAGAGCTGCGGGGCGCACTTGTACCCGGTCAGGTTGGGGTTCGTGCTCAGGAGCGTCTTCGGCGCCGCCCCGGCCTTGTCCCAGTCGGTGAAGCTCAGATACGTCATGTTGTAGCTGTTGGAATAGTGCGTCGCGTACACGTGCCACTTGCCGTCATGGAACAGGACGGTCGGGTCCTTGATGGACACAGAGCCGCTCGGCGGGGTGATCAGCGCGGGTGACGACTCCCATTTGAAGCTCGTGGGCACGCCGCAGCCAGGGCTCATGCTGCCGCCCGTGGACGAGGCATCGCCGCCCGCCGCGCCGCCGGCGCCGCCACCGCCGGCGTTCGGAGAACCGCCCTCGTTTTGCGCCCCGCCCCCGCTCGTGGAGCCGCCCCCGCTCGTGGAGCCGCTTCCGCTCGTGGAGCCGCCTCCACTACCGGTACCGGTTCCGGTTCCAGCTCCAGATCCACCCTGACCCGCGGAGCTCCCCGCGGTCGCCCCGGACGAGGCGCTCGACGCCTCCGAGGTGGGCTCTGTGTCGGACGAGGCGCAACCCACGATGATCAATCCAACGAAGGTGACAAATCCTGCTGCCCATGAACGCATGGTGACCTCCAAGCTGCTTGTCGTGAAACTATGAATTCCCGCGCGACTCCAGAACGATCATCGCACGAGCACGAAGGCCTGTTGGCGCAACACGCGCTTGAACGGCGCTCCCTTCATCCCGCTCGTGTCATGCCGGCCGGGCGCGTCGCTCGAAGAGCCGCTGGAGCAGGCAGGAGACGAGGAGGAGCAGACCGATGACGATCTTGGTCCACCAGGAGCTGAGCGTGCCCTCGAACATGATGAGGGTCTGGATGGTGCCGTGGATGAGCACGCCGAACAGGGTCCCGACGACCGTGCCGAAGCCGCCGGTCAGCAGGGTGCCGCCGATGACGACGGCGGCGATGGCATCCAGCTCCATGCCGCCGGCGTGCAGCGCGTAGCCGGACACCATGTAAAACGTGAAGGCGACGCCCGCCAGCGCCGAGCAGAACCCGCTCAAGGTGTAGATAAGCACCTTGGTCCTCGGCACCGGGAGGCCCATGAGCAGGGCGGACTGCTCGCTCCCGCCGATCGCGTAGACCGTGCGGCCGAAGCGCGTGTAGTGCGCGAGGTAGACGGCCGCGGCGAACAGCACAAGGGCGATGACCACGTTCCAGGTGATCGACGTGTCGAACAGGAAAGGAATGCGGCGCGACGAGACGTCGACGTAGAAGCCGTGGCTGATGGTGATGGATTCGATGCTGATGAGGTAACAGAGCCCGCGAGCCAGGAACATGCCCGCCAGCGTGACGATGAAGGCCTGGACCTCGAAGTACTGGATGATCAACCCCATCACGAGGCCGAAGCCCGCGCCCATGGCCAGGACGAGCGGGATGACCACGGCCGGGCTGACGCCGTGGTGCTCGACGAGCGACGCCGAGACCATCGTGGTCAGCGCGATGACCGAGCCGACCGAGAGATCGATCCCGCCGGAGAGGATGACGAAGGTCATCCCGATGGCGGCGATCGCCAGGAACGCGTTGTCGATGAAGAAGTTGAGGAACACCTGCAGCGAGAAGAACCCCTCGAACAGGCACGACCCGGCCCCGAACAGGAGCGCGAAGAGGCCGATGGTGACGGCGAGCGGCAGGTGCCTCGGGGGGATCCGGACGGACGGCCTGGCCGCAGCTGCGGTGTTGCTCATGGAACGGCCACTCTCCCTGCGCGCTGCTTTCCGATGAGATCCCTGACCTTCTGCGATTGCAGGATGCTGACCAGGAAGACGACGAGGGCCTTCACCACCAGGTTGACCTCGGGCGGGACGCCGACGGAGTAGATCGTGGTGGTGAGCGTCTGGAGGATGAGGGCGCCGATGACGCTCCCCGCCAGCGTGAACCTGCCCCCGGAGAGCGACGTCCCGCCCAGGACCACGGCCAGGATGGCGTCGAGCTCGAAGAGCAGGCCCGCGTTGTTGCCGTCGGCGCTCTTGACGTTCGAGCTCACGATGAGCCCGGCGATGCCGGCGCACAGGCCGCACACCGCATAGCAGGCGAAGGTGATCGAGCGCGCGCGGATCCCGGCCAGCCGCGAGGCGATCGGGTTCACGCCGATCGCCTCGACGAACATGCCGAGCGCGGTCTTGCGGGTCAGCAGCCAGAGGGCGGCGCCCACGCCCGCCACGATGAACAGCGAGACAGGGATGCCCAGCAGGAAGCCGTTCCCGATGACATGGTAAGGACTGTAATAGATCGTGAGGATCTGGCCGTTCGTGATGAGCTGGGCGACGCCCCGGCCCATGACGAGCAGGATCAGGGTCGCGATGATCGGCTGCAGGCCGAGCAGCGACACGAGCGCTCCGTTCCACATGCCGAAGACCAGCGCCACGCCGAGCGCGCCGCCGATGACGATCGGCAGCGGGAACTGCGTCACGTCCTCCATGCCGGTCCCGCCGCGCAGGGCCAGCTCGCCGCCGATCAGCGCCGCCGCGACCGCGCCCGAGATGGCGACGACCGCGCCCACCGAGATGTCGATTCCGTGGGTGGCGATCACCAGGGTGAGACCCATGGCGATGATCATGAGCGGCGCCGCGCGGTTCAGGATGTCGATGACGCTGCCGTACAGGTGGCCGTCCTTGACCGTGATCGCGAAGAGCTGCGGGTTGATGACGAGGTTGAAGAGGAGCAGGAGGCCGAGCATCGCCATCGGCCAGAAGGCGCTCCTCCGGGTGAGCCGGCGCAGGGAGGCGGCCGCCGCGCTCACGCCGGGCCTCCCGCGATGATCTGGTACACCGCCTGCTCGTTTGTCTCGCCGGTGGCCAGGTCGGCCACCTTGCGCCTGTCGCGCAGGACGACGACCCGGTCCGAGTAGCGCAGCGCCTCGGCCATCTCGGACGAGACGAACACCACCGCCATGCCCCGGTCGCAGAGATCCATGACCTGGCCCATGATCTCGCCCTTGGCCGCCACGTCGATGCCGCGGGTCGGCTCGTCGAGGATCAGCATGCGCGGGTCGGTCGCCAGCCAGCGGGCCAGGAGCGCCTTCTGCTGGTTGCCGCCGCTCAGCTTGGAGATGGGCACCTCCGCGTCGGCCGCCACGATGCCGAGCCGCTGGATGTACGTGCGTGCGATCTCGTCCTGTCGTGCGCGGGACAGGTTGCGGAAGATGCCGCGCTTGGCCTGGAGGGCGACGATGATGTTCTCGCGCAGCGAGAGGTCGCCGAGGATGCCCTCGAGCTTCCGGTCCTCGGGGCAGAACCCGAGCCCGCGCGCGATCGCGTCGAGCGGCGAGCCGATGCGCGCCGCTGCGCCGTCGATCTCGATGGTGCCCTGGTCCGCCCTGTCGATCCCGAACAGGAGCCGCACCGTCTCGGACTTTCCGGCGCCCAGGAGACCGGCGATGCCGAGCTCTTCCCCGGGCCACACCTCGAGGTCGATGTCCCTGACCGAGCCCTTCTTGCCGAGGCCGCGTGCCCGCAGGAAGGGCGCCGCCCCGCCCGCCGGCATCGCCGCCCGGGCGCGCTCGGCCCGGGTCGGGCCCTCGTCCGCGACGTCGCGCCCGACCATCTGCGTGACGAGCTCCATGCGCGAGAGCTCCGCGGCCAGGTGCTCGCCGACCCGCTGGCCGTTCCTCAGCACCGTGATCCGGTCGGAGATCTCGAACACCTGGTCGAGGAAGTGCGTGATGAACAGGACCGCCATCCCTTGCCCCGTGAGGCGCCGGATGACCGAGAACAGCGTCTTCACCTCGTCCTCGGCCAGGCTCGATGTCGGCTCGTCGAGGATGAGGATCTTGGCCCTGGCGCTGAGCGCGCGCGCGATCGCGACGATCTGCTGGACGGCCAGGGAGAAGGTCGAGAGCGGCGCGGCGACGTCGATGTGGACGTTGAGGTCCGACAGCAGGGCGGCGGCCTTCCGGCGCATCTCCCCCCACCGGATGGCGAAGGGGCGCTCGCCTTCACGCCCGAGGTAGATGTTCTCGGCGACCGACAGGTTGGTGCACAGGTTCACCTCCTGGAACACGGCGCTGATGCCCGCCCGCTGCGCGTCCTGCGGGCTCGACGGCCTGATCTCCCGGCCATCGAGGAGGATCTGCCCGGCGTCCGGGGGGTGGACGCCGGTGATGACCTTGACGAGGGTCGACTTGCCGGCGCCGTTCTGCCCCATGAGCGTGTGCACCTCCCCCGGCAGCAGGCGGAAGTCGACGGACAGGAGCGCCTGCACGCCGGGGAAACTCTTCGAGATCCGCTTCATCTCGAGCACGGGCACGACGTCGCTCCCCATCACTCCCATCCTCCCGGCGCGGAGATCGCCGCCGCGCGCGCCCGGACAGCGCTGTCAACCGAACCGAGGCCAAGGCGGGAAGAAGCTCCCCCCGTCCCCGACCTTTCCGTGAAATCTCGATGGGCAGATGAGCGCGTCCCCGGCGCTCAGTACTTGCGCTTCGGGAGCTCCTGGGCGGCGGTCTCCATCGGGAAGACGCCCTCCTCGGTCACGATGCGCTTGGGCAGCGTCTTGCCTGCCACCACGTCGTTGACCGCGCTCATGAGCTGCGGCCCGAGCAGGGGGCTGCACTCGACGGTCACGTTGAGCTTGCCGGCCATCATCGCCTCGAACGCGCCCTTCACCGCGTCGATGGAGATGACGAGGATGTCCTTGCCCGGGCGGAGGCCGGCCTCCTCGATCGCCTGGATCGCGCCGATCGCCATGTCGTCGTTGTGGGCGTAGAGGACGTGGATGTTCTTGCCCTCCGCCTTGAGGAACGCCTCCATGACCTCCTTGCCCTTGGCGCGCGTGAAGTCACCCGTCTGCGAGCGGATGATCTTGAGCTCGGGCCTGTCCTTGATGATCTCCTCGAACCCCTTCTTGCGGTCGATCGCGGGGGCCGAGCCGACGGTGCCCTGCAGCTCGACGATGTTGACGGGGTCCTTCTGACCCTTCGTCTTCTCGTCCAGCCACTTCGCCGCGCGGCGGCCTTCCTCGACGAAGTCCGAGCCGATGAAGGTGACCCAGAGGCTGTCGTCCTTCACGTCCACGGCGCGATCGGTCAGGATGACCGGGATCTTGGCCGCCTTGGCCTCGCGCAGGACGGGCTCCCAGCCGGTCTCGACCACGGGCGAGAAGGCGATGACGTCGACCTTCTGGGCGATGAACGACCGGATGGCCTTGATCTGGTTCTCCTGCTTCTGCTGCGCGTCGGAGAGCTTGAGGTCGAACCCGGCCGTCTTGGCGGCCTCCTCGATCGATTTTGTGTTGGCGGTCCGCCACTCGCTCTCCGCGCCGATCTGGGAGAACCCGAGCGTGATCTGCTTCTTTTCCTTCTGACATCCCAGCCCGGCCAGGATCAGCGCCAGCCCGGCCAGCGCCACCATCGTCGTGGTGACAAAATTGCTCCTCTTCAAGGCGCAGCTCCTTTCATCGTGTCCATCGCCCCGTCCCGCGGGGCATCTTGGTCGTCCTCGCCGTCGTCCCGCGACGTCCGGCGTCACTTCTGGCCGTAGTACGCGCCCTTCCCGTGTTTCCGGTCGAAGTGCTTGCGCACGAGCGCGTCGGGCAGGCGCGCGGCGCCTGGGTGGATCGCGCGGGTGATGAACGCCATCCTCGCGATCTCCTCGAGCACCACCGCATTGTACACGGCCTTGTCGGCGTCCTCTCCCCACGCGAAGGGGCCGTGGCCCGCCACGAGCACCATCGGTGTGTGGGCCGGGCTACGCTCTCTGAAGCACTCGAGGATCTGCTTCCCGGTCTCCGTCTCGTAGTCGCCCTGCACGGCGTCCGCGCGCATCATCTCGGTGCACGGCACGTCCTCGGCCAGGTGATCCGCGTGCGTCGTCCCGTAGATCGGGATCGGCGTGCTCGTCTGCGCCCAGCTCGTCGCGTAGGTCGAGTGCGTGTGCACGACGCCGCCCACCCCGCGGAAGCTCTTGTACAACAGGACGTGCGTCCGGGTATCCGAGGAAGGGCGGAGCTTGCCCTCCACCACGTTCCCCTCCAGGTCGACCACCACCATGTCGTCGGCCGATAGCCGATCGTACGCGACGCCGCTCGGCTTGATGGCCAGGACACCCCGGTCGCGATCGAACGCCGAGACGTTGCCGAAGGTGTAGATGGCGAGCCCCCGGCGCGGGATCTCCAGGTTCGCCTCCCAGGCGCGCTCGCGCAGCTCTCGATAGGTCGTGCTCACATCCCGTCCCTCAGTGCGATATCCGGTAGGCGAGGTCGTTCCAGCGGAGCTCGTTCTTGAGCGCGCGGATCTCGGTCCCTTCGCCGATGCAAACCACCTCCACGCCGGCGATGGCGGCGAAGTCCTCCACGTGCGCCATCGTCAGGGCGCGGCTGTGCGCGCAGTGATGGGCGCCTCCGGCCAGGATCCACGCCTCGCACGCGAGCTTGAAATCCGGCCTGGGGATCCACACCGCGCGCGCCACCGGCAGCTTCGGCATCGCCCTGTCGGGCGCCACCGCCTCGAGCTCGTTGGCGACGATCCGCATGCGGCCGCGCATGTCGATCATGGCAACGTTCACCGCGGGCCCGGTCCCGGCGTCGAAGACGAGCCGGCAAGGGTCCGCCTTGCTGCCGATGGAGAGCGGGTGGATCTCCAGCGACGGCTTCCCCGCGGCGATCGAGGGGCAGATCTCGAGCATGTGGGCGCCGAGGACGCGCTCCTTCCCCTGGACGAGGTGATAGGTGTAGTCCTCCATGAAGGAGACGCCCCCGCGCAGGCCGGCCGACATGACCTTCAGGGCGCGGACCAGGCCGCAGGACTTCCAGTCGCCCTCCGCGCCGAAGCCGTAGCCCTCGGCCATGAGGCGCTGCACCGCGAGGCCGGGGAGCTGCTTGAGCCCGTGCAGGTCCTCGAAGGTCGTGGTGAAGCCGCCGAAGCCGCCCTCCTCGAGGAAGGAGCGCATCGCCGCCTCCTGCCTCGCCGCGTACCGCAGCTCGCCGCGGCGATCTCCGCCCTTCCTCAGGGCGGGGGCGACGGAGTACGCCTCGTCGTACTCCGCCACGAGGCGATCGACCTCGCGCTCGTCGACGTCGGCGATCCGCCCCACGAGATCGCCCATGCCGTAGCCGTTCACCGACCAGCCGAGCTTGACCTGCGCCTCGACGCGATCGCCCCCGGTGACGGCCACCTCTCTCATGTTCATGCCGCCGAAGCGGGCGATCTTGAGCCGCCGCGCGTCCAGGATGGCGCAGGCGGCGCGCGCCCAGACGTCGAGCTTGGCGAGGACGTCGTCGTCCATCCAGTGGCCGACGACGACCTTCCGGTCGATGCGCAGGCGAGCGCCGATGTACCCGAACTCACGGTCCCCGTGGGCCGACTGGTTCAGGTTCATGAAATCCATGTCGATGCTGTCCCAGGGGAGCTCGCGGTTATACTGCGTGTGCAGGTGCGCGAGCGGCTTCTCCAGGCGCAGGAGCCCCGCGATCCACATCTTCGCGGGCGAGAACGTGTGCATCCACGTGATCACGCCGGCGCACCGCGGCGTCGCGTTGGCCTCGCGGCAGACGGCGAGGATCGCCTCGGGGCTCTTGAGCGTCGGCTTCCAGACGACCTTGACGGGGAGCTTGCCGGAGGCGTCGAGATGCGCGGCGATCTCCCGCGCGTGCTCGGCGACCTGCTTCAGCGTCTCCTCGCCGTAGAGGTCTTGACTGCCGGTCAAGAACCACACCTCGAAGTCTTCCCGAAGTTCTTTCATCGCGACCCTGCTCATTGCGTCAGCTTCCTCTCCACAAACGATCCGAGCGCGACATAGTCCCGGTAGAGCGCGTCATAGCGCCTGGCGCGCTCAGGGTCCGGCCGATACCGGGCCTCGGTCCCGGGCGACATCGCGCGCTGTGCGTCCTCGACCGAGGCGTGCAGGCCGGCGGCCGTGGCGGCGAACATCGCCGCGCCCAGGGCCACCGGCTGCTCGCCGGCGCGGACCTCGACGGTCATGTCGAGCACGTCCGCCAGCACCTGCATGGTGAACGGGCTCTTCCGCGCGACCCCGCCGACGCCGATGACGCCGTCGATGCGGAGCCCCTCGGACCGGAAGCGCTCGACGATGGAGCGCGAACCGAACGCGATCCCCTCGGCGAGCGCGCGGTAGATCCGCGGAGCGTCGGTGGCGAGGTCGAGGCGGACGAGGGCGCCCTTGAGCCGCTGGTCCGCGTCCGGGGTCCTCCGGCCGTTCAGCCAGTCGAGCGCCATCACCGAGCTCTGATCCGGCGGGATCTCCGCGGCCGCCCGCTCCAGCTCGGGGATGATCCGGTCGATGACCTCTTCGGCGATCGCCGCGCGCGGCGCCGCCTCGGCCAGCGCCTCCCCGGGCGAGCCACCGGCGCCGGGGAGGGCAGGGGGGATGGCGAGCAGCGGCCAGCTGAGGAGCCGCTTGAACCAGGCAAAGACGTCACCGAAGGCGGACTGCCCCGCTTCGTAGCCGATCGCGCCGGGGAGGATCGAGCCGTCGACCTGGCCGCAGATCCCGGCGACGAGGACCTCCGGCGCGCCCGTCTTCGGGACGACGAGCATATCGCACGTGCTCGTGCCCATGACCTTGAGCAGGTGGTGCGGCTGGATGTCGCCGCCGACCGCGCCCATGTGCGCGTCGAACGCGCCGACGGCGACGACGACGTCACCCGGGATACCGAGCATTGCGGCCCACCCGGGCGAGATCATCCCGAAGGGCGCGTCCGCGGTCCAGGTCTGCGCGCCGAGCGTGGCCCTGAGCGCGGGCAGGCGCGGATTCAGCTTCGCCAGGAACTCGTTCGACGGATAGCCGTCGAACTCCGCGTGCCACATCGCCTTGTGGCCGGCGGCGCAGCGGCTCCGCTTGATCCTCCCGAGATCGTCTGTGCCGGTCAGGACGGCGGGGATCCAGTCGCAGTGCTCCAGGACGGTGACCGCCGCGCGCGCGACCGCCGGATTTGTCTCGATGACGTGGAGCACCTTGGCCCAGAACCACTCGGCGGAGTACACGCCGCCCTCGAATTTCGTGTAGTCCACGCCGCCCCAGGTCCGGGCGACCTCGTTGATCCGCGCCGCCTCGGCCACGGCGGTGTGGTCCTTCCAGAGAAGGAACATCGCGTCCGGGTCCTCCTCGAAGCCGGGGCAGAGCGCGAGGGGCCGGCCCTTCGCGTCGGCCAGGACCGGCGTGGATCCGGTTGTATCGACCGCGATCCCGCGCACGCGCGCGGCGACGTCGCTGCCCGCCTGCTTCAGGGCCGAGCGGACGGACGCCTCCATGGCATGGAGGTAGTCGAGCGGATGCTGGCGGAACCGGTGCGCGTGCGGGTCGCAGTAGAGCCCTTGCGCCCAGCGCGGGTACGGCGCGACCGCAGCCCCCGCGAGCCCGCCGTCGCTCGCGTCCGCGACGACCGCGCGAACGGAGTCGGTGCCGAAATCGATCCCGATGACGAAGGTCCCGATGCGCATGACGACCCGCTGCAAGGTGAAGCCGAAGCCGGAGCCAAAAAAGGATGGCCCGGAACACAATGTGAACGTTCACATGATGGATGTCAATTCCAATCCGTCCGCCAACGGCTATTCTCCCGCCCCGATGACGGACAAGGTTGAGAGGCCGCTTCCGGAGCGCCGCGTCAAGAAGGGCGGGCGCCGGGCCGCGGTCATGGTGGATGTGGCCAAGCTCGCCGGCGTCTCCTATCAGACGGTGTCGCGGGTCCTGCACGACAGCCCCCACGTGCATCGCGACACGCGGGAGCGGGTGCTCGACGCGATCCGCCAGCTCGACTACCGGCCCAGCTCGGTCGCGCAGGCGCTCGTCACCGGGCGGTCGCGGACGCTGGGCGTGGTCAGCTTCGACACGGCGCTCTACGGTCCGGCGTCGACCCTGCTCGGGATCGAGGAGGCGGCGCACGACGCCGGCTACGGCATCAGCATCGCGAGCTTGAAGTCGCTCAGCCGCGCGCCGGTGGTGGAGGCCGTGCAGCGGCTGTGCGATCAGGGGGCCGACGGCATCGTCGTCATCGCCCCGCAGCGGTCGGCGGTGGACGCGCTCCGCCATCTCACGTCCGACGTCCCGGTGGTCGCCGTCGAGGGCGGGCCGGACGATTCGTTCCCGGTGGTCGCCGTCGACCAGCTCGGGGGCGCGGTGGCCGCGACGCGGCATCTCCTCGACCTGGGGCACAGGACGGTGTGGCACATCGCCGGCCCGCCCGACTGGCTCGAGGCCGACCAGCGCATCGACGGCTGGCGCTCGGCGCTGGTGGCGGCCGGCGCCGAGATCCCGCCTCCGCTGCGCGGCGACTGGAGCGCGCGCTCCGGCTACGCGCTCGCCCCGCAGCTCGTGCGCACGCCGGGCGTCACCGCCGTGTTCGTGGCGAACGACCAGATGGCGCTCGGCCTGCTGCGCTTCCTCCACGAGAGCGGGCGCGAGCCGCCGCAGGACATCAGCATCGTCGGCTTCGACGACATCCCGGAGGCGGCCTACTTCACGCCCCCGCTCACCACCGTCCGCCAGGACTTCTCCGAGGTGGGACGCCGGTGCCTCCACCTCCTGCTCGACCAGATCGAGAGCGGCCAGCGCTCCTCGTCGCGCGTCGTGGTCGAGACCGAGCTCGTCCTGCGCAAGAGCACCGCGGTCCTCAGGCACCCGTGAGCCCGCGGGGAGGGACCTAAGGCGTTCACGTTTCAACGCCCTTCGAGGCAGATCGTGCGCACGAAGCGCCTCACGGTCGAGGCGCGATGCTCGGCGTAGTAGCCCTCCGCCGCCGCTCTCGACGCCTCGCCGGGCGCCTCCAGGCAGTCCGCGATGATCTCGTAGCCGTCCTGGAGCGGGTCCGAGTCCCTGGGGTGCGTGCGACGAACCTCGTGCACGAGCTCACGCATGCGCGCGCCGTTCCGCGCGCTCATCGCGTCGTTCAGCAGCGCGATCAGGCCGTTCTCATGCTGGATCTCGAGGTGACGCGGCGTGATCGGGTGAGGGTGAGCGGGGCCGTCGTGTCGGTCGTCGGGGCTCGGCCCGATGACGGGCAGGTCAAGGGCCGCCGCGGCGAGCTCGGTGCTGCCGAGCACCGCGGGCGGTCCGGCCGACGCGCGGCGCGACGCTCCCTCGCGCGGCGCCTCTTCCCGCGACGCTCCCTGCCGAGATGAAGGCAGCCGTCGTCCATCGGGCTCTCGCGAGCGATGGACGACGTAGAGCGCCGCGCCGAGGACGATCAGCGCGGCAACGAACCAGCGCCCGCGCGCCGACCTCACGGGATGGTCACCGTCCACGTCACCGTCTCTTGCGAGCGGAGCCAGCTGTCGCGACCCCAGCAGGGATCGATGTGACGGGGGTTCGTCGAGGGCGGCGGGTCGAGGCACTCCCCGCTGCGGTAACGCACCCACTCTTCGCCGGCATTGTCGTAGGCCCTGGCGACGATGGTGTGCGTGCCCGGGGCGAGGCCTGCCGCGGCGACGTTGTAGACGGGGCCGCCGTCGGTCGCGATCACGTCGCCGTCGAGCGTCCAATCGACGCTGATGACCTCGGGGTCGATCACGTTGACCGCGAGCGTCGCCGGGGCCGTGACGTCGCCAGCGGGTGGATCGGTCGAGTCGATCGGCGTGACGCGCATCCAGATATCCATGATGATCTTCTCGCGCGAGACCGGGTTGAAGCTCGTGTCCTTGTTGTCTCCAAACAGGCTGTTCATCATCGAGTTCGAAGACGGGCGGTACTGTCCGCTGTCGACGTAGCGGCTGCCGACGAAGGTGCCCTGGAGGCCCGTGGCGTCGGCGGCGTCATGACCCAGCCACTTGTCCCATTTGCCCGCGGTCGTCGTGCAATCGCTCGTCGAGTTCACCTCGACGTACTCGGTGCCGCTGCCGCTGCACGTGTTCGCGCCGCAGCCCGAGCCCGTCGCCTTGGCGCAATACTCGTCGGCCAGCTGATGGAAGCCGTGGCCACCTTCATGCAGGGCCGCTCCGGCGGCGTCCGAATGCCCGCCGGACCAGAGCATCCACGAGGCGCCCGTGTTCCACCAGCGACTGTTGTTCAACACGATGGCGTGCCAGTCGACCTCGAGCTCGTCGGGGAGGTTCGCCTTGAGCGCGTCATCCGCAGCACGGGTATCGCAGTTTGCGAGGCGGCTCTCGTCGTCGCCCGAGCAACCGAGCGCTCCTGGGACGCCGTTCGAGGGGCTGACCAGCTTGATGGCGCAGATGTTGACGAACTTGCGATATCTGCCGTACGGCTCGCCGATCGGGCTGCTGAAGCGCAGGCCCATCGCCGCCTCGACGTGCTCGAGGTACGTTGTGTTCACGGTCGTGGCGTCGTAGCCGTCGCCCACGATGACGTAGTTGACGCGGTTCTCCGGTGGGCCCGCGCTCTCGATGGCCACGCCATTCGTGCCGCAATCGAGGACGTAAGCGGAGCCGCCTCCACCATCGCCGCCGGGAACGAAGGCTCCCCCGGCGCCCGTGCCGGCAGAGCCGCCCGGGGCCGCGCCGCCCGCGCCGCCCGCGCCGGGACTGCCGCTGCCTGCTGCACCGCCGCCGGTTGAGCCGCCCGCCGCGAGGTCGCCGCCCTCCGACGTACCGCCGCTGCCCGTCGTCGCCGTGTCGGTGCCGGGGGCCTCGCCGCAAGCGCAGAGCGCCACAAGACTCAAGACGCGCAGCATGCAGCTCGATTTCATCGCTCTCGCCTCACGATTTCTCGCCGGTGGCATCGACGCCCAGCGGGAGCTGGGGGCCCGCGCCGCAGGCGCGCGCGAGCCCCCTGCGGCCTCCGCTCACCCGAACAGCCCCTCGATCGCCGTGGTCCGCTGGTCGCTGTCCCCCATCACGAGATCCGGGACACCGAAGGCGGCCGCGCACGCCATCCACACGTCGTTGGTGGAGCGGAGGCCGCGATCGCTGTTGGTCCACACCTGCCCGCCGCGCAGCTTTGTGCCCTCGCCGCCGAACAGCAACCAAGGCATGTTGTCCCAGTTGTGCGTTCGCGTGCCGACCTCCGTGATGTAGGGGACCAGCGTGCTGTCAAGCAGCCTCCCGCCGGCCACGTCCTCCGTCTCCGCGAGCTCCTGCAGAAAGCCGGCGACGTGGCCGGCGTAGAACTCTTCTACCCGCGTGAGGAACTCGAGCGTGTCGCGCGTATCGGGATCGTGGCTCGTTGTGTGGTGCACCTTGAAGATGGAGGAATCGGGGGGCCACAGCTCGCCGAAGCTCACGTGGTTCGTGCCAGGGGCCCACTGGAACGTGACCACGCGCGTCAGGTCGCAGCGGAAAGCGGCCTTGATCACGGCGAAATGCAGGGCGCCGATGCGCGCGTGCTTCAGGTCGTCGCGCTCCGAGACGACGTGCGAGCTCTCGTAGGGATCGATGTGCCCGCTCACGTCGATGGTCTCTGGCTCCTGCGGGACGCCGCAGGACGCGGGATCCCTCGGGTCCGCGTCAAACTCCTTCTCCACCTCGCGGATGGCGGCGGCGTGCCCCTCCAGCGCCTCTCGCTGCGAGCTCGGCGCGAGGCTCTGAAGGCGCTTCAGGTCCTTCATCGCGAAGTCGAGCACGCTCTTCTTCTCCAGGCGCGCCCGCGCCAGGGCATCCAGGTTGTCGTCCGTCGGGCCGCCCGGCATCAGCGTGCCGAACACCCGCCGGTACGCCTCGAGCGGCTGGTAGTAGGGCTTCATCGGCGCGCGCGGACCCGAATAGGACATGTGGCGGGTCGACACCTCGGGCGTGTCGGCGCGGTTGTCGCAAGAGACCTGGAGCGATGCGATGGGGGGGCCCTGGAGCTCGAGCGACTGCTTCACGAGCAGCTGGTCGATGCTCGCCCCCTCGGCCATCGGGTCGTCGCCGCCGTTGCCCGGATACAGCTGCTTGGTCCGCTGCCCCGTGGCCATCAGCACCGTTCCGCGCTCGTGGCCGCCGCCGACGGACCCATCGAAGGGCAGCTTCAGGTCGCGCATCACGACCATGCGAGCCTTCATGGCCGCGAACGGGTCGAGGATGCGGGAGAGCGTGAAGTCGGTCCCTTCCCCTTGCGGCCAGAAGTTCTGATACACGGTGCCCACCGGGCGCTGCACGATCAGCAAGCGCTTCGGCGGCGTCGCGCCCTCCGCGGCCGACTCGAGGCCCTTGAGCACCGTGACGAGGCCCGCGGCGGCGCCGATGCCTTGCAGGAAGCGGCGGCGAGACCATGCATAGGAGAGGTTGTAACGCACAGTCAATCCCCCTTGGCGCGCTCGGTCAGCGCCGGCGATGTCACGATGGCTCTCACGACGTTGGTTAGTGTCCGCTGGCCCTCCGGCAGCGCCGCGATCACGCGCTCGACCTGACAGGCGCGGGGCGTGAGCGTCTCGTCGTCCGTGCCGTAGGTCATGAGGTGCCGCGTGATGCAGGTGGCGAACCCATCGGTCTCCGCGACGGCGTCGACGAACTCGACGGCGCTCGCGTAGATCCCCCCGATGTCGCCCCTGCCGGTCAGGTCGACGCGCGCGTCGATCGGCTCCCCATCGAGGGTGTCACGGTACCGGCCGACCGGATCGTACTGCTCGAGCAGCAGGCCGAACGCGTCGAACTGGTTGTGACACCCCGCGCAGGTGCCGTTCGCGGCGCGCGCGTCGGCGCGCTCGCGCTCGGTCAGGTCGGCATCGAGCAACTCCTGGATCGCGTCCGCGACCGACTCCGGCGGCGCGGCGATCTTCCCCATGCAGAGCAGCGCGCCGTGCACGAAGAGCCCTCGCGCGACGACGCTCGTGTTGTCGGTCCGGGACAGCGCCGCGAGCAGACCGGGCTGCGTGAGGATCCCGGCGCGCTCGTCGGCCGGCAGCGCGACCCTCGCGAACTCCTCCGGGGTCGCGCCCGTGTGCTCCACGCCGTAGACCTGCGCGAGCGGACCGTTCACGAACGTCTCCCTCGAGGTGAGCAGGGCCGACACGTCCGCTCCGCGGTTCCACAGGAGCTCCTCCAGGAGCAGCTCGGTCTCGTGGAACATGCTTGCCTGGAGAGCCGGGGTGTACTCGGGGAAGAGCCCTGGATCCTTCACCGTGCCGAACAGGTTGCTGAGCCCCCACGCCGCGATCAGCGTGGTGCTCAGGCTGCGGCGCGTCTCGGGCTTCTCGAGCAGGCGCTCGGTCTGGCGCATCAGCTCCGCCGGGTCGTTGAGGGCGCCGGAGTCGGCGGCGGCGGCGAGATCGGCGTCGGGCAGGCTGTCCGTCAAGAAGAACGAGAGCTCGCTCGCGGTCTCGTGCGCCGAGAGCTTCACCACATCGCCGTCCGCGCCGTCGCCGAGCTCGGTGCGGTAGGAGAAAGAGGGGGACGCGAGGATCGCCTCGACGGCGAGCGAGACGCCGCGTTCGTAGCTCGTCTCGTTCCCGAGGCGAACCACGGACCACAGGTTGTCGAGCTCCGTCGCGTCCATCGGCCGGCGGAACGCCCGCTGCGCGAACCGCGTCAGGAACGCCTTGGCGCAGGCGTCGTCTCCGTCAGGGGCGCAGCCGGTCACCTGCTCGAAGCGCCCCGCGAGGCTCTCGGCCGCATAGGCGGCCCTCGCGAGCCGCGAATGCACAAGGGAGGTCCCGGCCACGACGCCCTTCTTGACAAACGGCTTCGTCCGCGCGTCCGGCGCCTGGTCCAGCTCGATGGCCTCCTCTCCCAGGAGATCCCGGATGGCGTTCGAGAACTGCAGGTCGGCGAGCAGCACGATCCGTCGCTCCAGCCGCGGGTTGCACAGACCGTCTCCGCTCCCTGAGGGATTCGCGTCGCCGCCCGGGGGGAGCGCGCCGTCGCCGAGCTCGCCCACGCACCCTGCAACGAGGAGCGAAGCGCATGCGATCATTCCCCGCAGTCGAGAGGCGAGCTTGCTGCGAGTGAACGTTTCCACCTCCGGGCGCTCGCACGCGACGCTCGGATCAGGATCGCGCGTGGAAGATTTCAGGGCTTCGGCTGCGCGACATCGGTCCTCGAAGCGCCTCGGAGCTTTGCCGCGGGCGTGCTCCAAGGCGGCGCGAGCACCGCCTTCAGCGGCGGCCAATAACGAAGATCGATTCACACGATACCTCCCGGTGAGTCCGCCGTGCTGCGTGGATAGTCCCATGGCTATCTTGGCTGTGGCAAGCGAGCTGGGACCGCGCCGCGCGGCCGCCCCGGATCGGAGCCGCTGCGCCGCTGATCCAGGTGCCGCCGGGGACGGCGGCGCTCGCGACCTCGGTCACCGTGCCGGCGGTGAACGGATTGCTGTTCATGGTCAGACCGTCGACCATGGCAGCCTTCGCGGGCAACCGCCGTGATGTCGTTCGCCTTCTTGAGCTCGAGGCAGGCCAACGCATCGCGCAGCGGGATCAAGCCCGCCATCACGCCGTCTCTCATCGCGCTGAAGTCGAGGACGAAGGTCCCGGTGCGCATGACGCCCCGCTGCAAGGTGAAGCAGAGAAGGCGGAGCCTCGCGCCGACTGTGATCGCTCACATAGTCGAGGTCAACTCCGATCGGTCCGCATGGGGCCATTCTCCGGACCTGATGACCGACAAGGCGGACGACCGGTCCAGCTCGGTGCCTCCCACCGAGTGCGACCGCTGCCGCGAACGTTGCATTGACACACCGTTGCCCGGGATTTGACACGGGGCATCATGATGCCGTGGGGGCTTGACACAAGGCATCATGACATCGTGCTGGGGGGCCGAGAAATCCGTCGGCGATCCGAAAGTCAAGCTCCTCGTGATGGCGGCCGCATCGTTCAGCCCTGCTGCACGCGACGGTTGGTGAGATAGCTCGTGTAGGGATCCACTCTCGCGGGAAAGCGACACTCTATCAGTAATTATCCAACCATCCCGACATTGAGGGGCACGTCCCATCTTGACCCCTTGTTTTATGGCGGGTAGTGTACACGGCCGGTTGGCAACCGGTGGTGTGTTGCCTGTCTGCGAATTCTGCGCAGGGTCGACTATCGAGCGCGATCAAGCGTTGATCTTGAAGTGGCTAGCGGTCGAATCACGGGGGGCGTGAACGCTCGACTCCGTGTTCCGTGCGCTGAATTTGTGCTTAACGAAAAGAGCTAAGTTATGAGAATCCGAGGAAGCCATATCTTCTTGTGTTCCTTCTCCCTCGCCGGTCTGCTGGCCATCGGCTGCGGCGGTGACAGCGCGAGCGGGGGCAGTTCGGGATCGGGCGGCGCTGGCGCCGGCGCTGGCGCGGGCGCTGGCACCCCGACCGGCAGCGGCGCTGGCACCCCGACGGGCTCGGGCGCGGGCGCTGGCACCCCGACCGGCAGCGGCGCTGGCACCCCGACGGGCTCGGGCGCGGGCGCTGGCACCCCCACGGGCTCGGGCGCCGGTGGCGGCACCACCAACCCGAACGGGGACCCCACGCCGGCCACCGATGACTCGCCGGCCGGTAAATTCCGGGTCAACCCCGATAACGGCCGCCTGACGGCCGACGGCGCGGAGTTCCAGGTTCGCGGCGGCAACTGGTTCGGGCTCGAGGGGCAGGACGATCTCGATCGTCCCGGCGCCATGGAGCTCTTCATCGGGTCGATGTGGTGGGCGGAGAACTCTGCCCCGCGCACCATCGAGGACACGATGAAGGAGCTCAAGAGCTCCAATCTCAAGTTCAACACGATCCGGCTTCCCATCGCGCCGCAGACCCTGGTCGCCAGCCACCCGGACGGCAACTACAGCACCACCACGCCCCGGATCAGGAACAACGACGAGAGCGTCTACCCGTACGCCAACGCCCTCGAGGCGCTCGAGGACTTCCTCAAGCAGGCCTCCGCGAACAACCTGAACGTCATCGTGGGCATCCACTCCTGCTCGAACCACCTCGGGTGGCGCGCGGGCAGGCTCGACGACAACAAGCCGTACGTCGACAGCGAGCGCGAGAACTACGACTACAAGGCGGACGACTACAACTGCGTTGAGGGCGATGATGCCTACAACATGGACAAGTGGCTCGCGGACATCCGTACGATCGCGAAGCTGCCCGCGAAGCTCGGGATCAAGAACATCATCGGCGTCGATTGCTTCAACGAGCCGTGGAAGTACAGCTGGCGCGAGTGGGCGGATATGGCCAAGGCCTGCTACGACGTCATCAAGGAAGAGAATGACGACATGATCGCGGTGGTCCAGGGCGTCTCGGGCAGCCACCAGATCGCGGGCGGCAAGGGCCTGGAGCTGGAGCCGGAGCCCCACGGCGATGAGAACCTCAACCCGAACTGGGGTGAGAACTTCTACGGACAGACGGCCTACCCGATCCAGATCCCCAAGGATCGGCTCTGCTTCTCGCCCCACACCTACGGGCCTGCGGTGTTCGTTCAGAAGCAGCACGTCGATCAGTCGAAGGCCGGATGCGAAGGGCTCGAGGACGAGGCGGCCGCCGCGGCCGGGTGCGGGCTGATCGTGGAGCGGAGCAACGCGCAGGCTGTCGAGACCCTGGGCAAGCAGTGGGACGAGCACTTCGGGTTCCTGCACGACGAGAAGTTCTGCGTGATCACCGGCGAGTTCGGCGGCGTGAAGACCTGGCCGAAGAACGAGATGGATCCGGCGCTGGCCGAGCAGTGGGCGCACTTGCCTGCCGGCAAGCGCTACGACTGGGAGTGGCAGAACATGTACGTCGACTACCTGATCAAGAAGGGGATGACGGACTTCACCTACTGGTCCATCAACCCCGAGTCGGGTGATACGGGTGGCATCTACGAGCACGCGTACACCGATGCCGAGAAGTCGGGCTGGGGCACCTGGACGGGGCTCGACGCGGAGAAGGTCGAGATGCTGGCCCGTCTCAAGTAGACCGAGTCGCGGATCATGATGACCGCCCGCAGGCCTGGACCTGCGGGCGGTTCTTCTTTGTGGCCAGCGACAGCGACGGCGGGATGACCGGCGCTTCACGCCACGGCATCTCCGAGCGGCGCGAGCGCGGCCGGACGTCGCTCATTCATGAGGGCATACAAGCGCTTCCGGCGCGCTCGTGTCGTGCGTGCCCACGCCCGCGACGCGGTTGTGCTCCGGGTAGAAGAGCGCCTCTCCGTCTGTCGGACCCGACAGCCAGCATAGCTGCTGCACGGATCTCGACTGCCTCCCGCGCGATGCGCTGCACCGCGCGACCTCGCCCCCGTAGATCGTGACGTTGCTGGCCTGGATCATGATACCAGGGTAGGCGCCCGACGCCGGACGCAAGGCGTTGTTGAAGACGAGCGGGTTCGTCAGGATCACGGTTCCGACCCGGAGCGCGTTCGTGGCCAGCGACGTCCGCGACTGCAGGTGAACGCCGTAATACCCGTTGCCCCAGGACCAGAGATCATGGAGCTCCACGTAGTTGCCCGCCTGGAGATGCACGCCATGGTACCCATTGTAAGCGGATTTGACCCTCCGGAGCACGATCCGCTCCGGGCGTTCCCTCACGACGGGGCTCGCCATGGCGACGCCAGCGCCGCCGTTGTGATGAAAATAGCTGTCCTGGACCACGACATTCCTGGGCACCGAGCCCGGGAGAGCGATCCTGCTGGGGACCTGGGCCGCGATCCACAAACCGTGCCCACCGTAGGCGGTCGTGGAGCCATCGCCAGGGTGAATCAGGCTATGGTGGACCTCGCAGTTCCGCACGGTCACGTTCGCGGTGACGATCTTGATCCCGCCGGCTCCGATGGGGCCGTTGATGTTCTTGATCTCGCAGTTCTCCACGAGGATCGGGGGTGTGGCATGGTATCTGGCGACCGATGCCAGGTAGATGCCGCCCTTCGGTACGCCGTCCACGATCACGTTCCGGATCACGCCCCCCGACCCCATGGCAAAGGTGATTCCATCCAGGTTGCCAGGCTTGCAGGAAGGCAGCTGAGGTGAGAGCGGCGCGTACCGCATGATGACGTTCTCCACCTCGCAGGACGAGCAGTTGTTGATATGAATCCCGCTGTTGGCCGTCTTTCTTGGCCCCTCCGTGAGCTCGATCTGCAGATTGCGGATCCGGAGCCCAGCGACTGCGTCGACCACATGCCCGTTCGGCCTGACGGCCCGGCTGACCTGGATTGCCCCGGGGAACTGCTCCGGATTGCAGGGGATCGCCACCAGCGTCGCGGTCTCCGGATCGCCAGGGGCGGCGTCGGGAGACAGCTCAGGCCCCGCCAGGGTCAACGCGTTATAATGAGGTCGCAGCGGAGCGCGCAGCACGTACCGCCCGGCGGGGAAGGCCACCGTGCGCCTGGCGTTCCTCAATGACGCTGCGCATTCGATGGCCTGCGCGATGCCCGGGCTGTCGTCGACGTTGTCGCTGCGGTCCACGGAGGGGTCGGCGGAGAAGGGCCATTCCGCCGGCCTTGTCAGGTAAGGCAGGACATCCACCACGCCGTCCGGGTCGACGGACCCCGCCAGACAGCAGGTCGGCCCCTGGCACGCGTTCAGATCCTCGTGCAGTACGCGAGTGCCAGCGCATACCTTGCTCTCGGGACAAAAATCTCCCGTGCAGAGCGGCGACTCGGTAGCGTAAGTGGGGCACGGTTCGAGGGTATCTTCGTCTGCCGTGAACGGCGGTTCGGTGTAGGGCGCATCGAGGCTGCAGAAGTCGGGGTACGCGGCGCTCTCCTCCGCGGGAGGGTGGTAGCCCCAAGCAGCGCTGGAGCCGCCGGAGCTGGCCGGGGACACCACCGCCCCGGCTGGGGCGGAGATGAGCGCGAACAGGCCACACGTCCAGGTCCTTATGATCCAGCGCGTGAACGGCATGCGTTTTCCTGATATTTGATGAGGGTCACGTCGTTAAACCAAGATGTGACGAACGAGAGGCGGCCTGGCAAATCAATGTTGGATCGATGACAGAGGGATCTCCTGGCGCGTCCCGGCAGCGTTCGTGTTGGAGCTCTACGGCCTGTGTCCGGCATGAGCGGTGTTCCCGGGTGGGCACAACGAGCGCGGCGCGACGCAGCAGGGCAGTTGATACCGGAGAGCGCGCCATCGTGGAGATGAGTGGAGAACGGGCACCGGACGACGGTGGACGGAGGGCGCCGCGTGCCCACGCCGTTCGACGCCTGTGAGCGTGCGAGCCGCTTCCCACCTGACGGCGCGGCGGGTTACCCTTCGCTCGTGCGCGTCCTGGAGGTGTCCTGCGCCCTGCCGCTCCTCGTGATTCTGGCGAGGTACGTGCAGGAGAAGCTCGGCACCGGCAGGATGGGCGAGATGCTCTTCGCCTGCCACGTCGCGGGCCTCGCCGTGGCGCTCGGCCTCCTCACCGGGTCTGCGTGGCTCCTCGGGCCGGCGTTCGTCTTTTCTGTGGGCGTGGGCGTCCCCGCGTGGCTCATCGAGGTCATCGCCACCCGAAAGACGACGCCCCTCGCGGTCGCCGCGCACCTCTCGCCGCCCGCGGCAGCCGCGCTCCACCTCGCGCAGCACGGCCTGCCCGCGGGCAGCGCGCTCTCGGCCTGGGGCGCGTTCGTCGCGCTGCTGCTGCTGAGCTACTTCGCGACCGACCCGGCGCTCAACGTGAACCTCGCCCACCGTCCGTCCAGAGAAATGGCGTACTTCGCGCCCACGCCCTGGTCGGCGCGCCTGCTGATGGCAGGCGCGTCGCTGGGCGCGCTGCTTGTGGCGGAGTGGGGCTCGGCGCCTGTCTTCGGCCGGGGTGTTGCGCCCCAGGCCTGGGGGTGAACATGCGCTTTCGTGATCGAGGGGTTTACCATTTCGCGGGGCGCGTCCGCTGCCCCTTTGCCGGGCTGGGTACGCGCGGCGATCACGAGGGCAACCGCCTGGCCCTCGACGATGCTCGCTCCCAGGTCGATCTGGATACCGGGGCGCGGCGCATCGTTCTTTACAACGATCACCCCTACCCGCAGAAGACCGTCATCGGCGATGTCCTCTTGCTGGCCGAGGGCACCACGGCGAGCGGGCGCAGATCCCCGTTCGGAGTGCACCTCAAGGTGTTCAAGAAGGGGCGCGTGTTCTCGTTCGATCTGCACCGGCACATGCGCGCGGGCGAGCCCCTGGTGACGGCCGATTTCGAGCCCTTCGAGGTGATCGTGAAGGACGCGGTCACCCGCGTCGTCGCGCTCACGCCCGACGAGGTGCGTGAGCTCTGCCTGCGCCCGTCTCTCGCTCTGCGCGCGGTCAAGGCGATCATGGCCACGCGGGATCTACGCCCGGGCGCGGCGCAGGATCCGGCGCAGGCGGGCTATCGCGTCGCGGATCTGTCGGTGGGGTTCGGGGCGCTCGGGGTTCATCACGGCATCGTGCGGGCGCAGCTCGTGTCGCTCGACGGGGCGAACGCGCCGCTCATCCGCCGCGGATCGGTGCCGGAGATGCTGCGCGAAGGGTCGTGGGAGATGTCGCTCACGGCGCTGTCGAAGCGGTGGCTCGACGCGGTGATCGCCCGCGATCTGTTCCTGTTCGGGCTGGAGGGCGTGTCGATCTTGCGGCGGGTGCGGGAGCGCGGGCTCACCGAGGGGGAGACGCTCTCGTTCCGGTTCGAGCAGGGCGGCGGCTGGGTGGCGCTGGGGGAGGCGAGGGAGGCGCTGCCCGGGGCGACCGACGTGGCGCGGGCCTATCTGGAGTTCCATCTGCTGGGCGGGCTCCTGGCGGAGCACGCGGAGGGGCGGCGGCAGGAATGACCGCCGGGAGGCTTCCCGCGCGCGGGCGCGCGAGGAGGCACGGCGGCGGGCGGCCATGCTAGGTTCTGGGCCATGAGAGGTGACAGCCCTGACGTCCCGACGCCGCCCATGGCCAGCGAGGCCCGTGGCTACTTGATCCGGCAGTTCGAGATAGCGTGGCAGCTCACCAGCTTCCACCTCGACGGGCTCGCCACCGAAGAGTGCCTGTGGCGCCCTGCTGACGAGGGATTGCACGTCCGCAAAACCCCCGATGGCCAGTGGCGCGCCGACTGGCCGGAGCACGAGGGATACGACCTCGGCCCGGCGAGCATCGCGTGGCTGACGTGGCATCTCGGCTTCTGGTGGTCCATGGTGCTCGACCACTCCTTCGGCGACGGAGCTCTCGCTCGCGAGAGCGTGACGTGGCCTGGTAGCGCCGACGACGTGCGCGCGTGGCTCAGCGGGCTTCAGGAACAGTGGCGAGCGGCGCTCGAGCAGGCCACCGACGACGACCTGCGCTCGACGCGGCGGACGCGATGGCCGTTCCAGGACCGTCCGTTCGGTGACGTCGTCGCGTGGGCCAACGTCGAGCTCACCAAGAACGCCGCGGAGATCGGCTACGCCCGCTTCCTCTATGCGCGGAGGCTGCGCAGGTAGGGGGCAAACCTGCGCGTCTTCGCCAGAGGGCTACGGCTGCTTCAACCTGGGTCGGGTCGCTGGTCGACTCCGGCGAGCGCCCGGCGGATGGCTTGCTCGACAGGTGAATAGTCGCCGCGCTCGCGCTCGAGCTGCAGCGGCTCGGTCGGGAGCAGTGGCGGCTGGGCCAGGAAGCGCGGATGCGTGCCGCGGTGCGGCTGCGCTGCGTGGACCAGGAACGGGTGACACAGATAGACCGTCCCCGCTTCGCCCGTCGCGAGCACCTGCGGTCGCTGCGCCGTCTCCGCGAAGCCGTTCGCGGCCAGCTCACGCAGGGTCAGTCCCTGCTCGGCTGCAGGCGCCAGCTGCCTCGCGATGTCGAGATGCGATCCCGCTCGGATGCGCGTCGGCGCATCGGCCTCGCTGACATCCGAGAAGAGGAACAGCAGGAGCAGCGCGCGGCCGCGCGACATGACGTTCACGCGCCACTCCATGAAGTCGGGGATCTCGGTGCCAAAGCTCGCGTCGATGTGCCAGCCCGTGTCGCCCGGGTCGTCGGGCGACGGGAAGCGAATGGGGAACGTGCCGAGAGCGGTCGGCGGCTGCCAGCGCCCGCGGCCGACCAGCTGATCGAGCGCGGCTCGGAGCACTGGCGTGTTTGCGGCGTCGGCGAACGGTCGCTGGCCGTACTGCCCGAGTCGAATGACCGGCTTCGTCCAGGTCTTCGGGTCGTCTGGAGCCATGCCTGTGTCACGCCACAGGATGGCGCGGGCCTCGTCGGCGAGGCTCCGAGGAAATGCCGCATCGATGCGGACAAATCCGTCGGCGATGAAATGCTCGACCTGCGAATGGCTCAGCTCGATCATGGCCGCGGACCACGCTAGACGCGCGGTTTCGACGGTGCAAGTGGGCGGGGACGGGCTTGCTGGTGGTGCGGCCTACCTGGGGCGTGTCGGTCCAATCTGGGTTGTGTCGCCCGGGTGGATCGGCGGTGTAGGACGGTACCGAACGCCAGCGCCAGCGACCCCAACCTGGTTCGGGTCGATCCGATCAGCCACCCGACCCAGGGTCCGGTTGTGCCGCCAGCGACCCCAACCTGGTTCGGGTCGATCCGATCAGCCACCCGACCCAGGGTCCGGTTGTGCAACTTTAGGCACGGTGTTACCGTGTTACTGTAACGTGCGGCGGCGCCAACTCAACCTGGGTCGGGTGGCCGGGTCGGGTGGCCAGCACAGGTCGCACGATATTCGGCTTCAGGTGGAAATTTAACATGCGACCGCAATATGAAGCGCAACGCGGAGCGCTCAACCCGGGTCGGGTCGCCACGCCTCCAATTGCGAGCAATTTCGAGCGCGTGCCATGATCACTCCCAGGCTTGGCGGGAATTGTGGGTGCCGAGCTGCTGGCGTGCGTATCGCTGAGCGTGTGCGCTCCGGCTCGTGCCGCTGCCCATCGGCTCTCCCTCTTCAAGAATCACCAACTCCAATCGCTCAACTTGCGGAAGTCCAATATGAACAAGAACCGTTCTTCTCGATGGCTGTGCGGCACGACGTGGATCGCGCTCGGGCTCGCGACTCTCTCTGCATGCGCCGATGGGGGTGACGGAGGCGACGGTGGCGCCGGCGGTACGGGGGGAGCGAGCAGCACCAGCACCAGCACCAGCACCAGCGGCAGCGGCAGCACTGGGACGGCGGCTACCAGCGGATCGACCACCAGCGGTACCGGAGGTCCGGGGACGACCGGCTCCTCGACGACCGGCGGTTCGGGCGAAGGCGGCGCCGGGTCGGGTGGTTCGGCCAGCGGAACCGGCGGAGGCGACGAGCCCCCCACCGGGAAGTTCGTCGGCAACATCACGACGAACCGCGCTGTGCGCGATGGCTTCGCGAAGCACTGGAACCAGATCACGCCCGAGAACGAGGGCAAGTGGGGAGAGGTCGAGTCGTCCCGCGGCAACCGAGACTGGAGCAAGCTCGACGCGATCTACAAGTACGCGAAGGACAACAACATCATCTTCAAGCACCACGTCTTCGTGTGGGGCAGCCAGCAACCCGGCTGGATCGCGAACCTCTCCGGGACGGATCAGCAGGCGGCCGTGAAAGACTGGATGCGGACGTTCTGCGAGCGTTACCCGGACACGAAGTACATCGACGTCGTCAACGAGCCGCCGCCCCACACCACGCCCTCCTACAAGAACGGTATCGGCGGCGACGGCGCCAGCGGCTGGGACTGGATCGTCAACTCCTTCAAGTGGGCTCGCGAGTACTGCCCGAAAGCGGTCTTGATCCTCAACGACTACAACAACATCGAGTACCCGAACGACCACAACAACTTCATGAAGATCGCGAAGGCGGTGATCGACGCGGGCGCCCCGGTCGACGCCCTCGGCGCGCAGGCCCACGACGCGTTCAAGATCAACACCAACACCGTCAAGGGCTACATCGACGCGATGGCCAAGCTGGGCAAGCCCGTGTACATCACCGAGTACGACATCGGCATCGCGGACGACAACCAGCAGAAGAAGGTGATGGAGGAACAGTTCACGATGTTCTGGAATCACCCCTCGGTCCCCGGGATCACCTTGTGGGGTTACATCGTCGGCGCCACGTGGAGGGACAACACCGGCATCCAGCATTCGGACGGCAGGATGCGGCCGGCCATGAGCTGGCTGATGGAGTTCCTCGAGCGTGAGTGAGCTCACGCTGACGCGGTGAACCCGAGCGAGATCCCTCCGCGGAGGGATCTCGCTCGCGTAGGCACTTCGATGATCACAACGGGATTTCGAGCACGTCCTCGCAGGTGAAGTCGACGCCCAGAGACACCTCGACCTCGGACTGCACCACGGCGCACGTGTCATCACAGAGCACGATCGCGGTCGGGTTCGCGGGGTCGTCGTAGCGCCATGTGCCCGCGGCCGCGCATGCCTGGTCATAGACGAGCGTCGTCGGGGTGCTGCTCACGGCGCTCGTATATTTCACGTCGACCTTCTGCTTGTCGAACGACCTCCCATCGGGGGGCGGCGGGATCGGGATCGTGCACGAGACGGCAGCGCCGCGGATCTCGTTGATGGCCTCCTTGAACGCGGCTGATGTCTGCGCAGCGTTGCCGGTGTCGATGATGAACGCCTCTCCTGTATTGCCCGCCGCCGCGATGTCGCGCAGGTTCTCGAGGCTCGCCGGCGCGCCCTCCACCGGCGGATTCTCGACCCCGATCACGAAGGTCGAGATGCCGCTGGCGCGCGCCGCCGCGACGCGCTCGACGACGGCCTCGACCGAGTTCGCCGGGCCGGTGCACTGCTCCGGATAGCCGTCGGTCACGAGCACGATCGCGTATTCCCCGGAGTTCTGCCGACGCTGCTCCTCGATGAACGCGGTCGTGCCCTCGATCACGAAGGCCGTCGGCGTGCCGATGCGCCAGCTGCGGGCGATCGGAGGCACGACGGAATCCATCGCCTCGCCGAACGCCGGAGAGGGCAGCGGGGTCATCGCGACGTCCGGCGTCAAGTAGGTGTCGCCATTGCACATCCGCGCCGGGCCGGGGAACAACGTCATCGAGGCCCTGAGCCCGGTGGACCCGGGATCCTCGAAGAACTGCTTCGTCGCGGCGGAGATGGGATCCCACTTGAGCGACCGATCGCGCCAGGCCACGTCGTTCGACCCCATGCTGGCCGACACGTCGAACGCAAACGCAAGGTAGACTTGCTGGAATCCCGCTTGGGACGTCTCGGTGGCGCACGCCTGCCCCGCGGCCGTCGAGCCGCCGCTGCTGGCGCCGGTCGCACCTGAATCACCGCCGGGCCCCGGAACGTCTCCTGCGCCGAAGCTGTCATCGTAGTCGCCGCCGGTGCCGGTGCCGGTGCCGGCGCCGGTGCCGGCGCCGGTGCCGGTGCCGTTCTGCGAGCCGCCGTCGCCCGCGGTGCCCTCCGGAGCCCCGCTGCAGGCGGCGCTGGCCAAATTCACCATGGACAAGGCAATGGCCATCGTAGGCAATCTCATAAGTCGACTCCTCTTCGATCGCGTGTCAGGCGCGGTACGCCGGCACGACGCACATAGAAACGAGAGGCCACCTGAGGCGGAATTTTTTAGAGCCGCGCCTCGCTGAAACCCCGTGATCGGCGAGGAGTATAATCGATGACGCTGCTCTTTGCGCGGAATGCGGTCCGAAAAGCGGTCGCATCATAGTGAAACCATCACGGCGCAATGCGGCGAGCGTACAAGGTACTTGTAGTCCAGCCGGGCCGTACGCGCTGGATGACCGATAGGGCCGTGGCGATCCGCCCTCGTGGGAAGGCGATGCTCTATCAATAATCAATCTACGCATCGAGGGCACGATCCGACCGAGGTTGGGGGTAGCCCAGTATCGGGAGGGCCGGCTACCCCGGAGGGTCCAGTCCGGTCGGGGCACGCGACAGCGAGACGAGCAGGAGCCGGCGCCGACGTCGGCGCGCCGTCGTGGGAGTGTGGGCTTGCATACCGGCAGGCGAGCCCGGCTCGGCCGGCCGACCCGGGCTGCGTTGGGGGCTAATCGCAGGTGTTGGCGCGCGTGTTCACCAGCATGAGATTGCTGAAGGTGCTGTTCGTGGCGCAGGGATTTTCGTTGACGGCGGTGTTCGTGAGCGTGAGGTTCTGAATCGTGATGTCGGAGGAGTTCGCGAACTCATCGCGTGCGGCGAGCCGGATGTCGCCGCCGCCGGTGACGATCCCGGATTCCGCGGCGACGTTCACGTTGTGACAGTTCTCGATCAGGATCGAGTTGCTGCCCGTGTCGGCGACGTCGATGCGGTCGATCGTGAAGCCCCCGCTCTCGGACACGCAGAAGATCCCGCGCCCGCCGCCGCGGGCGATGACCTCGCCGACGCGGATGTTGGTGGGGTAGCTGCTGCCGATGCGCCCTGCGCGGTTGGCGAGGCGGAACGCCGCGTAGCCGGTGCCCGCGCCCGCGTTCACGGCGTCGACCGTCCCGATCTCGGCGTTGACCGTGTCGTTCAGGAGGAGACCACATTCCCCGGTGTCGCGCGCGATGACGGTGCCGATGCGGAGGCCGTCGACGCCGTAGGTCTCCACGCCGTGTGAGCTGGTCCCCTCGGCGTACACATGGTCGATGTCGATGTTGGTCACCTTGTCGGCGCGGTCCGAGCGACCATGATTGTCGATCCGGATCCCGAGGCCGCTCGAGACGCGCAGCTCGACGTGGCCGAGGCGCAGGTCCTCGACGTCGCGGAAGAACATGGCGTAGAGCGGGGTGCCGCTGATCGAGACGTTCGGGATCTCGATGTCGGTCCGGCCGCGCGCGTAGAGGGGCGCCATGTCGCCGGACCCGCTGCCGGTGACGTCGATCGTGCCGCAGATGTTGAGCACGGTGTAGCTGGGGACGCTCAGCCGCGAGCTCGCGCTCATGGTTCCCGAGCCCTGAACCAGGACGCTCTCCTTGCTGGTACGGCCGGAGCTGAGGCTATCGAGCGCCGCCTGGATCGCGGATCGCATGTCATCACCGCTGTAGACGTTGCGGCTGCCGTTCTGCGCGACCCAGCTGGATCCCGATCTTGTCACCACGGCGTTGTAGCCGCTCGCGTCCCCGTCGCAGGGATACGCCGCATCGCCACCGCTGCTGCCGCCAGCCCCCGCTCCACCGGTGCCCGTTTCGCCAGCCCCCGCTCCACCGGTGCCCGTTTCGCCAGCCCCCGCTCCACCGGCGCCCGTTTCGTCAGCCCCCGACCCTCCGGTGCCCGTTCCGCCCGAGCCGTCGAATCCGCCCGAACCAGGCGCGCCAGCTCCCGATGTGCCGCCGGTCGTGACTCCCCCGCCCGCGCCCGAGCCCCCGCTCGAGGTCGCGCCCGGCGAGGCCGAGCTGCCATCGTCGCCCTCGGGGTCGCTGCCTGCGCCCGATGCGCAACCTGCTACCACGAGCAGCCCGACGAAGGTTGACATCACCGACATTGTGCGCATTCGAGTGTTCATCATCGGCTCCGAACGGTGAGAGGGACCTGCGGTCCCGTGGTCGACGCTCGCGCTGGGGCTTGACGCCCGGGCCCCGGATGGGCAGCGCTGAGCGACTATAGACCTACGGTCACCGTGACGGTGTCGAGGTGAGGACGAGCGCCAATGTCAGCTCGTGGTTCAGCGTGCCCGCTGCCTGCGCGCCGGCGGCGGCGGCCAGGATCGCGCTCTGCACGGGCGTCGTCAGGTCTCCTGCGGCGTAGATCCCGGGCCGCGACGTCTGCTTGTGGCCGTCGACGACGACGAATCCTTGATCATCCAGCGTGAGCCCCAGCGCGCCGACGAGCGGCCCTTGTCGCTGCGGTGGCCTGGCGAAGAGCACATCTCGAGGGACCTCTGCGCCTCCTTCGAGCTGCACGGCCGCGAGGTGTCCTTGGCGCGCGCGGAGCCCGGCGAGGCGCCGCTCTTCGATGCGGACCTGCGCCCGATCGAGCTTCCGCCGCGTCTCGTCGGGAATTGCGAACGCGCCGTCGGTGAAGGCGACAACGTCGTCCGTCCACCCCTTCAAGAACATCGACCACTCCAGCCACTCGGCTGCGGGCACGAGATAGCCGAACGCGCTGCCGCGCACCTCCCAGGCGTGGCAGTACGGACACTGAAAGACGCTCCGGCCCCAGAGCTCACGGTACCCCGGAAGGGAGGGGAGCTCGTCGACCATTCCAGTGCAGAGGAGCACGCGGCGGGCTTCCACGGAGCCCGCTGAGGTCCTCACGACGAACTGCCCTGCATCGCCGTCGATGCCCTCGACCCGCACGTCGCGCGCGTCGACCGAGTCGTAGGGCGCGAGCTGCTCACGCGCTATGCGGCGAAATTCGGACGGCGGCGTTCCATCGCGCGTGACGAAGCCGTGGACGAGGGCCGCCGCGGCGTTGCGGGGCGGACCGGCGTCGCACAGAAGGACCCGCTTTCGGGCTCGACCGAGGGTGAGCGCTGCGGACAGGCCCGCGGGCCCTCCTCCCACGATCACGGCGTCATACGGCATGAGTTCTCTCCTTTGTGCTGGTGTAAAAACGGGGTTGGGCACAGCGATCGAAGCGCGGGAGCATCCAAGCACGAGGAGCGCCAGACCGAGAGGTGCGCCCGTCTCGAGCCATTCGCGGCGGGTCAGCTCAACGCTCATGTCGGGATCCTCATCGAGCCAGGATGTAGCTTCCGACGCCCGCCCTCGTAAGAGGCGGTCTTTCGGCGGGATGGTCGGTTCTTTCGATGCGCGATGGCACGAGGCGCGTGAGCGGGAAAGAGGGCTTCTTCCGTGATGGCTCGGAAGGTGCATCCGGTCACAATCCGCCGCCGTCACGCGATGGGGGGGCATGCCGTACCGCCGCTTGCCCCCCGGAACTCGTCACCTGCTCGCGCTCGCGTCCGCCGCGGCGCTCGCCGCTCCCGCTGCTCCCGCTCACGCCGAGACCTGCACCTCGACCGAGCGTGAGGCGCTTCCCGAAGCGCTGCCGATGCGCGACTTCGCCATACGCCTCGGCGCACGCATCGACGCGTGCGCCACGGAGGCGCGCCGCCCCGATGCGGAGCGCTTCTGCGCGGAGCACAGGATCGAGTGCAGCGCCGCGCGTGTCCGCGACTTCGTGCGCGTCCGGACGCTGTTCGAGATGACGCGCGACGGTGGCCCCTTTCGGTTGCGCTGGAGCATCACGGATCGCGACCCGACCGCCAGGCACATCTGGGCCGCGTGGAGGCAGAAACCTCCGCTGGCGTCGTCAGATGCCCCCTCGGCGACCGCGGAGTGCGACGAGCTCTCTGCGCTCTTCGCGGGGCTCGCGCGCCGGCTCGACGTCCGAGGCGTCGGCCTTTTCTGGCCAACGAGCAATCACACGATCGCCGCGTGGGACGTGACGCCGGCAGTACGCGTGCTGGTCCCGACGTCGCAGATCTTCCTCGCGTGCGACGCGACGTTCGACCGAACCACGTTCTTGCCGTCGAAGCAGCGTGTCGTCTACGAGCTCCGCGCGACGGACGTGCCCGACGCTGTCCCCGTACCGCGAGCGTTGGCGACGTTCCTGCTCGATCAGATCGCGCACTACGCGGGCGCGTCGCTTGACGTGCTCGCGATGCTCCGGATGCACCGGGCGCTGCGCTTCGACTCGAGCCTACCCGCAGCGTGCGGCGCCGACGCCGTCGCGGCGGCGAAGTCTCTTCGCGCACGGCCGCTCTCCCCACCAGACCGCCGGGCGCTCATGCGCTACGGGTCGACGGAGCTCGGGCTCGCCGCACCATCGGTCGAGGAGACGCTCGAGCGGCTCGCGCGGTAGCACCTCGGACGGGCGCCGCCTCGGACGCTCGCCCCGCAAACCCAACCTCGCCGCGAACCCAACGTCGTCGTCGTAACCCAACCTCGGTCGGCGCCGGTCGCCGGTCGCGGTCCCGGTCCCGGTCCCGGTCGGCGCAACCTCGGTCAGCCTCGGTCGGGAGGCAACCTCGGTCGGGGATATACGTGCCCCAGGTTGAGAGCGCCGCCGCCGCCGCCGAGAGAGCGCCGCCGCCGCAGGGCGGGTTGGGGCAGCACCGGGACATAGGACGAGCGTGGCGGGCACTGGCGGAAATCGGCCGCCGCCACCCGCCGCGCGGGGCAAGTCCTTGAAATGATTGCCACTGACTCGCGGCACGGCGCTTGTTTCTGCGCCCCGGCCATGAGCCAGCCTCGTGAGATCGCTCCCGGCGCGACGTACCTGCTGACCCGTCGGGTCCTTCGGCGGCACTTTCTGTTGCGGCCCGATGTGGCCATCAACCAACTGTTGATCTATGCCCTCGCAGTCTCGGCCCGTCGCTTCGGCGTCGAAGTTCACGCGCTTTGCGCGATGTCGACGCATCTGCACCTCGTTGTGACCGATGTGCAGGGCGTGCTACCGCGCTTCCTGCAGTTCTTCCATCGCCTGGTCGCGCTGGGCACGAAGGTGCTGCGCAAGTGGGAAGGGCCAGTATGGGACCACGAGGCCACGAGCGTGGTACGGCTCGCGACACCGGCGGCGGTGGTGGACAAGATGGCCTACGTGCTCGCGAACCCAGTGGCCGCTGGCCTGGTCCGGCATGCGAGGGAATGGCCGGGCGTCAAGGTGGACGTGGGGGAGCTCGGCCGTGGGGCGCTGCACGCGAGGCGCCCCTCGGCGTATCTCGACCCGGAGAATCCGCAGTGGGTCGAGGACGCGACGCTGCCGCTGGCGCTGCCGCCAGGCATCGAACAGGAGAGCGCGGAGGGCTTTCGGCAGCAGGTCGCTGCCGAGCTCGAGCGTCAGGAAGCGCAGGCCCGTGCGGAGGTGGAGCGCCGAGGGCTCCGCGTCTTGGGTGCCGAGCGGGTCAGCAAGGTCTCCCCTTACGACCGAGCGAAGAGCTCCGAGGGACTACGCGAGCGCAATCCAACATTCGCCGTCGGCCGTGAGCAGGGTGAGGCATGGCGAACCGCCGCGGCCGCTGTGCGAGCGTTTCGCGCGTCGTACCGCGCCGCGCTCGGACGATGGTGCGCCGGCGTGCGCAGCGTCCTTTTCCCGGCGGGGACGTGGTGGATGCGCACGTTTCATGGCGCCAGCGTGACGGATGTGGCGCTCGCAGTGTAGAGCGGCCCACGGGAGCGCGACAGCGAGGCGGACGGGAGCAGACCACGGCTTCGACGCGTCGTTGGAGGGGAATGTGCGGTTGGATGCGGCGGAGCGAGTGGCGCATCCTTGAGGCAGGATGCGAGAATGAATGCGCATCCGTCATGCTGCGCCGGGAGCGCATGAAGCGGCGCGAAGGTAAGGCCGTCGGAGGCGCTGTCGGGCCGAATGGGCCAGATAGAATTGTTCCGTACCGGATGACGGACGTGGCTTGATGGGGCAGCCCGGGTTCGTCGATTCGGCGATCGATTAACCGGGCGACCGGTCAACCCGACCGGCCAACCCGGGTCCGTTGATCTTCAACCCGGGTCCGTTGATCTTTGTCAACCCGGGTCCGTTGATCTTTGATCTTCGACTACAGCCATTGCTTTTCCAGATAAAACGGAGCATGTTCCTGGGGCTACGGGCGGACAGCAAGGCTCTCCCACGACGGCGCGGCAGCCGGTCGGCTCTCGAACCAACCGCACGCGGCCGTACGCGGTGGAGCGGAGATTCCGATGACGATCCACTGCGAGGCAGAGAGTCCAGGCGAGCTCGTCCAGTACCTTCATGTGCGCGGGCACATCTTTTGCGCCGACGTCCCGGAGGCGGCCGGGGGGCGCGACTTTGGGCTGGGACCGCACGACTACTTCGACGCGGCGCTCGCCGCATGCAAGACGCTGACGGCGACGTTGTACGCGGAGCAGAAGGGGATCGCGCTTGAGCGCGTCGAGGCCCACGTCGAGCGCGACGATAACGAGGAGCGCCGTGGGAAGTCTGTGCTCAAGATCCGCCTCGCGTCTCACGGCCCGCTGACGGAGGCCGCTCGGTCGCGGCTCCACGCCGTGATCGCTCGCTGCCTGATCCACGAGCTGATGACCACGGCGGACGTGGTGCTCGAGACCGCACACCTTGAGGGCTCCTTTGGAGCCAGCGTCGATCCGGGGGAGCCGTGAGAACCAGGAGATCTCGATGAGCCGATATCCCGACAAGGAGCCGGAGTGCCTGTACGCAGACAGCTCGGTCATCGAGCTCGTGATCGAGTCGCGACCGCGGGATCTGGGCGGCTTCGCGGTGCGACGCACGCTCCCATCGACGCAGCGAAGGCAGGTCGGGCCGTTTCTCTTCTTCGATCACATGGGGCCGGTCGAGTTCGGACCGGGGCAGGGGATCGACGTTCGACCGCACCCGCACATCGCGCTCGCGACCATCACCTATCTCCTTGACGGGGAGTTCGTGCATCGCGACAGCGTCGGCTCGGAGCAGCCGATCCGGCCGGGCGACGTGAACTGGATGGTCGCGGGGCGCGGCGTGGTCCACTCGGAGCGGACGGCGCCCGAGGTGCGGGCGCGCGGCGCACGGATGCACGGGATCCAGACGTGGGTCGCGCTCCCGCAGCGTGACGAGGAGATCGAGCCGCGCTTCGAGCATCACCCGCGCCTGACGATGCCCGTCGTGAGCCGCCACGGCGCGGAGCTGCACGTCATCGCCGGGACCGCGTACGGCGCGGAGGCGCCCACAGGGGTCCTGTCGCCGACGCTCTACGTGCATGCGCAGCTCGACGCCAGCGCGACGCTGCCGATCGACGACGAGCACGAGGAGCGCGCCATCTACGTGATTGACGGGGCCATCGACTGCGACGGCAAGCGCTTCGGCGAGGGCGCGATGATCGTGATTCGTCCGCGCGCGCACGTCGCCGTGCAGGCCATCGGCAAGACGAACCTCATGCTCATCGGCGGCGCCCCGCTCGACGGACCGCGCCACATCTACTGGAATTTCGTGGCGAGCTCCAAGGAGCGCATCGAGCGAGCGAAGGCCGACTGGCGCGAGGGCCGTTTCCCCAAGATCCCCGGCGATGACGCCGAGTTCATCCCCCTCCCGGAGGGCGGCTGACGTGAGCGTGCGGCCGGCTCCGGGATCACGGGGATACGAGCTGGCGACGTCCTTGGCCGCCTTTTCGATGGCCTTGGCCTCGTTTCGGTCGCCGCGCCACTCGCGCAGCCAGGCCCACGAAGAGGTGGTACGCTCCGCCGATGAGCCACGACGATCTCGGCCCCATGCCGATCCGTTTCATGCGGCATGCGGGCTCCGGCGACATCATGCGACCGATGCGGAGCCCGGCGGTCCACACCTACGTCGCCCTCGCCCTGCACGTCGGAGGCCGTATGCGGGTCGAGCATCGCGGCGAATTCGAGCTGCGGGCCGGACATCTCCACCTGATTCCCGCAGGCGACGCGCACCGCGTCCTGTCCGCGAGCCGCCCGGATGTGTGGGGGATCGGCTTCTGCCGGACGTGTCTCGACCCGGCGCGCTACGGCGACCTGCTCGCTCCGCTCGACCGCGTGCGCCACGGGGCATCTCCTGTGGTCGAACTGCCGGGAGCGCGACAGGCGTACGTGCTCGATCTGCTCCGGGAGCTCGAGCGCGAGCAGCAAGCTGCGGGCGCGCTGCCGGTCGTCGCCGAGAGCCTGCTCGCCCTGGTGCTCGCGGAGGTCGTGCGCGCGAGCGGCACTGCCCGGGCCGCCCCGACGCCGCGTCCTTCGATCGTGGCCGAGGCTCTGGCCGTGATCGAGGCCCGGTGCCTCGGGCCGCTCTCCTTGAAGGAGGTCGCGGCGGCGGTGCGCCGGACGCCGGCCCACGTCACGACCGCGGTCAAGCAGGCCACGGGGCGCACGGTGGTCGCGTGGATCGTGGAGGGACGTCTGGCCGAGGCGCGGCGCAGGCTCCTCGCGACCGACGAGTATGTCGACGTGATCTCCGAGCGCGTCGGCTATGCCGACCCGAGCCACTTCGTGCGGCTGTTCCGGCGCCACCACGGCGTCACCCCCGCCGCCTGGCGTGCCCAGCACCGCCGCCGATCTCAGCTGACCCGGGTTGAGCGAGCCAGCGACGCACCCAGGTCGATCTCAGCTGACCTGGGTTGAGCGAGCCAGCGACGCATCCAGGCAGCAACCAGCAACCCGACCCAGGTTCGGGGTGCCCCCAACCTGGGTCGGGTTGCCCCCAACCTGGGTCGGGTCGCCTCCCCAACCTGGGTCGGATTGCAACCTGGGTCGGATTGCACCACCGGCGAACTTGGGTCGGGTTGCGCTGCGCCATGACCTGTCAGGTCTCGCCGCTGACGTGCAGCCGCAACTTAGCAGCGAGGCGGACGCAGATCCTGGTAACATCTGCTCAATGCAAGAAGAGAGAAAGGAAGCAGGTGAGCCCATCCATCTCGCGCCTTTGCCGATGTCGCTCCTCTGGGAGCCGCCGCCGAAGAGCTGGAGCGCCGGGGACGGATCGAGCCTGACGATCACGGCAGGCAGCAAGACCGACCTGTTCATCGATCCGGAAGGCACGGCCGAGGCGCTGACCGCGCCGCGCTTGCTCGGCACCCCGCAGGGGGACTTCATCGTCAGCGCGCGGGTGACCGTCGGCTTCTCGGCGGTCTACGATGCCGGCGTGCTGCTCCTCTGGGCGCACGAGCGCGCGTGGGCCAAGCTCTGCTTCGAGCTCTCGCCGCAGCGTGAGCCGACGATCGTCTCCGTCGTCACACGCGGCCTGTCGGACGACTGCAACGCGTTCGCCGTCGGCAGCGACCACGTCTGGTTGCGCGTGGCGCGGCTCGGTCGAGCCTACGCGTTTCACGCCTCCGTCGACGGGACGGCGTGGCGGCTCATCCGCTATTTCGCCTTCGACAGCGCCGGGGACGCCGCTGTCGGCTTCTCGGCGCAGTCGCCGACGGGCGATGAATGTACGGCGGTCTTCGAGGATATCCGCTTCGCGCCGCGGAGGCTCGGCGATCTCCGCAGCGGAGAGTGACGCCGCGAGCGCCGGCGCCATGGCCGCTGGTCAGTCCGCCGTCGACCGGCTTTCGCATGCCGCTCGCGCACATGTCGTCAACGGCGCATCACCCGCTGGCGCGCGCGGCTTCCCCACATCCGCGGAGGACCGGGGCACATGAGGGGCACCGCGTCTTCGGCGCAGCGCGCGACGCCCCTCACCGGGCCGTGAGCGCCAGCCATCGGCGCGTGCTGCAAAGGTGCACCTCGCGACGCTGTACGTGTGGGTTTGCAGGCATCCATGCGCGACCGATCCCGGGTGTTCGCGATTCAAAGGCCACCGCGTTCGCGATACGCTGCGGACATGTCCCGGCCTCTCGCCTCAGGTCGTCCCTCTTTGGGTACACTCACCGGTCTGGGACACGGGGGCGGTACGAAGGTCACGGGCGTGCTGCAGCCGCCCGCTCCGGGTCAACAGCCCGATGCCCCGGCGAAGAACGTCGCGCGCGACGCTGCCACGCTCAGCGAGCAGGCGGTGCCGTCGTCGCAGCTGCGTCCCGCCGCTCCGCGCGGCGCCGGACAGGACGAGACTCGAGCGGCGCTCCTGCCAGACCGCATCGTCGCCGGACGGTACAGGCTCGTGCATCCGCTCGGCCACGGCGCCATGGGCGAGGTCTGGCGCGCACACGACCGTGTCCGGCGTTTCGATGTCGCGCTCAAATTCCTCGTGCTTCCTCGCCAGAACCTGGCCATCGACTTCATGGAGCGCTTCCGCTTCGAGGCGCAGGTCGCGGCGCAGCTGGGGCGGAAGACCGACCTCATCGTCACCGTGCACGACGCCGGCGAGGATCCTGAGACAGGCCCGTACCTCGTCATGGAGTACGTGCGCGGCCGGTCCCTCCGGCAGCTGATCCAGGAGCGAGGGCCGGTGCCGGCGGTCGAGCTCGCTGCGCTCCTCTGCCAGATCGGAGAGGCCCTCTCGGTGGCGCACGGCCTCGGGATCGTGCATCGCGACATCAAGCCATCGAACATCCTGCTCCGCGACGGACGCGACGGCCGCCTGCGGGCCAAGGTCGCCGACTTCGGGATCGCCAAGTGGATCCGCCAGGATCTGGCGGCCGACTTCCCCCGCCAGACCGCCGAGGGCGTGGTGCTGGGCACGCCGGCCTACCTCAGCCCCGAGCACACGTGCGACGGGCACGCGGATCCGCAGCTCGACATGTGGGCCCTCGCGGTGGTCGCGCACGTGGCGCTCACCGGTCAGCAGCCCTTCGCCGGCCGCAACATCGCCGATGTGCTCGCCTCCGTCCTCTCCAGCGGGCGACCCCCGCTGTCGACGCTGTCCCCGGGGGCGCCGCCGGAGCTGGAGAGCTGGTTCGCGCGCGCCTTCGCCCTGGATCCTGCAGAGCGATTCCCGTCCATCAAGCCGATGATCGCCTCCTTCGTGGCCGCGGTCGGGGCGCCGGACGCGCCTGGCACGCTGGCGCTTGCTGCGTCGACGCTCGCTGCGCCGCCGCGGCGGACCAAGGTGCACATCGCGGCGGCTGGCCTCTTCGTGGCGCTCGGGCTGGGGATGGCGCTCGCGGCCGCGCTGCCCCGGCAGCGGCCAGAGGGCACCTCCGCGGCGCTGCGGGCGTTTGGCGACGAGGCGCGCGCGGTGGTCCGCCACGCTCCCACGGCGCAGACGCCGAGGGCGCCCCAGGCGAGCGTGCGCTCGACGGTCCCGACGGCCGGACCCACGGCAGCGCCGCTCGCGACGGCGGCGCCCCTGACAGCGCCGCGGCTCGCCGCGACGCCGGTGGAGCCTGCGCCGCGACCCGCCGCGGCGCGCCCCGTCCGCGCGTCCGAGGCGCCGCGGAGCACGGGCGGAGCGCCCCCGCGACAACGCTCGACCGACGCAGGTGTGCGGAAGAGCGCGATTTTCTGAGCAGCGACGGCGAGCCATCCCGCTCGTCGGCCTGAAGTCGAGCGCGCCCGAGCTGCTGGTATCGACGTTCTCGAAGGACACGATCCTGCCGCACTCCATGCCGCAACCTGGGTCGGGTCATCGCCAACCTGGGTCGGGTCATCGCCAACCTGGGTCGGGTCATCATCATCATCATCGCCAACCTGGGTCGGGTCATCATCGCCAACCTGGGTCGGGTCATCGCCAACCTGGGTCGGGTCATCGCCAACCTGGGTTGGCTATCCCGGGGTCGGCTATCCCGCTATCCCAGGTTGGGTCCGGCCACGCTTTGGCCCACGACGAGCGCCGGTGCGCTCAGCGCGGTCGCGTCCGTCATGCCGGCCTGGACGCGCGCGTAGATGCCGCACGCCTCGCCGGCGATGAGGTAAATGCCGTAATTGACCGACTCCCGCCGCTCGTTTTCCAGGGCCGCGAAGTACCGCTGCGCGATCCACCGGCCCTCGCGGGCCTTGGCCAGAGAAGCGCGCCACACGTCGTCGGACGTGTGGCGCCCGAGGATCACCTCTTCCCCCTCGGCGCCGTAGTCGCTCTTCAGGACCCAGTCCTCGCGCTGCGCGCGGAGCAGCTCGGGGTGCACCGTCTCCAGCCGCGACGTCACCGGCACGTGGCGCTGGATCACCGACTGCGCCTGCGGCGAGAAGCGGTGGAGGTGCTCCCACATGAACGCCATCGATCGCTTGTTCTGCGGCAGCACCGCGCCGAGTGGGTTCAAGATCGCGGCGCGCCCGTCGGCCGCCGCCGAGAGCACGGCGCCGAGCGGGCCGGCGAGCGGCTCGGCGTCGGGGATCTGCTCGTCGGTCCACACGCTCGAGCGCTCCCCCCACCAGTCCGTCTTGTAATGGCGGAGCAGGATCGAGAACGGGACGTCGAACAGGGACAGGCCCCGATCGTCGTGACCGAGGTTGTACGGCGAGCCGAGGAACACCGCGTAACCGCGCTCCTCGAGCCAGCGCCGGTAAAGGCGGATCACCGAGAGATCCTCGGTGAACTCCGTGGGATAGACGAAGCCGAGGCGCCGCGTCGCGGCCTCGCCGAGGAGCGCGCGGGCGACCTCGTCCACCATCGCGCAGAACCGGGCGCCGAGCTCGCGGTTGGGGTCGAGCGCGCCCGGGTGGTCCGCCGCCGCGAGCGCGCTCAGCACGACCGCCTCCGCCTCGCCCGTCGGCGTGTCGCAGTTCAGCTCGGCGATCGCGGGGCCCTCGTCGGTCAGGAAGACGTCGGCGCGCGCGACGCCGTGCCACAGCGGCTGCGACGAGAGCCACATCGCCTTCTGGCAGGGCGTCAGACAGAAGAAGTCGTCGAGCAGCGACGGCTCGTCCGCGACGAGCAGGCACAGCTCGTTGTACACCGCCGCGACCTCCTCGGCGGCCCGGTACAGGGCGCGCTGCTCCGCCGCCGTGACGAGCACCGGCTCCTCGCGGAAGCGCGGCGCGCCGTCGATCCAGGGGTCGGTGATGAGGCCCGTCTCGACGATCCTCGCGGCGAAGGCGTCGTAGGCCCGGACAGCGTCGCTCATAGGAGGCGCGCGATGGCGATCGAGGTCGCGAGGTAAGTCGCCGCCTCGAGGGCGCCCATGCCCTCGTTGCGGTCGGCCGCGATGCCCGCGTCGAGGCGGCCGCCGCGCAGCGCGAGCGGCGCGCCGAGCAGCAGGCTCTGCACGAGGAGCTGCCGGACAGGGTAGAGCGCGAACAGATAGAGCAGCACGCCGCCATAGCCCTTCAGCGAGACGAAGAGACCCTCGAAGTCGCCCTCGAGCGCCCGAGCGATGATGATCGCCACGGCGATCGAGACGCCGGCGTAGCTCAGCGCTGCGGCGAGGTTCTCGCCCTGGATCTGCTCGGCGTCGTCGTAGGTGGTGAGCGCCCGGAAGAGCGTGATGAACACGTGCAGCGTGATCTGCGCGAGCAGGAAGAAGCCGAGAGAGATCGCGAGATCGCCGAGATCCTTGCCCGCGATCGCGCGCGAGGTGATGAGCCCGGTCGCCACGTAGTGCGCGCCCGCCGCGAGCCCCGCGGCCGCGTTGCCGCGCTCGATCTCGGCCGGGAGCCGCGCCTTGAGCAGGAGCCGGATCCCGAGCTGGCCGGTCGCGATCACGAGGAGCAGGCCCACGACCGCGAACGCGCTCACCCAGAGCAGATCGCGCGCGAAGCCCGACCCGTCGAGGCAGTTCTTGACGGCGTTCGCGGCGACGAGGAACACCGCGAGGACCTGGCCCACCGTGAGCAGCCGGCGCGCGACGTTGCTCTCCGTGAGATCGCGGGCGACCGTGTGCGCCGGCGAGAAGATCCTCTGCCCGATGCGCAGGAGGGCGAGCAGAGCGAGCGTCGTGCCCAGCCCGAACCCCATGACGTAGGACAGATCCATGGGACGCACGCTACAGAACGCGCAGCGCCGTCACAAGCCCCAGCGCGCGCCGCGAAAGGCCCGCGCGAGGCGCTTTCCGGCTCGCGGGTTTGCGGGGCGGCCCGCCCTTTGTGATATGGGTAGGTCCACCGGCCGGCGACGGCCCGGCCTCCGCGACGGACCATGGTCGAACCTCCTTGCGACTCCGGCACTCAGGGCATCCAGGGCATCTTTGCGCGGCCCTATATCGACCTCGAGCCGTACCTCGATCTCGCCCCGCTCGGCGAGATCCACGAGGAGATCTGCCTCGGGCTCACGCAGGTGCCGATCGATTACACAGGCGGCAGCCACCGCACGATGGGCATCATGCCGCCGTCGCGCCTCGGCGAGGCGCTCGGGGACTACGGCGAGGTGATCCGCGGCCTCAAGGACGAGGAGTTCGCCACGTTCCAGCGCCTCTCGGACGACCCCTCGGCCATCGACCGCTCGGCGCGCGACGCCCTCGAGTTCGGCGAGGAGCGCGACATCCCGCTCTCGCGGCGGCAGATGCTCTGGCTCAAGTTCCGCCATGGGGTCTACTTCCCCTGGAAGGTCTATGTCGAGCTGATCCCGAACCGCCTCTGGAGCGACAAGAGCCGGAGCGAAGGCAAGGACTTCACCCGCCTCGCGCGGTCGTTCTTCCCGAAGACGATCGACTACGTGAAGCGCTTGCCGTTCTCGTCGATCGGGCGCTGCAACATCATGGGTCTCGAGGCGAACGATCACGGCACGGTGCACCGCGACGGGGACGGCGTGGCAGGGGAGGGGCGGAGCGTCGAGCGCGAGCCCGAACACTTCATCACCCTCTGTCCCGCGGGCAACAAGCGCCTGTTCCTGTGGGACGAGCGGGCGCGGCGGAGGACGCCTGTCGCCGGCCGGGCTTACTGGTTCAACGATCACGATTACCACGGTGTCGAGGCGGATCCGTTCTTCAGGTACTCGGTGCGCATCGACGGCACGTTCACCCCGGAGCTCATCGAGGCGCTTCGGCGCGACCACGGCCGGGCGCCGGGGGCCGCCGCGCGGGCGGCTGACGCGGGCGCGCCGCGCGACGCCGGGGAGGCCGCCGCGTGAGCCGGCTGGACGAGCCGTTCGAGCGGGCCGAGGTGCTCGACAAGCCGGGGATCGTCGGCGCGCGCTGGTGGCACAAGGGCCTCACCGAGGCGCCGAAGGACGCCTCGCGGCGGAGCGCCATCATGGTCGCGCTCGGCGCGGTCGGGCTCGCCGGGTTCGCGGCGGCGATCGCCGTGGCCGCCGACGGGTGCTCCGACGACGAGCACGAGGTCCAGAGGAAGCGGGCGCTCGACATGCAGCGGACCTTCGGCTGGAGCTTCGGCGCCGCGCAGGAGAGCGTCACGTTCGACGGCGAGTCGAGGAAGCCGTTCGACCAGGCGGCGATCGCGAGGATGGCGACGGACCTCAGGCCCGGAGACGAGGCCTTGCGCGCCTACTACGTTCCCGCGCTGTTCGAGTCGCCCTCCGCCGTGCCCACGCTCGTCGCCCAGGGGGATCCGGCGCCGATCACGCCGCTCGGCAACGTGCTCCGGCCGATCTTCACGGCGGCGATGGAGCGCGCCTACCGGAGCGGCAAGGCGCTCGCGTCGCTGCTCCTCGCCGCCCGGACGGCCAGCGGCCTGCGCCGGGACATCGCGGTCATCGTGGATCTGGACGGCCCCGAGTCGGTGGCCTTCGCCGCCGGCGCGGCGGAGGCGTTCGATCCGGTGTTCACCTTCGACAACTGGCCGCACCCACGCGGCGTCGTCAAGGCGCACCAGACGCTCGCCGCGGCGGCGTACTATCAGCCGCTCTTCGCCCGCCCGCACCCCGGCCCGCGCGCGACCATGTTCGTCCTCGATCGCCAGCGGCTCTCGCCGTATTCGGACGACGCGACGCAGTTCGACAACCGGCATGTCGCGCGGCTGCCGTCCGCCGACGCGCTCTGGGACCGCGGGGTCCGACATGTGCTGTACGTCGTGCCCACGGAGGCGGATACGACCGAGTCCGACGATCTCAACGACGATCTCGTGGCCTACCGGATGCGTCAGCTCCGCGTGGGCATGATGGCCGCGAGCGCCTTCGCGCCTGATCTCACGGAGGCGAGGCCCGCGGACGCCACCGAGGACTGGCCTCCGTACTACTACGGTAGCAGCGCGAGGTCGCACGGCTGGTTCTGGGTGGACTATCCGTGGGGGCCGCCCCCGCTCAAGCAGGCGCCGGTCGAGCCCGCCGTGCGGCGGCCGGGCAAGAGCTATGCGCCGGCGGCGCGCGCGACGCCGTTCTCGACCAGCAGCGCCGCAGGCGCGACGCCGCCGAGCCCGACCGGCTTCGGGACGGTGCCCGTCGTCGTGGCGCTCGGCACCGGCGCGATCCTCGGGGCGGCGCTCAGCCGGAGCGGCTCGTGGAACCGGGCCTCGGGCGGGTACGGAGGCTAGGCGTGGAGCACTCGATCTTCGCGATGGAGGTGTGCGCGCGCCTGGACCCCGGGAGCGCCCTGCAGCGCACGCTGCACGAGTCCATCCAGGGCCATTGCGAGACGATGAGCCTGAACCAGAAGTGGCACCAGTACCGCCGCGCGCAGGTGGCGCTGCTGTCCAACCTGCCAGTCCTCGAGAAGGGGTGCTGGGACTATTTCGACGACGACTCCCGCGCGCTCAACGACTACGGCATGTGGGCCCGCGGCATGATCACCGAGGAGGGGGCGCGCAAGGGGCCGTCGGGGACGGCGGATCCGTACCGCGGGCAGCCGCGCTACCTGACCTTCACGATGGCGTTCCTCCTGCTCCACGGCTCGCCCACCGATCGGATGATCCGCACCATCTGCGACGTCCCCAAGGACCGCCTCTGGCGCCGCGACGTGTTCGGCCACATCCTCCAGAACCTCGGGCACGTGAGCTTCGCCAGCGTCAAGTCGGACGTCATCTACCTGATCCCGCGCGACGAGGGCTGGGCGCTCACCGCCGAGGATCTGACCGATCCCAAGTTCCACTACCTGCGCAAGATCGTATAGAGCAGAGCGGCGCTCGCCCGCGCCTGGCGGATAAGAAAGCCGCCAGGGACGCCAAGAACGCCAAGGACGCGAAGGGGGCAGAGGACGGAGGATCTTATCCTGGTGTCTTGCTTTTTATATAGATTTATACATCGCGCTGGAGCGGCGCCTCAAAACCACGTTTCCCACCGGCCGCGGTCGATCTCTGCGGCATGCACCGTCGCGGAGATGCGGTCTCGGTCGCCGGGAAATGGCTGTATCTGGTGCAGGCGATAGCTGTCGATGACGAGCGCGCCGCCGGGGCTGTAGCCGGCGATGAGGCTCCGCGCGGAGAGCGCCTCGTCGCCCGGGTCGTCCCGCCCGTCGTAGAGGACGTCCCACAGCTTGAGCCCGCCGTCCGCGTCGGGGAGATCCAGCATCACGACGACGGTGATCGCGCGGAGCCGCCGGGAAAGGTGGTAGTCGGAGAGCCCCTCCGTGTCGAAGTGGATGACGCCGCCCTCGCGCGCGACCTTCTCCCCCGCGGGGAAGATGTGCACCCCGGGCCCGCAGAAGCCGCGCCGGGGCTGCGCGAGCCCGCCCGTGAGCGCCGCGACGAGCTCGCGCATCCGGCGCTGGAGCCCGGGGAGGCGGCGCTCGACGCGGGCGTCGGAGGCGGCCGCGTCGGCGAAGTACAGCCGGGAGCGCCCCTGCTCCAGGTGCGTGTAGAAGGCGCGCCCCAGCGAGAACTGCTCGCCGCCGAAGTCGGCAGTCCACTCATCGCGGGCGGCCTGGACCCCCGCGACGAGCGCCGCGCGCTCCGCCTCGGAGAACACCCGGGGTATCTCCAGGGCGAAGTGGCGATCGAGCGCGTCGACGGGCGGATCCCCCGTGCGCGGGGAGGAGGAGGACGAGGACGAGGAGGCTGACGAGCCGAGATGAGGGTCGAGCCGCCGTACGGAGGCGCGGCGCGCGGTGGGCATGGGCAAACCACCGTTAGCATCGTCCGCGGCGACCAGCCAACCGGCGACCAGCCAACCGGCGACCGGCCAACCGGCGACCAGCCAACCGGCGGCCCGCCGGCCGTGACGCCCGACTGACGGCCGGAGAGCCCGCCGGTTTTTCCGGCGCGCGCTGACGGATCCGGGGTACAGTGCCGCGGCGGAAGCACCTTTTTGCGAGCGAGGACAGCGATGGTGTCGGGCAGGCGAGGGGAGAAGCGGCAGGAGCAGCAGGCATTTGCGCTCAAGGGCACGATGCCCGCGATGACGATGCTCTGTCTGCGGACGGCGGATGTCTCGGCCATCGAGCGTCAGCTCGAAGGCCACATCTCGCAGATGCCGCACTTCTTCCTGCACCTGCCGATCCTGCTCGATCTCGACGCCCTCGGCGACGAGCCCGTCGACCTCGGCGCGCTCGCCGGGCTGCTGCGCAAGCACAACCTCGTGCCCATCGCCGTGCGCAACCCGACGGACGCCCAGCGCGAGCGGGCCGTCGCCGCCGGCCTCGGCGTGCTGCGGACGCCGCTCACCCGCTCGCCGCGAAAGGACTCGCCGGCCGAGGGAAACACCCCCACGCCGGGGCCCGTGGCGGTAGGACCTGCGGGGGCGGACCGCGGGGCGGCAGGGGCGGCCGCGGACCGCGGCGCGGCCGGGCCCGCCCGGCGCTCGAGGGACGCCGCGCCGGCGCCGGACGCGGCCGGCGAGCCGCCGCCCGCGGGCCTCACACTGCGGCAGCCGGTGCGCAGCGGGCAGGTCATCTACGTCCCTCACGGCGACCTCGTGGTCCTCTCGCCGGTCAGCTCGGGCGCGGAGCTCATCGCCAACGACAACATCCACGTCTACGCGCCGCTCCGCGGCCGCGCCATGGCCGGCGCCCACAACAACGCGGACGCGAGCATCTTCTGCATGAGCCTCGAGGCGGAGTTCGTCTCCATCGCCGGCCGCTACCTCATGGCCGACGAGATCCCCGACGAGCACCGAGGCAAGCCCGCCCGCATCTCGGTGCAGAACGACGGGCTCGTGATCACGCGGCTGTAGCGCTCAGGCGCCCTCCGGCGGGGATCCCAGCGCCGGCGGCGTTCCGTCGAGCCCGTCGCGCCGCTCGGGACGCCGCGGCTCGCCATCCGGGGCGAACGGCCCGCCGGGGCCTCGCCGTCATGGGCTCCCGAGCCTCCTCCACGGAAAACCACCCGGGACGAGCGCGTTCGTACTGGCAGCCTTCGCCGCAGATCCGCCGCTCGCACACGGCGGCTGACGTTCGGCTCGAACGCCCTCTGCGGGACCAGAGACGGTCGACATCTCGCGTCCGGAGCACCGCCGGGGCATCGGTGACAGATCCAGACAGGCGCGATGGTGCGAGGACAAACCCCGTGTTCCCGCAAGCTGGCGACGCTGGAACAAACAGTTATCGTCCAGCGCGACTACCCTGAAACAAAACCACCAACTGAAAAAGCGCTTGCACCGGCGCAGTCGTGGAATAGCTTACCGCTCGCTGTCACGCAGAGCTCGACGGAGCGCGTGACCGCCTTCGGGCCCGCAAGTGGCAGGTGAGCTGGCGACCGACGTCGCCGAACCACAGGTCGATGCGGAGCTGTGCGCCGGGCGAGCTGTCCCGGCGTGAGATCGTGTATCTGTGATCATGATTGGAGGGGTTCCATGCAGAAGATGCTTCTTCCGTCTTTCGTCCTCGTTGCCGTGACGCTCTCCGCCAGCGCGATGGCGGCGAATATTCAAAGGTTCGACGTCAAGATCGATACCGGGTACGACGATATCAGCGACGCCAACGAGCTGAGGTGCGACGATCCCTTCTTCAAGGATGACGATGCGGGGGAATACCTCGGTTACCCGATCGAATTCTGTGCGAGCGCATGCAGGGTGAAGTTCAAGGGGGATGTGCGGGAGTCCGCCAACTTCTACCTGTTGCAGAAGTTGACGTCCGGTAACTACGACTGCAAGAAGATCGACGAGAAGCCGACCTTCGTCGCCAACGATCGCAACAAGAAGAGCAAGCTCCTCTTCAAGAACAAGGTCCGGACAGTCAAGGTGTTTGCGGGAGGCTCAGACTTTGAAGGCAACCTGTACGGCGCGTGCAGCTTCAAGGATCTCGACTACATCGACTACAGTTGCTGGTTCGAGGCCAAGGAGAACGACCGCGAGGAGGACGAGGAGGACGAGGAGGACGAGGAGGGCGAGCACGCGGACAGCGACGGGACGGTGACCGAGGGCTGATCCTCGACGCACGATCCGGAACGCCGCAGATCGGCGGCCGTCCGGAGCTCCCGGAGTGCACACGGGAGCTCCGGTGACCGGCGGCAGCGCGCGCCGGTCTCTGGCGGGAAGGGAGTCGCCGGCTTTCGCCGGCGGCTCTCCCTTTTTGTGCCAGGCGTCTACCGCACGACCGCGCGGTCGCCGGGGTACGCCACCTGGAGACACGACGATGCAACAGCACAGCTCACGAACAAGCCTCGTTCACCGATCCTCTGGCAGGCTCCTCCTGCTCGCCCTGCTCGCCCTCGCCATCGCGGCCACGGTGCTGCTGCTCGCCCGCCCCAGGGCCGAAGAGACCCTCTCCGCAAGCAGCGAGGAGGCCGAAGGCGAGACGCGCAGGCGACCGTCCACCTACCGGAACCGGGCCCTCTTGAAGGCCCCCACGCCGTCCCGGCCGCGCGAGGCCGAAAGCCCGCGGATCGTCGGCGACGTCTACGACACGAACGGCAACACGCTCGCGGGCGCGGCCGTCGTCGCCACGACCTTCGAGGTCGCCGGCAACATCCCCTCGACCGCGCGCGCCGTGACGAGCGATGAGCGCGGGCGCTTCGAGCTCAGCTTGCCGGCGGGGACATACCAGCTCAAGGTCGCTCTGGCCGGCTACGGCCCGAACAGCACGATCGCGCACAGCGGCGACACCGTGAGTCTCGTGCTGTCGCAGAGCGGCGTCATCACCGGGCGCGTCGTCGACGAGCGCAAGGAGCCGGTGCGCCGCTTCACCATCGATGTCCTCTCCGCCGTTCCCGATGACGCGCCGGCGCCGCCGGCGATGTACTCACAGACGTTCGAGAGCCCCGATGGGACCTTCCGCATCGACCAGATCCCCGACTGGAACGTGATCCTCAAGGCCACGGCCGAGGAGCACGCGCCGACGTTCTCCGAAGCGCTCACCGTCGAGCGCGGCCAGACGGGCACGGTGGAGCTCGCGCTCTCCCGTGGGTGCGCCCTCTCGGGGAGGGTGGAGGACTCGCAGGGCACGCCGCTGCCGGGCGTGTTCGTCGACGCCGAGTCGCGACTCGGCACCGGCTCCCTGAGCGAGCAGGCCCTCCAATCCTCGGCCGACGTGCAGCAGACGAAGACCGAGGACGACGGCACCTTCCGGCTCGAGCATGTGCCCACGGGGGACGTCCAGGTGCGCGCCTACGACGGGAGCCACGCGGTGACCACGCTGGCCTTGAACATCTCCGACTGCGGCAAGGTAGAGCCGGTGAAGGTGGTCATGTCCCCCGGCGGGAGCCTCCACGGCGTGGCGCGCCGGGAGGACGGCTCGCCGATCCCCCACGCCAAGATCACGCTCCTCGCCCGCTCCGTCGGCTTCGTGAACGTGCTGGCCGATGAAGAGGGGCGCTATGGCATCGACGACCTGCCCGCCGGGAGGGTGCGCGTCGAGCTGCGCGATGGCAGCCAGGCGACCATGGTGTCCGTGAAGGTCAAGGAGGGCATGACAGTGAAACGCGACATCTCCCTCTTTGGCGAGGGGACCGGCGAGCTCCGGGGGCGCGTCACCGCCGGCGACAAGCCCCTCGCCGGGATCCGCCTGTTCATCGCCTCGAACCGCGGCCCCAAGAAGGGCTTCGAGCGCCACACGTCGGTGACCGACAAAGACGGCAATTTCCGTGTGCCCTCTGTCGCACCGGGGGCTTACGTGGTCACCGCCACGGCCACCCCCGCGGGCCAAGGCGCGTACGTCGAGGAGGGCGGCGTCACGACCGTGAACCTCGACGTGAAGCCGAGGCCCGCCGCCGAGGACACGAACTGAGCCGCCGCCCCCCGGCCCGGCCGGGGCCTTCACCTCGGCCGGAGCTCGGTCAGGACGAGCAGGTACTCCGGCGGGTTGTTCGGCGTCAGCTTGGCGTACGGGTTCTCCGTGGTGGGAAAGCCGGTGAACCGCTTCGTGCTGTACTCGCCCCACGACGGGTTCTTGAAGAGCGGGATCACCGGCGCGGCCTGCACGAAAATCATCTGCAGCGCGTCCAGGATGCGCTTCTGCTCGGCAGGGTCCGTCGCGGACTCGAACGCACGGAAGAGCCCGTCGGCCTCCCTGGCGCCGAAGCGGTGCCAGTTGCGCGCCGACATCTCGCCGACCGGCCTCACGAGCTCCGCGCTCATCAGATCGCGGTAGAAGTTGTACGGCGTCGGCTCGACGGTGGTCCACCCCATCGACATGTCGAACGTGCCCTTCTGCAGCGCCGCGAAGAACGCGCTGAAGTCGTACGTCTTCATCGACGCGTCGATACCGATGCTCTGCAGGTTCTGCGTGATGATCTGCACCGCTCGGACCCAGTCGGACCAGCCGCTGACCACGTTGATCTCGAAGCGCAGCGGCTTGCCGTTCCTCGTCCGGATCCCGTCGGCGCCCCGCGGGTAGCCCGCCTCGTCGAGGATCTGGTTCGCCCGCTGCGGGTCGAGCTTCACCCAGTCGCCCGCCGCCACCGCCTTCTCGCTCCGGAACCGCTCGTACGAGTCGTCGAGCCCCGTCGCGTCCGCGCCGTGCGTGTAATTGTCGGCCGCGAGCTTGACGATCTGGTCCCGGTCGATGGCCATGCTGATCGCCTTGCGCACGCGCACGTCGTCGAACGGCTTCCTCGTCGAGTTCGGGTACAGCGTGGCCGTGCCGCCGACGAGCGGGAACCAGTAATGATGGTTCGCCGGATCCCTGGCGACGAAGACCCGCTCGATGTCGGGCACGAACGCGCCTGCCCAGTCGATCTCGCCGTTGACGAGCGCCAGGGTGACCTGATCGTTGCCCGGGTACGCCGGGAAGCGCAGCCCGTCGACCGCCGGCTTGCCCTCCTGCCAGTAGTGCGGGTTCTTGCCGAGCTCGTACACCTGGTTCTGGAAGACCTTCACCTCGGTGAAGGGCCCTGTCGCCACGGGGTTCTCGTTCGCGAACGTGACCGGGTCGGCGACGTCCTTCCAGATGTGCTCCGGCACGATCGGCTGGTGGCCGATGTAGCTGAGCCCAGGGACATACGGCCGCCTCAGGATGAACTCGACCGTGGTCTCGTCCTCCGCGGTCACCGCGCCGAGGAACCTCCATACTCCCGAGAGATCGAGCGCCGGATGCTTCTTGATCAGCGCGAACGTGAACGAGACGTCCTTCGCCGAGAAGGGCTTTCCGTCCGACCACTTGACGCCGGAGCGGGTCGTGAACGTGAGCTTCCTGTTCCCGTCGCTCCACGCATACCGGGTCGCGAGCCACGGCGTGTAGTCGGTCCTCATCGTGTTGTAGACGAGCAGCGGCTCGTAGATGCCGGCGACCGTCGGAAAGCGCACGTTCCCCTCGGCGAGCAGAGGGTTGAAGTTGCGCACCCAGGTGGCCTGCTGCTCCCGCGCGATCGTGACCATCGTCGCGCCCTTCGCGGGCTTCGGCGTGGGCGCCGCCGGCGCCGGCGTCGCCGCCTGCTCCGGAGCGGCGGAGGTGTTCTGCGTCCCTCCCTTCGAGCGACAGCCCGCCGTGGCACCACCCGACAGGACCAGCGCCGACAGGATGAAAGCATGGCGCGGCATGGCTCGACTCATCCCAGGCATCAAGTTCTCCACGCGGGCGACCTCGGTCTCCCCGCGACGCTCCATTTCAATGACAGCACCCGAACCCGCGCCCGCTGAGGCACAAATACATCACGCTCGCCCGAGGAGCCCCGGGGCAGTGCGCGACGCCCCCGTGGTCACACTCTATCGGTGCGTGTCGCCACGTGTCAACTTACCGGCCTTGCCTGATTTCTGGATCTCCTCGCGTCCTTTCGCGAAACTGGCGGCGGCCCGGGGACCCCGCCGGGCGGACAGGAGGCTCCCTGCGCGTGGAGACCCTCCCAAGGAGCGGACCGTGACCACCCCCGTCTCGCGACTCTTCATCGATCTGAGCCACGCCGTCGAGCACGGCATGATCACGTACAAGGGCGTGCCGGCGCCCGTCCTCTGCGATTTCCTCTCGCGCGAGCAGTCGCGCGGCGTCTACGCGGAAGGCGTCGAATTCCACATCGGGCGCATCGACATGGTCGCGAACACGGGCACCTACGTGGACAGCCCGTTTCATCGCTATGCCGATGGCAAGGACCTCGCCGGCCTGCCGCTCGAATCGCTGGCCGATCTGGAGAGCGTGGTCATCGAGGCGCGCGGCCGGTCCGGGCGCGCGATCGACGCCGACGCCTTCGAGGGGCTCGAGCTCGCCGGAAAGGCCGTCCTCGTGCGCACGGGGTGGAGCGCCCACTGGCGCACCGACCGCTATTTCGAGGGACACCCGTTCCTCACGCGGGACGCGGCGCAGCTCCTCGCCGGCGCCGGCGTCGCGTTCGTGGGCGTCGACACCTACAACATCGATGACACGGCCGATCCCGCGCGGCCGGTCCACTCCGTCCTGCTCGGCGCGGACATCCCGATCTGCGAGCACATGACCGGGCTCGAAGCGCTCCCCGCCGCCGGGGCCCGCTTCTTCGCCGTTCCGGTGAAGGTCCGCGCCCTCGGCACCTTCCCGGTGCGCGCGTTCGCCATGGTGTGAATCGCACCGGCCGCGCGCGCCGCGCGGCCGACCGCGGCCGACCGCGGCGGACGCTCGGCGGACGCTCGGGGCGCCGCCGCGGCGGTCGTGAGCGGCTCAGTCGCCGTCGAGCGGGAAGAGCTGCAGGTTCACGACGACAACGCGCTCGGGCGGCCGTGACTCGGCGATCACCGCGCGCATGTTCTGGAAATAGCTCACGTGGAGCTCGGAGAGCTTCACGAGGTCGGCCGCGGAGACGGTGAAGACGTTGAACGAGAAGCGCCCCTCGGCCTTGCGCGTGAGCCGCGAGAGCCCGACGCCGGCCCAGAAGGACTTGAGCCGGTGCTCTGCGTCCGGGTCGGGGCGCGTGTCCACCGTCCGGATCGGCGCGACGGTCCACCGCCCGCGGCTCTTCCGGATCTGGCCGGCGTCGGCGAGCCGTTCGAGGCAGCGCGCCTCGTCCTCGACGGGGAACCCGAGCCGCCGCGCGATCCAGCCCGGCTCGTGGCGCGGCAGCGCGCGGTACGACGGCATCTCCAGGGCGAGCAGCACGGCGGGGAGCAGCGGCTCCTCGTAGACGGCGCGGCGCTGGGCCTCGAGCGTGCGCCACGCCGCGCTCGCGGCCGGGAGCGCCGCCGGATCGGCGAAGAGGGCCACGAAGTCGAGCAGGCGCAGCGAGCAGGCCTCGACCATCCGCAGGAAGTCCGGGAGCCGCGGCTCGGCCTCGCCCGAGAGCCAGCGCGCGACCGCATAGCGGCTCCTGCCCGCGCGCCGCGCCACGTCGACGATGGGCGAGATCGAGCGCATCTCCGAGAGGAGCGCCGCGACGCCCTCGGCGGACGCCGGGTCGGTGTGCGCGAGCCAGGCGGGCGTCGATGGAAAGAAGCGCCCCACCGCCCCCGCGACGTCGACACCAGCGCGCCGCGCCGCGACGAGGAACGTGGCCGCGGTCGGCCAGCGTCTGCCGGACTCCCACGTGTAGACGACGTTGGTGCGGAAGCCGAGCCGGCGGCTGAAGCCGAGCTGCGAGCGCCGTCCGCGGAGCGCGCGGATCAGCTCTTTTGCGAGGGATTCATGGTCCACATAGCGCAGTTTCGCACATCTGAAGGCCTTTTTGCGGTATGGAATGTGCGAAGCTGAGCTGGCGTCTCCTCGAGAGCGAACGCAAGGTAGGCCGCAGGAGGTCATGAACATGAGCGAGCGGTGCTGGCTTTCTTTGGCTTTTGCGGCGGCGACGGGCGTAGGGCTCCTCGGGTGCGTCGATGGCGCGGGCGGCGGCCCGAAGGGCGGCCAGATCGGCGGAGTCCACGAGGGAGGGGGGTGCGAGGAGAAGGCGGGGGAGGACATCGGCGCAGACGACGTCTCGCCGCTGGGCTTCTCGGCGCGAGAGGCGCTCTCTGCCGTCTCCGGCGAGCGCTCCGTCCCGCTCACGTGGGCGACGGGCGGCAGCACGACAGCGACGCTCTCCGTGGGCGAGCTCGTCGCCGCACGCTTCGCGGGACCGACGGACGGGAGCGGATCGAGCGGCGCCGAGCCGGGGAACGACATTGGCTGCTCCGATCACCTGCAGATCGACGTCCCGATGGCCTTCTCGACGGAGGACGGCGCGTTCGACGATTCGTTCGAGGTCACGCTCAGGGCCACGCAGGTCGGCGCTGCGACCTTCACCCACGCGATCGATCTCGCCGCGCTCCAAGGCTCGTACGAGGTCACCGAGGTAGATCCCGCGGAGTTCAGGGAGGTCTTCGTCTGGCTGATCGGAATGCTGAGCAGCAGCGCCGTTGAGGGCTCGATCGGCGGGCTCGCGGAGAGCTATCCGATCGGGAGCGGGCCGGACGCCGCGGTGGCCGGGCACTCGTTCCGCGTGGCGGAGTTCTGAGCGCCGCGCCGCGGCAGCGCGCTGCAGCTCGCCGCCGCGGCGCCGTCGAGCGGCCCGCGACGGCCTCTCGGTCCTTCCGGAGCGGGCGGATCGCCCTCACGCCGGGCGGCGCAGCTGCTCGCGGATCTCCATCAGGATCTTTCCCAGCATGTTCCGCCCGCTCCCGTCGCCGCCGTCGGCCCAGTAGGCGTCGTTCTTCGTGTGCTCGACCAGCTCGGCGTCCCCGGTGTCGAGCAGGGCGCGCCGGAGATCCTCGTGCTGGGTGAACTTCGCCAGCACCACCTCGCGCATGATGTCGTCCTTCACCTGCTCCCAGTCGGGGCGCAGCGGGCGGCTCCGCTGGCGGCCCATGCGGGCCGCCTCGCCGGGGCCGGGGGCTTTGCGGATCTCCTCCTCGTGGTCGGTGCCGGCGAACTTCTGGGCCTGGAAGTAGTGCTCGGTCGTGGGCCACACCTTGCCTTGCAGCGAGACCGGGTGGCGCGAGAAGTTGGAGAAGGCCCCGTGGGCGTCGCCGGCGCGATAGAAGCGGATGACCGTCATGGCCCCAGTCTATCCCACGGCGCCCGCGACGCCGGGCGGGAACCGCGCGGGGCGGCTCCTGCCCGGCGGGCTGCGCGAGCCGCCCGCGGGTCGCGAGGTCGCCCCCTGCGCCACCTCGGCGCCGCCGGGCCGGACCCAGGATCCTCGGGCGTCGAGCTGCTGACGGCGCCGCACGAGGCCCTTCGCGCGCTGCGACCCCGCTACTGAATCACGCCGATCGTGTGGAGGAAGTCGTTGTAGGCGTCGATCTTGCCCGACGGGACCATGTCGAAGCCGATGTTGACTTTATTCCCGTCGACCATCAGCGGCGAGAGGATCTCCTTTGTGGCGTCGAGGCCGATGGTCTGGATGCCGTAGAGGATATAGGGCACGAGGTAACCCTCGTAGTACTGCCGCTGGGCGTGTGTGGCCCTGATGCGCCCCTGGCGCATGTAGTCGACGGTCTTCGGGTCGAAGTCGAACGCGACGATGGGGACATCCGGTATGCCCGCGGCGTCCGCGGCCAGCACGCACCGGTGCGAGATGTTGAACAGGCCGAGGAGCCCGATGACGGGCGGATCCGCGGTCACGATCCGGGACTTCATCCAGTCAACGTCGTACGCCTCGTTGTCGCCGAAGACGGCCTGGGTCACGATGAACGTGTAGCCGGCCTCCCCGATCACGTCCTGCGCCGCCTGCGTCCGTTCGTATCCGTCGATCCAATCCGTGCCGATGCTGCCGTGGATCAACACCGTGCCTGGAGGCTCGGGCAGCATCGTGAGCAGGGTGTTCGCGGCCGTGGCGCCGGCAGACTTGTTGAGCGATCCGACGTAGAGCGAGCGCTTCGAGGCGGCCATATCGGTGTCGAGCGTCACCACGTGGACCCCGTTCGCGACCGCCTTGTCGATGGCGGCTATGTTGACGTCGCCGAAGGGCGAGACGGCGATCCCCCCGGCGCCGTCCGCCACCGCCAGATCGATCTGCTGGTTCTGGAGGTCCTGCGTTGTCGTAACATCGTCCGAGTGGTCAATGGGCCCGAGCACATTCCCTGTGACCTCGAGCTCCCCCATGGCTCGGCTCGCCCCCGTGGCGATCGGCTCGAAGAAGTCGGAGAGGCTCTTCAGCAGGACCACCATTTGCATCGGCTCGAGCGAGCTCTTGTTCATCTCGGCGACGAGGCTGTCGACGGTCGCCTCGAGCTCCACGGGAGTGAACTCGCTGTCTGGCGTCTGCGCTCGCGTGATGGGTGTGACGTCCGTGCCCTCGGCGGCGAGATCGCTCGAACCGCACGCCGCCGTGGTCAGCGTCAACCCGAAAGCCGCCATCCAGCATCGTCCAATCGTCGTCATGAGATCCCTCCTCCTCGTCCGTGGGTTCGCTCGGTCGCGGGCGGTGTCCCAGCGTGCCTGCTCGATCTTTCTTGTTACGACGCCCGAGGACGGGCCGTCAAGGGGCACGAAAACAATCATGCGAGCAGCGAAATGAAGATCGCAGCGGTCTTCATGTTGTTGATGTAATTCGGGCCACGATAGCGGGCATTCGTCTTCGGAAAGCGCGCTCCTTGGCCATGTCCGTGTCCATGTCCATGTCCGTGGATCACGGTTATTAGGCCGAAATGTGAGCATGGGAGCGACAGGAGACGGGAGGAGAGGGACCCCTGGGCGGCCGCACGTCTCTTACGATCTCTTACGGTCTCTCTCGCCTGCTCAGCATGGCCGTCGATGGGATGCCGGCGCAGGAAAGAACGACGCTGGTTCAACAGCTCATCCGAGGTGCTCTCCCGCCAGCTTGCCGGCCGCCTGGTTGCCGGTCGCGACGAAGCTCACACAGCTCACTGCGGCTTCTTCGTCCTGGCGGGGATCCCGAGGTTCGCGCGCCAGTAGTCGTTGACGAAGATCTGCTGCGGATCGAGCTTCGCGCGCAGCGCGATGAAATCGTCGAAGCGCGGGAAGTTCTGGCGATAGTAGTCGACCCAGCTCCCCGAGCTCGGCGGCGGCGCGAACTTGCCCCAGTGCGGGCGAAAGCCGAACGGCTTCAGCAACTCCCAGAATGGCTTGTAGAAATCGTTCAGATCCCCGCCGTTGAGCGCGAACCAGAACACATCGACGCGGAACACATCGGCGCCGTAAGAGGGGCTCATCCAGAATTCGCTCTTCCTCGCGGCGTAGAGCTCGCACGAGAACGAGCCGGCGTGCTGGTACGCCGTCGCTGCGTCGCCGCCCCCGTCATACCACGTCTTGAGCGCTCGCATCACGTCGGCCGTCTTCTCCACGGGGATCCAGAGCTCCGTGAACCACGTGGGCCAGAGCTGGTCGTCCATCTGGTTGTCCATCGGCAGGCCGCACATCCACGTATCCCAGAACTCTTGCGTTCCGATCGGGACAAATGCGCTCAGGATGTCCTTGATGAGATACGGCATCTCCCGCTCCAGGAAGCTCGCGAGGATCTGCGCCTGCTGCGAGCCGAGCGCCCCGTTCAGCAGCAGCGCCACGAGCTCCGTGATGATGCCGGCGATGACGTCATGAAGCAGGCCCCCTTCCTTGCGCTCGACCGTGCCGAGCAGCGCGCGCGTGTGCTCCTGGCCCTCCAGCGACCTGGACCGTCTGGCGAGCGCATCCCTGAGAACGCCGCCGAGATGGCCGAGCACCTCCGCCTGCGTGATCTTGCGGGTGTGCGTCTTGTCGGGCGTGGGCCCGCTGCACGCGTTGACGTCGCTGTCGCTCGAGAGCACACCGTCGAGGTGGGCGTACCAGTCGGTGAGCTTGCCGGGGACGGCCGAGATGTCGTCGAGGTTGCCGATGAGCGTGTAAAAGAGCGAGCCCGCGAGCGAGGTGAGCTGCGGCGCGCGGCCGAGCTCCTCGTACGGCTTCGGCTTGAAGCCCGGCTCCGGGTCGATCCGCGACGCCTGCCAGATCTGGACACGCTCGAAGCCGTTCTGTGGCCACCACATGAGGCGCGTGTACGGCGTCTCGCGCAGGAAGCGCTCCAGGCTGGGCTTGCCGTCCGACCCGTCGCCGAAGAGATCGATCGGCGCGTCGGCGGTGGAGCTCGTGATCTGCGAGCCCTTGAGGTTGAACGAGCGCCGCACGCGCAAGCGCACCTTGGAGATGACGCCGAGGAGCCCCATCGACACGCCCGCTGCGAAGAACAGATCGCGCTTCTCCTGGTCGGCGTCGTCGCGGTTCACGACCCAGAGCTTGCCGGTGCCGTCGATGAGGTTGAAGCCGACGATATCGTCGTCGATCGAGTACATGAGCGAGCCGCCGGACGACCCGGTGGAGAGGAAGCCGGAGACCGTCTGGTGCGAGATGCCGCCCAGGTCCTCGAGCGCCCAGCCCGCCTGCTGGAGGGTGTAGTCGAGGCTGTTGCGCCACGTCGATGTCTGCGTCGGATCGTAGGGGTTCTTCCCCAGGTTACACCCGGCTTCCACCTCGACGATCGCGTGATCCGGGTCGCCGTCCACGGGGGTGATCGGCCCGATCGCGCGATACCTGTCGAGCATCACGTCCATGGCGCCGTCCGGCGGGGCCCCCGCGCCGCTGTAGCCGTCGGTGTAGATCGACCTGGCGACGGAGTGCGCCGAGCCGCGCACACGGAGCTGGAGCGGCGGTGATGCCGAGAGGGCTAGCTGCACGAGCGCCAGGAGCTCCTCCTCGCTCGCGGGGTGGCAATATCCGTCGGGTCCCTTTTTGCTGGTCTGTATCATTGTATTCTCCTCGGGCGAGGAGAACAACGCAGCCCGTCGAGCCAGTCAAGGTCCACGTTCAGCGGTCGAGATCTCGCGGTCCCCCGCGGCTGAGGACGCTGGTGGGGCACCTACACAGGGACGTGGCGTTCCTGCTCCGCGGCGACCTGACGCGGCGCGATCCGTCGCCGCGCCGCCCGAAGATCTCGTGGAGAGCGGCGGAGCGCACCGGTGAGCCGCCGCGAATTCGCCCCTGGGCGACAGCGTGCTAGGGCGCGTTGACGAACTGATCGATGAAGTCGAGGTAGAGGTCGACCCGTGTATCCCAGCCGTCGGTGCAGATGCGGGGGGCGCTCGCGTTGCCGAACGACGTCACACCGACGATCGTGGGGACGCCGTTCATGTCCATCAGCGCAGGCCCGCCCGAGTCTCCCTGGCACGTGTGGTGACCCGCGTCGCCGAGGCCGAGCAGGAGCGGGGTGACGGTGTTGACGATGGTGGACACGTGGTGCTTGACGCCGCTCCACCCGAAGATCTCGTCATCATCGCCGAAGCCGATCAGCCGGACCGGCTCGCCGGCCATGTCCTCGGTCATGGGCGCCCGGTTGTAGGGCAGCGGCTGGATGGCGACGGGCTCCTCGAGAATGGCCACCGCGATGTCGTGCCCCGCATGGATGTCCGCGTGGTCGTACTCGGGGTCGAAGTGGGTCTCCTTCACGTTCACCCAGGTCTCCTCCTCACTCCGGGAGTCGGTGCCGAAGAAGGCCCTGAGCGTCGCGCCTTGCACCCTGCCCGGTTGCACGCAGTGGGCTGCAGTCAGGAGCACCTTCGGAGCGATGACCGAAGCGGTGCAGGTGACCGAAGCGTCCCCACGGGTGATCTGCAGCATCGCCACGGCCGGATCGCCCTCGTCGATGGTGCCCCCGATGATGCCTGCGGCCGTGGCGTCCGTCTCGGCCAGGGGTAGGTCGTCCACCTCTCCCGCGCACGCTGAAAGGAATGCTGCCGCCACGAATACGATGCCTTTTCTCATGATAAGCTCCGCTTGATTGTTGAGCTGGGCGAGCTGGGTCCGGGCGTGGGCGTGAGCTGCCCCGAGGGCCGGAAAATGACGCTCGCCGGCAACCCCGTCGGCCTCGGTTCTCGAGGCTCGGCTGGATCCTGCGCCGCCGCTCGATCGCTACCTTGTGGATGCCGGCGACCCCGGTCGTCCTTCGCTCGAATCGCACAGACGGTTCTTTTCTCTGGTGCGCATCACGACGATCCTATCGATCGGAAGCGCGGGGCGCCCTGGATGAGCACGCAGGGCGCCAGCGGGGGACCGCCCTCCAGCACGGCGAGACGCGTGGCGGACGCGTGGCGGACGCATGCACAGAGGCCTCGCGACACCGCCGCGGACGGACGCACGCGGGGCCGGGCAATCATCGAGCAGACGAGCACCTCATGAACGGCCACATGCGACGGTGACCTTGACGCTCGTCGCGAAGCACGCTCATACTCGGCCGTGCTTGCGGCGCTCAGCGATCCCCAGACGCGATGTAGCGCCTATGCGTGATGCGAGCGAGCACAGCGCCTGCGTCGATGCATGGATGCAGCGGGCCGCCGAGGGCTTGCCAGCCGAGCGTCTCGTCCAGGTCTTCGAACGCGCCTTCGCCGCCCTGTGGCGGCGCGCCCTGGTCACCCTCGGAGAGGTCACGCTCGGCGCCATCTTGAATCGCGTACTCTACAACGCCTCCGAGCGATACACGATGCTCTCGTCCCTCCGTGTGGAGTCGACCGGGCTCTGTTGCGAGAAGCTTCACGATCGTGCGGGCGGCCTGCGCCGCGACCAGCTCGCGGAGGGGATCCGGTTCATCATGATCGAGTTCCTCGTCGTCCTCGGAAACCTGACGGCGGAGATCCTCACGTCAGCGCTTCACGCGGAGCTCTCGAGTCTCGCGCGGCAGGAGGAGGCGGGCGGGACCGAGCGAGGGACGGCGAGCGCGCCCGGGCCCCACGAGGGCGAGGACGGCGAGGGAGCTGAGTCATGACGAAGAAGACGGCCATCGCGCGCATCGAGACGGGGGTGCGAAATCTGGATGCGCTGCTTGACGGTGGGCTGCCGAAGGGCTCGGTCATCGTGATCGCCGGCCCGCCGGGCGCGGGCAAGACGATCCTCACCCAGCAGATCTGCTTCCACAACGCCTCGGCCACGGCGCGGGTCCTCTACTTCAACACGCTCTCGGAGCCCACCGCGAAGACGCTGCGCTTCCTGAGCCAGTTCGACTTCTTCGACGCCAAGCAGCTCGACGAGGCCATCCAGTTCGTGGACCTCGGCGCCATCTTTCGGACGAAGGGCCTCGACGGGACCTCGGCGCTCATCATGGAGCACGTCAAGAAGGTCAAGCCGGCCATGGTCGTCATCGACAGCTTCAAGGTCTTCGACGATCTCGCGGGGTCGAAGGAAGAGCTCCGGAAGTTCGGCTACGAGCTCGCGATCAGCCTCATGGCGTGGGAGACCACCACGTTCCTCCTCGGAGAGTTCGGGCAGAGCGAGATCGAGACGAACCCCCTGTTCTCGATCGTCGACGGGCTGATCCTGGCCCACCAGCGCCAGGATTCCGGCGAGCAGCGGCGGGTCCTCCAGATCGTCAAGATGCGCGGCACCGACCACAGCCGTGACGAGCACGCGTTCATCATCACGCAGGCCGGCATCGACGTGTTCGCGCCTCGCCTCACCATCTACCGGGCGGACGTCGGGGGTAACGAGCCGCGCCTCAAGACCGGCATCTCGCGGCTCGACGACCTCCTCGGAGACGGAATCCCGCGCGGCTCCAGCCTCCTCATCGCCGGCGTGGCGGGGACCGGCAAGACGGTGCTCTCGCTCGAGTTCATCTACAGGGGCGCGAAGGCCGGCGAGAGAGGGATCTTCTTCTCCTTCGAGGAGAGCGAGGCGCGGCTGCTCGCGACCGCCCGCGGCCTCGGCTGGGACATCGACGCCGAGATCGAGCGCGGGATGATCGAGATCGTGTTCATCCCGCAGCCCAACATCATGGTGGAGGGGCACCTGCTCATGATGAACGAGCGGATCCTCGGCATGAAGGCGAGGCGCGTGGCGGTCGATTCGGTCTCGGTCTTCCTGCACAAGGTCAAGGACCCGCAGATCGACCGGGAGAAGATCTTCCAGCTCGCGAGCGTCGTCCACAACGCGCAGGCGGTCGGCTTCTTCGCCACCGACATCCCCTACGGCGCCAACCAGATCAGCCGCTTCGGCGTCGAGGAGACCGTGGTCGACGGGGTCGTCCTCCTCTCCTCGACGGAGGAAGGGCTCGAGCGCCAGCGCTACATCGAGATTTACAAGCTGAGGAACACCGCCCACCTCAAGGGTCGACACAGCATCATGATCGGCCCGACCGGGATCATCATCTATCCGCGATACAGCGCGGAGGCGGCGTTCGCCGAGCCGCCGCTACCCCTGGAGACGGAGCTGCGCCTGCCCTCCGGGGTACCCGGGTTTGACGCGCTGCTCGGCGGAGGGCTGCTCGCGCGCAGCGTCACCCTCCTCTCCGGGAGCGCGGGCATCGGGAAGAGCACCCTGTCGCTGCAGTTCATCCTCGAAGGCTGCAAGCGCGGGGAGCCGGGGCTCTACGTGGCGCTCGAGGAGGGGCCCGCACAGATCATCCGTGCCGCGGGCGCCCTGGGGCTGCCCCTCCAGGAGGCGACCGAGCAGGGGCTTGCCGAGGTCATCTATCTCTCGCGGGAGCGTGTCCGCCCGAGTCAGCTCCTCTCGCTCCTGACCGACAAGATCCGCGCGCAGAAGACGCGTCGGTTCGTCCTCGACAGCGTGAGCCAGCTCGAGAACGAGGGCATCGCGGAGGATGAGCTGCGGCAGCTCCTCTACGCGCTGGTCACGCGGTTCAAGGCGCTCGACGTGACCTGCCTGCTCACGCTCGAGTCGAGCGCGATGTACTCCAGCGAGACCATCACCGACCGCAAGTTCTCTCCGGTGGCCGACAACCTCGTCGTGCTCCGGTATACGCGCCTGCCAGGAGAGATCCGGCCGACCCTGGTGGTCGTGAAGACGCGCGGCAGCGAGCACGACTTCGGCGCCTACTACTTCTCCGTCGGGAAGGGAGGCGTCCGGATCGGAGAGCGCGCCGGCGAGTCCTCCCCCTTGCTCGAGAAGAACAAGGCCTAGGGGGCGGGGATGAGCGCCGGTCGCCGGACGAACGAGCTGCCAAGTCCTCCCCAGGAGGAGCGGAGGCGCGGCGACCAGCGCACGGAGGAGCAGCCGGAGCGGCGCGGCGACGACAGCTCGGCCTCAGGAGGTCTCGAGCGCGCGTATCCTCGCGTCCAGTATCTCTACGAGATCAGCAAACAGCTCACGCAATTCGAAGGCGTCCGACGGACCGTCCCGGCGATCCTCGCGATCGTCGCGCGGGCGCTCCCCCTCCGCACCGCGCTCCTCATCCTGGAGGGCCCAGGCCGCCCTCAGCCAGAGACCATCGTCTGGAACGCCGAAGAGGTCAGCGCCGATCGACTTGACGCCGCGAAGTCTCATGCCAGGACCTCGTACGCCTATCTCGCCGGATCGGATGCCGCGTGGTCGGTCGACCTGGAGGGCGAGCCGACCACGACGACCGTGCCTTCCGGAGAGCCTGCCAGGGGCCAGCGGGCCGAGGCAGAGGAGCGCGGGTACTTCGTCCTCCTCCCTCTCGTCGTCGAGCGGCGGCCGATCTTCGGCGCTCTCCAGGTCGAGGGTGCTGCCCGTCTGGAGGAGCCGGACCTCGTGTTCGTGAACGCGGTGGTCAACCAGCTCGCGATCGCGCTCGATCGCCAGGCGGCCATCGACGCCAAGCAGGCGGCCGCGGAGGCGGAGCGTGAGCTCGCCCAGCGGAGACAGGCCGAGTCCGACGGGCACCGGGCCGCCGCCGAGGCGTTGCGGCAGCGCTACGAGGCGCTGGTGGACAACCTCGATAGCTCGTTCGTGTGGGAGGCCGACGCGCGCACGTTTCTGGTCTCCTACGTGAGCGCGCGGGCCGAGGAGCTCCTCGGCCATCCGCGCGGGCGGTGGCTCGCGGAGCCCGACTTCTGGAGCCGCTGCGTCCACCCGGACGATCGCGGCGCGCTCGAGCAGACGTTTCGAAGGACGCTGGCGTCCGAGCGGGACCAGCGCTGCGACCATCGCTGTCGGACGGCGGACGGCGGCGTGCTCTGGCTCCACACCCGCGTGCACCTGGAGAAGGACGGCGCCGGCGGGCCTCGGCTCCAAGGCGTCTCGATGGATGTCACCGCCGCGAGGGTGGCGGAGGAGCGGGTCCGTGACCAGCTCGAGTTCACGCGCGCGGTGACCGGCAGCATCGGCGAGGGCGTGCTCGCGATCGATCTCGAAGGGCGGATCATCTTCTTCAACCCCGCCGCCGAGCGGCTGCTCGGCTGGACAGCGGAGGATGTCCTGGGGCGAGGCGTTCAGGAGGTCATCCGGATTCAACACGCGACCGGGACATCCATACCCGACGAAGAGCACCCCGCGCTGCGAGCGATCCGGACGGGCGAGCCGGCCCGGGGCGACGAGGACCTGTTCCTACGCCGGGATCGAGCGGCCTTCCACGTCAGCTGCACGTTCGCCCCTCTGAAGAGAGAAGGGCAGGTGTCGGGGGCGGTGCTCGTCTTCCAGAACATCATGGAGGTGAGGCGCGCCGAGAAGGCGCAGCGATTGTTCGCGGAGGTCAGCTCGGTCCTCGCCTCGTCGCTCGACTACGCAGAGACGGTCGCCGCGATATCGCGTCTGTTCGTGCCCGCCCTCTCCGATCTCTACTTCGTCGATCTGATCGAGGAGGACGGCCGCGTCGAGCGCCTCCAGCAGACCTCCGTCGACCCCGCGAAGCAGGGGATGGCCGAACGGATGGAGCAGATCGCCGGACGGCCGGGCCGCGAGACGCCGCAGGCAAGGGTGCTGCGGACGGGCGAGCCGCTCCTCATCCTCTCCGCGAGCACCGAGTTCGCCCTGAAGAGCGTCGCCGACGACCAGGGCCAAAAGGAGGCCCTGCACGCAGAAAGCTCGGGAACGGTCATGGTGGTGCCGCTCCTGGCCCGCGGGCGGACCATCGGCGCGCTCACGTTCGTGGGGACGGAGTCGGGCCGCCGCTACTCCATCGCCGATCTGGCGGTGGCCGAAGAGGTGGCGCGCCGGACCGCCACGGCCCTCGAGAACGCGCGCCTGTACCAGAAGGCGCGGCGGGCCATTCGCACGCGGAACGATCTCCTCGCCATCGTCTCTCACGACCTGAGAAACCCGTTGAGCACCGTCCTGGTGGCCTCGGCTCTCCTCATGCAGATGTTGCCAGCCGGCGAGTCGGGAGCGCAAGGCAGGAAGAAGGCCGAGATCATCCGCGTCGCTGCGCAGCAGATGCTCCGGCTGATCGGCGACCTGCTCGACGTCGCTGCCATCGAGGCGGGTCGGCTGTCGATGGTGACGCAGAGGCACGCGGCGGACGCCCTCGTCCACGACGCTCTCGCGATGCAGCAGACGCTGGCGACGGAGAAGCACGTGGCGCTCGAGGGCGAGCTCCCGGGCGGGGGCAGCTTCGAGGTGCTCTGCGATCGCGAGAGGGTCCTCCAGATCCTGGCGAACCTGATCGGCAATGCCATCAAGTTCACGACCGCGGGAGGGACCATCACCGCTCGAGCGGAGCTACGCGGTAACGAGGCGCGCTTCGCGGTGGCGGACACAGGGCCGGGGATCCCTCCGGATCAGCTCCTTCACGTCTTCGACGAGTTCTGGCAGGCGGCGGAGACGGCGCGTCTGGGGACCGGGCTGGGGCTCACGATCGCGAAGGGCTTCGTGGAGGCCCACGGCGGGAGGATCTGGGCGGAGAGTCGGCCCGGAGCTGGCACCACGTTCTTCTTCACGCTCCCGCTGGCCACGCCGGAGCAAGCCGCAGGGGGCGCCGCCCCATGCGATCGAGGCTGACCAGCGCGAAGGACGAGCCTCATTGCATGAGGGGCGCGTCACCGGGCGCGCGCGCAGGGGCAGCGGGGCAACGGATCCCGAGATCCAGGCGACCAGGCCGCCTCATCATCGCGAAAATCCCGCAAAATCCACGGGATCTAGCACGTGCCTACATGTAGGGAACTTGGATCCAGGTTGCCGGTCGGGGTACGCTGCAAGTTTCGCCGCAAAAAAGTTGTTCGTTCGTCGCGCCCTGACGTACCCAGTCGAGCGCGCCCCCGGCCTCGATGGAATCGGGTGGGCGCCGAGCTCTCACCACGTCGACGGCGCCTCCTCAGCGCCGGAGAGACGGGCATCCGAGCGGGCTCGGCCGTCGGACAGCCACGTCTTTCGAACTATTATTTAAGGAGGTTTCTGGTGTCAAAGGTAGTCGTCGTCACCTCGGGCAAGGGCGGAGTCGGCAAGACCACCACGACCGCAAACCTCGCGTCCGGTATCGCGGCTCTCGGTTACAAGACGATTGCCATCGATTTCGATGTGGGGTTGCGCAACCTCGACCTCGTGATGGGGTGCGAGCGCCGCGTGGTCTACGATCTGGTCAACGCGATCCGCGGCGAGGCGACGCTCCGCCAGGCGGTGATCAAGGACAAGCGGATCGAGACGCTCTACGTGCTCCCCGCCTCGCAGACGCGGGACAAGGACGCCCTGACGCTCGACGGCGTCGGGCGCATCCTGGACGAGCTGCGCGCCGCGGGCTTCGAGTACATCTTCTGCGACTCGCCGGCGGGCATCGAGTGGGGCGCCCAGATGGCGATGTATTTCGCCGACGAGGCGATCGTGGTGACGAACCCCGAGGTCTCCTCGGTGCGCGACTCGGACCGCGTGCTCGGCCTGCTCGACGCGAAGACGCGCAGGGCGGAGCTCGGCGAGGAGGCGATCAAGACGCACCTCCTGCTCACGCGGTACGCGCCGGCGCGCGTCGCCAAGGGCGAGATGCTGGCGTACCAGGACGTGCTGGAGCTCCTCGGCATCCCGCTGCTCGGCGTGATCCCGGAGTCGACGGCGGTGCTCCAGGCGTCGAACGCCGGGACGCCCGTGGTGCTCGATCCGACGAGCGACGCGGCGCAGGCCTACCTCGACGTGGTCCAGCGCTTCCTCGGCGAGGAGCGCCCGCACCGCTTCCTGGAGTCGGCCAAGAAGGGGTTCTTCAGCCGAATTTTCGGCGGCCAGGCGGCGACCGCCTAGGGGGATCTGCCATGTCGATCATGGATTATTTCCGGAGGACGCAGCCGAAGTCGGCGACCCTGGCGAAGGAGCGCCTGCAGATCATCGTGGCGCGCGAGCGCGTGCGCACGACGGGCGAGCCGGACTACCTGCCACGGCTCAAGCAGGAGCTGCTCCAGGTCATCTCGAAGTACGAGCGGATCGATCTGGATCAGGTGAGCGTGAACGTGGAGCGGAGCGGCGATTGCGACGTGCTCGAGCTGAACGTCGTGCTCTCCGAGTCGGAGCGGGCCGCCGTGCGCGCCGCCGTGTCCCGCGGGGGCGCCCCCGCCTCGCGGAACTGCTGACGCGAGGCGCGCGTGGCGCGCCTCGACCCGGCTCCAGGGCTCCACAGAAGATCGGCGAACAGCGCCGTCATTTCAGCGTCGGAGCTTCCCAGTCTACCCAGTCCGACATGCTGAGCGAGCCGCCCGAGCCCACGACGAGCTCTCCGGCGGCCTCGCCCTCGTGCTTCAGGAACTTCGCAATATTGCTGACGAGGAGAACGGTGTATTCGTTCTTGTACGAGCAATGCGCCTTGTCGGCGACCTTCGAGTGGTAGCTGATGTTCTTCTCCACGCCCAGCGCCTTGTAGACCTCTGCTCCGGCCACGGTGGCTGTATGGCCCGCCGGGGCGCCCATCTGGGCCTGATGCGGGTTCTCGAGGACGAGCAGGCCGCGCGGCGCGATCATCGCGATCAGGGTATGCGTGTCGATGGGGAGCTTGACGGCGTTCGAGACGTTGTTCTTGAAGACAAATGGATCGAAGTTGTCGCTGAGCCAGTTGAGCCCGTAGTAGTTGTGGTCCGTCCGCTCCCTGCCCAGCACGTCGGCGATGCGGTAGGCCGGGACCCCGGCGGTGCTCGTTTCGTGGGGGATCGTCAGCGCGATTCGATCGTCGAGGACGCCTATGGCAAATGCGCCCTTGCCGTTGCGCGAGCATCCCGTGACACCCACGCCGGTTGGATCGATGATGTCGCCCCCCGACATCTGTAGGACGTCGAGGATTCGACTGGCGCCCCAGGCCCATGCCATCAAGAGGCCTGCGGAGTGGTCGCCGCCGTAGATGTCATAGAACTTCCCCGGGTTGGGTTTGCCTCTGGATTGCTCCGGGGTGCCCTCCCTGCCGAGCTCATTGTGGTTGTAGTAGATGACGGCGACGCCTTGGTCCAGGATGCGGCCTTCGCCCAGCGTGATGCCGCCGATCCCGCCTTTCGTGCCCACGTTGATGATCGCGGGGAAGGGGGCTCGCCCCTTCGAGGGCAACACGATGTCGGCGCTGAAGTCGATCTCCTTGCCCTGGGCCTCGACGTGCACAGAGATTTTGTTCTCGGTGACGGTGCCGGTCACCACGTCGGGCGTCGGCTTCTCGCCGTAGATATACTTCTCAGCTTGCTTGCGTATCTCCTGCCTTCGGCAGTGCCATTCTGCTCTGGTGGATATGCGATCTCCGTCGAGCTTGGTGAACGGGTCGGGTAATTTGGGAATCTGATTCAGGGCGCTTGCTTCCGGCAGGGCAGCAACGTCGCAATCGGCGCTCTCGTTCTCGACAGCGGTCTCGCCCGAGCCCGAGCTGGAGCCGGAGCTGGAACCGGAGATGGAGCTCGACGTCATGTCGCCGCCCGAGCCGGAGCTCGACGTCATGTCGCCGCCCGGGCCGGAGCTCGACGTCATGTCGCCGCTGCTCGTCGCGCTCTCGGCGCCCGAGCCGCCCGCGCCTCCTTGCCCGGACGGGCTCGATTCGGACTGTCCGCAGGCAGCGGCTGCGAGGCAAAGAACGAGGGCAACGCCGGTGATTCGAGGGGCAAACGTTCGCATGGATGGACCTTCTGGGGTGGGCATAATCAATGTTCATCGGCTGGACTTGCGCTCACCGGAACGGCGGCAAGCATCGCTGTGCGATACGACATTCGAACGTGTTTCGATGTCAAGCACAAGGTGGTGCCTTCATTCGGCTCACGGCGCGACGGGACGACCGTCGTGCGAGCCTGAACGGTGAGTCCTGGTCGAATGACAGCGCCGGAAGATTCAGTGAGAATGGCTAACTTCAGCCCAGGTAGAGTGCCGCGTCGCCTGAGTTCGTCCCTGGTTGCACGCGGTCGTGCGGTGCTTGTCGTGGGGGGACACCCTGGCGGCGGACACGGCGACGACAGCGGCGAACGAGGCGCCGCAGCAGGCGCGGGTACGCCCAGATCACTCCGTGATCTCTCTGCCCTCCGCCATCGCGATCTCCCGCGCCCGCTCGGACGCCGCCCGGATCAGCGGGCCGAGGAGCTCCGCGGGCGATCGCTCCTCGGTCCAGCCCGGCGGCGCGCCGAGCTGGGTCAGGAGCGCCGCATGCGCGGAAGGCGGCTCGAGCGTCACGTCGAGCGCCGGCGGCGCCTCGCGCCAGGCGTCGAAGTCCTTCGCCTCCATGGGGCCAAGCGTCACCGTCGCCACGGGCGGCGCCTCGGCGGCGCAGGGAGCGCCCTTCTGGCCCCCACGCGCTCTCTTGCCGCCCGGCGCGCTGCCCCGCGCGGCGCGGAGCGCCTCGATCACCTGCTCGCGCGTGCGCCCGCGGAGCTCGAACAGCAGGAAGGGATCCTTGTCGAGGGCCTCTCCGAGCACGTAGTGGGTCGCGGCGACGTGCTTGCAGGGGTTCGCCCAGTCGGGGCACGAGCAGGCCGTGGTGAGGTCCTCGGACCGCTCCGGGAACAGGCTCGCCCCGGCGCTCCGGAACGCCTCGTCGATCTCCTCCGGCATCCGGCCCGCGAGCAGGTCCGCCGCGAACTTCGCCCGCTCGGCCATGGCGGCGATCGCCTTCGCCCACGTGGCGTCGTCGAGCCGCGCAAGCGTGAGGATCACCTTGTACGGCTGCGGCCGCGAGCCGGTCACGCGCGCGGTCACGAGGCCCGGCTTCACCGTGAGGTCATGCGTCCGCCCGGCGCGCGCGTACGTGCGCCCGCGCGCGAGGCGGGCCGCGTCGTCCGGCGACATCCGCTCGAGCGCCTCCACCCAGCGCTTGCCCCACCAGGTCGCGCCGGCCCGCTTCATCCGGATGCCCCGCGCGGGCGGCGGCGGCTTCGGGCCGACCTCGCGATGGAACGGCACCCAGCGCGCCGGCGGGCTCATGTCTGCGCTTCTCCTCGCGCACGCGGCACGCTGCGCCCGGCACCCCGCCCCCGGGCGCCGCGTGGCCCGCGCCGCTCCTCCGGCGCGCCGTCCGGCGTACCGTCGTCGTCCCGCTCGCCCCGCTCGCCCTCCGGCTCGTCGCGGTCGTCCAGCTCGCCCGCGATCGCCACGGCGTCCCGCGACAGCGCGAACAGCTCGCGCAGCGACGCGTTGTCGAGCTCGGTGATCCACGCCTCGCCCTGGCCCACGACCCGCGCCGCCAGATCGCGCTTCTGCTCCAGCATCCGGTCGACCTTCTCCTCCACGGTGCCCGCGCACACGAGCTTGTGGACCTGCACCGCGCTCCGCTGCCCGATCCGGTGCGCGCGATCCGTCGCCTGGTCCTCCACCGCGGGGTTCCACCAGCGGTCGAAGTGGAACACGTGGCTCGCCGCCGTCAGGTTGAGCCCCGTGCCGCCGGCCTTGACCGAGAGGACGAAGACGCGCGGCCCCCGCGGATCGCCCTGGAACCGCCGCACCATCTCGTCGCGCGCGAGCCTCGGCGTGCCGCCGTGCAGGAAGAGGACCTCCGTGTCGAGCGACGACGCGAGGTGCCGGACCAGCCGGTCGCCCATCTCGCGGAACTGCGTGAACACGAGCGCGCGATCCCCTCCCGCGAGCGCCTCCTCGAGCATCTCCGTGAGGCGCGCGAGCTTGCCCGACCGGCCCGCGAGCGGCCCCGCTTCCCCGAGGCACTGCGCGGGGTGGTTGCAGATCTGCTTGAGCATCGTCAGGAGCGCGAGCACGAGCCCGCGCCGGGCGATGCCCTCGGCCTCCTCGATGCGGCGCATCGCCTCGTCGAGCGCCGCCTGGTAGAGGGTCACCTGCTCGCGCGTGAGCGTGCAGAAGACCCGCGCCTCGATCTTCGGCGGGAGGTCCGGAACCACGGCCGGATCGGTCTTGACCCGTCGCAGCAAGAACGGCCCGACGATGCGCCGGAGCCGCTCTGCGGCCTCCCGGTTGCCGTAGCGCTCGATGGGCACCGCGTAGGTGCGCCGGAACGCCTCGAGCGGGCCGAGCAGGCCGGGGTTCGCGAACTCGAGGATCGACCAGAGCTCGGCGAGGCGGTTCTCGACGGGCGTGCCGGTCAGCGCGATGCGGTGCGGGGCGCGGAGGGCGCGCGCGGCGCGGGCCGTGCGCGAGGCGGCGTTCTTGATGTTCTGCGCCTCGTCCAGCACGACCGCGGCCCAGTCCACGCCGGCGAGCATCGCGGCGTCCCTGCGGAGGAGGCCGTACGTGGTCACGACGAGCCCGCCGCCCGTGTCGCGGGCGGCCTCCGCGCCGCCCGCGCGCTGCGCGCCATCTGCGCCGGAGGCCACGCCGGAGGCCCGCGCCGCGAGCTCCTCGGCGGAGCGGGCGCGCCCCTCGCCGTAGTGGCGCACGAGGGGCAGGGCAGGGGCGAAGCGCGCCGCCTCCCGCTCCCAGTTGCCGACCACCGACGTCGGCGCGACGAGCAGCGCCGGACGCGCGTCCTCGGGCGCCGCCGCCCGCCGGCCCGCCAGGAACGCGAGCAGCTGGACCGTCTTGCCGAGGCCCATGTCGTCGGCCAGGCAGGCGCCGAGGCCGAGGCTCGCCATCGTCTGCAGCCAGGCGACGCCGCGCGCCTGGTACGGGCGCAGCGTCCCCGCGAACCCCTCCGGCGGCGCGGCGGCGCGCTCCGCGCCCGAGCGCAGCCGCGCGATCGCGTGCGCGAGCGCCCCCTCGGCGACCACGGAGACCGAGAGGCCGTCGACCTGGGCCTCGCCCGCGAGCGCGACCTCGAGCGCCTCGCGCGTCGAGAGGCGCCCGCCGCCGGCCTCGAGGCGCCGCTTGATCTCGGCGAGCTCCTCGGGCACCACGACGACCCAGGCCCCGCGATGCCGGACGAGCGGCGACTTCTGCCGCGCGAGCGCGGCGAGCTCGCGCGCCGAGAGCGGCTCGTCGCCGAGCGCCGCTTCCCACGCGAAAGCGAGCGCCTCGTCGAGGCCGAGCCCGGCGCTGCCCGCGACCACGCCGGCCGTGCGGCCCGTCGCGCCGACGCGCATGCGGAGGCGCAGGCGGCGCTGCCCCGAGGCGAGGAGCTCGCCCGGCACGACCACGCCGAACCCGGCTTCGCTCAGCGCCGGGGCGGCCTGCGCGAGGAACGCCCACGCCTCCGCGGGATCGAGGTCCACGCGCTCCGGCCGCGCCTCGCCGAGGGCCCGCGCGATCGGCGCGAACAGCCGCGCTGCGGCGCCGAGCGCGCCGAGGAGCGCCTCCTGCGGGTCGGAGAACGCGCGCCCGAGGGCCTTCAGCGTGCGTCCTCGGGCCTTCCACACGTCGGCGGCGGGGACGAGGAGGCTCGGATCGTCGGTGGCCTGCAGCAGGAAGCGGAGCACGAAGCCACGGTCGCCCTCGGGCAGCTCCAGCCGGAAGCAGGCGCGCAGCGCGTCGCAGGCGCCGAGCGCGGGCCGGACCCAGGCGTCGAGGTCGGCGACGAGCGCGCGCTCGGCGAGCCCCTCCGTGGCGAGGGCGGGCTGCGCGCCCGTCAGGGCGAGGACCAGCCGGTGCTCCCAGGGCGCGTGCGCCCGCCGCGGCGGCGCCTTCGGGCGGTTCGTCGCGCTGCCGCGCGCGAGCGCGTCCGCCACGGCGTCCAGGAAAGCGCGCAGCAGCGCCTCGGCGGACCAGACCTCCGGGGCGGCGGCCGCGCGGGGGCGCCCGCGACCTTCGCGATCGACCGCGGCCTGCGCGCCCGCCGGCACCGCGTGCGCCGCCGGCGGCATGGCGCGGGCGAGCGCCGCGACGCGCGCGGCGTCCTCCGGGGCGGCGAGCGACGCCGCCCAGCGGGCCTCCGCGCTGCCGCCGGTGGCGCCTGCGGGCGTGACGCGAGGCACGACCCGCTCGCGCACCACGAGGTCGAGCGCGAGCTTGCTCGCCAGGCTCCACGCGGCGACGGACGGCGGCGCTCGGCCGAGGTCGTCCTGGGCCATGCGGGCGAGGGCGGACACGCCGTCAAGGAGCGGCGCGGCCTCTCCGGCCTTCCTGATGGCACGGCCCGTCTCGGAGACCACGACCGCCTCCGCCGGGGTCGTCGCGCCGAGCGACCGGGCCGCGAGCCGCTCAGGGGCCGTGTCGTCCCAGAGGAAGAAGCGGAGATCGTCGGGCAGAAAGACGAGCGGCATCGACGCGCAGATTCATTGCACAACCGGGCAGGACGAAAAGGGGCTTCGCACGTCGCGCGGTGAAAAATAGCGGTTGGCCGGGCGGGAGCGCAGCCGCTGAACCCCGGATGTGACCCATTCCGTCATGAGCCAGTAAATTGCCAGAATTTGTTTGGAGTCTCCGATTCGCGGATCGGAGAACCTATCGTGGAAAAAGATCATGGCTTGATGGAATGCGCGCCGTGGGGCGTGCTGAGGTGGATGCACGACGAGCCCGACCGGCGGGCAGACGAGGCGCACGGCGTCACGTTGCCCGCGTCCGGCGCCCGCGCACCCGGTCGTTTCATTTGCGCCGATTTCTTTCACCCACACCCTACGTGCGCGTCTCTGCGCTCAGAGCGCCGCGCGGGCCGAGCGCCATGCTCGTAGCGCTGCCTACGCATGGCCCGGCCGGGAGAGGATGGGGCAGTGCTCACGCCGGAGCCGCCGCGCGGGGGGGGGGAGGAGCGGGGAAGGGGGGGAGGGGGAGCGCTCGCGGCCGGGGATCGAGGAGCCTGTAGCGCCGGCGGGTGGCGAGCTTCCTCATCAATTTGGACCTCGAACGAGGCGCGGGGAGTGATAGTCTCATGGATCATGATAAGACCTCGTTTCGCGACTCGCTTCTGCGCTGTGCTCGCATCCCTCTGGCTGCCCGTCATCGCTTGTTCGGCGGGCGCCGGTGGCGGCGAGGGCAACACCACGGGAAATGGCGCGGGCGGCCAGAGCTCGAGCGGCGCCGGTAGCAGCAGCAGCACCAGCAGCGACGATTTTGGCGACGATTTCGGGCTGACGACCTCGGGCTCGGGCAGCACGTCGCCGGCTGACGCCGGTAACCAGACGACCTGCGATGACGCAGGCAACTGCACCTGCATCAACATCGCGTCGATCGGCCACGAAGGTGTCTGGGGTCCGTGCAGCAGTGACAGCACCACGGCGCTTCAGAATTGGTTGAACACGCAGAGCACGGCCCAGGTCGACAACTACAACACGGAGAAGCCCACGCTCACGCCGGAGTTCCTCGCCAAGTACGACGTGATACTCCTTCAGTGGATGGTGACGAAGGGCGTACAGAACGACGACGGGGCGCCCTGGCAGTTCACGGCTGACGAGGTGAACGCGCTCAAGGACTGGGTCAACAATGGCGGTGGTCTCATCGCGCTGAGCGGTTATCAGTGCAATGGACAGGGATGCACCGTCCACGACGTCACGGCGACCAACCAGCTCCTCTCGTTCACGGACATCCAGTTCAACGCCAACGGCGTGCTGGATCCTGCGCAGAACGGCTGCCCGAATTGCAACTGCTGGGGCGGCCCGGTGCCTGTCGGCGGACCCCTCCCCGGGAGCGTGGGCACCTGGAACCAGGACACCCCGATCGGCAAGGACATCCAGAGCGTGGGCGCCTACGTCGCGCGCTCGATCAAGTCGACGACCGCGATCGTCGATTGCACCGACGGCACGAACAATTTCGCGGTGCACGAGGAGGTCGGCAAAGGCCGTGTCGTCGCGTATGGCGACGAGTGGGTGACCTACTCGGGCCAATGGCTCGGGACGGCGTCGTGCCTCAACCCCCAGATGTTCACGGACCCGAACAGCCCCTGCTATCAGAGATCAGCGGCGCAGGTCTTTCAGATCCCGCAGTTCTGGTACAACGCCGTAAAATACGCGGCGTCGTCGGTCGAGTGTTTCACGATCGAGGATCCGGCCATCATCAAGTAATGCCGGGTGATCGGACGGCGAAGCACGCGCCTTGCCTGCGAGCGCGAACGCTCCGCGAGTTCCATCCTTGCTCTCAGGCACGGTTGGCGCGATCGGACTGGTCGTGATCCCGCTGCCATCATATCAGCGAGAGCCGTCTCGCCTGCGGCTTCGCCTCCGTGGGCCTCGTCGCCTCCGTCTCGCGGCTCGCCGCTGCTACGTAGTGATTTCGGAGCAATTCATCCCTGGGCCTCAGCGCCAGGGAGATGAAGTGGCCTTCCACCTCGAGCGCGAGGCGCCGCTCGACGAGCTCACCAAGCAGCCGCAGGACCTTCTCCTGCTGGAGCCCGGCGGCCGCTGCCGCTCGCCCTGGCTCCATGCCGGCGTGGCACAGATCATAGATGCACGCCAGCTCTCCCTCAAGAACCGTCTCGACGAGATCCCCGGAGCGCTCGTCCCTGATGAGCAGCTCGCCCGGGCTCACCCTGTGAACTTCCATGGCCGGTATCCCGCGCTTCCACTGGACGAGCTCCTCGTACCACCCGGCAAAGCTACGCCAGCCTTCCTTCACGCCGGGCTCGAACCACTCCTCGGGCGCCGAGTAGCCGTAGTACGGCACGAGGAATCGCTCGACGCCCTCCAGTCCTTCCAGATAGGTATCGGGCCTGAGCCGCGCCATTTCATCAGGACCGAGCTGGTTGAAGAGCGGGCTTCCATAAGACAACGTATAATCCGACAGGCTGTAGCTCCCCAGGTGAGGCGTCTCCTTGATGATCCGCCGTGTCTCGGCGATGTCATCCATCGTCGAGCGGGGGTGCCCGATGATCAGATTCGAGAGCGAGCGGATGCCCAGCTCCTTCAACCACTTCTGAACGAGGATGTTTTGCCGCGCCCTGGTCCCCTTGTTCATTCGTCGGATCAGGGACGAGGACAGGGACTCGATCCCGACCTGAGCAGCATCGACCCCGGCCAGGACCAGCTTTGTCCAGAACCTCTCAGGGTGGTGCGCCCGGAGCTCCATCGTCGCCGGAATCTGGATATTGAGCCGTATCAGCTCATCGGCATAGCCCTCCGCCCACGTGTCGCAGACGTTGTCCATGAACAGGATACGCCGCACCCCGTAGCGCTTGACGACGGACAGCACGTCCTTGACGATATCCGCCGCGAGTCGCTTTCTGAAGCCCTCCCAGTTGACGTTGATGCCGCAAAAATCGCACTTGGCGAAGCATCCCCGGCTCCCCTCGACGGGGACCATCACGTTCTTGCTGAACGGCCGGATCGCCTCCGCACCCCGGAACACTCTCCTGATGGCCCGGAAATACTCCTCCAGATCCGGGACGCCGAGGTCTCGGATGGATGCGAGCTGCGAAGCGAAGTTCGCCGGATCTCTCCTGAAGAGATCCATCTGGTTGGTCTGGATGTCATAGATCCCCTGTACCTCGCCGGGGATGCTCTCGTGGAGACGCTCCATCTCGCTCAGGGGGGTCCGCAGGTAGGCCCCCGCGAGCCGCTCGAGCTTCTTTTCCCCCTCTCCGAGCACACCAAACCCGCGGATACCTAGCCGTTTCAGCACGTCGGCGACGCTGGTCGCTGCCGCGCTCGCTCCCCCGAACATGAAGACGCACCTGTGATCCGGGTACCTCTGGGTCAGGTAGAGGGCGCAGTAAATGGATGAATAGACCTGATTGTAATTGAGCGTGAAGCCGATCAGGTTCACGCCATTCCGGATGAGCTCCGGCCCCAGCGCTGCGTCGATGTACCTGTGCGTCGCGCTCCTCAGGCGGGTCAGTGAGCGCTTCGTGAGCTTGACGCGACCGCGCTTCGGAGCGTTCACGATCGAGAGCAGCTCGTCGAGAGAGGGGGCTCCCTCGACGGACGCGCGCGGCCGGATGAACCGCTCCAGCGCGAGGAGGAAGTACGGAAACTCCCTGAACTCCGAGAGCTCCGAGTACAGGTCCGACTCGCCGGCGTCGAGGAACACCGAGCAGAATGCAGAGTACGTATGGGTCGTGAAACGGCCAGGGAACGCGACATCAAGATGCGCCTTCAGCGCGCCGAGCTGGACCGAGGGGACATAGACATCGGCCCACGGCATCGACACCAGGTGTATCTTGATCCTCATGGCGACCACCCAATCGATTGAATGCGTATTTTCGTGTCACGAATCGCCGCTCTGTCCCTGAGCACGGAGCCTCGATTACGCATCTCGCGGCCGGATCGAGCGGTACTCCCGCGCGTCCTTCGCGGACAGCGTATACTTCATGGCCAGCGTGAACCGCGACACGGGGCACACTCTGCTCGGAATGCCCGCGCAGTGCCATGTCGCGCCCGGGAAGATCAGGACGCGCCCAGGAGCCGGCAAGACGGCCAGGTTGAAGGCCCCCGAGTCGTCGTAGAGCATCGTCTCTCCTCCCCATTCGCGGTCCCAGCGTGGATTTGCGTAGTAGAGCACCGTCATGTCTCGGCGACGCGGCTTGCAGTCGACGTGCGGGTAGTTGACGTCGCCGTAGCACGTCTGATTGACGTACGCCTTGTAGAGGTGGAGGGGCACGTCCGCGTAGCACCGCTTCATGAGACCGAAGACCTCCTCGTAGAAGAAGAGCATCTGAAACGCCTCGAGGTCCACGAAGTGCGCCACCATCTTCGGGAAATGATCCGCGCTCGAGCTGAGCTGCCCTCGGTAGTAGACGTAGGACTCCGAGAGGGTCCGGTAGACCTGCTCGATCTTCTTCTTGCGGAAGAGGTGATCCACGAGGATGACCTTGCGTCCGTTGACCGTCGTCTCTTGTATCTTCATCGCCAGCGATACCTCAGGGAGCAGCGGCGAGCATCCGGGAGGGGAGGGGGAGCGCGGTGAAGCCCTATGCGCTGACGAATCCATGGAACATGGTATGTAGATCCTCGATGTACTCGTCGAAATCCTCCCACATGCGCGAGAGGAGGAGACCACGACGCCCGAGCTTCTCCGCCTCCCCGGGGTTCTGCGCGACCCATTCGAGCTTGCTGGCCAGCGCTTCGTGGTCCCTGGGATCCGGCACGAGGAGGCAGTTCTCCTCGTCGACGAGGCCCTCCTTGTAACCTCGTTTCTTGTGGATATCGCCCGACAGGATGAGGCAGTTGCCGCACGCGAGCACCTCTCTCGGTACGCCCGGCGTGTGGTAATCGATGAAGAAGTCTCGCTCCAGGAAGCACGTCGCTGTGGTGGCGTTGATGAAGCTCGGGATCACCCAGTTCGGCATGAACGGGAGCAACCAGACGTTCTCCTCCACCCGGTTTTCGCGGATGAACGCGGCGAGCTCGCGGCAGCTGCTCTCGGCGCCGCCGCACATCATGATCGCCTGAACGTCGACGCGCCGACGCTTCACGATTCCGAGCGCTCGGATGAAGTCGAACATGCCCTTCGCATGATCGATCTTGCCGTACATCCCGAGCGTGGGGACACGGGGATCGAAGGTCTTCGGGGCGGATTCGCGGAAGCACGCATGGAGCCAGTCATCGCTGGCGAGCGCCTGCGCCAGGCGCTCGTTCACGTCGAGCCTCGGCGCACCGGGGCGGAAGCAGTGCGTGGGGAGGGAGTCGGAGCCGAGGTGGTAGAGCCGCCTCTTCTTCACTCCGAGCCCCACGAAGAGGTCATCGAAGTGCTTCGCCGTCACGACCCTGTGCGCCCGCTTCAGGATCTCGGCGTAGGAGGTCCTCAGCCACGGCCTCGTCATCAGGACCGATATGTCGCTCCCCGCGTGCGCCAGGACGCAGGGGACCCCCGTCCATTGCGCCGCGAGAGATGCAGCCATCCCGTACGGTTCCAGGTAGTAGGCGTAGATCAGATCGCAGGAATGTTCCCTGACGGTGTCCGTCGCCATGGAGGCCAGCTTGGTCACGTACGGGTTCGCCCAGGGGACGTAGAGGTCGTACGCAGGGCGCTCCGACGAGACGCAGCGGACGGAGCCACCATTCGCGAAGCGGACGTGTAGCCGCCGCCTGTCGGATGGGGTCATGACCATCCGGCAATCTGCCTCTGCTTCGTCGGCGTTCGTGACGACCCAGACCTGATCGCCGCGCTTGGCGAGCGCATATGCCATCCAGTAGGTCCGGGTGCTGACGCCCCCTTGAATGGGTGGGAACTTGCTGATGATGCAGATCTTCATCGCGCAAATCTCCTCGATGCAGGCGCAGGCGCAGGCGCGCCCGGCGTCCGCCTCAGCTCAACTCACCTCTCAACAGATTGCCGGGATCCTCGGCCGCTTGCCGCGAAAGCCGGTGCGTCATCACGCTCTGCCGGTCGCGCGAGTAGTAGATCGCGTAGATGGATTCTTCGCTGCCCTGAAGGACGCTGATGCGATCGATGGCTGGATACAGGTCCATGACGTTCGATGCGAGCTTCATGCAGTAGAGATGGCCGCTGTCATGGATCCCGAAGCGGGAGGTGTCTATCTTGAAGCGCCCCGTGATCCGGGGCCGCGCCTGATGAAACTGCGCGAGGGCGACCGCCCGCTCCACCCTCAGGAGGTCTCTGTAGAGACATGAGCTGTCCAGGCGCTCCGCCCATGAATACAGGACGCCGAAGATCTTCTTGATCATGGCTCCTCGATCGGTATCCATGCTGACTTGAGAAGTGACGCAGTCCCAGAGCCGCCGCCTCCTCGCCGTGAGGCCGCAGAACACCGGGTAGTGGCTCTTGACCGAGTGCTGTACCGAAGCCCTGAAGGACGTCGCGATGCTCGCCAGGCACGATTCGCTGTACCGGGATAGCTCGCCCCTGAGATCAGCTCCTTCGACAGGCCCACCATGGACGAGGCTCTTCAGGTACCGCTCCTGCCAGCGGGCGACGCTCGTGCGATTCATCGCTGGCACATCCCTCGAATCCGGACGAGATCATCCCACACCCTGGGGAGGTCCTTGAAGCGCGCCTCACGCTCCAGGATCACGGCCTCCGGGGTCACCCGGGCCAGGAGGTACTCCAGCAGCTCGAAGACGACCTCGGGGACCGAGTGATCGTGGCCATCATAATAGTAACCGTCGTGCGAGGAGCCTCCGGCGAGGTGGAGCTGCCTTATACGGCGCGCCGGCATGCGATCGATGAACGCTCTCGGGTCCAGCCCGTGGTTGAGCTGGTCGGCGTACAGGTTGTGGAGGTCGAGCAAGATGCCGCAGTCGGCCATCTCGACGGCCCGGGCAAAGAAGTCGTCGTAGGCGATCGTCGATCGCTTCAGCTCCCACATCAGGGCGATGTTTTCGAGCAGGAACGGCGCCGCGAGGCCCTCCTGAAAGAGCTTGATGTTCTCCACGAGGATCTGCAGCGTCTCGTCGGTCCGCAGCAGAGGTAGGTTCTTCTCGAGGTCAAAGTCGCCGATGCGGCACGACGTCAGGTGATCCGAGCACCACGTCGGGGCCAACCGATTGACGATGCTTCGACGCTGCCGCGCGTTGCGATCGAGGCGATAGTCGGCGCTGCCCAGCGAGTTGCAGGCGAAATGAAAGCAGTACGACGTGCCGAAGTCGGAGAGTAGCCGCTTCATCTGGCCCCTCTCGAAGTGACTGTAGATGTATCGCTCCGGCTGTATTTCCAGGAAGTCGACGAGCCCCTCGTCCCTGGCTCGCCACAGCAGGTCGTGAAGAGCCGGATGGTAGCTCATGCCGATGTGAACAGCCATCGGATCACTCCCGTGAGGAGGCCGCCGCCGCGGGCGATGAGGCGTTCCGGTGGTCTACAACGTGTCCACGTGAATCGGTGAATCCAGCTCGCCCGTCGCCGTGCGACGACATGGGCCGGAACGGGCGAGCTCGCGCGAGTTGCAGGAGGAGTCCCTGCAGGCGGTCGTCCCCTCCGGGGCGTGCCGTGTCACCCAGCGGCCGGAGGGAATGGCGACTCACCTCCAGCACTACGGCGAAATTTTGGTCTTCTTGCTCGGCGTCGGGTCGTGCCGGCAAACGTGGGCGCTGGCGGCGGGCTTGGGGACGTTGATCTTCCGCGTGACAGGCGTCGGATCATGTCGGCAAACGTGCGCGCTGGCGGCGGGCTTGGGGACGTTCACCTTTCTGGAGCGGTTCGTTGTAGACATCTGTGGTCTCCTTGGAGCAGTGGGCCATGACCAGTACGCGGCGTTGCAGCGGCCGCAGGGGAGATAGCCCTTACAGATTACCGAGGGGTCGCACCCATCCGCAAGAAAAAGCGCCCCGCGCGAGCGGACCCGGGGCTCGCTCTCTCACTCTTTAGCTCTCTAGCTCGGATCGCTCCCATCCCCGTCGGCCGGCTCGGTGAGGGACTGGAGCACCTCCGCTGCATCGATCGCGCGGAGCCGCTTCACCAGCGCCTCGACGCGGGGCGCGATCCCCTCTCGGACCGTTGCTGCGAGGTGCGCGCCGCCCGCGGGGCAGTCTCCCCGGAAGGTCAAGTCCTCGGCGCACTCGCGCAGCGCGTCAGCCACCATCACCTCCACGAGGCGGTGCCAGGTGATCCGGTGGATCCCGGAGGAAATGTGGAGGGAGGGGCCCCCGACAGCCGTGGCCTCGTGGAGATAGCCGCGGGGGATGTACAGCGCTCCACCCGGCTGCATTTCGATCTCGCCCCAGCGCGGGGTCATCTCGCGGAGCTCGGCGGTGCGGCAGGCGTGGTGGCGGTGCAGCGGCGCCTCGAGGAGGGGCTCGTAGAGGATCCACCGCTTGCGTCCCTCGAGCTGGAGCACCACCACGTCGTGGGTATCCCAGTGGCGGGGGAAGGTCTGCGCCTCGCCCGGCGTGAGGTAAAGGTTCGTGTTGGCCTGGGCCAAGAGCGCTCCGGACAGGGCGCTGGTGAGCGCACCGACGGCCGGGAAGCAGTCCTGCACCCCCGTGAGGAGCAGGCTACCCCCCTCCACCTCGAAGAAGCGCCGCACCGCCTCACCGTCGAGCTCCGCATCGGGCTCCGCCCGGAGGAAGCGCTTGGCGTCCACGTACTCCGACGTCGCGTCGATGAAGAACACTTCCCCGGGATGCACACGGCCTTCCGCTATCGCCTCCAGCACCGCCTCGACGGTGGGCAGGCCGGCGAGCCCATCCACGCCCTTCGGCGGTGAGGCGAGGGGCCGGCTCGGCGAGCGCCCGGAGGTACGAGCGCCGCTGAGGAGGTCGTCGAGCGAGCCGGGGATCAGCAACTCCATGGGGCTGGGCATGAAAAAAGCCGCGGTGGACAGGAGACGCCAGGGCTCTCGCCCCTGTCAAGCATGGCCTGCCCGTGGGACCTCGGGGCGACTGCCCCGGGGCGATGGATTCGAGGCCAGGGCGCTCTTCGACGGCTATCGCGCCGCGGGCGGCAACTGAATCCCGGTGCGTGGAGGTCCCAAATCCCTTGCGTCGCGCGTGGCTCGCCTCTACGCAGGCGCGACTTTGGGTGCTCTCCGCGGCAAGCTCACCTTCTCCCGGTTCTTCGTGCTCGGCGATCCGCCCGACAACCTCGCCGGCACGTCGATGAGGCGCGTCCGCGCCGCCGCCTCGCAGCCGCTCGTCCCGGAGGAAGACGAGAGCGAGCGCCACGGGTGGTGCTCGATCGAGGACCCGATGGATGTGGACCTCGACCACGAGAAGGTCTTCTTCAACGAGTACGTCTGCCTCGGCCTGCGCGTCGACCGCTGGGTCGTGCCCAAGCCGCTGCTGCAGGTCCACCTCCGGGACGCGGAGGCGGCGCTGCTCGAGAGAAAGGGCCTGGAGCGGCTCGGGAAGAAGGCGCGCGCCGATCTCAAGCTCTTCGTGCTGAAGAAGCTCCGGCGGCAGCTCATCCCGGTCACCAGGAGCACCGACCTCGTCTGGAACACGGGGACCGGCATGGCGCGCTTCTTCAGCCAGTCGCCGCGCGTGCACCTCCTCGTCCAGGATCTCTTCGAGAAGACGTTCCGCCTCAAGCTGGTCCCGGAGAGCCCCGGCACCGCGGCGGAACGGCGCCAGCTGGACGCGCGCGCGGAGAAGCTCTGGGAGGCGCTCGAGCCGACCTCGCTCGCGCGGGCCGGAGCTGCGGAGTGACGGACCTCGTCGAGCGCATCGAGCGCAATCGCTTCGTCGGGCGCGAGTTTCTGCTCTGGCTCTGGTTCGAGAGCATGCTCTTCGAGACGAACCTCGCTCCGACGGGCGAGCCAGCGTGCGCGCTCTGGCTGGAGGCGCGCCTCACGCTCGCCTTCGAGAAGGATGAGAGCGTGCTCAAGACCGCGGCGCCGGGCGCGGCGCCCGAGGCGAAGGAGGCGCTGCGTCAGGGCAAGCTCCCGCGCGAGGCGCGCCTGCGGCTGGTGTCCGGCGAGCGCGAGTATGCGTGGCTCTTCAAGGGGGACACGCTCGGTCTCGCGAACCTGTCGATCCCGGCGGAGCTCACGAAGAAGGACGACGAGGTCCACGAGGTGCTCTACGAGCGGATGAGCCTGGTCGAGGCGCTCGAGGCGACGCTCGACGCGCTCTTCAGCGACTTCCTCGCGCTCCGCCTCACGGAGGCGTGGGAGGCCGCGGTCGTGCCCGCGCTGGTCCGCTTCGCGCACGACGAGGCGGTCGACGAGGCGGCGTACCTGAAGGCGAAGCAGCGCGCGCTCGGGAAGCGCTCGCGCTGATCGAGCGCGCAGTCTGGCCGGCCCCAACCTGGGTCGCTGGCCCCAACCCTGGACGGGCAGCGCCGTCGCGGATGTAGGCGGCGGCGCTCCTTCGGCATTCTTCCCGTTCCTTCAAGGCCTCCTCGAAGAGGCGAGTCCAGCCATCCCGCCTTGCCCTCGATCGCCAGGCGCTCCGCGCTGGGGTCGCTCCTGCGTGTGATGCGGCATCGACCACATTGCCGCGCGCCGGTGGATGAGTCAGGGTCTCGGCGGCGCGCACGGCTGACCCTGCTCGGCGCGGCGCCGGCACGATGAGGGGAGACGTGCTGCCCCCTTATCCCTCCTCGCCCGGTCCTCGACAGAGGCCGTCCTGTCCCTCGAATCCATCGCGCGGGCTCATGCGCCCGCGACGAGAGGAGATCGCCGTGAGGAGAGGAGACGTAGATGCGCGCCCTGGACACGCGGTGTCCTTCTGAGGCTCGGATGGACTGAGGAAACTCGAACGACGGGGGCGGAGCGTCGTCGACACGTCGGCGCCCGCGAGATCCGCTCGTCGCAGGACGGACGAACAGGCCCGCGACTCGCGCTGTCCCGCGAGGGGGCCGGTTCGCGCCGCCTGTCATTCACTCGCGCAGCAGCGAAGGAGGTTTTCTCGTGATTGTTAGAGACTTTCCTGGCGGCCCGCGTTCATGCGGGCTCGGGGCGGTGATCGCCGGCGTCCTTATAGGCCTGTCGGCGACCGCCGGCTGCTCGGACGGGGAATACGGGCCTCAGGGCTCGGGTGGACACGAGCCTCTGGGCTCTGGAGGTGCAGATCCCGGACCGGGGTCGTCGCTCGCGACGGGCGGGTCATCGCCTGTCGCGCCCGGGGGCAGCGAGCCGCCGACGTCGCATTCGCCGGACGACGGCGTGACGCCCGCACCGGGCGATCCGCCGCCGACCATCGGCTCGCTCCGGGGCGTCCGGGTCCCGGAGCCGGACAACCTATCTCGGTACGTCAAGAGCAAGGAGAAGGCCGTCGCGCTCGGGAAGGCGTTGTTCTGGGACATGCAGGCGGGCAGCGACGGCGTGGCCTGCGCGACATGCCACTTCCACGCCGGCGCCGACCATCGCAAGAGAAACCAGCTCAGCCCCGGGCTCAGCAACCAGGACCCCGAGCGGCGCGAGCGGTTCGACCCCACGGGGGCGGGCGCGAGAGGCGGACCGAACTACGCGCTCCAGGCGAGCAACTGGCCGCTATTATTTCCACAACGGCGGCGCGCTGACGCTCGCGCAGGTCGTTGAATTTTACAACCGCGGCGGCAACCGGCGCGACGGGGAGGACGGCGACACGACGGGGTTCGGGCCCAATCGGACGAACCTCGATCCGGACATCGAGCCGCTCGGGCTGACGGACGGCGAGAAGGAGGCGCTGGTGGCGTTCCTGGAGGCGCTCACGGACGAGCGGGTCCGTTTCGAGCAGGCGCCGTTCGATCACCCGCAGCTCTTCGTCGCCGACGGCCACTTCTGGAACGAGTGGACCGCGATCGACGACGGCACCGGCCGTGCGCGCGAGAAGATCAAGGAGATCCCGGCGATCGGCGCCGAGGGGCGCAGGGCGAAGGACCTGCCCCCGCTCGAGCCGTTCAACCCGCTCTGAGCACCGCGCGCGCCCGCGGTCGACGCGCCAGCGCGTGCGGCGTCGCTTTGCTGTATCGCGCCTCGACCCTGCTGCCGTCCGGGTCCTGGGACGGACCCGTCACGGGAGCCCGAGCCGACAGCTCCCCGGACAGGCGACGAACGCGGTGGCGTCGAGTCCAGGATGTCCTTCCCCGGGGCGGACACCGCCAGTCTCGTCATTCCAGCGTTGTTATCATCCCCCGTTCGAAGCACCCTGCCGAAACCATCGTCGGACTCGTGGTTCTCGTCGCATATGTCGACGGCGCCGCCTTCGGTGGCGCGCGCGGCTACCAGGGCGTCCCCGTGGTCAGCGCGAAGAAGATCCCCCTCGTGAACGGGACGGGGATGTTATGCTCGCCCGCGTCGAGCGCGCGCGGCGAGGCGCCGTGCCGGGAGGTCAATTCATGTCATCTGTGAGGGGTTTCACCCTCGATCCGTCGCGGATCGAGCACGTTGGGCAGGGGCTTGTCCGGCCGGAGTGTGTGATTGCGGAGGCCGACGGCACCCTCTGGAGCTCGGACGCCCGCGGCATCGCGACGCGCATCGATCCGGACGGCAGGCAGGCGACCCTCGGCCCGGACGTGGGCGAGCCGAACGGCATGGCGATGGACCGGCAGGGGAACCTCATCGTCGCCGCCCTGTCCGGCGGCAAGGTCTACAAGCTCCACCGCGACGGCCGGTCCGAGGTCCTCCTCGACTCCATCGACGGCAAGCCCCTCGGCGCCGTGAACTTCTGCTTCATCGACTCGCGGGACCGCCTCTGGATCTCCGTCTTGACACGGCAGCTCCCGTGGTGGAACGCCGTCGCGGGCAACCTCCGCGACGGGTACATCGTGCTCGTCGACGAGAAGGGCCCGCGCATCGTGGCCGACAACCTCAGCATGACCAACGAGGTGCGCCTCGACGCCGCCGAGGAGTTCCTCTACGCCGTCGAGACCATCCCCGGCCGCCTCCTCCGCTTCCCGGTGCGGGACGACGGCAGCCTGGGCGATCCCGAGCAGTTCGGCCCGGACAGCCTCGGCGTGGGCGGGTACATGGACGGCTTTGCCTTCGACGCCGAGGGCAACCTCTGGGTGGCGGCCGTCTGCCGCAACGGCCTCGCCGTGATCTTCCCCGACGGCAGCTATCAGACCGTCTTCGAGGACCCGCGCCCCGCGGTCCTGGAGGCGATGACCGTGAAGCAGCGGAGCGGCACCATCGAGCCGGCCGATCTCGGCGCCTGCGCCGGAGACACCGTGCAGCTGCCCACGAGCATCACGTTCGGCGGGCCCGATCTCCGCACCTGCTACATGGGGTCGCTGGCGATGCCGCGGCTCCTCACGTTCCGCGCGCCCGTCGCGGGGCTCCCGCTCGCGCACCTGCGGTGATCCGCTCCGTCGAGCTCGCCGCGGCGGCCGGCCGGCCGGGCGACAGCCGATGCCGTCGCGGCTACGCGCTCACTTCGACCGGTTTGCCGGGTGAGCCCTCGCTCCGGGCGCCCGGCTGCGGGCCGCGCCGCTCGTCGCCGGCGCCTCTGGCCGACGCCTGCCGCTTCAGCTTCTCCTCGACCCGCGTGCCCTTGAAGAAGCTCGCGTTGGCCTCGGTGTAGAGCTTGTACGGGTTCTCGAAGACATACGCCTTGAAGTCCTCGGCGCTGATGACGCCCTCTTCCACGAGGCTCCAGCTCTCCGCGAGCGCCTCGGTCAGGTCGGGGACGTCCCAGTGGCCGACGTCCGACGAGTAGATGGCGTTGATCTTCGCGCCGAGCGGGTTCGCCTTGTCGTTGAACGCGGCGGCGAGGGTGCGGTCGTCCGACTCGGACCCGAAGAAGAAGTTGTTCACCCAGCGATCGCGGATGTCCTCCACCTTCTCGATGCCCGCCGCCGCGAAGTCGTTGCGGTGCTCCGGCCCAGGCTGGCGCGCGTCGCTCGTGTAGCTGGCCCCGAGCGTGTCGGCGATCAGCTGCTCGCCCTCGATGGAGCGCCCCTTCACGAGATCCGCGCCGTGCCGCCGGAACAGCTCGGCCAGGAGCGCGCGATCGGTCGCCGCCGGGTCGTAGTGCTTCAGGCCCTCGGGGCCGCGCTTGTGGAACCGGTCGACCAGGTGGATGTAGACCCGCGCGCCCCAGTCCGCCCCGCCCTCGAGCATGCCGATGCGCAGCCCCGGGAAGCGGCGGGTGACGCCGCCGAAGAACAGCGCCTTGGCGAACGCCTCCGAGCCGTCGGCGAAATGGCCGATGTGGTTGTTCATGTAATTGCTGATCGACGAGCGCCCCGTCCAGCCCTGGCTGCCATAGTGGGTGAGCACGGGCACCCCGAGCTCGACCACCTTCGCCCAGAAAGGATCGTAGTTGTGCTCGCTGTCCAGACCGTAGAAATCGATGTAAGTCGCGTATTTCGCGATCTCCGGGTGCTGGTCCGCCGGGTACTTCTCGGCGATCGCCTTGATCGGGCGGCGCACGCCGCCGGCGATGTTGATCGCCTTGAGCCCGAGCTTCTTGACGGCGAACTCCAGCTCTTCGATCCCCTCCTGCGGCGTGTTCAGCGGGATGCCGGCCACCGGGGTGAGGCGGTCGCTGTACTTGCGGAACAGCTCGGCGTGATAATGGTTGATCGCGCGCTGCAGCGCCTGCCGCGCGCTCGGGTCCTTCACGGCCAGCGGCGCGAGGGTGTTGTTCGGGAACAGCACCGAGTAGTCGGAGCCCTGCTCCTCCAGGCGCTCGGCGAGCAGCGACGGGAGGTGGTACGTGGCCACGTCCAGCGTGTTGCGCGTCACCCGCGCCCACCACGGGGACCTGACCGTGCGGTGATGCTGCCGCTCCTCGGGCGTCTGGCTGTACCAGTCCTTGCCGCTGCTGTTCTCGGCGTTGCGGCGCCGGGAGCTCAGCGCCTTGCGCAGATCGTCGACGAGCTTGGCGCCGCCGTACGTGGCGACGAAATCCTCGAGCGCCGGCGAGTAATCGTTGGTGTGGATGTCCGTGTCGATGACAGGGTAGTCGAGCTTTTCCTTGACCGCCACGGAGCGGGAGGCCTTGAGACGAGCGATACGGTCGGTCATGAAGACTCCGGAGAAGGGTAGGGGCGCGCCGATGTCGCCGGTGAGGGTCGATGGCCGTGCCGGAGCGCCGTCAGCTGTCAGACGCTGGCTGCAACGCGCGTGCCTCGGCCCCGGCGCCGGTGGGTTTTGCCCTCCTGGCCGCAGATCTCGGCGCCCCTCCGGCGCGCTCGCCCCGCGCGCTGCTCGGATCCGAGCAGCGGTTCAGCGGCGCTGCTTCCTCAGCAACAGTCCCCGCGCGCAGAGGCCCGAGGGCGAGCCCGCCAGTCCCGAGCGCGCTACGCCTGGCCGAACAGCGCGAGGCACTGATCGTCGAGGACGCCGCCGACCAGATCGAGCGGCGCGCCGGAGTTCTCGTTCATCCAGCGCGCCGGGACGGCCAGCTCGCGCTGCGCGCCGCCGGTCGCCGCCGTGACCTCCCGCATCGTGCAGCCAAAGACGACGCGGCTCACCCGGGCGAGCCAGGCCGCGGTGAAGCACATCGGGCAGGGCTCCACGGTCGTGTACAGCGTGTAGCCCCGCAAGTCTGGCCCGACGGCCGCGCAGGCGCGGCGAACGGCGCCCACCTCGGCGTGGTACGTGAGGTCGCGCTGGCCGTTCACCTCGTCGGTCGCCTCCGCCACGATCGTGCCGTCGGGGGCGACCACCAGGGCGCCGAACGGCGGCTCGCCCGCGCGCTGCGCGCCGCGCGCGAGCTCCAGCGCCCGCGCCATGAGCGCCTCGTCGCGGCTCATCGGACGAGCCTCGGGTCGAGCAGCGACTCCGGCGCCGGCGCCTTCTTGACGAGCTTGGACTGGACGGTGAAGTCGACGACGGACTTCAACGATGCATAGACGGGGCCGGCCTTGTCCGCGGTGCCGAAGAGCTGCTTGTTGTCGGCCAGGTCGTAGATCTTGTCGCCGCTCAGCATGCCCTTCACGTCCTCGGGCGAAGCACTCAAGTACTTGCCGATGATAGGATAGGCCTTCTCGGGCTCGCTCCGCAATGTCCGGACCCCCTGATCGATGGCGCTGATGAACTTCCCGTAGGCCTCGCTCCCCGAGGCGAGCCTGGACCGCTGCACGACCACAGAGTTCGTGATCGTGTCGGGCATGCTGGCGCTCGTGAAGATCACGTGGCCTCCGTGCTTTGTCGCCTTGGTGATCCACGGCTCCCAGGTGACCGCGGCGTCGACCTTCCCGGCGACGAACGCGGCGCCGGCGTCGTCGGCGCTCATGCTCGTGATCTTCACGTCGCCGGGGCCGATACCGCTCTTCTGGAGGCCGAAGAGGAACAGCATGTGGTTGACCTCGCCGAGCGTGAGGGCGACCGTCTTGCCCTTGAGGTCGGCCAGGGTCGCGATGCCCTCCTTCGCCACCACGGCGTCCGCGCCGTTCGAGCTGTCGACCAGGGCGATGGCCACGACGTCGGTCTCGCTGTTGCCGTTCAGCACCGCGAGGTTCTGCAGGGTGGTGAGGCCGACGTCGAGCTGGCCCGAGGCCAGCGCCGCGAGCGTGTCGCCGGGGTTCGAGAACGGCTTGAGCTCGACGCTCAACCCGGCCTTCTTGAAGAGCTCGAGCTCGTTCGCGAGGAAGACACCCGAGTAGCCGATCCACAGGTCGTGACCGACGGTGAGCTTGATCTGCGTGGGAGGCGGCGCCGCGGCCCCGGCGCGCGCGCTCGACCCGGCGGCGGCGCCCGGGGCGCTCGGCGCCGCGTCCTTGTTCGAGCAGCCGACGGACAGGACGAGGCAGGCCAGCGCTGCCCCGAGCTCTTGCAAGACGGTCCTTCGTTTCATGATCCCCCTTCTCCCTGTTCCAGTTGCGTGTGGGTGAGCCCGAACAGCAGGCGGTCGCGCTGTGTCTCGGATCGAGGGCGCCCGCGCAGCAACGCCATGATCTCCCGCTTCTGGTGCAGGAAGGCCTCGTCGAGCTTGAGCTCCGACGAGCGGGCCGCCCGCGCGAAGGTCACGTCGAGCGTGGCCAGGACGCGGCCTGGCCGCTCGGAGAAGACGACGACGCGATCGGCGAGGAGCAGGGCCTCGTCCACGTCGTGCGTGACGAACAGCGTCGTGATGCGGTGGTGCTGGATGAGGTGGAGCAAGAGCTCCTGCATCTGCTCTCGCGTCTGGGCGTCGAGCGCGCCGAACGGCTCGTCCATCAGCAGCACCTCGGGCTGCACGACGAGCGCCCGCGCGAGGACGGCGCGCTGCTGCATGCCGCCGCTCAGCTCCGCGGGGTAGCCGTCGCGGAAGTCCCAGAGCCCCACCAGGCGCAGCAGGCTCTCGATCCGGGCCGCCTGCCGGTCGCGAGCGCCCCCGGGCGCGCGCGCGCGGTTGCGGGCGAGGGTCAAGGGAAAGCGGACGTTCTCCCGCACGCTCAGCCAGGGGAACAGCGTCTGCTGCTGGAACATGAGGCCGATCTCGGCGCCGGGGCCGAGGACGCGCTCGCCGTCGAGCTCGACGGCGCCGGCGGTCGCCGGCTCGAGCCCGGCGACGATGTGCAGGAGCGTCGATTTGCCGCACCCGGAGGGGCCCACCAGGCTGATGAACTCGCCCTCGCGGACGTCCATGTCGAGCGGCGCGAGGGCGTTCGTCGCGCCGCCGCGACCGGAGTACGATTTGCCGACGCCGCGCAGCGACAGCTTCATGCCCCGCCTCCCGGCGTCCAGCGGAAGAGGCGGCGCGAGGTCGCGCGGAACACCCAGTCGAGCCCGAGGCCGAGGAGCCCCAGCACCAGCAGGTAGGCGTAGATGCTCGGCGTCTGGAGGAAGCGATAGAAGCGCAGGATGCGAAAGCCGAGGCCCTCGGTCGCCGCCACGAGCTCGGCGACGACGACGTAGCTCCACGCCCAGCCGTTGCACATGCGCAGCGCGCTCCAGATCCCGGGGAGGGCGGCCGGGGTCAGGACGCGCCAGACGATCTCGCGCCGGTTCGCTCCCAGGCTCCGGCTGACGTGGAGCAGGGGCGCCGGGACCCGCCGCACCTCGTCGGCGGTCATGAGCAGCAGCTGAAAGAAGGTGCCCAGAAACACAAGGAGGACCTTCGCGCCCTCGCCGATGCCCGCCACGATCATGACCAGCGGGATCAGCGCCGGCACCGGGACGTAGCGGAGAAACTCGGTCGGCGGCTCGAGCAGCGCGGCGATCGACCGGAACGCGCCGGCGAGCACGCCGAGGGGGACCGCCAGGATCGCGGCGGCGGCGAACCCGGCCGTGACGCGCAGGAAGCTGTGCTGGACGTCGATCCAGAGCTCCTTCGCGACGAGCGCGTCGGCCATGGCGCGCCCGATGCTCGCGAGCGTCGGCACGATGGCGGCTCTCGCCCCGTCGCGATCGGGGAGCCAGGCGTAGACCGCGATCATCAGCAGAAAGCCCGCCGCCCCGAGCGGCAGGCGAGCCCGGCCGGGGAGAGCGCGGCCCAGCGCGAGCCAGCGGGGCGGCGCCTGTCCGCACTGTCGCGACGGCGCGCGCAGCTTCGGGTCGACAAGCATCCTCGTGAAGGCCTCCGTGCCTCCCATCGTGACGTTCATCCGAGGCAGAACGAGCCCAGCCAGGAGGCGATTCAGCCCCGAAGACGAGCTATGGTCCGCGCCTGTGCGCCAGGCGATCAACCGACCTTCCAACCGACCTTCGTGAGGATGATCCCGAAGCGATGTCACCAGTCCGGCGGCAGACCGTCAAGTGGGATCTGGCGCATCGACGCGTCGTTGAGCCACGCCGCCACGCCGCCACGCAACCGCGCGCCGGTGGACTCCGCCGCGGCGTGGGCTCGCGTCCAGAGTCGCGCACGCTGGGTGGAGGTGCGAGGAGAGAGGTTGAGTCCCACCGAAGGCCGCCCGACGAGCGGCGAGAGAGAGCGGGAGAGCGGGGCGGCGTGGCTCGCCGTTTACCGGTGCATCATCGGAGGGGGGTGGGCCATGGCCCTCCGCCGCGCCATCGCGTAGCGCACGCCGGCCCGGAGGTCTCTCAGGAGGACGAGCTCGTCGAGCGCCTCGCCCATCTGCACGAGCGAGCCGGCGGTGCTCGCGGACATGCCGACCAGGACGCACTGCGCGCCGAGCAGGTACACGGCCTGCACCGCGCGCAGGAGGTGATCCGCGACGTCGCTGTCGATGAGCGGAACGCCGGTGAGATCGAGGATCACGAGCTCGGCGTCATGGCGCTCCACGCCTTGCAGCAGCGCTGTCATGAGCTGGCGGCACCGCGCCCTGTCGAGGTGGCCGACGAGCGGCAGGACGAGGACACCCTCGTCGATCGGCAGGAGCGGCGTCGAGAGGGCGGCTATCGTCTCGAGGAGCCGCGACTGGCTGGCGAGGAGGTCGGACTCGATCTGCCGCAGCGCCTCTTCCGTCCTCTTTCGCGCGGTCATGTCGACCACGACCCCGACCATCCCGATCACGCGGCCGCCGGCGTCGCGGAAGGGGACGTTGTTCTCCAGCGTCCAGCCGTCGCTCCCGTCCTCGAGCTTCCACCGGAGCTCCACGTTCAGCCGCGGGACTCCGTCCGACATGATGATCTCGTCGTTCTCGCGGTAGCTGCGCGCGACCTCCGGGACGAAGATCTCCTCGTCGCGCTTCCCGACGATCTTCTCGGCCGAGAGGCGATAGTGATCGGCGTAGGCCTTGTTGACGGCGAGGTAGCGGTGCTCTCGATCCTTGAAGAACACCATCGCCGGGATCGCGTCGAGGAGCGCGGCGTGGCCGGAGGCGTCCACCGAGAAGAACTGGGTCAACAGCCCATGCGGCTGCTCCGAAGGCCTCTGCGCGCGCGGCCGTCGCGCCTCGGCCAGCTCCTCCTCCAGCTCCGCGACGCGCCTCCGAAGCGCGGCTACCTGTTCGTCAAGCGGCGTATCGTTGTCTGGCTCGAGCTGCATTCAGGGCACCACGTGCTAACCGCCACATTTAGCGCATGATTGTCTGGAGCGCAACGCCTGTCAAGCGTGGTCGATGGCTCGTGTCGGCGCTCTCAATCGGCTCGTGTTCATCACCGGAGCGCATCACCGGAGCGCATCACCGAAGCGGGCGGACGGAAGCTGTGGATCTCGACCAAGACGTTCCTCGCCCTCGTGGAGATCCGACCCTCGCGGTGCGCGATGTTCGAGCTGTAGCTTGAGCACATCTACCAGAGCCGGAGCCGCGGAGTACTACGGCTATTGTTTCGCGGAGCCCGTGAGATCCAGAGCGGTGCTCAGAAGATAAGGAGCCAACCGCCGACTCGCCGCGGTTCACACTACGGCACCTGCTCACCCATTCTTCGGGGCTGCCGCGGCTCGGTCGGCTCGTCGGTTCGATTGCTCGGATTCGACACGCGAGGTCACCGCCGCCGAGGTGCGCGCGGCGGTGACCGGCGCGGTCCTCGCGTACGTCCCCGGGACGAAGAGGACGTCCCCGGGACGAAGGACGTCGATCAGAGCTTCGGGGTCCGCGGCGCCCGCTCCGGACGGCGTTCAGGGAGCGCCGCCGGTGGGGCTCGCGCCGGCGAGGGTCATCCCGCCTTGTCGATGCGTCCGTCGGGGTACCGCGCGAACCGGCCGTCCGCGCGCGGGTGGACCGGGTCGTCGCTCGGCCACGGCCACCCGCCGAAGCCGGTCCGCCGGTAGTCGATGAAGGCCTGCTGGACCTCGGCCATCGAGGTCATCACGAAGGGGCCCTGCTGCGCGACGGGCTCGCCGATGGGCCGGCCCTGGAGGAGCAGGATCTCGGCCTCGTCGGGGCCGTTCTCGAGGAGCGCGGAGGCGCCGTCGCGGAGCGTGATCCTGTGGCCCGCGGGGACGCGGCGGGCGCCGACGCGCAGCTCGGTGCCGCGGAAGAAGTAGAGCGCGCGCTTCGTGCCGGGCGAGGCGGCCGGCAGCGCGAACCGCGCGCCCGGCGCCATCGTGAGCGTCCAGATCGCGACGTCGGCGTCCGCGCGCGCGGCCCACGACCTCGGCGGCGGCGCCGGCGGGCGGAGCTCGCCGAAGTTGCCGGCGACGACGGTGATCTCGGTCGCCCTGCCCGCGGCGTCGCGCACGAGCTGCTTCGGGATCGTGTCGCCCCACATCATCACGAACTGCGGGTCGGCGAGCTTGTCGGCGCGCGGGAGGTTGAGCCAGATCTGGAAGAGCTCGAGCGGGTTGGGCCCGTCCTTCTCGATGAGCGGGAACATCTCCGCGTGGACGACGCCGCTCCCCGCCGTGAGCCACTGGACGTCGCCGCGGCCGTAGCGCGCGGCCGCGCCGAGCGAGTCCGAGTGATCGATGAGCCCGCGCCGCACGACCGTCACCGTCTCGAAGCCGCGGTGCGGGTGCTGCGGGAAGCCGGGGACCACGCCGCCGTGGTACATGCGCCAGCCGTCCTTGCCCGCGAAATCGCGGCCGATGGCGCGGCCCGCGAGCGAGGCGGCCGGCCCCATCCGCTCGTTGCCGGCCGGATACGCGTCGTCGTGGTGGACGCAGAACAGGAACGGGTCGAGCGTCTCCCAGGGGGACCCGAGCCCGAGCGGCGCGACGTCGCGGACGACGTCCTCCGCGGCGAGCGCGGCTTCATCGGTGCGGCTGGGCGAGGGCTCGGCGCGGGCGCACGCGGCGACCACGGGCGTCGCGGCGAGGGCACCGAGGGCAGTGCGGCGATCCATGGCAGCCATTGTAAAGTGCCCCACGGGGAGGGACAACGGTGCGCACGCGCAACCTGGCGTTGCCCCGGGAGCAACCACCGGCGCCGCCCGCGCCCCGGACGACCCTGGCGCCTCGGCGGCTCGTATCCTCTCGTCCGAGCGTCGCTCTGACGTTAGAGTGGATCCTTGTGTCCACACGTCGCTCCGAGCGGAGCATCATCTTTCTCGTCGCTGCGGTCCAGTTCATCAACGTCCTCGACTTCGTGATGGTGATGCCGCTCGGGCCCGACTTCGCGGTCGCCCTCGGCATCTCGATGTCGGATATCGGCCTCATCGGCGGTAGCTACACGGCGGCGGCCGCGCTCTCGGGCCTCGCGGGCGCGTTCTTCCTCGACCGGTTCGACCGGCGCAGCGCGCTCGCGGTGACGATGCTCGGCCTCGTCGTCGGCACCGCGGCCGGCGGCTTCGCGACCGGATTGCCGAGCCTCCTGGCGGCGCGCGTGCTCGCCGGGGCGTTCGGCGGGCCCGCGACCTCCGTCGCGTTCTCCATCGTCGCCGACGTCATTCCGCCCGAGCGGCGCGGCAAGGCGATGGGCGTCGTGATGGGCTCGTTCTCGGTCGCCTCGGTGCTCGGCATCCCGGCCGGGCTGGAGCTCGCCCGGCGCGGCGGCTTCCCGCTGCCGTTCTTCGCCGTCGCGGCGCTCGGGCTGCTCGTCGCCGGGCTCGCGATCTTCCTGCTGCCCTCGATGCGAGATCACCTCGCCGGCGCGCCGTCGTCAGGCAGCGCCCCGAGCGAGCTCCGCGCCCTCCTCGGCCGGCCGCTCGTGATGCTCTCGTACGCGACGACGGCGATCGTGACGATGGCGTCGTTCCTGGTGATCCCCAACATCTCCGCCTACGTGCAGTACAACCTCGGGTACCCGCGCGAGCGGCTCGGGCTGCTCTACTTCGCGGGGGGCGTGGTCAGCTTCGTCGCGATGCGCGCCGTGGGCCCGCTGGTCGATCGCTTCGGCGCGTTCCAGACGGGCTCCGTGGGAGCGGCGGTGCTCGTCGGTATCCTCTACGCCGGGTTCTTCTCGTACGTGCCGGGGCTGCCGGTGCTCGGCATCTTCATCGTCTTCATGCTCGGCATGACCTTCCGCAACGTCTCGTACAACACGCTCACGTCGAAGGTGCCGCGCCCCGCCGAGCGGGCGCGCTTCACCTCGATGCAGTCGGCGGTGCAGCACATGGCGGCCGCGATCGCGGCGTTCTGGTCGGCCAGGTTGCTCCACGAGCTCCCGGACAGGCGCCTCGACGGCATGCCGGTCGTCGCCGCCCTCTCGATCGCGTTCACGCTCGCGATCCCGCTCCTGTTCCTCGGGATCGAGCGGCGCGTCGCCATCGCCGCCGCCCAGCGCACATAGCCCTGCCGCCGCGTCCCCCGGCGGCGCGCCGAGGGTGGGCTCGGGGCGCGGGCGTCAGCGGGCGGGGTTCATCTGCGAGAGGCGATAAGCCCCCACGGTGGCGGCGAGGGACGAGAGGACGAGCAGCGCGAGCGCCAGCGCAACGTTGTTGAGCGACTCGCCGAGGCCGACGATCCAGAGCCAGCGCGAATCGGGCGGCACCGCGCCGATGAACGTGAGCGACTTGATGGTGCCGCTGACGAACCCGAGGCCGCCGGACACCAGCGTCAGGATCCCCAGGCTGATCTGGAGCGGCACGAACCGCCGCTCGGGCGAGAGGGCATAACGGACGGATGCGGCGAGGAGCAGGAGCCCGAAGACGAGCGTGGGGTACATGCCCCAGCCGCCCATATGGAAAGCTTCAGCCATGACGAAGTCCTCCTTGGATACGGCTCCAGACAGGCGCTGGACGCGAAGGTTCCGGGGCGGGCGAGAACCGGAAGAATGGCACGGTCTATGATGGCGACGGCGAGGCCACCAGAGCGAAGACGATACTGGGTATCGACGGAGTGGGTATCGTCGAGGAAACAGGTTCGCTTGTCCATCACGTTCGAGTTGGTGACGAAGTCTGGTACGTCGACGGCGGATACGCCGGAAACCCCGGCAGCTATGCCGAATAGGGTGAGGAACTTGCGAACAACTATCGCGAGGAGCTGTTGAAGACGCTCTGTTGAAATGGCGCGGGGCTCCGGGCGCGAAGGTCGTGTTCGACTTCGTCGGACAGCGCGCGCGGCCCGCTTTTCATCGACGGGCCGCTCGCGCGGGAGAGGGGCTCGCCGGTTGCGATGACGCTCTGCCAGCCCGGCTCGCCGGAGAGGACCGGCCAGCGCAGGTCCGAGCTCAGCAAGCCTGAGCTCGGACCCCGCCGCCCGCCTCGCTCAGCGCTGCTGCGCCCCGAACCGCGCCTTCACCGCGTCCACCGCGGCCTTCGTCCACCGATCGACCTCGTCGTCCGTCAAGGTCCGCTCGGGCGACCTGAACCACAGCGCGAACCCCAGCGAGTGCGTCCCCGGCGGGAGCTCGCTGCCGCGGTACCGGTCGAACAGCTCGACCTTCTCGCAGCGCTCCCCGGCGGTCGCCCGCAGCAGCTCGAGCACCTGGCCCGCCGGCACGTCGAGCGGCAGCAGCAGCGCCACGTCGTGCCGCATCGCCGGGAACCGGCTCGGCTTCGCGGCCGCCGGCGCCTTGTACGCCGCCGCCACCGCCGCGAGGTCGAGCTCCGCCACAACGGCCCCGGTCGTGATCTCGAGCGCGTCGCGGACGTCCGGGTGGAGCTCCGCCACGTACCCGACGGCGCGGCCATCGAGCGTGACGCGGGCGCCCTTGCGCGGGTGCGCCCACGGCGGGGGCTCGCCCCCGAGGTCGAACTCGGGCGCCACGCTGCCCGCGAGCTCCGCCAGCACCGCCTCGACCACGCCCTTGCCGTCGTAGAAATCGACGTCCTCGGGCCGCGTGAGATAGCTGTCGCGCGGCCCCGCGAGGAGCACCGTCAGCCGGGTCGGCTCGTCGACCGGCGGCCGCTCGACCCGCGCCGGCTGCTCCGCGCCGCTCGCGCCGCCCGCTTCGCCCTGGCGCGGCAGGAACACCTGGCTCACCTCGAACAGCCGCACCCGCGGCACGTTGTACCGCTGCGAGCGCTGCGCGACCGTCAGCAGCCCCGGCACGAGCGACGGCCGCATCACCGACTTCTCCTCGGAGAGCGGATTGAGCAGCCGGAGGAGCGGCGCGCTGTCGTAGCGCGCCGCTTTCAGCTCCTGCGGCGACAGGAACGAGTACGTCACCGCCTCGTGCAGGCCGATCCCGGTGCAGATCTGGCGCACCCTGCGCCGGAGCCGGTAATCGCCCTTCGCGCCCGCGGGGGCCGCGCCCACGCGCGGGAGCCGGCTCGGGATCTGATCGTAGCCGGCGACGCGCGCGACCTCCTCGATGAGGTCGATCTCCTCCGCGATGTCGGGCCGGTGCGCGGGCACATCGACGAGCAGCCGATCCGCCTGCTGCTCCACGATCGAGATCCCCAGCGTCTCCAGGATCTCGCGCGTCCGCGCCGGGGCCTCTGCGCCGATGATGCGCTCATACCGCGGCAGCCGCAGCGTCAGGCGGCGCAGGGCGCGGGGCGCGACGTACGCGTCGATCGGCTCGCCCGCCGCCTCGCCGCCGGCGAGCTCGCAGATCAGCGCGCTGCCGCGATCGCGCGACAGCGGGACCCCGGAGAGATCCACCTCGCGCTCGAAGCGGTGCGACGCCTCGGTGTGGAAGCCGTACCGGCGCGCCGACCTGCGGATCCCGCGCGGCTCGAAGTACGCCGACTCGAGGAACACCCGCCGCGTCGTCGCGGTGACGCCGCTGTCCGCGCCCCCGATCACGCCGGCCAGGGCCACGGCGCGCTCCGCGTCGGCGATCACGAGGTCGTCCTCGTTCAGGGACAGCGTCTGCCCGTCGAGCGCGACGAACGTCTCGCCCGGCCGGGCCTTGCGGATCTCGATCGGCAGCCGCAATTTGTCGAGATCGAAGGCGTGGAGCGGCTGCCCCCGCTCGAGCATCACCAGGTTTGTCGCGTCGACGATGTTGCTGATCGGCCGGACCCCGAGGCGATTCAGCCGCACCCGCGCCCAGAGCGGCGAGGGGCCCACGCGGATGCCCTCGATCACCTGGCCGGCATACCGGGGGCACCGCTCCTTGTCGCGCACCTCGACCGACGCCCGCGCCCCGCCGCCGCTCGCCTGTGCCGGCGTCGCGACGGCCGGCGGCTGGAAGGGGATGCCGAGCACCGCGGCCACGTCCCTGGCGACGCCCAGGTGGCCCAGCGCGTCGGGCCGGTTCGGGGTGACGCTGAGCTCGATGATCCAGTCCTCGAGGCGCGGCTCCCAGTCGAGCAGCGATTGCCCCGGGCGCCCGCCCTCGACGGTCAGGAGGCCTTCGTGGCTCGACCCGAGCCCGAGCTCGTCCTCGGCGCAGAGCATGCCGGCCGAGGTGAAGCCGGCGACCGCCTTCTCGGTCAGCGTGACGAGCGCGCCGCTGCGATCGACGACCTGCGCGCCCACGGGCGCATAGCAGACGAGCGCGGGCGCGGCCGGGATGACCGGCGCGCCGCACGCCACCTCCACGCCTTCGCTCCCTTCGCCGCCGCCGCCGCCGCCGCCGCCGCCGGCGTCCACGCGGACCAGGGTGAGGCCCTTCTTGCTCGGGTGCGGCCGCGTCGCCACGACGCTCGCGAGGACCACCGGGCGCAGCGCGGCGCCGACGTGCGTCACGCGATCGACCTCGAGCCCGCCGCGGCCGAGCGCCGACGTCACCGCGTCGACGCCGGGATCGGCGCCGAGGATCTCTTGAAGCCACTTGTAGGATATCAACATGGGGAGTCAGCGCTGCAGCGAGGGGAGAGCCGCCTAGAGGCTTCCGAGGAAGCGGACGTCGTTCTCGTAGAAGGCGCGGATATCGTCGACGGCGAACTTCATGTTGGCGGTGCGATCCACGCCGATGCCGAACGCCAGCCCCGTGTAGATCTCCGGGTCGATTCCGACGTTCCTGAGCACGGTTGGGTGCACCATGCCGCACCCGAGCACCTCCAGCCAGCCGGTCCCCTTGCACTGCGGACAGGCGCGGTTCGCGCCGAAACAGACGAGGCACGACACGTCGAGCTCGGCGCTCGGCTCGGTGAAGGGGAAGTAGCTCGGCCGGAAGCGCGTCCTCGTGTTCTCACCGAACATCCGGCGGCTGTAGACCTCGAGCAGGCCCTTGAGGTCGGCGAGGGACACGTCGCGGTCGACGACGAGCCCCTCGATCTGCACGAACATGGGGCTGTGGCTCGCGTCGTCGTCGCGCCGGTACACGACGCCGGGCGCGACGATCATGACCGGCGGAGGGTGGGAGAGCATCTCGCGCACCTGCACCGGGCTCGTGTGCGTGCGGAGGAGCACGTTCTGGCCCGGATCGCCGGCCACGTAGAACGTGTCGTGCATGTCCATGGCCGGGTGATCCGCCGGGAAGCCGAGGAGATCGAAGTTGTAGCGCGCGAGCTCGATCTGCGGCCCCTCGGCCACGTCGAACCCGAGCCCGACGAAGATATCCACGATCTCGTCGAGGGTCCGCATGATGGGGTGCGGCCGGCCGGGCGCGCGCCAGCGGCCGGGCAGGGTGATATCGAGGGGCGGCGCGGAGAGCTCGCGATCGCGCGCGGTCCGCTTGATCCGAGCCGTCGCCTCCTCGCGGGCGCGCTCCACGCGGCCCTTGACCGCGTTGAGGCGCTGGCCGAGGAGCTTGCGCTCCTCTGGGGCCGCCCCGGGCAGCTGCTTCATCAAGGCATTGAGCGAGCCGCGGCGCCCAAGCAGGCTGGCATACAGGCGGTTCAGCTCATCGAGATCGCCGACGGCGGCGAACTGGATGTCCACCGTGCGATCGACCTCGTCGATGAGGCGGCCGAGTTCGGGACCACTCATTGCCGCCCCCCTTACCTCAGAGGCCATGGCAACGCAAGACCGTGACCTCCCGCCCTGCGCCAGCCCGCGCGGGACGTCCGGGGCTCGGGCGGCGGCGACGGAGCGCGCCTCGTCACGAGGCGCGGGCCGCCGGCGCACGAGGAGCCGGCCCGATCGGCGCCACGCCCCACGCGCAACAACGGATGTCCACGCAGTCAACTCCAGGTTGACCGCGCTCGGTCAACTCGAGGTTGACGGGGCTCCAGCAGCGTCGGCGCAGCCTGCATGGGGATCTCCGCCGTGCCGCTCTCCCGCCGGCGCCGGCGACGAGCGATGACGCCGCGTCGCGCCGCCGACTCTGGTGGTGCTCATCGAGCCAGGCCAGGCGGCCGAAGCGAGAGGACCCGCGAAGCGCTCGGAGAGCGCGGGAGAGCGCAGCTCCCTCCCTGGCGCAGCGATTGCAAAAGCGATTGCAAAACCGTGACCGTGACCGTGGTCGATTTGTGGAGCGCCCCGCAGCTCCGCGCCCGGCTGCCCTCGAGGCCCGCCTGCCGCGGGCCGCCGTTGGCCGTCCGGGCCGGGCCATCGCCGCGCTGCGCCGTACCGTTCAACCATTCACCGATCAACCCGATTCCAGCGTGCATCGATATGGACAAGAAATCCGTCTCCTTCATCATGCTCGGTTGCCTGCTGGGGATCATCCTCACCTCCGGCGCCTTCTCCATGATGGCCCGCCCCGCGTCCGCCGAGGGATCGAGCGCAGGGCAAGCGTCCGGCGCGGTGAGCGCCGGCGCGAAGAAAGTGGTCCTGAAGCTATCGCACGCGCTCGATCAGTCGCATCCGGTGCACGTCGCCATGGAGTACATGGCGAAGCAGCTCGACAAGCGATCGGGCGGCGCGGTGCAGCTACAGATCTTCCCCAACGGCCAGCTGGGCAGCGAGACCGAGAGCATCGAGCAGGTGCAGCGAGGGGCGCTGGCGATGGTCAAGACCTCCACCGCGCCGCTCGAGGGCTTCATCCCGGAGATGGCGATCTTCGGGCTGCCTTACCTCTTCCGGGACGAGGACCACTACTGGAAGGTGCTCCTCGGCGACGTGGGCAGGGATCTCGCCGCGGCCGGGACGAAGGTGGGCGTGAGGGGCCTCTGTTACTACGACTCCGGGAGCCGCAGCTTCTACACGAGGGACGCGCCCGTCATGAGCCCTGAGGATCTCAAGGGCAAGAAGTTCCGGGTCATGCAGAGCAAGACCGCGATGGACATGATCTCGCAGATGGGCGGCGCGCCGACGCCGATCGCGTTCGGCGAGCTGTACTCCGCGCTGCAGCAGGGGATGGTCGACGGGGCCGAGAACAACCCGCCCAGCCTCTTCACGAGCCGTCACTTCGAGGTCACCAAGCACTACTCGCTCGACGAGCACACGCGCATCCCCGACATCATCCTGTTCAGCCAGCAGATCTGGGAGTCGCTCTCCCCGCAAGCGCAGCGGTGGGTCGAGGAGGCGGCCGACGAGTCGGCCGCGTTCCAGCGCGAGGCGTGGAAGAAGGGCACCCAGGACTCCCTGGACGGGCTGAGGAAGGCAGGGGTGACCGTCCACGAGCCGGACAAGGAGCCGTTCCGCAGGCAGGTCCAGCCCATGTACGACCGCCTTGAAGGCACGGAGCTCGGCAAGCTCGTCAAGCGGATCCAGGAGGTCAAGTGATGGGCGCTCAGGAGCGCGGGGTCGAGCTTGTCCTCGATGACGAGGAGACGAGCGTCTCTCAGGAGCCTCCGCCGCCGGCGCAAGCGCCGGAGGCGGTTCCGGACGGGCCAGCCCATCCGGCGAACGCGCGGGAGCGAGCGCCGGGCGCCATCGGGCCGCTCCTCCGGCTGCACGCGGGTCTGATCAGGATGCTGGAAGTCGTGCTGGTCGCCGCGTTCGCGGCGCTCACGCTGGACACCCTCTGGGGCGTGTTCTCTCGCTACGTGCTCGGCAACCAGAGCCGCTGGACCGAGGAGCTCGCCGTCTATCTCCTGGTCTGGATCTCGCTCCTCGGCGCCGGGCTCGCCTACGGCGAAAAGGCGCACCTCGGCGTCGACTACTTCGTCGGGAAGATGGATCCGGCGGCCCAGCGCGTCGCGGCGATCGCCATCGAGCTCCTGGTGGCTTCCTTCGCCGGCTTCGCGCTGGCTTACGGCGGCTTCACGCTCGTCTCGAAGACGCTCGAGGCCAGGCAGGTATCGCCCGCGCTCGGCCTCCAGGTGGGGTACGCCTACCTGGCCGTGCCCATCAGCGGGATATTCTTCCTCACGTTCTGCATCGAAAACCTGGTGGAGCTGTTCACCGGGCAGGCGTCGCCCCGGAAGGGCGCGCCTGTCACCGACGCGTAACCCTTCAGCCCGGGCCCGCCATGGAAATCCAAGTCCTCATCCTGGTGTTCAGCTTCTTCGCGCTGCTCCTCCTCAACGTCCCGGTCGCCGTCTGCATCGGCCTCTCCACGGTGTTGACGATCGCCTCGCTCGGCGACGTGCCCACGGCCTACATCGTGGCTCAGCGCATGTCGACCGGCATCGCCAGCTTCCCGCTGCTCGCCATACCCTTCTTCGTCCTCTCCGGCGTGCTCATGGGCGAGGGCGGCATGGCGCGCAGGCTCATGGATTTCGCCAGCGCCGTCGTCGGCCGCTTTCACGGCGGCCTCGCCTACGTCAACACGCTGACTTGCATGCTCTTCGGGGCCGTCTCGGGCTCGGCGGCGGCCGCCGTCTCCTCCGTGGGAGGCTTCATGATCCCGGAGATGGAGCGAAAGAACTACGGCAGGGACTTCAGCGTGGCGCTGACCACGACGTCGGCCACGACCGGGCTCCTGATCCCCCCGAGCAACATCATGATCGTCTACGCCGTGGTCGCCGGGAACGTCTCGGTGGCCGCGCTGTTCCTGGCCGGCGTCATCCCGGGCATCCTCGTGGGCCTGTGCATCATGATCGTCGCGTTCCTGGCCAACCGCAAGCAGGCGGTGGGCGTGAGCGAGAAGGTCCCGCTCGGCGTGATCGTGCGGAGCTTTGCCCAGGCGATCCCCAGCTTGCTCATGATCCTGATCGTCATGGGCGGGATCCTCACCGGGGTGTTCTCGGCGACCGAGGCCAGCGCGGTGTCCGTGGCTTACGCGTTCCTGCTGGGGGCGCTGTTGTATCGTGAGGTCAAGCTCAGGGACATTCCGCGTATCCTGCTCAAATCCGCCAAGACCACCGCGGTGGTGATGATCCTTGTGGGGGCCAGCCAGGCCATGAGCTGGGTGCTCGCCTTCGAGCAGGTGCCCCAGAGCGTCAGCCAGGCAATGCTGGGGATCTCCCAGAACCCGGTCGCGACGCTGCTCATCATCAACGTGCTCCTGCTCGTCGTCGGCACCTTCATGGACATGACGCCTGCGGTCCTGATCTTCACGCCCATCTTCCTCCCGGTCGTCACGGAGATGGGCATGAACCCGGTGCACTTCGGCATCCTGATGGTCACGAACCTGTGCATCGGCCTGTGCACCCCGCCGGTGGGCACCTGCCTGTTCGTGGGGTGCGGCGTCGGCAAGACAACGATCGCCAGGGTGGTCCGGCCGATGCTCCCGATGTTCGCCGCCATGATCGTCGCTCTCATGCTCATCAGCTACGTGCCCCAGCTCTCGCTCTGGCTTCCGGCACAGTTCAACCTCTGAGGCGCGCCCCCCGCGCCCGCGACGCTCAGCGCGCCACGTCGACAGGGTGGGAAGACCGCTCTCGACGCCGGCACCGCCCCGCGCACCGCCGGAGGAGCTCCGCTCCGGCGCCCCATCCAAGCCCTCCTCGACTCAGAAGCTCATCGGGAGCGCGCCGCTCCCGCAGGCACCCGCGCGCGGCAGCGCCGGTCCATGCGCGCGTCGGTAGTGCTCCAATTTGAATTTGAACATGAAGGCGGGAAGGCGGGAAGGCGGGAAGAAGAGATCAAGGATCTTCCCGCCTTCCCGCCTTCATGTGAACTCTCTCCGCGCAAATGTGAGCACTGCCCGCGCGTCAACCACGGCTGTCGCCCGTGTCAACCCGGGGTTTACGGCGTTCCGGGGGAAATTGCCTCTCGTCCAGCGTGAGCATGCCAGATCGTCGCCGGGTCGCCTCAGGGCACGTCGTGCGCTCGGGTCGGATCCGGCGCAAAGCCGGTTGCAGACGAGCCTGGTCTGGAATTCGACCTCGGCAAGGCGCGCGCGCCATGGCGTCGCGAACACCCTGTGTGCCCTTGGCTCGTCGTTTGCACTCAAGCGTGGACAGCGTGGACGCTGCCAGCGCACCACACGCTGAGCGAGCCACAGGACGTGCTGTCGGGTCTCGCTCGCCGCGACGACAGCCCCGCTGCTCGCGCTGGCGCAGCTCCAACCCTCCACGAGATCGGCGTACCCTTGAATTCGATCGTCAATCCCTGTTGCCACCCTGGGCATGATGTTCGGCGCGATCCGCAGCGCAGCTCGTGCTCGACAGACGGAGACGCGTCCATATCGTTTACCCGCGTCGCGGGCGGGAGAGGATGGGCGAGCGCGCGCAACCTGGTCGGTGCCCTGCTCGGCGCGGCCCTCTGCGCGTCTCCAGCGGTCGTCCATGGACAGCCGCTGCCTGCTCCCGCGACGCCGACGCCCTCGCCGGGCGAGGCTCCCGCCGACGCGACGGCTCCGCCGTCGGAGGCGCCGGCCGCGGCGGAGCCCGCGAAGGGCGCGGCTCCGGCCCCCGACGCCGGAGGCGCCGAGCCCCCCGCCGCAGCCATCGCGCCCTCCCAGCAGCCGCAGCAGAAAGAAGAGCCCTCAACGCCACCGGCGCCTCCGGAGAGCGGGTTCTTCTTCGGCGGCGTCGGCCGCGCCGTCGCGGCCACGGACGGAGAGGGGGGGCCGGCGCGCGATGCCGACATCGTCTGGAGAGGCTCGCGCCTCGACGAGTCCACGTTCGTCCAGCTGGACCTGGAGCGGCAGGATTACTGGGAGTCCACCGGCGCCACCACGCGCGTCGCCGTCCGCCTGGCCATAGACGCCCCGACCCTCCACTACAACAACGCGAGGCCGTGGAACATCAACACGTCGCTCCGCAACGCCTTCGTCGAGGAGCGAGATCTCGGCGTCAAGGGGCTGTCCGTGTGGATCGGCTCGCGCCTGTACCGCGGTGACAACTCCGAGCTGCTCGACTTCTGGCCGCTCGACTGGCTGAACACGCTGGGCGGAGGCGTCCGCTACGATCTGCCCTCGAAGCGCACGTACTTCGCGGCGCACGCCGGCATCAACCGGCCGCTCACGCCGTATTACCTTCAGACGGTGGATCGCGCGCCGGCGCTCAACCAGCCCGGCACGGCGACCGTCAACCTCCTCGATCGCCAGCGGCTCATCACGAGCTTCAAGGCGAGCCACACCGTTCCGGTGGGGGAGAAAGGCGGCGTCAAGGGCGTGCTCTACGGCGAGCTGCACCAGATGCCGTCGGGCACGCGCGAGACCGCGGAGACCGGCGTGCACGAGAGCCTGCCGCGCGACTCCGGGTACGTCATCGGCGCGCAGGTCAGCCCGTCCACCGGCGTGAACAACGGGCACCTGCACCTCTTCCTCCGCTATGCGGGCGATCTCGCGGCGCACGGCGAGTTCGGCTCCCCCTCTCAGCCCGCGCCGGACGGCACCGCGAGCGGCGCGCACGAGCTCATGTTCACCATGAGCGCCAACTACGAGACGGGGCCACTCGGGCTGATGGCCTCGGGGTACGTGCGCTCGTTCCGCAACGCCAGCGAGCCGTTCGACTTCGCCGATCTGGACGAAGGCATTCTCGTCGTGCGGCCGCATTATTTCCTGCGCGACTGGGGCGGTATCGCCGTCGAGGCCTCTTACCAGGCGCAGCGGCGCGGTAGGGTCCCGCCCCCCGCCGATCCCGCGGCGCCGGGCGCGCACGCCGCAGCCAGCCACCACAGCGCGAGCCTCGTGCGCTTCGGGCTCGTGCCGTTCCTGAACGCGGCGGGCAAGGGCGACTTCAAGCGCCCGCAGTTTCGCTTCATCTGGCTCGTGACCCGGCGCGACGAGGGCGCGAAGGCGCTCTATCCGCAGGACGACGTGTTCAGCCAGCGCACGTGGGAGCATTTCATCGGCTTGAACGTCGAGTGGAACATCAAGGCGAGCCCGGCCTTCTGACGGAAATACGCAGTTTCGGAGCTTCGCCGCGCGAGCGCGCCGCTGCCCTCGAGGGCCCGGCGCCATCGCGCGCGCTCCCTCTCGGGCACGACAGTCGACGTGACACGCAAGCGAACTCATTGGGTCTGAGCAAAAGAAAGAAGATCTTGAAGCGATGAAACCAGTCAATCCTCAGCAGGTCGTGGTCCGCGCAACCGCGTCGCACAAGGGGCGGAGGCTCTCCGTGACGCCGGCCGATAGCCCCATGAAGCGCCTGTTTTACGGTCGGATCCTGCTCGACGGGACCGCGTCGAAGGTGCTCTTCGAGACCTCCGGGCGCGAGGTGGGGCTCCTCTGCATGGCCGGCGAGTGCGCCGTGCAGGTGAACGGCGGGGAGACGATCGCGCTCGGGCGGTACGACGCCATCTACGTGCCTCGCGGGTCGACCGTCGAGGTGAGCACGAGCGCGTCGGTCGACCTCGTCGAGTGCGGCGCCGAGGTGGAGGGGGACTACCCCCTTCAGGTCGTGCGCTACAGGGACGTCGAGAAGGACGCGGCGCTCAAGTTCACGGCGGGCGGCGACGCCACGACGCGCGAGCTCAGCATCCTGCTCGGCAAGAACGTGCAGGCGGGCCGCATCGTCGCGGGGTTCACGCGGTCGGCCCCCGGACACTGGACCAGCTGGCCGCCGCACGAGCACACCGACATCCTCGAGGAGATGTACGTCTACTTCGATATGCCGCCTCCGGCGTTCGGCGTGCAGCTCGTCTACACGTCTCCGGAGACGCCCGAGGTGGTCACCGTGGTGCGGGACGGCGACGCCGTGCTGATGCCGGCCGGCTACCATCCGAACGTCGCGGCGCCCGGGCACCCGATCAACTTCGTCTGGCTCATGGCTGCGCACCGCGAGCGGGAAGATCGGGTGTTCGGCGTGGTCAATGTCCAGCCGGAGTTCAGCCAGCGCGGCTCCGGCCTCGAAGCAAGCCTCAAGTAGCCATTGCGGGAGCGAGCCAGCGTCACCCGGGCTCCAGTGAGGAGGATAGCTTCATGGTCATGAAATCGGAGCCCACGATGGGCGTCGCTGACGTACCTGCGGAGGTGCCGCGCGGCGCGGGCGCCGGCATCGGGCGATACCGCTGGGTGATCTGCTTCCTCCTCTTCACCGCCGCGACGATCAATTACGTCGATCGCCAGGTGCTGGGCGTCCTGAAGACGACGCTCCAGAAGGAGCTCGGCTTCAACGAACTCGATTACGGCAACATCGTCACAGCGTTCCAGGCCGCTTACGCCATCGGGATGCTGACGATGGGCCGCCTCATGGATCGCATCGGGACGCGGCGCGGGTTTTCGTTCGCCGTCGGGTTCTGGAGCCTGGCGGCGGCGGCGCACGCGCTCGTGGGCAGCGTCGGTGGGCTCTCCGCGGCCCGCTTCGCCCTCGGCATCGGCGAGGCCGGGATGTTCCCGGGCGCCCTCAAGACGATCGCGGAGTGGTTCCCGAAGAAGGAGCGCGCGCTCGCGACCGGGCTGTTCAACTCCGGGACCAACATCGGCGCGATCGTGTGTCCCCTCGTGGTGCCATGGATCGCGGTGGCCTGGGGCTGGCGCGCGGCCTTCGCGCTGACGGGCGCGCTAGGGGCGCTGTGGATCGTCGCCTGGATGATCTTCTACACCCCCCTCGCGGAGAACCCGCGCGTCACGCCGGCGGAGCGGGCGTACATCACGAGCGAGCCGTCGCCGGAGCCGGGCAAGATCGGCTGGCTCACCCTCATCCCGCACCGCCAGACGTGGGCGTTCGCGATCGGCAAGTTCATGACCGATCCGTTCTGGTGGCTGTACCTGTTCTGGGTCCCCGACTTCCTCAACCGCAAGCACGGGCTGAACCTCCTCCAGATCGGGCCGCCGCTCGTCACCATCTACCTGCTCTCCGACGTGGGCAGCATCGCCGGGGGCTGGTTCTCCTCGATGCTGATGCGCCGCGGCTGGACGGCGAACGCGGCGCGCAAGACAGCGATGCTCGTGTGCGCGCTCGGCGTCGCGCCCGTCTTCCTCGCGACGCGGACCGACTCGCTGTGGGTCGCGGTGCTCCTCCTGGGCCTCGCCACCGCCGCACACCAGGGCTTCTCGGCGAACCTGTTCACGCTCACCACGGACATGTTCCCGTCCCAGGCCGTGGGGTCGGCCGTCGGGTTCGGCGGCATGGCCGGGGCCATCGGCGGGATGCTCATCGCGCAGATCGCCGGCCGCGTCCTGCAGCTCACCGGGAGCTACTCGACGCTGTTCCTCATGGCGGCGTCTGCCTACATCCTGGCGCTCGCCATCATTCACGTGCTCGTGCCGCGGCTCGAGGCCGCGCGATTGAAGAAGGCATAGGACAATGATGAACGATCCGTTTCGTTTGGACGGCAAGGTCGCGCTCGTGACGGGCTCGGCCGTGGGGATCGGCGCGGCCATCGCGACGGCGCTCGCGGCCGCCGGCGCGGACATCGCCTGTCACGGCAAGGACGAACCGGGCGAGGCCACGATGGCCGCGGTGCGGAGGCTCGGGCGGCGCGCCACCGGGATGGCCGCGGATCTGGCCGATCGCGCGGCGCACGCGGAGCTCGTCCGGAGGACGAAGGCGGAGCTCGGGCGTATCGACATCCTGGTGAACAACGCGGGGCTGATCCGCCGGTCGCCGGCCGTCGCGTACTCGGACGAGGACTGGGACCTCCTGATCGAGGTCAACCTTACGTCCGCGTTCCGGCTGTCGCGGCTTACCGGGGAGCTCATGCTCGAGCAGGGGTCGGGCAAGATCGTCAACATCGCCTCGCTGCTCTCGTTCCAGGGCGGGATCCTGGTCCCCGCCTACGCGGCGTCCAAGGGCGGGATCGCCCAGCTGACCAAGGCGCTCGCGAATGAGTGGGCGGTCAAGGGCATCAACGTGAACGCCATCGCGCCCGGCTACATCGCGACGGACAACACGGCCGCGCTCAGGGCCGACGAGGCGCGAAGCCGCCAGATCCTCGAGCGCATCCCCGCGGGCCGCTGGGGCGAAGGCAGCGACATCGCGGGAGCGGCGCTCTTCCTGTGCGCGGAGGCGAGCAAGTACATCCACGGCCACGTGCTGGTCGTCGACGGCGGCTGGATGAGCCGATGAGGAGTATGAAGATGCAAATTCGCAGCGCAAAAGGGTGTCAGTGGGACGAGGTGAGCCTCGGGGAGGTGATGCTGCGCCTCGACCCGGGAGAGCGCCGCGTCCACACGGCGCGGACGTTCGACGTCGGTGAGGGCGGGGGGGAGTACAACGTGGCGCGGGGGCTCCGGCGCTGCTTCGGGCTCCGGACCGCCGTCGTCACGGCGCTCGCGGACAACGCCGTCGGGCGCCTCATCGAGGACCTGATGCTCCAGGGCGGGGTCGACACGTCGAACCTGCGCTGGGTCGATTACGACGGCGTGGGCCGGGAGGTGCGGAACGGCCTCAACTTCACCGAGCGCGGCTTCGGTCCGCGCGCCGCCGCCGGGTGCTCGGACCGAGGCCACAGCGCGGCGTCCCAGCTGAAGCCCGGCGATCTCCCGTGGAAGGCCATCTTCGGCGAGCGCGGCGCGCGCTGGTTCCACACGGGCGGCATCTTCTGCGCCCTGTCGGAGACGACCGCCGCCGTGGCGCGCGAGGCCATGGAGGCCGCACGCGAGCACGACGTGCGGATCTCCTACGACTTCAACTACCGGCCCTCGCTGTGGAAGAACTTCGGCGGCCAGCAGAGGGCGCGCGAGATCAACCGCTCCCTCATGCCGTACGTCGACTGCGTGTTCGGTAACGAAGAGGACTTCGTCGCGGGCCTCGGCTTCGAGATCTCCGGCGTGGACAGCAGCTACAGCCAGCTCGACACGAACGGGTTCCGCCGGATGATCTCGGAGGTCGTCTCGGCGTACCCCAACATCTCGGTCGTCGCCACGAGCCTCCGGACGGCCAAGACCGCCAGCGTGAACGGCTGGGGCGGCATCCTGTACATCAAGGGCGAGTTCTACGAGGTCCCCCAGCGAGACATCGAGATCATGGACCGCGTCGGGGGCGGCGACTCCTTCGCGTCGGGGATCATCTACGGCCTCCTGGCCGAGCAGAGCCCGCAGTGGGCGCTCGAGTGCGGCGTCGCGCACGGAGCGCTGGCGATGTCGACCCCGGGGGACACCTCGATGGCCTCGCTCGCCGAGGTGCGGAGGGCCATGAGCGGCGCCGGCGCGAGGATCGAGCGATGAACAGGGAGCAAGTCGTCCGCCGTATCGAGGAGATAGGCGTCGTCCCCGTGGTGCGCGCGCCGAGCGGGGAGCTCGCCGTGCGGGCCGCTCGCGCCCTGCGCGCGGGCGGCATCGAGGTGATCGAGATCACGATGACGGTGCCGGACGCCCTCTCCGTCATTCACGAGATCGCCTCGCGGATGGGGGGCCACGTCCTCGTCGGCGCGGGCACCGTGCTCACCGCGGACGCCGCCCGCGGGTGCATCGAGGCCGGCGCTCAGTTCATCGTGAGCCCGGGGCTCAACCTGGAGGTCATCCGCGCGGCGCACGATCTCGGGAAGGCGGTCTTCCCCGGGGCGCTCACGCCGACCGAGGTGATCGCCGCGTGGAGCGCCGGCGCCGACGCGGTGAAGGTGTTCCCGTGCTCCGCGATGGGGGGCGCGAAGTACCTGCGCGCCCTGCGCGCGCCGCTCCCGGACGTGAAGATGATGCCGACCGGCGGGGTCAACCTGACGACGGCCAAGGATTTCATCGAGGCCGGCGCCGTGGCGCTCGGGGTCGGCGGCGAGCTCGTCGACGCCGCGGCGCTCGCGGCCGGCGGGGACGAGGTCCTCACGGAGCGCGCGCGTGAGTTCATGTCCGTGGTCAGCGCCGCGCGGGCCGAGCTCAAGAACGGCGCACACACGTAGTCGTCCCGAGGAGCCAGGAGAAGCATGATCCACGATCAAAAGAGAGATGTTCCGAGCCTCGTGCGCGTGTCCGGCCGCGAGGTCGTGTTCTTCACGCCGGAGCCGGGGCTCGAGCGGCGCATCCTCGCCCACAACCCGAACATGATGCTCGTCGAGCACCACATGGAGCTCGGCTGGGCCGGCGCGCGCCACAGCCACCCGCACGACCAGCTGGTCTACGTCATCTCCGGACGCCTCAAGTTCTCGTGCGGAGACGAGGAGTTCGAGGCGCTCCCCGGAGACAGCTTCGTGGTGCGCGGGGGCGTCGAGCACCAGGCCTGGGCGTTCGAGCCGAGCGTCGTGCTCGACGTGTTCACGCCGGCGCGCGAGGACTACAGACCCTGAACGCAGGGGACCGGCCGGCGTCTCCTGCTCACCCATTCACAATGACGTCTTGTTGACGGTCCCTGCGGCCGACGCAGGGGATCCGTGCGACCGAGGAGCCTATGAAACGCAGAATGTTCGCGATGTCGATTCTCTTGCCCGTCGTGCTGGCCGCCTGCGGCGGGGACAGCGACCCGGAGCCCGGTCCAGGTCCCGGCCCGGACGTGCCCCCGGAGATGGTGCCGTTCTTCGACGCGATGAGGCGCGCGGCCACCTTCATGAGCGAGACGGTCGCGTACAAGGGCGGCTACGTGTGGAGCTACCTCCCCGATCTCTCCCGGAGCTGGGGCGAGATGGAGGCGAAGCGCACCATGCTGTGGGTGCAGCCGCCCGGCACGCCGTCGATGGGTCACCTCTACCTGGACGCCTACCACGCGACCGGCGACGAGCTCTATTACAAGGCCGCCGAGCAGGTCACCCTCGCCCTGATCGCGGCCCAGCACGAGGCTGGCGGCTGGAACTACATCCACGACTTCGAGGGCGAGGAGTCGCTCAAGGACTGGTACGAGACCATCGGCAAGAACGGCTGGCGGCTCGAGGAGTTCCAGCACTACTACGGCAACGCGACGTTCGACGACGCCGGCACCGCCGTGGCCTCGCAGCTCCTCCTGCGCATGTACCTCGAGAAGAAGGACGAGCGGTTCCGCGACCCGCTCTACAAGGCGATCAGCTTCGTCACCACGAGCCAGTACCCGGAGGGCGGCTGGCCGCAGCGCTTCCCGCTGATGGGCAAGGACGACAAGCCCGACTACACGAGCCTCATCACCTTCAACGACGACGTGGCCGGAGAGAACATCAAGTTCCTCATCATGTGCCACCTCTCGCTGGGCGAATCGCAGCTGCTCGAGAACGTCGAGCTCGCCATGAACAGCTTCGTCGCCCTGCAGCAGCCCGCGCCGCAGGCCGCGTGGGGCTTGCAGTTCACGCGCGACGGTATGCCGGTCGGCGCACGCACGTACGAGCCCACGGCGCTGACCACGCACACGACGACCAACAACATCCAGCAGCTCCTCAATTTCTACAACCTGACCGGGGACGAGAAATTCATCGCCCGCGTGCCCGAGGCGCTGGACTGGCTGGACAAGGTCAAGCTGCCGCCGGAGGCCGCGGCGATCTTCCCTGACTTCACGCATCCCACGTACATCGAGATCGGGACCGACGTTCCGCTCTACGTCCACCGGCGCGGCTCGAACGTCGTCAACGGCGAGTATCACTTCGACAAGGACCCCGAGAAGCCCATCGGCCACTACGGGCAGGCGCGCAAGCTCGACGTGGCTGCCATGCGCACCCGCTACGAGGAGCTGAAGGCCATGTCGCCTGACGAGCTGACGGCGGGCTCGCCCCTCACGATCACGGGGCCGGTGGAGCTGCCGCGGTACTTCTCGCTGCGCGAGGTGAAGCTCGACGATCTCTACGCCGGCCGCACGATGACGACCCCGGCGGTGACCGAGGAGGACGCGCAGAAGCTCGTCAGCGAGCTCAACGCAGAGGGCTACTGGCCGACCACGATCAAGATGCTCACCAACCCGTATATCGGCGCTGGCAGCGCCGAGCCTTACCTGGAGGACACCTACGCCACGACGCACGTCGGCGACCGCAACGACACCTCGCCCTACGATCCGGTCAAGGCGCCGGCGACGTACGAGGCCGAGGTGTCGCCGACGGGCATCTCGGTGGAGAGCTTCATCAAGAACATGGGCGTCCTCATCTCCTACGTCTCGCCGGTGCAGTGAGCGCCCCGCGACGGCCGCCCTCGCCCCTGATTCGCTGGTGCCGCGTCGCCGAGGTCTGTCCATGATCCAATGAAGGAAGGAACCACAGAGGTACAGCAACCGCCGGAACCCTCGGCGCCTTCGAGGTCGAGTGAGGCTCCGCGCAGGCGCGCGTGAGGGTGGATCGCGTCACGTTCAGCACAGGAGTCAGGAGACGGCCATGGGGTATGAGACGTCGAATCGGTTCAATCCCTGATCGGGATGGGCCCTGGCGCGACCCTCCGGGGCCGCCTCCAGGTCCGGGGGAAGTCGATCGACGCGCCGATCCAGAACGTCATCCTCCAGAACCTCAAGATCGACGCCAGCACTTCGACGGGGTGAAGGACCCGCACGTCTTCTACGACGGCGATCCGACCGCCCAGATCGTGGCGAGTGGGAATGCCTACATCGGCATGTCGGAAACCACCCGGAAGGACACAGGGCAGGGGAGCGCGTTCACCCCGCCTTACACGGTCACGCTGGATACGGCCGACGCCTCGCTGAAGGACGTCGTGACACGGTGCACTGGCCCGAGATAGCGGCGCCTGCGCCCCGCACACCCCATCGACGACGGCGCCTCACGCGCCCTGGCACCCCGTGTGCTTTGGAGGCCTGGGACCACGCGCAATCCCGGTGACTCGTTGCTGGCGGCACGACCCCGGCATGCGGTGGTGCAAGGAGCCGACGACATATGAGAGTGCTTACAGTTGCCATGGCGATGCTGAGCGTGGCTGCGGTCGGGCTCGGGTGCGGCAGCAGCCCGAGCGATGGGGGAGAAGAAGGTGAAGGGACGAGCTCCGGCGGCACCTCTGGCGAAGGGGGCTCGCTCGATATCGGCGGCGCGGCCGGCCCCGGATCGAGCGGCGCGGGCAGCGGCAGCCCCACGGGCGGAGACGGAGCGTGCGCCACCCAGACGGCGGCGGCTTCCCTTCAGCCGGTGTACCTGGCCTTCGCGTTCGATGTGTCGGGGAGCATGGGCAAGGGTGACAAGGACTGGCACGACAAGTCGCTCAAGTGGGATCCCGTGGTCGCGGCGACCAAGCAGTTCTTCGCGGATGCCGGGGCCGAAGGGCTCACGGCGTCACTCACGTTCTTCCCCGCGCCGGGCGACGACGACGACAGGTGCGAGACCGGGATTTACACGACGCCGGACGTGCCGCTCACGCCGCTCCCCTCTCCGGCGTTCGGCGCGGCGCTCGACCAGATCGAGCCGATGACCTCGAGCGACTGGCGCGGCGGCACGCCGACCGCGTGGGTGATGCGGGGCACGAGCGCGTTCATCGGGGCGCAGCGACAGCAAAACCCCGGGAAATACGCGATCGTGCTCGTGACGGACGGCTACCCGCAGGGCTGCGACGAGGCCTCCGACACGATCGACGCCGTCGTGGCCGACGCCCAGGCGGCGCTCGCGGACAGTACCTTCACGTACGTCATCGGGGTCGAGAATCCCCCGATCCCGGGCGCGCCGGATACCCTCGATGACCTGCACAAGATCGCCGCCGCGGGCGGCACGGAGAGCGCCGTCCTCATCGACACCGGCGATCCCTCGCAGACCACGGCCGCGTTCAAGGCGGCCGTCGAACGGATCCGCAGCGCTGCGGTCTCGTGCACGATGGCGATCCCGCTCCCCCCCGACGGGAGCAGCTTCGACAAGGAGAAGGTCCGTGTGGTCTACTCGGACGGCTCGAATGCGACCACGGAGCTCGTGTACGATCAGAGCTGCGCGACCGAGGACGCCTGGCGCTACGACGAGCCCGCGAGCCCGACGCAGATCGTGCTCTGCGTCGACACGTGTACGACGGTCCAGACGGACGTGGCGGCGCAGCTGAGCGTCGACTTCACGTGCGAGAGCGTGATCGAGGTTCCCCTGTAACCGGAGGCCGCCGCGCTCGCGCACATCGCTCGGCCCGCCAGCGCGCCGCTGGCGCCGACCCGTGTCAACCGGGAGTTGACACGGTGGACACGCGCAGTTGCACCTTCATCCAGTCGAGCCCTGCTCCCGCCTCGCGGCAGGAGCGCTCGACGGCGAGCGCGACCTGCTCCAGGCGGAGGGTCACACCTCCTCCGCCTCTCGGTCGAGCGCCCGTTCCCCGCCGCTCGGCGTCATCTGCAGCTGAGCACGGGAGCGCATGTTACGATCCAGCAACGCTGCCGAGATGTTGTAGAACAGGGCAACGATGGCAACGGCTCAGGAGCGCGAGGGCAGGACCCTCGATCGATACACGCTCCACGGCGTGATCGCGTCCGGGGGAATGGCGTCCGTCCACTTCGGGCGGCTCGTCGGTGCCCATGGCTTTGCCCGTACCGTCGCGATCAAGCGGCTGCACCCGCAGTTCGCCAGGGACCCCGAGTTCTCCTCGATGCTCCTCGACGAGGCGCGGCTCGCGGTGCGCATCCGCCACCCGAACGTCGTCACCACGCTCGACAGCGTGCAGGCCGACGGCGAGCTCTTCGTGGTCATGGAGTACATCGCGGGCGAGGCGCTCTCGAGCCTGCTGCGCGAGGCCGGCAGGCGAGGGGTCCAGGTGCCGCGGCCGGTCGGCTCGGCCATCATCGCCGGCGCGCTCGCTGGCCTGCACGCGGCGCACGAGGCGACCGACGAGGGCGGCGCCGCGCTCCAGATCGTCCACCGCGACGTGTCGCCGCAGAACATCCTGGTCGGCGAGGACGGGATCTCGCGCGTGCTCGATTTCGGCATCGCGCGCGCGGCGGTGCGGAGCCAGGTGAGCCGCGCCGGGCAGCTCAAGGGCAAGCTCTGCTACATGGCGCCCGAGCAGCTGCGCGGAGCGCCGCTGACTCGCCGTGCCGACATCTACGCCGCCTCGGTGGTTCTGTGGGAGGTCCTCACCGGGCGGCGGCTGTTCACGGGAGAGTGCGACGCGGAGATCTTCGGGCGGGTCCTCGAGGGGGTCGTCCAGCCGCCGAGCGCGTACGGCGACGTGCCGAAGGCGCTCGACGCGGTGGTGCTCCGGGGCCTCGACAAGGATCCCGAGCGGCGTTACGCGACCGCGCTGGAGATGGCGGCCACCCTGGAGGAGGTGCTGCCGCCGGCGAGCGCGCGCGTGGTCGGGGCGTGGGTCGAGGCGACGGCGGGGACGCTCCTCGAGGCGCGGGCGAAGAGCCTCGCCGCCATCGAGACGTCGCAGCGGCGCGCGGTGCCGGCGCCGGCGCCGTCGAGGCCCGCCGCCGCGGAGCACGCGCCGCTGCGGGAGGTCGACACGCGCCCGGCGCTGCCGTCCAGCAACCGCGCGCGCGCGCAGCGGGCCGCGGTGACGGTCGCGACGATGACGAGGACGGTCGAGGACATGGCGCGGCCCCTGGCGTCCGCCCTCGCGACGCCGATCGTCGCGGCGGGGCCGGCGCGGCGGGCGAGCGCGCAGCTCGTCCGCGCCTCCACGCTGGCGATCGGGGCCGCCGCGCTGGTGCTCGCGCTGGCCGTCGGCAGGGGCTGCGGCGCGCGTCCGGAGCTCGCGCCGGCCGAGCACGCCAGCGTCGGCGAGTCCTCGCCGCCCGCCGTCGCCTCGGCACCGGGGAGGCCCGCCGCGGGCGCGGCCGTCCCGGAGGGCTCCACGGCCGTCCAGGAGGGCTCCACGGCCGTCCAGGAGGGCTCCACGGCCGTCCCGGAGGGCTCCGTGGCCGTCCCGGAGGGCTCCGCGGCCGTCCCGGAGGGCTCCACGGCCGTCCAGGAGGCGCCCGCCGCCAGCGCGGCCGCGCGGGCGCCTGCGGCCTCCTTGAACGCCGCCGCGGAGCCGAAGCCGGTCGCGCGCGGGGCCGCGCCGGAGCGCGCTGCGGGCGTGCGCGCCGCGACCCCCGCGCGCAGCGCGCGGCCGCGCTCGCGCTGCGTGCCCCCCTACTACCTGGACGGCAGCGGCATCCGTCGGATCAAGCGTGAGTGCTTGTGAACGACGGGAGCGTGTAGCTTACGCGACGATGAAACGGGGCCTCCTCGTCGCCTTCGCCGCGGCGGTCACGCTGCTCACGAGCGCGCGCGCGCGCGCTCAGGGCGTGGGCGAGACGTGCGCAGCGTCGTACGAGCAAGCGCAGCAGCTCTTGCGCGACCGCGCGCTGCTGCGCGCCCGGTCCGAGCTCCGCGTCTGCGTGAGCTCGTGCCCGGCGATGCTCGCCCGCGACTGCCAGAGCTGGAGCGAGGGGGTCGAGCGCGACATGCCCAGCGTCGCGCTGTCGGCCACGTCCGCCGAGGGCCGCGCGCCGGGCCGCGTGCGCGTGCTCCTCGACGGCGCGCCGCTCGTCGAGGCGCTCCCGAGGGATCCCATCGAGGTCGATCCCGGGCGCCACACGCTGACCTTCGAGGACGCGGCCGGGACGCGCGTCGCCACCGTGGTCACGGTGTCGCCGGGCGACAAGGCGCTGCCGATCGCGGTGCGCTTCCCCGCGGCGGCGCCGCCGGGCGCCGGGGCCGGCACCGCCGCGCCGGTGCGGCAGCGCTGGCCGCTCGTGCTCGCCGGCGCCGGCGCGGTCGGTCTCGGCGTGGGCGCGTTCCTCGGCATCAAGGGGCACCTCGACCGGAGCGAGCTCCGCAGCAGGTGCGCGCCCGGGTGTACGGCGGACGAGGTCGAGGCGATCGATCTCGCGTGGAAGGCCGGCGGGATCTCCGCGGGCGTGGGCCTCCTCGCGGCCTCCGTGGGCGCGATGCTGTACTTCCAGCTCGACCCGGTCGTCCCCGCCGCGCCGGTCGCGGGCTTCTCCTTCTCGCCCGAGGGTCCCGGGCTCTCGCTCCGCGGCTCGTTCTGACGCCGCGCCGCGCGCCCTGAGCGCCGCGCCGTGTGCGCGCGCCGCCCGGCCTGTCAGCCCTTGCTGCGGATGCCGTAGCGCTCCATCAGCCGGTGGACGAGCTGCCGGGAGACGCCCATCGACGCGGCGGCCCGCGCGACGTTGCCGCCGTTGTCTCGGAGCTTCATGGCGATGAAGGTCTGCTCGAACTGCTCGACGACCATGTCGCGCGCCTCGCGGAGCGGCAGCGCGGCGAACTGGCCGACGCCCGTGTCGGTGGGCCGCGGCGCCACCTTGACGATCGCCTCCTCGGCGAGGTGAGGGAAGAGCACGAGGCGCGCGACCGTGTTGCGGAGCTCGCGCACGTTGCCCGGCCAGTGGTGCCCGCGGAGGAGCTCCAGCGCGTTCGGGGGAAGGTCGGCGAGCGAGCGCGGGGGCACCTGCGCCGCGAGGAAGCGCTCGACGAGCAGCGGGATGTCCTCCTTGCGCTCGCGCAGCGGGGGCACGACGGACTCGACGACAGCGAGCCGGTAGTAGAGGTCCTCGCGGAACGTGCCCGACGCGATGCGGCCCTGGAGGTCGCGGTGCGTGGCGGCGATGACGCGGGCGTCGAAGGACGTGTACGCGGCGGCGCCGATGCGGCGCACCTGGCGGGCCTCGAGGGCGCGCAGGAGCTTCGGCTGGAGATCGAGCGGGAGCTCGCCGATCTCGTCGAGGAAGAGCGTGCCGCCGCTCGCCTCCTCGAGCAGGCCGGCGCGCGCGGTCTGGGCGCCCGTGAACGCGCCCTTCATGTAGCCGAAGAGCTCGGCCTCGATGAGGTTGGGGGCGACCGCGCTGCAGTCGAACACGACGAACGGGCCGCCGCCGCGCGGGCTCGCCTCGTGGATCGCGCGGGCGAGGACCTCCTTGCCGGTGCCGGACTCGCCGAGGAGGAGGAGGGTCTCCGACGTGGCCGCGGCGCGCTCCAGGCGGGCGAAGAGCGCGCGCATGGGGACGCTGCTGCCGAGGGCCTCGCCGAAGCTGGCCGAGGTGGAGAGCGGGACGACGACCGGGGCGCCGCCGACGCGCACGGTGAGGGGGACGCCGCCTAGGGAGGCGACGGCGCTCGGGGTGAGGAAGCCCTCGATGATCAGCACGTCGTTGATGAACGTGCCGTTCTTGCTGCCGAGGTCGGTGAGGACGACGCCGCGCGGCGTGAGCCGGAGCTGGCCATGGCGGCGCGACACCCGGGAGTCGGGGATGACGACATCGCACTCGCCGCTCGTGCCGAGGACGAGCGGCGCGACGCCGAGGGTCGCCTCGATCGGGGGGCCCTTCTGTGGGGTGACGAGGACGCGCAGGTCCGGGAGCTCGACCGCGTCGCTGCGGAGGGTCGTGATCGTCCGGGTGAGGTCGTGCATTGAACGGGCGGGGAGGGAGAGGGCAGCATCTCCGAATTCAGCGCGGATTTCCAGCGCGCGGTGCGTCCCGGGCGCTGGACGGCTCCGCTGCCGGGCTATCCTCACGGGGATGCCCGAGTTCACGCCGTCGGAGACCAAGACCCTGTCCCACTGCGTCGCCCGCTTCACGGACGCGTTCCGCCGCGACGTCGCCGACGTGATCCGGCAGGAGTTCCGCGGCTACGAGCCGCCGGAGGTGACGGAGCTCATCGGGCAGCTGAGCCTCCTCGGCCGGCAGCTCGAGCTGCGCCAGCCGCAGGTGCAGATCCACGACACGCAGGGCCCGCTGCTCAAGCGCATCCTGATAAGCCTCCGGCGCGACAGCGCCACGGCGATCGAGGAGCCGCTGCAGAAGGCCGTGAACGCCGACACGATCCGGCACCTCAGGCGCGAGGTCCACGGGCTGGAGCAGCTGATGGCCGCGCCGTGGTTCGGGGCCACACGCGCGCTCCAGGTGCCGCAGCTGACGGACTACATGTCGATCCGGCACGCCGAGGCCGTGCTGCCGGAGGCGCCGCCGCTGCGGCCGCGCGAGTACGACGAGAAGTTCCACATCCTCGAGGCGCCCGGGCTCTTCCTGCCGGATCTGTCGCACTACCGGGCGCGCTGCGCGCTGCGCGGCGCCGCGATCGCCGTGGCGTTCATCGACATCGACGACTTCAAGGCGTTCAACGTGCAGCACACCGAGACCGCGGTCGATCTGCACGTGCTCCCGCCCTTGATGGAGAGCATCGAGGCGCAGGTCTTCGCGCACGGGCACGCGTACCGGTTCGGCGGCGACGAGTACATGATCACGCTGCCGAACGCGACGCGCGCGTGGGCGGTGGAGTTCCTGCGCGCGCTGCAGGAGCGGCTCGCTCGCCGTCGCTACCGCCGCATCGAGCGGTCGCTGACGGTCTCGGCCGGGCTGTGCGTCGCCGACGTCGACTGCTTCCTGACGGATCGCGAGATCCAGGGGCGCGCCAACCTGGCCAAGAACCACGCGAAGGTCATCGAGAAGGGGCGCATCGCGACGTACGACGGGGAGCGGTTCCGCCCCGAGGACCTGGTGCTCGTGTGAGGCCGGACGGCGCTTCCGGGGAGGGCGAGGCGCGCGCCGACGGGGACGCGGTGGATGCGCCGCCGGAGGCGCCGGACGGGCTGGTCCTGCCCGAGCCGCTGTGGCGCGCGGTGCGCGCGGCGTACGGCGAGCCCGGGCGCGCGTACCACGACCTCGACCACGTGCGCGAGGTGCTCCGCCGGGTGGACGAGGTCGGCCGCGACGTCGGCTGGGGGAGGCCGCGCGAGGTGTTCCTGGCCGCGCTCTTCCACGACGCCGTGTACGCGCCCGGCCGCCGCGACAACGAGGCGCGCAGCGCCGAGCTGGCGCGCGACGCGGTGGCGCGGTGGCTGCCGGGCGAGGGGCTCGACGAGGACCTCATCGCGCGGCTCATCCTGCTCACCGCGCGCCACGGATCGCTCGGGCCGGCCGACGTCGGCGAGGACGAGGCGCTGTTCCTCGACTGCGACATGGCGATCCTGGGCAGCGACGCGGCGGCGTTCGACGCGTACGACCGGGCGATCGCCGCGGAGTACTGCGCCGTGCCGCCCGAGCTCTACGCCGCGGGCCGGCGGAGCTTCTTCGAGAGGCTGCTCGCGGCGGAGCACATCTTCCTCTCGCCGTATTTCCGGGAGCGCCTCGAGGCGCTCGCCCGCGACAACCTGCGCCGGAAGCTCGGCGCGGGCGCGTAGCGGGCTCGGCGCTCACCAGCTCTTGATGTCGCTCTTGCTCACGCGGCACGTGTCGGTGTTCCACTGGCTCGCGCCGCCGTGGAGCTTCTCCGACTCGCCCATGTGATCGGTGACGGCCCGGTACTCCTGGCAGATCTTCGGCTTGTCGTCCTCCTCGTCGTATCCCCCCTTGACGTAGAGGTTCGTGATCGTGACCGTGTCTCTGTAGTTCTGGTTCGCGCCCGCGATCGTCGTCTTCACGCCGTCCACCCGGACGTTGTCGATGATCAGGTTGCGCGGGCCGCCGTTGGCGGTGCAATCGCCGCAGGAGCGCCAGAGCTTCCCGAAATCGGCGATGTACGAGTTCGTGACGATGGTCGTGGAGCCGCCCTTGGCGTTGTGCTGGAAGATCTTGTCGGCGGAGTGCAGGGCGATCGAGCTGTTGATGCGCATCGTCGCGCCGTCGACGCTGTTGGTCGCCGCGTCCTCGCAGACGTCCTCCCAGTAGACGTGATCGAGCGTGCAGTCGCCCTTGCAGACGATGCCGTTGCCGCCGGGGAGCCCGCCCGCGATGATGAGGTTCTTGACGGTCACGCCGTCCTCGACCTCGAACACCGTCTTCTGGCCCTCTCCGTCGTCGCAGTCGGCGGTGTTGTTCACGCCGATCTTCTGGTTGTTGAAGTCGTAGACGTTCTGGCCGCCGTTGGCGGCGTTCTTCAGCACCGTCGTCGAGGTCCTGATCTCGCCGCCGCCGTTCGTGGGCGCCGGGATCTCCGTCGGGATCTCGTTGCCGAGCGGCTCCTCGCCGCCCGCGCCGCCCGCGCCGCTGCTCGTGCTGCTCGCGGCCGTGCTGCTCGTGGTGCCGCCGCCGGTGCCGCTCGCGGCGCTCGTGCTCGTGGTCGTGCTGCTCGAGCTGCCGCCGCCGGCGCCGGTCGCGGCGCTCGTGCTTCCGCTGGTCGCGACGGTGCTGCTGCTCGAGCTGCTGCCCCCCTCGCCGCCGTCGTCCGGCGTCGCCGCGTCGTCCGAACAGCCGAGCTGGGAAGCTCCGGCGGCGCCGATCACGAGCAGCAAAGTGAAAGCTGACTTCATTCCGAATCTCATCTCGCTACCTCTCGTTCTGGATTCACGATGGACGACCCGCGGCCCGGAAGCGCCTGCACGACGCCTGCCGGCGCCGTCGATTCCTCGACGCAACCCCGTCGAGGGGGCAACCACGAACCCACGCCTCACGTCGTTCAGCTGGCCTCTGCGTCGAGGTGAATGCAAGCGGCGATCCAGGATCGCGCGGCGGCACGTCGGGCCGCCGCGCGGACGTGTGTTGCGGTCGACGTGTCAACGCGAGGTCGACACCGGTTGACGATCGCGGTTGACGCGCAGGGGCTCCGCGCACGGGCCGATCGCGCTCCCGCCGCACGGGAACAGCGCGCCATGCTCCGGGGGAGGGCGCCCCCAGGGCGGCGGCGATTTCCCCCATCGGATCCGCGCGCCGGCCGAGCACGGCGCCCGGCCGGCGCGCGCACGGCAGCTCAGAAGATCGGGTCGTCCTTGCAGCCGAAGATCACCTTGACGGAGCCGGCGCCGCTGCTCGCCACCTGCTCGCACGCGGAGCCATACAGCTTGATCGTCATCATGTCGGGCCCCGTATAGTTCCAGCCGTCCGCGCCCGTGGTGTCCTGCGCGACCGCTTGTTCCCCCACGAACACGCCGACGTGGTCCGGGTTCGGCGGCGGCGCGCTCAGCGGGAACAGGCAGGTCGAGACCTCTCCCGTGATCGTCATCAGCGACGTCACGAGCTGGTCCTTCGTGGCCGCGAGGTAGAACTTGGGCGCGAGCGGATCCGGGTCCTGGCGCGGTTCGAGCCCCGCGACGGCGAGGCCGTCGAGGGTCTCGATCTTGCTCGAGCTTGCTGCGATCCCGATCACGAACGTGTGGAAGCCGGCGGCGGCCGCGTTCGTTATCGCCTGCACGGCGAACTCGTCCGAGTCGCTCTTGGGGCACGACGGGTCTCCGTCCGTCGCGAGCAGGATGTACTTGGGGTCGTCGCTCTGGATCGACTGCAGGTACTCGACCGCCGTGCTGATGGCATCCCCTGTCGGCGTGCCGTCGCCTTCGGCGGTTGTGCTGGAGATCGCCTGGTTCACCGTGGACGCGTTGTTCGTCGCGATCGGGATCAGGATGTCGCTCGGGAAGCTCTCCGCGCTGCAGCTGCCCGCCCTGTCTCCCTGGGGAAACACCTTCAGGCCCCAGGAGGCGGACGGGTTGGTCGCCGTGATGACCTCCTGCAAGGCGGGCACGACGATGTCCCATTTCGACGGTGTCCCCTCGTCTCCGTTCGGATCGTCCAGCATCGACGCCGAGCGATCGAGGACCAGCAGGAGGCTGGCCGGCTTGCGCTCGACGTTGAAGTTCTGCCGCCCGCAGTCCACGTTTTCGCCGGTACCGTCGTCGGGGCTGCTGAAGTCTCCGGGCATGCCGCCCGGGCCCTCCGTCCCGTCGCCGTAGCCGGGGCCGCCGCCGGAGCCCGGCCCGCCGGCGCCCGGCTCGCCGCTGCTGCCGTCGCCTTCGTTGCTCGACGCACAGCCTGATAGCGCTGCCAACATGACGACGGAACAGATCCATGATGCTTTCAGCATGCTGCCTCCTGTAAGCGGAATCCTGGTGATGTCATCGCGAGCACCGCGCCGGCGCCTGCTCTCCACGAGCAGCGGCCTCGCCCAGCGGGCCTCGGCGACAGGGCGGGCGACGCCCGCTACTCGAGCTCGCCGGCGAGACGCTCGAGCCATCCTTCGATGTCCTCGGCCGGGACCTCCAGCGACCGCGAGGTCGGCTCTGCCGTCGGGTAGCCCCCCACCTCGTCCTGGCTGTTCACGAACATGCCGCCTCCGGACAGGAAGTCTGCGACGATGCGCAGATCGACCTCGTCGCGGTCTCTGGGCCTCGCGCCCGCGTTCGCGAGCACCGAGTCCACGACCGACGCTGCGGGGAGCGCCACGAGGCCCTCGGGCCACACGGGCTTCTCGGGGAGGATGACGATCGCCGGGGAGGCGATAAGCACCGCTGCGCCGAGGGCATCCACGGCGATGTTGTCCTCGAGGTAGGCGGATCCCAGCGAGTTGGTGTCCACCAGCGGGAGTCCAGGCTTCGTGTTGACGCCGTGCCGCATGTAGTTGCCGACGATGCTGACCCTGGGGGGCTCCGGCGTGACGCCCGAGCTCTCCCACTCCCTGAGGACGGGGCCGAGCCGCATGGCCCACCTGCCGGGGTTGTAGACGACGTTGTTCACGATCGCCCCGGTCGCGAACCCCTTGTACCAGGGGTTTCGCTCGTTGTTGTGGGCGTAGAGATTGCCGACGACGGTGACGTCGGTGCAGTGGTCGTGCACGAGGGTGCCCATGGAGTGGGAGCCCTTCTCGTGGACGGATTCGAGGAGCCCCTCGGCGATGATGTTGTTGCTGAGGGTGACGCGGCGCGATGTGCCGGTGGGGCCGTCGAAGCGGGGGCCCGAGACCGATAGGTTCTCGTCGACGCCCCACGCCACCGAGCAGTGGTCGATCACGATGTTGTACGCCGAGGCGCCATCCGTCGTGACGTCGGGCTCGAACCCCGACGCCGGCGCAGCCCCGGCGTCGCCCATCCGGAAGCGGAGGTGCTCGATCCGCACGTCGTGCGTGCTGATCCTCATCCCGCCGCGGATCAGCGTGATGCCCGGCGAGGGGGCTGTCTGGCCGGCGACCGTGACGAAGGGCTCGGTGATGTTGAGGCGGGCCCTGTGGAGATCGATGATCCCGCCGACCTCGAACACGATGGTGCGCGGCCCGGGCGTCTCGATCGCCTCGCGCAGCGAGCCCGGGCCGTCCGCGTCGAGGTTCGTCACCTTGAGGACCATGCCTACCTCCCCGACGGGCCCCGAACCGCCCGAGCCGCCCGAGCCTGTGGTGGCTGAACCGTCCGCGCCGCCGGCCCCGCCCTGGCCGCCCGAGGTCGCGCCGCCGCCCTGGCCGCCCGAGGTCGCGCCGCCGCCCTGGCCGCCCGAGGTCGCGCCGCCGCCCTGGCCGCCCGCACCTGCGCCAGCGGCGCCGCCTTGAGCGCCCGCGCTCGCAGCGCTGCCGTGGCTGCCCGCGCCCGGAGCGCCGCCGCCCTGCCCGGCCGCCTCATCGCTCGGCCCGGGCGCGCTTGCTGCGCCCGTGCAGCCTGCCAGGACCGCGCTACCGAGGAAGACGAACGAGAGAACAGCGGCTTTCATGCAACAACCCCTTTCGAATTGACCCACTCCACCCGCGCGCTCAGGCGCCGAACTCGCGCGGACGACAACAGCGCACCGCGGCTGACCGTCGCTGCGCGATGCACGCGCGCCCCGGCATGGCGCCCTGTGCATCGCGGAGTCCGGGCCACGCGTGAGGTGCCGGTCGACGAACCTGGCCGGCGCCGCGCCTTGCCCGCGAGCAGCGCGATAAGCAATTACGAGGCCGCCCTCTCGAAGCCGCCTGCCGGCGGTCACTCCGGCCCGCAGGAAGCCGCGTTGCGCTCGCGTCGTGAAAACCCTTGTCGCAGCGCGCCGTGGCGACGCCGAGTCAACCACTGGTTGACGTGCTTGACGAAATCGACGCACCACGTGTCAACCGCACGTTGATCAGCAGCCACCGGCGGGAGCTCCAGCGGCGCCTTGTGGACAGCCCGTGACGACATCGCTGCGCGCCACCGGGCCAGCGGGGACGCGCGGCACGGCGTTCGGCCCTGTCGCGATGTACTCCTACACCGCGGACCCGACGGAGAACGTTCCGGCGCTGGTCAAGAGCTACGCCGGGGCCGGGCGGATCTGAAGGCGCGCGGCGGAGCGGCGCCCGCCGACGACTCCATCCCACGCTCGTCCCTGCCGGCGCCGGCGTGCTGACCGGCGAGGCGTACTGACCTGACGGTCGCCGCTCTCCTCGCCGGAACGACGGTTCGCGCCTGGCATCGGTGCGCAGATTGGCGGTGGCCGGCGGCGACCGGCGACGAAACCGATGTGCCCGGCGCTCACCCCTTCCAGCCGGGCGGCGGCTTGGCGAAGCCGGTCTCGGCGGGGAAGGGGCTGGCGGTCTCGCGCTGGTGGAGCCCGTCCACGTCGATCCCGAGCGCCCGCAGCCCCTCGCGCTGCTCGTAGCGGATCACCAGCACGGCGGCGGGCTTCGGCGTCGCCCGGTCGAACTGCGTCGACGTGATGCGCGACTCGCGCCGCTCGCCGAAGGTCGTGCCCAGCCCCTTCGGCGCCGCGGGCGCCGGCACGAAGCCCGGGGCCGGGGCCGGCGGAGCAGCGGGCGCCGGCGGGCCGTACCCCCCCGGAAGCGGCGCCGGCGCGCGCACCGCGGCCGGCGGCGGCGGCCCGCCGAACGCCGGCGGAGGCGGCGGCGTGAAGGGGGGTGGAGGAGGCGGGGGCGGCGGCGCCAGCTCCTCGAACACCGCCAGGCCGAGGACACCCACGTTGCGGGGTTTGCCGATCTTCGCGGCGTACGACTGCTCGATGCTCCCGAACCGGAACGTCGCGACCTCGGCGTCGCTGATGCGGAACCCGGTGAACTCGAACGAGTCATGCGGCCTGATCACGATGCCTCGCAGGTCGAACGAGGCGTCCTTGCCGCTCTGCACGTCGAGCCCGTCGACCGAGGGCAACACCTCCACGCGCCCGCCCGTCAGGTTCCGCACGCTCAGCGCATAGCGCTGGCCAGACCGCCCCTCGACGTACGTCGTGTCGCGGTGAACCTACTCCGGCGTCGGCGTGAGCGCGCCGTTCTCCTCGACGAGCAGCTCCACCTCGACGATCCCCTTCAAATCACGCATCGCGATGCCCCTCTCTCCCGATCGCCGCGCTCCCCGGCGCGGCGCCGTGCGTCCGGGAAATACGTGAACCCGCGCGGCGCGCGTGTGTCAAGGCGACGACACGAATCGACCGTTTCCAGCGAGCCCGCTCAGCTCGCGGCGAACGCCGCGTCGCGCGCCAGCGGGGTGCGGCGCCGCTCGCGGCCGCCCGGCCCGGCCCGTGATCGCCCGGCGCGGCGCATGGCCGCCGGAGCGCGGGCCTCGCCGTCGGCGCGCTTCTCCATACCGCCCGGGCGCGGCACGCGCTATCAACGCCCCGCGGGCGGCGCGGCGATGCCCGTCGCCCCCGGGTCGTCGCATGGTTGCCGCATGATCGCCGTGGTCGCAGAGAAGCCCGCCGTCGCCCGCGACATCGCCGCGGTGCTCGGGGCCTCGCGGCGCGCCGAGGGCTTCCTCGAGGGCGGCGGCTATGTCGTCACGTGGGCGGTGGGGCACCTCGTCGCCATCGCCGAGCCGCACCAGATCGACCCCGCCTGGAAGCGCTGGCGCCTCGACCTCCTGCCGATGCTGCCCGCACAGTTTCCGCTCGTCGTCCTCCCCGGGACGCGGGCGCAGTTCGAGATCGTCCGGAAGATCCTGGGCCGGCGCGACGTCGAGCGCGTCGTCTGCGCGACCGACGCGGGCCGCGAGGGCGAGCTCATCTTCCGCTACCTCTACGAGGCAGCCGGCTGCAAGAAGCCGGTCGAGCGGCTCTGGATCTCGTCGCTCACCCCCGACGCCATCCGCGACGGGCTCCGGCGGCTGCGCGACGCGCGCAGCTACGACGGCCTCGCCGACGCCGCGCGCGGGCGCAGCCGGGCGGACTGGCTCGTCGGCATGAACCTCTCGCGCGCCTACAGCCTCGTCTTCGACCAGGATCTCTCGGTCGGCCGCGTGCAGACGCCCACGCTGTCCATGGTCGTCGAGCGCGAGCTCGCGATCCGGCGGTTCGTCCCGGAGCCGTACCTCGAGGTCGTCGCGACCTTCTGCCCGCTCCGGGAGGACGGCGCGGGCGCGGCGGACGCGTCCTACAAGGGCACGTATTTCCGCGACAAACCGGCCGTCGACGAGCCGCGCGAGGCGCCGGGACCCGGCGGCGGCGACGAGAAGGGCGAGACGGCGCCGTCGCGGAGGCGCCTGCCGCCGGACGGAGAGGAGGCGCGGCGCATCGTCGAGCGGGCCCGGCGCGGCGAGGCGCGCATCGACGCGGTGAGGTCCGAGTCTCGCCGCCTCCCGCCGCCGCTGCTCTACGACCTGACCGAGCTCCAGCGGCACGCCAATCGCCTTTACGGCTTCTCCGCGCAGAAGACGCTCGAGGTGGCCCAGGCCCTGTACGAGCGCAGGAAGCTCATCAGTTATCCGCGCACCGACAGCCGGCACCTCTCGACGGAGATCGCCGCCACGCTCGGCGCCGTGGTGCAGGCGATCGAGGGCTCGTACCGGGGCATGCTCGCCCCGGGGACGGGGACCCGGCCGCTCGGCAAGCGCTTCGTCGACGACGGCAAGATCGGCGATCACCACGCCATCATCCCCACGGGCGCACGGTCCTCGCGCGCGGAGCTCTCGTCGGACGAGCAGAAGATCTTCGATCTCATCTGCCGGCGGCTGCTCTCGGCGTGGCACGAGGATCACGTCACCTCGATCACCACGGTCATCACCGCGATCACCACGCGCGCCCGGGGCGAAGGCGCCGGCGCGCCGATCGTGGACCGCTACCACAGCGCGGGCAGCGTCGTGGAGAAGGTCGGGTGGAAGGTGCTCGACATCGGCTTCGGCAAGCAGCCGGCGAGGCCGCGCAGGAAGGCGGAATCGAGCGGCGACGGGCACGAGGAGCGCGAAGGGGGCGAGGGGGAAGGCGAGCGCGAGACCGCGGATCAGCGGCTCCCGCCGGGCCTCGCGCGGGGGCAGGTGCAGCTCGTGCTCGACGCGCAGGCGCAGTCCAAGAAGACGCGCCCGCCTCCGCGCTTCACCGAGGCCACGCTGCTCACCGCGATGGAGACCGCGGGCAGCAGCCTCGACGAGAAGGAGCTCTCCGAGGCGATGAAGGACTCGGGCCTCGGCACCCCGGCCACGCGGGCTGCGATCATCGAGACGCTCCTCCGGCGCGAGTACATCGTGCGCCAGGGCAAGCTGCTGCACGCGACCGACAAGGGCGTCGGGCTGATCGAGGTCGTCCACGCGGACGTGAAGAGCCCCGCGATGACGGGCGCCTGGGAGGCGAAGCTCGCCCGCATGGCCCGGGGCGGCGGCGATCTGCCGTCGTTCATGGAGGGCATCGAGTCGTACGTGCGCCATGTGGTGGAGGAGGTGAGCGCCGGGCGGCGCCCGGCAGGCGGCGCTGCGCCTCGGCCGGAAGAGCGGGCGTCTCCGTTTCCGGAGCGCGGCGAGCCGCGGGCCTTCGGGAGCGGCCGCGGCGCTGCGTCCGCGGCGCCGGATGTCCGAGACCGCGAGGCGCCGAGCGCGCCGCCCCGCCGCGCTCCAGGTGGCAGCGCGGTGAGCGCGGCGGGCAGCGCGTCGCGCGGCGCCCTTCAGACGGCCGCGGCGGCGGCCGTCGCACCGATGTCGGCTCGGGCGCCGGCGCGCGCAGCGGCGGTGGCGTCGACTCCGGCGCGCGCAGCGGCGGTGGCATCGACTCCGGCGCGCGCAGCGGCGGTGGTGTCGACTCCGGCGCGCGCAGCGGCCGTGGCATCGACTCCGGCGCGCGCCGCAACGGCCGCCGCGCCTTCCGCGGCGCGCGTGGCGGCCGTCGCATCTCCTTCGCCGCGCGCCGTGCTCGCCGCGCCCTCGCCGGCGCGCCGGCCGGCGGATCTCCTCGAGCTGCTCCAGCAGTGCTTCGGCTTTCGCGCGTTCCGCCGCTACCAGGAGGCCGTCTGCCGGACGGCGGCCGCGGGGAGCGACGTGCTCCTCGTCATGCCCACCGGCGCCGGCAAATCGCTCTGCTACCAGCTCCCCGGGATCGCCCGCGGCGGCACGACGCTCGTCGTGAGCCCGCTCATCGCCCTCATGGAGGATCAGGCCACGAAGCTCCGGGCGTGGGGGTTTGCCGCCGAGCGGATCCACTCCGGCCGGAGCCGGGCCGAGTCCCGGAAGGTCTGTATCGATTACCTGGACGGCGCGCTCGACTTCCTGTTCATCGCCCCCGAGCGGCTCCGCGTGCCCGGCTTCCCCGAGCTGCTCGCCCGCAGAAAGCCGGTGCTCGTCGCCGTCGACGAGGCCCATTGCATCTCCAAGTGGGGCCACGACTTCCGCCCTGATTACCGCATGCTCGGCCAGCGGCTCCCGGCGCTCCGTCCAGCGCCCGTCATCGCGCTCACCGCGACAGCGACGCCGGTCGTGCAGGACGATATCGTCGAGCAGCTCGGGCTCACGTCCGCGGCGCGCTTCATTCACGGCTTCCGGCGGAGCAACCTGGGTATCGAGATCCTCGAGGTCAGCCCGGGAGAGCGCCCCGCCCGGGTGCGCGCGCTGCTCGGGCAGGAGGGCCGGACGCCCGCGATCGTCTATGCGCCGACCCGGAAGGAGGCCGAGGCGCTCGCCGCCGGCCTCGCGGGGGACCTCCCGGCCGAGGCGTACCACGCGGGCCTCGCCGCCCCGGTGCGCGACCGGATCCAGACAGCGTTCCTCGACGGCAGCACCGAGGTCATCGTCGCCACGGTCGCGTTCGGCATGGGCATCGACAAGCCCGATGTCCGCACGGTCATCCATGCCGGGCTACCCGGGAGCCTGGAGGGCTATTACCAGGAGATCGGCCGCGCCGGCCGCGATGGGCTCCCGTCGCGGGCCGTGCTGATGCACTCGTATGTCGACCGGCGAATGCACGAGTTCTTCCACGAGCGCGACTACCCCGATCCGGCGATCTTGCAGCGGATCGAGGGGACCCTCTCCGCGGAGCCGCGCCCGCGGGAGGCGGTCCTGGGCGATCTCGACATGGATCCCGAGGTCGCGGACAAGGCCCTGGAGAAGCTCTGGATCCACGGCGGCGCGCGCGTGGATGTGGACGGGGGCGTGACCCTGGGCGAGCCGGGGTGGCGCGGGCCTTACGAGGCGCAGCGGCGCCACAAGCTCGCCGAGCTCGTGCAGATGGCGCGGTTCACCGAGAGCCACGGCTGCCGCATGCTCCACCTGGTCCGCCATTTCGGCGACCAGGAGGACACCGGCGAGCCCTGCGGCCTCTGCGACGCCTGCGCGCCGGCCGCGTGCGCGGCGCGGGAGTTCCGGGCGCCGAGCCGCGACGAGGCGCAGGCGATCGCGAGGATCCTCGCGGCGCTACGCGACGGCGAGCAGCCGACCGGCCGGCTCCACCGCGAGGCGTTTGCCGACGGGTCGCTCGAGCGGCGCGACTTCGAGCACCTCCTCGGCGGCCTCGTGCGCGCGGGCCTCGTCGAGGTGCGCGACGAGTCGTTCGAGAAGGCGGGCGAGCGCATCGCCTACCAGCGCGCGTCGCTGACGCCGCGCGGCCGCCTCGGCGATCCGCGCGGCGTCAGCGATGTCCCGCTCGCGAAGATCCCGCCGAAGGTGAAGAAGCGGCAAGGCGCGAAATCGTCGGACCCGCGGCGGGCGTTCTTCGCTCGCAAGGCGCAGCGGAAGAAGGGCCGGTCGAGCTGAGCGACGCGTGGGCGGCGCTCAGCGGAAGATGCCGAAGTGGCCGAGCACCCACCAGAGCAGGACGAAGATGAGGATGGTGCTGAAGCACCCGCCTCCGAGCTTCTTCGCGCCATAGCCCGCCGCAATCCCACGCAGAATCTTGCTCATCGAAGTGACCTCCGGCCCCGTGTCGGGGTGCTCGACGAGCGAAGCAACGCGGGTGCCAATTCGCGCAGGGTGCGCTGTTCCCGCGTCCGGGCGATGGTTCCGATCGCTCGTGGGTGCGCACCTGGGTGCGCGCGCCACACTGGGGCGTTTCGCTACGAGCTCACCTGCGCGACGTCCTGCGATTCGGCGGCGAGCCCGATCGAGGCGAGGGCCGCGGCGACGCCGGTCGTGGCGAACGGCGAGGTCCGCCCCGGCTCGGCGGTGCAGCCGGACAGGGCCTTGCCCGCGCCCGGCACGACCTCGACGTCTCCCGAGCAGCCCGAGAGATCGCAGGACACGTCGCCGCGCGCCTCGACGTTCACCTCCGGCGGGTTCAGGTTGGTCAAGCCCGATATGCCGCGGTCCCCGTGAGCCAGCTGGCGTTTCTGAGATAGGACCTGCTACCGGCCGAGCTTGGCGATGAAGACGCGCGTCCGATCCCCGTCGCTGGTGCCGGGTAGCGGTCCCGTGCCGAAGTCGGCGTACGGACCGGTCGTCGTGCCCGCGATGAGCGTCTCGCCTTCCGGTGAGGTGGCGACCACGCGCAGCGTGTCTTCGCCCGTGTTCGCCGTGAGGTGATTCCATACGAGCTCTGCGTCGGGCGTGAACTTGGCGACGAAGGCGTTCTGAAGTCCCTGTGCTTTCAATGGGCCGCTGCCGAAGTCGACCTCTCCCTCCGCAGTGCCGACCACAATGAGATTGCCAGAAGGATCCCGAGTGACTCCAAACCCGTGCTGAACGCTGGTAGCCTCTCCGAACCCGCGCAACCATCGGGGCATCCCGTTCGCCTCGAGCTGCAGCACGAAGACGTTTCTATCGGTTCCGGCCCCTCCGATTACTGTGTGCTCGCCAATATGTATCTCCTGAGCGAACGAGCCCACTATCACAGGACGGCTTGACAGGTCCACTGTGATATTCGCTATATCGATGGGGCCTGAGCTAGGTTCGTTGAGCGCTCTGGCCCACACGGACCTTCCGGCTGGTGTCAACTTGACGACAAATTGGGTACCATCGACTCGGAGCGGCGCATTGTCAGTGCCGAAATTGATTGTCGTATCCGACCAACCGAGGAAAAAGATGTTCTTCGAGCTATCGACCGCAACAGCAGTGGCAGCTTCGTACCATGACGAGCCGTTGAACGTGCGCGCCCAGTGGTCCGGTCCGCTCACGCGCCCGGTGGCACCGTCGAGCTTGGCCACGAGGATGTCCTCGCCGTCAGGCGTGATCGGCCCCTCGCCAAGATCGATGGGCAGGCTGAATCTCCCCGTGATGATGATGTCGTCGCTCGAGTCAATGGCCATTCCGGTGAGTGTGCCGCGGCCTCCCAGGCCTTTGCTCCAAAGATACTCGCCCGATGCGCCAAGTCGGACGATGAACGGACCCTCCGGAAGCGGTCCACCGCCGAAGTCAACTCCCCCTTGAGGGCTCTGGCCGACCAAAACTGGATTTCCCTTGGAGTCGATGGCGAGGTCCGTGACATAGTCCACGCCGAAATCGCCGAACTTCTTGGCCCAGAGAGGGACACCGGCCGGGCTCAGCTTGAGGACCAGCACATCGCTCGACCCACTGGCAGAGGAGAAGGTTTCCCCTGCGATCGTGATCGTCCCTGAAAAACCTGCGCTGACGAACACGTTTCCCTCGGCGTCACTCGCAATAGCGGAAGCCGTGGCGCTGCCATTTTGCTCGAACCCGGTCGCCCAGACAATGCATTGGAACCCGTCGCAGTTCTCGTCGTCCGCTGCATCGCAGCGCTCCACCGCGGGGAGGACCTCACCATCGCAGGCACCCCAGGTCCCGTCGGCGCCGCATGTGCGCATTCCTTCCCGGCACGCGCCTCTATTCCTGGTGCCCAGTGGGCCGGCGTAGCACACATCCGACACGTCCGGCGTGCATGCGGGGGCCTCATCCTCAGTGCCTCCCGCGCCGCCAGTACCCGTGCGGTCAGAACCCCCCAGACCTTCGGCTCCCCCCGTGCCGCCTGGAGCCTGGTCGGAGAACTCGTCGAGACCGAGAACTAGCGCGCACCCGCTGGCGCACAGGCCCAGGCCGATGAGGGAAGCGAGCGCGTAAGGTCGTGCTTGTCGTTGCATGGGCTCGTGCGCGCCCGGAAGCCGCAAGGAGAGGGCGCCGACGCTAACGCGGAGGCTATCACGCCGACGCGGCGCGCAGGGGTGGTCCTCCCCCGCTTCCGCGGACAGTTTCACTATGCCGCGAACGCGGTCACGTAGGTCTTCAATTCGAACTCGATCGGGCTCATGTAGGCGAGCCGTGAATGCCGTCGTTTCAGGTTGTAGAAGTTCTCGATGTAGTCGCCGATCGACGCGATAGCGGCCGCTCGCGTCGGGTAGCGCTCCTGCTCGACCAGCTCCGCCTTCAGCGTCGCGAAGAAGCTCTCGGCCACGGCGTTGTCCCAGCAGTCGCCGGCGCGGCTCATACTCGGGATGAGCCCATGCGCCCCGAGCACCCCGCGGTAGTCGTCGCTGGCGTAGGGGCTACCGCGGTCCGAGTGGTGCACCAGCCCAGGCGCTGGACGGCGCGCCCTCAAGGCGGGCGTCAGCGCGGCGAGCGCCAGGGCGCGATCGTTGGTCGCGCTCGCGGACCAGCCGACCACACGGCGCGAGAACAGGTCCAGGATCACGGCCAGGTACAGCCAGCCCTCGCCGGTGGGAATGTACGTCACGTCGGTCACCCAGACTTGGTTGGGGGCTTGGGTGTCGAACTGCCGCGCGATCACGTTCGGCGCGATCGGGCCGTTGTGCCGCGAGTCGGTGGTGCAGCGGAAGCGCCGCGTCCTGCACGCTGCGAGCCTTTGAGCACGCATCAGCCGTGCGACCCGCTTTTTGCCGACATGGATGCCGCGAGCACGCAGCTCGGCGTGCACGCGCGGGCTGCCGTATCTGCCCCGACTCTTTTGGTGCACGGCCCTGATATGCGCACCAAGCAGCGCATCGGCCTTGGCCCGCGGGGATTCCGAGCGCTTGGCCCATGCGTAGTAGCCGCTGCGCGCGACCTGCAGCACCGCGCACAGTACCAGCACCGGGTAATGCACCTTCTCCGCGTCGATGAACGCGAACTTCACTCGCTCTCCTTCGCGAAGAAGGCCGCCGCTTTTTTTAAGATGTCGCGCTCCATCTCCAGCCGCTTCACATCGCGGCGCAGCCGCTGCAGTTCCTCACGCTCCGGCGTCGTCAGCGCCCCCGACAAGCCATGACTCGCGTCGATGTCCGCGCGCTTGATCCAGTCGCGCAGCGCCGTCTCGGTCAGGTCGAGGTCCTTCGCCAGCTGGCCGATGCTCCGGTCGCCCGCCTTCGCCAGCCGTACCGCCTCCGCCTTGAACTCGGGCGTGAACGCCCTCCTCCTTCTCCGTCCCATCCCTGCCTCCTGGTGCCTCCGGGGGTGTCCACGGAAGCGGGGGAGGACCAGGGCCTGGTTCCGATGCCTCGGCCGGGACGAGCCGGGGCTCTCGTCCTAGCCTCGGGCACCTCGCGGAAGACCGCCATAGCCGAGGATCGAGAGCCCTATCCGCGCCGAGAGCCGGCGTATCGCCGCGCGAGGGAGGACGCGGGCGAGCTGGGCCGTGGCCTTGCTCAGCGCGGTCGGGATGGCGACCACGTCACCCCGATCGGCCGCCGCGATCCCGTACGCGGCGCATTCCTCGGCGGAGATCTCGAACGGCGGCTTCTTGCGTGGCACGCCGGGCGCGCCCGCGTCGAAGATCTCCGTGGTCACGGGCCCCGGGCACAGGGCCGTCACGGTGACGCCGGTCCTGTCGAGCTCCACGGACAGGCTCTCGGAAAACGAGAGCACGAACGCCTTGGTAGCCCCGTAGACCGCATGCCCCGGGGTCGGCTGGAACGCGGCGAGCGACGCGACGTTGAGCACGCGCCCACCGCCGCGCGCCACGAGATCGGGGACGATCGCCGCGCACAGCGCGACGACGCTCTCGCAGTTGAGCCGCACCAGCATGGCTTGCGCAGCGGGATCGCCTTCCAGAAAGGGCCCGAACCGGGTCGTGCCGGCGTTGTTGACCAGCCAGGCTGCCCCGCCCAGCTCGCGCGCCCGATCCCGCACGCGGAGGGCTGCGCCCTCGGTGGCGACGTCGAGCTCGAGCGGGTGGATGGGCGCGTGCCCGGCGGCGCCCGCCCGCGCGGAGAGCTCCTCAAGACGGTGCGCCCGCCTGCCGATGGCGAGCACCGGCTGCCCGCGCGCCGAGAGTTGCCGTGCGATCTCCGCGCCGATGCCGGACGAGGCGCCTGTGACGATGGCGAGGCCCGAGGTAGTCGTCATGAAGCGATCCTTTAGGCGGCTTCGTCCAGGATCGCGAGCGGGCCGTGCCGCTGACCAGCGGGTGCCCCGGCCAGCGCTCTTTCCGCACAATCTTGCCGCAACGCAGCAAGAACGCGCGGGTGCCCCGTGCGCGTCATCGGCTCAGGGGAGCCGCAGGTCGCGCGTGGGTGTCGATCGCGTGCCGTTCCCGTCACCAGACCATCCGCTCCAGGCGTGTGCGGCCGATCGCCCGTGCTGTTGGCCAGCCGTCTCGCGCGTATGGCAGCATCGCACCATGGGGCGGTAGAGGACCGTCGCCTACATGCGGAGCGGGCTTTCGCAGCCTTCCTCTTGCAGATCGCGGCGCGGAGCGGCTAGCCTTGGTCTCGTGCTTCAGACTTCGGGTGCAGAGGACTCGCGGGCGACGCAGCGGACCCGCGAGCGAGCCGTGCGTATTCGAGGCATCGCTCTGGCGACTGTGGCCCTGTCTGCGGCGCTGTCGTCGCCCCTGCGCGCGCAGGAGGAGCCGCCGCCGCCGCAACCGGTCACCGTTTCAGAGCCCGCCATCGAGCAGTTGCCTGAGGTCGAGGGCACCGGTCTCTGCGCCGCGTCGGTCATCCCGAAAGACAGGCCGGCGCAAGTCTTCCTGCCCGACTTCGTCGGCGGGACCAACGGGCTTATCGATGATCCCACGAAGCACAGGGACGGGGAGCCACGTCTCGACTACGTCATTCGAAGCCTCCTGGATCTGAGCAACAACAACACCGCTGGCGACATAAACAACCCGCGGAGCTACGGCGACTTCAGGGAACTGTCGCCGGCCTGCGGGGTCGGCGGTTGCAGCTTCCCGTGGGACGATCGTGACAACGACACGGAGATTCCCTTTGGCTCCCGCCTCCGCGGGTTCCTGGCCGTCACGGAGGCTCTCGCGCGCCAGCCCGTCCATATCGGCTTCTACGCCGATGATGCCGTGAACCTCACGTTCTACGACGGCGTCACGACCATGAAGACGGTCATGACCCGGCCGCCGGAGCTCGGCCTGCCGACCTGGCGCCTCACGAACACCGTCACGTTCGAGAAGCCAGGCCTGTACCCGATCGAGATCCACCACGCGGAGGTCGCCGAGCACGCGGCGCTCGAGATGTCCTATTTCGTCGGCGAGTTCCAGGACTTCCACCGCCCAGCGGACGAGCCGCCCGTCGTGAAGCTGAACGAGAAAGGCTTCACCGTCTTCCAGCCGACGCAGTTCTTCCAGACGCTCTTCGGCTCGCCGTCGTTCCCCGATCTCGATCAGTGCTTGCAGTGCGAGCGCAGATTCGTCGGTCACGGCGGGAACAACGGCTGTCCTGGGAGCTACTACTGCAACGAGGCCGCCCTCTGCGCCCCGTGCGACACGGCGTTCTATTGCGGCGAGGAGTGCTCGCCCTGCAAGGGTGACACGCCGTTCTGCATCAACACCAACGCGGGTCGTGAGTGCGGCCAGTGCCGCACCAGCGCCGACTGCCGCGAGGGCTTCGTCTGCGACCCCGAGACGCACGAGTGCAAGGAGGAGTACGAGTGCGACGAGGACCCGGACTGCGCGCGCGGCGAGATCTGCGTCGAGCGCACCTGCGTCCCGTGCGACACGGCCGACCAGTGCGCGGGCAACTCCTGCAACTGCTGCCCTAACGGGATCAACGGCACGCAGATGAACTGCGCCGCGGTCGAGCCGGGCGGCGTCACGATGTGCGTCGAGTGCCTCGTCGACGCGGAGTGCCCCGCCGGCAAGAAGTGCCACACCCCGACGGGCCACTGCGTCGACGAGATCCCGACGAACGCGCAGCCGAACTGCTGCGGCGAAGGGTGCGTCGACTGCATGCGCCCCGAGGACCCGAACGACCCGGAGACGCCCCCGGTGCCGTTCTGCCTCCCCGGGCCCGTCGGGACGGCGTGCGCCGCGTGCCGCAACGACATGGACTGCGGCGAGGGCCAGTACTGCCTGAGCGGCGAGTGCAAGGAGTGCGTCAAGGACCGGCGCTGCGGGCTGCGCTGCGAGAGCTGCGACGGCGACACGCCGTTCTGCATGGGCCAGTTCGCCGAGACCGCCGCCTGCGTGCGCTGCACCTCGGACGAGCAGTGCGCCGGCACGACGTGCAACCCCGAGACCCACGAGTGCGACCCCGGGTGCCTGGCGACCTGCGCCGAGGACACCCCCTACTGCGACGGCCAGGCGTGCGTCGAGTGCTACGCCGACACCCAGTGTCCCTGCGGCAACACCTGCGACCTCTCGACGAACACCTGCGACATCTCCTGCAAGTCGAACGTGGACTGCCTCGGCAACGAGCACTGCCGCTGGACCGACGCGGCCGACGCCAAGGAGTGCGCGCTCGGCCCGATGCCGGACAACGTCGCGTGCGGCGGCACCCTCGCCGACATCTGCAGCGTCTCGGTCGTCGGCGACAGGAACGCCGATCCGCGGCCGTTCGGGATCATCGCCCTGGCGATGCTCGCGTTGCTCGAACGCCAGCGCCGGCGGTACGGCGGAGGTGCCTCGTGAAAAGGCGCCCGCACCTCCTCGCGCTCTCCGCGGCCCTCGCGCTCTCCGCCACCGTCACCGAGCGCCCCGCGCTCGCCGAGGAGGGGCGCTTCGACGCCCAGGTCTTCCGACCGGCGGCTGCCCCGCGCGACCTCGTGATGGTCCAGAAGTCCGAGGTCATCGGCAACCTGTCCCCGACCATCGGCCTCTACAGCGACATCGCGGCCGACCCGCTCGTGCTCTTCCTCGCGGGCGACGATACGAACGAGGCTGTCAACGCCATCACCGGGCGCCTCGAGCTCGCCTTGCTCGCGGGCATCGGCTTCTTCGACGTGTTCGACGTCACGATGGCCATGCCGCTCATCCTCTTCCAGGAGGGCGGCAACATGCGCCGGTTCGGCACCGAGGGGTCGGTCAAGAGCACCACCGTCGGCGATCTCCGCCTCTCCACGAAGATCTCGCTCCCGTACCTGAACCGGAAGGAGCAGGTCAAGGAGGGGTTCGGGATGGCGATCTCGGGCAACCTCAACTTCCCCACGGGCGACCAGAACGCGTTCGCCAGCGACGGCGCGCTGAGCGGCGGCGCGACGCTCATCGCCGACTACCGGTTCAACTTCGGGCTGCTCCTCGCCGCGAACGCCGGCATCTGGCTGCGGCCCGACAACCAGTTCGCGGGCGTGCGCGTCGGCGACATGGCGCAGTTCGGCGTGGCGGCCGAGCAGTACGTCGTGCAGCGCTGGGGCCTGTCGGTCATCGGCGAGGTGTACGGCTACCCGTCGCTCACGAGCTACCCCGACGACCCCGGGCAGGTCCCCGCCGAGGCGCTCCTCGGCCTGCGCTGGCAGACAAAGCACGGCATCACGATCACCTTCGGCGGGAGCTTCGGCGCGGCGTGCGGCTTCGGCGCGCCCGCGGTCCGCTTCTTCAACGTCATCACGTGGCAGCCGAAGACCTCCCAGGAGCAGGAGGAGATCAACCGCCTGCAGCAGCGCGACAACGACGATCCGGATCGCGACGGCCTCATCGGCGCGGCCGACCGCTGCCCCGACGTGCCCGGGAGCCCCGAGAACTTCGGCTGTCCGGACCTGGACACCGACGGCGACGGCGTCTTCGATCGCGACGACCAGTGCCCCGACAAGCCCGCCGGCCCGCACGGCAAGAACGGCTGCCCGCTCGCCTTCATCAAGGGCGACGAGATCGTGATCACCGAGCAGGTCCACTTCGCGACCGACAGGGACATCATCCTCGAGGACTCGAACCCGACCCTCGAGGCGGTCGCGCAGGTGCTCGTCGACAACCCGGACATCCGCGAGGTGCGGATCGAGGGCCACACCGACGTGCGCGCGACCGACCTGTACAACATGGCCCTGTCGCAGCGCCGCGTGGCGAGCGTCATGGCGTACCTGATCGCGAAGGGCGTCGATCCTTCGCGGCTCCAGGCGGTCGGCTACGGGCACACGCAGCCGATCTACGACGACGCCGGCTGCGTCGGGCCCGACGACCGGCTGACGCCGGACTGCCAGTTCATGACGTCGAAGAACCGGCGCGTGGTCTTCCGCATCCTGCGCTACGGCAACGCGGGGCCGAAGCCGCTCACCGGCTCGCCCGAGGGGAGCGAGCAGATCTTGCCGTCGGGCGGCCTGCTGCCGCAGAAATCGCAGGGCACGCTGCCGACCCAGGGGACGCTGCCTGGCCAGGGGGTCCTCAAGTCGAACGTGCTGCCGAGCGGCGGCTCCGCGCTTCCGCCGGCAGGCGGGGTGCCCGGCGGCGCAGCGCCGCTGCCCAACCGCGGCGAGGCGGGGGGGCTCCCGAGCAAATCGGGCGTGCTGCCGCGCTCCGGAAGCCCCGCGCCGCCGGCACCGGCGCCCTCCTCGTCGAGCCAGCCGCCGGCGGCGCCGCCGAAAGGCACCGCGCCCGCTCCCGGGGCTCGCTAGCCAGGAGAGCGTCGACCCAGGGGGGGCGAGCGCGCCAGATTGCCCGGCCCACGGGGACCGTGTTCTTCGCGCGGCGCGGGGGCCCGCCGGACTCGCCTGAGACAACGCTCCTCCGGCGTCGCCGGAGGAGCGTTGTCAATTGGGCTCGGACATCGGCCCTCCCCGCGCCGCGCGAAGAACACGGTCCCCGTGGGCCTACGGATGTCGACGGGGCTGTTCTCCAGCTACCTTGTCTACACCGGCGAAGAACACTGCCTCTGTAAGGTCGCAGAGGTCGATGGGGCTGTTTGGATAGAAGCCCTGTCCACGCGAGACGCACGGCCTACCCCCCTCAGCGCGTCTCGCGGAGGACAGGGCAGATCGAGCGCCGAGCCGCGGCGGAGCGGCCCTTGCAGCGCTGCGTCGCGCTACTTCTTCGGCGCGGGCGGCGATGAGGGCTTGGCCGACGAGGGCGGGGTGGCCGACGAGGGCGGGGCGAGCGAGGAAGGCTTGGCCGCCGAGGCCGCGGCGGCGGCCGGCGACGAGGGCTTCGCACCGGGCTTGGCCGGCTGTCCAGGCTTGCCCGGAGGAGCCGAGGCCGCAGGCGCAGGGGCGTCATCGTACGGCTCTTCCGAGGGAGGCGCAGCCTGATCCGGGGGCGGCGCCTCCGGCTCGGCCGGCGCCGCTGACTCGGCGGGCTTCGTCGCCGGATGGAACGTCATCGGCTTCGCTTCGCCGTCCGTGCGGCGGACCCAGATCACCGCGGTCCCGCTCGCGACGCTGGCATAACGGCCGTCCTCGGTGCGGATCTCCTCGTTGACCGCCTCGATGACCGCATCGCCGCCGACCATGCACGCGGCCTTGCGGAGCGACTCGAGGCGCTCCGCCTCCGTCCGGGCCTCGGGATCGCTCGCGATGGGCTGAAGGCGATGGTACTCGCGATCGGGCAGCTGACCTGCCGGCACCACGTGCATGTCGCTGCAGAACTCGCCGGAAGGCGTGCGTTTGTCCCGAAAGGGGGTGCTGCAACCGACGATCAGCGCGGCACCCAGTGCCGCCGAGAGGAGGAGGCGCTGCATGATGCCTTCTTACCAGCGATGCGACGCGCGATGCAAACCCCGCGCATCACGACCGATGCTGATCCGCAGGACAGCCGCCCCCTGGCAGCAAGCGCTCCCTGGCAGGTAGACCCCCCCCGCGGGTCGCCGCGTACGCCCCATGTTCCGATCTCGTGAACGCCTGGCTATGCTCGCGGACGATGCGCCCGCACGAACGACGCTCTCCTCTCGCCCTTTTTCTCGGTGCGGCGCTCGCCGCCGCGTGCGGCGCGCCCCAGGCCGCTCCGGGCGAGGCCGCCCCCGTCGAGGCGAGCGCCCCGAGCGCCGCCGCATGCCTCGCGGCCGCCAACGCGAAGCGGCGAGCCCGCGCCGACGAGCCGTCGCGCATCGGCGTGAAGCACATCCTCGTCCGCTACGCCGGCGCCGACCGCGCCGAGGCCGCGACGCGCACGCGCGAGGAGGCATGCCTGCGCGCGATGGAGGCGCGCGACAAGATCCGCGGCGGCGCCGACCTCGACGTCGTGGTGGCGGAGTACAGCGAGGAGGCGGGCGCTGCGTCGCGCGGCGGCTCGCTCGGCACCGTGGAGCGCGCCGACGTCCTGCCGCCCTTCGCCGATGCCGCGTTCGATCTCGACCTCCATCAGCTCAGCGACGTCGTGGAGACCCGCTATGGATTCCACGTGATCTTCAGGACCGAATAGCCCTCCTGCCGAGGCTGGGCACGTCGAGACCCCTTTGCGCGCGCCTCGATCTCGCGCCGCAACACGCCACCTCTTCCAGCTCCCGCACGTCGACTGAAGCGACGCGCGCGGGGTGGTGGGGTCATTTGAACAGGAAGGCGGGAAGGGAATCATCAATGATCTTCCCGCCTTCCCGCCTTCATGTGACATCTCTCTGGGCAAATGCCCCCACCGCGCGCGCGGCGCTCCGCCGATCGCCTCGCGCGCGGTCCAGCACCTCGCGCGCCGCGCGCGAGGGTTGCCTTCTCGGCGGAGGCGCAGCATGAAGCACCCATGCGCGCCCACAAGCTCGTCGTTGCCCTCACCGTGATGATCGCCTCGCCAGCGCTGCTGGTCGCGGCATGCAAGTCGAGCGACGACCCCGAGGAGGTGGCCCCGGCGCCGACCGACGTCCCCGCGCCGCCCCCGACGGCGCCGCTGCCAGCGGCGACCGGGACCGTGCCCGCCGCGACGCCGACCCCGATCGCGCCCCCGGCGACCGCGAAGGCCCCCCCGGTGCAGCCCGCCGCGCCGGGCACCAAGACGGACGCCGGCTCGCCTCTGGACGGTGGCGACGGCGGCGCCCCGAAGGACGCGGGCGCGCCCGCCACGCCCGACGCGGGGGCGCTCTCGAGCAAGCTCGCGGCGTGCGCCACAAAGTGCCAGTCGATCCTCCAGACCTGCCTCACGCCGCAGTTCCCCGCGGACGGCGGCATGCCGAAGCTCGCCGATCCGGCGGCGTGCCAGAAGTCGTTCGACGACTGCCGCACCGCCTGCGCGCCGTGAGCGCCCGCCCCGCCGCGCGAGGCCGGCAGCGCGGCGCCCGGGCTACCTCTGGGCGCTGTCCGCCGCGCTCGGCAACGTCACCCGGAAGAGCGCGCCGCCCGCGTCGCCGGTCGCCACCGTGATGTCGCCGCTCATCGCCTCGACGAGGTGCTTCGCGATCGACAGGCCGAGCCCGCTGCCGCCCGAGGCGCGGGAGCGCCCCGGATCCACGCGGTAGAACCGCTCGAAGACGCGACCCTGGTGCACCGCCGGGATGCCCGGGCCGTCGTCCTCGACCTCGACGATGACGCGCCCGTTCACGGGCCTCGCGCGCACCTCCACGCGCGAGCCCTCCGGCGTGTGGTGGATCGCGTTGTCGACGAGGTTCGTCAGGACCTGGTCGAGCGCGCGCGGATCCGCCGCGACGAGCGTGCCCGGCGCGACGTCCACGATCACCTCGCTCCGCTTGTCCAGGGCGCGCCCGCGCAGGAGCGCCACCGCCGCCTCGGCCTGCACCGCGAGATCGAGCGTGCCCGGCGACAGCGGCCGCTCGCGGCCCTCGATGCGCGACAGGTCGAGCAGATCGTTCACGAGCCGGTGCAGCCGGGCCGCGTTCCGCTCGATCACCTCGACGAAATCCCGCGCGGCCCCCGCGTCGTCCAGCGCGCCGCCGAGCAGCGTCTCGCTGCTCGCGCGGATCGACGCGACCGGCGTGCGCAGCTCGTGCGACGCGTTGGCGATGAAGTTGCGCTGCAGCCCCTCGATGCGCCGCAGCTCCGTCACGTCGAAGAAGACGGCGACGACCCCCGCCGCGCCGCGGCCCTGCGCCGGCAGCGCGAGCGGCGCCGCGTTCACGAGGAGGACCCGGCGCCCCGGCGGCCCCGCCGCGCCCGGCGCCGCGGGCGCGATCTGGATCTCGCGCGTCGCCGCCGCGCGCGCGAGCGAGACCTCCTCGATGAGCTCGTGCAGGCTCGCGGAGCGGAGCACCTCGATCGGCGGGCGCCCGACCGGGTCCCCGCGGATGCCGAGCAGCTGCGAGAGCGACGGGTTGACCAGCGTGATGTCGCCCCGCTCGTCCGTGACGAGCACGCCCTCGCGCATCGACTCGAGCACCGCGCCGAACCGCTCGCCCTCGCCCCCGAGCTCGCGCCGCGAGCGCTCCAGGCTCTCGGCGAGGTCGTCCAGCGCGCCGCCGAGCGCGGCGATCTCGTCGCGCCCCTGCACGCGCGCGCGCCGGCTCAGGTCGGCGCGCATCTCCCGCGCGATGCCGGTCAGGTAGACGAGCCGCCCGGAGAGCGCGCGCGCCCCGACGAGCGCCGCGCCCACGGCGAGCACGAGGGCCAGGATCGTGCCCTCCACGACGCGCGTGTGGGCGGCGGACAGGCTTCGATCGATCGCGATCGGCTCGAACGCGAGCCGCACGACCCACGGCCCGTCCGGCCGGTCGAGCCGCCGCGCCGCGTAGAGCATCCGCATCCGCGTCGTCTTGCTCACGCGCTCGCTGCGCCCCGCGCCGTGGTGCCGCGCGTCGGCGACCTCGTCGCGCGTCGCGTGGGCCTCGAGCTCGCCGAGCCGCTCCGGCGCGACCGACGAGTCGCCCCGCACCGCGCCGCTCGGATCGATGAACGTGACGCGCGCCCCCGCGCTCGCCGACAGCGCCTCCGCGAGCGCGGGCGCCTCGGCCGCGAGGTCGACCGTCCTCGCGGCGCTCTCGGTGACGAGCGCCGTCCGCGCGGCCAGATCGGCCTCCGTGTGCTCCCCGAGCTCCGCGCCGAGCGTCTTCACGACGTAGACGTCGAACACCACCGCCGCGAGGACCGCGATCCCCACGGCGAACGCGATGAGCTTGCTCCGAATACCCATGTCACCCGCGTGCCGAGCGCCCGGCGCGCGCCTCGTGCGCGACGGGGGCGAAGAGGATGATGTTACCTGGTTTTGTCTGCTTCGTGACGACTCGTTGACGTGATGCGCGGAGACGGGTAAACGCCCCGCTGCATGGGACTGACCCGTGATGCGGTCTTCTTTGACGCGCTGGCCAACCACGCGCAGCGGAGCGTCGCGGCGAGCGAGCTCCTCCTGGAGATGCTCGACCGGCCCGCCGATGCGCCGGCGCTGTCGAAGCGCATCTCCGACCTCGAGGACGAGGGCGACAAGATCACCCACGGATGTCTGGCCGCCCTCCACCAGACCTGGATCACCCCGCTCGATCGCGAGGAGATCCACGCGCTCATCACGCGGCTCGACGACGTGCTCGACTGCATCGACGCGGCGAGCGTGCGGCTCGTGCTCTTCGAGGTCGGCGACACGCTGCCGGAGGCGCGGCAGCTCGCGCAGGCGGTGGTCGACTCGTGCACCGTCACGAGCTCGGCGGTCCAGTCGCTCCGGGACCTGAAGCGGCAGCCGCACCTCCTCGAGCTCTGCGTCGAGATCAACAAGCTCGAGAACACGGCCGACGGGCACTATCGCACGGCGCTGGCGGCGCTCTTCAAGAAGGGGAACGACCCGCTCCTCGTGATGAAGTGGCGCGACATCTACGACCTCCTGGAGAGCGCGACCGACCGCTGCGAGGACGTCGCGAACATCATCGAGGGCATCGTGCTCGAGCACGCATGACGACCTATATCCTCGCCATCCTCGTGATCGCGCTGGTGTTTGATTACATCAACGGCTTTCACGACGCCGCCAACTCGATCGCGACGATCGTCTCGACGCGCGTCCTGTCGCCCCGCACCGCGGTGATCTGGGCCGCCACCTTCAACTTCATCGCGTTCGCCCTGTTCGAGCCCACGGTCGCGCGCAACATCGCGAAGGGCGTCGAGCCGGCGTTCATCACCCCGAACGTCATCCTGGGCGGCCTGCTCGGCGCGATCATCTGGAACCTGCTCACGTGGTGGTGGGGGCTGCCGTCGTCGTCGTCGCACGCGCTCATGGGCGGCTTCGCCGGGGCCGCGGTGAAGAGCGCGGAGCGGCTGTCGGTGCTCGACGCGACGGTCTTCGGCAAGACGGCGGCGTTCATCCTTGTGTCGCCGCTGCTCGGCGCGATCATCGGGTTCGCGCTCATGCACGCCATCCGGGTGCTCGCGCGCGGCTGGACGCCCGGCAAGGTCGGGTCCCGCTTCCGCCGGCTGCAGCTGGTCTCCGCCGCCGCCTACTCGCTAGGGCATGGCGGCAACGACGCCCAGAAGACGATGGGCATCATCACGGCGCTCCTCATCTCCACCGGGATCCAGCAGGGCGGCGACGACCCGAAGCCGATGCTCTGGGTCGTGCTCGTCTGCCACGCCGCGATGGGCCTCGGCACGCTCTCCGGCGGCTGGCGCATCGTGAGGACGATGGGCATGAAGATCACGAAGCTGAAGCCGGTGGGCGGCTTCGCGGCCGAGACGGCCGGCGCGGCGACGCTGTTCAGCGCCACGGCGCTCGGCATCCCCGTGAGCACGACCCACACGATCACGGGCGCGATCGTCGGGGTCGGCGCCACGAGCGGGCGCCTCTCCACGGTCCGCTGGGGCGTCGCCGGCCGCATCGTCTGGGCCTGGATCTTCACGATCCCCGCCTCGGCCATCCTCTCCGCGACCGTCTACACCATCGCGCGCATGATCAGCGGCGAGCCCTGACCGCCCGGCCGAGCGCATTCGCCGCGCGCGCGTCGACCTCGCGGCGCTCCACGCCGCCTACCCGGAGATCGGGTGGCGGCGGTTCGAGGACCGCGCGCGCGACCAGCCGGGCCGGCGCGGTCGCCTGAGCCGCGCCGCTCAGCCGAGCGGCGCGGGCGCGCGGCTCGGGCGGCTGGCCCCGAGGCTGACGAAGTGGTCGAGGATCCAGGTCTTGAAGCGCTGCAGGTCGAGCCGGTCGAGCAGCGGCAGGAAGGCGCGCTCGACCCCGTCCTCGCGGCGTATGGAGGCGAAATCCAGCACGCCGACGTCGTTCGCGGCGAGCACGTACGGCATCACCTCGGTGCGCCCCTCATCGAACGCCGAGAGGAGCAGCGACCCCTTGAGGAAGGCGGCCGACACGTCGAGGAAGGCGGGGCGGATGCCGCGGATGTAGCGGCTGAACGGCTCGGCGATGACGCGCTTGTCCGGGGAGTCGCGGAGCCCCGCGCCCTCGAGCTGCTGCTTCAGGAACACGCTCGCCGACACGCCGGGGTGCTCCTTGCGGCGGCGCTCGGCCTCGTAGCCCTCCGCGACGATCACGAGCGCGTAGTCGGCGCGCCCGAGGCTCTCGGCGAGCTCGCTCAGCACGTCCTGGGGGAAGCGGAAGAAGGGGAGCACGATGAGGTGCGCCCGGGCCGCCACCGCGCAGTGCAGCGCGTGCCGCCCGCTGCGGTTGCCCATCATCTCGAGGAGGTAGATGCGCTTGTGCGTGTACGCGTCCTCGTAGAGCCCGCGCGCGATGTTGGCGCCCGTCTCCACGCCGGACAGGAAGCCGATCGCGCGATCTCCCTCCAGGTCGTTGTCGATGGAGACGTTGACGAAGCCGGATTGCGGGCGGACATCGAACTCGTCGAGCCACGCCTTGATGCCCTCGAACGTGCCGTTGCCGCCGACGCAGATGAGGTGCGTGAACCCCTGCTCCTTGAACGTCACGGCGGCCTGCTTGCGCCGCGCGCGATCGAGGAAGCCGCTGTAGCGCTCGCTCCGGAAATCGCTGCCGGCGTCGAGCACGCGGCGCCCCATCGAGCGCGCCGGGATGCCCTGCGCGAGCAGCGAGTAGCGCTGGCGGCGGCTCATGATGAGGCGCTCGAACTGGGGCTGAGTGCGCGCGTCCGCGGTCAGGGAGCGGAAGCCCTCGGTCGCGGCCCACACCTCGTAGCCTCGTCGCGCCGCCTCCTCGGTCAGCGCGACAGCGACCGAGGAGTAGCCGGGGGCATTGCCGCCGTCGAAGACGAGCAGCAGGCGCTTGTCCGATGCCGGGAGGGTGTCGGGACGTCCGAACTCGACGATGCTGGTCATGGCGCCGGCCTTCTACCACGCGGCGCCAGCGTTGGCCGAGCGATTGTCACGCGTTCGATGCGGTCGCCCGACGACGCCCGGCGTTGAACGACCGTGCCGCGCCGCGTGGCGCTCGACGAGCGCGCCGCGTCGCGGCCTGGACGACCGCGTCGCGCTGCGACGCAGCGACGATCACCCCGTGTTCCGCATGCCGGCGGCGATGCCGTTCAGCGTGAGCAGGAGCGAGCGATCGCACCCGGAGTCCCCGCCGCGGCTCGCCCGCAGGAGCTCGACTTGCAGGAATGAAAGAGGGTCGACGTAGGGATTGCGCAGCGAGATGGACCGCTGGAGCGTCGGGTTGCCCTCGAGCAGCCGCCGGTTGCCCGTGAGCCGCTTGAGCCACGACCGCGTCAGCCGGTACTCCGCGATGATCCGCGGCGCGACCGCCTTCTGCGCCGCGGCCGGCGCGAGCTCGGCGTAGCCCGCGAAGATCGTCATGTCCGCCTTCGCGAGCACCATCTCCACGTTGTCGATGACGGCCCGGAAGAACGGCCACGACGCCATCATCTCCTTCAGCAGCTCCGCGCCCTCGGGGCGCTGGCCCATCGCCTCCAGGCCGCTGCCGACGCCGTACCACCCCGGGAGGATGGCGCGGTTCTGCGTCCACGCGAAGACCCACGGGATCGCGCGCAGCGACTCCAGGCCGCCCGCGCGCCGCTTGCTCGGGCGCGAGCCGAGCGGCAGGCGCGCGATCTCGTCGATCGGGGTCACCGCCGTGAAGAACTCCACGAACCTGGGCTCCTCCCAGACGAGCGCGCGGTAGACGCGCCGGCCCGACTCGGCGAGCTCGTCGAACGCGGCGGCGTAGCGCAGCTCGGACGCGGTGGGCGGCCGCGGCTGCGCGCCCAGCGTGTGCAGGATGACGCCGCTCAGCATGAGCTCCAGCGTGCGCATCGCGAGCTCGGGGCGGGCGTACTTGTGGTCGAGCGCCTCGCCCTGCTCCGTCGCCTTGTACCGGCCGCCGACGCTGCCGGCCGGCAGGGCGAGCAGCGCCTGGTGCGCCGGACCGCCGCCGCGCGCCACCGACTCGCCGCGGCCGTGGAAGACGCGCAGCGGCAGCTCGGCCTCCGCGGCGATCTTCGGCAGCGTCTCCTGCACGCGCCGGAGCGCCGCGCTCGCCGCGAGCAGGCCGACCTCCTTGCCGGAGTCGCTGTAGCCGATCATCACCTCCTGCACGCCGCGGGCGAGGACGTGCGGGCGGTATTCCGGGTGCGCGAGCAGCGCGCGCAGGATCCGCGCGCTGTCGTTCAGCGCGCCGAGCGACTCGAACAGCGGGACGACGTCGATGCGCGCGCACGACCTGGCCTCGTCCCACAGCCCGGCGGCCTTCGCGCACGCGAGCGCGGCGAGGATGTCGTCCTCGCTCTGGGTCATCGACAGGACGAGCGTGCGGCAGGCCGACTCGCCGCCGTCGCGCTGCGCGGCGGCGATGCGCTGGAGCGCCTCGAAGACGCGGCGCGCCTCCGGCCCCATCTGCGCCGGCTCGACGCGCCCCGCCGCGACGTCGGCCGCCGCGGCGCGCGCGTCCTCGGCGGGGGCGCGCATCTCGAGCTCCGCGAGCGCGAACCCGAGCGCGCGCACCTGCGAGAGCAGCGCCCGCGCGCGGCGCTCGCCGGAGTGCGCGCAGCGCGCGGCCTTCAGGCTGTCGGCGACGAGCGCGAGGTCGCGCTCGAGCTCCGCGGGCTCGCGGTAGGGGACGGCGAGCGTCGGCTCCTCCGGGCGCACGAACGCGCGCCCCTCGTGGGCGGGGCCCTGGCCCGAGCGCGCGCGGGCCTCGGCGCGACCGTGCTCGGCGTGCTCGAGCGTGGCGGTGAGGCGCGCCTCGATGAACCGCAGCTTGCGGCGCCACGGCTCGCCCTCGGTGCGGGGCCCGAAGTGCGCGGCCGCCTCGGGCATCGCGGCGGCGTCTTCCTCGATGGAGGCGAGCAGCCAGGGCGGCGGCGTGACGTGGCGGAGCGACTGCGAGAGCGCGCCGCCGAGCTCGCGCGCCGCCCGGATGAGCCGGCGCAGGCCGCGGACGCGGTAGGCGAACAGCGCGTCCTCGAGCACGGCGGGCACGACGAGCGGGTTGCCGTCCATGTCGGCGCCGACCCACGAGTGGATGCGGAGCGGCACGATCTCGGCGGCGAGCGGCTCGCCGTACGCGGCCTCGAACGCGCGCCCGATCGCGGCGTGGAGATCGGGGAGCAGATCCCAGAGGATCTCCTCGATGTACCAGGCGACGTTCTTCACCTCGTCGCCCACGGTGGGCCGGTCGCGGCGCACCTCGTCGGTCTGCCAGACCGCGGCGATCTCCTCGCGGATCTCGGCGAGCTTGCTCGCCGACTCGTCCGGCGTGAGCTGGCAGCGGTCGCGCTCCTCGAGGTTCTTCGCGATGCGGTAGAGCTTCTCGAGGACGGTGCGCCGCGCGGCCTCGGTCGGGTGCGCGGTGAGCGTGAGCGTCACGTCGAGCGTGCGGAGCGCGGCGCGCACGCGCTCCGCGGGCACGCCCGCGTCCTTGAGCGTGCGCATCGCGGCATCGAGCGAGCCGCGCTGCGGGCGCGCGTCGGGGTCCCTCGCGTAGGCGCGCGCGCGGCGGATGCGGTGGTGCTGCTCCGCGAGGTTGACGAGCCGGAAGTAGACCGTGAAGGCGCGGATGACGGGCTCGATGCGATCGTGCGGCAGGCTCGCGAGCAGCTTCGTGAGCTCCGCGGATGCGTGCGCGCGCCCGTCGCTCGGGCCGCGGCGCCGGCGGATGGCGAGCGTGCGGATGCGCTCTTCGAGCGCGAAGAGCTCTTCACCCTCCTGCTCGATCAGCACTTCACCGAGCAGGCGGCCAAGCAGGCGGACTTCTTTGCGAAGAGGTCGATCGACCTCACGGCGACGCGGCGGCATGCGGCGAGCCTAGCGCGACGCGGCGTAAAACGGACCACCGAGTGTGGCCCGGGCGGACGACCAGGGCGCTCCCGCGGGACGGGCCGTTTTGCAGAGGAGAGATTTTACATGATGGCGGAAGTCGTCAAAATGATTGCTCTTTTTCTCTTGCATTTTCGCCCCGATGTCTTGCCGGCAGCGCGCTCGGAGCGGGTGCGTGCGCGGCGGGGCGAGGGCCGACGTTTGTGGGCCGGAGCCCCGGCTCTCGGAGGCGCTCCTGATACGCGCGGCTAGGCAGCCAGCCAGCCAGCCAGCCAGCCAGCCAGGCAAGCAGGCGCCGCTGCGAGGCCCGCGCCTCCGGTCCTTTCGAAGCCGCATCGAGCTCGTGTACGCTCCGGCGGATGACCGATGACGTCTTCGGGATCGTCGGTACGACCCAGGGGGCGTTCAAGGTGGAGCGGGTCGTCGCCGAAGGAGGCTTCGGCGTCGTGTACCGGGCGTACCACGAGGCGTTCCGTGCACCGGTCGCGCTGAAGTGCCTCAAGGTCCCCGGGGCGCTGCCCGAGCAGCTGCGCGCGCAGTTCCTCGACAAGTTCCGCGAGGAGGCGGAGCTCCTGTTCCGCCTCTCGGCCGCGATCCCCGCCGTGGTCCGGCCGCTGCACCACGACGTGATCTCGGCCGCGACCGGCGTCTTCGTCCCGTTCATCGCGCTGGAGTGGCTCGAGGGCAGCACGCTCGCGAGCCACATCGCCGCCCGCGCGGCAGAGCGGCTGCCGCCGCTCTCGCCGGGCGAGGCGATCCGGCTGCTCACCCCGGTCGCGCGGGCGCTCGAGGCGGCGCACCATTTCCCCGGGCCGAACGGTCCCACGTGCGTGGTGCACCGCGATCTCAAGCCGGCCAACCTCTTCCTCGCCCAGCTCCACGGCGCCGAGGTCGTCAAGATCCTCGATTTCGGGATCGCCCGCGCGCGCGACGCCGCGACGGTCATGGCCGGCCAGACCGCCACCACGTCGGGCGGCCTCTCGACGGCGTTCACGCCCGCGTACGGCGCGCCCGAGCAATGGGCGCCGAAGCGCTTCGGCAAGACGGGCCCCTGGACCGACGTCTGGGGCCTCGCCGTGACCATCGTCGAGGCGCTCGCCGGCCGCGAGATCATCGCCGGAGATCACGTCGCCATGATGGGCACGGTGCTCGACGAGAAGCGCCGCCCCTCCCCGAGGAACGAGGGCGTGCTCGTGCCCGACGCGCTGGAGAGCGTCTTCCGGCGGGCGCTCGCGGTCGATCCGCGCGAGCGCTTCCGGGACGTCGGCGCATTCTGGGACGAGGTCGAGCAGGCGCTCGGGTTGCCGCAGAGCGCGCCGCCGATCGCGCTGCCCGGCCGGAGCCACGCGCCGCCCGCGGCCCGCCGCCCCTCGGCGTCGCCCGCGGCGCCGAGATCCTCGCGCGCTTCGCATCTCCCGGGCGCGGGCCTGACGTGGCCGGCGGCGCTCGCGGACCTGGAGACGCGCGAGATCGATCTGCCGGAGCAGCGCGGCGGCCGCTCCCCGCCGCTCGGCGATCTGCCGGAGCGCGGCGGCCGTCTCCCGCCGCACAGCCTGCCGACCGAGCCGGTCGTGCCGCTCGCGCTCGACTGGTCTCCCCCGGCGCCCGCGCCCTTCGCGAGGCCGTCCCACGCGCCGTCCAGGATGCCGCCCCCGAGGATGGACCGCGCGCCCGCGCGCCACAGCCTGAGCACGGCGGAGCTCATGGCCATGTTCGCGTTGCCGGTGCGGCTCGCGGGCGCGGCCGTCATCATCACGCTCCTCGATCTCGGGGCCGCGTCGTTGCTCCTCGACGGCCAGCGCATCGGCGTCGGCCCGCTCCGGCTCTTCCACCTCGCGGTGGGCCTCGTGGTCCTGGGGATCGGGATCGCCGTGGTCCGGCTGTTCGCGTCGGATCGGTAGCGCGCTCGGTGGCCGCGCGATCCCAGGACCTCGGCGGCGCGCGATGGGACGACGCGCGGACCTACGGCTCCCGGCGCACGCCCGTCGATCCGTAGCCGCCTGCGCCGCGCGCCGTCGGCGCGAGCGCGGGGACCAGGACCACGTCGGCGAGGGCGACCGGGCAGATCACGAGCTGGGCGATCCGATCGCCCCGGTTCACGGTGAACGGATCCGCACCCAGGTTGATCAGGACGACCTTGATCTCCCCGCGGTAGTCCGGGTCGATGGTGCCGGGCGAGTTGAGCACGGTGATCCCGTGGTGGAGCGCGAGCCCGGAGCGCGGGCGCACCTGCCCCTCGTGGCCGTCGGGGAGGGCGACGGCGTAGCCCGTGGGCAGGAGCTTCCGCTCCCCGGGCGCGAGCGTCACCGGCGCGTCGACGGCGGCGCAGAGGTCGAGCCCGACGGCTCCCTCGGACTTGTAGGCGGGCGGCGGGACCTCGACCGGTCCCACCCGGAGGAAAGATACCTGGATGCGCACGCGCCGGAGCCTAGTCCAGCGCGCCGGAGATCCCGTCAGGGATTTCGGCTCACGGGCGCGGCAGCACCGTCTCGAGCGCCGAGCCGCGGAGCGCCTCGAACGCCGTGTCCGACCACGCGCGCGCCCGATCCGAGAAGCCGGCCGCGACAGCGCGCCGGAGCAGATCGAGCGCCGCCTCCTGGTTCCCGTCCTTGGCGCTCGCGCGCGCCGCGCCGTACGCGTCCTCGCTCTTGCCGGCGCGGCGGAAGATCGCCTCGTAGAGCCGCGCCGACCAGTCGAACGCGCCGTGCGTGAACGCGATCTCCGCCATCCTCCGCGCGTCTTCCTCCGAGAGCTGCTCCACGATGTCGAGCGCGACCGCCGCTGCCCGCGCCACCTCGCCCAGCTCCACGAGCACCCGGATCAGCGGTCCCGCGATCTCCTTGCGGTCGTCGCCGGCCTCCCGGGCCGCCTCGAGCGCCTTGCGCGCCTGCTTCAGCTCCCCGAGCGCGAGGTGCACCGCGCCGACCAGCGCCGGATCCGGCTCGCCGTGCTTGCGCGCCTGCGCGATCGCTTCCCCCGCGCGCCTGGCGTCGCCGAGGAGCAGGTGCGACCAGCCGATGAGCTCGTGCGCCTCCCGGAGCGCGTGCTTCGGCGGCGCCGGGGATTGCGCGAGCACCTCGTTCGCCAGCGCCATCGCCTCGCCCGTCTGCTCGCCCTCCACGGCCCGGCGCGCCCGCTGGAGCAGGACCGCCGTCTCGGGCGGCACCGGCTCCTCGTGGAGCGCGGCGCGCCGGCGGTTGACCACGGGCGACGAGACCGCCGGCTCGCTGCGGAACCGCTGCAGGCTCTGGAACGCCGACATGACCAGGATCAACGAGAAGAAGAAGAACCCCATCCGCAGGAAGAGGATGGCGAGGAGGACGGCGGCGACGCCCGAGATCGCCGCCGTCAGCCGGGCGCGCCGCGGGCCGAGCGCGTGCTCGAGGACGTGGCCGCCGTCGAACGGGAGCACGGGGATCAGGTTGAGGATGCCCCAGAACACGTTGACGTAGATGAGCGTCTCCATCCCGTGCAGCACCATGACGGGGAGGGCGGAGAGCCCCGGCACGTAGAGGAGCACCACGTGCAGGATTCCGGCGACGAGGAATCCGGCGAAGGGGCCGGCCAGGCTGATCAGGATGTGCTGGACCCGCCCGAGCGGCAGGAGCGACCGCCAGGTCGTGGTCCCTCCCATGAAGTGCAGCGTGATCTCCGGCTCGATCTTGTGCCGCTTGATGGCGAACGCGTGACCGAACTCGTGCATGAGGACCGACAGGAAGACCACGACGATCCACACGAGGAACTGCTGGTACTGTTCCCTGGCCACGATCCCGTACCCGAGCAGCGCGGCGGAGAGCCAGAACCCGAGCTGGACGTCGACCGAGACTCCAAACAGACGGAAGCCCATGCGCATGTAATAAGGCCTGGGGGCGCTCCGCTCAATGATTGCCGTGCGGACGCGCCCTGCCCTAGAGTGCGCCGCGCGACCTTTTCGCGCGGCCGCGTGCCCCTCCGGCGCCTCCGGCCGCCCGCTGGACGCGGCCGTGGGAGCGAGCATGGGCAGGGAGATCCGGGTCGGGAGATGGGCGTTCGCCGGGGTGGCCGCGGCGGGGTTGGCGTGCAGCGCCGCGCCGCCGCCCGGGCCGTCTTCGCCGGGGGAGGCCGCCGGCGGGGCGCCGTCCGGGGCCGCCCCGGCCGCGGGCCGCGTCCAGGAGGCCGCAGCGCCGGCTGCGCCGTCCGGGGCTGCTGTCGCGCCGCCGCCCGTCGCGCCGCCGGCGTTCACGGTTCCGCCCAACACGGCGGTCCTCCACATCGGCGACTCGTTCGCGCTGGCGGGCTTCGCGCAGGCGCTCCGTCCGCGGATGGAGGAGCACCGCGTGCGCTACGCGGTGAAGGCGGAGACCAGCTCGTACACGGTGACCTGGGCTTCCAGGATGGAGCTCCTTGTCGCGAACTACCAGCCGGACCTCGTGATCATCAGCCTCGGTGCGAACGAGGTGGAGAACGTCAACCCCCCGGCCCATGCCGGCGCCATCCGGCGGATCATCAAGGCGATCGGCGGCCGCCCGTGCGTGTGGGTCTCCCCTCCGCTCTGGCGGAAGGACACCGGCATCATCGACGTGATCCGGACGAACTCGGCCCCGTGCCGCTTCTTCGACTCCGACGCGCTGGTCCCCGGCCCCCTCCCGCGCAAGAAGGACAAGATCCACCCGAACGAGGTGGGCGGCGCGCGCTGGGCCGACGCCTTCTGGTCCTGGCTCATGGCGGAGCACCTCCCGCCCGGCGAGGAGGAGGAGGGCGACCCGGCGGCGAGGCGCAGCCCCTGGTCGCTCCGGCTGCCTCCGCCGGAGGAGCACCGTTCCAGGGCGCAGCCGCCGGAGAGCGCGCTCCAGCAGGGCGGGACGGCGTCCGAGCGGCAATCCGAGCAGAAATCCGAGCAAAAAATAGAGAGGTTCTGATCTCGGAGGCCCGGGCGACCGATGCCGGACGCCCTACGCCGGCGACGACGTCGCGACCCCCGCCCCCCGGTGGCTCAGCCCCGGGTCGTGTCCGAGGGCTCCCGCGATCGCGGCGCGCACGTCCCGCATGAGGCGGCTGCGGCCGCCCGCGCCGTACGGCGCCGGATCGATCGGCGGCATGATCGTGACCACCACCCGGTGGTGCTCCTGCACCACGAAATTCTTCGCCTTCAGCACGTGGCGCGTCCCGTCGATCGCGACCGGCAGGATCGGCGTGTTCGTCTCGATCGCCATCCGGAAGCCCCCGCTCTTGAACGGCAGGAGCGCGCCCGTCTTGCTCCGCGTGCCCTCCGGGGCGATCCAGACCCGGGTGCCGTCCTGCAGCATCGAGGCGCCGACCTGCAGGCTCGCGCTGGCCTGGACGTGATTGCCCCGGTGGATCCGGATGAACCCGGCCGCCTTCATCGCCTGGCCGAAGACCGGCACGCTGAAGAGCTCCTTCTTGGCGATCATCCGCAGCCGCCCGGGGATCGCGCGGAACACCACCGGGATGTCGAAGAGGCTCTGGTGGTTCGACATCACCACGAACGGCCGCGTGCCGGCGGCATGCTCACGCCCGCGCACCACGAGATCCACGTCGGCGTCCTCGAGGACCTTGCGCGCCCACCAGTCCAGCCGCTCATCGCAGCGCTCGAGCGTCACGCGCCCCATCACCGCGTCCACCACGGTCGGGACGCAGATCCGGGCCGTGTCGAGGATCCCCATGAACGTCGTCTGAAGGCTCATCGCTCTGTTTCCGCTGAAGGGTGAGGGGTCGCGTGGTGCGCTCGCCCGCGGGCAGGCCCTGCCGCGCGCGGCGGACGAGCAGCCCTCGGGGGGCGCCGAGCTCATCCAGGAGTCGAACACCTCGAGTATACCACTCAACCCGCAGCTGTGGTGCCCGTTACGGTCACGACCACACGGCGCGCGTGGGGAGAACTACGGTGCTCCCAGACATACAGGGCTTGCCATGTCCCGAGCGCGAGGCGGCCGCCCGAGATCGGGATCACCTCGCTCGATCGGGTGACGGCGCTCCGGAGGTGACCTGGCATGTCGTCGGGGCCCTCGTCGTCGTGCTCGTACTCGCGGCCCTCCGGCGCGAGGCGCGACATCCAGCGCTCCAGATCGCGGAGGACGGCCGGATCGGCGTTCTCCTGGATGACGAGGCTCGCCGAGGTGTGCTGGAGGAACACGGCGCAGAGCCCGACGTCGACGCCGGCGCTGGCGACGACGCGCGCGACCTCGCGCGTGATGTCGACGAAACCACGGCCGCTCGTGCGGACCTCGAGCGTGCGCTGAACGATGGTGGTCACCGCGCCATCTTAGCCGCGTTCGACGCCGGCGCCCCGCACGACGTCGGCGATGAGCCCCCAGCTCGTCCACTGCTGGAACCAGGCGCCGACCCGCGCGCCAAGCGGCACGCCCGCCGCCTCGCCGGCCGCCACCGCCTCGCACGCCGCGACGAGCGGCACACCCCGCCCGAGCGCCTCGAGGAGCGCGAACGCCGGAGGCTCGAGCTCCTCGTAGCGGATCGTGAGATCGGCGGCGCTGCGGAAGACGGCGAGGCGGACGGCGCGGGGCGCGGGCAGCGCCGGCGACCGGCCCTGCCGGAGCTCGCTGCGGAGGACGTGCGCCGGGTAGCGGAGCTGCATCAGCGCGAGCAGCGGGTGGAGGACGATCCGGGCGGTGGACCAGCCCTCCTCCGGCATGCCCGTCACCTTCGCCGGATCGAGCGGCGGCGGAGATGCGCCGTCGAACAGATCGACGAGCGCGTGCTCGTAGCGCGCCACCTCGCGCGCGAGCTCCGCCAGGGCAGGGGGGAACCCCTCGTGCGCGGCCGCGAAGCCAGCGACGTGACGCCCGAGGTCGCGCAGGCTGAAGCTCGCGGGCGGGTGCGCCGCGAGGTACGCCCGCGAGAACGCGTCGAAGCCGTCCTCGCCGAGGACGTGCGCGAGCGCGGGGTAGTCCTCGCGGAGGGCGTCGTGGTGGCGCAGCCAGAACTGCCGCCGGTAGATGTCGGCCTGCTCGGCGGGCGTGAGCCGCTCGTTCCCGGCGACGTGCTCGCGGCACCTGCCGGCGAGCTCGGCGTCGCCGGGGAGCGGCGCGCCGGCCGTGAACATGCGGGTGAGCTCGCCCATCAGCGAGGCGAGCCCGGCCGGGGGCGCGGCGTCAGGCGGCGCGCGCACGCGCCACCTCCTCGCGGATCGCCCGCGCCTTCTCCGCCTCGGCCGCGAGGACCTCGAACGCCGGCAGATCGTCGTCCCACTCGATCAGCGTCGAGACGTCGCCCGTGTGGACGAGCGCGCGCCGGTACAGCGCCCACACGGCGTCGGCCACGTGATCGCTGTGGGTGTCGAGGATGTACTTGCCGTGGTGCGTGTGGCCGGCGAGGTGGACCTGCACGATCCGGTGGTGCGGCACGCCGTCGACGTAGGCGCCCGGGTCGAAGCCGTGGTTGTACGCGGAGACGTAGACGTTGTTGACGTCGAGCAGGATGCCGCAGTCGGCCTCGTCGACGACCGCCGAGAGGAACTCCCACTCGCTCATGCGGCTCGAGGTGAAGGTCAGGTAGCTCGACACGTTCTCGAGGGCGAGCCGGACCTCGAGGAAGTCCTGCACCACGCGCGCCCGCGCCGCGACGTGCCGCACGGCCTCGTCCGTGTACGGCAGGGGCAAGAGGTCGTGCAGGTTGAGCCCGTGCGCGCCGGTCCAGCAGAGGTGATCGCTCACCCAGGGCGAGCGCACCGTGCGGACGAGCGCCTTGAGCCGGCGGAGGTAATCGAAATCGAGCGGATCGGTGCTGCCGATCGACAGCGAGACGCCGTGCTGGACGAGGCGGTAGCTCGCGAGGGCGCGCTCGAGGTTGGCGAGCGGCATGCCGCCGTCGACCATGAAGTTCTCGCTGATGATCTCGAACCAGTCGACCCGCGGCCGGTGCTCGAAGATGTGGCGGTAGTGCGGGATGCGCAGCCCGACGCCGACGCCGAGGTCGGGGAGCCCGAGCCGCATGCGTTCGAGGTTCGCCATGGGTCACCACGTCGCGGCGTCGCCCGGCCCCCGCGGGCCGGGCTGTCGCGCGCCTCAGCCGCTCAGTGGCCGCCGCAGTCGGCCGGCTTGCAGCCGCCCTTGCCCTTGCACTCGTTCTGGCCCGCGCAGGTGTGGGTATCGGACTTGCAGCCGCCCTTGCCCTTGCACTCGTTCTTGCCGGCACAGCACGCCTTGGCGCCGGCCTCGGGCGCCTCTGCAGTCGCCGGCTCGGCCGGGGGGGTCCCGGTCTCGGCGGTGGGCGGCGGCGCCGAGCCGCAGCCCGCGAGGCCCGCCACCATGCCCGACACCGCCGTGAACGCCAACGACCTGCCCATATCCATCGCCATCTGAACCTCCACCTTCGTCATTCGTCGAGTGCACCGAGCCCAGCGCGTGTCCCGCCCGCATGGCGCGCCCGCGCGTCTGGGCTCATCGGGCCTCGCCGGTCTCCGCGACCGCGCCGAGCCCGTCGCTACGCGTCACTACGCCCGCCCGGTTCCGCGGTTTCACCTTGGGCGCGTTGATTCTTCATCCGACTCCCCGTAAGTGAGCGGCGTTGACCTCCACGCCCACGCGAGTCCCCCCTGCGCGCACGGCGTCCGGCGGCGTGTCCGCTGCGGCCCGGACGCACCGCCACCGTGCAACGTTTCACGGACGACGTAACTCTCTTCAGATTGCAGGCGCAAGACAAAGCGTCCACGGCGGCGCGGCGCTCCCGGTGCTCGCGGCGCTCTCGCTGGGGGCAGCGGCTTGCGGGGGTGCTGCGCGCGAGGGGGCCGGCGTGGCGGGCGGCGCGACCTCCGGGCGCGAGCTTCCGGTCGCGGCGGTGGCCGCGGAGCTCGAGGGGATGAGCGGGGCCCTCCTCGCAGGGCGCGAGGCCACGTTCCGGGACATCCTGGCCGACACGATCGCGAAGGACGCGTACCTGTGCCTGCCGGCGCCGCGCGACGTCTTCCGCGGGGAGGTGCCGGAGGGCGAGCGACGGATCGCCGGGATGATGCCGCATTACGGCCTCTTCTTCGGCCCGATGAGCTACCTCGTGCGGCGGCGCGGCGGCGCGTGGGAGGTCGAGGTCCGCATCGCGGTCGAGCCGCCGGCGGGCGCGGGCTGGCTCGAGCTGCCCGACTGCGGGCTCTCCGGTGCGCTCGGGGGCGCCATGGCGTGCCGCGGGACGCCGTACGCGCGCTCCGCGTCGACGGACGCCTGCCCGGGCTCCGGCGAGTTCACGGCCAGGGCGACGCCGGCCGCGATCCGCGCGCTGCTCGCGCGCTGGTCGAGCGAGGTCGAGGGGTACTGGAACCGCGACGCGCGCGCCTTCGGGCTGCCGGTGCGGTACGACTTTGACTTCGTGCTCGCGGACGACGCGCGCGGGAGGGCGCTGCGGGTCGACCTCGCGGTGCCGCTCTCGCCGACCTGCGGGCGGACGCCCTACTTCAGCGCGATGCGGGCCGGCTGGTCGCTGCCGGTGCTCGCCCACGAGGTGGGTCACGTGCTCGGGCTGCTCGACGAGTACGAGGCGCTCTCCGGGATCGTCCGCTGCTATCCGAAGACGCCGTTCCCGGGCGCCGAGATCAGCCGGATGGGGCTCTCGATGCGGGAGCAGACGCGGCTCCTGCCGCTCCACCATTACCTCGTGCTCCGCCGCTTCTTCTGCCGCGAGCCCGCGTCCATGGACCCCTATGCCGGCGCGATCCGCTGAGCGCCCCGAGCGGCCTCGCGCCGGCCGCCGCGACGCGAGAGCGGCTGCGGCGGCGGCGCTCGCGCGCGGGGCGCTCGTCGCGGCGCTCGCGTGCGCGGCGCTCGTCTCTACAGCGCTCGCGTGCGCGGCGCTCGCCGGCTGCCGCTCGGAGCGGGAGCCCGGCGCGACGGACGCGGGGGCCGGCGCCGTGGATGCCGGGGCCGGCGCGACGGACGCGGGGGCGGGCGCCATGGAGGCGGCGCCGCCGCTCGTGGGGGCGCCGCCCGGGCCGAGAGCGCCGGCGCCCCCTGCGGAGCCGCGCTGCCCGCCGGAGATGGTGCGGGTCGAGCGCCGGTTCTGCGTGGATCGCTACGAGGCGGTGCTGCTCGACAGGGAGACGGGCCTCGAGATCTCGGCGTTCTATCCGCCCTCGCGGCAGGCGGCCGCGTCGGTCGAGCGCGCATGGTCGAAGATGCGGCTTCAGCTCGGCGACGCGGAGGCGCGGCGCATGGAGCTGCCGCTCCTCCCCGGGTGGCAGAAGCAGCGCGAGTTCGAGCCGCGCGCCGTGTCGCGCCGGGGGGTGCTCCCGCAGGGCTACACGAGCGGCGCGCAGGCGGAGCTCGCGTGCCGGAACGCCGGCAAGCGGCTCTGCGCCCTCGAGGAGTGGCGGACGGCGTGCCGCGGCGAGCGCGACGAGCAGTTCCCGTACGGGCCGACCTACGCGGACGGGCAGTGCAACGTGTTCCGCGAGAGCCACCCGGCCGCGGTGCTCCACCGCGACGTGACCCTCGGGCACAGCGATCCGCGGCTCAACCTGGTACGCGTCGGCGGCGCGCCGCTCCTGCGGCGGACGGGCGAGACCGCGGCGTGCGCGAGCGCGTGGGAGGGCGATGCGATCGCCGACATGGTGGGGAATCTGGACGAGTGGATCGACGATCCGGAGGGCACCTTCGTCGGTGGGTTCTATGCGCGCGCGACAAGGGAAGGGTGCATGTCGCGCGTCGTGTCGCACGATGTCACGCACTTCGACTACTCGACCGGCGTGCGGTGCTGCGCCGATCTGCGCGCGCCGTGATCTGCGCGCCGCGAGAACGCCGCGCAGATCACGCGGCCACGCCGAGGCGTCAGTCGAGGCCGACGCGCCTCAGCTCGTTGCGCGCGGCAGAGAGCGATGCTGGATCCGGACGGTCGGGCGCGGGCGGCCATGCATCCACCGCGCGGCGCGAGGCGGCGCTGAGGTCCTTCGCCAGCTCCCGCCATGTGGGGCTCGTCTTGTAGTCCTTGGTCTCGTCGACCGGACGGGCCGAGGGATCGCAAAGGTGCACGTACCAGGTCTCGATCTCGAGCGCAGGGACCACCAAGGCGATGCGCTCTGCCGCGGTGCGTCTGCCGTCGCTCGTGTCGGCCCCGATGCGGACATCGAGCTCGCTCAGCCGGTGAGAGAGCCCCTTCTCGTCGGCGTCGATGACGACGACGAGGCCAAGGTTCTGCTGGTGCTTCTGCGAGCGCAGCGCGTCGACCTCGGCGCCCAGCCTCTTGAGCACGCCGCTCGAGTCGACGCACTTCTCGAAGCGGACGCGCCCGTGACCGGGGTGCTTCTTGAAGAAGCGTCGCAAGAAGCTGTCGTGTGCCTTGTCCTCATAGAGGGCGACCAGCCTGACCTCAGGATGCGACATGCCATCCTCGCGCCATGCGCTCGGAGAGGCGCAGCGGCCCTCCCGCCGCGATCGATCCGACGCGGGTGTGCCCGCCCTCCGGCCGCTCCAGGAGGATCGCCTCCGAGGCTCCGACGTAGTCGATGACCTCGGAGGAATGCGAGATGAGGAGCACCTGCAGCCCGCTCTCGTCGCTCACATCCGCGAGCGCGACAAGGAAAGGCTGAATCTCGCTGATCGAGACGAAATTGTCCGGCTCGTCGAGGCAGAGGACGGTCGCATGCTGCATGCCGGCGTGGAGCAGCACGTACAGCACGATGAGCGTCTTCTGACCATCCGACAGCGCGTCGAAGTCGAGGTCATACGCCTCGCCGCCTGGATAGCCGAACCTGGCCACGAGCACCTTCGTACGACCCGCCGTTTGCATGCGGAGGTGATGGAAACCCGGGATGATCTCGCGGAGCGGCTCCTGAGCGCGCTGCAGGCCGTCCGGCTCCTCCTGCAGGAGATAGCGACAGAAGGATGCGAAATTGGATGCGTCGCGTTCCAGGAGCATGTCGCTGTCCGTGCGCGCCAGCGCGGTCATGCGCGCGGGCTCGAGGCGCAGCACCCAGATGCGGTGGAGGAACGTCTTGAGCCAGGTGAGCCTCGTGTTCATCGGCTTCGGCTCCAGGGACGCGAGGAACGATCTGCGCGGCGAGAACGAGAACGTCTCCTTCGCCGGCCTGTGGTCGTCCCCGTAGAGCTGCACCTCCCGCTCGACGAAGCCGTAGAGCGGCTTTCCGGCGAGCGTCACCTCCTCCGACGCAATCGCGGTCTCGCCTCGATCGACGTCGTGCGACAGGCGCAGGGCGTATCGGAACACGCCCCACTCGGACTCGACGTCGATCTCGAACCGCTGCTCCATCGAGCCGCCGAACCTGGCGACGGTCTCCGGCGGAAAGGCCTCGGACGCCTCCTTGTTCCAGATGACGAGATCCTGGATCGCGGCGAGCACATCGAAGAGGGACGATTTGCCGGCGCCGTTGTACCCCACGAGCAAGCTGCGTCGCTCCGGCTGGAGCTCGAAATTGATGAAGCAGCGGTAGTTGTTGACGTAGAGGCGCGCGATCCTCGGGGACATGGCGTTGCTTCCCGGGTTCATAGCACGGGCCGAGCTGACGGCTCTCTGGCACACGCGAGGGGGTAGCGGGTGGGGTCCGCAACGGATCGCAACCGTTGAGAAGGGCTGGCGCTGGGGGGTCGTAACGGATCGCAACCGTTGGGAGGGGCCGGCGCCGGGGGGTCGTAACGGATCGCAACCGTTGGGAGGGGGCCGGCGCCGGGGGCCGTAACGGATCGCAACCGTTGGGAGGGGGCCGGCGCCGAGGGTCGCAACGGTTCGCGTCCGTCAGGAAGGGCCGGCGCCGGGGGGGTCGCGACGGTTCGCGTCCGCCAGGAGGGCCGGCGCCAGGGGGGTCGCGACGGTTCGCGTCCGTCAGGAGGGCCGGCGCCGGGGGGATCGCAACGGTTCGCGTCCGCCAGGAGGGCCGGCGCCGGGGGGTCGCGACGGTTCGCGTCCGTCAGGAGGGCCGGCGCCGGGGGGGTCGCGACGGTTCGCGTCCGCCAGGAGGCGAGCGGAGCGCCGCCGCCGCGTTCAGGTCGTCGGGCGGCCGACGGCGACGAAGCTCTCCGCGCCCTTGGGGCGGCGCCGGTCGCGCCAGACGAGCGCCGCGGGCAGCACCAGCACGGCGGCGAAGAGGCAGGCGAGCTCGCCGATCACGGCGGCCACGCCGAGGCTCCGCACGGCGTGGTTCTGCGAGCGGACCAGGGCGAGGTAGCCCAGCGTCGTCGTGAGGCTGCAGAGGATCACCGCGCCGCCCGTCTCGCGCACCGCGGTGAGCGCGCCGCCGGCGCCCTCGCGCGCGTACCGCTGCACGATGTTCACGGCGTAGTCGACGCCGATGCCGAACGTCAGCGGCAAGGCGATGAAGTTCAGGAAGTTGAGCTTCACGCCCGTCAGCACGAGCAACCCCGCCATCCAGAAGACGCCGACGAGCAGCGCGCCGAGCACGGCGAACGCCGGGCGGCCGCCGCGAAAGGCGACGAGCACGACGAGGACCGTCGCGGCCAGCGAGAAGAGCACCGCCGGCGGTACGTCGTCGATGACCGCCGCCCACATGTCCGCGTAGATGACCGCGCGCCCCGAGCCGCGCACGACGCTGCCGTCAGGGAGCCGCGTCTCGCGGTACGCGTCGGCCCAGCGGAAGAGGTAGTGCGCGTCGTGCACGCTCTCGGACGTGATCGGGCTGATGTACACGATGCGACCGCGCGTCCCGTCCGTCTCCGTGAAGGCGCGCGCCACCCCCGCCGGCAGATCGTCGATGCCGAACGGCGCGAGATCGTCCGGCGGAATGATGGCCTGGATCCGGCTCCAGTCCTCGTCGCCGAGGAGGCCGCGCTTCCTCGCCCGGAGGACGCGCTCCTTGATCTCCTGGAGCAGCGGGATCTTCGCGTCCTGATCCCTCGGGACCAGATCCTGGAGGGCGTAGATCTCCTTGAACGGCTTCTCGCCCTCGGACGCCGCGTCGCGCCGCGCGTAGAGCGCCGCGCGGAGCGGCTCGACCTGCTCGGGCCGATCCACGAGGATCGCCATGCCGTCGGTGCCCACGTAGCCCGTGATCTCCTCCGCGAGCGCGCCCAGCCGGATCTGCTCGGCGCGCACCCGCTCGTCGTTGCGGAGGTTCCGGAGGTCGTACTCCATCGGATCGGCGCGCACGTAGCCGACCGCCGCGACGAGGCCGACCGCGGCCAGGGCGAGCCCCGCGACCGTCAGACCGGCCGGGCTCCGCGCCGCGAGCCGCGCGAACGGCTCGCCGAACGCGATGCCGCCCTGGGTGCGCCGCCGGAACCTGCCGAGCCACCCCGGCGACTCGCGGTCGAGGGGGCTGAGCCGCTCCATCACCGCGAGGACGCTCGGCAGCGCGACGAACGTGGCGACCCAGCAGAGCACCATGCCGGCGCCGCCGATGAGGCCGAAGTCGTGGAAACCGCGGAAGTCGGTGGCGAGCAGCGAGCCGTAGGCGGCCGCGGCGGCGCAGCCGGCCGTGAGCGTGGGCAGCCAGGTCTCGCGGTGGGCGACGCGCACGCCCTCGAGCAGGCTCGCGCCGCCGCGGCGCGCCTCGAGGTAGCGCGCCATGTAGATGATGCCGAAGTTGATCCCGTTGCCGGCGACGATCGAGAAGAGGAACCCGGTCGCCATGTTGAGGTGGCCGAGCGCGAGCTGGGTGACCCCGAACGTCCAGGCGACGCCGGTGCCGACCGTGATCAGCATGGCGACGAGCATGCGCACGCGCAGGTAGTAGAGGAACACGACCGCGGCGATGAGCGCGGCGCCCACGACGCCGACGTCGGTCAGGTCCTCGTTGATCGCCGCGTACTCGGCGATCCCTGTCTGCAGGTCGCCGGCGAGGCCATAGGTGATCCCGGGGTCGAACGAGGCGGGGTGCACGCGATCGACGACCTCGCGCACGCGCCGGATCGCCTCGGTGCCGGCGGCGAAATCGCTCGCCAGCACCTTCGAGCGGATGGCGACGACGACGGTCTTGCCGTCCTTCGACTGGTAGTAGCCGTCGGGGTAGCGCCCCGCGTCGATCCCCTGGAGCCCGAGGCTCTGCTCGATCGAGCGGGCGCTCACCTCGGGCGGCGGCTCGTCGTCGTCGAGCAGCGCGCCGGTCGCCTTGTTGACCTCGTAGGCGTACCGCGCCTCGATGTCGTCCCGCAGCTTCGTGAGCCTGTCGCGCTCGACGTAGAGCCCGGCGCGCGGCGAGAGATAGCTGAAGGCCTCGTGCACGCCGTCCTCGACGCTGCCGACCCACGGCGGCCCGAGCCGCTCGATCTCGGGCACGAGCGCGTCCGCGGCCTTCTGCAGCGCGACCGTGGGCGTGCCCTCGCCGCCCTGCAGCACGACGAAGAGCGTCGACACGCCGGCCGTCTTGGCCGCGACCCGGTCGAGCTCCTGCACGCTGGGCCGCGACGCCGGCAGGAGCGACTCGAACCCCGTCAGCACCTGGAGCCGCGTCGCCAGGAAGAGGGCGATGACGGTGAGGAGCCCGGCCGCGAGCAGCGGCAGCGCAGGCCGGTTCACCTGGAGCTCGGCGAGGCGCGCGGTGAGCCCGCCGCCCTTCGAGGAGGGCGGCGCGGCGCGGGGTGAGGGGTCCTGGGAGGGGGAGGTCGACGGGCGAGGCGCCGTGGGTGGAAGCTGCGGAGAGGGCATGAGGAGGTCAGGGATCCGGGGCTGAAGGAGGCGGTGCGGGCGCGAGCGCGCCGGAGTGGACTACGTCGTCCTAGGGAACGAACTCCCCGCGGAACAGCGGATCGCGCGCGGCGCGGCGGCAGGGCGAGGCCGAGGTCGCTCAGCGGCGGCCGAGGATCGCGGGGGAGCGATAGCAAGAAATCTGTGACGTGGCACGCCGAGCTCGGCGCCGAGCGCTCGGCCGAGCGGCTCGGCCGGCTGCCAGGGGACGTGTTCGATCGGCTGCTCTCGTCTCTAGCCGGAGGCGGTCGCCCGCGAGGCGCTGACCGCGCGCTTCCGGACCCAGCGGCCGCGCGCGGGCGCGGCGCTCGGGGGGCGCGCGGCGTCGCGCAGGGCGGCCCCGAGCGGCTGGACGAGCAGGAAGAACGCGAGGCAGAGCGCGGCGCCGGCGGTGCTCGCGGGCCCGAAGCGCGGCCGCGACAGCGCGAGCGCGGTGCAGCCCACGAGCGCGCCGAGGATGCCGGCCACGCCGAGCGAGAGCAGCGCGAGCTTCCCGCGGCAAAAGGCGCGCGGATCCATGCTGGACACGAGCGTCGGGCGCATCCGATCCACGCCGCCCGCGCCGCCCGCGCCGCCCTCCACCGCGCCGAGCAGCCACACCGGCGCGCCCGCGCAGATCCTGGCCTCCACGGTCCTGGAGAAGCCGCGCGGCTTGCGCGCGTGCTTGTAGGCCTCGTCGAACCGCGCCTCCGAGGGGCACGCGGACGCGGCGCGGACCTCGTCCCGCGACACCCAGACCTCGCTCTCCACGGCGGGCGCGACCGCGATCATCCGCCCGCCGGCGACGACGGCGCCGCCGTAGATCTCGCCGCCGTGGGCGCTGTCGGCGAAGACGATCTCGTCGAGCGCGCGGCCCCCGGCGCCAGCGCGGCCCACCTGCTCGATCCGGCGGCCGGCGAGCGCGCCGCCGCGCCCGCCGCCGCCGAGGACGCGCGCCTCGATCAGCGAGGCGCCGTCGCCGCGCGGCGGGCCGAGCCGCCGGCGCGTCGCCGCGACGGCGGCGAGCTGCTTGAGCGCGGCCGCGACGATGAGCAGCGTGTTCCCCCAGAGGATGGCCAGGGCGAGGGCGCCCATGAGCTCTCTCGACAGCATCGCTCGGGCGCCTACACGCTGGCGGACTCGGCCTCCGCGCGGCGGAGCGCGCGCGGCGAGAGCTCGATCGACGGGGCGGACCGCTCGGCCTGCGCGACGTCGCGGGGGGACGGACGGTGGAAGCGGAGCACGTAGGTCCGGAGCAGGTAGCCGAGCAGGCTCGGCTCGTTCAGCCCCGGATCGATGCGCGGCGCGACCTCGCGCCGGTGCGCCTCGGCCAGCACCGACCAGTGCAGCCCAGCCCGGTTGTGGTGGATCGTGTGGTAACCGTTGTTGCACATGATCCAGTTGAAGGCGCGTCCGACGAAGTTGCGCGAGTGGTTCCACTCGCTCTGGACGTCGCACCCGTCGTGCTGGAGGAGGTTGATCCGGAGGATGCAGCGCGCGCCGTAGAGCTGCGGGAGCACGACGAAGAAGAGCGCCGTCCAGAAATCGACGAGGAGGAGCGCCCCGGTGAGCCCGAAGGCGGAGGCCATCTCGAACCGGTATTGCCGGACGATCTCGCGCCGGCCGGCGAGCGCGTTCCAGCGCGCGACGCCGGCGAAGGTGTTCGGCCCAGCCACGTTGGGGAAGTGGAGCAGATTGAGGAGGTTCCACCGAAACGAGACGTGCTCCGGCGCCGCCCAGTCGGGCTGGCCCTCGTCGTCGAAGTGGTGGTGAACCAGGTTGTGAGAGGGGACGTTGGCCGACGCCGGGTAGAGCGCGCCGAAGCTGAGCACGCAGCGCCAGAGCCTGTTCAGCCGGCGGCTGCGGAAGATGCCCTGGTGCAGGTGGTTGTGGATGACCACCGCGTTGAGGAAGCTCAGGCCGCAGGCCGCCGCGAAGAAGAGGACGTTGCGGCACGCGGGCACGCAGAACATCGCGGCGAGCACGCCGAGGTAGGCGGCGACGATCCCGATCTGCCGCCGCTCGGCAGGGTGCTTCAGGAGCCAGGGCTCGCGGCGCGCGTCCCGATGCAGGCTGCACGCGACCGCGCCCCGCTGACCCGCAGTCCCCCCCTGAGCGGGCGACTCGTCCCTCCCCGAAGCCCCGGTCGCGCCGGGGCGCTCCGCTCCGCTGGATGCGGGAGCTGGTGTGGCGACTTCGGCTGTCACCCCACCGTCACTATCATCCTTGCCTAGCCCAAACAATGTTGAGAGAGCCGCGCGGAGGCGCCTCGCACGGTCGCGTCACCCGCGTCGCGCGTCTCCCGGGATTCCCGGCGAGCTGCGAACTCGCGTTCGCACGCGCGCGTTGCGCGCAGGGTTCCGGCCGCGCGCGACGAAATCCAGCCAAGCGGGGCGGGCGCATGGAGAGACCGTGGACGGAAGTGACGAACCGGTGTATTCGAGGAGCCTGGACTGGCGATGTGCGAGTCCAGGCGGCAGCAGCCCGGGGCGCGGGGGGCGCTGCGCGGTCCGATCCGCGCCAGCGCTGCGCCGCCTCGGGCGCGGGGGAGGCCTCAAGCACGTGTCTGTCATCGTCTCCACGTTGACGTCGCTGCCGTTCACGCAGCTCCGACGAAACCGGTATTTTTACCTTTATTACGACGGGTTCTACGCGCTCGCGTGCGCGACCTTCCTCGCGTGCATGCACCTCGGCGGGTACGAGCCGTTGATCGAGCGATGGGACAACCGCCTCTGGCTGCTCCTGCCGCTGGTCTGCCATGCGCAGATCCTCTGCAGCGTGTTCATCCACAACGCGACACACAACAATTTTCCCCGGCCGATCAACCGGCTCGTCGGCGAGCTTTGCGGGCTCGTGGCGCTCACGCGGTTCGCCTCGTGGGAGGTGATCCACCAGCGCCACCATCGCTACTCGGATGATGTCGACAGGGATCCGCACCCGGTCGTGGCCAGCTACTGGGTGTTCCTGGTGAGGACGGTGGTGAACGTGGAGCGCCAGCTCCAGCAGATCTACTTCGAGCTCTACGGCGATACGCCCGAGAGCCGCCGCTACGAGCGGATCCGCGCCTACGTGAGCTACGCGACGAACCTGCTGCTCATCGCGTGCTGGTACGTGGTCCTCGGCCCGATCGGGTTCTTCTTCCTCTTCGTGCCGGCGTCGATCCTCGGCTTTCTACACCTCGTGCACTTCAACTGGTCGACGCACAACGCGTTCTCGCCGGACGGCGACTTCAGGCCGGTGAACTTGAACCACGGGTACTACCGGCTCGGCAACCTCCTCTGGCACGGGATCTACATGCACGCGAATCACCACAAACGCGCGGGCATGTTCAACCCGGCGAAGCTGGCGCCGGGGCTGCCGATCACGAAGCCCGGTGGGCGCAGCTAGGGCCGCGAGCGGCCAGAAGAGAATAAAACGCAAAGGCGCAAAGGCGCAAGGAGAAGAGAAAGAATCAAAGGACGCCAGAAGGAGAGAGAGCCCTGGCGTCCCGGTGCGCCCGGCTTCGCGTCTCTTGACCTCTTCTTGCGTCTTTGCGCCTTTGCGCCTTTGCGTTGTTTTCTCTTCTCCTTACGTCCCGGAGGGATGACCCCTCCGCGCCCGCTAGCTAGTCGCCCTGCGGGAGGGAACCCGCGTCGCTCCCGGCTGCGCGGGGGGAACCCGCGTCGCCCCCGGCCGCGCTGGGGGAACCCGCGTCGCTCCCGGCGGCGCGGGGGAGCGGCTTGGCAGCGCCGCCCGCCCCCCCATCGCGCGAGGTACCCGCGTCCACCCGCGCCGGTGCGGCGCCCGTGGCCGCCGCACCGGCGGCGCCCGCGTCGGCCGCGCCCGCGTCGGCGGCCGCCGGCTCGGCAGCGCCCGCATCGGCGGCCGCCGGCTCGGCGCCCGCGTCGGGCGAGGGAGGGGGCTCGGCCGGAGGGATCTCGCTCTCCCAGCACTCCGGCTTCGGCGGGGCCGCGAAGCGGACCGTGCGCGACGCGGCGTCGCCCTTCCGGGTGACGAGCTTGTCGGTCTTGTACACGGCCGCGTTGCCGCACTCGTACTCGGCGGCGTCCTTCGTGTCGCGCGCCTGCTTGCGCGCCCTCGGCGCGCGCTCGTTCTCGCACTGCGCCCACTCGATCTCGTACTCGGCGTCCTCGTCACCGAGGAGGATGCGGTTCGCCGGATCGTCCTTCGACCGGCGCCCGGTGAGCGTCGTCCGCGTGATCGGATCCTTGCCGTCGCGCACCGTCAGCGCGACCGGGAAGCGAAGGCTGCCGCGCATCGGCGCGCGCGCCGCGCCGATCTCGAAGTCGGGGCAGATCGGCTCGCCCTCGATCGGGGACGGCGTCGGCGGGCCGCCGCACGCGATGCTGGAGAGAAAGAGGAGGGCGAGAGCTCGGGCTCCAAGGCGGAGGTTCACGCCGGGATTAGTCGTTACCCCGGGCGCCCGCGTCAAGCGATCTTGGTCTTGCCCAGCTTCAGCACCCGATCGAAGTGCTCCTTCGAGACGGGCACCACGCTCAGCCGGGACCGCTTCAGGAGCGAGATCTCGACGAGCGACTCGTCGCCGCGGATCGTGTCAAGGGCCACCTGCGCCTTGAGCGGCGCGACCGGCTCGATGTCCACGACGCTCCAGTCCTCCTCCGCATCGGCGGTCGGATCGGGGTACGCCTCGCGCTTGACGCGCGCCACGCCCGCGACCGCCTTGCCCTCGCTCGAGTGATAGAAGAGCACGAGATCCCCCTGCTTCATGGCCCGCATGTTGTTGCGGGCCTCGAAGTTCCGGACGCCGTCCCACATCGTCTGGCCATCGCGCATGAGCTGCGCGAACGAATATTTCTGAGGCTCGCTCTTTATCAGCCAGTAACGGCGAGACATGCACGATCTCCCGGGCGGGCATGAGGGCGGCGCCGGTCGGGCCGTCGCGCTCCCATCATCGGCGGACAGCCCGTCGATGTGACCGGCTACCCTAGCACCCCCCCGTTCAATCAGTGATCACGATCTTGGCGCCGTCCGGCGTTCGCCGCGCGACCTCGTCAATCTCGTCGTCGTCGAGCGCGATGCACCCGAGCGTCCAGTCGCTCTCCTTGTGCACGCCGGCGCGTAGTACACCGCCGACGCCGTGGATCCCGATGCTGTGCCCGACGCCGCGGCCCGGCGGGACCTCGCCGCGCCGCCTGAGCTCGGCGAAGCGCCGGCGGTCCTCCTCGTTCGGGTAGCTGACGAGCAGGAACTGATGAAACAGGCCCTTGATGCGGCCGGCGACGCGGTACGTGCCGACAGGGGTCCGCCGGTCGCCCTCGTAGAGCTTCGGCCCCGGCCCACCCGGCCCCAGGGCGACCCGGTAGGACCGGACGATCTCGTCGCCCGCCACGAGATCGAGCGTGTGCTCGCTCTTGTCGATGCGGATCTCGGTGACCCGCGGCAAGGAGGCCCCCGGGGGGCGCGGCGCGCGGGCGGCAGCGGCCGGAGCGCCGAGGACGGGACCCGCGGGCGCCCGCGCCGGCGGCGCCGCGCCAGGCAGGCCGTTCGAGACGGCGGTCAGGGAAGGGGCCGCGAGGGCGAGGGACGCGGCAAGCATCGCGGCGGCGAGGACAGCAGGGGGCGGGAGGACCATGCCCGACCGTCGGCCCCGCGCGACGGAGTGTGACGCCCACGCGAGGTCTGCCGTATTCTCGATCGGGCTCGTCACACTCCGCGGCCACCGCGCGATGCAGAGGTCGATGAGCATGACGATGACCACCGAGCGCAGCGCCCCCGCGACGAACCCCCTGGCCGAGCCAGGGATCCGCCGCGCCCTCGAGGAGTTCGTGCGACGGCGGGTGCCGAGCGGCGAGGTCGACGACGTGGTGCAGACCGTCCTCTGCGACGCGCTCGCCTCGCCCGCGCGCCCGGCCGATCCGACGGAGCTCCGGCGCTGGCTGCTCGGGATCGCGCGCCACAAGGTGGCCGACCACCACCGGCGCTCGTTCCGGGAGACCGCGACCGAGCTGCCCGACCTGCCGGTCGGTCCGCCGCCCGTCGAGGCGCGCCAGCTGGCGCGCTGGGCAGAAGAGCAGGCCGCGGCGACCCGCGACGCGCAGCAGACGCTCTCGTGGATGGCCCGCGAAGGGGAAGGAGAGAAGCTCGAGAGCATCGCCGCCGAGGAGCAGGTGCCCGCCGCGCGGGTGCGGCAGCGCGTGTCGCGGATGCGGCGGTGGATGCGGGAGCGCTGGCTCGCGGAGCTCGCCGCGGTCGCAGCCCTGGCGATCCTCGCGATCGTCCTCGTCCGGCTCCTGCGCTCGACGAGGGACCTGCCCGAGGTCGCGCCCCTGCCCGAGCCGCTGCCGAGCGCCCCGCCCATCGAGGCGCCGTCGCCGCTCGATCCGCTGGATCGCGCGCGCTCGCTGCGGGCCGAAGCGCTGCGCGCCTGCGACGAGGCGGCGTGGCGCCGGTGCCTCGACCAGCTCGACGAGGCGGACCGGCTCGATCCTCGAGGCCGCACCGCGCCGGGCGTCGCGGCGGCGCGCCAGCGCGCGCTCGACGCGCTCCGCACCCCGACCGAAGAGCCCACGGCGCCGGGGCCCGTCAAGAAGCCGACAGAGCGGGACTCGAACGACGCTCGCACCTCGCCACAGCCCCGCCAGAAGGTCGCCCCGCCGCCCACGCCGACGTCCGCACCCCCACCCACGCTGTCGGCGCCCGTGCGACAACCGCTCAAGTCGAAGAAGCCGCAGGCGCCTGATCTGAAGGGTAAGGTGGCGCCTGACACGATGGATTTCTCGTCCAAGAAACGCTAGTTCCGTCCGCCGGGAAAGCGAACGACCCGCCGGGGGGGCCGGGTCGATCTCGATGGCTCGCCAGCGGCGCTGTCACCTCCGGAGCGGCGTCCGACGCGCTGCCGAGGGGGAGCCGCGCGCCTCGCCGTGCGATTAAATCTCGCAGTTTCCGGCGCAGTCGTCTAAACACGCTGGCGCTCGGCGCAATCAACGACGCCAAGGAGAGGAGCCCCGGAGATGCGAACCACGAGATGGCTTGGAATGGCATTCGCAGTATCGCTGCTCGCCGCGAACGGCGGCTGCGCGAGAGAGCCCCAGATGCAGGCGCAGCCGCCGGCGCAGCCGCCCGCGCCGCCGCCGCCCCCGGCCCCGCCGCCGCCGCCCCCCGACGCGGACGCGGACGGCGTGATCGACGACGGCGCTGACAAGTGCGTCGCCGAGAAAGAGGACGGCCTCCCGCCCGACGCGAAGGACGGTTGCAAGTCCACCGACCCGGACGGAGATGGCATCGTGGCCGAGGCCGACAAGTGCCCGACCGAGGCCGAGGTCAAGAACAATTACAAGGACGAGGACGGTTGTCCCGACGTCCCGAGGGTCGCTCTCCTCGACAGCGAGGTGAAGCTCAACGAGAAGATCGCCTTCGCCGCCGGCAAGGCCGATATCGAGCCCGCCTCGCAGGAGCTCCTCGCCAACATCGCCCAGATCCTCAAGGACCATCCGCAGATCCAGTTCGCCGAGGTCGCGGCCTACTCCGAGAAGGTCGGCAGCGACTACGCCACCGTGACGCTCACGAAGAAGCGCGCGGACGCGGTGGTGAAGGCGCTCGTGGCGCTCGGGGTCGAGAAGAACCGGGTGCGGTCCGCCGGCTACGGCGCGCACTGCGCGACCGATCCGGGCGAGACCGAGGAGGCGAAGGAGAAGAACCGCCGGGTCGAGATCAAGATCATGCGGCTCGATGGCAAGGACACGGGCGTCGAGCTCGCCTGCGCCGCGGCCGCCACCAAGGGCCTCAAGCCGGCCGGCGTGCCCGCCTCCGCGCCGAAGGCCGCCCCGGCCCCGAAGAGCGCCGACGCGAAGCCCGCCGCGGCGAAGCCGGCCGCGGCGAAGCCGGCCGAGGCGAAGCCCGCCGCGGCGCCGCCCGCCGCCGCGCAACCTGCTGCTGCGGCGCCGCCCGCGGCGGCGAAGCCCGCGGACACGAAGCCCGCCGCGGCGAAGCCCGCCGATCAGAAGCCGGCAGAGACGAAGCCCGCCAGCGTGAAGTAGGCGCGAGGCGACGGGCTCGGGGCAGGCGGCTACGGGGCGGCCTGCCCGCGCGCGGCGGCGAGCAGCCGCTCCAGCGCCTCCTTCGCGCGCTGCCGGCGCTGCGCCTCGGGCACGGCGCCAGCGCGCAGGCGCTGGATGTCGGCGCACGTCGCGGCGCGGGCGCCGGGCGGAGGCTCGCCGCAGAGCCTCGCGTGCGCGCCGGGGTCGCGCGCGTCGCGCGGCGGCGGCTCGCCGGCGAGCACGGCCGCGGCCGCCTCGATGAGGTGCGCGGTCGCCGCCGCCTCGGCGTTGTCCCCCCTCCACCGGTCGACGAATTCGGGTTGCTTCGCGAGCTTCGCGAGGACGTCCCAGCGCTCCGCGCGCACGGCGAGCTCCGTCGCGAAGAGCACGACGCTCAGGTTGCGGCCGAGGTCCGGGAGGGCGCGCGTCTCGCCGTCGAGCGCCAGCACGTCGTCGACGACGCTCCCGTCGAGCGCCGCGGCCGCGCAGCTCACCGCGACGCTGAGCAGGTCGGCGCGCAGCGCCGGGCCGAGGGAGGGCGCGCGGCCGAGCGCGCGCGCGGCGGCGAGGACGAGCGGGCCGCAGTGCCCCTCGCGCCGCTGCCGCGCCAGCATCACGCCGGCGTCGTAGAGCCGGCCGCTCCGGCGCAGCGCCTCCACGGCGGCCGTGAACGCGTCGGGATCGTACGTCCCCCGCTCCGCGGCCGTGAGGAAGCCGTCGAGGCTGCGCAGGGCGGGGCACGCCGCCGCGCTGCCCGCGCGCCGGAGGTGCGGGAGCTTGCCGAGCACGTCCGCGATGCGCAGCGACAGCGCGAGCGGGTAGGCGTCGCAGTCGGGCGCTTCATAGCCGCCGAGCTCGACCCTCGCCCCGGTGCACGCGAGCGGGCCGGCGACCACGGCGAGCGAGCGCGCGGTCCTCGCGACGAGCGGCTGGATGCCCGGAGCGGCGGCGAGCCCCGCCGGGAGCGGATCGAGCAGCGCCGCGACCGCGGCGTCGTCCGCGTCCGGGGGCAAGAGGCCGCGGACGAGCGTCCAGAGGTCGCCGGCCAGGAAGGGGTGGCCGGCCTCGGCCGCGAGCTGGGCGTCGATCGCGAGCAGCGCGCGCGCGTCCTGTCCCCAGGCGAGCGGCTGGTCCTGGCGCAGCGCCCGCTCGCCGAGCCGGAGGCCGAACGAGAGGGCGGCGATGGCCCGGCGCGCCGCGGCGGCGCCGCGCTCGGCGTCGCCATCAAGGAAGTGGTAGGCGGCCGCGAGCGCCGCGGCGCCGACGTAGGCGCGCCCCGCGTCCTCGTCGCTGCGGGGCGAGCCCTCGGGCGCGAGCGCCGCGGTGAGGGCGCCCGAGGGCTCGCCGCGGGTGCGGAGGCCGAGGCCGAGCTGGAAGCTCGTCGACCTCTCGAGGAGCCCGCCGCCGTACGAGACGTCAAAGCTGAGCGAGAAGACGCGGGTCGCGGTCATCTCCTGGTAGCGGTAGGTCATGCGCGGCACGCGCAGGCCGCGCTCGTCGGCGGCCGCGAGGACGCTGTCGAGCGCGTCGCGCGCCTCGGCGCGCCGGCCGCCGGCGAAGTCGCGCACGGCGCCCATGATCGCGAGCACGTCGCCCGCGTCGGCCGTCTGGCAGGCGTCGTCCGACGCCTTGCGCATCGCGTCCGCGTAGGCCGACGGGTCCGGGACGACGCCGCGCCGGGCCTCCGCGATCTCGCTCAGGTACGAGAGCACCCACGCGACCCGGCTGCCGCTCTCGCTCGCGAGCGCGACGGCCTCCGGCGACGGCGGCCTGCCCACCACGGCCGCGCCGAGGAGCGAGGTGAGCAGCCCGAGGTCCGCCTGATCGCGCAGCCCGAGCGCCGAGAGCGCCCGGGCGTAGCCGACGAAGAGGCCCAGGAGGTCGCCCTCCGTCCGGGAGGCGGGCAGCGACGCGAGCGCGTCGAGGAGGGCGCCGCCGCCCGGGCCCTGCCCGGCGCCGGTCTGCGCCGTGTCCTCGCGGAACGCCGCGGCGAGCCCGCGGAGCACCCGGCCGATCGGGGCGCCGCTCTGCTCTGCGAAGCGCTCCGCGGTGGCGGAGGAGAGGAGCGCGCGGGCGAGGGCGTAGCCGCCGGTGAGCGCGTCCGGGAGGCCGCTGTCGCCCCAGCTGGAGAGGCCCGCGGCGACGGCGGCCTCGGCGTCCGCGGTCGGGACGGTGAAGCGCACGCGGGGCTCCGATGCGCCGGCGCTCGATCGGCTCGCCGCGCGAGCCGCGCCGGCGCTGGGCGCGGCGAGCAGATCGAGCGCGTCGGAGAGGAGCGTCACGAGGAGCCGCGCCCGGCGCACCCACGCGCCGTCGCCCTGCCTGTACCGCGGCGCGAGCAGGATCCGGCCGCGGACGTCGCCGAGCCGCGCGAGCGCGCGGCGCGCCTCGGGGCTCGGCCCGCGCCCCGCGGCGGGGCAGGCGTCCGTGGCCGGGGGCGGCTTGCGCGAGCGCTCGGTGAGCAGCACGGCGATGACGCCGTCGGCGAGCGCGGTGACGTCCTCGACGAGGCCGGGCGGCGGCGCTTCCACGTCGCCCGCCGCGCCGGCGCCGGCGTCGCGCGCCGCGAGCCCCGCGACGGCGCGCCGGAGCGCGTCGCGCGCCGCGCGGCGCTCGGGAGGGAGCCGGGCCGCGTCGATCGCCCGCGGATCCAGCGCGCCGGCGGCGTCGAGCGCGGCGTAGCGCGAGAGGCTCGCGGCGAGCGCCGCGAGGCCGGGGTAGGGGAGCGCCGGCGCGGGCGAGAGCGCGCGCTCGATCTGCGCCGACGAGAACGCGAGATCGGGCGACCGATCCGAGAGGAGCTTGTACAGCGCGTCGGCGGCGTAGAGGCCGGCGACGCCCCAGCCGGTCTGCGCGGTGAGGTCGCCGCGCAGCTTGGCGGTGAGGGCGCCCTGGAGGGCCAGGAAGTGCGCGGGCTGCACCTCGGGCGGGTACGACATGCCCGCGAAGACGCCGGCGAGCGCCGCGCCGAGGACCGCCTCCGGATCGCGCGCGTCGGCCATGCGGCGCTGCACGGCGACCTGCGTGAGGTCGACGATGGCGTCGCGGAGGCGCTCGTCGGCGAGCACCCCGGGGCTGTAGGCGAGGGGGATCTGCGCGAGCGCGCGGTAGCGGCGCGGCTCGGCCTCGGCGAGCGCGCGCAGCGCGGCGAGGTGCGCGAGGCCGAGCTCGGTGACGCGCCGGTGGACGGCGCTGCCCGCCTGGCCCGCGGCGGGCGCGGGGCCGCGCTCGTAGAGCAGGCTCGGCGCGTGCGCCCACGCGGTGCTCGTCTGATCGACGGCGCGGACGAGCGCCTCGTAGCGCGGCAGCCACGCGTCGAGCGGCAGCCGTCTGCCCGGCGCCTCCGCCGCGGCGCTCCCGGCGGCGGGCGCGGCCGATGCAGCGGGCGCAGCCGATGCAGCGGGCGCAGCCGCGGCGTCGCTCGGGGCGAGGGCGCCGGCGAGCGCCGCGGCGAACACGAGGTCGCGCGCGCCTGCCATGGGCGGGGCGACGTCCCGGCCGCAGCCCGGGGCCTTCCCGAGCAGGTCGTCGAGCGCGGCGCGCCGGTCCGCCGGCACGGCCCGCAGCACCGCCGCGCCGCGGGCGCGCCACGCCGCGCGGCTGTCCCGGGCCGTGCGCACGCGGAGGAGGTCGCCGTAGGGCGTGTCGCCCGGCGCGGGCGGAGGATCCAGCCGGGGGGCCGCGGGCGCGCCGGCGGCGCCGGTCGCGTCGCCGGCGTCCTCGAGCGCGACGCCGGCCGTCCCGAGCAGCTGGAGCGCGTACCGGCCGCGCAGCACCGGCTCGTCGTTCGGGTCGCGCCCCTTCAGCGCGGCGGCGAGGGCGTCGGCCGCGCGCGCGGCCTCGACGTAGCGGAAGCCGCCGGCGGCGCCGAAGGCGCGGCGCACGAGCGCCGCGAGCGCGATGTCGTCCGCGACGCGCGCGAGCGCCGCGTCGCCGCGCGCGATCGGCGCGACGCCGGCCATGAACGGCGCCAGCGGGTCGCTCGGGAAGAGCTGGACCGCGCCGCCGCCGCGAGCGCGCGCGTGGACGAGGTGCTCGACCCCGAGGGCCTCGCCGATCGCGAGGAGCAGCGCGTCGGCGCCCAGCGCGCCGGGGGCTGGCAGCGGCGCGGCGCGGATCCACGTCGCGTCCGCCGCGCCCCCGCGCTGCGCCTTGCCGGCGGCCTCCGCGCCTGCCTCGACGATGACCGCGACGCGCGGCGTCGCTCCGCCGCGGCGGTCGAGATCGCGGAGCAGGAGCGCCCACGGGTCGCCGGCGTCCCGGGCGGCGCGGGCCTCGACGTAGCCCAGGGCGAGCTCGCGCGGCGCGCGGCCTTCGGCGAGGGCCGCGGCGAGGGCGCGCTCGCACGCGTCGAGGTGCGCCGGATCGCAGCGCGACGCCGGTGGGGGCGCCGTGCCCGGGGGGCCCGCGCCGCCGCAGCCGACGGCGAGGAGCCCGAGGACGAGCGCCGAGCAGACCGAGAGAGCGCGCGACGAGGCGACCACGCGGGCGTGCAGCATGACGGGCGCGCGACCTTACACGAAGACCGCGGGCTGGCTGCGGTAGTATCGCGGCTCGATGAGGTCGACTGCCCCGCCGGGTTGCGACGACCCGGGGGATCCGTTACCAGATCCGTTCAACTCGATGCGACAGGGGCACCGCATGGCGATTTCTCCCGAAGACATCGTACCGCTGAGCCAGGCGGAGGCCCGGCTCACGGAGCTCGCAGACGAGGTTCGCGCGGGCCACGAGAAGATCCTCACGCGGAACGGGGAAAGCTACATCGCCCTCGTCGACGCGCGCAGGCTCGATCACTACCATCGCCTCGAGCGGGAGCACGTCCACCTCACGCTGCTGGATGAGGCGGAGCGGGGCCTCGACGATCTCGAGGCAGGGCGAACGCTGAGCGTCGAGGAGCTCCGCGAAAAGCACGGCCGATGAGCCGTCGCGCCGCCGTTCGGGTCACCGAGAACTTCGAGCGCAACCTGGACGAAATTCGGCGGTTTCTGGAGGAGGCGGAGCTCGCCTCCGCTTTCGGCGATCTGCTGGATCTTGTCTTCGACGACGTGATCCCGAGCCTGGAGAGCTCTCCTCAGATCGGGTTCGACTTCCTGGCGCGAGCGCCGCAATCGGCCGAGGTCGAGGCGCGGATCCAGGCGCTCCAGCGCCGTCTCGGCCCCGATTCGTCGCTGCGGGAGTACATCGCCGGCGATTATCTGCTGCTCTATGCGCTCAGCGGCGAGCGCATTCATCTGCTCGCCATCAAGCACCATCGCCAGCTCTCGTTCGACCTGCGGGCGCTCTGGCGCCGGTGAGCGCACGGACGTCCTGGATCTCCGTGCGGCCGTAGCGAAGTCCGCCGGGCCGTGCAGCCGCCTCGCGGCGAGGCCACGCATCACCTGCGACGCGCCCGGACCAGGCAGCCGCTGCCTTCCTGCCCCCCGGGCGCCGTGCTACTCCCGCGGCATGCGACGGGCTCCGGAGCGACGAGGTGCCGGCGGCGAGGGGGGTGGCGGGAGCGCCGGTCGCGCGGCGCGGGGCGCCCTCGCGGCGCTCGCTCTCGCGTGCCTCGCGCTCGCGGCGTGCAGCGAGGGCGAAGGCGGGTACGCCGGGACGATCGCGCGCGTCGGCAAGGACGAGGCGACGATCTACATCAACAACGGCACGGAGCCCGAGTACGTCGACCCCGGAAAGTCGAACGACTCGGCGAGCTCCACGCTGATCCAGCAGCTGTTCGAGGGGCTGACCACCTACGGCGCCGGCGACCTCCGTCCGGTCCAGGGGGTGGCGACGCGCTGGGAGCAGAGCGACGATAACCGGATCTATCGGTTCCACCTGCGGCCCGAGGCGCGCTGGTCGGACGGCAAGCCGGTGACGGCGCACGACTTCGAGTACGCGTGGAAGCGCGTGCTGCGCCCCTCCACCGCCTCGCTCGCCGCCACGAACCTCTATATCGTGAAGAACGGCGAGCTGTTCAACCACGGCAAGCTCAAGGCGCTGCGCGAGGCCGCGCCGCTCCGCGTGGCCGCCCGGCCCGACGCGCCGTCCGCGATCGAGCTCCCCAAGGGGTCGTTCGTCGTGGTGCTGGCGCGCTCGCCGATCCAGGTCGACACCGCGATCGCGCCGCTCGCGGCGCTGCCGGAGGGCGCCGCCGCGGTGACGTTCACGAAGGGCGACGCGAAGGCCGGCCCCGGAGACCGGCTCGTGTTCGACGCTGCCGCCGGCGGCGCCGCGCCGCTCGGCCCCGCGTCCGGCGGCGGCTGGCAGGGCGCTGTTGTCGACATCGTCCGCGCGGGCCCGCCGTGCCAGTGCAACGGCGCCGCCGATCGCTGGTTCGAGGTCGAGCGGGGCGGCGCGCGCGGCTTCCTCCCGGGCTGCCTGCTCGTCCCCCCCGCCGCGGGCAAGGACGGCGCGGGCGCCGCGCCCCGCGAGACGTACGCGGTCGTCGCGCCGCACGCGGACCTCCCCACGTACGACGCCGCGGCGGCCCCCGCGGCCGCGCAGGGCGAGCTCCCGGTGGGGTTCGTGCCCGACGCGCTCCTCGTCGAGGACGACGGCGCCGTCGGCGTCCGCGCCCGGGACGACCTCACGCTCGACGTGCAGCTGGAGCAGCCCACGCCGTACTTCACCGATCTCACGAGCTACGTGACGCTCTTCCCCGTGCGCAAGGACGTGATCGAGGCGTTCGCCCAGCGCGGCGAGCCCGAGCTCTGGTTCCGCCCCGAGAACATCGTGGTCAACGGCCCCTACACGCTCGATGAGTGGAAGTTCCGTTACGAGATCACGATGAAGCGGAATCCGATGTACTGGAACCGCGACAAGCTGAAGATCCACCGCGTCGTCTGGCTGGAGATCGAGCAGTACAACGCCGCGATGAACATCTACAAGGCGGGAGATCTCGATTACGGAGGCGACAACTCCTCGCTCCCCGCCGAGCACCTGGACTGGCTGTCGACAAAGAAGGATTTCAAGCGGTTCCCCTACCTCTCCACGTACTGGCTCGAGTTCAACACGAGGAAGCCGCCGGTCGACGACGTCCGCGTCCGCTGGGCGCTCAACCTCGCGGTCGACAAGCAGCAGATCGTCGAGAAGATCACGCGGGGCGGGCAGACGCCGGCCACGCACTACGTCCCGGACTACACGGGCTCGGGCTACGACGAGGCGCTCGCCGAGGACAGGAGGCTCGGGGTCGACCCGTTCTCGTCGCCGGACGTCCTGTTCAACCCGGAGCGCGCCCGCGCGAAGCTCACCGAGGCGGGCTACGAGGTCGTCCGGGAGGGCGACGGATACCGGGCGAAGAACTTCCCGGCCCTGGAGATCCTCTACAACACGAGCGAGGGGCACAAGCAGATCGCCGTCGCTGTCCAGGACATGTGGAAGCGTCACCTCGGCGTCTCCGCCACGCTGCGGAACGAGGAGTGGAAGGTGATGCTCAAGAACGTGCGCGACGGCAACTTCCAGGTCGTGCGGTTCGGCTGGATCGGCGAGTACAACCACCCGGCGACGTGGCTCGGCACGCTGCTCTCCTACAGCCCGCAGAACCGGACGGGCTGGGCCGACAAGGAGTTCGACGACCTGATGCGCACCGCCGCGGCGACGCCCGGTCGGAAGGAGAGCATCCAGGTGTTCCGCAGGGCGGAGAAGCGGGCCGTCGACCGCATGCCCAAGCTGCCGCTGTATTTCTACACGAAGTCGACGCTTGTGAAGCCATGGGTCAAGGGGTTCAAGGGCAACGCGCGGAGCGTGCAGCTCGTGAAGTGGCTCTGGATCGACCCGCGCTGGCGCGACAACCCGTCGAACGAGATCGCGTTTCCCCAGCTCGAGTTCCCGGCGCCGGGCCGGCTCGGCCCGACGCTGGGTGGGCCGGCGGCGCCCTGACAGCCGATTCCCGTCCACCACGATCTCCGTCGCCGTCCGACAGCCGCGCCGCGCGGCCGCTCGGACGCGCGGCGCGACGCCTTCGCGCGGCCGAGCGGCCGCGGGGGGTGAGGGGACGTGCCCGTTGACGTGCTGGCCTGGGCCATGGCCTCATCCAGGGGAGAGCAGCATGGACCCTCTCGGGAGAACGACATGAGCAAGACGATCCTGGTCACCGGAGGCGCGGGTTACATCGGCTCGCATACCTGCGTGGAGCTCCTCCACGCGGGCTACCGAGTGGTCATCCTCGACAACCTCTGCAACAGCCGCAAGGCGGCCGTCGAGCGCGTGGAGCGGATCGCCGGCAAGCAGGTGACGTTCGTCGAGGGCGACATCCGTGACGCCGCGGGGCTCGATCGGTTGCTCGCCGAGCATCCCATCGACGCGACGATCCACTTCGCGGGGCTCAAGGCGGTCGGCGAGTCGGTCGCGAAGCCGCTGTCGTACTACGAGAACAACGTCGCCGGGACCGTGTGCTTGCTCAAGGCGCTCGACGCCCGGGGCGCGCGGAAGCTCGTGTTCAGCTCGTCGGCCACGGTCTACGGCGATCCGGAGCGCGTGCCGCTGGACGAGGCGTGCCGCCTCGGGCCGACCAACCCCTACGGGCAATCCAAGTTCATGGTGGAGCACATCCTGCGCGACGTCGCGGCCACCGGGGGCTGGTCGCTCTCGTCCCTGCGCTACTTCAACCCGGTCGGCGCGCATGCGAGCGGGCTTATCGGCGAGGACCCGAACGGCATTCCGAACAACCTGACGCCGTTCATCACGCAGGTGCTCGTGGGGCGGCGCGACAAGCTCCAGGTGTTCGGCGGCGACTGGCCGACGCCGGACGGCACGGGCGTGCGCGACTACATCCACGTGGTCGACCTCGCGCTCGGGCACCTCGCCGCGCTGAAGCGCATCTTCACCGTCGGCGACAGCTTCACCGTCAACCTCGGCACCGGGCGCGGATACTCCGTGCTCGAGGTGGTGGCCGCGTTCGAGAAGGTCAGCGGGAAGCGGGTCCCCCACGAGATCGTCGCCCGGCGCCCCGGGGACGTCGGCTCCGTGTACGCGGATCCGGCGCGCGCGGTGGAGCTCCTCGGCTGGCGCGCGGAGCGCGATCTCGAGACCATGTGCCGCGACAGCTGGCGCTGGCAGGAGCAGAACCCGAAGGGGTTCGCCGACTGACGCGGCATCTCCCGGGCGTGTTCCTGATCCCGTGATGGGAGGATTTTGAACCACAGAGAGGCACAGCGGGCACAGAGGCGAGAGAAGGAGATTCTTTCATCTCTCTTCTCTTCTTCCCTCTGTGTCCTCTGTGACTTTGCGCTTCATTCTCTCATGAAGCCCGGGACCCAGGAGCCGCGATGACGCCGTTCGCTCTCACCCACGAGCCACTGCGCCCGCGCGTCGCCCTCCTCGGTGCGCTGCTCGCGCTCGCGGCGTGCACGGGCGAGGGCGATGGGTACGTCGGGACGACGGCGCGCACCGGCAAGGACGTCGCGACCTTCTACGTCAACAACGGCGACGAGCCGGAGTACCTCGATCCCGGCAAGGCCGTCGACTCCGTGAGCATCACGCTGCTCCAGCAGCTGTTCGAGGGGCTGACCACCTACGCTGCCGGCGATCTCCATCCCGTGCAGGGGGCGGCGACGCGCTGGGAGCAGAGCGACGACAACCGGATCTTCCGGTTCCACCTGCGGCCCGAGGCGCGCTGGTCGGACGGCAAGCCGGTGACGGCGCACGACTTCGAGTACGCGTGGAAGCGCGTGCTGCGCCCCTCCACCGCCTCGCTCGCCGCCGCGAACCTGCACATTCTCAAGAACGGCGAGCTCTTCAACCTGGGCAAGCTCAAGGCGCTGCGCGAGGCCACCCTGCTGCGCACCGCGCCGCGGCCCGACGCGCCGCCGGCGATCGAGCTCCCCAAGGGGGCGTTCGTCGTCGTGCTCGGTCAGTCGCCCGCCCGGGTGGCATCGGGGGTGCCGCCCCTCGCGGCGCCGCCTCCCGGGGTGGCCTCGGTGACGTACGCCGAGCCCGACGAGGAGACCGGCGCCGGCGAGCGGCTCTCGTTCGACGCGGCCGGCGCGGCCCCGGTGCCCGCGCCGCTCGACGCGGTCCCCGGCGGCGGGTGGCGGGACGCCGAGGTCGCCCTCCTCGCGGCCGGCCCGCCGGTCGCCTGCAACGGCGCGGCCGACCGCTGGTTCGAGCTCCAGGGGCCGCAGGGCCGCGGCTATCTCCCGGGCTGCCTGCTCGCGCCGGCCGCGTCCGCCGAGTACGCCCTTGTCGCGCCCCACGCGGCCCTCCCCACGTACGACCCCGCCGCGCCGCGGGTGGCGCCGCTTCCCGCCGAGGCGGCCGGGTTCGTCGCGGCATCGGCGCTCGTCGAAGACGACGCCGCCGTGGGCGTGCGGGCCCGGGACGACCTCACGCTCGACGTGGAGCTCGAGCAGCCCACGCCCTACTTCACCGATCTCACGAGCTTCGTCACGCTGCTCCCGGTGCGCCGCGACGTCATCGAGCCGTTCGAGGCGCGCGGCGAGCCGGAGCTCTGGTTCCGCGCCGAGAACATCGTGGTCAACGGGCCCTACCAGCTCGATGAGTGGAAGTTCCGGTACGAGATCACGATGAAGCGGAACCCGGCGTACTGGGCCCATGACGCGCTCAGGATCCACCGGATCGTCTGGATGGAGATCGCCCAGTACAACGCCACCCTGCAGCTCTACAAGGCAGGGGACCTCGATTATCTGGGCGACAACTCCGAGCTCCCGTACGACCACCTCGGCTGGCTGTCCGGGAAGAAGGACCTCCGGCGGATCGACTACCTCTCGACCGTGTACTACGAGCTCAACACGAGGAAGCCGCCGCTCGACGACCCGCGCGTGCGGTGGGCGCTGAACCTCGCGATCGACAAGCGCGAGCTGGTCGAGAAGATCACGCGGATGGGGAAGCCCGCGACCCACTACGTGCCCGACATCACCGGATCCGGCTACGCCGAGCAGGTGGCGGAGGACAGGGCGCGCGGCGCAGATCCGTTCTCGAGCCCCGAGGTCAGCCACGACCCCGCGCGCGCCCGTGCGTTGCTCGCCGAGGCCGGATACGAGGTCGTCCGCGAGGGGGACACGCTCCGCGCGAAGGGGTTTCCGCCGCTCGAGGTGCTCCACAACACGGGCGAGGGGCACGGGCAGGTCGCCGTGGCCATCCAGGACATGTGGAAGCGCCACCTCGGGGTCTCCGTGACGCTGCGGAACGAGGAGTGGCGGGTGATGCTCAAGAACCTCCGCGACGGCAACTTCCAGGTGATCCGGCTGGCCTGGTACGCCGACTACAACCATCCGCAGACGTGGCTCGGGACGTTCCTGTCGTACAGCCCCCAGAACCGGAGCGGCTGGGCAGATGCGGAGTTCGACGAGACGATCCGCAAGGCGGCCGCGATGGCCGATCCGAGGGAGAGCATCCGGCTCTTCCGGACGGCCGAGCGGCGGGCGCTCGACGGGATGTTCAGGATCCCGCTCTACTTCGAGGAGAAGTCGACCCTGGTGAAGCCGTGGGTGAGGGGGTACATCCCCAACGCGCGGAACACGCAGCTCATCAAATGGCTCTGGATCGACCCCGACTGGCAGCACAGGCCGGCAGGCGAGCCCCCGCCGGCGCTGGAGATGCCGCCGCCGGGGCGGCTGGGAGGGGGGCAGTGAGCGTTCCCGGGCGCTCCAGCGACGCGTCGCACGCGGCCTTCACGTACTCGGGCCGCCCGTTGATCCTCGCGCCGCCCCCGGCCCGCGCAGCGTGACGCCGAGATCGAGCGCACGGTGATCGTGGCCATCGCCTCGTCGCGGTCGGCATCGGTCGCGCCCCGTACGCCATCGGCCCGCTACCGCGGCTCCCCGCCGCGCCCGAGCTGACGAGCGGGCGCCTCGTCCAGGTGCTGCCCGAGTGGTCCTGGCGCGCGGGCACCATGCACCTCGTCCATCCGAGCGCGCGGCACGTGCGGAGGAGCGTCGCGTTGCTCCGCGATTTCCTCGTCGCCTGGGGCGTAATCGGCGGCGCGGGGGTTTGCCCGCGTGGGCTCCATGGCCACCACGGCCGTCGGCTCGTCGCCGAGCAGGGGCCGCGCCGCCCCGCGCTCCAGCACCCTGTACACCGTCGTTGGCTCCGCCCTGGGCCAGATGCTCCGCGCGCCGGCGTCCTCGAACGTGAAACCCTTCCGGGCGGCACGACATACCGCCTCATCGACGAGGATCTCTCCGGACAGCGCTGCACGCGACAGGTGTGACGCGGCGTTCACGGCCTCGCCGAGCACCGTGTAGCCGAGCCGCGCGCACGCATGCGAGCCGACCTCCGCCGCGAGGACGCTCCCCGTCGAGACTCCTGTGCACACGCCGTGAGCGTAAGGCGAGTCCTTGCCCGTGCGCTGAGCCATCGTCTCGATCTGCCCGCGCACGGCCATCGAGGCCCTGAGCGCCCGCTCGAGGTGATCCGGCCCGTGGAACACGGCCATCGCGGCGTCGCCGACAAACTTGTCCACGACGCCGCCCTGCGCCAGGAGCTCCGGGACGATCACCTCGAAATTGGCGTTGAGCAGCCGCGTGGCCTCGGCGGGCGGACTCTCCTTCGCGACGCGGGTGAACCGGAAGACGTCGATGAATACGACGGTTGCGTCCAGCGCCTCGCTCGCGGCCGCGCCCGCGGGCCCGAGCGCCCGGAGCCGCTCGACCAGGGCCGCGTTCGTGAACTTCCGCAGGAGGTCGTTCTCCTCGTTCGCCTGGGCCTTCTGTCGCTGCTGCTCCACGGCGCGGAGGGACTTCTCGAGGGTCGTCTCCAGGTCATCGAGGTCGATCGGCTTGCAGAGGAAATCGAATGCGCCCCGGTTCATGGCGCGACGTATATTGATCATATCGCCGTACGCGGACACGATGACCGTCCTCGCGAGCGGGTTCACCTCGGGGATGTGCTCGAGCAGGGTGAGCCCGTCCATGACTGGCATGTTGAGGTCCGTGACGATGACGTCGATGTCCTGGTGTCGCCGGAGCTCGTCGAGCGCGAGCTGGCCGTTGTCGGCAAAGATGAGCTCGTAGGCGGCGCCGCTCTGGCTTCGGCGGAAATGCAGCTCCAGCAGGAGCTGGATGTCGGGCTCGTCATCGACGACGAGGATCTTGGCGAGCTTGCTGCCCGCGCCGCATACCGCGGCGAACGCTGCGCAGAGCTCGCGGGCCGATTGGAATCTCCGGGTCCGGTCCTTCGCCAGGGCGCGCTCGAAGAATCGATCGAAGCCGGGGAGCAGGGCGGCGTTGAGCGACGACAGCGGCGGGAACGGGTCAGTGCAAATACTGATCAAGAGCTCCGGCAGCTTCTCGTGAGAGAACGGAAAGCGACCGGTGAGCGCGCGGTAAACGATGACGCCTAGCGACCAGAGGTCGGTCAGGGGGTGGGGGACCGCGCCGCGGACCTGCTCCGGGCTCATGTACGCCGGGGTTCCGAGGCGCGCGCGCGGCCAATCGTGCTCCTCGAACAGCCGCCATCCCACCCCGAAATCGAGGATCTTCACGGTTTCGCCGGACGCGCCCCGGGCGAGGAAGATGTTCGCCGGCTTGAGATCGCAGTGGACGATGCCTGCCAGGCTCGCGGCCTCGAGGCCCGAGCTGATCTGCCTGAGCAACGACAGCACGGCCGTCGCCGGAAGCTGACACGCGCGACCAAGCCTGCTCTCGAGGTCCTCCCCTTCGAGCAACTCCATGACGATGTACGGCGAACCCTCGTCGATCCCGTAATCGTAGACCTGGACGATGTGCTCGTTCCGGAGCCGGGCGACCGTCATCGCCTCTTGCTCGAAATTACGTCGTGCCTCGAAGGAGACGACGTTCTCGGGCATCATCAGCTTGGTCGCCACCGGCCGGCGAAGCAGCTGATCGAAGGCCTCCCAGACGACCCCCATGCCGCCGCGGCCGATCTCGCGCCCCAGCGCGTACCTCCCGCCGACTGTTCGCTCCTTCACACGAGCATTGCCTACGCCCGCGCCCATATCGCGTCAACTGGCATCACGCCGGCCGCGACAGGGCGACGCGGGGCTCAACGCGACTTAACGTAATCAGATGTAGGTGTCGCACAGTGCGTCCACGCAGGAATATAGAATCATGTCTATCACCGAGCTCGCGAGATCTTTCCACGGATTCGCGTCCTCGTAGTCCATCGTGATTGAATCGGCGCTAGCGAAGCTCGCGAGCCGCTTCATCGTGCGCGCGGGCGCGCGGAAGCAAGACGCGGAAGGTGGTGGAATGACCTTCCTCGCTCTCCACCGTCATCTGCCCGCGGTGGCCTTGCACGACGATATCGTACGAGAGCGACAGGCCGAGGCCGGTCCCTTGTCCGGAAGGCTTCGTCGTGAAGAACGGCTCGAAGAGCTTGTCGCGGATGCCGTGCGGGATCCCTGGCCCGTTGTCCTCCACGCAGATCTCCACGAGATCCCCCACGGAGCGCGTGCGTACGGTCACCCTGGGCGAATAGGAGCGCCGCTCGGCGGCTCGCCTCTCGCGGACCGCGTACAGGGCGTTGCTCAGCAGGTTCAACATGACCTGTCCGATCTCCGGCGCGATCAGCTCGACTGCTCCGATCGACGGGTCGTAGTCGCGGAGCAGCTGGACCTCGGGCTCGTCGCCCTTGTCGCGGAGGCTGGGAAGCGCGAGCTTGACGTACTCTTCGATCAGCGTATTGAGCTCCGCCGGCTGCCGCTCGCCGGTGCGCACACGCGAGAGCTCGAGCATCGAACGCACGATGCCGTCGGCCCGCCTGCCGTGCTCGAGGATCTTCTGCGTGCTCGTGCGCAGGTCGCTCAAGGTATCGCACACCGCGGCGACGCGGAGATCGGGATCGGCGGCGGCGTCGATCAGCTCGTCGCACAGATCATTGCCGAGCACGCTGAAGTTGTTGATGAAGTTGAGCGGATTCCTGATCTCGTGCGCGATCCCGGCGGTGAGCTTCCCGAGGGCGGCAAGCTTCTCCTGATGAACGAGCTGCGCCTGCGCGGCGCGAAGGTGCTTCAGCGTGTCTTCCAGGTCGACGTTATTCTGCCGCAGCTCTTCCGTCCGCTGCGAGACCTTCTGCTCCAGGTTGGCGTAGAGGCGAGCGTTCTCGATCGAGATTGCGATCTGCGACGAGAGCAGGCGCAGCACTTCGATCCGCTTCGGTGTGAAGGCGCCGTTCGTCAGGTTGTTCTCGATGTAGAGCAGGCCGAGCGGCCCGTGCAGGCCCAGCGGGGTGCACAGGATCGATTTTGACCGCTGCCGGAGCACGTAGGGATCGTGGGTGAACAGGCCCTCCTCCGACGCATTGTCGAGGACGACGTCCCGCCTGGTGCGGTGAACATAGTGGACCACCGACTGTGCGATGTCCGGACAGCTGTCGACCGGCATGGATTGGAGGACGACGACGTGAGCCTGGTCCGTCGCGCCCGCGGCCTCGATGAAGAGCCGCTCGCCGTCGGCCAGGATGAGATATCCCCGCTGCGCGCCGGCATTTTCGATCACGATCTGCATGACCTGCCGGAGCAGGTCGCTCAGCACGAGCGCGCTGGACAGGACCTGGGCGGCCTTGATGACCGAGGTGAGATCCAGGCGCACAGAATGCGGGAGCTCGAGCCGCTCGGGGGGTGGCTCTGCCGCGCCTCTCGGGCCCGACCGGCTGAGCACGTCGCGGTATCGCTCGTCGAGGAGCGCGACCTTCCTCATCGCCCCCCAAGAGAGATAGAGATAGCGAGCCTCCTCCGCGTAGCCCTGGGCGACGCGGAGCTGCCCGCGGGCGCGGTAGAACCGGGCCGCGCACTCGTTCGCCAGCGCGGCGTACTGCACGAATCCATGCTCCTGCGCCTGCGCGATGGACTGGTCGTAGAGCAGCACGGCGCGCGCCTCGTGGCCCTCGAGGCGAGCCGCCTCCGCCTCGAGCAGCGCGTACTTGAACGACGACGTCTGGGGGCTGCTTTCGGCCCAGCGCTTGAGCGTGCTCCGGCCCCGCCTCAGGACCCCGCCGTAACCCTTCTTCTTGCTAGCAGGGGCGGTGGGATAGACCGCCACTACCGCGAGCGCGTGAAAGAACGCGTGGTATGCGGTGATATACATGCTCGGCTCGAGCCAATGCGGATATTCCTTCTGGATCTTCTCGGCGATCTCGATCGCCAGGTCGTGGCGATCGAGCAGGTAGGCGGACTGCAAATGCAGCACGTGGAAGGTGTCCGGCCCCGGGATCTCCGGCGTCTGATCCCACATGAAATCTGCGTCGCTCACGGCGGCCGGCGCGGCGTCTCGGAGGAGGGACGCCCAGCGCTGCACTGCCTTGCCGACCCGGATCACCGGCGGGGCGCCGATGCGCGACGCGAAGTCGAGGTAGCGCCGCGTCTCGGCCGCCACCTCGGGCAGGGGCGTCCCGAGCAGGGCCACGAGCGGGAGCCGCGAGCTCGCGCAGAAGCCGGCCTGGATGAGATCCCCCGCCTCCAGGCTGTACTTGAGCCCCTGCTCAAAGTACTCGACGCCCGCCCGCGGGTGCGTCGTGAAATGTATCAGAAAGCAGGCGATGATGAACAGCGTCTTGCTCGTCACCGGGGGGTCGTCGAAGCGCCGGGTGAGCTCCAGGGCGAGCCTCCCGAGCTCAGCCCCGGCGCGCGGCCGGCGGAACATCGAGCTCTGGAGCACGCCGTAGAACGCGTAGCCGAAGGACGACGTCGAGGTGTTGCCGTGGAGCAGCGAGAGCTGGACGATCTTGAGCATCAAGAGGGCCACCAGCTTCTCGCGTTTCCGCAGGTACGTGGGAAACCAGAGGTTCATGAGCAGACGCATCCCCGCCCGGATCTCGGGGGTCATGCGATCCGGCAGCGCCGCGAGGCTCTCGACGCTCTTCCCGGCGAGGCCCCATTGCACCTTCACGAGCTCCAGCCCCACCTGGGCCGCGCTCGGCTCGGCGGGTAGCGCGAGGCCGAGCAGCCGGAGCGCGGTGAGCCCGGCGTCGATGGCCTTGTCCAGCTGCCCGAGGTGCAGGAGGAGCGTCATGTGCGTCGTGTGGAGGGTGACCCGATCCATGCGAGTTCGGGCGCGCTCCTGGAGCGTGACGAAGCGCTCTCCCGCCTCCGCGAGGCGCGCGGTCAGGTACTCGCACTCGCCGTGCTGGAGCGCTAGCGCGAACATCTGATCGTAATCGGTGTCCCAGGCGCCCTCGCCGAGCAGCGCGGTCCCCGCGGCCAGAAACCGTAGCGCCGCTTCGTACGCGCTCGACGCCTTGGCCTTGCGTCCGGCCAGCAGATTCAGCGCCGCGAGCTCGCGTCGCTCCTTGGCATCCACCACGTGCGCTGCGCCCGCGTTCAGGTGGCTGACCATCTCGAAGAGGTTCTCCTCCCTGCGCTCGGCATCGTAGCGCTGCAGCAGAAGTCGCCCGACGCGGAGGTGGATCTCCTCGCGCCTGCCCGTGTCGAGGAGGGAATAGGCGGCCTGCTGCACGCGGTCGTGGACGAACGCGTAGGGCATCGGCACGTCCTTCAGCGCGGCGATGTCTTCGGGCGCGGCGTCCTGGAGCAGCAGGTACGCGCTGCCTTCCGGCGTGATGAGTCCCTCACCGACCGCCTCCCAGAGCAGGGAGGCCGCCTCGCCGGGCGTCCTTTCACCCGCGAGCGCGACAAGGTTCAGGTCGAAGCGATCGCCGAGGCACGCCGCCAGCTTCAACATCTCCTGGGTCTCAACGGGCAGTTTGTGAATCTTGCCGACCATGAGGTTGACGACGTTGTCCGCGATGCGCGCTGTCCGGATGTCCTCCAGCCGCCACGTCCACGGGCCCTCCTCCGGCCGCTCGACCGAAGCCTCGGGGTTGAAGACCAGAAGTCCGCTGCTGTGGAGCTCGTGCAGGAGCTCGCGCACGAAGAACGGGTTGCCCTCGGTCTTGCCGAAGAGAAGCGTCGCGAGCGGGGCGACGCGCGCCTCCGGGCATGCAAGGGTGTCGGCGAGGAGCTGGGTCAGCTCGGCCGGCGAGAGCGGGCGGAGCGACACGCGCGTCAACGGCTTTGCGGCCTTCTGAAGCTTGTCCAGCAGCAGCGACAGGGGATGTTCCGCCGCGAGCTCGTTATCCCGGTAAGCGCCGACCAGCAGTATATGCCGTGTATCACGCTCCAGCATGAGACCCTGGAGCAGGTTCAGCGACGCCGAGTCCGCCCACTGGAGGTCGTCCAGAAAAACGGCGAGCGGGTGCTCCTGCTGCGCGAAAACTTCGATGAACTGGTGGAAGGCGAGCCTCAGCCGGTTCTGCGACTCCGCGGGGCCGACCGCGGGCACCGGCGGTTGAGGGCCCATGACGAGCCCCACGTCGGGGATCAGGTCGATGATGACCTGGGCGATCCCGCCGAGCGCCTCGCGGAGCCGCTCTCTCCACCGGGCGACCCGCGCCTCGTCCTCGGTCAGGATCTGGCGGGCAAGGCTCTGGAACGCCTGGATGAATGAGGAATATGGTAACTCGCGCTCGAGCTGATCGAATTTGCCGGAGATGAAATAGCCGCACCGCTGCACGATGGGTCTCTGGATCTCGTGGACCAGCGTGGACTTGCCGATCCCGGCGTACCCCTCGACGAGGACCATCTCCGAGCTGCCCTCGATGGCGCGCTCGAGGGAGGCGAGGAGAGTTTCCCGCTCCGCCTCGCGCCCGTAGAGCTTCTGGGGGGGCTGGAGCGTCGACGCGGCGTCGTCGCGCCCGAGCTCGAACGGCGCGATCCGACCCTCGCTCGTCCACTGATCGAGGCAGCGCTCGAGGTCCCGGCGCAGCCCGCGCCCGCTCTGGTAACGCTCCTCCGCGGTCTTGGCGAGGAGCTTCATCACGAGCCGGGATAGGCCCGCGGGCGCAGCGCTCACCGCGTGTGGCGGGTCGGTCTTCTTCGCGATATGGCAGTGGACGAGCTCCATTGGATCGGTCGCGGTGAAGGGGAGACCGCCGACGAGCCGCTCGTAGAGGCAGACACCCAGCGAATAGAAGTCGGTGCGATAGTCGATCGTGCGATTCATCCGCCCCGTCTGCTCCGGCGACACGTAGGCGAGCAGCCCCTCGATGGCGGCGGGGCTGAGCGCGCTCTGGTTCTCGCGCGATAGCTGCGAGGCGATCCCGAAGTTGGTCAGCTTCACGGCGCCGGTGCGCAGATCGAGGTAGATGCTGCCCGGGTGGATGTCCTTGTGGACGATCCTACGCTCGTGGAGATCGCCGAGCGTGCCTGCTAGCTGGATCGCCAGGCGGAGGAGCGCGTCGATGTCGATGGCATCGGGGGCGAACGCGGAGAGCGGGAGGCCGCCGAAATCCTCCTGCACGAGCACCAGACGGCCCTGGTGATTCTCGATCGCGTAGGGGGCGAGGACGCCGGGGAGCGAGAGGCCGCTGCACAGGCGATGCTCGTGCCGGAGCCCGGCGGTGTCCTCCATCGAGGGGTACTCCGCCGCTGCCATCTTGAGGAGGACAGGAGCCCCGTCGCTTCTCCGGATGCCCCGGTACGTGACGAGCCGGGTTCCTTCGTGGAGGACGCTCTTCGTCTGATACCCAGGAATATCGTGCATGGTGCCTTGATAGCGGTGGTGCATCACTGCTGGATTTGAAGCCTTTGGGTGAGCATGTACATGAAGTCGCCCTGCCCCGGATCATCGATGAAGACGCCGCTTTCGTTCTTCGCCTTGAGCGGCGCACGAAGGTGACACTGCATGCACCCGCGCTCTTCCTCTTTCTCGGAATCTTGCTGATACGTCTCGAGCAGCGTGTTCTGGGAGTGGGATGGGACGTACTGCCACTTCTCCCCTCGCCTGACGGCCGACTGCGCGGCGATCAGCTTGTAAAACTGTGCCGGCGATTGCGGCGCGTGGGCGTGCAGCAGCGCGCGTACCTTGCAATTGAAGTCCACTGTCTCGGGCTGGATGGGGACCCGCCGGACGACCTGGGTGGCCTTCCGGTTGGGACCCAGGTGGGGGTTCTTGCTCTCAGGGTCGTTCTTTGGACAGGCCTCCGGCTTGCATTGCTTGTCATAGAAGAGCGGCTCCGCGAGCGGCGGCAGCGCCGGAGCCGGACAGGCGGGCTCGCCCCCGTCGTCCACGCCGTCGATGTGCTCGAAGGTGATCCACACCCACTTGGAATCGATGAAGGACAGCTTGTACCCGATGTGCATGCCCACCAGCCCGAACTCGCGCTGCTCCGGCGAGCCCGGCATCTCGGCCGCCCGCCGGAAGAACCGTTCCCGATGATCTTGCGCGCCCAGCGCCTTCCATGCGAGCTTGATGACCATCGATCCCAGCCGCTTTTCATCCGTGTTGGCCAGACCCCACGGGAAGAGCACACGGCTGAGCACTGCGCTCTGTCCCTCCGCCGTGTTGAGTTTGTTGTTTCTAATTGTGTCACGTGCAACCTGGTTCATCTGGACCTCGAAGCCTACCAGCTGGCCTCGCTGATCCCAAAGTTGATGCATGTCCGCCTGCCGGTCCGAGAGGATGTGCCGCCCCCCCGGGACGTCTCCCTTCACGTTGAAGACATCTTCCGACGTGTCCCACCCGTACCAGCGAGGAGCGCCCGGGCCCCCGAGGCTCCGCGCGAAGCGCAGGTACCCTCCGTCCTGCTCGACCGGCCAGTTCAGCGCGATGAACATCTGCCAGCCGAACGCGTCGAGCTGACGGATCGCCCGGTCCGTCTTCCCGTCGACGATGTTCGTTTTCAGGCTTTTGTTGACGTCGAGAGGGAGGCAAGGCGTGAGCTTGTCGGGCAGAACCGCGCCTTCCATCAACGCGTCAACGAATTTCGGTAGATCGTTCTCATACCCGGGACAGTAGAGGTAAACCTCGCCCTCGGGGACAAGCACCGCCGCATCAGGGCGCGACCCGCACCACACGATGGTCCCGACCAGGAAAATGAGGGGAGCGAAATAGAGGTTTTTGATCTTGCTGAACATGGTGTCACAGGAGTGAGAGGTGGAACATGAAACCCAGGTAGGCCTTGGCTTCGAGTGGCTCCGGAGGGCGATGGACGATCTTCATGTCGATCCAGCGGCTAAGGCGCACCGGCCGGGCGTACCCGGGGATCGCCTCGCGCGTCGAGCCGGTCCATGAGATCAACGCGTCTCGTTTCTCGGGTGTGCAAAGGCCATGCTCGACGCAGCGGTCGATTAGGGCGCGCCGGCCGGGGTCGGCGCCGCGCCTCGACGCGAACTCGATCCCGAGCCGCGGAAGCAAGCTCTCCCCGATCGTCAGGTCGACCCGGAACGTGTCGGGACCCGCGCCGAACGTGTCGATCAGCGAGGCCGCCTCGGCGAGGGAGCCTGGCCAGCGGATCGCGCCGAGGTATCCGAGCACCTGCTCCCTTTCCATCGCCGCGAAGAGCTTCAACACCGTGGGGCGGCGCGTCACCATGAAGCCGACGTGGACGATCCGCCCGCCGGCCGGCAGCGCCTCGACGCAGCGATGGAGGGCGGCCCGCGCCTCGGGTGCGAGAGGTTCGCTCGACAGCGCCGAGAGCGCCGCCTGCAGGGACGGCGCGCAGTCGTCGAGTCCGTGGCCAATTGCGTCCGGCGAGGCCGAGCCCTTCGGCAGAGAAGGGTCCACGCACAGGAGCACCGAGGGCATGAGACGACCGCGGGTAATCTCGCCGCTGTCGAGCTCGAGCCATATCACGGGGACCCGAGCATGGAGCGGCGACGCCGGGTCCGCCCAGATGCGCGCGAGCTCCTGGACGCGGCCCCAGATCGTGGCCTCCTCTCCCGAAGACGGCAGGCCTGTCGGCGTAGCTGCCATGAGGATCGGGCCCTCCGCCGCCATCACGGAGGCGCCGAGATCGACCTCGGCCGCGCCCGGGCCGAGGCGGCACTCGAGGTACGCGCACGATACGACTGGCGGGAGGCGCCGCGCCGCTCCGAGGACGCTCTCCCAGGCGCCCGGCGTGACGAGCGCCCCTGGGATATGAGAGCGAATACGGTCGAAGATCTGTTCAAGCGGCCAAGTCATAGTGAACCAAGCGCGAGGCCTCCCCGCGCCTCCTTACCAGGCGGGATCGTAGCTATCAGCGAGCTTCTTGATGACAGCCGTGTACAGGTCTGGATCGAGCCCGACCTTCTCGAACATCTTCCGCAGAGCTTGCTCCTGGGCATCGCGCGATGACCCCTTGAGGTACTCCGCGTCGGCTATCGCAGCCGCCTCGGTTCTACTGAGTCCATATTCCTTCATCACCCCATCTGGGTTGCCGTGGAACCGCTTCGTGAACTCTCGGTCATCGACGCGGTTGAGAAACTCGATAAATCGCGCGGACGGGATCGGTGTAGTCATGTTGCCTCCTCAAGAGACGCTGCAAGGCAAGGGGCATCGCCCCGCGTCGTCCTTCGTGAACCGCACCTGGGCCCTCACGCGCGTCGCCCCCGGCTCCGTTTGGGGCTTCTGGCGTCGACGTCGTCCGCCGCGCGCGTCGTGAGTCCTGCCGGACGCGCCGCAAAGGCGCGCCGCGTGTCGGAGTCGCCGATGCTGCTGGGTCAACCGGCAGGTCTTCGTTTCCCCGACGCGAAGCTGTCAGTGCAGCGGGCGTGCCAGCGGTTCGCGGACCACCGAGACGGTGCAGAGCACAAAAATCGGACGTGCTGGACAACGCGACAGCGACCGTTTGCCGGCCGGCAACTTCTTGCCGGCAATACTTTGCCGGCCGCCTCCGGCTGGCAACATCGTCAAAGCAATGACGTACGTGTCGGCTTCCGTCACGTACCGGGCTTGGCCACGCCAAGCACCTTCATGCGGTACGACAGCGTGCGCACCGGGATCCCGAGCCGCCTCGCCGCCTCCGTCCGGATCCATCCCGCGGCCTCCAGCGTATCGCGGAGGATCTTCGCCTCGTACTGCTGCAGCTTCCCCCGCACCGGCGCGCCCTCGACGCTGGAGGGCGGCGGTGAGGGCGGAAGGGCGCCCGCGGCGATGTCGGGAGATGTGCGCTCAGGATCCGACGCTCGTCCAGAATCGGACGCGTGCTCCGCGTCTGCGCGCGCTGCCCGCACGCGCGCCGGCAGGTCCTCCGGCCCCACGAGCGCGCCCCGCGTCACCACCACCGCACGCTCGATGGCATTGCGCAGCTCGCGCACGTTCCCGGGCCAGTTGTACAGCTGTAAGAGATCGAGCGCCGCTCTGGCGATGCCCTGCACGCTCCGCCCATTGGCCTCGTTCGCCACGCGCAGGAAGCGCCACGCGAGCGGCTCGATCTCGCCCTTGCGCTCGCGCAGCGGCGGGATATCGATCACCACCCCCCCGAGCCGATAATAGAGGTCGGCCCGGAACGCGCCCGATTCGCACATCGTCTCGAGATCGCGGTGCGTCGCTGCCACGATGCGGACGTCGGTCTCGATCTCGCGCGGCGAGCCCACCCGGCTGAAGCTGCCGGTCTCGAGCACCCGCAACAGTGCAGCCTGTGCGGCCGGCGGCAGCTCGCCGATCTCGTCGAGAAAGACCGTTCCGCCGTTGGCGTCCTCGAAGACGCCCTTCTGCTGCTGCAGCGCGCCCGTGAACGCGCCGCGCTCGTACCCGAAGAGCGTGCTCTCCACCAGATCCTTCGGGATGGCCCCGCAATTGACGCGCACCATGCGCCGCGTATTGCGCGGGCCGCTATCATGAATGAGTCGCGCCAATACCTCCTTCCCCGTTCCCGTCTCGCCATGCAAGACGACCGGGATCCGCGAGGCGGCCACGCGCTCGATGGTCGCGAGCAGCTCGCGCATCGCGGTCCCCGCGACGGGCGCCCCGCCCACGGTCTCCTCGACCGTCCAGGACGAGCTCGTGACGAGCTCGACCCGACGCGCGGGTGAGGCGCGGCGTGCGGCATCGCGCGCGCGCTCGACGAGCGCCTCCGCCGTGCTGCCCGCGTCCGGATGGACCGCGCCGCCGACGAGCAGGTCGACGTCGCCTTGGGCCGGGGCCGCGATAGCGCGCGCGATGCGCTCGGCGTCGTCCGCCCCCGTCTCGGGCAGGAGCACCTGCGCCGTGTCGACTCCATAGAGCGCGATCCGATCGACGGGGCGCAGACGCGCGCGCAGCACCTCGAGCCAGTGCCAGTCGTCCGGCCCCGCCGAGCCCGCGTGCACGGAGCGCACGAAGAGGAGCGCGAAGGGCCGGCGGAACTGCTCGGCCCGCGCGAGCTCCTCGTCGACGTGGCGCCGGAGCCTGTCCTCGCCCTCGATGCCGAGCGGCTCGCCCGTCGCTCCGAGGGCTTCAATCCGCACGACCACGCCACCGAGGAACACCTCGTCGCCGATGTCGAGCTCGGCTTCCTTCACGCGGCGGCCCGCGATGCGCGTGCCGTTGCGGGATCCGAGGTCCTCGACACGCACCCGTCCCCCGGCGAGCGAGAAGCGCGCGTGCTCGCGCGACAGCGTCGGATCCTCGATGCACAGGCGCGCGGGCGCCGTGCGTCCGATTGTCAAGGGCTCGTCAGGCGCGAGCAGGGCGCTCTGCACCCCTCTCGTGTGGTGCACGAGGAGCGCGACGCTGCGTCCCGCTCGCGTGAGCAGCGGGGACGCGGGGTGGTCTGCGAGCGTCTGCGTCGCACTGGCGTGCTGTCGTTCGGCTTGCTGGTCGGACATCCTGGCTCAAGGTCACATCTATCAGAGCGCAGGACGCTCGACCACGACGGGCAACGCTCGGGGGGCCCGCGTGAGGGGCTGTGCGTCGTTGACGGAGAACGTCGCCCTCCGCTAGCATCCCACCATGGCTGTCCCCGAGCGCGTCATCGCCGACAGATACGAGCTCCATACGGCGATCGGGGAGGGCGGCATGGGCCACATCTGGGAGGCGCTCGACCGGCACCTGCGGCGGCCGGTGGCCCTGAAGCTCATGGCGCCCGCGCATGCCGCCTCGGCCGTCTCGCGCACCCGCTTCGAGCTGGAGGCCATGGCGATCGCCAAGCTCTGCAATCAGCACGTGGTGCAGATCCATGACTATGGGTTCGATGCGGGCTCCCCCTACATCGTGATGGAGCTGCTCCAGGGCGAGGACCTCGACGCAAGGCTCCGGCGCGCCGGGCGCCTGCCGTTCTCTGCTGTCGTCTCGATCGTAGCCCAGGCGAGCCGGGGCCTCGCGGCCGCGCACGGCGTGGGCATCGTGCACCGCGATCTCAAGCCGGCAAACCTCTTCCTCGCCCGCACGGACGCCGGCGAGGTCGTCAAGATCCTCGATTTTGGCGTGGCGTCGATGCTGGGGGACGACATCACCTCGCCTGACGTCCCCGTGGGGACACCGCTGTACATGAGCCCGGAGCAGGTCCGCTGCTCGCAGGTCGACCACCGCAGCGATCTCTGGTCGCTCGCCGTCGTCGCTTACAGTGCGCTCACGGGCTCGCCCCCATTCCAGGGGCAACAGCTCACCTCCATGATCATGAACATCGCCATCGCGCCATTCCCGCCCCCGTCGAGCCTCGTGCCAGATCTCTCGCCGGAGGTCGACAGGTTCTTCGAGCGTGCTCTGGCGAAGAACCCGGCCCAGCGCTTCTCGTCCGCCCGCGACATGGCCGCTGCCTTCGCCGCGCTGGCCGAGCCGAAGGACCGGGGCCCCGCGAAGATCCTCGTCATCGACGACGAGCCGGACGTGCAGCTGCTCGTCCGGCAGCGCTTCCGCCAGCAGATCCGCAAGTCAATATACGATTTCATCTTTGCGACCGACGGCGAGACCGCTCTCGACCAGCTCCGCAAACACCCCGACGTCGATGTCGTCCTCTCCGACATCAGCATGCCCGGCATGGACGGGCTCACCTTTCTTTCACGCGTCGCCGAGATCAACCCGACGGTGCAGACCGTGATGGTCTCCGCGTACGGGGACATGACCAACATCCGCACCGCGATGAACCGTGGCGCGTTCGATTTCCTCGTCAAGCCGATCGATTTCAAGGACCTCGAGGCCACCATTCAGAAGACTCTGCGGCGCGTGATTGAATTGCGCAAGACCGCGCGCTCGACCGAGGAGAACGACGCGCTGCGAATGTTCGTGAGCCCGAGCCTGGTGGAGCGGATTCGCAGCGCCGCGCCGGATCAAGGTCGAATCGAGGAGTGGCAGGGGACCGTGGCCTTCATCGATATTGCCGGTTTTCGCGCCGCCGCGGGCGAGGCGCCACCCGAGGATGCGATATGGACGCTCAATGCCAACTTCGAGGTGATGATCCCCGAGATCGCCGGGCGAGGCGGCGTCATCGAGAAATTCCTCGGCGACGCGATGATGGCCACCTTCCGTGGAGAGGGGCACCTCTCTCGCGCGCTCGAGGCCTGCATTGCGGTGCGTGACCAGCTCCACGCCCTCGCCCTGCGCACCGGTGAGGACTCGCCCTTCACTCACGGCGTCTCCATCGGGGTCGACACGGGCCCAATGATCTCGGGCGAAATCGGATCAAGGGCTTTCGGTCGGCTCGATTATACGGTCCTCGGCGAGATCGTGGGGACCGCGGCCTACCTGGAGTCGCTCGCTCAGAAAGATCAACTCCTCGTCACCGGCCGAGTCGCAGAGGGCGCACGCGCGCATTTCGAGCTCGAATCCCGGGAGAGCCGGTGCTTCCCCCAGGGCGGCGCGCCCGTCGCTGTCTTCGAGCTCGTTCGACGGATGATCTCCGAGATGGCCGCGCCGATTACCTCGGCCCTGTGCATGACGACGCTCCCCTATGAGGAGCAAGAGCCCGGCGGTCCTCGGCAATCTGTGCCGGCCTGACGGGACCCGCTGTACGGGCGGCGCTGGGAGCTGCGGGCTTTCGGAGCCCGCGCAGCCGTCGCCGCGACACGAAACCCCTCGCCCGAGGAGGGCATCGGGAACCGTGGCAATAGCCCGCGGCGCATCTCCGCCCGACGTGCGCTCATGGCGGGAGCCGTCAGCGCCGGCTAGACTCGCGCCATGCACCTCACCGACGCCTCGCTCGGCGCGACTCACGTGCTCCTCTCGGGCGCCCGCGCCGCGATCGAGATCCGCTGTCCAGGTCCCGGCGTGCTGCGCGTGCGTCACGCCCCTTCGTCCGCCGTGACGGGCTTCACGCACCCCGATCTCCCCCCCAAGCGCTCCTTCGCCGTGGTCGCCGAGGGCGCGCTGCCGCTCTCCGCGCGCCGGGAGGGGGACACGCTCCACGTGACCACCGAGGGCGCCTCTCTCGATGTCTCGCTCGCCTCGGGCACATGGACCTTCGGCGACGGACAGGGCCGCGCCCTCGCGCGCAGCGAGGGGGTCTCCGGGGAGGTCCGGCCGGCCTTCCCGGTGGACGAATTCCGCGCACGGCTCTCGCTCGCGGCGCCGCCGGGCGAGGCCTACCTCGGCTTCGGCGAGAAGGTCGGCCCGCTCGACAAGCGCGGCCTGCGCTTCACCTTCTGGAACACCGACGCTTTCCCGCCGCACGTCGAATCCGACCCGCTCTATGCCTCGATTCCCTTCTTCGTGGCCCTCCGCAGCGGCGTCGCCTGGGGCCTCTTCCTCGACGAGCCGTGGCGCTCGGAGGTCGATATCGCCCTGAGCGACCCGGATCGCATCGAATGGGAGTCGCGCGGGCCCGAGCTCGACGTCTACCTCATGGCCGGCCCGCACCCGGCCGACGTCCTCCGGCGCTACGCCGCGCTCACCGGGCGCCCGGCGATGCCGCCCCTCTGGAGCCTCGGCGCGCACCAGTCGCGCTGGGGTTACGAGACCGAGGACGACGTGCGCGGCGTCGTCCGCGGCTATCGATCGCGCGGCCTCCCCCTCGACGCGGTCCACCTCGATATCGATTACATGGACGCTTACCGGGTGTGGACCTGGGACCGCTCGCGCTTCCCGGACCCGGCGCGGCTCGCGCGAGACCTCGCGGCCGAGGGGGTCAAGCTCGTGACGATCGTCGACCCGGGGATCAAGGCGGACGTGGGCTATGCCGTCTACGAGGAGGCGCGCGCGCGAGACTTCCTCGTCCGGCTGTCGCGCGGCGACACCCTCGTGGGAGAGGTCTGGCCCGATCCCGCCGTCTTCCCGGATCTGACGCGCGAGGACGTGCAGCGCTGGTGGGGCGATCTCCAGAAGTCCTTCGTCGACGCCGGCATCGCCGGCATCTGGAACGACATGAACGAGCCGGCGTGCTTCTCCGTCCGGCCCGACCGCGGCCTGCCCGCGCCGGACGGCGGGCGCACCTCGGGGCTCGGCACGATCGAGGGCAGCACGCTACCCTACGACGCGCGCCACGGCGCCCGGCGGCACCTCGAGGTCCACAACGTCTACGGGCTCGGCATGTCGCGGGCCGCCTACGAGGGGCTCGCCCGCCACGCGCCCGACCGGCGCCCCTTCGTGCTCACGCGCGCGGCCTTCGCCGGCATCCAGCGCTACGCCGCTGTGTGGACCGGCGATTTTGCCAGCAATTTCACGCACCTGGAGGCATCGATCCCGATGCTCGTCGGCCTCGGCCTCTCGGGCGTGCCGTTCGTCGGCGCGGACATCCCTGGCTTTGCCGGCCGCGCGAACGGCGAGCTGCTCGTGCGCTGGATGCAGGCGGGGCTGTTCTATCCGCTGATGCGCAACCACGCGGCGAGGGGCAGGCCGGCGCAGGAGCCGTGGCGCTTCGGCGAGCCGTACCTCGGCCTCGCGCGCGCGGTGCTCGAGCGGCGCTACCGGCTCCTGCCGACCCTGTACACGCTGATGCGCGAGGCGGCGGAGACGGGCCTGCCGGTCATGCGGCCGCTGTCCTTCCTGGCGCCGGAGGATCCCGAGGCGCTCCATGCCTACGATCAGCTCCTCTTCGGCGACGGCCTGCTCGTCGCGCCGGTGGTGCGGCCGGGGCAATCGAAGCGGCTCTCGTACCTGCCCGCCGGCGCATGGATGGACTTCGCCAACCTGGAGCGCGCGGGCAAGGTCGAGGAGGGCGGGCGCCACGTCATCGCCGATGCGCCGCTCGGGGTCGTCCCCGTGTGGCTGCGCGCCGGGGGCGCTGTGGCGCTCACCGCGCCGCGGATGCACACGACGAGCGCGCGCTGGGAGGAGATCACGTGGCACGTGCACGCCGCGGAGCGGGTGAGCGGCCGCCTCTACGAGGACGAGGGCGACGGGCACGGTCCGTCGCGCACGACGCGGCTCTCGGGCGGATTCGACGGGGCGACGTTCACGCTGGAGCGCCGCGTCGAGGGCGAGCTGCCACCCGCGCGCGAGGTGGAGACGATCCGGATCTACGGCGTGCCCCCGCCGCGCGCCGTCGCCGGGGCCATGTCGCACCGCGTCCTGGAAGGGGTCGTCGAGATCGAGGTCGCGGCCGACTGGCAGCGGATCGAGCTGCGGGCGTCCTGACCCGGAAGGCGCAGAGGCGCAAGGCGGCGCAACAGCAAGGCGGGAGCTCAGCACAAGCGAGCTCCCCGAGCTGGCTTGTCTTCAGCGGCGGACCGACCCACCTCGCCCTGAGCCGCCTGCGCGAGAGCGACGCACCGCATTACGCCTCTGTCCCGTCGAACAGGGCACGTTCCGCGGGCTGCAGCTGGACTGAATTAAACGATCATCACGAGATCCGGCGGACAGTGCCACGCGATCTTGCGTACAGCGTCCATGGGACGCGGTTGACAACTTCCACCAAATGTGGTTGTCCTACCTTCTCACTGGAGTACTCTATGTCCCCTCGATCCTTCTTTCTTGTCACCTTCGCAGTCGCTGCCCTGGCGTGCTCTTCGGGGCCCGGCGAGAACGGCAATTTGACCTCCGGCTCCGGCGGCAGCAGCGGGACGACCACCGGCGGCACCGGCGGGACGCCTTCGGGGGGCGATAGCAGCTCGAGCGGCGACGAATTCGGGAGCATGGCGGGGGGCAACCCGACGGTCGGCGCCGGCGGCGCCGGGGGGGGCGAGTGCAAGAGCACGCTCGAGGTCCTTTACCGCGACTTCAACGACACGCACCCCGACTTCGAGATGGACTTCAGGGGTGACGTGGTTCGCCGCGAGCTCGTCGAGCCGGCGCTCGACAGCGACGGGAAGCCGGTGTTCCTCGACTCGATCGGCTGCCAGGCGGACCTGCAGACCCCGCTCGCCTGCGGGGGTGGGACCCCCAATCAGGTCGTCATCAACAGCAAGGCGTCGTTCGACCAGTGGTACCGGGACGTGCCGGGCGTGAACATGACCTTCCCGAAGCAGCTCGAGCTCGAGGAGTCGCCGCCCGGCTCGGGTCAGTACGTCTTCGACAGCATGGATTTCTTCCCGCTGGCGCCGGAGGAGGGGTTCGGGATCACCCCTCAGAACCACAAGAACCAGAACTTCCTCTTCACCACCGAGATCCACCTGAAGTTCGGCTACGTCGCCGGCCAGGAGTTCAGCTTCCGGGGCGACGACGACATGTGGATCTTCATCAACGGCAAGCTCGCCCTCGATCTCGGCAGCATGCACGGGCCCGAGTCGGGTGTCATCGACTTCGATGCGCAGGCCGCCTCCCTGGGCATCACTCCGGGCAACAGCTACACGATGGATATCTTCCACGCCGAGCGCCACACCGACGGGTCGAACTTCCACATCGAGACGAACATCTCCTGCTTCGTGCCCGTCGACGTGCCGAGGTGAGGCGCGCCGGCGCCTCGGGCGCTGGCTGACGAAGAGCGCCTCGAGCGGCCCGAGCCCCTCCGGTTGCCGGGCGAAGGACGCCCGCGCTGACCTGCGCGCGTTCACGCTGCACGTTGACATGCTCCCAGGTGAACCGGTAAAGTTCGCACCCTGATGTGCCGCGTCCGGCGCGACCGGGCGGTCCCGATGTCGCGTTTTCCGCCGTACGGGGCGGCGGTGCGGCGTGCTGGGGCTGAAGTGGACTGTCGCGGGTCCTGATCGCCCGCGTGGAGCATGCTGATGAAGAGTCGATCCATGACGCGCCGCGCGTTCGCGGCGGCGGCGCTGGTCCTGTCCGCCGGCGTCACGGCGGGCTGTCCTTCCAAGCAAGAGGCGCAGCCCTCGCCCGGCGCCAGCGCCTCGGCGGCCGCGCAGAGCGGCGCGGCGCCCGCGAAGAAGGGCGCGGCGTTCGTCACGATCTCCAGGGAGCAGCAGGCCTCCTGGGTGCGCAACTTCAACCCGCTGCTCGCCGAGGGCAGCGTCCGCTTTCCCACGGTCGCCGGCATCTACGAGCCGATGCTCGTCTTCAACACGATGAAGGGCGAGTACACGCCGTGGCTCGCGACGAAGTACGCGTGGAGCGACGGGAACAAGAAGCTCACCTTCACGATCCGCTCCGGCGTCAAATGGTCGGATGGACAGGCATTCTCGGCGAAGGACGTCGCGTTCACGTTCGAGCTCCTGAAGAAGCACGCCGCGCTCGACCTCTCGGGGGTGTGGAAGTTCGTCGAGTCCGTCAAGGCGACGGACGACACGACGGTCGAGTTCGCGCTGAAGCGGGCGTACGTCCCGGGGCTCAGCTACATCGGCCACCAGCCGATCGTGCCGGAGCACAAATGGAAGGACGTGGCCGATCCGGTCACGTACTCGAACGAGAACCCCGTGGCGACAGGGCCGTTCACCGAGGTCAAGGTCTTCCAGAACCAGGTGTACGAGCTCGGCAAGAACCCGAACTACTGGCAGCAGGGGAAGCCGGCCGTCGACGGGCTCCGCTTCCCGGCGTACCCGGGCAACGACCAGATCAGCCTGGCGATCATGAACGGCGAGGTCGACTGGGCAGGCGCGTTCGTGCCCGAGATCGAGAAGGTCTACGTCGCCAAGGACCCGGCGAACCACCATTTCTGGTTCCCGCTCGTCGGCGGCATGGCCACGCTCTACCCGAACAGCACGAAGAAGCCGTTCGACGACGTGCGCGTGCGCAAGGCGATCAGCATGGGCCTCGATCGCGAGCAGATCGTGAAGATCGCGTCCAACAACTACACAAGGCCGGCGGACGCGACCGGGCTCGACGACGCCTACGAGCGCTGGCGCAACCCGAAGGCCGCGGAGGCGGGCGACTGGGTGAAGCTCGACGTGGCGAGGGCGAAAGCGCTCCTCGACGAGGCCGGGTACACCGCGGGTCCGGACGGGATCCGGGTGAAGGACGGCAAGCCGATGCGCTTCGAGATCAACGTCGTCACCGGCTGGTCCGACTGGGTCCGCGCGGTCCAGATCATCACGCAGAACCTCAAGCAGCTCGGCATCGACGCCTCGCTCAAGACCTACGATTTCAGCGCGTTCTTCGAGGCGCTCCAGAAGGGCACGTTCGACATGTCGATGGGGTGGACGGTCGTCGAGCCCACGCCCTACAACTACTACCGCGAGCTCATGTCCGCGGAGCTCGTGAAGCCCGTCGGCGAGGCGAGCGCGCGCAACTGGCACCGCTACGGCGACAAGGGGGCCGACAAGCTGCTCCAGCAGTTCGAGGCAGCGACGGAGTTCGCCGAGCAGAAGCGCATCCTCGACGAGGTGCAGATGCTCTACGCGCAGAACGCGCCGGTGATACCGCTCTTCAAGAATCCGTCCTGGGGCGAGTACAACACGAAGCGCTTCACGGGCTTCCCCACCAAGGAGAACCCGTACGCCAAGCTCTCGCCAAACAACCCGCCGGAGTACCTGCTCGTCCTGACCGAGCTCAAGCCGAGGTGATCCCGGCCGGCGCGCGCCGGCGCGCGCCGGCGGGGGATGCGAGCCTGCGTCTCGCCGGTCAGCTGCCCGAGGCCGACACGATGCAGGCGTCGAGCTCCGGCGTCTCGCGCCAGCCGCACTGTCCGGACGCGTCGCGCTCGCAGACGCCGTGCTCGCCATAGCAGGCGTACTCCTCGCGCCACTCGCACGTGGTGGCCACGTGCTCGCTGGCGCAGACCTGCCCGCTGCAGCCGGTCACGACGCAGGCCGTGGGCCCGCCGCCCGCCGCCGCGCCGCGGAGGGCCCCGCCGCCGTCGAGGCACGCCTCGAGCTCCGGCGTCTCGCGCCAGCCGCACTGTCCGGACGCGTCGCGCTCGCAGACGCCGTGCTCGCCATAGCAGGCGTACTCCTCGCGCCACTCGCACGTGGTGGCCACGTGCTTGCTGGCGCAGACCTGCCCGCTACAGCCGGTGACGACGCATCGGCCGGGACGCACGGGGCCGGCGGCCTCCTCGACGCCGGGCGCCCGGAGCTCGTCGAGCGCGGGGGCAGGGCGGCCGCAGCCGCTCTCGTCGGCGCCGGTGAGCGCGGGGACGCAGAGAAGGAGCACCGAGAACGCGAATCGATGACGCTTGACGAATGAGCTCATCTTGAGACCTCCTTGATGGAAACGCGGCAATGCCCCGAGCAGGGCGAGTCGCCGCCTGTGTACCACGCGACGCTCCTCGGTTCATGCGCTCTGCGCGTCGAGCGATGCGGTCGCCCGGGGGTGGGACCGGCACGAGATCTGCGCTGCCCCTGACGACACGATGGGATCGTCGCGGTCCACGCCGGGTCGCGCCGCGCGATCGTTTGACAAATAGGCACGGAATAGCCCTGCTTGCCCGGGCTTTCTCCTGTCCGATGACGAACAGCGAGGGGCGCCTCCGCGGGAGGCTCAGGCGTTTGGGGTTTGGACTCGCGGCGACAGCCGCCGTCTTCGTGCTTTTCCGGGCAGGCGCGTCCGCCTGGGGTCAATTCCGCCTCCGGGATTACCGAGATTCCTCCGAGGCCGACTGGAACGCCGAGCGCGCGCGGCTCCGCGAGCGCTCGCAGCCCGCGGGCGAAGCCGCCGCGGAGGCGGGCTGCGGGGCGAGCTATGCAACGATGGCGAGGATCCCGCGGGACGCCGATCTCGGCCCCGCGTGGCGAGCGATCGACGCCGGGCCCGGCGTGCCGCTCTCCCCCGAGGTCCTCGCCCTGGTCGAGCGATATCGCCCGGAGCTCGACGCCCTACGTCAGGCGGCGCGATGCTCCCATCACGAGCCGGCGGAGGGCAGCGCGTGGGTCGACCACGGCGACCTGCTCCCGGTATGGAAGGCGAACAGGCTGCTCCTGGTCGAGGGGCACGGGCTCGCGGCCAAGGGGGACGCGCGCGGCGCCCTCGATCGTTACCTCACCCTGGCCAAGATCGGCGCAGACATGGCGGCGGGGTCGAGCCTCGCGGCCAGGATCGGCGCTCAGGCCGCGGCGCACGGGTACCTCGGGGTCGCCGACGTCGTCGCCGGCGTGCCCAGGCTGCCTGCCGCGGAGCTCGCCGAGCTCGACCAGGCGCTCGCGGAGCGGGAGCGCCACCTGCCGTCCTTGCCCGACGTGATCCGGAAAGAGCGCCTGGCGCTCCGGGAGGTAGCCATGCGCCTGAGCGACGGGCGCGCCCTCCCCGAGGAGATCCCTCCTGCCACGCAGTCTTTCGGCGCCCGCGCGCTCACCCTGGTGCTCCCGACGGAGGCGATGTTCGGCCAGGCCCTCCCCCTGCTGGACGCGCGGCTGCGCACCGCGGAGCGGATCGCGCGCGACGCGCAGCGGGATCCCTCCCAGACGGCGCGACTGCGAGAGGTCGCCGCCGACTCGCTCGCGGTCGAGGCCACTTGGGACAGCACCCTGCTGAACCCCGAGTCGCTATCGCACTTCGCGGGGCAAGATTGCGCCCTGCGGGCGTCGTATCTCGTGGCGCGCACGGCCATCCAGGTAGAGCGAGCGTATTCGGACGGCCGATATCCGGAGGCGCTCCCCGACCTCGCGCAGGATCCTTGTGGGACAGGCCCTCTCGTGTACCGCAGGAGCCCGGACGGCCACGGTTACACGCTGTCCAGCGTCGGCGAGAATGGAACCAACGGCGGTCCGCGCGTCGCACGCGAAAGGCGGGTCGGCGGCGGCGACGATATCCTCGTCGCGAGGCGGGGACGGCCCTAGTCTTCCGGGCAGGTGGGCTTCGGGTCAGGGCACGATTGACCCTCGATCCAGGGGCGCGTCTGCTTGCAGCCGCTCACGTCATCGAACGTGTTCCCGGCGACGAAATCGGGCCCCGCCGTGCCGACCCACCCGCGGGTGACGCCATGGCCAGCGACGTGGCGGAACGTCGATCCCTGGATGAACGCGCTGCCCGGCGCCTCGCTGAAGATGACGGCGCCGTTGAACGTCGTGAGGTCGTTGCAGCTGAGCAGGATGCAGCCGCAATCGTAGCCCGCGTACTCGATGATGACGTTCTCCAGGACGTTCTCCTCGCGCGGGATGCCGCCGAACCAGAGCCCGCCCCAGTCGCCGGGCGCCGGGCTCTCGGCGGCCGAGGTGAAGACGATGGGCCTCTCCGGCGTGCCCAGCGCGCGGAGGGCGCCGCTCGCCGCGAACTCGCCGGTGAAGCGCTCCATCTGCATGAAATTGCCGGGCTCGAACCGGATGGTGACGCCGGGCTCGATGGTGAGCGTCGTGAGCGGCGCGCCGTCGCCGCCCGCGCCAATGTTGAAGCGGGCGTCGCGCCAGTCGCCGAAGTGATAGGGCACGCCCCGGTCGCGCAGGGTCGTGTCCTGCTGCAGCCCGGAGGTCTGATTGGCGCCCTCGTCCTGGATCAGGATCTCGTCCCTTCGATTGCCGGTGTACTCGCCGACAGGGATCGAGCCGATCGCCTGCTCCCCGAGCTCCAGCGGATACGGGTGCTCCTCACTGCCGCTCTCCGTGATCACGAGGTCCGTGGAGCCCTCGGCGAACGACGACGCCCGCAGGAGGAGCACCCCGGCGCCGAGCGATCCGCGCACCGTCACGTGATCGACGAGGAGAGCCGGCGCCGCCGGGGTCACGGACGCCCCGTACGCGGAGAGCGTCGCGTTCGCGTGGAAGCGATCGCCGCCGCCCCCCTCGAGGATCACGTGCCGGAGGGTCGCCCTGGCCGGCCACGCGACGTGGACGTCGTTCCACCGCGCGCCCTCGCTGCCGCGAAACGCGATGGGCTGCGCCTCGGTGCCCTCGGCCTTCAGCTCGGCGCCCTCGTCCATCGCGGAGATGCCCGTGTCCTCCTCGAGCAGCACCTCGGCGCACGGCTCGATCGTGAGGGTCACGCCGGCGCGGAGGCGGACAGGGAAGCTCACGATGTGCGGGCTCCCGTCCGCGGTCCAGGTCTCGCTCTCGCTCAGATCGCCCTCGTGGACCGTTGGGCCGCCGGAGGACGCGCGACACCCCGGCTCGACCGTGCCGCCCGAGCCTCCCGAGCCGGAAGCCCCGCCCGCACCGCCAGCGCCGGAAGAGGGCGGGTCGCCGGGATCGCACGCGGCGAGGAACATCCCACCTGCCGCGGTGAGCGTGACTACAACGTTGCGTAGAGCCATATCCTTGTATTCCTTGTGAGCACCTGTGTGTTCACACGCACCCAGGTAAAGGCGCAGAGAGTAGCTCATCCGCGCCCGATCCGCAGAGCCTTCAAACATCTTTGCAAGCTTGAGCCCGGCCTCTCGCGGCTGGCCTCGCATTGCGAATCTGCCGAGCCAAGGTGTTCTCCGGGACGGTGGACAGCAGCGCTCGTGTGACGGTCGACGCCCGGCTCTCCCGCGGTCGCGCGGTCGCGCGGTCGCGCGGTCGCGCGGTCGACCCATGGGCTTCAGCGCCTCACCACCGCGAGGGCGCCGTTCGCGAGGTGGAAGACGGCGGCGCCGCCGCCCGTCCCGGCGCCGCTGTGCCCCGCGGCGCCGGTGCGCCCGAGGGCCGCGCTCGGGGCCACGGGCGTGACGAGGAGCAGGGCGCAGGAGAGGGCCCGCCGCGCGGCCCGAGCGAGATCGGGCCGCGGGCCTCCGGGATCAGCCGGTCACGTTCTCCCAGGCGACGGCGGTCGGCCCGAGGAGCGAGCGCCCGTTGGTCGCGATGACCTCCTTGTACCAGGAGAAGGAGTCCTTCGGGATCCGGCGCTGGGTCTGGTAATCGACGTAGACGAGCCCGAAGCGCTCCTTGTAGCCCTCGGCCCACTCGAAGTTGTCGAGGAGCGACCAGGCCCAGTACCCGATGACGGGGACGCCCTCTTTCACCGCCCGTGCGAGGCCGAGCAGGTACCGGTGCATGAGGTCGATGCGCTGCGGGTCGTGCACCTTGCCGTCGAGGAAGACCTGGTCCCTCGTCGAGGTGCCGTGCTCGGTGATCCCGATCGGCAGCTTGTATCGCTCCCAGAAGTACCTCGATCCCCAGTACAGGGTGCTGGGCACCACCTGCAGCCAGTCGAGCGTCGCGCGCGGGTAGCCGGGCGGGGAGGCGACGCGCTCGGGCTTGCCGTCCTTGCCTTGCCGCCACGTGCCCGCCGAGTACATGTTGAGCCCGAGGTAGTCGATGGGCCGCTTGATCTGGTCGAAGTCGCTGGCCGGGAAGTCGGGCATGTCGTCGCCGAAGAGCCTGAGGCCGCTCTCCGGATACCGCCCCTCGAGCACCGGCGCGATCCACCAGGCGTTGTTCCACGGGTGCCGCTCGTAGACCGAGAAAATCGCCTCGCGCGCCGCCTCGACGTCGCCCGGGTCCTCCGTCGCGGGGCGCTGCACCTGGGTCGCGAGCACGTAGCCGATCTTCGCGGCTTTGACCGCGGCCCGCAGGGCGTCCACCTGCTTGCCGTGGGCCCGCATCTGGTTGTGGGCGGCGGTCAGGTACTCCCGGTACGGGAGCTTGAGCCCGGGGGCGAAGTGCCCCTCGAGGAGCGCGTTGCCGATGAAGGCCTGCGGCTCGTTCTGCGTCACCCACCACGGCACGCGATCCCCGAGCCGCCTGGCGACGACCGTCGTGTAGTCGGCGAACCAGTCGGCGACGTCGCGCTGGAGGAACCCGCCGCGGTCCTGGAGCGCCTGGGGGAAGTCCCAGTGGAACAGCGTGCACATCGGCGTGATGCCGAGGCGGAGGAGCTCGTCGACGAGCCGGTCGTAGAAGTCGAGCCCCTTCGGGTTGACCTTGCCCGTGCCCTCCGGGAGGACCCGTGTCCATGAGACGCTGAAGCGGTAGCTCTTGGCGCCGAGCTCGGCGAGCAGCCCGAGGTCCTCCTTGTAGCGGTGGTAGTGGTCGCACGCGACGTTGCCTGTGTGCCCTTCGAAGACCTTGCCGGGGGTGTTCGAGAAGACGTCCCACACGGAGGGGCCGCGGCCGTCCTCGGTGGCGGCGCCTTCGATCTGGTAGGCCGCGGTGGCCGAGCCCCACAGGAAGCCCGCGGGGAACGGCGCGGCCGTCGCGCCTGCCGGGTCCGCGCCGGCCGAGGGGGGCGGCGACGCGGGCGCGGAGGTGGACGAGGCTGCGGCGACGGGTGGCGCCGCCGCCGCAGCGGACGGGGCGGACGCGGCTCCAGAGGCGTTGTTCTGGGGGAGCGGCTCGGAAGGCGTGGAAGCAGACATGGGGACGCATCATCCACAGCGCCCGGTGGGCAGCAATGGGGTCGTGCCTGCGCCGGTTGCTTGACGGCCCGCTCCGGGTCGACAACATGGGCGACATGCTCGCGATCCGTCCCATGGCCGCCGGCGGCCCCGAGGTGATGCAGCTCGAGGAGCACCCGACTCCCGCGCCCGGCCCGGGTGAGGCCGTGGTCCGCGTCGAGGCAGCGGGGGTGAACTTCATCGACATCTACCAGCGGAGCGGCCAGTACAAGCTCGATCCGCCGATCCCGCTCGGGCTCGAGGGCGCGGGGCGCGTCGAGGCGGTGGGGCCCTCCGTCACCGAGGTGAGGGAAGGGGATGAGGTCGCGTGGACCGGCGGCCCCGGCTCGTACGCCACGCACGTCCGCATCCCGGTCGCGAGGCTCGTCCCCGTGCCCGCAGGCGTCGGCGCGAGGCGCGCGGCGGCCGCGATGCTCCAGGGCATCACCGCGCAGTACCTCGCGCGCTCCACGTTCCCGCTCGGGCCCGGCCACACGTGCCTGGTCCACGCGGCCGCGGGCGGGGTCGGCCTGCTCCTCTGCCAGATGGCGAAGCGGCTCGGCGCGCGCGTGATCGGCACCGTCTCGACCGAGGAGAAGGCGCGGCTCGCGCGCGGCGCCGGCGCCGACGAGGTGATCCTGTACACGCAGGCCGATTTCGAGGCCGAGGCGCGCCGGCTCACGGGCGGCGCCGGCGTCGACGTTGTCTACGACGGGGTCGGGCACGACACGTTCGCGAAGAGCCTGGGCGCGCTCCGCCCGCGCGGCATGATGGTGCTCTTCGGCCAGTCGAGCGGGCCGGTGTCCTCGTTCGACCCGCAGATCCTGAACCAGAAGGGGTCGCTGTACCTCACGCGACCGAGCCTCGCGCACTACACCGCGACGCGCGAGGAGCTGCTCCAGCGCGCCGCCGACGTGCTCGGCGCGATCGCGCGCGGCGAGCTCACGATCTCCGTCGGCGCCACGTACCCGCTCGCCGAGGCGGCCGAGGCGCACCGCGCGCTCGCCGGGCGGGCGACGACGGGGAAGGTGCTGCTCCTTCCGTAGCGCGCAGGCAGGGGACGAGCTGCCAGGGCGCCGGGAGGAGTAAGGAGATCTGGCCGCCACGAGGCCAGAAGAAGATTCAAACGCCAAGGCGCCAGGGCGCAAGAAGACGATAGGCGATTTGGCGTGGCATGGGCACGAGGGTCCGCGGCGAGATCGCGTGGGAATGCGGCGCGCTCGAGCTGGACCGCGAAGCGCGGTAGCGCCGTCCGGCTCCGATGTTGACCGCGCGTCCTCCGCGCCAGTACGCTGCCGCCGCAGAGGTGCACATCTCATGATTGAACGTCCCACGCTTGTGCCCGAGAAGGTCTCCGAGGCGGTGAAGTCGCAGCTCGCCAGCTTCCATCGCGCCGTCGTCGACGAGGTCGCGGCCGCGGTGAGCCGCGACCGGGTGGTCGTCGTCGGGATGGCCCAGAATCCCATCGTGAAGAAGGCGCGGCAGCTGCTCGATGGAGAGGGCGTGAAATATACGTACCTGGAGTACGGGAGTTACCTCTCCAAGTGGAAGGAGCGGCTCGCTCTCAAGCTCTGGGCCGGCTTCCCGACGTTCCCGATGGTGTTCGTCGACGGGGTCCTCGAAGGTGGCCACAGCGACCTCGTGAAGCTCCGCGACCAGGGCAAGCTCAAGGCGCAGTCGTGACGATGCGCGGCTGAACGTCGGGCACAGAACGCGCGCGCGGCGGCGGGCCAGCGCGCAGGCCGCCTCGACCGCGGCGCGACGCGCGAAACGCCGCGCCGGCCGGCGATTCCGTGATATGCGGGAAGGCGCGGCGCGCCCTCGCGGCCGTCGCCGCGCTGAAGGACGGCAGCTCGGAGGCACCTCGTGACATCGCTCGGGATCCACGGAAGACGGCGGGATGACGAGGGGAGCGGCGCGGCTCGACGGCCGGGAGGCGGCGCGCCGTGAGCACCTACGCCATCAAGCGGCTGCTCTCCATCATTCCCACGCTCTTCCTCGTCGCCACCCTTGTGTTCATCCTGGTGCGCATCGTGCCGGGCGGCCCGTTCGACCAGGAGCGGGCCGTGCCCGTCGAGGTCCAGCGGCAGCTCGACGCCAAGTACCACCTGAACGATCCGGTGCTGAAGCAGTATGGCGACTGGCTCCTTGCGCTCGTCACGAAAGGCGACCTGGGCCCGACGTTCAAGTACCCGAACCGCACCGTCAACGAGATCATCGCCCTCAGCCTGCCCGTGTCGATGCAGCTCGGGTTCTGGGCGATGCTCTTCGCCCTCGCGATGGGCATCCCCCTCGGAATCATCGGGGCGATCCGCCAGAACACCTGGAAGGACACGGCGGCCATGGCGGTCGCCATGGTCGGCCTCAGCGTGCCGCGGTACGTGCTCGCGCCGCTGCTCATGCTCGTCTTCTCGCTCAAGCTCTACTGGTTCCCGGTCGCCCGCTGGGAGACGTGGCGGCACATGGTGCTCCCGATCATCTGCTCCGGGCTCCCGGTGGCCGCCTACATCGCCCGGCTGACGCGCGGCGGGATGCTCGAGGTGATCCGCTCCGACTTCATCCGCACCGCGCGCGCCAAGGGGCTCTCCGAGCGCAAGGTCGTCCTGAAGCACGCGCTCCGGGGCGGGCTGCTCCCGGTCGTGAGCTTCCTCGGCCCCGGCTTCAGCGGCCTGCTCGTCGGCTCCCTCGTCGTCGAGAAGATCTTCAACATCCCCGGCATGGGCCGCTACTTCGTCGAGGCGGCCACGAACCGCGACTACAACCTCGTGATGGGGGTCATGCTCGTCTACGGCTTCCTGCTCATGCTCTTCAACGCGATCGTCGACGTGGCGTACGCCTTCATCGACCCGCGGGTGGAGCTGCGCTGACCATGCCCGCCGCCCCCTCGCCGCACGCCGCAGCGCCCGCCGGCGCCTCGCCCGCCGACCTGCCCGCCGTCCCCGGCGGCGCGGCGCCGCGCCCGGCCGCCCCGCTGCGGCTCGACGCGCTCGAGCAGGGGTCGAGCCTCGGGCGCGACGCGTGGCGGAGGCTCCGCAAGAACCGCGCGGCGGTCGCCTGCGGCGTCGTGCTCGTCGCGATGATCCTCGCCTGCATCCTCGTCCCCGAGCTGTCGAGCTACCAGTACGACAAGGCCGACCTCAAGCTCGGCGCGCAGCCGCCGTCGCTCGCGCACTGGATGGGCACCGACTACTTCGGCCGCGATCTCATGGCCCGCGTGTTCTTCGGCGGGCGCATCTCGTTCGCCGTCGGCATCGTCGCGACGCTCGTCAGCTTCGTCATCGGCGTGAGCTGGGGCGGCGTCGCCGGCTACTTCGGCGGCAAGGTCGACGCGATCATGATGCGCATCGTGGACGTGCTCTACACGTTCCCGTTCCTCATCCTCGTCATCCTGCTCATGGTCTTCTTCGCGAACGACCAGACGGCCCTCTACCGCGCCTGGAAGGTCGCGCTCGGCCTGTTCGTCCAGGATCCCTCGGATCCCAGCTACTTCCCCATCTTCCAGATCGTCGTCGTCTTCGCGGCCCTCGGCGGCATCTCCTGGCTCACGATGGCCCGCATCGTCCGCGGCCAGGTGATCGCGCTGCGCAGCCAGCCGTTCATCGAGTCGGCGCGCTCGATCGGCGTCGGCCACGCCGCGCTGATCTTCCGGCACCTCGTGCCGAACGCGCTCGGCCCGATCATCGTCTACACGACGCTCACCATCCCCGAGGTGATGATGACCGAGGCGTTCCTGAGCTTCCTCGGCCTCGGCACGCAGGAGCCGCTGTCGAGCTGGGGCCTGCTCGCGTCCACGGGCGCCGACGCGATGGACCTCTTCCCCTGGCAGCTCATCTTCCCGGCGCTGATGCTCGCGCTCACGCTGATCTGCTTCAACTTCCTCGGCGACGGGCTCCGCGACGCCCTCGATCCACGCATCCGAAAGGACTGAAGGGACGCCGCTCCCACGGCGCGCGCCCGCACGGACCATGCTGCTCGAGGTCAAGAACCTGAAGACCCACTTCTTCACCGAGGAAGGGGTGGTGCGCGCGGTCGACGACATCTCCTTCAGCCTCGATCGCGGCGAGGTCCTCGGGATCGTCGGCGAGTCCGGCTCGGGCAAGAGCGTGACGAGCCTCTCGTTGCTCCGGCTCATCCCCGACCCGCCGGGCAGGATCGTCGGCGGCCAGATCCTGCTCGAGTCCGAGGGGGGCCTCGTCGAGGACCTCGCGGAGGCGAGCGAGGCGCGGATGGAGCGCATCCGCGGCGACCGCATCGCGATGATCTTCCAGGACTCGATGACGTCGCTGAACCCCTATCTCCGGGTGAGCGAGCAGCTCATCGAGGTGCTGGAGCTGCACCGCGGTATGCGGCGCGCCGAGGCCCGCCGGCGCAGCGTCGAGATGCTGCAGGCGGTGGGCATCCCCGCGGCGGCGTCGCGGATCGACGACTACCCGCACCAGCTGTCGGGCGGGATGCGGCAGCGCGTGATGATCGCGATGGCGCTGCTCTGCGACCCGGACCTGCTCATCGCCGACGAGCCGACGACGGCGCTCGACGTCACGATCCAGGCGCAGATCCTGGACCTCATCCAGGAGCGGAAGGAGGCGCTCGGCGCGGCGGTCCTGCTCATCACGCACGACCTCGGCGTCGTCGCGAAGATGGCCGATCGCGTCGCGGTCATGTACGCCGGGCGCATCGTCGAGGAGGGCCCGGTCGGCGCCATCTTCCACGCCCCGCGGCACCCGTACACGATCGGCCTGTCGCGGTCGATCCCGCGGCTCGACGGCGCGCGCGGCGACGACCTCGTCCCCATCCCGGGGATGCCGCCGTCGCTCGCGCGGCTGCCGCCGGGCTGCCCGTTCCACCCGCGCTGCGCGCACGCGGTCTCCGTGTGCCAGGAGGAGGCGCCGCCGCCGCGGGTCGTCTCGGGCGAGGGGGACAGGAGGGCGCTGCACGTCGTGCGGTGCCACGTCGAGGACGTCGCCGGACGAGCGCCATGACCACACCCGCCACACCCCCGCCGCTGCTCTCGGTGCGCGATCTCAAGGTCCACTTCCCGGTGCGGCGCGGCCTGCTCCAGCGGCAGGTCGGCACGGTGCGCGCGGTCGACGGCGTCTCCTTCGACGTCGAGCGCGGCGCGACGCTGGGCCTCGTCGGCGAGTCCGGCTGCGGCAAATCGACGACGGGGCGGGGGATCCTCCGCCTCGTCGCGCCGACGTCGGGGAGCGTGAAGATCGACGGCCGGGAGGTCCTGACGCTCGACCCGCGCGCGCTGCGCAAGGCGCGCCGCGAGATGCAGATGATCTTCCAGGACCCGTACGCGAGCCTGAACCCGCGCATGACGGTCCACGACCTCATCGCCGAGCCGCTCTCCACCCACGGCCTCGTCTCGTCGCGCGACGAGTCGCTCCGCGAGGTGGCGCGCCTGATGGAGCTCGTGGGGCTCTCGCCCTCGTACATGCGGCGCTATCCGCACGAGTTCTCCGGCGGCCAGCGGCAGCGGATCGGCATCGCCCGCGCGCTCGCCCTGAGGCCGAAGCTCGTGATCGCGGACGAGCCGGTCAGCGCGCTCGACGTGAGCATCCAGGCGCAGATCGTCAACCTGCTCGCCTCGCTCCAGCGCGAGCTGTCGCTCACGTACGTGTTCGTGGCGCACGACCTCGCGGTGGTTCGCCATCTGTCAAGCGAGATCGCGGTGATGTACCTCGGCCGGATCGTCGAGCGCGCTCGTCCAGATGCATTATTCCGTTCACCGCAGCATCCGTATACGCAGGCGCTGCTGTCGGCGATCCCGATCCCCGATCCCGACGTGGAGCGCAAACGGCGTCGCCTGACGCTCGTCGGCGAGGTGCCGAGTCCGCTGAACCCGCCGTCCGGTTGCCATTTCCACACCCGCTGTCCCTACGCGATGGAGCGCTGCAGCATCGAGGCGCCTCCGCTGGAGGAGCGCCGTCCTGGTCACTGGGCTGCTTGCCACCTCACCGAGTTACCCACGGTACCTACGCATCCGTGAGGGTGATCCAGCCGCGCGCAGTTCCCGACAGCAGTTCCCGACATCGGTTGAGCTCGCTCTCCAGACATGACGGGGAATGTCCGATGACAGGATTTTCCTGACCTCTGCTTGGGCCGGGGAGGTTAGGATTCTGGGACCGATGCCGCGAATTTCTGACGCCACGCTTCGCGCCCAGATCCCGACGGCCCTTCTCATCGGCGGCGATCAGGCGCTGCTGGAGCGCTGCCAGGCGGCGGCGATGGACGTGGGGATCGTTGTCAAGGCGTGTCCTGTCTCGATGGCTGCGGCGCTGGCGGAGGAGCGCCGGCCGGTGGTCATCGTGGTCACGTCGTCGACCTACGCGCTGGCTCCCGAGGCGTTCGAGGAGATCGCGCGCGAGGTGGTGAGCACGCTCGTGCGGGTCGACGAGGCGCTGAAGGACGACGAGCTCGGGGCGATGCTCGGCACGGCGGCGCGCGAGAGCCGCAAGCAGCGCTCGTGGCAGCTCACGCCGGGGCGCTACTCGCTGACGCCTGGGGACGATGGGTCCTCGGCGCCGCGCTCGGAGCGCTGGACGCTCGGGGTGATGACGGCGGATGCGTCGTCGCGGCGCGACGCCGAGTCGACGCCGCTGCCGCGCTCCGGGCCGCGGAGCGCGGGCGCGCACGAGCTTGCGTCCCGCGAGCGCGTGGCGGCTGCCGTGGCCGCGCACCGACCGGAGCGCTCGGGTGCCGGGGCGTCCGGGGAGGCGGCGTACCGGCCGCTCGATCCGGCTGCGCCGCGCTCGGAGCGTCTGGGCGTCATGACGCTGGCGCCGTCCTCTTCGCGCGGGCGCCGTGAGGTGCCCTCGTCGCCGCCGGCGCCGGCCGGCGTGGTGGTTGCGCGCCTGGAGGGGTCGGTGCCCCCCGCGGCCAGAGGGGGCACGTACGCGCGGCGGGAGACGCCGCTGCCGGGCTCGCAGCCGGCGGGTGGGTACGCGCGGCGGGAGACGCCGCTGCCGGGTTCGCAGCCGGCGGGTGGGTACGCGCGGCGGGAGGCGCCGCTGCCGGGAGGGTACCCGCGGCGGGACACGCCGGTGGCGGGCTCGCAGGAGGCCGCGATGTATTCGCGGGGGGCGACGCAGCCGGCCGCCGCGTATGCGCGGCGGGACACGCCGGCGCCGCTGTCGCAGCCGGCTGCGGTGTACCCGCGGCGAGAGGTACAGCCGGCCGCGGCGTACGCGCGGCGAGACACGCCGGCGCCGCTGTCGCAGCCGGCGGCGCCGAGCTCGCGGCAGCCTGCCGGGGCGCCCCCCCGGCGGGACACGCCGGTGGCGGGCTCGCAAGCGGCAGCGCCGAGCTCGCGGCGGGAGACGCAGCCTGCGGGGGCGCCTCCTCGGCGGGAGATGCCGGCGCCGGCGTCGCAGCGGGGGGCGGGGCACCCGCGGCCGGAGACTCTGGGATCGCAGCCGGGAGCGGCATCGCCTCAGCGAGAGACGCTCGCGCCGGGCGCGCAGGAAGGTGAGTCCTGCGGCGGTCACCCCACGCCGCCGCCGAGCTCACACCGGGCGCCGCCGTCCTCCCGCAGAGCTCAGTTCCACGTCGACATCGCTCTGCTGTTCGATGAGCGAGGCCTGCCGCGCGCCGATCCGCAGGCGAAGTGACAGGTCTCCGAGCGTTCGCTTCAGCCGCCGCCTGAGCCACCTGCGCCAGCCGAGCCACCTGTGCCGTCGGCGCCGCCTTCGCCGCCGGAGCCGTCTTGGCCACCCGAGCCGCCGGAACCACCTTCGCCGCCGGAGCCGTTTTCGCCGCCGGAGCCGCCTTCGCCGCCCGAGCCGCCGGAACCACCTTCGCCGCCCGAGCCGCCCTCGCCGCTGCCGTCTTCACACGACTCCGCGATGGTCAGCGACAGGCTCCGGGTGAGCGGCTCCTGCTTGCCCTCGCCGCCGAGGAGCGGTTCGCCCGTGTCGCTCACGGCGGTGAGGGTGATCGCGAGCTCGCCGTAGCGTTCCTCGGGATCGAGCTTGTCGAGACGCACGTCGATCACACGGCCGGCCGCGGCGTTGTTCTCCTCGCCGTTGACGCTGAGCTCCAGGTGCCCGCACTGCCGGTACGTCAAGCAAGTGCCGGGAGGGCGGAGGAGGAGCTCCGAGACCGTGACGCGGATCGGAATCGTCGGCCCGTCGTCGGAAGAGGCGGTCGAGCGCTCCCCGATCGCGACGCATGCGCCGTCCTTCGGGCTCACGATCTCGATCTGGGGCGTTCCGGTCGGGCCGGGGGCGCTCGGCGTCCCGTCGTCGCCGCAGCCGGAAGCGCCGGAGAGCCCGGCGACGAGGACGAGCGCGAGCCGCGCAACGATCGGGGATGCCATGCCGCGCGGTTTATCCGTTGGCGTGGCGCCGGGCAATCCCTTCGTCCGCGAACGGCCGCGCCCGTGGCCCGCAGAGGGCCCCCGCAGGCACCGCCAGGCGCCCCGCGGCGCCGCCAGGGGCCGTTGCAGGCACCATCGAGGGCCCCGCGGGCACCCGCGGGCATCGAGGGCCCCGCGGGCACCCGCGGGCGTTCTGCGGGGACGGCGCCGCGCCCCGGCGGCCGCGGAGCGATCGCCGCTCGGGCCCGGCGGACCGCGCTCCGCCTGGGCCCCGGCGGGCGGACGCGCCTCCGCCTTCCCGGCGACGCGCTCACCCGGTGACCGGTGGGGCGGCCGAGGCTAAGCTTCGCGCGGCCATGACGACAGCGACCAGGCAGGAGTCGATCCAGAGCAAGCTCGCTCGCGCGCTCGATCCCGCGCACCTCGAGGTGGAGAACGAGAGCCGCATGCACAGCGTGCCGGCGGGCTCGGAGACCCACTTCAAGGTGCTCGTGGTGAGCGAGGCGTTCCGGGGCATGAGCCCCCTCGAGCGCCACCGGCGCGTCAACGACGTCGTGCGCGAGGAGTTCGGCGCCGGGCTGCACGCCCTGACGATCCGCGCGATGACGCCGGACGAGTGGGAGCGACAGGGCGGCGCGGATTTCCGCTCTCCCGCGTGCCTGGGCGGCTCCAAGGCGTCGCCGGGCTCCGGCGCGAAGTCGAGCTGAGCGGCGAGCCGCGCATGGAGCTCGTCGTCGCGCTCGTCTCGGACCTGCACTTCGGCCCGCAGGCGTCGTTCGGGGGCAAGCTGCGCAAGCTCACGGGCGATGCGCCCGCGCTCACGCGCGCCTTCGTGGAGCGGATGAACGAGGTCACGCGGCCCGAGCTCGTCGTGAACCTGGGCGACGACATCGAGGACGAGGGGCCCGAGGCCGATCGGGCGCGCTACGGCGAGTGCATCGCCGCGCTCCGCGGCGTGCGGGCCGAGCTCTTCCACGTCGCCGGCAACCACGACGTCGTCCACCTGAGCGAGGCCGATCTGCTGTCCGCCTGGGGCAGGCCCGAGGTGACCCGGCTCCACTACGCGTTCGACCGCGGCGGGTTCCACTTCACGGTCCTGCACACGCGCGAGCGCAAGGATCACGATGTGTCGGTGGGGTCCGAGCAGCTCGCCTGGCTCGCCGAGGACCTCGCGGCGTCCTCGCTGCCCAAGGTCGTGCTGATGCACCACAGCGCGGCCGATCAGGACCTCCGGGGCAACCGCTGGTTCGAGGGGAGCCCGCACATCTGCCTCGTGCGCGAGCGACGGGCGATGCGGAAGCTCTTCGAGGAGCACGGCGTCCTCGCCGTCTTCAACGGCCACCTGCACTGGAACCACCTCGACGTGATCCGCGGTATCCCGTACGTGACGCTCCAGAGCCTGATCGAGAACCTCGACGACGACGCGCCGGGCCGCCCCGCCGCCGCGCATGCCGTCGTGCGGCTCGGCCCGAAGCGCATCGTTGTCGAGATCGAGGGCGCCGAGCGGGCGCGGTACCAGTTCGAGCGGCGGTAGGCGCGTTCACCGGCGCTTCACCGCCGGCCGAGCGGGTGGCCGCCTCCGGTCGGGCGGTGGCGGCGTTGCTCAGGTCAGATCCGCCGAGCACGCTTGCGTGCCGCAGGGCGCCGCGCCGGGGCGGGGCGCTTGTCATCCTCGACGAGGACGTCCTCCGGCGTCCGGGCGGTGAGCACCCGCGTCGTCCATGCGACGAGCGCCGCCTCGTCCGCGGCCAGGATCCCGGCGCTCACCTCGGCCGACACGGCGCCGAACCGGGCCGTGAGCAGCTCCAGGAGGGTCTGAGCGCGCCCCTGAGCGCGCCCCTGAGCGCGCCCCCTGCGCTCGCCCCTGCGTTCGATCTCGTCCAGCGTCGTCACGATGGCCTCCTGGGCCCGCGGGCCCGCCGCCTTCTCCAAGAGCCGCCCGATCTTCCGCACGCTGAAGCGCGCGTGCGTGGCCACAAGATAGCGCAAGAGCGCCTCCAGGGCAGCGAGCCCGTTCGGCGCCTGCAGCGTCCCGTGAGGTCAGATGTCCTTCGTCCTGCGGGCCTGCACCGCCCCGGCGGCGGCACGGATGCCCTGCACGACGTCGAGCCACGCCTCGTCCTGGTTCGCCCACTGCGTCACCGCTCGGTGGTCGCAAGGGTAAATCTGCAGATCGAGAAGCGGTGAGCCGTACAGGTCCACAGGCCGGATGAGGATCGGGAGGACGTGCGCGCGCCCGGTACGCTGCCGCTCGAGCGCTGCCACGACCTCGCGGTGGCGCAACTCCGAGGCAAACAGGGCGGGGCTCAGCAGCAGGAGGACGATCTCGGCTGCATCCATCTGGCGCTGCACCTCCGCGGCGATCTCCTGACCGGGGGAGACGAGACGGCTGCACCAGCTCATGATGCTGCCCTGCCGCTGCAGGATGGAAAGATGCTTCTCCAGCGCGTCGAGCAGGGGCTCGTCTTCGGGCGCACAGCTGCAGAACAGCTTGACCGGAGCCGATGAACGCTCGGCAGGCTCCCGCGCGGAGACCTCCAGTGTCCACAAGTTTCCATTCTTGTCGCCTGCGAACAGCAGGTCTCTCGCGGCGGTCACGCACAGAAACGCATTGCCACCGTAGGTCGTGCCCACACACGCTCCGGTCGTGAGGTCCCAGAGCCTCAGGCTCTTGTCGAGCGACGCAGAGACGGCGCGCTTGCCGTCCGGCAGCACCGCGCAGGCCCAGACCCGGTCGGTATGCCCCCTCAAGCGGAGGACCTCGCGGCGTTCCGCGATATCCCACAAGATTAGCGTCATATCGAAGGATGCAGAGAGGACACGCGCACCGTCAGGCGTCACCGCGCACGCGACGACCTCGCCGGTGTGGCCCCTCAGGGTGGCGAGCTCGCTGCGCGTCGCAAGATCCCAGATCTTCAATGTCCTGTCGAGCGACGCGGAGATGGCGCGCTTGCCGTCCGGCGTCGCCGCGCAGGCCACGACCGGAGCGCTGTGCCCCGCGAGCACGCCGACCGTTCTTCCCGACGCGACATCCACGAGCTCGAGGGCCGCCAGGCCACTCACGAGCACGAGGTCGCGATCCTCGTCGGCGACGCACGCCAGCATCCAGCCGCCGTGCCCGAGCCGATGCGCGGGGGACGCTGCCCCCGTCGAGACGTCCCAGGCCCGCAGCATCCGGTCCCGCGACATCGAGAGGATCCGCTGCGCGTCGCGTGTGATGGCGCAAGATGTCGCGGCGTCAGTATGTCCGGTGAGGCGCAACAGCTCGCTCCCGGTCTCCGCATCCCAGACCCTCAGCGTCCTGTCGTCGGACGCGGTGACCATGCGTTGCCCCTCCGGCGTGGCGGCGCACGCCCAGATCCAGCTCTCGTGGCCGGCAGGACGCGACGCTTGCATGGCGACCGTGAGATCCCAAACCTTGAGGAGCCGGTCGAGGTATGCGGCGACCAGGCGCCGGCCGTCGGGGGTGATGGCACACGCGCTCACCCAGCTCGCGTGCCCCGTGAGGACGGTGAGCTCTCGGCCTGTGGTGAGATCCCATAGCCGGAGCGTTCTGTCTTCGGATGCCGAGACAACGCACTGGCCATCAGGTGTCATGGCGCACGCGTTGACGCCGGCGTCATGGCCTGAGAGGACGACGACCACGTGGCCGGTCGCGGCATCCCACACCCTGAGCGTCCTGTCTTCCGCCCCGGAGACGATCCGCGCGCCGTCCGGCGTCACCGCGCAGGCCCAGATCGCGCTGTCGTGTCCGGAGAGCGTGGCGAGCTCGGCGCCGGTCGTCATGTCCCATAGCTTGAGGGTGCCGTCCTCGGAGGCGGAGACGACGCGTCGTCCGTCCGGCATCACGGCGCAGGCGCGGACGCCCTCCATGTGGCCCGCGAGCGTGGCGAGCTCGGTGCCGCTGTCGAGGTCCCACACCTTGAGCGTCCTGTCCTCGGAGGCGGAGACGGCGCGCCGCCCGTTCGGCGTCACCGCGCACGCTCTCACCCAGGCGGAATGGCCGGTCAGGGTGAGCAGCTCCTTGCCTGTCACGAGATCCCAGACCTTCAGCGCCCGGTACGATCCGGAGACGGCCCGCTTGCCATCGGGCGCCACGGCGCACGTCGTCACGACATGCTCATGCCCGACCAGCGAGAGCAGGTCCCGGCCTGTCATGAGATCCCAGAGCTTGAGCGTCCTGTCCTCGGATGCGGACAGCACTCGCCGGCCGTCCGGTGTCACCGCGCAGGCCGTCACTCCGTCGGCATGCCCGACGAACGTGCGCTCCACGGCCTCGGCCATCCGTACCGGATGCCGGAGCCGCAGCGCGGGGAGCTGCCCCGCGAAACGTAGCTGGTGCTCGATCTGCTCCTGGGACCAACCGCTGCTCCTCAGGCGGTTGTAGAGGAGGCCGGGCAGCGCCTCCGGCGCCTCGCGCAGCCAGTGCGATTCCGCTCGGATCGCTCGGTACAGCGTATCGATCTCGTGATCCCCGACCATCGAGGCCGCGTGCCGCAGGTCCTCTTCGACCGCGAGGGCCCCGTGCTCTCGGGACTTCGCAACGAGAAAGCCGACGTCGCGACACAGCGCCTCCACCTTGTCGCGACGGTCCGCCGCGATGGCGTGCTCGATCGCGTGTCGCAGCGCATAGCGACGGGTGCCGGGCGCGCCGCCTCTTTGCTGCGGCCAGCGAGCGACTGTCTCCAGCAGACGTGCATGATGCTCTCGCATGGCCCTCGGCCCCAGCTTCCCGGCGATGTAGTCGCGGAAGGATTCGTGGTAGGTGCGGTAGGAAGGCTCAGCGCTCCACGATTCCAGCTCTTCGTGGAGGAACGGGCGCGCGGCAGTCAGAAAGCTCTCTTTCGGGTCGATGCCTGTCCACCCCGCGGCCTCCTCCAGCGACGTGAGCGGGAGCGCTTCCCGCGCTGCGGCCAGCAGGCCCAGGCCAGCGACCACGACATCGAACTGCTCCCGCGGGAGCCGGCGGAGCTCTTCCCAGATCCGCCCCAGAAACCCTTTGAGTCCTTTGGGGAGATGCCACGCCCGCCGCGCCCCGACTGGCTGCTCGGCCAGCCACTCGCGGAGCTTCACGGCGTGCAGGAAGTTCCCCTGAGCTGACGCGACCGCGTCCCCGGTGAGCTCTGGCCCGAGCGGTGGGATGAAGCGCGGCCCGTGGTAGGCCCAGAACGCGCTGCACGCTTCCGCGTTGGACGCAGACCAGACGGGTGCATCGAGGTCGATGCGCCGGAGATGATCGCGTGCCTCGAGCCAGTCGAGGTGCGGATACGTCGGGCGAGACGCGCAGAGGACAAAGACGCCGGGAGGCAGCGTGTGCGGCAGGAACCGAGGCAACGGGTTCATGTCGATCGCCTCGGTCATGGCCTCGTCGAGGCCGTCTACGACCACCGCGAGCCGCGTCCCCGTCGGCGCCAGCACCTCGCGCGACACCCTGTCGAGCAGCCCGAGCAGACGCCCCTCCGGTCGGGCCCTGGAGTCGGCCTGCGCCGGGTGCATCGCCTCGATCTGGGCTGACAACGACTGCGCGACCACCTCCGGCCGATCCCAGTCGGAGACCCCGCGGCGCAGGAAATGATGAGGGGCCTTTTTGCCGAGACGCTCCTGGCGATCGAGCCAGCGCGCCAGGAGCGCGCTCTTGCCCATGCCGGGCCCGCCCGTGATGAGCAGCCATCTCCGCGCCGCTCCACCGCCCAGCATCTGCCGGTCGATCTCCGCGAGCACGTCCTCGCGCGCGAAGAACTGCTCGTGCCGTTCTCGCTCGATCCGGAAGTCGATGACGTCGGTGCGATCCCCCACCACTGCCGGCGTACTAGCAGACAGACCGCTGCGTACGGTCAAAATGTGCTGAGCGGCTCACCGACGGACGACCCTGGCATGGGGGATCGATGCGCCTCCGTGCGGCGGAGCGCGGCGCGTGCTCTGCCGTAGGCAGGAGGGCCTCCAAAATGACACTACGTGTGTCCCGTCGTTTACACGAGGGTCTCCAAAATGACACTACGTGTGTCCCGCCGTTTACAGGAGGGCCTCCAAAATGACACTACGTGTGTCTCACCGTTGGCAGGGCGGGCTCCTGGTGAGCCTCAGCGGCTCGCCGCGTCTTCCCTTCGATGGCGTGCGCGTCCATTTCGTGCTGCCGGCGGGTCGCCAACGGGGCGCGGCGGCTTGTGGTCGAGCTCGCTGGTGACGACGAGCGGCAGCTCCGCCCGGGACCAACCACCAGGCACCCCGTACCAAGTAGCGGAACCCGCACGGCTGGCTCCCCTGGACCCACGCGTAGCGCCCCGGATGCTCCGTGGCCTTGCGGGAGCATCGTCACCTTCAGCTCGCGGTGCAGGAGATCGATCCACAGGGTCAGAACCTCCCGATGTTCCTCATGTCGCTCTCCTCCGAGGAGGAGAGGAGCTTCGCCGCGTTCCGCCGGTCTTACCTCCATGGTGCGCACCGAGCGCCTCCACGCCGAGATCCTCATCAAGGAGAGCGGCGCCGACCGCTTCGTCAACCTTGTGGATGCGGGGTTCGGCTACTCCGAGATCCTGCCGCTCACCGCGACGCTCTGGTCTGCCTGCTTTCGGGGACAGGGCGCTGGAGACGTGCCGACAACCATGCTCGCGATCGAGCAGCCCGAGCTACACCTGCACCCGGCACATCAGGCGAGGCTCGCCGACATGATCGTCGGCGCCCTCCTGGAGAGCCGGAAGGCTGGCCGCGAGATCAAGCTGATGATCGAGACGCACAGCGCGGCGCTCGAGGGCCAGCACATCGTCGCCATCGCTCCCGAAGACATCGAAGCCTTCGCACCCATGCTCCGACGGCTCTCTCGACGCGAGAGGAGCACACTTGAGCGCATTCGCGGCACATCGCTGGAGCTCTTGAGCCTGAAGAAGCGGCGTCCGCGAGAGGTCGCGCGACTCTTCGACCTGCCACAAGGCCCGAAGCTCGCGCAACTCGCTGGCGAGGTCGTCGCCTGGGGATGCGCGTCGCCGGAGATGTTGACCCAGGCTCTGGGGTCCGCGGCGGCTCCGGCAACGCGCCCAGCGTCAGGCGGAGGCCGGCGGGAGCGGCAGCACCCGCTCCACGAGGTAGCGCAGGATGTCCTGTGGCGTGATGATCCCGACGAGCCGCCCCTCGCGCACGACCGGCAGATGGTGGATCCGGTTCTCGCGCAGCAGGGTCATCACCTCGTCGGTGGGCATGAACTCGTCCACGCAGATGGGCGGGGTGCTCATCACGTCCGCGGCCGTCATGCCCTCGTACTCCTTGCGCAGAAGCACGCCCAGGAGATCCGTCTCGCTGACGAACCCGACGATGCGGTGGCCCTCGTCGATGACCGGCGCGCCGCTCAGGTGATGCTTCGCGAACAGCTGCAGCATGTCGGTGACCGGCGTGCCCTGCTCCAGAGCGATCACGCGCTCGGTCATCAGATTGCGCGCATGGCCCTTCATGGTCTGCGGCATGTAATGATCAAGGCGCAGCGGCGTCAAGGGCGCAGCGACGCACCGCGCCGAGCAGTCCGTCCAGCCGCCGTTCGTCCCCACCGCCCCTCCATCGGGCAAACGCCGCAGAGAGCAGCGCGCGCCCCGGCCCGGACGAGCTCAGCGCGGCCCTCCCGACCGACCCCGCAACCCGGCGGGCCGACCGCGCGGCCCTCCCGGCCGACCCCCCGGGCCGGCAGAGAGCCGCTATCGACCCCCGACGACGCCAGCGCGGCGAACACCCCCGTACGCCGCCCGGCAGGAGGGTGGCTGTCAGCGACAGGACGCCGCCGCGCCGCTCATCGCGGCTACGTCGCCCCTCGCGCCTCCGTCCCCGGTACCAGCATCGCTGTTCTTGATACCGTGGACAGAGCGGGAGTCTCGCGCCGACAGCGCCGACAGAGCGATCGCGCCGCGACACAAAAAAAGAGCATATTGCGTGCGCGTCGGTCTTTGCCGCGCGATTCATCAATGACATCTTTCCATGCGTTGCTGTAGCGGAGATGACCGACATCGGCCGCTCCGGCCTTGTTGGCTTCTTCGCGGCTCGTGCACTGAAACAAGATCTACGTACCGGCGTTCGATGCGAGCACCCGTGGCCCGCGTCGCGGCGCCGGTCGTTTCGGGAGCTCACGGGCGACGAGCTCATGGGCATCCCAGGGGGGCATTCACCATGGAGCATTCGCCGAAGCTGGCTTCACTTGTCCTGGCCGTCGCCGCGCTGTTCACAGGCGCATGCGCGGCCCCGCTCGACCCGGAGGCCGAGGCCGCGGACGACGCCGCGTCCCAGCCCGTCCGGTCGCACAACGCGCTGACGTCGAACGCGCTGACGTCGAACGCGCTCACGACCGAGGCGCTGACATCGAACGCGCTGACGTCGAACGCGCTCACGGGCCAGGCGCTCTCGGACAACCCGCTCACGGCCGAGGCGCTCCGCGACCCGTCCGCACGCACCGTGCTGCGGTACATCGCGAGCTGCGCGCTGCCAGCAGGCGAGCGCCTCACCGTCGCGCTCGACGACGACGAGCTCTCCTTCCCGGGAGAGCTCGGCCTCGCGCCGGGCTGGGGCCAGGAGGGCGGCTCCTGCGACGGCGCGTGCCGGACCTGGGTCAGCGGCTGCGTCCTCGCCCGCGTCAACTACCTCGGACAGAAGGTGAGCCTCTCCCTCCGCGGCGATCGCGCGGAGCTCCGCGCCGACAAGGTCGAGCGCTCCGCGTACCCCAGGCGGGAGGCGACGTACTACGGCGACATCTTCGCGGAGGTGCCCCGCTACCACGCATGCCTTCCGCCGGAGGCCTCCGCCATCCCCCGCGTCTGCGGGCCGTCGCTCGAGACATGCGCGATCGAGGTCGCCGGCTCGTGCGACAGCCTGTGCGACACGCCGAGGGGCGACGGCAGCTTCCCGAACTGCCGCGGCAAGGTCCGCGGCCGCTCGGGCAAGCTCATCGTCGAGAAGATGCCGCACCCGGGCTCGGTCACCGCGTTCCTGCGCTGACGTGGGCCACGCGGAGATCATCGCGGGGCGCTTCGTCATCGAAGGAGAGGCCGCCGCGGGCGGGATGGGCACCGTCTACAAGGCGCACGACCGCCTCGGCGGCGCTTCGGTCGCCCTCAAGATCGTCCGCCTGAGGAGCGCGATCCAGGTCGAGCGGTTCGAGCGGGAGGCCGCCCTCCTCGCCGCCCTCGTCCATCCGGGCATCGTGCGCTACATCGCGCACGGCAGCACGCCGGAAGGCGACCGCTACCTCGCCATGGAATGGCTCGACGGCGAGGACCTCGCCGCGCGCCTCACCCGCCGCTTCCTGCCCGCGAGCGAGGGGCTCTCGCTCGTGCGTCGGGCCGCCGACGCCCTCGCGTTCGCGCACGCGCGCGGTATCGTCCACCGCGACATCAAGCCGAGCAACCTCTTCCTCCCCGGGGGCGACGCCGGGCGGGTCAAGCTCGTCGACTTCGGCATCGCGCGGCCCAGCGCCGACGCGGGGCGCGTGACCGTCACCGGCGGCGTCCTCGGCACGCCCGGGTACATGGCCCCGGAGCAGGTCGAGGCCAGGGGCGCGCCCGATCCGCGCAGCGACGTGTTCTCCCTCGGGTGCGTCCTGTTCGAGTGCCTCACCGGCCAGCCCGCCTTCGCAGGCGCGAGCCCGATGGCCGCGCTCAGCAAGATGCTCCTCCTGGATCCGCCCCGCCTCCGCGATCTGCGCGCGGACGCGCCCGCGCCGCTCGACGAGCTCGTCGCGCGCATGCTGTCCAGGCTGCCCGGCGATCGCCCGCGCGACGGCGCCGAGGTCGCGGCGGAGCTCGACCGGATCGTCGCGATGGATGGCGCGTGGACCGCGCCGCCCGACGCGCCGACGCTCTCGGGGAGCGAGCCGCCCGGCGCGTCGACGCTCGCGGGGGGGAGCGCGCCGGCCCGCGGCCCCGGCCCGCGCGAGCGCGTCGCCCTCACGCTGGACGAGCAGCGCGTCGTGAGCCTCATCTTCCTCGGCGAGGCCGACCACGGCGCGGCCCTGGCGCCGCGGCTGGCCGCGGAGGTCCCGGGCTCGCCGCCGCCCCGCTCGGCCGGCTCGCCGCCGCCCGCGTCGACCAGCTCGCCGCCGCCCGCGTCCACCTCGCGCGCCGCCGAGCTCCGCGCGCTCGTCGACCTCCACGGCGGCCGGCTCACGCAGCTCGTCCCGGGCGTCGACCTCGTCATGATGTCAGGCCCCGGCAGCGCGGTGGATCGCGCCGAGCGCGCCGCCCAGTGCGCGCTCGCCCTCCGCGCCGAGCTGCCCGACGCACCGCTCTGCGTCATCACGGGGCGGGGCGTCTTCTCCGCGGGCCTCGCCGAGGGCGACGCCATCGACCGCGGCCTCGCCGAGCTCCGCGCCGCGCCCACCGGCGCCGTGCGCCTCGACAGCGCGACCGCCGACATGCTCGGGCCGCGCTTCGTCGTCGCGCGCGGGGTCCACTCGACGACCCCCGCCCCCTCGGCACCGGGCGAGCCGCTCGTCCTCTCCGGCGAGCGCGCCGTCGACGAGATCGCCCCCGCGCTGCTCGGGAAGCGCACGCCCTGCGTCGGCCGCGCCCGCGAGCTCTCCATGCTCCACGGCGTGCTCTCCGGCTGCATCTCCGAGTCGCTCGCGAGCGCCGTGCTCGTCCTCGGGCCGCCCGGCGCCGGCAAATCCCGGCTCCGCCTGGAGCTCTTCGCCGCCCTGCGGCAGCGCGACGAGCCGGTCGAGATCCTCTGGGGCCGCGCCGACTCGGGCTCCCCCGGCTCGCCGTTCGGCATGGTCGCCGACGTGCTCTGCCGGGCCGCCGGTCTCCGCGCGCGCGACCCGGCGTCGGCGCGGCACCGCAAGCTGAAGCAGCGGCTCGGGCGCCACCTCGGCGGCCCGACGCTCGAGCGCGCGGCGGCGTTCCTCGGCGAGATCGCCGGCGCGCCGTCGCCGGAGCACGCCCGGTTGCTGCGCGTCGCGCGTCAGAGCGCGGCCGGCGTGAGCGACGGCGTGGGGGCCGCGTGGGAGGACTGGCTCGCGGCCGAGTGCGCCGCGCGCCCGGTGCTCGTCGCGCTGGAGGACCTGCACTGGGGCGACGCCGCCACCGTGCGCCTGCTCGACGCGACCCTCCGGAACCTCCGCGAGCTGCCGCTCATGCTGCTCGCGCTCGCGCGCCCCGACGTCCACCGGCAGTTCCCGAGCCTGTGGGCCGAGCGCGAGGTGCAGACGATCAAGCTCGGCCCGCTGGCGCGCCGCGCGAGCGCGGAGCTCGTGCGCGCCGCGCTCGGCGCGTCCGTGGCCGAGGGCGTGGTGGCGCACCTCGTCGAGCGCGCCGGCGGCAACCCGTTCTACCTGGAAGAGCTCATCCGGGCGGTCGCGAGCGGCAAGGGCGAGCTCCTGCCCGACTCGGTGCTCGGCACGGTCGAGGCGCGGCTCGACGCCGAGGGCAACGAGGGCAAGCGCGTGCTCCGGGCGGCCAGCATCTTCGGCGATCGCTTCTCGAAGCGCGGCGTCGCGGCGCTGCTCGGCGGCGAGGGGCACCTCGCCGACGTGGAGGCCTGGCTCAGGGCGCTCGCCGACCGCGAGCTCGTCGCGCCGGCCTCCGGGTCGGGGAGCCTCACCGACGCCGCCGACTACGTCTTCCGCCACACGCTCGTCCGTGAGGCCGCCTACGCCATGCTGACGGAGCCCGATCGCGCGCTCGGCCACCGGCTCGCGGGCGCGTGGATCGAGCGGGGCGCCTCCGCGGATCCGAGGGTCGTGGCCGAGCACTTCCGCCGGGGCGGAGAGCCCGGCCGCGCGGTGCGCTGGTACCGGCGCGCGGCCGAGCAGTCGCTCGAGGCGAACGACCTGCGCGCCGCGCTCGAGCGCGCCAACTGGGGCGAGGCGTGCGGCGCCGAGGGCGAGGACCTCGGCGCGCTCCGGCTTGTCGCGGCGGAGGTCAAGGTCTGGGAGGGCGACCTCGCCGCCGCCGAGGCGCTGGGCGCGTCCGCGGCCGAGCTGCTCCCCGCCGGCTCCCCCGGGTGGTTCCGGGCCGTCACCCAGATCGCCGCCGCGGCGGGGAAGCTCGGCGCCGTCGACCGCGTGGCGGGGTGGGCCGCCGTCGCCGAGGGGCTGTCCGTGGCGAGCAATCCGGCCGCGTCGCCGCCCTCCAGCGCGCTCGCCTCGCCGCCCCCCAGCGCGCTCGCGTCGCCGCCCTCCGCGTCGCCGCCCTCCGGCGCGGCCGCGCTGCGGCGCGCGCGGATCGCGTGCTTCTGCGAGTGCGGCGCGCAGCTCGTCTTCGGCGGCCGCTACGCCGAGGCCGACGCCCTGCTCGCGCGCATCGACGAGGACCTCCGCGCGCTCCCGCCGCCGGACGCCGAGCTCGTCGCGATGGCGCAGCAGCTCCGCGCGATCCGCGCCTCGGCCGGCGGCGACCCCGAGGCGTGCCTCGAGGGCCTGGAGGCGGCGCTCGCGGCCTTCGAGCAGGCCGGGGACAGGCGCAGCGCGTGCGTGATCGGCGCGAACCTCGGCTTCATCTACGCGGAGCTCGGCGAGCTCGGGGCGGCCGAGTCCGTCCTGCGCGCCGCCCAGGAGGCCGCCGATCGGATGGGGCTGCGCGAGCTCGCCACCGTGGCGTTGCACAACCTCGGCCACGTGCTCGGGCAGCTCGGCAGGCTCGATGAGGCGCTCTTCGTCGAGCGGCGCGCGGTGGAGGCGTTCCAGCTGCGGGGCGACCTCCGCATGGAGGGCGTGGCGCGGACCTACCTCGCGAAGATCGCGCTGCTCTCGGGCGACGCCGCGACGGCCGAGCGGGAGGCGAGCGCCGCCGAGGCGGCGCTGCACGTGGCCCCGCGGCTGCGCGCGCCCGCCGTGGCGGTGCGCGCGCGCGCGCTGCTCGCCGGCGGAAAGGTCGCGGCGGCGCTCGACGCGGCGCGGGAGGCGTTCGGCGAGCTCGCGGCGCTCGGCTCCCTGGAAGAGGGCGAGTCGCTCGTGCGGCTCGCGTACGCCGAGGCGCTCGCGGCGTCCGGCGCCCACGGCGAGGCGGCCGCCGTGCTCGCCGAGGCCAGGGAGAGCCTGCTCGCGCGGGCCCGGCGGATCGCAGACCCACGGCGGCGCGAGCGGTTCCTGACCGCGGTGCCGGAGAACGCGCGCATCGTCCTGGGCGCCGCAGCGACGTAGTCCTGGGCGCCGCAGCGAGCTGGCCGGCCCGAGGGGTGCATGCCGCCTCCGCCTCGCCCGCCCGTGCGCAGCCGCTTCCCGGGCGACTCGGCGCGACAGGGACGGTTTGACGCCGCCGCGCTGATGGCCTGTCGCGCCGCCTGGACCAACGTGAGCCCTGCGAGGGAGGTCACCGGCCTGCCGATTGTCCAGGATGAGCGAGGTGCTTGTTGCGCTGAAAGCCTGTGAGTTCTTCTTGATTCGAATTAAAAAAATACTCTATCAGAGGTGACAGGTGATCAGACGAGCTCATTCCTCCAACACGCGCGCTGTACTACCTACCACCGTCACACCTGCTCGAAATCAGCAGAGAGTCGAGAGAAAACGAGGGGTTGGGTGCCGAATGTGGATTGACGCATTGCGCTGTACGGCGGGAGCTGCCGTTGTGCTGCTCTCGCAAGGATGCGTCGCGTCGATGGATGAGGCGATTGACGCGGAGCGCGCCGAGGTCGGCGAGGCGGCGCTGGCGTTGAAGAGCTATGCAAAGACGCAGTATCCGATCGTGCTCTGTCACGGGATGGCCGGCTTCAAGGCGATGTTCGGTGTGGTCGACTACTTCGGTGGGGTCGCCTCGACGCTGCGCTCCGGCGGGGCGGAGGTGTATGCCACCGCGGTGCCGCAGTTCGACAGCACCGAGGCGCGCGGGGAGGCGCTGCTCGCGCAGGTCGAGGATATCGCCGCGCGCACCGGGAGCGGGAAGGTGAACCTGATCGGGCACAGCCATGGAGGGCTCGACGTCCGGTATGTCGCCGCGGTGCGGCCGGATCTCGTCGCCTCGGTGACCACGATCGGGGCGCCGCACCAGGGGGCCGAGCTCGCCAGCTATCTCCAGGAGAACCTGCGCGACGGCGGGCTCGCCCAGGGGGCGCTCTCGTTCCTCGCCAACAGCCTCGGCTCGGTGCTCAGCCTGCTCACCGGGCGCTCGACGCCGCAGGACTCGATCGCCGCCGTGAGGTCGCTCTCCGCGGAGGGGATGCGCGAGTTCAACGCGCTTTATCCGGCCGGGCTGCCCGACGGCCGGTGCGGCGAGGGCCCCGCCGAGGAGAACGGCGTGCGCTTCTTCTCGTGGTCCGGGACGGGGATCGTCACGAGCCTCCTCGATCCGACCGACCTGTCGCTCGGGCTCATCTCCAAGCTGTACTCGGAGTCGAACGACGGGATGGTGGGCAGGTGCAGCTCCCACCTGGGAGAGGTGGTCCGCGACGACTACGGGATGAACCACCTCGACGAGGTGAATCAGCTCTTCGGGTTCATCAACATCTCTGGCCCGAACCCGAAATCCGTGTTCCGGGCGCACGCGAGCCGCCTGAAGAACGTCGGTCTCTGAGCCGGCGAGGGCCCTCATGGAGCGTCGTGGAAGGAACATTCTCCTCGCGGCGATGGCGCTCGCCGCGCTGCTCGGCGCCGGGCAGCTCGCCTCGCGGGAGCGGCCCAGGCCGTCCGCGCCGAGCGCCCGATCGAGCGGGCTGGCCGCGCGCCGCTGGCGGACGGAAGCGCTGCCGGCGCTGTCGACGGCGCCGGCCCCCGCGCGCCTCCGGCAGGCGCTGTCGGTCGCGCCGCCCGCCGTGGCGCCGCGGCGGGCCGCAGCGCCCTCGCTTCGCGGCACCGACGTCGACGGCGCGGTGCTCGTCGACGCGAACGGCGATCTGATCGTCGGCCCCGAGCTCCTTTCGCTGTTCGACTACTTCCTGAGCGCGACCGGCGAGGAGCCGGCGGCGGCGATCAAGGCCCGCATCGTGGCGGCGATCCGGGAGCGCGCCACGGGCCGCGCGGCGGAGCAGGCGATCGCGCTGCTCGACCGGTACCTCGGCTACCGCGAGGCGGCCGGCGCGGCGCGCGTCGCGCAGGCGGCCGACCCGGCGGAGCGGCTCGCCGCGCTGCGCGAGATCCGGCGAGAGCAGCTCGGCGCGGAGGTCGCGGCGCAGCTGTTCGGCGACGAGGAGCGGGAGGGGGAGGCGGCGATCGATACGTCCCGCCTCCTCGCGGACGCGACGCTCTCACCCGAGGAGCGCGACGCGCGGATCGCGGAGGTCGAGGCGGCGCTGCCCGAGCACCTCCGCGAGGCGCGGGAGGCGGCGGTGCGCCCGCTCGTCCAGCAGGCCGAGGAGCAGGCGCTCCGCGACGCGGGCGCCTCGGACGAGGAGCTGCACGCGCACCGGGTCGCGACCGTGGGCCCCGAGGCCGCCGACCGGCTCGCGGAGCTCGACCGGCAGCGGGCGGCGTGGCAGCAGCGCCTCGACGCGTTCGCCGACGCGCGCGCGGCGATCGCGGCGACCGAGGCCGATCCGGAAGCGCGGCGCGCCGCCGAGGAGGCGCTGCTCGCGCGCGCGTTCACGCCGGAGGAGCGGCTGCGCGTGCGGGCGATCCTGGGCGCCGCGCCGTGACCCGCGCGCCTGTGCGGCGCGAGTCCGGCGCGGCGAGGTGCGTCCCGCGATCGGGCCCTCTGGCGCCATCGAGCCGTGGCTACATCGAGCCGTAGATCGAGAGCCCGAGCCCGTCGGCGGTGACGATCGGCGCTGCGCCCATCTGGAGCACGCGGCCGCGCTGCACCGGCACGCGCACCTGCCGCGGCAAGGCGACGCCGCCGAGCAGCATCCCGAGACCGACGGCCTGACCGGCGCCCAGGACGGAGAGGCCGACCGCGCCGGCCGCCGAGTGCCGCCCCGTGCCGAGGTGGATCCAGGGGCCGGCCACGGGGATGAGCAGCGAGGTGGGGCTGGGCGCGATCCTGCCGCGTTGCGGGACGAGGGAGCAGGCGCACTTGGTGCACTGGGGGACGAGGCGGGCCTCCCGCCGCTCGAGCGAGAGGGCGGCGCCGTAGAGGGCCGACGCGGTCCAGAAGCCGCCCAGCGTGGACGCACCCGCGATGATCCAGCGCCTCCTCTCGGGATTCGCGACGTAGGTGGTGGCGGCGGCGCTCTGCTGTGTGGTGATCGCGGCCCGCTGCGGCCCGAGGCGGCCTTGCGCCGAGGCCTGAGGCGAGACGACCTGTATGGCGTCGCCCGCGGAAGCGCTGGAGATGCCGAGACAGACGCCGAGCCCGAGAAGCCCGGCGAGCCCCGCGACGACGCCTCTCCCTCCAGTTGACCTACAGCTGTTTCTCCCCATCTTCGAAGTCCGCATGAGCCCCTCCCGGTGCCATGAAACGCACCTGCGCTGGAGAGAGCAAGCCCCGGGCCCTCTGGAGATGCCTGGAGCACAGGTCGGCTCCAAAGCCCGAGATCCGAGCCGCGGAGGCACAGAGAGCACAGAGGGCAAGGAGAGCACAGAGGCTCTCTGCGATTCTCGCCGAGTCCTCTGCGCCGCCGGGATTCCTCTTCCTGGAGGGGAGACGCCGGGTCCTGCGTCGGTAATGCTCAAAATTGAACATGAAGGCGGGAAGGCGGGAAGATCATTGACGATTTTCTTCCCGCCTTCCCGCCTTCATGTTCAAATGATCCCACCCTCCGGTAGCCGAACTGCAGCTGACGCGCTCGCGCAAGCTCGATGGTCACCTGGCCGAGGACGACAGGCTACACAGCGCCTTCGCGGAGCCACTCGCCGAACCGCTCGCCGATCATCAGCGCGGTCAGGTTCGTGTTCACGCTCGGGATGGTCGGCATGATGCTCGCGTCCGCGACGATCAGCCCCTCGACGCCGCGGACGCGCCCGCGCCCGTCGACCGCCGCCGCCGGGTCCCCCTCGGGCCCCATCGGGGCCGTCCCGCACGGGTGGTAGCCCGAGCCGCAGCTCCGGTAGATCCACCGCTCGAGCGCCTCGCGCCGCATCAGCGTGCGCTCCGTCGGCCAGAGAAACCAGCCGAGCTCGCGCATCGGCGCGGTGCGGGCGACCTCGTACGCGAGCTGCATCGCGTCGACCGCGCGCGCCAGGTCGTCGCGGTCGACGAGCATGTTCGAGACGATGCGCGGCCGCGCGTGGGGATCGGCGCTCAGGTGCTCGATGCGGCCGACGCCGCGCGGCTTGCCGATGCAGCACGCGATGGCGAACGCCGGGATCGTGAAGCGCGGGTGCAGCGGGAAGAAGGAGCCCGGCTGGAGCTGCATGTCGTTCGGGTACGGGCTGCCGCGCGACGTGTAGCGGAGCACCGTCTGGACGAGCGGCTGGCGCAGGACGTCGATCAGCCCGCGGCGGCGCGGCCACAGGCCGATGGCCGCCCCCGGATGATCGAGCAGCCGCGCCCCCACCGCGGGCACGTCGGACACGGGCGTGACCCCGAGGCGCGCGAGCTCTGCCCGCGGCCCGATCCCGCTGCGCAGGAGGATCCCGGGCGTCGCGATCGCGCCCGCGCTCAGCACCACCTTCCGCGTCGCGACGACCTCGACGCGCCCGTCGGTCTCGATCTCGACCCCCTCGACCCGGCGGTTCCGCACAAGCACCCGCCGCACCGTCGTGCGCGGCCGGAGCCGCAGGTTCTCCCGCCGGCGCACCTCGGCGGTCAGGTAGCAGCGCGCCGCGCTCATGCGCTGGCCGTCGATCTTGTTCATCGCGTGCGGCCCGACGCCGCCGGGCGCGCGCGGATCGTTCGTGTCCGCGCACTCCGGGTGGCCGAGCTCCTTGCACCCGTCGACGAACGCCGCCTGCCACGGCACGAGCTCCTCGCGCCGCGCGCGGCGGATCGGCACCGGGCCGCCCTGGCCGTGCCAGGGCTCGCCGAGGTCGCGGTCGTCCTCGAGGCGCTTGAAATAGGGGAGGCAAGCGTCGAAGCCCCACTCGGGCAGGCCGAGCGCGGCCCACTCGTCGTAGTCGTACGGCTGGCCGCGGAGCGCGATGCACGTGTTCACGGCCGACGAGCCGCCGACCACCTTGCCGCGCGGGAAGAGGAACATGATCTGCCCGGGCGTCGGCCGGTGGCGGTAGCCCCAGTCGTGCGCGAGCCACGAGTTGCGGGTGCCGTCCCGCAGGTCGGCGGGCAGGTCCGCCGGGTCCGGGTAGTCCGGGCCCGCCTCGAGCAGCAGGACCTCGCGATCCGCGCGCTCCGTGACGCGCGCCGCGATCACGGCGCCCGCCGAGCCGGCCCCGACCACGACGAGCTCTGCGGCGCTGCCAGGGCGGGACGAAGAGGACAACGACGTTCGAAACACCTTGGAAACTCGACCTACACGGGATCGCGTCGCCCGGCAACGTGCCCTCGAAACTGGGTGCGTTGTAGGACTGTCGTGCAGTTGCATCGCGTCCCACGCGGCGCGCGCCGACCCGACGGCGGAGCGCGCCCGTCTGCCCATTCGCCCGGGAGGCCACATTGGAAACACCGAGGTTCATACAGGGTGTCTACGCGTTCGAGGGGCAGGGCCTGGAGCAGCCGGTCCCCCTTCGTCCCGCGATCGGGTACACCGTCCCGCGAGACAAGCGCGCGCAGCTCATCTACCTGCGCGCGGGCAACTCCACGTCCGAGCTCATCTACCTGCTCCTCAAGCGCGACGGCCAGCCGATGCGCTACTTCCCGATCGGCGCCAGAGGCGCCATCCACGTGCCGCTCGTCATCATCGAGGACATCCACCCCGAGAGCGCGCTGGAGCTGTCCGTGGGCGCGCCCGAGGGCGTGCGCGGCCTCGCGACGATCGACATCGGCCTGGCGGAGATCTGAGCCATGCAGAAGAAGCGCAAGCTCGTGGTGATCGGCAACGGGATGGCCGGCGTCCGCACCGTCGAGGAGATCCTCGCGCGCGGCGGCGCAGAGCAGTTCGAGATCACCATCTTCGGCGACGAGCCGTATGGCAACTACAACCGTATCCTGCTCTCCGAGGTGCTGAACGGCTCCCAGGACGCGAGCGAGATCTTCCTGAACCCCCTCGCCTGGTACCGGGAGAATCGCATCCAGCTCCACGCGGGCGTGCGCGCGCGGGCCATCCACCGGCACTCGCGCCAGGTCACCGGCGAGCACGAGATCGTCGCGTCGTACGACAACCTGATCATCGCGACGGGCAGCTCGCCCTACATCCCGCCGATCCAGGGGGTGCGGCTCGAGGGCGGCCGCGAGAAGCCGGGCGTGTTCGTGTTCCGCACCCTGGACGACTGCCACCGGATCGCCGCCTACGCGAAGGGGAAGCGGCGCGCCGCGGTCATCGGCGGCGGGCTCCTCGGGCTCGAGGCGGCGCGCGGGCTGCAGAACTTCGGGATCGACGTCCACGTGGTCCACATCAGCGGCCACCTGATGGGGCAGCAGCTCGACGCCACGGCGGGCGCCATCCTCAGGACCACGCTCGAGCAGCTCGGCGTGACGGTGCACCTCAACAGGAGCACGAAAGAGGTGCTCGGCGACGACCGCGTGACCGGGCTCCGCTTCGCCGACGACGAGGTGCTCGACTGCGATCTCGTGGTGATCTCGGCGGGCATCCGGCCGAACGTGGACCTCGCGCTGCGCGCCGGCGTCACCGTCGAGCGCGGGATCGTGGTGGACAACCACATGCGCTCGCCCGACGACCCGAGGATCTACGCCGTCGGCGAGTGCGCGCAGCACCGCGGGCACGTCTACGGGCTCGTGGCGCCGCTCTGGGAGCAGGGCAAGGTGCTGGCCGACCACATCACGAAGCGCAACGAGAAGGCGACCTACTCGGGCTCGAAGGTCGCCACGAAGCTGAAGGTCATGGGCATCCAGCTCGCCTCGATGGGCATCACCGAGCCGGCCGACGATCGGGACGAGATCGTGCAGTTCATCGAGCCGAAGAGGGGCACGTACAAGAAGCTCATCATCCGCGACGGGCGGCTGCTCGGCGGCATCCTCCTCGGCGACGTCAGCAAGGCCGCGTACCTGATGCAGGCCTTCGACAAGAATACCCCGCTCCCGGACGAGCGGCTGTCGCTGCTGTTCGACCTCGGCGCGCCCTCGACGAAGGCGACCCTCGAGGAGATGCCGCCCGAGATGCAGGTCTGCAACTGCAACGGCGTCAGCAAGGAGGGCATCGTCGCGTGCGTGCGCTCCGGCAAGCGGAGCTCCCGGGCCATCATGGACGCGACGCGCGCGGGGATGGGCTGCGGCGCCTGCAAGCAGCTCGTCTCGGAGATCGTGGCGTGGGCGTGCGGCGGCGCGGCGGAGCAGGACCCCGCGGCGAGCTACTACGTGCCCGGCGTCCCGCTGAGCAAGCCGGAGCTCCTCCAGGCCGTCCGCGAGCGCGGGCTCCGGTCGGTGTCCGCCGTCTTCCGGGAGCTCGCGGGCGGGGTCGAGGACCCGGGCAGCAAGCCGGGGCTCGCGTCGCTGCTCCGGACGGTGTGGCACCACGAGTACGAGGACGAGCGCGACGCGCGCTTCATCAACGACCGCGTGCACGCGAACATCCAGAAGGACGGCACCTTCAGCGTGATCCCGCAGATCCCGGGGGGCATCACGTCGGCGGCGCAGCTCCGGAAGATCGCGGACGTTGTCGACAGGTACCGCGTGCCGCTCGTCAAGCTGACCGGCGGCCAGCGCATCGACCTCCTCGGCGTGAAGAAGGAGGACCTGCCGGGCGTGTGGCGCGACCTCGACATGCCCTCGGGGTTCGCTTACGGAAAGTCGTACCGCACGTGCAAGAGCTGCGTCGGGACCGACTTCTGCCGGTTCGGCCTCGGCGACAGCATCGACCTCGCGGTGAAGATCGAGGATCGCTTCCGCGGCATGGACACGCCGGCGAAGCTGAAGCTCGCGACGGCGGGCTGCCCGCGCAACTGCTCGGAGGCGATGGTGAAGGACGTCGGCGCCGTCGCGGTGGAGGGCGGCAAGTGGGAGATCTACGTCGGCGGCGCGGCGGGCGCGCACGTGCGCAAGGGCGACGTGCTCTGCGTTGCCGACGCGCACGCCGACGTGCTCCGGCTCATGGGCCGCTTCATCCAGTACTACCGCGAGAACGCCAGGTACCTCGAGAGGACGTACGGCTTCGTCGAGCGCCTCGGGATCCAGAAGATCCGCGCCGTGGTCGTGGACGACAGCGAGGGCATCGCCGCGCGCCTCGACGCGGAGATGCAGAAGACGGTCGAGGCGTACCGCGATCCGTGGAGAGAGGCGTACTCCCCGGCGACGCCGAACCAGTTCCGGTCGGTCCTGCCGATCACGCAATGAAGGGGCGCGACATGGAGATCACCCTGGGCCCTCTCTCGACGATCCCGCCGGGCGAGGGGCGCGCGTTCGACGTGGGCTCCGAGCGCATCGCGGTCTTCCTCGCGCGGGACGGCCGCGTGTTCGCCACGCAGGCGGCCTGCCCGCACCGCGGCGGCCCGCTCGTCGACGGGCTGCTCGGCGGCTGCACGCTCGTGTGTCCGCTGCACGCGCAGAAGTTCAACCTGCAGACGGGAGAGGCCCTGAACGGCGGGCCTGGGCTCAAGACCTATCCGGTCCGTCTGAGCGCGACGAACCAGATCGTTGTGCAGATCGAGCGAGACGGGGGCTGACCGCGCCCGGCGCGACGGGGACCCGAGCCTGGCCGAGGCGGCGGCGCCGGGCGCTTTGCGGCGCCCCTGGATCGCGCGTCCGGGGGTACGCTACCGGGGCGCGTCGCCAGCGACGTCGCCCGAAGGGTTCCCTCTCGCCATGGCCGACTTCACGACAGCCGCACCGTTCGCCCCCGGCACCGTCCTCGGGGGCGATTTCCGCATCGTTCGTCCCCTGAGCCAGGGCGGCATGGGCGCCGTGCTCGTGGCCGAGCAGCTCTCCACCGGCAAGCCGCGCGCCGTGAAGCTGATGCACGCGCAGCTCGCGCAGGACCCGCGCTTCCGCGAGCGCTTCGAGCAGGAGGCGAGGGTGGGGGCGCGCATCGAGAGCGACCACGTCGTGGAGGTTGTCGCGGCCGGGGTCGATCCGGCGACGCAGACCCCCTGGCTGGCGATGGAGCTGCTCGACGGCGCCGACCTGTCGGCCGTGGTGGCGCAGCGCGGCGCGCTGCCGCCCGACGAGGTCCGCGAGCTGATGGGGCAGCTGTGCCACGCGCTCGCGGCGGCGCATCGCGCGGGCGTCGTGCACCGCGATCTCAAGCCCGAGAACATCTTCATCGCGCGGCCGCGGCAGCAGAACGTCCGCTTCAAGGTCAAGGTGCTCGACTTCGGCGTCGCGAAGATCGTGGCCGAGGCGCGGGCCACCACGGCGGTGACCGCGTCGGTCGGGACGCCGCTCTGGATGGCGCCCGAGCAGACCGAGGCTGGCCAGCATGTCACCCCGGCGTCGGACGTCTGGGCGCTCGGGCTGCTGGCCTTCACCCTGCTCACCGGGCGCATGTACTGGCTCGAGCCGACCCGCGGGCCGAGCGCCTCGGTCATGTCGCTCATGCGCGAGGTGCTGTTCGTCCCGCTGGAGCCGGCGTCCGCCCGCGCCGCGCGCCACGGCTGCCAGCACCTGATCCCCGCGGGCTTCGACGCCTGGTTCGCCGCGTGCGTCGCGCGCGACGTCCGCGCTCGCTTCGGCGACGCGGCGCAGGCCATGTCGGCGCTCGATCCTGTGCTCGCCGCGGCCGTCCCCCGGGGCGCGGCCCCGCCGGCGGGGCCGTTCGCGCCGGCCCCGCCGGCCACCACGGGCTCGCCGCCGGCGTACACGGGCCCGACGTACCCGACGATGGCCGGCACCGACGTCGGCGGCATGTCCGGCGGCACCCTGGCGCTCGTCCAGGCCCGACCTGTGCGCAAGGCGCCCTGGGGCCTGCTGCTCGCGATCGCCGGCGGCGGGCTGCTCGCCGTCGCCGCCCTCGTCGTCGGCGGCATCGTGGTCGTGGAGCGCCTGCGCGCGACCGAGCCCGTCGCCCTCCCGCCGCTGTACGGCAGCGCCGGCAGCGCCGGCAGCGCCGGCAGCGCCGGCGCGACCCCCGGCAGCGTTCCGACGGCGCCGCTCAGCCCATCGAGCGCCGCCACGGCCAGCGACATCCACCTGGCCGGCACCTACGACATCACGTCGTCGCGCAACCCGGGCGGGCAGGGCAGCTATGCGGGCAACGTCCTCCTGTCGAGGAGCGGCGACACGTACCGCATCGCCTGGATCATCACGAAGGGCGCCGGTTACGAGGGGATCGCGCTCGTGCAGGGGCAGACCGTCGCCGTGGGCTGGGCGAGCGGCGGCCCGTACGGCGCGGCCGCCTACCGCATCGACGGCGATCGCCTCCGCGGGCAGTGGATCTCCACGGATCGGCCGGGCCGGATCGAGGTCGAGACGCTGCAGGGGCCCGAGGGGCTGACCGGCAGCTACAGCATCGTCGAGGGTCCCCGGAGCGGCACGGTCGTGATCGCGCGCACGGGCGACACGTACGCGGTGACCTGGACGCTGAGCACCGGCGGCATGCTGAAGGGGGTGGGCCTCCGCTCGGGCGACCAGCTCGTCGTGGGCTGGTCGCCGGGCCAGCAGGTCGGGGTGGTGAGCTATGCGATCGAGGGCAGACAGCTCACCGGGCGATGGGCGAGCCTGGGTGGCACGCTGGCGGGGACGGAGACGCTGCTGCGCCGCTGAGTCGGGCCCTCGGGGCGGGCCATCCGAGACGAGAGACGAGAGACGAGACCGGAGCGCCCGCACAAGCGACGATGTCGCGATGGCGGTTGCGGCGGGGTGTGAGCCCCATGTATCTTTTTTACAGGATCATGGCCTCCTTGCCCGCGCCGAATACCCTGCTCCGCGATCTTGCATTGCCCGCGCTCAGCCCGCCGGCGCACGAGCAGCTCAGGCGCGTCTGCGCGTTCCTCTACGTCGTGGGTCTCCCGGAGGTCCAGACGCGCGCGCTCCTCGCGGGGTACACGCCGGAGATTCATGCCGAAGGCGTCTATCACGCGAGCGTCGTTGGGGGGGAGCGCTCGTTCGGGGAGTGGCGTCAATGGCGGTCGTTGCGGCCTCCGCGCGACCCCGACCTGCCCGACCTCGTGGCGGATCTCGACCGGTTCGTGAGCCGGTGGCGACCGCGGGCGCTCTCGGCCGCCGCCGAGGTGCCTGACGTCGACGACCGCGGCGAGCTCGAGGACTACCTCGGCGCATCCATCGAGCGGCCGAGCCGGACGTGGCGCGCCAAGGCCTGCGTCCAGCGCATCGAGCACCTCGCCGAGGTGCCGGTCCCCTCGTATCAGGCCACGTGGGCTGCCCTCGTCGCGGAGGGCATCCAGACCGAGCTCGCGCGGTTCCACGAGGTCCTCGAGACGGTGCAGGACTTCATCGCCACGACGTCCCTCGATGCCGACGAGCTCGCCGACATCCAGGCGGCGCGCGAAGAGGGCGCCGCCTCCATCGACGCGTGGCTGACCGCGCGGCGGCGCCAGCTCGCGGGGCACTTCACCGAGGAGACGCTGAATCTCCTCGCGCTCGGCGAGGCCGTGCCTCCGCCGCTGCCCGACGTGCCCCTTTCCTTGCTCGCCCGCTTCCGGCCAGCGGCGCGCGCTTAGTTTTGAGAGGCGCTCTTAGGTTGTGCTCATGACAGGCTGCGGCTTTCTGGCGGGATCCGCGCCGAGTGGTGCGAGATCGAATCCATGTGGGCCAGGACCTCCGCCTGACCCCAGCGCTCGAGCGCGTCCATCTCCGCCGGGCCGAGCAGCCGCTGAATCGCACCCCAGGTGCGCTCGAACGCGAGCGCGGCCAGGTGCTGCGATAGCCCGGTGAGGGGGGTCAGGTCGGGCTCGTCGCCCCGGTAAGCCGCGTAGGCCTCGGCGTCCCATCCCTCCAGCGGGAGCGCTTCCGTCTCGGCGATGCGCCGATCCAGCGCGTCCGCCGTCTCCGCCCACGCTCGGGCGATCTCGAAGAGCTTGGCGACCTTGCCGAGCGGCAGGCCGAAGCTCGCGACGCGGTGCTCCTTGCGGCGCGGCAGCCACGCGACGAGCACGTGCCACATCATCTGCCACTCCGGCTCCAGTCCGAGGACGAACACGCGCTCCTCGATCCACGCGCGAAGCTGCGCCGCCGCCGTCGTGCCCTGGGTGCGCTCCACGTCGGTGAGGAACGCCGCGATGTGCCCCGCGAGCATGCCGTCATCGTCCCGCTCATCGTCCTCCAGCGCCTCGAGCTCGATCTCCGCCCGGAAGCAGCGGCGCGCGGCCGTCTTCACCTCCTCGACGCCGTCGATCCGGAGCCCGAGCTCGGGCCAGAAAGGCGTTACTCTGTCCAGGCTGAGGAGCCCGATAGTGGTCGTGTAAGCATAGGATACATCGAGGTCATCGAGATCGAGGGTGGGGTTCATGGGCAGCGCAGCTCGGGTTGGTCTGGAGCGGCCAGCCTAGAGCGCCAATCACATTGAAAATTGTCTCATTTCAATGGGTTACGCCGCAGCCTGCATGAGCCGCTGGGCAGACTCGAGATTCTGGATCGCTGCTGCGCGCCGGAGGTCAAACAGGTTTCTCCGGGCGCCGATGTAGCGCGCGCTGTGTCCTTTGCGCGCCGCGATGTGTGCGAGGGCATGCTCCACAGGGATCCGCTGCCGGAGGACGGCGCGTCCTGGCCCGGTCTGCTGCAGCTTCCGGAACTTGCTCTGCAAGGCTTCGTCCTCGGCGATGGATACGGTCCGCCCTCGTCCCGACGCGGCTTGGGTGCAATTGGCTCGGAGGGGGCACGCACCACACTCCTCGGGGTCAAATTCGACCGTGTCGCCCGGCTCGAACACTTCGACCTGTCCCGCGGGACACGTGATTGTCTTGGCGCGCAGGTCGATCTTGAAGTCGCGCTTGCTGAACATGTCAGGTCTGCGAGCCCGCTGCCCCCACGGCTTCGAGAACACCTGGCCGTCATCGCGGATCACGTCCTCCACGACGGGGCTGTTCACGTAGGCGCGATCGATGTGCAGCTCAACGAGGCGTAGCCCCTGATGCTGGATGTCCTTGGCGATCGGCGCGGCCCCCTCTTCTTCGGGCCGATTTGCTGGTGTGACTGCGCAGGCGACGATGACGGGAAGGTCAAGGTCGCGCGCGATATGTTCCTTGTAGCCGTCGAACCTCTTCGAGCGGCTCTTGCGGCCATGGCGCATCTCAGCGTCCTCAATCGAGACGCGGCGGTCAGGCGCAACGCCTTGCCGGATGCGGACGGTCCCATCCTCGGCGATTTCCAGGTCCTGGTCTCGAACCTGAGTGAGCGCATCCAGATAGGTGCGCAGCGGCTGCTCGACGACGTCGTCCAGATGGCGGTCGACCCATTGCTGCAGCGACGAGACCTGCTGCTCCAGGATCTGAATTGCCGCTGCCTTCTGTTTCGGGTCGCTCCAGTCGAGGTCGAGCCCGGCTTTGATGCTGGGCGCCAAAAGCAGCGGGATGCCCGCCTTGCGGCAGATTTCCTCGGGCCGACGGTCGGTGATCTTCGACACGACGCGGACGATGCTGCGCGCAGCGTGGCCGAGCAGGTTGATCGTGTCCTCAACCCGCCCGGCCCCCGCTAAAGGGCGGCTATCAATGGCCACGCGCAGCGCTTTGGATACCGCACGCCTCTCGCCCTCCGTCATGGCGCCGGACTGAACGAGTGCCACGGTTCGCTCCAGCAGCACCCGATCCATCTCGTTCGCGACCATCCGCTCCCGGAACGCCTGCAGTGCACCCTGCGAGAACGCGGGCGTGACCGTCCCCAGACAGCCGAGCACCATCTGCCAGCGCAGGTCGACGACGGTCAGCTCCACCGCCTCGGCATCCGATGCGCCGACGTAGCCCTGCAGCAGCGTGACCATGCACATCAGCGCCGGCGGATGCGGCGGCTCGCCTGCGCCCGTCGTCCGGTACATGCTCCCCAACTGCTCCTGGAACGTCTCATCGAACAGCTCGTGCCGGTGCAGCCTGAGAAAGCCGAACAGTGCTCTCACGCGTGTCAACCGCTTCATCAGCGCCTGTTCCTGCCGCGACAGCTCTACCGGCGGCGACCATCGTTCCATCCGTGCACCTCCAGACGCGGACGAGATCATGGCCCGGCGAGACCGTCGATCCTTCCATCGAAGCGCCAGAAATTCTCACATAATCAACCTGATCGTTGTTCTAGCCGCGCCGGGGGTGCGCGGGTAGGTCGCCTTGCACACGACGGTGCGCCGAGAGCCACCCGACAGGGACGGCCGTGCACCGGGGCCCGCCGGGCCGCATCCAGGCGTGAGAAAGTAGACAGACGTGGCTCCGGGAGCGCGGCCGGAAGCAAAAAATCAGGCAGACCAGGCTGTCCTGTTGAACTTCGGTGTGGGCTGGCACCCACGATGGACTGCGAGACGAGGGGCATGGCGTGGCCACGCAGCGCCTGCTCTCGCGGGCCTCCTCGGCGCAAGCCGTCGAGGAGGTGCTGGAGGAGGAGCCGGAGGCGATCGCGGACGACGCGATGGAAGGTGAAGAGGGCGAGGCGCCCTGAGCATCGCGTCGCAACCCGCCTGAGCGCGAGCGACGAGGCGAGCGGCGTCCCTGGCGCGACCGATCAGAGCTGCCCATACTCACGGATCCGGTCGCGCTGTTCTCCCTTGTCTCCCTTGTCGGGCTCCAGATCGACGACGATCCCGAGGCGCGATTCGACGTAGGCCGCCCAGAGGGTTCCATGCGTCGGAACGCTGGTCCAAGCGTTCATTTCCGTGATCGACAAGAGCCCGTCCATGCTTCGATCGAAGATTCTTATGTCCCTGAATCGTAATCCGCACGTGAAGCCGAGCTGGACGTTCAGGTTGCGGGAATAGACGTCTCCGCCGAGGAACAGATCGACGTGCGTGGTCCGGACAAGGGTCCCCTGCGGCCTCAAGGTCGTGGTGAACATGGGAAGAACGGCTCCGATCACTTGATAGAGTTGAAAGCTCGTGGCCGCGCTCGCCCGGAACGGTCCGGCTTCGAACGTGGCATGAACCCCCAATTCCTTGTCTTCTATCGTCGACATGTTCTCCTTGCCCACTCCAACGCCTATGAGATACCCGATGTTGAGCTCCTGGGTGGGGCTCGCGGTCTGTCCGAAGCTCACCATGACCGTATGGACAGCCCCCGGAGCTGTTCCGCCGCCGTAAGTGACTCCGAGTCTCGCGAGATGGGGGAGCTTCGTCTGAACGATGCCGTTGAGACGGAGGCCGTCCCAATGGAATTTCTCTGGGGGCCGTTGCTCTTGCGCTGATGCCGGAGCAGCCAAAGTGAATACTCCAAGCCCTGACAGCGCGCGCAACAATGGCTGCCATGGCCTGCTCGAACGGCGGGTTGATGGCTCCCACGAGATGAACGGCGGCGTGAAGTATGTTTGAGTCATTCGGCCTGCATGTGGTCTATGCACGCTGGATTCTTCACCAGCTCATCGATGTCGACGTCGCCGTAGTAGCTCTTGAACATATAAGCGCTTTCCATCGCGTCGATGCCGCGACGATCGCTCGCGACATTCGGCTGCGACGCGTCCTCAAAAGATCTTATGACGTCGGAACATTCTGAGTATTGGTCCCGAGCTAGATCTCGAATGCTCAATACGGCTTCGCAGTCGATCGTGCTACTGCTGAGTATTGCCTTGTATGCGCCGAACGTTCCACTAAAGTTCCTGCAGTTCATCGCCAGCCTCTCTAGCTCGATCGCTTGCAATTCGATTCTGCATTGCTCCGAGAACTCTGGCTTAGGCGAAGGTATGCGCTTGTCTTCGTTGGTGTGGGGATGTTCCTCTCTCTTCTGACGATGGTGATCGCGACGCTGGAGGGTCTTCTCACAGCTGGCCAACCGTTTCCGGGTGACGCTCAGGGTCGACCGAAGATCGGGGTCGTTCTTGCTGGCGGCGTCCTGGCGTGCTTGAGGCTGTTCGTTGCTCTCTGCAGAGATTTTTCCTAGATTGTATGCCGCCGCCAGCGCCGCGATCGCGATGGCCCCCAATCCAATCCATGTTGTCGGTTTTGGTGATGTTCCCATGTGTCGAGCGTTACGGGTTAAAGTCCTGGTGCGTGCGTGAGAATGGCGACCCTGGCCTGTCCGACCAGCGGGGCGATGGCTCCCCGCGAGATGAACGGCGGCGCACAATGGGTTCGATTCATTCGGTCCGCATCTGGGCTATGCACTCTGGGTTTTTCACAAGCGCTTTAATGTCGCCGGGGTTGCCGTATTCGTTCCTGATCGCATAGGCGTCTTCCGCCGCGGCAATGGCGAGCGGGTCGCTCATGGCATCTTGGTAGGTGGTGCCCTCGATGGTTCTTATGATGGCGGCACAGAAGGAGGACTGTCCGTGGGCCATGGATACAATGTCCAAGACGATTTCGCAGTGGATCGTGCTGCTGCCCAGTATTGTCTTGTATGCGTCGAAATGTCTCCTGAGGCTCCTGCAGTTCGCGGCGAGCATATGCAGATCCTTCACCTGCGACGCGATGATGCATTGCTTCGGAAGCGCTGGCTCAGGTGAAGGTGTGGGGTTGTCTTCGTTGGTGTAGAGCGTTTCATCTCTCTTCTGAAGATGCTGGTCGTGACGCTGGACGGTCTTTTCGCAGCTGGTCAACCTCTTCTGGGCGGCGCTCAGAGCCGACCGAAGATCGGGATCGTCCTTGCTGGCGGCATCCTGGTGCCGTTGAGGACGGCTGCCGCTCTCTGCCGAGGCTCTTCCCAGATTGTATGCCGCCGCCAAGGCGGCGACCGCGATGGTACCTAATCCAATCCATATTGTCGGCTTCGGTGATGTTCCCATGTGTCGAATGTTTGCGTGGTGGCGTCAGCGATCGTTGTTTAAATGTCAGTCGGTGTGGTGGGAATGGGCATCCATGGTAGTATGAGCTAGAAGTGGCAGGGATCCTTCTTGATCGGCATTATTCCAATTTTTTGAGGTGTGATCTCTAGATTGATGCCGCTGACGGGTTGTAATAATTCGCGCCAATGTTGGCATGTCTTCGCGTTTACCGTGTTCACGAATTGGTTCTGCAGCGGTGTAGTTCTTGAGCAGCCGCTTAGTTGAGCCCATGTATCTGCTGGTGCACACAGCGCTGCGCACGTGGGGGATGGATCCATGCACGTCGGTGTTGGTCTTTCGTCGAAGATCGTGCATCCGGCTTGGGATAGTACCGTCGCGGAAATAAGTTGGGCGAGGCTGGGACGGATTGTCCTTGAACGATGAAGTGTTGCGATCATAGGTTCTTGCTCTACAGGGACATCTGGTGGTGGTTCGCTTCTGTCTCAAGAAGGAGGCAGGAGGATACAGGAAGGGCTGTCGTTCTTCGATGAATCCGTGTACATGGCCGGCCGGGCGTCGCGAGCGAGCGCATCGAGCTCGCCAAGGCATACGCGCGATGTCCAGGACGTCGCGAGCAAGCGATGACTCGCGCGGCCGGTCGCGGACGATCTCGCTTCGCTTCCAGGGGATCGACGGGGGGCCGATCGGTGCGTGCGGTTCACGTCGCGAATGCTCGTTGGCAGCGCTCCCACGCCGCGCTTCAGAGAGCACCTTGCTGCGCAGCGCGCCCTTGTCGGCGATCTCCGCGACGACGGCGGCGTAGCGCTCGATCGGGACCGGCTCCTCGAGGGGCGCTGCGCCTGCCGCGACGGACGGCGACGGCGCTGCGGCAGGCGCTGGAGCTACGGGCGGCATGGGCGCCGCGACGGGCAGCGACGGCGCTGCGGCCGGCGGTGAGGGCGCCCGGGCCACCACCGCCGGAGCGCTCCTGATGCTCATGCCGGCGACCACCATCAGGCGCTCGCGCTGCGCGAGGTCGCGCAGATCGACGTGGGCGCGCCAGGTGATCGTGCGCAGCCAGGCGGTCGGCGTCCACGTGGAGGCCGTCGGCATGGAACGCGAGCCGCCTCGGCGCGTCGGGATCGGCGTCGTCGAGGCCGTACACCGCCCCGGCGACGCGCGCGTCCGGCAGCGCGCTCTGGATGCGCGGGCGCTCCGCGTGGAAGCCCTCGAGCACGACGACCGCGTCGCCCTGCAGCGCGCTGACCCACGGGTCCCGCGGAGCGCACTGGAAGTACGACCAGTCGACGCCGCTCGGCACCTCCATCACCTGCGCGTCGAGCCTCGCGCCCGCGCAGCGACCGCGCCGCAGGACCGAGCTGCTGCTCCAGGGCGAGCCCGACGGGCGCCGATGGATCGCCTGGGTCATGAAGCGCACGTACCGGATCCACAACGGGCGGTGCGAGCTCGACGCCCCGGGGCGGGAGGAGGTCCTGCACGACGACGAGATCCCGTACAGCGACTGCGTCGGCGAAGGACACGATCCTCGCCGTCAGGACGTGGAAGAAGGTGACCGAGCAGAACCTCCTCCAGTCGAGGAAGGTCAGCAGTGGTCTCAAGTACACGGCCCTTGCGAACGGGTTCAAGTACTCGAAGGAGATTGGCGGCAATGTCTACAGCGCGATCGACGCCCAGTACCACGACATCGGGGACCTCGACGCGGGCTCGGACTGCCACAGCTTCGGGCCGTTCGCGCTCGGAGACCGGGGCGGCGTCTACGATGACATCGTGAGGGAGGACGACGACGTCGAGGTCGACGAGACCTCGGGCGGCGACCGGTTCGCCTGGAGGGGAGAGGCGCCTGCGAGCGTGAAGGCGCGCGGGAGCGGGCGCTTCGCTTGGTCCGAGCGGGTCAGCGATCCGAGCGGGTCAGCGAGGAGAGCGGCGGGAGCGCGGGGGTCGACGATCCGAGATCAGCTTGCCACGTATTGTGCGATCTGATTTTTGCCGCCTGAGCGGTCGCTCCACCTCCAGACCGCGGTGGCGCAGCTAACGAAATGCGTTGCAACGGTGGGCTGACCCACGTATGCGTTCCATCATGGGAGACCACGTTCGCGTGGTGCTCCGGCGTTGCCGAGGCATCAGGGCGATAGGGGTCTCCCATGGGCACTGGAACTTCTCGTGGAGGGATCAGAATCATGAACCACCAAATTCGATACGCTCTCTCGGCGCTGTCCATCGCCACGTCGGTGAGCGTGGCAGGACCGGCCAATGCTGACGTGACCCTTGGGGGCGACGTATCGCCCCAGAACCCATCCGATCCTTGGGACCTCGGGCTGAACCAGCTCGTCGTGAGAGCTGGGACGGTCGAGGTGACCCATGGCGGGACGTTGATCAGCCCCGGCGCGTCCGTGGATGGGGGGGGTGCCGGGTTCGGTATCATCCAGGTCGACGGGTATGGCTCAACCTGGGTCAACAATGGATCCATCGTGCTCGGCAGAAACTATAATGAGAGCTGGCTCGTCGTCCGGAGCGGCGCCGAGGTGACCACCGATGATCTCACGGTGGGCGCCAGAGGCTCGCTGGGTGACGCTTTTGTGCTCGTCGAGGGGTACGACGCCACCCTGACGAGCCGGACGAACCTCTCCATCGGCTACACTGGGCAAGGCCACGTCGAGCTCAAGCAGGGAGCGAGCCTCTTCTCGCATGACGTCTATATCGGCGGAGTCGGCGGCTGCACGATCTGCGGGGGTGAAGTCGCCATCACGGGTTCCGCGACGACGTGGGTGAGCACGGGGGAGTTCATCCTGGGCGTGAAGACCGGCAGCTTGCTGAACATCCAGCGCGGCCAGCTCTTCACCGTGGGCGCGCGCATCGACGGCGATGACTTCCGGAACAGCCACGCGAGCGTGAGCGGCTGGGGCGGCACGTGGACCAACCAGGGGCTCCTGCGCGTGGGGGCGAATCGTGGCTACGGCACGCTCACCGTCGGGGCTTATGGGACCCTCGTGACGGAAGACACAGAGATTCACTCCGAGCTCGCCGGGGGCTTCATCAAGGCGAACGACGTCTATGCATCGTGGCTCAACAGCGGCGACGTCACGGTCTTTGCCGTCGGCAATCACTCTCCATCGATCCTCGTCGACAAGGGCGCCTTCGTGAGCATCGGCGGCCTCCTCCGGACTGCGCAGCCGGCCAGCGTCCCCTACGTCTATCCCTACCTGGGGCCCTCCGTGCGTCTCGCGGACGGCGACCTCATCGCGGGCGCGATGGAGGTCGCGGAGGGCGATTTCGACTTCGCCGGCGGGCGCCTCGAGATCGGCAGCTTCGCGGGCGATCTCGCCAACATGCAGGGCGGCGAGCTCTCCGTCGGAGCGGTTCACCCTTCGACCGACGTCGCCGGCAGCTACAGCCAGGGGCCGGGCGCCGCCCTCCGCATCGCGGTCGCGGGCTCGGGCGCCTTGCCGCTCCTCCAGGTGGATGGGGATCTCGATCTCGACGGGGCGCTGGAGGTCCGGCCGGCCGGCGGCGCCGTGTCGTTCGAGGCCGGGGACACCGTCGTTCTGCTCGGTTGGCTCGGTGACCTCACGGGGACGTTCGCTGCCGTGAATATCGCCTTGCCGCTCGCCCCAGGGCTCGCCTGGGACACGTCGGCGCTGTACACGACCGGCGAGATCACCGTCGTGACCGCGAGCTGAGCCCATCCAGATCATCCGCCCGCTCTGCGCCGCCGGCCCCGCGCCGCCGCCGGCGCAGAGCACCTCCAGCGGGTCGGCCGGCCGCGGATCGTTGCGGTCGAACCTCAGCACGAGCGCCACCGAGGCCGCGAGACGGAGGCGCTCCCGGTCGCCGCCGGGGCAGCTGGGCTTGCCTCCGGCATCGGAGACGGTCCTGCCGGAGTAGCTGGGCTTGCCTCCGGCATCGGAGACGGTCCTGCCGGGGCAGCTGGGCTTTCCTCGGGCATCGGAGACGGTCCTGCCGGGGCAGCTGAGCTTTCCTCGGACATCGGAGGCGGTCCTGCCGGGGCAGCTGAGCTTTCCTCGGACATCGGAGGCGGCCCAGCCGGGGCAGCTGAGCTTTCCTCCGGCATCGGAGACGGTCCCGCCGGGGCAGCCGAGCTTTCCTCCGGCATCGGAGACGGTCCTGGCGGGGCAGCTGAGCTTTCCTCCGGCATCGGAGACGGTCTTCCCAGGCGCACCCTCACGGCGTCCGGCGATCTGCCGTCGGGATCTTGCCAGGCCCGTTGACCGTACGGGACAGGTGCTTAAACCTGCCCGGAACGTCCGGCGGGGGCCGGACGCTCACAATGCGTCCAGCGCCGGGGGCAGGGGGTCATGTTCCTCCGCCGCCCGGCGAAGGGCATCAACGAGAGGTGTTCCCCTCATGGCCAAGCCTTCCATTCCGGTCAACAAGAAGAAGCCAGCTCCCACGAAGCCCGCGGCGCCGCCCAAGGCGGCGGCGGCGTTCGACAGGATCCTCCCCGAGATCGAGGCGCTGAGCCCGGATCGGCTCATCTCCATCAAGATCGACATTCCTCGCGCCGTCTCGCAGGTGCTCGGCGTGCTGCCAGGCCTGCACGCGCTGCGCCCCGCCATCGTCGAGCACCTGCGGCAGCACGATGTCGCGGCGCTCGACCGTCTCGAGAGCTACGCGCTCGCCGCCTGGTACGCGCACCTTCAATGGCTGTCCAGCGGAGGCGCCGAGAACGCGCTGAAGCCGCTGCTCGCCGAGGCGGCCGCGCTGCGCGAGAACCTGCTGGGCGACGCCGAGGCGCTCGCCCGTCGCGGGCTGCTCGACGCGGACGCTGTCGCGGAGATCCGCGCGGGCCACGGGCACATCGACACGGCCAACGACCTCGTGGCGCTCTCGGCGCTCTTCGGCGGGAGCTGGTCCGACATCGCCGGCAAGACGGCGGCGACCGAGGACGAGGCGAAGCGCGCCGGGGAGATCGGGCCGCAGCTCCTCGCCGCCCTCGGCGTGCGGGAGCACGGCAAGGGGCCCGGACCGACCGAGGCCGCGGACAAGCGGGCGCGCGCGTTCGCGCTGCTCGCGCACGCCTACGACCAGACCCGCCGCGCCGTGGCCTACCTGCGCTGGAACGAGGGAGACGCCGAGACGGTCGCGCCGTCGCTCTACAAGGGCCGCGGCGGCCGCGGGGCGGCGTCCAGCGACGCCGCGCCCGAGCCGGAAGACACCGACGCGCCGCCCGTGGCGGCCGCGTCAGCGCCGGCAGCCGGCGCGGCGTCGGTCGCCAGCGCAGCGCCCGCCGCAGCACCGAACGGCGCGGGGGCGCCGGCGGCACCGGTGGTGGCGCCCGAGGGCGCGCCGCGCACCGGCTAGCCAGGAACTGCAGCGTCTCGGGACGCCGGCGACCTCGACGCATCCAGGTGGAACCAGGACGCGACCTCCTCAAGCCCGTTGTCTTTCTTGAGTTGATGTGCTCGAGATCACGGCACGCGCGTGACGGTCAGGCAGACGCGGGGCCGCGCGCTGCGGCGCCGGACGCCGAGCGCGCCGAGGCCGAGCAGCGAGAGCGCCGCGGGAGGCCAGGGCGAGCCTCCCGGTGCGCCGGGAGGGGCGAGCGCGCAGCCGGTGTCGTCCAGCTTGTACCTGGGGCGCGGTGGGTCGACGCAGGCGTGGTCCCGGTCACAGACGTACCCGGGGGCGCAGTCGTCGACCGAGTCGCATGTCGTCCTGCAGGACCTCGAGACCCCAAAGCAGACGTAAGGCACGCACTCAGGACAAGCGCAGTTGGCCTCCTTCGCGCCGACGCAGACGCCCGCGTTGCACGACTTCTCCGCGGTGCACGCATCGCCGTCATCGCATGGGGTTCTGTCGAGCTTGAACGCTCCGGCAAGGCAGCCCCCGCCGAGCTTGTCGCACTGGCTCGCTTCCCGGCACGCCTCCTCGGCCGGGCACTCGACCGGGGCCTCGCCGGTGCAAAGTCCTGCCTGGCAGGAGTCCGTCCGGGTGCACGCGTCGCCGTCATCGCACGTCGGACCCGTCAAGAGCTTGCACCTGCCGGGCTGTTCGGCGCCGAAGGGGAAGGTGATCTCCGTGCGGACCGAGCAGACATCGCAGGGGCCGGCGTCGCAGGCGTTGTCGCAGCAGACGCCGTCGACGCAGAAGCCGCTCTGGCAGTCGGTCGCCTGGGTGCACAGCGTGCCGTTTTCGAGAGGCTTGAACAGCTCGGCGGTCGCCAGGGGAACACCGCCTTCACCGACGCCGCCGAGCACGAGCATCGTCCCATCGGCGAGCAAGGTCCCCATGGGTTCGCTCCGGGGGATTGCCAACGGCCGGACCTGCAGCCAGGCATTCTTGTCCGGATCGTACACCTCGGCGCTGGCGAGCGGACCGCCGGTGTCGGCGCCACCCGCGACCAGCACCCGACCGTCGGGCATCAACAGGGCGACGTGGCCTGTGCGCGCCTGGAGCATCGGGGCCGCAGGTGCAAAGCGCATGGTCTCCGGATCGAACAGCTCGGCCTGGGCGAGGGGGCCGCTGCTGCCCGCGCCGCCGGCGACGAGGACTCGACCGCTCGGCAGACGAGTGGCGGTGTGGCCGGTGCGGGCGAAGATCATCCCTGCTTTGATGGCCGTCCATTGATCCTGGGTCGGGTCGTACACCTCGGCATCACGGCGAGCACCGCTCTTCTCCGGGCTATCCCCCCAACCCCCAACGACCAGCACATGGCCGCTCGATAGCAGCGTGGCGGTAAATTGCCAGCGGGGGACGTGCATGTCGCTGCTGGGCGCCCATCGGTCGCTGGTCGGGTCGTACACCTCTGCGTCGTTGCGAGCGCCGCTGTCCCCCCAACCTCCGACGACGAGCACGCGTTCATCGTCGAGCGTGACAGCCGCGTGATCGACCCGGGCAACGTTCATCGCGTCGGCCGGGCCCCAGCTATGGGTCACCGGGTCGAAAAGCTCCACGCTCGCGAGAGGACCACCGGGACTAGCGCCGCCAGCGACCAGCACCTGCCCACTGGATGGCAGCAGCGTCGCCGTGTGATACCCGCGGGCGGTGCCCATCGGGTTGATGGGGCGCCAGATTTCCGTCGCCGGAGCATAGAGCTCCACGCTCGCCTCGTAGCCGGCGGCGCTGAGGCCTCCGGTGACCAGCACGTCGTTGTTGGACAGCAGCGTCGCGGTAGCGTGTGCACGGCCTTGGCTCAGCGAAGCACTGCCCGCCCAACGGCCAGCTGGGTCGTACAGCTCCGCGCTCGCGCGATCGCCAACACCAAGATCGCCGGCGCCCGCGACGAGCACCTGCCCGCTCGGCAGCAGCGTCGCGGTGTGCCTTGAGCGGGCGGCGCTCATCTCTTCGGCTGGCAGCCAGCTGCGGGTCGCCGGGTCGTACAGCTCCGCGCTCGCGAGAACGCCAACACCAAGATCGCCGCCGCCCGCGACGAGCACCTGCCCGCTCGGCAGCAGCGTCGCGGTGTGGTTGCTGCGGGCGGCGCTCATCTCTCCGGCTGGCAGCCAGCTGCGGGTCGCCGGGTCGTACAGCTCCGCGCTCGCGAGAACGCCAGTATCAGAATCGTAGCCGCCCGCGACGAGCACCTGCCCGCTCGGCAGCAGCGTCGCGGTGTGCCATGAGCGGGCGGCGCTCATCTCTCCGGCTGGCAGCCAACTATGGGTCGCCGGGTCGTACAGCTCCGTGCTCGCGAGATAATAGCCAGTATCAGAATCGTAGCCGCCCGCGACGAGCACCTGCCCGCTCGGCAGCAGCGTCGCGGTATGCCCTGAGCGGACGACGCTCATCGCGCCGGCTGGCAGCCAGCTGCGGGTCGCCGGGTCGTACAGCTCCGTGCTCGCGAGATAATAGCCAGTATCAGAATCGTAGCCGCCCGCGACGAGCACATGTCCGCTCAGCAGCAGCGTCGCGGTGTGCTTCCAGCGGGCGGCGCTCATCTCGCCGGCTGGCAGCCAGCTGCGGGTCGCCGGGTCGTACAGCTCCGCGCTCGCGAGAAAGCCAGTATCAGAATCGTAGCCGCCCGCGACGAGCACCTGCCCGCTCGGCAGCAGCGTCGCGGTGTGGTCGCTGCGGGCGGCGCTCATCTCTCCGGCTGGCAGCCAACTATGGGTCGCCGGGTCGTACAGCTCCGCGCTCGCGAGAACGCCAACACCAGGACCGCGGCCGCCCGCGACGAGCACCTGCCCGCTCGGCAGCAGCGTCGCGGTGTGCCCTGAGCGGGCGGCGCTCATCTCTCCGGCTGGCAGCCAGCTGCGGGTCGCCGGGTCGTACAGCTCCGCGCTCGCGAGAGCACCAACACCAGGACCGCGGCCGCCCGCGACGAGCACCTGCCCGCTCGGCAGCAGCGTCGCGGTGTGCCCGCTCGGCAGCAGCGTCGCGGCGTGATTGAGGGCGACGCTCACCTCGCCGACTGGCAGCCAGCTGCGGGTCGCCGGGTCGTACAGCTCCGCGCTCGCGAGAACGCCAACACCAGGAGCGCGGCCGCCCGCGACGAGCACCTGCCCGCCCGGCAGCAGCGTCGCGGTGTGCTCGCTGCGGGCGGCGCTCATCTCGCCGGCTGGCAGCCAGCTGCGGGTCGCCGGGTCGTACAGCTCCGCGCTCGCGAGAGCGCCAACACCAAGATCGCCGCCGCCCGCGACAAGCACCTGCCCGCTCGGCAGCCGCGTCGCGGGGTGCCCGCTGCGGGCGGCGCTCATCTCTCCGGCTGGCAGCCAGCTGCGGGTCGCCGGGTCGTACAGCTCCGCGCTCGCGAGAACGCCAGTATCAGAATCGTAGCCGCCCGCGACGAGCACCTGCCCGCTCGGCAGCAGCGTCGCGGTGTGGTTGCTGCGGGCGGCGCTCATCTCTCCGGCTGGCAGCCAGCTGCGGGTCGCCGGGTCGTACAGCTCCGCGCTCGCGAGAACGCCAGTATCAGAATCGTAGCCGCCCGCGACGAGCACCTGCCCGCTCGGCAGCAGCGTCGCGCTGTGCCATGAGCGGGCGGCGCTCATCTCGCCGGCTGGCAGCCAGCTGCGGGTCGCCGGGTCGTACAGCTCCGCGCTCGCGAGAAAGGCAGGACCAGAAACGTCGCCGCCCGCGACGAGCACCTGCCCGCTTGGCAGCAGCGTCGCGGTGTGCTTCCAGCGGGCGGCGCTCATCTCGCCGGCTGGCAGCCAGCTGCGGGTCGCCGGGTCGTACAGCTCCGCGCTCGCGAGAAAGCCAGTATTAGGAACGTCGCCGCCCGCGACGAGCACCTGCCCGCTCGGCAGCAGCGTCGCGGTATGCCCTGAGCGGACGACGCTCATCGTGCCAGCTTGCAGCCAACGGTCGGTCGCCGGGTCGTACAGCTCCGCGCTCGCGCGATCGCCAAAATCTAAATAATAGCCGCCGCCCGCGACCAGCACCCGCCCGCTCGGCAGCAGCGTCGCGGTCTGTTCCGCGCGGGCGGCGCTCATCGAACCAGCTTGCATCCAATTGCGGGTCGCCGGATCGTACAGCTCCAGGCTCGCGAGAGCACCATAATGAAATTCGTAGCCGCCCGCGACGAGCACCTGCCCGCTCGGCAGCAGCATCGCGAGGTGCTCTATGCGGGCGGTGCTCATCGCGCCGGCTGGCAGCCAGCTGCGGGTCTCCGGATCGTACAGCTCCGCGCTCGCGAGAGGACCGCTGGTGTCGTAGCCGCCCGCGACGAGCACCTGCCCGCTCGGCAGCCGCGTCGCGGTATGCTCGTCGCGGGCGGCGCTCATCTCGCCGGCTGGCAGCCAGCTGCGGATCGCCGGGTCGTACAGCTCCGCGCTCGCGAGAGGGACGCTGATGTCGTAGCCGCCCGCGACAAGCACTTGCCCGCTCGGCAGCAGCGTCGCGGTATGCCCTGAGCGGGCGGCGTTCATCTCGCCGGCGGGCAGCCAGCGGTCGGTCGCCGGATCGTACAGCTCCGCGCTCGCGAGAGGAACATCGTTGAGGCCATTGCCGCCCGCGACAAGCACCTGCCCGCTCGGCAGCAACGTCGCGGTATGCCCTGAGCGGGCGGCGCTCATCGCGCCGGCGGACAGCCAACGGTCGGTCGCCGGATCGTACAGCTCCGCGCTCGCGAGAAAACCGCTGGGGCCGCTGGGGCCGTTGCCGCCCACGACAAGCACCTGCCCGCTCGGCAGCAACGTCGCGGCATGCCCTGAGCGGGCGGCGCCCATCGCGCCGGCGGACAGCCAACGGTCGGTCGCCGGATCGTACAGCTCCGCGCTCACGAGAAAACCGCTGGGACCGCTGGGGCCGTGGCCGCCCGCCATCAGCACCCGCCCACTCGGCAGCAGCGTCGCGGTGTGCTCCCAGCGGGCGGCGCTCAACTCGGCGGCCGGCAGCCACACGGGGTCCACCAGCAACGCCTCCCCGCTCGCCACCACCCACAGCTCGAGCCGCGCCCCGCTCGCCACGAGCCGCGCCTCGATAGGCCGCCCCCCTTCGGCATACGCCCGCGGCGCCGTCACGCGGAGCCGTGCTCTGCCGGATGCGTCGACCACCTCCACCGCCTCGCCCTGCTGCCGCAGCGCTGCCGCTTGCACCTCCCACACGGCAACGGGCGCATCGCTCGATACCGCCTCCGCCTCCAGCAGCAACCACTCCTCGGCGCCCCCATCCACGTTCGCTGTCCAGTACGACCTGCCTCCCGCCCGCGCGTACGTCACCGCGCTGCCCTCGAGCGTCGCTTCGCCCGCCGCGCCGAGCTCGCGCATCGTGAACGCAAACCCCGTCTGCCCCCGGAAGCGCAGCCCATCCTCGCCTCTCGCGGGCAGCACCGCCTCGATCGCCTCACCGACGGGCCGGAAGCCGCCGGTCGCTCCCCGCCGCGACCGGCTGACAAACCCCTCGTCGGTGGCGGCGAACCCCGCCCCCGCCTCGAGCACCTGCGTCACCTGCCCGGGGAAGCGAGCGCGAAGCGCCTCGCTCGATCCCGGCACAAGCTCGCTCCCGGAGTTGCATCCGGCGAGCGCGCCGAGCAGCGGCAGCAGCAGCAGGACGAACGAGAGGAGCATCACGCCCCGCGACAAGCACCGTGAATGCATGATCCCTCCCGGAAAACGTCAAAAATCGAAGCGAGCGCCCACCGTCGGCGCCACGCTGAAGAACACGCCGCCCACCAGCGCATCGCCGTTGAACCACCCATAGCCGTCGGGCCCGGCGTTGACCCCGCTGACATCTTTCTCATCGCTCCACTTCGGCAGCGACACGGCGACGTGCGCGGGCAGCTCCAGGCCGACGTTCAGCTCGACATGCCGGCCGAGCGGCAGGCCCACGCGCACCTCGGGCGTGACGAAGACGAAGCGGGCAGGCTGGATCTGCACAATGGTGCCCACCTCACGGCGCACCTGGTCGCGCGCGGTGAAGTCGCCTCGCCGCGCGTCCGACATCGACCCGAACAGGCCGCCAGCGCCGAGCCGGAAGCGGATCGGCAGGCCCGCGTCGAGCGTATAGCCGAGCCACCCGCCCAGGAAGAGACCGCCGAGCCTGAGCACGTCGTCGACGTCGACGTCGACCTCTTTCGGAGGCTCACTGACGATGTTCAGCGATGTGCTCCGGCCGCTGATTTTTTGCGTTGCCGAGAGCGCGCCGATCGCCACACCGAAGCTGAAGCCAGAGCTCTGCTCGTACCCGCCGCGCAGCACCCCGTACCTCCCGACGCCGGCGCCACGGCGGCACTCCCCAGGACAGTTGCCCGCGATGTCCCCCTGGAAGTCCGGCACGAACAGCGCCGCCGTGCTGAGCTCCACGAGGAAGTGCGGCGGCGGCGGCGGCTTGCGCCAGAAAGGCGACCTGGGGTCGCGCGAGAGCGGCACGGTCAGCGCCTTGCGCTCATCGCGCCGGAGCGACACCTCGCGCCGCTCGGGCAGAAACCCCTCGGCCGTCACCTCGACCGTATGCTGGCCCGCCCGGACCTGGCCTTCCCAGAGACCACGGCCGAGCTCCACGGCATCGATCGACACCCGCGCGTCGACGGGCAGGGGCGCGACGCGCAGCGTGGCGTCGAGCACCTCGGCCTCGAGCCGCAGCTGCTCGACCTCGTTCACGCGAACCGTCACGTTCGCTGGCACGGTGCCCAGGCGCCCCTCGCCGCGCAGGAGCACCACGTGCCTGCCCGGCGCGAGCGGCAGCGAGAGCGGCGCCGCGGAGGTCTTGCCCACGCGGGCGCCGTCGACGACCACCTCCAGCTCCCGGCCGCGCACCTCGGCGACCTGGAGCGTCCCCGTCTGCCGCAGCCGGCGCAGGGTTGCCGAGACGCGCGCGGTCTGCCCGCCCGCGACCTCGACGCGCGCCTCGAACGGCTCGAACCCCTCCTTGTAGACGCGCACGCCGTGGCTGCCCGCCGCGAGCCGGAGCGGCTCGAGCAGCGGGAACTCACCCCGGCTCTGCCCATCGACGGTGATCGCCGCGCCGGCCTCGGCGCCCTGGATGTCGACGGTGCCGACGAGGCCGCGCAGCTCGACCACCCTGCGCTGGAGGGCGTCCTTGGTCTTGGCGTCCAGGGTGTCTGAAAAGTCGCGCAGCGCGGCCTCGAACAGGTCGAGCGCCTCGTCGAAGCGATGGAGACGCTCGAGGCAGATGGCCGCGAATCTCGTGGCGCTCTCGGTGGGGTAGAGCTCCCTCGACGCCTTGAACTCCGCGAGCGCCGCGCTGAGGGCACCCGCGTTGTAGAGCGTCTTGCCCTTCACGAAGCGAGACTTCGCCTCGCTCCACCTGTCCCCTGCGCCCTCGCCGGCAGCCGGCGCGGGCTGGGCGAGCGCGTTCCCCCACGGGAGGAGCACGGTGAAGATCAGCATCGCCAGCGCTGCTGTCCTGCCAGAACGCATCGTCGGACTTCCTCGCGACCGTCATCGCGGTTGCATGGCGCGTGCCCGAGCGGTGTTATTTGAAATCGTCGGGGATCAGATCGTCTTTCGGAGTGGCGGTCGTCGGGGGCGCCGGACGCTCCGTCACGCTCGGCGCTCCCGCTGCCTTCGCGCCCGGCGACGCTTTTGCGCCCGGCGACGCTTTTGCGCCCGGAGGCGCCGCGGGGCCGGGCTTCTCCGGATCGAGCCGCAGTGAGGCAGGGGAGGGGCCGGTATCGGTCATGATCACCTCGGCCCTGAGCTCGTCCTTTCCCTTGACAAGCCGGACTTGATGCCTGCTCCCCGGCGCGCCTTCGATCGTCACCTCGCCGCCCCGGACCTCCGCCGGTCTCCCGTCGATCTCGACCGACGCATCGGCTGGCACGACGAACAGCTTCCCTCGCTGGACGGCGGGCAGAGGCGTACTCGCGGGCGGCGCGGGCGGCAGCACGACCGCAGCGGCCGCGCTCGCCGCGAGACCGCTGACTGGCAAGCTCTCCTCCTGGCGCGACGATCTGGACAGGACGAAGGCGACGATTCCGGCGGCCGCCACGAGCCCCGCCGCCGCGGACGCCCTCCCTGGCCAGCGCGCTGGAGGGGCGCTCGTGTCCCTCGCCCGCGGGCTCGTCTCGCGGTCGCGGGTGGTGCTCGTGCTGATGCTCGACTCCGCCGTCGTCGTGTTCAGCGCACGGTCGGTCGGTCCGCGCGTCGTCCCGGGCTTCGCCACGGTCCCAGGCGCCTCCACGGTCACCGTCGTGTCCCCGCCGCTGATCCCCCCTTGCACGACGATGCGCGCGATCCGCCGGTGCGCGTCGTCCGCAGCGTGGACCAGCGAGAGCCTCGCCGCGACCTTGGCACGGGTCTCCGGGCTGACGGGGACCAGGAGCTCCTCCCGGAGGGCAAATCCACCGAGCAGGAGCGGGCGGATCGTGTCGAGCATCGCCGCCGCGGTGGGGAATCGCTCGCCGGTGTCGAGCCCGAGCGCGCCGTGCACCACGGCTGCCACCTCCGGCTCGACCCAGGGCGCGAACGTCTGGACCGAGCGTGGCGTCTGCGCGCAAATCGCCATGATCAGGTCGCCGAAGGCGGCAATGTGCCCGTGCGGGAGCGCCCCCGCGAGCGCGGCGTAGAGCACCATGCCGAGCGACCAGATGTCGGTGCGGTAGTCGATGTCGCTGAGGCCCCGGGCCTGCTCGGGCGACATGTAGATCGGCGAACCGAGGATCCCTCCGGTGCGGGTGAGGCCCGTGGTCGGGCCGCCCTGGCTCGGCTCCGGCTTGATCTTGGCGATCCCGAAATCGAGGATCTTGACGACGATCTCGCCGTCCCCGCGCCGGGCGAGGAACAGGTTGGCGGGCTTGATGTCCCGGTGCACGACGCGCGCCTCGTGCGCCTTCTGCAGGCCGAGGCAGACCTGCGCCGCGATCCGGAGGGCGGTGTCGGGTTCCAGGCACTCGACCCGGTCGAGCAGGTGCTGGAGGTCCTCTCCTTCCAGGAGCTCCATCACCATGTAGGGGACCTTGCGCTCGGGATCCGTCCCCGCATCGAGCACCCGGACCATGTGCTCGGTGTCGATCGCGCCCATCGCCTTCACCTCGCGCTGGAAGCGCAGGAGGCTGTTCTTGCCTGGAACGACGTGGGCTCCGTCGATGCACTTCAGCGCGACGCGCTCGCCGGTCTCGACGTGCTCGGCCTCGTAGACCGCGCCCATCCCCCCTTGTCCGAGCAGGCGGATAACCCGGTACTTTTCGCCGAAGCGCTCTCCAATCAAAGCGTCAGCAGCGTAGACGAGGCGGGCGGCCGGGCGCAACAGCGGTCTACCCTAGGATCCCGAGCGCTGTCGGCGCTCGGTCAGTGTGAATTTTTCTACGTTCCGTGCTGATACCATCAGGACGTTCAGCTCCCGGACCGGCCATTCGGCGGCCAGCAGGGGCTGCGCCACGGTGCTAGCGTCGCGTTTCGAAGGGGTCGTCGACGGGATCATCCGAGCAAGCTCGAACCCCTTGCGTCGCAAGCGACGCGCCGACTGCATAGGGCTCCGTCGCCAGCGTATCGCTCGTCTGCGCGCAGCGCACGCCTGCTCTCGTCGTGGCTTCACGCAAGCAAACGAACTATCGCGCCATGGTATTCTGGAGCAGCCAGTCCGATCGGTGAACGCACACAAGCAAGCTTCTTGCGCTCGACGTCAGTTCTGTCAGTTCCGTCAGTTCCAGCGGTAGGCCACGCCGAGCGGCAGAGACGCCGCCACGCCGTCCGCGCCGACGAGGAACAGCGGCGTGGCCTGCAAGAAGAGCGAGCCCGCCGGGCTGTCCATGAGCTTCATGCCGAGCTCGGCGCCGAGGCCCAGAGAAAATCCGAGAGGCAAATCGGTCTCGACCGGGCCCTCATCGCCGTAACCGGCGCCGGACCCAGCCGGTAGATACCCACCCTGCTCGTAGACCTCCGCGGTATGCGTCGCCGTGCCGAAGAGCAGTGTTGAGCCCACCCTGAAGCGCTCACCGAGCAGGTACGACGCCGAGGGGCCGAGCGCGAAGAGAATGCCCTCGCTCGAGTGAAGGCCGATCTGGGCGCGAAGGCCGAGATCGAGGCGCTCCATCGCCGTATATCCGACGAACCCCGTCGCCCCTGCGAGGAAGGTATCGGTCTCGGCATTGAAGGAGCACGTCCCGTACCTGGTGATGCAGCCATCGATCTTGCCTGCTTCCAGCCAGAGAAAGCCGACGAGCACGCCCGCCTCATAGACGAAGCGGCCCGCTGCCCCCGGCGCGGCGGCGCGCGCGCTCCTCGCCTCGCGCGCTCCATCGCGCCGCGCCGCGGGCCGCTGCTCCGGCCTCGACACGGCCGCGGGGGCCGAGGCCGGCTCCACCGGCGCGGCCGGCGGGACGGCGACGTCCGCGCGCTCCGACTCCCTCAGCGTCACCGTCGTCTGCCAGAACACCTCGCCGCGGTGCGCGGCGGCCACGACGTGCTCGCCCGGATCCACCGGCAGCTCCTTGTCCCACGCGACCGGATCGAGCGCCGCGCCGTCGATCAGGATCGCCAGCTGGTCCGCGCCGGCGTCGCCCGCCGAAACGCGCACCCGGAGCCAGGGCACGCGCGGCGCGATCGCCTCGATCCGGCTCCTGGCGAACGCCTCCCGCGCCGCGTCGCCCTCGGTGCGCGCCGTGGTCAACGCTTCCTGGAAGCCGACCCAGGCCGTGGCCACGGCGCCGAGCCGCTCATGGCAGTAGGCCACATTGAGCTTCGTTCCCAGGCTCGGCTCCAGCCGCTGGCTCTCCTCGAGCTTGGGGCAGGCCTCGGCGAAGCGCTGCTCGACGAGGAGCGCGCGGCCCTCCCGGAACAGCTTCTCGGCGGCGCTCTCCTCGGCGGCGACCTGCCGGCCCCAGAGCAGCGCCGAGGCGCCGAGGAGCGCAGCCGAGAGGGGCGCCCAGAGCGTGCGGCGAAACGGACGGAGCGGGTTCACGTTGTCCTCCGGAGCGGGTTCACGTTGTCCTCGGGGGCGCTAGCGGTCGGAGGGGGTCGGAGCGTCGCTCGGGTCCGGGAGGCCGCTCTGCGGGCACCCGCCCTCGGCCGGAATGCCCAGCACCGTGAAGGTAACCTGCTCCCCTTTCAAGTCGACAACAAACGAGTCCTGGCCGCCGGACTCCCCGAACGCGCTGTCGTAGGTCCGCTCCGCGAGGACGGGCCACCTCGCCTCCTCGTCGACCGCAGTCGCGTCGGACACCCGCACATGGTAGACCTGCTCGTCGGAGTCCGACTCGGTCTCGAACTTGTAATGGGGCCGCGGCGGCTGCTGTGCGTCGTCGAAGACCGTGAGACTGCCGATGGTCTCGGTCTCCCCTGCAAAAGCGCAGTGAGATGCCGAAAACTCGGGATCGTACGCCTGGACGTCGATCCCGAATGCCATCCTTCCTTCTTCTTCACACGCGGTGAGCAGCAGGGCGAGGGCCAAGAGAGATGCCTTTTTCATGTTCTGTTCTCCTCTTCTTCACGGAAGGTTGGATCCAGCGTCGAGCGCCCCCGAGGCCGCGCCACGGCGTGGCCGCGACGAGCGCCCGCAGCGCCAGGGCTCGGAGCGCCGGCAGGCCCGTGATGCGTCCTGGGCCGGCGGCCCGCCGGAGCTCCCGCCCGGGGGCGGCCTGTGGTAGCTTCGCCTCGTCGATGATCCTATTCCGCGCGCCCCCCACGTTCCTTTAGACATGGACGACGATTTCTCGCGCGGGGCCCCGCGAGGCAGGTTTCCGACGACCCACAGGTCGGCCGTCGTCGCGGTCGGCAGCGACGACCCGGCGGAGCGGGCGCGCTCGTTCGAGATCCTCGTGCGCGCCTACTGGAAGCCGGTGTACAAGCACCTCCGCGTCCGCTGGCGCCTCGAAGGCGAGCGCGCGACCGATCTGACGCAGGGCTTCTTCGCTCGAGCGATCGAGCAGCGCACGTTCTCCGCGTACGACCCCTCGCTGGCCCTGTTCCGCACCTATCTGAAGATGTGCCTGGACCGCTTCGTCATGAAGGAGGCCGAGAGCAGCGGGCGACAGAAGCGCGGCGGACATGCCGTGACGCTCAGCCTCGACTTCCCCTCTGCCGAGCGGGAGATTGATGTGCTCGCCGTGCCAGCGCCCGACTCGCTCGACACGTACTTCGACCGGGAGTGGACGCGGCACCTGGTCGGGACGGCGGTCGATGCCCTCCGCGAGCGCTGCGAGCGGGGCGGCAAGCAGCTCACCTTCCGCGTCTTCGAGCGCTACGTGCTCGACGACGGCGCGGAGGACCGCCCCACCTATGCTGAGCTCGCCGCGGAGCTCGGGATCAAGGTCACCGACGTGACCAACTACCTCGCCTTCGCGCGGCGCGAGTTCCGCGGTCTGCTCCTCGAGAAGCTGCGGGAGATCACCGGCTCCGAGGCCGAGTTCGAGGCGGAGTCCCGCGCCTTGCTCGGGGGCGTCCGATGACCTTCCTCGACGACGCGCGCGTCGGACGCCTCGTCTCGCTGGCGGCCGAGCCCGAGGTCGTCGCGGGCAGGTTCGAGATCGACACGCTGCTCGGCGAGGGCGGCATGGGCGTCGTCTTCGAGGCGTGGGACCGCGAGGGGCACCGCAGCGTGGCGCTCAAGCTCCTGCGCGACGTCGACGAGGCGACGAGCGCGCGCTTCGACAGGGAGGCCGAGGCGCTCGCCGCGCTCTCCCACCCGGGGATCGTCGGCTACGTCGCCCACGGCAGCACCGCGCTGGGCGAGCGGTACCTCGCGATGGAGCGGCTCGCCGGCGTGACGCTCGCGGAGCGGCTCGTCGAGGGCCCGCTCGGCGTCCGCGACGCGGCGCGCGTCGGGCACGGCGTCGCGGACGCCCTCGCCGCCGCGCACGAGAAGGGGCTCGTCCACCGGGACATCAAGCCGAGCAACGTCTTCCTGCAGGACGGCGCCGCCGATCGGGTCAAGCTCCTCGATTTCGGGCTCGCGCGCGGGAAGGACAACGCGCCGGCGGTCACGGGCCCCGGGACGCTCGTCGGCACGCCGAGCTACATGGCGCCCGAGCAGGTGCGCGGCGCGGCGACCCCCGACGCGCGCACCGACCTGTTCGCGCTGGGCGCGGTGCTCTTCGAGTGCCTGACCGGCCGGGCGCCGTTCACGGGCGCGGACACCGAGGCGGTGCTTGTGAAGGTCCTCGTCGAGCGGCCTCCCGCGGTGCGGGAGCTCTGTCCGCTCGCCCCGCCGGCGTTCGAGGCGCTCATCGCGCGGATGCTCTCCAAGGACCCCGGCGGCCGCCCGGCGAGCGCCGCCGAGGTCGCGCGCGAGCTCGCCGCCCTCCTCGCCGACGAGGGCCTCGACGCCGCCCCGGCCGCGGCGGCCGGCGATCCGGCAGAGCCCACGGCGCCGGGGACGCTGATCGCGGGAAAGTACCGGGTGATCCGGACGCTGGGCAGCGGCGGGATGGGCGTCGTGCTGCTCGCGTGGCACGAGCCGCTCGACCGGAACGTGGCGCTGAAGCTCCTGCGCGGCAGGAAGAGCGGCGGGGACGTGGCGCGCTTCCTCCGCGAGGCGCGGGCGACGTCGCGGCTCGAGAGCGAGCACGCCACGCGGGTGATGGACGTCGGCACGCTCGACGACGACACGCCGTTCATCGTGATGGAGTTCCTGAGCGGCAAGGACCTCGGGCAGGTCCTGCACGACAGAAAGCGGCTGCCGGTCGGGGTGGCCGTGGACTATGTGCTCCAGGCGGGGGAGGCGATCGCCGAGGCGCACGCGCTCGGCATCGTCCACCGGGATCTGAAGCCCTCGAACCTGTTCCTCACCACCCGGAGGGACGGCTCGCCGCTCGTCAAGGTGCTCGATTTCGGCATCTCGAAGATGTCGCGCGCGAGCGACGCTGCGCGCTCCGAGACGCCCCCTGTCGACGCGAGCATCACGGCGCCGGACGCGGTCATGGGCTCTCCGCTCTACATGTCGCCCGAGCAGCTCGAGAGCACGAAGCGCGTCGACGCCCGCGCCGACATCTGGTCGCTCGGCGTCGTGCTGCAGGAGCTCCTCACCGGCCGTCCGCCGTTCGAGGCGGAGAGCTTCATGGCCATGGGCGCGAAGATCGCCGCCGGCGCTCCGGTGAGGCTCCGCGACGGCTGCCCGGAGGCGCCGGAGGGCCTCGCGGCGGTGGTGCTCCGCTGCCTGGAGAAGGATCCGGCGCGGCGCTTTCAGAGCATCGCCGAGCTCGCGCAGGCGCTCGGGCCGCACGCGCCGGAGGGGTCTCGGCTCTCGGTGGAGCGCATCACCCGCGTCGCCGGGGCCGGCGCCGCGGTCGCTGACGAGCCGGCCGCGCGCCCGGAGGTCGTCGCCTCGGAGCGGGCGATCACCGCGCGCACCTGGGGTGCGCCGGCCGCTCCCAGGGGGCGGCGCGGCGCGCTCGTCCTGGGCGTGGGCGCGGCGCTCGCGCTCGGCGCGGTGCTGCTCGCCACGCAGCGCGCGCCGGGGGTCGCGGACGGCATGCCCGCGGCGTCGGCCTCCGTCGCGCCGGCGGCGCCGTCGGCCGAGGTGACGCCGAGCCCGAGCCAGGCCCTCCAGGGCGGCGCAGCTGCGGCTGCAGCCGCGCCCTCGCCGCCCGCGGCGGCGCCGACTCCGGACGCCGAGGCCTCGGCGGGCGCGCCGCCTTCGCGGGGCGCCGGGCCCTCGAACGGCGCGCCGCCTTCGCAGCGCGCAGGGCCGGTGGCCGGGGCGCCGTCGCCGAGCCCGCCGGCGCGCCCGCCGTCCAGCGCCCGCGCCCGGCCCGCCGCGCCGCCGGCCCAGCACAGCCCCCCTGCGGCGCCCGCTGTCGAGCGCTCACGCCCTGCCGCCGAGCCGCCTCCCGGCGACGCCGTGGACCCGATGGATCCGGCGCTGATCCGCCGGTAGCTCGCTTCGAGCCAGATGCTCGTTTCCCCTGGCTGCGCGCGAAAGGGGGAGAGGACCAGCCGTTCCACACGGCGCCGACCCCCGGTGGATCGAGCAGAGCGTCAACGCGTCGCGTCTTTGCGACGCACGGCGACGCCGGCTCGCGCGGTGCGTCGATGCCGAACAGGAGCAGAGAGCATTAATAAATACACATAACTTACTGTCGGTCGGGAAATGATGGCCGGCAGGAGATCATTGTAATGAGTGCTTCTACATCGGGTGCGCTCGCCTCTGAGGGCGAGGCGTTGTCACTTTTCGGTAGGGGAGGGCGCTCGCGAGCCCATGGCATGAGATGCCCCGGCCTTGTCGCGACCGCCGGCTCTGGCCAGCGCACGCCAGGAGGAGCGGCGACGCCGCCGAACCGGGGGCACCATCGCCCCGCGCCCTCTCGACGCGCTCCCATCCTCCACGCTCTGCTTGCCCTCGTCGCGTCTGCCGCCTTCCTTGGCTGCGGCGATGACGGTGCCAGTTCCTCGAACGGCAGCGGAGGCGCCGGCGCTTCGGGCGGAGGTGCCGGCGCTTCGGGCGGCGGCACTGCCGCTTCGGGCGGCGGCACCGGCACGGCCGGCAGCGGCCAGGGCGGGTCGGGCGGCCATCCTCCCGCGGGCCTCGTCGAGCCCGGCGATCCCGGGCCGGGCGATGTCGCCTTCACGGTGCGCGCCGATCAGGGGGTGCGCCCCATCAGCCCGCTCATTTACGGGGTCAACTGGGCGGAGGACCTGGACGGCGAGCAGCGCGGCACGACCGTCGTGCGCATGGGCGGTAACCGCATGACCGCGTACAACTGGGAGAACAACGCCTCCAACGCAGGCTCGGACTACATGCACCAGAACGATGCCCACCTCGTCGGGAACAGCCAGAGCGGCGATGTCCCTGGCGAGGCGGTGCGCGTGCTGGCCGAGGACGCGCTGGCGCACGGCGCCGCCTTCATCGCGACCGTCCCTATCTGCGGTCATGTAGCGGCCGACAAGGACGGCGACGGCGACGTCAACCAGACCCCGGATTACCTCGATACCCGCTTCCACCCCACGATCGCGCGCAAGGGCGCCCCCTTCTCCTCGTCGCCCGATCTCGACGACAACGCCGTGTACCAGGACGAGTTCGTCGCCTGGATGAAGCAAGCTTTCCCCGACGCCTTCCAGGGCGATGTCGCGAACGTCCTGTTCTCGCTCGACAACGAGCCCGACCTCTGGAATCACACCCACGAGCGCATCCACCCGGAGCCGGTGCTCTACGCCGAGCTCGTCGACAAGAACATCGAGTTCGCGTCCGCGATCAAGGAGGTCGCGCCGAACGCGCTCGTCACCGGCTTCGTCTCGTATGGATACTCCGGTTATGTCAGCTTGCAGGGCGCGCCGGACGCGGACGGCAACTTCATCGAGCATTACCTCGACGCCATGAAGGCCGCCGAGGCGAGCGAGGGTCGCCGGCTTGTCGACGTGCTCGACCTGCACTGGTACACCGAGATCTACGCGAACGGCGAGCGCATCACGGGCGAGGATGCCTCTCCGGAGTCCGTCGAGGCCCGCGTCCAGGCGCCGCGCTCGCTCTGGGATCCCACCTTCGTGGAGGACAGCTGGATCGCGAACGACGTCGTGGGCGGCCCGATCATGCTCCTCCCGTGGCTCCGCGGCCTGATCGACGCCCATTACCCGGGCACCGCCCTCGGCTTCACCGAGTACAATTTCGGGGGCGGCAACCACATCTCCGGCGCGATCGCCCAGGCCGACGCCCTCGGCGTCTTCGGCCGAGAGGGCGTGTTCGTCGCGACGATCTGGGACCCCGGCGACGAGGTCTCGATGCTCCGCGCCGGCGTGCGCGCCTTCACGAGCTACGACGGGCAAGGCGCGCGCTTCGGCGACACGTCCATCCACGCCGAGACGAGCGACGTCGCCAGGGCCACCGTGTACGCGAGCATCGATGACGACGACCCGAGCCGCATGGTCCTCGTCGCCATCAACAAGACCACGGCCCCGCTCACGGCCGCGGTGACCCTCGCCGCCTACGGGAGCTACACGGCCGTCGACGTGTGGCGGCTGACGGGCGACGAGGCGGATCTCGCGCCTGCGGATCCGATCGCCCCGGGCGCCACGAACGCCTTCACGTACGCGATGCCGGCCCACAGCGTCTCGGTGCTGGTGCCCCGGTAGCCCTCTGGGCGGCGTGGCCGGCGCGGGGGGCGGCGCGCCTCAGGGCCGTTTGGGTCGACGCGCCAATCATAAAGTTCCAGCTCGATGCGAACAGCGGGATGGCGCATTGTTCCACGCCTCGAACGCGGCCGTTTCAGATCGCTGCCTGGCGTCGCTCCGGGTAAGACCGCATACTCCGGACGTGATTCTTGAGCGCTTGCAGGGCGGGCTTCGTACGCCCGGCTCCGGGCCTCCCGCTCCGACGTTTCCCCCACGGTAGTCGACCCGCGCGCGCATGGGTCTGCTGGGAGGCGCCGGCGCCGAGCCGGGCCCGCCGTGATCACGGGGCCCGTCAGTCTGCTTGCTGACGGAGGTTGGCTCAACCTCGATGGCGCTGGCAGCCGCCTGGCAGAGGCGGACTGCCTCGGCGCGAACGTTCGTCGGAACAGGAAGATGATGTGGAGACACAATGAAGAAGAGAGAGCTTGTTCATAAGTTGGGTCTCGTGGTCTGCGCCGGCGCCGCGCTCGGCCTCTCCGCGGGCTGCTCGATCGAAGGCGCGTCGGACGAGCCGCTCGATCCACTTGATTCGCAGTCGTCCGAGATCGTCGGCGGCGAGGTCGCCGAGGCGAGCCCCTGGGCCGTCCAGGTCTTCGACGTGCGCGGGAGCACCGGCGACTTCTACCAGTGCACCGGCACCCTCGTCGCGCCGCGCTGGGTGCTCACCGCGCAACACTGCATCGCGGACGAGGGCGAGACGTCGGCGGTGCGCGTCGGCAGCAACACGTACGGCCAGGGCCAGCGCATCGCGGTCGACGCCGTCGAGGTGCCCTCGGCCAGCGCCGACATCGCGCTGCTCCACCTGACCGAGGACGCCGATGGACCGTTCGTCCAGCTGGCCGAGGCGACGTCGGTCGCGACCGGCAGCGACGCGACGGCCTACGGCTGGGGGAGCGAGGGCACGCCGCTGGTCATGGCGCCGTCGCTCAAGAAGGCGACCCTCCACATCGACGGCTGGTACTCCGACGAGGAGCTCCTGGCGACCGGCGTGACGGGCTCGGGCTGGAGCGGCGACTCCGGCGGCCCGTGGTTCGTCGACGGGCGCCAGGTCGCCGTGTTCTCGGCCTCGAGCGGGCAGAACGGCACGAACCTGCACGCGAGCCTCCTCGGCGTCGACGTCGCGCGCCACCGCGCCTGGATCGACGCCACGGTCGCCGGCGGCCCCACCGTCCACCCCGCCGACGAGGTCGTGCTCCACGACCTCTCGAACTTCTCCGGCATCTCGCAGGGCTTCGGGATCGGCCGCTACAACGTCGCGGACCTGGCGATCATCGGCAACGACCGCGCGAGCTCGATCAAGGTCCCTGCCGGGCTCCGGGTCACGGTCTTCTACCACCACAACTTCGAGGGGTTGGCGTACGTCTTCACCTCGGACACGAACCTCGCGACCGCGGGCTTCGACAACACCCTCTCGAGCCTCGTCGTCTCGCACGCCTCGGACCCGCAGCTGGACGTGGTCACCTTCTACGAGCACGCCAACTTCTCGGGCGCATCGTTCGTGTACAGCGTCTCCGGCGGCTACCTTTTCGGTGGCCCATGGGACCTCCGGATCAGCTCCGTCCGCGTCCCCCCCGGCTTCGAGCTGACGCTCTTCGATGGGTATTTCTGGACTTCGACGGAGTCGCGCGTCCTCACGGCAGACGCGAACCTCGCTCCCCACGGCTTCGACGACAAGACCCGAACCTTCATCATCGAGCGCTTGTAGGAGCGAGCGCGCCTCCCTCGCCGCCCGCGCCCTCCTCACGGGGATCCGCGGGCCGTCCGAGGGGGCAGGCCGGCGGTCAGGCGTTGCGCGACGGAATGTCCAGCCCGCGCACCACCGCCGGCCGCGCGACGAAGGCGTCGAGCACGCGCTTCACCTCCTTGAAGTCGTCGAACCCCACCAGCTCGCCCGCGCCGTAGAAGCCCACGAGGCTGCGCACCCACGGGAAGATCGCGATGTCGGCGAGGGTGTAGTCATCGCCCATCATCCACGCGCGGCCGCGCAGGTGGCCGTCGAGGACGCCCAGCAGCCGCTTCGATTCCGCCACGTAGCGGTCGCGCGGCCGCTTGTCCTCGTAGTCCTTGCCGGCGAATTTATGGAAGAAGCCGAGCTGGCCGAACATGGGGCCGATGCCGCCCATCTGGAACATCACCCACTGGATCGTCTGGTAGCGGCGCGCCGCCTCCTGCGGCAGCAGCTGCCCGCTCTTTTCCGCCAGGTACAGCAGGATCGCTCCGGACTCGAACAGCGCGAGCGGCTTGCCGCCCGGGCCCTGCGGGTCGAGGATCGCCGGGATTTTGTTGTTCGGGTTGAGCGAGAGGAACTCGGGCGAGAGCTGGTCGTTTGTGTCGAAGGAGACAAGGTGCGCCTCGTAGGGCAGGGCCATCTCCTCGAGCGCGATCGACACCTTCACGCCGTTGGGCGTGGGCAGCGAGTAGAGCTGGATGCGGTCGGGATGCCGCGCGGGCCACTTGCGCGCGACGGGGAAGGACGACAAATCGGTCATGCGGTCTCTCCTGCTGTTGGAACCGCCAATGTAAACCACCCCGGGCGGCGCGGGGCTGGGACGCAAGGCGTTCTCACACCCGGGGGAGGAGGGAGTGGGAGGCAGCCGGTGGTGACCGCTCGCCGGTCACCGCGCGCGCTGCCAGGCGACGATCCGCGTCACCGCCTCGTCGACCTGCTCGACCGGGGCCGCGAAGGACAGCCGGACGTACCGCGCGCCGTCTTCGCCGTCGAAGTCGGTGCCCGGCGTGAGCGCGACGCCCGTGTCGGCGAGCAGCCGCTCGCACCACGCGACCGAGTCGTCCGTACCGACGTCGGCATACAGGTAGAAGGCGCCGTCGGGCGGGGCGACCTCCCAGCCGAGCTCGGGCAGCCGCCGCAGCAGCAGGTCGCGCGCGGCCGCGTAGCCCTCCACCAGCCGATCCGCCTCGGCGTACGCCTCCGGGGTCAGGGCCGCGAGCGCCGCGTGCTGCGCCAGGGCGGGCGGGCACAGCGCGAGGTTCCCCGCCAGCGCGTCGACCGGCGGGACGAGCTCCGGCGGCAGCACGAGCCACCCCAGGCGCCAGCCCGTCATGGCCCAGTACTTCGAGAAGCTCGAGACGACGACGGCGCCCGCGTCGCCGTAGCGCGCCGCCGTCGCCTGGCGCCCGGCCCACGCGCCGTACGTGAGGCCATGATAGATCTCGTCGCTCACCAGCCGGACGTCATGCTCCGCGCACCAGCGCGCGATCGCCTCGAGCTCCGCGGCGTCGACCATCGTCCCCGTCGGGTTCGCCGGGCTCGCCAGGATCAGACCGTCGAGCTTTCCGCCGTCGTAGGCGGCCATGAGCTGTGACGTTGTCGGCTGGAAGCGGCTCCCCGGGCCGCACGGCAGCTCGACCACCTCCACCCCGAGGGAGCGGAGGATGTTCCGGTACGCCGGGTAGCCCGGGCGAGCGAGCGCCACGCGGTCACCCGGCTCGAACGCCGCGAGGAACGCGAGCAGGAACCCGCCCGACGACCCGGTGGTGAGGGCGACGCGCGACGGGTCGAGGTCCACGTCGTACCAGCGGCCGTAGTGCTCCGCGAGCGCCAGCCGCAGCGCCGGGATGCCCAGCGCCTCGGTGTACCCGAGGTCCCCGTCCGCGAGGAGCGCGGCCGCCCGCGCGCGCACGACGGCGGGCGCCCCTGAACCCGGCTGGCCCGCGCACAGGCTGATGACCGGCTCGCCCGCCGCGCGCCGCGCGTTGGCGGCGGCGAGCACCTCCATGACCGCGAAGGGCGGCACCTGCGAGCGGCGGCTGCTCCTCACCCGGCCATCCTCCCGCCACGCATCAGGTCGAGCCCATGAGGGTGATTGCGGAGAAGCCCTGGGAAGTTCGCATCGAATCTTGTGGGGATGAGGTGAACGCCATCATCCTGAACGGCTCATCGGCCATTTGCAACACGGAAGCTTTGTTGTCGGCAGAGGAAGCTCGACGCCGGTCGCCGCGCCGTCCGGGCGGCGGGGCGAGGGATCACTCGCCGCGATCGAGGAAGTCCATCAGCCAGGCCATGGCCGGCCGCAGGGTGCCGTCCGGGTGCAGGAGGCCCGTGTTGTCCCGCCAGGTGGAGCCGACGACGTAGCCCCAGAGGGTGATGCCTTTGACGGCGCTGTGGTTGTAGAACATCGTGAGCTGCTCCTCCATCACCTGGCGCTGCGCGTCGTCGTCCGAGAGGCCGACGTCGTACTCGGTGATGTACACGGGCAGGCCCGTCGCGGCGAGCCCGTCGATGTAGCCCTTCACGGTGCTGGTCTCGAACTTGTACGCGTCGTGGGCCTCCGCGCCGAGGGCGTCTATGGGAGCGCCTGCGTCCAGCAGCGTCTCCACGAGCTCGACGAAGCGCTCGTGCTCGCTCTCGTACTCGATGTTGTTGTAGTCATTGAGGATCAAGGTCGAGCCCGGGCAGAGCTCGCGAGCCCACTTGAAGGAGTTGACGATCCAGTCATGGCCGCTCTCGCCGTCGCCCCCGATGGCGTTCTTGAAGACTGGCGTGGTGTGGGGCGGCGGCTCGTTCACGACGATGATGTACTCCGTGTCGGGGTACCGCTCGCAGAACGCCTGCATCCAGCCCCGCACGGCCTGCCGCTGCTCCTCCGCGGTGAGCCTCCCGAGCCAGGACGGCGGCGTGGCACCCCAGACGAAGTTGTACTGCGTGAAGGGGATGTCGTTGTCCTGCGCGTACCTGTAGACCGCGTCGAGCCTGCTCCAGTCGCGAACGCCGTGGGACCTCTCGATGGAGGTCCACCTGCCCTCGAGCTCGGGCGTGATCTGGTCCCAGTACTGGATGAAGTCGTCGCGCAGGGCGCCGTTCGTCGTGATGTTGCCGACGAACTTGCGGGGGCTCGGGCTGCCCGAACCCCCCGACCCGTCGCCGGAGCCGCCGGCCCCGGAGCCGCTCGTTCCAGAGGCTCCTGCGCCGCCGTCGCCGGAGCCGCCCGCACCGGAGCCCAGCGCACCCGTGCTGCCCGTGCCGGCTCCGCCTGCGCCGGTTGCGCCGGCGCCGCCGCCAAGGCCCCCCGCTCCCATCGCGCCGCCCGCGCTCGATGAGCCGCCCGGGCCAGCGTCCGCCGTGTCCACCCTGCCAGAGCAGCCGGAGAGGGCCGCGATCCCGAGCGCGATCGAGATCGTGCCGTACAGCCATCGAGAAGAAGGGTCCTTGTTCATGCCAACCCCCGCAAGCAGGAAGATCTTGATCTGTGACTCTTGGAGCGGGAAAGCCGAGTGGCATCCGCATGCGCCGGAGAGCACGCGCCCGGCGTCACGTCGCGGTCGGGTGGCGCGCTTTCCCTCAGGGAGGAGGCGGGGTGCAGAGGAAGCACCCGCCGCACTCGTGGTGCGGCGTCTTGGTGCCCCACGCGATCGGGTTGTTGCAGCAGTCGCGGCCGTACTGGCCGACGACCGTCGTGTGGCTCTCGTCGCTGTAGTAGGTGCAGTTTGCCCCGGGCGCCGCCTCGCTCGAGGGGGCCAGGAGGGCGGTGGTCCCCAGCATCGCCGCGCCTGCCGTCAGGGCAGCGATGAAGAACCGCAATCGGGTAGCAGGGCCGAACCGACGCATGGAAGCTCCTTTTGCGATGGAGGCCTGCGCGGCCTCCGTCTCTATGCGGGACACCTTAAACCGATTGTCCGGCTCGAGCAAGCGCTCCGGCCGGAGCGCCCCATGCGGCTATCTGCCAATTCAGCCCTTGACGGCCTGCAAGGTATAGCTCGCCGCCAGCCGCTCTGGCTTTTCGCGGAGCCGCCATTCGCCGCGCCCGTCGTCCACCATGCCCGCTCCGAGCGGATTCCAGGGGACCGAGTCGTGCTCGGTGAGCTCGGTCAGCCGCAGGTTCGCCGCGAAGAGCGCGGAGATGATCTCGCCGAGGCCGTGATTGAAAGCGATGGTGTCGGGCGCGGCGAGCTCTCCCTCGTGGGACACGTAGGTCTGCTTCTCGTGGAACAGCGTGCCGCCCTCGACCTCGAAGTAAGGATACTCCACGACCAGGAGGCCGTCGGGGCGCGGATCGGCGAGCGACCATAGCATCGGATGCCCCTCGCGCATGAACAGGCGACCCCCCGGCTTCAGCAGCGCCGCCACCGTGGTGGCCCAGCGCTGGATGCTGTCAAGCCAGCACAGCGCGCCGACGCCCGTGTACACCACGTCGAAGCGCTCGGTCCCCAGCGCCGCGACCGCGTCGTAAAGATTGCTGCACACGTACTCGATCTCGGCGCCGCAACCCGCGGCCAGCCGCCGCGCCACGGCCAGCGCCGGCTCGGAGAAATCGAGGCCGGTCATGCGCGCTCCGAGGCGAGCGAGCGACAGCGTGTCCGTGCCGATGTGGCACTGCAAATGGACGACGTCGAGGCCGCGCACGTCGCCGAGCCGGGCGCGATCGAAGTCGACAACACCCGAGAGATGCCGCGGGTCCTCGAGGAACCTGTGGAGCTCATAGCCTTGTTCGTGAAACGGAACGCGGCTGTTCCAGTTCGCGAGGTTGATCGCCACGTAGTCGCGTTCGTGAGAGCTCATGGCGCAAGTATGCCATGGATCGCTTCACACGGCGCAGCGCGGTCTCGAGGTGCTCGCCCCGCAGGCTGTGGAGCGAAGACGGCTCCCTCGAGCCGTGGGCGCCTAGCGCCGGGGCGAGAGGACGACGATCGACGTCGGCGTCACCAGCAGATCGTCCGCGCTCGACGGGTCCACCTTGCTCGGCCGGGGGAGGATCTCGGCATTCCATCGCGCCGGGGGGAGCCCGCAGAGCGCCTTGATGTCGCCCACGCGCGTCGGGCCGCGGGCGGTCACCGCGAAGATCTCCGAGCTGCCGCTCGCGTCCCGGATGTCGACCCAGATCTTCATCATGGTGGACGACAGCATCTGCGCGACGGGAACCTTGCCGGCGACCACGGGGAACCAGACCGCCGACTCCCTGCGCCTTGAGGAGAAAGCCGTTCGCCTGGGTCCCCGGGATCGCGTGGTTGTCCGAGGGCGTCCGGCCGACGCTGACGAGCACGCACTCGCGGCCATCCCCGGCGACGGGCACGGGGAGCGGCGCGTACCGGAGACGGAGCTTCCTCGCCCCGCCGGAGGGGTGGTTCGACCCGTCGGAGAGACTGAACCCCAGCTCGTCCGGCATCCATGCGACCGGCGGCCGCTCGGCGCCTGACGCGCTCGGCGCCTGTCTCCTGCGCGGCGACATCGAGCGACGCGCCCACAGCGCGCATGCGCATCCGGCGGTGGAGCACCTTACCTCCTCCGCGCTCGTGCCCCTTGCGATCCGGCCGGTCTGCACCAGAGCCACCGGGAGCCGCTCATGCCTGAAGGCGACACCCTCTTCCGGATCGCCGCTGCCCTGGGTCCCGTGCTGGAGGGCGCGCGCGTCATCGCCCTGGAGCTGCCCCGGAGCGACCGGCGGTGCGACCAGCTCGTCGGCCGCCGGGTCGAGCGCGTGGAGGCGCGCGGCAAGAACCTCTTGATCTTCTTCGACGACGGCACCGTCCTCCACACGCACCTGCGCATGAGCGGCGCGTGGCACCTCTACCGCGAGGGGGAGCGCTGGAGGCGGTCCGAGGCGACGGCCTCGGCCATCCTCGCGGTCCCGGGCTACGTCGCCGTCTGCTTCCGTGCGCCGATCGTGCGCCTGCTCCGCGCGAGCGCCGTGCGCGGCGACCGTCTGCTCGGCGGCCTCGGACCGGACCTGCTCGGCGACGGCTTCGACGCCGCGGAGGCGCTCCGCCGCCTCCGCGCGCTCGACGACGTGCCCCTCGGGGTCGCGATCATGGACCAGCGCGTCGTCGCCGGCATTGGCAACGTCTACAAGAGCGAGCTCCTCTTCCGGAGGCGGCTCGACCCGTTCGCCCCGGTCCGGGCGTACTCGGACGAGGAGCTCTCCGCGATGCTCGACCTCGGCCGCCGCCTCCTGCAGGCCAACGTCGAGCCGCGGGACGCCTCCGGCGCGTACCGCGGCCCCACCGCGCACTACCTCCACACGCGCACGACGCGCACCGGCTTCGATCGCGGCAGGCGGCCTGTCGGCGTCTACGGCCGCGAGGGGCGCGCCTGTTACGACTGCGGCGCCGCGGTCCAGATGCGCCGGCAGGGGACCATGATGCGGTCGACGTACTTCTGTCCCCGTTGCCAGCCGGCCCGCGCCGCGACGGAGCCAGCGCCGGCGGACGGAGCTGCGCCGCCGGCTGGATCTGCGCCTCCCGCGCCGTGACCACGGCCGCCGGCGGCCAGCGCCAGCGCTCCCGGGGCTCGCGCGGCGCGCGCCTGTCTCGCCCGGCAGACCTTTGCGGCGGATCGAGCGTACGATCGGCCTCATGCTCACCGCCCGCTTCCCCCTGCTCCTTCTCCTCGTGTTTGCGCCTGCATGCAGCCATCCCCTGGACGAGCCCATCTCTCCGGATGCCGAGAGCGAGAGGGCCTCTCCCTCCGGCGGCGCGTCTATCTCTCCGTCCGCTGCGCCCCCGGCGGCGCCTGCGGATGGGGCCGCCGAGATGGACGCCCGTTTCGCCCCGCTCGTCGCGTCGGCCTTTCGCGACTACAAGGCCTGGGGTCGCGTCGACGACGAGCTCCGCTGGGCGCCCTGGCTCTGCCGCCTGCCGCTGCCCGGCCGTGCCCGCATGAGCGCCGCCGAGGACGGCGGCCACGCCCGCAAGCTGTACTCGGTGTTCGCCAGGCACCGCGATCGTTATCCGCTGGTGCAGGGCGAGGCGCCCGTGTCCCAGCCGGTCGGGCAAGTGCTCGTCAAGGAGAGCTACCACCCCGAGCTCGTCGAGGAGGGGGCTCCCGAGCTCCCGCCGCATCCGCCCTCGGCGCCGGACGGCGCCTCCGGCACACCGGATCATTTCGATCCTTACCTGCGCGACGGCGATCGCGTCTACCGCGCGTCGCGCTTCGCCGGCGCCTACGTGGTGCTCAAGGTCGCGCCCGAGACACCCGGCACCGACGCCGGCTGGGTCTATGGCACGGTCACGCCCGGGGGCGAGGTGACCTCCGCCGGCCGGGTCGCGTCGTGCATGGGATGTCACGTGAGCGCCCGCCACGAGCGCGTCTTCGGGATCGCGCCTCCAGCGGGGCCCTGACGGACTCGGGGGGGCGGCGCCGCGTCGCTCTTGTGCCTCCGCCGGCATCTTGGACTACCCTGGCGCCTGGAGCCCTGGCACCTCATGTCCAACCTCGTCCGCCGTCCTGCGTCCCCTCTTGCCTACGCGAAGACGCTCAAGGACGTCGTGCGCAACTGCGACCCGGACGTGCCGCTCCCGAACGACGATCCGCGCTGGCAGGATTTCTCGCTGGCACGCGGCGATCAGTCGATGGAGGCGCTCGAGAAGGAGCTCGAGTGGCGGCCCGACGACCGGTTCGTCCACGCCACCTTCGTGAGCCACCGGGGGGGCGGGCAAGAGCACCGAGATCCTCCGGCTCACCGAGCGGCTGAGCGAAGCGTACGAGCCGGTGTACATCGAGGCGACGGTCGAGATGGATCCCTTCCGCATCGAGGCGGAGGATCTGCTGCTCAACATGGCGCTGGCCGTCGAGCAGAGGATGCGCGAGCGGGGGACGCCGCTGCCCGCGGAGCTGCTGAAGCGCGTGACCGGATGGTTCGATGAGGTCGTCCGCACGACCAAGTGGGCGCAGAACTTCAACGCCGAGGCTGCGGCGGGGATGGAGCTCAAGACGGGGCTGCCCCTGGACGGGATCTGATGGAGCAGGCGCTCTCCCTCCGGATGGACCTCGACACGGTGATCCCGGAGCGGGAAGCTCGCGATCGCCTGATCGCAGCGAGCGGCGGGGCGGTACGGGAGCTGCTCGACCTCGTCAGCCAGGCTGCCTACATGGCGCGCGGCGCGGCCATCACCAGGGCCGACGTCGAGCGGGCGGTGGCGTTGCGCAGGCAGCGAATGCGCGATCTCATCAATGCGAACGGTTGGCTTGACGCGCTCGTCAAGCTCGCCCGGGACAAGCAGATCTTCCCTGACAAGGCGTGCATGGACGTGCTCTTCCACCGGCTCGCCTTCAAGTACAACGGCGATGGCTGGTACGACGTCCACCCGCTCGTGGCCGAGATCCCGGAGTTCGTGAATGCGCGCCTCGACATCCTCCGCCGCTAGCGCAGCAGAGCCGCCCGCCGGGCCGAGCGGTGAAGCGGCGCGCGCGGAGGCCGGTAGCTTCGAGCGCATCGTCGGATCGGAGCGCGGGGCCGCCTACCGGCGCTTTATCGACTGGTCTGTCGGAGAGGGCTTCACGCTCGCCGTCGTGGAGATCAGGCGGCCTGCGCAACGTGAAGCGCTCGCCGAGGCGACGGGCGCGGTCGTGCCGAGGCTGTGCATCGCGAGGCTCGCTTCCGTTGGTGCACGATCGATTCGCACTCTCCTCGAGGAGGTGTGTCCGTCTCCAGCGGAGGTCTCGATGCTCATGCTCACGCACCTCGAGGAGTCCCACGATGCCGGCAGGATCTGCGCCGAGCTCAACGTGCACCGGGACGAGCTCGCGCGCCGGTTCGCTGTGCCCTGGGTGCTGGTGGTCCATCCCGCAGCGGCGCTGGCCCTGCAGCGTGATGCGCCGGACTTCTGCGATTTCGCCGGGCTCTGGCTCCCCGAGGAGCCGGATGAGGGAGCGGAGCCGCTGCTGGAGCAGGCCCTCCACGCGCCGGCGGCGTCTTCCGGGTCAACCGTCCGTCTCAGTCCAGACGTGACGATGACGCCGAAGGATCTGCTGTCGCTCGCGCATGAGGCCGTTGTTCTCGGGCATGTCGATCAGGCAGCGGACTTGCTCGCGCAGTACGACATGAAGCATCCAGACGCTCGAACCCAAGATGCTCGACGCGTGCACATGGACGGGTTGCTGCTGGGGATACGCGGTCACCTGGACGAGGCGCTCACGCGTTTTCACGCGGCGCTGGAGCTCTGCCACGGAGACGGCGATCGACCTACGATCGCGGCGCTCCTCGAGGAGATCGCTCATGTCCGCATGACCCAAGGCGATTTCACCGCCGCAAGTCACCTCGCACAACAGGCGCTCGAGCTGTTCGAGCAGCTAGGAGACCAGAGGAACCGGGCGGCATCGATGTCCCAGCTGTCCACCATCGAGCTAGGCCTGGGCAATGACGAGAAAGCACTGCAGCTGGCACGAGAGGCACTGAAGCTCAGCGAGGAGCTCGGAGATCAGGTAGGGCGGTCCAGATCGCTGTATAATCTGTCGAACATCGAGAAACGCAACGGCAATCACGCGAAAGCGCGAGAGCTCGTGCTCGAGTCCCTCAGGATCAGCGACATGCTCGAGGACCGGAATGGACAATTCGTGTCACTGTACCATCTTGCGACGCTTGCAATCCATCAGGGCAACTACGTGGAGGCGCGAGAACGACTGCGCGAGGCGCTTGAGCTCAGCGAGGAGATGGGAAATGCAATGTATCGCTCGGCGGCGCTTCACGCGCGGGCCACCGTCGAGTGGCGTGAAGGCAATCCCGCTGAAGCGAGAGAGCTGTGGCGCGAATCGCTAAAGATCAGCGAGGCGCTTGGGGCCAAGGAAATCCAGGCAGGAGCGCTTGTCTCGCTTGGCCGGCTCGAAGCCGTGCAAGGGCGACTCAAGCACGGCTTGGCGCTCGTGCGAGAGGGGGTTGGCATCTTTAAAGAGCTCGGCGGCTCGAATCTTCCTGAAGCAAGGGAGATCCTGCGCAAGCTGGAGAGCCTCTCGGCCGCGGACGTGCCAGGTTAGGCCGGCAGAACCCCTGCTACCCGGACCGCCGCGCCCCCGCGACGCTCGGCCGCAGCAGCGATGGCGGCGGCTCCTCGCTCGCCTGCGCTGCCTCGTGCGCATGCTCCTCCGGCGCCGGCTCCATGATGCGCGCGATCCACGAGAGCCCCTCCACGTTCTCCAGCGTGATCTTCGCGACCATCATGATCGGGACCGACAGCAGCGCCCCCGACGGCCCCCAGAGCCAGCCCCAGAAGAGCATCCCGAGGAGGACGGCGAGCGGGGACAGCCCCAGCGTCCGCCCGAGGACCCGCGGCTCCAGGACGTTGCCCACCAGCAGGTTGATCAGGAGATACCCGGTGGCCACGATCGCCGCGGTGCCGGGTCCCTGGCTCGCCAGCGCGGCGAGGACGGCCGGGATCGTCGCGACCGCCGCGCCGATGTTGGGGATGAAGTGCAGGACGAACAGGCTCGACGCCAGGAGGAGCGCCAGATCCACGTCCAGCAGGACCAGCATCACGTAGGCGAGCACGGCGACGAGCAGGCTCGTCATCGTCTTCACGACGAGATACTTCTTGACCTCTCGCACGATGCGCTCGACGTGCTCGAGCCCGCGCCCCGGGTCCGTGATGATCGCCCGGATCTTCGCGCCGGCCCCCGCGAACTCGCAGAGGGCGAAGAAGACCACGAGGAGCACGACCCCCAGGTTCGACGCCGCGCTGGCGACCGTCACCGCGGCCCCGCCGAGCAGCGGCACCAGGGACGCCGTGTGCAGCGTCCGCGACAGGAACTCCGGGTTCACCGGCAGCCCGCGCTCGGTGAGCGTCGCCGCGAGCGCCACGGTCATGCTGGAGGCGCGGGCCAGGTAGGCCGGCACCTTCTCCTCCAGCTCCACCCCGGCGATGGTGACCACCGCCCCCACGAAGACAAGGATCGCGAGGTCGACAACGAGCGCGGCCAGCGCCCCGATGGCCGGGGGGAGCCCCCGCCGGGTGACCCAGCTCGCGATCGGCGAGGAGATGGCCGCGAGCGCGATCCCGAAGAGCACCGGCACGAGGAACGGCTCCGCGTAGCGCAGCCCCACGATGACGACGACCGTGGCCGCCGCGACCATGATCATCTGAGCTCGACGAGACATCGTGAAGATCCCCATGCCTGACCTCGTTGCTGCCGGGTTCCCGCGTCACGCCATCCCAGAGGAGGGAGCACGGCGTAACGTGATTCCGCGATTCCGTGATTCCATGAATAGCAAGGGGTGCGCCACGCTCCGTCCCGCTGGATCCGCGGCGCGCGGCGCGTGCTACCGTGCGGCATCGGCGGTATTCGCGAGCTCGCCGCGCTGCGCGAGGCGCTCGGTCATCGTGGGGGAGCATGGATGTGGGGCCAGCGTGCGCGCAGCGGTGCGATCTGCGACGCGCTGGCCTGGACGCTGAAGGGAAGGGGACAGACTCAGGAGCACCGCGAAGGGCGGTGGGGCGCGATGTCGCATGCGGCGCCGCGCCACGTCGGCCGCGTGGGCTGCATCGGCCCGCATGGACCGCATCGGCGCGATGCGCCGCGGCGATCTGGCGCCGCGCCCCCGCGGAGATCGCTACCGCGCGGACACCCGGCCGTCGCCCGTGGGCCCGCCGTTCAGCGGCACCGCGGCGTGCTGGGCGGCGTCGGTCTTCGGGGTCGTCCCGGTGACGTAGGCCTTGACCGCCTCGACAAGGAACCTGAGCCCGGCCGCACCCTGGTTGTCCCAGTACTCGCCCTCGCGCGGGCTCACGTGGATGAGCGCGAGGTGGGGATCGTCCTTGCCCTTCGGGAAGAAGACCTTCGCCTCTTCCGACCACAGCTCCTCGATCTTCGCCCGGCTCCGCACGATCGAGGCGCGCCCCGAGAGCGACAGGAAGCGGTGCTCCTCCTGGAGGGTGACGTTCACCTCCGGGTGCGACTCGATCTCGTCGATCTTGCCCGAGTCGATGCTCGTCATGAACCAGATGTCCCCGGTGCCGTCGTCGACCTTCGTGAGCGCCATCGGACGCGCCCGCAGCGCCCCGTGGCTCGCCTGCGTGACGAGCATGGCATTCCGGAACTTCTTGAGGATCTCCAGCAGCTTTTCTCGTGACCCAGTTTCCATGGTGTCCTCCGTAGTCCCGGCGGTAGTTGCGAGATCCGGACCATGGCCGGCTCACGCGCGAGACCGCGAGAGGAACGGCTCTGCCGTGCCGCACCGGGCGCGCATTCGAGGCATTCCGCCACAGCCTCCGGCGCGGATCCTCGCGCGTGCGAGCCGCCGCCCGGAGGAGCGGAGGCGGGGGTTCGCGCGGCGCCCGCGAGCTACCCTGTGCGGGTGAGCGCGAACACCGCGACGACGAGCGCGACAAGCGCGAGCGCGCCTGCGATCACCAGCGCCACCTTGCCCCACGCGATCGGCGCCGTGCCCGTGACGCGGCTCGCGTCCTGGCCGTGCACGATGGCGCGGTAGCTGCGCCCCTTGTAGCGGTAGGCGAGCACGTACGACGGCAGCGCCACCCGGCGCGCCTCGAGCGCGCGCAGGAGCACCGCCACGTGCACGTTCCGGAAGGTCGACCCGGGGATCACGCCCTGCTTCAGGGTGTCCTCCGCGGTCGCGGCGATCCGCTCGCTCAGGATCTTCCGCGCCGCCGAGCGCTGCGCGTCGAACTGCTCCAGCACCGCGTCCGCCGGGCCGAGCTGCTGCTGGGTCCGGTGCGCGGCCGGCACCGCCTGATCGAACCGGAAATACGGCGCGAGCTCCCGGGACTCATCGAGCGACAGCCCGCGCGACGCGGACACGAGCAGGCCGCGGAACGGCAGCTGCGTCTGTCCGGCGTGCGGGGCCCAGGCGCTCCGCAGGGCGCCCGCGTTCGAGTCCGCCGTCCAGCTCACCACCGCGTCCGCGTTGACGAGCCAGCCCGCCCACCAGATCGGGCGCAGCCCCTCCACGGTCGCCGCCTGCGAGAGGTCCGACGGCCGGAAGAAGCCGAGGGTCGACATCCACTGCCGCAGCGCCTTGTCGGCCTGCGCGGGGGGCACCCCGAACGGGAGCAGCCAGTCGGCCTGCTCGATCGGATCGACCGGCTGCTCCAGCCGCGTGATCGCGCCGCAAAAGCGGCACTTCGGCGCCTGCGCCTCGGCCGAGTACGCGACCGCCGCGCCGCACTCGGTGCACCGCAGCACCTGCACCGGCGGCGGGGCCGGGCCGCTCCCCTGCGGCGCGGCGAGCCCGCAGACGGCGCAGCGCAGGTCGCCCGGCTCCAGCGGCCCCTGGCAGCGGGCGCAGCACCGCGCCACGGCCGTCGAGACGCCCATGCTCATGCTCATCGCGTCCCTCCGGTCGGGGTGGGCCTGCTCCCGCCGGGGCGGACGCGCTCGGTCGGCGCGGGCGCGGGCGTGGGCGCGGTGATGAGGGCCGGCGGCCTCGTGACGCCGCGCCGCTCGGCCGGGTCGCGGTCGCGGGCCGCGGCCAGGACGAACGGCGCCGCGATGAGCAGGATCACGAGCAGCACGGCGAGGACGATCTTGACCCAGGAGAGCGGCGCCTTGCCGTGGATCGCGCCGGTCTGGCCGTTGATGAGGACCCGGAACGGCGGCTCGCGCGGGTCGTGCCGGATCGCGAGCACCCAGAGCGGTACGTAGAGGAGCTCGAGCGTCTCCTGGTCGAGGCGCGTCTCGTGGGTGAGGCCGTGGTGGCTGTCCCCGGGCATGAAGCCCGCGAGGTCGCGGCCGATCTTCTCGAGCGCCTCCCGTCGCGCCAGGGCGTAGCACTCCGGCTGCGTCATGGTCGGCTCCTCGGCGACCCAGCCGCTGAGCACCGCGGGCGTGTAGCGCCGCATCGTGCGGAGGTCGAACGGCTCGATCGCCTCGAGCTCGGCGTTCTGGACGGCGCGGGACGCGACGACGAGCACATCCATGACGTAGGTGGCGTGCTGGCCTTCGAGGTGCCGGTGCTCGGTCCTCGTGACGACGCGGGTGCGGGTGACGCTGTTCCCCTTGTCGTCGGTCGTCGTGTACGTCTCGGTCTCCTGGTAGTTCTCGCCGATCTGCGCCGCGTAGCGCGTCTGCGCCATCGCCGAGTACAGGTACGCGGGCGTGTAGACGCCGCGGATCGCGTCGATCGTCCCCCTCTTGACGCTCGACTGCGCGAAGAGGCTCCGCTTCCCGAGCCACGCCGTGACGGCGCCCTGCGCGCTCTCCCGGGTCATGGCGAACCCGAGGACGAAGTGCGGCGACGGCCGGTCGTTCGACGGCGCGCGCTCCACCACCGCCGGCGAGGCGCAGTAGGGGCACACCGCGGTCCGCTGGTCCGCTTCGACGCGCAGCGAGGCGCCGCAGGTCTCACATTCGAGTTGCACCTGCGCCCGAGAGAACCGCACCGGAGGGCGGTGCGTCAACAGGGAAGGGGCGTCGCCGCGCCGGCAGGGGCGCGCCGCCGTCGCCGCGCCGGCAGGGGCGCGCCGCCGTCGCCGCGCCGGCGGGGTCGCGCCGCCGTCGCCGCGCCGGCGGGGTCGCGCGGCGTCAGCAGGGGACGGGCGGCGGGCGGCTCCCGAGGTCGGCGGGAGAGGCCGAGTGGGCGGCGTCCTGCTGCGGTGTTTGCCGGAGCAGCGGTGAGAGCGTCCGCGTCGCCCATTGCCGGACCGGGGCGTCCGCCCACGGCTGCCACCGCGGGCTGGCCTGCGGCGCGACCGCCGCGCGGGGCGCGCGTGCCCCGGCGCGCAGGCGCGGCGCAGGCCGAGGCTCGTCGAGGAAGCGCAGGAGATCGGGGGTGAGGTCGGCCACCGCTTCCCGGTGCGGGTAGTGCCCCGCCTTCGCGTAGCGACGCACCGCCACGCCCTCCAGGTAGCGGTCGATGTCCGCCGCGTGGCGCACCGGGAGCACGGGGTCGCGGTCGCCCCAGTAGACGGCGAGAGGCGGTATCTCCGGGATCCGGTGCGCGATGTCCATGAGGTGCTCGCGCTGGCCGCGCAGATCGATCGCGTGGCGGAGCGTGCGCGACAGGGCGCGCGCCGTGCCGGGCCGCGCGTTCACCCGGGCGAGGTGCCTGCGCTCGTCCGCGTTGAAGTTGCCACCGAGCACGAGCATCCCCGCGTGGGTGCCGACCCCCATCAGCACCGGCACGGCCAGCTCCAGCAGCCCTGTCACCGCGGCGAAGCGCAGCGGCAGCGCGACCTCGCTCCCGATGCCGCCCGCGGCGACAAGCCCGAGGCGGTGCACGCGCCCCGGCCGCTCGACGGCCACGCACATGGCGATGCTGCCGCCGAACGAGTGCCCGATCAGATCGAAATCGCCGAGCCCGAGGGCGCGGATCCATTCCGCGACCACGCCCGCATACCAGGCGACGGTGTAGGGAGCGTCCGGGCGGGCCGAGTGCCCGTGGCCGGGCAGGTCGACCGCAATGACGCGGCGCCCGCCGGCCGCAAGCGCGGGCGCGAGGCGGTTCCAGGTCCGACAGCTATCCGACAGGCCGTGTACGAGGACCACGGGGCGCTTGCCCGCGCCGCCGTTCCGGGCAGCGCTCCACTCCTCCCAGTGGACCTCGCCTGCGGACAAGACGCGAACATGGCTGCGACACCTGATCGACATGTTCTTCTTCAAGAATTCGCACGAAGCGCCGCGTCTGTCCAGATTGCACACCGGTCACAACTTCGTTGTGGGCGGCCGCATGGCGCCCCGCGAAGCCCATTTCGCGTTCGGTGTGGGTCCGATGACGCCAGCGTGCGCCATGCTGGGACGCGAACCGGACAACGCTGTCATGGTATTTGTGCCATCGGAGCGCTGGTGACCGAGCGCTGGTGACCGTGGTTGGGCTGCGTGGCCCGTGCGATCCGGCGCGTTGGGGCGGGCGGCGTTCCGGAGCGGGGCGTCGTCGGGACGGCGCCGCGCGTGCGGCATCCAGGTTGCTCAGCGGGTCGCCCCGCGCGCGGTGCGGTCGCATCGCGGAGGAGGATGCCTGTGCGAACCGTTCCCGCTGCGATATCTCTCTGTCTTCATGCCGTGTCGGCGGCCCTCCTCGGCGGCGCAGGCCTCGCCGCCTGCAGCGGGGAGGATGCCGCCGACTCGGGGGGGATCCTGGGCAACCAAGAGCCCGCCCCGGAGCCGCCCCGCAGCGACGGCGTCGCGAGCGCCGGCGCCGGCACCAGCGCCGGCGCCGGTGCCGGCACCAGCACCGGCACCGGCTTCGCGACCGCGGGCGCGGGCGCGGGCGGCGGCTCTTCCGCTGATGGAGCCCAGGCCGAGCCGCCCCCGGAGCCATTGCCGGGCGAGGACGCCGGCGCGCCCCCGGCGTTCACCTGCGAGGGGCTCGACTCGAGCCAGCCCGTGGTCCTGTACGTGTCGGCCGACGACTCCGTCCGAGGGCGACGTCGTGAACATGGTCACATGGAACACCGAGAACTCGGTGATCTTGAGCGGTCACGTGGTGAGCGGCCCGGACGATCCGGCGCTGCTCGAGGCGGCCGACGAGCTCGCCGCCAGCGGCGGCACGGATCTCGAGAGTGGCCTCCGGGTGGGGTATGGGCTCGCGCAGGAGCACTACGAGGCTGACCGGATCAACCGGGTGATCCTGGTCAGCGACGGCGGCGCCAACGTGGGGGTCACCTCAGCGGATCTCATCGCGCGGCACGCGGAGGACGCCGACAAGGAGGCGATCTACCTCGTCGGCGTGGGGGCGGGGCCGGCGCCGGGTTACAACGATCGGCTCATGGATACCGTGACCGACAAGGGTCGCGGCGCCTATGTCTACCTCGATGACGTGGACGAGGCGTTCCACATGTTCCGGGATCGGTTCGACGAGGTGATGGAGGTGGCCGCCCGCGGCGTGCAGGTGGAGCTCACCTTGCCGTGGTACTTCAAGATGGAGAAGTTCTACGGCGAGGAGTACTCGACAAACCCCGAGGAGATCGAGCCGCAGCACCTCGCGCCGGGCGACGCGATGATCTTCAACCAGCTCGTGCGCGGGTGCGATCCCGGCGTGATCAACGACGCCGATGCCCTCACCGTGCGCGCGCGCTGGCAGACGCCGCTCACCCATGAGCCGAAGGAGGCGAGCCGCCAGGCGACGCTCGCGGAGCTCACCGCCGGCAGCAAGGAGCAGCTCGTCAAGGGCAAGGCCATCGTGGCCTACGCCGAGGCGCTCAAGAGCAACTCGAGCGAGGTGCTGCGCGCCGCGCGCGATCAGGTGCTCGCGGCGAACCCGAGCGGCGATCCGGAGCTCGACGAGATCGCGGAGCTGATAGCGCTCCATCCGCAGTACTGAGGGCTCTCCACGGCCTCTGGAGAGGCAACGGTGTGAGCGCCGAGCCGGAAGAGACGACGTCCTGGCTCTCCTGGCAACGGCGCCGCCCCCGCGCAGCGCGGCTCACTCCAGCAGGAAGTAGTGTGCCTCGCGCTTGATATCGAAGTGAAAGTGGTCCGCGTGCGCCTCGTTCGCGTTGGGGGTGAGCACGACGTTGAACAGCCCGCTCGTGTGAACGGCGCAGAGGATCTCCCGCAGCTCGATGGCATGAGGGCTCGGCTCCTTCGGCTCCGACCCGGGGCCGCACGGCGGCGCGCCGATGGCGCCGTGCCAGTCGGTCTTCACGTCGAGCCGCGCGCCGTCGGCCTTCATGAACGCCGCCACGTCGATGGCGAGCCCGAGGGCGTGCTGACTGGGCCGCGCGGGCGCGGCCGCCGGCTTCTCCGGGGCGCGCGCGCCCGGCTTCGCCGCCCTGGCAGCGCCCTTCGGGGCCTTCTTGCCAGCCGGCGACTTCGCGGGCGCCTTCTGCGCCTTCTTCGGCTTCGGCTTCGGCTTCGGCTTCGGCGCGGCCGTGCCGGCGGGAGCGGGCCGGTGCATGCTGACGTGCACCACCTCGATGATCCCGCGCGTCGCGAGGAAGGCGGCGAGATCGTCGAGCGCGAGGACCAGCCGGCAATCGGCGATGTCGAAGGGGGAGATCGACCTGGATTTCGCCACCCCGTCGCCGCGGAACGTGACCCCGTGCAGCGCGCCGGTGATTCGGACCGGCCGGTCGACGAGCGGGGCGCCGCGCGCCGCCGGGGCGTGCGGGATCCCGCGGCGCTTCATCTCCCGGTCGCAGGCGTCGCTCGAGAGCCCTCCGTACGTGGCCGCGCGCGACGTCGCGGACCACACGGGCTTCTCGAACGGCGCGCTGCCCGCGTCCCCGCCGCCGTCGTCCAGAGGGCCGGCCCCACCGTCCGCCGGGGCGCCGGCGTCGCCGTCCAGAGGACCGGCCCCGCCGTCCGCGAGCGCCATCGCCGCGCCCGTGGGTCCGGGCGCCGCGGCTGCCGGGCCCGCCGCTGCATCGGCCCGCCCCGCCGGATCGCTGCGCAGCGAGGCGATGCCGAGCGGCGTGAGGAGCGCCGCGCCGCCGATCAGCGCCGCTCCGACGGCCAGCGCACGGCGGGAAGGGAGCGCGCTCATCCGCGTCGCAGCTTAGCCCGCCCTGGCCCCAGAGAGCACGCCTTGCCGCTCTGCGCGGAATTTGGTCGACTCCCGCGATGTTTCGCCCCCGCACCGCGCTCCTCCGCGGGCTGCTCGACGGCGCCATGGCGCCCGGTGCCCTCGCCGCGACCCCGGCGCTCTTCGTCCCGGTGTTCAACGTCGTTGCCTCGCCGCTCCCGGGCTTCGAAATACAGTGAATCGTCTATCCACCTTTCGCCTGCGCTCCGGGTTCTCATCGAATGTCCGCGCGTCCCGCGGACCTCACGGCGCTCGATGGATTCCGGTCAATCCGCGGCGCGGGCGCCGCGCGAGGGCGCCCCGCGCAGGTTGCGCGGAGCGCGCCCTCATCGCATGCTCGTCAACACATGTCGGCTGGCCTGCGACAGCGGTGATGCGCGCGCGGGTGCCGACGGACGGCGACGCGATGTCGTCTGAAGATGAAAAGGGGGGCAAGCATGTTGCTGCGATGGGCGTTCGGCTTTTCTTCGGCGTTTCTCTTCGCCTTTCCTGCGCTCGCGCAGAATGCGCGGATCGAGTCGTTCACGTATGCCGGCAGCGGATGTCCCGTCGGCTCCGCTGCGGGGGTGATCTCGCCTGATCAGAGGGCGTTGACCGTCATCTTCGACCAGTTCGAGGCGCAGGCCGGCCCGGGCACCGCCCGCGCCGCGAACCGCGCGTTCTGCCAGCTGGCCGTGGATCTTCGGTTCGATCCGGGATGGCAGGTGGCGCTCTTCGACGCCACGTACCGGGGCTTTGCCGACCTGGAGCCGGGGGTCCATGGGCTCCATGAGACATCGTATTATTTCTCGGGCTCGCCGCTCACCTCGGGGCCGCTCACCTGGAGCATGATCGGGCCGTTCACGAACGATTTCTCGCGCACGGACACGTTCGCGACCACGGTCTGGTCCGACTGCGGCACCGTGCGGCCGCTCAACATCAAGACGAGCCTTTATGTCACGAACCGCCTGGCGCAGGCGGGCTCCGGGGTGCTGACGAACGACACCACAGACGTCCAGGTCCGGATCGACTATGCCCTCACGTACCGCCGCTGCATCTGAGCTCCGCGGGATGCCCCGCCGCGGGTCGTGCGACCCGCGGTGACGGGCGTCGACGCCCTGGTGCGGAAGGGCGCCGGCCTGGTACGCTGACCCGATGACGTCCACCCTGCTGATCATTGTGTTCAGCGTCGTTGTACCGCTCGGGATCACTGCGGTGGTCCTCTGGGGGGTCTGGAAGAAGGTCCTCGGACCGCTCCGGGCCCAGCAGCGGGAGCAGCAGCAGCTGCTTCGAATCGGCGTGCCGTGCGCGGCGCGTGTGCTGCAGTACCAGGAGACCGGCATGAAGGTGTCGATGGGCGCCCAGGACTCCTACAGCCTCAAGCTGCTCCTCGAGGTGATGCCACCGGGCATGCCGCCGTATCAGGTGGAGACGGTCGCGCTCGTATCGGTGCTGGCGGCCCCCCGTATCCAGCCGGGGTGCATCGTCACGGTGCGCTACGACCCGGCCAATCCCCGCCGTGTCGCGATGGAGGCGGCGTACCCGCCCGGACAGGGGCCGGCCGCCGCTGCGGCGGCGCTCGGGGGCTATCCCCCGCCGGGGGCTCACGGGGCGCCAGGGCCTCAGCCCGGCGCTTACGGCGTTCCCGCGGGGGCCTATGGGGCGCCGCCCGGCGCTTACGGCGCGCCGCCCGGGGCTCCCCCTGGCGCTTACGGGGCGCCGCCCGGCGCTTACGGGGCGCCGCCTGGGGCTCCCCCTGGCGCTTACGGGGCGCCGCCCGGGGCTCCCCCTGGCGCTTACGGCGCTCCCGCGGGCGCTTACGGGGCTCCTCCCGGCGCTTACGGCGCTCCCCCCGCGGCTCCCCCTGGCGCCTACGGCGCTCCCGCGGGCGCTTACGGCGCCTTCCCTGGAGCTCCCCCCGGCGCCCACGGAGCTCCCCCCGGCGCCCACGGAGCGCCCGCGGGCGCTTACGGCGCTCCCGCGGGCGCCTACGGCGCGCCGCCGGGCGCCCCCGGCCCGTACGGCGCTGGTCCCGACGGCAGCTCCGGAGGGCCGGCGGGTCCTTTCGGGCCCGGCGGCGGCCGGCGCGGCTCCTGAACGGCGTCCTCCCCCGGGCGCCGGCCGCGCCCCATGGCCGCGCGCTCGCGCTCAGACCACCACGCAGCCCGCCGACGTTCCCTGCATGGGCAGGATGGCCTTGATCTCGCCGGTCTCCCCGAAGACCAGGAGCCGCGCGATGATCGCCTGCTTGCCCGCGCTGCAGAGGGGCAGGAGCGCGAGCCGGAGCGCCGGCCCGTTGCCTCCCTCGAACTTGAGGGCGAGCAGCTGCTTCTCATCGCACTCCTCGAGGAGCTCCACGTCCGCCTCCAGGTGGGTCGGCGCCACCCGCACGCACGCCTTGGCCTCGCCGAAGCTGTCGATCGTGCAGCGGTTGGAATCGAGCGAGAGCTGGACCCGGCACGACCCCTCTTCGCCGATCGTCGCGATCTGGATCTGGTGAATCGCGATCCCCTTCTGGAGTGGAATGGGCTCCACGAGATAGCCTGTTTCCAGCCGCAGATTCTTGATTTTCATCGGACCCCCCGCCGCTCGGCCGCGCGCGCCGTGGCCACCGCCCGCCGCGACGCCGCCGCAGCGCGCCTGCCTTCTTGGGAAGCACCGGCTGTGCCGGCGCGCACGCGCGCTCGGTGCGCACGCGCGCGTGGCCCCCGCGCCCGGCGCCGCCATCGCGCTCGGCAGCGCGCCCCGGGACCCCGCGCCGCCGTCCGCTCGTCGAGGCTCAGACGAGCCCGAACTTGTACGCACCCAGGATCCTGGCGAGGAGCGCCGCCTGCGCCGGATCCGCGAGGGAGCCGAGCCGGGTCACCTCCAGCTCCGCGCGGACGCGCTCGAAGAGGGCGGCGCAGACGCGGCTCGGGTCGTGGCGCGCGGCGTAGGCGATGCCGTCGGGTCTCCTCGGGTGGTCGTGGATGGCGAGCGCCCACCGGTGAGCGGCCCCGTAGGACTCGCCCGAGGTCAGGCGGGCGTCGGCCCCGAGGCGCGCGAGCCCCTCTCCGGTGAGGTTCACGAGCCGCAGCGGACGCCTCGGCGAGATGCACGCGAGCCCGCGCGCGGCGAGCTCGCGTTGCTCCACGAGGCGCACGCCTGTCGCGTGGCCGAACACCTCGATGAAGGAGCAACGCTCGTCTTTCCCGGCGTACAGCACCCCGAACTCGCCGGCAGGGGCGTCGAAGCGGTTGTCGCCCGAGCGGCCGAAGTGCAGCGGATCGCGCGCGAGCCAGTGAATCCGGAACCAGCACCGCCGGAAGGTCGTGACGGGAAGCGGCCTTGCCGCGAAGTCGAGGGGCGGGTCCGGATGCGGCCCGAGCGTCGTCGTCATGTCGGCACGGCGGCGCTCTCAGGCCGCGCCTTGCTCTCCGAACGTGCGCGCGGCGAGCCGCACCGGGTCCAGGTCGCCGCGGCGGAGCCGGTCGAGCGGCCGATCGCCGTCGAGGCGGTGGTTGCCGGAGAGGAAGAACCGGACCTTCGCCAGCGGGGGGTGCTCGTCGAGGAGGGCCAGGATCTCCTCCATTCCCGGCAGCACGCCCTCGTCCGCGAATTGCCATGCGGGGTAGAGGTGCCCACGACGGCCGATGTCCACGGCCAGCAGCCGTCCGGCTGCGCGTCGCGCCTCGATCGCCTGCGGCGAGAGGTGAAGCCCTTCGCCGAGCTCCTCCGCCGTGAGCGTGCCCCCTTCGGCGGCGAGGAGCGCGTCCCTCGCCTGGAGGCCGCGGAGGCGGGCCGGCGTGAGCGGATCCGCGGCGAAGAACAGGCCGACGGCGCTCGGCTGCGTGAGCGCTGTCACGAGCGCGTCCGCGTTGCTGGGCGACGCGACGACCTCGCCAAGCTCGCTCTGATCGAGCCGCTCGGCCACCTGGGTGAGCGCATCGATGCCGCGCGCCAGGAACGCCACCCGCAGCGGTTCACCGTCGAACTGGTGGAGTCGCTCGGCAATTTCCGCCAGAGCGCTGGAGTTCCGATTCTTGGCCATGGCAGACCCAGGGGACGATGCAGCGCGCTCGCGGCCCCGTCAACCAAGCGCAGGCCACCTTGCTGCGATAGAACGACCCCGCTGAACGGAACATCAGTGAATGTACATTCCCTGTGTCGCTTGTGTCTTTCTTCTTCGGTGTGCTCACCGGCTCCTGGGTTTGTCGGGGACGTCGGGAGGAGGTCAGATACCGATCTTCTTCATCATGGCGCCGGTGATGGACTGGCGCACGGTCGCGAGCTCTGCCCATGGATCTGCGATGGACGCGAGCCGCTGCGGCACGGTCTCGGTGGTGAACGAGGCAGGATCGAGCGGCGCGTCGAGCTCGTCCCACGAGAGCGGGGTCGCGACGGCTGCGCCGGGGCGCGCCCGGGTCGAGTACGGCGCCACGGCGGTCGCGCCGCGCCCGTTCCGCAGGTAGTCGACGAAGACCTTGCCGGTGCGCTTGGCCTTCGAGAGCGTCGCGATGTACCGCGCCGGCTCGAAGCGCACGAGCGCGTCGGCGACCGCCTTCGTGAACGGCTTCACCTCGGCCCAGCTCCGCTGCGCCTCGATCGGGACCACCACGTGGAGCCCTTTGCCGCCGGTCGTCTTGACGAAGCTCCGCAGCCCCAGCGTCTCCAGGAGGCGCCGCACGGTCCTCGCGGCGTCCGCCACGCGCTCCCACGGGAGGTCCGGCGCCGGATCGAGATCGAAGACCATCATGTCCGGCTGCTCGATCCGGTCCACGCGGCTCCCCCAGATGTGCATCTCGAGCGCCCCCATCTGCACGAGCGATACGAGCCCTTCGGCGCTCTCGACGTAGAGATACGTGCGATTTCCGTCCTCCTCCTCGACGGTCGCCCGCCGGATGGCCTCGGAGAGCCCCTCGGCCTCGTGCCTCTGGAAGAAGCATGGTTTACCCTGGCCCGCGGGGCAGCGGACCAGCGTGAGCAGGCGCTTTGCGACATAGGGCAGCATGTGCTCGGCGATCTGCGCGTAATACCGGGCGAGGGCGAGCTTCGTGATGCCCTGCGCCGGATAGAGCACCTTGTCGGGGTTCGTCAGCCGCGTCCCGGCGACCTCGATCCTCTCCGCGCCACCGCCCCGGCCCGCGCGAGGGGCCTTGCCCGGCGCCGCGCTCGCCGCCCTGCCGCCCGCCGTGCGCGTCCCATGGCCCTTGGCCGCGCTCGCCGCCGTGCTCGACGCGCTGCCGGCCGCCTTGCCGGGCGGCGGCTGCTCGCGCTCGACGATGACCGACTCCGGCGTGCGGTCCTCGCGGAGGCCTTCGAACGACGGGTGCCGGAGCCGCCTGTCGCGTGTCCACGCTGCAAAGTGCACCTCTGCGATGAGCCTGGGCTCGACCCAGTGCACGCCGCGCATGCGCGGCGCCCCTGGAAAGGCCGGCTTGGCGCGCTCGAGCGGCGCGAGACGGCTGCGCAGGGTCGTGAGCGTCTTGCTCGTGAAGCCCGTGCCGACCTTGCCGGCGTAGGTGAGCTTGCCTGATCTGTTCACGCCGACGAGGAGGGCGCCGAGCCCCTGGCGAGCGCCGGTCGGCTCGGTGAATCCGACGATCACGAACTCCTGGCGCTTGCCGCATTTCACCTTGAGCCAGCTGTCCCCGCGCCCGCTCTGGTAGGGGGCCTCCGGGCGCTTCGCGATGACACCCTCGATCCCGAGCTTGCACGCGTGCTGGAATACCGCGGCGCCATCCTCCTCGAGGTGCTCCGTGTAGCGCAGGGTCCCTTCCTCCGGCGCTTCCGCGAGCAGCGCCTTGAGCGCGCGCTTGCGGGTGACCTGCGTGCAGCCGCGGAGATCGCGGCCGTCGAGGTAGAGCAGGTCGAACAGGAAGTACATCAGGCGCCCGTCGCGCCCGTCATTCCCGTCGCCGAGCGCGTTCTGCAACGCCTGGAAATCGGTCACGCCGTCTCGCCCGACGACGACGATCTCACCGTCCAGCACGGCTTCCCGGGCTGGCAGCCGGGTGAGGTCATCGCGCACGCCTGCGAACCGCTCGGTCCAGTCCTGGCCGCCGCGGGTCACGAGCGTCACGCGGCCGCCGCGGAGCTGCGCGAGAAAGCGGTAGCCGTCGAGCTTCACCTCGTAGAGCCACCCTTCGCCGGGTGGCGGCCCCGTGACCAGGGTCGCGAGCTGGGGTTCGACCTCGTCCGGGAAGGGCCCTTTCCGGGCGCCCTCCAGCGCATCCGCGTAGGTGAGCGTCCCGCGCGACGTCGCTGCGGCGCCGTCCGCCTGCCCCTTCGCAGCGGACAGGAGCTGGCTGTCCACGTCCGCCGAGGTCGCGCCGCGTCTACGGCGGGCCGTCAGGGGTACGGGTCGCTCGTCCTGAGTCCGCCGCGCCGCGCTTCGCGCCTGTCTCTGTTCGATCATCGTCGCGCCACCACCTTTTTTGGTGGCAAAGCAACTTCGATACCGGAATGCAGTCTGCGCCCTGGCGCCGAACGTCCCGCTGAGCTCGGCCTGAGCGCCTCAGAATGAGGCGATCTGCCACGCTCGCATCTTTGCTGCCTCGCACCCGGCGCGCGGATTGCAATCCTGCCAGCGGCCGAGCTCGTCGAGGGCTCAATACACGCTCTCCGCCCGTCACCGCGCGGGAGACTCGCTCCAGTGGCGGACGAGATCGGGCACGGCCGTCTCCGCCATGCGGGTCAGGTGTCTCACGTGGTCTGGCTTCTGGGTGCCGGGATAGCCGCGCACGTGGAACGCACCCCGGTGCGCCTCGGAGAGCGGGTCGAACCGGGGTTTCGCCTCGCCTGCCGTCCCGGTCAAGTCGTAGACCGCCTGCGCATCGGCGCCGGCGCCCGGAGAGCGCTGCGCGCCCGTGAGCTTGAGGAGCGCGTCGGTGCTCTCGTGCGTGCCGGCGTAATCGCCGTTCGGGGTGATCTCCGAATGGGTGATCGACATGAGCTTGTTGCCGGAGGCCGCCTGCTCGGCGAAGAGCCCGAACGGCTTGAGACGCTCCATGTCCAGGCTGTGGTCGAGCGGCATGTAGCCGGTATGAATGCCGTCGAGGAGGAGAACGGCGTCCACCTTGTCGGCGAACCCGGGCTGGTTCAGGAGCCCGCGGACCGCGGCGTACCCCGCGCTGAACGCCGAGAGCGCGACGCGCCGGAGCCGGGCGTCGCGCAGCCCGCGCGCCTCGAGCGCGGCCTGCGCCTTCGCGAGGAGCGCCGGCAGGTAGGAGCGGATCGAGAACCGGGTCTCGTACGCCCCCGAGCTGATGCCCATGTTGATGATCATCACGACCGCGTTGAGCCCGGCGCGCTCGTACCCCGCGTGGACAACATCGTTGATCCCGTGGAAATGGACCACCAGGTCGTAAGCCCCATCCGCCGAGGAGAAGGACGCGGGGAGGGTGATGATCCCGTCAGGGATCGGGATCACCCCCGCGCGATCCAGCGTCGCGTCGGCGCGAGCGTCGAGATCGATGGTCGGCGCAACCGCTTCCAGCTTCGCCTGGACCGGCGCAGCCGCTTCCGCCCTCGCCTCGACCCGCGCCGCCGCCCCCGTCGAGCGCAGGACAGCCGCCGCGGCCGCGGCGGGCTGGAGCGCCGCCCCCGCGCGAAGATCGATGCCCGCCGCGCCGAGCTGCATCGAGACGACCGCGCCAAGCACCGCCGCGAAGCCCAGGCCCGCCCCCGCGCTCAGCGCGATCAGGCGCGATGTGGAACGCCGCGTCGGAGCGGCCACGACCGGAGCCGGCGCCCCGATCGGCATCGCCATGCCCGAAAACGACCTGGGTGGACGGCGGAAAATTAGAGTGGGTTCATCATCGTCGAGCAGTTGGACCTCCGCGCGGGGGGGCTCAGCGGGGAACATGGTCAAGCATGATGCGAGGCCTATGCCACGGAGGGCAAGAGCCAAATTGACCAAGATAAGCTCGCATTCACGCCCGTCAAGAAGGTGGACCTGGTCTGACGTGGTCCCATGGAGATGGCTAACCGAGTCCTCAGGAAATCACCTTACTTGCTCAGGCGACCACGCCACTTCGCGTCGTCCACGTCACTTCCACGTCACTTCCACGTCACTTCCACGTCACGATGCCAATTGTCCATGAACGGATTGACGTCCACCGGTCGAGCGGCCCCTTGGACGTCCAACGGGTCCGTTGCGGGTCCAACGGTCCGCCGAGGGATCGCGCTCAGCGCGGCGCGCCGGCCGGGCGAGCGGACGCTGGGGCGCGCCGGGCGCCGGCCGGTGACGCCGCGCCTTGCTCTGGAAATACGGCGCGACGGAGGCGGGGCGCACGTGGACCTTGACAGCGCGGGGCGCCTCTGGGTCTCCTCTTGCTCCCTCTCACCAGCACGGCCCCCATGACCAACTTCCCCCGCGTCTACGAAGACAATACCCAGAGCATCGGCCGCACGCCGCTCGTTCGCGTCCGCCGGGTAACCGACGGCGCCCGCGCCACCGTCCTGGCGAAGATCGAGGGGCGGAACCCGGCCTACTCGGTCAAGTGCCGCATCGGCGCGGCCATGGTCTGGGACGCCGAGCAGCGGGGCGTGCTCGGCCCCGGCAAGGCGATCGTCGAGGCGACCAGCGGCAACACCGGCATCGCGCTCGCCTTCGCCGCCGCCTCGCGCGGGATCGAGTGCGTGCTCAGCATGCCCGAGACGATGAGCATGGAGCGACGCAAGGTGCTCGTGGCCCTCGGGGCCAAGCTCCTCCTGACGCCGGGCCCCCAGGGGATGAACGGCGCCATCGCCAAGGCCGAGGCGCTGGCCGCCTCGGACCCCGGCCGCTACGTCCTGATGCGGCAGTTCGAGAACCCCGCCAACCCCTCCATCCACGAGACCACCACCGGCCCGGAGATCTGGGACGACACCGGTGGCAACGTCGACGTCTTCGTCTCGGGCGTGGGCACCGGCGGCACGCTGACCGGCGTCAGCCGCTACTTCGAGCGCGTCCGGAGCCGCGCGCTCCACACCGTGGCGGTGGAGCCGGTCAGCTCGCCGGTCATCGCGCAGACGCTCGCCGGCCAGCCGCTCACCCCGTCGCCGCACAAGATCCAGGGCATCGGCGCCGGCTTCGTCCCCAAGAACCTCGACCTCTCCTTCGTGGACCAGGTCGAGGCGGTCTCCAGCGAAGAGGCGATCGCCATGTCGCGGCGCCTGGCGCGCGAGGAAGGCATCCTCTGCGGCGTCTCCTGCGGCGCGGCGATGGTCGCGGCGGGCCGCCTGGCGCGGGATCCCAAGTGGGAAGGCAAGACCATCGTGGTCATCCTGCCGGACGCGGGCGAGCGGTACCTCTCGGGGCCCCTCTTCGAAGGCATGTTCACCGATATCGAGACCATGAAGGCCTCGTGAGGGCGACGTGAGCAAGACCTGCGATGCTGCCCCTGCCCCTGCCCCTGCCCAGGCGTCGGGCGACCTGCACGGCATCGTCGATGCGCTGATCGCGAGCTACCGGGAGGACGCGCGCGGGCATCACATCAACAAGCGCTTCACCCCGTCGCGCCAGGAGATCACGGAGGTCATCGATCTCCTGCTCCAGATCTTCTACCCGGGCTACCACGGGCGGCAGGACCTGTCGGACGAGGACCTGCTCTACCACGTGGGCACGCTGGTCTCGACGCTGCGGGACAAGCTCGAGCGGCAGATCGAGCGCTGCCTGTGCTTCCAGGACGAGACCACGGACGCGGGCCGCCTCGACGTCCCGAAGTGCAGGCAGCGGGGGCACAACGTGGCGCGCGTGTTCGTGAGCAGGCTGCCGGACGTCCGGCGGCGCCTCCTGCTCGACGTGCAGGCGGCTTACGACGGCGACCCGGCGGCGGCCTCGATGGACGAGATCATCCTGGCGTATCCGGGCCTGCTCGCCGTGACGGTGCACCGGGTCGCGCACGAGCTGTACCTGCTCGGCGTCCCGCTCATGCCCCGGATCATGAGCGAGTGGGCGCACACGAGGACGGGCGCTGACATCCACCCGGGCGCCAACATCGGTGACAGCTTCTTCATCGATCACGCCACCGGCGTCGTCATCGGCGAGACGACCGACATCGGCGCGCACGTCAAGCTCTACCAGGGCGTCACGCTCGGCGCCCTGTCCTTGCCCCAGCACTCGCGGGGCGCGCGCGGCCAGAAGCGCCACCCCACGGTGGAGGACGACGTCACCATCTACGCGAACGCCACCGTGCTCGGCGGCAAGACGGTGCTGGGGCAGGGGAGCGTGGTGGGCGGCTCGGTGTTCCTGACGAAGAGCGTCGCCGGCGGCCAGCGCGTGGCGATCGAGGCGCCCAGGCTGCGCGTCGCCTCGCCGCCCCAGGGCTCGCCCGCCGTCGGCGACTCCGAGCTGGAGCCCAGCATCCTCGACTTCGACATCTAGAGCGGCGGTGCATGAGCGCCACCGTGGGATTGCCGGTGTTGCTCCTTGAGCAGGGGAGTTACAAGGCTCAGGCTCTCTTGTCGTCCTTGTGGTCTTCCTGGGACCTCGACGTGCTCTTGGAGGCTCCGGGCGAGGGCGACGCGCGCGGAGCATAGCCCGGCGTGGCAGGCGTGACCGGTGGTCGCGAGCGCGGCCGCGCTCGCCATATTGACCGGACCCCACGGCTCATGGTTCTGTCGGCTCGATGAAGCGCGCCTTCGACTTGTGCGTGGTTGGGCTCTCGCTCGCAGCGACGGCCTGTGGACCGGGCCTGGAACCCGAGGTGGTGGTGCACCCTCCCCGGCCCACCGCCTCGCCGGCGAGCAGCGACAGCGCGAGCAGCGGCGGGTGTCCGGCCATCGGCCACACCGAGCCGCTCATCGTCGACTGGCTCACGACCCGCCGCTCGGATCTCGGACTCGCGATGAAAGAAGGCGTCGCCGTCGTCGCCTACGACTGCACGACGCTGAACCTCCTCGCCCACTGCAAGCTCCCAGGGACCTACTCCTACGCCGGCGTGACCCGGAATGAGAAAGTAATACAGTTAACAAATCCTGCGGAGATGCAGGCGAATGTCCCGTTCGGCGCCCCGGCGTTGAGCACCGCGATCGAGGGCAGCGGCACGGCGGCGATCGACGTGGCGCTCGTGCCCTCGGGGAAGATGGCGACCACGGTGATCGCGGCCACGGCGCAGGACCTCTCGGGCAGCTGCGAGGGCGCGACGCACTTCGTGCGGACCGCGCTCCTCGGGGCCTTCGCGATGGCGCCGGGCAGCCGGGGCGCGGCGCGGACGGTCGAGCAGGTCTTCGCGGCGGTCGGGCCTGCGACGGCGTCGAGCCAGGGCGGCACCGCGAGCCGGGAAGGGGAGGTCGAGGCGTGCCGGGGCGCGAAGCCCAACGCGCAGGCGCCCACGGAGCGCTGCCATGCGCCGCTGCGCCTGGAGCTCGTCCCGCTGGCCGCGAAGAAGGCAGCGACGGTCGAGCCGGCGGCGAAGGCGGCGGAGGAGGAGCTCCCGAAGCTGTCGAGCCCATGCCTGACCGGGACGGTGCTGAGCGGGGCGAAGTGCTCCTCGCCGGCGCTCGCGCCCGCGCACCTCTGCGAGCCCGCGGACTCGCGCGCGTGCGCGGCGCAGTGCGGGAAGGGCGATGTCGGCAGCTGCTATCACCTCGGGATTCACTACCTGAGCGGCAAGGACCTCCCGCGCGACGACGCGAGGGCGGCCGACCTGTTCGAGAAGTCCTGCGGCGCCGGCATCGCGCAGGCCTGCTACGCGCGGGCGAAGCAGCAGCTGCGCGACATCCAGAGCGGCAAGGTGTCCCCGGACGGCGCGGGGCGCGCGAAGGTGCGCGAGTTCGCCGACAAGGCGTGCGAGCTGGGTGACGGCTGGGCGTGCTTCAGCGCGGCCGAGTGGTACCTCAGCGAGGGTCCGCAGGCGGTGCTGCCGAAGGACCCGACGCGCGCGGTCGCCTTCCTCCGGCGCGGCTGCGATCTCGGGTACGGGCCGAGCTGCAGCGCGCTGGGCAAGATGCTCGTCGAGGGCAAGCTCGCGGCGAAGGACGTGGCGGTGGCCGTGGGCGTGCTCCAGCGCGCGTGCGAGGGGGGCGAGACCGAGGACTGCGTCGATCTCGGCGACATCCTCCGCAAGGGGCAGGGCGCGCCGAAGGACGGGGTGAAGGCGATCGCGGCGTACCAGCGCGGCTGCAACCTCGGGGACATGCGCGCGTGCAACGCCGCGGGCTCGGTCTACGGAGAGGGCGACGGCGTTCCGAGGGACGTCGCGAAGGCGTATTCATTCTTCGAGAAGGGCTGTCCGGAGAAGGGCTTCGGCGCCGACGCGTGCATGAGCCTCGCCGGGATGTACGAGAGGGGGACCGGCATCCCGAAGGACATGGCGCGCGCCGCGGCGCTCTACGAGAGGGCGTGCGGCTCGGGCGGCTGCCTGCGGGCCGCCGAGATCTGGCAGCGCGGCGACGGGGTGACGGCCGACCCGGCGCGGGCGTTCTCGCTTTACGAGAAGGCGTGCACGCAGTGGGGAGAAAAGAGGGCGTGCGATGCGCTCGGCCCGCTCCTGGAGCGCAAGGACAAGGAGCGCGCGCGGTCGTTCTACGCGGACCAGTGCACGCGGACCCAGGACAAGGCGGCGTGCGCGAGCCTGAAGCGGCTCGGCGGCGGGACCAAGTAGGCGCGGCGCCAGGCTAGAACAGCTTCATCTGGCGGTCGGCGCCCGCGCGCGGCTTTCTCTGCGCCTCCGGCGACGGACCGACGCGCAGGAGCAGCCGCTCCTCGACCTCGCGAACGAACGGCGAGACCTCGGTCTCCATCACCTTGCCGTGCCGCGCGCGCTGCATGGCGCGGGTGAGGAACAGCCGCTCTCGCGCCCGCGTCATGCCGACATAGAAGAGCCGGCGCTCCTCGGCGACGTCCGTCTCCTCCCTGCCAGGGAATCGCAGCGGGAGCAGGCCGTCCTCGCACCCCACCAGGAAGACCACCCGGAACTCGAGCCCCTTGGCCGCATGCAGCGTGAGGAGCGAGATGCGATCGGCCCGCGGATCCCACGTATCGATCTCGGCGCACACAGCGAGCTCGATCAAGAAGCGAGCGAGGTCCTCTCCGCAGCGCTCCGCGAGCGGCAAGAGCAGCTCCAGCGCGGCATCGACGTCGGCCTCGCCGAGGCGCGCTGCGCCCGCCGCTCCCTCCGCGGCCGCCCCCTCGGGCGTTGCGCCGCCCGGGCACGGCTGCGCGACCTCCTCCCGGAGCCCCGCCGCGGCCACCTTGAGGCGCGCCGCGAGCGGCCCCGGCGGAGCGTCGGCGAGCGCCCGCGCGAGCGCCTCGGAGGCCGCGCGCTCGGCGACGCGGCGCTCGGACCGCCGCTGGAACGGCATGCCGGAGCGGGCAAACGCCTCGCGGAGCGCCTCGGACTGCGCCTCGGTCCGGTAGAGGACCGCGAAATCCGAGAAGGAATACTCGCCGCCCGGCGCAGGCGAGGCCACGCGCCCGCTATCCATCGAGAAGAACGTGGACCCACCGAGCATCTGCTCGACGGTGTGGACCACGCGCTCGGCCTCGGCCGCCTCCGTGGGCGACTCGTGAACCGCCACGAGCTCCACGCTCCCAGCGCCCGGCGCGCTCGGCAGGAGCTCCCGCGCACCGAGCGTCGGCGAGGGCGCGATCACCTGGAGCGCCGCCTCGACGATGGGACGCGACGAGCGGTAATTCCGCCTCAGGCGCACAACGTGCGCCGCTGGAAAATCCTGCTGAAAACGGAAAAAGAAGCCCACGTCTGCGCCGCGGAAGCCGTAGATCGCCTGGTCCGGATCCCCGATGGCGCAGACGTTCCCGCCGGGAGGGACCAGCGCGCGCACGAGCCGGTACTGGCGCTCGTCGATGTCCTGGTACTCGTCGATGGAGAGATACCGGGCCCGCGCGCGCGCGGCGGCGAGCGCGTCGCCCTGCTCCTCCAGGAGGACGACCGCGTGGCCGATCAGGTCGTCGAGGTCGAGGAGCCCGCGCGCGGCGAGCTCGTCCTCGTACACCTTCCACGCGCGGTCGACGTGGCGGTCGATCTCGCCGCACGCCTCGCCGCCGGCGGCCGGCGCGCCCTCCTGGGGCCGGTGCGCGTCGGCGTGGCGCGGGGTGCGCCGCTTCAGCGCGGCGATGTCGGCGAGCAGCCGGGCCGCCCGCCGCTCCGGGACGCCGAGCGCCGCGGCGAGCAGCGCCGTCCGCTCGCGCTCGCCGGCGATCCGGGGCGGCGCACCGCCGCCTGGGCCCTGCGCGTTCTCGCGGAGCAGCGAGAGGCCGAGCGCGTGGAAGGTCATGGCGCGCACGCGGCCGCCGGACTCGCCGAGCAGCGCGCCGAGCCGCTCCCGCATCTCGTCGGCAGCCCGGCGGGTGAACGTGATCGCGAGGCACTGCTCCGGCGGCACCCCGAGATCCAGGACGAGGTGCGCGATCCGGTGCGTGAGCGTGCGGGTCTTGCCCGTGCCCGGCCCCGCGAGGAGGAGCACCGCGCCCTCGGTGAGCTCCGCCGCGGCCCGCTGCTCCGGGTCGAGCGCGTCGAGCAGCGGCGCGCCGCCCGGCGCAGGCGCCTCGAGCGGCGCGCCGAGGGAGGCCTCGCTGGCTGGCCCCTGGCGCGGCTCGGCGGGGGCCCGGCCGTGGCGCGGGCCCGGCCGCGGCGCCTCGGACGCGCGCGCCCCGGCGGCAGGGCGCGTCCCTGCCGGAGGTGGCTCCGGCGCGGCGGGCTCGGGCTGGAGCTCGGGCTGGAAGAGGAGCCCGCCCCCGCGGCGCTGCGCGAGCTCCTCGGGCTGGAAGACCCGGATCGCGCCGTACTCGCCGTCGTAGCCCGCGTCGCGGATCACGCGCCCCTCGCGCATCCGTCCGATCGCCTCGGAGAGGAGCGGCGTCCCGGCGCGCTCGATCTCGTCGAGCGGGGCGTCGCCGAGGAGGAACAGCTCGGGGCCGAGCCGCGATAGCACCCGGTCGTAGCTCCGCTGCACCGCCTTGCTGGAGGCGCCCAGGCCGTGCAGCTCGGCCAGCACCTCGGGCAGCGGCACCAGGTTGCGGAACGCGCTCGCGCCCTCGGGTCGCACGCCCTCCTCGCGGTCGGCGAGCTCCTCGACCCGGTGCAGCACGCCCACGGTGACCGGGTGCCCGCACACGGGGCATACGAGGGAGAGCGCGCGCGTCTCCGCCGGCGAGAGCACGACATTGCACTTCCGGTGGCCGTCGAGGTGGTATTTGCCCTCCTCCGGGAAGAACTCCACCGTGCCGCCGAAGCCCTGGCCGGTCTCCAGGGCGCGCCGGATCGCGAAGTAATCGAGCGGCGCGTCGAACGCCGTGGCTTCGCGGCCGAGCTTCGCGGGCGAGTGCGCGTCCGAGCTGGAGACGAGCCGGTAGCGATCGAGCCCGGAGATGCGCCAGTTCATCGCAGGATCGGACGAGAGCCCGGTCTCGAGCGCGAAGATGTGCGGCGCGAGATCGCCATAGCACTCCTCGACCGCGTCGAAGCCGGCCTTGGAGCCCAGCACCGAGAACCAGGGAGTCCAGATGTGCGCCGGCACGAGGTACGAGCCCTCGCCCGACTCCAGCACGATCTCGAGCAGGTGGCGCGAATCGAGCCCCAGGATCGGCCGCCCGTCGGCCGTCAGGTTGCCGATCTTCGAGAGCGCGCGGACGATCCGGTCCGCCGCCTCGAAGTCGGGCGCATAGAGGAGATGATGGATTTTGCGCGTCCGATCTCCCTTCTTGTAGATCGTCGAGATCTCCACCGAGAGGAGGAAGCGGGTCGGCCCGCGGCACGCGCCGGGGAGCCGCTCCGAGACCGCGCGCTCGAGGTCGTCCCGCAGGCGAAACAGCCCGGGCTCCGCGGGCACGAGGCGCTCGCGGAGCTCGGCCATCCACACCGGATGCGTGAAATCCCCCGTGCCGATCACCGTGATGCCCTTGCGCTGAGCCCAGTAGCTCAGATGCGCAAGATCGCAGTCGCTGCTCGTCGCGCGGGAATACTTCGAGTGCACATGAAGGTCTGCATAGAAACGCATAGGGTCCGCCGTGAGGCGTCGTTACCTATCGAACTCCCTGGCGCTGTCAATCGCGGATACCGCTGCTTTTGTCGAAGTTCGTCCGGAAAATGAGGCGCGTTGAACGTAAAGAGTCACGCTTCGTAAAGAGGCTTGTCGTGTGGCAAAAGTCGAGCGCTCGACGCAATGAGCCTCGGGGAGCTCGCCTGGAAGGAGCTCGGCACAGGCAGGTTGGCCGCCGCGGGGCTGGGCCCCGCGAGCTCCGGCCGGCCGTGCTCGTCAGCGCGAGGCCCGGTCCGGAGGGGACCGCCGCGCGCCGCGAGGGGTCACGGCGTCGCGGCGGGGGGCGCGGGGGCCTTGCGGGTCAGGTAGAAGAAGTCGCGCAGGGAGCGCTTGCGGATGTACTCGTCTTCCGAGAACTCGAAGCCGCTCGCCAGCGCGACCGGCGCGAGGGCCCCGCCCTCGCCGGGCTCGTAGCTCAGGAACTTCGGGTACGACCAGTTCACGTCGAGCTGCGCCACGGCCGAGGCGCCGGCATGGCGCAGCCCGAGCCCGATGGCGGCCGCCGTCGTGTGGTTGCTGATGGCGACGAAGAGGACCTTGCCGTCGCGGTCGAGCCCCACCGCGGAGCGGCGGATCACCGTGTTGCCGTCCAGCGTGGCGCCCCAGTTGCGGACCTCGGGCGCGCGGAGCAGCGGGTGGAGCTCGCCCTCGTCGACCATGCAGCTCGGCGTCTGGCGCCACCACCGCATGCCGCCCTCGTCGGCGGCCATCCGGGGCCACGGCGCGATCTGCATCCGCCCGTCGCGGTGGAGCGCGAGGGTGCAGCCCTTGTCCCGGGGGCGCACCAGGGTCACGTCATCGACCCGCATCCCCCACTGGCCGTGCTCGGTCATGAAGCCGCCGTTGAACGCCGCGAGCAGCCGCTCGTGGTGCGCTTCCGGGATCTTCGCGAGCCGCTCGTAGGTCTTGCCCTCCTCGGTCGTCGCCGCCGGCTCCCGCGAGCCGGCCATGAGGTGGACGTCGACCCCCGCGAGATCGACCGCCACGACGAACAGCTCCGCCCAGGAGCGGTGCGGATCCGGGTGGATCAGCGTCTTGTAGAGGCGCGGCGGATCGCCCGGGCGAGCGCGATCCTCGATGGGCACCCACCGTCCATCCCCGGGAGCCGGCCAGGCCGCGTGCGACGGGCCGACGTCCTTCGGCCGGAACACCGCCGCCACGACCGTCGGAGCGACCGCCGAGGCGACGGCGGCGTGCGCCGAGGCGGCGGGGGCGGCAGGCGCCTGCTCGGGCACCTCCCAGTACGTCTTCGGCGGCTCGTTGCTGCGAAGGAGCCGGTGGACGCGATCCTCGGCGCTGTAGGCCGTCTCCTCGAGCGCGGTCACGTTCTCGGCCCCGATCACGGAGCGCAGGCCGTTCGCGACGAGCGGGCCCATCCACGGGATGCGGTGCACCGCGATCCACATCCCGACGCCGGCGAGCGCCGAGACGGCGACGGTGCCGAGGACCCAGCGCCGCAGCCGCGAGCGGCGTTGCGGAACGCCGGGGTGCCGCGGAGCGGAGTGCCCGGCCTGGGCCGGCGATTTCGAGGCTTCGGCGGTTTCGGCCATGGAGTGCTGCTGGCGTGCTGCGGTGCTGCGAAAGGGAGGAAAGATGCGAGGCGACGCGGGCGCACGCGAGCTGCCGTCCCCCGGCTCGGGCGACGGTGTAGCACGATGCGCCGAGCGCACGGAACCCGCTCCGCGCACAGCGCGGCGCCGATCCGCGCGCGCGGGGCCGGTCGTCACGTCGGCCGCGCCGGCCGCGTCGCACGCCGCAAAGACCCGCTGCTGGGCTCGCGGTCGCCCTCGACTTCCTCACCACACCGTACTAGAGTCGCGGCCTCGGACTGACCTGGCACGGGTCGCGGTGCTCGGTCGCTGTCATGTGGGCCTCGCAGCCTCCTTTCATGGGGGCGCAAGGCGGCAGCTCTCCGTGATCGAACCCTCTGCAAAGGAGGGCGCGGTGCCGCGGCGCTCTCAGCCCTTGCTCAGGAGGGGCTCTCCACGAGCCCGATGTCCATGCAATTTCTCGATCTCAAGCTCATCGAACCGCTGCTCCGCGCCGTCGAGGCCGAGGGGTACAGCACCCCGACCCCCATCCAGCAGCAGGCCATCCCGCCCATCCTCGAGGGCAACGACGTCCTCGGGTGCGCGCAGACCGGGACGGGCAAGACCGCCGCGTTCGCCCTGCCGATCTTGCAGCGCCTCGCGCAGGCCGGCACGCCGACCCAGCGCGGGCTCCGCGTGCTCGTGCTCACCCCGACGCGGGAGCTCGCCGCGCAGATCGCCGAGAGCTTCACCACGTACGGCAAGCACCTCGGCCTGCGGACCGCGGTCATCTTCGGCGGGGTGGGGCAGCGCCCCCAGATGGAGGCGCTGCGCCGCGGCGTCGACGTCGTCGTGGCGACGCCGGGCCGGCTGCTCGACCTCTGCTCGCAGGGCGTCGCCCCGTTCGGGCGGCTCGAGATGCTCGTGCTCGACGAGGCCGATCGGATGCTCGACATGGGGTTCATCCACGACATCCGGCGCGTGCTCGCGATGCTGCCCGCGCGCCGGCAGACGCTGCTGTTCTCGGCGACGATGCCGCCGGACATCCAGAAGCTCGCCGACAGCATCCTGAACCGCCCGGTGCGGGTCGAGGTCGCGCGGATCGCCACGACGGCCGAGAACATCGACCAGCGGGTGGTCTTCGTCGAGCGGTCCGACAAGCGGGCGATGCTGGAGCACCTGCTCAAGGATCCCGAGCTCCGCCGGGCGATCGTGTTCACCCGCACCAAGCACGGCGCCAACCGCGTGGTCCAGCAGCTCAGCCGCGCGCGCATCGAGGCCGTCGCCATCCACGGGAACAAGTCGCAGGGGGCCCGCGAGCGGGCGCTCGCGAGCTTCAAGCAGGGGACGACGAGCGTGCTCGTCGCGACCGACATCGCGGCGCGTGGCATCGACATCGACGACATCTCGCACGTGATCAACTACGACCTCCCGAACATCCCCGAGAGCTACGTGCACCGCATCGGCCGCACGGCGCGCGCCGGGGCGTCGGGGGTGGCGCTCTCGTTCTGCGACAGCGAGGAGCGCCCGTTCCTCGCCGACATCGAGCGCCTCATCCAGAAGCGCCTCCCGCTCCTCTCCATCCCCGGACTCCCCGGCCTCCAGCCCGATCCCAGGCCCGCGTCGCTGCCGCAGGGGCAGGGCCGGCCTCAGGCGCAGGGCCGGCCGCAGGGGCAGGGTCGGCCGCAGGGGCAGGGCCGGCCGCAGGGTCGGCCTCAGGGGCAGGGCCGGCCGCAGCCGCAGGGGCACGCCCGCCCCCAGGCGCAGGGCCGGCCGCAGGGGCAGCCGCAGGGGCAGCCGCGCCCCCAGGCGCGACCGCAGCCGCGCCACGATACAACCCCTCGCGTGGACAACTGATCCCCGCCGCCCCCCACCGATCCGCCGCGTCACGCTCGCCCTGAGCGGCCTCGCGAGGCCGCCGCAGGCCCCGCTCCTCACGCTCGCCGACGCGAGCGAGGGCGCCGGGCGGCGGCCCTCCGGTTGTTCGCACCGGCGCATGCCGGCATGGCCAACCTCCACATTTTTTCGTCGAGGTACGCAAACTCTGGCACGATCGCGCCCATGCGCGTTCCCGCTCTTGTCGTGAGCTTGCTCACTATCGCCGCCTGTGATCGCGGCGCTCCATCGAGCTCGCCCGCCGCGGGGGCCCAGGCTTCCGCCGATCCGGCAGCGGACGCCGCCGCCGCCCCGCTCGCCTCGGCCAGCGCGCCGGCCCCGACGGCCGATGCCGGGGCCGCGCCCGCCGCGGTCGACGGCGGTACGGGAGCGGCCCCGGCGGAGAGCGCGGGTGCGGCCGACGCCGGGCCAGCCGCGGCCGACGAAAGCCGGCTCGCGGTCGAGGGGCGCGCCGTCCAGGGAGGGCTCCTGCGCGCCAAGCTGAACGGCAAGCTGCGCCGGATGGCGTTCCCCGGCCATCGCGTGACCGTCAGTGACGAGGGGGAGTTCCTGATCGCCTTCTCGCGCAACGCGCCGGCGCAGGAGAAGCTGACCATCACGTTCGACGACGGGCAGGTGCTCGAGAAGGTCTTCGACGTGGAACAGCGCACGTTCGAGGTCGACAAGGTCGACAACCTGCCGGAGAACACGGTCAAGCTCGACATGGCGACCCGCGTGAAGCTCACGCAGGCCGAGAAGAAGCTCGACGCCGTCCGGAGCAAGTACACGAAGAAGAACTGCTACAAGAGCGGCTTCATCTGGCCGTCGAAGGGGCCGATCACCTCGCGGTACGGCCAGCCGCGCCTGCTCAACGGCACCGACGGCGGGATCCACTGGGGCGTGGACATCGCGGCTCCCGTCGGAACGCCGGTGCGCGCGCCCGCCTGCGGCAAGGTCGTGCTCGTCGAGAAGAACCTTCCGCTGAGCGGTCACACCCTGATCATCGATCACGGCCACGGACTGACCTCCACGTTCATCCATCTTCACGGCTTCGCCGCGAAGGTGAACGACGAGGTCAAGCAGGGGCAGGTCGTCGCGACCGTCGGCATGACCGGCCGCACGAACGGAGCGCACCTCGACTGGCGCATGAACCTCTTCGAGACGCGCGTCGATCCCGAGCTCCTGCCCCCGACGGCGAAGTGACGGCCGGCGTCCCGGCCTGCCGGTGACGCGCGCCGATCCTCCGCGGAGGCGCCACGCCTTCTCCGCCGAGGACACGAAGCGCCCAGAGACACCGTGTCATGTGGCGGGTGGGCGCATGTCGGGGCAATGTGCCACACGAAGAGATCTCGTGGTGACGAGCCATGAGGCGGCAGCGACGTCCGGGTGTCCCGGAGCGGGCTGTGCCCAGCGCCGCCGCAGCGCACGAGCACAGGCCGGCTGACAATTTCTCTCTGCGCGATGGAATGATGAAATGGCCGCTGAGCTCGCTGCGGAGGACTTCCCTCTGCGCCGGGCCGCTCTGCGGCATGCGCCTTGCAACTCCACAGGCCGACGAAGGCACTCAAAACAACGTGTGGTTTGCAAGGAGTCGGTCATGAAGATCCTGTCGCCTCGAGTTCATGGGTATATCGATTACGCTGTTGCGGCTCTGTTCCTGCTGGCCCCTTCGCTGTTCGGCTTCGGCGGGCTCCCCGAGACGCTCTGCTACATCCTGGGTGCCGTGCACGTCGGCATGACGCTGCTCACCGCGTATCCGCTGGGCGCCGCCAAGATCATCCCGTTCCCGGTCCACGGAGCGCTCGAGGCCGCGGTCGCCGTGTTCCTCGTCGCGGCGCCCTGGCTGTTCAACTTCGATGCGGTGTCCGCGGCGAGGAACTTCTATCTCGTGTCCGGTGTGGCCGTCGGCCTGGTCTGGCTCGTCACCGACTACCGTTCGGCCTACGCCACGACAACGGCCAGCGGTCGTTATCGGTCGGAACACGGGTCGTTCTCCTGAGGATCGCGTGAGCGTTCCTCGCGAATCGGCGCGCCGGCCGGGGCAGCGCCTCGGCCGCGCGCCTTTTTGTTTCCCGAAGCTCGGACGTGACGGGGTGGTGGCTCGAGCGTTGCGCGCGGGCGCCGGCCCTGCCCGATCACGCACGGGCCTCTTCCTGCGGCTTCGGGTGCTGATCCCGCGACACGTACACCGCCGCTGCCAGGTCGCCCACGACGTTGATCACGGTCCGGCACATGTCGAGGAAACGATCCACCCCGAGGACCAGGCCGAGCCCCTCGGGCGGTATGCCGAGCATCCCCAGGATCATCGCGATCACGGGGAGCGAGCCGGCAGGGATGCCCGCGGTGCCAATCCCCCCGAGCACCGAGATGAGCATCACGATCGCCTGCTGCCCCAAGGTCAGCGAGACGCCGTAGACCTGCGCAAGGAACAGCACGGTCACCCCCTCGAAGAGCGCCGTCCCGTTCTGGTTCATCGCGGCCCCGGCGGTCAGCACGAAGCGCGCCACGGACGACGGCAGCTTCAGCTCCTCCTCGGCCACCTTCAGCGAGGTCGGCAGCGTCGCGTTCGACGAGGCCGTCGAGAACGCCGTCACGATCGCCGTCCGGCTCCCGCGGAAGAAGGCGACCGGCGACATCCCGCCGAGGAAGCGCACCGAGAGCGAGTACACGACGAACATGTGCAGCCCGAGGCCGAGCAGCACCGTGAGCACGTACGCCGCCAGCTGCTGCATGATGCCGATGCCCATGCGCGACGTGATCGTGAAGAGCAGCGCGCCCACGCCGATCGCCGCGAACCGGAGCACCCCCTCGATGAGCCGCATCGAGACGTCGAACAGCCCCTGGATGCACTCCCGGAGCCGCGTCGCCCCCTCGGTCGGGGTGAGCGACAGGGCGAGGCCGAAGAGCAGCGAGAACGTGATCACGGCGAGCACGTCGCCCGCGGCCGCCGCCTTGACGACGTTGTCGGGTACCATCGCGATGATCATCCCCACCGGCGAGGTGTCGACCGGGGCGGTCGCCGCCTTGACCCCGCTGTGCGCGAGGCCCCGGACCGCCTCGGGCAGGCCGTCGCCCGGGCGGATCAGGTTCACCAGGACCAGGCCGATCAGCACCGCGATGGTCGACACGACGGCCGTGTAGCCCAGCGTCCGCAGGCCGAGCCGGCCGACGTGCTTCAGATCGAGCTCGCAGATGCCCATGACGAGCGCCGAGAACAGGATCGGGAGCACGAGCATGAACAGCAGGCGCAGGAAGATCTGGCCCACCGGATAGGTGATGTGATCGACGATCCAGGTGAGCGCCGGGGAGCCCGCCGCGACCGCGTTCGCCGTCAGTCCGCCCGCTGCGCCGACCGCGACCCCGAGCAGCATCGTTCGATGCGATGACATGGCGCCACCTTACACAAGCCGCGGCGCCGTGAGCCGCGGAGTTCACGCCCCGCCGCTCGCGCCCTCCTCGGCCGCCGCGCGCCCGCTTCGGCCGGCTCACCCCCTCTTCCGTCGGCGGCGCGCGCCCCCGGGCCGACCGCGGCCCTGGCTGCCTGTCCAGGCCCTCGCGGATCCATTACGCTCGGCGCCGGCCATGCTGAAGCCGGGCGATTCGTTCGAGCGCTACACGATCGAGGCAGCCATCGGGCAGGGGGGGATGGGCTGCGTCTACCGGGCCCACGACGCGCGGCTCGGCCGGCGCGTCGCCATCAAGGTCATCGCGGACGGCGCCGTGGACCCCGACGCCGCCGCGCGCCTTCTCCGCGAGGCGCGCGCGGCCGCCGCGCTCGATCACCCGAACGCGGTCTCGATCTTCGACGTCGGCGAGCTCGATGGGACGCCGTTCATCGTGATGGAGCTCGTCGCCGGTCGCACCCTGCGCAGCGCGATCGACGGCCCCGAGGTGCCGGGCTCGCTCCGGGTCGCCTGGCTGGCCGATGTCGGCCGCGCGCTCGCCGCGGCGCACCGGCGCGGGCTCGTCCACCGGGACATCAAGCCGGAGAACGTGATGGTCCGCGACGACGGCGTGATCAAGGTGCTCGACTTCGGCATCGCCCGCCGCGCCGCCGGCGAGGCCGATCCGAGCGCCTCGACCGAGGCGCCCGCGCTGCCGACGCTGACCGCCCTGGGCGTCAAGCTCGGGACGCCGGTGTACATGGCCCCGGAGCAGATCCGCGGCGGGGAGCTCGACGGGCGCGCGGACCAGTTCGCGTGGGGCGTGCTCGCGTTCGAGCTCCTCACGGGCAGGCTGCCCTGGCGCGGCGCCGGCGACATGCTCGCGGTGGTCGCCTCGATCCTCACGGACGAGGCCGACCGCACCCTGCTCGAAGCCGCCTCGGTGCCGCCCGCGGTGAGCGCGGTCGTGCTGCGCGCCCTCTCGAAGCGCCCCGAGGAGAGGTTCGCGTCGATGGACGATCTCGTGCGCGCGATCGAGGCGGCCGGCAGGGGCGAGGCGCCCGCCGCCGTCGCGCCCGCCGCAGCGGCGCGCGCCTCGAGGGCGAGCGAGGCGCCTCGGGGAGGGGAGACCGCCGCGCAGCGGTTCTCGACCGAGCAGGTGCGCGACGTCCTCGCGCGGGCGATCGAGCGCCAGGCCTCGGCGGACGGGGGCGCGCCGCGGGGCGACGCGCGCCTCGGCTTCGACGACCTGCTCGCCGCGGCGGAAGAGGTGGGCGTGGACCCGGAGGCGGTGCGCGAGGCGAGCCGGGCGTTGCGCGCGCGCGACGCCGAGCAGAACACCGGGCTCGCCACCGCCGCCGAGCGCGCCGCGTGGCTCCGGCGCCAGCGCCGCGACTTCTACCGGCACCTCGGCGTTTACTTCATCGTCAACTCGGTGCTGCTCGTGATCGGCGCCGTGCTCGGCGTCGCCTTCTGGGTGTCGCTGGTCCCGCTGCTCTGGGCCATCGGCCTCGGCATCCACGCCCTCGTCGCGTTCACCGCGAACGAGGACGACTGGGAGCAGGAGGTCGAGGGCATGCGGTGGTGGCACGAGCACCATCGCCGCAGGCATGAGCTCGCCATGGCGAAGGTGGCCGGGCAGGGCCTGCCGCCCGCTGCGGCCGTGCCCCAGCGCATCGAGGCGGCGCGCGCGGACCGGTGGGGCAGGCTGCGCGTCGAGACGGACACGGCGCGCGTCGAGGGGGAGCAGGCCGAGGAAGAGGCCGCCGCCGCGGTGAGCAAGTCGCAGCGGCGGCGGCGCTGAAGGACGCAGCGGCGGCAGCGCTGTCCCGAGCTCCGCGTCCAGCAGCTCCGCGCGCAGCCCACCCCGAGCGCGGCGCCGGGCCCGCATGCGCTAAGCTCGCCGCCCTCGTCGCTCGCCGCCTCCGGAGGCCGTCATGTCCAAGCTGAACCTCATCGCCCGCTCGCTCGCCCCGCTCCAGGTCCTCCCGCCCTTCCTGCGCTCCCGCGCGCAGACGGTGCTGTTCCAGCGCATGGTGCCGTTCACGGGGACCGCCGGCATCCAGTTCGACGAGGTGGGCTCGGACCGGGTGGCGCTGCGGCTCGCCAACGGGCGCAGGGTGCGGAACCACATCGGCGGCGTGCACGCCGCCGCGGCGGGGCTCCTGGCCGAGACGGCGACCGGCTTCGTCGTCGCCGTCAACCTGCCCGACGACAAGCTGCCGCTCCTGCGCAGCATGAAGGTCGACTACAAGCGCCGCGCCCAGGGCGGGCTGCGCGCTGTCGCGACCCTCACGCCCGAGCAGCGCCGGTCGTTCGAGGACCAGCCGAAGGGGGACGTGACCGTCGCGGTCACGGTGACGGACGAGAGCGGCGCGACGCCGATGGAGTGCGAGTTCGTGTGGGCGTGGGTGACCAAGGGGAGGTGACCCCGCGGCCGCCGCGGCGCCGCGGGCGCCCTGACCGCGGCCCCCGCGCCCTCAGCGCGTCAGGATCTCGCAGCCGTCCCGCGTGACGAGCACGGTGTGCTCGAACTGCGCCGAGAGGCTGCCGTCCTCCGTGACGATGGTCCACCCGTCGTCGAGCGTGCGGATGCGTTGCGAGCCCAGGTTCACCATCGGCTCGATCGTGATCGCCATCCCGGCGCGGAGCCGCATGCCCGCGCCGCGCACGCCCGTGTGGGCGACGTGCGGCGGCAGGTGCATCCTCCGCCCGATGCCGTGCCCGCCTACCTCGCGGACCACGCTGCACCCCTCGGCCCGCGCGAGCTCCTCGATCGCGGCGCCTATATCGCCGAGCCGCGCCCCGTCGCGCACGACCGCGACCCCTGCGTCCCGGCAGCGCCGGGCGACGTCCACCACGTGCCGCGCCTCGGCGCTCGGCTCTCCGATGAAGAACATCGCCGACGTGTCGCCGTGGTAGCCGTCGAGCTCCGTCGTCACGTCGACGTTGAGGATGTCGCCCGGCGCGAGCACCTCGTCGCGCCGCGGGATCCCGTGACAGACGACGTGGTTCCGGCTGGTGCACACCGCCGCCGGGAAGCCCTTGTATCCCAGCTGACTCGGGCGGCCGCCCCGCTGCGCCGTGTCCTCGCGCACCCACCGGTCGATGTCCGCGGTCGTCACGAAGGGCTGGAGCCGCGCCCCGACGGCGGCGAGGGTCGCCGCGGCCGCGCGCCCCGCGCGCCGCATCGCCTCGCACGCGCGAGGCCCAAGGATGTCCACGTTCATGCGAGGCGTATGCGCGCGCCGCGCGCGACCCTCCAATACTGTTTTGATCTCGGGCGCCCGCGCGCGGCTCCTCGCCCGGGCGGCGTTCGAGTAGAATCGGCCGCGTGAGCCTGTCGCAGATCCGCTACTTCATCGCCGTCGCCGAGGAAGGCCACGTCGGCCGCGCCGCGCGCCGGCTCCACATCGCGCAGCCGCCCCTCAGCCGGCAGATCCGCGGCCTGGAGGACGAGCTCGGCGCGCAGCTGTTCGAGCGCACCGCGCGCGGCATGCGCCTCTTGCCGGCCGGCGCGGCGTTCCTCGACCACGCCCGCACCATCGTCGCGCAGGTCGACGCGGCCGTCGCCGACCTGCGCAGCTACGGCGCCGCGCCTCCTGGCGGGGACCTCGACCCTGGCGGCTGCCGGCGCGCCGACCTGGCCTAGGCTGCCTCGCGTGGAGCCACGGGATCGGCATGGGCTACGACGCTGAGCTCGCGCTAGCCGTCGAGGCGGCGCGCCGCGCGGGCTCGCTCCTCCGCGCGGAGTTCCACCGCCCCGGGGGCCCCCGCGGCGCCGGGACGCACGCCGACGCCGACGTGGAGGTCGAGCTCCTGCTGCGCGCCGCGCTCACCCGCGCCACCCCCTACGCGTTCCTCGGCGAGGAGACCGGCGCCCTGGACGGCGCGGACCCGTCGCACCGCTGGATCGTGGATCCGAACGACGGCACCGCGTCGTTCCTGCACGGCTACCGCGGCGCCTCGGTCTCCATCGGCCTCCTGCGCGAGGGCGCGCCGGTGCTCGGCGTCGTCTACGCGTACGCCTACCCCGACGACGACGGCGATCTCATCGCCTGGGCGGAGGGCACCGGGCCGATCCGGCGCAACGGCGCCCCCGTCTCGGCCTCGCTCGCCGGCGGCGCGCTCGATCGCTACGCCGTCGTGCTGCTCTCGCAGTCGGCCGACTTCCTCCCGGCCCGCAACGCCCGGTGCGTCGCCCCGGCGCGGTTCCTCTCGCTCCCGAGCCTCGCCTACCGGCTCGCGCTGGCGGCGGTCGGCGAGGGCGTCGCCGCGGTCTCGCTCAGCCGGCCGCAGAGCTGGGATTACGCCGCCGGGCACGCCCTCGTGCGCGCCGCGGGCGGCGAGCTCGTCGACGATGACGGCGCGCCCATCGCGTACACCGCGCAGGGCGAGGGCGACATCTGCCGCCTGTTCGGCGGCGCCCCCGCGGTCGTCCGGGAGCTCGCGCGGCGCCCGTGGAGCGCCGTCATCCACGGCCGCATCCCGGCGCCGCAGGGGACGTACGGGCTCCTGCGCCCGTCCCGCAGCCTGCTCATCGAGGGCGCCGGCGCGCTCTCCCGGGCCCAGGGCTGCCTGCTCGGCCAGCTCGCGGGCGACGCGCTCGGTGCGCTCGTCGAGTTCCGGACCGCGGAGCAGATCGAGGGGCTCTATCCGGGCGGGGTCCAGGATCTCGCCGACGGCGGGACGTGGAACACCCTCGCCGGGCAGCCGACCGACGACTCCGAGATGGCGCTCATGCTGGCGCGGTCGATCGTCCGCAAGCGCGGCTTCGTCGCCGAGGCCGCGCTCGACGCCTACGTGCACTGGTACGGCTCCCGCCCGTTCGACATCGGCAACACCACCGCGGCCGCCCTCTCCGCCGCCGCGGCCGCGCCCTCGCCCGGCGCGCGCCGCGACCGCGCGAGGGCGGCCGCGAGCCTGACCAGCGAGGCGAACGGCTCGGTGATGCGCGCCGCGCCGCTCGGCATCCTCGGCGCGGGCCGCCCGCAGGAGGCCGCGGCCTGGGCGCGCGACGACAGCGCGCTCACGCACCCCCACCCGGTCTGCTGCGCCGCCTCCGCCGCGTTCGTCGCCGCCATCGCCGCCGCCGTGGGGGGCGCCGGCGTCGAGGGCGCCTTCGCGACCGGCCGCGCCGAGGCGGAGCGGAGCGGCGAGCGCGCGGTCCTCGCCGCGCTGGAAGCTGCGCGCCGTGCGCCGCCCCGGAGCTTCTCGCACCAGGCCGGCTGGGTCCTCATCGCCCTGCAGAACGCCTTCTACCAGCTCCTCCACGCGCCCTCGCTCGAGCAGGGGCTCGTCGAGACGGTGATGGCCGGCGGGGACACGGACACGAACGCCGCGATCGCCGGCGCGCTGCTCGGGGCGGCGCACGGCCGGGACGCGGTCCCGGATCGCTTTCGCCGCCTCGTGCTCTCCTGCCGGCCGCTCCCCGAGGCAGGGGCGAAGCACCGGCGCCCGCCCGAGCTCTGGCCGGTCGATGCGATGCTCCTGGCCGAGGCGCTCCTCGCCGCGGGGCAGCGAGCTCAGCCCGAGGAGTGCGACCCACCGGAGAGCTTCCGGACCGGGGATATCAGCTAAAACGACAATACTCTCAATAGTTTACCGACAATTTGTAAACTTCTTGAAGAGGATGAGAGGTTCCCCGGCGGGAGCGACGCCCCCGGCGCGCCGGGGGCGCGGCCGCGGACTGTGTCCAGGTCGGCCGGTGGGGCGCCGCTCAGCCGCCGGTCGGGCGCTCCAGGTGCCCGCCGAACTTGTGGCGCATCGCCGACAGGACCTTCTCGGCGAAGGTGTGATCGTGGCGGGAGCGGAAGCGCGCGTAGAGCGCCGAGGAGAGCACCTCGGCGGGCACCGCCTCCTCGATCGCCGCCATCACGGTCCAGCGCCCCTCGCCGGAGTCCTGCACGAAGCCGCTGTACCCGCCGAGGTCGGGGCTCTCGGTGAGGGCGATCGCGGTGAGATCGAGCAGCCACGAGCCGACGACGCTGCCGCGCCGCCACACCTCGGCGATCTCGCCGAGGTCGAGATCGTACCGGTGCTCCTCGGGCAGGCGCGGGGTGGCCGCGTTCTTCAGGATGTCGAACCCCTCGGCGTAGGCCTGCATGAGGCCGTACTCGATGCCGTTGTGGACCATCTTCACGAAGTGGCCGGCGCCGACCGGGCCGCAGTGGAGGAAGCCCTCCTCCGACGTGCTCTCTGCCGCGCGCCGGCCCGGCGTGCGCGGGATGTCTCCCGGCCCGGGCGCGAGCGTCCGCAGGATCGGCTCGACGAGGGCGAACGTCTCGGGGGCGCCGCCGACCATGAGGCAGTAGCCGCGCTCGATCCCCCACACGCCGCCGCTCGTCCCCACGTCGACGTAGCGGATGCCCTTCGGGGCGAGCGCCCCGGCGCGGCGGACGTCGTCCTTGAAGTAGGTGTTGCCCCCGTCGATGATCACGTCGCCCGCGCCGAGCTTCTCGCCGAGCTCCTGGATGACGTGCTCGGTCGGGGCGCCCGCGGGGAGCATGACCCAGACCACGCGCGGCGATGCGAGCTGCGCCACCACCTCGTCGAGCGAGGTGGCCGTCCCTGCGCCCTCCTCGCCGAGCTGCTTCACGCTGTCCTGGTTCAGATCGAACGCCACGACATCGTGGCCGCCGCGCATGAGCCGGCGCGCCATGTTGGCGCCCATCCTTCCGAGTCCGATCATTGCGAGCTTCATCTGTCACGCTCCTGTGTGCGACGGCGGGCGTATCACAGGGAGCTGCGCGCCGCGCGCGGCAGGCGCCGCTCCGATCCGGGCGCTCTTGCCGCAGGCGGCCGGAGGCGGCTACCGCGGCTTCGGCCGGAGGGCGCCCATCACGTGCTCGAGCGCGCTCTTCAGCGTGCTGAACACCGGGATCCCGTCCAGGCTGCCGCCGGCCTCCACGATGTGCTCGACCATCCCCGCCGGGACGCCGGAGACGATGCACTGGCTGCCGAGCAGCCTCGTCGCCGCGAAGAGCCGGAGGAGGTGCTCGATCGTCGAGGCGTCGGTCGCGTGCGCGCCGGTGAGATCGACGATCATGAAGCGGGCGGCGTGCTGGACGACCGCGCCGAGGACCTCTTCCATCATGCGCGCCGCCCTCACGCCGTCGATCGTGCCGATCACGGGCAGCGTGAGCACGCTGTCCCACACCTGGATGAGCGGCGTCGACATCTCGAGCATCGCCTCGTGCTGCGCGCGGGCCCGGTCGAGCTGCAGCCTGAGCTCGAGCTGGACGCGCTCGAGCTCGTCGTTCTGCGCGCGCAGCTGCGCGCTCGCGGCGGCGAGATCGAGCGAGTTCTTGAGCATCGTGTAGGTCGCCCCGACGTAGAGCGCGTACGTGGTCGCGCTCGCCAGCGCCTTGCGGTCGATCTGGCGCTGGTCTTCCAGGGCGAAGAGCATCGTGCCGATCGTCTTCTTGTAGACCTGGATCGGCACGTGGAAGACGACGTCGGGGTCGTCGGCGAGGAGCCACGCGCGCGCGCTGTCCGCCTCCCGCGCCTCGGCCCACGGCCCCTTGAACCACGCGGCGCGCTGCGCCTCCAGCGCCGCGACCATCCATGCGTCCACGACGACGCCGCCGCCCTCGGGCGCGCCGTACTCGAAGTTGCCGCGCTCGTACCGCGCCGCGATCCGCGCGCCGCCGCCGTCGTTGCCGAGCACGACGCAGAGCCGCTGGGACGGGACGATCCAGCGCGCGCTCGAGCAGACCTCCTCCCAGAGCGCTCTCAGATCCGGCTGGCTCGCGAGCTTGAGGAGGATCTCGTTCAGGACGCCGAGGACGATCCACCCGCCGCCGGCCTCCGGGGGCTGGCCAGACTCTGGCGTCGGCATCAGCAATCGACGTCGAGCGCGGGGCCCGCTGCGTAGGTCCGTGGTTCGGTGCGCTGCGAGGAGGCCGCGGTCATGACGCTCCCCCGGGACGCTTCCGCGCAGAGCCCCGCCTCGCCGAGGCGAGCGACGGGATCAGGACCAGATCGAATCTCGGCACGGTGCATACTCCTCGCGCGCGGCGCGTCCGCATCCTACCGCGCAACCAGCCCGCGGTGGAGGGTCTCTCGCCCCGCCGGCCGTCGGGGACGCCGTCGCGCTCGCACGCCGCGGCGCGGTGTGCGCCGCGCGCGGCCGTCGCGTGCTACCGCTAGGGCATGAAGATCAAGGCACGTGACGGCAAGGTCTACGAGGTCGCCCCCGCTCCGCCCGGAGGGAGCCACGAGGTGCGGCTCGACGGCAAGGTGGTCGGCTCGTTCGTGCTCCTGGCCGACGAGACGCAGGTCACCGTGAAGAGCAAGCCCGCCACCGACGCGCTCCTCGTGGACATCGCCGATCGGTTCGTCGCCGAGGGCGGCGCGCCCATGGGCATCAGCTGATCCTGGCCGCGCGTCGTTTCCGAGACCGCGCGGTCGCTCTGCCCGGAACCCATCAACGACGTCGACCCGCTGCACCGCAGCGGCAGCCTGCGCGCAATCTCGCGCGCCGCTCTCCGGCGTCCTCTGGATGTCCTTTCATGGCAACGACATCTCGGAACCTGTGGCAACTGGGCTTCGCGAACCTGACTGGTCCTCGTCGTCGCGAGCGTTACGCGCACGCTGGTCCGGGAGCTCGCCGAAATGGACTGGTCGCTGGCGCGCCTGGGCGGAGGTTACGGCCGGATCGACGGCGCGGTGTACGCGACCTATCTTGAATCGTTCACGGGGAGCGAGAGCGCCGCCCCGCTGCTTGGCGCGGCGGCGCCCTTGACCCGCCGAGCTCCCACGCGGTGCATCGCCGCACCGCGGTGTGGTGGCACCCAGGCGCGGGTCGGTATCGCCGGATTCCACGAGGGTCGCTGATCCGACTTCGCCGCTTACCTCACGGGCAAGACGCGACGCGGCGATCAGACCTCGGCGGCGCTCGGCCACGCCGGTTCACGTCACGCGCTCGCATGGCGTGCGGCTTGCTCTGTTGACCCCGCATGAACCTGGGAACGTGCCTCACCCTCGCCATCGCGCTCGGTGTGCTGACTGCCGGCGGGCGCGCGAGCGCCTGCGAACCCGTGGATACCAGCGTCTCGGAGGGCTTCCTGCGGGCTGCCGCTCCGGGAGAGCCCACCACGGTGCCACGCAATGTGGCGATCGTGATCTGGGGCGACCTCCCCGAGCTCTCGCACCTGCTGGTCGAAGAGGCGACCGGCGCCGCCGTCGCCGGGGCGGGCTCCGACGTTCCCGTCGCCCCGCCGGGCTACAGCGTGATTCGCCCCGCCGAGACGCTGGCCCCTGATACCACGTACCGATTGCGCCTGAGGCCGACCGTCGAGCGCCTCGTCCGGACGTCGGATGTCATCGACGACTCCGCGCCGAGCGCTCCGGTGCTGGCGAGCGGTGACGTCGAGTTCCACGCCCAGGAGCCTGCGTGTGGCTCCGGCGGTTGCCCGGACATGACGACGTTGACCTTCGATCTGGCCACGCGCGGTGAGGACGACCACACGCCTGCTGAGTCGCTGGTCTACGCCGTGTACATCGGCTTCAGCCCGGAGCAAGCGCTCACCAAGTCCCAGCCGGACGCGTGGCTGGAGGGCGACTCGATGTTCCTCTACGTGGACGAGGACCACGTGGGGCGCGACGTGTACATCGCGGTGTCGGCCATCGATGAGGCCGGCAACGAGAGCGAGCGCAGCGAGGTGTTGCAGGTCGAGCACGAGGCGGCAGGCTGCGCGTTCGCGCGGAGCTCCTCGCCGAAGGCGGCGCTCGTCATGCTGCTCCTGGCCGCGGTCGCGCCGCTGCGCCGGGCCGCGCGGAGGGGGAGGGCGGCGGCGTGAAGCGTGTGGCCATCGGTGGGCGCTGCTGTCGTAAGGACACGATCGTCGAGTTCAAGAGCATCAGCCGGCCGTAAAGAGGCATCATCGCAAAGCCGCGACGCAACATGCCCCGCGACGCGACCGGCACCCCCGGACCCCGGCCCAACCCCCCGCGCCGACGCGTGAACACGCGCACGCCTGGCCCGGCCAGGAGCGTTGTATACCGTGCAAAGGAGGGATATAAAGTTGATCATGCGATACATCCGTACAAGCGCCGCTCACGCTTGCCTCTCCCTCCTCGTGCTTGCTGCGTTCCCCGGGACGGCGTCCGGGGCGACGACCGCGATCACGCTCATTATCAGCCACGCCGACTGCGGCGACGCCGAGTTCTCGCTGTACCTGAACGGGGTCCACCTCGACACGATCCCGAGCGTCAACGGCTGCGAGTGCAACACAACGACGCTCCAGAGGAGGTTCACCGAGCCCGAGGTGCTCGCCCTCTACAATCCGGCGACGTGCAACGATGTCCGGGTCGATATCGCCAGGGGCCAGAATCTGCTCGTCGGCTTCGCGCGCATCCACGTCGATGGGACCGAAGGCTCGTCGTTCATGTGCCTGCACGACGCGGTCTCCGGTACGTTTCCGTGCGGCGATCGCGACGTCTGCGACGGCTACAACCGCGGGATGACGTCGCTCGGGAGCCACGACGGGGACGGCGTCGCGCCGGGCCTGGGCACGGGCTGCGACAACTGCGCCAGCGTGAACAACCCGGACCAGGCGGACAGCGACGCCGACGGCATCGGCGACGCCTGCGACCCGTGTCCGCGCGGCGACAGCGACGGCGATGCCGTCTGCGACGCTGTCGACAACTGCCCGGCCGCCGCGAACCCGGACCAGACCGACAGCGATGGCGACGGCACCGGCGACGCGTGCGTGGACGCGTGCGTCACCGTGCAGCGAGGCACCGCCGGCGAGGTCGCGGACGCCGGTCTCTGGGAAGCGTTCCCCGACTACGGCGACGGCCGCGTCCCCTACAACGACTCGGGCTCCGCAGACGGCCTCCGCAAGCAGGCGCTCTACAGGTTCGGGCTCGACAGCATCCCCGCCGGCGCCACCGTCACCTCGGCCGACTTCGGCGTTGTCGCCTACGGCGCCGGCGATCAGCGCGTCCGTATCCACCGGATCACCGCGCCCTGGAGCGAGGACGCCGTCACCTGGAACCGCTTCGCCGCGAGCTACGACGAGGCCGTCGAGGCCGACCTGACCTGGGTCGGCCCCGATGAAATGACCGCCGATCTGACCGGCCTCGTCCAGACGTGGGTCGAGGGCTCCGCCCCGAACCACGGCTTCCTCGTCGAGGAGGATCCGCACGGGCGCACGTCGTACAGGTCGAGCGACCACCCCCTCCAGAGCGACCGACCCTGGCTCGAGATCTGCTACTTCGTTCCTTGATCCGCGCCGCGCGGCCTCGCCTCCGCGCCGTCCGCCGCCGCCGGGTAGGGCTTCCCGAGCGCCGCGGGGGGCGTCGCGTCGAACGCGCGCAGGAGCGGGCGGCGCGCCGCGTCGGGCAGCAGCGCGCCGAGGCGCTCCAGGAGCCCGCTCGAGGTGAGCCCCAGGACCACGATCATCAGCGCGAACGGCGCCACGCTGAAGACCTGCGCCGGCACCGACGGCAGCGCGCTCTGGCCGAGGCTCGCCATCGACGAGAGCACGCCGAAGAGGCACGCGCCGAGCGCCGCGCGCACCGGATCGAAGCCGCCGAAGATCACGATCGCCAGCGCGATCCAGCCGTAACCCGCCGTGTGGCGGTGGCTCCAGCCCGCCTTGAAGTCGAGCGAGTACGCCGCGCCGCCGATGCCCACCAGCGCCCCGCCGACGACCGTCGCCGCCGTGCGCACCCGCGTCACGTGCGCCCCGCGCGCGTGCGCCGCCGCGGGCTGCTCGCCCACGGCCCGGACCAGGAGCCCCGCGCGCGTGCGGTACAGGAACACCCAGGCGCAGGCGACGAGCAGGTAGCTCGCGTACACGAGAGGGTCGCTCCGGAAGAACAGCGGGCCGAGGATCGGCACGTCCCGCAGCACCGGGATCGACATCGCCGGCACCGTCGGCCCGGGCACGCGCACGAACGGGCCCCCGAGCACCGACGAGAGATCCGCGCAGAGCATCGCCAGCACGAAGCCGATCGCGACCTGCGAGCGGCGGAGATGGATCCCGCCGATCGCCACGACCAGCGCGACGAGCGCCCCGGTCGCGGCCGCGGCCGCGAAGCCGGCGAGGACGCTCCCGGTCGTCAGCGCGGCCGCGAAGCCCACCATCGCCGAGAGCATCATCGACCCCTCGGCCGAGAGGTTGATGACCCCGGCCCGCTCGGTCAGCGTCTCGCCGACCGCCGCGTACACGAGCGGGGTCGACGCCGCGAGCGCTGTCGCGAGGAGCGAGAGGAGCTCGCCGCCGTCGTCCATCAGGCCTCCTCCGGCCGGCCGCCGCCGCGCCCCACGCGCGCCTTCCAGGGCGATAGCAGCGCGAGCAGCACGAGCACGCCCTGGAGCACGCCCGAGAGCGAGGACTCCAGGCCGAGCGTCATCGGGAGCTTCAGGCTGCCGACGTTGAGCGCGCTGAAGAACAGGGCGATCGGCGCGACAAGCGCCGCGCGCCGGCCGGCGAGCATCACCACGAGCAGCGCCAGGAAACCGAGGTGGCTCGAGACGTTCGGGAGGAGCCGGTGGAACGTCCCGAGCACCTGCAGCGCGCCGGCGACGCCGGCGAGCGCGCCCGAGATCGCGAACGCGGCGAGCATCTCCCGCGCCGCCGGGACGCCGAGCACCCGCGCGGCCTCCGGGCTCAGCCCCACCGCCCGCAACCGGAGCCCGAAGTGGGTCCGCCCGAGCACCACCGCCGTCCCGACGAGCGCGAGCGCCGCGAGCAGGAGCGCGGCCGGGCTCAGCTCGGTGCCGCCCAGCGTGGAGAGCCAGAGCGCGCTGTCCAGCGGCTCGGTGCCGGCCATGGACGCGACGCCAGGCCGCTTCCACGGCCCGAAGACGAGGTAGAGGACCACCCCCTGCGCCACGAAATTCATGCCGAGGCCCGCGAAGATCTCGCTCACCCGGCCGCGCGTGTGCAGCGCGCCCGTGAGCGCGCCCCAGAGCACCCCGCCGAGCGCCCCCGCGGCGACGCAGAGCGCGACGACGAGCCCCGCGGGGAGGCCCGGCCACAGCGCGCGCGCCGCGCCCGTGGCGCAGAGGGCGCCGAGGACGAGCTGCCCCTCGACCCCGAGGTGGTACAGCCCAGCGCGAAATGTGAACAGCAGGCCGCTGCCGCAGAGGAGCAGCGGCGCCAGGGTGGCGAGCACCCGCGCCGCCTGATCCGCCGAGCCGAAGGCGCCGTCCCACAGGGCCGCGGCCACCGCCACCGGCGAGGCGCCCAGGAGCGCGCACAGGCCCGCCACGAGCGCGAGCGCCAGGGCGAGCGGCGCGAGGCGGGAGGCGACCTCGCCGGGCCACGCCGCCCACGCGCGCCGCACCCCTGCGGAGCGCGGCGCGCTGGACCCGGGACGGTCGGCGGGCTCGGGGCTCATGGATCGGACCTCGCGGGCGCCGCGGGCTCCGCCGGGGCCGGCGCGGGCTCGTCGAGCTCGCCGCCGATCATCCGGCCGAGCCGGTCCAGGGTGAGATCGGCCACGCTGACGGGCGGCGAGACGCGCCCGCCGCTGAACACGAGGATCCGGTCGCTGTAGCGCATGAGCTCGTCGAGCTCGGACGACGCGAACAGGAGCGCCGTGCCGGCCCGGCACCGCGCGAGGAGCTGCTCCCAGACCCAGCGCGCCGACGCGATGTCGAGCCCCCGGGTCGGCTGCTCCAGGAGAAGCAGCGCGAGGTCGCCGGGGAGCAGCGCGAGCTGGGCGCGCTGCTGGTTGCCGCCCGAGAGCGCCTCCACGGGGGTCTCGGGCCGCCCGTGGATCCGGAGCGCCTCGATGGCCCGCTCGGCCGCGCGGCGGATCTCGCGCGGGCGGAGGAACACGCCCGGCCGGGGCGCGCGCAGCGCGACGTGCTCCTCGATGGAGAGGCCCGCGATGAGGCCCTCCCGCCGGCGATCCGCGGGCAGGTAGCCCGCGCCGGCGCGCAGGAAGGCCGGGTAGGGGCGGCCGGTCAGGTCGGCCCCGCCGATCGCGACGCGGCCCTGCCGCACCCGGAGCAGGCCGGCGCAGGCGCGCAGCAGGAGGCGCTGGCCGCTCCCCTCGAGGCCCGCGAGCCCGATCACCTCGCCGCGGCGGACGGCCAGGCGGGCGAGGCGCAGGTCGAGCCGGTGATCGCCGAAGCCGACGTCCTCGAGGGCGAGCGCGACCCCATCGCCGGCCGTCGGGAGCCGCTCCGGGAGGGCGAGCGCCTTGCCGAACATGAGCGCGACGAGGCGCGCGGCCCCGGCCGGCATCTCCGCCTCGCCCGCCACCTTGCCCTGCCGCAGCACCGTCACGCGGTCGCAGAGCGCCTCGACGTCCGAGAGCTTGTGCGACACGAGCACGATCGCCTTGCCGTCCTGCTTGAGCCGCCGCAGCGCGGAGAACAGGGCCTCCTGCTGCGCCCCGGAGATCCCCGTCGTGGGCTCGTCCAGGAGGAGCGCGCGGGCGCCCAGCGAGAGGAGCCGCAGGAGCTCGATCTGCTGGCGCTCTCCCAGGGTGAGCCGGGCGACCTGCTCGTCCGGGTCGACGGAGAAGCCGAACCGCGCCGCGAGCGCGAGCAGCTCCTCGCGCGCCGCGCGGCGGGGGAGGAAGACGCCGGCGGCGCGGCCGCGGCCCGGGAGGAGCGAGCGCGCGCCGCCGCCCGCGCGCGCGGCGCGAGGCCGGGCGACGAGGAAGCTCTCCAGGACGGTGAGGGGCGGGAAGTCGAGCGGCTCCTGGTGGAGCACGCCGACGCCGGCGGCGAGGGCGTCGGCCGGGCTGTCGAGCGCCACCGGGCGGCCGTCGAAGCGAAGACGACCGGCGTCCGGGCGGAGGAGCCCGCCGAGGATGCGCAGCAGCGTGCTCTTGCCGGCGCCGTTCTCGCCGAGCAGCCCGTGGACGGCGCCCGCCTGGATCGTCAGCGACACGTCGTCGTTGGCGTTGACGGGGCCGAACCGCTTCGCGACGCGCTCGATCTCGATCCGCATGGAAGCACCGCGCGGCGGCGGCTACTTGCTCGGACCGGTGATCCCCCGGACCAGCTGCGGCAGATACCAGATCTGCTGGGGCGTCGCGGTCTCGCCGTCCTTGAGGAAGTCGGTGCCATCCTGGAACTTGAGCGGCCCCTTGAAGAGGTCGAGCCCGTTGGCGAGCGACAGGACGAACGCGCCGAGCTGCGCCTTCCGCTCGCCCAGCGCGGCGCCGGGCAGGAAGCCGACGACCGACGCCTCGCCGTTCAGATCGCGGAAGTCCGGCCCTTCCCAGACGAACTCGCTCGTGTACTTGCCCGCGCGCGCCTTCTCGATGGCGCTGCGGTAGAGCGGCGCCCAGTTGTAGTAGGCGACGCCGAGGCAGATCTCGGGCGCCAGGTCGCAGCCGGCCTTGTGGTCGTAATGGACGTACTTGACCCGCTTGCCGGCGCCGCTCGCCTTCTTGGCCTGCAGCGCGGCCTCGGGCGTGTCGAGCCCGGTCATCAGCACGTCGAACCCGCTGCTGTAGAAGTCGTCGGCCACCTTGGTGGGGTCGAGGGTGACGCCCGGGATGTTGAACCAGAAGCCGATCCACGTGACCTTGAAGGTGAGCTGCTCCGGCTTCTTCTTCTCGTACGTCTCCCAGCAGTACCGCGCGCCGAGGTATGCGGCGGTGACGAGCCTCCGGGTCTCGTCGTTCACGAGCGGGCCGAGATACCCGATCTTGCCCGTCTCGGTGCCGAGCGCCGCGGCGCACCCGGCGATGTGCTGGGCGGTCTCGATACGGCCCATGAGGTTGCCCAGGTTCGGCTGGGGCTTGTGGTTCTTGCCCTCTTTCCAGGCGTAGTCGCCGGAGACGTGGAGGACGGTGACCTGCGGGTGCTTGCGCGCTGTCTCGAGGGCGTCGTCCTTGTAATCGTCGGAGTTGTAGACGACGAGCTTCGCGCCGCGCGAGATGAGGTCGTCCGCGACCTGGGAGCCCTTCACGTTGGGGCGATCGGCCGGGTTCACCTTGTCGACATACTCGAAGCTGACCTGCGGCATGCCGGCGAGGACCGACCGGATGCCGTCGTAATGGGCCTGATTCCACCCCTTGTCGTTGTAGGGGCCGACCAGCACCATGCCGACCTTGTACGCCGCGGCCGGCGGGGCGGTCGGCGCGCTCGCCGAGGCCGCGGCGCCGGGGGCGGCGGTCTTCTCCGCAGGCGGGCTCGAGCTCGTCGACGAGCTCTGGCACGCGCCGGCGAGCAGCGACAGCGCGACGGCCAGGACGGAGGAGGGGCGGGGAACCGCGGATGCCGCGGGCGACTTCGGCGGGTGAGGGATCACGCGGTCATCGTGGGCGGGAATGTCGCAGAGTGTCAAGAACCTGCGTTGGCGTCGGCCGGGCCGCCCCGGCGGCGGTGCGCGGGGCGGCGCCCGGCGTTTGCCCTGAAATTACCGTGGAATCGTGATCACGTCCTCGCAGGTGAAATCGACCCCCAGGGCCGCCTTCGGGTCGGCCTGGATCGTGGCGCACGTGCTGTCGCAGAGCACGATCTGCGCCGGGTTCTCGGCGCTGTCGTACCGCCAGGCGCTCTCGGTCGCGCACTCCTGGTCGTAGGTGAGCGCGGTCGGGTCGCCGTCGCCGCTCGTGGTCGTCACGCGGACCTTCTGCGCGTCGAAGCTCCTCCCGTCGGGCGCGGGCGGGATCGCGACCGTGCAGGAGACGGACGCGCCGCGGATCGCGTCGACGGCGGCCTTGAAGGCCGCCGTGGTCGCCGCGGGGTTGCCGGTGTCGATCAGGTAGGCGTGGTCCGTCCCGCCCGCCACGGCGACCTCGTTCATGCCTTTCACGGTCTCCGGCGCATCCTTGATGGGCGGGTTGGCGACCCCGATGACGTACGTCGGGATGCCGTCATCGAGCGCGCTCGCGGCCTCGTCCGCGACGAGCTCGACCTTGTTGTAGCGCGAGCCGCAGCCCTGCGGATACCCGTCCGTGACGAGGACGATGGCATATCTCCCGGGCGTGTCCATTCGCTGCGTGGCGACGTACGAGATCGTCCCTTGCATCACGAACAGCGTGGGCGTGCCGCCGCGCCAGTCGTTGGTGGTCTGCGGCGTGACGGCGTCGATCGCGTCGGCGAAGGCGCGCGAGGGCAGCGGCGTCATCGTGACCTCCGGTGTCAAGTAGGTGTCGGCCGTGCACTTGGTGTCGGTGTCGCCCTCGCTCGGAAAGAACCTGAGCGACGCGCTGAGCCCCTGGGACAGGGGATCGTCGAAGAACTGCTTCGTCGCCGCGACGACGGGATCCCATTTGAGCGACTTGTCGTGCCAGAGGGCGTCGCCCATGCCCATGCTGCCGGACACGTCGAACGCGAAGGCCAGGTAGACGGGCTCGATATCGGCCCTGGCCGTCTCGGTGGCGCACGCCCCGCCTTCGCCCGAGGAGCCGCCGTTGCTCGTGCCGCCCGGGCTGAGATCGCCGCCGAAGCCCGGTAAGCCCCCGAAGCCAGCGCCCCCTTCGCCCGCGCCCCCTTCGCCCGTGCCGCCGTTCGTGCCCGAACTCGAGCTCGCGCTCCCGTTCCCGGAGCCGGCCTGCGAGCTCCCGTCCCCGGCGCCATTGCCCCCACATGCGACACCGATCGCACCCACTGTCAGCAACACAATGGTCATCGTGGGTAATTTCATCAGCTGGATCCTCCATGAGCGCGGTCCGGCGCGGTGTGGCGCGCCGGAGCCGTCAATGGTGCGTGAGATAGTCAAAGCAGACGCGGCCGCGAAGCTGGCTTCGTGATGCCGTGGCCCGGGCAGCATAGCTGACGGAGCTGCCCGCTGGCCTGCGTCTGGTGTGGAAATGATGCTCCCCGGCAATGCGGCCCGGCAATGGGGTTACCGCGGCCCAGCATTCCTTGAAGTGTGGTTTTTCCTCTCACTGCCGCTCGGTGGGCGGCGCCGGGGGCGGTGGCGAGGGGATGGGAGCGCCGCGAGCGCTCCTCCGGCCATGGGTCCGCCGCGCGCGTCGAGAGCGTACGGCCGAGGCCAGTGCTTGAAGGCCGCTGCGAGGATCAGGCTCGGAGGGACGAGCACGAGCGCAGGATGGGGCATGGCTTATGCCTTCAACTCGAGTGGGCGATCCACATGTCATCGAGCCAAGGAAGTGATGATTCGTCTGGTCTCGCAGGCGCCGCGGATGCCGTCGATGCTGCGGTCGTGCGCCCGTCGCCCCGCTCGCTGCCGACCCCGCCGCACCCGGGCAATCGGGCTCGCGTCCTCCTGCCCGTCTCGCTGACCCTCGCTGCGGGGCTCGCCGTCGTGCTGCCGGCGACGTTGCCGGCGCCGGCCCGGATCGCGCTCTTCGCCGTGCTGCTGGCGATCATCCTCTGGTCGACGACATCCTTCAACGTGGCGTACGTCGGGCTCGGCGCCACGATGCTCCTTCTCCTGACCGGCGTCAGCCCCCAGGAGCGGCTCTTCGAATCGCTCGCATCCGACGTCATCTGGCTGATGATAGGGGCGTTCATCCTGGGCGGCGCCGTCGAGAAGACCGGCCTGGCGATGCGGCTGGCGCAGCGCGTGGTCGAGCGCGCCCGCACCGTGCGCGGCCTGTTCTGGTTCCTGACGGCCGTGATCATCCCGTCGTCGCTCTTCATCCCATCCGTCTCCGGCCGCGCCGTGATCGCCATTCCCATCTTCCGCAGCATCTCTTCCATCGCGGCGGACCGGCGCATCACCCGCGCCCTCGCGCTGCTGTTCCCGACCGTGATCCTGGTCAGCACCATCGGCTCGCTGGTCGGCGCGGGCTCTCACCTCGTGGCGAACAAGCTGCTGAGCGAGGTCACCGGTCGTCGGCTGTCCTTCGGCGCGTGGATCCTCTACGGGATGCCGTTCGGCATGGTGGCCAGCGGCGCCGCCTGCGCGGTCATCATGGCGCTCTTCCTCGATGGCGAGCGCCGCGGGCGGCGCATCCAGGTTCCCCGGCGTCCGAGAGGCCCCTTTTCGCGATCGGAGCGGATCACCCTGGCCGTCGGCGCGGCGATGGTCGTGCTCTGGCTCTCGGAGCGGTGGCACGGGTACGAGAGCGCCACGGTCACGCTGGCCGGCGCGCTCGTGCTCACGGCACCTCGCGGCGCGTTGAGCTGGAAGGAAGGCGTCGAGGCGGTCGACTGGAACCTCCTCCTTTTCGTCGGAGCGGCGCTCGTCCTGGGCGGAGCGCTGATCGACACGGGCGCAGCCAGCTGGATCTTCCAGGCGCTGCTCCACGAGAGCGGTATCGCAAGCGCCAGAGGGCGCCTGTTCCTCGTGCTGGCGGTAGGGGTGGTGTCGCTGACATCCCATCTCTATCTCACCTCGCATGTCGCTCGCGCCGCGGCGCTCGGCCCCATCCTGCTGCACCTCGCCGCCGATACCGATCTCGACCCCGCGGCGGTGGTCTTCATCAGCACGGTCGGCATCGATTACTGCCTGACGTTCCCCGTCAGCTCCAAGGCGCTCCTCATGTTCCAGGGGCTCGAGGGCGAGACGTTCCGGCCTGCGGATCTCGTGCTCCTCAGCGCGGTCATGCTCCCGGTCCACCTGGGGTTGATCGTCGTCCTCTATTCCACCTACTGGCGCTGGACAGGGCTCGTGCCATGACGCGCCCCTTGCGCATCCTGATCGCGCCGTCGGGCTTCAAGGAATGCCTCGACGCGGAGCAGGTCGCGGAGGCGATCGCGACGGGCATCCGGCGCGCGCTGCCGGGAGCGCGCCTCCTGAAGGCGCCGCTCGCGGACGGCGGGGAGGGCTTCTCCAGAGGGCTTGTCGAGGCGACGGGCGGCTGCTTGTGCCCCGCCATCGTGACCGGTCCGCTGGGCCAGCCTGTCGCGTCGCACTTCGGCTTCCTCGGCGGCGACGGACCACGGACCGCGGTGCTCGAGATGGCCGCTGCCGGCGGGCTCCGGCTCGTCCCGCCTCACGCGCGCAACCCGATGGTCACCACGACCCGCGGCGTCGGCGAGCTGATCCGCGCGGCGCTCGACGCGGGCGCGGAGCGGCTGCTCATCGGTTGCGGCGACTCCGGCACCAACGACGGCGGGGCGGGCATGGCCCAGGCGCTGGGCATCCGCCTGCTGAATGCGGCGGGGATCGAGATCGGAGCGGGCGGAGGAGCGCTGCTGCAGCTCGACCGGATCGATCTCTCGGGCAGGGACCCCCGCATCCCCCACGTGCGGATCGACGTGGCGTGCAACTGGCGCAACGTCCTCTGCAATCCTGGCGGCGTGTCGCGCGTCTTCGGCCCGCAGAAGGGCGCCTCGCCGGAGATGATCGCGCGGCTGGAGGCGGCGCTGGAGCGCTATGCCGCCATCGTCGCGCGCGATGTGGGCGTGGACGTGAGAGCCCTGCCGGGAGGAGGCGCCTCCGGAGGCCTCGGCGCGGGGCTTCATGCCCTGCTGAAAGCAACGTTGTTGCCTCGCTACGATGTCCTCGTCCGCTACCTGGACCTGGACGGCCTCCTGCGCGACGCGGATCTCGTCGTCACGGCGGAGGGCGGGCTCGACGCCCAGACCTCGCGCGGCAAGATGCCGGCGGAGCTGGCCAGGCGCGCCAAGCACTTCGGGCTGCCGGTCATTGCCCTGGCGGGGACCGTCGATGAGGGTGCGCGCGTGAACTATGCGTGCGGCATCGACTCGTACTCGTCCATCCTCGAGGCTCCCTGCACGCTGTCCGAAGCCATGGATCGTGCGCCGCTCCTCATCGCGAACGCGGCCGAGAATGCGCTGCGCTACATCCTCATCGGCCGAGCTCTGCCCGGGCTCCGCGAGGGGCGCGGGCGCCCTCGTCCACGCGCGCGGGGCGGAGCGGGTGCGTCTCGACGCGCCAGATGCCCTCGTCCGTCAGCCGGATGGCCGCGAACCGGGCGATGCCGTCGAGGTGGCCGTCCGTCTCGTGGCCCAGCGTCGACGAGGGGTGCGCGTAGACGCTGACGCGACCGCCGCTCTTCGAGCGGTAATGGCCGAAGAACGCGAGGTGCTTGTGCCCGTGCAGCACGAGCGCGCTGTTCTTCTTCGGGTTCTTCTGCTGATACGCCGCGAGCATCTCGAGCAGGCGCGGGCCATCCATCGCGATCATGAACGTGTCGTTGAGCGAGATCGGCCCCGCGAGGCGCGCCACGTGGTGGTGCAGGAGCACGACGACCGGGCCGGAGCCCCGCCTGAGCGCGCGGGCCAGGCGCCGGAGCTGACCGCCGCCGATCTGCCCGATCGCGTTCGACCCCACGAAGCGCGAGCGGTAACGGTTCGAGTTGAGACCGAAGATCCGGATACCCCCCTCGAGATCGAGCCGCCTCGGATACAGGCCGGCGATCGCGCGCAGCCGGCGCCGCGCGCGCTTGCGGGCCGGGATGTGCAAGGGGGGCTGGAACGGGCCGCGCTCGACCCGGGTGAGCACCTCGATGAAGCGCTGCTCGCGCTCCGCCCGCTTCGTGAGGTACGGATCGGGCGACGTGCCGATGTTGATGGCGATATCATGGTTGCCAGGCACCATGAGCACCTGCGTGGAGGCCGGGATGCCGGCGAGCGCCGCCTCGAGCTCGGCCCACTGCGCCTCTTCTCCCAGATCGGTCATGTCGCCGGTCAGCGCGACGAGCGGCGGCCTCATGGCCGCGATCTCCGCGACGAGCCGCCGGAGACGGCCTGTCAGATCGGCGGTGTCGGGGCGAGCGACCCCCTCGGGCCACGCGGCCGAGCTCTCCTCGATCTCGTACGGCTCGCGGCCGTTCGCCGTGAGGTGCAGATCGGAGAGCTGGCAGAGCACGAGCCGCCCCCCGGGGATCGCGTCCCCGGGGTCGGGGAAGAGCGTCGCCGCGCCGCCATAGCGCAGGATCACGCGGATCGCCTCGCCCATGGCGAACGCGAGCCAGGCGTAGAGCGTGATCCCGAGGGCGAGCAGGGCGAGCGCGACGCAGCCGACCAGGACGAGCGCCGCGCCGCCCCCGAAGGAGAGCCTGCCGCCCGCAGGGAACCACGCGAGATCGGACCCGACGGACGAGGCGAAAGGCCCGTCCGGCCGCGCAGAGACCCAGCTCGGGACCCCGATCTCCAGGAGATGCACGATGAGCCCGCCGGCGAGGCTGATCGCGACGATGAGGAGAACCAGCAGGATCACGCGATCGCGGACGACGTCGATGACGTCGACGACCTCGCCGAGCCGCCCCCGAAACGACGATCCGAAGTACCGGCTCCCGTAGGAGATCTTCTTCCACGTCTCGGGCCGCCACACGCGGGCGCGGCTCGCGATGCGCGAGACGACCACGGCGGGGGCGACGATCAGCGCGAACAGGACGAGCGCCGGAAGGAGCGCCAGGTAGAGAATTCGGAGGGCCGCCCTTCGCACGATGGCCCCATTTGACGTGCCCCGGGCAGGACCGTCAAGGCGCCGCTCGGGTCGGCCGACGATCGCGCGCGCTGTGAAAGTTGCCGAAATCGATGGATGTCCGTAGCAGTAAGCGCGAGGTCGCACGCCGATGTCCTGCCCCGAGACGCCGAACGATCCGGCCTCCGCGCCGCGACCGCCCGCGCCGAGCGAGCCGCCGCCGGCGCTCTCGACGGGCGTGCGCGCCGACAGGGAGCCCGGGCGCGGGCGCGGGCGCTGCCGGGGAAAGATAGCGGCCCTCGTTGCCGCGGGCGCGCTCGTCGCGGGCGCCGCCGTGTGGATCGGCGCAGCCGCCGCCGGGTGGACCGGGGCACGCGCGCGCCTGTCGAGAGCGCCGGCGGCGCGCGCCGCAGCGCCGCTCCTCGCAGGCGCGCTACCGGAGCGCCCGCCCGCCGCGTCGGCCGCGCCGGCGGAGCGCGTGGCGCCCACCATGGAGGACGAGGACATCGCGCCTGCCACGCTGGACGAGCAGCGCGCCCGGCTCTTCGCGCGGATGCGGCGCGAGCTCGCGCTCTCGGACGAGGCGATGCGGCAGGTCGAGGCGATCTTCGCAGCGTCGCCGGTGCTCGGCCAGGGCAACCCCGCGCTCACGCGCCACCCGATGTCGCGCTCGGAGTGCCGCCGCATCCGGGAGATCGCGGGCGTCGAGCGGGCGCGCGAGCCGGCCTGCGGCGCGCCGGGGATGGTGCCGCTCTTCGACCCCACGCGCGGGCAGACGGCGGAGAACGCCCCTGCCTGCATCGATCAGCTCGAGTTCCCGAACATCCCCTGCGAGTACCCCGTGGTGCACGTCCGGGCGCGCGAAGCGGCGCTCCTGTGCAGGGCGATCGGAGAGCGGATCTGCGATGCGCACGAGTGGGAGGGGGCGTGCGCCGGCGCCCTGAGGGAGCCCGACGTCGAGTACGAGTGGGAGAGGCCCCGGAGCGAGGCGAGCTGGCATCACAACCTCCTGCGCGAGAAGGTGTGGAGCTACGGTCCCGAGAAGAACCACGCGCTCTGCGGCACGGAGAGCTCCCGCACGCCGGGATGCCCGGGCGGCGGGTGGGACCGCTGCGGCTCCAACACGTATCCGACCGGCGCCTTCCCCGCGTGCCGGAGCAGCCTCGGGGTCTTCGATCTGCACGGCAACGTGGCCGAGCACATGAGCCTGCCCATCCTGCCCGGGGAGCTCGCGCGGCGCGGCGATCGGGGCTTCACCGAGATGAAGGGCAGCTGGTTCGCGTTCTCGTCGATGGAGGTCCACGCCGACGACTGCCGCTTTCGCGCGCCCGACTGGCACGCGACGCGGCTCATGAGCAAGGGCAGCCACGCGAACTACCACCTTGGATTCCGCTGCTGCAAGGACATCACGCCGCCGTAAGCGCGCGCCCCTCCCGCAGCGCGCGGCGGTGGCCCCCGGTGCGAGGCTGCGCCGCCCAGCCCCGGCGAGCCGCAGGGCGCGATGCCGCCGGGCCTCGCGCCCTTCCCGTGGTTGCCGGGATTCGCCGCGGGCTCAGCGGCGACGCCGGCGCGCAGCCGCAGCGACGCCGAGCCCGGCAAGCAAGGCCAGCAGCGGAGAGCCGGCGCCTCGCTCGCCCAGGTCCACCGCGCCCGGAACCCGGCAGGAGCAGGACGGGACACCGGGGGGCGAGAGCGGAGCAACGCACTCGCCGGCCAGGCTGCACACCGACGGGGAGACGCAGTCGTCCGTCGACCTGCACTGCTTCAAGCAATCGCCGGCGCCGGAAGGGCAGCGGTAGGGGGAACAGTCTGGATCCGCCGCGTCCGCAGTGCGGAGCGTGCGATCGCCGTCGCAGCTCGGGCCGGTCTCGCGCAGATCGGCGCAGGCGCCCTCCTGGCAGATGAAGTCGAGGATGCACTCCGCGTCCGACGTGCAGGTCGTCCGGCACGCCGTGCCCTCCTCAGCGCAGCGGAAACCGCGGCACGACGAGGTCTCGGTCGTGTAGCTACCCTCGCCGTCGCAGAGGAAGCGCGCCTGGGTGCCAGCGCCGACGGCGCAGTCGCCGCCAGCACACGTGCATTCGCCCTCCTTCAGGGCCTCATCGCGCTGGGGGAACTTGCACGATCCGTCGGCGTTCCCGCCGCAGTAGCCGCGACAGCTCTCGTCACCGATGCAGCCCTCGCGCCGCGGGGCTCCGTCAGCGCCGGCGTTGGGGTGCGGGGCCTCTCGTCGCTCGTCCGTTCCGACCGACGTGCACTTGCCAAGCGAGCTCGCGATGTCGCAGGCCTGACAGGGGGCTCCGCATGCGCTGTCGCAGCAGACTCCATCGACGCAGTGCGCGGATGCGCACTGCTCGTCGTCGGTGCAGCTCGCGCTGACAGGCAGCTTGCGCGTGCACAGGCCGGCGCTCGCCGGAGAGCCGCCCCCGGCCCCTGCGCCGCCAGCCCCCGCAGCGCTCGTCGAACCGCCGGCACCCCCGGCGCCCGCAACGCCGCCAGAACCTCCAGCGCCCGCACCACCGCCGCCCGCCGCACCGCCGGCACCCGCACCGCCAGCGCCCACCGCGTCACCGGCACCCGCACCGCCGGCACCCGCACCGCCGGCACCCGCGCCGCCGGCACCTCCAGCACCCGCACCGCCGGCACCCCCAGCGCCTCCCTCGCCCTCTGCGCGCGCAGAGAGGTCGCACCAGGCGTCCGCTGCGCAATCGGCGCTCGTCGTGCACCGGCTGCTGCACCGGTTGTCAGGTCCGCACACGCCGGGAGCGCAGCTGCGCGTCTTGCCGGGGTCCGCCACGACCTCGCCGGCGTCGTTGCATTTCTTGTGCACCTCGATGCCGTTGACGCACTCCACGGGATCCACGAGGAGCGCCTCTTCGGCCACAACAGTCCCGCAGTACCCCGTTTCGTCGTCGTGGATGTCGTCGTCGCCGTCGTTCTCCTTGCGCTCTGCCCGGCACGAGATGCACTGGCCGGCGCAGCGCTCGCTGCAGCACACGCCCTCGGTGCAGTACCCCGACAGACAGTCGCTGTCCTCTCGGCAGGCGTCCCCGAGCCCCCTGACCAGCACCTCCGCGCTGGATTGCACCACGACATCGTCCGTCGCGAGGGCGAGGCCGTCGCCGCCCGTCACGAGCACGCCGTCCCCGGACGCGATGGAGTCGCCGCCGCTGACCCGCACGGCCGCATGGTCGTGATGGTGCTGGTCCCTCGCGCCCGGGATGAGCGAGCCGAACCTGCCCGTCAGCGCCGAGTAGATCTCCGCGCTGGCCAGCGGGGCGCCGTCGGTCCCGCCGGCGAGGACGACGTCCCCGCTCGAGAGCCGCGTCGCCGTGTGCGCGGACCGCCGCGCGCCCATCGCGGGCGCCGCGCCGACGGCGACGGCGTCCCCCGTGATCGTGACGCGCTCGGCGCTGCTCAGGTAGGTGCGGTTGCCGCTCGCCGCGGTCACGCCGCCCGTGAACAGGACGCGCGACGAGCTCTCCCCCGAGCCGGGGTTGAGGAGCGTGGCCGTGTGCCGGGCCCGGCTGCCGATCAGCCGCTGGGGGAGCCGGGTGAACGTGCCCCGCGAGCCCTCCGCCGGATCGTAGAGCTCGAGCGTCTGCCCGGCGAGGACGGCGTCCACGAAGCCGCCGGCGATGAGCACGCGGCCGTCGTTCAGCAGAACGGCGGTATGCGCCATGCGCGACGCCTGCATCACGCCGTCGCCGGAGACGAACGCACCGCTCTCCGGGTCGTAGACATCGAAGGTCCCGATCGGGAACACGTTCACGGAGGAGCTCGCGCCGCCGGCGAGGAGCACGCGGCCGTTCGCGAGCCGCGTCGCGGTGTGGGCGATCCGCGCGGCGCGCATCAACGGGCCCGACGAGAACGCGCCGTCGGCGTAGACGAGCGTGGTGGTGCTGGCCGTCCCGGTGGCCGACCCGCTGCCGCCGGCCAGGAAGACCGCACCCGTGTCGAGCCGCGTCGCGGTGTGACCGCCGCGCCCCTGAGGCATCGGGGCGATCACGCTGAACGAGCGGCTCTGCTGATCGTAGAGCTCGGCCGAGGCGAGCGCCGCGCCCGAGGCGCCGAAGCCGCCGGCGATGAGCACCCGGCTCCGCGGATCGGTCTCGTGCAGCCGCGTCGCCGTGTGCCGCGTGCGCGCCACCGCCATCGCCTCGGAGGTGACCTGCCAGTACGGGTCCACGAGCGCCGGGTAACGCACGCCCGCGTCCGCCCAGGCGACCGTCACCGCGCACGACGGCGCGCCCGGCGCGGTGACGGGGCGACCCCACGGCGCGCGCGGGTTCGTGTCGACCGCGCAGCCCTCCACGGAGAGCCGCGCCGGCCGCCGCTCGCCGTCCGCGTCGAGCACGTATGGCGGCGCGATGCGCAGCCGCGGGGCGCCGCCCGCGTCGAGGAACTCCAGCGTGCTCGCGACGAGGCGCAGGCCGGCGGCGCCGCCCACGTCGACGCGGTAGCGGAGCTCCTCGCGAGCGGGCGCGCGCTCGAAGAACGCGAAGTCCTCGGTGCCTGCGCGGTCGACGCGGTGGAGCAGATCCGCGCCTCCGGGGCCGCCCGCCGCGTAGATCGCGATGCCGTCCGCCTCGGCGAGCGGCGCGTCCGCGGCGCCGTCCAGCGAGAAGGCCACGCCGAGGCCCGAGGCCACGTCGGTGAGGCGCACCGGCCCGGAGGCGCGGGGCGAGAGCTCCACGGCCGCGAGCGCGCGCGGCACGTGCGGCCGGACGGCGCCCGGCGAGACGGCGATGCGCGCCGGCCCGGGGCGCAGCGCGAGCGCGGCGCCGGTGCCGGGCAGGCGCGCGCGGATCGCCGTGAGCCGGGCGCGGCTGTCCGCCGCGTCGACCGGCGCGGGCGGAGCTCCCGGCGGATCCGCCGGCGCGCGGGGGCGCTCGGAGCAGACCGCCAGCAACAGGACGGCGCCTGCCCCGGCGAGGAACCTGGCAGGTCGCGGGAGCGGCGCGGCGCGATCGCGCTTGAGCTTGAGCACGGAGTCGTGGTCCTTCCTCGGGAGCCCGTCCGGCCCGCGCAGCGGTGGCCGGCGCATGGCGCTGCCGGACGAGGAGGCCGCACGATAACAGAACCGGAGCGCGCCACGCCGCGGAAATCACGGTTCGCGGCGCGCGGAGCGGGGACGGCGCGGGCAGCGCGGATCGCGCCGGCCCCACACGGGACCACATCGCGGCGATCCCGTCGCCGGACGCGCTTGCTGCGGGCGAGAGCCGGGGTGTAAATGGAGATCTCGGCCGAACTCAGAGGGGAATTCATGCGACGATTGGGCTTACTTTCACTTGTCGTGACGGCGCTCCTCCATGGGGCCGCGTGCGGTGAGGATGAGGGCGCGCCCGGCGCGTCCAACGGCGGGACCGGCGGCGCGGGGGCAGCGAGCGCCAGCGCCTCCACGACGAGCGGCGGTGGGAGCAGCGCCGGCGGCGGCGGCGAGGGAGGCGAGGGGGGTGGAACGGGCACGGGTGGCACCGGCACGGGCGGTGCGGGCACAGGCGGGGCTGGAGGCGCGGGCGCAGGCGGAGCTGGAGGCGCAGGCGGCAGGGGCGGGGCGACTTATGGCTACTGCGCCAAGGGGTGCACGACCCCCGCTGATTGCTGCGCGCCGGGCCAGGGCAACTGTCCGAGCGACAGCTATCCCACCAATTATACTTGCGACAACGGCATCTGCGGGGCGCCGCAGTGCGCGAGCCACGACGAGTGTACGAACGGTGGTCTCAATCCGAACAAGCAGTGCGTGCCATCCGGCGGGGTGAGCCAGTGCGTCACCCCCTGCACCCTCGACACGGACTGCTCAGGGAGAGCCACGTGCGTCGGGGTTGACGATGCCGGTAGCAAGTTCTGCCGGATCGCATCCGAGCCGTTCGTGTGCACCAGCACCGACGAATGTGGCGGCTCGGGCAAGTGCGTGGAAGGCGCATGCGTATGCGAGGGCGACGGCGACTGCACGGACCCTTCTGCGAACGCTTGCGCCTTGCGGTAACCGCCGCGCGGCGCCGCGCAGGTCGCGACGGACGTACTCGCAGCAGGCGCGGCGCTCTCGATCGTGTCTTTCCACCACCATCGCGGAGGGATCGACGTGGCCCATCACCTCCTGTCCCGTGTCTCTCGCCCGTGCGCTCCGCGTCGTGGCCGTCGCTCCGGCGCTGTAACATGGCACTTCCGCCTGCTCGTCATGGGTTTGTCGATCCTCGCGGCGGCGGTCCTGAGCACGCGGAGCGCCTGGGCCCAGTGCACTCCGCCCGTGCCAAACGATTCAGATGGCGACTGCGTCAGCAACGTTGGCGCGGTCGCGGATAACTGTCCCTCTATTCCAAATCCCTTTCAGGATAACGGAGACGGAGACAGGTACGGCGACGACTGCGACCCCGACGACGACAACGATGGCGTCCTCGACGAAGTCGACAACTGCCAGTTCGTCGTGAACCCGCCCGAGACCCTCGGCGCGCCGCAAGCCGACAACGACGTCAGCGATGGCGAGGATGGGGGCGACGACTGCGACCTCGACGACGACAACGACGGCGTCGGCGACGACATCGACAACTGCCCGTTCACCGCGAACCCGCCCGAGATCGCTGGCGGGCCCCAGGCCGACAACGACGGCACCGGCGGCGGCGACGCCTGCGACCTCGACGACGACAACGATGGCGTCGACGACGACTTCGACAACTGCCAGTTCGTCGTGAACCCGCCCGAGACCCCCGGCGCGCCGCAGGCCGACAACGACATCAGCGATGGCCAGGATGGGGGCGACGCCTGCGACCTCGACGACGACAACGATGGTGTCGGCGACGACTTCGACAACTGCCCGTTCACCGCGAACCCGCCCGAGATCGCTGGCGGGCCCCAGGCCGACAACGACGGCATCGGCGGCGGCGACGCCTGCGACCCCGACGACGACAACGATGACGTCCTCGATGACGTCGACAACTGCCAGTTCGTCGTGAACCCGCCCGAGATCGCTGGCGGGCCCCAGGCCGACAACGACGGCACCGGCGGCGGCGACGCCTGCGACCTCGACGACGACAACGATGGCGTCCTCGACGACTTCGACAACTGCCCGTTCACCGCGAACCCGCCCGCGATCCCAGGCGGGCCCCAGGCCGACAACGACGCCTGCGACTTCGACGACGACAACGATGGCGTCCTCGACGAGGTCGACAACTGTCCGTTCGTCGCGAACCCGCCCGTGACTCCTGGCGGGCCCCAGGCCGACAACGACGGCACCGGCGGCGGTGACGCCTGCGACCCGGACGACGACAACGATGGCGTCCTCGACGAGGTCGACAACTGCCAGTTCGTCGCGAACCCGCCCGGAACCCCAGGCGCGCCGCAGGCCGACAACGACGGCACCGGCGGCGGCGACGCCTGCGACCCCGACGACGACAACGATGGCGTTCCCGACGACGTCGACAATTGCCTCGCCTCACCGGACGATTCCCTGATTGACACGGATGGCGACGGTGAGGGCAACGCATGCGATCCCGACGATGACAACGACGGCGTCTTCGATGTCATGGACAACTGCCCGCTCCTCTCCAACCCCGTTCAGCCCGGCAGCTTGCAGCAGCTCGATACCGATGACGACGGCGAAGGCGATCCCTGTGACGCCGATCGTGACGACGACGGCGTTCCCAACGCCTCCGACAACTGCTCGCTCATCCCAAACCTCGAGCAGGTCGACCTCGATGACGACGGCATCGGTGATGCCTGCGAATGCATGGATGCAGCGCAGCTTGAGTGCGACGACGGCAATCCATGCACGCTGAACGATACGTGCCAGAATCGCGAGTGCACGCCGGGCGTCGCCGTGGTCTGCCCCGATCCTCTTGAGGCAGTGTGCAAGCAAGGCTGGTGCAGCGATGATGACGGCGCCTGTCGGCTCGTGCCCCGCCAGGAGGGGACCCCCTGCTCCGGCGGCATCTGTATCGCAGGGGGCTGCTGGATGGAGTCGCTCAACGGGGACGGGGCAAGCGGGAACGGAGGGGGAGACGGGGCAGGTGGGGAGGGTGTGACCGGCGGGGGAGCGGCCAGCGCCGGCAGCGCCGGGGCAGGTGGCGCGACCGGAGGCGACGCAGCCGGCCACGGCGGGGGTTCCTGGGAGGCGACCGGCACCGGCGGCGCCGCCTGGACGCCTCCTCCCGCCATCGAAGATGCAGGAACGGCGCGTCTCCACGGAAACGGCTGCGCGTTGGGCGCCACGCCCCGAGACGCCAGCGGCGTCCCGGCATGGCCCGTGCTTATGCTTCTGGCTCTTGTCGGAACCAGAGGGCGTCGCGCCGCCGGTTAAGTTGCTCGGGCACCACACCGGCCCACACAAAGACACCCCCCTCGTCACACCCTCTTGCCGCCGGAGAGAACAGGGGTGTAAAACGAAGATCTCGGCCGAACCGAGCGAGGGCTCATGCGACGATTGGGGTGTCTTTCATTCGCCGCAACGGCAATCTTCAACCTGGTCGCATGCGCTTGCGACCCGACGAGCTGCGGCGAGGATTCCCCCCGCTGCGTGACCGCCACGGCGGGCGCATCGAGCACCAGGACCGCGACCGTGAGAGGCGGCGGTAGCAGCGCCGACGCGTCTGCCCTGTGATGGACGCCCGGCGACGCCGCGCAGCTCGCAGGGGATGGGCCTCCCGGATCAGGGCAGCGCTTTCGATCGTGTTCTCCTACACATATCGCGGAGGGTTCGTCGTGGCTCATCACCTCCTGTCCCCTTTCTCTCGCCGGTACTCTCTGCGTGATGGCACGCTCTCGTCCGCCGTGATGTGGCATTCCCGCCTGCTCGTCATGGGCTTGTCGATCCTCGCGGCGACGGTCCTGAGTGCGCGGAGCGCGTGGGCCCAGTGCACTCCGCCCGTGCCGAACGACTCCGATGGCGACTGCGTCAGCAACGTCGGTGCGCGCGCGGACAACTGCCCCAACATTCCCAACGCCGGTCAGGAGAACGACGATGGGGACACGCGCGGCAATGAATGCGATAACTGCCCGAGCGTCGCAAACGAGGACCAGGCGAACCCGGACAATGACAAGAGGGGCACCGCCTGCGACAACTGCCCTGGCGTAGAGAGCGACGATTTCGGCGACAACGATGGAGACACAATAGGGAATCCGTGCGACGACGACGATGACAACGATGGCGTCGTCGACGAGGTCGACAACTGCCAGTTCGTCGCGAACTCGCCTGCGATTTCGGGTGAGCCGCAAGCCGACAACGACGGCGACGGCGACGGCGACGCCTGCGATCCCGACGACGACAACGATGGCGTCCCAGATTTCGGCGAGGGGGATGAGCCGCTCGACAACTGTCGGTTCATCGCGAACCAGCCTGCGATTCCGGGTGAGCCGCAAGCCGACAATGACGGCGACGGCCTGGGCAACGCGTGCGACAACTGCCCCGATGACGACAATGGACCGCTGGAGCCGGGGCCCGATCTGGATATACAGACCGACAACGACGGCGACGGCCTGGGCAACGCCTGCGACCCCGACGACGACAACGATGACGTCCTCGACGACGTCGACAACTGCCCGTTCACCGCGAACCCGCCCGAGATCCCTGGCGAGCCGCAAGCCGACAACGACGGCACCGGCGGCGGTGACGCCTGCGACCCCGACGACGACAACGATGGCGTCCTCGACGGCGTCGACAACTGTCCGTTCGCCGCGAACCCGCCGGGGACTCCTGGCGGTCCGCAGGCCGACCACGACGGCACCGGCGGCGGCGACGCCTGCGACCTCGACGACGACAACGATGGCGTCCTCGACGACGTCGACAACTGCCAGTTCGTCGTGAACCCGCCCGAGACCCCCGGCGCGCCGCAAGCCGACAACGACATCAGCGATGGCCAGGATGGGGGCGACGCCTGCGACTTCGACGACGACAACGATGGTGTAGACGACGACATCGACAACTGCCCGTTCACCGCGAACCCGCCCGAGATCGCTGGCGGGCCCCAGGCCGACAACGACGGCACCGGCGGCGGCGACGCCTGCGACCCCGACGACGACAACGACGACGTCCTCGATGACGTCGACAACTGCCAGTTCGTCGTGAACCCGCCCGAGATCGCTGGCGGTCCGCAGGCCGACAACGACGGCACCGGCGGCGGCGACGCCTGCGACCTCGACGACGACAACGATGGTGTCAACGACGACGTCGACAACTGCCTGTTCGTCGCGAACCCGCCCGCGATCCCCGGCGGTCCGCAGGCCGACAACGACGGCACCGGCGGCGGCGACGCCTGCGACCCCGACGACGACAACGACGACGTCCTCGATGACGTCGACAACTGCCAGTTCGTCGTGAACCCGCCCGCGATCCCAGGCGAGCCGCAGGCGGACAACGACCGCACCGGCGGCGGTGACGCCTGCGACCCGGACGACGACAACGATGGCGTCCTCGACGACGTCGACAACTGCCAGTTCGTCGCGAACCCGCCCGCGATCCCCGGCGAGCCCCAGGCGGACAACGATCGCACCGGCGGCGGTGACGCCTGCGACCCGGACGACGACAACGATGGCGTCCTCGACGAGGTCGACAACTGCGCGTTCGCCGCGAACCCGCCTCCGGGTCCGGGCGCCCCGCAGGCCGACACCGACGGCGATGGTCTCGGTAACTCGTGCGACGACGACGCTGACAACGACGGCATTCACAACCAGCTGGAGACGCTCTGGACCACGAGCTCGCTGAACGCGGACACCGACGCTGACGGGATCGACGACGCCACCGAGGTGTGCCCGAACTTCGTGACGTGCGTCCCGTGGAACAGCGTCGCCGGAGACGGAGACACAAGCGGGATCATCGACAGCCTGCGGATCTGCACCCAGGACGATGACCCGCGGAGCTGCTATATCGCCAGGGCCGTCGATACGGTTCGCAACGACGGCATCCCCGACGCGCTCGAGGTGTGCTCGGAGAGCGAACCGCGCACCTGCTATGCCCTGATCCCGGTCGACAACGATGACGACGCGCTCCGCGACAGCCTGACGCCGTGCGAGGCAGGGGGCTGCTACTTCACGGAGCCGACCGACACGGATGATCTCGATGGCACCGCTCCTGACGACGGGGGCATCGACGCGGTCGACGTCGACAGCGATGGAGATTCCGTGCTCGACCGGGATGAGGCGCAGCCGCTGACCCCGGAGGGCCTCCCGGCAGACACCGACTCGAACGGCGCCGACCGCGACTGGATCCCCGACTATCGCGATCCGGACTCGGACAACGACGGCGTCCGCGACGACGAGGACAACTGCAGGTCCCACCGCAACGCGGAGCAGTACGACGAGGACCGCGACGGGCGCGGCGACGCGTGCGACGACGAGGACCTCGACAACGATGGAGTCCTGAACTTCGAGGACAACTGCGTGTACGTGGCGAATGGGCTGGCTCTGCCGACGCCGGACGACCCGAGCGACGACCAGCTCGACGCCGACGAGGACGGCGAGGGCGACGTGTGCGACGACGACGACGACAACGACGGCACGCCCGACGGCGAGGACAACTGCCCTCTCGTGGCGAACGGGCCCGCCCTGCCGACGCCGGACGATCCGAGCGACGATCAGACGAACACCGACGGTGAGGGCGAGGGCGACGCGTGCGATGACGACGACGACAACGACGGCACGCTCGACGGCGAGGACAACTGCCCCCTCGTCGACAACGACCAGTCCGACACGGACGGGGACGATCTCGGCAACGCCTGCGATCCGTGCCCGGATGAGCCGGGCGAGGCCTGCATGTCGACCGGCCAGGGCGGCGCGGGCGGCGCAGGCGGCGCAGGCGGCGCAGGTGGCGGCGGTGAGGCCGGGGCCGGCGGAGGCCAGGGCGGCGCAGGCGGCGCGGGCGAGGAGCCGCTCGACAGCCCGGAGTTCGAGGGGGGCTGCGACTGCCGGATGATCGCCGGCGGAGGCGCCAGCGAGGGCGCCGGTGCCAGCCTGCTGCTGCTGCTCGCGGCGCTCGCGCGTAGGCGCGCTCCGCGGTCTGCGCGCCCGGGCGCCCGCGCGCCGTTCAGGCCTTGAACGTGTCGTAACGACCGGCTCGGGGCGCGACGCGCGCCTCGAGCGCGCCGCGCTCGGCGGGCGGCATGGGGAAGGGCAGGGCCCTCGCGCCGAGGTTCTCGCGCACCTCGGCGATCGAGGAACAGCCGATGATCACCGTGTCGGCGAGGCTCGCGGCGTAGCGGATGAGCTCGCCCGGGCTCGCGGCGCGATCCTGGAGCAGGCGGCCCGCGGCCATGATCTTCATGCCGATGACGCCGACGCCGCGCCGCCGCGCCTCCTCGACCACCGTCGTCAGGAAGGGGAGCCGCGCCGGATCCGCGGGGTTGATCGCGCACAGCACGGTGTCGACCGGATAGCGCCGCATCGCCTCGACGAGGATCTGCGGGTCGTGGTGCCCGGTGATCCCCACGTGGCGCACGCGACCGTCCGCCCTGGCCTGCTCGACGGCCTCGATCGCGCCCCCCTTGCCGAAGATCGCGTCGAGCTCGTCCCTCTCGCGCAGATCGTGCAACTGCCACAGATCGAGGTGGTCTGTCCCGAGGCGGCGCAGGCTGTCGTCGAGCAGCCTGAGCGCGCCGTCGCGATCGCGCGCGTGCGTCTTCGAGGCGAGGAATACCTGCTCGCGGGCCCTCGGTCCGGCGGCGCGGAAGGCCTCACCATAGTAGTCCTGGCTCTGCTGGTACGCAGGCGCAGTGTCGCAGTACCTGACCCCGAGGCGCAGCGCCTCCAGGATCACCGGCACCGCCTCGCGGTGGCGACCGGTCGTCCGGAGGATCCCCTCTCCGCCGAGCGACACCGGCTCCACCTGCGCGCCGGTCCGCCCGAGCATGCGCAGCGGCGCCGCCGCCGCGGTATCTCGCGGGGCCGCAGGCGCCCCGGGCGGCGCGCCCCCGACAGCCCCGCCCGCCATCGCCGCCTCGGTCGTGGCGGCCGCTCGCAACACCCCGCGACGACCCGTGTCTGCCCCTTCCGTCTCGCTCGGCTCGTTGTTCATGCGTCCTCCGGAGAAAAGTTCTACCAACCCGCCGGCCGTACGTAAACGGCGCCTGGATCCACCGAACGCATATTTACTCACATGAGCTCACTTGCGCGCATCTGGTGGTCTACCAGCGCAGGAGCGCGCCGGCCGGGCTCGTTTCGTTTTGAGCGCCCATCGCGGAGCTGCGGTGACGGAGGCGGATGGTTACGGCCCGAGTCGATCGATTCTCGTGCTCTGCCTTCATTGGTCACAAACGGCGCATCCTGAGCAGGTCAGGCGCAGAAGGGGCCATATCTCCGGGGCGGTACGGGGGGTTCTGGCCGGGTCATACGAGCGGCGGAGAGGCGGCGCGCGGCGGCCGTCTGCGCGTCGCCGGGGGGGCCCAGCTGCTCTCGTTCGCGACGGCCGCGGCGCGGGCGAGAGCGCACGTGATCTGCTCGAACGCGCGCGAGAGATGGGTTTGCGCGCCCCGCTCGAGCGCCGGCCGCCGAGGCGGTGAGTTCGCCATCTCCAGCGGATGCGCGCAGCCCGCGCGCTGGGGCCGCGGCGCGGGGGGCCGTCCGGCCGGTCCTCGCGTTGAGATATCGGAAAACCAGAGCCGGCGCTGATCCAGAGAATGTCTTTTCGCCGATGCGGCGAGGCCGGCGACGCGAGCTCGCAGCGGCAGTGTCTGCACACGAGCGCTGAGGCACACAGCCTGCTCTTCGGTGAACCCAAGATGGCTCGGGGCTTCCGGCCATCACGGGATATTGAGGAGGACAACACATGCTCTCGATTCATGGCAAGGTGATGGGACTCGCGATGGTGATGGCGGCTCTGGGCACGGGGTGCGCCGTCGATTCGGCGGGCGCCGCGGACCTCGACGAGGCCGGTCTCGACGAGATCGAGCTGGTCGACTCGACGGCCGAGGCCCTCGAGGGGGACGAGGAGGCGAGGGGCGGGTTCCAGGCGCCGAGCAAGGGGGGGCCGCTCGGGCCTAGCAAGGGGGGGCCGCTCGGGAAGCAGGGGCCGCTCGACATCGGCTCGCAGATGCCCACCGATCTCGGCCAAGCGCCGGTCGGCGGGCAGGCGCCGGTGGGTCCCGGCCTGCAGGGGCCGACTGGCCAGATCGGCCAGGCGCCGATTGGTCAGGTCGGCCAGGCGCCGATTGGTCAGGTCGGCCAGGCGCCGATTGGTCAGGTCGGCCAGGCGCCGATTGGTCAGGTCGGCCAGGCGCCCATGGGCGTGCCGGGTGGCGTGCCGGGTGGCGTGCCGGGGGTCGGTGTGCCGGGCTTCGGCGGAGCGGGCTTCGGCGGAGCGGGCTTCGGCGGGGTGGGCTTCGGCGGGGTGGGCTCGCGCTTCGTCGGCGGCGGCTTCCCCTGCTGCCCCTCCATCAACATCATCAACAACAACCTGTTCTTCGACGACCGCTTCGACCACTGCCGTGACCGCTTCCCGCACTTCGACGACTGCCATAACCGCTTCCCGCACTTCGACGACTGCCATAACCGCTTCCCGCACTTCGACGACTGCCATCGCGGCCCCAACTCGTCGTTCTTCGACAACCGCTTCGACAACCGCTTCGACAACCGCTTCGACCCCTTCTGCCCGCACCGCCACCACCACGACTGCGGTAGGCGCCCGGGCAGCGATTTCGGCTGGTAACGGGCCCTCGGGCTTCGGCAGCTACTAGCGCCACGCCCGCTCACGCGGCTGGCGGCGCCCTCGACCGCCTGACGGCATGCCTCTGCGGGGGCACGGGCGGTCACGGGAGCGCGCGAGTCGCCCGTCCTCGAGGACCGTGCGGGCGCCGCCCCCTCCGTCGCCAGCCCTCGCGCAGACATCCCCTCGGCCGCCTGGGGTCCACCCCCAGGCGGCCGGCGGCGCCCGGGGACGTGACGGCGGCGGAGGCGGGCGGCCGGCGCCTCGACCTGACGGGGCGCGGCCGCCCCGTTTCAGGGGTGGGCTCACCCTCAGGAGCGCGACCTGTCCCGCCGAGCTGTACGCGAATCCGCGACAGGTCGAGCCTCGAGCGCGCGCGCGTTCGCGGACATTGCTCCCCCGTGCGCAATCCCCTAGAGTGCCCCTAACGCTGTGATCGGCACGATCATCGACGGCAAATATCAGATTCGCAAGCTCCTCGGAGAGGGCGCCATGGGTTCGGTCTACGAGGCCGAGCACACGGGGACCGGTCGTCGCTGCGCCGTCAAGGTGATCAGCTCGGCCGATCTCACCCGCGATCCGAAGGTGGTCAGCCGCTTTCAGCGCGAGGCGCGCGCGGCGGGCGCGATCGACACGCAGCACATCACCCAGGTGCTCGACGCCGGCGTCGATCGCGGCTCGAACCTGCCTTTCCTCGCGATGGAGTTCCTCGCCGGCGAGGACGTCCACCAGCTCATCAAGCGCGTCGGGCCGCTCGCGCCCGACCTCGCGCTGCGCATCGTCGCGCAGTCGTGCCTCGGGCTTCAGAAGGCGCACGAGGCGAGCGTCGTCCACCGCGACATCAAGCCGCACAACCTGTTCCTCGCGCGGCGCGACGCCGGCGAGATCCTCGTCAAGCTGCTCGATTTCGGCATCGCCAAGGTCAAGATGGACCGGGCGAACGAGACCGAGGGCGCCGATCTCACGCGCACCGGGAACCTCATCGGCTCGCCGCTCTACATGTCGCCCGAGCAGGCGCGCGGCCAGAAGGAGATCGACCACCGCACCGACATCTGGTCGCTCGGCGCCGTGCTCTACCAGGCGCTCACCGGGCGAACCCCGTACCATCACATCACCGCGCTCGGCGAGCTCATCATCTCCATCTGCTCGGATCCCCCGCCGCCGGTGCAGGACTTCGCGCCCTGGGTGCCGCCGGAGGTCGCGGCGATCGTGCATCGCTGTCTGCTGCAAGCGCCCGGGCAGCGCTACCAGAGCGCGCAGGAGATGTTCGGCGCCATCCGGCCGCTGCTCCCCTACGGCTGGGGCATCCACGAGAGCATGCTCGTGCCGCTGCCGGAGGCCGTGCACAGGCAGTCCGCGCCGCGGTTCTCGGTGAACGTCAGCATCCCACCGGCGAACCAGAGCGGCGCGTATGCCGCCGTATCGCCCGCGAACCAGAGCGGCGGCTACCCGGCGCTCGCGGCCTCGCCCGCGAACCAGAGCGGCGGCTACCCGGCGCTCGCGGCCTCGCCCGCGAACCAGAGCGGCGGCTACCCCGCGGCCCCGCACGAGCACCGCGGCGGATCGCACCCGTCGTTCGCGCCGCCGGCGAACCAGAGCGGGCCGCTCGGCGCGGTCGTCCCGGTCGGCAACCACGTCGGCGCGGCGACGACCGGGGCGCTCACGCAGTCGCAGCGCGGCACGCAGCCCGGCGCGTCGCGGGTGCCGGTCGTGGCCGGCGCCGCGCTGCTCGCCGCGGTCATCGCGGCCGGCGTGTACTTCGTCAGCAGCCAGCGGTCGCCCGAGCCCGTCGCGCCGCCGGTGGCGCAGGCGACGGCCGAGGCGCTCCCGACGCCGGCGGCCACCCCGGCGCCGGCGCCGATGCCGCCGCCGGCCGCGACGGGGACGTCGGAGGTCGTCGAGGCCGCCGAGTCGCATCCGAGGCGCGTTCAGGTGGTCATCCTGCCTGCCGACGCCTCGGTCGAGATCGAGGGCGCGCGCGCGAGGACCAGGAACGGGATCCTCGAGATCACCGGGCCGCTCGGGAGCGAGCACAGGGTGCGCGTGTTCAAGGGGGCGAACGAGGTGGTGACCGACGTGTTCGTGACCACAAGCGGCGCGCGGCCGCTCAAGATCGAGCTCGCCCCGCCCTCGGCGAAGGGCGCTCCGGCGCCTCCGGCGAAGAGCGCCTCCGCCGCACCGCCGCCTCCCGCGCCGACGACCCCCAAGGGGATCATCGACAACACCGAAGAGTTCGGAAAATAACAGCAGAAGAACAGGCTGAGTACGGTGCTCGATCGAATGGATCTGCGTACGCGGCGCGGCGGCTCGTGCCCTCTCTCCCTCGTGCGGCATCCGCGGACGGCGCGGCAGCTGCGCGCGCTCTCGGCCGCGCTCGCCGTCGCGGTCGCCGCGGGACCGGCGCTCGCACAGCCGGCGCCGGCCGGCGCGGAGGGGCCGGCGCCGGCCGGCACGGAGGACGCCGCGCCGGCCGAGGAGGCGCCCGTCTCCGAGACGGACCGGCAGGTCGCGCGGCTCCACTTCGAGAAGGGGCTCACCCTGCTCCGCGAGGAGGCCTGGAGCCCCGCGCTCGCCGAGTTCCTCCTCTCGCGCAAGCTCTACCCGACGCGCGCGGCCACGAACAACGCCGCGATCGCGCTGCGCAAGCTCCAGCGCTACGACGAGGCGCTCGAGATGTTCGAGACCTTCCTGCGCGACTTCACCATGTCGGCCGCCGAGCGCGCGGTCGCGCAGCGCGAGATCGCCGAGCTGCGCGCGCTCGTGGGGACGCTCGACATCACGAGCGCCGAGCCCGGGGCGTCCATCGTGGTGAGCGGCGAGGAGCGCGGGCAGTACCCGCCGGTCAAGCCGATCCGCGTCGCCGCCGGCGCGCACGTCGTCCGCGTCTTCAAGGAGGGCTACGTGCCGGTGGAGACGCGCGTCGACGTCGCCGGGGGCCAGACGGTCACGGTGAACGCGAAGCTCCGCAGGCTGGTCCGCTCCGGTCGGCTGCGCGTGGTCGAGCGGGCCGGCAAGACGGTCGACGTGCTCGTGGACAACGTCGTCGTGGGGCAGACCCCGTGGATCGGCGCGCTGTCGGTCGGCGACCACATGGTGGCGCTGCGCGGCGAGGGGAAGCTCGGGACGCAGCCGACCGCGGCGCCCGTGAAGCCGCAGGACCTCACCACGCTGTCGCTCCTCGCCGAGGACCTCGACGCGTCGCTCCGGGTCGACCCGACGCCGCCCGGCGCGAGCGTCTGGATCAACTCGGTCAACGTGGGCAACGGCGTCTGGCTCGGCCGGCTCAAGGCCGGCGCGCACCGGGTCGAGGTGAAGGCTGACGGGTTCGTCACCGAGGCGCGCACGGTGACGCTGCAGAAGGGCCAGCGCCAGAGCCTGAGCCTCCCGCTCGAGCGCGACGAGGACGCGGAGATCTGGCGCAAGCCGCCGAAGTTCACGCTCGACGCGAGCGCCTCGTTCCTTGTGGCGCCGACGCTCGGCGGCGAGATCGCGAGCGGCTGTCGCTCGGGCTGCTCGAGCTCGATCGGCCTCGGCGGGCTCGGCATGATCCACGGCGGCTACGAGCTCGGCTCGGGGATCGGCGTGGGGATCGAGATCGGCGGCCTCGTCGCGACGCAGCAGCTCGAGGAGCGCCCGGCGGAGCTCAGGCCGATCGGCTACCGGGAGCCGCTCGGCGGCACGGCGAGCGACGCGCTCCGGCTGGGCGGCTTCCTCGCCGGCGCGACGTTCGGGTACCACCTCGGCGATCGCTTCCCCGCGCTGCTGCGGCTCGGCGCCGGGGTGCTCGTGGGGGAGGTCCGCGACGAGCGGAACGGCCGGTTCAGGACGGCCGAGGGGGCGTGGTTCAACACGTACCCGGTGGTCGACTTCGCCTCGGCGACGTACTTCTACGTGGATCCGGAGGCGAGGCTCGGCCTGCGGCTCGGGGAGCGCTGGGAGCTCTCCGCCAGCGTGAAGCTGCTGCTCCTGATCGGCCTCAGCAAGCCGGCGTGGGACAGGACGATCGAGCTCGCGGCGTCGACCGACGGGATCGGCACCTACGCGCCGGAGTCGCTCATGGGCGACTTCGTCCTGATGATCGCGCCCGGGGCGAGCCTGCGGCACCAGTTCTGAGAGCACCGATCCGCGGCGCGCCGTCACATCACGGCCGTCGACGCGGTCGGCCACTGACCTTCACGGCTTCGCGCAATCGCTGCTGCCCATGGGAGCAGCGGTAGAGGGCCATGATGAACCCCCACGCGCCGAGGCGCGACGGCATGTTGCCCCCCGCCTCACGCCCCCGCTATCGTGGCCAGCCGATGAGGTCTACCTCCGTCGCAGCGGCAGCGTCAGCAGCCTTCCTCATGACGCTCGCCAGCGCCTCGCGAGGTCAATCCACCGGCGGCTTCTCCCTCAACCGGTTCGAGCCGGCGCCCGCCGGAGACGCGTTCTTCGGCGTGCCGTCTCCCGCCGCTCCCGGCCACCTCGCGGCGCGCGTCCACGCGATGCTCGATTACTCCCACCAGCCGATCCGCACGAGCGGCGGCGAGACGGATGTCGCGATCGTCTCCTCGCAGGCGTACCTGCGCCTCGACGCCTCGCTCGCGCTGTGGGAGCGCTTTCTGCTCTCGATCGATGCGCCGCTCGCCATCGCGCAAACGGGCGACGACCCGGCCATCCCCGGCGTCCAGTTCACCGAGCTGACGGCGCCGGAGCTCGGCGACTTCCGCCTCGGCGCGCGGCTCCGTCTGCTCGGCGAGGACGCAGGTCCGGTCCAGCTCGGGCTCGGCGGCTACCTGTTCCTGCCCACGGGCTCGCCGGCGCAGTACACCGGCGACGCGGAGGTCCGCGGCGCCTTTCACGCGAGCGTCGGCGGGCGCGTCGGCTCGGCCCGTTCGACGCTCGGCTTCCTGTGGAATGCGAGCGGCGGCGTCGAGCTCGGCGGAGGGGCCAACCGCCCGCCGCTGGTCACGTTCGGCGGCGCCGCGGGGCTCCTGATGAGCGGCGATCTCCTCCAGCTCGGCGCCGAGCTGTACGGCGCAGCTCCGCTCGGTGAGGAGCTCGTGTTATCGAGCGTGCCGGCCACGCCCGCGGATGCGGGCGTCAACGCCGAGCTCCTCTTCGGCGCCAAGCTGCGCGTCCTCGGCGGCCTGACGTTCGGGGCCGCGGTCGGGCCCGGCCTCCTGACGGCCGTCGGCTCGCCGACCGTCCGCGCCGTCGGCATGGTGGGCTGGGCGCCGCTCCCGGCGCCTGCCCCGGAGCGCGCGCAGGCCTCCGCCGTCGCGGGCGACAAGGACGACGACGGCATCGATGACCACATCGACGCCTGCCCCGACGTCAAGGGCGATCCGTCGCCCGACCCCGCGAAGGACGGCTGCCCTCCAGCGGATCGCGACGGCGACGCCGTGCTCGACATCGACGACGCCTGCCCGTCCACCCCGGGTGCTCGCAGCGCCGACCCCACGGAGAACGGCTGCCCGGACGACTCGGACGACGACGGCTTCCATGACGGCATCGACGCTTGCCCCAGCGTGCGCGGCGGCCCGAGCGACGACCCGAAGAAGGTGGGCTGCCCGGGCGACGCGGACGGCGACGGCATCGCCGACGCCTCGGACGCCTGCCCGAAGCTCAAGGGGCCAGCGAGCAAGAACCCGAAGCAGAACGGCTGCCCGGACGATCCGGACGGCGACGGCGTCCGCGGCGCCGCGGACGCCTGCCCGAACGAGCGGGGGCTCTCCGATCCCGATCCACGGCAGAACGGCTGCCCGAAGTTCGTCCGCGTGAGCGCTGACGAGATCACGACGTCGAGGCCGGTGCAGTTCGTCGTCTACGGCAAGACGCGCACCCAGACGGTCGATCCTGTCTCCGACGAGATTCTGTACGAGGTGCGCGACGCCATCCAGCAGAACCCGGATATCGAGCTCGTCGAGGTGCAAGGCCACACGGACGACAGCGGGACCGAGGGGTACAACCTGCGCTTGTCCCAGCAGCGCGCGGAGGCCGTCCTCTCGTGGCTCGTGGCCGCCGGGGTGCCGCGGGAGAAGCTCGTCGCCAGGGGCTACGGCTTCGAGCAGCCGCTCGGGGACAACCGCGTCAAGACAGGGCGCCAGAAGAACCGCCGCGTGCAGTTCATGATCATCAAGCGCAAGGGACAGCCGTAGCGAGCAGGCGTCGTCGTCATAACGACGGCCGCGGACGACACGGCGCCCAAGACACCACACTCCCCGACAGCCCGACAGTCGCCACCCGAGGGCGCCCGAGGATCAAGCCCTCGCAAGGCCTAGCCAGGGAGCCAGGAAGCCAGGGAGCCAGGAAACCAGGAAGCCAGGAGCCCAGGACGACGCAGCAGCGCCGCGTCCGCACGCGCCCTCCGCGCCGCCCGACACCGAGTCGTGACCATTCCCTGACAGGCCGTGGACAGGCGCGTGTGTCACCTTGACGAGATGCTCCATACGGTGGCAATCTCAGATATCCATCTTTGTGAGCTCGAGCCGGGTGACGGTCTGTGGATGCGCTACCGTCAGGCTCCGTATTCCCCCGACAGCGAAGTCGCGGCGATGCTGGACGCGCTTCGGGACGAGATGAAGCAAGGCACGGCGCGCGACGCCGGGCGGCATGAGCTCACGCTGGTGCTCAACGGCGATGTGTTCGACTTCGACGCGCCGCGCGTGATCGACCAGCAGAGCGTCTTTCACGACCTCCCGCGCAGCGCCGAGCACGCGGTCCCGGCGATGGCGGCGATCCTCGCGGATCACCCGGTGTTCATCGAGGCGCTGGGCCGCGTCGTCGCCGATGGACACACCGTCGTGTTCATCTCGGGCAACCACGACGTCCAGCTCACGTTGCCCGAGGTGCGCGACCTGGTCCGGGCCCGCGTGGTCGAGGCGGCGCTCGCCGCGCTGGCCGATGTCTCGCGCCCCGGCGCGATCTCGCGCGCCGCGCTGGGCGCTCGCGTCGTGTTCCGCGCCTGGTTCCACAAGACGCCCGACGGCATCATCGTGGAGCACGGCAACCAGTACGACGCCTACTGCAGCTACCGCTACCCGATGGTCCCGTTCGGACGGAAGCCGGGCGAGATCCAGCCGACCATGGGCTCGCTCGTGTGCCGGTTGCTCGTCTCACGGATGGGCTACTTCAACCCGCACGTGGACTCCTCGTTCATGCTGTCCGCGTTCGGCTACCTCGCGCACTGGGCGCGCTACTACATGTTCTCGCGCCGCACGCTCGCGGGGGCCTGGGCGCTCGGCGCGCTCCGCACCGTCGTCGAGCTCGTGCGCCGGCGCGAGCCGGAGCGGCGCGCCCGCCTGCGCGAGTGCCTCGCGGCCGCCGCGCAGGAGACGGGCGCCCCGCTCCGCGCCGTCGCCCGCCACGCCCGCCTGTTCGCGCGGCCGGCCGAGGACCGGCTGGGGCTCGTCGCGCGCGAGCTCTGGCTCGACCGGGCCGCCCTGGGGCTGCTCGCGGTCGCGGTCGCCCTCGTGTGGCTGCTGCTCGTGCCGGGCTGGCTCACGCCGGCGGCGCTCGTCGCGCCGGCGGGGCTCGTCGTCTACGAGCGCCTCGTTCCGAAGCTCCCGCTCGACGCGACCTGGCAGCGGGTCAGCCGCGCCGCGCGCCAGGTCGCCCGCGCCCACCGCGCCAGGGCGGTCGTCTTCGGCCACACGCACACGCCCGAGGGCACCTGGGAGGGCGGGCTGTTCTTCGGCAACTCCGGCTCGTGGTCCGCCGCCTTCGAGGACATCGCCTGCACCAAGCCGGTCTTCGCCGCGCGCCCCCTGGTCTGGCTGAGGTCCGAGCCGGGCTCGGGCAGCTCCGCGCGCCTCTCGGGCGGGCTCGTGACCTGGAAGAACGGCCGCTTCGAGGTCCGCGCGGCGAGCGTCCCGCCCCCTGCCGAGCCGCTCCGCGGGCCGCAGGGCGCCCACCCGCCGCTCCGGTCGCCCGCGACCGCCGCGCTGCGCACGTAGCCTAGCCTAGCCTGGCCGCGCGAGCCCGAGCGGCCCGGCGCTCTCCGCTCGAATTGAGCCCCTTCCTGACTTGCGCAAGGCGTCCGGCCGCTGGATGCTGCCCGGAGTCGACACGCGTGTCACCGACGAGGAAGCTCCGTGAACCCCCCGCTCCGCATCGAAGCCGCCGGTGACAGCCACGTTGGCCGCCAGCGCGAGCACAACGAGGACAGCTTCGCCGTCGATCTGGATCTCGGCCTCTTCGTCGTCGCCGACGGCATCGGCGGCGCCGCCGGCGGCGAGATCGCGTCGCGGATGGCGGTCGACATCGTGCAGTCGTGCTGCAAGGACGGCGAGGGCGAGATCACGCAGCCCACGGGGTACGACGAGCTGGCGGCGCCCCTCGAGTTCCGCCTCGTCTCGTCCATCTGGCGCGCCAACGAGCAGATCTTCGAGGTCGGGCAGCGCGATCCGCGCTTCTACGGGATGGGGACGACGTTCGCGGGCGTCTACGCCGACGCGACCTCGGCGTGCATCGCGCACGTCGGCGACAGCCGGGTCTACCGTTACCGCCAGCACCGGCTCGAGCGGCTCACCGAGGACCACTCGCTCTGGAACGAGCACCTGCGCAGCGGCGAGGAGCTGCCCGACGACGTGGATCCGCTGCTCGCCCGCAACGTCGTGACGCGCGCGCTCGGGATGGGGAAGACCGTCGACGTCGCCACGCGCATCGAGCGGCCCGAGGCCGGCGATCTCCTGCTCATCTGCTCGGACGGCCTCTCCGGCCCGGTCCCCGAGCCGGAGATCATCGAGGTGCTCGCGCAGGGCGACGACCTCGCGGCGACGGCGCGCTCGCTCGTCGACCGCGCCAACCTGCACGGCGGCCCTGACAACGTGACCTGCGTGCTCGTGCGCTGGAACGCCGCCGGCTGACGCGCCCTCCCTGACGCGCCCCCCTGACGCGTGATTGCCTTCAGGGCAGCTCGTCGATCCCGAGGAGATCCGCGGATCGCGTCATGTCGTGCGCGAGCGTGCCCGGCGTCGCGTCGTCGCTCTCGCGCTCGACGAGCGAGAACAGCACGCCGAACGGGGTCGCGAGCTGCGCCTCGGTCGGCGCCTCGTCGCTCCACCCCTCGGGCAGCGGCGGCAGCGCGTCGCCTTCGATCGCGTCGTAGGCGCTCGACAGCCGATCGAAGCCGGCGAGCACCGCCTTGTCGACGTCCGCGCCCTCGGCCCCCTTGGTGAGCAGCCACGGCTGGAAGGCGGCGTAGGTCTGCACGCCGGCCGCGACGTTCGCGCGCATGTCGGCGAGGGTGTACTGCGCGTAGCGCGACTCCTCCTCTCCGGTCGCCGCTTTGCTCGTCTTCTCGACCTGCTCCAGGATGGAGCTGATGACCCCGCGGTACGCGGACGGCGCGTCGAGCGCGAGGCCCTCGAAATCGGTCTGCATCTTCTCCGCGTCGGCCCTGAGCCGCTCGCAGAGCTCGTCCTTGAACGCGGCCGCCTCGGCCTCGGTGGCCGGGGAGGCGGCGGGGCTGTAGTTCGTGAGCGCCGACTCGAAGTCGAGGACGGGCTGCGGGATCTCGTCCGCCCAGAGGATGCGCTCGACGGCGTGCACGCCGGTCACCCCCTCGCCGTCGAAGAGGTCGTCGTCGGCCTTGACCTCGATGAACGCGTCGTAGCGGGCGTCCGTCGAGGTGTCGAGATCCGGAAAGACGACCGCGATGGCCCCCTCGACGCGCTCGTAGGACTGACGCGCCTTCTTCCACTCGGCCTTCATGGCGTCGACGGCTTCCTTGTCGCTCGTCGCGCTCCACCCGTCCTCGTCCGGCTCGGGCGCGGCCGCCTGGAGCGCGGCCGTGGCGGCGGCGAACTGGTCGAGGTTGTCCTGGATGAATGCCTTCACGTCGACCACTGCCCGCCGCTCGTAATCCGCGTCGGTGTACAGCGTCTCGTTGTCGCTTCCGCACGCGGGAAGCGAGAGGGCGGCGGCGGCGATGGCCAGACCGGACCGCAGGCAGGCGGGGAGTTGCATGGATCTTCGAGCTCCTTGCCGCGGCTCGCCCGGAGCGAGCGCGCGAAGTGGATGGGCGCGGGCGCGCGCCTTCGAACGTCGTTCAGAGCGAGCGCACGAAGTCGATGAGGGCCTCGCGATCCTCGCGGGAGAGCGCGCGGAACGCGGCGACCGAAGCGGCCGCCTCCGAGCGCGGGCCGTCGTGGAGCAAGATGGCCTGCTCGATGGTCATGGCGCGGCCGTCGTGGAGGTACGAGGTGCTGTGACGCATGCCGATGAGCGGCGCCGTCCGCCAGGAAGCGGAGCTCGCCGACTCGTCGGCCAGCCCGTCGGCGAGGTCCGGGCCGAGGTCGTGCAGGAGGAAATCGGTGTAGACGGGGGCGTCGATGTCGGCGAGCTGCGCGATCGGGTAGTCGGCGCGCGTCCTCAGCGAGGGGACGTGGCAGCCGGCGCAGTCGACCTCGGCGAACAGCGCCTGACCGTGCTCGTCGGCGGGCGCGCGCTTCGGGATCTCCAGCAAGCGCATGTAGTCGGCGACGGCGTTCACCGTGTCGATGGCCACGTCCTCGCCCGGCTTGGCGTCGTCCGTGAGCCCGTCGGGGTTCGGCAGCTCCTCCGGGCGGAGCGGCGAGGTGATGCCCATGTCGCCCTGGTAGGCGTCGGCCGTGAAGTCGTCGAGCGTGGCCACCCGCGCCTTGAACCCGAAGCGGCCGATGAGGTCCTCGTCGCCCTCGGCGAAGGTGTGGAACGACTCGTCCGCGTTCTTCTTCGAGTGGAACACCACGCGGTTGACGCGCCCGCGGATCGCGTCGCCCCGCGCGGCCTGCTCGGCCGCGACCCGCTCGATCTCGGCGTCATCGACCGCCTCCATGTAACCGCGCCCGAACACCGGCGGGCCGAGGCGCTGCGAGAGCTTGATCGTCCCCTCGATCTCGGGTCGCGAGAGCGTCGTCGCCCCGCCGACCGCGTAGGGCCGCATCGTGTGCCCGTAGGGGAGCCCCGCCTGATCCACCGCCGGCGTCACGCCGTCGTCGTCGACGAGCGCCATCTTCTGGACGGCGCCCGGGCCGCGCGCGGCCCCCTCGTGGCACCCCGCGCACGAGGCGCGGATGTAGAGCGGACCGAGCCCGTCGCGCTCGCGAAACACGAAGTCGAAGAGCGCGTCGCCCTCCTTGAACCGGGCTACCTGCTCCGCCGAGGCGCCGTGCAAAGGGATGTCGCTGAGGTCATCGCCGATCAGCTGGACGCCCGCCAGCGGGTCGCTGGGCGCAGGCTCTCCACCGCAACCGGCGTTGTTGAAGAGCAACGGAAGCACGAGAACTGAGGCAAACCGCGACATCTTGTCGACGCATAGCGTAACGGCAAATGAAAGTCAATGTCAACAATGTGGCGTTGTGTGTGCCCGGCGACGCGCCCGATGCCGTCGCGACGAGGATCGCGTGCGGGCGGTTTGTGTCGCCTCGCGAAGCGCGGTGGAGGCCCAGGCGTTACACTGCCGGGCCGGCGCGAACAGGGCTCACGCTGGAGGACAGCGGATGACGCAGCGAGATGATGAGCGGCGCGCGGCCTCGAGGGCCCTTCAGGACGGGCTGCGGGAGATCGCGTGGAACGAGGAGCGCCGCGCGGCTCACCAGCAGCTCAGCGTCGGCTGGCTCCGGTACATGGGCCCTGGCTATGGTAACGACATCTGCTCGATGTGCGGCGCGCTCCTCGAGCGGGGCACGGGGTACATGCACTGCGCGCGCTGCCTGGCGACGCGCGGCATCGACGAGCAGGCGCTGCTCCGTGCCTGCGCGGAGGCGACGGCCGGGGACTGGCCGTTCCAGGACCGCCGGCTCGACGCCAGGCGCTGGGCGCACGCGCTGATCGCGTTCTGGCGGAACCACGTCGATCCGATGGAGTCGAGGGCGGTCCCGTACCGGAACAACACGCTCGAGTCGGCCTTCTCCTACATGAAGCGGCGCCTCGCCGAGGCGGGGGTCGCCGAGATCTGGACGGTCTCTGACGAGAGCCAGCGCGGCCTTGATCCGGCGATGGTCGTGCGCGCCCGCGGCGACGCGCTGGCGATCGGCGTCGCCACGCAGCGGCGCATCGCGACGGCCGAGGACGGGGCGCGCGGCGGGCACGTCGCGCTGTTCGACGAGTTCCTCCGCCTCGCGGGTGAGCGGGAGGGGTTTCTGGTGGTCGAGAAGCTGAGCCGGCGCGCGCGGCGCGACGCGCCCGTCCGGGAGATCGCGGTGAGCACCTCGGAGGGACGGCGCGTGACGCAGCTCCGCTGCATGCAGGAGGATCGGAGCTGGCCCTCGCCGCCGCCGCCGCCGGATTAGGCCCTATCCGCTACTGCCCGAGCCCCTGCTCGATATCGTAGATCTCGGCCGCCACGCCGTCCGCCCCGTTGTACGCCCGCGCGGCCCCGAGCCCGCCGGTCCCGACCTCGCCGATCTCGATGGTCGTGTTCTTGAGGAGAGGCGCCCTGACCGCATAGGCGATGGCGATCGAGTGGCCGCCGAGCCCGCCGCCGCCGCGGCCTCCCTGACCGCCCTGGCCGCCCGGGCCGCCGCCGCAGGCGAAGTTCAGCGCGGTGGCCTTGCCCAGGATGCCGCCTGGCCCGCCCTGGCCGCCCTGGCCGCCGTCCTGGCCCTGGCCCCCGTCTCCGCCGTCGCCGCCGCGGCCGGTCTTCAGCACCACGTCGGTGAGGTCGACCCGGGCGCTCCCCGCGAACACGGCGATGCTCGCCCCGCCGGCGCCTCCGCCGTTGCCGCCGAGCCCGCCGCAGCCACCTGCGCCGCCGGAGCCCCCGCCGGCGCCGCCCGCCGAGCTCGCGAACGGGCACATCAGCGTGCCTGTGCCGCCCTTTCCGCCGCCGCCGCCGCCGCCGCCCTGGCCCGGCAACCCCGGCCACCCATTGCCGGCGAGCGGGCCGGTGTACCCGTCCAGGAAGAGCGAGCCGAAGCCGGTCGCCCCCGCGCCCGGCCGCCCGGCGGCGCCATCCGCGCCCACCTTGCCTGGCGTGCAGGTCCTGGAGCTTGTCTCGCCCGTTCCGCCGTTCGTCGCGCCGGTCGGGCCCCCATCGTCCCCGTCGGCGCCCGACGCGACCCGACCCGTCCCCCCGGCGCCGCTGCGCGAGTCGTCCGAGCGGTCGTCGGGCGTACCGCAGGTGTTGCTCACAGGGGCAGCGCCGGCGACCGTCGCGGACGTGCACGCGGCGTTGCCGAAGGTGCCGGACGTCCCCGCCTCGGCCGGGTCGTTCACGAGCGCGTCTCCTGGGGCGCCCGGCGCCCCGTCGCCCGCCTCGAGGATGCACCGGTTGAAGTCGACCCCGATCCCCGAGGTGTTCGCGGCGATCGACGAGCGGCCGGCCAGCTCGGTGTGAGTCGGCGGGATCGAGCGCGCGATGACGTGGATGTCCTCGATCACCGCCACGCCGCTGCCGCCGTGGAATTTGAGCGGCGTCTCGCCCTCAGGAGCGGTGAGCGTGGTCCTCTTCTTGTCGCCTATCCAGCGCCAGTTGTCGCGGCAATCGAGCCCACCGAAGATCGTGTGTCCTCCGGGCACGAGCAGCGGCTCATCGAACTCCTGGGCGCAGACATAGACGCGCTTTCCCTGGTGCCAGACGAGCTGGAGAGCCTTCGAGATCGTCCGCAGGGGCGCCCCCGAGGTCCCCGCGTTGCCGTCGTTCCCCGTGCTCGAGACCCACAGCCCGCACGACGAATCGACCTTGTTCTTGTTCTTGCTCGGGACGCAGGCATCTTCCGACGAGCGATCCTGGACCTGCAGCTCCACGGAGTCGCCCCCGAACGCGCAACCGCTGCTCATCGCCGCGGCAGCCGAAATGAACCCAAGCAGTACCAGTGCATCAACTTTGAATTGAATCCCCATACTATTCTTATTCCGGCCAACCCGACGTGTTTTCCAAGCAAAGCGACATGGCGCGTCCGCTCGGCGCGTTCTCCACGGTTGTTCCTCGTCGTTCCTCGTCGTTCCTCGTCACGCCGCAGTCGCCGCGAATTGTCACCGCCGCGCGCTTCGGGGGCGGGAAGCGCGGCCGCGCGCCCGGAAGGGGGCGTATCTGTGTCTGCCGAATTGCCCACCGCCGGGGTTTCCGTGCGAACATCGGCCCATGAGCGCGAACCTGAAGGACCTCGTGCGCGAGCTGCTCGAGGCCGGCGGCGGGGAGCCGCTCGAAGGCGGTCGTTTCCTGCCGCTCGTCACGCTCGAGTCGGGCGCGCGGGTGGGGCTCGACAGCTCGGCGACCTGGGTCTTCGCGCCCGAGGGCGGCGGGGCGGCTCAGGCCTTGGCGCCCGAGCGCGGGCGCGCCTACTTCGAGGTGCTGGAGTCGAAGCGGGACGACTTCGACGCGAGCATCGAGGCGGCAGCGAAGGCCGCGGGCTTGCCTCCCGAGGAGGTGGCCTTCTCGTTCCCCGCCGCCGACGTCGTCCGTACGGTGCTCGCGAGGGGCCTGCCGAGCATGACGCGGCTCGCGCTCTCGTGGCTCCGGTTGACGGAGGTGCGCGCGCTCCGCGCCGACATCATGGCCGTGTCGCGCGACCCGACGATGCCGGTGCCCGTCCGGAACCTGGCGGAGCGGCTCACGGTCCCGGAGTGAGTGAACCCGCCCCGCGCGGCCGAGACCCCGCCCGGAGGCGGGCTCGGCGCGGGGAGGGACGTCAGACGGTCGCGAGCGCCTCGACCGGGAGGAGGGAGATCAGACGGTCGCGAACGCGTCGACCGGGATGTCGAGGGCGGACGAGTCCTCGCGGCCGAGGAGCTCGGCGGAGAACTTCGCGTGCGGCAGCACGTTGGCCGCGAAGTAGAGGGCCGCGTGCTTCTTGCCCTCGTAGAAGGCGCGGTCCTTCGCGCCGGCGTCGCCCGGCGGCAGGGCCTCCAGCGCCTTGAGCGCGATGACCGCGCCGTCGAGCAGGAGCCAGCCGATCGCGAGCTCGCTCATCATCTCGAGGAAGCGGTTCGCCGAGAGCGGCACCATCGGCATCTTGCCCATCTGGAACCACGAGAGCAGCCGCATCGCGGAGCCGGCGACGGCCTCGTGCGCCTCGCGCAGCTCCTTGACGCTCGCGGCGAGGACGGGGTGCTTGTCGTTCGCCTTCACGAACTCGGCCACGTCGTTCAGGAAGGCCTGCAGGTTGACCCCGCCGGCCTGGCCGAGCTTGCGCCCGACGAGGTCCATCGCCTGGATGTGGTTCGTGCCCTCGTAGATCGAGAAGACCTTCGCGTCGCGGCAGTACTGCTCGACCGGATAGTCCTTCGTGTACCCGGCGCCGCCGAAGGTCTGGATCGCCGTCTCGCAGATGCGGAACGCCTGATCGGACGAGTAGGACTTCACGAGCGGCACGAGCAGGTCGACCTGGCCCTGGTTGTACGCGGCCGCGCGGTCGTCCTTGCCCTGGTAGACGGCGACCGCGTCCTGGTGGCGCGCGAGCTTGATGATGAGCGCGCGGATGCCCTCCACGCGGCTCTTCATGTCGAGCAGCATCCGCCGCACGTCCGGGTGGTCGACGATCGGCACGCGCGGCGCGGTCGCGTCCTTCCACTGGAGGATCGACGAGCCCTGCTTGCGGTCCTTCGCGTACTCGAGCGCGTTCAGGTACGCCGACGACGCGACCGACACGCCCTGCAGGCCGACCGAGATGCGCGCGCCGTTCATCATCCGGAACATCTGCGGCATGCCCTGGTGCTCGACGGTGCCGACGAGCTCCCCGAGGCAGGCGTCGTTCTCGCCGAAGTTGAGCACGCACGTCGACGACCCGTTGATGCCCATCTTGTGCTCGATGTTGCCGACGAGGACGTCGTTCGGCTCGCCGAGCGCGCCGTCGTCGTCCACCCGGAGCTTCGGCACGACGAACAGGCTGAGCCCCTTCGTGCCCGGCGGAGCGCCCTCGGCGCGGGCGAGCACGAGGTGCACGACGTTCTCGGTGAGATCCTGGTCGCCGCCGGAGATGAAGATCTTCGTGCCGCGGATGAGGTACTTGCCGTCCTTCTGCTTCACCGCGGTCGTCCGCGACGAGCCGACGTCCGAGCCCGCCTGGGGCTCGGTCAGGCACATCGTCCCGCTCCACTGCCCGCCGTACATCCGCTTCAGGTAGATGTCGCGCTGCCGCGGCGTCCCGAAGTGCTCGATCAGCTCCGCCGCGCCGTACGTCAGCCCGGGGTACATGTTGAGCGCCGCGTTCGCGCCGCAGAGGAACTCCTCGACCACCGTGTAGAGCGTGAAGGGGCCGCCCTGGCCGTCGTAGGCGGGCGAGACGGAGACCGACTTCCACCCGGCCTCGTACAGCTTGTCCCACGCCCCCTTGAACCCCGGCGGGGTCTTGACCTGCCCCGCCTCGATGCGACAGCCGACCCGATCGCCGACCGCGTTCAGCGGGCCGAAGACCTCGCACGCGAACTTGTACGCCTCGTCGACGACCATCGAGACCTCGTCGCGCCCCCACCCGTCGTACGGCGCGCTGCCGAGCAGCTCGTCCAGGCGGAATTGCTCGAACAGGAGGAAGCGGATCTCGCGGAGGTCAGCCTTGTAGCGGTTCTGGTGGGTTTGGGCATTCGACATGGGAGACCTCCTCGTTGCCGCGGCGAGGGGCGCTGGCAGCCGGTTCCCTTCCCGGTCTTCCGCGCAGCTGCGGCACAGTTCTTCATTCGCGTAGCATGCCGCCGCGGCGCGTCAACAACCGTCCGTGACAGGGAGGCCATCTTGTGGAAATCAAAGGTGATCAGGGGCTCCGACGGGGGTGTTTTTGGGGACTCCGCACCGGGCGCAACGGTGGTGGATCTGGCGGGCGGCGCGGCGTAGGCTCCGTCGCGATCGAACCATGTCCGACCCGGCTTACATCACGCCCGGCGGGGCGAGGAAGCTGTCCGAGGAGCTCGCGCGGCTCCGTTCCGTGGAGCGGCCGCGCATCGTCCAGGAGGTCGCCGAAGCGGCGGCGCAGGGCGACCGGTCCGAGAACGCCGAGTACATCTACGGCAAGAAGAAGCTGCGCGAGATCGACCGGCGGATGCACTTCCTGACCAAGCGGCTGGAGAAGGCCGTGGTGGTCGACCCGGCGGAGCAGCGCGGCGACAAGGTCTTCTTCGGCGCGAAGGTCGAGATCGAGGACGAGGACGGCGCGCGCCACACCTACCAGATCGTGGGCGAGGACGAGATCGACAGCGCGGTCGGGCGCATCAGCTGGCGCTCGCCGGTCGGTCGATCGCTCCTCGGCAAGCGCGCGGGCGACGTGATCACGGTGCGCCGCCCGGCGGGCGAGACGGAGATGGAGATCATCTCGGTGCGGTACGGCTGAGCGCCGCGCTGGCGCGGACGCCGGAGGAGAAGGAGTCGGCATGAGGATCTTGCACACGATGCTGCGGGTCGGCGATCTCGAGCGCTCGATCGGCTTCTACAGGGACGTGCTCGGGATGCAGCTCCTGTCGCGGCAGGACTACCCGGAGGGCAAGTTCACGCTGTGCTTCCTCGGCTACGGGAAGAACCCGGAGCACGCGGAGCTCGAGCTCACGCATAACTGGGGCGTGGAGAAATACGAGCTCGGCACGGCGTACGGGCACATCGCGCTCGGGGTGGACGACATCCGCGCGGCCTGCGACCGCATCCGCGCGGCGGGCGGGAAGATCACGCGCGAGCCGGGCCCGATGAAGCATGGCAAGACGGTGATCGCGTTCGTCGAGGATCCGGACGGCTACAAGGTCGAGCTCATCGAGGAGTCGAGCCGCAGCCGGTAGCCCGCGGATCGCGGCCGGCGGGTCGAGAGCGAGGAGAGAGCGCCGGAGGGGAGCGGGCGCGGAGAGGCGCGGAGGCTCGAGGGCCCCCGCGCCCTTCCTCGTCGCGTTCGCGAGGCGCCGGCGCTCAGGCGCTGGCGATCGGCGCGGCGTCGTTCGCCGGCTCGGAGGACGAGAGCGCGTCGCCTTCCGCGGCGGACGCCTCGTCGGCGGTCGCCTTCGCCGACGCCTCGGAGGACGCGCCGCTCGCGGCCGCGGCGGCCTTCTCGGCGTTCGGCCGGCGGCCGCGCGGCTTCTGCAGGAGCGACGGGGCCAGGTCGCCGTCGCCGCCCTCGTGCCAGCGCAGGTAGGCGACGGCGCGGCGGCACTCCTCGTAGGCCTTGGCGACCAGCGAGATCGATCGCGCGCGGCGATCGCTCGCGTCGGTGATCTTCGGCGCCGCCGACGAGCCCTTGCCGGGCTTCGCGGCGAGCGCGGCGAGGAGGCGCACGCCGAGATCCGCGGCGCGCTCGAGCTCCTCGTCCTCGACCGCCGTCTTCGCGCGGACCTTGTCCCAGGAGCTGCGGAACAGCTCGACCAGGGCGATGAGATCGCTCGCGAGATCCGTGTGGCCCTTGCCCTTGCGAATGTCGGCGATGCGCTGCTTGTCGAGCAGGTTCCTGTACGCGAGCGCCTCGGCCGCGACGAGGAGCCCCTCGCGCACGGCGCCGGCGTCGTCGGTGAGCTTCTTCGCGTCGAGCTCGCTCGCCGGCGTGCTGTAGAGCAGGTCGGAGTACCACGCCGCGAGGGCGTAGTCCTCGAGCTCGTCCAGCATCTCGATCGGGTGGTTCGGGAGATCGCGGACGATCTCGTCGCGGAGCTCGCGCAGGTGGGGCAGGGCGGAGAGCACGGAGCTCACGGCCCTGGGGACCTCGACGTAGACGGTCACGAGGTCGTCAGGGCCGAGCTCGAGGAGCTTCGGCTCAACACGGCCGTACGCCGCGAGCGCGGCGGCAGGCGAGGAAGGGAGAATGGGAGCGGGTGCTGCTTTCGGGGGTCGCGCCATACAGATGTCTCCAGCGGAGGGCGCGCACACTGCCAGACGAGAGCGCGAAGGGAAAGGGGGGCGTGCGACCGCGCGGGATCCGCCACGCCGCCGCGCTTCCGTAGGACGGGCCGCCAAGTCAAGCCTGGAGATCGCGATGGTGGCACATTCCGGTGATGCAATGGTTTTTCTCGCTGCCCGTCGCGGCGAGCCCGCTGGCGCGCGTTCGCGCCCTACGCGGCCGCGCGATCTCCTCCGGACGGCGGCCTGGCAGGAACAGGCTCGGCCGGGCGCTGCGCTCTGGTAGATTGCGGCCCGAGGAATCGAGACATCATGTACGCGATTGCGATCATCCGTTACCGGCGACCGCTCGACGAGGTGCTGAAGGTCGTCGACGACCACCGCGCTTATCTGAAGAGGCTGATGGAGCAGGGGCTGCTGCTCGCGTCAGGGCCGCTCGATCCACGTTCTGGCGGGGTGGTCCTGCTCCGGGTGCCGGACGAGGCGGTCGGGGCGACGCTGGATCAGATCCGGGACGGCGATCCTTTCACGAAGCACGGGCTGGCGCAGTACGAGCTCCTGCCCTGGGCGCCGGTGTTCGGGAAAGAGGAGCTCGACAGGGTCTTCTCCGCGAAGCCCTGAAGGCAGCGCCGCGCCGGGATCGCGCCGGCGCCCGCCGCGCCGCCCTGCGCGGGCCGCGCGCTACGGCGCGCCGAACGTCAGCACGCCCGCGTCGTCGGTCGTGTGGGCCCTGCCCGGCGTGACGCGGACCTCCAGGATCGCGCCCCGGGAGACGACGGCCACGTCGTAGCCGGCCTTCGGCTGGAGGCCGGTGATCACGTGCCTGCGCGTCGTGCCGGGCACCTGATAGGACACGGGCCCCGGGGTCGCTCGCAGGTCCGAGCGGAAGAGGACGGCCCTGCCCGCCACCAGGGCGCCCTCGACGCCGGAGCCCTGGGCGCCCTCGATCCGCGCGGCCGCGTCCATCCTCGCGCCCGCGTCCGCGCCTTGCAGCACGTGGAGGAAGCGGACGTCCGCGGGGCCGGCCGGGTCCTCCACGACGAGGCGGTGGGTCGTCGGCTCCATCTGCGCCGCGTCGTCGACGTCCTCGACCGGCACGGCCGTCATGCGGGCGTTCAGCGGCAGGAGGCTCTGGACGAACAGCGTCTGCCCCTTCGGGGTCACGGCGCTGGCCGTCCGGCCCGAGAGCTGCGGCGCCGCGGTCGTCATCAGGTTGAACCGCTTGAACCGGCCGGCGGTGCGCGACGCCGCGCGGTCGTAGACGACCACGTGATCGGGCTCCAGCCAGACGACCGACCGGCTCGCGTGGACGATGTCGAGGGCGGCGTCCGATGGGGTCCAGGCGTTCGGGCGGGTGTTGTACAGATCCGTCGCGATCCCCTCGGCGAACACGTAGCCTGCGCCCCGGCTCATGCGCGCGGTCGGATCGCCGGCGGCGCGCCCCTCGCGCCACTGGCCGCCTCGCGGGGCGAGCTCCTTCTCGAACCAGCGCAGCCGCGACGGCTGGTCGTTCTGCAGGGAGAGCGTGTTGTGGTAGTCGACCGTGGTCCCGATGAGGTTGTTCGAGTAACTCGTGTGCTCCTTGGTCAGCCACTCTCCCTTCCGGTAGAGCTCGATCTGATTGCAGTCGCCGAGCTGGTGGTTGATGGTGACCCAGCCGCACCGCCAGGTGAACCACGTCGCGCTCTTCGTCCAGTCCGAGCGCGCGAGGACGGCGCCGCGGCCCGGCGCCCGCTCGAAGAAGGCGGTGGGCATCGCGGGCCGAGGATCCGCCGGGAGGGGCGCGGCCGGGTCGAAGAGCATGAAGCTCAGGATGGCCCGGCTCGGGGCCGGCGAGCCCCAGACCTTGGACGTGCGCGCATAGAGCGCTGGCGCGCCGCCCTCGATCGCGTTGGCCACGATCCAGCGCGCCTTCTTCAAGCGCGCGGTGTTGCCCGTGAGGTGGTCGTAGACGCCCAGCGAGCCGAACACCTCGGCGAAGCGCGGCTCGACCCAGAGCCGCAACGTGTCGCCGTAGTTCGCCGCCTCGTAGACCGGCCCGAGGTCGGGCATCGACGGGTAGGTGACCGGGCCCGGCGCGATCGAGTGCAGGAATCCGTCCGTGAACCGGTCCCAGTACCCGCTGCCCAGCAGGCCGATCGGAGGGCCTGAGAGGGCGCGGGTGCCGTAGCCGGCCGTGTGGAGCCCGAGGAGCGCCTGGTGGAGGCTCGCGAGGCCCCCGCCGTAGAGCAAGCCCTCCACGGGCAGGCCGCCGCTGGCCACGCCGAGGCCGTCCGGCGAGACCCCGAGGTGCTTGGCCGCGATCTCGGGGGCCTCGAAGACGGCGAAGGCCTGGTAGAGCCAGGCGCCGGTCGCGTCGGCGCGGTAGCTGCGCAGCGTGTTGCCGAGCGCCTCGGGCGGGGCGCTCGGATCGAGCGGGCGGTCGTCCGCCTCGTCCATCGCGAGCGACATCAGCGTGACCTGGCGCAGGTGGCCGAGATAGAAGTTGTTCGCCGCCCACCGCAGCTGGAGCCGATCGCGGAGCAGCGCCGGATCGTTCATGACGCCGACCGGGTGGGGGTGCTCGTTGCCCGCCGTGGCGGCGTGGAGGTTGTCGTCAGCCCACCTGAGGAAGACCTGCCGTATCTTGGCCTTGTCCCCGGCGGTGAGCAGGGGGCGGCCGCCCGCGTCGGTCGCGCCGTAGATCCAGTCCACCGTCAGCGGGAACCCTTCACCCCACCAGCGCGAGCGGTCGCCGGTCGCGAACCCCGGGGCGCGGAAGGGCTTGCCGGCGGCTCGCCCCTTGCTCGCCTCCTCGATGGCGTACATCAGCAGGTTGCGCGCCCTGACGGCGTGCACCGGACGGGCGGCGACGTCCGGATCGATGAGCGACATGAAGGCGAAGAACTCCGCATACGCCTCGGTCGGGTATTGCACGTAGGCGTTTGTGCCGCCGTCCGGCCACGCCGGGTTCGGCCGACCGTTCGGGTAGAAGCGGCCCTCGTAACATGCGATCGCGCCCTGGAGCGCGGGCAGCAGGGCCTCCTTGTACATGCGGTTGCGGCTGTCGGCCGCCCACCCGCGCAGCCTGGGGAGGTGGTCTTTCGTGAGCCAGAGTCGCGGGTGACCGGCGACGGGCGCCGCGTCGGCGCGCGCCGCGCCGCCGACAAGGCACAAAGAGAGCACCGCGGCGGTGAGGATGTGGTGAATCGGTCGCATGCGCTCCTCGGTGTTGCTCGGCGCGAACCGCCGCGCCGGCCAGCGTTGATCAACACCGAACAGCACGCGTCATGCCGGGTACAAGCGTGCACGCCGCGCGTCACCCGGAAAGACGGCGCGCGACGCGGATCCGTCGCACATCGGAGCGGATCTGCCGCTATGCCACGAGAAGATGGGAGCGCTTTTTGTAGATGGCGCTGGGGGGCTCGCCGTCGAGCACGACGCCGGGCCGGTGCCGGCGCCGGCGCCCTCCGCTTCAGGCGGCGACCCGCCCGCCTTCCCCGAACGCCGCCCGCGCGAGCAGCCGCCGCAGCGCCTCCGCGCTCTCCTCCCAGGACGGGGGCGCCGCGTCGGCGAACGCGCCGTCGTCCCAGGTCCGCGCGAGCGCGTCGCGGAGCGCCCGGGCGAGCGCTCCGGCGTCGCGCGGCGGGACGAGCAATCCGGTGCGCCCCGGCGTCACCACGTCCGGGATGCCCCCCACGCGCGTCGCCACCACGGGCCGCGCGGCCGCGAGCGCCTCGAGCACCACGTTCGGGGTGCCCTCCGCCCAGCTCGGGAGCGCCAGCAGATCCGTCGCGGCGAGGTGGCGGGCAACCTGGGAGAGCGGCCGCGCCCCGACCGCGAGGATCCGGCCGCGCCCGTCGCGCAGATCCGCCGGCCCGCGCTCGCGCCGCAGCGCGGCCTGCTCGACCGCCTCCCGCTCCGGGCCGTCGCCGACGACCACGAGGTGGACCGGCTCGCCTCCGTCGCAGCCGTCCCTGCCGAGCGCCTCGAATGCGCGCAGCAGCTCGTGGATGCCCTTCTCCCGGCTGACGTTCCCGACGAACGTCACGACGCGCCCGCGCTCCGGGAGCCCGAGCTCGCGCCGGGCGGCGCCCCGGTCGGCCGGGTGGAAGAGCGCGCGGTCGACCCCGTTGCGGACGAGGACCGCGCGCGCCTTCGGGGCGCCGAGCGCCACGAGCGCCTCGACCATCGGCCGGCTCACGCCGATGGCGTACGCGGCGGACCGGAGCGCGCTGGCGACGAGCGGGCGCACCGAGCGCCAGCGGGCGACGACGTTCACGTCCGTTCCATGGGCCTTCACCACATAGGGGAGGCCGAGCATCCGGGCGAGCAGCGCCGCGGCGCAGGCGTCGGGGTAGAGCCACGCCCCCAGCACGACGTCGAACCGCCCGCGGAGCCCCGGGACGTGCGGCAGGAGCCCCGCCAGGTAAAGCGGCGCGTTCACGGGCGCCAGCACGCGGCCCGCCCCCGGGAGGTACGGCGCGCGCGGGTGCACCACCGAGACGCCGTCGATCTCGTCGCGCTCAGGCACCGCCGTCAGGCGGCCCGGACGCGTGCGCTCGCCCAGGAGCGATACGCCCGGGTGGTACGGGATCGCCGCGAGCACCTCCACCACGCAGCGCCGCGACAGCGCCGCGAGCTGCTGCCGCTGGAACGCGCACGACAGCGGCTCAACCCGGTTCGGAAAGATGCGCGTCACCCAGAGAACGCGCAGCGACCTCGACCTGACTTCCTCCCCCACGCCCGCTTCCGCGCCAGACTTCATGATGTAATATGTATTACACATCACGCTTCCGCCCTCAGCGGGGCAGGGGAGGACTCCGAGGTACGTGCCGCCCTGCCTGCGCACGTCCACACCGCGAGAGCGCGCCCCGCGCCGCGGCCGCGACCTGTCGAGGCCAGATTTGTAATGTTGCAAACATCGACGAACGTGGGACGCTCCGGGCGCCGGGCGTGCTGCCGGGGAGGGGCGGGCGACCGATTCGGGTCGCTCCGCGCCGCGGGGCCTGCCGCTCGACAGCGAGGGGGCGCGTGTTCTCGTTCGTCTTGCCGATGTGGGACTCCGACGTGACGGCGCGGGCCGCGGTGGAGCAGAGCGTGGCGTCGAACGTCGGGGACGTGGGCTCCGGCGCGCTGATGGCGGGCGTCGGGGGCTCGGTCGAGGGCGCGCTGCGCGGCGAGAGCTCGCGCTACGGATTCAGCGTCGACGGGAGCTACGAGCGGGTCTTTCAGATCTCGCTCGACGCGGCGCGAGCCTCGCCGTCCGACAGCGCCTCGGCGCGCCTCGGCGGCGGAGCGGGCTGGGCGCTCTCGCCGCGCGCAGATCTCTCGATGGCGACGGCCGGCTACCTCGCGACCCGCCTCGGCGTGCGCGCCGCCGATGCGCTCGCCACGCGCGATCCGTTCCTGTCCGGCAATCGCCTGCAATACACGCTCTCCGGCGGACCGACCCTGTCGATCACCACGTCGCGGCGATCCGCGGTGCGCCTCGACGTCGGGTACGAGCAGGCGGGCGCGCTCTCGGCCGACGACCCCGCCGCGGTCGGGATCGACGCGCACACGGGGCGCGCCCAGGTGAGCACAGCGATCGAGCTCGGCGCGCTCGACACGCTGACCCCCGAGCTCCGGTACGAGTTCACCCAGTACCACCACGCGCTGCTCGACACCGAGCTCACGCGCGGCGAGGCCCGCGTCCACGCCGGCGTCGCGCTCCTCTCCGCGTCTCACGAGCTCACGCGGAACGCCTCGACGCGCATCGAAGGCGGCGTGACCGTCGCGAGCCCGCCGCCCGTGCTGTCGTCGCGCGACGCGGTGGTCGCGCCGACGGCGCGTGTCGGGCTCACCTACGTGCAGGAGCGCTACCGGCTGACAGCGGGCTATGCCTATGCCTACACGTCGCTCGGGCCGAGGATCGGATTCGGTCACGAGCACGAGGCGTCCCTCGAAGCGAGCTTCCGGCCCGCGCGGGGCGGCGCGACCCGCGACCTCATCGTGACCGGCGTCGCCCGCTTCTCGACCGGCAGCGCCCCGGTCGCCGCGAATCCGCCGCTCCACCTCGCCCCCGGCGCGCCGGCGCCCTCCAGGGAAGGGTCGCTGTCCACGACGACGGCGCTCGCCGGCGCGGAGATCGCCTACCCCTTGGCGCGCGGGATCGCGCTGCGCGGCGGCGTCGATCTGGAGTACGTGCGCGCCGCGCTCGACCCGGCCCCGAGCGCGGGCGAGGCCGGCGGCTCGCTGAGGAGCATCGTCATGGCCGGGATCTCGGGGACGCTGTCGACGGATCGCCACCGGACGGTGCGCCGCGATCCCGACAGCGCAGGGGACGACGAGCGCCGCACCGCGATGATCCAGGGGATGCCGTCCGGCCGCTGGCAGCCGCCCGAGCCGGGCCGAGAGCGCGACGACCGCGACGGCGCCCCCGGCGAGACCCCGGGCGAGACGCCGCCCGCGCGCGCCGGTGAATCCGGCACGCCCGCGACGCGCGAAGCGCGATAAGCCGCCTCGACACGTCGACACGCTTCCACACCCCCGAGCCCAGCGCGCTCCCGGCCCGGAGCGACGCGCCCGCCGCGCGGCGGATCCGCCAGAGCCCTTAGCGCGCACCCTGGACGCGACGTATGCAGTCCGTCGACGGTGTTCTTCCGTCGCAACCCCTCTCGACTGCCTGTACATCACCAGCGCAATCGATCGCGATGAGGTCAATTGCGCCGCGCTCAGCTTCGCGCGGGGCGGCTCAGTCCGCCGCCGATGAACGAGATTCGTCGGAGGCATCTGGCGATCTGCCCCGGTCTGCTCTAGTGTGGGCTCAACTACAACCGTGTGTGCCCCGCCGGAGGCGATGCGCTGTGACGCGCGACCGCCCGGGGCCGACGAGAGTGGAGGGATGATGCTGGAGCTGTTCCGGTCGCCGCGCCGGGCCATGGTGTGGTTTGTCGAGGCCAGCCTGCTCTCGCTTCTGGTGTGTTGCGCGCCGGGCGTGCTCGTGGGCTGGGAGCACGCGCTCGACGGAGCGCGCTTCGGACAGACGTTGAGCATCTCGCTCGTCGCGCTGACGTCGCTCTACTATCACGGCCTCTATGGGCCCGAGCCGCCCAGGGCACGCGCGCTGTTCCTGACGACGTTCCGGGCGCTCGGCCTGGCGGCGGCGGTGCTGTGGCTCGCGTTCTGGCTCGTGCCGGACGCCGAGGTCGGCGATCGGGTGCTCCTGACCTCGCTCGGGGCGGCGGCGATCGTGCTCCCGGCGTGGCGCGCGGCGTGCAATCGGGTGCTGAGCAGCGAGAGCTTCTCCAAGGTCGCGGTCGTGCTGGGGTCAGGCGAGCTCGCCCGCGCCTGCGCGGCCCTCATCCGGAAGGACGGAGACGTCCTCGGGCTGCGCCTCGCCGGCCGGGTGGTCAGGGACGAGGAGCCGATCGACGAGCCCGAGATCGCGGGAAGGTACCGGGATCTCCTGCGCCTCGTCGAGCAGCGCGGCGTCGCGGCCGTGATCGTGGCGACCTCCGAGCGCCGCGCGGCGTTCCCGCTGGAGGAGCTGCTCGATCTGAAGTTCCGTGGGGTCCAGATCGAGGAGGGCATGGACTTCTACGAGCGCGTGACCGGCAAGATCTGCGTGCGCGAGCTGAAGCCGAGCCAGATCATCTTCTCTCACGGGTTCAGCGTGCGGCGGCGGACGCTCGTCGCGAAGCGGATCTTCGACGTCGTGTGCGCGACCGCCGGGCTCGTGATCGCATTGCCGCTGATGGCGCTCACGGTCATCGCGGTGAAGCTCGATTCCACCGGTCCGGCGCTCTATTCGCAGATCCGGACAGGCGCCCTCGGGAAGCCGTTCAGGATCCACAAGTTCCGGTCGATGCGCACTGACGCCGAGAAGAACGGGGCCGCGTGGGCCATCGAGAACGATCCGCGCGTGACCCGCGTCGGGCGGTTCATCCGGAGGACGCGGCTCGACGAGCTGCCGCAGCTCTGGAACGTGCTCGTCGGGGAGATGAGCATGGTGGGGCCGCGGCCCGAGCGCCCCGAGTTCATCGAGGCGCTGGAGAAGCAGATCCCCTTTTTCCGGCAGCGGCTCTGCGTGAAGCCGGGAGTGACGGGGCACGCGCAGGTGCGCTGCCGTTACGGCGCGTCCGCCGAGGACGCGCTGGAGAAGCTCCAGTACGATCTCTATTACATGAAGAGCTTCTCGCTCTGGTTCGATATCTCCATCCTCATCGACACCGTGAAGGTCGTGCTCTGGCGCATCGGCGCGCGGTGAATGCTCGGGCTGCCGCCGCGTGCAATGGCTGCGCTCTTTACCGCCGAGGCCGGTGGCGCGGCCTCTGCAGAGAACACTCGCGGGATCGGCGAGCGTCGATCTGCGGGGGGATCAGCGATGAAGACGCAGATGAAGGCGAGCCTCGTGAGCTCGGTATTCCTGGTCCTGGGCTGCGCGGAGCTCGACCGCGCGCCGGAGGAGAGCGTCGCCGTCGCGGCGAGCAGCCTGAACGGCGCGACCTTCCGGTTCATCGAGGGTGGGCCCGTGCCCTACGTGCTGGGTTACTCGCCCGAGACCGGCCAGATCCTCGGCGGCTCCCACCAGCTCCTCCTCCCCGGGCGCGGCGCCCGCGAGGCGATCGACGGCGCCAACCTGCCCTTGCACCTGCACCCCGAGCTCCAGGGCGCCCGGCTCCGGCTCGACTCGACGCTGCTGGGCGGCGAGGCGCAGACGAACGCGTTCGCCTCGAACTGGTGGCCCCAGCGGCAGAACGGCATCGCCGACCGCTGGAACTCGACCATCAAGAACTACTCGGATCGGACCTCCGACCCGGACAACCTCTCTCCCGTCGAGAAATACGACGTCCTCTTTCACTCGGGGCAGACTGAGTCGCTCGCGAGCATCGCCACGTGGAGCACGGACGATCTCCGGAGGCCCCAGTACCTGCGCAACCCTCCTTATATCCAGCCGGCGGTGGTCGTGGCCGGTCCGGCCACGCGCTGGGAGCTGCAGCATCACGGGCTCTACCAGGGCGTCTATCCGGAGTACTGGTGGGGACACTGCAACGGGTGGTCAGCCTACGTCGCCGCCGAGGACGCCGTGCCGCGCCGCGACGTCCGCGTGAAGCTCGTCGGCTCCAAGGTGACCGAGTGCGCCGCGGCGGAGACCGACTGCGTCCTGTTTCGCATGGCGGACATCGAGGCGCTCATGAGCGAGCTCTACTTCAGCGACGCGGTGACCTTCTCGGGGCGCCGCTGCGAGACGCGGGCGGATCGGACGGCGCGCGACGTCTACGGCAGGCCGATCGACCCCGCCTGCCGCGACCTCAACCCCGCCACGATGCACGTCGCCATGACCGGGCTGCTCGGGGTCGGCGCGAAGCCGCTCGCCGGCGAGTCGACCCAGAAGAAGCGGCTCATGTTCATCGTCGACCACACCTGGGACCTGGAGGTGTGGAGCTTCCCCGTCAAGCAGTTCGCGATCGACACCATCGAGGAGGTGAACCCACAGGAGGTCGCGCGGCTCATGTGCGGCGGTGCCTATATGGGCGCTGACTGTTACAACTACCGGTTCAACCCGGGCGCGAGGCGCTTCGTCCGCGTGGCCGCGCGCTTCTGGATGATCTCCGATTCGGTCACCGGCGAGACGCTCCTCCGCCCGCCCGCTCAGCGCGACGTCCCGCTCTCCGTCTCGGAGCTGCACTACGTGCTCGAGCTCGACAACGACCTCACGATCCTCGGGGGTGAGTGGATCAAGAACCCGTCGATCGTCAACGGGATCAACGGCAGGGAGCTCCACCCGGATTACCTGTGGATGCCGATCCGGGCCCAGGGCGCGGGCGAGGACACCGACGATCTCGGGGGCGAGGAGGACAACCCCTACATCTCGTACGCGAAGGTCAAGGCGCTGCTCACGCTCGCGCAGCGCGGCGGCTGAGGGGGCGCGGCCCCGCCCGCGAGGGGCTCAGAGCACCCGGGAGATGTCGAGGATCTGCCGCGCGCTCTGCGGGGGCGTCACGAAGAGCTGCAGCGCGATCTCGAAGCGCGGCCCCTGGAAGTAGCCGACCCGGATCCGGTGCTTGCCAGGCTGGAGCATCACCGAGCCCTGCGCGCCCTGCGGCTCGTGCCGGCCGTCGTTCTCGACCACGAGGTGATCGTCGATGAAGAGCCTGGAGCCGTCGTCCGAGAGCAGCTCGAACTGGTGCGCTCCGCTGCGCGCGGTCACGAACTCTCCCTCGTACGAGATCTGGAACCACTCGTTGCGGCCGCCGGGCACGCCCGGGAAGCCGCTCTGCCAGGAGCGCGGCGAGATATCGAGCCGCGACGTGTAGAGGACCGCGACCGGGCTCAGCGAGGCGGTGTTCAGGAGGTGCGACGTGCCGTTCGGCACGAAGTACACGAGGCCGCGCAGCGCGTTCACCCCGGAGGCATGCGGCCCGCCGAAGTCCGTCGGCTGACCGACCACGACGACCCCCGGCGGCGCGGCGGGCACCGCGTCGATCGTGATCACCGCGCCGCTCACGAGGACCGGCTCGGTCCGCTGCGGCTGCGTCACAGCGCAGCGCCCGACGAGCACCGCGGCGCCCAGGGTGACCACCACGACGCACGCCGCCGCGGCCTTCACCGTGACGGATGTCGCCTTCCACCAGATAAGAGATCGACTCATCAAGCGCTCCGTATCTCCGCGGCCGAGCCGGCCGCTCGGCGGCCATGCATGCGAAGATGATGTGATTTGTCAAGGAGAAGCGTCGCATTCGCGCCCGCGAAATGGACTGAGGCTGTTCGAGTCACAGGCGCTGTCAGGTGGTCGTGCCACAGGAGATGACGGTCGGGTAGATCCTTATGAAGCTCCCCTGGCGCGCTTTGTGCCGACGCTCTCTGGCTGTTGTCCCGGACGTGTACTAAACGTCGGAGCGCTTTGATGCGAAGTGACGGAGAGAGCCGCAATACCGCGACGGGCGCCCCGTCGCCCCAGCGACCGCAGTTGGCCGACAGCCTCATGGTCGCTCTCGGAGCGTCGGCGGGCGGCCTGGAGGCCTTCAGGAGCTTCCTCTCGGCGATGCCGCCCGACAGCGGGTTCGTGTTCGTGCTCGTGCACCTCGAGCCGCACAGCGCGGTCGTGATGTCGCAGCTGCTCGGGGCCCACACGGCCATGCGCGTGCTGGAGGCGGCGGACGGGCTGCCGATCGAGCCCAACCACGTCTACGTCACCCCCTCGAACGCCACGCCGACGATCCAGGACGGCGTCTTTCGGCTGAGCCGGCTCGTGGATCCGCGCGGGCCCCGCACGGCGATCGACGCGCTGCTCCGGTCGCTCGGCGAGGAGGGGAAGCAGCGGGCCGTGGCGGTGGTGCTCTCCGGGTCGGGGCACGACAGCGTGACCGGGCTCAAGGTCGTCCGGGAGCACGGCGGGCTCACGATCGCGCAGCACCCCGCGACGGCCGCCCACCCGGAGATGCCGCGGCACGCGATCGAGGCGGGGCTCGTCAATTGCGTGCTCGCCATCCGCGACATGCCCGCCGCGCTGCTCGAGTACGCGCGGCGCCTCCCCGCGGAGGAGGATCGCGCGAACCTCGTCGAGGAGATCGCCGCGCGGCTGCCCGAGATCTGCGCCCTGATCATCGAGCGCACGGGGCACGACTTCCGCCAGTACAAGCGAACCACGCTGCTCCGGCGGGTGCAGCACCGGGCCCAGGTGGTGCGGGCGACCTCGATCGCCGACTACATGACGCAGCTCCGGCGAGAGGCGGACGAGCCGATGCAGCTCGTCCGCGATCTCCTCATCGGCGTGACCGACTTCTTCCGCGACCCGGACACCTTCGAGGCGGTGCGGGCGGAGCTCGTGCCGGCGCTCTTCGCGGATCGCGGGGCGGACAGCCCGCTCCGCGTCTGGGTGCCGGGCTGCGCCACCGGCGAGGAGGTCTACTCGATCGCGATGCTCTTCATGGAGCACATCGAGGCGCTCCCCGCGGCGCCGCGCGTGCAGATCTTCGGCACCGACCTGGACGACCAGGCCATCGAGATCGCCCGGCAGGGCCGCTACTCCAGGGAGGCGACGCGGCTCATCTCCTCGGACCGCCTCGCGCGCTTCGTCGTCGCCGAGGAGGGCGGCACCTGCTCGGTCGCCAAGGCGATCCGCGACGTCTGCGTCTTCTCCCGGCACGATCTCACCAAGGACCCGCCGTTCTCGCGGATCGATCTGATCTCGTGCCGCAACGTCCTCATTTACCTCGAGGGCGAGTTCCAGAAGCGCGTGCTCGGCCTCTTCCATTACGCGCTCGTCGAGGGCGGCTACCTGCTCCTCGGCCCCTCGGAGAGCGTGTCGCAGCGGACCGAGCTGTTCCGCGCGGTCGACGGCAAGCGGCGCCTCTTCCAGAAGAAGCGCGTCGTCGGGCACGCGCTGCCGCGGCTCCCGCTCGGCGAGCGGACCGGGGCGACCCGGCGCGCCAGCGAGCTCGTGCGCCGCAGCGCCTGGTCGCCGGAGCAGAGCATCGAGCGCACCATCGAGCGGTGCCTCCTCGAGCGCTACGGGCCGCCGTGCGTCGTCGTGAACGAGCAGGGCGACATCGTGTACCTGTCCGGCCAGACGGGGAAGTACCTCGAGCCGTCGACGGGGGCGCTCGACGTCAACGTCTCGAACATGGTCCTGCGGGCGCTGCGCCCCGAGGTGCGGTCGGCCGTGCACCGCGCCGTCCGGATGCGCGAGCAGGTGGTCCACGAGAACATCGCGGTCGAGACCCTCGGGGGCACGCAGCGCCTCAACCTCGTCGTGCGGCCCCTCGGCGGCCTCGATGACGATCTCGGCCTGTTCGTCGTCCTGTTCGACGAGCTCCTGCCGGCGGCGCGGGGCGAGACCCCGCCGCTCGGCCCGCGGCGGGAGAGCGCGCCGCTCCTCGACCAGCTCGAGCACGAGCTCAAGGCCACGCGGGAGCACCTCCAGACGACGATCGAGGAGCTCGAGACGTCGAACGAGGAGCTCAAGAGCTCGAACGAGGAGCTCCTCAGCATGAACGAGGAGCTCCAGAGCCTGAACGAGGAGTTCGAGACGCTGAACAGCGAGCTCAAGGCGAAGATCGAGGCGCTCGACGCGACGAACGACGACCTCCAGAACCTCCTGCTCAGCACGCAGATCCCGACGGTGTTCCTCGACGACGAGCTCCGGATCCGGCGGTTCACGCCCGCGGCGACGGAGGTCTTCCGGCTGATCGAGGGCGACGTCGGCAGGCCCATCCTCGACATCGCGGCGCGCTTCGACGCCTCGTCGCTCGCCTCGGACGCGCGCGACGTCCTGCGGACGCTCGCCCCGAAGGAGCGGGAGGTGCAGCTCGACGACGGCCGCTGCTGCTACGTGATGCGGGTCCTGCCGTACCGCACGCTGACGAACGTCATCTCGGGCGTGGTCATCACGCTCGTGGACGTGACCCGCGTGAAGGAGGCCGAGGTGCAGCGGGGCCAGCTCGCCGCGATCGTCGAGTCGGCCGAGCAGGCGATCCTCGGCGCGACGGTCGACGGGGCCATCACGAGCTGGAACGCGGCCGCGGAGCGGATGTTCGGCTACGGCGAGAAGGAGGTGACCGGCCGCCCCGCGCACCTCATCGTCGCGCCCGAGCGCGCCGACGAGATGCGCGCCGTCCTCGATCGGGTGCTCGCCGGCGAGCGCCTCGAGCCGGTGGAGACGGTGGGGATCGCGCGCGGCGGCGCCCGCGTCGACGTCTCGATCAGCGTCGCGCCCATCCACGACGCCGGCGGCAAGATCATCGGCGCGTCGGCGATGCTGACCGACATCACCCGCCGCAAGCGCGCGGAGGAGGCGCTCCGCGCGAGCGAGGAGGACTTCCGCACGATCTTCGAGAGCGCGGTGGTCGGCAAGGTCCAGTGCGAGCCCGGCGCGGGCCGCTTCGTGCGGGTGAACCGGAGGTTCGCCGCCATGCTCGGCCACGAGGCGGCGGATCTGCTCGGGAAGGCGCTCCTCGACGTCACGGCCCCGGAGGACGCGAGCGCCGTCGCCGAGCTGTACGAGCGGCTCCTGCGCGGCGAGATCAGCGACTTCGCGATCGAGAACCGCTACGTGACGAGGGACGCGAGGCGCCTCTGGGCGAGCACCACGGTGACGGCGATACGGGACGCGGGCGGCCGCATCGCCCACACGATGGCGGTGGTGCAGGACATCACGCGCCGCAAGCAGGTCGAGGCCGATCTGATCACGGCGCGCGAGGCCGCGGAGCACGCGAACCGCACGAAGGATCAGTTCCTGGCCGTCCTGTCGCACGAGCTCAGGACGCCGCTCACGCCGGTCGTCACCGCCGCGTCGCGGCTGCTCCGCCGCGACGATCTGGTCGACGATGTCCGCCGGAGCGTCGAGATGATCCAGCGCAACGCCGAGCTCGAGGCGCGCCTCATCGACGATCTCCTGGACCTGACGCGGGTGGTGCGAGGCAAGCTCGAGCTCATCACGCAGGCGGTCGCGGCGCGCACGGTGATCGAGCACGCGATGGAGATCTGCGCCGATGAGGTCGACGCCAAGAGCATCCGGCTGACGCTCGACGTCGCTCCGGGCGAGCACTGGGTCTCGGCGGACGTCGCCCGGCTGGAGCAGGTGGTCTGGAACCTGCTGAAGAACGCGGTGAAGTTCAGCTATCCCGGGTCGCAGATCGAGCTGCGCTGCTACCACGAGGGCGCGCAGGTGGTCATCGAGGTGCGGGATCAGGGCGTCGGCATCGAGCCCGAGGTCCTGCCGCGGATCTTCGACGCGTTCGAGCAGGGCAACGCGGACACGACGCGGCACTTCGGCGGGCTCGGCCTCGGGCTCGCGATCTCGCGCGCCATCGTGCAGCTGCACGGCGGCACGATCACGGCGTCGAGCCCGGGGCGGGGGGCCGGGGCGACCTTCCGCGTCCTGCTGCCCTCCGCGAGGCCGCCTGCGGCCGTGACGCCGGCGCAGGCGAAGGCCGCCGGGACGGCCGCGCCGAGGCGCGCGCTGCGCATCCTGCTCGTGGAGGACCACGAGGACACGGCGGAGATGATGAGCGAGCTGCTCACGCTGACCGGCCACACGGTGCGCATCGCCCGGAGCGTGCGCTCGGCGCTCGACCTGGTCGGGGCGGAGGCGTTCGATCTGCTCGTGAGCGACCTCGGGCTCCCCGACGGCAGCGGCACGGAGCTGATCGCGTCGATCCGGTCCGCCGGCAACGAGCTCAAGGCCATCGCGCTGAGCGGCTACGGGATGGAGGAGGATCGCCGCAAGACGATACGCGCCGGTTTCGTGGAGCACCTCATCAAGCCGGTGAGCTTCCGCGACCTCGATGCGGCCATCCAGCGCGTGATGGCGCGGTGAGCTCCGCGCGCTGGGACGCGTGAGCCCGCGCCTGCGGCCCAGCGGAAGGCGGCCTGACGGTCGAGCGTCAGAGATCCGAGACGTGCTGGCGGGGTGGACGGGACTCGAACCCGCGGCCTCCGGCGTGACAGGCCGGCGTTATAACCAACTTAACTACCACCCCAGATGTCAGTGAGCCGATCGCCCAGCGAGCACCGGCGCTGCTCGGTACGCGCTGCCCACGAGCCAGATCTCGTCGCTGCCCTGCATCGAGCGATGCAGGGCGACCGAGGAAGCTCAGGTGAACGGCAGCTCGGAAATACGGAAGAAAGTTGGCGGGGTGGACGGGACTCGAACCCGCGGCCTCCGGCGTGACAGGCCGGCGTTATAACCAACTTAACTACCACCCCAGACTGAACTCATCACAGCTGACCCAGGGCCCTAGCCCTGGGGTGGGCGGGACAGGGGTCGAACCTGCGACCATCGGCTTGTAAGGCCGACGCTCTGCCGCTGAGCTACCCGCCCCGTCGGAGAGGTGCGCGACTCTACTTGCCGAACGGGTTCCGTCAAGATCTATTTTGAGACGAGCTCCGTCCATGGCGAATCCCATGGCGAATCCCCTGGCGAATTTGGCCTGGGTTTGCCGCGCGGGGCTGAGCGCCTGCGCGCGGCCCTGCGAGATCCATCGCGACGCACCGGACGGACCGGCGGACAGAGCCGTTGGTCCGCTCGCGCGGCCGACTCATCGATACAATTATAACATAAATTTCCTGAGTATCCGCGCTACGCTGCGCGTCAATCGCGGGGGTCGCGAGCATGTGTGGTGGGAGGAGACAGCAGCGTATGGCGGACAAGATCGGCATCCTCGTCGGCTGGGAGCAATCGTTCCCGCAGGCCTTCCTCGAGAGGTGCAACAAGGTGCCGGGCATCCGGGCGGAGATCGCGACGATCGGCGGGACGCCCGAGCGCTTCGAGAGCCCCTACCGGGTGCTCATCGACCGGATCAGCCAGGAGGTGAAGCACTACCGCTTCCACCTGAAAGCGGCGGCGCTCGGCGGGGCGTTCGTGATCAACGACCCGTTCTGGTGGAGCGCGGACGACAAGTTCTTCGGCTACTCGCTGGCGTCGCAGATCGGGATCGCGACGCCGCGCACCGTCATGCTGCCCCAGCACGACTACATCCCGGGGATCGTCAAGGAGCGCAGCCTCCGCAACCTCGAGTACCCGCTCAACTGGGATGCGATCATCGACTACGTGCGCTTCCCGGCCATCCTCAAGCCCGCGGACGGCGGCGGCTGGAAGGACGTGTCGGTGGTGCGGAACCAGGAGGAGCTGCTCGCCGCCTACAACGCCTCGGGGCAGAACGTCATGACCCTGCAGGAGTTCATCGACTTCGACGACTACGTCCGCTGCATCTGCGTCGGCAAGGATCGCGTCCTCCCGATCCAGTACGACCCGAAGGCGATCGGCCCGACCGGGCTCCGCGGCTGCTACGTGCAGCACGAGGACGAGCGGTGGCTCCCGAAGCGGCTGCACGATCGCATCATCGAGGACGCGATCAAGATCAACAGGGCGCTCGGCTACGACATGAACTCGATCGAGTTCGCGATCCGGGACGGGGTCCCGTACGCGATCGACTTCACGAACCCGGCGCCCGACATGCACATCGAGCACCTGCGGGAGCGCTACTTCAACATCGCGGTCGACTGGATGGTCACGTTCGCCGTGGGGTGCGCGCGCGGCGACCGGCGGACGCGCGACGACTACGCGTGGTCGAGGCTGGTCCGGCCTTCCGTGCAGAAGGTGCGGCTCGGGGCCTCGTCGTGACCGCGGCCCTGGGGCTCCTCGACGGCCAGTTCACGCTGGGCATCGAGGAGGAGTTCCAGATCGTGGACGCCAAGACGCGCGAGCTCAAGTCGTACGTGAGCCAGCTGCTCGAGGGGGGGCAGGGCCACAAGCTCCTGCGCGAGCGCGTCCGCGCCGAGATGCACCAGTCGGTCGTCGAGACGGGCACCGGCATTTGCCACGACGTCCGGCAGGCGAGGGGAGAGCTGACCGAGCTGCGCGGCAGCCTGAGCGCGCTCGCGCGGCAAGGCGGGATGCGCATCGTCGCGGCGGGGACGCACCCGTTCAGCGACTGGAAGGAGCAGGAGATCACCGACGGCGAGCGCTACCGGTGCATCGTGGAGGACCTGCAGGACGTCGCCCGGGCCAACCTGATCTTCGGGCTGCACGTGCACGTTGGCGTCAAGGACCGCGAGGTGGCGATGGCCCTCGCGAACCAGGTCCGCTACTTCCTCCCGCACATCCTCGCGCTGTCGACGAGCTCGCCGTTCTGGCTCGGGCGGTCCTCGGGCCTGAAGAGCACGCGGAGCGAGATCTTCAAGCGCTTCCCGCGCACCGGCATCCCGGGGCGCTTCGAGTCGTACGGTCACTTCCAGCGCTTCGTCGACCTGCTCGTGAAGACGGGCTGCATCGACAACGCGAAGAAGATCTGGTGGGACGTGCGCGCCCACCCGTTCTTCGACACGGTCGAGATCCGGATCTGCGACATGACCACGCGCCTCGACGACACCGTGGCGCTGGCGGCGCTCATCCAGGCCGTCATGGGCAAGCTCTACCTGCTCTACCGGCGCAACCTCGGGTTCCGCGAGTACCGGCAGGAGCTCATCGAGGAGAACAAGTGGCGCGCGGTGCGCTACGGCATCGACGGGCAGCTCATCGATTTCGGCAAGCAGGAGCAGGTCCCCGTCCGCCTCCTCGTCGGCGAGCTGCTCGAGTTCGTGCAGGAGTCGGCCGAGATCTTCAGGTCGCAGGACGAGCTCGAGCGGATCCGGGCGATCCTCGACGAGGGGACGAGCGCGGATCGCCAGCTCGCGGTCTACGCCCGGACACCGCGCTTCGAGGCCGTCGTCGACGACCTGATCGAGCAGTCGAGCCTCGGCCTCTAGACGAGAATTTCTGCTCGCGCGCCGGCTCTGCTACCGTGCGGCCGTGGGAATCGCTCCGCATCGCTGCGCCTTCGCTCTCTCGGTGGGCTGCCTTGTCGCGCTGTCTGTCACCGCGGGCGCCGCGGGCTGCGCGTCGACCGAGTACGTCAACGAAGGTCCGGGGCAGCCGACGCCGCGGGCCTCCGGCACGCTGCCGCCCGGCTCGACGGGCGTCTGCAAGCAGCCGCAGACGAAGCGGCCGCCCATCGTGAGCGAGGAGCTCTGGGCGCACACGAAGCCGTGCACGCCGCGCACGCCCGCCTCGTACATCCGCCTCGGCTACGCGAAGGACGGCGCGGCGGGCGCCGACCCGGAGGCGGAGCAGCTTGTCGAGCGGGTGCTCACGGCGCTCGCCGAGGGGACGAAGCCCGAAGACGGCAACAACCAGGTCACGAGCGCGATCCGCGCCGTGCGGGCCTACGCGGCGAGGAAGGACGAGCTGCGCGCCCGGATCGTGCGGGAGTCGGCCGACGGGCAGGCGTGCGACGTGACCTACCTGCTCAACACGATGTCCGCGGCGCGGAGCAAGCTGTCCGGGGGCGAGGCCTGCACCGCCGAGGTGTTCGACCCCGAGACGCGCGGTGACGCGTGCCTCTTCGACACGAAGCGGCCCGAGGGGCTGTGGCTCTCGAGCGGCTGGTCGTGCATGACGTTCACCGGCGCGCTCGGGAACGAGGCGTCCTGCCATCAGCTCTGCGGCTACGACGATTACTGCGCGCGGCAGGTGTATTGCGCGGCCGGCGACGTCAACCTGCTGCTCTGCACGCTCGGGGTCTGCCTGCCCGAGCCGTCCGCCGGCATCAAGTGACGGCCGCCGGCCGGCGCTGACCGAAGGCCCGGCGGGGCGGGGCTAGTCGGCCAGGAGGGCGCTCAGCCGCTCGAGCACGCCGCGGAGCAGGTCGCGCGCGCCGCGCAGGAGCAAGCGCCCGTCGCGCAGGACGTCCTGCACCTCGCTGGGTACGGGCAGGAGGCCCGCGCGGGCGGCGAACGCCGCGCCCGTGAGGAGCAGCAGGATCACGAGCAGGGTCAGAAAGACGCGGCGGCGCCACTTCCGCCGGGCGCGGGGCGCCGGGGTGACCAGGGACGGCGGCGCGGACGCGACGGGCAGGGCGCGGCTACCGGGCGGCGACTGCGACGAGGGCTTGGAGGAAGGCTCGTCGAGGGAGACGGGGAGGATGCCGGCGAAGGTGGCGGGGAGGGGCGTGTTCCCGGCCGGCGCCCGCTTGGAGCGCCGCTCGCCCCTCACCGAGGACGCGGTGCGGCTCTCCCCGCGCGACGACATGCGGCTGTCCGCGAGCTGGATCGCCGTCGCGAGCTTCTTCCGCCGCTCGGACACGATGTCCCCGAGCGTGTCGCGGACGAAGTGGCCGACGTCGCCGTCCGAGACCGCGATGCCGAGCGAGATCGCGATCTGGTCGATCGTGCGCTGGAACGAGGCGCAGTCGTTCCAGCGGTCCGCCGGATCCTTGGCCAGCGCGCGCTCGATGGCCACCGCGAGATCGAACGGGACGTCCGGCACGAGCTCCCGGAGGGGGACCGGGGCGAACCGCAGGATGTTCTCCATCGTCTTGGCGTCGCTCCGGCCGCGGAACGGGTGGTAGCCGCTGAGGGTCGTGTAGAGGAGGACACCGAGCGAGAAGATGTCGGAGCGGCGATCGACCTTGCCCGACGTGAGCTGCTCCGGCGAGAGGTACGGGATCTTGCCCTTGAGCTGGCCGGCGACGCGCGTCTCGTGCAGCCGGCCCGTGGCCTTGGCGACGCCGAAGTCGACGATTTTTACGATGCCGTCGAACGACACCATGACGTTCTGCGGCGAGATGTCGCGGTGCACGAGGTCGACGAGCTTCCCGTCGTCGTCGCGGAGCTCGTGCGCGGCGTGGAGGCCGGCGCAGATGCTCGAGGCGATGCGCAGGAGGATCGGCAGGGGGACGCCCCCGGCCGATTTGACCTGCTTGTTCAGCGAGGAGATCGTGTCGCCGTCGACCCACTCCATCACGATGTAGAGCACGCCGTTCTCGTCGCCGAGCTCGACGATCTCGACCGCGTGGGGGTGCCGGATGCGCGACGCGAGGCGCGCTTCGTCGAGGAACATGGCCTCGAAGGCCGGGTCGTCGCCGAACTCCGGCAGCATCGTCTTGATGGCGACGATCTTCTGGAAGCCGCGGGAGCCCACGAGGCGCGCCGCCCAGACGGCCGCCATCCCTCCACGGGCGACCGGCATGAGGATCTCGTAGCGGCCCAGCGTGTCTCCAGGCTTGAGGTCCGACAAGAGCTGCACGCGGTGATCCTAGAGGGGGAGGCGGAGTTGGGAGGGGTGGGGCTCGAGTGCCGCCGTTACGTTCGTGGAGGCACGCAGCCTCGACGTCTGCTGCCGGAGCGACGCAGCGCCATCGCGCTCGCACGTCACGAAGGAGGTCCCGCGAAGCCAGGGTGCCACGAAGGGGACACCGACCTCAAGTTCGGGGGCGCCAGCGCCCGAGGGGAAGGATCTCCGGCGCCCGGCGGACAGGAGCGCAGGCGCCGAGGAGGCGCGCGGCGGCCGCGCGGAACGGCGGCGGCAGGTGCGCGGCGCGAGAGCGGCTCATCGCAGCGGATACTACGCGAGCACCGTCGGACAGGAAGAATGCAGCGAGCGCTGCCGGAGCGATCGATGGGGCGGATCGAGGAGAAGCGAACCGCGCGAAAGGGAATGATTCGTAGCGAAGAGTGCGCCAGATCGCGCTGGAGACGCGGGCGCTGGAGTCGTGATACACGGGGAGCGACCCGCTCGACGAGGCCTCATGGAAGCCAATTTGCGCCCGATCCCGCCGCCGCACGACGAAGACGACGAAGATGTGCACTGGGCGCTGTCGACCGCGACGGCCCTGTGGGGGCGCGGCGAGCGTGATGAAGCGCTGAGATGGCTGCGCCGCGCCGCGGAGCAGGCCTCGGATGCCAACGCCGACCTGCGCGCACTCGAGCTCTTCAAGGCCGCCGCGGAGGTCGCGCAGAAGATCGCGGCGACCGACGCGGATCCGGGCTCGGCCACGGCGACGGAGTCGCCGCCGGCGATCGCGAGCGCGCCGCCGAAGACGCCCTTGAGCGCGCCTCCCCAGGCGCCCGGCGCGGCTCCTGCCACGGCGAGCGCGCCGCCGCCCAGGCCGGGCGCGTCGGGGGCCGGGTCCCACGCGACGCCGTCGCGGCCGCCGGGCGCGGAGGCAGGCCGGGCCGAGCGCGGCGGCGCGGGCACGAGCGCGCCGCCGGCCGCCGCGACGCGGGCGCCCTCGGTCCGCGCGCCTGCCGGCGACGCGTCGGCGGGGCCGATGACCTCGGCGATGGCGTCGTCCCGCGACGCCGGTGCGTCCAAGCCCGTCGGAGGGCTGGGCCGCGCGGTGCCGCTCGCGCCGGGGCGCGCGCCCGCGCCGGCGAGGTTCGTGGCCGTTCGCGAGGTGACCCCCACGCAGCTGTCGCCGGCCGCGCGCATGGCCGGCCCCGCGCCGGGGCTCCCGACGCGGCCCGCCGCCGGACCGCAGGCGACCGAGGCGGCCGGCCGCGCTGTCCCGGCAAAGGCGCGCCCGATCGCCAGCTTCACGGCGACCCACACGAGGGTGTCGTCGACAACGGCGGTGACCGAGGAGGTCCCAGCGGTCAAGCTCCCGGGCGCGCTCGCGGGCCAGGAGCCGGGGCAGGGCGCGTCCGGCGCTGCGCCCCAGAGCGCGACCGGCGAGCAGCTCCCGGCGGACGGGGACCCCCCGCCCGATCAGCGCGAGACGGTGCCGACGGCCATCGCCGTGGCATCGACGCGGCGGCAGGCGGTCCCGCTCGGCGCGAGCTCGTCGCAGGAGGCGACCGAGCGGCGCCCGCGGCTCTGGCCGGATGACGAGGGCACCATGCGCCGGCCGCTGACCGCGCAGGAGCAGCGAGTGCTCATGGAGCACCGGCTCGAGGACCTGGACGAGGAGACGCCGACGCTCGGCCTGGAGCAGGCGGGCGACGACGAGCCGTCCGCCGCGGCTTCAGCGGAGGCGCCGGTGGGGGCCCACGCCTCCGACGACCGCGCCGACTGGACCGAGGCCGAGCCGGACGACGACGATGCGGGCGTCGCCTCTGCGGAGCAGCAGGGAGACATGACGCTGGCGGCGGCGCCCTCGGGGGCGCTGCAGGCGCGGCCGTCCGAGGGGCCGGCGGTGGATTCGGCGTGGAGCGATCCGCCCTACGAGGGCGAATGGCAGGCGCCGCCGCCACGGCTGCCCGCGTCGCAGATCGAGCCGCTGCCGGCGCTTCGGATCGCGGTGATCGGCATCTCCAGCACGGGGGAGCTCCGGCTCGTCCCGATGGATGGAAGGAACGCTCCGCCGCGGGGCGCGGCGCTCGGGATCCTCGTCCCGCTGAGCCCCGGGGACGGCGAGACGATCGCGCGGTTGCTCCAGCTGCGCGGCTGAGGCGTCGCGGCGCTGCGACGCGCGGGATCGGCAAGAAGTGGGGCATCCCGCGCAATGGCGGTAGCCTCGGGGGATGCATGACGAACGGACCGCCCCGAAGCGCATCCGCGTGACAGGACTGCAGGAGGCCCAGCTGCCGGCGCTTGTCGCGACGGAGCAGGCCTGCACGGCGATGTACAACGAGATCGGCGTTGACGCGGCGGAGGTCCCGGCGCGGACGCACTCCGACATCATCGCGCTGACGCGGCAGCACGACGTGCGCGTGGCGGAGGCGGACGAGGAGGTGGCCGGCTACCTGGCGTGGCGCGACGAGGCGCCCGGGGTCGCGTACGTGGAGGAGCTCTCGGTGCATCCGGACCACCAGCGGCGAGGCATCGCCACGCGGCTGCTCGCGGAGCTGGAGGAGCGGGCGCGAGAGCTCGGCATGGAGCAGATCGTGCTGCGATCTTGGGAGAGGGCGAGCTGGGCGCAGGCTTTCTACAAGAAGGCGGGCTTCGCGCCGCTCGGCGACGACGCGCCCGCGAAGGTCCGCGCGTGGCGGGGCGAGCAGGAGGCCGCCGGGAGGCCGCTGACGCGAAGCGGCGAGGTTGTCCTGTGGGCGGCCATCGCGCCGAAGGCGGCTGATGCGCAGGACGAGGACGAGGGCGAAGCGCTGGCCGACGGCTGAGCCTGCCGGAGGAGGCCGGTGGCGCGCCGCCGTGGGGCGGCGTGCGCCCGATGGGAAGGTGCGCGGCGGGGAGCGTCGGCGGTCGACCGGGTTCGCCGCGTTGCGGAGCGTGCGTCCGCGTCCGCCGGCTGGGTCCGCTGGGCGGCGCTGACCTGGGCGGCGGGGGCGCCGTGGACCGGCGCGGGTCTGCCGACGGCGCCGTGGACCGACCCAGGTTCGCCGACGGGGTTCGCTCGGACGGGTTTGGCTCTGGCCGAAGCTCAGCCTAGACGCTCGACGGCGCGAGTTGACATAATGTTTCTTATGCGATCCAAGGCCGGTCCAGGGGCAGGGGGACCAGACCTTGGTTTCACGAGTAATTCCATGATGTTGGCATCTATTTCGCCGGATCGGCGGCGGTCGCCGCCGCCCTCAACCCGGGTCGGTTTCGCACGGGTCGGCTTCGCACCGCCGCCCTCAACCCGGGTCGGCTTCGTCCCGCATCGCCGCCCAACCCGGGTCGGCTTCGCCGCCGCCCCGCCATCTCAACCCGAGTCGATCTCGGCTTGGCAACCCAACCCCGGTCGGCGCTGGCCTGGACCCAACCAGAGTCCGTTATATGTGGGCCTAGTTCGCCTTTGGCGTACAAAGTAGGCACATGTCGCACTGCTCGCCGGCGCGGCCCCCCGCTGGCGCCGCGCCGGAATCGCGAGGCGCGTCCTCAGATCGTCGCGCCGCCCGGAGCCCCCCGTACCGCGCCGACCGTAGGCCCTTCCGACGACGCCAGGACGCCCTCAGCGCGCCGGCTTCAGAACACCGTCCCCGAAGCTGAACGGACGATCAGCCCTTCGGAACCGGCGGTGTCTCGACGTCGAGGCTGAGCAGCGCGCCGCCGTTCGTCAGCACGAACGCGCGCCGACCGTAGGCCGCCGGCGTCATCGCGATGCCGCCGCCGGTCTCGATGCCGTCGATCACGGCCCCGTCCAGCGGTGAGAACAGGAAGATCCCGTAGCGCGTGGTCGTCACCAGCAGCGCCCCCGCGAACGGCACCGGAGCCGAGATGCCACCGTCCGGCAGATCCCGGCGCCAGATCGTCCGGCCGTCCTCCGGATCCAAGGCCCACAGGCCGGTCAGGCCCGAGGACGCGAGGAGCACCTTCCGCTCGGGCACGATCGGGCCGCCTCCGCTGCGAGGCTGGTGCGCAGGCTGATGCCACAGCACAAGCTCGGTGACGCCGACCGCCGCCTCGTTCGCCCAGGCCCGGGTACCGTTCTCGGCGTCGAGCGCGAAGATACCGCCCGCATAGCCCGCCACGAAGACCACATCGCCCGAGGCGATCTGGCCGAAGACCGGCGTGGTGTCCGTGTCGAGGTACTTCGGCGTCTGGCCACCCGCGCTCTGCTCGGCCTCGGCAGCCAGGTCGACGAGCGCCCACTGCTCGGACCCGTTCTTGAGGTCGTAGGCCATCACGACCCCGTCGGAGAACGCGGTGTACACCTTGTCCCGCCCGAGCGCCGGGCCGGCGTGCCCGGAGATCTCCATCCCGAACGCCGGCGTCCGGTGCTGGTGCCAGCGCATCGCGCCCGTCGCCGCGTCGAGCGCGATCAACGTGTCGTTCGAGTTCGTCACGTAGAGCACGCCGTCGCGCAGCACCGGCCGCCGCGAGACCTTGGCGTTGGTCATGAAGCGGTAGAGCAGCTGGCCGTCCGAGGCGCGCACCTTGTAGAGCGCGCCGTCGTTCGAGCCGAAGTAGACCGCGTCCGACTCCGCGTCGTAGAGCGGCTCGCTCTGCACCGGGCCGAGCGTCTCGAACCGCCAGATGACGTCGCTCGTGTCGGCGCGCACCGCGTACAGGCCGTGATCGCTCGATCCGACGAAGACACGCCGGTGCGCCGCGTCGATCTCGGGGCGGCCGCGCTCGTAGGCCTCGCCGACCTTGCGCGTCTCGGCCGTGAGGTCGCGGCGCATCGTGATGCCCAGCGCGCTCCCCGGATGGTGCAGCCAGAGCGGCGCGTCGGGCGCCGCGGCGACGCCCAGGTTGCCGCAGCCGCCGAGCGACGCGAGGGCCAGCCCGAGGAGCGCAGCGCCCGCGGCGCGACTAGTGCGGCGCATCGCCCGCCTTCTTCTCCGCGTTCTCACGCGCCCGGCGGATCAGCTGCTCGATCTCCTCCGGCGTCATCGTCTGGCCCTTCGGGCCGCCGAACGCGGCGCGGGGCGGCACGGCGGCCGGATCGATCTTGCGCAGCATCTCCTCGACGACGGCCTCGAGGAACTGGAACGAGCGGCCCTCGGCCGACGGCGCCTGGAGCTTCTCGTGCGCGCTCTTGAGCAGCTCCTTCGCCTTGTCGCTGTCGCCCTTGGCCAGCTGGATCCGCGCCTGATGGTACAGCGCGAGCTCCTTGTAGCCCCTCATGTCGATCGCCTCGAGCTCCTTGAACGACGCGAGCGCGCCGTCGAGATCGCCCTTGCCCTCCCGCGCGAACGCGATGCCCTCGATGGCGCGCCCCTTCACGTCGGGATCGGCCCCCGCGAGCGGCGACGAGACCACGGCGCTGTACGCGTCGAGCGCGTGCGCGTAGTCCTTCTTGTCGAGCAACACCCCGGCCTGCCCGAGCTTCGCCAGGATCGCCGCACCGGTGCCGCCGTGCTCGTCGATGACCTTGTTGTACGCGGCGAGCGCGGTGTCCGACCGCTCCTCCGCGGTCTTGAAGGTCCTCGTGGCGTCGAGCTCCTTCTCCTCCTCGCTGCGCGTGTCCTCGGCGACCACCCTGCCCCGATCCGCAGCGACGGCCGCCACGAGCGCCGACGACGACACGGCGTCCTTCTTCTCGGCCCGCGACAGGTAGAACAGCACGCCGCCGGTCGCGACCAGCGCCGCCAGCGCGCCCCACTGGACGATGTGGAAGTTGCTCTTGAGCCACCGGCCGGCGCCGCTCGTCATGCGGCTGAGCGCGTCCTCGACCATCTCGCCCGGCAGCAGCTGGACCGGGCGACGCCCCGCAGCCTGCTCCTTGCGGCGCGCGAGCAGCTCCTTCGCGCGGGCGTTCTTGTCCTTGGGCAGCTCGTCGCCGGCCGCCTTCTTCTTGCGCCGGCGCACGGTGGCCTCGTCGCGGCGACGGGCCGCGCGGTTCGGCGCCGCCTCGACCGCCGCGTCGCCCGCAGCCTCCGCCGGCGGCGCCTCGTCCGGCTCGCCGACGCCAAGCGCATCGGCGATGCGCTGCGCGGCATCGTCGTCGCCCTCGCCGCCGGCCTCCTTCACCGGAGCGCCGCGCGGTGGCCGCGCCGGGGCCGCCTCCGCAGCCCCGCCCTCGTCGCCATCGCTCCGCGTGGCTTCGTCCTTGTCACTCCCCGCGGATTTCTCTTCGGCCTGCTCTCGGTCCTTGTCCGACACGCGGCGGACTCTAGTCTCGCGGCCTGCGGCGTCAATCTGGCCGGTGAGCGGCAGGCGCTTCATCCCCCGAGCGCGGCGGCGGCGCTCGCTGATCGCGGGCGTCGCGGGCGCCGCCGGGCGACCAGGGCGCAGGCGGCGGGGGCGGGATCTCGTCGCTCAACGGGACGACGGCGCACGCGGACACCTCGACGTTTTGGGTCGCGTACACCACGAAATCGGCGTAAGCGCCCGGCCGCGCGCCCACCGCGGGCGGCAGCGTCGCGAACGCCTCGGTCGGCTCGCTCCCCGGCGGGATCGCGAGCGTGACCGCGCGCTCCGGATCGAGCTCCGGCGCGCTCGCCGGGACGAGCGACGCGCCGTCCCGCTTCGGCGGGCGCGCGCCGCGCCTGGGGCTGCCGAACCGCACCTCGCCGGGGCGGCCGTCGTCGGTCCGCGCGCGGCAGAGGACGCGCACGCCCTTGCCGTTTCCCGCCTTCGGGATCACGACGCCGAGCCCCACCCCGCTCTTCGCGAAGCGGCGCAGGCGGTCGAGATCGCGCTCGCGCGGCCCGCCGAGCAGGTCGAGGATGTCGGCCCGGAGCGCGAAACCAACCCCTCCAGGCAGGGGATCCGGCGTGCCGAGCATGCGCAGGAGCGGCGTCCACAGCTCCGGGCCGGCGCCGAGCTTCACCAGCGCCTCCGCGATCGCGACGCGCGCGGTCTGGTAAGGCTCCTGGCTGAGCCGCTCGGCGAGCGCCGGCCGCGCAGCGTCCTCGCCGATCGCCGCGAGCGCGGCGGCGGCGTACGGGCGGAGCCGCACGTCGCCGAGCGCCGCGATGAGCGGCGGCAGCGCGGCCTTCACCCGGATCTTGGCGAGCGCGTCGACGATCTCGCGCGTCCGCTCGAACGACGTCGCCTCGGCCGCGTCGGCGCCGCCGTCCTGCTCCGGGCCCCGGACCACCTGCCTGAGCCACGCCACGAGCACGTCGTCGCCGCGGCGATCGCCCGCCTCGGCCAGCGCGAGCGCCGCGAGGCGCCGCCACTTGCGGTCGCGATCGACGAGGAGATCGCGCGTGAGCGGCGCGCCCTCGCCGAGCCGCGTGAGCGTGAGCGCCGCCCACCGCCGCACCTCGTCGTCCTCGTCGCGCACGAGCGCGAGCCGGAGCGACGGCGCCGCCTCGGAGCGGCGCAGATCGAAGAGCACCTCGCCCGCCTTGCGGCGGATCGCCACGTCGGCGTCGTCGAGCAGCGCCGCGACCTCCACCACCGCGTCGGCGTCGCCCGCCATGCCGCGGCGGAGCGCGTCGGGCCAGCCCTTGCCCTCCCTCCGGAGGCCGCGGACCTCGTAGCGCCCGTGTGACGCCTCGACGGCGCGCAGCTCCGATCGCATCGCGCCGAGCTCCGCCGGGCGCAGCGCGGAGATGTCCTGCTGCTGGCGCGGATCGGTCGCCACGTCGTAGAGCGCGCACGCGCCGATCTTGCGCGCGCAGACGAGCCGCAGCGTGCCCTTGGCGAGCAGCGTCTGCGTGTCGGTCTCGGCGAACGCGAAGCCCGGGAGCGAAGGAGGCCCGCCCGGCGACGCCTCGCCCTGCTCGGCCGCCGCGTCGCCGGAGGCGAGCAGCGGCCCGAGATCGGCGCCGCGCACGCGCGCGGGCCTCGGGATGCCGAGCCCCGCGAGCACCGTCGGCAGCAGATCGACGAGCTGCACCGGCGCCCGCACCACGCGGGGCGAGAGCAGGCCGGGCGCGCTCACGATGAGCGGCACGCGCGCCTGCTCCTCGTACACCGTCGTGCCGTGGTAGCGCCCGCCGTGCTCGCCGAACTCCTCGCCGTGATCGGCCGTGACGATCACGACCGCGTTCGGCCGCTCCTTGCGGACCTCGTCCACGATCGCGCCCACGCCCGCGTCCGCCACGGCGATCTCGGCGTCGTAGCGGTCGATGTCGCGGTCGCCGAGCGGGTGCTCCGGGTGCGCCTCGTACGGCTCGTGCGGCTCGAAGAGGTGCACCCACATGAACGAGCGCTGCTCCGGCCCGAGCCCGGCGAGGTAGCTCCGCACCTGCTCCAGCCTGAGCTGCGCGCTCGCGAACTCGATCTTCTGGTACTCGAAATCGAGCGCCCGATCGCGCAGCGCGCCGAAGCGCTCGCCGTCGATGAAGAACACCGCCGGCGGGTAGAAGCCCGCCGTCTTGTAGCCGTAGCGGCGGAGGTGCTGCGCGAACGTCTCGGAGTCGTCCCCGAGCCCCTGCAGCACGAGCGGGCGGATGTACTTGCCCGTCATGAGCGACGAGACCGCGTACGACGTGTGCGGCGTCGGCGTGTACGCCGCCTCGAAGCGCACGCCGTCGGCCGCGAGGCGATCGAGGTTCGGCGTGATCTTCCTGTCGTAGCCGTACGCCCCCACGTGATCGGCGCGCAGGGCGTCGATGCTGATCAGCACGATGTCGCGCCCCCGCAGATCGATCGCGTGACCGCTCGCGCGCTCGTCGAGCGGCGCGGCGTCGAGCGGCTCGGGCGGCGACAGCACGGCGGCGAGCTCGACCACGTGGCCGAGCAGCGGGCCGTGCGTCGCGTAGATCAGCCGGATGTTGTCCGCGAGCGCGAGCCGATCCGCCGCGCCGGGCGCGAGCGCGGCGCCGAACGCGAAGAGGACGAGGGCGAGCGCCGCGCGCACGAGCCTCGGCGAGCGCCGCTCGCGCCCGTCGCCCTGGCGGGCCGCCCGCGTGGGCAGCGCCGGCGTGGCGAAGGTCGCCGCCGCGAGCGTGAGCGCCGCGAGCCCGAGGTGGAAGGCGAGATAGAGGCGCGGCAGGATGCGCACGTTCGCGACCTCGAGCAGGACGACCGCGCAGGCCGCCGCGAGGACGAGCCACCTGCCGGCGGCCGCGGCGCGCGCTCGCTTCAGGGCGCGGGCCACAGACGGTGCCGCCGCGAAGGTCACGCCGGCGGCGAGGAGCGAAAGCGCCGCGACGAAGGGCGCGCGCCGGCCGCCCTCGAGCATGCGCCCGGCCGAGACACCGAAGGCCACCGCGCCGCCGAACGCCCCGGCGAGCAGCGCCGCCGCGGCGCGGAACCCCGTGCGCTCGGAGCGCGTGACGATCTCGAGCACCGCGCCGAGGAGGGCGGCGCACGGCGCCGCGGCCGCGAGCGCGAGCGGCAGGAGGTCGCGCACGGCGCGGCCGAGCTCGTGGAGCCCGAGGAGCTCACGCCACCGCAACGCCCCGACGACCAGGAGCTCGGCGAACGCGAGCGCCGCGACCGCGAGGTAGGCGTCCGCCATGCGCCATCCGATCTCGGTCTCCAGCTTGCGCGGAGGAGCGTCGGAGCTCCCGCTCGGGAACGTCGCGCGGCTCGGCGCCGGCGCCGGCGTGGACGGGCGCGCCGGTCCGGACTGAAGGCGCGGCGCCGAGGGAGCCCGGTGCCCCGGCGCTCCCGGCGCGGCGCCCGCGAGCCCGTCCGCGGCGGCGGTCGTGTCAGGCCGGCTCCCGTGGGCGGATCGACCGGGGGGCACGGACCCCCCGGGAGGCCGGCCGGAGCCCCCATGGCCCCGCGGGCGCATCGGAGCCGCCCCGTTGCGATCGGTCATGCGTAGGAGACTTCGAGGATCTCGTAGGTGCGCGGCCCGGCCGGCATCATCACGCGGACCTCCTCACCGACCTCATGGCCCAGCAGCGCGCGCGCGAGCGGCGAGGCGATGGAGATGCGCCCAATCTTGAGATCGGCCTCATCGGGCCCGACGATCCGGAAGCTCTGCTCCTCGTCCGTGTCCACGTTCGTGAGCTTGACCTTGGCACCGAACTGGACCTTGCTCCCGCTCAGCTTGGAGGGATCGATCACCTCGGCGCGCGAGAGCGTCTGCTCGAGGTAGCTGATGCGGGCGACGATCATGCCCTGCCGCTCCTTGGCGGCGTGGTACTCGGCGTTCTCGGAGAGATCACCGTGCTCCCGGGCCGTTCCGATGTCCTTGACGACCTGCGGCAGGTCGCTCTCTTTCAGCCGTCGCATCTCTTCGCGGAGCCGCGCTTGTCCCTCGGGCGTCATCGGTACTTTCTCGGACATGGTGGGGACGCTTTTAGCATGGCTCCCGGCCGGTCGACGACGGCGCGAGACGCGCCGATCGTTCAAAGCGCCGGACGCCCGAGCCGCAGCGCGCGCTCCGCCCTGCCCCCGCCGGCCTACCCCCGCCAGCGCACGATCTTCCGCGGGGGCTGCCGCGCGTGGGCGTCCGCTGACTTCGTCGCGCTCCGGACGAGGGCCGCCGCGGTCCGGGAGAGCTCCTCGGGGTGCGGCCCGCCGTGCGGGACGGCAGCGACGTCCACCGCCGCCGTGGCCGCGCCGGTCGCCTCGGCGACCCGCACCTCGACCGGGACGTCCGCGTCCGGGAGCCGCACGAGGCCGCGGTAGACGAGCTCGCCCGGCGAGTCGCCGGCGTCGGTCTGCTCCAGCACGTAGCGAGCGCCGGAGGACGGCCGCCCGACGGCCTGCGTCACAGCCGCGGCCCCGAGCGGGCCGGGGCCGACGCCGCCTTGGCGGGCGCGCGGCGCTGCCCGCCGGGGCCCATCTCGTCGAGGAAGCGCCGCGCGGTCACGGCGAACGGGCCGCCCCAGTCCCGGATGACCGACTCGAACACGGCGCGCGCCTCGTCCGGCTTCTTCATCTTGAGGAGCGTCTCGCCCTTGAGGACGAGCGCCTCCGGGTCGAGCCCGGAGCCCGGGAAGGTCCGCAGCGCGTAGTCGATCCGCGCGAGGGCCGCGTCGAACACGTCCTCCTTGAGGTAGTAGCGCGCCACGTAGAGCTCGTGGCGCACGAGCCGCCCCGTCACGACCTCGAGCATGTAGGCCGCGTCCTCGCGGTAACGGCTGCGCGGGAACTGCCGGAGGAACGTGCGGATCTCCCTGTGGGCCTCGATCGTGGTCGCCTGGTCGCGCTCCTCGGCCGGCGGCAGGAAGACCGTGTCGTCGATGTCCAGGTAGAGCGCCTTGGCCATCCGGTACTTCGCGTACTCGACGTTCCGATCCGTCCGGTGCTCCTGGATGAACGCGCGGTACGCCGAGATCGCCTCGGGGTACTTGCCCTGCTCGAACTCGAGGTCGGCGATCCGGAGATCGGCGAGCCGGGCGTAGCGGCTGTACGCGAAGCGCCGCTTCACCTCGGAGAAGAGGGCGCGCGCGTCCTCCCAGTCCTTGGCCTCGAAGGCGGCCATCGCCTCGTTGTACGCGGCGCGCGCGTCCTCGGTATACGTGAGGGTGGCGGTGCGGCCGTCGTTGAATTCGAAGTCGCAGCCCACGAGCCCGCCCAGGGCAGCGAGGCACCCGGCAAGGGCGAGGACAGCGGCGGAAGGTCTCATCGGGCACGCCTCGTACCCAATCCGGCGCCGGCGCGCCAGGGCTTCCGCCGCGGGCCGCGCCTCCGCGCCCCTGCTCCCGCGTCGTGGCGCACGGGTGAGCTGGGGTATGGTCGGCCCATGCCCGCTTCCCCTCCAGCGCCCCCCACCCCGACGCTGCACCCGGGAGGCGCCGCCTCGCCCACGGTCCTCATCGTGGACGACGAGCGCAACATCCGCCGCACCCTCGCGCTCGTGCTGCAGGGCGAGGGCTACAGGGTCGCCGAGGCCCCGAGCGCCGAGGCGGCGCTGGAGCTGCTCGCGCACGGCGACAGCCCCGTCGACCTCGCCCTGGTGGACCTGCTCCTGCCCGGCATGAACGGCCTCGATCTCCTCCAGCGCGTGCGCCAGGACGACGCCACCCGCGAGCTGCCGGTCATCGTGATCAGCGGCCACGCGACCGTCAACGACGCGGTGAAGGCGGTCAAGCTCGGCGCCTGCGACTTCTTCGAGAAGCCGCTCAACCGCGAGCGCGTCCTCGTGGGCGTCAAGAACGCGCTGCAGAACTCGCGGCTCGCGCGGGAGGTCGAGGATCTGAAGGCGCAGGTGCAGTCGCGTTACGAGATGATCGGCCAGAGCGCCGCGATGCAGCGGCTGTTCAAGGAGATTGATCGCGTCGCGCCCACGAAGGCGAGCGTGCTCATCACCGGCGAGAGCGGCACGGGCAAGGAGCTCATCAGCCGCGCCATCCACCGGCTCTCGCTGCGGGCGCGGGGGCCCTTCGTCCGGGTCAACTGCGCCGCGATCCCGCGCGAGCTCATCGAGAGCGAGCTCTTCGGCCACGAGCGCGGCGCGTTCACCGGGGCGAGCGGGCCGAAGCGAGGCCTCTTCGAGCAGGCCCACGGAGGCACGCTGTTCCTCGACGAGATCGGCGACATGGACCTCGCCGCCCAGGCCAAGGTGCTGCGCGCGCTTCAGTCGGGCGAGATCTGCCGCGTCGGCGGCGAGCACAGCCGGCACGTCGACGTCCGCGTGCTCGCCGCGACGAACAAGGACCTCTCGCGCGAGGTCGCCTCGCTGCGCTTCCGCGAGGACCTCTTCTTCCGCCTCGCGGTGTTCCCGATCAAGAGCCCGGCGCTTCGCGACCGCATGGACGATCTGCGAGCGCTCGCCGACGCGTTCATGGCGGCGTTCTGCAACGAGAACGGCCTGAAGCAGAAGGCGATCGATCCGGTGGTCTACGCCGCGCTCGAGCGCCGGAGCTGGCCGGGCAACGTGCGCGAGCTCAAGAACGTGATCGAGCGCGCCGCGATCCTCTCGAGCGATGTCGTCACCATCGCGGATCTCCCGGAGGATCCGCACGAGAACCCGTTCGAGGACGACGCACAGGGGGCCGCCGGGGAGGGCTCGATCGCGCCCCCCGCCCCCGGCGCGGCCGAGCCGCACGCGGGCGCGGCCCGCCACGAGCCGGAGCGCCCTCGCCTCACGCTGCGCGAGTTCCGCGATCGGGCCGAGCGCCGCTACATCGTCGAGGTGCTGGCCAGCCTCGACTGGAACATCTCGCGCGCGGCCGTTCTGCTCGGCGTCGAGCGCACGAACCTCCACAAGAAGATCCGCGCGTACGGCATCAAGCGGGGCGAGGCGCCGTAGTAGCGCCGACGAGCCGCGCGCGCGGCTTGCAGCAGGCCCCCGCGGCCCTGCCGCGCTACGCGGCCCCCCCGAGCGCCCTGCGGACGGCGCGGAGGAGCGACTCGGCCGTGAACGGCTTCCCCAGCACCGCGGCGTCCGGCCGGGCGGCGAGCGGGCCGTCGAGCGCGTCGCCCGTGTAGCCGGACATGAAGAGCACCCGCAGGTCCGGCCTGAGCTTCACGAGGCGCTCGGCGAGCTCGCCGCCGGACATCTCGGGCATCAGCACGTCGGTGAGCAGGAGGTCGACGCGCCCGCGCTGCGCCTCGCAGACGCGCAGGGCCTCGCCCGGCCCGCGCGCCGTCAGCGTGGTGTAGCCGTGCTGCGCGAGGATCCGGCTCGCGAGCGTGACCACCGCGTCCTCGTCGTCAGTGACGAGCACCGTCCCGCCCTCGCCCCGGCGCGGCGCGGCGTGGGGCGCGCGCCCGCGCCGCGAGGCCGCCGCCCGCGCCGAGAGCGGCAGGTAGATCTCGACGCGCGTGCCCTCCCCGGGCTGGGACGCGAGCTCGATGAAGCCCCGCCACTGCTTGACGATCCCGTACACGGTGGCGAGCCCGAGGCCGGTCCCCTTCCCCCTCGGCTTCGTCGTGAAGAACGGCTCGAAGGCGCGCGTCCGCACGTCGTCGCTCATCCCGCTGCCGGTGTCGCCCACCACGAGGCGCGCGTACCGGCCGGGCGGGATCGCCGGGTGCGCGTCGTGCAGGCTCCCCGCGGCGCCGACGCGGACCGCGCGCGCCTCGATCGACAGCCGGCCGCCGTCCTGCATCGCGTCGCGCGCGTTCAGCGCGAGGTTCATGACCACCTGCTCGATCTGCCCCGCGTCCGCCAGCACCCGGCAGCCCGAGCGGCCGAGCGCGATCGCGAGATCGACGCCGCCCCCGACGACGGCGCGGAGCGCGCCCTCCATGCCGCGCACGACGTCCCGCAGATCGAGCACGACCGGCTGCGCGAGCCCCCGCCGGCTCACCGTGAGCAGCTGGCGCGTGAGCGACGCCGCCCGCTGCGCGGCGCTCTTGATCTCGGCGAGGTCCTTCTGCACCGGGCTCTGCTCGTCGAGCTCCTCCATCACGAGGCTCGTGTAGTTCAGGATGATCGCGAGCAGGTTGTTGTAATCGTGGGCGATCCCGCCCGCGAGCCGCCCCACCGCCTCCATCTTCTGCGCCTGGCGGAGCTGCTCCGAGAGCTCGCGCCGGCGCTCCTCGGTGCAGCGCGAGGACGAGAGATCGACGATCGCCCCGACCACGAGCCGCTCCCCGCGCCCCTCGGTGAGCGCCTCGGTCCGCAGCACCCGGACGGTCGACCCGTCGCGACGCGTGAGGCAGGTCTCGATCGCGCTCGCCGGCGGCGGCTTCGCGCTCGCGCCGCCCGCCACGCACCCCCCGAGGGCGAGCTCGGCCGCCGCGAGCGCGTCCTCCCGCGAGCCGTAGCCGAGCAGCCGGGCGAGCACCTCGTTGCAGTCGACGAGGCGGCCATCGAGCGAGGCGACGTAGAGCCCGGCCGGCGAGCAGGACGCGAGCAGCGGGCTGTGCTCCACCGGGTCTCTCGACGATCGTCCGCTGCTCATCGACGCGCTGTCCGTGCGGAAACGTTCAGTCGGAGGGAGATCCCCGACTACCCGAACTGAAGCGCGGACTCCCCTCGACTGCAACGCTGTTCACACCGGCAACACGCATGCGTCGCGGGCGGGACGGGCCGGCGAGCCGCGCCGCGTGGACGGTTTCTGCTTCTCCATCCCGGCAAACTGGCCTAGACCCCGCCGGGGCTCGGGCGAGCCCTCAGGAGCACGGCATGTTCTTCCTCGACAGCTCGAACCCGGCCGAGATCAAGGAGATGTTCTCGTGGGGCGTGCTCGCGGGCGTCACCACGAACCCCCTCATCCTCTCGCGCGACGCGGGCTGCGTCGATCTCGAGCAGCGCATCCGCGAGGTGCTCTCGGCGTCGGCCGGTCCGGTGTCGGTCGAGCTGACGAGCGAGACCGAGGCGGCGATGCTCGAGGAGGCCCGCGGCTACCACGCGTGGGCGCCCGAGCGGATCTGCATCAAGGTGCCGTTCAGCGACGTCGGCCTCAAGGTGACGCACGCCCTCGCGAAGCGCGGCGTGCGCACCAACGTCACGTGCGTGATGAGCTTCAACCAGGCGTACCTCGCGGCGCTCGCCGGCGGCGCGTACGTCTCGATCTTCAGCGGGCGCATCCGCGACATGGGCTACGCCGCGACCCCGGTCATCGAGCGCACGCGCGTGCGGCTCGAGCGCGAGCGGCTGGGCGCCGAGATCATCGTCGGCTCGATCCGCCACCTCATGGACGTGAACGAGGCGCTCGACGCCGGCGCGCACATCGTGACCGTGCCGCCGGTCATCCTGCGGAAGATGCTCCACAATCCGAAGACCGAGGAGACGATCCGCGAATTCAACGCCGCCTGGGAGAAGCGTGCTAAGTAGCCGCGCGTGAACGCCGAGCCCGGCCGCGCGCGAGGAGAAGTGGAAGCTCGAGGGCCGCGTCCCCCCGGAGACCTGAGAGACGAGGACCACCCCGGCCGCCGCGCGCCGCTCCACGCCCCGGAGGAGGCCCACGCCGGGCGCAAGTACGCGGTCGAGGAGGTGAACCGGGCCCTCGTCGCCGTCGCCGGCCGGCCCCGGACGGTGCTCGACGTCGGCTGCGGGATCGGGCTCAACGGCGCCGCCGTCAAGCGCACGGGCGCGCGCGTGACCGGGATCGAGATCGCGCCCGGGTCGCGCGCGCGCGCCGGGGAGGTGCTCGACGAGGTCCTCGCCGCCGACATCACGAGCGACGCCGCCGTGCGCGAGGCGCTCGGCGACCGGCGCTTCGACCTGCTCCTGTTCGCGGACGTCCTCGAGCACACCGCCGACCCGCTCGCGGTGCTCTGCCGCTTCCTGCCGCACCTCGAGGAGGACGGTCACGTCATCGTCTCGCTCCCCAACGTCGCGGCGTGGCCGGTGCGCCTCGGCCTGCTCGCCGGTCGGTTCGACTATGCGCCGAGCGGCATCCTCGACGACTCGCACCTCCGCTTCTTCACGCGCGCGTCGGCGCTCCGGCTCGTCGAGCGGGCCGGGCTCGAGGTGCTCCGCGTCGAGCAGAACCCGATGCTCGTCCGCGCCGCCAAGGGGCTCATCCTGAGCGGCCTCGGCGCCGGCGAAGACCCGGCCGATCTCGCCCGCTCGCTCCCCTACAAGGCCTACCAGGCGCTCGTCCGCCCGCTGGAGGACGTCGTGGCCGACCGCGCGCCCGGCCTCCTCGCGTTCCAGCACGTGATCGTCGCCAGGAAGCCGCCGCGCCCCCGCCGGATGCGGCTCACCGTCGGCATGCTCACGATGGATGAAGAGGAGAGCGTCGGCGCCATGATCGGCGAGATCAGGAAGGCCGCGCCCGACGCGGAGATCCTGTGCGTCGACAGCTCCACGCGGGACAGGACCGCCGAGATCGCGGCCGGCCTCGGCGCGCGCGTGCTCCGCCAGGTGCCGCCCCGCGGCCACGGCCCGGCGATGGAGCTCCTCATGTACAGCGCCGCTGCCCGGAGCGAGCTGCTCATCTACCTCGATTGCGACTTCACCTATCCTGCCGAGAACATCCCGGTGCTCCGGCGGCTCGTCGAGGAGGAGGGCGCCGACGTGGTGAACTGCGCCCGCACCCGCACGAGGCCCGCGGCCATGCCGGTCCCGAACTACCTCGCCAACCGCGCCTTCGCCGCCATGGCGCACGCGATGCACGGCATTCCCACCTCGGACGTCCACAGCGGCATGCGCGCTTACCGGTGCTCGGTGATTCGCGCGTTCGACTTCGACGGCGAGGGGGACGCGCTGCCCATCGACACGCTGCTCTTCCCGGCCAAGTGCGGCTATCGCGTGGTGGAGATGCCCATCGAGTACAACGAGCGCGTCGGCACCTCGAAGCTGCGCAAGCTGGCTGGCACCGTGTGGACCATGATTCGCCTCCTGCGCGCGCTCCCCGTCGGCGACCGCCTCGGCGATCGCTACGAGCGCCGCTAGGCGTCACGGCGCGCGCGTCACGGCGCGCGCCGTCAGGCATCGCCGCTTCGGAGATCAACGGCCATGAAGCGGTGGCGACGCGGTGCGGCGTCACCGCTCCCGCGTGGTCATCGCATTGCGGTCGCCTATACTCCGCATCTTTGACTCCAGAGGAGGCAAGAGATGCGGTTTCTGAAGGTAGTTTACGTACTAGGTGTGTCCGCGCTGACGGGCGCGGCCGCGATGGCGGGCTGCGGGGGCGATGACGCCGGCGGGACGAGCTCGAATTCTCCGGGGGCGACCAGCGGCGGGGCCGAGCGCGACTGCTCGCTGAAACATCCGGTCTGCACGGCGGTCACCTCGGACTGCGTCGCCGTCCACGACAATCAAGGCGCGACCACGCTCGGGCTGCGCATGGCGCAGCTCACGATCACGAAGCCCGACGTGCTCGCGAGTGGCTATGTCGCCGGCCTCGTCACCCAGGGCCTGACGATGAATCTGCCCCAGTGCAATCTGAACGGCACGGGCACCTTCTCCTGGCTGCTCGAGTTCGACACGACGACCGGCAAGCTGCGCACCGGCGGCGCGATGCCCACGGAGGACCCGCGCGAGGGCTACTGCTTCGCCAACATGACCGCCGGCGAGTTCGAGATCGCGCCGACGGAGATCGACGCCCCCCTGAGCGACGGCGCGTGGAGCGGGGAGGCCGAGACGCTCAACGTCCCGATCTTCCTGGCAACGAGCCCGGAGCCGATCATCCTACCCCTGCACCAGGTGCGGCTCACCGACGCGAAGGTGTCGGCGGACAACAATTGTATCGGCCGGTACAACGTCAAGGGGCTCGATCCGCAGAACGCCTGCCTTCCCGGCCAGGACGGCGATCCGCCGGCGTTCATCAACGGCGGCAAGCTCGCCGCCTTCATCACGCTGGAGGAGGTCGACCGGGTGATCGTCGACACTGTCGAACAGAGCCTCTGTGTCGTGCTCTCGGGCGATATCGTAAAATACGGGACCGGTGAGGAGCCCAATACCTGCAAGCGCGACGAGAACGACCAGATCGTGCTGAAGGGCGACTGGTGCAGCGCGACGAACTCGCCTGCGACGGACGACTGCGCAGACGCCTATGCGCTCGGCGGCGAGTACGCGGCGAGCGCCGTCAAGATCAACGGTCTCTGCCCCCAGTAGCGCTTGCGGGCGGCTCTCCGGGGAGCGTACGCTCTGTCGTGGCGTCCTGATGCCCGCGTTCAGCGGGCTCGGCGCTGCGGGTCGCGCTCCTCGGAGGGTTCCTTATGCCCCGCGTCATCAAGCACTTCTCCTCCATCCTTGTGCTCCTTGTCATCGCCGGATGTGCCGCTTCGGGCGGCGGGTGCTCCGGCTGTGGAATGACCCCCCTCCCCGCCGGCTTCAAGCCCGCGGACCGCGTCGAGAACGCCGGCTCGGCGCGGCTCACGCAGTCGGGCATCGAGTTCCTCGAGCAGAACCTGGGTGTCCTCGGGCGCGCGCTGCTCGGCGGCGGGGACAGCGGCGTGATCACGTTCTCCGTCCCCCGGACCCCGGGCTCCGTTCTCGGTGGCATCATCGATTACACGCTCTGTCCCGGCGGGGCCGATGCGGCGGCGACGCCCCCGGCCTGCACGGCCGAGATCGACGTGGGGCGCGCGGCGCTGCAGATCCAGCCCAAGGCGCCGCACAACCTGGTCATCCGAGGGCCTCTGCCAGTGCGAATGCAGAGCCTGCCCATCTTTCTGGACGGCGGCATCCTCGGAGAGAGCACCCAGTACGTCACCCTCAACGGCAACGGCGCGTGCCCGCCCGACGAGCAGACCTTCACGAACATCGATGTCGAGGTCGATCTCTCGATCGAGATCGACGTCAACCCGCAGCACTCGAGGCAAGGCTACTCGCGCGTCAAGGTCGTCCGGCTCTCGATCGACGAAGATCAGCTGGAGTCGAGCCTGCACCTCGACTGCGGGGGCACGTGGGTCGGCGATGCCCTGGATTTCGTGAAGCCGATCATCACGAGCTTCATGGGATCGATGTCCAACACGCTGAAGGCCCAGCTCGATCAGCAGCTCTGTCAGAAGGCCGATCCGGCGCTGGATCCGGCCTGCCCGGACGGAACGAACGACATCGGCGGCGTCTGTCGCTACGGCACGCAGGCGACCGACGAGTGCGCCTCGATCCTGCTCGGCGTCGAGGGGCACCTCGACCTCGGCCGGCTGCTCGCGGGCATCTCCCCCGGCACCCAGGGCGGGTTCGACCTCCTGCTCGCCGGCGGCGGCATGAGCGAGCGCGACGACGGCTCCGATCTCGCGTGGGGCGACCTCAACCCCGTCGGCAACGGGGTCACCCTCGGCCTCTACGGCGGCGCCGAGCCGCTGCCGACATCGAAATGTGTGCCGCTGTCGGACATCAAGCTGCCAGCGGGCATCCCGATTCCCGATGAGCTCGTCGCAAACACCCTCTCCGGTTGGCCCGCCGACCTCTCCGGCCCACACATCGGTCTCGCGATCTCCGAGCGCTTCGCGAATTACGCCATGAACGGTCTCTACAACAGTGGACTGCTCTGCCTCGGGATCTCCACGGAGACGGTGCCTCTCCTTAACTCCGGCACGCTGGGGCTGCTGGCCTCGTCGTCGAAGGACCTCGCGCTGCAGCGCGAGTCGCAGCAGGTCGCGCTCGTCATCCGCCCGCAGGCCCCGCCGCGGCTCACCTTCGGGAATGGCACGAACGCCAGCGACGATCCGCTGATCCGCATCCGGCTCGACCGGGCGAGCTTCGATTTCTACATCTGGTCGCTCGACCGGTTCATCCGGTTCATGACGGCGACGTTCGATCTCGATGTGCCCATGAACCTCGCGGTCACCCCCGAGGGGCTGACGCCGGTGATCGAGACGCTCGGGGTCACGAACGGCGAGGTGACGAACAGCGGGCTGCTCCGGGAAAACCCCGAGTCGATCGCGGACGCGCTCGGCAGCCTCATCGGCAGTCAGGTCGGACAGCTGATCGGCAGCGGCCTCCCGGCGATCGACCTCGACGGGCCGCTCGCGGGGCTCGGGCTCTCCCTGGTCGTCCCGGAGTCGGCCGAGGGGGCGGGCTCCCCCGGCCTGCGGAAGCTCACGAAGGGTCAGGACAACTACCTTGGCATCTTCGCGTCGTTCGGCACCGCGGCGCAGCAGCGCTCGATGCGGAGCGAGACGCAGGCCGAGCTGAGCCGCAAGGAGGTGCGGGCCGAGGGGCTCCGCCTGCCGACGATGACCCGCGACAACGGGCCCACGGCCCGGCTCGTCATGGGCTCGCCGCTCGACGACGGCACCCGGGTCGTCGAGTACTCGTACCGTGTCGACAGCGGCGTGTGGCGCCCGTTCACGCGCGAGCGCATCGTCGACCTGCGCGACGACTGGCTGCGGCTCCCGGGGCGTCACGTGATCTCGGTGCGATCGCGGATCGCGGGCGACCCGCTATCGCTCGATCCCACGCCGGCGACCGTGGAGATGGTGGTCGACGTCGATCCGCCGGTCATCTCGGTCGGCGCGGCGGTGGACGGCTGGGTGCCGCTCGAGGTGCGCGACCGGGTGTCGGACGCCGAGCGCGCGAAGGTGCGCGTGCGGCTCGACGGCGGGGCGTGGTCGCCTTGGTCGACGGCGGCGGAGATGCGGTCCGTTGACGTCGGAGACGCCGCCGACATCGAGGTCGAGGCCGTGGACGAGGAGGGGAACCTCGGCGCGGCGCGGCAGGCGATCCTCCGCGGCCGCGTCCCCATCGACCCATCGGCCGGCTGCGGCTGCGTCGTGGCCGGCGGCCCGGGCGAGGGCCCGTCGGGCGGCCTCTGGCTCGGCCTCGCGGCCGCCGCGGCGGCCGTGCGGCTCGCGCGGCGCGGCGGCTCCCGACGCGCCGCGCCTGCCCGGGGCGATGCGCCGTCGCGCGCCCGGCGGGGCGTGCGGGGCGTGCGCGGCGCGCTGGCCGGCGTCGCCGTCACCGCGCTCCTCGGCTCGCACGCGGGCTGCTCGTGCAGCGATGAGCCGGTCGTGGAGGACCCGGGGTGCGTCGCGCCCGGCTGCATGACGCTGGAGCACGGGCTCATCGGGGCCTACACGTCGGTCGCGGTCGCCGCCGACAAGCGCACGGTCTGGGTCGCCGGATACGCGGAGGCCGACTGGCACAACGCGTTCCAGTGGGGCGACCTCGTGGTCGGCACGTGGGACGGCGAGTCGGTCGCGTGGGAAGCGATCGACGGCGTGCCCGCGGAGCCTCCGGTCGACCCGGCCAGGTTCGACGCGAGCGGGTTCCGCGGAGGCCAGACGGATCCGGGCGACGACGTCGGCCTCTGGACCTCGATCGCGATAGGTCCGGACGGCGAGCCGGCGGTGGCCTACCACGACCGGACCCACCGCGGGCTGAAGCTCGCGCAGAGGCAGGGCGACACGTGGGCCGTGAGCTCCGTGCAGCAGGCGCCGAACAGCGACATCGGCCGCTACGCGAAGCTCCTCTTCGTGAAGGGGCTGCCCGTCATCGCCTACCTCGCGATGGAGCCTGGCGAGGACGGCGCGGTCACGTCGAGCGTCCGGCTCGCGACCGGGGAGAGCGCCACGCCCGGGGAGGGCGCGTGGCGGTTCGAGGACGTGGCGACGGACGAGGCGACGCCGTGCCGGGAGTTCCTCTGCGACGAGGGGACGAAGTGCATCCGGGCCACGGGGCGCTGCGTGAAGCCGCTCGCGAGCGGCGACTGCGCGCCGGCGTGCCCCTCGGGGCAGGTGTGCATCGACGAGGGCGGCTCGCCGGCGTGCGCCGCGATCTCCGACGGGAACCGGACCGACACGTACCCCGAGGCGATCGGCGACTACATCGCGATGGCGCCGGACAACGCGGGCGGGTTCGGCCTGGCGTTCTACGATCGCATCCAAGGCGACGTGGTGATCGCGTCGCGATCGACGGGGGCGTGGGAGACCCGGATCGTGGACGGCGCGGCGCCCGACGGGACCGACACGGGCGACGTGGGCATGGGGGCGTCGCTGTTCATCGATCGCGCCGGGGACTGGCACCTCGCCTACGCGGACGGCCGCTCGGAGGGGCTGCGGTACGCGCGGGTGAAGGGCGGCGCGGACGTCGAGCCGCCCGAGGTGGCGGACGACGGGCTCGGGATCGAGGGCGTCCCCTTCGAGGACGGGCAGCACCTCGTCGGCGACGACGCGAGCGTGTTCGTGACGGCGGCCGGGGAGGTGCGCATCAGCTACCAGGACGCGACGAGCGGGACCCTGAGGCTCGCGATCGGGACGAAGAGCGGCGACGGCCACAGCTGGCTCGTGCAGGAGATCGAGCAGGAGGGGTTCGCGGGCGCGTTCTCGCGGATCGTCGAGGTGGACGGGCAGCTGCTCATCGCGAACTGGTGGCGCGTCGGCGGCCAGACCACGAAGGGCGACGTGGCGCTCGTCGCCCCGTGAGGCGCCCGCCCGGGTTGCCGCGCTGTCCCGCGAGGGCGCGGGGCGCCGCGCGCGGAGCCCGCCGCGAGCGCTCCGTCGGCCGATCGCCCTTGATCCGGCGATCCGCCGACTGAGTATGCTTCGGTCGGCGCGACCAGGGCGCGGTGCGTCTTCTGCAACGATGTGCAGGCAGAGCGAAGCGTCACAGGAAAGGCTTGAGACGATGAGAGCGACGGAACGGACGAGCAGCAAGGCGGTGAGCAACGCATCCCCTCTCCCCTCCGGCGGAGCGCAGGACAGGGTCGGCGCGCCGGCGCGGCGCGCCGCGCGCTGGCGGAGGGCCGGCATTCCCTTCTCCTTGTGGATGCTCCCCGCCGCGTCGGCGGCCGTGGCGTTGCAGCTCGCCGGATGCTGGCCGCTGTCTTACTCGGAGGACTGCGAGGACGACTCCAGGTACTGCCCCCCCGCCGGGACCGGCGGCACCGACACGCCCGAGCCCACCTGCGACGCGGATCCGACCCAGAATGCGAGCACGGTGACGGACCAGTGCGCTGTGTTCGCGCGCGCGGGCGCGGCGTCCGGAGGGGACGGGACGAAGGGGAGGCCGTACGCGTCGCTCGCGGAGGCGATCGCGAACGCGAACGGCAAGCGGGTGCTGGCGTGCTCGAGCGAGGCGTTCGAGGAGAGCGTCACGATCAAGGCGGCCGTCGAGGTGATCGGCGGGTTCGACTGCACCGCGGGCTGGACGTGGAGCGATCAGGCGCGGAGCGCGATCGAGGGCCCCGCGGACAAGGTGGCGCTCACGCTGGCGGAGGACGCGAGCGGGGTGAAGCTGCAGAGCTTCGCGATCCGCGCGGCCGACGCGACCGAGCCGGGCGGCTCGTCGATCGGCGTGGCGGTCGCGGACATCGAGGCGGAGCTCGTGCGCGTCGACGTGATCGCGGGCGACGGGATGGATGGCGCGAGGGGCGAGACGCCGGCGGTGGCGCAGGACGGCGTGAGCGCGCCGGATGACGTCTCGGATACGTGCGTCGGAACCGTCTACGGCGGCGTGCCCGGCGTGACGAGCTGCGATGATGGCGAGACACGCGGCGGCATCGGGGGGCTCGGTGGAAAGACCGCGGAAGACGAGGGGCGCGGGCAGAACGGCACGGACGGCACGCCGCTACCGGGAGAGGACCCCGCGAGGGCCGGCCTCGGCGGCATCGGATACGGACAGCCGGATGCGCTGAACAACTGCACGCGCGGCGAAGAAGGCGCGCCGGGCGCCCATGGCCAGACCGGCGACCGTGGCAGCGACACCCTGCTGACGCTCGCCAGCGTCAGCGGGGGCGACGGCAGAAGCGGCACGAGCGGGGCGCGCGGCCAAGGTGGAGGGGGCGGCGGCGGCGCGAAGGCGGGGCAGTTCTGCGCGGCCGGCGAAGGTAGGTACGACGACGGCGTGGGCGCCAGCGGCGGCGGGGGCGGGGCCGGAGGCTGCGGGGGGAAAGGAGGGGGCGGCGGCAAGGCCGGCGGGTCGAGCCTCGGGATCCTCAGCCTCGGGACCCGGCTGGTGTTGACCGAGGTGAACATCGCGGTCGGCGCAGCGGGCCACGGAGGGACCGGAGGCGACGGAAAGCGCGGCGGCAACGGCGGCAACGGCGCTGCGGGCGGCTCCGTCGATGCCGATACGGGCCCGGGCGCCCGGAAGGGCTGCGACGGTGGCCCCGGCGGCGCGGGCGGCGACGGCGGCCCCGGCGGCGGCGGCCGAGGCGGCCACGCGGTGAGCATCGCCTACAAGGTCACGCCGACCTCCGCGCCCGCCGAGATGCCGTTCGAGGGAGGCCCGGCCGGAGACGGCGGTCCCCCCGGGTTCAGCGGCGCGGAGGTCAACGCCGGCGCGCCCGGGGTGACCGGCGCATGCTGGGACTTCGCCACGAACACGAGCTGCGCGCCGCAGTGAGCCGCGCAGCGGCGCCGTCACGTGCTCACACGGACGCCGAGCGGAGCTCCGCCGTCGCCGGGCCGCTCACGCGCGCGCGCTCGGCGGCCACGAGCTCCAGGAGCTCCTGCCGGGTCGCTTGCCCGCTGTCGAGCAGCTCGCGCATGGCGCCGTCCACGTAGCCCTTCGTGCGCGCCAGGCGGGGAGCGCTCTCCCCGCCCTCCCGCGCGGTCAGCATGTCGTGCAGCATCCGCCTGAGCCCCGTCATCGCCTCGGTCTTCGAGCGCATCGCCATCACCTCGCCCGATCGGCCTAGCGAAGGCGGCGCGATCCGGCCAAGTTTCAGGCGCGCGGCAGCCGGCTCAGCGCGAGATCCGCGGCGGCGCGCTCGATCCCCGCGAGCGCGATCTCCGGCCCCTTCCGCGGGACGAGGACCACACGGCAGCGGCCGCGGGTCGCCGTCTCCGCGTGGGACAGCCCGAAATCGAGCGCCGCGCCGATGGCGAAGACGAGCGCGCCCATGCCGAGCAGCTCGGGCGACCCCGCCCGCGCGCCGTCGACGAGCAGCGAGACGCCGAGGTATGTCCCCAGCCCCAGCGCGACGAGCCCCGCGTAGAGGCCGAGCCGCGGGTAGCGCACCTCGCGCGTCGCGCGGAGGAGCGCCTCGACCGGGATGTACGTCTCCTGCTCCCGCAGCGTCCGGCCGAACAGCTCGGTCCGGCTGCGGACGGTCACGCCTCTCGGGCCGATCTCCACCGAGGCGGGCCGTCGGTACCGCAGGAGGAGCCGCCCGGCGAGCCGGGCGACGTGCGCCACCAGCAGGATCCCGGTCGCGGCCAGCAGCACGAGCGCCACCGGCCCGCGCGGCGGCGGCGACAGCTCGCCCGCGAGCCGCCCCGGCGCCCGGCCGTCGGCATCCGGCCCGCCGGCCGCCCAGCCCTCGTCCCCGGTCGCCCCGGCGCCGCCCAGCGCGGCCTCGCCGTCTGCGGCCGAGGTGCCCGGCGCGCGGCTCGGCCGTCTCCCGGGCGACACCGCGTCGCGCAGCAGCGAGCGCACGATCGGATCGCGCACCTCGTCCACCAGCGCCGTGGCCTCGGCGCGCGCGTCCGGCGAGGCGCTCCCCCGCAGCGCGGCCGCGGCGATCAGCGCGCCCGCCCGGCCGAGCTGCGGCAGCGCGCCCTGGTCGGCGCGCCGCACCAGCGCGGCGACCGCCCGCCAGAGCCCCGCGGCGCGCTCGCCCAGCGCGGCGTCCAGGGCGGTCAGCGCGTCGACCGAGGTGTACGTCGCCAGCCAGACAAGCGCTTCGGCGACGCGCCCCTCCGCCTCCGGCCCCTCGGGCGGCGAGAGAGCGACCCCGCGGGCGAGCAGCGTGGCGAGGAGCACCCGGGTGGCGCTCCCCGCGCCCTCGCTGGTGCCGCGCTCGAGCGCCCGGATCACGTTGCCGAACCGGGTTTCCGCGTCGGCGACCGACAGGCCCGCGCGGTCCACGAGCTCCGCGAGGCCGCCCTCCAGGGTGGTCCGCCGCTCGTCCGCGGCGGCAAAGGCCGCCGTGTGGACGACCCGTGCGAGGTCGTCGCCATGGGGGTGTCCGGCAAGCTCATCGAGCGCGGCGTGCGGAGAGTGTTCGGGCGTCATCGGCGCGGGCTGGTCGGATTAACTGAACGCCGCCCCTTTGGCTAGTGTTCCGCGCGGCCCCGGCGCCGCGGCCGGCGCTCCGCCCCGCGCGCCGCCTCATTCCGCGGCCCGCGCGCTACTTCCTCCGCGCTGCGGCCTGGTCCCGCAGCGCCTGCTCCACGAAGCCCATGATCAGCTTGAGCTGCCGGTTCGTGACGTGGAGCTTCGACCAGATGACCTTCCCGTCGGTGTTGAAGGTGACCTCATCCACCACGTCGATCTTCGTGATCCCCAGGTTGATGCTCCGGATCGCGTTCAAGGTCCTCGTGAGGTCCTGCGCGTGAGCCAGCGCATCTTCAGGGGATTCGTCGCCCGCCGTGAGGGCCAGGTCGGCGCCCCCGTCCCGGGTCGGCGTGACGGTGAGCCGCATCCACGCGATGCTGCGCGGCAGCGCCTGGACCCCGCGGAAGGCGTTCGCCGGCGTGAGCATCGAGATAACGATGCCCGCCGTCGACGATTTATTGAAGCCTTTCATGGACTTCAACTTGGATAATTGATCTTCTTCTTCAGCAGGAAGGACCACGAGCAGCCGCCGGTTCGGGACCATCGCGAAGATGCGCTCGCTGCGGTCGGCGGTGGCCCGGGCGGCGGGGACGGGGGCGTCCTCGATCCACGACCCGTTCGATCGCTGGACGACGACGTCGACGGCCGCGCGCATGGCCGCCTCGGGCGCCCGGTAGTCCATGACGGCGACGACCTTGCTGGAGTCGCGGAGCTGCGGCCCGGCAATGAGGAGGTGGTCGATGTCCCGGATCGGGTCGATGGTGGTGTCCTGAAAGAAGGACTGCCACTGGGGGATGGTCGTCAGGATCCGGCCGAACCAATCGCCGAGCTCGTGGCTGCGCAGCCGGTCGCCGGCGATGAGCACCTGCACGTTCGGGTCCTTCGACGCGAGCTTGCCCGGCGCGCCTGCGACGCTCAGCGGGGTGCGCAGGTTCGGTTGATCGCTGTCGTCGCCCGTGCCCCCATCCCCCGCCGCGTCCGGGCCCGCGTCGCCCGGCGGCCGGCGGCGCGGCGGCTCGGGCGCGCCGGCGTCCGGCGCCTCGGGCGCGGCGCTGGCCGACGCCGCGGGAGGAGATGGCGCGGGCGGCGGCGTCGCGCTCGCCGCGGCGCCCGCCCCGCCGGGCGTCGCCTCGCCGCCGGTCGCGGAGGGCGCCGCGGCGACCGCGCTGGGGTCGTCCGCGAGCAGGTCGAGGTCGATCGGGACGATCGTCTCGCCGGCGTCGTAGTCGGTCAGCTCGCCCCGTAGCGCGAACATGGCCTCGAGCCACGAGAACAGCGGGGTCGGGAGCAGGGGCAGGTGCAGGAGCAACGCGACGGCCGCCGCGGTCGCCAGCGCGCGCCTCGATGCGGCGCGGACGAGCGGGATGACCCCGGTGCCCAGGCCCGCGCGCCGGGCCGCAGTCGTGTTGTTCAAGCCACGCCCCGGGGTCCGTTCCGCCACGGCGGTACCCTAGCAGCAGCCGCTCGAACGGCATCCGCGCTGCGGACGGCGCGCCGCCCGCGCGCGCGCCGCGCGTCGCGGCTGCGTGGCATGTCGTTCGCTCTGACGACGGTCATGCGATGCCGCCTGCCCCGGCGCCCGCCGCGGTGAACCGAGGGACGCGCGCTCCGCAGAGAAGTGGATCGACACGTGAGTGACCAGGTACTAAGACCGCCGAGCCGACCCGACCCTACGGGTCGATCACCAGACCGCGAGGACCGGGAAGGCCAGTCCTCGCCCAACGCTGTGAATGCGATGAACCGCTCTCAGGCGCCCCGACCCCGCGGGCAGAACGACCCCGCACGATCGCACGGCAGCGGCAACGTCCGCACCGGCGGCGCGCGGAAGCCGCAACCTGCGCCGGACCCCGGTCGCTCCGGGGGCGGCGCAGGGCGAACCTCGTTCGTCTCGAGCGCGCTCGGGTTCATCGCCGCGGCGGCCTTCGCCGGCACGGCGGTGTGGTGGGCGAGCGGCTGCCAGGGCGAGGCGCCTCCGGGCCCCTCCACCGAAGGCAAGTCGCCGCCCGAGCGAACGTCGTCCCTCCCCCGCCCGTCGCCCACGTCCGCCGCCCGCGCGCACGCGTCCGCCGAGGCCCCGAGCCCGAGCGCCGAGCCCTCGGCGGCCCCGGAGCCGCCCGCGCCCGACAAGCCCTACACGGGGCCGCTGCTCGGCTCGATCGTGCCGCAGGCGTCGGTCTACCCGACGATGGAGTTCTCCAAGCAGCGGCTCGGCTACATCCGGCTCGGCAGCAAGGTGCCTGTCGATCCGAAGCCGATCAAGGGCGGGAGCTGCGCCAAGGGCTGGTACCGCCTCCTCGACGGCGGCTACGTCTGCGGGAGGTCGGCCACGACCGATCTGTCGAACCCGCAGGTCCGCCTCGGCATCACGCCGCCGAACCTCGAGGAGGTCCTCCCGTACAAGTACGCGTTCAACACGACGCACGGCACGCCGCTCTACCGCTCCGTCCCCTCGAAGGACGAGATGACGCGCTACGAGCCGTACCTCGAGTCATCGAAGCGCAAGAAGAAGGAAGAGGAGAAGCAGCGCGCCGAGGAGCTCTACGAGGAGACCGAGAAGGAGGTCGCCGCCGCGGCCGCAGCCGCCGCCGCTCGCCCCTCGGCGAGCCCCCCCGAGGCGGGCGCGACCCCCGTGGCCGCGGTCACCTCGGAGGCCTCTGCGACGGGGGACAAGGCGGCAGCCGTCGCCGCGGCCGCGTCGCTCGGCATCGCCCCGGCGCCGGTCGAGGAGGAGCCCGAGAAGCCGTGGTGGGAGAACGTCGACGACAAGGGCAGGCCGCTCAACGTCACGCTCGCCGATCTCGACAAGGACGCCGACTCGACGGTCGCGAAGCGGATGGTGAAGGGCTTCTTCGTCGCGGTCGACAAGACCTTCGGCTGGAACGGCCGCAGCTGGTACAAGACGACCGCGGGGCTCGTCGCGCCGAGCGACCGCATGTACGTCATCAAGCCGCCGTCCTCGCAGGGCATCGACTTCCCCGAGGGCGCGAAGTCGGTCGGCTTCATCCTCGCGAAGTCGGCGAGCAAGTATCAGTTCGACGACGAGATGAAGTCGGTCTCCGTGGCCGGCTCGCTGGAGCGCTTCGCGGCGTTCGGCCTCACGGGGGAGTCCCACAAGCACAGGTCGGTCGTCTACCGGAAGACCACCGAGGGCTGGTGGATGAAGGGCGCCGACGGGACGTACACCGAGCTCGGCGCCCCGCCGCCCGACCTCGCGCCGGGTGAGAAGTGGATCGACGTGAACGTGTCGCGCAAGACGCTGATCGCGGTCGAGGGCGACAGGCCCGTCTTCGCGGCGCTCATCTCCCCGGGGAGGCGCTCGAAGGACAAGAAGAAGGACCACCCGACGCTCACGGGGGTGTTCCGCATCCGCGAGAAGCACATCGCGACCACGATGGACGGCGACGGGACGGTCGCGGGCGACCTGCCGTACAGCATCGAGGACGTGCCGTTCGTCGCGTACTACGACGGGTCGTACGCGTTCCACGGCGCCTTCTGGCACTCCAACTTCGGCCGGGAGATGAGCCACGGCTGCGTGAACCTCTCGCCGCTCGACGCGAAGAAGGTCTTCTTCTGGAGCGAGCCCAGCCTGCCTCGCGGCTGGCACGGGGTCTGGGCGACGCCGGAGAACCGCGGGACGCTCGTGTCCATCCACGAGTGAGCGGGCCACGAGTGAGCGGCGGCGATCCCTCGCCACGAGTGAGCGGGCCACGAGTGAGCGGCGGCGGTCCCTCGCCTCGCCCGGACGACCGGCCGCCTGCCACCCAGCGAGCGCCGGGCTCGTCGCTGGAAATCCGGGTAGGTCGTTCTCAGAACAGCTTGAACGGTCGCTTTGACAGGGCTCCCTCTTGACTCTGGAGCCCCCTTCGCACACTTGTGGAGCCGCCATGGACCAGTTCTCGGCGCACCTCGATCGCGGGTGGGATCTTGTCCAGCGCGGCGACACGCGCGGAGCAGAGGCGTCGGCCCGACGGGCGATCGAGCTCGATCCGAACTCGCCGGAGGCTCACAACCTGCTCGGCTTCGTCGCGGCCCTCGAGGGCGAAGGCGAGGAGGCCATCGAGGCGTACCGCCAGGCGATCGCCCTCGATGACACCTACCTGGAGGCGATGCTCAACGCCGCCGAGGTGTACATCCACCCGCTCGGCGATTTCGATCAGGCGATCGAGATGTGCGACCAGGCGCTCGATCTGGCCGAGGTCGATGAGGAGATCATCGACGCGCTCCTCCTCAAGTTCGACGCGCTCCTCGGCAAGGGCGATCTCGACGAGGCCGCTCAGGTCGCCGCCAGGATCCCCGAGGGCCCCTACGACAACCCGAACCACACGTTCCTCGTGGGTCGCGCCTTCTACGAGATCGGCCAGGCCGACAAGGCCGCCGCGCTCATCGAGGAGGCAGCGCTCAAGGATCCGCGGCACGCCGAGGCCCACTACTACCTCGGGCTCATCCGCGACGAGCGGGGCGACGTCCGCGGGGCGACGCAGGCCTTCCTGCGCTCGCGCGAGCTCGACGTCGAGCTCGGCATGCCCCCCTGGGCGCCGAGCCGCGACGGCTTCATGGCGCTCGCCGAGAAGACGATCGCCGCGCTCAACCCCGTGCTCCGGCGCTACGTCGAGGGGGCGGAGCTCTACATCTCCGACGTGCCCGGGATGGAGCTCGTGGCCGAGGGGGTCGATCCGCGCGCGCTGGTCCTCCTCGACGGCCTCAACGCCGACGAGCGCGAGCGCGGCCTCCGCGGCAACGTCGAGGTCCACCCGTGCGCGCGGGTCTTCGTCTACGCGCTCAACGTCGCGCGCCTCGCGGGCAGCATCGAGGCGCTCGACCGCGAGATCAACCTCGCGCTCGAGCGCGAGATCACCGCGACGTTCCTCGAAGCCGAGCAGAACGAGCGGACCGAGAAAGAGCTCAACTGACGTCGGCGGCCGTCAGCTGACGCTCGCACGTCCGCTCGTCCGCTCGCGAAAAGGCTGCGGGCGCCTGCCGGGCCATGGCGTCAGGACGACCGGCGTCGCCGCTCACTTCCACTTGATGGCGGTCACCTCGGTGCTGATGCCCGGCGACGAGCGGATGACCACGGAGCTCATCAGCCGGTGCACGGCGCCGAGCCCGAGGCCGAGCCCCTGACCGGGCATCCTCGGCACAAGCCGCGCGGAGCTCGACGAGGACGGGCTGCGATCGCTCTTCGGCCCCACGTCCTCCAGCATCGCGATCTTCGGATCCAGGCCGGGGCCGGAGTCGCGCACGATCACCTCGACGCCCCAGCGGCCGCTCCCCGCCTGCGCGTCCTCGTGGATCGCGCGGATGCTGATGCTGCCGCCGCCGCCGTGGCGCACGGCGTTCGACACGAGCTCGGCGATCGCGATCGCGAGCTCGTGCTGCGCGCGCTCCGAGAGCCCCGCCCAGCGCGCGATCTGCGCACCCTCGGCCGCGCAGGCGAAGCGATCCTCCTCGCGCGTGACGGGGATGCTGAAGGCTGGCGGGGTCCGCTGCGTCACGCCGCGCCCCTGTCGCGGAGCACGGCGACGACGCACGTCGCGTCGTCGAACGACTTCTTGTGGGTCTCCACGATCCGGCGCGCCATCTCCTCCGGATCGAGGTCGCGGAACGCGCCGAGATCGAAGCCGCTGGCGATGCCGTCCGAGTGCAGCAGGACGACATCGCCCGTGGCCACAGGGAAGCGAAAGCTGCGGAGCCGCCGCACGCGCCGCCCGAGGATCCCGGCGGAGCAGAAGATCGGCATGGCCGTGCGCGTGATCGCCTTCATCGCGATGTTGCCGACGCCCGAGAACTCGAGCTCGCCCACGCTCTCGTCGATGCGCAGGAGCGCCGCCGCCGCGCCGCGCGTCGCCGCGATGTGCTCCCCTGCCCCTGTCAGGAGATCCTCGAGCGGCATCGAGGCGTGGTCCTCCACGTAGCGACAGAAGGCGGAGGCCGCCTGCGCCGCATGAGGACCGTGGCCGAGCCCGTCCGCGAGGCCGATCAGCACCCAGGGTGCCTGCCGGACCACCACCACCTCGTCGCCGGCAACCTCTTCGCCGGCCGCGACGCAGCACGCGGTCCCGATCGCGATCGTCATCCGAGGTACTTCCTGACCGTCACGGTCGTCCCCGCACCGGGCGCCGTCTTGACATCGAACGCATCCATGAGCGCCTTCGTGCCGCGGAGACCCGCGCCCATGCCGTGGCGCGAGCGGTACTTGCCGCTCAGGATCTCCTGCAGGTTCGAGATCCCGGGCCCGTGGTCCTGCGCGATGATCTCGATCGCCCGCATCGGCGAGGTGAGCGAGCGGACGACGATCTGCCCGTTGCCCGCGTACCTGACGATGTTGCGCCCGAGCTCGGAGATCGCGGTGACGATCTTCGTCTGCAGGACATCGCCGACGAGGTGCTCGATGCAGAGCTCGCGGCCCGCAGACCGCGCGCGCAGCACGTCCTCCTCGTTGCGCACCTCGATGGTGATCTCGCGCGGCGCCGGGGCCGCGTGATCGAGCTCGCCGAGCTCGGTGATGCACCGATCGAGCTGCGCCTGGTCGCGGACGAACAGCTTCACCCCGCGCTTGACCTCGACGAGCAGCCGCCGCAGATCGCCCTCGCGCGCGTAGAGCGGGTCGACCTTCGCCTGCCGAATGCCGCAGTCGATCACGCTCTTCCTCACCGCGGGCGAGAGGAATTGCGCCAGCACCAGCTCGATCTGATCCGTGATCGAGCGGCCGACGATCTGCGGCGACGACGGCACAGGGCCGCGCGCCGACTGCGGCGAACTCGGCAAGCGCGTCGACACCGGTCCACCGGACCGGCTCGACGGCGGCCCCGTGGCGCCGCCGCTGGAGGGCGGTCCGTCACGAGGAGGGATCTTCATGCGACACCTCGTTCGTGAGCTCCGGCGGCATCATGTCGTCCTCGGCGGACGGCGCGAGCATCTCGACGGCGCGCTCCAGGTTCAGCGCGGTCACGACGCCAGGGATCTCGAGATCCATCTCCACCAGGGCGATCGCGACCGCGGGACGCAGGCCGCACACCGCCGTCCGGACACCCATCAGCCGGGCCGTGAGCGCGATGTCACGGATGGCGCGGGTGAGATAGCTGTCGAGAATCTCGACGCCGGAGAGGTCGACGATGAGACCGCGGGGTGAGCGCGCTTCGATCGCCCCCGTCACGTCGTCGCGCAGCTGCTCGACCTGGCCGTCGGTGAGCCCGCCCTGCACCGAGACGATTAAATTCCCGAAGAGGCCCACGATGGGGACCCTACCCGCTTGCATCAAGTGGACGTCTCCTTCCTCGCGCTGAGCTGCAGCTGTGACGTGGTCATCGGACCGCTGCCCGAGGGATCGAATGCGGCCTGCGTGCCACCAGAGGTGAACGGCTGTCCTGCCTGCTTCTCGTCGCCGTTGGCCGCGCCGCGACGGCCGCCCATGAGGGACGAGAGCGTCGGCTTCTGGCCGGCGAGCGCCAGGCTCTCGCGCAGCGCGTGCTTCAGGTTGCGCGCGGCGCGGATGGTGCCGAGGTTGATGCCGAGCTCCACCATCGTCTGCGCGACCGCGGGCCTGACCCCGGTGATGCGACACCGCGCGCCGAGCAGCTCGACCGCCTTCATCAGCTTCATGAAGTGGTCGGCCGTCTGCGTGTCGATCACCTCGACGCCCGTCACGTCGATGATGACGTAGCGCGACTGGCGACGGACGATCTCGTCGAGCAGCCGCTCCATGATCTGCGCGCTCCTGCGCGAGTCGACGACGCCGATGATCGGCAGCGCGAGGACGTCGTCCCAGAGCTCGAGGATGGGCGTCGAGATCTCGTCGATGGCGTAGCGGAGCCGCTCGACGAGCTCGCTCTTGGCGCTCTCGCTCTCGACAAGATCGCGGTTCTTCCCCTCGAGATCCTCGATGAGGCGCTTCTTCTCGGTCGCGTCGCGGAAGACGGCGACGGCGCCGGAGATCGAGCCGTCCTTGCCCCGCATCGGGCTCGCGCTGACCGTCAGGAACAGCCCCGTCGCGGGGCCGGCCTCGATGCGCGGGTCGGCGAACACCGGCGGCAAGCGGACCGAGCGCGGCTCGGCGTCCTCGCCCTGCGGCCCCGAGGCGGGGGCGAGGGTCGGCATGGCGTTGCCCGGCATGCCCTGATGCCGGCGGGCGACCCGCGCGTCGTGCTCGGCGGACCTCCGCGCGAAGAGCTCCACCTGATCGACCGTGTCGCCGCGCAGCGCGCGCGCGAGCGGGTGCTCGGACGCAGGCCAGGGCGTCGCCTGGTCCGGGAAGAACAGCGTGGCGTCGCCGGGACCCGGGTCGTCGTCCGACGCGAGGTCGAGCGGCGCGCGGCCGAGCATGTGCTCCGCGGCCGGGTTGCGCATCAGGAGCTCGCCCTTGTCGTCCACCACGGCGACGCCGTCCGCCATGCTGTCGAGCACGAGCTTGAAGATGCCAGCCTGCCGCCGCAGCTCGTCCTCCGAGCGGGCCAGCTGCTCGCTGCGCTCGCGCGCCTCGCGCATCGCCCGGTCGAGCTGCGCGGCCTGCTCCTTCGCCGCGCGCTCGTGCCCCTCGATCTGCTGCTCGAGCGTCACGATGCGCTCCGTGAGCCTCGTAACCTCCTGCCGCAGAGCTTCTTCGCTCATCGCGAACTCTCCGTCCTGAGCCCGCGCTCGCCGTGCACAGCGAGCGCGTCTCTCCGATGCGCGCCGCGACGAGCCGCCTTGCAGGCTCGCTCGAGATCTGCGCACCGGGAGGATGAGCCGCGCGGGCCGGACGAGACGGCCGCGGAGGGCGCCTGGCGCTCCGCCGTCCTGTCCGTCCTTTGCACGCTCGTAACGCTCATGTCTTCTCCTCGCAGGGTGCCCTCGCCCGAACGGGGACCGTGTCCAGCACCAGTCGAGAAACACAGCTTATCGCTAACCGGGCAACCTACCGTCAAGCTTCGCGTCGGCCGTGCGTGTCGCTTGTGGCGACGGCATCCGCCGTTGCCCAGACGAGGTAGCCCGTGCCCACACAACCTCGCCGTGCTCTGCGTCACGACGGACGTCGTCTGCCGCGCCGCAGCGAGGCCGAGCCCGGTCGCCAGGCACCTTGGCTTCCGCTCCGGATGAGCGGATGGAAGGTCCGAACGCACGTGAGGTTCCTCGCGTGGGGCGCTCTGCGTGGGTGCGCGTAGGAGCGCGCGGGCCGATCAGTCGCCCAGGCTCTGGCGCTCGCGGGCGCGCCGGCGCTTTGCCTTGCGCTTCGAGTCGACCGGGCGCTGCGGGTCCGGCCCGCTCTCGCCGGTGGTCGGCGCGCCGGCGTCGAGCCAGCGCCACAGCGCCATCTGGTCGGCCGTCGCCCCGTGGCGGATGGCGCGCTTCAAGATCTTCTTCGCGAGCACCAGCTTGCCGCACCGGGCGAGCGCGTGGGCGTAGCTCGCGGCGATGTCGGCCTCGCCCGTCTGCGCCTCGGTGGCCTGCGCCAGGAGCGGCAAGGCGTCCTGGGGGCGGTTCAGGGCGACGTCGTAGAGGTGGCCCAGGTTGTGGGCGTACCACGGGTTCTCGGGCGCGATCGCCAGGGCGCGCTCGTAGGCGCGCGCGGCGTAGCGGTAGTTGCCGAGCAGCGACTGCGCCAGGCCGAGCACCGCCCACGCGCCGTCGTCCTCCTCGTGGAACTGCAGCACGCGGCGCGCGAAGAGCGCGGCGCGCCACGGGTCGTGCTCGACGCCCATCTCCGCGAGGTGGCGGTGCGCATAGAGCCACGGGTCGCTGCCGGGCGCCGTCGCGCGGGCCAGGCGCGCGAGCAACGGGAGGACCCTGTCCGCGTCGAGCTTGTCAGCAAGCGCTCGATCGATGTCCCGTCGAAGCCGGTCGATATCCTCCGCTCCACTGCGCGCCATCCCTTCCGTGATACGACCAGTGGGCGAGCTTGGCTAGCGCGTTGCGCGCCTGGAGGCGCCGCCTGGACGGCGTCGCACGCGAGCGCCCACCGACGTACGCCGGCGGGCGGCGTCTGGCGCGCGCGGGGACAGCGGGGAACGCCTGCGCGGAGCCCGGTCCGCCGCCTCGTCGCGGCGGACCGACACGCCGGCGCGCGCCCGCGCTCAGGCGTCCTCCGCCACCTCTTCGGCGCTTGACGTGCGCTCCCGAGCCTGCTCCGCGCGCGCCTCCTTGCCCGCGATCGTCGCGCCGTTCAGCGCCGCCACGACCCGCGCGAGCTCGGCCTTCGGGACGCTGACGAACGCGTTGCGCTCGCGCACCCGGATGCGCCGGATGTCGCCCTTGGACATCCCGGCCTGCTCGATGAGCACGCGCTGGAAATCGGCCGCGCGCGCGCCGTCGCGGCGACCCAGGTTGATGAAGACCTCGACGAACTCGCCGTCCGCCTCGTCGCGCGAGGGCTCGGCGCGCGGCGCCTCGCCGCCGGGCTCGCCGCTCTCGATCTCGACCGCGGACTCGCCGGGGGGCGAGGGCGCAGCGCTGCTCACGCGCTCGCGATCGCCGCCGCGCGACGCGGGCGAGCCGGGCGGCGGGGACGGCGGCTCGCCGAGGATCGGCTCGTCGTCGCCCTCCTCCTCCGGCGGCTGCCACATGGTGAAGTCGGCATGGCGGGAGAACGGCTGGCCCGGCGCACCGCCCTGAGGCCGGCCAGGTGCGGCGGCGACGCCGGCCACGGCGGGGCCTCGGCGCGCCGACAGCAGCGTCGCGGTGCCGGGACGGTCGCGCAGGCGCTCCGCCGGGCCGCGACCCGGCGCGCCCTCGCCCCGCGGCGACTCGAGCCGCATCAGCGGCTCCGGCCGCGTGAGCGGCTCGACCGAGACGGGACCCTCGTCGCGCGCCCTCGTCACCTCGGGCCGGCGCGGCTCGAGCCGCAGATCGTCCCCGGCCGGCGCGTCCGCGCCGCGCGGCCCGCGCCGCCCCTCGTCCCGCCGGGGGCGCAGCGATCTGCGATCGCGCTCCCGCGCGCGGTCCCGCTCGCCCTCGCGCGCGAGATCACGCTCGCTGCTGCGCTCCGTCTCCGGCGGACGCGGATCGGCGGAGTCGGCCGCGCGCGGGATCGCGTCGCGCGGCGCGCGCCCCTCGCCCCGCGCGCTCGCGCGCGCCGCTGGCTCGGGCCTGGTCGAGGGCTCGGCGCCCTCGCGCGCCGCCGCGCGCTGCGGCGGCTGGGCGCGCCGCGCCGCGCTCGCTTCCTCCTGCGCCGTCGGCCGCGCGCCGAGGTGGTCGCGCAGGAGGCCCGCCACGATCGCCTCGGCCTGGTCGTGCGTGAGCAGCCGGCGCGCGAGCGAGAGATCGGCGGGGTGCGTGCCCTTCGGCAGGAACGCCTCGGCGAGCATCGCGACGAGATCGGCCTCGGCGCGCGTCTTGAGCTCTCCCTCCGTGGGGAGCTGCTTCTCGAGCGGCCGGATCTTGTACGTCAGCCGGAGGATGTAGAGCGGCCCGACGTCCTGCGGCGTGATCAGCGCGATCGCCGTGCCGGTGCGCCCCGCGCGGCCGGTGCGGCCGGTGCGGTGCACGTACGCCTCGGCGTCCTGCGGGAAGTCGTAGTTGATGACGTGCGTGAGGTGCGAGATGTCGATGCCGCGGGCCGCCACGTCGGTGGCGACGAGGAAGCGCAGGCGCCCCTCGCGCGTCGCGCTCATCACCTTCTCTCGATCCGACTGCGGCAGATCGCCGTTCAGCCAGTCGGCGTCGTAACCCTGGCGCTTCAGCGCCCCGGCGACGGCCTCCGTCTCGTCCTTTGTGTTGCAGAAGACGACCGCGTTCTCGGGGTTCTCGACCTCGATGATGCGGATCAGCGACGTCAGCTTGTCGCCCGTGATGAGGTAGACGTAGTGCTGGATCTGGAGCGCGCCGACCGCGTCGCCCGAGAGGGTGATGAACTCGGGCGAGCGCAGCTTGCTGCGCGCGATGCGCTCGATGTCGGGCGGGAGCGTCGCCGAGAACAGGAGCGTCTGCCGCTCCGGCGGCAGCTCGGCGAGGATCGCGGTGAGCTCGCGCTCGAAGCCCATCGAGAGCATCTCGTCGCACTCGTCGAGCACGAGCAGCCGGATGTGCTTGGCGACGATGGTCCCGCGGCGCAGGTGATCGAGCACGCGGCCCGGCGTGCCGACGATGACCTGCGCGCCGGCGGCGAGCGCGTCGATCTGCCGCTGCATCGGCGCGCCGCCGTACACGGCGACCACCTTGATGCCCTTGCGCTTGCCGAGGCGCTCGACCTCCGCGGAGACCTGGACCGCGAGCTCTCGCGTCGGGCACAGCGCGAGCACCTGCGCCTGCGCGAGCGAGCGCTTCACGGCGTGGTCGACGATCGGGAGCCCGAAGGCCGCCGTCTTGCCGGTGCCGGTGCGCGCCTGCACCACCGCGTCGCGCCCGCGCGTGACCGGCTCCCACACGGCGAGCTGCACCGGCGTCGGGTGGACGTAGCCAATCTCCGCGAGCGTCTCGCGCAGCTCGGACGACAGGGGCAGCACATCGAATGTCGGAAGCGGCTGGGGCTTTTCGCCGGTCGGCGCTTCACCCGCCAGTGCGGCAGGGGGAGAAGGAACGGTCATGTCGGTCATATCGTCCTGCGTGATCGCCGCGTCGGGGTATTATCTCGGGGACACGGGCCCAAGCTGGCCATCGACGATCGCCCGGACCCGACGCCGTAGCGGAGCCAGATCGCCTGCCTCGCGCCGCGCTGCGTGCTCCTCCGCATAGCGGAGCCGCTCGATGGCGTCGAGAGCGCGCTCATTCTCCGCGGAGCCCCGGCACGAGACGGCGACTCCGTCCCGGTAGGTCCACTCCGGAGCGAGCGTGCTCCGGAACCGGGCGAGGGCGGCGTCCTCCCCGTCGGTCCCGGGGGCGGCCTCCCTGGCGCGCTCGACGGCCCGGACCAGCGCCAAGAGGCCCTCCTCGCAGCTCCCGTAGGGCGACGGCGCGCCCGGCAGGAAGAAGACCTGCCGGATCAGCTGGAGGGTGCACGAGACGATGATGAGCGCGGCGAAGCTGTAGTAGGCGACCAGGGCGATGCGCCGGCCGCGGGCGCGAGGCCCGCCGGGGCGCCGCCGCCCGCCGGGCGATCGCGCCTCGGTCCCTGGCACGGCCGGGGCAGGAGCGATGGGCGCGGGAGCTTGGGCGGGCATGAGAGCTGCGATTCCTTGGGCGAGTGGTGCGCGGGTGGCGCGCGGCCAGGCGCGCGGGCCGCTCTTCATGATTTCGTTTGGGTTGTGAGCCGGGGAGCCCTGGAGCCGGGCTCGGCCACCGCAGGTCGGGCTCGCTTCCGCGGTCCCTTCCGTGCGGGCCAGTGCTATCACCTCGCCGCGGGCGCGACGAGATGCTGTTGGACCGGAGCAGCGCGAGGTGACCGAGATGACCGCGGCGCGCCGTGCCGCCCGCCGCCCCGCTGCGGCGCTCGCTGCGGTGGCCCTCGTCCTCGGCCCGCCGCAGGCCGCGCCGGCCCAGCCGCTTCGGGACAACGCCTACACCATCGACCTCTTCCAGGGGCCGATCCTGGCGCCGCTGCGTGTGACCGGGATCGCCGGCGCTTACGCCGGTTACGCCGAGGGGATCGCCGGTATGGTGGCCAACGCCGCCGCGCCCGCGGTCCGCGAGCCCTTCAGCGTGAAATGGCTCGAGGCCGACGTCGCCGCGTCGATCTCGATACCCATCGAGCTCTTCGAGAACAACGACTTCGATAACAGCGGCGACATCGACCTCGACTACTCGAACTTCGTGTACCTGACCCTCGGCGGCCAGGTCCAGGCGGGCGACTTCGGCGTCGGGGTCAACGCCGAGCTGCAGCGGTACTCGTTGAGCGACGCCGACGGGATCGAGACCACGGTCGTGACCGGCAAGTACCATTTCCTCGGCGGAGTCCGCCTGCTCGGCGACGCGCTCGTGCTGGGCGCCGGCGCCCGCGCGGTGACGCTCAGCCTCGGCGCGGAGCAGAGCGACCTGACGATCGCGGGCATCTCTCCGGAGCTCGGGATGCTCCTCCGCCCCGACTGGGCGTCCTACCGGCTCGGCGCCACGTTTCGCTTTCCGGTGAACGCGGGCCGGCTGCTCGGCGAGGACGTGGTCGTGGACGGGCAGGTCTGGCGCGCCGGCGGGCTGATCCTGCCGGACGAGGTCGTCCTCCCGTGGGAGCTCGAGATCGGGCTCGCCGTGCAGGTCGGACCGCGCCCGCTCAACCCGGCGTGGATCGACCCGCGCGATCAGGAGCGGGAGCTCCGCGACGCGATCGCGCGCAGGCGGGCCGCGCGGGAGGCGCAGCGGGAGCGCGAGCTCGCCGCGATCGCCGAGCCGGAGGAGCGCGCCCGGCGGGAGCGGATCTTCGCGCTGGAGCGCGCGCGCGAGCGCGAAGCCGACGAGCGCGAGCTCGCCGCGGGGCCAGACGTCCTCGAGAGGGAGCGGCGCGCCCGCTACTGGAACTGGCCGCGCGAGCACCTGCTCATCACCGCGGAGCTCCTCGTCACGGGCGCGGTGTCGAACGGGGTGAGCCTCGAGCATTTTCTGGCGCAGCACCAGCCGGAGCGGGAGAACGACGCCTCGGTGGTGGGCACCTCGGGCGCGCACGTGAGCTTCTCGCCGCGGTTCGGGATCGAGACGGAGCCGATCCCGGGCCGCGTGCACACGCGGTTCGGGAGCTACTACGAGCCGAACCGCTACGGCCGCCTGGGGAGCGGGCGCCTGGGACGGCAGCACTTCACCTTCGGCGCCGACCTCCGCGTGCTGTCGACGACCCTCTGGGGGCTGCTCCCCGAGGTCGCCTACACGCTGCAGGCGTCGATGGACTTCGCGCCCCGCTACGACAGCGTGAGCGCAGGCATCGGCGTCTGGCACTGAGCGCCGCGCGGCGGCTCACGCCGAGAGCGCGCGCTGGCGGTGCTCCGCGAGGAGCACGCGGAGGTGGCTCATCCGGGCGGGGTCGCGCTTGCCGAACTCGTCGAGCGCCGCGGCGACCGCGACCGGCGCGCCGCCGCGGGGCTCCTTCCGGAGCGCCCGCGCCGCCAGCGCGAGCGCGCGCGGGCGCAGCACCTCGTCGATGCAGAGCCGCACGGGCGGAGGCCGCCACGCGGCGTCGCGGTAAGCCCCCGGCCGCGCGGGCTCCACGACCGACGCGAGGCCGTCCGCCTTGGCCTGCATGGCCGAGAGGATCTCGCGCTCGATCGCGCCGCCCTCCTCGCGATCGCTGGAGCGCTCGATGGTGAAGATCGCGTGGGGCGCGCCGCGCCGCGCGCCGCCGAGCCAGTCCTTGCGCCACCGCACCGCCGTGGCCCTGCTGATGGTCGCCTCGCCGCGCGCGACGAGGCCCGTGAAGGCGCTGAGCATCAGCACCTCGAACGGCGAGAACGCGTCGCGGCCCTGCGCGCCGGCGAGGCGCGAGAGGTTCGCGGCGACGACCGGGAGCCCCGCGTCGATGGCGTCCGAGGAGCAGAAGAGCGTCGAGCCCGCGCTCGTGGGGCGGAACTCCGTCAGGTTCACGCCCTCGCCGGCGCCGTACCATCCGAAGAGCGTGCTCACGGTGCCCCAGCGGGCGCCGTCGGCGGAGCAGTACGACCACGTGGTGCCCCAGAGCTCGAACAGCGAGCGCACGATCCACCGCGAGAGCTTCGTGCCGACCGCCAGGATCGCGACGAACAGCGTCGCGGAGGCGACGGAGCTGTCCGCGGACTCGGCGAGACCGGTCAGGAGCAGCAGGTAGAGCGCCGTGTACGCAAGCAGCAGGCCGCTCGTCATCGCGCTCAGGAACAGCTCGATCCTCGGCGAGGCGCCGCGCTGTTCGGACCGTCGCCACACGGCGCGCTGCGGAGGCTCGCCGCAGCGGGCGCAGGGAGCCGCGGCGCCGCCTCGCCGCCTCTCTCCGCAGCCGAGACAGATGTCATTCGGGGGCAACCGGCTTGGCATCGGTGATCCAGAATAGTGGCGCATCCGTGTTCCGTCGCCATCACTTGGCCTGCCCCCGGGCCCTCACCTACGGTTTCGCACACGCGCGCAGGCCCGGACCGGGCCCCGTCCGCTTCGGGCTTGTCGTCGCGCGATGGACAGCGCATCGAGTCGCGCATGCCCCGTCGCCGGCTCCGCATGGTCGCTGTCCGCACCCTCGCCTTCCTCGCCCTTCATCAATCCGTCGCCCTCGCGCAGCCGGCGCCTCCCCCGGGGCGACCGGGCCAGCAGACCCCGGCGGCGGCGGCCCCCGCGGCGACGCCGGCGCTGCGGCGCATCGAGGTGAACGACCCGGCGCTCGCGCCCGTCCCGCCGCCGGCGCGCACCCTCGCGAGCTGGAACGAGGCGCGCGCGATCATCGACCAGCGCTCGGTCGATCTCGTCATCGCCGTGCAGGAGGTCGCCCGCGCCGAGGGCATCGCGCGGCGGGCGCTCGCCGCGGCGCTGCCGAGCCTCGACGCGACGGGCAACCTGAACCACCGCCTCGCGGGCGACGAGACGATCGTGGGTGCACCGGCGGGCCCGACGCCCACGGGCCCCTCGCTCTCCTATGACTTTCCGACCAGCGCCTCGGCGTCGCTGAGGCTCAGCCAGCCGATCCTCGCCCCGCGCGCGTGGTACGGCATCGGCACCGCCAACCTGTCGGTCGAGGTCGCCAAGCTGAGCCTGGAGGATCGCCGCCGCGTCATGGTCGGCGCGGTCGCGGACGCCGTCGTCTCGATCGTCACGGCCGAGCGGGTCAGCGAGGTCAACCGCGTCGGGCTGCGCAGCGCGCTCGAGCTGCTCGAGCTCACGCGACGCCGGGAGCGCCTCGGCACCGGCACCAAGCTCGACGTGGTCCGCGCCGAGCAGGACGTCGCGCTCGCCCGCGCGACGCTCGTCACCGGCGACGAGTCGCTGCGCAGGTCGCGCGAGGCGCTCGGGGTCGTGCTGGGCGAGCGCGGCGAGGTCGGCGTCCCGCAGACCTTCTCGCTCAACGGGATCGCGGCGGAGATGCAGGCGCAGTGCGCCCAGGGGCGCTCGGATCAGCGCGCCGACGTCCGCGCGGCCCGGGCCGAGCTGGAGATCGCCGAGCGCAACCTCACCGACGCGAAGCTCGCGTTCGCCCCGTACGCCGAGCTGTCGAGCACGCTGCAGGCCCAGACCCAGTTCGGGAACGATCTGGGCATCAGCCGGCGGTCGTGGGACTGGTCCATCAGCGCCGTGCTCACCATCCCCATCTGGGACGGCGGCGCGCGCTACGGCGATCTCCGGGTGAACCGGGCGCTCGTCGAGCAGCAGCGGGCGCGCATCGGCCTGGCGGAGCGCGCGGCCGAGCTCGATTCGGCGCAGGCGGTCCGGAGCGTCGTCGTCGCCGAGCAGGCGCGCGCGGTCGCCGAGCAGTCGCGCGACCTCGCGCGCGAGACCGCGCGCCTCACGCAGGTCGCGTTCGAGGCCGGCACCGTCACGAGCTTCGATCTCGTCGAGTCCGGCCGCAGGCAGCGCCAGGCCGAGATCGACCTGGCGGTGCGGGAGTTCGAGGTGGTGAAGGCCAAGATCTCGGCGCTGCTCGCGTCCGCCTCGTGCAAGTAACCTCGCGCATGGAACGAAGCGACGCGAGGGGACGCGCGACGCGGCCGCGCGCGTGCTCCGCGCGACCGGCGAGGCGGCGATCCGTCCCGCGTGGGGGTTGTGCCGAGCGACCGCGCGAGTAGGCTACGCGCCCCATGGAGCGGCTCGAGAGCTACGTCGAAGGGCAGTGGATCGCCGGTCAGGGAGCGCCGCACGCGCTCGTCAACCCCGCGACCGAGGAGCCGCTCGCCGAGACGAGCACGGACGGGCTCGACCTCGCGGCCGCGGTGGCGTTCGCGCGCGCGCAGGGCGGGCCTTCCCTCCGCGCGCTCACGTTCGCCGAGCGCGGCGAGCTGCTCCGCGCCATGTCGCGCGCCGCGCACGCGCACCGCGACGCGCTCATCGACGTCGCCATCCAGAACGGCGGCAACACCCGCGGCGACGCCAAGTTCGACGTCGACGGCGCGATCGGGACGCTCGCCTACTACGCCGACCTCGGCGCCCAGCTCGGCGACGCGCGGCTGCTCGCGGACGGCGAGGGCGTGCAGCTCGGGCGCTCGCCGCGGTTCTTCGGCCAGCACATCCTCGTCCCGCGCCCCGGCGTCGCGGTGCACATCAACGCCTTCAACTTCCCCGCGTGGGGGCTCGCGGAGAAGGCCGCCTGCGCGCTCCTCGCGGGCATGCCCGTCCTCACGAAGCCCGCGACGAGCACGGCGCTCGTCGCCTTCCGGCTGATGAAGATCTTCACCGAGGGCGCCCCGCTCCCGCGCGGCGCGCTCTCCTTCGTCGCCGGCCCGCCGGGCGACCTCCTCGCGCACCTCGGCGGCGAGGACGTCCTCGCGTTCACCGGATCGAGCGCCACCGGCGCGGCGCTCCGGCTCCTGCCGGGCCTCGCGCGGGAGAGCGTCCGCGTGAACGTGGAGGCCGACAGCCTGAACGGCGCGGTCCTCGGCCCCGACGCCGCCCCCGGCTCCGAGACGTACGCGATGTTCCTCCGCGACGTCGCGCGCGACATCACCCAGAAGGCCGGCCAGAAGTGCACGGCGATCCGGCGCATCTTCGCGCCCGCGGCCGTCGTCGACGCGGTGCGCGACGACCTCGTCGACCGCCTCCGCGACGCGCGGGTCGGCGATCCCGCGCAGGACGGCGTCACCGTGGGTCCGCTCACCACGGCCGAGCAGCTCCGCGGTGTGCGTGCGGGCATCGAGCGCCTCGCGGCGGGGGCGTCGGTGGCGCTCGGTGGGACCGGGCCGTTCGAGAAGCTCGGCGTTCCCGACGGCAAGGGGTACTTCGTGCCGCCGACGCTGCTCGTCGCGAGCGGCCCCGACGGCGCGCCCGCGGCGCACGAGCACGAGGTCTTCGGCCCGGTCGCGACGCTCTTTCCTTACGACGGCGGCGCGGCGCACGCCGTCGCCCTGCTGCGCCGGGGCCGCGGGAGCCTCGTCTGCGCCGTCTACAGCGACGACCGCGCCTTCGCGGCGGAGGTGCTGCTCGGCGTCGCGCCGTACCACGGCCGCGTCCTGCTCGGCAGCGAGAAGGTCGCCGATCAGGCGCCCGGCCCCGGCACCGTGCTCCCCCAGACGATCCACGGCGGCCCGGGCCGCGCGGGCGGCGGCGAGGAGCTCGGCGGTCTGCGCGGGCTCCACCTCTACTCGCAGCGCACGGCGGTGCAGGGATCGCGGCCGATCCTCGAGGCGATCCTCGGGACGAAGGGTGACCCCCGGCCCGCGCCGGCGAGGCCGTAGATCGCGAACGCCGGGGGTAACCCTTCTAGAAGGACGCAGAGGACTCTATGGTGCAGTCTCGCTCATGAGCGCGGGCCCGGAACTCATCGGCCGAACCATCGCGGGGCGCTTCCGCGTCACGGGCTTCATCGGCGAGGGTGCGATGGCGGCGGTCTACCGCGGCGTCCAGGACGGCGAGCCGCGCGACGTCGCCATCAAGATCATGCACCCGCAGCTCCTCGGCGACGAGACCTTCATGACCCGCTTCTACCGGGAGGCGAAGGCAGCGTCGCGCCTTCGCCACCCGAACACGGTGCAGATCCTCGACTCGGGGGTGGAAGGCCACCTGCCCTACATCGTGATGGAGCTCGTCTCGGGGCAGGATCTGTTCGAGGTCCTGCTCGCCGAGCGCCGCCTCTCCGAGGCCCGCGCCGTGCGGATCCTGATCGGCATCGCCGACGCCCTGGCCGCCGCGCACGCGCGGGCCATCGTGCACCGCGACCTCAAGCCCGAGAACGTGATGATCCTGCGGGATCCGGCGGATCCGTCGGTCGAGCGCGTGAAGGTGCTCGACTTCGGGATCGCGAAGATGGTCGAGGGCGGCACCCGGGCCGGCGACGACGGGCCGAACAGCGCGCCGATCAGCGTCTGGGGCTCGGTCACCACGGTCGGCATGGTCGTCGGCACGCCGGCGTACATGTCCCCGGAGCAGTGCCGCGGCGACGCCGTCGACGGGCGCAGCGACGTGTACGCGTGCGGGATCCTCCTGTTCCTGCTCGTCACCGGCCGGCTCCCCTTCCCGCCCACGTCCCTCGTCTGGGAGGTGGCCATGGATCACCTCCGGAAGCAGCCGCCCGCGCCGAGCCTGTTCCTGCCGCAGATCCACCCCGCGCTGGAGGCGATCATCCTCACCGCGCTCGCGAAGTGGCCGAGCCAGCGCCAGCAGGGCGCGCGCGAGCTGAGCGAGGAGCTCGAGCGGCTCCTGCCCCACCTGTCGGACGCGCTGCTCCCCGCCGCCCAGGCGAGCGCGCTCGCGGACGCGCCGACCGTCGAGTCGGCGATGCCGGTGTCGATCCGGAGCACGATGACGGCCGCGCAGCCGCTGCGCGAGGTCGATCTGCCGCCGCCGGCGCAGCGGGGCGAGGTGCTGGCGAAGGCCATGTTCCGCGAGGCCGCGCTCACGGAGGGGCCGGCGTCGAGCGCGATCTCGTCGCGCGCCGCGACGCTGCCGGGCGGCGTCCTCCGGCACGACCCGCTCGCCGGGCCGACGTCCGAGGACCTCTCGCGCACGCTCCCGCAGGCGCGGCGGATCGGCACCCCGTCGAGCGATCCGCCGGCGAGCGACGTCGTGATCCACGATCGCAAGGATTTCGCTCCGCTCTTCTCCCCGTCGGGCGCCCGCACTCCGTCCCCCCGGCCGGAGGCGCCGCGCGGCCCCGGGGCGCCCGTCGCCGCCGCGCCGCCGCGGCACCCCGGGCGGCCCGCGGCCGAGCACGTCATCGAGGTCACGCCGCTCGTCGCCCGGCGGGATCGCCGTCCGCCCCCGCGGCCGACGGACCTGTGGATGGTCCGGCTCGCGGTGCCGCTGGCGCTCGTGATCGGGCTGGCGCTCGGGGTGCTCGCGTTCTTCCTGAGCCGCTGACGCGGCGCCCCCTCGGGCCCGGCCGCGCTCAGGCGTGCGAGGCGTGCGAGGCGTGCGAGGCGTGCGAGGCGTGCGAGGCGTCGATCGACGCCCCGTGCGCCTCGAAGGCGGCGCGGAGCGCCTGCGCGCGCAGCTCGACCGCCGCCGAGGCCGGCGGCGGCACGGGCGCCTCCGCCTCGGCCGACAGCGCCATCGCGAAGGCGTCGATCGCGGCCTCGACCACGCCCTCGATCGAGCGCGCCGCGAGCTCATCGGGGGCGTCGTGCACCGCCACCATGCCCATCACGACCGCGCGCACGTGGGCCGCCGCCCGCGGCGACGGCGCGGCGCCCGCTTCTTCCACGCCGCCCTCGCTGTCGTCGCTGACGCCCCGCGCGCGGCGCGCCCCCGGCTCCACGCCCGCGTGGGCCGCCCGCGCGATCTCGGCCGACAGCGGCCAGCTCAGCCGCGTCACGAGCCGCTCCTGCACGTAAGCGCGGACGCTGGCGTCCGTGCGCTTGCGCTCCTCGGGCAGCGCCGCGATCGGGCGCAGGTCGGCCGCGAGCTCCCGGCGCGCGGGCTCGAGCGCCTTGTCGATCGCCGCGGCGATCGTCCGCCGCTCGCGGCGCAGGTAGGCCGCGCTCGCGCGGAGCCGGTCGGCCTCGGCGCGCGCTCTTCGCCCGGCCTCGCGGTCCTCCGCGGCGCGCGCCGAGGCCGCCTGCGCGAGCTCGGCCGCGATCCGGCCCGCCTTGCGCCGGAGCGCGCGCTCGCGGAGCGCGTCGCTCGCGTCGACGATCTGCTCGGCGAAGAGCGCCTCGACCTCGGCCCAGCCCGAGGCCGCGAGCGCCGCCTCGTCGCCGAGCCGCCCCTTCAGCGAGAGCCGCGCCGAGAAGGCGATCGGCGGCGTGAGCGAGGTGATGGCGCTCGCCGCCAGGCTGTCGCGCACGTGCGCGAGCACCGTCTCCAGGGCGTCGGGCTTGAGCCGGTCGGCCTTGTTCGCGAGGATCTGCACGGGCACGCCGAGCGCGCTGATCTCGGAGAGCACCCGCCGCTCCGACTCCTTCATCGCCTGGGGCGCGTCGAGCAGCCAGATGACGACGTGGGCCTCGTCGAACGCCCGCCGCGCCTCCGCGATGTGGTCCGGCTCCGGCGCGTTGAAGCCGGGCGTGTCGAGGATCTCGACGCGCTTGAGCCGCTCGATCGGCGCGTAGATGAAGACCCGCGCGACCTTCGCGCCGGAGGCGCCGAGCGCGCGCAGCGTGTCCTTCACCGCCGCGTGCGGCACGACGCGGTCCTGGCCGCCGCGCACGACGATGCGCGCGAACGGATCGGGCGCCCAGGCGACCCAGTGGAGCGCCGCGGTCGTCGGCAGGACGCCCGTCGGCGCCACGTCCTCGCCGAGCAGCGCGTTCAGGAACGTGCTCTTGCCGGCGTTGAACTCGCCCAGCACGGCGGCGCGGAGCGGGCGCTCGCGCTCCACCGCGAGGGCCTCGGTCGCCGCGAGCAGGTCGAGCCGATCGAGGCGCTTGGCCGTGCGCGCGAGCTCGCGCAGCACGTCGCCCCACGCGGCGGCGGCGGCGGCGGCGCGGGACCCGGCCGCGCCCTCCGCGGGGAAGATCCACGCGCGCACGATCGCGCGGCGCATGTCGTCGGCCCACGCCGCGCCCTCGCCGGTCACCGCGTCGAGCGCGTCGAGCGCCTCGCTCCCCTGCCCTTCGGACGCCATGGCCGCGGCGTCGCGCAGCCGGACGAGGTCGGGCGGGAGCGGCGGCGCCGTCGCGCCGCGCATGTCCACGCCGGCCGCCCGCGCCGCGAGCGCGTCGAGCGCGCCGAGGTCGCGGGTCTCGACGGCCATGCGGAGCAGCGCCGCCGCGGCCGTGCGATCGCCGGCGGAGAGCCCGCGCGCGAGCGCTCGCCGCGCGTCGTCGCGCCGCCCCTCGGCGAAGGCGAACGCGGCGGCCCAGGTCGGCTCGTCGAGCGCGCCCGCGGCGCGGACGACGCGGCGCACGCGGTCGACGACGAGCACGTCGCGGGAGGCGGCGACGAGCGAGGCGCAGAGCTCCGCCGCGCCGGGGACGTCGAGCACGAGCGCCCGCAGCCCGAGGTCGAGCGCCCGCGTCACCTCGGCGGGCGGCAGCGCGGCCGCGGAGGCGCCCGGCGCGGCGCCCGCCTCGGCCAGCGCGAGCCGGGCCAGCACGAGGGCGGCGCGCCCCTCGATCGCGGTGGGCTCGCCCAGGATCTCCGCGGCGGCGCGCGCCGCGTCGAGGTCACCGTGCGCGAGCGCGCACTCGGCGCGGCGGAGGGCGGCGTCGCGGTCGGGCACGGTGGAGAGCGGCGCCGGGATGCGGTCGAGCCAGCGCTGCGCGCGGGCCGGATCGCCGGCGGCGAGGTCGAGGTCGCAGAGGTCGAGCAGCGCGAGCCGCGCCGCGTCGCGCTCCTCGGGCGCGGCGGTGGCCCGCTCGAGCGCGTTGCGCGCGCCGTCCCAGCCGACGCGCTGCCCTGCGCGCCCGAGGCGGAGCCACACGTCGGCGCGCCAGGGCACGCGCTTCGCGAGGTCGGTGAGCGCGGTGACGACCTCCTGGTCGAGCCACGCGTCCTCCGCGGCGTCGGCCCAGAGCGCGAGCCCGACGGCCGAGTCGGGCAGGACGGAGAGGATGCTGCGGGCGTGCTCGCGGGCCTCGAGCGGCATGCCCTTCGCGAGCGCGGCCTCGGCGGCGCTGCGCTCGTTCTCGAGGCCGAGGGCGAGGATCTCGACCCGCCCGAAGAATCGATTCAGCGCCTCGACGAGCCTCGCCATGGCGGGATGAAAGCCTTGCGGGAGGGCGCTCGTCCAAGAAAATCGGCCAGGTCGCGGCCCGGGCGGGGGGGCGTTCGGGGTGCAGCTCGGGTCGCCCGTCGTGCCGGGAGGGATGAGGCCTCGCCCGCGCGATGGCGCGCGCGCTTGTTTGTTAGAGTGGCCCGGTGCCGCCGAACCTCCCCACAGGGCGCGTCGACGCGCTTGTCGTGACCGCGCTGCAGGACGAGCTCGAGGCGGTGCTCGCGCAGGGCGGCCGGGACGGCTGGCGGGAGGCGCGGGATGCGGCCGGCTTCCCGTACTACGTCCGCGAGCTCCCGAACGACCGCGGCCAGCCGCTCCGCGTCGCCGCGGCGTGGTCGGGGCGGATGGGCGAGAGCGCGGCGGCGGCGAGGGCGCAGGGGCTCATCGAGGAGCTCGATCCGGGGTGCCTCGCGATGTGCGGCATCTGCGCCGGCAAGCGCGGCGAGGTGTCGCTCGGCGACGTCATCGTCGCGGATCGGGTCTACAGCTACGACGAGGGCAAGCGCGTCGCAGCGTCCGCCGGGGGCGGCGCCGGCGAGTTCTTCCACGACATCGAGACGTACAACCTCGAGCGGACGTGGAACATGGACGCCGCGCTCTTCGCGCGCGAGTTCGAGCGGCAGGCGGCGCTCGCGGCCGAGCGCCCGCCGTCGAAGGCGTCGCAGGCGTGGTGGCTCCGGCACGCGCTCTACGCGAGCCAGGTCGAGGGGGGGCCGCCGCCGGTCGCGCGGCCGGAACGCGCGCAGCGATGCCCGGGCTGGGCCGAGCGCATCGGCGAGCTGGAGGCGGAGGGCGTGCTCCGCATCGGCGACGGCGGCCTCGAGCTCACCGAGGCCGGCATGGCGCAGATCCGGCGGGATCGCCTGATCTACCCGGACGGACCGCCGCAGGCCCGGCCGTTCCGCGTGCACATCGGCCCGATCGCCACCGGCAAGGCGGTGCAGGAGGACGCCGGGCTGTTCGAGCGGCTGAAGCCGATCGGGCGGAAGCTGCTCGGCGTCGAGATGGAGGCCGCCGCGATCGGCTACGTCGCGGAGCGCCTCGGGCGGCGGTCGATCATCGCGAAGGCGGTCTCGGATCACGGCGACCGCGACAAGGACGACAGCTTCCGCGCGTTCGCGTGCCGCGCTTCGGCGGAGTTCCTCTTCGCTTTCCTGCGGCGCTACCAGGAGCCCGCGCTCCGCGAGCAGGCCGGGCGAGGCCGGAGGCTGCGCCGCTTCCCGGCGCGCGCGGCGGGCGGCCACGCGGATCCGCACGGCGACGACATCCTCTTGCCGGGCGAGGGGCGCAGCGACGACTTCCTCTCGCGCGTCGAGCGCGTGTGCAGGCTGCGCGAGCCCGAGGGCGTGGACATCGAGTGGTTCGACGCGCCCCTCCCCTTCGGCTGCTACCTGCGCGTCTCGGTCAACGAGGGCGGCATCGTCCGGATCGCGCCGCTCGCGGCGCTCGAGAGCGGCATCTCGACCGAGGCGGTCTCCGCGTTCCTGGAGAGCATCGACGCCTCGTACCGGCGCGAGGATCCCGGCCTCGTGTCCACGCTGGTCTACGGCGGTGAGCCCGCGCCGGAGGAGCTCGTCCGTTACGCGAGCGCGCGGCGCGTGCGCGTCGTGCGGTTCCTGGAGTACCAGGGGCTCATCGACTTCCGCGGCTACCTGGCGTGGCAGAGCGCGCGGCTCGAGCGGGACCCCACCTATCCGCCGGCGCTCTACGTCGATCAGCGCATCGCGCTCACGATGGGCCAGGAGGAGGCGCTGCGCGAGCGCGCGCTCGACGCGTTCGCCGAGCTGCTCGACGCGGAGCACAGCCGGTTCGTGCTGGTGCTCGGCGATTTCGGCACGGGCAAGACGTTCCTCTTGCACGAGCTCGCGCGGCGGATGGGCAAGTCGGGCGGCCCGCTGACGCCGGTGCTCATCGAGATGCGCGCGCTGGAGAAGGCGCGCGATCTGAACGCGCTCATCGCGCAGCACCTCGCGCTCGCGGGGCTCGGCAAGATCGATCTCCCTGCGTTCCGGCACATGCTCGCCGAGGGGCGGATCGCGCTCCTGTTCGACGGCTTCGACGAGCTCGCCTTCCGCGTGACGTACGACCGCGCGGTCGAGCACTTCGACACGCTGATCCAGGCGGCGCAGGGCAAGGCGGCGAAGGTGGTGGTCACGAGCCGGAGCCAGCACTTCATCTCGGAGCAGCAGGTGAGGTCGGCGCTCGCGGAGCGGGCCGCCTTGCTGCCCGGCTACCGTCTCGCGCGGCTCTTGCCGTTCACCGGGGCGCAGATCCGCAGGTTCCTCGTGAACCGGCTCGGCACCGAGGAGGTGGCCGACGAGCGCATGCGGCAGCTCGCGGACGTGAAGGACCTGCTCGGCCTGTCGGCGAACCCGCGGATGCTGGGGTTCATCGCCGAGATCGAGGAGGCGCAGCTCCGGCAGGCGCGGGCGGGCGACGGGGAGATCACGTCGGCGGGGCTGTACCGGCTGCTCCTGGATCGGTGGATCGTCTGGGAGTACGAGCGCGCGCACCCGAAGGGCGCGCAGCCGGGGCTGTCGGTGGCGCAGCGGTGGCGGGCGGTGACGGAGCTCGCGACGCGGCTGTGGCAGCGGACGGAGCAGAGCGTGAGCATCCGCGAGCTGCCGGCGGAGCTCATCGCGGCGCTGCAGGCGCTCGGGCGGCACGAGCTCGATCTGGACGTGACGAGGCACCAGATCGGCTCGGGGACGCTGCTCGTGTGGGACGACCAGGAGAACTTCCGGTTCATCCACCAGTCGGTGCTCGAGTGGCTCGTGGCGCGGGAGGCGGCCGAGGAGGCGCAGCGCGCCGGCGAGGCGGCGGCGCTCGCGCAGCGGGAGGTGAGCGACCTGATGGCCGATTTCTTCGGGGCGCTCGCGGGGCGCGAGGCGGCGGCGGCGTGGGCGCGGAGGGCGCTCGGCGGGGCGTTCGGGGCGGTGGCGGCGGGGAACGCGCTGCGGATCGACGGGCGGATGCGGCTCGGCGTGAGCGAGCGGATGAACCTCGCGGGGGCGGATCTGCGGGGGCAGGACCTCTCGGGGAAGGACCTCAGCGGGTGCGATCTGCGGGGAGCGGACCTGAGGGAGGCGATGCTCGTGGGGGCCAACCTGAGCGGGGCGCAGATGGCGGGGGCGCAGCTCGACGGGGCGGACCTCTCGGGGGCGGCGCTCTGCGGGGCGGACCTGACCGGGGCGACGGCGGTGCGGGGGCGGCTCGTGGGCGCGGACCTGACCGGGGCGAGACTCGCCTCGATGAAGCTGCGCGGGGCGAAGCTCGTGGGGGCGCGGGGCGCGCATCTCGACGGGGGCGACACATTCGGCGCGGCGATGCCGGCGACGGCGCGGTTCGAGCCGACCTGGGTGCAAGGCAGTCGATGCAACACCGTGGCGATCAGCCCCGATGGAACCCTGCTCGCATCCGGTCATGCTGGCTGGATCGTGCTGCGGGAGTTGGCAACCGGCACGGCGCTGCGCGTCCTGACAGGCCATTCCGCTTGGATTACGAGCATCGCTTTCAGCCCTGACGGCGACACCCTCGCCTCCGGCTCGGACGATTGCAGCGTCCGGCTCTGGGACGTATCGACCGGCAACGTGCTCGGCGTGCTCAAGGGGCACTCGCGTGACGTGACCACCGTCGCGTTCAGCCCTGACGGTGAGTGGTTGGCTTCCGGCGCTCACGACGCCACCGTCCGGCTCTGGCAGGTGGGCACCTTCAGGCAGCTCAGCGTGCTCCAGGGTCATCTGGACGGGGTGACGTCGGTGATGTTCAGCCCCGACGGCGAGGTGCTGGCCTCCGGCGCTCACGATGCCACCGTCCGGCTCTGGGAGCTCTCGACAGGCGACATGCTTCGCATGTTGAGCGGCCACCGGGGTGGCGTGCTCAGCGTCGCCTTCAGCCCGGATGGCGAGATGCTGGCCTCCGGTTCCCTGGACTACGACATTGGCCTCTGGCAGGTATCGACGGGCGAGGCGCTGCACATGCTGAAGGGCCACACTCGGCACGTGAGGAGCGTCGCGTTCAGCCCGGATGGCACGACGCTCGCCTCGGGCTCGGGCGACGGATCGGTGCAGCTGTGGCGCCAGCTCCGCGTCGCGTCGCACGTGCTCGAGGGCCATTCGGCCGGCGTGACGAGCGTCGCGTTCAGCCCTGACGGCGCGACGCTCGCCTCGGGCTCGAAAGATAGGACGGTGCGGCTGTGGCAGGTGTCGACCGGCGGCGCGCTGCGCGTGCTCGAAGGACAGTCGAGGGCATCCATGGCGATGGCCTTGAGCCGCGATGGCGCGACGCTCGCGCTCAGCTCCGGCGATTTCGGCATTCGCCTCTGGCGAATGTCGCCATGGAGCGCGCTGCCGCCGTTGATGGAGATAAGCTGCCCCTCGGCGAGGCCCGCCTTCAGCCCTGACGGCGCAACGCTGGCCTTCGCCGCGTACGACCACACGGTCCAGCTCGCGGAGCTCGACGCAAATTGCACGAAGCGCGCGCTGAAAGGGCATTTCAACAGCATCACGGATATTGCGTTCAGTCGTGACGGGCGAATGATCGCGTCAGGGTCGTTCGACAGGACGGTGCGGATCTGGGGCGCCGAGACGGCGGAGCCGCTTCGCGTGCTCGCGGGTCACGACGATGTTGTCAGGTGCGTGGCCTTCAGCCCGGATGGCGCGACGCTCGCCTCGGGATCGGTCGATCGAACCGTTCGACTCTGGCAGGTGGACGGCGAAGAAGCAGCGCGCGTGCTCACGGGCCATGACGATGTCGTCAGGTGCGTGGCCTTCAGCCCGGATAGCGCGACGCTCGCCTCTGGATCCGACGACTCGACCGTGCGGCTCTGGCCGCTCGTCGAGCGCGGTGTTCCGCGCGCGCTGCGCGGCCATACCGGCCGGGTGAACGATGTCGCCTTCACCCCGGATGGGACCGTGCTCGCCTCGGCGTCCGATGACCGGCGCGTCCACCTGTGGGAGGTGGCGACAGGAAACCTCGCGCGCGTGCTGGAAGGGCACTCCGATTCGGTCTCGAGCCTAGCCTTCACCCCTGACGGCGGCACGCTCCTCTCCAGCTCCATGGACAGTACGATCCGCTTCTGGGACGTCCGCACCGGCGCCTGCCTCGCCGTGCTCCTCAAGCTCCCCGAGGGCTGGGTCGGCTTCCGCCCCGACGGTCGCTACAAGCTCGGCGGCAACATCGCGGGTGCCTTCTGGCACGCCGCCAACCTTTGCCGCTTCGAGCCAGGCGAGCTCGACGCGGTAGTGCCCGGCCTCCGCATACCGGACGACGAGCCGCTGCTCCCCGCACCGCCTGCGCTGGGCCGGGACTGAGCGCAGGGTTGTCGAGAGGTCGGCCGCTCCAGCAAATCCCGACGGAGGCACGTACGCCGTCCGGATCCGCAGCCCAGGGACGTCGTCGGCTGCCGTCCACGGCCCGACGGAGCGGGTGCGCGCCGAGCCCTTCGACGAGGTGGAGATCGAGCTCTCCCTCTGGTGGGAGGACCTCGATCTCGAAGGCGATTGAGCGCTCCACGTCCGATCGACCGCTGGATCGCGAGCCGTCCCGTCTCCTGCACACCGCCGGCCAACTCGCGACACGCCCGCCTGCCGCGCCGACCAGCCCCCGGCGATGGATCGCCACGCCCGCCCCGCCCTCGCCGCCCCTCACCGGTAGGGCCCGCCCCGCCGTTCCCCCCGCATCTCGCGCGCGAGCGCCAGCATGGGCCGCAGCACCTCCTGCGCCGCCGCCGGATCCGCGAGCGGCGCCGCCATCACCACGGAGATCTTTCCCGGCGCCACCGCGACCCCCTCCTCCGCGTCCGCGACGCGCCCGAGGCGCGCCGCCTGCTCCAGGATCGCCGCCGCGATCCGCTGCTCCGCCGCCTTCATTGTCCCGCCCGCGCCCGCGATCGGCGGATCCAGCCGCAACACGAGCCGTGTGCCCGTCGGCGCAGCCCCCTTGAACAGCGTCTCCAGCTCGAACCGCCCCCCCTCGAAGGTCCACGCCAGCCGCATCGACCCGACCCCGAGCGCCCCGGCATTCTCCTCCGCGAAGCGGCGCCACGCGGGCAACCACGCCGCCATGGCCGCCGGCGGCGGCAGCGCCGCGCCGGCCTTCGCGATCGCCCGCGCGAGCGCGTCGACCTGTGCCAGGAAGGCCTCCAGCTCCGGCCCGTCCGACGCCCCCGCGGCGCTCCACACCCGCGCCTCCGCGTCGTCCACGTCGGCCAGGTGGAACGCGCTCAGCGCTCCCCGCAGCGCGGGCGTGAGCGCCGCCAGCACCTGCGCCTCCTCCCGCCCCCGCGCCCGGAAGCGCCGGTCGAATCCCCCCTCCTCGACGCCACCCTCCCCGGTCGCCATCCCGCCGAGATCCAGCGCGCCCCGTGGCCGCACGCCAAGACGCAGCCCCCAGGGCTCCGCGAACCGCACCGTCGCGCTCAGGCCGGCGCTCGACTCCTTCTCGGCGGGCGCCACCTCCACGGCGCACCCCGCACGCACACCGCGGAGTCGCAGCCCCCGTCCCCCCGGGGAGAGCCCGACCCGCTGCCCCACGCTCGCCCAGACCGCGCGCCAACGATCCGCGCCGACCGGGGGCCGCTTGCCCTCGCGCCCGGTCCGCGGCTCGAACCGGTCGATCACCACCGGCACGGAGTGCAGCACCCGGCCCCCTACGTGCTCGAGCGTCACCTCCAGCCGGTACTCCAGGGAAACTTCCGCGGCGCTGTAAGAAAACGCGAGCTCACGCGGCAGAGCGATGCGGAATGGCACCTCGGTCCCGGCTACCCCCGCGAGATCTTTGAAAAATGAGAGCTGACGGCCCTCGCTGGAAAGGGTGTGCTGGCTCAGCTGGGCCAGCTCGACGGCGATCAGGGAGACATCGAGCGTGAAAGGGCGGCGCCCGCCGAGATCGCCGAAGGCGATGGCGCCGGCCAGGGGCTCGCCCGGGGCGAAGGTCCGGCGCGGCAGCGACACCTCGACGAAGGCGCCGTGCTCCCGGGAGCTCGCGCTGGTGAACGGCTCGTCTTTCGGCGCCGGAACGGTCGGACGCCCGACGAGGATCACCTCGCTCTCCTCGGCGTTGAGCCACCACGGAATGGAGACAAGCGCGCTGACCCGGCACCGGCAGCTCGCGAGAGAACCGGCGTGCGACGGCGGGAGATCCACCGGCAGCGCGAACGAGACCCGGTAGCGGTGAACCCCCTCGCCGAGCCGCCCCTTCCCGGCAACGTCCTCGCTGAGGAGCAGCAGGTCGCGGGAGACGGGGAACGTCTGGCTCCCCTGGCTCCCTATCTTCTGCGTGTGCTCCAGGGTCACGCGCACGAAGTCGATCGGCGTCTCCGTTGCGCTGTCGAGCGAGAGCCCGACATCGATCGTCTCGCCCGGGAACACGACCCTGGGCACCTGCATTCGGATGAGAGGGCGGCTCCTCATGACCAACCTCCGAGCGTAACCGACCGCCATCCGGCGGAGGAGCCCTGCCGCTCAGCCGCTCGGCGGACGACAACGCCCCCGCCCTACCCACCCTGCAACGCCCCTCCGCCCCGCGCCATGTACGTCGCGAACAGCGCCGGCGCGAGCCGTTTCATCGCGCGCCGCGCCTCGATCACCGCCTCCCCGGACCGTCGCGCGCCCTGTCCAGCGCGCCGTGATTGCGCGGGGATCGCCGGCCGACGAGCGCTGTGCGTCGACGATCTCGACGCGGGCTGGATGCCCGGTCCGACCCGCCGGAGGGCACCGATTGTTGACCCCGACCTGGACAGGCGAGTAGAGGGCGCCCGATGGGCTCGACCCGGACGGCCTGGCACGTGCTGCTTGTCGCGCTGCTCAGCCAGCGCGGCTCGCGTGGGTTCGAGGTGCGCAGCGAGGTGCCGCTCTCGACGGAGCCGCTCCGCGCAGACTACCTGCTGCTGCGCAGGGGCGCGGGGTCGAGCGAGTCGGCCGGCACGCTCAAGAGACTCTGGGACCTGCTCCCCAGGGACACGATCGTGGAGTTCAAGAGCAGCGGTCGGCCCTACCGCCGGCGCAACTTCGACCGGCTGTACAGCTACCTGCATCTGTACTTCGCCGACGAGCCGGAACGGATGGAGCAGCGGAGCGATCTGTGCGGCGTGCTGCTCGTCCCGTCGCGCACCCGGTCTCTCGATGCGGATGTCGCGGACCTCGGCCTCGGATGGAGCGACCTCGGAGGCGGCTACTGGCAGCTCAGCGGCGGAGCCTTCGCGCTGTTCGTCGTCGACGATCGACGCGGCGGCCGAGGCGGAGGACGACGATCTGCTACGCTTGTTCGGGCACGGCGAGGCCCGGACCGTCGAGGCCCGCCGGTGGCTTTCGCAGCAGCTTGGAGCCGAGGAGATCGCCATGGAAATGCACGATTTGGAAGGCTTCGACGAGGTGGTCCGGAAGCTCGTGGCCGCCCTCCCGCCCGAGCGGGTGCTGTCGGCGTACGCTCCCGAGCAGCGCATGGCGGGCCTGCCCCCCGAGCAGCGCATGGCGGGCCTGCCCCCCGAGCAGCGCATGGCGGGCCTGCCCCCCGAGCAGCGCATGGCGGGCCTGCCCCCCGAGCAGCGCATGGCGGGCCTGCCCCCCGAGCAGCGCATGGCGGGCCTGCCCCCCGAGCAGCGCATGGCGGGCCTGCCCCCCGAGCAGCGCATGGCGGGCCTGCCCCCCGAGCAGGTGTTGCTTGCGTTGCCGGATGAAGTGCTCCAGGCCCTGTCCGATTCCTACCTCGATACGCTCTCGGAGGAGACGCGCGCCGCCATCCGCGCGCGCATCGGACGGTAGGGCCGCAGCTCCGCCGCCCAAGCAGAGGCAGGAGGAGATCGTCTGTTGGACTGGCGTCGTGGCGAGAGAAGCCTGGACTGACGTCGTGCTGGGCGTCCGGCGCGCGGTCGAGGTGCTCCGAGGGCGCGCCGACTAGCTCCCCAGGCCCTTCGCCGGGCGTACGCACACCCCGGGCCATGTGGCGACCTACCCGCCTGCCTCGCCGACCAGCCGCCGGCCATGTGGCGACCTACCCGCCTGCCTCGCCGACCAGCCGCCGGCCATGTGGCGACCTACCCGCCTGCCTCGCCGACCAGCCGCCGGCCATGTGGCGACCTACCCGCCTGCCTCGCCGGCCAGCCGCCGGCCATGTGGCGACCTACCCGCTTGCCTCGCCGACCAGCCGCCGGCCATGTGGCGACCTACCCGCTTGCCTCGCCGACCAGCCGCCGGCCATGTGGCGACCTACCCGCCTGCCTCGCCGACCAGCCGCCGGCCATGCCACAGAAGTCGATTGGCCAACCGACAGGAGATGCGCGCGACCTCGCCTACTCGGCCGCCCCGCTCAGCCACGCCCGCGCGAGCTCGATCGTGCGGGCATCGTCCGCCACACGCTCGAGGCAGGCGTCGTCCGCGGCGCGCTCGAGCAAGCGCGCCTCGCTCTCGACGCGACGGAGCTCGTCCACGACGGCGGGCGCCGGATCGCAGGCGATGCCGCGCGCCGCCCGCGCGAGCGCCGCGCCGGGGTCGTTGCCCCGCAGCGCCTGCCGCGCCGCCGCGAGGTGCGCCGTGGCCGCGCGCGCAAGCTCGCCGCCGCGCTCGAAGTGCTCGGCCAGCGCCATGGGGTCGGCCTCGCCGCGCTCCGCGAGGAAGCCGCCCGCGAGCGCGTGGCCGAGCCGCCGGTCGCCCTCGGTCAGCATGCCGTAGGCGGCCTCCCGGAGGAGCGCGTGGCGGAAGCGGTACGCGGCGTCGCCGTCCGCGCTCCGCACGCCAAGCCGCACGATCGCCTCGCGCCCCACGAGCTCGTCGAGCTCGCGCGCGACCTCCGCGCGGCCCACGAGCGCGGCGACCCCCGCCTCGGAGAACGCCTCGCCGAAGACGCTCGCGGCGCGGAGCACCCGCCGCGCCTCCGGATCGAGCGCGTCGAGCCCGGCCTGCACCATCGCGAGCACCGTCTCCGGCGGCGACGAGGTCCTGCCGCGGGCAGCGGCGCGGATCTGCTCCTCCAGATAGAACGCATTGCCGTCGGCGCGCTCCACGAGCGTCCTCACGAGGTCCGCGCTCGCCCGGGCGCCGAGCGCCTCCCGCACGAGCTGCTCGCCGCCCGCCGGCGGCAGCGGCGGGAGGCAGATCTCGCGCAGCAGATGCGGCTCCCAGAGCCCCGGAAAGCGCTCGCGCACGCCGGGCCGGGCCAGCGCGAGCACCGCGAACGGCCTGCCCCTCAGGCGGCGCAGCGCCGCCTCGACAAGCGCCACGGTCGGCAGATCGCCCCAGTGCAGGTCGTCGAGCACGAGGAGCACCGGCTGCGCGGCGCACTCGGCATCGAGGAAGCCCTCCCAGGCGAGGCGGAGCGCTTCGCTCACAAGGGGCGGGCGCCGCCGCGCCGCCCCGAGCTGCGCGTCGCCGTCGTCCGGGGACGACGCGCCCGCGAGCTCGACGAGGAAGGGCGCGATGCGCGCGCCGGCGGCGGCGCCGCAGCGACGCTCGACGCGCGCGCGGATCTCGCGGCGCCTCGACGCGATCGGCGCGGCGTCGAGCAGGCCGAGCCCGCGGCGGAGCGCGCGCTGGAGCAGACCGAAGGCGGAGCCCGCGCTCATCGGGTCGGCCTGGCCGATCCACACCTCCAGGGGCTCGCAGCGCGCCCTGAGCGCGCGGACGAGCTCGTAGCCGAGCCGCGACTTGCCCGCCCCGACCGCGCCGGTCACGAGCACCGCGCCCGGGGCCCTCCCGCGGAGGCAGGCGTCGAGCTCGGCCACGATCAGCCCGAGCTCGCGCTCGCGCCCGACGTACGGGGTCGGCCGGCCGAGGAGCGCGGGCGGCGCCTCGGGCTCCTCGCGGGGGCCGTGCAGCCAGCACCCCGACGCGTCCCGGGTCGCATCGAACCGCGCGCCGAGCAGGCCCGCGGTCATGTCGTCGATGCGGATGGCCGCCGGGCGGAGCGGCTCGCGGCAGCCCTGGACGAGCTGCACAAGACGATCGATCACCGCGCCGACCGGCAGCCGCGCCGCGACCTCGGCCCGGCCGGTGACCAGGGAGAGCCGCGCGCCGCCGAGCAGCTCGCGGAGCGCGAGCGCGCAGCGGGCCGCCTGCGCCGCGAGATCGGTGGGCGCGGCCGACCCCGAGAGCGTGACGAGCTGCCACCGCGCCTCCAGGAGCTCGACCCGGCCGCGATGGCGCTCGACGATCCCGCGGATCGCCCGCGACCGGACCTCGTCCGCTGTATCGGAGAGGGTCGCCTCGGCGTCGGCCTCGTCCTCGCGGGCGAGGATGAGGCACATGACCCTCCGCTCGCTGGTCGTGATCTCGCGCGCGCGGCGCGGCGGCGGGTGGGACGACGAGGGCTGCGGCGGGGGCGTCGAACCCGCGTCGAGCCGCTGTTCGAGCGCCTCCGAGGCGAGCGCCGCCGCGACCGCGCCGCCGTCGCGCGGCCGGGCCTCGCGGGCCTTCGACAGCATCCGCGCGACGAGCCGATCGAGCCCGGCCGGGAGGTCGCCGCGGAGCTCCCTGAGCCGCGGCGGCTCCTCGAGGAGGACCTTCATGAGCACCGAGAGCGGGTCGCCGCCGGCGAACGCGGCGCGCCCGGTCAGGCACTCGAAGAGCACGCTGCCGAGCGCGAAGACGTCGGCGCGGGCGTCGATCCGAGGCTCGCCGCGGGCCTGCTCCGGGGCCATGTACTGCGGCGTGCCGCGGATCTCGCCGAGCGTCGGGAACTCGTCGTCGTCCCCGGAGAAGCGCGCGGCGCCGAAGTCGATCAGCCTGGCGCGCTGGAGGTCGCCGCCCTCGAGGAGGAGGTTGCCCGGCTTCACGTCGCAGTGCACGAACCCGAGCCGGTGGACGGCGGCGAGCGTCTCGGCCACGCGCGCGGCGAGCGTCAGGCTCTCGGCGATCGTGAGCGGCGCGCGATCGAGCCGCGCCGAGAGGGTCTCGCCCTCGAGCCACTCCGTCGCGAGGTAGAGCCGGCCTCCCGCGGTCACGCCATGCGCGACGTAGCGAACGACGCCGGGGATCGCGAGCGTCGCGAGGGCGAGCGCCTCGCGCGCGAGGGCGCTCAGCGACGGGGTCGCGGCCGTCTGGAGGAGCTTGAGCGCCACCGGCGCGCCGGACCTCCGGTCGCGCGCGCGGTACACCCGCGCCGTCGCGCCCGAGGCAGCGTGCTCCTCGATCTCGAACCGGTCGTCGACGACCTCTCCTGACTGCATCGACCTGACGCGCTCCTTCCGGGCGCTCTGCCGCTTCTACACAGCCTGCCAGCTGCGCGCGTCCGGCGTCCACTGTCGCCTGCGGCGACGCCGCGCGACGTGGCGCGGCGCGCATGCCGGCTCACCGTCGCGGCTCGCTGGCGCGGCTCGCTGGCGCGGCTCACATGGCGCCCGCGTCGGTGTCGCGAGCACGCCGGCGCACCTCGGCCGCGCCCACGTCAGCGCCGCATGCACGCTGGCGCACCGCCAAGGCGACCGCGTCAGCGCGGCGCGACGCCCGCGCCCTCCTCCCCGGCGCGCCGCCGCAGCACCACGTACCGGAGGTGCGGCACGCCGCTCACCGCCGCCGGCGCGAACGCCTCGCCGGCGCCGGGCAGGCGCGCGAGGTGCTGCTCCACCCCGCGCGCGAACCGCGACGCGGTCCAGGGCGACGCGAGCGCCTGCCCCTCGGCGAGCAGCAGCACGAGCGCGTCCACCCCGCGCGCGTCCAGCAGCGCGCCGGGGATCCGCTTCGTTGTGTGCCCGCCGGGCAGCGCCGCGATGGCCGGATCCGTGACCCCCGCGAGATCCACGAGCGTCGCGCCGGTCGCGGCCCCGAGCCAGCCGATGTCGAGCGCCGCGACGACCTCGGCCCCGGCGAGCGCGCCGCGGAGCTCCTCGACGACGCGCAGGCGGTCGCCGCCGACGCGCGCGGCGGTGGGGCCGACCCGGATCATCACGAAGAGCTGCCCCGCGAGCGCGAGCGCGATCCGGAGCGCGGTGGCGCGCGCGTCCGCCGCCGAGGCGACGTGGGCCGCCGCGAGCGCCACCGCGGGCAGCGCCGGCACGACGAGGCGCGACAGCGGCATCCAGTCGCCGCCGACCGCCGCGACCGCGAGGAAGTGCACGGCGATCGCCGCGATCAGCCCGCGTGGCCACGCCGGCAGCGCCCGCCACGCGACCGGCGCGATCAGCGCCACCGGGCCGGTCAGGAGGAAGCACGCGAGCGCGTACCGGGCCCCGAGCGCGACGTCCGGCGCCTTCGCGAGGGCGGCGAGCGGCGCCGCCCGCCCGAAGATCGCGAGCCGCGTGACGGCCACCACGGCGAAGGGCCCGCCCGCGAGCGCGAGCGCGGCGAGCGCGCGGGCCCACGCGGGCCGCTCCGGTCGAGGCGGCACGCCGCCTGCGCCTTCGGCGCGCGGGGCCGCCTGGGCCGCGAGCGCCACGACGAGCGCGAACGGCAGGAGCTCCGGCCGGAGCGCCGCCGCCGCCCCGGCGCAGGCCGCGCCGGCGAGCGCGCTGCCGAGCGCGGGCAGCGCGACGGAGAGGGCCCCGAGCGCCGCGACGACGCCCGTCTCCATTCCCGCCGCGGACCACGCCGCGAGCGGCGCCGACGCCGGCACGAGCGCGAGCGCCGCGAACCGCACGGGCCGGTCGGACGCCCGATCGATCGCGAGCGCCAGCGCTCCGGCGGCGAGCGTCCACGCGACGACGCCGAGCGCCTTCGCGGCCGCGAGCGCGGCGAGCGGGCCTGCGGCCGCGAACGGCGCCAGCACGAACGCCCACCCGAGCGGCGTCACGCCGTCGGTCACCGGCCCCGCCGCGTTGAAGCGGTAGCCCAGCCCCCGCGCGAGGTGGTGCGCGTAGCGCGCCGTGATCAGCGCGTCGTCGACCGTGAACCCCGAGAGCGCGAGCGCCGGGAGCAGCGCCGAGAGGGCGCCGGCGAGCGCGACGAGCAGCGAGCGCCTCCGCCCCGTCACGCGATCCGTGCGTCCGCGCGGCACTGGAATGTGCAGGAGGACCGGACGCGCGCCCTGGACCGACTCCCAGGCTCCGCCGCGCGCGCTCCATCGAGGACGCATCGGCGGAGGAGCAGGCGCTCGGGTTGCACGGCCATCACCACGCCCGGCGATCGTGTGGCAGGCGCACGAGGGACGCAATTGCGCTCGTGCATCCGCGACCGCATGGACGCGCGGGCAAGCGGGCATGCGTCACCGCGGGCACGCGTCGCCGCGGGCACGCGCCACGAGGAACCACGGACGTACGGGCCCGGGCGCGCGGACGTCGCGAACGCCCGGGTCCGCCGTGCCGCTCGCGCCGTGGACGGCGACGACGACACGGCGCCTCGTGGCAGCCATGCGCCCTCGTGGACGGTATAGTTGCGCGCATGGCACTTCCCGCCGCGCTCCTGGCCGCCGTCGAGCGGCACTCCTGTTTCACCGGCTGCTATCGCAGCGAATCGGAGGTCCAGGTCTGCATCGATCCCACGCAGGCGCTCGTGCCGACGGTGCCTGTCTGTTGCAGCGATTGCCTGAACTTCCACCCGGCGGCGCTCGTGAGCCTCCTGCCGCTCGGCATGACGTCGTACGCGCTGGCGAACGCGCTGACGGCCCACGTCCGATCGCTGCGCGGGTACAGATGGGCGACCGGCGGCTACCACACCGCGGGCACCGGCTTCTGGCTCAACGCCGCCTACTACGGCAACGGCCTCTTCCTCGTCGACGCCGCGCGCAACCGCAACGCGCGCACCGACGTCGATATGCTGATCGAGGCCTTCCAGCACGGCATCGTCCAGCCCGAGGACCCGCGCATGCTCGATCCGGCGCTCTACACGGCCGAGCTCGCCTACATCAACATGTCGCGGCCCATCCTGCCGGTCTGCAGCAAGCAGGATCTCCTGGCGTCGCCGCAGCGCAGCGCCACGCCGAGGCAGGGGTTCTCGCGCGTGTCGATCCTGGAGTTCCAGCCGCTCTCCGTCGCCGGCGTCTCCGCGGGCGCGCAGCCGGCGAAGCCGGCGCCTCCGCCCCGCGAGCTCAAGCTCGGCGACACGTGCCCGACGTGCGGCGCCGCCGTCATGGAGCGGCCGCTGTTCTCTGGCACCTTCGTCGGCTGTCTCTGCTGAGCGCGCGGAGGCCGGGCCGGCTCACGGGGGCGGCGGCGCGGTCGCGCGCCACACGGTGGCTCCTTTCGCCGGGTCGATCGCGCGCAGCGCGGCGCCGCTCACCGCGGCGCCGCTCACGACGTACACGTAGGGGCCCGCGGCCTTCGCCGCAACGAGCCGGTCGCCGAGGTAGCCCGCCGCGCGCTCGTACCGGCTGGCCCCGGACGCGGCATCGAGGGCGAGGATCCGCAGATCGGTGCCCCCCACGACGTCGACGCCGAGGACGATGGCGGCGCCGCCGCTCGCGACAAGGAAGAGATCCGGGCGCCCGCCGGAGCGCGGCGCGCGCGCCGGGAGCTCTCTCTTCCAGAGCGACGCGCCGCCGCGCCGCCCCTCGGCGATGAGGCGCGGCGGCCCCTCGGCCGGCGTCGTGAGCACGACCTCCACGTCGCCGACGTGGACCACCTGGGGGTTCTTCTTGCGCTCCCAAAATTGCCCCGTGATCGCCGACGGCTGCGGCGCCGTCGGGCAGTCGGCCACCGCGCCCCCTTCGAGCTGGATGCCGGTCGCCGAGCCGTCCTTCATCACGACGGTCGCGCAGCCCTCGCCTCCGGCGACCTCGTCGGGGACCCCGGGCAGGCTCGCCGCCCAGCGCGCCTTGCCCGTGCGGGCGTCGAGCGCATGCAGCGTGGTGTTCTCCCCGCCCGCGAGCACCGTGCCGCCCGCGAGCACCGTGCTCTGGTCCGGGCAGGCGAGCGCGTCCGGCTTCTCGAGCTCCTGCGAGGCCCAGAGCCACTGCCCGCTGCGTCCATCGACGGCGACCACCCGCCCGCGCGTCTTGCCGTCCTGCCACAGGACCGGGTCGGGCGCGTCGTCGCCGTTCGCGTCCACGAAGCAGAGCGCGTCGAGCTGTGTCGAGAGGTGGCGCGCTTGCGGCGCGGGATCCCGCGGCGGCTCGACGCGCGCGAAGAACATCACCGCGAAGCCGACCCCCACCGCGACCATCGCCACGGCGAGGAGCACCTTCACCGCCCGGGGCGGCCCCGACGCCGGCGCGGCAACCGGGGCGCCCGGCTGAGCGGCCGCCGCGCCTGCCACCACGAGGTTCTCGGCGCCGCAGCGCGGACACGTGATCCCACGACCGCTTGCCTCCAGGGAGGCACCACAGCTCCTGCAGGGCCGCATCGCGCCAGTCTATCGCCGCGGGGGGCCCGCGATCGAGAGCGACGGCGCTCGATGCGCCGGTGAGCGCGCGGCCAGGCCGCGTTCAGCCGGAGCCGTGACCCGCTGCGGCTACTTTGCCCACAGCAGGGAGAGATCGAGCTCGATGGCGTCGAACGGCTCGACGCGCACGCGCGCGGCGTCGCGGTGGACCACCGCGGGCCCCCAGCCCCGGCCCGGGATGAGGGAGAAGGCCTCCAGCGTCCGCTGGATGGGGTCGACAAGCCACGCGTGGAGCACGCCCTCGCGCGCGTAGACGGGCATCTTCTCGTCGCGGTCGACGCCCTCCGTGGATGCGCTCAGGACCTCGCAGATCCAGTCCGGGGCGAGCGAGAAATAGGCGGTCTCGGGCAGCTCCGGCATGCGCTCTCGGCGCCAGCCGGCGAGGTCGGGGACGAGCGCGTCGATCTCGCCGGGCGCGTCTGGGTCGGAGAAGTGTAGCTCGGGCTCGTCCAGGATTTGCCAGCCGCCGGGCCCACCGTCGCCCAGGTCGAACGGCCCACCCAGCTTGATGCCGAGCCGGGAGGACGCGCGCGCGTAGCGCGGCGCCGGGCGGGGCATGACGTGGAGCACGCCGGCGATGAGCTCCGCCACCTTGTTCGGCGGCACGGCTTCGAGGTCGGCGTACGTGGCGCGACGCGGCTTCTCGGCGGGCTGGCCCATGGGCGAAGCCTGCCCGGGGGCGCGCGGCCAGGCAAGGCGGTGAGGAGCAGGGCCGGGTCGGCGTCCGCTGGAGCGCTCACCGGCGCAGGGCGACGACGGTGAGCGCCAAGGCCAGCCCGAGGGCGTGCGGGGCCGGCGGTGGGCTCGCCAGCATCGTGGTGAGCCTCGCCGCTATGGCTTCGGGATGCGCAGCGTGCCGCTGACCATCGCGCTGCCGCTCACGACGTAGACAAGGCTGAGCGGGTGGAACGCCCAGGGACCGAGCGCGATGGACCCGAGCCAGAGCTGCTCGTGCACGCGCCCGAGCGCGAAGAGCACCCCGAAGAGCAGCACGATGAGCAGGCTCGTGGGAATGGGCGTGCCCTCGTAGTAGCGCACCTTCCCGCGATCGTCCGACAGCTCGGCCGCGGTCACGTTGTACCGCGCGAGGCGGCTGATCCCGCAGGCGACGAAGTAGACGAGCGCGGCGGCGTCCCACGGACCGCGCAGGCCGAGCGCGTAGCCGAGCACCGCGGGCGCGACGCCGAACGAGACCACGTCGGCCAGCGAATCGAGATCGGCCCCGAGCGGCGAGTGCCGGCGACGCCACCGCGCGATCGTGCCGTCGAGGACGTCGCACGCGAGCGCGAGCGGCAGGAGCCCGAAGACCACCCAGATATAGATGCGCTCGCGCTCGGCCACGTAGTGCAGGCAGAGCAGGATGCTGAGGGTGCCGCTCGCCGCGTTCGCCAGCGTGAAGAAATCGGCCAGCGCGAACGACCGGAGCATCGAGAAGTGGGGCGGTCTTTCGGGAGGCATGGCGGTCGGGGGGCGGATTGTTGCACGTCCGGTTGGATTTCCAACCAGTCTGCGCGCCGCCCGTCGCGACCTCGGGCCGTCCTCGCGCCGCGGGGCTCGTCGAGCGGCAGCAGCGGCGGGGGCGCCAGGCGCCGGCGCTGTCTAGTCAGGTGCCACGTGCTTGTCCACTCCGCGGCTATCCGCGCACAAAACTTAGGACCCGGCCCCACGATGCCTAGCATCCCTCGACGGATGCCCGGACTGTCCCTTGTCGCCGACACCACCCGATGCTCACCGGAGCTCGAGCGCACGTCGCTGCACGATGTGCTCGGCTTCGTCTTGGAGGGGGCGCGCAACGCGCCTCCTCCACTCGATGAAGCGGCGCTGCCGCTACGCGCCGAGGCCGAGGCGCTGCCGCTGCTCTGCGATCTCGCCGAGGCCGCGGCGGAGCTCGCCTCCGGACGCCGCGCACGCGCCGTCGTGCGGCTGTGCCTCGAGCCCGACCCCTGGGAGCTCGGGCTGGAGCGCGTGGGCCGCGACCTCCTCGTCACCGTCTTCCAGGGCGGCGACGTGCCCGAGGTCGCCCTGCACGAGCGGCGCTTCGAGGGCGAAGCGCTCTGCGCGCGCGTCCTCGCGGCCGTCGATCGGTTCGCCTCGCGGAGGGGCTCGGGCGCGCGCCGCGACGCCTCCTTCCCCCGCAACGACGCGGACCACGGCGGGCTCGGCGAGCACCGGCTCCAGACCGCGCGGAGGTGCCTCGCCGCCGCCCTGCCGTTCTCGCCCGACGAGGCGGGCGGCGAGCCCGCCATCGTGGGCGTCGAGCCGACCGGCGAGATCCCGATCGCCATCGCGGCCGAGGCGCTCCTGCGCACGTCCCCTGGCGCGGCGCTCGCGCAGCCGGCCGTGCTCCGGGCCGACCTCTTCTCGCTCCTCTTCCGCGGCAAGATCCGCGTGCTCGTGGGCGAGGAGGCGCGCGAGCTGCCCGACGTCTTCATCTTCCCGTTCGCCGAGCAGCTCGCGTCGCTGTCGCTCGAGTCGCTCGACGCGTGGGCGCGCCGGCAGCCCTACCACCGGCGGCTGACCGTCGGCGGCGCGATCCTCGGCGTGCGGCTGCACAGCGAGGGGGCGCTCTCGCTCACGCTCGGCGTGCCCCGCGTGGGCCGCGTCCCGCCCGCCGATCCGCGCGCGCTCGGCCGCGGCTCGCCGTTCGCGGGCGCCGAGGAGCGGGCGCAGACCTGGACGTTCCCCGCCGTCGACGTGGCCGCGCTCGCCCAGGGCGTCGTCGCGTTTGGGAGGGCGCTCGCGCGCAGCCTCGTGCGCCGCGATCGCGGGCAGACGTCGAACCTGCGCCTGTTCGAGTTCCGGGCGCGCGTGCGCGAGCTCGCCGAGCGGCTCCGCGAGCTGACGCGCAACGACGCGAAGATCAACGTGGCCCCGGAGACGTACCGCGCCTTCGCGGCGGCCGCGCGCCCGCAGGCCGCGACCGAGGACACGTTCGGGCGGACGCGGCTGCGCTTCACGTCCCGGTGGGTCGCGGCGATCCCCTCGCTGGATCTCCGCGCCACCTTTCTCTGCGGCGACGTGCTCGTCGTGGGCTCGACGCGCGAGCTCACCTGCATCGATCGGCGCACCGGCGAGTGCCTGTGGCGCAAGCAGGCGCCGCGCGCGGTCTCGGTGATGACGCCGGTCGGCCTCGGGCGGCTCCTGCCCGACGGCACGCTGCAGCTGCACGAGCTGTCGACCGGCGAGGTGGCCTGGTCGGCGCGGCTCTCGCCGCGCGTCGGCGCGAACGCCTCGGGCGCGGTGGTGAGCGCGCCGGGGCTGCCCCGGATGCTCATCGTGAGCGAGGGGACGCGCCACCTCGCGGCGGTGGACCTCTACTCCGGCGAGGTGCGCTGGCGCTATGCGGCGCGGCGCGGCGAGAACTTCCGGCTGCGCCGCGCGGGCAAGCTCGTCGTGGTCGGCAGCGGCGAGCCTGCGCTCGCGGCGCTCGACGTGCTGAGCGGCGAGGTCGTCTGGCGCTTCTGCGATCGACTGCCGTTCGCGTCGCCGGTGGCGGTCGATCACGACGCGCTCTTCGCGCTGGCCGGCGACGGGGCGTTCGTCGGCCGCGGCGGGGCGCGGCTGCACCACCTCGACCCGTGGTCGGGCGAGGCGCGGTGGACGGTCGACCTGCCGAAGCACGTGGCGCCGGTCGGCGCGCCGCTGCTCGGGCCCGAGACGGTGTGCGTGGTGACCCACGGGCGGCGCGGCACCGGGCTCGTGGGGATCGATCGCCGCACCGGGGCGACGCGCTTCGATCTCACCGCGTGCGCGGCGACGGCCTCGTGCCTCATGGTCGACGACGTGGTCGTGGTGAACAGCGAGACGGGCGAGCTCGTCGGGGTCGGCGCGCACGACGGCGCGGTCCGTTACCGGCACGTCCTCGCGGGCGGCGTCGAGGGGGACCGGCCGCGGCGCCTCGAGCCGGTGCTCCGCTCGGGGGCGCTCTTCGTGCCGCAGAGCGAGGTGCACGTCGTGCGGCCACGCGACGGCGCGCTGCTCGGCAAGGTGCCGACCGACCTCATCCCGGATCTCCTGCGGGTCGACGAGCGGTGCGACGTCTACGTCGCCGAGGAGAGCGGCCACCTCGCCGCCTTCGCCGCGGCCCCGCGGCTCAGCCTCGTCCAGTAGCAGCCCGCGGGTCGAAGCCCCTGGACGGCCGGCGCCGCGGCGCGATCAGCGCGATCGCCGCGCCGGCTTCCAGATGAGCTCGAGCGACACGTCGGTGACCCCGTCCTTGATGAGCCCGATCCGCTCGGCGGCCCTGCGCGACAGGTCGATGATCCTGCCGCGCTTGAACGGGCCGCGGTCGTTGATCCGCACGCGCACGCGGCGGCCGTCCCGGCGGATCACATCGACGAGCGTGCCGAAGGGGAGCGTGCGGTGGGCGGCGGTGAGCGCGCGGGGGTTGTAGGGCTCGCCGCACGCGGTGGCGCGGCCCTTGAATTTGTCGGCGTAATAGGTGGCGCGCCCGCGCTGGATCGGGACCCCCTTCGCCGCGCCCCGGGCGCTCGCGGGCGCGATCGGCGTGGAGATGCGGCCGTCCTCCTCGTCCAGGTCGTCGTCTCCGGCCCGGCCCGGCCCGGGCCCGGCCACGGGGCCAGGCGGGCGGGAGACGTCGGTGGACAGGGGCGGCGCGTCGCCGCTCGTCCGGGCCGGGATCGGCTGGTGCGCGGAGCAGGCCGGGGTGCAGAGGAGAAAGAGGAAGCCGAGCGCCCTCGCCGCGGCGCGACGTCCCGCCAACGTCATCACGTCGCCTCGGGCGCGGCGCGGTCGGCCGACGAGGGGTCGAGGGCGGCCGCGGGCGGGATCACCGCAGCGACGAGGGCCAGCTCGGCGGGCGCGTTCCCCGCCCCGTCCGCGGACAGCGCCGCCTGGGCCCTGGCGTTGGACCGCACGAACCTGGCCAGCTCGCGGAACGGCACCCCGGTCGGGCAGGCCTGCTCCTTCTCGGCGAGCACCTCCTCCGGCACGTGCGCCAGCGCGAGCGCCGCGGCGTCGAAGTCCGGCATGCTCCGCGAGGACGCGAGCACCACGGTCATGAGCCCGGGGTAGGCCCCCCTGGAGGCGGCGATGCGCTCGGCCTCGCCGAGATCGCAGCGCCCGCACGCGATGCAACGGGAGAAGCCGGGCAGCGCCGCGCGCTCGGCGGGCGAGAGCGGCGGCAGGCCGTCGGCGTCGTAGTTCTCGCGGAAGAGCGCAAGCCCGCTCGGCCCGTCGAAGAGACGGCGCACCACGACCTTGAGGAGCGACCACGCGAGGACCGCAAGGGCTAGAGCACGGCCGGAAAGCACGATCGGTCCATAACCCGAAACAGGGCCGCGCGCAGACCCCGATGCGCGCCGGCGTCGCCGGAGCGGCGCCGGCCCGGGGCGCGCGGCTGGATCTTTCCATCCTGGTAGCGGGGGTCACCTCCTCGCGGCGGGGGCGCCGCGCGGCGCACCTCGTCCCGCCGCGCGGCGCACGATCGCGGAACGTCGCTCGCACCCGCGGAGATGCGATTGAAAGCCGCGCCGGCGCGCTGTCCCCGGCGTGCAGTGAACCCTCGTTAACAGCTCGCGAGGTACGGTCACAGGGCCACGGTCGCACGCCGCCGACGAGCCTCCCTGCTATCCACCGCTGACGGCGCTGGCACGTCGGGTGCACTGGGCCCGGCATGCCCAACGACTTGCCTCTTGGCGGTAAGGGATGCTCGGAAGACCTCGGCGACATCGCCGAAGGGGTGCTGGTGAAGGAGATGATCACGGGGAACGAGCGCGCCTGGCGCGTCTTCCACGCCCGGTACGACCGGCTGGTCCACCGCTGCATCCGCGGCGTGATCGCCCGCTTCTCCGCGGTGGTGGCGCAGGACGACATCCGCGACATCCACGCGACGCTGCTCATGCAGCTGCTCTCGAACGACATGCGCAAGCTGCGGACCTTCGACGCGGACCGCGGCACGCGGCTGAGCTCCTGGATCGGCACGCTCGCCGTCCACTGCGCCTACGACCACCTTCGCGGAGCCCGGCGCGCGCCGCGCTGCGCCCCGCTCGACGACGCGGCGGTCGAGCTCCCCTGCGAGCGCCCCTCCCCGCAGGAGCACGCCGAGCGCCGCGAGCGCGCCGCGATCGTGGGGCAGGTGCTCCACGATTTCTCCGACAAGGACCGCGAGTTCGTCGCGCTCTACTTCGGCGAGGGCCTGCCCCCGGAGCAGATCGCGGAGCGGATGCACATCAGCGTGAAGACGGTGTACTCGAAGCGGCACAAGATCCAGAGCCGCCTCGAGGCGATGCTGTCCGGCGCGAGCCTCGCGGCCTGAGCCACCCCCTCCCCCGAAGGGGGCTCGGCGGCCGTCGGCCCTGTGGTATGAGCCGGAGAGGATGGCCCCCCCGCTCCGCATCACCACCGCGCTCGCGGCCGCCGCCGTGGCCGCCGTCCCGCTGCTCGCCGGGTGCGGCGGCGGCAACGGAGACGCCCCCTCGATCCCCCTCGCCGACGAGCGCGGCGGCGGCGCCCGCATCGTGGATCTCGTCGGCAAGGCCGCGTGGTTCAACGCCGATCCCAGGACGCAGGACAGCGAGGACTGCGAGGGCGTGCCGGCCGATCGCCGCGTCAGCGTCACGGCCGCGACGCTCCTCGCGATCGACCGCTTCGACGAGACCGGCGAGGGGGCGCACGGCAACTACTACGTGCAAGACAGCGCCGACGAGCCGGTCGCCTACTCGGGCATGACGGTCTTCCAGCCCGCGTTCAGCCCCCCGGACCTGCGGCTCTTCCCCGGCGACGTCGTCGACCTGCTCGGCGTGCTCACCGAGTTCCGCGGCCCCTCCTCCGGCCGGTTCCCCGGCTGCCGCACCCTGCCCGAGATCGGCGGGACCATGAGCTTCCGGTTCGAGGACGGCCCCGCGAAGCCGATCCGCGTGCCGCTCGACGAGCTGACGAGCTACGCGACCGCGCGCAGCTACCTCGGCATGCTCGTGCGGATCGAGGGGGTCCAGACCGTCGGCGACCCCTCGAGGAGCGGCGGCCGGTACACGGCGCGGCTCAACGTGGGCGCCGGCGTGCCCGCCGCCGACGTCCCGAGCGTCTCGAACGAGCTCTACGATCTCGAAGCCGACGGGCCGCCCCTCGGAGGCGGCGCGTCCTTCGGCTCGGTCACCGGCGTGCTCACCTACTTCTACGGCTTCAAGATCGCCCCGCGATGCCCGGCCGACTTCCAGCTGGAAGGCGCCCCCCTGCCGGCCGACGACGCATGCGCTCCCTGAGGCCCGCGCTCCCGCTGCCGCTCGTCCTGCTTGCCGCCTGCAGCGGCGCGGCGCCCGGCGGCCCGACGGCGCCGGGGCGCGCGCTCGTCTCGACGCCCGAGGGCAGCGTCGGCCGCATCGAGGTGCGCAACCTCGACGCCCGGCCGCGGCTCACGCTCGTCTCCCGCGACGGCGACCCCGCGCCCGCGCTCGTCGTCTCGGTCGCGACCGATCTCGGCTCGGTCGCCACGACGGCGCTCGCCAGCGTGGTCGAGGCGCGGCTCGTCGCCGCCGGCTTCGACGTGGACGCGCGCATCGACCGCAGCGCCTTCCGCGTGCGCTTGCTCGTCCGGGACGCGGCGCGCGTCGCGCCGTTCCTGCGCGCGCTCGCGGCGGCGTTCGCTCAGCCCCTCGTGGCCGGCAGCCCGGAGGTCGCCCGGGCCATGGAGCGGCTCCAGGCGCTCCGATCGAGCCCGCTCGACGCGCCGGAGCTCTCGCCGGTCGCGGCGTGCACCGGCCGGCTGGGCCTCGCGGGCGCCGAGCCCGTGGTCGACCTGGCGACGCCCGCGGGCGTGCGGGAGCTCGAGGGGTGGCGGACCGCGGCGCTGCACGCCGGGCGCACCTCGATCGCCGCGGTCGGCCCCGCCGCGTTCTGCGCGGAGGCGGCCCGCGCGGCGGAGGGCGTCGACCGCTGGCCCGCGGGCGGCCCGCCCGCGGACGCGTGGCCGGCGGCGGACACGATCGGCGTGTACACGACGAACCAGCTGGAGCGGCGGGCCGCCCGCGTCACCGTGGCCGTGCGCGTCGCGAGCCCGCAGGCCGCGGTCGCCACGGCCGAGCGGCTCGGCGCGCCGGGGTCGCCGCTCCGGGCGCGGCTCTCGGCGCTCCCCTCCCCGTTCCGCACCGTCGAGGTGCTCGGTGTCGCCCGCCCGCGCGGCGGCTGCGTCAGCGTGACCCTCGAGGCCTCCGATCTGCCGGCGGCGCCGCCCGTCGAGACCTCGGCGGCGCTCGCGGTCGCGGTGGCGCGGCAGGAGATCCGCCGCGGCCTCGCGGCGCCGCCGAGCCCCGCCACCGCCTCGCGGCAGATCCTCACCGCGCAGGACCCGCGCGACGCCGGCGCGCGCGCCGCCTGGTGGGCGCTCTCGGGCACCGCCCCGAACGCGCCGGCCGAGCGGTGGGCGACGGCGCTCGGCCTCCCCCCGAGCGCCGAGCCGCCGAGGCCCGCCGCGCCGGGCGAGGCCGGCGAGCGGCGCTTCGAGACGGAGCTCGGGCGCGCGCTGGCGGCGGGGGCCCAGCCCGCCCTGGAGCGGCGCACGCTGGTCGAGCGCGGGCAGGGCGAGGTCTGGGTCCTGCTCGCGAGCCCGTGCGGCGTCGCGGAGGAAGGGGTGTACGACGCGGGCGCGACGGCGCTCGCCGCGCTCGCCGCCGTGCAGACCCGGCGGCGCGAGCTCGACGTGACGATCGAGCCCTGGGTCACGGCGGACGCGGTCGGGGTCATCGCGCACGCGCCGTTCCGCGACGACCGCGAGACCGCGGCCGAGCTCGGGCGCCGCGTCGCGAGCGCCGCCGCGCGCACGGTCGCGGCGACGACGCCCGGCCCCGAGGCGCTCACGCTGGCGCGCGCCGCGGCGCTCGAGCACCTGGAGCGCCTCTCCGGCGGGCGGGCCGCGGCGCTCGAGGCCTTCGCCTCCGCGATCGCGCCCGACCACCCGTCCTGGATCGAGCCGTTCGGCGTCTGGGACCGGGTGGCGAGCGGCGCGCTCGAGACCGTGCAGCTCCGCTGGCAGGCGCTCGCGACCGGCCCGCTCCGGCTCGCCGTCCTCGCGAACGCCGACGCGTCGCAGGCGGCCGCCGCGGAGGAGGCCGCCGAGCGCTGGCTCTCGCCGCGGCTCGCGTCGCGCAGGTGCGCCTCACCGGACGGCGCGGTGGTGCCCCGGCTCGGTCACCACGACGCCCGCCTCCCGGCCGGGACGCCGCTGTCGCAGGCCGTCGTCGGCGCGCGGCTCCCGGCCGCGCGCGAGGCCACGACCACGGCCCGCGAGCTCGCGGAGCTCACGGTCGCCGCCCTCAACGGCGAAGGCGGCCTGCTCGCGGCCGCCCTCGGCGCGGCGGCCCTTCCCGCGGCGGACGCCGCGGCCCCGAGGCGGCAGCTCACGGCCCGCGCGAGCGCGCGCGTCCTCGGCGGCACGCGCGCGGCGGCGCTCGCGGTCGAGATCCGGGCGCCGAGCGCGGAGCTCGACGAGGCCTCGGCCCGCGTGAAGGAGCTCCTCGCCGGCCTCGCGCAGCGGGTGACCGACGCCGACCTCGGCCGCGCCGAGACCCACGTCACCCGGCGAGAGCGCGACGCGCTCGCGGAGCCCCGGCGCCGGCTCATCCACCTGTTCAACGGCCGCGCCCCCCGCACGCCGCCGGCGAAGGCCACGCTGGCCGCGTGGCGCGCCTTCCTGGCGGGCGCGCTCGGCGCGGACGCGATCGTGACCGTGGAGGCCCGGCCCGACTGATCACTCCCCGCTGTCGAAGTCGCCGGCGTCCTCGATCTCCGCCGTCCGCTCGGGGGGCGCCGCCTCGACGACCTCGTCCTCCGCGTCGGCCGCGACCTCGTCTTCGTCCTCATCCTCGTCGAGCGCGACCTCGTCCTCGTCCTCGTCCTCGTCCTCTTCGGGCTGGGTCAGCACCGGGAGCCGGCGCTTGCCGACCGGGCCCTCGTCGACGAACTCGCGCAGCGCCGACATGTCCTTCAGCGCCTCGAGCTTCGCGAGCGCCTTGACCTCGACCTGGCGGATCCGCTCGCGCGTCAGGTTCATGATCGCCCCCACGTCCTCGAGCGTGGTGCCGCCGCGATCCGCGACGTCGAGCGCGCACGTCTCGTTCATGTCCCAGACCTCGAGATCGGGGAAGTTGAGCTTGATGGCGCCCGTCCTGGCCGACACGTCGAGATAGAGGTGGTGCTGGCACGAGACGTACGGGCACGGCCTCGGGCCGTCGACGCACTCGGCGCGGGTCCGCGGCTTGTAGTAATCGGTCTCCGGGTACAGCATCCGGCCGATCTCTAGCTCGCGCTTGGTCATGCGCTTGACGCTGATCGTCCGCGCCCGGATCTCGCGCTTCCTCCGGGACCTGCGCTGCTCGCGCGTGATGGGGTTTCCCGGCGCCGCGGGGTCGACCTGGAGCGCGAGAGCGCCCTCCACGACTGGCTCACTGGAGCCCGCCGGTTCGCAGTCACCCCCCGCCGCATCCGCTCCGTCCAGGCCGAAGATCTCGAGCTCGCTGTCAGACACCGTCGCCATGCGCTGCCTCCGTTTGGTAGCGTCTCCGCTCTCAAGCGCGCGCGTCTCCCCACGCGCCCGAGTCCCAGCTCGAGCGCAAAGAGATCCCGCTCCTTGCCCGACGTAACGCCGGATGCCGTCCCTAAAAAATCGCGACGAAACGAGCCGTGCTCGTCCCGTCGATCGCGTCAAACCCAGGCGGGGCCGCGCTCGCGGCCCCATTCACTTCACGAAGACGAGAGATCCTGCGACTCGGCCCCTCAAGAGGATGCCGCCTGTTTCGTGAGCCGCGCTTGCGCCATCAAGCGCTCTTCTATCAACGACAGCTTCGCGACGAGCTCCCGCGCGAGCGTCTCCGCGCTCGCGAGGTCCAGGGCGATCGCCCTGCCGCTCGTCTCGCTCCGCCTCTCCTTGGCGGCGTCCCTGAGCGCATTGAAGACCTTGGTCATCGTGCGCTCGAGCTCCTCGATATCACCTCTCACGAACAGGAATTCACGCTGGATCTCTTCGATGGTGTAGTCCTGGGCCATCATCTCTTTGATGCGCTGAACCTGGCGGACTACCGTGGCCGGATACATCCCCTGTGAGCCCTGATGCTTGCCCTTGCGCCCCACCCGCACGCTGCGCGGGAGGAGGCCGAGCTGCACATATTTCCGGAGCGTCGCCTCGCTGAACTTGATGCCATGCGCCGCGAACAGCTCGAGGATATCGCTCGAGGTAATCCCTTGGGCGTGCTCCCGCTCGATGCGATTCAGCACGTCCTCGGGGATCCTTTGCACCGGTCCTCCCATCGATTGCCGGAGGCCCTACCCAACCGACGCGGGCGACTCTATTCCACTGAATGGAATACAGTCAATTGACGCGACCACGATTATTGTGTGGCTGTCGCGGGACGCGGTGCTTTCCCGGGGTTCTTGACATGCCTCGGACATTTTTCGTCCGTCGGCACCGGGGCTCGATCCGCTCCGCACATCGGGAAGCCGGGGGCGAGGCGGGAAAATTGCGACGCGGAGCGCAATGGGTGGGAGCGAGGAGGCGCCCGTCCCGCAGCGGGGCTCGTGGAGCGGCATGGCCCTTACCCTGACACACATCGGTCCTTTCAGACAAAAGGGCTGATAGTCTCGTCGCCACCATGGCCAAGGCCCTTGCCAGCGAGGGTCGGGGCGCGGCCTCGCCCGCCGCCCCCCGACCCGTCGAGCGCGTCATCAGGGATGTCACCGCCCGGGGTGTCAGGATGCGGGTCCTGGTCGCCGGGGCCGGCAACGGCCCGGCGCTCCTCTTGATCCACAGCTTCCTCGTCAGCCACCTGGAGTTCGACGACGTGATCGACGCGCTGGCCCAGCGCTTCCACGTCATCGTCCCGGACCTGCCGGGGTTCGGCGAGAGCGAGAAGCCGAGCCCAGCGCGGTACGCCTACGGGATCGAGACGTTCGCCGAGGCGGTGGCCGATCTCATCGCCGCCTTCGGCGTGGGCCGGGCGCACCTCGTCGGCCACGCCATGGGCGCGGCCGTCGCCATCACGCTCGCGGCCGACCACCCGGAGCTCGTGCAGCGGCTCGTCCTGGAGGACGCGCTCTGTTACCCGTTCCCGATGAGCTTCCGGATGAAGCTCCCGCTCCTGCCGATCGTCGGCGGCATCGTCTTCAAGCAGCTCCACGGCCGCGGGATGTTCCGGTCGTTCTTCCGCGACAACGTGTTCCGCGCGGACGCGGCGGTGCCGCTGTCGCGCGTCGACCGGCACTACGACCTCTTCAACGCCCCCTCGGCGCGCGAGAGCGCCCACGCGGTCATGCGCGCGGTGCTCGACGCGCGCCCCGTCGTCGCGCGCCTCACGCGGATCACGGCGCCGACGCTCGTCGTGTGGGGGCGCGACGACCGCATCTTCCCGGCCGCGGGCGCGCAGCGGCTGGCGCGCGAGATCTCGGGCGCGATGCTCGAGATCATGGACGCCGGGCACTCGCCCCACGAGGAGCGGCCCGAGGAGTTCGTCGCGCTCGTGACGCAGTTCCTCGAAGGGAAGCGGTGACGGCGGCGGCGCGCTGGACCCGGCTCGCTCGCGACGCGGCGCGGGCGGGCGAGCGCGCGGGCCGGGCCCTCCTCGGCGAGGACGTGGCGCGGCGCTTCCTGAGCGACCGGTCGGCGCTGCTCGGCCTCGGGATCGTCGCGCTGCTCGCGCTGTTCGCCGCGGCGGGGCCGGCCGTCGTCGGCCACGACCCGAACGCGAGCGACTTCGGCCTGTCCCGCGACGCCTTCGGCGCGCCGCCCGGGCCGTCGGCCGCCCACTGGCTCGGGACGGACCCGCTCTTCCGCGACCTCCTCGCGCGCCTCGCCCACGGCGCGCGGCTCTCGCTCGCCATCGCGCTCTCGTCCACGGCCCTCGCCACGGGGCTCGGCGCGCTCGTCGGCGTCGCCGCCGGCATGGCCGCGGGCACGCGGGCGGACGCCCTCGACGGCGCGCTCATGCGGCTCGTCGACGTGATCCTCGCCCTGCCCTACCTCCTGTTCGTGACCGCGATCGGCGTCGCGGTGGGGCGCGCGGACGCGGGGACGATCCTGCTCGTCCTCGGCCTCACGGGGTGGACCGGGGCGGCGCGGGTCGTCCGGGCCAAGACGGTGGAGCTCGCGCAACGCGACTTCGTGGCCTCCGCGCGCGCGCTCGGCGCGGGGCCGCTGCACGTCGTCCGGCGGCACGTCCTGCCGAACGTCGGCGGGACGCTGCTCGCGCTCGCGACGATCAACGCCGGGCAGATGATCCTCGCCGAGGCCGCCCTCAGCTACCTCGGCGTCGGCGTGCAGCCGCCGACCGCGACCTGGGGCCGCATGCTGCACGAGGCGGAGCCGTACCTCGGGGTGAAGCCGCTCCTGGTCGCGGCGCCGGGCTTCGCCATCCTGCTCGCTGTGCTCGGCTTCCACCGCGCGAGCGAGGGGCTCCGCGACGCGCTCGATCCCGCCGGCGCCGAGCTCCCGCGCGGCCGGCGCCTGCCGGTCGATCTGCTCGTCGCGGGCGCGGCGCTGCTCCTGCTCTCGGGCGGCTCGCCGCGCCGCGTGCGCCCTCCCCTCGGCGACGAGGCGGCCTCCGGCGCGCCGGTGCGGGGCGGGACCCTGCGCCTCGCGACCACGGTCAACGCCCGCACGCTCGACCCGTCGATCGCCTACGACGAGCTCTCGAGCGCCGTCGCCGAGCTCGTCTTCGCCCGCCTCGTCACGTGGGACCGGGACGGCCGCCTCACGCCCGAGCTCGCGCGCGCGATCGCGGTCGAGCGCGGCGGCCGGACGTACGTCTTCACGCTGCGCGAGGGCGTGCGGTTCCACGACGGCGCGGAGCTCCGCGCCGCCGACGTGAAGCGCTCGATCGAGCGGACGCTCCACCCGGGGACGCCGAGCCCGGGCGCGAGCCAGTACGACATGATCGAGGGGTTCGCCGAGTTCCACGCGGGCGCGGCGCCGCACCTCGCGGGCGTGCGGGTGCTCGGCGATCACACCGTCGCGATCGATCTGCGCGCGCCGGACGCGACGTTCCTGCCCCGCATGACGCTCGCGTTCATGGCGCCGGTGTGCCCCTCGTCCGGCGCCGTGGTCGACGCTGCGCGCCCCCCGCCGCCGTGCGGCGCGGGCCCGTTCCGCGTCGCGCGGTGGGACCAGGACGGCAGCATCGGGCTCGCCCGGCACGAGGGGTACTTCCGCCCGGGCCTGCCGTACCTCGACGCGATCGAGTGGCAGACAGGGATGCGCGCGACGACCCAGCGCTACAAGTTCGAGGAGGGCGAGCTCGACTACCTGCGCGATCTGACGGCGATCGACGCGGCGACCTACCGCGCCGATCCCCGGTGGCAGGGGCGCATGCGCTGGGTGAACCGGAACCGGACCAACGCCGTCTTCCTCAACACCGAGCTCGCGCCGTTCGACCAGCTCGCCGTGCGGCGCGCGGTCGCGTTCGCCCTCGACCCCTCCGTGCTCGAGAAGGTGCGCCCCGATCTCGTCGCCCTCGACCGGGTGCTGCCGCCGTCGATCCCGGGCCCCCCGCGCGATGAGCCGATGCGGCGGCACGACCCCGCGCGCGCCCTCGCGCAGATGGCCGCGGCCGGCTATCCGTACGACCCGGCGACCGGGAAGGGCGGCTACCCGGGCGTCGTCGACTACATCGCGATCCCTGACACCCTGGAGCAGGCGATCGGCGAGATCGTCCAGCAGCAGCTCGCGACGATCGGCCTCCGCGTCCGCCTGCGGCTCGTCAGCTGGGCGACCTACCTCGCCGAGGCGTCGCGGCGCCGCGCCGTCCCCATGGGCTGGGTCGGATGGCAGGCCGATTTCCCCGACCCGGCGAGCGTCTTCGAGCCGACGCTCTCCACGCGCGCCATCCGCGACGAGGGCTCGCAGAACTACGCCTTCTTCAGCAGCGAGGAGCTCGATGGCACGCTCGACGCCGCCCACGCGGAGCAGGACCGCGCGCGTCGCCTCGCGCTCTACGCCCGCGCCGAGCGCGTCGTCCGCGATCTCGCGCCCTGGGTGCCCACGTACACGATGCGCCAGCTCGAGCTCTGGCATCCCTACCTGCGCGGCTACGAGCGCTCCGCCGTGATCCCGTGGCACTTCCACGAGGTCTGGCTCGACCCGTCCGCCCGGCCCGCGGCCGGCGGAGGGCCGCGCGCGGGCACGTCCCCCACCGCCCGACCGCTCCGCGCGCTGCTCGCGCGCGCCGCCCTTCCGCGATGAGCCCCCCGCCCACGCGCCGCACCTCCTCGCCTCGATCGGGCCGCGCTCCCGCGATGGGCGCCGCGCTCGCGCACCTGCTCCGGCGCCTCGCGTGGGCGGCGATCCTGATCGCCGGGGTCACCGCCGTCTCGTTCGGGATCGCGTACCTCCTGCCCGGCGACCCGGCGCGGATGCTCGTCGGGCCGCAGGCCTCGGCGGCGGATCTCGATCGCGTGCGGACGATCTACGCGCTGGACCGGCCGGTCCACGTGCAGTTCGCGCGCTTCGTCCGCCGGCTCGTCCACCTCGGCCCCGCGCGGGGCGACGGCGGCGCCGCTGTCCCGCCCGAGGGCGCGCGCGGCGATCCGGAGCACCGGAGCTGCGCGGCCGGGCCGCTCGGCGTGCACCTCGATCTCGGCTACAGCTTCCACTACCGCAAGCCGGTCGTCGATCTGCTGGAGGCGAAGGTGCCGCGCTCCGTCGAGCTCGCGCTGGCCGCGCTGGTGGTGCAGCTGGCGCTTGGCCTCGCGCTCGGGATCGTCGCGGCGGCCCGCCGCGGGACGGCCTGGGAGGACGCGGCGCTCGGCGCCACCCTGCTCGGCGCCAGCGCGCCGACCTTCGTGATCGGCCCGGCGCTGCAGTACGTGCTCGCCTACAAGCTCCGGCTCTTGCCGTACGACGGGTACGGCGCCACGGCGGCCGATCACCTGCGCTCGCTCGTCCTGCCGGCGCTGACGCTCGGCATCTTCGGCAGCGCCCTCTACGCGCGCATCGTCCGCGAGGAGCTCCGGACGCTGCTCCGTCAGGACTTCATCCGGACCGCGCGGGCCAAGGGCGCCTCTCGCCTGCGCGCGCTCGTCGTCCACGCGCTGCGCAACGCGCTGCTGCCGCTCGCCACGCTCGCTGCGCTCGACTTCGGGGCGCTCGCGGGCGGCGCGATCGTCACGGAGAAGCTCTTCCGCTGGCCGGGCGTCGGGAGCATGGCGGTCGAGGCGCTGCAGAACCGGGACGGCCCGCTCATCGTCGGGACGGTGCTCTTCGCCGCGGCCGCCATCGTGCTCGCCACCGTGGCGCTCGACCTCGCGGCCCTGGCCCTGGATCCCCGGCTCAGGTCGCGATCGCGCTGAGCGCGCGCGGCCCGGGCGATCAGGGCATGCCGGCGAGCGCGCGGCACTCGGCGCCGAGCGGGGAGTCGGCCGAGGAGAGCTCGGCGCACTTGCGGAACGAGGCCCGGCCGCCGCGCCCCGCGGCCTGCTCCGCGGCGCCGCGCAGGTGCCACGCCGCGGCGCTCCCAGGCGAGGCGGCGGTGAGCTGCTGCGCGAGCTGCACCGCCTTGCCGGCCTGCCCCGACTCCAGGGCGCGCATCACGCGGGCCGAGAGGGACCCGCCCTCCTCGTCCGGCGCAGCGGGCGGTGACGCCGGGGCGCTCGGCGAGGCCGCCCGCGCCGGTGCGGCGGCGTGGCCCGCGGTCGACGATGCGCCCGGCGGCGGCGCCGGGACGGCGGGCGCGGGCGAGCCCTGCTGGACGGGCGCTCCGGTCGGCGCGGCGGGGCTCGCCGCGGCTGGCCCGGCCGTCGCGGCCGACGCGAGGTCGGCCGGCTCGCTGGCCGAGGTGTCGGCCGGGGTCGCCGTGGAGAGCCCCGCGGCGGCGGTCGGCTCCGCCTCCGGCGCGGCCGGAGCCGCTTCGATCGCGGCGCCGGAGCTCTGCTGCTCCGCCTGCAGGGGCGCATCGACCGGAGCCGAGGGTACGGGGTGCCGCGTCTGGCTGATCAGCCAGACGCTGGCGGCTCCGATCGCGAGCGCCGTGACCAGGCCGGCGACGATCCGCGTGATGCGCGCCCGGCGCTCCTCCGGGCGGGATCGCCAGAGCGTGGCCTCGACCGCGCCGGCGGTTGTGTCGGTGTCCTCGGCGGAGGGATGCTCCTGCGTCAGGATCCGCTCGGGCGCGTCCACCCCTCCGCCGAGGAAGAAGCGCTCGCTCTCGCTGATCGGCCCGGGGTCGCTCGGTGGCGCGTGGTCCAGCGCCGCCGCGAGGCCCGCCGGCGGCGCCGCGGCAGCGTCGAACGAGCGCGCCTCCGCGGCCGTCGCTTCGCCGCGCAGCGCCTCGCGTGGGATGGTGACGGCCGGCGGCGCGTCGCTCGGCGGGCGGGGCCGGAGCGTGGGGGTCGTCGGCGGAGGCCCAGCGGCGGCGCGCTCGTCGCCGGCGGTCGGCGGCGCGGCGGCCGGCTCCGCCGCGGGCTCGGGCGGCGTCGCCGCGGGCGGCTCGGGCGGCTTGGATCGGGGGCGCTGCTCGGCGGGAGCGGTCGCGGCCGCGGGCCTGTCGCTCCTCGCGGCGCGGTGCTTCTGCGCGAAGCTGCGCGGCGTCACCAGCGGTCGCGTGAGCGGGGCCTCGTCGCTGCTGCTGAGCGTGGTGTCCTTGTCGATGTCGATCTCGGCACGCGCGCGCAAAGCCGGGACGGCCTCGGCGCCCGGTGCGACGCCCCGCGGAGGCTCCGACGGCACGCGGCCCAGTGCTGCGCCGCCCGAGCGCCGCGCGGCGCTCGCTGCGGCGCTCCACGGAGGCTCCGACGGCACGCGCCCCGCCGTGCGCGGAGGCTCCGACGGCGCGCGCCCCGCCGTGCGCGGAGGCTCCGACGGCGCGCGCCCCGCCGTGCGCGGAGGCTCCGACGGCGCGCGCCCCGCCGTGCCCGAGCGCCCCGCCGCGGCGTTCGCCCGGCCGACCGCCGGGGCCCCGTGGACCGCGCTGCGGGCCGTCACCGGACGCCCGGCGGACTCCGCGTCGGGGTCCGCCGCCGGCGCGGGCAGCTCGTATCCGGGCCGGGAGCGCGGGAGCATCGCCGGCGACAGCCGGGTCGAGAGAGGCGCCGGAACCACGGCGGCATCCTCGAAATCGTCGGAGCCGGCGTTCCCCGGCACGCCGTCCGGGAAGTTGGAGCGCCGCGCCCCCGACGGCGACGAGAGCGGCGAGAACTCGTCGTGGAACGCCGCCTCCGGTTCGCTCGGCACCACGTCATCGGGCGGGAGCGCCGCGGCGGGGACCAGCAGCCCCTCGAAGTAGAGCTTCGAGATGGTGGAGAGCGTCGAGAGATCCTCGAACGGGGACGCGTCGACCACCTGCATCAGCGTCCGCTTCCCGTCGAACAGGCGCAGGATCCCGTTCAGCTCGTCGGGGATCTCGTTCAGCCGCTCCAGGAGCTCCTCGCTGTCGACCTCGAAGACGGTGGCGAGCGACGGCAGCACCTCGAGGAGCCGGCCCCACTCGTCGACCCGGCGCATGCCCTCCATGAGCAGGCCCTGGGTCGACGTCTCGATCACGTCGGGGTTGTCGACCTTGCAGAACTCGACCTCGAACGTCCCCTCGTTCCACAGGAGCGCGCGGTAGACGGCCTCCTCGCCGCAGAGCCGGCCGAGCGTCGCGTCGACGACCTTGCCCTCGCGGAAGTAGACCTGCGCCTCGTTGTCCCCGTGCGACAGGTGGACGATCCCGCTCTTCCGGCTCACCTCGAACGTCTGCAGAAGATCGACGACGTTCATGTCGAGGATCGACCCGGAGAACCTCGTCCGCCCGGTGGTCGAGAAATGGCGCGTCGTGATCCCCTCGCGCGTCCGCCGCGCGAGCAGCAGCGTCACCCGCGCGATGAGCTCGCGCACGAAGATCGGCTTGGTCAGGTAGTCCTCGACCCCGAGCTCGAGCCCGCGGATCTTGTCCTCGATCGACCGCTGGCTCGTGAGGAAGACAACCGGGATCGACGCCCAGTCGGCGTGCTCTTTCATCTTGCGGACGAGCGCGTAGCCGTCCACGTGGGGCAGGCGGGTGTCGCTGAGGACGAGGTCCGGCGTCGAGACCTCGAGCTTCGCGAGGGCGTCCGCGCCGTCCGTCGCGGTGGTCACGCTGTAACCGGCCTTCTTCAGGCTGACCTCGAGGACCCGAACGCTGCGTGGATCCGCGTCGACCAGGAGGAGCTGTTGCTTGGCCACTAGAGGGTTCCGCCTCGCGAAGGATGGCGAGCCCGAGCGGACGCTGTCAAGCGCTCCGCCCGGAGCGTCGCCGCTGCCGTCGATCGCTCGTCCCGCCGCCGTGGTCCCGGCGATCGACGGCGCCCATGGTGCGCACAGGACGCCTGCAAAGGCCAGGTTTCGTCGTGGGCCGCCCGCGCGATCAGTGCTTCCAGGGATCGATGATATCGCCGGTCGCCTGCGGCCTCTCGGGGGAAGCGGCAGGCGCGGCGGTCGCCGCCGGGCGGGCCGTCGCTGCGGCCGGCTTCGCCGGGCTCGCGGCGGGCGCCCCGTGCGGGCGGGATGGCTCCTGCGCGGGCGGCGCGGTCGCCGCGCTCGGGGCCGGGGCCGCCGCCGCGGGCGGCTCGTCGGGCGGCTCGTCGACCGCCGTCGTCGCGTGGAGGGCGCCGGCGGCGGCGGCCTCGGGCGGCGCCGCGCTGGCCGAGGCGCGGAGCGCGCGAAAGCCGAGGGCGATCGCGATCGGCACGAGGATCGCCGCGAGCGCGATCGCGACGCGCGCGCCCATCGAGAGCGGCTCCGACGCCTCCCTGGGCACCTGGACGGGGCCGAGCATCTCGTCGCGCTCGCGCAGCTTCAGCGGCTCGCGGCGCGGGTGCTCGTCCTGGAGCATGGTGACGGTCGCGCGCCCCGGCGCCTCGACGGCGAGCTCGATGGCCGCGGCGAGATCGGCCATCGAGGCGAAGCGCTCCTCGGGGTTCTTCGCGAGGCAGCGCATGACGATCGGGCCGAACGCGCCGAGCGCGGAGGCGTCGGGCATCACCTGCTCGAGCGGCTCGGGCGACATGTACATGTGCTTGGTGAGCACGCCCATGTACGTGTCGGCCTCGAAGGGGACGCGCCCCGCGAAGCACTCGTACATGAGGACGCCGAGCGCATAGATGTCGGCGCGCGCGTCGATGCGCTTCCCCTCGGCCTGCTCCGGGCTCATGTAGTGCGGCGTCCCGAACACCATGCCGATGCGCGTGAGCCGCTTGCCGCCTGTGACCTTCGCGACGCCGAAGTCGAGCAGCTTGACGAACTCCTGATCGCCGTTGCGCACGAGGTAGACGTTGTCGGGCTTGAGGTCGCGGTGGATGACGCCCGCCGCGTGCGCGGCCCCGAGCGCCGCGGCGCACTGGAGCATGATCTGGCCGACCCGCTCGGACGGCAGCGTCCGCTCGGTGCGCAGCAGCGACGCGAGGGAGGTCCCGGTGAGGAACTCCATGACGAAGAAGGGCAGCTCCGGCTGCCCCGGCTCGACCTCGATCGCGCCGAAGTCGCTCACCGCGACGATGTTGGGGTGACCGATGGCCGCCGCCGCCTTGGCCTCCTGGATGAAGCGGGCGACGAGCTCGGCGTCCTGCGCGATGTCGCGCCGGAGCACCTTCAGGGCGAAGAGGCGGCCGAGCGACTTGTGGCGCACCTCGTACACCGTCCCCATCCCTCCCTCACCGACCACCGCCTGCACCTCGTAGCGGCCGTCGATCGTGCGCCCGAGCAGCGGATCGGCCGACGGGTTCCAGTCGGGCGCGTCGGCGAGCGGGTCGCCGTCGAACGGGCAGAACCGGGAGTCGCCGGAGAAGGTCAGCTTGCAGGTCGGGCAGCGCCGCGCGCGCGGGACCTGCTTCACCTTCCCCCGGCGCGCCGCGAACCCGTCACTGCGCGCCGGCAGCGGCGGCAGCGCCATGTGTGCCTCGCCGCGCGCAGGGGGCGCCGAGCCGCGCGCAGGGGGCGCCGAGCCGCGCGCAGGGGGCGCCGAGCCGCGCGCAGGGGGCGCCTCGCTGCGCGCAGGGGGCGCCTCGCTGCGCGCAGGGGGCGCCGATCTGTGGACGGACGGCGCATCGCTGCGCGGTGGCGGCTGCGAGGCCAGGGTGTCTCCGTGCGGCCGCGGGATGTCGTCCCGATGGAACAGCTCGGCAGCTTCGGACTCGCCGGCGGTCATCTCAGGCTGAGCATCCCCGGCCATGCGGAGCGTGACGGGCACCTCGGCGAGTCTAGCCGAAAGCGCGTGCGGTGTTTCGGATCAGATGGCGTCAGATGGCGAACGCGGGGGGCGCCCCCCCACGGGTCGCCGGGCGCGGCGGGCGGAGCGCCCGGAAGGACTCAGATCTCCTCCAGAATCTTCGTCTTGCGGGCCTGGAACTCCTCGTCCGTGATGAGGCCCTTGTTCTTGAGCTCCGCGAGGCGCTCCAGGCGCTGCTCGATGGACGGCCCCGCGGCCGGGGCGGCCTGCGGCGCGCCCGGGTAGCCCTGCTGCGGCGCGCCCGGGTAGCCTTGCTGCGGCGCGCCCGGGTAGCCCTGCTGCGGCGCGCCCGGGTGGCCCGGCTGCTGCATGTGCGGCGGCACGAACTGGGGCTGCCCCTGCGCCGCGAGCGCGGGGTTCATCGCCTGCGCCAGGCCGGCGCCGATCGCCACCTGGGCGCCCAGCCCCGCGACCCCGCCGCCGTCGCCGCCCTGCGCCATGCCCTGGCCGGCGCCCATCATCGCCTGGCCGGCGGCGTAGTTCTGCCAGTTGCCCGCCAGCTGCTGCACGTACCGCGCGTCCTGCTGGAACCGCTGATCGAGCTCGAACTGCTTCGCGCGGGCGGAGTCCTGCGCGACGCCGATCCCCCGGCGCGCCTCGCCGCGCGCCTTGTTCGCCTCGCGGAGGAGCTTCTGGTCCTCGGCCGAGAAGTTGATGTTGAAGTTGCCGATCTCGAGGATCTTGCAGCCGATCTCCTCGAGGTTCGGCGCGGACTGCACGATGCGGGCGCCGAGCTCCATGCTCATGCCGCCGAGGTTGAGCAGGCTCTTCTGCTGCTGCGCGCAGACCTGGCCGATCACGGTCTTCACGCTCATGAAGAACTTGCCCTTGATCCAGCTCAGGACGACGTCGTTGTCGCCGCTGCCGCCGCACTGGCCGTGGTAACCGACCACGAACCGCACCGGATCGACCACGACCAGCGAGAACTCACCGAAGATGCGCGGCGTCACGAACTCGTAGAGGGTGGGATCCTCCATCGACTCCAGCGGCCCGCCGAAGGGCACGCCGCGGACCGGCTGCGTCTTGACGAAGAAGATCTCGGCGATGAAGACGTCCCCGCCCGTGAACTTGTTGACGAGGTTGTTCAGGAACGGGATGTTCTGCGTCTGGAGGGTGTGGCGCCCCGTCGGCAGGTAGCCCACATACCGCCCGTCCTTGAAGAAGAGGGCACACTCATCGCTGTCGACGGTCAGCTGCGACCAGAAGGGGACGTTCTGGTCCGGGTGCTTGTAGACGATGAGATGCTTCGCTGCGTCCGGGCGCGCGATCATCATCTCGCGGACGCCGCTCTTCACGAAATCGAAAATCCCCATGTCGCGCTCCTCTTCGGTGTGCTGGATGTGACGGGCCTGCCGGTACCCTGCCCCCCGGGACCTCGGGCTCATTTCGGCAGATGGCGCACTCGGCCTGCGCTGTTCGTTCTACGTTGACGATCGCCGCGCCTTTCAGGCACACAGCGGCCTCAGGATAATCCGCAGATCGCAGGGCAGCAATGCCCGCCGGGGAGGACCGCATGTCCGTCGCTTCGCTCGCGTCACCGGCGCAACCGAGGAAACCCGCGCCGCGGGCGCCGTCCGAGATCCCGAGCGCCGCCGCCCGACAGACGACGCGCTCGCCCCGCCGCCGCACGGCCGCGCCGGGGAGGACCCCGCGATGATCGCGCCGATCGACCTCGGCGTCCTCTCGGCGCCCGCGCAGAAGCTGGCGCAGCCGGGGGCGCCGCAGAAGCTCCGCGACATGGCGGCGCGCGGCATCGCCCCCGGGCTCAAGCCGGGCGAGGTGGTGACGCTGCTCGTCCTGCTCGCGTCGCGCGAGGAGGAGCCCTCCCGCGCGGCCGCGGAGAAGACGCTGTCGGCGCTCCCCGACCCGCTCCTCCAGGGCGCGCTCGGCGGGGAGCTGCTGCAGCCGCTCGTCATCGACCGGCTGGCCCGCCTGTACGCGGACCGCCTCCCGGTCGTCGAGCGGCTCTGCGCGATGCCGGGCATCGCCGCCGACACGCTCGAGGAGCTCGCGCGGACCGGGGGCGAGGCGGTGACCGAGCTCATCGCCGTCAACGAGGAGCGGCTGCTCACGAGCCCGCGCATCATCGAGCGGCTCTACCTCAACAAGCACACGCGGATGTCGACGGCCGATCGCCTCGTCGACCTCGCCGCCCGCAACGGGGTCGAGCTCACGGGCATCCCGGCGTGGCGCGAGGTCAGCATCGCGATCAAGGACGAGCTCATCGCGGAGCCCTCGCCGGAGCCCACGCCGGACGACGTGCTGTTCGCCGAGACGCAGGCGCTCGCGGAGGCGCTCGCGGCCGAGGAGACGGTCGACACCCACGTCGAGGACGAGGAAGGGAAAGAGGAGATCAAGGAGCGGTACGTCCCGCTCTCCAAGCGGCTCGCCGACATGACCATGTCGCAGCGCATCCGGCGGGCGATGCTCGGCTCGCGCGAGGAGCGCATGCTGCTCGTGCGCGACTCGAACCGCCTCGTGGCCAGCGCCGCCGTGCGCAGCCCGCAGATGCAGGAGGAAGAGGTCGTCCTCATCACCCGCAACCGGAACATCTCGGACGAGGTGCTGCGGATCATCGCGACCACGCCGGAGTGGATGAAGAGCTACACGGTGAAGCGGAACCTCGTCGAGAACCCGAGGACGCCGGTGCTCGTCGCGACGCGGCTGGTCCAGCACCTGCGCGAGTCGGACCTCCGGGGCGTCTCGAAGAGCAAGAACGTGACCTCGCCGGTGAAGGACGCCGCGAGGCGGCACCTCGATCGGCGCAAGAGCTGAGCGGCGCAAGGGCTGAGCGGGCGGCCGAGCGCTCGGCCGCTGCGGCGCGGCGCTCGCCCTGACGCCGGCGGAGCGCTCTCCGGGTGGCGAGCCCCCTTCCCGCCCGGACCCATGCCCCGCTAGCCTGCGCCCACGATGAGCGACCTGGTCCGCTTCGGCGTGGCGATGGATCGAGCGCTGCTGGCCGAGTTCGATCGGCGCATCACCGCGCAGGGATACGAGAACCGCTCGGAGGCGCTGCGGGATCTGGTCCGCGCGGACCTGACGCGCGCCGCCTGGGACGAGGGCGCCGAGGTGGCGGCGACGCTGACCGTCGTCTACGCGCCCGAGGTGCGGGAGCTCGTGCAGCGCATCTCCGCGCTGGAGGAGCAGCACGCGGGGTCGGTGGTCTCCAGCCTGCTGGTCCGCCTCGATGAGGGCCGGGTGCTCCAGGTCATGGTGCTGAAGGGCCGCGGCGCGGCGCTGTCCGGGCTCGCCGGGCAGCTCGCCGGGGCCAAGGGGGTGCTGTCCTGCGCGCTCACGCCGGCCGCGGCGCTCTCGGAGGCGGCGCGCCGGCCGCGGGGCTGACGCGGCGGGCGCCGGCCGTCCCCTGGTTCACGCGTCGTCGCCGGGGCTCTCGGCCACTTTCACCGTGGTCTTCGGCGGATCCACGATGAACGTCACGAGGCGCTCCTTGGCCTCGAACTCCTGCCGGTAGATCACGGCCGAGCGCTTGTACTTGAAGGGACCGATCCGCACGCGGTGCCAGAGGCCGCGGCCCTTCACGTACGCCGGCTCCACGTACGCCTTGTGCCCGCGGCGGCGCAGCGCCGCCGCGAAGCCCTCCGCGTCGGCGGGCTCCTTGAACGAGCTCACCTGCAGCTGGTAGCTGCCCGGCCCGCCGCGCTCGATCTCGGGCCCCTCCTCGCGCGAGACGTGGCGGGCCATCGCGGTGAGCGTGTCGTTCGGAGCGACCTCGCCCCCCGCGGGCCCGAGGACGTGCTGCGCCGGCAGCGAGACCACGGGGAGCCGGTCCGCGGCGAGCGGCGGACCGGCGTCAGCGGCCGGCGGCCGATCAGCGGCGGCCGCCTTGGCCGCCCGCGGGTCGCGCACGGCCTCGAGCGCCGTCGTCGGGTGCTCCGCGTCCGACAGGATCGCGGGAAAGGTCACGTCCGCCCCGATCGTGGCACGGCGCGGGGCCGGCTTCACGCCGGCCGGATGAGCGCGCGCGACAAGATCGCCGAGCGGATCGGCGCTGACCGGCTTCTCGCGGTGCGGCGCGCGCAGGAGCGCCACCGCCGCGAAGACGATGCACGCCCCGCCGAGCGAGGCCAGCACGAGGGCGCCCGCGCGCGACGGGCGAGCCCCGGGATCCTCTTCCTGGATCTCCTCGAGGTTCCGCACCGCCCCGGTGTCCATGCTCTCGCCTTTGCTGCGCCTCATGCTTCCTCCTCAACCCGTCTACCCTGCCCGGCCGAGACGCGACAACTTTCGTGTCTTACTTTATCCTACATCTGCCGTAGGGGTCCGATCGCTGCACGAGCGCGCGCTGGATGGAGCGCTCGGCGGCGAGCCCGCGCCTCGGCTCGGGCCGGGCAGCCTCGCACGCGCGGCGGCCGCGGGAAAAATTCTCGGCCGGCGACGGGGCGCGCGTGACCGGCCGGCGCCGCGGGCGTCGGGTGCCCACGGTCGCCTCACTTGCGCGCGCCTGCGGGGCCGTCCGGCGCCTCCGCTGGCCTTTCGCGCGGCCGAGGCGCTAAGACTCCGCCTTCAATGAAGACCCTGCGCATGGGCCGTGTCCTGCCCGCGATCGGCCTGCTGCTCCCGAGCTGCGCCGAAGGGCCGCGGACGCTCACGATCGAGGTCGTGCCGGGGCACGAGGCGGCCGCCTTCCAGGACGACCCGCCCGTCACCCGGATCGAGGTGACCGCGACGGCGGTCGAGGGGGACGTGACCGTGTCCGCGGCGGCGGCGCCGGGCGGGGAGCTCGATTTCGGCGAGATCCCGGCGGAGCGGGCGTACACGTTCGAGGTGCGCGGCGTCGACGCGGGCGGGGCGACCGTTGTGCGTGGGCGCTCCGCGTCGGGCATCTACCTCGCCGGGCTGGCGGGCGAGGTGCTGCCGCTCTTCGCCCAGCGCACCGGAAGCTGGGCGCGGCCGCCGGGCGAGCTCGCGGCGTCGCGCGTCGGCGCGCCCGGCGCGGCGCTGGCGGAGCGTTACCTGATGCTCACCGGCGGCGCCGTCGCGGGGGGCGCCGCGGCGGATGACGTCGACCCGGCGCGGATCGACGGGTACGACCTCGCGGCGTGGGGCGGGAGCGCCTCCGGCGGCGCGCTCCCGCGGGCGGCGCGATCGCTCGTCGCCCGGGCGAACCTGCTGCTCACCCTGGACGACGAGGGCGCGACCTGGACCGACGTGGCGTCGGGGCAGAGCGCCGAGGCGTCGCTGCCCGCGGGGCTCGGCTCGTTCGCGGAGGTGGCGGGCGGCCGGACCGTCGAGGCCGCGGACGGGCGCTCGTTCGTGGTGGGCACGGCGCGCGCGGGTCAGACCGCGGGGGCGCCGGGCGAGCCCTCGGACGCGGTGCTCGTCGTCGGCGCGGACCAGGCGCTCTCGGTGGCGAGGCTCCGGTACGCGCGGGCCGGCGCGGCGGCCGTGTGGGTGGAGGGCGTGGGCCTGGTCGTCGCGGGCGGGGGCGCCGGGGGCGCGGACGTCGCCGGGCTGGAGGTGCTCGGCGACGGCGCGACCGCGTTCCAGCCGCGCCCGTTCCCGCCGGACGCCGCTCGGGGCGCCGGCGCCGCGGTGACGGCGCCCGGGGAGATCGTGCTGGTCGGCGGGGTGCTCGACGGCGCTGCGGCGCCGACCCGCCGGCTCGCGCCGGGGTGCGTCGGCGCGTGTGCCGCCGTGGAGATCGCGGGCGCCGCGCTGCCGGCGGCGGTCGTGGACGTCGCGGCGTTCGCGCTGCCCGGCGGGCGCCTCCTCGCCGTGGGCTCCGAGGCCGGCGCGGGCGGGCTGACCAGGAGCTTCGTGGTCGACCTCGCCGCGGCGCACGTCGAGGAGCTGCCGCTGCGGGAGCCGCGGCGCGGCGCGACCGTGGTGCCCGCGCCGAACGGGACGCTCGCGCTGCTCGGCGGGGTCCACGCGGAGGGGACGCCGGCGCTCACGGTCGAGACGTTCTTTCCGGAGTGAGCGGGGGACCGGCGGATTCGCCGGGACGGCGCAGCGGCGTCGGACTCAGATGTCGGCCCTCCCCGCGGTGAAGGAGAACAGCGTCACAGACTTACGTGAGCCTACGGTGGAGGCCGCGACCCGGACGCCCGGGCACCGGACGGATCCGTGTGGCCCACGTGATCTTCGCGAGAATTTCTACGGAGCCGAGGACTGGTACGAGCGCTTCAAGGTGAAGGAGAAGGTCTGGCGCTTCGGCATGGCCCCCGCCGCCGTGCCGACGTTCTTGGCCGAGTACGGGTGGACGGAGCTCGAGCAGATGGGCCCGCGGGAGTTCACCGAGCGCTACATCGAACCGACCGGGCGCGCGCTGCTCGTCTCCGAGATCGAGCGTTCTGTGCACGCGGAGAAGCTCTGGCGCGACGTGGGCTCGGCTGGACTCGGGTGATCCTGGAGGGAGAGCGACGGACGGGATTGCCCCGAGCCCAGCGCGCGGAGGGCCGCCGCCCTGGCGGCCTCCGGCTCCACAGGGAGGTCGGGGACGACCCCCACCCCGTCAATCGGCTCACCGCCTGGGCGTGCACACCGCCCCACGGTCGCGTGGAGCGCGCCCTCTTCGGTCGAGATCACACGCTGTGCGGTGCCCTTACGCCACGTGGCCTCGCCCACCACCAGGGCACGGCCGTGGACCTGCAGGCACGCGGCGAAGACCTCCGCAGCCGATGCCGTCCGCCGGTCGACCAGGAGCGCCAGCGGGAGCGTGCACGGATCGTCGTGGCGGGACCGGTGCACGAGCTCGTCGCCGTCCGCGTCGACGACACGCACGATCTCCAGGCCCCGATCGAGGAAATCGCCGGCCAAGCGCACGCTGGCGTCCAAATCACCTCCAGGGCAGCCCCGGAGATCGATCACGAGCGCCAGAATTCCCTCACCGGTCAGCCGCCGGATCTCGTTGTGGACGAGCGTGGGCAGCGCGCACGAGAAGACGCGGACGCGGAGCACGCCGATCGCGGCAGAGCCCGGCTCCGCCAGCCCCTCCGCGACGATCTCCCCCGGCCCGCACAGCGGCTCCGTCAAGGTCTCCGCGAGCGACGTGAGGGATTCTGCGTCGAGCATCGCCCCGGCCGGCGGGCCGGCGAGGGTGTAGAATACGTTCGTGGCGCTGGGCACCACCACCGCGCCGACACCGTCGTTCATGTTGTTGCCCGTGGTCGGGCAGAGCAGGTTGATCGCGGGGAGGTTGTCGACGTACACGACGGGATTGCCCATCGTGTATTGCCCCGTCCCCTTGACGCTCGGGTGCGCGACGCCCGGGTCGTCGCCGAACGTGACCGGGATCTTCGAGCCCAGGTTGAGCGCGTTGACCATGGAGAGGCGCACGACCGGCGAGAACGGGACGGCCTGCGCGTTGAGCGCGAAGTTGGGATACGGGATCGGCACGACGGCGGGGCCGACCGGCGTGTTGCACACGTCGGGAAAACCGATGTTCATCCCGGCGCCGCGGTTGGAGGCGGTGAGCATCGCCCTTATCCCAGGTGGATCTGCTTGCCGTTGATGGTCACCGTCTCCTCGGTCAGGAGGGTGGCGCGCCTGGCGCGGGTGTGCGACTCGTCGTCGACGACCGTGTGCGCCTGCTTGTGGTGCGCGCTGAACAGGCTGGTCACGCGCTGGTAGAATGAGGCGCACCGCTCCATGACCTCGCCGGCCGTGATCTTCACCTTGTCAACCATCACCTCCAGCCCCTTGCCCGAGATCTCGACGCCGTCGTCGCCCGCGAGGCGCAGCTTCCCGCCCACCGCGCGGACATCGACGTCGCCCGGGAACGCGATCGAGACGCGGCCGCGCCCGGAGAGGACGCCGATCGCGTAAGTTGCGCCCGATCCGCCGATGACCAGCAGCACGTCGCCGAGCGACGGCTCGTACGGGAGCGCGAACGCGAAGAACGCGCGCTCGGTGGTGCCGGTCGCGAGCAGCACGGTCGCGCTGTCCGGGCCGAGCGCGGTGACCTCCGCCGGGCCGAGGAACGAGACGGCGCCGCCGGCCGAGGCGAAGATCCCGGCGAGATCCGGACCTGTCTGCGGCGCACCCGCCTGGAGGAAACTGCTGCCCTTCATATCCCTCTCCCTCACTCGTCGTCGAGCCGCTCCGGCATCTGCCAGGACTCGGCCTCGAGCCTCTTTCTGTCCGTGCGCCGCGCGAGCGCCGTGCTCGCGCGGTCCCAGATCACGCCCTCGTCGAGCACGCCGTGAAGGTTCGCCCGGCCGAGATCGGTCCGCGTGAAATCCGAGCCTCGCAGGTCCGCGTGCGACAGGTCCGCGAAATGCAGCCGCGCGCCGGCGAAGCTCGCGCCCTCGGCCCTGGCCCCGGTCATGATGGACTCGCGCAGATCACAGCCCGAGAGATCGGCGCGCCGGAGCCTCGCCTTCGTGAAGGTCGAGAACCGCAACATGGTGCGGGCGAGGCGCGCGCCCTCGAGATCGGCCTGGCCGAAGAACGCGCCCTTGGCGGCGATGCCCTCGAGGCGCGCGGCGCGCAGATCGGCCTCCATGAAATTGGCCTGCTGGATCACGCAGTCGTCGAGCCGGGCGGCCCCGAGCTTCGCACGGGTGAAATCGCTGCTCGTGAAATCGGCGCCGCGCAGGTCCATGCCCTCGAGGTTGGCGCCGGCGAAGCAACACTGCACCATGGACAGGCCCCGGATCGAGAGCGAGCGAAGGTCCCTGTCGGAGAAGTCCACCCCGTGGAACGTGGCCTTTTCGAGGACGGCGCCGTCGAGCGCGGCGCCGTCGAGCACCGTCTGGCGGACGAGCGCGCGCGAGAGGTTGGCTCCCGCGAGGTTCGCCTGAGACAGGAGCACCCGCACGAGGAGCGCGCCGCTCAGGTTGGCGCCCTCGAGGTTGGCGCCGGTCATCATGGTCATCTCCAGGTCCTTGCCGGAGAGATCCACGCCGCGCAGATCCGCGCTGGAGAGGACACAGAGCCGCAGCACCGTACCGGTCAGATCAGCGCCGCGGAGATCACAGCCGGCGAGGCTCGTCTTCTCCAGGTGCGCGCCGCGCAGCCGGGCGCCGCGCAGATCGGTGCCGCGGAGCGACGACTCGACCAGGCGCATGCCCTCGAGGTCGGCGCCGCGCAGATCGTGGCCCGACAGCTCGGCCCCTTCGAGCTCCCGGCCGCGGAGATCCGTGCCGGCGAGCGTGGCCTCGTCGAAGATGGCTCGGCTCATCACCCGGGGGAGCCGCGCCTCGCGGAGGTCGGCCCGGAGGAAGACCGCCGTGTCCACCGTCGAGCCGGAGAGATCGGCGCGCGCGAGCACGGCGGACGTGAAGACTGCCTGTTCGATGTGGCAGTCCGAGAGGCGCGCCTCCGTGAGGTTCGCCCGGCTCCACGTCGTGCGACCCAGCCGTGCGCCCGAGAGATTGGCGCCTTGCAGATCGGCGCCGTCGAGAGAGGCGCCTTCGAGATCGGCGCCCGAGAGATCCGCGCCGCGGAGGTTCGCCCCGGGCAGCGCGGCACCGCGCAGGTTCGCGCCCCGCAAATCCGCCGCCTCGAGCGTGGAGCGCGCGAGCGCGAGGCCTTCGAGCTTGGCCCCCGCGAGGCGCGCCCGGGTGAAATCGACCAGGATCCCCTTCGCGTCCTGGAGACAGGCACCTTCCAGCCGGGCGCCGTGGAGGACGACGCCCATGAGCTGCGCGCCGCGCAGGTCCGCCCGCTCCAGGCTCGCGCCGCGGAACGTGGCGCGCACGAGCCTCGCGCCGGCGAGGCGCGCCGCGGGGAGGTCGCGGCCCGCGAGATCCACGTTCGCGACGAGCGCCCCCTCCAGGGAGCGCCCCGCCCGGACCGCGGCCTCGATCTCGTCGGCGCGTGTCATGCGTGCTCGAACCTCGCGCGCTCCAGGTTGGCGCCGCTCCAGTCACACCCGCGGACGGCGGCGCCGAGGAGCTTGGCGTCGTAGAGGTTGGCGCCCGGCAGGCGCGCGCCGTCGAGCCGCGCCTTGTTGAGCTCCGCGCCGGAGAGGTTGGCGCGCGCGAACCCGGCGCGGAGGAGGCTCGTCCTGTAGAAGCGCGCCTCGGCCAGATCGGCGCCGTAGAAGCGCGCCTCGTCGGCGATGGCCTCGGTGAAATGAGCGGCCCGGAGGTGGGCAAGGCGGAAATCGGCGCGGCGCAAGAGGGCGCCGGTCCAGATCGAGCCGTCGGCCCGGATGCCGATGAGGTTGGCCTCCTCCAGCGACGATCCCATGAAGCTCGATCCGCCGAGGCACGCGCGGGCCCAGAACGAGCGGGCGGCGCGGCAATCGCGGAAAACCGACCGGGTGATCTCGGCCTCGGTGAGGTCCGCGGCCTCGAGGACGGCGCCCTCGAAGTCGGCCCTGGAGATGCGCGCGCCGCCGAGCCTGGCCCTGGTGAGATCGGCGCCTGGGAGACAGACGAACTGCCCGTGTGCACGCCGCAGGTCCGCTTCCCGCAGGATGGCCCCCTTGAAGCACGCCTGCTCGAGCGACGCGCCCTCGAGAATGGCACCTTCGAGCAGGGCGTGGGTCCCATTGCAGAGCTCGAGATTGCACTGCGTGAGATCCGCGCCGAGCAGGTTGGCCTCGAAGAGCACGGCGCCCTTGAGGCTCGCGCCGGTCAGCCGGGCGCCTTGCAGGCTCGCGCCGGTGAGGATGGCCCCGTCGAGCTTCGCGCCGCGGAGGTCGCGGCCGCGGAGGTCGCGGCCCGCCAGATCCTGCCCGGAGAGGTCGCGGCCAGGGCCGGGCTCCTCCGGCGACGGCTCCCGGAGGGTGGGATCGAGCTCTCGAAGGCGCGCGTCGCCCCACAGGGCCTCGGCCTGGGCGAGGAGGCTCAGATCTTCGGGCGTGGCGTGGTTCTGCTGGGCGCGCGTCCGGGCCTTGGCCACCGCTTCCCGCACGCTCTTCAGGGCGTCGCGCAGCGAGATGCGCGGCTTTGCGCCCGGGATGGCCGGCATCACCGGCGGCGGCGTCTTGTCGTCCGGCGCGCCGGACAGGAGCTCGAGGATCCTGGCGCGCATGTCGGTGCCCGGGGGCGCGTTCGCGATCGCGTCGTCGATTCGCTTGCGGATCTGCGCCCGGATGTCGGGCGCGAGAGGGGCGAGCTTCTGCTCGAGGAGGGCGTCCAGCGGGTCGGCTCCGGGCTCGACCGCCCTCTTCTGCGCGGCCTCGATCTCGCGGCCGCGCGCGACGGCCTCGGCGAGCTGGGGAGACATGTCCTTGAATCCCAGCGGATCGGCCTCAAAGGCCTCGAGCTGGGCGCGATAATGGTCCTCGGGGAGGGGACGCTCGGCCAGAGGCTCCGCGGCGACGAGCGCGAAGGTGATGTCGCTCAGATCGTCATCGCGCACCTCGGTGAGCCCGCGCCACGAGAGGACGATGCGCTCCGCCTCCATCTCGGCGAAGAGGGTGTCGAGCACCATCTTCACCTCGCGGAAAGCTCCGTCCCTGTCCTTGACGAAGGCGCGCACGCGCAGCCCTGGCAAGCGAGACGTGTACACCGCGTGGGCCGGGTGCAGGCCGTGGAACGAGACCTCCTCGTCGCCGCGCAGGTACGGGAGCTGCTGGTCCGCGAGGGCGGCATTGAAGAAGGACCAGTCGAAGTCCTCGGCGAAGTAGGGGGCGCGGTTCCTGCGGTAGGAGGCGCCGTATTCCTTCCCCATCTTGCCGGCGCGCTGCGGCCAGGCGGGGTTGATGGGGCCGAAGCCCGCGGGCTCCGGCCGGTCGTCCCTCGATCGAACGAGGAAGCGCGGGTCCTCAACGGTGGGCAGCTCCCCGGGCCCGATCCCTCTCCCGGCCGGATTCTTCGCGTATCCAGGACCGCCGAAGGCGCCTGTCCAGTCGATCGGCATCTCGACGAAGGGTGCGGGCTCACTCATGGCGGGGCCGAGGACATGCTCGGTCCAGACGCGCCTGCCGGTGACGCGGAGCGCCTTCGACCACGAGCCCACGGAGAAGCGCACGTCCATCGCGCGGACCGGCCTGCCCCCGGGCGCGTGGCACTTCCCGGCGAGGAGCACGTCGGCGCGCAGCTTGAAATCGGCGAAATCCCCAGGATACAGGCAGTCCCCGAGACGCTCGTCGTCGCCGTCGCGGAAGGTCTCGGCCTGGAGAGGGCCCTGGACGATCTGCGGAATGCCGTCGAGCGGCGCGGCCACGGCGCCGTGCCGGAGCGCGAACGTGCCGCGCACGACGAGCGTCATCTCGGGCCGGGGCGGCCTGCGCGAGGTGACCTTCGCCCCGAAGAGCAGGTCGGTCGTGTTCTTCGTGCGCATCGCCCGCGATCAGCCGAGGAAGATGGCCATGGCGAGGCGCTTCATGACGAGGCTCGCGGACATGTCCATGCCGATGACGGCCGAGTCCGAGTCCCCCATGGTGACCTCGAACTTGTAGCCCACGCGGATGTCGTTGATGGCCTTGGCGACGTTGAGGTCGAGGATGAGCGGCGCGATGCGCATGCCGGTGATGCCGGCCGCCGAGATGTCGATCCCGAGCTTCTTGAGGCCGAGGAACAGGTCGAGCGCGGCGCCGATCTGGATGCTCTCGCTGGGGCCGAGGAGGAAGCTGAAGTCGTTTCCGATCTGCATGGACGACGACGTGCCGATCTGCTCGCTGACCGTGTTACCGATGGTGCTCTCGTTGATGATACCCGCGATGGTCTCGCTGGAGATCGCCCCCGCGACCGTCGACTCGTGGATCGTGGGGACGGGCTTGGCCGCGGAGCCGGTCTGCGAGTCGATGCTGTCGGCCCATGTCTTCTCGGTGATCGTGGGGATGGGCACCTTCTCGGAGCCGGTCTGCGAGTCGATGCTCTGGGCCCACGTCTTCTCGATCAACACCGGGTTTTCACGGGTGACGGTGAAGTCGTTGAGCGGGCTCGGGTTCGTCTCCGGGGCGAGGCTGCCCGGGCTCTCGGTGCCGGTGATGCTCTCCTTGAGAGGACCGTAGAACTCCTCCTTGACCTCGCCGTTGTAGATCGCGTGCACATCCCCCTTCTCGGTCTTCTCGTGGACCTTCCACGTGCCGCGGCTCTCGACCCACGTGATCTCGGTCACGGCGCCGGGGGTGACGCGCCAGTCCTGGACGTGACCGCCCCCCGATTCGTACGACGTCGTGCCGCCCGTGGCGCCGTCGACGGTGGTCGGATCACCGGTCACCGGGTATCGACCGAGCACAACCATCTTGTAGTTGCCGCGGATCACTTCGATCTTGTCGCCACGGGTGGTGGAGATGCGATTTCCGTCCGAGTGGTCGAGCCATCCGCCGCGGGTGTGCAGCTTGGCGCTCTCGGCCTGGCGGTCCGCGACCGCGTGGGCGGCAGGGTCGCGCGGGCGCGTGTCATCGACGAAATCGTGGACGAGCTTGGCGAGATCGTCGCCGGGCTCGGCGACGATCTGCGGCGGGTCGGAGCCCGGAGCGGTGGGCACGGCCCCGAGGCGGATGTAGCTCGACAGCTGGCGCGACGCGATCGTGTCCCCGAGCAGGCTCTCGGTGCCGAAATTCGGAACCACGACGCGAAAGTACTTGCCATTCGACTGGATGTCGTCTCCGCTCATCTCTGGCTCCGTTCGCGTGCCGGGTGAACCGGGTGGAAGGCGCGATGATGCGGGCGCGGCGCGCGCACCGTCAAGGGCACATTCGCTCGCGTGCATCCAGACGGCTCCGAGCGCGGCCAGCGCGGATCAGGGGCAACGCGGGACCACGTGGTCCGGGCCCGAGTCCTCGAGGAGCACGGTGATGGCCGCGTCATCGATGCTCAGGACCTCGATCGTGCCCTCGGTGAGGCGCCGCTCCCCTCCCCCGCCGTTGCCCATCCCTTCGGCGAGGATCTGGAGATCCATCGAGCAGCCGCCCACGATCAGCGAAGTCGCCGCAAGCGAAGCGAGAATGAAGAGGTCCGCGGCGCGCCACGGGAGCGAGGCGCGCGAGGAGAAGCGTTTCAAATTCTCCATCGAAAGGACCGCATCCGGCGGTGACTGGGTACGTGGAGATATCGGCTCGTCTTTTGGGCTGTATTCGCGAGGCCGAGCGACTCGAGCCTGCCGCGGTACGCCGAGCCGGGGAACCGCTCGAGCAGGCTTGCGGCGCGGGCGCGCGCCTCGGCCGCGCGGCCGAGGGCGAGCAGGGCGCGGATGGCGATGAGCTCGCGCTCCTGACCGAGCGCGCCGGCGGGGAAGCGCCGCGCATGTTCACCCGTGAGCGCGAGGGCCGAACCCGGGTCGGCGGCGAGCGCCTCCTGCGCGCGCTGGAGCAGCTGGACCTAGGTCTCCTCCACGACCGGCGCCGTCCACCCGGAGCCCGTCGTGACCTCGGGCTCGCCGCGTGCTACGCGCCGGCTGGCGTGGCCGGCGCCGAGCGCGCCGTCGCCGGGTGCGGTACGTCCCGTGGGGCCCGGCCTACTTTTCGAACCGCGAGGTCGTCCGCGCCGTGGCCCGGATCGTCGGGAGGAGCCGCTCCGGGACCGGGGACTCGTACTCGTGGTGCTCAAAAATGCTTTCCAGAGCGGAAACGGGGGCGCGACCGGTGCGGCGCATCGTCAACGTGCCTGATCGCAAGAACCGGAGGTGGACCGCGCCAGAGGCGGAGGCGACTCCCACGTTTTACATTTATTCACGAGATGTCTTGTTCGTCTGCCCGCATTGACGAGCCCGGCGACGCCGGAGTATCACACGGCATGGGATTGACCCAGGACGCCTTCTTCTTCGACGCCCTCGCCGAGCACGCCCAGAAGAGCGTCATCGCGAGCAAGCTCCTCCTGGACATGCTCGACCGGCTGGAGGACGCCCGGACCATCGCCACGAAGATCAAGGAGATCGAGCACGAGGGGGACCGGATCACGCACCGCTGCCTCGCCGCGCTGCACAAGACCTGGATCACCCCCCTCGATCGCGAGGAGATCCACGCGCTGATCACCCGGCTCGACGACGTGCTCGATTGCATCGAGGCCGCCAGCGAGCGAATCGTCCTCTTCGAGATCGAGACTGCGATGGCGGAGGCGCGCCCCCTCGCGGAGTCGGTGGTGGCGGCGTGCGTCACCATGAGCGCGGCCACGAGCTCGCTCCGCGACGTGAAGGACGGCGCCCGGCTGCTCGAGCTCTGCGTCGAGATCAACCGCCATGAGAACGCCGCCGACACGCACTACCGCGGGGCGCTGGCGGCGCTCTTCAAGCAGGGCACCGACCCGCTGCTCGTGCTGAAGTGGCGTGACATCTACGATCAGCTCGAGAACGCCAGCGACCGCTGCGAGGACGTCGCCAACATCATCGAGGGCGTGGTGCTCGAGCACGCCTGACGACGTACGTCATGCGCAGCACACGCGCGCGCGTCCCCTCGTTCGGGGCGCTCACGACTTGATCCGGCCCCCGTGGGCGTCGACGATCCTCTTCGCCAGCGCCGGGCCGAGCCCCATGCCGCCGGTCGCGCGGGTGCGGCTCCTGTCGGCGCGGAAGGAGGGGCGGAGGCAGCTCCTTCTCGGCGCGGTGCAGCGCGACCAGGCGATCGGCCATCTCGTCGAAGGAGCGCGCAAGATCGCCGATCTCGTCCTGCCGCGCGATCGCCGAGCGCGCCTCGATCCGGCCCGCGCCGAGGGCCCGGGCCACCGCGCGCAGGCGCTCGATGGGGTGCGCCACGGCTCGGGCGCGCGGCCTGCTCGGCGTTGAGCAGGCGCGCGCGGGCGCTTCGGGTCGTCCTCGAGGCGGGCGCCACGACGGCCTGAAGGGTGCCGGGTGGCAGCTGATCACCAGGCGATGCTGTCTCAACGGCGGCGGCGACACGAATTCCAGCAGCGATGCGATCGATTTCTGCACGAGCGACGAGCCAGACCGGGGAGATGGCTGAGAAGCAAACTGAACCGGTTAAGTTTTTATTTCTTGCGCGCGCCGGGCCTGTGTACGGCTCCCAGGGGCGCGGGCGCCCGTGCCTCGAGGAGATGGCGTTGAGGGCCGTGGAGTTAAGAAATTCGCGCCATACCGCCAGAGTTCCCTTCGACCGAGAATTTCCCTGCCCAACGATTTTACTCTTCCAGTGGGATCAGCTTCACCGCTCATGGGAATTCATCACGTCGAAGGTGCCCGCTCGTGCCGCAGCGCGGCCCTGTTACTCCATCGTGTCGCTCGGAGTCGCTGCGAAGTGACTGGCTCCGAGCATGCCGATGGTTCGTCAGAAGCGGGTCCTATGACCAGTTCCTGGAAAGGTTGCTGAACCATGATGCATCGCGCGATCGTCGGTTGTCTTCTCCTCGTTCCTCTCGCCGCGTGTTCGAGCTCGACGTCCGGTGGGTCGGACAACACCGGCGGTTCTGGCGGCGCGGGCGGCTCTGAGCAGGTAGGCGTCTCGAGCGGAACCGGCGAGCCTCCTGCGGGCTCCACGACGGGCGGTGGTTCCACGGCCACGAGCGGCACATCTGCGGGGAGCGGCGGCCCGGCGGCCAGCAGCGGCTCCGGGGGGAGCGGCGGCTCGTCCGGGGAGGGCTGCTCGCGGGACATCCAGATCCCGACCATGGCCGAGCTGGAGGAGAATCCGAAGATGCCGGATCCGTTCACTTTCCTCGACGGCACCAGGGTGACCTCGAAGGCCGACTGGGCTTGCCGCAGGAAGGAGATCAGCCTGCTCGCCCAGGAGTTCATCTATGGCAAAAACCCTGGACCCCCCGAGTCCATCGAGGCCACCTACAGCGGGGGGAAATTGAACATCACCGTTTCGAACGGCGGGAGATCGATCGAGCTCTCGGTGAACATCAAAGCGGCCAGCGGTGGAGGCGGCGGGCCCACTCCGGCGATCTTCAGCATCGGCGCATCGGCGCCCGCCGGCGTGGCGACCATCGACTATGGGAGCGTCGGTGAGACGCTCGCGAAGTCGACCGGGAGCCAGGGTCGCCGCGCGCCTTCGGGGTTGTTCTACGATCTCTACCCCGACTACAGGTCGACCGGCTCGCTCATGGCGTGGGCCTGGGGGGCCAGCCGCGTCATCGATGCCCTGGAAAAGACGACGGGGCACAACATCGATACGACGAAGCTCTCCGCGCTCGGCTGCTCGCGGAACGGCAAGGAAGCCGGGATCATCGGCCTGTTCGACGAGCGGATCGCCCTGGTCGCAGCGCAATCGCCCGGCTCCGGGTTGGCGAGCGGCTGGCGCCCCGCCGAGGCGGAGAAGAGCGCCGGGGCGAACGTCCAGACCGCCTCCCAGATCTATGGTGAAGAGAACTGGATGGGCGACGCCTTCGAGGCGTTCGGCAACAGAAATGTGAACAAGCTGCCCATCGACCAGCACGAGGTGCTCGCGCTGGCCTGGCCGAGGCCGCTCATCATCATGGAGGGTACGAACGACGGGTGGAACTGCCCGAAATGCGTCTACACGACGATGAAGTACACCCAGCTGATCTACGAGGCGCTGGGCGCCAAGGACTACCTGGGCTTCCCCCACCCGAACCATGGCCACTGCGCGCAGGCGGGGACCTTCGCGACGGAGTACTACAGCGCGTTCGTCAACCGGTTCCTCAAGGGAGAATCCGTGAGCACGGCTGACCTGTTCACGGACAGCTTCACCTTCGACGCGGCCAAGTGGCAGGACGGCGATATCCCCACGCTGGACTAGGTCGGGTCCTGCCTCGGGCCTGAACGCCGAGGCCGTCAGCTCCTGGCATCCCGGGCTGGCACGGCACCCTGGGCGTGCTGATCAACCTCTGCATGTAGCTCCGCCCGCAGCGACGCCCGCTGGCGCTCCGCTCCCGCCCCCGCGCCGATCGCTACGAGGCCGCCTTCCGCCGGCCTCGTCTCCGCCGGGGCGCCGCCGCCGCCCCGGCGTTCGACCGCGCCGCGTCGCGCGCCCCGTACACCGCGCCGAGGTCCGCCACGATCGCCTCGAGCCGCGCCCGCAGCGCCGCCGGCTCGACCACCTCGACGCCCCGGCCCAGCCCCACGACCTGCGAGACCGCGATCGACTCCCGCTCGAAGTCGACCGTCACGGTCCTCGCCCCGTCGCGCCCGCACCTCTCCTGCCCCCACCGCTCGTGCTCGCCGCTGGGCCGGATCCGCCGGAGCGCCGCTTCCCCCTCCTCGGTCACGCGCAACGTCGCCACGTAGCTCGCCCTGCGCTCCGCGAAGCGCTGGCACCACGCCGTCCAGCACCCCGCCAGATCGAACCCCTCCGGCCGCGCAAACCCCTCGTCCAGGAGCCGGGCCCCCTCGACGCGCGCCCCACGGAACACGCTCGGCCCCCGCTCCGTCCCGGCGACGAGGTACCAGCGGTCGGCCTTGATCACGAGCCCGTACGGGTCGACCACCCGCTCGCTCGCCACCCCGTCGAAATCCCGGTACGCGAGCCACACCTTGCGGTCCTGCCAGACCCCCTCCCGCAGGACCTCTAGGTGCGGCACCACCTCCCTCCCCTGGAACCACCCCGACGAATCGACGTGGAGCCGCTGCCGCGCGTGCTCGGCCACCGATCGCTGCACCACCGGCAGCGCCGCCGACAGCTTGATCAGCCCGCTCTGCAGCGCCGCCGACAGCCCGATGTCCGCCAGGGCCCCCGGCGCGGCGATCGCGGAGAGCGCCTGCACCTCGGGCTGCGTCAACCCCGTCAGGCTCGTCTGCCACCCTTCCAGCAGCGCGATCCCGCCGTTCGGGCCGCGGTGCGCATAGACAGGCACGCCCGCGGACGACAGCGCGTCGAGGTCCCGGTAGATCGTCCGCGCCGAGACCTGCAGGCGGCGCGCGAGCTCCTCGGCCGTCAGCTGCCGGCTCTTCGCCTGCTGGAGGAGCAAGAGCAAGCTGAGCAGCCGATCCGCGCGCATGACTGACCTTCCGTGGCCCCTGCGTGGCGCCGGAACCCGATCCGACCCGGCACCGAGGCTACGCGCAATTCATGACAGGAGGTGTCAGGAATCGTCCCGTAGCGTCCCCGGACGACCGGAGCCGCAGCGCCGCACCGCAAGGATCCCGCGCCGCCGCGAGGCCCGGGTGGTCAAGGAGGAGACAGCGTATGAGACCGCTTGAAGGACAGGTCGCCCTCGTCGCCGGCGCCACGCGCGGCGCGGGGCGTGCCATCGCGTGCGCGCTCGGCGAGGCCGGCGCGACGGTCTACTGCACCGGCCGCAGCGTCCGCGGCCGCCCCGCCACGGGGCAGCGCCCGGAGACCATCGAGGAGACCGCCGAGCTCGTGAGCGCGCGCGGAGGACGCGGCATCGCCGTGCAGGTCGACCACACCGCCGAGGAGCAGGTCGAGGCGCTCTGCGCCCGGATCCGGCGCGAGCAGAGGAGGCTCGACGTCCTGGTCAACGACGTCTGGGGCGGCGACGAGCTCACCGAGTTCGGCCAGCCGTTCTGGAGGCTCTCGCTGGTCAAGGGCAAGATCCTGCTCGAGCGGGCCGTCACCTCGCACATCATCACGAGCCGCCACGCGGTGCCGCTCATGCTCGAGCGCGACCGCGGCCTCCTCGTCGAGGTCACCGACGGCGACAACTTCGGCTACCGCGGCAACCTCTTCTACGATCTGGCGAAGATGTCGGTCATCCGCCTCGCCTTCGCCATGGCCTGGGAGCTGCGCCGCCACCCCGCGATGACGGCGCTCGCGATCACGCCCGGCTTCCTGCGCTCGGAGGCCATGCTCGACGGCTTCGGCGTGACCGAGGAGAACTGGCGCGACGCGACCGCCAGGGACCCGCACTTCATCGCCTCGGAGACCCCGTTTTACGTGGGCCGCGCCGTCGCGGCGCTCGCCGCCGACCCGAACGTCGCGGCGAAGGCCGGCCGCGTCTTCAGCTCGTGGGATCTCGCCCGGGAGTACGGCTTCACCGACGTCGACGGCCGAAAGCCCCACTGGGGCGAGTACTTCGAGGAGACCTTCGGCGAGTACAAGAAGGCCGACGAGGCCGCCTACGCGACCTGGTTCAACGGTCCGATGGACCTCGCGTCCCCCGACTGGCCCAGGGAGTGACCGGCCCGAGGGCCGCGGCGCGCGCGCGGCCCTCGTCGCCGGCGGACGCGCGGGCCGCGCGGGCCGCCCGACAACCGCGCGTCAGTGGGCGTACGGCTCGCCGCGCAGCAGCGTCATCGCGCGGTAGAGCTGCTCGATCAGCACGAGCCGCGCGAGGCGGTGCGGGAACGTGAGCGGTGACAGGCTCCACCGGTCGTCGGCCGCGGCGGACACGTCGGCCGGCAGCCCATCCGCGCCGCCGATCAGGAACGTGACCACCCCCTTGCCGCGCGAGCCCCACCGCTCCACCCCGGCCGCGAACGCCTCGCTGCCGAGCGCCTTGCCGTTCACCTCCATGGCGATGACGCTCGCCCCCGCCGACGCGCGCGCGAGCAGCGGCCCGACCTTCGCCGGCGGGCCGTCCGGGATCTCGATCTCGTCGCACGCCACGTAGCGGCGGATGCGGCCGAGGTACTCGTCCATCGCCGCGCGCAGCGGCTTGTCCTTCACCCGCCCGACGGCGGCGACGACCAGGCGCACGGGCGCGCTCAGTCCGGATCGAACCGAGGGGCGGGCTGCGCCCCCGGCGGCAGGCTCTCCTCCGGGACCGGGACGCGGCCCGCGTCGATCCAGAGGCCCTCGATGTCGTACAGGCGGCGCGTCTCCTCCTGGAACACGTGCACCACCACGTCGCCGAAATCGATCAGCACCCAGGTCGCCGCGGCGAGGCCCTCCATCGACAGCGGCGCGAGCTTCTCCTTGCGCACCGCCTCCTCCAGGCCCGTCGCGATCGCGTGGACGTGCCGGTCGGAGCGGCCGGTCATGATCACCAGGTAGTCCGCGTAGTCGACGCGCCCGACGACCTCCAGGATCTCGACGCCGATCGCCTTCTTGTCGAGCCCCGCCGCGGCCAGCGCCAGCGCGAGCTCGCGCGCCGCCGCCGACGGCTCGGGGGCCGGCGGCGGCGCGCTCCGGCGCGGGCCGGAGCGCTTCGGGCCGGCGAGCGGCGACTTGCCCCGCGCCGGCGACGGTCCCGCGAGGGGCAGCGTCGCCTTCGCGCCGCCCTCGCCGCCTCGCGCGGGCCGCGGCGCGTCGCCCTGGTCCCGCGCCGGACGCCGCGCCCGCGCCGCCGGCCGATCCGCCGGGATCGGCCGCGCCCGGCGCTCCAGCGGCTCGACCTCGTCGCCCGCGCCCGCCGCGCGGCGCACGCGCGCCGCCTTCTTCGCGGCGGCGTCCCCGACACCCGCGTGCGAGGCGCGGATCCGGGGCGACGCCGGCCGCTTCGTCTTCGCCGCGGACGACGCGCGCCCGGCCGCGCCCGCCTTGGCCGTGCTCGCCTTCTTCCGCGCCGGAGGGCGAGGCTCCGCGCTCTCGCCCGCCTTCGACCCTGACTTCGCCCGCGGCTTGGTGCTCGCCTTGCCTGCGTCCTTCTTCGTCGCCAACGTTCTCTCGCTTTCTTCTGCGCCCGCTCGGTCGCCGGGCGCCCCTCGTCTCGCCCGCGTCAGCGGGTCTGGCCGTCGCCGTATGCAATCCACTTGAGCGCCGTCAGGCTCGCGAGCCCCATCGGGCCATAGGCGTGGAGCTTCGTCGTGGAGATGCCGATCTCCGCGCCGAGACCGAGCTCGCCGCCGTCGTTGAACCGGGACGACGCGTTCACGAGCACGCAGCTCGCGTCGACCTCGCGCAGGAACCGCTGCGCGTGATCGTAGCGCGGCGTGCAGATGACCTCGGTGTGCAGCGACCCGTAGCGGCCGATGTGCTCGATCGCCTCGTCGAGCGACCGCACCACCCGCACCGCGAGGACGGGCGCGAGGAACTCCTGCCCGTAGTCGTCCTCCGAGGCCCTGCGCGCCGACGGCACGAGCGCGCAGGTGGCCTCGTCGCCGCGCAGCTCGAGCCCGCGCTCGGCGAGCGCGGCGACGCGCCCGAGCAGCGGCGCGGCGACGCTCTCGTGCACGAGCAGGCACTCGAGCGCGTTGCAGACGCCGGGGCGCTGGAGCTTGCCGTTCTCGACGAGGCGGCAGGCCATCTCGACGTCGCACCCGGCGTCGGCGTAGAGGTGGTTCACGCCCTTGTAGTGCTGGATCACGGGGACGCGCGCGTTCTCGGCCACGAACCGGATGAGCCCCTCGCCGCCGCGCGGGATGGCCAGATCGATCATGCCGGTCATGCCGAGCAGGATGCGCGTGGCCGCGCGGTCGAGCGAGGGGACGATCTGCACCGCGTCGGCCGGCAGCCCGACCGAGCGCAGCGCGTCCGAGAGCAGCGCGCCGAGCGCCGCATTCGAGCGCGACGCCTCCTTGCCGCCGCGGAGGATCGCGGCGTTGCCGCTCTTCAGGCAGAGCACCGCGGCGTCGACCGTCACGTTGGGGCGCGACTCGTAGATCATGGCGATCACGCCGAGCGGGACGCGCACCTGCCCGACGAGGAGCCCGTTCGGCCGCCGCTCCATCCCGACGACCTGCCCGACCGGATCGCTCGCGGCGGCGACCTCGAGCACCGCGCCGGCGATCGACGCGAGCCGCGCCTCGTCGAGCACGAGCCGGTCGACGAGCGCCTCGGAGAGGCCTGCGGCGCGCGCCGCGGCCACGTCCTCGGCGTTCGCGGCCAGCACGGCGGAGCGCTTGCCCTCGCCGGCCTCGGCGCGCAGCCGCTCGGCGACGGCGCGCAGCGCGCGGTCCTTCTGAGCCCGGTCCAGCGGGGCGAGGGCCCGGGCAGCCGCCCGGGCGCGCACGCAGAGGGCGCGCAGCGTGCTCTCCAGATCGACGTTGCCGAGATCGACGTTGCTCTGTTCCACAGCGGGAACCTAGCTCGCCTCCCTGCGCGGGCCAACCGTTCTCCTTCGCCTCCGTGCTAGCGTACCCGCCGTGTCCGGCGATCTCCGAAGCTCGAGCCAGGCGTCGTTCGCACCCCGCTCCCGCCCGGCCTGTCGCACGCCGCGCGCGGCGCCTGCGCGGCGCAGGGCGGCGCTCTTCGCGGGGGCGCTCCTCGCGGCGCTCGCGCCCGCGGCGTGCGGCGGCGCGGACGCCGCCGAGGACGCGCCCGCCCCGCCGAGCACGGGCATCCCGCTCGCGGCGCCGAACGCGCGCGGCGCGCCGCTCGAGGCGGCGCCGCCGGCACCCTCCATCCCCTCCTCGCCGTTCGCCGATCCGGAGGGCCTCCAGATACCGCCCGATCCGTTCCGTGTTCCCGAAATACCGCCGGATCCAGCTCCTTCCGGGAACGCCGGGGGGAGCGGAGTGGAGCTATGAAACGCCCTCACCACGCCTCGCAGATCGCCGCGATCGCCGCGGCCTTCGCCGCGCTCCTCGCCGCGGCGTGCTCGTCTTCCGCACCCAGGCCGCTCCCGGCCGGTCCGCCGCCCGAGTACGAGCGCCCGCGCGCGTTCGACGGTGGCGCGCCCGCCGACGGCGCGCCGGCGACGCCCGTTGCTCCGCCGGACGAGCCGGCGGCGACGCCGGGCGCGCCGCTGCTCGCCCCGTCACCGGCCGCGCCGCCGACGGGCGCGCCGCCGCCGCCCACCCCGCCGCCGCCGCCCACGCAGCCGTGATGCCGGCGCGGCGGGCGAGCGCGCGTTCAGCGCCTCGCAGCGCCTCGCCCGTCCGACTCTGGCGGATCCAGCCCCGCCATGCTAGCGGCAGCCATGCTCTCACCCCGGCGGGACTTCGTCGTCATCCTCGATTTCGGCTCTCAGTACACGCAGCTCATCGCCCGGCGCGTGCGCGAGTCTGGCGTCTACTGCGAGATCCACCGCTTCGATGTGCCCGTCGCCGAGCTGCGCCGGCTCGCCCCGCGCGCGCTCATCCTCTCCGGCGGCCCCGCCAGCGTGTATGGAGACAACGCGCCCCACTGCTCCCGCGAGGTGCTGGAGCTCGGCGTCCCGACGCTGGGCATCTGCTACGGGCTCCAGCTGATGGCGCACCACCTCGGCGGCAAGGTCGAGCGCGCGCACACGGGCGGCGAGTACGGCCCCGCCACGGTGCGGGTCGAGCGCTCGGCGGGCATCTTCTCCCGCCTCGCCGAGGGCGACTCCATCGACGTCTGGATGAGCCACGGCGATCGCCTCACGGCGATGCCCGAGGGGTTCGTCGCGCTCGGCACCACGGCCGGCAGCCCGCTCTGCGCCGTCGCCCGCGAGCGCGACAAGCTCTACGGCCTCCAGTTCCACCCCGAGGTCGTCCACACCCCGCGCGGCAAGGAGATCCTCCACGCCTTCCTCTTCGACGTCGCCGGCCTCTCCCCGACCTGGACGCCCGCGTCGTTCGTGGAGGAGGCGATCGCCGCGGTCCGCGAGAAGGCCGGCCAGCACGATCGCGTCATCCTGGGCCTCTCGGGCGGCGTCGACTCCTCGGTCGCCGCGGTCCTCTGCCAGCGCGCCCTCGGCGACCGGCTGACGTGCATCTTCGTCGACAACGGCCTCCTGCGCGAGGGCGAGGCCGAGGCCGTCGAGCGCACGTTCCGCGACCACTTCCACATGAACCTCGACGCCGTCAACGCGTCGGCGCGGTTCCTCGAGGGGCTGCGCGGCGTCGTGGATCCCGAGCAGAAGCGCAAGGTGATCGGCCGCCTCTTCATCGAGGTCTTCGAGGAGGAGGCGAAGCGCGTCCAGGGCGCGAAGTGGCTCGTCCAGGGCACCCTCTACCCCGACGTGATCGAGAGCGTCTCGTTCAAGGGGCCGAGCGCCGTCATCAAGAGCCACCACAACGTCGGCGGCCTGCCCGAGCGGATGAACCTTGGCCTGATCGAGCCGCTGCGGGAGCTCTTCAAGGACGAGGTGCGGGCCGCCGGCGAGGCGCTCGGCATGCCGCGCGAGATCCTCTACCGCCAGCCGTTCCCCGGCCCGGGCCTCGCGGTGCGTTGCCTCGGCGAGGTGACGCCGGAGAAGCTCCGCGTGCTCAGGGAGGCCGACACGATCTTCGACCAGGAGATCCGCGCCGCCGGGCTCTACGAGTCGCTCTGGCAGAGCTTCTGCGTGCTCCTCCCGGTCCGCTCGGTGGGCGTGATGGGCGACGAGCGCACCTACGACGAGGCGATCGCGCTCCGCGCGGTGCACTCGACCGACGGCATGACCGCCGACTGGGCGCGGCTGCCCTACGACCTCATCGCGCGCGCGAGCTCGCGCATCATCAACGAGGTGCGCGGCGTGAACCGCGTGGTGCTCGACGTGTCGTCGAAGCCGCCCTCGACCATCGAGTGGGAGTGACGATGGCCGCCGGGAACACGAGGCGGACGCGCGTCGCTCTGGCGCTCGTCCTGCTCGGACTCTCCTCGTGCGTCGCGCGGACCCCGGCGACGGTCTCGCTGCGGATGAAGGGGAACATGCCCGACGCGTCGGTCACGATCGACGACCAGTACATCGGCGCGCTCGCCTACGTCGCCGCCCACGGCGTCGCGCTGCCGCCCGGCACGCACCGCATCACCGTGGAGAAGGCCGGCTACTTCACCTGGGATCGCCTCGTCGAGGCAAGGAATGGCGCCCAGCCAATCCACCTCCAGGTGCAGCTGACGCCCGTGCCGGATTGACGATCTCGCGGACGGACACCGGCCGGTCCATCCCGCCGTCATCGCCACCACCGCCCGCCGCTCCACTGCCTCGCGGGCGCGCGACAGCACAAGACGAAATCATCTCCGGGCGCTCTCCGTAATCCAGGGAGATGGATGCGCGCAGCACGCATTCATCGTCAACCCCAGGCTGATGATGGACAGGAACATGCCGAATCGGAGCCCTCCGAAGGCGCTGTCGTGCGCGTCTTCCACGAAGAACATGGCCCGGCGCGCCCGCCGGTGCGCCACCCTCGATGTGTGCGGTCCGGGGAGCTGTCGCCCGGGAGGCCGCCTGTTTCATGCCCTGTGCGATCTCGCCGATCGCTTCCTGCAGCGCCGGGGAGATCCGCGGGCGATGCAGCTCGGCACCGTGTTGTTCTATGTCGCCTTCCACAGCGCTCGAGCGGCCGAGGACGACGACTTCCGCCTCTCTCTCCGGACCTCCCTCGACATGCTCGTCGAGCTCGAGCCGATCGAGCGCTGGCTCCGCCCGCCGTCGGCGTTCGATCCATCCGCCGGCCGGCCCGCGCCGCGCCCCTACCCCACCGGCGCCGGCGCGGAATTCCCGGCGGTACGGGGCGACGGATGACGCCGCCCGCCCCGCCTTCCCCGCCGGCGCGGCCGTCGTTCGAGACGGTCTATGCCGTGGGCCTTCCGTTCCTGCACCGCTCGCTCCGCTGGCTGGGCGTCGAGGCGAACGATCTCGACGACGTGCTCCAGGAGGTCTTCCTCGCGGCGCACCGGGGCCTGCCGAGCTACGAGCCGTGGCGCTATCACGCGGCGCCTGCGCCCGGGCCCCCCACGGACGGGCCGCCCCCCCTGCGCATCACGCCCGAGGCGGCGCTGCAGCGGTGGCTGTTCGGCATCGCGTGGCGAAAGACGAGCCACTATCACGCGCGCGCTCACCGGCGCCGCGAGATCCCGTCCGGGGCCGGCGCGTCCTGGCCATTCGACGGGCGCGACCCGACGCCGACGCCGGAGCAATCGCTCGCGAGCGCCGACCGCGCCGAGATCGTGACGGCGCTGCTCCTGAAGGTCGCGCCCGAGCGGCGCGTGATCCTCGTGATGTACGACCTCCTCGGCGTCGCGGTGGCCGACATCGCCCGCGAGCTCGAGCTCAAGGAGAACACGGTCCGCTCCCGCCTGCGCCTCGCCCGCGAGGACTTCCGCGCGGCGGTCGCGCGCCAGTCGTCCGAGCGCCGGAGCGCCCTGCGCGCCCTCACCGCGTCGGAGCGCCCCCACCACGCCGCGACCGCGTCCCTGCTCCGCGCCGCGCGCGCGTTTCCGCCCGTCCCCGCGCTCACCGCGCGCGCGCTCTGGCTTCGCCTCCAGCAGCGGATCGCGAGCGACCGACGTACCGACGCCAACAAGCGCGGGAAATACGCAGCGGGCGACCCTACTGACAGCTTGACGCCCCCGCACGTTTGTGTAGTCTCCGCCCCCCTCGCAGAGAAAGTCCTACGATCATGGCCAATACCCCGAAGTGGAATGTCCGTCTGCGTCACGAATGGCTCGCCACCCCGCTCAAGAAGAAGCGCCTGAAGCGCTGCCAGAAGGCGCGGATCGGCCTTCTCGACGCGGAGAAGCGCAAGGCTGCCAAGCAGAAGCCGGCCCCGGCGGAGCAGTCCACGGGCTGACCATCCGACCACCGTGCGGCGATAACCGGACCGGCCGCGCCAACGCCTCGACATCGCGTGCCGATCACGGTCCGGCATGTCGGCGCCCTCGCGCGGCGCGATCCATGGTAGCGTCGCTGTGCGGTGTTCGCCCGCGCGTTGGCGACGAATCGTCGGTCCCCGCCTCCGGCGAGGATCGACCCGGATCCATGGGAGCGAGGCCCTGAGCGTGTCGGATTCGAGCTTTTCGCCCGGTCGCTCGGGCAGCCCTGCCGTACCCTCATCCCGCTCGGCCGGAGGCGCGCCCTCATCGGCGTCCGAGGAGGGCGATGGACCCACCCGCGTCATGAGCGACACGGAGCGGCAAGCCGCTCTGGCCGCCGTCCGCGCAGCGCAGGCCCAGGCCGCCGCGGCTGCATCCCCCTCCACGACCGCGGAGACGGTCCGTCCTCCTCCTCCTCCCGCGGGGAACGCGGCGGAAGACGACCTGGCCCCGGTGACGGTGCGACCGCATGCCGTCTCCATGGGGCCCGCGGCGGCGGCGCACTACGCGACCGCCGACACGGTCCGTCCACCGCCTCCCTCCCCGTCGGGCGAGCCGTCGGTCGAGGCGGACCCGCTCGTCGGCACCACCGTGGCGGGCGCGTACCGCATCATCCGCCTCCTCGGAGAGGGCGGCATGGGCCGCGTCTACGAGACGCACCACACCCGCATCCCGGGCAAGCGCTTCGCCCTGAAGACGCTCCACCCCGACCTCGCCCAGCACGCCACCGTCCTCGCGCGGTTCCAGCGCGAGGCCGAGGCGGCGGCGTCGGTCCGGAGCCCGCACATCGTCGAGATCTTCGACGTGAACCGGCTGGACGACGGCCGGCCGTGCATCGTCGCCGAGTACCTGGACGGCCAGGGGCTCGGCGAGCTCCTCGCGGCGTCCGGGGGACGGTTGCCGGTCGGCGCGGCGGTGCGGCTCGCGCGCGAGGTCTGCGACGGCATCGCGGCCGCGCACGCCGCGGGCGTCGTGCACCGGGACATCAAGCCAGAGAACATCTTCCTGACGGGCGACCCTGCGTGTCCCACCGTGAAGGTCCTCGATTTCGGCATCTCGAAGACCTCCGCGCCGTCCGCGCTCACGAGGACCGGCATGGTGCTCGGAACGCCGGCCTACATGGCCCCGGAGCAGGCGAAGGGGGACGAGATCGACGCCCGGGCCGACATCTACGCCGTCGGCGCGGTCCTCTACCACGCGCTGACCGGGCAGCGCCCCTTCGAGCGCAGCGACCCGACGGCGATGCTGCTCGCCGTCATGACCGAGGAGCCGCCGGGGCTGCGGACGCTGAACCCGGAGATCCCGCCGGCCCTGGAGCTCGTCGTCCAGCGCGCCATGGCGAAGGAGAAGGAGGCGCGCCACGCCTCGATGAGCGAGCTCGCCGGCGCGCTCGCGCCGTTCGAGGAGGCGACCCCGCCCGGGGGCCCGTCCAGCGCGCGCGCGTCGCTCGCGCGCTCGTCCGTGGTGCTCGGGAAGCCGTATACGCTCTCGCACGCCTTCGGTCTGCCCGGCTCGGCCGCGTCCGAGGCGTACCTGATGCGGCAGATGGTCTTCCTCTCGGCGAGCCTGGGCCTCGGGTGGCTCGGCGCCGGCCTCGTCAGCTGCCTTGCCGGCCTCGCGCGCGCGGCGCGGAGCGACGCCGCCGCGCTATCGAGCCAGGGCGCCACGCTGCTCACGCTCGGGATCCTGTGCGCCCTGTTCGGCGTCGGGCTGCTCGGCGGCTTCTACGTCTTCCGCCACATCTGGCGCGACGACACGAGGCTCAGCACGCTCGCGCCGCGACTCACGACGCCCGTCGTGCTCGCCCTCGTGGCCTACGGGGTCGCGTCGCTGCTGGTGCGGCTGCTCGAGGCCGTGTTCCTGCAGCGCGCCATCGGCATCGCGTGGCCGGTCTGGGACGCGCTGCTCTTCCTGATCAGCGTGGGCGCCGCGCTCGCGGCCGCCCTGTTCCAGTGGCGAGCGCAGCGGCGATGAGCCCGCGGCCGGGCTGCGCGACGCCGCCCATGGGCCTCGGCCAGCGCCTGTGTTAGGGGAGCGAGCATGGCACCGCAGGCACCCGGGACGAGCGCCAGCCGGGCCAGCCCCCCCGACCGGCCGGGCTCGCTCCCCGGGACAACCACCGTGCTCGCCGCGGGCGGCAGCGCCCCGGGATCGCGCGCCGCCCTGCTGACGCGGGCGCCGGCCGCGGCGCAGTGGCTTGTCGCCGGCGCGGTCGCCCTCGTGGCCGTCGTGCTCGCCGCCGCCCTGCTGCGCGGCGGCGACTCGCTCGAGCGGCTCGAGGCGGCCGCGAGCGCCGAGCGCGCGGCGCCCGCGGCCTCGACGCTCCGGCGTCCAGTGGTCCCGCGGCCGAGCGATGCGGTCCCCGCCGACGAGCTCGCCGCTGCGACCGCGGGCGGCGTGCTCCCGCTCGAGGCGCTCGCCGCGCGCTACCCCAAGGATCCGGCGATCTTCCGCGCCCTCATGCTGCGCTACGCCCTCCCGCCGTCCTACCACGCCGCCGCGCTCGCCGCGGCGAAGCGGCTCCTGGAGCTCGATCGGGGGGCGGCGTCGGACGATGACGTGAAGCGCGTCGTCTCGAGCGCCGCCGGCGGACTTCCCGATGAGGCGTCGGCCGCGCTCGAGTTGATGGCGAGCAGCATGGGGAGCCACGGGGCGGATCTCCTTTACGAGCTCTCGGTGGGCACCCCTGCGCTGAAGGAGCGCGCCGCGCGGCGGCTCGCGGAGGCCGCGGTCCTGGAGCGGGCGACGCCCGCGCTGCGCATCGCGCACGAGCTCCGCGTCGCCACCTCCTGCAAGGCGAGGCAGGCGCTCCTGGAGCGCGCGGCGGCCGACGGCGATCGGCGCGCGATCGACGTCCTCACGCCGCTCACCTCCGGCAAGAGCAAGGGGTGCGGCTTCCTGGGAATGAGCCGCTGCGCGGCGCCGTGCGCCTCGATCGCGAAGGAGATCAAGGCGACGATCCAGGCGATCGAGGCGCGCACCGGGCCATCGCCCGGGGCGGCCGACGCGCCGGCGAGCCGGTGATCGCGCCGGCGGGCCGATCCCGTTGACCGAGGGTTGCGCGGGTGGGAGCCTTGCCATATCAGGGCTCAACTCATGTACGTTCCTGCTCAATCCTGGTCGCCAGATTCATGGCGTGAGCGTCCCAACGCAGCGCCGCTCCCTTATGACGATTCCGACGCTGTCGAGGCGGTCGTCGAGAGGCTCCGGGGGCTGCCGCCGCTCGTGACCTCGTGGGAGGTCGAGCGGCTCAAAGGCCATCTGGCCCAGGCGCAGCTCGGCCACCGGTTCGTGCTGCAGGGGGGCGACTGCGCGGAGACGCTCGACGACTGCCGCCCGAACATCGTCACGAACAAGCTGAAAATCCTGCTGCAAATGTCGCTCGTGCTGGTGCACGGCGCCCGCCGGCCGGTCGTTCGCCTCGGGCGCTTCGCCGGGCAGTACGCCAAGCCGCGATCCAGCCAGGTCGAGACGCGCGACGGCGTGAGCTTGCCGAGCTATTTCGGGGATCTCATCAACCGTGCTCCCTTCGAGGCCGCCGCCCGCCGCCCGGATCCGGGCCTGATGATCGCGGGATACCAGCATGCGGGGCTCACCCTGAATTTCATCCGTTCCCTGTCGGAGGGTGGCTTCGCCGATCTGCACCACCCGGAGTACTGGGATCTGAGCTTCCTCGAGCGGGCCGATCTGCCCGGCGAGCTGCGCGAGCGTTACCAGCGGATGACCGATCAGGTCGGGGAGGCTCTCCGGTTCATGGAGGCGCTCGCCGAGGTGCCTGTCGGGGAGCTGTCGCGGGTCGAGTTCTTCACGAGCCACGAGGGGCTCAACCTGCACTACGAGTCGGCGCAGACGCGGAAGGTCGCGCGCCGTCCCGGCTACTACGACCTGACGACCCACCTGCCCTGGATCGGCGAGCGCACGCGGCAGCCTGACGGCGCGCACGTCGAGTTCTTCAGCGGGATCCAGAACCCGGTGGGCATCAAGCTCGGCCCGAAGACGCTCCCCGGCGAGCTGATCCGCCTCCTCGACCGGCTGAACCCGGCGGACGAGCCGGGCAAGATCATGCTCATCGTGCGCATGGGCGCGGGCCGCGTGCGCGAGGGGCTCCCGGCGCTCATCGAGGCGGTGCGCTCGGCAGGGCGCAAGGTGCTCTGGATGTCCGACCCGATGCACGGCAACACCCAGACGACGGCCGGCGGGATCAAGACACGAAGTTTCGAGGACATCCTCACCGAGATCGAGGCGAGCTTCGAGGTGCACGAGGCGCTCGGGTCCCACCTCGGCGGCGTCCACTTCGAGCTCACGGGCGAGGATGTCACCGAGTGCATCGGGGCGGGCCTCACGGAGTCCGATCTCGACCTGCGCTACGCGAGCCTGTGCGATCCGAGGCTGAATTACCGCCAGTCGCTGGAGATGGCCTTCCGCATCGCCCACCGCATGGCGGAGTCCTCCCGGCGCGCGAGGGGCTGAGCCCCGGCTCCGCCCACGAGCGGTGCTCGGTCAAGAAGGAGATGCGCCGCCAGGGCGCCAGTGACGCCAGGAGAGAGAATGAGAACTCTCAACTCTCCTGGCGTCCTCGGTGTCCTGGCGGCTCTTCTTTCATCGAGAGCACAGGGATTTTGTCGTGATTCCCATCGTAGCGTCAATGTCTCTCGTCGGGTTTCGCCGCAGGACGTGCTCCGCCCGCCCATCGCCGGGAGCAGGAGGCGCCTGCTGGCGATCCGTCGAGGCTACCCCAATGAATCGTCGCAGGGGGTAGCTCGCCATGCAGAACATCTCGACAGAACAGGGTGTGATCCGACAGGGGGAGGGACAGACCGTGACGGAGGGCTCGTTCGAAGGCCAGCTGCGCTGCGCCGCCGGCCCGACGCTGCTCGAGTCTTTCCTGCCAGAGGCCGACATCGTCGTGAACGAGGAAATCGTGATCATGGCGACGCCGGAGGTCACGTACGCCGCGCTGAAGAGGTTGGATTTCGCGAGGAGCCGCTCTCTCCTGCTGCGCGCGGCCCTCGCGCTCCGCGTGGCCGGAGCGCGCCGCGCCCGGAGCAGGCTCCGCCTCGCGCCGCTGCCCGCGCCCGCGCGCGTGTCGCTCCAGAACGTCGAGGACTACGGCCAGATCAAGCTCGCCGAGAAGGAAGGCTCCGAGATCGCCGTCGGCGCCATCGCGCGCCCGATGAGCACGGAGAGCCTGTACGCGAGGCGGAGCGCCGCCGAGTTCAAGGCGTTCGACTGCCCCGGGCACATCAAGGCGGCGGCCAGCTTCGTCGTGACGCCCTACGGCCAGCGCCGGACGATGCTCTCGTACGAGGTGCGGATCCGCGCGACCGACACGCGGACGCGGCGGCAGCTGTTCCTCTGGGACGCCCTGACGGCGCCGCTCACGCGGGTCATCACGCGCCGGCTGCTCGGCTACGCCGCGAAGGTCGCCGAGCGTCAGTGCGCCGCGCAGACCTATCGCCAGGCCACCTAGCTCCGCCCGCCAGAGGTCCGGCCAGGGACGGCCGGACCTCCGAGCGCCGGAGAGGCAGGCGCGCACGGCGCGCCTTGCGCGCCTGCCCTCGCTCGTGCACCCTGCGCGGCGAAGGAGGCCCGCCATGCACCCGATTGCGTCGACGAGCCTCGGTCTGACGCGCCGCTGAGCGCGCCAGCGAGGCTCACATCCCCGAGCTCATCTCGCGTGTCGCTGGAAACAGCGCGGCCGACGCGTTGGTGTGTCGCCGCGCCCTCGGGAGCATGGCATGGGCAAAGATCGATCGCGGAGCGGCGAAGGCGCGCGCTCCGTCGTGGATGCAGGTTCGTTGTTCGGTGGGACGGCGGCGCGGAAGGCGCAGCGCAAGGAGCGCCAGCTCTGCCGTCAGGTGCAGGAGGCGGTGAGCGACGCGCTCGCCGCGCTCCACGATGACGTCCTGCAGGACGTCTGGGTGGTGGAGGTGGAGCCGGCGCCCGACGCGAGCCGGCTCGCGGTGGTCGTGCAGGTCAGGCCGGGCACGCCGCCGGACGTGGCGGCGGCGCGGCTGGAGCGGGTGGCCGGCTACGTGCGCGCGGAGGTGGCGGGAGCGATCACGCGCAAGCGCGCGCCGACGCTCGCCTTCCAGGTGCTGCCGCCGGAGGGAGAGCTGTGAGCGCGCGCATCGCCGCGTGGCTCCCGGACGGCGCGGACGCGGCGCTCGACGCGCCGCTCGCGCGGCTCGCGCGCACCGAGGACGTCGCGCACATCGCGGTCATGCCCGACGCGCACGTGGCCGACGACGTGTGCGTCGGCACGGTGACCGCCACGACCCGCCGCCTCCTGCCGGCGGCGGTCGGCGGCGACATCGGGTGCGGCATGGTCGCGTTGCGGCTCCACGCGGACGCCGATCTGCTCGCGGATCGCGACCGCGCGGCGCGGCTCCTCTCGGCGCTGTACCGCCGCGTCCCGCACGTCCTGCACGCGGCCGCCAGCGCCCCGTCGCTGCCGGACGAGCTCGCCGAGGCGCGGCTCGGCGCGCCTCGGCTCGAGGCGATGAAGCGCCGCGACGGCCGGATGGAGCTCGGCACGCTCGGCCGGGGCAACCATTTCCTGGAGGTGCAGCGCGACGAGGAGGGGGCGCTGTGGCTGCTCCTCCACAGCGGCTCGCGCGCTATGGGGCCGGCGATCCGGCAGCACCACGAGGCGCTCGCGGCGCGCGATCCCTCGGGGGTTCGCTTCCTCGAGGCCGACAGCGAGGCCGGGCGCGCGTACCTCGCCGACGCGGCCTGGGCCGCGGCGTACGCGCGGGCGAGCCGCGGCCGGATGGTGGCCGCGGCCGCGGCGCTCTTCGCCGAGCTGTTCGGCGTCGAGGCCGACGCGCCGTCGCGCATGGAGGTCGATCACAACCACGTCCGGCGCGAGGAGCACGGCGGACGCGCGCTCTGGGTGCACCGCAAGGGCGCCATGGGGCTCCTCGCGGGAGATCTAGGCGTCGTGCCCGGCTCGATGGGGAGCCCGACCTTCCACGTGGAGGGGCGCGGCCACCCCGAGGCGCTCGGCTCGTCAGCGCACGGCGCCGGGCGCGCGCTGCCGCGGGGCGAGGCTCGCCGCCGGATCGGCGCGCGGCAGCTCCTGCGAGAGGCCGATGGCGTGTGGTTCGATCATCGCCTCGCCGACCAGCTGCGCGAGGAGGCGCCCTCGGCCTACAAGGACATCGGCGCGGTCATGCGGGCGCAGCGCGAGCTCGTGCGCGTCGTTCGTCGGCTCTGGCCGGTGCTCGTCTACAAGGCGCCGTGAGCGCGCCCCTCATGGCCGGTCGAGGGTGACGACAGGCGACGTCCACGTGTCCCAGTGCGCCTCGTTGCCCGGATCCCCGAGCGCCCTGAGCGCGCGGAGCTTGATCCGATAGCCCCCGTCCGGCACGACCGTCGCCCGCCCGTTCAGCTTCGTCGTGCCCTTCCACCCGTACCGCGTGAACGCGGTCGTCGACGCGCTCTGACCGACGCGCGAGAGCGAAAGCGCGCGCCCCCACGGCTTCGCGGTCGCGGCCTCGATGATGTCCAGGGTCAGACGCTCGGCGCCGTGATCGAGGTGGACCATCACGTACGGGATGTCGCCGGACGCCAGCGTGAAGGTCGCGCCGCTCCGCTGCGGGGTCATGCGCGTCCCGCTCAGCTGGCCGAGCCACGGCGCCTCCTGGCCCGACGGCTTGAGGACGGGCACGCTCTGGTAATCGCCCTTGAAGCCCGCGTACGGCACCCGCAGCGCGCCGTCGGTCGCGCCGCCCCGCGGGGTGAACACGAGGTAGCCGCCGAACAGGCTGCCGTCCGGGAGCGCGTCGCTCGCCTTGATGGTGGCGGAGACGGTCGCCTTCCCGCGGGCCGGCACGGTGACGCTCTGGGCGCCGAAGTCGACGCGCGCGGCGCCGGTCGTCGCGCTCGCCGGCCTCCAGTGATCGCGCCCGGTCGCGCACGCAGCCGGCGCGTGCGACAGGTCGTAAGTGACGTCGTGCCCGCTCGCGTTCTCGAGCGTCAGCGTGCGCGCTGCGGGGCCGGCCTCGCTCTCGCCGAGCGCGAGCTTGCCGGGGCTGATCACGGTGCTCGCGCGGATCGACCGGTCGACGCGGATCACCCCCGCCCCCTGCCGGTGCGCGCTCTCGGGCACCCCGGCGCTCAGATCGCCGCTCCACGGCGCGGGGACGGCGCTGTTCTGCAGGACGTCGCGCACGCGCGGCGCGGAGAGCTCCGGGCGCGCGTCGAGCAGGAGCGCGACGGCTCCCGCCACGTGCGGCGCCGCCATCGACGTGCCGCTGAGCGTGTCGTACGAGCCTTGCTCGACCGGGATCGTCGAGTAGATCGCCCCGCCGGGCGCGGCGAGGTCCGGCTTGAAGGAGAGCGTCGCGCTCAGGCCGTGCGAGCTGAAGCCGGAGATGAGGCCCGCGGTGCTGCTCTCCGCGGCCACGGCCCGGTCGGTCCAGCTGTGGGTCAGCGGCCCCGCGTCGAGGCGCGCGTTGAGCAGCTCGCCGTCGGCCTGCGCGATCCCCACGACAGGGATGGTGATCGAGCCGCCCGCCTCGACCGACGGGCTCATCACCCCGGCCCTGTCGTCGTAGATCACGACGCCGGCCGCGCCTGCGGCCTGCGCGCGCGCGGCCTTCTGGTGGAAGGGGCAGCCGCCGCGCCGGACGAGCGCGATCTTGCCTGCGAGGCTGCCCGCGGGGAGCTCGTCGCAGGCGTCGCGCGCGCTGGTGGGCGTCCCGGTGCGCTCCAGCGGGGCGCTCCCCGAGAGCGGCGGGGGCGGGCTCCCGACCGCGCGCGCATAGCCGATCGCCGCGCCGCCAGGCGCCACGGTGAACGACAGGCGGGTCACGCGGGTGCCGTCGACGGACGCGGTGCCGATGACCGCCTCGCCCACGCCGGGCGCGCCCGCGGCCCAGAGCCCCTTCTCGCCGCTGTTGCCGATCGACGCGACGACCACGACGCCGCGCGCGACGAGCGCGTTCGCCGCGATCGCCGTCGGGTAGTCCGGCCACTGGAACGGCGTTCCGATGCTGATGTTGACGACGTGCATCCCGTCGTCGGCGGCCCGCTCCATGGCCTTGACGATGATGTCGGAGCGCGAGCCGCCGCGGCAGCCGAACACGCGGTAGGCGCCGAAGGTCACGTCCGGCGCCACGCCCTGCACGATCCCGTTCGCCCCGATGATGCCGGCGACGTGCGTGCCGTGGCCCAGGCAATCGTCGGGGTCGCCGTCGGGCGCCGGCTGCTTGCTCGCGTCGCCGGCGACGAAGTCGTCGCCGACGAAATCGTGGCCGAACGCCACGCGGCAGCCCGGCCCGAAGCAGCCGCCGAGATCGGGGTGATGGTAGTCGACGCCGCTGTCGATCACGCCGACGCGGATGTCCGCGCCGGTCACGCCGAGGTCACGGCGCACGAGGTCCGCGCCCGACATGTCGCTCGCGACGGCGAGGTCCGGGTCGACCGAGGTCACGGCGCGCGTCGTGTCGAGCTCCACCGGCACGACGGGGTAGATGGCCTTGACCCCGGGCATCTCGGAGAGCGCGGCGGAGCCCCCGCGCGCGACGCGGACGGAGAGGCCGTTCCAGAGCTCCTCGAACGAGAATCGTACTCTGTACCGGAGCCCGCGCTCTTCGGCCGCGCGCCGGAAGCGCTCCCGCTCCTCGCCCGCGAGGCCTTTGACGCGCGCCCCCCCGCCGCTCCTCGCGGCCGGCGCGCGCTCGAGCTCCACGAACCAGAGCTCCGTCGGCTCATCCGGCGCGAACGTCGCCTCGCCCGCCTCTGCGCCGTCCGGAGGGGCGGTGTTCTGGCCCGTCGCCTCGCCTCCAGACTCTCCGCTGCACCCTGAAAGAGCGATGTAGATGGAGGCCAGACCGAACCAGCGCACACCAGCTTTCATGAGCCCTTTTCCGCGCGTGCCGATCATCGAGTCAGCTATGTTCGATGGCGCGAATCGGTCAAGCGCGAGCGGGGCGAGAACGGCTCTGGGAGCGAGCCTCACAACGTCATTATCGTAGACCCTGGAAGAGTGGCTGTTTCACGGCAGCTCTCCTTTCGGTTCGGGCATAACGAGATACGCGCCGTCGGCCTCTGTCGCCGCCGCGGGAGCGCGCCAGCCCCGGAGTCCAGGGCACCTTGCCGGTCGTCCTGGAGAGGTGTTGTTTTCGCGATCTTACCGCTGTCCTGTCTGGCCACGGCCTCCCGGCTCCCCCGCGCGCTAGAGGCGGCCCGTGTCACGCTCGTCGAGCGCGGCGTGGCCCCGGGCGTTGCCGGTCCTCGCGCGCTCGACTAGCGTGGCGCGGCTCTCCGGCGCGTGCGGCGCGGGGGCTCGGATGTGGAATGACGGTCCTCGCGCGCGGCTTGTTCTCCTTGCATCATCGCCTGGTCCACGTGCCTCGCGTGGGCCGCGTCGCGCGGGCGCTGGCCGCGCAGGTGGGCCGCGCGGCGTCGCTGCTCGACGTGGGCGCGGGCGACGGCACGGTCGCGCTCGAGGTCGCGCGCCGGGTGGGCGCGCAGCGCGTCGTCGGCGTGGACGTGAAGGCGCGCCCCGGGGCGGCGCTGCCGGTCGTCGCGTACGACGGCGAGCGCCTCCCCTTCCCCGACGGGGCGTTCGAGGCGGTGCTCCTCGCCGACGTGCTGCACCACTGCGCGCGCCCCGGCGCGCTGCTCGCGGAGGCGCTCCGGGTCGCGTCGCGCGTCGTCGCGCTCAAGGATCACTTCCGGTTCGGCCCGGTCTCGGAGAAGGTCCTGCTCTGGATGGATCTCGTCGGGAACGCCGCGCCGGGCGTCGAGGTGCGCGGCACCTACTTCACGCCGGGCGAGCTCGCCGAGCTCGTGCGCGGCGCTGGCGGGCGCATCACCGGCCTCGACTGGCCGCTCAGGATCCACGACATGCCGTTCCGTCTCGTGACGCAGGATCGTCTGCAGTTCGCGGCGCGGGTCGAGCGCCTGGCCGCGGGAGGCGGGCGATGACCGGGCTCAGGTCGTTCGTCGTCGGCGGCGCCGGGTTCATCGGGAGCCACCTCACGGATCGCCTTGTCGAGCGCGGCCCCGTGACGCTGTACGACAACCTCTCGGTCGGGCGCCGCGCGTTCGTCGCCTCGCACCTCGCCTCCGGGCGCGCGACGCTCGTCGAGGCGGACGCCCTCGATCTGGATCGCCTCACCGAGGCCATGGCGGGCCACGACCTCGTCGTGCACCTCGCGGCGAACCCGGAGGCGCGCTGGGGGCTCGCGCGGACGCGGCTCGACCTCGATCAGGGGACGATCGCGACGTACAACGTGCTCGAGGCGATGCGCCGCGCGGGGGTGGGCCGGCTGATCTTCTCGTCCTCCGGGACGGTCTACGGCGACACGGCGCGGCGGTGCGCCGAGGGCGATCTCGGCGCCTTGCCGATCTCGCTCTACGGCGCGAGCAAGCTCGCGGGCGAGGCGCTCATCAGCGCCTATGTCGAGTGCTTCGGCCTCACCGCGTGGATCTACCGCTTCGGCAACGTGGTCGGGCCGCGCGGGACGCACGGCGCGGCGCTCGATTTCCTGAAGAAGCTGCGCGCCCTTCGGACGGAGCTCGAGGTGCTCGGCGACGGGCGCCAGTCGAAGCCGTACCTCGATGTCCGGGACTGCGCGGAGGGCATCCTGTTCGGCTTCGACCGGGCCGGAGAGCGGCTGAACCTCTTCAACCTCGCGCCCGAGGACGCGACCCGCGTCTCCCGCATCGCGGAGCTGTGCGTGGCGGCGTCGCCCTATCCCGACGCGGTGATCCGCTATCAGGGCGGCGAGCGCGGGTGGCCCGGCGACGTGCCGGTCTCGCGGATGGATCCGGGCAAGCTGGCGGCGCTGGGCTTCCGGGTGCGCCACACGAGCGACGAGGCGGTGCGCATGGCGGTGGAGGCGCTGGCGAGCGAGGTGTTCGGGGACGAGCCGGCGGGGTGATGCGCCGGGCGCGCTGCCGCCCGGGGGGGGCGACGGTGGTAGGCTCTGCACATGGCTGAGCTCACTCTCTATATTGGAAACAGGTCCTATTCGTCGTGGTCGCTCCGGCCCTGGCTCGTCCTGAAGCACGCCGGTGTCGAGCTCGACGAGGTGCTGATCCCGCTCAGGGCGCCCGGCGTCCGCACGCTGGAGATCCAGCGCCACTCGCCCTCGGGCAAGGTGCCGGCCTTGAAGCACGGTGCGCTCACGATCTGGGAGTCGCTCGCGATCGCCGAGTACGTGGCGGAGAGCTTCCCCGAGGCGAAGCTCTGGCCGGAGGCGCGCGACGCGCGCGCCGTCGCGCGGGCGGTGAGCGCCGAGATGGTGAGCAGCTTCGCCGCCCTCCGCACCGCGCTGCCGATGAACGTGCGGCGGAAGATCCAGGGCGTGGCGCTCACCGAGGCCGCGTCGCAGGACATCGCGCGCATTCAATCGATCTGGAGCGACTGTCGATCTCGCTTCGGCCAGGGGGGCGAGTTCCTGTTTGGCCGCTTCAGCATCGCCGACGCGATGTACGCGCCGGTCGCGACGCGGTTCGACACGTACGGGATCGAGCTCGACCCGGTCTCCCGCGGCTACGTGGCGTCGATCCTGGGGCTCCCCGCGATGCAGGAGTGGATCGCGAAGGCCAGGGAGGAGCCGCACGTCATCAAGGCGTACGAGGCGATCGGCGTCGTCGGGTAGGGGCGAGCACGGCGCGGGCGCGAGCTCGGCGCGCGCGGCGCGGCCGACGAGGTCGCACGGCCTTCGGCGCCCCGTCACGCGGTAGCGGCTGCGGTCGGTGAAGAGAAGCGCTACTAGTGCCGAAATGCCGCACGAACTCGACCTCATCCTCACGCTCACGGGCGGCTTCACCGCCGCGCTCGCGTTCGGTTTCATCACCCAGCGCCTGAGGCTGTCGCCCATCGTCGGCTATCTGCTGGCCGGGATCCTCGTCGGCCCGTTCACGCCGGGGTTCGTGGCGGACAAGGGGCTCGCCGACCAGCTCGCGGAGATCGGGGTCATCCTGCTGATGTTCGGCGTCGGCATGCAGTTCCACGTTCGCGAGCTCCTCGCCGTGCGGAAGGTCGCTGTGCCAGGCGCCCTCATCCAGATCGCCGTCGCCACCGCGCTCGGGGTCGTGGTCGGCCGCGCCGCGGGCTGGACGTGGGCCGCGTCGGTCGTCTTCGGCATCGCCATCTCGGTGGCGAGCACCGTCGTGCTCACGCGCGTCCTCAGCGACAGCCACGTCCTGCACACCCCCGCTGGCCACCTCGCCATCGGCTGGCTCGTGCTCGAGGACGTCTTCACCGTGCTCGTGCTCGTGCTGCTCCCCGCCCTGGTGGGCGGGGGCGGCGACGCGGGCGCGACGGGGATCGCCCTATCCGTGGGCCTCGCGGTCCTGAAGCTCGCCGGGCTCGTGGCCTTCGTCTTCATCGTCGGACAGCGCGTCATCCCCGCGCTGCTCGGGTATGTGGCGAAGACCGGCTCGCGGGAGCTCTTCACGCTGACGGTGCTCGTCGTCGCGCTCGGCGTCGCCGTCGGCTCGGCGAAGCTCTTCGGCTCGTCGATGGCGCTCGGCGCCTTCCTGGGCGGCCTGGTCGTCGGCCAGTCCGACTTCAGCTCGCGCGCCGCCTCGGAGGCGCTCCCGATGCGCGACGCGTTCGCCGTGCTGTTCTTCGTCTCGGTCGGCATGCTCTTCGACCCCACGCAGTTCGTCGCGAGCTGGCCGGTCGCCGTGGCGACGCTCGGGGTCGTGCTGATCGGCAAGCCCCTCGCCGCGCTCCTCGTGGTGGTGGTGCTCCGCCGCCCCCTCCAGACCGCCTTCGCCGTCGCGCTCTCGCTCGCGCAAATCGGGGAGTTCTCGTTCATCCTGGCGACGCTCGGCCGGCAGCTTGGCATCGTGCCGGACGAGGCCTCGCAGGCGCTCGTCGTCGCGTCGATCGTGTCGATCACCCTGAATCCTCTGCTCTTCAGCATCCGGGATCGCCTTGCGCGGTCGACGTCGGCGCTCTTCCTGCGGCGCGGCGCCGCGGCGGACGCCGTCGCCGAGGCCGCTCCGGTGGACGAGCCCGCGCACCGCACGGTCGTGGTGGGCTACGGCCCGGTCGGGCGGACGCTGACGCGGCTGCTCCGGGAGAACGGCATCGAGCCCACGGTCGTCGAGCTCAACCTCGACACGGTGAAGCAGCTGCAGGACCAGGGCATCCGCGCGATCTACGGCGACGCGACGCAGCGGGAGATCCTCGATCGCGCCGGGGTCGGGAAGGCCGACAGCCTGCTGTTCACGTCGGCGGGCGCGCCCGGAGACGGGGTGATCGAGCAGGCGAAGGGCATCAATCCGCGGCTGTTCGTCCTCGCCCGCGCCTTTTATCTGCGCGAGGTGGCCGCGCTGAAGAAGGCGGGCGCGGACGTCGTCGTGACCGGCGAGGCGGAGGTCGCGTTCTCGATGACCGAGCGCCTCCTCGTGCGGCTCGGCGCGACGGCCGAGCAGGTGGAGCGCGAGCGCGAGCGCGTCCGGAGCGAGTTCTTCGGCACCGGCACGCCGGAGCCTCACCCCGCGACGCCGGCCGGGTGACCTCACGGGCGAGCGCCGGCGGGCGCCGGGCTCGAGCTCAGCGCGATTTGCCGAGCCAGGTCACGCCGCCCACGACGAGCGCGAGCCCGACGACCTGCTGCCACGCGAACGGCTCCCCCAGGATGACCCATGAGAAGGCGATCGTGAGCACCGGGCCGAGCGTCGAGAACGTCGCGGCCCGGCCCGCGCCGAGCCGCCGGATCGCCTCCGCGAGCAGGACGATGGGGAGCACCGTGCTGATCGTCGCCATCGCCGCCGCGTACCCCCACACCGAGGCCGGGATCTCCCCCAGCCTGGCGGGGCTCCCCGTCGCCGCGTAGTGCGCCAGCACCATCAGGCACGAGGTCGCCCCGCAGTACGCGGCGAGGCGCGTCGAGCCGACCCTGGAGGCGAGCTTGCCGACTCCGATGTAGTAAAGCGCGTAGGTCACCGAGCTCGCGAACACCCACGCTCCGCCGACGGCGACGGTCCGCGTGTCCCCGGTTTGCACGAGATCGTGCCAGACGGCCGCCGCGAGGCCGAGGTAGCACACGGCGAGCGCGCCCCAGGCCTTGGCGCGCACCGGCTGCTTCAGCCACACCGCGCCGATCAGGAGGACGAGCGTCGGATACACGAACAGGATCAGGCGCTCGAGGCCGGTGCTGATGTACGTGAGCCCGATGAAGTCGAACAGGCTGGACAAGTAGTACCCGAGGAACCCGACGAGCAGCACGCCCCCCCAGAGGCGGGGCGTCATGGGCTCGGCGGCCTCTCCGCGCTCCCTCCGGGCGAGCCACAGGAAGAACGGCAGCGCGATGCCCATCCGCAGCGCGAGCAGCGACACCGCGTCGATAGGGTGCGCGGCGTAGGCGAGCTTCACGAAGATCGCCTTCAGCGCGAACGTCGCGGCGGAGAGGACGGCGAACGTCCGGCCATCGTCGAGCAGGCCAGTCGGGAGCTCGCCTGTCATGGTGCGCGCGCGCGCGCGATCGGACATGGGATCCGTTTTTCTTTTCGTCACGGGCTCGATCCGCTGTTGACCGGACGTCGTCACCAGCGGCGCCCGCCTCGGCCGGCGCTCCTCCGGCGGCCTCCGGCGGCCTCCGGCGTGAGACGAGCCAGCATTACGCGCGGAAGTCCGCGTTTGCCATCGCACAGGACGGCTTCGAAGCGAGGCATGCGCTTTTCAGATAGAGGACGATCTCCTGCTTGGGTAGCTGCCCGGGCCGCTGCGCACGCCGGATCACAGCGGATCGGGCCGCGCTCCCCGGGGGCCTTGGGCTAAGCTCCCTGTTCCGATGACGTCTCCCGCTGGCCCAGGCACCGCCGCGCGCGGCCCGGGTGCGCTCCCCGCGCCCGGCGGGCCGCCCGCGAGGCGGCTGCGCGCGCCGATCGCGCAGGAGCCCACCGGCGTGCACCAGGTCGGCGCCACGTTCCTGCAGATCGCCGCCACGGTGGGCGGCATGGCCGTGCTCGCGGGGCAGATCGCGACGCGCGTGGCCACGCTCCGCGTCGACGGCGCCGAGTTCATGCGCAACCTCTACAAGATGGGCGTCAAGTCGATGCCCATCGTCGCCGTGACGGCGCTCTTCACCGGCGCGATCATGGTCATCCAGGCGGCGCCGCTGGTCGAGCGCTTCGGCGCGCACGGCCTGCTCGGCTGGGGCGCGGGCTTCGGCACGCTCCGCGAGATCGCCCCGCTGCTCACCGCGCTCATGATCAACGGCCGCGTCGGCGCCAACAACACCGCCGAGCTCGGCACCATGGTCGTCACCGAGCAGATCGACGCCCTCCGCGTCCTCGCGATCGACCCGGTGAGCTTCCTCATCGCCCCGCGCTTCCTCGCGATGGTGCTGACGCTGTTCCTCTCGGTGATCTTCGCCGACGCGCTCGCGCTGATCGGCGCCGCCTTCACCGGCGATCTCCTGCTCGGCGTCGCCCCGGCCGTCTTCTACAACGGCCTCACGAGCGGGCTCCTCGGCATCGGCGACGTCATGAGCGGCCTCGTCAAGAGCGTCGTCTTCGGCGTCGTCCTCGCGCTCTCGAGCTGCCAGTACGGCCTCGGCGTGACCGGCGGCGCCCCCGGCGTCGGCCGCGCCGTCAACGCGACCGTCGTCGCCTCGGCCGCCGGCATCTTCATCCTCGACTACTTCGTCTCGTTCACGCTCGACTGATCGACGGCGCCGCGCATGCCCCCCTCCCACCCGAGCATCCCGGACCGCGCGAGCGCGGGCCCCCCCTCGAGCGAGCTCCGGGATCTCGCGCCCGAGCCGTCCGGCGTCGCCGCGGTCGGCAGCGCCGCGCTGTCCCTCTTCGCGTCGGCGCGCGAGCTCTACTCGTTATTTGTAAGGACACTTTACTACTGCGCGAGGGGCCGTCACGAGCCGGGCGCCGTGCTCGTCCAGATGTACGAGATCGGCAACAAATCGCTGTTCTTCCTGACGGTCGTGATGGGCTTCATCGGGATGATCATGGTCTTCCAGGCCGGCCAGCAGGCGAAGCGGGTCATCCCGGATCTGACCATGCTGGGCGCGACCTACCTCGAGCTGCTCATCCGCGATCTCGCCGCCTCGATCGGCGCGCTGATGCTCGCCACGCGGGTCGGCGCGGGCATCGCCGCCGAGATCGGCTCGATGGTGGTGACCGAGCAGGTCGACGCGCTCCGCATGTGCGCGGCCGATCCGATCGACTACCTCATCAAGCCGCGGTTCATCGCGAGCCTCCTCATGACCACGTGCCTCATCGTCTGGAGCGCCGCGGTCGCGTTCACCACGGGGATGGTCACCGCCTACAGCATGTTCGACGTGAGCCCCGAGACGTTCATGAACGTGAGCCTCGTCGACGCGGGCGATCTCGCGACCGGCCTCGCCAAGTGCCTGGCTTACGGCGCCGCGATTCCGATCGTCTCGGGCCACTCCGGCCTCTCGACCTTCGGCGGCAGCGAGGGCGTGGGCTGGGCGACGACGCGCGCGGTCGTGAACTCCTCGCTCGCCGTCATCATCCTCAACATGCTGATCTCGGCGGCTGCCTTCCTGATCTTCCGCTAGCCAGGCCGCCTCCCGCGTCGCCGCGCGGCGCCCGGCGCCTCACTCGATCGGCCCCTCGGCGCTCCCGGTGATGAACTGCTGGACGATCGCGTCCTGCGAGCCCTGGAACCCCCCGCGATCTCCGAGCAGGCGGACGAGCCCTTGATAGAGCATGACGATGCGGTCGGCGATCGTGAAGATGCTCACGAGATCATGGCTCACGACGATGCTCGTCACGCCGAGCGTGTCGCTCAGCTCGCGGATCAGCTTGTCGACGCGCCGCGCGCTCACCGGGTCGAGGCTCGTGGTCGGCTCGTCGAAGAGCACGTAGCGCGGGTCGAGCGTGAGCGCGCGGGCGATGGCGACGCGCTTGCGCATCCCGTCGCCGAGCTCCGGCGGGAAGCGGTCCCCGAACTCGCGCATGTGCACCTGCTCGAGCCGCCGCCGCGCCTCCGCGAGCGCCTCCTTCGGCTTGAGCCCCTTGTGCTTGCGGAGCGGGAGCGCGACGTTCTCGGCGCACGTCATCGAGTCGAACAGCGTCGAGTGCTGGAACACCATCGCGCACTTCATCCGGACCGGGTACATCCGGGCCTCGTCGAAGCGGCTCACCTCCTCGCCGTCCAGCCAGATCTCTCCGCCGTCCGGGTAGAGCAGGCCGACGAGGTGCTTGATGAGCACGCTCTTCCCGACGCCCGACTGCCCGATGATGAAGAACACCTCGCCGTCCTCGACGTCGAACGAGACGTCCTTGAGGACCTCTTTGGGCCCAAAGGATTTTCTGACATTTCGGAACGAAATCATCGCGGCCTGGGAGGCAAGTACGGTTGCGTCAGGGCAAAGGCAGCGCGAAGCGTCACGACGCGCGCCGAGAACAATGCGTCAGGGCAGCTGGATCCTGGCCTATTTCCCTCACCTCCCCGCCGCAGATCGGAGAAGATGAAGACCCCATGGCAAGCCCGCGATCGATCGAGGTCAAGGTCGGGATCCTCATACTCACGGCGCTCGGGCTCCTCGCCACGTTCATCCTCGTGATGGGCGGAGTCAACTTTCAGCCGAAGTACTCCCTCTACGTCGAGTTCGATAACCCGGGCGGCCTGCAGACCGGGGCGCCGGTGAAGATCGCCGGGGTGGAGGTCGGCAAGCTCAGCGAGATCCACTTCCGCGGCGGCCAGCTCGGCAAGGACGGCAGGCGCGAGCCGCTCGTGCGGATCCAGCTGCGCGTCGAGGAGCGCTACCAGCAGAGCATCCACGACAACGCCACGTTCTACGTCACGACGCAGGGCGTGCTCGGCGAGCAGTTCCTCGCGATCGAGCCCGGCTCGACCGATCGGCCGGTGCTCCCCGCGAACGCGGTCGTCCGGGGGCTGGATCCGCCGCGCCTCGACATGCTCCTCGCCGAGGGCTACGAGCTCCTGCACGCGACCGTCACGGCGATGCGCGAGCACCGCGAGGAGGTCGGCGAGGCGTTCGACGGGCTCCGGAAGACGCTGAAGGGCACCGGCGAGTTCATGCACCGGAACCAGGACCGGCTCGATCGCATCGCCGAGAACGTCGAGCAGATGAGCCTCGACGGCACGGATCTCGTGAAGGACGCCCGGCAGAAGTACGTGCACAACCCGCAGATCGACCGGATCCTCGCGAACGCCGATCAGGTGAGCAGCACGGCCGCGCGCGATCTGCCGCCGCTCATGACGGACGCGCGCGAGACGCTGGCCAACGCGCGCCGGCTGTCGACCACGGTGGGCGGCGAGACGGAGCAGGCGAAGATCAAGAAGACGCTCGACGACATCGCCGAGATCGCGGGCAGAGCGAGGTCGGCGACCGCCGACGCTCAGGCGGTCCTCGCCCACGTCAAGCGCGGCAAAGGGACGGTGGGCGCGCTGGTGATGGATGAGCAGCTGTTCGACGACCTGCAGGAGCTCGCCCGCGACCTCAAGCACAACCCCTGGAAATTCTTCTGGCGCGAGTGATCGGCGCCGTGGCCGAGCCCCGCGGCCGCCCTTGCGAGGGGCGGCCGCGCGCCGGCGCGGGGCAAGTCCGTGAAAACGCGGACGCGGGTCGGCCCGGGCGGTCAGGCCAGCCTGATCAGCGGGGCACCTTCGGTGACCGAGGCCCCCTCGGTGACGAGGACCTCCTCGACGGTCCCCTCCTCCTCGGCCTCGACGGGCATCTCCATCTTCATCGACTCGAGGATGACGACAACGGTCCCCTCTTCGACCTTGTCGCCCGGCTTGACCTCGATCTTCCAGACCGTACCGGTGATGTGCGCCTTGATGACGTTTGCCATGGGCGCGCGAACCTACCGGAGAGCCACCGAGAATCCAACGGGACCGTGGCGCGCGGCGCGGCCTCGGGCGGTCCGTGCTCGGGCGTCCCCCAGGCACCCTCTCTGGACGGTCGAGGTCGCCCGGTGGCGCGGACACGCAGGACGGCGCCGGTGGGCAGGTGCGCGCGCAACGGACGTGGGGACGTGGAAGGGACGTGGAGGGGACGTGGAGACGTGGAAGGGACGGAGCGCTGCGATTTCCGCTGGTACCTGCGGTGCACCACGGCGATAATCTGGCTGGCGGTTCCGCGGTTCCTCGACATCGCGAGGGTCGCGGTGATCGCGAATAATTGCGTGAAAGCCGCTCTGCGGGTCAGAATCGTCTTGCTCGGTGGCCCCACCCAGGGCGACCTGCAGGTTCTCCGCGCCGCCCCTTGGTAGCCCAACCGCACGCGCTCGATCGAAGGAGCCACGAGGTCATGTCGGAACAGAAGGAAAGCTCGGTCCTGTTCTCGCTCAAGGAGCTGATGAACCTCGAGGAGGATCGCATCAAGACCGAAGAGGCCCAGAAGGCCGCCGCCGCCGCCGCCGCCGAGAAGGCGCGCGTCGAGGCGGAGCGCGCCGCGCGCGAGGCCGAGGAGCTGCGCATTCGCACCGAGGAGGAGCGCCGTCGCAACGAGGAGCGTCGCTCCCGCGAGGAGACGGCGCGGCTCGAGGCGATCCGGCAGGCCGAGATCGAGAAGGCGCGCGTCGAGGCCGAGCAGCGGGCGCGGCTCGAGGCGATGGCCGCGCAGCAGCACCACGAGCGCTCGCTCGCGGCGCTGCAGCAGGACGAGTCGAAGAACAAGCTGCGCAAGCTCCTCATCGGCGGCGCCATCGCCAGCGCGCTGGTGATCGGCATCGTCACCGTCGCCGCCGTCAAGTCGTCCCAGGACAACGAGGCGCGCATCGCCGCCGAGGCCGCGCGGGCCCGCGATCTCGAGGAGGCGAACAAGCGGCTCGAGGCGCAGTTCAAGGAGTCCGAGTCCAAGATGTCCGGGCTGCGCGACCAGCTCTCGAGCGCCAAGGACGAGGCGACGCGCCTCGCCCTGCAGAAGCAGCTCGAGGCCGAGCAGCAGAAGCAGGAGCAGCTGCGCCGCGGCGGCGGCAGCGGGCGTCCGGCCGCGGGCGGCCAGCCGGCGAGCGGCGGCGGCACCAAGGCCCCCTGCAACTGCGCCCCTGGCGATCCGCTCTGCAGCTGCCTCTGACGCGGAACGGGAACACCGAATGGCGAACACCGGCTCCGTCAGGCAGCGGACGAGCCTCGGCGGCAGCTCGCTCGACGAGGCGCGCCGCAGGCTCGTCTTCCCGCTCGATTTTGCGACCCTGGACGAGGCGAGGGCGGCGGCGACCCGCGTCGCTCCCTCGGTCGGCGTGCTCAAGGTCGGCCTGGAGCTGTTCGTCCGCGAGGGGCCGGCCGCGATCGAGATCGGCAGGTCGCTCGGCCTCGACGTCTTCCTCGATCTGAAGCTGCACGACATCCCCGAGACGGTGGCGCGCGCGGTGGCGAGCGCCGCCGCGCACGGGGTCCGTTACCTGACGGTGCACGCGGCCGGCGGCGCCGAGATGCTGAAGCGCGCGGCCCAGGAGGCGGCGCGCTCCCAGGAGCTGATCCTCCTCGCCGTCACCGTGCTCACGTCGCTGGACGACGGCGATCTCGCCGCGCAGGGCGTCCAGGGGAGCGCTTCGGAGCACGTGGTCCGGCTGGCGCAGCTCGCGCGCGGCGCCGGCATCCACGGGTTCGTCGCCTCCCCGCAGGAGGTGCCGGCGCTGCGGCAGGCGCTCGGGCGGGGCGAGCTCCTCGTGACGCCGGGCATCCGCCTCGGCCCCGGCCCGGCCGGCGCGCGCGCCGACGATCAGAAGCGCATCGCCACGCCGTCGGCCGCGATCTCGGCCGGCGCCGATCTCCTCGTCGTCGGCCGGCCGATCCGGGACGCCGCCGATCCACTCGCCACCGCGCGCTCCATCGTCCAGGAGATCGCGCACACGCTCCACCCGCCGCGCACGTGAGCCGCCTCGTCTACGGTCTTCAGCCGGTCCGGGAGGCGATCCGCGCGCACGGCGCGCGGGTCAGCTGGGCCCTCGTCCAGCGCGACGGCGGCCCGAAGCTCGACGCGCTCGCGCGCCTCGCGGAGGGCCAGGGCATCCCGACCGAGCGCGCGCCCCGCAACGAGCTCGATCGCCGCAGCGCCGGCGGCCGCCACCAGGGCGCCGTCGCGTCGGCGCCCGAGCTCCAGATCGTCGGGGTCGACGCGATCCCGGTCGTCGAGGAGGGCGAGCCCGGCGCCGGCACGATCACGGTGGCGCTCGACGGCGTGATGGATCCGCAGAACTTCGGCGCGGTGATCCGCAGCGCCGTCGCCCTCGGCGCGCGGGCCATCCTGTGGCCCGAGCACAGCTCGGCGCCGCTCACGCCGGCGACGTTCCGCGCCTCCGCCGGCGCGATCGAGCACGCGAGGCTCTGCCGTGTCCGCTCCTTGCCCGACGCCCTGGAGTCCCTCGCCGCCCGCGGCGTCGCCGCGATCGCGCTCGACGCCCAGGGCCCGGTGGAGCTCGGCGATCTGCCCCTGACCGGCCCTGTCTGCATCGTCATCGGCGCCGAGGACAAGGGCACGCGCCGCTCGGTCCGCCGCGTCTGCCAGCACGTGGCCCGGCTCCCGATGACCGGCCCGATCTCCTCGCTGAACGCCTCGGTCGCCGGGGCGATCGCGCTCTACGAAGTCGTCCGGCAGCGCCGCACGTCGCGCGCGTAGTCCGGCAGCAGCCCTCGCCCCGCGACGCCAGCCGCCCGGCGACCACGGCGATCCGCGCGCCATGCGCCCGTACGACCAGCGCCGTAGGCATTCCCGTAGCCTCACGGGAATATCGCTCGTTTGAGCGCGCGCAATCGGTCTGGGCTCGGTGCGACCGCGCGCTGCGAGGTCGTCCGGGAACGCCGTAGGTCAAACCCTTAGCCAGGCAAAATTTGTAACAAATTTGCGTGGATACGCGTGATGTGTGATGTGGGTTCGAGCAGCGCCTCCATTGCTGAACAGGCTCGCAGGAAGACGACCGATTCGATCCATTCAATGGATCGACAAAAAGAATCCACACCCCCCTCGAAAAGCTCAGTCACTGCGGAGGGTTACCCCTGTGGACTCACCCTTCTCTGCGCGGTTATCCGGAATGGCTCGAGGGATGGTTCAAGAATCGGGGGGGTCCCGGTAAGCGGCTGGATCGGCTCAGCTTCGGGCTGGAAGTGACCGCAGGCGGGAGAGCACGCGGGCCATCCGGAGCGCGGCCTCGGCCAGGTCGGTCTCGGTCGTGTCCTCGCCGATCGAGAAGCGCACGGCGGAGGCTGCGCGCTCGGGGCCGAGCATCGCGGTGAGGACCGGGGACGGCTCGGCGGTCCCGGCGCTGCAGGCCGCGCCGCTGGACGCGGCGACGCCCTCCAGGTCGAGCGCGGCGCAGAGCTCGTCGCCGCGCCAGCCGGGCCAGGACAGGTTCGTGACGTGGGGGGCGCGCGCGCCGTCCCCGTTGCGGAGGGGCGCCGCGCCGGCCGCGCGCCCAACCTGGGTGAGCGCGGCCTCGAGGCGATCGCGGAGCGGGGCGAGCGCCGCGTACCGGGCGGGCGCGTCGATCGCTCGCCCGGCGGCCACGGCGAAGCCGGCCGCGGCGAGCGGGTCCTGTGTCCCGGGCCGCATCCCGCGCTCCTGGGCGCCGCCGAGCAGGACGGGCCGGAGCCGGAGGCCCGGCCGCCCCGCGAGCGCTCCGATCCCCTTCGGGCCCCGGATCTTGTGGGCCGCAACCGACACGAGATCCGCCCCGGCCCACGCCTCCGGCGGGAGGCGTCCCACCGCCTGGACGGCGTCCACGTGGAGCCGCGCCCGGCGGGCGTGGACGATCGCCGCCGCCTCGGCGACCGGCTGGACGACCCCCGTCTCGTGGTTGACCGCCTGGAGGCTCACGAGCCGCACGGGCGCGACCGCTGCCGCCCGATCGATGGCGTCGGCGATCGCCTCCGGCGCGACCCGGCCGGACGGCTCGGGATCGACCCAGGCGACGTGCACGCCGCGGGCGGCGAGCCCCTCCGCGGCGCGGGTCACCGAGGGGTGCTCGATCCGCGAGACCACGAGCGCGCCGGCCTCGTCCCCGAAGGCGTGCCCGAGCGCGAGGTTGTTGGCCTCGGTCCCGCCCGAGGTGAAGGTCACGTCGCGCGCGTCGAACCCGGTCAGCCGGGCGACCGCCTCCCGCGCCTGCTCGACGAACGCGCGCGCCCGCCGCCCCGGTCCATGCACGCTCGCCGGGTTGGCCCAGGCCACCTCGGCGGCGGCCTGCATCGCCGCCAGGACCTCGGGGTGCGGCGGCGTCGTGGCGTTCCAGTCGAGATAGATGACGCTGGAGGCAGGGCGCATCAGGACGGCGACGGAGAGGCAGGGCGCATCAGGACGACTACGGATCGGCGGGCGGCGACGAGGGCGGGCCGAGCCGGCCCGGCGAGCTGCCGTCGTCCTGGAGGGGCGCGCGCCGGGCGACGGTCAGGTAGAACGCCGATCCGGTGAGCGTCTCGCCCTCGATCACCTCGTTGCTGGGCGACACGACGCGCAGGTCGCCGCCGAGCCCGCGGGCGGTGCGCCGCGCGATCGCGAGCCCGACGCCGACGCCGCCGTAGGCGCGCGTGGCCGAGCCGTCGACCTGGTAGAACGGCTCGAAGATGCGCTGCAGGCGGTCCGCCTTGACCCCGGGCCCCGTGTCGGCGACGCAGAGCTCGTAGTGCCCCGACTGGAGCACGCTGACGCGCACGCCCGCGGTGCCGCCGGCCGGCGTGAACTTCGCGGCGTTCTCGAACAGCTGGATCATCGCCCGCTGCAGCCGGCCCGCGTCGCCCCAGGCGGGGAGCGGGCCGCGCGGCAGGTCCTCGACGAGCTGCACCTTCCCCTCGGCGAAGCGGTCGGCCACCTGCGCGAGGGCGCGCCGCGTGGTGTCGAGGAAATCGTACTCCGAGTGCATGAAGCGCATCCGGCCCGTCTCGATGCCGGTCACGTCGAGCAGGTTGTCGATGAGCGACCGGAGCCTGCGAACGCAGTCCTCCATCGCGAGCAGCGCCTTCTTCTGCGCCTTGTTGAGCGGGCCGAGCTCCTCGTCGGCGAGCAGCTTCACGTACCCGACGATCGGGGTCATCGGGGTCGCGAGCTCGTGCGAGATGTTGCGGTAGAACTCGGTGCGCGCGGCGTCGAGCTCGCGGAGCCGGGCGTTGGCGCGCGAGAGCTCGGCCACCTTCTGCTCGAGGTGGGCGACGATGCGCTGGCTCTGCTCGCGCAGCCGGAGCGGCCCCTGCGACGCGGGGAGCTCCTCGCGCGCGCCGCTGAGGTAGCGGGCGATGACCGCCGAGAAGGAGCGCGCGTCGATCGGCTTCTGGAGGAAGCCGTCGCAGCCGACGGCGAGGCTCGTGTCCCGATCCCCCTCGGCGGTGATCGCGACGATGGGGACGCCGGCGAGCGACGCCTCGCCGCGCAGGCGCAGGGTGACCTCGAACCCGTCGAGGCCGGGGATGTTCAGATCGACGAGGACGAGGTCCGGGCGAAGCGTGCAGGCAAGGCGCACCCCTTCGAGCCCGTCGGCGGCCTCGACGACCTCGTAGCCGGCGCTCTGGAGCAGCTTGCGGACGAGCAGGCGGTTCGCGGGATCATCCTCGATGTGAAGTATCTTCGACATGGGCTCTGCGTGCGCATAGTAGTCGCGATCGACGGGGGTCAGGCACGTTCTGCGTTACTTTCCACCGCCTGACCGGGTCCGCCGGCCCGGCCGGTGCCCGGGTCGTCCGCTTGGAGCGCGCGCTTGCGCCGCGCTCGTTCCTGCGGTCGTGCTGAGCTCGTCCCCGCGCGCGCCGAGCGGGTTGCCAGGCGAGCGCCGAGCGGGTTGACGACCGGCGGCGCCCATCCAATACGGGGGCGCCATGCCCGGCCCCTTCAGGTTCCACCGCGCCTTCGCCGCGGCGCGCTGCTTCCCCTTCCCCCGGCGCTCCCGATGACGACCGCGCACCAGCAAGAGAGCGAGGCCGCCGACGTCGGAGGCGGAGCGGCCGAGCACCTTCCTCGGCCGGAAGCGCCGGGCAGCGCGAGCGCCCCGCGCGCGAGCGCCGACGGCGCGGCGCGGCCGCTGCCCGCGCGCCTCTCCTACGGGCTCGCGGCGCTCTCCGGCTTCCTCTACTTCCTCGGGTTTCCGGGGATGGATCTCTGGCCGATCTCGTTCTTCGGCCTCGTCCCGCTGATCGTGGCGCTGCGCGGACAGACGCCGCGGCGCGCGGCGCTGCTCGGCTGGATCGCCGGCTTCGTCATGACGATGACCGGCTTCTACTGGCTGCTCGAGATGCTGCGGGTGTTCAGCGGCTTCCCCACGATCCTCTGCACGGTCTTCATGGCCATCCTCTGCGCCTACCAGGCGGGACGGATCGCCCTGTGCGGCTGGCTCTACGGGCGGGCCGAGGCGCGCGGCTGGCCGGGCGCCGTGGCGTTCGCGCTCGCGTTCGTGACGAGCGAGCTCGTCTATCCGCTGCTCTTCCCCTGGTACTACGGCGCCTCGGTCCACAACGCCCCGGTGATGGGCCAGGTCGCGGATCTCGGCGGCCCCTACCTCGTCGGGCTGGTGCTTGTCGCCGCGAACCTCGCGATCGCCGAGATGGTGAAGCTCTGGCTGGATCGCGCGCCGCGCGAGGCGGGCGGCGACGCCGGCCCGTCGCGGCCCGGCCGCCCGCTGAACCGCGCGGTCGTCGCGGTGGGCGTCGCGGCCCCCGCCCTCGCCGCCGTGTACGGCCTCGTCCGGATGCGCGCCGTGGACGCGGCCGTCGCCGCGGCCGAGCCGATCAAGATCGGCATCGTCCAGCCGAACCTCGCGCTCTTCGACCGCCGGAACGCGGTCAAGATCCACCTGAAGAGGACCCAGGAGCTCGCGAAGCAGGGCGCTGGGCTCGTCGTGTGGAGCGAGGCGGGCGTGCCGCAGGCGTTCCGCGAGTCGGCCTACAAGACCGAGGTCCAGCGGTCGCTCACGGGCCGCCTCGGCGTGCCCACCGTGGTCGGCACGGTCATCCACCGGCTCCCGGCCGACCGGAACGAGCGCGGCGTGAGCTTCAACACGGCGCTGATGGCCGGCAAGGACGGCGAGATCCTCGGACGGTACGACAAGCAGTACCTGCTCGCGTTCGGCGAGTACCTCCCGCTCGGCGACACGATCCCGTACCTCTACACGCTGTCGCCGAACTCGGGCCGGTTCAGCCCCGGCACGTCGCTCGCCCCGCTCGAGTGGGACGGCCACAGGATCGCGACGATGATCTGCTACGAGGACATCCTGCCGCACTTCGTGAACAAGCTGGTCGCCGAGGGCGACCCCGACCTCCTCGTCAACCTCACGAACGACGCCTGGTTCGGCGACTCGACGGAGCCGTGGATCCACCTCGCGCTCGCGAAGATGCGCGCCATCGAGCACCGCCGCTACCTCGTGCGCGCCACGAACAGCGGCGTCTCGGCGATCGTCGACCCGGTCGGCCGGGTCGTCGTGCAGAGCGACACGTTCAAGGAGCAATCGCTCCTCGGCGAGGCGCGGTTCATGCGCGCGCAGACTGTCTACGGGACCGTGAAGGACATCCCGTGGTACGTCGCCGCGGTCGTGAGCGTCGCCATGGCGCTGTTCACGCGTCCGGAGCGCCTGCGCCTCCGGCGCGCCGAGCGCTGAGCCACGCGTCCGGAGCGCCGCTCCCCGGCGCGCCGGACGCTGAGCCTCGCCGCCGGGGCGCGCCGCCCGCGCGGCGCGCCCGCGTCAGATCTTCATCGCCTTCTTGAAGCGCTTCGCGTCGGCGAACATGTCGACGTTCGTGAACACGTACGTCGCGTCGTCGTGCTTCGCGCCGCGCGCGATCTCGGCGAGCCGCTCGATCGCCGGGTCCTCGTAGCGCGACTTGTGCCCCGCCGGGCCGTGCAGGCGGTAGTAGGCGACCTTCAGCCGCGAGAGCCCCGCGATCAGCGGATCGCGCGCGGCGAGGGCGCCGACCTCCTGGGTGAGCTCGTCGCTCTCGTCCGGAGCCCACCCCGGCGGCGGCTCGAAGACGACGCGCTCGAAGCGCTTCTTCACGCTGGCAAGGAACTCGCGCAGGATGGCCTTGTTCGCGCGCGTCGGCGTGAACTCCGGGGGACCGACGAAGACGGCGCTCTTCGCCTCGAGCTCGTCGGCGACGGCCTCGATGCTCTTGAGAGCCGTCTCGATCACCTTGCCGTCCCTGAACCCCTCCTGCCCGATCTCACGCGGACCGAGCAGGGCAAATCGAAAGCCGACCGGAGCTTCGCGCCGCCAGCGCCGGATCGTTCCAGGTCCCGGAAGGGACACATGGGTCTCCTGCACCTCCACGAACATAAACTCGCGGAAATAGCGCGTCGCTGGGACGGGGAAACCGGCGCAGCCGACGGTAATCATCGCCCCCACCCTAGCCCACGCACGCCCCGGCGAGAAGCCAGACGGATGGATTTCTCGATCGGACCGTCCGGACCCCCGAACCGCGGGACTGCGGGGTGCCCGCTCACGCTCCGCCCTTGCGTCGCGGCGCGGCGGCGGGCAGGGGGCAAGGCCGCGCTCCGGCGGCGGCCTCGGCGCGCTCGAACGGCAGCGCGAGCGCGGCGCCGGCGGCGCTGCGATCGAGCTTGCGCCGCAGGCGGGCTCTGCGGCGGGCCTGCGCGGGCTCGGGCTCGGCGGTGCCCTGGTCGGCCAGGTCGAGGGCGCGGGCGAAGGCGCGGACGTGGTGCTCGTAGAGCTTCGCCAGCGCGAGGCGCACCGCGGGATCGTCGATCTCGGCGGCGAGCGCCTCGTAGTCCGAGAGCGCCCGCGCCTTGTCCCCGCGCGCCTTCGCGATGTCGCCGCGCGCGCGGCGCGCGACCGCGCCCCCGCCGCGCTCGACGGCCGCGTCCGCGAGCTCCGCCGCGCGCTCGAGCGCGCCCGCCCGCCGCAGCGTCGCCGCCGCCCCGGCGAGATCGCCGGCGGCGAGGCCGCCGAGCGGCTCGCCGTAGAGGCCGACCAGCGCGACCATCGCGAGCACGTCGGCCGCGTTGTGCTCGACGACGCCGAGCAGCGCGTCCTCGTCGCCGGTGCGCAGAAAGTGGGCGTAGCACGCGACGATCTCGCCGCCGGGCACGTCCCCGACGCGCACCCGGCCGAGCACGTCGTGCTCCAGGGCGATGAGCGTGCAGGTCTTCAGGCGCGCCTTGTGGATGCGGCGCGCGACGTGGACGAGATCGAGGTGCGGCAGCTCCGGCGGCGGCGGCAGGCGGTTCATCACGTAGCGCGTGCGCAGGAGCGGCATGTCGAACGCCTTGCCGTTGTACGTGACGATCATCGAGGCGTCGGCGAGGCGCTCGGCGAGGCGGCGCAGGATGGGCTCCTCCTCGCCGAGGCGGCGCAGGAGGAGCTGCTCCATGACGAAGGCGTCGGACGACGGCTCGCCGAGCGGCCCCGCGCCGGCGGCCCCGGGGTCGAACCAGGCGAGGCCGATCAGGAACGGCACGGTGCCCGTGCCGCCGGCGAGGCCCGTCGTCTCCGTGTCGAGGAACAGCGCCCTCCGCAGGTCGCAGCCGGCGAGCGCCGGGTCGAGCGCCAGGAGCGCGAGCATCGCCGGGTCGGCGTCGCGCGCGGCGACGAGCGGCGCGCGGCCGACGCGGGCCGCCGCGAGCGAGCGGGTGCGGCTCACGTAGAGCGGCCCCCCGGGCGTCTGCTCGACATAAAAGGGCAGCTCGCCGCGCGCCGGATCGGCCCTGGGCGTCGGCGGCGCGCCGCGCGCGACGATGCGAGAGATGCGCTCGCGCAGCTCGTCCAGCGACGGTCGAGCGCCGACCGCGGCGGGCGCTCCCGCCGCCGCGACCGGCGGCCGCGACGCCTCGCCCTGTGCGCTCGCGCCCGGGACCGCGCCGGCGCGTGGCTCCGTCGGGAGCGGCCCGAGCCGCGCGAGCTTCGACTTGAACGACGTCATCGGCCGGTCGCGAGACTTCCACGCCGGGCACTGCGCATCAAGTCAGCGTCCCGCCCGTTCAGCGCGGCCGCCGAGCTTCGCCCGGATCGAGGCGAGCACCTCGTCGGCCTGGCGCTCGGTCGCGGCGCGATCGCCGGCGTTGTCGATGACGTAGTCGGCGACCGCGACCTTGCTCGCGAGCGGGAGCTGCGCGTCGAGCCGGGCGCGCACCTGCTCCGCGGTCGCGCCGTCCCGCGCCATCGCGCGCGCGATCTGGACGGCCTCGGGCACCGCGACGACCACGAGCGGACGGAACGCGTCGGCGACCCCGTTCTCGACGAGGAGCGCCGCCTCGTAGCACGCCAGCGGCTCGCCTCGCGCCGCGAGCGCCGCGGCGCGCTCCAGCAGGAGCGCCGCGATGCGCGGGTGCACGATCGCGTTCAGCTGCCGGCGCTTGCCCGGGTCGTCGAACACCCTCGCGGCGACGCGCGCGCGATCGAGCGAGCCGTCCGGCAGCAACACCTCCGGACCGAAGGCGCGGACCACCTCGCCGAGCCCCTCGGTCCCCTCCGCCACCACGTCGCGGGCGAGCGCATCGGCGTCGATGACCGGAAGCCCCTGCGCGCGAAAGCGCGCCGCCACCGTGCTCTTGCCGGATCCCAGGCCGCCGGTGAGCCCGAACAGGACAAGCCCCATCGATGCCTCAGCCCGCACCGAGCGCGGTCCGCGCTCCCACACCGTCCCCCGATCCCGACACGTCACCACAACGCATCGCGTTAGCCCAGTCCTTCGTCGGCCTGTGGCCAGGCGTTTTTCGCTGAAGCTCGACAAATCGCCGCGGCGCCGGCGAAAGCACGGCGCGCAGGCGCCCCGAGCCCCGGCCCGGAGCGCCTGCTCTCCTCGTGACCACCCATGACCCGAGCCTACCCCAGCGGTGGGTCGTGGCCGTCGAGTTTCCTCGCCGCCGGCGCTTAAGAAGTCCGCTTCTCCGGGAATGCAACTACCATAACGGGGTGGTGGCAAAGATCGATGACCGGCCGGAGTCGAGCCTGCACGCCGCGTTCGATCGCTCGGACGCGCACCGTGGCTCGCCGGACAAACACCTCGCTGCGTGGCTGTCCGAGGTCGACGTCGGGCTGATCGAGATCGACGCCGAGCAGCGCGTGGTGCGCTGCAACGGCGCGGCCGAGCGGCTGACCGGCTGGTCGATCGTCGAGGCGCGCGGCGCGCTGCTCGATCGCGTGCTCCGCCTGATCCCGGCGGCGGGGACGACGAGCGGAGATCCGGACATCGACGTCGGAGAGATGAACGAGCTGTTCGACGACGGCGCGCCCGCGAAGCCCGCGCCGCCGCCGGCGCTCACGCCGCGGCGCGAGCCCGCGGTGCCGATCTCGCCGGTGATCATCGACGAGGGCGCGCTGCGCACGCCGGGCGCGCCGCTCGCCGCCCCCGAGGCGACCCGGCCGCCGGCGCGGTACACCGCGCTGCTCGAGCGCCGCGACGGCTCCGTCATCCCGATCCTCCACACGATCGGCGCGATCGCGGGGCGGCCCTCGCGCGATGGCCAGCGCGACTCGAAGCCGCCGCCTCCTCCCGGGCAGATCGTGCTCTTCCGCGAGCTCGGCGCGCCGGGGCCCCTGCCGATCCACCCGGCCAAGCCCCGCTACGACGCGCTGACGCGCCTCCTCGACCGGTACGCGATCATCGATCGCATCGAGGAGGCGCTCAACGACTGCAGGAAGACGGGGACGCCGTACGCGCTCTGTTACATCGACCTGGATCGCTTCCGCCTCGTCAACGCGACCTGCGGGCACGAGGCGGGGGACGATCTGCTCCAGTGGGTCGCGACGCGCGTGCACGAGATCGTCGGCCCGCAGGACGCGGCCGGGCGCATCGGCGGCGACGAGTTCGTGCTGCTGCTCGCGGGCAAGAGCGAGCGAGAGGCGGAGCGGATCGCGCGCGATCTGCAGATCTGCTTGCTCGAGTTCCGGTTCGGGTGGGCGGAGAAGACGTTCTCGATCGGCGCCAGCATCGGGCTCGTGGTGCTGACGCCCCACTTCGAGCGGGCGGTCGACGTGCTCGGCGCCGCCGATCACGCGTGCCGGATCGCGAAGGAGAACGGGCGCGGGCGGCTGCAGGTCTACCTCGACGACCAGCAGATGACGACGAGCCGGCGCTCGATGCAGTGGGTGGCGAGCCTGCAGCGCCACCTCGCCGAGGGGCGGCTGCGGCTCTACTCGCAGGGCATCCACCCGCTCGTCATGCCGGGCGCGGCGCCCCGCCCCCACGGCGCGCACTTCGAGGTGCTCGTGCGGCAGCTCGGCGAGGACGGCCGGCTCTACTCGCCCGTGGGCATCATCCAGGCGGCGGAGCAGAGCGGCCTGATCCACGTCATCGATCGCTACGTCGCGCGGCAGGCGTTCCGGCTGATCGGCGCGATGCCGCAGCACGCGCTCCGGCGCCTCGACACGTGCTCGATCAACCTGTCGGGCGTGTCTCTCCTGCGCGAGGGCCTGCTCGACTTCCTCGTCGAGCAGCTGCACCGGGCGCAGGTGCCGCCGAGCAAGATCTGCTTCGAGATCACCGAGACGGCGGCGCTCGCCAACCTCGGCGAGGTGCTGTGGTTCATGCAGGAGCTCGGCGCCATGGGGTGCCGGTTCGCGATCGACGACTTCGGCAGCGGGCACGCGTCGTACGGCTACCTGGAGAGCCTGCCGGTCGACTACGTGAAGATCGACGGCATGTTCGTGCGCGATCTGCAGGACAACACGCTCCACCGCGCGATCGTCGAGTCGGTGCAGCGGATCGGCGACACGCTCGGCATCAAGACCGTCGCCGAGCAGGTGGAGAACAAGGAGATCGCCGATCTGCTCACGACGATGGGCATCCACTACGCGCAGGGGTGGCACTTCGACAAGCCGCAGCCGCTCGTCGACCTCTGCGCGTCGCTGCGCGTCCAGGGCGAGCCGAGCGATCCCGGCGCGACGGGCTCTCCGGAGGGCCGCTGACGACGCCTCGCGGGCGCGCCCGGGTGATCGCGGCGCGGGGACCCCGCCGGGCTCGCTAGCGAAGCAGGGCGGACGACGTGGTGAGCGTGACGCCGGCGGCCTGCATCTCGGAGAGCGCGGCGGCGACGCCGGCCTCGGTGATGCCGGCGACGGCGTCGGTCAGGAGCGTCGTGCGGTAGCCGCGCCGCGCCAGCCCGAGGGCGGCGGAGCGGACGCAGTAGTCGGTCGCCACGCCGTACACGACGAGCTCCGGCGCGCCGCCGAGCGCCGCGGCGAGCTCGCGCAGGAACCCCTCGGCGAGGGGGTTCGCGAAGAGGCTGTAGACCTCCTTCTCGAAGTAGACCGCGTGGATCGTGCCCGTCGCGAGCTCGCGCACCGCCGCGTCGATGGGCGCGCGCTCGACGTTCGGGAGAAAGCGGAAGCGCGGCGGCAGCGTCCCCTCGACCTTCAGCCAGCCCGGCGTCCCCTTCACGCAGTGGTCCGGGAAGCCCGGTTTGTCGCCCTCCGGGGCCGGGACGTCGTTCGACGCGAACTCCCACGCGTCCCACGCGTGCGAGTCGACCGAGCCGACGATCGGGATCCCGTGCGCGACGGCGTGCTCCGTGAGCCTCCGGAACAGCGCGTTCGGCGAGCCCTTCACGTAGAGCGCGCCGGCCTCCTCGCAGAAGTCTCGCTGCACGTCCACGTCGACGAACACCCTCGGGGGCGGAGGTTGCCGGGTCACGTTGCCACTCGCCATGTGCTCTCTCCTCTCGCGCGCCGCTCACGTGGGGCGCGCCGCCGCGCCACCGCGGCCGCGCGCGCGGCGCCTCGCTCGATCTCGCTATCCTACGCCGGAGACGACGCGGGCGCGCACCGTCTCCACGAGCGCGCCGAGCTTGGGTGACACCTCGACCGGGAAGGGCGCGCCCGGCGAGGGGTCGTCGTCGATGCGCCGCAGCGCCTCCGGCAGCCCGGCGATCTCGGCGCGCACACGCGCCCGGACCGCGTCGAGCCCCTCGGGCGGCGCGACACGGGCACCCTGCCTCATCACGGGCGCGAGCAGCGGCTCGGCCCCGGGGCCCGCGGGCTCGCCGTCGAGCGCGATGACGTCGCGGGCGAGCCTCCCGGCCGGGTCGCGGAAGCGGTGCACCTGGTGCGCTCCGGGCAGCGTCGCCTTGCCCTCCGAGAACTTCGCGATGGGCGTGCGCGCTGCTCCGGAGCCCGGCTCGACGCCTCCAATCTCCACGAGCTTGTACACGCCGCCCAGCGCGGGGGAATCGATCGACGTCACGAGGTCCGTCCCGACGCCGTAGAGGTCGATGGGCGCCCCGGCGCGCCTCAGCTCGGCGATCCGGTGCTCGTTGAGATCGCCCGAGGCGACGATCTTCGCCGACGCGCACCCGGCGGCGTCGAGGATCCTCCGCACGGCCACGCTGAGCGCGCCGAGGTCGCCGGAGTCGAGCCGGACCCCCTTCAGCTTGTCGCGCGCGATCGCCGCCGCGCGCGCGGCGCCGACGAGCGTGTCGTACGTGTCGATGAGCAGGATCGCCGCGTTCGGGAAGACGGCGACGTAGCCCTCGAACGCGGCCTCCTCCGATGGGTGGGCCATGGTCCACATGTGCGCGGCCGTCCCGTGCACCGGGATGCCGAAGCGCATGCCGGCCTCCACGTTGGAGGTGCCGACGCAGCCGACCGCGTACGCGGCCCGCGCCGCGTCGAGCGCCGCCTCCGGGTGAGCCCTCCGGGTGCCGAACTCCATGACCCCCGCGTCGCCGGCGGCCAGGACGATGCGCGCGGCCTTCGACGCGATCGTGGTGGCGTGGTTGACGGCGGACAGGGCGAACGTCTCGATGAGCTGCGCCTCGATGATCGGCGCGGTGACGCGCAGGAGCGGCTCGTTCGGGAAGAACACCGTCCCCTCGGGGACGGCCCACACGTCGCCGTGAAAGCGGAAGTCCCGCAGGTAGCTGCAGAACGCCGGCGTCATCGCGTCCGCGAGGGCGGGGAGCGCGCTCAGGTAGGCGATCTGCTCGTCGGTGAAGCGGAGCTGCTCGAGGTAGCGCAGGACGCGCTCGAGGCCCATCGCGACGAGGAAGCGCCGGTGCCTGGGCAGCCGCCGCACGAAGAGCTCGCACGTCGCGACGCGCGAGGCCATGCCGCGGTGGAAGTACCCCGCCGCCATCGTCAACTGGTAGAGATCGGTGTGCAGCGCGTCCACCGCTCATGGCTAGAGACGCTGGACGGAAGGGTCAACCTGAAGATCGCGCCGCCGACGTGGCGGTCGCCTCACGCCGCGGCCCGCGGCCGTTCGTCGCGGGTCGACGCGACCCCCGGGCAGGCCGAGCGGGCCGCGCTCCCGCGACGGCCGCGGCTGGTCTAAGCTCCGCGGCCGTGGCAGCCAAGATCCTGGACGGCAAGGCGATCGCTCAGAAGGTCCGCGACGAGGTGCGGGAGGGGGTGGCGCGCTTCGCGGCCGCCCACGGCCGGCCCCCCGGCCTCGAGGTGGTGCTCGTCGGCGAGGACCCGGCCAGCGTGACCCACACGCGGAGCAAGGAGCGGGTGTCGAACGAGGTCGGCATCCGGGGCCGGCTCCGCGCGCTCCCGGCCGGGACGACCGAGGCCGAGCTGCTCGCGCTCATCGCGGAGCTCAACGCGGACGACGCGGTCGACGGGATCCTCGTCCAGCTGCCGCTGCCGGAGCACCTCCGGGAGCACGCCGTGCTCGACGCCATCGCTCCCGCGAAGGACGTCGACGGCCTCCACCCGGTGAACGCAGGCCTGCTCGCGCTGGGCCGCCCAGGCGGCCTCGCGCCGTGCACGCCGGTCGGCTGCATGCGCCTGCTCGCCGAGGCGGGCGTCGAGCTCGCCGGCGCCCGCGCGGTGGTGGTCGGGCGGAGCCACCTCGTCGGCAGGCCGATGGCGCAGCTGCTGCTCGCGCAGCACGCGACGGTCGCGATCGCCCACTCACGCACGCGCGATCTGCGGGCGATCTGCCGCGAGGCCGACGTCCTCGTCGCCGCCGCCGGCAAGGCGAAGCTCATCGGGGGCGACTGGATCAAGGAAGGGGCCACGGTGATCGACGTCGGCATCAACCGCGACGACGCGGGCAAGCTGGTGGGCGACGTCGATTTCGAGGCCGCCAGGGAGCGCGCTGCCTGGATCACGCCGGTGCCGGGCGGCGTCGGCCCCATGACGATCGCCTCGCTGCTCGAGGCGACGCTGCGCGCGGCGGAAGCGCGGGTCGCGCAGCAGCGGCCGTGACCGCTCGGGCGCCGGAGCCCTACGGGCCCGTCGAGGCCCTCGCCCCTGCCGCGGGCGCCGCGGCGTTCGTGGCGCGCGAGACCGCCGTGGCCAGCCCGCCGCTCGTCCCCGAGGTGAGGCTCCACCTCGCGACCGAGGTCACGCCGCTCTGGCACGCGACCGAGGCGACGCTCGCGCGCGCGGGCGTGCCGCCGCCGTACTGGGCGTTCGCGTGGGCCGGCGGGCAGGCGCTCGCGCGGTACCTGCTCGATCACCCCGCCGCGGTCTCGGGCAAGCGCGTGCTCGACCTCGCCGCCGGCGGCGGCGTCGTCGCGATCGCCGCGGTCCGCGCCGGCGCGGCGCACGTCAGCGCCGCCGACATCGATCCGTTCGCCGCCGCCGCGCTCCAGCTGAACGCGGCCCTCAACGGCGTCGCCGTCGACGTCATCACGGAGGATCTCACGGCGAGCGCCGCGCGCGGCGCGTGGGACGTCATCGTGGCGGGCGACATCTTCTACGAGCGCGCGATGGTCGACCGGATGCTCCCCTGGCTGCGGCGTCAGGCCGCCTGGACTGCGGCCGTGCTCGTCGGGGATCCGGGGCGCGCCTACTGCCCCTCGGAAGGCGTCGAGGAGCTCGCGCGTTGCCTCGTCCCCACGTCGCTCGATCTGGAGGGGCGCGAGGTGCGCGAGGCGCGGGTGCTGCGGCTGCTGCCGCTCCCCCGGGCCGCCGAGCTGGACGCAACCCACGATGGCGAATAGGGGCGTTTCATGAGTCGATCGGCGATGGTCTTCACGGGCGTCCTGCTCGTCACCGGCTGCGGGCGCGGCGACGTGGCCCCCGCCTCCTCCGCATCGAGGACCGCGGCGGTGTCCCGCGGCGAGGACGGAGCTCAGCCGCCCCCGCCCGCCGCCCCGGCCTCCGGCCAGCCTGCGCCGCGCACGGCGGCCCCCGACGCAGCGGCCGACGCCGGAAGCCCCGGGGCCGCCAGGGAGGCGTCGGGCGACCCTCGCATCGATGAGATCCGGAAGAGATACGAGGAGATCCAGGCGGACAAGGGGCTCAGCACGAGCGAGGTCCGCATGGCCTGCCCGGGTCGCGAGGGGAGCGCCGAGCTCCGGCTGCACCGGAAGAACAAGGATGTCTTGAGAGCGGAGCTGAAGGACCACGCCGCGGGAGACGCCGGGTCCACCTACCTCTTCTATTACGACAACGGACAGCTCATCTTCGCCCTGAACGACGCCGAGCCGTTCGGCGGGCTCACGGAGCTCCGCCTTCTGCAGCGCCGGTACTACTACCACCAGGGCAGCCCGATCCTCTGCCTGAAGAAGAGCGTGCAGGGCCCCCCCGACAAGGTCGAATCCCTGCTGCACGAGGCGCCGAACGAGCGTGTCGACTGCTCCTTCGCGCCCAAGGTCCAGCGAATCGCCTCGGTCGCGCTGCGGGGCGCAGAGGCGATCGACGAGCTGAAGAAGCTGCTCTGCCCGCAGCCGCCCCGGCAGACCGGCGGGTAGGCCACGTCCGGCGGCGCGGCCCTCACGGGTCGCGAACGCCGTGCGTCGCCCTCCGCTCGATGGCCACGCCGCCGGCGACCTCGGGGCCAGGAGCGGCCCCGTCCACGCCGAGCCGACCCGCGCTGAGCCAGCGCGGCCGCCCCCCGAGCGCCGGCGCGAGCGCCGGGTCGTTCGTCGTGAGCAGGGTCGCCTTCCCCTCGGCGCGGCGCTCCTCGATGAGGCCCAGCACCACGCGCGCGCCATCGGCGTCGAGCCCGTTCGTCGGCTCGTCGAGGACGAGCAGCCACGGGTCGCCCACCAGCGCGGTGAGCAGGAGCGCGCGCTTGCGCTGCCCGAACGAGAGCCCGGAGAGACGCTGTCGCCAGAACGACCCCGCGCCGACCCGGTCGATCCACGCGCGATCGAGCGGCGGCGCTTGCTTGAGCGCCCGCACGAGGGCGACGAGCTCGCAGACCTGCAGGTCCGGCAGCGCCTCGGTGGCGTCGGGCGCATACCCGAGGCGGCGCCGCGCCGCGACGCCGCCGCCGTGGAGGGGATCGCCGCAGAGGACGACGGCGCCGCGATCGGGCTCCAGCAGCCCGGCGACGATCCGCAGCAAGGTCGATTTGCCGGCGCCGTTGCCGCCCATCACGACCACCACGTTCGAAGGTCCGCAGCGGAGGTCGACGCCCGAGAGCACGTCCCTGCCCGCGAGCCGCTTGTGGATCCCCGTCGCTTCCAGCATCCCCCCTTCCAGCATCCCCCCACCCTCCTCTCTCATACCGCGGCGCCGCGCTCGCGGCGCGACGAGATCCAGCGCGCGCCGGCGGGCCCCGCGAGCAGCGCGGCCCCCGGAGCCCAGGCCGCGAGCGCGAGCTCGCCCCACGTCCACACCGACGCGGTCGCCACCACGACGGCGGCGAGCACCGAGAGGAGCACCCGGCTGCTGTCGCGGCCGTCCTGCCGCACGGACCAGCGCACGCAGCCGAGCGCAACCCCGGCCAGGAGCAGCCCCGCGAGGCCCGCGCCGCCGAGCAGGCGCAGCGCCGCGAGGGGCGCCGCGCGGGTGAGCGCGCCGACCGCCGCCCCGTGCGCGAGCGCGAGGGCGACGAGCGGCGCGGCGACCGCCGCCGCCGCTGCGATCGCCCGGAGCGGGGCCGCCGCGCCGCACGCGTCGAGGAGCCACGTGATCCGCCGCTCCTCGCGCAGCACGGGACCGGAGAGGCCGGCGCCCAGGCAGAGCGCGACCGGCGCCAGCGCGACGAGCGATCCCTCGGCGAGCGGCGCGGCCCCGAGCGGTCCGTGGGTGCGGGCCCAGGCCGCCATGGCGAGCGCGCCGAGGGCGGTGAGCGCGAGGCCGCGCACCAGCACCGCGCGATGGCCGCGCAGGAGCGCCGCCAGGTAGGCGAGCGAGAGCGCGACGAGCCCGCCGCCGAGGACGGGCACGGCCGACGGGATCAGCGGGCGCTCGCGGCCGAGCGGGACCTCCGGCGCGCGGACGACGGCCGCGCGCAGCCCGAGGGCGAGCGCGGGCGCGGCGCACGCGAGCAGGATCGACGCCGGCGCCCCGAGCAGGATCGCGCCGGCGAGCAGCGAGAGGGCCGCGAGCTCGCGCGCGCCGCGCGGCCGGGCGAGGAGCATGCAATGGGCCGCGAGCGCGGCGACGCAGGCGGCGCTCGCGGCGAGCGCGCCGGCGCCGAACGCCCAGAGCGCCACCCACGGGAGCTCGGCGACGGCGAGGAGCAGCGCATGCGCCGACAGCAGCAGGGGGCGCGGGACCGGCAGCGCGCGGAGGAAGAAGGTCGCCGGAGCGCGGAGCAGCGCGCGCGCCGCCGACATCCCGACGAGCAGCCACGCCGCCCACAGCGCGAGCCGGAACGGGAGCGACTCGCCCGCGAGGCCGGTGAGCCGCGCAGGGTCCATCCCGTTGCCGCCGAACACGACCGCCCCGACGAGGCCCAGCCCCATGTACAGCGGCATGGCGCGGGCGAAGGCGTCCTTGCCGGCCGTCGAGACAAGGACGCGCAGAACGAGGGCGAAGCGGCGCAGCACGTCGGGTGCAGGGTACAACCGGGCAGCGCCGTCCGGCGCAGCCTGTGTCGCGGAGAGCGCCGGAAGCGGTAGACTCGCCCGGGTGAGCCGGTCTCCCGGGCGCCGTGGCCCCGTCCCCTCGCAGCTCTCGCTGTTCGCTCCAGCGCCGGAGCCCGCCGCCGCCGAGGCGCTCGAGCTCGACGCGATGGCGGCGGTCCACGACGACGCCGCCCGCCTCGCGGCGCGGCTGCCGGCAGGGCTGCACCTCGGCACGAGCTCGTGGAGCTTCCCGGGCTGGCAGGGCCTCGTCTACGCCCGGCGGCGGAGCACGGAGGAGCTCGCGCGCGACGGCCTCGCCGAGTATGCGCGGCACCCGCTGCTCACGACCGTCGGCATCGACAGGAGCTTCTACGCCCCCATCCCCGACAGCGACTTCCTTCGTTATCGAGCGCAGCTGCCGGACGGCTTCCGCTGCGTGTCCAAGGCGCTGCACGCCGTCGTGTCCCAGACGCTCCAGCGCGCGCAGACGCCGCCGGACGAGGGCGAAGGTCGCGGCGCGCACCGCGCGCGCGTCGAGCCGAACCCGGACTTCCTGTCGGTCCCGCTCTTCCTGTCGCGCGTCGCCGCGCCGCTGCTCTCGGTCTTCCGGGCGCACGCGGGGCCGGTGCTGCTCGAGCTGCCCCCGATCGCCCCGCCCGACCGGCTCCCGCCGCGCGCCTTCTTCGAGCGGCTCGACGCCTTCCTCGGCGCGCTGCCGCGCGAGCTCGCCTGCGCCGTCGAGCTCAGGGAGCGCGCCTATTTCACCGGCGAGTACCGGGAGATCCTCGGCGCGCACGGCGTCGCCCACGCCTACAGCTACTGGCGCAACATGCCGTCTCCCGGCGCCCAGGCGGACGTGGTGCCCGTCTCGAACGCGCCGTTCGCGCTCGTCCGGCTCTCGCTCAAGCCCGGCCGCCGCTACGAGGCAGAGCTGCGGCGGTTCCACCCGTTCAACCGGATCGTCGAGCCCGATCCCGCCATGCGCGCGGAGGTCGCGCGGATCCTGTGCGAGGCCGCGGCGCTGCGCATCGAGAGCTTCGTGCTCGTGAACAACAAGGCCGAGGGCTCTGCCCCCCTGACCGTGCGCGCCATCGCCGAGGAGGTCGCCGCGGCGTGGCAGGGGCCCACCGCGCGCGAGACGCGGTGAGGACAGGCTGGAAAGGGTCCCCGTGCGGGCGGCCTCGAGGCCGGCGCGGCGTGCTCCTCCGGATTCCGGCGCGCGAAAAGGCCTCTCCTCGTCGCGCCATCCGTGCAACACCTCGCGCGCGGCGGCCCCAGCGCCGGCCGCGGCAGCGGACGCGCACAGCGCTTGGAGGTGCCCAGTGAAACGCAGTGAAGCTCCGGCCCGCGCCGACGTCGTCATCGTCGGCGCCGGCCACAACGGACTCGTCGCCGCCGTCCTCCTCGCCCGCCGCGGGCTCGACGTTGTCGTGCTCGAGGAGAAGGACGCCGTGGGCGGCGCGGTGAAGACCGAGCACCCCTTCAAGAAGGCGCCGTCCCTCGGCGTCTCGAGCGGCGCCTACCTGCTCGGGCTCGCTCCGCCCGAGCTGCTCCGCGAGGTCGGCGTCACCCTTCCCCTGAGAAGGCGCGATCCGCACTACTTCCTCCCGACGACCGACAGGCGCTACCTGCTCTTCGGCTCGGACGAGGCCGCGATGAAGCGGCAGTTCCTCGAGTTCTTCTCCCAGGAAGACTGGGACGCGAACAGCGCCCTCCAGGCCGAGCTCGCCGCGCTCCGGGACGACATCGCCCCGACGTGGCTCGAGGAGCCGCTCTCCATCGAGGAGACCGCGGAGCGCTACGTGCGGCCCGCCCTCCGGCCGACGTTCGTGGCGCTCTGCCGGGGCACGATCTCGGACTACCTCGCGCGGTTCCCCTGGAAGAGCGATCTCCTCCAGGCGATGTACGCCGCGACCGACGCCTTCTCGGGGCTCGCGGGCGGCTTCGACACGCCCGGCACCGGGATGAACTTCCTCGTCCACAACATGTGCCGCCTCCCCGGCGCGGACGGGACCTGGATGATCGTCGAGGGCGGCATGGGCACCGTCACCCGCCTCTTCGCCGAGAAGGCGCGGGCCGAGGGCGCGAGGATCGTGACGGGCGCCCGCGTCGCGCAGATCGAGTCGTCCGGGGGCGCCGTCTCCGGCGTGCTCCTCGAGGACGGCACGCGGATCGCCGCCGGGGCGGTCGTCTCGAACGCCGATCCGTTCCGCACCCGCGCGCTGGCCGGCAGCGCCGCGATCGGGGCGGCGCTGTCGACTCGGCTCGACGCGCTCGCGAGGGACGGCTCGACGCTCAAGGTCAACATGGCGCTGACCGGCCTGCCCAGGTTCACGTGCCTCCCGGAGGATCGCGGGCAGTTCGGTCCGACCATCCACCTCCTGCCGGACGAGGACGTCGTGATGGACGTGCTGCGCCAGGCCCACCGCGACGCGATGAGCGGTCGTCTCCCCGAGTTCCCCGCGATCGAGTGGTACTTCCACACGCCGATCGACCCGAGCCTGCGCGACGCCGAGGGGCACCACAACGCCGCGCTCTTCGTGCAGTGGGTGCCCTACGCGCTCGCGGACGGCGAGACGTGGGGCGAGGCCGCGCCGCGCTACGTGAAGCACCTCCTCTCGATCTGCGATCGCTTCGCGCCGGGGATGAGCGACCTCGTGCTGGACACGTTCACGCTGGCGCCGCCGGACATCGAGCGGCACTTCGGGATCACGCGGGGGCACATCCACCACATCGACAACGGCTTCGGCTTCGCCGATCGCGTTCCCTACCGGTTCGGGCTCGCCGGGCTCTACTCGTGCAGCGCCGGCACGCACCCGGCCGGGTCGGTGATCGGCGCGGCCGGGCACAACGCCGCCAGGGCCGCGCTCGCCGACCTCGGCAAGCAATTCGAGGAGTGATTCGAGCGGCGCGCCGTGCGAGCGCTCCCGGTCGTGGGCCGCCCCCGGCCGAGCGATCACCCGGCCGCGCGCACGACCCGTCCCTGCGTCGTCACCACCGCGCGCTCGCACGGCGCGCCGACGTCCACCCCGACGGCGACCCGCGCCCCCGGCCACACCACGCACCCGCGCAGCGCCCCGGCCCCCTCGACCCGCGCTCCGGCGCCGACGACGCTGCCCGTCACGTCCACGCCCTCGGCCACGGACGCCCCCGGGCCGACGTAGCTCGGCAGGCCGCGCTGCGAGAGCCAGCGCGCGCTGGCCGCGAGGTACGCGGCGATCGTGCCGATGTCATGCCACACGGCGGGCGCCGCGAACGTCGCGAGCGCGCGCCCCTCGCGCAGCCACGGCAGGTACACGTCCCCGACCATGCAGCCGCGCGGCGGCAGCCGCCGCCGGAGCGCCTCGCCGACGACCTGCACGCCCACGAAGTCGCCCCCCGCGACCTCCTCGCCGAAGCGCTCCCCGCGCAGCCGGACCACCTCGCCCCGGCCGCCGACGCCCACTGTCCCCTTCCCGACCGGCCGCGGCGCCACCGCGAGCGTCGCGGCCGCGCCGCGCCCGGCGTGCGCCGCGTGGAGCGCCGCCACGTCGAGGTCGATCAGGATGTCGCCGTTCCAGAGGACCACGTCCCCGTCGCCGAGCGCGCCCGCCGCGTTCGCGAGTCCCCCCGCGGTGCCGAACGGCTCCGGCTCGTGCAGGACCTCGACCGGCACCGGGAACGCCGCGAGCAGCTCCCGCGTGAAGCGCTCGGCGAGGTGGGACTTGTTCAGCGCGGCGCGAAGGACACCGCCCGCGGCGAGCTGATCGGCGATGTGCGCGATGAGCGGGCGATCGCCGAGCCACAGGAGCGGCTTCGGCAGCTCGTCGGTGAGCGGGCGGAGCCGCGTCCCGAGCCCCGCTGCCAGGATCATGGCAGAGACCATGCGCCGAGGATCGCCCCTCCGCGAGGAACGTCCAAGAAGCTCGAGCGCGTGGCCGCAGGCCGAGGCCGGAAGCCGCCGGGCGCTCACTCGCCCCGCTCGAGCAGCTCCCGCGCCGCGCGCTCGAGCAGGTCGTGCCCTGTCGTGTCGTCCTCCTCGAGGTGGGCGACGCCGATGCGGAGGGTCATCGGGAAGGGCATCGACGGGATGCGCCGGAAGCGGTGCTGGCGCACCTTCTCGCCGAGCACCTTCGCGAACGCGGACGCCCGCGTCCGTCCGATCCCGGGGCGGACGATGGCGAGGATGTCGCGGCGGTAGCGCCCGAGCAGCCCGTCCTCCGGCACGTAGATCCGGACGACGCGCGCGAGGTCGCCCAGGATGCGATCGACCGCCGCCCGCCCGTGCTTCTCCTCGATCTCCTGGAGGCCGTTCACGCCGAGCAGCAGCAAGGAGAGCCTCCTCGTCCGCTGCTCCCTGGCGCGCTGGATCTCCTTCTTCAGGAAGGCCCGGAGCCGCTCCTCGTGGACGACCGCGGCGAGGTCCTCGTCGCGGTGCCGCGTGTCTCCCGCGGGCTTCGACCCGGCATCCTGCGACTTCGGTCCGGGGTCCGGCGGGGCGGCGGCGCGCCGGTCGTCGGGCTCGCGGCTGCGGCGCGACGACGGCGGGGGGTTCGAGGGCGGAACGGGCGCGGGGGGCGGGCTCGACGGCGCGGGCGCGCCGAGGGCCTCCGCCATCAGCGTGACGGCCGCTGTCGCGCGGTCGAACCGGTCCTTCGGATCGATCGCCGTCGCCTGCTGGAACCAGGCGTCGAAGGCCGGCGGCAGCCGGACGTTGCGGCGCCGCGCGGCGGCGCGGACGCTCGCCGGCTCGGGCAGCCCCGCCGCCATCCGCTGCAGGAGCGCGAAGATCGAGGGCAGGACGTTGGCCTCGGTCAGCCAGTACGGGCTGCCCACGAGCAGCGTGAAGGCGACGTGCGCGAGCGCGTGGATGTCGGCCTTCGGCCCGACGGCGCCGTCGCCGCGGATCTGCTCGGTCGCCATGTAGAGCGGCGTCCCGACCATCGCCGTGCGGTCCGCCATGCTGCTCTGCGCCGCGACCTTCGCCAGGCCGAAATCGAGGACCTTGACGCACGGCGAACCGTCGTCCCGCCGCGTCAAGAAGAGGTTCGCCGGCTTGAGGTCGCGATGGACGATCGCCGCCGCGTGCATCTTGTCGAGCGCGCGCGCGACCTGGCCCAGGTAGAGCACCACCTCGACCGGCGGCAGCGGGCCGCGGCGCGCCGACAGGCTCGCGAGCTCCTCGCCCTGGAGCAGGTCCATGACGAGGAACGGCATCCCGGACTCGGCGTCGATGCCGGCGTCGGAGACAGGGACGATGTGATCGCTCTCGATCCCGCCGGTGATCCTGGCCTCCTGCGCGAACCGGGCGCGCATGGCGGGGTCCTGGATGGATCCCGGGAGCATCACCTTGAGCGCGCGGCGGCGGTCCGTGACCTCGTCCACGACCTCGTACACCGCCCCCATCCCGCCCGCCTTGAGCGACCGGATGACGCGGTATCGCCCATGGAAAAGCGTATCGGGTCTGAGCTGTGCGAGGCTCGGCGGCTCCATCGGGGGATCGAGGCGCTGGGAGCATAGATCGGACAGAGCCTGGGCCGGTCACCGTTCGCGACGAGCGCGGCGCCGGGGCGCGGCGCGACCTCCGAGAGCGCTGCGTCGGCGCGACACGCCCGGCGCTGCGGCTGCGCCGGCTCGGTTGCACCCTGCCGGTTGCATCCTGGACGCGCGCCGGCCTGCGGACGGCTGCTCCGCTGCGGGCGCGCCGGCCGCCCTGCGTGCGCGCTGCGAGGTGGTGGGCGGCTGAAAATTCGACGCCACCGGCGGCCACGTGGTAGCTCCGCCGGGTGGGTTCCTCTGCGCTCGCCGTCCTCTCCGCCGCGAGGCGGAGCTCCGCAACCTGGGCCGCGGCCGGGTTGCTCGGCCTCGGGGCCGTGACCCTCGCAACGCAGAGCTGCGGCAACGACGCCGTGGGCATCGACGCCTGCCGGCAGATCGAGGCGGCCCGGTGCGAGGCCGCCGCCGCGTGCCCGGGGTGGGTCGGCTCGGCCGACGCCGACGAGCGGGTGAAGACCTGCGTCGAGTTCTACTGGGATCAGTGCCTCCACGGCATCGAGAACGACGGCACCGGCGGCGACAACCGCGCCGCGGCGGAGCCGACGGACGGCCAGGTGAAGGCCTGTGTCGACGCCGTCGGCGCCGCGCGCAAGTGCGCCGGCGACAAGGTCGCTTCCATGGCGGAGTGCTCCGCTGCGCCGCTCGCGGAGGGCGTCGATCGCGCGATCAGCCCCTGCGAGGTGATCACCGAGAAGGCGCATGAGCTCGCGGCCTGCGCGTTCGTGGTCGCCCCGACCGGCGGGAGCGGCGGCGCTGGTGAGGGCGGCGGAAGCGCCAGCGGTGCCGGCGGCGCTGGTGAGGGCGGCGGAAGCGCCAGCGGTGCCGGCGGCGCCGGTGGTACCGGCGGCGCTGGTGGTGCCGGCGGCGCTGGTGGTGCCGGCGGCGCTGGTGGTACCGGCGGCGCTGGTGGTACCGGCGGCGCTGGTGCGGGCGGCGGCGGCGGCGCTGACGGCTGATCCCCGGATCTGAGCGCCTGCATCGCTCGTCGCGCTCGAGGATCTCCTCGAGTCGCCCGTTTCAAGGCTTGAAACGGCCCACTCGCCTCCCGAGTCGCCCATTTCAACGCTTGAAACGCCCTCCTGGCGACCCGAGCCGGCGCTCTCAACGCTCGAGATGGCCTCCTCGGTCTCCGAGTGGGCCATCTCGAGCCTTGAAACGGCCCACTCGCCTCCCGAGTCGCCCGTTTCAACGCTTGCTTCAAGCCTTGCAACGGCCGGGGCCCCACGTCCACGCAGGGTCGCTGCGCCGCCTCGCCGCCCGAGCGGGCCGCGTTTCATGTGGCGCCATTCCCCGGCTTGGACTAGTGCCCCCTGCCGATGGGCCGAGCTCGTGCTGGTGTTGGAACCTCGTTCGGTGCGGATCGCGGCGGCGGGCTCCCCCCGCGGCCACGGTACGGCCGGCACGCCCTGGCGCTCGCCGTGCTCGCGATCGCGGCCTGCACCAGCGGGAGCAGCGACGACGACGACGACGACGGGCGGATCCAGACGTCGCTCACCATCGACCCGCTCGCCTTCCTGGGCGACGTGCGGTGCTCGAGCGAGCCGGGGGCGATCCGCAGCTACGTCGCCACGCTCACGGACGAGAGCGCGGAGGGCGGGCCGTTCACCCTCGCCTCGTCGCCGCCGATCCCCTGCTCGTCGCGCGTGTCGTTCACCTACGTCGTCGAAGGGCACGAGTACACGGCGAGGATCGACGGCTACGCGCAGCGCGCCGAGGAGCTCGCGCCCGTCGGCGACGAGACCTCCGGGAGCCCCCACATGCTCGTCGACGGAGCCCCGGTCGCGCCGCGCTGGACGTGGGCCTGCCCCGGCCCCGACGCCACGGACGACGCCGGCAAGCTCGTGGCGAAGACGGGCGTCAACGTCGTCGTCCAGGGGTGCGCCTCGGTCGCCGGCCCCGACGACGCGCCGAGCGCGGCCATCGTGCTCGACCCGGCGAGCGCGCTCGGCGCGCTGCGCTGCGGGGCCGACGACCGCGAGGTCGCGTCGTTCGATGTCCTCCCCGAGGGCAGCGCGCTCGCGCCGGTGCTCGGGGTCGGCTGTCCGCCGGCCGAGCCGGTCGTCTACGACCTCGGCGCCGCCCCGGGCCGAGCCCACTTCTTCCGCCTGGAGGCGAAGAACGCCGCGGGTGACCTCCTGTTCGGTTCGAGCTGCTTCGCGACGGCGAGCGCGGGCATCACGGTGACGGCGACCTGCGCCCCGCTGTCCGACACAGGAGCGCTCGAGCTCGACCTCGACGCGCTCCTCGCGGCCGAGCAGCTCGCCTGCGGCGCGGGCGCGTCCACCTACACGGCGACCTACACGGCGACCGAGCCGCTGCCCGACGGCGAGCAGTCCGGGACGGCGCCCTACGTCGGCCCCGTGCCCTGCGGCCAGCGCGCGCTCCTGTCGGCCCTCTCCCCGGGCACGTACGAGACGTCCGTCGAGGTGCTCGACGCGACGGGAACGTCGGTGCTCTCCGCCAGCTGCGCCGGTGAGGTCCGCCCCGGCGCGACCACCCGCGCCACGTGCGCGCCCAGCGCGTCCCGCGCGCCCCGCTGACCCCTTCCGCCGCGCCTCCCGGCGCTGCCCGGTGAGCCTGACGCCGCGACGTCTTCAGGCCGGCAAACCCTTTGCGCCGGCCTGCCCCTTGGAGTACCTGAACGCATCCGTCGCATCCCCTGAACAGCGCGGGTCAAGGGCGCTCGGCGGAGGCCAGACTCGACCTCATCGATCGTCGATCGAGGCCGCGAGATGCCTCCACCGATCCGCTCGACGCTCGAGCCGCGCTGGGATGGGCCTCTACGACGGGGCCGTGCGCGCCGCGCTCGCCCCCGTGCCTCGGGTGCAGATCCCATGGAAGAGACGTCGAACATCCAGCAGAAGATCCCGGTCAGCATCCAGGACGAGCTCCGGACGAGCTACCTCGACTACGCGATGAGCGTGATCATCGGCCGCGCGATCCCGGACGTGCGCGACGGCCTGAAGCCGGTGCACCGCCGGATCCTCTACTCGATGAACGAGCAGAAGATCGGCCCCGGCGGCTCGCACAAGAAGTGCGCGCGCGTCGTCGGAGACGTCCTCGGCAAGTACCACCCCCACGGCGATCTCGCGGTCTACGACGCGCTCGTCCGCATGGGGCAGACCTTCAGCCTGCGCTATCCGCTCATCGACGGGCAGGGCAACTACGGCTCGGTCGACGGCGACTCGCCCGCGGCCATGCGGTACACGGAGTCGCGCCTGTCCCGCATGGCGGTCGAGCTGCTCGCCGACCTCGACAAGGACACGGTCGACTTCGTCCCCAACTACGACGACTCGGAGCTCGAGCCGAGCGTCCTGCCGGCGAAGTTCCCGCAGCTGCTCGTCAACGGCTCCGGCGGCATCGCCGTCGGCATGGCGACGAACATCCCGCCGCACAACCTCGGCGAGATCATCGACGCGACGATCGCCATCATCCGCAACCCTGACATCACGCTGGAGGAGCTGCTCCACCTGGTCCCGGGCCCCGATTTTCCGACGGGCGGCCTCATCTACGGCAAGAGCGGGATCGTGCAGGCGTACACGACCGGCCGCGGCTCGATCACGATGCGCGGGCGCAGCCACGTCGAGAAGACGATGAAGGGCGACCGCGAGCAGCTCGTGATCACCGAGATCCCCTACCAGGTGAACAAGGCCCGGATGGTCGCGAAGATCGCCGAGTGCATGAAGGAGAAGCGCATCGAGGGGATCAGCGAGGTGCGCGACGAGAGCGACCGCGAGGGGATGCGCGTCGTCGTCGAGCTGAAGAAGGACATTTTCCCGCAGGTGGTCCTGAACCAGCTCTTCCGGCTGACGGATCTCCAGGCGACGTTCGGCGTCATCAACCTGTCGATCGCGAACGGGCGCCCGGCGGTGCTGAGCCTGAAGGACACGCTCTCGCACTTCATCGAGCACCGGCGCGAGGTCGTGACGCGGCGCTGTCGCTTCGAGCTCCGGCAGGCCGAGTCGCAGCGCGAGCTCATCGAGGGGCTCGGGATGGCGACGAGCGACATCGATCGCATCGTCGCGACGATCCGGGCCTCGAGCGATCCAGAGGAGGCGCGGGAGAACCTGCAGAAGCTGGCGCTCCGCGGGCTCGGCGAGTTCCTCCGGCGCGCCGGCCGTCCGGAGCCCGAGTGCGCCGAGGCCGACGGGCGCGGCGACTACTTCCTGTCCGAGCGGCAGGCCAAGGCGATCCTCGAGATGCGGCTGTCGCGCCTGACCGGCCTCGAGCGGGAGAAGCTCGCGAAGGAGTACGGCGAGCTGTCGCAGACGATCGAGCGGCTCCGGGCGATCCTCGCGGACATGGAGCTGCTCATGAACGTGATCGTGATGGAGCTCGAGGAGATCAAGGCGCGCTTCAACGACAAGCGGCGCACCGAGATCGTGCCGGCCGAGGCCGAGATCCAGATGGAGGACCTGATCCAGGAAGAGGACATGGTCGTGACCATCTCGCACGCCGGCTACCTGAAGCGGACGCCGACCTCGACGTACCGGGCGCAGCGCCGCGGCGGCAAGGGGATGGTGGGGATGGAGGCGCGCGAGGAGGACTGGGTGAGCCAGCTCTTCGTGGCGTCGACGCACTCGTACGTCTTCTTCTTCAGCGACAAGGGCAAGGTCTACGTCAAGAAGGTCTACGAGATCCCGCAGGCGCCGCGGAACGCGAAGGGCCGGGCGATCGTGAACTTCGTCGGGATGGAGCCGGGCGAGAAGGTCGCGGCGATCACGCCGGTGCCGAGCTTCGACGGCGAGACGTTCGTCGTGACCTTGACCCGCCGCGGGCAGATCAAGAAGACGGCGCTCAACGAGTACGAGAACTACCGGGACAAGGGGATCATCGGGGTCCGGATCGAGGAGAGCGACCAGCTCTTCACGGCGGCGCTCACCGACGGCAAGCGCGAGCTCGTGATCGCGACGCGGAGCGGGATGAGCATCCGCTTCCCCGAGGATCAGGTGCGCCCGACCGGCCGCGCGACGATGGGCGTGAAGGGCATCGAGCTCGACGACGGCGACGTCGTGGTGGGCCTCGGCGTGAGCGGCGACGGGCGCGACCGGGTGCTCGCCGTGTGCGAGCGCGGGTACGGCAAGCAGACGCCGCTCGAGGAGTTCCGCCTCCAGAGCCGCGGCGGCAAGGGCGTGATCCTGATCGACGCGAGCGATCGAAACGGGCCGGTGGTGGGCGTCGCCATGGTGAGCCCGAGCGACGAGGTGCTGATCGTGACCGACCGCGGGCAGATGATCCGCACGAAGGCGAGCGAGATCCGCGAGACGGGGCGCAACGCGCAGGGCGTGCGGATCATGCACGTCGGCCAGGACGAGCGGGTGGTCGCGGTCGAGGCGTTCGCGGCGGATGCGGCCGTGGCCGAGGCCGAGGAGGGCGGCGGGTCGACGCCGCCGGCGGCGGGGGCGGACGGGACCAACGGGGTCGCAGATCACACGGGCGGCAACGGCGGCAGCGAGGTCAACTAGCGGCTGACCGAGCAGGGGGCCGAGGCGAGCGCGGGGATCCCGGGCAGCCCGGCCCCGCGCGCGCGACCCCCCTCGGGGCCTGCGGTGGTTCCCGGGTTCGATGGCCCCGAGGAACGCCCGCTACCGGATGTTGCCCACGGTGCGCTGGATGAGCTGCTCCAGCGCCTCCTTGCTGCGGCGCTCGTGCTCGGCCGCCTCCCTGGCCCGCCGCTCCTCGGCGCCGGCCCGGGCCTCGGCGTCGCGGGCCCCGGTCGCGGACGCCCGCGCCATGTCGCGCGCCGTCCGGGCCTCCCGGGCCGCCTTGCGCGCTCGCTCGGCCGCGTCCTCGGCCCTGTACCGCGCCTCCTCGGCCTCCTTCTGCAGGACCTCGGCCCGCAGCCGCTCGTCCTCCGTGTTCTTCCGGGCCCGCTCGGCCGCCTCGCGGGCCGCGCGCTCGTTGGCGAGCGCCTGCTCGAGGTTGTACTCGGTCTGGCGGATCTCCTCGAGCTGCGCGGTGATGACCTGGTTCTGACGGACCACCTTGATGATCCCCAGGGCGGCCAGGGCGACGAGCAGGGAGAGCCCCGTCATGATGCCGATGATCAGCGTGCGCCGCCTGCGCTGCGCCTGGCTCGCCAGCCGGAGCACCGCGTCGAGATACCGCTGCTCCCGCGCGGGCAACTGGCCTTGATAATAAACCCTGTCGCGAAAGAGGCGCGCCTCCTGGGCGATCTTGCCGCGCCAGAGGGTGTCGTCGGCGCAGCCGCTCGACTCCCACTGCCTCGCCGCCACGCGCAGCTTGTCGAGGAACGCCGCGTCCTTCTGGTTCTCGTCGAGCCAGCGCAGCAGCGTCGGCCAGCGCTCGATGAGCGACTCGTGCACGATCTCCACCCGGTTGCCGGCGTCGTCGCGGCCCGTCTCGACCGCGAGCAGCCGCGCATCCGAGAGGACGTGGACGACCCCCTCGAGCTCGTCCGGCTCCCCCGGCAGCTCGCGGATCTCCCGCAGGCTGGCGATGGCCCTCGTGCGCTCGGGCGTGACAAGGCGCTCGAACACGGCCCGGCAGAGCTTCGCCTGGCGCCCGCTCATCCCGGCCAGCACCGTGTCGGCGTGGCTCGCGAGCGTGCCGGCCACGCCGCCGATCGCCTCGTAGCTCGCCCGCGTCAGGAGCCGGCGCCCGCGATCGCGCAGATCCCACCACCGCGCCGCCATGAACTGCAAGAGCGGCAGCGCGCCGCGGGTGGTCTCCAGCACGTCGAGGATCTCCTCGACGAGCGCCGGCTCGTCGATCTCGTACCGCGCCGCCTGGACAGGCCGGGTCAGCGCCTCACGCAGCCCGGCGCGGCCGATGGGCGGCAGGACCACGAGCCCGCGCGTCACCGCCGTCATGAAATGCCTGTCCTCGGCCACCCGCTCGATGAAGTCCGACCGGATCGACAGGAGGACGCGCAGGGGCGACGAGGCGTCGTCCGCGACGCCGCCGAGGCACGAGAGGAACGCGGCGCGCTCTCCGGCGTCGCACGAGAGCGTGTAGAGCTCCTCGAACTGATCGACGAAGAGCACGACGCGGCGCTGCTTCCGGGCCGACCACGCGCGCAGCTCGGCCCCGAGGTAGCCTGGCTCGGCGCGCAGCCTCTCGCGCAACACGCGCCCGCGCGAGGCCTCGATGTCGAGCGACTCCGGCCGCTCCGAGCCGCCCCTCGACAGCAAGGAGGGATGGTTGAGCAGCTCGGCGAGCGCCGCCATGGGCTCGCGCCCCGGCCGGAGGATGAGCGACTCCCACCCTCCTCCGGACCGCTTGAGCGCCGGGACGATCCCCGCCCGGACGAGCGACGACTTCCCGACGCCCGACGCGCCGACGATGGCGAGGAGCGGCTGGCTGCGGAGGCGCGTCACCATCCTGGCGACGTCCTCCGCGCGGCCGAAGAAGCGGTCCGCGTCGGCCTCCTGGAACGCCGACAGGCCCGCGAACGGGCTCTCGTCGGCCCCGAGGACGATCTCGTGACGCCCGGGCAAGAGCGGCAGGAGCTCGGAGAGGAGCTGCTGCGCCGAGGCGGTGCGCTCGGCCTTCCGCTTGCGCAGGCAGCGATCGACGATCGCGCCGATCGCGCCGAGCTCCGGGCGCTCGCCGTCGAGCTCGGGCATGGGCTGGTCGAGCAGGGCGACCTGCATGAGGCTGTGCACCGTCACCGGCGCGAGCGGGTGCGCGCCGGTGACGAGCTCGTAGAGCATGATGCCCATGGCCCAGATGTCGCTCTCGTGATCGATCCCCTCCCCGAGCCACTGCTCCGGGGACATGTACGGTATCGTCCCCATCATCGCGCCCTCGCGCGTCAAGGTCGTCCGGAGCGAGATAGGAGGCCGCTCGATCGAGCTGGCGACGTCCGTGTCGAGGAGCTTGGCGATGCCGAAGTCGAGCACCTTGATGGCGCCGGACGCCTCCAGCATGATGTTCTCGGGCTTGAGATCGCGGTGGACGATGCCGAGCTTGTGGGCGCAGGAGAGGGCGCGCACCACCGGCACCATCATCTCCACGGCCGCGCTCGCGGACACCGGCGCGGTCGCGACCGCCTCGTCCGCGTCGGCGGGCCTGCGCTGATCCATCCAGGCGCGGAGGCTCTGGCCCTCGATGTATTCGAGCACCATGTACGGGTATCCGTCGTGCTCGTTCACATCGTGGATCGTCACGATGTTCTCGTGCTTGCAGAGCGCGGTGGCGCGGGCCTCGACAAGGAACCGCTGGAGTCTGGCGCCGGTCAGGGTGGTGACGACCTTGATGCCCACCAGACGCCCCAGGCGAACGTCGCGGGCGAGGAAGACGGTGCCCATGCCCCCTCGGCCGAGCTCGCGGATGAGCTCATAATGCCCGATGAGGGTCCCGGCGCGGATGGCCGGACCGGCGGCCTGCCGGCTCGACATGGGCGGGCCGCCGGGCTCCTGGGCCACCGAGGATCGCCGCAGAGGGGCCGTCCTGCTCGCTAAGCTCTCCTCCGGGCGCTGCGCGGGGTCGGGCGACCCCACAGGCAACGTGACGAGCGACGCGCCGGCGACCGCGGATTCCGCCGGCAAGGAGCTCGTCAGCACACGGCTGCCGGCCCCGGGCCCGAGCGACAGGGGCGCCGTCTCCTCCCCGCCAAGGCGGGTCTCCTCCGTGCCGGTCACTTCCCCCGAGGATACTCCAGGGACTCAGCCCTTCACAATGTCAGAGGGTGGGGTCATTTGAACATGAAGGCGGGAAGGCGGGAAGAAAAGATCAAGGATCTTCCCGCCTTCATGGGACATCTCTCTGGACAGAACCCCCACCACCCCGAGATGGGCAGTGCGGCCTTGTACGTTGGGAGTGGCTCCCATCTCCAACGGATCCCCGCCGCAGCTCACCCCTCGAGCAGCTCGAACCGGATCCCCGCCGCCTGCAGCCGCTCGATGAGCCGCTCCCCCATCGCGACGGCCGGCGTGAGGACCCCGGCGCGCGCCGGCAGCCGCTCGCGGTCGAACGCCATGCAGAGCGCCGACTCCGCCACCATCTTCGCCGTCTCCGAGTAGCCCGGATCGCCGCCGCTCACCCGCGTCACCACCCTGCGCGACGCGCTCTTGCCCTGGAAGGTCACCTGGAACCAGCTGCGCGCCCGCTCCTCGGCGCTCGGCCCCTCCCCCGGGCTGCGCACCTTGCGGAGCAGCTCCCGCGCCGGCCCGACCTTGGCGAGCGCCGCGACGGCGCCGAAGCCGGCGATCCCGACCACGAGCTGCAGCCCGGATTTGACCTGCATGTAGTGCCCGTACTGGAAGTCAGGGCCGTAAACGTCGAGCTCCCGCGCGCTCCGCAGCACGACCTGCGGATCGATGCTCGGCATCGGACAGACCCAGGCGCGCAGCCCCTTCTCGTAGCGGATGCGCGCCTTGAGCCCCTGCACCTTCCGCGCGCCGGGCGCCCCCTCGGAGCGCGCTTCGCGCTTCTCGCGGCCGCCGCGCGCCATGATCTCGAGCAGCGACTGCCAGGTACCGCCGGAGAAGCTGGCGTGCGCGCGCACGATGCCCTCCACCACGATCGGCTCGCCCGCGGGGAGCCTCGTCACCGTGAAGAGCGCCCCGAGGTCGTGCGGGATGCTGTCGAAGCCGCAGCAGTTGACGATCCGCACGCCGCGCGCGCGGGCGGCCTCGTGGTGGCGCTCGACGAGGCGGTCGACGAACTCGGGCTCGCCGGTGAGATCCGCGTAGTCGGTGCCCGCGCGGATGCACGCCTCGACGAGCGGCTCGCCGCGGGTCGAGTACGGGCCGACCGTCGTGATGACCACGCGCGCCTGGCTGGCCATGCGATCGAGCGACGCCGCGTCCTCCGAGGTCGCCTCGACGACGCCCACCGAGGAGCAGGCCGGATCGATCGCCTCCAGCGCCGCCTTCACCTCGGCGAGGCGCCCCGCGTTCCGGCCGGCGATCGCCCAGCGGATGGATCGTCCTGCAGCGTCGTCCCGGGCCGAGGCCTCCTTGCCCTGGGTGGCGAGATACTCGGCGACGAGGCGACCGGTGAAGCCGGTCGCGCCGAAGACGATCACGTCGTACGTGCGGTCGATGGTCATGGGGGGGAGCCTTGATACCACGACCGCGGGCGGGAACGTCACCGTCGGCACCACGACAGAGACGGCGGGACCCAGCCGCCGAACGAGCGCTCCAGGTGCTGCGCCACGGCGATCGTCACGTGATCGTTGCCGTGGATCGCCGCCACCTGGACGCCGAGCGGCAGCCCCTCGGCGTTGAGGCCCAGCGGGACCTGCGTCGCCGGCATCTCCATCACGTTGAGCACCGCCGTGTACGTCCACTGGAAGGGCGGCAGGAGAGGCGCGTAGTGCCGCGGCGCGGGCGTCGGATACGACGGGTAGAGCATCACGCCCCGCTCGCCGATGCGCGACACGAGCTCGGCGCGGAGCGCCTCGCCGAGCTCCAGGGCGCGCGCGATGCGCGAGGGGACCAGCCTGCCGACGTCCTCCAGCAAGGTGAGCCCGAGCGCGGGCAGCGTGTGCGGCGAGCGGCGGATCGACCAGCGCGCGAGCTCGCGCGGCAGGCTGATCGGACGGCCGCCCCCGAGCAGCGCCCGGAACGTGACGCCCCCGGCCACGCCCAGCATCGCGGTCCAGATGTCGAGCGCCCGCGCGAGGAGCTCGACGCGCGCCTTGCGGACCGTCGCCCCGCGCGCGGCGAGCGCCTCCTCCGCCCTCCGCTGCGCGGCCTGGAGATCGTCGCTCACCCGGTGCACGCCGTCGTCCTCGACCGAGAGCACCGTCAGCCCACCGAGGTCGACCGAGGCCGGGTCCCCGAGGGGCAGCGGCGCGCAGCTCGGATCGCCCGCGTCGGGGCCCGCGAGGATGCGGAGCACCGGCATGAGATCCTCGGCGCGTCGCGCGATCGGGCCGGTCGTCATGAAGCGGAGCCCTCGCTCGCCGGGCAGCGGAAACTGGCCCGAGGTCGGCACGAGCCCGCCGGTCGGCTTGTGGCCGAAGACGCCGTTGAAGAACGCAGGCATCCGGATGGATCCGCCGATGTCCGAGCCGAGCCCGACCGGCGCGCCGCCCGCGCCGACCACGGCGGCCTCGCCGCCCGAGCTGCCGCCCGCGGTGCGCGTCGGGTCGTAGGGGTTGTTCGTCCGGCCGTAGAGCCGGTTGTTCGTCTCCATCCACATGCAGAGCTCCGAGACGTTTGTGACGCCGAGCGGGATGAAGCCGGCGGCGCGCATGCGCGCGACCGTCACCGCGTCCTCCTTCGCGCGCACGCCGGCGCGGGCGACGAGCCCCGCGGAGTTCGGCATGCCCGAGACGGCGAAGCTCTCCTTGATGGAGCACGGGACCCCGAGGAACGGCGGCGCGCCGGCGGCCTCACCGCGATCGAGGAGCCCGTCGGCGGCGCGCGCCTCGGCGCGGGCGGCGTCGAACCGGCTCGCCACCATCGCGTTGAGCCTCGGGTTCACGTGCTCGATGTGCCGGATATGGACGTCCACGACCTCGGCCGACGTCACGGCTCGGGCGCGGATCAGCGCAGCCAGCCGCGTGGCAGAGAGCAGGAGCAGCGGATCTCGTGAAAGCATGGGCGGGGTGGGATAAGGGATCAGGCTCGGGACGGCGGCCCAGGTCAAGGGTCCGCCTCCCGGGGCCCGACAATGGCCCACCCGCCCTCCTGAACGCCAGCCGCGCGTGGGCCCTGGCCGGGCGCAGCCCCGCGCACCCCTCGCCGAGGGCAGCCGCGCGCCCCCCTCGCCGGGCGCAGCCGCGCGGACGACCGCCGCCTGCCTACTCGCCCGCGGCGGTCCCCGCTGCGACCGCGCGCCCCCGCGCTCGCTGCGGGAAGGCCCACCGCACGGCCACGGTCACCAGCCAGTCGACCGCGCCGCGGCTGTCGACCTGGATGCCCGGATCGACGTACACCTGCACGCGGTCGCTGAGCTCTGCGCCGACCTCCAGCACGCTCGTCGACACGACGCGGGGCGCGCCGCGGTGGTTGAACTGGAAGCTCTGGTCCGGCCCCACCCAGAACCCGCGCGGCAGCTCGATGATCGCGAAGGGCCGCACCACCGACGTCTGGATGTCGTTCCGCCGCGGATCGCCGCCGAACGACACCGCATGCTGCAGCTGCAGCCCCAGCCGCGCGGGCCGCGCCACGCGGACGTACGCCTGGACGAGGGGCGCGACCTGGTTCTTGCCCGAGCCCAGCGCGCGGCGCGCCGCCGAGTCGAGGACGAGATCCGAGCCGAGGACGAGCGCGAACCGCGGCGTGGCGATCGCGCGGACGAGCGGCCGGATCAGGATGTCGCCGAGCCCCACGTCGCGCTGTCCCTCGAGCCCGCCCGCGTAGGCGAGCGGCACGTCCGCGCGCAGCGAGAAGCTCCTGTTGAAGGCGTAATCGCCCCGCAGCACCGCGGCGTTGAAGAAGCCGCTGCTGCCGCGCGAGACGTAATCGTCCCGGAGCTCGATGAAGGTGCTGAGGTTGGCGGCCGCCGTCGCTTGCGTCCGGGGCGCCGCGGCGTCACGGCGCCCCGGCCCGCGGCGCGGGGGCGCAGGCGCCACCGGCCGCCCGGGCTGCGCGCTCGCGAGCGCCGCGACGTCCGCTCGGCGCGCGGGATCGACGCGATCCGCGGCGGCGCCGGTCGAGGCGCTGCACAGCGCGAGGAGCCCGACCGCGGCGGAAGAGGCCGCGCGTCGGCGTCGGCGGCAGCAGGGCGAGATCGTTCGACTGGCAGGGCACGCCTGCGCCACGCGATGCGCTTGCATGGCGGATCCATGGTGGCGTCGCGCGATCCGTCGGCAGTCGGTTCAAGGCAGCACTCCGCACCGCGGGCGCGCACGAGCCGAGGTCCGGCGTTTGCGCACACCTCCCCCCGGCGCTCCGGGATCCGCTCGCCTCTGCGCGTTCCACGCGATGCGCTCGATGCGCTCGATGCGCCTCGCTCGACCCGCTCGGCGTCGCGATCGAGCGACGCTTCCCTGCACACCGCGCGCGCCTCCGTCGCGGACATCGCCGCTCGAGAGACGCGCCTGGGTAACGACTGAACGACTGAACGACCCGGACGGCGACCGTTCGTGCGGAACATCGCGCGCTTCTTGCAGGCATTGCTCGAACAAAAAACATCTCGAAATGCCGTCGAAACAAGCGATCTGTAAAGAAACAGCTTGACGCGACGCAGCAGCTCTGCAAGGTAGAGACCCTCACGCTATGCAGAAGTCGACATGCACCGCCAGCGCCCACGCCTCCGGCGATGGGACCTCCGCTGTGAAGCTGGTGCACCGCGCTTCGTCGGCGTCCTCGACGACCCGTTCGCTCGTCGTCGAGGGCGGCGTGTCCGTCGGGCTCCTAGCGGGCCTAACCATTCCTGCGCTCGTCAGCCTAACCGACATCGTCGGGCTGATTCGCGTCGGGAACGGGTGCGGGCCGCCGCTCTGAGCTGAAGCAGCATGGAGATAGGCCCCCGCACCGAGAAGGTCCGGGGGCTTTCTTTTTTCTGGCCTGTGGGTTCACGAAGAGCAGCCGTCGTCAAGGAGGATCAGGTGAGCAAGGAACATTCGAGGAAGAATCGCGAGGACGCCTCGAGCGAGGCCGTTGGCCAGCGCATCGCGGAGCTCGCGGAGCTCGTCGCCGCGGGCTGTGGGATGCCCGTCGCGTCGAGCGCCGTGCGCGAGGAGCTCGAGGCGCTCGTCGGCCAGATCCGCGCGCGCGCCGGCGGCGGCGCCGCCCGGGCGCCCCAGCGCTCCTCGACGCACCTGAAGGGCACGCGCCCGGACGGCGCGGACGAGGCCTCGTTCGAGTTCCACTCCGACCCGCCCTCCGCGCGATCCGGCTCGGACCTCCACGCTGGCACCCCGGGCTCCTCGCGCGTCGTCTCGCTCGACGACGCGCGCAGGGTGCTCGAGGCCATCCGCCGCGAGGAGACGAGCGGCGACGGCCCCCGGGAGGACCTGCAGCGCGCGATCGCCTAACTCGCCGGGCCTCTCAGAGACGGCAGAACCCCGCGGCCAAGGCGCCCCCGGGCGCCACCTTCACCAGCGTGACTCGATCGGAGTCAGGAATATGAAACGAACCGGTGCACAGATTATCTGGGAAGTCCTCGTCCGCGAAGGCGTGGACGTGGTCTTTGGCTATCCGGGCGGCGCGATCATGCCCGCCTACGACACGATCCTCGGCTACCCGATCCGCCATGTGCTCGTCCGGCACGAGCAGGGCGCGGCGCACATGGCGGACGGCTACGCCCGCGCCTCGGGCAAGGTCGGCGTGGCGATCGCCACCTCGGGGCCCGGCGCGACGAACCTCGTCACCGGGATCGCGACGGCGATGCTCGACTCCTCGCCGATCGTCTGTATCACCGGGCAGGTCCCCTCGAAGCTGCTCGGGACCGACGCCTTCCAGGAGACCGACATCACGGGCGTCACCCTCCCGATCACCAAGCACAACTACCTCGTGACCGAGGTCCAGGACATCGCCCCCGCCATCCGCGAGGCGTTCTACATCGCGCGCTCGGGCCGCCCGGGCCCGGTGCTCGTCGACATCACCAAGGACGCCCAGCAGGCGTCGATGGACTTCGAGCCGCCCAAGGGCGAGGTCCGGCTGCCCGGCTACCGCCCCTCGCAGCAAGCCATCCAGACGGAGATCGAGAAGGCGATCGAGCTCATCGACGACGCCCAGCGGCCGCTCATCCTGGCCGGTCAGGGCATCGTCAGGGCGGAGGCGACGCGCGAGCTGCTCTCCTTCGTGGAGAAGGCGGGCATCCCCGTCGCGTGCACGCTGCTCGGCCTCGGCGGCTTCCCGGCGACGCACCCCCTCAGCCTCGGCATGATGGGGATGCACGGCGAGGCGTGGGTGAACAACGCCATCCAGGAGGCCGACCTCCTCATCGCGCTCGGGATGCGCTTCGACGACCGCGTGACCGGCAACCTCAAGACCTACGCCGTGAAGGCGAAGAAGATCCACGTCGAGATCGACCGGTCCGAGATCAACAAGAATGTCAAGGTCGACGTCGGCCTCGTCGGCGACGTCCGGGACACGCTCCTGTCGCTCATCCCCGGGTGCAAGCAGCGCAACCGGAGCGAGTGGATCGAGCGCATCAGCCTGCTGAAGGGCGACTCGGCGGTCCGTGACATTCAACAATTGCCGTACCACGACAAACTGTACGCCGCGCACGTGCTGCACGACCTCTGGCGGCTCACCGACGGCAAGGCGCTTGTGGTAACCGACGTCGGCCAGCACCAGATGTGGGAAGCGCAGTACTACAAGCACGATTACCCGCGGAAGCTCATCACCTCCGGCGGGCTCGGCACGATGGGCTTCGCCCTGCCGGCGGCGATCGGCGCGCGCTTCGCGAAGTCGGACGACGAGATCTGGGTGGTCGTGGGCGACGGCGGCTTCCAGATGACCGCGTGCGAGCTCTCGACCTGCGCGCAGGAGGGCATCAAGGTCCACGTGGCCATCATCAACAACGGCTACCTCGGCATGGTGCGCCAGTGGCAGGAGTTCTTCTACAACCGGCGCTACTCGGCGACCCCGATGCGCAGCCCGGACTTCGTGAAGCTCGCCGAGGCCCACGGGCTGACCGGCATCCGCGTCACGAAGCGCGAGGAGATCGCGGGCGCGGTGGAGCGCGCCCGGGCGACGCCGGGCACCGTGGTCGTCGACTTCCGCGTCGAGCAGGAGGACAGCGTCTATCCGATGGTGCCCGCCGGCGCCGACCTGAACGACATGATCCGCCGCCCGAGCCCCATCGTGGAGACCGGGGAGGACCCGTGAACGCACCGGTAGAGGCGCGCGCCCCGAGCGCCCGTCCGGCGCCCCCGTCGCCTCCGTCGGACGGGCGGCGCGCGTCCGAACGCGACGCGGCCATAGCTGCGCGCACCACTGACAAGAGGGACTTTCGAGAGGCATCCATGGATCGACCCATCCTGCGCACGTTCATCGCTTACGTCGAAGACCGCCCCGGCGTGCTCAACCGAGTGGCGTCCCTCTTCCGGCGCCGCGCCTACAACATCGAGTCGCTGAGCGTCGGGCGCACCCACATCGCCGGGATCTCGCGCCTGACCCTGGTCCTCGAGGCCGACGAGGACGGGGCGCGCCGCCTCGAGGCGAACCTGTACAAGCTGGTCAACACCCTCTGGGTCCGGGACGTCACCCACACCGCCTCGGTCGCGCGCGATCTCGCGCTGATCAAGGTGAAGGCGAACGCGACGACCCGGGCGCAGGTGCTCCAGCTCTGCGAGGTGTTCCGCGCGCGCACCGTCGATGTCGCCCCCGAGGCGCTGACCATCGAGATCACCGGGACCGGCGACAAGATCGAGGGCCTGCTCGACGTGCTCCGCCCCTTCGGGATCATCGAGATGGTGCGGACAGGGATGATCGTGATGACCCGCGGCGCAGAGGAGGCGGAGGCCAGGTTCGACTCGATGCCTGCGCGCCCGGCCGACAGCGGCGCCGCCTGACGACGTGAAGGAAGGGAGCCGCGAGGTGCGGTCCCTGTTGAAGGAGATTGAGATGGCTAAAATTTTCTATGATAACGACGCGGATCTATCGCTCATCCAGGGCAAGAAGGTCGCGATCGTAGGCTATGGCTCCCAGGGGCACGCGCACGCGCTGAACCTGCGCGACAGCGGCGTGACGGTGATCGTCGCCCTGCCCGAGGGCAGCAAGAGCCGGCCCAAGGCGCAGGCCGCGGGGCTGCAGGTGGCCACGGTGTCCGAGGCCGCGAAGGCCGCCGACGTCATCATGATCCTCGCGCCCGACACGTCGCAGGCGCGCATCTACAACGAGCAGATCGCGCCGCACCTCGGCCCGGGCAAAACGCTCATGTTCGCGCACGGGTTCAACATCCGCTTCAACACGATCACGCCCCCCGCGTCGGTCGACGTCTCGATGATCGCCCCGAAGGGCCCCGGGCACCGGGTGCGCGAGACGTACGAGGCCGGCGGCGGCGTCCCCGCCCTGCTCGCCGTCCACCAGGACGCGAGCGGCAAGGCGGAGGCGCAGGCGCTCGCCTACGCGAAGGGCATCGGCGCGACGCGCGCCGGGGTGCTCTGCACGACGTTCGCGGAGGAGACCGAGACCGACCTCTTCGGCGAGCAGGCGGTGCTCTGCGGCGGCGCGAGCGAGCTCGTGAAGGCCGGGTTCGAGACGCTCGTGAACGCCGGCTACCAGCCGGAGATCGCCTACTTCGAGTGTCTGCACGAGCTCAAGCTGATCGTCGACCTCATGTACCGCGGCGGCCTCAACTACATGCGGTACTCGATCAGCGACACCGCCGAGCAGGGCGACTACGTCTCCGGCCCGCGCGTCATCACCGACAAGACGCGCGAGGAGATGAAGCGCATCCTCGCCGAGATCCAGAGCGGCGAGTTCGCCCGCAAGTGGATCGCGGAGAACGAGGAGGGTCGGCCGAACTTCGAGGCGACGCGGGCCAAGGAGCGGGAGCAGCGGCTCGAGGTCGTGGGGGCCAACCTGCGCAAGATGATGCCGTTCATCGACCCCGTCACCATCAAGCCCGGCGACTGAGCCTCTCCACTCGTGGGAGGCGGCGGAGGACACCATGCCTGAGATGATTGCGAATCAAGCGATGCCCCAGTCCGATTACGTGCGCATCTTCGACACCACGCTGCGAGACGGCGAGCAGTCGCCGGGCGCGACGATGACGTCCTCGGAGAAGCTCGAGATCGCGCTCGCGCTGGCGAAGCTCGGCGTCGACGTCATCGAGACGGGCTTCCCCGCCGCTTCCCCCGACGACCTGCTCGCCGTCCAGACGATCGCCGAGCGCGTGGGCACGGCCGCGGTCCCCGGCCGCCCCGCCGCGACCCCGCCGATCATCTGCGCGCTCGCCCGCGCCACGAAGGTCGACATCGACAAGGCGTGGGAGGGCGTCAGGCGGGCCGCGAACCCGCGGATCCACACCTTCCTCGCCACGAGCGACATCCACCTCGAGCACAAGCTCCGGATGAGCCGGGCCGAGGTGCTCGACCGCGTGCGGGCCATGGTCGCGTACGCGCGCGACCTCTGCGCCGACGTGGAGTTCAGCCCCGAGGACGCCGGCCGGAGCGAGCCCGAGTTCCTCTACCAGGTGCTCGAGGCCGCGATCGCCGCCGGGGCCACAACGCTCAACATCCCGGACACGGTCGGCTACACCATGCCGAGCGAGTTCGGCGCGCTCATCGCCGGGATCCGCCAGAACGTCCCGGGCATCGACCGCGCCATCCTCTCGGTGCACTGCCACAACGACCTCGGGCTCGCGACGGCCAACGCGCTGGAGGGCATCCGCGCGGGCGCGCGCCAGGCCGAGGTGACCATCAACGGCATCGGCGAGCGCGCCGGCAACACCGCGCTCGAGGAGGTCGTCATGGCGCTCGCGACGCGCCGGGCCGTCTTCGGGCTGCGCACCGGCATCGACACGACCCAGATCGCCACCGTGAGCCGGCTCGTCAGCGCGGCCACGGGCTTCAACGTCCAGCCGAACAAGGCGATCGTCGGCGCCAACGCCTTCGCGCACGAGTCGGGCATCCACCAGGACGGGATGCTGAAGCACCAGGAGACCTACGAGATCATGCGGCCGGAGATGGTCGGGGTGGCGCAGACCCGGCTCGTCCTCGGCAAGCACTCGGGCAGGCACGCGCTCAGGAACCGGCTCGAGGAGCTCGGCTACCACCTAGACGAGGCCCAGCTCGCGGCGGCGTTCGCCAGCTTCAAGGCGCTCGCCGACAAGAGGAAGCACGTCACCGATCCCGACATCGAGGCGATCGTCTCGACGACGCGGGCGCAGGGCCCCGAGCTCTACACGCTCGACGCGCTCCAGGTCGCCTGCGGGACCACCGGGATGCCCACGGCCACGGTCCGCCTCCGCGGGCCGGACGGGGCGCTGCACGTCCGCGCCGCGATCGGCACCGGGCCAGTGGACGCCGCCTATCGGGCGATCGACGAGATCGTCCGCGTGCCGAGCAGCCTCCTCGAGTTCTCCGTGCACGCGGTGACCGAGGGGATCGACGCGCTCGGCGAGGTGAGCGTCCGGGTCCGGGCGGACGCGACGTCGGGCAAGCGGCACCCGCAGCACGACGCCGCGCCGCGGGTCTTCCACGGCCACGGCGCCGACACCGACATCCTCGTCGCGAGCGCGACGGCGTACCTCACCGCCCTGAACCGGCTGCTCGCGACCTACGGCGTCGAGCCCAGGGACGACGCGGCGGCGTCCGAGAGCAACGAGAGCAACCAGAGCGGCCGCGGCGCCGCCGTCGAGACCGCGAGGTAGGTCGATGAGCGGAGCGCAGAGGGCCCCCGCGAGGGCCCGACGAGCTCGGCGGCCTGCTCTCGCTGCACAAGGAAGTTGAAGCTTATGAATCCGCCTCTCAACGGCGCGGAGCAGGGCGCCCGCCCCACGGACCGCGTCGACATCTACGATACAACCCTACGGGACGGCACCCAGCGCGAGGGCATCTCGCTCGCGTGCGAGGACAAGCTGCGGATCGCGCGCCACCTCGACGCGTTCGGCCTGACCTTCATCGAGGGCGGCTGGCCCGGTTCGAACCCGAAGGACGCGCAGTTCTTCGAGCAGGCCAAGGACATCGAGTGGAAGCACGCGAAGATCGCCGCGTTCGGCTCGACGCGCCGGGCCTCGCTCGCGCCCGAGGACGACGCCGGGCTGCGCGCGCTCCTCGCCGCCGGGACGAGCGTCTGCACGATCTTCGGCAAGAGCTCGACCCAGCACGTGACGGCGGTGCTGCGCACGACGCTCGACGAGAACCTCCGGATGATCGAGGAGACCGTCGCCTTCCTGCGGGCGCACGGCCGCCGCGTGATCTACGACGCCGAGCACTTCTTCGATGGGTTCGCGCTCGACCGGTCGTACGCGACCGAGACGCTGCGCGCCGCGGTGCGCGGCGGGGCGGAGGTGCTCACGCTCTGCGACACGAACGGCGGCTCGATGCCGTGGCAGATCGAGGCGGTGGTCGCCGAGATCAAGGCGCTGCTCGGCCACCCGCTCGGCATCCACGCGCACAACGACGGTGAGTGCGCGGTCGCCAACTCGCTCGCCGCCGTGCGCGCGGGCGCCCGCCACGTCCAGGGCACGATCAACGGCTACGGCGAGCGCTGCGGGAACGCGAACCTCTGCGCGATCATCCCGAACGTCGAGCTGAAGCTCGGCCTCCCGGCGCTGCCGGAGGGGGCGCTCGGCGGGATCACCGAGCTCTCGCACTACGTCGCCGAGGTGGCGAACCTCGCCCCCGACGATCACATGGCCTACGTCGGCCGGAGCGCCTTCGCGCACAAGGGCGGCGTGCACGTCGCGGCCATGCGGCGCGAGCCTGCGTCCTACCAGCACGTCGACCCGGCGCTCGTCGGCAACGCGATGCGCACCGTGGTGAGCGAGCTGTCGGGCCGCGGCAACCTCCTCAGCAAGGCCGAGGAGTTCGGGCTCCAGGTGCCGATCGGCGCCGAGGTGGAGGTGCTCGAGCAGATCAAGGAGCGCGAGGCGCGCGGCTCCTCGTTCGAGGCGGCCGAGGCGTCGGTCGCGCTCCTGCTCCACCGGAGCTCGCAGGGCTACAAGCCGCCCTTCCGGCTGCTCGATTTCAAGGTCACCGCGGGCCAGCGCGAGGGCGTCGGCACCTTCGCCGAGGCCATGATCAAGATCGCGGTCGGCGGCGAGGTGGTGATCACGGCGGCCGAGGGGTCCGGCCCCGTCAACGCGCTCGACGGCGCGCTCCGCAAGGCGCTCGCGCCCGTGTTCCCGGCCGTGCGCGACATCCAGCTCGTCGACTACAAGGTCCGCATCCTCGACGGGCGCGACGGCACCTCGGCGACGACGCGCGTGCTCATCGACAGCCGCAACGCGCAGCGCCAGTGGAGCACCGTCGGCGCCTCGATGAACATCATCGACGCTTCCTGGCATGCGCTCGCGGACGGGATCGAGTATGGGCTCACGCTCGCAGCGAGAGAGCCAGAGCAGTACACATCCACGTTGCCTGCCAGCGAGGTCGCATGAAGGCCAATATCGTTCTTTTGCCCGGCGACGGCATCGGCGTCGAAGTGGTCGCCGAAGCCCGCGCCACCCTCGATGCTGTCGCCGCCCAGTTCGGCCACAGCTTCACCTACTCGGAGCACCTCATCGGCGGGTGCGCCATCGACGCCACCGGCACCGCGCTCACGCCGGAGACGCTCGACGCGTGCCGCGCGGCGGATGCCGTCCTCCTCGGCGCGGTCGGCGGCCCCAGGTGGGACAACCCGAGCGCGAATGTCCGCCCCGAGCAGGGGCTGCTCGCGCTGCGCCAGGGCCTCGGTCTGTACGCGAACCTGCGGCCGATCCGCCTGTTCCCGGAGCTCATCCAGGCCTCCCCGCTCAAGGCGGAGCGGCTCGCGGACGTCGACATCCTGGTCGTCCGGGAGCTCACGGGCGGGCTCTACTTCGGCAAGCCGCGCCTCCGCGAGGAGGTGAACGGGCGCAGGCGCGCGGTCGACACGCTCGAGTACACGGACGAGGAGATCGAGCGCGTCGTCGAGCTCGCCTTCCGCCTCGCGTCGTCGCGCAGGCGCCTCGTCACGTCGGTCGACAAGGCGAACGTCCTCGAGTCGTCGCGGCTCTGGCGGACGGTGGCGAACGAGGTCGCCGCGCGTCACCCGGAGATCCGCGTCGAGCACCAGCTCGTCGACTCGTGCGCGATGCGGCTCATCACGTCCGCGTCGGCGTTCGACGTCATCGTCACCGAGAACATGTTCGGCGACATCCTGACCGACGAGGCCGCCGTGCTGGCCGGGTCCCTGGGGCTCTGTCCGAGCGCGTCGCTGGGCGACGGCACGCGCGGGGTCTACGAGCCGATCCACGGCTCGGCGCCCGACATCGCCGGCAAGGGGATCGCCAACCCGATCGGCACGATCCTGAGCGCCGCGATGCTGCTCCGGCACTCGCTGCGGCTCGACAAGGAGGCCGCCGTGCTGGAGCGCGCCGTGGCGCAGGCCATCGCCGGCGGCGCCAGGACGGCGGACCTCGGCGGCAAGCTGTCGACCCAGGCGATGGGCGGCGCGGTGCGGGCGAAGCTCGCGACCTGAACGCCCGCGCGGGGCGGCCTGGCAGCCCAAGGCCGGGTCCACCGCCGGCCCCGGGGCCGGTCCACCGCCGGCCCTCCGGGGCCTCGCGTTGCCGCCTTCCGGCGCGCCGCCAGCCATCCGCCATCTTCATCGTCGTCAACACCCTCACCGCCCCCGGTCCGGCGCTCCAGGCCCTGTGATCCGGTTCGTCGGCCGCAGGCGCGCGATCACCGAAAACGCCGTGTCCTCCACGAGCACCGGTCCCACCGGCTGCTCCAAGATATCGCCCCTCGCGTAGCCCAGGAGCTCCAGGGCCGCGCGGTTCACGCGCTCGATCGACCCGTCCATCCGGAGCACGGGGAGCGCGTCGGGATCGCGGAGAGGAGGTTCCGCGCGCCGCGCTTGCCGCACAGCGCTCGCTCGGGGGCCGGAGCCTCGGGAGCGCCGCGCCATCTCGGTTGACCGAGATGCTTGTATTTCAGGGCGCCACCAGGGCCGCCTTCGAGCATGGGCCGCGGAGGGTGTCGCCGAAAGCGTCCATGGTGTCTCAGGTGTCCTTCCTGGGGCAATCGACATCACTCCCCGGACACCACACATGAACGTGTGACGGGGAAGCTCAGGTCCCCGCGTGTCAACGCTCGTCGTCGAGACGGGCGTTGACTCCATCCACATGAATTGATGTGCACAGGAGAATGGGAACATGAGCCAATTGACGAAGTTCGCATCGCTCGTCGCCCTCGCGACGGCCCTCTCCGCGGCCGGATGCGTGGCCGAGGCGATGGCGTCGGAGGCGACGACGGACGACACGACGGTCCAGACCGATGAGGCGAAGCAGGCGTCTCAGGGCGAGGAGATGGACTCCGCAGATCAGGAGTCGAGCGCGGCGCCGGCGACGGGCGTGAGCCCGGAGGACCCGAGCGCAGCGGACCCCGGCTCGGCGGACCTCGGCCCGACGAGCACCGGTGAGGAGGAGAGCGTCGGCGAGAACCCCGACGCGGCTTCGCGCTTCTGGGGTGGCGGCTGGGGCTTCCGGCCCTGGGGCTTCGGCGGCTGGGGCTTCCGGCCCTGGGGCTTCGGCGGCTTTGGCTTCCGGCCCTGGGGCTTCGGCGGCTGGGGCTTCCGGCCCTGGGGCTTCGGCGGCTGGGGCGGCTGGGGCGGCGGCTGCGGCGGCTTCTGCGGCATCTAGCGAGGAGCGCCGCCGGCCGCGGCTTCTGCTCCAGGGGCGCGGCCGGGGGCCGATGAACGCGGCGCCGTGGCTCGGTCCTCGTCACGGCGCCGCGCCTGGGCCCTCACGACCGCGCGACAAGGCCCTCGCGTGTCCGGATTCACCGAGGCTCCTCGTCCCCCCGCGAGGGAGCCTCAGGCTCCAGGGGCGCCCAGCAGCCGCGGGACGCGCCCGCGTGCTCCTCGCCCCCCCGGGACACGCCTGGATCAGGCGTCGGCCTCGGCGAGGCTCGGGATACGGTTCACGAGGAAGCGGGTCCTCATGTAGCACCACCACGTGAGCCCCATGCAGGTGAGATAGAAGACGAAGAAATACATGAGCGCCGTCGAGGCCCCGCCCGTCGCCTTGATCGAGGCGCCGAAGCTCCGCGGGATGAAGAAGCCGCCGAGCGCCCCGAGCGCCGAGGTGAACCCGAGGACGGCGGCGCTCTGGCGGCGCGCGGTGACCAGCGCCTCCTCGCGCGCCGCCTCGCCCCTGCCCTGTGCCGCGCGGAGATGGTCGCGCCGGAAGAGGATGGGGACCATCCGGAAGGTCGAGCCGTTGCCGATGCCGGTCGTGATGAACATGACCATGAACATCGTGACGACCCCGGCGTAGCTCTTCTCGTCGAGGAAGTGGATGATCCCGAGCGACGAGAGGCCCATCACCACGAAGTTGCAGAACGTGATGCGCGCTCCGCCGATCTTGTCCGCGAGGTAGCCGCCCAGCGGGCGGGCCACCGAGCCGATGAGCGCGCCCAGGAACGTGAGCTCGAGCGTCACGGTGGGGAACTGCATCTTGAGCAGGAGCGGGAGGGCCGCCGAGTAGCCGATGAACGAGCCGAATGTCCCGATGTACAACCAGGCGATGATCCAGGTGTGCTTGTTCTTTGTGGCGGCCAGCTGGTCTTTGAAATTCGACTTCGCCGACGCCAGGTTGTTCATGAAGAAATACGCGCCGGCCGCCGAGATGAGGATGAACGGGATCCACATCAGCCCGGCGTTCTGCAGGTAAATCCCCGACTCGGTGTGGTACCCGCCGATCGCCGTCGCGACCGCGCCGGGCCCGACGAGGAGGGGCACGATGAGCTGCACATTGCTGACGCCGACGTTGCCGCCGGCGGCGTTGAGCCCGAGCGCCAGCCCCTTCTTCTTGTCCGGATAGAAGAACGAGATGTTCGCCATGCTGGAGGCGAAGTTGCCCCCGCCGAGCCCCGCGGTCCCCGCCGCGATCGCCATCAGCCAGAACGGCGTGTCGGGCCTGGTCACGAGCACCGAGAGCGAGATCGCGGGAATCAGCAGCAAGAGCGCGCTGACGACCGTCCAGTTGCGCCCGCCGAACCTCGGGACGGCGAACGTGTAAGGGAACCGGATCAGCGCGCCGACGAGGCCCGGGATCGCGACCAGCAGGAAGAGCTGGTCCAGCGTGTAGTTGAAGCCGACCTTGGGGAGCCGGGTGGCCGTCACGCTCCAGAGCAGCCAGACGGAAAAGCCGATGTTCTCGGCGATAATCGACCAGATGAGGTTCCGACGGGCGATCCGCTTCCCTGTCTTCTCCCAGAACGCATCATCATCGGGATTCCACTCGGTAATCAAAGTCGACATCTGTCCTCCTCACCGAGACCGGTGCGCGGCCGCCTTGAAACATGGCGAGTCGAAGCCGCCGCTCTCCGATCAATTCCTGCTCTGCATCGGCCCTCGCGTCATACCGGTGGAGATCCAAAATCGGAGTTTCTCGTGTGTTTCCGAACCGTTTCGACGCATTTTTCCCGCGCGGCGTCGATCTCGTGGACGGTCGATGGCGCGGCGACGACAGCGCACGACGCCGCGCGGTGTCCCGGCTCTATCGAGCTGAGGCGGTGTGCGTCGAGCCCCCGCGCGTCGGGGCGACGCGCTCGGGCGGCGCCTCGATCTGGCCGAGCTTCTCCGCTCGATCGGCCACCCAGAAGCGCTCCGCGTCTGCCGCGCTCCAGGCGGACTCGTCCAGCAGCGGGAGGAGCGCGTCGAACAGGGCGCGCGCGCTCTGGAAGCGGTGGCGCGGGTCCTTGGCGAGGCACCGCAGGACGAGGCGGTCGATCGCGCGGGGGACGACCGGGCCGCGGCGCACCGACGGCGCGAGGGGCGCCTTCGTCATGTGCGCGACGAAGAGCTGCCCGGACGACGAGCCCTCGAACGGCAGCTCCCCGGTGAGGAGGAAATAGAGCGTGCCGCCGAGCGAGTAGACGTCGCTGCGCGCATCCGCGCGGTCGCCGCGGCACACCTCGGGCGCCATGTAAGCGGGCGTCCCGCAGAGCATGCCGCTGTTGGTCAGCTCGGCGTCCCGGCCGCCCTCGACCATCCGCGCGACGCCGAAGTCGAGCAGCTTGACGAAGTCGTGATCGTCGCCAGCGCGGGTGACGAAGAGGTTCTGCGGCTTGATGTCCCGGTGGATGATCCCGGCCTCGTGCGCCTCGATGAGCGAGCGGCAGGCCTGCAGGGCGAAGCGCACGGCGCGCGCCACGGGCATGGGGCCGTAGCTGCGCACGATCGCGGCGAGATCCGCCCCGCGCAGGTGCTCCATCGCGATGTAGTAGATGCCGTCGTCGCTCGCGCCGAAGTCGAAGATCCGGATGGTGTGCGGATCGCTGAGCTTGCTGGCCGCGTGCGCCTCCTGCTCGAAGCGCTTCAGCAACGCCGTGTCCGGCGCGTCACGGGTCCTCAGGAGCTTGAGGGCGACGCCGCGCTGGAGCGTCTCGTCCCAGGCGAGCCAGACCTCGCTCATCCCCCCCTTGCCGATCGGCGCCTCGAGCCGATACCTGCCCAGCTTGCGCGCCTGATACACCTGCTGCCGCGCGGCCCAGACGACGTGGCTCGACAGGGCCCCGATCACCCCCGAGGAGGGGACGAAGATGTAATGGCTCGCGGCCGTGAGCAGCGTCGTCGGGTCGAGCCACGCCGCCAGGATCGATGGGGAGAAGAGCGCGGCGACGCCCATGACGGCCGGGAAGGCGAGGAACATCGGCGCGGAGGCGACGAGCGCCTTGCCGAACGGCGCCGGCACGAGCGCCGTGCGCAGCAGCACGACGATGGAGAGCCCGTGCATGTACGTGCTGGTCAGGCCGCCGAAATCGAGCGCCATGAGCGAGATGAAGAGCGCGGCCACGAGGAACGCCGCGTCGTACCCGAGCAGCACGACGCGCCCCGAGAGCGTCGGTCGACCCGTGAGCCGGTACACGGCGATGGCGATCGCCTGCTCGATCATGCGCATGACGATGCAGCGCCACACCGGCGCCCCGGGGTACAGCACGGTCGCCATGAACACGTCGACGAGCGTGAACGCGGGCCAGATCCAGAGCGCGACCCGGAAAGCGCGGCGGACCGCGCGACGGACGCTCTCGGTGTCGTGGGCGGACAGCGCGCTCCGCGGCGCGCCGATCGGGCGGGTCTCGCGCTCCCTGAGCATGCGTGACGAGGCCGAGCGCTCAGCGCGGAGAGCCTCTCTGGTCAGCGCACGCTTCATGGCGACACTCGAGGGTCGCCAGAGCCGCGCCGAACGTCAAGCGAGCGTTGCTGGCTTCGGCGCGGCTGGTTTCCTCGGTCACGATGGCGGGCTGCGCCGCTCGCCGTCTCGCACCCAGGATGTCATACCAACAAGGTCACTCGCCGTCCGACCCGCCGTGTTCGTGCGCTGATCGCATACACGCCCCGAGGTCCGAGGTGATGAATGCCGGCCGCGCCTCCGCGTCGCGGCGCGGGATCGAGCTCGGCGGGCCCGGCCGCTCGGCGCGCGGCCCCCCCGCGCGCCGCGCGCCCGAGGTCGCGGCGTCGCCCTGGTCAACCGGCCGGATCCATGCTTGAAAGCTCGCCATCGTGCCGCTCTCGCCTGAAAGCTTTCGCCGGCTGTTCGAAAGCCGCCCCGTCGTCCTCGCGCCCATGGAGGACGTGACGGACGCCGTCTTCCGCCGCATCTGCCGGGAGCTCGGCGCCGAGCTGTGCGTGACGGAGTTCGTCAACGTCGAGGGGCTGCTGCGCGGGTGCAAGACCGCGCGGCGCAAGCTCACCCTGTCCGCCGACGATCAGCCGACGGCGATCCAGATCTACGGCGCCAACCCGGAGCGCCTCGCCGAGGCCGCGCAGGTCGCCGAGCAGGCAGGGCCGGCGTTCCTTGACGTCAACTGCGGCTGCTGGGTGCCGAAGATCGCCGGCCGCGGCGCGGGCGCGGGCTGGCTGCGCGATCCGGAGGCGATGGTGACGATGGCCCGGCTCGTGACGCGCACGGTCGCGCTCCCGGTCACCGTGAAGACGCGCATCGGCTGGGGACCCGAGTCCCACATGCCGATCGTCGACCTGGCGCGCCGCCTCGAGGACGCCGGCGTCGCCGCGCTCACGATCCACTGCCGCACGGCCCAGATGGGGCACAGCGGCGCGGCCGACTGGAGCTGGGCCGCCCGCGCGCGCGAGGGCGTGTCCATCCCTGTGGTGGTGAACGGCGACATCAAGACCGCCGACGACGCCGCCCGCGCGCTCCAGGAGACGGGCTGCGCCGGCGTGATGGTCGGCCGCGCCGCGATCGACCACCCCTGGGTCTTCCGCGAGGCCCGGGCCCTGCTCGACCACGGCGCGCGGCTGCCGCCGCCGACGGCCGAGGAGCGCTTCGCCCTGTGCCGCGCGCACCTCCTCGCGAACACCGAGGCGCGCGGCGAGCCGCACGGCGTGCGCGTGACGCGGCGCCACCTGACCGGCTACCTCCGCGGCCTCCCTGGCGCGTCCGCCATCCGGCGCGAGCTGCTCTTCTGCGACAGCCTGGCGGGGTGCCTGGACATCCTCGACAGCGCCGCGCAGCGGCTCGCGGCCTGAGGCGGCCGCCTACATCCCCACCGGGGTCGCGTCGTCGATCGGGGCGGGCTCGCCGTTCTGCGGCTCGGCGCCCGGCGGCGCGCCCATGGGGTCGTGCGGCAGGCTCCCGCGGTGCGAGCGGAGCAGCACGTGGGGCGTCGCCAGGAGAAAGTTGGAGACGCGGGACGTGTAGATGTCCGCCGAGCGCTCGATCTGCCGGGCCAGGTGGCTCTTGTCGTTCCCCGCGCGGAGGAGCAGCCCCCACCGCGGGTTCAGCGTCTCGGCCGACGCCTTCGCGAGCGGAGCGATCCGCGCGTCGAGCGCCGCGAGGCTCACCTTGAGCTCGTTCATCTTCGCCTGGACCTCGGCCTCCGTCGCCCCGACGACCGGCCCGTAGCCGGCGCGCATCCGCTGGAGCTCCAGGCGCAGCCTGGCGTAGATGCGCTCCGCGTCCTCCTTCTCCCGCATCCAGAGATCGAGGCGCGCCTCGGCCCCCCGCGCCTCCTCGATGGCGAGGATCTCGTCCTCGAGCTCCCGGATGATGAGCGCCGTGCGCCACCGCAGGGCGCTCTTCGACACATGCACATCTCCATAGATGTGATCGCCGATATAGAGGATCTCGTCGCCGGACAGCCTGAGGTGATGCTCGACGAGCCCGGCGTTGCCGCCGAGGTAGTGCCCGCCCTCGCGCAGCCGGCCGGCCGGGCGCAGGAGGCCGTCCTCCGTGACCACCTCGAAGAGCGGGCTGCGGCTCGAGAAGAACTCCGGCTTCCGCGCGGACACGATGACCACGTCGAACAGGTCGCGCCACGTCATGCCGTCCGGCAAGAAGCGATCGAAGGCGTAGCTCATCATCGCGTGCGTGTAGACCCACTCGGAGTTCGTGATCAGGACGAGCTTCTTGCCCGCCTCCTTCTGGTCGAGCACGGTGAGCGGGGTCTCCGGATCGAGCAGCACGAACCGCTCCGGATCCGCGATGATCTCGGCCTTCAGCTGCCCCTCCATGTGCGTCGCGTCGAGGCGATCCTTCACGCGGCGATAGAGATCGCTGTAGCCGAGCACCTCGGGAAGCCGGCGCTGATCGAGCAGGTCGACGAGCTTCGCATACATGCACCCTTCCGAGAGCGAGAAGAGCGTGTTCAGGAAGACGTAGCGCCCGTCCGCGAGGTCGACGATCGTCCGCGCGTAGGTCGCGCGCTGGGCCTCGAAGTCGATCGGCTTCGTGCCGTGGTAGGCCCGCTTCACGTACCCAAACCGGTTGACCTTGAGCAGGTTGCCGAGCTCGGTGTCCAGGATGAGCCCCCGGATCACGAGGTCCGGCTCGAAGGTCAGCTCCCCGACCGGCCAGCCCTCGTTCTCCAGCAGGTGGCGGAGGTGCTCATACGCCCGACGCTCCCACGCCTCCACCCGGTAGTGGATCAGCGTGTAATCCATGTCGTACCCGATCGCCTTGATCGAACGGAGGTTCAGCGTCCGGTTGCAGAAGATCCCCCGCTGCTTGGGCGGCGGAGCGCAGAGGCAATCCAGCTTGTCCATGGTGATCGCCCGCAGAGCGGTCGTGAGGCATACCAGGGACCCACGGCGTTGCCCACCGGGACCATCGCCGTCACGCGGCCGTCAAGATCAGCGGCGCCTGAGCCGGCTCTTGCCGTTGTCCCGCCGATCGGTGCTCGCGCTGGATCGCGGCGACCGCCCGGCCGCCGGCGCGCGCGTCGAGTCGCTGCGGTCGTCCGCCTCCCATCCGTCGTCGTCGTCCTCGTCCTCCTCGTCGTCGAAGAGATCGTCGTCGTCGTCGTCGTCCTCGTCGCGCGCCTCGGCTCGGCGCACCTCGAGCCCGAGCATGGTGAGCGCCTGCTCGAGCGTCAGCGCCGTCTTCACGGCCTCGAGCTCGACCCCCATGGCCTGCAACGTCATCGCGATCTCCGGGCTCAGCCCGGACAGGATCGTGGGCGTGCCCATGAGCCGCGCGGCGGAGGCCAGGTTCGAGAGCACGGCGCACAGGTGGCTATCCATGATCCATACGGCCGTGAGATCGATGACCAGCCCCTTCGCCCCGCTCTCGTGGATGGCCCGCAGCACCTCGGTGTTCAGCTGCTCCGCGAGGTCGTCGGTCACGTCCCCCTGGATGGGCACCAGGATCCGGTCCCACAGGTTGATGATCGGAAGGCGCTTGAGCTCCATGGTCATCCTAAGGTTCGATGTCGGCGATCAAGACCGTTGAGTCGTCGTGCGAGCGCCGGTGTCGGCTCATGAGGACGCGGCACGCCTCCGCGGCCTTCGTCCCGCGCAACAGCGAGAGGTCGAAGCGAGGGGAGACCCCGTCGGAGAAGACGACGAGTCGGTCGCCCGGCGCGAGCTGCGCGTCGAAGATCCGGACCTTTCCGAGCGACGCGCCGAGGATGCCCGGGCTCTGGAGCCACTGCACGCGCGTGCCGTGAGACATCAGCTCGACGTTGCCGACGCCGCAGCCCTGGAGCCGCCCCTCCCGGAAGCGGCAGATCATCCCGGCGGCGCCGCGGGTCCCGCGGAGCCGCGCGTGGAGGCGGTCGACGAGGGCACGGACGTCCTCGCCGCTCGGCGCGTCGCCGAGCGCCTTGAGCGCGACGTCCGCCGCGGCCGCCGCGTGCTCGCCGTGGCCCAGCGCGTCGATGACCGCGAAGACGACGCCGTCCTCGCCGGCCCGCACGAAGGCAGCGTCGCCGCTGACGCGCTCTCCGTCCTTGGGGAGGATGGTGTACTCGACGGCGAGCTTCACAGGTGGACCTCGATCTCCACCCGCGTGCCTTTCGGTCCCGAGTCGATCTGGAAGCGATCGGCCAGCCGCTTGACGCCGATGAGGCCACGGCCCATGCCGGTCTTGCTCTTGTAGCGGCCGGCGAGGATCTCCTGCAGGTTCTGGATACCGCTGCCCTCGTCCACCGCGACGATGAGGAAGCGGACCGGGCTGTCGCGCTGCACGGCGATCTCGATCGTCCCGCCCGGGGTATAATGAACGATGTTCCGGGCGAGCTCGCTGACGATGGTCGCCACCTTGTGCGAGGTGAAGCTCTTTGCGCCGGCCGCGTCGCAAATGGCCTTCGCGCTCAGGCGCGCCTCGCTGATGTCGGCCTCCACGTGGATGACCATGACCTTCGAGCGCCGCGAAGGTCGATCGCCGCCGATTGCAGAAATTTCCGACTTGAGCCGCCCGAGCCGCGCCGGATCGACATAGAGGCGGGCCCGGCGCTCGATGCTGGGAATGATGTCCGGGAGGTCGTCGAGCGAGAACCTCTCGGGCTGGATCTCCGCCTCCCGCATGGCCCGGAGCAGGACTCCCTCTGCATTCATCGCCGAGAGATAGCCGAGCAGGACGTTGAGAATCTGTTCGTGCGCGGGAGTCATCCGGGAAGAGCCTGGAAGGGCAGGTTACCGGGGCCCCGTGTCCGCGTCGAGTGCGCGGCGACGGCCTCGCAGGGCACGTCAGCCAACACACAGATCTGTCCGGCCAGATGAGTCCGCAGGGCTCGCTCGGCTCGTCGCCTGCGGCCCGCGGCCTGGTGGTTTGTTCGGTAACGCCGCACCGGCGCCTGTCCGCGACGGCCGCTCGTCATCTGTCCGGCTCCTGGCAACGCTCATGCCCGGATGGCAGGCGCATCGACGTCGCTCAGGTCGGGTAGTACGACGTCTGCCCCTGGCTCAGCTCCTCGGTGATCTTGTTTTCCGCGAGAAGCTTCTTGATCGGCTCCTTGAGCTCGGCTGCGGGGGTGCCCATCGCCAGCGCAAGGTCGTCGATGCCCTGGCCCGGCTCAATTTCCACATGGGCGAGCAGCGCCTCGGCGATCTCGTCCCCGGGGATCCCGGACGGCGGGTTCTCCGGGCTCACCGGACGGGATTGCTCGGCCCCTTTCCCGGCGGGCGCCGCCAGGGCGCCGGCGCTCGCGGCGCGCGCCCTGGCCGGTGCGGCCGCCGGACGCGCGGCCCCCCCGGTGGTGCGCGGTGCGACCGCTTTCTTGCGCGGCGCAGCGCGCTTGGGGGTGGGGGCCTTGCGCGACGGCGCGCTGCGGGCCGGCGCGGCCGGGCGGCTCGGCGCCGGGCGGCTCGGCGCCGGGCGGCTCGGCGCCGGAGCGCGCTCGGCCTTGCGGGACGGCTTCATGGGAGTCGCGGCGGGCCCGGTCGATATCCCTGCGGCCTTGATGTCGACTTCCAGGTACCGCGCCGCGTTCTGGACAACATCCTTACGGGCCAGCGCTCTCATGCCCTCCAGGAACTTGGCCACCAAAGAACGAATCTCATTCTCGATCTCGACATCGGATATCACGCAGCCGCCGTCTCACGAATCCCCCGGAATGTCAACGTCTTCCGCGCGGAGTGGCCCGCAGATACCGGAGAAACCCGGACGATCACGCGCCGGCCGGCGTCCACGACCCGGCGCTCGATCGCTGGCCGCGGCGCGAGCCCAGTGTGAATTTGCCGCTCTATCAAATGAAATGCGGGCAAGATCCGAAACCCATCGACAATCCATGTCGGGACCCTCCGTCCGCGGCGTGGGCCGCGGGCGCGGGCCACGTCGTGGAGCAGAGGTCGACTCGTCGCTCGCGGCCGCGCCGGCGGCTCTCCCCGGGGGGCGGCTGCCGGGGCGGGTGATTCAAGCCGCCTTGACCGCGTGGAGCGACGGGCGGCGCAGCGGGCGGAGCGGCGCCGCCGCGAACGCCGCGCCGAGCGCGAGCCCGCGGAACGTCAGCCGCATCCGGAGGGCATCGAGGTAACCCTCGCGGTGCAGGGCGTTGATCACCCGGCGGACGTCGGTCCGGCGCACCGCGAGGGCCGTGGTCAATGTTTCAAGGGTCACCGTCTTGCCCTCGCTCTGGAGGGCAACCAGCGTCCGGAGAAGATGAGGAACGAGGTCCTTGTCCGTCATGGGACCGAACCTAGTTCAGTAGCTGAACGGTCGTACAGTTTGTGGCCACGATTTCTTTGGGCCGCCGGCGGGAGCGCCCGAGGCGCGCCGAAAGCGGCCGTCGTCTATGGTACGTCCCGCTGGTGCGCCCCGACGCCTCCTCCCTTCAAGCCGTGATCCTCGCCGGCGGGCTCGGCACCCGGATGCGCCCGCGGACGGAGCGCACGCCGAAATTCCTCCTGCCGGTGGTCGGCAGGCCGTTCGGGGCGTGGCTCCTCGAGCGGCTCGCCGCCGCGGGCTTCGGCGAGGTGGTCCTCTGCGTCGGTCACCTCGGCGACGCCATCCGAGCGGCGATGGGCGACCGGTTCGCGGGGCTGCCGCTCCGTTATGCCGACGATGGCCCCGAGCTCCTGGGCACGGCCGGCGCGCTACGCCGCGCGCTGCCCCACCTGGCCCCTGTGTTCCTCATGACCTACGGCGACTCCTATCTCCCCTTCGACTACCTCGCGCCGCTCCGGGACCTTTCCGCTCACCCGGGCGCCCTCGGTACGATGGCCGTGTTCCGGAACGAGGGTCGGTTCGACGCGTCGAACGCGGCGATCTCGGGCGACCTCGTGGTGCGCTACGAGAAGCTCCGCGCCGGCGCCCCGCCCGACCCTGCCCTCGATCACATCGACTACGGCGCGACCGCGCTCCGCCGCGGGGTCGTCGAGGCGCTGCCGGCGGACACGCCGCTCGGCTTCGATGCGGTGCAGCGCGATCTCGCGTCGCGCGGCCGCCTGCGGGCCCTCGCGGTCGCGGCGCGCTTTCACGAGATCGGCTCCGAGCGGGGCCTCCGCGATCTCGAGGCCGCGCTGGCGGCATCGGCCACGGCGGAGGAGCGGGGATGATCGTCTCCCGCGCCCCGGTCCGCTTCTCCCTCGGCGGCGGCGGGACCGATCTGCCCGCCTACTCCGACCGCTTCGGCGGCTACCTCCTGTCGGCCTCCATCGACAAGTACATCTACGTCACGGCCAACAAGCGCTTCCACCGCGACATCCGCCTCGCCTACTCCAAGACCGAGATCGTGCCCTCGGTCGACAGGATCGAGCACCCGATCTTCCGGGAGGCGCTCCGGATGATGGGGATCGAGCACTCGATCGAGCTCACGAGCGTCGCGGATCTCCCCGCGAACTCGGGCCTCGGCTCGTCGAGCTCGTTCACGGTCGCGCTCCTCAACGCGCTGCACGCGTACAAGCGCGACTTCGTGTCGTCCGAGCAGCTCGCGCGCGAGGCGTGCGCGATCGAGATCGATCGCCTCGGGGAGCCGATCGGCAAGCAGGATCAGTACATCGCCGCTTACGGCAACGTCACCGCGTTCACGTTCTCGCCGGACGGCTCGGTGCACGTCGAGCCCGTGCCGGTCCGCGACGAGGTGCTGGACGAGCTCGAGAGCAACCTGCTCATCGTGTGGAGCGGCATCGAGCGACCGGCCAGGATCGTGCTCTCGGAGCAGGGGCGACGGCTGCACGACCTCGAGCCCGCGGTGGTCGAGCGGATGCATCGCATCAAGGAGATCGGCCGCGACGTGCACCGCATCCTCGTCTCGGGCAGGCTCGACGACTATGGCGAGCTCCTGCACGCCCACTGGACCCAGAAGCGTAAGCTCGCCTCCAAGATGACCGACGAGGTCCTCGACGAGATCTACGAGGTCGCCCGGGGCGCCGGGGCGCTCGGCGGCAAGCTGATGGGGGCCGGCGGGGGCGGGTTCTTCATGTTCTACGTCCGCCCGGCGGAGAAGCGCCGGGTGCTGGAGGCGCTCGCCGCGAAGGGCCTGCGCGTGCTGCGCTTCCGCTTCGATCTCGACGGCGCGCGCATCGTCGCGAACCTGCACCGATCGTGAGCGGGCGCGCCGGCGCATCGGCGCGCCTCCCGCTGGGCATTTCCGCGGGACTCTGGCTATAAATCGATCATGCCTCAGCGCACGCACGACTTCGTTGAAAAATACCTTCGCGAGACGTCCGAGATCGCCCTCGCGACGAGCCCGGACGACATGACGCGGGTCATCGAGCTCCTCTTCGAGGCGTACCGGAACGACCGCACCATCTACACGTGCGGCAACGGCGGCTCGGCGGCCAACGCGAGCCACCTCGCGTGCGACATCGCCAAGTTCACGTGGGTCGAAGGCAAGCCGCGCTTCAAGTGCACCTCGCTCTGCGACAACGCGGCCCTCCTCAGCGCCCTGACCAACGACGTCGGCTTCAACCGGATCTTCCTCGAGCAGCTCGACGGCCGCGTCGTCGCGGGCGACGTGCTCGTGTGCCTCAGCGTGCACGGCGGCTCGGGCGCCGATCGGGCCGGCCCGTGGTCGCAGAACCTGGTGGCCGCCGCAGATTTCGCGAAGAAGTCGGGGGCCAAGGTGGTCGCGCTCGTCGGCTACGACGGCGGCGCCCTGCGCCAGATGGCCGACGCCAGCGTGATCGTGCCGAGGACGCGGGCCGGCTACACGTCGACGCCGCACGTCGAGGGCTTCCACGAGGTCTACCACCACCTGATCTGCGAGCGGCTCCTGCAGCTCGTGGCCGAGAGCTGAGCGCCGCGTGGCGAGGCGCGGGGTCGTGCTCGACCGCGACGGCACCCTCATCGACGTGGTGCGCGATCCCGAGCTCGGCGTCGTCGTGACGGCGTTCCACCCGGACCAGCTCCGCCTCCTCCCCGGCGCGCTCGAGGGCCTGCGGCGCCTCGCGGACGCGGGGTTCTTGCTGGCGATCGCGACAAACCAGCCGGGGGCGGCGAAGGGCCAGGTCCCGTGGGGGGCGATCGAGCGCACGAACCGCGCGCTCGTCGACGGCCTGCGCGCGGCGGGCGTCGCGATCGCGGCGCTCGCGGTGTGCCCGCACCACCCCGAGGGCGGCCCGGGCGGCGATCCGGCGCTGATCGGCCCCTGCGACTGCAGGAAACCGAAGCCGGGCATGCTCACGGGGCTCGCGCGCGATCTCGATCTCGACGTCGCCGCGAGCTGGATGATCGGCGACGCGCCGAGCGACGTGGCGGCCGCGCGCGCCGCGGGCATGCGGGCGGGGCTGATCCTGGATCGACGCCGCTGCGAGCTGTGCCCGCTCCGGGGCGAGGCCGACCTCCCCTGCCCCGATCGCGCGGCGCCGCGGCTCGATCTCCTGGCCGCGGAGATCCTCGCCGAGCCGCGCGGCTAGTCCCGTACAGCCGCCGTCGGCGGCTACCTGGGCGCGAGCGGGCCCACCAGCGCGGCGACGCGCTTCGACAGCGGGGGCTGGTTGTCGCTGCGCCTCGAGAGCGGGATGCCCTCGGGCGAGAGGCGCAGGCACGGCTCCGCGACGAACATGGCGAACGAGATGTACTCGTGTAGCCACTGCGAGAGCCTCGCCTCGGCCTGCTCGGGGCCGGCGAGGATCGTCGCGTTCTCGATCATCCTCGCGGGCTCGAACGTCCCGTCCGCTGCCGGCCCCGCCCCGCGGAAGAGAGCGTCGTAGAGGCCCGCGCCATCGACGAACGCGGCGAGCTGCCAGCGCACCTCGTCGCCCCGCTGGATCCCGTCGGCGGCGGAGAGGATCGACGCGATCGCCTCGTTGAAGAGCGCGATGCCGGCGGCGGCGCCCGTCGGCCCCGGCGCGCGCATCACCACCCGTCCGGACTGCGCCAGCTGGAAGAGCGCCCGGGTGGTCTCGAACTCTCCCTGCCCGATCGCGCGCGCCACCTCCGCCACCGAGCGCTCGCCGTCGACGGCGTCGTACACCGCGCGGAGCTCCTCCGGCGCCGGGCCGCGATCCGAGACGCGCGCGGGAACGTGCTGGTCCGACGGGATCCGCTCGCGGAAGTAGCGCATCTCGTCCATGCGGCGCACCGCCTCCAGGAGCAGCGCGTGGACCGGGAGGTTGTGGCGCGTCGGGATCTGCTCCTCGTCGAAGCCCGCGAGGAAGTAGAACATCCCCTCGCCCGCGAGGAGCACCCGGTAGGCGATCTCCTCCGCCTGCGTGCTGAGCAGCTGGTACAGCCGCTCCCGGGGCACGAAGCCGAGCTTCACCGCGGCCTCGCCGAAGCGCACGTCCGGCGCAGCGGCGGCGAGCGTCTGCTCGACCTGCGCGCGCGAGAGCGCGCCGTAGCGGTAGAGCACCTCGCCGATGCGCTCGCCCTCGACGGTCGAGCGCGCGGCGACGGCGTGGCCGGGCTCGAAGAACAGGGACCGGCTCTCCCCGCCGTCGATCACGATGAGCTCGCCGCACCACGCCGCCTGCCCGATGAGCGACACGACATCGCAGAGCGCGCCCGGCCCCGTGATCTGCCCGGCGAGCCGGAGCGCGGCGCCGGTCCCCGCGTCGCGCGGCGCCTCCTCCCCCACGTGGCGCATCACGACGAGGTGGTCGGGCGCCGGCAGCAGCTGGAACACCCCCTGCCGCGCGCGCAGGTGCTTGCTGGCGTCCAGGTCGACGGGGTGAGCCGTGCCAGTCGCGTCGATGCGCACGAGCGAGCGTTGCTCTTCGGTCATCGTCGCGATCTCTAACCCAGCACCGAGAGGGGGGCCACGGCCGGCCTCTGGCGCCGCGTCATCCGGAGGGGCCGCGCGGCGTGCTACCGTCCCGCCGTGACGCCCCCCCCGGATCACGACGGCGGCGCGCCCGGCGATCCGAGCGCCCGCGACGACATCCCTGCCACCGCGGACGCGCTCGACGCGCGCCTCTCGGCGGCCCGCTACATCTCCGATCCAGCGACCTCGCTCGCGCTCTGGCTCGCCCTCCGGATGGAGCGGCCGCTGCTGCTCGAAGGACCGGCGGGCGTCGGCAAGACCGATCTCGCCCGCGCCGCGGCCGAGGCGCTCGGCCGCGGGCTCATCCGGCTCCAGTGCTACGAGGGCCTCGACGAGGCGAAGGCGCTGTACGAGTGGGACTACGCGAAGCAGATGCTCTACACGCAGCTCCTGCGCGACGCGGTCGCGAAGGAGATCGTCGGCGCGACGAGCCTCGCCGCCGCCGCGCGGGCGATCGCGGGGAGCGAGGCGTCGTTCTTCAGCGAGCACTTCCTGATCGCGCGCCCGCTCCTCGCGGCGCTGCGGAGCCCCGCTCCCGTCGTCCTCCTCATCGACGAGGTCGACCGCGCGGACCCGGAGTTCGAGGCGTTCATGCTGGAGGTGCTCTCCGACATGCAGGTCACGATCCCCGAGCTCGGCACGATCCGCGCCGCGCGCCCGCCGCTCGTCCTGCTCACGACGAACGCGACGCGCGAGATGACCGAGGCCCTGCGCCGCCGCTGCCTGCACGCGTTCCTGGACTACCCGCCGCCGTCGCGCGAGGTCGCCATCCTGAAGGTCGCCATCCCGGGCATCGAATCCCGCCTCGCCGCGCAGATCGTCGCGTTCGTCGGCGCCTTACGGGCCATGGATCTGCGGAAGTCCCCCGCCATCAGCGAGACGATCGACTGGACCCGCGCGCTGCTCCTGCTCGGCAAGCGCGCGATCACCCAGGAGGTCGCCCGCGACACGCTCGGCGTCCTGCTCAAGCACCAGGGCGACCGCGGCGACGCCGAGGCGAAGCTCGGCGCCCTCGTGAAGGCGGCCGAGCACGCGGGCGCGGGCGAGCCGCCTACCTGAGCTCGGCCACCTTCTCGCCGAACAGCTTCTCGAGCCGCCCGAGCATGGCGTCGTTCGGCTCGACGCGGAGATCGCGCCCCAGCGACAGCACCGCCTCCGCCCCGTCGTCGAGCTGGATCACGAGCTGCACCGGGCACACACCCGGGCTCGCCCGCAGGAGCGCGCCGAGCCGATCGATGTGCTCGCGCCTCGCGCTGCGCGACTTCAGCGTGATCGCCACGCTCCGCGTCTGCGCGAGGATCGCGTCGGAGAGCGGCTGCACCTCGTCGAGCAGGAGGGTCGGCTCGCGCGGCGCGGACTCGGTCTCCTCGGCGCCCTCTTCCACCATGGGGAAGCTGACCTTCCCCGAGATCAAGACCGGCTCTCCCCGGTTCAGGAGCTCGCTGTAGGCCTCGATCTGCTTCTCGCGCACCTTGACCTCGACCCGGCCCGCCGTGTCCTCGAGCACGAAGAACGCGATCTTGCCGCCGCCCCCCTTGAAGATGCGCTCGCGGTAGCCCTCGACCATCCCGCCGACGCGCACCCTGGACCAGGGATCCATGCCGGCCAGCGCGCTCACCGCGGTCACGTCGAAGCGGTTCAGATCCACGCCGTACCGATCGAGCGGGTGCCCCGAGACGTAGAAACCGAGCGACTGCTTCTCGCGCGAGAGGGTCTCGCGCAGATCCCAGTCCTCGGCCATGGGGTAATCGTCCAGCCTCACGTCGCTCTTGGACGCGACCGCCGCGAACAGGCCGATCTGCGCGCTGTTCCGCTCCTTGCTCGCGGAGCGCGAGCGCTCCAGCGCCCTGTCGATGCCGGCGAACGCCCGCGCCCGTGAGATGCCCCGCGCCTGGAGGCTCGCGTCGAACGCGCCGCACTGCACGAGCGCCTCGAACACCCCCTTGTTGACCCGCCGCGGATCGACGCGCTCGGCAAAGTCGAACAGATCCGAGAACGCGCCGCCCGCCTCCCGCGCCTCGAGGATCGCCTCGAGCGCCGACTCGCCGACGCCGCGGATCGCCCCCATTCCGAAGCGGATCTTCGGGTCGTACGGATCCTTCACCCGCGAGCCTCCGCGCCGGGTTCCGGTCACGCGCTTGCCGCTCGTCCCCGGCGTTGCGCTGTAGACGACGGTGAAGTCCATCTTCGACTCGTTGATCTCGGGCGGCAGGATATCGACCCCCCACGCGCGCCCCTCCGCGATGATCCGCACGACCTTCTCGATCTTGTCGCGGTCGGCGGTCATCAGCGCGCAGAGGAACTCGACCGGGTAATGCGCCTTCAGGTAGGCCGTCTGGTAAGTGAGCAGCGCGTACGCGGCCGAGTGGCTCTTGTTGAAGCCGTATCCCGCGAAGTACTCGAGGAGCCCGAAGATGCGCTCGGCGTCCTCCGCCTTGACCCCGTTGTTGAGCGCGCCGTCGACGAACGTCGCCTTCTGCTTCGCCATCTCCTCGGGCTTCTTCTTGCCCATGGCGCGCCGGAGCAGATCGGCGCCGCCGAGCGTGTAGCCCGCGAGCTGCTGCGCGATCTGCATGACCTGCTCCTGATAGACGATGACGCCGTACGTCGGCTTGAGGAGCTCGTCGACGAGCGCGTGCATCTTCTCGATCGGCTTGCGGCCGTGCTTGCAGTCGACGAAGTCCTTCACCATGCCGGTGCCGAGCGGCCCGGGCCGGTAGAGCGCCACGGCGGCGACGATGTCCTCGAAGGCGTCCGGCTTCAGGTCCTTGAAGAGCTGCTGCATGCCGCTCGACTCGAGCTGGAACACCCCGGTGGTCTCGCCCGACTGGAGGAGCGCGTAGGTGGCGGTGTCGTCGAGCGGCACCGCGCTCACGTCGAAGCGCGCGCCCTCCCTCGCGGCGACGTCCGGTCGCGCGTTCACGAGCCGCACGGCGATGTCGATGACGGTGAGCGTCTTCAGCCCGAGGAAGTCGAACTTGACGAGCCCGGCCAGCTCGGCGTCGTCCTTGTAGTACTGGGTGACGAGCTGCTCGCCGTTCTTGAAGCACGGGACGTGGTCCCAGAGCGGCCCCTCGCTGATCACGACGCCGGCGGCGTGCATGCCCGCGTGCCGCGTCAGGCCCTCGAGCTTCTGCGCCTGCTTCAGGAGCTCCGCGACCGTGGGGTCGCTCTCCCTGAGCGCCTTGAGCTTCGGCTCGATCTCGAGCGCCTCGGGGATCGTGTACATGATCCCTGGCGACTTCTGCGGGATGAGGCTCGCGATCTTCTGCGCCTCGATCGCCGGGAACGCCATCGCCCGGGCGACGTCCTTGATCACGCTCCGCGCCTTGAGCTCGTGGAACGTCGCGATCTGCCCGACGGACGGCTTGTCGGCCTCCTTGCTGTACTTCTTTGTGACGTACGAGATGACCTCGTCGCGCCGGTCCATGCAGAAGTCGACGTCGAAGTCGGGCATGCTGACGCGCTCCGGGTTCAGGAAGCGCTCGAACAGCAGGTTGTACGGGAGCGGATCGAGATCGGTGATCTCCATGGCATAGGCCACGAGCGAGCCCGCGCCCGACCCGCGGCCCGGCCCGACCGGGATGCCGTGGTCCTTGGCGTACTTGATGAAATCCCAGACGATGAGGAAGTAGCCCGGGAAATCCATCTGCACGATGACGCCGAGCTCGATGTCGAGCCGCGTCCGGTAGACGGCCTCGTCCACCTTCCGGCCCGAGCGCGCGATCTGGGCGAGCCGCTTCGTGAGCCCCTCGTGCGCCACGTGCCGGAAGTACGACCCCGTGTCGGCGAACCCGCTCGGCAGCGGGAACGTCGGCAGCATCGGCTTGCCGAGCTTGAGCTTGAGCGCCGAGCACCGCTCGGCGATCTCGAGCGTCGAGCGGACCGCCTCCGGGTAGTCGCGGAAGAGGTGCGACATCTCGTCGGCGGGCTTCAGGAACATCTCGAAGCTGCCGTGGTGCGCGTCGCTCGCCTCGGCGAACGTGCGGTTCGCCGCGATGCACGACAGGTAGAGCTGCCCCTCGCCGTCCTCGCGCGCGCCGAAGTGGGCGTCGTTCGTCGCGACGAGCGGCAGTCCCAGGTTGCCCGCCGCGCGCGCCAGGATGCCGTTGAGCACCGACTGCTCGACGAGCCCGTGGTCCTGCAGCTCGACGTAGAGGCTCCCCGGCTCGAAGCAGTCCCGGAGCCGGCTGAGCGCCTCGCGCCCCTCCTCCTCGCCCTGCTCCAGGATCCGCTGGGCGACCACGCCGCCCATGCAGCCGGTCAGGCCGATGAGCCCCGCGCTGTGCTGCGCCACCATGTCGAGCCGCACGCTCGGCGCGAGCCCGCTCGCGGGATCGACGTGCCCCTTGGACACGATGCGGACGAGGTTCTTGTAGCCCTCCTCGGACGCCGCGAGCAGCACGAGGTGATCGACGGGCGTCTCGTCCACGCCCGAGCGCGACACCTGCCCCGCGGCCGCGCCCCAGCTGCGCGCCACGTTCACCTCGCAGCCGACGATCGCGCCGATGCCCTGCTCCTTGCAGGCCTTGTAGTGCTGAATCGCCCCGAACATGTTCCCGTGGTCCGTCAGGGCGACGGCGCGCATTCCCAGCGACTTGGCGCGCGCGGCCAGGTCCTTGATGCGCAGCGCGCCGTCGAGGAGCGAGTACTGCGAGTGCACGTGGAGGTGGATGAACTCAGCGGTCACAGCGGGCTTCCAGGTGGCTTCTCATCGTCGTGCGAGTCGGGAAAGATAGGTAATCAGGGAGAACGGAATCCGAAGGCAATTGGACGACCAACCGTCGCTTGCCGGCGAGCTCACATATAGCGCATTGCGCAGCGGGGATCGCCCTTGATGAGGCGCTCGAGCCGGCGCTAGCCTATGCGCCCGTTTGAGAGCACTTGCCTGATTTGGGGTGGGGTTTCCAGAAAGTGAGGTCGATGATGCGTCATTCCCGTATCGCCGTCGCGGTCTATTTGGCGACGGCGCTCCTGTCCGTGGCCGGTTGTGGCTCCGATCCTGCGGCGCCGCCTGCCGAACAAGACCAGGACGTCGACCGCGGCCAGCCCCCCGGGCCGGGCCCGGCGCAGGCCGGCGACGGCGCGGGGGTCGCGTTCGCGATCGACCGCCTCTTCCTCGGCGACACCGATCGCGACGGGAAGAAGGCGGCTGGCAGCTGGAAGCAGTACGGCTTCAACATCGACGGCAAGGTGTCCAGCACCCTCTCGGAGGACCTGTGCAGGCCGGTCGACAACGCCAGCCCTTCCGATGTCTATCCGGACGGGCTCGACGGGATCGACAACTCCTTCGGAAGCAAGCTCGTCGGCCTCATTGGGACTCTCCTGAGCGACCCCTCGACGAGGGTCACCGACGCCATCGCCAACGGTGATTTCACGGTGATCCTGAAGGTCGACGGGCTCGGCGCGCAGTCGTCGTACAACCCGCTCACCGCGAAGCTCTACGGCGGCGCCACGCTGGGCGCGGCGCCCACCTGGGATGGCAGCGATGCGTGGCCCGTCGTTCCGGAGCTGCTCGATGACGCTCAGGACGTCGAGAGCGCCAAGATCGTGTTCCCGGAGAGCTACGTCGTCGACGACACGTGGGTTTCGGGCCCGGAGTCGCAGGTCGCCTTCAAGCTGAACCTGACGATCTCGGGGACCACCATCGGCCTCACGATCCGCAACCTGAGGATCGCGATGGACCTCGCGTCCGATCACAAGTCGGTGGTCAAAGGCACCCTCGCGGGCGTGCTCGAGACGGCTGTCCTCGTCGAGGAGCTGCGCGGCGTCATCGGCGCTGTCCAGCCGGGCGTCTGCGAGGGCACCGCGCTGGAGACGATCCTCGACTCGGTCCGTCACGCCTCGGACATCATGAAGGATGGTAGCCAGGACCCGAGCCAGGACTGCGATGCCATCTCCATCGGCATCGGGTTCACGGCGAAGGAGGTCCAGCTGGGCGAGATCGCCCCCCCGGCCGAGACGACCGGCGCGCCGTGCGAGACGGCTCCCGCGGACGAAGGCTGAGCGCGGCGCGGCTCCCCTCCGCCTGCGGCCATCGCGGCGAGCCCTCGTTCAGGGCTCCGCGGGCGCCTCCCGGGTGCCCTCTCGCCAGAGCTCCACACAGCCTGCGACGTGCAGCCAGCTCAGCCTGACCGCGCCCTGCGCGAAGATCGTGCTCGCCGTTGAGCCGTCGCGCGCCCCGCGAGCGTCTCTAGAAGCGACCCCGCCCGTCCAGGGTGCGCGCTCAGACGAGGGAGACCTCGGCGGCGTGCTCTCTCGGTCCGCCCGCTCGTGGGGTCCGAGAGACGCCCTCTTCCTGGTTTCGTTTGTCCCGACTTTTCGCTAGAAGTCGGCATCGCTTCGAGCGTCCACCACGCAAATACCCGATGGCAGTGAAGATTCATGGCGAGCTGCCGTCCCAGGGCGTCAGCCCCGGCGGGTTGCCGACGCGAGCTGTGGCTCGTGTCCCTCAGAGGAGAACAACGTCCCATGCGTAGATACGTCGCTTCCGTTCTGTGCGCCGTGATGATGGTTGGCACTGCCGCCGCGACGGCGGGTTGCACGGCCAGCGCCTCGTTCAACACCGGCAAGGAGCCGGTGGCCGAGCCCCCGCCCCCGCCCCCGCCGGAGCCGGCGCCCGAGCCGAAGGAGGAGAAGAAGCCCCGCCCGCGCTTCAAGATGACCTTCAAGCTCAAGGGCAACCAGGTCGAGCTGCCCGGCCCGGTGGTCTTCGAGACGAACAGCGACAAGCTCCTGCCCGAGAGCGACGAGGTCCTCAACATCGTCGACGACTTCCTGAAGCAGCGGAAGGACGTCACCCTGCTCCGCGTCGAGGGCCACACCGACTCCGACGGCGAGGACGCCGCGAACCAGACGCTGTCCGAGAAGCGCTCGATGTCGGTCGCCCGCTGGCTCGTCGCGAAGGGCCACGACTGCAAGCGCTTCATGGCGGTCGGCTTCGGCGAGAGCAAGCCGATCGCCGACAACAACACGCCCGACGGCAAGGCCCAGAACCGCCGCACCGGGTTCTTCATCGCGGCCATCGAGGGCAAGGCGGTCGACAAGCAGCCCGTGGACGGCGGCGGCAAGGTCGCCGGCGATGCCTGCAAGTGACGGCGCTCCGCCCGGGCGCGCTCCGGATGGCGCGCCGCGCTCCCCGCGGCGCGCGTCCGAGGTGCGCTCGGCGGGCTGACAGCTGACAGCTGATGGCGGAGCCCCGCTCGCCGCCGCGCCGCGTCCCTCCGGGCGCGCCGGCGGCGGACGTCGTCTTGTTGTCCTTCTTTGCTTGCCTCCCCCACCATCTTCACTATCCGTACTCCTCCACGACATGCGGAGACGCCACGACAAGCCCCTGGGCCGCCTCCTCTTCACGGCCGTCCTTTCGCTCGGCCTCTTCGGCTGCGACCCCGGGACGGGCGACGTCCGCGAGTGGACGCCGGCCGATCACGATCCGCCGAGCCCCAACGAGGGGCAGGGCGGCAAGGTCGCCGCGCGGCCGGTCGCCTCGAACGAGACCGACCCGGGGCTGATCGAGCTCGCCTGGCAGCGGAACTGCTCCAGCTGTCACGGCAGGGCCGGCCGCGGCGATGGCCCGCAAGGTCCGATGGTCCGCGCCCCGGACCTCACCGACGCGGCGTGGCAGGAGCGGGTGACCGACGCCCAGGTGGCCGACGTGATCCGGAAGGGCAAGAACAAGATGCCCGCCTTCGACCTGCCGCAGCAGGTGATCGACGGCCTGGTGAAGCGGATCCGCACCGGCAAAGCGCGCTGAACCCCGATGAGCTCGCCCTCGCAGGAGGATCTCGATCAGGCGCCGGAAGAACGGCCGGACGCGCCGGAAGAACGGCCGGACGCGCCGGAGGGGCGCCCGCCCTGGGTCCGGCGGCTCGCTCCGGCGATCCTTGTCCTGGGTGCGCTGTTCGCGGGGAGCATCCTTTTCAAGAACCTACCCGAGGAACGCGAGGTCGAGCTGCGGCTGGACGACGCGGCGACGGTCGTGCGGCTCGAGGTGACCTGGACGGATCCTTCTTCGGGTCAGCCTGCGACCGACGCCGCGCCGATCATCGACAGCTCGTGGCAGTTCGCCGAGGGGACGGCGCCGAGAACGGTCCTCACCAAGGTGTCGCTTCCGGACGGCCTCTACCATGTCGAGATCGCCGTCGGCCGGAAGCGCGGGCACGACGTCGTGAGCCGGACCGTCACGTTGGCGGACACCTCCCGGATCACGCTCTTCGTGCGCTGAACAGCGCCCTCCTGAAGCGCGCGACAGCCTGCGGAGGACCGGCGATCCGCCCCCTCGCCGGCCGCTGTCGGCGGGTGCACGAGACCGTTGACTCCCGGAAACTGACAAGCCAGGCACTGCCGTGAGTTGGAAGCGTGTCCCTGAGGCACCACTTCGCGTCCAGCGGGCCGCGCGCAGCCCTTGATGCAAAAGCTTCAACTTCCGCGACAAGCATTTGTTTTTGTTCAGTTTTTCGCGTAAGGCACGGCGGCGGTTCGGATGGGAATGGAATATGAGAACGAATTCCCTTGATGCGTTCACCCCGGAACCGCTACTTCTTGGCCCGCAGCAGCAGGGCGTGGCACCTTATCCTACAACCACTTACACGCTCTGACCGGGACAACCGTGACACATCGTGGTGCCCTCCCGGAGCGAGCGACCATGCGGCCTTTACAGTGCCGCTGGAGGCGGAGAAGGAGAACCGATGAGGATCACCCCGTGGTATCTGGCTGCGCTCGCCCCGTTCGCCGCCATTGGTTGCAGTGGCGCGTACCTCGGCCACGCCACCGTCGTGGCATTGACGATCGGCATTTTCCTCGGGACCCTTTCGCTCGGCCGTACTCCGAGCTCTCGCCCTGCCCCGCCGAACGCCCCTGTCTCCTGACTTTCTCGCCCAATTGCCGCCTGCCGCGCGTCGACGCGACGCTTTCCCGAGCGCTCGACCGCGCCGGCGCTTACGCTCGGGGGGCGTGAGGTCATGACGCACGACGCCTCCGTCGGCCGGCTCAAGCGGCTTGAAGAGTTCACGCTCATGGACCTGGAGTCCGTGCACCTCATCCTGCGCGGTGAATCGGTCATCGACTGGCGGAGGCTCAACCTTCAGAGCGCGCAGGACGCGCGCGAACTCCTGCTCGCGCAGGAGTTCCGCCCCGACGAGCCGGGGGATCGCGCCCACCTCGAGAGCGTCAAGAACGAGGCGATCGCGTTCCTGCGTCGCCACTTCGAGTTCCCGATCCCGAGCCCTGTCGCGCGCGCGTCGGTGGAGGAGATCCTGATGCTCGCCTCGGGCAAGGGCCACCGCCAGCTCTGCGCCTGCACGATCCTCAAGGCGATGCACATCATCCATCACCTGGCCGGGCGCGAGCTCCTCTTCTCGATCCCGATGTCGGACCAGGACGTCTTCCACCTCGTCGAGGAGAAGGTGTACCGGGTGATCGGCGGCATGCTCGCGGCGGGCTTCCCCATCACCGAGTTCATCGGCGGGCGGAAGAACAAGGACTCGCTCTACACGAAGCTGCTGTCAAAGACGGACACGACCGCGGCGGCCATCTACGACAAGCTCCGCTTCCGCATCGTCTGCCGCAGCGTGGACGATCTGCTGCCCGTCCTTCTCTATCTCTCCGAGCGCCTGTTCCCGTTCAACTACGTCGTGCCCGGCGAGAGCACGAACACGATCCTGCGGTTCCGGAGCTACTGCGAGGCGCGGCCGTTCCTCCAGCCGATGCTCGAGGCGCTGCAGACGGACGTCGACGACGGGCTGACAGCGGGCGACAACAGCTTCAGCGATCGGAGCTACCGCGTGATCCACTTCGTCGTCGATCTGCCGGTGCGCCTCCCCGCCGAGATCCTCGACATGGCGCCGCCCGCGGCCTGGGCGCTCGGCCCGATCATCTTCGTCCTCTGCGAGTTCCAGCTGATCGACCGCGAGACCGAGGCGGCGAACGAGATCGGCGAGGCGAGCCACGCCAGGTACAAAGAGCGGCAGAAGCACGCGGTCATGCGCAGGCTCAAGCTCGGCGTGCGCTCCACCCGCGACCCGGTGAGCGGCGGGCCCAAGCGCGACCGCTAGGCGCGCCGCAGCGCGGGCGCGGATCACGCTCCGGATCGACAGGGCCATCGGCGCGCGCGGTGCGCAACGGCGCGCGGATCGCACCATGCGCCGATCGCGCGAGGCGCGATCGTACGCGGAGCCGATCGCGCGAGGCGCTGGCCGCAGGCGTGACCGCGACGTCGTCGCGGCACGTGGCGCGGGATGGAGCTGCGAGAGCCCAGCGGAGAGCTGGGAGAGGCCCGCAGGATCTCTGGATGGGGGGTCCCTGGAGGAAGCAGCGCTTGGAGCAGGGAGGCGGACGCCGCCGGGAGGCCGGGAGCAGTCGGGCTGTCGAAGCAGGAGCCGCCGAGCGAGCAGCCAGGGCAGTGACGGGCGTGCGTGGAGGAGGAGACGCGCAGTCCCTCAGCGACGCCGCCGTGCGAGCGAGCTCAGATGCGGCCCTTCAGCGCATCGCGATCGAGGACGACGATCCGGCGGCGATCGATCTCGATCACCCCCTTGCGGCGGAGATCGCCGAGGGTGAGCGTGACGGTCTCGCGCGTGGAGCCGATCATGCTCGCCATCTCCTGATGGGTGAATGGCGCGGAGATGAGCACCCCGCGCGGATCGGGGATGCCCCAGCGCGTCGCGGCCTTGAGCAGGAACTCACAGAGGCGGGCCTCCACGTTGCGGAAGAGCATCGAGGCCAGGCGCTCCTCGGTGTCCGTGTGGCGCTCGACCAGCGTTGTCACGATCGCGGCGGCGAAGTTGGCGTCGCTCGCCATCAGGTTGCGCACCGTCGTCAGGGGGATGATGAGCGCCTCGACGTCCTCGGTGGCGATCGCGCTCTCCCGGTGGGCCGTGACGCCCCCGAGCGCGGCCTCGCCGAGCACGTCGCCGGCCCCTCTGTAACCGAGCGACAGGCTGCGCCCGTCGCTCATCCCTCGCACCAGCCGGACCCGGCCGAGGCTGAGCATCGCGAGGGCGGTCGATGCGTCGCCCTGCGTCACGAGGTGACGCCCTTTCGCGACGCGTTGAATCGTCCCCCCGTCGGCCAGCGCCGCCTGCGTGGCCGGGGATGCCGCATTGCCGATCGCCCCACGCCGGACCACCCGTCGCTTGCGCGAGTCTAGGTCGAGTCCGCCGTCATTCCCGAGTGCGCCAGGCTGGACCCTGACGCTCCGTGCCATCGCATCCTTACCCATCATCATCGCGGCTGCTCCTGCGGTTTGCGGTGTCGCGGTCCTGCTGTTCCCTGAGGGCCCCGCCGGCCGGGGGGCGCCGACTTGTGCCGGAACCTCCCACTTGCGTTGACATCTCGGAGACGCGGCCCGTACCTTTCGGTTTGAGCCGGGCACGCCCCGTGAATGAACCCCTGCACGGGGGAGCCAGTTCGACCGCTCCTCCAGCTACGGACGTTGGATGCGCCTCTTTAGCGGCAAAATTACTCCTCTCACAGAAGAAATCGTCCGCGCGCTCGTGGACAACCGTGACATCGAAGTCGAGTCGAAAAAAGAGGTCGCGCTCGACGTCGAGTCGGTATTCACGAGCTACCTGCACGCCGAGCGGGAAGCGACCGAGCGGGCGAAAGAGATCCTTCAGGCACGCGGGCTGCCCCAGGGCGAGTTCAACCGGGTCAAGCGCCTGGCCGCGGAGCAGAAGGGGATCAAGATCGGCGAGGAAACGATGGATTATCTCCTCGACCAGCTGCTCGAGATGCTGATGCACTCGAACAACGTCGGGGAGGTGTTCGTCGAGGACCACGACCTGCGGCGCCGGATGAGGCCCATCCTGCGGAAGTACCTCGAGATGGACGAGGCGCTCGACACCGAGGTGCGCGGCAAGCTCCGCCACGTGCAGGAAGGCTCCCGCACCTGGGAGGTCGAGTACCAGCGGGTCATGGGCGAGATCCAGCGTCGCAAGGGGCTGCTGTAGCCGCCGGCGCCAGGCGGACGAGCTCGCCGCAGAGCGAGCAGGCCGCCCCTGACGTCCGTCGGATCCAGCGAGACCTCGCCCGAACCGCGCCGCGGCGCCCGTTCCACAGGAATGCTTCTGTAGGACAGGAGCGCACTGCCTGCGACCATTCCCCGTGTGGAACGTTCCGCCTGCCAGATCGGGCTCCGTCGTGGTACCGGAGGACATCATGAGCTGGATTCCCAAGGTCGAGGCGAAGCGGCACTTCTGTCATAAATGCAAGAACGAGCTCATCTTCGAGGTGAAGCTCCAGCGCGCGGACACCTGCCCCCATTGCGGTGTCGACCTCCACTGCTGCAAGAACTGCGAGAACTGGGACCCGGCCGCGCATAATCAGTGCAAAGAGCACATCGCCGAGTACATCCCGGATCGGGAAAGCGCGAACTATTGTACTTTCTTCACGTTCAAGAACGGCGTACCGGAAGATAACTCGAAGCGCATCGCGGATTCGCGCTCCAAGCTCGACAACCTTTTCAAGAAGAAGTAGGCGCCCGCTGGGGAGCACGCACATGTCCACGCCTCGCTACTTGGTCACCGGCGGTGCCGGGTTCATCGGAAGCAACCTCGTCGCGGCGCTGACCGCCGCCGGGGAGCGGGTCCGCGTCCTCGATAACCTCGCGACGGGCCGGTGGGAGAACCTCGACGGGCTCCCGCACCAGTCGCTGATCGAGCGCATCACCGGGGACATCCGGGAGGCGGCGGCGGTCGCGGCGGCGGCAAAGGGGGTCGAGGTCATCCTCCACCAGGCCGCGCTCGGCTCGGTCCCGCGCAGCGTGGAGACGCCGGTCGAGTCGAACGCCGTCAACGTCGGCGGCACGGTCACGGTGCTCGACGTCGCGCGCCGGCAGGGCGTGCGCCGCGTGATCTTCGCCGCGTCCTCCAGCGCGTACGGCGAGACGCCCGTCCTCCCGAAGCACGAGGGCATGGAGCCGATGCCGCTGTCGCCGTACGCGGTCACGAAGCTCGCCTGCGAGCACTACATGAAGGTCTTCGCGGGCATCTACGGCCTGGAGACGCTGAGCCTGCGCTACTTCAACGTCTTCGGGCCGAACCAGACGCCGGACGGCGCCTACGCCGCGGCGATCCCGCGGTTCGTCGACGCCGCCTTGCAGAACCGGCCGATCCCGATCTTCGGCGACGGGGAGCAGACGCGCGACTTCTGCTTCATCGAGAACACCGTCTCCGCGAACCTGCTCGGCGCGACGTCGCCGAAGAAGTTCAGGGGCGAGATCATCAACATCGCCGGCGGTCGCCGGATCGGGCTGAACGAGCTCTGCAAGGAGATCTCGCGGGCCCTCGGGCGAGACGTCGCCATCGAGCACCTCCCGGCCCGCGCGGGGGACATCCGCCACTCGCTCGCCGACATCTCGCGCGCGTCCGAGCTCATCGGGTACGAGCCCCGCGTGCGCTGGGAGGACGGCATCGCCCCCACCGTCACGTACCTGCGGACGCTCCGTGAGAAGGGCCCCGCGGCCGCGTCGGCCACGGTCACCTGTGGCAAGGTTCCGCTGCCCAAGGCCCAGGCGGCCTCGGACACCGGGCCTCAGGCGAGCTAGGTAGAGCGGGGCGGCTCGTGCGGAGCATGACCGGCTTCGGGCTCGGTGACGCTTCGCTCACCGAAGGGCGCGTGGTCGCCGAGATCCGCTCGGTGAACCAGCGCTTCCTGGATGTGCGCGCGCGGCTCCCGCGTGAGCTCGTCGATCTGACAATGTTCGCCGAGCAGGTGGCGCGCGAGCGGCTGCGCCGGGGCCGCATCGAGATCATCGTGCGCACCGAGGGGGCTGTGCTGGCCCCGAGCACGCTCGATAAGTCGAAGGCGCGCGCGGCGTTCCTCGCGCTCGCCGAGCTCCGCGACGAGCTCGCGCCGGGCGCCGACGTGCCGCTCTCGCTGCTCTGCGCCGTGCCGGACCTCTTCGCGCCCGCCGGCGGCCACGAGATCGCCGCCGTCCGCGCCGCGCTCAAGGTCGCGATCGAGCGCGCGATCGACGCGATGGAGGGCATGTGTCACCGCGAGGGCGAGACGCTCGCCTGCGACATGCGCGGGCGCGTGGCGACGCTCCGCGCGCTCGCCTCGGAGGTCGTAGCGCGCGCCGACGACGCGCGCGAGGCGCTCCGGCGGCGCCTGCGCGAGCGCGTCGAGCGCCTGCTCCAGGGGGTCGAGGCTGGCTTCGAGGCGACGCGGATGGAGGCGGAGGTGATGTTGCTCGCCGAGCGCAGCGACATCACCGAGGAGGTCACCCGCCTCCGGAGCCACCTCGACCAGTTCGGCGGCGCGCTCGCGGCGCCGGGCGGCGACCCCTGCGGAAGGAGGCTCGACTTCCTGCTTCAGGAGATGGTACGCGAGGCGAACACGCTGGGCTCCAAGGCGCAGGACGCCGCCATCTCCCATCACGTCGTGGCGATGAAGGTGGAGCTCGAACGCCTGCGGGAGCAGGTCCAGAACATCGAGTGACAGGAGAGCATGTCGACCGAAGCACTCAGTGACGACTTCCTCCTCCTCATCGTGTCGTCCCCGTCCGGCGCCGGGAAGACGACGCTCTGCGGGAGGCTGCGCAGCGAGTTCCCCGACCTGCGCTTCTCGGTCTCTCACACGACGCGGCGCCCGCGCCCGAACGAGGTCGACGGCCGCGAGTACCATTTCGTCGACCCGAGCACGTTCGAGCAGATGATCCGCATCGGCGCGTTCGCCGAGTGGGCCCGCGTGCACGATCACCTCTACGGGACGAGCCTGAAGGAGATCGAGATCGCCCGCGCCACGGCGCGCGGCGTCCTCTTCGACATCGACCACCAGGGCGCGAGGCAGATCAAGGCGAGCCTGCCCGAGGCGGTCGCCGTGTTCATCCTGCCCCCGTCGCTCGCCGAGCTCGAGCGGCGCCTGCGCGGCCGCGGCACCGAGGACGAGCAGACGACGCTCCGGCGCCTCCGCAACGCGAAGGGGGAGATCGAGCACTACGGCTTCTTCGACTACGTGATCGTGAACGACGAGATCAACCGCGCGTACGAGCAGCTGAGGTCGCTCGTCTTCGCCGAGCGGTGCCGCCGCCAGCGGCGCGCGTCGCTCTGCGAGCGGTTGCTCGCGGAGAGGAGGTTCGAGCGATGAGCACCAGCGCGACGCACGACGTGCTCGCCGTCATCGGCGGCAGCGGGCTCTACGAGATGGGGTGGCTGGAGGACGTCGAGGAGGTCTCGGTGTCCACGCCCTTCGGTCTGCCGAGCGACGTCGTGCTCCGGGGCCAGGTCAAGGGCGGCGACGCGACCGTCCTCTTCCTGCCGCGCCACGGGCGCGGACACCGCTTCTCCCCTTCGACGATCAACTACCGCGCGAACATCTGCGCGCTGAAGATGCTCGGCGCAACGCACGTGCTCAGCGTGAGCGCCGTTGGCTCGCTGCGCGAGGAGATCGAGCCCGGCGACCTCGTCGTCGTCGACCAGTTCATCGATTTCACGAAGCGCCGGACCTCGACGTTCTTCGACGACGGTGTGGTCGCCCACGTGCCGTTCGCCGATCCGGTGTGCCCGTTCATGGCGAGCGCCGTCCACGACGCCGCGCGCTCCACCGCCGCGCGCGTCCACCGCGGCGGCACCTACGTCTGCATCGAGGGCCCGCAGTTCTCGACGCGGGCCGAGAGCCACATGTTCCGGTCCTTCGGCGCGCACGTCATCGGGATGACCAACCTGCCCGAGGCGAAGCTCGCGCGCGAGGCAGAGCTCCCCTACGCCACGCTCGCGCTCACGACCGACTTCGACTGCTGGCGCGTGACCGAGGAGGCGGTGAGCGTCGAGGCGGTCATCGCCGTGTTGAACCGCAACATCGTGCACGCGCGGGACGTCGCGAAGGCCCTCGCCCACAGCCTCCCCGACGTGTCGCAGAGCCCGGCCCGCCACGTGCTGCAGAAATCCATCATGACCTCGGCCGGCGCGACCTCGCCCGACGCACAGGCGCGGCTCGAGTGGCTCATCGGCCCTCGGCAGAAGGCGGAGTGAGCGTGCTCCCCGGCGAAGGCTGGCGCCGCGCCCTCTCCGTGGCAGCGAGCAGCGGGCCGGCATCGCCTCGCCCGGCCACACGGGCGCGGCGACGGTGTCGCTGAAACGAACCGCGCAGCTAGCGGCTGCGCGCCAACCTGACTAAGAGGCTTCTGTGACGACCTCCTCCGCGATCCTCATCATTGGCTCGATGGCCTTCGACGACCTCGAGCTCCCCTCCGGCAGCGCAAGGAACGTCGTGGGTGGCTCGGCCACCTACTCGTCGTTCGCCGCGTCGTGCTTCGCTCCGGTGCGCACGGTCGCCGTGGTCGGCGACGACTTCCCCGAGGAGACGCTCGCGGCGATGCGCGCCCGGGGCATCGCCGTCGAGGGCGTCGAGCGCGCTGCGGGGAAGACGTTCCGCTGGGCCGGGCGCTACGACGTCGATCTCATCCATCGCACGACGCTCGACACGCAGCTCAACGTGTTCGCGTCGTTCGCGCCGAAGCTGCCGGAGGCCTACCGCGACACGCCCTTCGTCCTGCTCGGCAACATTCACCCCGCGCTCCAGCTCGACGTGCTCGAGCAGGTCCGCTCGCCGCGCTTCGTCCTCGCTGACACCATGAATTTCTGGATCGAGGGGGAGCCGAAGGCGGTCGCGGCGATGCTGCGCCGCATCGACACGCTCGTGGTCAACGACGAGGAAGCGCGCCAGCTCTCGGGCAAGTACAACATCCGGCGCGCCGCGAAGGAGATCCTGTCCCGCGGTCCGCGCCGGCTGATCATCAAGCGCGGCGAACATGGCGCGCTGCTCTTCGACGAGGACGGCGTGTTCGCGGCGCCCGGCTTCCCGCTGGAGGACGTCGTCGATCCGACGGGGGCCGGCGACGCCTTCGCAGGCGGGCTCATCGGTTACCTCGCTTGCCAGCCGGAGATCACGCCGCTCGCGCTCCGACGCGGCATGCTCCACGCGACGGCGACGGCCTCGTTCTGCGTCGAGGCGGTGGGCACGCAGCGGATCGCCACGGTGGCGCGCGCCGACATCACGGCGCGCCTGATCGAGATCCGGGCGCTCTACGAGTTCGGCGCGAGCACCATGTGACCCCCCCGGGGGTGGACCCGCGCGAGGGCCTTCCGTGTGCGGTCGCTGTTCACCTTCCGGCGCATAGCCGTGCTAGATGACCGTCAAAGTGAACATGAACCTCACCACCCGTACATTCGCAGGCATCGTCTTGCTCGCCCCCCTCGTCTTCGGCTGCGCGGCCCGCTCCGCGCCGTTCGACGAGATGGACAAGGCGCAGATCACGGTGCTCCGCCTCCAGGGGCAGGAGCTGGCCCCCACGCCCACGACGACCCAGGCCCCCACCCTCATTCCGGGGATCCCGCCCGAGCTCCAGCAGATGGGCCAGGCCGCTCTCCAGGGGCTGCAGCAGGCGCTCCCCGGCCTGATCCCGCCCAACCTCATCCCTGGTCAGACGGCGAGCACACCGGTGCTCCCCGCTCAGCCCCGCTTCAAGAACTTCGTCATCCTCCAGCAGCGTCAGCTCACGACCGGCGACAGCGATGAGGAGCTCAAGGACCAGATCCTCGACATCTTCGGCGATGAGGGCAGCTTCACCGCGGACCGCGGCAACTGCTTCTACCCGGGCCTGGGCATTTCCATGATTCGGCCGAACAACCCCACGCCGGTCGACCTGCTCATCTCCTTCTCGTGCAATCAGGCCATGGGCGACGGCTTCGTTTGGCCCCATCAGGGAGTCAACGGCTTCACGGCCGAGACCCACCAGAAGCTCAGCGAGATCTACCAGCAGCTGTGGGGACAGTCGGTCCCGCCCGGCGCGTGATCTCCCGGCGCGGCGAGGACACCTCCCGAGCCGCACCCACGTAAGCAGCGCCACAGAGCGCGCCTACAGGGCCCGGATGCTAGACTTGATCGAGCTCTCCGATGCCCCGGCATTTCGGCCAGGAGCGCGCCGCGGCGTCATGATCCCCCAACCGCAGCTGTTGCCGGGAAAGGAGCTCGGGCATGACGAGCTCCTCCTGCCCATCGCGCAGGGGGAATGCGCAAACCAACCCCGGGCAAGCCTCCCTCGACGCAGTGGGTGCCGACCGTGACCACTCCCGGGTCTTGAGCGGCCGCAGGACGCGGCAGCTCCGCGACGCGCTCCTCCTGGCAGCGAGCCTGGGCGTCATGGGCAGCGTCCTGCTGTTGCGCCGGAGCCGGGAGCCCAGCGCCTCGCCGGTCCCGGCGCCGTCGAGCGCGTCCGCGGAGCCGTCGCCGCTGCCCAGGGGTGGCGAGCCCGAGCACATGGCGCTCGACGAGCGCGAAGCGCAGGCGGGGTGCGACTTCGCCGACCACGGCTTCGGCGGCTACGAGCGCTGGCGCCCCCTCCCGGTGGGCAGGCTCCTCGTCCCGCCGGCACGCGCGATCTCGACGGACGGCGGCTACGATCTGCTCGTCCATTTTCACGGCGCCGAGGCGATCCGAAAGGTGCTGGCTCCCAGGGACCTGGAGCTCGTCATCGCCGGGGTCGATCTGGGGACCCGATCGAGCGCCTACGCGCGCGCCCTCGAAGGCGGCGGCTGGGACGCGCTGCTCCAGGCCATCGACCGCGAGGTCGGAGCTGCGGCCGGGATCGCGGGCGCGCGCGCACGCCGCCTGGTGCTGTCGTCCTGGAGCGCCGGGTCGGGCGCGATCGGCAGGGTCGTCGAGCGCGGGAGCCGCCACGTCGACGCCTTGATCCTGCTCGACTCCCTCTATGGCTCCTACATGCCTGGGCAGACGTCGCTCGTGCAGGGCCAGCTTGCCCCTTACGTGGCCCTGGCGAACGCCGCCGCGCGCGGCGCGCCCGTCTTCTACCTGACGCACACCGAGATCCCGACGAGCGGCTACGCGTCCACGAAAGAGGTGGCCACCTTCCTGCTGCGCGAGCTCGGAGCGAGCCCCATCGCGGTGACCTCCAGCGGCGACGGCGCGCCGCCCGGAGCACCGAGCCTCGGCGACGACGAGGCGGGAGACGCGCTGCGGCTCACCCGGATGTACGACGGCGGCAGCCTCTACGTGCGCGGTTACGCCGGAGCGGGCCCCGGCGGACACTGCGCGCAGCTGCGGCTTCTCCCCGCGATCCTGGCAGAGCACGTGCTCCCCGCGCTCGGCCGTTGAGGCGCCGCTGCTCCGAGGGGGCGCGCGGCGTCCTCTCCGGCGAGGCGCCGGGCGCGCCGGCGACGCCGCGCGCGCCCGGTGAACCGGCGGCTGCCCGGTGAGCCGGCGGGCGCCTCGGCTCAGTACGATTTCGCGAACACCACGCGCCGCGGGCTGGGCTTGCCGGTGAAGATGCACGTCCCTTCGCCGGTCACCGCGTCGGCCCATGGCGCGCCTTCGAACCCGCCTGTCGGGATGCAGCGGATGGTCACCTTGTGCGCGTCCTTCACCGCCGTCTCGATCTCCGGATCGCCGGACCAGTGCGCCAGCGCGAACCCGCCCTGCGACTCCTTGCCCTCCTTCGACGCGAAGAACGCGTCGAAATCGGCGCGGCTGTTGATCACATGCGTGTTCGCGTCGCGCATCGCGAGCGCGCGCCCATAGAGCGTCGCCTGGATGTCGGCGAGGATCTCGGTGATGCGCCCCGTGAGCTCTGCGCGCGCCATGCTCGACTTGTCCTTCGGCGAGCGGTCCCTGCGCATGACCATGGCCACACCGCCGTCAACGTCGCGCGGCCCGACCTCGATCCGGACGGGGACGCCCTTCTTCACCCACTCCCACTGCTTGTCGCCGCCGCGGATGTCGCGCCGATCGATCTCGACCTCGACACGCCGCTCACCGAAGCGCTGCGCCCGGAGCTCCTTCGCGAGCCCATCGATGTACTCGTCGACCTTGGCGCGCGTGTCGTCGCCCCGGTAAACCGGCAGGATCACGACGTGCGCGGGCGCGAGGCGCGGCGGGAGCACCAGGCCGTCGTCGTCGCTGTGGGTCATGATCAGGCCGCCGACGAGGCGCGTCGACACGCCCCAGGACGTCGTCCAGGCGTACTCTTCGGTCTCCGCCTTGGTCTGGAACTTGATGCCGCTCGCCCTGGCGAAGTTCTGCCCCAGGAAGTGGCTCGTCCCGGCCTGCAGGGCCTTGCGATCCTGCATCATCGCCTCGATCGCGTAGGTGTCGACCGCGCCGGGGAAGCGCTCGCCCGCCGTCTTCGGGCCCTCGAGGACGGGCATCGCCATGAAGTCGCGCGCGAACGTCGCGTAGACGCCGAGCATGCGCAGCGTCTCCTCGCGCGCCTCGGCCTCACTCGCGTGCGCGGTGTGCCCTTCCTGCCAGAGGAACTCCGACGTCCGCAGGAACAGGCGCGTCCGCAGCTCCCACCGCACGACGTTCGCCCACTGGTTGATGAGCAGCGGCAGATCCCGGTAGCTCTGGACCCAGCTCGCGAACGAGGCGCCGATGATCGTCTCGGACGTGGGGCGCACGATGAGCGGCTCCTCCAGCCGGGCCTGGGGGTCGGGGATGAGCCCGCCGCCGGGGCCGGGCACGAGCCGGTGGTGGGTGACCACCGCGCACTCCTTCGCGAACCCCTCGACGTGCTCCGCTTCCTTCTCGAGGAACGACTTCGGGATGAACAGCGGGAAATAGGCGTTCTTGTGCCCGGTCGCCTTGAACATGCTGTCGAGCTCGCGCTGGATGTTCTCCCAGATCGCGTAGCCCCACGGCTTGATGACCATGCAGCCGCGGACCGGGGAGCTCTCGGCGAGGTCGGCCGCGCGCACGACCTGCTGGTACCACTCCGGGTAGTCCTCGTTGCGCGTGGGCGTGATGGCGGTCTTCGGCGCTTCGTTCTTGGCCACGGTCTCTGCTCTCCTCGCTCGGCGGCTTCGCAGGCGGCCTTCGACCTGGCCGCGCTCTCCCCGCAGCGGGCGGTCAGCTGGCACCGGCCCCGCTCCGGGCTGAGCGCGCGACGTATCAGGAGCGCGGCAGGGTGTCGAGCGCAGCGGCCCTGCCCGGGAGCCGCGCGGCCTCCCCGCTCGATGGCCCCGCGCTCCCCGCTCGACGGCTCCCCGTCCTGGCCGCTGCGCGTCCGGCCGGCTTCGCGGCGGCGCGTGGCCATGGTACGCGCAGGAGAACGACGTGAAATACGTCATCCTCACGCACGGCGGGGTGGCCGCGCCGCAGAACGGCACGGACAGCTGCGCCAGGGCCGCCGACGAGGCGCTCGGCGCGCTGGACGCGGGCGGAGAGGCGCTCGCGGCGGCGATCGCGGCGACCGCCCGCCTCGAAGACGACCCGCGCTTCAACGCCGGGACGGGCTCGAACCTCCGCCTCGACGGGCGGACGATCGAGATGGATGCGGCCGTGATGGCGAGCGATGGACGGTTCGGCGCCGTCGCGTGCGTCGAGCGGGTGAAGAACCCCGTCCTGGTCGCGGCGAAGGTGATGGAGACGCCCCACCTGATCATCGCCGGCGCCGGCGCGACCGCGTTCGCGCGCCGGCTCGGGTTCGCCGACCACGATCCGGTCACCGAGGCGGCGCGCGAGAGGCACGGTCGCGCCCTCGCGGCGCTGCGCGGCGACGGGGGAGACAGCGACTACACGAACGACGCGGCGCGGTTCCACGCGCTCACGGCGACGCGGTTCTGGAACTTCGACGCCGATCCGGTCGAGTGCGACACGGTCGGGGCCGTCGTGCGCGACACGCACGGCCGCTTCGCCGCCGCGGCGTCGACGGGTGGGTCGACCTACTCGCTCCGCGGCCGCGTCGGGGACGTGCCGCTGATGGGCGCGGGGATCTACGCCGGCCCGCACGGGGCGGTGGCGGCGACCGGGGTCGGCGAGGAGATCGCGCGACGCCTCCTCGCGCGAACGGTCTATGACTGGCTCGCCGACGGCGTCGCGCCCGCCCGGGCCGCGCAGCGCGGCGTCGCGATGTTCCCGGACGTGATCGCCGTCGGCGTGCTCGTCGTGGGGCGCAATGGCCAGGCGATCGCCTCGAACCGCAACATGCCGAGCGCGCAGCTCGCGGGCTGAGGAGCCGCAGACGACGATGCAGAGCGGAGACCCTGATGCGATCGTGGTGGGCGCGGGACCGAACGGCCTCGCCGCGGCGGCGTACCTCGCCCGCGCGGGCTTCTCGGTGCTCGTGCTCGAGGCCGAGCAGGAGCCGGGCGGCGCCGTGCGGACGCGCGAGGTGACGCTCCCGGGGTTTCACCACGATCTCGGCGCGGCGTTCTTCCCCTTCGGGCAGACGAGCCCCGCGCTGCTGCCGCTCGACCTGCCGGGGGCCGGCCTCGTCTGGCGGCACGCGCCGATCGACAGCGCTCACCCGGCGCCCGATGGGACCTGCGCCTCGATCGCGCGGGACGTCGACGCGACGGCGAGGTCGCTCGGCGAGGACGGCCCCGCGTGGCGCCGGATCGCCGGCTGGCACGCGGCCACACGCGAGCGGCTGCTGAACGCGCTCCTGGCCACGCCGCCGGCCCTCGGGGCGCTGCTCCGCTTCGGGCCCCTCAACCTGCTCCGCCTCGCGCAGGTGGCCCTCTCGAGCGGCCGCGGCTTCTCGACGCGCACCTTCCGGACCGAGGCGGCCCGGCGGGTGATCCCCGGCCTCGCCCTCCACACCGACGTGGGCCCGGAGGATCCGTGCGGCGCGATCGTCGGCTTCATGCTCACCCTGCTCGCCTCGAGCGGCGGCTTCGCGGTGCCCGAGGGCGGCGCCGGCGCGATCACGCGCGCCCTGCTCCGGCGCGTCGAGGAGCGCGGCGGCAGCCTCCGCTGCGGCGCCCGGGTCGAGCAGATCATCGCCAGGCAGGGACGGGCGGCCGCGGTCCGGCTCGCGGACGGGGAGGAGATCCGCGCGCGCCGCGCGATCGTCGCCGACGTCGCGGCGCCGACGCTCTACCTCCGCCTGCTCGCGGCAGAGCTCGTCCCCGCCCGGGTCCAGCGCGCCATGCGCCGGTTCCGCCAGGGGTTCGGCACCTTCAAGATGGACTGGGCGCTCGACGGCCCGGCGCCGTGGTCCCACGAGGACGCCGCGCGCGCCGCGGTCGTGCACGCGGGCGACAGCCTCGACGATCTCGCCGAGTTCACGCGGCAGGTGCGCGCCGGCGCGCTCCCCGAGCACCCGTACCTCGTGATCGGGCAGCAGTCGCTGGCCGATCCGACCCGCGCGCCGGCCGGGCGCCACACCCTGTGGGCCTACTCGCGCGTCCCCTCCTCCATCGACGGCGGCTGGGCGTCCTCGCGCGAGCGCTTCGCCGACCGCATCGAGGCGCGGATCGAGGAGCTCGCCCCCGGCTTCCGGCAGCGGATCCTCGCCCGGAAGATCTGGGCGCCGGACGACCTGGAGGCGATGGACGCAAACCTCATCGGCGGCGATCTCGGCGGCGGCTCGGCCGACATCCGGCATCAGCTCTTCTTCCGGCCGGTGTTCCCCTACTTCCGCTACCGAACGCCGGTCCGCGGCCTCTACCTGGGCTCGTCCTATGCGCACCCCGGCGCCGGGGTCCACGGCGCCTGCGGGCGCAACGCCGCCCTGGCGGTGCTGGAGGACGAAGGCTGAGCCGCCGGCGCTCCGCCCGTTCGAGTCCTACTTCGACCGCGAGGGCGGGCCGTCCCGGTAATCGGAGCGCTTCAGGCCCTGGCTGGCGATCTTCTCCTGGAGCGTGCGCAGCGGCATCCTGAGCCGCCGCGCCGCCATCGCCAGGTTGCCGTTGGTCGCGCGGAGGGCCTCGAGGATGATCTCGGCCTCCAGGCGGTCCATCTGCGCCTTGAGCCCGATCATCGGCGCGGAGCTGGGCGGCGCGATCTCGACGAAAGGCCGGTCCGGCGGCGGCGGCGTGGAGCGCTTGCGCGCCGCGAGGGCGTTGATGCTCTCCGGCAGGTCGAGCGCAGTGATGACGTTTCCCCTCGCGATGACGACGGCGCGCTCGATGGCGCTGCGCAGCTCGCGCACGTTGCCGGGCCAGGGATACTGCTCCAGCAGCGCGAGCGTCTCCGGATCGAGCGAGCGCACGTTGCGCCGGTGCGCTTCGTTCGCCTGCCGGAGGAAGCGCTGTGCCAGCGGCCCGATGTCCTCGCGCCGCTCGCAGAGCGGAGGGATACGCAGCGGCACCGCGTTGAGCCGGTAGAGCAGGTCCGAGCGGAACGTGCCCGCATCGCACATCGCCTCGAGATCGCGGTACGTGGTCGCGACGATCCGCACGTCCACCTCGATCTCGCTGGTCGATCCGATGCGGCTCATGCGACCGGTATCGAGGAGGCGCAGCAGCGCGGCCTGGGAGGAAGGCGGGAGATCGCCCACCTCGTCGAGCACCACGGTGCCGCCCGCGCACGTCTCGAAGACGCCCTCCTGCGCCTGGGTGGCGCCCGGGAAGGCGTCGGCCTCGTGGCCGAAGAGCGTGCTCTCCAGGAGCTGCGCGGGCACGCCGCTGCAACCGACGCGGACCATGTGCTTCCTGTGGCGCGGGCCGGCCTCGTGGATCAGACGCGCGAGCACGTCCTTGCCGGTCCCCGACTCGCCCTGGAGCAGCACGGGTGCGGACGAGCGCGCGAGGCGCATGGCGGTCTCGAGCACCGGCCGCATCGCGGGGCTGCGCATCACGAGCCCCTCGTCGTTGACCGCGCGCACGCCGCCCGCCGGCGTCGGCCCGCCCATCAGGTTGTCGACGTTCGGCAGCTCTCTCCGTTCCAGGGCGCCGCGGCGCCCGTCCAGCGCGTCGAGGTTGAGCACCGGCAGCTCGGCGCTCGCGATGACGCGCAACGACGCCGTGATCTCCCCGAGCACCACCTCGTCGCCGGGCTTCAGGGTGCCCTGCTCCACGCGCTGCCCGCTCAGAAAGGTGCCGTTCGTCGAGCCGAGATCCTCGATGAGCACGTCGCCGCTCTGGAACGTGAAGCGCGCGTGGCGCCGCGACAGGCTGCGCTCGGGGATCGCGACGTCGGCGCTCGGATCGCGACCCACGACGACCCCGACCCCGTCGGTCAGCCGCACCGTCTCGGCGCCGTGCCGGTGGTAGATGATGAGCAGCACGTGCGGCTCGGTCCCGCGCTCGCGGCTCAGCTGCTTCAGCGCGTCACGGACCTGCGACATGGCGATCGGATCCGTCACGCCCAGCTGCGAATCGGGCTGGGCCTCCTGTGCGTCAGGATCCTCGGTCGGCGCGAATGGCTGTGCGACCGCGGTCTCCGCCGGCGACGCGTCGCCGCGATGCCCCTCCTCGGGCGCGCCCGGCTCACGGACGTCCGGCGAAGGTAGACTCCTCGGAGCGGCCGGACGCGAGTGATTCATGCGTTCTCTCTCAGTGCGTGCCCGAGGAACCCCCGGCACCGGATGCTGGCCCGCGAACCCTGCTCGCGCTCATCCTTTATCCTGTGACCATAAGCCGCAGGTAGGCCAGCGCGCAAGGCGCGAGCAGTCGTTCGTCGGCTCGTCCGCGGCCAGCGCGGCCAGCGGCTCACCCGGCCACACCGCGCTCCACCTCTATCTCGCCCCGGTCTCTCCCCTCTCCCACTCTCCCCACTCCCGTGTCCCGTCGCTCGCGCCTCGCTCCCCTTTGCCGCCGCCTTCTTTCTCGTTCGTTTCAGCAGCGTGCCGCCTCGGGCAGCTCCCCTGTGCAGGCCGCCTCGATGCTCTGCTCAGGCGCCGCGCGCGGCATGCTCGCCAGAGCCGGGGGGTCGCGCGGAGGGCGTGGCCGGATCTTCGGCGCGGCAGTGCGCGTCGAAGCGTGAGCACGGGATGTCCTCGATCGGCGGGAGCTCCGCGTAGCCACGAGGGCCGGCGATCTCGTTGAAGCAGCGACCGAGCCAACCTGGGATCACGAGCGCGTAGGTGCGCGCGAGCCGCCTTCGATCGTCCAGGGTGCGCAGCATCGCGTGGTAGGTGACCTCGCCATAGGTCGCCTTGAAGGCGGCCGCCTGCTCAGGACGCGCGAGCCAGCTCATGACGCCGGCGCGATCCGCTTCCGGATGGAACTGGACCGCCTCGACCCCCGGCGCGACCTGCAGCCCGAGAATCGCCCGGCCCTTGGAGATCCCGTCACGGCTCTCGCGGGCGAGGAGCTGGCCCCCGAGGGAGCCCAGGCGGCGCTCGTCGAGGTTCACCGCTTCCCAGTTGCGGTGCTCGAAGGCGAAGAGACGATCGCCGAACGGAGACAGCAACGGGTGCTGCTGGCCGACCGGGGTCGTGTAGATAGGCATGACCCCGAACTTGCGATCGGCGCGCGGCACGACGTCGGCCAGCCGGTAGTGATGGACGACGAGCTCGAACGAATAGCAGATCGCGAAGAGCGCTCGCCGCTCCGCGCCCCCCTGGACCGCCGACTCGACCACGCCGTCCAGCAGGCGCGCGAAGTCGAGCGTCCACGGCTCACCCTCTCCATCGAACGGAGAGCCGGGGCCCCCCGAGGAGAGGTACAGATCACAGTCCGTAGGGATGGGTGTGTTGGTGTCCCGGGGAGACGCCTCGACAACCTCGCAAAATACGCCCGGATTGTGCCCCTGGACACGCTCGAAGAACGTTGCGGCAAGCCCGCGCAGGCAGCGCATCGCCTGGTTCACGTGGCCATTGTTCATGTCCACGATGCAAAGCCGGAGCGGTCTCAGCGGCCTCATCGACCGGCCGTTCTCGACGGTATGTATCCCGGCGGGCGTAGGTGGGAGCGGATTCGAGCTCATCGGAAGTGGACAGAGTGCAAACGTCGGCCCCCGCGTTTCTACCCATATCACCGTGTTGACCTCGCGAAAAGAAAGGTTTTCTTGGTTACGTGGGCAGTCGTGCGGGTGTGCACGAAAGGTCACGTGGGTCACGCGGCGGTTGCTCGGCGGTTACTCAGGGGTACGCGCGGGGCATTGTTGAATCGAGGGCAGACCAAAAGTCCTTCCTCGGCCCCGCGTTCCTGGGGATCCTGTGTGTGATGAAAAAACAGAATGTACTGCCGCGTGAGCCGCTGACTCGACGCCATGTGCTGACAGGGCTCGGCGCAGCGGTCGGCGCCGCGACCTTCGGATGCACCGCCACGGAGAGCGCGACGATGCTCGGGAACGTCGGTTCGAGCACGGATAGCTCGGGCGGAAGCGACGGATCCGGCGGCGCAGGGGGAACGGGCGGCTCGGGACAGGCGGGAGCGGGCGGCGTAGGCGGCGTTCCTGCGGATCGCTGCGCCGACACGGGAGGCCTGAGCCCCGCAGAGCTGCTCGCGCCCATCAGCACCATCGTCGTCCTCTGTATGGAGAACCGCTCGTTCGACCACTACCTCGGCTCGCTGCGGCTGAAGGAGGGCAGGCGGATCGACGGCCTGACAGGGAACGAGTCGAACCGAGCGCCGGACGGCGCGCGGATCTCGCCCTTCCAGCTCGACAACTTCACGCCCGTCGACCCGCCGCACAGCTGGGAAGCGGCCCACGCGCAGTGGAATCAAGGGATGAACGACGGGTTCGTCGCCGCCCACGCAGGGCCGGATCAGCGCGACGTGATGGGCTACCACGTGCGAGAGCACCTGCCGATCCTCTACGCGCTCGCCGACGCGTCGGCGATCTGCGAGCGCTGGTTCTGCTCGGTGCTCGGACCGACCTGGCCCAACCGCTTCTTCCTGCACGGCGCCACGTCGAGGGGCGTCTCCAGGAACGTGCCGGTCACCGGCTTCACGAGCGTGTTCGAGCTGCTGAGCGACGCGGGGATCTCGAGCAGGAACTACTACCATGACGTGCCGTGGTGCTCGGGGGCGTACTTCAAGTTCAAGGGCGTCTCCGGGATCGAGCGCTTCTTCGAGGACGCGGCCGCGGGGCTCCTCCCCGCGTTCTCCGTCATCGATCCCCAGTTCTTCGGCGCCACCGCGAACGACGATCACCCCGACCACGACGTGCAGCTCGGGCAGGTGCTCATCGCCAGCATCTACAACGCGCTCGCGAGGAGCCCGCAGTGGGGTCAGTGCCTCTTCGTGATCACCTACGACGAGCACGGAGGCTTCTTTGACCACGTCGCGCCGCCCACGGCGACGGACGACGATCCGCTGTTCTCCCAGCTCGGGTTCCGGGTCCCGTCGATCGTCGCGGGCCCGTTCGTCCGGAGAGGCTGCGCGGTGAGCACCGTGCTCGACCACGCGTCGGTGATCCGCACGCTGGAGGCGCGCTTCGATATCCCCACGCTGAACGCGCGCTCCGGCGGGGCGAACGATCTGTCGTGCTGCATCGACCCGGCGCTCCTCCGCGATCCTCAGGACCCGATCCTCCTGCCCACGGTCGAGATCTCCCTGTCGCAGCTGCGCTCGCGGACCGAGACCGGGATCTCCCAGCCGGAGCTGTGGGAGGCCGCGGAGCGTGGGCTCATCCCGCGGCACCTGGATCGCCGGAGCGAGGGTCCGGACATCGCGCGGCGGGTGCTGGCGCACGCGGAGCGGATCGGCGCCGCGAGGCTCAGGGACTGACTCGCCGGCCAGCCGGCGCCGAGGTCGCACGGGGGCGGGAGGTCTGATAGAAGCGCCGCCGTGCCGCCCGACCTCGATCCGCCCGCCGCCACGCAGGCAGGGACCGCGCCGGCGAGCGCGGCCCCGGGCGCCCCCGCGGCGACCGGCGCGCGCCGGCCGGCCGCTGGACAGGAGGCGGCGCCGGGCGCGGCGCGGTCGTCGGCGATGGTCACCGCGGGGATCATCCTCTCGCGGCTCGTCGGGCTGATCCGCCAGCGGGTGACAGCGCACTTCTTCGGCACATCCGAGCTCGCCGACGTGCTCGCCGCGGCGTTCCGCGCGGGGAACATCACCCAGAACCTCCTCGGCGAGGGGACGCTCTCGGCGACGTTCATCCCGGTCTATGCGCGCCTCCGGGCGGCCGACAACGCGCGCCGCGCGGCGCACTTTGCGCTCTCCGCGCTCGGGCTCCTGCTCGTCGCCGCCGCGGCCGCGTCGATCGTCGGCGTGATCGCGGCGCCGTGGCTGTCCTTCCTGGTCGCGGCAGGCTTCGACGAGGACAAGCTCGCGAGCACGACGCGGATCGTCCGGATCATCTTCCCGATGACTGGCCTGCTCGTGCTGTCGGCGTGGGGGCTCGGCGTGCTGAACGCGCACCGGCGGTTCTTCCTCCCCTACGCCGCGCCCGTCGCGTGGAGCGCCGCCCAGATCGCGGGGCTGCTCGTGTGCGGGGCGTGGCTCGGGATGCGCGGGGAGCCGCTCGCCGAGGCGCTCGCGTGGAGCGCGCTCGCCGGCGCCGCGCTGCAGCTCGCGCTGCTGCTCCCCTCGGCGCGCTCGCTGCTCGGCGGGCTGAAGCCGCGCCTAGACACGCGCGACCCGAGCGTCCGGGAGGCGGGCGAGAAGCTGCCCGCCGCGCTGCTCGGCCGCGGGATCATCCAGGTCTCCGGGCTCGTCGACACGCTCCTCGTGAGCTTCCTCGGCGCCGGCGCGAACGCGGCATTCAACTACGCGCAGACGATCTACCTGTTGCCGATGAGCATCCTCGGCACCGGGGAGGCCGCGGTGGCGCTGCCCGAGATGGCGCGCGACACGGCCGAGGCGGACGTCGCGCGGCGCAACGAGGCGCTGGCGCGCCGCCTCGGAGCGTCGCTCGCGCGGATCACCGTGCTGACCGTGCCGGCGACGGCCGTGTTCATGGTGCTCGGGCGGGAGCTCATCACGCTGCTGCTGCAGACCGGGACGTTCGATCGGGCGTCGACCGCGCGGGTCGAGCCGCTCGTGTGCGCCTACGGGCTCGCGCTGCTCGGGAACGCCGCGGGGCGCGTGCTGATCACCGCCTCGTTCGCGCTGGGGGACACGAGGACGCCGGCGCGCTACGCGCTCTATCGCGTGGTCGTCAGCACCGTCGTCGCGCTCCTCCTGATGCAGCGGCTCGACGTGCTCGGCGTGGTGCTCGGCGCCGTCGTCGCGGGGTGGGTCGAGGCGATCGCCCTCGCGCTCCGCTTGCGGCGCGAGATCGGCGGGCTCGGGCTGGATCAGGTCCGGATCGGCCGCGTCGCCGCGCTCACGGCGGTCTCGGTCGGCTGCGGCGTGGCGCTGAGGGCCGCGCTGCCGGAGGCGCTCGTCGCCACGCCGTGGGGCGCCGCGCTCGTCCTCGCGGGATGCGGCGGGGGCTTCGCGCTCGCGGCGCCCGCGCTCGGGCTCTTCAGCCTGAGGTCCCTGCTGCGCAGGAGGTGATCGCGGGCGGCGACGCGCGCTCGCTGGCCTCCGGTTGCGCGCGGTGCCAGGCGACGTACCGCTCGACGAACTCGCGCTGCACCCGGCGCAGCGCGACGCGCGGGCGCTGCCGCTCGAGCAAGGCGATCGCCTCGCCGATCTCGAGGCCACCACGCGTGGCGAGGTAGCAGAGCGCGAGCGTGACGCTCCGCCCGACGCCGCTCGCGCAGTGGACGTGGACGCGATGGCCAGCGCCGAGATGGCGCTCGAGGAACGCCACGCCGCGCGCGGCCTCCTCGATCGTGGGGGCGCACATGTCCCAGCAGGGGATGCGCAGGTACTCGACCCCCGCCGCGCGCAGGGCGAGCACCGGATCGTAGAGCTCGCGCGACACGTTGATCACCGCGCGGACCTCGAGGCGGCGGAGCTCGGCGACGTCGCCGGGGAGGAGAAATCCGCCGATCAGGAGGTTCGGGCTCACCCACGTGCGCCACGGGTGCCGCGGTCGGAACGACGCGGTGGCGCGGCGCAGCGCCAGGAATGCATAGAAAACCACGGCATAGGGCGCGAGCAGGAGGACCACCAACGCGGGGCGGAGGCGCACGCGCATCTCATGGCGTCGTCGCTCGAACGGCGCCAGCGGCCGGGCGGCACGCGCGCGGGCGATGCGCATGTCGCGCACGCACGCAGGCGGCGCCCTGGAACTTGGCCCATGGCGCGCAAGTCGGGCATGCGTCGGCCGATGCCGCTCGCTTCCCTGCCGACGGAGCTCTCCCGGCCGGTCTCGCCTCCGGACCTCCGGGCGCCGCTGACCCGCGCGCCACGACGCTCCGGGGGCGGTGCCCGGCCGCGTCTTCTCGACGGGCTCGCAGGCCTGGTCGTCGTGCTGGCCATGTCCGGTTGCAAGGCGGCAGGCGCATCGGTGGAGCTGTCGAAGGACGAAGCGGGCGACGGCGGCGAGCTCGAGGTCGTCGCGCTGCCCGCGGACGGGCCCAAGCTGATCGCGCTCCGCGCGGGGACGCCCGTGCTCGCGCGCCCGCAGTCAGGCGCGCGCAGGCTCGGAGAGCTCTATCCCGGCGCCGCCGTCGTGCGGTCCGCGGAGCCGTACGGACGCGCGGGGTGCAGCGGAGGGTGGTACGCCATCCGCCCCCGCGGCTTCGTCTGCGCGGGCGACGGCGCGACGCTGCACACCGACGCGGTCGCGGTGCTGCCGGCGCCGCCCGATCTGTCGCGACCCCTCCCCTACCGCTACGGGCGCGCGCGGACCCAGGGAACCCCGGCGTACTTCGGGGTGCCGAGCAGCGAGGAGCTGCGGCACGCCGAGCCGGATCTCGAGCGCCATCTCGAGCGCGTCCAGCGCAGCGACACGCAGCTCGGCGCGTCGGCCAACGACGTCCCGCTGGATGAGCGCGGCGTCGCCACCGGACCGCCGGTGCTGCTGCCGCAGCGAGACGGCGTCGGCGAGGACGGGCGGAGGACCGAGGCCGGATACTTCCTCTTCCCGCTCGCCGACGCGATCGCGCCGCTCCCATCCCTCGCCGCGCTCGGCATCGAGCTCGGCGCGAAGGACGGCGCGCCCGTCGATCTGCGCTCCGCGATGAAGACGGTGGCGCTGCGCAAGGGCAGCGGGGTCGCGATCACCCGCACCTTCACGGCGGGAGAGAGCGACGGCCGCAGGCTCGGCGTGACGCCGGACGGTCGGCTCATCCCGACCGATCGGCTGCAGGCCGCGCTCGGCTCGCCGTGGCACGGCCTCGACGTCGAGAAGGTCGGGCTGCCCGTGGCGTTCGTGCATCGCCACGACGTCAACACGTGGTCGATCGGCCGCGGCAAGGCGACTCCCGACGAGGACGAGCTCGAGCGGCACACGGGCGTGCCGCTCACGGGCAAGTTCAGGACGGTGGCCGGCGTCCGCTTCGAGGAGGCGCGCGACGGCTTCTGGCTGCGCTCTCAGGATCTCGTCGTCATCGTGCGGCGCGCCAAGCTCCCCGAGTTCGCCAAGGGCTCGCAGCGCTGGCTCGATGTCAGCCTGGCCAACCAGACCCTGACGGCTTACGAGGGGCAGAAGCCGATCTACGCCACGCTGATCTCTTCCGGACGCGATCAGCTCCGCGATCCCGCATCGAGCGCGTCCACGGCGCGCGGCACGTTCCGCGTGCGGAGCAAGCACGTGACGCGCAACATCGACCCGCGCGAGGTGGCCGACAGCTTCGACGTCGCCGACGCCCCCTGGGTGATGGACTTCGCGCCGGGCCACGCGATCACCGGCATGTACTGGGGCGCCGGGGTCGGCGAAGCGCAAGGCTTCCACGACATCGCGCTGACGCCCGTCGATGCGCGGCGCATCTTCCTGTGGGCCGAACCGGCGCTCCCCGACGGCTGGCACGCCGTGCACAGCAGCAGCGAGGAAGGATCCCTCGTCCACGTCCGACCTTGAGGAGTTCGTCGCAAACGCTGGCCCTGAGGTCAGGGAGGCCAGCGGCCGACTGTCACCATTGCTGGTGCCGAAGGAGGGACTCGAACCCCCGACCCGGCGCGTATGAAACGCCTGCTCTGGCCAGCTGAGCTACTTCGGCAAAAGTGAGGGCGGACTAGTACCGCCCCGTTCCCAGCCTGTCAAGCGATGTCTTGCCCTTGCGAGCCCGCCGTCGACACGCGTCGGTCGGGGCGTCGGGCTCATCGATCGCATCGATCGCATCGATCGCATCGATCGCATCGACTCATCGATCGCGGGCGGGGTGCTTCGGCAGGACGGCGGGGTTCCTCGCCTCGAACGGCATCGACCACCGAAAGCTCTCGCCGAGCTCGGGCGGCACCGGCGGGTACGGCGCGCCGCGCAGCACCGCGCGCCGGCAGTTCTCGTCGAACTCGGGGATGCCGCTCGGCCGCGTCACCGACGCGCTCTCCACCGTCCCGTCCGCGCGGATCACGAACGTCACGATCACGGTCCCCTGGAGCCCCTCACCCGCAGCCCATTTGGGGAACGCGTCAGCCCAGAGCGGGTGCAGCTTGGCCATGACCTGCCGCATGTAGAGGTTGCGCCGGCGATCGAGCGGGTCGTTGTCGAGCAGCCGGCCGCGCCCCGAGCCGAGCGCGCTGGAGCGCGCTCCGCGGCCCGCCACGCCGCCCGATCCGATCGCGCCCGGCCCCGCCTCTCCGCCCGGACCGAGCCCGCGCGCGCCACCGGCCGAGCTGGCATGAACGAGCGACTGGATCGCCGTCGCCACCTCCTGCTCGCTGTCGACCGTGTCGCTCGGGCGCCCCGCGACGTCGGCGGGGACCGAGGGCGTGCCCACGGCGACCCTCGGCCGCGCCAGCGGGACCGCCGCGCTGTCGCGATGATCCCCGCCGGACCGCCCGTCGCGCACGCCCAGCCCCGCGGACGTGCGCTCGCCGCCCTCCACGGCCCCGCCGACCGCGCGCGGGCTCGCTCCGAGGGACAGCGTCGCGCCGGGTGCGCCGGACACGTCGACCTCGCTCTCGACGCCCGCGGGCCGGGCAGCTGCGCCGAGCGCGCTGCCCCGACGCTCGGGCGCCCCGCCGTCGCGCGCCCCGACCGACGGATCGCGCTCGGCGGCGGCACGTCGCTCGGCCCGCCTGCCGACGCGGCCGCCCGCGAGGAACGTGAGCTCCATGGGCTCCCGGCTGGCTCGCCAGTCCTCGCGCGACGCGCGATGGGACGACGAGCGGATGCGCTGGATCTGGCTCCTGTCGAGGCGCGAGCGGACCTCGGGCGACAGGAAGGTCGCGTCGTCCCTGTCGGCGAGGTTCAGCGCGGGCAGCTCGGCCGCCTCGGTGCCGCCGCGGCCGCTCGTGCCCGTATCCGGCCGCGCCGCGGCTTCCCCTCCGCCGCGCGCCAGGCTCGCGGGCAGCTCGGGCGCGATCGCGGCGGCGCTGTCGAGCGTGCCGTCCGAGACCACGGGCAGGTCGATCTCGATCGACGCGCTCATCGCCGCCGGCGCTCCGACCGTGCGCGCGAGCGTCACCTCCCGCGCCGAGAGCGAGCCCGCGACGACCACCGCGCCTGCCCCGACGAGCCCGGCGTGGGCAGCGACGGAGAGCGCCCACGCGGATGCGATCCGGCGGCCGTCGCGTGACCTCTGCGCCATCGTCCTGTCACTATGCCTTGAAACTCGCACGAGGCGAGCCCGGAGGCGCCGCGGGCGCGGGCTCGTCTCAGGCGGTGAGCGAGGCGGACGCGTCGGCCTTCGGGAGCCGCAGCCGCCGGCGGGTGTTCTCCGCGGTGCGCGCGGCCAGCGCCTCGAAGGGCTCGCCCCGGAGCTCCGCGACGAAGCGGGCCGTGTGCAGAACGTGCCCTGGCTCGCACCGCTTTCCGCGGAACGGCACGGGCGCGAGGTAGGGGCTGTCGGTCTCGACAAGGATCCGGTCGCCGGGAGCCCACGCGGCGACCTCCTGGATCGCGCGCGCGCTCTTGAAGGTGACGATGCCGGAGAACGAGATATCGAAGTCGAGCGCGAGCGCCCGCTCGGCGAACGCGCGATCCTCGGAGAAGCAATGGATGATGCCGCCCACGTCGCTCGCCCCTGCGCGCTCCAGGATCGCGAGCGTGTCCTCCGGCGCCTCGCGCGTGTGGATGACGATCGGCTTCTCGACCCTCCGCGCGAGGGCGACGAGTTCGGCGAAGACGCGCTGCTGTGTGTCCCTGGGCGAGTGCATGTAGTGGTAGTCGAGGCCGATCTCGCCGACGGCCACGACCTCGGGGCGGCGCGCGAGCGCCTCGATCTCCGCGAGCATCCTGTCGTCCATGGCGGAGGCGTCGTGCGGATGGACGCCGACCGCGGCGTGCACGTCGGCGCGCCGCGCCGCGAGATCCGCGGCGAAGCGCGCCGCCGAGAGATCGGCGTCGACGCCGACGACCACGAACGCGTCGACGCCGGCGGCCCGCGCGCGGTCGAGGACGGCGTCCGCGCCCTCGCGAAAATGCTGCGGATCGACGTGGCAGTGTGAGTCGATGAGCATGCTTCAGCTCAGGTGACGAGCTCCGCGAAGCGCGCGCGGAGCAGCGCGCTCGCGGCGTCGAGCGCGCAGCGGTCGCAGTAGCCCATCCCGCGCAGCCGCTCCAGCGCGCGCGTCGCGTTCCTGCGCTCCTCCTCGCGCAGCTCACCCCAGCCCTTGTCGGACTTGCCGTCGCTCTGCGCGTCGCGGAGGAGCGCGACCAGGTCGCGGACGAGCAGCGCCACGCCCTTGCGCCGCTCCATGAACACCGCCTCCCGCACCTTGCGGATCTGCTGCGGGAACACGACCGCGTTCACGATCTTCTGGCCCGGGTGGTCGATGGCCCACGCGGCGATCGCCGAGATCAAACCGCGCCGGTGATCGTCGTGCTTCGTGCGGACGCCGAGCAGCGCCTCCACCTCGCGCATCATGCGCTCGTCCGGGTTCTCGAAGTCGCCGGTGTGCGGGTTCCGGATCTTCTCCCCCTTCACCCAGACGCCGACGTGGGAGATGTACCGATCGAACAGCTCGGCGTAGCGGGTCTCGTCGACGAGGCCGCTGGCCGTCCGCATCTCCTCCTCGAGCGTGTCGAGCAGGCGCGTGCGCACGACCTCGCGGAAGAGCCGGTGGTCGTGGTAGCCGCCCGCGAGCTGCTTCTCCTTGAGCCAGTCGTACTCCGCCTGCCGCTTGCAGAGCGCGTCGAGCTCCGACAGCACGGCGAACGGCGAGAGGCACGCGTGATCCACGCTCTGCGCCGCGTCGAGCAGGAGCGACCGCACCTCGCGCGGCGAGACGCCGAGCCGCCCCTCGAAGTCCACGGACGCATCGCTCTCGTGGTAGATGGCCTCGATGCCCGCGCGCAGGACCTTCTGCGCCTCGACGTCAAACCGCTCCGGCGCCGTTCCCGTCGCGAACAGCTCCATCTTCTCGACGGCGGTGAGGCTCGAGACGAGCGGCGCGAGCGCGTCGGGGTACCGCTTCGCCTCCGGCTGACGCATGCGGGTGAGCACGGCGAACTGCGCGGCGACGCGCGTCGCGTGCGGGGCGACGTGGCGGGTCACGAACGGGACGATCTGCGCGTCGTAGATCGTCTGCTCGTCGAGGTAGCTCCGGAGATAGGGCGCGCGCAGGAACTCGAAGCGCCCGCGGAAGCTCGGGAACTCCGGGTGCTCCCGGAAGGCGTTGAGGTGCACGTCGTTGGCGCTGCCGATCATGACGACGTTCGTCTGCACCGTCTGCTGCGGAAGGCTGACCTCGCCCGTCTCCAGCGTGAGCTGGAGGTAGCGGAAGGCGTCGAGCGGGCGCTTCAGGAGATCGCTGAACTCGAGCACGCCCCCGGCGGCCTCGATGAGCTCGCCGTGCGCCTCGAAGAGCGTCGTGGCCTGAAGCGAGGTCGGGAGCGAGGCGAGCGAGCGATCTGCCGTGATCTGCCGCTCGCCGGCGTCGACCGAGAGCTCCGGACCGATCGTGACGGCGCCGACGCGGTAGTGGCGCGAGATGAAGTACCGCTCGACCTGGACGTGCCGCAGCGTCTCGACGAGCGAGCCGCCGCTCGCCACGAGGAGCGCCTCGAAGACCTGCTGGTTCTTGTGGGACAGCTTGCCGCTCATCAGCCACTCGGGCGGCGGCTCCGCCGCGCCGGCGTCCTCGTAGAGCTTCAGGATGAGCACCCGCCGCTCGCGCACCGGGAGCAGGAAGAGCGGGTGGTCCCTGAGCTCGATCACGAGCCGGGCGTCGATCTGATCGTCCTCGAGGTGGGCGTAGCTCGTGCCGTCCGCGGCGCTCGCCTTCACGTCGCCGCCGAAGCCGATCGAGCCGCGCATCGTCTTGCGGCTCGGGAACACCCAGTGGAAGCGGTACACGGCGCCCTCGTCGAGCGTCGAGTAGTGCTCCAGGGCGCGCAGCATGCAGGCGGCGAGCGTGCTCTTCGCCGATCCGTTCGGCCCGTGCATCAGGACGAGCCGGTTGGCCCTGCCCTCGCGCACGAAGTTGCAGAGCACCCGGTAGACCTCGGCCTGGAGCTCTTCGTGTCCGATCAGCGCGAAATCCCGCCCGTGGTAGGCGGCCGACGCCGTCGCGCCCTGCTGCTCCGGCCCGGTCGGAGGGAGCTCCCACGGGAGATCGAACAGCTGGAAGCGCGTCAGCTCACCCCAGGGCTTCTTGATCGTCCGCGTGCCGAAATGATCAAACATGTCGCGGACGTAGCGAGCCGCGTCGCGCCCGAAGCGGACCGGATTGGAAGCGAACAGCTCGAGGTACTGCTGGAAGGAGAGGACCCGCTGCTCCTCGCTGAAGCGCCGGGCCATCGATGAGGCGATGGTGTCGAGCTCGGAGAGGGCCTTTCGGGCCCGCTCGGCTGCACTGCCTTGAACTGTCTGGCTGGGGCCGACCTCGCTGGGCTGGCCCCCCCGGCTACCTGAGGTGTCGTTATTCACGTGGGGCCGAGTTTACCGTTGTGCCTACTGCACGTCGATGACCGCCTCGAGCTCCTGCTTCTGCATCAGGCAATTCGCGGCGCTGCAGATGCTGAAGGAGAGCACGCCCGCCACCTTGGTCTTGCCCTTTTTGGCCGCGACGAACGGAACCTTGAGGGTGCCCTTGTTCTCCTCGAACGCGCCGTCTTCTCGCTTGAGCAAGGGCTTCGGGTACGTGACGCCCTCGGCGGCCGCCTCAGCGACCTTGAACTTGATGGGGTACTTGTCGTTGATGTGGTAGTCGCCCTTCGACAGGAGCGAGACCTCGACGACCCCCTCCTGGCCGGCCTTGTACGTCCCCGCCGGCTTCATCTCGAGCGTGTAGACCGCATCCTCGACCTTCGACTTTCCGCCCTGGGGTGATGCCGCAGGCACATCGGCGGCGCCGCGGGAGGTCGCCGCTTCGCTCTGGCTACAGCCCGAGCCGAGGACGGCGAGCCCGGAGAGTGCGATCAGGCACATCGCGGCGGAACGGGGCTTGCGGGTCCGAGTTGAAGGATGAGTGCTCATGGTCAACACAAATAACACAGCGGCGACGTCCGCGCGAACCGGGGGCTCCCGGCGCCCGTGAGGACGGGCGCACCGCGCCGCGGCGCTGGCGGGGCTCACGCGCTGCGGCGATGCACGTCTTCACGCGCTGCGGCGCCTGGCGGGCGCGTCTCCAGCGCGACATCTCAGCGCGCGATCAGCAGGGCAACGAGCGCGCAGAGCAGCACGGCCGCGCTGGCCACCGCGGGGACGACCCACCGCGGCACGCGCTGGGGCACCCCCATCACGATATCCTCGGCGAACGCGTCGGCGGCTCGCGGCGACGGTGCGGCGACCGCGGCGACGGGCGGTCGCCCTGCGCCGGCGACGGCCGCGCGCGCGGAGCCTTGTTCGTGGCGGGCCAGGACGGCGGGCATCGCGGCGCGGATCTGCGCCGCGAGCTCCTTCTGCGGCATGCTCGCCCAGTCGCGGTGGGACCCCGCGAGGCCGTACGCCTGACCGACGCGATCGGCCAGCAGACCGACGGACGGGAGGCGCGCCTCCGGGCTCTTCATGAACGCCGCCTCCATCACCGGATCGAGCGAGGCGGGCACCCCGTACGCCTTGCCCGCCTCGCTCGGGGGCAGCGGGTTGCTGCCCATGATGCTGACGAGGATCATCGGGCCGGTCGACGCTTGGAACGGGACACGCCCCGTGACGCACTCGAACACGATCGCCGCGACCGACCAGACGTCGGCGCGATGATCGAGCGCGAGCAGCCCCTGCGCCTGCTCGGGCGACATGTAGAAGGGCGAGCCGATCGTCGTGCCGACGACGGTCAGCTTCTTCGCGCCCTCGCTGTTGTCGCGCACGCTGCCGAAGTCGAGGATCTTCACCCGGTCGCCGTCGTGCGTGCCGACGAGGAAGATGTTGTCCGGCTTGAGATCGCGGTGCACGACCTTGCGCTCGTGGGCCTCCACGAGGCCGAGCGCGACCTGCGACAGCATCCGCACCAGGCGCTCGGGGGGGAGCACCTTGTCGCGCTTCAGGACCGTCCGCAGCTCCTCCCCCTCGAGGTACTCCATGACCAGCGCGAAGCTGTGGTCCTCGGTCCTCTCGAAGGCGAGCACCTCGACGATGTGCTCGTGGGGCAGCGACGCGCTGACCTCGAACTCACGGTGGAAGCGCTCGACGCTCACCTCGTCGAGCGCGACCTCGGGGTGGAGGATCTTCAGGGCGACGCTGCGGCCGACCTGGAGATCGAGCGCCTGGTAGACGCGCCCCATGCCCCCGTCCGCGACGATGCGCCAGACCTGGTAGCGCCCGCCGCAGAGGGTCGCGCCGACGCGCCGGTCCTCCCGGTGCCTCGGCGGCGAGGCCTGGGCGACAGGGATGAGGCGCTGCCCATCGACCGGGCAGAAGCCGCTGTCCTGCGAAAAGAGCCTGAAGCAGGCGGAGCAGGTCTTCAATCCGCACCCGGGGTCAGGCGCGGGAGGGGTCCGCGGGCGGCGAGCTGCCCGGCGCGGGCTCTGGCGGCATGTAGTAGAGGATCCGGTTGCAGTTGGGGCACCGCTCGAACTCGTCCTGGCGGCGCATCTTCTGGAATATCATCGGCGGCACGGACAGGTGGCAGCCGAGGCACGTACCGTCGTAGGTGCGGGCGATCGCGACAGGCCTGCGAGTGCGGATCGACTCGTAGCGACGGTACAGGACGACCGGCAGCTTGCTGACCACCTGCTGGCGCGCCTCGGCGCGTTGCGCGCGCTCGGCCTCGAGCGCGGCCAGCGACGCCTGTGTCCCCGGCGCGCTGCCGTCGATCGCCCCAGAGAGCTCGACGCGCTTCGCCTCCGTCTGCTCGATCGCCACGCGCGCGCCCTCGGAGGCCGAGTTCAGGCGCTCGATCTCCTCCTCGCGATCGCGGTGCAGCTTGCGCAGCTCCTCGATCTCGCGCTGCGCTGCGTTCGACTCGCGCTCGTTGCGGGAGCGTTGCAGCTTCTCCCGCGAGCGCTCGATCTGGTTCGACATCTGGCGGAACTCGATGACGAGCTCGGAGCGTGTCTTCTCCATGGTCGCCAGGGTTTCCCGATCGGCCTTCAGCCGTTCCTCTAGCCGCTTCAGCTCGGACCGCATCCCTTCCAGGCTGCCGCGCTGTTTGTCGAGCTGCTCATCAATGCGGCGGATCTCGCTGTCGATGGCCGACAGCTCTTCGAGGAATGCGATCTGCTCGCGGATGCTCACGTGCTTCCTTGTCTCCTTGTGTTTCGTGGCTTTCGTGGGCCCACCTGGACTCGAACCAGGAACAGCCCGGTTATGAGCCGGGGGCTCTGACCGATTGAGCTATAGGCCCTGGTGCACGAGCGAAGCCCCCATCGGGGCCGCGCACTTTCGCACCGGCCGACAACGTAGTCCAAGCCGCGCGCAGTTGGAAGGGGAGCGGTTCGGCCGTCAAAGGTTCTCGGTGGCTCCATGGCGGTCCGGCGTGGATCGCCCTCGCGACAGCGCCATCCGCGGCCGGGCGGCGATCCCCTCACGGACCCTGCCGCCCGCCCGGATCGACCATCGGGCTGCGGTGCGGGATGCGGGCCGTCCTGGCGGCGGGGGCCACGGCCTTGCCCCCGTCGAGCGCGTCGGCGCAGCACCGGAACCCGACCTGATAGAAGCGGAACCACCGGTTGTGCGTCGAGGTCACCGGGCGGCACCGCGAGCGGATCGGCCCCCAGTACCCGCCTTTCAGCGTCGATCGAAACGGCTGCTCGTCCAGCTTGCCCAGCTCGTTGTTGACCCACTCGTCGACGTTGCCCGTCATGTCGCGCACGCCGAAGGGGCTCACGCACCGGTGCATCTCGCCGGACGCGACCCGGCGGTCGAGCCGCTCGACCTCCGCCGAGATCTTCCAGGGGTCGGAGAACGTCTCGAGCACGGGCATCGCGATCTTCCGGTCGATGTTGCAGACCTCGGGATCGCGAGCGATTCCATAGGGATAGGGCCACATTTGCGGGCCCTCGCACGCGAACTCCCACTCCTCGCCCGAGCAGAGCCGCTTGCCCTCGATCTCGCAGGCGCGCTTCGCATCCAGCCAGTTGACCATCACCGCCGGGTGGACGCCCTCGATGTTCGGGTACTCGAACACGTCGACGCAGAAGCGCCGGTGCTGGAGGCGCCCCTCGCAGAGGACCTCGGGCTCGAACCGCGCGCAGATATCCTTCTCCTCGTCGATGTACGCCGCGCAGCGGTGCCCGACGTAGGGGCAGTAGATGCCGTCGACGAGCACCATCCCATCGAGGCACGCCGTGGCGCTCGCAGGGTTGACGCGCACGTACGCAGGGAGCGGCGGGGGCGGAGGAGGCGCGAGCGCGGGCGGCGCCGGCGCCGGCTCCGGCGCGGGGACGCTCGCCTGCGGCGCCGCGCTCGCGAGGTCGAGCGGCTCCGGCCGCCGCTGCAAGCGCGGGGCGAAGAGGAGCGCGCTCACCAGGGCGGCGACGACGAGGGCGGCGACGAAAGCGAGGCGCTCGCGCATGTCAGTCGTACACGCCGTCCTTCTCGCGGTCGCGCTCGATGAACGGCCGCGGCGGCGGCGTGACGACGCCGTCCACCGTGTCCGCGCAGCAACGGAAGCCGGCCTGGTAGAACCTGAAGGTCGGCCCGTGCCCCCCCGTCGTGAGGCGGCACGTGTTCCGCACGGGGCCCCAGTAGCCGCCGTTGAGCGTGGCCGGGCGCGGCGTGCCCGGATCATCGGCGAGGTTGTCGGTCCACTCGTCGACGTTGCCGGACAGGTCGTACGCCCCGTAGGCGCTGATGCAGCTCGGGTGCGACCCGATCGGATCAGCCTGCCACAGCCGGGTGATCTCGCCCTCGCGGGTCGCCTCGTCCGTCATCGCGTCGATGTCGAACGCGATCGCCGCGCGATCGATGTTGCAGGGGCTGGGCGTGCGCACGAATCCCCAAGGATAAGGCAGGCGCTTCGGTCCTTCGCAAGCGAGGATCCACTCGGAGCGCCGGCAGAGCCGCTTGCCGATCGAGGCGCAGAGCGACTTCGCCTCGTACCAGTCGACATAGACGCGCGGGAGCTCGCCGACCCGGTTCGGCCACTCGTGGCGGTCGATGCAGAAGCGCCGGGGGTCCACGGCCGCCCGGCAGCGCGCGCCGCGCGCGTACTCGGCGCAGCCGTGGCCGATCCCGTCGCCGGCGCGAGCGCAGACATACGGGAGAGACGGGCAGAAATCGCCGTCCACGAGGGTCATGTCGGCCGGACACGCGGCGCGCGCCACCGGATCGTCCGCGAAGGGATCGACGAGCGGGGCCGCGGAGGCCGGCGGGCTCGCGTCCCGCGGAAGCGGGGCCGGCCCCGGGGGCGAGCCCGGAGCGGCCTCCCCCTCCTCGCCCGGCTCCCCCGGGCGAGCGGGCGCGCCGGGCGAGGGGGAGGCCGGCGCCGTGGAACGCGGCGCGGCAGGAAGGGCTGCGGAGTGCCCGGGCGGAGCGGGCGGCATGAGCAGCAGCGCGTCCAGCTCGGGGGCGTACCGCGCCAGGAGCGCGACCGCGCCGAGCGCAGCACCGGCGCCGACCGCCATCAAGAGACTCCTTGGTTGCGCTTCCACGTCACCCCGCGCGCCCCCTCATAATCCAGCTCGCGGCGCAGCGACGTGAGAAGAATTGCGAGACATCCGGAAGACCCTGTCCGGCGCGGTGCGTCTCGACGCGCTGCACGCCGGAAGAGCGGGAAGACGCGCCGCGCGCGTCGAGCGAGCAGGAAACGCGACGCGCCCTCCGGGAAAGCGGGGAGACGCGCCAGGGGAGCGGGGCGCGACGAGCAGGAGCGCGCCACGCCCGCTTCCGTGTGTGATAGCTCTCCGGTTCTCCCTATGGATCGACTGGTCGTTCGAGGCGCTCGGCAGCACAACCTCAAGAACGTCAGCGTGTCGCTTCCGCGCGACCGCCTGGTGGTGATCACCGGTCCGAGCGGCTCGGGCAAGTCGTCCCTGGCGTTCGACACCATCTATGCGGAGGGGCAGCGACGCTACGTCGAGTCGCTCTCCGCCTACGCGCGGCAGTTCCTCGAGCAGCTGTCCAAGCCCGACGTGGAGTCGATCGAGGGCCTCTCGCCCGCGATCGCGATCGAGCAGCGCGCGCTGGCCAAGAGCCCGCGCTCGACCGTCGGCACGGTGACCGAGATCTCGGACTACCTCCGCCTGCTCTTCGCGCGGGTCGGCACCCCGCACTGTCCCGCGTGCGGCAAGCGGATCGAGGCCCAGACCGTGCAGCAGATCGTCGACCGCATCCTCGATCTCGGGGACAAGACGCGGGTCACGATCATGGCGCCGATCGCGCGGGGCCGGCGCGGCGAGCTGAAGCTCGACATCGAGCGGCTGCGCCGCGAGGGGTTCGTGCGCGCGCGCATCGACGGCGAGATCGTCGACCTCGGCGACGAGATCGTCCTCGACCGAACGCGCGCCCACGACCTCGACGTGGTCGTGGACCGGATCGTGGTCAAGGAGGGCATCAAGGGTCGGCTCACCGACTCGGTCGAGCTCGCCCTCAAGCTGGGCGAAGGCAGGCTGCTCGCCGACATCTCCAGCGACGGCATGAAGATCGAGCCGCTCTGGATGAGCGAGCGCTTCGCGTGCATCGACTGCGGCATCTCCCTGCCGCCGATCGAGCCGCGGATGTTCTCCTTCAACGGCCCGCACGGCGCCTGCCCCGCCTGCGACGGCATCGGCGCGCGGACCCGCATCGATCCCGAGCGCGTGGTCCCCGATCCGCGGCGAACGATCCGCGAGGGCGCCGTGGTGGCGTGGGGGCGCCGTGGCTCGCTCTCGCTCGCGACGGAGACCGAGCGCGCCGTCAGCACGCTCGGCTGCGATCCGGACGTCCCCTGGGCGAAGCTGCCGGCGGGCGTGCGGCAGGCGATCCTCGACGGGAGCGACGCCCAGGGCGCCGGCGGCCGGGGGAAGAAGAAGGCGGCCTACGAGGGGATCATCCCGCGGCTCGAGCGCCTGCTGAGCAGCGGCGAGCCCGCCCTCGCCGACGAGGAGGAGGCCGATCTCGACGAGGACAGCGCCGCGCTCTCCGACGAGCTCGGCCGCTTCGTCATCACGCGGGTGTGCGATGCCTGCGACGGCAGGCGCCTGCGCCCGGAGGCGCTCGCCGTGCGCCTCGGCGATCGCAACATCGCGGACGTCGGCACCCTGCCGCTGCGCACGCTGCGGGTCTTCCTCGATGGGCTCATGCCGCCCAAGGAGGGGGCGCCGCGGCCCTCCGGCGACCGGGCCGCCGCGGGCGAGGCCCCGGCCGACAGCGGGCTCGCTCCGCGCGAGCGCGCGATCGCCGAGCCGCTGCTGCGGGCGGTGATCGCGCGCCTCGGCTTCCTCATCGACGTCGGGCTCGACTACCTCACGCTGGACCGCTCCGCGCAGACGCTCTCCGGCGGTGAAGGGCAGCGCATCCGCCTGGCGACGCAGATCGGGGCCGCGCTCGTCGGCGTGCTCTACGTGCTCGACGAGCCCTCGGTGGGCCTGCACGCGCGCGACAACACGCGCCTGCTCGAGGCGCTCCGGCGGCTCGTGGACCTCGGCAACACCGTGATCGTCGTCGAGCACGACCGCGACGCCATCCTCGCGGCCGACCACGTCGTGGACATGGGCCCGGGCGCGGGGGTGCACGGCGGCAACGTGGTGGCGCAGGGCACGCCGGAGGAGCTGAGCGCCGATCCCGCGTCGATCACGGGCCCGTACCTCAGCGGCAAGAAGCAGCTGGCGATCCCCACGAAGCGCCTGCAGCCCGACGGGCGCTTCATCCGCGTGGCCGGCGCGCGGGCGCACAACCTCCGCAACGTGACGGCCGAGATCCCGGTCGGCCTCTTCTGCACGGTCACCGGCGTGTCGGGCTCGGGCAAGTCGAGCCTCATCGTCGACACGCTCCTGCCGGCCGCGAAGAACGAGCTGTACCGGAGCTCCGCCCCGATCGGCGCGTGCGACGGCATCGAGGGCCTCTCGCACATCGACAAGGTGATCTCGATCGACCAGGCCCCCATCGGCCGCACGCCGCGCTCCAACCCGGCGACGTACACGGGGGTCTTCGGGCTCCTCCGCGAGCTCTACGCGGGCCTCCCGGAGGCGAGGACGCGCGGGTACAAGGCGGGCCGCTTCTCGTTCAACGTGAAGGGCGGCCGCTGCGAGGCGTGCCAGGGCGACGGCGTGCTCCGGATCGAGATGCACTTCCTGCCCGACATCTTCGTCACGTGCGAGACGTGCGGGGGGCGCAGGTACAACCGCGAGACGCTCGAGGTGCTCTACCGCGGGATGTCGATCGCGGACGCGCTCGACCTCACGGTCGAGCAGGCGATCGAGCAGTTCGAGGCGCTCCCCCGCGTCCGGGAGCGGCTCGCGGCGCTCGCGCGGGTCGGCCTCGGCTACATCACGCTGGGCCAGCCCGCGACGACGCTCTCGGGCGGCGAGGCGCAGCGCGTGAAGCTCGCGCGCGAGCTCGCGCGCAAGGCCACCGGCCGCACGCTCTACGTGCTCGACGAGCCGACGACGGGCCTGCATTTCTCGGACATCGAGGTGCTCACCGCGAGCCTCACGAGCCTGCGCGACGCCGGGAACACCGTCCTCGTGATCGAGCACAACCTCGACGTGATCGCCTGCAGCGACTGGGTGATCGACCTCGGCCCCGAGGGCGGCGAGCGCGGCGGGACGGTCGTCGCGGCGGGCACCCCGGAGGAGATCGCCCAGGAGGAGGCGTCGTACACCGGCGCGTACCTGCGCGAGGTGCTCGCGGCGGCCAAGCGCCGCGGCCCGCAGCCCCCGCGCAGCCGCGCCGCGGCCCGCAAATAACAGAACGGGCGTGGCCCCGCCCGGTCCGCACGAGGTGGACCGGAGGCGGAGCGCACGCCCGACGGCGCGGAGGCACCACCGCGCGTGAAGGCCGCCGATCCGGGGGCCTTCACGCACAGCGCAGCGTCAGCCGTAGTCCTTCTCGACCCTCTCCTGGTCCTCTTTGCAGCGGATGCAGAGGGTCGTCTCGGGGCGCGCCTCGAGGCGCTTCGCCGAGATCTCCTCCTCGCACTCCTCGCACTTGCCGAACGAGCCGTCCTCGATCTTCAGGAGCGCCTTCTGGATCTTGTCGAGGAACGACTTCTCGCGACCGCGGAGCCGGAAGGTGAACGACTGCAGGTACTCGCTCGACGCGAGATCCATCTCGTCAGGGAGATCGTTCGCGTCGAGCATCATGTCCTCGGTCAGCGTTTGCTTGGCCTTCTTGATGATCTCGTCGCGCTTCGTCTCAAGCAGGGTCTTGAACTTCTTCAGCTGGGCCTTGTTCATAGGTCCTCTCGCGTCGAATGCGCCGTTCGGCGCTGCCGTCCTGAGCTCCCTGGCGCATGCAAGCCGCGGGGCGTCGACCCCCAGCTGCCGGAACGGGGCTTACGGCTCCGCGACATGTCCGGAGAGGCCGAATAGCCCCCCGAAATAGCGAGGCGCGGGATTCTAGGCGTGAGCGCCGTGCCCGTCAACGACGCCTCCGTCGGTGGCAGAGTTCGCCCGATCCACGCGGCAAATAACGCAGTTTCGCCGACCCAGGCCGCGACCGATCGCTCGCTGCGGCATCGATGTCGGGAGAGCGTGGAAAGCACTTGCGGGAAGTCCCCGAGTCGCCGGAAAAGGCGGCTGTTTTGGCCCCAAACCCGCATGCTCACCGCAGAGTACGCCGGAAATGAGACGCAGCGGACGGTTTGACGAAAGACAGCTCACGTGGAACAAATTTATCCCATATTGCTGGATTTCGATCAGAACCGAACCGCGGTCCGACCTCGCGATGCCGCCACGGTGATCGTCCTGCGCGACGATCGCGCGGGGATCGAGGTGTTCTGCGTCCGCCGCCACGCGAGCTCGAGCTTCATGGGCGGCGCCGTTGTGTTCCCCGGTGGGAAGGTGGACGCGCAGGACGGCGCGGAAGTCTGGAGGGATCGGGCGACCGCGCCGCCGGCGCGCGCCGCTGCGTTCGCGACAGACGCGGCGCCGGCGCAATCCCTGTGCGTGGCGGCGTGCCGCGAGACGCTGGAGGAAGGGGCGATCCTGCCGACGGATCGGCCGCTGTCCGGCGACGAGATCGACGCGGTCGGGCGGGAGCTTGCCGCCGGGACGCCGCTCGACGCGATCCTCGCTCGGCGTGGCCTGAAGCTCGCCCTCGCGGCGCTCGTGCCGTGGGCCCGGTGGATCACGCCCGTCGCCGAGACGCGCCGCTTCGACGCGCGCTTCTTCCTGCTGCCGCTGCCGCGCGGCCAGATCGGGCGCCACGACGGGCACGAGACGACGATGAGCTTCTGGGCCGCGCCTTCGGAGGTGCTGGAGCGCGCCGAGCGTGGCGAGATCTTTCTCGCCCCGCCGACTTCGCGCACGCTCGAGCTGCTCTCCGCGGTCGCGGACGTGCGCAGCGCCGTGGCGCTCGCGGAACGCCAGCCGCTCCTGCCGATCTGTCCGCGCTTCGTCCCGGGCGATGGGGCCGAGCCGCCGTACCTGGCGCTGCCGGGCGACCCTTCGCACGAGATCCGCGAGCGACACATCGAGGGGTCGACCCGTTATGTCCTGCGCAACGGGCGCTTCGTCGCTGAAGAATGCTGCGCACAGGGATCCCCGATCCACATCAAACAGGAACGAGAGCCCAGATCCACGACCAGCTTCGACACCCCCCTGACGAATGCCCCCTCCGTGCCGGCGACGCCTGATCTCGAGGAGTGAGCCATGGAAACGAACCCGAAAGAGAACACGACGCAGCCCGAGCTGTTCACCGCGAGCGACGTCGCGCGCTTCTGTCAGGTGGACCTCAAGACCATCCACAACTGGGCGGACAAGGGGGAAATCCGCCACTTCCGCACGCCCGGACGGCACCTCCGCTTCCGACGGCTGGACGTGCTCGATTTCCTCCGGAAGTACGGCTACCCGATCCCGGAGATCCTGCGGATGGGCAAGCCGAAGGTCGTCGTGGTCGACGACGACCCCGCCGTCCTCGCCGCGCTCCGCAAGACCCTCTCGCGGAGGTTCGACCTGACCACGTTCCAGGATCCGTTCGACGCCCTCGTCGCGGTGGGCAACCTCCAGCCCGACGCGCTCATCCTGGACGTCATGATGCCGGGCCTCGACGGGGTGCGCTGCCTGGAGCGCCTCCGCTCCATCGACGCGACCTCGCACATCCGCTGTATCGTGTACTCGAACCACGAGGAGATGAAGAAGAACGCGACCGAGGCCGGCGCCTACGACTTCATCAAGAAGGGCGAGGCGAGCGACCTGCGCGACTCGCTCGAGCGGCTCATGGGCCTCGAGCGGGGGTGATCCCGGCGCGGGCGAGGCCTGCGCGGGCCGGCTTCGCCCTTCACTTGCCCTCGCGGTAGGCGCGGATCGCGTTCACGATGGCGTCCGCCATCTTCTGCCGGAAATCGGCGGTGGCGAGGCGGGCCTCGTCCTCGGGGTTCGAGATGAACGCGGTCTCGAACAGCGCGGCCGGCATGTCGGCGCCCGCGAGGACGAAGAACCCGGCGCCCTTGACGCCCTGATCCTTCGTGTCGGGGTAGCGGGGCGACAGCGAGGCGAGCGACGACCGCTGGAGGAGCTCGGCGAAGTGGCGCGAGCGGGCCGCCATGTCGCCGACGTTGAGGTTCGACAGGATCGCCGCCACCTCGCGGCGGGCGTCGGGATCGCCAGGGTCCACGCCCTGCCCTCCCCTGGCGGCGCGGGCGGCGTTCTCGCGCGCCGCGAGCGCGGCCGACGTCCCCTCGGCGTCGTGAGGCGCCGCGAGCGAGAAGGTCTGGACGCCGCGAGCGCGGCCGTTGTCGCTCGCGTTGCAGTGGATCGAGACGAACAGGTCGGCGTGGAACGCGTTCGCGCGCGCGGTGCGGAGATCGAGCGGGACGTAGACGTCGCTGTCCCGGGTGAGGAGCGTCTCGATCTTGAGCTCGCGCGCGAGGAGCGGGGCGACGCGGTGGGCGACGTCGAGCGTCACGTCCTTCTCCTTCAACCCGGTGGGGCCGACCGCGCCGGTGTCGTTGCCGCCGTGCCCCGGGTCGATCACGACGCGCCGGACCTCCCGCGCGCCGCCGGGCTTGCCCTCGTCGTCGCGCACCGGAGGTCGGGTGCTCACGTCGACGACGATCCGGAACGGCTCGGGCAGGTAGAAGACCCGGCGATACAGGTTGGCGGCGAGATCCAGGACGACGCGCGTGCCCTTCGGCTGCACGCCGACGCGCACGCGCCGCAGGGCGCCGCCGACCTCGATCTCGCGCGCGACGCCGCGCGACGTCGCCCCCGCGATGTCGACGAAGATGCGCGCGTCCCTGCCGGCGGTCTCGTCCGCCGGGAGCGTGCCGACGTCGAACGTCGTCGGCGCGGACAGCTCGATGACCACGCGCGCCCCCTTGTCCGAGCCGTGCCGCTCGATCGCGGTGACCTTCACCGGGCCTGTGGGCGCGGCGGACGCCGGGGGGGCGACGACGAGATCGCCGGAGGCGTCGGCGGTCGTCACCTGCACCGCGCTCGCGGCGCTCGCCGGCGCGTCGGAGGTGCCCGGCGCAGACCCCGGCGCGAGCGCGAGCGCGACGCCCTCGACGCGGTGACCTTCCTGCTCCAGCGCGCGCAGCGCTTCCCCGCTGGGCCGGTAGGCGGCCGCCTGCGCCAGCGCGACCGCGATGGCGCCGAGGCACGGCGAGAGCGCGGGCGGCGCGCCGCCGGACGGCGCGGGCGGGGCGAGGGCCGCGTAGCGCCGCGAGACCAGGTAGAGCTCGCGGTACGCGACGGCGGCGTCGTGGGCGAGCTCGCCGGCGAGCAGCGCGCGGCGGCGCTCGGCCTGGCACGCGCGCTCGACGAGGGCCGGCTCGGCCGAGGCGCGGAAGGCGGTCGCCGCCGCGCCGTACAGCTCCATCGCCTCACGCGCGTCGGTGGCCGCCTGATCGAGGCGGAAGAGCCGCACGCGAAGATCGCCGGCGAGCTCCGCGAGCGAGGCAGCCTGCGCCCCGGCCCCGGCCCGCGACGACGCGATGGCGACGGCGTCCGCGAGAGCGACCGTCTCGGCGCGGGGCGGGAGCAGCGCGCCCGGATCGAGCAGCGCGGCGGCGCGCTGCTCGTCGGAGAGGGCGGCGGGCGCAGCGGGCGCGCCGCCCTCGGCGCTGCACCCGAGGGTGTGCGCGGCCGCCGCAAAAAGCGTGATCGCCGCGAAGGCCGGGGCGCTACGATGCAGCTGCGCTGGGGTGGTGCGCCGTCGGCTCGCCAGAGCAGCCCCGCGCGCCGAGTGAATGGCGATACGTCCCGGAGGTTTCACGTGCCCGACCTCACGCCCACTTCATCCACAGAACCCCTCTACGCGGATCGTGCGTCGGGGGAGAGGTTTGCTGACGCGACGAGCATGGTCAACGCGTATCTCGCCCGGTACGCCGCGAGCTCTCGAGGCGGGGCCGGATCGCTGGGTGGAGCGGGCACGAACACGCTCGACGAGACCGGATACGCGCAGCTCCAGCACGGGAGCGCGACGATCGGGGTCAACGTGCTCGAGGCCCAGGGGGTCCTGATGGTCTTCGCTCCCATCATGGCCGTCCCCCTGAGCGGGCGGGAGGCCTTCTACCGGCGCCTCCTGGAGCTCAGCTTCATCGCCACCTCCGACGCGGCGTTCGCGATCGACAGGTCGCGCGACGAGGTGGTGGTGCGCTGTCTGCGGCGGCTCAGCGCGCTCGAGTACGAAGAGTTCGAGGATATCGTCACGACGGTGAGCCAGGTCGCCGATACATGGGACGACGCGCTTCTGCGCGAGGTGCGCGGCGGATGAGCGGGTCGCGATGCCTTCCGGGGGCGTCGGGAGGCGCGCGCCCCCGGCCCTCGCGCGGCAGGTAGGTAGCGCGCAGATCCGTCGCGAGATTGCGGTGCGGCGGATGCGGGTGGTAAGTTCCTCACCGCGATGACTGCGGGGGAGCGACCGACGACCGCGGAACCTGGTGAACGCTCCCTCTCTGCGGAGGAAGCGGATCGGATCGCGGCGTCGATCCGGCCTTCCTGGGAGGCGTTCGACGAGCTGTCGACCGCGCGAGGTGGCGAGCGCGGCGGCGCCCCCGAGCCGGAGACCGGCGCCCCCGCCGCGAGACCGCCGGAAGCCCCGGCGGCGCCCCTGGGCGAAGCGCCCGCTGCGTGGCGAGCGCCCGCGATGGCGTCGTTCCCTGCTGCGTCGACCGCCCCCGCGGCCCGCGTGATCGAAGCGCCGCCGGCCGGCGCGTCCGGCGTGTCCGACACCGTGATCGAGGGGGTCCCGACCATCGCCATCGGCGACGACGTGCAGGGAGCGCCCGCAGCGGAGGCCACGCCCGAGGGCGCGGCGGGCACACCGGGTGCCGGTGCGCACGCCAGCCCCTCGCCTCAGCCGCTCGCGGACCCGCAGACGACCGGCAGCGCTTCCAGCGCAGGCGCCACGGGCACGACGGGCAGCGGCGCGGCGAGGCCGGGCGAGCCCCCCGCGCCCGCCGGAAAAACGCGCGTGGGAATGGGCGAGCCGGACGCGGTGGCCGGCGCGCCGACGGCCGAGCTCGGCGCCGGGGCCGACGCACGAGCCGCCGAGCCGCAGGCGCGTCCGGGGGCAGCCCCCTCCCCGCCCCGCGAGGGTGAGCCGCCGTCTGCGCGGCCTGCGCGCACGCGATCTCGCGCGGCGCATCCGGCGGTGGGGAGCGCCGACGCGGTAGCTGTGTCCGCCGTCCGCACGGAGGACCACGATCCGATCGAGATCCCCGTGTCCAGGCCGAACAAGACGGCGCTGCGGCTCGTCATCGCCCTCGTGGGCGCGGTCTTCGTGTTCTTCGTCGTCCGCGCCCTGCGTCACGACGACGATGGCGTGGATCCCAGGCCCCCGACGGCCTCGCCGACGACGGAGGCGCCGCCCGCGGCGGCCACATCAACCCCCGCCGCCACCGCGCAAGCGACCGCCGGCGATCCGCCTGCGGCCGCAGCCGCGGAAGACAGCGCTGGGCCGACGCCGAGCGCCTCAGCGCCGGCGAGCCCTCCGGCTCCCGCGGCGACGATGTCTGCCACCGCCGCGACGCCGGCGACGCCGGCGACGCCCACGGCGCCGGCGGTCGGGCCCAAGACAGCCCCCGCACCGAAGAAGCCTGCGCCGACGCAGCGTGGGACGAGCTCCACCGGAGGCAACAAGAGCGGCGGCATCATCCGCGATGCGCCTTTCTGAAGCGCACCCGTTTCCCGCCTCGGCAGCGAGGCTTGCTGCATTCGTTATCTTCCGCGGACGCCGACGAGGCGAAGCCCGACCTGAGGAGCCATGAAAACACGCGCCTGCGCCCCCGTCCTCCTGCTCTCGCTCATCGCGCCAGCTGTGCTCACCGAGGCCGGGCTCACCTCCTCTCTTCTCAGCGAGCCGGTGAGCTTCGCGCAGTCGTCCGATCCCGTCACGGAGGTCGCGCGCCAGCGTTACGAGGAAGGGGTCAAGGCCTATGACGCCGGTCGGTTCGAGGATGCGCGTACGGCGTTTCTTCAGGTCTACGCGCTCAAGCGACACCCGGCCGTGCTGCTCAACCTCGGACAGAGCGAGCTTCGCTCCAATCACCTGGAGGATGCCGGCAAGCACCTCCAGCAGTTCCTGCGCGAGCACACCACCGCGACCCCGGAGCAGCGCGCCGCCGCGGAGAAGGCGATCGCCGACGTCAAGCGACGGACCGGCTTCCTCCTCGTGACCACCGACGCGAACGGCGCGGACATCAGCGTCGACGGCGTCCTCGTCGGCAAGGCGCCGCTGCCCGATCCGGTGTTCGTGACCCCCGGCAAGCACACCCTGTTCGCGACCTATCAGGACCGATCCGCGACCCTCCAGGTGGACGCGAAGATCGGCACAGCCACGCCCGCGACGCTGACCCTGGGGACGACCGGTGCGCCCGCTGCCGGCGCGCCGACGCCCGCGCCGGGTGTGCCGCCGACCGCGCCCACCTCGACCTTGCCGGGCGCGGTCCCGCCAACGCCGGCGCAGCCTCCCCCGGTGGGCACCGCGCAGCCGGCCCCCGGCGCGGCGGCAGCGGGCGCGGCGGCAGCGGGCGCGGTGGCACCGGGCGCGACGACACCCGGAGCGGCGACACCCGGAGCGACGACACCCGGAGCGACGACACCCGGAGCGACGGCGCCGAGCACCTCGCCCGCAGCGCCGACGAGCCCCGGTGGGCTCAGCGTCTCGACGAGCAACACGATGGGCTCGATGAGCCCGGACCAGAGCTCCGGCGGTCGCGAGCCGTTCTTCCACTGGTACGCACGCAAGCCGCTCGCGTGGGCGGGGACCGGCATCGCGGGGGTCGGTCTGGTCATGGGGATCGTCGGGTCGGCCATCGCCGTCAACGCGAGCAGCAACGCCGACGACGTCGGAACGCAGATCAAGACGTACGTCGCGAGCCACGAGAGCACGATCCCCGCAAACCGCAGGTCCCAACCTTGCGGCGCGCGCGAGGATCCGTCGGGCGACCTCCCCGGCTTCGAGACCGCGTGCGGGAGCCTCCGGGGCGAGCTCGACAGCTACGACGGCGCGCTCCCCTGGGCGATCACAGGCTGGGTCCTCCTCGGCGTCGGGGTCGTCGGCACCGCGACGTATGCCATGATCGACTGGTACCCCCGGAAACAGCAGGCCGCGTCCGACGGCCCGCGCGTCACCGTGATCGCGCCGTTCGTGGCGCCCGGTCAGGCCGCCCTCGGCGTCGCGGGCACCTTCTAGCTTCTCCCACCGACGTCAGCTCACCGCTCCCTCGCGATGCGGAGCAGATCCCGCATCGTCGAGCGCGGGATGTCCGCGAGGCGCGCGGCGGCGCTGATGTTGCCGCCCACCTCCTCGAAGGCGCGGAGCGCGTCCGCCGGCGTGATCTTCCGGCGGACCGGGGGCTCCCGATCGGCGAGCACGGCCGTGACGTGCTCCGGCAGCACGCGGCCGTGGGCGCGCAACGCGGCTTGAATGAGCACGTTCCGTAGCTCCCGGACGTTGCCTTGCCAGCGGTGCGCCTTCAGCGCAACGAGCGCCCCGGGGGAGAGCTGCCGCGGGCCGAGCTCGGAGGTCGCCAGCAGGTGCTCGGCCAGGAGCGGGATGTCGTCCGGCCGATCGCGCAGCGCTGGAAGGTGGATGCGGCACACCGCGAGGCGCTCGTAGAGGTCCGCGCGGAAGCGACGCTCGGCGACGAGCGTCTCCAGGGGCTCGCAGGTCGCGACGATGAGCCGCACGTTGACCTGCGTCGTCCCCTCCGCGCCCAGCGGACGGACCACCCCCTCCTCCACCGCGCGCAGCAGCTTCGCCTGGACCTCCAGCGAGAGCGCCGCGATCTCGTCGAGGAAGAGCGTGCCCAGGTGGGCCTCGGCGAACGCGCCCCGCCGATCCCGATGCGCGCCGGTGAACGCGCCGCGCCGGTGACCGAACAGCTCGGACTCGGCGATGTCGCGCAGGATCGTGGCGGCGTTCAGGACCACGAACGGCCGGTCGGCTCGGTTGCTCTCCGCATGGATCGCCCGGGCGATCAGATCCTTGCCCGTGCCCGACTCGCCGCGCAGGAGCACGGGGAGCTGGAGCGGCGCGACCCGCCGCACCGCTGCGGCGAGCTGCCGCATGGGCCGCGAGCGGCCGACGAGCGACGGCAGCGGCGGCCCCTCCTCGATCGGGGGGACCCTCCGGGCCGCCTCGACGCACACGGTCGTGCGGCCGACCTCGAAGCAGCCGCCGGGGACGAGCATCGCCTGCCGTACCCGCACGCCGCCGACGCGAACGCCGTTGCGCGAGTCGAGATCCGTCACCTCGATCGAGGCGCCGCGGTGCGCGACACGGCAGTGGCGAGCGCTCACCGCGGCGTCATCGATGCTCACGTCCGCAGCCGGGGCGCTGCCCAGAATGAGCTCAGCGCCCGGCGGGAGGGCGATGCGCACCGGGGTGCTCCAGCCGCTCTGATCGCAGCGGAGCCACACCGTGGTGAGCGCTTCGCGATCCTCCACGAGCTCCACCGTGGTGTCTCGGGTCGCTCGGGCTCCACCGCCGTGAGCTCCAGAGCCCGGTCGATCGCGGGGCGCTCCCGCCGGCTCCCCTCGCAGCGCCGCGGCCGGCGAGAAGGGCTCGGCGGCGGCGTGAAAAGACGTGACGGGCCTGAAGTAGTTGCCTTGATCGCTGCGGGTCGGTGCGTTGTCCATGGTCCAGGAGGTCTGTCGTCGGCACGCGGCGCGCAGTTGCGTCGTTCCTCCGCCCGGTCGACATTCCTCACGCCGGCCCGTCACCCCCTTTGCGCTCGGGACCGCGCTGTTCTAGAGGCCGTTCGTGAGATCGCGCTCAACAAGGTGGACCGCGCCGGCGCTCGGCGTGGCGGCAGCGGGCTGGGTGCTCTCGGCCAACCAGGCCCTCGCCCAGCCAGCAAATCGAGAGACCGCGGCCGAGGAAGAAGAAGACGAGGCCGGGCCGGAAGCCGGCGCCAAGCGCCCCGCCGGACCCGACGAACGAAGCGGGCACATCCTGCTCCAGGGCCGTGCCGGCTACAGCCAGCCCTTCGGCAGCATGGCGGCCGGCCAGCCGGTCAGCGAGAAGGTCTCGGGCGGCTTCGCGTTCGGCGGCAACATTGGACTCGGCCTGAGCCGCGTGACCGTCCTGGAAGCAAGCGGCTCCTACGCCCTGCTCTCCGCCGCCGAAGGCTGCAACGGCTGCTCCGGTCGAAGCCTCGATCTCGGCCTCGGGTTCGTCTACCACCTCGCCCAGGGCATCGCCTTCGACCCCTGGATCAGCTACGGCGTGGGATACCGGCGAGCGGTCCTCACAGGGTCGGAGGGCTCGGCCGCAGGGCCGACAGTCTCCGACTCTGTGTTCCATGGGATCGATGTCGCCCGCATTGCGCTGGGCGGCGATTTCTACCCGGTGTCGAGCTTTGGCATCGGGATGTTCGCCGAGCTCGATGCCGGCACGTACCTCTCGCGCCCGGGCGAGGGCACCGATGCCACCGTCTACGGATTCTTCCAGTTCGGCCTGCGCCTCGCGCTGGATCCCGTACCCCGGGGTACGCGTACGCCCGCCGTCTCGTCCGGTACGTCTCGGAGGGTCGCCGGCCAGGCGGCGGGCTCCCGGGGAGCCGCTCACCGGTAAAGCAGCCGGAATGTGGGCGGTCCGGAGGGCTGGGCAGGTATAATCAGCCGCGAATGGGCGAGTTCAGGACGAGCAGCCGCACCCGACCCGTCGCGGCTGCCGTGACCGACGTTGGACGCCAGCGAAAGCACAACGAGGACAACATCCTCGTGAAGTCCGAGCTCGGTCTCTTCGTCGTGGCGGACGGCATGGGCGGGCACAATGCGGGCAACGTCGCTAGCGCGCTCGCGACAAAGTCGCTCGACAACTTCTTCGAGGCGACCCGCGCCGGCATCCTGCCCGGCCCCGTCCCGGTCGACGAACAGGAGCTCGATCCGGAAGCACGGCGCGTCGTCGCCGCGATCCGCAAGGCGAACCACGATGTGTTCGTCATCTCGAATACGTACACCCAGCACCAGGGCATGGGCTCGACGGTGGTCGCGGCCTACGTGTCGCGCGCGACGGAGCAGATCCACGTCGGGCATGTCGGCGACAGCCGCTGCTACCGGATCCGGCTGGGCGAGATCGAGCAGCTCACGAAGGACCACTCGCTCATCAACGACGCCCTCGCGCTGAAGCCCGACCTGAGCCCGGACGAGCTGGCGAGGCTCCCGAAGAACATCATCACGCGCGCTCTCGGCATGAAGGACGGGGTGAAGGTCGACATCCGCTCGGAGCGCATCCAGCTCGGCGACGCTTTCCTGCTCTGCTCGGACGGGCTGAGCGGGATGGTCTCGGAGCAGCAGATGCTCGATGTGCTCGACATCACCCAGGACCCGCAGGAGGCCTGCGAGCTCCTCATCGAGATGGCGAACGACGCGGGCGGGACCGACAACATCTCGGCGCTGATCATCCGCATCCAGCCGGAGGCGCAGGACGAGCGGCAGCCCGACAGCGCGGAGCTCGAAGACACCCGGCCCCACCGCATCGACGAGTTCGGCGCGATGCTCCCGCCGCCGCAGGTCCAGGCGGCGCAGGCCCCGGTCGAGGAGATCGAGCTCGACGCGGCCGCCTCGAGCGACGAGCGCATCGCGGGGCAGCAGGTCCACTCGATCGGGGGCAACGGTCTGCGGAGCCAGGCTCAGGGCGCGTCGGGCACGGTGTCGCGCGTGGCCGCCGTGCCGTTCACCGACCGGCGCTCCCGGGCGGCCGCTGGCTCCGGCCGCTACGTCGCGGTCGCGGCGGAGCCGAGGCCTCCGGTGAAGGAGGCTCCGCCATCGAAGCCCGCGAAGCGCCCGACCGAGGTGCGCGTCGCGCGGTGCGCGCACTGCAAGCACGAGCTCTTCATCGGCAACCGTTTCTGCGTCGAGTGCGGCGCGCCCATCAAGCCGTGAGCGGCGCCGCGGGCGCGCGAGGCGCGGCGCCTCGCCGGAAGCGCGCGCGCCGCCCCGTGCGCCGATCGCGAGCCGCGGCCAGCGCTGCGGGGGCGACGCCGCGCATCACTTGAGCGAGAGCAGCTCGACCTCGAAGATGAGGGTCGAGTTGGGCGGGATCACGGGCGGGAAGCCGCGAGCGCCGTAGCCGAGCTCCGGCGGGATCGTCAGCTTGCGGAGGCCGCCGATCTTCATGCCGGCGACCCCCTGATCCCATCCCTTGATCACCTGCCCGGCCCCCAGCTTGAACGAGAAGCCCTGGCCGCGATCGCGCGAGCTGTCGAACTTGTTGCCGTTGGTCAGCGTGCCGACGTAGTGAACGGTCACGAGCTGGCCGTGCGTTGCCTCGGCGCCCGTCCCTTCCTTCAGGTCCTCGATCCCAAGCTCTGCTTGCATGACTGACTCCTTTCGACGCGATGGGAGGAGCGCTGCGCGGTCGCGTCAAGCTGAAGCAGCGCGCGGGCGCTCCGGACGAGCGCTCGCGACCGCACAGGGGCTCGGGGAAATCGCGGGTCAGCCGCCGAAGCCGGGGAACGAAAACACTGGCGTGCCTCCGGTCAGACGCCAGGTGTTCGCGGTCTGCTGCACGACGGGCTGGCGCAGCGTCGGGTGCGGGTGCGTCTGCTCGAAGGCGAACAGGATCGCGGCCGGCGTGAGCTGATCGAGCGACGCGAAGAAGCCGAGCGTGAGCATCGCTCCCCCCTCGGTCCACCGGTACCCCTGCCGCCGGGCGCCGGCGGTGAGCAGGTTGTTCACGCCCGCCACGTCCGCCGCGATCTCGTTCGGCTGGTTGAAGACGGGGAGCGTGCGCGACAGCATCCGCCCGAGATCCGCGGGCGTTACGCCACGGCTCCCGCCCTGCCCGTTCGCGCAGCCCGTGTGCCCGAGGTGATGGTGGCCGAGCTCGTGGCCGAGCACGAACGCGAGCTGCTCGTGGTAGAGCTGGCGCTGCCGCTCGACCTTGCGCGCGTCCGTGTGCTGCGCCGGATCGATGAAGCCCATCGGCGGACGGATGATCGGCTGCCCGGGCCGCTGCCGCTGCGCGAGCAGCCGCAGGAACTCGTCGAGCTTCCTCGTCCCGAAGATCTCGTCGGTCGCCTTGAACTGCGCGATCTGCGCCTGCACCTCGAGCAGCCCGTCGGTGATCGCCATGAACGGCATCCGCTGGTCGTCGCAGCCGGCGAACGCGTTCACCTCGCCGACCGTCGGATCGGCGATGAACGGGATGCCGTTCACCTTCTGCTGTGCGGCCGACGGCAGCGCGCCGATCAGCGCGCCCATCACGACGCCGGCCTCGGACTGGAGCCAGCCGACGTGGATGTCGTTGATGGGATCGCCGAGCACCGGCAGCCCGGGCATCGTGGGCACGGTGAAGGTGGGCGCCGGCGCGGGCCCGGTCTGCGCCGGCGGGTAGCCAGGCTGCTGCTGCGGGTAGCCGGGCTGCTGCTGCGGGTAGCCCTGCGGGGGTGCGCCGTACGGCGGGTAACCCTGGCCGTACGACGGCTGGGACGGTGGTCGGCGCGAGCTGCTCCGCTGACAGCCTGCGACGAGTCCGAGAGCCAGAGCGAGCGCGCCGATCGATCGAAGCAGATTCATCGCCGCGAGCATAGCGCACGGAGCGGGCGTCAACCCGCGCCCTGGCGCGAGCAGGATCCCAGCACGCAGGATGCGTGGGCCGCGCGGCGCCGCAATGAGCCGAAAGCCGCGCGCCGGGCGTCAGGCGCAGGAGGACCGATGAACAGATACCGAGCCTGGTCTGCCGCTGCCGCCCCCCTGTGGCTCAGCGCCGTCGCGCTCACGGGCTGCGGCGGCGCCTCCGTCGCGCAGGCGCCCGCGATGCCGGAGCCCGCCGCTGCCGCCGTCATGTCGCCGCGCGAGGAGGGCTCCATCGAGACGGCCGAGGATGCGCTTGCAGAGCTGGAGCGCGCGGAAGGTGAGCTCGACAAGGTCCTGGGCGCACCGACAGGCCACGAGGAGGACCGTGCCATGACGCAGGCAGCTCCGCCGGGGGCGCCACCGCCGCCAGCAGCGGCGCCATCGCCGCGTCCGGAGGCGTCCGACAGCACCCCCGCACAGGCCCCGCGGGCGACGGCCGCCGGCGCTGAGCGCCCGGCGAAGAAGGCCGAGGCCGAGAGGATGACCGCGACGCCGTGCGAGACCGCGTGCCGCGCGCTCGCGTCGATGAACCGCGCAGCGCAGCACCTCTGCGGGCTCGCCGGCGACGCGGACCCGCGGTGCGACGCCGCGCGCACCCGGGTCAACGGCGCGACCGACCGCGTCGCGTCGCGGTGCCCGCGCTGCGTCGAGCTCTAGCTCGCACGGGGCTCCACCCGCTCGGCGCACCGGCATTCGCTTCGAGGCCGCCGGACGCGCTCCCCTCCGCCGAGCGATGTCAGGGGCCCGGCGCGAGGAGCTGGAGCAACCGTACGTTCTTGTACATCTCCCCGAGCGAGCCAGCCGCCGCCTGGCCGGCCTTCGCCAGCCGCTCGATCTCTTCGGGGCGCACGTCCACCTGCACCGTGAGCCGACCTGCGCCCTGATCCACGGTGAGCGTCGCGCGCTTCGCGATCTCGGCGAGCGCCGCGCCGGGCTCCGGACCGGCGAGCGCCTTCAGCGCATCCACATTCGCGCGCTTCTCCTCCAGGAGCTTCCGGAGCTCCTCGGCCGCGTCGGCCGACGCGGCATCGATCACGACGGTCGCCGCGAGGCCCTCCTTCGTCGAGACGCCGACGGTGACGGCGCGCGGGCCGGTGGAGCCGGTGAGGATCGCGCGGAGGCTCGGCTTGCTCTCGGCGAGCAGGGCGACGCCCAGGAGGGGACGATCCCACCCGATGTGCGCGAGGCGCGAGGTGACCTCGTCCCGGCTCGCCAGCGACGTCTCGGACTCCTCGGCGTCGATGCCCGCGCGGATCTCGGGCTCGGTGCCGTACAGCAGGATCGATCCATCGCGCACGGCGATCGCGTCCTCGCCGGCGCGGAGCAGGTACCTCACTCCCTTGTACTCCGCCTGGACGTAGCTGTGCTGCGCGAGGCGCGCCGCGAGCTTCTGCTCGTCGAAACGCCCGCGCGCGACCACGAGCGACGGGGAGAGGATCAGCTTGTCGACATCGAACCCGAGATCGATGCCCGTCGCCTTCTTGATGTCATCGCGGGTGCGCTCGATGTGCTGCCGCACCGAGCCGCCGTCGGCGCCGAGCGCGTTCAGGTCAAGCTGGTGCGGGTCGACGATCACCACACCGGGAACGCTGCCATGGACATATTCGAGCAGGGACTCGTCCTTCGGGAACGTGGCCGCGCGGAGGTGCGACAGGCCGAAGCCGAGGAGCCCGGTCTGCTGGGCCAGGACGATGGCGAATACGACGCCGAGGAGCACGATGTACTTGGCCTTGCCTCGCTTCCTGGGTGCTCCGGCGGCCCGTGCCGGCTTTGACGCGCTCTCGGTGCTCATCTGTGCTCGCTGCGCCCTCGCTGGATACCACGTGCCGCCGGGCCCTGCGGGAACCACCGCCGCAGCGCCTCGAGCGCCGCTCGTCGACCCGGCGCGCGCTGCGGCAGAGCATAACCGGAAGCGGGACGCCGGCCAGGCCTTCCGCCGGGGCCGCTGGACGGATAGAAACGACGCGACGTGCCTGGATCATCGTCCCCCGATGGCGGCCGCGGCGCGCTCGCACAGCCGAGCGACGGCGCCGTGCTGCCCGCCTCCCTCGGCCGCTACCACGTCCAGCGCCTCCTCGGCGAGGGGGCGATGGGGCGCGTGCTGCTCGCGCACGATCCGCTGCTCGATCGCGACGTCGCGCTGAAGCACCTGCGGGACGATCTCCGCATCCCGCGCGACGTCCGCGAGCAGCTCGTCGTGAGGATGCGCCACGAGGCGCGCGCCGCCGCCCGCGTGACGCACCCGAACCTCGTCACGCTCCACGACGTCGGCGAGGACCCGGACTTCGGGCTCTACCTCGTCTTCGAGTACGTCGAGGGGCCGACGCTGAAGCAGCAGCTCCTCGAGCGCCCGCTCTCGGCGGCGCAGGCCGCGCGCCTGGCGCGCGAGCTCGGCGAGGCGCTCACGATCGCGCACCGGGCAGGCATCGTCCACCGCGACATCAAGCCGGAGAACATCATCCTCTCCACGAAGGGCGGCAAGATCGCCGACTTCGGCATCGCCCGGATCCCGGACTCGACGCTGACGCACCAGGGGGGGCTCATGGGGACGCCCGCGTACAGCGCGCCGGAGACGTTCCGCGCCGGGAAGTTCTCGCCCGAGAGCGATCAGTTCTCGCTCGCGGCCGTGATGTTCGAGGCGATCTCCGGCAAGCGCGCGTTCCCGGGCGACGACGCGGTCTCGGTCGCATCGAAGATCGCGAGCGACGAGCCGCCGTCCATCGCGAGGGAGCTCGGCGTGCCGCCGTCGCTCGATCAGGTGCTCGCGCGCGGCCTGTCGAAGCGACCCGAGGACAGGTACCCGAGCTGCGACGCGTTCGGCGCCGCGTTCGCCGACAGCCTCGAGTGGGCCGCCTCCAGCCAGCTGCCAAGGCGCATGCTGGAGGCCCCCGTCGCCGCGACGGCGGCGCTGTCCACGGAGCCCGGCGCGGTGCGCGCGGATCCGATCGACGACCACTTCCCTCCCCGCGAGCGGAAGATGGGGCAGATCGTCCTCGGCGCGGCCGTGGTCGTTGCGACGGCCATGCTGCTCGTGCGCACGGCGATGCGATCGACGGACGCGCCGGTCGAGGCGCCCCCCGCAGGCGCGGCGCCGATCGCGTCGCCCGCGCCCACGCCGCCGCGGCCGCGCGTCGCCCCGACGACGCGGCCCGCGCGCCCGAAGCACGAGCCCGCCGACACGGCATCGCCGGCCTCGCCCGCGCCGCGCGCGACGGGCAGCGCGGAGCCGAGCGCGAGCCCGTCGGGCAGCGCCAGCGCTCCGAGCCAGCCCGCGACGGACGCTATCCCCGAGGACGAGGACGATGAGGCCGCGGACGCCGGGACGCCTGAAACCGACGACTTCGGCGCGCCGCAGACCACCGAAGGTGACGCGCCGGACGCCGGGGCGGCCGATGCCGCCGCGCGTTGAACGGCTGAGAGCGCGGATGCGTTGTCACGCGGAAAAAACTCCCGTAAAGGAGCCCGGGTAAGCGGCGTCGCTGTCCGGAACGGCCGACGTCAAGCGCCCCTCGCGGGCTCGGCATGTCGCTCACGATCACGCCGACCGCCGCGCTGGCGACTGTCTGGAACGCTGTCCTGCCCCCTGAGATCTCCGCGATGACTACCCTGACAAACGGCGACGATCTCCATCTGTCGCTCTACCGAAAGATGTTTCAGATACGCCGCTTCGAGGAAGAAGCGGCCCGCGCCTACGCGCAGAGCAAGATCGGTGGGTTCCTGCACCTCTACATCGGTCAGGAGCCGATCGCCGTCGGCGCGTCCGCGGCGCTCCGCCCTGACGATTACGTGATGACGACCTACCGCGATCACGGCCTCGCGCTCGCCCGCGGGATGACCCCGCGCGCCGCGATGGCGGAGCTCTACGGCAAGGTCACCGGGTGCTCGAAGGGGCTCGGCGGCTCGATGCACTTCTTCGACAAAGAGCACAACATGCTCGGCGGCTACGGCATCGTCGGCGGCCACATCCCCATCGCCGTCGGGACCGCGTTCGCGTCGAAGTACCGCGGCGAGGACAGGGTCTCGATGGTGTTCTTCGGCGAGGGGGCGGTGAGCATCGGTGACTTCCACGAAGGCATGTCGCTCGCGGCGCTCTGGAAGCTGCCGATCGTGTTCGTCTGCGAGAACAACGAGTACGCGATGGGGACGCCGCTCTCCCGGACGCTCTCGGTCGAGGACGTCTCGCTGAAGGCGCTCGCCTACGGGATGGAGCGCGATCGCTTCAACTCCGAGCACGTCCTCCAGGTGCGCGATCGCCTCGGCGAGGCCATCGCGCGGGCGCGCACCCACTCGGAGCCGACGCTTGTCGAGATCAGGACGTACCGCTTCCGGGGCCACTCGATGAGCGATCCCGGCAAGTACCGGACGAAGGAGGAGCTCGAGGAGCGCAAGAAGAAGGACGTGCTCCTGCGCTCGCGCATCGAGCTCGAGGAGAAGGGGCACAAGGCCGCCCTCGAGGCGATCGATAAAGAGGTGGAAGACGAGATCGCCGATGCGGTCCGCTTCGCCGAGGAGAGCCCCGAACCCGGGCCCGAGGTTCTCGAGCCCACAACCTACGCAGGACCTTTTGCGCGATGACCGTCCTAAGATACCGGGAGGCGGTTCGCGCCGCCATGATCGAGGAAATGGAGCGCGACGAGCGGGTGTATCTCGTCGGCGAGGAGGTCGGGCACTACCAGGGCGCCTACAAGGTGACCGAGGGGATGCTCGATAAGTTCGGATCCAGGCGCGTGATCGACGCGCCGATCACCGAGAGCGGGTTCACCGGCATCTCGATCGGCGCCGCGATGGTCGGGCTCCGGCCGATCGTCGAGTACATGACGTGGAACTTCTCCGCCGTCGCGTTCGATCAGATCCTCAACAACGCGGCGAAGCTCCGGCAGATGTCCGGCGGGCAGCTCACCATCCCGCTCGTGCTGCGGGCGCCGAACGGCTCGGCGCGGCAGGTCGGCTCGCAGCACTCGCACTCGATGGAGCACTTCTACGCGCATATCCCCGGCCTCAAGGTGCTCGCGCCCGCGATGCCCGCGGACGCGAAGGGGCTCCTGAAGTCGGCGATCCGGGACGACAACCCGGTGCTCTTCATGGAGAGCGAGACGCTCTACGGTGTGAAGGGCGAGGTGCCCGACGATCCCGACTTCATCGTGCCGCTCGGGGTTGCCTCGATCGTGCGCGAGGGGACGGACGTCTCGATCATCGCCTGGAGCCGGATGGTGCACGTGGCGCTCGAGGCGGCCGCGGAGCTCGAGAAGGAGGGCATCAGCGCGGAGATCGTGGATCTGCGATCGCTGCGCCCGCTCGACGAGGAGACGGTCGTGCGGAGCGTGACGAAGACCCACCGCGCGGTCGTGGCGCACGAGGGGTGGCCCTACGGCGGCGTCGGCGCCGAGGTCGCCGATCGCATCCAGCGGCTCGCGTTCGACGAGCTGGACGCGCCCGTCCTGCGCGCGACGACGCTCGACGTTCCGATGCCCTACAACGCACGGCTGGAGCAGTACGTGATCCCGCAGGCAGCGCGGATCATCGAAAACGTTCACCGCGTTCTCTACAAAAGCTGACTGAGCGGACGCACATCCCCGATCAAGGTTGATAGACCCATGGCGAAGGTTCTGGAACTGCCGAAGCTGTCCCCAACCATGGAGGAGGGGCAGATCAGTGCGTGGCACAAGAAGGAAGGCGACACGATCGACATCGACGATCTGCTCGCAGACGTCGAGACCGACAAGGCGACCATGGAGTACAAGTCCTTCGATCGAGGGACGTTGCTCAAGATCCTCGTGCCCCCGGGCAGCGTGGTTCAGCTCGGCCAGCCTGTCGCGATCATCGGCAACCCGGGCGAGGACATAAGCGCCCTCGCCGGGGGGAGCGGCGGCGGCGCTCCGGCGCCGCAGCCGAGCGCGGCGGAAGCTCAACCCAAGGGCGATCGCGCGGCGCAGCCGGCCGGCGGCGCCGCGCCGAGCGGCGAGGCGCCCGCGACGACCGCGCCGCCCGCGGCCCGCGGCGACGCGGTCTCGCCGCCCACGCAGCCGGCGGCGCCGCAGCCGTCGTCCGACGGGCGCGTGAAGGCGTCGCCCTACGTGCGCAAGCTCGGCCGCGAGCGCGGGCTCGACCTGACCAGCGTCGCCGGTACGGGTCCGCGCGGGCGCATCGTCGCGCGCGATCTCGAGGGGCTGAAGCCGGCGCCGACCGCCGCGGCGGCCGCGCCCGCCGCGCCCGGCGAGCTCGCTGCGCCGGAGGTGCGGCCGCTCAGCATGATGCGCAAGGCGATCGCCCGGCGCCTCACCGAGTCGAAGCAGACGGTCCCGCACTTCTATCTCTCGATCGACGTCGACGCCGATCCGCTGAACGCGCTGCGCGAGCAGATCAACGCGGATCTCGCGGCGACCGCCGCCGAGGGCGAGAAGCCGCCCAAGATCAGCTTCAACGATCTCCTCGTCAAGGCGTGCGCCATCGCGCTCGTGCGCGTGCCGGAGTGCAACGCGCAGTTCACCTCGGACGCGATCCTCATCCACCGGCGCGTCGACATCTCGGTGGCGGTCGCCGTCCCCGAGGGCCTCGTCACCCCGGTCGTGCGCGACGTCGACCGCAAGCAGGTGCTCGATATCGCCGCCGAGGTGCGCGAGCTCGCCGGGCGGGCCAAGGCGAAGAAGTTGCGGCCCGAGGAGATGGCGAACGGGACGTTCTCGATCTCGAACCTGGGCATGTACGGGATCGACAACTTCGGGGCCGTCATCAACCCCCCGGAGGGCGCGATCCTCGCCGTGGGTCAGGTCCGCCGCGAGCCCGTCGTGCGCGGCGAGCAGGTCGTGCCGGGCCGCCGCTTGGGCATGACGCTCTCCTGCGATCACCGCGTCGTCGACGGCGCGGTCGGCGCGACCTTCCTCAAGGTCCTGCGCCAGCTGCTGGAGCACCCGACGCAGATCCTGATCGGCTAGCCGTCTACACTTTCACTGCCAGAGAACCGCCAGGATGCAGAGGACGCCGGGGAGCTCCCGGCGTCCCCATGCGCAGCGCGCGCTGGCCTCACCGCCGCGGGCGCGCACCGACCTCACCGTCGCGGCGCACGACCGCCCCGCTTCTGCTCAGGTAGCCTCGGCGCTGCTCCCGAGCGCGTCGCCGAGGCGCGCCAGGTTCCGCGAGAAGATCTGCACCGACGGGTGCGACGGCCCGAGCGCCTTCGTGGCGATCGCCACCGCGCGCTCGATCTGCTGCCAGGCGCCCGATAGATCGCCGAGCGCCTGCAGCACGCGCCCGAGGTTGTTCACGATGCTCGCCACGACCGGGTGATCCGGGCCGTAGGTGGCCTGCGCGATGCCGAGCGCCCGCTCCAGCTGCTCGCGCGCCCCGGGCAGCTCACCGAGCGCTTGCAGCACGCTGCCGAGGTTGTTGCAGCCGATCGCCACCGCCGGATGATCCGGCCCGTAGGTCGCCTCGGCGATCCTCAGCACGCGCGCGAAGTTCGCCCGCGCCCCCTCGAGATCGCCGAGATCGCGCAGCACGCTGCCGAGATTGTTGATGTCCCGCGCGACGTCCGGGTGATCCGGCCCGTAGGTGTCCTCGACGATCGCGAGCGCGCGCTCGAAGTCGGCGCGCGCCCCGGCGAGGTCGCCGAGGTCGCGCAGCACGCGCCCGCGGTTGTTCAGCGCCAGCGCGAAGCGCGGGTGGTAGCAGCCGTAGCTGTGCTCGTCGATCTTGAGCGCCTCCTCGAATTGCTCGCGCGCGCCCTTCAGGTCGCCGAGATCGTGGAGCAGCCGGCCGAGGTTCGTGCGCCCGATCGCGACCGTCGGGTGCTCCTGCCCGTAGGCGCGGATGTCGATCGCGAGCGCCCGCTCGAGGTGCACGCGCGCGCCCGCGAAGTCGCCGAGGTCGCGGAACAGCGCGCCCAGGTTGTTGAGCCGGATCGCGACGCTCGGGTCGTCGGGGCCGTACGTCGCCTCGTCGATGGCGAGGGCACGCTCCAGGTGCTTGCGCGCGCCCGGCAGATCGCCCTGATCCATGAGCACGCTGCCGAGGTCGTTCACGTCGCGCGCGACGTCCGGGTGGTCGGGGCCAAAGCTCGCGATGTCGATCGCCAGCGCGCGCTCCAGGTGGGCCCGCGCGCCGCCGAGGTCGCCGAGGTCGTGCAGGACGCTGCCGAGGCTGCGCAGCACGGCCGCGACCTTCGGGTCATCGTGGCCGAACGCCGCCTCGTGGAGCGCGAGCGCCCGCTCCAGATACCCTTTCGCCTCCGCGAACGCCGCGCGCCCCTGCAGGTAGACGGCGAACCGGGCGAGGAGGCGCCCGCGCACCTCCTTCGCGACGTCGTAGGCCTCGGACTGGCTCGCCGCGGCGAGCGCGTGCGGCAGCCAGCGGGCGCAAAAGGGCCACGTCTCCACGTCGTCGCTGCTCTCGGGGAACGCGTGATCGACGAGGCGGACCGCCGCCTCGGCCCACATCCGCCGGTCCTGAGGCGAGAGGCGATCACGGACCACCGCCTGGACGAGCCGGTGCACCGAGAGCGCGCCCTCGTGCACGTCGATGAACGAGTAGCGGCGGAGCGCGGCGACCGCCTCGTCGAGCATCAGCGGATCGCTCAGCGCCTCCGCGAGCGCCGGCGGCAGGTGCGGCGCGGCGTCGGCGAGGCCCTCGCGCGGGATGTCGTCGGGCGCGAGGAACGCGCACAGGCTCAGGAGATCGACGGCGACGGGCGAGAAGCGCTGCGCCTCCTGGAACGCGAGGCCCCAGGTGGTGGCGACCGGCGTCGGGTAATCCATCGGCACGCCGCGGAGCAACAGCTCGCGCTGATGGTCGCCGAAGACGGCGTGGTAGGTCGCGATCGAGGACCTCGTCTCCTTGATGGTCGCCGCCGCCTGCACCAGCGCGAGCGGCAGACCGCCGAGCGTCTCGGCGAGCTTCTCCGCGGCGCGCTCGTCGCTCTGCCCGGTCCGATCGAGCAGGAACTTCACCGAGTCGGCGCGATTGAGCGCCGGCACGGTGAGCGGCGTGGCGATGCCGCGAAAGCTCGGGTTGCGCGAGGTGATCAGGATGTGCCCGGTGCGCGGGTGCGGGAGGTATGGGGCGACGTCCCGCGGGTCGTTGACGTTGTCGAAGACGACGAGCCACTTGTCGTTGCGCGACAGCCACGACCGGACCGCCTCGATCGCGATCCGCTGGTCGGCCTCGTTCTGCTCCGGCAGGTCGAGCGCCGCGGCGAGGCGCGCGAAGTCCTCGGCCATCGTCGCCGGCTCCTCGGCGCGGACCCACCAGACGACGTTGTACTGGCTCGCGTACCGGTGCGCGTACTCCGCGGCGAGCTGCGTCTTGCCGATCCCGCCCAGGCCGCTGATGGCCTGCGTGAGCGCCGCGGGCCCGCCCGTCGTGAGCGCGCTCCGCAGCTCGTCGAGGAGCTGGTCGCGCCCGGTGAAGCTCGGGTTGCGCGGCGGCAGCTTCTTGATGTGCGGCTCGGCGTCGGGCGAGCTCGACTGTCGCCGGGGGGGCGGCCGCTGCGTCGGCGGCTCCGTCTCGCGGACGGCGCTCCGTATCCCCTTCGCGATCTCGGTGAAGGCCTCGCTCTGGTTGGGGTAGCTCGTCACGGGCCGCGCGCGGTTGGGCAGCGGCTGCAGCTTGCCGAGCACCGTCTTCTCCCAGGCGCAGGGCCGCAGGACGACGGGGATGACACGACATTCCCCCGCCTCGTGCCGGGCGATCGCTTCCCGGATCTCCGGCGAGAGCCACGCGTCGGCGTTGAGGAAGTCCGCGCTCACGAGCAGCAGCACGACCCGGGCGTCGCGCAGCCTCGCCGCGAACGCCTCTCGCCGCTCCCTCCCCCCGCCGAGCGCGAAGCCCTGGTACGTCCGGATGACCCCCTGCCGTTTGAGCGCGTCGAGGTGCGTCTCGAGCTTGGGCCGCAGGTCCTCGTCCCTCGGGGAGTAGGAGAAGAACACATCGGCGGGGCTCGTCGCCAAGGCAACCATAGTTCCTCTCGCGGGCCTTAAGGTCTCACGACGGACCTGAAGCGCAACGAGAATACGCGGTCGGGAAAGACCCAGGAAGAGACGGTATATGACGCTCTCGGCGGATACATGCGGGTCGAACCTCCATGGCTGCTTCGGGGGTTTGCCTTACCCCGAATCCGGCTCCGTCCTACCTTCGCGTTCCTCTTCCGTGCTGGGGAAGAACCTGCCGGAAGCCTGGACGATGCGGCGCGCCGCTTCCATCCATTGCCGCCGGTCGTCCCGTCGCAGCTGGTTGCGGACGACAATTTTTACGAGACGATGAACGCTGAGCGCGTGCGGTCGCACCTCGATCAGCGAGTGCAGCCGCAGCATCGCGATCGCGTCGTCGAGCGCGAGCGGGTCGTACTCGTTCAGCGCCCGCCGCGGGATCGCGTCCATCGGCAGGAATGAGCAGAGGCTGAGGAGCTCCGCCGCGGCCTGGTGGCTGAACACCGCGGCGAGCGCGCTCTCCCACGTGGTCGCGACCGTCACCGGGAAGCTGACCGGGCGCTCCAGGAGCGCGGCCGGTCGCTGGCGGAACAGCGCGAGGTACTCCGCGAGCGGGCGCCCGGTCTCCTCAATGTACGCGCCGGCCTGCGCCAGGGCGAGCGGCAGGTCGCCGAGCTCCTCGGCGAGCGCGTCGGCCGACTCCGCGTCGGTCTCGCCCGTGCGCCGCAGCAGGAAGCTCACCGACTCGGCGCGCTCGATGCCGCGGACGGTCACCGTCGTGAGCCCGCGCCAGATCGGATTCTGCGACGTCGTGAGGATGTGGCCTCCCTGCGAGACGCTCGGAACGTAGGGCTCGACCTCGCTCGGGTCGCGCACGCTGTCGAAGAAGAGGAGCCAGCGCCCGCGACGCCCGAGCCTGTTGCGCACCGCCGCGACCGCGCGCGCCGGATCCAGCTGCTCGTGATCGGGCAGCCGCAGCTCGGCGGCGAGCGCCATGAAGGCGGCGTCCATCGTCGCCGGGCTCTGGCCGTCGATCAGGAAGACCGTGTCGTAGGCGCTCGCGTTGCGGTACGCGTACTCGATCGCGAGCTTTGTCTTGCCGGTGCCGCCGAGCCCGCAGAGCGGCGCCATGCCGCGCCTCGCGAGCATGGCGCCGATCTCGGCGAGCAGATCCTCGCGCGCGGCCAGGTTCCGGCTGCTCCACGCGGGGACGCTCCAGATCCCGGGCGGCGGTGGCACCTCTGATTGGCTCACCGGCTGGGCGCCGGTACTCGGTGAGCCTACGGGGGGTTTTGGGTGAGCTGCTCGACCTGCTTTCGGATGCCCTTGGCGATGTCGGTGAAGGCCTCGCTCTGGTTGACCCAGCTCGTCACCGGACGCCCGCCCCGCGGCAGGCTGGCCAGCTTGCCGAAGGGCGCGCCCTCCCAGTCACAGGCGTCGAGGATGACCGGGATGACGCGCGCCTCACCCCGCTCATGACGATCGATCGCCTTCTGCATCTCGACGTCGTAACAGAAGTCCGACGCGAGAAAATCGGCGCTGATGAGCAGGAGGACGACCCTCGCGGTCTCGAGGTGCTCGGCGAGCGCCCTGTCGCGCTCCTCGCCGGCGCCGATCTCGCCGTCGTGCCAGCCGCGGATGACGCCCTTGCGCTTGAGGATGGCGAGGTGCGTCTCGAGCTTGTCGCGCAGCTCGCGGTTGCTCTCCGAGTACGAGAAGAACACCTCGATGGGGCTCGCCGGAGGCTCGGACACCCGGTCGCGCCGCGGAGAGTCGAGCGCCCCCGGCACGGTGACCGCGTCGTCGTACGCGGCCGGGTCGGGCGGGAGATCGTATGCCGGGAAGCCGAGCGGCGACGACGACGGCGGGAGCTCCAGGTCGGGGATCGGCGGCGGGACGATCGAGCGGGAGCGGAGCGGCGCCGCGCGCGGGCGAGGCGCGCACATGCGCTCGAGGATCGCGAGCGCCCTGTCGTGGCTGCCGTCGGCGGTGTCGTAGGGCAGGAGCAGGAACCCCATGTCCACGAGCGTCGCGCGGCGGTACGGCGTCAGGCTCGCGCTCGGGACGATGACGAAGCGGGGCGGCGGCGAGCTGCCCGAGAGCGCGTGGATGTCCGACAGCATCTCGTCGAAGTTGTTGTCGGCGCGCCCGAATCCGATGAAGAGCACGGGGCACTTCGAGAGCACGGCCGTGAGCGACCTGCGCACGTCGGGGGCCGCGATCGACGCGAGGAAGCGCTCGCGCTCGAACACCCAGCTGCCCGGCTCCTTCAGCGTGCCGTGCAGCTTGAGGATGAACCGCCGCCGCCACGCGGCCTCGTCGGTGACGCGCCACATGGTGTCCCACTCGATGCCGAAGGCCCGCTCGAGCAGGTGGTTGAGGTTCGTGGTGAGTACCGCGCGCAGCTTGTCCCGCAGCGCGGCGATCGCGAGCGCGATGCGCGGCGGCTCGAGCCCCTCGTCGTCGAGCGCGTCCTCGACGAACGCGTTGAACTCCGCCGCGCCGAGGGCGTGCTCCGCCGCGGCGAGCGCCTCGCTGTAGCGCTGCGATCGCGCGAGCGACGCGACCTCGGCGGTCACGACGTCGTCGCCGACCTGCTCTCGCACCCTCTCGACGAGCAGGTCGACGAGCTGGCGCCACGTCGGCAGCCCGGCCGCGGCCGAGATGCCTCCCCCCACGAAGAGCACGAGCTCTCCGCTCTCGAACGCCTCATGCAGCTCTTCGATCACCGCGGCGTCGAGCTCCGCGCTCATCGTGTTCGCGTTGTCCATAAGGGTTGACATCGAGCCCCTCGAGTCTATCGCTCCTCGGCGCTCGGCGCACTTTTGCGACGCGTCGCGCTCACCTTCGCGCATGACGCGCGACGCCGCGTCGAGCGCGCGACGCGGCGTCGCGCGCCGCGCGCCGGGCCCAAGACGTCCCAGACGACAGACCGCGTCGCCTCGGGCGCGGTGCCGCCTCGGGCGCAGTGAAGCGCGGTCGGAGCAGGCGGAAACAGTCCGCAAGCCTGGAGCATGCTACGCCTCCGACATGCGTCCGGCGGCTCTCTTTACGCTGGCCACGCTGGCCTCGATTTTCGCAGTCTCTATGATCGGCGTGGCTGCCCCTCCCCCCGCCCGCGCGCGGCGCGCCCCGCGCCTCCCGGCGAGCGCGGAGGCCGCGCTCCCGGCGGGCGCCGGCGGACCGCGCTCGCCCGCGAGCGTCGTCGCGCTGCGCGCGCCCGGCCCACCTGCGGTCCTTGTGCGCGCGGGCAGCTTCACGATGGGATCGAGCGAGATCGAGATCGCGCACGCGGTGACGCTCTGCAAGCTCGAGCCGGGCGGCGATCTGTGCGTCGACGAGACCGAGGCGAGCTTCGCGAACGAGCTCGTACCGCACGAGGTGTACCTGTCGGACTTCTGGATCGACCGCACGGAGGTGACCGTCGCGAGCTATCGCCGGTGCGTCTCGGCCGGACTCTGCACCGAGCCTCCCTATGCGTCCGGCGGGCAGCGGTTCGATCGGCCGGATTATCCGGTCGTGCTCGTCTCGTGGAGTGATGCGCAGCGCTACTGCGCCTGGGCCGGCGGTCGCCTGCCGACCGAGGCCGAGTGGGAGCGCGCCGCGCGCGGCGCGGCCGGGCGTCGCTACCCGTGGGGCCATGTCTACAACCCCTTCCACGCGAACCACGGGAGGCTCTCGTTCGACGAGTTCGACGACGGCGACGGCTTCCTCGAGCTCGCTCCCGTGGGCTCGCTCGTCTCCGGGCGGACCCCCGACGGCATCGACGATCTCGCCGGCAACGTCGAGGAGTGGGTCGCCGATTACTACCATCCCGAGTATCCAGGCAGCAGCGCGAAGGACCCGCGGGGGCCCGACATGGGCGAGGAGCGCGTGCTGCGGGGCGGCAGCTATATCCTGGGGCGGCCTTGGCTGCGCGGCGCCGCGCGAGGGCACGACCTTCCGACGAGCCGCCGGGCATGGCGCGGCTTCCGCTGCGCGCGCGACGCCTGAGCCGGAGCGCGAGCGACGAGCCCGCGCGGCGGTTGGCCGCCGCGCGCGAAGGGCCCATACTGCGCCCGTGAGGATCGCGCACCTCTCTGATCTGCACCTCCTGTCCCTCGAGGGGGCCATCCCGTTCCGGCTGCTGAACAAGCGGCTGACGGGCTACATCAACCTTCGCTTCCGGCGCCGCGCCATCCACAAGCCGCACGCGGTGCACGCGGCGGCGAAGGAGATCCGGCGGCTCGACGTGGACCACGTCGTCATCACGGGCGACGTGTCGAACCTCGCGCTCGAGCGAGAGTTCGTCCTCGTCCGCGACTTCCTGCAGCGCGATCTCGGGTTCCCTCCCGACCGGGTGAGCATCGTCCCGGGGAACCACGACGCGTACACGAAGGGCGCGCACCGCTCGCAGCGGTTCTCGCAGTACTTCGCGCCGTACCTGCGCTCCGACCTCCCGCTCGACGCGCCGGCGGGGCGCGACGACGTCGAGCCCGGCAGCGACGGTGGAGGCTCGGCGTTCCCCTTCGTGCACCTGCGCGGGCCGGTGGCGATCATCGGCCTGTCGACCGCCTGGCCCCGTCCTCCGCTGGTGGCCTCGGGGCGGATCGGCCCGGTCCAGCTGCGCGCGCTGGAGCGCGTGCTGGCGCACCCGGAGGTGCGACGGCGAACGCCGATCGTGCTCCAGCATCACCCCTTCCACAACCCTGCGAGCCGGGCGAAGACCTTGCTGGAGGGCCTGGGAGACGCCGCGGCCGAGGGGCGGTTGCTCCGGCAGGTCAGCCGCGGCCTGCTGCTGCACGGGCACCTGCACCGGCGCATTCACCGGAAGCTGCACACCGAGCGGGGTCACATTGACGCCGTGGGCGCCGCCAGCGCTTCGCTGCTTCACGAGAGCGATGAGCGGATGGCCGGGTTCAACGTCTACGAGGTCGACGACGCGGGCGCGATCAGGGGCATCACCTCGCACCGCTTCGTGCCGGGTCAAGAGGCGTTCCGCGAGGTCCCGGTACCCGAGCGCTGAGCGCGCTCGGCGGCGCGCCCCACCGGAAGCGACGCTCGCCGAGCGCCCACGGGAGGCGGCGCTCCGCCGAGCGCCCCAACGGAGCTACGCGCAGATCATCCGATGCGCGCGGGACCCGCCTTGCGGGCGCGCGATGATCAGGCTCGGAGGTGGGATGGATCGAGCGCAGCGGAGGCGCTGCGCGGGCAGTCCGGTGGGGCGCTGGTCAGGAGGAGAGTCAGGCGGTGGCGCGGATCACGTTGACCGCCTGGAGACCTTTGGGACCTTCTTTGATCTCAAATTCAACGGTCTCGTCCTCGAACAGACGGCGGCGCCCCTCCCCGTTGATCTGCGAATAATGAACGAAGACGTCGGGGCCAGTCTCTTGCTTAATGAAGCCCCAACCCTTCTCATCGTTGAACCACTTTACCTTGCCAACTGCCATATTTCCTCCACTTCAGAGCTCGTCGATACCCGAGGCGCGCAGGCTGGCAGTCGGGAGGAGACCGCGGCTGCGGTCCCTGATTCCGATGCGGGTTTGGCTGCTTGCAGCAAACCCCCCTCGTAGACAGATCCAGCTTGCGCAGGGCGATTGCCCAGCCGCTGGTTGATGTGCATGCGCGGCGACTTCGACGATTCTCCCCGGTCCGAGCGGCGCCAACGTAAACGGCTCGAACCGCCAAGGTCAAGCAGCGATGATGGTTCGGCACGAGCTAACGCGAGGCCGTGCCGCGTCACCGGCAATCCCCGCTTGCAGCAGCTCCCGACGAGAATGTTCCGCCGTACAGCAGATCCTGACGGTGAGTACGGACGCGCGTTCGAATCACGGGCGCGCCGCGCGGCGCGAAGCAGAATTCGCGCGACCGTCAAGATTTGCGCTCTTATCGAAGAGCCTTGTACGTCGGCCCGTGCAGGGCGTCGTGCTCTCCATGCGCGTCTCGAGGTGTCGCGCGGCGGCCGACCTCCCGCGGGCGTCGTGCAGCGGGCGCTGGCCGACGATGGCTCCGCCTGTTCGCCGACGAGCCACCGGCGTTTCCCCGGCGCGAGCGCGCGGCGGCTCGATTTCCGGGACCCGCGCCTCCGCGCGCCGGCTGCGCCGCGCCGCCTGGGCGCAGCCGGCGCGCGCCTGGGCTCGCGCCCGCTCGCCGCCCGGGAGCAGGATCCGAAGGCATCTCGTTGACATGTCTGTTCGAGCTTGCTCGTATGGCGTGGCGAGGGCATCGGGTCTCACCTCCGCCCTGGCCCCGCGAGGCGACGACGAGATGTTCTCGGTGATCATCAGCGAGAAGGGGGGCGCGGAGCGCCGCGAAACCTTCGACCGGACAGAGATCAACGTCGGTCGCGTGCAGGGCAACGACCTGATGCTGCCGAAGGGCAACGTGTCGAAGCGGCACGCTCGGCTGCTCTTCCGCGACGGGCGCTTCATCGTCACCGACCTCAAGAGCACGAACGGCACGTACGTCAACGGCCGGAAGATCGCTCAGGCGACGATCGTTCGCGAGGGCGACAAGATCTACATCGGCGACTTCGTGCTGCGGATCGAGACGGCCGCGGCCGGAACGGCGCCCCCGGACAGCACGGCGCCTCCGGCGCGCGTGCCGGAGGAGACGGGCACGGGCGATCCGGCGCATCTGGCCGACCGCGCGCCGCCGTCCGCCGAGAAGGGGCTGCACCGGTCGGCGCCCCTGCCGCTGATCAACGAGAAGGGCGAGCCATCGCGCACCAGCCAGGGCGTGATCAGCCACTTCCCGCTCGAGAACGATCCGGACGAGTCGGCCGATGCCGCCGCGCCCGTCCCCGGTCCGCCGCGCATCCCCTCGCCTCGCCCGCCCATCGTGCCCGGCGCGCAGGGCGGCGCGTACGCTCCGCCGCTGCCGGTCCCTCCCGCGACGCCCAACGCCTCGCCGGCGCGCGACGGTCGCGCGGCGGTCAACACCGTCCACCCGACCACGCAGATGGCGCGCCCGTACCCGACCGCGACCCCGCTGCCGGGACAGGGCGGAGCGAGCGCCGCCGCGCCGCCGCAGGGCGCTGCGAACATCGCCGTCCACCCCAGCGTGGTCCCCATCCCCAGCCGGCGCGCCATCCCGCCCGTCTCGGACCGGGTCGACCGCGGGCAGGGCGATTCGGCGCAGGCCGTGGCGCACCGCAGGGCGCTCGGGCGCCTCGTGGAGCGGCTCGGCGACAAGGTCGACCTCGCGCCGCTCGACAGCGGAGCGCCGCCGGACGGCGCGCTCGCCCAGCGGATCGAGCAGGCCATCGCCGCCGGCGCGGAGGCGATGCGCGCGGCGGGCGAGCTGCCCTCCGAGATCGACGCCGAGGCGCTCATGGCCGACGCGCACCGGGAGCTCCTCACGCTCGGCCCGCTCGATCGCCTGCTCGACGACGCCGAGGTCGGTGAGATCCAGGTGTTCCGTCACGACCACGTGATCGCGATGCACGGGCGCCGGCGCGCGATCACGGAGGTCGGGTTCAGCAGCGAGCGCGCGGTCGACCGGGCCATCCGCCGGCTCTGCGTGATGGCCGGGCAGCCGCTCGAGGGCGGCGCGAGCTTCGTCGAGCGGACCCTGCCAAAGGGGCGGCGGCTCTTCGCCGTGCTCCCTCCGGCGGCGACCTCCACGCTGGTGATCCGGAAGCCGCAGCGCCCCGATGTCACGCTCGAAGACCTGGTGCGCAACGGGACGATCTCGCGCGCGATGGCCGGGCTGCTCTCTCAGTGCGTGCTCGGGCGCGGCAACCTCCTCGTCACGGGGACGCGGGACGCAGGGACGGGCTGGTTGCTCGGCGCGCTCGCGGCCGCAGCGCAGCCCGACGATCGGTTCGTCGTGCTCCAGGACGAGGACGAGCTCGCCCTCGATCAGCCCAACACCCTGTCGATCGCGCTCGGCAGCACGACGGCCGAGCGGACGCGGGCGGTGCAGGCGGCCGTGCGCATCCGGCCCGAACGGGTCGTGGTGAGCTCGTTCTCGGGCCACGTCGCGGCCGAGATCGTGGATGCGATCGGCGGCGGCATGGACGGCGTGCTCGCGGCCGCCCGGGCGCCCACGCTGCGGCAGGCGGTGACGCGGCTCCCCGCGGACATCGCCGCGACCCGCCCGGGGATCACGCCGGAGGCAGCGCGCGAGTGGCTGGCGTCGTCGTTCGATCTGGCGATCGAGATCGCGCTGCTCCGCGACGGTCGTCACCGCGTGCTCCGCATGGCCGAGCTCGCGGTCGAGAACGGGCAGATCGCCATTCGCGACGTCTTCACGTTCGTGGTCGAGCGGACGGCCGCCGGCGGCGCGCTCGAGGGGACGTTCCACCCTTCCGGGCTGGTGCCGGACATCGTGGAAGACCTCCAGTCCCGCGGGCTCACCGTCGATACGTCGACCTCGTTCCGCAGGAACCGCTAGCTCCGCCCGCCAGAGATCCGACCGGAGATCCGGCCAGCTAACGGCCAGCCAGCACGAGCCAGCCAGCACGAGCCAGCCAGCACGAGCCAGCCAGCACGAGCCAGCCAGCACGAGCCAGCCAGCACGAGCCAGCCAGCACGAGCCAGCCAGCACGAGCCAGCCAGCACGAGCCAGCCAGCACGAGCCAGCCAGCACGAGCCAGCCAGCACGAGAAAGACGGGAAGAACTCTGGCGCGCGCGACGAGAACGTCTTGACGAGCGCCGGCGAGAAACGGAGGTTATGCTGTTGAGCAGCCATGGCCATCCGCACCATCCTCCACTATCCCGATCCGCGACTGCGACAGAAGGCGCAGCCGGTCGGGGACGTCACCCCCGAAATCACGAGGCTTATCGACGACATGGCCGAGACCATGTACGCCGCGCCCGGCGTCGGTCTCGCGGCCACGCAGATCGGGGAGCCACACCGCATCTTCCTCGTTGACATCGCCTCCGACAACGAGCCGAGCAACCTCCTCGTGTTCATCAACCCGGAGATCGTCGGTCAGGAGGGGCAGCAGGTCGGCCCCGAAGGGTGCCTGTCGTTCCCCGGCGTCAGCGAGGACATCAAGCGCGCCGAGAGCATCCGCATCCGCGCCCGCGGGCGCGACGGCGCGACATTCGAGATCGCGGCCGACGGCCTGCTCGCCGTGGCCGTCCAGCACGAGCTCGATCACCTCGACGGCGTGCTGATGATCGACCGGATGGGCCCGCTCAAGAAGCGCATCGTCCAGCGGAAGATGCAGAAGCGCGGCGCCGAGGCGGCGGGCTGACCCGCGCGAGCGCCCCGATCAGCTGCGCGCCGGGAAGGCCAGAGGGCCGCTGACGTACGCGTCGCGGCCGCAGAGCTCCCAGCGCGGATCGACGATCCGGGGCGCGTCCCCCGGCGTGTCCGGGCCGGCCCAGTCGACCGCGCCCGGCCGTCCGCGGGGGCCGAGCAGGATGGGCGCGACGAAGGCGTGCAGCTCGTCCGGCAAGCGCGACGCGAGCAGGCTGCCGGCGAGCTCGGCGCCGCCCTCCACGAGGATGGAGACGATCCCCTGCGAGGCGCAGAGGCGCATCGCGGCGGTCACGTCGACGCGGCCCTCCGCCGAGGTCGGCGCGCGCAGGACGACGCAGCCCGCGTCCACGAGGACCTGCTCCGCCGCCTCGGGCGCGTCGGCGCCCGTGAGCACCCACGTCGGCACCTCCCGCGCCGTCTGCGCGAGGCGCGTGTGGAGCGGCAGCCGGAGCCGCGTGTCGAAGACGAGCCGGATGGGGCTCCGCCCGCCGGGCGCGAGCGCGGCCTCGCGCAGCGTGAGGCGAGGATCGTCGGCCAGCGCGGTGCCGATCCCGATCGCCACCGCGTCGTGGCGCGAGCGGAGCTCTTGCACCTTGGCGCGTGCCTCCGGGCCGGTCACCCACTTCGAGGCCCCCGTGCGGGTCGCGATGCGACCGTCCAGCGACAGGGCGAGCTTGAGCGCGATGTGGGGGATGCCGGTCGTGATGAACTTGGTCCAGGGCGCGATCAGCGCGCGGGCCTCGGCGCCGGCGACGCCGATCTCGACGGCGAGGCCGGCGTCGCCGAGCCGCTGCGCCCCGCCGCCGACCACCCCTGGGTTCGGATCGGGCGCGCCGATGACGACGCGCTTGATGCCGGCGCTCAACACCGCGTCCACGCAGGGCGGCGTGCGCCCCTCATGGTTGCAGGGCTCGAGCGTCACGTAGAGTGTCCCGCCGCGCGCCACGTCCCCGGCCCTCGCGAGCGCGAGCCCCTCCGCGTGCTCCTCGCCGGCGCGCGCGTGGTGCGCGGCGGCGACGACCTCCCCCGCGGCGTTCACCACCACCGCGCCGACCGGGGGGTTCGGCGACGGCATCGCCTTGTGCGCCTCGTCGATGGCGAGGCGCATCATCGCGGCGTCGAACTCGGGATCGGGGGTGGGGAGCTTCGCAGACATCGAAGTGCCGGATCTACTAGGGCGCCTTGGCCTTCACAAGCTTGCCAAGCTCGACCATGAACTGGTCGATGTCCCGAAAGGAACGATAGACGCTGGCGAACCGGACATAGGCGACCTCATCGAGTGTCCGCAGGTGGTTCATCACCCGTTCGCCGAGCTCGGTCGACAGGATTTCCCGCCGCTCGGACTCCTGCGCCTCGCGCTCGATCGCGTCGGCAATGACCTCGATCTGGTCGGTGGACACGGGCCGCTTGTTGCACGCGATCCGCAGCCCCCGCACGAGCTTCTGCCGGTCGAACGGCTCGCGCCGTCCGTCCTTCTTGACGACCGTCGGCAAGATGTCCTCGACGCGCTCGTAGGTCGTGAACCTGCGCTCGCACGACGCGCACTCGCGCCGCCGGCGGATCATCTCACCCGCGCCGCCAGCGCGGGAGTCGATGACCCGGTCTTCGAGATGGCCGCAAAATGGGCACTTCATCGAGACATCCAGCGCGGCGCGCGATCAGCCGTCGAACTGGGAGAACACGAGCGACACGTTCGTCCCGCCGAAGCCGAAGGAGTTCGACATCACGTGCGTCAGGCGGCGCTCGCGGGAGGTGAACGGCACGTAGTCCAGGGTTGTGCACTCGGGATCGGGGTCGTCCAGGTTGAGCGTCGGCGGCACCGCGCCGTGACGCAGCGCGAGGGCGCAGAGCGCCGCCTCGACCCCGCCTGCACCCCCGAGCAGGTGGCCCATCGCCGACTTTGTCGAGCTCACCCAGAGGCGCTTCGACGCCGCGTGGTCGCCGAAGACCTTCAGGATCGCCCGGGTCTCCTCGATGTCGCCCTGGGGCGTCGAGGTGCCGTGGGCGTTGATGTAGTCGATCGCGTCCGGCGCGAGCCTGGCGTCTTCGAGCGCCATCCTCATCGCGCGCTGCGCCCCGGCGCCCTCGGGTGCCGGCTTCGTGATGTGGTACGCGTCGCACGAAGCGCCGTAACCCACGACCTCCCCGTAGATCTTCGCGCCGCGTCTCTTCGCGTGGGAGAGCGACTCGAGCAGCAGCGACCCGGCGCCCTCGGAGCAGACGAAGCCGTCGCGCCCCTTGTCCCAGGGGCGGCTCGCCCGCTGCGGCTCCTCGTTGCGCCGCGAGAGCGCGAACATGGCGCAGAAGCCGCCGATGCCGAGACCGGTGATCGTCGCCTCCGCGCCGCCCGTGAGCATGATCTGCGAGCGTCCCCGGCGGATCCACTCGAACGCCTCGCCGAGGGAGTGCGCGCTCGACGAGCACGCGCTCGTGTTGCAGTAGCTCGCGCCCCGCAGGTCGAGCGCCAGCGCCACCTGTCCGGCGGCGAGGTTCGCGATGACCGTCGGGATGAAATAGGGGCTGACCTTGTGGGGGCCCTTCTCGTGCAGCGTGATCGAGTGCTGGAACAGGTACTCGAGACCACCGAGGCCGACGCCGATGAAGGTGCCGCACTGATCGCGGTCCTCCTCGGTGAACTCGATCCCCGCGTCCTTCACGCACATCTGCGAGGCGGCGATGGAGAGCTGGGCGAAGCGGCCCATCTCCTTCACCTTCTTCTTGGGGATGTACTCCTCCGGGGCGAAGCCCTTCACCTCGCCGGCGAAGCGCGTCGGAAAGACGCCCGCGTCGAAGAGGGTGATGGGTCCGATACCGGACTGACCAGCCAGCAAAGATTGCCAGGTGGCCTGCGTCCCGATGCCGTTGGGCGTGATGAGCCCGATGCCGGTGATGACAACGCGTTCCATGGCTCTTATTGCCCTAGCGCCACCACAGAGGTGAGGACACGTGCTTCGGCGAAGAGCGGACCCTTCGCTGGCTCACGCGCCATCACACCTCCATGGTGACGCCGCGTCCGGTAGGGCGGTAGGGACGCTACTTCTTGGCATTCCTTTCGATGTAGTCGACCGCATCCTGGACGGTCCGGATCTTCTCCGTGTCCTCGTCCGGAATGTCGATCTCGAACGCCTCCTCGAACGCGAGGACAAGCTCCACCAGGCCCAGCGAATCGGCGCCCAGATCGTCGATGAAACTCGCTTCAGGCTTGATGTCCTTCTCGTCGACGTCGAGCTGTTCCTTGATGATTCGCTTTACTTCGGCCGTGATGTCGCGACCTTCAGCCATGGTATTCCTCCCGGGAAAACGGACCCCCTAGTAGCCCATCGCCATGGGCGTTGCACCATCGAATTACCTGCGACCGGCTTTTTCGTGTGCGCCTGGTTTGCCGCTGAGCGGACGCCTGGCTGCCTACACTCCATCCGGCGCGCTCAGACGTACATGCCGCCGTTGACGCGCAGCGTCTCGCCCGTCACGTAGCTCGCCTCGTCGGAGCACAGGAATGCGATCGCCGCGGCGACCTCCTCCGGTCGACCTGTACGCCCGAGTGGGACCATCCTGGTCAGGCCCTCTTTCATCTCAGCGCTGATCGTCGTCGTCATGTCGGTGTCGATGAACCCGGGCGCCACCGCGTTGACGGTGATGCCGCGCCCCGCGTACTCGCGCGCGAGCGACTTCGTCACGCCGAGCAGGGCCGCCTTCGTCGCGGCATACGCCGTCTGCCCCACGTTGCCCATCTCCGCCACGACGCTGGAGAGAAAGACGATACGCCCCGTACGCGCGCGCATCATGACCTTCGTCGCGGCGCGGGCGCACGCGATCGAGCCCTTGACGTTGACGGCGAAGAGGCGATCGAGGTCCTCCTCCTTGATCCGCAGGAGCAGGCCGTCGATCGCGATCCCCGCGTTCGCGACGAGGATGTCGAGCCGTCCGAGGCGCTTCGCCGCCTCGGCGATGGTGGCCTCGGTCGCCTGCAGGTTCGCGACGTCGAAGCCGAGCGCCTCGGCCTTGCCGCCGCGCGCGGTGATCGCCTCGACGAGCGCGCGCGCCTCGGCCTCCCCGCGCACGTAGTTGACGATCACGTGCGCCCCCTGCGCCGCAAGCGCCTCCGATGCAGCCCGCCCGATCCCTCGCGAACCACCCGTGACGATCGCAACTTTGCCCGTAAGGTCGAACATCGATGCCTATGCCTCCGAAAGGAACGCGCTCACGCGCTCAATCCCCGCCATGTCGCTCACGCTGAGCACCTTGATCTGCTTCGTGATCCGCTTCACCAGCCCGGCGAGCACCTTGCCAGGGCCGATCTCCAGGGCGTGCGTGACGCCGTCCTCCGCCATGCGCTCGATCGTCCGCATCCACTGCACGGTGCCGTCGACCTGGCGCAGGAGGAGCGACCGCACCCGCTCCGGATCGACGTTCGGCGTGGCGTCGATGTTCGCGATCACCGGGAAGGCGAGCGGCCTGAGCTGGGTGCGCTCGAGCTCGGGGCGCAGGCGCTCGGCCGCGGGTCGCATCAGCGCGCAGTGGAAGGGAGCGCTCACCTTGAGCGGGATCGCCTTGCCGCCGCGAGCGACGGCGAGCTCGCCCGCCCGCGCCACCGCGCGGCTCTGGCCGGCGATCACGATCTGCCCCGGCCCGTTGTAGTTCGCCGGCGCGACCACCTCGCCCTGCGCGGCCTCCGCGCAGATCGCGAGCACCACGCCCTGATCGAGCCCGATGAGCGCGGCCATGGCCCCCTCGCCCGCCGGCACGGCCTCCTGCATCGCGGCGCCGCGGATCCGGCAGAGCCGCACCGCCTCCTCGATCTCGAGCGCGCCGGCGGCGACGAGCGCGCTGTACTCGCCGAGCGAGTGGCCGGCCGCGTAGAGCGGCGGCTCGAGGTCGGGCAGGTGCTCGATGAGCGCCGCGGCCACGGCGCAGCTCGTGGCGACGATGGCGGGCTGGGTGTTGCTCGTCTGCGTCAGCTCCGCCATCGGCCCCTCGAAGCAGAGCCGCGAGATCGGCTCGCCGAGCGCGTTGTCCGCCCGCGCGAACACGCCGCGCGCCGCCGCCGAGGCCTCCGCGAGGGCCTTGCCCATCCCGACCTCTTGCGCCCCTTGCCCTGGAAACAGCCAAGCGATTTTCACGTTTGCCCTCACTTCCAAGCGGGGGAGACGGACGTCGTCCGTCCCCGAACCACGTCACGAGGTCAGCGCGTGCCAGGCCCCGCTCACGCTGGCGCGCCCAGCGAGCTCAGCCGCCTGGGCGCGCAGATCTCCACCTCGACACCGGCGCGCGCGCATGGCTCGCTCACATCCGGACGACCGACGCGCCCCAGGAAATGCCAGCGCCGAGCGCGCAGAACAGGACGTTGTGACCCGGCTTGATGCGCCCGTCGCGGACCGCCTCATCGAGGGCGATGGGGATCGAGGCGCTCGAGGTGTTGCCGTATTCCTCGATGTTCAGCACGAACCGCTCCAGCGGGAGGCTGAGCCGCGCGGCGACCTGGCTGAGGATCCGCAGGTTCGCCTGATGCGCGACGACCCAGTCGAGGTCCGCGGCCGCCATGCCCGCCGTATCGAGCGCGATCAGCGAGGCGCTGGAGAGGTTCTTCACGGCGACCTTGAAGATGTCCTGCCCCACCATGTGGACCTTGTTGCGGTTCTGCTCGATGCCCTCGGCGGTGAGCGGCTCGGCCGTGCCGCCGCCCGGGATGACCAGGGAGCTCGCGAGCGCGCCGTCGCTGAAGATGCGCGTCGAGACGATGCCCCTGCCGTCGCCGGACGCAGGCCCGAGCACGACCGCGCCGGCGCCGTCGCCGAAGAGGACGCACGTCGTGCGATCCTTCCAGTTCAGGATGCGCGAGAGCAGCTCGACGCCGATCACGAGGACGTGCCGGGCCGCGCCGTTGGAGATGAACTGATCGGCGATCGTGAGCCCGTAGACGAAGCCCGCGCAGGCCGCCGAGATGTCGAACGCGGGGATCTCCTCGGCGCCGAGCTTCTGCTGCACGTGCACGGCGCAGGCGGGCACCGGCGAGTCGCCGCTGATCGTCCCGACGATGATCATGTCGAGATCGGCCGCAGAGAGCCCGGCGGCCGCCAGCGCAGAGCGGCCGGCAGCGGCTGCCAAATCGCTCGTGAGCTCGCCCTCGGCCGCGATGTGACGCCGGCGGATCCCCGTTCTCTCGCTGATCCAGCTGTCGGAGGTGTCGACGATCTTTTCGAGATCGGTGTTGTGCAGGACCCGGGCGGGCGCGTAGCTGCCCGTCCCGAGGATGCGGCTCCTCGGCGGCGCGGCGCTCATGCGCCGACCTCTCGCGCGCCCACGTGGGCCTTTGCCGCGTCCGGGGGCGCGGGCGCAGCGTTCACGCGCGCCGGCGTCCGCGCGCCCGCCCCTGTCATGTGGCCGCGGTCGCCTTGGTCGCCTTCGCCTTGCGCCCGTTGTAGTGCCCACAGGCGCCACAGGCGCGGTGCGGGAGCCGGGCTTCCCCGCAGTTCTCGCAAGAAACGAGCTGGACGGGGGTCACCTTGTCGTGGTTGGCGCGCCGCATGTCGCGCTTGCTGGGGGTGGTTTTCCTCTTGGGGACGGCCACGGAGCTACTCCTTCTTGGTCTTCTTCTTCGGTGTCCCGGCCTTGGCCGGGGAAGTTGAGGCAGGTTGCGCGCGCCGGTCAGAGCCGCCGGGCTTCTGTCCAAGCTTCTCTCGGAGCGCGCTCAGCGGCGCGAGCCGCGGGTCGAGACCTGGAGCGGCCTCGTCCTCCTCCACCGCCCCGCGGGCGAGGGTCGAGGAGCCGCCTTCGCGGTCCTCTCGGGACGCGGCAGGACCGATACCCGGGCAAGCCTCCGAGCACAAGGGGAAGTTCGGCATCTCGAGGAGAATGGCCTCCCGGATGAACGGATCGAGCACCACCGTCTCGCCGTCGTACGTGTCGACGTCGGCCTCGTCGGCCGAGAACTCGTACTCGGGCTCCTTTGTCTTGACCACCGGCTTCGTCGCCCCGTTGCGCCCCGCGTCGTCCCGCCGGTGGCCGTGCCCCGCGTCGTCCCGCCGGTGGCCGTGCCCGTGGCTCTCGGCCTTCGGCGCCGGACGCAAGAGGAGCGAGAGCTCGGCGTCGATGTCCTGCGCGGCCGGAGAGAGACACCGCGCGCACGGCATGGCGACAGACGCCTTGACGCGACCGCGCACGACGATCTCGTTCCCCGTGCGGGAGAGGCGGGCGGAGAGTTGGCCTGGCGCGCGGCTGGTGACGTTGACGTCAGCGAGCTCTGCGTTCAACCAGTCGGTCGACAGCGGCATTTCCAGCGAGGTGCCGGAGAGGTCGATGTCATTGGCGGAGACGGCGATCTTGGACATGGGTTCGGGGCCAGTGAAGGCGGAGCGTTTAGCGCGGGGTGCGTTGGCTCGCAAGACCGAGTACGACCGCCGTCAGAACGGGGCTGCATGGTAGCGTCGCCCCTGCATGGACCCTAGCGCAACGCCCGAGGTCCCCGCCGCTGGCGCCGCCGACAAGCGACCGGAATCGTCAGGGGAGGCACGGCGGGCGAGCCGGCGCGGAACGGTCGCGCTCGCCCTCTACGCGCTCGTGACGCTCGTGTACGCGGTCAGCTGCTCGCGCGAGCTCTTCACCGTCCACACGCCCTACAACCACTACGCCCTGCTCGCCGAGGCGTGGCTCCACGGCCGCCTCGACCTCGGCGGACCGCCGCCGGCGTACGCGGGCGGCAACGACTTCGCCGTGCTCGGCGATCGCTACTACGTCAGCTTCCCCCCCTTCCCCGCGGTCCTCATCGCGCCGCTCGTCCAGCTCGCCGGCAGCGCCGAGCGCGTGCGCGACGGGCAGTTCTTTCTGGCGTTCGCCGGCGTCGGTCCGGCCGTCCTCTTCCTCGCGCTCGAGAAGCTCTCGGCCTCGCGGCGCAGCCGCCGCACGCAGGCCGAGAACGTCGCGCTCTCGCTGCTCTTCGCGCTCGGGAGCGTCTACTGGTTCAGCGCCGTGCAAGGGACGGTGTGGTTCGCGGCGCACGTCGTCGGCGTCGCGCTCGCCTGCATCTATCTCTACTGCGCGCTCGACGCAGCCCACCCGCTCGCTGCAGGCCTCGCCCTGGGCCTCGGCTTCGCCACCCGCACGCCGCTCGGCTTCGCCCTGCCGCTGTTCCTCGGCGAGGCGCTCCGCGCGGGCCGCTCGGACCCGCGCGCCCTCGCGCGCCGGCTCGCCCTGTTCGCCGCGCCCGCGGCGCTCGTGCTGGCCGCGCTGCTCTGGCACAACCACGCGCGGTTCGGCGACGCGACCGAGTTCGGGCACCGGTACCTCCACATCGCCTGGCGCGCGCGGATCGAGAAGTGGGGGCTCTTCTCGTACCACTACCTGCCGCGCAACCTCGCGGTGGTGCTCACGAGCTTGCCGTACGCCCACGTGCAGGGCGCGCCCTTCCAGATCAACCTGCACGGGCTCGCGCTCTGGGTGACGACGCCGATCTACGCGTGGGCGCTCTGGCCCCGGCGCACGCCGCCCCTGTTCTGGGCGCTCGCCGCCACGGCGTCCGCGGTCGCGCTGCCGAGCCTCTTCTACCAGAACACCGGCTGGATCCAGTTCGGCTACCGCTTCTCCAACGACTTCGCACCGTTCCTCTTCGCCATGATCGCCGTCTCCGGCCGCCGCTTCGGCGTGCCGTTCTACGCCCTCGGCGCGGCCGCGATCGCCGTGAACGGGTTCGGCGCGGTCACGTTCCAGCGGGCGGGCTTCGAGCGGTTCTATTTCCTCGAGCGCACCCAGCGCGTCCTGCACCAGCCCGACTGAGCGCGCCGGCGCCGCCGCTCAGCCGCCGCGGGGCCGCGCCGCTCATCCCCTCCTCCGCACGCGGGCCCGGGAGCGGCCCGCTTCCTCGGGCCAGCGGGGAATCCAGCGGACGGCGCACGCGACCCTTGGGTGCAGGGCGCTCGCTGTGCTAGCCCTCGCCGCGCCATGGAAGCTCTGCTCGACCCGGCCGCCATCGGGCGCGGCCTGCGGCGCATCGCGCTCCAGATCGCCGAGCGTGGCCGCGGCGTGGACGATCTGGCGCTCATCGGGATCCGACGGGGAGGCGAGCCGCTGGCCAGGCGGCTGGCCGCGCTGCTCCTCGAGATCGAGGGGCAATCGCCGCCGGTCGGCGCCGTCGACATCACGCTCTACCGCGACGACGCCGCGACCGCCCTGCCGAACCCGCGCATCGGCCCCAGCCACATCACCTTCCCCGTCGACGGCCGGCGCATCGTGCTGATCGACGACGTGATCTACACCGGCCGCACCATCCGCGCGGCGCTCGACGCGGTGCTCGACTACGGGCGACCGCAGCGGATCGAGCTCGTCGCGCTCGTCGATCGCGGCGGCAGAGAGCTGCCGATTCACCCTGACTACACCGTCCGCGCGGTCGAGCTCGCCCCCGGGCAGCGCGTCGACGTCGTGGAGCGCGCCGGCGAGCTCTGGGCGCTCGTCACCGCCGTCGGCGCCAAGATCTCGGAGCCCCCCGCTCCCCCGGAAGGGACGTAAGCCAGCGCATGAGGAGGATCTACCCGCACCGACACCTGCTCGGCATCGAGGGGCTCACGCGGCCCGAGATCGTGGCCCTCCTGGACGCCGCCGAGTCGCTCTTCGACGTCTCCCGGCGGAGCGTGCGCAAGGTGCCGACGCTCCGCGGAAAGACGGTCGTGAACCTGTTCTACGAGCCCTCGACGCGCACGCGGACGTCGTTCGAGCTCGCGGGCAAGCGCCTCAGCGCCGACGTCATCAACATCAGCGTCTCCACATCGAGCGCCGTCAAGGGGGAGTCGCTGCTCGACACGGTGCAGAACCTCCAGGCGATGCAGCCCGACGTCCTCGTCATCCGGCACAGCGCGTCCGGCGCGCCGCACCACATCGCCGCGCGCACGCGCGCCGCGGTCATCAACGCGGGGGACGGCACGCACGAGCACCCGACGCAGGCGCTGCTCGACGCGTTCACCATCCGGCGCGCCAAGGGGCGGCTGGAGGGGCTGGAGGTCGCCATCTGCGGCGACATCGTCCATAGCCGCGTGGCCCGCTCGAACGCGCACCTGCTCACGACGATGGGCGCGCGGGTCCGCTTCGCCGGGCCGCGCACGCTCCTGCCGGTCGCAGGCGAGTCGCTCGGCGCGACCCTCTACGACCGGATCGAGCCCGCCCTCGAGGGCGCCGACGTGGTGATGATGCTGCGGGTGCAGCGCGAGCGGCTGAGCGGCAGCTTCCTGCCCAGCACACGCGAGTACAGCCGCACCTTCGGGCTGAGCCCGGCCCGGCTCGCGCTCGCGAAGCCGGACGCGATCGTGATGCACCCGGGGCCGATGAACCGCGGCGTGGAGATCGATCCGCGCATCGCGGACGGCCAGCAGAGCGTGATCCTCGACCAGGTCGAGGCCGGCGTCGCGGTCAGGATGGCGGTGCTCTGGATCCTGGCCGCAGAGACCAACGAGTTCTCCGCGACCGGCGAGCCGCGGCCCGCGCCCTGACGCGGGGCCGCCTCGCCGCGGCCCGCGCAGCGGGGCGGATGCGCTCCTCTCGCCCGCGCGACGCGAGGAGCCGGCGCCGGCTCCTCGCTTGGCCGCCCGGGCTTGCGGCGGCTCGCAGCGAACGGGGTTCCCTGCCGCGCCTCGTTTTAATAGGCTGGTCCATCTTCTTGAAAGGGTGGATGCCAATCATGTTTTCGCGAGACGTCCTCAGGATCGATGCCCCGGCAGTAGCGCAAGAGATCGAGCAGGCCATCCGGGATCAGGTATTCGGCACGCTGCGGCGGCGCGGGGCCGTGGTCGGGCTCTCGGGCGGGATCGACAGCTCCGTCGTCTCGACGCTGTGCGTCCGCGCGCTCGGCAAGGACAAGGTGCTCGGCCTCTTCATGCCCGAGCGCGACACCTCGGACGACGCGCTCCGGCTCGGCAAGCTGCTCGCCGAGCAGCTCGGCATCGAGGCGGTCATCGAGAACATCAAGCCCGCGCTGACCGGCCTCCGTTGCTACGAGCGGCAGGACGAGGCGATCCGGATGGTCTACCCGGACTACAACGAGAGCTGGAAGTTCAAGATCACCCTGCCCTCGATCCTCGAGAGCGACCGGCTGAACGTCTCGCAGCTGACGGCACAGCCACCCGGCGAGGAGCCGCGGGTGAAGCGGATGCCGCTGAACGCGTACCTGCAGCTCGTCGCCGCGACGAACTTCAAGCAGCGCATCCGCAAGATGATGGAGTACTACCACGCGGACAGGCTCAATTACGCCGCCGCCGGCACGCCGAACCTGCTCGAGTACGATCAGGGCTTCTTCGTGAAGCAGGGAGACGGCGCCGCGGACTTCAAGCCGATCGCGCACCTGTACAAGACCCAGGTCTACGCGCTCGCCGAGTACATCGGCGTCCCCGCCGACATCCGCGGGCGCGCGCCGACCACCGACACGTTCTCGATGCCTCAGGGGCAGGACGAGTTCTACTTCGCGCTCCCCTACGACAAGATGGACCTCTGCCTCTACGCCTACAACAACAAGGTCCCGGCCGCGGAGGCGGCGTCCGCCGTCGGCATCAAGCCGGAGCAGGTCGAGCGCGTGTTCAAGGACATCGAGGCGAAGCGCCGGGTTGCGCAGTACCTCCACGCGCAGCCGCTGCTCGTCCGCGATCAGGGCCACGCCTGACGAGCCGCGCCGCACGGGCCGCCGTCGACGACGACGCCCGGCGGCGCTGCCCCTCGGCGTGAAACCGACCGGAAACAGCGCAGCCAGCGTCGACAATGCGACGTGAGAGGCGGGACGCGCTCGTGCGAGACGGCTCCACGACCCCGACGGACTCGCTATGAGACCGCGAGACCGCGAGACCGCGAGACCGCGAGTCGCGACTCTCACCTCGGCAGCGTCCCCCCGACGGCGGACAGCGCCCTGCGGGCGGCGGCCTGCACACCGCAACGCCGCTCCGCCGAGTGTTCTCGACAGGAAAGCCTGGAGGGTGATAGACGTAGGAATTAACTCCATGAGCACTTCCAGCGTTGAATCGACGATTCGCAACTTCCTGGTCGCCTCGTTCGGATACAGGGGCGCTACCGCCGATCTTGGGGCCGAGGTCCCTTTGCTCGATCAAGGAATCCTGGACTCGACGGCCGTCCTCGAGATCGTCCAGTTCCTCGAGCAGGACCTCGGCATCCAGGTCGCTGACGAGGAGATGGTGCCGGAGAATTTCGGCTCGATCGCCCGGCTCGTGACCTACGTCAACGGGAAGAAGAGCAGCAACTAGCCCGAACACCCCGGGGGGCGCATGAGCACGCAGCACACCGCTCGTCGCGATCCGCGCTCGGATCGCTTTCTCATCGACTCAGCGCTGCGATCGTTCGCCGCTTCGCGCCCCGACCACGTCGCGCTGGTCTCCGAGGGGCGGCGGCTCACGTACCGCGAGCTCGACGCGCTCGCCGACCGGTGTGGCGCCCTCTTCCGCGAGTCGGGCGTGCAGCGCGGCGATCGCGTCATGATCGCGCTCGACAACGGCGTGGACGCGGTCGTCGCCTACTACGGCACGCTCCGGGCCGACGGGGTGCCGTCGCTGCTCGGCACCGCGATGCGACCCCGGCGCCTCGGCCAGGTGATGGAGCTCGCCGAGCCGCGCGTGCTCGTGGCGGCGCGCGGCATGCGCGACGGCCTCGCCGCCGTGGCCGAGCTCCCGCCCGCCGCGAGGCCCGCGGCGACGTTCCTGAGCGGCGCCGCGCCCCCGGCCGCGGCGGCCGGCCCCTCGCCCGAGGGGCGCGACCTAAAGGAGGCCCTGGCCGGCGCGCCGAGCGACGCCCCCGAGCGCCGCGCCATCGAGCTCGACCTGGCGACGCTCTGCTGGACGAGCGGCAGCACGGGCGAGTCGAAGGGGGTCATGCTGACGCACCAGAACCTCCGCAACAGCACCGCGGCGATCGGCGCGTACCTCGAGCACACGGCGGACGACGTGATCCTCTGCGTGCTGCCGCTGTCGCACACCTACGGGCTCTTCCAGCTGCTCGTGACGCACGCGTTCGGCGGGACCGTCGTGCTGGAGAAGGGCTTCTCGATGCCGTGGCCCATCGTCCAGAAGATGGCCGAGGAGCGCGCCACCGGCTTCGCGGGCGTGCCGACGATCTTCGCCTCGATGCTGTCGCTCAAGAACTTCGCGAAGGCCGACCTGTCGGCGCTCCGCTACATGACGAACGCCGCGTACGGGCTCCCGGCGCCGCAGCTCCTGCGCCTCCGCGAGCTCCTGCCCAACGTCTCGTTCGTCGCGATGTACGGCCAGACCGAGTGCACGCGCGTCTGCTATCTGCCGCCATCGCTGGCGCTGGAGCGACCGTCCTCCGTGGGCATCGCGATGCCGAACGAGGAGCTCTGGATCGAGCGGGAGGACGGCACGCGGGCGGAGCCGGGCGAGGTGGGCGAGCTCGTCGTCCGCGGGCCGAACGTGATGCGCGGTTACTGGAAGAACCCCGACGCGACCGCGCGTGCGCTCCGGCCGGGGCCCCTCCCGGGCGAGGTCGTGCTCCACACCGGCGACCTCTTCAAGATGGATGAGGAGCGGTACCTCTACTTCGTCGCGCGCAAGGACGACATCATCAAGACCCGCGGCGAGAAGGTGAGCCCCCTCGAGGTCGAGTCGGTGATCTGCAAGGTCCCTGGCGTGATCGAGGCGGCGGTCGTCGGTGTGCCAGATCAGGTGCTCGGCGTCGCGGTGAAGGCCGCCGTCGTGAAGGCCCCCGACGCCGTGGTGACGGCCGACGACGTCCGCAAGAAGGTACGGTCCGAGCTCGACGAGTTCGCCGTGCCCAAGTTCGTCGAGTTCATGGATACGCTCCCCAAGACGGCGAGCGGCAAAGTCAAGAAGAGCGAGCTCATCTGATATGTGCGGTATCGCCGGCCTGATCAACCTCCGCTCCGACGCGCCGAACCCCGACCGTGACCTGGCCCTCAAGATGGCTCGAGCGCTGCGCCACCGCGGCCCCGACGGCTTCGGCATCTACCGCGATCGCCACGTCGCGCTGGCCCACGCCCGCCTGTCGATCATCGACCTCGACGGCGGGTGGCAGCCGATGGCCAACGCCGAGGAGACGCTCTGGGTCTGCTTCAACGGCGAGATCTTCAACTACATCGAGCTCCGCGAGGAGCTCACGGCGAAGGGTCACCACTTCCGGACCAAGAGCGACACCGAGGCGCTGATCCACGCCTACGCCGAGTACGGCGAGGCCATGGTCGATCGGCTGAACGGCCAGTGGGCGTTCGTCCTCTGGGACGTCAAGCGGAGGCGCGCGTTCTTCTCGCGCGACCGCGTCGGCATCAACCCGCTCTTCTGGACGGTCCACCGCGGCGTCCTCCGGTTCGCCAGCGAGGTGAAGTCGCTCTTCCAGGACCCCACCATCCCCCGCGCGATCTCCCGCGAAGGGCTCGACGAGGCCCTGACGTTCTGGGCGCCTGTCGCCCCGCTCACCCCGTACGAAGGCATCCAGCAGATCCCGCCGGGCGCCGCGGCGACGCTCGACCTCGATGGCGACGTGGCGCCGCGCGTCTCGATCCGCTTCCGGCCCGAGTTCCCCCACGGGCGCGCGCCTGGCGGCGACGAGGCATCGCTCGTCTCGAGCGTGCGCGAGGCGGTCCGCGGCGGCTCGACGATCCGCCTGCGCGCCGACGTCCCCGTCGGCAGCTACCTGAGCGGCGGGCTCGACTCCACGATCGTCGCGGCGCTGATCGCGTCGAACCGCGAGGTTCCGCTGCGCACCTTCTCGGTCGAGTTCGCCGAGCGCGAGTTCGACGAGGCCGAGTACCAGCGCGCCGCCGTCGCGCACCTCGGCACGTCCCACGCCTCGATCCAGTGCAGCGACGCCGACATCGCCGGCGTCTTCCCGGACGTCGTCTACCACGCCGAGGCCCCGCTCCTGCGCACCGCCCCGGCGCCGCTGTTCATCCTGGCGCGCCTCGTCCGCCAGAGCGGGTACCGCGTGGTGTTGACGGGCGAAGGCGCCGACGAGTTCTTCGCGGGCTACGACATCTTCCGCGAGGACCGGGTCCGCCGCTTCTGGGCGCGCCACCCGGACAGCAAGCTCCGGCCCCAGCTCCTCCTCCGGCTCTACCCTTACCTGCAGCGATCGCCGGTCGCGCAGGTCGAGATGGCGAAGGCCTTCTTCGGGCGGAACCTCACGCAGACCGACGACCCGTTCTACTCCCATCGCCCGCGCTGGGACGCCACGAGCCGCATCAAGCTGATGCTCGACCCCGCGATGCGCGAGGGCGTCAGCGACACCGCGGCGGCCGATCGCCTGAGGGAGCAGCTGCCCGCCGACTTCATGCGCTGGACGCCGCTCGCGCGCGCGCAGTACCTGGAGATCACGACCCTGCTCTCCGGCTACCTGCTCTCCTCCCAGGGCGAGCGCATGATGATGGCGAACTCGGTCGAGGGCCGCTTCCCGTTCCTCGATCCCAACGTGATGGATGTGGCGGACGCGCTGCCGGACGCGCTCAAGCTCCGCACCCTCGACGAGAAGCACGTGCTGAAGCGCGCGATGGGCGATCTGCTGCCGCCCGGCGTCCTCGCGCGGAAGAAGCAGCCGTACCGCGCGCCCGTCGTGCAGCCGTTCTTCGGGAGCGGGACGCCGGACTACGTGGAGATGTGCCTGTCGCCGGACGCCATCAAGGACGCGGGCATCTGGCAGGCGCAGCCCGTCGCGTCGCTCGTCGCGAAGTGCCGCAAGACCGGCGGCAAGTCGATGAGCAACACCGACGACATGGCGTTCTGCGCGATCCTCTCCACGCAGCTCATGGCGCGGGACATCATCCAGGGTGCGCGGGTCGTCTCGGCCGCCGACGACATGTCGGGCCGGCTGGGCGTCGACGTCGACCGGCTGCGCGACGCCGCGGGCTGATCCCGGGCGCTCGACGTCGAGGCGAGGCTGCGCCGGGCGCGCCCCTTCTCAGCGGGGCAGCTTGCGCACCCCGCCGGGGCTCTTCTCCTCCACCCAGAAGACGAACCCGCCGTGGAGCGCGATCCCGCGCGGCGCGCCGCCTTCGTACAGCACCTGCTGCCTCCCGCGGCCGTCCTTGCGCCTCCGCAGGACGCGGGGCGTCCCCTGATCGGTCCAGTAGACGTAGTCGTCGTTTCCATCCACGGCGATGCAGTCGGGGGACGGGTGCTCCACGTCGTCGTCCTCGGAGGGCTCCCAGATCGCCATCGCCTCCTGCGAGCCGTCCTTCGGCGCCCTCATCAAGGCGGCTTGCTGGTCAGTGTCGTTGCCGCGCGGGCTGTTGGTCCAGTAGACGAACGTCTCATCGACGGCGATGGCGTACGGGAACGGCTGCTCGTCCGCCAGCTCGACCGTGTCGCCGGTGTCTCGCCGCGTCCGGTTCACCGTGCCGCGCGCGCTCCGATCGACCCAGTACACGTGCTCCGCGTCGAGCGCGATGAGGTGCGGCGACGCCTTATCGTCCTCGTGGAAGTCGTCGTTCGCCCCCTCGTCGTTCGGCCACGCGTCGAGCATCGCGATCTTGCCGATGAGGCTGCCTCTCCCTGGCACGCCGATGCCGGCCGCGCGCTGCGCCCAGAACACGTCGCTCTCGTCCGCCGCCACGCCGAGGGTCGCGTGGTTCGAGTCGTAGATCACCTTCGGCGTCTCCTGTCCCTCGCGGTCCACCCACATGACGTTCGTGTCGTTGAGGTTGGACCAGAAGACGCCTTGCTGGTTGACGGCGATCCCGTACGGAGCGTTCTGCCCGGCGGCGAGCAGCGTGACCGACCCGCCGAGGATCGGCACCTTCTGCACGCTGCCGTTCGCGCCTTCGCCGGCCGTCCAGTAGACCTCGTCCTGGTAGATGACGAGGAGCCTCGCGTTCGCGTCCTCCGGGGTCGGGAACCCGCGCGCGATCTCGGTGACCCCGCTGCAGCCGCTCTCGCTGCACATCCCCTCGTCCAGGCACACCGCGCCGCAAGCGCCGCAATTCTGGGGGTCGTCGTGCAGGTTCACCTCGCAGAGCGTGTCGCCGTTGCAGTCCGCCATGCCCATCGGGCACCCGGAGGACCCACCGGACGAGCTCGCGCCGGGCTCTCCCATCGTGAAGTCGCCGAGCACGCTCGTGCATGCAGAGGCGGTCGCGACGGCAACGCTGAGCATCAAGCCGACCTGGAACGCCTGGCGCATCAGAAACTCCCCTTCGCTCCCGCGGAGCCGAGCCCGATCACGGGTGTGATCGATATCCCGGCGCGCTGCGGCGACCTCGGCGCTGTCAGGAGAAAGAACGCCCCCGCGCCGACGCCCACGGCGCCGATCGCGAACCCGATCGTCGAGAGCGTGCCCATCGCGTGGTAGCTGTCGACGTCGCCCTGGAGCGACGGGTCGCACCGGTCGGCGGGGCAGCGCTCCGAGAGGTCGCGGTGCTTGCCGATCGCGAGCACGCCGCCCACAGCGCCGGCCGCGAGGCCGACGCCGCCGACCCCCAGCGCGGCGATCCCGAGGACGGTGCGGCTGCTGCTGGCCGAAGGAGCGCCGGGGCCCGTGTCGGGCGACGGTGCGACCGGCGGAGGCGACACGACCGACGGCGGCAACGCGACCGGCTTGAGCTCGAGCGCGACGGTCTCGCTGGCGCCCTCCGCCAGGGTCACCTTCGCCTCCGCCGGAGCGAATCCGGCCGCCTCCGCGCGGACGGTGTGGCCGCCCGGATCGACCGGCCGCCGGACCCCGAGGGCGGCGCGCGGCACGCGCTCGCCATCGATCGTGACAGCGGCGGTGTCCGGCCCGCTCACCGAGATGAGCACCTGCGGGATCCGGGGCGCGAGCGCGTCGAGCTCGCGTTGAGCGTCCGCGATCGCCTCGAAGAACTGCTCGGGCGACTTCTCCGGCGCCCCCTCACGGACGATGCGGCTGTACGACTCCTGGGCCGCGATCCACTGGCCCACGCCCACCTGGGATCGAGCGACGCCGAGCAGCAGCGTCGGGGCGTGGATGATGGCGTCGGCGCGGCGGAACCGCTCGAGCGCGGCGGAGAAGTCCTTCCGTTCGAGGGCCTCCTGCCCCTCCACGGCGAGCGAGCGCGCCGTCGCGCGATCGGCGTCCGAGACCTGTGCCAGCGCGGCGGGCGCGCAGGTCAGCGCGAGCAGCAAGGAAGCGATCCCTAGTCGACGAGCCATACGAACAAGGTCTGTGCGAGATGCTGCGGGTGAACTTCAGATGCCGAAATCCGTCGGCTTCGGCTTGCGGCGCACGCTACCGGACGGCGCCGGAGCACGCGGCTTCGCCTGAGCGGGGTGCGCCGCGGGAGCGCGCGGGCCGCTCCGGGGCGACGCCGACGAGGCCGCGGGCGCCGGCGCGGCAGCGCTGGCCGCCGAGGCGGGCGGCTCGGGCTCCCGCAGCGGCGCGGAGGCTGACGCCGCGACGTCGGGGCCCCGCGGCACCCCGGACGCCGACGCCGTGGGAGCCGGCTGCGCGAGCGGCTGCGCCGGGGCGCCGGGGCTCGCGCCGCGCACGACGAAGAACCCGACGGCGACGAGGACGACCGCGGAGGCCCCTGCAGCGGCGAGCACGCGCCCGACGACGGGCCGCCGGATCGGGGGAGACACCACCGAGACCAGCGCGCTGGCGGTCTGCGATCGCATCTGGCGGCCCGACATCGCGGACGGCGTCTGCGCCTCTCCCGGCGAGGCCACCGTCACGCCGGAGCTCGTCGAGATCCGCTCGGCCTCGGCCTCCGACGAGGCGACCAGCGTGGCCGCGTCGCCGAGCGACGGCGCGGCGCTGTCGGGCCCGGCGTCGAGGGGCGTCGCGCTCCCTCTCGAGCGCGGGGCGAACCCGAGCTCCACCGAGGCGCGCTCGCCGGACGCGCGGAACGGGACGAGGCTCATCCTCGGCTCGAAGCTGTCGCTCGCGATGTCGAGGGCGATCGCGAGCGCGTCGCAGAACTCCTTCGCGCTCTGGAAGCGGGCCTCCGGCTCGCGCGACGCCGCGCGGGCCCACCAGGCGTCGAAGCCGGATGGCACGGGGGCGAGCTGCGACGGCACGGGCAGCGGCTTGACCATGATCTTGAGGAGCAGATCGCCGAACGCCTCGCTGTTGAACGGGAGATTGCCGGTCAGGCACTCGAACACCACGACGGCGAGCGACCAGAGGTCCGAGCGGTGATCGATGCGCTTGGTCCCTTGCGCCTGCTCCGGGCTCATGTACGCGGGGGTCCCGAGCAGCGAGCCGGTCTTCGTCGTGGAGGTGACCCGCGGCGTGCTGTCCTTCGCGATGCCGAAGTCGAGCACCTTGGCGATCTCCCGGTCGTCGTCCCGGACGAGGAAGATGTTGGCCGGCTTGAGATCGCGATGGACAAGGCCGGCTGCGTGGGCCCGCGTGAGGGCGCGCGCCACCTGCGCCGTGATCGCCATCGTGTCGTACGGGTCGAGCCGCCCTACCCGCTGGATGCGGGTGTCGAGGTCCTCCCCATCGAGGTACTCCATCGCGATGTACGGCGTCCCTTGCCACACACCGTGGTCCAGGATCTGCACGACGTGGGGGCTGCGGATCTGCGCTGCCACCTTCGCCTCCCGCTCGAAGCGGTGCCGCACCTCCTTCGAGACGCCCTGCGCGTGCATGAACTTGATCGCACACGGGATGTCGAGGCCCATGTGCTGAGCGAGCCACACCGAGCCCATCCCGCCTTGCCTGAGCGGACGCACGAGGCGAAAGCGATCGGCAACGGTGGTCCCCGCGGCGGGTGTCACGCAGCCTCCCAGACCTTCGGGAATATCACAGGTGGCCGTCCAGGGTCACCTTTGCGCCGTGCAAAGTGAACTGCTGGCCAGCGCAATTCGTTCGGTCGAGGGGCGCGTCGGTTCCATCGGTTCCATCGGTTCCATCGGTTCCATCGGTTCCATCGGTTTCCATCGGTTTCCATCGGTTGCCGTTGGTTCCATCGGTTCCATCAGCTCGCCCGCATCGGAGGGCGCTGTGCGGTCGCGGCTTGTGCTGCCCGTCACGAACCTCGCAGGACCTCGGGCGCGCGGCGCTAGCGAGAGCCCGAGCTCGCCGCGGGCTCCTGCGGGGACCGCCGCGCGCCGGACCGGGATGGAAGCGCGCTGCCGCCACCCGCGGCGCCGAGCGGCGTGCCCGTCGTCTGCGCGAGCTGGCTGCCGCGCGGATCGTCCGGGAACGCGTCGAGGAACTTGCGCGCGTGGTGGCGCGACTCCTCGACGATGCCCGCGCGGTACGTCAGGAGCGCGACGTTGTAGCGCGCCTCGGCGTTCCTCGGATCGGCCTTCAGGGCGGTGAGGTAGCCCTGGCGGGCCCCGTTGTAGTCGCCACGTTTGTCGGCGATGAGCGCGAGGTTGTAGAGCACCTCGGCGTCGGAGGGATCCTGCTCGGCGAGCGGCGCGAGGCGCGCCTTCGCCCCGTCGAGATCTCCGGCGAGGATGGCCAGCGCGCCCGCGAGCAGCTGCGCCTTCCGGCCGGCGCCGGCCTCGATCGCGCGCTCCGCCTCGGCCCTGGCGTCCGATAGGCGGCCTGCGCGCTCGTGCGCGAGGGCGAGCGCGTAGCGGAGCCGCGACGGGTCGCCGCCCTCTTCGAGCGCGGCCCGCGCCTCGGCTTCTGCGCGCTCGGGGCGGCCGGCGACGGCGAGCGCCTCGGCCAGGACGGCGCGCGTGCTCTGCTGATCCGGGCATCGCTCGCGCGCCGCCTCCGCGTCGCGGAGGGCGGCGACGGCGTTCCTGGCGTGCAGCCTCGCCTCGGCGCGGAGCGCCAGGCAGGCGCACGCGGCCGGCGCGGCGGGCGCGGCGGCGACGGGGTGCATCTTCAGGCAGCGCGCCGCGACCCCGTCGAGCTCGTCGAGCTTTCGCCGATCGAGGAGCGGTCTCGCGAGCTCGTCGACCGCGCGCAGGTGCGCGCCGTCGCGGCGCAGCGCCGCCCACCACATCCGCTCGCGCGACCCGAGCAGGGGCGCGGCCCCGAGCAGCTGGACGGCGCCGAGGCCGATCACGACGATCGCGGCCCCCATCCGCCGGTGCTTGAAGCTCGACCCGAGCCAGTGCTCCGCCGCGGCCGCGGCGAGCGTCGCGAGCGCCGCCCACAGCGGCACGCCGACGAGCGCGACCCCCTGCGCGAGCGGCGCGCGAGGCCCGCGGTAGTAGAGCGCGGCCGCGAGCGCCGCGGCGATCGCGAGCCACAGCAGCGCCGCTCCGTTCCTGGCGAGCCGCGTCTCGATCCGCGCGGCGAACCACGCCGACAGGCCGAGCGCCGCCGAGAGCGCGGCCGCCGAGAGCGCGCCCGAGAGCGCGAGCGCGGCCGGCGGCAGTGGCTCGGGCGAGAGCCACGTGGGCGCGATGGCGAGGACCGCGAGGTGCAGCACGCGGCTCAGGTACAGGGCGAGCTCAGCGAGCCAGGGCACGGCGTGACCTTAGCCCAGCGCCCATCGCGGACCAAATGGCGGCGGAGCGGCGTGGCTGCTGCGAAGCCGCCGCGGCGGCGGCGCGCTCACGGCAGGATCATCTCGACCTCGACGGCGACGCGCGTCCCGGGCGGCGGCACGCCGATCCCGAGCGGGATCAGCCGGAGGCACTGCGCTGCGTCGGGGCGCTCCATCCCTCGCACCTCGCTGATGCCGCGGGCGATCTCCTTCCCGGACTCGTCGAAGGTCATGTTGAAGAGGTATTTGGCGCGCGCCGGCGCTGGGCTCTTCCTGAGCGAAGGCTCCCAGCACTGCTTCACGAAGAGCGGCCGCCGCGCTTCGAGCGCCCTGATGGCGTCCGCCTGGACGCGCTTGTAGAGCGCGCCCGGCTGCGCCGGCGGGGCCGCGGTCGGCGCCGGGTGATGCCGCGAGGGAGACGGCGCGTCCGCCGGTACCGGTGGCGCCCTCATGGAGCCTGCCGCGGCCTCCACGCTGGCCGGAGGGGGCCCGGCGGAGGGCGCCGGGCGCTGGAGACCCAGGTAGAGACCCACCGCGATGAAGAGGCTGCCGAGCAGGATCGCCGCGGGGGTCATCAGCTCCTTCTGCATGGTGGAAATCGCGGGGCAGGCGCCGCGCAGGCCGTCGTGCGCGAGGCTGGGCTCCCAGCCCGGACCTTACTCCATGGTGACGACAGCGGAGGTGTACGAATAATCGTTGTTGGTCCAGAAGGGGCTCTCGGAGCTCCCGCAGAGACCGACGTTGTGCTGGCCGGGGGGCAGCAAGAGCACCGCGCTCAGCCCCATGATGATGCTGGTGTTCGCCGGAACGCGGAGCGCATAGACGCCAGTCCCGGTCCGCTGGATATCGCCGAGCGGCACGAGCTGCTGGGAACAGATCCAGAGAAAGAGCCGATCCGCAGGGGACGCCGCGGCGCCGAGCGCCTTGTTGGACACGACGAAGACGCGCTGCCCCGGGTCGGTCACGTTCACGGTGGCAGGTGCAGCCAGGAACTGAAGCGTTGACCGGGGGTCGGCGCCCACGCCGGAAATGGAGGTGCTCGAGACCACGCCGGGAGGCCCCTGTGCTCCGACCGCCCCGGGCTCACCGGGCGGCCCCGGCTCACCGGGCGGCCCCGGCTCACCGGGCGGCCCCGGCTCACCGGGCGGCCCCGGCTCACCGGGCGGCCCCACTGGCCCGATCGGACCGGTCGGACCTTGCGCGCCCTGCAGACCCACCGGATCGCCGACCCACACGCCGCTGCTGTCGATGACGACGCGGCCGCCGACGGAGATGGAGTTCGGCGTGATGTCGCCGGCGACGTTGCTGGCCTGGAGCGCGTACGGAACGCTCGCGATCCTGGCGCGCGGGCGCATCTCGGGGTCTTCCCCCACGGTGATCCCCAGGTAGCGTGCCGTGCCGCTGAAGACCGGCTTGTCGACGGGCGCGAGATCGCCGAGGTCGGCCGAGAAGTACCCGTGGTCGAACGTGATGGAGTGGACCTCGCTCCAGATGGGCACGGTGGCGTCGAGCGCATCGTAGAACGCGAACACCACCTCGAGCGTGTCGTCGATGGGCTGGCCTGCCGCATCGAACAGGCGCCCCTGATGGGTGATCGTGATCGGGACCGCCGCTGCGGCGGACCCGCACAGCGCGGTCGCCGCCGCGAGGACCAGCGCGTTGATCGTTCGTGCTTTCATCGCGAGCTCCCGTCGTTCGCCCTCGCGAGCCGGCGCCGGGGAGCGCCGGGGCGCCCATCGAAGGTCGCGTGCGGAACGATCGCGGCCGAAGGCGCCGGAAATCCTCGATCGCAGCGCGATCTCTGCCCTGATCTCGCGAAGAAGCAGCGCCTTCGATGCCGGCGGTTATCGGACGGTTGCGACGGTTGCGATCGCGCTCGCGATCGCTTCGCCTTCGTCCGAACCGGCCACCCGGCGTCGCCATCGCCTGGGCCGCGCTGCCTCGGGTCGTGCGTCCGCGACGGGCGTGCGCCCGGCGCTGCGGGGGCGCACCCGTCGCGGATGCGCCCCAGCTCCGTGCGTCAGCACCCCGCCTGGGATCGCCGACGCTCTGCTACTCGAGGTCGTGCGGCTCGACCTTCACCTCGGTCAGCCTCGGAATGGCCGCGGCGATCGCCTCGCCGATCTCTTCGTGGGTCCCGACGACGCCGATCACGAGATCGTCCTCCGGGAGCCGGCGACGCACGGCGCCGTTCGCCGCCGCGAGCGTGACCTCCTCGACCCGCGTCAGGTAGGTCTCGTGGTACCCCTCCGGCAGGTCGTACAGGATCTCCTCGAGCCTCTGGTGCACGCGCTTCCTCGCGGTGTCGATCTCGAACGCGTGGGAGCGGACGAGGTAGCGCTTCACGAACGTGAGCTCGTCCTCGGTGATCCCGTCGCGCCGCAGCGCCTCGAGCAGCCCGAGCTCCAGGGAGAGGCACGCGGCGGCGTCCTGCGCCGCGGGGGCGGTCCACATGGTGAAGGCGTCGCGGTGCCGATCGAAACCCGCCCGCGACGAGGCGCCGTAGGACCAGCCACGCTTCGCGCGCACCTCCTGCATCAGCCGCGACGAGAAGGTGCCTCCGAAGACGGTGTTCGCGACCAGGAGCGCCATGTGATCGGAGTCGTGGGCGTCGGTGCCGAGCCCGCCGATGACCATCTGCGTCTGCGTCCGCTCGGCCTTGTCGACGAACACGAGACACCGCCCCGGCCTCGCGCTCGGCTCCGTCACCGGATCGGCGATCGTCTCGCCCTCGGCCAGGCCGGACAGGAGGCGCTCCGCGACCCGGTGCGCCTCGCCGAGCTCGATGTCGCCCGAGATGGCCACGATCGCGTTGCGCCGGGTGTAGTGCCGCGCATAGAAGGCCGCGACGTCGTCGCGCGTGATCTCCCGCAGCGTCGGGATGGTGCCCGCGATGCGGCGGCCGTAGGGGTGCCCCGCGAACAGGGTGCGCCGGAAGGCGCGGCTGCAGAGCGAGCGATCGCTGTCGCGCGCCTCGATGAGCTCGGCCTCGGCCTCGCGCAGGAGCCGCGCGAGCTCGGTCGGCGAGAACGTCGGGCGCGCGAGGAGCGTGGCCCCGAGCTCGATGAACCGATCGAGCGAGCGCTTGATCACCTCGAAGTGGACCGTCGTCGCGCTCGTCGCCACGTCGGCGCCGAACTCCCCGCCGAGCGCGTCGATCGTCTCCTCGATCTCGTTCGCGCTGTAGCCCTCCGCCCCGCGGCGGAGCATGCGCGCCGTGATCCGGGCGAGCCCCTCGCGCCCGACCGGGTCGTGCGCCGCGCCGGAGCGGAACGCGACCACGATGCTGACGATGGGGAGCGCGTGGCTCGTCTCCACGAGCACCGCCCCGTCGCGCGACGCCACGCGCCCAGCCGACGCTCCCCTGCCCTGCCCCTCGGCGCCCCATGCGAGGCCGCTCTTCACGCTCTGGCTCACGATGCCTCCTCGCTCTCCGCGTCCGCCTCGTCCCCGTCGTCCTCGGTGCTCGATCCGTCCGGGACCACGTGGACCACGGTCCGCGCCGAGCTCACGAGGTAGCGCCGTGCCACGCGCAAGAGGTCCCCCACGGTGGCCCGCCGGTAGGCGGCGAGCCGCTCGAACAGCGCCGCGGGATCGCCGAGCACCGTCTCGTAGAAGCCGATCTGCTCGGCCTTGCCGGCGACCGTCTCGAGCCCTTGCAGGATCGAGAGCTCGATGCGCGCCTTCGCCCGGTCGAGCTCCGCCTCGCTGACCGGGGTGCGGCACACCGCCTCCAGGAGCGGATCGAGGGCCGCGAGCAGCTCCTCGCCGGTGTAGGCGCCGCGGGCGCAGAGATAGATGTCGTACAGCGCGGGGTCGCGGAACGAGCCGACCCAGCCGCGGATCTCGCTCGCGATCTCCTGCTCCTGCACGAGCGCGCGGTGCACGCGCGACGACCGCCCGGCGAAGAGGATCTCGTTCAGCAGCACGAGGGGCGCATGGTCGAAGTCCCCGAGCGCCGGCGAGCGGTAGCCCATCGCGATCTTGTGCGTGGCGGTCGGCTTCGCCACCTCGGCGCGGCGCTCCGCGACCTGCGGCGGCTCGGGGCACACGTCCTCCACCGGGAGCTTCGACGGCTCCTGCGTGCCGTAGTGGTCCTGCACCGCCCGCAGCGCCTGGTCGAGCGCGACGTCGCCGACGACGACCAGCGCCGCGTTGTTGGGGGCGTAGTACGTCCGGTAGAACTCGAGGCAGTCCTCGGTCGTGAAGCCCTTGATGTCCTCCATCCAGCCGATGGTCGGCCACCCGTAGGCGTGCTCGCAGAACGCCTCCTTGTAGAGCAGCTCGCTCACCGCCCCGTCGACGTCGTCCTCGACCCGCTGCCGCCGCTCGTTGGCGACGACCTCTTTCTCGCTCGTCACCTGGGGGTCGCGGAGGACGAGCCGCGCCATGCGCTCCGCCTCGAGACGGAGGGTGAGCTCGAGCGCGTCCTTAGGCAGGTTCGTGTGGTAGTAGGTCCAGTCGAGGAACGTCGCCGCGTTCGTCTCGGCGCCGGCCTCCTCGAGCATCCGGTCGAACGCGCCGTGGGCGACGCTCTCCGTCTCGCCGAACATGAGGTGCTCGAACAGGTGGGCGATGCCGGTCTTGCCCACGCGCTCGTGGCGCGAGCCGACGCCGAACCAGGTCTGCAGACAGACCACGGGCGCCGAGGCGTCGGCGAGCACGAGCACCTTGAGCCCGTTGCCCAGGACGAAGCGCTCGACGCGCATCGCGGGACCGAACGCGATGGTGGCGTCATGGCACAGCCGGGCGAGCGGCGAGCGGTCGCGGTTCAGCTCGTCGAGCATGTCGGCGAGCGGATCCAGTCGAGGGAGCGCGTTGGCGCCGGGGACCGAGTAGGCAAGCGTCTCCTGCATGGCAGACGCAGCCCATACCACGCTCAGCGCCGCGGCGCTGCGTGGCACAGAACGTCGTTCGGATCTCGCGTCGACTGGTGGCACTCCCACAGGGCGTCGTGGCAGGAGACGACGAGGACCCCCGCGTCGTACGCCTCGTTGAGAGACGAGCCTGCCCGCTGCGCCAGCAGGTTCGACGGGGTGCGCTCGGTGCACCCCTTGCCCATGTCGACCTCGATCTTTCTGTTCCCCTTGGCCGGCTTCACGGGGCTCGACGGGGTCTTGCCTTTGTCCGCGGTGCGCACCGCCGTGGCGAGCTTCGGCAGGATCCGCTCGAGGTAGGCCTTGTCCACGAGGGGATCGGTCGGCTGCGGCGACACCATGGCGAGCGTGTACTGGATCGCCATCATCTGCAGTTCGGCCGGGGCGCTCGGCTGGATCGGCCCGCTCGACCCCATCGGGACCGGCCGAGGTGGCATCTCTCGCTTCGGGGCCTCCGTGGCCGCGGGGGTCGCCGCGGCGCTCTGGGCCGGCGCGGCGCTCGGCGCGGAAGCTGAGGCGGACGCCCCCGGCGCCGGCGCCGGGGCGCGCGGCTCGTCGCACGCGAGGACGGCGAAGCCGAGGGCAAGGGCGAGGACAGGGTGCGCCGCGCGGCGATCGCGCGAGCGGACGAGGGCGGGCTGCATGGGCGGCTTATACGGGCGGGGGGCCCCCGCCGCCACGCCGGCGTGCCGGCGGCGCCTCGCGCCTCAGTCGATCTTCAGGATGGCGAGGAACGCCTCCTGCGGGATCTCGACGCTCCCGACCATCTTCATCCGCTTCTTGCCCTCTTTCTGCTTCTCGAGGAGCTTGCGCTTCCGGCTGATGTCGCCGCCGTAGCACTTTGCGGTCACGTCCTTGCGCATCGCCTTCACGGTCGTCCGCGCGATGATCTTCGACCCGATCGCCGCCTGGATGGCGACCTCGTACTGCTGGCGCGGCACGATGTCCTTGAGCTTCACGGCGAGGTCACGGCCCCGGGCGTAGGCCTTGTCCCGGTGCACGATGACGCTCAGGGCGTCGAGCGGGTCGCCGTTCACCATCATGTCGAGCTTGATGAGCTCGTCGGCGCGGTACCCGACGAGCTCGTAGTCCATCGACGCGTAGCCGCGCGACACGCTCTTCAGCTTGTCGTGGAAGTCGAAGAGCACCTCGCTGAGGGGCATGTCGTAGGTGATGATCACGCGGTCGGACGAGGCGTACTGGATCGACTTCTGCTCCCCGCGCCGCTCCTGGCACAGGGCGAGGACGGCGCCGACGTACGTCGACGGCACGTGGACGGTCATCCGGAAGATCGGCTCCTCGATGCGCTCGATGAGGTTCGGCGGCGGGAGCTTCGCCGGGTTCTCGATCGACTTCATCGAGCCGTCGTTCAGGAAGCAGTGATAGACGACGCTCGGCGCGGTCGTGATGAGGTCGAGGTTGTACTCGCGCTCGAGCCGCTCCTGGATGATCTCCATGTGGAGCAGGCCGAGGAAGCCGCACCGGAAGCCGAACCCGAGCGCCTCGGACGTGTCGGGCTCGAAGACGAACGCCGCGTCGTTCATGTGGAGCTTCGACAGAGCGTCCCGGAGGTCCTCGTACTGGGCCGAGTCCGTCGGGAAGATCCCGGCGAAGACCATCGGCTTGACCTCCTTGAAGCCGGGCAGCGCGACCGTCGCGGGGTGGACCGCGTCGGTCACCGTGTCGCCGATCTTTGTGTCGACCACGCTCTTGATGTTGCCGACGAGGAAGCCGACCTCCCCTGGCCCGAGCTCGGTGATGGCGGCCGCGTGGGGCGTGAACACGCCCATCTCCGTGAGCTCGTAGTCGCGGCCGGTCGCCATGAAGCGGATCTTCTGCCCCTTGCGGAGGACGCCGTCGACCACGCGCACCATGACGACCGCGCCGCGGTAGCTGTCGTACCAGCTGTCGAAGATGAGGGCGCGGGGCGCCGCGTTCAGGTCGCCCTTCGGCGCGGGGATGCGCTCGACCACCGCCTCGAGGATCTCCGCGATGCCGATCCCCGTCTTGGCGCTGGCGGGGATGGCGCCGGAGCAGTCGAGGCCGATGACGTCCTCGATCTCGCGGGTCGTCCGCTCGACGTCGGCCGAGGGGAGGTCGATCTTGTTGAGGACCGGGATGATCGCGAGGTTGTTGTCGAGGGCGAGGAAGACGTTGGCGAGGGTCTGCGCCTCGACGCCCTGGGTGGCATCGACGACGAGCAACGCCCCCTCGCACGCCTGGAGGCTGCGCGAGACCTCGTAGTTGAAGTCGACGTGCCCGGGCGTATCGATGAGGTGGAGCCGGTAGGTCTGCCCGTCCTTCGCGGTGTAGTCGAGCCGGACGGTCTGGGCCTTGATCGTGATCCCCCGCTCGCGCTCGAGGTCCATCTTGTCGAGGAACTGCTCCTTCTGCTCGCGGGCGGTGAGCGCCCCGGTCACGTCGAGGATGCGGTCGGCGAGCGTGGACTTGCCGTGATCGATGTGGGCGATGATGGAGAAGTTGCGGATGAGCTTGGAGTCAACGGGCATAGCGAGCTTCAGGGCGCGGCGACCTGACCAGCGTTAGCGGCCGCAGCGCGCGGCCTCGACCGAGATGCGAAGGAGCGGACCTGAGGCCCGTGCCCCCTCGGGGAACCGAACCGCAGCACGTAGCGCTGCGGCCGCCGAGGGAAATGGTGGACCGCGGCGTGCCTGCTCCTAGCGCGAGCAGCGCCGCGAAGCTATCCGCCCGGACAGCGCGCGGCGTCCAGGCGCATGCCCTCCCTCGGCCTCCCGGGTGCTCCCCGAACCCGGAGGCGCGCCAGCCTCCAGCCCGGGTCATTTCTTCGGGATCGGCGGCGGGGGGGCCGGCGTGCTCTCCAGGGACATCTGCCCTGGCAGCACGTGCTCGTAGTGCTTGAGGATCATGTCGATCCCTTCGCGGATGTAGACCGCGATCGGGACCTTGGTGCGTTCGTGCAGGATCTTCAGCCGCTCGGCCTGCTCCGGCGTGATGTAGATGGTCGTCGAGACTTTCTTCCGCGACATGTCACGCCCGGGAGGGTAAACCCGCCAGTCTCGATGGGTACGACTGACAAGACGTTACCCTAGATGCCGGTACGTATGATGTCAATCGGAATGGCGCTGTCGCCTGGCGGGGCGCGGTCCTTCATCCCGCACGCGGCCATCCATCCCGCACGCGACCGGCGGGGTCGCCTCCCGTGGGGCTTCTTGATGTGCGCACGGACGGCGGTCTAGACTGCCGCCGAAGCTGGTCCGCGTCGGGACGGCTCGCCCGGCGCGTCGAGCTTTGTCCCGAAAGTCCCGGGCCCGCCGGAGGAATCTCTTGATGACGCGATTCCCGCTCACCTGGCCGTCGCCCAGGTGCTTGCTCGTGGCCCTGATGACCGCTGCCGTCGCCTCCTGCGCGTCCTCGACGCCGGCGCCTTCGAGCGCGAAGAGCTCCACCGGCGAGCGGGACACGGCGATCGTCCACGAGCCCTGCGAGAAGGACTCCGCCTCTGCGCAGAAGGTCGATGTGAACGGCGACCGGATGCCCGACATCATCCACGTGAAGAAGGAGGGCCAGGAGGTCTGCCGGGTCGTCGACCTGAACCTGGACGGCTCGATCGACGCCTTCATCTACTACGACGGCAACGGGGTCGAGCGCCGGCGCGAGTCGGACTTCGATCGCGATGGGCGCGCCGACGAGATCGCGCACTACGAGCGCGGCGCCGTCGTGCTGAAGGAGCGCGAGACCAACTTCGACGACAAGCTCGACACCTGGGACTACTACGAGGGGCCGCGCCTCGCGCGCCGCGAGCGCGACTCCGACGGCGATGGAATCATCGACCAGTGGTGGCAGTTCAACAACCCGAACGACCCGAGGTGCGCGGTCGTGTCCACCGATCAGAACACCGACGGTAAGCCCGACCCGAACAGCGTGGTTGATCTCTGCGCCGAGTCGTACGGCACGCCGAAGGCGATCCCCCCGCCTCCTCCGGGCAGCGCGTCGACCCCGGCCGGCGCCGCCCCGGCGACGAGCGCCGCGCCCGCGAGCTCCGCGCCCGCCCCCGCCAACGCCGCGAGCCAGCCGGCCGACAAGAAGGGACCGTGACATGAGGAGACAGGCGCTCATCACGCTCGCCGCGCTCGGCTTGCTCGGCGCGGCGTGCGGCTCGGATCCGGGGTTCGATGGCGCGAAGGCGCCGAAGGTGGAGGCGGCCCGCAACGCCGACGGCAGCATCGACGATCGCTCGATGTGCGACTGGAAGGGCAGACAGGATCGCGAGGCGAGCGAGACCGCGGGGCCGGGCGCGATCCAGCCCAACGTGCGGCGCGTCTGGCAGATCGTGGGCACCGGTGAGGACCGCCACCGGGCGCTCGTCTGCCGCGAGATCGACACAAACTTCGACGGGGTGAAGGACGTCGTCCGCAAGTACAACGACAAGGGCGAGAGCCTGCACGAGGAGTCCGACTCGAACTACGACGGCCGGATCGACACCTGGCTCACGTTCGCCAGCGGGAGGCTGGCCGAGGTGAGGATCGACTCCGATCGCGACGGCAACCCCGATGAGTGGAAGTACTACGGCGGCGGCAAGCTCGCGCGCATCAAGCGGGACACGAACCGCGACGGCAAGCCGGACGTCTGGGAGATCTACCGCATGGGCCGGCTCGAGCGGATGGGCGTGGACATCGACGCCGACGAGCGGGTCGATCGGTGGGACCACGACAACGAGGTGAAGCGCCGCGTCGAGGAAGACGAGCGCAAGAAGGAAGAGGAGGCCGCTGCGGCGGCCGCGAAGAAGGCCGCGGAGGATCAGTCCGCCGCGGACAAGGCGAACGAGGCCGCGGGCGGCAGCGGAAGCGCGGATCCCCCCAAGGACAAGAAATAGCGCGCGCCTCCTCCGACCGAGTGGAGGTCGATCTCGCCCGCCTGGCCCCGCCCGCGTCCTGCTCGCCCCGGTGCTCCTGCCGCCGCAGGCGCTCGCCGCGGCGGACATGCGGGCGCGCCGGCGTCGACGTCGGCCTCGGGCCTGAGGAGAGCGCGGCACCAACGTTGGTCGACGCGGCGCGAGGGGCGTGCTTATCAGAGCCGCCGGCCGGCAGCGCAGCGTCGGCGTAGGTCCCGAGCACACCATGGAAGAACGTCTGCAGAAGATCATCGCGCGCGCCGGCGTGGCCTCACGCAGGTCGGCCGAGGAGCTCATCCTCGCCGGGCGGGTACGCGTGAACGGCCACGTCGTGACCGAGCTCGGCGTGAAGGCCGACCGGCAGAAGGATCGGATCGAGGTCGATGGCAAGCGCCTCGTCTCCGAGGCGCCGGTCTACCTGGCCCTGCACAAGCCGCGGAACGTCGTCTCGACCTTGAGCGATCCCGAGGGGCGCCCGACGGTCGCCGACTACGTGCGCGGCACCGGCGCGCGGCTCTACCCCGTGGGTCGGCTCGACTTCGCGACCAGCGGGATCCTGCTCATGACGAACGACGGCGACTTCGCCAACGCGCTGCTCCATCCGCGCGGCGGTGTGCCGAAGACGTACGTGCTGAAGGTCCAGGGGACCATGAGCGACGACGACCTCACGCCGTGGCGCGAGGGCATCCGCCTGGAGGACGGCGTCACGCTGCCGGCCGAAGCGCGGGTGCTCCGCCGCGAGGGCGACAAGACGTGGATCGAGGTGACCCTCCGCGAGGGTCGCAACCAGCAGATCCGGCGCATGGGCGAGGCGAGCGGCTGGCCCGTGATGCGCCTGGCCCGGACGACGTTCGCCGGCGTGACCTCGGAAGGGCTCCGGCCCGGAGAGTGGCGCGCTTTGAAGGTGGACGAGCTCACCCACATCCGCGAGTCGTTCGGCGTGCCCAAGCGCATCCGTGGCGCGATGATGGGCGCGTCGTCCGGACCGGTCGACCATCGCCGCACAGCGGGCTTGGCCCGGTCGAGCGCGAAGGCGTCGCCTCGACCTGGGCCGGAGGCCGGCGGCCCGGCCGCGCGCAGCCGCGGGCCCGCTGGGCCGAGGGCTCGCACGAGGACCCACGCCGACGTCCCGAGCGCATCCGGTCCGGCCCCCGCTGGGCCGAGGGCTCGCACGAGGACCCACGCCGACGTCCCGAGCGCATCCGGTCCGGCCCCCGCTGGGCCGAGGGCTCGCACGAGGACCCACGCCGACGTCCCGAGCGCATCCGGCCCGGCCCCCGCTGGGCCGAGGGCTCGCTCCAGGACCGGCGCCACCGCGCCGACGGCGCCCGGCCCGGCCCCCGCTGGGCCGAGGGCTCGCTCCAGGACCAGCGCCACCGCGCCGACGGCGCCCGGCCCGGCCCCCGCTAGATCTGCGCGAAACGCCCGCTCCGAAACGAAGCCTCGAGCAGCTGAGACACGCGCGCCTCGAGCTCGCGGGCGCGGGCGTCGTTGATGCCGGCAAGCGCCTGCTTGATCTCGCCGAGCGCCTTCAGCTGACTGAACAGCTGCACGTCACCGAGCGCGGCGCCGCCCGTGAGGATCTGCCGGATGCGGTCGATCTCCGCGGCGAGCGCCTCCACCCCGACACCGAGCGCGCCGACGCGGCGGCGATCCGGGTGCTCGCGGAAGAACGCCTCCAGCACCGGCTGCACGATGCCTTCGAGGATCGCCGCCTGATCCTGGTTGTTCCAGATGTGTTTGAGCACGAAGAAGTCGCTCGCGTCCGTGGTCTGACGGCCGTCGAGGTAGGCGCTGGCGGCGAAGAGCTTGAGCATCTTCACGACCCGGCGGTCGGAGAGCGATATCCCCTCGGCGCGGATCTGGAAGACCAGCCCCTTGTAGGCCGAGAGGAACGCGTCGCCGAAGTTCATCCGCGCGCCGAACCCCCGGCCGAGCTCGGCGAGCTCGCGCGCCGCGACGAGCGGGCGGAGCGGCTCGCCGGCCATGTGCCGGATCTCCTGCTGGATGCCGCGCTGGAGCAGCTCGCTGAAGTGGTAGGCGTCGAGGTTGTCGGACTGCACGCGCAGGAGGAAGCGGTCGAAGATCGCTGTCAGCGTCTCGTCGCCCGGCACCTCGTTCGAGGCCGCAAAGACGCTGAGGAGCGGGCAGCGGATCACCTGCCCGCCGCTCGAGAACTTGCGCTCGTTCAGCAGCGTGAGCAGCGCGTTCAGGATGGCGCTGTTCGACTTGAAGACCTCGTCGAGGAAGACGATCTCCGCCTCGGGGAGCATTCCCGACGTGTTCCGGCGGTAGACGCCCTCGCGGAAAGCGCCGATGTCGACCGGACCGAAGATCTCGTTCGGCTCGGTGAAGCGCGTGAGCAGGTACTCGAAGTACTGGGCCTGCATCAGCTCGGCGAGCGTGCGGATGAGCGCGCTCTTCGCGGTCCCGGGCGGGCCGAGGAGCACGCAATGCTCCCCCGCGACGACCGCGATCATGAGCAGGCGGATGATCTCGTCCTTGCCCAGGAACTGCCGCTCGAGGCTGTGGGCAAGCAGGCGCAGGCGCTCGTGGAGCGGAGCGGACATGAGGCGAATCCTCGTATCACAGGCCCGCCGCCCGGCGCATCGATCGCCGTAGCGCCCCGTGCGTTCCCGCGGCCCCCGCGCGCCGGGCAGTGGAACAAAACACAGAGGCCGGTGGGTCGCACCGGCCTCGCTGGTCTGCTCGCTGTTGCAGAGCCTATGTCGTGGAGCGGGAGACGGGATTTGAACCCGCGACGTCAACCTTGGCAAGGTTGCACTCTACCACTGAGTTACTCCCGCAGATGTCAATCGCCTGTTTCAGGAAATCATCATCTGATGGCACTTGTCAGAGAATTCCTGATTCGCGCCGGGTCATCACCGGAGGGCGTCTCCGTCGATGCGTGGCGGATGAGTACCAATCGGCGTGACCAGAGTCAAGCTCTCAAGAACAAAACCTTAAAACTTCCGTCGCCGGCAGGTTGCACGGCCGCTCTGGTCGAGTATTGTGTGGCCATTGCGAGCGAGGGGGCTCGCCAAGCAGCACCGCGCCACGGTGCCGCTCACAAAAGCCTTCGCGTTCGCGACAGCGGCACCGTGTGGCGTGCTCTTACATCATAAGGGTGCCCGCCGCTCGGCGCGCTCTTGGTTGGCCTGGGTCGACCAGGCGGGTCCTTTGGACTTGGGGGGAGCATGAACGAACAGACTGCTTTGCGAGTGGACGTTGCGGAGACGCCGGCACCGGTCCTTCAGAAGGATTTCCGGTCCGGAGTCCACGCCAAGCGACAGGACGATGATGGAGGGTGGGGGCTCGTCCTGATCGGTCTCGACGCCCCGCCGCGGATCGTGAGCCTCATGGACGGCGCCGTGATCGGCAGCGCCGCGCGCGACGGGCGCATCGAGGGGAGCGGTATCGCGCCGGAGCACGCCAAGATCAGCGTCCGCTCGGACGGTTGTTACATCGAGGACATGGATACCCACGACGGCACGTGGGTGAACGGCGTCCGCGCCCGGCGCATCGGCGTGATGCACGGCGACGTGGTGCGCCTCGGCCAGCAGCTCGCGATCTTCGTGGAGCGGCACCTCGCGCTGTACGACGGCGCGCCGTCGCGGCTCGGGCCGCTCGTGTTCGGCTCGAAGCAGCGCAAGGACTGGATCGACCCGGTGATGAAGCTGGTGCAGTCGGGCTCCAGCGTCTGCATCGAGGGCGCGCCCGGGGTCGGCAAGCGCACGCTGGCCCGCCTCGCGGCCGCGGTGCGCGAGGGCCTGGGGGAGACCCTGGTCGTCGACGGCGGCGCCGAGACCAAGCCGGTCATCCCGCCGGGCGCGCGGCCGATGACCTGGCTCGTCCTCGACGCCGATCGCCTGCCGCGCCCGCAGCAGCTGGAGATCGCGCACTCGGTCGGCCGCTCGAACGGCGTCAGCATCATCGCGACGACGGGGCAGCCGCTCGATCGGGCGGCCGGCGACGGGCGGGTGGCGCCGTGGTTCGCGTCGCTCTTCTCCGGCAAGCGGATCACGATCCCGACGCTCGAGATGCGGCGCGAGGACGTGCCGCTCATCGTGCGCGACATCGCGGAGCGCAACGCGATCGGCCTCGATCGCTTCACCCCGCAGCTCCTGGAGGCGCTCGTCCGCGCCGGCTGGCCGGGCGGCGTGCCGCAGCTCGAGTCCGCCATCGTGACGGCGGCCCAGGCCTCGCCGGACGGCCCGCTCTCCGTCACGCCGATCGCGGGCTCGCTCGCGCGCGGCCCGCGCGTGAAGCCGAACCTCCCGCCGGCGACGGATCCGTCGCTCGCGCGCGCCCGCCTCGAGGACGCCCTCGCCCGGGCCAACGGCTCCGTGGCGTCGGCTGCGCGCGCCCTGGGCATGTCGCGGCAGGCGATCTACCGCGAGGCCGACCGGCTCGGCCTCGACATCGCGCGCCGCAGGGTCCCGCGCGGCTGAGCTGATCGCCGCCCCACGCCCGGGAGCCTCGCGGCGCGCCAGCGCCGGCAGGGGCTCCCGGCGCGCCTCATGACGAAGCGCAGTGCGCGCCGGGCAGGCGCGTACCTTCAGCCGTAGAATCCGAGAGACGTGTGGCTGACGATCGATCCCTCCTCGGGGTCGATGCACTGCTCGTAGTTCAGCAGCTCTCCGCGCGACGACGGCGGGAGCGCGCGGAGCAACGTGTAGATGGGGCCGAGGCCGCAGACGCGACGGGTGCCGAGGTCCTCTGCGACGTCGGCGAAGAAGCCCGGCGGATCGACCGACGTTGCGCGCTCGATCGAGGCGAGATCGCGATCGCGCAGCGTCATCCGCTGGCGCTCGCCGAGCGGCGCGGGGTCGCCGAAGCGCGGACCGACGTGGGCGAGGTCTGCCCCTGCGATCACGAGGACGCGCCCGGGGCGCCGCGCCAGGGCGTCGCGGAGCGACGTCAGGAACGACTCGGCGCCGTCGTCCTGCGCGGGGTCGCGGCGCCGCGCCTGGCATTCCGAGAGGCCACAGAGGATGGGCACGATCGACACCGCGCGGTCGCCGAGGAGGTGCCGGACGAACACGGCCTGGAACTCGATCGAATGCTCGTTCTTGTGCAGGTACTGATCCTCGTGCACGTCGAAGCGGCTCGCGGCCGCGAGCTCCGCGATCATCTCGCGATCCGGATCGAGCGGGCCGAGCGGCGTCGCGAACGTCTTCTCGCAAACGGCATACGGGCGCCGCATCGGGGCGTGCGACGTCCCGAGCAGAACGAAGGTGTCGACCTTCTCCAGCCCCGGCGCCGCCAGCGCCTGCTCGAGCGCGGCGTAGGCATGCCCATAGCCCGCCGCGGCGCGCCAGAGGTCCATGTGCGGCGCGCAGAGCCCGACCATGCGCTTCGGCGCGCCCTGCGCCGCGGCGGCGCGCGTCGCTCCGCCCTGCGGCCGCGCGCCCCGGAGACACTGGCGCTCGATGAAATCGGCGAGCCTCAGCCGATCGCCGTGGTACGCGCCGCCCGCGTGGGCAGCCACCCGGATCGGCGACGCGTCGAACGACCGCACGACCGTCCGCCGGCGCGCGTGGAACCGCGGGCTGTCGAGCATCCACGCGCGTTCCAGCTCGTCGGCCAGCTGCGCCACGTGGGCGGCATCCACCTGCTGGCCCGTCGACCGGGAGACGTCGCGCGCGATCTCGTCGACCGATCGCCGCCCGTCGAAGCGCGCGAGCACCGCGGAGCGCGCGGCGGGCACGACGACGGCGGACGGCGCGATGCCCTCTGTGTCGCGCAGCATCAGCGCGCGGCCGTGACGCTCATCCTGGATGACGATGACCTCCAGAGCTCGGAGCTTCGGGCGCAGGGACGACATCCATCGCGAGGATAGCGCGTGCGCGCCCGCCGCCCAGCATGCACCCTCGCGCGCCCTGCCGCAGCGCCGACGGCCCCCTCGGTCGCAGGGGGCAGCTCGCTCCGGAACGGACCGCGCTGGTGCCACGCGTTAAAGCTCCCCTCAGGATCGCGGATTGCCGCTTCGCGGCGGAGCCGCGTGGCACTAGGCTCGTTCCTCGGGATCCGCCCCGCTCCGCCCCCGCCTCGCGCCGGCCACCGTCGTGCGCGCGGACGCACGAGAGCTCGCCCTGACGAATGCGCCGCACCGCGACCCCTGAGCCGCACGCCCGTGAAGCCGATCTGCTCGCCGAGCTCTCGGCCGTGTACCGCGAGGCGGAGGAGGTCTTCCACGGCTGGACCTGCCAGGCCTCGACCGAGTGCTGCCGGTTCGGCGTCACGGGTCGCGAGCCGTATGTGACGTCCATCGAGCTCGCCGCCGTCCGGCGCGCGATCGCGGCCCGTGGCGGCCCGCGGGCGCTCCAGGGAATCGTGCGAGCCAGCGGGACCGGAGCGCCCGAGCAGCCCTCGTCCGCCGGCGAGCCGAGCCGTCGGCGCGCGCTGCCGCAAGCCTCGGAGCGGCGGTGTCCGATGCTCACCGACGCTGGCCGCTGCGCGATCTACGCCGCGAGGCCGCTCGGGTGCCGCACGTTCTTCTGCGATCGCGCCACCGCCGGATCCCCGGTGCGCCACCACGACGTGACCCGGCTCGTCCGCAAGGTGCAGGAGGTCGCAGCGCGGCACGAGCCGAGCGGCGACCTCGGCCGCCCGCTCACCCGCGCGCTCGCGGACGCCGGACCGGGCGCCGGGGGTGGACCGCCCAGGACGAGCGGCGCGGCGCGCGCTCGCCGCGGTCGCTGACGCGCCGGCTCAGGTCCGCTCGACGGCCATCACGCCGGGGATCCGCTGCAGGTGCCGGATGACGCTCTTCAGCTGCGCGAGGTCGGAGCAGAGGAAGGTGAACGTGTTCATCGCCCGGCCATCATCGCCCGCCCGACAGGTCGCCTCGCTGATGTTGATGCCCTGCTCGTGGAACGTATGGCCCACCGTCGCCAGGATGCCCGGCCGGTTCGCCGTCATCACCTTGATCTGCACCGGGCGGTTGATCTTCGCGCGCGAGTCCCACGAGATCTCCACGCGTCGCTCCGGGTCCGTGTCGAACGCCTTGGCGCAGTTGCGGCGGTGGACCGTGATGCCGCGGCCGCGCGTGATGAACCCGACGATCTCGTCGCCGGGGAGCGGGTTACAGCACTTCGTGTAGCGAACGAGGACATCGTCGATGCCGTTCAGGCGGATGCCGTGGCTGTCGCGCCCCGTGACCTTGCGGACGAGCGACTCGATGCGCCCCTCCTTGATCGACTCGGGCGGCGGCGTCGGGGTGCCCTTCTCGTTCTCCTTGGGGGTGGGCGCGAGGAACTCGCACACCGCGCGGACGCTCACCTTGCCGTAGCCGACCGCGATGAACAGCTCGTCGGCCGAGGAGACGCCGAACCGCTCCATGACCTTGCGCAGCTCGGCCTCGTTCTTCGTGAGACGGCTCAGGCTCATGCTCCGCTGGTGCATCTCCTTCTCGAGGAGCTCGCGGCCGAGCTTGAGCGACTTCTCTCGCTGCTCCGTGCGCAGGTAGTTGCGGATCTTGGAGCGCGCGCGGCTGGTCGACACGTAGTCGAGCCAGTCCTTCGAGGGGTGCTGGCTCGGGTTGGTCATCACCTCGACGACGTCACCGTTCCGGAGCTTCGAGCGGAGCGGGACGATGGCGCCGTTGACCCGCGCCCCCGAGCAGTGATCGCCGACCTTCGTGTGGATCGCGTAGGCGAAGTCGATCGGTGTCGAGCCGCGGGGGAAGACGCGCACGTCCCCCTTCGGCGTGAAGACGTACACCTCGTCCTGGAACAGGTCGACCTTGACGCTCTCGAGGAACTCGGCCGGGTCCTTGAGCTCCTTCTGGAACTCCATCAGCTGGCGTAGCCAGCCGAACCGCGCGGCGTCCTTCGGGTCGATGCCGCCGGAGTTGTTCTCCTTGTATTTCCAGTGCGCGGCGATGCCCTGCTCCGCCACGCGGTGCATGTCGTGGGTGCGGATCTGGATCTCGATCCGCTCGCGCCCAGGTCCGATGACCGTCGTGTGCAGCGACTGGTACATGTTCGGCTTGGGCAGCGCGACGTAATCCTTGAAGCGGCCGGGGACCGGGGTCCATTGCGAGTGGATGACGCCGAGCGTCGCGTAGCAGTCGGCGACCGACTCGACGAGCACGCGGAACGCGATGACGTCGTAGACCTGATCGAAGTCGCACTGCTGCGCCTGCATCTTGCGCCAGATCGAGTAGAGGTGCTTCGCGCGGCCGGTGACGTCGACCGCGAAGCCCTGCTCCGCGAGCTTGCCCGCGAGCACCTTCGAGACCTCGTGGATGTACTTGTCGCGCTCCTTCGCGGTCGTCTTGACCTTCTGCGAGAGGTCCGACCAGGCCTCCGGCTCGACGTACCTGAACGAGAGGTCCTCGAGTTCGCTCTTGAAGCGCGCGATGCCGAGGCGGTTCGCGAGCGGGGCGTAGATCTCCATCGTCTCCCGGGCGATCCGGTCCTGCGCCTCGGGCTTCATGAACTCGAGGGTTCGCATGTTGTCGAGGCGGTCGCACAGCTTCACGAGGAGCACGCGGATGTCGCGCGCCATCGCCACCAGCATCTTGCGGAAGTTCTCGGCTTGCCGGTCTTCCTTGGAGGCGAAGTTGATCTTCGAGAGCTTCGTCACGCCGTCGACGAGGAACGCCACCTCCTGGCCGAAGCTGTTCTCGATGTCGGTGGTCGTCGCGAGGGTGTCCTCGACGACGTCGTGCAGGAGCCCGGCGCAGACGCTCGCCGTGTCCAGCTTGAGCTCGGTGATGATCGCGGCGACGCTCGCCGGGTGGGAGAAATACGGGTCGCCGCTCTTGCGGGTCTGCCCCCTGTGAGCGTCAGAGCTGTAGGCGTAAGCCCGGGCGATGAGATCGACGTCTGCAGCGGGCTGATAGGTCCGAACGCGATCGACAAGCTCCGTCAACGTCAGCATGAAGAGTTCGGCGGGCGCAATGCGCCCCCTCCCTTTCGCACGCTAACACCGCGATCTAGACCCCGCAATTGTGTCACCATGCGCGTGCCCGGCGCCGTGCTGCGCGCCGCCGATCGATTCTCGTTTCTCGTTCTCGTGTTGGTTGCCTCAGCCGCGTCCGTCGCCTCGGTCGCGCCGGCTGCGCAGGTCGCCTCCACCACATCGGTTGCGTCGGCTGTTCGTCGCATCCGTCGCGTCCGTCGCGTCCGTCGCGTCCGTCGCGTCCGTCGCGTCCATCACGTTCGTTGCATCGATTGCATCCGTTTTCATGGATTACATGGAGCCGATCACCGCCTACGTCCACTTCCCGTGGTGCCTCAAGAAGTGTCCCTACTGCGACTTCGTCTCTTTCGCGAAAGCGCGGGAGGCGATCGACCACCGGGGCTATGCCGACGCCGTGCTGGCCGAGCTCCGGAAGCGAGCGGAGGCGCTGGGCGAGCGCGAGCTGCGGAGCGTGTTCTTCGGCGGCGGGACGCCGTCCCTGTGGGAGCCGGAGGAGATGGGCAGGGTGCTGTCCGCCATCACCGCGGCCGCCGGCCGGCTCTCGCCAGACATCGAGGTGACCGTCGAATGCAATCCGACCTCGCTCGATGAGCAGCGCGCCCGAGCGTTCCGAGCGATCGGAGTCAACCGACTGAGCGTCGGCGTTCAGGGGCTCGACGTGGAACGCCTCCGGTTCCTCGGGCGCCTGCACGACCCAGACGGCGGGCTCGGCGCGCTCTCAGCGGCGCTCCGATCCGGAATGCCGCGCGTGAGCGGCGACCTCATCTACGGTGTCGCGGTGGGGACGGCCGACGAAGCACGAGAGCAACGCCCCGAGCATGCCGCCGCCGAGGCGCGCGCGGTGGCCTCGACAGGGGTGACCCACATCTCGGCGTACAGCCTCACCGTCGAGCCCGGCACCTCGTTCGGAGAGCTGGCGCGGCGCGGGCGCCTGCCGCTCGCCGCAGACGAAGGGGTGGCAGACACGTTCTTCGCGATCGACGAGGCGCTCGAGGCAGCGGGGCTCGCCCACTACGAGATCTCGAACTACGCGAAGCCGGGCCACGAGGCGCGCCATAACCTCGGCTACTGGCAAGGCATCGATTACGTCGGGCTCGGGTGCGCCGCCTACGGGACCGTGTCGCGCCCGGATCCGCGCTGGGGCCTGCGCGCGGAGGGCAGCGGCGAGGCGCTCGCGCTCCGGTACCGGAACGTCGTGAGCCCGGACCGGTACATGGCCGTGATGGCCGAGGGCGGCGAGGCGATCCCCGTGGAGAGCGACGAACGGCTCGACCCAGAGACGCGCCTGTCCGAGCGGATCATGCTCGGGCTCAGGCTGCGCGAGGGGTTCGATCTGGAGGCCGCCGCGGCGGCGCTCGGCGTGGCGGCATGGCCCGCCGCGCGACGGCGGGCCGCGGAGCGGCTCGAGCGCGCCGGCCGCCTCGAGGTGACCGGCGGGCGGCTCCGCGTCCCGCGGGCCGCCTGGGTCTTCACCGACGGCATCGCGGCCGACCTGTTCTGACGCCGCGCCGCGATCGCGGGCGCGCGATGCGCGAGGCGCTCGCGGTGGACGTCGGGCGCAGACCGCGCTCCGATGCTCGTCCCATGAGCCCCCTGCCGACGATCGAGGACATCCGTCGCGCCGCCTCCCGCCTCGCGCCGCACGCCCACGTGACCCCCGTCATGACCAGCCGGACGATCGACGGCATCGCGGGCGCGCGCGTCTTCTTCAAGTGCGAGAACCTCCAGCGGGTCGGGGCGTTCAAGTTCCGCGGCGCGTGCAACGCGGTCCTGTCCCTCCCGGACGAGGAGGCACGGCGCGGCGTCGCGACCCACTCGTCGGGCAACCACGCCGCCGCGCTCGCGCTCGCCGCCCGCATCCGCGGCATCGCCGCGCACATCGTCATGCCCTCGAGCGCGCCCGCCGTGAAGCGCGCGGCCGTGGAGGGCTACGGCGCCCGGATCGTGACCTGCGCCCCCACGCTCCGGTCGCGCGAAGAGGCGCTCGCCAGCGTGCTGTCCGAGACGGACGCTATCCTGGTCCACCCGTACAACGACGCGCGCGTCATCGCCGGCCAGGGCACGGCCGCGCTGGAGCTCGCGAGCCAGGTGGAGGATCTCGACGTCGTGGTCGCGCCCGTCGGCGGCGGCGGGCTGCTCTCGGGCACCGCCATCGCGATCAGCTCGCTGCCCCACGCGCGCACGATCGGCGCCGAGCCCGAGGCGGCGGACGACGCGGCGCGATCGCTGCGCCAGGGGACCCTCCTGCCCTCGAACGACCCGACCACGATCGCGGACGGCCTCCGCACCTCGCTCGGCGAGCTCACCTTCGCGGTCCTGCGCGAGCGCGGGGTCGAGATCGTCACCGTCGGCGAAGAGGACATCGTCAAGGCGATGCGCGTCGTCTGGGAGCGGATGAAGATCCTCATCGAGCCGAGCTCGGCGGTCCCTGTGGCGGCGGTCCTGCTGCGCAAGGTCCAGGGAGCGCGGATCGGCGTCATCCTGAGCGGGGGAAACGTCGACCTGAGCCGGCTCCCGTTCGTCTGAGCGCGATCGCGCGCGCGGCGCCGCGCGGGCGCACCGGCGCTCCCCGGGCTCCCTCAGCTGCCGCGCCGGTCCTGCGCGAGGCCCAGGGCGGCGCGCACCACGCTCGGCCCCGGACCGGGCGGCGCCACCGCGATCGACCGCCCCTGCGCGTCGAGGATGCGCGATCCGCCCTGGCCGCCCAGCGCGGGGCGGGACGGCCCCCAGTTCGCGTTCACGATCGCGATGCGATGACGCCGGGCGAGGGGGGGCAGGAGCTCGGCGCGCGCATCCCCCTCCCCGGCCGGATCGACCCAGGCCGTCGGGAAGAGCAGCAGATCGGCCTCGTCGAGCGCCTCGCCCGCGTCCTCGGAGAGGAAATGGATGTCGAAGCAGATCGCGACCGCCACCTTCACGCCGAGCAGATCGAGGACCGGGGACCCCAGATCGCCCGGAGCCGCCCAGCGCTCCGGGAACCACGGGTGACGCTTGCGGTAGTGGCCGACGCGCCGCCCGTCGCCGTCGAAGACGAGCAGGCTGTTGTAGAAGCGACCCCGGCTCTCCTCGACGAGCGGGCCCGCCAGCGCGATCCCGTGCTCGCGCGCGAGCTCGGCGAGCCGCTGCGCGGACTCGCCGTCGAGCGGCTCCGCGAAGCGGCGCAGATCGCTGTCGCCCCTCGGCGAGAGATAGCCCGTAAGGATGAGCTCGGGCAGCAGCACGAGCTCGGCCCCGGCCAGCGCGGGCGAGCCGAGGAGACCGTCGATCTCCGCGAGCGCGCCTCGCCGATCGCCGAAGCGCTGCGGCAGCTCGAGCGCGACCACATCGAGGGAGCGGGCGCTCACCGGGATCGCCCGGCGCTCCCGCGCCGCGACCGGGAGCGCGCGCTGACCGGCGGCGATCCTGTCAACTCGCCCTGGACAGCGCGCCGAAGAGCCACCGGGCGCGCTCGGCTCAGCGGAGGTTCCGCGTCACGTTGAGCTGGTGCAGGCTCACCGCCAGGTCGACCTGGCGGCGCAGATCCGAGGCGATCCAGGGCTTCGTGATGATCCGGAACATCGCGCTCTCCCGGGAGATCTTCTGGATCTGCTCCACATCGGTCGGCGCGCAGACCAGCACCGGCACGTAGCTCAGCCCCTGCCGGCGCAGCTCGCGCAGCAGCGCGAGCCCGCTGAAATGAGGCATGCGGTAGTCCGCGACGACCACGGAGGGCGGCTCCTTCACCGCCGCTGCCAGCGCGCGGCGCGGATCGCCGAAGGTGCGGACCTGGTAGCCGGAGCGGAGCGCCCGCTCCATGAGGTCCAGGTTGCTCTCCTCGTCGTCGACGGCGTAGAGGAGCGTTCCTTGGCCCCGACCACTCGAAGGTGGCGGCATGCTGCCGGAATGCGGGGCATTGCCCATCAAGCGCGAGGGTATCAGACCTCGTCCTCCCGCACCACGCGCTCAAGCCGAAGTAATCCCGGTTGCCTGAATCACCCCCAGCGCAAGACGGCGAAGCACGCTCGCCACGGTACGGTAGAGTGGGGGCGCCTTCGAGACCCGGCCAGGCCCCACCGTCGCTGCCTCGGCCGCCGCCGCCGGCCTCGGGCCGCGCGAGCGATCAACCTGGGCCGGAAGCAGCGTTCACGATCCACTCCGGCGGCGTTCGGCTGTAAGAGATCAAGAGATGTCCGCTCGCGATGGATTGCTCGAGGTCGGCGCGCTCGTGGACGGCCGGTATCAGGTGCTCGGCCATCTCGGCAGCGGCGGTCATAGCGTCGTCTACGATGCGCGCCAGATCGTGACCACCCAGCGCGTGGCGCTCAAGCTGCTGCGACCCGAGGCGCTGCGGCGCTCGCGCGAGTCCGGCTCGCAGGAGGCGCGCTTCGAGCGGGAGATGCAGGTCATCGCCCAGATGAGCCACCCGAACATCGTCCGGCTCCTCGACGCCGGGCGCCTGCCCGAAGGCGAGCTCTACCTGGCGCTGGAGTACGTCGACGGCGAGACGCTGACCGCGCGCTGCCAGCGCACGAGGGGGATCGAGCCGAACGAGGCGAAGCGGCTGATGCTCCAGGTGCTCGACGCCATCGGCTTCGCGCACGAGCGCGGCGTCGTGCATCGCGACCTCAAGCCGCACAACATCATGGTCGCCGGCACAGGCAAGCGGACGCTCGTCAAGGTGCTCGACTTCGGCATCGCCGCGCTCATCGGCGAGGCGCGCTCCGCCGACTACCGCGCGCTCACGCCCACCGGCGAGTTCAACGGGACCCCGGCCTACATGGCCCCGGAGCAGCTCGTGCAGGCCACCCCGACCACGGCGGCGGACATCTACGCATGGGGGCTCACCTTTCTCGAGTGCCTGATCGGCGCGCCCGTGATGCACGAGGCGACGGTCGCCGAGGTCATCTTCCGCCAGCTGAGCCCCGAGCCGGTGCCCATCCCCCGCGCGCTCCGCGGCCACCCCCTCGGCGCGCTGCTCGAGCACGCGACCGCCAAGTCGCCGGCGCACCGCTTCCGGTCCGCCCGCGAGGCCTTCGAGCTGCTGGAGGACTGCGACGTGTCGACGATCCCGTGGCCGCTGCCGCGCGACAAGGAGCGCGGCGGCTCGCTGGAGCAGCGGGCGATCGCGACGCGCGCGGTGCACCCGGCCGAGGTGGACCAGGAGACGCAGCTCGTGCCCTCCGAGCCCGAGTCGCCGCCGGGCACGCAGCGCAGGTCTCCCGAGCAGCAGCGGCAGGACGAGCGGCTCGGCGCAGCGCCCACGCTCGCGATCCCGGGCCGCAGCTTCGCGCCCGCCGAGCCGCCGGCGAGGCCGATCCGCAACGCGTCGATCCAGCTCGACACCGCCGAGAGCCCGCAGACGGGTCCGAAGCTCAGCTTCCGCCCGAGCGCCCCGCCCGGGACGCGCCCGGTGACCCTCACCGGCCGCGGCGAGCGCCGCCAGCTCACCGTGCTGGTCTGCGGGCTCGCCAGCGCCGAGCGCATCGCGGACACGGTCGACAGCGAGGCGTTCCACGAGCTCGTGCAGATGTACCAGGCCGCGTGCGCGCAGGTGATCGGGGCGCAGGAGGGGGTGTTCGTCCGCTCGCCCGGCGAGGAGACGATCGCCTACTTCGGCCACCCCGTGGCGAAGGAGGACGACGCCCTCCGCGCCGTGCAGGCGGCGCTCGATCTTGTCGAGCACATGTCCCACCTGAGCGGGCGGGAGCTCGTGTCCTTGCCCCTGTCGGTGCAGGTCGGCGTGCACACCGGGATCGTCGTCGTGGCGGACAGCGACGCCGTGCCGTCGCTCGCCGGCCCGACCCTGAACGCCGCGACGCAGCTGAAGGCCCACGCCGAGCCGGGCACGGTGCTCGTCAGCCGCGCCACGCAGAAGCTCATCGAGGGCTATTACTACGTGGACGCGCTCGGCGAGATCAGCCCGAAGGGCGCGCGCCAGCCGCTCGAGGTCTTCGCGGTGCACGGGCGCACGACCGCGCGGGACCGGCTCGACGCGAGGATGCACCAGGGGCTCACCCCGCTCGTCGGGCGGGACAGCGAGCTCGACGAGCTCGCGGCCCGGTGGGCGCGGGCCGCAGACGGCGCCGGGCAGGTCGTGCTGATGACGGGCGAGGCCGGCATCGGCAAATCGCGGAGCGTGCGCGCCTTCCGCGACCGGCTAACGGGGACGCCGCACCTCTGGCTCGAGGCGCGCTGCTCGCCGCAGCTCCAGAACAGCGCGTTCTATCCGGTGATCGAGCTGCTCAACGCGCTGCTCGCGGGCGACCGCGACCGCGCGAGCACGCTGAGCGGCTCGGCCGCGGCGCCGAGCGAGCGCGGCGCGGCGCTGGAGCAGGGCGGAGGCCGGCTCGCCCGGCTGGAGCAGCTGCTCGCCGAGGCGGAGGCGGGGCCGCTCGCCGTGCCGCTGCTCGCCGCGCTGCTGTCGATCCCGACCGAGGGGCGCCACGCCGCGCCGGCGCTCACCCCGCAGCGCCAGCGGCAGGAGACCATCGCCTCGCTCCTGCAGCTCTTCCTCGGGCTCGCCGATCGGCAGCCGCTCGTGCTCACGGCCGAGGACCTGCACTGGGCCGATCCGTCGACCCTGGAGCTGCTCGGTCGGCTGATCGACGAGGGGAGGCCGTCGCCGCTGCTGCTGCTCCTGACCGCGCGCCCCACGTTCACGCCGCCGTGGCCGCTGCGATCGCACTTCACCCAGATCTACCTCGCCCCGCTCAGCGCCGAGCGGATGCAGGCGCTCATCCAGCAGCTGGCCGGCGCCTACGCCACGAGCAGCGCGTCGGCCATCCAGGCCCCCCCGCTTCCGGACGAGGTGATCCGGACGCTCGCCGAGCGCAGCGACGGCGTCCCGCTGTTCGCCGAGGAGCTCACGCGCATGATCCTCGAGTCGGCCTCCGCGAGGGCGGCCGCAGGCGAGTCGGCCGGCACGCCGAGCGCCTCGCGCGGGTGGATGGGCACCCTCGAGATCCCGACCACCCTCCAGCACTCGCTGACGTCGCGCCTCGACCGCCTCGGCCCGGCGAAGGAGGTCGCGCAGCTCGGCGCGGTGTTCGGCCGATCGTTCGGCTACGAGGCGCTCGAGCTCTGCGCGGGCGGCGCGGGCGGCGAGCCGCTCCTCATGGCGGCGAGCCCGGCGCCGTTGCGCGAGGCGCTCGCGCAGCTCGTCGACGCCGAGCTGCTCTTCCAGCGGGGGCGCCCCCCGCGCGCGACGTACACGTTCAAGCACGCGCTGGTGCAGGACGCGGCCTACCAGTCGCTGCTCCGCAGCACCCGGCAGGTGTACCACGCGCGCATCGCCGCCGTCCTCGCCGAGCGCTTCCCCGAGACGCCGCCCGAGCTGCTCGCGCACCACTACACCGAGGCCGCGCTGATCGGCCCCGCCATCGCCGCCTGGCAGCGCGCGGGGGAGACCTCGCTCATCTCGTCCGCGCACGCCGAGGCGATCAGCCACCTCCGCCGCGGGCTCGATCTCCTCAAGCAGCTGCCTGAGACGAAGGAGCGGACGCGCGACGAGATCACGCTGCAGACGACGCTCGGCGTCCCGCTGATGATCACGCGCGGCTACGCCGCCCCGGAGGTCGAGGCGGCGTACGCGCGCGCGCACGCGCTCTGCCGCGAGGCGGGCTCCTCGCCGCAGCTCTTCCCCGCGCTGTGGGGGCTCTGGATCTTCTTCCACGTCCGCGGCGATTACGCGCTGGCGGAGCAGCACGGCGAGCAGCTGCTCGCGCTCGCCGAGAGCACCGGCGACCCCGGCATCTCGCTGGGCGCTCACCAGGCGCTCGGCGCGACGCGCTTCCTCCGGGGGCACCTCTACGAGGCCCGCGAGCACTTCAACAAGGTGCTCTCGATGTACGACCCCGCGCGTCACCTGCCGCTCGCCTTCCTCTTCGGCCATGACGCCGCGGCGTTCTCGCTGTCGCACCTCGCCTGGATCTCGTTCCACCTCGGCGAACCGGAGCGGGCCAAGGCCTCGATCGACGAGGCGATCGCGCTGTGCGAGGAGCTGAACCAGCCCGTGAGCCGCGGCTTCGTCGAGCACTTCGCCGCCGTGCTGTGCTGCCTGCTCGGCGATCTCGCCGGCGCGGAGGCGCACGCGCTCGTGCTCAGCAAGCTCTCCGAGGAGGTGGGCATGCCCCACTGGGCGGCGCTCAGCCAGATCGATCTCGGCTGGGCGACGGCGGCGCGCGCCGCGCAGGGGCCGGCCGGCGAGGCGGCGCGCGCGCGCCACGCAGAGGGCGCCGCGCGCATCCGCGGCGGACTGACGATGCTGATGAGCGTCGGCAGCCGCGTGTCGCTGACCTACTGGCGATCGGCGCTCATCGAGGCGGAGCTCGGCGCGGGCAACGTCGACGAGGCGAGCGCGCTGCTCGACGACACGCGGGCCTTCGTCGACAAGAGCGACGAGCGCTACTTCGAGGCCGAGCTCTACCGCCTCGAGGGCGAGATCGCGCTCGCTCGCGGCACACCGACCGCCGCGGAGGCGCGGGCGCGCGCCGAGGCCGCCTTCCGGAAGGGGCGCGAGATCGCCGAGCGGCAGGCCGCGCGCGGCCTGGTGACCCAGACGTTCGGGCGCCGCGGAGCGCGAGCCGATGCGGCGGGAGAGCGCTGAAGGAACCGTGAAGGGCAGCGCGCGCGCGACGGCGCGACGCGGCGGAGGGAGCTCCGGCAGGAGCGTCGACGCGCGGCGCTAGAGATCGCCGTGGATCGGCGTCGGCACCCGCCACGCGACGATCTCGGCGTGCTGCTCGCGGCTGAAGGGCCGCTCGAGGAGCCGCGGGCAGCACTGCCGCGAGCGGAACAGCTCGAGGATGTAGCTCATGCGCTCGTTCAGGGACGCCCAGTCCTCGGCGCCGCAGCCGTCCGTCGTCTGGTCGTGGGCGTCGTACTTGTGCAGGAGCTCGTACAGCTCGCGATCCTCGATGGTCGCGAGCTCCGCGCAATGGAGCGGCAGGCCAGGCGGCGCAGGCAGGTCGTGGCCGAGCTCGAGGATCTCGTCCGGGAAGCGCATGGTCATCATTGCCTTCGTCGCGACCAGCCGCCAGACCGCCTGCAGCTTCTCGATCTTGTCGAGGACCAAGGACTGAAGCGCCTCGGGCAGGTACCCACCGCGCGGGCCGACCGTGTCGATCGTGCAGCGGATGGGCGCGTTGAGCGCCCGCGCGATGTACATCTGGAGCCGCACCTGCTCGTGCAGCCCGACGCGCGCGTTGGCGAGGAGGATGAGCTCCGCCTTCTTGTCCTGCTCGTCCGTGAGCATCGCCTCGTGGTAATGCTCCATGGCGCTGCGGAGCAGCCCCTGCCCCCCCTGCGGAGACGGCCCCGGCTGCAGCCCTTCGAGCAAGGCCGCGAGCTCGGCCTTCCCGGGCCGCGGGCAACCCCGATAGAGCCGGATCATGCGGGCGAACAGCGGCCCGAGCTCCCCGAACACCTCGAGGTTGCCGGCGGCGATGTCCGAGCTCAGCTCGCCGAGGATCCGCTCCGGCAGCGCCATGAGCTCGGCCCCTTGTCCCCACCAGGGCGCGATCAGCTCGATGGCGCTGATGCGCAGCGCGCTCCCTCGCTCGGGCTCACCCAGGCCGCGCCCCCTCAGGATGCGCGGCAGGAGCGCCTCCCGCTCTTCCTCGTCCGAGAGGATCAGCCACCGGAGCACCGACGGCACCTCCTCGTTGCGGATGAACGTCCCTGCAGTCTTGGAGGCCCACGTGGCGAAGGAGCACCAGTGGGCGTTGCCCCCGCCGAGCAGCTTCACGAGCTCGGCGGAGAGCTCGTGGTAGCACTGCGTGATGAGCAGGTTGCGCAGCACCGGCTGGCCCTCCAGCGCGATGATCGCGTGCACCTTGTCGAGCAGCGAAGGCAGCTCGGACGTCTCGACAGGCATCCCCCTCGCAGCGACCCGTGCCGAGCGTTCCACGACGCCGCTTCGCGTCACGCGAGGCGCCGGGTGCGGCGCCTCCGCTGCCAACGAGGCCTCCGCTGCCAGCGAGAAGGAGGGCCGATAGGCAGTGTCCTGGAAATGTGCGGCGTGTTCGCTCGCTGTTACCGCGGACATCAGCGGCTTTGCAGGGGTCGTCATTCTCCCGTGCTATCTCCAATTGATGCCAGATGTCCATACCTGTCCATAAGTCCATGGTGAGAAATGCGGGCTGGCATACCTGGTTCTGTTCCGGACGCTGATAGTGTGCTGAGGAGTTGCTGAGCGCGCGGCTTCCCCCTTGCGCTGGGTTGAGCGCCGCAGCGCAGCAACGTCGCAACGTCGCAACGTGACGGCGCGCGCGCGCGCGCGGCCGTTCGTCACGGAGTTGGTCACGGAGACGGAGCGGGAGGCGCGGGCGAGGCGGGGGCGGTCGTCGCGAGGGGGTTTCCGCCGCTTCCACCGGGGCCGCCGCGGGGCCAGGTCGTGACGCTCACGCGGCGCTCGCGGGCGAAGGTCCGCGCGACCACGGCGCGCACGTCCGCCGGCTCGACCTCCTCGAGCGCGCGCAAGAGCCGCGGCAGGCTGCCCGGATCGAGCGCGGCGCGCAGCCGCAGATCCGTGATCGGCCGCGGAGACGCAGGCGGCGGCGCGACGGCGGCGCGGCGCGCGAGCTCCTTCTCCAGATCGAGCTTGAGCAGCGCCTTCGCGAGCGACAGCTCCTTCCATGTCGGGCCGGACGTCGCGAGCGACGCGAGCTCGGCGTCGAGGCGCTGCTCCAGCTCGGCGGCGTTGCGCGACGGAGCGGGCGTGAGCTCCACCGCCGCCACGCTCGCCTGCGCGCCGAGCGACAGCCGCCCCGTCACCTCGGACGCGAGCTGCCCCTCGGTCACGAGCGCCTTCGCGAGCCGCGCGATGCGCGGGCCGGTGAGGATCTCCATCGCCACACGGAACGACGCCTCGTCCGCGCCCCCCTCCGGCGGCGCGATCCAGCCGTAGAGCAGCCGCGGCGCCGGCACCGCGTCCTCGAGGACGATCCGCTCCTCGCGCGGGTGCGGCCCGATCGGCCGCTCCGGCTCCGCGACGACGCGCTGCAGCGAGCGCGCCAGCGCCTGCTCGACCGCCGCGCGCGAGACGTCGCCCGAGAGCGCGATCGTCGCCTGGGCCGCGGCGCGCTCGCGCCGGAGCGACTCGGTGAGCAGCAGCTCGCTGGCCGCGCCCACGTCGGCGCGCGCCCCGAGCAGGGTGCCCTCGAGCGGGTGGCCCGCGGGGAACAGCGCCTCCCCGAGCGAGAGCCATGACGGGCCATACGGCGTCCGCTCGAGCGCGCGCCGCGAGGCCGCGCTGGCCTGCCTCCTGAGCTCGGCCACGCGCGCCGCGCTCGCCTCGCCGAGCAGCATCCGGAGCCGCGCCGCGACAAGATCGACGCCGACCTCGAGATCCCGCGGCGGGACGGTGATCGCGACGCGCGCCTCGCTGGCGAGCGCCGGCCCCGTCGCGCCGGCGTCGCTCGCGGACCGCGCCGGGACCGCGACGGACGCGCTGATCGAGACGAGCGGCGCCGCGGGGTCCTCCCGCAGATCGACCGCGATGCCGCTCGGGAGGCGGAAGCGCTGCACCTGCTCCAGGCCGAGCCCCGCGAGGAGGCCGATCTGCTTCTCGATCGCCGCCTCTCGGCCCTTGAGGGCGCGGCGCGCGCCCGGGCCCTCGGCGACGTCGAACGGCGACGCCGGGGCGAAGCGGCCGCTCCGGAGGCCGAGCGGGTCGTCCTCGAAGGCAGGGCGAAAGCCGACGTCGCCGCCGATCATCACGATCGGGAGCTTCGCCTCCAGCGCCGCCGGGTTGCCGAGGAGCGGCATCGGCTCCGGCGCCTGGCCGGGCGGGATGAAGAGCGGGAGCCGGTTCCGGCCGAGCGACACGGGGCGGGGCGGCAGCGACGCGTCGTCCAGGGCGAGCTCGCCGCTCGCGCCGCGCGGCGGCAACGCGGCGGACACGCTCGACAGGCCATCGCCCTCGTCCTCGTCGAGCTCCTCGTGGTCGAGGTACGCCGGGAAGAGGGCCATCGCGCGCGCGACGCGATCCGCGGGGAGCGAGATCAGGTGGTCGACGCGGCCCGGCGGGACGCGGTCGCGCAGGAGCTCGGGGTTGTGCTCGCGCAGCACGGCCGTCGAGATGCCCGCGGCGCGCGCGACGGTGCGGAGCCGCGTCCCCGGCGGCACCGCGACCTCGCCGAGGTCGAGCGGCGCGAGCGGCGCGACGTCGGGCAGGTCGAGCCCGAAGCGCGCGCGGTTCGCCGCGACGATCCCGAACGCCACGATCTGCGGCACGTAGTCCGCGGTCTCCTTGGGAATGGCGCCCGCCTGCGCGAGCTCGGCGACGCCGATGGGCCCGCGGGTCTCGGGATCGCGCGCCGCCGCGACCTTCGACAGCGCGCGGAGGACGCCCTCGTGGCCGACGTTGTACGCCGCCAGCGCGAGATCCCAGCGGCCGAAGCGCTCGTACAGGTCGCGCAGGTGCGCGGTCGCGGCGTCGGTGGCGCGCGTGAGGCTCATGCGCGCGTCGATCCACTCGGACTGCTCCAGCCCGTAGGCCTCGCCCGTCCTCGGCATGAACTGCCAGAGCCCCGCCGCGCCGGCCGGCGAGACCGCCCGCGGATCGAAGCCGCTCTCCACCGCCGCGACCCAGAGGAGATCCTCCGGGAGGCCCGCCTCGCGGAGCGAGCGCTCGACGATCTCGCGGTACGCGCCGGCGCGCCGGAAGCGGCGCTGGAAGACGGCGCGCCCCTCGTCCGACTGGGCGAAGAAGCGGACGAACCGCATCGTGCGGCGCGTGAGGGGGACGTCCAGATCCGGCATCGCCAGCGTGGCCAGCGCCGCGCCGCCGGGGTCCTCGAGATCCTCGTCCATCGCGGGCTGGAACTCGCGCACGAGCAGCGCCGTGACGACAGGCGGCGCGTCCCCGGCAGGCGGAGCGCATGCCAGCGCCGGCGCGACATCGGCCGGCGCCCGATCGAGCAGGCCGGGATCACGGAAGGCGCGGTACGCCGCCGAGAAGGACGCGCGCACCGAGGGCGCCTGGCCGACCGCCGCGCCAGAGAGGCAGATCAGCGCGCCGAGCCCGGTCCACAGAGCGGCTCGCCGTGCCCAGCTCATCACCGCCGATCTTGCTCCGAAACCGTCCGCGGGCGCTACGGCAAAGCGCGGAGACGGCGGCGGCGATGTGCGCTGCTCGACGGTGCGCCCCTCCCCGGGCGCGCCTCCCTGCCCCTCGGCATCGTCTCCCCTCCTCTCCCCGCCGGACCCGTCCCTGCGGGGATCCAGCCCCGCGGCGCGCCTCGCGCCCGCTCCGCGGCCGCCCATTCACCGGCCGGCCCTCCCTGCGGCCAGCACTAGCCACCTGCGTCCGGGCGAGCTAGCACGCGTCGACGATGCGCTCGTCTCAAGCCGCGCGCCCAGCGGAGAAGACCTCTCGGCTAGGCGAGGTGCTCGACTTCATGAAGCTCCTGTGGGCCGTCGATCACGGCCTGCAGTCGACGTCGAAACGCATGGAGGCGAAGATGGGCGTGACGGGTCCGCAGCGGCTCGTCATCCGCATCGTCGGACGCTACCCCGGGATCTCCGCCGGGCAGCTCGCCGAGATCATGCAGCTGCACCCGAGCACCCTCACGGGCGTGCTCAAGCGGCTGCAGCAACGCGGCATCATCGAGCGCCGGGTCGATCCGAAGGACGGCCGGCGCGCGCTCCTCGGCCTCACCGCGCGCGGACGCGAGCTCGACAGCCTCCGCACCGGCACGGTGGAGGCGGCCGTGCGGCAGGCCCTCAAGACGATGCCCCGGCGCAAGCTCGAGGCCGCGCAGGATGTGCTCTCGGCCGTCGCCGAGGCGCTGCAGCCGCAGCAGGCCGACGAGTAGCGTCGCCGGCCGGATCAGCGCGCGCGGCGCGCGTTTCAGTCCGGGCAGCGCGGATCGGTGGGCGCCTGGCAGCCGCGACGCGCCGGAGCCGCGTCGCGCGGAGCGAACGGTGCTTCGCGCCGGGGAGCGCAGCGCGATCTACGCGAAGCGCACGGCTCCGCCGCGACCGGCCGACCCTGCGGACATCGAACGGAGGAGCAGCGGTCGTCCCGCACGGCAACCCGCTTCCCGCGTCCCCGAGGCGGCGGGAGGCGCCGCGCCGGACCCGCGAACCGAGGCCTTCGACGCGGCCTCCGCCCGGCGCGCGGCGCGCCGAGGGCCTCTCATCACCACGACGAGGAACAATGAAGCACTGGGTTCTTGGCGCGATCAGCGCGGCGATCCTCGCCGCAGCGTGGGGCTGCGGCTCCGGCGGAGGAAACGGCGGTGCCGACACAGGAGGCGGCACCGCAGGGACGGGGGGCAGCGGAGCAGCGACAGGCGGCGGAGGGAGCGGGAGCCAGGCCGCGGCCTGCACGATCACGGCCCGAGGCCTGGAGGTGAGCGGCGGCCGCGGGACCACGCCCTCGATCGCATGGACCGGGTCGGGCTTCGCCATCGCCTGGCAGGAGCGCGGCGCCGACGAGGGCGACATCCACCTCGCGGTGGTCGACGCGGAAGGCAACAGGCTGGGGGAAGAGGCGATCGAGGCAGGTCCGGGCGTCTCCAGACACCCGAGCGTCCACCGCGACGGAGAGGGCCTGCTCGTCCTCTGGCAGGCCGAGGACGGCACGGGCAGCATCGTGCGCGGCCGCCGCGCGACGCTGGAGGGCGTCCCCGACGGCGACGCCTTCGAGCTGGTCCAGAGCGGCGCGGCCGAGTCCTGGCCCATCGCCGCCGCGGGCCAGGACGGGATCGCCCTCGCGTGGATGGATGCGGGCGGGTCGCTGCTCGGCTTCCTCGACCGCGGCGCGCTGGCCAACGCGACGCCGCTGGACCAGGCGCAGTTCCCCGCGGTCGCGACCGACGGCGAGAGGACGGTGCTGGCCTGGACCCAGGGCGACGCGCTCGGCTTCGCCAGGCCGGGCCGGGGGAGCGCGCCGCTCGATCGGATCGCCCACCAGGGCGTCAATGCGAAGCTGACGCGCGTCGCGCTCGGCGGGGACGACGCCTTCGTCGCCTGGGAAGACACCCGCACGGGCACCGAGCAGGTCCGCGCGATCCGGATCTCCGCGCAGAACGAGGTGTCCCGCGAGGCCCTCGTCTCGCGGGCCGAAGGCAGCGCGAACTGGCCGGCGCTCGCGTGGACCGGGCGCAGCCTGGCCGTCGCGTACTACCAGTTCCGCGACGGCGCCCCGGCCGTCTTCGTGGCGCTGCTGAACCGCGATCTCTCGCCCGCCGGCGTCGACGTCGAGGCGAGCGGCGGCGGCGGCGCGCCCGCCCGGTACCCGGCGCTGGCCTGGACGGGCCAGGAGCTCGCCATCGCCTACGCGGAGGAAGACCGGGGCATCCGCCTCTCGCGCGCCAGCTGCAAGTAACCGGCGCCGCGCTCGCTCGCGCGCTCCCCGCCGCGTCGCCGCCGCAGGTCGCTCGCCCGCGGCGGCGCCGCGGCCGGGGCGCCCGCGGCGGCGCCGCGACCGGGGCGCCCGCGGCAGCGCAGGACGGCCGCCCGCGTCGGCCCGGATCGAACCCTGCAACCGCTCCTTGGGTGGCCGTTCTCCCCTGCGCCCTTGCGATCCTAATCTGCACAGCCGTGCTCGGCGCCTACGCCGTGCGCGTCGCGCGCCACGGCCGACCCGCGATGCCGCGGCTCGGCGCGTCCCCGGGGAGCGCGCTGCTCCCGGGCTCCGTGGTCGAGGCCTTCTACTGGTCGTTCCACGCCCCCGCGCGCGCGCTCGTGCGCCTGGGCGTCTCGCCGGACACCCTCACCTACCTCTCGCTCGCCCTGTCGCTCGCCTGCGCGCCGCTGCTCGCGATCGGCCGCTTCCGGGCCGGCGCCGCGCTGCTCATCGCCGGCGCCGTCCTCGACGCGCTCGACGGCATGGTGGCGCGCGAGGGTGGCAAGGCGTCGCGGGCCGGCGCCGTGCTCGACTCGTGCCTCGACCGCGTGTCCGACGCCGCGCCGCTCATCGGCCTCGCCGTCTTCTACCGCGGGCACGCCGTCGCGCTCGCGATCCCGCTCGTCGCCATGGTCGCCTCGTCGCTCGTGAGCTACGCGCGCGCCAAGGCCGACGTCTACCGGATCGCGCTGCCCAACGGGCTGATGCGCCGGCACGAGCGGCTCGCCTACCTCGTCGCGGCGCTCGTCTTCGGCCCGGCCGTGCCGGCCACGTCGCTGACCGGCGCGCTGCCCTTCCCGATCACGCTCGCCTGCCTCGCGCTGGTCGCGGGCGTCGGGCTCGCCGCCGGCCTGCGGCTCATGCAGCGGACGCGCGCCGCCCTGGCGGCCGCCGACGCGGCGGAGCTCCCCGGGCCGAGGACGACCGCGCGCCCCGAGGGGGAGCGCCGGCGCCTGCTTCGCAGCGGCAAGGCCACAAGCGCGCCGCTTTGATCATGCTCAGGCACGCGCGCGCGCTCTGGGGCCCCCTCTGGTGGCTGCCGGCGTTGCCGTGGCTCGCCTACGTCGCGCTCCTCGCGAGGCGCGGCGCCGCGCGCTGGGACCACCTCGCGGTGGCCGCCCTCGTCGCGACGAGCGCCTACGCGAACGCGCGCTCGCGGCGGTTCTTCGTGAACGCCCTGCCCTTCTTCCTGCTGTTCCTCGTGTACGACGCCATGAAGCAGCTCGGCGGCGGGCTCGTCGCGCCGGACGACGTCCTCGGCTGCGAGCTGCGCTCGGCCGAGCTCGCGCTCTTCGGCGTGGAGATCGGCGGGCGGCGGCTCACGCCGGGCGATCTGCTCGTCCGGCTGGAGCGCCCCGCGCTCGATCTGCTCTGCGCCGTCCCGTACGGCGGCTACGTGCTCGTGATGGTGGGGCACTGGCTCCACCTCTACCGGAGCGACGCGCTCGCGGCGCGCCGGTTCGCCTGGCTCGCGTTCACCACGCACCTCCTCGGCATCGTCACGTACCGCCTGCTGCCGGCCGCGCCGCCCTGGTACGTGCGGGCCCACGGGTGCGCGATCGATCCGGCCGCCCAGAGCTCCCCCGCCGCGCTCGTGCGCGTCGACGCGATGCTCGGGATCACCTACTTCCGCGACCTGTACAGCCGCGGCGCGACCGTCTACGGCGCGCTGCCGTCGCTCCACGTCACGTACCCGCTCTACGGGCTGCTCGTGACCTTCCGCACGGCGAGCGCGCCGTCCCTCGTCGTCCAGCTCGCCTACGCCGTGACCATGCTGTTCGCGGCGCTCTACCTCGACCACCACTGGCTGCTCGACGCGCTGCTCGGCTACGCCTACGTCGCGCTCGCGTGGGCGATCGTCCTCTGGACCTTGCCCGACCGGGGCGGCTCGGATCAGGCGAGGTGTGCCTTGCCGCCGCTCGCCGAGACGTCGGGCTCCCAGAGGAGCTCCGGCGTGCCGAGGAGCGCGGCCGCCCAGCGGCTCCAGACGAAGAGCGCGTCGCTCAGGCGGTTCAGGTAGCCGACCGCCTGCGGATCGGCGTTGCCCCCCTGCGCGAGGCGCACGCAGCAGCGCTCGGCCCGGCGGCACACCGTCCGCGCCACATGGAGATCCGTGTTGAGCCGCGAGCCGCCCGGGAGGACGAACGAGCGCAGCGGCGCCAGATCGGCCTGACAGCGGTCCATCTCGACCTCGAGGAGCTCGATCTCCGCCTGCGTCACGCGGGGCTGCTTCGGGTGCACGTCCTCCGGGAGCGTCGCGAGGATCGAGCCGAGGTTGAAGAGCTCGTGCTGGACGCGGAGCAGCGTGCGCCCGAGGTCCTGGAGCCGCTCGGCGCTCCCGGCGGGCGCGCCCGGGAGGAGCTCGATCAGCGTCTGCCGCGAGGCCCCGATCAGCGCGTTGAGCTCGTCGACCGTGCCGTAGGTCTCGATCCGCGTGTCGTCCTTCGGGACGCGCTGCCCGCCGACGAGCCGGGTCAGCCCGCCGTCCCCCTGCCGCGTGTAGACGCGGTTGATCGTGATCTTCGGCGCGCTGAAGACGCGCCCCGCCTTGTCCTCGGCCTCTGCCCGGGGAGCGCCCGTCCCGCGCGGTTCGTCGTCGTTCACGGGGATTTCACGTAGGGCGTGCGCGCGCGAGGGTCAAGGAGCCCCGCCGGAGGGGCGGCATTGACGATCGTCCGGATGGAGTGGAACAGTCCTTTCCCTATGCGCTCCCCCGGACCGTCGCTCCGTCGTCCGTTTCCCCTCGCCTTCGTCCTCGTCGCCGCGCTCCCCGTCGCGGCCGGCTGCGCCGCCGAGCCCGCCGCGCGACCCGCGCCCCAGCCCGCCGTCACGGCGGAGATGGCGCGCATCGCCGAGAGCCAGCGGCGCTTCGACGAGGCGAGCCGCGCGCTGTCCGACAAGCGGTACCCCGAGGCCCGCGCGCTGCTCGACAAGGCGAGCGGCCTCGGCGTCGACTCGCACCGGTACCAGATCGGCGAGCTGCGCGAGAAGGTCGACCGGCGCGAGGCCAAGCTCCGGGCCAGCGAGGCCGCCGAGCTGCTCGATCGGCAGGACTGCGAGGGCGCGTTCGCCAGGCTGTCGGCGCGGATCGACGAGCTGAAGAGCGAGGCGTTCACGCAGGAGGCCCGGAAGCTCGTGGCCTCGCAGGCCGTGGCGTGCGCGAGCGGGAAGGTCGACGCGGCGACGACCGCCGGCAAGTTCGCGGACGCGCGCGCGTTCGTCGCCGCGCCGCCGACCAGGGCGGTCCTCGGCGACGAGGCCGCCGATCGGCTCGCGGCGGAGCTCGACGCCACGATCGCCGAGGCCCTCTACGGGCAGATCGAGCCCGACATCACGGCCGGGCGCTGGGCGAGCGGGGTCGAGAAGCTCGACGCCGCAGTCAAGCGGGGGGACGCCTCCGAGGAGCAGGGGCGCGCGGTGCTCGCGCGCGTCCGCGCGGCCGCGGCGCCGCGGCTGACCGAGCTCGCCGGCAAGGCGGTCGGCGCGCGGGACGCGGCCGCCACGCTGGCGCAGCTCGACGCGACCCTCGCGCTCCTGCGCTGGGACGCGCTCGCGCCCGACACGGCCGATCTGCAAGGGAGCAGCACGGCCGACTTGCCGGGGAGCAGCGCGCTGCCCGAGCCGCTCGCGCGCAAGCGCTCGGCCCTGGCCGCGTGGGTCGAGGCGATGCAGGTCCGGATGAAGCCGATGAAGAAGCCCTCGATGCGCTGGTCCCACGGCACGGTCGCGGTCGCGCCCGCCTCGGACGTCGACGGCGAGCCGAAGCACAGCCTCCCGCCCTCGACCCCCGTCTGGATCCTCGGCCAGACAAAGGATCTCGCCCTTGTGACCGCGGTCGATCCCGGCACGGCCGTGCTCACGGCGGCGCTCGAGGTCGCGATCGGGTGGGTGCCGCTGCCGCGCCTCGCCCAGGAGCCGACCGTCGACTGGCTGCCGCCGAACGATCAGCTGAAGGGCGAGCGCGTGTGGGGACCGCTCCGCGAGAAGCAGCCCACCTTCGAGCTCGGCGTCGTGAGCGACGTCCAGGGCGCCGACATCCTCGTCCGGCGGCTCGCGGACGACGCGGAGGTCACGCTGCCGCGCAAGCAGCTCCGCAGCGCGCGCCTCGCCCCGGGCACGAAGGTGCTCGCCCTCTGCAAGTCCGAGAACGAAATCGCGACGATCATCGCCGTGCCGCCCGCCGGCCGCGTCGCACGTATCGAGTGCGCAGGGGGCGTGCAGAAGGAGGAGCCGCTCGCCTCGCTCCGGTCAAGACCCGATCTCCTGCCCCGAAGCCGCTAGAAAATCCGCCTCCGTCCGTCCGTCGTTGACTCGTAGCGCCGCGCACCTAAGTCTCCCCATCTCAGGAGCCACGATGCCCACGACCTATAGCGACCTCATCTCCGACGTCCGCAAGTCCATCCGCGAGCTCTCGCTGAGCGAGCTCAAGCGCCGCCTCGACGACAAGGTCCCGATCGTGCTCCTGGATGTGCGCGAGAAGGAGGAGTACCGCGCCGGCTACATCCCGGGCGCCATCTCGATCCCGCGCGGCTTCCTCGAGATGCAGGTGGAGCAGAAGCTGCCGGACAAGGCGGCGCACATCGTGGCCTATTGCGCCGGCGGCACGCGCTCGGCGCTCGCCGCGAAGACGCTCCAGGAGCTCGGCTACACGAACGTCGAGAGCGCCAACCCGGGCTTCGTCCGCTGGAAGGACCTGAACTACCCGGTCGAGCTGCCGCCCAACCTCACGGAGGCGCAGCGCGACAGGTACTCCCGCCACCTGCTCCTGCCCGAGGTCGGCGAGGCGGGGCAGGCCAAGCTGCTCGCCGCCAAGGTCCTCCTCCTCGGCGCCGGCGGCCTCGGCAGCCCGGCCGCCCTGTACCTGGCCGCCGCCGGCGTCGGGACGCTCGGCCTCGTCGACGCCGACGTTGTCGACAACTCGAACCTCCAGCGGCAGATCCTCCACGCGACCTCGCGGGTGGGCATGCCCAAGGTCGACAGCGCCGAGGTGGCGATCCGCGACCTGAACCCCGACGTGAAGGTCGTGAAGTTCCAGGAGCGCGTCGACAGCTCCAACATCGACCGCATCTTCGACCAGTTCGACATCGTCCTCGACGGGTGCGACAACTTCCCGACCCGCTACCTCGTGAACGACGCCTCGGTCTTCAAGAAGAAGCCGGTCGTCCACGGCTCGATCTTCCGCTTCGAGGGCCAGGTGACGACGTTCCTGCCGGGCGTCGGCCCTTGCTACCGGTGCCTCTATCCCGAGCCGCCGCCCCCGCACCTCGCGCCGAGCTGCCAGGAGGCGGGCGTGCTCGGGATCCTCCCCGGGCTCGTCGGCATCATCCAGGCGACCGAGGTGGTGAAGCTGATCCTCGGCCAGGGGACGCCCCTCATCGGCCGGCTCCTCACCTACGACTCGCTGCGGATGAAGTTCGGCGAGCTCAAGCTGCGCCGCGACAAGACCTGCCCGGCGTGCGGCGAGTCGCCGACCATCACGAGCTACATCGACTACGAAGGCTTCTGCATGATCGGCTGATCGCCGCGCTCTGGGCAACGCGGGCGGCGCGGGCGGCACGACGATCAAGCGACTGCGCCGCCCGAGGCGCCGCGCCGTCCGGCGAGGCCCTCCGCGATGTCACGAGGGGTACTGGACCACGGTGCTCTTCTCGGGTCGCTCGATGCGCTCCACGCGGCTCGTCACGACCTGCCGCTCCTGCCCATCGGGGTCCATCTGGGTGAAGTAGATGGGGGCGCCGACGCGCGCGTTCTGCGGCTCCGGGATCACGACCCCGTTCGGGTTGATCCGGACCGCGCCCTGGAGCTTCAGGTGCAGCGCGAGGTGGGCGGGCCTGAACCTCCGCGCGGCCCGATCGCGCACGGCGACGCAGATCTCGTCGCGGACGTGATACTCCGTGTTGCGGGTGATGAAGACCCGGTGCCTGCGGCGGTCGTTGCCCGTGTAGCTCATGGTCGCTCCTCCGCGCCCTTCGGCGCGACGCGCATCCTGGCAAGGCGCGACGCGAGTGGCCAAATTCGTCGCCGCCGCGCGGCCCCTGCGTCCCGCACACAACCGCGTGCCGCAGCAACTTTGTGCTGATCTCAACGTGCTTCTGGGAATGCCGAGCGCGTCGGTGCCACGATCGCGATCGCAATGCCGCCCTGCGAGCGTCTACCCGGTCCCGGTCTGGCGAAGGTCAAACGCCCGCCTCTTTTCCAGCGACGGCGCGTCGAGCTCGTGACCTGCTCGGCGGGGCGCCTCCACGCGCTGTTCGACGTCGCCGACGTGGTGAGCGAGGGGAGCACCCGCAACGAGGGGGGCGCGCTCGTGTACTACGGGTCGACAAGCCTGCTCGTCGCGCTGCCGGCGGACGTGCCGCTCGCGGCGCCGCTCGACCGGGCGCTCGCGCTCGACCCCCACCTCCGGCTGAGGGCGCTCCGCGTCGCGCAGCGCGAGGCGGCCGCGCGCGCGGGGGGCCCGCTCGGGCCGCTGCAGGCCGAGATCCGCTGCGGGCTCGCGCCGCGCGCGGCGGCGGTCGCGTTCGCGCTGACCGTGGACGTCATGGCGCGCGTGCTGGTCACCACCGGCAGGACGGCGCGCGCGTGATCGCCATGCGAAGCAAGAATACCCCCCTGGCACCGCTCGCCGTCGCGCCGCCGCGGCGAGCGCTCGCGCTCGCGATCTCCACTGCGTGCCCTATTGACGCGCGTGTCCACGTGGAGAACGGGAGCACTCCGGCGCGAGGCGGGGTACGCTCCCCGCGGCGCGCTCAGCCTCTGCCGATCCTCGGCGCGGAGCCCGCGACGCTGCGATGAGCAAGAAGGACCGTTCCGCCTCCGGCGATTCCGACAAGGTGATCCACGTCGTGTTCGGCCCCGGCGGGGGCCGGGTGTCGGAGCCCCCGCCCGCCCCGCGGACCGGCGAGCCGGAGGCGCCGCAGCCTGCGCCGGGCGCGCGCGAGCCGGTCACCGATATGTTCACCGGCACGGAGGTCGGGCGGCTGCTCGGCATCTCGCCCGGGCGACTGCGCTCGCTCGATCGCGCCGGCATCGCGTCGCCGAGCGGCCGCCGGCAGGGACGGCGCGCGTACACCTTCTCGGATCTGATCGCCCTGCGCGCCGCGCGCGATCTCATCGCCCGCAAGGTGCGCCTGCGCGACGTCGCGCGGGCGATCGACAACATCCGCGCCGCGCTCCCCAAGGTGACGCGCCCCCTCGCCGAGCTCCGCGTCGCCTTCGACGGCAAGGCGGTCGTGGTCCGGGGCGCCTCGGGCGCGTTCGAGCCGCTCACGGGGCAGATGGTGCTCGACTTCGAGGTGAAGGAGCTGCGCGACGACGTCGTGCGCGTGCTCCGCCCGAAGGTCGGCAGGGATCGCGCGCGCACGGCCTACGAGCTCTACATGCAGGCCAGCCAGCTCGACGAGGATCCGGCGACGATGAACGAGGCCGAGGCGCTCTACCGCCGCGCGCTCGAGATCGACCCCTGGCTGGCCATCGCGTACACGAACCTCGGCAACATCTGCTTCCGGCGCAACGCCGAGGAGCAGGCCGAGGCGCTCTACATGAAGGCGCTCGAGCTCGACGCGGCCCAGCCGGAGGCGCAGTACAACCTCGGCTACGTGATGCTGGAGCGCGGCCGTGCGCCCGAGGCCATCCGCTACTTCCGCGGCGCGATCGAGAGCGATCCGCGCTTCGCGGACGCCTATTACAACCTCGCGATGGCGTACGAGCAGATCGGCGATCCGACGAAGGCGCGCCCGTGCTGGCGGAGGTACCTGGAGATCGAGCCGACCGGCACGTGGGCCGAGATCGCGCGCCGGCATCTCTGAGCCCCGCGCCGCGGGTTGGACCTGGAGGCCCTCTTTTCCGGCATACTGCGGGCCTCATGGACCAGCAGGGCGCACCGCTCGGCGCGGCAAACCACCCCCCTGGCGGCTATCCGCCGGGTGGAGGCCCACCGGGCGGCCACGGCCCTCCTCCCGGCGGCTACGGGCCTCCCGGCGGCTACGGGCCTCCCGGCGGCTACGGGCCTCCCGGCGGCTACGGCCCTCCCGGCGGCCACGGTGGTCCTCCGGGCGGCTACGGTGGTCCGCCTCCGCAGGCGTTCGGCCCCTCTCCGGGGGGCTTCGGCGGCGCGCCGCTCAGGCCTCCGCCGAGGCGGTCGCACCTCGGGCTGATCCTCGGCATCGGCTGCGGAGCTGTCTTCCTGCTCTGCATCCTCGCCGGCGCGGTGGTCATCTATTTCTCCACGGGCGTCACCGCCCGCGAGATCGCCAGGCTGCCTGAGCCGCTGCCCACGGCCCCGGCCGCCGACCGCCCCGTCGACGCGGCCGCGGAGCAAGGCGTGCACCGCGCCGAGATCCGCGATCTCCGGACCTTCGCCGCGCGCGCCGGGAAGCTCCAGCATTTCGTCGGCGAGATCCACAACACCGGGACGGTCGCCATCGGCTCCCCGAGCGCGAAGGTGACGCTCTACGACGCCGGCAACGTCGCCCTCCTGAGCGGCGACTGCGCGACCCAGGTGCGCCTCTTGCCGCCGGGCGAGAAGGTCCCGTGCGCGTTCGCGTCGCAGCGTCCCCCCGGGCTCGCCGCGTTCAAGGCCGAGATCGCCCCCGCGGCCCCTTCGTTCCGGGGGAAGCTGGCCAAGCTCAGCATCGCCGACACGAAGTTCACGCCGACGCGCGGGCAGAGCCCGTACCAGGTGGCCGGCAGGATCACGAACGAGTCCCCCTTCACGGCCCGGTCCGTGCTCGCGATCGTCTCGCTTTACGGCGCCGACGGCAAGATCGTCAGCGTGGGTCAGATCGCCGTGGCGGGCGGCGATCTCGCCCCGTCGGCGAGCGGCGACTTCGCGGCGAGCATCGTGGATGTCGCCGACGCGCCCGCGACGTGGCAGGTCTTGGCGGTCGGATACAGCGAGTGAGCGCGAGCGGCTGTCGCGGCGCGCTCCAACCGATGGAGAGGTGAACGAGATGAGCGACGTGGGATCGGCCCGGCGGGCCAAGGACGAGCTCAAGGCCAAGATCGCCGGCGAGCCGTGGTGTGTTGGCGTCGGGGTCGAGCGAGAGGACGGGGTCGGCTTCATCGTCCGCGTCAGCGTCCGGTCGGGAGGGGCGGCGGCAGCGCGCGCGGCCATCCCGGAGCGGATCGGCGGCGTGCTGATCAAGCTGATCGAGAACGACCCCTGAGCACGGCCGATCCGCGCTCTCCGTATCGCCAGGTCGCGCAAAACGTGTAAGCTGCGCGCCTCGTGAACGAGCGCAATCTCTCCCGCCGACTTTCCACGAGCATCGTCGATGCACTGAAGGCTCACGGACACATCCTGGTGGCCAGGGGCGGCGCGACCGCGCTCGCGCGCGAGCTCGAGGACAAGATGTCCGCGGACATCGCGACCATCGCGCCCCGGCTCGAGCCCTACGCCCTCGTCGACGGAGAGATCACGACCACGTTCGGCACCGACGAGCTCGACGACCAGGTCGAGGAGCTCGTCGCGAGCCTCACGGGCACGCTGATGGAGTCCGAGCACGTCGAGGACATCTTCACCGAGGACAACGTGATCAAGCGCGACGTCTTCCGTGTGATGCGCGACGCGCTGCTCGGGCCGAGGCCCGAGCTCGGCCTCGAGGACGACGGCCCGGTGCAGGTGCGGCTGGACACGCTCGGGTATGTCGCCTCGACCGTCGGCAAGCGCGCGCCGGTGGAGGTCTTGCGCGAGTCGCTCGCGCGCGCGGCCGAGAGCGCCGGCGGCAAGCTGACGGCCTACGACGCCGAGCTCCGCGAGGCGACGTTCTCGCTCGAGAGCAGCGACCCCGACGCCCGGCTCGAGATCGAGGAGGCCGTGGCCGACGAGCTCTCCGATCTCGTCGAGGCGAGGGTGGTGACGCTCCCGATGATGGAGCGCCGCTTCGAGCTGCAGCGCAGGATCGACCCCGGAGCGCGCGGCGGCCTGCGCCAGCGGATCGACGCCATCGCCTCGAGGATGCTGCGCGAGGGCGGCTGCGCCGCGTCGTGGGAGCTCGCGGGCGACCGCATCCTCAGGCTCAAGCTGACCCCGCTGTCCGAGCAGGACGCGCTCGAGGTCGACAGCCACATGACGGAGCTCACGCACGAGATCGGGGCGCTGCTCGGCGAGCCGCTCGGCGAGCTCGACGGGACGAGCCCCCCGGCCGTCGCTCCGCTGCGCGGCGATGCCCCCGCCTCGCGGCGCCGCGAGCCGACGCCGCAGCCGGTGGGCACGGACGACGACGACCTCGAGGACGAGGATCTCGACGACGAGGACGAGGGCCTCGAGGACGAGGACGGGGACCTCGAAGACGAGGACGAGGGCCTCGAGGACGAGGGCGAGGCGGACGAGGATCTCGACGACGAGGCGGACGACGGCGACGACCTCGAGGACGAGGAGATCGAGGGCGAGGCGGACGAGGACGAGGCGCCCTCGAAGCGGCTCGCCGCGCGCGAGAAGCCTCGCAAGCCGGCCGAGCCCGAGGTGGAGCGGCCCGCGTCGAGCAAGCCCAAGGCCGCGGCGGTCCGGGGCGCGAAGAAGGAGCCGGCCAAGAAGGCGGTCGCCGCGACGAAGAAGGCGCCCGCCTCCGCGGAGAGGGCCGCGACGGGGAAGGCCGCCGCGAGCGCCGCGAAGAAGGCGGCGAAGGCTCCGGCGAAGAAGGCCGCGCCCGCTTCCACGAAGAAGCCGGCGAAGGCTGCGGCGAAGAAGACCGCGGCGAAGAAGCGCTGATCGCGCTCAGCGGGTCCGGCTGTTCCGGTAGACAAGGATCACCGGCACGCCATCGAGCCCGGCGATGTGCTCCGGGCTCGTGGTCCCGAACGCGACCCACGCCTGGTACGCCTGCCCGAGCATGTGCTTCTCGTGGTGGTAGAGGGCGAAGTCCGCGCCCGCGACCGCCCCCACGCCGCGGATGTCCTTTCGCAGCCGCCCGTCGCGCAGCAGCATGTCCCACGCCTGGCCGGCGGTGTCGTGGATGTACACCGTCCCCCGGGGCGGGACGTGCTCGTTGAGGTAGTCCACGACCGCGCCCGTCGTGTAGCCCCAGAAGGAGCGGTTCAGCCCGAGGCTCGCCCCGCCGGGCGCGCCGCCGACGAGCGGCGTGTAGCTCGAGAGCGCCCACGGATGCGCGTGCAGCGTCTCGGCGATGGGCGCCGCGACCACCGCCGCCCCGAGCAGCGCCGGGACGAGCGGGCCGCGCGCCGCACGCGCGAGCGCGGCCCCCTGCGCCCCGCGCGCGGCGACGCCGGACGGCGCGCCGGCGCCGCGCCGGGCGAGGAGCAGCGCGCGGAGCCCGGCGCGCGCGCGCCTCACCGCGGCGGAGAACGCGGCCCCGGCGAACAGGGCGATGAACGGGTAGGCCGTCATCCAGTGCTTCGTGCCGCCGAAGATCGGCGTGCTCGGGGAGAGCCACGCGCCGTAGACGGCGGCGATGGCGAGGAACCAGAGGAGCGCCGTGCCGCCGGGGTCGTGCGGCGGCGGCCGGAGCCGCGCGGCGAGCGCGCGCGCCGCGGCGAGCGCGGGCCTCTCGCTGGCCGGGGCGAGCCGCGCCGCCGCGCGCGCGAGCGGGTAGAGCAGGCGCTCGCGCGCGGCCGCGCAGAGCCCCGCGACGAAGAGGCAGAGCGTCACGACGGGCACCGTCGCCGCCGTCATCACGGGCGCGTAGGCCCTCGGCATCGGCGGCGTCCAGTAGTTCCGGCCGAGGAACTCCATGTTGTAGTACTCGTGGTTCAGGTGGAACGACGCGTACTCGCGCAGGCGCGGGAGCGGTTCGCGCCAGATCCACGGCCAGAGCGCGTAGAAGACGAGGGGGCCGATCGTCGCCATCGCGGCGAGCGCGGCGACAGATCGCCGGGCCCCTCGCGGCGGCTCCGGCGCCGCGACCGGGGCGTCCGCCGGCGCGGCCTCCGATGACGGCGCGGCCTCCACCGCCGGCGGGTGCGCGACGATCCGCTCCCTGAGCTCCAGGGCGACGGCGTGCGCGACGCAGACGATCGGCAAAAACCACGAGTTGTGCTTCGTGTCGAGCGCGAGGCCGAAGGTGATGCCGGTGAGCACGGGCCACAGCGCGCCGCCTTCCCGCAGCGAGCGCCAGTACGCGTAGGCGCACAGGGCCCAGACGGTCACGATCGGCGCGTCGAAGCACGCGAGGTGCGCGTGGTAGAAGTACCGCGGCAGCATCGCGAAGAGCGCGGCCGCGGACGCGCCGGCGAGCCGATCGCGCGCCTGCGTGCCCCAGAGGTACACGAGCGCGACCCCTGCGCCCGAGAGGACCATCGCGGGGAAGCGGTAGCTCGTGCCCTCCATGTCGAAGAGCCCGAGCCGCTTCTGCAGGAGCAGGTTCGACAGCGCGAAGAGCGACTTGATGAGGCCGGGGTGCTCGTGGTTCACCGACCACGCGGCGTCGACGATCGCCGGTTCGAGCGCGGCGCCCGGCGCCTCGAGCAGCGCCTGGAACCACGCGCCGTAGCGGCTCGCGGCGTGGAAATAGAACCCCTCGTCGCGCGCGTAGCCGAGATCGCCCGCGGTCGCGAGCAGGAGGGCGACGTACGCCGCCGCGAACGCGAGCGCGATCAGGCCGTCGGCGGGCGCGAGGGGCGCCGTTCGCTTCATCGGGTGTCTGCCTCGAAGCAGTAGTGGCGGTGCGTGTAGTCCGCGGACCGCACGGCGAGCTCCACCTCGGCGCTGGCCGCGCCCGCGTGGGCGGCGAGCGGGAACTCGAACGCCGCCCACCCGTCGCCGTCGGCGTGCGTCGCCTCGCCCACGGTCTCGCCGTTCACGCGCACCGACAGCGTGACCGGCGCGCCGCGCCGCTCGCGCTCGATGATCCAGTACATGCCCGCGTGCCCCCGGATCACCGAGCCGAGCGGGACGTCGCGGAAGCGCGTGACGATCTCGCCGTCCCTCGGCGGGTGCGACCAGATGCACCGGCGAGGGCGGAACTCCTCGTCCGCGATCACGGTGACCCCCACGTTGAAGAACGGCCCGCCGGGGCACTCGAAGCGCTCGGCGGGGAACGTCGGGTGGCCGCCGAGGCCCCCGGCGGCGATCCGCGCGCGCGGGTTCCAGCGGCACGCGGCCGGCGGATCCGTCACGCGCACGTCGGCCGACGCCGGCGCCACGTGATCGACGAAGTCGTACACGACGCGCGCGGGCGACGGGTTCACGAGGCGCCGGAGCACGAAGCGACCGTGCTCCTGCCGCGCCTCCTCGCGGAAGCCCGCGAGCTCCTCGGCGCGGTGCCCGAGGACGCTGATCTCGACGGCGGCCGCGTAGCGGCTCTCGTCGGGCCGGGCCGCGTCGCGCAGCGGCATCAGCTCGTCCCCGAGCGCGCGGCGCGCCGCCGGATCTGCCCACGCGGGCGCCACGACCACGAGATCCCCGGGCTGCTTCATCGCCGCGAGGGGCGCCGTCACCTCGCGCCATGCGTCGAACGCCGGAGCCCTCTCGCTGAAGTGGACGTGCATCGCGAGCTCGCCGAGGCCGAGCGCGGGGAGGCCGACGAGCGCGAGCAGGCCCAGGGCGCGGACCCGCCCGCGCGCGCGCGCCGGTCTGCCCGCGGGCGGGGTCGTCTGTTGCGGTTGCGCCGAGGTCATGGGGCTCTCCGGGCGAGCCGTGGGTTGCTGTCGACGGCCTTCGCCACCGGGCTATGGGCGGGGCCACCTCAGGAGTCGCTGCTCGGCGTCCAGGGCGATGACGACGTCCCGGAAGCTCCCCTTGAGTCGCCCGAGCGCGAGGAGGAATCCGTTCCAGTCTTCCTCGGCGACGTGGGCTCCGAGCTCCATCATCGGATACATCAGCTCCTCCCGCGCCGCGTGCGAGCCGAACTCCTGGATGCACGAGAGGCGCGCATGCGCCACCTCCCACCTGGCGGCCGCCGCTCCGCCGGCCTCGAGGAGGTCTGCGGCTCGAAACAGGACGTCCGTATCGATCTCGTCCAGCAGGTCCAGCACGCGTCGCGTCCACATGCGCGCCGGGGCTCCGCTGGGGAGCACGCGGCGCACCAGGCTCGCGTACGTCATGGCCCTGCGGCCGTCCGCGGCCCCCGCGAACGTCGCGAGCGTCAAGGAGCGGCGCTGCGCGGTGGTGTCCGGCGCGCTGTCCAGCGCGTGGTAGGCGGCGACGGCCCGGGTCACGTTGTCCAGCCGCTCCGCGTCGGGCACGTCATCGCTGTCGTATGCGCGCGGGACGAGGGGCGCATGGGTCTCGAGGTCAGCCATGTACGCTACCTGAGAGAACTCGTCCTCGTGTTCCCGGATGCCATCGCGAGCGAGGAACATCGGCAAATCCTTGCGATGCAGGTATTTGCACGTCGTCTGTTCCGGCTGATCGAGGATCGAGCCCCACGTCAGGCAGAAGCCGGCGCCCGGCCCCAGCGTGAGCCCCTGGGCCGGGTTGTGGATGCAGTTGCGGCACGAGAACAGATCGGTGCTCATGCCTTCACAAAGTAGTGCCGCACGTGAGGACGCGCCCACTCCGAGAGCTCTTTGCGAGCGATCCGGGAGACATCGAAGCTCCAGTGGACGAGCGCCTCTTGGCGCCTGACCGCGCGCGGGAGCGCCCGGGCCGCGAGCTCGCGGGCAGCTGGATCGGGCGCGGACCTGAGCTCCTCGCGCAGGGTGCCGACCAGGGCGTCGTGGGAGACGACGCCGTGACCTTCGTCGTAGATCTTGGGTTGAATCAACTGCCAGAGCTGAGGCCCGAAGTCGACGATGGTGGCCGGGTCGATGCTCAGGGAGGTGAACCGCGTGCGCTTGCCGCGAGCATGGACGATGTGCTCGGCGTAGGTCGACTCGTCGGCGAGGTTCGGCGGCGTGATGCCGTCGGCCTGGTCGCGGCGGTAGTAGGGCGTCACGAGCTCCTCATGTCGCGCGAGTATCCGTAGACTTTCGCTCGATCGTCAAGGGCAGGGCGATGCCGGGCAGCGCTCCGCCCGGCATGGACGTCAGCCCGGAGGACGGGGCGACCTGCTACATCTCGATCGCGTAGACGACGCTGCCGAGCGGCATGCGCTGCATGCGCTCCTCGATCACCCCGCGGAGCCCCTTCCAGGCCCCTTCCTGCTCGACGTAGGTGTCGCGGAGGCGCAGCGCGCCGGCCTTGTCGCCGCGCGCCTTGATGCCGAGCACCGTCCTCGCGAGCGCCTCGGCCGCGGCGGGCAGCTTGTCGGCCTGGATCGCGAAGCACCCCTTGTCCGTGCCGTTCGCCGCCACCTCGCCGCGGTGGAAGCCGAGCGCGCCCGCGTCGAGCAGGCTGCCGAGCTGGATCGCGGCGAGCTGACCGTAGGGCCGCGGCTCGCCGCCCGCCGTGTGCATGCCCTGCCCCACCTGCCCGAGCGCCCAGATCACGTCCCTCGCCTCGGACATGCGGGCGAGCGCCGGGTCGAGGACGCCCTGCTGCACGAGCCAGCCGGTGAAGAAGAGCGCGCCGGTCTGGGCCTTGAGCTCCTCGAGCATCGACGCGAGCGGCCCGCCGTAGATCTCGCTGTCGGTCTTGCCCTTCACCTTGTAGCCCTGCGCCGGGCCCAGGTTGTGGGCCGCCTCGTGCAGCACCGTGCCGAGCGTCGCGACGGGGCGCTCGAGCGAGACGCTCTCCATCGTGGTCTTGCAGAACAGCGACGCGGTCGCCTCCCGCAGCGCCGCGCGGCTGTCGTCGTCGTGCAGGAGGTTCACCATCGCCACGGTGCGGCCGCGGCCCTCGGTGGCGACCCGCCCCCAGTTCGGCAGGCTCTGCCCCGCGGTCCCGCCGGTCGCGGCGCGCGAATCGCCGGCGTTCACCAGGACGTCGATGAAGTCGGGCAGGTGGAACGCGACCTTGCGCGCCTTGTACGGCGCGCCTGCGAGCTGCGCGAAGGCCGCCTCCATGTCGGCCTTCACCGGGTCGAGCTTCTTCTGCCAGGTGAGCGACTCCTGGTTGATGCGCGCGAAGCTCATGTGGAAGCCCGCCTTGCGGTTGCACGGCTCCCAGTACGTCTCGTCCGGCCCCACGCGCAGGTACCACGCCGAGTTCTCGGCGTTCATCTTCGCCCAGGGCTCGTCCGCGAGCTCCCAGCCGTTGTCGAGGAACGCCTGCGACGCCGCGAGCAGGTACGCCTTGAAGGCGGCCTCGCCGGGGCTCTGGATCGCCTCCGCCGCGGCCTTGAGCTCCCGGCTCACCGCCTCCATCTCGGGCTTGTAGGCCTCGCTGTACGGCACGGCCTTGAGCGCGCCGCCCTGCTCGACGACCACGGTGAAGGGGGCAAGGAGCGCCTGCTGGTCCCGCCGCGCCTCGAGCGTGGCGCAGAGCTTCTTGTCCTGCTGGAGGCGCGCTGGGTAGACGCCTGTCACGGGGGGCGGCTTGTCGGGCAGCGCGCTGCAGCTCGGCTCGTTGCGGCTCCTGGGCTGCTCGCACCAGGGCCCCTGGTTGCGCCAGAAGAGCGCCCGGCTCGCCGGATCGTCGGGCGGGATCTTGTCGGCCATGCCGGCGGAGCCGAGCTGCTTCGCGTGGAGCTGCTCGATGAGCTCGGCCACCTTGAGCAGGTGGCCGACGATGGCCCGGTCCTCGGCGGACGCGCCGCGGAAGTCGGACCGGAGGAGCGAAGGGCGGCCGGCCGCGAGCTCCGCGAGGACGGCGTCGCGGCGGCGCTTCTCGGCGTCGTCGAGCCCGGCGCGCGGGTGGCCTTCGGCCTTGATCCTTGTCATGGCCGCGTAGGCCGAGGTGAACTCCGGGGTGAACGCCCCGGCGGCGACCCAGGCGGGGGCCGCTGTGTGGTGCCAGAGCCCGGAGACCTCGTCCGGCTCGACCGCGCCCGAGCTGTTCCGGTCGGCGATCCAGAAGAGCGGCAGATCGAGCTCGACGGCGATGCGGTTGAAGTCGAGCCGGGGGATCTTGTCGAAGCGCGGCGCCGGGGGCGCGGCCTGGGCGGCGGTGGGCGCCGGGGCTTCCTGATGCGGCTCTGCCGGCGGAGGGGCGTGCGGCTGCACGCAGGCGGCGCCCGCGGCGAGGGCGGCGAGGGCGGCGAGCGAGGCGCGGGATGGGGGCATCGGGAGGGGGATCTTCATGGCTGGATCTCCGAGGTGGCCCTCGACCTGCGAGGCGCACGGGAAGCCGGGAGGCCCGCGAGAGCGCGTGGGCGCGTCGCGAGAGCGGCCGGCGCCCTTGTCGCGCCGCGGGAGCAGCTCCCCGCCCGCTCGGCCGCCGGACTGCCGGGGCGGGCGGAGCGTAGATCAACGGCGCACGGCGAGGGCGTGTTTCTGCGCCGGTCAGCGGTCGTGTCCCAGGGCCGCGAGCGGCCTCATGCGGCGGGACGGAAGCTCGCCGTCCTCGGCACCCGTTGCCCGAAGATGCCGGCCAGGAGCTCCCCCCCGCCGTAGTAACAAAGGTAGCCGGCCAGGGCGAACTTGAGCAGCACGGCCGACGCGGGCAGCGAGAGCAGGACGAGGCTGGCGAGCATCGAGCCGGCGCCCACGGCGAAGAGCCACCTCGACTCCACCATTCCCTTGAGCACGACCGACGCCGCGACGCGCAGCGCGCCCGAGATGAACGCCCAGATGCCGACGAGGATCACGAAGACCTCGACCATGTGGCCGCGACGGAGCACCACGAGGCCGAGCAGGAGGCTCGCCACGCCGCGCACGAGGGAGAGGAGACGCCGGACGGTCGGCTCGCGCGACGCGCCGAGGAGCGACAGGGCGCCATCGAGGAGGGCGTACGCAGCGAAGGCCGAGACGAGCAGGCGCCACCCCGCGGACGAGCCGTGACCGACCGAGATCGTCAGGACGCCGGCGCCCACGGAGAGCGCGAGGACGCCTTGAGCGATGAGGACCCACCGGGAGCGCTCCGGCCGGGTCGGCTTCGGGAAGAGCGTCCTCGCCGCGGAGAAAGCCGCGGTCACCGGGTTCTTCGGCGCCGCGGGCGCGCGGCCGGGCTCCGCCTCCGGGAGCACGACGGGCATCTCGCGCTCGATGGCGCGACCGTCCTTCCACTCGAGATAGCGCACGTGTCCGTCCGGCGAGATGCGAAGGAACGAGTTGCGGGGGCCGGTCCATGAGCCGCTGTTGAAGTACCAGTCGCCGATGCGACCTGGCTTGTGGGTGTGTCCGAGCACCGTCACGTCGTATTCGCCCTTGTCGAGCTCTGCTCGGACCCCGACCACGTGCTCGCCGAGCCGGTCCGGGTTCTGCGCCGGCGTCAGCTCCGAGGTGGGGCGCACCTCCTTCGTTTCGCCCTGGCTACGGTGAACCGTCGCCAGGGAGCGCTTCCAGATCGTCAGCATCGAGTCGCCGAATTGCTCGAGGACATCCTCGACGCTCTCGCCGCTCGTGAGGAGGGGAGAGCCGTTCTGGTCCTCGAAGACGCCGGCGAAGATGGAGAGCATGCGGCCGAAGCCCGGGTCGTCCCCGGCGTTGAACGGATCGGTCTCGTGCCCGTGGCAGAAGCGGAACCGTCTGCCCCCGAGCTCCCGGACGAAGGGCGCGCGCATGCAGGCGAAGAAGGGGTGATGGAGGAAGTCCGTGTCGATGAAGTGCGCGAGGTCGATGTCGTGGTTGCCGGGCACGTAGACGAGCCTCAGCGCGGCGAGCTGATCGAGGAGCGCCCGCCGCTTCACGAGCAGGAGGCTGAGGTTCATCTGCCAGAGCTCGAAGAAGTCGCCGAGGACGAAGAGCTCGCCTCCCTCGCTGCCCACGTGGTCGAGGAATGCGCGCAGCTGCGGCGTCTTCTTGCCCGAGTCGAAGTTGTCGCGCGCGCCGCCGTCACCGATGTGCAGGTCGCTGATGACGAAGATGTCCCTGGCTGCGCCGTCCATCGCCTTGCTCCAGGGCCGAGCGATCCCGCGATGAGACGGCCGCGCCCCTGCGCCGCATGCGTCGCAAACTGCGTGCCGCGACGGTGCGCAGGAGCGCGAGCTCGGGTCGAGCAGGCGAGCGGCCGTCGGTGGGTCTCGGCAAACCGCATGCGGCCGCTCGCCGACCGTCCACCGCGCCGGGCTGCACTCCCGAGCAAGCCGGGCTCATGTGACCGGCTCGTCCCCCCATCGGCGTGCGCGCGCCGGTCGCCAGCGCGGCCGGCGCATGGCTCGAGAGCGACTGCACGCATGGCTGACCGCCGTAGCCCGGGCCCGCGGGAGGTGCCTTCGCGGGTCTTCGCGCCTCCTTACGTCCGGGGTGTCCCCTTCGTGTGGTGTGTGGTTGGCATCGATCGATGTCCCGCGTATTCTCAGCGTCCGCTACAATCGTCCAAGCTCAGGCGCGCCATGATACAACCTGCATCGATCCGAAAATTTGTGATGTCGACTCTCCTCGCAACAGGGATCGCCGGCTGCGTTGATACGGGATCGTACCACTGCCTCTACGAGTACACGCACTGGGCCTGCACCTACGAAGTGCAAGTTTCGACGTGCGATTGCTTGCAGGAGGTATGGGAGTTGAGTTGTACGACCGATGCGGAGTCAGCCGCTGACAAGACAGAACCGCTGATTCGAGAGAGGCCGGACATCGAAAGCTATCGGTTGATAAAGTGCGAAGATGTGGGCCATTAGCACGACCGCGGCCACCGGCGCAGCTCCGCCGCGTGCTACGCGAGGCAGCAGAACGTCGACGGCTCGGCCGGCAGCATCTCGCCGATCGACTCGCCGCCGCTCGGGGCGCAGCCGCCCGGATCCACGGCGACGACCTCCGCCGACTTGCTGCCGAGGGCGACGCCGGGCGGCGTGACCCCGCAGAACGGCGTCGTCGAGCTCACGACGGCTGACACGAGCGTCTCCGTGCACGCGCCGTCGCTGAAGACCGAGGCCATGATCGTGCACGACGCGCCCTCCGGCGCCCCGCAGCCGCACTCGGAGCAGCCGCGGGTGTCGTCGGCGCCGCCGAAGAAGATGTGCCTGTCCAGATAAGGGCTCTCGCACGTGACGTCGCCCTCGTGGAAGATGCACGTCAGGAAGCCGCCGGGCGGCGGGACCCCGGGCTCCCCGGGCGATGGCATGCAGGTGCTCCTGTCGTCCGGGCACTCCGTGTAGGCGCCGGGCAGGCAGGCGAGCGCCCGGGTCTGCCACGGATCGAGGCGAGCCGGCGGCGGCGGCTCGTCCACCCGGGGCGTGCAGGCGGCGGTCACCAGCACGGTCGGCGCCTCGACCGAGAGCGACTGCACGCACGGCTGCCCGCCGCAGTCCTGGTCCGCGGGGATCGCGTTCGCCGGTCTTCGCGCCTCCTTACGTCCGCGGTGTCCTCACCCTGTTCGCTCCAATCTTCTCATGCAATTCATCTTGACCGCGGTGAGCCGCATGGCTATCCAGCGCTCGTGTGTGCCATTCGGCATTCGGCTTGATTGTCCGAGCGGACGTGCGCCGTGAAGCGCGCCATCGCCGATCGCCCTCGGCTGCTACTGCTTCCTCTCGGGCTGCTGCCGGTGGCATTGACCCCTGGGAACATCAAGCCCCGTGGTCGAAGCCTGATACAACAAAGGGGAGATCGCGGTTCGATACCCATGGTCGCCGGTTGAAGGCAGGGCTCGGCCACGGTGCGGCCACAACGTCCTGGATAGGCTCGATCAATGTCCCGCGGATTCTCAGCGTCCGCTACAATCATCCAACCTCAGGCGCGCCATGACACAACCTGTATCGATCCGAAATGTTGCGATGTCGATTCTTGTTGTAGCCGGAATCGCCAGCTGCACTGCTCCGGAAGTCCACTCCTGCTACAACTGGGGAGAAACGATCTGGCTTTGCACCTACGAAGTGGAAAGATCGATGTGCGACTGCTCGCTGAATCAAAGGCAGACCGAGTGGGCTTGCGCTACCGACCCAAATACGGCCGCTATCATGACGGACGCTCTAGTTCGAGTCACGCCGGGAATGACGAAATATCGACTGATAACGTGCATGGACACGCATAACTCGCATCCTCAAATGTCGGTACCAAATTTTTCAGCGCTGCCGCTCTGCGATGCCAATCCAGACGACGGCGAATGCGCTAAATGTGCAAAGACGTCATGCTGCGACGAATATGAGGCGTGCTCTGGCGATCCAAATTGCGTTTGCTGGGTCGACTGCCTGGCAAGCGGAAACACCGTCGCTGCCTGCAGCCTGCCAGCCCAATGCGGCAATGTCAACGGTGTCACGACGAGCCTCAGTGCATGCTCGAGCACCCTATGCCCTGAGCAATGCCCTGATCTTGGCCACCTGAGTGACACGTTGATGTCCCTACCGGAGCCGCGTATCGAAGCCGGTGGTGCCCGACCGTAGGATGCACCGAGCACACGAAATTTTTGGATCTCATTTGAGGCATCGTACAGATGCATAGAATCGTCGAATCATCCGAGCGCGCGTCTGTCGCGAGGCTGGGAGGCGAGCTCGCGACCCGACATGATGCGCGCACCTTGATCGGTGCCCTGTCGAAGAGGGTCGCGCTTGACGGTCACGATAGCCTTCAGGCGTTCATCGTGAGGAGTGTGGAGCGAGAGTCCGCAGGGCCGTGGACACGCGCGGTGTTCTTCGCGCAAGCGCTTATTGGTCGCCTGCGAATTGAGGGCCGTGGTGATCTCGCCGATGCGCTCATTTCGTTGCTCAGCGGCGAGTCGCCGGAAATCGATCCCGTGCTCTGGCTGAACGAACCCCACGCGTTCATCGAAATGAATCGCAAGCTGGCTGAAGCGTGCCGCGCCCGCGGTCTCGCGGCGCGCGCGGATGAGTTCGGGCGCCGCATGTGGGTCCACTTTCAAGGCCCGCTCACCCAGCGCCTCCGTGCGGATGGAGCAAAGGACCTTGCGCGGGCCATTAGCACCACGTGCTACGCGATTGAGCATCCAGCGTGGAAGGAGGAGCCGCCCAAGAGAGAGCCCCAAGGCAAAGATCCCCGAAGCCTTGCCGCGTGCCGAGAGCCGCCTCCCGAGATTGCCGCGCTCTTGTCCATGATTGACGCCCTTGTCCATGCGCATCCGGCCGATGTGCTGGCTTACGCGGCAGTGGCGAGGATTCGCGACGAAGGTCGCGAGCCCCTCGCGGCATCGATCATGATGTTCTGGGCGCGCGAGATGGCTGGACCGCTGGTCGATCCCGCGCAGCTCGCGCGCGAGCTTGTCGATGAGCTCCGCGCGTGTGGGCATGATGAGCCGGCGGATTCTATCTCCGCGCTCGTCTCCAGTGCTTCGATTGGGCGTGACCCGTGTGAAATCATGGCGGTTTGGTTGCACGAGCTCGCTGGACCGATGGTCGACCCGAGGCCTCTCGGCATCACGCTGGTCGCTGCCCTCCGCAACGAACGATTCGAAGAAATCGCGAGTCGGGTTGAGGCCTTGCTTGCCACGAGTCCGTGAGCAGGGTTGAGCGCGTCTCCGCGCGGCGGAGCAGGTCGACCGCAGGCGCGGAGAGGCGGCCCGGCGCCAACCACGAAATGGGCCGCCCCGCGCCGGCCAGGTCGAGCCTATGCCAGGCAGCAGAACGTCGATGGCTCGGCCGGCAGCATCTCGCCGACCGGCTCGCCGCCGCTCGGGGCGCAGGCGCCCGGATCCACGGCGACGACCTCCGCCGACTTGCTGCCGAGGGCGACGCCGGGCGGCGTGACCCCGCAGAACGGCGTCGTCGAGCTCACGACGGTTGACACGAGCGTCTCCGTGCACGCGCCGTCGCTGAAGACCGAGGCCATGATCGTGCACGACGCGCCCTCCGGCGCCCCGCAGCCGCACTCGGAGCAGCCGCGGGTGTCGTCGGCGCCGCCGAAGAAGACGTGCCTGTCCAGATAAGGGCTCTCGCACGTGACGTCGCCCTCGTGGAAGATGCACGTCAGGAAGCCGCCGGGCGGCGGGACCCCGGGCTCCCCGGGCGATGGCATGCAGGTGCTCCGGTCGTCCGGGCACTCCGTGTAGGCGCCGGGCAGGCAGGCGAGCGCCCGGGTCTGCCACGGATCGAGGCGAGCCGGCGGCGGCGGCTCGTCCACCCGGGGCGTGCAGGCGGCGGTCACCAGCACGGTCGGCGCCTCGACCGAGAGCGACTGCACGCACGGCTGCCCGCCGCAGTCCTGGTCCGCGGGGATCGCGTTCGCGGCGGTGCAGGCGCCGTCCCAGCCGTCGGGCGCCGAGAAGGCGGTCTCGACGCTGCCGGGGATGTCCCCAGCACACGTGGTCGCGTGCACCGACCAGCCCAGCGGGAGCTCGCACGAGGCCGACGCCGGCGGGTCGCACAGGCAGGCCGCGCAGGCGAGCGGCGCAGGCGCCAGATCGGCGAAGCCCTCGTAGCCGACGTTCGGCGCGGCGGCGGGGCAGTCCGGCGCCTGGTCCGGCGGGCCGTACCAGAGGAGCGCCGGGCCGAACCAGCCGAGCGGCGCCGGTGAGACGCAGTTGCCGGCGCAGGCGCTCTCGTCGCCGCCGCCGGTCCCACCGCCGTCGCCGCCGGCCCCGCCTTCGCCGCCGGCCCCACCCTCGCCGCCTGCACCGCCCTCACCTTCCTCGGGCCACGGGCACCCTGGATTGCCGTACTCCTGAGGTTGACAGGGACCGTAGACGATCGGATCTGGGCCGCAGCCCGTCAACAGGAACAGCGCCACGAACGTGCAGGAGAAGATGCGCATGAGGAACAAACTACCTGAGGTCGCCGCGGGCATACAATGGACACCTTCCGACATCGTATCGTTCACATCAGTCATTGCCGGCTTCTGAGACAAATTATCACCGATTCTTCCATCTCGACGAGAACGCGCCGCCGCGCGGGAGCTCGCTCAGTAGGTAGCCGTGATACCCAGCCCGAGCGCTGCCGCGAGCGGGGCTGAGGACCAGCTGGGGGGTGCAGGAGCTTCGCTCCCGTCGCTCTGACGCCGGAGCAGCGCATCTTCCACGATCCAGGCCGCCTCGGCGTGTCCGTGCACAGACCACCTGTCCGAGAGCGGCCATGCGCTGCCAAGCCGCGCCCCTATCCCGAGCAGGGTCTTGCTGCGTACATGCATGTTCCACGGATCCTGCGGGACGAACCGGACAGCGCCGACCGTCCCGAGCCCGCAGCCGAACATGAAGTGACCGCGAAGGCAGGCCACGGTGGCGACCGTGAAGGCCGTCGTACGGATGTCCATGTCGGCTACCTCCTCCGCCAGCGAGACGAGCCCCCGCCCCTCCACGGCGACCGACCCGTCGGACCAGCGCACGCCGAGGGCCAGGGTCGTTCCGGCCGCGACCCCCGGCGTGATCCCCAGTCCGACGGTCGCCCCGAGCCCCGCCTCGAACCGCAACGGCTCGGGAGGATCCGCCGTCACCTCCTCTCCCGAAGGGATAGGTGGCTCCGGCGCGCCCCGGCCGGACGGCTCCGGCGCCGCGCGCGCCGCCTGCGCAGGCGGCAAAGGCCTCGGCGGACCCTGCGGACCTTCCTGCGCAGGCTCACGCGGCGAAGGTTCACGCGACACCCGCTCCGCCATGCTCAGGAGCCGCGTTGCGATGGCGAGACCCATGCCGGCGACGAGCGCCTCGCAGGCTCTGCTGGTGCTGAACCCATCGGCCCACCCGATCTCCCCCTGGCCGTCGCGCAGCGCCAGCGAGGCCACGAGCTCGGCCCCATGGCGCTCGATCCTGGCCGAGATCAGGAGCGGAGCATCGTCCCGGAACGGGTCGGCGCCCGCCACCCGTGCCACCTCGGCGCGCAGGAACGACGCGTCAGGGCAGTGTTCGGCGCCACGCCCGCGCACGTACTCGAGGCGCGCCGCGCTCGGGCGCAACCCCGGCTCGGCGTGAGCTTCCCCGGCGGAGAGCAGGCACGCGGCGCCCAGAACGGCGGCGCCGGCAAACGCCGCTCGCCGGGCATGGCGGAGAGGCTCCGTGCCACGAAGCGCGGGCCGCGCGCGCTCCGTGCCACGAAGCGCGGGCCGCGCGCGCTGCGCCCGTTCCTCGTGAGGCCGGCTCATCGCGACGGCTCCTCCCTCGCCGCGCCACCGGCCGGACCGGTCCGGCGCATCTGCACGAGCTCCCGGAGCCGCTCGCGCACGGACCTCAGACGGCCGCTCGGGAACCGCTGCTCATGGAGCGCGAGCTGCCGGAGCGCCCCGGCGGAATCGCCGGCGGAGAGCATCGCCTGCGCCGCGTCGAGCACCCGGTATTCCTCGGCGAACGAGTCTCCCCGCGCGGCTGCCGGCGCCGCGGGACGCAGCGCCGCATCGCGCCGGGAGGTCACTTCGGGCGGCGGCGCGCTGGGCGGCGGCGCGCTGGGCGGCGGCGCCGGCCTCTCCCGAGGGGCCATCTCCACGACGCGGGAGAGACGCACCCGGGGCAGCTCGGTCGCCAGCACGCCGAAATGGTCAGCCCAGAGCGGTTGCGGCGGCGCGAACACGATCAGCAAGGCCACGGTGCCTCCAGCGCCCGCCACGCTCCACCCGACCGCGCGTCCCAGCTCTCCCAGCCAGGTGTGCGGGCCCGCGAGGCCCGCTGGCGCAGGAGCGGGCGGCGCGGGCGCAGGCGGCGCGGGCGCAGGCGGCGCGGGCGCGATCGCTCCGGCGTCCTCGTGCACAAGAAACGCCGAAGCCAGCGGGAACCCGAGCCAGCACCCGCGCAGCGCGTCTCGCTGCTCCGGGCGCAGCCGCTGGATGGCAGCGTGGTAGTCCTCGCGGGCGAGGCGCAGCCGGTTGGTCGCCGTGTTGTAGTTGATGCCCAGCTCTCGCGCGATCTCGACGAGCGGCACCTCGTACGCCTCGTGCAGGACCAGGAGGAGCCGCCGCTCCGGGGCCAGCGTCCAGAGCACGTCGATCACGAGCTCCAGCCGCTCCCGCTCCACGGCGCGCTGCTCGCTGAGCGGCGCGGGATCGACCGGCTCGCCGCACGGCGCCGGGAGCAGGCCGCTCGGCACCTCGCGGCGGCGATGGGCGCGGTCCAGGTAATGGCTCACCTTCCGCCACGCGATCCCGAACACCCACCGCGCCTCGGCGCTGCGGTGCTGGCGCCAGGCGTCCCGGCCCGCGGGATCGGCATCGTCCTGGGGCGGGCACCAGGTGGGGTCGAATCGATCCAGGGACCGGTAGGCAGCGAGGAGGACCTCCTGGAGGAGGTCGTCGATGTCGGCCTCGGCCACGCCCATCAGACGGAACGCGCCAGGGAGCGCTTCCACTGCGGCTGTATGAAGGGCGTTCCAGGTGCGTTCGCGGGAGGTGCCGGCGGGGGGCGAGAGAGATGCGCTCATATCCCCTTGATTACGGGGGGCTCTCCGGACCCGTTTGTGTTCGCCGTGGCTGCACGCGGGCAGCGCCGATGCGCGCGCGCGTAGCCCGCCGCGCGGCGGGCTACGCGCCGCGGCTCACGGAGACGGCGCGATGGCGGGCTGGGCCGGCTGGGCGACGGCGCCGCCGCTCTCGTCCGCGCCCGGGTCGTCGCCGCCGCTCTCCTCGGCCTCGACCTCCGCGGCCACGTCCGCGGCGGCGGAGCGCGACAGGCGCGACTGGAGCTTCGGGGTCACCTCCTCGAACGCTTCGCCGTGGAAGTAGTACGCGATCTTGCGCAGATCCGCGTAACGCCGGACCAGGAGGGTCCAGAGCCGATCGCGCATCTTCTCGGCCTCGCTGCGCTGCCTGGCGACGGGGCGGCGGGCGCCGTCGGGGGTGAGGGTGTCGAGCAGCCACTCGCTCGCCTCCCGCAGCTGGTCGAGCTCCTCCTGCGTGAAGGGGTGCTTTCCGCGGAGCGCGCCCGCGTGCTCCACGTACAGGTGGGCCAGCGCCATCCCGTCGCTGGCCAGGTCGTACTTGCCGCTGCCGGCCCGGATCTCGGCCACCACGTCCTTCGGCAGGAGCGCCCGCTTCGCCAGCGTCTCGGCGAGCGTGAGCATCGGCTCGCGCAGCTCGGTCACGATGACCAGCTTCGCCTCGATCTCGCCGGAGCTCGCCGGCTTCGCCGCGACGCGCGTGGCGGCGAAGACAAGGGCCCGGCCGAGGTCCGGCAGCGCGAGCACGTCATCGAGCCGCAGCTCCGGCAGCGCTCGCCGGATGCGCGCCGGATCCGCGCACGCGGCCTGGACACCGCGCTTCACGTTGGCGAAGGCGATGCGCACGTCCGCCCGACAGACCTCGATCTCCCGCTCGGGGAGCTCCGCGGCCAGCGGGGCATAGCGCTTGTAGCAAGCGTGGTAGGTCGTTGTTGCCGTGGGAGCCGCCTTGGGCGCCTTCCCGGTGGGTTCTTTGTGGGTCTTGGCTTTGGCCATCTTGGGAGCGTAGATCCAGGCGAGCGCGGCCGTGAGGCTACATCGCCGTCGGATGTGTGCTCTGAGGAGCGCAAGATCTCGACGCGACGACGCGACGGCGCGACGGCGCGACGGGGGGCGGGCCGGGGATCCGAGGTGCAACGCCTCGCCGGGAGCCCGGAGCGGGTACGTCGGTGGTCACATAGTGTCATTTCGCAGGCAGATCTGTAAACGGCGGGACACACGTAGTGTCATTTCGCAGGGCCTGCTGAGAATACCGGTGGTCACGTAGTGTCATTTCGCAGGCAGATCTGTAAACGGCGGGGCACACGTAGTGTCACCCGGCGCGGGGCCCCGGCCGGCTCCGGCCCTGGCCTGCTCCTCGCCTTGCCCAGCCGCGCGCCCCCGGGCAGGCTACGCACATGGGTCAGCCCGCCGAAAAGCAGCGCCGCGCCACGTACGCCGACCTCGAAGCCGTCCCGCCGAACAAGGTGGCGGAGCTCGTCCGCGGTACCCTGCACGTGTTCCCTCGGCCGGCGCCGCGACATGCACGGGCGTCGTCCAGGCTCGGGGGGAAGCTGTCCGGCCCCTTCGATCTGGGCGAGGGCGGACCTGGCGGCTGGCACATCCCGGACGAGCCCGAGCTCCACTTCCCCGATCCCGAGGCGCCCGGCGAGATCGACGCGCTCGTGCCCGACCTTGCGGGCTGGCGCGTCGAGCGCATGCCGGAGCTGCCCGACACGGCCTACTTCGCCCTCGCCCCGGACTGGGTCTGCGAGGTCCTGAGCGCTTCGACGGAGGACGTCGACCGCGACGAGAAGATGCCAATCTACGCGCGCGAGGGCGTGCGGTACGCGTGGCTGGTCGATCCCATGAAGCACACGCTCGAGGTCTACGTGCTCGGCGAGGATCGTCGCTGGGGGCCCGCGGTGGTCCACCGCGACGCCGCGCGCGTGCGCGTCGCGCCCTTCGAGGCCATCGAGCTCGACCTCTCGGTGCTCTGGGCGAAGTAGCTGGCCGCCGCGCTGGCGAGGACGGCCGCGACGCTCTGTGCCTCGAGGCCCCCTAGCCTAGGCGAGGGTGGGCTCCTCCTGGGTCGCGACCTCGGCGAGCGGATCTCGGTACACCTCGTCGATCGACAGGGTGCACCCGATCGTCTCCAGATGCGCGCCCTCTCCTGCGCGGGCCTCCCGGAGCGTCCACGAGTCATCCTCGTTGCGGTGGAACACCTCGATGCGCGGTTCGTGCTGCGAGACGAGCGCGTACTCCCGGAGCGAAGGGATCCGCCGGTAGTGCGCGAACTTCTGCCCCCGATCGTAGGCCTCCGAGCTGTCGGAGAGGACCTCGACCAGAACGATCGGGTTGAGCGCGGCGTCCTTGTCGACAGCATCGCGCTCGAGCTTGCCGCAGACAACGCTGACGTCAGGGTACGTGGAGAGCCCGGTCGCCTGCACCCGGACGCGCAGGTCGGAGGAGTAGACCGCGCAGGGCCGCCCGCGGAGATGCGCCCGTAGCTCGGCGCTGACGCTCACGCACAGGCGCGCATGCTCCGGCGTTCCGCCGGCCATCGCGAAGATCTCGCCGTTCAGGAACTCGTGCTTCGTCGGGCTCGCCCGCTCCTGATCGAGGTACTCGGCATACGTCCAGAGAATCTTGCGCGCCGGCTCGTTCATGGTCCTGCCGAGTATGCCACGCGGGCTCCTCCAGGAGCCAACGATGCCCGTGAGCCTCCTCCAACCGGCGGGTCGTCACGCAGGCCCCCGGCCAGCTTACTTCGGCTGCGTGGCCCGCAGCGCCTGCTGCTCCTCCTGCTGCTTGCGATACGCCTCGATCACGGCGTAGCCCGCCGCCGCGGCGGCCGACACGCGGCCCTGGGGCGGCGCGGCCGGCACGGCCGGCGGGGGCGGCACCGCCGGCGAGTGCGGCGCGGCCGGCGGGGGCGGCGCGGCCGGCGGGGGCGGCGCGGCCGGCGGGGGCGGCGCGGGGGATGGGCCGGCCGGCGCCTGAACCGGCTCGCACACGCAGCCCGCCACACCGCGGTCCACGAGCACGAAGGCGGACATCCTCATCCCGAGCTCGTAACAGGAGCTGGCGCAGTGGGTCGGACCGCGCTCCGCGGCCTGGAGCTCGGCTGCCGTCTGATACCCGCGGTTGCAGCCGCCCAGCGCGAGCGCCGCAACCGCCACGAAAGTGAACATGAACGCCGATCGGTGGGCCATCAACGGCGGACTACTGGGGTGCTCGCGAGCCGTCAACGGGCCGGCGTGCGGCCGTGGGGGCCGGACGATCGACCGCTGTCGCGCGCCCGATGAGCCGCGCGCGGCAACCCCCCCCGGAGGTTACGCGGAGGCCCGCTCGATGAGGTCGGCGGCGACGGCCGTGCCATCCACCGCCACGGCGCCGGCGAGCGCGGCCGCGCGAGCAACGACCCCCTGATCGAGGGCGCCCCCCAAAGCGGCCAGGAGGGACTCCGCGCTCAGCGCTCCACGAGCCACGGACGTCCCGATCCCGAGCGCCCGGACGCGCGAGGCCCAATAGGGCTGATCGGCGAACATCGGGACGATCACCTGCGGGACGCCCGCGCGCGCCGCGGTCGTGGTCGTACCCGCCCCGCCGTGGTGCACAACCGCGGCGACCCTCGGGAACAGCGCCTGCTGGTTGACGTCGCCGATCACAATGCAGTCGGGGGCGTCGTCGACCCGACCGAGCTCGGCCCACCCCTGCGACAGGACGAGGCGGCGCCCCGCAGCCCGCACGGCCTCGATGACGATGCGGCCAGTCTGCGGGTCCGCAGGCATGCTGCCGAAGCCGACGTAGACAGGCGCCTCGCCGGCGGCGAGGAACGCTTCCAGCTCGGGTACGAGCGGCGTCTGATCGGGAAGGAGCCAGGCTCCCGTCTGCGTGGGCTTCAGGCCGGGAGTCGCCGGCAGCGGCCCGAGGACCGGGTCCGCCGCGAGCCACGGAGCCTCGCCCAGGATGTGGCCGCAAGCATCGCTCAGCGGACCCAGGCCCCGTCGCTTCCGATTGTCGTTGAGCCGCTCGAGAATGCGCTCGTTCCAGCTCCGCGATTCGTCCTGCCAGCGCCGGAGGTTGGACTCCGGGTCACCCCCGGGCTCCCCGCTGGGCGCATGATCCGGCGACGGCAGGGCCACCGGCGCATACACGGCGACCACGGACGGGATGCCCAGCCGCTCCGCGATCGACCGTGCGGCGTACTGGTGCTCTCCGCCGGCCACGATCACGTCACATCCCTCGGCGGCCAACGCGGTCGCGTCGAACTGGTCTCTCACGAGGTGCTCGACCAGGGCGCGGATCTGCTCCGGCGTCGGCAGGGAGGCCTGCGCGGCGGCGGCCCCGCTCGGTTGACGCATCGCGATTCCGATCGGGGCCGCCGTGAAGCCCAAGCCGCCCACCCAGTCAATGAAGTTCGGCGGAACGCACAGCCTCACGTCGTGCCCCCGACGCCGCATCTCGGCGGCCAAGGCAACTACAGGTTGCACGTCACCGCGCGTCCCCACCCCCGTCAGCAATATCCGCATCGTCTCTCTCCCTTCCACCACGCGCGTCGCGTGGATGTCGGACGACGACGATGGCACCGCGGATGCGATTTTTCATCGGAGCAGCGCCAGATTAGGTTATACATGCTGGAACGGCAGGCGGGGCGAGAGCGCCAATACCGCGCATCATCCGTTCAGGCCCAAAGGGCAGGAGGCGCGCCGCTATCGCGACGGCCTGGCGTCACGCAGGCCACCCGCAAACGCACCTCGGCTGCGTGGCCCGTCCTGCCCGGGGACGCGCCGCCGTGGCCGGCTCGCTGGCCAGCGCGCCGAGCCGTGCGGTCGACCTCAAAGGGGCGCGCGCGGAGGAGCTCGCCCCCGCGGGCCGAGCGCGGCACGTGGGGGGGCTGCGCTACCCTCTCCGCATGAGCGCACCGCCGCTTCCTCGCCTGCGCGCCGTGGACCTGAATCTGCTGACCGTGCTCGACGTCATGATCCTCGAGCGCAACGTGACGCGCGCAGCCGAGCGCCTCGGCATGACCCAGCCCGCCGTGAGCAGCGCGCTGGCCCGGCTGCGGCTCCTGCTCGACGACGATCTCTTCGTGCGTTGCGGCAAGGAGATGGCTCCGACGCCGCGCGCCCTCTCGCTCGCCGGCCCGATCCGGAAGGCGCTCGACCTGATCCAGGCCTCGCTCGCTCAGACTGACGCCTTCGACTACACCGCGAGCCACACCTTCACGCTGGGGATCGGCGACCTCGGAGAGGCCGTTCTCTTGCCCCGGTTTCTGCGGTGGCTCGAGCAGCTCGGCGCTCGCGTCCGGATCGAGATCTGCCGCGAGCCTGGGGCCTTGCTGCAGAATGAAATGCGGCTCGGCAAGGTCGAGCTCGTCCTGGATCATGTCGTCATCCCGGGCGAGGGGTTCCGGCGAGAGCGCGTGCTCGACATCGAGCTCGTCCCGCTGGTGCGCCAGGATCATCCGACCGTGGGGCCCTCGTTGACCGTCGACGAGTACATGGCGCTCGAGCACGTCATCCTCGAGCCGCGCGAGGGCCAGACCGACCTGGCAGAGCATACCCAGGCCGTCGTGGGGCTATCGCGGCGCGTGCAGGTGCAGGTCCCCCATTATCTATCGATGCCGTTCATCGTCTCGCAGTCGAACCTCGTCTGCACGCTGCCGCTCCCCCTGGCACGGCTGTTCGAGCAGCACTTCCCCGTCCGGGTGGTGAGCTGTCCTCTGCCCATCCACCCGATCCCGCTGTTCATGATGTGGCACGTATCTCAGGAGGCCGACCGGGCCCATCAGTGGCTCCGGCGATCGCTCATCGATCTCTGCAGCCGCCTCTGACCTGTCCTCGGCGGGCGGGCTGATTCAGGAGGAGGCGCGCGACCCCGGATTCAGCGGAGTATTCGCGCTGGTCATCTGACTCATACCGTTTCTTGATTGGGCTTTCCGTGGGTCGCCGCCCATGAAATCCGCGCGCTCAGGGCTGCACCAGCGAGGGGCGGCCCAGCGAAGAGCGACCCGAGCTCGCGGCCAGGCGCCGCGGACCTGGGTGGCCATCCACAGAAAGAGAACACATCATGTTCGGATTTTCATCTGTCCGCCGGAAGGGCGGTCGAGGCGGGACGCTTCATGTCCTGGGCAGCGAGCGCGCGGCGACCATCGAGCCCGGAGAGACGCTGCTCAGCGCAGCCGCGCGCGCGAATATCCCGTTCCCCCGGATGTGCAACGTGGGCGAGTGCGGCACTTGCAAGTGCCGGCTCACCAATGGGCATGTCCGCCTCAAAAAGGATATCTCTCGCCACGTCACGCCCGAGGAGCTCTCCGCCGGCTTCGTCCTCGCCTGCCAGAGCCTGGCCGAGTCGGAGGACGTGGCGGTCGAGGTCCCGGGCATCGGCCGCGAGCGCTCGGCGGGGCCTGCGCCGGTGCAGCCGGTGCAGGCGGACGCGAGCATCACGCGCGTGACGCCGCTCGCGCCCGGCATCCTCGCGATCGAGGTCGGCCTCGCCGCGGAGATCCGCTACGTGGCCGGGCAGTATGCGCAGCTCACAGCGCCCGGCGTCCCGGGGCTTGGCGAGCCGCGCTGCTACTCGTTCGCCGAGGCACCGGCCCGGGCCTCGCCGCGAAGAGCGCTCTTTCATATCCGCCACGTCCCGGGCGGCGCCTTCACCGACTGGCTCTTCGCCGCCGATCGCACGGGCTCGCGCCTCGGCTTCTCGGGGCCCCACGGCGGCTTCCGCTACCACGAGGCCGGGCGGTCGCTCCTTTGTGTGGCAGGAGGCACTGGCCTCTCGCCGATCAGCGCGATCCTCGAGCAAGGGATCTCGGACGGGCTCGCTCGCGACGTGACGCTGGTCGTCGGCGCGCGCACCCGGCAGGACCTCTACGCGCTCGACGCCATCGCCTCGATCGAGGCGCGATGGCGAGGGCGGTTCGCCTTCGTGCCCGTGCTCTCGCGAGAGCCCGAAGGCTCGAGCTGGACAGGGCGGAAGGGGCACGTCTCGGACTACCTCCGTGAGGTCGCCGTGGCCCACGCCGATCGCGCGGCCTACCTGTGCGGGCCGCCCGGGATGATCGACGGCGCGCTCGACGTGCTGCGCGGCACGATCCCGCCGGACCACGTGCATTGCGACAAGTTCCTGGACCGTGGCTCGATCGCCCTCGCCACCTCGGCGGGGGCACGAGCCCGGACACGACGCGCGGAAGGAGAGGCATCATGCTCGGAAATGCTCTGATCGCCCTCGCTCTCATCGCGATCTTCGCCGCCCTGGAGACCGCGTTCGGCCTGTACCGGCGCCCCGGCGTGCTCACCATGCGGGAGCTGGGCGCGAGCCTCGTGAGCCTCGGTAACTTCCTGCTGGTACGCGGCGCCTCCTTCGCCGCCTTGATCTGGGCGTTCAAGGCGCTCTGGCCGCGCTCGGAGGGGGCGCTCGCGGGCGTGAGCTTCTGGCTCGCCTTCCCGATCTACGTGCTCGCCGACGAGTACGCGGTGTACTGGTTCCACCGCAAGAGCCATGAATGGCCGTGGCTGTGGCGTATCCACAAACCGCACCACGTCCCGCGCAACATGAATATCGGCGTCGGTTACCGGCAAAACTGGCTGTGGCATGTGCTGGTGCCGGGCGCGTGGCTGGGCCCGGCCGTCATCTGGCTCGGCCAGCCTGGTGCCTACGCGGCTGGATTGGCCTTCAGGACTCTGATGGTGTTGATGGAGCACTCCGATCTCCGCTGGGATCTGCCGCTTCAGCGCAACCGCTTCACACGTCCTTTCATGTGGGTGATCGAGCGCGTCATCTCGCTGCCCGACACCCACCACGCCCACCACGGCGTCGGCCGCTACGGCAATGCCATGAAGAACTATGGCGTCGCCCTCATCTGCTTCGATGTGATCCATGGCACGCTCATGATCCCGCACGCTCGGCAGGAGGGCTTCGGGCTGCCCGACGACGCACCGGCCGAGCCCTGGGCTGAGCAGCTCTTCTGGCCGTTCGTGCGCTCGACGAGCTCGACGAGCTCGACGAGCTCGACGAAGAAGGTGGCGGCTCGTCGCCCGTCGATCGAGCCCACGCCGCCGGCGGCCGCGCTCGCCGCGGCAAAGGCGGTGATTTACACCGCCGATGGCCGCGCTGTCGTGGTGAGCTGAGCCGTGTTACCAAGCACCGTTGTTGATGCCGATGGTGCGCTTGGGCGCTACCCGACTCCGACAGAGCGAGCGGCGTCCTGCTCGTCTCGATCGTCGCGATCGAACAATCTCGGATTTGCCACGGCGCAGCTCGTGGACGGCCCCGTCGATCCGGCCGATTGGTCCGCTCAGCTCGGGAGACGATAAATGGCTTTATTGGAGCACGCCGAAACGCGTCTTCAAGCCTTCGAGGCCCCTGGAGATGATGGTATCGACCGTTGCGCCTATGAACGGGGTACCCGCGCCCTTGAGCCGATAGCTCACCCGCCACTCCACCGTGCAACCCGCGCCCCTGTCCCTGACCTGGATGACCCCCGTGTAGTCCGAGGCTGGCAACCCGCTCACCATCGTGTACCGCATGAGCCGCCGGGCGTCGTCGAGCTCCTCTAGCCGTTCGACGACTTCAGACCCGTCCGACATGAAGCTCTTCCGCAGCTGGCCGACCCCTCTCCCGACCGTCTCCAGCCGCACGACCATCGGGTGCCAGTCCATCAGCCCGTCGAAGCGCCCGATCACCTTCCAGACTTCCTTGCTGCCGGCGGCGAGGTCGACTGCGCGGGTGATCTCGATCGGCGTCACGTTGGGCGGCTGCACGTAGGGGAACGTCTTGCCCCCCGGCTGCGTGGCGCCCTTTGCCCCGCCGCGGAGCATGGGCCCTCTGCCACGGTTGACCTCGTACGAGATGAAGATGTTCATGATATTGGCGTCGAGCGTCCTGCCCCCGCCCGTGGCGTACTTCTTCCCCTCGAGCGTGCTGTGCTCGATCTCTCGATGGCTGTCGTCGGTGGTCGGCCTGGTCACGTCAATCAGGAGGAAATCGTCCAGGAGCACGTTCACCAGGGCCCTGCGCCCGGCCTCTGTCCAATCGACCTTGCCGTCCCGCCTGTCCCAGAGATCGAGCGAGAGGAGCAGGCGATCTCTGTAGAGCGGCAGGCGCTTCGGGTCGACCGCGAACGGATCCTCCTGATTCCACAGGTCCCGCAGGTCGATCTCGCCATCGACGAACATGTGGAGGTTGGTCACCTCGGGCCGTCCGACCCGGTCGATCCGCGGGACGTCGCTCGTGAACCCCCCCCCTGCGGCGCCGGGCGTTGTCTCTGCGATGACCCCGAACAGCGATCCCTTGCGCGGCTCGAGCACCTTGGTCGTGTCGAGCTCGATGACGATGCTCAGGACGTTGTTGTCCTGGAGGGCGTTGGGGATGGCCTTCGGTATCGCGTCGCGGGGCGGGTGCCCCCAGCCGGAAAAGAAGGGGTCCGACCGCAGCCCGGCGAAGATACGGAAGGCGCCATCGGGCGTGGCAGCGCCTCGCGCGTCGCCGACGACCAGCGGCAAGGTCCTCCCGCCAGGCAACGTGCACGCCCCCCTTTGGCGCGGCTTGCCGCCGCTCGTTGAGGCTTCGAGCGGTTCGAACTTGCAGGTGAACTTCAGCTCCTCCTTGGCGGCCTGAAAGCGGGCTTCGTTCCCCGAGCCGGCGACATGGACGCGGCGCATCGCGATGATGTAGTTCACGGCGTCGGAGAAGAACGCGGAGTCGCCCGCGAACGGGAACACGTTGGCGATGAGCACCGTGCGGTCGGTCCGCTCCGGGCTCTGAAAAGCGTACAGATCATTCAGGTCTGCCGCCGGATCTCCCATGGAGCGCGGCCCGTCGATGTGATCCGACGCGATGGCCGGAAGACCGCCGATGGGACCGAGAACAAGGATCCCGACCAGGAGACGGAGGAGCTGCATGACCGTATTCCCCCGGCGGCGGGCGACCGCTTCACTCGATGTGGGCCTGTGGCACATGGGGGTGCTTCTCCGTTGATCGGTTCTTGCGCGAGAGGGGAGACGCCTGAAAGGCCTTCGTGTTCCCCAGGCGCGCCTGGGCCTCGGCGAGCAGATTGGCGGCGAGTCGTCGTTCACCGACGCGGACGGCGGCCTCGTGGGCCAACTCGAAGGCGCGGAGCGTCGGCCGGTTGGCCAGGTTGCGGCGAGCCAGCGACAGCGCCTTGAGCACGTCATTGCCGTCACCGAGGTAGAACTCGGCGGCGTGATCGGCGAAGGCGAGCTCGTGCCGCGCGAGGAGCCGATCGTAGGAGGCCCTGGCCCCAAGCAACTGTTCGTGCGCTTCCTGGGCGCGGCCCTGCTCCTTCAGGACCTGGGCAAGGCGCCACCTGGACTCCGGGTCGCCGCGGCGTGCCCCGGGGGTGAGGAGCGCCTCCGCCTTGGCGAGAGCGCCGCGCCTGGCGTAGAGCTCGGCGAGGTGGACGCGCGCCGGAACGTAAGTCGGCAAGTACGCCAGCGCCATTTCGTAATAGCGCCGAGCTCTCTCGGGCTGCGGCGCGGGCATGCGCTCGCCCCAGAGCACCCCGCGCTGGAAGCAGACCCACGCCGGCGGAAACGGGGAGACATCGCGGTACTGGGCGAGCGCCCGTGCATACACGCGGTCCGCCTCCTCGTACTCGCCGAGGTCCACGAGCAAGGCCGCAAGGGGGAGGAGCTCGTCGATGCCGGAGAGGGTCTGCGCCCTTCTGCGACGCACAGCCAATACCTCCGCCAAACGCTCGCCGGTCGCTTGCTGGATCGAGAGCCGCACCGGCTCGGTCATGGCCGCCAGGACGCCGCGGCGCCCGGCTTGGCGGAGGTCGGCTTCGGCCTCCTCGAATCGATGCAAGTACGCCGCGATCCTCGCCGACAGCAGGTAGGTCTCGCCGGCTTCGGGCTCATGACGACGGAGCTCTGTGGCAAGGTGACGCAGGCGATCCGGTGACTCTATGTCGCCCAGGAACTGTGCCTTCAACTGCTCGATCTGGACGATGCGATCCGGCGCGCCGTTCTTTCGGGCGAATCGGAGATAGTCGCTCCAGGCTGCGCGGAGCGAGCTCTCCAGATTGGAGACGGCGATGTCTCCGGACGTGGTCCGGAGGGTCGAGGCGCGTACGCCCGGCGCGATCCCGATCCCCAGGAAGAGCAACCCCAAAAAGAGCCCGATTGGCTTGATCGCGTGGGCGGGCATCGTCTGCCTCCTCGTGCACGTCCCGACGGCGAACGTGGCCTTGCCACCTCGTGGGCTCATCCATCCACGTCCACCCGTCAACATCCGCCGTCGGGTGAAAGCGCAGCTCATGTCTGGAGATCAGCGAGCCATCGCAGGGCTCGCAGCCCCGGCATGAACGCGTACTCACCGCCCCTTGTCAGGACGAACCGCGGCAATCCGTGGAGGCGCCGCGGGATCGGCCGCCGTGGAATTGTGAAGTCGCCGTCCCCCTCATTCGATCCGGTGATGGGGTCCTTGGCGTTCCCCGCCCCGATGAAAGCGCCGCTGTTGACCCACTCCGTTTGCACAAATTCGAACTGCCGCCCCGGGTGCGCTCCAACGAAGGCAAATATGAACCCCCGGTCGACACCATCGTCCTCCAGAACCCCTTCCGCGAGCGGAGGACCATAGACCGTTCCACGCCGGATCATCCGGTGCAGCCCGACCATACCCGCCACGCTTGAGTCTCGTGGGTTCACTCGGCGAATGTGTGATTCGAGAGGGGTCTTGTAGCCTGTCGGGTCGTCTCCATAGAGGAATGCGTTGTTGCGTAGCGGGTCGCCTCCCAGCTCGGGATCGTCGCTGGATGGGCTGAGCGCCAGGGGCGCACCGCTCCGCCAGCGCCCCATCATCTTTGCCGCCAGAAGCTCCTCGTCGTCCGGGCCGAGAGAGTTCTCCTTCACGTATCGGCGGAACAGCGCCACGCGTTGGTTCAGCTTACGAAAAGCCACGTAGGTCCCGTTGCGGCCCAGCGCCTCGGGCTGGGGCGTCAGGGCGCCGCCCAGCTCGTCCGGGTAGCCCAGGACGAATTCACCTGCCTTGTAAGGACGCTGCGCCGGGTTGGTTCCCGGAATGCCGCTGCCCTCGATCGCGGGATGGCTCATCCCGTCCCTGAACCCGAAGTGTTCCTTCGGACCGGGCAGCGCATAGCAATCCTGGCGCCAGATCAACGCAACTCCCGGCAACGCCTGGATCGCCTCTCGAGCGCGCTCAAGCGCCGCCTCCAGGCCGTGCGCGTCCGGCGACAGCGCAGTGATCACGACGTGGACGTCTGGAGTTCCGAGCGGTGCTTCCCAGTGCTCAGGGCTGCTATCGCCGGTGTCTCCCAGGTGGCGCGCGCGCGCGGCCATCCCCTGCTGGAACTCCCACGCGAAGCTATCGAGCGACTCCTGCGGCACGCCGAGCGCCTTGAGGCCCTGGAAGGTGAGCGAGGCGCTCACCCAGGTATCGGCCGCCGGACTCTCGCGGTGGGCGGCCGAGGCCACCACATTGCTGAGCCGCCTCATCAACTCCCGCCCTGCCTTGCGGTCGTCGATGCGAAGCAAGAGGTACGTCGCCACGTACGGCGCAGGCCGTGGGCGCAAGACCCCGCTCTGTATGTCATCCAGTTCGAGCAGGCCGCTGACTGACTCGGGCATCGGTCTCCTCCATCGCTGTTGGTCCTATTTGCCGCGAGGTTTCTCCAGAACGTCTAGAGGTCAATCGCGACAGGAGCGGGGATTCTGCTCCCTGTCTCGCAACCAGAGAATGAGCTCACTGCATCTGGTCGAGCATCGTGGAAAGGGCGCACTTGACCTTGAGCGCCTTGACCACCTCCACTCCGGTGGCGTCTGGATACTCCGCGTACTCCATGAATGGCTCAGCTGCGTGCTCACGTGCGAACTTGGCGAACGAGGCAGGGTTCTCCTTCCAGTCGGACGGAAAGCCTTCGAGTTGCTCGAAGATCGTGTTGAGGCCTGCCTGTTTGAAGAGCAGCACCGCGTCCTCTATATACTTGTCGAAATCCGTGTCGAAGAAGCCGATATAAAGGAACCACGTGGTGTCACCTTCCTTGTAGGTGGCCCAGCGCAGATGATGGAGCGCAAGCGGAGCGAGCGCCCGGGGTTGCTCCTTTATCAGATTTTCGATGGTCTTACCGTGTGCGCGAACCACATCCTCCCGTCCTGGTATGACCTTGGCGATGAGCGTGAACCCGCGTGACCTGGGGAGCGCCGTACCGAATCTCCCTACCTCTATCTCTTCGTCCGCTCTTGGCAGCGCTTCTGCAAGCGGTCGAATATCGGCGCAATTCCGTGTCCGGCTCATATCATCTCGCTTTCGTGACCGGCGGCCGTTTTCGTACTGGAACGCTTCCCCGAGGTGTACATCATTTTCTGTTCGGCTATCCGCAGTGGCCGAACGGCTGGCTCGGGAGGCATCTCATCGCATGTAACCCCCTGCATCGGGCATCCTTTGAAGGATCTGCAGCTCACCGACGAGAAGCGCAAGAGCACGCGGTCCTCTTGTCTCGACCTGGGGCGCGCCTCCCGGAGGGTAGTGTTCGACCACCTTGACGAAGGTATCCGGGAATATCCGATACTCGATGGTTCCCGGCCTCTGTCCCACGGGGACCCCGGCGTTCCGTCAGTTCCTGAAGGCGAACTCGGCGACTCCCGAGGAACCGAGGAAGAGGAGCGGCTCGCCGCCAGGATGATGGGGCGCTGGCGGAGCGGCGCGCCGCTGGCGCTCAGCCCGGAGAACGACGAGGCTGCTCTGGGCGCCGACCCGGCGCGCAACAACGCCTTCCTCTACCGTGACGATCCGAAGGGGTACAAGACCCTGCGCCGGCCTACCCGACTAGCGCTCTGACGACCCGATGACGTCGTGCACCGATCCCGTTCGCCCGTGAAGAGCGCCCACAGCCGAGGGCGCTCGCGCCTGTCGAGGGTCCGCCTTCACGCCAAACGCGGCAAGGGTGAACACCGACATGATGGCACCGAAGATATCGAGCCTCATGAAGACCGCGATTCCAACATGCAATCCGACCGTGGCTGCTACCCAGAGTCGCCGGGTCCGACGTGGCCAGATGAAGAACGGGTACCCGATCTCCACGAGCAGCACCATCCACCCCGCGGCCACGGCGATCCAGGCGTGGTGAGCGAGCCACGAAAAATCGAACCGCCGGTACTCGGGCAGCATGAGCGATCGCCACACCGCGTCGCCGTCCCACCACGCTGAGCCCAATGCCTTTTCCACACCACTCGAAAGGTAGACGAGACAAAGGTGCAGCTGTACCACCCGCAGCGCGAGACGCGCAGTCGCGCTCGGCTCAGGCGGCGCTCGTCCGAAGACACGATCGAGCGACAGCGCGGCGCCAGAAGGCATGAAAATGAGGTAGAACAGGAAGATGTTCGCGAACTGATCTGCTCCGTAGTTCGTCCTCTCCGCGGTCATCATCAACGTGAGATGGACGAACCAAGCGCACGCCGCGGAGGACCTCGTCCTCCAGCCGAGCAGGAGGCCAGCCAGCGACAGCACGTAGAGAAGACCCACGCCAGCGATCACCGAGCTCTCACCGACCCCGAAGCGCGAAAATGCATTCACGAGGTGGCCGATCCGGGGGAAGCCGATCGCGCCAGACCCGTCGAGGAGCCGTCCCTGAACGATGCCCGAACGCGAGTACAGCTCGGAAGCGATGGGCGCGATCAGCGCCGCCTGCGCCAAGAGGACCGACGCGAGCCCTATCCGGAGCGCTGCCAGGGGCCGCGCCGACGCGGGCGCGAGCGCGAATCGCCCCATCGAGCCCCACAGGCGCGCAGCTGCCGCTCGAGCATCCGGCAGGCGCAGGGTATAGGTCCGCTGCCTCATGGCGTCGCCTCTTTGTTGATCTCGCCGGTAGCGAGCGGCGCCTTCAGGTTGAACTTGGCCTGATATTCGACATACCACTGCGACGGCTTGCCCGCGCGATACTCCGCCATCGAGGGCAGGTCGTAGCTCTCGAGCCGGACAACAACGCTGTCCGCCTCTGGGTGCTTGGCGAACACCTTCGCTGCCCAGGACGCAACCAGGGAGCGCCTCACGGCCGGGTCCTGCTCATCCCAGTACATACCGATGATATTTTTGACGCGGAGGTCCGCTTCGCGGCTCGCTCCTGTCTCCAGCACCTCGGTCGTCAGCGTCCCCGCGCGATCCCTGACCTGGAAGGTGGCCCAGGGCAGAGGCCCGACGCTCGGAGCAAAGAAGGAATACGCGCTGCTGGCCCCGGAGAGCGCGCCATAGTAGCCCACCGCACGCTCCACCCATCCTCCGTACGGCAAGCGCACATGCAGCACACCCAGCACGAGCACCAGCCCGAGGTGGATCGCGGCAGCGGGAAGCACGAAGAGCACGCGCTTTCCTATGTCTCCTGTCTCGTCCATGGAGCTCACCCCCGTGGAGCCGTATTGCGCGCGGCGTGCCACCCGCTTTCGCCACCCACGTGTCCAATGCGTTGCCACCGGGCCCCAGAGCAGGCCGCGGTCGGACGGCGACGCTTGACGCGCGATGTCTCAGCGCAATCGCCCGCGATGTTCGACTCCGCGCTCGGCAAAGCGGACCCGGCATTCCGTGATGGTCGCGCCCAACTCCGTGGCCATCACGGTAGGGCCCATACCTGTACTAGCGCCGATAGGGCCGGTAGTGGCCGACAGCCGGCCGGTAGTAGCCGGCCGCCGGCCGGTAGTAGCCCGCAGCCGGCCGGTAGTAGCCCGCAGCCGGCCGGTAGTAGCCCGCAGCCGGCCGGTAGTAGCCGACAGCCGGCCGGAAGGCATAACGCTCGTTGTCCGGCGAGGGTGGCGTTGCTGTCTCCTCGACGAGGTTCAGGTTGTCGATCGGCACCGTATTCGCCGCAGAAGCAAGCGCAGAGATCGCGCACACTCCCGCGCTGACGGCGATGAGGCCAAGAATTTTCACGTGGTTCATTTATCGGCTCCTTCCCTCTTCGGTTGCGCCCGGGGGGCGCGACGTTGCGCCCATGACGATGCAGGAGACGGGCCGAGCTCGACCGGTGCGGCAGGTGGCAGGCTGCTGATCGCAGCGCACAGATCATTCCTGAGTTGTGGGTTGGCCAGGTGAAGGTGTGCAATGCGTGAGCGGTGTGCTGCGACACTGCGGCACCAGCGGCATTACAGCCATTCATGGCAGTCAAGAACCTACCCCCCGGCAGGGAGCGTCCAGGATCTTGGGAGGCCATGTTCTGGAACATGCGGAGATCCCGGCGAGGCGGCTTGAATTTGGGGGGTGCGTCGGTGATGCTCAATCTATCCCCCTATCCCCGCGGACCGCGCCAGCTCACTTCGGCTGCGTGGCTGGCGACCTGAACAGCCGTCGCAGCGCGCGCTCGCCATCGCGATCCCCGCGGCCCTATCCTGAGCGCCATGCCCACGATCCAGAGCACCGCCGAGATCGACGCCGCTCCCGACGAGCTCTTCGCGCTGTCCCAGGACCACGATCTCCGGCTCGAGTGGGACCCGTTCCTCCGCGAGATGCGCTACCGCGACGGCGCGACCGAGCCGGCCGTCGATGTGCGGGTGTGGGTGCGGGCGAAGAACGGGCTGTCCATGGAGGCCCGTTACATCACCCTGAACCCGCCGGAGCAGGTGGCGATCACCATGGTCGACGGGCCGCGGATCTTCCGCCAGTTCTCGGGCGCGTGGCTCTTCAAGGCGCTCTCGCCGCGGCGGACCCGCGTCACCTTCCGTTACAATTTCACGGCGCGCCCGCGGGTCCTCGCGCCGGTGCTGGAGCCGGTGATGGCGGCCGTGCTGAAGCGCGACGTCGAGAAGCGCCTCGCCGGGCTCAAGGCCAGCGCCGAGACGACGGACATCCTGCAGCGCCTGCAGCGCCGCGGGACGACAGCGGCGGCCTGACCCGCCTACCTGAACCGCGCCTCGCTCGCCGGGGTCGACCCGAGCCGCGACAGCGCCTCCCGCGACGCCGCCGCCTCGGGATGGCGCAGGCGCGCCCGCAGCGCCGCCGCCTCGGCGAGCAGCTCCCGCCCGCACGGCACGTCCCCCTCGCGCGCCGCCGCCACGCCCGCCCAGTGCAGCGCGTCCGCCCTCGCCCACGCGTCCTCGCCCGCCCACGCCACCGCCGCGTCGGCGAGCGCCACCGCAGACGCCGCCTGCCCCGCGCCGCGGGCCAGGGCGCACCGCGCGGCGACCACCGCGAGCCGCGCGCGGAACGGGCCGAACCCGCACGCCTCCGCGACGTGCAGCCCCTCCAGCGCCTGCCGCGCGCCGTCGTCGAGCCGGCCGCGCGCGAGCGCGAGCCGCGCCGCGAGCTCGTGGCACCGCAGCGCGACCTCCACCTCGCCCGTCACCGAGGCCCAGCGGCGCGCCTCGACGAGGTGCGCCTCGGCCGACGCGACGTCGCCGTCGCCGCCGCCGCCGAGCAGCGCGAGGCCGAGCAGCGTGTGGCCGTGCGCCACGTGCCCCTCCCAGCCGCGCCGCCGGCACGCCGCGAGGTTCCGCTCGGTGGCCTCTCGCGCCTCGTCCCGGCGCCCGAGCGCGAGGGCGTGCTCCGCCTCCCAGAGCGCGCGGCGCGCCACCGGGGCGTCGCCCATCGCACGCAGGAGCGCGAAGCGCTCGCCCGCCGCGTCGACCTCGCCGAGGTCGTGCAGCACCGCGGCGAGCAGCGCCAGCGCGCGTACCGCGTGGGCCTGGTCCGCGGCGCGCGCGACGCTCCCGGCGCTCCCGGCGATCCCGGCGATCTCCGCCGAGCGCTCCAGCAGGCGGCGCGCCTCGGTCAGGTTGCCCCGCAGCCGCTCCGTGTACGCGAGCGTGCGCAGGCCGGTCGCGAGCGGCGCGGGGTCGGCGAGCGCCCCGGCGATCTCGTTGTGCGCCTCGTAGCAGGCGCAGGCGAACGCGAGATCGCCGAGCGCGCCCGCGTAGAGGCCCGCGTCGTACGCGAGCGACGCGCGCACGCGCGCGGGCAGCGAGGCCGGCATGCCGCGGGGATCGTCGCCGCCGGCGAACGCGCGCAGGAGCCGGGCGCCGCGCGCCATGTCGCCGAGCTGGAGCCCGAGGTGCGCGAAGCCCCCGAGGCCGAGCGCGTAGATCTCGTACGCCTCGGTCGCGCGCCCGGCGCCGAGCAGCTCGGTGAGGATGGCCTCGTACGCGTCGACCGCCCGGCGCTCCCGCGGGGCCCGGCGCGGCGCCTCGTCGAGGCGCGGCGGCGGCGCGGCGCTCCCGGCGGCGTGAATGCGATCCGGCGGCACGCCGAGCAGCGACTTGAAGTGCTGCCGCACGAACGGGTGCGTCGAGTGGCAGAGCTCGCCCTGCCGCGCCGCGAACACGAGCCCCAGACGCTCGAGCCGCGCGAGCCCGCGGGCGAGCTCCGCGGCGCCCCACCCCGCCATGGCGCCCGCGATCTCGCCGCCGGCCCGGACCAGCCGGAGCAGCGCCGCCTCGCCCGCGCCGCCCGGGAACACCGAGAGGCGCGCGAGCAGGTCCCGCTCGCCCGGGGGCAGCGCGCGCGCGTAGGCCGACAGCACCGAGCTCAGTCGGCGGGCGAGGACGTCGTCGCGCTCGGCCTCGGCGAGGTGCGCCGCGCGCGCCGCCGAGAGCCGCCCCGCGTCGCCGCCGAGGAACGCGCCGACGTACGAGCCGACCACGGCGACCGAGAGCGCGTGGCCGCCGGTGCTCTCGAACAGCGCGCGGAGGGCGTCGTCGTCGCTCTGGATGCCCCAGCGACGCATCAGCGACGCGGCGTCGCCCTCGCCGAGCGACTCCGGCCGGATCGTCGAGAGCCCGCCCTCGGCCCAGGCGGCCAGATCCGCGAGCTCGAAGCGCGACGTGACGAGCGCCCGCGCGCCGCCCAGGCCCGCGGCGATCGCGCAGAGCAGCCGCCGGAGGAGCGCGTCGTGGAGCTCGCCGTGCGCGCGGCCGGCGCCCCCCTCGGCCTGCACGGTCTCGAGGCCGTCGAGCACGAGCAGGTGCGGCGGGCCCTGCCCCAGCGCCTCCTTCAGCCGCGCGAGCTGCTCGCCGGGCGCCGCCGGCGGCCGCGGCGCTGCGCCGGGGCCCGGCGCGAAGTAGGCCGCCGCCTGGTCGAGGAACGCCTCGGTCCTGGGATCGTCGTAGAAGCTCCAGACGAGCACGCCGCCGGGCCGCGGGGCGTCTCCGAGCCCCTGGAGGAAGCGCTCGGCGATCGCGGTCTTGCCCGCCCCGCCCACGCCGAGGAGCGCGATCACGCGGGGGGAGGGCGGCGAGGCGCCGGCCCACGCGGCGAGCCGATCGAGGATCTCCCCGCGCCCGACGAAGTGCCGCGCCCGCTGGAGCGTGTGCGCGTGCAGCGGGCGCCACGCCGGGGCGGCTCCGTGCGCCGCCGCGGGCGCGATGGCCGGCGCCTGTGCCTCTGCTGCGCCGCTGGGCGCCTCTGCTGCGCCGGCGGGCGCCTCTGCTGCGCCGCTGGGCGCCTCTGCTGCGCCGGCGGGCGCCTCCCCCGCCCCGGCGACGAGCAGGTCGGCCTCGGCGAGGCCGAGCTCGGCGCCGAGCCGCTCGAGGATGCGCCGGCGGGACGGGCTCCGGACCGAGAAGCCGAGCCGCGGGTCGTTGACGGCGCCCGACTCGTAGCGGCGGTAGGTCCGCACATCGACGCCGATCGACGCTGCGACCTGCTCCTGCGTCAGGTCGAGCTCGAGCCGCGCCCGCAGCAGGAGCGCGTGGTTGAAATGCGCCGCGGGCTCCGCGCCGCGGCCCGCCCTGGGGACCTGTGCCATCGCTGCGAGCCCTCGATGTTCGGCGATGCCCTGCCCTCCTGTCCACCGCGCTGCCCGGTCCTGCCCGGTCCTGCCCGGTCCCGCCCTTCCGGATCCGGCCCGCCGCGACGCAGGGTTCCCGCATGAGCAGCACGATCCACGCCGAACGACCCGCCCAGCGGACCGCCCACGCGGACGACCTCCGCATCTTCACGGTGACGAACCTCCTGTCGCCCGAGGAGTGCGATGGCTTCATCGCCCTCGCCGAGGCTCGGGGCTTCGAGCAGGCGCCGATCGGGGGCACCGACGTCGTGAACCTCGAGGTGCGCAACAACGGCCGCATCCTCCTCGACGATCCGGCCCTCGCCATGAGCCTCTGGGAGCGGCTCGCGCCGTGGACCCCGCCGCGCTGGTGCCACCACCGCGCCGTCGGGCTGAACGAGCGCTTCCGCTTCTACCGGTACACCGAGGGCGAGTACTTCAACTGGCACGGCGACGGGTCGATCCTGCGCTCGGACGGCGAGCGGAGCCTGTTCACCGCGATGCTCTACCTGAACGACGGCTTCGAGGGCGGCACGACCGACTTCTGGGGCGGCCGGAGCATCACCCCGCGGCGCGGGATGGCCCTCGTGTTCGAGCACCGCCGGCTCCACCGCGGCGCCGCCGTGACGCGCGGGTGCAAGTACGTGCTCCGCTCCGACGTGATGTACCGGCGCGACTGACCCCGGCGCGGCGCCCTCACCGCGGTGACGACGCGCCGGCCAGCGCCTCGGCGAGGCGCGGCAGCACGTCGCCCGCCCGGGCCTCGATCTTCAGCGCGCCGAGCTCCTCGCCGCGCGCCGACCCGAGGTTGACCAGGGCGATCGGGATGCCCCGCTGCGCAGCGCGCAGCACGAAGCGGTAACCCGAGAAGACCGCCAGCGACGAGCCCACGACGAGGAGCGCGTCCGCCGCGTCGACGAGGGCGAACGCCGCGTCGACGATCGGCCGCGCCACGTTCTCGCCAAAGAAGACGACGCGCGGCTTGAGCGGGCCGTCGCAGCGCAGGCAGGGAGGCGCCTGGAAGCCGGCCACGTGCTCGGCAGGGAGATCGGCGTCGCCGTCGGGGGCGATGTCGGCCGCGAGGCGCAGCCAGCCGGGGTTCCGCGCGAGCAGCCGCGCCTGGAGGGCGGCGCGCGGCTCCATCGCGCCGCACGCGAGGCAGGCGACCTCGGAGAGCGTGCCGTGCAGCTCGATGACCCGGCGGCTGCCGGCGGCCAGGTGGAGGCCGTCGACGTTCTGCGTGATGAGGCCCTCGAGCAGCCCGTCCCGCTCGAGCCGCGCGAGGGCGCGATGCGCAGGGTTGGGCTCGGCGCGGGAGAAGCGCTCCCAGCCGATCACCGCGCGCGCCCAGTAGCGCTGCCGGATCTCCGCAGAATGCGAGAACTCCCGCCCCTGGATCGGGTTGCGCGCGCGGCGCCGCGTCTCGGGCCCGCGGTAATCCGGGATGCCGGACTCGGTGCTGCACCCCGCGCCCGTCAGCGCCACGAACCGCTTGCCGCGCAGGAGCGCGATGAGGTCGTCGACCGGATCCGCGAGGAGCGCTTCGCCGAGCGGCATGGGCCGGTTTGTGACCCGTTTCAGGGGGCGCCGCCAGCCGCCGGCCGGCCGCCCGCCCGCCGGCGCGACGCTCGGCCCAGGCACGGCGACCCTCCGGGCCCACCCGTCCAGGCACACGCCCCCGGAGCGACGGATACGGGCGCTGCGCAGAACAGCTGGGACCGGCAAGCAGGGAGTCGAGGCGCGCGCCGGCAATGCGTCACGCTGTCGCACCTCATCGAACGTTGCAGCGGTATCCCGGCCTTCGGGCGGCACGCGGGCGCGCCGCGATGAGCGCGACATCGTGTCGCAGCGCCCTGGCGAGCGGCGGCGCTAGGCTCATTCGCCATGATCCAGCGAGAGCACGGCAGGTCCGCGAATGACTCGGCCCGTACCGCGCACGGGGCCCGCGAGGTGAGCTCGCCATTGCGCCTCGGGTTGCTGCGCGGCGCGCGCTGGCGCCGCGCGGCGGCGCTGGCCGCCTTCGTCGCGGGCGTGGCGATGAGCGGCAGGGCCGAGCCCGCGACGCCCAGCCACGCTGAGGCCGAGCTCGTCGATACGACGCCGGCGCCCGGCGAGCGGGCGCTCGCAGGGCGCCTGCTCGCGCCTTGCTGCTGGGATCAGACGCTCGATGTCCACGAATCGGAGGTGGCGCGCGATCTTCGCCGCGAGATCCGCGCGCGCCTCCGCCGGGGCGAGGCGGCCGGCGCCGTCGAGCAAGACCTCGTCGCACGTTATGGCGACCGCCTCCGCGCGGCGCCCTCGTCAGGCACCCTCGGCAAGGTCGCGCTTGGATTGATGCTGGGCATCGCGGTGGCCTTGCTCGGGGTCTTCGCCCTGCTGCGCTCGTGGAGGCGCAACGCAGCGCAGACGGGTCCATCCAGGGACGCCACCACGGCGGCCCTTCGCGACGAGTATGACGAGTATGACGAGCGCCTCGACAACGAGCTCCGGGAGCGCGACGCGTGAGCGCATCCCCGCCGTGACGCGGCATGGCGCGGTCGTCGCCCCGATCGTCCGGGCCCAGCCCCAACATCCCGCTTGACCGGAGTCCCGCACCACAATATGTAGTGCCTCGTGTTGGTGCCTCGGGCTTCGGCCCCGGGCTCAAAAGGGAACCCGGTGCGAATCCGGGGCTGCCCCGCAGCGGTAAGCGAGAACGATCTCCACGACGAGCACTGGCCTCCGGGCTGGGAAGCGGTGGACCGTAGGAACCCGGCGAGAGCCGGAGCGCTCGCAAGTCCGAAGACCTGCCAACATCCTGCGTCGGGGAGACATCCCGCGCCGGTTTGACCTGGAAGCCTCGTGGGAGGGCGGTAGGTCCGAGCTGGCGCCGACTCTCGCGCCTGTCCCGGTTCCGACCCGTTCCCCGAGCTTTCTTTCGTAATCGTCCGCGGGGACGAAGGGTCGGTCCGATGATCATCTCGAAGGTTCAGCGCCCTCGCGCGTCGCAGCTGGCTCCTCCGCGCCTCGCGTCCTCGTACCGAGCGCTCTGGCGTCGATCCGTGCGGAGCCGACGACGAGAGACGTCGCGCTGAGCCTTTCCGGTCGAGGATCAACACAACGTATCCCCCGTGCGCGTCGTCGCGCCGGAGCGCGATCACGCGCGCTTCGTCGCCCGATGGAGACAGCTCAGCTCTCGAGCGCGACAGGGGGGCGCAGGCACGCTCCTCTCCTGTTGCAGCAGAAGTAGAAAGGAAAGAGTCCCTATGCGCATTGTCGCGTCTTCCGTCACCGCAGCGCTCCTCCTGCTCTCACCGTCGGTGTTCGCTGACGCCTTCGACGAGTACGCGGGGAACACGTCGTATACGTTCGACCTTCCCGCCATCGCCGGCGGGTGGTCCGTGGCCCTGGATGGGTTCCCCACGACAGCCCAGGAGATCGATGGCTACGAGCTGGCCGGCCGGCTCCTCGCCGCCAACGATCAGACCGTGTACCTCCAGAAGAACTATGGTTCGAGCGTCTACGTGCCCGTCGCGACGCTGAGCGACGGGCCGATGGATCCGAGCTTCCTCGCCATCTCACCGGACGGCAGCACGATCGCGCTCGGGGTCGGGTACGGGGCGCCGCTGCTCGTGTTCCCGAGCTCCATCCTCAGCATCACCTCGCCGCCGGACCTGCTCAGCCACGTGGACGTGATCGAGCTCGACGTCGACTACTACGACCTGGCCTGGTACGGGAACGAGGCGCTCGTCATCAACGGCGGCTGGAGCGACCCGGGCGGCTACACGAGCGGCGTCTATGCCCTCGATCTGACCGCGTCGCCGATCACGGAGATCCCGCTGATCACGAGCATCCCCGGCGCCTCCGCGGGGATCGCCGTGGACTCCGAGGGCAACCTCGTCACCGGGATCGGCCATCTGACCTCGCCCAACCGGACAGGAGAGCTCCGGATCTGGGCGGCGGCCGACGTCCAGGGCGTCATCAATGGCACGTGGAACGCCTACGCGTATGGCGGCAGCGAGGGCTCGCTCCTGGCGAGCAACGTGCTGAACGCGGCGGCGCTCGGCTTCGACGAGGACGACACCCTGCATGTGGGCGGCGGAGACGCGTTCGGCGTCGGCGGCGCGAGCGAGAACGGCTACGCCGCGCTCATCCGCGCCAGCGTCGTCGCGAGCGTCGTCGGGGGCAGCCAGACGCCGGTGAACGAGGCGAGCTCGTCGCAGTACCTCGAGCTCGCGCCGGACGTCTGCGAGGACGACAGCACGACCTCGCCCATCGCGTTCGTCGGCCACACGAGCGCCCTGGCGATCGTCTGGAACCCGTCGGGCGACGAGTACTCGTCCCCCGCGGGGCAGTGCTACTCGGCCGGAAGCGCCTCGGACTTCTGGGAAACCTGGGTGACGCCGAAGGTGACGCTGTACTTCCCCGACGGCGCGCCGGACTCCGACAGCGACGGCGTGCCCGACGGCGCGGACAACGCCTACCTCACCGCGAACTCGAACCAGCGCGACACCGACGGCGACGGCTTCGGGAACATCGCGGACGCGGATCTCGACAACGACGACGACGTGGACACGGACGATTACAACATCCTGATGGCGGCGTGGAACACCCAGCTGGGCAACTCCGGATACAACCAGCACGCCGACTTCAACGGGGATGGGAGCATCAACAGCACCGATTATAACATCCATTCCGCGCGCTACGGTACGTCGGCGCCGTTCTACTGATCAGCACGCGGGCCGCGCGACGCGTCGGGCGCGTTCCGACGCGTCGCGCGCCCGCCCTCGGAGGTCTCATGGTGTTTCGCATCGCGCGCGCGAGCGTGCTTCTGTCGGTTCTCACGATCATCGCCTGTTCCTCGGAGGACTCGCCGTCCGAGAGCGGGTCCGGGGGAATGGGAGGAACGGCCGCGCAGGGATCCGGCGGCGCGGCCGGTCAGGGAGGGGCCACCGGATCGGGCGGCGGGGCAACCACGTCGTCGAGCGACGCCGGGAGCGGCGCGGGCGGCGCGACGAGCACCGGCGGCTCGGGCGGCGCTGGGGGCGACGGCGGCGCTGGGGGTGCCGGGGGCGACGGCGGCACTGGCGGAGAGCACGCCACCGGCGGCGCAGGGGGTTCAGGCGGGGCGGGCGGCGCTGGTGACGGCGGCGCTGGTGACGGCGGCGCTGGCGGCGGGGCCGCGGGCGGCGGCGGCGGCGGCGGCGAGGGCTGCACGGGCGCGGAAACGGTGTTCGCCTCCGAGGTGGTAAGCCACCTCTTCGGGCCGGGCCAGACCTATGGGCAGGACAGATTCCCGGGCATCGCCTTCGGTCCTCCCAAGGGCGGGGGTTGCTGCGCTGGCTCGACCGACGTGGTGTCTCTCGGCAACGGCGGCACCGTCACCTTCGGCTTCTCGGGCAATCTCATCCTCGACAGGCCAGGACCGGACTTCATCGTCTTCGAGAACGCGTTCCAGACGGGCCCGACCACCGTGTTCGCCGAGCTCGCGACCGTGGAGGTGAGCCAGAACGGCGTCGACTGGATAGCCTTCCCGTGCACGGCCACGGCGGCCGCCTACGGCTCCTGCGCCGGCTGGCACCCCGTGCTCGCGAACCCCGACACGAGCTCCATCGATCCGACCGACCCCGAGGTCGCGGGCGGCGATCTATTCGACCTCGCCGACCTCGAGCTCAGCTTCGCGCGTTACGTGCGGATCACCGATCGGCCGGACTTGACCGGCGCAACGGGCATCTTCGATCTCGACGCCGTGGCGATCGTAAACGCGTCCTGCCCCTAGCTCTACCTCTGCTGCGGGAAGTCGGCCGGGAAGCGAACCGCAATGACGCCAAGGAACCAGGAAGCAGTGAGGAAAGCAGAACGGGGGAATGCCGGCCCACCCCCAACATATCGCTTGACCAGCGCCGCGCACCACAATATGTAGTACCTCGTGTTGGTGCCTCGGGCTTCGGTCCGGGGCTCAAAAGGGAACCCGGTGCGAATCCGGGGCTGCCCCGCAGCGGTAAGCGAGAACGATCTCCACGACGAGCACTGGCCTCCGGGCTGGGAAGCGGTGGACCGTAGGAACCCGGCGAGAGCCGGAGCGCTCGCAAGTCCGAAGACCTGCCAACATCCTGCGTCGGGGAGACATCCCGCGCCGGTTTGACCTGGAAGCCTCGTGGGAGGGCGGTAGGTCCGAGCTGGCGCCGACTCTCGCGCTTGTCCCGGTTCCGACCCCCTCCCGCGTCGTCTTCCTTTCGCCCGCGGGGGCGAGCGGTCGGTCCGAAGGCTCTCTCCTGAAGAGCACGCGCCCCGTGCGCATCGGCTGGCTTCTTCGCTCTCGCGGCATCGACGCGAGCGGTCCGGGACCGCTCCGAACGAAGCACGACGAGGAGGATTGCCATGCTGAGCGATACGTCGATGAGGAGCAACGGCGCGGCGCCGTTGCGCGCGCTCCACACGCCCCACACGAGCACCCGCGGCGCCGAGGACGCACTCCCGCACACGACGATGCGGGTGAAGAAGAGGAACGGATCGAGCGAGCCTGTCGACGTCAACAAGATCGTCCGGGCCGTGAGCCGCTCTTGCGCCGGCCTGTCCGACGTGGACGCGCTCCGCGTCGCGACAAAGACCATCAGCGGCCTCTACGACGGCGCGACGACGCGCGAGCTCGATCAGCTCTCCATCCAGACGGCGGCCTCGCTCATCGCCGATGAGCCCCAGTACGCGAAGCTCGCGGCGCGCCTGCTCGCCACCTATATCGACAAGGAGGTCCGCAACCAGGAGATCCACGCCTTCTCGCAGTCCATCGCCCTCGGGCGGCGGCTCGGCCTCATCAACGAGCGACTCCACGGCTTCGTGGCGCAGAACGCCCGCAAGCTGAACGACACGATCGAGCCGGGGCGGGACAACGAGCTCGAGTACTTCGGCCTGCGGACCCTCTACGATCGCTATCTGCTCAAGCACCCCGAGACGCGCCTCGTCGTCGAGACGCCGCAGCAGTTCTTCCTGCGCATCGCGTGCGCGCTTTCCGAGACGGCGGCGCAGGCCATCGAGCTCTACCGGCTCTTCTCGTCGCTCGACTACCTCCCGAGCTCGCCCACGATGTTCAACGCGGGCACGGGCCACGAGCAGCTCTCGAGCTGCTTCTTGCTCGACTCGCCGGAGGACCACCTCGAGACCATCTACCAGCGCTACACCGACGTCGCGATGCTCTCGAAGTTCTCGGGCGGCATCGGGCTCGCCTACCACCGCGTGCGGTCACGCGGCTCGCTCATCGAGAGCACCAACGGGCACTCCAGCGGCATCGTGCCGTGGCTCAAGACGCTCGACGCGTCGGTGGCGGCCGTGAACCAGGGCGGCAAGCGCAAGGGCGCCTGCTGCGTCTACCTCGAGCCGTGGCACGCCGACGTGGAGGAGTTCCTCGCGCTGCGCGACAACACGGGCGACGAGGCCGCGCGCACGCACAACCTGAACCTCGCGAGCTGGGTGCCGGACCTCTTCATGAAGCGGGTCGAGGCCGACGGCGAATGGAGCCTGTTCGATCCGAAGGACGTGCGCGATCTGCCCGATCTCTACGGAGACGAGTTCGAGCGCCGTTATGCCGAGGCCGAGGCGGCGGGCCTCGCCAGGAAGACGATGAAGGCGCGCGAGCTCTACGCGCGGATGATGCGCACGCTCGCGCAGACCGGCAACGGCTGGATGACGTTCAAGGACAAGTCGAACCGCGCGTGCAACCAGACGGCGCTGCCGGGCCGCACCGTCCACCTCTCGAACCTGTGCACCGAGATCCTGGAGGTGACCTCGAAGGAGGAGTCGGCCGTCTGCAACCTGGGCTCGATCAACCTCGCGCGCCACACGGCCCTGCGGGAAGACGGCGCGGTCGCGTTCGACCTCGAGAAGCTCGCGCGTACGGTGCAGAGCGCGGTCCGCCAGCTCGACCGCGTCATCGACCTCAACTACTATCCCATCGCCTCGACCCAGCGCTCGAACCTCCGCTGGCGGCCGGTGGGGCTCGGGCTGATGGGGCTGCAAGACGTGTTCTTCCAGATGCGTCTGCCCTTCGACGCCCCAGCCGCGCGCGACCTCTCGCGGCGGATCTCGGAGGAGGTGTACTATCACGCGCTCTCGACGTCCGCGGACCTCGCGGCCGAGAAGGGGCGCCACCCGTCGTTCGACGAGACGCGCGCCGCCCGCGGAGAGCTCCAGTTCGACGCGTGGGACTCCGTCCCGGAGGACACGGCGCGCTGGGAGGCGCTCCGCGCCCGCGTCCGCGCCGAGGGGCTGCGGAACTCGCTGCTCGTCGCCATCGCGCCGACCGCGACGATCGCGTCGATCGCGGGCTGCTGCGAGTGCATCGAGCCGCAGGTGTCGAACCTCTTCAAGCGCGAGACGCTGTCCGGGGATTTCCTGCAGATGAACCGCTATCTGGTCGCGGAGCTCAAGCGGCACGGCGCCTGGAACGACGCCGTGCGCGCGCGGCTCAAGCTCGCGGAGGGCTCGGCCCAGGGCCTCGACGAGCTGCCGGAGGAGGTCCGCGCCGTGTACCGGACGGCGTGGGAGATCCCGATGCGCTCGCTCATCGACATGGCCGCGGATCGCGGCGCCTTCATCGATCAGAGCCAGTCGCTGAACCTCTTCGTCGAGACCCCCACCATCGGTCAGCTGTCGAGCATGTACTTCCACGCATGGAAGAAGGGCCTCAAGACGACCTACTACCTGCGATCGCGCCCCGCGACGCGCATCACCAAGGCCACCGTGGACGCGGCGCCGGACCGGACGCCCGGGGGCGGCGCCGAGCCGCACCCCGAGCGCGGGTGGGTGCCCGCGGCGAAGGCGGCCGCGGACGTGGCGTGCGCGCTCGAGAACCCCGAAGCGTGCGAGGCCTGCCAATGAGCCGCCTGAGCCGCCCCGCGCGCCTCCTGGATCCGGGCCACTGCCTCACCCTGCGCCCGATGGCCTATCCGGTCTTCTTCGAGATGTACCGCGCCGCCATCAGGAACACGTGGACCGTGGAGGAGGTCGACTTCTCGACGGACGTGGGCGACCTGCGGAAGATGACCGGCGCGGAGCGGCACCTCGTCCAGCGCCTCGTCGCGTTCTTCGCCACGGGTGACTCCATCGTGGCGAACAACCTCGTGCTCAACCTGTACAGGCACATCAACGCCCCGGAGGCGCGGATGTACCTGTCGCGGCAGCTCTATGAAGAGGCGTTGCACGTCCAGTTCTACCTGACGCTCCTCGACACGTACATCCCCGATCCCGAGGACCGTCACCGCGCCTTCGCGGCCGTCGAGAACATCCCATCGATCCGGGCGAAGGCCGATTTCTGCATGCGGTGGATCGATTCCATCGAGTCGCTCGGGCGGCTGGACTCGCGCGCCGCGAGGCGGCAGTTCCTCCTCAACGTCATCTGCTTCGCCGCGTGCGTCGAGGGGCTCTTCTTCTTCGGCGCGTTCGCGTACGTGTACTTCCTGCGCTCGCGCGGCCTGCTCCACGGGCTCGCCGCGGGGACGAGCTGGGTCTTCCGCGACGAGAGCGCGCACATGCGCTTCGCGTTCGAGGTCGTGAGCACGGTGCGGCGCGAGGAGCCCGACCTCTTCGACGCCGGACTCTCGCGGTCGATCGCCGACATGATGGATGAGGCGATCGACTGCGAGGCACGGTTCGCGGAGGATCTCCTCGGCGCCGGCGTCGCGGGCATGTCGGCGCGCGACGTGCGCCGCTACCTCGAGTTCTGCGCCGACCAGCGGCTCGCCACGCTCGGCATGCCGAAGCGCTACGGGGCGAAGAACCCGTTCTCCTTCATGGACCTGCAGGATGTCCAGGAGGTCACGAATTTCTTCGAGCGCCGCGTCTCGGCCTATCAGGTCGGCGTCTCCGGGGAGGTCGTCCTCGATGCCTCCTTCTGAGATCGAGCGCATCGAGGCCGGGCTCATCACCGAGGCTCGGCTCGTCGAGATGGTCTTTCCCGGGCAAACGAACCATTACGGGACGCTGTTCGGCGGACAGGCGCTCGCCCTCATGGATAAGGCGGCCTTCATCCTCGCCTCGCGCTACGCGCGCCGCGCGGTGGTGACCGCGAGCAGCGAGAAGGTCGACTTCCATGTGCCTGTGCGGCAGGGTCAGCTCGTCGAGCTCGTGGCGAGCATCGCCGCCACCGGGCGCTCCTCCATGACCGTGGAGGTTGGCCTCTACGCCGAGGATCTGATCAGCGGAGATCGGCAGCTCGCCACCCGCGGCCGCTTCGTCCTCGTCGCGCTCGACACGCACGGGAAGCCGACGAGCGTCCCACCGTTCCGATCGATCGCACAATCCTGAAAAGGAGAAAGGGACTCCCATGTCCGTGCTCGCAACGTGTCTAGGTTATCCGCGTTTCGGCATCGCTCGAGAGCTGAAGAAAGCGCTCGAGAGCCACTGGTCGAAGAGCTCGCCGGCGAGCGAGCTCGAGGCGACGGCGTCGACGCTCCGTCGCCGGCACTGGTCGGCGATGAGGTCGCTGGGCATCGATCAGATCCCGAGCAACGACTTCTCGCTCTACGACCACATGCTCGACATGACGGTCGCTGTCGGCGCGGTGCCGGCGCGTTATCGCGCCATCCCCGATCCTCTCGTTCGTTACTTCGCGATGGCGCGGGGTCTCCAGGACCGCGCCGCGGGCGTCGACGTCGCCGCCCTGGAGATGACGAAGTGGTTCGACACGAACTACCATTACATCGTCCCCGAGCTCGATCCTGGTCAGCAGTTCGAGCTCGAAGCGTCGAAGATCGTGGGCGAGATCGAGGAGGCGCGCGCGCTCGGCGTCGAGACCCGCCCCGTGGTGGTCGGACCCGTCACGTTCCTGCTCCTCTCCAAGCTCGCGCCGGGGTCGCCGGCCGGCGCCAGCCCCCTCGATCTCCTGGATCGGCTGCTCCCGGTCTACGAGGCGCTGCTCGGGACGCTCGCGGAGCGGAACGTCGCGTGGGTCCAGATCGACGAGCCGTGCCTCGTGCTGGACCTGGACGCGCGCGCTCGGGACGCCTGCCAGAGGGCGTTCGCCCGGCTCGCCGCGTGCGCGCGGCGACCGCGCGTCCTCCTCGCGACGTACTTCGGCGCGCTCGGCGAGAACCTCGCGCTCGCCGCGGGGTCGGGCTTCGATGCGCTCCACGTGGACCTGGTGCGCGCGCCGGAGCAGCTCGACGCCGCGCTCGCGGCGCTCCCGCCGTCGATGTCCCTCTCCGCGGGCGTGGTCGACGGCCGAAACATCTGGCGCACCGATCTCGACGCCGCGCACCGGCGGATCCGACGCGCGGTCACGGCGCTCGGGCCGGACAGGGTCTTCGTGGCGCCCTCGTGCTCGCTGCTCCACGTGCCCGCCGACCTCTCCGTCGAGAAGAAGCTGGACGCGGAGCTGCTCCGCTGGATGGCCTTCGCCGCGCAGAAGCTCGCCGAGCTCCGCGCGCTCGCCGACGCCGCCGCGACGAGCTCGCCCAGCTCGGCGGCCTTCGACGAAGCGCGGAGCGCGCTCGCCGCGCGGCGCGCCTCGCAGCGGACCCGGAACCCGGGGGTCCGCGCGCGGGTCGACGCAGTGAACGATGGGATGCTGCGCCGGGCGTCGCCGTTCGCCGAGCGGGCGGCGAAGCAGCGCGCGCGCTTCGGCCTCCCGGCGTTCCCCACGACGACGATCGGCTCGTTCCCTCAGACAGGCGACGTCCGCGGCGCTCGCGCCGCGCTGCGCGCTGGTCGGATGACGTCGGAGCAGTACGAGCGATTCCTGAAGGACGAGACGCAGCGCTGCGTGAAGAGGCAAGAGGCTATCGGGCTCGATGTCCTCGTACACGGCGAGTTCGAGCGCAACGACATGGTGGAGTACTTCGGCGAGCAGCTCGCCGGCTTCGCGTTCACCGAGAACGGGTGGGTCCAGAGCTATGGTTCGAGGTGCGTGAAGCCGCCCGTGCTCTTCGGGGACGTGTCGCGCCCTTCCGCGATGACCGTCCCGTGGTCCACGTTCGCGCAGTCGCTCACGGCGAGGCCCATGAAGGGCATGCTCACGGGGCCCGTCACGATCCTCCAGTGGTCCTTCGTGCGCGACGATCAGCCCCGCAGCGAGACGTGCGCGCAGATCGCGCTGGCGCTCCGGGACGAGGTGGCCGACCTCGAGGCCGCCGGCATCGCGATGATCCAGGTGGATGAACCGGCCATCCGCGAGGGGCTGCCCCTCTGCCGCGACGCCTGGGGAGCCTACCTGCGATGGGCCGTGGACGCGTTCCGGCTCGCCACGAGCGGAGTCCGCGACGAGACCCAGATCCACACGCACATGTGCTACTCGGAGTTCGGCGACATCCTCGACTCCATCGCCGCGATGGATGCCGACGTGCTCTCCATCGAGACGTCGCGCTCCAGGATGGAGCTCCTCGCCGACTTCGCGCGCTTCCGCTATCCGAACGAGATCGGCCCGGGCGTCTACGACATCCATTCGCCGCGCGTGCCGACCCTCGACGAGATGGTCAATCTGCTCGAGGTCGCAGCGCGCGTGCTGCCCGGCCATCAGCTCTGGGTGAACCCGGACTGCGGGCTCAAGACCCGCGGCTGGGAAGAGGTCGAGGCGGCCCTGGTCAACATGGTGGAGGCGGCGCGGCTCGCTCGACAGCGGCTCGCCGGCGTGACGACGTGACGGGTGCCGACATCGATACGTCGCGGTGTCCGCTCTGCGACGAGGCCAATGCGTGCGGGGTGGCCGGGGGGGCGCCGACATGCTGGTGCTTCGAGGTGTCGATACCCGCAGCGGTGCTCGATCGGGTCCCCCAGGAGGCGCGGGGCGTCGCGTGCGTGTGCAGGGCGTGCGCGACGGGGCGGAGGGATCCGGCCAGGACGACTGAGCTGATCGGCCGGCTGTTGCGGGGCCGGTGACGCGCCTCCGGTCCGCCGCCGGAGGGCCGGGGTCGCTCCTCGACCGAGGATCTGCCCTCCCGCGCGCTGCGCCAGAGGTCATCGACAGGCTCGCCCTCGTCAGCGCAGCCGAGGAACGCGACAGGGGGAAACCATCGCACCCGCGATCCACACCCATCGGGAGGTCATTTCAGCCCCTTTGCCCAGCCAGGCGGGCCGCGCCATAACACACGGTCGAGCCTGGTAGCACGATCTTTCAAGATCGTGCTACCAGCCCAGCCGACGAGGCGCCGGCAGGCGAGCGGCGACAGAAAGGATGGATCCGGGGCCCCTCGCTCAGGCCGCCGGGCGAGCTGACGTTGCCGCTATCCGCACATCCGCGGGCGCCGAGGATCATCGACCGGCGCGGGCTCGGCCGGCACGCCCGCGAAGCGCGCGCGCAGGTCCATCCAGAGCGCGAGCCTCGACCAGTCGGGCTCCTTGACGGGCTTCATGCGCTCCTGGTCGAGCCACGGGTTCGGGAAGAACACCGTCATCATCTGCTCGTTCCGGCCGTTCCAGAGCCTCAATCCCCAGCTCCTCGAGCGTCCCTCCGCGTCGCGGTCGCAGTAGAACGCGGCGCGCGCGCACTGCCGCCATCGCGCGAGCTCCGGCGGCGTGGGCCGCGCCTTCGTCCCCTTGTGGGCTCCGACGCAGAGGTGAAAGTGCCATGCGCCGGGCTCGTCCGGCCCGATCGTCAAGTAGCCGTCGAGGTAACCGACCCGGGGCTTGCTCGCGAACCGGAGCTCGAACACGGCGCCCTGGAGGCACGGGCCGAAATCGATGGCGCTCCAGTGGTCCTCGAACAGGACCCTCACCAGCTCACGATACGCCTCTTCCGCCGGCGGGACATCGAAGTACTCCGTCGTCGTTCCGTCGAGATTGCGCTCGGTCGAGCGTTCAGCCACGTCATCACTCATCTTGTCTTGTCCGATCTCCAGGGTGGCAGGGTTGCACACGAGCTACTCGCCGCCCCCGAGCGCAGGGGGAGCGCCATAGACGGCCGCTCGAACGATCCGGGCGGCGTCGAGCATGGCCGGCCCCGGATCGCCGAGGAGCGCGTCGTCGAGCTCGACGACGCCGCCGGCCGCGCTGCAGGCGCGGAGCCGATCGAGACCCGCCTGTCCGCACAGGACCCTTCGCATTCCGGCGTTCGTCACAAGGACATCGGGGTCGAGCGTCAGGATCTGCTCCGGCGTGTACTCCGGCCAGTCGCGGTGCGCGCTCGCGGCCGCGTCGACCAGCCCCGCCGAGGCGAGCACGTCGTGGTAGCTCGTGCCCGCCGTGCCTCCGAAGAGGCGGCCGCCGTAGCCGCTCAGGTACATGCCGCGACGGCGCTGCGGAGGCTGGATATCGGCGGCCACCGCGGCCATGCCGTGCGCGAGGGCCGTCGCGAACCGCCGGCCGCGCTCGGGGTGGCCGACCAGCGCGGCGATCTCGTGCGCGTTGCGGACGAGGGCGGCGAGCCCGCGCATGGGGCCGAGGTCGTAGACGGTCAGGCCTGCCTCGCGCAGGCGCGCGATCGGGCGGGGGTCACCGTAACCGTTGAGGAGGATGAGATCCGGTCGCAACGCGAGGAGCGCCTCGATGTCGGCGATGTCCTCGACGCGGGCCTTGCCGGCGTACCGGTAGCCGCGCGGCGAGCGGCGCGCGCCGTACCCGGTGAACGCGACGATGCGATCGGGCTCGCAGAGCTCCACGAGCAGCGCGTCCGCCACCGAGCTCGCCGACGCGATCCTGCGGAAATCGAGGAGCGCCACGGCGGCTCCCGCATGATCTTCGAGCGCGGCCGGGTTCTCCTTCGCCGCGACGCCGCCGGGCGCGCGCGCGGCGGTGTGCTGCGGTCCGGACGGCGACCGCGGGTCGGAGGAGCGCGGCAGCGCGGCCGCGGCCGCCGACAGGGCGAGCGCGCCGGCGAGCGCGCCGTAGTTCATCCAGGCGACGGCGCTCATGACGGCGCTCCCCCGCCGAGGGCGTCCGGATCGATGGGCAGGCGGAAGCCGAGCGCGCCGCCCGGAACGAGCCGCACGTCGTAGATCGACTCCACGGCGCCCGGGCGGATGACGTCCCGCGTCTCTCCCTGCTGCCGTATCCGGCCACGGTCCATGAGCACGGCGGCGTCGGTCCAGTCGAGCGCCTCCGCGAGGGGGTGGAGCACCACGACGACGCAGTATCCGTCGGCCGCGAGACGCCGGAGCAGCGCGTAGAGGCGAAGGGCGTGCCCGACGTCGAGCGCCGAGGTGGGCTCGTCGAGCAGGAGGATGCGGGCCTCCGTCGCGATCGCCCGCGCGAGGAGCACGCGCTGCCGCTCGCCGTGCGACAGCGCGGGGAACGAGCGGGAGGCGAGCGGCGCGGTGTCGGTCAGGCGCAAGGCGCGCGCGACGGCGTCCTCGTCGGCCGAGGCGGCGCGCACGCGTCCGATGTGGTGCGCATAGCGGCCCTGCGCCACGACGCTCGCGACCGTGAGCGGCGAGCGGAGCTCGGACTGCTGCGGGACGTACGCGGCGAGGCGCGCTCGCTCGTCCGCGCGGAGCCCGCGCGCGCGGCGCCCGCTCAGCCGGATGTCCCCCTCGAAGGGCACGACGCCGGCGAGCGCCTTGAGGAGCGAGGACTTGCCCGCCCCGTTCGGGCCGAGCACGGCGAGCACGCCGCCGAAGGGGGCCGTGAAGGACACGTCGTCGACGACCACGCGCCCTCCGCGTCGGACGCGCAGCCCGGACACGCCGATGGCCTCAGGCACGCTCCGCCTCCCGCTGCGAGCGCGCGAGCAGCACAAGGAAGACCGGCGCGCCGATGAGCCCTGTGATGACGCCGAGCGGCACCTCCCCGCGCGCGGGCAGGAGGCGCGCGACGAGATCGCACGAGGCGACGAAGACCGCGCCGCCCAGCGCCGCGATGGGGATCAGCCGCCGGTGGTCGACGCCCAGGAACGGCCGCAGCGCGTGCGGCACGAGCAGCCCGACGAAGGCGACGTTGCCGCCGAGCGCGACAGCGCCGGCGGTGAGCACCGCGATCCAGAGGATGCAGAAGCGGCGCACCAGGGGAACGTCCACGCCGAGCGACGTCGCCTCCTCCTCACCGGAGAGGAGCAGATCGAGGGGCTTGCCCCAGAACCACGCGGCGACGACGCCGGTGAGCACGAGCGGCGCGGCCAGGGCGACGTGTCGCGGGCTCGCGCCCGACAGGCCGCCGAGCGCGAAGGCGACGACGGCGCGGCCGAGCTCCCACCGCTCCTGCGCGAGGCTCGTGGCGAGGCTCCCCAGGCTGAGGAACAGCGAGGAGAGGAGGAAGCCGACGAGGAGGATGCTCAGGAGATCCCCAGGCGCGCGCACCAGCACGAGCACGAGCCCCAGGCTGACGACAGCGCCGGCGAGGCAGCCGGCCGGGAGCACAAGATCGGGGGGTAACCCGCGGATCCAGCGCTCGGCGACCGCGAGCTCCATGACGAGGAGGGCGACCTTGCCGCCGAGCACCGCGCCCGCGGTCGTGCCGAGCACCGACGGATCGGCGAGCGGGTTCCGGAAGAGGCCCTGCACCACGACGCCCCCGACGGCGAGCGCGGCGCCGACGAGGAGCGCCGCCCCGAGGCGCGCGGCGCGCAGGGTCAGCAGGGTCGCCCGGAGGCTCGTATCGGAGAGGCTCGCCGTGCCGAGCGCAAGCGAGGCCGCGGCGACCATCGCGAGCGCGGCGAGCAAGACGGCGTACACGAGGAGCACGCGGCCTCCAGGACGCCGCGCCGCCGGCGCCTCGGGCGCGCTCGCGGCGTGCTCGATGTCGATTCCTTGCACGGTCATGTCACCCCCCCTCGCCCGCTGAAGCGGCGCATCAGAGCCCCCCGATGGATCGCGGCGGGAGCCCGATCGCGGTGTCGACGGTCATGTCCTCCAGCGGATCGAGCGCCCCGTTCGCCGTCACCTTCCAGCGCCGGAGCGTGTTCCTCTCCGCGTCGCTCAGCAGGCAGACGTCGCCGCATCCAGGCGAGCAATGCACGCCGCCGAAGGCGAAGGGCTGGGCCGCCTCGCCGAGCGGCGTGACATCGCCCGTGGCGACGTTCACCGAGAAGACCCTGTCGCCGGCGGACGCGTTGCCCCCGTAAGCCATCGCGAGGAGGACGTCCTCGGACGCGAAGGCGAGCGAGCGCTGGACCCCGGCGTCCAGCGCCCTGGCGACGCCGAGCCGCTTGAGCTCGCGGGGAGGGGCGGAGCGGGCGTCGTAGATCACGATGTCGCTCGTCGCCGGATCGAATTGCATCGTGTCCGCGTCGAAGCGGCTCGAGCAGGCGACGGCCAGCCGCTCGCCCGAGGGCGACACGGCGACGCGGCCGCAGCCGTAGAGCCCCTGGATGTCGACCGTCCACGCGACGGCGCGCTGCTCCGGCGAGACGCCCACGAAGCGCCCCTCCCCCACGTCCGAGAAGTCCGCCGCGAGCCGGCCGAGCGACACGACAACGTCGTCGCCGACGCGCGTCATCTCCGACGGGCGCGGCAGGAGCCCCGCTCTCTCCTCCGGCAGGGCGATGCGCCCCTCGATGGAGTACTTCGCCGTGTCGAGGACGAGGAGATCGCCGCCCTCGTCGAAGGGCTCGGCGCCCGGGGTCGGGTTGCTCCCGAAGCGCGAGACGAGCGCGCGATCCGCGTCCACCTCGATGTAGTCATGCGGGTTGGACTCGAACCCCTGCCCGACCGGGAGCTGCGCGATGACCTCGGCGGTCTCGAGATCCATCCAGGTGAGCACGTTCGTGCCGTACCGATCGATCAGGACGACGCGGCCGGACGGCGGCGCCGTCGCCGGGACGTCCACGTCGCCGGACAGCGCGAGGCTGAGCCCCGGCTTCGCCGCGCCGCTCGACACGAACGAGGGCGAGAGGGTGGTCCCGTCGAGCCTCGACACAACGATGTTCGTCGACTGGTAGTCGCTCGTCACGATGACGACGCCGCGCTCGCACGCGCGCGGCGCGCCCGGATCGCCTCCACGGCCGTCTGGAACGCCGCCCGTCGACGGCGGCGGCGGCTCCACGTTGCACCCGAGGAGCGGGATCGAGGCGGCGACCGCGAAGAGGCTGAGCTTCACCATGTGGACTCCAGTGTGAAAAACACGCTCCGTCCCGGGAGCGGATACCCGACGACGTCCGTGCGCCGCCCGTCGAGGAGGTTCGCCAGGCGAGCTCTCGCCGCGAGGTGACCTCCGAGCCACGTCGTCTCCGCCTCGAGGTCGACGGTCGCTTGCTCCGCGATCACGCCGAGGCCGGCGGGGTCGGCGTATCGGCTCGACTGGTACACGGCCCGGAGCTCGCCGGAGGCGCCCGAGAACACGGCGCCGCCCGCGGGCTTCCACGCGGCGTGGAGGCGCGGCGCGACGACGAGCCGGGAGCGGAACGGGAGGACGTCGTTGGCGATCGTCCGCTCCGGGGTCGTGTCCCGCGGCTCGAGGAGCGTCGCCGCGACCTCGGCGCGGAGGAACGCGGTGATCTCGACCCCCGTCAGGATCTCGGCGCCCAGGACGCGGGCGCGGCCGACGTTGTAGGGGGCCACGTAGCCCTGGCCCGTGCGCGCGTACGCGATGAGCCCGGAGGCGGCGCGTCCGAACACGAACGCGTCGACGTAGGCGCCGCGCAGCGCCGCGCCGCGCCGCGTCTGCGCCCGGACCCCGGCCTCGATCGTGACGCCGGACTCCGGCTCGAGCGCCGCGTTGCCGTGGACGACGCCCGAGACGCCGTACACCTCGCCGAGCGTCGGGACGCGGAGGTAGTGGCCGACGGTCGCGAGGACGCGGAGCCGGTCGCTCCCCGCCTCCACCCCGACACGCCCGGTCGGCGCGAGCACATCGCAAGGGCGCTCCGGTGCTGCGCCGGTGGCGTGGCACTCCCCGCTCGCGAGGGCGTGCAGCGCGAGCCCCTCGCCGAGGCGCACCTCCGCGCCGGCGGCGGCGCGCGCGAACGAGCGCCCAGCGCGGGCGAGCGGGATGTCGCCCGGCTCGCGCGAGATGCCCTCGCGCGCGACGGAGAGCATGGGTCGCACCCGGAGGCGATCGGAGAAGTAGAGCGTCGCCCCCAGCGTCTGCTCCAGGCGGCGGCCGGCGATGCGGAGCTCGCGCGCGTGGATCGCGAGCTCGAGGAGGGGATCGTGGATCTCGGAGCGCGCCTCGATGAACGAGGTGCGCGCCTCGAGCGTGTGCTCCGCCTCGCCTCCGAACGGGACCCGCGCCACGACGGACGCGAGCGCGCGCCGGGATTCCCCCCGCGCCCTCCGGGACGGCAGGAGCGCGAGCCGCGGCACGCCCTGCTCGCGGCCTGTGCCGTTCGCGATCACGTCGACGATCGCGCCGCGGCCGAGATCGACGCGCGCGAGCGCCCATGCGTCGATCATGCACACGTCGGCGTTCTGCCGGCGCTGGACGGTGTCGTCGCTCGCGTCGAAGAGCGTCCCGCGATCGTCGACGAACGCGTAGCGGTTCGTCGCGGCCTCCGCGCTCACCCCGACGATCGAGCTCACCGGGCCCGCGCTGACGCCGGCGAAGGCCCACCCGCGCCAGGCGCCGAACGAGCCTGTCATCGCGCCCGCGCCGGCCATCGTCCGGGAAGGCCGCCGAGGCTCGAAGAAGATCGCGCCGCCCGGCCCGAGGCGATCGGCCTCGATGGGGGCGTTGCCGCGGTAGATCTCGACACGCTCGATGAGCCAGAGGGGCACGAGCGAGAGATCCGCCGTCCCCGCGACGTCGTCGTTCAGGCGGACACCGGCGAGGTACACGGGCGTCTGCGCGGCGGTCGCGCCCCGGATCGCGGCGGTCGCCGGTCCGCCGAAGCCGCCCGACTCGGTCACCTGGACGCCCGGCTGCGTGCGGAGCACGTCCGCGGCTTCGAGCCCCGCGCCGCCGAGGCGATCACGGCGCAGCACGGATCCCGCGACGGACCTGTCCCGGGGCGGCGCGGGCGCGAGCGCGCGCTCCCCCTCGACGCGCACCTCCAGCGGCGCCGGCGCTGCGGCAGCGCGATCGCCGCCCGGATCGCCCCCTGACCTGCGCAGCTCCTCCGCGAGGGCGGCCGGCGCGACCGCCACGGCGCCGCCGGCCGCGAGCACGAGCCAGCACCCTGCGCCGTCGCTCCAGCGACGACGCGCCACACGATCCGATGGATGAACCATTCACGCCCGCCTGCCCGCGTCGACCCAGCACTGCTCGGGTGAGAGCCAGGCGAGGGGGCTGCGTGACGGGCTACGGCACCGCGCGTGAGCGGGGTGGTCCAGAGCCTGCGCGCCTTCCCCTCGAAGGCTCAGGTCAGCGCGCGCCGGAGCACCGGCACGCGCACCTCGGCAGGTCTTCGGACTCACGGGCGCCGCGGCCGTCGCCGGTCGCTTTCCTACTGATCACCGCTTCCCAGGCCGCTCATGCGCTTGGCCCAGTGCTTGATGGTGATGGTCGTTCCCGTTCACCGCTGCGGGGGCAGTCCCGGATTCACACCGGGTTCCCTTTTCAGCTCGCCAGGCATGGCCGGGCGAGCACCGATGGCGGGGCGACTCCTGCCAGACTCCTCATGAAATGTCAACACAGAAGCGCCCGCACAGAAGCGCCCGCCCAGCGCAGCCCGTCGGCAGGCCACGGAGAGGGCACCCCGGACCAGCACCACGAATCCTTGACAGTTGTCAATCAACGTGTCATGAGTCACTTGAAACTGATTTTCGTTATCATATAATCGGTTGAGCAGCGGCCCGCGACTTCACGTCCAGAGCCCGATGAATCGAGCCCACGCGGCTCTCGAAGCCCATCGGAGCGGGATGTGACGACGTACCTATTCGTGCGGCGGACGCCGGCGGGCTACCTGGTCGTCGAGGGCCGCGCCAAGGATCAGATCAACCGCGGCGGCGAGAAGATCGCGGCCGAGGAGGTCGAGAACCACGTCCTCGCCCACCCGGCGGTGCGCGACGCGGCGCTCGTCGCCATGCCGGACGAGCGCCTCGGCGAGCGATCGTGCGCGTTCCTCGTGCCCCGCGGGCAGCCGCCGGCCGCGCGCGAGATCAACGCCTTCCTGCGCGAGCGCGGCGTCGCTCAGTACAAGGTGCCCGATCGCATCGAGTGGCTCGACGCGCTCCCCACGACGAGCGTCGGCAAGGTGGACAAGAAGGCGCTCCGCCAGTGGATCGAAGGCCGGCTCGCGCAGGGCGCCCAACGCTGAAGCGCGGCGCGGGCAGGGGCAGCGCGGCGACCACGCCTCTCGCGCCTCGCCCGAGCCGCCGAGATGAAACGCGGATCACGTGAGAGAGGAACAACCATGGCCATCCCCAGCATCCAGACCTATTCCATGCCACGCGTCGACGAGCTCCCGGAGAGCCGGGTGGCCCTCGACCTGGCGAGCCGCGCCGGGCCGGCGCTTGTCGCGCGTCCGGCCGGGCCGCTCAGCCGCCCTACCCGGCCGTGAGCTGCGCGAGCGTGCGCTCCAAGTGCGACAGCCCTGCGGCGCCCGCGGATCGCGCCCTCAGCTTCCCCTCGCCGTCGAACAGGAAGTACGCGGGCCAGAGGCCGCCCGTCTGGAAGCGGTCGCCGATCGCGTGCGCGTTGTCGATGGCGACCGGCTCGTCCATGCCGGTCTCCTCCACGACGGCCTCCACCTGATCGACGCGCGTGTCGGACTCCTGGCGCGGCATGTGGACCGAGACGAAGCGGACGCCGCGGGGCCCGTACTTCTCCTTCCACGCGCGCAGGGTGGGCAGGTTGTCCTTGCAGAGCGAGCACGACACCGCCCAGAAATGCACGACGGCCGGCGCGCCCTTCAGCGACGCGGGCGTGGGCTCGCCGTGCAACCAGCGCGTCGCGCCCTCGAACGAGGGCATCGGCGCGCCGCTAGGCAGCACGGCGCCGCTCCGCCGCGATCTCGATCGTGTCCTTGCCCGGCTTCCAGTCGGACGGGCACAGGCCGCCGGTCTGGAGCGCCGCGAGCACACGGAGCGTCTCGTCGGTCGAGCGGCCGATGTTGAGCGAGTGGATCACGGCGTACTGGAGCAGGCCCTTGGGATCGATGATGAAGAGCCCGCGCAGCGCCGCGTGGACGCCCTCGATGAGGACGCCGTACTTGCGCGCCACCTCGCCCGAGTGGTCGGCGGCGATCGGGTAGTTCACGCCCGCGATGCCGTTCTGCTCCCGGGGCATCATCGCCCAGGCCCGGTGGGTGTAGATCGTGTCGGTCGAGCAGCCGAGGAGGCTCGCGCCGAGCTGATCGAAATCGGCTCGCCGGTCGGCCAGCGCGAGGATCTCGGTCGGACAGACGAAGGTGAAGTCCATCGGATAGAAGAAGAACAGGAGCCACCGGCCGCTGTGATCCGACAGGGAGATCGAGAGATCGCTGCGGTTCGGGGCGGCGGGATCGAACGCGGGGAGCGTGAACTCGGGGGCGGGCTCACCCACTCTGGCGATGGACATGATTCCTCCGTGGGCCTCGTCGAGCACGGGCTCGATCGGCCGGTGCGCTGGCGATTGCGTCGTGCGTGCGTCGAACGATGGTGTCGACGCGGAGGTCGTTGTGCCGGGGCCCACGGCGTCAACTGCGGCGCGACGGGCGGCGCGGCGGGCCGGCGGCCCGAGCGCGCTCACGGCCCGGGCGGCGGGAGCGACGCGTCGGCCGGCGCGACGCCGGCGGCGACCGCGGGGTAGCGCTGGCCGTCGCCCGCCCCGGCCGCCTGCGTGACGAACAGCAGCGAGAACCCGGGGTAGGCGGCCACGCAGGGCGCGCGCGGCGCGAGCGCGGACGACGCGCCGAACACCGGCGCCGCCGCGCGCTGGAGCGGTCCGTCGGGACCGAAGCGGGCCGCGAGGCCGATCGCGGATCGCCCCGCGCTGTCGCGGCCCGCGTAGTAGACGCGCAGGCTCGGGCGGCCCGAGGCCGAGACGGCGAGCACCGGGGCGGGGTCAAAGACGGCGGCGCTGTCGAAGGGCTCGTCCTCGCTCACCGGCGCGCCGGCCCGCGCTCGCGCCGGCCGGGGCGCCGGCGCGAGCGCGGGGCCGTCGCCGACGCGCTCCCAGGCGAGGCCGTCGTCGCTGCGCGCCTCGCCCACGAACGAGGCGTCGCCGTCGCCCGCGACGACGTAGAACATCCGGAGCGAGCCGTCGGGCAGGCGGACCACGCCGGGGCTGCCGGGGACGGCGCCGCGCTCCCAGCCGCCGTCGCCGGACGCGAGCGGCGCGAGCACGGGCGATGGCGCACGCGCGAAGGCGACCCCGTCGGCGCTGCGCGCGAGGCCGATGCCGCCTTCCGCCGCGTAGTAGAGCCAGATCTCGCCGCCCACGAGGAGCGCCGAAGGGGCCGCCGCCACGCCGCCTTCCCAGGGCAGCTCCGGCGTGAGGACCGTCACGGCCGCTCGCCCGAACGAGCGGCCGTCCGCGGCGTCGTGGCGGACGATCGCGTTCGGCGGGGCCAGCGGGTCCGGCGGGGCGTCCTCGGGGCGGAGCGTGGCGGCGAAGAAGCCGGCGGCCGCGAGCGTGGAGGGGTCGCCGTCGAGATCGACAACGGACGCGTCGCGCGCGAAGCGCTCGTCGTCGTTCATCACGTGCGGGGCTGCCCTGGAGTTGCCCAGCTCTTCCTGATCGATCGCCCGGAACGGCCCGGCGAGGGCGCTCGGCAAGCTGCCCTCGTCGCTGTCCGACGGCAGCGTCGCGCAGGACGCGGCGAGCGACACGCACGACAGCAAGAGCGCGGGGACCGCGGTCGAACGGCGGACGAGCGGGTGAGGAGGCCCATGCATGGCGGCGGATGCTAGCGCGCGTCGCGATCACCGGTAGACGCAGGCGGCAAGCTCCACCTCAGAACGCGGCCGTCACCGTCGCCCCGAGGTTCACCATCGTCCCGCCCGCGCGGTAATCGCCCACGAAATCCGCCGGGTTATCCTTCTCCACGATCACCTCCGGCAGCACCGACAGCTGCCCGTGGAGGTCGATCCGGAGCGACCCCGGCAGCTCCTCCAGCGGGCGATTCAGGACGGCGCCCGCGCCCAGCGACATCGTGTGCCGATCCGCATCGACGTAGTTCGTCACGCCCCGCTGCGGCGGGACCGGCGAGCGCTCGTAGACGTACCCCGCGCGGAGCGGGATCTCGACCGCGCGGCGCGCTCCCCCCTGCGCGCCCTGCCCGGCCACCTTGCGCAAGCCCCCCGCCGCGACGAGCACGTACTCGACGCCCAGCCGCGGCACGAGCCGATCCGCGAACCGGAGCGGCACCACGGACGTGGGCCTCGGCTCGTCGGGCAGATCGAGCGGCAGGTCCGGGGGCGGCGCCGCCTCGAGGTGCGCCCGCGTCCTCGCCACCGGGCTCTCGTAGGCCGACCAGTTCACCCACGTGACGTCGAGGTTCACGCGCAGGCCCTCGATCCGCTGGAAGCTCGCCCCCACGACGACCTGCTGCGGCAGGAACGCGTCGACGGTGCGCGACTCGAGCTCGTAGAGGAGCGGCACCTCGATGCCCGCGAAGTCGACGATCCCTCGCAGCCGCGCGTCGATCGACAGCGGGAGCTTCGCCTCCCCGCGGTAGACGACCCCGACGAAGCCGAGATCTCCGGCGCGCACCCGGGCGCCGAGCTGCGGGTAGCGGATCGACGTGAGGTCGGCGTCCACCTCGTGGCGGAGCGCGGAGTCGTGGGGAGAGAGCGCGTCGGCGCGGCCCGTCACCGAGAAGCGGCCCCGCGTCGAGGCCAGGAACGCGACGCCGCCGCCGAGCTCCAGGAACGGGAGCGGGCGCACCGCGATGTTCGCGGCGAGGAACAGGATCGAGAGCCGGTCGTCGTAGAGCTCCCAGCGCGGCGTCTCCTGGCGGATCGCCTTGATCCGCGACAGCCCGTCGTCCGGCAGGAACGTCGCCAGGCCGAACGCGAACGGGACGCCGAGCACCTCGCCCGGCACGACGAGGCCGCCCGAGAGCCCGTGGACGTCGCGCACCCCGCTGCCGCGATCGTTGAACCGCAGGCGGTTCGACGCGTGACCGTAGCCGATCGAGAGGCCGAGCCCCGTCGCGCCGACGAGGCCCGCCGGGTTGTAGTAGCTCGCCGAGAAATCGGTCGCGTCGGCCGCGAGCGCGCCGCCCATCGAGGCGCCGCGCGAGCCGAAGCCGTACGTGTCGGGCGCGTGCGCGCGCGCTCGCCCGGCGGCGAGGAGCGCCAGCAGCGAGGCGGCGGCGCAGGAGAGCCGGCGCATCAGAACGCCACCCCGAGCGTCGTCCCGCCCGCGACGAGGACGCCCCGCGTGCGCACCGCGCGGTCGCCGCCGTCCCCGCCGCCCGCGGCCTGCTCGCCGCGCTTCTGGTGCGCGCGCGGCAGGAGCACCTGGACCTCGGCGAACAGGTCCAGCGTCAGCCGCGGCAGCGGCGCGGCGAGCGCGAGCCCGTAGCCGAGCGAGAGGGCGACGCGCGCGTTGTCGTAGAGGTTCGACGCGCCCGTCTGCTCGGGCGCGGGCGACGGCTCCACGTAGGCGCCGCCGCGCGCGTGCGCCGTGGCCCCCGGCCGCAGCGCGAGGCTGCGCTCCACGCCGACGCGCGGCACGACCGTGTCCGAGTACCCCGGGTCCGCGGGCGCCGGCGCCGTGCAGGAGCCGGTGAACGGCTCGCCCGTACCGGGATCGACCTCCGGGCAGCGCACCGTCGCCTCGACAGGGCCGGGGTAGTCCGACCAGCGCTTGTACGTCGCGCCGATCGCCACCTTCCAGGGGCCCTTCACGCGCGCCACCTCGAGCGCGACTTGCGCCGGATCGTACTGCGCGATCCCCGCGATGTGGAGCGGCGGCACGGCGATCCCCCCGAGATCGTCGGCGTGGATGACGACGTGGAAGCGCCCGACGAGCTCGCCGCGGAACGTGGCCCCGACGCGGTACGCGCCGATGTCGTAGCTCGCGCCGAGGATCGGCCCGTAGCTCGCGACGAGCGTGTCCTCGACGAGCGTGCCCACGCGGCCGGACGCGTCGGTCGCCACCGTCACCGAGCCGGAGAGCGCCGCCAGCGCGGCGAAGCCGGCGCCCACCTGGACGCCGCGCCCGAGCGCCGCGCCGAGCGCCGCCTGCACCGCGACCGACTGGGTGCGGTCCGCGATCGGGAACTGCGGCGTCTCCGGGTAGAGGATCCGCCCGCGGACGACCACGTCGAACGGCGCGAAGAAGCCGAGGCCGATCGTCACGCGGTCCGCGAGCGCGCCGCCGAACGGGATCGGCACCGTGGCGCCGATCAAGCTGCCGCGCAGCGGCGCGTACGAGAGCCGCCGGCCGCCCGCGCGGAGGTCGAAGATCGCGCCCGCGAGCCCCAGCGTGAGCCGGCGCTCGCGCGACAGCGACAGGAGCGCCGGGTTCGCGTAGACGGCCTCGTAGCCCTCCGCGACCGCGGCGCCGGTCGCGCCCATGGCGCTCGCGCGCGCGCCGAAGCCGAGCACGTCCTCCGGCGACGCCTGCGCCGCGCCGGCCGGCGCCAGGGCGAGCCCCGCCGCGAGCAGAGGCGCGATACCGCGCCACATCCAGCGGATCGGGCGAAGCATGCGCGGGCGACCGTAGACTGGGCCCCCCTGGCGCGCTAGTCGGTATCCGCCGTGGATCTCCGCCCCAAAAGCACCTCGGACGAACGTCGCCCTCGCCTCGCGCTCCAGGCCGTGCTCCCGGACGAGCTCGCCGCCGCGTGCGGCATCGATCTCACCGACGCGCGCCGCATCGTCTCGCTGGCGCACCGCCTCGGGGAGCTGCCCGCGCGCGCGCCCGCGACCGTCCGGCGCGTCGCGCTCGAGGCGGCGCGCGCGGCGGGCGAGATCCGGACGCTCGCGCTGGTGGAGCGGCGCGCGAGCGCCGAGGATCCGTTCGTGAAGTACGCGTTCCGTCTGGAGGACGGCGCGATGATCGAGTCGGTGCGCATCCCGCTCGAGCGGCCGGGCCGGTACTCGGCGTGCGTGAGCTCGCAGGTCGGCTGCGCGCTCGCCTGCGCCTTCTGCGCCACCGGGCGCATGGGCCTCACGCGCAACCTCGAGGCCTGGGAGATCGTCGAGCAGGTGCGGCTCATCCGCCGCGATCTCGGCGCGACCACCGAGCGCGCGGGCGGCGGCGCGCGCGTGCACGGCGTGCTGTTCCAGGGCATGGGCGAGCCGCTCGCCAACGCCGACCGCGTCATCCAGGCGATCCGGGTGCTCTCGGAGCCGAGCGCGCAGGCCATCGACATGCGCAACATCACGGTGTGCACGGCGGGGCTCCCGTCGGGCATCCGGCGGCTCGCGGCCGAGGTCCCCGGCGTCCGGCTCGGCCTCTCGCTCGGCTCGGTGCGGCCCGGCAGGCGGCGCCAGCTCATGCCGATCGACGGCGCGCACCCGCTCGACGAGGTCCTCGCCGCCGCGGGCGAGCACGCGCGCGCGACCGGGCACGCGCCGATGTGGGCGTACACGCTGCTCGCGGGCCAGAACGACACGGACGAGGACGCCGCGAGCCTGGCCGCGCTCGCCCGCGGCTTCGCCGCGCAGCACGGGATCTTCCCTCGGCTCAGCCTGATCCCCTACAACGCGATCGGCCCGGCCGACGCTCCCCTGCCCTTGCCCGGCGGCGTCGAGGACAGCGGCGCGGCGGCCGATCCGTTCTTGCGCTCGGCGCGGCTCCAGGCGTTCCGCGCGGTCCTCTCCGCCGCCGGGGTCGGCTCGATCGTGCGTTACTCCGGCGGCGGCGACGTCGGCGCGGCCTGCGGGCAGCTCGCGCGGCCGCCGGCGGAGGCGCAGCGACCAGGCGGCCGCCGGGCGTCGCCCCTGCCCGGAGCGGCGCCGGGTGCTGCCGCGGTCGGGCCGAGCGCGCCCCCGCGGCCTGTGTGAGGGTCGCTATGGATCCCCGCTCCGGTGCGCGCTAGCTTGCGCCCGTGTTCGGCTTCAGCTTCGGCGAGATGATGGTGCTCGTCATCGTGGGCATCATCGTGGTCGGCCCACGACGGTTGCCTGCGATGATGCGGACGGCGGGCAGCTGGATCACCAAGGTTCGCCGGATGACCACGGAGCTCCGGTCGCAGAGCGGCATCGACGATCTGATCCGCCAGGAGGGGCTGGAGCGCGACATCCGCGAGCTCCGCGCCCTGTCGCGGGTGAACGTGATCGAGACGTTTGTGAAGCCCGTGATGGACGCCGCCACCGTCGGCACGGTCGTCTCGGCGACGCCGCGCATCAGGCCACCGGAGCCCGAGCCCCCGCAGCCCCCGCCGAACGTGCAGCCGCTCCGCGAGCGCGAGTACCCGGTCCTCGGCTGCGACGCCTACGAATCCGAGATCGACGCCTCGCCCAGGCTGGCGGCCGCGGCGGAGGGCGCGAGCGGAGCGGTCGCGGCGAGCGCGGCAGAGCCCGCGGCCACGGCAGGCGCGGCGATCACGGAAGGGCCCACGGCACCGCCGGTGCCCGCGGCCACGGCAGACGCGGCGATCACGGAAGGGCCCACGGCATCGCCGGTGCCCGCGGCCACGGCAGGCGCGGCGACGGGGAACGGAGCGGCGTCATGAGCCAGGAGCAGGTGGCGGCGAAGAGCGATTCCCCGGAGACGGCCGCCGCGACCGGCGCTGCCGCCGCGACCGGCGCTGCCGCCGCGACCGGCGCTGCCGCCGCGACCGGCGCTGCCGCCGCGACCGGCGCTGCCGCCGCGGCCGGCGCTGCCGCCGCGGCCGTTGAGGATGCCACCGAAGACAAGCCGATGTCGTTCTGGGAGCACCTCGACGAGCTGCGCAAGCGGCTCGTCCGGAGCATCCTCGTCTTCTTCGCGGCCTGCTTCGTGGGGTGGGAGGTGCGCGAGCAGCTCCTGCACTTCCTGACCATCCCGTTCGTGCAGGCGTGGCGGGAGCAGAGCCTGCCGGGCGACCCCTCGCTCCACTTCGGCGCGCCCGCGGCCGCGTTTATTGCTTACTTCAAGCTGTCGATGCTCGGCGGCGCGGCGCTGGCCTCGCCGTTCATCTTCTACCAGCTGTGGTCGTTCGTCGCGCCGGGCCTCTACGCCCGCGAGAAGCGCTACGTCATCCCCTTCGTCCTGTTCTCGACGATCCTGTTCGTGGGCGGCGGCCTGTTCGGCTGGCGCGCGGCCTTTCCGATCTCGTTCGGCTACTTCCTCAGCATGGCCGGCACGGTCGGCAGCGGCGGGGTGACGATCACACCGACCGTGATGATGGGCGACTATCTCGACTTCGTCGCCCAGCTCCTGCTCGGCTTCGGGATCATCTTCGAGATCCCGCTCATCGTGCTGTTTCTCTCCCTCGCGGGCGTCATCAACTACCTGCAGCTCATCCTGTTCGGCCGCTGGTTCGTGTTCGCCGCCTTCGTGCTGGCCGCCATCCTGACGCCGCCCGACATCACCAGCCAGCTCGTCATGGCCGTGCCGATGTGCATCCTCTACGTGGTGTCGATCGGCCTCGCGTACGTCTTCGGTAAGCCGCCGACGGACGCCCAGCGCGAGGCGTACAAGAAGCGCAAGGAGAAGGAAGTCTCCAAGGGCTGAGGGCCGGCGCGGTTCAGGCTGGCTGCGCCGCCTCTGCGCGTCGTCCTCTGCGCCCGGCGCAGGGTCCACGGCACCGCGCGTCGTCCTCGGCGCATCGTCGGCGGCACCGCGCTCTGGGCGTCCTGGCCGCGGCACCGCGCCCCGTCCTCTGCGCCCCGCGCCCCGCGCGCCCGGCGCATCATCGGTGGGCCCCCGCCCCGCCGGGACCGTGGAGCTCAGGCGGCGGGCGCAGGCGCCGCGGGCGCCGTCTTCCGGCTCCGTGTCACGTGGATCGCGATCGCCGCGCCGGCCATCGCGAGCCCGATGAGCTGCGACGTGGACAGGCCGAGGAGGCCCCCTCGATCGTCGGCGCGCCCGAACTCGAGCGTGAAGCGCCCGAGCGCGTAGAGGCCGAGGAACGTCGCGAAGACCTGCCCGTCGTACCGCTTCCGCCCGTGCACGTAGAGCATGCAGATCGCCGCGATGGCGAACGACATGGCCGACTCGTAGATCTGCGTCGGGTGCACCGGGTGCGACGGCACGCGCGCGCTCACGAGCTCGTGCAGCTTGAACTGCGCCTCGCTCGCGGGGCTGTTCGGCGGGAACGAGAGCCCGAACGCCCCGTCGGTGCGCTGGCCGAAGCAGCAGCCGGCGAGCAGGCAGCCCATCCGGCCGAACCCGAGGCCCAGCGGCACGGCGAAGCCCGCCATGTCCGCCGCCTTCCAGAACGGGAACCGATCGCGCTTGAGCAGCCAGTACGCCGCCGCCGACGCGCCGAAGAAGCCGCCGTAGTACGTCAGGCCGCCGGCCCAGAACTTCGCCCACGCCAGGCAATCGCGCTCGGTCGGGTGGCAGACCCCCTTCGCGGCGTCCCAGACGCCGTGGTACCGCGGCACGCAGAGCGCCTGCTCGACCTTCCAGTCGACAAGCGACGGATCCGTGCACAGGTGCACGTAATCCCAGAAGTATCCGTCGGCGATAACGTGGAGGAGCCTGCCGCCGATGACCCCCGCGAGCAGGCAGGCGAGCCCCAGATCGACGACCACGTCCGGATCCTCGCCGATCCGCCGCGCCCAGAGGGCGCCGATCGCTGTCGCGAAGAGGAAGCCGGTCAGCAGCAGCAGGAAGTAGGCAGGGAACGCGACGTCGAGCAGGCGGAACAGCTCGGGCCGCATGGTCAGCCCGCCGACGCCTTCGCTCCGGTCGCGCCGGAGGTCGCGCCGGAGGGCTTCCTCGCGAGCTCGGGGCGCTGGGGAGAGAACATGTCGATCGCCATCAGCCCGACGCCCACGACGATCGCGATGTCGGCCACGTTGAACGTCGGCCACACGAACGTCGGCGTGAACCGAACCTGGATGAAGTCGATGACGTACCCGTAACGGATCCGGTCGACGAGGTTCCCGAGCGCGCCGCCGAGCACGAGCGGCAGCCCCCACCGGAGCGCGATCTGGGAGGGGTGGAGCTTCCGGTACAGCGAGACGATGAAGACGATCGCGGCGAGCGAGACCACGAGGAAGAAGGGACGGCGGATCGCCTCGCTCTCGTCGCCCAGGATGCCCCACGCCCCGCCGTGGTTCTTCGCGTAGATCAGGTTCAGGTGATCCTTGATCACCTCGATCTTCCGGAGCGCGAACGGCCGGGGCGAGGCGGCGAGGTCGGCGAGGTCGGCGAGGTCGGTGAGCGCGCGCGGCTCCAGCCGGTCCTTGGCCCACCACTTCGTGCCGAGATCGGCCACAAGCGTGACCGCCGACACGCCGAGCAGGAACGCATACGACGGGCGGTAGGTGGGCTTCGCCGGTGCGACCACATCGTCGGCGTCCCCCTCCGGCGAGGAGACGCGCCCCGCGTCGTCGCGCTCGCCGGCGGCCAGCGGCTCGTCTTCCGGCGCCTTCACCGGCGCGGCGCGGTCCGGCTCCGCCTCGGCACCCTCGGTCTTCACGGCAGCATCTCGCGGCGTCGCGTCTTCAGTCATGCGGAGCGCGTTCCTCTACGACAAACCGAGCGCTCCGGCAAAGGCTTCCCTCCGCGCGCGCCGTATCGCCCGTCTCGCGCGTCTTTCATGTCGTGCCTCCCGGCGTGCGCGCGCACAGCCTGCTCCGGTCGCGCTGCCTGCTTCGGTCCTTCAGGCGGCCGGCGGCGCCGGCGGAGGCGCTTCCGTCGATAGCGGAGCGGCGGCGTCGCTGCCTGCCGGGCTGCCGGGAGCGCCGCTCGGGTCGGGAGAGGGAGCGCTCGCCTTGCGGGCGGAGGCGATCATGTCCGTCGACATCAGGATGACGCCGGCGACGATCGCGATGTCGGCGACGTTGAACGTCGGCCAGTGAAACTCCTGGCCGCCGCGGGTCACGTACACGTCGATGAAGTCGATGACCCAGCCGTAGCGGATCCGGTCGACAAGGTTGCCCATCGCGCCGCCGAGCGCCAGCGCGAGCCCCCACTTCATCGCGGTCTGGTCCTTGTGGACGCGCCGGTAGATCGAGACGATGAAGACGATCGCCGCGGCCGAGACGAACAGGAAGAACGGCCGCCGCAGGCCGTCCGGGAGGCTGCGGAGGAAGCTCCAGGCGCCGCCGGGGTTCTGCGCGAAGATGAAATCCAGGTGGTCCGGGATGACCGTGACGATCTTCGGACCCGACCGCTTCGCGTCGAACCCGGCGAGCCGCGCGTGCGCCCACGCCTTCGTCGCCAGATCGGCGGCGCACGAGACGAGCGCAACGACGGCCACGAAGGCGAGCGAGGCGCGCTCGCCTCGGGGGAGCTCGTCCGGAACGTGTGAGGCGGGCGACGCTTGCGCTGCGCCAGAGGACATCACCCTCGCTTCTACGCGATGGTGCAGCGCGGAGCAAACGGCCCGGAGCGGCGCGACGCCGGGCGGGCTCCGGGCCCGTTCACCGCCTGTTCAGGATCATCAGCGAGCGCTCCTGAGCGCTCGCCTGCGCGGGCGCCTTCTCCTGCGGTTTGCGCGGCTCTGCCGGCTCGATCGCCGGCGCCCGCTTCCTGCTCCGCGCGATCTGCACCTCGGCGTACGCCTGGAGGGCCGCGCCGCGCTGCCGCTCCATGGCCGCCGTGCGCCCGAGCGCCTCGGCCAGCTGCGCCCGGCGCTCCGCGAGGTACGCGAGATCCCTCGCCTCGGCGAGCCCCCTCCCCTCGGCGAACGCGCGCTCCGCGCGCTCCAGCGCCTCGAGCGCGCCTTGCAGATCGGCGGGCGCGAGCTCCGCCGCCGCGCCCGCTCGGGCGCGCGCGTAGCTCTTCCGCGCGCCGATGAGCTCCTTCGGCGGAAGCGGGGCGCTCGCGCACCCGAGCAGGCCGCCGAGGAGCAGCATGACCACGATCCCCTGGTTGTATCGCATGGTTTCGCGCCTCTTCCCGCGAGCCCCTAGGGGAGCCGCTGATGGATGGATCCGACCTCCGCGACCGCCTCACGCGCGAGCGCCTGGGCCCGCGCCTCGCGCGTGAGGGCGAGCGCGAGCTCCGCGTCCGCCTGCGCGCGCAGCAGCATGCGCCGCGCCCGATCGCGCACGCCCTCGGCCGACAGCCGCCTCGCTCGCTCCACCTGCTCCCTGGCGAGGCACAGGTGGATGTCCGCCGGCGGGACCTCCTCGGCGCCGACCTCCTCGGCGGCCCGGATCATCGCCTCCGACGCGACGATCCGCTCGCTGAACGGCGGCGTGCGCGCGGCGCACCCCGCCGCCGACGCGCCGAGGAGCGTCAAGATCACTGCGTTTCTCATGTGCGACACCTCGTGGCCAGCCCCGGACGAGCGGTCGCCCGGAGCAGGCGGGTCAAAGAGCGGTTGTGGACCTCGACTCCGGATCTCCGTCGCCGGCCGGCTCGTCCTCAGGCAACCGGCACACCAGGCCCGCCCGCCCTGGGGCCGCGCCTGAGCGCCCCCGCGAGGCGCGCCTCCCGCCGTCCGTCGGTGCAGCAGGATGGCCCGAGACGCTGAGACATCGCCTCACGCGCCGTATCCGCGCTTCCCAGCCGTTGCGCGCAAACGAGCCATTCGCCGGCGCCTCGGTGTGCCTCGCGCGCAGCGCCTCGACGGCGGGAGAGCCGCCGACATCCGATCTCGTTCGAGGACACGAGAGCTCCTCTCTCCGATGTACGCGCGCCTGCCGCGCCGGTCCTCGCCCTCCCCTGCGCCCCTCCCCTGCGCCGCCTGCCGAGATCCGGCGTAGCGGGTCATCGCAGATCCACCCACCGCCCCCCTCGGCGCCCGATCCGGTTGAGCGACACGGCGCATCTGTTTAGTATGCCGGGGTCATGCCGTCGCCCCCCTGGAAGATCGAGACCGGCGTCGAGACGGTCATCTCGTCGTGGCTTGCGTCGGGCTACGTTCGCCCGTGTTTCGCCGCGGATCGCGAGCTGCCGCCGGCCGAGGCGCGCACCGCGGCGATGCCCGAGGCGCTCTCGCCGGCGCTCCGCGGCGCGCTGGAGCGGCGCGGCATCTCCCGGCTCTACGACCACCAGGCCCGGGCGTTCACGGCCGCCCGCGCGCCGCGCGGCGCGGGGGCGGCCGAAGAGCCGGCGCGGGCCGGGCGGCACGTGGTCGTCGCCACGCCCACGGCGAGCGGCAAGAGCCTCTGCTTCCATCTCCCGGTGCTCGACGCGCTGGCGGAGGGCGCCGCGTCGGGCCAGGGCGGCAGCGCGATCTACCTGTACCCGACCAAGGCGCTCGCCCGGGACCAGGAGGCCGGCCTGCACGCGCTCATCCGCGAGGCCGGGCTCACGATCCCGGCCATCGTCTACGACGGGGACACGCCGGGCGACGCGCGTCGGGCGGCGCGCGAGCGCAGCCCCATCGTCATGACCAACCCCGACATGCTCCACGCGGGGATCCTGCCGCACCACGCGCACTGGGCGCGGACGTTCCAGCGCCTGCGCTACGTCGTGCTGGACGAGCTCCACACCTACCGCGGCGTGTTCGGCTCGCACGTCGCCCACGTGCTCGCCCGGCTGCGCCGCGTCGCCGCCTTCCACGGCTCGAGCCCGACGTTCCTCTGCGCGACGGCGACCATCGGCAACCCGCGGGCGCACGCCGCGCGCCTCCTGGGCATCGCCGAGGACGAGATCGAGCTCATCGACGAGTCCGGCGCCCCGCGCGGGCCGCGGCGCTTCTTCCTGTACAACCCGCCCGTGGTGAACGCGGAGCTCGGGGTGCGCGCCAGCACCCTGAAGAGCGCGGTGCGCCTCGCCGGGGATCTCGCGCGGGCCCGCGTGCCGACGCTTGTGTTCGGCCAGTCGCGCAACTCGGTCGAGATCATGCTGAAGTACCTGCGCGAGGGCGTCGGCAAGGAGATCGGGGCGGAGGACGCGATCATGGCCTACCGCGGCGGCTACCTCCCGGAGACGCGCCGCCGGGTCGAGCGGGGGCTACGCGACGGCGAGATCCTCTGCGTCGTGGCCACGAACGCGCTCGAGCTCGGCATCGACGTCGGCGAGCTCGACGCGGTGATCTGCGCGGGCTATCCCGGGTCGGTCGCGGAGACGTGGCAGCGCTTCGGCCGCGCGGGCCGGCGCGGCAAGACGAGCATCGCCGTCCTGTGCGCGACGAGCGCGGCGCTCGACCAGTACCTCGCGAGGAACCCGAGCTACCTGCTCGAGCGCAGCGCCGAGTCGGCCCGGATCGATCCGCACAACACCGAGATCCTCGTGCAGCACCTCAAGTGCGCGGCGTTCGAGCTGCCGTTCCTCAAGGGCGAGTCCTACGCGGCGATGCCGGCGGACGACACCGTCGCGGCGCTCCGCTTTCTCCAGGACAAGGGGGTCATCCACGAATCGAACGATCGGTTTCACTGGGCGACCGACGCCTATCCGGCGAACCACGTGAGCCTGCGCTCGGTGGGCTGGGACAACTTCGTCATCATCGACAAGGCGCATGGCAAGACGCTCGCGGAGCTCGACTGGCGCGCTGCGCCGACGATGCTCCATGAGCAGGCCATCTACCAGCACGACGGCGAGCAGTACCAGGTCGAGCGGCTCGATTACGAGAACCACAAGGCCTTCGTGACGAAGGTCGTCCCCGACTATTTCACGACCGCGCTCACCCACCGCAAGGTGAGCATCCTCGACGAGGGCGCGACCGCCTCGCTCGGCCGGGCGACCGCTTCTTTCGGCGAGGTGAGCATCGTGGAGAAGGTGGTGGGGTACAAGAAGATCAAGTTCTACACGCACGAGAACGCGGGGTATGGCGACGTGCGTTTGCCCGACATCCAGATGCACACGACCGCTTTCTGGCTCACGGTGCCCGAGCCGCTCTGCGAGGAGCTCGGCCTCGGCCGCGCGACCGCCATCGACGGCCTGCGCGGGATCGCGCGGGCGCTGGAGACGGTCGCGACGCTCTCGCTCATGTGCGATCCGCGGGACATTGGCCAGACGCTGGAGGACGGGAGCGAGGCGCGGGCGCCGGACGTCCCGCCTGGCGGCGAGATGGCCGGGGTCTTCGATCCGACGCTGTTCCTGTTCGACAACGTACCCGGCGGCGTCGGCCTCGCCGAGCGCATCTACGAGCAGCGCGACGAGCTCCTCGCGCGCACGCGGCAGCTCATCGCCGGGTGCGGCTGCGACAAGACCGGCTGTCCTCTGTGCGTCGGCGCGACCGAGACCGTCGACGGGATGCGCAGGCGCGCCGCGATCGGGCTCCTGGAGATCTTGCTCCACCAGGCGTGAGGCATGGCGCTCCTGGTCCCGCGAGGGGGGGAAGAGGATCGAGCCACGGACGCACAGAGGGCACCGACGAGAGAAGGAGAGATCGACAAAGATTCTCTATCTCTGTACCTCCTTACTCTTGTTCTCGCCTCTGTGCCCTCTCCGTGGTCCGTTCTCTTATGAATCCACGGTGGACCTAGCTCCGCTTCACGGCGAAGCCGGCGAACGCCTGCATGATGGGCATCAGCTCCAGCCGGTTCACATTGACGTGCTCGGGGAGCGTCGCGCACCAGATCACGGCCTCGGCCACGTCCTCGGCCGAGAGGGGCTTCACCCCCTGGTACACCGCGGCGGCCCTCTCCTGGTCGCCCTTGAAGCGCACAAGCGAGAACTCCGTCTCGGCGAGGCCAGGCTCGATGTCGGTGACGCGCACCCGGCTGCCGAGGAGATCCGCGCGCAGGTTCAGCGAGAACTGCGCCACGAACGCCTTGCACGCGCCGTAGACGTTGCTCCCGGGATACGGCGTCTCCGCGGCCACCGAGCCGAGGTTGATGATATGCCCCCGGTCGCGCGCCACCATCCCGGGCAGGAGCGCCCGCGTGCAGTGGAGCAGCCCGTTGATGTTTGTGTCGACCATCTGCTGCCAGTCGTCGGGGTCCGCCGTGTGCGCCGGCGAGAGGCCGATCGCGCCGCCCGCGTTGTTGACCAGCACCGACACCTCGGACAGCTCCGGCGGGAGCTCCGCGATCGCCCGGTCCACAGCGCCCCGGTCCCGGACATCCAGCCGGACGAGGTGGACCGCAGCCGCCCGCCCGCCCCCGTCGCCGGGCGACGAACCCGCCCCGCCGCCGGTGAGCTCGGCGGCGAGCGCCTCCAGGCGCTCGTAACGGCGCGCGGCCAGGATCAGGCGAGCGCCCAGGCCGGCGAAGCGACGGGCGATCGCGGCGCCAAATCCAGCGGAAGCGCCGGTGATGAAGACAACCGGAGTCGGATCGTTCGGGGCAGCGCGCATCATGTCCTGAGCGGACTTGTACCAGACCCACCCAGATCCAGCGACATGTACCGCGCCCGGCGACACACGTCGGCCCACCCCGTGCCAGGTCGCCGGGCCGGCGCGCATTCGTCGTGGACGTGCCGCCACGCCCGCGCTCATGACCTCCGGGTTTCGGGCGCGGAGGGCACACCGCGAGTTGATTTGTGCAATCGACCGCAGCATCTCCGGCGGTCGGGCGCGGTCGCCCCTTTACCCCACCCCTCGGTGCCATTTACAGTCGGGCACCGTGGAGAGCGCGCCATCGAGGGGGTTTGTTCTGGGGCGTTACGCCGTCGGACCGCGGATGGCGCGCGGCGGGATGGGCGAGGTGTTCCGCGCGGTCGCGCTCGGGCCGGACGGCGAGGAGGCCCCGGTCGCCATCAAGCGAATCGTCCCGATGCACGCCGGCAGCGACGATCTCAAGCAGCTCTTCATCGCCGAGGCGGGCATGATGACCCACCTCAAGCACCCCAACATCGATGAGGTGCTCGACTTCGGCATCGACGAGGCGGGCGATTTCTACCTCGTGCTCGAGTTCGTGTCCGGAACGGATCTCGGGCGGCTCTGCAAATGGCTCTGGGCGCGGGGAGAGGCCGTCCCGGTGCCGGTCGCGCTCTTCGTTGTATCCGAGGTGCTCAAGGGGCTCGGTTACGCGCACGAGCGCTCGGCCGCGGAGGGGCGGCTGATGGTGCACCGCGACGTGAGCCCGGGAAACGTGCTCATCTCGCTGACCGGCGCGGTGAAGATCGGGGATTTCGGCGTGGCGATCGCCACGCGAGGCGGGGCGGGCGACGTGGCCCGGCGCGATCTCGTCGGGAAGCCGACGTACATGCCGCCCGAGCAGTTCGACGGGGAGCGCGTCGACCCCCGCGCCGACCTGTTCGCGCTCGGGGTGGTCCTCTTCCAGATGCTCACCGGCATGCGGCCGTTCTCCGGGACCAGCGCCGCCACGCGCATGGCCGCGGCGCGCGAAGGGCAGATGCTGCGGGCGGGCGAGCTGCGTCCCGAGGTGAGCCCCGCGCTCGAGGCGCTCCTCGCGCGCGCGCTCGCGCCCCGCCGGGAGGACCGCTTCCACGACGCGCGCGCCATGCTGGAGGCGATCGAGGCGCTCCGCGAGGCCGGCCACGAGATCGGCGCGCCGGAGGACCTCGCGGCGCTCGTGAGCGCGGCGCTGAGAGAGCCGCCCGAGTCGCGCTTGGCGGGCCCCCCCGCGTCGGGCCCCCCCGCGTCCGATTTCCCCTTCCCCGACGGCGACGACGATCTCGAGGGGGGCGAGCTGACGCGCGCCGACGCGGACAGCCCCTTCACCCTGCGCGTGACGCGGCGCCTCAACGGAGCTGCGCAAGCGCTCGGCGGCGAGGCCGAGCCGCTCGATGCGGACGGCGCGGCGCTGCCGGAGCCGTCGAGCGCCCCGCTGAGCGGCGGATTCCACGCGGTGGCGCCGGCGTCCGGCGACGAGAGCTCTCTCGATCCGCTCCTGGCCCCGTCCGTGAGGGCGGCGGTCTCCTCGTCGCAGCGGCCGCGGGACGAGCTCCGGTCGCCCTCGGTGCCGGCCACGGCCCTCCCGGCGGCCGGGGCGACGCGGCAGCGCCTGCTCGCGGCGGCGATCGCCTGCGTCGCGCTGGCCGGGATCGCAGTCGCCAGCGTGCGCGTCGGCCGGGGCCGTCTGAGCGCGACGCACCCCGCGGCAGCGCAGCACGCCGCCGCTGTGGCGCAGCCGCGGCTCGCTCCCGCGGTGCAGGCGGCGCTCCTGCCCCTGCGAACGCCGGCGCCGCCGGTGAGCTCCACCGTGGATGCAGCGCCCGCCGCGGCCCCCCCTGCGGGCGCTGCGCCCGCCGCGGCCCCCCCTGCGGGCGCTGCGCCCGCCGCCACGCTGCGCTGACCGCCCCGCGTCCCGACCCGCTTGCGTCGCTCAGCCCGCTCGGCTAACAGCGCGGCGTGCGAAGCCCTCACGCCCTCCTCGCCCTTGCCCTTGCCGCGCTCGCCGGGTGCGGCGCCGCGCCTCCCGCTGCTCCGCCTGCGCCGCTCGCCACGCCGGCGGGCCAGCCCGACACGGCGCCTGCCACGGCGACCCCGCCCCCGAGCGACGCGACCGCGTCGGCACCGTCCCAGGCCACCTCGGTCGAGGTGCCCCCCGCCCTGCGCGCCGTCGTCGACGCCGCCGACCGGGCGGACGCCGACCGGGCGCTCGACATCGGCCGGAAACCCGCGGAAACGCTCGCATTTTTCGGCATTCAGCCGGGGATGAAGGTCGCGGAGCTCGAGGCTGGGGGTGGGTACACCGCCGAGCTCCTGGCGCGAGTGGTCGGCCCGGGCGGGGCCGTCTACGCGCAGAACAACCGCTTCGTCCTCGAGCGCTTCGCCGAGAAGCCGTGGAGCGAGCGGCTCAAGAAGCCCGTCATGAAGCCGGTGGTCCGGGTCGACCGTGAGCTCGACGACCCGCTGCCGCCCGAGGCGCGGGATCTCGACGCCGTGTTCTTCATCCTCTTCTACCACGACACCGTGTGGATGGAGACGGACCGGGCCGCGATGAACCGCGCGATCTTCCGCGCGCTCAAGCCCGGCGGCGTGTACGCGATCATCGATCACGCCGGGCGCGAGGGGACTGGCGTCGCCGACGTGAAGACGCTCCACCGCATCGAGGAGAAGGTCGTGCGCGAGGAGATCGAGCGGGCCGGCTTCCGGCTCGCGGCCGAGGCGAGCTTCCTCCGGAGCTCCACGGACACGCGCGACTGGAACGCCTCGCCCATGGTGGCCGGCGAGAAGCGGGGCACGAGCGACCGCTTCGTCCTGAAGTTCGTCAAGCCCGGCGGCTGAGCCGCGGCGGGCTGGGCGCTCGGCCCGCGCGGCGGGTCGGCGCCGGCGGCCTTCGCGATCGGGCTCGGCCCGCGCGGCGAGTCGGCGCTGACGGTCTTCGCGATCGGATGCGCCAGGCTCGGGCGGCGCTCACCCGTCGGAGCGAACGCAGCGCGTGAGCCGCTGAGCGCGGACCGAGTGGTCCTGCGATGTGCCGTTCGTGAAGTTGACGAGGATGGCCTTGTCGGCGCTGCTGATGGCGGGCGTCGACGACCAGAAGACATCGGACGGCGTCCCCGGGAAGGCATCCCGGTCGATCGCCGGCCCGGAAAGCCGATCGTCGACGATCGAGAGCAGCTCCTTCGCGCTCGGCAGCCGCCAGTCGCTCTTGCCGGCGAGGGTGAGCTCCTCGCAGTGCTCGAGCGCGCCGCTCCAGATGAACCGGGTCAACGAGGCCTGACGCTGCCAGATGAGCCCCGTCAGCCCATCGAGCACCCATTCCTCGCCGAACGACAGATCGGGCGGCGCCATCTCGCGCTCGCCTCCGACGCACAGGGCTCGCGCGCCGGACATGTCCTTCTGGGAGAACCCGACGGACGCATCGCTGGCGAGCACGCCCCACGCGAACGAGCTGTCCGCGTCGACGTCGGTCGCGGACCAGTAGAAGCCGCCCTGGGAGTCCGTGAAGAAGATGTCCGGAAACGCCGTGATGTGGCCGAAATCCAGGATGGAGACGAGCTCGCGCCGCGTCGGCAGGCGCCACTTCTCGATGCCGCCGGCGCGCTCGGCGTCGAGCACGGCGCAGTGCTGGAGCGCGGCCTCCAGCGTGAACATCCCGTTCTCCGTCACCTTTTCCCACGTGAGCCCGGTCACCGAGTCCGTCACGGTGCCGTCGCCTTCTGTGTAGGAGGGAACGGCGATCTCGTAGTTGCCGTCCTGTCCGAAGAAGGGCTCCGACGGTCCCGGGCACGCCTCGAGCACGGTCGTCCCGTTCGAGCAGCGTTTCGTCGGCGAGTCTGGCCAGATCACCGGCACGGTGGGCGGCCCTCCGCCGGTCCCGCCCCCGGCGCCGCCGCCGCCGCCGATCGGCTCGCTCCCGCCGCCGCCGATCGGCTCGCTCCCGCCGCCGCCGCCGCCACCGCCGCCGCCGCCGCCGCCGCCGCCGGAGCCGTAACCGATATGAAAGGGGTCTCCAACGCATCCGGCGAGCGCGACGAGCTCCACGAGCAGCGCGGCCAGCGGCCGGGTGAAGCGAAAGGCGTGAGGGGTCTCGTTCGGCATGGGCAAGCAGCGGCGTCCGTGGAGGATCTGGGCCAGCAGCCTACCATTCACCGGGGCACCGGGGTCGATTTCCTCGCAGGCGAGCCCCGCGCCGCAGGTTCTCATCGCGACCCGCCCACCGCGCTTTCTCGGCGCGCTCGCCGCGCTTTCTCGGCGCGCTCTTCCCGCGCATCGAGCTGCGCGCTTTTCCCGCCCCCGGCCCCGCGCGCTTTTCCCGCGCATCGAGCTGCGCGCTTTCGCCGCGCGCCGAGCCGCGCCCGTCCCGGCGGCGTGCGCTCCGCCCGCCCCGAACCGGGAGCCGCGAAAAACGGAGCGAGCATGAAATAACCAGGAGGCTACGGCGAAGAGTGGGTATGAGCACACGCACCTCACTGTTGTTCGCGGTCGCGCTCACGGGCAGCGTGCTCGTGGGATGTGGCGACAGCGCGACAAGCTTGGCCGGGGATCGGGTCGCTCGAGGGGCAGCCGCCTGCCTCCCGGGGGAATCGGTCGGGAAGGCCGAGAGGAAGGTCTACACGTTCTTCGGTGGCGCCGGCGCGCAGAGCCGGGTCGAGCGGTCGATCCGGCCGGATGGGTCGGAGACCCTCTCGAGCGAGACCCGGATGTCACGCGCCGATTTTGGCCAGGGTTCTGCGGCGGGCGGCGCGCTTTCGGCCGGCGGCGTCCTCCGCGAGTACGCCGAGCTCGATCCCTCGGGTCGTCTCGTCTATGCCGACGTCTCCCTCAGCGACGCCGCGGGCGTGGTGAAGCGAATGATCCTCGATCCGCAGCACGGCGCGGCGCTGCTTCGCCGCGCCGGCCGCGCGTCCGGCTTCGTCCGGCTCCCGATCGGAGAGGCCATCATCTATGCGCCGGTGAGCGCGTTCGTGACGCCGGTCGCGGCGTGGGTCGCGCGGCGAGCGGCGCGCGCGGCGCCGAGCGTCCGCATGTTCGACGAGGTCACCGCCGAGAGCCACGCCATCCTGAGCGACCAGCTGGTCGTCGAGGACGGCCATGACACGTTCGTGGTGCTGGGCGACGCGGCGCTGTCGGCAGATGACGAGTTCATCACCTCCCTCCCGCTCGGCGCCGCCGCGGCGGCGACGGCCTGTGAGGAGGGGGGGAACGGCGCCGCCGCTCCCTGGCGCTCCGGCTGAGCCCACCCGCGGGCGGTCCGGTGACGGCCCTGCGCCGCGATCGCGGAGGACACCGAGGACAGGCGTTCGCTGTCCTCGGTGTCCGTCCGGGAGATGAAGCTCCTCGAGCTCCCGGGTCCTCTCCGCCGTTACGTCACGGGGTCGTGTAGTCGACGTTCACCGTGTACGTGCTCTCCGTGTATCCCTGCACGAGGAGGAAGGCCTCCGACTGACCTTCCGGGACCGTCAGCTCGCACGTCTCGTCCGCGCCGTCGAGGTAAGGACGGCAGTCATAGGCGCTCAGCGTGGGCTGCTCGCCGAACCGCACGTAGAGATCGGGATCCCCGGAGCCGCTCATCACGGCCCGGAAGGTCGTGCCCGGGACGACCGCGATCGGCCCGTGGGGAGCCGTCTCGCGCCGCGCGACGCTGCCCTCGAAGCTCGTGGACGTCGCGGTGCCGCCGCCTTCCGGCGCCCCCGGCGCGGAGTAGCGCACCTCGATGTCGTAGGTCGACGCCGTGTAGCCGTGCACCTTGATGAAGGCCCTCGTCTCGCCTTCCGGCACCTCGAGCGTGCAGGTCTCGTTGGCGTCGCTGAGGTACGGCCGGCAATCGAACGATCGCGCCGTCGGCGCAGCGCCGAATTTCACGAAGAGATCGGGGTCTCCGGTCCCGGTCATGACGACGGTGAGGGTCGTCCCGGGCACCACCTCGATCCCCTCGGCGGGCCCTACCGCGTCGAACGCCCCGCGGGCGACACGGCCGCTGAAGTTCTCGGTGGCCGGCGCGCCGCCGCCGCCGCCGCCGCCGCCGCCGCCGCCGCCGCCGCCACCGCCACCGCCGCCGCCGCCGCCACCGCCACCGCCGCCGGGAGCGCCGTAGAGCGCTTGAACGCCGTTGATGTCCTTCTCCGTGAGGTTGAGCGTCCTGTCGCCGGAGCCGTTGCACTGGGGATAGTGCATGACGGACGCACCGTCGTAGTTGGTGAGGGCGCGCCAGTTGTTGTCCTCGAAGCAGGTGCCGGCCTCAGGACGGGTGTGTTCGTGGCGGAAGGCGAGGGTGTGACCCAGCTCGTGGCGGAGAATGCCCGTGAGGTCGGGCTGGGTGCTGTTGTAAGCGGACCTGTCGATCAGGACGTTCCGCGACCCCCTCGACTGGCCGGGGAAGAAGGCGCGCGCCAGGTACTGACCGCCCGTGTTCACGGGGTTCACGTCGAACAGGACGCTGCTGGTGCTCGACGTGCAGCTCGAGTCGGCAGACTCCACGTGGATGAAGTCGACATCCGCGACCGCCTCCCACGCCTCGACGGCCTCCGTCATCGAGGCCACGACGGACTCGTAGTTGCTCCCGAATCTCGTGCTCACGCAGTAGGTGAGGTTGCGCCGCTGCTCCGTCGTCCAGACCATGTCGCTGCCGCCTGACTGGTTGACGATCAGCGCACCATCGCGCACATGCGTCTCCCAGAACTCGCGCAGATGCTTGATATCTACGACCGGCGTGTCCCCGTTAACAATGTAGATGCCTGTGTCAGCCTCGCGGAAGACGGTCCGCTCGAAGTGGTCAAATCCCAGCTGATTGGTGCCGACTGCCTCGGTGCTACCGTCGCCGACGTCGGCCGAGCAACCGACCACAGCAGCGGTCAAACCAGCGATCACCAATGCGAGCTTACGGGCGACCACATTGCTCTCGTGCGGCTTTGCAGGATGCATTTGAAGCTCCTTTCGGGGAGGCGAATCACGCTGTCCAGACGAACTCGATGAGACCCAAATGCCATAACCCGATTTGACCCTCAGTCGGATAGCCAAATCTGACCGCCGTTCAGAAAAAGGGTTCCGGATTGTAAAAAATTTCGAAAGGAGTGTATTTGGTTCTCTTGTCACAAGAAAATTCTCGTCACACGCAACAGACCCAGATCGTCATGTACCGACACACTGGAAAATCACACCTCTTGAGTTCAGGCAACGCGCACTTGCACCTCGATAAGCATCGGGATTTTCCTGCTTTTGTTGCGTAGATGAAAGGCGCGGCGCGCACGCATGCAACGCGGCGCCTGCCGCGCCGCGCGCGGCGCGGCGCGACGCGTGCGGAGGCAGCTGCAGGCGCAGCGGCAGCCGCGGGCGCGCCGCGCGATCAGCGAGATCGCGCAGCAGCTGCAACGGCGATGCAGCACGCCGGAGCGCAGCGCCCGCAGAGATGACCCGCGTTCAGATAGCGGTCGCTCCCCGGTGCTCGACCCGGATCGCGCGCAGCGCAGCGCGGCTCGAGCCTCGCGATCTCCTCGACCCGGATCGCGCGCAGCGCAGCGCAGATCGAGCTTCGCGATCTCCTCGACGATGCGATCGCTGTCGCGGAAAGAGAGGCCGGCGCGCTCGCTGAAGGACGGGCCGCCGCGATCGTTGGAGAGGGTCGCTGCAGGAAGAGGAACGAGACCTGCGCGAGGGCAGCATCGCCTGGGGCGAGCGCGGCGGCGTCAACGCGCGCGATGCCGTCGGCGTGCATGGACGCGATCTCCTGCGCCGCACCGCCGCGTGCCCGGCGCACGGCGTCGGCGCGGCTCGAGGTCGAGCGCGGCTCCGGCGCGAGCGCGGCGGTCGCGCGCGCCGCGCGACGGCGGGCGCTCACCCGCGCGCGGACAGGATCCGGCTGAACGCCTCGCCGACGGCGCGCGCGAGCTCGATCATGCGGCGCGACCCGCTCGCGGTGTCGAGGATCCGGTCGGCGACAAGGATCATCGCGGGCCGGCCGACCACCTGGACGGCGACCGCGGCGACGTCGAGGCTCGGGTTCTCCATGACGTCGAGCAGCGGCGCGTGGGTGGGCGTGCCGGGGATCGGCCCGACATAGAGGTGGGTCGCCACGGCCGTGGCGAGGACGCTCGGCTGATCCATCGGGAGGGTGAGCTTCCGCAGCGCCTCCTGGTCGCCGAACTCCACGTTGCAGGCGAACCCCCGAAAGATCCCGCGATGCGCGGCGAAGATCGCGACGCGCACCGCGAACAGGCGCATCCCCCGCAGCGCGAGCCGGATGACGTCGTCGCGCGTGCGCGCCAGGTAGAGCGCGTCGATGACGTCGCTCAGATCGACGAACGGCTGCGGCGGCGGATCGTCGTCGAGGGGGTCGATGAGCTCCGGCTCGGGCGCGGGGGGCAGCACCGGGAGCCGACCGGAGCGCCTGCTCGACGCCGCGGCGCTCTCGGGACGACCCCCGCCGCGGCGAGACGACGGGACCGGCGCGGAGGCGGCGCTCCGGCGCGAGGGCGGCGCGAGGCCGGAGGCCACGTCGAGCGGCAGCCGGCCGAGGCGCCGCGTCGAGGGGGCCGGCTCCCGCCCGCCGCTGTCCGCACCGCGGTCCGGTACCGGCGAGCTCGGCGGCAGGATCGAGGCGAGCAGCTTGAAAGGAGGAGAGATCTCCACGGGCGGAGGCGGCGGGAACGAGACCGCGGGCGGCTCCGCATCCGCCGGCGCACGCAGCGTGGCACGACGCCGGGTCGGGCCCGCGCCGCGCTCGGCGTCCAGAGGGCCGCGCGCGTCGGCCGCCGCCTTGGCGTGGCGGAGCGGCAGGATCGGCTCTTCCGGCGAAGGCGCGCCGGCGAGCCGGGCATGGCCGTTGTGGGCTGGACCACGGCGACCTGATTTGCCGCTCGGCGGCTCGTGGAGGCTCGGCTCGTCGAAGGAGGGCACCGAGGCGCGCCGGATGAGCGGGATGGGCACCTCGTGCGACGGCGGCGGCGGGATGGTCGACTGGGGCGCGCCGTGCGGAAACGCCGGGGTCGCGCGGCGCAAGCGGACGGGGGCCTGCTCGCGCTCGTCGAGCTCCAGGGCGCGGATGGCCTCCTCGATCGCCGTGATCGGCGCGCGGAAGATGCGCACCGGCGCGCCGAGGTGGAAAGTGAGCTCGTCGGCGATGTGGCGGTCGAGCGGATCGGCGGCCGCGACATCGACGGTGCCGGCGCCGGGATCGAGGCGGATCGGGACGGCGCCGAGGCGGCGGCACATGGCGCGCGGCAGGCGAGCGACGAGGTCGCGGGCGCCGACGACCTGCCGGAGCGCGAGGCCACCGCGGCGCTCGAGCTCCCCCTCCAGGGCGTGCTCGGTGATGGCGGCGCGGTCGATGAGGGCGCGGGGGAACGAGATGCCCCGCAAGACCGCCACGAAGAGGGCGGCTTCGACCTCAGCCTTGGAGACGGCGCCGGCAGAGATGAGGAGGCGGCCCAGGTCTAGCGACACTCGCCGCACGATACCAGAAAGGGCGCTGCCAGCGTGCAGCGCCCCGCACGCGGCCACGACGGATGCCGTGGCCTTCGCGCGAGCGGCGCGCAGGATCTCCCTATAAGGAGACGCGGGCGGCGCCGGCGGGCAGAGCGCACCTCGCCAGGGAGCACCGCGAGGCCCGGCGGGCGGAAGCCGGGGCGCGCGCTCCGCGACGCAGGCGCGCGGCGACGCGGGCGCGACCGCCGGGCGAGCTCACGCGATCACGCCGGGCGCTCCCGCGGAGGAGCCCTGGTGTCCGATACGACACCAGGCCTGGACAGAACCAGAAGACCCCGAGTCCTCAGCGGGAGAACTGAAAGACCACCTCGCTCTGCCGCACGAGACCCAGGTTGTCGCGCGCGATCCTCTCCACGGCGGTCGGGTCGTCGCGCAGGCGCGCCACCTTGCCGCGGAGCGCCTCGATTTGCCGCCCGAGCTCGGCGTTCTCCTCCTCGACGTCAGCGAGCTCTCTCTCGAGCTCCCGCAGGCGCGGCAGCCCCTGAGGCGAGAAGATCATGATCGGAGCGCCCACGACGGCGACGATGAGCACCGCGATGGGCAGGGTCCGCTCCAGGAACTGCGCTATTCGACGCACAGACATCCGGTCGCACACCACACGCGATCCTGTCAACTTTCCTCCACGGTTCCTGGTAATCCGCCTTAACTTCCATCAGATTTCAGCTCGGCAAACGGGGTGAGCGCAACCGCGCGCGGGCCGGCCGCGCGGGGCGGACGCGCGGCGCGGAGACCGCGCCCTCATCGAGCACCGCCATGGCCGCGCGCCGCCGGGACGCCGCCAGAACCGGCGATCGTCGGAGGTCGCGTGGAGCCGCGAGCTTCGCTAGCATGACGCACGCCCGGCCGTACGGCAGGTCCGCTGCGCGCGCAGGCCGCCACGAGGGCTCGGCCCGAGGAGACCTATGTCCATTGATATCGTCCGAGGCGAGCTCGAGCGCCTCTTCTCGCTAGATGAACTGATGGCCCTGTCGTCCGACCTCCTCGGCTTCAGCCCGGCCGAGATCGGCGGCAACGCCTCCAAGGCCTCCTTCGCGCGCGCGCTCACGGACCATTGCGTCGAGGTCGATGCCATCGAGGCGTTGATCGACGCCGTCATCGCCTCACGCGCCGAGGTCGACGCGCGCGTCCGCGCCCTCGGCGCCCAGGGGCTCAGCCTGCCCGAGGAGATCGCGCCCGGCGACTCGTTCGGCGACTACATCATCACGAGAAAAATCGGCGAGGGACCGCGAGGGCTGATCTACGCGGCGACGCGGGGGACCGAGCCGCGGACGCTCAAGGTGCTCCGGCGCGAGGTGACCCGGGACGGCCGGGCGGTGCGCCGGTTCCTGACCCACGTCCGCCTTGTCGCACAGGTGCACCACGAGAGCCTGGCGAGCGACGTCGATGCCGGGCTCGTGGACGGCCGGGCGTTCGTCGCGTACGCGCACGTCGACGGGCTCCCGCTCTCGGCGCGCCTCGCGCGCTCGGGGCCGCTCCACATCAACGAGGCCAAGCCGCTGCTCCGCGGGATCCTGGACGGGCTCGCCGCGCTCCACGAGCAGCGCCTCGTCCACGGCGCGCTCAAGCTCGAGAACGTGCTCGTCGCCCGCGACGACGAGGGGCAACCGCTCCCCGTCCTCATCGACGCGGGCGGCGACCGGCTCGGCGCCGGATGGTCCAGCCCGGAGCTCGTCAGGACGGCCAGCCCCGAGCGGCTGCGCGGCGAGGGCGTCGGCCCTGCGAGCGACCTCTACGCCTTCGGCGCGCTGCTCTTCGAGCTCCTCACGGGCAAGCCCGTGTTCCCGGGCGCGGCCGCGGTCGACATCGCCGTCGCGCACCTCACCGAGCCGCCGCCCGCGCCGAGCGCGGTCGCGCCGCGCGGGTGGGTGGGCAAGGAAATCGACGAGCTCGCGGGGCGCCTGCTCGCGAAGCCGCAGGACGCCCGGCCGCGGAGCGCGCGCGCGACGCTCGACGCGGTCGAGTCGCTCGGCGCGCCGCAGCAGCAGGGGGCGGCGATCGACGACGCGCAGCTGAACGATCTCGTCGACCGGCTTGTCGCGAGCCCGACCGACGCCGACCTCGCGCTCGCCGTCGAGGCGACCGTCGCTCGGGGGGCAGACCCGGGGCGGGTCGCCGAGGCGCTCGTGATGGCCTCCGATCAGGTCGACGCGAGCGCGGGCGAGGGCGGCGACCCGGCGGCGGCGAAGAGGCTCCTGCACTACCGCGCGGCCCGGATCTACGAGAAGGGGAGGCTCCACGACAAGGCGGAGGCCGTCTACCTGCGCCTCCTCGAGCTCGATCCGGGCGACGACATCGCCTTCAGCGCGCTCGAGGAGCTCCGCAAGGCGCAGGGCAAGCACGAGGAGCTCGTGGAGATGCTCCTCCAGCGGAGCGAGCGCGCCGAGAGCGCGGGCGAGCGCGCCAGGGCGCTGAACGAGATCGGGCACCTCTACGTGCGGGAGCTCGACGACAAGGACCAGGGGGTGTTCGCCTTCGCCCAGGCGCTCGTCCAGGACCCCGAGCAGGACGCGTACGCCGTCGACCTGGAGCGCGCGGCCGGCAACGACATGAAGATCTGGTCCGAGGCGCTCCAGATCCTGAGCCAGGCGAGCACCGAGGAGACGATGGCCGCCGAGCCGAAGATCGCGCTCTTCAACCGGCTCGGGCCCTGGTACGCGGAGAAGCTCGCGCGGGCGGACCTCGGGATCCCGTGCTTCCAGTTCGTGCTCGGGCTCGACCCGGCGAACGAGAAGGCGCTGGAGGGGCTGGCGCAGGTCTACCGCCGCGCCCAGCAGTGGCAGGAGCTCGTCCAGGTGCTGCTCTCGCGGGCCGATCGCGCCGCGACCCCCGGCGAGGCGCGCGATCTCCGCGCCGCGGCGGCCGAGCTCCTCGAGTCGAAGCTGAGCGACGCGGGCCGCGCGCGCGACCTCTACGAGCAGATCTTCACCGAGGACCCCGGCCACACGAAGGCGTGCGACGCGCTGCTCAGGATCTACCGGCGCATCGAGGACCACGCCGGCTACGCCAAGATCCTCGAGCGGCGCGCGGAGGCGCAGCGGGGCGAGGAGCGCGTCGACACGGTGTGCAAGCTCGCCGAGCTCTACGAGGACCGGCTCGGCGACCTGAACGAGGCGACGCGCCGCTACGAGGCGGCGCTCGAGCTCGATCCGACCAGCCTGACCGCCCTGCGCGGGCTCGATCGCATCTACAGCCGCGCCGGGCGCTTCAAGGAGCTGCTCCGGAACCTGGAGCGGCAGATCGACGTCAGCGCGACGCCGCGCCAGAGGATCAACCTCCACGAGCGGATCGCCGGCATCCACGACGAGGAGTTCCTCGACCACGCGAGGGCGGCCGAGGCCCTCGAGGCGATCCTCGGGATCGACGGCGCGCACGAGGGCTCGCTCGCCGCGCTGGGGCGGCACTACCGCGCCCTCGAGCGGTGGGAGGACGTGGTCGCCCTCTACGAGCGGCACCTCGCCATCGTGCCCGACGACAGGCGCCGGGAGGAGCTCCTGCTCGCGATGGGGCGCGTGCTGCTCGAGCAGATCGGCTCGCCCGAGCGCGCCAGCAAGGCCTACGAGCGGGTGCTCGCGATCGACCCGCACCACGCCGGGGCGCTCGAGTCGCTGGCGCACGTGCGGGCCGCGACAGGCGACGCCGCGGCGGCGCTGAGCGCGATCGAGTCGCTCGCGGCGTCGGCCAAGACCGCGGAGAGCCGGGGCGATCTCTGGATCCGCGCGGCGAAGATGCTCGAGGAGAAGGGCGATCGCGACGGGGCGATCGAGCGGTACAAGATGGCCCTCGACGCGCAGCCGCAGAACGCGGGCGCGTCCTCGGCGCTGCGCGCGGCCTACCTGGCCCGGGGCGACGCGACGAGCGCCGTCGAGCTCATCGCGCGCGAGGCCGAGGTCGCCGAGGGCAACCTCGCCAAGGCCCGCCTCCACGGCGAGATGGCCCTCCTGCTGCGCGAGCGCCTGAAGGACGACGCGCGCGCCGCCGAGGCGGCCACGAGGGCGGTCGACCTCGATCCGACGAGCGTGATGGGGCTGATGATCTCGGGCGATCTCGCGTTCGAGGCCGGCCGGTTCCTCGAGGCGGGGAGGCACTACGAGCTCCTCTCGGGCCGGGTCGACGCCCTGCCGAGGGAGCAGGGGCTCAAGCTGCTCCTCCGCTACGTCGACGCGCTCAGCAAGAGCGGATCGAGCGGCAAGGCGATCGGCACGGTGCAGGCGCTGCTCGCGCTCGCGCCGGACGACCCGGCGGCGCTCTCGCGCGCCGCGAAGGTCAACCTCGACGCGGGCAAGGCCAAGGAGGCCGCGGAGCTCTACGAGCGCCTCGTGGAGCGCTTCGGCGCCGGCCTGCCGGAGCGGGAGCGGGCCGAGGCGCTCCTCCGGCTCGGCGAGGCGAGGCTCGCCGCCGGCGACCCGGACGGCGCGGTGGTCCCGCTGAACGAGGCCGCCGATCTCGTCCCGGAGTCCCCTGCCCCGCTCGCCCTGCTCTCCCGGGTCTTCGAGGCGAAGGAGGACTGGGAAGAGGTCGTGCGCCTGAAGCACCGGCGGCTCGACGTGGTGATCGGCGAGGAGCGGAGCGCGCTCCTGCTCGAGATCGGCGACCTGCTCGCGACGCACCTCCACGACCGGACGCGCGCGGCGAAGAGCTACGTGGCCGCGCTCGACGAGCGCCCCGACGACCGGAAGATCCTCACCAAGCTGATGCAGCTCTACAGCGAGGAGAAGGACTGGTCGAAGCTCATCGACATCGTCCTCAAGCTCGCCGCCAAGATCGACGACAGCCGGCAGAAGGCGAAGTACCTGCACACCGCGGCGATCGTGAGCGCGCGGCAGCTCGGCGATCTCGACCGGGCTGCCCGGTTCTACGACGAGGTGCTGGAGCTCGATCCGTCCCTCACGCGGGCGCTCGCCGAGGCGATCGAGCTCCGCGCCGAGAAGGGGGACCACGAGGAGGTGGAGCGCCTGCTCAAGGTCGAGCTCGACCTGGCCACCGAGGAGAACGACACGGCGAAGATGCTCGAGATGTTCGACCGCCTGGGCGCCCTCTACAAGGACAAGCTCGGCTGGATGAGCGAGGCGATCGACGCCTACGAGGCGGCGCAGACGCTCGATCCGGACAGCGAGGAGCGGAACGAGCTCCTGGCGAACCTCTACGCGAGCAACCCGGCGGAGCACCTGGACAAGGCGGTGGCCGCGCAGCTCCCGATCCTGCGGCGCACCCCCTACAAGCCGGACGCGTACCGGCTGCTGCGGAAGCTGTACACCGAGACGAAGCGGGCCGACGCCGCCTTCTGCCTCTGCCAGGCGCTCTGCTGCCTGAACGCGGCCGAGCCGGACGAGGAGCGCTTCTTCCGGCGGCTGCGCCCGGACACGGCCGCGGCCGCGCAGCAGCCGCTCGACGACGACGCGTGGGCGACCGCGCTCATCCACCCCGACGCGGATCCGCTCCTGACCGCCATCTTCGGCGTCATCGAGCCGGCCGTGCTGAGGAAGAACGGGCAGCCGCTGGAGGAGCTCGGCTACCAGCTCGCCTACCAGATCGATCTCGCGCGCCACCCCTACCCGATGTCGCAGACGCTGTACTACGCGTCGGGCGCCCTCGGCCTTTCGCCGCCGCTCACGTTCCAGAACCCGAACGACGGCGGCGGCGTCTCGTTCCTTCACGCGCACGTGCCGGCGATCGTGCTCGGCGCCGCGGCGCTCCAGATGGATCTGCCGACCCAGGCCGCCTCGTTCATCGCCGCCCGCCACCTCACCTACTACCGGCCGGGCATGTACCTCCGCCACCTGGTGCCGACGGGCACCGGCCTGCGCGCCTGGCTGTTCGCGGCGATCAAGATGATCTCGCCCACGTTCCCGATCACGAAGGAGCTCGAGGGGCCGGTGAGGGACAACCTGTCGGTCCTGGAGCCCACCATCGTGGGGCCGGCGCGCGATCAGCTGGCGAGCATCGTGACCAAGCTCCTCCAGGGCGGCGCCATCGACCTGAAGCGCTGGGTGTCCGGCATCGACCTCACGGCCGACCGCGCCGGGTTCCTCCTGGCCAACGACCTGGAGCTGGCGCAGGAGATGATCAAGGCGGCCGATGACGCGAGCGCCGCTGTGCCCCAGAAAGAGCGGCTCAAGGAGCTCATGCTCTACGCGGTCAGCGAGGAGTATTTCGCCGTCCGGCAGCGGCTAGGCATCAACGTCGACAGCTGAAACGTCGACAGCTGAGGTCCGGGCGCGGAGCCGTGGCAGGCTCTCGCTCGGCCGCACGGCGGCGCCGCCCGCGCCCGCCGCGGGCGCTGTCCGGCAGGCGCGCGGGCAGGATGGATCGCCGTTGATCCAGATCGAGGATGTCGCTTCCTGTCCACTTCTGCACCGGACTGGTTGACGGATAAATCCCCAAATTGCTAGGCTGCGGGCCGGCATTAGGCCCTTTGGATCGTATGTTAGCTCGCCGCAGCGTGGCAGCGGGCAGCCTGAGCGATTGTGTGAAAGCACGCCCATGGCGGCAAAGAAGACCCGAAAAACTTCGAAAAAAGACCGGAAGAGAGCGACCAAGGCGAGCGCGGTGAGCTCGAGGCGAGCTGCCTCGACGGCGCGAACGCGGAAGGCGAAGCCCGCCGCCCGTTCGGCCGCGCGCAAGCCGAAGCGGAAGGCCGCGTCCTCTCGTCCTGCTGCGCGACGCACCGCTGCCGTGAAGGCGGCAAAGCGCCGGAAGGTGACGACAAAACGGGCGACCGCCCGCAAGTCGGCGGCCCCGGCGCGGCGCAAGGCAACGCGCACACCGGCACGGGCCACCCGGACGGGCGCCAGGAAGAAATCGGCGGCCGCGAAGGCAAAGAAAACGACGCGCGTTGCTGCGAAGCGAGCCAGCGCGTCCAAGGCGAGGAAGACAGCCGCCAAGAAGAAGAAGACGAAGGCGACGAAGCCGACGCGCGCCGCCGCCAAGCTCAGGACCACCAAGGCCAGGGCGAAGGCGCGGGCGACGAAGGTCAAGGCGCGGGCGACGAAGGCCAAGGCGACGCGGGCGAAGACGGCGAGGGCCAAGGCTCCGAAGGCCAAGGCGACGCGGGCCAGGGTCGCGAAGCCGAGGGCGGCGAAGACCAGGGCGGCGAAGGCCAGAACCGCGAAGACCAGGGCCGTCGCCGGCCGGACACGGCGCGCGAAGGCCGCGAAGCCGAAGCTCGCGCGGGTCAAGGCCACGAAGAAGCCGAAGCTCGCGCGGGTCAAGGCCACGAAGCCGAGGCTCGCGCGGGTCAAGGCCACGAAGCCGAGGCTCGCGCGGGTCAAGGCCACGAAGCCGAGGCTCGCCCGGAGGAAGATCGCGGCGCGCTCCGAGCGGGTGCTGGCAGCACCGGCGGCGGAGCCGACGAAGCTCCGCAAGAAGCTGAGGCCCGACGACAAGCCGAAGCTCAAGGAGAGGCTGAAGCTCAAGGCCGACGTGGAGCAGGCCGCGCCGGTCGAGACCGAGCACCCGCGCCGGACGAGCGACAAGCCGCAGCGCGCGAGCGACAGGCCGCAGCGCGCGAGCGACAGGCCGCAGCGCGCGAGCGACAAGCCGCAGCGCGCGAGCGATCGGCCGCAGCGCGCGAGCGACAGGCCGCAACGCGCGAGCGACAGGCCCGCCGCCGAAAAGAAGAGCGGGCGGCCGGGCGTGGTCAAGGGGAAGGCGTTGATCGAGCGCCGTCCGGGCCGCGTTCCGCTCCGGGAGCCCCCGCGGGTGGTCACGCTGCCCCTGCCGATGCTGCCCCCTCCTCGGCGAGCCACCATCGAGGAGCGCAGCGCCATCATCGAGCAGCGGCTGAACGCGCAAACGGAGGAGTTCCGGCGGCGCTACATCGACAGCCTCGATATGTCGTGGATTTACCACGACAGCGCGCTCGAGGGCGTGGTCTACACGTTCGATGAGCTGCGCGCGGCCCTCAACGGCCCGGCGCCGCTCGTGACGGACTCGAGCCTTCAGCCGACATACGATGACATCCGCCGCCACAAGGAGGCCATCGTCTACGTGCGCGAGCAGGGCACGAACAAGCGGGCGCCGGTCACGCTCGACTGCATGAGGAAGCTGTACCTGATCCTCCACCCCGAGGAGGGGGATCTCAAGACGGTGAAATACCGCAAGGACATCCCCCAGCACCGGCTCTACTTCCACGAGTACGCTCCGCCGGACAAGATCGCCTACAAGGTGCGGCAGATCATCGACTGGCTGAACGACCCCGAGACACGGAAGACGCGGAACGGCATCCGGATCGCGGCGCGCGCGCACTACGATCTGCTGCGGGTCTATCCGTTCCCGAACGACAGCGGCAAGGTCGCGAGGCTGTTCATGAACATGCTGCTGCTCCGCACCGGTCTGCCCCCGTCGATCATCCACTCGACCGAGCGGCAGCGCTACTACGAGGCGCTGAAGGGCTCGGCGACGACGGTGCTGCAGATGGTGCAGGAGTCAGTGGAGAACGCGCTCGCGAGCGTCGAGAAGCTCCTCGATGAGCATGAGACGCGGAAACGCGCCTTCGTCAGCTGAGACAGCGGAGCGCGGCCTCGGGGGGAGCCCCGCCCCGGTCGGACGGGGCGCGCGCCGCCCGCCCGGGGCCGCCGCCGTCCATCCCGCAGCCCGGAATCAGGGGAAGCGCGGCGCTGCCCCCGTGAAACGGCCCCACAAGGCCGCTCCCGGGGACACGCCCGCGGCGGCGATCCGCGCGCCGAAGCCCCGGAAGGCGGCCGCGGTCGCCGTCGCGGATCGGCCCGCGCCGGCGCGTGCGCGGCCGGGCGCCCCGCCTCAGGCCATATTTGCGCGGCTGCGCGCGTTGCACCCGGACGCCCACTGCGAGCTGGATCACAGGTCCTCGTTCGAGCTGCTCGTCGCGACGGTGCTCAGCGCGCAGACGACGGACGTGCTGGTCAACAAGGTGACGCCCCACCTGTTCGGCGCCTATCCCGACGCCCGCGCGCTCGCCGGCGCCGATCCCGCCGAGGTGGCCGCGCTCCTCCGGCGGCTCGGGATGGGCATGTTCAACCAGAAGGCCAGGAACGTCGTGGGGCTCGCGCGGGGCCTCGTCGAGCAGCACGGCGGCGAGGTGCCGAGGACGCTGGCGGAGCTCGTGAAGCTGCCCGGCGTCGGACGGAAGACCGCGAACGTGGTGCTCGGCGTTGCCTTCGGGGCGCCGGAGGGCGTCGTGGTCGATACCCACGTGCAGCGCCTGTCGCAGCGGCTCGGGTGGACGAAGAGCGACAAGCCCGAGCCGATCGAGCGCGATCTCGCGGCGCTCTTCCCGCAGCGCGACTGGGATATGCTGTCCCACACGCTGATCTTCCACGGCCGCCGGATCTGCTTCGCGAGGAAGCCGGCGTGCGGAGGCTGCGGGATCAACGACGCGTGCCAGAGCGCGTTCCGCGCCGAGAATGTGGGGCGCAAGGCGCCGCGCTCACCACGCCGCGGCGCCGCGCAGGCGTGAGCGCCATCCACGCCGCGCACGCCGGATGTCGAGCGCACAGATGGAAGATGGGAGCGCAGCAGCGCGGATCGTCGGTCGTCGCTCAACGCTCATCAATCGCCGCTGCTCGCTCATCGTTCATCGCTCATCGTGGCTCGACGCATCCGCTGTCAGCTGTTTATTGCCCTGACGCTGGAGACGCGGGGTAAGCTGGGCACATGAAGGCCTCGCACCTGACCCTCGCCCTCGCCTGCCTCTTCACCGCCGCATGCGGCCGCGTGGAAGGCGATCTCTGCGACTACAAGTGCGATTGCGAGGGATGCAACGACCGCGAGTACGGCGATTGCCTCGATCGCTACGATATCCGGTACGAAGACGCAGACCGCCACGACTGCGTCGACCGCTACGACGAGCTCGTCGCGTGCGAGGACGATACCGGGATTTGCCGCGACTATAAGTGGGATACGTCCTGCAAGAACGAGAACGACGCGCTGAAACGGTGCGTGGACTAGCTCCACGCGTCAGCAACCCCTGGCGGGATTTCTGACGCATGGAACCAGGCGCGGTCGGACGGCCTGCTGCGGAGGCCGCAGGAGCGCCGTCGCCGGCACCGGTGGCCCTGTGCGCTCGCCGCCGGCTCAGGGCCCGTCGCCCACCGCGACGGCGCCGCCGGGCGTGAAAGCTCCGGTGCTGCGGAACGCCGCGACGAGCCGCTCCGACGCCGTGTAGGGGTCGATCTCGCGCCGCGCGACGGCATGCACCGCCGCGTCGAGCGCGGGGCCGAGCACGGCGACCGCAGCGTCGGTGAGCGCGTCGCGGAGCTGCACGTGCATCGCCTCACGCAGGCGCTCTTCCCGGCGCGCGGCGCCCGCCTCGGTCCCGAACAGCCACGCCCGGTGCCCCTCCAGCCTGTCCACGAGCGCCGCCACGCCCTCGTTCCGCGTGGCCACGGTCCGCGCGATCGCGGGCTCCCACGGCCCCTCGGTCGGCGAGCCGCCCGGAGCTGCCGCGACCGCGCGGGCAGGGTGCGCCGCGGCGCTGTGCCCGCGCGCCCGCCCCGACGCGCTCGCCACCTCGCCGCCGAGCGCGATCATGAGCTCCAGATCGCGCACCGCGGCGTCGGCGCCGTCCCGATCGGCCTTGTTCACGGCGAAGACGTCAGCGCACTCCAGGATGCCCGCCTTGATCGCCTGCACCTCGTCGCCCATCCCCGGCGCGACCACGACCAGGGTGGTGTGCGCCATGCGCGTGATCTCGAGCTCGTCCTGCCCTACCCCGACGGTCTCGACCAGCACGACGTCGGCGCCCCACGCGTCGAGCACCCGCGCGATGTCCACCGCCGAGCGCGACAGCCCGCCGAGCGCGCCCCGCGTCGCCAGCGACCGGATGAACACGTCGGGATCGCCGAAATGCGCCTGCATGCGGATGCGATCGCCGAGGATGGCGCCGCCGGTGAACGGGCTCGTGGGATCGATCGCCACCACGGCGACCCGGCGATCCTGCTTCCGGAACACGCTGATCAGCCGGTCGGTGAGCGTGCTCTTGCCTGCCCCAGGGTTGCCGGTCACGCCGAGGACCCAGGCGCGGCCGGTGTGGGGGAAGAGATCCTTCAGGATCGCGGCATGGTCGCCGGCGCGATCGTCGGCGAGCCGGCAGGCCCGCGCCGTCGCGCGCGTGTCGCGGGCGAGGACCTTCTCTGCGATCGGATGCACGCGAGCGGTCTAGGCCCGGCGGTGCGGGGACACAACCGGGCCGCGGGCGGCGCGGCCCCGGCCTCTACCTACGCCGCCCCGTCGCCGCCAGCCTCGCCGCCGCCCGCCGCGCCGCCGCCGGTACCACCGCCGCCCGCCTGGCCGCCGTCACCGGATGGCCCCCCGCCGGCCCCGCCCTCGCCGCTCGCCGACGAGCCTGCGCCCCCGGCGCCGCCCGCGGCGTCGCCGCGGTCGACGATCGGCCTTGTCTCGCCGCACGCGAGGGCGAGCAGGGCGGAGAGCACAGCGCAGGAGGCGAACGCGAGCGCGCGATTGCACATGGGCGCGTTCTTGAAACGGGGCGCCCCCGAAGTCCAGCCGCGCGCTCCCGCCAGGGCGCCGCGGGCACGAGCTGGTCGAGGCGCCGCCCGGCCCAGCCGCGCGCTCACGTCAGGGACGTCAGGGCGCCGCGGGCGCCGGCCGGTCGAAGCGCCGCCAGCGGCCGTCGATGAGCCGCTCGTGCGGCAGGTACTGGGACTTGTAGACAAGCTGCGAGCACCTCTCGACGTAGAGGCCGAGGTACAGGTACCGCAGGCCCCAGGTGCGGCACAGCTCGAGCTGCTTCAGGATCGAGAAGACACCGGGGCTCAACGGCTCGAGCTCGGGATCGTAGAACGAGTAGACCGCCGACAGCGACTCCAGCCCGCGATCGACGATGGCGACCCCGACGAGGCGACCGCCGACGCGGTAGCGCATCTCGAACGTCTCGCAGCAGCTGTCCACGAGGAACGCCTCGTAACCCGCGGCGCCGAGCGGGACGTCGTCGCGCATGAGCCCCCTGCCGTGCTTGTGCAGGTTGTACAGCGCGACCCTCTCCCGCGTGGTGACGGGCGGGCCGATCTCGACGTCGACCACCTCCTCGCCGCGGCGGAGCACCCGGCGCTGCGTGCGGCCGGGGACGAAGTCGCGCACGACGATCCGGATCGGCTCGCACGCGCGGCACGAGGGGCACTGGGTGCGGTAGAGCAGCTTGCCGTGGCGGCGGTTGCCCGCGACAAGCCTCCGGTCGAACTCCTCGCGCGTGAGCGGACGGATGGGCACGCGGAGCGGCATCCGTGCCTCGGCGTCGGGGAGGTACGGGCAAGGGCTCACTTCATCGTGGACCGTGAGCTCGAGCGGACAGGCTACCTCGTCCAGCCGAGGGAGCTCGACGTCCTGCCCCGATGACGCATCTCGCTCGCTCGATGAGCCCATATCGCTGTCGATCCGAGCGTTCGAGACCCCGTCGACACGCCGGCCGATACATCCAGGGGATGCCTGTTGCGCGGTCACGTCAAGCAAAACCCAGAGCGGCCCGGGGCCGCCTGGAGATCCCGCCCGCTCGCACAACGCCGGAATTCATCATCAGTTTGTGCGTATTCATGCGCATTTACATACATTAACTCCCAGACACCCACCTTGTCCCTCTGGGGTTGCGGTCCGATCCGGACAGGCTGTGCGCGGAGTCCGCGCGGCGCGCCCTTTTCCCTTGGCCCGGAGGCCGGTATGGACCCGGCGCGCGCCCGCGAGGAGAGGTCGGTCCGGTGAAGGGCCCGCCTCGCGCGAGCGACTCAAGAAAGGCCGAACGCTTTGGATCTCACAGGAAAACAGCGCCGCCATCTCCGGGCGCTGGCGCATCACCTCGACCCGATCGTGCAGCTCGGCAAGGCCGGGCTGACCGACGGGGTCGTCGCGGCCGTCGACGCCGCCCTGGAGCGGCACGAGCTCGTGAAGGTACGCCTGGGCACCGAGTGCCCGGACGATCAGGGCGAGGTCGCCGGCTCGCTCTCCGAGCGGCTCCGCGCCGAGGTGGCGCAGACCCTCGGCCGGACGATCCTGCTCTACCGGCGCCACCCCAAGGAGCCGAAGATCAAGCTGCCCACAGGCGACTGATCGCGAGCCGCAGCTCAGGGGGCGCCCCGGATCGCCGGGGCGCCCGGGCCACGTCACACGTGCCGGAGCGCAGGGCGCTCGGCCAGGAGGTGATCGAGCCAGGCGTTCGACAGCTTCTCCTGCACCGTGTTGGCCCGGAGCCTCGCGGCGAGGTTCTTGAAGTCGACGTGGTCGATGAGCTGGTCCTGGTTGAAGCACGAGAAGACCACCGTCTCCTTGCCCGTCTCCGGATCCACGTGGCGCTGGAGGCACTGCGCGCAGACCTCCTTCATCATGCACTGCATCGGCGAGTTGATGCTCGCGATGCCGACGTGCGTCGGATCCAGGTGCGGCGCCAGCACGCCGTGCCGCGCCTCGCGCACGGCGTTCATCATCTTGTCCGAGCCGATCGCGATGATGCGCCGGACCTCCGAGAGGCTCGCCAGCTCGCCGCCGAGCTGGCGCTCCGCGTAGGCACGCATCGCCTGGACGATGTTGCCGCGGAAATGACGGTCCATCGCGCGCCGCGGGGCGATCTCCGCGCCGCTGTCCGTGCACCAGACGACCTGATCGGTCGCCACCTCGATGTCGTCCTGCTTGAAGAGATCCTCGCCCCGCCGGTAGCCGGCGAAGTAGATCACGCGGTCGCCGCGCGCCTTCAGCGCCTTCGCGATCGAGAACAGCACGGCGTTGCCGAGCCCGCCGCCGGCGAGCAGCACCGTCTCCCCCTCGGGGATGTCCGTCGGCGTCCCGGTCGGCCCCATCACGACGACCTCCTCGCCCGGGCGCAGCGCGGCGAGCAGCCGGGATGAGGCGCCCATCTCGAGCGCGATGAGCGAGAGCAGCCCCTTCTCCTTGTCGACCCACGCGCCCGTGAGCGCGAGCCCCTCCATCGCGAGCCGCGTGCCGCGGACCACCGGCGAGCTCACCTCGTAGTTCTGCAGCCGGTAGAACTGCCCGGGCTCGAACTTGCGCGCCGCCGCGGGCGCGCGCACGACCACCTCGACGATCGTCGGGGTCAGCCGCTCGACGCGCTCGACCACCGCGACGAGATCGTGATCGAGGCGGGCGAACAGGTCGCGCCGCCGCGCGTCGCGCGCCGCCTGCGGCTCCTCGCCGAGCCGCGCGATGTCGCGCCGGAACAGCGCGACGACGGACGGGTACGCGTCCTTCGCGCTCGCCATCGCCTTCACGACGCTCCCCGCGTAGTGCGGGTGGTTGTCGCCGTAGAAGCTCACCGCGTGCTCGCCGTCGTTGTAGCTCGTGAAGAAGCCCTCCCTCGGCTTGGCCGGCTCGACCTTGAGCGCGCCGCCCTCGTCGACGTACGCGCGGTGCGGCTGGAAGAACTGCCGCCACTTGTCGAACACGAACGAGCCCGGGCGCTCCTTCTCGTAGGTGACGTTGGGGCTCGTCCCGGCCGCCACGCACACGGTGCGGGCAGGGATCGAGACCGCCTGCCCCGCGCTCCGCCACTTGCCGTCCACGACCTCCTGGCGATCGAACACGAGCGAGGACACGCACCCGCGCTCGTCGAGCACCGCCTCGATCGGGGCGAGGTTCTCGACGTAACGGATGCCCTCCTCGAGCGACTTGGCGACCTCCTCGTGGTTCAGCCGGTAGGCCGGCGAGTCGATGAGCCGCTTCCGGTAGACCAGCGAGACGCCGCCCCACGCGTCGATCAGCCCCTGGAACCGCGGCGGCCGCCCCTCGCGCGCGGCGCGGGCGCGCTCGTCGCGGATCTCCTCGGCGTGGCGCCGCTGCTCGACAAGGAACTCCCGCTCCTCCTCGTCGAACATCGCGAGGACCGAGGCCTCGCCGCGCTCCGCGACGAGCGCGTCGAGCCGGTCGGCGGTCTTCTCGGCCTGCACGATGTAGTAGGCCGCGAGCTCCGTCGCGGTGTCGATCGCCGTGAGGCCGCCGCCGATCACCACCGCGGGCAGCCGCACCTGCAGGTTCGCGAGCGCCGAGCGCTTGTAGGCGCCGGCCAGCTGCAGCGCCATCAGGAAGTCCGAGGCCTTGCGGATGCCGCGCGCGAGGTTGTTCTTGAGCGGGATGATCGTCGGCCGCCCCGCGCCCGCCGCGATCGCGACGTGGTGGAACCCGAGCCGGAAGGCGTCGTCGAGATCGATCGTGCCGCCGAACCGCACGCCGCCGTGGATCCGGAGCAGGCGCTGCCGGGCGAGCGTGACGTAGAGGACGGTGAGGAAGTTCTTGTCCCACCGCACCGTGATCCCGTACTCGCTCACCCCGCCGAAGCCGAGGAGGACGCGCTCGTCGAGCTCGGTGTAGAGCCGCTTGAAATCCCTGACCGGCCGCGGCGGGCGCGTCTCGTCGCCCGTGAGCTCGACCGGCAGCGGCTCGATCTTCAGCCCGTCGATCGACACGCACGCGAAGCCCTGCCGGGTGAGGTGGTGCGACAGGGTGTAGCCGGCCGGGCCGAGGCCCACGACGAGCACGTTCTTGCCGTTGTACGGGAGCGCGTGCGGCCGCAGCGCGTCGAGCGGGTTCCACCGCGTGAGCAGCCCGTAGATCTCGAGGCCCCACGGGAGCGACAGCACGTCCGTGAGCGCCGCGGTCTCGATCTGCGGGATGTCCACCGGATCCTGCTTCTGGAAGACGCACGCCTTCATGCAGTCGTTGCAGATGCGGTGCCCGGTGCCGGGGCACATCGGGTTGTCGATACAGACGAGCGCGAGCGCGGCGATCGACTCGCCCCGCCCGCGCATCGTGTGCATCTCGCTGATCTTCTCTTCGAGCGGGCAGCCGTGGAGCTCGACGCCGAGCGGGTTCGACTTGATCGCGCCGGTCTTGTTGTCGCGCAGGCCCTTCGAGCACGAGTCCTTGTCGCGATCGTGGCAGAGGAGGCAGTAGTCGACCTGGCTCTCGACCTCGCGGGGCCCCGCCCGCCGGTCGGTCAGCGCGAAGCCGTCGCGATCCCTCCGCTCGTGCTCCGGTCCGACGAGGAGCTCGGCCGAGCCCGGGCCGTCGCCCGCGCCCTTCTTGTGCAGCTGGACGAGCGCCTGGTAGTCGAGCGTGCGCGGCGCCTTGAGCGTCGGCCAGCGCCGCGCCGGATCGTGCTCGTCCGCGCGGCGCGTCGCGAGCCACGCCTCGACGGCGTCGAGCGCGAACGAGACGACCGCCGCGTCCTCGGCCTCCGTCGGCTCCGCGCCCGCGACCGAGACCGCCTGCGCCACGCGCTCCGCGAGCGCCGGGTCCTCCCGCAGCGCCGCGCGCGCCTTCGACGCCCGCGCGCGGAGCTCGTCCGTCCACTTCGCGCCGCCGGCCTTGGCGGCCTTGCGCGCGATCTCGTCGACCTCGATCAGCGCGAGCACCGCGCGCGCGATCGCGAGCTCCTCGGCGGCGGAGCCGCTGTCGAGCGCGCTCGCCGGCGCGCCCATGGCCACGAGCGACCGCCGCGCCGCGTGCGCCGCCTCGACGTGCGTGCCCTGCCACGCCTTCCCCGGGTTCGGCTTGAACAGCCGCTTCTTCGAGAACTCGCGCTTGAAGTCCCAGAGCACGCCGCGCTCGAGGGTCGCGTCGATCTGCGCCTGGGTCTCCCGCTCGACGCGGAAGAGCGTGGCCACGAAGCGGCCGACGTACGGCGCCGCCGCGAGCAGCGCCTCGGAGACCTGCTCCGGGGTGAGCGCGGTCCGGACCGCGTCGCCGCCCCCGGCGCCGGAGGCCCCCGCCGGCTCCGCGCGCAGGGCGGACCGGTACGCGTCGAAGCGCGCGAAGGCGCCCTCGTCCGACGCATGGAAATACTCCTCGAAGCGCTCCGTCAGCTCGGCGAGCTTCGCAGGGTCGAAGAGGTCGGCGTAACCGAAACCAGGGATTCCGAGCTCGAGCTCGGAAGCATCGGAGGTGGCCTGCACCCACGCAGAGAAGTCACCCTGCACTCCAGCGTTCGCTTCCATACCCGCGGCAAATGCTTTCTATTTCAAGGGGTTTGCTCGCCCGGCGAGGGCGCGCCCGCCCGATCCCGAGAGGGACGTAAAGTAGCACCGGGCGGTGCCGCCGACCTGTCTCTCGGGCAACATTCATCGCGCCGCGCTGCGCTCGCCGACGCGAGCGCGCATCGGTTGCGCGTTCGCCGCATTCGCCGCGCCGGCAAGGCGAGCGCGGGCGCGTCGCGGTCAGAAGCCCTGCGAGACGACGCGCTCGATCGTGTGGGTCGAGATGTTGCCCGCGATGACGTCGGGATCGCGCAGCAGCGCCTGGTGCAGCGGGATGTTCGTGCGGATGCCGCCGATGATGAACTCGTCGAGCGCGCACCGGAGCCTGGCGATCGCCTCGGCCCGGTTCGCGCCGTGCGCGATCACCTTGGCGACCAGCGAGTCGTAGGAGCTCGGGACGCGGAAGCCGCCGTACACGCCGGAGTCGACGCGGATCCCGACGCCGCCGGGGGAGTGGTACTCGGTGATGAGCCCGGGCCACGGCACGAACGAGCGCGGATCCTCGGCGTTGACCCGGCACTCGATGGCGTGGCCACGGAAGCTCCAGGGTCGCGTGTCGGGCAGCGTGAGGCGCTCGCCGGCGGCGGCGAGGATCTGCTGCGCGACAAGATCGACGCCGGTCACCATCTCGGTGACCGGGTGCTCGACCTGCACGCGGGTGTTCATCTCCATGAAGTAGAGATCGCCGCGGTCATCCATCAGGAACTCGAGCGTGCCGAGGCCCGTGTAACCGGTCTCCAGGACCGCGGCACGGATGATGTCGCCCATCCTGGAGCGCTTCTCGTTGTCCATCGCCGGGCTGGGCGACTCCTCCATCACCTTCTGGTGCCGGCGCTGGAGCGAGCACTCGCGCTCGCCGAGCGTCCACACGCCCCCGTGCTGATCCGCGAGCACCTGGAACTCGATGTGGCGCGGCGCCTCGACGTAGCGCTCGAGGTAGACGTCCGGGTTCTTGAAGCCGTTCATGGCCTCCTGCGTCGCGATCTCGAACGAGCGCTGCACCTCGCCGTCGTGGCGGACGATGCGCATGCCCCTGCCGCCGCCGCCCCCGGAGGCCTTCAGGATCACCGGATAGCCGACGCGCTCGGCCTGCTCGCTCGCGTCCGCCGCGCTCGTGAGCACGCCGGTGCCGCTGAGCATCGGGATGCCGAAGCGCTTGGCGACCGCGCGCGCGGACACCTTGTCGCCCCAGGTCCGCATCGCCTCGGCGGTCGGCCCGATGAAGGTGAGCCGGCACTTCTTGCAGAGCTCGGCGAACTTCGGGTTCTCCGAGAGGAACCCGTAGCCCGGGTGGATCGCGTCGGCGCCCGTGACCTCGGCGGCGGCGATGATCTGCGGGATGTTGAGGTAGCTCTTCGACGCGTCGGCCGGGCCGACGCACACGGCCTCGTCCGCGAACCGGACGTGCAGCGCCGCGGCGTCCGCCTCGGAGTGGATCGCGACCGAGCGGATGCCGAGCAGGCGGCAAGCGCGGATGACACGCATCGCGATCTCGCCGCGATTGGCGATCAGGATCTTCTGGAACACGGCACCCTCGCCCCGGCAGCGCTAGCTGCCCCGCACCTTGAAGAGACGCTGTCCGAACTCGACCGGCTTGCCGTTGTCGACGAGGATCTCGACGATCGTGCCGGGGGAATCCGCCTCGATCTCGTTCATCAGCTTCATCGCCTCGATGATGCAGAGCGCCTGACCCACGCGGATCGCGCTTCCGACGTCGACGAAGGGCGGCGCGTCAGGAGACGGCGAGCGGTAGAACGTGCCGACGAACGGCGAGGTGACGTACGAGATCCCCTCGTCGCTCGCCGCGGCGGGCGCCGCCGGTGGCAGCGCCGCAGCAGGCGCGGCCGCCGGCGGCGCGGCGGGTGCCGCGGCCGGCGCGCTCTGGAGATGGTACGCGACGGGCGCGAGCTGCGACGCCCCGCCCTGCGGCACGAGGCCCCCGCGCGTCAGCCGGATGCGAACGTGTTCGTCCTCGAACTCGAAGTCGCTCACGTTGCGCTTCTCTAGGAGGCGCACCAGCGCCCGCAACTGCTTGAGGTTGATGTTCATGGAAGGACGTTCGGCCATCGATGTTTGCCGCCTTTCAACCAGAGTGACGGCGCATGATCAACCTCTTTCGTCCGACCGCAGCTTCTCCAGGTGCCCGAGCAGCCCGAGCAGCCCGAGCACGTACGAGCTCGGACCGAAGCCCGCGACGCGCGCCATGCACGCAGGCGCGATGCGGGAGCGGCGGCGGAACGGCTCGCGAGCGTCCGGGTTGGAGATGTGCACCTCGACGGTCGGGAGCGCGCACGCGCGGATCGCGTCGTAGAGCGCGATGGAGGTGTGCGTGTAGGCGCCGGCGTTGAGGAGGATGCCGTGGAAGCCGCGATCGCCGGCGTGGCTGATCGCGGTCACGAGCTCCCCCTCGCAGTTCGATTGCATGCACGACACCGTGGCGCCGTGGGCCCGGGCGGCCTCCTCGACGGCGCTGTGGATGTCATCCAGCGTGGCCGTGCCGTAGATCGCTGGCTCGCGCTTGCCCAGCCGATCGAGGTTCGGCCCCGAGATGACCGAGATCCTGAAGCTGCTCAGACGAGCTCCTTCAGCAGCACCGGCACCTTGGTGCGCAAGAGGTACCGGGCCTTGCCGATGTTCGCGTCGGGCGTCATCGAGAAGGCCACGAAGTACGAGCTGTTCACGACGCGGATCAGCGTGGTGACCTTCTCCGCCTGGATCGCGATCTCGGCGGCGTTGCCCGCGTCGAGCATCTCGGCGGCGCGCTGGATCGACTTCAACACGACGCTGAACTCGGCGCCGATGGTGGTGATGTCGAACGCGGCCCCGGGCTTGGAGTAGCTGTCGACCGCGATCCCCTCGAAATCCATGAGAAGGGTCGCGATGCCGCCCTCGGTGTTCTCTACGACTTCCTTCAGCACGGCCTGGAACATGCGCCGAGACTACCCAAGCGCGGCACGATCGGGAAAACAAACGAACGGGACCCGCCGTCTCGCGCCTCGGCCCGGGCGTCCGGCGCTCCCCCGCGCCGGCCGCCCGGGCCGAGGCGCGCGCCAGAGGGAGGAGGAGGAGGAAGAAGGGAAGGACTGACAGCCCGCGGAGACGCCGCCGCGCGACCGAGCGCAACACCGCAAAAGCTCGCTCCGGCCGCCCGTCAGCGCGGTGAAGCGCGCTGATATAACGATGAACGGCGAGCGCGCTTTGCCTCTTGCATCCTGGTCCCAACCGGGCGATTCCCGCCCCAGGGGGCCCGCTCCAAAGCACGCCTTGACCCTTGTCCCGGCGAGCGGCTAACGTGCGGCCGTTCTTTCGCCTCGCGGCAAGGCCGTGGGCGGATCCCGCCGGAGCATCTCACCGGCGGGGCGACGTGAAACGTGGTCGGTGCGGCGTATGCCGCACCCGCCAGCTCATCAAGAAAAACAAGGACGGCCCAACATCTATGCGTGCGCGAGCCGGGGATCCCCCCCGCACGATGCCCCAGAAGATCCTCGCCGGGCGGGCGACGGATCCTCAGCTGCGGGGTGATCTCGTTCAGGTCAAGGTCGATCAGGTAATCCTCTCCCGGGCGCCATCGCGCGCGCTGGCCGAGGCCATCGCCACGGGCATGAAGAAGACGCCGGTCGAAGTCGCCGTCGCCTACGACGGCACCTGCGTGGCCGACGCGAGCTCGCTCGCGGACACCGACGAGGGGAGCCCGCACTCGGTGTCGCCCGAGTTCCCGACCTACAACATCCCGATCGCGCGACCCGGCATCGGCTTCCCCGCCCCCGTGCACCTCGAGCGCTTCGCCGCGCCGGCGCGGCTCGCCCTCACCGACGACCCGCGCCTCGCGACGGTCGGCGGCATCGGCATGCTGTCGCTCGTCGTCTCGCCGAGCCAGCTCGGGCAGGCGCTCGCCACGGGCTCGGCCTGGCTCCGGCCGCCGCGGAGCGTCCAGATCCACCTCTCGGGCCGGGTGCGGCCATTCGTGTGCGCGAGGGACGTCGCCCTCGAGCTGCTCCGCAGGAACCTCGACGAGGTCGTGCGGCGCATCGAGGGCGAGCACCACGCGCCGGTGATCCTCGAGTTCGCCGGGCCGAGCGCGCGGCTGCTCTCGGTGGGCGACCGCGCGGTGCTCTGCGGCATCGCGCCGCAGGTGGGCGCGGCGGCGGCGCTGTTCGTGAGCGACGAGAAGACGGAGGTCTTCCTCCGCGATCAGCGCAGGTCGAAGGCCCACCGGGCGCTCGTGCCCGATCCGGGCGCGCCCTGCGAGGAGGTCGTCTCGATCGACCTCGGCACGGTCGACCCCCTGCTGATGGACGAGGAGGGCGTGGTCCGGCCGGTCCGCGATCTCGCCGGCAAGCCGGTGGCGCAGGTCGTCCTCGGGGGCGACTCGGGCGTGACGTTGCGCGACATGCTCGCGGCGGCGCTGCTGCTCAAGTCGAAGCGCGTCCCGTCGCGGCTCGATCTGCTCGTCGCGCCGCCGTCGCGGCAGGTGCTCGAGGTGCTCGCGCAGTCGGGGGCGCTCGTCGATCTCGTGGCGACGGGCGCGCGGATCATCGAGCCGGACAGGCGCGTCGTGACCTCGGAGATCTACCCGCCGCCGCCCGGCGGCCTGTCGCTGCGCACGGCCGATCCGGAGCCGCGCATCGCCGGGGCGCCGTCGTTCGTCGTGGCCTCGGCCGAGACGCTGGCCTACGCCGTGGCCACGGGCTCGGTCGGCGATCCGCGGTCGTTCAAGCGGCCGGTGCGGGTGACCGTGCCGCGGGCGCTGCCGACCGACGACGTGCTGATCCTCCGCGACAAGAAGGGCGAGCAGGTGAGCACGAAGAAGCCGCCGGCGGCGCCCGCGGCGGTGCCCTGGAAGGGGCCGCTGACGCTCGACGTGCTCGCGGGCGTGCCGAAGGGGAACGGGCGCGCGGCGGTCGGGGTGCACGGGCGCAAAGCCCCTGGCCCGGCCGAGCCGGCCGCGCCTGTCGCCGACGACGACAGGGCGCCGGCCGAGAGCACGGCGGCCGGCGGGGTGGCGCTCGTCCTGTCGACGCTCGACGAGGTGCGGGCGGTCGCTGAGCGCGCGACCGACCTGTCGACGGTGCGCGCGGTGGTCGCGCCCTTCGTGCCGAGCACCGCGGTGTCGGCGTTCGCGAGCGAGGGGATCGCCACGTTCCTCGTCGGCGCGGAGGCGCTCGGCAGCATCAAGGGGCAGAAGAGCTTGGAGCTCCCCGCCCCCGCCCAGTGGGGCGATCGCGTCGCGGCCGTCTTCGACGGCGAGCGCGTCGAGGTGGCCTGGCTCGCGACGGGCATGGAGCGGAGCTGGACCCACGCAGGCACCGTGCGGCAGCCGCCCATCGCGAGCAAACCAGCGCGGTAGCGGGGCGAGCGCGCGGCGGATCCGGTGAGGATGCGGGGATCCCTCACCGGAAGCGGGGGGCCGAGGAGCCCCCCGCCGGGAACCGGGGAACGAGAGCGCGGCGCTCAGGGCGCCGCGCGCACCGGGGCGAGCGGGGCGAGGAGCTTGATCTCGTTCGTGAGATCGCGGAAGCGGATCTGCTGCTCGTTGATCTGCATCTCAAGCACGATGACGCGCTTCGTGATCTCGTCGAGGCGCGCCGACGCCTTCGCGAGCCGGTCGGTGAGATCGCGGCGGAGCTCGTCGGCGGTCCTGTTCTTCTCGATCGCACGGAGGTTCTGCCGGAGCTCGTGGCTCTGCTGCTGGAGGCGCTCCTGCTCCGCGATCAGCTTGTCGCGCTCGTCGATGGCGGGGCGCAGCTTGCCCCGGACGTCCCAGGCCTGGCCGAGCTGCTTCGCCACGGTGGCGTCGACGCGCGGGTCCTTCAGGTAGGCCTGCACCGCGTCGTCGGCGAGCTGGCTGAGCCAGTCGATCTGCTGCCGGAAGAGCCGCCGCTCGTCCACGTCGAGCACCGCCGTCCCCCGCCGCGGCACGTCGATCGGCACGAGCGCGCTGCCCGTGCCGACGTTGTCCTCGGTGCCCTTCGGGGGCGCGTGCAGGCGCGTCCCGTGCAGGCGGGGGTGCTTCACGAGCGTCCTCGCCGCGAGATCGCCGCCGTTGCGGACGGCGTACTTGGTGTGCGTCACCCAGTCGCGCTCGATCTCGATCGCGCCGCCCTCGATCTTCGCGATGCGCGCGCCCTCCGCGCTCTCCTCGCGCGCCGTGTCGACGGCGAGCCCCCGCTCCAGCGCGAACGGCACCGTCGTCGTGGCCCCCGGCGGCAGCGGCTCGACCATGCCCTGGCCGAGGAACGAGCCGTTCTCGAAGACCGCGATGGGGCCGCGCTCCAGGAGCCCCTTCGTGTCGTTCGTGAAGCGCGCCACCCGGAACGGGTGGGAGCTCGACGCGGGCACGCCGCCGTCGGGCGCGAACAGGAAGATCGACTCGCCGGGCACCTGCTTCGCGAGGAGCAGGACCATCGTCGCGCTCCGGTCGGGGATGTCGACCGGGAACGGGATGTCGTACCGCGTCGTGCCCGCCTCCATCGCGACCGCGGCGAGGGCGCTCATGTTGCGCGGCGGCGACGGGTTCATCATGGCCTTGTTGTCCATGGCCGCCGGATCGTCGGCGAACACCGCGCCTCCCCGCTGCGGCCCCGCGGCGCCAGGCGCGCCGCCGTAAGCCCGCTTCGCCGCCGGCCTCGGGGGCATCTTGCCCCTGGCAGCCTCGTCCTGCTTCATGAACGCCAGGTTGCCGCTCTCCTCGGCCTCGCGCGCGTACTCATCGGCCACCTCTGCCGCAGGCGCCGGCGGCGCAACCGGCATCGCCGCGGGCGGCGGCGGAGGCGGCGCGGGCTGCGCGGCCTCGGTGGCCAGCGTGGTCTCGCTCGTCGGCACGGACGCGATCACCTCGCCCTGGTCGCTGACGATGGGGCGCGGCGGGATCGCCGCCCGGTCGAGCGTCGCCTGGAAGGCGAGCGGCGCGCCCGCCACGAGCGACAGCTTCACGCCATTCCAGTCCTCGCCCGAGAGGTTCTGCACGATGCCCCACGCCTGGAGGTGCGCCTGCTTCGACGTGGCGCGCGGGTCGCCGCTCGCGGCGCCCGGAGCCCCGGCCGCGCCCATCACGAGCCGGTAGGAGGGGCGCCACACCGGCGTCTCGGCCACGTAGCCGACCACGAGGTCGTGCTCGCGCCCGTCGAGCGTCAGCTTCACGTTCGCGAGCTCGTCCCGCTTCTTCTTCTCCGCCGTCGCGCCCTTGTCCCCGGGCGGCGGCGCGACCGTCACCTCGGGCCCGGGCGCCGCCGGCGCGTCGTCCTCGTCCGAGCCTTCGTCGACCTCGACCGGGAACGACGCGCTCCGGACGCTGCTGCCGCCGGCCTCGATGACCGCGAGCGTCGCGAGGAAGTCGCCGACCTTCTCCTTGCGCACGCGGAAGGTCACCTGATCGGCGTCGATGAACCCCCGGCGCTCGAAGTACGCGACGCCGTTCCTGTAGATGACCACGCGGCGGAGCGCGAGCCCCGAGGCGTCCACATCGGGGACGCGCGCGCAGCCGGCGAGCAGAGAGAGCGCGAGGAGCAGGCCGGAGCCCGCTCGCGCGACGTCGTACCGTCTCATGATGTCCGTGGGTTTTTCTTGGGTCAGCTGTCGGTAGGCGCCGTCGAGGCGCGGCGCCAGTCGGGCGGCAGGTCGAGAAAGCCCTCGTTGCAGAGGAACTCGTAGAGCCCCTCGCAGACCTCGCCGCAGATCATGCTGAAGAGCTGGGGATCGGTGATGAAGAGGATCGTCTCGTCGCGCTCGGAGCCGGCCGTGTCGGCGAGCTGGGCGACCAGCTCGTCCTCGGCGAAGCCGATGAGCATCACCATGAGGTGGCGCTCGAACGCCGCGCGGAAGCGAGGGAAGGCCTCGCTCGTCACCTTGTACGCGAACGCCCTGCCCTCGAACGTACCCGCGTCACGCACGACCCGCGCGGCGATCTCGCCGAGGCTCTGGGCGAGGCGCACACTGAAGAAGTCGACGAGCACGGCGTGCACCACCGAGACGATGCGCCTGAGCTCGCTCGATCGGCGCGACAGGAAGGCGTCCTGCATGTCCTTCGTGAGCTTCGCGAGCAGCTCGAACGACTGCTCCCGCGCCTCCTCGGAGGCGAACTCGAAGCCGTCGAGCTCGGTCTCGATCCGGTTCTTGTAGCGGGTCAGAACGTAGAAGAGCGCCTGCTCGCCGTGGTGGATCACCTTCGGCGCGCCGTCGCGGCCCCGCGTCTTCTCGTGGAGCTCGGACTGGAAGAACAGGCGGGCGAGGTTCTTGTGGATCTTCTTGAGCCGCCGCTCGACGAGCAGCGAGATGCCGTCCTCGCGGATGACCCGCTCGAGCAGGGTGCAGAGGGTCTTCTCGTGCGCGTCGCGGATCGCGTCCTGGTTCCTCGTCCCGCGCTCCGCCGCGCCCGCGGAGGCCTGGATCACCTTCAGCTGGGCGACGACCTGCGCGGTGACCGCGTCGAGCTGGGGGTTGGTCTCGAGATCGGCGCGGTAGTGGACGATGCGGGCCTGCATCTGCTCCTCGAGCAGGCCGAGCGCCATCTCGGTGATGTGGTCCTTGAGCGCCTGGCTGACGTGCTCGCCCACGCGCCGCGGTGCGTTGGGCGGGAGCGACCGCGGCGGCTCGAGCGCCGCCCTCTCCCCCGGCCTGGCACCGGGTTGCGATCGGCCCGAAGGCGGCAGCGGCGGCGGGTTCCGAGGGGCCGAGGCCATGAGCAGAGAGCATACCGGAAGTCGCGCGCGGTGTGCGGCTTTGGCGGAGCGGCGCAAGTCGGAGTAAGACGGCGCTCATGCACACGGTCGCTTCACGTACGAGAGCCTGGGAACCGGAAGGACAACGGGCGCCCTCCTGCTCGACGCCCCCTCCCGCGGCGCCCCCGCGCCTGGCCCGCCGGCGCCTCGCGGCGACGCTCGCGCTCGCGCTCGTCAGCGCCGGAGCGGGCTGCTCCCGCGAGGGCGACGGCCATCCCCCGCCCGCGCGCACGCCGGAGCCCACAGCGCGGCAGGAGCCCGTCGCGGCCGGATCACAGGCCGCCGCGGGCAAGGAGGGCGACGCCGCGCCGGCGGCCGAGGGCGCCGCCGCCGCGGGCAAGGAGGGCGACGCCGCGGGGGCGCCGGCGACGCAGCGCCCGAAGATGAACGTGCTCGTGATCTCGATCGACAGCCTGCGCGCGGACATGCCCTGGAACGGCTACGAGCGCGACATCGCGCCCACGCTGACGGCGTTCGAGAAGAAGGCGGTCAGCTACACGCGCCACTATGCGATCTCGTCGTACACCTCGATGAGCGTCGGCGGCTTCCTCGCCGGCCGGTACCCGAGCGCGGTCGATCGCAGCGGCTACTTCTTCGGCAACTACCCCGACAGCGTCGTGATGTTCCCGGAGCTCCTGCAGAAGGCCGGGGTGCGGACGATGAGCGCGCACGCGCACTTCTACTTCGACCAGAAGGCGGGGTTCCGGCAGGGCTTCGACGTGTACGAGATCGTGCCCGGTCTCTCGGCCGACAACACGACCGACCGGAACGTGACGAGCCCCGGGCACCTGGACCTCGCGATCAAGATGCTCTCCGACAAAGCGAACACATCGGGCACCTTCTTCGCGTACTTCCACTTCCTCGATCCGCACGACGTGTACATGACGCACGAGGGGATCGAGCCGTTCGGCAAGCGCGCCCGCGACAAGTACGACGGGGAGGTGAAGTTCACCGACATGCACGTGGGCAAGCTGCTCGATTTCGTCGCGAAGCAGCCGTGGGGGAAGGACACGGCGATCATCGTGACCGCCGACCACGGCGAGGCGTTCGGCGAGCACAAGATGCATCGCCACGGCTTCGAGGTGTGGGACGTGCTCACCCACGTGCCGCTGATGATCCAGGCGCCCGGGGGGATCACCCCGCGCCGGATCAACGTGCCGCGCAGCTCGATCGACCTCGCGCCCACGATCCTGGAGCTGACCGGCGCCCCGCCGGAGCCGTCGTTCCCGGGCACGAGCCTCGTGCCCGAGCTCTACGGCGCGAGCGCCGAGCCGCGCGACGTCATCGTCGATCTGCCGCGCACGAGCGACAACGACCGGCGCAGGGCGCTCATCAGCGGGCAGCACAAGCTCATCGCCTACGGCGACGACGACGCGTTCGAGCTCTTCGACGTTGTCGCGGATCCGGGGGAAACGAAGGATCTCAAGCGCGAGCAGGCGGCCGTCTTCGAGGCGATGAAGGCGATCTACAGGGAGCGCTCCGCCGCCATCAAGGACGTCTGCCCGAAGAACACGGCGAAGCTCAAGGGGAAGAAGAAGAACAAGCCCTGCTAGCGCAGACGCACGGAGCTAGCGCGCCGGCGGGGTGACGGCGATCGTCACGACGTCGTCCTCGCCCGCCTCGCTCGCGGCGCGCGCCACGAGGCGGGCCCCTCCGCACTCCAGGTGCAGCACCACGGGCGCCACCGCCTCGCGGCTGCACGACGGATCGCCGGAGACGCGCGCCGCGAAGGCGCCGCGCGAGAGCTCGACCGCCAGGACGATCCCCCCGATGCGGCCCTCGGGGTCGTCCGGGGCGACCTCGCGCGCCGAGCGCGCCTCCTCGAGGCGCGTGAAGAGATCCGGCCCCCGGATCGCGACCTCGATCGGGCGGCCCGCCGCGTCCTGGAGGACGGCGACCTCGATCTCCGCCTGCCGCGGCGCGCTCTCGCCCCCGGCGTTCACGACGAACGGGAGCGCGATCCGCTTCGCACAGACGGCAGCGCCCGGGGTCGCGCGCTCGTCGGCCGGCGCGCACCGGGGCGCCGGCAGCGCCAGGCTGAACGGGACGATCACCTCGGCAGGCGCCTCCGCGAGCGGGCGCCCCCAGGCCTCCCTGCCCAGGAACCGGCGCAGCCATGCGGCGAGCTCCTCGCGGATCCGCGCGCGCTCCGCCCGCTGTCTCGAGAGGTGCGCATCCGTCTGCTGGGCCGCGCGCGAGAGCAGGTCGCCGGCGCTGCGCTCCCGGACGAGCGCGCGCAGCCGGTGGGTCGCCTCCGCGCGGAACGCGCCCCTGGGCAGCGTGGCCAGGTACGCCGCGAGGCCGGCGGCGGTCCCGCGCTTCGCGGCGTAGTAGATCGGCTCGGCCCGCGCGAGGTACGCGCGCACCTCGGCGGCGAAGGCCCCCTCCGGGTGGCGCTCCAGGTAGGCCGACGCCGCCGCGAGCCGCCCCTCGAGGGTCCTCGATACGCGCGTCGCCCGGTACGCCGCATAGTCGTCGTAGCTCGCGAGGAGCGCCGGCTTCGAGGCGCACCCGGACAGGGCCGCGACGAGCGCGGCGCACGAGAGCACCCGCGCGGCCCTCGCGAGGCGCCGACCCGACGCGACTGCGCCGCGCCCGCTCACGGCGCCTCTTCCAGTGGGCAAAAATTGCACTCCGTCGGGATCGACGCGCCCTCGTCCGCCATGTGATCGCGGTACTCGTCGCAGCTCGCCATGTTGAGCTTGTGCAGGCACACCTCGCCGTCGTGGACCAGCGGATAGCAGCCGGCCGGGAGGTCCGGCGCGGCCTCGAAGCCGCAAGCGGCGGCGCAGGCGCGCGTGTGCAGGCCACAGTCCTCGCACTGGGCGCAGTCGATCTGCGCCTTGAGCGCGAAGAACTTGTACGGGTCGAGCTCCTCCGGCGCCTGCCCGCAGCTGCCGATGTCGCCCACGACCGGCGCGATGCCCACGAGGAGCAGCAGCGCCGCGACCCCCGCGGCCTCGCTGGCCCGGAGGCGCCCGCGGCGCCGCTCGTGCCCCGACGAGCTCATGGCAAGAGCTCGTGCTCGATCATGAGCCCGAGCTGCGCGGAGACGACCGGATAGACGGTGTACGCCGCGTCGTACGTCGCGGCGCCGTAGAAGAGATCCCCGACGATCTCGCCCGAGAGCGCGACGCCCGCGAGGAGGAAGTACCCGAGCCCCACGGCGAGCTCGCCGCCGACGTTCACGTCGGGCTCGATCAGGATCGCCGCGCCGAGGCGCCCGTACGCGAGCGCGCGCGTGAGGCCGCGGTAGGCGACGAAGTAGCTCGGCGTGAGCGACTCCTGCGGCACGCCGTCCACCGCGATCGAGAGGCGCAGCGCCCCGCCGTGCTGGACGCCATCGGCCGGCCCCAGCGCCAGCGCGACGCCGAGATCGAGGTACCCCGCGGTCAGCGAGAGCGACTCCGCCGTCTCCCCGAGCTGCGTCTGCAGGCGGTACGGGTTGTTGAACCGGATCCCGGTCCCCATCGCGAGGGTCGACACGACGCGCCCCGCCGTCCCCGGTGGCCGCGAGAGCGCGCGGTACGCCTCGAGCTCGGCGCCCCCGCCCGCCTCGCCCGGCGGCGCCTCCGCGCCGCGGCCGGCAGCAGGCTGGGCCGCGGCGACGCGCCCGAAGGACGCCCCGAGGAGAACGGCCGCGAGCGCAAGCCCGGTCCGGAGTTCCAGCATCGCCACGAACCTTCTACCCCGAGGTGGCGCTCGCTGGCACGCTCAATTGCGTCCCGACCGCGCGCCGCGCGCGCCTCGTCCGCGCGCCGCGCCCCCGGCCGCGGCGCAACGTGCAGCCTTCGGCACGGTCCTCGCTCCCGTTGCGTATCCGCCCGCTGCACCTGCGGACCGGACCCTGCATGGGGAGACCACCGTGAGCAATTCAAGCACCCGAGGCAGGCAGAGCACCGCCGCACCTTTGTCACCGCCACGCGCGCCGCGCACGAGCACGACGCAGCGCCGAGAACGAGAAGATCGCAGCGACCCGGGAAGGCCCCGCAGTCAGGCGCAGGCTCCCCAGAGCGCCGCGCGCTGGGCCGGAACGAGCGAGCTGGACGACCCGTTCATCGACATGATGGACACCGCCTCGGCGCCCCCGCTGCGCGGCAAGGTGAGCCCGCGCAGCGAGATCAGCGACGTGATCCCGACGCTCGACGACGAGGTCCGCGGCTACCACCATCACCCGAACGACGCCGGCTGCACCGAGTTCGAGGTGAACCCCGACGCCGCCGACGCCGCCGCCGATCTGGCGAGCGATCTCGGGGCGGAGTTCCTCGAGGGAGCGACGCGGGGGCAGGACATCAGCGATGTCGTGATGTCGCACGACGACGACGGCGACCTGCCCTATCTCCTGGAAGACGAGGAGGTCGAGTCCGTGGAGCCCGACGCCGAAGAGGACGAGCAACCTGTGACCCAGCGGATGCGACGGAACGTGGGTTGAGAGGCGGCCCGCGCCGGCGCGGCGAGACCGCGGCGCGCGCCGCCACGCGCGGCGCGAGCAGGCCCGGCGGGGTCACGCCTGCCCGAGCACGGGCAGCTCCGCCACCACCTCCCCGTCGATGCGGATGAAGGCCAGCAGGCCCTCGTCCTCGTAGGCCAGCACATCGAGCACGATCCGCTCGCACAGCGGCAGCACGTACAGCGCTCCGTCGTCCGCCATCACGGTCATGGATCGCACAGGTGCGCTCGCCGTGGGCAGCGTCTCCGTGGTCCGTCGTCGCGCATCCATGTTGCTTGAGCTCCCAGGCTTGAATCGAGCTCCGGCCACCGCCGGCGCCGCGAGGCTAGAGGGCCTGCCCGCCCTCCCACCAAGCGCCTTCCGTGCCACCGCGCTCGCGCTGCAGCGTCAAAGCCGGCGACGTTCCACGGCGACATACGGGTTTCGCCCCCGCCCGCGCCGCTGCGCCGCAGCAGCTCGGCCGCAAGCGGCGCCGCCCCCCGCCCGCAGCGGAGCGAGGCCCTTCGGAGCGCAGCGAGGACGCGATTTCGAGCCATCTCCGGCCTCCGCGGACCGCGCCGCGCGCCCGACCGCCCGCCCGTGCGCGTTCACCGCGGCCGCCGCGCGCCTCCGGCGTCCGGGGCCGATGCCGCGGACAGGACCTTTCGCGCGAGCTTGGAAATGCCGAACTCCAGCACGCCCGGATCGAGCCACGCCGCCTTCTCGTAGGGGGCGGCAAGCTTTGCCCGGCAGCGCCACGGGGCCGCCACCTCGGCGCGCGCCACCGTCACGTCGAGCCGCCGGTGCGTGAGGATGTGGCGCACGCGGCCAACCTCGCGGAGCGGCGCGTCAGGCCCGACGCCGACCTGCTCGAGGAGCGCGCGGGCGTCCGCGAGCGCGCGCGCCTCGACCATGGGCGGCTCCCAGAGCCCGCCGAAGAGACCTCCCTCGGCGCGCCGGGCGAACAGCACGCGGTCGCCCGACCGCACCACCGCCGCGACCATTTCGACCGCCAGGACGTCGCGCTTCGGGGCGATCACCGGCAGCTCCGCCTGCCGCCCCAGCGCGCGCGCGGCGCACGCGCCGTCGACGGGACAGGCATCGCAGCGGGGGTTTCGGGGCGTGCACACGGTCGCGCCGAGCTCCATCAAGGCCTGGTTGAAGCGTCCCGGATGGACGCTGCCCGCGGGGCCCCGCACGAGGCGTTCCGCGGTCGACCAGAGCTTGCGCGTGCCCGAGGCGCTGCGGATGTCGTCGTCGATGCCCTCGATGCGGGAGAGCACCCGGGCGACGTTGCCGTCGACGAGAGGCACCGGCTGATCGTACGCGATGCTCGCGATCGCGCCCGCGGTGTACGCGCCGACGCCGGGCAGGGCGAGGAGCGCCGGGACATCGCGGGGGAGCGCGCCGTCGTGGCGCGCGGTGATCTCGCGCGCGGCCAGGTGGAGCACGCGCGCGCGGCGGTAGTAGCCGAGGCCGCTCCACAGCGAGAGCACGTCGTCGATCTCGGCGGAGGCGAGCGCGGAGACCGTGGGGTAGCGGGCGAGGAAGCGCTCGTAGTACGGGATCACCGTGTCGACACGGGTCTGCTGGAGCATCACCTCGCTCAGCCAGATCGCGTAGGGGTCGCGCGTCCTGCGCCACGGCAGGTCACGCGCGACGCGGTCGAACCAGGCCCCGAGGGCGGCCGCGATCTCCCGGTCGCGCTCGCTCGGGTCCGGCGGCGCCGACGGGGGCGCGCTCGCGCCCTGCTCACCGGACGAGGCGCGGCGGCGCGGGGCGCGCTCCTGATCCTGGTTCTGGCGTGAGCCCGCGCTCGGGCGCGCGGGTGTCTGGCGTGAGCCCGCGCTCGGGCGCGCGGGTGTCTGGCGTGAGCCCGCGCTCGGGCGCGCGGGTGTCTGGCGTGAGCCCGCGCTCGGGCGCGCGGGCGGGCGGGGCGTCGTGCTCACGCGCGAGGGGCCCGCCCTCTGCAACGTCGGCGCGGATCGCGCGCGTCGTGCCTCGCTTTGTGCGGATTGCGCGGCCGCCGCTCGCTGCGCACAGAAAACGCTTCCATCGCGCGGGACTCTAGCGCAAGAGCCGACCGCGGTGTCGTCCCGGCGCCCCTGCCCCTCGCTGCTCTTCCCCAGGACCGCGCGCCTCTGCGCCGCGTTGCTCCTCGGGCTCGTCGCGGCGGGCTGCCGCGATGAGCCGCGCCCCTGGGAGGGCAAGCCCGGCCCCCCGGTCGTGCTCTCGGCAGCGCCGCCGAATGTGGCCGTCACGGTCGGGACCGGCGGGCTGTCGGACGCCGACGCGGGACAGGGTGAGGGCGACGCCGGAGCGCCCGCGGATCTCGACCTGCCGGTCCTCCCGGTGCGCGTCGGCGGGCCCTGGGTGCGCTGCTACGGGAACTTCAGGATCAGCGGCAATCCGGTGAAGGACGTCACGCGCCTGGCGCTGCTCTGCGGTCCGGAGAACGGCATGCGCCGGGTCTCGCCCAAGCCGATCGAGGGGCAGGTGGCCGAGGGCGGGGCGATCGTCACGGAGCAGCTGCAGGCGGTCCGGGGCGCATGCTACCGGGTGTTCGCCGTCGGCGGACCGGGGGTCCTCAACCTGGATGTCGCCGTGCGGAGCAGCCGCGGGGCGATGATCGCGAGCGACGGCACCGAGGACGCATGGCCGATCGTCCAGCCGGATCGGCCTTTTTGCCCGCTCGAGGACGACGACGCCACCGTCGAGATCAGCGCTCGCCGCGGCGCCGGCCGGTTCGCGGCGGAGGTGTGGATGCTGAAGTCCTACAAGCGAGCGCGCAAAGGCGACGCCGGCGCGGAATCCGACGAAACCTACGAGATGCACGAGACGGACGCCTACGAGGAGCTCTGAGCCGGCGGCGCGCCCCCGCGATCAGCACGCGCGCGACGCCGCGGAGCCGCTAGGTTCTGTCCTGGTCACCACGACCTCCCGCCGAGCGGCCTGGTTCGAAGGCCGAGCTCTCCCGCCAGCGGACCCGACGCGCGAAAGGCTCCCCATTGTCATCAAAATCCGGCAGATCCATGGACCATGGCGCGACGCCGGCACCCTGCACGAACCGCTGCATTGACGTGGCCGCCCCGTCCCGCTAGGGGAGCCCGAGCCATGGCCGACGACACCGAGCCGCTCCGCGAGGACGAAGGGGACAAGGTGGAAGGCGAAGGCGAGAAGAAACGCCTCTTCGAGCGCGCTATCCCGGAGCTCTTCAAGCGCGTGGTCGAGCGCGCCGTCGAGAGCGGCATCGACAGGCTGAGCGAGGGGCCCGAGAACCTCCGGCACTTCGTGGGCGACCTCAAGCTGCCCAAAGAGGTCCTCCACTACCTCTATACCCAGATCGACGAGACAAAGAACGGTCTCTACCGGGTCGTCGCCAAGGAGATCCGGGATGTCCTCGAGCACACCCAGTTCGCGGACGAGATCACGAAGGTGCTGACGAAGCTCTCCTTCGAGATCAAGACCGAGATCCGCTTCGTTCCGAACGATGCGGCCAAGAAAGACGACGGCCAGGACGAGCCGAGGACGGGCTTGCCGAAGCCCGAGGTGACCGCCCAAGTGAACGTCAAGGATCGAAGCAAAGAGACCGGGCGAGACCGGCGCCGTGAGGAGAAGTGACGACGAAGAAGCTTAGGACTGGCGGCGAAGTCGACGCCTGGTGCACCAAGTGCCGCCTGGACCTCACCCACCGGATCATCGCGATGGTCGGCGACGTGGTGAAGAAGGTCGAGTGCAAGACCTGCATGTCCCACCACCTCTACCGCCAGCCGAAGAGCGAGCGCGAGAGCCGCGCGGCCGCGCGCGCCGCGTCGCGAAGCAGCGGCGAGCCGAGGGCGACGTCGTCGGCCTCGACGCGCGGCGGCGGCGTGGAGCGCCTCACGGCCGCCCAGCGCGCCGAGCGCGATCACACGCTCGCGTGGGAGCGCGCCATCGCAGGGAAGCCCTCCGGGGCGTTCAAGCCGTACCGCATCACCCTCACCTTCGGCGAGGGCGAGCTCATTCACCACAGCAAGTTCGGCGACGGCGTGGTCGCGAAGGTCATCGATCGGGGCAAGATCGAGATCCTGTTCAAGGATGGGCCCCGGACGATGGCGCACGGGCAGCCGTAGCGAGCTCGGCGGCGCTCGCTCGCAGCCCGGAACTTGGGGCTGCCCGCACGATCGGGTAGCCTCTGTGTCGCCGTGGACAAGCCTTCGCCCCCTCCCCCCAGCGAGCGCCCGCGCAGGCGGCGGTCCCGCCCGCGCTTGCCCGAGCGCGCGCTGCGCTGCGTCGCGCTCTGCGCGATCGCGGTCGAGGCGCTCTGGTACGGCATCCATGAGGTCCGCGGCTTCGGCCCGGCGCTGGCCGACGGGGCGCGGGCCGTGGTCGGCCCGGCTCCGGTCGCGTGGGCCGAGGACGTGGCCTACGGCGTCGCCGACCGCTTGAACCAGGCCCTCTACCGGCACGCACCCCCGAAGACGTTCTGGGAGCCCGCGCCCGCCGCCGCGGCGGAGGCCGTGAAGGACAGCGGGGGCCTGGAGGCCGAATCGATCGCGTCCCCCTCCTCGTTCGAGCCGCCCTTCCGCGAGGTCGCGGCCACGGGCGACGGCGTCTGGGCGCCGGTCCCCGACGCCGTGCGACCCGGCGACGCCCCGGTGCTCTGGAGGAGCGTCGTGCACCCGGATCCGAGGCGCGTGTTCGCGGCGATCGCCGTGGTGGCGATCGACCTCGGGCGCGTCGACCTCCGGCTCGTCGCGGGCACGAAGGAGCCGTTCTCGCCGGACATCCCGGCCGAGCGCCGCCCGGGGCTCGTCCCCGAGGGCCACGCCGGGGGGCTCATCGCCGCCTTCAACGGGGGCTTCAAGGCGATGCACGGTCACTACGGGATGATGCTCGACGGCGACACGTTCCTGCCGCCGCGCGACAAGGCGTGCACGATCGCCCTCTACCGGACCGGCGCGGTGCGGATCCGCACCTGGCCCGAGCTGCGCGCCGACGAGGCCCGCATGGCCGCCTACCGGCAGACGCCGCCCTGCCTTGTCGAGCAGGGCGAGCTGCACCACCTGCTCTACGACTCGAACCGCGACTGGGGCGCGACCGTGAGCGGCGAGACGGTGATCCGGCGGTCGGCGCTCGGCGTCGACGCGACGGGCAAGCTGCTCTTCTACGGGCTCGGCGAGGCCGTGACCGCGCGCACCCTCGCCCGGGGGATGAAGGCCGCGGGCGCGCACGACGTGGCGGAGCTCGACGTCAACCACGCCTACCCGCGCTTCCTCCTGTACGGGCGCGGCGCGGACGGCGAGGGGCCGCGCGCGCGGTCGGCGCTGATCCCGGACGTGCAGTTCAAGCCGGAGGAATACGTCGCCGAGCCCGCGCCGCGCGACTTCTTCTACCTGCGGCGGCGGCGGCCGACGGCGCCGCTCGGGATCGCCGATCCTCCGTCCCCCGCCGCCGACGTCCTCGGCCGCGGCGGGCGGTGATCCGCGATCCGCGGCGCCCCGGCGGCAGCGCTCGCCGCGAACGCTACCGCCGGTCGAGCAGGTCGCGCACGCGCTGCGCGAGGGCCTCGGGGGTGAACGGCTTCTGCAGCAGCACGAGCTCGCGATCGGCCTCGGCGCCCGCGAGGACGTCCTCGGCGTAGCCGGACATGTACAGCACGCACGCGCGCGGCTGGATCGCGAGGGCGCGCTCCGCGAGCTCGCGGCCGTTCATGCCCGGCATCACGAGGTCGGTGAGCAGGAGGTCGATCGCCTCCTCCCCCTCGCCCGCGAGCGCGGCCAGCGCTTCCTCGCCGCTCGCGGCCGAGAGCACGCCATAGCCGCGCCGCTCGAGCACCTCGACGATGAGCTTGCGCACGGCTCCGTCGTCCTCGACGACGAGCACCGTCTCATCGCCGCCGGCCGGCGACGGCCGGGCGCGCGCGGGCGCCTCCTCGGAGCGGTCCTCGACGCGCGGCAGGTAGACGCGGAACGTCGTGCCGCGCCCGACCTCGCTCTCGACCTCGATGAGCCCGCCGCTCTGGCTCACGATCCCGTAGACCGTGGCGAGGCCGAGCCCCGTGCCCTTGCCGCGCGCCTTCGTCGTGAAGAACGGCTCGAACAGGTGCGCGAGCGTGTCGTGGTCCATCCCGTAGCCGCTGTCGGTCACCGACAGCACGACGTACGGCGGACCGCTCGCGGCGGGCGCGTCGCCCTCGTCCCGCTCCGCGGGCACGAACGACCGCGCCGCGGGGTTCTGGCCGGGCTCGCCGAGGGACGTCTCGACGACGAGCCCGCCGCCCCGCGGCATCGCGTCGCGCGCGTTCACGACCAGGTTGAGGAGGACCTGCTCCAGCTGGCTCTTGTCGAACTTGATCGACCCGAGATCCCGGCCGACGTTCGTCTGCAGATCGATGTTCTCGCCGATGAGGCGCTGGAGCATCGTCTGCATGTCGAGCACCACCGCGTTGAGGTCGAGCACCTCGCGCTGCAGCACCTTGCGGCGGCTCATCGCGAGGAGCTGCCGCGTGAGCGCCGCGGCGCGCTCCCCGGCCTTCGTGACCTGGAGGGCGTCGCGCCGGAGCGCGCTCTCGGTCCCGAGCCGGCGCAGGAGGAGCTCGCCATAGCCGAGCATCACCATGAGCATGTTGTTGAAGTCGTGCGCGATGCCGCCGGCCAGCCGGCCGAGCGCTTCCATCTTCTGCGACTCGCGCGATCGCTCCTCGCGCTGCCGGAGCGCCTCCTCGGTGCGCCGCCGCTCGGTGATGTCGCGGAGCAGGACGAGGGCGTGCCCCTCGAGGAACGGCACCATGCGCGCCTCCACGTGGCGCTCTCCGCCCGCGCTCGGGACGGCGTGCTCGAGCGCGACGACGGCGCCCGTCTCGTGAGCCTCCCGGACCCCGCGCTCCAGCTGCTCTCCGAGCTCGCCGGGGAGCACCTCCGCCATGCGCTTGCCCAGCGGCGCCACGGGCGCGACGCGGAGCGCGGAGAGCCGCGGCTCGTTGTGGTCGACGATCCGGAGCTCGGCGTCGACGCGGAAGCAGAGATCCGGGATGGCGCGGAAGAGCGCGCGGAGCTCGCCCGTGGCGCGCGCGAGCTCCGCGGCCAGCCTGGCCTCGGTCTGCCGGGCCTCTGCGGGCACCGCCGCCGGGGTGGCGCCGGCAGGCGCGGCCGCCGGGGCGGCGCTGGCAGGCGCGGCCGCCGGGGCGGCGCTGGCGGGCGCGGCCGCCGGGGCGGCGCCGGCGTGGACCGATCCCTCGGGGTCGAGGTCGTCGTGGGACACGTGAAGCCGCGGAGCTCCCATGCGCTCAGCCGCCGGTCTTTTCCGCGGCGCCGCTCTCCAGGTTGACCGTCCAGCACACGGCGCCCGCCGAGGGCTCGCCGCCGGACGGCCCCACGCTGATCTCGGCGCGCGCCGGCCCGACGGCCCGGATGTAGAGCCGCTGTCCGACGGCGTCGCGCCCGAGCGCGCAGGCCGCGCGGCGTACCCGCGGATCGTCCGCCGCGACCTCCCCCTCGTCCTCGACCGCCATGAACAGGATCTCGACCTCGGGCTTCAAGCAGGCGCCCATCTCGCGCCAGGCGTCGTAGTCCACCGACGGATCGAGGACGTCGGCGAGCTGCCCGTGGCGGGCGCGCCCGACGCGGTAACGGAACGCGTCGCGCTTCTCCGCGCGGAGCGTGGCCCCGATCCGATCGAACCGCAGCGACAGCGCGCCGAGCGCGGTCGCCATCTTGACCGTGGGCGCGCCCAGGTTCGCCTTGTCCGGCTCCTTGAAGCGGTGCACCTGCACGCCCGCGGGCAGCGCGCCGGCGAGCAGCTCCGCGAGGCGCGGGTTCATCCCGAGGCGCCCGCCGAGCAGGACCCGGAGCCCCTGGTACGGATCCGGCTCGCGCCCGATCTTGGCCACCGCGCCGCCGAGGTGCTGCCGGAACACGTCGATCGCGTCCCGGAGCCACGCGTCGATGGCGCCGCTCAGCGCGCCGCGATCGATCGAGAGCGGCACCACGGCGCTCTCCCCGTCGAGCCCGACCAGCGCGAGCTTCTCCTCGACCGGCGCGCTCGGCCCCCCTTCGAGGAGAGGCCGCAGGAGCTCCTTGAGCGCCCAGGTGTTGGCGCGCGCGTCGGGCGACGGCGCGAGCAGATCTTCCGCGCCGTCGAGCGCGCTCTCCTCGGGCGGGCGCTCGAACGGGATCCGGCGCTCGCTCATCGCGGGCTGGTTGGCCGCGGTCGCGTACACCCGGTAGGCGAGCCGGTGCAGGAGCCGCTCGCCGCCGAGCCAGGGGATCGCCGTGGGCTCGAGGTACTCGACCATCCGCTCCAGCCCCTGCGCCACCTCGTGGCCCTTCGCGCTCCGCAGGATGCCGAAGGCGATCCCCGCCTCGCTGGCCCCGGCGTCGATGACGCAGAACGGGACGCCGCCCTCGCGCGGCTGGATCCCGAACATGCGGAACGCCTGCACGGCGTAGGCGATCGCCGACGGGCCCGCGTCGACGACCTGGAGGCCGTCGAGGTCGTGGTACTCGCAGAGGCCCGCCGGCAGGCTCCGGAAGAGGCCGCGGCGGAAGGCGACGAGCACGCTGGCGCGGCGCTCGGGCGACCAGCCCGTCGGCATCGTGATCGCGTAGCGCGTGGAGATCCCCCGCGAGCGCTGGTTCAGCTGCAGGCCGACGTAGTACGCGTAGAGCTCGATCGGGTCGAACGGGTCGTGCGCGCCGATCCCTTCCTCGTCGATGATGGGCGGCGCCGGCTTCTTCAGCGCCTCGGCGGTGTCGGGGTCGCTCCTGCCCCGGAGCCGGAACGGCTCGCCGCGCTCGGTCCGCTCGCGCAGGAGCGCCAGGGCCGGGAGGGAGGCCGCGGCGCGCTCGTGGGCGCCTTCGCCCGGCCGGAGGCGCATGTCGCGCGCGGCGTGCCCGACGAGCACGTCGCCCCAGCGCGTCATCGGCAGGATCACCCGATCGCGCCACGCCTTCGTGGTCCGGGCCAGCGCCTCGAACGCGACCTCGCTCGGGTTCTCGTTGTCGGCCGACACGCGGACCGGACCGTCGGCTCCGATCCGGACGAACTCGGCGCCGCCGCGCTCTCCCCGGACGGCGACGACCGTCGACGCGGCGCCGACGTCCACGGCGACCCAGTCGGTGCGCACGTCGAGCCGCGGGTCGCGCCGCTTCACCTCGGGCGGGATCGGGTCCTTGTCGGTCTTGCCGGTGCGCCGGTGCAGCCCGACCACGCGGCCCTGCCGGAGGATGGCGATCGACGTGGCGCCGAGGAAGCGCGCGCCCGTCCAGAAGCCCTGCGCGGGGTCGACCAGCGTCGTCCCCTTCACCGGATCGAGGTTCGCCACGACCTTGGGGAAGAAGTCCGCGATGTGCTCCGGCGAGGCCACCCCGTCGTAGCGCTCGACCTTGATCGGCGGCGAGTAGTAGTTCTGGAGCCCTTCCCCGAAGATGCGCGGACTGACCTGGATCAGCTTCAGATAGGGGATCGGACAAGTCTGCTCGTCGAGGCGGAACTCCTGGTAGAGCGCGGACGGAGCGATCGCGTTCTCCATCTCGGGCGCGATGCGGGGGACGCTCGCGCTCATCTCGGTGCCGAAGTACATGAACTTCGTGCCCGCGTGCCCCGTGAAGGCGGCAATCCTGACCTCGTTGAACGTCGCCTGCCCGACGATGAGCGGCGGTAACGCGATCACGTAGTCGAGCACGAGCGTGGTGAGCCACGGCTGGTCGAAGAGGCGCGATTCCCAGCGCATGACGAGCGTCGGGAACTCGCGGCCGGCTAGCGACACGATCTTCTCCGCTTCGCGAACCAGGGCTCCATCGACCGATAGCTCGTAAACCGGCATACGAGGGCGACGTTACCACGAAGATCCCCTGCGCCAGCGCCGCGGATGCGCGGAGCGGGGCTTTCATTCCGCCCTCGGGCAGAGGGCGCGTCCTTCGACCCCGCCCGACCAACGCGGAGGCCCGCGCTCGGGCAGGCAGGTAAAGGCGACGCGGCGGGCGCGCTCGCCCCGCGAGGGCGTAGGCCGGGCTCGGGCCACCGTGCTAGTCTGGCCGCGTGATCTGCTTCTCCGCACCGGGAACGCTGTCATGAGCCCCTTGGTCGGCGAGACCATCGATGGCAAGTACCGGATCGTCCGGCTGCTCGGCCAGGGGGGCATGGGCGCGGTCTTCGAAGGCGAGAACTTGCGCATCCGGCGCCGCGTCGCCATCAAGCTGCTGCACGCGAGCATCTCGAGCCAGGCCGAGTCGGTCGCGCGCTTCGAGCGCGAGGCCCAGGCCGCAGCGCGGATCGGCTCCGATCACATCTGCGAGGTGCTCGACCTCGGCGTGCTGCCCGACGGCACGCGGTACATGGTCATGGAGTACCTCGAGGGCGAGACCCTCGGGGCCAAGATCGAGCGGATGGGGCGGCTCGGGCCCGAGATCACCGTGCCGATCATGGCCCAGGTGCTCGAGGCGCTCGGCGCCGCGCACGCCGCGGGGATCATCCACCGCGATCTCAAGCCCGACAACATCTTCATCGTCCCCTCGAAGGCCGGGCTCAGCAACTTCGTGAAGGTGCTCGATTTCGGCGTCTCGAAGTTCTCGCCGCTCGCCGGCTCGGAGATGAGCATGACGCGCACGGGCGCCGTCGTCGGCACGCCGTACTACATGTCGCCCGAGCAGGCGCGGGGCTCCAGCCCCGTCGACCAGCGGACCGACATCTACGCCATGGGCGTGCTGCTCTATCAGGCGACGACCGGTCAGGTGCCGTTCGACGCGGCGACCTTCAACGAGCTGCTCTTCAAGATCGTCCTCGAGGCGGCGCCGTTGCCCCAGCAGCTCGTGCCCGACCTCGACGTCGAGTTCTCCGGGATGATCCAGAAGGCGATGGCGCGCGAGCCGGGGGCTCGCTTCCAGAGCTGCGCGGAGTTCAAGAGCGCGCTCCTCGCCTGGGCTGCCGCGCGGCCCAGCCTGGCCTTGCTGAACACGGGGCGGGCCTCCATCCCGCGGCTGTCGCTGCCGTCCCAGCCCGAGACGACCACGCTTCCGCCCGTCCGCCCCGACACCCCCTCGTGGGGGAGCCAGAACGGACCGACGGCGCCCGGCATGGGCCACACACCGCAGCTGACCGCCAATTCGTGGGGCGCCTCGTCCGGCGTCGCGGGCCGCGCGACGCGGCCCCCGTCCAGAATGCCGATCCTCGCCGCGCTCGCCGCGGCGGCCACCCTGTTCGGCGCGGGCCTCGCCGTCTGGTTCGCCTTCGGCCGCAGCGGGACGATCGGCGCGGCGACCCCGGATCCGGGCGCCGTCAGCGCGACCGCCCTCCCGACGCCGCCTCCACCGCCGCCGGTGACGGCGCCCCCGTACGAGCCGCCGGTCGTCACCGCGAGCGCCACGGCCGCGGAGCCCGCTCCGCCCGCCACCGTCGAGCCCACCGCCGCTCCGGCGGCCTCCTCGGCGCTCGCGAAGCCGCTCCCGCCGCGGACGCCGCCGCCCCAGACGAGGCCCCCGCCCGTGACGAAGCCGCCGCAGCCGGTGCCGCCGACGAAGCCGAGCGCGCCGCCCCAGAAGCCACAGAAGCCGGGCGTTCCGGGCGACTTCGGCTACTGAGCGCGCGCTCGGGGGCGCTCCCGTCAGAACGCGCCGCGCACCCCGAGCCCGGTCGGCGTCACGTAGGGGGCGATCCAGGCCGAGCTCGACGGCTCCGGCTTGGACGTCAGCTCCAGCACGATCAGCGTCGCGCCGCCGGCGAGGAGCACCCCGCCCGTGATGAGGTTGACCGTGCCGGTCGTCTGGTGCGACGCGGCGTCGGCGTCGAGCCGCTTGATCCTGTTCTGGACCAGCGGACCGCAGCTCGCGCCGACGCCGCTCGGCGACTCGCACCGGTTCGCCGCGCTCAGGTCGTTCGCTTCCTGCTGCGTCGCGCCCCCCTTCGCCAGGAACACCGAGCCGACCACGATGCCGCCGAGCCCGAGCGCCGCGGCCGCGATGCCCCCGCCCAGCATCAACACGTTCGTCTTTCGCTCCGGGCTGCCCGGTGGGCCGACGGGGGGAACCTCGCCTGGCCCGCCGCTCCAGGTCCCCTGCCCCTGCCCCGAGCCGTCCGGCGAGGGCGCCATGGCCGGGCTCTCCGGGACCGGGATCTTCAGCTCCTTCCGCTCGCCGTCGCCCAGGGTGAGCGCCTGCTCGATCGGCGAGAGGCCCGGCGGAACCACGGTCACGACGTAGTTGCCGGGATCGATCGGGCGGTGCACGCCGAGCAGCGCCTCCGCGACCGGCTGGCCGTTCAGCTTCACGACGATCTTCCGGCCGGCGGCGCCCTCCAGCGCGATGCGCAGCGACGCGATCCTGGGATCGACCGCGGCGAGCTCTTCCCTCGCGTCCTGCTGGGCCTTCTTGAAGGGAGACGGAGCGGTGGGCGGCAGCTCCTCGCGGACGATCTTCAGGTACGTCTCCTTGGCCGCGACGAACCGGCCGAGGCGCATCTGCGCGCGCGCGATCAGCAGGAGGTGCGTCGGCGCGTGCACGACCGCCTCGGCGCGACCGAGCAGATCGATCGACTCCTCGAAGCGACCGGACGTGAACGCCTCGGCGCCCTGCGTGGCCAGCGACCGGGCCACGGCTCTGTCCTGGTCCGACTGCGCGCGAACCTCGCCTGTCGGGAGCAGCAGGAACAGCGCCGCAGCGAACGGAACGCATCGTCTCAAGAGCACTCAGGCCTCCTCGCGCGCCACGCTATCACAGGCCGTCGACAACGGAACAAATCAGCCCCGCAGCGCCGCCGTCCTGCGCTCAATCCGGCGTTTCGCGCGTTTCGCGGCGCCTTCCCGCGCGAAACGTGCGCCACGCGGTCCGAGCGGCGTGCGCCGCGTCGCTCCCGCGGCGCACGCCGCTCCTGAGCGCGCAGCGCGGCCGCGCCTGACGCTCCGTCCGCGGCCGGCTGTGAACCGTCCGCACAGCGCGATGGCACCCATTCTGCTGCGTGGGACGCGCCATGGACTGCCTCCGCACCTCCGCGCCCCTCGACGCGGGACTCCCGTCCTCAGAGCGATTCCTCAGGGGACGCCTGCTCGGCGGGCGGTACCTCGTCGAGCACATGATCGGCGCCGGGGCCATGGGGCGCGTCTACCGCGCGCGGCACCTCGGGCTCGGGCGCGCGTGCGCGGTGAAGATCATCCGCGAGCGCGTCGCCTCGCCGCGCGCGGCGGGCGGAGCGGGCCGCCGCGTCTGCACGACGCGCGTCGCCTCGCCGCCGCGCCGGGAGGGCCCGGGTCTCCGGGGATCGAGCGGCGTGAGCGAGCGGTCACGGACCGACGCGAGGTCGCGCTCCGGCGGCGGCGCCCGCGCCGGGGACGCGGTGCTCAGGTTCCACGTCGAGGCGCTGGCGGCGAGCCGGCTCGATCACCCGAACATCGTGCGGGTCCTCGACTTCGGCTGCGAGCCGACGGAGGCGCTCGGCGCGGGCGCCGGCGGACGTGAGCCGGAGCCGCCGAGCCTCTGGTACCTCGTCACCGAGCACCTCGACGGCGAGGACCTCATCGATCTCCTGAACGCCACGCCGATCCTGCCGGCGGAGCGCATCGTCGCGATCATGCGCCAGCTGTGCTCCGCGCTGCAGCACGCGCACGACGCGGGCGTCATCCACCGCGACGTCAAGCCCGAGAACATCCGCCTGGTGCCCCGCGTCGACGACGACGGGGCGCCGTTCGAGCAGGTGAAGCTGCTCGACTTCGGGACGGCGAAGCTGCTCCACGACGAGCGGTCCGGCGCGTTCCCGGGCGCGCCGCTGCTCGCCATGCCCGCCGACGACGGCCGGCTCGTCATCGGGACCCCCGCGTACATGAGCCCGGAGCAAGCAGCAGGGCAGCCCGTCGACGCGCGGAGCGACATCTACGCGTGCGGCGTGCTGCTCTTCGAGATGGCGACCGGGCGGCTCCCGTTCGAGCGCCCGACGCCCGTCGCGCTCGCCGCCGCGCACGTCGAGTCCCCGCCGCCCCTACCGAGCGCGCTCCACCCGGCGATCGATCCGGATCTGGAGGCGCTGATCCTGCAATGCCTGCGCAAAAATCCAGACGACCGCCTGCAGAGCGCGCGCGCCCTGCGCGAGGCGCTGGCGCACGTCGCGCGCCGCCGGGCGCGCCCCGCCCTGGAGGATCGCCCCGCGGCGCGCTCCGCGCACGACCCCGCCGCGGCGCGCTCCGCGTGCGTCTCGACGTGGGTCGGGTACCGCGCCCCGTTGTCTCTGCCGGGGAGCGCGCCGCTGGATCAGCCTTGCTCCCCGCCGGATGCGCGGCGCGACCCGTCGTCCGCTCCCACCTGGGTCGGCCACCGCTCCTCGCCCTGCCCGTCGGCTGCGCTCGTCGAGCTCGCCGCGCCGCCGGTGGACGCGCCGCCGCCCTCGCCCGCTCCGGCCAGCGCGCAGCGCAGCCCGGAGCTCGACGCGATCGAGCCGGTCCTCCTGCTTCGCGCGCGCTTGCCCGGTGGGCTGCGGAGCCAGGTCAGGCTGCGCCAGCGCCGTCGCCGGCGGCTCGCTCCGGTCGTGGTCGGCACCGTCGCGGCCACGGTGCTCGGCGGATCGCTGTGCCTGCTCTTCAACGCTGCCGGCGCCCCGCTCGCCCCGCCCTCGCCGGGGGATGACGGCGACGCGCTCCCGGCGAGCGACGCGCGACCGAGGGCGATCCGCGCGGCCGAGCCGGAGCACACCTGCCCCCGCGAGCTGCCGTGAGCGCCGCCGGATCAGGAGACCGGCCTCGAGGTTGGCGCGCCGGATCGGTCGCCGATGTACAGCCGATGCCCATCGCCGCGCGCCGGATGGCGACGCCGTTCACGCTGGCTGCCGAACCTCCGCTTCAGCCCGGTGCGAACGGAGCTCACACCGGACGGCACGTCGTCTGCAAACGCTGGCCTCCGCGTTGACGCTGGAGGACGCCCCTCGGCGTCACCCGGTGTCGAGAGGAGCAAACCATGTCCGTGCTGTTGTGGATCCTGTTTGGGCTCATCGTCGGCGTCATCGCCAAGCTGCTCACCCCCGGGCGCGATCCGGGCGGCTTCGTTGTGACAGCGCTGCTCGGCATGGCTGGCGCCCTGCTCGGCGGCTTCATCGGCCGGGCCCTGGGCCTCTACCCGTCGTATCAGTCGAGCGGCGGCTTCTTCACGTCGATCCTGGGCGCCGTCATTCTCCTCGCCATCTACAACGCGACGCTCGGCCGGAGAGCGACGAGGCCCTGATCGCCCTGCCGCGTCGAAGCGGGCTGCCCGAGCAGCGCAGCGGCCGGCACCACCCGGGCCGGCCGGGCGCGCCGATCCAGGCGAAAATCGAGCGCGACCTCCGGCGGCAGGGGGCGGATGGCGCCCGCGCCGTAGCAGCGGCGATGGACGAGATCGTCCGGCCCCGCGCCCTGCCCGCCGAGCTGGTGGCTCCACCACCGCGAGTAGACCGTCGGGCGCGCGGGATCGACCGAGAGCAGCTCGGCGCGATCGAGCCGCACCTCGCTGTGATCGCCGCGGTCGGCCACGCCGTGCTCGACGGCGAGCCCCCCGTCCGCGCCCACGCGGTAAACGATCCTGAACCCCTCGACGTCGCCCTTGCCGTAAGCGACGCGCTGGAGTCCCGGACCGAAGAGCAGCCCGTGCGTGTAGACGAGGTCCACGGCGAGCGCAGGCAGCACGGTCCACGTGAGCCAGTTGTTGCCCCAGGGCCGCTCCTCCGAGAAGAAGGCGTAATAGCCGACGGAGACCTCGCCGTGCTCGCCCGGCGAGCTGCGGTAGTACAGGACGTCGCCCAGCTCCCCCGCGCTCACGACCGTCGAGCCGACGCAGATGGATTGCTGCTCGATGGCCGCGCCGATCGCGCTCGATTCCACGGGCGCGACCGCCTCGCCGGCGACCGGTCGCGGCAGCGCGCTCCCGCCGGTGGCGCTCGCGAGGAGGGGGACGGACAATGCGGCAAACGCCAGGGAGCGGCTCAGGAGATTCCGGAGGTGCATCAGGGCGGGCTAGGCTAACGAGCCCGTCCCTACCCGCGCCATCGCAAAGGGCCGTTCGCGTTCGGCGCATCACGGCGGCGTCGCCGAATGGAGGTATCCCGGAGATCGCGCGAGCTCCGCGCTTTCGATGCCTGCGCCTGCGCGCTAGCCGGGTGCGCCGCGGCTCGCCGGCGGGTCGCCGTCGTCGAACGCGCCGATCGCCCTGCCCGCGAGCGCTCCGGCGGCGAACGTGACCGCCGCGATCACGAGCCAGTGCAGGAGGCGGGCGCGCCGCGGCGGGCGCGCCTCCCTCCAGTGCGGCGTCACGGCGTTCCTGGCCTCGCTGCGCTCGCTCTCGGGCTCCGTCGCGCCCGCGCCCGCGTCGAGCCCGCGCGGCCCGGACGTCGTCTTCGTCTCGCTGCGCTCCTCCCCCGAGCGGCTCGCCGCGATCCGCCGCGCGCCGGTGCGCCCGCGGAGCCCGGCGGATCTCCGGCAGCCCCGCACGAGCAGCGACCGGTGCCGATCGCGCCCGCTCGCGATCTCGCGCACGAGCGCGGCGATCTCCTGGCCTGCGAGGAGGCCGCGATCGCTCGAGCTCGGCTCGTCGCCCCCGCCCGGCGCTCTGCGCAGCGAGGCGAGCACCTCGGCGAGCGCCTCTTCCATCTGCGCCGCGGTCTCGAATCGGCCGTCGGGATCGCGCGCGAGCGCGCGCCGCACCGCCTCCTCGAGCAGCGCCGGGCACGCGGGGCGGAGCGGCGCGATCGCCGGCACCTCGCCGGAGAGCACCGCGCCCATCGTCGCGCCGTCCTCCTTCCGGTGGAACAGGCGGCGCCCCGTCAGCAGCTCGAAGAGGATCACCCCGACCGCGAAGAGATCGGCCCGCGCGTCGATCCGCTGCCCGCGGAGCTGCTCTGGCGCCACGTAGCCGAGCTTGCCCTTCACCGTACCGGCGCCGCTCGACGGCGTCGCGTCGCCCGCCGAGCCCGGGGAGCCCAGGGGGAAGGCGTCGTCCATTCCGCTCATCGCGGTCATCTTCGCGACGCCGAAGTCGATGAGCTTGATCTCGCCCTCGAGCGAGAGGAGCACGTTCTGCGGGCTCACGTCGCGGTGCACGAGGCCGACGAGCTGCCCGCCGTCGTCGCGGAGCCCGTGCGCGTGCGCGAGCGCCCGCAGCACGCCCAGGCCGATCTCGAGGGCTGCCTCGAGCGGAAACGGCCGCCCCTCGGCGAAGAGGGCGCGCGCTGCCGCCGCGAGATCGCAGCCCTGGACGTACTCGACCACGAGGTGATGGCGCCCCTCGTGAAAGACGAAGTCGTGGAACCGGATCACGTTCGGGTGCTGGAGCCGGGCGCTGATCCACGCCTCCCGGAGGAACATCCGCACGATCGACGGATCCCGCCTCGCCTCGGGGCGAAGGCGCTTCACGACGACGGGGTGCGCGATCCCTGCCGGCCCGCGCCGGCACGCGAGGAACAGCTCGGCCATGCCGCCGGCCGACAGGCGCGCGAGCAGCGCGTAGCCGCCGTCGCCCATGGGCAGGTCCATCTCTCGGGGCCTCCACGGCTGCTCCGCCGCGCGCACATCGTCTCGCCCCGGCATGCCGAACGCGCGGAGCGAGGACGGCCGCCGCGCCATCCATTGCCGGAGTCGCCCCACCCCGGCCAGCTCCCGGACCTGCCCGCGCCGCCACATTGTCCCTTCGCTATTCACGCTGCATGCCACGGAGAGAGCCGCAGCACCGTCACCTCCGAGCCACAGGCACCGCGCGCCCCTGCGTGGATCCCGCCGGATGAGCGCGCATGTCGGCAGCCGCGGGTCCCCGCGGCGAGCGCCGCTTCCGGCGAAAAAACCGAAATTTCGATCGCCCCCGGTTCCGCGCAGGAGCGCAGCGGGCCGCGCGGCGCCCCGCCCTCGGCAGAACGCGGATCAGGCCGCGGTGGCGGGTGAGGCGCGGACGCGCCGCGCGAGCAGCGCGCGCAGCTCGCGAAAGGAGACGGCGCGCAGGGCGAGCAGCAGCACGACGTAGACGGCGATGCCCACCCCGATCGACGCCCACATCCCCGCGAGGACGCGCGCGGCGTAGGCCGCGCTGGCCATCACCGCCGTCGCGGCGAGGACCGCGGCGATGCGGCCGAGCTCGACGAAGGGGGCGAAGCGCGCGGTCAGGCCCCACGACGCGACAAGCAACGCGGCGCTGACGGCGAGCGTCGCCCACGCGGCGCCCAGGGCGCGGTAGCGGGGCAAGAGGAGCAGGTTCAGCGCGACGTCGGCGACGAGCGCCACCGCGAGCAGCTTCACCATCGCGATCTCGCGCTTCGCGGCGAGCAGCGGCAGCGTCACGACCTGGAACGCGAACATCACGGGGACGCCGCAGGCGAGGACCCGGAGGACGTCCGCCGCCGGGGCGTAGTCGCCCGCCGATCCGTAGACGAGCCGGATGATGTCCGGCGCGAGCAGGACGACGCCGGCGGCGACCGGCAACCCGAAGAGCGCGGCGACGAGCATGCATCCGCTGTAGAGGCGCCCGAACGCGTCGCGATCCTGGGCGTAGAGGCGCATGCCGGCCGCGAAGGCGGCGCCGAGCAGCACGTCGGGGAGCATCCTGAAGTTCTCGTTCAGCACCCAGGCGGCGCTGTAGACGCCCACGGCCTCCTCATCGCAGAGGGCGCGGAGCATCACGCGGTCGGTCTGGAGCAGCACGCTCGTGAGCGCCCCGAGCGCGCCGATCGGCAGGCTGCGCTTCGCGATCTGCCAGAGCTCGGCGGGGGGCGTCGTGAGCTCGGGCCGGTAGAGCCGGGAGCGGAGATAGTGCGCGGTGATCCCGAGCTCCAGCACGTTGCCGAGCAGGAACGCCGCGGCCGCGGCGACGACGCCGAAGCCGAGCGCGAGCAGGGCCGTCGAGAGCGCGATGACGAACAGCCGCGCGCCGAGCTCCGCGTAGAGGATGTACTGGAACCGCTCGTGGGCCTCGAACGAGAGCCACATGGTCGAGTAGAGCAGCGTCGCGAGCTGGGACGCCGCGGCGAGCACGACGAGCTGCGCGCCGAGCCCCGAGCGCGTCGCGAGCACGACGGCCGCGGTCGCGCCGAGGACCAGGGTCCCGGTCACGCCCCGGATGGTGAGCGCCGCGCCGAGGTGACGCGGCCCGAGCTCCGGCTTCACGGCGATCTCCCGGGCGACGTATCCCCTCACCCCGACGCCGGCGGCGATCGTGACGATCCCCGCGATCGCGAGCGACGCCTGGAACTCCCCCCAGGCGGCGACCCCCACCTTCCGCGCGAGATAGCCGACGAACACGACGCCGAGGACGGCCATGATCGCCTGCTTGAGGAGCATCAGCGCCGCGTTCAGCGCGATGCGCCGGCCATCCTTCATGAACACCTCCAGGTGTCCCCCTGGGGTAGGGCGCCGCGGTCCGCGCAGCGGGACTGGCCCCGATCCGCGCGTCGTGCGCCGCCAGAGCGCGTCCGTCTCGCGCGGCGCGCGCTGACGATGCGCGGCGTTCGCGCTCGCCACGATCGCAGCTGCGACGAGCCAGCGCTGCGGCGCTCACGACGCCTGCGGCGCGCGCCGGCTCCGAGCTCAGCTCGAGGAGCCGTCTCGGGCCGCGCCGGAGCAGGAGGCGTTCATCGTGCCCGAGGCACCACCAGGAGGACCGCCAGCGCAAGAGGGGGCCGGCAATCCTCGGAGCGGGACACGGGATTCGAACCCGCGACCCTCAGCTTGGGAAGCTGATGCTCTACCAACTGAGCTAGTCCCGCGTGAGGTGGAGGAAGCTTCTACCGAATCCGGAGCCGCAGAGCAACCCCTTCATTTCGTTTTCCGTCCCCGCGTTCGACCGGGGGCCGGCGCGCGCGGAGCGCTGGGGCTGGGGCTAGCGGCGCGCGCGCGCACGGAGCGCGGGCGCGCCGAGCACGTCGCCCGGCAGCGGCGAGCGCGTGCGGACGGAGCTGTTGCAGTCGCTTGTCGCCGCCTCGAGCGCATTCGTGATCTCGCTCGCGCCCGCGTCCGGCGGGATCCAGGGCAGCTGCTGCAGCGTGGGCCTGTCCGGCGGCAGCCAGCGCAGGCTCCTCGTCACGAGCACGACCGGGTGGTCGCTGTCCACGAGCTCGCTCGCGAGCCGCGCGCCGCCGAGCGGCGCCGGCGGCAGATCGAGGCAGACCAGGCAGGCATCGAATCGCTCGGTCGCCGACGCGAGCAGGGCGTCGTCGATCGACGAGGCGTCCACGATCTCGACGTTCGCCAGGATCGCCTCGATCGTCCGGGCGAGCGCGTCGCAGGTCGCGGCGCGGGCGTCGTGCGCGAGCAGGATCTTGAAGCTGCGCACCGAGCGCGGCCCGGGCCGGCCCGTCTCGACGACCTGCAACCTCCCCGAAGCCGGCGTCGCGCGCTCACGAGGTGCACGTCGAACGGTCATGGACTCCCCTTCCTCAGTCACACCAGGGCAACCGTGCCCCAGGCTAACACCCCTTGAGCTCAAACTGACCAACCTTTATATGAGGGCGCGCTCTTTCTCTGGCACGCCGCGCTGCGGCTCTTCGAGCACGCCGCGTCGCGGCATGTCGACATGGACTACGGAAACATCTACGAAGGACGGTCACGCATGAGTCGGTTTCTCATCTCCACTCCTTGCGAGTGCCAGGCAAGCCTCTCAGCCACCCTGGACGAGCACCGGCACGTCACCGCCGGGTGGGCCACCCGAGCTCCCCGCGGCCGGTCGGCCGCCGGTGAAGCCGAGAAGGAGCTCGCGCCGGCGCACAGCATCAATGCCCACCTCGACCGGTTCGACGTGGCGTGGTTGTGCCCCTACTGCGGGCGCAACACGCTCCGGACCTTCTATGCAGGCGCCATGAGGCGGTTGCCTGACACCTCGCCTGCGGCAGCGCTCGCCCATTCGGGCACGACGCTCGGGCAGTGAAGCGCCCGCTGCACGAGCGCTCCGAGGAGCGCTCGTGCGGCCGATCGATCCGCCGCGTGCCTGAGCCTGGGCAGGCGCCGCGCGGTCGCCGCCGCGCCTGCGTCGTTTCCCGCGCGCGGCGAGCTGGCGCGACCGAACGCCTCCCGCCCCGCTTCAACATGCGCGCGGCTTCAGCGCCTGACTGCTGCGCCGCGTCTCTCGCGGAGGTGCAAGCGCACAGACGCGACCGACTCATGGCCCATCAACCCGCCGCGCGTCGGGGCCATTCCCCTCTCCTGAGGATCGCCGGCCGCGCGCTCCGCTCTCCCCCGCAGCGCTCGGCTCTCCCGCTCAGCTGCCTTTTCCCGACGGCGAGGTGCCCATCGTCCCGAAGACCCAGTCCCATAGCGGCGACGACACGCCCCACCGAGCGTGTTCTCCCGTGTGGTGATGGACCATGTGATGGCGCTTGATCCACTTCCCCCAGCGCGAGCTCATGCGGAAATGGTGAATGGCATAGTGGGTGCCGTCATACACGAGGTACCCGAGGCCAAAGCCGGCGAACAGCGGATCCGCTGGAACAGGGCCAAAGGCCGTCCGAAACAGCATGTAAAAGGCGACGCCCAGGGGAATGCTGGCGCCGAGCGGCATCACCAGCCGGTCGGCGTCCTGCGGGAAGTCGTGGTGCACCCCGTGGAGAACGAAATGCATCCGGCGCTGCCACTGGCGCGGCCCGACATAGTGAAACACGTAGCGGTGCAGGACGTACTCGGCGAGCGTCCACAGGAACAGGCCGACCAGCACCAGCCCGAGCCCGGCCCAGAGGCCGACACCGTGACCGGCGGCGCGGACGAGCAGATAGCCGTAGACCGGGAGCCAGAAGGCGAACGGCGTGATCGGGTGGATCCGCGAAAATCTCTCGATGAGCGGCGTCTCGAACATCTGGCATGTCGCTGGACGCGCGGTGCGCTCGGTGGTGGTGACGGTCATCGTGCACCCCTGGTACCGCATTTATCCATTGTCGGCCAGAGGTAGGCCGGCCTCCAGCGGCCCGCTGGATGCCGGGAAATGGTCACGATCCCGTCGTGGTCGACGCAGGCCAGGGCGACCCCTTCGCGGACGGCGACGCGCGCGACAGGCGCACGACGCGCCGCACGACCACGGCACGGCGCGTCGCGCGCGTCAGCTCGCGAAGGAGGCCTCGTACAGCTGGCGGAGATCGTCGCGCGAGCACGGGCGGGGGTTGCTCGTGTGGCACGCGTCCTGCGTGGCGAGATCGGCCAGCGCGTCGAGCTTGTCGCGCGGGACCCCCGCCTTCTCGAGGCCGGCCGTGAGCCCGATGCGGGCGCGCAGGGCGCGGATGGCCTCGGCGCACGCGGCGGCGTCCTCCGGAGCGCCGAGGAGCGCCGCGACGCGGGCGAGGCGCGGCGCCGCCGCGGCGACGTTGAACTCGACGACCGGCGGGAGACAGAGCGCGTTGGCCAGGCCGTGGTGCAGCCCGCACTCGCTCGAGAGCGGGTGGGCGAGCGAGTGACACGCGCCGAGCCCCTTCTGGAACGCGACGGCGCCCATCATCGCCGCCTTCATCATGCCGCCGCGCGCCTCGAGATCGTCGCCGTGCGTCACCGCGCGCTCGAGGTGCGCGGCGGCGAGGCGGATCCCCTCGAGCGCGATGCCGTCGGCCATCGGGTGATCGCCCTTCGCCACGTACGCCTCGACGCAGTGGGTGAGCGCGTCGAAGCCCGTCGCCGCCGTGAGGAACGCCGGCATCGACCGCGTCATCACCGGGTCGAGCAGCGCGGCGTTCGCGAGCAGGTACGGGGAGAAGATCACCGTCTTCCGGTGGTTCACGTCGAGCGTCACGACGCCCGAGCGGCCGACCTCGCTGCCGGTCCCGGCTGTCGTGGGGATCGCGAGCATCGGCGGGACGCTCGGCGTGATGAAGCGATCGCCGCCCGTGGCGTCGTCATAGTCGACGAGCGGCCGATCGTGGTTCACGCCGAGGCGGACGAGCTTGCCGACGTCGAGCGGCGAGCCGCCGCCGAGGGCGACGACGAGATCGGCGCGGGCGTCGCGGAACGCGGCGACGCCCTCGTGCACGTTCTTCTCGATCGGGTTGCCGAGCACGTCGTCGAAGACGGCCACCTCGAGGCCCTCCTTCCGCAGCGAGGCCGCGACGGGCTCGAGCAGCCCCGAGCGGACGACGCCCTTGTCCGTGACGATGAGGGCCCGCGTCGCCCCGAGCCGGCGCGCCTCGGCGCCCGTCTGCTCGACGACGCCGGCGCCGAAGAGGATGCGTGTAGGAAAGCTCCAGACCGTGAACTTGCTCATGATCACACCGCCTCGAAGTAGCGCTTCAGCTCCCAATCCGTCACCGCGCGATCGTACTGCCGGACCTCCCAGTCGCGCGTCAGGACATAGTGGTCGACGAACCTCTCGCCGAGGATCTCCCGGGCCTTCTGGCTGCCCGCGAGCATCCGGGTCGCCTCGGCGAGCGAGCGCGGCAGCGAGAGGCGCGACGACTCGGCGGACGACGCGTCCCCGGCGGCCTGCGGGGGCGGCTCGACCTCGTTCTCGATGCCGTGGAGCCCCGCGCCGAGGCACGCGGCCATGGCGACGTAGGGGTTGATGTCCGCGGCCGTCTGGCGGTACTCGACGCGCGCGCCGGGCGTGCCGAGGCCGATGAGGCGGATGGCGGCCGTGCGGTTCTCGACGCCCCAGCTGGCGGTGAGCGGCGCCCAGACGCCGGGCACGTACCGCTTGTAGGCGTTGATCGTGGGCGAGTAGAGCGCCGTGAGCTCGGGCATGAGGGCGATCTGGCCGCCGACATAGTGGCGCAGCGCGGCCGGGAGCCGGTCGGGCGACGACGCGTCGTCGAAGATGTTCCGGCCGTCCTTCCAGAGGCTCTGGTGCAGGTGGCCGCTCGAGCCGGGGAGGTCAGCGTTCCACTTCGCCATGAACGTGACCGAGAGGCCGTGCTCGTGGGCGATCTGCTTCATGGCGACCTTGAACAGCGCGGCCTTGTCCGCGGCGCGGAGCGCGTCGTCGTAGCGGATCGCCGCCTCGTACACGCCCGGGCCGGTCTCGGTGTGCAGGCCCTCGATCTCGATGTCGAAGGCCTGCATCTGGTCGAGGATGGCGGCCATGAGCTTCTTGTTCTGGCCCTCGCGGACCCACGAGTAGCCGAACATGCCGGGGCTGAGCGGCGTCAGGCCGGCGAAGCGCTTCTCGTGCAGCGAGCGCGGGGTCTCCTCGAAGAGGAAGAACTCGAACTCACACGAGAGCTTCGCCGAGAGCCCCATCCGCTCGCCCTTCGCGATGACGCTCCTGAGGAGCGAGCGCGGGCACGCGGGGTGCGGGCCGCCGCGCTCGTCGCGGAAGTCGGCGAGCACCGCGACGGTGCCCGGCTCCCACGGCAGGTCGCGCAGCGTGCTCGGATCGAGGACCGCGTGCGCGTCCGGGTAGCCGGTGTGCCAGCCGGTGACCTTCGTGTTGTCGTAGAGGACGTCGGCGATGTCCCAGCCGAAGATGACATCGCAGAAGCCAAAGCCGCTCCCGAGGGCGCTCTTCAGCTTCTCGAGGGAGACGTACTTTCCGCGGAGGATGCCGTCGATGTCAAAGCCGCCGATCTTGGCGCGGGTGATGCCCCGCGCTTCCAGATCGGAGAGGAGCTTCTCGGAGGTCGAGGCGGTCATGGGGCGCGACGATAGCAGGGGTACGGGGCGGCATGGCAAGCACGCGCGCGGGCCCCCGGGCGACGTCCCTGCTCCATCTCCCGGACATGCGCTGGACGCGCGCGACCGGCGCCATGCGCGTCCTCGGCGGACGCGCGCGTCTTCGGCGGACGCGCGCGACCGGCGCGCGCGGGTCGCTCACTTCACCCGGACGCTCTGGATCGGGTAGCGCTCCGCGAGCGGCACGAGCGCGCGCTCGACGAGCTCGCGGACGCGCGCGTAGCGCTGGTGGTTCGTCGCGGCCGGGTTGCGCTTCGAGTCGATGACGCCGATGCGGATGTCCAGCGCGCGCGCGTCCTCGACGCCGCCCGTCACGAACGCGTCCGGGTGCACCTTGTCGAGCTCGGCGTTGAGCTCCGCCGCCTCCGGGACCGCGCCGGCGAAGGTGACCTCCAGCCCCTCGCCCAGGCCGTTCAGCACGGCGTTCAGGTTCTCCACCGGGAACGGCTGGCGCGCGAGCCACGCGACGACCGCGCGCCGCGCGCCGCGCAGCGCCACGCTGACGACGAGCGCGACCGCGATCGGCGCGAGCACGAGGGCGCCGAGCGGGCGCGCGACCGCGGGGCCCACGTCGCGGCCGAGCGCCGCGAGGAACGCGAGCAGGAAGACGCTCGAGGCGAGCGCCACGAGCGGGGGATCGGTGAGCACGCCCCACCGCGAGGTCGACGCGTTCATCAGCCGCGTGAAGCGGGCCGACACGCTCTGGTCGGCGCGCTGCTCCGCGGCGCTCCCGTGGGTCATCTCAGGCATCTCCGGGGTCTCCGAGCATGCGCCAGAAGAACAGGCCGACGCCGAAGAGGAGCAGCACGCCGGCGACCCAGAACGAGCGCACCGGGCCGAAGCTCAGCACCTCGCCCGATCGCTTCATGATGAGGTCGGCGACCGTGACCACGCACGCGAACACGATGCAGGCCACGGGCAGCCCCAGCTGCTGGAGGAGGGTCGGCCCGGTGGCGATCGGCCTCGGCTCCGGCGGGCGCGGTCGCATGTCCGCCGGCGGGCGCGTCGACGGCCGGTACCTCGCCGACGGCATGTCCGACAGCGGGCGCACCGCGACCGGCGGCAGCGAGGTCGCGCGCGGCGCCACGCCGAGCGCCATCTCCAGCGGCGGCGTGCCCTCCATCATCCCGAGCATCCCGCCGCCGCGCGCGTGCATGCTCGGCGAGGCGCTCTCCACCCCGATCCCGCCGGCGCGCGGGTGTCCGCCCACGGGCGTCGCCTCCGCGAAGCCCGCGCGCTCGTCCCTGAGCGCGCGGCCTCGCGCGCTCGCGGGCGCGCTGTCGGCGGCGAACGCGCCCATCCCCCGGCCCAGCGCGCTCGGCGGCGCCTCCGGGAGATCCATCTCGAGCCCCGCCGAATCCGGGCCCGGCAGCGGGCGCACGCTGCTCGCCGGGCCGTCGCGGCGGCCTCCCCGCGGCGAGCGCATCGACGCCGGGGCCGCGTCGAGATCGAGCTCGAGCGACCCCGCGTCCCTGGGCGTGTCGAGCCAGACGTGCCCGGCGCGCTTGACCTGCGGGGCGCGCATCGACGACGAGGGCGGCGGCGGGGTGGAGTACGCGTCCTCGAGGGCGGCGGCCCGCCCGAATGTGGCCGGGAGCCCCATCGCCGCCTCCAGCTCGGTCCAGAAGGACTCGATGTCCCTCGTGCGGTCGCGCGGGCTCACGGCGAGCGCGCGCTCGAACACGGCGTCGACCTCGGGCGGGATGCTGGCGCCCTCGGTCCGGGGCGTGGGCCGGCGATTCACGTCGAGCGCCGTCCCCATCATGGCCTGCGCCTCGCCGTCGATCACCTGCCGCCCGACGAGCGCCTCCACCATGGTGAGCGCTAGACCCCAGACGTCGGTCCAGGTTCCCGCCTGTCCGAACCGCTTCGGCGCCCACTGCTCCGGCGCGCCGTACGCCGGGGAGAACGCGTTCAGCGGGTCGCCGTTCGTCACCCGCCCGACGGCCTGCTCGGCCAGCGTCTTCGCCTGGGCGATGCCGTAGTCGAGGATCCTGAGGCGCTCCGTCCCCTCCTGCGTCGTGATGAAGATGTTCTCGGGCTTGAGATCGCGGTGGATGATCGACACCGGGCCGTTCGGGCTCGGGAAGCGGTGCGCGCGCGCGATCGCCTGCGCGATCGGGCGCATCATCTTCATCAGCCGGTGGAGCGGGATCGGCGGGTCCCCCTGGAGCCTGCGCCGATCGATGACCTTGTCGAGCGACTCGCCCTCCAGCCACTCGAGGGCGAGGAAGGGGACGAACTCCCCGCGCTTGAGGTGCAGCACGTCGACGTGGAGCGGGCGGACGACCTCCGGGATGGAGGCGGAGAGCCGGAAGAGCAGCTGGGCCTCCTCGCGGAACTTCTCGAGGAAGAGCTGGCGCTCGCGCGGGGTCTTCGCCTCGGAGACCTTCAGGCATTTCAGGGCGACAGGCGCGCGGAAACCGGCATGAAGCGCTCGGTACACGACGCCAAATCCCCCTTCCGCGACCACCTGCTCGACGTGGAAATTACCCGCCTGCGTGGTCCCGACGATGCCGAAGACGTCGTCCGCCATGCTCCCCTGAGCCATAGCGCACGGGGCCGCTGGACCGAAGGGCGAAACCGGATCGTGCTGTTCGATTGTGCCAGCGTCACATCGGGCTGCCCCGAGGTGACCAGATGGGCGCGGAGGACGGAGAAGGGAGCGAGGCCGGCTGTTACGTGCCGCCTACGTGACCGCGGACGGTGACCGTCTACGTGACCGCGGACGGTGACCGTCTACGTGACCGCGGACGGTGACCGTCTACGTGACCGCGGACGGTGACCGTCTACGTGACCGCGGACGGTGACCGCCGAGGCGGCCGAGCGGCCGGGAGGCGCTGGCTCAGCTGCGGAGGTGCGAGGAGGCGTCGCGGTGGGCCCGGTCCTCTTCCTGGAGGATCGAGAACACCAGGCCGGCGCCGACGATCGGCAGGAGCCAGACGAGCTGCGCTTGCCAGACCTTCTGCTTGGGCTCGTAAACGCGGCTGCGGAAGACGCGCACGGTGACGTAGACCTGGAAAGCGAGGATCGCCGCGAGCGCGGTGCCGATGAGGATATCGAAGAGCGTCATGGGTGGGCCGCGGACCAGCCTAGCCATGAAGGGCCCCCCCGCAAGCCAGCAGCGCCCGCCGGCACAATTTCGTCCCCGGCGGGCACGGACCCGACGCGGATGCGGACGGTGCTGACGGGTGGCCGTGAGCCGGCGGTGGACCGCCGTCGCCCTCGGCGACTCCCTCCGGTGCACGCGGCCGAGCTGGCCGGCGCTCGGCTCTCCAACCAGCCAGCGGGCAACCTGACCGAGACCGCCTACGGCCCGGGTCGCTGATCGCGTGGTGCGCGAGCGCCGGACGCTGAAGGGCTTGTTAAAGACGCCGCGCTGCCCCGATCGCCTCCCGGCGGCGCCAACAAGTAAGACATCTTACGTGAATCGCCGGTCGGTGGCCCTCTACCGCATCCCAGCTTGCGCCGATCGCCTCCCGGCGGCACACCGAAGTAAGACATCTTACCTGAATCGCCGATCGGTGGCCCTCTACCGCATCCCAGCTTGCGCCGATCGCCTCCCGGCGGCACACCGAAGTAAGACATCTTACCTGAATCGCCGGTCGGTGGCCCTCTACCGCATCCCAGCTTGCGCCGATCGCCCCCCGGCGGCACACCGAAGTAAGACATCTTACCTGAATCGCCGGTCGGTGGCCCTCTGCCGCATCCCAGCTCGCGCCGATCGCCTCCCGGCGGCACGTTGGAGCAAACCGCGCTCGGCGAAGCGCAGCCGCCGGCTCGGGTCGCACCGGTCGCGGGCGGGTTGCTCGGGCAGATCAAGATCAAAGACGACTTCGATGCACCAATCCCCGACGACGTCCGGCGCGCATTGGATTGAGCGAGGCGGAGACGGCCGCGGCCTCCCTTCTGGCGATGCTTCACCGGCCTGCCCGGAGGCCCCGTGGTCGACGCGCTGGGCACCGCGAGGCGACGTCGCCGAGGAACGTTCCTGAAGCGCACGCCGGACCTGATAACCTCGTAGGAGGAGCATGGTCCACGAGCGCGAGCACAGGTTGCGAGTCCTGCACATCTCGGATCTCCACGTGCGCGGACCGCGCGAAACGGAGGGCTGGCGCAGGCGGCGCGTACTCGGTGAGGCGTGGGAGAGGAACCTCGATGATCTCGTGGAGGACGGGATCCCGATCGATCTCGTCTGCTTCACGGGCGATGTCGCCAACCACGGGACCCCGGAGGAGTACGGGCCAGCGACAGAGTTTGTGGAAGCGATGCTCGGGCGGCTCCACGTATCGAAAGAGCGGTTCTTCGTGGTCCCAGGAAACCACGACATCCATCGCAAGACGAACCAGGCGGCGTGGAAGAAGCTGCGCGCCCTGCTGCTCGACGTACCTGCGATCGAGAGGTCACGCTGGCTACGGGGCGGCGATACGCCCCGGGGATTGCGGGACAAGCAACGCGAGCAGGTCCTCGAGCGAGGGGCAGCGTTCCGTGCGTGGTTGTCGTCCATCGGGCGTGAGGCCCTCCTGCCGGATCGCTCGCTGCACCGGCGGCTCGGCTACTGCGTGCGCGTGGCTGGCTGGCCATTCGACGTGCAGGTCATCGGTCTCGACTCGGCGTGGCTCTGCGGCGACACGGCGGACAGCGGCAATCTCCTGCTCACCGAGGATCAGGTGGCGCGCCACGTTACGGGCGAGGATGGCAAGACCCTGCCGGGTTTCCGGCTCGCGCTCATGCACCATCCGCTCACGGATCTCCGGGACGCCGACAGTTGCCGCGACCTGCTTGCCAGACACGTGGATTTGGTCCTGCGCGGGCACCTGCATCTTGAGGAGCTCGCCGCATGGGCGGGCCCCGGGCAGGTACTGCGGCAGGTCGCGGCGGGGTGCCTCTACGAGGGGGACCTTGCGAATACCTGGCGGAACGCCTGCCACCTCTTCGACGTGACGCTGGACGACGAGGGAAAGCCGAAGCGCTACGACGTGCGGCTGCGCGGGTTCTCCGATCGCGGGACGGGCTTCTGGTTCGATGATGGAGGCCTGTACCCAGAGGCACCGATCGGCCGCCTCGGATGGGAGCTACGTCCTCCGTCTGTACCTCCACCCTCATCTTGCGCGCGTGGCCGCGTCTTCGTCGGGCGGCGAGAGGAGCTGCGGCGTATTGCCGAGGCCCTCCTTCCCAGCGCGGGCGAGCGCAAGCCCGCAGCGATCTGCGCCATCCAGGGAATGCCGGGCGTGGGCAAGTCGTACCTCGCGGAGCAGTTCCGGATCGATCGGGCCGTCGATTTCCCGGGTGGGACGGTGCTCATCGCACTCCAGCCGGAAGAGAGCCGCGCGGCGGATCCTCTCTCGACCGCTTTGCTCGGGCGGATCGCGGATCGGTTGCTCCTGCGCACCCGACCGGAGGAGATGGCTGCGCGCGTGCGCGACCGGCTGCGCGCGCCGCTGACGCTCCTGCACGTGGAGAACGTGGACAGTGAGGCGGCGGCGGGCGCGGTCGTTCGGCTCGCAAGGTGGCTGCGGGGCTGTCCGATGATCGTGACAGGCCGCTACAAGGGGCTCGGAAATGATGCGGACTGGGTGCGTGTTCCGGTAGCGGAGTTCGACGAGCCGACAGCGCTGGAGCAGATCGAGGCGGAGCTTCCGCCCGAGCGCGTGCGGGGAAAGAGGGAGGAGCTCGGGCGCCTTGTGCGGGAGCTTGGACGCTTGCCGCTGGCGCTGCACCTCGCAGCCGGGTACTTGCGCGAGGGCGGGTATGATGCGGGGACGTTTCTCGCGGAGCTGCGGCGTAGCGGGTTCGATCTCGACCCAAACCATCCGGGCGACAGGCTGTTCCAGGAGGATCCACGGCGGGCGAACCTGCACCGGACCTTCTCGCTCTCGCTGGCATTGCTCAACAGGCAGCTCAGGGATGACGCGGACGCGCTTGTCGCGGGGCTGCTCGCGCTCGGGCATGCGCCGCTCGGCGGGTTCGGGCGAAGCCTCGGTGAGGCGCTCGCCGGGCTCTCCGCCGTGGATTTCGGCCGGTTGATGAACGCAGCGGGAAAGCTCTCCCTGGTGATGCCGGCGGAGGAGAGGGAGGACGATGCCTGGCGGATCCATCCGCTGCTCGCGGAATGGCTGCAGCGGGGCGCGGATGAGGCCGCGGTGCTGGGTCGAATGACCGAATGGTTCGTCAAGCGGTTGCGGGAGCAGGCGGAACAGCCGTGGAAAGAGGTGACATGCGAAGCGGGGGCGCTTTCGGCATGGCTTGGGTGGGTGAGTGGGGAGGATGTGGTGCGGGTGGAGCGGGCAGGCTCACAGTACGCGATACAGAACGGCCCGTTCCACGTGTGGATGGAGTTCTGCGCGCGGGGGCTCGGGGAGCGGAACGACCCGAAGGAGCAGTCAGACCTGCTCTGGACGCTGGCAAACGTGGCGCAGCGCATGGGCGCGATGGACAGCGCCGCAGATGCGGCAGAGCGGAAACTGGAAGTGGACCGGGCCAGGGGGGATGAGCGGGGTGCCGCGCTCGCCGTGAGCTGCCGAGCCGATATCTTCGAGGCCCGAGGCCAGCTCGACGAGGCGCTGCGCATACGGCGCGAAGAAGAGCTTCCCGTCTTCGAGCGGCTCGGGGACGTGCGCTCGCGCGCCGTGACCTTGGGCAAGATCGCCGATATCTTCGAGGCCCGAGGCCAGCTCGACGAGGCGCTGCGCATACGGCGCGAAGAAGAGCTTCCCGTCTACGAGCGGCTCGGGGACGTGCGCTCGCGCGCCGTGACCTTGGGCAAGATCGCCGATATCTTCGAGGCCCGAGGCCAGCTCGACGAGGCGCTGCGCATACGACGCGAAGAAGAGCTTCCCGTCTACGAGCGGCTCGGGGACGTGCGCTCGCGCGCCGTGACCTTGGGCAAGATCGCCGACATCGCCCAGGCCCGAGGCCAGCTCGACGAGGCGCTGCGCATACGACGCGAAGAACAGCTTCCCGTCTACGAGCGGCTCGGGGACGTGCGCTCGCGCGCCGTGACCCTGGGCAAGATCGCCGACATCGCCCAGGTCCGAGGCCAGCTCGACGAGGCGCTGCGCATACGACGCGAAGAAGAGCTTCCCGTCTACGAGCGGCTCGGGGACGTGCGCTCGCGCGCCGTGACCTTGGGCAAGATCGCCGACATCGCCCAGGCCCGAGGCCAGCTCGACGAGGCGCTGCGCATACGACGCGAAGAGCAGCTTCCCGTCTACGAGCGGCTCGGGGACGTGCGCTCGCGCGCCGTGACCTTGGGCAAGATCGCCGACATCGCCCAGGCCCGAGGCCAGCTCGACGAGGCGCTGCGCATACGACGCGAAGAAGAGCTTCCCGTCTTCGAGCGGCTCGGTGCCACTCGAGACATTCTCATCGCACGCGTCGACATTGCGCTCAACCTTCTCGCCCGCAACGCCTCCGGTGACCGAGGCGATGCCGCCGACCTCCTCAAGCTCGCCTACTCCGCCGCGGTCGGCCTACGCATTCCGGAGGCCGACCAGATCCGCCGGATCCAGCAGCACCACGGCCTTCCGCGCTGAGCCCGTTGCTGGGCCCAAACACTCCCGGGGCGTCCGTCCGTGACTCTTCCCCATTTCCGCGGAGCTCTCGCGCAGCTCCCGGATGGCCGCCACGCCGGTCGTCGAGCCGGAAACGATCACTGATCCCAATTGAACCGCGGGAGCGTTCGGGGGCCAGAGGCACGCCCCTCCGGCGCGCTCCGCGATCGGCTCGCTGCCAGCGGGACAACCGAGGCCAGGGCTGCAAGCGGGAGGTGATCAGGAGACCTATCAGTGGCTCGAGCGTCGCATCCAGTACCCCGGCCGCCTCTTCGCGTGAGCGAACGCGACAATCTGGATCGCAGAGCCTTCTGTCTTGAAGAACACGACGAAAGGGAAACGGCGCAGGACATACTTTCGATAGGGATAACCAGCCTGCGGCCATGACTGGGGCACCTAAACGTGATCCCGGAGTACGTGACGGACCCCCACGCGCTCGTGTGAAGCATGTACGCGCCTTCCCGTCTGGGGAACGCGGCGCAGCAGGCGATCGCAGCGACCGATGCCGGCGTCGCGCGCATCCCCGTGCCGGCGGTGAGGGTCGCCGAGAGGATCATGGCGGTCGAGCGCGGGCGCCGTCCGCACCCGAGCGCCTCGCGTGCGCAGCATCCCCCGAGCCGCCCGCGGTCCCCGGCGAGAAATCCCGGGCGGAGCTCGGTCGACGTCGTACTACAGTACGCCCGTGCCTCGACCCCGACCCGGGCTCCGCGCGCGGCGCACCTGGACGCCGAATCTCCCCGGCCCCGGGCGCGGCCGCGCTCTGCTCACCGCCACCGCGGCGTGGATCGCCGCCGCATGGATCGTCGCGGCCTGCTCCACGCCGTCGTCCGGGGTCGACGGCGGCGACCTGCTCGGCGTCTTCGAGCGGGATGCCGGCAGAGCCGCGGCCGACGGCGGGCCGCCGCGGCCGGCGGCGGCGCGGCAGGACGCAGGCGCCCGCGCGACCGGTCCGGCCAGCGCGGCCGCGCCGCCGTCGAAGCCGCCCGCGGCGAGGCCGCCCAGCGAAGGGCGCTGCGTCGCCGAGCAGGGGCGCCCGGGACGAGAGCTCCGCAAGACGCTCGGCAGGCCGCCCTGCCGCGGCGCCCAGGTGCTGGAGACGCGCGACGCTGAGGGGTCGCCCCGCTACGCCTGCGTGATCGCGCCGAGCGGCGTGGAGACGCGCGCGCCGCTGCCGCTCATCGTCTTCTTCCACGCCGACGGCGACAACCCGACGAGCGTCGACAAGGAGACCGGCCTGCGCAAGCTCGGCGCCACGTGGAACCTGACCGGCGACCCCGCGCACGCGGGCTTCATCGTGCTCGCGCCCCAGGGCCGCGCCTTCAAGACGCCGAGCCAGGCCGAGCGCGAGCGCGGCACGAAGATGTACACGGCGGTCGCGCCGTTCGACGTCGAGTTCACCGGCGAGGGCAACGTCGACGTCGCGACCGTCGACGCCTTCGTCGACCAGCTGCTCGAGAAGAAGCTCGTCGACCGGCGGCGCATCTACGCGCTCGGCGGCTCCTACGGCGGCCACATGGCGGCGACGTACGCGATGATGCGCGCGGACCGCGTCGCGGCGTTCGCCACCTTCGGCAGCAACGCGCCGCCGGCCGAGTGGGCGTGCCCCGGCCCTCCCCCGCCCGCGATGGCGATCTACCGCGCGTGCGACGACATGTTCTCGTGCGAGTCGGTCGAGCGGTGGCTGCGCGCGCGCGACGCGCTCTCCGCGCACACCTCGTTCCTGCGCCTCGACGAGGCCAGCAGGGACGAGCCCCACTGCGCGCTCAGGAACCGATGCTCCGCCAAGAAGGGCGCCATCAACCACGCGCGCTGGCCGAAATCGCGCGAGACCGACCTGCTCCGCTTCTTCGCGGGGCACGTCCTGGCGATCGACGCCGACGCCGCCGCGGCCGACACCGCCGCCGAGCGCACCCGGACGCAGACCGACGCAAACGCACGCTGACGCGCGCTGACGCACGCTCACGCACGCTGGCCGACGCACCCGAACGCAAGCGCGCGCTGACGGACAAGAGCGGATGCAAACCGACACGAGCGGACCCAAACGCGCGCTGACGGACGCTGACGCCGCAAGTGCACGCTCCCACTGCTCATCCCACGTCGGCGCCGAGCTTCGTCGAACGTCGACACTGCAACGTTGCGGTGCGGCGTTGAGCAGACCCCGCGTGTTGGCGTAGTGTTGCTCCCCGATGTCCGCTCAGGTCCAGGTCATTCTCACCCCCTTGCCGGTCGGCATGTCCATCCCCGCCGGCACGCTCCGCGCCGAGATGGAGTCGCGCCGCGCGACCGGTCGCCGCTTCGACGTCCGCGACGCCGTCGCCCTCGTCGTGCCGCTCTGCACGCAGCTCCATGCGCTGCACGCGCAGGGGCGGACCATGTTCGTCCACCCCTCGTGCCTCGGTTACGACGCGGGCGGCGCGCTCCAGCTGATCGAGGAGCTCGCGCACACCCCACCTCTCCTGCCGCGCGACCGCGCCTGCCTCGCGCCCGAGGAGCGCAAGGGCAGCGAAGGCGACGCGCGCGCGAGCGTCTTCGCGATCGGGGCCATCCTCTACGAGCTGCTCACGAACGCCAGCGTCGGCCCGGGGATGCGGCGTCCGGCGGACGTGATCCCCGACCTGCCGCCCGCGCTGGAAACCGTGCTCGGCAAGTCGCTCGTGGCCGATCCGAAGCACCGGCCGGCGGACCTCGCCGCCCTCGCGCAGGCGCTCTACCAGATCGTCCCGGCCGCCTCGGTGCAGCCGCCGAGCGCCGATACGTCGCACCTCGACGGCGACGGGGACTTCGAGGTCGACATCAATCTCTCCATGATGCCGCCGAACGGGCACGCAGAGGGGCACATCCCGTCGGCGCCGTCCTTGCCGAGGATCCAGTCGGTGACCGGGGACGGACCGTTCGCTGTCGCGATCCCGGTCAACCAGCCGCCGCGCCTGCACGGCGACGATCCGACGCGCAAGCTCGCGGATCTCAAGGCCGCGCTCGAGTCCGATACGCGGCCGCGGTACGTCGTCATCAAGGACGGCATGGACCACGGGCCGTTCTCGTCCGTGGAGCTGCTCCAGCAGGTCGCGTCCGGCTCCTTCACGGGCGACCAGGTGCTGCGCGACACGTTCTCCAGCGAGGAGCGCGCCATCCAGGACTGGGAGGAGTTCGCGCCGTTCGCCGAGCAGGCGAAGCTGAACCGGGACATCGTCCAGGAGAAGCGCGCGCTCGACGCCGTGGTGTCGGCCGAGAAGCAGGGCACGCAGTACAAGGCGCTGCTCGGGATGGCGCTGATGGGCGTGATCCTCGCCGCGGGCGCGGGCTGGTGGTACCGCGAGCGCAGCCACAAGGAGCAGGAGCTCGCCGTGCAGGGCGCGACCGACCGCATCGCGATCGAGGTCGACGCCGGCCTCGGCAGCGCCAAGGCGGCGCGCCAGGGCGGCGGGGCGCGGCCGAGCGGCGGCGGCAGCTACCCGACGCTCGGCACCGGGATGAGCTGTGAGGCGGCGCAGGCGCGCTACGTCGAGGAGTACAAGCTGGGCAACAACGGGCCGGCCGATCTCACGGCGGGCGCCTACGGCAACGTGCTCAACCGCGGCACGTACCTGAACGCGTGCGGCGTGCCGTCGACCATGGACGTGAGCGTCTGCGCCGCCGTGCAGAACGGCCGCGCCGTGGGGGTCACCATCTCGACGAGCCCGTCGAGCCCGACCATCGCGTCGTGCATCTCCGGGCAGATCCGCGGGATGTCGTTCCCGTCCCATCCGCGGCTGGATGTGGCGCGGACGACGTTCTCCTCGAAGTAACGGGGGTAGGGTACGGGGGCGCGCGCGCCCCTCCCCGGCGACCGTGTCCACGCGACCGATGATCCAGATCGAGCAGCTGACGAAGAACTTCGGGGGCATGCCCGTCCTCCGGGGCGTCGACCTCGACGTGCCCGCCGGCTGCCTGTACGGGCTCATCGGGCCGGGCGCCTCGGGCAAGAGCGTGCTGCTCAAGATGATCACGGGGCTGCTGCGGCCGGATCGCGGGCGCGTTGTCGTCGACGGGAAGGACGTGCACGCGCTGAGCGAGCTCGATCTCCAGGCGTTCCGCCTCAAGTTCGGGATGCTGTTCCAGAACAACGCGCTGTTCGACTACATGACCGTCGGGGAGAACATCGCGTTCCCGCTGCGCCGGCTCTACGACCTGAGCGAGGAGGAGATCGAGGAGCGCGTCGCGGAGCGGCTCCGCGTGGTGTCGCTCGCGGGGTTCGAGGACCGGACGCCGGCGGGGCTGTCCGGCGGCCAGAAGAAGCGCGTCGGCGTCGCCCGGGCCACGATCGCGCGGGGCGAGATCGTGCTCTACGACGAGCCGGCGGCGGGGCTGGATCCGGTGACGTCGCAGCGCATCTTCGACCTGCTCCGCGCCGAGCAGCGGGCGATGAACGCCACCGTGGTGATGGTGTCGAGCGACCTCGACCGGCTGCTCACGGTGACGGACCGGGTGGGGATGCTCTACCGCGGGAGGCTCATCTTCGACGGCACCACCGAGCAGGCGAAGGCGAGCGATGATCCGCGCGTGCGGCAGTTCGTGCATGGGTTGACCGAGGGGCCGCTCTAGTCTTCTCGTCCGAACACCGCTCCAGATCGCAAGACCCGCCAGCGCGGCTGTCAGGATGGTTGAAGACCATCGATGCCGAGGAAGCAGGGTGTTGAATGGCGGGAGCCCCAATGGATCGCGAACAGGGACACGATTCATTGCCTCTCCTGTGTCCATCGCGCCCCTTGCGGGCTTCGCTCTACGCCGGCGCGACCGGGCCGTCGCCGGCGAAGTGGAACCACTGCGTGGGGTGGGCGCGGACGAAGCGCTCCATCGCGGCCATCATCTCGGACGCGGCACGGTCCCGCTCCGCCTCGGTCGCCCGGCGGGCGAGCCAGATCGGCGGGGCCACGACCGCCTCGTACTCGAGGAAACCCAGGCGGTGCGTGAACACCGGCAGGATCGGCGCGCCGCTCATCGCGGCGAGCGCGATCGGCCCCTCGGGCGCACGCCAGCGGGCGCCGAGGAAGGCGACCTCCCGGCTGCGCATCCCGGGCGGCACGCGGTCGATCTGCATCGCGACGACGCCGCCGCGCTGCAGGTGCTTGAGCAGCGGCAACGCGTCGAGGGGCCCGTCGCCGATGTGCACGACCTGGACGCCGGCGCGCTGCCGCGCCGCATCCTGGATGGCGCGCGCCTCGGCATCCCGTTCGCGCTGCATCGCCAGCATGACCCCCCCAGGGTGCACAACGCCGAGGATCTGGCCGGCAATGTCCCAGCCACCCGTGTGCGCCGTGACGATGAGGACACCCCGGCCAGCCGCAGCACACGCACGGTAATGCTCGACCCCCAGGGAACGCCGCTCCACCGTGTAACCACGGCCGCTCGCGAGCAGCAGCGCCTCGGTGATGCAGCTTCCGTAGGTCGCGAACACCGCGGCGCTGTCGAGCAGGTCGACGAGGCGCGGCCGCGGCCCGCGCACGCGGCGCAGGTTCTCCTCGACGCGACGGCGCAGCTCGGGGAGCGCGGCCGCGAAGAGCACGCCGAAGACCGGAGGGCTGTGGCGCACCCAGGGCTCCGGCCCGCGCGTGACGCCCGCGGCGAGCGCGCGGCGCCAGAAGGCCGAGTCAGGTCGTAAACGGGAGAGGAGAGCTCCGCGCAGGCCAGGCATGAGGCAGGCTATCTACCGCAAACATAACGGCCGAGGGAGAGGCATCGTTGCCCTCCTCGCTCGTCCAAGGCGATTCCGCGAGGAGCCAGGGCCGCTCCACAGGAGCTCCGCAGAAATGAAATAGCGCTCGCCAGGCGGCTCCTTACCGAGAAAACAGGCTCGTGGAGATCAAAGCATTCTGTTACAAGGCCCTTTGGCAAGGGGGGTTTCGACATGAATATCCTGCTCGTCGATGACCAGAACGTCGTTCGGGAGGCGCTCGCGCTCGCGCTCGCGTCACAGCCAGGGGTGAGCGAGGTCGTTCAGGCTGGAAGCGGGCAGGAGGCGCTCCGAGCGCAGGAGAGCCGCCGCTGTCAGGTGGCGGTGATCGAGCTCGGCCTCGCCGACCGCAGCGGCGTCGAGCTCATCCGCGAGCTCAAGAGCATCGGAGAGCTCCGCGTCGTCGTGCTCTCGATACACCGGGACGAGTTCCGGGTGGCCGAGGCGATGCGGGCCGGCGCCGACGGATACCTGTCCAAGCAGAGCCGGCTCGCCGATCTCATGGAGGCGCTGCGCACCGTCGTTCGAGGGCGCACGGTCGTGTCGCCGGACGTGAGCGCGGCGATGGTGCGCGCGCTCCAGCGGCGCGACGCCGCCGCCCAGGGAGACATGGTGGCCGCGCTGAGCGACCGGGAGCGGCAGGTGCTCCGCCTGCTCGCCATGGGCAACTCGGCCAAGGAGGTCGCCGCGCAGCTCTCGATCAGCGTGAAGACGGTCGAGACCCACCGCGCGCGCCTCTGCGCGAAGGTGGCGACGCACAGCGTGGCCGACCTGACCCGCCTCGCGGTGCGATCAGGCCTCGTCGAGGCGTAGGCGGCCCCCTCGAGGGCGAGCGCCCGGCGGGCTCCGGGCGCTCCCTCACGGCCCCTACAGCAACGCGGCGCGGCGGCTGCGCCGGCGCTCACGCCGCCGCGGTGGCGGCCCGAGGAGCGGCCCTCAGCGCCGGCAGCGTCTCTCCGATCAACGCCGAGCCGATGGCGAACCCCGAGAGCGTGAGTCGCATGCGGAGCACGTCCAGCATGCCCTGACCATGGAGGACGGTCAGCGTGCTGCGGATATCTCTGCGGCGAACACACAGCTTCTCGACGAGCGTCTCCAGGGTCTCGGCGCGTCCTTCGCGCTGGGCAACGGCAAGCGCCTGCAGGAGGGTTGCGGCTAAAATTTTCTTGTCCATGAGAGCACCCTAGAAAGCGTTCCCGTGAAGTGCCTAATTTTCGGCGATGATTTTTGTGCTGTACCGGGATGTCGCTCGCCGGTTGGATGACGGGCCCTCCCTACTCTGCTCATCCTGCGCCTGAACCCCACTTACCTGTCCCCAGGGAACGCCAGGCCACGATGTGTTCAGGCTGCCGCCATCCCGGGCCCGCCTCCCAGGAAAGACACTCTCGACGGGACGCAAGCACACCGGGGTGGACGAACGTTCATCGGATCCATCTTCTCGAATGGCTCGATGCGTCAGCGAGGCCCAGCGGAGCGCGCCAGGTCGGTCCGGTGCTTCGCGACCCGGGGATGGCCTGCCGCGAGAGCGCGCGGACGCTCGCGCTCGCCGGGCAGTGGATCGGCGAGCCGCCGTGACGCGGACGCGGAGGGTTACAGCTTGCCCCTGGCGTAGGCCCGCTGGAGCGTGAACCCGGGGGGGCCGGGCGAGAGCTCGAACGCCTCCGGGCGGCCGTCCGGCGCGACCTTGCCGACGAGGCGCATCGTGCCGAGAGAGACCGTGACCGAGCCCGACGCGTCGCGGGCGTACTGGACGTCCACGGGCTTTGTCGGATCGATGGAAGGCATGTATTCCTGCTGCTTGAGGTCGAACGGCCCCTTCTTGAGACGCCGGGCGAGCTCCGAGGCGGTGGCGACAGGCGACGCGAGCCACGCCTTGGCCGAGGGGGTGAACGTCCCCTGGACCTTCTTGCCCTCGACCTCTCCCGAGTACTCGTATTGATAGTTCGTCTTCTGCGACAGCTCGATCCGGTGGTTCGTCTTGCCCCCCTCCGATTCGATCCAGACGCCTCCCTTGAGGCGCCCCTGCGCGTCGATGAGCACGTTCGACGCATCATCCTCGATGTGCAGCGACGTCGGGTCTCGCGGCAGGAGGGTGGCCGCGCGCGAGAGCCATCGCCGCTGGCCGCCCTCGTCCTTGAACAGATCGCTCGTCTCGAAGCCGACAGGGACCTTGCCGATGCGCAGGATCACCGTGTCCGTGTACTCGGATCTCGGCGCAGCGCTCTTCGAGTCGAACGAGTCGAAGATCCCCTTGGCGAGCCGCTCGAACGTGCGGACATACCCGACCTCGTCGTGCAGGCACGCGATGGGGTGCGCCCTGTCCGCGTGCAGCGCGATCTTGAGCAGGCCGGCCGCCTTGCCGGCGGCGGTCGGAGCGACGTAAAGGGCCTGCACGAACACCGCGGGGCTCTCCCGGTGCACGCTGACCTCCCAGGGCACGACGCGGGAGACCTCCACCTTGGCCGGATCGAGGAGCTCGACGAAATTCCTTATCACCTCTCCCGAGTCGAGCATCGCGCTGTAGACGAAGCACTCGACAGGGCTGCCCGTGCCGAGGGGGATGGTGATCGCGACGAGCTTTTCCTTCTGCTCGATCTGCGGCTCCCCTGCCCCGAACGCGCGCGCCGACCAGTCCGCGGCGCGGACCTCGTGGGCCGGCAGCTCGTCGACCTCGCGGGCGAGGGCCTTGTCAAGATCGAAAGGCGCCTGCGCCGCGGGCGCGGCGCTCGGCGCAGGGCTCTCCGCGGGCGCCGCGCCGGTGGACCCGCCGCACCCAGCGAGGAGCGAAAGGGGCAGCACGAGCAGGCCCGCGCCACGAGCGGCGCCCGGAGAGCGGCCGCGCGCGCGGCGAGGCGAGGATGTCGTATTCGGTGAGATGAGCTGGCCTTCGTCGAGCCGAGCCCCCGGAATCGGAAGCGCCATCGTGAGGATCTCCTGCACGCCACCCCGGCCGCCGGCAACGCCCCTCAGCAGGCCCCAGCGCCGAAATGATGATGCGACGCAACAGAAGCGGCAGCGGGGTCGTGATGTCAAGACGCGACGCGCCAGCACCGCTTCCCTGGCCGCGCGACACGCCCGTCAAGGACCTCGGTGGCTCAGCGAGACGCTAGCCATAACAATGAAAATTAGCAGTCTCACAGGAAGCAGCTCGGCGCGGCGCACGGGCCGGCGAGGCACAAGAAACGCGGGTTCTCTCGCTCGGAGTCGCCAGTGTGCTCGGGAGATACCCTAGGCGCGCACGGTGCGCCCTTCGTGTCACGTGTCGACGACAGGTCATCTCGCCGGCTCGTTCGATGAGCCGATAGAGGCCATCGGAGGATTGCAACGAGAAAATCAGAATGCGCGACGCGTCATCCCGGCTGTGCGGCGGCTGAGCCCGCAGCGGCTGAGGCAGCTGCGCACGGTCGCACGCACAGTGAGGCAGTTTGCCGCATCGAGCCCTCGAAGAGGTACGCGCCCTGTCGAGGTGGTCATCGGGTGTCCGGCCTCGACGCATCGTCGGATTCGTCCGAACGCTCGCGTCTGGCACCCGCGTTGCACCACCGTCCAGCGTCGCCGGCACCGCCGGTGCGATGTGGCTAGGCAGCAGGTAGTCACGATCGTCGAGTGACGTTCACGATGCAATCAATGCGAGGAGTGGATCATGGGACAGATCAGCGAGAGCAAGCGGGGCTTCGCGGCGATGAACGCAGAGCAGCAGCGTCAGATCGCGAGCCAGGGCGGCAAGGCGGCGCATGAGAAGGGCACCGCGCACGAGTTCACGTCCGAGGAAGCGCGCGCGGCGGGCCGCAAGGGCGGCGAGACGGTCAGCCAGAACCGCGAGCACATGGCCGAGATCGGGCGCAAGGGCGCCGAGGCGCGCAGCCAGGGGAACGGGAGCCGGAAGAGCCGCGATGCCAGCCACGCTCAGCACGTGACCGCGGACGAACAGCCCCAGCAAGGCTGAGCCGTCCCGGCGCCGCTCGAGATCCCTCCAGCGTCGCAAGAACCACGAAGAGCCGCCGAGGAACCACGAAGGGCCTTCCCTTTCCTTTCCTGGTTGCTCGGGGGTCCTTTCTGGCAGGAGGCGTGCGCACGGCGGACGGCGCCCCCGCAGCCGCGCCCCATCGACGGTCACTCCGGGCCGTCGTCGATCCCCGCCCCGTCCTCGAACATCGCCGGGTCGTCGTCATCGAGGTCGAGCTCGCCGTCGTCCGGCGCGCTGCCGTCGGCCGCGGGCGCGCCGCCCTCGGTCGCGCCGGCGGGCGGCGCCATCCGCCATCCGCCGGCCGGAGGCCCCGCCGGCCACGAGCGCAGCCCGGGCGGCGGCTTGAAGCCGTCGACCTCATCCCCCTGAGCGTCGAGCCCCGCCGCGGCGGCGCGGCGGGCCCAGTCGGGCGCGTTCGCGGGCGCTTGCCGCGGCCGCCACGGGCCGCGCTCGGGCGTGGGGGCGCGCTTGAGGTAGCCGTGCACCCCGGAGGTGAAGCCCACCTCCGCCAGCGCGCGCGCCACGGGGGAGCCGTGCGCCGGCTCGCCGTCGATCGTGGCCACGAGCACCGCGCGCCGCCGCCCCTCGGCGACGAGCGCCGCGAGCGCCGACGCGATGGCGCGGATCGCCTCGCCCCGCTCCGGCTCGGCCTCGGGCAGGAAGGTGGTGAGGCTCCGCTCGGTGCGGCCCATCCACGCGAGCAGCCGGCCATCGTGGAGGATCACGAGGGCGCCGGCGGCTCGCTGTGGCCGGACCGGGCCGCGGACCGCGGCGTCGGGCGCGTTGTCGGCGCGCGGGGCGAGCTCGGGCCAGCGGACGGCGGCGCCCCAGGGGCTCGCCGGATCCGTGGCCGCGAGGACGAGCGTCCGCGGCTCGTCGGACGGCTCGCGGCAGGCCCGGAGCCGATCGTCGGCCCCGGGCACCGCGAACTGCGCGGCGCCCAGCCCGGCGACGAAGTAACCGCGCCGCGCCTGACCGGCCTCCTCCATGGCGCGGAGCACGCCGTACACGGCCGAGAAGCCGCCCGCGAGCCCCTCGACCGCCGCCGCCTCGCGCGTGAGCACGCCGTGGCGCTCGAGCAGCGCGCGGGCGAGCGCCGCGCGGCGCTCGGTCTCGCCGGGCGCGCCGGCAGCAGCGCCGGGCACCCCCGAGGCGCCGGCAGGCGCGCCGGATGCGCCGGGGAACGACAGCAATGACCAGCGCCCCTCGCTGCCCGGCGGGCCGATCCGGCGCGCCCGCAGGCCGGCGAGGCCGGACGCGGGACGCTCGCGGTCGCGCCGCCGGCCGCTCGATCGGGACTCGCGGCCGAGGGCGCGCAGCGGGGCGAGCGTGTCGTTCGTGACCTCGCCGGCCCACACGAGATCCCAGAGCGCCGCGAGCAGGTCGGCCCCGAAGGCGCCCGTCTCGCGCGAGAGGTCGGAGAAGAAGAGCGCGCCGCGGCGCGCGAGCGCGGCGCGGATCCCTTCGGCCAGCGGCCCCTCGGCGCGGCCGGGCGGCGGGACGAGGTACGGATAGGCCTCGGCGAGGTAGAGCGCGACGCGGCCGTCGCCGTCGCCGACCGGCTCGACGCCGCGCCAGAGCACCTCGCCGGCCGCGCACAGGGCGTCGAGATCGCCGGGGCGGTAGCCCTCGACGCGGGCGGGCAGGATCTCGGCCTCCAGGGCGGAGGCCGAGAGCGGCGCGCCCTGGAGCTGCTCGAGCACCGCGAGCAGGCCGTCGAGGCCGCGGCGGCGGCGGTTCAGGCCGTGCCAGTCGGCGAGGAAGCGCGCGTAGGCCTCGGGCGGGACCGGCTCGACCTCGGCGCGCAGCCGCGCCAGCGAGCGGCGCTTCAGCGAGCGCAGCACCTCGGCGTCGCAGAACTCCCGGCCGTGGCCGCCGGGGAGGAACTCGCCCTCGATGACGCGGCCCCGGTCGGCGAGCCGCGCGAGCGCGGCCAGGACCGGCGCGGGCCCGAGGCCGAAACGCCGGGCCACGTCGTCCGCGCGGAAGGGCCCGTGCGTGCGCGCGTAGCGGGCGACGAGCTCGCCGAGCGGATCCGCGACCGGCTCGAGGAACGCGATCGGGAGGCCGGGCGGCGGCACCACCCCGAGGGCGTCGCGCAGCCGGCCTGCGTCCTCGGCGGCGGCGATGCGGCGCTCGCCGCCGAGCTGGACCTCGATGGCGCGCCGGTCGCGGACGAGCTCGTCGATCCAGGCGGCGGCGCCCTCGCCGGCCGCCTCGGGCGCGGGATCGGGGCCCGCCGCGCGCCGGGCGATCTCGTCGCGCGTGAGATCGCCGAGCGAGAGCAGCAGATCGTGCAGCTGGTCCTCGTGCTTGATCGGCGCGCGGCCGTCGAGGCGCTGGAGCGACGCCTCGAGGGCCAGCACGGCGTCGGCGTCGAACAGCTCGCGCAGCTCGGCCTCGCCGAGCAGCTCGCGCAGGCGGGCGTGATCGATGGCGAGCACCTGCGCCCTCCGCTCGGCGAGCGGCAGGTCGCCCTCGTAGATGAAGTTGCCGGCGTACGCGAAGAGCAGCGTGGCCGCGAACGGCGAGGGCGCGCGGACGTCGACCGTGACGACGCGGACCTTGCGCGCCGCGATCTGCCGCAGGAGGTCCTCGAGCGCCGTGAGGTCGAAGACGTCGCGCAGGCACTCCCTGTAGGTCTCGAGCAGGATGGGGAAGGAGCCGTAGCGCGACGCGACGGCGAGCAGGTCCGCGGCGCGCTTGCGCTTGGCCCAGAGCGGCGAGCGCTTGCCGGGGAACTTGCGCGGCAGGAGCAGCGCCCGGCCGGCGCACTCGCGGAAGCGCGAGGCGAAGAGGGCGGTGTCGCCGAGGCCGCGGACGAGCAGGTCCTCGACCTCGTCGGCCTGCGGCAGGAGCTGCTTCGCCTCGGGGGGCGACTCGGACTCGGGCAGCCGCAGGACGATGCCGTCGTCGGTCCACACGGTGTCGACGGCGAGGCCGAGCTCGAGGCGGCACTTCTCGGCGATGCAGATCGACAGCGGGGCGTGCACGCGGCCGCCGAACGGCGAGAGGAGGCAGATGCGGTAGTCGCCGACCTCGTCGACGAACCGCTCCAGGACGATGGCGCGGTCGCTCGGGACCTCTCCCGTGGCCGCGGCCTGGTCGCGCACGTAGCGGACGAGGTTCCTCGCCGCGCGCTCGTCGAGGCCGTGCTCGTCGGCGAGCGCGCGCTCGGCCTCTTCGTCGGGCAGCGAAGCGAGGCGGCGCGCGAGGGCGCCGATGGAGGCGCCGAGCTCCGCGTTGCGCCCGGCCTGATCGCCGCGCCAGAACGGCATCTTGCCCGGCTCGCCCGGCGCGGGGACGACGAGGACGCGGTCGTGGGTGATGTCGGTGATGCGCCACGAGGAGGCGCCGAGGAGGAAGACCTCGCCCTCGCGGGCCTCGAAGACCATCTCCTCGTCGAGCTCGCCGACGCGCCGGCCGGGTTGCGCCGCGTCGCCGCCGGAGTCGAGGAAGACGCCGTAGAGGCCGCGGTCGGGGATGGTGCCGGCGTTGACGACGGCGAGGCGCTTCGCGCCCTTGCGGGCGCGCACGGCGCCGCCCACGCGGTCCCAGACGATGCGGGGCCGGAGCTCGGCGAACTCGTCGGAGGGGTAGCGGCCGGAGAGCATGTCGAGCACGCCCTCGAAGCTCGCGCGCGGCAGGTCGGCGAAGGGCGCGGCCCGGCGGACGAGCGCGAAGAGCGCGTCGACGTGGAGGGTGTCCATCGAGACGATGGCGACGATCTGCTGGGCGAGGACGTCGAGCGGGTTCCTCGGGTAGAGGGTCGCCTCGACCTTGCCCTCGCGCATGCGGAACGCGGCCGCGGCGCAAGCGAGGAGGTCGCCGCGGTGCTTGGGGAACACGATGCCGCGCGACGTGCCGCCGACCTCGTGCCCGGCGCGGCCGACGCGCTGGAGCCCGGCGGCGACCGAGGGCGGCGCCTCGAGCTGGATGACGAGGTCGACGGCGCCGAGGTCGAGGCCGAGCTCCAGCGACGAGGTCGCGACGATGCACGGCAGGAGGCCGGCCTTGAGCCGCTCCTCGATCTGCTGTCGCTGCTCGCGGGCGATGGATCCGTGGTGGGCGAGCGCGATCTCGGCGCCCGCGGTGTCGTTGAGGGCCGCGGCGAGGCGCTCGGCGAGGCGCCGGCTGTTCACGAAGATCATCGTGGTACGGTGGGCGCGGACGAGCTCGACGAGGCGCGGGTGGATGCTCGGCCAGATCGAGCGCTGCGCCGGCTCGGCCGGCCCCTTGGGCGGCCCCTCGCCGGCGCGCGCCGCCTCGCCGAGCTGGGTCATGTCCTCGACGGGCACCTCGATGCGGAGCTCCAGCGCCTTGGGCGCGCTCGCGTCGACGAGGGTCACCGGCCGCGGGGCGAAGCGCGCGCCGGCGCCGTCGATCTCGCCGCCGCCGAGCAGCCGCGCGACCTCGTCGAGCGGCCGCTGCGTGGCGGACAGCCCGATGCGCTGCATCGGTCGGGGCGCCGATCGGAGCGCCTCGAGCCGCTCGAGGGACAGGGCGAGGTGCGCGCCGCGCTTCGTCGCGACGAGCGCGTGGATCTCGTCGATGATGACGGCATCGACGGCGCGCAGCCGCTCGTGCGCGGCGGCGGTGAGCAGGAGGTAGAGCGACTCCGGGGTGGTGATGAGGATGTCCGGCGGCTTCTTGGCGAGCCGGGCGCGGTCCACGGGCGCCGTATCGCCGGAGCGCACGCCGACCTGGGGGACCCGGTACGGCAGGCCGAGCCGCTCGGCGGCGGCGGCGATGCCGGCGAGCGGCGCGCGCAGGTTGCGTTCGACGTCGATGGCGAGCGCCTTCAGGGGTGAGACGTAGACGACGCGGCAGCGCTCGTTGGCGTCGGGCTCGGGCGAGGCCATGAGCCGGTCGATGGCCGCGAGGAAGGCGGCGAGCGTCTTGCCGGAGCCTGTCGGGGCGAGCAGCAGGGTGGAGGCGCCGTCGAGGATGGGCGGGAAGCCTTGAGCCTGGGCGGGGGTGGGTGCCGAGAAGGCACCGCGGAACCACGCCTGGGTGGCGGGGTGGAAGCGGGCGAGCGGATCGGGTGCGGGGGAGCGTTTCTTTGCCATCGGCGGCGCTTGCGCGGCGCGGGAAGCCAGTCGAGCGCGGCGCTTCGTCCGTGCGTCTGTCTTCGCGCGGTCCCTTCCTGAGCGGGGGGCTGCGGGCGGTGCAAGAGGCATCCCTCACGGGGAGACCTGACGCAACTGCTCCCGGTGCGGGCCGGAAGGCCGCGCGAGCGGCTTGCCCTGCAGCTGGCGAGTCGGCGGGGCTCCCGCGCCGCCCGGCGAGCGCCCTCCACGGGGGCCGGGCTGCTTAAAATGCCCTCTCTCATCCCGCCCGCTGCATCCTGCAGCCAGCAGCCTGCTGCATGGAGCACGCAGCCCGGCTCGAGACGATCCCGCCGAGGTTCGCCGCTCTCCCGTATCTCCCCGACACGAACGCACGCCAGATCACACGCGCCCGGCGCAGCCCATTCGC
>NZ_CP150356.1:5462500-10105000 GCF_051521505.1 Sorangium sp. So ce1014
CCAGGGCGTGACCCCGGAATACTGGTGGGGACACTGCAACGGCTGGGCGGCCTACGTCGTCGCCGAGGGCGGCGGCCCGCCGCTGCGCGACATCCGCGTGAAGCTCTCCGGCACCACGCTGACCGAGTGCGCGTCGGTCGAGCCAGGGTGCATCCTGTTCCGCACGGCGGACATCGAGGCGCTGATGACCGAGGTCTATCACAACGACTCCGCCACCGTGTCGGGGCGGCGCTGCGAGACGCGGGAGGACCTCGTCCAGCGCGACGTCTACGGCAGGCCGGTCGACGCCGCATGCCGCGATCTGAACCCCGGGACGATGCACGTGGCCATGACCGGCCTCCTCGGGCTGGGCGCGAGCTCGATCAGCTCCGCGTCGACCGGGCACGGGCGGCGCTCGTTCGTCGTCGACTACACCTGGCACCGCGAGGTGTGGAGCTACCCGGTCACATCCTTCAACATCGACTCGATGGCGGAGGTGAGCGCGCAGGAGGCGGCGCGGCTCGTCTGTAACGGCGGGTACCAGGGGGCCGATTGCTATAATTACCGGTTCAACCCGTACGCGAGGCGCTTCGTCCGCGTCGGGGCGCGCTACGGGATGATCTCGGACGAGGTGAGCCCCGCGGAGCTCCTCCAGCCGCCCGCGCTCCGCAGCGTCCCGATCCTCAGCTCGGAGCTCCACTACGTGCTCGAGCTCGATGACCGGCTGACGGTGCTCGGCGGCGAGTGGATCAGGAACCCCGCCCTCGCCAACGGCGTGAACGGCAAGGCGATGCACCCGGACTATCTCTGGATTCCGGTGAGGCCGCAGGGCGCGGGCGATGACAGCGACGATCTGGGCGGCTCCGGAGACAACCCGTACATCGCGTACTCGCGCGCGAGGGCGCTGCTCGATCTGTCGCGGAGACGGTGAGCGGGCGGCGCGCGGACTGGTCTACGATGACCGCCCGATGATGCACCTGGACGAGGCGCTCGCGGCGCCGCTGCGCCGCGGAGATGTGCGGTGGCTCGACGAGCACCTCGACGAGGCGCGCTGCACCGACGAGGTGCTCCGCCAGCTCGTGCGGCACGGCGACGCGCGCGTGCGCTACCTGGGGCTCTCGCGGATCGCGCAGGCCGCCGCCCGTCGCAGCGCGGGCGCGCGGCGGGCGCTCGCGGCGATGCTGCCGCGCGCGATCGACGGGGACGGGACGCCGGAGGAAGCGCTGCTCCTCGCCGGGCTCTACCGCGAGCTCTGGCCGTTCCTCCCGGAGCAGCGGCTGCCGGCGTGGCGCGAGGCCGCGCTCCACGCGCCCGTCCGCGTGGCCTGGCTGCGGACCGAGATCCTCACGCGGCCCGAGGTCCTCCGCGATGAGCCCGCCGGCGAGCTCGTCTACCAGGCGCTCCACGCCCTCGACCCGGCAGAGATCCCCGCGCCCGAGGCGCTCCTCCCCGAGCTCGCGGCGCGCCGCGACCCGGTCCTCCAGGCCGCAGCGCTCGATCTGACCCGACGCTGCCTCCACGCGGCGCTGCTCGCGCCGGCGCAGGCGCGCGCGGTCCTCGGCGCGCTCGCCGTCGCGACGGCGCCCGCGGTCGCCGCCGCCGCGCTGCGCGAGCTCGCCGAGCCGTGGGCGGTCCTCGCCGGCGCGCCGCTCCCGGGCGCGCGCCTCGAGCAGCTCCTGCGCGGCGATCCCGAGGTGGCCGCGGCGGCGCTGGAGGCCGCGGCGCGCCACGGCGAAGGCGCGCCGCTCCGCGAGGTCGCCGCGCGCGAGGACGCGCCGCCGCGGCTCCGGCAGCGGGCGCTCGCGCTCCTGGGCGAGCGCGCGACCCGCGAGGACGTGGGCGCGATCCTCGAGCTCGCCGCGCGCGATCCGCTGCTGCTCGGCCCGAGCGCGATCGCCTGCCTGCGCGCGCTGCACCGGCGCGGCCACTTCCCTGCCCCGGAGCACGCGGCGGCGATCCTCGAGCTCGCCCTCGCCGATCCAACCCTCCCCGCCGGCGACGTCGCGGCGATCACCTTCACCTGCAGGCGCGCGCTCTTCGAGGCGCTCGCCTCGGCGCCGGCCAGCGACGCGCGCTGGCCGCGCCGGGCCGAGATCGCCGTCGCCATGGCGGAGCAGGGCGCGACAGACCTCCCCCTCGGGGACATGCTCGCCGAGAAGCTCCGCGAGGCCGCCTCGCCCGCGCCCTTGCTGCGCGCGATCGGCGCCCTGCGCCACGCGGCCGCAGAGGACGACGTGCTCGCCGCGCTGCCGCGCGCGCCCGCTGAGGCCCTGGACGCGCTCGCCGCGATCGGCGGCCAGCGCACGGCAGACGCGCTCCGCACCGCCCTCGGCCTCGACGGCGCAGGCGCGAGCATCGCGCCGTCCATCGCGCCATCGTCGATCGCCCTGAACATCCGTCACCAACGGCATCGTGCCGTGGTACTGCTCTGGCATCTGACGGAGGAGCCCGGGGACCGGCGCGCGCTCCTCGCCCGCCTGAACCCCCGCGATCTGCCGGTCGAGCTCGCCGCCGATCTCGGCGGGGCCGATCCGGCGGAGCTCGCGGTGCTCCAGCATGCGGTGGAGCGCTGCACGCCCGCGGACGCGCTGCAGGCGCTCGCGCGCGCCGGCGATGCGCGCGCGCTCCCGGCGATCGCCGACCTGCTGCTCCGGATCGCGGCGGATCTCGCGGCCGCGTGGGCTCCCGGCGGGCCGGCCGAGCGGCTCGAGCCCGCGATCGACCAGGGCCCCCAGCGGCCCGCGGAGCCGGCGGTGCCGGCGGAGGTCGCGGAGGCGATCCGCGGCCTCGGCCGGCGGCTGCACCAGCGCCGGAAGATCCGGCCCGTGTGCCTGCTCGACGCCGCGAGCGAGCGCGAGGCCGGCGACGCGCTGCTCGCGAGCCTGACGCTCGATCTCCTCGACCGGCCCGGCCTGTCCGCGGGCGAGCGCGCCCTCCTCGTGGACCTGCTGCGCTCGGCGCCGTGGCGGCGCGCGCGCCCGCGCGTCTCGCGCCTCCTCCGCCACCGCGACCCGCACGTGCGCAAGCGCGTGATCGCGCTGCTGGCCCAGGGCGGCGCCGAGGCGCTCTCGGCCAGCCTGACGCTCCTCACGGGCGCCGGCGACGTGCAGACGGCGCGGCAGGCGCTGCGCGCGCTCGGCGCCATGGAGGCGCGCTGGGCCTGCCCCGCGATCGCCGCGTGCCTCGATCACCCGAGCATGAGCATCAAGAAGACGGCGGCCGAGGCGCTGTCGCGGGCGGGCGGGCCGGAGGCCGTGCCGAGGCTCGTCTTCTGGCTGGGCCACCACGACAACCCGGGGCTGCGCGCGGCGCTCGAGGCCGCGCTGCGGGCGATCGTCGGGCCGGCGTGCGAGGCGACGATCCTCGCCGCCGCCGAGGCCGCGGAGGACGAGCGCGCGCGCGATCGGCTGCTCGACGCGGTGGGCCGCACGCTGTCGGCGCAGGCGATCCGGAGCGGGATCCGCCAGGGATCGGCCGCGGCGGCGCGGCTGCTGGAGCGGGCGATGGCCGGGGAGATCGCGCTCGCTTCCGGGACCGCCGCCGAGCTCGCCGCGGACCTCGAGGCGCGCGACCCGCACCGGCGCGAGCAGGGATCCGCGGGCGCACCGGCGCCGCCGGGCGCGGGGGAGGCGCTCGCCGCGGCGGCGCTCGCGGCCGCGCTGGCCCGCGGTGGCTGGGACGACGCGACGGCGCGGCGGCTGCTCGAGCGGGAGGCGGCGCTGCCGCAGGACGGGCTCGCGGCCCTGCGGCAGCTCGCGCCGGAGTGGCTCCGCCTCGCGGCGGCCGAGCCGGCGCTGCGCGACGCGGCGCTCCGGCTGCTCGTCCGCGCCTCCCCTGCCCCGTGGTCGCCCGGCGAGGCGCGCGCGCTCGCGAGGCAGGTCGCGGTGCTGCTCGACGGGCTCGCCGCGGCGGCGGCCGATCTGCGCGACGGGCTCCTTTCGCTGCTCGAGGCGGCGGCGCCGGAGCTCCCGGCGGCCGAGGCGCTGGGCGTGGCGGCGCGCGTGCGCGGGCTCGCGCCGGCGCCCGGGGCGCGCCGGTCACCGCTCGAGGTGCTGCGGCGGTGCGGGGCGATCCTCGGGCGCACCGACGTCGAGCAGGCGCTCGCCATGGCGCGCGTGGCCGCCGATCCGTGGACGGCGGAGGCGGCGATCCTGCGCGAGGCGTTCGGCGCGCCGGCGGAGGCGGGCGAGGGCGCGGATCCCGAGGGCGCGGCCGCGTGGCAGGCGGCGCTCCGGGCCGCGGCGCAGGAGCCGGGGGAGCTCGCGGCGCTCCGGGCGGAGGGGCCGCGCGGCGGGGTCGGCTCGCGGGCGCAGCTGGCCGCGCTGATCGAGGTGTTCCCGTCCGCGGCCGGGCCGGCGCGGGCGCTCCTCCTGGACTGGATGGAGTCGCTGCAGCCGATCGGCGCGCCGCCCTGGACCCTCGCCGAGCAGGCGGCGTCGCGGAGCGGCGGCGCGCGGGCGCCGCGGCCGTCCGATCTCGACCAGCCGCGCTCGGCCGCGCTCCGCGGGCGCCTGCTGTCGATGCTGGACGCGCCCGCGCCGGCCGAGCGGCGCGCGGCGGCCACCGCGCTGCTCTCGTGGCCGGAGGAGGACGTCCGCGCGGCCGTGCTGCGCGCTCACCTGCGCGGCGACGTCGAGGGCCTGGATGGGCGGAGCCTGCCGCGTCTGGCGGGCTCGCTGCTCGAGGTCACGGAGGAGGAGCTCCGGGGCGACGCCGGCGACGAGCTACGCCGGGAGCGCGCGGCGCGTCTCGCGGCCCTGCTCGATCACTCGGCGGTCGAGCGCCTGTTCCCGCTGCTGCTCGGGTGGTGGGAGACGGGCGCGCCGGCGACGCGCGCGGCGGCGGCCCAGGCGCTCCGCCGCATCGCTCCCGACGTGCGGGCGGCGCGGATCGTCGAGTGCGTCCGGCAGGGGGCGTGGGGCTACCTCGACCTTGTCGCGGGCGAGGCGCTGCTGCGCACGCCGGAGCTCGAGGCCGTGGTGAGGCGCGTGCGCGCCGAGGGGCGGGCCGACCTGGCGAAGCGGATCGTCCTCGAGGACGGCCCGCTCCGGCCGCCCGGTGGTGCGGACGAGGACGCGCGGGCGCTCGCGGCGCTGCGCGCGCGCCCGGAGCCGCGGGTGCCCGCGGCGGGCGACCGCGGCACGGCACGGCAGGAGCTGGTGCGGCTCGCGCGCGCCGGGGATCCGGAGCAGTCCCGCCGGGCGCTGTCGGCGCTCGCCGGGGCGCCGGACGAGGAGCTCGCGGCGCTGCTCGTGGAGCTGCTCGGCGATCGGCGTCCCCGGGTGCGGCTCCACGCGCACCGGCTGCTGCGCGAGGCGGTGGACCGCGCCGCCTACCTGCGCGCGACGTGCGCGCTCCTCTCGGATCCGCTGCCCGACGTGGTCCGCTCGGCGATCCGCATCCTCAGCTTCGCGCCGTGGCCGCCTGCGATCCCCGCGATCGTGGGCCTGCTGCTGCACCCGCACAAGGCCGTCCGCCGAGCGGCCGCCGAGGGGCTCGCGCACGTGGGCGCGCCGGCGATCCCCGCCCTCAAGGAGGCGCTGGGGCACGCGCGGCCGGATCGACGGGAGGTCTACGCAGAGGTGATGAGGCGGATCGGGACGCTGTGATGCGGGGACAGGGTTGCTCCGCAGGGTGGCCGGCCGAGAGAGAGAATTCAACGCAAAGGCGCAAAGGCGCAAAGACGCAAAAAAAAGAGGAGAGATAGAATTGCAGCATGAGCATCATGCCATCTCGTCCTCTTTGGTTTCCTTGGGCGGCTCATCTTCATTCCTGAGTCCTGTCATGAGCACTTCTACGCCATCGCTTCCGGTGAGCAGCCGGTGACACAGACACCACGCGATCAACGATCTGCCAGGTCGGACGCCCCGCCCTATCGTCTTTTTGCGTCTTTGCGTCTTTGCGCCTTTGCGTTAAATTCTCCACTCCTGCCAGGAGCCGAACGATGTGCGCCGTCGCGCCCGTCTCATCAGTTCGCTCCCGCCCCTTCGACCTGGCCTGCCGCTCCCCCCGGCCCCCCAATCTCGCCCGCCGCTCCCCCCGGCTCGGCCGGCAAAAGCACGACACCGCGGTCGGGCTCCCCGAGGACGCAGGCCTCTTTGCCCTCGACCACCTTGCAGCGGCGATCTGCCGGGCACTTCCCTCCACACGGCAGCCGCACACACAGCCCCGTCGCCGCGTCGCACGCCGTCCCGATCTCACAGATCGCGTAGCAGGTGTCGTAGACCTCGCGGTTCACCACAGCCGCCCCGGCCGCGGCGGCGAGCGCCGCCGCCGCATCACCATAGGAGCTCCCACCCGACCGCTCGGGATCAGGGCTCCCACCCGACCGCACGGGCCTCATCCCCAACAAAAACTCGGGGGGACCGCGCTTCGCCCTCAAGCAGCCGGCCAGGTTTACAGCCACACAGCAGGACACCAGAAGGACGGTAATTCTCATCAACCTGAGATCCTGCATACACACAGTAACGATTCGACGCCAGGTCAGGAGCATACTCCGGTACAATGCTCGCCATGCAGGGGGGAGGGAACCAAGGTGAGTGATCCTGTGCACCTGGCGCCGTTGCCGACGCCGCTTCGCTGGGAGGTACCGCCCAGGAGCTGGAGCGCCGGCAAGGCATCAAGCCTGACCGTCACGGCGGGCGGCAAGACCGACCTGTTCCTCGATCCGGAGCGCACCACCGGCGTCCTGAACGCGCCGCGCCTGCTCGGGACGCCGCAGGGGGATTTCCTCGCCAGCGCGCGGGTGACCGTGGGCTTTGCGGCGGCGCACGACGCCGGCGTGCTGCTGCTCTGGGCGCACGAGCGCGCGTGGGCCAAGCTCTGCTTCGAGCTGTCGCCGGAGCGCGTGCCGACGGTCGTCTCCGTGGTGACCCGCGGCCTGTCCGACAGCCGCAGATCCTTCAACGTCGACGCCGACCACGTCTGGCTGCGCGTCTCGCGGCTCGGGCGGGTGTGCGCGTTCCACGCCTCCACCGACGGGACGATCTGGCACGTGCTCCGCAGCTTCTCGCTCGGCAGCGCAACCGAGCTCGACGTCGGCTTCTCGGCCCAGTCGCCGGCAGGCGACGGCTGCACCGCCGTCTTCGACGACATCCGCTTCACGCCGCGCCGGGTCGGCGACCTGCGCAGCGGACACGCGGAGAGCGACGCAGCGCTGGCGCGCGCCGGTCATATGCCGCCGTTGACCGGGATGACCTTGCCGCTCACGTACGTGTTGTGAAGGGCGAGCCACGCGATCGCGGCCGCGGCCTCGTCCGGCGTGCCGAGGCGCCGCAGGGCCGAGAACGCGAGGTACTCCCTGCGGAGGCCCTCGTCGAGCCGCGTCGATAGCCCGGCGTCGAGCAGGCCCAGCGCCACCATGTTGACCCGCACCCGCCGCGGGCCGAGCTCCTTCGCGAACGCCATGGCGGTGGCCGCGATCATCCCCTGGCTCGCCGCGAACGCGACCGGGATCGGCAGCGACTGCGCGCGATCGGGCCCGCCGACGAGGACGATCTCCCCACCGACGCCCCGCGCCATCGCCGCCCCGACATCGCGGGCGACAAGGAAGGCCGCGCGGGCGTTCGACGCATAGGCCCGGTCCCACGCCTCGTCCGACAGCTCGAGGCCCGGCGTGGCGTCGAGGCTCCCGGCGCAGTGGATCGCCGCGGCGGGCACCGGCTCGTCCGCGCCCATCCGGCCGACGAGCTCGCGGAGCGCGGCGGCGTCGGTGAGATCGAGCCGGACGGCGCGGAAGCCGAGCTCGCGCGACAGCTCGGCCGCCCGGTCCTCGCTCCGGCAGTACGTGAACGTGGCGCTCGCACCGCGCGAGGCGAGCGCGCGCAGCACCGCGGCGCCGACGGCGCCCGTGCCCCCGAAAACGACGGCGTGCTTCATGTCAGGCCCTCCACGTACGCGAGCGCCTCGGCCGCGGCGTCGACGAAGGTGTCGAGCGTGTCGCGCGGGATGTCGAACCGAGGCTGGAGCCGGAAGATCGTCCAGTCGTGCCCGCAGGTGAAGCAGAAGAAGCCACGGCGATAGAGGCGGTGGCACACGAGCGGCGACACCACCGAGTGGTGCGCGAGATCCGGGAACCCGAAATGCTCGAAGGAGAGCCAGGGGTGATCCGGCGGATCGAGCTGCACGCCGAGCATCAGGCCCGCGCCGCGCACCTCCCTGAACAGCCGGTTCGGCCGGAGCGCCGACTCCAGCCGCTCGCGGAGGTACGCGCCCGTCTCGCGGACGTACGCGATGAGCTCGTCCGTGATCAGGTCGAGCGTGGCGAGCCCCGCGACCGCGGAGAGGGCGTTGTAACCCATGGTGTTGTTGTGGCTCTCGCCCGCGGCGAACTGGCTGCCGTAGGCGCGCACGAAGAGGTCACGCCTCGTCAGCATCGCCGAGAGCGGCAGGAGTCCGCCGCCGAGCTGCTTCGCCAGGAGCACCACGTCCGGCCGGCGCGGCCAGCGCTCGGTCGCGAGGAAGCCGCGCCCCGTGCGGCCGACGCCCGTCTGCACCTCGTCGGCGATGAGCAGCGCGCCGTGCCTCGCCGTGAGGTCGCAGAGCGCCTCGACGAACGGCGGCGGCAGCTCGCGCACGCCGCCCTCGCCCTGGATCGGCTCCACGAGCACCGCCGCCACGTCGCCCCCGGCGAACACCCGGGCGAGCGCGTCGACGTCGCCGAACGGGATCGACGTGGCGCCCTGCAGCAAGGGCACGAACGGGTCGCGGAGGTAGCCCTCCCCCATGAACGAGACGCTCCCGTAAGAACAGCCGTGGTAGGCGCCGGTCAGCCCGACGAGGACGGGCTTCCGGGTGAGCGCGCGGGCGAGCTTGAGCGACGCCTCGACGGCGTCGCTCCCCGTGCACCCGAAGAAGACGTTGTCGTAGTGGCCCGCGCGCTCGCAGAGGCGGCGCGCCAGGCGGCCGGCGAACGGGTTGACGCGCGACGGGTACCAGGAGGGCGCGTCCGAGTCGAGGAAGGCGCGCACTTCGCGGGCGACGCTCGGGTTGCGATGACCGAAGGCCTGGGTGCCGTGGAAGTCCTCGATCACGAGGCCCTCGCTGTCGACGAGGAGGCCCCCCTCGGCGCGCACGACCCGGATGGGCTCGCGGGCGAGCTTCGCCCGCTGCGCGATGAGCGGGTTCACGAAGGCGCGGTAGTCGTCGAACCCGTCGCGCAGGATGTCGTCGAACGCGTCCACGTCAGAGCCCTCCGTCGGCGACGAGCTTGGCGGCGCTCATGAAGGCGCTGTCGTCGGAGCACAGGAACACCGCGAGCTCGGCGATCTCGTCGACGCGGCCGAGGCGACGCAGGCCGCAGTGCGCGACGTACTCCGCCTGGCGGTGCTGCGGGAGCCCCTGCGCCATGCCCTCCTCGAGGAGGCCGGGGCCGAGGAGGTTCACGCGCACGCCATAGCGGCCGACCTCGCGCGCGAGCGCTTCGGTGAGGCCGCGCAGGGCCGACTTCGAGGCGGCGTAGTGGACCGGCGCCTCGATCACGCGCTCCGACGCGAAGTTGCCGATGTTCAGGATGACGCCGCGCTTCTCGCGGATCATGAACCGCAGCGCGGCGCGGCTCATGAGGTAGGCGCCCTTCACATTCACGTCCATCACGAGGTCCCAGTCCTCCTCCTCGAGCAGCGAGATGGGCAGGACCTGGGTGATGCCGGCGTTGTTGACGAGCACGTCGAGCCCGCCCCAGGCGCGGTGCAGCGCGGCGAGGGTGTCCTTCACGTGGGCGGCGTCGGCCACCGAGCCCTTGAAGACGAGCGGCGGGGCGCCCGTCGCGGCGATCTGTCGGCCCGCCTCGGCGGCGTCCGCGTCGTCGGTCGCGTAGGTGAAGGCGACGCGCGCGCCGTGCCGGGCGAACGCGAGGGCGATCGCGCGCCCGAGCCCGCGCGAGCCGCCCGTGACGAGGCAGCGCCGGCCGGCGAGGAGGCCGGAGGCGGCGCTCACGGGGCCTCCCGGCGAGGCGACGGCGAGAGGAGCGGGAGGGCGCGCCGGCCGCCGGATCGATCCGGCCACGCCCGCGGCTCGCTCATGAACCGCGGCTCCTTCTCCCGGTAGAGCACGTTGTAGTTGCAGACAGGCACCGTCCTCCCGTCGGCGGTACAGTTGCTGTCGCAGCACTGGGCCGCGCGCTCGACGTCGAACGTCTCCTCATCCATGTGCGAGTGGACGTACACCGCCTTCACCGCGCGCTCGCTGATCCGCAGGGACTCCTCCCGCCGGAGCGGCTTCTTCGCCGGGAACAGCGCGCGCAGGAGGCCGTTCAGGAGGCCGAGCGCGCGGTCGTCGTCGCCGCGCGACCAGAGCGCGTCGATCGCGTCCTGCATGGCGCGCTCGAGGCGCGCGCTCGGCTCGAGGTAGAGGTGGTCGCCGAGGCAGGCGTAGAGCGCCTCGCGGCTCATGAACCGGGTGAACGGGACCGGCGGGCCGCCCGCGGGATCCATGAGCAGGTAGGCGACCTGGTAGCAGAGCGGATGAGCGCACGGCGACGGGACGAAGTCGCCCGGCGAGAGGAGCCCGCCCGTCGTCTCGGCGATCCGCTCGAGGACCTCGAGCGTGGAGATGCGGCCTCCGCGATCGAACGAGGCGCCGCTCTGGCCGGTGAACGTCATCGTGTGGACCTCGAGGTGGCGGACGCAGCCGAGCCGGAAGCCGAGCTCGAGGATGCGGCCGATCTCGTGGTCGTTGAGGCCGCGGGTCATGACCGGGATGAGCGTCGTGTCGACGCCGGCGGCGTCGAGGCGCTCGAGACAGGCGAGCTTCTTGTCGACGCTCCTGACGCCGTTCAGGGCCCTGTCCGTGGCGTCGTCGAAGGTGTCGAAGGAGAGCGCGATGCGCGCCCCGAGCTCCGCGAGGCGCCGGAGGAGCGCGTCGTTCCTGAGCAGGCCGAAGCCGTGGCTGCAGATGCTCACGCGGTGGATGCCCGCCTCCTGGCACATCGCGACGAGCTCGGGCAGCTCGGGGTGGAGCGTGGGCTCGCCGCCCGTGAGGTTGATCAGGTCGAGATCGCCGCCGGCGCCGTCGCAGAGGTGGCGGAGCACCTCCCCGAACTCGGCCTTGCTCATGAAGAACGCGCCGTCGTTCTTGTTGTGCACGTAGCACATGGGACAGTCGAGATCGCAGGCGCTCGTGATCGTGACGACCGGCATCCTGACCCGCTGAGTGTGGGCCTCGCACGGGCCGCAATCGAAGGGGCAGCCGTGCTCGATCGGGCGCCGCGGCGCCCGCGGCGGCGCAGGGGCCGGCGCGAGCGCGCGCGTCGACTCGTACCAGGCCGCGCTCGTCGAGAGCCGCACGTCGCGCGGGCCGTGCTCGGGGCACGCCTTGCGCATCCACACCTCGCCGGCGGGCGTCGCCACGACCCGGGCGGGGACGGCGATCTTGCAGGCCGGGCACAGGCTCGTCGTCTCGTGGATCAGCCGGTCGGTCCCCATGGGACGGACGATATCAGGCTCCTCGGGGCGAGCGCGCTCCCGTCGACGCCCCGCGCGGCCTGATAGGCTCACGCGCATGCCCCGCGCGCCGGACGAGATCGTGGCGGTCGAGTCGCTCACCAAGACCTTCGGCGGGGTCGCCGCGCTCTCGGACGTGAGCTTCCGCGTCGAGGGCCCCGGCCTCGTCGGCGTCCTCGGCCCGAACGGCGCCGGCAAGACGACGCTGCTCGATCTCCTGGAGGGCCTCAGCGAGCCGACGCGCGGCGCGGTCCGCCTCTTCGGCGCGCCCGTGCCGCCCTACCCGCGGCGGCGGGTCGGCGTGGTCCTGCAGAAGGAGGTCCAGCTCGAGCGCTGCACGACGCGGGAGTACGCCGGCCTCTTCGCCGCGATCTACGGCGTGCGTGACGGCGCGACGCGGATCCTGGAGCGGGCGCGCCTCGCCCAGCGCGCGTCGGTGCCCATGGCGCGCCTGTCGGGCGGCGAGGCGGCGCGCCTGTTCATCGCCACCGCGCTGGTCCACGAGCCCGAGCTGCTCTTCCTCGACGAGCCCACGGCGCCGCTCGACCCGGCCGGCAAGCAGGAGATCGGCGAGGTGCTGCGCGGCGTGGCCCGCGAGCGCACGGTGGTCATGACGACGCACGACCTGCGCGAGGCGGACAGCCTCTGCGATCGGCTGCTCTTCCTCGTCGGCGGCAAGCTCCGGGCGAGCGGGACGCGGGACGAGCTCGTGGCCGCGGTGCCCGAAGGCCGCCGGACAGGGCTCGGGGTCGAGGACGCGTTCTTCCACTTCTGCGCGGTCCGGATGCGCCGCGGCGAGGCGGAGGATCCGTCGTGAGCGCCTTCTGGGCGCTCGCGCGCCTCCGGCTGCTCGACGTGCTGCGGAGCGCGAGCTCGACGAGCTTCGTGCTGCTCTTCCCGGTCGTGCTCCTCGTCGTCGTCGGGTTCGTGTTCATGAACGGCCACCCGTTCGAGGAGCGGACGATCGCCGTCGTCGCCGGCCCCGGCGCCGCCGAGCGCCCGCTGGAGGCGCTCGGCGGCGAGCTCGATCCCGCGCGGCTCGTGCACGTGGAGAGCGAGGCCGCCGGGCTCGCGCGGCTCCGGGCGCGGACCGCGAGCGCCGTCGTGGTGCTCCCGCGCGGCGACGGGATCTCGCGGGTGCTCGTGGGGCCGCGCGACCGGCTCTTCGGGCGAGGGATCGCCGCGTCGCCCGGGGTGCGGGCCGAGCTCGCCGTCGTGGAGCTCCCGCGCTGGGGCTACGTCCACTACCTCTTCCCGGGGATCCTCACGTTCAGCGTCATGCTCGCCGGGCTCTTCGCGACCGGCTACACGATGGTGCTCTACCGGCAGAACCGCTTCCTGAAGAAGCTCGCGACGACGCCCATGCCGAAGGCGGCGTTCGTCGGGGCGCAGATCGCGGCGCGCTCCGTCCTCGTCCTCGGGCAGATCGCCCTCGTCGCCGCGGCCGGCGCGCTGCTCTTCGACGTGCCGTTCACCGCGGTGTCGGCCCTCTGGGTGGCCCTGGTCTCGCTGCTCGGCCTGCTCGCGTTCATGGGCATCGGCTTCGTGCTCGCGTGCGTCCTCAGGACCGAGGACCTGGTTGTCGACATCGTGAGCGCGGTGAACCTGCCGCTCGTCTTCCTGTCCGAGATCTTCTTCCCCCTGGACGCCCTCCCCCGCCCGCTCGCCGCGCTGGGCGCCCTCCTGCCGAGCACGCACATGGTGCAGCTCACCCGCGAGATCTTGCTGTTCGGTGCCACCGATCCGGGCCAGCTCGCCGGCGGCATCGCCGTCCTCGCCGGCTGGACGGTCGCGACGTTCGCGCTCAGCCTCCGGCTCTTCCGGTGGCATCGCTGAGGGCGGCGACCCCGACGTGGGCGGGGTCGCCGGAGGGCAGAGCAGCCTTCCAACAACGGTCCGGGGGCAGCACGCCCGAGGAAGGCGACCGCCACGGTCTCTAAAGCTGCCTGTCCACGCGCTCGGTCTGCAGCCGATCTCTACGCGAGAGTCCCCATCTGGGCTGCCAGGACAATCGCGAGATGGAGCGTTCGCCCCGCCCGGAGCCGTGTCGCCCAGCACGCTCATGCTTTGCTCGCCGCGAGCGCCCCTTATCGCACATTTTCACAACTCGTATCCAGGAGCACGCATCGAACCCCAGCAGGGTCAAGAACCCTAGAATTGGGGGGAATCATGGGTAAAATCCTCCGGAAAATCGGATGGATCGCATGCGTTCTCGTGGTGGCGTTGAGCTTCTCGCAGCTTGGCTGTAGCGGTGGGGACGACCCGCCGCAGGCGCACGTTGACGAGGGCGTACTCGCCGCCATGGCGGACAGAGCAGATGCAACTTTCTGGGTTGTCTTCAACGAACGCGCGGACCTCCGCGCGGCGCCGACAATCAAGGACTGGGACGCGAGAGGTCAATTCGTCTTCGAGGCGCTCAAGGCCGTGGCCGAGCGCAGCCAGCGCGGCGTGCGCAGCCTGGTGCGCGCGAGGGGAGCGGCGCACCGCGCCCACTGGATCATCAATGTCATGCAAGTGACGGGGACGCGCGACCTGATGTACGAGATCGCGCGGCGCCCCGAGGTGGAGGCCATCGTCCTCGACGGCGCCTTCAGCATCCCGCCTCCCGTGGACGACGGGACAGGCCCGGGCGACGAGGTCGAGTGGAACATCGCCAGGATCCGCGCGGATAAAGTCTGGTCGGCGTTCGGCGACGGCGACGGGATCGTCGTCGGCAGCATCGACACGGGCGTCCAATTCGACCACGAGGCGCTCGTCCGCCAGTACCGGGGCAACCTCGGCGACGGCAGGTTCGTGCACGATTACAACTTCTGGGATCCATTGCAGATCTGCGGGCCGCCCGGCAGCCCGCCCTGCGACAACGACGGCCACGGCACGCACACGATGGGCACCATCGCCGGCGGCGATGGACTCGGCCCTTTCGAGGACGACATCGGCGTGGCGCCGGGCGTGAAGTGGATCACGGCCAAAGGGTGCGAACCGACGTCCTGCTCGTTCGCGGCGCTCGTGTCCTCGGGCGAGTGGATGCTGGCGCCGACCGATCTGCTCGGAAGGAACCCGAAGCCCTCGCGCCGGCCTCACCTCATCAACAACTCCTGGGGTGACGGCCCAGGGAATCCGTTTTTCCGGGGCATCGTCAAGGCCTGGCGCGCCGCGGGGATGGCCCCGGTGTTCGCCAACGGCAACGCCGGACCGGCCTGCGGGACCGCGGGGTCGCCGGCCGACTACCCCGAATCCTTCGGCGTCGGCGCCACCGACAGGATGGATGAGATCGCCGCGTTCTCGAGCCGCGGCCCCTCGGCGTTCGGACCCATCAAGCCGGATGCGTCGGCGCCCGGCGTGGAAGTGCGCTCGAGCGTCCCCGGCGGCTACGCGATCTTCAGCGGCACGTCGATGGCGGCGCCCCACGTCACGGGCACGCTGGCCCTCGTCTGGTCTGCTGCTCCGGACCTGATCGGCGACATCGGGAAATCGTTCGAGCTGATCCGGAGGACCGCCGTCAATCGCCGGAGCTTCGAGTGCGGCGGCGCGGCGGACGGCGACCCGAACAACACCTATGGCGACGGCCGGATCGACGCGTTCCGGGCGGTCGCCGCGAGCGAGCGGGTCGCGGGCAAGCTGATCGGCACCGTCATCGGAGCCCGCACGGGCAGGCGCGTGGAGCACGCGATGATCGTCGCGCAGCGACGCGACGACGGATTGAAGCGCAGCACCTTCACGGACGAGGCGGGCGCGTACGCGATGTCCCTGCCCGTGGCTCCGGCGCACCGACTCGAGGTGTACGACGTCGTGGTCACGGCGTTCGGCTACCAGCCGGCCGCCGCCCGGGTCGCGATCCGGAACGACGAGATCACCGTGCGCGCGTTCAGGCTCGTACCGCTGCGGCGCTTCGACCTCTCGCATAGCAGGTGACGCACAGGCCAGACCTGTAGTCCGCCCCCCGGGCGACCGGCAGCCCCTTTCGCTCGATCGCCGGCCCCGGTACGCTCGGGCTCGATGATCGCAGAGAACACGCTTCAGGGGCCGCCGGTCGCCGAGAGCTCGCGCCGGGTAGGCGCGCTGTTCGAACCCTTCTCGCCGAGCTATGCGGACAACCCCGCGCTCGCGTTCTATCAAGCGGCGCACCGGGAGGCGCCGGTCGCTTACAGCGAGGCGTTCTCCGCTTACCTCATCGTGGGGCACGCCGAGGTCACGCAGGTGCTCCGCGAGCCGGTCGGGTTCTCCTCGGCGCACATCCTCGACCTGCCGCCGGATCTGCCGCCGGAGGTGATTGCCGAGCTCCAGCGCGGCATCTACCAGATGCCGCCGGCGCTCTTCAACAACGACCCTCCCGGGCACACGCGCGCGCGGGCGCTGTTCTCCAAGGCGTTCACGACCGCGAGGCTCGCCTCCCTCGAGCCGACGATCGCCCTGGCGGCGGAGGCGCTGGTGCGCGCGATGGACCCGGGCGGCGACCCGGTGGATCTGATGCAGGCGCTCGCCTTCCCGCTCCCCTTGCAGATCATCGCCGCCCTGGTCGGGATACCGCTGGAGGACGCGCCGCTGCTCAGGGCCTGCCAGGACGAGCGGTTCAAGCTCTACGAGCCGGCGCTCGACACGGCGCGGAAGGTCGAGGCCGCGCGGAGGTTCGTCGCCTACGAGCGCTATCTGGCCAATCTCATCGAGCGGCGCCGCGCCGAGCCCGCCGACGACCTGATCACCGCGCTGATCGGCGCCCGTGTCGACGGCGAGGCGCCGCTTTCGGTCGAAGAGATGATCTCCCACATCATCATCCTGTTCTTCGCCGGCTACGAGACCGTGGCGAGCCTGATTGGCTCGCTCGTGCTCCGCCTGCTCGAGGCGCCCGCGCTGTGGGACGCCATAGGCAGCGACGCGGCGCTGCTCCAGGGGGCGATGGAGGAGGCGCTCCGGATCGACGCCCCCGTGCAGATGGAGCCGCGGCGCGCGACGGCGCCGGCCGTCGTCGGCGGCGTCGAGATCCCCGCGGGGGCCACGGCGTTCGCGTTCTTCGGCGCCGCCAACCACGATCCGGCGGTCTTCCCGGACCCGCAGCGGTTCGACGTGAACCGCCATGTCGCCGGCCCGCGTGCGCGGCACCTCGGCTTCGGCTGGGGAGTGCACACCTGCATCGGCGCTGCGCTCGCGCGCATCGAGGTGAGGTGCGCCGTGCAGGCGTTGCGCGCCGCGTTCCCCGGCCTGCGCCTCGCCTCCGCGGCGCGCCCGAGCTACGCGCCCAGCCTGTTCTTCCGCAAGCCCACGGCCGTGCCCGTGACGCTCGGCGCGGCGTGACCGCGGCGGCCGCCGCGCTTCAGGACGGGACAGGCCACCAAGACGAGCGCTCCGAGCTCTCCCGGCGTCTTTGGCGTCTTGCCGGTCCTCGTCTCCGGGTCGCCACTTTCGCTCGATCGCCGGACCGGGTACGCTCGGACTCGATAGAAGAGCTGGGACGGAGCAGTTGAGCATTTGGATGCCTATCGACGGAACATCGCTGGGAGGCGGAGCGCCATGAACAGAGAGCTGCGCGCGCGCATCATGCAAATCGTGGGAGCTGGCATGTTCACGGGCCTGTCGCTGGCGCTCGGCTGCCAGGACGGCACCGGCGGCGCGGCGACAGGGGCGGGCGGGACCGGCGGGGCTGGAGGAACCGGCGGCGCCGGCGGTCAGGGCGGCGCCGGCGGTCAGGGCGGCGCCGGCGGTCAGGGCGGCGCTGGCGGTCAGGGCACCTCCTCGGAGACGAGGTGCTTCTCGCTGGACGAGGTCCGGGCCAGCAACGACGGCGGCGGCGGCGCTGGCGGAAGCGGCGGCGCGGGAGGGAGCGCCGAGACCTGCCCGAGCGAGTACCATCCGAACCCCGTGTCCTGCGTGGTCTACGAGAATGGCCGGCTGGAGGACGGCCAGTGCTGCTACGACGTCAACGACCCGGGCATCGGCGCCTGCGGCCGCCCGTTCCTCGTGGGCGGCGCGCCGCGCCTGGCCGGCGTCGAGGCGCGGGCCGACTGGGTGCTCGACGCCGCCGCGGACGAGCCGCTCGCGGTCGACCCCGTGACGCGCGCCGCCCTCGCCGAGGCGTGGCTCGCCGACGCGCGGCTCGAGCACGCGTCCGTCGCGTCGTTCGCGCGCTTCACCCTGGATCTGCTCGCCCTCGGCGCGCCGCCCGCCCTGATCGAGGCCGCGCAGCGCGCCCTCTCGGACGAGCTGCAGCACGCCCGGGCCTGCTTCACCCTCGCGAGCCGCTACGCCGGCCGCTCGCTCGGCCCGGGGGCGCTCGCCATGGACGGGGCGCTCGACGCGCCCACGCTCGCCGGCGCCGCGGCCAGCGCGGTGCGCGAGGGCTGCGTGGGCGAGACGCTCGCCGCCCTGCAGGCCGACGAGCAACGGCGCCGCGCGTGCGACCCCGAGGTCCGCCGCGCACTCGACCGGATCGCCGCCGACGAGGCCGCGCACGCCGAGCTCGCGTGGGCCTTCGTGCGCTGGGCCGTCGCGCGCGGCGGCGAGCCGGTGCGCGCCGCCGTGGCCCGCGCGTTCGATGAGGCGCTGGCCGACGTGCGCGTCGCCCGCGGCCCGGAGCGCCCCGGGATCGACGCCGCCGCGTGGCACGATCACGGCCGGCTCACCGAGGCGGAGCGGGCGCGCTGCCACCTCGACGCCGCGCGCGAGGTCATCGCGCCGTGCGCGGAGGCGCTGCTGTCCACGCCGCCCTCCACCGCCGCGGCCGACGCCGGCCTCGACGCCCCGGCGTAGCCTCCCCCCTGGATCCGGCGCCCGACCGCGCCTACGTCAAGGAACGAGCACGACGTCGATGCCCGAGACGAATCCCACGAACCTCCCCGCCGCCTGGCCTACCTTCCCGTCATGACCGCGCTTCGCCAGCTCCGCCTCATCGCGATCCTCGAAGGCCTGTCCTACCTGCTCCTGCTCTTCATCGCGATGCCGCTCAAGTACCTCGCCGACCTGCCGCTCGCCGTTCGCGTCGTCGGCAGCGCCCACGGCCTCCTCTTCGTGCTGTTCCTCGCCGCGCTCGTCCACGCCGCCGTCCGGCGCCGGTGGTCGCTCGGCCGCTCGCTGCTCGCCCTCGTGTCGTCGATCGTCCCCTTCGGGACGTTCGTCTTCGACCGCTCGCTGCGGCGCGAGATCGAGGCGACCCTGCCGTCGTCGTAGGCAGGCGCGCAGGCGGCGCGATCGCGGGGTCGCCTGGCCCACCCCGCGTCAGCCGGGCACCGCGCCAGCGCCCGCGCACCTCGCCGCGGAGCCGCCCGCGCGCGCCGGCGACGCCGGGCGCTCCTCGCCGGGCGGCAAGCGCAAACACAATTATTTCATATACTTACAGATGATCGTAAAAAAATGGACCGGCGTGTCGATCCCGCGTCTGCCCGTTCGTCGTGACGATAGAACCGGGGCGCATCCGGTCGGCAACGCCCGGACGCGCCGCTTCGAACCAGAAGGAGACACGACGATGCGATCCATGAACACCGCGGGACCGGCAGCGAACGAGGCGAGGACGGACACGCAGCAGCCGGCTCACGTGGCGCCGTCCGATCGCCGGACGACGCGAGGCAGCACGGTCATGAGGCGCATCTCGATGGCAGCGTGCCTGTTCGTCGCCGCGTGCGGCGGCGCGGACGACGGCGAGCCCGATCCGGTCGCGTGGACGGACATGAGCTTCGCGGAGCGCACCACGTACATGAACAACGTCGTCATGCCTCGGATGAAGGAGGTCTTCGTCGCGTACGACGCGAAGTACGCGTCCATGGACTGCACGACGTGCCACGGCGACGACGCGGTCGAGCGCGCCTACGCGATGCCGAACCCGCAGATCGCCCCGCTCCTCGGCGAGGAGGAGTTCCCCGAGTGGGTGTCGGACCCGGAGCACCCGGAGCGCATGGAGTGGACCGACTTCATGTACAACCAGGTCGTGCCCGAGATGGCCGACCTGCTCCAGGTCGCCAGGTACGATCCGATGACAGGTACCGGCGAGTTCTCGTGCAACAACTGCCACACGGTGGAGGATGTCGAGCCGTGAGACGGCGCTAGGCGTGAGCGAGCGACGCGGATCTCAGCGTCCTCGGCGCCACCGCCCTATCTCCGGCTACTCTCCGCCCGGAGGAGGTTTCGCATGCCCGTCCCGATCGAGATCGAAGAGTCCAACGCTCAGTTCCTGGCCGCCTGGATGCATTTCAGCCAGGGTCTCCCGGGCCATCGGATCGAGCACACCGACGGCGTCACCGTCGTCCTCTCGGGCACGGACATGGTCCTGCTCAACACGGCCACGCTCTCCTCGCCGGCAACCGACCTCCAGGATCTCGAGCGCCGGGCGCTCAGGGCCGTCGAGCTCGCGCGGACCGGCGGCGTTCCGTGGCTCTTCGCGCTGTCCGACAGCTGGTCGCCGGGCGGCGACGCGGGCGCGACCGCCGAGCTCCTGGCCCGGCTCGGCTTCACGCCGGCCGTGTCGCTCATGGGCATGGTGGCCGACGCGATCACCCCCTCGCGGCGCCCGGCCGCCGGCCTCGATCTCCGGCGCGTGGCCGACGCCGAGACGCGCGCCGCCATCGCCGACCTCAACTCCGCCGCGTACAGCGTCCCGATCCCCGCGGGGCGCGCCTCCGTGGCCCACGAGGCGCTGTGGAACGACCGGGCGTTCGGGCGGGTCGGCTACGTTGGCGACCAGCCCGTGTGCTCCGCGGCGACGTTCATCGTGGAGAAGATCCGGTACGTGGGCTTCGTCGTCACCGCGGCCGAGCACCGGCGCAAGGGGTACGCCGAGGCGGTGATGCGCAGCTGCCTCGACGACGCGCTGAGCGAAACGGGCGTCACGAGGACCGTCCTCCACGCGACGGAGATGGGGCGGCCCGTGTACGAAGGGATGGGCTACCGCGCCGTCACGCGCTTCGCCTTCTACACGCCGCCGCAGGCCTGAAGCCCCGGCGGCGCGCGCGTCCCGCTGCGGCCGCGGCCTACCATCCGCACGTCCTGCCGCGGTTCTGCTGGTCGAGCCACCCCTTGAGCGGCGCGAAGTAGTCGAGCATCGCCGCCGCATCCATCTGCCGCGATCCGGTCACCGCCTCGAGCGCCTCCGGCCACGGGCGGCTCCGCCCCATCTCCAGCATCCGCCGGAGGCGCTCGCCGGCCTGCTCGCTGCCGTGGATCGTGCAGCGGTGGAGCGGCCCCTTGTACCCCGCCTCCTCGCAGAGCGCGCGGTGGAGCTGGAACTGGAGGATATGAGCGAAGAAGTACCGGAGGTACGGGACGCTCGCCGCCACATGGAACTTCGCGCCGGGATCGAAGTCCGCCTCGGAGCGGGGCACCGGCGGCATCACGCCCTGGTACCTCGTCCGGAGCTCCCACCAGGCCTGATTGTACTCCGCCGGCGAGATATCCCCGGAGAAGACCCCCCAGCGCCACCGATCGACAAGGACCGCGAACGGCAGGAAAGCCACCTTGTTGAGGGCGTCGCGGAGGAGGAGCGAGAGATCGCTCGACGGCGGGGGCAGCTCGTCCACGAGCCCGATCCGCTGGAGGTACTCCGACGTGACCGACAGCCCGATCGTGTCGCCGATGGCCTCGTGAAACGCGGGGTTCGGGCTGTCGCGGTACAGCCACGGCAGGTGATTGTAGGCCCTCTGGTAGAAGGTGTGGCCGAGCTCGTGGTGGATCGTCTGGAAGTCGTCGGCCGTGATCTCGATGCACATCTTGATGCGCAGATCCTCCTCGTCATCGAGGTTCCAGGCGCTCGCGTGGCAGACGACGTCGCGATCCGCCGGCTTGACGAACAGCGATCGTTCCCAGAAGGTGGCGGGGAGCGGATCGAACCCGAGCGAGACGAAGAATCGCTCGCCCGTCTTCACCATCTCGATCGGTGTGAGGCCCTTCGCGCGGAGCGCCGCGTCGAGATCGTAGATCGGCGCCGCCCCCTCGGGCGCGACGAGATCGTCAATGTTGCTCCAGCTCTGGGCCCACATGTCGCCGAGCAGGTCGGCCCGGATCGGGCGCGCGGAGGGGACGACGTCCTCGCCGTACTTTGCGGCGAGCCGGCCGCGCACGTAGCAGTGGAGCGCGTCGTAGAGCGGCTTGACCTGCTCCCAGAGGCGGTCGACCTCCCGCGGCAGCGCCTGCCGCGGCATCTCGTATTTCGAGCGCCAGGCATCGCCTGTGTCCTTGAACCCGAGCTCGCGGGCGCCCTCGTTCGCCAGCGCCACGAGCCGCGTGAAGTCGCCGCGCATGGGCGCGGAGACCGTGCGCCAGCCGACCCACGCTCGCTTCAGCTCCTCGGGATCGCGGCTCTTTGCGATGATCCTGCTGAGCTCCTGGAGATCGAGGCACTGGCCGGCCGCGGGGCAGTACTTGCCCGCTCCGTACATCGCCTCGAGCCGCGACGCGATGGTCGCGAGCTCCTGCGTCCTCGCCGGATCGGCGGGCGCGTACAGCGTGAGCGACGTGCGCAGGAGATCGAGCCGCCGGCGGACGTCGTAGGGCAGATCGAGGTCGCGGAAGCGGGCCGCCCGCTTGGCGAGCTCGGACTGCGCGCCGAGCAGCTTCGCGCTCGCCGCGGCCGCGAGGATCTGCGTGTCGACCGTGATGTACGTCGACGCCACCCACGCGGCTCGGTTGTTGTGGGTGCTGAGCTCGTGGAGCTCCGACTCGGCCGCCTCGATGAGTCGCGCGGCCTCCTCCGCCGCCGGCTGGGAGCCGGGCTGGGGCCGCGGCGGAGGGGTGGGATCGGAGCAGGCCGCCGTGAGCGCGAGGGCGCTGCAGGGCAAGGCGACGACGAACACCGGAACCATGCGCACCATTTCCCGCCGCTCCTGGATCGCCGACAGCTGAAGCGTGCAATGGTCCCTCCACCCCGGACGCGCAGAGGGCGCGGGGTGCGCTTCGGCGCCGCGATCCTGATGGGCCTCTAAGGCCGCTCGGCGGCTCGAGCAATCCTCGGGGGTGCATCCTCGCGAGGGGCTGACATGCGGCAAAGTCGGCTCCTTTCACGCCATCACGTCAGCCTGGAGGATGGCCCCTTACCGCGACATCGGCAATGAGTTGGCGGGTCGTTCCTCTTGCGATCTCCGCCGTCGGCAGCACCGGGCTCACTCGTAGCTGAGCAGTGAGACCGCAAAACCAGGATAGGGATCGTCCGGGAAAAAGTGGTCGCCCGGGAGGCGATAGCCGACCAGGAGAGCGCCTGAGAGCGGATCGTGGCGGACGACGACGACGGCGCCCAGATCGAGGGCGAGGGTCCGCTGGGCCTCGACCGTGCGGGAGGGAATGTCGACGCGCTGGACGAGGCAGCCGGCGTCGCAGGGGGGATCGGAGAACGAAGCGCCTGACAGGCTCACCAGCCCGTAGATCTTGCCTCCGGCGTCGTTATCCATTCCAAGGAAGCGCTGGGCGCCAAGGAGCGTCCCGATGCCCCCGTCGCGGACGAAGCACTCGGAGCTGAAGCTGCTCTCCGCCGCGCTGCACTGGGAGCCGTAGATGCGGAGCATGAGGCCCTCGTGCGTCACGAGGTGGGTGGGCGGGCTGCCGTCGTAGGCATAGACGTTCGTGACCCCGAAGTCTCCGTGGTAGGGCGACTCGTTCACGAACTGCGCCACGCCCGTACCTAGCACAGAGTACAGGTGAAAATCCGAGGGCGAGGAGCCGACCGTGACGGTCACGAAATCGTCGGTTCCCGGGATGCGGCGCATGGGGATGCCATGGTACGTGTACTTCTCGGAGGAGGCGACGAACGCCCCGGTCTGTGCATCGTACGTATAGAAGAGGCGATCCCAGTCGTTGCTCGGACCGCAGATGAAGCGGTGATCGCTGACGAGCACGGCCGACGCGCACGCCTCGACGAGGTCGCTCTCCGTGATCCTCGACAGCGTGGCGTCGTAGCTCGCGAATCGAGCCTTGTCCGCGACGACGAGGATCTCGCCGTCGAAGGCCGCCGCGGTGTTCTCGCGAGGCGAGTCCACACGCGTGATCTCCTCGCCTCCGCGACCGATCAGAAGGATGGAGTCGGCCAGCACGATAATAACACCCGAGTCGGCCAGGAAGGCATCGATGAGCACCGATGTCCCGGTCCGGAGCCGCACCTCGCCGTCGCCGACGGCCCCACCGCCGCCGGTACCGACGGCGCCCACGCCGCCGCCGCTGCCCACGCCGGTGCCGCTGCCCACTCCGCCGCCGCCGGTGCCCACGGCGCCCACGCCGCCGCCGCTGCCCACGCCGCCGCTGCTCCAAGGCATGCCCTCGCTGCACTGGCATGCGAGGAACCGCCCGTCATCCCCGCAGAGCTGCGCGCTGCTGCGCCCATCACCGCAAGCACAGGTCACCTGATGACCCGGAATGCATCGGCGCGGCGGGTATTCCTCATCGACGAACGACGAGGTGCATCCCAGACCGAACACGACTCCCGCCAGCAAGCAGGTCTGTCTCATGGTTCTCATCTCGTTTCGACTCTCCTCGCCTTGAAGACGCCGCTGATCCGCAGGCGCGCAACCCGCGCGCGTCCGGGGGGGGCACGCCGCCATCGCGCGCCACCATCGGAAAACTGCAATGAATATACCACTACAGGATGCTCGCGCGTCGCGTCGCGGCGCAGCTGCTGGTGGCGGGTGGCGCGGAGGCCGGGCGCAGCCCGGGCCCCGGCGCGACGGATTGCGTGGTTACGCAAAGCTCGGTCCGGCTCCGCCCCGCGCCACCTCAACCTCGCGCCACCCCAACCCGCCACCCCAACCTGGGTCGGCTCCGGGGTCGGCTCCGCCACCCCAACCTGGGTCGGCTCCGCCACCCCAACCTGCGCCACCCCAACCTGGGTCGGCTCCGCCACCCCAACCTGGGTCGGCTCCGCCACCCACCGCCCACCCCAACCCCGGTCGGGTCGCCCCACCTTCCACCCCAACCCGGGTCGGCTCCGCCACCCACCCCAACCTGGGTCGGCTCTGCCGGGTCGCCCCCCGCCCCCCAACCCGGGTCGGCTCCGCCACCCAACCCGGGTCACCCAACCCGGGTCGGCTCCGCCACCCAACCCGGATCGGCTCCGCCACCCATCCCAACCCCGGTCGGGTCGCCCCCCAACCCGGGTCGGCTCCGCCATCCGCTCCGCCACCCATCCCAACCCCGGTCGGGTCGGCTCCGCCACCCAACCCGGGTCGGCTCCGCCACCCAACCCGGGTCGGCTCCGCCCCCCAACCCGGGTCGGCTCCGCCGCTCCGCCACCCAACCCGACCCGGGTCCGGTCGCCACCGAAAAATCGTCACCGCCGATGTCGATGACGCACCGGCGGCTCCGACTCCTCTGTGTAGCGCCGAGAACGGCGTGACATCACGCGGACGAGGACCTCATGAACACCATCGAAGCTCTCCAGGGAACGCTCACCGTCACGACCGAGGCCGCCCCGGCTCGAACCACGCTCCGCAGCGCCGGCGCGGTGCTCTGCGGCCTCTTCGCGACCGTCATCCTCACCACAGCCGTGGATCTGGCGTTTCACGCCTCCGGTATCTTTCCGCCGCACGGCGAGCGGATGTCCGACTCGCTGTTCGTGCTCGCGCTCGCCTACCGCATCCCGCTCAACGCCGCCGGCTGCTACGTCGCGGCCCAGCTCGCTCCGGCTCGCCCGATGCGCCACGCGCTCGCCCTCGGTTTCTTGGGCGTCGCTCTCGCCACCCTCGGCGCCGTCATGATGTGGGAGCTCGGCCCCGCGTGGTACTCGCTCGCGAACATCGCGATCGCGCTGCCGTGCGCCTGGGCCGGCGCGCGGCTTCGAGGCGCTCGCCCCTGACGAAGGCGCCAGATCACCTCCGTCGAGGAAGAGCACCGGCTTCCTCCCGCGCGCCCCCGCGACCCGCGACGCCCCCTCGGGGAAATACCGCTCCGCCAGCCGCCGGAAGCTCCGCTCCGTCGCGCGCTGGAACAGCGGCCGAAACACCGACCGATCGATCCACCGCCCGACCACCCCCCAGCGCACCTCGTACGTATACGACGTCGAGAACTCCACGATCCCCTCTCCCACGACCCGATACAGCCAGAGCCCGACTCCACGGCGGATCAGCGATCGCCGATCCTCCGACCAGAACTCGAACGTCGACTGCCGGCACGGCCGGTGGAGCTTGTACCGCCCACCGCCGCGGATCGTCACCCCGAGCAGGTCCTTCTCGTAACGCATCGCCGTCCCGGTCCGGATGACCTCCCCGAGCATGGAGATCCTGCTGAAACGATGGTCCCAGTTCGGATGGAGCCTGTGATCCTGCGTGACCTCCCAGAGCCGCTCGACGGTGGTGCGGAGCCGGACGCGGACATGGATCGGAGCCGGTCGCGGCAGGCGCTGCTCGACGAGCGCGAGCCCCTCGACCACCGCGACGAGCGCAGCCCCCGCGCCCATGAGCCCGAGCAGCCCGCGAAGCCAGCCGGGGACGTCCGCCGGCGCATAAACGACCGCCGAGGGTAGGTGCCGCCATGCCAGCGAACCCAGCGCGATCGCATGCAGATAGGCGCCGACGAGCACGCTCAGGACGATGTGCATCAGGTACTCCCCGCCGGGCAACCCTCCCTGGCTGCGCCGCGACGCCGGCTCGACGGCGATATCGGCCATGGCAACGCCGATATCGGCCACGAAGAGCGCGACGAAGACGGCATAGAAGTCGCCATGAAGCTGGATGTTGGGCACGAGCGCGAGCTGGAGCGCATAGATGAAGCCGCGCGCCACATGGAGCCACACCTCGACCCGCGAGTCGGCACGGTCCCCGAGACGGCACCGGTACCAGTGGAAGTAGGCGATATCGAACGCGCCGAGGAGGCAGATTACGGCGAGGAAAAATGACGCGATGGCCATGGTACATCCATCCCTGAGCTCGAAGGACCCGAACAAGCGAGATCTCCCGCCCCGGTCCCCGTGGGTCACCGTGGTCCCCCGCGGGTCACCGCTTCTGCATCTGCAAGCCGCTCACCAACCCCAGGAACCACGACAGCGCGCCGCTCCCGCCGCCTCCACGCGCGCGCCTCGGCCCCGCCCGCCCACGCGCCTTCGTGGCTGTCCACGCCGTGGACACCCGGCGTGCCGACCGCGTGGACACCGGAGGTCGTGTCACGCGCGCCGGCACCGTCAAGCGCGCCACCGCGGTGCGCTCCGCGCCGGCGCGTGCTCCCTGGCACGGTGGTCGCACCCCTCGAACGTCATGAAGCCTCGCCTCGGCGACCTCGCCTTGCACATCGCCCGTATCGGTCTCTGCGCCTCCGGCGTCGCCGCCGCTGCGCGCATCGAGAGCGCGACGCTCGCCGCGGCCTCCGGGGGCTCGCTCTTCTTCGCCTCCTTCGCCCTGATGCACGATGTCGCCCACGGCGCCCTCCGCCTGCCGCGCAAGGCGAACGAGATCGCCCTCACCCTCTCGGCCGCGCTGATGCTCATGAGCGGTCACGCCCTGCGCATCATGCACCTGCGCCACCACGCTCGCCCCCTCGCGCCCGACGACACCGAGGGTGCCCCCGCGCGCCTGCCGCTCTCGCGGGCGCTCGTCGGCGCCCCCCGCGCCGCCTTCGCCCTCCGCGCCGAGGCGCTCCGCGCCGCCGGCCCCTCCGGCCGCCGCTGGCAGCTCGCCGAGGCCGCGCTCAACCTCGCCTCGCTCGCCCTCCTGCTCGCATCGCGGCGGCCTGCGCTCCTCGCCTTCGCGGCCACCGCCGCGTCTCTCCAGCTCACCATGGCCGTGTGGGCCGCGTACATCCCGCACAACGCCCCGGCCTGGATGCTGGCCGCCGCCCGCCGGCTCGCCTTCACCCGCTCACCCATCGCGCTGAGCCTCGCCTACCACGAGCGCCACCACCGCATCCCCAACCTGCCCTGCAGCCGCCTCGCCCTCCCCTCCGCCGATTGCTAGCCGCCAGTGCGGTTGCTCGGGTGAGCCCACCATGGCACGCTCGCCCTGATCCCGGGCGGGCACGCGCGGCGAGCCTGGTGCAGCGGCTCGCTCGGCCGGGCTCGGCCTGGACGGAGGGTACAGAGATGAATGACACCAGGCCAAAGACTGGAATCATGGCCTCGACGCAGCGGCCGCGAGGCCTGCTCGGGCGCAGCGGAACGGGGGTGCGAGCATGAGCGTCCGGCTCAATCACACCATCGTGTCCGCGAAGGACAAGAAGGTGTCCGCCACCTTCATGGCCGAGGTCCTGGGCCTCGCCGCCCCGAAGCCGTTCGGACATTTCCTGGCGGTGCAGCTCGACAACGACGTCACGCTCGACTTCGCCGACAGCACTGACGAAATCCGCCCGCAGCACTACGCCTTCCTGGTCAGCGAGGCCGAGTTCGACGAGATCTTCGGTCGGATCCGGGAGCGAAAGCTCCAGTACTGGGCCGATCCCAGAGCGCAGCGCCCCGGCGAGATCAACCACAACGACGGCGGGCGCGGCGTGTACTTCCCCGACCCGGACGGGCACTTCCTCGAGATCATCACCCGCCCTTACGGCGGCGGCTGATCCGGGCGCGCCGCGCTCCCGGCGGACGGGCGCTCATCCAATCTCCAGCACCTCGTCGTCCATGCTCGTCCCGGATCCCGGAAGAGGATAGGCCCGAGGAGCCGGCGCTCGTCCGCCGCGCCGGAAGGGTCGATGTGGGAGCCCATGGGTCCTCGCTCCACCGGCAGCGCCGGTGGGGCGAGGGGCGAGCTCGGTGGGGTTTGCTCGCCACGCGAGTCGGCGGCCGGCTACCGCCTTCCGTGCAAGACTGCAACAGAGATTTACACAGAATACTCGGCGCGTGGCGAGCGCGGGAGGGGGCCGGGCGCCGTGGAGGGGGCGGTGCGGTTGAGGCCCGAGGGACCCCAACCGCGTCGCATCACGCGGCGAGCACCGATGACCGGGTCATCACCTGGCTCACGCCGTCCGTCTCGGGGTCGGCCACGGGGGCGCTCACGGGGTGCGCGAGGGCATAGCGCAGGAGCTCGTGTGTCCACGGCTCGAACATCGCGTATACCTCGTCCGCGAGCGCCTTGTACCGCTCGCGCGTCTCCGCGTCGAGCGAGATGCGCGCGAGCTCGGCATGGTCGGCGTTCACCGCGTGGCCCGACTCGCGCTCGAAATGGAACGGGCCGCAGTAGCGCAGCTGCGTTCCGAGCTCCTTCTCCAGCGCCTCCGCCAGGGGAAGCATCGCGCCGAAGAGGACGTTGCCAGTCTCCTCGATGGCCTCGATGATGACCAGCCGCTCGAGGCCCGTCGTGCCCTTGATGAGCGCGGTGAGCCGCGCGGTGAGGATCCGATTCTCGATCGTCTCCTCGCCCCAGAGGAAGTTCATCAGGTCCGAGCTCCGCGCCTCGATGTCGAAGCCGAGCTTGGCCAGATCCTCCAGGTACCACGGCCAATGGTGATCGTCCTCATGTGTGTGGACGTTGACCATCTCCTGGTACTCGTCCGCCGCGTGCTCCTCCCTCAACACGAACCTGTTCAAATCACCGAAGCTCAGGATGAAATAAGCCATGCATGGGTAGAACGCGAGCCGCTCGCTAGGATCGAGCTGTTCGTCACGCATCCGCTCGAACAGGGGTAGACGAGCATACGCCTGCTTCTTCTCGAAGATGTGCCGCAAGACCTGCCGCATAAGCGATCTCCTTCTCGGCTGTGGGTGTCAGTTGGTTGAGCGATCCCTCTGTTTGCAAAAGCCAAGCGCCCTGCGCGCCCCGTGACGCCTCAAGGCAAGACCACGGCGTACCCAAATGGACGCTGCTGCTGGATCTCAGCCGTGTCAAAATCCTGCATTCCCCTCCCCCCTTGCAGTCCGAGCTTGATTTTCGGAAACTTCCTCGAACCACCTCAAACGCTATGCGACGTTGGAGGGTGCATCCACTCGGTGTACCCACTCTAGCGCAAGTGCGGCGTAAGCTGCATCCAGTATCTTCATGGATCTCCAGTCCAATCGGGATCGGGATCCGGGTGGGCGAACCGGAGCCGATGTGCGACACCGTATTCGCTATCCAGGATCGGCTGGCCATCCATTCTGCGGGGCGCGCGAGGGCGTTCGGCGACTCAATGCACCGATTGCGGAAGCGGGTCGCTGTCATCGCCTCGTCAATGTCTCCACCGCTTCACGTGGGCCCATGTCGCAGCACCCGATGCTTCAGAGTAGGGTTCCGGCTGGTCCCACACGCACGCACCTGACGTGCGGCGATCCGGGTGGACGGCGCTGACGAAGGTTCCCGCGAAGGGGCAACCAAACAGCTTGAAGGTCGGCGGTCGAGGCATGTAGCTTGCCGAGTCGTGCCGTGAAAGACCCACGCGATTCAGCTTTGATGATGGAACCTGAGAGCCGCACGCTCCCGAAGAGCGCGCCCGTACGGGCGGAGGTCGTGCGGCTGGTCCGTGAGAAGCGCTACGAGGAGGCGCTGGCGGTGCTGTACCAGGCGCGCTCGGAGGCCCCTGGCGATCGCGAGCTGCAGACGAGCATCGAGCGGATCAAGGAGTTCCTCGCCGGCGCGTACGCCAAGCGGCTCGGCGGCCTCGATCGGGTGGCGGGGCCCATCCCGGTCGCCGCGGGTCGCTCGCCCGACGCGCTGCTCGTGGTGCGGTACATCGATGGCTCGTCGACGTTCGACGACATCGTGCAAATGTGCCCGCTCGGGCGGCTCCGCACGCTGCAGGTGCTCGTCGGCCTCTACACGGGCAAGGAGGTGGCGTCGCCGTTCAGCGAGAGGACGCCGCAGTCCTGGCGGCGGCAGCTCGACACGCTGCCGTCCGAGCCCGGCACGGACCCGGGGCCGCCGACCATGCCGGAGCGCGGGCTGCGCCGGCAATCACCGGAGCCTCCCCCCGCGAGCGCGCCGTTCACGCCGCGGGTGTTCGAGACGGAAGAGGATCGGCGCTACCGCGAGGCGTTCGCCCGCGGCACCGCCGCGTTCGTGCAGCGCCGCTTCGCCGACGCGATCGAGGCGTTCGAGGCTTGCGAGCGCATGCGCCCGGGCGACGCGGCGTCGTCGGTCATGCTGCGCCGAGCGCGGCGCGACTTCGGAGTCTGATGCCCATCGTCGTGGTCGCCGATCCCGATCTGCGCGAGCGCATGCGGTGCATTCGCGTCATGGCCGGGCAGACGCCGGTGAGCGCCCTCGGCGCCGCCGCCTGGGAGGAGCTCGAGCAGGCCCTCGAGGGCGCGCCGAGCACGGAGCTGATCATCTACGCGCCGTCGCTCCCGGGCGCGCCGGAGGACGCCATCGCGCAGCTCCTCCGCCGCACGGCGCGGCTGGTGCTCGCCGTCAACGACGGCGCGGAGGTCCCGGGAGCGGTGAACACCACGCGGGTGACGTGGCCCATCGCCGAGGAGACGCTCATCCTCATGGCGCACGCCGCGGGCGCGCAATCGACGCCGATCGGGATGAACTTCATGCCCGTCGACTTCTTGCAGATGATCTGCATGTCCGGCGACTCGCACGTCCTCGTGGTCAGCAGCGACAGCGCCGACGTGGGTCTGATCGAGGTGCGGCGCGGCAAGGTATGGACGGCGTTCGACGGCCTCGGCGTGGGCGAGGCCGCGTTCGCGCGGCTCATCCGCCCCGAGATGCGGGTGCGCGTCACCCCGGCCGTCGGCTCGACGAAGGAGCGCACCATCTTCAAGGACCTGGCGGAGCTGCTGCTCGACTCGCTGCGCCGGATCGACGAGGGCAGCGTGGAGGCGCCGCCGCCGATCTCGTCGAGGCGGCTCGAGGTCGCGCTCGCCTCGCCGGAGCAGGTCGCGATCCGGATCAAGCAGCTCAACTCCGACGCGCGGCGCCTCTTGATGGAACGCAGCTACAGCGACGCGGCCCGCGTCCTCACCGACCTCTCGACGCTCGACCCTGCGTCGAGCCTCGTGCGCGCTAACCTGGAACAGCTACGCAAGCTCGGATACCCAAGATGACCCGATCCATCGCATTCGCCAGTCTGAAGGGCGGAGTCGGAAAGACCACCGTGGCGCTCAACTGCGCCTTCGCCTTCGCGCGCCGAGGCGCGCGGACCCTCCTCGTCGACACGGATCAGCAGGGCGCCATCGGCATGTCGCTCGACGGTGTCGGCGACCGCGCCGGCCTGGCCGCGAACCTCGCGCGCGGCGGCCCCCCGCTCGAGGGCATGGTGAAGACCCGGCTCGCGGAGCTCTGCCTCTTGCCCATGGGCCCCGTCGACGCGCTCGACGAGGATCGCTTCGCCGTCAACGCCCGCGAGGCCAACCTCCTGGGGCGCGTCCTCGAGCAGAGCCAGCGCGACTTCGACCTGGTCCTCTTCGACACGCCGGCCGGGCTCGGCGGGATGTCGCGCCTCGCCCTGGAGGAGGTGGACAGCGTCATCGCCGTGGCGCAGTGTGAGCCGCTCGCGCTGCGGGCCCTGCCGCGGCTGCTCGAGCTCCTCGCGCGGCTCCGCGAGATCGGCTCCGCCTGCTCCCTGCTCGGCGTGGTCGGCACGATGAGCTCGTTCCGCGACCCGGTGATGCTGGCCTCGCTGGAGGAGCTATGGTCCCTCTACCGCGATCAGGTCTTCGACACGGCGGTCCCGCGCGACGGCACGTTCCTCCAGGCGAGCCGCGCGGGCGTGCCGCTCGGTCTGCTCAGCCGCCGCCCGCCGGCGGTCTCTGCGGTGTTCGACAAACTTGTGGCCGAGATCGAGGAGCGCCTCGGCACCACGGCAGGAGGCGAGGATGACGGTCCGATCCGTCTCGTGGACTGACGCGCAGCGGGTGAGCTCGCTGCTCGCGCGGGTGACCGCGACGCGCTCCCCCGAGCCCGCGGCGCTCGTGAGCGCCATGGGGGCAGCGCGCGCCGGCGCGCCGGGGAAACCGGCGCCGACGCCGGCGAAGGCCGCGCCGAAGGCGCCGAAGGAGGTGCCGCGCCTCGTGCAGACCTCCGACAACCCGGCCGACCGGCTCGACGCGCTCGTCGCCTGGACGCTCGCTCATCAGGCGTGCGTGGGCGCCTTCGTCGCGGACGACAACGGCCTCACGCTGGCGGCGCACGGCATCTCCGAGGCGCACGTGTCCCTCGTGGGCCCGCTGCTCTCGGCGCTGGTCGGCGTCCGCACCATCCCCGGCGTCGACGCCACGGCGGGCGCGCTCTGGCTTGGCGCGCAGATGATGTCGTGGGTCGAGGCGCGCACGACGCGCGGCGGCTTCTGCCTCGGGACGGTGGGGGACGAGGCTCTCTCCACGCGGGCGTTCGAGCAGCTGAAGGAAGCGCTCGGAACGACCGTGCGCGGGCTGTAACGGATCCGGTTTTCACCACGGGCGCGCGCGCCCAGGAACGACGGAAGCACGATGATCGATACCAAAGTCCTCGACGCCGCAGTCCATGATCTCCGCAACATCCTCCGCGACGGGCTGCTGGCCACCGACATCTGGGAACGCACGGCAGGCCTGTCGCTCGCCGGCTTCAACCAGCAGCCGGTGGCGGTGGCCCTCTTCACGCGCATCACCGAGGAGCTGGACAGCTCGCTGCGCGACTCGAATTTCCCATCGCTCGGGCGGTATTACATGCTCGACATGGCGGGCAACCACACCGTGGTGGTGCTGAACCACGGGAAGCTGCTCCAGGGCATGCTGGTGGACAACAGGCGGGCGAACCTGGGGATCCTCATCTCCGTCGCCATCCCGCGGATGATCGAGACCGTCGCGCAGGCGATGGAGCTCTGAGCTCTTCGGCCCCCGCCCGGCGCCTCGACGGCCTCCCCTCGAGAAGGTCCGCGGGGGTCAGTCCGGCAGGCCCGCGGTGAAATCGAGCAGCCGGAGCATGTCCCGGCGGGTCCTCGGACCATAGGTCTGGAACGAAGGCATCGGCGCATTCGCGTACTCCGCGCGAGCACGGCTCACCTCGTCGCTGGCCTGGGCTCGCTGCACCTCGGCGACGTCCACGCCGTACACGCGCGCGGCGTTGAGGCCGAGGATCTTCGCCTTCCGCGCCGGGGTCAGCGCCGGGTACCCGTGACGCTCCTGGAATTCGGGGGTGATCTCGAACGCCCGGAAGGCCTGGATCTGATCCTGCGGCGAGCCGAACCAGATGGCGTCGGTCCCCCAAAGGATCCGGTCCTCGCCCACGTGCTTGAGCAGCTTGCCCAGGACGTGCGCCGCCTCGTCCGGCTTCTTCATCACCTCGCGCCACGTCGAGCCCAGCTCGGCGTACACGTTCCCGTTCTGCCCGATGCCGTTCTCCTGGAGCGAGCGTATCAGCGCGTCCACGCCGCGCGTCGCCTTCGGGTCGTACGGACCTTCGGTGAGGTCCGGCTCATAGCCGGAGTGGTAGATGAGGAACGTCGCCCCCGGAAACGCGCGCGCCGCCGGTCCCACGTCCTTCGGCCGCGTGTACTCCGGGTTCATCCCCGAGAGCGGGAGTCCCTTGTGCACCGCGAAGATCGGGACGCCGAGGGCGATGCCGTGCTCGATCGTGCTCCGGCCCACCTCGTCGTTCAACCACCAGCCCTCCCCGGTCGGTCCCCACACCGTGTAGAGCTTCCACGCGCTGAGCTTCAAGGCCTCGGCCTGCTTGCGCATCTCGTCGGCGATCTTCTCCCAGGGCGCGACGGTCGGCTGGACCACGCCGTGGATGCGCAGCCGATCCCGCCCTAGCTGCGCGACCTTCTCGCGCGTGCGCGCCGCCTCGTCGGTCAGCATGGGCAGCGGATCGCCCCAGAGCCCGCTCAGCACGGCGAGCTGGGTGTCGCTGTTCATGAAGACCTCGCGGATCAGCACGTCGTCGGTGAAGCACCGCGCCCAGACCGGCGCGCCGCAGTCCGCCTGCGGCGTCGTCTTGAGGAAATTCGCGAGCGACGGCTGCCCCTCCTTCCACCAGACGCGATCCGCGCTGACCTGATGCGTCTGCACGTCGAAGATGAACTCCTTGCCGGTCAGCACCTGGTTCGATGCGCCGGGGTCGAGCGTCGACGCTTTCGTGACCTGGTAGCGCCCGCCGCCGCAGCCGAGCTGGTTCAGCGCGAGGAAGACCGTGGCGGCGCCGCACGTGCTGGCCAGGTACTCGCGCCGGCTCATCCCGAGCTTGCGCGCGTTCTCGACCGCGTTCTCCATCGCGCTCCGCTGGACCTCGCGCAGCGCCGCGTCCGGTGGACGCGGCCAGTACTCACCGTTGCTCGTGGAGTCCAGCTTCACCGGCAGGCGGAGATCATCGTCAGGCAGGCTCTTTTTCATTCCGTGACTCCTGTTGGTTCCGGCTCAGGCGTTCACTTCGGCGCGTCGCCATGACGCGGGCTCATCCCCACATCACGCGGTCGAAATCCGGATCGATCCCCGCTCGGACCGCGTCGGCCCAGGCGCGACGTTGGTCGATCTCGTGCGCGAGAGACCCATCGACGTTGGCCTCCTGGACCTCCTCCCATCCATAGCCGGGGCCCTTGGTCGCCCGCAGGACGTGGGTCTGCGTCCAGCGCGTCACCGCCGCGCGCGCCTCGTCCGACCCCATCCAGGAGAGCGCGGCCCGCACCGAGGCCGATTTCTCGAAGGTCGCCGCGTCGTCCAGCGCGAGCTCCAGCTCGCGCTGGCACCACGGCTGGCCCAGCGCCGCGAGCGCCGCGGCGACGTTCGTCCGGACGAGGGGCGTGCTCGACCGGAGCGCTCGGCGGAGCGCGTCGAGCGCGTGCGCCGGTGCGTGCTCGAGGAGCAGCAGGGCCAGCTCGCCGAGGAACGGGTTGCCCTTGTAGCCGGCGACGACCCAGACGCGAGCGAACGCCAGCACCACCTCGACGGCGCGCTCGCGCTCGATCCCGCGTCGCAGCAGGTACCTGGCGGCGGCGTGCACGGCGTAGGGGTGATGCCGCTCCGGATCCGCGCGAGCGAGCAGCCGACTCACGGCCGGGCAGACGGGGTAGTCCGGGTGCGCGTCGAGCCGCTCGATCGCGTGTCCCGCGGTGGCGTTCACCGCGGCGTCGATCAACCCCGCGCACGCATCGACGAGCTCGGCCGGCGTGAGCACCGCCTCGAGGGGATCGATGAACGCGCGCGCCGTCGCCTCGCTTGCGATCCCCGCGAGCAAGTACCGCTTGTACGCCTCGCGCTGCACCGTGGCGCGCGCCTCGACGGCCGCCGAGGGCCGCTCGCGGGCGAGCAGCTCGTGATCGCCGAGGTGCTCCGCCCAGCGGACACGGAGGGCCGCGTCGGAGAAGTCGATCGAGGCGACCGCTCCGGCGTCCTCCTCGAGCTCACGGGCGACGCGGAAGACGTGCCCGTGCTTGCCGAGGACGAGCAACCCCTCCCGGACGAGCTCGCGGATCGCGGCGACCAGGACGTCGGCGGTGGGGAGGAACGCGAGCAGGCGTCGCTCGGGGAGCGCGGGGTGACGGAGGCTCAGGATGCGCTGGGTGAAGAAGTAAGGATCGATCGTGAGACCGCCGTCGCCGTGGTCGTCGACGTCGATCGTCTCGCCGTCGGGCGCGGTCAGGCACAGGCCGGCGCCGTGAAAGAGAAACCTCCAGCCCGGCATGCCCGGCACCTCGTCCGCGCCCTCGTCCTCGTCCGCGTCGGAGGCCGGGAGGAGGCGCTCGTGCTGCACCCGTACCAGCCAGCGCTGCCGATCGACCTGCCGCGCGAGCACGACGACGAGCCACGCATGCCACGGGTCAGGGGGCGCGCCGGGCGCGACCGGACCCACGGCGAGGGCGGCGCGAACGGCGGCGAGGACGGGATGCATGCCTGGGTCGTGACGCGGCCGGGCGTGCACGGCAAGGCGGGGGCAGGTGCTCGTTCCACCTGTCCTTGCGCGGGTGATCCCGCCGGCTATTCCGGCGCTGCCGAGCCCGCGCCGCCCGCGGGCGGCGCCAGCCGGCGCGCCGCCACGATGCAGAGGGCCTCCACGGTGATCAGCGAGAAGAGCTGCCGGGGCGTCACCCGCGTCTTGTCCTCCACCGCCGCGAGCGCCGGGAGCCACGTCTCCAGCCGGGCCACCACGGGCCCGGTGAGAAACCCCTCCTTCATCACCTCGGGCGAGGAGAAATCGAGGCGGGTGATGAAGTTGAACTCGCTCTCTCGCGCGCGGATGTGGAGCTCGTGATCGACCATGAACACGATGTCGACGAAGTCGAGCGAGTCGGCGCCGAGGTCGTCGATGAGGCGGCTCCCCAGCTCGACCGCGTCGGCCTCGACGGCGAGGCTCTCCACGATGCAGCGCTTCACCGCCTCGACCACGTGCGGAGGGATGTCCACGCTCGCTGCGTCCGTGTCCGTCATCGGATCCACCTCGTGACCTTGCTCCCGGCCTTGCGATCGGTCGGCGCCGGCTCGCCGGCGGCGTACCCGACCGCCACGAGCGCGACGATACCCCAGCTCGCGGGCACGCCGAGGATCTCCTTGAGCCGACCCGCCGCGAGCAGCGGACCGGTCATCACCGACGCGCCGAGGCCCGCGTCGTGCGCCGCGAGGAGAAGGCTCATCAGCGCGAGCGACGCGCCCGTCAGCCCCGAGTCGCGCTCCATCGCGGCGATCGTCTCGCGCAGCTCCGCCGGCAGCGAGGGCGCGACAAGGCCCGACAGCACCGTGTGCCCGCGGTAGATCGGCGCGATCACGACCGGCGCCCCCTCGAACCGCGTGAAGTAGTCGCCGTAGGCCACGAAGGCCCCCTGGCTGTCGGGCGGCACGTGCTCCGCCACGGTCGCCACCGCCTCGCGCACCGCGCTCGCCATCGCCGCGATCGCCTCCGGGCGCTTCACGACGACGAAGCGCCACGGCTGCTTGTTGCTGGCCGACGGCGCGGTGACGGCGAGCTCGATCAGCCGCTCGATCACGCCGTCCGGCGGCGGCTCCGGGAGGAAGCGCCGCACGCTGCGGCGCGATCGCAGGAGCTCCTCGAGCGTCATCCGACCGCGTAGCCCCCGTCCACCGACGCCACCGCGCCGGTGACGTACGCGGCCCGGTCGCTCAGGAGAAACGCCGCGTAGTCGGCGATCTCGCCCGGGGCGGCGATCCGCTGCTGCGGCACGCGGGCCACGATCTCCTCGCCGGCGAGCGCGCGCGTCCCGCCCAGCATGTCGGTGTCGACCGGGCCGGGCCGGAGGCAGACGACGCGGATGCCCTTCCTCGCGTACTCGACCGCGAGCGCGCGCGTGAGCGCCTCGATCCCTCCCTTCGCCGCCGCGTAGGCGGCCTGGCCGCGGGCAGGGCGGACCGCCGCGACGGAGCTCACGTTGAGGACCACGCCGCGCTTGCGCCGCATCATGAGCGGCAGCACGGCGCGGGCGCACAGGAGCGGGCCGAGCAGGTTCGTGTCGATCTGGGCCCGGATCTGCGCCACGTCGCCCGTCACGAGCAGCCCCGGCGCCACGACCCCGGCGCCGTTGACCCAGCCGTCGATGGGCCCCACCTCGGCCTCGAACCGCGCCACGGCGGCCGCCACGGCCGCCTCATCGACGACGTCGAACCCGAGGGCCAGCGCGCGCCCTCCGCGCGCCGCCTCGACCGCGGCCGCGACGTCCGCGGCCTCGCTCGCCCGCTCGCGGTAACCGATCCCGACGCCGGCCGCGCCCTCCCGCGCGCACGCGAGCGCGATGGCCCGGCCGAGGCCGCGGCTCGCGCCCGTCACCACGACGCGCTTGCCCTCGAGCAGGAGGCTCACGGCCGGATCGCCTCCGGGTGGCGCAGGACGATGGCCGCGTTGTGCCCGCCGAACCCGTACGAGCTCGAGAGCACGTGACGCTGTCGGTGCGCGCGCGCCTCGTTCGGCACGTAGTCGAGATCGCACTCGGGGTCCGGCTCGTGGAGGTTGATCGTCGGGTGCACGGCGCCGCGCAGCATGCACACGACGGCGGCCACGGCCTCGACCGCGCCGGACGCCGAGATCAGGTGGCCGATCATCGACTTTGTCGCCGAGACCGGGACGCCGCGCGCGCGCTCGCCGAGCAGCCGCTTCAGGGCGAGCGTCTCGGCGGGATCGTTCTTCGGCGTTCCCGTGCCGTGGGCGTTGATCGCGTCGACCTCGTCCGGGCCGATCCCCGCGTCGGCGAGCGCGCGCGACATCGCCAGGAAGGCGCCGCGCCCCTCGGGGTGCGGATCGCTGATCTTGTAGGCGTCGAAGCTGCTCCCGTACCCCGCCACCTCGGCGAGGATGCGCGCGCCGCGGGCCCGCGCGTCGTCGAGCCGCTCCAGGACGAGCACGGCCGCCCCCTCGCCCATCACGAAGCCGTCGCGCGTCCTGTCGAACGGCCGCGACGCCGCCTCGGGCCGGTCGTTGCGGAGGCTCGTCGCCTGCAGCGCGCAGAAGCCCGCGACGCCGAGGGGGTTGATCATCGAGTCCGTGCCGCCCGCGAGCATGACGCGGCGGCGGCCCGTGGCGATGAGCCGGTAGGCCGCGCCGATCCCGTCGGTGCCCGCGGCGCAGGCCGACACGTGCACGAGCGGCGGCGCGGCGAGGCCGAAGCGGTGGCTCAGCGCGTGGACGCAGACCTCCGAGGGCGTCTGCATGAAGGCGAGCCGCGCGGCGAGCCCCTCCGGCAGCGCGAACCCCGGGCGCCGCGCCGCCGCGAGGTGCTCCATGTTGAAGAGCTCCAGGCCGACGCCCAGGCTCACGCCCGCGTCGGCGCGCGGCGCGTCACCGCCCGCGCCGAGCGCGAGCCCGGACGCCTCCACGGCGCGCCTCGCCGCCGCGAGCGCGAACGCGACCTTGCGATCGCCGAGCGGCACCTCGGCCGGCAGCGGGGCCTGCCCGGCGATGCGCGTCGGCAGGGTGGACGCGTCGAACAGGGTGATGTGACCGACGCCGCTCCGCCCGGCGAGGAGCGCGTCGCCGAACGCATCGACGCGATCGCCGAGCGGCGACACGACGCCCATCCCCGTCACGACCACCGCGTGGCGCGCCGTCACGAGACCCTCCGGATCCAGCGGCTCTCCGCGGTGATGCCGTCGCGCCCCTCGAGGCGGTGCACGAGCTCGACGGCGCCGCGCTCCCACGCGCGCGCGAGCGCGACGAGCGGCGACGCGGGCCCGAGCTCCGCGCCCGCGTCCAGCGCGGCGTCCCCGCCGCCGCCGTCGGCCGGCGTGGGCGACGCGACCGCGACCGCCTCGCGCTTCGCGGGCGCACGGGACAGCGGATCGAACGGCGCGTACGCCACCGTGACCGACGCGAGCTCGCCGAGGGCCCGCGCGCCCCGCCCCGCCGCGTGGGCTCCGCGCTCCAGGACGACGGTGGCCGACGCGTCGAACAGCCGGTCTGGCGGCACGGGGTCGTCGATGCGCCGCATGTGGTGCTCGACGAGGTAGTTGCGCTGGTGCGCCACCCCGACCACGAGCGCCACGTCGATCTCGCCGCGATCGAGCGCCTGCACGGCCTCCTCGAGCGCGAGGTAGAGCTGCCCCGCGCTCGGGTAGAGCACCGCGTAGGGCCCCTCCACGCCGAAGCTCGCGGCGACGTGGTAGGCGGGCATGTTGGGCAGGCAGCGGAACGCGAGCAGCGGGTGCGCGCGCGTGTACCCCTCGGCGCCGAAGCGCGCCGGGCTGAAATCGCCGCGCTCGTCGAGCGAGCCCTCGAGCACCGGCGCGATGTCGCGCTCCAGGAACGGGATGTAGCCGACCGCGAGGTAGAGCCCGGTGCGCTCGCCCGGCAGCGACGCGGCGAGCCCCGCCGCCGCGAGCGCCCGCCCGGCGCTCACCACCGCGAGCGCGTCCTGGAGCCCGAGGTACTTCCTGCTCTTCTTCTCGCGGAGGAACGGCGACGGATCGCACGCATCACCGGGCGAGAGCACGACGGACGCGAGGCCGGTCACGAGCGTCACGGCAGCCACACCCTGTCCGGGAGCTCGCGCGTCCACAGCGCGTAGAGGTAGCGCCGCTGCGCGTGCAAGCGCTCCGAGTCGATCGCCTTCAGCACGAAGGTGAGCGTCGCCCGCATGCACCGCTCGCCGCGGACGTCGGCGCCGACCGAGAGCTTCGCCGCGGCGTCCAGCGACTGCGCCACCTCGGCGAAGAGCTCGACGCTGTCCCCCGGCTGGGCGGGGCGGTAGAACTTCGCCCGGTCGATCTGCGCGAGGAGCGCGCGTCGCGGCGCCTCGGACGGCCTGTTCTCCGTCACCTCGACGAGGAAGCCGGCGAGCTGCGCGGCCGCCTCGACGAGCAGCGCGCCGGGGTAGATCGGGTAGTCGGGGAAGTGGTCGTGCAGGACCTCGTCGGTCAGGGTCACCGCCTTCAGCCCGCGCGCGCAGCGGCCGGGTTCGACGGACGTGATCCGGTCGAGGAGGATGTAACGCATCAGGGGGTGCTCGCTCCGGGGGTGATGCCGTCCGCGGCGCGCCGGCGCGGCGGGCCGAGCCACGCCGCGAGCGCGCGATCGAGGACGAAGAACGTGAGCGCCGCCGCGGCCGCCACGAGGACGAAGTACCGGTCGTAGCGCGGGAACATCGCCTCCCAGCCCGCCCAGACGCGGTGGGAGAGGTTGACGTTCGCCTCCGGGGGCGTGAGCACGCGCGTCAGCCCACCGAGGGCGAGCAGCGCCCCGGTGGCCTTGAGCCAGGCGCGCCGCGCGAGCCCCATCTCCCGCACGGCGAGGACGGCGACGACGGGACAGAGCACGTGCGGCAGGAACGTGGTCAGGATGAGGCCGCTCCCCGTCGCGATGTCGAGCAGCCACATGGGCGTGCCGAACGCGAGCCACAGCGCCGCGATCGCGGCGAGGTCCGGCTTCGCGAGGAAGCAGCCGGCCGCGAGCAGGAGCGGCGCGACGTTGCACATCCAGAGCACGTCGTGCGGCGAGCCCCGCCGCACGTGGTTGCCGCCGTGGACGAGGAACGCCGTCGCGGCGAGGCCGCCCAGCACCCGGAGGCGCGACGACGACGACGAGGAAGGCGCCGCCATCAGAGCCCCCCGTCGACCATCATCGTCTGGCCGGTGACGTAGGTGTTCTCGAGCGCGAGCCACGCGGCGAGCGCCGCGACCTCCTCGACCTTGCCGAGGCGGCGGAGCCCGCAGTGCTTGAGGTACTCCCTGCGCAGGTCGTCGGGCAGCGTGCGCGAGGCGCCCGCCTCCAGGACGCCGGGCGCCACGAGGTTCACGCGGATCCCGCGCGGGCCGAGCGACTTGGCGAGGCTGAGCACGAGGCCGGCGAGGGCCGCCTTCGACACGGCGTAGGGGACCGGTGAAGGCACCGGCTTGATGCCGTCGACCGAGCCGAACAGGACGATGTTCCCGCCGCCGTCGAAGTGCGGGAGCAGGCTCCGCGCGGCGGCGAAGGCGCTGGTCACGTTGACGGCGAGGACGTCGGCGAACCCCTCGAAGCTGACGTCCTCGATCGCGTCGAACGCGGGCGGATCGACCGACGACGTGCGGACCGCGCAGTGCGCGAAGGCGTCCACGCCCCCGAGCCGGCGCGCGAGCGCCTCCGCCGCCTCCGCGGCCGCGCGCGGATCGCCGAGGTCGACCTCGAGCGCGGTCGTACCCGGGAGAGCGCGCACCAGATCATCAGCGATTTCGCGCCCTTGCCTGTACGTGAACCCGACGCGCGCCCCCGCGCGGGCGAGCTCCGCGACAAGGGCGCGCCCGACCGTGCCCGAGCCGCCGAGGACGACGCAGCGGCGCGGCTTCGCGGCGGCGGCCATCACACGCCCCCGTCCACCACGACGGTGGCGCCGGTCATGTAGCCGTTGCGATCCGACACGAGGAACGCCGCGAGCTCGGCGACCTCGCGGAAGGTGCCGACGCGGCCGAGCGCGCAGTGCTTCAGGTAGTCGGCGAGGCGGTGCTCGGGCAGGTTGCGGCCGACGCCGTCCTCGAGCAGCCCGGGCGCGACGCACAGGACGCGGATCCCGTGCCGCGCGACCTCCTTGGCCATGGCCTCGGTCATCCCCTTCAGGCCGGCCTTGCTCGCGCAGTAATGGATGGGCGCCTCGATCATCCTGACCCCGGCGAGCGACCCGATGTTCAGCACCACGCCGCGCTTCTTCCGGATCATCGACCGGAGCGCCTCGCGGGCCGTGAGGTAGGCGCCCTTGAGGTTCAGGTCGAGGACGTGATCGAAGTCCTGCTCCTCGAGCAGCGCGAGCGGGAGATTCTGGGACACGCCGGCGTTGTTGACGAGCACGTCGACCCCGCCCCACGCCTCCTCGACGGCGCGCACCATCGCGCGCGTCGCGTCCGCGTCGAGGACGCTCGCCCGGAACGCGCGCGCCTCCGCGCCGGCGGCCGCGATCTCGTCGCAGAGGCGGCGGGCGCCCTCCTCGCTCTTCGTGAAGGTGAACGCCACCCGGGCGCCGTGCCGCGCGAACGTCGCGCAGATCTCCCGGCCGAGGCCGCGCCCGCCGCCGGTGACGATCGCGCGCTTGCCGGCGAGCAGGCCTGTCACGTCTTGCCCCAGATCTGCGGCGCGCCGATCGGGCCCGCATACCGCGGATCCTTGTCGCGGTAGAGGTTGTTGTACGCGCAGCCGGGGATCAGCCGCCCGTCGGGGAGCGCGTAGTGGGTGCAGCACTTCTTGATGCGGTCGATCTCGAAGTTGTGCACGTCCATGAAGGCGTGGATGAACACCGTCTTCACGAGGCCCTCGCCGATGTGGAGGCGCTCCTCGAGCGCGAGGGCGCGCTCCTCGGGGTACATGAGGAAGATCGCCCGGCGCAGGACCTTCAGGATCCGGTCGCAGTCGGGGACCTGGCCCGAGCTCGTCCACATCTGGTCGATCGCGTCGCGCAGGGCGCCCTCGAGCTCCTCGTCGGGCCGGATCGTGCCGCGGTTCGCCAGGAGCTCTAGATAGCGATCGAGCTCGAGGAACCTGGGGAACGGGATGAACTCGCCGTCGACCTTGAGCAGGTAGGTGAGCGCGAAGCAGCTCGGGTGGGAGCACGGCAGCGGCAAGAAATCGCTCTTCTTGAGGAGCCCTGTCTGCTCCTCGGCCGCGCGGACGACGTCGGGGATGGTCATGACGTCGAGCGGATCGTGCGGCGCGAAGTGGGCGCCGCCATAGCCGGTGTACGCCGCGGGCTGGAACGTGAGGGAGAGAATGAAGTCGTTGTCGTAGAGCAGCCGGAGGCAGTCGCCGATGCGGTCGTCGTTCACGCCGCGGGCCACGGTCGAGACGAGGGTGGTGCGCACGCCCGCCCTCTTCAGGTTGGCGAGCGCCTTCTCCCGCGCGGCGGCCTGGTCCCCTGCCCCGCGCAGGACCCGGAGGGCCGGGTTGCTGAGCGCGTCGAGCTGGAGGCTCACGTACACCTTGCGCCGGGCGAGCTCCTCGCAGAAGGCGTAATCGCTCGCGCAGCGGAGGCCGTTCGTCGAGATGGAGACGCGCGCGATCTCGGTCCTCGCGCACGCCATGTCGAGGAGCGCGAGGAACTCGGGGTGGAGCGTCGGCTCGCCGCCGGAGAGGTTGATCGTCTCGAGCGTCCCCTCCTTGGCCACGATGCCGTCGAGCACGCGCCCGAACTCCTCGCGCGTCATGGTGTAGTTGTGCCGGTTCTGCACGATGCAGATCGGACACTCGAGGTTGCAATGGTTCGTGATCTCGATGATCGGGAGGCACGAGTGCTGCTCGTGATCCGGGCAAAGGCCGCAATCGTCCGGGCAGCCGCGCTCGACCGAGGTCGAGTACTCGATCGGCCTGGAGCCCTCCTTGACGTAGGTGAGGGACCTCAGGAACCAGTCGGCGTCGCCGGAGATGAGCGCCTCGCTCTGCCCGTGCGCCGGGCACTGCTTGCGGAGGTACACCTTGCCGTTGCGGAGGAGCCTCACGCCGTCGACGGCCTTCTTGCACTGGGGGCACAGCCCCCGCGAGAAGGAGTGGAAGACCTCGCGGTCCTTCGCGCTCGGGGTGAACGTGAACTTCCGGTCGACGAGGGGGAGCTTCGCGGTCATGACGGCACCTTGAGGAGCGGGAGAGAGCGCCTGTTCGCGGGGGGCGCGGGCGCGAGGAGCGGGTGCGGCTCGGTCCGCCCCATGCGAGCGAGCATGTCGGGATCGGCGAAGCGCGCGTCGTTCTCGCGGTAGAGGACGTTGTACGAGCACGTCGGGATGTTGCTGCCGTCGACATCGGGGACGCCGATACTGCACTTCATGACGCGGGCGACGTCGAAGCTCTCCTCGTCCATGTGGGAATGGATGTAGATCGCCTTTGTCGCGCGCTCGGCGAGCTTCTGCCGCTGTTCGAGGGGAAGCGGCTTGCCCGGGGGGAACATCTCGCGGAGCAGGCGCTTCAGCGTGCGGAGCAGCGCCTCGCTCTCAGGCAGCCTGTCCGGATCGGCCCAGAGCTCGTCCATCGCGGTCCGGAGCGCCTCTTCGATGGGCTCGCGGGGCTGGATATAGAGGGAGTCGCCGAGCAGCTCGAAGAGCTTGTCCCGGCCCATGAAGCGCGCGAACGGGGCGACGCCGCCGCCGTCGAGCACGAGCAGGTAGCAGATCGAGTAGCAGTGCGGGTGGGCGAGCGGCGAAGGGACGAAGTCGCGCGCGGCGATGGCGCCGCCTGTGTGCTCCTCGAGGAGCCGGTGGAGATCGGGCGTGGTGATGCGCGCGGCGCGGTCGAACCCGGCGCCGCCCTGGCCCGTGAACGTGAGCGTGTGGAGCTCGAGCGAGACGATGTTCGGCTTGCGCATCATCAGGTCGAAGAGCTTGCCGAGGTCCTTGTCGTTCAGGCCGGCCGCGATCGCGGGCAGGAGCGTCGTCGTGACGTCGTGCTTCTCGAGGAGCTCGAGCGCCTCGAGCTTGGCCCGCACGGTGTTGGCCCCGAGCATCCGCTGGTCGATCTCGGGGTCGAAGGTGTCGAGCGAGAGCACGATGCGCGCGTCGAGGGCGGCGAGCTCGCGGACGTAGGCCTCGTTCCGGAGCTTGAGCCCGTTGGTCGAGATGGTGAGGCGGCGGATCCCCGCCTCGGACGCCATGCGGAGGAGCTTCGGGAGCTCGGGGTGCATGGTGGGCTCGCCGCCCGTGAAGTTGATGATGTCGAGCTCGTCGTGCTGGGCGCGGAGGTGGCCGAGGATCGCGGCGAACTCGCCCTCGCTCATCTGGTGCGCCCCCTCGTTCTTGTTGACCGTGTAGCAGATGGGGCAATCGAGGTTGCACGCCGACGTGATGGGGACGACGGGCATGTACACCTTCTGCTGGTGCGAGGCGCACGGGCCGCAGTCGAAGGGACAGCCGCTCCGCACGGCGCGGATCTCGCCGCGCGGCGGCGTGTGCGGCGCAAGGAAGGAGAGCGCGTCGAGGTACCAGTCGACGCTGGAGGCGACGAGCACCCGCTGGTGGCCGTGCTCAGGGCAGAACTTGTCGAAATATACCGCCCCACCAGAAAACTGGATCTTGGCGTCGACGGCCTGTTTGCAGGTCTTGCAGAGGCTCTTCGTCGACGAGTAGTAGACGTGCTCCGTCGGCTGTCGCTGGTTCCCCGTTCCGCAGATCGCCACGGTCGACATGGCGACCAGGAGTACCTGGGCTGGTCGGGCAGCGCAACGCCCGGCTCCCCGGCGCTGGCACCGCGCGAGCGCGGCGCGCGCGTGGTGCCAGCGCCGGGCCATTCCCCCGCGCGTGATTCGTGTCTAGCCTCCGGCGCATGGTCCGTGTCGCCGCTCCCCTTCTCGTCATCGCGCTCGCCGGCTGCGGCGGGGCCGCGAGCCCGCCGCCGCCGGTCGAGCCCACGCCTCCGCCGGCCGTCACCGCACCCGAGCCCGAGCCCGAGCCGCCGCTCGACGACGCGCCGATGCTCGACGTCGTCTCGGCGCAGCCCACCGAGATCCTGCTCGACGGCAAGCCGATCGGGGCGACGCCGATCTCGGGGCGCAAGGTCGCGCCCGGCACGCACGAGGTGACCTTCGTGGATCCGGAGCGCGGCAACCGCACGATGATGGTGACGCTCGAACCCGGCGACGCGAAGACGGTCCAGTCGGACCCGCCGCCCTCCATCAGGGAGAACGCCGGCGACGCCAAGGGCGAGAAGGCCGAAGAGAAGAAGTAGCGCCGCGGCCCACGCGGCGTCGCCGGTCCTGCGCAGGCCAGCGCCGCGAGCTCCCGCGGTGACGGGCGCTCGAGCCTACGGCCCGAGATCGCACAGGACGGCGGCGTTCGCCAGACCGCCGTGGTGGCTGCTCCGCGCACCCACGTTGACCGTGGTGGCCACCCAGCGGCCGTCGCTCCAGAGCCCGGAAGGGAGCTCCGTCTCGCCGTTCGACGAGAAATGCATCCAGTCGTGGTTGCGGGTCCACGAGGTGCCGTCCGTCCGGCCGAGGGACTGGTCGAACGGCTCTGCGTTGTGCAAGGAGGCGCTCGCGACGAGCCGCCCGGGCATGCCCGCGAGATCCTCGATGTGCGTCGTGGGAGGTAAGGCGCCGAGCCCCCAGCCGAGGTCATCGCGCACGCGGTACACGCCCAGTCCCCGCGCCTTCTCCCACGCGTAGGCCTCCAGCGCGTCGGGCGGGCCGATCTGCGCGAGGGAGTCTCCGGTCGCGGGCGACTCGGACCACGCGGCGCCGTCCCATTCCACGAATGACGGTCCCCGGGAGTCGTCCAGCGCGTGCCTGTCGCACAGCGCGACCACGGCCTGCGCGCCCGCGAGCGCGAGGCGCGCCATGATCGGATCCCGCCCGTCGCACGGCGACGCGCCGAGCGACGACCACGCGGCGCCGTCCCAGCGGTGGAGGGTGTTGTCCAGCGCGACGTAGACCTCGGACGACGATCGCCCCACGAGGTTCGAGGTCGACGCGGCCGGCAGCGACAGGTCGCGCGTCCATGCCGCGCCGTCATGTCGCCAGACCGAGCTCACGCCGGCGTCCATCGCGACGACGAAGAGCGCGCCGTCCGGCGCCTGCCACGCCGAGCGGCCGCGGATGGCCTCGGAGCCGGCGACCGGCGCCCACATGAGGCCGTCCGCCGGGAGTCGGGCGACGCCGTCGCCGATGGCGTAGAGCTCGTCGCGCGTGCGGCCCGCGAACGACCTCCACATCGGCGCGGCGGCGCGGGTGATTCCACGAGCGATGTCCAGCCGGTCGGATCGAGCCGCTGGATCTGCCCGTCGGCCGCGCTGGCATAGACGACGCCCGCCGTGGCGTCGTTCGTGGGCGGTTGCAACGGGAACGGCTCCGGGAGCGCGGGCGTCGCGACCCACGCGCCGCCGCTCCGGAGGAAGACCCGGAACGTCAACGTGTCCGAGCTTGCGGCGCGGCATTTCACGCTGAGGGCCAGCGTCCCGCCCCCGGCCGCCAGGTCGGCGTAGGATGTGACGACGGCGCCGTCTCCGCAGTCCGGCGCGGGCTGCTGTACGAGCGAGCGAATCGCCCGAGACCAGGTAAAGCTCCTCGGCGCCGGATACGAACACCTCGGTCCCGCTCCCCGCGATCGCGGCGTAGCGCTGCGGCGCCGGGCCGGAGAGCTCTCGCCAGCGTGAACCGTCCCAGTGCCGGACGCCGGTGTCGTAGTGGCACACACAACCCGACCCAGGTTGGAACCAGCAACAGCAACAGCACCCCGACCCAGGTTGGGACCGCCCGCCAGCACCCCGACCCCGCCAGCACCCCGACCCAGGTTGGGAACCGCCCGACCCAGGTTGGGAACCGCCCGCCACCCCGACCCAGGTCGCCAGGGTCCCACCGACGTTGTGGACACGGCCGGCGCCGGCCCCGGGCTCCGGATCAGCGATGTTGTACCAGGTCCCGCCGCGGCGGTACGGGAGCTGGGTGCTGTCGCTGGTGGAGATCATAACCCAGTCCGTCCCGGCAGCGACGTTGTAGAGCGACAGGTGCGGTCCGAAGCCCGTCATCGTCCAGCCGCAGCGCGTGAGATGCAGGACGTGCGAGGAGCTCAGGTACTGGCCGCTGACGATCCACGGGCTTTCGTCCGAGATGGCAGGAGCGGGGTAATCGTAGACGGGCGGGACCTGCGACCAGCCGGTGCACGAGCCCGCGCGCCACGGGGGCGCTGCTCGTAGGGCGCATCCGGAGGGAAGACCAACGGCGTGGCGTTGACGGGCGGCGCCGGGTCCTCGGCGGGCGTCTCCACGACGCAGCCGCCGCCGGTGCCCGCGCCGCCGCCGCCGCCGCGCCGACCCAGGGTGGCGGAAACTGGCGGAATCCCCCGCCGCCACCCTGTGAGCGGAGCAAACCCTTGAAATGATTCACACCGACTCACGGCGCGGCGTTTGTCTCTGCGCTCCGGCCATGAGCCAGCCTCGCGAGATCGCCCCCGGCGCCACTTACCTGCTCACCCGTCGCGTCCTGCGCCGTCACTTCCTGTTGCGCCCCGATGTGGCCATGAACCAGCTGTTGGTCTACGCCCTCGCTGTCTCAGCGCGCCGCTACGGCGTCGAGGTTCACGCTCTTTGCGCGATGTCGACGCACCTGCACCTCGTGGTGACCGATGTGCACGGCGTATTGCCGCGCTTCTTGCAGCTCTTCCACCGCCTCGTCGCGCTGGGCACGAAGGTGCTGCGCAAGTGGGAAGGGCCAGTATGGGACCACGAGGCCACGAGCGTGGTACGGCTGCTGACGCCGGCTGCGGTGGTGGAGAAGATCGCCTACGTGCTCGCGAACCCAGTGGCCGCTGGTCTGGTCCGCCATGCGAGGGAATGGCCGGGCGTCAAGGTGGATGTGGGCGAGCTAGGCTGTGGCGTGCTGCGCGCGACACGTCCCTCGGTGTATCTCGATCCGGAGAATCCACAGTGGGTCGAGGAAGCGACGCTGCCGCTGGCGCTGCCGCCGGGCATCGAACAGGAGAACGCGGGGAGCCTTCGCCATCAGATCGCTGCCGAACTCGAGCGCCTGGAAGCGCAGGCCCATGCGGAGGCGGAGCGGCAAGGGCTCCGCTTCTTGGGCGCCGAGCGAGTCAGCAGGGTCTCCCCCTACGAGCGAGCCACGAGCTCCGAGGAATTGGGCGGGCGCAATCCGACATTCGCCGTTGGCCGTGACCAGGGTGACTCGTGGCAAACCGCTGCTACCGCTGTACGTGCGTTTCGTGCGTCGTACCATTCTGCGCTCGAACGATGGCGAGCTGGCGTGCGCAGCGTCCTGTTCCCGGTGGGGACGTGGTGGATGCGCACGTTTCACGGCGCCAACGTCAATGAGGTGGTGCTCACGGGATAGCACCCCGCGCGAGGGCGCGACAGCAAGACGGGCCGGGCTAGGCGTGGGGCGCGACGATGCCCTGGCCCAGACCGCCGTCGACGGGCAGCTCGACGCCCGTGGTGAAGGTCGCCTCGAAGGCAAGGAACAGCACGGCGCGGGCCACCTCCTCGAACGTGCCGATGCGCTTCATGGGGGTGACCCCTCCTGCTCGAAGGCCGCCAGCGCCTCCGCGGAGGCCCCCCGCGATGCCCATGGTTGGCGTCTTGATGAACCCGGGGCTCACCGAACCCGGGGCTCACCGCGTTCACGCGGATCTGCCTCGGCAGGAGCTCTGCCGAGAAGACCTGCGCGAACGCCCGCAGAGCCGTCTTCGATCCGGCGTAGACGCTCATCCCGGGGCTGCCGCCTTCGGGGCTGCCGCCCTCGTTGCCGATCGAGGTCGTGAACACGATGGCCGCGCCGTCCCGGATCAGCGGGACCTGCCGCTGCACTGTGAAGAACGCGCCCTTTGTATTGATTGATACCGCGTCTCTTTCACGGTCACGGAGAGCGCGTCGACGTCCGCCATGCTCCCCGTATCCGATCGCACGACATGCGCCTCCGGGCCGAGCTCGCGCCGCGCCGCCTCCAGGTTCCTCTCGTTCCGACCGGTGAGCAGCACCTCGGCGCCTCCGTCGAGGAGCGCCTTGACCGGGAGCGCCTTGACCGTAGTGAGCGCCATGCCGTGGGTCCCGCCGGTGACGACCGCTTTCTTCCCTGAATACCTCTTCACAACCAGTCCTTTCATCAACTCAGGTTTTCTCGCGCAGCACCCTCGCGCAGCACCCTCGCGCAGCACCTTGATGAGCGCGCCCGGAGACTTGGCGCCCCTGCCGCCACTCCTTTCCGGAAGAGCCCCGTGGCGAACGCCGGAATCACCACGTCGATCCTCGCCTCCCGGGCCTGCCGCAGGACGATCTCGGCGCCTCGCGCGCACATCTCCACCGAGCTCTCGGCGCTCACGTACCTCCTGGCCTGGAGGGCGTGGCCGTCCTGCTTGCTCATCGCGCCGACGGCCGGAGCGACGTCGGCGGGCATGGAACCGAAGTCGCCCACGCGCAGGCCCTCGGCCTCGCAGATGCGAGCGCCGTGATAGAAGCCGATCAGCGCCGCGAAGACGAACGAGATGAAGGCCAGGTCCAGGGCCGACGCCGAGCCCACCTTCTCGCCGAGGTACGACACGGTGCCGGCCATGCGCTCGAGGAGCGTCTTGCTCTTCTGGAATGCCGTGGCCGAACCCGAGACGATGATGCTGAGACGATGATGCTGCTCTCGGGCTTTCCCATCTGGCTCGGGACGGCCAGGATGGCGCCGTCGAGGTAATCGACGCCTCGCTCCTTCGCCCACGCCTCGCTGTGGCGCGCGTCGTGTGGGGTCCCCGTGCTCAGCTGAACGACCACCTTGCCGGCGAGGGCGACCTTGCCGGCGAGGGCGGCGGCAACCTAGGGCGGCGGCAACCTCGGTCGCCTCCAGCAGGCGGTAGGTCGGTGCATGCGCCGCGTCCTCGGCGTGACGCCGACAGCGCTGGCGCGCCGCTCGCCCAGGCGCGATCCGCCCGGTCACCGCGCCTCGCGCCCACCCCCCTGCCCACCTCCGCCGTCCCCGCCCAGGCGAGCGAGCTTGTCGGGGTTGCGCACGATATAGATGTTCGTCGCCGCGCCGTCCTCGTCGTAGGCGAAGGACACGCAGGCCGCGGCCGCGCCGTCCTTCCACAGGACGACGCCCCGGCCCCCGTTGATGTCCGTCGCCTCCCACGCATAGTCGCCCCAGTACGCGTGCAGCGCGCGACCGATGAAATCGAGCACCTCGGCCTTCCCCTGCAGGACTTCAAGGAGGCTGGACACCTTGCCACCCCCGTCGGCGCAGAGCTCGATCTCGTCCGAGAGCAGCGCCGACAGGTGCTCCGTGCCGCCGCTCGCCACGGCCGTCTGGAAGGCGGCGAGCAGCTGCTCCTGCCGGTGCAGCGGGGTGATGTACCGCACCTTCGACTGACCCACGTTGGCGCGCGCCCGCGAGACCAGCTTGCGGCACGTGGTCTCCTGGATGCCGAGCGTCGCCGCGATCTCCGGGTAGGAGACGTCGAAGACCTCGTGGAGCAGGTACGCCGCCCGCTCTTTCGGGGTGAGGCGCTCGAGCACCAGCAGAAACGCCGTCTGGAGCGACGCCGCCAGCGACAGCCGCTCGCTCGGCTCAACCTCGGTCGGCGCGTCGGTCGGCGCGTGGATGGGCTCTGGCAGCCACGCTCCCACGTAGTCGACCCTGGCGTTGCGGGCGGCCCGCAGGAGATCGATGCACCGGCGCGTGCAGAGGGTCGTGAGCCACGAACCCGGGTTCTCGATCGCGCTCCTGTCGGCGTTCTGCCATTTCAGGTACGTGTCTTGCACCGCGTCCTCGGCCTCCGCGCGCGAGCCGAGGATGCGGTAGGCGAGGCCGAGGAGCATCGGCCTCGTCGCCTCGAACGCCGAGACGTCGTCCTCCTCTTGCGCCATCTCAGTGCTTCGACACCTGGAGGCGGTTCCACAGGTTGATCATGGCGACAGCGGAGGTCAGGACGCCGATCTCCTCCTCCGAGAAGTGCTCCCGCAGCCGCGCGCGGAGGGCCGCATAGTCGGTCCGCCGGTCGAGGACGGTCAGCGCCTCGGTCCAGGCGAGCGCGGCCCGCTCGCGCTCGCTGAAATCGCTGACGTGCTCCCACACGACCACCCGGTCCAGCCGGTCGTTCGTCTCGCCGTCCTGCCGCGCCTCCCTCGTGTGCATCTTCACGCAGAAGGCGCACTGGTTGATCTGCGACGCGCGCAGCTGCACGAGGTGGATGATCTTCCTGTCGAAGCCGTGCCGGTTCATCACCTCGTGCACACCGGCCAGCGCCTGCAGCACGTCCGGGATCGCCTGCTCGTATTTCACAGCGGATTTGTCGCTCACGGTGGTTCTCCTTGCCACGGGCCCGCGGGCCCCTCCACCTTTACGACGATCCAGCCTTCCCGCCCGTGACGCCTGGCCGGCGCCCGCGCTCGTTTTTTCTGGGGTGATGATTTAACAACAAAACAACAAACGACTTCGTCGTTCGCGGCCGGCGTCATCCGCACCTCGAGATCTCCGGCAGCCCATCGCCGCGGAGTTTCACCTCGGGCGGTCCGATGTGGCAGCATGCGGGCCGGAGGAACCCCCCACCGTGCGCCTCGGGATCGATTTTGGAACCACGCGGACCGTGGTCGCGTGCTGCGACCGCGGGAACTACCCCGTCATCAGCTTCCAGGATGCGGCGGGGGACCCCGTGGACTTCTACCCCTCCGTGGCGGCCGAGCGGCAGGGGGAGCTCCGGTTCGGCTTCGACGCCCTCGCCGTCGCCTCGGACCCGGAGTGGACCGTCCTCCGCTCGTTCAAGCGCGTGCTCTCGGGCCCGCGCGCGTCGCCCGACGTCGAGGTCGAGATCGGCGGGACCAAGCTCCGGGTGCTCGACCTCCTGACCCTGTTCCTCAGGTCGCTCCGCGACGCCGTGCTGCACCGGTCGAACCGGCCGAAGAAGAAGGACGACGACGCGCGCCTCATCTGCGTCGTCGCGACCCCGGCGAACGCGCACGGGACGCAGCGCTTCGTGACGCTCGACGCCTTCCGCCGCGCCGGCTTCGAGGTCATCGCGCTCCTGAACGAGCCCTCGGCCGCCGGCTTCGAGTACACGCACCGCTACCGCAGCACCATCACGTCGAAGCGCGAGCACATCGTCGTCTACGACCTCGGGGGCGGCACCTTCGACGCGTCGCTCGTCCACATGACCGGGCGCAGCCACGACGCCGTGACGACCGCGGGGCTGAACCACCTTGGCGGCGACGACTTCGACGCCGTGCTGGCCTCGATGGCGCTCGCCGCGGCCAAGCTCGAGCGCGAGGAGCTGCCGGCGCGCGCGCTCGCGGCGCTCGCGGACCAGTGCCGCGAGGCGAAGGAGCGGCTCAACCCGAACTCCCGGCGGATCGTGATCGACCTGGAGGCGTGCCTCGGCGACCTTTCGCCTGCCCACGAGGTGACGATCTCGGCCTCCGACTTCTACGACCGGTGCGTGCCGCTCGTGGAGGAGACGATCACCGCGATGCAGCCGGTGATCGCGCGCCTCGACGCCGGCGCGGGCGAGGCGCTGGCCGACATCGCGGGGATCTACGTCGTCGGCGGCGCGAGCTCGTTGCCCGTCGTCGCGCGGACGCTGCGCGAGCGCTTCGGGCGCCGCGTCCATCGCTCCCCCTACCCTTCGGCGGCGATCGCGATGGGCCTCGCCATCGCCGTCGACGAGGACGCGGGCTTCGAGCTGTCCGACCGGCTCTCGCGCCACTTCGGGGTCTTCCGGGAGAGCGGCGGCGGGGACGAGGTGGTGTTCGATCCGATCTTCGACCGGGAGGCGCGCATCCCGTCGAGCCACGAGGCGCCGGTGGTCTCGCGCCGCGTGTACCGGGCGGCGCACAACGTCGGTCGCTACCGGTTCGTCGAGTGCGCCGCGCTCGACCGGCTCGGCGTGCCCCACGGCGACATCACGGCGTTCAACGAGGTCGTCTTCCCCTTCGACCGGCGCCTCCGCGACCGCGCCGCCGAGCTCGCCGCCGTGCCCGTGCAGCGCGTGAGCGACGAGGGGCCGCTGATCGAGGAGCAGTACGCGATCACCTCGCACGGCATCGTCGAGGTGACGATCACCGACGTGGAGGCGGGCTACCAGCGCGTCTATCAGGTCGGGGCGTGAGCGCGCCGGGCGCGGCCTGAATCCATCCGCGCTCGGCCGCGGCTGCGCGCGTTCTTCGGCGTCACGAGAGGAGCCGGCGCAGCACCTCGATCACGACCGGCAGGGTCGCCAGCGCCGCGATCGTCGTCACGACCGCGGTGGCCGCGGCGAACTCGCCGTCGCAGCCGTACCGCGCGGCGACGATCACGGACACCATCGAGGTCGGCATGGCGGACTGCAGCACCGCCACCTCCGACACGGGGCGCTTCAGGCCGAGCGCGAGCGCGGCGCCGAGCGCGACGGCGGGGGACAGGAGCAGCTTCACCGCGGCGACGGCCGCGAGCGGCCGCACGCGGCCGCGGAGGGAGCGCAGGTCGAGGCTCAGGCCGAGCGCGAGGAACACGAGCGTCGGGGTCGCGCTGCCGAGCGCGTCGAGCGCGCGCTCCACCCACACCGGCAGCGGGATCGGCAGGGCGTGGAGCGCGAGGCCGACGGCGATCGACAGCACGTTGGGTTGCAGGAGCACCGTGAGCAGGCTCCGCGCGTCCACGCCGCCGCCTCTGCCCATGCGCGCGACGAGCGCCACGCCGAACGTCCAGAGCAGCAGCGTCGTGACGATGCTGTCGACGAGGATCGCCGTCCCCGCCGCGCCGCCGGCGTGGCCGTAGAGGGCCAGCACGACGGGGACGCCGAGAAAGCCGGTGTTGGAGAAGCTGCCGACGACGCCGGCGGCGCCCTGCGCGGCGCGCGGCAGCCCGAGCGCGCGCGCGACCGCGACGCCCGCGAGGGCGCACGCGAAGAGCGCGATCGACGAGGCGGCGACCGCGCCCCAGGCGCCGTGGCCGAGGCCCGAGCGGCGCAGCACGGAGACGATCAGCGCGGGCGTTGTGACGTCGATGACCAGCCGGTGGAGGACGGCGGCGTCCGCCTGGCCGCCGCGGCCGAGCGCGCGCAGCAGCACGCCGACCCCGAGCACCGCGAAGAGGGCAAGGAGCTGTGAGATCAGGTCGCCCGACGGCACGGGCGGCTTTTAGCTCCGCGGCGGGCGGCGTCCAGCGATAGGAGGAGCACGCGCACGCGCATGCGCACGAAAGAGGGGAGATCGAGACGGGAGACGGGAGACGAAAGACGCGGGAGGACAACCGGCGCGGGCGATGCGGCAGCCCGCGCGGATCCTCTCCTCAGAGGCTCAGGGCACGAGCTCCTGCACCGCCTGCACGATCGCCTGCGGATTCATGCCCAGCCGGTCCAGCACGATGTCGCCGGGAGCGCTCGTGCCGTAGCGATCGATCCCGAGGGCGAGCCCCTTGGAGCCGACCCACCGGTGCCAGCCGAAGGTGACGCCGGCCTCGAGGGACACGCGCCGCGCACACGCGGCGGGCAGCACGGCCTCATGGTAGCCGCGGTCCTGTCGCGCGAACCGCTCGACGCAGGGCATCGACACGACGCGGACGCCGGGGCCGAGCCGCTTCGCGGCCTCGACGGCGTGCTGCACCTCGCTGCCCGTCGCGATCAGGATCGTCTCGAGCGCCGCCGTCTCCTTGACGAGGACGTAAGCGCCGCGCCGCACGCCCTCGCGCTTCGCGGCGGCGTCGCCCGGCAGCATCGGGACGGCCTGCCTCGTGAGCGCGAGGACCGTCGGGCCGTCGGTGCGCTCCAGCGCGGAGATCCATGCGCCGGCCGTCTCCTCGGCGTCCGCCGGCCGGATGACGTCCAGATCGACGATGGCGCGCAGCCCGGCGACGGTCTCCACGGGCTGGTGCGTCGGCCCGTCCTCGCCCACGCCCACCGAGTCGTGCGTGAAGACGTAGATGACCGGCAGGTGCGACAGCGCCGCCAGGCGGATGCTCGGCCGCAGGTAGTCGGCGAACACGAGGAACGTCGCGCCGCTCGGGCGCAGGCCGCCGTGGTAGGCGATGCCGTTCATGATCGCGCCCATGCCGTGCTCGCGGATGCCGGCGCGGATGTTCCGGCCGCCCGGGTGCTCCGGATCGAAGTCGGTGCTCGACGCGATGTAGTTGAACGTCGAGCCGTAGAGATCCGCGCTCGACCCGATGAGCGCCGGCACCGCCTCGGCGACGGCCTGCAGCACCGTCTCGCCGGCCTTGCGCGTGGCGACCTTGGTGCCGGCGGCGAAGGCGGGCACGCGCGCGTCAAGATCCGCAGGCACCTTCCTCGAGGTGCCCTCGTCGAGCTGCCGGGCGAGCTCCGGGTTCTTCGCGCGCCACGCCTGGAACGTCGCCTCCCACGCGCCGCGCCCCTTGCTGAGCGCTTCCTTGCGCTTCGCGAAGAACTGCTTGACCTCCTCGCTCACATAGAAGTGCTCCGGGGGCAGCCCCAGGCTCTTGCGCGCCTGATCCACGAACTTGGCGCCGCCCTCGCCGTGCGCCTTCTGCGTGCCGGCGACCTCGGGGATCCCCTTGCCGATCAGGGTGTGGACCACGACGAACCTGGGCTTTCCGCTCTTCGACGCCCGCGCCTGGCTGAGCACCCGGTGGACCGCCTCCAGATCGTTGCCCTGCTCGACGTGGAGCACCTCGAAGCCGTAGGCCTCGAAGCGCTTGGCCGTGTCCTCGCTCTGGGTCTTCGCGGCCATCGCGTCGAGGGTGACGTCGTTGGCGTCGTAGATGAGGACCAGGTTGTCGAGCTTGAAGTGGCCCGCGAAGGAGGCCGCCTCGGCGGCCACGCCCTCCTGGAGGCAGCCGTCGCCGGCGAGGCAGTAGACGTTCAGATCGAAGATCGTGTGCTCCTGCGTGTTGTAGCGGGCGGCCAGCATCTTGGCGGCCACCGCGTGCCCCACCGCGTTGCCCACGCCCTGGCCGAGCGGGCCCGTCGTCGCCTCGACACCCTCGGTGTAGTGGTACTCCGGGTGGCCGGGCGTCTTCGACTCCCACTGCCGGAAGCGGCGGATGTCGTCGATGGACACCGGGTAGCCCGAGAGGTGCAGCCAACTGTACAGGAACATGCTCCCGTGGCCGGCGGACAGGATGAAGCGATCGCGGTTCAACCAGTGCGGTTCGCTCGGATCGTGGCGGAGGAGGTCGCCATAGAGAGCGGCTCCGACCTCGGCGGCACCGAGCGGCAGGCCGAGATGACCGGACGAGCAGGCGTGGACGGCGTCCATGGCGAGGCCGCGGGCCATCGTGCACGCGGCGGCGAGCTTGGCAAAATCAGGCATGGCGCGCACTCTAACCTACTTCGCCGCGAAGCGCGCCCCTTCGCTCACCCTCCCGGCCGGCGTCGGGTCTGCCTGGAGAGGGCCCCTCGGCGCGCGCTCGATGTCCACGATTTCTCGGGATGCGCGACGATCGCCGGTCGCCAGCTTCGACCCAGGTCGCGACCCGACCCAGGTTGGCCGGCGGCGACCCGACCCAGGTTGGCCGCGACCCGACCCAGGTTGGCCGCGACCCGACCCAGGTTGGCCGCGACCCGACCCAGGTTGGCCGCGACCCGACCCAGGTTGGCCGCGACCCGACCCAGGTTGGCCGCGACCCACCCAGGTTGGCCGCGACCCGACCCAGGTTGGCCGTGACCCGACCCAGGTTGGCCGCGACCCCACCCAGGTTGGCCGCGACCCCACCCAGGTTGGCCGCGACCACCAGGTTGGCCGCGACCCGACCCAGGTTGGCCGTGACCCGACCCAGGTTGGCGGGGCCGCGCCGGGTGGTGTAGCGCGGCGAGCGCCGGCCGGGCGTGGAGGAAGCTCGCGGACACCGGCGGCCCTCACCCCTGACGCACGCGCGATGGCGGGCGTCAGGGAGCGAAGACCGCGACGAAGCCGTCCCTGCCGCCCGCCGCGGTGAGCGGGCCGGTGCCGAAGTCGGCTGTACCCGTGAACTCGCCGACCAGCGCGAGCTGGTCGTCACGATAGCTCGTCAGGCCGTGTATCGTGGCGAGCGTGTCCGTGGACGTGCGACGCCAGAGCTCCGCGCCGGAAGCATCGAACTTGGCGAGGGACTGCCCTCCCAGGGCGATGACGTTCCCGGCGGAGTCCGTGACCACGGCGTCGCTCGGGGACTCCCGGTGCCAGATGTAATCGCCGGACGGGCTCAGCTTCACCACGAAGTGCGTTTCAGGAGCGATGGGCCCACCGCCGAGATCGAGGTTTCCCAGGCTGCGGCCCACGACCAGGATGTTGTCCTCGGGGTCGACGGCGACATCCTTTGCCTCGCCGCCGTCATCCGAGAAGTGCGATTCGGATCCGGACAGGAGCTTGCGCCAGAGAATGGTGCCCGCAGGGTCTCGCTTCTGGACGTCGAAGTAGAAGTCGCAGGGACATAGCCCTACGCCCGAGGCGTGCGCCATGGCCACGACGACGTTGCCGGCGCTGTCCACGGCTGAGCGCCGGAGGTGCAGAGTCCTACCCCTTGCGTCCCCGGGGGCCCCGAATAGCAGCTCAGCTGCGATCCCGGCACGCAAACATCTGTGCCGCCTCCCTGCCCGCCTCCCCCGGTCGCCGGCTCTCCTCCGCCGCCCCCCTGCCCGCCTCCCCCGGTCGCCGGCTCCCCTCCGCCGCCTCCCTGCCCGCCTCCCCCGGTCGCCGCCTCCCCCCCGCCGCCTCCCTGCCCCCCGCCGCCGGTCGCCGGCTCTCCCCCGCCGCCTCCCTGCCCCCCGCCGCTGCCACCTCCGCTCGTGCAGCCGATGGCCAGCGACATCGCCAGCATCGCGGCTTCTCTGAACCCCTGCCACGCTCCGGTGCCTCTGTATCCCATGCGCTCCATCTTTCGTTGACAGGCAACTGGTATCCGAACGCTCCCCTGGTGCTGGACGCGGGGAGCGTAGGCCACGATGTGCTAGATGCCGAGATGCGCGCGCGCATTCATCCCCTGCTCATCGACCCTGGAGGTTCCGGCTTGTCCATGTCTGAACAGCGATCTGCTCGGCCTACCCCCTCCGCCGGTCTGCTCGAATGGACCGCCCCGGCGTGGCGTTCCCGCTGGCTCAGCGCGTCCTCGGGGCTGGCGCTCGCGTTCGGCGCGGTCGCGTGCGAGGATCAGCGCGTCGTGATCGGCGCGTTCGCGCCGGAGCGGCCGCGGTTCACAGCACCGCAGGAGGTCGCCACGCTCAACGACGACACCGCCAGGGACGAAGACCCGACCCTCACAGGCGATCTGCTCGAGATCCACTTCATGTCCGAGCGCGGCGCGAGCCAGGATATCTGGGTCTCGCGCCGAGCGGACCTGGGCTCACCCTGGGAGACACCGACCGTCGAGCTCGCCGAGAAGCTCAACAGCGCGGACGACGACGACACGCCTGCCATCTCGAATGACGGGCTCAGGATGTGGTTCTTCCGCAAGAGCGAGCAACAATCAGGCATCTGGATGTCCGAGCGCGCGAGCCGGGGCGACCCCTGGGGCGACCCCTCCTTCGTCGACGCGCTCAACCCCGGCCGCGACGATGGCACGCAGGCGATGAACCCTCACGTCGATCTGCCCGAGCTCCGCGCCGTGGTCGGCCTGAACGGGCCTGAAACCCAGGGCTGGGACCTCGCCATCGCGTCCCGCGAGCGCCCGGAGGACGACTGGGGCGAGTTCGTTCCGCTGGCCGAGCTGAACGACGCGGGCGACCAGCTGGCGCCGTTCCTGTTCGATGACGGCCGGCAGCTCCTGTTCCGTTCGGGCGACGACCTGTTCTGGGCACGACGCCCGGGAACGAACGACGCCTTCGAGCCGCCGCAGGCGCTCGACGAGGTGAACGTACCGGAGGCGCGCGAGAACGATCCTTACCTGTCGCCGGACGGGTCCATCCTGTTCTTCTCCTCGGAGCGGAGCGGCGGGACCGACATCTACGAGGCCCGCCGCATCGCACCATGAACGGCCGGCGCGTCGAAGCGCCCCGATCCGGGTCGGGGTAGCAGCCAGCCGTACGTGGTCGCCCCGCCCGAACCTGGGTCGGGTCGCTTCTTCAGGGCGACGCCGATGACACGAAGGGGGTAGTCATCGACGACCCGTGTGGCGCAGCCCACCCTCCTCTTCCGTCCACAAAACACATGTGAAAGCCGATCGTCCCGTGGTACGAGAGGAAAACGTCAGGGGGAATGTCCTCTGCGGCAGAGCCGCACTGCTCACAGTGCATGTGTCTGTTCGCTCGCTGTCCGGCGAGACATGCCGACCGGGCGCGGGAGGCCCGTTCAGGCGTACCGAGACCGGCAGAGATCGATGCAAGAGCAAGAAACGCCGCCGTCTGGGCTCGTCCTCATCGTGGACGACAGCGCGGACAACCTGAATGTGCTGTCGGACGCGCTCATGTCGGATGGACTGGAGGTCGCCGTCGCGCGCGACGGCGAGGAGGCGATCGAGCTCGCCGGCCGGTCCCAGCCGGACCTCATCTTGCTCGACGCGCTGATGCCCGGCCTCAGCGGGTTCGAGGCGTGCCGGCGGCTCAAGGCCGACGCGGCGACGCGGAGCATCCCCGTCATCTTCATGACGGCGCTCGCCGAGGCGAAGTTCAGGCTCCAGGGCTTTCGCGTGGGCGCTGTGGACTACGTGACCAAGCCGTTCGAGAAGACCGAGCTGCTGGCGCGGGTGCACACCCAGGTCTCGCTCCGGCGCGCGACGCGGGCTCTCGAGGAGCAGAATGCGAGGCTCTCGGACGAGGTCCGGGAGCGCGTCAGGGCCGAGGAGGCGCTGGCGGAGGCCGCGCAGAGGCTGCGCGACGCGAACGCGCAGCTCTCGCATCAGCTGACGCAGAACGAGCGCGCCGAAGCGGCCAGGGCCGCGCTGCAGGAGCAGGTCATCGCGGCCCAGCGGGAGCGGCTCCTCGAGCTCGCCGCGCCGCTCATTCCAATCATCGATGGCGTCCTCGTGATGCCCCTCGTCGGCGCGGTGGACGTCGAGCGTGCCAGGCAAGCCATCCAGACAGCGCTGTACGGAGCGAGCGAGCGCGGGGCGGACCATCTCATCATCGACATCACCGGTGTCAGGGCGGTGGATGAGACGGTCGCGCGCATGCTCGTCCAGGCGGCGATGGGGCTCTCCCTGCTCGGCACGAGCACGATCGTCACGGGCATCCGCGCCGAGGTGGCGCAGACGCTCGTGGGGCTCGACCTGCACCTCGATTGCCTCGTGACGAAGGGCACCCTGCAGTCGGGCGTGGAGCACGCGCTGCGGACGCGCGGTCGTCGCCGGGGCGAGGGCGAGCCCTGAAGACCGGATGAATCCGTCGTTCCCCGGCCTCTCCGCCGGGCTTGAAGAGGAGCTTAACCGGGATGGATCTGAGAGACTACGCTGTGGGGGAGGTGCTGCACGAAGGGGCCGAGACCCGCGTGTGCCGCGCGGTCCATCGTCCCTCGGGCGACAGGGTGGTGCTCAAGCTCCCCGCGGCGGCCGCGCCGAGCTCGCGCGTGACGGGGCGCATCCTGCATGAGCACCAGATCCTGACGCAGCTCGGGGCGGTGCCAGGGATAGCGCGGGCGCGGGAGCTCGTGCAGCAGGACGGCACGGTCGGGCTGGCGCTCGAGGACCCGGGCCTCCGGTCGCTGGATCGCCTGCTCGCCGAGCGCGGGCGCCTGCCGGTGGAAGCGGGGCTGAGGCTGGGCGCGCTCCTCGCGCGGGTGCTCGAGGCCGTGCACGCGGCGGGCGTGACGCACAAGGATATCAAGCCGCAGAACGTGCTCGTCGATGCGGCGTATACGCAGGTCAAGCTGCTCGACTTCGGCATCGCCTCGTCGCTGCCGCTGGAGGCGACGGCGGCGAGCATCCCCGAAGGGCTCGAGGGGACCCTGGCGTACATGTCACCGGAGCAGACGGGCCGCACCGCGCGGGCGATCGACACGCGCGCCGACCTCTACTCGCTCGGCGTGACGCTCTTCGAGGCGCTGTCAGGGCGGCTGCCGTTCACCGAGCGCGACCCGCTCTCGCTCGTGCACGCGCACCTGGCCCGAGAGCCCCCCTGCCTCGACGAGGTCGCCCCGGGGGTGCCTCCGGGGCTCGCGGCGATCGCGTCCAGGCTCCTGGCGAAGAACCCCGACCGGCGGTACCAGACGGCCAGGGGGACGGCGGAGGATCTGGAGCAAGCGCTCCGCATGTGGCGCGAGCGCGGCACGGTGGAGCCCTTCCCCCTCGGGAACAAGGACTTCTCGCGCAAGCTACGGCTGCCGGACGTCCTCGTCGGGCGCGAGCGCGAGCGCGATCTGCTGAGCGCCTCCTTCGCCCGCGCCGCCGAGGGCGCGGTGGAGCTCGTGCTCCTCGGCGGCCCGTCCGGCATCGGCAAGACGGCGCTGGTGCGCACCGTCTACCGGGACATCGCGCGAGCAGGGCGCGGGCTCCTGATCTCGGGCAAGCACGACCAGCTCGCGCGGTCGACGCCCTACGCGGCCATGGCGCAGGCGTTCGGGGGGCTGATGCAGCAGTGGCTGGCGAGCCCGAGGCCTGTGCTCACGGCATGGCAGGAGCGAATCAAGACGGACGTGGGGGACAACGCGCGGCTCATCGCCGACGTGGTGCCGGAGCTCGACCGGATCATGGGCGAGCTCGCGCCGGTGCCGCCGGTGCACGGCGAGCAGGTGCTCGCCCGCCAGCGGCTGACCTGGCTGAGCTTCGTGCGGGCGGTCACGACGCCGAACGCGCCGCTCGTGATGTTCCTCGACGACATGCAGTGGGCCGACAGCGCCACGCTGGAGATCCTGAAGACGCTGCTGACCGACGCGGAGCGCAGCGCGCTCCTGGTGATCGCGGCGTACCGCGACAACGAGGCGCCGCCGGAGCATCCGCTGTGGCGGCTCGTGGCGTCGGTGGACGAGAGCGGGGCGAAGGTGTCGAGGATGTCGGTGCGCCCCCTGTCGGAAGAGCACGTGCAGGCGTGGGTGGCGCGGACGCTGAGCAGCGAGGCGGCGCGGGTGGAGCCGCTCTCGCGGGTCCTCTGGCAGAAGACGCGAGGCAACCCGTTCTTCATGGAGCAGCTGCTGCTCTCCTTGCACCGGCAGGGCAAGGTGGTCCGGGACCCGGAGAGCGGCGCGTGGGGCTGGGACCCGAGGGAGCTCGCGCAGGCGCAGGTCACGGACAACGTCGTGGCCCTCCTGACCGACAAGGTGCTCGAGATGCCCGAGGCGACCCAGCAGCTCCTGGGGCTCGCGGCGTGCGCGGGGCACACGTTCCACCTCCACGACCTGGAGCGGCTCAGCGGATGGGAGCGCGCCCGGGTGACCGGGGCGCTGTGGCCCGCCCTGCAGGAGGAGCTCCTGGTGCCCGCCGACGGGGATTACCGGCCCGCGCAGGCGCTGGGACAGGTCGGGCAAGGGGCGCTGGACGCGGAATACCGCTTCTTGCACGACCGCGTGCAACAGGCGAGCTACGAGCGGGCCCCGCCCGAGCAGCGCGTCCTGGCGCACCTGGAGATCGGCCGGCGGCTCTGGGCGCGACACCGGACACAGGCGGGCACGCCGCAGCAGCTCCTCGAGCTGGTGCGGCACCTGAACCTCGGCTCGTCGCGGATGGACTCCGTGGACGAGCGCGAGGCGCTGGCGCGGCTGAACCTCGAGGCCGCGCTCGCCGCGAAGGCGGCGAGCTCGCACCGGCTCCTGGCGAGCCTCACCGAGACCGCGCAGGCCCTGCTCGGCGACGACGCCTCTCGCAAGGACCCGGCGCTCTCCGCGCAGCTCGCGCTGGAGCGGCTCGAGGCGGCCTTTCTGATGCGGGAGTTCGACGACGTCGAGGCGCGGGCGGTGCGGCTGCTCGCGACGCCGCTGCCGGCGCTCGCCAGGCTCTCGGTGCACGAGATCCGCGTCCGCTGCTCCCAGGCGGCAGGCCAGTTCGCGCGAGGGGTCGAGCTGGGGCTCGCCGCGCTCGCCGAGCAGGACATCGTGTTTCCGGACACGGACGAGGCGCGCCACGCCGCGCTCCTCGAGGAGTCCGCCGAGCTGGATCGATGGTTCGAGCGCGACCCCGACGCGTTCGACCGGATGCCCGCCGATCCCTCCCCGGAGCGCGTGCTCGTCGATGCGCTGACGATGCACCTGATGGTGTGCGCCGCGATCGGCGGTCAGCCGCTCCTGTCGGGGCTCGTGGTGGTCCGCGCCGTGCTGAGGGTGCGGCGACAGGGCGTGCTCACGCCGGTCTCTCCCTTCATCATCGTCTGCTTCGCGAACGTGTGGTCGTTGACCAGGGGGCAATATCGCCGCTCCGCGGACTGGATCGGGCCGGGGGTGCGCGCGGCCGAGCGCGTCGCGTCGCCCTTCCTGGCAGAGTGTCTGTCCTTCCAGGGGCAGTACACGGCCTACGTCCGCCCCGCGGAGGAGATGGCGCCCATCTTCGAGCGGACCTGCGCGACCGGGCTGAAGATCGGGTCGTTCCAGGGCACGAGCTGGGGGCTGGAAGGCGACCTGTTCTATTACCGGGTGTGGCGTGGCCAGCCGCTCGGACAGATCGAGGCGCACCGGGCGGCTCGCTCGGGGCTCGTGCAGCGCGCGGGGACCGCGCTCGGGGCCCACTACTTCGAGGCGGCCGCCTCGTGGTGCGGCCTCTTGATGACGGCGGGCGGCGCGGGGCAGCTCCTCTCGGAGCAGCCCTTCTCACGCGGGTCGCGCTCCCTCTTGGCCGACGGCGATGGGATGGCCGCCGAGCTTGCGCGCATCCTCGAGGCCCACCTGTTCCTCGTCGCCGGCGCGTACCCGATGGCGCTCTCGCGGGCTCGGGAGGCCGAGCAGCACCGCATGTCCATCTTCGGCTTTCCCCCGGTGACGGACGTACCGCTCTGGCTCGCGCTCGCGGCCGCGAGGTGCTGGCCGGGGACCACGGACGCGGAGGAGCGGGCCAGGCTCGGCGAGCACATCGAGCAAGGCCTCGCGCGGCTCTCGTATTTTGCCGAGGGGAGCGCGGACAATTTCCTGCACAAGCTGCGCCTCCTCCAGGCCGAGCACGCCCGCGTGCAAGGCAGGACCGACGAGGCCATGGCCAGGTACGACGAGGCCATCGAGCTTGCCCGCGGGCAGCGCTTCTTGCACATCGAGGCCCTCGCCGCTCAGCTCTGCGCCGAGTTCCACCTCGAGGCGGGCAGGCGCCGTATCGCCGCGCTGTACCTGCGCGAGGCGAGGGACGCCTATGTCCGCTGGGGCGCGCACGCGGTGGTGGCCCACCTGGACGCGAGGTGGCCCGCCCTGCTCCGCGCGCCTGCCCAGCCCGCGATGCCCGCGAGCGCCGAGCGCCGCCTCGCGGCGGGCGTCTCGCTGACCACCACGGGCGTCGAAGGCGGCGCGCAGCTCGACGTGAACACCGCGGTGCGCGCGGCGCAGGCGCTGTCGAGCGAGCTCGATCCGGAGCGGGTCATCGGCCGGCTGATGGAGCTCCTGCTGGAGAGCGCCGGGGCGCAGCGCGGCGTCCTCCTGCTCGTCGAAGGAGAAGAGCTCTCGATCGTGGCGCGGCTCTCGGTGGAGGGGGCCCGCATCGAGACGGGCCTGTCCGAGCCGCTCGCGCAGAGCGACGAGGTGGCGAGGACGGTCGTGCGCTACGTGGCGCGCACGAGCGAGCCGGTCGTGCTGGACGACGCCAGGGCCGACGCCCGCTTCGCGGCCGATCCGTACGTGGCCTCGCGCCCCGTCCTCTCGCTCCTCTCGCTTCCCCTGGCGCATCGAGGGCGCCTCCTTGGCGTGCTGTACCTCGAGCACCGCGAGGCGCCTGCGGCGTTCCCCGAGAGGCGGGTAGAGCTCCTGTCGGTGCTCGCCGCGCAGGCGGCCATCGCCGTGGAGAACGCCCTCCTGTACCGGGACCTGGAGGCCAAGGTCAAGGAGCGCACCCTCGAGCTTTGCGTCGCCAAGGAGGCGGCGGAGCGCGCCAGCCAGGCCAAGAGCGACTTTCTCTCCAGCATGAGCCACGAGCTGCGCACTCCGCTCAACGGGATCATCGGTTATGCTCAGATCCTGGAGCGAACACCCGAACTCGCGCCGGCGTGGCGGGAAGGGCTGCACGTCATCCAGAAGTCGGGCGAGCATCTGCTCTCGCTCATCAATGACCTGCTGCACCTCGCCAAGATCGAGGCGGGCAAGCTGGACTCCGTCCTGACGGAGGTCCGGTTGCCCGCCCTCGCGCAGATGGTCGTCGACGTGTGCCGGGTGCGCGCCCAAGCGAAGGGGATCGCGTTCACCCACGAGCTGCGCGGCCCCGCGCTCGGGGCCGTCCACGCCGACGAGAAGCGGCTGATGCAGGTGCTCTTGAACCTCCTCGGCAATGCCATCAAGTTCACCGAGCGGGGCGCTGTATCCCTCCATGTCGAGGCGCTGGAGAAGAGCGTCCCTGCGGGCCGGAGGGTGCGTTTCCGCGTCGAGGATACGGGGCCTGGCATCGCCTCGGAGCACCTGTCGCGCATCTTCGAGCCGTTCGAGCAGGTGGGGGAGCAGAGCGCGAGGAGCGAGGGCACGGGGCTTGGCCTCGCCATCACGAAGAAGCTCGTGGAGCAGATGGGTGGAGCGATCGAGGTGCAGAGCGAGATCGGCGTGGGCAGCGTCTTCACCGTGACGCTCCCGCTCGCCGAGGTGCAGCCGGCGGCGAGCCCGGGCGAGGCCAGGGGTTGGGACACGATCGTCGGCTATCGCGGGGAGCGCCGCACGATCCTCATCGTGGACGACAACGCCGACAATCGCGCCGTGGCGCGCGGGCTCCTGGGTCCGCTCGGCTTCGACCTGTGCGAGGCGGACGGCGGTGAAGCGGCGCTGCGCGTGGCCGCCCTGCGCGCGCCGGCGCTCGTCCTGATGGACGTGTACATGCGGGGCATGGATGGCTACGAGACAGCGCGCCGCCTCAGGCTCGTGCCCGAGCTCCGGCGGACCGTCATCCTGGCCTCGTCGGCGAGCGTCTCCGAGGCCGAGCGGCAGAAGTGCGCCCGTGCCGGCTGCGATGACTTCCTGCCCAAGCCCATCCAGGCGAGCGCGCTCCTGGACCGGATATCGCGCCTGCTGGGGGTCGAGTGGCTCCACCGCGAAGAGGCCCCCGCGCGGGATTCACCGGCAGAGGTCCCCACGGACGGCGGCCCCCTCGCGCCGCCTCCGGCCGAGGAGCTGGCCCTGCTGTCGGCGCTCGCGAACAGGGGCCTCGTCCACAAGATCCTGGACGAGGCGGAGCGGATGAGGCAGCGCGATCCGCGCCTCAGGCCCTGGCTCGATCAGCTCGTGACGCTCGCGCGTGGCTACCAGACCCGGAAGCTGCGGGAGTTTCTCGATGCATACGGCCCGGGCGGCGCGGTCGGCGCCGACGGCCCCGCGGATCCGCAGGCATCGATGTAGGTGGAACGACGAACGGGTCCGGGGCATCCGGCGAGGAGCGGCGCAGGGTGCGCGGGCGCTACAGTCTCACAAGATTCGTTCAGTGAGACGGTTGTCTACAGCCTCCGGGTTGAGTTTCAACTCTCCCCGGACCCTCTCGACAACCTCCGGGTTGAGTTTCAACTCTCCCCGGACCCTCTCGGCAGCCTCCGGTTTGAGTTTCAACTCTCCCCGGACCCTCTCGGCAGCCTCCGGTTTGAGTTTCAACTCTCCCCGGACCCTCTCGACAACCTCCGGGTTGAGTTTCAACTCTCCCCGCCTCCTCCCGGACCGCCTCCGGCCGTCGGCCGCCCCCGCTCGAGGTCGTGCTGGGTGCGCCACGCCTCGAAGATCAGCGCCTGGACCACGGAGAGGACCAGGACGGACACGTCGGTGTTGACGTAGAGCCAGATGAACCCCAGCCCGAGGCCGCGCACGAGCAGCGCCACCCCCACCCCGACCGCGACGTTGCCGCCCCAGAACAAAAGGCACACGCCCGCAAGCCGGATCGCCCGCCGGACCGCGGGCGGGAGGAGCCCGGCGCGCATCCCTCGGCGGCGCCCCACCGCGTAGGCCGCGCACGACGTGGCCGCGACGACGCCCAGGATGTAGAGCGAGTCCGACATCGCTACACGTCCCCCCGGAGCCAGGAGAGCGCGCGCGCCGCGAGCTCCTGGAGCAGCCCGCCGATCGTCGAGAGGCGCTCGCCCGGGAGGTTCGAGGTCGGCGCCCCCTCGCGCACCGGCGCGGCGAGGACCTCGAAGCCCGCGCGCTCGAAGAGCCGGCGTGCCCGCCAGACGCGGTGCTCGCCCGTGACGAGCAAGATCCTCCTCGCGCCCCTTCCCAGCAGGAGCTCCGCGCTGCGCTGCGCCTCCACCGCCGTCGTCAGCCCCCGCGGCTCCGTGAGGAGGGCCGACGCGGGGACGCCGAGGCCCTGCGCGAGGCGGGCGCGCGACTCGGCCTCGCTGGCCGCCCCGTTGCGGCTGCCAAGCATCAGCACGAGCGGCGCGCGCCCCTGATGGTACAGCGCGACCGCCTCGACGGCGCGCCGGAGCGAATCCTCCGGCAGCCGCCCGTCCGGATCGACGTCCGCTCCGAGGACGACCACGGCGTCGGCCTGCCCGGCGTCGGGCGCCGACGCCATCCAGCGATCGAGCGGCGCGGCGGCCGGGGTGAACGCGGCGACGGCGAAGACCGCCAGCCCGACCCCGCCGGCCGCCGTGCTCAGGCGGTCCCACGCTGCTCCCATGCGCATGACGCTGATCCCGGAACCGATCCCTGCGTCGTGCCCTACGTCGCGGCCAGGAGGGCTGGCCGCGAGGGACGCACCGCGAGCCGCGGCGCCTCCAGCTCCTCCGCGACGCCGTGGATGGCGGCCTCGATGCGCTCGAGCGTCTCCTCGCTCATGTGGCTGTGCAGGGGCAGGCAGACCTGGCCCGCGCAGAGCCGGTCCGTGTTCGGCAGGGCGTCGCCCGCCGGGGCGCACGTCAGCTCGTGCAAGGGCGGGTAGAAGTACCGGCGCGCCTCGACGCCGCGCCGGGCGAAGGCGGCGACCGCGTCGTCGATCGGGACGTCGACGAGCCGGACCCCGAGGTTCTGTCCATTGAGGATCACGCCCGGCGGAATGCGCTGGGTGCGGTACACCTGCGGATGCCCGGACAGGGCCGCGCGCAGCCGCTCGAGGTACGTCCGCCGGCGGGCCAGCGCCTCGGGGAGCCGGCGGAGCGACGCCAGCGCCAGCGCGGCGCGCAGCTCGTCGAGCTTGGCGTTCATCCCCGGGACCGACGCCCGCAGCGGCTGCGTGAGCCCGTGGTTGCGCAGCCGGCGCATCGCCGCGCTCACCTCCCGATCCGGGGAGACGACCACGCCGCCCTCCGCGGCCACGAGGATCTTCGTGGCGTGCAGCGAGTAGGTCGTCGCCGTGAGGAGCGCCTCCGCCTCCCGGCTCGCCGCCTCGGTGCCCATGCCGTGCGCGTTGTCGTAGATGACGGCCGCCCCCGCGGCCCGCGCCTGCCGCGCGACGCCGGCCAGATCGGGCGGGACGCCGAACACGTTGACCGGGAGCACCAGCGTCACGTCGTGCTTCGCGAGCAGGCCGCGCAGGTGCTCCGGATCCAGCGTCCAGGTCTCCGGATCGATGTCGCAGAAGACCGGCTCGAAGCCCGCATGGACCGCGGCGTTGAGCGTCGCGATGAACGTGAAGGCAGGGAGGATCGCCTTACCACGGCGCACCGCCGCGGCCTCGATGGCGAGGCTGATCGCGACGGCGCCGTTCGAGACGACCACGGCCTCCTCGACGCCGAGGAACGTCGCGATCGCCCGCTCGAAGTCCTCCGCGAACGGGCCGCCGTTGCTCAGCCGCCCCGAGCGCAGGACCTCGGCGAGCTGCGCCGCGATCGCGTCCGGATCGTCCACCTGCGGCAGGACCATGGGGATCAAGGGTCGCGGGTCGCTCATGCTTGTCTCTCCAGGGATAGGCGCTGCAGCGCAACGCGGCCGATGAACTCGGGGATGCCGAGCAGGTACCGCCGCCAGAGCCGCCTCGGCTCGACAACGAGGCGGTAAAGCCACTGGACGTGATGTCGACGGACCCACTCGGGCGGGTAGGTCACCGCCCCGGCCACCTGATCCAGCAGCCCACCCATGCACCACGCGGCGTGCACCTGCAGCGCCGCGAGGTGCCGGTCCACCCACAGCTCCTGCTTGGGCGGGCCGAGGCCGACGATGAGCAAGGCCGCGCCCGAGTCGTTGATCGTCCGGACCACCGCCGCCTCCTCCTCGGGGCCGAAGTAGCCGTGGTGAACCCCCGCGATCCGGAGGCCCGGCCGCTGCGCGACGAGGCGGCGAGCGACCTCGTCGGCGATCCCCGGCGCCCCCCCGAGCAGGAAGACCGAGGCCCCGCGCTCGGCGCACAGGTCCACGATCCTCCCCAGCTCGATCGGGCCCACGTTGATGCGCTCCGGACACGGGCCGCCCAGCAGGCGAGCCGCCCACACCACCCCGATGCCGTCGGCGTACACGACGTCGGCGCGGCCGACCGCGGCGCGGTACGGCGCCTCGCGCTCCGCCAGCGTGGCGCAGTACGCGTTGACATAGGTGTAGTACGACGGCCTGCCGCCGGCCTTCGACGACCTGAGCAAGGCGTCGTCCAGATCGAGCAGCAGCTGCTCGAACGTGAGCCGCGCGACGGGGACGCCGAGCACGTCGACCCGCGACGCCGCGGGCGGGTCCGCGATCATGCAGCACCTCCGGCCGGCGCCACCTTGGCCTGGGTGCCGATGAACGCGCGCGGATCGGTGACCGGCCCGCGATCGAGGACGGGCCGCGCCTCGTCGCTGCCGAACATCGCGACGTAGTCCCCGTGGAACCCGTCGCAGATGCCACGGAGCGCGCAGCTCCGGCATCCGGCGCCCTTCTCGTAGCCGTTGTGCTCGACGCGGTTCAGCGCGTCGCCGCGGTAGGCGGCGTCCTGATCCCCGCGGCGACGGAAGAGCCGGTAGGAGAGCCCTTCCAGCTTCCTCAGCGAGGGGCCGAGCCGCGAGCTCACGTCGGCGCGGAGCAGCCGGCCCCGGAGGTCGAGCGCGTCGGCCAGGCGGAGCAGCGGCTGCCGGAGCGGCCCGAGGCGCGGCCGCGCGCCGAGCGGAACGGGCGGCGTCAGGAGACCGCCCCGCATCCGTTGCGGTCCCTTGTTGGTCCACGTCCAGCTCGCGAAATCCCACTCGTGCGGGTCGTACGGGAGCTGCTGGTAATCGTACACCGAGGGCCAGTGGCGCTCGGACACGACGCAGTGGGGCAGGTACCGGACGTTCGCCTCCACGCCGGCGCGCGCGAGCACGTCCAGGGCCTCGTCGAGCGGCTCCCGCAGCTCGGCGTAGCGAGGCACGTTCTCGGCGGTGCGGACCCCCGCGTTGCGCTGATCCGCGAACGGGTTGAAGGCGAGGAAGTTGACCGCGCGCGCGCCCACCTCGACCGCCAGCTTCGCGACCGCCGGCAGCTGCGGCACGGCGCGCTTCGACATCACGCAGTTCACCCGGAACGGCACCGCGAGCGCGATGAGGTGGTTCAGCGCGCGCATCTGGCGCACGTGCGCGCCGTCCGCTCCCACGGCCAGGTCGTGCGCCTTCCCGAGCCCCTGGACGCTGACAAGGAAGTCGGCGACGCCGGAGTCCTTGAACTGCTGCACCTTGTCGCGCTTGTCGAGCACCAGCGCGTTGGTGATGAGCGTCGGCGAGAGGCCGATCCCGACGCAGTACCGGACCAGCGCGTGGATGTCGCGCCAGATGGTCGGCTCGCCGCCCTGGATGTCGATCGCTGTGTTCCCGTAGAAATCGACGAGCGTCCGGCAGATGGCCTGCGCCTTCTCCAGCGACATGAACGGGTGCTCGGGGTGCTCCTTGTCCTCGATCCGATCGAGGAAGTAGCAGAAGTGGCAGCGGAGATTGCATGTCTGCCCGAGCCACAGCACGCCACGGCGCGTGATCTCCCGGCGCCGGGTGTGCAGCGGCGGCGCCGCGGCCGGGCGCGCGGCCGGCACCGCCAGGGCGAGGGCCCGCTCGAGCAGGACCTCCGGCGGCTCGATCTCCACGGGCTCCTGCGGCGCCGAGGCCTGCGACCCCTTGCGCTTGAGCTGCACCAACGAACCGTTACCATCCGTGCTGGTCTTCACTTGGGCCTCACCTGGGTTCAATCCTTCACGCGCGGCAACGCGCCGCGCGCTGCGAAGGCGCCGACACGGCTCGGGGGTTCGTCTCTCGATGGCGGCGACGTGGGCGGCGACGTGGCCTCGCGCGCCGCGCCCCGCCGCTCGCCGGATCCGCTGACGGGCAGTTGAACTGCTCCGCGATCAGGGCGATAGAGGAGCGCCATGCTCACGCCACGACCCCCGGCGAAGGCGCTCCTCCACCCGTGACGGCGCCGGCCCCGCGCGAGGACCCCCCGCCTCCGGCGAGGCGGAGCGTCTCCGGCAGCATGGCGCTGAAGACCGCGAGCGATCTCGTCTCGCGCGGCGTCCGCATGCTCCTCGCCGTGGTCGCCGCGCGGCAGCTGGGGCCGGCGGGCTTCGGCGACTACAGCTACGCCTTCGCGGTGGGCTTCCTGCTCGGCGAGCTCGCCGACCTCGGCCTGCACCTCTTCATCGCGCGGGAGGTCGCCCGGGATCCGGGCGCGCCCATCGGCCCCCTCGTGCGCCTCAAGCTCGCGGTGACGCTGGCGGCGGGCGGCGTCGGCCTCGGGGTCGGCCTCCTCGCGGACGCGGCCTCGCCGCGCCGCGCGCTCGTGTGGCTGCTGACCGCCGCGTGGCTCATGGCCTCGTTCGTCGAGATGCTGAACCAGGTGTTTCGCGGGCACCAGCGGATGGAGCGCGAGGTGCTCGTGGCGATCACCATGGCGCTCGCGTCCTTCGGGCTGGGGACGGCGGCGCTGCTCTCGGGTCTGGGCGCGCTCGGCCTCGCGTGGGCCCTCGTCGCGGGCCACCTGCTCGCCCTCGCGCTGGCCGTGGCCCTCGCCGCCCAGCTCATCGAGCGCCGGCCGGGGTCCGGCGGGGGCGCGATGCTCCCGCGGGGCTTCCTCCGGGAGGCTGGGCCTCTCGCGGTGGTGATGGTCGCCAGCCCCGCCTACTTCCAGATCGATCTCCTGATGCTGGGCTGGATGAGCACCGCCGGGGCGGTCGGCGACATGAGCGCCGTCCAGCGCGTCATCGGCGGCGCCATGGTGCTGCCGGGCGTCGTGCGCGCGGCGGTCTTCCCCGCCTTCGTCGCCAGCGGCTCGGCGAGCGTCCGCAGGCGCCTCGCCGCGTCCACCTTCCTCGGCCTCATGGCCGCAGGCGTGCTCCTGAGCGCCGCGGTGTGGTGGCTCGGCGAGCCGCTCGTCCGGCTCGTGTTCGGCGCGGAGTACGCAGGCGCCGTGCTGCCGCTGCAGCTGCTCACGACGGCGCTCGTGTGGATGCTGCCGGAGTTCGCCATCGGCCCGATGCTGTTCGCGACGGGCCAGCAGCGCCCGTACGCCGCCCTCTGGGTGACGAGCGTGCTCCTCATCGCGGCCGGCAACCTGTGGGCGATCCCGGCGCACGGCGCCGCCGGCGCCGCCCTGGTGAAGCTCGTTGTCACGTTCGGTCTCGTGGCAGGCGAGGTGCTCGTCCTCTGGCGCGTCCGGGAGCGCCTCGGGGCGCCGTGAGCGGCCGCGGAGCGGGTCACTCCCGCGCTCGTCGATCGCCCGGCGCACGGGTCAGTAGCTCCCCACGCCGAAGAGCATGCGCAGCGGCGTGAGCGCGATGATCTTCAGGTCGAGCCGGAAGCTGGCGTTGGCCAGGTAATAGATATCGAGGAGGACGCTCTGGTCGAAGGTGACCTGGTTGCGCGCCGCGACCTGCCACAGGCCGGTGATCCCGGGCCGGCCGTCGCTGCGAAGCCGGTGCCACGCCTTCAGCGCGTCGAACTCCGCCATCGGATAGGGCCTGGGGCCCACGAGGGCCATGTCGCCGGTGAGGACGTGGAAGAGCTGGGGGACCTCGTCGAGGCACAGCCAGCGGAGGACGCCTCCGAGCCGCGTGATGCGCGGATCCCTGGGGTGCTTGGGGATGACGACCCCGTCCTCGCGCACGAAGCCGGGGATGTCGCCGCGGATGACCGAGAGCCGCGCGGCGTCGCCCCCGTCCTCGCCGTCGCGTCGCCGCGCTCGCATCGTCCGGTACTTGAAGAACGCGAACGGCTTCCCGCCCAGCCCTGCGCGCGGGGCGACGTGGAATGCCCCGCCCGGGGACTCGAGGCGGATCAGCAGCGCGATCACCAGCCACAGCGGCGCGCCCCCGAGCAGCACCGCCAGGGCCACGAGCTTCTCGACGGCCTGGGTCGCCGTGGCGTCGAGGCCGCTCCGCTCGCCCGAGCCGAACCGGACCACAGGGATCCCCTCCGCGGTCCGCTCGGTGAGGCCGAGGCGCACCGCGAGCCACTCGAGGTCCCGCGATGCGATCGCGACGGCCCGCGCCTGTCCGCTCGCCCGCCGCGCCCGCCGCAGCACCTCCCCGATGGCGTCGAGGCCCTCGACGGCGATGGGAGCGCTCGGATCCAGCGGAGGAGGCGACGCGGTCTCACTGCCAGCGAAAGACGTCGATGCACAGCTCAAGCAAACCTCCTGGGGTGTCCGGTCCGGCGTCGCGACGGTGCTCCCGCGCTGCCGGACGCGCTGCCGTCTCGTCTCAGCCCTCTCTCAGCTGCTCCCCGAACGCCCGGCGTGTTCGCCACCGCGCCCACGCCGGGAAGAGCTCTCCCACCGCGCTGCGGAGGCGGAGCCGCAGCGCGGCGCTCCCGCGGGCCCGCGGCGCGCGCCAGAGCGCGGCCACGCTCTCGGCGACCTGGTCCACCGGGACGCCGCCGTCCTGCGGTCGAGACACAGCCCCCCGGCGCCGCCGCTCGTCCTCGTGCAGGCCCGTATCCACCCAGCCGGGGTGCACCTGGGAGACCCGGATCCCCCGGGGCGCGAGCTCGAGCTCCAGCGCGTCGCTGAGGCCACGGACGGCGAACTTCGTGGCGCAATAGACGCTCTTCAGCGGCACGGCGCGGAACGAGACCTCGGAGCCGACGTTGATGATGTGCCCTCCCCCGCCCCCCATCGCCTGCACCGCGTGCCGGCAGCCGAGGAGCACGCCGACGAGGTTGGTGCGGACGATCGACTCGACCTCCTCGAGAGCCATCTCGTCGAGGCGCCCGTAGCCCTCCCGGGCAGCGTTGTTGACGACGACGTCGATCCCGCCCAGGAAAGCGCGCGCCGCGCCGAAGAAGGCGCCCTGGGAGGCGTCGTCGCCGACGTCCACCGCGCCCGTGCCGAGCCGCCGGCCCGCGTGCTCCGACGCGAAGCGCTGCTGCAGCGCGAGGAGCGCCTCCTCGCCCCGCGCGCCGGCGAACACCCGATGTCCCTCCTGCAGCGCGCGCGCCACGATGGCCCGCCCGATCCCGCGCGAGCCGCCGAGCACGACGATGGCGAGGGCGCGCTCAGGCACGCGCGACCCGCGCCAGCAGATCTCGTCCCAGGCTGCGCACGAGGAGCTGTTCGTTGCTCACGAGGTGCTGCTGGTTCAGCCACGGCGCCGCGCACGCGAAGCAGCCATGATCGTGCAGGTGCTCCCACGCGGCCCGGAAGCCGACCTCCAGCACGTTCTTCGCGGGGAAGTCCGAGAGCCGCTGGTTGCACGGGTACATGCGTCCATCGCCGTCGATGAACGCATAGTACCGGCCCGCGCTGCACGGGAGGTACGGGAAGCTCGCCCGCCGCGCCTCCTCGGTGACGCGGTCCTCGCCGTGGTGCTCCCACCAGCGCGCCATGTTCTCCCAGACGCGCTCGCGGAAGACAAGGGGCGCCCCCTCGCGCTTGAGGGCGAGCAGGGCGTCGGCCAGGACCTGGCGCTCGCCCGAGTCGAGGGAGTTGTCGCCGTGGATGCGCAGCTGACGGTTCGACTGCGGGGCGTAGCTCATCACGACCTCGAGCCGCGCGTCGAAGCGGGCCGCGAGGTCGAGGAGCCAGGGCACCTGATCCTTGTTCCGGCGGTTCAGCACCGCCTTCACGATGCGCGGGATGCCGCGCGCCTGGCATACCTCCAGCGCCCCCACGGAGACGGCGAAGGTCCCCTCGCCGCGATTCAGATCGTTGATAGGCGCTGGCCCGTCGACGCTCACGACGATCGAGCTCAGGTGCACGAGCTCGTCCACGCGCTCCTTGACGCGGAATCCGCTCGTGACCATCCCCACCGAGATCCCTCGGCCCACCGCCCGCTCGACGACCCGGCCGATCGATTTGTGCAGCATCGGCTCGCCGCCCGTGAGTGTCATGACAGCAGTCCCGAGCGCCGCCGCATCGTCCACAATGGCGCACAGCTGCTCATAGTTAAACTGCCCGATGCTGTCCCGCCGGTGGTGGTAGTCTCCGTAGCAGTACTCGCAGCTCAGGTGGCATCGATTGGTCACGGAAACGTCCACCCAGACGGGACGCGCTTCACGGGCGAGCTTGGCGCGAACGAGTGAGCCCAGGTACCGAGGAGAGCGGTGCACGCCCGGCACTATAGAGAACTGGCCCCCGGATGTCATCCACTCTTTATAAACACATTTTCTTATGGTAAGGGTTGGACGGTTCAAGACGTTCCGGAGCTCTCACCGAGCGGCCGTCAAGGAGGCATTTTTTACGATGAGCGCGAGCAAGCGAATCCTGGTCACTGGCGGGGCAGGTTTCCTCGGGTCGCACCTCTGCGCTCGGCTGCTGGCCGAGGGCAACACCGTGATCTGTGTCGACAGCATGGTGACAGGGCGCGAGGAGAACCTCGCGCCGCTGATCAAGAACCCGCGGTTCCAGTGGCATCGCTGCGACGTCAGCGAGCCGTTCCATTTCGAGGTCGACCAGATCTACAACATGGCCTGCGCGGCCTCGCCGCCGAAGTACCGGGCCGATCCGGTGCACACGCTCAACACGGTCGTCTTCGGCGCGATCAACGTCCTCCGGCTCGCGGAGAAGCTGGGAGCCCGCGTCCTGCAGGCCTCCACGTCCGAGGTCTATGGTGACGCGCTGGTCCACCCTCAGCACGAGGATTACTGGGGGAACGTCAACCCGATCGGGCCGCGGGCCTGTTACGACGAGAGCAAGCGGGTGGCGGAGACCTACTTCTGGGAGTACCGCCAGACCCGGAACGTCGACACAGTCATCGTCCGCATCTTCAACACCTACGGGCCGAACATGGCCCGGGACGACGGCCGGGTCATCGCCAACTTCGTGGTCAAGGCGCTGCGCGGCGAGGCGCTGGAGCTGTACGGCGGCGGCGATCGCACGCGCTCGTTCTGCTTCGTGAGCGACCTGATCGAGGGGCTGGTTCGCGTGATGAACGCCGGGGACCTGACCGGACCCGTCAACCTCGGGAATCCGGCCGAGACGACGATGACGGCGCTCGCCGAGCTCATCATCCGCAAGACCGGCGGGCGCGCGAAGCTGACGACGGGCGCCGCCGTGATCGACGACCCCCACCGGCGCAGGCCCGACATTTCCCGGGTCAGCGAGCTCCTCGGCTGGCGTCCGGTCGTGGATCTCGAGTCGGGCCTCGACCGCACGATCGACTGGTTCCGCCCGCGCGTCTGACGCGTCGGCCCGGGCGGGCGAGGCCTGTCGAGGCGCTCGCCCGCCACCCCCTCTATCGATGGGTCCGCGCTCCGGCCGCTCCGCGCTCAGCCGCCCTTCGAGGGGAGGCGACCGGAGGTGGCCATGACGCGCCCGCCGCGGCCGGCGCGGACGTCCGCCAGGATCCGATCGCATTGCGCCGCGATCCGCCGCTCGAGCGCGCGGTGGAGCACGGCCCTGAGGGCCATCCCGCCCAGCCCGCGCACGACGGCGCCCGGCCCGGGCGCCGACTTCAACCGTTCCATGAGGATCCGCGGCGCGGTCCGCATCGAGAGCAGGCGGGCGTCATCACGCCGATAGAGCTCCGGGTAGCTCGAGCGGAGCTGCTCTCTCGCGGCGGCGTTGCGCGCCAGCGCGCGGACCACGTCGGCCAGGCTGTCGACCTCGAAATGGATGGGCGCCTCGGGGACCACGACAAGCGTGTCGCCCGCGACGAGCGCGGTGAGCCACGAATCCTCGGTGACGAGGTCGATGGGCAGCTGAGGGAGCGTCCCCTCGCGCAGCAGCCCTCGGTTCGCCATCACCGCGCCCAGGCGGTCGCGGTCGATGGCGTAGAGGCGACCGGAGATGTAGTCCTGACCGAGGCTCGTCGTGAGCAGGCGGATGACGGTGCCGAGCGGCGCCGGCGGCACCCCGCGCGGCTGCTCGAACGCCGCGGCGACGGCGGCGCGCGGCGAGCGCTCCAGGGCGCGCAGCAGGGCCGAGATGGCGCCCGGGGCCGGGCGCACGTCCGCGTCCGTGAACACGAGGCGGCTGTTCCGCGCCCGGGTCACAAGGGCGTTCCACGCGTGGTTCTTGCCGAGGTCGCTCTGGATGACGGCGAGTCGCGGCTCTCGCCCTCGAAAGGCGTCGACGACGCCCTCGGTGCCGTCCGTGCATCCGTTGAGGCAGACGAGGATCTCGTCCACGTCGGAACCGAGCCGCGACAGCTCGGTGAGGGTCGCCTCGATGGTGCGGACTTCGTTGTACGCCGGCAGGCAAACACTGGCTGACATCGGCTCCGACGCATAGCACCGCGCCGGCTCGGATGTCACACGAAGCGCGGGCCGCGCCGGCGTCTCCCGGGGCGCGTCGGCGAATCAGCAATGACGCCTATGGGGTCGTCCCTCTCTGGAGCGAGCCCCGCCTGCTGGGCTATGCGTACGACGACGAACGGGCGACCCGGCAGCGGATCGAGGCCGTTTTGCCGCCTTGACGACGGGGTCGGGCGCGCCTTGTATGAGCGGATGCTCCGAGCGATCGCCGAGGACGTGTGGGCGTACGAGAGGGACCTCCGGCTGCCGGTCGGCTATCTGCCGTCGCGCGCGACCGTCGTGAGGCGGGCCGACGGCGGGATCGTCATCCATTCGCCGCTCGCGTTCGACGACGCCGCGGCCCGGGCGATCGACGCGCTCGGCGAGGTGCGCGCCATCGTCGCCCCGAGCCGCCTCCACCACCTCTTCGTGAAGGCCGCGACCGAGCGCTGGCCGCGCGCGAGCGTGCTCGGGGCGCCCGGGCTGGAGAAGAAGCTGTCCGGCCTTCGCTTCACCCCGCTGCCTCGGTCCGGCGTGGCGCCCGAGCTCGGCGACGACCTCGGCGTTCGCCTCGTGGAGGGCGTGCCGTACATCACGGAGCACGTGTTCCTGCACGCGCGCTCGCGGACGCTCATCGTGACGGATCTCCTCTTCAACGTGCACGAGGTCCGCAGCTTCGGCATGAAGGTCTTCCTCTGGCTCGGCGGCGCGTGGAAGAAGACCGCGCAGGACCACGTGTGGCGCGTGCTCATGAGGGACCGCGCCGCGGCCGCGCGGAGCGTCGCCGACGTCCTCGCGTGGGACTTCGAGCGCGTCGTCGTCGCTCACGGCGACGTCGTCGAGGGCGACGCGAAGGACGAGGGTAACGCGAAGGACGAGGGTAACGCGAAGGACGAGGGTAACGCGAAGGACGAGGGTAACGCGAAGGACGAGGGTAACGCGAAGGACCGAGCGCAGCGGGCGCTCGCCTGGATCGGCGGCGGGGCTACCCCGCTCCTGCCGGCGAGATGAGCGCGCGCGGGCTCTCTCGGCGCCCTCGGCGCTCCTGGCGTTCTTCTTGAGGGGAGGGTCGGTGCTGCGAGGGGAGGGTCGATGTACCAGGCGCGGCCTCGGCTCTGTCTGACGAACCGCCGGGCGGCGCTCGTCAGACAGAGCCTGTCATCGCGCTAGTTGGAGCGGGTCGCCGGGTACTTGTAGAAGTTCTGCGCCCACTCGATGGTCCAGATCGTCGGCTCCACGTACAGGTTCTTGTCCGTGCCGAGGATCATCTCCCGCTTCATCTTCGCCATCGCCGCGAGGAAGACGCGGCGGTCGTCCTCCATCCGCGACCGCATCACGGTCGAGGGCGGGTACAGCTCCTTGACCTGCGCCACGACCGCCGCGTCGTTGATCCACCCGTCGACCCCGTGCTCGCCCTTCGGGAGGCGCTCGCCGCCGGCGTCCAGCCAGTCGCGCAGATCGTTGTTGCCACGGTTCATGCCGTCCGCGTGGCAGCCGATGCACGAGCTGCCGGTGTTCAGGCGGCGGTCCTGGGCGGCGAAGCCCAGCGTGCTGTTGATCGCCGCGTCCGAGGCGTTCCGGAGGATGCGCGGATCACGCACGATGTTGACGAAGGCGTCGACGCGGCGCTGGTTGAAGCCGCCCCACAGGGAGTATCCCTGCAGGCCGTTCGGCAGATCCCAGATGACCTCCTCGGCCGACTGCTGGAGCCCGTCGGTCCCGGTGTAGTAACGGCAGTTCACGAAGCCGCTGCCGCCGTAGCTCGGCGCCGCGTCGCACCCCGGCGGCTCCGTGCCCTGGGGCTGAGCCAGCGTCGCGATGAAGCTGTAGTTATTCGCCGTGCCGCCGACGCCGGTCCCGCTGATGAACTTCGGGATCGGGTGCGCCCAGAAGGGGAACCGGATCTGCCCCGAGTCCCACGCCTGCTCGATCGTGTTCACGCCGTCCAGCTGCCCGGAGAAGACGTCCCACGTCTTCCAGTAGTACCCGCCGCGCCTCGTCTTCGCCCTGAAGTACATGCGGGAGTCGACGGTGATGGCCTGCTTGGTGAGCATGTACTCGTACGACTTCATCCCCGCGTCCTTGATGACGCCGAGCTCGCTCTCGAGATCCTGGGCGTACCACGGGATCGCCATGATGGAGTTGTAGACGTCCGGACGGGTCAGCGTGTAGACGAGCTGGCTCGCCTCGATGTAATCCGTCTTGAAGCCGTCGACGTAGGGCGGCAGCACCGCGCTGTCCGTGGCGCCTTCCACGTTGCCGGCGAGGACGCGACCCCAGACCAGGCGCGCGAAGCTCGGATCCCTCTGGACCTCCGACGTATACCGGTACTTCTCCCTGAAGGTGACGTCGGAGCCGACCGGCTCACCCAGGTAGTTGACGCTGGTCCTCCCGAAGAAGACGTCGTCGTCCGACCCGCCGAAGTGGAGCTTCGTGACGCCCTTGTTGTAGCCCCAGTAGTTGCGGGTATCGAAGCGGTAGACGATGCCCTTGCCGTTGATGTCCACCGGGTTCACGATCGTGGGAGCCCAGCGCGCGGTCGAGTTCAGCGCCTTCGACACCCCGACGCGGGCCACGTTCATCTCCTCCGCCGTGACGCCCTTGTTGTGGATCTCGTGCAGCGAGGCGTACTTGATGAACTCGGCGTCGGCCGCGGGGACGGTCGCCTTGTCCGTCGCGATCCACGACTTGACCGTGGCCTCGGTGACCTGCTCGCCGGCCGCGACGGGGCGCGGGGTCGCCGGCAGGGTCGACGAGACGGCGTTTGCCCACGCCTGCACGGCGGAGAGCATCTGCGTGTTCGCGTCCCTGCAGCTCGAGCCGAAGCAGTTGTGCCGGTCGATGCCCATCCGGACCACGAACTTGGAGTCCGCCGGCTTCTTGAAGTTCACGCGCGTGAGCGCGTACTCGTGGGCCAGCGCCGGATCGACGTCGGAGTGGAGGGGCGCCTGGGCCTTGCCCGTCGAGCTATGGCAGCCCGAGCAGTTGGCGGTCAGCAACGGATAGACCGTCGTCTTGAAGGCCGCGAGCGACGTGGCCATGTTGAAGTTCATCTCGCTCGGAATGCAGACGGCCTCGACGTTGACGCCGCCCTTGCCGTTCGGGAGCTGGCTATAGCCGAGCCCGCACCCGGACGCGGGGGAAACCCCCGTATCGCCGCCGGTGCCGCCGCCGCCGGTGCCGCCGGTGCCGCCGGTGCCGCCGCCTCCGGTGCCACCGGTACCACCCGTGCCACCGGTGCCGCCCGTGCCACCGGTGCCGCCCGCGCCGCCTGCGCCACCCGCACCGCCTGCGCCGCCCGCGCCGGTCCCGGTGGTCGACGAGGAGGTCGTCGACGACGACGAGGTCGTCGAGGAGGAGGTCGTCGACGACGACGAGGAGCCCGCCACGGCCCTCATCGAGAACATCTGGTTCTGTCCGTTGGCCCAGCTCCACTGCTGGAGGCCGGCGCCGTCCGACGTCGACCGCCCCGTGACGTCGAGCACCTTGTTGCTGTTGCGGTTCGTGAGCCGCTGGTTGGCGCCGACGTCCGCGATAGAAAATTGCTGGCTCGTGGCGTTGCCGCAGCTCGACTGGACGATGGTAGCGCCGTTCGACGTCGACCCTGCGTTGACCCCGAGGCAGAGGCCGCTGTTCACGTTGCGCAGCCGGAAGAAGTTGTTGCCCGCGGACTCCACCCGAAACTGCTGGTTCGTGTTGCCGGTGCTGCAGGTGGCGATCTGCGCGGCCGCCGAGCTCGACCTGCTCGCGCCGCGGATCTCCACGCACTTGTTGCTGGCCACGCCGACGATCGTGTACGCCGCGCTCGGATCGATCGTGAGGCTCTCGTCGAGCTCGCCGCCTTCCTCGCTGTCGTAGTCCTCCGCGAGCCCTACGCAGGAGACGGCGAGAAGGCCCGTCGCGGCGGCAAGCAAGGCATGCCTGGATGTGAGTCTCATAGGATTCTCCTCATTGTAACCAAGTAAAAAGCCGATCTGTCTACAGCTCGACGCTGCCCTTCGTTGATCGGACGCGCTCGCCGCGCGGTGAAGGTTAAGGCTGCCGAGAGTTTGCCGCGGTGGCCGTCCGGTGAATCTCTCTCGCGAGGTGCACGAAGCGAGTGGGCTCGTTCCGTGCTCGGTCAGGCACTGCGACGAGGGTAGTTATTGTTTCATGTCGACTTGCAGGTCAAGAAGAACCTGCAATTCGAGGTGTTTTGCGAGCCGACGTGACTATTCCGGAGTCACAACAACGACATTTATGAGGTGATAATTGGTAGCGCACTATCCGACATCAACCGAAGCCTCGGCGGGGTTTCGCCCGTGAGTTCGCCCGTGAGACTGAACTGGTTAAGCCCTGTTTGAATCGAGCGCGCTGCGACGCCCGGGTGGATCCACCAGCGACCAGGTCTTCGCGAGCGCCGACGGCTTCAAGAATCCAGAGGGGTCGGTTCTTTTACGCGGGGACTGGACGGGATGGCACGAGCGGCCGAGGGGCCGGGGCACCAGGACGTCAGGAGAAGAAATTTGACGCACAGGCGTCAAGATGCCAATCGCGCCCGCGAGACAGGAAATTTCGGCGCTCCCTGGTGCTTTGAAATTTCGGCGCTCCCTGGTGCTTTTGCGCCCAGGGCGCTGTGGGCGCTCTCGGCGGATTGATCCAGATTCCTGCGGCAGAGACCGCCGAGCTCCGCGCCGGCAGCTCGGGGATCCTGGTAAAATGCACGACCGGGGCGGGCTCGCTTCCGGGGCCGCCCTCAGCGCTTGTCTCTTGTTGCTCGGGAGGACCGATGTCCGACATGCTCGTCAATCTGCTCAAGCTGCCGCCGCTCGAACCGGTGATCGAGGCCATGCGGCGGGCCTCCGTCGTCGTGCGACGGGCGGGGCCTTACGAGATCACGCGCGTCCGGCGGTTCGTCGAGCAGCGCTTCACGACGGCCTGGGCCGATGAGCTCAGCGTCGGCTACGCGAACAAGCCCATCAGCATCTATCTCGCGATCCGCGACGGCGAGGTGATCGGCTTCTCCGCCTACGAGTGCACCCGCCGCGGCTTCTTCGGCCCGACAGGCGTCGCCGAGAGCGAGCGCGGCCACGGGGTCGGCAAGGCGCTGCTCCTCGCCTCCCTGCACGGCCTCGCGCAGATGGGCTATGCGTACGGCATCATCGGCGGCGTCGGGCCTGCCGAGTTCTACGCGCGCACGGTCGGCGCGACGCTCATCCCCGACTCCACCCCGGGGGTCTACGCCGACCCGTTGAGCAACCCGGCCCCGCGCGACGGCGCGGAGCCGATGTGAGGCGCAGCTGCTCGGCCCGCGGGCGCCGGAGCTCACGGCGGCGGCTCGACCTCGTCGGCGTTCGCCAGCGGCATCGTGAACAGGAACGAGCTGCCTCGGCCGAGCTCGCTCTCGACCCAGATCTTGCCCCCGTGGGCCTCGACGAGCCCCTTCGCGATGTAGAGGCCGAGCCCGCTCCCGCCGCCGGCGCGCCGGGGCGCCTGCCAGTATCTATCGAAGAGGCGCGCCTGCTGAGCCGCCGGGATCCCGGGGCCGGAATCTCGCACCAGAAACTGCGCTTCAGCAGGGGTGCGACTGGCCTCGATGTGGACGGTCGCGCCCTCGGGCGTGAACTTCACGGCGTTGCCGACCAGGTTCGACAAGATCTGAAAGAACCTCTCCGGATCAGCGAGGACCCAGAGGCCCTCCGGTGCAGCGCGGCTCACCTCGATCCTCTTCGCCTCGGCGAGCGGAAGGACCACGAGGAGCACCTCGTCGAGCAACGCCGATGCGAGGGCGGGCCGCGGCGAGATCACGAAGCGCCCCGCCTCGATCTTGGCCAGATCCAGCAGGTCATGGATCAGCGTCTCCATCCTCTCGACCGAGCGCTGGATGCGCTCGATGATGCCGAGCGTCCGGCGCGCGGGCTCGGTGGGCTGGGGCGCGAGCGGCGCCAGCAGGAGCGCCGTGGCCATCCGGATGACGCTCAGCGGGTTCTTCAGATCGTGCGAGACCACGGCGATCAGATCGTCCCGCGTGCGTACGGCGATGCGTTCGCGCGCCACCTGGCGCCCGAGATCGACCTCGATCGCCGAGCGCCGGACATCCGCCGCCGCCTCGCGGTCGCCGTCGCTCCAGGGCACGGACTTGCCGCGGAGCACCTCCCGCCAGATGTCGAACGATCGGCGCGGGTGCAGGCGCACCCCCGGCGCCCCCTCCTCGACCTCGACGGGCTTGTTGGGATCGCCGCCCCAGCGCACCGTCTGGACCGCTTCCGGCCGGAACCAGAGGAGATAATACGGCTCGGGGCGAGGCAGCATGATGGCGATGAGCCCGCTCGCGACGTCCCGGTACGGCGCCATCGGTGGAAACGCGTGCGGAAGGGAGGACGTGCAGAACAGCCCGCCCGTCATCCTCCCTGGCTCCAGCCAGCGGACGAGCTCCTGGATCTCCCCCGCCGGCGGCGTGCTGCCGGCGGTCGCGCAGCGGTCGTCGGACTGCACGGCCGCCCCTGTGGCGCCCACGATGGCCAGCAGGTCGTCGGAGCGGTTCAGCAGGTCGATCAGCACGTCGTCCGCTGGACCGGCGGCGAGCGCGTCGAAGAGCCTCGACCGGATGGCGCTCTTCCGAGCTCGCGTCTGCCGCATCTCCAGCTCCTCCTGCGCCGCGACCTGCAGCGAGATGAGGCGGCCGAGCATCTCGCAGGCCGAGCGGACCTCGTACGGGACGTACCTCGGAGAGCGGTCGCTGCAGGAAATGAGCCCCAGCAGCTGCTCTCCGCGGACGAGCGAGACGCTCATCGAGGCGCGCGCGCCGAAGTTGCGCAGGTACTCCAGGTGGATGGGCGAGACGCTCCGCAGGATCGAGAAGCTCAGGTCCAGCGGCTCCATGGAGTCGGGGCGCAGGGCTGGGACGATAGGGATCGGCCGATAGCGCGCGTCGGGGATGATCCGCAGCCAGTTCGAGATATAGAGCTGCCGCGCCTGCCGGGGGATGTCCGACGCCGGGTAGCGCAGGCCCAGGTAGGGGTCGAGGCCCTCCGCGAGCGACTCGGCGCTCACCTCACCGTGCCCCTCCTCATCGAACCGATAGAGCAGGACCCGCTCGAACCCGGTGAGGGCGCGGATCTCCTCCACGGTGACCTCGAACAGCTCCTTCAGGCCGGTCGTCCTCTGGATCCGGCCGATGGCCCCGCGCAGCGGGCGATGCAGGCCGGGTGACGCCGCGGGGACCCCAGGCTCGATCTCCAGGATCGTCGCTCCGAGGTGCCGATGGAGGATGCCGTCGAATGGACGCCCCGAGACAGCGAGCGCGAGCGGGTTGCTCTCCTCCAGGTGCTCCCGGTCGAGCGCCTGCCGGACGCGCTCGCCGGCGAGCTCTCCAAGCACCTTCCCGAGCGGAGCGCCGAGCACATCCTCCGGGCCCATGCCGAGGAATCCGCCCACGTTGGCGCTCACCTGGGTGACGACGAGCGCAGGCTCCTGCAGAACGAACAACGCTCCGTGAGGCTGGATGGCTCCGGGAATATGGATTGGCTCCCGGTCGCAATTGGTGAGATCGACCGGGGTACCAGGCGCCAGGAATTTTGGGCTTTTCATGCTCTCGCCCTCAGGACGCATCCGCTCCACGAGGCTCCATAGCACGCGCGCAAGCAGCGGTGAACGAACGGAGTCGGCGAGCGGGACAGCGAGGTTGACCGAGCGCTCCTCTTGACGGAGCCGTCGGCGACGGGAAGGATGCGGCCCTCCGAGCTCCGGTGGAGGCCACGATGAAGCTCTATTTCAGCCCTCGCAGCTGTTCGCTCTCTCCCCACATCGCGCTGCGCGAGGCTGGCCTGGAGTTCGACCTCGAGCGCGTCCACCTCGGCACGAAGAAGACGAGATCGGGCGCCGATTTCACCCTGATCAACCCCAAGGGCTATGTCCCCGCGCTCGAGCTAGAGAGCGGCGAGGTGCTCACCGAGGGGCCGGCGATCGTCCAGTATATCGCCGATCGAAGGCCCGAGTCCGGGCTCGCGCCCCCGGCAGGCACCCTCGGTCGCTACCGGCTGCAGGAGTGGCTGAGCTTCATCGGCACCGAGCTGCACAAGCAGTTCGCGCCCCTCTTCAAACCCAGGCTGCCGGACGAGCAGAAGAGCGCGGCCAGGGCCTACCTGGGCCGGCGCTTCGGTTACGTGGCGCAGCGCCTCGACGGCACCACGCACCTCCTCGGCGAGCAGTTCACGGTGGCGGACGCCTACCTCTATACCGTGCTCACCTGGACGAAGCTCGCGGGCGTCGATCTCGGCGGCTGGCCTGTCCTCGGCCAGTACAGAGAGCGCGTCGGCGCCCGTCCTGCCGTGCAGGCCGCCGTCGCGGCCGAGCAGGGGAGCTAGCGGCCCCTTCCCCCTCCAGCGTCTCAACTGACCGCGATCACGAGCTTGCCGGCGTGCTCGCCCCGCCGCTCAGGCGGGCGCGCTGCGCGCGACCGCGCGTTGACGCGCCCCGCACCACCGCTCGCAGGAGCGGCGCGAGGGGCTACCTGTGCATCGCGATGTCGTTGCGGGGGAACGGCTTGATGCGCCGGGTGAGCCTCCCCGACGACGGGGTCGACGGCGTCGGCTTCGCCCGCCCTGGGGACCGCGCGGGGCGCGCGGTGGGCTTCTTCTTCGCGGCGGACCGGGTCGCCTCGCTCGCAGGCGTGTTCTCGGGCCGTTCCGACGTGGCGCCGGCCTGGACGGGCTCCGGGAGCTCCGGCGCGAGCAGCAGCCGCGGCGTATCCACGACGCTGGCGAGGAGCATCGCCTCGGTCGGGCCGGTCAACCCGGCGCCGCGGGAGGCGACGGCGGCGAGCGCGGCGCCGTCCGCGGTGGACGCGAGGTGCCGGACGCCGAGGAACAGGCCGGCGGCGGCGACCACGGCGCCGACGGCGACGATCGAGGCGAGCCGCACCGAGGGCCTGAGCTTCTTGCGGCCTGAGGTCGCCATCAAGACCGTCGTCGTGCGATCGGGGGCGTCTGCCTCGCAGGGATCCGTCTCCGCCAGCGCGAACGGCAGGAGCGCCGGCGCGGGGTGGCGCCGGGTGACCGCGCAGTCCTGCGCGTCCGCGATCCGTGATGGGGTCAGGGTCTCCGCGCCGGCGTCTCGGGCTGCGGAGTCCCACGACTCGGCGCCCCGCGTGCGCGAAGAGAGCGCCCGCTCCAGCGCGTCGGCCATCTGCCTGGCGGAGCCGAAGCGCGCGCTCGGGTCGAACTGCAGGGCCTTCCGCATCCAGTCGTCGAGGGCGGGCGGCGCCTCGGGCCGGAGCGCGCTCGGCGGCCTGAACTTGCCCGTGTGCACCGAGAGCGTGAGCGCCACGAGCGTATCCCCGCCGAACGGGGCCTGCCCGGTGATCGCGTGGTAAGCCACGACGCCGAGGGCCCAGAGATCCGCGCGAAAATCGAGGTCCTGCGAGCTGATGAGCTGCTCGGGGCTCATGTAGAGCGGCGTCCCCACGACGTTCCCCGTCGAGGTGACGCGCAGGTCCCTGGCCCGCTTGGCGATGCCGAAGTCGAGCACCTTGACGAAGGTCTCCCCGTCCACCTCGGTCAGGAACAGGTTGTCCGGCTTGATGTCACGGTGGACGATGCCGAGCCGGTGCGCCTGCCCCAGCGCCTTGGCCGTCTGCGCCACGATGCGCGCCACCTCGCCGAGCGGCAGCCGGCCCAGGCGACGGATGCGGGCCCTGAGGTCCTCGCCGCGGAGGAGCTCCATCGCGATGTACGGCATGCCCTCCGACGTCAGCCCGTGATCGAGGACCTGGGCCACGTGCGGGCTCGTGATCTGCGCCGCCGCGACCGCCTCTCGCCGGAATCGCTCGACGTAGCCCGGATCGTCCGCGAACTCGGGCGACATGAACTTCACGGCCACCTGCGCCTTCAGCGAAAGGCGATCGGCGACCCATATGCTCCCCATCCCGCCCCGCCGGAGAATGCGTACGAGCCGCAGCGCAGGGGTCACCATCTGTCCGGTGTGCAGGGGCATACCTCTGCTACTCCTCTCGAAGAGGCCCGAGCCGGTGGTTCGTGTCAGCTCTAGCCGATAACTCGCGTAAATAGATCACTACGACGCCTTCATTGTCTCCGCAAGAGAAACAAGCGCTCTCCCGCGACGTCGCAACTTCACGACGCCGCAATGTCGCAACGTTAAGATTCCCACTTCCCACGACCGCAGGGATCCCGCGGAGGATTCACGCGGGATACCGCGGGGTTCACGGCATGGACGGACACCTGGCCTGCACCGATGTCGGCGCATAGGCGTACAGCCGCACAAATATCATCCAGCCGGTCGAGCCCAGAGGGCGGCGCGCACGATGTGAGGGGATTCGCGCGCCGCGCTCCGTCGCGCGCCGCGCCTCAACCCTTGGAGGGCTTCGGCCCGAGCGGGCCCCCGTCGCCCGGCATCCGCGCGTAGACGCCGGGGTGCGAGGCGGCGAGCCACTGGTTCACGTGGCTCATCACGTGCGGGCGCTCGGTCCTGAGCTGCAGGTAGCGCTGGCCGCGCGGGACGAGCACCTGCTCGGTCACGTTGCCGCCGAACTGCTCCGCCAGCACCTGCACGACCGACGGCACATCGAAGAACTTGCAGCTGAACAGATCGAAGAACGCCTCTTGGCTGTCGGGGAAGATGTGCAGCGTGATGTGCGACTCCGCGATCATCACCATCGCGCTGATCACCGGGGCCCCATCGCGCGTCGCCGTCTTCACCACGAAGGGGCGCATGATCGGGGTCATCCCGATCTTCGACGGCAGGCTATCGAAGATGTCGAAGAGCGTGTCGAGCGAGGTGGGCCCGCGGTACGGGCTGAACTGCAGGAAGAGGTGGGGGCCGAAATCGGCGTCGGGGCTCACCACCTCGTGCCCCCTGCGCTCCTGGAGATCGCCCCCGTCGCCGCGATCGACCGTCTGCGTGAACACGCTGCGGCAGGGGAGCGTCGTCTGGAGCATCATCTGAACGCGCTGGGGATCGAACGCCCCCGGGTACACGAGATCCGCGAAGAAGCACTCGCGGAAGCTGAAGGTGTGGATGGTGAGGTGGCCGCCGAGCAGCAGCACGAAGGCGCTGATGCCGCAGTCCTCGGCCACGACGCCGTTGTAGTACGGGAGGATGAACGGAGGCATCACCGGCTTCAGCCGAAGCACGCCGGGAATCTCTTCCAGGAGCTCCTGCGCCAGCTTCACATCGTCAAAACGGCTGCGGAAGCCGTGGAAGCCATCCATCGTGAAATGGGTGAGACTCTTGCGTGCCGTATGCATGTTGCCCCTTCGTCGATGAGTTGAGCGATGCTACTCCACGCGGAGCAGGCGCGAGCGGAGAAATTTCGCGAGCTGCCTTCCGTCCGCACATTCGTGTGCGCCATCCGATGATCAGGTGGGGAATCCGGATACAAGCATGGCTGTCGTGCGGCCATGACCCGCGATCCGCTACCGATTCGCCCATCGGCTCACCTCGCCGTGCACGATGAGCTCGCCGGGACGGCGCACGGTACGGCAGCGCTCGCCCGCCGCCGGGCTTCCCTCTGAGAGCGGCCGCCGCCCCGCTGCGCAGCGGGAGCGGCGAGGCCCGCGGGGAAGGCAGGAGACGCTTGACTTCAAAAAAAGTCTTTCATTTCGCTTCCAGGCGGCGTGATGAATGGCTTCCAGACCACGCGCCGAATCGCTTCCGGACCGCGCGACCGGCGGCGCGCATGTCGGTCAGGCAGCGCAGGAGTCGTGTAACTGGACGATATCGATGGGGCGCTCGGCGTCCAAGACGGGCCTGTCTTCCGCCCCACGCGCGGCGGGGCGCTCGAAGCCCCCTTTGCGGCGCCCCGAGGCCGTTTCCCCGGTCCCCAGCGCGGCCCGGCGCGCGCGCTCCCTCCGGGGATCACGCGCTGCGACAGGCGGGTTGGCCCCGGAAGAGAGCCAGAACCTCTCTCGCCTTCGGGATGCCGGCACACTGAAAGAGTTCACCAGGACGGCCCGGACACCCTCGGGGCGCGCGTTGCGCCGGCGGAGGAAATCCACCTGCTGTGGATCAGGTGGCGGGGTGCGATAAAAATTGAAGCGCAGGTGTCATCCATCGTTGCCCCGGCGCGCGCAGGCGTAGAATCGCCGGAGCTATGACCCGATCCCCCTCCGACAAGGACGCGCACAAGAAGGCACCGGTCAGCCCCGTGTCGTCGCGAGGGACCCCGCCGGAGACGATCCCGTCGCGCGGCAACACCACCGGCAGCTACGTGCCTCCAGCGCCGCACCCGGCGCGCAACAACAGCAGCGGCCTGCCGCCGGCGCCGGCATCGAACCGCGGCGGCAGCACCCTCCCGCCCCCGCAGCTCGCGCCGCCCCCGACGCGCGGCAGCCACTTCCCGACCGACGCGCGTGTGCGGCGAGAGCGGCCGAGCGGACCGAACGTGCCGCACGGCAGCCCCCCCTCGCAGGAGGCGCGCTGGCGCGAGCGGCCGATCGGCGCGGCAGCGGCCGCGGCGCGCGGCGGCCAGGCGTTGCAGGATCCGTTCGATCGATGGGACCCGCCGGAGGGGCCGCTCACGATGCCCGCGACCCAGCCGCCCGAGCCGCCGAGCTCGCGGGTGCCCGAGATGTCGCGCCACGACGACCCGGGCCGCGGCCACGCGCCGGCCTCGTCGCCGGGCAGGCGCGTCTCGCCCGGCGGCCCGCCCTCGGCGCACCAGCCGGCCGCCCGCCCGTCGGCGGGGCGCGAGCCGCAGCGGCTCCACGAGCCGCACGGCGGGGGGCACGACCCGTACACGCCCATCAACCAGATCCTCGGCTACACGCGCCTGCTCGTGGCGTCGCTGCAGGGCAAGGTCGCGCCGCAGCACATCGAGGACATCCGCAACATCGAGCTCGCCTCGCGCAAGCTGCTCGGGATCGTGCAGGCGATGGAGAACGGCGATGAGGACGCGCCCTCGAGCGTGAACCTCAACGTCAGCTCCCCGCGCGAGGAGCCCGCGCTCCAGGCCGAGATCGAGGGCGGCGGGCGCGGCGCGATCCTCGTGGTCGACGACAGCCGGGGCAACCGCGACGTGCTCTGCCGCGTGCTGCAGAACAACGGCTTCCGCGCGGTCGCCGCCGAGGACGGCCCCCGCGCGCTCGGGCTCGCCGCGCGCGAGCGGTTCGACGCCGTGCTGCTCGACGTGAACATGCCCGGCATCAGCGGCCTCGGCGTGCTCTCCGCGCTGCGCCAGAGCCGGTCGCAGGCGGAGCTGCCCGTGATCATGGTGACCACGCGGGGCGCGAGCGAGGACGTCGTCGAGTCGCTCAAGCTCGGCGCCAACGACCACGTGACGAAGCCCATCGACTTCGACATCCTGCTCGGGCGCCTCGACACGCAGCTCACGCTGAAGCGATCGCGCGAGCAGCTCTCGCAGCTCGCCGGGGAGCTGTCGGTCAAGAGCGAGTTCATCCGCAAGACGTTCGGCCGCTACCTGAGCGAGGACGTGGTGAACCGCCTGCTCTCCTCGCCCGAGGCCCAGCTGCTCGGCGGCGAGGAGCGCGAGGTCACCATCATGATGACCGACCTGCGCAGCTTCACCACGATGACCGAGAACATGCCGCCCGAGGTCGTCATGCGCCTCTTGAACGGCTACCTCGGCGAGATGGCGCGCATCATCGTCTCGCGCGGCGGCACGATCATCGAGTTCATCGGCGACGCGATCCTCGCGCTCTTCGGCGCGCCGTTCGCCACGGGCGACGACACCCGCCGGGCGGTCGCCTGCGCGCTCGAGATGCAGATCGCGATGGACGCGGTGAACGAGAAGAACAGCGCGGAGGGCCTGCCGACGCTCCAGATGGGCATCGCGCTCAACACCGGCCCGGTGATCGTCGGCAACATCGGCTCCGAGGCGCGCACGAAATACGGGGTGGTCGGCTCGCAGGTCAACCTGACGTCCCGCATCGAGTCGTGCACGGTGGGCCGGCAGATCCTCATCGCGGACACCACGCGCCGCGCCGCCGGCGGCGGCATCCTGCTCGGCCAGAGCCACGCGCTGGCCGTCAAGGGGTTCTCGAACCGCGTGCTGGTCCACGAGGTGCTGGGCCTCGACAACCCCGAGCGGCTCTACCTGGCCGAGCGGCGCGTCGAGATCCTCGCGCTCTCCTCGCCGCTGCCGGTCGTGTGCGCGCGCCTCGCGGGCAAGCGGGTGGAGGGCGAGCCGCAGTCCGCCTTCATCCTCGGGCTCTCCCCGTTCGGGGCGGTGCTGCGCCTGCACCCCCGCCCTGCGCCGTTCACCAACCTCCAGCTCCACCCGTCCGTGGCGCTCGCGGAGCAGCTCGGCGGCGAGCTGCACGCGAAGGTGATCGAGCTCGACCCGCGCGCCGAGGACGTGGTGCGCATCCACTTCACGTCCTCGCCGCCGGGGCTCGCCGCGCTCGTCCAGGAGCTCCACCGCGCCGAGGCCTAGCGCCTCGGCGCACAGAGAAGCTCGTCTCCGGGTGTACCGGAGGTGTTGCCGGGCCGCCCGGCTCCGTGGACGACGGCTCCGCGCGATCTGAGGAGGCGGCTCGACACACCCTCTTCCAGCGCACGAGCGACGACTTCGTGCTGACCGACGAGGGCGCCGCCGTACGGCGCGACCAAGGCGCTCCTTGTTGACGGCGAACCCGAGAGAAATCATGACGCGTGGGAGAAGAGGAGATCATGACCATGATCAACAAGCCTTGGATCATCGTTCTCGCCTCGCTTGCCCCCGTCATGGGCTGCACCAGCGAGCCTGAGGGCACGAATCCTCTGTTCGAGGCCCCCGCGGCGGGCCCGACGTTCCACAAGGACGTGGCGCCCATCCTGCAGAAGCGCTGCCAGGGCTGCCACTCGCCCGGCGAGATCGCGCCCTTTGGCCTGACCGACTACGCCGACGTGAAGCAGGTCTCGAGCCGGATCGTGGCGGTGACGCAGGACCGGACGATGCCGCCCTGGGGCGCCATGGAGACGGACGAGTGCGCGCCGCGCTTCGGGTGGAAGGACGACAGCAGGCTCTCCGACGCGGAGCTCGCGACGCTCGAGGCCTGGCATGACGCCGGCGCCCCCGCGGGCGACCCCGCGGACGCGCCCCCCGCGCTAGAGCCGTCGGCGCTCCACGGCCTCGAGGGCGTCAGCGCCACCATCGAGCCCGCGAAGCCGTATGTAACGAGCGGCGAGGAGGACCAGTTCCGCTGCTTCGTCATGGATCCGAAGCTCACGCAGGACACGTTCGTGAACGGCATGAACGTGGTCCCGGGGAACTCCAAGGTCGTCCACCACGTGGTGGTCTTCACCGACCCGCACGCGGAGAGCGACGCTCTGGCCGACGCCGACGGCGGCTACGAGTGCTTTGGCAGCGCCGGCGTCCAGGACACCCAGGTCCTCGGCGTGTGGGTGCCGGGCGGACGACCGACCGAGTACCCTCCCAACGCCGGCTTCCTCGTCCCCGCGGGCTCGAGGTTGGTGATGCAGGTCCATTACCACCCGGCGGGCACCGTCGCCGAGCCTGACGAGTCCAAGCTGGAGCTGCGATTCCTCCCGGAGCCGCCGGAGTACAGGGTCGTCTTCCTGGCGTTCGGCAACTTCCCATCGCAGTGGCCGGACGGCGACGGTCTCCAGCCGGGGCCCAATGACAGGGATGGGGTCGAGTTCTTCGTCCCGGCAGGGGTCAAGGACCACACCGAGGTCATGAAGATCACGCTCCCCGAGACGTTCATGGGGGAGTCGCTGGTGGATGGCATCAGGCTCTACAGCGCGATGACCCACATGCACTATGTCGGGACCGACATGAAGGTCGATGTTCAGCGCCCGAGCCCGCAGGGCGGCGATCCGGCCGAGGAGTGCGTGGTCCAGACGCCGCGGTGGGACTTCAACTGGCAGCAGACGTACACCCTCGATGCGCCGATCGACGAGCTCCCTGTCCTGAAGACCGGCGATATCATGAGCGCGCGTTGCCTCTACGACAACACGATGGACAATCCCTTCGTGAGGAGGGCGCTCCACGAGGAGAACCTCACCGCTCCGCGGGATATCGTCCTCGGCGAGAGCTCGCTCGACGAGATGTGCGTCGGCCTCTTCAACGGGTTCATCAAGAACTGACGGGCGCTCGGCCCGCCCGCTCTGTCGCCGGGCCTCCGCGGCCCACGCCGCCCCTTCCACGCCGCCGGCCGCGGCCTCTCCTGGCCGCTCGGTCAGCTGAAGCGCGCCCGGATCGGCGCCGGGCTCTCGCAGATCGGGCACGCGTCCGCGCGTTCGGCGACCTTGCCGCAATCCTTGCAGTCGACGCGGTAGCCGTGGAACCCGGGGTCGTGCAGCTCGACGCTCGTCTGCGCCTTGTTCGCGCGCTTTCCTTCGTACTTCACGCGCGCTGGCACGAACGCGATGAAGCGCACCTCGATGTGCTCGCACCGCGAGCACCGCTCCGGCGCCGCGTACGCGTTGGTCGTCGTGAGCCCGCGCGCGAGGCCGCCTTCGTCGTGGCACCGCGGGCAGCGATCGTCCTTGAACAGGAGGTGCTGGCACGCGCCGCACGCGATCTCGTACAGCCCGTCGACGAACATCTCGCCCTTGTAAACCCACTTGACCGGGCCGACGGGCTCGCCCTCCATGAGCGGCACGAGCCCGTCCACGTAGGAGCGCAGGTTGAGCTGTCGTCCCCCGCACGAGGGACACCCCGCCTCGACCATCTCGGCAAACGCGCGCTCGGAGAGCCTGCTCATGTGCGCCGCCTTCTAGCACGGCTCGGCGGCGCGCGTGCCCCCGTAGGACGCCGTGAGCGTCGCGAGGCGCGATCCCGGGCACATCGACAAGTCATCCATGCATCGAAGACGCCGCCCTCACGCCAAAAGTTGACATCCACCATCGAGCGGCGCATCCAAGGGCAGCTCGCGCAGCGCAACACGGCTCCTTCACGCGGCCAACCACACCGAGGTAGCAGACGCACATGCGTTCCCTGACCGTCGCGGGCCCTGCGGGCGCGCTCCACATCGTCGATCACCCCGCCGCAGGCGCTCACCCCGCCGCAGGCGCTCACCCCGCCGCAGGCGCTCACCCCGCCGCAGGCGCTCACCCCGCCGCAGGCGCTCACCCCGCCGCAGGCGCTCACCCCGCCGCAGGCGCTCACCCCGCCGCAGGCGCTCACCCCGCCGCAGGCGCTCATCCCTCGCGCGAGGCGCTGCCGGTCGTGCTCGTGCACGGGATGGTCGGCCATGCCGGCTTCTGGGAGGCGCCGCTCGCGCACGTCGCCGGCCAGCGCCGCGCCGTGGCCATCGACCTCCGGGGACACGGCGCGTCGGAGCCCCCGTCCGACGCGGACTACGCTCCCTCCGCGTGCGCGGCCGACGTGCTCGCGGTCCTCGACGCCCTGGCTCTCCCCCGCGTGGCGCTCGTCGGCCACAGCTACGGCGCGCTCGTGGCGCTCGCCGCCGCGGCCGCCCATCCGGAGCGGGTCGCGCGCCTCGTGCTCGCGGACCCGCCCCGCGACGTCACGCAGATCCCGGCGGAGGTCCAGGCGCAGCACTTCCCACCCTACCTCGCCGCCCTCGAGGCGGACAGCTGGCGTGACACCGCCCTGGCCACCTTCAACGAGGCGCTCGCGGGCAGCACGCCCGCGACGCGGGAGACGGTGCTGGCGCGCGTCGCCTCAACGCCGCACGACCGGATCCTCGGCATGTCCCGGCATCTGCTGGAGTTCGAGGCGGTGAACGCGCTGGACCGCTACCTCGCCGCCCCCGGCGCCCGCGCCCACGCCCTCCTCGCCCCCTCGAACGCGTGGCCGCAGAGCCTGCACGTGCTGAGGCCCGCGCTGACGTCCGTCGTGCTGCCGGGAACGAGCCACTGGCTGATGCTCGACGCGCCGACCCTGTTCGCCGCGGAGCTCGAGGCCTGGCTCGACGCCGCGTGAGGGAGCGCGCGCAGGCGGGCCGGGCGGGTGGTCCCACCGCGCCGCGCCGCGAGCGCCTACGGGTCCTTTTCGGCGAGGCGTTTCCGGCCCACACTGCCGCCATGCGCGACGACGACAGCTCCGAGCTCACCGCGAAGACCCTGGCTCACTACGAGGATCACGCCCTGTCGTTCTGGGAGGGCACGCGCGACCACGACGTCTCGCAGAACCGCGCCGCGCTGATCGCGGCGCTGGAGGGGGCGGGCCCGTTCACGATCCTCGATCTGGGCTGCGGCCCCGGGCGCGATCTCGCGGCGTTCCGCGCGGCGGGGCACCTCCCGATCGGGCTCGACGGGTCGGCGCAGTTCGTCGAGATGGCGCGGCGGCACGCGGGGTGCGAGGTGCTCCACCAGGACTTCCTGCACCTCGATCTCGGGGCCGAGCGCTTCGATGGGATCTTCGCCAACGCATCGCTGTTCCACGTGCCGGGCCGCGAGCTGCCGCGCGTGCTCCGCGAGCTCCACGCGGCGCTCCGCCCGCGCGGCGTGCTGTTCAGCTCGAACCCGCGCGGCGACGATCGAGAGGGGTGGTCGGGCGATCGGTACGGCTCCTACTGGTCGCTCGAGCGGTGGCGCGAGCACGTGACCGCCGCCGGGTTCGAGGAGATCGAGCACTACTACCGTCCGGCAGGCCGGCCGCGCGAGCAGCAGCCGTGGCTGGCGTCGGTGTGGCGCAAGCGCTGAGTAGGGCGGCGTATCGTCGAGCCGCTGCCCGGCACGCCGGCTCCACGGCAATGGCGTCGGCGGTCAGTGCGCCCTGATCGCGTGCGGGCGCGCGGCAGGCGCGCCCGCAACGGATCCACGAGCCACCGCCGGGGCCAGGACGACGATCACGAGGACCAGCGCCACGACCAGGACGAGCCCGCCGCGCAGGGTGAGGTGGTCGGCGACGAGGCCAATGACCGGCGGCCCGACGAGGAAGCCGCCGTAGGACATGGTGGCGAGCGTCGCCAGCGCCCTTCCAGGCGCGACGCCTGGGGCGCTCGCCCCCGCGCGGAAGACCAGCGGCACCACCACGGACAGGCCGGCGCCCACGCACCCGAAGCCCAGCAACATGGCGGTGGGCACGTTGGCGATCAGCGCCGCGCCCAGCCCGCCCGCGACCAGGAGCCCGGCCGCGCGCACGAGCCGCTCGGCGCCGAAGCGCTGCGTCAGCCCGTCCCCGGAGAACCGCCCGAGGAGCATCGCCAGCGAGAACACGGCGTAGCCGGTCGCCGCCACGGCCGCGGAGGTGTGGAGCTCATCGCGGAGGTAGACGGCCGACCAGTTGGCCATCGCGCCCTCGCCGATGGAGGAACAGAACGCGATGAGGCCGAGCAGGACGAGCCGGGTCGAGCGGCCCTCCGCGGAGGCGCCCGCGGCCGCCGTGGCCGGGGCTTCGGGGCGCGCGTCGGCCGAGAGCGCCCCGCCCGCGGCGGTGACCGCCGCGGCGAGGACGGCGGCGACGGCGAGGAGGTGCGCCGCGGGCGACAGCGCCCGGTCGGCCGCGAGCGCGCCGAGGGCCGCGCCAATCAGGCCGCCGAGGCTGAACATGCCGTGGAACGAGGCGAGGATCGGCCGGCCGTGGCGCCGCTCGACCTCGACGGCCTGCGCGTTCATCGCGACGTCCATGAAGCCGTTGCTCGCGCCGAGCAGCAGGAGCGCGGCGACGAGCGCGGCGAAGGAGGGCGCGAGCGCGGGCACGGGCAGCGCCGCGCAGAGGAGCACGGCCGAGACGCGGGTGACGCGCCGGCTCCCGAAGCGAGCGAGGAGCGGCCCGGCTGCGCGGAAGGCGAGGATCGCGCCGCAGGCGATGCCCAGCAGGGCGAGGCCGAGCGCGCCGTCGCTCAGCCCGAGCCGCTCGCGGACCGCGGGGACGCGCGCGGCCCACGATGCGAAGGCGATGCCGTTCGCCACGAACATGACCGAGACGGCGCGCCGGGCGCGCGCGACGTCGTCGACGGGCGCCGGGGGCGCGAGCATCACGGCACCCCCCGCGCCGAGCCGAACGAGACGCCGGCGCCGGGCGGATCGGGGAGGGCCGTCCAGCGGACGGCATGGTGAGCAGGGAGCGCCCACGAATTTTCGTGCATTATCGTGAACATCAAGGAAGAATCATGCAGCCGAACGCGACAGAATCAAGCAGTTGCGTGCACAAACAGGAATAAACGTGCAAAACAACGCAGACACCTCCGGCCTCATGGTCGCCGAGCGGCGGCGGCATATTCTCGCGACACTGGAACGTGACGGGAAGGTGGTGGCGGCCGAGCTGAGCCGCGCCTTCGGCGTCTCGGAGGACACGGTCCGGCGCGATCTGCGCGAGATGGCGAACGAGGGGCTGCTGCAGCGGGTGCACGGCGGCGGCCTGCCGCTCGCCCGGGTGAGCCCGAGCTTCCCTGCGCGCGAGCGGCAGCAGCCGCGCGTGAAGGAAGAGCTCGCACGGGCCGCGGCCACGTTGATCAAGAAGGGTCAGATCGTGTTCATCGACAGCGGTACGACCAACGTGGCTGTCGCGCGCCACCTCCCGCGTGATCTCGAGGCGACGGTCGTGACCAACAGCCCCCCTGTGGCGATCGCGCTGTCCGAGCACCCGCGCGTGGAGGTGGTGCTGCTCGGCGGGCGCATGCGCAAGGACCCGCTGGCCGCGGCCGACGCGGTGACCATCGCGGGCGTGCGCCAGATCCGGGCGGACCTCTGCTATCTCGGCGTGTGCACGCTGGATCCGACGTTCGGCATCACCACGGTGGATCTGGATGAGTCGTACGTGAAGCGGGCGATGGTCGAGGCCTCGGCCGAGGTGGTGGCGCTGGTCACCGCGGACAAGCTCGGCACGGTGTCGCCGTACGTCGTCGCCCCGCTGGGCGAGCTGACGTGGCTCTTCACCGAGCGCGGGGTGTCGAAGGAGGCGCTCGCGCCCTATCGGGAAGCGGGAGTCACGATCACGCAGGCGCTGGAGACGGATCCGGCTCAGGCACTCTCGCCCAGGGACGAACCTGGAGGATGAGGTGCGACCCGCGACTCAGGGCCCATCGGCGCTCCGGAGCAGAACACCCCGATCCGCTACGCTATCGGCGAGGCCTCGGGCGCGATCTTCCTCGATCCGTCGGTGCCCATGGCGGACATCGAGGCGCACCTGGCCGAGGACGAGCGCATCGTCGTGCTGCGCCCGGGCACATACACCGGCAGCATCACGATCACCGGCAAGGGCACGCTCCTCTACGGCGAGGGGTTCCTCGATCGCGCGGTGATCCTCGATGGCAGCGTCACGGTGGCAGGCGAGGCGGTGCGGCTGCGCGGCCTGACGATCGCGGGCGATCTCGTCTCAAGAGGCAACAATTTCGGGATCAGCTTCTCGCTCGTCCGAGGCGATGTCAGCATCACCGGCAACTCGGGCGCGTTCGTGCGAAACGTGTTTTGCGGCGAGACGGTGGTGCCCTCGAGCAACGCCACGCTGCTCGACAACCACGGTGTCACGCCGCTGGACGCTCTGCCGCCGGTCGTGTGCGATTGATCCTGTGAGCTCTTTCCGGGCAAGCCCGACCCCGGCCATCGCCCTACAGCAACCCAGGGAGCAGCCCCAGGACATCGCACGTCAGGCCCCCCGAGGAGAGCGCGACCAGGGGCTCCAAACTCGACGCGATCGACTCCGGGTAAACGCCGCTCCCGGAGGCGCGGCAGGTCGGCGCGCCCGCGCGGTCCCGGGTGCAGACCGCATCACAACGGCCGAGCAGGGTGAGCCTGCACGTGGGCGACTGCCCGCAGATGCGCTCGAGGGTCTTCGCGCTCAGCGCCACGCCGCAGTCGTCGATCAGCGAGTTGTCGGCGCAAGCAAACGCCGTCGGGCGCGCCCGGTCGAAGAGATCGCCGAACATGATCGCGTCCCGGACCGTGTACTCCGACGCCTCGCTGTCCGGCGCGTCGGCAAGGGCCGGGTGGCCACCGGTCAGGTGGACCGCGACGCGCGCGCTCAGCGCGTTCAGCGACTGCAGCAGGCAAGCCGTCACCCAGCGCCGCGACGCAGGATCCGAGAGCGGCGCGGAGGCCCACTCCGGCGCGAGCCCGATCGACCCGCGGAAGGACCGCCCGGTGCCCTCCTCCACCGCCGCCCCCGCAGGCAGGGCGCAGGCGACAACGCGCTCGGCCAGGTGCCTGCCCTGCTCGGTCCGGAGGAGCACCGCACCTCGGGCGCCGCCCAGCGCGTCGGCGAGCGGCGCCTGCGCGAGCGCCCGCAGCCCCTGCTGCGTCGAGGACCTCCAGAAGAAGTCCGGATCGAGGCCGTTCATCACGATGATCCCCTGCTCCGCGACCCCGATCGACTCGCCCTCCTCGGCCGGCGCGGCGCCGCACCCGACCGCAAGCAAGCAGAAACCGATCAACCCGGCAGCGTCGTTTCGTAAGCGAAGCATCACCCGACCTCCAGTTCAGGCGCACATGTGTGCGCATCACACCGGCTTGTTAGCGACTTTTATTAGCTACTCTTCTTAGCAAATCTCGATCCGCAGCCGCGCCCGGCCGGTCGCCGCAGCCGCCGGGACCGGGCTCAGCAGGGGGGGTGCGGAGCGATCAGCGGCCGCTCGACGCGGCCGGCGACCCGCCGAGCCGGCGCGCGAGCTCGTCGAACCGCGAGCGCCAGGCCGGATGCTCCGCCAGCAGCGCGCCGGCCCTGCCCAGGCTCGCGGCGGCAACCTCGACAGCACCGTGGCGCAATGCCGCACGGCCGCGCCAGTAGAGGACCTCGAGGAGCTCGTCGACGAACAGGAACGGGCCGGCCTCGAGCTCGGCCTCGTCGAGACCGCCGAGGAGCTCGCGCGGCGTGAGGCCGGCGCTGTCGTGCGACAGGAGACAGCGCAGCATCATGTAGCACCCGTGCGCCGCCTTCGCGGACGGCTCCGGTGGGCACGACCCGGCGATCCACGCAAGGAGGCGCCGCGCCTCGCCGAGCTCCCCCCGCGCCGCAAGGATGCGCGCGAGCAGCAGCGAGCACTCCGGCACAGGGCGATCCACGAACCGCCGCTCCAGCGTGTGCGCGCGGCGCGCGAGCGCGAGCGCCTCGCCCTGCTGATCGCTCCAGTAGAGCAGCTCGGCGACGTTGTACGTGGCGACGCGCTCGAGCCACGGGTTGCCGATCTCCCGCGCGAGCGCGATGGCGCGCCGGAGATCCGCGGTCGCGCGCGGCAGGTCCTTCTTCAGCGTCCAGAGCACGACGCGGTTCATGATCGCGACGCAGAGGTGCGGCAGGTCCTCGGCCTGCTCGCAGAGCGCGATCGCCTCCGCGGCCCGCCGCTCCGCCTCGGCGAAGCGACCCGCGTGCGCGAGCTCGGTCGACAGCAGCACGAGCGCGATGATCCGGCTCTCCTCGTCCCCCGCGGACTCCGCCAGCGACGCCCCCTCCGAGAGGAGCGCGATCGCCTCCGCGACCTCGGCCCGCCGCAGACGCGTGCGCCCCTCGGCCACGCGGAGGCGCGCCGAGAGGCGCGGCGAGCCCGCGCGCTCCACGAGCGGCCGCGAAAGCTCGACCCGGCCCGACGACGCCTCGTAGGCGCCCGTCCAGTCGAGCGCGGTGGCCTCCTCGAGCAAGACGTCCGCGCGGAGCGCGTCGTCCGCGAGCTCGAGCGCCGCGGAGAGATCGGCCAGGGCCTCCTCGATGAGGTGGAGCCGGTAACGGATCCTGCCGCGCCCGGCCAGCGCGAGCGCGCGCCGGCGGCGATCGTCCTCGCCGGCGAGCCTGAGCGCGGCGGTGTAGCAGCGCTCCGCCTCGACGTGCCGGTGCCGCGCGAACGCGAGATCCCCGAGCCGGAGGTGCGCCTCGGCCGCCTCCTCCCCCTCCCCGCACGCGCCCGCGTGCCGGGCGAGCGGCTCGAGCTCCTCCGGCCCCGGCTGCGCCGAGAGCTCGTCGGATGCCGCGGCCGGATCGACCTCGGCGGACGTCGCGACCGGATCGGCCCGCGGAGCCGCCGGGGGCGCGGGCGGGCGCCCGCGCTCGGCCCGCGCCCGCCAGAAGGCGAGCGCGTGCCGGTGGATCTGGGCGCGGTGCTCGGGATCGAGCGTCTCGTACACGGCGTCGCGAAAGAGCCCGCTCTGGAACCACCACCGCTCGGCGGCGCCGCGCGCCGCGTCCCCGCCGTGCGCGCCGCGCCCGATGATGCCCCGCTCGAGGAGCACGCCGAGCCCGTAGCCCGCGTCGACCGGCGTCCCGGCGCCTCCGGCGCGATCCACGGCGTCCTGTACCCACTCCAGCTCGGCCCGGGTGAACGACTCGCCGAGCACGGCGCAGAGCCGCGCGAGCGCGGCGACCTCCTGCGGCAGCGCCCCGAGCTGCCGCATCGCCAGCCACTGCCACGCCGGGGAGACCGGCAGGCCCTCGAGCGCCGCCGCCTCGACGCAGTAGTCGCCGCCCCCAGGGCGGCGGCGCACGAGGCCAGCCTGCTTGAGCGACCGGATGATCGCGGCGAGGCAACCCGGGTTGCCGCCGGCCCAGCGGGCGAGCCCCCGGAGCGCGTCGGCAGGAGGGTACGCCGCGGGGAGGAGCAGCTGCGCCGCGAGCTCCGCCGCGGCGGCCTCGTCGAGCGGGGCGAGCGTCACCCGGTCGGCGCGCTGCGTCCGCGCGCCCCACGTGGGGCGAAAACGCTCGAAGCGCGGGTGCGCGACGACCGCCGCCCAGAGCGTCACGCCGGCGCCGTCGAGCGTCGCGACCTCGAGCGCGTCGAGGACGGTGACGTCCGCCCACTGCGCATCGTCCACGATCACGGCCACGGGGGCGCGGCGCGCGCGGCGGCGCAGCCCCTCGGCGATCGCCCGCGCCAGGTGGTGGGGCGTCGCGGCGGGCGCGGCGCGCGCGGCGCCGGGAAGCGCCCACCCGAGCGCCGCGGCGACGGACGCGAAGGTCGAGGCGCCGATCTCGGGGCCGAGCCGCGCCACGCAGAAGGCGCGGGGGTCGGCCGGCGCGGCCGCGGGCGCGGCGAGCGCGAAGCGCAGGATCGCCGCGGTGTCCTTGCTCGCCTCGCCCGGCAAGGGCTGCGCCGCCCGCACGACGAGCGCCGCGGCGCCGGGGCGGAGGCGCCGCGCCACGGCGGCCGCCTCGGCCGCGATCCGGCTCTTGCCGAGGCCGTCGTCGCCGAGCACCGTGACGAGCGCCGGGCACACGCCGCCGAACGCGACGGCGGCGCTCGCCTCGAGCGCCGCGATCACGTCGCTCCGCCCGACCGTGGCCGGCGGCGGCGCCTCGAGCTCCGACGCCGGCGCAGCCGGGGGCGAGGTGGGGGTCATCGTCGCCTCGGCCTCCGCGAGGGCGCGCTCGATCTCCTCGGTGAGCGTGACGCCGGTCCATGGGGATGCGGGGATCCAGGTCTCCGGGCGATCCACCGCCGCGCCGTAGACCGCGGGCGGGGCCCTGTCGCGCGGGCGGATGATGAGGCCCGCGAGGTGGAGCGCGGCGCGGGCGCCGTGCCGCTCGACGAGCTCGCGCGCGGCGGCGAGCGCGAGCCGGACCGGGTCCTCTGCGTCGTGGGCCGAGAAGACGGCGGTGTAGCGGCGCCCGCGCTGGCGGACGCAGATCCCCCTGCGGCTCGCGAGCGCGGCGATCACGACCGGCGTGGCGGCGCCCGTCTCGGCGACGAGCACGACGGCCGGCTGGAGCCCCTCGGCGATGAGCCTGCCGCCTCCGTTGCCGGAAGGCGGCCCCGGCGCGATCGCCGGCCGCGAGGTCGGCTCCGCGGCCGCGCCGGGCTCCGCGGCCGCGCCGAGCGGGCAGGCCTCCTCGATCGCGCTCCGGAGCCAGAGCGCGCTCGCGGGCCGGCGGCCGGGATCCTTCGCGAGGCACGAGAGCACGAGCTCCTCGAGGGCCGCGGGGACCGGCGCGAGCTCCCCCGGCCGCGGCGGGCGCAGCGTGAGGTGCCCGTGCTCGACCGCGCCCGTGTCCCCCACGAACGGCGGCCTCAGGGTGAGCAGCTCGAACAGGATCGCGCCGAACGCGTAGAGATCCGCGCGCTCGTCGAGGTCGACCTCGGCGCGGATCTGCTCCGGCGCCATGTACTCGGGCGTGCCGACGACCGTTCCCCCGCGCGTGATCTCGATCTCGTCGTCGTGGTGCGGCGCTCCGGCGGGCCGCGCCAGGCCGAGATCGAGCAGCACCGCGCGCACCGCGCCCGCCCCCGCACCGGCGCGCGCGCGGGACGGCGCGAGGATCACGTTCTCCGGCTTGAGGTCACGGTGGACGACGCCGCGCGCGTGCGCGGCCGCGAGCGCGGCGAGCAGCGCGGCGGCGCGCGCCGCCGCCCAGGCCGGCTCCGGGGGCCCGGGCAGCGCCGCGAGCGCCTCGGCGAGCGTCTCGCCGGGGACGTGATCCATGGCGAACCAGGGGCGGCCGTCCTCGAGCTGCCCCTCGGCGTGGACCCGCGGGACGTGCGGCGGACCGATGCGCCGGAGCGCGCCCGCCTCGCGACGGAACCGCGCCTGGAGCGTCGCGCGGGGGGAGCGCCCGACCTTGAGGGCGACGGGGAGGCCGTCCGCCTCGCGCCGCGCGGACCACACGGCGGAGAAGCCGCCCTGACCGAGCAGGCCGCCGACAAGGAAGCCCGGGACGCGCGGCGCCCCCGGCGCGGGGGTGCGCTCGGCCGAAGGCGGCGTCGTCCCGCCGTCTCGAGGGCACACCCCCGCCGGGGGGAGCCGGCGGTGGCACTGTGGGCAGCGGGACACGTCGTTGCTCCCAGGGGGCAGGACGGAGAGCCATCAGCTCGCCGCCCCGCTTATGGTACCGTCGGTCGGCCGGTCCATGGCGAGCGAAGAGTCCGACACCCTCCCCAGCGCGGGAGTATCCACCGAGCACACCGTCCGGTCCGCGCAGGCGCCCACGGCCGCGCCGGCCGACGCCGACACGCGGCTCACGCCGAGCACGCCGACCCTCACGGACATGCGCCCCCCGGCGGGGGCGCTCGGCGACAGCCGCGCGCTGGACGACCTCTCGCCCGGGGCGCGCGCGGGCGACTGGGTGACCGAGGGCCGGCTCGGCGCGGGCGGCTTCAGCGTGATCTACCGCGCGCGGCACGCAGAGCGCGGCACGCCGGCCGCCGTGAAGGTGCTGCACCCGGAGCTCAGCGTGCAGCCGGACGTGGTGATCCGCTTCCAGCGGGAGGTGGAGACGGTCCGGCGGCTGGAGCACCCCGGCATCGTCCAGGTCTTCGAGCAGGGGCAGCTCGAGGACGGGCGGCCCTACTACGTCATGGAGCTCCTCACCGGCGTGAGCCTGGATCAGCACCTCCGGTCGCGCGGCCGGCTGTCGCCCGACGAGACGCTCGCGTTGCTGGCGCCGCTCTGCGACGCGCTCGAGGCCGCGCACGCCCTGGCCGTCGTGCACCGCGACCTCAAGGCGTCGAACGTCTTCCTCGAGGAGGGCGGCCGCCGCCGCGTCGTCCTGCTCGATTTCGGCGTGGCGAAGCTGCTCGACGCGCCCGGGCCGGCGCTGACCACCTCGCGCGAGGTCCTCGGGAGCCCCTCGAGCGTCTCCCCCGAGCAGCTCCTCGGCCAGCCCGTCGACCTGCGGGCGGACGTCTACGCGCTCGGCGCCCTCGCCTACCGCATGCTCGTCGGCGAGCCGCTCTTCAGCGGGGACATCGGCGCGCTCCTGCGCCAGCTGCACCTGTTCGCGAGCCCGCCGCGCCCGAGCGCGAAGGCGCGGCTCTCCCCGGGGTTCGACGAGGTCATCCTCCGGGCGCTCGCCAAGGACCCCGAGGCGCGCTACCCGACGGCCGGCGCCTTCCTCGAGGATTTCCGCGGCGCGCTCGAGGCCTCGCGGGGCGTGAGCGACACGCCGAGCGGGGCGCGCGCGCGCCCCGGGGTGGCGGTCTATGCGGAGGTGGGCGCCGCGCCGGAGGCGCTCGACGCGCCGGACGATCGCCTGCTCGCGGACCTGGAGGCGATCCTGCCGTTCGTGGCCGCCGAGCTCACCGAGGCCGGCCTGTCCCCCGCGGCCGAGACCGGCAACAGCCTGCTCTTCAGCGCCGAGCGCCCCGACGACGCGGCCGACGACGCGGAGACCCGCCGCCGCGCCGTGGACGCCGCGCTCTGGATCTTCCGGCGGCTCGAGGGCCGCGCCGGGCGCGATCCCAGGGTGCAGGTTCGCCTGTGCGTCCACACGGGGGAGCTGCTCCTCGGCCCTTCCGGTGAGCTCCTCGGCGGGTCGCTCGCGGAGGTCGGCGGCTGGGCGCCCGAGGGGACGCAGGAGGGCGTCTTCGCCTCGCCAGAGGCCCTCGCAGGCCTCGGGATCGTCGCCGGGCCGACGGCGCTCGAGGGGACGATGCTCGTCCTCGCCAGCGCCGAGCCCGCCCCGGCACGGTAGCGAAGACCGCCACGAGCGCATGCTGGAAAATTTCACTCTTGGTGCTGCCTGCGAGCGTCATCAGCTGCTGCGTGCCCGGGCAGGCGCCGCCTCGCGCGATGTCCGGGGCGCGGCTCGGGCCAGGGTCACCATGGTAAGCTTGTACGAGTGAGCCGCACTCCGGTACCCGCAGCAGGCCAGGACGCGACCACCGTGCTGAAGGTCCGCCCGCGCGAGGTGGCGTTCGGCAAGTTCAGCGTCCAGGTGGTGAGCGGCCCGGATCAGGGCGCGTCCCACGTGGCCGACGCGCCGGAGCTCGCGATCGGCACCGCGGCCGGCAACCACCTGGTGCTCACCGATCCTTCGGTGTCGCGCCATCACTGCCTCCTCGCGGCGACCCCCAAGGGCTATCTGCTGCGCGATCTCGACAGCACGAACGGCATCACGCTCGCGGGCTTCCGCGTGGAGACGGCGTACCTGACCCCGGGCGCCACGTTCGGCGTGGGCCAGACGTCGCTGCGCTTCGACCCCCTGCCCGAGGAGGTCCGCGAGCCGCTCGGGGACGCGGTGCTCTCGGGGCGGGTGCTGGGGCAGAGCACGGCCATGCGCCGGCTCTTCGCGATGATCCCGCGGATCGCCGCGTCGGAGGCCACGGTGCTCCTCGAGGGCGAGACAGGGTCCGGCAAGGGGCTGCTCGCCGAGGTGCTCCACCAGCAGAGCCCGCGCGCGGCCGGCCCGTTCGTCGTGATCGACTGCGGCGCGATCCCGCCCACGCTCATCGAGGCCGAGCTGTTCGGGTACATGAAGGGCGCCTTCACGGGGGCGCACCAGGCGCGCGCCGGCGCCTTCGAGGCGGCGCGCGGCGGCACGGTGCTGCTCGACGAGATCGGCGAGCTGCGGCTCGACCTCCAGCCGAAGCTGCTGCGGGCGCTCGAGGAGCGCTCGATCCGCCGCATCGGCAGCCTCGATCCCGTCCCGCTCGATCTGCGGATCGTCGCGGCCACGAACCGCGACCTCCGGCAGGAGGTGAACCGCGGCACCTTCCGCTCGGACCTGTTCTACCGGCTCAACGTGGTCCGGATCCGGGTGCCGCCGCTGCGCGAGCGGCGGGAGGACATCCCGCTGCTCGTCGCGCACTACTACCGGCAGTTCGCGGACCAGGCGGATCCGCCGGCCGAGCTCCTGGAGCGGCTGGTCCACCACGACTGGCCGGGCAACGTCCGCGAGCTGCGCAGCGCGGTGGAGCGCGCCGTGCTGACCGGCGATCCCGCGATCGGAGAGGACGGCGCCGCGGCGCGGGAGGGCGGCGAGGAGGAGTCGGCGCTCCGCCCGGACGACCTCGAGCTCTCGTTCCGCCAGGCCAAGGAGCGCACGGTCGCGCGCTGGGAGCGGGCCTACGTGAAGACGCTGATCCGGGCGAACGGGGGGAACCTGTCGCACGCCGCGCGCGCCGGCCGGATGGACCGGAACCACCTGCGGGAGCTCCTGCGCCGGCACGGGGTCACGGCGACCGAGTCGTGAGCGCCGCGCCCGGGCCTCACGCGGCCCCGGACCGCGGGCGATGGGACCGCGCGAGGCCGACGGGACCGGCGCGGTCCGAGGTCCGCGAGCGCCGCGCATGCCGCCCGCCTCGCCCGTCCTGCCGCCGGGGGAGCGGCGTCCGGAGGAGGGCGGCGTCGGCGCGCGAGAGGACGTCGGCGAGGTAGTCGCCCCGCCCGGCGGTCGCGCGGAGGGCGTCCTGGATGCCGCGCCTGTGGATCTCCCAGCCGCGGCCGGGGACAAAGCGGAGCGTCGTCGTGGGCGCGTGCGGCCGCGCGCGATCGCGCAGGGAGTCGCCGTCGAGCACCCACACCTCGGGGCCGAGGTCCGCGACGGCCTGCCGCAGGTCGACCGCCGGGGGCGCGCCGGCGCGGTTGGCGCTGCTCACGAACAGCGGCGCGTGGCGCTCGAGCAGCCAGGCGATGGGCTCCCACGCGACGCCGAAGAGGAGCGCCATGCCGTAGCTCGCAGCGGGCGCGATCCAGCTCGGCGCGGCGGCGTCGCGGGCCTGCGGCGCGAGGACGGTCACCCGCTCGACCGCGAGCAGCCAGCCGAGGCGGCGGCGCTCCATCTCGTCGAGCGCGAGGTGCGGCGCGAGCCGGTCGAGGCGCGGCTCCCACGTGGCGACGGGATGGTTGTGAGGTCGCTCCCGCGCGAGGTTCACGGCCGCGGCCGTCTTCGCCGCGACCACGTAAGCCAGCGGTGACGGGGTGGGCAGGACGACCGCCTCGCCGCGATCGAGCGCCTCGTCGATGGCGAGCTTGCCCTCGGCATCAAACAGGGCGACCGGCAACTGGGCCTCCTGTGCGCTCGCGACGCTGCGCGGTCACGGATGCTTCGTGTCTTGCTTGAACCATGGCATTCACACTCGACGGCGGGCGAGGTGCACGGGGGTGCACGAGGTGATGGCGCCCTGCCGCCGCCGCGCGCTCCCAAGCAGGCATCGCGCCACGAGCGGCGCGGGCCGGGGCGAGGGCGCTCGCTGCCTCGAACGGCCCTGATTTCGGTGGGATACGAGGGCCCGACGGCGTCGCGGCCGGCGAGCGCGGGACAGCGCGACGCTGACGACCGAGGCCCCTCCGGCGCCCGGGTGCCGGCTGCAGCAGGCAGCAGGTGCTGGCTGGAGCAGGCAGCGAGCGCCCGCTCCAGTCGGCCGGTCAACCCCCCGCGCTCGCTGGACGGGCGAGCGCGATGGCGTCGGACAGGATCCAGAGCCCCAGGCCGATCAAGACGAACGGCAGCGCCGCGCGACCGTGGCGCCGGATGCGGCTGCCCAGGATCGGGTGGTGGACGAGGTGGTGGCCGAGCGCGCAGAAAGCGCCGGTCAGGACCGCGAACACGGCCGCGTGGAGCGGGACGTGCCCGGGGGTGCTGGAGAACAGCGGGATGTAGACGCCGAGGTTGTCCCCGCCGTTCGCGACGGTCACGCTCGCCACGGCGAGCGCCTTGAAGCGCGCCGCGCCGCCGCGCGGCGCCTCGGCGTCGTCGTCCTCGTCGTCGTCCGCTTTCGCGGGGCCGGAGCCGCGCCGGAGCGCCCAGAGGCCCCGCAGGCCGAGCGCGAGGGGCGCCAGGCCGAGCAGGCCGATCCACCCGTCCGGCACGCGGACGGCGAGCAGCGCGCACCCGACGCTGGCCATCACGAGCGCCCCCATGCCGAGGAACTGACCGGCGACGACCTGGCGCGGCGTGAAGCCAGGATCCGCGAAGAAGGCCGAGATCAGGAGGAGGTCATCGAGGTTCGTGGAGATGAACACGACCACGCTCACCCCGAGAACCGGAAGGATCTGCTCCATGACGCGCCCGCGGACGTAGCACCTCCCGCAGCCCGCGACCGCTCGGCGCGGGCGGCCACCGAGGTCAGGGCCGGCGCCGCCTCGGTCTGCGCCTGCGGGAGCGCCGCAGGTCGTTCCGGGGTAGACTCCTCGTGGCCGCCGGAGCGACCGCGCCTGTGCAGGGCGACGGGAGACGAGCCCCGCGCTCGTGTAATGGAGAGGGCATGGCGACGATTCCCCAGCCCGTGGAGCCGACCACGGCGACGGCCGCGCCCGCTGCGCAGAGCGCCCGGACGGACCTCCCGGTGCAGGGCATGACCTGCGCGGCGTGCGTGCGCCGCGTGGAGAAGGCGCTGCGCGCGACGCCCGGCGTCCAGGAGGCGACCGTCAACCTCGTGACCCAGCGGGCGACGGTCGCCTACGACGCGCAGGCGACCACGCCGGCCGCGCTCGCCCACGCCATCGTGGAGGCGGGCTACGAGGTGCCCGAGGTGCCCGGGACCTCCGCCGTCGACGGCGCCCCCGCTGCCCCCGCCGCGACCGAGCGCTCCGCGGCCGCCGCGGCCGCCCCGCCGCCGCGCCCGCATCCGGCCGCGGCCGAGCGCGCCGCCGCGATGGACGCGGCCGAGCAGAAGGAGCAGCGGACGCTCCGGCGCGACGTCGCGATCGCCACCCTGCTCACGGCCCCCCTGCTCGTCGTGGCCATGTCCCACGGCGCGATCCCGGCGCTCGAAGGCGCCTTCGGGCGCTGGCTCTCGCTCGCCCTCGCGACGGTCGTGGTCCTCGGGCCGGGGCGCCGGTTCTTCCGCCTGGCCGCGAGCGCGCTCCGGCACCGCGCCGCGGACATGAACACCCTCGTGAGCCTCGGGACCGGCGCCGCCTGGCTCTACTCGACCGCCGCCGTCGTCGCGCCCGGCCTCTTCCCGCACGCCGAGCACGGCCACCTGCCGCCCGTCTACTTCGAGGCCGCGGCCGCGATCGTCACCTTCGTGCTGATCGGCAAGCTCCTCGAGACGCGCGCGCGGAAGCGGCTCGCCGACGCCGTGCGCGGGCTCGTGGCGCTGCAGCCGAAGACCGCGCGGCGCATCCGCGGCGACGCCGAGGACGAGGTGCCCGCCGCCGCGCTCGCGCCCGGCGACCTCGTGCTGGTGCGGCCGGGCGAGCGCATCGCGACCGACGGCGAGGTGGTCCGCGGCGCGTCGGCGGTCGACGAGTCGATGCTCACCGGCGAGAGCATGCCCGTCGACAAGACCACGGGCTCGGCCGTGCTCGGCGGGACGCTCAACCAGAGCGGCGCCCTCACCTTCCGCGTCACGAAGACCGGCGCGGACACCGCGCTCGCGCGCATCGTCGAGGCCGTCGAGCAGGCGCAGGGGTCGCGCGCGCCGATCGCCCGCCTCGCCGACGTGGTGAGCGGCATCTTCGTCCCCGTCGTCGTCTCCGTCGCGGCGCTCACCTTCGTCGTGTGGCTCGCGGTCGACCCGACCGCCGCGGGCCTCGCCACGGCGATCGAGCGGTTCGTCGCGGTGCTCGTGATCGCCTGCCCGTGCGCGCTCGGCCTGGCCACGCCGGCGGCCGTGGCCGTCGGGACGGGGCGCGGCGCCGAGCTCGGCGTCCTCGTCAAGGGCGGCGCGGCGCTCGAGGCGGCGAGCCGCGTCGACACGGTGCTGCTCGACAAGACGGGGACGCTCACCTCGGGGCGGCCCGAGCTCACGGACGTCGTCGCCCACGCGGGCCACCGCGAGGCAGAGCTCCTCGGCCTCGTGGCGGCCGCGGAGCACGAGAGCGAGCACCCCGTGGCGCGGGCGATCGTCGAGGGCGCGCGCGGCCGCGGCGTCGGCCTCCCGCCGGCCTCGGCGTTCCGCGCCGAGATCGGCCACGGCATCGAGGCGCGCGTCTCGGGGCGCCTCGTGCGCGTCGGCACCGCGGCGTGGCTGCGCCGGGCGGGCATCGAGACGGACGCGCTGGAGGCCGAGGCCGAGCGCCTCGCCGCGCAGGGCCGCACGCCGTCGTTCGTGGCCATCGACGGGGGGCTCGCGGGGCTCGTGGCGGTCGCCGACCGGCCGACCGAGGAGGCGCGGCGCGCCGTCGCGGCCATGAGGCAGCTCGGCGTCGAGGTGGCCATGGTGACCGGCGATCGCGCGGGCGCCGCGCGCGCCGTCGCCGAGGAGCTCGGCATCCACGCCGTGTTCGCGGAGGTGAGGCCGGAGGACAAGGCGAGGATCGTCCGCGAGCAGCGGGCCGCCGGCCGCCGGGTGGCCATGGTCGGCGACGGCATCAACGACGCGCCCGCGCTCGCCGGCGCGGACGTCGGGATCGCCCTTGGCAGCGGCGCGGACATCGCTGTCGCGTCCGCCGACGTGGCGCTGCTCCGCGGCGGGATCGCCGGCCTGCCGGTGGCGCTCGGGCTCGCGCGCGCCACGCTGCGCACCATCCGCCAGAACCTCTTCTGGGCGTTCGTCTACAACGTGCTCGGCATCCCGATCGCGGCGGGCCTCCTGTACCCGCTGACCGGGTGGCTCCTCTCCCCCGTCCTCGCGAGCGCGGCGATGTCGCTGTCGAGCGTGTCGGTGCTCGCCAACTCCCTCCGGCTGCGCGCGTTCGGCCGCACCTAGCCGCGAGGCCCCGCGGCGCCCGCGCGCCCTTTCGCCGGCTACCCCTGGCGGAGCCGCCAGTGCAGCTTCCAGTCGGACGGCGCGAGCTCCGCGCCGACGGTGTCGCAGCACCGCTCGTACACCCCGCGCGTCCGCGCGTCCTCGAAGAAGGGGCACGGCCTTCGCTCCCGCTCCCCGGTCGACGGCTGTTGCCGGAACACGCAGAGCCCCCCCTTCCGCCGGGGATCCTCGCGCCGCCCGTCCTCCGCGTCCTTCCGGATCATCTCCATGAACCCGTCCCGGTGCTCGTCGCTCCGCCCCGGCCGCTGCTCCTGGTAGCTCCGCCACTCCATCGCGATCCGGGTGCGGCGGCAGCCTGACGCGATCATCTCGCCCTGCTTGCGCTCCTCGAAGCCGAGGTACGACTTGAACGCGAAGGGGTGCTCGTAGATCGTGTACGTCGGCGAGATCAGATCCATGTCCGCGACGATGGCCTGCCGCCGCCCCGCGCTGCGCAGGATCGGGTTCGCGGCCTCGGCCAGCGCGTTGATGTGCTGCTGCGCGATGAGGGTCTTCTCCACCTTCTCGTCCTCGCCGATCGCGTAGGAGCGCAGGAGCGCGAAGGTCAGGCCCTCTTCGTCCTTCCAGCGGGCGGCGGCGGCCTTGCCGCGCAGGAACATGGGCGACGTCAGGCTGAGCAGGAGCACCCGGTGCTCGGCCGCGCCGATCCACCGGGTCTCGGGCTTCGCGCTGAGCCGCCTCAGGTACGAGAACGCCGTGTCGCTCGGGAAGTTGTTGAAGATGCCCCCGTCGGCGAACAGGTCGTCGGCCCTGCCCACGCTGTCGCGGCCGAAGATCTCGCGGCGGCTCCGCCTGCGGAACGCGAGCGGGAACGACGCGGCCGCGAGGCACGCCTGCACGGCCCTCGGCGAGGGCCGCTCCGGATCGAGCTCGTCGTCGTACCCGAACGACTCCGGGACGCCGCGGGTATGGTTTGTCACGCTGAAGATGTAGCGAACGCGCTCGCGGCTCGAGTGCAGCTGCAGCGTGGGGTCCCCGTCGCCGAACACGATGCGGCGGAGGTGGCGCTCGAGGTTCTCGAAGCCGATGATCTCGCCGCGATCGGGGTGATCGGGGTCGAAGCAGCCGAGGCTCGCGGCGATCGCGTCGAGCGGCGCCATCGCCTCGTCCAGCCGGAGCCGGGCGAGGCTCAGGAAGAACCCGCGGAGCGCCTCGTGGTCGCTCGCGCGCAGAGATCCGCCGGGGAACGCGCCGCGCGAGCCGGCCCCCGCGCCCGGCGCGGGGGCGAAGAGGAGCGCCTCGGCGCCGAGCCGCAGCTTCTCCCAGCGCGCCCGCGCCGCGGCCGACGTGAGCCCCGGGGAGGCGAGGACATCGACGATCTCGCGGGGCGTGAGCTCGCGCAGCGGCCGCACCGCCTCGGAGCGCCACCGCTCGGCGATCGTCTCGCGGATCCGGTCGACCCGCCCGCGCGGCGCCTGGGCGCTGCCGTTCCGGAGGCCGAGCTGGCCGGCGATCGAGGAGAGCCACGAGGCGACTCCCCGCGCGGGCGGCGGCGCGGGCGGGTCGCCCACCGCGTCGATCCAGGAAGGCACGGTGTAGAGGAGCTGGATCACCTCGGCCAGCGTGTTGCGATCGCGCTGACTCGAGCCGTCCTGGCCCTTCAGGCAGGCCTGGAGCAGGTAGGAGAAGATCGTCCCCACGGAGGCGCCGGCGTAGAGATCGGGCTCGATCCCGTACTCCTTCAGCGCCGCGATCGCGCCGACCTGGAAGGCGCCGAGGAACACGCCGCCCGCGGGCACGATGACGGTGAGCGGCGCCGGCGGCGTCGTCGCGCCCTCGCTTCGCCGTCGCTCCTCATGGAACGGGGCGAAGTCGTTGACGCCGCGCGCGTCGCTGCGCGGCGGGCGGGGGAAGAGCTGGCCCGGACAGTGGACGCAGACCTTCTCCAGCGGCTTGAAGTAGTCCGCGATCGGCGCGCCGTCGCGCGTGCCGCCGTGGTGCGCTGCGCGCGCTGCGTCGAGCACCTCGCGGCACGGGGCCGACGGGCGATCCTTGCAGAGCTCCCCGATCTTCGGGGCGAGGAGCACCTCGAGCGCGCTCCGGCACCCGGTCGCGCTGGCCTCCGCGAGGTCCTGTTCCCTGGGCACGCTGACCGGGATGAACGGCAGCGCCGCTCGCGGGGCGATCTCGGTGATCCGGACCGGCACGTACGCGCCGCCGGAGGCGCGCTGCGGGACGGGCGCGCCGGCCTCCTGGAGGGTCTGGATCAGGTCGGTGATCATCTCGACCACGCGCGAGATGTACTGCTGGTCCACGCGGCTCCGGAGCAGGAGGTTGTGGAGCGCGGGCATGAAGAACGAGGTCTCCTCGGGCGGGGCGACCTCGCCCGTCGGATCGCTGTACACGGCGAAGAGACGGTAAGGCTGCTTCGGAGAGCGCTTCAGCCCGGCCCAGTGGGTGACGGCGGGCGAGAGCGGATCCCGCTCCACCTGCGCGGCGTCCATGAGCAGGTCCTCGGGGCGCAGGTGGGGAGGCATCGCGCCGAAGAGCTCCTTCATGTGCACGCCGGGGAAGACCGGCGCGAACGCGCAGCTCGCGCGCAGCGCTGCGAAGAGGTTGGCTCCCGAGAAATCGCGGCGCCGGCCGGGCCGCTTGCCGATGAGCTCGAGGCGCGGGGTGCCGTCGCCCCTCCGGTGGGAGGAGAGGTTCGCGACCTGGAAGAGGAGAGCGGTGTTCTCGAGCTGGTCGAAGCGGGTCTCCCAGCCCGACGGCGCATGCCGCGCGATGGCCTCGCCGAAGTGGGTGTCCACCACGCTCGCCTCGACGAGCGAGCGGCGCATGCCGTACGCCGTGAGGAGCTTCTGGGCGAAGCGCAGCGAGAGATCCTCTGTCACGCGGTCCGCGCCGATCTGACCGCGCAGGAGCGCGAGCAGCTGGCCGTCGCGCCAGAGCGCCCCGGCGGCGTCGCCGCTGGTCTCGAGCGCGGCGCGCAGGATGCAGGATCGGAGGTGGGGCGGCAGCGCGCACACGAGCGACACCCAGGCGCTCGGCTTGCCGGAGAGCGCCGCGCCGAGGCGCTCGACGACCTCCCCGAGCGAAAGGTCGATGTCCACGAGATCGCCAGCGAGGCGGCCGAACGGGCCCTCGGAGAGGCAGGTGAGGATGTGCTCGCCCGGGTTCCTCATCCACGCGTCGAGGTGCTCCGAGACGAGCGCGAGCCGCTCCGCCTGAGACCTCGCCTCGCCGGCGATCGCGAGCACGGTGCCGGCGAGGCAGCCAGCGCTCGTGCCCACGACCGTGCCCGGGTAGTAACCGCAAACGACGAACGCATGGACGACGCCGGCCATGTAGACGCCGCGCAGGCCGCTCCTGCCCAGCGCGATCCCGGCGTGCTCGTCGTGGATCGGAAGCGGCTCGCTGGAAGGGAAGATGAACGAGCTGTCCGTCTCTCTACGCGAGTTCATCAGTCCATCGTATCCGAGCCGGGGTCATTCACCTAGAACACCGGACCGGTTGAAATCGCGACAGAATCGACGGGAAGGAGGCAGCCAGACGAATCACGATCACCTCGACTCCTCCGCGGGACGTGCGCGCTCGAGGTCGAATCGAAGATCACGCGATCTCGCTCGCGACGTCCCCCCCGACCGGGCCGGGATCGTCACCGAGGACCTCGCCGCGAGGAGCGCGGGCGCGCTGGCAGACATGGATCAGGGCTCGCTCGCCTGCGTCATCCTGCAGCGCAACGCGGCGCGCAAGAGCCCGGGCGAGCCGTTCGCGGGCGTCGGGTCGAATTTCCCCCGGGGGTCGGCTTGCGTCGGAGGCGCTCGGCCCGGACGCTCTGCCGTGGAGCACTTCCCCGACGCCGATCGGGTGAATGCTAGAAACAGCGGGCGCACCGAAGCACCAGAATACGGAGGACCTATGCGAACTTACCGAAGACACACTGGCACAGCCATTGCTTTTGCTCTATCCCTTGTAGCTCAGGCCGCGGATGCGGCGGTCACCGTCGACATCCTTCAGCCGAACAACGCGATCATCGACGGTGGCACGGTCCCGGTGCGCGTCGCCGCGTCGTCGCCAGAGGACATCTACTACGTCGAGGCGGAGTTCGAGGGGCTCACCATCGAGCTCGCGCCGACGGGAGACGGCTACTTCGAGGGGGCGTTCGATCTCGGCGAGCTCGGTGGCGACCTCCCCTACGGCCCTTATGTCGTGACGGTCAACGCGTACAGCACGCTCGGCGAGGCCGCGAGCGACCAGGGCACCGTGCACCAGTACGCGCCGCCGATCATCGCCTGGAACGTGCTGCCGCACGAGACCCTCACGGCGGGCAAGCGCTTCGACGCGAAGTGCATCCCGACGCCGCCGTACGAGTGCAGGAGCCTCGCGGCGACGTTCCACAGCGACGCAGGAGGCGGCTACGCGCTCTTCGCCGAGAGAGATTGGCCCTACCCGCAGCCTGTGCCGGGGCGGCTCTACATCAAGGAGGGGGCGTACGGCTATTCCGGCGCGATCCCCTCGGGCAGAACGTACACGATCACGATCGAGGCCAGCGACTACGTAGGGCCCACAATCACCAAGACGATCGGCCCCATTTACGTCGACCGGAGCCCGAGGCTCACCGCCGTCCAGCGCGCACCTGGCAGCATCCTCGATTTCGATGCCACGCGCTTTCTCTTCGTGGATCATTATCGGCGGCTCGGGATCTTCGATCGGAACACGCAGGAGGTGACGTGGGTCGAGACCCTCACGCACACGAACACCCCGATCAGCGCGGTCTACGGGGCGCTCACGCCGTCGGGGTCGGTGCACCAGTCGACGACCGGCGTCATCCTCGCATGGGTCGACGGCGTGCGGCGCACCATCTCGAGCGTGAACAACGCGCCGCGCCTCGACGCCGTGAACGGCGACACCGTCGTGTGGACGGCGTACGGTGACGACCGGGCCTTCGCGCACTCGCTGTCGACGGGCACGAACCGGTCCCTCTGGCACGTCCCGGGGAGCCGATCGCCGTTCCAGGCCGACGTTTCGGCTTCGGGCGACATCTTCTTCGGCACCTACGAGAGAGCGTCCATCGTCGGGCCGGGCAACGCGCTCCTCGGGGATCACGCGGGCAACCTGCAGCGGCCAATCACCGACGGGACGAACGTCGTCGGCCGGTGGTGGGACGGGTTGACGAGCTCCAGCTACCTTTACACGGCGGATGGAGAGGAGGTGTTCCTGGGCGACTCGCTCACCAACACCTCGGCCGGGCTGCTGGCGCACGCCGGCTACGCCGCCTTCCTGAAGAGCGATGGCGATGTCAATCAGGTATGGCTGCGGACCCCCGACGGCGAGCAGCACCCGCTCAGCGATTTTCCGAGGTCGAGCCGGTTCGATCAAGCGAAGCTCCGGGTCGGCCACGACGGTATCAGCGACACCGGAGAGGTCCTGTTCCTGAACGAGGACACGCGCTATCTCGGCCGGTCGGGTGGAGCGCCCGAGCCCATCAGCACGGCCCTCGGGCACGGTCGCTGGGTCGACGGGAGCTGGCACGTGGCGATCGGCAACACGCTGTTCCAGGTCTCGAGCACGGAAGTCGCCGTCGCGCGGCTCGCGACGCCGGGGATCGGGGCGTTCGCGCCGGCGGAGGGCCTCGGCGAGCCCGAGGAGCCGTCCACGTCGTTCGCCGAGGACGCGGCGCTCGATTCGACGGTGTGGGCTCGGGATCTGCACGAGCCCGACGCGCTGCCGGCGCTGGACGACGGCTCCCTGCTGGGCGACGTCGACGAGGACACGGGCGCCGACATCGCGCCGGCCGGGGCGGGGTGCAGCACCTCGGGCCCGGCGGGCTCCACCGGCGGCGTCGCCGCGCTCGCCGCGGCGCTCGCGGGCCTCGCGCTCGCGCGCCGGGGCCGCGCGCGGCCGTAGCGCGCCCCGCGGCACCCCGCCGCTGACGAGGGGTCCCGGGACCTCCGGAACCCCGCCGACAGAGTAGCCCCCGTCCGCGACGTCTGATATAACGGATGCCCGTCCACGCGCTGGCCTGGTCCGGCTCGACGCGCGGAGCCACCGGGCGATGAAGCGCATCGGCTCGGCAGCGGATCGCCGTTCATGGTCTCATGTCGCGCGCATCGCGCGCCCGCCTCGCCGGGACCGGCGGCGGCGGTGCCTGGAAGAACACGCGACCCCCCGGAAATCAAGGAGATCCCAGCGCATGCGATTTCGTCCGGATCCCACGTTCTACCCGTCGCCGCGCCTGGCGATGGAAGCGCCGCCCGAGCGGCTGGCCTACGTGACCGCGTTCGACGCGGGCGCCGCGCTGAAGCGCCCGGGCGACCATCGCCACGACGCGCTCACGGTCGTCGACCTCGATCCGAGATCGCCGGCGTATGGCACCCTCGTCTCGGTCAACGAGGTGCCGACCTACGGCGACGAGCTCCACCACTCGGGCTGGAACGCGTGCAGCGCCGCCCTGTGCCCGTACGCGCCGCACCCCCACGTCGAGCGCCGCTTTCTCCTGCTCCCGGCGCTCCGCTCGTCGAACATCTTCGTCTTCGACGTCAAGCGGGACCCGCGCCGCCCCGAGCTCGTCCACACCGTCCGGGCCGAGGAGATCGCCAAGCGAGCCGGCTACTCGCGCCCGCACACGCTCCACTGCGGCCCCGACGGCATCTACGTGAGCGCGCTCGGCAACCCCGAGGGCGAAGGGCCGGGGGGCATCTTCGTGCTCGACTGCGAGAGCTTCGATGTGCTCGGCCGCTGGGAGATCGACCGCGGGCCGCAGTTCCTCCACTACGACTTCTGGTGGCACCTCGGCCACGATACGCTCCTCACGAGCGAGTGGGGGACGCCGAAGATGATCGAGGACGGCGTGAATCCGGAGCTCCTGCTCGGCAAGAAGTATGGCAACAGAGTTCACGTCTGGGACCTCCGCAAGCGCAAGCACCTCCAGGCGCTGGAGCTCGGCGACGAGCACCAGATGGCGCTGGAGCTCCGCCCCGCCCACGACCCGACAAAGGCCTACGGCTTCGTCGGCGTCGTCGTGAGCGTCAAGGACCTCTCCGCCTCGGTCTGGCTCTGGCATCGCGACGGCGAGCGGTGGGCGATCCGCAAGGTGATCGAGGTGCCGGCCGAGCCGGCGGAGCCCGACCTCCTGCCCCCGCTGCTCAAGGGCTTCAAGGCGGTCCCGCCCCTCATCACCGACATCAATCTCTCTCTCGACGACCGGTTCCTCTACGTGTCTTGCTGGGGCACAGGCGAGCTCCGCCAGTACGACGTGTCGGACCCGTTCCACCCGAAGCTGACCGGCTCGGTGCACCTCGGGGGCGTCGTGCGCAGGACGGCGCACCGCCGCTCCGGGCCGCTGCGCGGCGGGCCGCAGATGGTCGAGGTGAGCCGCGACGGGCGGCGCATCTACTTCACGAACTCGCTCTACGCCTCCTGGGACGAGCAGTTCTATCCCGAAGGCGTCGGCGGCTGGATGGCCAAGGTCGACGCGGCGCCCGGCGGCGGCCTCGCGCTCGACCCCGAGTTCTTCGTCGATTTCGGCCCCTTGCGCCCTCACCAGATAAGGCTCGAGGGGGGCGACGCGTCCTCGGACTCGTTCTGCTATCCCTAGCTCGCCATGACACCCTGGCTCACGCTGGCGCTCCTCGGCGCTTATCACGGCATCAACCCGGGCATGGGCTGGCTGTTCGCGGTCGCCCTCGGCCTGCAGGAGAAGAGCAGCCGCGCGGTCCGGCGGGCGCTCGTCCCCATCGCGATCGGCCACGCCGCGTCGATCGGCCTCACGGTCGCGCTGCTCGGGCTCGGGCTCGCGAGCGTCCCCGCCGCGGCGCTCCGCTGGATCACGGCGGCCGCGCTCGTCGCGTTCGGCGTGCTCAAGCTCGTGAGGCCGCGCCACCCGAGGTGGGTCGGGATGCGCGTGGGCTTCCGCGATCTGACCTGGTGGTCCTTCCTGATGGCCACCGCGCACGGCGCCGGGCTCATGCTGCTTCCGGTCTTCCTGCTCGGCGCCGACAACCCGGCTCCGTGCCCTGGCGGCGGGTGTCACAACGCAGCTGGCCTGTCGCTGACGAGCCCCGCAGGCTACGTCGCCGCCGTCCTCGTGCACACCGCCGCCATGATGGCGGCGGCCGCCGCGGTCGCGCTCGTCGTCTACCACAAGCTCGGCGTCGCGATCCTCCGCACGGCCTGGTTCAACCTCGACCGCGCCTGGGCTGTCGCGCTCATCGGGGCCGGCATCCTCGCGGCCCTGCTCTGAGGGCCGCTCCGCCGCTCACCCGCCCGTCAGTTCGCCACGACGAGCTGCCATCGCTGCTCCTCGCCGCCGCCGCTCCCCCGCTGCTCGATCGCGGCGGCGTCCTCGGTCGAGCCCTGGACGACCCCGATCATCTTGCCGCTGTTCTTGTTCCGGATCTGGAAATCGCCGCCGCCCAGATCGATGAACAGCCACACCTGGTTGTCGCCGTCATGGTTCGTCCATTGCTTGAGCGCGATCCCGTCGCTCGTCGACTCGTCAGGGACGTCCAGCACCTTGCCGCTCTTGACGTTGGTCAGCCGGAAGTGACCGGAGCTGTTGTAATTGAGGCTCCACTTCTGGTTGTCTCCTCCGCTGTCCGCGCTCTGGACCACCGCCGCCCCGTCCTCGGACGACGCGCCCGCGACCTCCATCACCTTGCCGCTCTTCCTGTTCACGAGCTTGAAGTTGTTCGTCGCCCCGGTGACGCGGCCCGCCGCCGTGTCGATCGTGAGCGTGTTGTTCCAGCTCATGCTCATGGTCGTGTCCGAGGGGAACGAGATCGGCTGCCAGACATAGGTCGAGTCGTTGACCCGCCCGCTCCAGGCCCCCGCCCAGCGATCCCCCATGTACAGGTAGGCCGTCCCCGAGCTGCCCTGGACCGGGACCACGTAGGTCGACTGGGAGTGGTAGGTCGTGCCGTCGCCGACGTTGGTCATCGCCGACCAGCCCCTGTCGAGCGAGCGGGAGGTCGCGTACTTGGCCTGGTTGGGCGACCAGCCCGTGGCGCCGGAGGTCAGCAGGAAATAGGTCCCGTTCCGCTTGAACAGCGCCGGCGCCTCGCGGTGTCCACCGGGGAAGAGCACGGCGGCCAGCTCCTCGACGGACAGGTAGTCGGGGCTCAGCGCGTAGAGGTTGAGATCGTAGTTCTCGTTCGAGGCGGAGATGAAATAGCCCTTGCCGTCGTCATCGACGAAGAGCCCGCAGTCCCGGGACATGTACCCGGGCTTGTCGTGGTCGGTCACCCCGGTGCCCGCCATCGGCCGGAAGCTGCCGTGATACGTGTAGTCGCCGTCCACGGTGCTCGAGCTCGCGACCGCGGCCCGGGCCTCGCCGTAGTGCACCCCGTTCTCCCAGTGCATCCACATCACGTACTGGCCCGTGGACGCGTTGTAGACCACCTTCGGGCGCTCGATGTTGGCCGGGTCGAGGTCCTCGTCCGAGTCCATGGTCAGCACATGGTTCCTGAACTCCCAGCGCCGCAGATCGGCCGATCGATAAGCGGACACAGCATAGAACGTCCCGTCCGGGTTCCGGTTCTCGCCGAACCAGTAGTAGTAGGAACCCACCTTGATCACCCCTCCCCCGTGCGCCTGGATGGGATTGCCCGAGGTGTCGGCCCACTGGATCCCGTTGACCAGAGGCCCCACCGCCGGAGGCAGCTCCGGGCCCCCGCCCTCGCCGGCGGCGCCGCCCTCGCCGGGCGCACCGCCGCCGCCGGGCACCCCGCCGCCCGAGGCGCCGACCCCCGAGGACACGCCGTCGCCGGGCGCACCGCCGTCGCCGGGCGCACCGCCGCCCGAGGCGCCGACCCCCGAGGACCCGCCGTCCCCGGAGCGCGAGCTCCCAGGACGCGCTGCCGGGCCGGCATCGCAGGACGCGAGGCCGAGCCCCGCGACAAGCAGGCACACCATCGGAGACAAGGAATCGAGACGCATGACGCCCTCCAGAAAGAGCACCATCTCCGGGCCTTCAACCGGGCTTGTCAAGGCCTTCCCGCGCGCCATGGCAGCACTGGAATAATTCGCTCCCGTGCGAACTGCCAGCCTGGGCGATCTCGGCCTCGGCCGCCTGCCCTTGAGCGTATCCACATGAACGGATAGCGACCTGCACCGTCATGGTCGTTTTACAGCCAGAATAAGTTTGTCAGCCAGGAGGCCGGCTGGCGCGGTGTTCCCGCCTCGCTGGGATCACGCGCTGCGCGCGCAGCGGGGTCATCGGGGCTTCGCGGCGTGGCGCGAGAGCGCTCACGGGTGCGCGATGAGCAGCAGCATCTGCGCGCGCGCCATCACGCACTCCAGCGCCAGCCGGAGCGTCTCGGGATCCAGCGCCGCGAAGCTCTCATCGAGGATGATGAGGTCCGCCCCCTGGAGGAGGGTCCGCGCGACATAGAGTCGGCTCTTTTCTCCGTGCGAGAGCTGCCAGCCTGTCTCACCCACCATCTGCATCATGCCCCCCGGCATCCGGTCGAGCAGCCCCCCCAGGCCGAGCTCACGGCAGAGATCCTCGGCCTCCTCGAGGTCCACGATCCGGGGTGGCCACTGCCGGCCGAGCAGCAAATTGAAGGCGAATGGCGCCGAGAGGATGTGATTCTCGTGGAACTGAGGCGCGGACGCGACGTGACGTCGCCAGCCCGCGAGGCCGAGCGTGGACCTGTCGAGCCCGCGAATCAACAAGAGCCCCTGGCTCGGGACGCGCAACCCCGCGACGATCGCGCCGAAGGTGGACTTGCCGCTCCCCGAGGCGCCCTCGAGCAGGAGCCGCTCCCCGGCGTGGACCTTCAGGCTGCAGTCGCGCAGCGCAGGCGCGTGTCGCCCGGCGTGCCGGAACGAGACGGACTGCGCGTCGAGCAGGATCTCGCTCGGCGCGGCGCTCCGGCGCGAGACGGTCGCGAGCGCCGCCGTCGTCGTCACCTCGGCGCGGGCCGACGCGCGCTGGAGCGGGGCCGCCTGCTCCCACGCCACGGCGGCGCCGAGCAGATCCGCGAGCCCCGTGACGAGCGTGCGGAAGGCGCGGAAGCCGAGCAGGATCCCCCCGAGCGCCACCGCGAGGGCCGAAGGCGCCGCCGTCCCCGCGACGAACGCAGGCCCGAGCGTGGCGACGCCCACGACCAGCCACCCGCGCGGCACCATGACCGCCAGCAAGGCGTACACGCGATCGAGTCGCCTGGACGACGCGAGGTAGCGCTCGAGCGCCAGATCGTCGGCCTCGTACCAGCGCTCCGGGTCCTCCTGCGCCACCCGCGTCCTGTGCCCCACGATCTTCTCGATGAGCGCGTGGGTCATCTCCAGCCGCGCGCGCGTCCATCGCCGGCGCTGCTGCAGGTAGATCGCCGCGACGATCGCGGTCAGCCCTGCCCAGGCGGTGAGCCCGAGGAGCTGCGCCAGCCCGCTCGGCCCGGAGCCGAGCACGAACGCCGCCATGAGCAGCTCGACCACGGCCACGACCCAGATCAGCCCGCCCCCCACGGTGAGCGCCTCGAGGGCGTCGGCCTCGATCACCCGGCCGAGCAGCTGCCCCGCGCCCTCGTGCCGTATCTCGCCCGGATCGAGCAGCAGCGACCCGGACAGGAGCCGTTGCTTGATCACGTTGCCCAGCTCGACCCCCACGAGCCCCGCGAGCCAGCCCGACAGGACCCTGAACGGCAAGGTGCTGAGGAGCAGCAACGCCCACGCGATCAGCCATGACAGCTCGATGTGCCCGGCCAGCACGCTGCGCCCCACGACCCACCAGGAGAGCAGGAAGAGGGCATACTCGACGGCGCGCGCGAGGAGGAGCACGGCCAGCTTTGGCCCCCACCGCGCCTGGGCGAGCAGCCCTCGCAGCCCGGTGTCCGGCGAGCGGCGGAGCAGGAAGCACCCCCGGATCACGGTGCCGCCGAGCTGCTCGCGGAGGATCGCGTGGCGCGCACGATCGCGCCTTCGCTGCGGGACGGCGGCGGACTCGAGCGCGAGCTCGACCGCGGGCAGGAGCGGCGTCTCGACGATCTCGCAGAAGGCCGACCGCACCGCCTCGAACGCGATCTCGATCGGCTCGTCCTCCGTGGTGCGGAGGCACACCCTGCCCCGGCGGACCCCGACGAGGACGAGAAAACGCGGCTCGGGGCCGAAGAGCCGCAGGATGGCCGGCCCCGCGTGGCGAACGAGATCGTCCACGTCCTTGTAGCGGGCCTCGACGAACTCGGCCTCGAGTCCGAGCCAGCTCGCCGCGCCTTCCATCCATCGCGTGAGCGCGAGGCCCCCGGGCTGAACGAGATCGGCAGGCGGCGCGGGGACCCCCGTGGCGCGCACGGGGAGCCCGGCCGCGCGCGCCAGGACCTCCAGCGCCTCTCCCAGACGGAGCAGAGGCCAGCACACCTGCGGCGGGAGGGAGCTCACGAGGGGCGCTCTTGCTCCACGACGCGGCCACCCGCCATCCGCAGCCGGCGCCATGCGGCGCTCGTCCAGATCTCCTTCCGGACCTGCTCCTCGGCGTCGAGCAGGGCGCGGTACCGCGAGCCGGCGCGCGCCGCGAGCTCGGCGGGAGCGCCGTCCTCGACGACGCGCCCGTCGTCGACCACGACGACGCGATCGAAGGCGTGCGTCTCCGCGAGATCGTGGGTGATGCAGAGCATCGTCGTACCTGCCCAGGCCGCGCGGCTCCGCGCGAGCAGCGCGCGGCGAAGCTCGCGGTCGAGCCCGCGGAACGGCTCGTCGAGCAGGGCGAGCCGCGGGCGCGCGCGCAGGAGCGCGCGGCCGAGCCGCACGCGCTGCCCTTCCCCTCCGGAGACGAGCGCGCCGCCCTCCCCGAGCGACGTCTGCAGGCCGTTCGGCATCGCCTCGAGCACGCGCGAGAGCTCGACCTCCTCGATCACGCGCCCGACGCCATCGAGGCCGCCGGCGCCGTAAGCGAGGTTGTCAAGGAACGAGGTGTTCCAGAGCTGGACCGAGGGATCGACCCACGCCGTCCGCCGCCGCAGCGCCTCGAGCCGGGCGGCGCCGAGCGGCTCCTCGTCGACAAGCACCCGGCCCGCGCTGGGGCGGTGCCAGCCGAGGAGCAGGCCCACGAGCGTCGACTTGCCCGCCCCCGACGCGCCCACGACCGCCACGTGCTCGCCCGGCGAGATCGCGAGATCGACGCCCCTCAAGATCCGGTGTCCGGCGGCGACGACCTCGACCCCCTCGAAGCGCAGCGCCACGGGCGCGTCCTCGTCGAGCGGGGGCTCGGCCCGCCCATCGCCGCTCGGCTCGCGAGGCTCCTCCAGCGCTCCAAGCGGCTCGAGCAACCGCAGCGCGACGTTGCGGAGCGGCGGGAGCTGCCTGGCCAAAAGGGCGATCTCCTGCCCGATCGCCGGGATGTTCAACGCCCAGAACAGGAGGAGGAGCGTGCCCGACGTGCCCTGCATGCGGTGCAGGCAGCCGACGAACATCCACACGGCGAAGCCGAGGGCGATCAGCGTGCTGAGGAGATCCGTCGCCACGACGGCGCGCAGCAGCCCCTTGGCGGCCCTCGCCCACTCGACGAGCAAGCCCTCGTGCTCCCTGCGGACCAGCCGCTCTCCGCCGTGCGTGCGGACGGCCGTCAACCCGAGCAGCGCGTCGAGATAGAAGCGGGTGAGCGCTCCGGCGTGGTTGCGCACGCGCAGGTCGCGCTCCATGAGCGGCGTCTGGACGACCAGGGGGACCAGGATCGACGCGGCGGCCGCGGCGAAAGCGACCGGGGCGCTCTCGGGGTCGAGCCAGGCGATGCCGACGGCGCAGAGGACGATCTCCAGCGTATGGCGCAAGAACCTGCCGGCGAGCTCGGGGATCTGGCGGAGCCTGTGGCTGTTGTGGCAGCGCTCGGCCATGTCGGACGTCGGACGGCTCTGGAGGTAGCGGTCCCCGAGCCGGGGGATCTTCTGCACGAAGGCGACGCGCAGGCGCGCCTCGATGTGGCGCCCGAGCCAGCCGGTGCCGAGCGCGATGGGCACCTCGAGGAGCAGCAGGACGCCCAGGAAGAGGAGCAGGGCGCCCAGCGCACCCAGGCGTTGCTCGAAGAGCACGAGCCTCGCGCCCACGTCGAGCAGGCTCTTGAAGAAGAGCGCCATCGCCGCCACCCCCACCGCCGTGACGCCGATGCCGGCGGCGAGCATCGAGGTCGGGAGCAGGCCAGTCTCGCGGACGAGGCGCAAGAGCTCCCTGCCAGGGCGCGCGTCGGGCTCCCGCAGCGCCGCTCTGAGCTCCGGAGAACGCGGCGCCGGGACGGGGGCGCCGTCGCCCGCCGCTGCCCTCCGCACGCCGCGCACCGCGACGAGCACCGCCCCGCGCAGCGCGAGGTGCTCGACGCCGTCGGGCGCCTCCGGCGCGGGGCGGACGCACCAGAACATCTCGGGGATGACCGAGGTCTCGTCGCCTTCGGCCGCGGCTGCTCCCGCCTCGCGCACGAGGTGCTCGAGCAGCCGAGCCGCCCTGGGGCCGTAGCCCAGGCCGCCGGACGCGGTGATCGAGTCGACCATCCTCACCGCGGCGTCGAGCCTCGCCGTGCCCATCCACCCGGCCTCCGCGAGCGCCTCGCCGACAAGCCGGGCCCCGCCGTCCTCGATCCCGACGCGGGTGCACCGCTCGCGGAGCACCCGCAGGAACGCCGGTGACCCCGAGAACGAAGCCCAGTCCGAGGCCGGGATCGACGATGTGTGAAGGTACACGTCCTCGAGGAGCCCGCGGCGCGTGATCCAGCGGCGGCCCGACGCCGGATCCATGAGCTGCACGAACGGCCCGAAGCGCCTCCAGAGCACGACGAAGTGCGGGGCCCCGCTCGGCACGCGCACGACGAGGAGCGCCGGGATCGCCTGTGCCTCGGGGAGCAGGAGGTGATCGATCGGCATCATCACCTGCTCGGCCTCCAGGCCGAGCTCGATCGCGACCTCCTCGATCGTGTCGATGGATGTCCCGTCGACGTCCGTCTGGCATGCCTCGCGCAGCCGGCCGTAGCTGACGTGCACCCCGAACCCTTCGAGCAGGCACTTGAGCGACGCCGGCCCGCAATCCATGGCCGACGTCTGCACGACCTCCGGGGCGATGAAGCGCCGACGCGTCATCACGGATCAGCGGCTCGCCCCGTCGCCCGCCCAGCCACGCTCGAGCATCCGGCCTGCGGCGCGGAGCACGAGCTCCGCCGGCAGCACCCGCTCGACCTCCACCTCCACGGCGCCCGGGAGCCCGTGCTGCATCGGGATCGCCGGCGGCCCGCTGCCCGCGATGCTCAGCTCCACCCGCACCTTCCCGTCGCGAACCTCGCTGCCGACGCTCTCGACCGAGAGCGGCAGCGTGCCATATTCGGCCCACGGGAACCCGGCCAGACGCAGCCGGGCCGCCTGGCCGGGGCGAACGCGCCCGAGCACCACCTCCGGCGAGAAATCGGCGGTGACCTGCAGCTGCCCGGGGGGAACGACGGCGCCGAGCCGGGCCCCCTTCGCCACCACCGAGCCGGCCCGGAGCGCCGCGACCTCACCCAGCTTGCCGCTGACCGGGGCGCGGATGCTCCGCAGCTCGATCTCGTGCTGCAGCGCCTCGATCGCCACGAGCTCCTGCGCCTTCTGCCCTTGCAAGAGCTCGATCTCCCCCGAAAGCTTCGCGATCTCCGCCTCGATCTCGCTCCGCTTCAGGCGGCTCTCCGCGTCGACGCGACCGACCGCCACCTCCAGCGCATCGGCGCTGGCGCGCTTCAGCCGCCCCTCGGAGATCATCCTGGCGAGATCGGCCGCCGAGACGAGCGCCTGCTCCCGGAGCGCCGCGGACCGCTGCGCCTCGGACTGGGTATACTCGGCGAGCACCATGGCGCCCCGGTGCTGGGCGCGCGCCTCCGCGACCTGCGCCCGCGCGACCCGCTCGTGCTCGCCGAGCGCCCGCGTCCTTGTCTCGACCTCGCGATCCAGCGGCCCGAGCTGCGCCGTGACGCTCTCGACGCGAGCCCGCTTTGCAGACAGCTCGATCTCCAGCGCCCTTGTATCGAGCACGACGAGCACCTCCCCCGCCTCGACCCACCGGTCGAGCACGAGGCTCGACGACACAACCCGCCCTTCGACGGCCGGCTCGACCGGGTGCGTGGCCACCTCAACCTCGACGCGCGCCTCGGAGCTCACCGCATAGACCGAGACGCGAAAGAGGAAGAACCACGCGCTCCACAGCCCGCACAGCAGCACGGCGACGACAAGCACCTGGATCGGGCGGCGAGCTCCGTCGGCGCCCAGGGCGCGAAGGGAACGGTGAAAAGGTGCAGACATACCGCTGTTCTGTACGAGAGCGACTGGGGGGGCGCGCCTTCAGCGGGGAAGATCCGCCGCCGGGCCCGTGATCTCACGGCGCGGCTGGCGCGGAGCCGTCCCCGCCCGACACCTGCGTGGACGCTCGGCCTCGACGATATCACAGGCGGGCGCGAGACGCGTCCCCGCTGGGCTCAGGCCGCCTCTCTGCCCTTGATGGTGACCTTCGGCAGCACGCGCAAGAACCGCTGGTCGCCTCGCAGGTAATGGTCCAGCAGATCATCCCAGGCACGGTAGTTGAGCTCGAGCACGAGCAGCATGTAGCTCATCGCGAGGCGCTGGATCGCGGGAGAGACCGCCTTCACCTCCGACATGAACAGCCGCGGGATGCTTGTGTGATGGTACTTCTCGTTGAGCAAGATGTGCTTGTCGAGCGCCATGAACTCCCCGATGAGCTTCTTGTAAGGCTCGTCCAGCGGAGAATCGACGCCGAGCACACCTTCGGTGATGAAGATGGACACCGCGTACGCGACGGGATCCAGCACGCCGAGCTGCGTGAACACATCCACGTACGCGAAATGCAGAGGCAGCGGCTGGGCGCTCTGGATCTCAGCCTCGGACAGGCCCAGCTCGCGGCAGCTCTGGTACTCGAGCACGTCGTGCCCGACCTCTTCTGCGTAGTACCGGAAGGCCTTCGTGCGCAGCGCCGCATTGAGCCGCTTGGGCAGGATCGACGCGACGATCTCGGGGAAACGGGTCGTCACGTGGTAGTCCTGCAGGTAGCGCCCGTGCACCAGGATGACATCGGCGTCCGGCGCGCTGAGCTCCTTCAGGTACGCGGGGATCCCGACGCGGCTCGTGACGCCGCGCGCCACGCGCTCGACCTCCAGCATGAACCCGATGCCCGTCAGGCACTCCTTCGGCTCGTAGGTCGCGACGCAGAAGCGCTTGGCCCTGGAGGGATCCGTGCCGCTGACGAGGCACTCCGCCAGGCCGTTGAGGTGACGTTGCGCGTCCGGGCTCGAGTACGACCCGCCGGCCAGCTCGCTGATCAGCTCATCGAGGACGACCTCCCCTGCCTGCGCGCTCGCGAGCCGAGCCTCGAGCGACAAGAGCGCCTGCGTGCAGCACACGAGCGAGAGCGGCGCCTGAACTCGCTGGTAGAGCGCCTGCACCATGGCGATCTGCTGATAGAAGTTGTCGAGCGCCAGGATCTCGGGAGAGCTGAGCGGCCTCGTGTCGGTCACGGGCAGCGGGCGCTCCAGCGGCAGGGTCCGCGAGAACTCCAGCGTCAGGCCGAGGAAATGCTGGCGGAGAGTCCGCGCGTGAGAGAGGAGCGCCTGGCGCCCCCCGGGCCCCACGTCCGTCACGACCTGCTCGACGCAGGTGGAGATCCAGCCGCGCAGCTTCGCGATCTCGGCGTCGCGGCGGCCCTTCACCTCCGGCGCGGCGTCGCACAGCAAGCCCAGGTAATCCATCGTCTGGAGCAGATCACGCCAGTCGGAGTCCGGGGAGGCGGACAGCACCTCCTTCCACACCTTCGAGCCGGGCTCTCGAAGGGCGTCGAGCCGGCTCACGACGTCGCGCGCGGCCGTGCCCTCCCCGTGCTCGATCACGTACTCGTTGACGTCGGCGGTGACGAGCACCTCCCCGGTGGCGTCGTCGAGACGCACGCCGGAGATCGCGAGATAAGGAGATTCATACTTTGTAATATTCCAGGCTTCCATATCACTGACTCCTAGCCACAGAAATGCAGCAAGTGCACCCACAGCCGTTCAGAGCTCGCTCCCGCGAGAGGCGCGAGGAGCGCCGGGGCCGCCACCGCGGGCCCCTCCGCTGGCCGGCTCAATCCCAGATGCGAGGGATAACGCTCCCCGGCTTCCCGTAATAGTCGACGATCTGGCCATCCATGAGGACGATCGACTCGACAAGGATGCCGATGTGACGCATCACCGCCTTCTGTTCCTCCTCGGAGATGCACGGGATCTCGGCGAACAGAGCCTCGCTGATCTGACCGTGATCGCCGTCGTCGTTGATCGACGCGTGATCGAGGATGGGCTTGTAGAACGCCTCGGGCAGGCCGACCTCGACGCACCGCTTCTTGTAGGCGGCGTGGAACTCGTCGCTCACCTCCTCGAACAGGAACAGGGCCGCCTTGAACGACGGCGGATGCTGGCGCGCGTACACCCCGAGGGAGGAGCAGATCGTGAACGTCATCGGGAGCGGCACCAGCCGGTCGAGGTCCTTGCGCTCGACGCCGACGGCGGCCAAGGAGCGCTCGATCAGCCGATCGTGGTTGAGCTCCGAGGCGAAGAAATCCTGCAGGATGCGCAGCGTCGTCCTCGACTCGTGGTACGCCAGCGCCGGGGCGAGCAGCCCCGGGCACATGCGCACGATATGGTAGTACTCGAGCGCGTACCCGATGAGCGGCTCGCGCCCCAGGGTGCCGTCCACGAGGCCCTGGTAAAAGGACCGGGTGCTGAACTTTTGCCGCACGCGCGCGATGAAGCGCTGCAGCTCTCGGTAGAACTGCGCGCCTCGCTTGGCCTCCAGCGGGTTGTGGAACGTCTCCGTGAGCAGGCCGAAGCGGTCGAGATCCCGGCAGACCCGGCCCACCTCGTGGGAGAGCGACGGCAGCTCGTTCGAGAGCTCGTCCATGGATTTCCCGCCACGCAGGAGCATCTCCAGCATGCGCACCGAGTCGTCCCGCGTCTCGGGCGCGAGTTCGATCTCGTACTCCTCGTCCCGGTAACGCAGGACGCAGCTCTCGCCGTTTGCCTGCATGGTGACAGCCTCGCGCAGGCGCGGCTGTTGAAAGAAATTCGTCGTCACGGTCATGATGATCGCCTCGAAGTCAGATGGTCGACATCCTGCGCACGAGCTCCGCGCCGGTCCTCGGGGAGTAGAAGTTCCAGATGGCGGTGTAGAAGTCGTCGTACATCTCGACGAAGAGGCGCATCTGGCGCCGCAGCCGTGCCATCGTCAGATCGTCCACGTAGGGGATCTCGGCGAAGATGAGGCGCGTCAGGTTCCCGTGCTCCCCCTTGCGGTTGATGTCCGAGTGATCCCGCATCGGCTTGATGAACTTGGGAGAGAGCGAGGCCTTCTCGCAGGCCTCGATGAAGAGATCCTCCTCGGGATCCTTGCCCTCGAGCACGCCCAGCGTCGCGAAGAAGAAGATGGGATCGCTGGACGCCCAGTACGAGAGGGCATTGCAGAGCGCCAGCGTCTCGGCCAGCGGCATCATGTCCTCCACGTCCTCGCGGCTGATGCCGAGGGCGAAGATCGCCTTGATGATGATCTCGTCGTGCCCGTACTCGCTGCAGTAGAACTCGTTGATCAGCTGGCGAACCTTGGCGCTCCCGACGTAAGGCAGCACCGGAGCGTCGAAGAGGCTCTCGCGGAAAAGGAAGTGGTAATTCTCGATGGCGAGGCCGTAGAACGCGCTCTTCGGGCAGCGCTCCGGATCGCCCAGCAGGCTGACCCAGAAGACGTTGCGGTTGATGCTCTTCTCCATCAGCGCATTGGCGAGATCCTCGAGCTCGAGCAGCGCCTGGGAGCCCGTGCGCATCTTCACCTTGCCCACGTCGTCCAGCAGCTGGAAGCGCTCGAGATCCTGCAGCAAGGTCCCGAACCGCTTTTGCTGGGCCGTGTCCAGCCCACGCTGGAGCTCGCTCACGGTCCGGCTGCCGTCCAGCGCCTTGAGGAAGCCTCGAAGCTCCTCGGCGGACGATCCCTCGGGCTCCAGGGCGAACTCCACCCCGTCCCGCATGAGCGAGATCGCGTCGTTCGTGACGGAGACCTCGCAGACTAAACGCGGCTGAAAACTGGTTGATTCCAACACGTAACTGCTCTCCCTCGGCTCAAGGTTCGAGCTGTTAGGGCTCCGACCGAAACGAAAGAGCGCGTCGGGAAGCGGACACGCTCTTTCTTCTCGACCGGAGACCTCACAGCGCTGGATCGACAGACCCAGACCAACACGCCTGGCACACACGTCCGGTAACTGTCCCGGAGAAGCACGGACGTGCCTCTCCGGGACAACACTACCTGCCGGTCGGCATCACAGATGCACGGCGACGACCGGACCCGCCATGACGCCCGTCTTCAGGCGGATGCGCATGGCGCGGCTCTCGGTCGTGGCGACCGGCTTGGCCTCGGTCTTCTCAACGTTGCTCTCGACCTTGGTCTCGATCTTATTCGACATGTATTCCTCCACGGCTGCATAACGCAGCAATGCGCTCCCACCATAGGAACGCAACTGGGGTAATCGGTACTACACGAGCATCGACACGTCAAAATCTAAAATGGAAATCATGACGCTCGAATCCTGCCATCCGGACTCATTGGAACCGTCCAGCGAACCTTCAGAGCCTGTGTCATTTTCGATGGGACTTCACGCGGGCTCGGAATCTTGCGAGATCTGCCGGGCAAAAATCTGTGGGAATAAGAGCGCGTGCTGCGTGAGGCGGGAGCCGCCGCGTCGTCTCTACGGCAGAGCGCGGCACGGGCGGTGCAAGGAACATCGACAAGCCATCGATAAGCCATCGATAAGCCATCGATGAGCCATCGATGACTGTTAATTACTGTTAAAGGCGACCATTCTTCACATGGCCTGTTCCCGCGCGCTTGAGCTCGCTCATCTGGCGGGCGAGCTCAAGCGCCGCACCTCAGCGCACACGCCTCCGTCAGCAGCATTTGCATCCGATCGCGGGCAAGCAACGGCGGTCGCTGCCAAGCAACACCGGTGCCCGCGGCTGAGCCAACCGCGCCGCCGATCGGCGTGACGAGGGGCAGCACAGGCACGAACGACGCGCGGTGCATGAAGGGAGATCAGCCCCTCGCGTCGTTGATCCTCCGCGGGGTCCCCTCCCCAGGGATCGACCCGGATCAAGGAGAGTTCACCCCGTGAGCCATCTGGCGGCTGCGCGCGAGCGCCGGCCGCTCCAACCCACCCCGGAGGAGCTCTTCCTCCCCCCCTCTGCTCACCTCGCCGGCCGGTACACCTCTGGCCGAAAGATCTCCATGAACCTCTCGGGCGCCGGCAACGGCGTGAAGCCGAACCTGGCGTAAAGACCGTGCGCGTCCTTTGTGGCGAGCACGAACCGGCGGACCTTCTTGAGGGTGGGATGCTCTGCCACGATGCCGACCAGCCACTTGCCGAGCCCCTGCCCCTGGTGCTCCTCGAGCACATACACGTCGCAGAGATACGCGAAGGTCGCGCGATCCGTGACCACCCGTGCAAAGCCCACCTGACGATCCTCTTCGAAGAGCCCGAAGCACATCGACCCCTGAAGCGACTGCGCCACAAGCTCTCTCGTGATGCCGGCGGCCCAGTAGGATCGGCTGAGATAGGCGTGGATGGCCGCGACGTCGAGCTCTCGTGGATTCGAGGACACTCTGTAACGCCCGCGGCGATGCTCGCGCCCCTCTGCTTCGAGCGGGGCGGCGCGGCGGCGAGACAACCACTGAGCGACGATCTCGCGAGCCAGGCATTGCCCCGCGTCGATCAGGCGCAGATCCGTCTCGATGTGAGCCTTGATGGCGCTGAGGTCCATGCAGGCGAGGAGGACGGCGTCGGCCCCGGCCGACTTCGCCCGCAGGAGCAGGCTGTCCCAGCGCGCGCGGAACAGGGCGGGATCCCTGGAGGTCCTTGTCGCGCCGATCAGGGCGTCCACCTCTCGCTGCCAGTCGATCTCGATCGGCTGGCCGCCGCGCCGGCGAATGCCGTCTTGATAGATGCCGGACTCGACGGTCGGGCGTGCCGCGATCAGCGCGATGGAGCGCGCGGGCTCCGGGCCGGCGTCGAGCGCGAGCTCGACCATGTTCAGCAGCGGGACGTCGATGCAGGCCGAGAGCTTCGGGTAGTAGATGTGCGCCGTGTTGCAGGGGATCGCGATGAAATCGACGCCGGTCCTGGCCATGCCCTCGAGCCCCGCGCGGAGGGTGGCCTCCATCGCCGCATGATCCGTGGCGCGATCCGGATAGAAAGGTGCCGGCAGCGAGCAGATCATCATCTTCGGGAAGTCGATGTCGTCCTTCGCCCCGTACTGCTCCTGGCATTCCGTGATCACGAGATCGATGAACGGGGCCGTCGATCGCGGCCCCATGCCGGCGAGGATTCCGATGGTCGGCTGTTGCATCCTGTCTTGTCCTCCTCCGTCGCTTTCGATGCCGCGGGCCTGGCCGGCGCAGCTCGGGCAACATCACGCCGACGTACCACTGCGTGCGTCAACAGCTCAGCTGCGCACCTCCATGCGGGCGCACGGACATCTCCCCCAGCGCCCGAGCCCGGACCGTGGACCGCGCCGCCGGCGCGTGCCGGGCACGCTCGACCGCTGAGCGCCCGAGGCACAAGTGCCCATCCCAGGCCTTGTCTCGCGTTTCCGTTGTGGCTGGATGAATACGATGTCGCTTGGATGCCACCAGGGACGCCCCTCCCATGTGGCGCAGAGTACAACCAGAGGAGGGACGCGCGCAAGCCCTGCGTCCCCCGCCGGCTGTGTTCCGTTCGGGGAGGCGCGCTTACGTGAGACTTACGTGAGATCGGGGAGCGGCCCGCTGCTGAACGCGGGGTCGCCGAAGGTCGTGTCGTCGGTCCCCATCGCGTTCGCGATCGTCAGCAGCAGGTCGTTGTGCTGGCGGGCCGCGCCGCCGTTCGCCAGGTAGTCGACGAAGCGGCCGGTGCGGAAGGCCCCGCCCGCGCTGCCGGCGAGCAGGAACGGCATGTTCGTGAGCGCGTGCTGCGTCGACTCGCTGATCTCGGTGACCCACAGGACGACGGTGTTGTCGAGGAGCGTGCGATCCCCCTCCGCGTACGAGTCGAGCTTGCCGAGCAGGTAGGCGAGCTGCTCCGCGAACCACGTGTGGATCTTCGAGTACTGCGCTTTGCCCGGGGTGTCCCACTGGTGCGAGATGGCATGGTGGTTCCCGCTGAGCCCGAGCCACGGGTAGAGGTGCTCGCTCTCGGCGTACGACCACTGGAGCGTGACGATCCGGGTGAGGTCGCACGCGAGCGCCGCGGCCGCCATGTCCATCTGGAGCTTGCCGATGGCGGGCATGTTCGCGTCGTCCGAGAGGTCGATCCGCTCGCCCAGCGCCGGGGGCTGGCAGGTCGTGGTCGGACCGCCGGTGCCGGTCGAGGAGCCGCCGCCGGCCAGGCGCGCCTCGATGTCCTGGATCGATTGCATGTGCGCGTCGAGCTTGACGCGATCTTCCCTGCCGATGCGAGGTCGCACCTCCGCGATGTCCTCGCGGAGGAGGTCGAACACGGTCCGACGCTGCGCGCGGAGCCGATCCAGCGCATCGGAGCTGCCCTGGCCCTGCCCCGGCACCGACGCCCCGAAGAGCTGCTCGAAGGTATCGTAGGGATCCTCGCGAGGGGGGATCGGCTGGTCGGGCCCGCTGTAGCAGAGCCGGCCGCGCACCTCGGCGTCGCGGACCTGGACGCCGAGCTCCAGGGTGCGAAACAGCGTCGAGGGCTTCAGCTTGTTCGCGATGTGCTGATCGAGCGAGATCCCCGACGACCAGCCGGCGTTGTTGGAGTTGAAGCTCCGGAAATTGCCCTTGAGCAGCGCCCGCCCCGTGAGCAGGCCGCCGATGCCCCGCGCGTGCTCGGAGCCGACGTTGGAGTTCACCACGACGTTCATGTTGATCCCGCGCAGCGGGATCAGCTTCGCCTTGAACGGCGAGAGCGGCTGCAGCAGCGGGCTCAGCGTGTAGTTGGCCCCGGGGCCCGTGGGCATCCATTGCGACTCGAGCGTGCCGTTCGGCGTGTAGAACACCACGAAGCGCTTGGGCGCGGTGGTCTCCTGCCCGCGGGCCAGCTCCGAGTTGAGCAGCGGGATCGTCGCCGTCGCCGCCAGCGCGCCCTGGAGCATCCGCCGTCGAGAGATCATTCGCTGTCTCATGTCACTCCTCCTCTGCCGCGATCGCGCTGCGGAACATGAACGCCTCGGTCTGCGTCGTCTGCACGATGAGCTCCACGAGATCGCCCTCGGAGCCGTGGAACTCGGCGCGCAGCTGGCCGAGCGAGCACTCGTCGCCGACCGTCTCGAAGCGACCTGCCGTGTAGCGGAACCACTGCGTCGCGAGGCACGCGCGGACCTGCTCGCTCCCGGCGAGCTTCTCCGCCAGCTCGCGGACGCCGACGAACGGGCCATCCATGTCCTCGGACTGGAAGATCTCGCCGGAGACGTCGATGACCTGCCCGCCCTCCTCGGTGCGGTAGGCGCCGACGGAATCGAAGTTCTCGAACGCGAAGCCGATCGGATCCATCAGCTGATGGCAGCCGGCGCACGCGCCGGAGGCGTGCTGGTTGAACCGCTCGCGCGCCGTGACGCCTTGCTCGCCCGTGGGCGGCGTGAGGTCGACGTCGTCCGGGGGCGGCTTCGGCTCGGTACACATGAACTTCGACCGGATCGCCTTGCCGCGCAGGACCGGAGACGTCTGATCCGGGTGCGCATGGACGGCCAGGAACGCGGGCTGCGTGAGCACCCCCGCGCGCTGGTCGGGCGGGAGATCGACGCGCTGGGGCGTTGTCGAGCCGGGCGGGACCGACACGCCGTACAGCTCGGCGACCGACTCGGTGGCAAAGCCGACAGGCAACGTCAGCAGGCTCGACAGCTTGCGGTCCCCCGACCACAGGACGTGCTCGATGAACGCGGGCGTCTCGGCGCTCATCCCCGCGACGAGCTCGTCGTCGAAGCCGGGGAAGGCGCCCTCCTCCTTGACGATGATCTCGAGCTTCCCGAGGTTGAGCCATTGCTTGTAAAATTCCGCGATCGCCAGGCGCGCCCGCGGGCTCTCCAGCATCTCGCGGACTCGCTCGGCGAGCTGTTCGCGGGTCTGGAGCAGGCCGGCCTCGGCGGCATCGAGCAGCGCGTCGTCGGGGCCCGACGCCCAGACGAGGTAGGAGAGGCGGGAGGCCATCTCGTAGGGATCGAGACGCACCTTCGGCCCGGCGTCGTCGAGCTCGTGGCGCAGCTCCAGACGGAACAGGAACTTCGGCGACTGCAGCGCGGCCCGGATGACCACCTCGATCCCCTCGCGCAGCGACCCGCCCGTCCGCCCCGCCGCGTACGCGCGCATCAGCCGCTCGACGTCCTGCGGCGCGAGCGGCCGGCGGTACGCGCGGCGGCCGAAGTCCTCGACGAACTCGCGCGCGCACGCCTCCTCCGCCTCGACCTGACCGTCGACGGCAGCCGGATCGCACGGCAAGAGCGCCGACAGGTCGCCCGCCACGGCCTCGGCCGCGAGCGCCTCGGCCGCCAGGAGGTATTTCTCGGCGTGCAGCGACGACACGGTGAGCACCGCCGCGTTGTTGTTGAATCCGCCGGCGATCTCGTCCGGTGGGAATTGCGCGGCAGGGGTGAGCGACGTTCCGAGCAGATCTCGAACCGTGTTGTTGTATTCGAATCGCGTCAGGCGCCGCTGCGGCGCGAGGAGCCGCTCCGTGCCCCCGCACGCCTGCGGCTCTCCTTGTCCGGACCCCGACCCCGGGCCGTCCGTCCCGGCGCCTGCCCCTCCGATGGTCCCGTCACACCCGGCCGCGAGCGTCAGCGCGAGCGTCGCGAGGGTCACGCGACCACCTCGCCAGCGACGATATCCTAAGTCAGCCATACCGTGACCTCCTACCGTCGTGCGCAACGTACGGTGAAGCCTCGTCACGCGTCAAGCGCTGTTCCCATCGGCGATCGCATCGGAGGCCAGCGCCCATGGGCGGACATCGCTTATCGTGGAATCATCAAATCGAGGACTTCACCGCTAACACAATGGTGAATCACTCCTGCCTTGACGCGGCTCCATTGACTGGCCGCGTCACGACAGCAGATCGCCGATCGCCTCGTACCAGACGTCGCGAAAATTGTACCCGCGCCGAATCCATCGTGTCTCGGAGAGCCACCAGGACCGAACGCCGGACAGCGATCTTGTTACATGCCCGCGCCGGGGCGTCTTGATCACGAGCGCGTCAGAAATCCGTCTGCGCCACGCTGGACCGGAGGCCCACGCTCATCCGCCGCGCTTCATCGTGGCGTGAATGAGCCCGTGCGGCTCGTCCACCGGGACGAAGATCTCGTTGTCGTTGACGAACCCGAAGGGCGAGAGATCGACCAGCAGGCAGTGCTTGTTCGGCAGCGAGAGGCTCAGCTCGTCGACGGCAGGGCAGGCCGCGAACACCGCCTCGCCGAGCGCATGGATGGTGTGCTGCACCGAGACGCTGTGTTGCTCGGCGAACGTCTCGAGCAGCGCGCGGCGGACGCGCTCCCACGTCGCCGTGGGGGCCTGGTCGCGGGCCGCCGCGCGCCATCGCGCCAGGATGAGGGTGGAGAGGATGCGGTCCTCCGTCTCCTTGAGCGTCGTGTACTTGTCGCGCGGGAAGCCCGAGAACGCCGAGCCGGTGGTCTTGAGGACGAGCAGATCCGCGATGCCCGACGCGATCTCGACCCCGCCGGGAGCCGCCGTGATCTCCGCGGTCCGCCGCTCTGCCCCGGCGCGGAAGAAGGCGTGCCGGTGCGGCGCGCCGCCCGCGTCGATGCGCGACCAGACGTTCTCGGCGATCGAGACCCTCGCCCGCCGGGTAGGGGCCGTTCCGAGGAAGTGCTCGGCCAGCACGACGCCGAAGTCCTCGATCGGCTCGACCGGGTGGCCCTTGGCGAGGGCGTACACGGTGTTCTTCATCGTATCCGTGGGCAGCACCTTGCTGTTGTCGCCCCGCGTATAGGCGTCGTCGAAATCGCCCTCGAGCTGGATGTCGACGTCGATGTCGGTGAGCTCGTGCCGCCCGTCCACGCGGCGAACCTTGACGAGCCGCACCCTCGATTTGCCGTAGCTGTTCTGCACCAAGGAGATCGACATCGTTCTTCAGCTCCCGCGCCTGGCAACGACGCTTCGTTGCGATGCGGGAGACCGTACCTTGAAGCAGCACGCCGGCTCAAGCCCGGCGGGCAGCCCGGCGCCGGCGGGGCCCGGCGTGCCGGCGGCGCCCGCGCGCTCGAGCGCCCCGGGCGAGCTCGTGCGATATGGGACGTGCGCCGGCGATCCCGCGCTGCAAGATAGGCACCTATGGTGATCGCAGAGCGCAACAGGGCGGCGGCCGAGCGGCTCACCTCGGCGCACGTCGAGCCCCCCAGCTTCATCCGGCCCGAGGCCCCGCTCGGGGTCGTCGCGTGCGGCTACCTCGACGCGCTCCTCCAGGGGGACCAGCGGCGGGCCCTCGAGGTCATCCGGGAGGCGATCGAGGCGAGCACGCCGGTCAAGGACATCTATGTTCACGTCCTGCATCCGTGCCAGTACGAGGTCGGCCGGCTCTGGCAGCTCCGTCAGCTCAGCACCGCCGAGGAGCACTACTGCACGGCGGTCACCCAGATGGTCCTGAGCCAGCTCTATCCGCTCATTGGCAACGCCGATCGCGCCGGCCGCCGGCTCGTGGCCACCGCGGTGGACGGCAACCGCCACGAGATCGGCGCGCGCTTCGTCGCCGATTTCTTCGAGATGGCGGGGTGGGACACCTTCTATCTCGGGGCCAGCACGCCGGCCCAGGACGCGATCGACGAGGCCGTCCACCGCGCGGCCGACGTCCTCGCGGTCTCGGCCACGCTCGACGATCACCTCGCGAGCGTCGGCGATCTCGTCGCCGCCGCGCGCGCCGACGAGCGGTGCAGGGACGTCGTCGTTCTGGTCGGCGGCCAGCCGTTCGGCGTGGACCACGACCTCTGGAGGCAGCTCGGCGCCGACGGCTCGGCGCCGACCGCTGAGCAGGCCGTCCGCGTGGCGGAGCAGCTCCTCGCCGCGCCACGGTGAGGGTCGGATCCCGGATGGTACCGCGCGAGCCGCGAAGCACAGGAGATAACGAAGAAAGGCCGCTCGTGGCCCCGCCGGCGAGAGGGCAGCTCGGCGGCCAGGCCGCAGAGCTCGCCGGCGCTTTCCTCATGGACTCGACCGCGCTGGCGGTCGGCGTCTTTTCGCCGGACGGCGCGCTGCGGTTCGCGAACCGCGGCATGCGCCGGCTGCTCGGACCCGCGGGTGAGCCGGCCCGCCTCGTCAGCCCGAGCTTCCCGCAGCTCGCCGCGGCAGGGCACGGCCGCGGGGGGCCGATCCACCGCGGTATCCTGCACTTCGGGGACCTCCGCTCGATCGCGCACAGCCTCCGGGGGGAGGTGTGGCGGCTCGGCGATGAGCTGCTGATCCTCGGCGAGTTCGACGTCGTCGAGCTCGAGCGCGTCGTCGTCGAGGTGTCCGCGCTGAACTCGAGGATCTCGAGCCTCCAGCGGCGGCTCGTCTCCGAGCAAAAGGCGCTCAAGAGGTCGCTCGCGCGGCTGCGCGCCACGCAGTCGATGCTCGTCCACTCGGAGAAGATGAACGCCCTCGGCAAGCTCGCCGCCGGCGTGGCCCACGAGATCAACAACCCGCTCGCCTTCGTCCGCAGCAACGTGCACACCCTCGGAGAGGCGCTCGGGCGGCTGTGCGCCGCCTACGAGGCGCTCGAGGAGGCCGCGCTCCGCGGGGGCCCAGGCGACGTGACGGGCGTCGCCGAGGCGCTCCGGGGCGACACCGACCTCGCGTTTCTGCGCGAGGACGCGGGCGATCTCGTGAAAGGCACCCTGGGCGGCCTCGCGCGCGTGCAGAAGATCGTCGCGGATCTCAGGACCTTCACGCGGCTCGACAAGGCCGAGGTGGAGCAGTCCGACCTGAGGGAGAGCCTGGAGACCACCCTCGCGATCGCGGGCCCCGCGCTGAAGAGCGGCGGTGTAGAGGTGCTGGTGGAGTGGGCCGACCTGCCGAAGGTGCGCTGCAAGCCGGCGGAGCTCAGCCAGGTGTTCCTGAACCTCCTCATCAACGCGGTCCAGGCGGTCGAGTGCCGCGGGCGGGGGAACGGTCGCGTCGTGATCCGCGCGCGAGACGACGGGCCCCAGGTCGCCCTGGACTTCGAGGACAACGGCGCCGGGATGACCGATGACGTCCGCGGCAGGATCTTCGATCCGTTCTTCACGACGAAGCCCGTCGGGCAGGGCACGGGGCTCGGCCTCACCATCTCGCACAAGATCGTCGTGGATCAGCACGGGGGCACGATCTCGGTCCGCTCGACCCCCGGGGCCGGCAGCACCTTCACGATCACGCTGCCGAAGGAGCTCGAGCGGTGACGCGCGCGCTGCTCATCGTCGACGACGAGCGCGAGACCCTGAAGGCGCTCCGCCGCGAGCTCCGGCGCGACTATGAGGTCCTCACCGCGGAGAGCGCCGAAGAGGGCCATGCGCTCCTGCGCGAGCGGCCCATCCCCGTCGTCCTCAGCGATCAGCGGATGCCGGGCAGGACCGGCACGGAGCTCTATGCGGCGATCAAGGCCGAGTTTCCGGATACCGTCCGGCTCCTCATGACGGCCTATGCGGACACGAGCGCCGCGGTCCAGGCCATCAACGCCGGCGGCGTGTACCGGTTCATCCCCAAGCCGTGGGATCCGCCGGCGCTCGCCGGCGCCGTGCGCGACGCGTTCGCGCTCCACGAGCGCCTCAGCGACCAGAGGCGGCTCCTCGCCGGCCTGGAGGCGAGCGCCGAGGCGCTCCGCCGGGAGAACCAGCACCTCGCCGAGCTGAGCCAGCGGAGTCATGAGCTCGTGGGCGTCGCCGCGCACGATCTGCGCAATCCGATCGCGGCGATCCAGTGGTTCTCGGCGATGCAGCTCGGGGGCGCCTTCGCCGCGCGCGAGGACGCGCAGCGCCACCTCCTGAAGATCCAGGCCAACGCCGAGTTCGCGCTGCAGCTGCTCGAGGATCTGCTCGACATCACGACGCTCGAGCACGGGAACATCGCGCTTCGCCTGCAGGACGCCGACCTGCGCGGCATCATCGCGGCGGCGGCCTCCCTGAACGAGCACGGCGCCCGCCGCAAGGGGATCACGATGGCGGTCGATGTGCCCGCCGGTCTCCCGCTCGTCCGCTGCGACGTCGAGCGGATCGAGCAGGTCTTGAGCAACCTGCTCAGCAACGCCTTCAAGTTCTCTCACCGGGGCACGACGGTGACGGTGCGCGCGCGGAGGCTAGGTCGAGCGGTCGAGGTGATGATCGAGGATCAGGGCCTCGGCATTCGCCCGGAGGAGATCGGCGGCGTGTTCCGCAAGTTCCAGAGGACGAGCACCCGGACGACCGGCGGGGAGAAGAGCACGGGGCTCGGCCTCTCGATCTGCAAGAGCCTCGTCGAGCGCCACGGCGGCACGATCCGCGTGGAGAGCGAGCTCGGCCGGGGAACGCGGGTGACCTTCACGCTCCCGCTCGATTTTGATGCAGAGAGGAGCAGCTGAATCGACGCAGCTTTCTTCGAGCGCGATTTCCCGTCGACTACCCTGCTCTGTCATGTGGACCGATACGCGCCTCACCCGACAGCTCGGCTTACGTCTCCCGATCATCCAGGGCCCCTTCGGGGGCGGCCTGTCGACCACCGCCCTCGCGGCCGCCGTCTCGAACGCCGGCGGGCTCGGCTCGTTCGGGGCGCACGCCCTGACGCCATCGCAGATCGCCGACCTCGTCCCCGAGCTCCGGCGGCTCACGCCGCACCCCTTCGCGGTGAACCTCTGGGTGCCTCAGCCCGGAGAGCCCACCACCCTCGATCCGGCGGAGCTCGAGCGGCACGTGGCGCGGCTGCGCCCCATGCTGCGACAGCTCGGCCTGCCCGACCCCGAGGTGCCCAGCGCGTTCGCCCCGCGCTTCGAGGAGCAGGTCGAGGCCGCGCTCGAGGCGAGGCCGCAGGTCCTGAGCTTCGTCATGGGGGTTCCGCCCGGCCCGGTCATCGAGGGGGCGAAGGCGCGGGGCATCGCCGTCATCGGCACCGCCACCACGGTCGACGAGGCGATCGCGCTCGATCAGGCCGGCGTCGACCTCATCGTCGCCTCGGGCAGCGACGCGGGCGGGCACCGCGGCGCGTTCCTGCGGCCCGTGCGGGAGTCGCTGGTCGGCACGCTGTCGCTCGTCCCGCAGGTCGTGGACGCGGTGCGGGCCCCGGTGGTCGCCGCGGGGGGCATCGCCGACGGCCGCGGCGTCGCGGCGGCGCTCGCGCTCGGCGCCAGCGGCGTGCAGATCGGGACGGCCTTCCTCGCGTGCGAGGAGTCGGGGGCGAGCGCCGGCCACCGCAGCGCGCTGGCCTCGCCGCACGCGCGCACGACCGTGCTCACGCGGGTGTTCTCCGGCCGCACCGCGCGGGGCATCCCCAACGCGTTCGTCGAGGCCCTGACGCCGCACGAGCCCGAGGTGCCCGAGTATCCGGTCCAGAACTGGCTCACCCAGCCGATCCGCCGGGCCGCGGCGGCGGCGGGGCGCGAGGACTACCTGTCGCTCTGGGCCGGCCAGAGCGCCGCCCTCGCCAGGCCGCGGCCGGCGGCCGAGCTCCTTGCGGCGCTCGCCGAGCAGACCGAGCAGGTGATTCGCGGGCTCATGCAGCCTTGAGGGGCGAGCCGGGCGGCCAGCTAGCCACTCGGCCAGCTAGCCACTCGGCCGCCGCGGCGCTCACCCCCCTCCCCTCGCCCGCGCCGCGCTTGTTTTACCAGCTCACCGTGTCATTGAGCGTGAGCGTCCCGCCGGACGCGGGGGTGCTCATCGTTCGATTGCTGCCGCCGGGCCGGTTCTCCCAGGTCACGGTGCCATTGGCGTTCTTGCGGTAGTACTTGTATTGCAAGGCGCTGCTGGCCGGCAGGTTGGCGCCGTTCGTCCACACCGGGTAGCTGCGCGGATCGACCGGGATGCCGAGATCTGTATTCCAGCTGCCCAGCGCCGCGGTGTTGCCGGTGACGTACACGTGCTGGCCGACCACGGTGGTCGCGGTCGCGTTGAACACGACGCCCGCCTGGCCCGACGCGGGCGACACGACGCAGGCGTTGTAGCGGCTGCAGACCACCGACGGGATATCGACGACCTTGCCCGCGCGGATCGACGCCAGCAGGCTGATGTACTCGCCCATCGCCCAGTTCAGGGGGCTCATCGACCTGGTCGGGGTGCCCGCCGTGGCGCTCCCCGGCTTCTCGACGATCCAGCCGGTGACGTTCGTCGTCTCGCTCCACACCTGCTCCGGGATGAAGCCCTGCGGCGTCGAGAACGCCTTCACCGCGGTCAGGAACGGGGTGCCATCGCTGCCGACGCCCGTGCCGGCGATCTTGAACATGCCGCGCTCGGCGGTGAAGATGGGCCACAGCCGGCCCCGGCCGCCGACGCCGTCGAAGTTGCTGCCGTCGTTCTTCTCGCCGTATCCATCGTAGTTGTAGCGGAACCAGGCGTCGCCCTTGCCGGCGATGTTGCGCTTCAGGATGAGGTCGTACTCCGGCAACGTCGCGAGGATCGACGGATCGTCCGGGCGCTTCACCCCCATCCGCACGAGCTCGAGGAACCCGCCGTCGACGATGTAGCGCTGGTCGTGCGTGCCACCGCCGTTGCCGATCGTGAAGGAGATCGCCGCGTCCGGCCCGGACACCGGGTTATACACCTGCGGTCCTGTGCCGGTGTTGCCCCGCGCCGACGGGTTGATGCGGAGGTAGTACTTGCCGTCGCCGTGATAGCCGGTGTTCGTGAACGTCCAGCGGTCGACGCCCTGCTGCCAGGCGTCGGCGGCGGCCATGTAGCGGGCCGCGCTCGTCGTGTCGCCGTTCGCGCGCGCGATCGTGGCGGCGCAGACGAGGCCGGCGATCTCCGCGGCGATCGTCGACGGCGAGTACCCGGCGTTCTCCTCCCAGCGCTCCTGCTGCGTCCACGGGCCGGTGTTGACGATGTAGTCGGCCGTCTTCTTGATCTTCGGCCACAGCGGGTTGGACACCGACGGGCCCAGGCGCCAGGCGAGGATGATCGGCATCGCTTGCTCATCCATCTGCGTGCCCTGCCAGTACTGCCAGCCGCTGACCCAGGCGTTCTGCGGGAAGCGGCCGACGCGGCTGTAGCCCTGCGGGCAGCTCGGCGCGTTGTACTCGGCGACGCCGCAGTCGCTCGACTGCTGGAGCGTGTTGAACAGGTAGTTGACCACCGAGGTCCCGGCCGCCGTGTCTCCGGCGGTCACGAGCGCGCTGGCGAACTTGAACAGATCGCGCGGCCAGACCAGGTGATACCCGCCGTTGTTGGCGTCGCCGTTGGTCTCGCCCCACGGCGTGCCCATCCCGGCGATCATGGCGCCGTTCGATTTGTCCTGGATCGATTTGAGCGACATCGCCGCGAGGTAATACTGGTCGTCGGCGGTGCCGCCCTGGTTGTTGAGCCCGCCGGTGTAGCTGTTCCACCCGCTGTCGTAGGTGGTTCGCAGGGTGGTCAGGTTGCTGCCGAGCGTCGCGTTCGCGGTGGTCGTCGCCTCGGTCTCGGTGGCGCCGAAGCCGAGCACCACGTCGAACGAGAGGCTCGTGACGGCGCTCGCGCCGAGGTCGACCCAGCCCATCTGCGCCACGTTGCCGCCGCTCGCCAGGTCGTTGCGCCAGCTCATGGTCCTGTCGGCGGCGCCGCCGAGCAGGTCGGTAAAGCCGTCCGTCTCGCCGACGAAGCCGCTCGACACCATCGGCGGGCCGCCCGAGGTCAGCGTCTTCCATGATCGCGAGATGGCCAGCGCCGAGACGCGGCTGTTCTCCGAGGCGACGAGCATCGTGCGCCCGCCCGCCGTCGCGGTCTTCGAGCTGTCGCCGGCCCCGGAGTTGTCCATCGCCGGGTTGTGGAGCAGGTAGAGGTTGAACTGGGTGACGTTCCTGCCGTTCAGCGCGTCGAACTGGACGCGCTGGATCAGCGAGCTGCGGCCGGGATCGGCGAAAATGGTCTTGGTGATCCGCCAGTTGTGGCCGCTGTTGCTGGTGACCGCCTGCCACCGCATGGAGCGCTTGTCCGGCTGGGTGACGGTGTAGCTCTGGTGCTTCTCCTCATCGACGAAGGTCTTCGCCGTATCCCCCACCAGGAACTGCAAGTCGACGGTGTTGACGGTGTCGAGCACCGGATAGAACACCTCGGACACGATGCCGCGGTGTCCGGTGAAGTAGACCCGCGATGTCGCGGTCGTCGAGGTGCCCAGGAACGACTTGTCGGCCGGCCCCCACACCGAGGCGGCCCCTGCGCCCGCCAGGGCCGCGACGCCGCGTCCGATCGGGACGGCCGACGCCCCGAGCGAGGGCTCCTCGGCGCCGGCCACACAGCCGGCGAGCCCCAGCGTCAGATGAACAATTATAGCTCCACAAGAAATTCGCTTCCGCATCACGCCATCCCCTTTCCACGCGGGATTCGCCGCGTGAAGGCCTCTCCACGGCTATCGTAAGCCAGCGACTTAATTCATGTTTCCACGTGGCGCAGGCGGTTCGCGGCCCGCCCCCCCCGGGCCGTTGCTCGCTCCTGCTCCGCGTGGAACGCCGGCGATCTTTCAGCGTAGCACGCGATCTGCGCGCTCTCGCGCGCCGCCATGCCGGGCTCCTGGCGAGGACAGCGACGTTGCGCCTTACGCACCGTGTCGACGCCGCGAGGCGCGTCCTGCGACCGCGGCCGCGGGCGTCGCGCCGCCGGGGCGTTGGCTGGGCCTCGGCCCATCTCGGCGGCGGCCACCTGGAAGCGCCGCCGCGAGCTCATGACCTCATGAGCCAAGCACCTTGCGCCGCCCCGCCGCATAGCGCCTGACCAGCTCGTCCGCGATGACGCCGATCAGGATGACGGCGCCGATCACCGCGAACTCGATCTGCGTCGGGACGCCCAGCATGTTGATGGCGTTGCGCAGCACCTGCATCAGCGCGGTGCCGAGGATCACCCCCAGCACCGCGCCCTCGCCTCCACGCAGGCTGAAGCCGCCCAGCACGGCGGCGGCGATCGCGTAGAGCTCGTAGAAATTGCCGAAATCAACCGGCTGGGCCGAGTTGACCTCCAGCGCGAACAGCATGCCTCCGAAGCAGGCGAGCACCGAGCACAGCACATAGGCGAGGATCGTCATCCTGTCGGTGTCGACCCCGCTGTAGCGCGCCGCCTGCTCGTTGCGGCCGAGCGCCATCAGATAGCGGCCGTAAATTGTGCGGTTCAGGAAGATCGACCCCGCGATCGCGATCGCGAGGAACAGGAGGAACGGCATCGGGATGTCGATCCACGTGATCGCCGCGAGGCGCGTCCTCGCGCCCGTGAACGGGTGCACCGCGTACGGGCTGAAGCGCCCCTCCGAGATCCACGAGAGGAACGGCACGGGGATGGAGAACGGGCTGCCGACCGACAGGTAGCGCAGCGACTCGAACCCCATGCCGAACCCCTGCGTCTGGTCGCCCGAGATCCCGCGCGCGGTGCCCCTGTAGAGCAGGAGCCCGCAGAGCGTCACGACGAACGGCTGGAGCCGCAGCTTCGTGATGAGCAGCCCGTGCGCGAGCCCGATGCAGAGGGAGATGCCGAGCAGCACGGGCACCGCCAGCGAAGGCGGCCAGTGCTGGACCGAGAGGAGCCACGGCAGCATGCAGCCGGCGAGCGCCACGACCGAGCCGATCGACAGGTCGATGCCGCCCGTGATGATCACGAAGCCCGCGCCGATGCTGAGGATGCCGAACAGCGCCGTCCGCCGGATCAGGTTCTCGAGGTTCTCCGCCAGGAGGAACCTGCCGTTCATGAGCGCGGTGCCGAGCGACACGGCGAGGAGCAGCCAGAAGACGCCGAGCACCTTCCGCCGTGTGCTCGGCACGAGCGACGCGGGCGGCGCGGGCGGCGCGGGCGGCGCGGAGCCGCGCGCCCGGAGATCACGTGTCGTCGTCACAGGCATGCTCCTCTGGCCTCGGCCCCGCCTCGATGGCTCCGGGTCACGCCGCGGCGTCGCTGCCGGTCGCGAGCTGCAGGATCGCCTCCTCGCTCAGCCCGGCGCGGCCGAGCTCGCCGGCGATGCGCCCCTCGTGCATCACAAGCGCTCGATCGGACATGCCCATCACCTCTTCCATGTCGCTGGAGACGAACAGGGTGGCCATGCCGCTCGCGGCCAATCGCTCCATCAGCTGGTATATCTCGTGCTTTGCGCCGACGTCAATGCCGCGGGTCGGCTCGTCCAGGAGGAGCACGCGCGGCGACATCGACAGCCACTTTCCGATGACCACCTTCTGCTGGTTGCCGCCGGAGAGGTGCTGCGCCGGCTGCACGTCGCTCGGCGTCCGCACGTCGAGCTCCCGGATCATCTCGGCCGACATCCGGCGCTCGTCCGCGCGGTCGAGGAGACCGTAGCGCTGCGCCCGCCGGAGGCTCGGCAGGCTCACGTTCGACCGGATCGCCATCTCCAGGATGATGCCCTGTTGCTGGCGATCCTCCGGGACCAGGCCGATCCCGGCGGCGATGGCGTCGCGCGGCGTGCGCGGGGTGATCGCCCGCCCGGCCACGCGCACGGCGCCGCCGGCCGCCGGCGTGACGCCGAACAGCGTCCGGAGCAGCGACGTGCGCCCGGCGCCGAGGAGCCCCGCCACGCCGACGATCTCGCCGGCGCGCACCGTGAACGAGAGCGCGTGCTCGGGGTGCCGCGGCGTCCGGAGGCCGGAGACCTCGAGCACGGGCGCGCCCGGCGGGTGCGGGACGTGCGGATAGAACTGGGAGAGATCCCGGCCCACCATCAGCCGCACGATGCGATCGTGGCGCATCTCGCCGCGCGGCAGCTCGCCCGCGTTCTCGCCGTCGCGCAGCACGAGCACGCGATCGCACAGCGCCGTCACCTCGCCGAGGCGGTGAGAGATGTACACGACGCCGATGCCGCCCGCGCGGAGCTCCCGCACCACCTGGAACAGGGCCTCGGCCTCGTGCGGGCACAGGCACGACGTCGGCTCATCCATGATGAGCACCCGGGCGTTCGCGGAGAGCGCCTTGGCGATCTCCACGAGGTGACGCTGCCCGAGCGACAGGCCGCCGACGAGCGCGCGCGGCGAGCACGCGAGGCCGACCCGCGCCATGATCGCCCGCGCCTCCCGCTCCATCCTGCCCTCGTCGATGAAGCCGCCCCGCCGCGGCTCCCGGCCGAGGAAGATGTTGGCCGCGATATCGAGGTTCTCCGCCAGGTTGAGCTCCTGGTGGATGAGCGCGATCCCGCGGGAGAGCGCCTCCCTCACCGAGCCGAGCGCGACCGGCCGCCCGTCGAGGCGCAGCTCGCCGGCGTCAGGCGCCTCGACGCCGGCGAGGATCTTCATGAGGGTGCTCTTGCCAGCGCCGTTCTCGCCGACGATGCCGAGCACCTCGCCGCGGCCGAGCGCGACGTGAACGTCGCTGAGCGCGAGCACGCCGGGGAAGCGCTTGGTCAGGCCGCGCGCCTCGAGCAGCGGTGTCGCGTCCAGGTCGGGCGAGGAGGCGTTCATTCGCTTCAGGGGTCATCAGCCCGGGCGGCGCGCCGCGCGGCCGCCCGGGGGCTCACTCGGCCTTGCCTGCCTTCTGCTTCAGATCCGCCCAGAACTCGCCCAGGTTGCCCTTGCGGATCTGCCGGGCCGGCAGCGAGATGAACTCGCCCGGGGGCACGACGGAGCTGTCGCCCCGCACGAGCGCCGCGAGCACGCGCACCGACTCCTTGCCGTACATGTACGGGTTCTGCACCACCGTGCCGACGACCTCGCCGTCCTGGATCGCGCGCAGCGTCGCGTCCTGCTCGTCGAAGCCGACGATCTGGATCGAGCTCATCTTCCCTGCCTGCTTGAGCGCCTCCAGCAAGGCCGGCGTGTGGTACGCGTTCAGACCGATGAGGCCGACGAGGTCCGGGTGCGCCGACATCATGTCTTCGGCGTTGCTCTTCGCCTTGGCGGCGTCGATCTGGTCCGTCACGGTCGCGATGATCGTGTACTTCGCCCCCTTCAGCTCCTGGTTCAGCGGGTCGTTCCCGGCGCTGTTGTCCGGGCGATCGAGCAGCTCGTCGAGCACGCCCTGGCGGCGCTTGCGGGCGTTGTCCCCCTCGAGCCGCCCGACGAAGATCGCCAGCTTGCCGCCGCCGGGGATCGCCTCCTTCACGAGCTGCCCCGCCATCCGACCAGCGACGTAGTTGTCGATGCCGATGTACACGATCCGCTCGCTCTTCGGAGCGTCCGAGTCCTGCGTGATGAGCTTTGTCTTCGCGGCCGCCTTGTTGAGCAGCGGGACCTGGTTCTCCGCGTCGATGGGGCTTATCGCGATGCCGTCGACGCCGCGGATCAAGAGATCCTCGACCCGCTGCATCTGGTCGTTCACGTCGCTCGGCATCACGACGCTCACCTCGGCGTTGTACTCCTTCGCGCCGTCGATGACGCCCTTCTCGGCGATGGTCCAGAACGGGGCGACCCCGTTCGTGATGTAGGCGAGCTTCGGCTTCGGCGCGCCGGGCGCGCCCGGCGCGCCGCTGCCGGCGCCGCCGTTGTCGCAGCCCAGGGCCGCGAGCCCCGCCGCCACGCAGACCCCGACGATGAACCGACCGATTCTCTGGACCATACGCCTCACCCCCTCCACCCGCGAGGAGCCGCCCTGTTGTTCGGCGGATCCGTACGCCTCGTACCCCGCACGGCGCGCGATGAATCAGGCACCCCCCGGCGGACTGGCGAGCTCATGATGCGCCATCCGCTCCGGAGCTGTCTACACGATTCGACGTAGAGACATCCGGCGAGGCCCTACACGCGCGGCCCCGAAGAGCTCGCGGCGCCCGCTCGGCCGACGGCGTAGGCGATCCCGCTCTGCAGTGTCCCGCGGATCACGATGCGCGACAGATCGATGTCGAGCCGGATGAGCGCCTGAGCGACCTCGCCGCGGATGCCCGTCAGCACGGCCTGGGCCCCGAGCAGCCGGAGGGCGTTCGCCGCGTTGATCAGGGCGTTCGCCACGCGGTGATCGACCCCCTTGATCCCGGTGACATCGATGATGACGACGCGCGCGCTGCTCCTGGCCGCGCCGTCGAGCAGGGTTTGCAGCACGTCCTCCGCGCGCTCCTCGTCGAGCGTGCCGATGAGCGGCATGACCATGACGTCGTTGGTGATGGGCACGAGCGGGGTCGACAGCTCCGAGATCTTCGCCCGCTGGAACCGGATCACCTCCTCATGCAGCTGGGCGCGGGCCTCCTCGGCGCGCTCGCGCTCGACGAGCTCGTGCAAGAGGCGCAGGTTGGTCTCCCGGAGCTCCTCGCCCTGCGCCGAGAGGCGCTCGTTCGCCTGCGAGAGCTCCTCCGTGCGCTCCCGCACCTCCCGCTCCAGCCGCTCGTTCGCCTCCCGGAGCTCGGCGCTGACGGCCGTGAGGTCGGTGTAGAGCAGCGCGTTCTCGACCGCCACCGCGGCCTGCGAGGAGAGGAGCCGCAAGAGCCCGATGCGATCGGCGGTGAACGCGTGCTCGGCGAGGTGGTTCTCCAGGTACAGCACGCCGCTCAGCCGGCCCTGGTGCAGGAGCGGCAAGCCGAGGATCGATCTCGGCCGGCGCGCGATCACGTGCGGATCGCCGGCGAGGCGCGGATCGTCCGCCGCGCGCCCGATCACGAGCGCCTCGCGCGAGCGCGCCACGTAGTGCACGACCGAGCGGGCCAGATCGAGGCGCGCCTCCAGCGGCATCGAGAGCCCGAGGCTCACCGTGTCGGGGTCGACCGAGATCATCGCCTCGACCGTCAGCACCTCGCCGCGCGACAGGATCAGGAACCCCCGGCTCGCCCCGGCGCTCTTGATCACGATGCGCAGCACCTGATCGAGCACCTTGTCCAGCACGATCTCGCTCGAGATGGCCTGTGCTGTCTCGAGGACCGTGGCGAGATCGAAGCGCTCCCCCGCGGCGAGCCCTTGCAGCGCGGTGCTCGTCTGCGAGAGCGCGAGAGGCCCGCCCTCGGCCGACGGGACGGCCGGCGCGAGCTCCTCGCGCAGCGCCTCGGCCTTCTCGCTCGCCCCCCAGCGCTCGTACAGATAAAGCGCCCTGCGCAGGAAGATGCCGGCGAACTCGGCCCTGCCCTGGGCGAGCCAGAACCTGCCGTAAAGCTCGTTCCCGAGCGCCTGGTTGTTGATGTAGTCGGCCTGCCGCGCCGCCTCGATCCCCCGCTCGTAGAGGTCCATGGCCTCGGCCCTCCGCCCCTCGACGCGGGCCTGCTCGGCGAGCAGGAGCAGGTATTTGTGAAGGACGTTGTCCGGCCCGGCGTCGGCCCACCGCTTCATCCGCGCGAGGAGCCGCTGGAGCTGCTCCTCGTGCTCCCGCCGCTCGGCGCCCTCGGCGCCCTCGCACGCGGCGATCCGCATGAGCGCCGCATAGAACGTCGCCTCGGGCACCTTGGCGTGCGTGGGCAAGGCGCCCTCGATCACGGCGAGCTTCGGCATCAGATCGGCGAAGCTCGCCCTGTCGCCGAACAGATAGGCATTCCGGATCTTGGCGTGGACGAGCCACCCCATGTGGTAGGGCGAGCCGCCGTGCCTCGCCGTGTAGGACGCCTCGTCGAACGCGCCGTCGTCGAAGCTGAGCCGGCTCTTCGTGAGCCCTTGCAGGCATTTCAGGGGCTGGATCACGCCCGCGAGGAGGATATCGATGATGTCCTGGCTCCGGGCGCGCCGCAGGAACGCGAGGTGCGTGTCGGTCAGCTGCGCGAGCTCCGCGAGGGGCATCCCGTAGGTGAGCCGGTCCGAGCCGCTCTGGCTGATCATGTAGCCCATGGCCGTCCAGTCGCCGGCCTGGAGCCCGAGGTCGTAGACGCGGTCGTAATAGGGATCTGCCCTCCGCAGGGGCTGCGTCCAGCTGTGCACGTCCGCGGAGAAGATGTGGTAGGTCTTGGCCCGGAGGACGAGGTTGTCGAGCTGGTCCGCGAGCTCGATGGCCATCCGGCCGAACCGATAGGCCGTCTCGTACTCGCCGAGCAGCGGGCCCACCACCATGCCGTACGCGACGTATCCGAAGGCGGACATCTCGCTGTTCCCGTGCTGCAGCGAGAGCGTCACCATCTTCACGATGGCGAGGTTCGCGAGCGTCTGATCGCTCGAGTTGTAGGCCCCGAAGAACAGGTTGACGAGGAGCTCCAGCGTCACCGGGTCCTCGGGGCGCGTCGTCCTCGGGGCGTGGGCGAGCTCCTCGATGCTCCGCCCTCCGAGGAGGACCGGCACCGCCTCGAGCTCCCGCTCGAGCAGCGCGGCGACCTCGTCCCTGTCCTCGGGGATCGGGCACCCGAGGAGCCGGAGGCCGGCCTTCTGGACCAGGGTCGCCTCGTGGTTGCGCCACTGGAGCAGGTACTGGTTCGCCTGGACGAGCTGGATCGAGACCTTGTCCATCGCCGTCCGGGCGCGGGCGAGCGCCGCGGCGCAGAGCCGCTCGGCCTCCTCGAACGCGCCGCACAGCGACTCGACCTCGGCGCGCTCCCTGTGGAGCGCGAGGGCGAGCTCGTAGTGGTCGTCGAGGCCGCCGCGGGGCAGAAACCCCATGCCCGCGCGGAAATAGCCGGCGGCGGCCTCGTAGGCGGTGGCCGCCTTGGCCCTCCTGCCGGCGGCGAGGTTCAGCTCGGCGGCCGTGGCCTGCTCCGCGGGGGAGGTCACGATCGGCGCCGCGATGTTGACGTGGTTGACGATGTCGAAGAGCGCCTCCTCCCGCGCGGCGCCCTCGCTGCTCGCGAGCATGAGCCGCCCGATCCTGAGGTGGACCTCTCTCCTGTGGTCCTCGCCGATGAGCGAATAGGCCGCCTGCTGGACGCGATCGTGCAAGAAGCGGTAGTTGACCCGCCAGTCGACGCCGGTCGGCGCCTCGCCGTCGATCGCGTGCGCGAGGCGGTAGTCGGCGTCGACGGGCGCGATCAGGCCCTCTTGCAGGATCCTCCACAGCGCGGACACGGTCTCGTGCGGCGGCCGCTCGCTGATGATCGCGAGCGTGCGCAGGTCGAACTCGTGCCCGATGCACGCCGCGAGCCGGAGGACGCGCACGAGCTCGGGATCGAGCGCCTCGATCTTGCGCGCCATGAACTCGACGACGTTGTCGGTGACCGTGCGCCGCCGGATGCCGTCGAGCTCCCACGTCCAGGCGCCCGCGTGGAAGCGGAGCAGGCCCTCGGCGTGGAGCGAGACAAGGAACTGCCGCACGAAGAACGGGTTGCTCTGGGTCCGGTCGAACACCACGCGGGCGAGCGGCTCGACCTCGGCGCGGGACGCGGAGAGCGCGTCCGAGAGCAGCTCGGCCACGTCGGCGAGGGCGAGCGGCTCGAGCCTGAGCTCGCGGAGCGGCGCGCCCGCCTTCTCGATCTCGCCGAGCGCGACGCGGAGCGGGTGAGCCGCGTACACCTCGTTGTCGCGGAAGGCGCCGATCACGAGCAGGTGGCCGCGCTCCGGATCCGCGGCGAGGACCTGGAGCAGCTTGAGCGAGGCGGGGTCAGCCCACTGCAGGTCGTCCAGGAAGAGGACGAGGGGGTGCTCGGCGGTCGCGAAGACGCGGACGAACGCCTTGAAGGTCGCGTGGAAGCGGCCCTGCGACTCCGCCGGCGCGAGCTGCTGGACCGGGGGCTGCCGGCCGACGATCCACTCGAGCTCCGGGATCAGGTCGACGAGGAGCTGCCCGCTCGTGCCGAGCGCGCGGCCGAGCTCGGTGCTCCAGCGCGCGAGCTGCTCCGGCCGCTCGGTGAGGATGTGCCGGATGAGCTCGCGGAACGCCCGCGCGAGGGAGGTGTACGGCGCGCCGCGGTTCAGGTGGTCAAACTTGCCCGCGGTGAAATAGCCCCCTCGCTGGGCGATGGCCCTGTGCATCTCGTTCACGAGGGCCGACTTGCCCATGCCCGAGTACCCCGACACGAGGAGGAGCTCGCCCTCCCCGCCTGCGGCGCGCTCGAAGGCGGCGAGCAGCGCGCGCTCCTCCTCGGCGCGGCCGTAGAGCTTCTGCGGGATGCGCAGCGTGTCCGGGATGTCGCGCTGGCCGAGCGCGAAGGGCGCCACCGCGCCGGAGGTCGAGAGCTGGCGGAGGCACGCGTCGATGTCGGCGAACAGGCCGAAGGCGCTCTGGTACCGGTCCTCCGCGTTCTTGGCGAGGAGCTTCATCACGATCCGCGACACCGCCTCGGGCATGCCCGGGACCCGCTCGGGCGGGGGCACGGGCGTCCGCGCGATGTGGCCGTGGATGAGATCCATCGGACTGCTCTCGCTGAACGGCAGGACGCCGGTGAGCATCTGGTAGAGGGTCACGCCGAACGAGTAGAGGTCGGTGCGGCGGTCGATCACGCGGTTCATCCGGCCGGTCTGCTCGGGCGACATGTACGCGAGCGTCCCCTCGAGCGCCTCGGGGCTCACCGCCTGCTGCGTCTCGTGCGGGAGCAGCGTGGCGATGCCGAAGCCGACGAAGTGGACCTCGAGGGTGTCCGGATCGACAAGGAGGTTGTGCGGCTTGACGTCCTTGTGAATCACCTTGTGGCGGTGGATCTCGTCGAGGACCCGGGCCGCCGAGCGGGCGATCGTCAGGGCCGCCTTGAGCTCCAGCCGGCCGGCGCGCAGGAGGTCGTGGAGCGTCGTCCTGCTCGGCATCTCGAGCACGAGGGCGAGGCCGTTCTTGTGCTTCTCGATCCCGTACGCCTTGACGACGCCCTCGACGTCGAGCTCGCACAGGACGTTGTACTCGTGCCGGAGCGCCGCGAGCTCGCGCGAGCTCGGGAACTCGCTCTTCAGGACCTTGAAGACAGCAGGCTTGCGCTCGGCGCCCCAGGTGCCTTCGAACACCTCGATGCTCGAGTCGCTGTAAATTTGCTGGCTCACAGTACAGGTTGCGGAGAGCATCTCACCTCGCCACGGCGCTGGACCTCCGGCCGACACTGCCGCTCACGCCGAGCAGACAGGACGGACGGTGGTCTCGCAGAATCGCACCGTGGGCGGATTCTGTCTAGGCCGCTTGTCCGCGGATCCCCAGCGAACTGTGGGCGTCCATTCGCATCTGATTAAGATTTTGCAGTCCTTGTGTCCCAGCTCTCTCGCTCGAACCGAGCCCGGCGGTCATGCCAGGCGACGGGCGCGCCGCGGGACCCGCGCGCTGCCGCATCCCTGTCGCGGCGCGCTATACGTTGTGGGCTATCTCGCGGGGGATAAGAGCAGCGCGCCATGCGCTGTGGGCTATCTCGCGGAGGACAGGAGCAGCGCGCCAAGCGTTGTGGGCTATCTCGCGGGGGACAGGAGGCGAGCGATCCACCTTGCGGCGCTACGCCGACGTCCTGCTCCCCTTCCAGAGCGCGGTCCAGAAGCGTCCCGTCTTCACGGCGGTCTCCGGGGCGGGCTCGAGCGCGGTGTCCACGGCGGGCTTGTCCTTGTGCGCCTGGGCTTCGAGGAACGTGATCAGCCGCTCTCGGAGGGGATAGTACATCGGGTCCTCCAGCACCGCCTGACGGTCCCTCGGGTGCGGGAACGGCACCTCCAGGATCTCGCCCACGCGGGCCCCCGGGCCGTTCGTCATCATCGCGATGCGGTCCGACAGGAACAGGGCCTCGTCCACGTCGTGCGTGACCATCAGCGCCGTCTTCTGGTCCTCTGCCCACAGGTTCATGAGCACCTCCTGGAGCTCGAACCGGGTGAGCGAGTCGAGCATGCCAAAGGGCTCGTCGAGCAAGAGCATCTTGGGCGACAGGGCGAAGGCGCGCGCCAGCCCGACGCGCTGCTGCATCCCGGAGGACAGCTCGCGCGGCTTCTTGTGCATCGACTCCTCGAGCCCGACCAGATCGAGGTAGTGCGTCGCGATCTCGATGCAGTCCTTCTTGCTCTTCAGCCGGTGGACCTGCTCCACCCCGAGCAGGACGTTCTCGAGCGCCGTCATCCAGTGCAGCAGGCAGGGCGACTGGAACACGACCCCGCGGTCCGGGCCGGGGCCGTGGATCTGCCTGCCCGCGAGGACGATGCCGCCGCTCGTGATCTCGCTCAGGCCCGCGACCATCGACAGCACCGTGGACTTGCCGCAGCCGGAGTGGCCGATGAGCGACAGGAACTCTCCCTTCTTCAGGTTCAGGTCGAAGTTCCGGACGACGATCGCAGGCCCCTTCGGGGTGGGAAACGTCTTTGTGACATTCCAGATCTCGAGATATTTCTTCATGCGACCGCCTCCGCCTCCCGCGCTGCGCCGGACACGCCCTTGTCCGCCTTCGGCCCGGCCCCCGGGCCGAGCAGGTAGTGGATGACCGCGCCGCGGATCTCCTTGAAGCGCGGATCGTGGTTGAGCGCCTTGCGATCCCGCGGGCGCTCGAGGTCGACGATCACCCCGGGACCCAGCGTGGCGCCCGGGCCCTTGCTGAGCGGGACGATCCGGTCGGCGAGGAGGATGCCCTCGTCGACGTCGTTGGTGATGAGGAGCACGGTCTTCCGGGTGGCCCGCCAGATCCGCGCGATCTCGTCCTGCAGCGTCGCGCGCGTGAGCGCGTCGAGCGCGCCGAGCGGCTCGTCCATCAGGAGGATCTCCGGTTCCATGGCGAGCGCCCGCGCCACAGCGACCCGCTGGCGCATGCCGCCGGAGAGCTGCGCCGGCTTCTTGTCGCGGGCCGGGGTGAGCTTCACCATGGCGATATATCGCTCGGTGTGCTCCCGCTTCTTCTCCGCGGGCCAGGACGAGAAGATCTGGTCCACGGCGAGATAGATGTTCTCGTAGACGGAGAGCCAGGGCAGGAGCGAGTAGTTCTGGAAGATGACGCCGCGGTCGGGCCCCGGCCCCTCGACCGCCTCCCCGTTCAGCGTCACAACCCCGGTATCCGGCTGCAGGAGCCCGGCGATGAGCGACATGAGGGTCGTCTTCCCGGCCCCCGAGTAGCCGACCACGGCGACGAACTCGCCCTTCTCGATCTCCAGGTCGATGTCCCTGAGCACCTCGGTGCGGGTGGCCCCGGCGCCGTAGCTCTTCCCGACGTTGCGCAGCTCGAGGAGCGCCATGGCCGTCACCCTCCCGCCAGCTTGAGCCTGCGCTCGACGAGGCTCATGAGCGCGTCCAGCAGGAAGCCCACGAGCCCGATGGTGATGATGCACAGGATGATGTGCTCGTAGATGAGGCTGTTGTACTCCTGCCAGAGGAAGCCGCCGACCCCGGGCGAGCCGGTCAGCATCTCCACGGCGACGATGACCAGCCAGGCGATGCCGAGGCTGAGCCGGAAGCCCGTGAACATGTACGGCAGCGCGGCGGGGAGCTGCACCTTGAGCAGCGTCTTCATGCGCGAGAGCCGGAGCACCCGGGCGACGTTCATGTAATCCTGCGGGATCGACCGCACCCCGAGCGCTGTGTTCAGGACCGTCGGCCACATCGAGCACATGGCGATGGTGAAGACGCCGGCCGGATCCGGCTTCTGGAAGAGCACGAGCCCGAGCGGGAGCCACGCGAGCGGGGAGACCGGGCGGAGGATCTGGATGATCGGATCGAAGCTCGTCCTGAACAGCTTCGAGGCGCCGAGGAAGAAGCCGATGGGGATCCCGAGCAGGATCGCCAGGGTGTAGCCCTTCGCGACCCGCTGGAGCGAGTACCACGTGAAGCGGAGGATGCCCTGGTCGAGCTCTCCCCGCTTCTCGAACGGCTCGAAGATGTAAGGCTTGCTCACCTCCCACGTCTTGAGCGGAGAGGGCAGCGCCTGGGTCCACAGGCTGCTCGCGGTGGCCCACAGCCCGATCACGCACGCCACCCCGACGAGGGGCAGGATCACCTTGTCGACTCGAATCCTCGGAGACATCGCTTTCGCCTCGCTCATGCAGCACTCCTCCGCCGCCGCCGCGCTTTCCGTCGGCTCCCGGCGATGTGGGGGATCATCCCTTCAGGGCGTTGACCGGGAAGGACGTCGCGTACTTCTCCGGGTCCTTCGGGTCGAACGTCACGCCGTCGAACAGCGTCTCGGGCTCGTCGCTCGGGCCGCCGTGCTGGACCCCGAGCTCCTTCATCGCCTCCTCGTAAAGGTCGGGGCGCATGACCTGCTTGACGACCCCCTCGTAGTCCGGCTTCCCCTCCACCATGCCCCAGCGGCGGAACTGGCTGAGCCACCAGAGCGCGTATTTCGCCTGCGGGTAATTGCAGCCCCGGTCGCTGAAGATCATGTAATCCTTGTCCTCTTTCTTGCGACCGTCGCCGTAGTCGTAATGCCCCTGGAGCCGGCCCAGGATGAGCTCCGGCGGACAGTTGATGTACGTGGGCCTCGACACGATGTCGGCCTGCTCGGGGCGGTTGTCGAGCTTGTCGAGCCAGACGCTCGCCTCGTGGAGCGCCTTGAGCACCGCCTTCACCGTCCTCGGGTTCTTGTCGGCGAACTCCGCGGTGAACGCGCACACCTTCTCGGGGTGGTCCTTCCAGAGCTCCTGCGTGGTGATGGCCGTGTAGCCGATCTGATCGGCGATGGCCCTGGCGTTCCACGGCTCGCCGACGCAGAACCCGTCCATCTGTCCCACCTTCATGTTGGCGATCATCTGCGCGGGCGGGATGGTCACGAGCGCGACGTCCCTGTCCGGGTGGATGCCGCCTGCGCCGAGGAAGTAACGGGTCCACATGGCGTGCGTTCCAGGCGGGAACGTCATCGCGAAGGTCATGGGCGAGCCCTTCTCCTTCGCCTCCTCGACGAACGGCCGGAGCGCCTTGGGATCCCCGGCCACCTTGCCCTTCAGGTCGCTTCTCAGCGTGATCGCCTGGCCGTTGCGGTTGAGCTGCCACGGGATGACCATGGGCTTCTTCGGCGACCCGAGGAGCCCCATCGTCGAGGCGAGCGGCATGCCGAAGAGCATGTGCGTCGCCTGGAGGTCTCCGTTCGACAGCGAGTCGCGGATCGCCGCCCAGCTCGCGCCCTTCACGATGGTCGAGGTGATGCCGTACTTCTTGAAGAACCCCTTCTCATGAGCGATCACGAGCGGCGAGCAGTCGGTCAGCGCGATGATGCCGAAGCGCAGCTCGGACACCTCCGGCCTGTCGGCGGTCGCCACGAGGGGCGCGGCGTTCGCCGCCGGCGGCCCCGGCTCGCCGGAGCGTGAGTCGCAGGCGGGGAGGAGCGCGGCTCCCCCGAGCCCGAGGGCGCCGCCGAGAAAGCGCCGGCGTTCGAGGGGCATGGCGCTCGGTGCCTCACGCGAAGGTTCTCGTCTCTTCATTCCATCGTCCTTTGCTGTGAATGACCGCGGAGCCGCGGGCGCGTGGAGAGGTACGCGCCCGCCGGTCGGGGCAGAACGGACGGGTTGCGCTCCGGGGGCGCCGTCCGTGAAGTCGCCTGTTCGTTCGACGGTGTGCCAGGCCAGCTCCGCAGCGGATCGGCGGGAGGAGATCGATCGCGCGGCGGGGGTTTGCCCTGGATGGCATCAGCCCTACATGGGCCCATGATCCGCCAAGGACGATGCATGGGTGCGTGTTTCAATCAAGTTTCTATGGAATGTTTTTTCTGCATTCGAAGTCGTGCGCGCCTCCACGTCTCCACGTCTCCACGTCGCCACGTCGCCACGTCGCCACGTCGCCACGTCGGTTGCCGGGCGGCAGCGTTCCGGGGCCGGGCCCGAACGCCCTCGCTCGACGGATGGATCGCCTTCTCCGGCGGCCGGCAGGTCGGCGTGCGTTGCTTGCCAGGCTGCAGGTGAGACGGTAGCGTCCGCGCCGCGTGGCTCATCGCCACGCAGGGCGTGACGGGATGATTCGGTAGGGAGAGGAAGGGAGATGACGAGCGGGTCCGCGAGATGGGTGTGGGCGGCGGCGTGCCTCGTGACCTGCGGGTGTACGGTCGTGGCCGGGCTCGACAAGCCGTTTCATCTTCAGGAGGGCGGTGGCGCGGGGGGAGAGGGCGCCGGCGGAGGCGGCGGGGCCGGAGGCGGCGCCCCCGCGGGGTGCGAGGACGAGGTGAGCGACGGGTGCGTCTACGCTCGGTGCGGCGCCGTCCCGGCCAGCGCCCCGGGCGGCGTCTACACGCTCGATCCCGACGGCTCCGGTCCGCTGGAGGCGCTCCAGGCCCACTGCGGTGAGCCGACCGAGGACGGCGACCGGTGGGCGCTCGTCTACAACAGCGTCGGCGCGGCGGACGGCGCGACGCTGCCGTTCTGGAAGATCCTGTATGCCGACCGGCTCGGCGCCAAGGGGGAGCCGTCGCTCGACGCCAACCATTACCAGCCTTCCCTGTACGTCGCCGGCCGGGAATACCGCGACGAGGTCGAGGACATCGCCGGGACCGTCGCCGAGGTCCTGCGCGCGACGGCCGAGGGCATCGACACCGCGGACATGCACCTCCTCACGCCGATCCGCGTGGCCGGGGAGGAGGAGCTCTTTTCGTGGCAGTTCGCCACCGGGTGGTCATCGCCGGACTTCGACATGGACACGAAGAGCGACGGCAACTGCTCGAGCGTCTACGCGGGCGTCACGCAGCACTACGGGCACTGCTTCGTCTACAACCTCGGCGCGGATGCCGACGAGCCGATCGAGGACGAGGGCTGGGGGCCGCACGTGAACACCGCGGCCGCGACGTCGTACGGGCTCTCGAACGACGGCAGCGGCTACACGCGCGTGAAGCGGATCTCCCGCTGGACGCGCTGGTGAGCGCGGCCCCGCGGGCTCAGGCCATCAGCGTTCCTTGATGAAGCCCAGGACCGCGGCGCAGAACGCCGCGGCGTCCTCCTCGGGCCACATGTGGGTGGCCCCGCGGACCACCAGGTGCTGCCCGGGGATGCAGCGGGCCGCCGCGCGGGCGACCACGCTGAACAGCGGCCGGGAGAGCTCGCCGTACGCAATGGTGACCGGCACCTTCAGGCTGGCCAGGTCGCCGCACGTGATGGCCGGGGGCCGGGGCTGCGACAGGAGGAGCGGCATGGTCCGCGCGTTATCCAGGTAGACGGCCTGCCGCTCCGCGGGCTGAGCGGCGAAATAGCCCTCGCGCTCGCCCGAGCCGTCCAGCAGGAGCCTCACGGCTTCCTGGCTGTCACCGCGCTGGACTGCCCCGAAGACGGGGCCGAACATGGCGTTCATGTCGTCCCCCAGCGCGCTCAGCTCGGCGGGATCGGTGACGTACGAGGGCACGCCCGGCTCGTAGACGAAAGCGCTCCTGATCAGCGCTGGATGACTCAGCGCCGCGCCCAGGGCCACATGGCCGGCGTAAGACCACGCGACAAGGTGCGCGGGGCCGGCGTCGAGGGCGCGAAGGAGCGCGACAAGGTCGTCCGCGTGCGTCTGCACGCCGAGCGGAGGCCAGCTCGACTCCCACGCGCCAGTCCCGAAATAGCGCTGGCTGTAGGCGATGGCCCGGTGATGCTGGCCCACGATGGCGCGATGCCGGTCCCACATCCGGTGGTCCGAGGCCGCTCCGTGCAGGAACACCACCGGGGTGCCCTGCCCCTCCTCCGCACAGGCGAGGCGGGCCCCGTTCACCTCGATGAACCGAGGCGTCTGCGCGCCGTCCGGGCCGCCGTGGCCCGCCTGAGGTGCTGTCGTCATGGGCATGGGGCGATAGTTCGTTCGAGGGCCCGGATCAAACGCCGCGGGGTGATGTTGGGAGCAACACCATGAACTCGCTCGACGTCGAGGTCTCGAGCCCACGCCCGCGACGGCTCCTGTGGGGAGTGTCATGGGGGCCTTCCGGCGCCGGCCCGCCGGGGGGACGTCTCGGGTCAGCAGGTCAATCCGGGGTGATGCTCGGCTCGAACGAGCCGGCAGAGACGTTGTTGTAGCTGTCGACGAAGAGGTCGATCGGAGTCCCCGCAGTCGCACCCAGGGGGATCGACTCGGTGTCTCCGGAGTTACCGACGTCCAGGCAGCTGATCTCGATCGCCCTCTCGCTGCAGTCGGTCCGCACGTGGAGGACGAGATCGGCGGACAACTGCAATGGTGGAAATGGGGGACGATATTGCGTCCTGGACGAACTTTTCTAGTAAAGAAAGAGATCTAACAATCGTGCACCCATGAGATGGCCGCGTTGCAAAATCGAAACGCGAGAGGGCCCGTCCGTGACGCATCGACGCAATTCAGGGGAAATTCCCGATGGCATATTCAGTGCTTTATAGGACCGCAGCGCCGCCGGCGCGGCCTTCGCCCCCCCTGAGGCCCCGGCGGCGCTGCCTTTTTGTTTGTCTGCGTGGGTTGCCGTGCCTGGGCGGCTCAGCCTGCCTCCCTGGCGGGCCGGGGCCGTCCGGCACGACGGCGGTGAGAGGCGGTCCCCGACGTTGTAGGGTCCGCCGCCCCAGGGCGACGAAGCTCTCCTCTCCCCCGGATCAACTCCCCCGAATCAACGGTTCGGGTGCCGCGACTGCCCATCTCGGTGCAGCCGGCCGCTTTGGCCCCTCCGCTTCAGCATCGAGGAAGCCGCGCGATGGGGTCTGCCGAGCAGCGCGTGCCGGCGACCTGGCTCGCGAGCACGGCGGCCTCGAGAGAGGCGACCTCCGACGCGTCGAGGGAGATGACGCGTCGAGGAGAGGTCGAGACTCGACAGCGCGTCCACGAGCTGCTTGGCCATGCGATACGGATCCGCGAAGGCCACTTCCGGCGGCGTCGAGCTCGCGGCTCAAACGTCGCGTGGAGCTCGTCGGGCGCGGCGCTCGGGCTCTCCGGCGCCCGCGGCCCCGCCGCCCGCCCGTTGTTGACCCGCGACCGGAGAGCGCGCGAAGATCCGGCGCTGCCTTGCTCCACCCCGCGACACGCACTCTCGCCGCAGTCCTCGCGCTCGCTGCGGGCGCATGCTCCCGGGGTCCCGCTCCCGGCACGGACGCGGGCGCGGCCCCGGCCGGCAGCGCGGGCGCCTCGATCGGCAGCGCGGGCGCTCCGGTCGATCCCCCGGCGCCGCCGGGCGCCGCGCCGCTGCGCGCGCCGGTCCGGGAGGGCGGCGCCCTCGCCCGCGCGGCGCGCGAGGACGCGCTCTACGTGGCCGACGAGGACCACGGCGTCGTGCGCGTCGTGCCGCTCCCGCTCGACCCCGCGCGTCCCGGCGCAGGTGTGCCCGCGCCGGGACGGCCCGCGCAGGTGCTCGCGCTCGGCGGGCCCGAGGGGCGCGTGCTCGCCACGGTCCGCGACCCGGGGCTCCTGCTCATCTTCCGGCCGGACGCGGCGGCCGGCCTCGTGGAGGTCGGCCGCGTCCCGCTGCCCGCCGACGCGTGGGGCATCGCGGTCACGCCCGACGAGAAGACCGCGATCGTGACCTCGGCGTGGACCCACAAGGTCTCGGCCGTGGACCTCGAGGCAGCCAGGATGAGGTGGACCGTCGACGTGGCGCGCGAGCCGCGGGGCGTCGCCGTGCTGCCCGACGGCAGCGCCGCGTACGTGAGCCACCTCGTCGGCGCGGATCTCACGCGGATCGACGATCTCGGCGGGGCGCCGAGGGTCCGGCGCGTCGCCCTGCCCGCGTCGCCGCTGCGCGCCCCGTCGGGCGAGCGGCTCGCCGCCTCGCTCGGCTACGCGCTGGCGCTCTCCGAGGACGGGCGGCGCCTGTTCGCCGCGCGGCACGCGCTCGGCGCCATGGGCCACGCCGCGTGGTTCGGCGCCGCGACCGTGGACGTGCTGATCACCGGCCGGGACGAGCCGCTCGCCCCGCCGCACCACGGCAACCTGCCGGTGCTCCGGTCGGCGTTCGCCGAGCAGGTGATCACGCCGGAGAGCGTCATCACCCTGCCGGGCGCGAGCATCACGCCCGTCACCCAGCCGCGCGCCGTGGCGTACCGCAAGCGCGCGCGCACGCTGCTCGTGGCCGGCGAGGGCGACGACCTCGTGCTCGAGGTGGACGCGACCGCGGTGGATCCGACGCTCGCGATCGTGAAGAGCTACCCTGTCGGCGGCCGCTACGACCCGCACATCCGCGTGGCGGGCACGTGCGGCGCGCCGACCGGCCTCGCGCTGTCCGCGGACGAGGCGACGGCGTGGGTGTTCTGCCGCTCGACCGGCGACGTGGCGGCGCTCCGGCTGCACGATCCGGCGGCGGGCTCGGCCGCGACTCCGGCGGGCTCCGCCGCGGCGTCGGCCGGCGCTGCGCCGACAGCCGCGCCGCCCCCGGAGGGGCCGGCGGCGCTCGTGCACCTCGCCGACGATCCGCTGGGCCCCGAGGTCGCGAAGGGCCGTCGGCTCTTCTACAACGCGCTCGACGGCACGGTGAGCGGCAATCTCGGCTGCGCGGGGTGCCACCCCGACGGGCGCGACGACGGGTACGTCTGGCGCGAGGCCACCTTCAGCACGGCCGACGGCGAGCACGCGAACTTCGTCGGCCGGCCGGAGAACATCCCCGAAGTCGCCAAGAGGAAGGGGGTTCCGCGGCGCACCCCGATGCTCGCCGGCAACGTCGGCGCGGCCGGGCCGTACGGGTGGCACGGAGAGAGCGAGGATCTCGTCTCGAGGCTCCAGACGGGCATGGGGCTGCACCGCTGGGGCGGGCTGCCGATCGACCACACGCCGGCCGGCGTCGCGGCCCGGGCCACGGTTCTCGCGATGTTCCTCCGCCGGGGCCTTGTCGCGCCGCCGCGCGCCGAGGGGGCGCCCGACGAGCGGGTGAAGCGCGGCCGGGAGATCTTCCGCAGCGACGAGGCGAAGTGCTCGCGCTGCCACGTGCCCGAGAGCGACTACACGGATCGCATGGTGTACCCGATGCCGAAGCGACCGCCCCTGCCGGGTTACGACGAGGATCCGCGCCCCGAGTACAAGACGCCGTCGCTGCGCTTCGTGGGCGGGCGGCCGCCCTACCTGCACGACGGGCGCGCCGGCACGCTCGCGGAGCTCATCGAGCAGAACGCCGACCGGATGGGCAAGACCAGCCACCTGTCGCCCGAGGATCGGGCGGCGCTCGTGGCGTTCCTGGAGACGTTATGAGGCTGCGCTTCGCGTGGGTCGCCTGGATGGCCGCCGGCAGTGCCGGCGTCCTGGCCGCGGCTGCCGGCGCATCCGGCGCGCAGCAGGGCGGCGCGCGCGCGGCCGCAGCGCCCGACGCCGGCGAGGAGCGGCCCCTCGACGTCGAGCCCTTTCCTGCCGAGCCGTCGAAGCAGCCCACGGCCGCCGAGTGGAAGACCGCGCCTCGCGTCCGCCTCTCCCGCACCGGCCCCGCGGCCGCGGGCTGCCGCGGCTACCGGAGGAGGGAGTGGCTGCGCATCCGCTGCCCTGAGCTCACCGTCTCGGCCATCTCGCTGCTCGGCGGGAAGACCGAGGGCGTGGCCTTCTGGATCGATCCGCCCCGCGGCGGCAGCGAGCTCCCCCGCGGCGGCGAGGTGATGTTCCCGATCCGCCGCGGCGACCGGCGCGTGATCCAGATCCTGACCTTCGGCCCGGGCTACGACGGGCCGTTCACCTTGTTGCCGGCGATCGTCGTCCAGGAGCAATGGCTGGACGACGAGCCGGCGCCGACCGTGACCGCCTCCTGAGACACCATGCGATCCCACACAACGCCCCTGCCCCTCTCCGCGCTGCTCTTCCCTGCCGCCGCGTGCGGCGTCCTCGTCGCCGCGTGCGGCGCCTCCCCGGCTGCCCCCGAGGGCGCCCCGCCCCCCGCGCCGTCGCCCGCTGCGCAGGCCGCGCCGGTGAGCCCCTCCGGAGGCGCGGCGACCGCCCCGGCGCCGCCCCTGCCCGGGTCCACCGCGGCCCCGGCGCCGGCCGGCGCCGACCCGGCCGCCGCGCCGGCCGGCAGCGGGCAGGCCTCCGCCTCGGCCGCGCCGGCGCCCCCCTCGGACGGCTGCCCCGACGGCACGGTCCGGGTCCCGGGCGGCAGCTTCGTGATGGGCCCGCTCAAGGTGAAAGCCACCGTGCCGGACCTCTGCATGGACAGGACCGAGGTCACCGCCGAGGCCTACGCCGCGTGCGTCAATGCAGGCAAATGCACGAATTCATTCGCAAATTGCGCCAAGGAGGCGTCGACCTACGGCGTGCCCGGCAAGGAGAAGCAGCCGATGGTCTGCGTCGACTTCCCGCAGGCCGAGGCCTACTGCGCGGCGCAGGGCAAGCGGCTGCCGCGCGACGGCGAGTGGGAGTGGGCGGCCCGCGGCGGCGAGGAGGCGCGGCCGTACCCGTGGGGCGGCGAGGCCCCGAAGGATCAGCTCTGCTGGTCCGGCGGCGGCACCGTGCGCAAGACCGCGTGCGACGTGGGGAGCTTCCCCGCCGGCGAAAGCCCGCAGGGCATCCAGGACCTGGCCGGCAATGTCTTCGAGTGGACGACGAGCGCCAACGACGGTGGCGGCAAGATGCGCGTCGCCCGCGGCGGCAGCTGGCGTGACGGCATCCCGCCGCTCGTCAGGACGGCGCGGCCGGGAGGGTTCGAGGTGACCTACCGCTGCGGGTTCCTCGGCATCCGCTGCGTCGTCGAGCCGGCGGCGCCGGCGGCCAAGTAGGTGGCGACAGACGTGATTCCGGTCTTTGTCTCCTGCTCGGACGCCCGCGCAGACCTGGATCTCCTCGCCGAGCTCGACAAGCATCTCGCGCCACTCGAGCGCAAGGGGTTGATCCGTGTCTCCCACCGGCAACGCCTCCGCGCCGGCGAGCATGTGGAGGCCAGGCTCTCCGAGGAGCTCGAATCGGCTCGTCTGATCCTGCTGCTGGTGAGCATCGACTATCTGGGCGACGACAGCTGCTGGCACGCGGGCGAGCGGGCCATGGAGCGGCGCGAGGCCGGCGACACAGAGGTGCTCCCGGTGTTGTTGCACCCTTGCGAGTGGCGCGATTCGCCGTTCGGTCAGCTGAGACCGCTTCCCGAGAACGGGCAGTGGTTGAGCACCTCGTTGAACCGGCATCTGGCGTGGACCGACGTCGCCCGCGGCGTCCGCGAGGTGGCAGAGACGCTGCAACACGCCGCGCTGCGCACGACCGCGGCCGGAGCCTCCTCGCGATCCGCCGAGACCGCGCCCGACCGCGACGACGCGCAGCGCGATTCGGGTGCCGAGCCCTGGAATCCCCTCGTCGAACGCGTGGCGCGAGTCCTGCAACTCCGTGAGGCGCAGCAGGGTCACGAGGCACACCTCGTGCCCGAACCTGCACCTCCGCCGTTTCATCAGTACATCGAGGTTTGCTCGGTCACGCGCCTCGGCCAGAGAGCGACCTTCGCGCTGGGGGCTATCCCCTACGAGGTCACCGAGAGCATCGTCGAGGCCTTCCGGAGTCAGGTGCACGCCCGCTACGGTCCTCCGGGCTCAGGGATTTACTCCCTGCTGGTCTACGACGGCGAGCAGGCGCCGCCTGCGTTGGTGCGACGGGCCCGTGCCGGGGGCGTCCGCCTCGTCAGCCTCCATGACTACGAGGAGCTGATCGACCTCAGCAGCTACCTCCAGCGTCAGAGCGCCCGGCTAGCCGTCGATCCCATCTACCCCCCGAGGCTGTTCGTACCGCAGCGGCTCCGCTACAATATCGGCCTCGAGGAGCGCGAGCAGGAGGACGCGCTCGCTGCCCTTGAGGAGTGGTTGGACTCGGACCACGGCCGCCTCGTGCTCGTGCTCGGCGAGTTCGGCGCCGGCAAGACTTTTCTGTTGCATGAGCTGGCGCGTCGATTGACCGAACGGGGCGGGCCTCTCAAGCCGATGCTTGTCGAGCTACGCGCGCTCGAGAAGGCGCGCGCGCTCGACGCGCTGATGGCACAGCACCTGACCCTCGCGGGCATGGACCGGCTCGATCTGCGCGCCTTCAGGTACATGCTGGGCGCCGGGCGGATCGCGCTGCTCTTTGATGGCTTCGACGAGCTGGCGCTCCGGGTCAGCTACGATCGAGCCTCGGAGCACCTCGACACGCTGCTCGAGGCGGCGACCGATAACGCGAAGGTTGTCATCACCAGCCGGAGTCAGCACTTCCTCTCCGATCGCCAGATCAGGACTGCGCTGGGTGAGAAGGCGCTGAGCAAGGGATTCCGGCTAGCGCGACTCGAGCGCTTCAACCAAGCGCAGATCCGTCGCTTCCTCGTCCAGAGATTCGAGAGCGACGAGGTCGCCAGCGGGCGGCTGCGGCTGCTCGAGGAGGTGCGTGACTTGATGGGTCTCTCGGAGATCCCACGGATGCTCAGCTTCATCGCGGAGATCGACGAGTCGAAGCTCATTGAAGCCCGGAACCGGACTGGACAGATTACCGCGGCAGGGCTCTACCGGCTCTTGCTGGACCGCTGGCTCGGGTACGAGTTCGATCGAGCGCACGACAGGGGCGCGCCGCCCGGGCTATCCCTGCCGCAGCGGTGGAGGGCAGCGGCGGATCTCGCCGTGATGCTGTGGCGGCGAGCGGAACGCACGATCCGGCTGAGCGAGCTACCGGAGAGCATTCATGAGCCCATCAAGGCTCTGGCGGCTTCCGACAAGTCGGGAAACGCACAGGCGCTCGAGAGCGGCGTGATCACTCACCAGGTGGGCTCGGGTACGCTGCTCCGGCGGGACGAGGCGGACAATTTCTCCTTCCTCCATCAATCCGTGCTCGAGTGGCTGGTGGCATGGGAGGCTGCACGCGAGGCGGAGCCGAGCGGGGTCTCAGCGCTGCTCGGTATGGCCGAGATGTCGCCGCTCATGGTGGAATTTTTCACGGCGCTGGCCACGCGGGACAGGGCCATTGCATGGGCGCGCGCGACGCTGGAGTCCAGCGGCGGAGGGGAGGCCGCCATCAAGAACGCGCTGCTCGTGCTGCAACGCCTGGGCGTGGAGGCGCACCGCGCAGTCAATTTGGCCGGGCAGGATCTGCGCGGGCAGGACTTGTCAGGCCGCAATCTCATGCAAGCAGATTTGACGGGAGCCGATCTCAGTCAAGCAAGGCTGGTGGAAGCCCGCCTCGACGGCGCCTCGCTGCAGGGTGCTCGGCTGATCGGCGCGGACCTCTCACGTGCCAGCGCTGTTGGAGCCAGCTTCGAGCATGCGGATCTCACGAGAGCACAGCTGCTCGGCGCGGACCTCCGGCGCGCGCGGCTCGCTGGAGCGAAGCTTTGGCTCACCCGCCTGGTAGGAGCGACCGTGGACGGGGACGCGATAGGTCAACGCGAGCTTGCCATGCTGGCGCCGCCCATCCCATCCAGCATCGAGGCTTGCACCGAGAGTCCTTCTGCACAGTGCATGGCGGTAGCATTCAGCCCCGATGGTGGCCTGATAGCATCCGGCCACGTGGACAGATCGTTGCGACTCTGGGAGGCGGGGTCGGGTAAGCAGATAAGGGCCTTACTAGGTCACGACGATGAGCTTCGCGCCGTCGCGTTCAGCCCGGACGGCACGACCCTCGCCTCCGGGGCTAGAGATCAGACAGTTCGGCTCTGGGACGTGAGCTCAGGACGGGTATTACATGTTCTCCGGCATCACGAGGGAACGGTGCGGAGCGTGGCGTTCGGCCCCAATGGCATGTTTCTGGCATCCGCCTCCATGGACCGTATCTTGCGGCTCTGGGACGTCCGCTCGGGCGTACTGCTCCAGGAGCTGCGTGGCCATGATTCTTGGATCACTGGCGTGGCACTCAACCCGGACGGCCGGATAATGGCCTCCAGCGCCACCGATCACACGGTGCGACTCTGGGACGTCCAGTCGGGCCGGACGCTGCATATTTTGCAGGCCTACCGAGGTGGTCGAGTGACAAGCGTGGCGTTCAGCCCGGATGGTCATGTGGTTGCCTCCGGGACGGAAAACCGGACGGTGGTCCTCTACGAAGTTTCCTCGGGCCTGGCGCTGCGTGTCCTCTCTGGCCACGCAGGAACTGTGAACGCCGTCGCCTTCAGCCCTGGTGGGCAGATGATAGCCTCGGGAGCGGAGGACGCCACGGTGCGGCTGTGGGACGTGGCCACGGGGCAGATGCTGCACGTGCTGCAAGGCCATCGGAACTCGGTCACGAGCGTCGCCTTCAGCCCTGAAGGACAGATCGTTGCATCTGGCGCGAAGGACAGTTCCTTGCGCTTGTGGGAGGCCGCGTCGGGTCAGACATCGCTCGCGCTGCAGGGTCACGGCGCGGCGGTCCTGAGCGTCGCCTTCAACCCGGATGGCCGCACGTTGGCCCTCGGCGCCAGCGACCGGAGCGTGCAGATCTGGGACGTCGCCTCGGGAAGGGCGCTGCAGCTGCTGAAAGGTAACAGGGAGCCGGTGCGGACCGTGGCATTCAGCCGTGATGGCAACGCGTTGGCATCGGGAGGCGACGACGGATCCATACGAAGTTGGGAGACAGTCTGGGGACAGGTCGTGCTCACGCTTCCGGACCTGAAAAACCGCGTGAGGGGCATCGCGTTCAGCCACGATGGTCGGACCCTGGCCTCCGCGTCCAGCGACGGAGTATTGCGGCTATGGGATGTGCGCACCGGCAGCTCGAAGTCGCTGGAAGGCCACGAGTCGTTCCTCACCAGCGTGTGCTATAGCCCGGATGGCGCCACCCTGGCCTCCGCCGGCCATGATCGGACGGTACGGCTGTGGAAGGCAAGCTCGGGCAAAGCGCTACGTGTTCTCCGGGGACATGACGAAGCGGTGACCGGCGTGGCGTTCACGCCCAGCAGCCGGATGATCGCGTCAGGGTCCGGCGACCAGACGGTGCGAATCTGGGAAACGAGCTCTGGGCAGGAGAGGAGAGTGCTGCGTCACGCTGTCGCGATCCGGTGTGTGGCATTCAGTCCGATCCACGACCCGGAAAACTGGACGCTCGTCGCAGGGGCGGACGACGGCGCTCTGATAATCTGCGATCGGGACATGGAGAAACCGAAGGCCCTGCGCGGGCATGAGGCGCCAATCTCTGCCGTGGCCTTCAGCCCCGACGGTGTGCTTGTCGCCTCGGCCTCCCACGACGGCACCGTCCGCATCTGGCATGTTGTCACCCGCGCCTGCCTCGCGATCTTTCTCCCTCGCTCCGAGGGCTGGGCCTCGTTCACCCCGGGCGGTCGCTTCAAGCTGCGCGGCGAGATTCACGGCGCCTTCTGGCACCTGATCGGTCTTTGTCGATTCGAGCCCGGCGAGCTAGAAGGATATCTTCCGCAGCGCCTCCGGGTTCCCGACGAGGAGCCTCTCTATACAATCCCGGCCGCGTGAGCTCGCGGCACATCCCGCCGCGGGCCTTCCGCGCGCTCACGAGCCCAGCGTCGGAGCAGCGAACAGGACAGAGGCAGCTGACCGCGCCCGCCGGGCTCGCGGACGCCTGCTCCGCCCGCGTCTCGCGGCTTGCCTTCCGACCCGGCGCGGCGCACCTTCGCGCCCAGCCACCATGCACAGCGACGATCCCTACGTGATGTCCGCCTACGTCAAGCTCCTCGTGGCCGACGCGGAGCGCTCCGCCTCGTTCTACGAGCTCCTCGGCTTCACCCGAGCTCACCAGGATCCGGTGTTCGTCCACCTGCGCTGGGCGCCCCATGCCGATCTCTTTCTCATCGCGACGCCGCCGGGTGTCTCGCTGGCCGGTCAGCGCGGCCTCGGCGTGATCGTCTGTTTCAGCGCGACCGGCGACCTCGGTATCGAGACGATCGCCGCGCGCGCCGCTGCAGCCGGCGCCGCCGTCGACGGGCCGCGCGACCAGCCGTGGCATACGCGGGAGGTCGTCGTCACCGACCCCGACGGCTACCGCCTCTGCTTCGTCGAGCCGAGCACGCCCCTGCCGGGCTGACGGCCCCGCCCGACGACCGGGGACGCGGCCGTGCGGGCTCGTGTATCATCGCGCCGGCATGTCGTCGGAGCCGTCGCAGCCCAGGCGAATCGGGCGGTATCTGCTGTACAGCCCCATCGCGTCCGGCGGGATGGCGTCCGTGCACCTCGGCCGGCTGGTCGGCGAGGCGGGCTTCGCGCGCACCGTGGCCATCAAGCGGCTGCACCCCCAGCTCGCCGAGGCGCCCGAGATCGCCGAGAGCCTGCGCGGCGAGGCCCGCATCGTCGCGCGCATCCAGCACCCCAACGTGGTCGCCACGCTCGATCTCCTCATCGCCGAGGACGAGGCGTTCCTTGTCATGGACTACGTGCGGGGCGAGTCGCTGGCGCGCCTGCTCCGGGCGGCGCGCGCCCGCGGCGCGCCGGTGCCAGCCCCGATCGTCGCGAGCATCGCGTGCGGAGCGCTCCACGGCCTCCACGCGGCCCACGAGGCGCACAGCGAGTCCGGCGAGCCGCTCGGCATCGTGCACCGGGACGTCTCGCCCGAGAACGTGCTCGTCGGCGTCGACGGGACGGCGCGGCTGCTCGACTTCGGCATCGCCAAGGCGCGCGGGCGGCTCAGCACCACCCGCGGCGGGCAACTGAAAGGCAAGCTGCCTTACATGTCGCCCGAGCAGATCCTCTGCGCCGACGTGACCCGGAGGACCGACGTGTTCGCGGCGGGTGTGGTCCTGTGGGAGGCGCTCGCGGGCCAGCGGCTGTTCGACGGCGTCGACGAGGCCGCGCTCATCGGGGCCGTGCTCGAGCGGCCGATCCCGCCCCCGAGCTCGCTCGCGGCGCACGTGCCGCCGGCGCTCGACGCGATCGTGCTCCGGGCGCTCGAGCGGAACGCCGAAGGCCGCCACCCGACCGCCCGCGAGCTCGCGATCGCCATCGAGGGCGCGGTCCCGCTCGCGTCGCCGCGCGCGGTGGGCGAGTGGGTGGAGGAGCTCGCCGGCGACGCGCTCGCGCGACGGGCGGCCCGCGTCGCGGCGATCGAGAGCGCCTCGGCGGCGGGCCTGGAAGACGCCCAGGCGGCGGGCCTGGAAGACGCCCAGGCGGCAGGCCCGGGCAGCGCGGCGGCGCCCCCGCCGGGATCCGCGACGTCCAGCGGGCTCTCCATGGCGCTCTCCCCGGGAGACGGCGCGCCGCGCGACGTCCCGCCCGCCGCGACGTCGAAGCGCGCGCGCCCGGCCTTCGCGCTGGTGGGTGTGGTGCTCCTCGGCAGCGCGGCCGCGCTCGCAGCGCAGTGGGTGCGCCGCGGTCCGCCCGGGCCGGAGGACGCAGCGAGCGCGGCCCACGCGCCCGCGGCGCAGCCCACCGGCACGGGGGTGGTGATGCCAGGCGTAACCGGCGCGCCCCCGACCGCAGCCCTGCCGGCGCCAAACCCGCCGGGCGCGATGAGCGCGATCCCCGCCGCTCCCGCCCCGCCGCCGAGCCCGGGGAGCGCGCCGAGCCCGCCGGCGTCCAGCCCGGGGAGCGCGCCGAGCCCGCCGGCGTCCAGCCCGGGGAGCGCGCCGAGCCCGCCGCCGGCGTCGAGCGCCGCCGTGACCGCGCCCGCCCGGAGGCCGGCACGCCCGGCGGCGGGTGCGCGCGCTCCTGCGCCCACGTCGCGCGCGGCCGGCGTCGCCGCCCAGCGCTGCTCCCCGCCCTATACCGTGGACAAGGCCGGTATACGCCGGCTCAAGCCCGAGTGCATGTGACCCGATGAACGCCTCCTCTCCCGCTCGCGCGCGGCCCGCGCCCACGCTCGCCGTCGCCGTCGCCGCGGCGCTCGCGCTCACCGGCGCCCGCGCCCGCGCCGAGCCTCACAAGCGGGCGTGCGCCGCCGCCTACGAGCGCGCGCAGGGCCTCCGCCGGGACGGCAAGCTCCTCGCGGCGCGGGAGGCGCTCATCGCGTGCTCGCAGCCGACCTGCCCGGCGGCCGCCGTGGCCGACTGCGGGCCATGGCTCGCCGAGGTCGAGAAGAGCCTGCCCACCGTGGTCATCGCCGCCACGGACGCGCACGGGCGGGAGCGACTCGACGTGCGCGTGCTCGTGGATGGGCGCCTCCTCGCGGCGGCGCTCGACGGCAAGGCGCTGCCGGTCGACCCCGGCCCGCACACCTTCCGGTACCAGCCCGCCTGGGGCCCCGCGGTCGAGGAGCGTGTGCTGATCCGCGAGGGTGAGAAGAACCGCGCGCTCACCTTGCCCCTGGGCGCCCCCTCGGCCGGCGCGCCGGCCTCTCCTCCGCCGCCTGCCGCGCCTGCCGCCCCGCCGACCGCCTCGCCTGCCACGCCGCCGACCGCCTCGCCTGCCGCCCCGCCGACCGCCTCGCCTGCCGCCCCGCCGCCTGCGAAGCCCGCGATCCCCGGGCTCGTGTGGGCGTCCGGCGCCGTCGGCGCCGCGGGGCTCGCCGTGTTCGCCGTCGCCGGCGCGCTCTCGCTGAGCGCCGAGGCCGACCTGCGCGCCACGTGCGCCCCGCGCTGCGCGGCCGACGAGGTGCGCGCCATCCGCGTCCAGCACGCGGTCGCCGACATCGGCCTCGGCGTGGGCGTCGTCGCGCTGGGGGCCGCGGCGTGGTTCTACGCGACCCGGCCGGCCGCCGCGAGTCCTCCGAAGGCCGGCGCGGGCGCGCCCGGGCCGGCGCTCCGGCCGTTCGTCGCCGGTACCGCTGCGGGCCTCGAAGGGGCCTTCTGATGCGTCCCCGGCCGGCCCACGCCGCCGCGGCCGCCCTCGCGGCCGCCCTCGTCTCGGCGTGCACATTGGTGCGCCCGCTGCACGGCCTCACCTGCGAGCCCGGCGCCGGGAACGCCTCGTGCTTGTACGGCCAGCCGTGCGAGGCCGACGCCGACTGCGCGACGGCCTCGTGCGCCGCGCGCGTGTGCCAGTGCCCCGCCGCCATGGTGACAATCGAGAGCTCGTTCTGCATCGACCAGACCGAGGTGTCGAACGCCGCCTACCGCGCCTTCCTGGCCACGCAGCCGGACGTCGCCGCGCAGGAGCCGTTCTGTCTGTTCAACGACAGCTTCGCGTTCGACACCGGCCCCGGCGCGCCCGACGTGTGCACGACCCGCCGCGAGGACGACCGGCACCCCGCCACCTGCGTCGACTGGTGCGACGCCCGCGCCTTCTGCAAGAGCCTGGGCAAGCGCCTCTGCGGCAAGGCCCACGGCGGCCCGCTGCCGTACGCCGGCGACACGGCGCAGGGCGAGTGGTTCGAGGCGTGCAGCGAGGGCGGCGCGCGCTCTCACGCCACCGGTGAGTTCGACGCGCAGCTGTGCAACGGCGACGGCGACGCGACGGTGCCGGTCGGCGACGACGCCAGCATGGCGTGCGAGGGCGGCTATCTCGGCCTGCAGCACATGAACGGCAACGTCCGCGAGTGGGAAGACGCGTGCTCGGGCGACACCGGCTCCGGCGACCTTTGCAGGACGCGGGGCGGAGCGTTCGACAGCGGGGACTCGCTCGACGAGCTCCGGTGCGACGCGCGCGACGTGCGCGAGCGCGCCGACACGGACCACACCATCGGGTTCCGCTGCTGCAGCGGCTAGCGCCGCGTCGCCCGCGTTCGTCCCTGCTTCTCCGAGCGGCGAGCCCCGAGGAGTCCGCGGTCGTCGCGCGGCGCGGGAGGGCCTGTGTCTGAGCCGAGCTGCCCTCGCGCTTTCGCCTCCGTCGAACGACCGAGGGCTCAGGCGAATCCGCTCGGGTCGCCGCGCCGCGCGGAGGGTCAGATCAAGGCAACCCCGGCACGTTCATCTGCACGACGCGCGCCTTCGTCCCGCCGCCGACGACCAGGAGGGTCTTGCCGTCGGCGCCGCCGAAAGCGAGGTTGGTGCCGCCGGGGAAGTCGCCGATGGTCTGCCCCTCGGGGTTCACGATGGTCCCGCCCGAGAGGTACACGTTGCCGTCGCAGTCGACGCCGATGCCGTCGGCGTTGAGCGGAAAATCGCGCTGATTCGACGTCACGCCGGCCGCGTCCACATCGTAGAGGCCTGCGTTCACCACGTAGAGTCGAGTCTGATCGGGCGATAGCGCGATGCCGTTCGGCTGGTCGCCGCCTTGCTTGATGATCGACAACACCCCCTCGGGATCTCGCCTGAACACCGCGCGCCCGACGCCGGGAGGACGATTTCCGACCTCATAGGTCGGGTTCGTGAAATAGATCGTGCCGCTCTTGTGCGCGATCAGATCGTTCGGTGAGTCGAGCAGCCGGTTCATGTACATGTCGGAGAGGATCGTCACCTGCTTTGTGGCGACGTCGAACGAGCTGATCGAGCGGGTCTTGTGGCTCGCGCCCAGCAAGTTCCCGTCGATCGACGCCGCGAGACCGTTCGCGCCCACGTCCGAGATGAACACCTCGCAGCCGCCGCCAGGCGTATATTTGATGATGTCGCCGGTGAAATTGTTGCCTGCGGCGTGTTGCACGAAGTTGGTGAAGAAGAACGCGTTTTGCGCGGCGATCCACGTCGGGCCTTCGTTGTAACCGTAGCTGTACCGGAAACCCTCACAAATAGCCGTGGAGGTGACCGCCTCCGGCGCCGGGAACGGCCCTTCGGGACACGCCGTCGCCGAGGGCGCCCCGCCCGAGCCGACGGAGCCTCCCGCTCCTCCCACGCCTCCGACTCCTGTGCTGCTGCTGCTGCTGCTGCTGCTGCTGCCGCCGCCGCCGCTGCTGCTGGTGGTGCTGGTGCTGGTGCTGCCCCCGCCGGTGCCAGCCGCGTCTCCCCCGACGCCTCCCGCGCTGCCGGCCGGCTGCGGCAGGGGCTGCTCGGTGTCTGCCGCGTCGCTGCATCCGACGAAGCTCGCCAATACCGCCAATCCAACCCAGTAGAAGCTGTGGAGTCTCATGTTGCTCCGAGGGTAGGACGACGGAGGCGAATTGGCCATGGGTTTCCCCGCGCGACATCGACATTCACCCCGAGCCGCGCGAGATCGGACGGGTGGATATCACGCCGCGAGCCGGTGCTCGAGCTCGATCGGAGTGAGCCGCGGGGGCTGTTCGTCGACGACGATCGTACTGCCCGGGTACCGGCGGACGAGCCCCTCCGCCACCTCGATCGCTTCCTCCTTCGTGCCGTACGGGAGCGAGTGGGCCACGTATCCCTCGACCGCGACGATCCACCCCCGGCCGTCGGGATCCGGCAGGACGTGATACGCGAATTTCCTCATCATGGCGTCACCTCTCGCCCAGAAGCTAGAGCGACGCCCGCGATCCGCAAGCGACCGGCGCTGCCGCGTTCGCCGAACCCTCGGTCGAGCTGCGCCCCGCGCGAACGCCGAGGGGAGCGCCGGAGCGCGACGGCTCACCCCCCGTCCTTCGCCCTCGGGGAACGACGTACAAGCTCGTCATAGCAGCGGCTCAGCTTCTTGAAGGCGACCTCGCTGGTGAATCTCTCCTGGAAGAGCCTCCTCCCGTTGCTCGACCTCTTCGTCGCAACCTCCCTCTGCCCGTCGATCGCCCTGAGCGCCTCGCCGACCTCGCCGGTGGACACCTCTTTCAGGAAATATGCGCTCTCATCGCTCAGGATGTCCCCCAGGAAGCCCTTCTTGGTGGTGATGATCACGAGCCCCATCATCAGCGCTTCGTTGATGGAGTTGTTGTGCCCTTCCCCCTTGTGGCTCGTGGGATAGCAGAAGATGTCGTTCAGCTTGAAATGCCGCAGCACCTCCTTGTGCGGCTGCAATCCAAGGCGCTGGATCTTCAGGTTGGGCTGCTCGGCTTTGGAGTCCATCCACCGCGTGAAATCATCGTGCTCTTTCCCGATGATGGTCAGGCTGATCCTGGTGCCCTGCCTGGCGGCCTCCTCGCAGCCCGAGACGACCTCGTAGACGCCCTTGTCCTTGTAGCAGTACCCCACGAACAGGACCTTGAGCTCTTCATCTCTCAGCTTGTCGGAGACCTCGTCGGGGATCTCTTCCGTCGGGATGAAGTTCGGGAAATAGTGCGCCTCCTTCCCGAACGTCTCCTTGACGAAGTCCAGGTACACGCTCCCCTCGGCGAGGACGACCTTGGAGCTCTTCAGGCAGAAATCGGTGAGGCGCCGCGACAGAGGGTTCGTGCTGCTGTACCACTGCATGAAGGCCCCTGCCTTGATCTCGTACAGGACCGGCTTCCCGACCATCCTGGAGATCAGCACCACGGCGAACTCCCGGGGGATCGCCCCCCGGTACTGCGCGAGGATATGAACGCCGTCTGGCCTCGCCTTCACGAGGCCGGAGATGAAGGCGGAGATGTCCTTGGCAAGCCGCGCGGGAGCGGTGAATGGACCGAAGTCGTACTGGCCTCTCACGGTGTGAAAGCACGGGACGATCGTGAACTCATCGGACCTGAAATGGTTCAGGTACACCGACATGTTGCGCGTGTAGCCGCCGGTGCCGCCCCCGTACGCGTTCTTGAGCTTGGACAGCACGGGGCCGAGCAGGAGGATCGTCTTCACTTGAGCTCCTTGAGGATCTTGAACGGGACACCGCCGATGACGCAGTTGGATGGAACATCCTTGTTGATCAGGGTGTTCGCTCCAGCGACGACGTTGCTACCGATGGTGACCCCCCTCAAGACGGTGCATTTGTCCGCGAGCCAGACGTTGTCTCCGATCACGATGGGCGACGTGCTGTACCCCTTCAGGAGCAATCGGTCGCCCTCCATCGTGTAGTTGTGATCGTGATCCACGATCGCCACGTGCTGAGCGATGGTCACGTTGTTCCCGATGCGTATGGATTCGAACGCGACCACCCTGGAGTACCGGTTGATGACGAAGTTGTCTCCGATGGTCAGGCTGCCGTCCGCCTGCAGCTCCGTGTGGTCGCCCAGGATCGCCCTCCTCCCGAGCTTGAGCGTCCCCCTGGGCGAGACGAGGACGTAGCAGCTCTCCCCGAGCATCCCCACGCCCCCGAGCTCCAGCCTCCGCCCGTGAACCATCTTTGCGAAGGCGAGCCTCAGCACAGAGCATGATTTGTATGCGATGGAGTTCTTGACTATCCTCATGACCGTTTCCTGGGAATGTCGTCCCCGCCCTTCGTCCCTGCGGGCCCTCGCGCTCGATCGCCCGCGCTCACCGCCGGAGGTCGTACTTTTCCAGCTTGTAGAGCAGCGCGCGCCGCGAGATGCCTAGCCGCTTCGCCGCGCGCGTCTGGTTGTTGCCCTCGGCGGCGAGCGCGTCCTCGATGCTCTTCTTCTCCAGCTCGGCGAGGCGCGCCGGCATCGACGCGTCCTCCGCGGGCGCGCCCGCGCTGGCCGGCGCGCCCGCGCTCGGGGGGGCCGCGCCGTCCCCGGCCACCGCGGCCGGCAGGTGCTCGACCTCGATGACGCCGGCCTCGGCCAGCACGACAGCGTGCTCGACCGCGTTGCGCAGCTCGCGCAGGTTGCCGGGCCACGCGTGCGCCTCGAGCACCTGCATCGCGGCGGGCGCGAAGCGCGGCGCCCGCTCCCCCATGCGCTCGGCGACCTGCTGCGCGAAGCGGTGCGCCAGCAGCGCGATCTCGGCGCGCCGCTCGCGGAGCGGCGGCACGCGGAGGACGAACGTGCTGATGCGATAGTAGAGATCCTGCCGGAAACGCCCGGCCGCCACCTCGGCCTGGAGGTCCCGGTGCGTGGCGCACACGACGCGCACGTCGAGCTCGATCTCCTGCGTGCCGCCGATCCGGGCCATGCGCCGGCTCTCGAGCACGCGCAGCAGCTTGGCCTGCATGGCGAGGGGCAGCTCGCCGATCTCGTCGAGCAGCAGCGTGCCGCCCTGCGCCGCCTCGAAATAGCCGATCTTGCGGCGATCCGCCCCGGTGAACGCGGCCTTCTCGTGGCCGAAGAGCTCGCTCTCGAGCAGCGTCTCGGGCAGCGCCGCGCAGCTGAGCTGCACGAACGGGCCGCCGGCGCGCGGGCTCGCGCGGTGGATCTGCTCCGAGACGACCTCCTTGCCCGCGCCCGTCTCGCCGAGGACGAGCACCGTCGTCCGGGCGCGCGCCAGGCGCTGCACCACCTGGAAGACCTTCACCATCGCCTCGTCCGCGACGACGAAACCGGCGCCGGAGAGCGCGTCCTCCACCACCGGCGCGGACCCCGGCGGCGTCGACGGTGGAAGACGCGCAGGCGCGGCGATCGCGACGACGATCTCGGCCGGGCCGATGCGGATCACGTCGCCGCCGGCGAGGTCCCGCACGGCGTCGCGCAAGACGGCGCCGTTCACCGAGGTGCCGTTGCGGCTCCCGCAGTCGACGACCTCGAGGGCGTCGCCGTGCCGCGCGACGATCGCGTGGTTGCGCGACACGCGGGGGTCGTCGACGCAGACCGCGGACTCCGGCGCGCGGCCGATCGCGACCACGTCGCCTTCGGTCAGGTCGATCACCCGCGCCGTGCCGTCGGCGGCGCGGACGATGAGCGACGCCTGCCCCTGGGGCGTCCGGCCGCCGAGCGCGCCCTCCGCGGCTTCCAGCTCGGTCGCGACCTCGGCCGCGAGGGGCGGCGGCACCTCGCCTGACGGAGGGGCTGCCAGTCGACGAGGATCTCGCTCCGTCATGCCGTTCGAAGGTTGCGCAAGTGTACGACGCTTGCGCAACGCTCAGCAACGGCGCAGCGCGGCACGGGCGCGAGAGCGCGGGGCGAACGCGGAGCGTGCGCGCTGGCCCTCGCCTTGCAGTGCCTCTCCAGCGCGCACGGAGACGATGCGGAAACCGCCGTCGCCGGGAGCCATCGCGGGGACCGCGGAGCGTCGAGAGCCGCCCCGCGCCGCCGTGCGCCCAGCTTCACGAACCGCACGAACCGAGGAGAGAACCCATGACTTATTCCAGCCGTCCGGCGTCCGTTCTCGCGCGCCGCAGCGCGCTGCGCCACGTCGCCGTGTGCTTGACCGCCACGCTCGCCGCCGCCGGGTGCGGCGCCGATCCGGGCGCCGGCGCGGACGTCGCCTCGGCGGCGAGCGGCGATGCGGTCACCGGCAGCGGCGGCTCCACAGGCAGCGGCGGCGGCTCCACAGGCAGCGGCGGCGGCTCCACAGGCAGCGGCGGCGGCTCCACAGGCAGCGGCGGCGGCTCCACAGGCAGCGGCGGCGGCTCCACAGGCAGCGGCGGCGGCTCCACAGGCAGCGGCGGCGGCTCCACAGGCAGCAGCGGCGGCTCCACAGGCAGCAGCGGCGGCTCCACAGGCAGCGGCGGCGGCTCCACAGGCAGCGGCGGCGGCTCCACAGGCAGCGGCGGCGGCTCCACAGGCAGCGGCGGCGTCTGGGTGCCCGCCCCGGGGACGACGTGGCAATGGCAGCTCACGGGCACCCTCGATACCAGCCTGGACGTCGCCATGTACGATATCGATCTCTTCGAGGCCCCGCAGGCGACGATCGACGCCCTGCGCGCGGCCGGCAAGAAGGTGGTCTGTTACTTCAGCGCGGGGAGCCACGAGGACTGGCGCAGCGATGCGCCGGAGTTCCCCGCCGCGGCGCTCGGCAACCCGCTCGACGGCTGGCCCGGCGAGCGGTGGCTCGACACCCGCAGCGCCGGCGTGCGCGACGTCATGAAGGCCCGGCTGGACCTGGCCGTGACGAAGCGCTGCGACGGCGTGGAGCCCGACAACGTCGACGGCTACACAAACCGTCCCGGCTTCCCGCTGACCGCGGCGACGCAGCTCGACTACAACCGCTTCCTGGCCGCCGAGGCGCACGCGCGCGGGCTGTCCATCGGGCTGAAGAACGACCTCGATCAGGTGAGAGATCTCGTCGGGGACTTCGACTGGGCGCTCAACGAGGAGTGCCACGCGTACGACGAGTGCGAGATGCTCACGCCGTTCATCCGCGCCGGCAAGGCGGTCTTCCACGCGGAGTACGTCGCCGCGTCGAGGGCAGACGCCGTCTGCGCCGCCACCAAGCCGCTCGGCCTCTCGACGCTGATCAAGAAGCTCGATCTCGACGCCTGGCGCATCGCCTGCCCCTGAGCCGCCCGCGCCGTCCCCCGCCGGCGCGAGGGCTGGCCGCGCGCCGGCGGCCAGCCCTCTCGCCCGCTCAGCCGCTCACTCCCCCATCACCTGCAGGAGCTGCGCTTCGGAGAAGCTCTGCTGCTCCGGCTGGTAATACGGGTGCACCTCGGCGCCGCCGTCCTCCGCCCGGACAGGCATGGTCGCCTGCAGCCGATAATCGAAGATCGCCGCGCCCCCCGCGGGGATCTCCTTCACGTAGAGGATCAGCTGCTTGCCCGTGATCTCGAACTTCGAGAGCAGGCCCGCGGCGATGTACTGCTGGAGATCCTCGGTCAGGAGCTGGAAGCCGGGCGGGAGCCCGACGGTCACGAGGACCATGTTCTGCGCCGAGCTCGTCGTGTTCCGGACGTTCAGCGACGCGGTCACGATGTCGTTCACGTACAGCGAGGTCTTGTCGTAGCTCACGCTGACCGCGAGCGGCCCGCCCCCGTCGCTCGGGACCGCGCTCCAGGGCAGGTTGTGGCGGCTCACCAGGTTGTAGCTGAGCTTCCCCTCCCCCGCGAAGGCGAGCGTGACCTCGTGCGCGCCGGCGGTCGCGAGGTGCGTCAGGTCGACCGTGGTCATGACGTCGGCCTGGTCGTCGCGCAGAGAGACCGTGCCCGTCGGCTCGCCGTCGACCGCGACGGTCACCGTCCCCGTGGCGCCCTCGGTCCCCTTGCTCGCGGCGAGCAGCAGGGTCCGCAGGCTCCAGATCGTCGCCTGCGTGGAGCCGAAGTTGCCGTTCGGGTCCTTCGACTGGCTCAGGAACTTCACCCCGCCGTCGGCGCTCGACCGGTGCGCGTCCGCGGAGAGCAGCGCGTGCGCCGCGAGCGCGGTGGTCGTGACCTTCGCGTCGTCTCCGACCTCGTAGAACGCGGTCTGCGTCCCGCCGTCGTCCCAGAAGAACGCGTCCCCTTCGGCCGTCTTGCGGTCGTCCAGGGCGTCGAGCACCCGGTCGGTCAGCGCGCCGGAGGGGTCGGCCACGGCGAGCGCGTTGGCCACGATGGCCAGCGTGTACAGGTCGTCGGTCGCCGGCTTCACCGACCTGCCCACGTAGGCGAGCCCCGCCGAGATCTCGGGTCCCGTGTACCCCGCGCTCGCGAGCGCCCAGAGCACGAAGGCGCTGTTGCGGAGCGTGCCCGTGTGGAAGCTGAAGAACTCGGTCTGATCGCCCTCCCACGTGCCGTCCGACTTCTGCTGCCCGGCGAGCCAGGCCACGGTCCTGGCGAGCATCGCCTCGTCCACGGCGTGCACCTTGACCATGTCGGCGAACTCCATGACGCCGAACGCGGTGACCGACAGGTAGGGGTGCCCGTCCTGCTCGCCGAACCACGAGAAGCCGCCGCCGGGGTGCTCGAAGGTGAGCAGGCGCTGGTAGCCCGCCGAGATCAGCGACTCGGCCTTCATCTGGATCTCCGGGGTGATCTGGCCCGTCTGCTTCATGTACTGCGTGACGAGCACGTTGGGCCAGGTGGTCGAGGTGGTCTGCTCGAAGCAGCCCGACGGCACCTGGAGCATGCTGTCCATGCCGCTCACGACCTGCGACAGGAACGCGGGGTAGATCTCGAGATAGAGCTGGTTCGAGCCGGTGACCGCGCCCTCCGGGAACGAGAGAGCGTGGGCGACGCTGCCCGTCTCGAGCATGCCGGACTGGCTCTCGGCGAACGGCTTGCCGTCCGGGACCACGCGCACGGTGCGGGCCACGGCGTCGGCGCCCTCGGTGCCCCGCGCGGTGACCGTGAGCGAGTTGACGCCCACGGTGTCCACGCGCACGGGGAACCGGACGCCGAGCACCTCGCCCGGCGCGAGCGACACCCTCGAGGAGGTCGCGCCGAGCGCGGTGTACCAGTTCCCCGGCTCCAGGCTGAGATCGACCGTCTGCGGCGTCTCCAGGTAGTTGTAGACCGCGATCGGGAACTCGACCTCATCGCCGCGCGTGAGCGTGGCCGGGAAGCTCACGTCGACGAAGAAGTCCTGGAACACCTTGAAGCCGCTCTGCACGCCGCCGAGCTTGCCGTCGGTCGAGTTCGCGAGCGCCGAGAGCCGCCACTCGGTGATGCTGTCGGCGAGCGGGATGCTCAGGGTCGCCGTGCCGTCGGAGCTCGTGATCACGCTCGGGTTGACGTACAGGGTCTCGGGGAACTCGCGCCGCACGCGCGGCCCGCTCTCGCCGCCGCCGCCCGGCTCCTCGGCGGAGGCGCCGCCCGCTCCGGAGCCGCCGCCCGCTCCGACGCCCCCCGTGGCGGCCCAGCCGCCGTTGTCGCCGTCGGCGGCCCACTCCTCTTGCGCGGGCACCTCCACCCCGAGCGCGCCGAACTCGAACACGATCGACGCGTCGTCCGCGGTCTGCGCCACCTCGTCGGGCCCCGACGAGACCACCGTGAGCCCCGTCCAGCTGGAGCTCACCTTGTACGCGTTGCCCCACACGTCGAAGGCGCGGAAGCGCTCGGTCGTCCGGCTCCCGAGCAGCGTGACGTACTCGCCCTCGGCGCAGTAGTACTGGCTCGGTTCGCATCCGAGCGCCCGGAGGTCCTGCGCGGCGCTCGCCGCGGCCTCGGCGAGCCAGGGCTGGAGCGCGCCCCGCTGGCGCTCGTGGAACGGCGCGAGCTCGGTCTGCACCTCCGTCAGCACCGAGGGCCACGTGCGCGCCTGGAGGCCGGTGAGCGACGTGCCGGCGAGCGCGGCGAGCGACGCCTGGGTCGTGCGCTGCGCGGCCTCGGCCTGCTCGGGGTCCTCGCTCGCCGTCGCGCTGAACAGGAGGTTCTGGAGGTTCGCTTGCGGGCCGTGGATCTCGTAGCTCGGCTTCGCGAACTCGTCCTCCAGCTCGAAGTAGGTGCGGAGCAGCCCGGGCTGCGCGTCGACAAGCGCGAAGACGGCCTGGTCGACCACCTGGACGCCGACCGCGGCGACCTTCGGGTTGCCCGCGTCGTCCTTGACCGAGAGCCGCAGCGTCGCCGTCTCTCCCGGCGCATACAGGGGCTTGTCGGCGGTGACCTCGATGCTGAGCGCCGAATCGCCCCGCGCGAAGACGGTGCGGCCCGAGCGGACCAGGTTGCCGTCGTCGTCGACCAGGTACGCCTCGACCCGGTTGCTGCCGAGCAGGCCGGCGTCGACGGGCATGCTGAAGCGGGCGCGCCCGCCCTCGAGCTCGAGAGAGCGCATGTCGACGGCCTGACCGTCATTGAGCCAGTCGACGTAGACGCTGCCTGTCTCCTCGCTCGCCTCGATGGCGACCTCGATCGTCTCGCCGGTCTCGTACACGGCGCGGTCCGTGCGCACGATCAGGTGCTCGCCGCCCGTCTGGGCCGCGAACGAGAACTCCCGCTCGACCGCCCGATCGCCCACCGTGGCCCGGACCGAGAAGGCGCCGGCCGCCGAGCCGAGCGGCGGGGTGAAGCTCACCGCGGCCTGGCCGAAGGCGTCGGTGCGCGCGGCGAGCTTCGCCCCGTCCGGCGCGGTGATGACCGCGTCGGTATCGGGGATCGGCGCCCCGAGCGGGTCCGTGACGAAGAGCAGGAGGGTGTTCGGGACCCCCGGGACGAGCTCGCGCGCCTCGGGCACGAGGACGAGGGAGGCCGCGTCCGCGGCGACCTTCACCGGGATCGCCTTGGTGACCGCCTGTCCTGCCGTGTCCGCGACGGTGACCGTGAGCGTCACGGCCGCGTCGCCCTGCTCCAGCGGCAGGCCCGCGAGGCTCGGCGGCAGCGCCAGGCTGAACCCGTAGTGCCCCTCGGCGTCGAGCTCGCCCAGGATGCGCTGGAACGTCGTCTGACCGACGTCGAGCGACGCCGCCTCGATGGTCACGCTGCCGCGGGCGACGTTCTTGCCGAAGAAATAGCGCGCGTCGATGGTGCCGGTCACCGTGTCGCCCGCGCTGTACCAGGGCTTGTCGGTCCTCACGGCGACCTCGAATTTCGGCAGCGCGTACTGCCCCACGTTGACGGTCTTCTCCGTCGTCGTCTCTCCGCTCACGAGGCGCACCTTGAACTCGCCGACGTTCACGATGGATCCGATCCGGAACGTCGTGGCGGCCACGCCGAAGGCGTCGGTCACGACAGGCTTCTTGAAGATCTTGTTGCCCTTGCCGTCCTCCACCTCGAACGTGACCGCCTCGCGGACGAGCGGCGCGTTGTTCCCCCGCTCGAGCGCGAGCGCGCGGAGGTGGATCGTCTGGCCGGGCTTGTAGAGCGGCTTGTCGGTGGTGAGGAGCAGCTTCGGGCCGGGGCCCTCGACGGTGATGCTCTCGTCGACGACCGCGCTCACGCCGAAGCCGAGCGCCCGCGCGGAGACGGGGAGCGCGCCGATCTCGCCGGGCTCCACCTCGAACACCGCGGCGCCCAGCGCGTCGGTCGTCCCGCGGAGCTCCCGCGCCGCGCCCCCCTCGCCCACGGCGAGCTCGACGGCCACCTCGGGCACGGGCTGGTGGGTGAAGGCGTCCGTCGCGCGCACGCGGTAGCTCGCGGCGCGCCCGCGCACCACGCGCGACGGCCCCTCGAGCTGCACGTCGTAGGGTGGGATGACGCGCAGCAGGCTCCGCGTCACGAGCAGCCCCTTCTCCGACCCGTCGTCGATGCGGACGAGGTAGCGCGCGAGCCCCGGCTGCGCGCTCACGGCCGGCGCAGGCAGGCGAGCCTCCGCGGTCGCCGCCGCCGCGCTCGAGATCTCCACGTCGACCTCGGTCGTGCCTTGTTCCCTGTCCGCGTCGATATCGACGAGCGTCACGCGCAGGTGGCCGCGCGTCGCCCCCGCGGTCAGGTTGCGCACCGGGATCCGGAGGCGCAGGTCGCCCTCCTCGATCACGCCCCTGAGCTGCGCTTCGTCGACCTCGATCGTGCCGTTCTGCGGCTGATCAGGGCGGCCGAACGGCGCTTGCGGCGCCTCGTCGGAGGAGCAAGCTGCCCCCGAGGACGCGCCCGCCAGCGCCAGCGCGGCAAGCAGGTGGGGTGAGCTCCAGCGTCGGCGGAATGCATCGAAGCGAACGCGCATAAGTCCAGTCCTCCCGAACGGCGCTGGCACAGCTCCAGCGACCGGCGCGCAGGTTGCACCCGGCGTACCACGACGCTCGAGCAGCAAATCCGCGGGAATAGACGCGGGTCGTCCCGGGGATGTGCCACCTTGTGCCCGGGATCTGGCTCACGCGATGCGCCCGGCGCGGCGCTCGTGGAGGGGTCGCTCCGCGCTCGCGGGGGCGACGGCGGTCGACGGCGCCCGGAGGGGGCGCTCGTCATGAAGCGTGGCGGCCATCTCGCGATCGCACCGGAGAGTCGCCGCGAGCCGGCCCTGTCAGGATCGCGGTTCGGGCTCGCGCGATCAGCATAGATGACCTCCCTGACAACACGCCGACGCAGCCCAGGACAAGGGTTGTCGGGTCTCCTCGCTCGCTGGCGCTCCCCTGGACATCGGCGCCCGACCGTCTCAGGCTCTCGCTCGAGCACGAGGCTCTTCGTTCAGGAGGAACCATGCAGATCGACTTCGAGATGCCTGTGATCGCGGACGGCGGCCTCGATGCGGGCGTGCTCGACCGGGTCCTTGTCGACCGGGAGCGGGGCGTGCTGACCCATGTGGTGCTCCGTTCACCGCTGGCGAGCGAAGAGCTCCTTGTATCGATGGATCTCGTGCAGGGCACGACGGGGGGCCAGCTCCGCCTGCGGCCGGGTCGAGACGAGCTCCTGGCGCTGCCTCGGTACTACGACGGACGGACGACGGTGCAGCCGGCGGGGCGGGTCGACACCTCGCTCGTCCCGCAGCCGCCCGAGCGGAGGCAGGAGCTGGAAGAGGCCCTTGGGGTCACCGAGGATACGGTCGAGCTCGGCCCCGAGACGCGGGTGATGACCGCCGATGAGGCCGAGGTGCAGCTCGTGGGCATCGGCGCGAACGACCCCGGCAATGACATCTCGCGGCTCCGCGTGCGCGGCCCCGCGGGCGCCGAGGCCGACTTCCCCGCATCGTGGATCGAGGTGATGCGCGAGGACGTCGTGGCGCTGACGGTGACCCGGGACGACGTCCTGCGGTTGCGCCCCGCGCCCAGGCGCCGTGACGGGAACCTCGCGGACCTCGAGGGGCTCTCGGGCATGGGCGGGCTCGACGGCGACACGCCCGAGGAGGTGTTCGGCGCGGACTTCGTCGAGGAGCTGCGCGACAAGGGCGGGATGGTCCTCAATGTGCCCGGCACGAGCGGCCCCGGCGAGGCCGCCGACAGCCGCGTTGGAGAGCCCGTCGACGCGGGGGCCGGGGCCGCGGTGGCCGGGGTGGAAGGGGTGGCCGGGGTGGAAGCGGTGGAAGCGGTGGAAGCCGAGCGGCAGCGCCCCTCACGGTGAGCTCACGATACGGGCCGCTCGACGGTGCCCGTCTCGACCTTGACAGCGATGCTGGCGCGTGCTCGTCTCCGCGCCCAAATGGACCCGCACGACAAGCCGGCGCGCCGGGACACGGGCACGGCCAGAGTTCTCGATCCGACCGCGGTGGCGGAGGCGTTCCGAAGCGAGATCCGGGCGGAGATAGCCGCCCTGCCTGAGCCGCTGTTCCTGGTCGGCGTGCTCGCGGCGGATCACGGGCCTTCGTATACATACGCGGAGTACACGCGCAAGGCGTGCGAGGACGTGGGGGTCCGCTTCGAGATCCGCCACGCCACGCGGCTCAGCGCCGAGGCCGCCATCCGCTCGGCGAACGAGGACGCGGGCGTGCATGGGATCATGGTGTATTACCCGATCTTCGGCACGGAGCAGGACGTCTATCTCCGGGACAGCGTCGAGCCGTCCAAGGACATCGAGGGGCTCCACACGTTCTGGGCACGTTGCCTGTACGGGAACCAGCGCTTCCTGGACGAGGCGAGGACGAAGAAGGCGATCCTGCCCTGCACGCCGCTGGCCATCGTCAAGCTGGCCGAGGCGGCCGGCTTCTTCGGCCAGGGCGAGCGGCCCCTCGAGGGCCGGAGCGTGTGCATCTTCAACCGCAGCGAGGTCGTCGGGAGGCCGCTCGCGAGCATGATGGCGCACGACGGAGCGCACGTGATCTCCTTCGACATCGACGGTCCCCTGCTGTTCGTCCCCAGCTCGTCCGGCGGCACGCACGAGGTGCACGAGACGACGGTGGACCGGGCGAGCGCGCTGCGGCAGGCGGACATCGTGGTGACCGGCGTGCCTTCGCGGAGCTTCCCCCACGTGCAGGCCGCCGAGATCCGCGAGGGCAGCCTCTGCATCAACTTCTCCACCATCAAGAACTTCAGCGACGATATCCAGAGCAAGGCGAGCGTGTTCGTGCCGCGCGTCGGGCCCATGACGGTGACCATGGCGATCCGCAACAGCCTGCGGCTCTACAAGAACACCCACCCGACCGCGTGAGCCCGGCGCGCTCGCGGCGGTGAGGCGCGCGGCCGCGCGGAGCCGTCATCGCCTGCGCTCGCCGGCGTCAGTCTCCGGTCCACGCCCGCGCGTGCTCGCGCGCCCACGCCTCGAAGGTCACCGGTCTCCGCCCCGTCACGCGCTCGACGGTGTCGGTCTGCATGGCGCCGTTCCCCGCGCGGATACGCTCGATGAGCTCGCCGACGGCCGTGGCGAGCGACGGGGGGGTCCCGGCCTCGATCATCCTCCGCTTGGCGGCGTCGATCGAGACGTCCACGCGCCGCAGCGGCGTGCCGAGGACGCGCGCGAGGATCTCCACCTGTTCCGGCGTGCTGAGGAGCTCGGGGCCAGTCACTTCCAGCGCCTGTCCCAGGAGCTCTCCCGTGATCATCGCGCGCGCGGCGACCGCGGCGATGTCGCGCGGCGCGATCGGCGCGGTCTTGCCGTCTCCGTGCGGATTGTACACCACGCGCTCGGCCCGGATGGACCGGGCCCACTGGAAGGTGTTCGACATGAACGTGCCGGGGCGGATGAACGTCCAGCGGAGCCCGGACGTCTTGACGAGGTGTTCCCTCTCGGCGTGGCTGCGGGCGAGCTGTACCGTAGGCGCGCCGGCGCTGATGCTCGACAGGAGGACGATGCGGGGCGCGCCGCTCGCCTGCGCTGCCGCGAGGAAGCCTCGGACGTGATCGATGCCGTCGGCCGCCGCGACCGGCAGCAGGAACGCCGCCCTCACGCCGTCGAGCGCCGGCGCGATCGTGTCCTGTCGCGTGAGGTCCCCCACGGCCTTCTCGACCCTGGCTCCCCAGCGAGCCACCTTGCGCTCGTCGCGCGTGAAGACTCGAACCTTCTCTCCGGCGGCGAGGAGCTCCTCGACGACTTCCTTCCCGACATTACCGGTAGCACCCGTGACCAGGTACATGAGTGTCTCCTTCCAGGTGACTCCTCGGATCAACCCGTGAGTCGCGCGTGAGCCGTCGTGTCGCGATCGCGATCGCGACCGGGCCGGGCCGAGCCACCCGTTCTGGAGAGAACCTAGGACTGTTCCACGGGATTGATTAGTATTGACCTTCAGGAAGGATCGTTCCATGAATGGGACAATCTGATGCTGCCCGACCTCAACGAGATCGCGGTCTTCGCCAGGGTCGTCCAGGCGGGCAGCTTCACGCGGGCTGCGCGCGAGCTCGGGATGCCGAAGTCGACGGTGAGCCGGAAGGTGTCCGAGCTCGAGGCGCGGCTCGGGGCGCAGCTGCTCCGGCGGACCACGCGCAAGCTCGGTCTCACCGACGTCGGCGCGGTGTACTACGAGCGCTGCGCGCGCATCGTGGCCGATCTCGACGACGCGGACCGGACCGTGACGCAGATGCAGGACGGGCCGCGCGGGCTCTTGCGGGTCACGGCCCCGCTGCACTTCGGGTGGATCGGCGGCGTGGTCGCCGAGTACCTGCGCGATCACCCCGAGGCGAGCGTGGAGGTGGTCTGCACCGATCGCATCGTCGATCTCGTCGCCGAGGGGTTCGACGTGGCGCTGCGGTTCGGCGCGCCCAGCGACGCCTCGCTCGTCGCGCGCCGCCTCGGGGCGCTCCCGCGCTACCTCGTGGCGGCGCCCGCGTACCTCGCGCGGCGCGGCGCCCCGCGCGCGCCGGCGGACCTCGCGGGCCATGACGTCCTCGTGTCCGCCGGTGCGCGCGCGGGCGAGCAGCCCGGCGCGCGGTGGGTGCTCGACCGCGGCGCCCGGCGCGCGGAGGTGCGCGTGACGCCGCGAGCGACGGCGAACAACCTCGAGGTGCTGCACCGGATCGCGCTCGCGGGCGTGGGCATCGGGATGCTACCCGCCATGCGCTGCGAGCAGGACGTGCGCGAGGGGCGCCTCTCGCGCGTGCTCGACGAGTGGAGCCCGGCCGACGTGCCGCTCCACGTCGTCTATCCCGGCACGCGGCACCTATCGCCGAAGGTCAAGGTGTTCCTCGACCTCGTGCGCGAGCGCATGGCCCCCGCGCTGCGCAACCGGCGAGAGGGAGGAGCAGACGCCGGGAGGTAGCGGCTCACCGGCCGGAGCGAGCCCGCATGAAGGCGGGAAGATCGTCGATGTCCTCGTCCTGCATTCCCGCATTCCGCCTCGAAGCTGACCGCCATCCGCCGCGCGGAGCAGCCGACGAGATCACATGTGCTCGGTGGGATCGTCAGGAGCGGCCCTTGGCCTGGCGGGTGGCGACGTGCCTTTTCTGATGGATGGTGAAGGCGAAGGCGGCGCGCGCACGGATGCGGATGCGCTGGTCGGCGCGGCGGGGGCTGACGTCGCGCTCGCCGCGGCGGGGACGCTGTCGGCGGGCGGCGGAGGAGGCGCCGTCGCCGCCGCGGAGGGCGCTGTCGCGGACAGCGCTGCTGCGGAAGCAGGCGAGTCCGCCGAGTCGAGCCGCGGTGTCGGGGCGTCGCTCGACGCGGTGATGCGAAGAACAGCGTAGGTGACGAGCCCCATCGCGAGCGCGCCGAAGGTGAGCGGGATCCAGACGCGGCGGCCGCGGCTCGGCGGCACCATCACGCTGCTTCCGGCCGGCGCCAGCGTGCTCGCGGTCTCCTGGAAGGCCGGCGCGCCGCCCTCCGGGGCGCCGCTGCCCGGCGAGCCCCGCGGGAGGTCCAATGGGCTTGCCGGAAGGGTGGACAGGAACGCGCCGCCGTCCGACTCCCTCGCGTCGGGGCCTGATCTCGGCGCTCCAGGGCGGGCTCCCATCGCGCCTGGGCTCGCTCCCGGCGCGTCGCCGCGGACGACGAGCACGGGAGAGGCGCCCTCCACGGGTGCCAGCGGCGCCGGGGCTCCGGTCCTCGCCCCCGGCGAGCTGACCGCCGCGCCGAGCGCCTCGGCGAGCGCGCTCGCGTTCTGGAACCGATGCTCGGGGTCGCGCATGAGCGCGCGCGAGAAGAACCTGTCCACCTCGGGCCCGACCTCCGGCGCGAGGCTGGACGCCAGGGGGGCGTCCTCGGTGCAGATGGCCACGAACACCTCGCCGATCTCCTCGCCTGGGAACGGGAGCCTGCCGGTGAGGCAGCGATAGGCGATCACGCCGACAGACCAGAGATCGCTGCGCCAGTCGAGGGACTTGCTCCGGCGCACCTGCTCGGGGCTCATGTAGTAGGGCGAGCCGACGAGCGTGCCCGTCTTCGTCTCCTTGCCGGCCAGCAGCATGCCCGGGGCCTTGGCGATCCCGAAGTCGAGGACCTTCACGAGCTCGTCGTCGTCCTGGCGCGAGAGGAAGAGGTTCGCCGGCTTGAGGTCGCGGTGGATGATCCCCATCTCGTGCGCGCGGCGCAGGGCCTTGCACACCTGCGTGACGATGCTCAGCGTGGCCGCCATCGAGAGGCGCCCCTCGCGCGCGAGCCGCGTCTCGAGGTCCTCGCCGTCGAGGAGCTCCATCACGAGGAACGGCGTGTCGCCCTCGATCCCGTAATCGTGCACATGGACGACGTTCGGGATCTTGAGCTGCGCCGCGGCCCTCGCCTCGCGCTCGAAGCGCGCCCGCGCGGTGGACGAAGCCGCGTACTCGGACGCCATGAGCTTGATCGCGACCCCGGCGTCGAGCTGGAGGTGCCGGGCCACCCAGATCGCCCCCATGCCGCCTCGCGCGAGCATCCGCTCCAGGCGGTATCTTCCAGCGATGACACTGCCTTCTGCGAGCGAAATCATGAGCTTCGGCCTCTCGCTGGGATGACGTATCCAGGGGCCCGGGAGCCAGCGCTCCGGGGCGTCTCGCACCCAACGAAGCAAACGAACGGGCCCCCCGCAACAGGAACCGGCCCGGGAGCGCGCGCCGTGGCGTCGCCTGTCTCGCTCGGCGCGAGCCGCCTACCTGCGTCTCGGTCGCGTCGTCGAGCCTGCGGCGCCCTGCGCTGCCGGCGCGGCGGCGGCGCGCCCGGCGCCCTGCGGGGCCCGGAGCTCGCTCGCCCTGGATCGCCGCGTGGGAGCGCTGCCCTGCGATGTCAGCGGCTCCAGCGCGCGCCGCAGCTCGGCGCGCACGTGCGGGCCGAGGAGCTTCTCCGCCATGGCGCTCAGGCGCCCGGCGAACGTCGCCATGATGCAGGCCGCGCGCTGGTCGTCGCGGTCCGGGGCCCCCGAGCGCCTGTAGTGCCGTGCGTAGTCGCGCGTGATGGCGCCGAGGTCGCCGCCGACGTGGACCGCCTGTCGCATGAAGAGCCGCGCGGCGCGCTCGTTGGCGATCGGCGGCATCTCCGCGAGGGTCAGGGCGACGTCGGTCCTGCCCACGGCGAGCAGCATCGAGACCACGCGCTGGCGGGCGATCTCCACGAGCCTCGGCGCGAGGGTGTGCTCGTCGAAGACATGGACGTTCGGCGGCACGAGCTCCCCGCGTTCCGTGCCGAGCTCGCTCAGGAACGCGTTGAGCACCGGCGAGCGCGTCGGCGCTGCCTGCAGGTACTCCCGCGCGCTCCCCGCCGTCGGCGCGTTGCCTGGCGGCGGGTGCGGGCCGGCGTCGGGCGTCGCGGGCGCCTGACGTCGCGCGGCTCGCGCCTGCCGTGCCCGCCCGAAGTGCCTCTCCGCGCTCCCGGCGCGCTCATCCGCCGCGGCGGGATCCGTCGCGCCGAGCAGCGCGGCCAGCTCCGCCGCGTGGGCGGCGGTGACGTGCGGAAGGGGTTTCTGTCTGGACATTCGAGCAGGCTCTCTGTTTTCCAGAGCTGCTCGGGCGTTTACCACACCGTGCAAACAGTTGTACAGCGCTGAACCCCGGTTCCCAGGCGCGCGTACGCGGGCACGAGGCCTTGGTGAGGCGGCGGAGCCACGTCCAGCCGGCGAGAGGTGCCCTCAGGGCTCGCTCAGCACGCCGGCCAGTGTCGGCGCCGTGAGCACGCGCTCGGACCAGCGATCGAGCTCCGCGATGTCGGCGGCGTTGATCCGCGCGACGGCGGCATCGGGCAACGCGCCGAACCGCACGGCGAGCAGCTTCAGCAGCATGTGGCGGCTCCCCTGTTGCAGGCCTTCCCGCAGCCCCTCCCGCAGCCCCTCCTGTCTTCCGCGCTCCACCAGCTGATCGGCTGCCGACACGATCTCCTCCTTCCAGGGTTCGCCCACCGCGGCCAGGAGCCGCTGCAGCCGCAGCTCGGCGAAATCGATCTGCGACGACAGCTCGGGCGACAGCGCTTGCCGCAGCTCTCCCGCCGCGTGCTCGACCTGCGAAAAGGCGGCCTTGAACAGCGCATCATGCGTGTTGGTCTGCATCGGTCGATCGACACAATGCCTCATGGGCACACCGCCGACACCCTTTTTGGCGATGCACTTTTACGCATCAACTCAGGCGGCTCTCCGTAATTCAGACCTCGCCTGTCCATTCGCACGCACGCCTGCGCCGCACGCATCGAACGGGCGCACGGCGCACGGCGCGAACGGCGGGCCGAGGCTGGATTCATGAACGAGAACGAAAACTTATCGTTCGATTACACTTTGTTGGCAAAATGTCACCACCAGCTCGGCGAGGTCGTGCGGCTCCTGCGCAGGCTGTCCGGCGCGTACGACCAGGCAACCCGTGCCGCCGGCTCGCTGGAGCCCGGAGGCGCAGGCGCCCGCGCCCCCGGCGCGCGAGCGCAGCCCCTGAAGAGACGCTAGCAAGGAGCGGAGCCCATGACGTCGACCTCGAGCAAGTGGCAGTTCTGGATCGACCGCGGCGGGACGTTCACGGACGTCGTCGCCAGACGGCCGGACGGCTCCCTCACGACCGCCAAGCTGCTGTCGGAGAACCCCGAGCAGTACGCCGACGCAGCGGTCGAGGGCATCCGCCGCCTGCTCGGCCTCCCGCCCGGTCAGGTCATCACCCCCGACAAGGTCGCGTGCGTGAAGATGGGCACCACGGTGGCCACCAACGCGCTGCTCGAGCGCAAGGGCGATCGCACCGTGCTCGTGACCACGCGCGGCTTCCGCGACGCGCTGCGCATCGGGTACCAGAACCGCCCTCGCCTGTTCGACCGCCACATCGCGCTGCACGACCTCCTGTACGAGCGCGTGATCGAGGCGCGCGAGCGCATGGACGCGCGCGGCGAGGGGGTCGAGCCGCTCGACGTCGCGGCGCTGCGCCGCGACCTGGACGCGGCGTTCGAGGCCGGCATCCGCGCCTGCGCCGTCGTGTTCATGCACGGCTACCGCTTCACGGCGCACGAGCGGCGGGCGGCCGAGATGGCGCGCGAGGTCGGCTTCACCCAGGTCTCCGCCTCGCACGAGGTCAGCCCGCTCATGAAGCTCGTCTCGCGCGGCGACACCACCGTGGTCGACGCGTACCTCTCGCCCATCCTGCGCCGCTACGTCGAGCAGGTGGCCAGCCAGATGCCCGGCGTGCCGCTCTACTTCATGCAGTCGAGCGGCGGGCTGACGCTCGCCCACCGGTTCCAGGGCAAGGACGCGATCCTGAGCGGCCCGGCCGGCGGCATCGTCGGCATGGTGCGCACCGCGCTCTCGGGCGGGCACGAGAAGGTCATCGGCTTCGACATGGGCGGCACCTCGACCGACGTGTCGCACTACGCGGGCGAGCTCGAGCGCGCCTTCGAGACGCAGGTGGCCGGCGTGCGCATGCGCGCGCCGATGATGAGCATCCACACCGTGGCCGCCGGCGGCGGCTCCCTCCTCGGCTTCGACGGCGCGCGGCTGCGCGTGGGCCCGGAGTCGGCCGGCGCGAGCCCCGGCCCCGCGTGCTACCGCCGCGGCGGCCGGCTGGCCATCACCGACGCCAACGTGATGCTCGGCAAGATCCAGCCCGACTTCTTCCCGCGCGTGTTCGGGCCGGGCGCCGACGAGCCGCTCGACCGCGAGGTCGTCGAGCAGCGCTTCCAGGCCATGGCCGAGGACGTGCGCCGCGAGACGTCGCGCCCGATCACGCCGGAGCAGCTGGCCGAGGGCTTCCTGCAGATCGCCGTCGCGAACATGGCCAACGCGGTGAAGAAGATCTCGGTCGCGCGCGGCTACGACGTCACCCGGTACACCCTCCAGTGCTTCGGGGGCGCCGGCGGCCAGCACGCCTGCGCGGTGGCCGACGCCCTCGGCATGCGCCGCGTCCTCGTGCACCCGCTCGCGGGCGTCCTGTCCGCCTACGGCATGGGTCTCTCCGACCAGAACGCGATGCGCGAGGCCGCGGTGGAGCGGCGCCTCGACGAGCCCGGCCTGGCCGCAGCGCACGAGGCGCTCGCGCGCATCGGCGGCGACGCGGAGGCCGAGCTCGTGGGGCAAGGGTTCTCGCCGGAGCGCGTGCGGCAGCGAAGGCGCGTCCACGTGCGCTACGACGGCACCGACACCGCCCTCGTCGTGCCGTACGGCAGCGCCGAGGCGATCCGCGCCGCCTTCGAGGCGGCCTATCGCAACCGGTTCGCCTTCCTGATGCCCGACAAGGCGCTGGTCCTGGAGAGCGTCTCGGTGGAGGCGATCGGGCCGGGCGACGCCGCCGAGGAGCGGCCCGCCGAGGCGCGCCCGCACCGCCCCGAGGCCGACGCCCGCGTGCGCATTTACTCCGACGGCGCCTTCCGCGACGCGGCGCTGTACCGGCGCGAGCGGCTGGAGCGCGGCGCGATGATCGACGGCCCCGCCATCGTCGCCGAGGCCAACGCCACGACCGTGATCGAGCCCGGCTGGCAGGCCGAGATCACCGCGCTCGGTCACATGGTGCTCACCCGGGCGTCGCCGCGCCCCGAGCGCCGCGCGGTGGGCACCGCGGTCGACCCGGTGATGCTGGAGGTGTTCAACAACCTGTTCATGAACATCGCCGAGCAGATGGGGCTCCGCCTGCAGAACACCGCGCACTCGGTCAACATCAAGGAGCGGCTCGACTTCTCCTGCGCGCTGTTCGACGCCGAGGGCAGCCTGATCGCGAACGCGCCGCACATGCCGGTGCACCTGGGCTCGATGGGCGAGTCGATCAGGACCGTGATCGCGCGCAATCCCGGGATGAAGCCCGGGGACGTGGTCGTGCTCAACGACCCCTACCACGGCGGCACGCACCTGCCCGACGTGACGGTGGTCACGCCGGTATGGAACGAGCAGGGCGCCCGCGTGCTGTTCTACGTGGCCTCGCGCGGCCACCACGCCGACATCGGCGGCATCACCCCGGGCTCGATGCCGCCGTTCTCCAGGACGATCGAGGAGGAGGGCGTCCTGCTCGACAACCTGAAGCTCGTCGAGGCCGGGCGGCTCCGCGAGGCCGAGATCCTCGCGGCGCTGGGCAGCGGCCCCTACCCGGCGAGGAGCCCGCAGCAGAACCTGGCCGACCTGCGCGCGCAGATCGCGGCCAACGAGAAGGGCGCGCAGGAGCTCTGCGCGATGGTGGCCCAGTTCGGGCTCGACACCGTGCAGGCGTACATGAAGCACGTGCAGGACAACGCCGAGGAGAGCGTGCGCCTCGCGATCGCGCGGCTCGACCCGGCGCTCCTCCGCGACGGGCGCTTCACGCTGCCGCTCGACAACGGCGCGACGATCGCGGTCGCCGTCCGGATCGACCGCGCGCGCCGCTCGGCGGTGGTGGACTTCACCGGCACGTCGGCGCAGATGGACAATAACTTCAACGCGCCCCGCGCGGTGACCCTGGCCGCCGTGCTCTACGTCTTCCGCACGCTCGTGGACGACGACATCCCGCTCAACGCCGGTTGCCTGAAGCCCATCGAGGTCGTCGTCCCCGAGGGCTCGATGCTGAGCCCGCGCCCGCCGGCCGCGGTGGTGGCCGGCAACGTGGAGGTGTCGACCTGCGTGACCAACGCGCTGTACGGCGCCCTCGGCGTGCTGGCCAGCAGCCAGCCGACCATGAACAACTTCACGTTCGGCAACGACAGGGTCCAGTACTACGAGACGATCTCGGGCGGCTCGGGCGCGGGCATCGAGCTCGGCTCGGGCGGCGCGCGCGGCTTCCCGGGCACGAGCGTCGTGCAGACGCACATGACGAACTCGCGCCTGACGGACCCGGAGGTGCTGGAGCATCGGTTCCCGGTGCGGGTCGACCGCTACGAGATCCGCGAGGGCTCGGGGGGCGCCGGGCGCTTTCCGGGCGGGAACGGCGGTACGCGCGCCGTGCGCTTCCTCGAGCCGATGACGGCGTCGATCCTGTCCAACGGGCGCTCGACGGCTGCCTTCGGCGTGGCCGGCGGGGGCGCGGGCGAGCCCGGGCGCAACCTCGTGGCGCGCGCGGACGGCTCGATCGAGGTGCTGGCGCACATCGGGTCGGTCGAGATGGGGATCGGCGATGTGTTCGTGATCGAGACGCCGGGAGGCGGCGGGTATGGAGCGCCCGTGCCTGGATGAGGAGCGCGGAGGACGACGGAGCAGGAGGGAGAGCCGCTCCCTCCGGAGGCCCTCTCTAGAAGCTGCCCGCCACCTGGACCCCGAGGCCATCGCGGCCGAGGCGCGCGGGCGAGGCGCCGAGGAGGCGCGGGCCGGAGCGCGCGACGTCCTCGCGCACGAGCGTCGTCTTCGGGAACAGGATACCGCTCGCGATCATCGCGAGGCCCGCCGCCTGCAGGATGGCGTCGGTCACGAAGAACACCTCGCCTCCGTCCACCTGCGCCGCGTGGATCAGCGGACCGGCCACCGGCACGGCGAGGATGTCGTAGCCCAGCGTCGAGCCCGAGACCGAGAAGGTCGTGTAGGTGACGCCGAAGACGGTCGCTCCCGCGGTGATGAGCCCGCTGCGCGCGTTCGTCTCGCGGCGATACCCGAGGGGGATGGGCGCGCCCTCCTCGTAGTCGAGCACGATCGGGTCCGCCGCGGTGAGCATGGGGCGCGCCTTCACCGCCCGGAGAGACGCGTCGACGACCTTGCCCGCCTTGACGGAGATCGTGGTCTGCGGCGTCCCGAAGCCGTCGGTCCCGAACAGCACGACCACGTGCGCGCCGGGCTCCACCTTGCCCTCCCAGGGGGTCGTGCCCACGCGCACGCCGTCCAGCGCGACGCCGAGCCGCCTGCCCGTGGTCTCCGAGATGCGCAGGCGCCCGCGCGTCTCGAGCGCCTTGAGGCTCGCCGTGACGCGCGCCGTGTGGCGGCCGAGGACGTCGACGCGCGCCTCGAACGGCTCGAATCCATCCTTCTGGATGCGCACCGCGTGCGCGCCCGCCGCGACGCGCAGCGGGGACGAGAGCGGCAGCTCGGCGCGGCGCTCGCCGTCGAGGAGCACCACCGCGCCGGGCAGGCCCCCCTCGATCGCGATCACGCCGACGACCTCGCGCAGCTGCTCCACCTCGGCGAGCGCCGCCTGCTTCGCATCGGCCGGGAGCACGTCCTCGAAGTCGGAGAGGAGCGACTCGAAGAGCTCGAGCGCGTCGGTGGTGCGCCCGAGCTTCTGCAAGCAGCGTGCGGCGCTGGACGTGGCCCCCCAGGTCGGGAAGAGCCGCCGCGACTCGAGGAACTCGGCCGCGGCGGCCTCCCACGCCTCGGCCCTGTACATGCGCAGGCCGCGCTGGAAGCGGGCCTCGGCGTCCGCCTTCGCGGCGTCCGCCTTCACGGCGGACGCGCCGGCGGTGGCGGGCACGCCGGCGGTGGGCGCCCTGGCGGCGGGCTCCGTGCGTCCGGCGTCCTGCGCGAAGAGCGGCGCCGCCCACGCGGCGAGGAGCAACGCGGCGGCCGCAGCGACGCGTCGGGGAGGGCAGATCCGGGTTCGCATGGTCGAGGATGCGGCGCCCGCAGCTTACAGGAACCCTGTCCCTTTCCCGAAACCTGGTTCGGGGCGCCGCCCGCTAGTGGAGCGTGCTCGGGACGAGCGGGTCCGCCGCGGGCATGGGCGCTGCCGGAGGCGCCTTCTCCGGGGCCGGCCGGCGTGGCGACTGCGGTCTGGCGATGGGCGCGCTGGTCGGTCCGACCGCCGGGACATCGAGCGCAATCCGCGGTGGAGACGCGCCGTTCTCGGTCACGACGACATCCTCCACCCGCTCGGCCCCCGCGCTGACGAGGCGCACGCGGTGGTTGCTGCCGAGCACGCCGGCGATCTCGACGAGCCCGTCGCGCACCTCGGCGGGCGCCCCGTCCACCTCGACGGCGGCGTCCCTCGGCGCGACGGACAGAGCGACCCGCCGGAGGACGGCGGGCGCGGGATCGAGCGCATCGGGCGGCGTCGCCGGCGCCGCGCTGGCCGCCGCCGACGCGCTGGTCGCCGGCTCCGCGCTCGTTGCCGGCGCGGCGTCGCCGCCCGGGTCCGCCGCGCGCGGCGCCGCAAGGAACGCGATCGCGCCGGCGACGCCGAGGACGAGCAGGACCGCCGGCCCCCGCGACCGCGCCGCGGCGGAGCTCAGCGACGCGCCGCTCGCCGATCCGCTCGCGGCCGGATCGCCGGACGACCCGCTCACGGCAGGGCCGCGCCCGCCGTCCCCTGTCGGGTCGCTCCGGCTCCCCTCGTCGGCCCTCGCCGGGCTGCCTTGGCTGCCTTGGCGCGCCGCCGGGCCGACGTCGAGCCTCGGCGCCAGCACGGCGCGCTCTCCGTCGGTGACCGCCACGAGCGCCTCCTGCCGCAGCGCGTGGCCGTCGGGGAGCAGCGGGTGCATCGCGGCGAGCATCTCCTCCGCGCCCTGGAAGCGGTCGTCCATCTTCAGCTGGAGCGCGCGGTGCACCACCGCGGCGATCTCGCGGGGGACCCACGGCGCGACGTCCTGGATCGGCGGGGCCGGCTCCGTGCAGAGCAGGACGAAGAGGCGCGCGATCGAGGCGATGTCATGACGAGGCGCGTTCCCCGCCAGCGCGGCGTACAGGAGGACGCCGAGCGACCAGATGTCGGTGCGGTAATCGACGGTGCGGATGTCCTCGATCTGCTCCGGCGCCATGAAGAGCGGCGAGCCGAGCATCTTCCCGGTCGTGGTCAGCCCGGTGGTCGCGCCGCCCTCTGACGGCTTGATCTTCGCGATGCCGAAGTCGAGGAGCTTGACCACGATCTCCCCGTCGCCGGAGCGCGCCAGGAACACGTTCGCCGGCTTGATGTCGCGGTGGATCACCCGAGCTTCGTGGGCCTTCTGCAGGCCGAGGCACGCCTGGACGACGACGCGCAGCGCGACGTCGGGCCGGAGCGGCCCGAGCCGGTGCAGCAGCTGCCCCAGGTCCTCCCCTTCGAGGTACTCCATCACGAGGTACGGCGAACCGGTCACAGGGTCGGTCCCGGCGTCGAGCAGACGGACGATGTGCGGGGTCTCGATGCCTGCCGCGGCGCGCGCCTCGCGCTGGAAGCGGCCCAGGGCGGTGCCGCTCTCCCGGCGCTTTTGCCCGCTGATGAGCTTCACGGCGACCTGCTCGCCGGTATCGAGCTGCCGCGCCTCGTAGACGCAGCCCATCCCTCCCTCGCCGATCAAGCGGGTAAGCTTGTATTTGCGGTCGACGATCTCGCCGTTCAAGGCCGCACAGGGTAGGTCGAAGGGCGCCCGGCTGCAAACCAAGCGCTGCGGAGCGCGTCAGCCCTGCGCGCCGGCTCCCTCGAACCGCGCGCCGCTCGCGCCGTCCGGCGCGCCGTTCGCCGCCCTCGCGTCGGCCCTGGACGGCGGCTTCGTCTGGGCCGCGTGGACCGTCCGGTGAGGGAGCGGCATCTCGATGCCATGCGCGTCGAACGCCTTCTTGAGGCGCCTCCGGTACTCCCGGCCTACCTGCCACTGCTCGGCGGGCTGCGTCTTGATGCGCGCGCGGACGACCACCGCCTGCTCGTCGAACGACTCCACCCCGAAGAGCTCCATCGGCTCGAGGAGGCTCGCCTTGTAGCGCCTGTCCTCGTGGAGCTCGTGCGCGACCTCGCGCATCACCCGCATCACCCTGTCGACGTCCTCGGTGTAGGCGACAGCCACGTTGAACATCACGGCAGACCACTCCCTGGTCATGTTCGAGAGCGCGTTGATCTTCCCGTTCTGAAAGACGTGGACCACCCCGGACTCGTCGCGCAGCGTGACCGTCCGGAGGCCGACCTGCTCCACGACACCGCCGGTGCCGTTGACGACCACCACGTCGCCGACCCGGAGGTGGTTCTCGAGGAGCAGAAAGAAGCCCGAGATGACGTCTCGCACGAGCTCCTGCGCCCCGAGGGCGATGGCCAGACCGGCGATGCCCGCGCCCATGATGAGCGGCGCGATGTCGACCCCGAGCTGAACGAGGAGGAGCATCGCCACCATGATCCAGATGACGACCTTCCCGGTCGTCCGGAAGATGCCCAGCAACGTGTCAGAGCGCTTCTCGATCTCGCGCACCGTCTTCACGTCGCCGCTGCGGCCGCGCCTCATCAACGACACTTCCACGCGCCTGCACAGGAAGTGGAGCACCTTGAGCAGCACGAGCGCGAGGACCAGGATCAGCAGCACGGCCGGCAAGGCGTGGATGGCCCACGCGACGGTGCGCCGGAGAACGTCCGGCCAGAACGTGATGTCGAGCCAGGAGTCGAGCTGCGGCATGAGCGATGGCACCTCCACCGCAGGACGTCCGCAACCCACATGCCAGCGAGCTCGGGGGCCGCGAGGCCCCGCGGCGGGCGCGCGCGGTGCTGCGGCGGGCGGACCGCTCGCGCGCCGGTGCGACACGATGTCGCAGAGGAGCCGAATTGTCGCAGGCGTCGTGCATCCCGGCGCCGCGAGCCGAGCGGTGCGCTGCGGAGGCCGGCGTCGTGAGCGGGCGCCGGCCTCCGGCGTGGCGGATCGCGCAGCGATCGGAGCGGCGTCAGAGGTCGAAGCGACCGGACGCTTCGGGCTGATACACGACGCGCTCGATCCGGAGGCGGCGCGTTCGGCTCGGCGTGGGCCACTCCACCTCTTCTGCTTCTCGACAGCCGAGCAGCGCGAGCCCCATCGGCGCGAGCACCGAGATTCGCCCGCTGTTCACGTCCGCGGACCCGGGAAACACCACGGTCACGCTGAGCGCCTCCTGCGTGTCGAGGTCGACGAGCTGGGCCCTGGAGTTCATGGTGACGACGTCCGGCGGGACCTCCTGCTGCTTCACGACGTCCGCGCGCTCGAGCTCGATCTCTAGCGCCTCCAGGGTCGGGGGATCGGCCCCCGGCCGCTCGCGGAGGGCCTCGAGCAACCGTGTGAGCCGGTCGCGGTCGAACTCGGTGATGACAATGGGGTTCGTATGAGGTGCCATGAACAGGGATCTCCTTGTGTCGTCGACTCGATCCAGGCCGTGGCCGAGGGCCCGCGTCGGGCGAGCAGACCGTCGATCGCGCCCGGTCAGTCCGTCCGGACGCAGGCGCGCTCGACGAAAGCCGCGCTTCATCCCGGGAGCGGCCGGCGAAAAGCGCCGAAAGACCGCTCCCTTACGAGCGTGCGGGCGACCTCGGACAGAGCAGCCGGGTCCGCGGGAGAACGAACGCGCCACGCGCGCCGCGGCGAGGCCACGGACACGATTCGAGGTGCAGGCGGGCGTTCATTCCACGCGGACGGTAGCACGGCGGACCGCCTCGAGCCATCGAGCCGCGCTGCAGGGCGCTCCCGGCGCTGCGCGTCGCCGCCACCACGATGTCCCCGACGAGTCGAATCGGCCGCGCCGCCGGCGTCCGTGCCCGGGGCACTGCGGCGACCGCTGACAGGGACAGGGACTCCGCCGATGGCGCGGCACTTGCCCGCAACCGCAGCCGCGCCGCCCCCCTCGGACGAGGCTGGACGGCACGAACGCACGCCGGTGCGCATCACCTCGGGCGGAGCGCGGTGACCGGGATCGAAAACTTGACAGCATCGATTCATCCCGGGACCGTCGCTGCCGAACGACCATCAACAGAGGAGGAAAAACTTGGACATCCGGCCGCTACTGCCAGTGCTCATCTTCTTCGTCGTCGCGCTCCCGAGCGCAGTGCGGGCCGAGATGCTCAGCGTCAAGGTCCCCGTGGCGAACTTCCGCGCGGGCCCGTCCACGAGTGAGCCCGTCGAGTTCACCGCGACCCGCTACTACCCCGTCAAGATCGTGGAGCGCGAGGACGGGTGGTGCAAGATCAAGGACTTCGAGGGCGACCTGGCGTGGGTGGCCGATCGCCTCCTGGCCAGGGTCAAGACCATCGTGATCAAGGCCGCACGGGGCAACGTCCGCGAGGCGCCGACGACCTCCGCCGAGGTCGCGTTCCAGGCCGAGCGCGGCGAGGTGTTCAAGGTCCTCGACCGCAAGGGGCGCTGGCTCCAGGTCGTCGACGTCAAGGGCGGGAAGGGCTGGGTGCGTGAGGATCTGGCCTGGGGCATGAAGAAGCCCGATGACGCGGGCGGCTCGTCGTGAGGTGTCGCCCGCCACGAGCACGCCAGTCGAACAGGCGACCTGCACAGGACGCCTCTCGCACCGGAGCCCGCGGGTCTCCCGCGCTCGCGGGTAGTGGCCGCCGGGTGGCTCGTCCGTCGGGGCTGCTTCCCCTGCCGCCACGATGACCTGGGCTGCTGCTACGCCCACCCGGGCCCGGCCTCTGAACGAAACGAAGAGCGCCGGGCACAGAGGGGCATGGCAAGGAAGACCTCCCGCACCCCCGCGCCGCGCGCATCACGGCGCGACGGTTTCATGGTTCACGCACCGCATGCGTCGCCAGCCCGCGTCGCATGCCGCAGCCTCACGATGGCCTGCGTCACCGCGCTCATGGCGGCGTCGAGCGCATGCACCACGACCGGGACGGCGACGCAGCCTGCGGAGCGCGGAGCCCTGATCTCCGCCACCCCGGTGGCGGTGCTGGATGCCGACGAGGTCTCCGACTACCTGGAGGAGCTCGGCCTCGACACGTCACAGGTGCGCTTCGGCGTGGCGGCACACCAGATCGTGTACCGAACGATCGACACGGACGGCGCGCCGACCACCGCAAGCGGCCTGGTGGCGCTGCCCGTCAACGACGACAGCGAGCTGCGCGTCGTCGCGTGGCTGCACGGCACGACGGTTTACCGGCGCGACGTCGCCTCGGTGAACCCGGAGAGCCCCGATCGGGCGGCGGCATTCCTGTTCGCATCCTCCGGCTATGCGACCTCGGCGCCGGACTACCTCGGTCTGGGGCTCGGCCCCGGCTTTCATCCTTACGACCACGCAGCGTCGACGGCCACTGCGTCCGTGGACGCGCTGCGCGCGACCCGCGCGCTCGTCGAACGGAGCGCCCGGCGCCTCGACGAGCGCGTGCTGATCAGCGGGTTCTCGCAGGGCGGCAACGGCGCGCTGGCCCTCGGCCGCGCCCTGCAGCAAGGCGCCGACGCCGAGCTGAGCGTCGGCGCGATCGCGCCGATCAGCGGGCCCTACGACGTGAGCGGCACGCTCGAGACCGCCGTGACGAGCGGGATCGAGCACGTCGCGCCCTATGTGGCCTATTTGACGGTCGCGTGGCACCGGATCCACCACCTGTACGACGCGCCGAGCGATGCGTTCCGCGCCCCCCACGACGAGATCGTCGAGGACCTCTTCGATGGCCACCACACCGGCGAGCAGATCTTCGACGCGCTGCCCGCGACGCTCGAGGAGCTCTTTACGCCGCAGTTCCTGGGCTACCTGCGGAATCCGACGGGCACGCTCCTCGAGGCGCTTCAGGAGGCCGACAGCACGTGCGATTGGCGCCCCGGCGTGCCCGTGCATCTGTATGCGTCGACCGGGGATCGCGATGTGCCGATCGCGAACGCGCACTATTGCAAGGAGCTGCTCGATGCGCAGGGGGCCGAGACCCAGCTTGTCGACTTCGGCGAGGCGGACCACGGCGCGTCCGTCAACCTGAGCTTGCCGAGGGTCGTCGAGCAATTCGCCGCGCTACCCGCTCATGCGGGGCCGCTCGCCTTGATGCCAGGTCCGCGTGAGAGCTTGCACGTCGCCTCCCACAGGCCGTTGAGGTAGACCAAGCCGAGCGCGCGGTCGTACAGACCATATCCGGGCTTGCCGGTCTCGCCCCAGATCATGCGGCCGTGGTCCGGACGCACGTAACCGTCGAAGCCGACGTCGTGGTACGCCTTCACGATGGCGGCCATGTCGAGCGAGCCTTCGCAGGACAGGTGAGCGGATTCGAAGAACGTGCCGTCCTCCTGGACCGCCACGTTGCGCAGGTGCCCGAAGGGAATGCGGCCCATGCCGCCGAACTCATGCACCAGCGACTCGATGCTGTTGCACAGGTCCGCGCCCAGCGAGCCGGAGCACAGCGTGATGCCGTTGGCCGGAGAGTCGACGATCTTCACCAGGCGCATCAGATCGTCGCGGTTCTTGACGATGCGCGGCAGACCGAAGATCGGTCGGGGCGGGTCGTCCGGATGCATGGCCATGCGGACGCCGACCTCCTCGGCGACCGGGATGATGCGCCGGAGGAAGTGCTCGAGGTGCTCCCACAGCGCCTCTTCACCGATGTTCTTGTACTCGCCGAGGACGGCGCGGAGCTGCTCGGGCCTGTAGCTGCTGTCCCAGCCGGGCAGCGCGATGCCCTGCTCCGGGTCGATCTTCGCCACGGCCCCGGCGTCGAATGCCAGGGTCAGCGAGCCGTCGGCCAGCTCCATGGCCATCTCGGTGCGCGTCCAGTCGAAGACCGGCATGAAGTTGTAGCAGATCACCTTCACGCCGGCGGCCGCGCAGTTGCGGATGTTCTGGCAGAAATTGTCGATCAGGCGCTCGCGGGTCGGCTTGCCGAGCTTGATGTCCTCGTGCACCGGCACGCTCTCCACCACATCGAACTTCAGCCCGACGCCCTCGATGCGCGCCCTGAGCGCCTGCAGCTTCTCGACCGGCCACACCTCGCCCACCGGCACGTCGTAGATCGCCGAGACGACGCCGTACAGGCCCGGAATCTGGCGGATGTACTCCAGCTTGACGGGGTCGTTCTCTCCGTACCAGCGAAAGGTCATCTTCATCGTTGCGATCTCCTCGGGCGACGTCCTCGGCTCGCGAGCGCGCGTGGCCGGGTCGACCTCCGGGGCCGAGCGGCGCGGCCTCGGCGCTGCGGGCACTGGCATCGTACAGCGAGCTGGAAGCAGAGCCAAGAGATCCCGGGCGCAAAAAGCGGGCGGGCACAAACGGCGAGAGCCCGCCGCGCACCCCGTGCACGGCGGGCTCTCCAAGGTAGCAACCAGCCGACTTGCTACTGTCCCAGTCCCTTGCCCATCCAGTAGCTCTCAGGCGGGCCCAGGTAGCTGTCCTTCACGCCACCCGCGTCCACCACGATCTTCTGGAGAATCACGCCCGGATGGACCATCCAGAACTTCAGCACGTGGTCCCCCGGCGCGTTGATCGTGTGCTTGGTGCGCATGATGTTGACGTTGTCCGAGGTGTGCCTCTCCCAGATCTTGTTGCCATTGCCGTTGAGCTCGACGGCATAGGTCATGTTGACCGGCTGGATCTCGCCATTGTCGATCGACACGGCGTACTGCATCCCCTCCTCCCAGTTCTGGAAGTTGTTCCTGGGCGACACGTACACCCAGACCGTCACCTCGCCGCTGCTGGTGAGGTGCATGTCGTACTCCAGCCGGGGAGAATCGTCACCGGGCTCCTGGGCCTCCGCCGTCACCGGGAACGGCGTCATCCCCGCTCCGGTGCGACCGATGTCCGGAAGCCGCTTCCACCAGATCTCCTCCGTCTGGACCGCGCGGCTGTAGTGATCCGCGAGCATCGACACATAGCCGTTGGCCTCGATGTAGCGGTTGGGCTTCCACTCGATCTTCCGCGGGTCGTCGACGCGAGCCGTGACCACCACCGAGCTTCCATCCGACCCGGTGACCGTGATCGGGATGTCGAGCGGGAACTCCAGCGGCAGCTGCTGCGTCGGATCCGCGGGGTTGGGGTACGTCGTGGGAGCGAGGGTCCAGTCCACCCGCACCGTCGCGCGCACCTCCTTGTCGACGACGCCATGGCTCGGGTAGACGTTCAGCCACGGCGGGCACGGGGCGCCCCCGCCCCAGCCGGCCCAGCCGGCCGGGCACGCGACGGGGAGCGCGGCCTCGATCGTGTACTCGAGCGGCTCGCTGCCGCGGTTGAACACCTCGATGTACTGCTCCGGCTGCGTCTGGTACTGGCTGAACGTCGGCAGCACGGGCAGCTCTTCGCTCGCGTCGCCTGCCCCGCCCGCCGTCCAGTAGTTGCTCGATCCATCGATCGCCACGCCGAGCTCCGCCGCCGCGGGGACGTCGATCGACACGAGCTCAGGCCAGATGAACTCCTGGATGTTGTTGTACTGGTACTCGGCCTGCTGCCAGGACGGGTTGCCAGGCGCGCCGTAGCTGATGTGAGGCTGCGTCTGGAAGCCCTCCCACTTGCCGTCGGCGAGGTCGTGATTGTAGTAGTACGAGAGCGCCAGGTCGTCCTGGAGCCGCGCCTCCGCGATGACCGCCAGGTCGTTGGTCGCCGCTCGCCCCTGCGCCGCGTAGTGCCGGTTCTTGAAGCCCGCCAGGCGCAGCGCATACAGGTTGGCGGTCGCCTTCACCTGGTAGAGCACGAGCTGGAAATAGGCGTCCTGCGCCTCGTGCGGCAGCAGCTGGGCCACGAACTCCGCCTGCGAGGCCAGCGACTCCCACTCGTCCGCGACCTGCTCGAGCTCCTGGTAGTTGGTGAGGCTGAACGGGCTGGCGCTGTCGTTGTACGTGACGGCGGCGGTGTCGGGGTCCGGGACCGTGGTCGTCGGCGCGCTGTGCAGCACGTCGTAATCGACCGTGATCTTCCGGTTCGTCAGCTCCGGCTTGCGATCCGACTGCAGCTGCGAATAGCTGTGCAGGATGTCGGCGATGATGTCCGAGTAGTCCGGGCCGAACTGCTGCTCGCTCCACTGCCGCTTCCACTCGCCGATGCTCTCGACCGGCCAGCGATCCGGGTTCCAGGCGTAGTCGAGGAAGAACTGGAGCGGGAGCTCCTCGTTCTTGAAGTCTCCGACGTTGACCACCCAGAGCCGATCCACGCCGTAGCTGTAGGCGAGGTGGAGCTGCTCCCAGACGTTGGGCAGGAGCGTCGTGTCGACCCACTTGTAGTTGCGGCCGCCGCCGACGTAGTCGAAGTGGTAGTAGAGGCCGTAACCGCCGGCCCGCTGCTCGCCCGGCTTCGGCAGGCGCTTCATGTTGGCCCAGTTGTCGTCGGCCCAGACCACCGTGACGTCATCCGGCACGCGGATGCCCGCGTCCCAGTAGCCCTGGATCTCCTTGTAGAGCGTCCAGACCTGCGGGATGGTCTCCGCGTCCTCGCCGGTCACGGTTTCAAGGATCTCCCGCTGGGCGGCGACGATCGACTCCATCAGCGGGATGCCGTCCTCCGGGGCCAGGCTGACGTCGCCCGGGCCGCGCATGCCGAGCGTCACGACGCCCTCGATCTTCTCGTCGACCATCCGCTGGATGCCCTTGGTCCAGTGCTTCTTCAGCGCCTCGGCGTTGACCGAGAAGCGCCAGTCGCCGGTGCCGCCGTAGGGGTCCGTCTTCGGCGTGACGACGTTGCCGCTCGCGTCCTTCACCTCGGGGACGACGTGGCGATTCCACTCCTCGATGCCCTGCATCATCGGGGCCTCGTGCGAGGTCCCCATCACGATGCCGTAGCGCGTGGCCGTCTTGTGGTTGTCGGGGTCGTCCTCGCCGAACGCCCGGCCCCACACGGCGGGCCAGATGTAGTTCGCCTTCATCCGGAGCGCGGCCTCGAAGACCTTCTCCCAGTAGAAATGGTTGAGCCCACCCGGCTGATTCGGCGCCTTGCCCGGGCCGAACATCTTGGCTGCCCAGTTGCCTGTCGCCGGGTTCTCGTCGTTGATGAAGAAGCCGCGAAACCTCACGGCGGGCTCACCCTGCGTGTGAAGCCCGGGCAGCACGTACAGCGCGTGCTTCCTCTGGGGCGGGACGTCGTCCCACCAGTACAGCGGCGACACGCCGATCTGCGCGGAGAGGTCGTACGCGCCGAAGATGGCGCCGCGCTGATCGCTGCCCGCGATCACGAGCGCCCGCTCCACGCCCTCCACCGGGTCCTCGACGATCTGCGTGACGAAGGTCTCCCACTTCCCGGTCACACCCGAGACGTCGAGCTTCCCCTCCTCCTCCAGCTGATCGATGAGCGGGCTCTTGCCCAGCGTGCCGATCAGGACCACCTCGGTCGCCGACTCCGGGATCTCATCCGGAACGACCGTCGCCGCGGCGCCGGTCACCCGCTGGATGTCCGCCGCCAGGTCGTTCACGACGCGGATCACACCGTCGTAATCGGTGGAGCTGACCACCAGCGGAGCCACCTTGCCGTTCACGGCCAGGGGAAAACGATCCGCTCCACCCTCGCTCGAGACGTACTTGCCCGGGCCGGCCGCACCTGCCGGCAGGTCGGGCTCGTCCGACCCGCCGTTCTCTCCCGGCGGCCCCTGCTCCCCCGGCTCCCCCGGCTCCCCCTGCTCCCCCGGCGGACCTTGCTCGCCCGGCCCGCCGTTCGCGCCGTCCGACCCGCAGCCGGTCAGCGTGGCGAGCGACAGGGGAAGCAACAAGCAGAGTAGCGAGGGTCCGATTCGACCCTCTCTGATGCCCATTCGTGCATAGCTCATAACGGTGTTTTCCTCGTTGATGCGGCTGACCGGTGTGGTCGGCTCGCCCGCGTCCGGCGCCGGCCGTGTCATCCGGCGCTGAGGCAGGCTGCTCGTGTGCAATGACCGATGTCCCTCGAAGGCGTGCGCCTGCAGTGGTCCGGTTCGTGTTGAATCGACGGAGCCGCGGACCCGTCGACCACGGCTGGAAAATTCTTCCAACCATGACGACCTTCGAGCCCGTAAGTAACCAAACGAATCTGATGAAATCTAGGCGTCGTACCTATTCCCATGAAGGGCCGACCTGATCTCACAATCGACGCTATCGGAGGAGGATGTAAGCAACGCAACCCTCATCGCGCTGGCATCATCGACGACGCGTAAGAACGCCCGCCGGGGCGGCAGATCGCCGAGATCTGCGCGGCTCGGCTCGCGGCCGGCACTGCCTGCCTTCCCTGTCTCTCACGTGCTCGCCACTCCCAAGCTCGTGATGCCAGCCACCGCAGGCGGTGGACCGGAGGCGGCCCTTCGAGACGTGGAGAGGTTATCGATGGCTCATCGCTCTTCCGGGAGGGTGAGCGGACCGCACAACGGATCTCCTGTCGTCTGCGGCGGGCGCGGTGATTCGCTCTTGACATCGTCGAATCATTCTGTCGTCCCCTCCCCTCCGCCGCCTGCCCCCGTCCCGGTGCCGCCGCCGGCTGCGCCCGCGCCGCTCGGACCGGAGCCGCCGCCGGGATCGTCCCTGAAGGCGCAGCGAGCGATGGCGAGAGGGCGCTGGGCAGGAACGAGGCAAGGCACACCCCGCTATTACACCCGCTGGCCGGGCACGGGAAGCCGCGCGTGACACGCAGCGGCCCGGTGGCTCCGGCGACGGGCGGCGCGTCGGCGCGGCGGCGCGGTGGCGCGGTGGCGCGGCGGCACGCAGGCCTCTCCGGCCAGGGACTGCCCCGTGATGGAGGCTGGCCCGGCAGCGACGTCTTGCGTTGACGCGCTGCTTCGCTCCCGCCCATACTCCCCAGATGCGGCGTTCCGTGATGCGTACCATACACGGTACGGCTGGGCAGGTCGCTGTCGAGCCCGAGATTCCAGGGGCGACGCGATGACGAAGGGCCCCACGAAGCCGGCCAGAAAGCGCGTGCAGCGCGAGGGCGAGCGGCGCGCGGCCGACCCGGCGAAGAGCCTCGCGCTGCTCTGGGGCTCTCACGGGAAGCCCGGGCGGTCCGGGCTGACGGTGCGCGCCATCGTGTCGGCGGCGATCGAGCTCGCCGACGCGCAGGGGCTGGAGGCCGTCTCCATGCGGCACCTCGCGGACCAGCTGAAGGTCGGGACCATGTCGCTCTACACACATGTTCCCGGCAAGGCCGAGCTGACCGATCTCATGGTCGACACAGTCTTCGGCGACCTCTACGACGATGTCGACGCGCCCTCGCGGCAGCCGGGGGGGTGGCGCGGGTCGCTCGAGACCATCGCCGCGCGCAACTGGGAGCTCTACCAGAAGCACCCATGGCTGCTCGAGCTCGTCAAGGGGCGCCCCGTGATCGGCCCGAACGCCTCGCTCAAGTACGAGGCCGAGCTGCGGCCGCTCGACGGCCTGGGCCTCACCGACGTGGAGATGGATTCGGTGCTCACCCTCCTCCTCACGCACGTCGAGGGCACGGCGCGAGCGCAGGCGAGCGCGAGGCGCACCCGGCAGGAGAGCGGCATGACGGACGTGGAGTGGTGGGTCGCCACCGCCCCGCTGCTCGACAAGGTCATCGACGCGAGGCGGTTCCCCGTGGCGACGCGCGTCGGGCAATCGGCGGGCGAAGCGTACCAGGGGGCGTCGAGCCCGGAGCACGCGTTTCGCTTCGGCGTGGAGCGCATCCTTGATTCCGTCTCGCTCCTGATCTCGGAGCGGCGCGGGCGACAGGGCATGAGCCAGGTGTGAGGGAGAGAGGAGCCATCGAGCGGCATTCGACTCCACGGCTCCACGAACCGCCCCTGATCGGCGGTCTGACGGCCAGCGCGGACCGTCGAGATGGCGAGTCCACGGCAGCTCGATGGCCGAGCCCGCCAGCCGAACAGAACCGCTCCTGAGGCACGGAAACTGCATCGATCATCGTTCAGGAGACGTCCAGTGCGTCCGGCTCGGCCCCGTGGCATGACAGCCGCCGTCGCCGCCGGGCGGCGAGCCGACAAGCCCCCGCAGCACCGACCGCCAAGCGAGCCTCCAGAGGAGCGTCATGCCTGATTCCCTGCCCACGACCGACCGCGCCCACGACGTGCTTCGCCAGGAGTTTCAGAGCCTCGACCCGATCTTCAAGCCGCGGAACGTCGCCGTCATCGGCGCGACCGAGAACAGCGGCGCCGTCGGCCGCACGCTCCTCTGGAACCTGATCAGCAACCCGTTCGGCGGGACGGTCTTTCCCGTGAACCCCAAGCGGTCCAGCGTCCTCGGCATCAAGGCGTACCCGAACATCGCGGCCGTTCCGGCCAAGGTGGATCTGGCGGTCATCGTCACGCCCGCCGCGAGCGTGCCGGGCCTCCTCGGCGAGTGCGTGGACGCCGGCGTCCGCGGCGCCATCATCATCTCCGCCGGCTTCAAGGAGATGGGCCCTCCGGGCGTCCAGCTCGAGCAGCAGATCATGGAGCGCGCCCGCGGCAAGATGCGCATCATCGGGCCCAACTGCCTCGGTGTCATGAACCCGATCGGCGGCCTCAACGCCACGTTCGCGAAGGGGCAGGCGCGGCCCGGCAAGGTGGCGTTCATCAGCCAGTCCGGCGCGCTCTGCACGGCGGTGCTCGACTGGAGCCTCCAGGAGCAGGTCGGCTTCAGCGCGTTCGTCAGCATCGGCTCGATGCTCGATGTCGGCTGGGGCGATCTCATCGATTATCTCGGCAACGACCCCAAGACGAACAGCATCCTCATCTACATGGAGTCGATCGGTGACGCTCGCTCGTTCCTGTCGGCCGCCCGCGAGGTCGCGCTGAACAAGCCGATCATCGTGATCAAGCCCGGCCGCAGCGAGGCGGCGGCGAAGGCGGCCGCGTCGCACACCGGCTCGCTCACCGGCTCGGACGAGGTGCTCGACGCGGCGTTCCGGCGCGTGGGCGTGCTGCGCGTGAACGACATCGCGGACCTGTTCTCGATGGCCGAGACGCTCGCCAAGCAGCCGCGGCCCCGCGGCAACCGCCTCTGCATCGTCACGAACGCCGGCGGCCCGGGCGTCCTGGCGACCGACGCGCTCGTCGCCCACGGCGGCGATCTGGCGCCGATCTCGCCCGAGATCCTGGGCGAGCTGAGCAGCTTCCTCCCCGCCGCCTGGAGCCGCAACAACCCGGTCGACGTGCTCGGCGACGCCGGCGCCGACCGGTACGCCAGGGCCCTGGAGATCTGCGCCAGGGATCCGAACAACGACGGCGTGCTCGTCATCCTCACGCCGCAGGACATGACCGAATCGACCGAGACCGCCGAGGCCCTGCGCAAGCACGCGCACGTCGAGGGCAAGCCGGTCCTGGCCAGCTGGATGGGCGGCGTCGAGGTGGAGGCGGGCAAATCGATCCTGAACCGCGCCGGGGTCCCGACGTTCGAGTACCCCGACATCGCCGCGCGCGCGTTCTGTTCCATGGCCCGCTACGCGTACAACCTGCGCGCCCTGTACGAGACGCCGAGCATGGATGAGCGCGCGCTGAACGTCGATCGCGAGAAGGCCGGGGCGCTCATCGCCGCCGTCCGCGCGTCGGGCCGGACGCTGATGGATGAGTTCGAGTCGAAGCAGCTCATGGCGGCGTACGGCATCCCGACGGTGCAGACGGCCATCGCCCGGAGCGTCGAGGAGGCCTTGGCCACCGCGAGGCAGATGGGGTATCCGGCCGTCCTCAAGCTGTACAGCACGACGATCACGCACAAGACCGACGTGGGCGGCGTGAAGCTCAACCTGCGCGACGACGACGCCGTCCGCCGGGCGTTCGCCGAGATCCACGTGAGCGTCGCGCAGAAGGCCGGCGCGCAGCACTTCCAGGGCGTGACCGTCCAGCCGATGATCGCCCTGAAGGACGCCTACGAGATCATCCTCGGCAGCTCGATCGATCCGCAGTTCGGCCCGGTGCTCCTGTTCGGGGCCGGCGGTCAGCTCGTCGAGGTCTTCAAGGACCGCGCGCTCGGCCTGCCGCCGCTCAACGCGACGCTGGCCCGGCGCATGATGGAGCAGACAAAGATCTACCGCGCCCTCCAGGGCGTGCGCGGCCGCGCGCCGGTGGACCTCGGGGCGCTGGAGCACCTGCTCGTGCGGTTCTCGCAGATGGTGGTCGAGCAGCGATGGATCCGCGAGATCGACATCAACCCGCTGGCCGTGAGCGCCGAGCAGGCGATCGCCCTCGACGCGCGCGTCGTCCTGCACCCGGCGGACACGCCCGAGTCGGCGCTCCCCACGTCGGCGATCCGCGAGTATCCGACGCAGTACGTGACGGAGCTGAAGGGCAAGGACGGGCAGGCGTTCACGATCCGCCCGATCCGCCCCGAGGACGAGCCGCTGATGGTGAAGTTCCACCAGAAGCTCTCCGAGCGCACCGTGCGGCTCCGGTATTTCTACCCCATGCAGCTCGACCTGCGCACCGCGCACGAGCGGCTGACGCGCGTCTGCTTCGCGGACTATGACCGTGAGATGGCGCTCGTCGTCGAGAAGCCGCCCGCGGGCGGCGCCGATCGCGAGATCATCGGCGTCGGCCGGCTGAGCAAGCTGCCGGGCACCAACGACTCCGAGTTCGCCTTGCTGATCAGCGACGAGCACCAGAGACAGGGGCTCGGGTCGCGGCTCCTGAGCCTCCTCGTCCAGATCGCCCGCGACGAGGGGCTCTCCCGCATCAGCGCCGATATCCTGGCCGAGAACACGGAGATGCAGCGCGTGGCGCAGAAGCTCGGTTTCCGGATCACCCGCGATCTGGAGGACTCGACCTCCAGGGCGGAGCTCGTGCTGTAGGGGCGTCCAGGCGATGCGGGGCCGGCGGGGAGGTGGGTTCAAACCCCCCCGGCCGGCGCGCGCTGGCTCCCTCGTCAGTGCGAGCTTCGCTGGACGTCCACCGGAAGTCGCCTGGCGCTGATCATCATCCACGGGTTGTGGAACTCGCACCGATCCTCGCGGGCCACCGCGATGTTCCGGTACCGATCGAGCAGGATCTCCAGGGCGATCTTGGCCTCGAGCCTGGCCAGCGGGGCGCCGAGGCAGAAGTGGATGCTGTGCCCGAAGCTCAGGTGCTGGTTGGGCTTGCGGTGGATATCGAACGTGTCGGGGTCCCGGAAATGGGCGCTGTCCCTGTTGGCCGAGGCGATCCACAGCATGAGCAGCTGATCGGCGGGGATCCGCTGCCCGCCGAGCTCCACCTCTCGCGTTGTCCGCCGGGCGAGCCGCGGGAACGGCGCGCGGTAGCGGAGCACCTCCTCGATGGCCGCCGGGAGCCGCGCCGGGTCGGCCCGGAGCTCCGCCGCGGCGGCGGGGTGCTCGTCGAGGCAGAGGATCGCGTTCCCGAGCAGCGCGGTCGTGGTGATGTGCCCGGCGATGAGCAGCAGGCCGACGAAGCCGACGATCTCCTCGTCTTCCAGGCGGTGCCCCTCGACCTCGGCGCCCACCAGCTGGCCGATGAGGTCGTCCGTGGGGCGCTCGCGGCGCTGCTGGATGTGCGAGAGGAGGTAGCGGTTCATCTCGCCGAGGACCGGCCCGAAGCGGTTCATGGTGGCCTGGTCCGGCAGGGTGCCCGGGCCCTCGCTCTCCCTCGACAGCATCGTGTCCGCCCAGGTCCGGAAGGCGTCCCGGTCTTCGGCCGGGATGCCGAGCAGCTCGGCGATGACGATCACCGGCAGCGGATGGGCCAGGCTCCCGACCAGATCGAAGCGCTCGGCGTCGCCGACGCTGGCGAGCAGCTCGCTCGTGACCGTCGCGATCCGCGGCCCGAGCCCGGACACCACGCGCGGCGTGAACGCCTGGCTGACCAGATCACGGAGCTTCCGGTGCTTCGGCGGGTCCATCCGGGCGAAGTTGCCCCTGGAGAACAGCGCGAAGTCGGCCTGCGGCGGGATGAACCGGGACATGTCCGACGAGAACGTCGCCGGATCGGACAGCACGCGGAGGATCTCCGCGTGGCCGAAGAGCTGCCAGGTGCGCTGCTTCTCGTCGTGAAGAACCGGGCTCACCTCCCGCGCATTGCGCAGCCACGTCAGAAAGGCGTCCAGGGTGGGCTGGCTCGGCTGGGGGGTCACGTCGGTCGTGCTCATATCGGATCACTCCTCGGGGCTCTCCCGCGTTGAGGTGGTGTTGCCTTGTGAGAACTGCACGTAGTGAGCGCGTAGCTGCTCGAATCGGTCGATGATCCCGGGCGCGAGCGCGCGCAGGACGTCGAGGTCGGGGGGATCGGGGGGCTCGAAGGCCCTGCGCACCATCGTGGCGACCATCTCGGCCCTCTCCTCGATCGGCTGCCTCTCCTCGGCCGGCAGCAGCGGATCGAGCAGGTAGAAGCCGAGCACCGCCGCGTTGATCGCATAGAGCTGGGCGCCCAGATCCACGTCGGCGCGCAGCAGGCCGTGCGACCGCAGGAGCCCGCAGTACTCGCGTAGATAAGCGAACTTGTGGGCCTGGAGCGGCCGCGCCGTGCTCTCGCTGACGAGGTTGCCGAGCACCTCGGTGTCACGGGTGAACAGCGCTTGCAGCAGCGGAAACTCCTCCAGCAAGAGGAGCCTCCTCCGCATCACGCGGTGAAGCAGGAGCTCCGCCGGATCCTCGCGCATGGCCGCGGCGAACCTGTCGAACATCCTCAGGGCGTCGCGCGCGAGCACCGCGAGGAAGAGCGCCTCGCGCGTCTTCCAGTGCAGGTAGACCGTCCCCTTGCCGATGTTCGCCCGCCTGGCGACCTCGTCGATGGTGACGCGCTTGTACCCCCAGCGGAGCACAAGCTCCGCCGCTGCATCCAGGATCCGCTCGGCCCGCTGCCGCTGCTTCGAGAAATCTCCGTCGGCCACCAGCGCCCTCCGTTGCTCGAATCATGACCAGATTTTAAAATTGGTCAAACGTCAACAGGTCATACAGCGTAAAGCGTAGGCTCCAGCACCTGACGGTTATATTCCTTTACAAGTATATATCGATCGAGGAATATCATCCGCACGATGCTCGAAACGTTTGCGGCGCTCGCAGATCCGACCCGCTTGCGCATCGTGGAGCTGCTTCGCGCCGGGCCCCGGCCGGTCGGCGAGATCTGCGACCGCCTGCCGCTCGCGCAGCCTCAAGTGTCGAAGCACCTGCGCGTCCTCCGGGACGCCGGGCTCGTCGACGTCCGGCCGCGCGCGCAACAGCGCATCTACGGGCTGCGCGCGGCGCCGCTGCGCGAGCTCAGCGAGTGGCTCGAGCGCTTCCGGGACATCTGGGGCGCGCGCTTCGAGCAGCTCGACGACTTGCTGGCCGAGATCCAGCGCAACGAAGAGAAGAGGTGAAGGTGGATACGACGAATCTGGAAGTCAGGTCGGATCGCGAGATCGTCATCACGCGCACGTTCGCTGCGCCGCGGCGCATCGTGTTCGACGCGATGACGACGCCAGAGCACGTGAAGCGCTGGTACGGCCTCAGGGTCCTCACGATGTCGGTCTGCGAGATCGACCTGCGCGTGGGTGGCCGATGGCGCTACGTCCTGCGCGCGCCCGACGGGAGCGAGCACGGGTTCACGGGCGTGTACCGCGAGATCGTGCGGCCGGAGCGGGTCGTGTGCACCGAGAACTACGAGCCGCTGGGGCCGGGCCACGAGATGCTCGCGACGGCGACGTACGACGAGCACGACGGGAAGACGACGCTGACGAGCAGGATCGTCTACCAGTCCCAGGCCGATCGCGACGCGCACCTGCAGTCGGGCATGGAGGCCGGCATGCGCGAGACGTTCGAGCGCCTCGCCGAGATCCTCCCCGCGCTCTCGTCGAGTTGATGCGCTACGGCGACCGCTTTTCCCCCGAGGCGTCCCCTCGTCCCCAGCCAGCCCATCTGCCTTCACGAAGGGGTCCCGACTGGCAGTAACACCGGCACCGCCTTCAACCACGATGCTGCGCAACGGTGCGCTCGGGTGCGCCAACCGAGCGGCGTCGTGCGGGGCGATCGGCGACGCTGCGCGCAACGAGCCGGCGGCCGAAGTTCGCCCAGGACGGCCGTCAGTTTGGTAGGCTGGCGGAGAACGCGCCGCTGTCCGTCGGCGCTTCGAAGGGCCACGGGGATCATGAACCAGGGCGATGCGAGAACTGGCACCACAGCAGAGGCGGAGCTGGAGAGGCTCCGCCGGCGCAATGCCGAGCTCGAGCAGGAGCTCGCCGAGAAGCAGCGAGTGGAGGTCGCCCTGCGGGAGAGCGAGGCCCGTTACCGGGGCATCGTCGAGGACCAGACCGAGCTCATTTGCCGCTTCCGGATGGATGGCACGCTGACCTTCGTCAACGACGTGTACTGCCGGTACTTCGACAAGACGCGGGAGGAGCTGGTCGGCCATCACTTCACGCCGCTCGTCCCTGACGAGGACCAGCGGCTCCTCGATCAGCAGTTCGCGAAGCTCGGCCCCGGGAACCCGATCGTCCATACCGAGCACCGGGTCGTGCGCCCCGACGGCTCGATCCGCTGGATGCACTGGACCAACCGCGCCCCGCTCGGCGAGGGGGGGACGCACGCCGAGTTCCAGGCGATCGGCGTCGACGTCACCGATCGCCGGGAGGCGGAGGACGAGGTGAAGCGCCTCAACGCCGAGCTCGAGCTGCGCGTGGCGGAGAAGACGATGAGGCTCGAACAGATGGTTCGCGAGCTGTCGGCCCCACTCATGCCGGTGGCGGATCAGGTGATCGCGATGCCGCTGATCGGCTTCCTCGACAGCGCCCGCGCCACGGCGGCGCTCGAGACCCTCCTCCACGGGGTCGTCGCGCACAACGCCACGACGGTGGTCCTCGATATCACCGGCGTGGGGGTCATCGACTCCCAGGTAGCCGAGGCGATGATCCGGCTGGCCAAGGCGGTGAGGCTCCTCGGCGCCCAGGTGGTGCTCACCGGCATCCAGCCGCGGATCGCGCAGACGCTTGTCGCGCAGGGCGTCAGTGTAGGCGACATCGTGACGCTTCGGACCCTGAAGGAGGGGATCGCGTTCGCCCTGCGGCGCGGCCCCGCCGATCGTCGACGGCCGTCCCGCTAGAGCCCCGGAGGGCGCCTCCAGGCGGCCCGGCGCCCAAGCGCCGAGCCCAAGCGCCGAGCCCAAGCGCCGAGCCCAAGCGCCGAGCCCAAGCGCCGAGCCCAAGCGCCGAGCCCAAGCGCCGAGCCCAAGCGCCGAGCCCAAGCGCCGAGGAAGCACGCGCGGCGCCCGGCGCTGCACCTCTCCTCTATCCGGTATCCGGTCTCCCATCCTGCGTGGTATCTTCATCGGTTATGGCGCAAACGCACACGACCGCCCGCTCCGACGTGCACCCCGCTGCTCACGACGCAAGAGCCAGCGACGGCGTCCAGGGGACAGAAGGCGAGTTCGACTCCCGCTACATCAACGAAGACCTCGCCCCCGTGCGCCTGGATCAGCGCAAATGGCGGACGAAGGACATCGCCGCACTGTGGGTAGCCATGTGCGCTTGCACGCCCACGTACATGCTCGCCTCGGGCCTGATCGCCGAGGGCATGAGCTGGGCGCAGGCCGAGCTCACGATACTCCTCGGCAACATCATCGTGCTCCTGCCCATGATCCTCAACGCGCACGCGGGCACGAAGTACGGCATTCCATTTCCCGTCTACTGCCGGAGCGCCTTCGGCGTCCGAGGGGCCAACGTGCCGGCGGTGCTACGAGCCCTCGTGGCCTGCGGCTGGTTCGGGATCGGAACATGGCTCGGCGGGTGGGCCATCTACAAGATCGTCGCGGTCTTCATGCCCTCGATCGAGCAGATGCCGGCGACGCCGCTCGGCATCAACACCCCCCAGCTCGTCTGCTTCCTGCTGTTCTGGGGCATCAACCTCTGGATCATTCACCTCGGCATCGAGTCGATCCGGATCCTGCTCAACATCAAGGCGCCCCTGCTCGTCGGCCTCGGCCTCTTGCTGCTCCTCTGGGCCTACAACCGCGCCGGCGGGTTCGGCCCCATGCTCGAGAAGCCGTCGGCCTTCGCGGCGGGGCAACCCAAGGAGGGCCAGCTCTGGAGCTTCTTCCTCCCTGCGCTGACAGGGATGGTCGGCTTCTGGTCTACCCTGGCGCTCAACATTCCCGACTTCACGCGCTACGCGCACTCCCAGCGCGATCAGGCCCTCGGGCAGGCCATCGGCCTGCCGCCCACCATGGCGTTCTTCTCGTTCATCGGCGTCGCCGTCACCTCCGCCACGGTCGTCATCTACGGCGAGACCCTCTGGGACCCGGTCGTCCTGCTCGCTCGCTTCGAGAGCCCCATCGTCTTGATCGTCTCGCTCGCGGCGCTCAGCATCGCCAACCTGGCGACAAACATCGCCGCGAACGTGGTGAGCCCGGCCAACGACTTCTCGAACCTCTGGCCGTCGCGGATCTCCTTCCGTACCGGCGGCTTCATCACCGGCGTCATCGGGGTCCTGATGCAGCCCTGGCGGCTCGTCAGCGACCCCACGGGGTACATCTTCACCTGGCTCGTCGGCTACTCGGCGCTGCTCGGCCCCGTCGGCGCGATCCTGATCGCAGAGTATTACGTGATCCGGAGGACCCAGCTCGATCTCGTCCAGCTCTACAGGCGGGAGGGGCCCTACTGGTACACGCACGGGTGGAACCCCATCGCGATCGTCGCCCTCGTCGCCGGGATCCTGCCCAACTTGCCTGGCTTCCTCGGCACCATCCACGTCGTGACGGTCCCCGGCGCATGGATGGAGTTCTACCATTACGCGTGGTTCTCGGGCTTTGCGATCTCGTTCGTGGTCTACGTCGCCCTCACGCTGATGCGTCGCCCGGCCAGGCGCGCCGCGGCTTGATCCTCGCTGCCCGACCCGAGGCGCGAGATCTCACCATCCATTGAAACCGGCGGCGAAGGCCGCGCCCCCGGCGCGCGATGCGCACCGTCGAAGAGACGCGCGCTCCCTCACCACGGCGACAAGACGTCTTCCCGACTGCGCCGACTGCGCCGACTGCGCCGTCTGCGTCGTTGCTGTGGGTCATACCCCTACCATCGAAGACCTGTAGCGCCTCATGGAGCGCTCCTCCCACGAGGGGCTCTCACCCTAGAAAAGTGTCTTATCAAACAACCTCATCATAATTCTACACTTCGCACTTGATCGGAGGATGCACATTTATGTCATCATTGAATGTTCCTTCAGCCTCCGAGGTGTCCATGATGAAGCTCGTTTTCCTGTCGCTCCCGGCGCTCGCCATCGCCGCCTGCGGCGACAACGGCACGTGGGTCGAAGAAAGCCCGGTAGTCGACGAATCCCCCGCGACGGCGAGCGCCCCGAGCGCGCTCACCGCCCCCCGGCCTTACACCCTCTTCGAGAGCGGCCAGGTCCGCCCTCTCGCCCTCTCGCCCGACGGATCGACGCTCTTCGCCGTCAACACGCCGGATAACCGGCTGGAGATCTTCACGGTCAGGCGGGGCAGCCTCGTGCACCGCGGCTCGGTCGCCGTCGGCCTGGAGCCCGTCGCGGTCGCGGCCCGCAGCGACGACGAGGTCTGGGTCGTCAACCACCTCTCCGACAGCGTGAGCGTCGTCGACGTCTCGAGGCCCAGGAAGGCCCGCGTGGTGCGCACCCTGCTCGTCGGCGACGAGCCTCGCGACATCGTCTTCGCCGGCGCCGGCAAGGGCCGCGCCTTCATCACCACCGCGCACCGCGGCCAGAACAGCCCTGTGGATCCGGCGCTCACCACGCCGGGCGTGGGCCGCGCCGACGTCTGGGTCTTCTCCGCGGCGAGCCCGAGCCCCGCGCCGCTGACCGTCATCACCCTCTTCAGCGACACGCCGCGCGCGCTCGCCGCCACGCCCGACGGCGCGCGCGTCTACGCGGCGGCCTTCCACTCCGGCAACCGCACCACCGTGGTGGAGACCAACCTGGTGAACCTGGGCCACGGCCTGCCCCCGCCGACGACCAACGCCGCCAGCGCCGCGCAGCCGTCAGCCCCCCTCATCGTCAAATTCGACGGCCAGCACTGGGTGGACGAGCTGAATCGAACCTGGGACGACAAGGTGAACTTCGCGCTGCCCGACAAGGACGTCTTCGTCCTCGACGCCATGGCCGACCCGCCCGCGCCGGTCGCGGGCGCCGGGGGCGCCTTCCAGGGCGTCGGCACGGTCCTCTACAACATGGCCGTCAACCCGGTGAACGGGCGCGTCTACGTGGCCAACACCGAGGCGTTCAACGAGCAGCGCTTCGAGGGCGCCGGCGTCTTCGCCGGCCACAGCGTGCGCGGCCGCTTCAACCACAACCGCATCACGGTGCTCGATCCGGCGACGGGCGGCGTGGCCCCACGGCACCTGAACAAGCACATCGACTACAACACGTGCTGCGCCCCGATCCCGAGCGCCGAGAACGGGAAGAGCCTCGCGCTGCCCCAGGGCATGGCCGTCTCGGGGAACGGAAAGAAGCTCTACGTCGCCGCGCTCGGCTCGGACAAGATCGGCGTCTTCTCGACCGCGGCGCTCGAGGCCGACACCTTCGTGCCCAAGCTCTCCCGCCAGATCCCGGTCTCCGGCGGCGGGCCGACCGGCGTGGTGCTGGACGAGGCGCGCAAGCAGCTCTACGTCCTCACGCGCTTCGACAACTCCATCTCGATCATCGACACAAAGGACCGGGCCGAGATCGCGCACGTGCCCATGTACAGCCCCGAGCCGGAGAGCGTGGTCAGCGGCCGGCGCTTCCTCTACGACGCCTCGTTCTCGTCGAGCCACGGTGACTCGGCCTGCGCGAGCTGCCATGTCGACGGCGACGTCGACAGCCTGGCGTGGGACCTCGGCGACCCCGACGCGGTCACCACGCCGATGCCAGGGCCCTTCGTGCTCGATCCAGCGCTCTTCGGTCAGCCCGCCGAGTTCGCCGCCCTCAAGGGGCCGATGACGACGCAGAGCCTGCGCGGGATGGCCAACCACGGTCCGATGCACTGGCGGGGAGACCGCACCGGCGGGAACGACGCGCCGAGCGCGCAGCCGGACAGCGGCACCTTCGACGAGGACGCCGCGTTCAAGAAGTTCAATGTCGCCTTCGTCGGCCTGCTCGGGCGGAGCGCGCCCATCTCCGGGGCGGACATGCAGGCGTTCACCGACTTCATCCTCCAGGTGATGTATCCGCCCAACCCCATTCGCTCGCTGGACAACACGCTCACCCCCGACCAGGCGGCGGGCAAGGCCTTCTTCACCGAGCCGGGCGGCGCGTGCAGCACGTGCCATGTGCTCGATCCCGCGGGGAACGCCGAGCATGGAGTTCCCTTCCCCGGCTTCTTCGGGACCGACGGGCGCTACACGTTCGACTTCATCTTCCAGAGCTTCAAGGTCGCCCAGCTGCGCAACGTCTATCAGAAGGTGGGCATGTTCGGCATGGTGCAGAACCCCCGCTTCAACAACCGAGATCACCAGTTCATGGGCGATCAGATCCGCGGGTTCGGCGTCGCCCACGACGGGGCGGTGGATACGGTCTTCCGCTTCGACGATCAGGCCGGCTTCAACGAGGCCCCCGGGATCGCCGGCTTCCCTCCGGGCGAGCCAGGCGACGTGCTGCGCCGGCAGGTGACCTCGTTTCTGCACGCCTTCGACACAAACCTGGCGCCCATCGTGGGCCAGCAGGCGACGCTCGCCGGCGCCGGCGACACGGCGGCCGGGCAGCGCGTGGATCTCCTGATCGCGCGCGCCGGCGCGGGCGAGTGCGATCTCGTGGTGAAGCGCCGCGTGCGCCAGGAGGAGGTGGGCTTCCTCTACCAGGGCGACGGCACGTTCCGCCGGAGCAGGGCGGCGCAGGCGGCGATCAGCGACGCGGCGCTGCGCCAGCGCGCGACCGCGGGGAGCCCGCTGACCTATACGTGCGCGCCGCCCGGCTCGGGGGTGCGGATGGCGATCGACCGCGACGGAGATGGAGCGCTCGACGGCGACGAGGAAGACGCGGAGACCGATCCGGCGGATCCGGCGAGCACGCCCTGAGGCTGACCCCGGATCCGCCCCCGGGGCGTCACTGCGCGAGGTAGGCAGCCACGTCCGCCGGACGCTCCTTGGCGTGAGCGATCAGCGTGGCGAGGCCGTCGTCGAAGGCCGCGGGCGACGCGAGGTGCGTGTGCCCCTCGATCTCGCCCTCGGGCCCGACGACGTACGGCGCGATCAGCTCGTGCGCCGCCCTGAACCACGCCTCGGCCTTGGCCGGCTCGTACTCCTCCTCCGCGGCCTGCTTCACGTAGCCGCGGTAGACCTCGAGGTAGGCCGGATCGTCGAGAAGGAAGCGGATGAGCGGCCAGTGCTCGCTCACCTCGTCCATCGAGAGGGGCAGCGCCTTCAGACCGACGTTCGCGCCCGCGGAGTCGGGGTCCGTCCAAGCGAAGGTGTGGTCCCACGGGATCCACGCGAATTGCCCGTTCTTGTTCGGGTCCGAGTACATGTAGTAGTTGTGCGGCAGGCGGCCGTACACGTCCCAGTCCTCGATCACCGCGTTCAGCGCCATCCAGTGCAGGAAGCCGTCGACGTCGAGGCGCGCCTCGAGCCCCGCGCGCCAGGCGGCGGCGTCGGTCCTGTCGGCGTGCAGCGCGTCGAACAGCGCGCGCGCGTCCGAGAAATCGGCCTCTTCCTCGTGGTTCTCCTTGATGAGGGAGTCGGGATCCCAGGTCTCCCACCGCGCGCCGGTGCCGTCGGGCTTGTAGAGGTTGCCCTTGTGGCCGCCGAAATGCGTGTCGAGGAACGAGTCGTCCGACGGGACCTCGATCCCGGTGTACAGCCCGAAGTAAACCGGCCCCTCCCCGTGATCGATGAAGACCCGGTAGAACGCTGTCGCGGGCGCCGGGATCCCCGCCTTGGAGAAGATGTCGGTGCCGAGCTTCTCGCGCAGGAGCGACGGATCCAGGTAGCTGCTGGTGAACGCCAGCCCGTCGAACCCGTAGAAGCGCTGGTTGTTGATCTCGGGGTAGGTGTCCTCGAACCTGTCGAAATTGAGGCGCAGCGGCAGCTTCCAGACACCCGTCATCCAGGGCAGGAGCAGGCTGACGTTGCCCCTGAAGCGGATACCGACGTGCTGCCACTGCCGGTCCTCGGTGGCGACGTCGCACTCGACGTACAGCGGCGAGCGCGGGAAATGGTCGACGCTGCTGATGAGCCCGGGATCGCCGCCGCCCGGCCCGCCCGGGCCCGCCGGCATGCAGGCCAGGCCGACTTCTTGCTCCGTACACGTGCCCTCGGTGGCGGTGCCGAAGAGGTCGATCGAGCAGGCGTCGGCCGCCGCGAGCCCGTCGCAGGCGTCGATCCAGTCCTGCGGCGGCTCGAATTCGCCGGGCTCCTGCGGCTTTGGCTGGCACGTCAGGCCGCCGGGGAGCTCCGAGCACGTCCCCTCGGTGTCGGTGCCGAAGAGGTCGATCGTGCAGTCGTCGCCGACCACGAGCCCGTTGCAGGCGTCGACCCACTCCTGCGGCGGCTCGAAACCGCCGGGCCCCCCGGCCTGCGCGCCGAACTCGCCGATCATCGACGTGATGTCATCGACCATCTCCTGCCACTTCTCGGGCGCGATGGTGATGTCGATGCGGGGAACCTGGTCTTGCGGGAATGCGGCGGCGTAATCGGGCGCCTCCTTGGGGGTACCGCCCGCGTCGCCGCCCTGCCCTGCGCCGCCCGCGCCGGTGCCGTTCCCGCCCGCGCCGGCGCCGTTCCCGCCCGCGCCGGCGCCGTTCCCGCCCGCGCCAGAACCGCCCCCGCCTGTGCCGCCGCTCGTCCCGGTCGCACCGGGATCGTCGGAACCGCCGCAGCCCACAAGGGGCGCGGCTGCCAACACGGCGAAAGGCAACAGATAATGCAGATTTCGTAAGTTCATTGATCGCTCCTCAGCTTCGGCGGTCCGAGGCGATCTTATGTCAACAGTGCATCGATCGTGTGACGAAATCCACGCCGAGGCCCAATGTGAAGCGGTTCAGACGCAGTCAGGGCGGATCATTCCACACGAGACGATGGTGGAACATTCCACCCTGACGGAGGGCGGCGCGGGCGCTCGCCGCACGCCCTCCCGCGTCGATCGCGCAGGCCCGTCCGGCGCTCCCCGAGGAGAGCAAGACAGGACGACATCGACGCAGGAGAGCGGCGGGAGCTGTCGAATCGACGCCCCGGGGGACGCGGCGCTGCAGGCCCCCGAGGCGCTCGCTCACGGGAGCGGCGCGCACGCGCCGGGCGACGCGACAGGCACGCCCGCCGAGTTCGCCACGCACGCGTTGCTGTACGTCTTGTCGTCGCAGCCGCAGACCGGCCTGTACTCCTTCGTGCACAGCTCCGGGATGGGCGTGCAGACGCCCGTCTGATCGGCCGCGCCGCACATGGCCTCGGGCGCGTAGTCGCAGAAGAGGCCGGGCTTGCAGGCGAGGCCGGCGAGGCCGCCGCAGACGCGCCCCTCGCCCCCGCCGCCGGCCCTCACCTCCTGCGACTCGGCGTCGACCACTTCGGAGGCGCCGTCGGCCACCTCCAGCTGACAGCCCGCGGCGAGCGGGCTCATCGAGAGCGCGAGCCAGACGAACGAGGCGAACCGATGGCTCTTGATACGACCCTGAACGTTCATGATGTTCCTCCCATGTCGCCTCGCCGCCCCGCGATGAGACCTCATCGAGGCCACCTTCGCGGGGCAGCGGGCGCGTGGTCCCCTTAGCAGGAGCCGCGCCACGCGCGTTTCGCGGCCTGCGCGCGCTGCCGCGGTGTCCAGGCCGTCCGGATCGAGCAGAGCGTTGCTCACGTGAGCGAGGGTTTGCCCAAACTGCGCGGCAATGCGGGTGTCGACGCGGCCGTGTCCCCGGCCGGCGCGGCCGGCGCGAGCGTTCGATGGACCGCGTCGTACTTACTGCGTGACGTCACAATGACTTCCAGGTGACAATCGACGCTGACGCTGGCGGATCGAGCGAGGCGCTGCCCGGAGGGCGGGCGAACGCCGGGGAGCTCGGGACGCAGGCGAAGCAACCTTTCTTGGCCGTAGGAGACGCCTGATGCTTGTTCATCGCTTGAGCCAGCTGTCCCGAGCCGACCTCGCCACGGCGGGCGGCAAGGGTGCCAACCTCGGTGAGCTGCTCCGGCTCGGGCTGGCCGTGCCGCCCGGGTTCGTCGTGAGCGCTGGCGCGTACGCGGAACAGGCGCGCGCATGGGGGCTCGCCGAGCGCCTCTCGGCGCACCTCGCCGCGGGCGGCTGGGACGCGGCCGCCTCGGAGGCCGCGGCGCTCTTCGAGCGGGGCGCGATGCTGCCCGGGATGGAGAGCGCGGTCCGAGACGCGTACCGCGAGCTCGGCGCGCCGTCGGTCGCCGTTCGCTCCTCGGCGACGGCGGAGGACCTCGCCGACGCGTCGTTCGCGGGCCAGCACGAGACGTACCTCGACGTGGCGGGAGAGGACGAGCTGCTCCTCGCGCTGCGGCGGTGCTGGGCGTCCCTCTGGAGCCCGCGGGCCCTCGGCTACCGGGCGGCGCGCGGCATCGATCACCTGGGGGTCCACATCGCCGTGGTGGTGCAGCGCATGGTGCCGGCCGAGTTCGCCGGCGTCCTGTTCACCGTCGATCCGGTGGCCCAGCGCGCCGACCGCATGCTCCTGGAGGTCGCCCCGGGCCTCGGCGAGGCCGTTGTGTCAGGGCACACGACCGGCGATGTGTACCGCCTGCGGCGCGCGCCGTTCGCCGGAGCCGCGGCGCCCGGCTCGGACAGGCCGAACGGGGCCGCGCGCCCCGCGACGGACGACCTCGCGATCGACGACCGCGACCGCCGGGAAGCCGGCCGCCCCGCGCCGAGCGACGCCCTGGTGCTCGAGCTGGGCCGCATCGGGCTCCGCCTCGAGGCCCACTTCGGCTGCCCGCAGGACGTGGAGTTCGCCTTCGTCGGGGGCTCCATTCACCTCCTCCAGTCGCGCCCGATCACCACGCTCGGCACGGCCGAGATCGAGCCCCTCCCCCCGCCCCCGCAGCTCAACCGCATGCAGCGGAAGATGCTCGAGGCCAACGACAACGACCGGTTTCCCATCGCCCCGAGGCCGCTCGATCAATGGAGCTTCCGGGTGACGCTCCCCGCGCTCGTGCGCATGGTGCGCTTCCTGGGGGTCGACGTGGACGAGGCCGAGGAGCGCGCGTGGGTCGACCAGGTGTGGCGCCCGGTCTTCGTCCCTCCGCAGATGCGACCCACCCTCCGCTTGCTCCGGCTGCCGCAGAAGGTCGCGGCCAGCCTGCGCTACGACGCGATGGCGTGGTGGGAGAGCGACGGGTTCAAGCGGCTCCAGGAGGCCTGCGCGCCGGTCGATCTCGGCGCGCTGGACGACGCCGCGCTCCTCCGCCGCGCCGACCGGATCGGGGAGACCACGACCGCGGTCCTGGGCGAGCGGTTCGAGAGGAGCGCCAGCCAGCTGGCCGCGATCGCCCTCCGCGTTCCGGTCACCCTCGCCGTGGGACCGAAGCGGGCAGCGGCCGCCATGAGCGACCTCGTCGCGGGCCTGCACACCCGGACGTCCGACGTCAACCTGGCGCTCTTCCACCTCGCGCGCCGGGCGGCGAGCGCCGGGCCGGAGCTCGCCGGCGCGATCCGGGAGGGGCGCCCCGAGGCCCTCCGCGAATCGGAGGCCGGCCGGGCTTACCTGACCGAGGTCGAGGCGTTCCTGGACGAGCACGGGCACCGGGAGACCACGGGGCTCTACCTCTCGGCGCCGACGTGGCGCCAGGATCCCGCGCCCCTGTGGGGGCTGCTGCGCGGCCTGCTCGACGCCACAAAGCCGCCGTCCGAGGAGGCCGGGCTCGCGCGCTACCGGGCGACGCTCGAGGAGGTCGCCCGCGGGATCCGCTTCGTACCGGGTCTGCCCGACGCGTTCCGCCGCACCCTCGATCAGCTGCGGAGCGCGATCGTCTTCCGGGAGCGCACGCACTTCGATCTCGTGCGCTCGTTCTCCGCGCTCCAGGCGATCGTGGCCGAGATCGCGCGTCGCCTCGGCGAGCGCGGGCGCCTGCCGAGCCCTGACGACGTCTTCTACCTGACGGAAGCCGAGGTCCGGGGGTGGCTCCAGGGGGAGGCGCCGCCGCTCGACGAGGTGAAGCGGCTCGTTCGACGGCGGCGCGCGACGTACGGGGTGGTCAACGCGAGGTGGCAGAAGAGCGCGGTCGGGGCGGGCGCCGGGCGCGCCTCGGGCGACGAGCTCCGCGGCATCGGGGCGTCGTCCGGGGTGGTCCGCGGCAAGGCGCGCCTCGTGCGGGACGAGCGGGAGTTCGGGCGGCTGAAGGCGGGGGAGATCCTTGTCTGCCGCTACACGAACCCCGCGTGGACGCCGCTCTTCACGCTGGCCGCGGGCGTCGTGACGGACGCCGGCGGCGCCGTCTCCCACGCGGCCATCGTCGCGCGCGAGTACGGGATCCCGGCGGTGCTGGGGGCCGCCGGGGCGACCGAGCGCATCACGGACGGCCAGGAGATCCTCGTGGACGGGACGGAGGGCCGGGTGACGCTCCTGCGCCAGGGCGACCGTCAGGGTGGCGCGGGCGAGCTCGCCCGTGGCTGAGCCTCTGGCCGAGCTTCCGTCGCGCCCGCCGGCGTCCGTGGTTGAGCCTCCGTCGCGCCCGCCGGTGTCCGTGCCCGAGCCGCCGTCGCGCCTGCCGGTGCGGCTCCTCGCCGCCATCGCCCTCTCGACGGCGCTCGCGCCGCTCAACTCCACGATGGTCGCCGTGGCGCTGCCGGAGATGTCGCGCACGCTTCGCGTCGACTCCGGCACGCTCCGGCAGGCGCTCGTGACGAGCTACCTGCTCACGAACATCGTCCTGCAGAGCCCCGGCGGGAAGCTCGGCGATCGCCTCGGCCACCGGCGCGCGCTCGGACTGGGCCAGCTCCTCCTGGCGGTCGGGGCCGCGCTCGCGACCCTCTGGCCGGTCCTCCCGGTGCTCGCGGTGTCGCGCGTCGTGATGGCCGCGGGCGGCGCGATCGTGGTCCCGAGCGCGACGGCCATGCTCCGCACGGAGCTGCCGCCCGAGGTGCGCGGGCGCGCCTTCGGCGCCTTCGGGGCGGTGATGGGGCTGTCGGCGGGCACCGGACCGGCGATCGGGGCGCTGCTCGTGGGGACCTTCGGGTGGACCTCGATCTTTCTCGCGAACGTCCCGGTGCTGCTCCTCTCCGCCGCGCTCGCGCACCTCGGCGCGCCGCCGCGCCCCGCGGCCGTGACGCCCGCCGCGCCGCGCCCGCGGTTCGACGTCGTGGGCTCGGTGCTGCTGGGTGCGTCGCTCATCGGGCTCGCCCTCGGCCTCGAGTCCGCCCACCTCCGCTGGGCCGCGGTGCTCGGCGCGCTGGGCTTCGTGCCCTTCGTGCTCTGGGAACGGCGCGCCGCGGACCCCGTCATCGACTTCTCGCTGTTCAGGCGGCGCGCGTTCGTCGGCGGCAGCCTGCTCATCGCGCTCCAGAACTTCGCCATGTACGCGACGATCTTCGAGCTGCCGCAGGTGGCGGGGCGGCTGTTCCACGTCGGGCCGCGCGACGTCGGCACGACGCTGCTGGCCATGATGGGGACGATGGTTGTCGTCTCGCCCCTCGCGGGGCGCGCCTCCGATCGCTTCGGGGCGCGCGCGGTGGCGCTCGCCGGCTGCTCGCTCGCCCTGGCCGGCATGGTCCTGCTCGCGGTGCGGCCGCTGGGCGCGCTCACGGACGCGATCCCCGCGCTCGCGCTGCTCGGCGCCGGCCTCGGCCTGACGTCCGCGCCGTCACAGGCCGCGGCGATGAGCGACGTCCCGCGGGAGAAGAGCGGAATGGCCGCAGGCCTGACCTCGACGATGCGCTACATGGGGGGCATCGCCGGCCTCACCGTGCTCGGCCTCGTCCTCACCGACAGCCCGGCGGGCGACGTGGTGATGCGCGAGCACACGATGGCCACGTCCATCTTCGGCGCGGCGCTGCTCCTGACGATCGGCTGCGCCTTCCTCCTTCCCGGCCGCGCCGCCGCGCCGGCGGCAGCGGTGGGATCACGATAGCGCGGCTTCACGAGGAGAGGTGCGAGCCGCAGGCGGTGGGCCCCCCGGGACCGGCGCGCCTGGTTCGTGGTAGGGAGCGCGGATGAGCCGCCGCCCTCGCCTCGCCGCCTCCTGCGCCGTCCTCACCGCCCTCCTCAGCAGCTGCGGCGCCACGCCGGACGCTGCCGCGCCGGGCAGCGGCGGACGGCGCGAGGCCGCGAGCGGCGCGCAGGCCGCCCACGCGGGCCATGCCCCTTCGCCCGGTCAGCAAGGCGCGGGGCACGCCGGCCACCCCGCAGCGCACGGCCACCCCGCAGCGCACGGCCACCCCGCAGGGGACGCGCACGGCGCCGGGCCGCTCGTCCACCGCTTCGAGCGGGCCGACGAATGGGTGGCCGCCTTCGAAGGCCCCGAGCGCGACGCCTGGCAGAAGCCGGCGGAGGTCGTCGCCGCCATGCAGGTCGCCCCGGGCATGCGGGTCGCGGATCTCGGGGCCGGCACGGGCTACTTCCTGCCGCACCTCTCCCGCGCGGTCGGGCCGGCCGGCGCGGTCATCGGCGTCGACATCGAGCGGGACATGGTCCGCTACATGACGGAGCGCGCGGCCCGCGAGCGCCTCGCCAACGTCACCGCGCGCGAGGTCCGCTCCGACGATCCCGGGCTCGAACCCGGCTCGGTCGACCGCATCCTCGTGGTCAACACCTGGCATCACATCCCCGATCGCCCCGCCTACACGGCGAAGCTGAAGGCCGCGCTCCGCCCGGACGGCGCGGTGGTCGTCGTCGACTTCACCGACGCCGCGCGCCTCGGCCCCCCGAAGGATCACCGCATCACCGCCGAGGCGGTCGCCGCCGAGCTCCGCGCCGGGGGCCTCTCGCCCCAGGTCGTCGCGGAGGAGCTGCCCGAGCAGTACATCGTCGTGGGCCGGCGCGCCGGCGCGGGCGAGGCGCGCTGACGCGGGCGGAGCGGCCGGGTGCGCCCCGCTCAGGACAGGGCTCGCCGAGGCGCCGGCTGGCTATCGATAGCCGGTGACGTCGGCGGGCTTGCCGGCGTCCTGGACCTCGACGAGGTACCGCCACGCGTCGGGCTGGCTGCCGTCCACGTCGGTGAAGCCATAGACCCGCGCGAGCTGGCCGCTCGACAGCGACTGCCCGGACCACCGGGCCACCTCCGGGTCGGCCGCGAGCGCCGCCACCGCCCGGCCGACGTAAGCGGGGGTCTCCGAGATCGCGAAGTGGGGCTGCTTCGCGAGCGCGTCGCGCCAGCGCTCCTCGGTGACCCCGTAATGACCCAGCATGATCTCCGAGCGCAGCCAGCCGGGCGTCAGCGCGACGGCCGTGCCGCCGTGGGCCCGCAGCTCCTCGGCCTGGGCGAACGCCATGCGGAGGACCGCCGTCTTGGCGAGGTCGTAGAAGAACGAGACGCGGTAGTGTCCTGCATTGTAGTCGGCCGTGCCGTCCGTGATCTCGACGACCAGCCCGCCCGGCCGCTTGATGAGCAGCGGAAGGGCATGGTGGCTCGTGAGGATGTGGGTATCGATGGCCAGCCGCAGCAGCCGCATCCCGCTGTCCAGCGAGTGCTCCCATAGCGGCTTGTTCCACTCGAACAGGTGCTCGCCGCCCCACACGTCGTTGACCAGCACGTCGAGCCGGCCCTGCTCCCGCTCGATGCGCGCCACGAGCTCCCGGACCTGCTCGCGCTCCAGGTGATCCACCTGCACCGCGATCCCCTTGCCCCCCGCCCGGGTGACCCGCTCGGCGGTCTCCTCGATGGTCTCGGGTCGATCCATCTCCGAGCGCTGCGCGCGCGTGGAGCGACCGGTGGCGTACACCGTCGCGCCCGCCGCCCCCAGCTCGACCGCGATCCCCCTGCCCGCGCCGCGCGTCGCGCCCGCGACGAGCGCCACCTTGCCGTGAAGTGCTCCGTTCATGCTCCCTCGTCTCCTTATCCTGGCCAGAACGCGCGCGAGGGTCGCACGGAAATCCTGACACCTCCTGTCAGGTATTCCGGGACCGCCGCGATGCTCGGCGAGGGGGGCGGAGGTCGTGCCGGGGCGTCGCACTCGACAGCAGATGGCACGCGCGTCCAGTCGCCACCACGACACCTGCCCATCGATGCGACGTTTAGCCACCACGTGGTACCTCAAGCGGTCACGCGGTGCCGCTTGATGCAGCGCGGAGAAGCGCTCTACAAGTAAACTATGATCAGTATCCCCGGGTACACTCTCACGGGTCTCATCCACGAATCCGCCGCGTCGACCGTGTACCGAGGAGTTCGAAACGAGGACCGCGCCCCCGTCGCGGTCAAGCGCCTCAGGAACGAGCGCCCGGCGCCGGCCGAGCTCGCGAGGCTTCGCTACGAGTACGCCATCGCCAAGGAGCTCGCGCTGCCCGGCGTCGTGAAGGTCCTGGGCGTCGTGAAGGCAGGGGCGAGCCTCTCGCTCATCATGGAAGATGCCGGAGCCTGCTCGCTCCATGAGCTCATCGGCGCGCGCTCCCTGACCCTCCAGGACACGCTCCGGATCGCGATCTCCGTCGCGAGCACGCTGGAATCCATCCATCGCGGCGGTGTCATTCACATGGACATCAAACCGCAGAACATCATGGTCGAGCCGTCCACGTGGGACGCCAAGATCATGGACTTCGGCAGCGCCACCCGCCTCTCACAGGAGGCGCAGCGGTCGAAGAGCCCAGCCGCCTTCGAGGGCACCCTGGCGTACATGTCCCCGGAGCAGACCGGCCGGATGAACCGCGTGATCGATCTGCGCACGGATCTCTATTCCCTGGGGGTCACCCTGTACGAGATGGTGACAGGCAGGCTCCCCTTCCAGACGAAGGATCTCCTGGAGCTCGTGCACTGCCACATCGCCAGGCTCCCGCCGCCGCCGGCGCAGATATCGCCCGACGTACCGCGCCCGGTCTCCGACATCATCATGAAGCTCCTGGCGAAGAGCCCCGATGATCGGTTCCAGGGCTCCTACGGGCTCAGGATGGATCTCGTCGAGTGCCTCACGCAGCTCGACGCGACGTCGAGGATCGAGCCGTTCGAGCTCGGGCGCCACGACTACGTGGACGCGCTCCGGATCCCGCAGAGGGTCTACGGCCGCGAGGCGGAGCTCGCCGTCCTCGAAGGCGCGTGGCGGCGCATCAGCCAGGGCGCGAGCGAGCTGCTCCTCGTGTCCGGCCACGCCGGCATCGGCAAGTCGCTCCTCGTCGGCGAGATCCAGAAATCCGTCGCGCAGGGCAAGGGAACCGTCGTCGCCGGCAAGTTCGACCAGATCAACCGGACTGTCCCCTACGCGGCCGTGGCGCACGTCTTCCGGGAGCTCGTCCGCGCCCTCTTGACCGAGCCCGCAGAGGCGCTCGCGCTCTGGACGCAGAAGATCGCGACCGCCGTCGGGCAGAACGGCCAGCTCCTCATCGATCTCATCCCCGAGCTCGAGCTCATCCTCGGCCCCCAGCCCGCTGTCACGCCGCTCGGCCCGACCGAGGCCCAGGCTCGCTTCCACCTCGCGTTCCAGAAATTCTGCGGCGCCATCCCCGCCCAGGAGCACCCCCTCGTCATCTTCCTCGATGACCTGCAATGGGCGGATCCGGCCTCGCTCAAGCTCCTCGAGCAGCTCCTGACCGCATCGGAGGTCAAGCACCTGCTCGTGATCGGCGCGTACCGACAGAACGAGGTCGACGAGAGCCACCTGTTCTCGATCACCCTGGCGGAGCTGCGCAAGGCCGGGGTGACCGTCGGGGAGATCGACCTCAAGCCGCTCGATCTCCCCGTCGTGACGCGCCTCCTCGCCGACGCCCTCTCCTGCGATCCCGCGCGGGCCGAGCCGCTCGCGCGTCATGTCATGACCAAGACCCACGGCAACCCGTTCTTCATGAACCAGTTCATGAAGGCGCTGCACGCCGAGAAGCTCGTCGCCTTCGACCCGGCCCTGCGCGGATGGACGTGGGATCTGCCGCGCATCCAGCAGATGAAGGTCACGGAGAACGTCGTCGACTTCATGACGGGCAGGCTCCGGGAGCTCGACGAGCGCGCGCAGCGCATCCTCACGCTCGCCGCGTGCATCGGATATCGCTTCGACCTGAAGACGCTCGCGATCGTGGACGGCAAGCCGCGCCGCGAGGTGGCAGGCGAGCTCTCGGCGGCGCTCCGCGAGGGTCTGGTCCTCGCCGTCGGCGCCGACTCCAGGTTCTTCGACGCGGCCCTCCACGGCGCGATGACCGGCGAGGCCGACGAGCCGGAGCTCTCGGTCGACGCCTCCTACCGGTTCTTGCACGACCGCGTGCAGCAAGCGGCCTACCGGCTCCTCGACGACCCTCGCAAGCAGGAGGTCCACCTCCAGATCGGGCGGCTCATGCTCGCGGAGGGCGACACCGGAGACGCGGAGGGCAAGGTCTTCGAGATCGCGACCCACATGAACCTCGGGTCGCCGCGGATCGGCGATCCGGGAGAGCGCGTCACGCTGGCGCGCCTGAACCTCGAGGCGGGCAGGAGGGCGAAGGCCGGCGCGGCGTACGAGGCGGCCGCGAGCTACTTCGAGGCCGGCGCGACGACGCTCGGCCCGAGGCGCTGGGACGAGCAGCACGATCTCACCTTCGCGCTGACCACCGGGCTCGCGGAGTGCCTGTGCCTGACAGGCCAGTTCGACGCTGGCGAACGGCTGTTCGACGCCCTCCTCGAGCACGCGAGATCCCGGCTGGACAGCGCGCAGGTCCGCAACCTGCGCATGTCGTTCCACCTGATGCGCGGCAATCTCTCCGACGTCGTGAGGTGCGGCCTCGAGGCCCTCGCGCTGCTCGGCGTCGACATCCCCACGGTGGCCGAGGAGCAACGCGCGCGGCTCGGCAGGGAGCTCGAGGCGATGCAGGCCCACCTCGCAGGCCGCCAGATCACCGAGCTGCTGGGGCTGCCCACCGCCGCCGATCCAGAGAAGCAGACCCTCCTCCGCCTGCTCGCCGACATGACGCAGCCCGCCTCCGCGCTCGGGCTGCCGGTCCTCGGTCCGCTCACGCTCATCATGCAGATCAACCTCGCGATCGAGCACGGGAACTCGAGCTCGTCGGCGTACGCGTACGTGCTCTATGCGGTGCTCCTGATCGACGGCGTCTTCGAGCCGAGGACCGCGGAGGACCGGTACAGGGAGGCCTACCAGTTCGCCAAGGTCGGTATCGAGCTGAACGAGCGCGTCCCCAACCCGCGCATCGCGTGCATGCTCCTCACGACCTTCGCGTCCATCCTCCATTTCTTCGAGCCGCTCCGGGACACGATCAAGCTCCTGACCCGCTCCCGGCAGGCCGGCCTGGAGTCGGGGGATCTGGCCTACTCGTCGTATTGCTGCATTCACATGGTCTCGGCGAGCCTGGGCCTCGGCGACGATCTCGGCTCGGTGGCCGAGGAGATCGAGCAGGATCTCGCGCTCATGCGGAGGACGAACGACAAGCTCACGACGCTCATCCTGACGTGCGCGAGGCAGGTCGCCGCGAACCTCACGGGGGGCACCGCCGGGGCGCACACCCTGAGCGACGGCGCCTTCGACGAGGCCGCCTTCGCCGGCGCCATCTCGGTCCCGGAGCTCACCTACGTGGCCGCCTGGTACCACACGCAGAAGATCCAGCTGGCCTATCTGTACGGCGACCACGCCGCCGTGCGCTCGCTCATGGCCACCGTGGAGAGGATGACCGCCGGCTGCGTGAACAACTTCTGGGCGACCGAGCTCGTCTTCTATTCGTGCCTGAGCCTCGCCGCCTCGTGCGACGGAGCGCCGGCCCCCGAGAAGGAGCGGCTCGTGGCGACGATCTCGACGGAGCGGGAGAAGCTCGCCCGCTGGGCCGAGCTCTGCCCCCAGAACTACGCGCACAAGCACCTCCTCGTCGCGGCGGAGATCGCGCGCGTGTCGGGCGACGACAGGCACGCCGCGGCGCTGCTCTACGACCGGGCGATCGAGGCCGCCGAGGAGGCCGGGTTCACGCGCGACCAGGCGATAGCGAGCGAGCTCGCCGCGAAGTTCTACCGCGGAAGCGGCTTCACCCGGTGCGCTCGCGCCTACATGACCGACGCCCACCACGGCTACATGCAGTGGGGAGCGACCGCCAAGGCGGACCGGCTGGCGGCCGAGGCGCCGCACCTCGTGCAGCGGATCGAGCTCGCGTCGGCGCCGCCCGGCGTGCTGGATCTCGCCCGGACCACGGTCCAGACCACCTCGACGACGAGGCTCAGCACCGGCGTGCTCGACGTCGAGGCGGTCATCCGGGCCGCTCAGGCCATCGCCGGCGAGGTCGTCCTCGACAGCGTGGTTCACCGGCTGCTCGATATCGCGATCCAGAACGCGGGCGCAAAGAAGGGGGTCCTCGTCCTGGAGCGCGATCAACAGCTGATGATCGAGGCGTCCATCACGGTGGATCCGAGCACGGTGAAGGTGGGTCAGCTCGCCCCCGTCGAGGGCAGCGCCGAGGTCCCGTCCTCGATCGTGCAGTACGTCGCGAGGACGAGGCTGCCGGTGGTGATCGCGGACGCGAGCCAGGAGCCTCGCTTCGCCGCGGACGCCTACGTCGCCGCGCACAACCCGAGATCGATCCTCTGCCTGGCGATGGTGCACAAGGGGCGCACGACCGGCGTTCTCTATCTGGAGAACAGCACGGCGACCAACGTGTTCACGCCGGCCCGGCTGGAGCTGTCGAAGCTGCTCCTGGCGCAGGCGGCGACCGCGGTGGAGAACGCCGTGCTCTACGCGCACCTGCACAGGCGCACGGAGGCGCTGCACCGCGCCGAGGAGCAGCTCCGGGTCGAGTTCTCGGAGCGGGAGCGGAGCGAGCAGGCCCGGGTGGAGCTCCAGGAGGAGATCATCCGCGTGCAGAACGCCCGCCTCGCGGAGCTCTCCACGCCCATCATCCCGATCAGCGACCGGATCATGGTCATGCCGCTCATCGGGATGATGGACAGCCAGCGGGCGCAGCAGGTCCTGAGCACGGCGCTCAAGGGGGTCGAATCGACCGGCGCCGAGGTCGTGATCATCGATATCACCGGCGTGAGGACGGTCGACACCGACGTCGCGAGCACGCTGATCAACACCGCCCTCGCCCTCCGGCTGCTCGGGGCGCAGGCCGTGATCACGGGCATCCGCCCCGACGTCGCGCAGACGCTCATCGGCTTGCAGATCGATTTCGGCACGGTGGTCACGCAGGGGACGCTCCAGAGCGGCATCGCCTACGCCCTGCAGCGGGTGGGGAGGCCCGGCGCGAGACCGCTCAGGAGCTCGCCTTGAGCGCGGCGAACTCGCCGGGATCGTGGATGGTGGGAGGATTGATCCCGCCACCGATGAAGTCTTCCGTCCGGTCGTACATGCCGAAGTGGGTCACCGGCTCCGAACCGCCCGGTGCCGGGAAACCATCCGTGCCTGCCCTGACGCCGAGGGCGTTCATCAAGCTGCAGTAGTACTTGTTGATCGGCGCGTTGGCGAGCGACGGATCGGTTCCCGTGGATTGGGTGGTCGCGTCGACCTCGCTCGGAGCGCCGTCGGCACACGTGATCTCGCTGTTGCCGGTCGTGAGATCGGGCGAGCCGTCATCGACGTTCACGGCCCAGCCGGTCTTGAAATAGCCGCCGGCGCTGCCGACCTGGACGATCGGCAGGTTGTTGAGGTTGCGGGCGCAGCCGTCCGACGCGTCCTGGAACCAGACGGCCGCGCTGTTGTCGAGGAGCGTCCCGTCGCCCTCGTCGATACGGTTCAGCTGCTCGACGAGGTGGGCGAACTTCCTCGCATAGTAGTCGTCGATCTTGAGGAGCATGTCGATCACACCCGGGACGCAGGTGCCCTGCATACTCGCACTGCCCACGCGATACGAGAGACTCGCGCTCTCCATCGTCAGGCCGAGCCCCCGAAAATTGAAGTTCCCGGGGTACTTCAGGACGATGACGGGGCTCGCGTTGCACGCCGCCGCGAGCACGGCGAGGTTGGAAAAGAGGTCCGCTCCGTCCAGACTGTCCGAGATTCGCCGCGTCAGCACGTCGTCGACGCTCGTGGTCGTGCCCGCCAGGGCGGCGTTCTCTTGCGTCGCACCGAGCGCCGTGGCGAGGGACGTGTTGCACTGCGCAGAAGCGACGGTCTTCACGGTCTCGTCGAGGATCGCTTTCCAGGCCTCCAGCTTGTTCTTGTCCGCCTGGCTCATGTCGAAGCGCGCGAGCGTGTCGAGATCGTCCCGCACGAGGTCGATGATGCTCTTGCCGCGGATGGCCTGGTACGTGTCCGGAGACGGGAGGGGGTCCGTGAACAAGCCCGTGAGCTTGGCCAGGATCTCCGCCGGCGCGCCCAGCCCCGAATACAGGGTCTCGGGCGCCGAGTACGAGATCGCCGAGAAAGCGCCGTCGCGGTTGTTTCCCACGCGCATGAACAGGGGCTCGCCGTCCGGGCTGAGCTGCCGTGCGATGACGTGGTCCAGCGAGGGGCCGGTCGGTTTGGCGTTGTACTTCGTCGCCTGGTCGAAGCTGAACGGATCGTTGCTATTGGGAGTGACCGGGTGGCAAGTGAAGTACGACCCGTTCACCTGCAAGTGGCGATCGTTCCCCTGCCCCCGCTCCATCCTCGGCGTCCACTCGTTCATCGCGCGGATGCCTCGGGGCAGGAGGAGCTTGTCGACGTAAGGCGTCAGGTGCTTGAGCGTCGTCGACTCGAGGTCCGCGGCGGTGAGCGCGCCGTGCGACTTCTTCGGGAAGAACCGCGTCGTGATGCAGCCATAGTGCGTGTACATCACGATCAGCCGCCTCGGTGGCGTGGCCGGCTGCGCCTTCACGGTGCGGTCGGTGATCGAGCTGAGGAACGGCGCTGCGACGCAAGCTCCGCCCAGCCCCCGGAGGAAGATTCTTCGGTTCACGCGCTTTGCCATGGTCCTATTATCCCACCCTCAATGGACTTGAATGCCCGGCTGCCACTCCGAACGCCCTCTGAATGCCCACGTCTACCACGTCTCCATCCTCCCTGCATGCCCGCAGGCCCGTTGACGTATCTCGCTCGGCCCGGCGCGTTCGTCGGGCGGAGAGATGCCCCGCCGATCACCACTCGACGCGGCAGCTCGGCACATCGCGGCAGTCCTCGAGAGCAATCTCGGAACAGGGCGTCGGGGTGCCCTCGCAAAGCTGCGCGGGCAAATAATTGACCTCAGAGCGCCTCTCAAAACCTCCCATCGCCAGGCAGCCGAGCGCGGGTGCAGCGCCAGGCGCAGTGAGGAGCCTTACTGAGATGGTGCGACGAGGAGCGACGACGCGATGCGTCCGACCTCGACTGCCTGGTGACGGGAGGTTCTGAGAGGCGCTCTTGGGCACCTGAGACCGGCTTGTGAACGCACACGGCACGAGCGTCAATCGACGTGTACAGCATGGCTGTACGCGAGGATGGCCGCCACGAACCGCTTGATTTTTCGAACGCATTTGCTCATCCTACCCGCCCAAGAGGACGTTCCTCGCCTCGCGCAGCTCTTGCCTGCGGGCGACGTGATCAGAAAAGTTCGACTTCACCAATCCCATGCACCGGTCGCACGTCGCCTCTGCAATCCGAAGCTCGAAGCCTCTGGCTTTGATCCAACGGGAACAAGAGCTAAACCTTCTCTCTCACCATCTTCGTCGTGAACCATGAAACTTCGACTCTCAAGCTTCATCGCGGTAGCAATCGTCGCCATCCTGTCACCGCTTGCCGGCTGCGCCGAAACCCCTGACGACACCGGCGGAGGAGGCGCCGGCGGCGCCGGCGGTTCGGATGCCGGAAGCACGAGCGCCAGTGGGTCTACCTCGAGTGGGGTCGGGTCCGGCGGTTCGGGCGGGGCTGGCTCGAGCAGCGCGAGCACCGGTGGCGGCGGCTCGACCGGCAGTGGCAGCGAAATCGAGCCAACGTTCGAGACGGTGAAGTACGTCGCACAAAGCGCTTGTTTCGGGGCGGGTTGCCATAACGATGATATGAACCGCCTGAACTTGATGATAAAGGAAGAGCTGCACACGACGATAACCTCGCACATATCCAAGAATTGCGGCCCGCTCGTCAATGTCGGCAACCCGCAAGAGAGCGCTATCATCAAGGTCCTGAAGGGACCGTGCGGCGGAACTCCGCGGATGCCCCTTGAGTGCATCAACGATGGGGATGCCGCGTGCGTACCCCCCGACTACATCGAAGCGATCACGCAGTGGATCGCCGACGGCGCGCTGGAGTAGGGCTTGGCGAGTAGACGCCGACGGGTTGCGGCGCCCCACAGGCGCAGGTTTGCCGACCCGCCCTAGCACTACTGCCGGAGGTTGCCCCGGATCAGCAGAAATCCGCCCTGGCGCCAAGGTCGCCAAGCGGAGAGGGGACGCACCGTCCCGGCATTTTCCCTCCTACTTCCCTGGTTTCTTGGCGCCATTGGCGTCATGGCGGCTCGCTTCTCGGCCCGACTTGTCGGGGGATAGCCGCGCGACTCACGGGGTTGTCTACTCCATTGCAATCGCGGCGGCCGGGTATGCGGCTTGATCAGGTCCGGGCGTGTCCACGGTGTTCGTCTCGAAGGCCCAGCTGCCACCCGGCGGAATCTGGACTGTGCCGCTGCCGATCGCCACGCCGAGCGGGCGCCCGACGCGATTGACCGAGAAGACCGTGGCGGAGGGACTGCTCACCGCCACGTCGAGCCCGTTGAGGAGCATGCCCGTGTACGCCGTGGCGGCGCCACGAGTTACGGCCTTCACTTGGCTGATGGTGAGGCCATCGATGGGAGCAACGTCGAGGGCAAAGTAAGGGCACCGGTAGACGACGTGCTCCACGTCTTCGATCACGATGTCAGATGGCAGGTCCGTCACCGCGGCCATGGTCACGTCACCTGGACCCACGCACGCAGCGATGGCGCCCGAGCCATCCGTGAGTCGATAAAAATGCTGAGTAAGCAACCCGTTGATCCCAGCTGCCAGGGACTGCCCGGTCTTGTCGTAGAGCTCAACTGAAACGGCGGCGCTGCAGGCCGGGATATCCCCGTCGTTCCTCAAGGCGGCGTAGAGCTCGGTGTGGGTCGGCCCTTTGCGAAGAGTCAACGCGATCACGTTGAGCACGCCGTTTCCGCCGGGGAGCGCCACAACGGTGAGGTCTTCCGGAACGATGAGCGCGTCGTCCCCCAGGTCCCCGCCCGCCCCGGCGCCGCCGCTCGCTTCGCCGCCGCTGGTCTGAGCCGGCGCACCCCCGCTGCTGAAGCTCGCTTCGCTCGAACAGGCCAGCGGGAGGAGCACAGCGGCAGGGATGAGGAGACGCTTCGCCAGCATGAACATGAGAAGAGATGCCCAGCCTGTCGCTGCCCGCCATCGTCGGGCAGCACGGGGTCGCGAAGTGAGGCACATCATGAAGAGCGGCAGTTCGTGACGACGAGCAGGCGGCTCAGGGCGCCGGCGCCCGCGGTCACCGGCGACGCACAAGCCCAAAGACCCCTCCGGTAAGAAGGGGTCTTTGGACCCGAGCTCGTCCGAGTGTTCAGGACCTCGCCCAGGGAGCCCTCAGGCTTTGAGCTCTGTGAACCCGCCCGGATTGTGGATCTTGGCGGCGACCTTGCCCTTGCCGCCGATGAACTCTTCCGTCTTGTCGGAATAGCCGAAGTGAGTCACTTCCGCGGAGCCACCCTCCGCAGGGAAGCCATCCGCCCCCGCCTTCACGCCCATGGCGTTCATGATGTTGCAGAAGTACTTGTTGACCGGCGCGTTGCCAATCTTCGGATCGGTCCCGGTGCCTTGATTGATACCGTTGACCTGGCCGGTGCCATTGGCGCACTGCGACATGCTGTTCCCGTTCGTCGGGGTCGACCCGGGATCGACGTTGATGATCTGACCGGTCTTGAAGTAGCCGCCGGCGCTACCGGCCTGGATGATCGGAGCGTTGTTGAGGTTGTGCGCGTTGCCGTCCGACATTTCGTTGAACCAGATAGCGGCGCAGTTGTCGAGGACCGTCGTCCCATTCCCCTGGGGGATGCTGTCGAGCATCTTGACGAGGTTCGCGAATTTCTGCGCGTAATAGGCGTCAACCTTCAGGAGCATCTCGATCGCGTTGGGCAAGCAGCTGCCTGACATGCCTGCATTGTCGAGGCGGTGCGAGAGCGAATGCGACTCCATCGTGATGTCGAGCCCCTTGAAATTGTAATTTCCCGGGTACTTCATGAAAATCACGGGGTTGGCGTTGCAGGCGGCCGCGAGCGCTGCGATGGCCGAATAGACATCCGCCCCATCCAGGTCGCCGGAGACCTTGGTCGTGAGGACGTCGGTGCCGAAGCCACCCCCCGCCGCTTTCGAGGCGTTCGCCGCCGTCGCACCGAGCATCGCGCCGAGCGCCTCGTTGCACTGCGCGGAGGCCACCACGGTTCCTGTCGAGCTGAGGAGCTCCTTCCAGGCTTCGAGCTTCTGCTTGTCGGCCCTGCTCATATCGAACCGCTCGAGCGTCTGCAGATCATCCTTGACGAGGTCGAGGACGCTCTGGCCGCGGATCGCCGCGTAGGTGTCCGGGTTCATCGGCTCACCCGACTGGAAGAGGCCCGTGAGGCTGCTGAAGGCCTGCGACGCGTTGAGGCCCCTGTAAACGGTCTCGGCGGCGGAGTAGGAGATCGCCGACTGAGCGTTGTCATTCTGACCAGCCGTGTTCAAGAGCAACGGAGTGCCTTGCGGGCTGAGCTGCTTGGCCATGACGTGATCCAGCGAAGGACCGACAGGCTTTGCATTGAACTTCGTCGCCTGGTCGAAGCTGAACGGGTCGTTGCTGTTCGGAGTGACCGGCTGGCAGGTGAAGAACGACCCCACGATCTGCGTGTGGGAGTCGTTCCCCTGTCCGCGCGTCATGTTGGCGGTCCACTCGTTCATCGTGCGGATGCCGCGCGGCATGAGGAGCTTCTTCGCATAGGGAGCGAGGGCCGCGAGGCTCGTCGGCGTGAGATCAGCCGCCGTGAGCTCACCCTGGGTCTTCGCGGGAAACCAGTTATTCGTGACGCACCCATAGTGCGTGAACATCACGATGAGCGTCTTCCCAGCTGAGGAGGTGTCGGCCTTCGCGGTGCGTTCCCACACGGAGCTGAGGAACGGCGCGGCCAAGGCGGCTCCGCCCAGGCCACGGAGGAAAATTCTTCGGTTAAGTTGCTTGCTCATGTTCGACATTCCTCAGCTTTCAGGGCGTTTCGCGGACTCGCACACGGAAGGAATCCGCTTGAGTAAGATCGGCGAGCAGATTGAGAATGCTGTAGCCGCTCTCAGACAGCTTGGTGTCGAGCATATCGACGACGCATTTATCTTTCCCGTTCGGAGCCCGCCCAAAGGCATAGGAGATCCACGCCTGAGCGTAGAGCTGCTTGGCCTTCTGAACCTGAGTGATTTCCTGCATGAACTGCAACGGAGAGGAGATCTCCTTCACGTTACCGTCGCCGAAGTTGACGCTGTTCGTCGTGACGCTCGCGTCGATCGCACCACCACGAGGATCGGTCGTCTGCAGCTTCCCGATGCCGTCGTAGCTCTCCATCACGAATCCCGGCGGATTGATGATCGCGTGGCAGCCCTTGCAGCCAGCAGGCTTCGTCAGCTCTTCGACGTACGCGCGTTGCGTCTCGAAGTCGCCCTGAACCGTCATCATGGTGGCGGCGGGATCGGGCGCACCCGGATTGACACCGAGCAGGTACGTCGCGATGAACGCGCCTCGCAGGATCGGGCTCGTGGCGTTGTAGCCCGAGTAGGAGCTCAAGAACCCGGCGCGAGTCAGGAAGCCCGGCCGCTCGTTGGCGTCCAGCTCCACCCTGGTCAGTTCGGTACCGTACGCCGAAGGATCGAGCCCATAGATCGCCGCGTTGTCCTTGTTGACGAAGGCGATGTTGCTGAGGAGGAGGTCCTTGAACGAACCGCCCGCGAACGCCACCTCTTCGAAGAAGGCGTCGAGCTCGGCCTTCCAGCTGGGCTTGGCGTCCGCGGAGTACAACGGATACGTCTCGGTGTCGTGATCCATCTTCCACCAGTGGGCGGCGCCGTTGTCCATCTGCGCCCAGTTGCGGTGGAACGCTGTCACGAGCGGCCCGGTCATCTCGCGCACTTCAATCATTCGCTGCGCCTGGGCCAAGATCTGCTCTTTGGTCTGGAGCTCGTTGTTGTCGGCCGCCGCGTTCAGCACGTCATCCGGGACGGAGCCCCAGAGCATGTACGAGAGCCTCATCGCCACTTCGTGGCCGGAGAGCTGGATGCCCTTACCCGACGGATCCGGGGTGGTCGTCAGCTCGGGGAGCATGAGGAACGAGGGCGACACGAGGAAGCCCATCAGCGTTGTCTCGGCGACCTCGTCGGGCGTTCCTGCCGGCGTCGTCTGGCCCAGCTTCTCGAATCGCGTCACCTCCGCGGCGGTCAGCGGGCGACGGAACGCCTTGCGGCCGAAGGTCTGGATGGTCTGCGTCAAGCAGCCGCTCTCCGAAGGGTCGCAGCTGATGAACTTGGACTTGTTCGGCCCAGCCATCACTGCTTTGGCGATCGCCGCGGCAGCATCTTGATAGAAGCGCCACGCGTCAGGCGTCATCGGGCCGTCGAAGTCGTCGACGAGCAGCTCGGACGGCGGCAGGTTGTCGGCACCCACGGTGGTGACGCCGAGGAGGTCCCGCACCGTGTTGTCGTACTGCCGGTTCAGGAGGCGAGGGATCTGGCTCGTCGCCGGGAGGCCGGGGATGCAGACATCCGGGGGCCCATTGTTCGGCTCGCCCCCCGTGCCGCTGCTGGTACCGCCGGGGGGAGTATCGTCATCCTCGGCGCCGTCCGCGATGCTGCCGGTGCAGCCAGCGATGAAAGGTGTCGAGGCGAGAAAAATTGTCGTACCGATGTACGAGAGGTGTCTTAATAGTCGCATGCGCATACGCCTCCTATTCCCGGTCGATGTCGAGTTGATCACGGGAGCGAGTCAAAAGCTGTAACGAGCCCGAGGTTCGTATCAGCGTGAGCACGGGCGCCTCGCCGACGGTTTCCTTTGAAGACGTGATTGTGAAACACCGGCGTACGAGCGGTGCGCTGCTGCCCGCTTCGATTGTCGAGGGCCGTGCCTCCGCCGAGCGGGGCGGCGGCGCGCACGAGGCCCCCGGCGCTCCGCCGCGTAGCGCACGGTAGACTCCGGGTTCGTGATGCCTCGCCCATGGATCACGCGCAGCTCGCCGTGGACGTTCGGCTCGTCACGCCAGCCGCACGCCGACGAGCCACCTTTACTTTAGAGCTCCATCCGCGAGGTACATCAACCGGAAAGTTCGCGCGCGCGATCCAGCCATGCCGGATAGCGCCACGACGAGCGAAGCGCGGATATCGAGCGGGCCCTTGCCCGCCCCAGGGAGCACCCAACGGGAGCTCGTTCGGCCGCTAAAGACCGGCGTTTCTGGCGTGAACGCGCTTTCCTCACGAGTCCAGTGCATCCAGAAAGGTGCAATTGGGCCATTCTGACGTTTGAATCGTTCGTGGACAACGCGGTGCGCGACCGTGGGCAACGCGCTGCGCGACCGTGGACAACGCGCTGCGCGACCCGAGGTGGGCTACTCCACCGATCGACGCGTGAGCGGCCAGACTGGTCCTTGACGGCGCGGAGAGCAGGCTCTCAGCGCGACGGCGGGCCGCTCTCGGGCCCGCTCTCCGCGCCGAGGGGCCTCGCCCTCGGCCTCCGGAGCGCCCGCCCCTCCAGGGCGTCGACGAGCACGGGCCTCAGCGCGCCCGCGATGTGCTGCTGGATCGCGCGGGCGACGTGCGCGACGTGGGGCGGCTCCATCATCGTGAAATGGTTGCCGGGCACCACCTGCAGGGCGAACGCCGCTCGCGCCAGCTCCATCCAGGCGCTGACGGCGGCCGCGTCCTCCGGGCTGACCTGCTCCCGCGCGCGCAGGAACAGGACGCTGGCGTCCGTCGGCTTCGGCGCGTAGCTCGCGAGGGCCTGCCACGTGCTCGTGACCTCGGCGCGGAGCCGCGCGTCGTCCGCCATGGCCGCGACGAAGCTGCGGTATCGCTGCGACGCGACGGCTTCGAGCTTCGCCATCTCATGGGCGAGGCCGCTCGCCGGAGAGCGATCGCTCGCGCGCTGGTCGAAGCCCGTGTCCAGCAGCAGCAGCAAAGGCACCTTGCGCCCTCGCGCGAGCAGCTGCTGCGCCATCTCGTACGCGACGACGCCGCCGGCCGAATGCCCCCCGAGGAGGTACGGCCCCTCGGGTCGGACGCTCAGGAGCTCGTCCACGTACCGCGCCGCGATCGCGGGGATGGATGTGAAGCCGGACGTGAAGCCCGGCTCGCCCGGCTCGGCGCCGGTGGGCTGAATCCCGTGGACGGGCAGCTCGCCGCTCAGGCGCTGCACAAGGGGGTGATAGGCGTGGACCGTACCGCCGAGCGGCGGGATCAGGAACAGCGGAGCGGTGTCCGGCGCCCCCGCCTGCAGCGTGACGAGGAGCTGTCCGGTCGCGCGCCGGTGGGGGAGGAGGATCGCGGCGCTCCCGCTCCGCTGCGTCAGCGCGGCGCTCAGGGGCGCAGGCGAGTCCGGCGGCGGCGCGTCCCGCAGCCGCACGCTCGCCGGCGAGCCCGTGGGCGGGCCGGACGAGTCCGGCGGGCTGCAGAGCTTCGGCGACAGGGACCGCACCGTGGCTGGGCCCACGGTGCAGGTGGTGTCGAGCTGGTGCGGGACGCGCTCGAACGGGTACGTGGGCAACGGCACGCGCCGCCGGCGCTCGTCCCCGGAGAAAGCGGCCCAGTCGACGTCGACGCCAGCACACCAGAGCCGGCCCACCGCGGCGAGCAACGCTTCGAGGTCGCCAGGGCCCTCGCCGGGGCCTGCCAGGGTCGTCGCGCTCGGTCGCTCCGCCCCCGCGCCCAGGTGCCGCGACGCCAGGCTGGCCAGGGAGGAGCCGGGCCCGACCTCGAGGAGGGCGCGAGCGGCCGAGGCGAGCAGCGTGGCGATGCGGTCGTCGGGGCGAGCCGATCCCGCGAGGAGCCGGGCCCAGTACGATGGATCGTGGACGTCGGTCTCCGTCACCCAGTCGCCGGCGAGGTGTCCGACGAGGGGGATGCTCGGCGCCCTCCTCGCCATCGACGCGGCCAGCTGGGCCATGCGCGCGAGGAGCGGCCCGGCGACCTCCTCTTCCGCTTCCGCTTCCGCGCGCCCGAGCAGCGCGACAAGCGCGACCGCCTCGTCGAGCGAGAGCACACCGGCGACGCACGCGGCGACGACCCCGCCCACGCCGTGGCCGAACAGCGCGGCGGGGCGGATCCCCCACGACATCAGGAGCTGCGCCAAGGCGTACTCGGTCGAGAAGAGGGCGGCCGCGCGGAGGCGCGGAGGGCCGATGTCTGCTTCACCGCGGGAGCGCCCCTGCTCCTCGGGGAAGAGCCGGTCGCGGAGGTCGACCGACAGCTCGCGACGGAAGCGGTCGGCGCACCGGTCCAGGGCCTCGCGGTAGGCGCGCTCGTGCTGGTAGAGCTCACGCCCCATGCCGACACGCTCGGCGCCCGCGCCGGGGAACATGAAGACGACCTCCGGCGGCCGCCCGCCGGCAGCCTGCGTGAAGACGCGGGCCGGGTCGCGCCGATCGAGGGAGGCCGCTCCCGAGGCCGGATCCGCGCACACCACCGCGCGGCGGTGCGCGAAAGGCACCCTGCCCCGCTGCAGGGTGAACGCGACGTCGGGGAGCGAGCCCTCCGGCGCGCGCCGCAGGTGCTCGGCCAGACGATCGGTGCTCTTCTCGAGCGCGGCGCGCGTCCTCGCCGAGACGACGAGCAGCTGGCGGCGCCGCGACGGGCCGGACGGCGCCGGCTCCGGCGCCTCCTCGATCACCGCGTGCGCGTTCGTGCCACCGATGCCGAAGGCGCTCACCGCGGCGCGGCGCGGGGCTCCGCCGCGCTTCCACGCGCGCGGCCCGGAGTTGACGAAGAACGGGCTGCTCGCGAGGTCGATCTCGGGGCCGGGGCGGCGGAAATGGAGCGTCGCAGGGATGAGCTCGTGCTCCAGCGACAGCGCCGCCTTGATGAGACCGGTCACCCCGGCGGCCGCGCGGAGGTGGCCGAGGTTGCTCTTCACCGAGCCGAGCGCGCAGAAGCCGACCTTGTCGGTGGCCCTCCGGAACGCCCGTGACAGCGCGGCCACCTCGATCGAGTCGCCGAGCCGCGTGCCCGCGCCGTGCGCCTCGACGTACGTGATGCTCTCCGGGCTGACGCCCGAAGCGGCGTGGGCCCGGGCGATTGTCTCGAGCTGCCCTTCCAGGCTCGGCGCCATGTAACCCACCTTGAGCGCACCGTCGTTTGTGACGGCGGATCCGCGGATCACGGCGTGAATCGTGTCGCCGTCGTCCAGGGCGTCCTTCAACCGCTTGAGGACGACGAGCCCCACACCGTTGCTGGCCACGATGCCGCTCGCCTGGGCGTCGAAAGGACGGCAATGGCCGTCGGGCGAGGTGACCGAGCCTTCCTCGTGGAGGTAGCCGATCCTCCGCGGCGAGAGGACGCCGACCCCTCCGGCGAGGACCATGTCGCTCTCCCTTGTGACGAGGCTCTGGCAGCCGAGGTGCACCGCGACGAGCGACGTCGAGCACGCCGTCATGACGCTCACCGCCGGCCCCCGGAGCCCCAGCTTGTAGGCCACGCGCGTGGTCAGGGAGTCGGTCACGTTCCCGGTATAGATCCGCTGGTGCTCCGAGTTCGGCGCGACCGGAGGCGGCCCGACGCGCTCGATCCAGTAGCTCGGGGCGTCGCTCCCGGCGAACACGCCGATCGGCTTCGGGTAGGCGAGCGGGTTGTACCCGGCGCTCTCCATGGCCTCCCAGGCGCATTCGAGGAAGACCCGCTGCTGCGGGTCCATGAGCACGGCGTCCTGCGGGCTGTAGCCGAAGAACGCCGCGTCGAAGCACATGACGTCGTCGAGCACGCCGGCCGCCGGGATGAACCTGGGCGACCGGGTGAGCTCCGGGTCCACGCCGAGCGCCCTCAGCTCCTCGGGCGAATAGAAGCCGATCCCCTCCCCCCCGTCCTCGAGCATCGACCACAGCGCGTCGACGCTGCGCGCCTTCGGGAATCGACCCGCCATTCCGATGATGGCAATCGCGTTCTCGGGGAGCGCCTCCCGCGCCGGCGCCTCGGCCGCGGGGGCCACGGCGCCGGGTCCACGCCTGGAGACCGTGCTCTCGCCCGAGGCAGCCGCCAGAGGGCCCCTCTTCAGGTGGGCAGAGAGGCTGCGGATCGTCGGGTACTGGAACAGGTCCATGATGGGGATGTCCTCGCCGAGCCGCGCCCGGATGCCCGCGCGGACCCGGGCGAGGAGCAGCGAGTGACCGCCGAGCTCGAAGAAAGGATCGTCGAGCCCGACCTCGTCGACGCCGAGCACCTGGCGCCAGAGGTCGCTGAGGATCACCTCGATGTTCGAGGCGGGCACCGGCGTCGCCGCCCTCGGCTCGGGCCTTGCGCGGTCGTCGGCCGGGAGGGCCGCCATGTCGACTTTCCCGTTCGCGGTGAGCGGCAGCGCGTCGAGCTTCACGAGGGCGGCCGGAACCATGTAGTCGGGGAGCTTCGCCGCGGCGAACTCGCGCAGGCCTGCCGGCATCGCGCGCGTCTTCTGCCGCCGGAGAGGGCTGTTCGCGAGCGACCGCTCGGGCAAGGTCTCCCCGGGCCGCGCCTGGATCCAGGCGCGCGGTCGCGGCGCGTCGTCGGCGCGCTCGAAGAGCACGTCCATGCAGCCCGGACCCGAGGTCCTCGATCCGGTGATCCGGACCGAGCAGCCGAGGCGCGCGCCGAGCGCCCACAGCGCCTCCGGCTCGGTCGCGGCCATCGCTCCCTCGGCGGCCGTCGTGGCGGCGCGGGCCAGCGCGACGCCGTCCCCTTCCTGCACCCCTTCCAGCAGCCGGCGCGCAGCGATCACGTCGGCGTGCACGCGCGCGTTCGGGATCCCGAGGACCTCCAGCCCGAGCGATCCCTCCTCACGCAGCGCTCGCTCCACGCCGGCGAGGCCCTCCGAGGCAGCCCAGTCCAGCGATCGGCCGACGACGACGGGCTCGGGCGCCACGCCGACGTGCAGCACCACGTCATAACGGAAGCGCGTCATCTCGTCGGAGCCCGAACCCCGCTTGAGCCAGACCTCCACGTGCTCCACGCCCGGGACCTGGCCGCGCAGCGCGTGAAAGAGCTCGGGCGCGAGGACGAGCTCCTCCTCACCCGAGGCCGCCCGCTGCACCCGGGCCCGCAGCTCGGCCGAGGTGGCGCCCGCGGGCGCGCGGTGGAGCTGCACCGAGGTGTGAAACGCCTCGAGCAGCGGGAGGCTCCTGAGGTCGCCCAGGAACACGACGCCGCCGGGCGCCACCGCGCGCACGGCGCCCTCGATCACCGAGCGCAGGTAATCGGCGCCGGGGAAATACTGGAGGATCGAGTTCAGGACGATCACATCGAAGCTGCCCGGCTCGACACCGCTGAAGTCGTTGGCCTCCCGGCGTTGCAGCGACACGTGCGAGAGCGTGCCGCGCGCGATCTCGGGGCGGAGCAGCGAGATCGCCTGCTCCGAGAAATCCGTCCCGAGGTAGGCGGCGCACTGCGGGGCCAGCTGCAAGAGCAGGAGCCCGGTCCCACAGCCGATCTCCCAGACCCGGCGCGGCTGGAACGAGAGGATCCGCTCGACGGTGTGGTCCCGCCATGCGCGCATCGCTCCGGCGTCGATGGGCTCGCCGGTGTAGCTGCTGTTCCAGCCGGTGATGTTGAAGCCCGGATCCACGCCGGCGTCGCCCTTCCCGTAGGTGCCGTCGTACAGCGCCTGCCACGCCGAGACGTGCTCCGCTTGCAGGGCCGGGGCGTGCTCCGTGGCGCCGCCGTGCTCGAGGCGCGGGATGACGTAGGCGACAAGCCGCTTGTTGCCCGGCGGTTCTTCCCGCGCCACCACGACGGCCTCTTCCACGTCGGGGTGCTCTCGCAGCACGGCCTCGATCTCGCCGAGCTCGATACGATAGCCACGGATCTTCACCTGGTTGTCGACCCGTCCCAGGAACTCGAGGGTCCCGTCGGCGAGCCACCGGGCGCGATCGCCGGTGCGGTACATGCGCGCGCCCGGCTCGTCCGAGAACCGATCGGGGAGAAACCGCGCTGCGTCGAGCTCGGGCCGGTTCAGGTACCCGCGGGCGACGCCGACGCCTCCGAGGTAGAGCTCGCCGGGGACGCCCACCGGGACGAGCTCCCCGCGCGGATCGAGCAGGTAGACCCGGAGGTTGTCGATGGGGCGGCCGATCGAGGGATCGACCGTCGCCGTCCCGCCGTCCGGCCGCGCCCTCGGCACGAGGCACGAGGTCGCCACGACGGTCGCCTCGGTCGGACCATAGTTGTTCACGACGTCGAAGGGGAGCGCCGCGCCAGGCCAGACGCGGAGCTTGTCTCCGCCCGTGAGCAGGTACCGGAGCGCGGTGGAAGCAGGCCAGTCGAGGCGCAGGAGCTCCTCCGCCATGGGCGTCGGCAAGAAAGAGACGGTGATCCCTCGCGCGACGAGCCACGCTCGAAGCTCGTCCGGGGAACGGCGGAGCGGCTCCCCGGGGATGAACAGGCACGCTCCCTCGCACAGATACGGCCAGAGCTCCCATACCGACGCGTCGAAGCCGGGGCTCGCGACAAGGGTCGCGCGATCCGCGCAGGAGACCGCGAAGCGCCGCACGTGCCACGCCACGAGGTTCATGAGACTCCGGTGCTCCACGAGCACGCCCTTCGGTCGGCCGGTCGAGCCCGAGGTGTAGATGGCATAGGCCAGGTCCCGGGGGCCTGCGCACACCGGAGGGGGCGACGCCTCCTCCAGCGCCGCCATCTCCGGCCAGTCGGCGTCCAGGCGGATCACCGCGCCCGCGAACGGCGGGAGGCGATCGGAGAGGTGCGCCTGCGTGAGGAGCACCGGCGCCCCGGAGTCCTCGAGGATGAACGCCAGCCGCTCTCTCGCGATCTCGGCGTCCACGGGGAGATACGCCGCGCCCGCCTTGAGGGTCCCGAGGATCCCGACCACCAGCTCCAGCGAGCGCTCCGCGCAGATCGCGACAAGGGTCTCGGGCCCGGCGCCGAGCTCTCGCAGGCGGCGCGCGAGCTGGTTCGCCCGGCGATCGAGCTCTCCGTACGCGAGCGATCCGCGATCGGACACGACCGCGGCGGCGTGCGGCGCGCGCGCCGCCTGCTCCTCGAACCGATCCAGGACGCGCCGGTCGCGAGGAAAATCGGCGCCGGGTTCGTTCCATTCGACGAGCAGCTGGCGCTGCTCGCGCTCCGCGAGCAGCGGCATCGACGAGACGGAGCGCGCAGGGTCCGATGTCGCGGCGGCGAGGAGCGTGAAGAGGTGATTCATCATCCGCGCCATCGTGGCCCGCTCGAAGAGGTCGGTGCTGTACTCCAGCATCCCGGCGACGCTGTCGGCGCTCTCCCAGGCATAGAGCGATACGTCGAAGATCGTCTTCTTCGTATCCGTGTCGATGGCGCGCGCCTCGACCCCGGTGAGGTGGAGCTCGCGCTCCGCGGGCGGCTGCGGCGCGAACACGATCTGCACGAGCGGGCTGTAGCTGGGGTCCCGCTCGGGCTGGAGCTCCTGGACGAGCCGCTCGAACGGGAGCCTGTCGTGCGCGTAGGCGTCCAGGCACACATCCCTCACGCGGCGGAGCAGCGCCTCGAAGGACGGCTCGCCCGAGACGTCGATCCGGATGGGGACCACGTTGACGAAGAAGCCGATCGCCGCCTCGAGATCGGCGTGCTCCCGGCCCGCGCTCGGCAGGCCGATCAGGAGGTCGTCGCGTTGCGTGACGCGGTGGAGCAGCGCGGCGAACGCGGCCAGGAGGACCATGTTCACGGTCACGCCTTCTCGCGCGCCGAGGTCCCGGATGGCCCTTCCGACCGCCGGATCGAGCTGGAACGGGATCGTCGCGCCGCGGAAGGTCTGGACCGGCGGCCGGACGCGATCGCTCGGCAGCTGGAGCAAGGGCGGCACGTCGAGGAGCCTCTGCCTCCAGCCGGCGAGCAGCCCCGACAGGGTCTCCTCCGTCAGCTGCTCGCGCTGCCACGAGGCGAAATCGGCGTACTGGAGCGGCGTGTCGAGCAGCGGAGGGGGAGCCTCCCGACAGAAGGCATCGTAGAGCGCCGCGATCTCGCGGTACGCCACCTCGAGCGACAAGCCGTCGACGGCGATGTGGTGGATGTGCAGCCAGAGGACGTGATCCCGCGGCCCGAGCCGGAGCAGCCCTGCCCGGAAGACGGGGCCGCGCTTCAGGTCGAAGATCCTCTGGGCCTCGGCTTCGATGTGCTGCTGCGCCTGGGCCTCGCGCTCGCCCTCCGAGAGGTGCTGGAGGTCCGCGACGTCGAGCCGGAAGGAGGCGTCCTCGGCGACGATCTGGACGGGCTGGCCGTCGATCTCGGTGTAGACGGTGCGCAGGATCTCGTGGCGGCGGACGAGCTCACGGAGGCTCCTGTCGAGCGCCTGGACGTGGATGTCCCCGGTGAGGCGGAAGGGACAGAGGCAGTTGTAGGCCCGGCTCTCCGGCGCGAGCCGGTGGAGGAACCACATGCGCTCCTGCGCGAACGACAGGGGGACTGGCCCCGTCCGGGTGCCTCGCGGAATGGCATGCTCCTCTCGGGGGGCCGCGCGGCCGCCGCCCTTGCTCAGCGCGGCGAGCCCGGCGACGGTCGGATGATCGAAGAGCTCCTGGAACCCGACGTCGATCCCGAAGGCGCCGCGGAGGCGGGAGAACAGCTGGACGGCGTGCAGCGAGCTGCCGCCCAGCTCGAAGAAGCTGTCGTGCACGCCCACGCGCTCCACGCGCAGGAGCTCCTTCCAGAGGCCTGCGAGCGCCTCCTCCAGCTCGGAGCGCGGCGCCACGAAGGCGCGTGCGAGCTCCTGGCGGTCGCCGCCGGGCGCAGGGAGCGCCCTGCGGTCGACCTTACCGTTCGGCGAGGTGGGGAGCGCGTCGAGCGGCACGAAGGCGGACGGGACCATGTAGCCCGGTAGATGGCGCTGCGCGAGGGCGCGCAGCGCGGGAAGGAGCGCCCGCTCGTCCCTGGCGGAGCCCCCCTCGACCGCGCGGGGGACGACATACGCCACGAGCCGCCTGTCGCCCGGCGCGTCCTCGCGCGCCACGACCGCGACCTCGCGCACCGAAGGGTGCTGGCCCAGCACCGCCGCGATCTCGCCGAGCTCGATGCGGTGGCCGTGGATCTTCACCTGATCGTCGATCCGGCCGAGAAACTCGATCTCGCCCGAGGGGAGATAACGCGCGAGATCGCCTGTCCTGTACAGGCGAGAGCCCGGCCCGGCGCCGAACGGGCTCTCCACGAACCGCTCCTGCGTGAGCTCGGGCCGGTTCAGGTAGCCACGCGACACGCCGGCGCCGCCGATGTAGAGCTCGCCGGCGACGCCGACGGGGACGAGCGCGCGGTGGCGATCGAGGAGCAGCACCTGGACATCGCGGCACGCGGAGCCGATCGAGCTCGACCACGGCCGCTCGAGATCCGGCATACCCATCGCGCGGCGGGTGGCGAACACCGTCGTCTCGGTGGGACCATAGATGTTGAGGATCGTGGGGTGGCTGTCCCCGTGGCGCTCCCACCACGGCTTGAGCATGGCCACGTCGAGCGCCTCGCCGCCGCAGATCACGAGACGCAGCTGCGGGCGGCCGCCGAGCGACGGCTCGGCCGCCGCATCGGCGTGGATGAGCTGGCGGAGCGCCGAGGGCGTCTGGCAGACGACGGTCACCCCTTCGTCGCCGAGGAGCCTGTAGAACGCGTCCGGCGTGCGGCTCGTGAGGAATGGCACCACGACAAGCCGTCCGCCGTGGCAGAGCGCGCCCCAGATCTCCAGGACGGAGAAATCGAAGGCATAGGAGTGGAACAGCGTCCAGACGTCGCGGTCGCTGTAGCCAACATCGCTCTCGGTGTGGTCGAAGAGACGAGCCACGTTGGCGTGGGTGACCATCACCCCCTTGGGCTTCCCTGTCGATCCCGAGGTGTAGATGATGTACGCGAGGTTCTCCGGGCCCTCGTTCGGCGCGGGCCCTACCCTGTCCTCGGGCTGCCGCTCGATCATGGCCCGCTCCGCGTCGAGGGACACCACCCTGGCGCTCCCGCTCCGGAGCCGGGAGGCGAAGCGCTCCTCGGTGAGGACCACGCGGACGCTGGCATCCTCCAGCAAGAAGGCGAGTCGCTCCTCGGGGTAAGAGGGGTCGAGCGGGACGTAGGCGCCGCCGGACTTGAGGACGCCGAGCAGCGCGACGATCATCTCGAGCGATCGCTCCAGGCAGACGCCGATACGGACTTCGGGCCCGGCGCCGCTCTCCCGGAGGAGGTGGGCGAGCTGGTTGCTCCTCCGATCCAGCTCGGCATAGGTGAGGCGCTGCTCCTCGAAGACCACCGCCACCGCGGAGGGGGTGCGCCGGGCGTGCGCCTCGACCCGCTCGTGCACCCGATCGCGCGGCGGCTCGAACACCCCGCCGCTGTTCCACGCGAACAGCAGCGTGCGGCGCTCCTCCTCGGTCAGGAGCGGCAGCGCCGAGACGCGCTGCGCCGGCTCGCTCGCGGCGCCGCGGAGCAGCACCGCCCAGTGCCCGAGCAGCCGCTCGACCGTCGCGTGGTCGAAGAGGCCGCGATTGAACTCGACGCGCGCGATCACGCTCGCCTCGGACTCCTCGACACGGACGGCGAGCTCGAACGCCACCTCGGTCGCCTCTAGCGCCGCCGGCGTCAGGGTGAGCAGGGCGCCTCGCCTCGGCTCCAGCGTGCCCGGCTCGCTGGCGAAGGTGGCCTGGACGAGCGGCGCGCGGCTCGGATCGCGCGGCAGCGAGAGCTGCTCGGCCAGGGAGGAGAAGGAGAGGTCTCCGTTCTCTTTCCCCTCCTGCATGGAGCGGCGCACTTGACGCAACAGCGAGCGAAAGCTCGGATCCGCGCCCAGCCTGCCCCGTACGACCACGAGGTTCCCGAATGCCCCGATGAGGCCGTTCGTCTCCTCGCCATCTCGCCCGGACAGCGCTACGCCGAGGAGGACGTCGTCCTGGCCTGTCGTGCGGTGGAGCACGGCATGCATTCCCGCGAGCAAGACCGCGGACAGCGCCGCGTCCTCCTCCCGCGCCAGCGCGCGGAGCTCTCGCACGAGCTCCTGATCGAGCGCGCGCTCCGCCGAGCCCGCGGCGAAGGTCGGCGCCGCGGGCCGCGGCCGATCCGTCCGGATCTCCAGCGCTTCCGGCGCCCCCGAGAGCTCGCGGCGCCAGTGCGCGAGCTGCCTGTCGAGGAGCTCCGGAGTCCTGCGCTCCCGCTGCCGACGCGCGTAGTCCTGATAGCGCATCGCCGGCGCCGGCCGCTCGACGCCGTGATAGCCGTCGAACAGCTCCGAAAAGAACAGCGCCACGCTCGGCTCGCCATCGGAGACCATCGGATGCATGGAGAGCGCGACGAGGTGGCGCCTCGGGTGCACGCGGATGAGGCTCACGCGCCAGAGCGGGCCGCGCTCCGGGTCGAGGGGCAGCGAGGTCTCCCGGCGAGCCATCTCGAGCGCGGAATCCTCCGAGAGGGACCGCCCGTCGGCGGCGAGATCCACCTCGCGGAAGGCGATCTCGGCCTGCGGCGAGACGACCTGCACCGGCTGCCCATCGCGCTCTGCGAAGGACGTCCTCAGGATCTCCTGGCGCGCCGCGAGCCTCTCGATGGCCTGGACCCATCTGGGCACGTCCAGCTCGCCATCCAGCCACACCGCGCCCCGTTCATGCAAGCCGGGCGCGGCGCCTCGGCTCCGGTGGAGCCCCCAGGCGCGCTCTTGCTCCAGAGAGAGCGGCGAATAACACATTTCGTTCATCGCAGATGACCTCCTTGTAGTGGGTAGGGGTCGGTTGCATCGATGCGCGAGAAACCACCGCACGCCGCGTCGAGACGCTCGACACGCGCACACCTGCACGCACACGTTGCTGCTGTTCTGTCGTACGCTCAGCAGGCATCACGGCCGCCTGGTCATCCGGACAACAAGAGCCGGCGCCAGGCAAAACCCAGGCTCAACCAACGCATTGTCGGCCGCATTGCAATGCGGTCACGATGAGCCCGCTGCGCAGTATGAAGTGTGGACACCGCGACGCCAGCGTGGATTTGAAAGAACGCAGTCGCCCCGGGTGAGATGGCGATGGCTGCCTCAACGGGTCTCTCCGACGACATCGCCATCGAGGACCTCGGATACCTGAGGCACAGGTTCCCGGCCTTCCCCATGGACGTTGCTCCTGTCGATGCCATCACCGGCAGCGAGGTGGAGACCGTCAGCAGGGGCGCCGGGAGCGCCTACACGGGCACGCTCGAGAACGGGCTCGATGTAGGTGGGCGATCTCGGCGTTGATCACGTCGCGTACCCGACGGTTTCGATTCTTCCTTGGAGGTCAACCCAGGAGCCCCCGCTCGGCCAGCCACAGCGTCGCGCCGGCGCGGCTGTAGACGCCGAGCTTGTCGTAGGCGTGGGCGACGTGGTGCTGCACGGTCTTCGCCGAGATGCGAAGGACGGTGGCGATCTCGCGGTTCGTCTTGCCGGTCCCGACGAGCCGCAGCACCTCCAGCTCGCGCGCCGTGAGCGACTTTCGTGGCCGAAGGAGCCGATCGTGCCGGGCACCGGAGCGATCGGTGATCGGCGGGGCGCGTGGAACAGGATCGGTGGTGAGCAGATAGCCGTACGCCGTCCCGCGTGCCCCCGTAAGCCGATGCGCCCAGACCGGGTTGGCGCAATAGATCTCCAGCATCTCCTTTGTGTACCCGATCACAAAATGCTCGAAATACGGGTGCCAGACGGGGAGGTCACGCACCCGGAATTCGATGCCGGAATCCTTCAGGGTCGCCTCGGAGCGGCTGTCCGTCTCGGCGAAGTACCGGTGCCAGATGCTCTGAGTTGTCGCGACCAGCGAGGAGATCTCGGGATCCTGGACGAAGCGCTGCAGCGGACCGTCGACGAGCGCCCAGCGGGCCGATTCGGCCCCGAGCTCGAAGAGCGCGTCCTGGCCATCGGAATAGAACCGCCGAACGAGCTCGTCGTGGAACGTGAGGAACTCGGGCAGCGGAACCAGGCTGCTGGCGGTGATCGGCTGCCTGAACCAGGGGTTGGCCAGCGCCACGTCACGAAAGAAGCCGCGCCACGCTTCCGAGCCGAATCGCCGGCTCACCAAGGTCTTCCGCGTCAATATTGTGGTTCCGCTGACCTTCATGGACCAGCCAATCGGCTCCTGCCACTGAACGACGAGGTCGCGCAGGCAGCAGCAAGGCAAAGGAGCGCTCGCCAGTATGGCCGATCGGGGTGTCAGCGGTCAACGCGCGAGCTCGCTCATCCTGTGGCGGCGCGCTCACGATGCGATCGTGTATCAAGAGCAGATTATTTCAACGGCGCTGCAAGCTGAACGCTGAACGCTGAACGCTTCGCGCGTCGGGCGACGCGCCGTCATGCGAGTCGAAGCTCTTCTGCTGGATGTCCCAGCCGGCGCCGCAGGGGGCGCAGAGATGAGTGAATCTCGTGGGCGCCCTTCCCCGAGAATGGCAGACGTGCGCTAGGGCATGGTGTGTCGTTTCAGCACGGGCCAGCCGACCGCGGCGTTGCCGGGGTCGTGGCCACCTCCCTGCTTCGTGCAGAGCGCCACTTCGACGCCGTCCCGGCAATTCGAATAGGTCGAGCAGCCCTGGCCATCTTCGGCCGAGGGCGAGCCGGTGCAGCCATTGATGTCGGCCCACTTCGCGAGGGTCGACTTCGCGCCGAGGAACGTGATGGGCATGCCCCGCACCACCGCGGAGTAGCCACCGGCATAGGGCACGATGGGATCCGACGTGCTTCGGAACGAGATCACGCTGATGGGACGCGCTGGCTCGCAGCCGCCGATGTTCTCCTCCAGGAGATCGAAGGCGGCGGGCGCCACGGCCGCGAACACATCGGCCGCGTGGCAAGCGAGGTAGTGGGACATCCCGCCCCCCATGGAGAAGCCAACGGCATAGATGCGCTTGGGGTCGATGCAGGCGGTCTCCTGGATCTGCGCCACCAGCGCCTTGGCGAACGCGACGTCGTCGGTGTCGGCCACGCAGCAGGGCCCCACGTTCCAGGCGCCGCCCGAGGGTCCGGACAGCCCGCTCGGGAAGGCCATGATCACGCCCTCCGGGTCGGTCTGCGCCGGATAGGGCGAGCCCGATCGCTCCGACGGGCCAGAGCCGCCAAGCGGGTGGAAGTCCACAACGAGAGGCACCGGCTTGCTGCCGTCGTACGTGGCAGGCACGTGCAAGACGTAGCTCCGATTCTGCGAACCTACCGTCACCGTCTTGTTCGTGTCGCCAGCCCTCAACGCGGTGGACGGGCAGGTGATGCTCCCGGTTTCGCCGCCCGTGCCGCTGCCCCCGGCGCCCGCGCCGCCGGTGCCCGCGCCGCCGGTGCCCGCGCCGCCGGTGCCCGCGCCGCCGGTACCCGCGCCGCCGGTACCCGCGCCGCCGGTGCCCGCGCCGCCGGCGCCGCTCCCACCGGTGCCGTTGCCGCCGGCCGAGCTCGTCGTGCCCGCTGCCGCGGTCGTCGTATCCGCGGACGCGGTGCTACCGCCGCTGCCCGAGGGACCCGCGCTTGTATTGCCGCTGGAGCCACCGCCGTCGCCGCCGGCGGTGGTCCCGTCGCTGCCGCTGCCGCAGCCCAAGAGGGCGATGCCCAGCGCTCCTGACAGCAGGATCTGCTTTGGCGAATTCGTTCTTCGGTTCATCATGGGTCAGCACCTTTGTTTGCCGGAGGCCACGGACGCGATGACCTCTGGAGCGGTCGTGCCGAGGTTGCGAAACATCGCCAAGCGGCCGCGCCTCCCTGCTCCCGGATCGCCATCTGTCCTCGCGTCACCCAATGCAGGTGACTACGACGAGCTCATAGCCGAGACCGCTGGAGCGAGGCATGGGCATACTGGCCTATACCTCGTGGTGCAGGCGCCTGCGGCGCCCGCTCGAAGAAGCCGGGGCTCGCGCACCCTTGACGCCCTCGATCACTCTAGCACGCTCGGCGGCCGAGACGAAGCCCCGCCCTACGGGTCCAGTTGGTCGAACTTGAGGGCGCTCGACGCTTCGCCGGTGCCGACGCCGCGTTTGCGTCCGACCCACAGGAAGGTCGAGCCGCCGATCCAGCGCGCGAGCTGAAAGCTGCGGGACACCTCGACCCCTTCGCGCGGTATCTCTTCCTCACGCACGAGAGCGCTGCCGCCGACGATCGCGCCCTGCGGCGGCAGGAGGCCGTCACGCTTGAAGAAGAGGGCTCCGTCGTCGGTGACCGGGACAAAGGGCAACCAGTAGTCCGGGACGGCGGTGCCCAGACGGTAGCGGCGGGATCCATCGGCGGGCGGGGTGGGTGGTGCGCCGTCGCGCGGATGCGTCTCGATGTACTGCTCCGCGCGGCGGATCGACCGGGCCAGCGGGCCCGCGACGAGCTTCTCCAGAGCCCAGACGATGTTGGCCATCTCGTCGCGCGCGAAGCGCACCTCCTCGAGGGCGGGGCCTTCGAGCCGGCGCGGCAGGACCGGCGGCAGAAAGAGCAGGTTCTGCGCGGCGCCTGCGCGGTCGGAGGGCTGGAACATCCGCCACGCCGCATCCGCCGGCGGGATCGAGATCCGCTCGCCGAAGGTGTCGCTGACCTGGAGGGACGCTGTGCGGCAGACGGAGCCGACGGGCATGGCGTGCGGTATGAGGAAGAAGTCGTTGCCGAACGCCAGGGTGAACTCGAGAAACAGGAGGCGCGCCAGGTCGGTGCGCTCGGCGTCGACGGAAGCGAAGTTGATCCGCGCGTCTTCGAACTCCCAGAAGCGCGAGACCGGCATGCCGGGAAAGGTCACAGGAACCGGAATTCGCGCCGGGGTGGAGACGGTGTCTCGACGCGGGATGGGCGATCGCGTGGTGATCGCCGGCTCGACGTCGAATGACGACCAGTCGAGCCCGGCGCCGTCGTAGTCGGCGGCGCCGAGGACGAGCTCGCGGCGCGAAAGGAACGCCGAGACGCCGAACTGGTATTTCAGGCGCTCGCCGCTCCAGGTCTGGCTGGCGATCGGCTGGAAATACGATCCATAAGCGGCTCGCCAGGCGTCGACGAGCGCCGGCTCGGGCGCCTGCGGCAGCGGCGCGGCGACGGCAGCGCCAGGCGCGAGCGCTTCGTAGATGGCGCGGCCGTCGGCGAGGCCGCCCTGCGCGAGCAGCCGCCACATCGCCCGTTGATCCGCGGGCAACGACGACGATTCGGCCGAGGACGGCTCGGCGAGCGGGAAAAGGGTCGACCAGGCCGGCGCGAGCTCAGCCGGCAGGAGCGCCAGGAAGTCGAGGCCGGCCAAGGCGGAGATCCACAACGTCATCGCCGATCCCGCGGCGGCGACAGTCTCCGCCTCGACGACCGCCTCGAGCGGCGTGTTGGTCGGATAGGGGATCGACGTCGTGTTCAAGCCCTGCGTCACCGCAGCAGGGAGATACCGCTCGAGCGGCGCCTCCTCGGTCTCGAGGGTCGCCGAGACGGGCGACGCAGCATCCTCACCATTCCACTCGCCGAGCTGCCACTGGCGGCCGAGGAGCCACAGCGGGTCGTGCACACGCGCGGCCAGCCCCGGCAATCTGGGGCTGCGATCCTTGGGCTCGAGGCGTGTCCAGGTCGTGATCGATGGCATCGTGCTTCACCTTGGGTTAGCCGTCGACGTGGGCGGCGATCGTCTCGTCGGCCGGGTTGGCGGCGAGGTAGATCGCCGGGAGAAAACGCGCCAGATCGTGGCCGGCGAGCGCCTCGAGATCGACGAGACGGATCCTGGCGAGATCGATGGTTCCGAGGAGGATCGCCTCGAGCGTCCGGAGATCCCAGCGACGCCCGGGCGCGGGCGGCACCGCGACGAGGACGGCCTGCGGCGCGGTCGCCCCCGGCGCGTCGAAGTGAAAGACCCAGCTTGTGGTCTCGGTGCGGTTGGGGACCAGCTCCGTCCACTCATCGACCATGAGGCCGGCGACGAGGGGTGAGGCTCCGGCCAGCTCGCCGAGGTCGCCGCAGGCGAAGATCGAGATCGGATTCGACGGCCAGTCGGCGCGCGGGTCTCTCGTGGCGACGGCCACCCAGCCGTCGATCTTGCCCGGCGCGGGAGCGGGGAGCTGCGCTATCTGTCCGGCGAGGAGCGCGAGGCCGCCGGGAGCGACGGCGGAGGCGCAGAGCGACGCGGTCTCGAAGCGCCCGACCGCCTCGCGGACGCGGGCCGCCCGCCGGAGCCAGGCGGTGACCACCGGCGGCGGCGCGTCCCCGGCGGCCTGCCTCGCGGCCTGCGCCGCGAGCAGCGTCGCGGCGTGGTCCGAAGTCACCGCGAGCCTCGGCAGGATGGGGAAGGCATTGCCGAAGAGGATGCGGAGATTTTCGCTGGCGCGGGCGACGCGCTCGTCGGCATCCGCCGGCGCCGGGTCGGCCGGCCGAAGGCGCGTCAGCCGCTGGGCCGCCTCGGTGGCGACGGCTGCGCGATCGGAGACGGCCGCCGTGAGGGCGCCGGGGATCCCGAAGCCGGCGGCCACCTCGAGGGCGGCGCGAAGGGCGTCGTCGCTGCTCGCGGTGCTGCCGAGGACCTGGGTCGCCGCATCGAGCGCGGCGCGTGCCGCTGCTTCTCGCGCCTCGAGCTCGTCGGGCACGAAGGCGACCGCGGCGGCCTGCCCCCGCACGAGATCGCCGGGTGCGAGGGCGCGCACCGAGCCGAACAGCCCGCGGAACGCGGCGACCAAGGTGAGGAGGTCGGCGAAGCCGAGGCCGGCGCCGGCGCGCGCGAAGCTCACCTGGAGGTCGGTCGCGAGGTCGACGAAGCCGGGGACGAGAGCCTTCGCGGCGCGGCGTACGCGTTCGCCGAGCTCACCCTGGCCCGCGGTCCCGGACGCAGGCGGCGGCAGAGCGAGGAGATCGAGGGGACAGAGCCCGAGGTCGGCGAGAGACAAGGTGCGCGTCCGGAGCTCCGCCGAGCCGACGGCGCGCGGATAGCTGACCGTGCAGGTGTAGCGCGCCGGATCGCCCCACAGGCGTCCCAGCCAGCTATCCAGGGTGGGTTCGGCGAGCGCGCGCGGCCGCTGGGCGGCCCAGCCGGACGGGAGCGACGGAGATCGACCCGGCGTCAGGATCGACAGCACGCGATGCGTGAGGGTGGTGCCGGTGCGCGGCGTCTCGGCGAACTCGATCTCCGGCATCGCTTCGCCGCGGGTCGTCGCGTCGAGGACGGCGGCGGCGCGCTCCGGGCGGCCCCGCACCATCTGGAAGACACCTTCGGCCAGGGTCAGGTCGCGGACGGCGCCGGCGGCGCCGGCGAGCGCATCGAGGAGGCCCTGCACCGCCGCGCGCTCGGGCGAGCCGGGCGCGGGCAGGTTCGGCTCATTCCAGAGATCGGCGCCGAGCTCGAGCAGCCTGGAGCCATCCGCGACGTTGTTGGCGGCGATGGACTCGACAGGCTCCTCGGCGGGGACGCGCTGGGTCAACTTGCCGGCGGCGAGCGGCGCGATGCCTCGAAAGCGTGGGGTCAGCGCGGCGAGCCCGGCATCGCGGAGGCCCCGTTCGAAGCGGTAGCCGAGGAGCGCGCCGAGCGGCTGGCCGCGCCGCACGCCGTCGAGGAGCTCCAGCGCCAGCCGCACCCGCCCCGACGTCAGGTCGAAGGACATCAGTCCACCGCCGCGCGCGAGCGAGCCGGAGCGCAGGACGGCCGCGGTGGCCGCGTGGGCGGTCGAGGGCGCGTGCAGAAAACCGGTCGAGATCGGCTGGTCCGTGCGCATTCGCAGGTTCACCACCCAGCCGTAGCCGCCGAGATGGATCCCGGTGGGGCGGGCGCGGCGGAGCTCGTCCAGCCGCTGGGCGGCGAGCGCGGTGACCCAGGCGTCGAGCCGGTGCGACGCGAGGTCGAGCGTCTCGGCGAGGAGGAGCTCGGGGTCGTCCGGCTCGGCATCTCCGAGTCGTTCGAGCGCGCCGAGGAACGTCGGCAACGCCAGGTAGCCGGTGAGACCGGCCGCGTCGTTGAAGAGGTGGTCGCCTCGACTCTTGCCGTCGGGCTGTCTGGCCTCGAGGTAGCGCCAGGGCGTGGGCGTGCCGGTCCCGGCGCCCGAGTGGCGGTCGGGACCGTCGGGGGCACCGAAGAAATCGATGAGCTCGGGGTCGCGCGTGAAGGCGAGCGGCATCTGCGCAGGCTGCGGCGGAGGCTCGAGCACGTACGCGGTGTCCGCGTAGGCCCAGAGCGTGGCGTGGCGGAGGACTTGATAGAGGAGACTGTCGGCGGGCGCGCCCTTCACGCCAGGGCGCGCGGCGTGGATCGAGCTCGGCGGATTCGCGCGCAACCAGCCGGTGATCAGGCGGGTCCGCTCGGCGGCGGGGAAGGCCAGCGGGCGCGGATCGAGGAAGCCCAGACCGCAGGCGCGGTACCAGTCGAAGCGGAGCGGGCCGAGGTGAGGGAGCGGCCGCAAAGGCACGCGAAAGCTCGTGGCGAGGACCTGCTGCAGCCGGTCGCGCTCCTGCTGCCAGGGATCGGGAGCCGGCGGATGCGCGGGCGAAAAGCCGCTGTTTGCCCAGCGGATCTGGTTCCAGGCGTGGGGTCCGACGGCGGGGCGCCCGAGCACGCCCGTCGATACGCCCTCCATGGCGACGGTCTCGAGGAAGGCGCGGTCGACGTCTTCTTCGCGGGCGCCCCGCTCGAGGCTCGGCACCGCGTGCGCCCGCTGCCGCCAGACGGCGCGCAGATCCTCGAGGAGGTTTCCGAAATCGGCGGCGGTGGCGCCGAGCGACGGACCGCGCCGCCGCGCGCTCTCTCCGAGCACCAGACCGGCGAGGCGCGCCCCCGGGGTGGCTCCGAAGATCACCAGCGGGATCGGCGCGCCGTCGAAGGTCGCCGTCGGGCGAAGGTTGCCGAGCTTGAACAGGCCCGTCAGAACGCCGTCCGACAGCGCGACGACGAGGTCGGCCGACGCGTCGTGCGGGACGAGCGCCACGGCCACGTCGAGCGCCGGGGCGGTGGCCAGGAAGCCGGCGAAGCCATCGAGATCGATCGCGCGGGTCGCCCAGCTGCCGACGAGGCCCGAGGGATCGAGGACGGGTCCGGTCGAGATCTCGAGGACGCGTCGAGCGCCGATCGCGAGCGCGCGCACCCAGACGACGTGCGGGCGTGCGTCGAATGTCATGTCGATCGACAGGGTCGGGACGAGGACGGGCGGCCTCGGCCTCGGTTGCGGGCGCGGATCCAGGACTCCCGGGAGCTCCGGGAACAGTCGACGATGTGCGCCGTCGAGGTCGGCGGCGGCCACGGCGGCGCCGAGGACGACCGCGCCGGCCGGCGGCGACGGCAGCGCGAGCGGCGCGCTCCAGTTTCCCGCCTGAGCGTCGCGGCCGAGCCCGCGGCCGACGACGAGCACGCTGATCTCCGGGGGTCCGGGTGGATGGTAGGCGAGGAGGACGTCGGCGCCGGCGCCGTCGGCGTCGAGATCGAGGCAGGCGAGGCCGTCGACGCGGTCGCCGGCGAACGGCAGCGGCGCTTCGAGCCCGCCGTCCTCGAGGATGCCGGTGGCCGGATCGCGCGTGGGCGTGACGCCGAGGCGCAAGGGATTGGCGCTCGCCGCGACCACGTGCACGCGGCCGTCGCCCTCGAGCTCGGTGACCGTGACGCGCGACGCCGGCGGCGCGTGGCCGGAAGCCTGGGCGTCGTCGCGCGACCACGCGAGGTCGCCGCCGGCGGCCGGCAGCGCCAGCGACTTGCGAACGAAGAGATCGCCGCCGTGTTGCTCGAAGAGCCACACGCCTGTCCCCGCGGCGCCCTCCGGACGCCAGAGATCCAGCGAGGTCGCGGGGAGAACGCCGTAGGGCTGCCGGCCGACGCGCAGCGCCGGCAGCGGACCGCGGGCGCGCACGTGCGAGGCGAAGAAGTCGCGCTGCCGGTCGAGGAACGGGCGCCAGGCCGCGATGGCGGGCGCAGGATCCTCGACGCCCAGCGTCTCGCCGACCATCGGGATGAGCACGTCGCCCATCATCTGATCGAGGAAGTAACCCCAGGTCGCCGGCCAGGCGAGGAGGTTCATGTCGTGCGCCCAGAGCGCCTCTGGGAGCTCCGCGTCGACGACCCCCTCGAACACCGAGCCTGCGCCGGCGGCCGGCAGAAGTCCGAGCGCGCGCGCCATGACGCTGCCGTTGGCGAAGGTCGCCGGCGCCGAGGTGTCCAGGGCCTGCGCGGGGGCGAGCGTGGGCGCCGCGTGCTCCTCACGGAAGGCGCCGAGGAGGCCGCGCGGGCTCGCCGGCGGCACCCGATCGGCGTCGGTGTGGTTGGTGGGGACGCCCTGGCGTGCGAAGCCGAGGCCGTCCGTGTAGCGGTGCGACTCGAGCAGGGCTTCGAGGCTCGCGCCGTCCTTCTCCGCGTCCATCGTCGCTGTCACGCCCACCGCGAGGACGACCTCGAGGCCGGCGACGGCGATCTGCCGATCGACGGCGACCCGGACACCCATCCCGACGGCCTCGGCGGTGTCGAAGTCGACCATCCAGCGCGTCGCGTCGTCGGCCCAGACCCCGGGTGCAACCGGGTCGCTCTGCGGTGCCGCCGGCGTGGTGGCCAGCGGGCCGGCGACCGGGCGCCCCCACGCGGCGAAGACGCGACGGCTCTCCCTGTAACCCAGGATCACCCAGCGATCGGGCAGGGACGCCGCGTGCGCAGGCCCCTGCGCGGCGGCGGCGCGCGCGCTCACCGCCGGGAACACCGGCGCCGGGTCGCCGCGATCGTTCGTGGGGCGAAGCGAACGCGCGATCCAGGCGGCGCGTTCCGGTCCGACCTCGCGGATGAAATCGCTCCAGGCTTTCTCGCGCCGGGCCCGGCCGGGGTCCGCGGTCCCCGCCGCCCACACCTCGTTCCAGTAGGCCTGGCCGCGATCGATCTCGCGCTGCCGCAGCCCGCGCTGGAGACCGTCCTGGTGGATGTCGTCCGGATAGATGCGGACGCGGAGCTCGACGGCGCCGGGAGACGGCGGGTCTCGCTCGAAGAAGCGCGTCTCGAGGCGCACCGGCAAGAGCGCGATCGGACGCGCCGGATCGAGCGCGGCGACGAGGCCGCTTGTCAGCGGCACGGCGAGCCGCAGCCGGTGCACCGCCGCCGTCAGGTGGACGAGCGCGATCCGCGCCGACGCCAGGGCTGCCTGGGTGGTGGCGAGCGTCTCGCTCAGCGCCCGAGCGATCGGGTCCTGGGTGGCTTGCTGGGCCTCGAGCGTCGCCCGATCCGGCCGCAGGGCCAGCTCGGCGATCACCTGGCCGAGGGCCGCCGAATTCGCTCCGAGCGCCGCTTGCGTCTGGCCGAGGAAGGGATCGAGCGCGCTCTGCGTCGATGCCAGCGCGCCGAGGAGCTGCGCCCGGCCGCTCGCGATCCGGACAGGATTTCCGGACGCGAGGAGGTTGCGGATCATGCCGAGCTGCTGGATCGGCGCGGCGAGCGGAGGCCAGCCGAGGGCAGCGAGCCCGTCGATGAACCGGCCGAGCAAGGCGAGATCGACCGCGCCGCCCGAGGCCATCGCGGAGAGCTGCTGGCGCGCGGCGAGCTGCTCGTGGATGGCGTTCAGGCGCTCGATCGCGACGGCGACGTCGGTCTCCAGGCGCGCGCGCTCGGCGAGGAACGCGGTGACCTCGGCGAGCGTCTGCCGGGTCGTCTGCAGGGCGGCAGCGGCGGCCGCCGCCGACAGGCTCTGCGGTCGCTCGTCGGCGGCCAGCTGGTCCACGGCCTGCCGTTGCGTCTCGAGGTTGCCCTCCGCCTGGGCCAGGTCGCTGCGGTTCTGGTTCCAGGCCGCGAGGAGCTCGGCAGGCGTCATGGCAACACGTTCCCTGCGTGAATGGCGATCCGAACCGCGGTCTGCAGCGTGATCTCTGCGAGCTGCGCTGCCGTCGACGACGTGTCCCAGCGAGGCGGCGGCGTGGGCGGCGAAGCGGCGCCCAGGCCGCCCGCGAGCCGGATGTAGCCTCCGGCGTTCACCGCCACATCGTCCCAATCGAGCTCGTTCCACGCGGTCGGCGCCACCCCGTCCCCTTCATCGAGACCGAAGCGCGGCTCCATGGGCGGCTGCTCGATCACGAAGAAGGCGCCCGGCTCGCCCTTGGCCTGCGCGGCCGCGATCCGGAAGCCGAGGAAGGTTGTGTCGGGCGGCATGAAGGCGCGGATCTCGGGCAACGTGGCCGTCGCCGACTCGTCGGGCACCCGCTGCGCGCCCACGCGTCTGGCGGGGATGAGGTAGATGGCGGCGCGCGGAAAGCGCTGCAGGAGCTCGCCGCGGATCATGAGGAACACGTAGCCGGAGCCGCCGCTCGCCAGGTGCTCCCCGAGGTCCCTCTGCCACTCGTGAATCGGAGTGCGCAGGTCCAGGAGCTCGGCGCGGTCGGCGGGCAAAGGGACGCGGCCGCTCGGATCCCAGAACTGCTTGAAGTAGGTGCCGCGCTGGTCGGTCGGATACCCGCGCCAGAGCAGCTCGCGCGCCATCTCGTGGTTCAGGCCCACCAGATAGGCCTCGATGAAGGCGTTGTTCGGATAGAGCCCGGCGATCGTGTTCGGCGGGACGTTGCCGACTCCGGGAAGGAGCCACTCGGGCGAGAGCCGGAGGAGGTCCTTGTACATGGGATCGGAGAACTCGGGGGCGGCGAGGAGGACGTCGAGCGCGTTCAGCGGCCCACCGGGGAGCACAAGCCGAGCATTGACGTCGGCGATCACCGTGACCTTCGGGTCGAGCGTGGCCTTGATCTGGCTCGCCAGCTGGTCGAAGGCGAGCCGCCGTGGCTGCGGAGGCTCCTCCACGGGGCGAGGTCGGATCGGCTTCAGGGCGAGGTGGAGGGCGTCGACGAGCGCCCTTGTGTCGGCGGTCGCTCCCTTCCCCTTCGGCGGCGCGGTGAAGAAGCGATCGAGCTCAGCTCGCCGATCGGAGTCGGTTGTCGACCTGACCAGGGTCGCGCCGCCGTCGCTGTCGAGGCCGACGCGCGGCTTGCCGGCCGCGCTCGGCCCGCCGTTCAGGCGATCGAGGAGGCCCTCGTTCCAGGGCGCGGCGCCGGCGTTCCGCGCGCCCGCGCGCCGGGCCAGAGGTCCGCGCGGTCGCGCCAGCCGCCGGAAGGCACCACCGAAGGCCGCCGCCGGCACGTCGGAGCGCGCGATCGCGGTGCGGACCGTCGCCACGCCGGCGCCGGGCAGCGGTCGCTCGACGGTCCCCGGTGGAGCCACGACGCGCAGGTGGGCCGGCGCGGTCAGCGCGACAACCGCCACGTCGGAGACGTCGGTGGCGCTGAGCTTGTCGTGGTGGCTCTGCCCGACCGCGGCGGCGAGCTGGCCCTCGCGGATGATCTGGTTCGCGGCCTGGACCTCGGCGACCTGCTCCCACGCCTGCGCCATGAGCTCGTCCTGGCGATCCTGGACGACCTGGGTCCCGAGGGCGGCGGCCACGCGGTAGCGCGGATCGAGGTTCAGACGACCCAGCCAGGGCGTCCGCGTCGTCGAAGCGGCGTCGAGCTCGGCGGCGGCGGCGTGCCAGCGCCCGTAACACGGCGCCGCCACCGCCAGGTCGCTCCCCGCCGGGCGCGTGCGCGCGTTCACCAGCTCGGCGAGACGATGTTGCCACGGCGCGTCGGTGAAGGTCGCCGGTGGCCCGCTGCCGAGCGCGCCGCCGAGGAGCGGCCTGGCCTCCGGCGTCGATGGAACGAGGCCCTGGCCCGCCTGCGAGAGATCGAGGGGCCTCGTGCCGACCGGCTGCCCGGCGTCGACGGGGAGCCGCCGTTTTTGCAGCTTCTTCGCCAGAGCTTCGAAGTTGCCGCGCACACCCGTCGAAAACTCCCAGGAGAGATAGACCGGCAGGGAGAGCTCGCGATCGGTCGGATCGTCGGTCCAGGCGAGCGCCGCTGTCGCGGTCGCCCCGGGCGTCGCCGGATCGCCGGACCCGCCGCCGGCCTCCACGCCGTCGAGGTAAACCGGCACCACGCAGGCGAGGTAGGTCGTCGAGTCCCGGAGCAGGCGCGGGCACATCAGGCGAGAGAGCGTGCGCTCGGGGAAGCGCGTCAGCCGCTCGAGGATCGGCGAGGGATCGGCGTCGTCGTGGGTCTGCTGCACGTGAGCCCATGCCCAGGACTCGGCGAGGTCGGGGAGCTCGGCGCGGCGGACGCGCAGGATCGGCAGCGGCCGGCCTCCGCCCGGCGCGGCGATGCGCCCGTCGCGCTTCTCGACGGCGATCAGGCAGAGCCACGGGTTCAGCCGATCCCCGTCGGGCGCGCCGGGCGAGAAGGCCCACGGCAAGTCGGGCACGGCGAACTCGATGGTGGGAAAGTAGGTCGGATCCGCCCCCGCGGAGAGGTGCGGCGGCCACTGGCTCACCACCAGCTTCGCGTCGAACCCGAGGACGTCGCCGGGACCGTAGAGGTAGAATTTCGGCCGCTCGTCGGCGGGGTCGTCGACCTCGGCCTCGCCGTTGATCTGCGCGCGCACCGCCAGCTCGAGGCGCGCCCGCCGATCCGCCCCGGGGGCGACCTGCGCGCCGGCGCCGATCATGCTGCCGAGTCCGCTGCGAAACCACGACAGGAAGGTGCGCGAGGTGCCCATGAGATCTCCTCAGCCCACTCCGTGCGCGACGGCGACCTGCGCGGAGCCTGGATGTCCCTCGGTCGCTCGGTGGAAGGACGTCGGCTTGGAGACCGTCATCCGCTCATCCGGGCCCACGACCAGCGTCCGGTACGTGCGCTCGCGAACGCCCACGGCGCGCGCCGCCCTGGCGGCGGCGTTGCGCTCGGCGAGGAGCGCGGCCTCTCCTTGCGGCGACGCCGACCGGGACGCGGCGGCCGCCGACAGCAGCGCGGGCGCATCGACGACGAGCACGGGTGGCGCGACCGGATCGTCGACGAGGGTGACCTCGTAGTCGCAGGAGCGGCTGCGCGATCCCAGATCGAAGGTCATGCCCGCCTGGCCGATGTTCGTGTGGCCGCAGGTCAGGCGCTCGAACTCCGGCTGACTGAGCTTCTGACCGGCGTCGGCGTGGAAGAACTGCCCGCGCGCGAACGAGTCCTCGACGGTCTGCGGCGCCGCCTGCACCCGTCCACCGATGGAGTAGGTCAGCGCCAGCGTCCGGTCGCCGTCGATGTCGGCCTCGCCGAACTTTTCGAGCCCCACGTCGAGCGGGGCGACCCGCTGCCGGAACGTGAGCTGCCCGAGCGGATGCACGACGACCGCGCCTGGAAGGTCGACTTCACGCAGGCGGAACGCGGTGCTTCCGGTCGCCGGCAGCTGCGCGCTCCAGCTCCCCGGGTTGGACAGGGCCTCGCGCAGGAGCCTTCGCACGGCGACGCGCGGCAAGACGTCCTGCTCGGGCTGGTCGCCGAAGCTCACGTCGACAGGGATCCGGCGCTCGGCGCCGAGGAAGTGGAAGGCAGCGAAGCCCCAGATGTGCCAGCGACCCGGGCCCTCGACGGAGAGCTCGAGGCGCGCCGTGAGGATCGGTTCGTCGTTGAGGTAGATCGCGACAAGGCCGTGAACGTCGACGATGAAATAGAAGGGTGAGAACTGGATCAGCGCGTCGAGCCCCAGGCTGGCCGCGGCGCTGAACTTGCCGATGAAGGTATCGGCCTTGGCCGAGAAGTCGATCGCGGCGCCGAACTGCAAGGTGCTCGGCGTGAGCGCAAAGTAGGATTCGGCGCGGAGCTCGAGGTCCTCCTCGTCGAAGAGGACGATGCCCATGCGGTTGAGCTCTGGGAACCCGGGCGGCGGCTGAAAGCGGGGGTTGAACCCGCCGACGGCGAGCGCGAAGAACGCGTCGGCGCCCCAGCGGAGGCGCATGGCCATGCCCCCGGTCAGGGCGAAGGTGAGCAGGCGCGAATCATTGATGTCGGCGCGGATGGCGAACAGCCGCTGCGCGAAGTCGAGGACGCCGACGACCTTCATCCGCAAGACCAGGAGCGCCTTGTCCTCGGTGGGCAAATCCGCCGAGAGCCGTCCGAGGATCGCGATGCGGATGGGATCGGGGAGCTCGATGATGAGACCGAGATCGACCTTGATGAGCGCCGGAGTCCCCCAGGCGATCCGCGCCATGAGCCCGAGGACCACCTGGTCCTGGAGCGGGGGGAAGATCGACTGGATGTCGCTGATGATCTTGGGCGCGTTCTTGACGACGTCCTTGGGGAAGAGGATCGAGTCTATCCGTCCATCCGCGACTGATTCCTCGATGGCGTCGACCTTCATCGTGCGGTTGACGCCGATCAGGCCGCCGAGGCCCTTGAGGGTGAAGCCGAAGCCGAGCTGGATGCCAGTCTCGACGGTCAACGTCGCGAGGAGGAGCAGCGAGAAGCCCTCGACGTCGCCGGGGAGCTTTGTGTTGAGGATGCCTATCGCGGTGAGCGCGAACTGCTTGGCGACGAACAGCTCGGCGACGCCGGTGTACTGGCCGGCATCGGCGTCGATGGAGAGATAACCGCCGCCGCTGACGGTGGGCGTCGACAGCGAGAGGCCGAGGCTGCTCGGCGCCTTGAAGCCGAAGGTGACCCCGGCCGGGCCGAGCAAGGCCTCGAGCCCGACCCGCTCGACGACCATGGCGACCGGCCCGAGCGCGGCGTCGCCCGAGAGCCCCGCCTGGAGCGCGATCTCGCCGCCGGTCCGCGGGCGCGCGGCGAGGAAGAGCTCGCGGATGCGCGCGATCCCCAGGTCGAGATCGATGGGAAAGGTGAGCTCGATCTCGCCGGGCTTGTTGCCGATGCCGCCGTGGACCTCGAGCGCCCGACCTTCGCGGGCGACGACCGTGAGCGAGAAGGGCGCCTGCAGCTCGGGCGGCAGGATCTGCTGGATGAAGCCGTCGCCGTCGTCGGACGAAAGGACGATCCGCGCGTCGTCGAGCTCGAGCGCGGCGCCGACGCGCGACACGGTCACCGCGGGGTCTCCGTTCTCGTCGAGGAGCTCGAGGTCGAGGAAGACAAGGCCCCCGACCGCGCCGACCTCGACGGCGCCGCGGACCAGGGGATCGCCGTCGGTGCGGGCCACGGTGACGCCGAGCCCGACCATCGCCAGGCCGGGGGCGACGGCGATCGGCGGAGCCTGTCCCGGCGCCGAGCGGATCAACCTCAGCGCCGCGCCGCCGCCGTCGGCTTCGGTCAGCCAATCGGCGTCGCCGAAGTGCAGGGTGGCCGTCAGATCCTCGCCGACGATGTCCTGGTAGCCCCGCAGCACGAGGCCGGTGCGCCCGGCCTCGTTCACCACCGACAGCTCGAGCGTGTCGGTGATGTCGATCGAGGCTCCCGACGCGAGCGCCTGCGCCGCGCCGAGGACCAGATCCACCGCCGGCGGCAGGGGCGCGGCCAGCGCGTTCGAGCCGGCGCGGATCAGCCCGGCGCCCTCGAGGATCCCGCGTGCCGTCGGGCCATTCGACCAGAGCTGCTCGCCGAGCTGCGCATCGAGGGCGCGGAGGAGGAGCGTCGCGACGAGCGGAACTCCCCACTTCTCGAGCAGCGCGAACGCGCCCGCCTCGGTGAAGGTGAGCGAAGGCGCCGGCGCGAACGCGAGCGCGACCTGGGAGCGTCCGGCCTCGCCGAGCGGCAGGAGCTCGATCGACAGCCGGTCGCCGACGACGCCGAGCTGGAAGACGGGCGCGAGGAAGGCGAAGTCCGCGCCCGGGTCCAGGCGGAGCGAGAGCGCGAAGACAAGCGCGCCGTCGTAGCCGCCCTCGATCTCCTCGATCACCAGGGGGCCGAGGTCGAGCGCCGCCACGCCGACCGCGATCTGCGGCACACCCGAGCCGCTCCAGCCGAGCTCGACGCGCAGGTTGGCACCGCCGGGAAGCCGGGCGACCCAGACCATCCGGTCGCCGTCGCGGGCGATCGATCCCAGCGGAGGCTGGAGCAGCGGCGGCGGACCGAAGAGGCCGGCGAGCAGGCCCGCCAGGTCTCCCGGCGAGGCCAGCTGCTCGAAGAAGCCGGGCTGCACCATGGAGGCGAGCTTCGCCGCGCGCGCCGGCGCTTCGAATCCGTCGCCGTCGTCCGCGTAGATCTCGAGCGCCGTCGCCAGGGCGAGCGCGGCGCGAAGCACCCCCTGGGGCGAGGTGCCGCCGGGGAGGAGCTCGTCGACGATCGCCTGCAAGAGGTGCGGCAGCAAGGTGGAGGTGCCGGCGGCGACGAGCGCACCGAAGCCGCTGAAGTGCGGCAGCAGCGTGATCGGCGCGCTGCCGGCGGGCGTCACCACCAGGCCGACACCGGCGGGGCCGGCGGAGAAGGCGATCGCGGTGCGGCCGAACGTGCCGGGGAGCGTGAGGTCGATGGTGAGCGCGGCGGCGACCGCGACCGTCCGCTGGGCGGCGTCGATCTCCAGGGTCACCCCGGGCACGAGCGTGTTGCCGCCGCCGAGCCCGAGCGATCCCGCGAGCGCGAGCCGGAGCGACGTCGAACCGGAGGCGGAGAGAAGGAGGCCGCCGGGCAGCGCGAGACCGGGCGCCGCCGTGCCGCGGAGCGCGAGCGAGAGGCTCTCGAGCAGGGCTTGGAGCTCGTCGCCGCTCAGGTGCGCGAGCGCCGCGCCCGGGTCGGCGAACAGCGCATCGAGCGGCAGGACCACGCCTCCGGTCTCGAGCAAGGCGCCGAGGAGCACCGAGAGCGCCGAGGAGAGCGCGAAGCGGGGGAGGACGGGCGCGAGCGCCCGGCGAAGCGCCTGCGGCGGAGGAGCCGGATAGAGGACGAGCGGCGCGAGCCAGGGCGGCGCCGAGAGCGTGAACGTGCCGTCCGCTGCGGCGAACGCGAGCCTGACCGCGCCGATCGACAGCGCGGCATCGAGCTCGAACTCCAGGCGCGCAGCGTCGATCCGCGCCTCGACCTCGGCGGCGATCCCTTCGGAGAGCGTCACCTCCGCGGTGGTCCGGAGGTGGATCCTCCGGGTCGCCCGATCGAAGGAGAGGGTCAGCGGGAGGCTCGCGAGCGGGACTTCAAGCGCGCCCCCGACGATGCCCGCAAGCGCGTCGAGCAGCGCATCGCCGCGCGCCGCGACCGTGGCGACGGGGGCGCTCGCGAGCCGGCCGATCGCAGCCGCGTCCGGATGGGGATCGCCGGCCTCGTCGAGCTCCACGATGCCCACCGCCGCGGCGAGCGCGATCACCGCCTCCTCGGGCGAACGGTTGGCCGGCATGGCCATCTCCTCGCAGATCGCGGCGAGCGCGGCGGCGGCGCGCGGATCGTCGAGCCGGACGTCCTGCCGGGCTGCGCCTCCGAGGGCGACGTCGCGGAACACGAGCTTCGGCACCGCGCTCACCGCGCCCGCGGTCGCGACGACAGCGACGGCGAGCTCGGCGGACCGGATCCGGGGCCCTACCCCCGCGGATTCGCCGACGATCCAGCCACCAGGGCGGGCGAGATCCACCTGGACGAGCGCCGCGCACGGAGCCCGCGCCGGCTCAGGGGCTCCGGCGACGAGACGGACTCGCCCCGCATCGAGGCGGAGCGACGCCTCCGCGGCGAGGGCGCCGTCGGGTGACAGCGGGAACGGCAGCCGTACCCGAACGCCGAGGCCGACGTCGGTGGGCGCCCTGCGCGCGGGGTCACCGGCCGCGGCGGACAGGCGCGTGGCGAGGCTCGCGGCGAGCGCGGCGACGAGGTCCCCACCCAGCGCCGATCCGAGCGCGAACCCGGGGACGCTGTCCACGATGCCGGCGGGCGCACCGGCGAACGCCGCCGCTGCGAGCGCGCCCTCGACCCCGGCCAGCGAGGCATCCAGGCGCTCGAGCGCGGCGGCGAGCTCGGCTGCGCTCGGCGCCCCCCCTCCGAGCGCGCGGGCGGCGCGCACGGCCTCGGCGAGCTCGGCGTCCAGGAGCGGAGCGAGGGCGCCCCCCGCGTGCGGGGTACCGAGGGTCACGACGCCGCGGACGAGCTCCGGCCGCCGGGCCGCGAACACGCGGGCGGCGACGCCGGCCGTGGAATGCGCGACAAGCAGCACCTGGGTGCGTCCGGTGAGCGCGAGGACGCGATCGACGACGGCGGCGATCTGATCGGCGAGCGCGCCCGCGTCTCCGCGGCCGTCGTCGTCGAGATCGAGGGTGTAGTGGGTGGCCACCGAGGTCACGGCGGCGATCATCGCCGCCCGCGGATCGGCTTGACGCAGATCGAAATGAGCGATCCGGGCGGGGTTCGGCTCGGCGGCGGCGAGGAGATCGTCCCAGATCGAGCGGCCGCTGAACGCGGGCCCGAGGAGCAGGACGGCGCGGCCTGCCGGGTCGGCCCAGGCGTCGAGCTGGTCGACGATCTGGGCGATGGCGGCCGGGTCGCGCGGCTGCGCGGCGTGAGGGCTCGCGAGGACGATCCCGTGTCGCCACCCCGGGAGCACGGGCAGCTGCGAGACGAGCGGCACGGCGCCGTCCCCGGCGGCGAGCCACGCCGCGAGCCGCGTGAGCGCCGGGCCCATCGGCGCCGACCCGATCCACGCCGGCAGCTCCGGCAAAAACGCGGCGATCCTGGGTACGAGCGCGATCAGGGCCGGCGCGTCGGCGGCGCCCGCGACCTCGGCGGCGTGGAGCGCGGCCCAGCTCGACGGGGGTCCGTCCGGTTCGAGCCAGGCCACGATCTCGATCCCCTCGCCTCCCTCGGTGACGAGCGGCAGCGCCCAGGGGATCTCGTAGGTGCCGAGGCCGGCGGCGGCCCGACCGTCCGGCCAGGGCGTCGCACCGTCGAGCGCGCTCTGCGCCCGGTTCTGGAGGAGGGCCGCGATCGACGCGAGCGCGCGCTCGGCATGGGGCACGCCGTCGTTCGCGACCTCGAGGAGCACCCGGCGGAGGCGGCTGCGCATCGCCTCGCCCAGGCGCTCGAACAAGCTCCAGGCATCGGCCGGGTCCGGGGGTTCGAGCAGCGGCCAGCCCTCGTCGCCGTAGAGGCCGAGCAGCTCGCCGAGGGCGTGGACCGCCTCGCCTCCCCAGGCGGAGAGCGCGTGCCGCGCGAGCAGGCGCAGGAGCTTCAGCCCCTCCGCGACCGAGAGGCCGAGCCCGAGGTCGGGAGCCGATGGATCCCCCGGAGGAAAGGTCAGCGTGAGCGGACCGACCTGGTGTCCATCGGCGGCGACCGTCAGGCCTTCGGCGCGAACCTCGAACGAGAGCCGCGCGCCCGGACGCCACGAAGCGACGGCGCGGAGCGCGTCGGCGTGGAGCTCCAGCCCCGCCGCGGAGGCCGCCTCGGGGACCGGCGCCAGGGCGATCGAGAGGCGCTGGTCGTCGATCAGGCGGACGGCGGCGGGCCGGTCCCGCGGAAGATCGAAGGCGAGCAGCTCGCTCTGGAGGCGGGTCGACCAGAGGCCGACGGACGCGCTCGCGGCGAGCCCGAGGCGGAGGCGCTCCTCCCCGGCCGGGGTGTCCGCCGCGCGCGCGTTCCAGGCGACGAGATCCAGCGCGAGCGCCCCGTCGGCCGCCACCCTGGCGCACCACGGGTCGGCGTCGATGCCGGTGCCGGTGATCGCCGTGTCCAGGCCGAGCAGCGTGGCCAGCTCGCCGAAGAGGTGGGACCAGCCGTGCGATGGATCGCCGAGCGCCGCCCGATGGACGGCGGCGATGGCCGCGGTCGGGTCCGAGCCCAGCGCGGCCAGCTCCAGGAGGTGCGGAGAGGTCGGATCGCTCGCCGGCGGCGCCACGCCGAGCAAGCCGAGCAGCGCCAGCGCCGGGCCCGCGCCTCCCAGGGCCTCCTCGATCGCGTCCTTCAAGCCGGCGGCGGCCGCGCCCATGACTGCGGTGGCGTCGGTCAGATCGAGGCGGTCGTAGGTCGTGTCGTCGAGGACGACGCCCAGCGCGACGAGCTCCGGCACGAGCTTGACCCCGTCGAAGCGGATGCCGCCGGCCAGCGAGCCGACGCTCACGGCCGTGCCGGCGTCGACGAGCACGCCGGTGGGGCCGAACGCGCGCACCAGCACGGACGCTCCGGGCACCGCGCGGAGGGGAGCGCCGCCCGCGAGCGGGATCGCGAGCAGGGTCACCGAGGCCTCGATCGAGCACTCCGCGGCGCGCCCTTCGAGCGCCAGCGCGAGGTGCAGCTCACCTCCGGCGGCCGAGGCCCGGAGGACCAAGGCGACGCCGGACTCGGAGAGGAGCGTCGCGGCGAGCGGGTCCGCCGCCGTCGGCGGGGCGGCCCCGAGGAGCCCGGCGAGGTGGGTGAACCAGACCGACAAGGTCGCCGGATCGCCGGCGATGGCCGCCAGCCAGGCCCGCATCTGGCCGGGATCCGAGGCCAGCGCCTCGACCGGCAACCGGGGGAGCGAGCCGTCGAGCCCGAGGGCGCCGAACAGATGCTCCACAAGCAACCCCACGCGAGGCTCGCCCGAGGCGTGCGAGAGGGCGTCACGGAGCAGGACCTCGACGACGCGTATCAGGTCCGCGCCCACGTGCGCGGAGGAGATCTCCAGGGTCTCGGGCTCGCCGCCGGCTCGAACGCCCTCGAGCCGGACGCTGAACGTCGCCGCGGGCTCGAGATCCACGGTCGCCCGCACGCGGACCGCGGTCGCGGCGGCCGGAGGGTCGAGCTCGACGTCGACCGCGATCTCGAGCGGCCCCGCGGCCGTGCCGGCGATGGGGACCAGGACGCCGTCGGTCTCCAGGATCGGGAGCCGCAAGCCGGCCCTCACGCGGGGTGACGCGCCCGCGGGCGTCGCCAGCTCGGCGGCGACGCCGATCACCGTGCCGGTCGCGGTGAAATAGATATTGCCGGGCAGCCCCGGGTCGAGGAGCGGATACCATCGACTCGCCGCGGGGGCGGCGCGCGGCGGCGGCGGCAGGAGCTGGTCGAGCAGCGCGAGGAGCCCCGCGCGCTGCTCCGGATTCGTGAACAGCTTTCCGAGCGCGGTGAACGGGTCCTGGAACCAGCCACCCACGAGATTGCCGTCGACGTCGACGACACCGACGGCGCGCAGCAGCGCCCCGACACTCTCCGCAATATTGAAGCTGAGACTCAAGGCGCCACAGTTCTCAAGGAGAAAACCTCCGCCTCACCGCGCTGAAAGCCAAGGCTATCGACGACGCCCACCCGAGTCCAGCGAGCATTGACAGTCCAACTCGAATAAACGACACTTCGAGCGCTCGACCATGGCCCTCCTCGACGACGTGTTGGCGATGGTCGGTGCCGTGCGGAGCCCCGCGCCGACCGAGGTCGATCGGTGGTCGGTCGGACTGCCATTTCGCGCCACGACCGCCCAATCCGCGCCGACCGTCCCCGGGTTGACGCACACGCTTGTCGCCGGCGCGTGGGAAAACACGATCACCAAGCACGCCCCGACGGACCAGGTCGATCTGCGCGCGCCGACGACGGGCTCGCTGCATCTCACCACGCGACAGGGTGTCGAACAGGTGGTGATCGACAGCGCGTTCGATCTCTCTCGCATTCTTCTTGGCTTCGACCGCTCCGCGGCGAGCGACGCGACACCCCTCCCGTTCATCGCGCGGTGGACGTTCCGTGGGCTGTCGCTGAGCGGCTTCGCGCCCAGGAAGGCGGTCGAGAGGCGGCTGGCCGAAATGAAGGTCCGCCGGCCGGCGGCGACGGCTGCGGAGGCCGCGGCGGACCTGCTCGCGACCCTCCGGGCGGCTCCGGCTCCAGCGCTCGAGGTCTTCGCGGGCGAGGTGATCGGCACCCTCGATGCCGGGCCGGTGACGCTCCTGTGCGAGCTCGCCGATGGCTCCGCGCTCCCGCTGTTGTTCGTTTACGGCGCCCTCCTCGCCGGCGCGAAGGCGGTGGTGAGCTCGGAGGCGCAGGCGTCCTCCTTGCTGAAGCCCGTGCTGGCGGGGCCGTTCGGGCTGTTCGCGGACTTCTTCATTCCTCCCGACGGAGATCAACACGGACACCTGCCGCGCGGCACAGCCACCGGCGCGCTCCTGTTGCAGTTCGAGCCGGGCCCCCTCGTGGAGCTCGGCCTCCTCGCCGGACAACGTCGCATTGTCGCGGCGAGACCCAGCGGGGCGACGCACGCCACCGCGAGCCTCCATGTAGGGACCGAACGGACGGCGATTCAGGTGCCGGAAAACGGGGCCCGCTCGCAGGCCGCCGCGGAGAGCTGGCGGCTGAAGCTCACCGCGAGGACGCAGCTGACCTACGTCGCCGGTCCTCCGCCGAGCATCGTCATCGAGAAGCCGGTGCCCCCGATCCCGCGGACGACCGGCGCCGGCCTGCTGGAGTACGTCTATGCGCGCCTGATCCCCCCGCAGGGAGCGCCGCTCCCGATCACGCTCGAAGGACGCGTGCGCGCGCCGGCGAATCAAGGCGGCCCGATCGCGCCGGGCGAGGTGACGATCCAGCTCGCGGTGGACGGCGTGAGCGTGGGCAGCGCCGTCACCGAGAAGGGTCGATGGCGGTTCACGTTGCCCGTGGACCTCACGCTCGGACAGCGGACACTGACGCTGGCGAACGGCGCCGAGATCGCCAGGGTGCTCGTGCTCGATGTGCCGCTCACCTCGCTGGGCAGGGCGGTCCCGTCCTCGGGGCGGGCGGAGGCGCGGGACGCGTGGCTCGCCGAACCCGCGGAGCCGAGGGTCGAGCTGACGCCAAACGACGCGGCGGGGGACACGCGCGACACCTTCGCCCTGGCGGTGACCGGTGATCCCACCTGGCTGTTCGACACCTTCGGCGTGGGATCTTATCGAGTCAGCTGGTCCGCGACGGTGCGCACCGCGGCGCCCTGGCGCGATCCGAAGTTCAGCTTCAAAGATCATCCGCGCGAGTGGTACGAGGCCTGGGCCGCGAAGCGCCTCGGCGTCCCCGAAGAGAAATGGAAGATCAGCTACGGGCGGTGGATCTCATTTCAGCTGCGGACGTCGCCCGCGCGCCGCGTGCGTCAGCTGTTCTCCGAGCCGTGGACGCCGACGGAGCTCGAGCTCGATGACCGCTCCATCACCGCGACAGATCGCGCGGCGCTGGGCCTGACCGCGAAGGCGATCTGGGCGGGAAACAAGGGCAAGGGCGCCGGCCCCGTCTGCGGCATGGCGCTGCTCGGCGGCGAGATCAGCCGGGACCTCGAGCCGCTGGCGGCGGTGTTGCCGCTGGAGGTCCGCGTCGTCGGCTACGACTTCTGGGAGGTTCGCTGGCAAACGTTCTGGGATCACCTGCGAGCGGAGACGGCGCGCCAATTCGTCGACGGGTACCCGCACCAGGGCGCGCTCGGCCTGAACGGGATCGACCTGGCCATGTTGCTGCTCGCGCTGTTCGTGAAGGAGTCCTATTTCAACCACTTCGACTACACGGCGATGCTGAACCAGTACGCGCTGCGTCCCGTCAAGGATGAGAATGGGAAGGAGATCGAGGTCCCCCACGGAGCCGAGATCTGGGGACGCGGCCCGGTCACGATGCCGCCGCCCCCGCGTGAGATGAGGGCGCAGGGAATGCCGACGATCGCTCCGCCCACGGATTGCGGGGTCGGCCAGATCTCACCTCCCGAGTTCCGGCAGCTCGTCGACTGGCGCGCCAACGTGGCGGAGGCCGTCGTCCGGTTGAAAAAGCCGTTCTCCAGGGACCTCAAGAGCTGGGCGATCGAGCGCGAGCGGACGCGTTTGTTGACGACCGTCCCCGCGGGCGAGAAGGGCGCGGCCGAGGCCGATCTGGACCTTCAAGACACAAAGGGTCGGCTCACCGAATTTCTGAACGGCACCGGCGTCGCGGGCGCAGCCGATGAGCGCGGCGTCCTGACCGACCCGCGCAAGTTACTCGCGATGCTGATCAAGCTCTACAATGGTCCGAGCCTTCTTCCTTACCAGAGCAACCTCGTCTGGCCTGCAGGTGCGGCCGGTGTGCCCAGGGTCTTCGCGGCGGGCGGAGGGCTCGCGCAGCAGGAGAATCCGAGCAATCAGTACGCGCGGAACACGCTCGACGCGTTCGACAAGATCAAGAGAAACTTTACGCCTCCCAATCACGGCGTCGGGATGAGGAACGTGGCCACGATAGCTGACTTCATGAGGTGGTGCTGGCTGCAGCCGTAGTCACGCCGTTCGGCGACCGCGGAACGCGGGCTTGTCCATCAGCCCCTCCGCGAACCAGTGCTTGATCGTGCCGGTGCTCACGCCGGCGGCGCGCGCCAGCTCGACGGCGCTGTAGCCGCGCGGGGCGACGGGGGGCGCAGGGACCAGGGCATCGAGACATCCTGGCCAACGAACAGGACAAAAGTGGACGAAATCTAGAGAATTGATCCTGGATTCGAGGTGCGCGCAGGCTTCATCCAGAGTTTTGTCCCCAGAATCTGGCTAATTGAGAGCTACATCCAGAGAATTCACTCAAATATCTGGATAAATGGACCCTGGATCCAGAGAAAAGGCTCAGGAATCTGGCGAATCGGGCCGCTCCGCATCGGGCCCGCGCGATGCGCACACGGCCTGGCTCGGCTGCGCCCACGCCCGATGTGAGCCCGGCGGCGCGCTCGCGCTGTCCTGCCGCTGGGGGTGCGAACCGCCGAGGTACGGCAGCGCCGTTCAAGGCGCATTGATCGAGAATATCGGGTAGAAGCCGACGTCGCCCTCGAAGAACCGCCGGGCGAGCTCGGGGATCTCGTCGAAGCCGTAGATCCGCTCGTCGACCTCGGGCATCCAGCCCTCGGCCTCGGCGTACGCGATCGCCTCCACGCCCTGGGGATAGCGCGCGTAGTGCGTGTTGACGTGCTGGTGCCGAGCGATGCACTCCGACGCGCGAAGCGAGGAGAGGACCATCCCCTCCTTCCACCCAGCGCTGGTGATCACCCCCTGGCGCCCGAGCGCCTTGAGCGTCGCACGGAAGACCGGCGTGCCGATGTAGTCGACGAAGATCTGCACCTTCATCCCGGCCGTGCGCCGCTCCACGTCCTCCAGGAACCTGCCCTCGGCCTCGAGGTACGACCGGCGGTAGCCCGCGTCGGTCACGAACCGGCGCTCATCGTAGCTGAGCTCCCCGAACTGCCGGCGATCGAGGGCCGTCACGCCCGTCCGCCGGATGAGCTCGAGACGCCTGTCGTTGCCGGAGAGCATCACGGTTGTGCACCCGTGCCGCCGCGCGAGATCCAGCTCGGCGAGCGTCGTGCCCCCGCCCCACCCCCAGACATGCGGCGACGGGAGCTCCTCGCTCGGGACGAGGAGACGGAACGAGCCATGGGCCTGCACCCAGTTCGACCACGCCGTCACGTAGCGCCCCGAGAACGCCGCCCACTGAGGCAGCGAATGACGGGTGTCCTCCGGGATGCGCATGATCTCGTGCGGCCGCAGGATCATCCTCGTCGCGAGGCAGCCCATGGTGCCCGGCGCGTCGTACGCCAGCGCCTTCTCGGGGTAACCCCACGCGTCGACCACCGAGGCGCAGAAAATGATGCCGATATCACCAGGCTTGAACCCCTCGACGCCCGAGCCGACCTCGAGCACGCGGACCACGCCGGTGTTTCCGATGATCACCCGGGGCTCGCCGCGCTGCTTGCAGATGTCGACGGGCTTGCGCGTGAGGGCATGGGTCATGTTGCCCTCCCAGCACCCGAACAGCGGCTCTGTCAGGACCTCGGCGCTGGAGATGTCGCGAAGCTCGAAATCCTCCTGGACCAGCTCCCCGAGCTTTCCGATGTCCGTCCCCGTACCCGGATAAAGAAACCAAGCGTTCACGCTGTGCGGCAAAGAGACCTCCGTCGGACCTCCATCGAACTCCGTCGAAGAGAGAGGCCGCGTTCTGAATGGACACGAGTTGCCAAGACCGCTCCTGTGGGATGCGCGCCAGCCCGCGCCCGCTACGGCAGAGCGCCGAGCTCACGCTCGAGGTAACGGGCCATCGCGGCGACGGTGGGGTGATCCATCGCCATCGTCACCGGCAGCGTCATGCCGAACGCCTGACTGAGCCCCTGCACCACCTCGATCGCGAGCATCGAGTCCATCCCGAGCTCGTCCAGGCGCTGATCGGGGCTCAGGGACAAGCTTTGATCAAGCCCCATGATGCCCTGCGCGACGGCGGTGACCTCGTGAATCAACAGGGCCATGCGCCTGTCCGGAGAGCTCCGGAGGATACGCCGCGCGAGGTCGCTCTCCCCGTGCGGGCTCTCGGCCTCCGACGGCTCCGCAGGGGCGGCGATGCCGGCGAAGAGGACGGGCAAGGTCGCCTCGGCGGCGCGCTTCGAGAGCCGCACGGGATCCAGGTCCATCGCGACGAGGTGGGCGCGGTTCGATCGCAGCATGTGCTCGAAGAGGGTGAGCGCCTCGTCGGGCGCAAGACCCGAGAGACCCCAGCGCCTGCCAAGCACGTCGAGGACGTCGTGCGCCATGCCGGCTCCGGCGAACGGCCCCCAGGCGACGCTGAGCGCCGGGGCGCCCTGCGCGCGAAGATGAGCCGCGAAGGCGTCCTGAAAGGCATTCGCGGCGGCATAGGCGGCCTGCCCAGGGTTGCCGAGCAAGGCCGACACCGACGAGAAAAAGACGAAGAAGTCGAGATCTCGGCCGCGCGCCTCCGCCCAGAGGTGCTCGCTGCCACGCACCTTGGGCGCGAGGACGCGCTCGAGCGACGCCGCGTCGGTGTGGGTCAGGACAGCGTCCTCGTTCACGCCGGCCGCGTGGACGATGCCGGCGAGCGGCGGCATCGCGTCGATGCGCCGGAACAGGGCGGCCACGTCGTCCCGCTGCGCGACGTCCGCCTGCACCACGTGGACGCGCGCGCCTCGTGCGCGCAGCCCCGAGAGCACAGCCTGCGCCTCGAGGCCCGGCGAACGCCGGCCCACGAGGACGAGGTGACGGGCGCCGCGGCGCACCATCCACCCCGCCCAGTGAAGCCCGAGCGCGCCCAGGCCGCCGGTGATCAGGTAGGTCGCTCCGGTGCGCAGCGCCGTGGGCTCGCCCGCGCCGGCGAGGCCCGGGCAGCGGGCCACGCGCGGCAGGTAACGGACCCCGCGGCGGAAGGCGATCTCCGGCTCGACGTCTGCCCCGAGCAGGTGCTCGGCAAGCAGGGACTCCTCCGCAGGCGGCCTCGCCGGATCGAGGTCGATGAGCCCACCCGAGAGGTCCGGGTGCTCGGCGGCGAGCACACGGCCAAGCCCCCAGAGCGGGGCCCCCGCGAAGCCGGGCGCGTCCTCCACCTGCGCCGGGGATCGGCGCTCGCCGTCCCCTTCATGCGCCTGCACCGCCTGCGCGCCCCGGGTCGCGAGCCACAGCCGCGGCGGCGCGCCCGTCCCGGTGCGGCCCTTCCGGTCCGCGAGAGCGCGCGCGAGCCGCAGCACGCTGTCGCAAAGGCGCGGATCGGCGGGGTCACCGGACGCGCGCTGCCCGCCCCGGGGAGCTCCGTCCGCCGCTCGAAGTCCGTCCGCCGCTCGAAGATCGACGATGCCGGCGACCGGCACGCCAGAAGGCCTGTCATCCCCGTCGAGCAGGCGAAGAACCTCGGCGAGAGGCGCGTCGAGATCACCGCCGGCCTCGGCGCGCACGAGGATCGGCGCTCCGCCCTGCTGCTCGAGACACGCCGCGAGGCCCTGCCCGAGCTCGGAGCCGCCCGCGAGGAGGATCCAGCGAGCAGGAGCCCGCACGGATCGATCCGGCGCCTGCAGCTCCGGGCGCCACGAGAGCTCGTACAGGAGCTCGGCCTGGCGCGCGGTGAGCTTGCCCAGGAGGTCCGATCGCGAGCGCCAGCCGATCGCGAGCCCCGCCGCATCGGCGACGGCTCGGCCAGCGCTGTCGCGCAGCGTCCATGCGACGGTGAACGGCTCCCCCGGGGCGCCCGGGACCCCGCGCGCAGCGCAGGTCCATGGGCCCTCCCCTCGGCGCGCTCCCGCATAGCGAAGCCGGGAGAGCGAAAGAGGCACGGGCAGCGCGCCCTCGGGGGCCGGATGCGCCAGCGCCGCCGCCAGGGCGACCTCCAGGGCGGCGTGCAGGAGAGCGACGGAGAGCGGGAGGGCCACGCCCTCCTTGCCGTCAGGGAGCGCTATCTCCGCGCTCACGCCGTCAGGTCCCAGGGCGGCACGCTCCACCCAGCGGGCTGCCCCGAGGGGGCGATGGCCGCTCGCCGCGAGGCGGGCATAGAAGCCGTCTCGGTCCACGACCGCTGCGGCGCCCCCGCCGATCGCCTCCGGCTTCATGGCGGCCGGAGCCGGTCCCGCCTCGACGTCACGGAGCCTCCCCGTCGCGTGCGTCGTCCAGCGGGCGCAGTCGGGCGGGCCGTCGCCCGGGATGCTGGCGATCGACACGGAAAAGAGCGCCCCGGTCGGCTCCGGTACGAGGGTGAGATGGCTGATGCGCTCCTCGTCACGCCGGCGCAGGAGCATCGGCTCGGGAAACGCGAGGTCCTCGAGCAGGGCCTCCTCGCACCCGAGCGCCTGCCTCGACGCAGCCAGGAGCCGCCCGAGGTGGATCGCCACGGGAACGAGCATGGGCTCCTCGGGCAGCGGATGCATCGACGTGGGGCGGGACTCCGCGGACTCCGTCGACCCGGGGCGCGACTCCATCCTCAGCAAGGGCATCGAGGAAGCGGCCACGCGGGCCTCGAACTGGAGCGCGGACATCGGCGAGGCAACGCGCTCGCCGAGGAGCGGATCCCCCGCTGCTGCGACCGCGCGCGGCAGGAGCCGCCGCGCGTCTCCCCCGGAGGGCCGGCGCACCGGCAGCCACAAGGACTCGCGCTGGAACGGGTACGTGGGCAGGCTGATGCGCCGGCCAGGGCGACACTCGTGGAGCTTCGCCCAGTCCACCTGGACGCCCCGTACGCTGAGCGCCGCGAGACCGCGGAGCAACGGCACCACCTCGTCCCCAGGGGCCACGATCGAGGGGATCCAGACCGCGGGGGCGGCCGGAGGCAGGCCGCTGGCCGGACCGAGCGCCACGAAGATCCCGCAGCCCTCGGCGTGAAGCGCCCGCACGCCGGCCTCGAGCTCCGCGGTGCCGCGCTGGAGGCGAGCCCATGTGGCGCGATCCGACACCTCGTCGGGCCTCATCAACCGGCCGATCGAGCAGGACACGATCCCGATGCGCGCCGGTGGACGCGCGTCGATCGGCGGCTCGCGGCCAGCCGCGAGCGCGGCGGCCTGCTCGAGCGACAGCGCTCCGGCCACATAGGCCGCCGTGACCTCGCCGATGCCGCACCCCATCACGAGGTCCGGCTCGACGCCAAAGGCACGCCACAGCGCGCAGAGGGCCACCTCGAGCGCGAAGGCCGCAGGGCGCTCGTACTTGCCCGCCGGAGACGCCGCCGGGGCGCCCGCAGGAGGGAGCAAGGCGCGGAGCACCGAGCCGTCGAGCAACGGCCGGAAGAGCTTGTCGCAGCGGTGGAGCGCCTCGCGGAACGCCGGCTCGGTCTCGTAGAGATGCTGGCCGAAGCCGGCCCGATCACCGGCGCGGCCGGAGAGCACGAACGCCACCTTGGGGCGCGCGGTCGCCTCGCCGGAAAGGACGCCCGCCGGCCGATCCCCGCGGGAGAACGCCGCCAGGAGCGGCGCGGCCTCCGCCGTCGAGCCGGCGACGATCGCGGCGCGGAAGGCGTGCCGCGCCCGGCCGAGGTTGGCCGTGGCGGCCACATCCGAGAGCTCGATCGAGGCGTCGGCCGAGAGCGCCGCGGCGTAGCGGGCCGCGAGCTCCCCGAGCGCGGCCTCCGTCTTCGCCGAGAGCGTGATGACCTGGTAGCCATGGCGCTGGCCCTCGGGCCGGCGCTCGGGCTCGGGCGCCTCGGCCAGGACGACATGCGCGTTCGTGCCGCTGATGCCGAACGAGCTGACCCCGGCGATGCGCTCCGCGCCGCCGCGCGGCCAGGACCGCGCCTCGACCGGGATGACGAGCGGCGTGCCCTCCAGCGAGATGCGCGGGTTGAGCTGCGTCCAGTGCAGGTGGGCGGGGATGACGCCGTGCCGGAGCGCGAGGACCGCCTTGATGACGCCCGCGACGCCCGCAGCGGCCTCGATGTGGCCAATGTTCGTCTTGACGGAGCCGACCGCGCAGACCGATCCACCCTGGCGCGGGTCTCCGAAGATGTCCTTGAGCACCTCCATCTCGATCGGATCGCCGAGCGGGGTGCCCGTGCCGTGCGCCTCGATGTACCCGACCTCGGAGGGCGAGACGCCGGCGGCCTCGAGCGCCGCACGGATCACGGCGCGCTGGGCGAGGCTGCTCGGCGCGCTCAGACCCGCGCTGCGGCCGTCGTGGTTGACCGCCGAGCCGCGGAGGACGGCCCAGATGCGATCTCCCGCGCGCTGCGCGTCGGAGAGGCGTCTGAGGACGAGCACCCCGACCCCCTCGCCGCGCGCGAACCCGCTCGCGCGGATGTCGAACGTCCGGCAGCGGCCGTCGGGCGAGAGCGCCCGCATCTTCGAGAGCTTCACGAAGCCGTCGGGCGCAAGGATGAGGCTCGCGCCGCCCGCGAGCGCGAGGTCGCACCCGCCGCCCCGCAGGCTCTCGCACGCGAGGTGGATCGCGACGAGCGAGGAGGAGCACGCCGTGTCCACCGTCATGCTGGGGCCCTCGAGCCCGAGCGTGTACGAGACGCGGCCCGCAAGGACGCTCGCGAGATCGCCCGTCAGCGTGTGGGCGTCGACCTGGGCGAGGCTCCCGCCCCGCGTGTGCAAGAGCTCGTAGTCGCGCCAGCTGCCGCCGACGAAGACGCCCGTCCGGCTCCTGCGCAGCCCGTCCGGAGGCTGCCCCGCGTCCTCGATCGCCTCCCACACGACCTCGAGCAAGAGCCGCTGCTGCGGGTCCATGCGCGCGGCCTCGCGCGGCGTGATCTCGAAGAAGTGAGGGTCGAACCCGTCGACGCGGTCAAGGAACGCGCCGTAGCGCGTGTACATCTTCCCGGGAGCGTCCGGGTCGGGGTCGTAGAAGGCGTCGACGTCCCAGCGATCGGCCGGGATCTCGCGGACCGCATCGCCCCGCTCCGCGAGCAGGCGCCAGAAGGACGCCGGGTCGCCCGCGCCCCCGGGGAGACGGCACCCGATGCCCACGATGGCGATCGGCTCCGGCCGGGGGGCGAGCAGCGACGAGAGCACCGCGCGCTCGTCGGGCGAGAGCTCGCCGACGAGCTCGGAAACCGCCTGCATGGCTTCGGTCAATTCTTCTTTCATACGGCTGCTTACCGGTCCGTTCCGCCCTCTTCCGAAGGGCCTCGGCGGCTCGCCGAGAGCCTCTTGAGCGCGCGCAGCACCTTCGCGATCTTCTGCGCGCCGTCGTCGGTCAACGCGGCCGCCGGGGGCGCCTCGGGGACAGGCGGGAGCGCGGGCTCGGCGGAGGCGCCGAGCGGGATGTCCATCGCGGAGGCGAGGTACTCCGCGAGGTCGACGACGGTCGGGTGCCGCCAGATCAACGTGACGTTCAGCGAGACGCCGAGGCTCGCTTCGAGCCGGTTTCTGAGCTCCATCGCCATGAGCGAGTCGAGCCCGGCCTGCTGAAGCGGGGTGCCCGCGCCCACGCGCGACGGCTCGCAGCGCAGCACCCGAGCGATCTGATCCCGGAGGTGCGCCTCCAGCGCGGCCCGGCGCTCTCCCGGAGGCGCGGAGGCGATCTGCGATCGGATGGAGCCCGCGGCGCCCCGCGGGTCCGCCTGGCCGGCGAGGTCGTCGGCGAGCTCCGCGAGGAAGGGCGAGCGCGCCGCGGCGAGGTGGAACTCCTGCCAGCGGCGCGGGTGAAAGCGCATGGCCGCGCGCTGGACGGCGCCCTGCGAGAGGAGCCGCGCGAAGGTCTCGACGCCCTCGTCGGGCGCGAGCCCATCGAGGCCGCGTGAGGCGAGCCGCTCGCCCCGGTTCTCCTGGGCCGCGGCGAGGCCGACCTCCCTCCAGGTGCCCCAGTCGATCGCCGTCGCCGGCAGCCCGAGCGCGCGCCGGTGGTGCGCGAGCGCGTCGAGGAACGCGTTGGCCGCGGTGTAGCTCGCCTGCCCCGGCGAGCCGAGCAGCGCGGTGGCCGAAGAGCAGAGCACGAAGAGGTCCAGCGGCCGGGCCCGCGTGAGCTCGTGCAGGTTCCACGCGCCGAGGACCTTCGGCGCCATCACGCGCTCCGCGCGCTCGTAGCGGAGCCGAGCGATCGCGCCGTCGTCGAGGAGCCCCGCGGCGTGGATGACGCCCCGGAGCGCTGGCATCGAGCGATCGATGTCGTCGAGCACCGCATCGACCTCGGCCCGAACGGCGACGTCGGCGCGGGCGACGCGCACGTCGGCCCCCGCCGCGCGGAGCGGGGCGATCGCCGCCTCGGCCCGCTCCGAGGCAGGGCTCCGCCCGAGGAGGACGAGGTGGCGAGCCCCCTTCGCCACGAGCCACGCCGCGAGGCGCAGGCCGATGCCTCCGAGGCCGCCCGTGATGAGGTACGTGGCGTCCTCCGTGATGCGCGGCTCCTCGTTGCGGGCAGGGGCGATCGGCGCGTCCTTGGCGCCGTCGAGCGAGAGGACGACCTTGCCCATGTGCTCGGCGCGCGCCATGAGCGCGAAGGCCTGGCCCGCGTCCGCGATCGGCAGGACGCGGCGCGGGAGCGGCCTGAGCTCGCCGGCCGCGAAGAGCGCCATGACCTCCTCGAAGAGCGCGCGCATGTCGTCGGGCCGCTCGACGATCATCCCGCGGAGGTCGACGAGCGCGAAGGTCAGCTTGCGCAGAAAGGGCCGGAGCCCGATCCGCCGATCGGCCTCGTAGTCGCGCATGCCGAGCTCGATGAAGCGCCCGTAGTCCCGGAGGAGCTCGAGGCTCCTCGGGATGAAGTCGCCGGCCAGCGAGTTCAGGACGACGTCCACGCCCTGTCCCCCGGTGCGCTCGTCGATCTCGCCGGCGAAGGAGAGATCGCGCGAGCTCATGACGTGCTGGACACCCATCGCAGCGAGGGCGCTCCGCTTCTCCTCCGAGCCGGCCGTGGCGAAGATCTCCGCCCCGGCGCGCGCCGCGATCTGCACGGCCGCCATCCCCACGCCGCCCGCCGCGGCGTGGATGAGCACGCGCTCGCCCCGCCGCAGCCGCGCGACGTGGTGCAGGGCGTGAAAGGCGGTCAGGAACGCGAGGGGGATGGAGGCGGCGTCCTCGGCGCTCATCGAGGGAGGCCGGGGGAGCACGAGCCGGCGCGGGGCGACGGCGTGCGTGCCGAGGCAGCGGGACGCGAGCGCGATCACCTCGTCCCCCACGCGCAGGTCCTGGACCCCGGCGCCGACCGCGACGACGCGACCGGCGCACTCCCGGCCAAGCGGCGGCCCCGAGGCGTCCGTGCCCGGGTCGGGGAGCGCCCCCAGCGCGAGCAGGACATCGCGGAAGTTGAGGCCCGCCGCTGCGACCTCGATCTCGACCTCGTCCGCGCTCGGCGCGCGGCGCGGGCGCGCCCGCAGCACGAGCCCATCGAGCACGCCCGGCCGGTCGGTCTCCAGGCGGAACGCGCGGTCGCCCGCGCGCACGCGCGGCGGCGCCTCCGCGGGTCGGTCCGCGCGCACGAGCCGCGCGACATGGCGATCTCCGCTGCGGAAGGCGATCTGGTCGTCCGCGCCGTCAGCCCCGAGCTCGCGCGCGAGCGCGTCGAGCGCGCCCTCCGCGAGCGGGTCGAGATCGACGAGCGAGCAGCGCAGCTCGGGGTGCTCGTGCATGAGCGTCCGCCCGAAGCCCCAGAGCGGCGCCTGCGCCACCGCGCACGCCGCCCCCTCCCCTTCCACAGGCTGCGCGCCGCGCGTGACAAGCCAGAGGCGGGGGGCGTCGCGGTAGCCGGCCTGCGCGATCGCCTGCGCGAGCCCGAGAGCGCTGCCGCACGTGAGCGCGCAGGCGGCGCTCAGCGCGTCGGCCGTGGCGGCTTCGGCCGGGACCGCGTCGAGCGAGACGAGGTGGACGATGGCGTCCGGCGCAGGCCGCCCCAGCTCGGCGGCGGCCTCCCGGAGCATCGTCGCGATCCCGTCGGCGTCCTCCAGCTCGACCTCGAGCTCGCGGGCCGCGATCCTGCGGTAACGCGGCCCCCGCCGGACCAGCACGCAGGCGGCGCCGGCGTCCGTGAGGCGCCCGAGGAGCGCCTCGCCGACGCCCCCCCGATCCGCGAGGACGAGGACGGTCAAGGGCCGCTCGGCGGGCGCTCGCGCCGCGGCGTCCGCCTGCGCGAGCCGCCACGCGACCTCGTAGTACAAGGCGCTCGCGGGCTCGGTTTGCCCGAGCTCGACGCGCTGGAACGACAAGCCGAGCACCTCGGCGACCTCGCGGCCGCCGGCGTCGATCAGCCGAACGTCCGCGATCGCGCGCTCCGCCACGGCGCCGGCGTCACGATCGCGCAGGACGATGTGACACGCGAGGTCGGTCTCGATCCGCTCGCCCACGCGGAGCCGCTCCACGCCGACAGGCAGCATGCAGGCGGCGCCGCCCAGGCCAGAGGTCGCGACGGAGAGCGCAGCCTGGAAGCATGCGTCGAGGAGGGCCGGATGAATGACGTGTCCGGCGGTCACGAGCCGCTCGGGCAGGCGCACCCGGGCGAGGCCCTCGCGGAGGCCGCAGCGGACCTCGACGACGCCCTGGAAGCGGGGGCCGTAGGGCAGGCTCATCGCCGCCATGTGGGCGTAGTGCTGCTCCCGCGAGAGGACGCGGGTGCACCGCGCCTCGATGGCGGCCCGGTCGAGCGGCGGCCGCTCCTCGGCGCCGGCGGCCGCGCGCACGGCCCCTCGAGCGTGCCGCGTCCAGGGCGACCCGGCGTCGCGCCGATCCGCGTCGGCGGCAGCCCCGGACCTGCTGAAGATCTCGAAGGTCGCCCGGTCGGCGTGGTCGACGCGCAGCACCGTCTGCACGACCTGCCCGAGCTGCGCCCCCGTGTCTGGCAGCGCCAGCGCGTGCTCCAGGAGCATCGCCTCCACGGCGTGCGGACCGGGGCCGAGGACCGCGCGCGCAGCAGCGAGCGCCATCTCCGCATAGGCGGTGGCCGGCAGGACGACCGTCGAGGCGACGAGGTGATCGGCCAGGTACGGCACGCGCGCGGCCGAGAGCTCGACCTCCCAGGTGTGCACCGCCGGATCCGCGGAGAGATCGCGGCGCTCACCGAGCAGCGCGGCGGCGCCGCGGGCGCGCGATCGCGAGGGCCCGCCGGGCGGCGCGTCGATCCAGAAGCGCTCGCGCTGCCACGGGTACGAAGGCAGCGCGACCGGCGGGTGATCCCCCGGGTAGAGCTGCTTCCACGCGACCCCCGCGCCGAGCACGTAGAGCGCGGCGAGCGAGGTCCGGAGGACGCGCCGCTCGTCCTCGCCGCGCCTCGACGAGGGCAGGCAAGCGCCCCGGCGCGACCCCGCCGAGAGCCCGTCCTCGATCGACGGCAGCAGCACGGGGTGCGGGCTCGCCTCGAGGAACGCCGTGGGCCCCTCCGCGCTCAGCGCCTCCACGCCCGCGGCGAACCGCACCGGCTCCCGCAGGTTTCGCGCCCAGTAACGCGCGTCGAGCTCGGGTCCCTCGACGTACCGCCCCGTCACGGTCGAGAGCATCGGCACGCGCGCTCGCTGCGGCCGGATCCCCGCGAGCTCCCCCACGAGCTCGTCGAGCACCCCCTCCACCTCCGGGCTGTGCGACGCGACGTCGACCTTGACGCGCCGGCAGAAGACCCCGCGCCCCTCGAGCCGCGCGAGCACCTCGTCGAGCGCCCGCGCGTCGCCCGACAGCACCGTCGACCGGGGACCGTTGCTCGCCGCGATCGAGAGCCGCTGCTCGTACCCGACGAGCGAGCGCTCAGCCTCGGCCACCGCGAGCTCGACGAGCGCCATGGCGCCGCGCCCGCTCACACGGCGCATGAGGCGGCTGCGCCGGCAGATGATCCGGGCCGCGTCCTCGAGGCTCAGGACGCCGGCGACGTGCGCCGCGGCCACCTCGCCCATGCTGTGCCCGAGCACCGCGTCGGGCTCGATGCCCCAGGACCGCCAGAGCGCCGCGAGGGCGACCTCGATGGCCCAGAGCACAGGCTGCACGACGTCGATCTCGCCGAGCCGCGACGACGCCTCATCCGCGCCGATCTGAGCCGTCAGCGACAAGTCGACGTGCGGGCGCATCGCCTGCTCGCAGGCCTCGATCGCGGCGCGGAACACAGGCTCGGCCTGGAGGAGCGCGCGCCCCATGCCCACCCACTGCGAGCCTTGCCCCGGAAAGACGAGCACGAGCCGGGGCGGCCGCTCCTCGACGACGCCCGACGCGACGCCGGGGCGCTCCGCCAGGAAGGCGTCGAGCTGCTCGACGAGCTCCGCGCGCGTGGCGAAGACCGCCGCGAGCCGGTGCGGCTCGTGGCTGCGGCGGACGCTCGCCGTCCTGCACACGGCATCCACGGGCGGCGCGTCTCCGGAGGACAGCAGGTCCTTGTAGGCACGGGCAAGCGCCGCGAGCGCGCCGGCGCTGCGGGCCGAGATGGGGAGCACGAGCGGCCCCGAGGCCGCCGCCTCCGGAGGCGGCTCCGCCTCCCGTGCCTCCGCGAGCACGACGTGCGCGTTGGTGCCGCTGATGCCGAACGAGCTGACCCCGGCGACGCGCCGCCGGACCCCGCGCCGCCACGGGAGCGGCTGCCGCGGGATCACGAGCGGCGTGCCGTCGAGCGACAACCGCGAGCTCAGCTGCTCGAAATGAGCCTGCCCGGGCACCGTCTCGTGCCGCATCGAGAGCACGGTCTTGATGAGCCCCGCGACGCCCGCGGCCGACTCGAGGTGCCCGATGCTCGCCTTGGCCGAGCCGAGGACGCACCGCGACCCGTCCGGCCGCGGCGCGCCGAAGACCTCCTTGATCGCCTCCACCTCGATGGGGTCGCCGAGCGGCGTGCCCGTCCCGTGCGCCTCGATGTAGTCGACTTGCTCCGCCCGGATGCCCGCGCTCGCGAGCGCCTTGCGCAGCATGCCGCGCTGCGCGAGCCCGTTCGGCGCGGTGAGCCCGTTGCTGCGGCCGTCCTGGTTGACCGCCGAGCCCAGGATGAGCGCCCAGATCTCGTCGCCGTCTCGACGGGCATCCGCGAGCCGCTTCAGCACCAGCACGCCGCAGCCCTCGCCGCGGCCATAGCCGTCCGCGCGCGCGTCGAACGTCTTGCAGCGGCCGTCCGGCGACAGGGCGCGCATCTGCGAGAGCTCGATGTGCCCCTCGGGCGAGAGGATGAGGTTGACCCCGGCCGCCAGCACCATCTCGCTCTCCCCGGAGCGCAGGCTCTGGCAGGCGAGGTGCACCGCCACGAGAGACGACGAGCAGGCGGTGTCCACCGCCATGCTCGGCCCGTGCAGCCCGAGCGCGTACGCGACGCGCCCGGGACCGACGCTCAGCAGATCCCCCGTCCCGCTGTACGTCGTGATGCCGTCCGTTCCCAGCCGGTCCTGCCTCACCCAGCCGTAGTCGTGGCGGTACACGCCGACGAACACGCCGACCGACCGACCTTGCAGCTGGTCATGAGGCTGCCCTGCCCGCTCGAGCGCCTCCCAGCACACCTCCAGGAGGATGCGCTGCTGCGGGTCCATCTCCTCGGCCTCGCGCGGCGAGATCCCGAAGAAGCCCGCGTCGAACCGATCGACGTCGCGCAGGAACGCGCCGCTCCGCGTGTACATCCTGCCGGGCACGTCCGGGGACGGGTCGTAGAAGGCCTCGACGTCCCAGCGGCCCGCAGGGATCTCGGTCACCGCGTCCCGCCCCTCGCGGAGGAGCTCCCAGAACGCCCCCGGATCGTCCGCGCCGCCGGGGAACCGGCACGCGAGCCCGACGATGGCGATCGGCTCCTCGGCATGTCCGAGCGGCGCGGCCGCGCTCGAAGGCCGCGGGAGCGGCGCGGGGCTCGAGGCCACGGCGTCGTCGCGCGGATCGAGGTCCTCCTGGAGCGCCGCGTCGAGGTAGCCGGCGAGCGCCTGGATCGACGGATAGCTGAAGAGCAGCGTGTCCGAGCTCGTGAGGCCCGATCGCTTGTCGAGCAGGCCGCGCAGCTCCACCGCGCCGAGCGAGTCGAGCCCGAGATCATGCAGCGGCCGCGTGGGATCCAGCGCGCCCTGCGCCGGGACCAGGCGCGCGACGCACGCGGCGACCTCTTCGAGCAGCGCGCGGCGCCGCTCGAGCGCCGCCGTCCCGCGCAGCAGCGCTCGAAGCGGGGGCTCCCGCGTCGCGCGCCCCGTCAGCTCCGGGGCTCGCTCGGCGAGGGCCCCGTCCGTCGCGCCGCGCTCGATGACGAGGACCGGGTACCGCTTCCGCGCGAGCGCCTGCGACGCGCCGCGCTCCGCCGACCCGTCGGGGAGCGGCGAGACCGCCGCGCGCGCCGCGGGAGGCCCCTCCTCGACGACGACGTGCACGTTGGTCCCGCTCATCCCGAAGGCGCTCACGCCCGCGATGCGCCGCTGCCCGCCGCGCGGCCACGGCCGCCGCGACGTCGGCACGTCGAGCCTCCCGCCCTCCAGCGAGAGGCTCGGGTTGAGCTGCCTGAGGTGCAGGTGCGGGGGGATCTCCTCGTGGGCGAGCGAGAGCACGACCTTCATCAGGCCCGCCATCCCGGCCGCGGCCTCGAGGTGCCCGAGGTTGGTCTTCACCGATCCGACAGCGCACCGGACGCCCGGCCCATCGCCCAGCGCGCGCCCGATCGCCCGCGCCTCGGCGCGATCGCCCGCCCTCGTGCCCGTCCCGTGCGCCTCGATGTAGCCGATCTGCTCCGGGGTCACGCCCGCGCGCGCCCACGCCGCCCGCAGCATCGCCTCCTGCGCCTCGGGGCTCGGCGCGAGCAGCCCGTCCGTACGGCCGTCGTGGGTCGAAGCCCCGCCCCGGAGCAGCGCCCAGATGCGATCCCCGTCGCGCTGCGCGTCCGACAGCCGCTTGAGCACGAGCGCGCCGCCGCCCTCGCCCCGCACGAACCCGTTCGCCTCGACGTCGAACGTGCGGCAGCGCGCGTCGGGCGAGAGCACCCCCATCTTCCAGAGCTTCACGCTCCCGAGCGGGCTCAAGATCCAGTGCGCGCCGCACGCGAGCGCCACGTCGCACTCGCGCCTCCGCAGGCCCTCGCTCGCGAGGTGCACGGCCATGAGCGACGACGAGAACGCCGTGTCCACGACGAGGCTCGGCCCGCGCCACCCGAGCACGTGCGAGACGCGGCCGGCGAGCAGGCTCGCGCTCTCGCCCGTCAGCCGGAAGGCGTCGATCGCCGCGCCGTGCTGCGCCTTCAGCTGGGCGTACTCGCCGCCGCACGCCCCGACGAACACGCCGCCCGCGCGCCCGGCCGACCCGAGCGGCGCCTGCCCGGAATGCGCCAGCGCTTCCCAGCAGAGGTCCAGCACCAGCCGCTGCAGCGGGTCCATCTGCTCCGCCTCGGCGTCGGAGATGCCGAACCGCCGCGCGTCGAACCGCTCGATCCCGTCCACGAATCCGCCGCGACGCACCGCCGCTTCCCAGGGCTCTCCGGGGCGGAGGCCCGCAAAGGCCCAGGGCCCCCAGCGCCCCTCCGGCACCTCGCGGATCGCGTCCACCCCGTCCCGCAAGAGCCGCCAGTAAGCCTCGGGATCGCCCGCGCCCCCAGGGAACCGGCACGAGAGCCCGACGATCGCGATCGGTTCGTCGGCCGTCGCGACCTGTGGCGCGCGCGGCAGGAGCGCGGTGCTCGGTGCTTCGGCCAGCGACCGCGCGACAGCTCGGAGCAGCCGCGTCGCGCCGGTCAGGAAGAAGAGGTGGGGCCCGGGCAGCACCTGGAGCTCGAAGGCGCCGTCGGTGTGGCGCGCCCAGCCGAGGAGATCGTCGCGAGGGATGTCGACGTCCTCGCTCCCGCCGAACACCGAAACAGGGATCGCCAGCGGCGGCTCCTCCTGGTGCTCGTAGCCACGGATCACCTCCGCATCGGCGCGCAGCGCCGGCAGCGCGAGCCGGAGTACGTCGGGATCGAGCAGCGCCTCGGGCACGACCCCGAAGCGGCGCAGCGCGTCGATCGCCGAGGCGTCCTCGGTCTGCAGCGAGGCGACCCCGTCCGCCCTCGCGCGGAGCGGGTTCGGCAGGTGGGGCGCCGGGTACGCCGCGACGAGCAGGTGCTCCGGCGCGGGGGCGCCGCGGCGGCGCAGCTCGCGCGCGAGCTCGAAGGCGACGAGCGCTCCCTTGCTCGCGCCGAAGAGGGCGTAGGGGCCGTCCAGATACGGCTCGATCGCCGTGGCCACCGCCTCGACGAGCCGCGCGATCTGCGTGATGGGCGGCTCCGCGAACCGCTCCTGGCGCCCGGGCAGCTGGACGGCGCACACCTCGATGTCCGGCGGGAGGCTCCGCGGCCAGGCGCTGTAGGCCGACGCGCTGCCGCCGCCGTGCGGGAAGCAGAAGAGGCGGAGCCGTGGCTTTCCGGCGGCGCCGGTCGCAAAGCGGCGGATCCAGCGATCGCCGCGATCGGGCGCCGGCGCGCGATGCATGGCGGCGGGAGCGGGCGGAGGCGCCGCCACCGCGATCGCAGGGGGGGAAGACGGCGCGCCCTCGGCCCCCGCGGGCGGCGCCGGCTCGACGGACGAGGGCGGGCGCTCAGCGCCGAGCTCCTTCACGAGCCACGCGGTGAGCTGCGTGAGGGTCGCCCCCTGCGAGAGGTCAGCGAGCGGCAGCGCCATCCCGAGATCGGCCCGCACGCCGTTCCGGAGCTCGACGGCCATCAGCGAGTCCAGCCCGAGATCGCGCGGCGAGTCGAGCGAGGAGACGGCGGACACCGGGACAGAGAGGACGTCGGCCACCTGCCCGCGCAGGTAGTCGTCCAGCCGGCGATGCATCTCGCCCGGGCTCTGGGCGCGGAGCTCGTCCAGCGACACAGCGCCTCGCCGAGCGCGGCGGGCGCTGCGCTCGATCGCCTGCTTGAGCTGCGTCCGCCCGATTCGACGGAGGTGCATGCCCTCGACCCTGGCCAGGACCGCGCCGCCCTCGTCGAGGAGGTACACGTCCCCGCAGAGATCCTCGCCTTCGGACGGGCGCAGGACGGCGTGGGCATAGACGGCGTGGTGCGAGGCGGAAGCGTAGTCCTGGCAGCGATCCACGCGCTGCCCGATGAACGTCTGCCCGGACTCGCGCGCGAGCTCCTCGTAGCCGGGGACCGCAGCCATCAGCACCTGGCCGTAGACCTCGTCCATGCACATGCTCATGACGACGTCGCGATCGATCTCGACGCCGCGCGGGCGCACGACGTCCTCCGAAGGGAGCGCGAGCCGCGCGACGGCCTCGCCGTCCCTGCGCCAGATCCGCTCGATGACCTGGAAGCTCGCGCCGACGTAGTGCTCGTCCCGGCGCCACAGGCGCGCGTAATACTCGGCGCCGTCCCGCTCCTCGCTGCAGCGCGCCTTGAGCGCCTCGATCGAGCGCGCCGCCGGGCGGGGCGGAGCCGTGCCCGAGACGCGCACGCGGCCGGTCGTGTGAAGCGTCCAGCGGTCCGCGCCGGAGCCCTCCGGCGCAAGGCTGACGAGCTGGAAGGACGCGACGCCGGGCTCGCCGGGCGTGAGGATCGTCTGGACCGTACGGGCGCCGGACTCGGGCAGGATGAGCGGCTGCGAGAACGAGACCTCCTCGTACTCGATGCCGACCGTGGGGCCGAACGCCGCGACGGCAGCCGCGGCGACAAGCGAGAGGTGGACGACGCCCGACACGACAACGCGGCCGTAGATGCGGTGATCGCGCAGCACCGGGAGCATCTCGGCGGCGAGCTGCGATTCGAAGATCACGTCCCGGATCGCAGGCGACACGAGGCGCTGCCCGAGCAGCGTCGCAGGCGCCCCCACGGGCGATGGGCCGACCGCCGTCTCCTCTCCCCGTGCCTGCGTCAGCCCGGCCTCTACCCAGTGCCGCTCGCGCTGGAAGGGATAGGTCGGGAGCACGAGCTTTCGGCCCGCCCGGTCGCGGTCGAAGCCCGCGAAGTCCACCTTCGCGCCTCGCACGTACAGCGCCCCCAGGCTCTCGAGCATCTGCGCGCAATCCGAGCGCTTCGGCCGCAACGACGGCAGCCACACCCCCGCCCCCTCCGGCACGCACCGCCGCCCCATCGCCGAGAGCACTGGGCTCGGCCCCACCTCCACGAACGCCTCCGCCCCCGCCTCGTGCAGCGCCCGTATCCCCTCCATGAACCGCACCGGCGCGCGCACATGGCTCGCCCAGTACCCCGCCTGCGTCACCTCCTCGCGCGCCGCCCTCCCCGTCACGTTCGCGATGAGCTTCCGCTGCGGCGCCACCATCGTTACCTGCGACGCCGCCCGCTCGAACGCCTCCACCATCGGCGCCATCAGCGGCGAGTGGAACGCGTGCGATACGTTCAGCCACCGGCTCTTGACCCCGCGCGCCCCCAGCGCCTCCACCACCGCCGTCACCGCGCCGCGCGCCCCGGACACCACCGTCTCCGACGGCCCGTTCACCGCCGCGATCGACGCCTCCGCCGCGTACGGCTCCACCGCCTCCGCCACCGTCGCCTCGTCCGCGAACAGCGCCGCCATCGCCCCCTGCTTCGGCAGCGCCTGCATCAGCCGCCCTCGCGTCGCGATGAGCCCGAGCCCCTCCGACAGACCGAACACCCCCGCCACGCACGCCGCCACGTACTCGCCCACGCTGTGCCCGAGCACCGCAAAGGGCTCGATCCCCCACGCCTTCCACTGCGCGCTCAGCGCATAGCCCACCGCGAACAGCGCCGGCTGCGTGTACTCCGTCTCGTCGAGCGGGCTCGCCTGCCCCTCCGCCGCGTACAAGACCTCGATCAGCGGCCTCTCCAGGTGCGGCCGCAACAGCGCATCGCACTCCTCGATCGCCCGCCGGAACACGGGCTCGGTCGCGAACAGCTCCCGCCCCATGCCCGCGTACTGCGCGCCCTGCCCGGTGAACAGGAACGCCACCTGCGGCGTCTCCTTTCGCTCCACGCGGCCCTGCTGCGTCTGCTCCGCTCGCTCGCCCCGCGCGAACGCGCCGAGCCGCGCCGAGAGCTGCTCGCGCGACGACGCGACCACCGAGAGCCGATGCGCGAAGCGCGCTCGCCCCGCGCGCGCCGTGAAGCACACGTCCGCCAGCCGCTCCTCCGGGTGGGACCCGAGGTGGCGCTCGTAACGGTCGGCGAGCACGCGCAGCGCCTCTTCGCTCCGCGCCGAGACGCAGAGGAGCTCGACGGGTCGCTCGGGCGCCGAGGCGGCAGCCGCCTGCGCCGCGGGCGCGCCGCCGAGGACGACGTGGGCGTTCGTGCCGCTCGCCCCGAACGAGCTCACCCCCGCGATGCGACGGCCGTCGACCGACGGCCACGGGATCCTCGTCGCCGCCACGCGCACCGGCAGCCGGTCCCACTCGATGTACGGGTTCGGCGTCTTGAAATGCAGGTGCGGCGGGATTTCCCCGTGATGAAGCGAGAGGGCCACCTTGATGAGCCCCGCGATCCCCGCGCCTGCCTCGAGGTGGCCGATGTTTGTCTTCACCGAGCCGAGGAGGATCGGGCGCTCGGGCTCGCGCCCGGCCCCGAGGGCCGCCGCGAGCGCGCGCACCTCGATCGGGTCGCCGAGGGGCGTCCCCGTGCCGTGCGCCTCGATGTAGTCGACGTGGTGCGGCTCCACGCCGGCGTTCGCGAGCGCTTCGCGCACGAGCATCTGCTGCGCCGACCCGTTCGGGACCGTGAGGCCGCTGCTCGGGCCGTCCTGGTTCACCGCCGAGCCGCGGATGACGGCGAGGATGCAATCGCCCGCCGAGACCGCGTCGGACAGGCGGCGGAGCACGACGACGCCGCAGCCCTCGCCCCGCCCGTAGCCGTCCGCCGAGGCATCGAAGGTCTTGCAGCGGCCCTCGGGGGAGAGCACCCGCGTCTTGCACAGCACGATGTGCGCGGCAGGGGTCAGGATGAGGCTCACGCCGGCCGCGAGCGCGAGGTCGGTCTCCCGGCTGCGCAGGCTCTGGCAGGCCAGGTGGACAGCGACAAGCGAGGAGGAGCACGCGGTGTCGACGGCGACGCTGGGCCCCTGGAGCCCGAGGAGATAGGAGAGCCTGCCCGGCGCAAAGTTGAGCGCCGTGCCGGGGCCGAAGTAGGCGTCGAGACCGGAGAGCGACGCGCTCGCCCCGAGGACATGGGCGTAGTCGCTCGAGGAGATCCCGACGAAGACGCCGGTGCGGCTGTGCGCGAGGCGATCCGGCGCGATGGCGGCGTCCTCGAGCGCCTCCCAGCTCACCTCGAGGAGCAGGCGGTGCTGCGGATCGAGGCTCTGCGCCTCGCGCGGCGACATGCTGAAGAAGCGCGCGTCGAAGCCGTCGACCTGATCGAGGAAGCCGCCGCGGGCCGTGTACATCTTGCCCGGCGCGTCGGGGTCCGGGTCGTAGAACGCGGCCGCATCCCACCGGTCCTCGGGCACCTCTCGGGTCGCGTCCACGCCGTCGCGGACGAGCTGCCAGAGGGCCTCCTTCGTGTCGGCGCCGCCGGGGAACCGGCAGCCGATGCCGACGATGGCGATCGGCTCGCTGCGGGCCGACTCCGCGGCAGAGAGCCGCGCGCGGAGATCGCGCAGCTCCAGCAGGGCCCGCTTGAGGACGGGCGAACGGTCAGCGTCGGCGCTCACGACGCGGCGTCCTGCGGCGCGCCGCCGAGCTCCGCGGCCAGGAGCGCCTCCAGCTCGTCCTCGGAGAGCCGATCGAGCGACGCGTCCTCAACGCGCGCGCGCGCCCGCGCCCCGGCAGGCGGCGGAGCGTGCGCGAGCGGCTCGGCCTGCACAGCGAGGGCGAGGACCTCGCGCGCGAGGAAGCCGGTCATGGCGTCCACCGTCGGATGCTCGAACGCGAGCGTGGGCGGCAGCGAGCTGCCGAGGCTTATCTCCAGCCGGTTGCGCAATCGAACGCTCATCATCGAATCCATGCCCATCTGAAAAAATCCCTGGTCCGAATCGAGCGCGAGCGGGTCTGCCATCCCGAGGATCGACGCTGCCGCTTCCCGGACGTGCGCCGTGAGGAGCTTTCCCCGATCGGCTGGCTCGGCCTCGTCGAGACGCCTGCGAAACGCGCCCTTCGCCTCGCCGCTCGCCGTGCTCGGCTCCGCCGGGATCTCGATCCGATCGAGCAGCGTCCGGCGCCGCCGGGCCTCGAAGATCGCCTTGAAGAGGCGCCAGTCGACCCGCGCGACCGTGCGCTGCGCCGGGCCTCCCTGGATCACCGCGTCGAGCGCCTCGAGCACGTGCGCAGGCGGCATGACGCCGAAGCCCATCTGCGCCGCGAAGCGCTGCACGTCGGCGGTGATCATGCCGCCGCCGCCCCAGCCGCCCCAGTTGATGCTTTGCCCCGGTAGACCGAGCGCGCCGCGGTAGTGCGCGAAGATGTCCATGAAGTGGTTGGCCGCGGCGTACGCGCCGAGCCTCGCCGCGCCCCAGACCGCGGCCGGCGACGAGAAGCAGACGAAGAAATCGAGCGACAGATCGCGCGTCAGCTCGTGCAGGATCCACGTGCCAGCGACCTTGGCGTGGAGCACGGACCGGAGGAGCTCGACGTCCGTCTCCAGGAGCGACGTGTTCGATGTCACGCCCGCGGCGTGGAGGACGCCGCGCAGCGGCAGGCCGGCGGCGCGCACCGCCAGGAGAGCCTCGGCCATGGCGGCCGGATCGCCCGCGTCCGCGGACAGGGCGCGCACGGTCGCGCCGCGCGCCTCGAGCGATCGCACGAGCTCCACCTTCTGCCGCGCGTCGCTGCCGGGCGCGAGCGTGTCCCAGAGCTCGCGCGGCGGAAGCCCCCGCCGGCCCAGGATGACAAGGTGGCGGGCGCCCCGATCCACGAGCCATCGGGCCACCTGAAGGCCTGCCCCGCCGAGCCCACCGGTGACGAGATAAGCGGCGTCGGCCCGGAGCGCGAGCGGCTGCGCGGGCATCCTGGGCCCGTCGCTCCGGACCAGGCGGGCCACGTAGCGCTCGCCGCCGCGGAGGGCCACGAAGTCCTCGCTGTCGCGGGCGTCGATCGCGCCGAGCAGGCCCCGTGCCTCATCGCTGCTCGCCCTGGGGTCGAGATCGATCGCGCGGCCCCACAGCTCGGGGTGCTCGAGGGCAATCACCTTCCCGAGCCCCCACAGCGGCGCCTGGGCGAGCGCGAGATCGTCGGAGCCGCGCGGCACCGGCTGAGCGTTGCGCGTCACGAGCCACAGGGGCGACGCCTGGTTCGAGCGCGCGAGGGCCTGCACGAGGTGAAGCACCGCCGTCGTACCCTTCGCCTCGTCCGCCGCGAGGGACGCGACGCTCATTTGCGCAGGCGGGGTCGCGTCGAGGCTCCACAGGTGGACGACACCGCGCAGAGGGCCTGAGACCCGCGCCTCCGCGAGCAGGCGATCGAACGCCTCCGGCTCCTCGGGCGGGACGGCCCACGGGCCCTCCGGCGGCGCCGCGAAGCGCGGGGCCGGGCGCACCAGGAGGGCGCCTTCGCCGCGCCGCGCGAGCAGGCGCGCCAGATCCTCGCCGAGCCCGCTCGCGTCCGTGAGGATCAGCCAGCGGCCAGCTGGAGCGGGCGCCGGCGCCGCGGTCGCCGCCGGCGGCGCCGCCTCCCATGCGAGCTCATAGAGCCACCCGTCGAGGCGCGCCCCGACGATGCGCCGCGCCGCCTGACGATCGGGGACATCCAGGCAGAGGCCTCGGACCTCGGCCAGGAGCCTGCCCTCGGCGTCGAGCAGGCGGAGATCGCCGGAGAAGCCCGCGTCCGCCGACGGTGGGTGGACCGTGGCGTGGCACCACGAGGCCGCGCCGGACGACGGCCCGGCCGCATGGAGGACGAGCCGCTCGAGCCCCGTCGGGAGGAGCGCCTCGCCCTCGATCGGCGGCGTCTCCGGATCGTGCGCGAGGGACGCGAGCAGCTCGAACGCCGCATCCAGCAGCGCTGGATGGAGCCCATGGGCTCCCGGGTCCGCGGCCGCCGCATCCGGGAGGCGGAGCCGGCCGAGCGCCTCGCCCTCCCCGCGCCACACGTGCTCGATGGCCCGCATCGCCGGACCGACCTCGAGCCCCCGCCCCTGGATCTGCGCGTAGCACGCCGCGCCGTCGCAGGTCGTCCCGGCGCTCGCCTGCAGGGCTTCGAGCGAAGGCCCGTCGCCCGTGAGGTCCCTGTCGGCGTCTGCGGCCCGAACGCGGCCCGACGCCCGGAGGATCCCGCCGCTCGGCTCGCTCCCGGGCCGCGAGGCGCGGCTCCAGATCTCGAACGATGCCGCGCCCGCGGGCCCGGGCGTCAGGATCAGCTGCAACGTCACCTCCGCGTCATCCTCCAGAAGGAGCGCGTCGCGGAGGACGAGATCCTCGAACACCCTCCCGCCGGGAGGCAGGAGCGCCGCCGCAGCGCCGAGCACCATGTCCACGAAGATCGCGGCCGGCACGAGCGCGATCCCCTGAAGGCGGATCGCGCAGAGGGACGCGCGCCGCTCCCGATCGAGATCGAGCTCCCAGTACTGCTCGCCGGCGAGGCGGGCCGAAGCGATGTGCCGATCGAGCAGCGGATGCGACGCGCTGGACCGTGAGGGCGCCGGGACCCCGGGGGCCGGCGCGGGCGCGGGCGCCGGCGGCGACACCCAGTACCGCTGCCGCTTCCAGGGGTAGGTGGGCAGCGGAACGAACCGGCCGCCCGGCGCGTCGAGGCGCGACAAGTCCAGCGGAGCGCCCGCCGCGTAGAGCCGGCCCAGCGAAGCCCGCAGGGTCATCCGCTCCGGCTCGTCGGACCTGGTGGACGGCACGAGCGTGCTCTCGCCGCCCTGCGGCCGGAGCACCTGCTCGATAGCGCCGAGCAGCAGCGGGTGCGGGCTGATCTCGATGAAGGCGTCGTATCCATCGATCCCCATCTGCTGGATCGCCTGCGCGAACAGCACCGGCTCCCGGAGGTTCCGCGCCCAGTACTCGGGGCCGAGCGCCGCGGGCTCGTGCGGCGCGGCGGTCACGGTCGAATAGAAAGGCACGGCCGCCGCGCGCGGCGCGAGGCCGGCGAGCGCGCGCACGAGCTCCGGCAGCAGCGGGTCCATCTGCGGGCTGTGGCCGGCCGCGGTCGCGCCCTTGACCTTGCGCGCGAAGATGTTGCGGCGCACGAGCTTCGGGAGGAGCTCTTCCAGCGCCGCCGGATCGCCGGACAGCACGGTGGACGCGCGGCCGTTGCAGACGCCCACGGCGACCCGGTCCTCGAAGCCGGCGAGCGCCGCGCGAGCCTGCTCCGCCGAGAGCGCGACGACCACCATCGCCCCCTTGCCCTGCACCCGCCCGAGGATCTCGCTGCGGCGGCAGACAAGGCGCGCAGCGTCGTCGAGGCTCAGCGCGCCCGCGACGTGCGCCGCGGCGATCTCCCCCATGCTGTGGCCGACGACGGCCTGCGGCTCGACGCCCCACGACCGCCACAGCGCGGCGAGCGCCACCTGCATCGCGAACGCGACGGGCTGCACGATCTCGAGCCGCTCCCACGCTGCCTCGGCGTCCGCGGCGGCAAGCTGCTCGACGACCGACCCGACGAAATACGGCGCGAGGGCGCGGTCGCACGCGAGCAGCGCCTCCCGGAACACCGGCTCGCGCTCGAGGAGCCCGCGGCCCATGCCGACCCAGTGGCTGCTGTGCCCGGAGAAGACGAACGCGATCCGGGGCGAGCGGCCGAGCTGCACGTTGCCGGCGAAGAAGCGCGGGTGGACCTCCTTCTGCAGGAAGGCCGAGAGCGCCTCCGCGAGCTCCTCGCGGGATCCACCCACCACCGCGAGCCGCCGCTCGAGGTGCGCGCGCCGGAGGGACGCGGTGTGGCAGAGATCCGCGAGCCGCAGGTCGGCCCCGTCCGCGAGCCGCAGGTGGTAGGCTCGTGCCAGGTCGTGCAAGGCGTCCACGCTCCTCGCCGAGATGGGGAGCAGCCACGCATCGCCGGGGACGGGCCTCGCAGCGGCAGGCGAATCGGCGATCTCGGGCGAGGCGCTCCGACCGGGAGCGTCCCCGAGGGGCGCGGGGGCCGAGCGGGGCGGCGCCTCGAGGATCACGTGCGCGTTGGTGCCGCTCACGCCGAACGCGCTGACGCCGGCGATGCGCGCCGCGTCGCCTTCGGGCCACGGGACCGCGCTCGTCGGAATGACGAGCGGGAAGCGGCCCTCCGTGATCTCGGGGTTCAAGCGCTGGAAGTGGATCTGCGGCGGAATCTCGCCGTGGCGCAGGGCGAGCACGACCTTGATGAGCCCTGCCAGGCCGGCGCACGCCTCCAGGTGCCCGATGTTGGCCTTCGCGGAGCCGAGCGTCAGCGGCGCGTCCTCGGCGCGCCCCTCGCCCATCTCCGCGACGAGCGCGTTCACCTCGATGGGATCGCCGAGCGGCGTGCCGGTGCCGTGCGTCTCGATGAAGCGGACCTCGGCCGGAGCGACGCCGGCGCTGGCGAGCGCAGCGCGCAGCACCGCTCGCTGCGCGGTGCCGCTCGGGACCGTGAGCCCGCTCGAGCGACCGTCGTGGTTGACCGCCGAGCCGCGGATCACCGCGAGGACGCGATCGCCGTCCCGCTGCGCGTCGCGGCAGCGCTTGAGCACCACGACCGCGCCCCCCTCGCCGCGCACCATGCCGTCCGCGGAAGCATCGAAGGTCTTGCACCGCCCGTCGGGCGCGAGCGCGCGCATCCGCGAATAGAGCACGTTCACCGCCGGGGTGAGGATCAGGTTCACCGCGCCGACGAGCGCCATGTCCGACTCGCCCGCGCGCAAGCTCTGGCAAGCGAGGTGCGAGGCGACGAGCGATGACGAGCACGCGGTGTCGAGCGCCACGGCCGGCCCGTGCAGCCCGAGGACGAACGACAGCCTCCCCGCCATCGTGTTGACCGAGTTCCCGGTGCCGATATAGGGGTCCAGGGCGGAGAGCCCGCCCTGTCCGGCGATCTGCGCGTAGTCGGCGGTCGCGACGCCGACGAACACGCCGGTGCGGCTGCCGGCCAGCCGATCGGGGGACTGTCCCGCGTCCTCGAGGGCCTCCCAGGAGAGCTCGAGCAGCAGGCGCTGCTGAGGATCCATCATGGAGGCCTCGCGCGGCGAGATCCCGAAGAACGGGGCGTCGAACCGGTCGACGTCGTGCCCCTTCAGGAACCCGGATCGACGCGTGTACATCTTGCCGGGCGCGTCGGGATCGGGGTCGAAGAACGCGTCGCCGTCCCAGCGATCGCGCGGAACATCCGAGGTCGCGTCGACGCCATCCTTCAGGATGCGCCAGTACGCCTCGGGGCTGTTGGCCCCGCCGGGGAAGCGGCACGCGAGCCCGATGATGGCGATCGGCTCCTTCTGCGCATGCAGGACCGCGTCGAGCCGGGCGCGCATCTCCTTGAGCGCGAGCGTCGCCCGCTGCAGGGGGCTCAGCTGATCGAGGCGGTCACGGACATCCTTCATGGTCGGTTTCTCGACGCGGTGTCGCCCTGGTTTCGGTGGATCACTCGCTCGCTCCTCATGCGGAAAGCAGGCTCGACAGCTCGCGATCGATGAGCGCCGTCATCTCGTGGTCCGAGAGCTGCTCCACCTCGTCGATCATCTCCGCTCGCATGGGCGCCCCGGCATGCTCCAGCGGGAGCGCGGGGGCGCCGTCGTCGAGCAGCAAGGACGCGAGGTGCTCGGCCAGCGCCTCGATGGTCGGATGGTTGAACACGACCATCGAGGGGAGCGGGCGCCCCACGCTGCGCTGGAGCTGGTTCTTCAGCTCGACCGCCATGAGCGAGTCCATGCCCATGTCGAAGAAACCCCGCTGCGGGGGCGCCTTCTGCGAAGGATCCATGCCCAGCACACGATCGACCTCGCCCTGCACGTGCTCCGCGACCATCGCCCGTCGGGCCCCCGGCGCGACCTGCGAGAGGCGCGCGCGCAGATCCGGCCGAGCCTCTGCCTCGGGTGCGCGCGCCTCCCGCGCGAGCTCGGAGAACAGGGCAGGCACAGCGCCGTAGGCCGCAGGCTCCGCGCGGCGGGACGCGTCGATCGGCAGCACGGCGGCCTGGACCGCGCCCGAGGCGACGAGCCGCTCGAGCCAGCGCAGCCCTTCGGCGGGCGCGATCACGCCCGCGCCCCGCGCTCCGTGCCAGCGCAGCGCCTGCCTCTCGAGCGCCTCGGCGAGCGCCGTCCCCGCCCACGCGCCCCAGTTGATGCTGAGCGCGGGCAACCCCGCGGCGTGGCGGTGGTGAGCGAGGGCATCCAGAAAGGCGTTCGCCGCGGCGTAGTTGCCCTGCCCCTCCACGCCCAGGAGGGACGCGCCCGACGAGAACAGGACGAAGAAGTCGAGGTCGAGCGAGCGCGTGCCGAGGTGCAGGTTCCACGCCCCCTCCGCCTTGGGCCGCAGGACGCGCGCGAAGCGGTCGGCGCTCTGCTGGAGCAGCACCCCGTCCTCGAGCGCCTCCGCGGCGTGCACAACGCCGCGCAGCGGGCAGCCGCCGGCCGTGAGCGCGGCGAGCGCCTCCCCGAGCGCCGCGGCGTCGGCGACGTCGGCCCGGATCACCGTGACACGCGCTCCCCTCGCTTCCAGCGCGCGCAGCGCAGCCTGGGCGCCCTCGTCCGGCTCGTCCGCCCCGAGGAGGCAGAGCTGCCGCGCGCCGCGGTCGACCATCCACCGCGCCACATCGAGCGCCGGCGCGCGGAGCTCGCCCGTGACGAGGTACGTCGCGCCGGGATCGAGCGCCACCTCGCGCGCACCTTCGCCAAGGGCGCCGCGCACGAGGCGCGCCGCGTAGCGCTGGGCGCCTCGCAAGGCGATCTGATCTTCACCGTCCGACGCGAGCAGGTGGGCCGCCAGCGCGGCCTCTTCGCCGTCCTCGACCGAAGGGGCCAGATCGACGAGCCCTCCCCATACCTCCGGGTGCTCGAGCGCCAGCACCCGACCGAGGCCCCAGAGCGGCGCCTGCCACGGCGCGGGCACGGCGTCGCCCGGAGCCGCCGCGACGGCCCCGCGGCTCACGAGCCAGAGCTTCGGCGGCGGGCTGAGCTCGCTCCTGGCCACCACCTGCACCCAGGCGAGCGCGCGGGTCACGCTCCGCCCGATCGCCGCGGAGAGCCCCTCGCCTCCCTCCGGCACAGCGTCGAGGCCAGCGAGGTACACCACCCCGCGGACCGGTCCGCGCGCCGCGAGCAGGTCGGCCCACCACGCGCCGAGCTCCGCCGCGGAGGCCGGATCCAGGGGCGCCCCGTCCTGACCCTGCAGATCCGATGCGGTCCCCGAGCGAAGCCGCGAGCAGGTCGCCCCCTCGGCTTCGAGCGCGTCGGCCAGCCGGTCTCCTACCGTCCCCTCGTCCGCGAGCACGACCCAGTGCGCCGGCGCCGGAGGCCGCGACGGCGCGAGCGGCGCCGGACGCCATCGGGCCTCGTACAGCCAGTCCGCGGGCGCGACGCCGAACGAGCCCTCCGTCGCCTCCGGCCGCGACGTCTCCGCCGTCTCCGACGTCTCCGACGTCACATTCCCGCGCGGCGTCGCGCCGGGGGCATCGAGCCAGTACCGCTGTCGCTGCCAGGGGTAGGTCGGCAGCGCCACGGTGCGGCCTCCCGGAGAGAAGAGCGCTGGCCACTCGACCGTCTGGCCGTGGGCGTACAGCTGGCCCATCGCGCGCAGCAGGCTCTCGCGCTCGTCGTGCCCGCGACGCAGCGTGGTCACGCTCCGGCCCTCGCCGCTCTCCTCGCCGAGGCACTGCCTCAGGTTGACGGCGAGCACCGGGTGCGGGCCGATCTCCACGAAGACCCGACAGCCGTCCGAAGCCGCGGCCTCCACCGCCTGCGCGAACAGCACCGGCGCCCGGATGCCCCGAGCAAAGTACCCGGAATCGAGCGATTCGCCCTCGATCTGCGCGCCCGTCACCGTGCTGTACATCGCGATCGCCGCCCGGCGCGGCGCGAGCCGCCCCAGCTCGCGCGCGAGCTCGCCTTCCAGCGGCGCCATCTGCGGGCTGTGGAACGCGTAGTTCACGCCCAGCATCCGGCAGAGCACGCCCTGCCCCCGGAGCCGCTCCAGGAGCTCCTCGAGCGGCGCGGCCTCTCCGGAGAGCACCACCGAGCCGGGATCGTTGATCGCCGCGATCGAGAGCCGGTCCTCGTGGCCGCGGAGGGCGCGCGCCCCGTCCCCGGCGCCGAGCGCGACCGCGGCCATCTTCCCGAGCCCTGTCGCCTTCTGCATCACGCGTCCGCGCAGGCAGACGAGGCGCACCGCCGCCTCGAGGCTCAGCGCTCCGGCCACGTAGGCCGCCGCCGCCTCGCCGACGCTGTGGCCCACCACCGCGTCCGGGGTGACGCCCCACGACCTCAGCAGCTCCGACAGCGCGACCTGGATCGCGAACAAGGCAGGCTGCGCGACCTCGGTCTCGTTCAGGCGCGAGCTCACCTCCGGCGCGGCGAGCGCTTCGAGCAACGAGAAGCCCGCGTGCCGCTGAACGAGCGCGTCGCAGGCCTCGATCGCGGCGCGGAACACGGGCTCCTCGCCGAGGAGCGAGCGCCCCATCCCGACCCACTGGGAGCCCTGCCCCGAGAAGACGAAGGCGACGCGGCCTCGCCCCGCCGGAGGCACCTTGCCGCGGACCAGGCCCGCCGGCGATTCCCCCTGCGCGAACGCGGAGAGCGCGGCGGCCATCTCCGCCCGGCCGCGCCCTACCACGGCCAGCCGGTGCTCGTGGTGACTGCGCCGCACGCTCGCCGTGTACACGATGTCGTGCAGGCGCGCCCCGCCCTCCTGGGACGCCTCGACGACCAGCGCCTCGCCGTACAGCCTCGCGAGGGCCGAGAGCGCCTCCGGGCTCTTCGCCGACAGCGGCAGGAGGTAGCTCGATGCCTCTCGCGCGTCCGCCACAGGCTCCAGCCTGGGCGCTTCTTCCACGATGACATGCGCGTTCGTCCCGCTCAGGCCGAACGAGCTCACGCCCGCGAGCCGCGGCTTCTCTCCGCGCTTCCATGGGACGGGCGCCGTGGGGACGATGAAGGGCGTCCCTTCCAGCGTGATCCGGGGGTTCAGCGCCCTGAAGTGCAGGTTCCGCGGAACGATCTCGCGCTCCAGGCAGACCACCGCCTTGATCAACCCTGCCACGCCGGCTGCCGCCTCGAGGTGTCCGATGTTGGTCTTCACCGCGCCGAGGACGCACGCCGCGCCGTCCGCGCGCGGCGCTCCAAGCACGGCCTTGAGCGCCTCGAGCTCGATCGGATCGCCGAGCGACGTCCCCGTCCCGTGCGTCTCGACGTACCCGATCGACGAGGCCGCCGCCTGCGCGTTCTCGAGGGCCTTTCGCAGCAGCGCCTTCTGCGACAGCACGTTGGGCGCGGTCAGCCCGGTGGACCGGCCGTCCTGGTTCACCGCCGATCCGCGGATCACGGCGAGGATCGGGTCGCCGTCGCGCTGCGCGTCCGACAGGCGCTTCAGCACGATGATCCCGCACCCCTCTCCGCGCACGAAGCCGTTCGCCCCGGCGTCGAACACCTTGCAGCGGCCGTCCGGCGAGAGCACCTGGCTCCTCGCCAGGAGCCGCATCGGCGTGGCCGAGAGGATGAGGTTCACGCCGCCGGCCAGGGCCAGCGCGCTGTCGCCGCTCCGCAGGCTCTGGCAGGCGAGGTGAACCGCCACAAGCGAGGACGAGCAGGCCGTGTCGACGATCATGCTCGGCCCCTGGAACCCGAACGCATAGGACAGCCTGCCCGCCGTGAAGCAGTGTCCCGTCCCGGTGACCGTATAGACGTCACCCGACTCGGCGATGCTGGCGCCGCTGAGCTCGGCGTAATCGGTCATCGACGTGCCGACGAAGACGCCGACCCGGCCGCCGAACAGCTTCTCCGGGACCTGTCCGGCGCGCTCCAGCGCCTCCCACGCGACCTCGAGCAGGAGCCGCTGCTGCGGGTCCATCGCCCGCGCCTCCCGGGGAGCGATACCGAAGAAGGCCGCATCGAAGAGGCCGACGTCCTCCTTCAAGAACGCGCCCCAGCGCGCCGCCCTTGCCCCGGGATCGGCGGAATCCGCCGCGGAGGAGCCCAGGTGAAAGCGCTCGCCGGGCACCTCGGCGACCGCGTCCGCGCCTCCCTCCAGCAGCCCGAAGAACGCCTCCGGGCTTGTCGCCCCCCCCGGGAAGCGGCATCCCATGCCGAGGATCGCGATCGGCTCGGCCGCCGCTCGCCGCGTCGCCTCGAGCTCGGCCTCCAGCTCCCCGAGCTTGACCATCGCCTTGCGCAGGCGCGCCCGGTACTCCTCCAGCAGGGCCGTGGTCATTCCTTGCGTCCCCTCTCGATCCTGCTCATCGACGCGTCGAAGGCCGCGAGCAGATCGTCGTCCGAAGCGTGCACATCGAGGGCCACGTCGGCCTCCGGCGAGCCGTCGAGAGGCCCGGCTTTCGCGTCCGGGCCCGGCAAGCCCGGCAAGTCGACGGGCTCGAGCTCGACGGCGAGCTGCTCCGAGAGCGCGGCGACCGTCGGATAGGTCCAGACCAGCGTCGCCGAGAGCGTGAGGCCGAGCCCGGACTCGAGGCAGTTGCGCAGCTCGAGGCCCATGATCGAGTCGAACCCGAGCGTCCTGAAGGGCGCCCGCGCGTCGATGCGGGCGCCGTCGATCCGCAGCACTGCGGCCACCTGCTCGCGCACGAGCTTCTCGACCCTCCGCCGGCGCTCGTCCGGCGCCGCTTCGCGGAGCTCGCGCACGAGCGCGGCGAGCCGCGGCGCGGCGGCGCGGGCTCCGGCCGCGGCGGCGCGGGCCTCGGCCACGATCGAGGACAGGCGCTCCGAGGAGGCCACGAGCGGGTGGAGATCAACCCAGTGCCGCGCGTCGAAGTGCACGGCGCCCATCTGCGCGCGGTCCACGGAGAGCAGGCGGTGAAAGAGCGCCTCGCCCTCTTGGGGCGTGATGCTGCGCCACCCGCGCTGCGTCATGCGCCCCTCGCGCTCGGCCGTGATCCCCATGCCGACGCCGGCGAAGAGCCCCCAGTTGATGCTCAACGCGGGCAGCCCGCGGTGCCGGCGATGATGGGCCAGCGCGTCCAGAAAGACGTTCGCTGCCACGTAGTTCCCGATGCCAGGCGGGCCGAAGAGCGACGCCGACGACGAGTAGAGAACGAAAAAATCGAGCGGCGCGTCCAGCGTCGCTGCGTGAAGGTTCCATGCGCCGAGCACCTTCGGCGCGAACACCTTGCGGAAGCGCTCCATGTCCTGGTGGATGAGGAGCCCATCATCCAGCACGCCGGCGGTGTGGAGCACGCCGCGGAGCTCTGGCAGGCGCGCCCTCACGTCGCGCACGAGCGCGGCGAGCTCCGCCGGATCGGCGACGTCGGCCTTCGCCACCGTCACCTCGACGCCGGCCGATTCCAGGGCGGCGATCGCCGCGGCCTGCGCCTCCGTGGTCACCCCCTGCCGCCCGACGAGCACGAGGTGCTTCGCTCCCGCGTCCGAGAGCCACTTCGCGGCGAGCAGGCCGAGGCCCCCCACGCCGCCGGTGATCAGGTACGTGGCATCGGCGCGAATGGCAGGCCGCGCGCTGTCCTGCTCCGCCCCGCGCACCTCCTCATCGGACACCCGCGACAGCGCGCCGACGTAGCGGCGCTCGGCCCGCAGCGCGATCTCCTCTTCCCACCGCTCCGAGAGGAGCTCTCGAACCAGGGCCTCGGCCTCGCCCGCGGAGCCCGCGGGATCCAGGTCGATGCGCGTGCACCGAAGCTCGGGGTGCTCGAGGGCGACGGTGCGCCCGAGGCCCCAGAGCGGCGCGTGCGCGACCGCGACGTCGCGGGGCTCGCCGTCGATCGCCTGCGTCCCCCGCGCGACGAGGAAGAGGCGCGGCATATCGCGAAAGCCTGCGCGGACGAGCGCCTGCACGATGTGCAGCGCGCAGCCAGCGCCGCGCGTCTGCGCAGCGTCGAGGGACGCCGCGGTCATCGACTCCGGCGCGGGGCCGTCGAGGCTCCCCAGATGGATCACGCCGCGGCGGGGAGCACCGCCCGGGAAGGCGTCGCGCAGCAGGGAATCGAAGCTGGCCGGAGCCGCTGGATCCAGCGTGTAGCCGCCCTCGTTGCCCTGTTCCGGGTCCCGCAGCCCGGCGCGCACCACCGTCTCCCCGCGCGCCTCGAGGCGCGACTGCACCTCTCTCGCCAGCCCCGCTTCGTCCGAGAGGAGCAGCCAGGATCCCTTCGGCGCCGGCACCTCCGGCGCGCCCTGCGGCTCCGCGCGCCGCCACATCTGCAGGAGGAACGGCGAGCCTTCCCCTGCGCCCTGCGGCCCCGAAGGGCCCCCGGACGCCTGCTCGACATCGACCCAGTAGCGCTCCCGCTGCCACGGATAGGTCGGCAGCACGACGACGCGGCCCTCGGGATGGATCTGCCGGAAGTCCACGACGCCGCCGTGGGCGTAGAGCGCGCCGAGCGCCTGGAGCAAGCTTCGCCGCTCCTCGGCGTGCCGCCGCAACGAGGCGATCACCGCCCCTTTTCGCCTCTTTTCGCGCAGGGTCTCGTCGATGGCCGGCGCGAGGATGGGATGGGGGCTCACCTCGAGGAACACCGCGTTACCGCCTTCAATCAAGGCGTGCGTCGCGCGCGCGAGCTGCAGGGGGCCGCAGAGGCTCCTCGCCCAGTACTCCGCGCCGAGCTCCTCTCCGTGCGCGATCTCTCCCGTCACCGTCGAGCGCATCGACAGGCTCGCCCTCTTCGGAGCGATCCCGCGCAGCGCGGCGGAGAGCTCCGCGCCCAGCGGCTCTCTCTTCTCCATCGGGAGCTCGGGCAGGATCGTGGCGTCCTTCCCGCTGACCTTGCGGAGCAGGCGGCTCCACCGGCAGATGATCCGCGCGGCGTCCTCCAGCGTGAGCGCTCCGGCGACCTGCGCCGCGGCCACTTCGCCCACGCCGTGCCCCAGGATCGCCCAGGGCTCGACGCCCCACGATCGCCACAGCGCCGCGAGCGCTACCTGGAGGGCGAACAGCGCAGGCTGGCCGACGTCGATCGGATCGAGCCGTGCGCTCCGCTCATCGGCACAGATCTCGGCCACGACCGAGAAGCCGGCCTCGCGCTGGATCACGGCGTCGCACGCCTCGAGCGCTTTGCGGAAGGCGGGCTCCTCGTCGAGGAGCCTTCCTCCCATCCCCGCCCATTGAGAGCCGTGACCCGAGAAGAGGAACACAACCCGGGCAGGCCCCTCGATCGGCGCCTCGCCCCGCGCCGCGCCGGCCCCGAGCTCCCCCCGGGCGAAAGCGTCGAGCGCCTGGCGCATCTCCCGGCGCGTGTCCGCGACGATCGCGAGCCGCTGCGCGAAGTGGGCGCGCCCGATGCCCGCCGTATAGCAGACGTCAGAGAGCCGCTCCTCGGGGTGCTGTTCGAGGTGCGCGGCGTAGCGCAAGGCCATGGCCTCGAGCGCCTCCGGCTGCTTGGCCGACAGGCAAAGGAGGTGCGGCGGGCGCTCCGCCGGGGGCACCTTCTCCGCCGCCGCCGGCGCCTCTTCCAGCACGGCATGCGCGTTGGTCCCGCCGAAGCCGAACGAGCTGACGCCGGCGATGCGCCGCCCGACAGAGACCTCCCAGGCGGTCCGCTGCGTCGGGACGGACGCCGGGATGTCGTCGAGCGTGATGTGAGGGCTGAGCTCCTTGAGGTGCAGGTGGGGCGGGATCTCGCGGTGCTGGAAGGCGAGCGCCACCTTCATCAGGCCGGCGATGCCCGCCGCCGACTCGAGGTGTCCCAGGTTTGTCTTGACCGAGCCGAGCCAGAGCGGCTGCTCCGGTGAGCGCCCGTGGCGCAGCGCCGCCCGGAGCGCGCCGACCTCGACCGGATCACCGAGCGAGGTGCCGGTCCCGTGCACCTCGACGTAGCTCACCTCCGCGGGCGAAACGCCGCCGCTGGCGAGCGCGCGGCGGATGACCGCCTCCTGGGCCGGGCCGTTCGGAGCGGTGAGCCCGCCGCTGCGCCCATCGTGGTTGACCGCCGAGCCCCGGACGACGGCGAGGATGGGGCTCTTGTTGGCAAGGGCGTCGGAGAGGCGCTCGAGCACGAGGATGCCGCACCCCTCGCCGCGCACGTAGCCGTCGGCCGCGGCGTCGAACGTCTTGCAGCGGCCGTCCGGGGCCATCATGCGCAGCTGCGAGACAGCGATGGTGGAGAGCGGTGAGGTGATGAGGTTCACCCCCCCGGCGAGGGCCACGCGACACTCACCGCTGCGCAGGCTCTGGCAGGCCAGGTGGATCGCGACGAGCGACGACGAGCAGGCGGTGTCGACAGCGATGCACGGTCCGTGCAGGCCGAGCACGTAGGACAGACGACCCGCGGCGACGCTGAACATGGTGCCGGTCGGCAGGTATGCGTCGATCCGGGTCGGATCCCCCCCGCCGATGCAGAGCTGCGCGTAGTCGGTGTTGCTGATGCCGACGAACACGCCGGTCTCGGTGCCCGCGAGCTGGTCCGGCGCGCGGCCGGCGCGCTCCAGCGCCTCCCAGGCGACCTCCAGGAGGAGGCGCTGCTGCGGATCGACGCGCGCGGCCTCGCGCGGCGCGATCTCGAAGAACGCAGCGTCGAAGCGATCGATGCCGTCGAGGAAGCCGCCTTGGCGGGTGTACATCTTCCCCGGCGTCCCGGGGTCGGGGTCGTAGTAGGCGTCGACGTCCCAGCGCTCGGGCGGGACCTCGCGGATCGCGTCCGTGCCGTCGCGGAGCAGCCGCCAGAAAGCCTCGGGATCGTCGGCGCCCGGGAAGCGGCAGGCCATGCCGACGATGGCGATGGGCTCGGTGCGGGCGCGCTGCAGGGCCTCGTAGCGGGCGCGCATCTCCCGGAGCTCGAGGGTCGCCTCCTTGAGGAGCCCGCGGTAATCGATGCGATCGACAGGATTGCTCATGAGGTCAGCCTGAGAGTCCGCATCGCGGCGAGCTCCTCCGCGAGCGCGGCGGCCATCTGGTCTTCCGAGAGATCGTCGAGATCGGCCGCGGCCTCCGGCCGAGGCGGCTCGGCTCCCGGCGGCTTCGCGTCGAGCCCGTCCGGCCCGACCTCGGGCCCGAGCAGCTCCTCCGCGACCTTCCGCGAGAGCGCCTCGAGCGTCGGATAGTCGATGAGGAGCGTCGCGGAGAAGCGACGGCCGGTGGAGCGCTCGACGAGGTTCCGGAGCTCGACCGCCATCAACGAGTCGAGGCCGAGCTCGCGGAGCGGGCGGCGCGGGTCGATGGGGTCCGAGGGATCGAGCCTCAGGATCTTCACCACCTGCGAGCGGACATGCTCGGCCACCATCGAGGAGCGCGCCCGCGGGAGCGCCTCGGAGAGCTCGCGCTGCAGGCCATGCTCTTCGCCGGCCGCGGGCGCAGGCCCGCGGGACGCGCCTTCGAAGCGCTCGAACAGCGGCCGCCGCCGCATCGCCTCCTGGATCGACTTGAAGACGCGAAGGTCGACCCGGGCGACAACCGCCTGCGCGACGCCGCCGCCGGCGAGGCGCCCCAGCATCGCGAGGCCGTCCTCGGGCGAGAGGGCGGAGATCCCGATCCGCTCGAGCTCTGCCAGGAGCTCGGGCGAGGCCATGCCTCCGCCCGCCCAGGGCCCCCAGTTCACGCTGACGTAGGGCCGGCCCTCGCGCCGGCGCGCGTGCGCGAGGGCGTCCAGGAAGGCGTTGGCCGCGGCGTAGTGCGCCATCCCCGCGGAGCCCCAGACGGACGCGATCGACGAGAACGAGACGAAGAAGTCGAGGGGCGCGCCGCGCGCGAGCCGATCGAGGAGCCACGCACCCCTCACCTTGGCGCGGAGCACCGCCTCGACGGCGCGCTCGTCGAGCGCCCGGATCGGCCGCGTGTCCGCGAAGCCCGCGGCGTGCACGACGCCGCGCAGCGGGAGCTCCGCTGCGCGCAGCGACGCGAAGAGCTCGGTCATCCGCGCTTCGTCCCCCACGTCGGCGGCGATCACCTGCACGCTCGCCCCCTCCGCCTCGAGGGCGCGGACGGCAGAGATCGCCGGCTGGAGCGGGTGATCCGCCGGCAGATCGGCCCAGGTGTCGCGCGGCGGCAGCCCGCGGCGTCCGACGAGCGCGAGGTGCTTCGCGCCGCGCGCGAAGAGCCATCGCGCCACCGCGAGGCCCAGCGCGCCGAGCCCGCCCGTGATCAAGTAGATCGCGTCGGCGCTCACCTCGACCCGCGACGCCTCCTGGACGGCTTGCGGCGCGAGCCGGGCGACGTGACGCTGGCCGCCCCGGAGGGCGATCTGATCCTCGCCGTCAGGGCGCTCGATGACGTCGAGCAGCTGCGCCGCGTCCGCGTCGGACGCCTCCGGCGCCAGATCCACGAGCCCGCCCCACTGCTCGGGGTATTCAAGCGCCGCCACCCGCCCGAGCCCCCATACCGGCGCCGCCGCGATCGCCGGAGCTGCGCCGGAGACCGGCTGCGCGCCACGCGTGACGGCCCAGAGCCGGGCGGAGCGAGCCTCCGGCACGTCCGCGAGCGCCTGGATCGACGCGAGCAGGCTCACGCAGCCCATCGCCTGCGCCGCGTCGAGCGCCTCCGTCGAGGCTGGCTCCGCCGTCCCCGCGTCGAGGCTCCCGAGGTGCAGGAGCCCGCGGAGAGGCCGGCCGTCCCTTTGCGCCGCGTCCCGGAGGATCTCCGCGAGCCGCTCGCGGCGCGCGGCGTCGCTCGGGCGGACGAGATCGCAGCGCTCGCCCTTCGCCGCCAGCAAGCTCGCGAGGCGAGCGCCCACCCCTCCGCCATCGGCGACGACGAGCCACGAACCCGGGCTCTCCGACGCCGGCCGCGACGAGGCATCGCGGCGCTCCAGCGGCGACCACTCGACCGCGTACACCCCGGCATCGAGCGAGGCTTCGGCCCGCGCGCCGGCGGAGAGCGGAGAGGGCGCGCCGTTCTCGAGCGCGGCGGCGGGCATTTCCTCGCCCCGGGCCGCCGCGGCATACGGGAGCGGCGCGCTCATCCGGGCTCGGGCGGCGCGGGAGACGTGCTCTGCGCGCGCGTAGCCGTCCTTGCGCAGGACCAGGAGGACATAGCTCACGAGCTTCTTCTCGAGCATCCTGCCGAGGTTCGCGTACGACCGGAAGCTCTGGAGGACGAGCGGATCGAGCCCCGGACCGACCTCGGCGAAGTGCTCTTCCAGGCGCTCGTCGTGGAAGAAGTTCCCGACCTCGCGGCTGACGTCCACGCACTCGGCCACGCTGAGCCGGTAGCGCGCGAAGAGGTCGCACCACTCGTCCCGAGTCACGAGGTACGACGACGTCTCCTCGTGCACGATGGAAGACGCGCCATTCGAGACGAAGTCCGCCATCACGACGAAGCCGCCCTGCTGGAGGTGCCGGCTGACGTTCGCGAAGAGCGCGTCTTTATCCGCGATGTGCGCGGCCACCTCGAACCCGAGGATCACGTCGTACTGCGAGGGGAAGTCGTGCCGCGTGCTGTCGCAGTTGAAGATCTTCACGCGATCTTCGAGCCTGTGGGCGCGGAGCTTTCGATGACCGAGCCGGGCCTGCTCCGGGGAGATCGTGTAGCCGTGGAGCTCGAGGTGCGGATACTGCTCCGCGAGCGCGACGAGATCCGCGGCGTGGCCGCAACCGAAGTCGAGCGCCTTGGAGCAGGACAGGAAATCGACGTGCCGGAACGCGACTTGCCGCATTTCGCGCTGGGCGGCGCCGATGCGCGCGAAATCCGCCGGGTGCCTTCGCGGGCGAGCCATGGTCCTGAGCCAGGAGAACTCCGGAACGGCCTCCCGGAACGGCGGGAAGGTGAGATAGGCCTGCTCGAGCGAATCCCTCTCGGGCGAGTCGCCCGCGTCCACCGTGGAGAGCGCATCGTAGTAGCGGGCAACCGACGTATCGGCGCTGGCCGGCGCGGCCGCGCCGTTCTTTGTGGCGGAAGGCGGGTCGATCCAGCATCGACGGCGCTGGAAGGGATAGGTGGGCAGCACGAGCTTGCGCCGGGCCCGGTCGCGGTCGAAGCCCGCGAAGTCCACCTTCGCGCCTCGCACGTACAGCGCTCCCAGGCTCTCGAGCATCTGCGCGCAATCCGAGCGCTTCGGCCGCAGCGACGGCAGCCACACCCCCGCCCCCTCCGGCACGCACCGCCGTCCCATCGCCGAGAGCACAGGACTCGGCCCCACCTCCACGAACGCTTCCGCCCCCGCCTCGTGCAGCGCCCGTATCCCCTCCATGAACCGCACCGGCGCGCGCACATGACTCGCCCAGTACCCCGCCTGCGTCACTTCCTCGCGCGCCGCCCTCCCCGTCACGTTCGCGATGAGCTTCCGCTGCGGCAACCCAAGCTTCACCTTCGACGCCGCCCGCTCGAACGCCTCCACCATCGGCGCCATCAGCGGTGAGTGGAATGCGTGCGATACGTTCAGCCACCGGCTCTTGACGCCGCGCGCCCCCAGCGCCTCCACCACCGCCGTCACCGCGCCTCGCGCCCCGGACACCACCGTCTCCGACGGCCCGTTCACCGCCGCGATCGACACCTCCGCCGCGTACGGCCTCACCGCCTCCGCCACCGTCGCCTCGTCCGCGAACAGCGCCGCCATCGCCCCCTGCTTCGGCAGCGCCTGCATCAGCCGCCCTCGCGTCGCGATGAGCCCGAGCCCCTCCGACAGCCCGAGCACCCCCGCCACGCACGCCGCCACGTATTCCCCGACGCTGTGCCCGAGCACCGCAAACGGCTCGATCCCCCACGCCTTCCACTGCGCGCTCAGCGCATACTCCACCGCGAACAGCGCCGGCTGCGTGTACTCCGTCTCATCCAGCGGGCTCGCCTGCCCCTCCGCCGGATACAGCACCTCGATCAGCGATCTCTCCAGGTGACCACGCAACAGCGCGTCGCACTCCTCGATCGCTCGCCGGAACACGGGCTCGGTCGCGAACAGCTCCTGCCCCATGCCCACATATTGCGACCCCTGTCCCGTGAACAGGAACGCCACGCGAGGCCCCTCCGTCCGCTCCACCTGCCCACGCTCCGTCTGCTCCCCTCCCTCGCCTCGCGCGAACGCAGACAGCCTCTCCTGCATCTGGGCCCGGGACGACGCCACCACCGACAGCCGGTGCGCGAAGTGCGCTCTCCCCGTGTGCGCCGTGAACACCACGTCCCCGAGCTGCTCCTCCGGGTGCGACCCGAGGTGCGCCGCGTACTTCCCCGCCAGCTCACGCAAAGCCCCCTCGCGCTTCGCCGACATGCACAAGAGCTGCGCCGGACGCTCCGCTCCGGCCTCCTTCACCTCCGCCAGCGAAGGCGCCTCTTCCAGCACCACGTGCGCGTTGATCCCGCTCATTCCGAACGAGCTCACCCCGGCGACGCGCCGCTCGCCTTCCGCCGAGGGCCACCGCGTCCGCTCCATCGGCACCCGCACCGGCAGCTCCGCCCACGCCACGTGCGGGTTCGGCTGCCGCAGGTGCGGCTGCACAGGCAGCTCTCCGTGCTGCATCGCGAGCGCCACCTTCAGCACGCCCGCCACCCCCGCCGCCGCCTCCAGGTGCCCGATGTTCGCCTTGACCGCTCCCACCCACAGCGGACGCTCCGGCGAGCGGCCCGGACCGAACACCTCACCCAGCGCGTTCAGCTCGATCGGGTCCCCGAGCGATGTGCCCGTGCCATGCGCCTCGATGTAGCTCACCTGCGACGCTTCCACCCCCGACGCCGCAAGCGCCCGCCGGATCAGCGCCCGCTGCGCCACCCCGTTCGGCACCGTCAGACCGCCGCTCGGCCCGTCGTGGTTCACCGCCGAGCCACGGATCACCGCCTCGATCGGGTCGCCGTCCGTCAGCGCGTCGGACAGCCGCTTGAGCACGACCATCCCGCACCCCTCGCCACGGCCGTAGCCGTCCGCCGACGCGTCGAACGTCTTGCAACGCCCGTCCGGCGCCAGCGCCCGGAGCCGCGAGAGCGCGGCCCATGGATCGGGCGATAGCATCAAGCTCACGCCGCCGGCGAGGGCCACGCGGCACTCGCCGTTCCGCAGGCTCTGGCAGGCCAGATGGATCGCCACGAGCGACGACGAGCACGCGGTGGTCACCACCATCGAAGGGCCCTGCAGGCCGAGCACGTACGAGAGGCGGCCCGCGGCGAAGCTGAACTCGTTCCCGCTCGCTGTGTACCCGTCGCTCCCGCCGCGCGCCTGCGCCGCGTTGATCAGGTGGGCGTAATCGTTGCTCATCATCCCGATGAACACGCCTGTCGCACTCCCGAACAGGGCGTCCGGGGATTGCCCTGCCCGCTCGAGCGCCTCCCAGCTCACCTCGAGGAGCAGACGCTGCTGGGGATCGAGGCTCTGCGCCTCGCGCGGCGAGATCCCGAAGAAGGATGGATCGAACTGATCGACGGAGCGCAGGAAGCTGCCCCGGCGGACGTAGCTCTTGCCCGGATGCTCGGGGTCTGGATCGAAGAAACCATCGATGTCCCACCGGTCGGAGGGGATGTCGCTCGTGGCGTCCACGCCCTCGCGGAGCAGCTCCCAGAAGGCCTCCGGGCTGTCGGCGCCGAGAGGCATGCGGCAGCTCGTCCCGATCACGGCGACAGGCTCGGTCCGCGTGCGCTCGAAGGACGCGAGCCGCGCCTCCAGCTCCTCGATGACGACGAGCGCGCTGAGCAGCGCCGTGCTTTGGTCCTGCTTGCTCTGGCTCACTTCAACCTCTTCTTGATCGCATCGAGCTTCTCCAGCAGGAGCTCCGAAAGCTCGCCCTCGGACATCTCCTTCAGCCTCTCGAGCCGCGCTCCCCGCTCGTCGGTCGCGGGGGCAGGCACGACAGCGGAAGGCGCCGGGGCGACCGGGATCGCAAGCACCTCGTCGGCCAGGTAGCCGGTCAGCGCCTCGACCGTCGAGTAGTCGAACAGCAGCGTCGAGGGGAGCGCGCGGCCCACGTGGCGCTGGAGGCGGCCTCGGAGCTCGACGGCCATCAGCGAGTCGAGCCCCAGATCGAAGAGCCGCTGCCGGATCTCGAGCGGGTGGGTGGGCCCGAGCCCGAGGATCGCGGCGACCTGCTCCCTCACAAAGGCGTCGATCAGCCCGCGGCGCGCGGGCGCCGGAGCCTCTGCGAGCCTTCGGCGGAGATCGTCGCGATCCGCGTCGGCCGCGCCGTCGCGGCGATCCTCGCGAACGAGCTCGGCCAGCACAGGCGGCGCTCCGGCAGGGTACGGCTCGAGGTCCTGTGACCACCTGGTGACAGGCAGCACCGCGGCCTGGGTCGCGCCCTCGGCCAGGAGCCGATCGAGCCACCGGAGCCCCTCCGCCGGCGGGATCGCTCCCACGCCGCGGGCGGCCTGACGTCGCTGCGCGGACACCTTCACGCCGCCCGCCATCCCCGCGCCGGCCCAGGCGCCCCAGTTGATGCTGAGCCCCGCGAGCCCCAGGGCCCGGCGGTGGTGCGCAAGGGCGTCGAGGAAGGCGTTCGCCGCCGCGTAGTTGCCTTGCCCGGGCGCCCCCAGCAGCGACGCGCCCGAGGAGAAGAGCACGAACAGATCGAGATCGAGCGCCCGCGTGCGGCGGTGCAGATTCCACGCGCCCGCGATCTTCGGCGCCATCACCCGCGCGAGGCGCTCCGCGCTCTGCTGCTCCAGCACGCCATCGTCGAGCACGCCGGCGGCGTGCACCACGCCGCGCAGCGGACGACCGCTGGCGGAGATCGTCTCCAGCACCCGGCCGAGCGCCGCATCGTCGGCCACATCGGCCTGCATCGGTACGACCTCTGCTCCCGCGTCTGCGAGCTCGCGCAGCGCGGCCTGCGCCGGCTCCAGCGCCTCGCGCCGCCCGATGAGGTAAAGCTGCCGCGCGCCGCGCTCGACCATCCACCGTGCCACGTGCAGGCCGAGCGCGCCGAGGCCGCCGGTGATCAGGTAGGCCGCGCCGCCGTCGAGCGCTGTCCCCGCCACGTTCTCACCGGCCGCGCCGCGCGCGAGGCGCGCCACGAACCGCTCTTTGCCCCGCAGCGCGATCTGATCTTCGCCGTCGGGCTCCTCGATCTCGTCGCAGAGCAGCGCGGCCTCCTGCTCGGGCGCGATCTCGGGCCCCAGGTCGACGAGGCCGCCCCAGCGCTCCGGATGCTCGAGAGCGATGACCCGGCCGAGCCCCCAGAGCGGCGCGACGCCGAGCGACGCCTCGTCCGGCGCGCAGGCGACGGGCTGGCAGCGCCGGGTCACAACCCACAGGCGTCCCATATCCCCACGGCGGGACAGCGCCTGCGCGAGGTGGAGCAGGCTCGCGGAGGGTGCGCCGGCCGCCTCCGGCGTCGCGCCGTCGAGGCCCGAGAGGTGCACCACACCGCGCCATGCGAGGCCGGGCGAAGAGGCCAGATCGCCCAGCCAGGCGTGCGCGCGGGTCGCGTCCGAGAGGGCCTCGCGAGCGTCTTCCGGCGCCACGACCGCATCGTCGCCGCGCTCCGTCAAGCGCCGCGCGAGGGCGGCGCCGACGCCCTGGTCGTCGCCGAGGATCAGCCAGCGACCCGGCCCCGAGCCAGCGCGGCCCGGCGCCGGGCGCCCACGCGCCTTCGGCCGCCACGCGAGATCGTACCGCCAGTCGCGCGCGCGCTCCGGTTCTCCTCCGGTGCGGAGCAGCGTGTCGCGCGTCGCCGGCCGGCCGCGGAAGCCGATCATCTCCGCGACGACCCGGCCCGCGTCGTCGACGATGCAGACGTCGCCGCTCACGACCTCGGCCTGGGCGTCGTCGGGGCCGCGCAGCGTGACGTGGCTCCACAGGCGATCGCGGGGCGGGCCATGAAAGACGAAGCGCTCGATCCCGAGGGGGACGCCCACTTTGACGCGGGAGACCGCGGCCATCGCGAGCTGAAAGCAGGCGTCGAGCAGCCCGGGGTGGAAGCCATAGGCGTCTACACCGTCGCTGACCTCCGGGAGCCGCATCCGGCACAGCGCCTCTCCGTCACGCCGCCAGATCTCCTCGATCCAGCGGAAGGAGGGCCCGAACTCGAAGCCGAAGCGCCCGATCAGATCCCCGTAGAACGCCTCTCCGGACATCGACTCTCGGCAGCGTCCCCGCACGTCGTCCCGCGACGGCGGCGCCGCGGGGGTCGCATCGGCCGCCGCGCGGAGCTTGCCGGTCACGTGCAGGGTCCACTCCGGCTCTTCCTCGGCCGCGTCGTGGCTGAAGACCCGGAAAGTGCGCTCTCCAGATTCGTCCGCGGAGAGGACGACCTGAACGTTGCGCGGGCGCTCCGGGGCCAGGATGATCGGCTGGGCAAAGAAGACGTCCTCCAGCGCGTACGGCCCGGGGCCGAGGCTCCGGATCGCGGCGTCCAGCACCGTCGCGATCTCCGTGGTGCCCGAGACGATCGCCATGCCCTGCACCCAGTGATCGTTCAGCAGCGAATTCGACCGGGGATCGTATCGGGCCTCGAAGAGGATCTCCCGCAGCGCCGGCGAGTGGAGCCGCCGCCCGAGGAGCGGGTGCCCGCCCCCCGGACCTTCGCTCTGCGCGGGCTGCGACCGCGGCGGCGGGTCGATCCAGCAGCGCTCGCGCTGGAAGGGGTAGGTGGGCAGCACGAGCTTGCGCCGGGCCCGGCCGCGGTCGAAGCCAGCGAAGTCCACCTTCGCGCCTCGCACGTACAGCGCCCCCAGGCTCTCGAGCATCTGCGCGCAATCCGAGCGCTTCGGCCGCAGCGACGGCAGCCACACCCCCGCCCCCTCCGGCACGCACCGCTGCCCCATCGCCGAGAGCACAGGACTCGGCCCCACCTCCACGAACGCTTCCGCCCCCGCCTCGTGCAGCGCCCGTATCCCCTCCAGGAACCGCACCGGCGCGCGCACATGGCTCGCCCAGTACCCCGCCTGCGTCACTTCCTCCCGCGCCGCTCTCCCCGTCACGTTCGCGATCAGCTTCCGCTGCGGCAACCCAAGCTTCACCTTCGACGCCGCCCGCTCGAATGCCTCCACCATCGGCGCCATCAGCGGCGAGTGGAATGCGTGCGATACGTTCAGCCACCGGCTCTTGACCCCGCGCGCCCCCAGCGCCTCCACCACCGCCGTCACCGCACCGCGCGCCCCGGACACCACCGTCTCCGACGGCCCGTTCACCGCAGCGATCGACGCCTCCGCCGCGTACGGCTCCACCGCCTCCGCCACCGTCGCCTCGTCCGCGAACAGCGCCGCCATCGCCCCCTGCTTCGGCAGCGCCTGCATCAGACGCCCTCGCGTCGCGATGAGCCCGAGCCCCTCCGACAGACCGAACACCCCCGCCACGCACGCCGCCACGTACTCGCCCACGCTGTGCCCGAGCACCGCAAACGGCTCGATTCCCCACGCTCTCCACTGCGCGGCCAGCGCATACTCCACCGCGAACAGCGCCGGCTGCGTGTACTCCGTCTCGTCCAGCGGGCTCGCCTGCCCCTCCGCCGCGTACAAGACCTCGATCAGCGGCCTCTCCAGGTGCGGCCGCAACAGCGCATCGCACTCCTCGATCGCTCGCCGGAACACGGGCTCGGTCGCGAACAGCTCTTGCCCCATGCCCGAGTACTGCGCGCCCTGCCCGGTGAACAGGAATGCCACCCGCGGGCCATCAGGACGCTCTACCCATCCCTGCTCCGTCTGCTCCGCTGGCTCGCCACGCGCATACGTAGAAAGCCGCTCCTGCATCTCCTCGCGCGACGCCCCGACCACCGACAGCCGGTGCGCGAAGTGCGCTCTCCCCGTGTGCGCCGTGAACACCACGTCCCCGAGCTGCTCCTCCGGGTGCGACTCGAGGTGCGCCGCGTACTTCCCCGCCAGCTCACGCAAAGCCCCCTCGCGCTTCGCCGAGATGCACAAGAGCTGCGCCGGCCGTTCCGCTGCGGCCTCCTTCACCTCCGCCAGCGAAGGCGCCTCTTCCAGCACCACGTGCGCGTTCGTGCCAACGAAGCCAAACGAGCTCACGCCCGCCACGCGCCGCCCTTCGACAGGCAGCCAGGGAGCGCCCGTCGCCGGCACCGAGATGCGCGCCTTGCTCCAGTCGATGAGGGGGTTCGGCGCGACGAAGTGCAGGTGCGGCGGGAGCTCCCGGTGCAAGAGCGAGAGCACGACCTTCAGCACGCCGGCCACGCCCGCCGCCGACTCGAGGTGGCCGATGTTTGTCTTCACCGAGCCGATCAGCAGCGGCCGATCCGGAGGCCTACCCGCGCCCAGCACCGCGCCCAGCGCCTCCACCTCGATGGGATCGCCGAGCGACGTGCCGGTCCCGTGCGCCTCGACGTAGCTGACCACCGACGGTTCGATGCCGGCGCGCTCGAGGGCTGCCCGGACGACGGCCTCCTGCGCAGGTCCGCTCGGCACCGTCAGCCCGCTGCTCGCGCCGTCCTGGTTCACCGCCGAGCCGCGGAGGATCGCGAGGACGTTATCGCCGTCGCGACGCGCATCGGAGAGCCGCTTCAGCACGAGGACCCCGCAGCCCTCGCTGCGCACGTAGCCGTCGGCGGAGGCTGCGAAGGTCTTGCACCGTCCGTCGGGCGCGAGCATCCGCGCGCGGGAAAAGGCGATGTTGGCGTCCGGCTCGAGGATCAGGTTGACCCCCCCGGCGAGCGCCAGCGTGCAGTCGCCTGCACGCAGGCTCTGACTGGCGAGGTGGATCGCCACCAGCGACGACGAGCACGCGGTGTCGATGGACATGCTCGGCCCCTGCAGGCCGAGAACATAGGAGAGACGCCCCGACGCCGCGCTCAGGGCGTTGCCGGTGCCGAGGTAGGCGTTGATGCTCGCAGGCGTCGGCATGAGCCGCTGCGCTCGGCGCAGGTAGTCATTTGTGCCGATGCCGATGAACACGCCGGTCCGGCTGCCAAGGAGCCCGTCCGCGGGGAGATTGGCCCGCTCGAGCGCCTCCCAGGCGACCTCCAGCACGAGGCGCTGCTGCGGGTCCATCCCTGCGGCCTCCCGCGGCGAGATGCCGAAGAAGCTGGCATCGAAGCGATTCACATCGTCCAGGAAGCCTCCCCAGCGGGTAGACATCTTCCCCGGGGCGTCAGGATCCGGGTCGTAGTACGCGTCGATGTCCCAGCGGTCGCGGGGGATCTCGGCGATGGCGTCGACGCCGTCCCGGAGGAGCCTCCAGAGCGCCTCGGGGCTGTCGGCCCCACCGGGCATCCGGCAGCCCATTCCGACGATCGCGATGGGCTCGCGCTCGGCGCGCGCGAGGAGCTCGACGCGCGCGCTGAGCTCGTGGGCGTACAGCACGAGCCGCCGGGGATCGAGGCGGCTGATGCGGTCGAGAAAGCTGCTCACGAAGGCCCTCCGGACGCGATCCGGGCCAGCATCCGCTCGACGTCGTCGTTCGAGAGTCGCTCCAGCCTGTCCAGAAGCCCCCCGAGCGCCTCCACCTCGGTGATCCTCCCGAGCGCCTCCACCTCGGTCGCCCGCCCCGCCGGCTCCGGCGCGAGCACCTCTGCTTCGAGGTAGCTCGTGAGCGCTTCGATCGAGGGGTAATTCAGCGCCAGGGTCGCCGGCAGCGCGCGCTCCACGCTGCGCTGGAGGTGGTTCTTCAGATCGACGGCCATCAACGAGTCCATCCCCATGTCTGCAAACCGGCCCCTGGCGTCGAGCGCGCGATCGTCGCCGAAGCCGAGTACGCGAGCGACCTCCTGGCGCACGTGGGCGAGCAGGATCCCCCGCCGATCTGCCGGTTCGGCCTCGGCGATCCGCTGCATCAGGTCGGGCGGCGCCTCGGCCGGCGGCCCTTCGCCCGGCGGCCCTTCGCCCGGCCTCTCCACCAGATCGGACAGCAGCCGGAGCGACGCGCCACCGCGGGCGCTCCGCGCGAAGCGCCCCCAGTCGGCGTTCACGGCCACCACGTGCGACCTGTCCTCCGCCAGGAGACGCTCGAGGAGCGCGAGCCCCTCCGCGCCAGGGATCAGGTCGATGCCCCACTCGTGCCAGCGCTCGCGCTCCCGCTTGCCGGTCGTCCCCGCCATCCCGGCGCCGTCCCATGGCCCCCACGCGATGCTCAGCGCCGCAAGCCCCAGGGCACGCCGGTGAACCGCGAGCGCATCCAGAAACGCGTTGGCCGCGGCATAGCTCCCCTGTCCGAGCGATCCCAGCACCCCGGCGGCCGACGAGAATAGGACGAAGAAGTCGAGGGCGCGATCCCGGGTCGCCACGTGGAGGTTCCACGCGCCGGCGGCCTTCGGGGCGAGCACGCGACGAAAGCGCTCTCCATCGAGCTGCTGGAGCACCCCGTCGTCGAGGACGCCGGCGGCGTGCACGACGCCCCCGAGGGGCGGCATCCCGGCGGCCATCTCGGAGAGGACCCGCGCCACATCCTCGGGGCGCCCGACGTCGGCCTGCGCGACGAGCACCCTCGCCCCCATCGCCTCGAGCTCGTGAAGCGCCCTCTGGGCTTCCTCCGGCGGAGAGCGCCGCCCGACCAGGACGAGATTCCGCGCGCCGCGCTCGGTCATCCAGCGCGCGACTTGCAGCCCGAGCCCCCCGAGCCCGCCGGTGATCAGGTAGGAAGCATCCGGCCGCAGCGCCGCCGGGCCGGGCGGCACCGCAGGAGCGCGGAGCCGCGAGAGGCGGGCGACGAGCCGCGCGCCTTCGCGCCACGCGATCTGATCTTCCCCGTCGGGTTCGAGGAGCGTCTCGCCCAGCCGCTCGGCCTGCACCTCCGCCGGCGCGGTGTCGAGGTCGATCAGGCCGCCCCACAGCTCGGGGTGCTCGAGGGCGATCACGCGACCGAGGCCCCACGAGAGCGCTCCTGGCCCGGCGCGGCCCGCGGCGGGCCGGCCGTCGCGGGTGACCACCCACAACCGACCTCCACCCGCGGAGCCGGCGAGGGCCTGGATCGCGCCCAGCACGCTGCCGGCGCCGAGCGAGAGGGCCGCGTCGTCCGAGAACGAGGCGCCCTCCGCCGCGACCGCGTCGAGGCTCCACAGGTGCACGACGCCCTGCCACGCGGAGGTGCCCTCGGGGAGAGCTTCCACGAGCAGGCGCTTCAGGTCCTCCGGCCTCGCGGGATCGACGCGAAAGACCCCATGGGCGCCGGGCTCCAGGCGCTCACCGGCAAAGGCGAGCACGCAGCGATGCCCGCGCTCGACGAGCTTCCGAGCCAGCGCCTCGCCCACGCCGCTCCGATCGGCGAGCAGCAGAAAGCTCCCCGCCGGCACCGGAGCTCCCGGTGTGTGGGGCCGAGGCTGCCAGTCGACTTCGTAACAACCTGCGCCTTCCTGCCGGGAAGTGTCGTTCGCCGACGCGCGGGCGGTGCGGTGCTTCTCGATCTCGAACCAGTAGCGCTCGCGCTGGAAGGGATAGGTGGGCAGCACGAGCTTGCGCCGGGCCCGGTCGCGGTCGAAGCCCGCGAAGTCCACCTTCGCGCCTCGCACGTACAGCGCCCCCAGGCTCTCCAGCATCTGCGCGCAATCCGAGCGCTTCGGCCGCAGCGACGGCAGCCACACCCCCGCCCCGTCCGGCACGCACCGCTGCCCCATCGCCGAGAGCACAGGACTCGGCCCCACCTCCACGAACGCTTCCGCCCCCGCCTCGTGCAGCGCCCGAATCCCCTCCAGGAACCGCACCGGCGCGCGCACATGACTCGCCCAGTACAACGCCTGCGTCACTTCCTCGCGCGCCGCCCTCCCCGTCACGTTCGCGATCAGCTTCCGCTGCGGCAACCCAAGCTTCACCTTCGACGCCGCCCGCTCGAACTCTTCCACCATCGGCGCCATCAGCGGCGAGTGGAACGCGTGCGATACGTTCAGCCACCGGCTCTTGACGCCGCGCGCCCCCAGCGCCTCCACCACCGCCGTCACCGCGCCTCGCGCCCCCGATACAACCGTCTCCGAAGGCCCGTTCACCGCAGCGATCGACGCCTCCGCCGCGTACGGCCTCACCGCCTCCGCCACCGTCGCCTCGTCCGCGAACAGCGCCGCCATCGCCCCCTGCTTCGGCAGCGCCTGCATCAGCCGCCCTCGCGTCGCGATGAGCTCGATCCCCTCCGACAGCCCGAACACCCCCGCCACGCACGCCGCCACGTACTCGCCCACGCTATGCCCGAGCACCGCAAAGGGCTCTATCCCCCACGCCTTCCACTGCGCGCTCAGCGCATACTCCACCGCGAACAGCGCCGGCTGCGTGTACTCCGTCTCATCCAGCGGGCTCGCCTGCCCCTCCGCCGGATACAGCACCTCGATCAGCGATCTCTCCAGGTGACCACGCAACAGCGCGTCGCACTCCTCGATCGCTCGCCGGAACACGGGCTCGGTCGCGAACAGCTCTTGCCCCATGCCCACATATTGCGACCCCTGTCCCGTGAACAGGAACGCCACGCGAGGCCCCTCCGTCCGCTCCACCTGCCCACGCTCCGTCTGCTCCCCTCCCTCGCCTCGCGCGAACGCAGACAGCCTCTCCTGCATCTGGGCCCGGGACGACGCCACCACCGACAGCCGGTGCGCGAAGTGCGCTCTCCCCGTGTGCGCCGTGAACACCACGTCCCCGAGCTGCTCCTCCGGGTGCGACCCGAGGTGCGCCGCGTACTTCCCCGCCAGCTCACGCAAAGCCCCCTCGCGCTTCGCCGACATGCACAAGAGCTGCGCCGGACGCTCCGCTCCGGCCTCCTTCACCTCCGCCAGCGAAGGCGCCTCTTCCAGCACCACGTGCGCGTTGATCCCGCTCATTCCGAACGAGCTCACCCCGGCGACGCGCCGCTCGCCTTCCGCCGAGGGCCACCGCGTCCGCTCCATCGGCACCCGCACTGGCAGCTCCGCCCACGCCACGTGCGGGCTCGGCTGCCGCAGATGCGGCTGCACAGGCAGCTCTCCGTGCTGCATCGCGAGCGCCACCTTCAGCACGCCCGCCACCCCCGCCGCCGCCTCCAGGTGCCCGATGTTCGCCTTGACCGCTCCCACCCACAGCGGACGCTCCGGCGAGCGGCCCGGACCGAACACCTCCCCCAGCGCGTTCAGCTCGATCGGGTCCCCGAGCGCGGTGCCCGTGCCGTGCGCCTCGATGTAGCTCACCTGCGACGCTTCCACCCCCGAGGCTTCCAGCGCCCGCCGGATCAGCGCCCGCTGCGCGACCCCGTTCGGCACCGTCAGCCCGCCGCTCGGCCCGTCGTGGTTCACCGCCGAGCCGCGGATCACCGCCACGATCGGGTCGCCGTCCGTCAGCGCGTCGGACAGGCGCTTGAGCACCACCACCCCGCACCCCTCGCCCCGACCGTAGCCGTCCGCCGACGCGTCGAACGCCTTGCTCCGCCCGTCCGGCGCCAGCGCCCGCAGATGGGAGAGCACGATGTTGGGGCGCGGCGACAGGATCAGGTTCACGCCGCCGGCGAGGGCCACGCGGCACTCGCCGTCTCGCAGGCTCTGGCAGGCCAGATGGATCGCGACGAGCGACGAGGAGCACGCCGTGTCGAGCGCCATGCAGGGACCGTGCACGCCGAGCACGTACGAGAGGCGGCCCGCCTGGAAGCTGAAGCCGTTGCCCGTGCCCACGTAGCCATCGAGGCGCTCCTCGCTGACGTGGTCGGCGACGAGCAGCCCGTAGTCCCCGTTCATGATCCCGACGAACACGCCGGTCGCCGTGCCTGCCAGGTCGGGAGCGGCGATCGCGGCCCGTTCGAGCGCCTCCCAGCTCACCTCGAGGAGCAGGCGCTGCTGCGGATCGAGGCCCTCGGCCTCGCGCGGCGAGACGCCGAAGAAGCCCGCGTCAAACCGATCCACCTCGTCGAGGAAGGCGCCGCGGCGCGTGTACATCTTCCCCGGCGCGCCCGGCGTCGGATCGTAGTACGCGTCGATGTCCCACCGGTCCTTCGGCACGTCCCGGACCGCGTCGCGCCCCTCGCGAAGGGCGCTCCAGAAAGACTCCGGATCGGACGCGCCGGGGAAGCGGCACGCCGCCCCGACGATGGCGATCGGCTCGCGGCGCGCCCGCTCGATCGCATCGAGTCGAGCGCGCATCTTCCTGAGCGCGAACAGCGCGCTCTGGAGCGGCGATAGCTCGTCGGACCCGATGTCGGAGGTGCTGCTCATCCCAGGATGTTCCCCTATTCGAACGAGGTCAGCTCGGCGAGCTGCGCTTCCAGCTCGGCCTGCGAGAGCCGCTTGATCTCGGCCACGAGCTTCCTGTCCTCCGACACGACGGGCGCGGCGGACGGCGCAGGCTCACCGCGCTCGAGGCAGAGGACGTCATCGCATACGAACCGCGAGAGCGCGGTCACGCTGGGATAGTCGAGGGTCACCGTCGACGGGAGCGGCCGTCCGAGACCGGTCTGCAGCTGATTCTTCAGGAGGATCGACGAGAGCGAATCCATCCCCATCTCGAAGAAGCCCCGGCGCGTATCCACGAGCTCCACGGGGCGAACCCCGAGGACCCGCGCCGCCAGCTCGTGGACATGGCGGAACACGAGATCGCGCCGCTCGCTCGATGGCGCCCGCTCGATCTGCGCTTGCAGCGTGAGCGGCGCGTCGGCCGATACCTCATCCCGGGCCGCGCGCCTCGCGCGGGCGACCTGCGGGAGCGACGAGAAAATCGGGACAGGGCGCCCCGCCGCGAGGCCATGGATGTAGCTGGCCAGATCGCCCGAGACGACGCTCGTCTGGACGCCGCCCCGCTCGATGAGCTGGTCGAGGATCCTGACGCCGAGATCGGGAGGGATGCGGACGAGGCCCGCGTCGGACAAGGCATTCGCTCCGAGCGTCGCCAGCATGCCGACCTCGGAGAAGGGGCCCCAGTCGACGCTGAGGGCGGGCAGCCCGAGCGCGCGGCGATGGTGCGCGAGCGCATCCAGGAAGGCATTGGCGGCCGCGTAGCTGCTCTGACCTGGCGCGCCGGCGATCGCCGCCAGGGACGAGAAATAGACGCAGAAGTCCAGGGACAGGTCGCGCGTCAGGACATGGAGGTTCCACGAGCCCTGCACCTTCGCCGCGAGGACCGCCGCGAACTGCTCCCAGGTGTGCCGGAGGAGCACCGAATCGCCGGGGAGCCCCGCCCCATGGACGACGCCTGCGAGCGGCGGCATCTCGCGCGCGATCGCGCTCAGCACGCGAGCCGCGTCCTCCTCGATGGAGACGTCGGCGATGAAGATCGCGATCTCGGCGCCGCTCTCCCGGATCTGGCGCAGCTCTTCCGCCGCCTCGGCCGTGGGCTCGCGCCTCCCCATGAGCGCGAGGTGCCGCGCCCCACGCTCGACCAGGCGGCGCGCCACGCGCCGCCCGAGGCCGCCCATCCCGCCCGTGATGAGGTAGGTGCGATCCGGGCGGAGCGGCGCGACCTGCGCCGAGAGATCCAGCGCGCCGTCGGCCACGACGCGCTGCACGTACCGCTGCCCATCGCGGAACGCGACGTGATCTTCCCCGTCCGGCCGATCCACCTCGCCGAGCAGCAGCGCCGCCGCGCGCTCCGCGTCGTGCGCGGGATCGAGATCGATCATCCCACCCCACACCTCGGGATGCTCGAGCGCGATCGTGCGGCCGAGGCCCCAGATCGGCCCGGCGGCGAGCTCGATCTGCGCGCCGGGCTCGACCGGCTGCGCCCCCCGGGTAACGAGCCAGAGGCGCGTGGACAGGTTCGCGCGTCCGAGCGTCTGCACCACGCGAAGGACGCTGCCGCAGCACCGCTCCTCGGCGGCGGCGAGCGACGTGGCGGTGAGCTCGCCCGCGGAAGGCGCGTCGAGGCCCCAGAGGTGCACAACGCCGCGGAGCGGACGGTCGGTCGTATCCTGCTCCAGCGCGCGGACCACGTCCTCGAACCGCGCGACCTCACCGGCGTGCGGCGGCTCCGTCGGGCTCGGGACGACAAGGCATCGCTCTCCGCGGCGCCGGAGCGCCTCCGCGAGCGCGGCGCCGAGGCCACGTCGATCCGCGAAGATCCACCACCGCCCGCCGGCTGCGGCGTCCGGCGCCCCCTCCGAGAGGGCGCGGCGGCGCGGCTGCCACTCGACTTTGTAGAGCCAGCTCTCGAGTCGCGTCCCCGTCGCGGTCCGCAGCGCCTCCGGTGAGGCCTTGTGCAGGGATAGCCCTTCGGCCTCGAGCACGAGCCCCCCCTCCGCGGTGAGCACGCGCATCTCGCCGTGGAGCGCCGCGCCGTGCCCCCCGGCGCTCGGCCGCACGGTCACCTGGCTCCACAGCCGATCGCCGGGCCGGCCGTGAAGCCGGACGCGGTCGAAGGCGACCGGCAGGTAAGGCTCGCTCGTCCTCATCGACCCATCCGCGCCGAGCAGCGCGCCGCCCACGATGTGCAGGCAGGCGTCGAGGAGCGCCGGGTGGAAGCAGTAGCGGCCCGCGTCCTCGGCGAGCGCGGCCGGAGCGGAGATCTCCGCCACGACCCCTCCGTCCCGCCGCCACAGCGTGGAGAGCCCGCGGAAGGCGTCGCCGTAGTGGACGCCGACGGCGCTCGTCTGCCGGTAGTAGCTCTCTCCCGTCATCTCGCCCGCGTGGAGCGCGCGGATCGAATCGAGAGACGGCGCCGCGCCGACGTCGTGCGGACCTTCGCTCCGGATCGCCCCCGACGCGTGGAGCCGCCAGTCGACCTCGCCGCCGGACGGCTCGGCGCGCGCGCTGAAGATCTCGAACGACGCCTCGCCCGCGCCGCCAGGCACGAGGACGGTCTGCAGGACCCGCTCCTCGCCGGCAGGGAGCGGCAACGCCTCGTGAATGACGACCTGCTCGAGGACCCGCGCCGTGGGTCCGAGCACGACAGCGCCTGCGGCGAAGGCCAGCTCGAGGTAGGCGGTCGCCGGAAAGATGACGACGTCGAAGACCTGATGATCGTTCAGAAACGGCAGCGCTCGGGTGCTCAGCCGGGTCTCGAAGACGACGCCGCGGATCGCCGGAGACCGGAGCCGCTGTCCGAGGAGCGGGTGTCCATCCGCCGGACCTTCGCGCTCCACGGGCCGCGCGGACTGCGATCGCGGAGGTGGATCGATCCAGTAGCGCTCGCGCTGAAAGGGGTAGGTCGGGAGCACGAGCTTTCGGCCGGCTCGGTCGCGGTCGAAGCCCGCGAAGTCCACCTTCGCGCCTCGTACGTACAGCGCTCCCAGGCTCTCCAGCATCTGCGCGCAATCCGAGCGCTTCGGCCGCAGCGACGGCAGCCACACCCCCGCCCCCTCCGGCACGCACCGCTGCCCCATCGCCGCGAGCACAGGGCTCGGCCCCACCTCCACGAACGCTTCCACCCCCGCCTCGTGCAGCGCCCGTATCCCCTCCATGAACCGCACCGGCGCGCGCACATGGCTCGCCCAGTACCCCGCCTGCGTCACTTCCTCGCGCGCCGCCCTCCCCGTCACGTTCGCGATCAGCTTCCGCTGCGGCGCCGCCATCTTCACCTTTGACGCCGCCCGCTCGAACGCCTCCACCATCGGCGCCATCAGCGGCGAGTGAAACGCGTGCGATACGTTCAGCCACCGGCTCTTGACGCCGCGCGCTCCCAGCGCCTCCACCACCGCCGTCACCGCGCCTCGCGCCCCCGATACAACCGTCTCCGACGGCCCGTTCACCGCAGCGATCGACGCCTCCGCCGCGTACGGCCTCACCGCCTCCGCCACCGTCGCCTCGTCCGCGAACAGCGCCGCCATCGCCCCCTGCTTCGGCAGCGCCTGCATCAGACGCCCTCGCGCCGCGATGAGCCCGAGCCCCTGCTCCAGCCCGAACACCCCCGCCACGCACGCCGCCACGTATTCCCCGACGCTGTGCCCCAGCACCGCAAAGGGCTCTATCCCCCACGCCTTCCACTGCGCGCTCAGCGCATAGCCCACCGCGAACAGCGCAGGCTGCGTGTACTCCGTCTCATCCAGCGGGCTCGCCTGCCCCGCCGCCGGGTACAAGACCTCGATCAGCGGCCTCTCCAGGTGCGGCCGCAACAGCGCATCGCACTCCTCGATCGCCCGCCGGAACACGGGCTCCGTCGCGAACAGCTCCTGCCCCATGCCCGCGTACTGCGCGCCCTGCCCGGTGAACAGGAATGCCACCCGCGGGCCGTCAGGACGCTCTACCCACCCCTGCTCCGTCTGCTCCGCTGGCTCGCCACGCGCATACGTAGAGAGCCGCTCCTGCATCTCCTCGCGCGACGCCCCGACCACCGAGAGCCGGTGCGCAAAGCGCGCCCGCCCCGCGCGCGCCGTGAAACACACGTCCGAGACCCGCTCCTCCGGGTGCGACGCGAGGTGCTCCGCGTACTTCCCCGCCAGGGCGCGCAGCGCGTCCTCCCGCTTCGCCGAGATGCACAAGAGCTGCGCCGGCCGCTCCGCCGCAGCCTTCACCTCCGGCCGCGCAGGCGCTTCCTCCAGCACCACGTGCGCGTTCGTGCCCCCCATGCCGAACGAGCTCACGCCTGCGCGGCGTGGCGTCCGCGTCCGCTTCCACTCCGTGAGCTGCGTGTTGACGCTGAACGGCCCCTTCGAGAGCTCGCAGCGCGGGTTCGGCTCGACGAAGTGGAGGCTGGGCGGCAAGGCGCGATGCTCGAGCGCAAGCACGGTCTTGATCAGGCCGGCCACGCCCGCGGCCACCTCGAGGTGGCCGAAATTCCCCTTCACCGAGCCGATCAGGCACCCTCGCTTTGCGCCACGGGCTTCGCCGAACACCTTCGCGAGCGCGGCTATCTCGATGGGATCGCCGAGCAGCGTACCCGTACCGTGGGCCTCGATGTAGTCGATCGTCTCCGGCGCGACGCCGGCGATCGCCTGCGCCTCCGCGACCACCTGCATCTGCCCCTCGACGCTCGGCGCGGTGAACCCGACCTTCACCGCGCCGTCGTTGTTGATGGCCGAGCCCCGGATCACCGCGCGGATGCGGTCGCCGTCGGCGAGCGCGTCCGCGAGCCGCTTGAGCGTCACAACCCCCACGCCGCTCCCGAAGACCGTGCCGCGCGCCGACGCGTCAAAGGGCCGGCAGCGACCGTCGCTCGACCCGATCCCGTCCGGTTCGTGGACGTAACCCGCGAGGTGCGGGACGCGGACGGTCACGCCGCCGGCGAGCGCGACGTCGCATTCGCGGTTCAAGAGGCTCTGGCAGGCGAGGTGCACGGCGACGAGCGAGGTGGAGCAGGCGGTCTGCACACCGACGCTCGGGCCCCTCAAGTTCAGCTTGTAAGAGACGTGCGTCGACAGGTAGTCCTTGTCGTTGGCGACGAGCGCCTGCGTCCACTGCAGCAGGCGCATGTAGCTCAGATCGGGCTGAATGTTCGACACCAGGTAGCTGCTGAAGCTCGAGCCCGCGAACACCCCGATCGACCCCTCGTAGCCCTCGGGGACGCAGCACGCGCTCTCCAGCGCTTCCCACGCGCATTCGAGGAACAGGCGGTGCTGGGGATCGGTGAGCTCCGCCTCGCGCCGCGTGAAGCCGAAGAACGACGCGTCGAAGTGCTCGATCCGGTCGAGCACGCCCGCGGCCGGCACGTAGCTCGGATCCCGCGCCGCGGCGGGGTGGACGCCCGACGACGTGAGCTCCGCCTCCGAGAAGAACGAGACGGACTCGACTCCATCGCGCAGGTTGCGCCAGTACTCCTCCGGACCCCGCGCCCCCGGGAAGCGGCACCCGATGCCGATGATCGCGATGTCGCTCCCCTCCGCGGACCCCGGATCACTCATCTCCGCCCCCGCGCCCGGCGCGGGCCGCGCGCCGTGCCGCTGCCCTGTCTCGGCCCCGCTTGAGGGAGGCGCCCTCGTTCCCCTCCCCGGCGAGGCGCGCCGCGAGCGCGCGGACGGTCGGGTACTGGAACAGCTCGATCGTGGAGAGCTCGGCGCCCAGCGCCTCTCTCAGCCGGACGCCGATGCGGACCACGTGAATCGAGTTGGCTCCGAGCTCGAAGAAGCTCTGCTCGACGCTCACGTGATCGAGCCCAAGGATCTCCCCGATCACCGCGGCGATCGCCCGCTCTGTCTCGTCGCGCGGCGGCACCACAGCAGCGCTCCGCTCCGGCTCATCGGCCTTCAGCTCGGAGAGCGCCTTGCGATCGATCTTGCCGTTCGCCGTGAGCGGCATCGCGTCGAGCACAACGATCGAGGCAGGGACCATGTGCGCCGGGAGCTTGACCTTGAGGAGCTCGCGCAGCGCGTCCTCCGGCGAGCGCGGAGCGGCCTGCATGTCGAGAGGCCAGCCGCTCACGGAGCCGTCGACCGCGCCGCCGCCGAGCAGCGCGTGCGCGTACATGTGGCCCTCGTCGAGCAGGAAGAGATCCCGGACCGCCGCGAAGTCCACCTTGCCCACGGGCATCAAGCCGATCCCCAGGCCGGGCGCAGCCGTCATCAGGAGCTGGCCCATGTAGCCTGCCTCGATCTCGCAGAAGTCGTGCGACGCGTCGCCGTACAGGGGCAGGATGGCGTTCCTCTGCGCGACGAGGAACAGCGAGAACGCCGCCTCCTCGAACGGCGCCTGGTTGTGCGCGTAGTGAATCCGCCGATCGAGGACGGCGCCCTCCGTGAGGATCACCAGGCTCTGCTCGCGCGGGTGATAGTAGTAGGTCCCCCCGGCCACCCCTTCGATGCGACCCGGCTTCACGTAGACGTAGGTCTGGACGGGGTACAGGCTCCCCGCGGACGGGTAGCGGTACTTGGGATACCCATCGACGTCGATCTGGCGGAGGCAGGAGAGGAGCGCGGAGAACCTGTCCAGCTGGACCGGCCCGCGCGAGAACTGGCGGTGGGTCCGGCGCTCCAGGAAGAGCGCCCGCGTCGCCTCGTCCACCGGCGGCACAGGCAGCGAGATCCGGCGCCGCTCCGGGCCGTCCGCGCGCAGGCCGTGCTGCTTGAGCTTGAACTCGAGGCGGGCCAGCGGATCGTCGATCCCGCCCTCCGGTTTCGCGGGCTCCTCCGCCGGGGCGCCCTTTCCTGCGCCCGGAGGCGCGTCCAGCACCACGTAGGCGACGAGGCGCTTCTTGTTGCGCTCCTCTCCCACGGCCATCGCCACGGCCGAGCGCACCGCCGGGTGCTGCTTCAGCGCCGCCTCGATCTCGCCGAGCTCGATGCGCTGCCCCTGGATCTTCACCTGGAAGTCTGCGCGGCCGAGGATCTCGATGAGGCCGCCGGGGAGGCGTCGCCCCAGATCGCCGCTGCGATAGAGGCGCTCGCCGGTCTCCGGGTGCCGGACGAAGCTCGCGGCGGTCCGCTCTTCGTCGTGGAAGTAGCCTCGAGCGAGGCCCGCTCCGGCGATGTAGAGGTGTCCCGACACCCATTCGGGGCACGGCGCGAACGCGTCGTCGAGCACGTAGTACCGGGCGTTCGTCATCGGCCGCCCGTAAGGGATGCTCTTCCACGCCGGATCGACCGACGCGATCGGGTAGCAGATGTCCCAGACCGTGGTCTCGGTCGGCCCGCCGGCGCCGAGGATCCGGACGCCCGGCGTCAACGCCCGCAGGCGGTCCGGCAGCGTGACGGGGATCCAGTCGCCGGACAGGACCACCTGGCGGAGCGCGCCGGGCAGCCTCGCCGCGTCGTGCGGCGTGTGCTCGAGGTACTCGATCAGCATCTCCAGGAACGCCGGCACCGAGTTCCAGAACGTGACGCGCTCGCTCACCAGGAGCTCGGCCCAGTGCGCCGGATCCCGCAGCTTTGCGGCGTCGGGCAGCACCAGCGTCGCGCCCGCGAGCAGGCCGCCGAACACGTCGTACACCGAGAGATCGTGGTGCAGCGCGGTCAGGCCGATGATGCGATCGCCGGGGCCGACCTCGAGGAGCCGATTGACCTCGATCACGCGGTTCAGCACGCTCCGGTGCTCGATCATCGCCCCCTTCGGCACGCCCGTGGATCCCGACGTGTAGAGCACGTAGGCGAGGTCCTCCGGGCGGTTGACCGGCGCGAGCGGCGAGGCGTCGAGGTCGGGCGGGATCTCGTCGACGGCGAGCTTGCGGACGCGCTCGGGCCACTCGAGCGACCCGTCCAGCCACGACTGGGTGAGGACCAGCTCCACCTGGCTGTGCTCCAGGAGGAAGTCACGGCGCTCCCGCGGCAGGCTCGGGTCGACGGGCAGATAGGCCGCTCCTGCCGCGTGGATGCCCAGCACGGCCGCGACCTGCTCCCACCCCTTCTCCATCACCACGGCCACGAGCGCGTCGGGGCGCGCGCCGCGCTCGCGCAGCCAGCGGCCGATCTGGTTGGCCCGCCGCGACAGCTCCGCGTACGTCAGGCTGCCGCGTGACGACACGAGGGCCACGCCCTCCGGCGTCTGCGCGGCCTGGGCCGCGAAGCGCTCCGGCAGCGTGCCCGTGGGGATGGGCGCGTCCGTGGCGTTGAGCTCCGCCCATCGCTCGAGCTGCTCCTTCGGCAGCTCGATCAGGCGGCGAGCGTCCTTCTTCCACGTCGCCGGATCGTCGGCGAGCCCCCGGACCAGCCGGCAGAAGGCGTTGAACATGTCGTCCACCATCCCGGGCGGGAACAGCGCGGCGACCGCGTCCCAGTGGGCGATGAAGCCGCCGCGCTCCTCCGCGACCTGGAGGTCGAGCCACACCTGCGGGGTCTGAACGCTGCTGAAGACGACCTCGCCAAGCTCGTGGAAGAGGGAGAGCGACAGCGGGAAGCCCTCCGACGCGAGGCCGAGGATGCCCGTGAAGATGATCGGCATCATGCCGCCCGAGAGCCGCCGCCGAGCCTGGGCCAGCTCGCGCAGGACCTCGATCCCGCTCGACCTGTGCTGGAGATCGTTCCAGAGCTGCTCCTGGACCCGCCTCGCCCGCTCCTCGAAGGTGTCCCCGGCGGTGTTGCTCGTGCCGAGCAGCACCAGCGAGGTGAAGTCGCCGAGGAGATCGTTCACCTGCGGGTGCAGCGGCAGGCGGTTGAACATCGTGACGTTGATCGTGAGATCCGGGTGCTCGCTCCACGCGGCGAGGACCGTCGTGTAGGCGGTCATCATCACAGCCGACAGCGTGAGCCCTTGCTTCAGCGACTGCGTCTTCAGCCGCGCCCACGCCTCTGGCTCGAGCTTGCCGATACGGCGCGTGAAGCGGGTCTCGGACAGGGCAGCCGGGTTCATCGCGAGCGGGAGCTCCGGCGGCGGAGGCAGCACCGCGACCCGCTCGCGCCAGTACTCCATGGCCTGCCGGTGCTGCGGCGAGCCCTTGAGCTCCATCTCGGCGAGCACGTAGTCGCGGAACGAGAGCTCGATGGGGGGCAGGAAGGCGCCCGGATCCCGGTACAGCATCGCCCACTCATGGCCGAGCTTGAGCAGGCTCCCGCCATCGATGTGGAGCAGATCCAGGCTGATGTGGACGCGGGTGAGATCCCCGTCGAGCAGCGACGCGCGGATCTCGAACGTGGGCCACGCGTCGGCCGGGAGCAGCTGGTGCGCGAGGCGCTCGCGCGTCGCAGAGAGCTCTGCCTCCGCCGCTTCCGGCGAGAGCCCGCGAAGATCGTGCGCCTCGATCGAATACGCGGGTACGCGCTCCAGGATCTGCTGCCGTCCGTCGGGGAGCACGATGGCCCGGAGCATCTCGTGCCGCTCCACGAGCCGCTGAAAGGCGCGGGAGAGCTGCCCGAGATCCATCCCCGTCGCCTCGATCTCCGAGTAGGCGTGGATCGACACGTCTCCGAGGTCGAACGCGGCGCTCCGCCCGATCCAGTACGCCTGCTGGATGTCCGTCAGCGGGAAAGGCTCGTAGCGATCCTGCGGGGCCGGCGTGATCCGCGCGACGGGCTTGCCGCCCGGGCCGCTGCTCCGGCGGAGCAGCGCGATGAGCTCGGATTTGCGTTGCCCGATGAGCGCGCGCATCTCCGGCGTCATCACGCCCTTCGGCGCTCCGATCGCGAGCTGATCGCCCTCGACCGACAGCTTGATCCCCTGCTGGGCAAGCGCGCCCAGCAGCTCGGTGACGCCCTCGTTCATATGAGCGTGGTCTCCCATTCTTCCTGGCCTGCATCGGGCGCCGGGGCGCGCTGGTGCACGGTGTCGAGGAGCGCGCGTGACCTGATTTGCGAGAGCAGATCGGCGGCGAGCTGCGACGCGCTCGACCCCATCAGGATCTGCACGATCGACAGCGCCGCGCCGAGATCGGCGTCGACGCGGTTGCGCAGCTGCATCGCCATGAGCGAGTCGATGCCCAGCTCATTGAGCGGCCGATCGGCGGCGATCTGGGCCGCCGAGAGCCGCGTGGTCCGCGCGATCAGATCGCGCAGGTAACGCTCCAGCAGCGCGCGCTGCTCGTCGGGGGCCGCGGCGAGCAGCGCGGAGGCGTCGAGCGCCGCCGGCGCGTCTCCCTGCGCCGCGAGGGGCTCTCCCGCGGTCGCGTCGTCGATCCAGAAGCGCCGCCGCTGCCAGGGGTAGGACGGCAGGGGGACGCTGCGGCCTGTCGGGACGAGCCGGCGGAAGTCCACCGCATGCCCGCGGACGTGGAGCGCGCCGAGCGACTCCAGCAGGACGTCGAGCTCGCCCGTCTCCCGGCGGAGCGACGGGAGCAGCGCCACGCCGCCTGGGCGGGCATCGAGCAGGCCGGACTCGATCGCCGGGAGCAGGACCGGGTGCGGGCTCAGCTCCGCGAAGACGTTGAAGCCCTCCGCGAGCAACCGCTGGATGACCCCGGAGAAGAGCACCGGCGCCCGCAGGTTCCGCGCCCAGTACGCGGCGTCGAGATCGCTGCCGTCGGTCGGCTGCCCGGTCACCGTCGAGTACATCGGGATCGAACCGCGCCGGGGCGCGATCCCCGCCAGCGCTGCGGTCAGATCGCCGAGCAGCGGATCCATCTGCGGGCTGTGCGAGGCGACGTCGATCTTGACCCGGCGGCAGAAGATCCCGCGGCCCTTGATCTCCTCGAGCACCTCGTCCAGCGCCGCCGGATCGCCCGCGAGGACGGTCCCGCGGGGGCTCATGATGACCGCGACCGACAGCCGGTCACGGTGGCCGGCGATGGCGGCCTCGGCCTCGGCCTCGGGCAGCTCCACGAGGGCCATCGCGCCGGTCCCGCTCACGCGCCGGAGCAGGCGGCTGCGCTGGCAGATGATGCGCGCCGCGTCCTCGAGGCTCAGCGCGCCTGCCACGCAGGCGGCCGCGACCTCGCCCATGCTGTGCCCCACCACGACGTCGGGCACGACGCCGTACGAGCGAAAGACCGCCGCCAGCGAGACCTGGATGGCGAACAGGGCCGGCTGGATGAAGTCGATCTCCTCGAAGCGGGCGCGCTCGCCTTCGGCCGTGAGCGACGTGATCAGGGACCACGCGACATGCTCTCGCATGACGCGCTCGCACCGCTCCATCATCGCGCGAAAGACGCCGTCGCGCGCGAGCAGCTCGCGCCCCATCCCGAGCCACTGCGAGCCCTGCCCCGAGAAGAGAAACGCGAGGCGGCGCGAGCTCTCCGGCGCCTTTCGGCCGCTCACGAGGCCGGCGTGCGGTCTGTCGTCGAGGTAGGCCGAGAGGCCCGCGAGCGCGTCCTCGCGGCTGCGGACGACCAGCGAGAGGCGGTGCCTCAGGTGGCTCCGGCGGAGCGCGGCCGTGTAGCAGAGGTCCCGCAGCGCGGGCGCGTCCTCGGGGCGGCCGAGCAGGCTCCGCACCGCCTCGGCGCGGGCCCGCAGCGCGTCCGGGCTCGCCGCCGAGAGCGGCAGCAGGAGCGGGCGTCCGTCCTCCACCGGCGCGCCGGCGGCGGCGCCGCGCGGCGCCTCCTCGAGGATCAGGTGGCCGTTGGTGCCGGACCAGCCGAACGCGCTGACGCCGGCGCGGCGCGCGCTCCCACCGGCGGGCCAGGGAGAGAGCTCGGTCGGGATCGCGAACCGGGTGCCGTCGATCGTGATGTGCGGGTTCAGGGTCTCGAAGTGGAGGTGAGGAGGCACGGCCTCATGCTCGAAGCAGAGCACCGTCTTGATGATGCCGGCCACGCCGGCCGCCGCCTCGGAGTGGCCGATGTTCGTCTTCACCGAGCCGAGCAAGCAGCGATCGGCGCCGGCCTTCCCGTAGACCTCTGCGAGCGCCTCCACCTCGATCGGATCGCCCAGCGTCGTGCCCGTACCGTGCGCTTCGACGTACGTCACCCCGGACGGGTCGACGTCCGCGTTGCGGAGGGCCTGTCGGATGACGGCCGCCTGCGACAATCCGTTGGGCGCCGTGATGCCGTTGGAGTGCCCGTCCTGGTTCAGCGCCGTGCCCCGGATCACCGCCCAGACGCGATCGCCGTCGCGGAGCGCGTCGGAGAGGCGTTTGAGCACGAGGATGCCGCACCCCTCCGCGCGCACGAAGCCGTTCGCGCGGGCGTCGAACGTCCTGCATCGCCCGTCCGGCGAGAGGAACTCGACCTTCGACGCCGCGATGGTGAACTCGGGCGTCAGCATGAGGTTCACCCCGCCGGCAAGCGCGAGATCGCTCTCGCCGACGCGCAGGCTCTGACACGCGAGGTGGATCGCCGTGATCGCCGAAGAGCACCCGGTGTCGAGCGCGACGTTGGGGCCGCGCAGATCGAAGATGTACGACAGGCGCCCGGAGAGGATGCTGTGGGATGTGCCGGTGCCGCTGTAGGCGTCGATCTTGACCGGATCGGCGAACTGAAGCCGCGCGTAGTCGTTGCTGTGGCTCTGCACGCCGAGGAAGACGCCGGTCGCGCTGCCGGCCAGCCGCTCGAGGGTCTGCCCGCCGTCCTCCAGCGCCTCGTAGGCGACCTCGAGCGCGATGCGCTGCTGCGGGTCCATGGCGACGGCCTCGCGCGCCGAGATCCCGAAGAAGTCGGCGTCGAAGTCGCCGATGCTCGAGAGGAAGCCGCCCCAGCGGGTGTTCATCTTCCCGGGCGCGGCCGGGTCGTTGTCATAGAGATCCTGAGCGTTCCAGCGCTCCAGGGGAACCTCGGTGACCGCGTCGACGCCGTCGCGCAGGAGCGCCCAGAAGGACGCCGGATCGACGACCGCTCCGGGGAAGCGGCAGCCCATCCCGATGATGGCGATCGGCGGGGCGCTCGGCGGACCCGGCGCGGCGGAGGCGCCGTTCGTCGGTGCGTGGCCGTTCACCGGCTCCCGCGCCGCGCCGTTCTGCGCGCGGGAGGAGCCGTCTCCGTCCACAAGGACGTGGCCGTCGCGCCCCATCGCCTCCCCGTGGGAGCCGGCTGCCGCGTCGGGCTCGAGCGAGACCCCCAGCCGATCCGCGAGGAAGCGCGCGATCGCGGAGATGGTCGGGTGGTTCCACACGAACGTCGCCGGCAGCGTCAGCCCGACGCTCGCGCCGACGCGGTTGCGGAGCTCGACGGCGGTGAGCGAGTCGAGCCCCAGTTTGCGTACCGAGGTGTCCGGATCGATCGGCGACGAAGGCGGGAGGCCCAGGACGGAGGCGAGGTATCGCGAGACGTGGGCCTCGAGCAGGAGGCGGCGCGCTCGCCCCGGCGGCGCGCTCGCGAGCGCCTCGCGGAGCCGGTGCTCGGGCGCGGCGAGCGCCGCGGGCGCGGCCGGCCGAGCCTTGCGCAGGCGCGCGAAGAACGGCGATGCGGCGGCGGACGCGTGGGTCTCGCACCATCGCTCCACGTCGAACGCGACCACGCCGATCTGGGCGGCGTCCGCCCGCAGCAGGCGCGCCAGCGCATGAAGCCCGTCGCCGGGCGAGAGGCTCGCGATCCCGCGCGCGGCGAGGAAGGCAGAGCGATCCTCGCGCGCCGCCAGACCCACCTCGGACCACGGACCCCAGTTGATGCTGAGGCCCGGCAGACCGCACGCGCGCCGGTGGTGCGCGAGCGCGTCGAGAAAGGCGTTCGCTGCCGCGTAGTTCCCCTGGCCGGCGGTGCCGAGCATCGAGGCCACGGACGAGAACAGGACGAAGAAATCGAGCGGAGCCCCGAGCGTCAGGCTGTGCAGGTTGAAGGCGCCGGCGACCTTGGACGCCATCACCGCCGCGAGCCTCTCGCGATCGAGATCCACGAGCGGGGCGTCGTCGACGCTCCCCGCGGCGTGCACGACGCCGCGGAGGGGCGGGATCCGCAGCGCGACGCGCGCGAGGGCCGTCGCAAGCTCGGTCGCGTTCGCCACGTCGGCCCGAGCGATCTCGACGCGGGCGCCGGCTCGCTCCAGCGCCCCCACGGCCTCCTGCGCCGCAGGCGAGCCGCCGCTCCGACCCACGAGCACGAGGTGCTTCGCCCCGCGCTCGACCATCCACCGCGCGACCTCGAGGCCCAGAGCACCGAGGCCGCCCGTGATCAAGTACGCGCCGTCCGGGCGCAACCGGCTCTCGTCCGCCGCTGTGGCGTCGGCCGACCTGGCGCCGGGATCGGCGAGCGCCGCCATCGGGCGCCGGGCGAGCCGCGCCACGTAGCGCGCGTCGCCGCGCAGAGCCCACTGCGGCTCGTCCGTCGCGGAGAGGAGCAGCTCGGCGAGCGACGACGCCTCGTCCGCGCCGCCGCGCGGATCGAGATCGACGAGGGTCGCGCAGAGCTCCGGGTGCTCCTGGGCGATCACCCGCCCGAGGCCCCAGGGCGACGCCTGGGCCGGTGACACGGCGAGGACCTCCTCGCCTGCCGCTTGCGCGCCGCGCGTCAAGACCCAGAGGCGCGGCGATCGGCCGGCCGCGGTCAACGCCTGGACGAGGTGCAGCACGCCCGCGCAACCGAGCGCCTCCGCCGCGGCGAGGCTCGCCACCGAGGTCTCCTCGGGCGCCGCGGCGTCGAGGCCGAAGAGGTCCACGATCCCCGCGCACGCCGGCTGATCCGGCCCGAGCGCCTCGGCGACGAGGCGTACGAGGTCCTCGGGGCGCGCTGGATCGACGAGATAGCGGTCCGGAGCCGGGCGCTCGAACGCCGCCCCCGCATCGACGCGCACGCAGCGGCTGCCCAGGGCCTCGAGCCGCTCGATCAGCCGATCGCCCAGGCCCGCGCGATCGGCGAGGACGACCCAGCGCTCGCTGGACGCCGGTCGTGACGAGGGCTCGGGGGCGGCGAGGACAGCGCCTCGCTCCCACTGGATCTCGTAGGCCCCGAAGCGCGCGTCCTGCTCCTCCGCCGCCGGTGACACAGGGGCCTCGTGCTCCTCCGCGACGCGCGTGGCCTCCAGCCAGAAACGCTGCCGTTGCCACGGGTAGGCAGGCAGCGGCGCGAGCCTCCCCTCGTGCGGATAGAGCCCCCGCCACTGGACGGGGTGACCCAGCGCATAGAGGGCCCCGAGCGACTCGAGCATCACGGCGCGCTCGCCCCGCTCGCTCCGCAGCGTGGCGAGGAGCGTCCCGCTGCGCCCGGAGCGCTCCAGGCATTCGGCCATCGGCCGTGCGAGCGCAGGGTGCGGACCGATCTCGACGAAGATCTCGTACCCTTGCCCGATCGCCTCGGACACCGCGGCTTCGAACCGGACCGGCTCGCGCAGGTTGCGCGCCCAGTAGGCGCCCGTGAGCTCGCTCCCCAGGACCGGCTGCCCCACCGTGGTCGAGAGCATCGGCAGCGCCGCCTTCCGCGGAGCGAGCCGCTCCAGCGCGGCTTCGAGCTCCTCGGCAAGCGGCGCCATCTGGCCGCTGTGAGAGGCGAAATCCACGTCGAGCAAGCGGCAGCTCTTGCCCTGGGACTCGAGGCGCTCGATCACGGCCGCGAGGGCGTCCGGCTCGCCCGAGAGCACCGTCGAGGAGGGGCTGTTCATCGCGGCCACCCAGAGCCGCCCGGGAGCCTCCGCGACGAGTCGCTCGGCCTCCTCGCAGGACACCCCGGTGACGGCCATCCGCCCCTGTCCGGCGGCCCGGTGCGCGAGCCGCCCGCGGTGGCTCACGATGCGCGCCGCGTCCTCGAGCTCCAGCGCGCCGGCGACATGGGCGGCCGCGACCTCGCCGACGCTGTGGCCGATGACCGCATCGGGCACGACCCCCCACGCGCGCCACTGGGCCGAAAGCGCGACCTGGAGGGCAAAGAACATGGGCTGCGCCACATCCGACCGCGACAGGCGCGAGCGCGAGGCGTCGACCTGCAGCTCTTCCCGCACCGACCAGCCGAGGTGCGGGAAGAGCGCGGCGTCGCAGCGCTCGATCGCCTCGCGGAACACCGGCTCGCTCGCGAGGAGCTCGCGCCCCATCCCGGCCCACGACACCCCCTGCCCTGCGAACACGAACACGATCTTGCGACGTGATCCCGGAGGGCAGCGCCCGACGGTGAGCCCGGGGCGCACCTCACCCGCGACAAAGGCGTCGAGCTCGTCGACGAGCCCCGAGACGGAGTCGGCGAGCACCGCAAGCCGGTGGTCCTGGTGCCCCCTCCGCGCCGCGGCCGTGTAGCAGAGATCGTGGAGCGCGAACGGAGGGCGGTCCCGGAGCTGGGACGACACCGCTCGGGCGAGGGCCTGCAGCGCCTCCGGCGTGTGCGCCGAGAGGGGCAGGAGCGACACCTCCGCCCGGGCGACCGCGGAGGGCGCGAGGTCCGCGAGCGCGACGGGGCGGGCGTCGGCCGGGACCAGGCGGGACCAGCCGATCGACGCCCCGCGCACGTAGATCTCGCCGAGCGCTTCGCGCAGCGTCGCCGCCTCGTCTTCGCCGCGGCGCATGCACGCGAGCACCGTCGCGCGTCGGCCGCCACGCTGCACGGTCTGCTCGATGTTGTGGAGCAGGACCGGGTGCGGCCCGATCTCCAGGAAGGTGTCGTGCCCCTCGCTCACGAGCAGCTCGAGCGCCGCCGCGAACCGCACCGGCTCCCGGAGGTTCCGGGCCCAGTACGCCGCCGTGCACTCGGCTCCGTCGAGCGCGGCGGCGGTCACCGTCGACACGATGGGCACCGACGCGCGCCGGGGCCTTAGCTCTCCCAGCGCAGAGAGCAGCTCGGGGACGAGCGGATCCATCGCCGGGCTGTGGGCCGCGAAGTCGACCTTGATCCGGTGGCCTGTGCGACCTTCGCGCTGGAGCGCGGCGAGCGTGTCGGCGACCGCGGCCTCCTCGCCCGAGATCACGGTCGAGATCGGGCTGTTGTAGCCGGCGACATGGAGGCGCCCCGGGTGCGCGGCGCAGAGGCGCTCGGCCTCCTCGGCGTGCACTTCCACGAGGGCCATTGCGCCACGGCCGTTCATTCGCTCCTGGAGCCTGCTCCTGTGGTGGGCGATGCGCAGCGCGTCCTCGAGATCGAGGGCGCCAGCCACGTGCGCCGCGGCGATCTCCCCGCCGCTGTGGCCGATCACCGCCGCGGGCTCGACGCCCCATGACCGCCACAGCGCGCCGAGCGCCGCCTGGACGGCGAAGAGCGACAGCTGCTGCACGTTCACCTCGCGCAGCCGCGTGCGCGACGCGTCGGCGAGGAGCTCGTCGACGAGCGACAGGCCGGCGAGCCGGCGCAGCGCTCGATCGCAGCGCTCGATCACCGCGCGGAAGACCGGCTCCTGCAGCAGCAGCGTGCGCCCCATGCCCGGCCATTGCGAGCCGCTGCCGGCGAAGACGAACACCACCCGTCCGTGGAGCCCCGCCGCGTCGCCAGCCGAGAGCCCCTTCTGCGGAAGCGCGGCGAGGTGGCCATCGAGCAGCGCCGCCGCCTCTGCGCGCGAGCTGGCCGTGACGGCCATCCGGTGCCGCCCCTGGCTCCGCATCGCCCTCGCCGCGGCCGTCGCGCACAGATCGGAGAGCGCCGGCTCCGGGCCGGGCGCGCCCGCGAGCGCGCGGATCTCTCGCGCCACCGCGGCGAGGGATTCCGGCGTGTCGGCCGCGAGCGGGAGGATCTGCGCCGGGCTCTGGCGAAGCTCCTCGATCACCACGTGGCAGTTCGTCCCTCCGAAGCCGAAGGAGCTCACGCCCGCGAGCGCGGCCTCGTCCTCATGGGGCCAGTCGACGAGCCTTGGCGGCACCGCGAGGCGCAGCTCGGCAAAGGGGATATAGGGGTTCGGCTGCTCGAAGTGCAGATTGGGGGGGATCTTCCGGTGCTGGATCGAGAGCACGGTCTTGATCAGCCCTGCGATCCCCGAGGCCGCCTCGAGGTGTCCGATGTTTGTCTTGACCGAGCCGATGAGCAGCGGTCGGCTGTCATCCCGCGCGCGCCCCAGCACGGCCCCGATGGCCTTGGCCTCGATCGGGTCGCCGAGCATCGTACCGGTCCCGTGCGCCTCGACGTAGTGCACCCGCTCCGGCGCGACGCCGGCGGCGCGGTAGGCGTCGCGCAGCACCGCCTCTTGCGCCTGCGGGTTCGGCGCGGTGAGGCCGTTCGAAAAGCCGTCGTTGTTCACGGCGCTCCCGCGGATCAGACAACGAATGGGATCCCCGTCCGCGAGGGCGCGGCGGAGCGGCTTCAGAACGACGACCCCGGCTCCCTCCCCCCGGACGTAGCCGTTCGCGCGCGCGTCGAACGCCTTCGAGCGCCCGTCGGGCGCCATGGCGCCAAACTTTGTCATCGCCACGGTGCTCTCGGGGTCGATGAGGAGGTTGACGCCACCCGCGAGCGCCATCGTCGATTCGCCCGCCCGAAGGCTCTGACAGGCGAGGTGGATCGCGACGAGCGATGACGAGCAGGCGGTGTTCACCGCGAGGCTCGGGCCCTGGAGGCCGAGCCAGTAGGAGACCCGTGCGGCGATGATGCTTGTGTCCTGCCCGGTCGCCGTGTGCTGCGTGATGTGCGAGGCCCTCCCGGCGGCGCACCGGGCGTAATCGCTCCACATCGCCCCCATGTAGACGCCGGTCTTGCTGCCGCGGAGCGCCTCCGCGGGCACGCCCGCGTCCGCGAGCGCCTCCCACGCGAGCTCGAGGACCAGGCGCTGCTGCGGATCCATCTGGACGGCTTCGCGCGGCGAGATGCCGAAGAACTGCGCATCGAACCGATCCATCTGATCGAGGAACCCGCCCCATCGGGTGCTCGTGCGCCCGGGCGCCGACGGGTCGGGATCGTAGAAGGCCTCCGTATCCCAACGATCCCGCGGGACCTCGGAGATCGCGTCCACGCCGTCGCGCAGCAGCGCCCAGAAGGCGTCGAGATCGTTCGCGGACGGGAAGCGGCAGGAGAGGCCAATGATGGCGATGAGATCGTCACCGCCGATGGACGCCGGCGCGTCGATCAATGGTAACAGAGGCGAAACAGGCGCGTCACCCGCAAGAAACAGAGAGAGCTCGGCAATGGTCGGGCAGTCCCACACGAGCGTCGGCGAGAGCGGACGTCCCAGCGCGGCGCCGAGATCGCTGATGAGGCCCGTCGCGCGACGTGAGTCGAGGCCCAGACGACTGAATCGCTCCCCTGTCGAGATCGCGCTCGGGTCGATCCCGAGGCCCGAGGCGAGATGCTCAATCAGCCAGGCCTGGACCGCCGCTGCCGTCCAGGACCCTCTGGAAAAATCCCAGCTCATTGAACAAATCTACCGTCAACGGCATTTGGGCAATCCATATGAAAGCTACGTAACACACATTTATGCCCCGGACAATAGCGCCACGGAGCGAGGCAGCGCCTTCCGTCTCGCTCCTTGATAGAGAGGAGGCCGAGTCCGTAGTCCGGAGCCAGGATCGAGGAATTGAATTCACATTCGCGCGTCGGGGCGGCAGTGGACGGGCGATCAGGTAGTTCGCGGCGTGCCGCACCGCGAATGACGAACGATGTGGGTTTCCTCGTCATTATCGCGGCGCGGAGGCGCACCCAGTTTCTCCCCAGCGCCGTCGCACTGCTGGGCCGCGGATCAGCTGAGCCAGCGTGCGAGCCACGAGCGCTCGCCGGCGTCGGGGTGCGCGGCGCGCGGCACGGAATTGCGGTCGGTGGTGGGCGAGGCGTGGAGCGGGCGCGGGGTTGCGCTGTCCGCGGCTTCGTCACGCCGCGCCCCTGTCGAGCCGCTGCACGATTCTACGTCATCGGTCAGAAGGCGTGGGCTGAGCCGAAGGAGCTCGAAGCGCGCGCTCGTGCATTGCATGATGCCTTTGCCGGGCATGTGCCTCCGATCTTCATCCTGGCAATGAACCCACCTTCCCTTGCTGCTGCGGTCCCACTGAATGAAGAGCGGTACCATGGGTCACATACTTCTTGGTCGCACGACGATCGCGGACCGGTGATCGCGCAACTTTGGGCCCGGCTTAGAGATCGCGCGCGCTCCTCAATCTTCACACCCACCGACTGGAACCGTTACTTCACACCGCCGTCGCCAGGGGAGGCGCAGTGATGGATAGCACGTTCTGGCGACGGGCCGCCGTCGGGTGCAGAAGAGCAAGAGCTGCTGAGCTGAGCCTGCTGGAGTGCGCTTTGCAGGGCGTTCTCCACGCACGTCGCTGCAAGTGGAAGGATCTCGTTCGCGCGCTCGGCCGCCTTCACCGTCGCCGACGGATTGACCACAAGCGTCGGCAGCTTGTTCACTTGCGCGATGATAGCGGAGACGGCGAACAAGAGGTGGAACTTGACGTACGTCTTGCCGGCTTTGAGAACATCGTTCAAGGACAGGCTCGCTGATGTGATCCGCCACAGCGCACGCACCGAGACCGCGGTCGAGCGGAGGGTCACTTTCGCCGACTGGATCAATCCGCGCTGTCCGGCCGAACGCGCAGGCGCTGCTCGATGTGGACGGCGGTACGGGCGAGCAAGCACGGTTGCCCACGGCCCTGCTAGGTTCGAGGATTCGTCCTCCCCGTGAGCCGTGGGCCCGGCCCTCCGGAGTCTTCACGCGCAGGACCCCCTCCGTGCGCGCTCGCCTCAAGCTCCTCCAATCACCGCCCGCGCCCCGCGGCGACGCATTCGTCGGCGATGACGCCGAGCTCGTCCAGGCCTTCCTGCGCGGCGATCCCAGGGCACGCGACGCCCTCTACGAACGGCACGCGGATCACGTCCACCGTGTTCTCTACCGGATCCTGGGCTTCGATCGTGACCTCGCCGACCTCCACCACGACGTCTTCGTCCGCGCGCTTCGCTCGATCGCGAAGATCGAGGATCCAAGGAGCCTCAAGGGCTGGCTCACCATGATCGCGGTCCACGTCGCGAAGTCGTCGATCACCCGACGTCGGCGCCAGAGGTGGCTCTGGTTCCTGCCCGGGGACGAACTGCCCGAGGTCGCGTCCAGCGGGCCATCCGGCGAGGTGCTCGACGCGATGCGGGCAACCTACGCCGCGCTGGAGGCGCTCCCCGCCGAGGAGCGTATCGCCTTCGCGCTCCGCTTCATCGACGACATGGAGCTCACCGAGGTCGCCGAGGCGTGCGCGACCTCGCTGGCGACCATCAAGCGGCGCCTCGCCCGCGCCGGCGTGCGCTTCGAGGCCGAGGCGCGCAGACATCCCGCGCTCGAGCCGTGGCTCGAGGGAGGTACCCGATGGGCAAGTCCGACCGATCGCTGATCGGCCTGGGTCGGCGCGTCGCGGCCCTGCAAGACCAGGCGCCGGAGGCGCGGCTCGATCACGCGCGGGGGCGCGCGCGGCTCGGCGCGGCCGAGCTCCGCGCCCCGCCCCCGACGAGGCCGCTCGCGGTCCGGCTCGGCGCGGCGGCCGCGGCGGCGCTGCTCGCCATCGCGATCGTGGCGGGCGTCGTGACGCGGCCTCGGCCGCTCCGGTTCTCGCTCGGCGCGGGTGAGCCCGGGGCCGTCGGCGCGTGGATCGCGGCGTCGTCCACGGCCGAGCTCCCGATCCGTTTCTCCGATGGATCCTGGCTTCTGCTCGCGCCGGGAGGGCGCGCCCGCGTCGCCGCCGTCGACGCGGACGGCGCCGAGATCGCGCTCGAGCGGGGCGCGCTCGATCTCTCCATCGTCCACCGCGATCACACGCGCTGGAAAGTGCGCGTCGGTCCGTTTCAGGTCCACGTGATCGGCACGCGCTTCGAGACCCGCTGGGATCCCACGACCGAGCAGCTCGTCGTCGCGCTGCGTGAAGGGGCGATCACCGTCTCGGGGCCGCTCGTAGGTGACGCGCGCGCGGTCCGCGCGGGCGAGCGGCTCACGATCTCGCCCGCGAATGGCACGCTCCAGGTCGGCGCGCTCGACGAAGCCTCGGCGCCCGCGCCCATGGCGATGATCCCCGGCGCGCCTGCGCCGAGCGCGCAGCCGGTCGAGGTAACGCCGAGCGTGCCCTCGCCGGGCCCGCCGGCGCGCGCCGTGGAGGCCGCGCCGCCTTCACCACGCGTTCGCGCGAGCGCCGAGGTCACGGCCGCTCCGGCGCGGCTGGCGGCGCCTGACTGGCGCGCCCTCGCGCTCGAGGCGAGATACAAAGATGCCCTCGCGGCGGCCGAGATCGAGGGGTTCGACGCGATCTGCGCGGCCGCGAGCGCTGGTGATCTGCGCATCCTCGGCGACGTGACCCGGCTCGGCGGCAATCCGGCGCGCGCGGAGCAGGCCTTCGCGTCCCTCCGCGCGCGGTTCCCCGGGTCGCCGGAGGCGGCGACGGCGGCGTTCATGCTCGGGAGGATCGCGCAGGATCAAAGCAACGACTATGCGGGCGCCGCGGGCTGGTTCACGCGGTACCTGAGCGAGCGGCCGGGCGGCGAGAACGCCGCGGAGGCGGCGGGGCGCCTCGTCGAGGTCGCGGACAGGATGGGGGACGAGGCCGGAGCGCGCCGCGCGGCGGAGCGTTACCTCGCGGCCCACCCGAGCGGCCCGCACGCGGCCTATGCGCGGGGCGTGCTCGCTCGCGGAGCGCGCGCGACGCCGTGACGCGACGCTCTTCGGCGCTCACCCTCGCCTGCGCGGCGCTCGTCGCGATCGCCTCCTCCACGCCGCCCGTGCGCGCCGACGATGAGGCGTCGACGGAGGCGGTCTCCACCGTCGCGGTCCTCTGCGCGCCCGGTGATCGCTTCGGCCTCCGCGTCCAGGCGGAGATCGAGGCGCTGGGCTTCCGGACCGTGCTGCTCGATCCCACGACCGAGCCAGCCTCGCGCGCGTCGCTGGAGGAGGCGGCGCGCGCGGCCGGCGCCGTCGCCGCGATCCGCGCGGTCCCCTCGGAGCGCGGCGTCGAGGTGTGGATCGCCGATCGCGTCACGGGCAAGACCGTCGTTCGCGCGATGGCCGGCGCCGAGGATGCGCTCGACGGCGACGGCGCGCTCGCGATGCGCACGGTCGATCTCCTGCGCGCGAGCCTCCTCGAGGTCGCCTTGCCGGAGCCGCCTCCCGGTGAGGTCCCGGCGACGGCCGAGATCCGCGCGAAGCTGGCCCTCCCGGAGCCCGGCGCGCTCGTGCAGGAGCCGCCGCCCGCGCTCCGCTTCTCGCTCGCTCCCGGCATGCTCTGGAGCTCCGGCGGCATCGGCGCCGCGGCCAGCCTCGATGTCGGTGTCGCCTGGATGCCCAGCGCGCATGTCGGCGTGAGCGGGTTCGCGGCGATCCCGCTGGCGAGGCTGCGCGTGGAAGGCGCGCAGGGCGGCGCCGATCTCGCGGCGCTGCTCGCCGGGGTGGGCCTGCGCTTCGTCCCGACCCCCCGCGCGGCGCGGTGGGCGCCTTCGGTGGATCTCGGCGCGATGGCCGTGTTGCTCCAGAGCGACGGAACGGCGAGCGCAGGATTTGTCGCGCGATCCGTCTCCGCGGCGACGGCGGCCCCGTTCGCGCGCGCCGGCCTCGCCTTCGCCCCCACACCCATGCTCCGCGTCCGCGCCGACGTCTTGGTCGGCGCGATCCTTCAAGGGGTCTCGGTCCAGCTCGCCGCCAGCGAGGCCGCGACCTGGGGCAGACCGATCGTACTCCCCTCGGCCGGCGTCGACTTTGGTTGGTTTTGATGAGCCGTGGCGGACACCCCTGAGGTCTTCACTTCAGGAGCTCGCACTGGAGGTGATCAAATGAAACTTTGGATGACGGCCCTCGCGGCAACGGCGATGATCGTGAACGGCGGGTGCACCCAGATCGTGCTCGGCCCGGTGGAGGCGGGGCCGGGGGAAGAGGCGCTCGTGGAGGAGCCGCCCTCGCCCAACGCTATCGCCGTGCGGTTCGGTGACCTGTTGTCCGACCCGTTCAACAGGGAGGTGCTGATGAACGGGCTGCAGCTCCAGTACCTGCCGCACCCCGACTCACTCGCGCTCTTCTTCAGTGATTCCGTGCAGCAGTGCAGCGTGCCGCTGATCGGGCGGGGGCCGGACGGGCTGCTCTCCCCTCCGGCCCCGTACGCCTTCTGGCAGATTGCCATGTTCATCCCGCCGGAGCTCAATCGGCCCGGGCTCATCGACCTCAGGGACCAACGCGTCACGACGTACCTAGCCGTATGGGCCCCCTCGCGCGGCGGCTCGACCTTCCTCGGCGGCGGGGCGGGGTACGCCATTGGAGGGACGGCTCCAAGGACGCTCGAGATCGTGAGCAGCGACGCGAGCTCCGTCTCGGTGAAGCTCTACTGGGGGACGCCGCCGTGGCAGATCAAGTTCAATGACGAGCCGTACAAGCCCGATCTGGACATCGGCGGCGATTACACGGCCGCCTATTGCGGCGATCCGCCGCTGCCGAGCCCGCCCTCACCGGGGCGCGCGATCCCTGGTGCCGCGCTGGCCACGCCTCCTGGCGGGCCGACCCCGGATCCCGACGCGCTCCATCTGTTCCTCGGGAGCGCGGCAGAGAGTTGCGCGGATCCCTGGTCGCCCCTCGCGTGCACCGGCGCTTCGCGCGTGACGTTGAGCCTCCCGCCGGCCTACCAGAAGCCCGGGATCCTCGATCTCACGGATCCGACCATCGCTGCGTCTTTCTCCTTCACCTACCCGGCGAGCGCGGACTGCACGGCTGGTGAGCCCATCAGCGGCGTGTTCGCCGGCGGCACGATCGAGATCCTGAGCATCGACGCGAGCGGGGTCTCGTGCAGGCTGTACGGGTCCCATACCGTGCTCACCCAGGGACGCTTCGACGCCGACGGGCTCTACACCGCGTCGAGCTGCCCCTGAGCAGCGCGACCGCGCCCACGGTGAGCCCGAGCCCGTTGCGCGCGAGACGGTGCGCCATCCCACGCGCCTCCTGTTCACGTGGAGCCAGCGTGCCCGGCGTTCACAGTCGGGCGGGCGCATTTCGCGGAGCCGCCCGCCGCATCGCGGAGCCGCTGTAGTGGGCGGCAGATGGCGAAATCAGGTGGGTTGATCACGAAGCCGAGCGACTCTTCGACGAGATCATCGACACGCTCGACACCGTTGGTGGAAGGCTCAATTTCAATGACGCGCTGCTCGTTGTCTTCAGCGCGAGGGCTTGATCGACGAAACTGCGTCCTTCGAGCACGGCTTTGACACCATGGCGGAGTTCCGGCGGCTCGGATGACGAGAGCCGGCGCCGATCTCGTCCGCATACGGCGATAGGTCAAAGGCCTGTGCTCAGCGTGCGTCCCGCGGACACGGGTCCTGAACGAGACCGACTATCGCGTGACGTGCCGGCGCGATACTCACCTCGTTCACCCGAAGCTCTCTGCCCAAGCGCGATGGGCGTGGGACAGACACAGGCAACTACTTGATATCACTTAATTTTTGGTGTCCCCAGCGGGTCCCTCCTCATCCTGCCCCTGGAAGAGATCTCGATCCTGGCCGCGTAGCCCCCTGCCATCCGAGTTTGTCGAGGATCGAAGCCGTCAGGGCCGAGGCGTCGGGCCCCTTTGGAGTCACGGGCTGCTCGACCTTCTCGATCGAATCGATGTCGAGGATCAGCGCCTTGGCCTGCTTCAGGGCCTCAAGACGACTGAATTCCGGCCCTGCGTTGACCAGTCCCACTGGTGAGTTCGAGCAGGGTTTCGAGGCGTTCCTTGGCCGATTTGCCGGAGAGATCGATCTGCTTGGTGGTGAGGGGGGCGCGCCTCGTCCGCTGGACGGGGACCTCGTCTTCCTCGCCTGGATAGCTGCTGATCGGGACGACGGGGGCACCCGGCATGCATTGATTCTTGTGGTTCCACACGAGCATGTGGTCGGAAATGCCGAATTTCCGAGCAGTACGCCGGAGGGAAAGCTCGTTCGTTCGGAGAATCCGCTCGATCTCCGCACGAGCTTCATGTCTGCAAACTGCACAAGCCATCGTACGTCTGGAAGTATGACGTACGAAATCGAACAAACAATCAATTACGGCTTTCCTACATCAAGATTTCACGCTGAAGAGACGAGAAGAATGGCGTCGAACAGCCTGGCAGGCTCGTCCTTGACGTGACCAGGGGCCGGGCTCCACGTGCTCTTCGGGGGAAGCACATGAGACGCCTGCTGTGCGTGCTGGGTCTGCTGGGAGCTGCGGGGATGGCGGCGACGATGGGATGTGGAGCATCGCCAGAGGTGGACGAACCTGAAGCGGCCAGCGGCGAGGTCGAACTGCCTGACTCCCTGGACGAGTGCAACCGGGCATGTCGGAACGGACAGCAGGCGATGGAGCAATTCTGCTCCCAGCTGCCACCGGATCCTCGCTTGAGGGCCGGTTGCTGGGCGGCAGCGAAGGGTAGCTTGGTCGCGTGCCTCGGCTGGTGTTACTGGCACTACGGTACGTGAAGAGGACGTCCGCTTGACACCCTGCGGGAAGGGGCCGCAAGGTGCGTCCTATGCAGGACGACACCCCACTCGAACCCATCGCAGAACGCCGCCTCTCGGTCGTAGGCGAGCCCGGCCGGATGGTGATCGTCACCATCGGCAAGCCCATGCGGAAGCCGTCCGGCGACTGGGCGTGCCCGGTCGATATTCAGGGACTTCAGGAGGCGGTGCGAGATTCGGCCTACGGCGTGGACGCCGTGCAAGCTCTACAGCTCGCCTTCGAGGGAGCTCGTCAGACCCTCAAGAGGTCTGGGCTTCCCGTCACCTGGTGCGACGGAGAGCCCGGAGAGACGGGATTCCCCATCGCCGTGCCGTACATCTTTGGACGCACCTTCGAGGACAGGATGGAGCGGCTGATCGAGGATGAGATCGAGAAGGCCGTGGAGGCGAAGAAGAAGGGGGCGCCCGGCTGAAGCCGCCTCCCGGCGCACCATGCTCCGAGAGGGGGCGTGACCGCGGGTGTCTCGATCGCCTGGTCTGAGGACGGGGCTACACCGGGTCGTCCTCGTCCGGGGAAGCGAGCAGGTGGGCCATGAGGCCCGACCTCAGCGCCCGGACGAGCAGGGGCGCGTGGACGTCCTCATCGTCGACCCAGTAGCCGGAAGGCCCGAGTTCGACGAACGCGAGGAGGCCGATCCCGATGTAGTGCCGAGCCATCCGGTCAACCTGCCAGTTTCGCCTCCGTGCCCGCTCGCGGAGGCGTCTGCGATCGGCCGGGCTGAGCTGGTGGAGGATCCTCTTGAGCCGGTGCGGGGTCAGCCGCTCGGCGTCGACCAGCTCGGTGGCCGCGGCCGAGAGGGCGTCCCTGATCATCTCCTCGCGAGACGCGGGGGTCAGGTCAATCCAGTCGGACTCGAGGCTGTCGTCATCGATGTCATTCGGGGTGGGCATGGCCACCTCCTTCCTTGGATAAGGTTTCTGGGACTCACGAGGCTGGGGCCTCGTAGGTCCACGAACATCCAGAGGTAGGAGACGGGCATGATCCCTTCGTACACCGATCCCCAAAGCCGGGCGGCATCGTTGTGGATGGTGATTCGACGAAGCATCGAGGAGTTCGCCGGGTGCTGTTGATCGGCTCGGGGTTCGATCTGTAGGAGGCGCTTCTATGGGGTCGGGTTCTCATGCCCCGTCTACAGAGCGAGGGGCCCGCCGATCAACATGGCGGGCGAAGATTTTGATCTTCCAGCCCTCGAACGGCTCCGACATCGAGGAGATGGAGAAGCAGACCCGGAAGCTCCGGACCGAGATCAGCCGCCTCGGGGAGGCGATCGTGGCCACCTCTGAGCCCCCGCACGCCCTGGTCGCCATGATGGGGGAGCGAGAGCGGAACCTGGCCATCGTCGAAGCCAAGGTCGCTGCCCTCAAGACGGCCCCCTCGGTATCTCGACCTGGAGGTCCGTCGCCTTGAGAAGGAAGCCCGTCAGCGTCTTGCAGACCTCCGGGGCCTGGTTCGACGTCACCCCGAGGAAGGCCGGAAGCTCCTGGAGGCTCTCCTGGCCGGTCCGCTGACCTTCACGCCCACGGAGACCACCGAGGGCCGCCGCTTCACGATCACCGGGAAGGCGGGCCTCCTCGGAGGCGGTATGAACTGCGTCCCCAGCGGGATTCGAACCCTGGAAGTGCGTCGAGATCCGCAGGGATCACGTAGGCTTCCGCATGCTGGCGGCGAGGGGAAGGTGCAGACCGTGGCGGCTAAGTGCGCGAAACCTCGTGAGCCGGACGAATCGCGGACGAAACCGGAGGACCCGCGGACGGTGCTGCTCGGCCAGCTCGCGGAAGGCATGAGGGCCGCGCTCGCCGCGGGCGACGTCGAGGCCGCGCGCATCGCCCACGAGACCATCGGCCGCCTGCTCGGCGCGCCGGGCGCGGACACGGGCGGCGTCATCGACCTCGCCGCCGAGCGCAGCCGGCGCGGTGGTTAGCGTGGGCGCTTATGTCGAGGCGGCGCGCATCGCCACGCTGATGATCGTGATCGGGCGGCAGTTCCGCGCACCAGGTGCTGCCGCGGACACCGGAATTGACCTCATGTCAATGCATAGCCGGCGGGCGGCTAGCCGAGGACGTCAGCGGCATTGCGGGTCTGCTGAGCGGTCAGATTCTGTGCAGTCCTCTCCCGTTCTCGTCTTGCCCCCAACGGCCGGCCGCGCTTGTATGTGGCGCATCGGCGCATTCTAATCCGTGTCTCCTAGCAACTGATCTCGCGGGCCGACGGCTCTGGACCATGCGCCGAAGCGCACCTCATCGTGCTTCCGAAGCAGCATCGCTAAAGTCGATTCGGTTCCGTCGCAGATGCGTTGAAGATCGCTCGCTGTGACCACGGCCACCACAATGCCGTCCTGATGGTATGCGCGGTGAATCATGAAGCGACCGTTCTCACCTCCGCCGTCCTCGGCGTCGCCGCTGATGCCCTCTCGAGCAAACAACACCCCGAACCTCACACGGCCGTACCGGACGCGATTGGCAAAGTACGCGATCTCGTGCGTCCCAACGGTGTTCTTCCAATTCTTGCACTCCACGAGAAAGTACCTTCCCAAGATGTCAAGTGCTGGCGAGACGTGCCGACTGAGGTTGCGGATGACGAGGTCGTTCTCGAAGTCGGAGGTTTCCGACTTGCGCACAGGGAAGCAGCCCACAATGTGGGATAATAGGTAGGCGGCGAGCATCTCAAGCGCATCACCTTGAACTGTAAGCGCTGCATGAAGCGCCGTCGGCCCCAACCTCGGCCAACCGGTGCAAGATGGGGGCGATGGAGCCGGCTCGGTCAGCTCGTGGCGCGCTGCTCTTCCGTGGGAAGAGGAGGAGGCACGGTGATCGGCCCGAGGGCGGGCTTCATCTCGTCGTCGGCGAGCCTGGCGCGGGTGCGCGCCCAGTACCTGGGGGCGAGCTCGAGGTAGCGCTCCCGCGGCCAGTAGGGCATCACGCGGAGGACGTCGGCCAGGTAGGCCTCGGGGTCGAGACCGTGCAGCTTGCAGCTGGCCACGAGCGAGAAGAGGTTGGCCGCGGCAGAGGCGTGGTCGTCGCTGCCGAAGAAGAGCCAGGACTTTCGCGCAACCGCAATGGATCGCAGCGCTCGCTCGCTGGCGTTGTTCTCCAGGCGCAGCCGACCGTCGTCGAGGAAGCGCCGCAGCGGCTGCTCTTGGTTGAGGGCGTAGCCGAGCGCGGTGGAGACCAGGCCGCGCTCGCGGGGACGAGCGTGCTCGGCCCTGGCCCAGGCAAAGAACGCATCCACCAGAGGGCGGACGACGGCATCGCGACGCACCTTGCGCTGCGCGGGTGCAAGATCCGCGAGCGCGCGATCGGCGGCAAAGAGGGCGTTGATGCGACGCAGCCCATCGACACCGAGCTCGTGCTTGCAGACCGCCGCCTCCCAGAAGTTGGTACGGCAATGCGACCAGCATCCGACTTCGGTCGGGGGCGGGCCGCGCTCGCCGTCAGCGGCACCGCCCCGCGGCGGTGTGCCGCGGAAGAGAGCGTCATAGATGGCGTGGGCGTCCGCCTGAATGTACCGCGAGAAGCCGCGGAACATCTCGCAGACCGCAGCGCTGGTATGCTTGGGCTGGTACTCGAAGAAGACGTGATCCTTGTCCGCGAGGACGACGAAGAAGTGTCCTTTGCGGCACGGCCCGGGCTTCTTGTCCTTGCGCTCCTGGATGGGCCCAGGCTGGATGGAGACTCCAGTGGCATCCGTGGAGAGGCAGAAGGCGGTCTCGAAGGCCTCTTTGCGCGCGGCCTCGACGATGGCGCCCAGGGTCGCGCCCGCGTCTTCGGCGTAACGGCACATCGTGCCGCGATCGAGCGACGCCCCCTGAAGCTCCAGCTGCTGCTCCAGTCGATAGAACGGGACACCGAGCAGGTACTTGCTGGTGAGGATGTGCGCAATGATGGACGGCGCGAGAAACGACCGCCGGAACAGCTCCTTCGGAAGCGGCGTCGTGATGAAGACCGTGCAGGTCTCTCCCGGCGCCGGCGGCGGCCTGTCGAGCGCTGTGGAGCAAGCGCTCGACTCGCCGACCGCTGCCGTGTCCTTCGGGCTGACGCTCGCAGCGGGCGTCGGCGTCGGGACTTCTTTCGCGACGACCTGGAGCGGGGCAGCTTCCCCCTCGCCCGAGCTGCTCGCATCCGTGACGGGCCTCTCGGCCTTGTACACGACGCGCGCGAGCACGATGCGGCGCATTCCGCCGCGCTCGTAGCCGAGCCGCGAGGTCTCTTCGACCCCGATGCGCGTGGCCGTCGCATCGAGCTCAGGACAGGAGAGCTCGATGCGGACGACGGGCAGGTCCGACTCGGACAGGTCGCGACGGCCCTTGCCGCCGGACCTTCGTTTCGGCCCCTTGGGGTCGTCGTGCTGCCGCTCTTCGCCGCTCTTGCGCTCAGCGGCGTCGAGCGCCTTCTGGAGGCGCTGGACCTCGAGGAACATCGAGTCGAACGCCAGCTGCTCCGCGCTCACCTCGGCGCGCTCCGCCTTGGCCACGAACAGTCGACGTCGCAGCAGCTGCAGCTGCTCGAGCGCACGGGTGTAGGCGCGCCGAAGCTGCGCGAGCGCATCGCGCGCTCCTACGAGCTCGCTCTTTGCCGCGGCGAGCTCCGCTTCGAGCTGCGCGATGCGCTGCTGCTCGGCCGAGAGCGTCGGCTTGTCGGCGGCGTCGTGCACGACGCCGCTCTACGTAAGCCGAGCGTCCTTGTCGAGCGAATTTATGCGGCTCAGTGAACCCGGCGCGGCGCGCGCCTTCGAGGCGGGGACGTAGGCGTGATCTCGATGCCGTCGAGCAGCGTCTCGAGCGTCGCGTCGTCTACCTCGACGTGCGTCGCGCCCTCGGTCGGCGGGTCGGGAAGCGCGAATGCCCCGCGATCAAGGCGTTTCGAAAACAGGCAGATTCCGCTGCCATCGAAGAAGAGAATCTTGATCGTGGTCCGCCGCTTGCCGACAAACGCGAACAGCGCTCCGCAGCGCGCCTCGTACCCCACGCGCTCACGGATGAGACCCGAAAGCCGCTCGAAGCCGTAGCGCATGTCCACCGGCTCCAGCGCGACGAACACCTGCACGCCCGCCGGAATCATCGCGCCGCTCCGCCGAGGGCGCGGACCACCTCCGCCAGCAGCGCGGGGTCGAACCCCGCGGCGACGCGCACCCGCGCGCCGCCGACCTCGACGACGAGTTCCGGAGCGCTGCTCGTCACGGCGGGCGCCTTCGGCACCAGGCGCAGAAAGCGCGGGGGCTCGGCCCGCGACAGCCGGCTCGACCAGCCGTGCAGCGTCGATGTCGCAAATCCGCGACTTCGTGCGAACTCCTCCGCCGTTTCACCGCTCTCGCGCCACGCGCGAACGCGCTCGGCCCACACCGCTTCTGTCGCCTTCGTCCTTGTCATGCTCGCCATCATGAACTGGACGGCGCCGCTGGGGGGAGACGGCGCTTCGCGCAGCGCTTACCTTGAACTTTCGTGTTCGGCCGTGGTGCAGGAAGGCTGTTGACGAGCTGTTGCAGTAGCCACGGATCAGGCTGATGTTCCGAGTCCATCGACACGTCAGACTGTCTGAGGTCACGACTCAAGTACCACCGCGTGAGCAGATACTCGGCGTGTGCGCGAAAATCGGACTGAGCTACTCTCTCGTTCTGCACTAACGCGGCCAACTCATCTAGGGCGGAAGGCGTCTCCCCCATGTTCTCAAGGAGCACGGTCCGCGCTACACCCTTATGGTTTGCGCGCGCATCCTCCGTAGCGGCGATGTGAAGCCAGCGCCGCGCCACAGCAGCGTTATTGCGTTCAAGTTCCAAGGAGGCTGTAATGTATGCCGCAACGCCCCGATTCTTGGACGAGGTCCCCTGCTCGCGATCGTGTTTGACCAGGTGGCGGTACCATCGACGAGCTAGCGCTGCCGCCGTTCCCGGCGTCTGTCGCATTTCCTTCAGCAGCCAGAGCCAAGGTTTGCTGGAGGCGTCGGTCGCTGGATCGTTCGAGCCCCCTAAGACGGTCTCGCCGGCAATGACATCCGCTGCCGCCGCCACATTCTCGGAGAAGCTCTCCCGAGACAACCAATTCATTGATAAGAGTCGAAGATAGAGAGCAAGCAGGTTGGGGGGAATCTCCCTGCGGAACTTCTCTTGGTCTGGCTCTTCAAACTTGTCGAACACCTCTTTGAGGGGCGGGTCAAGCGCGGCTATCGCCTTTTCGAAGTCGTCGTTCATTTGTTGCCTCGTGTTGCTTTAGTCGTCGGTCACGATTTTGTGGCGGAACCGATGAAGAACGTCTCGAGCCTGTGGGACTAGTGTTCGACTTGATCAGGCTAATGTAATGCGCGCAGTGATGTTAGCGGACGACGGCAAGCGACTTGGAGACCTGGGCGGCATAGATGCCCCACGTCATCGAATGTGAGACCGAGTCGCCTGCAATAACGGCCTCGCGTAGGGTCTACCGTCAACGAGACGACCGTCGCGTTGTCAGAAAGTCGGACCGTGCGATTCAGTCATCGCCGAGCATGGGTATCGACTGCTCTTCTCGTGATGACCACGTAAGCTTGCCGGGCAAGCAAAGTGCCGCCCGTGGGTGTTGGAAGCACCCCGGGCGGAGTGGCCGAACCCCGCACGAACGAGGTCCGACATGTCCGTTGTATCCCTACGCCCCTCGAGGGGCCAAGGAACCGATCTGCCTTCAGGATGGGCCCGTCGCCCGTCCGCTTCCCCTTCCGCAGACGGGCCCGCCGGCCTGCGGCTCCCCCTTGAGGATTTTACAGGAGGCGCAGGTGAAGCGCCCGCGGAAGGGGGCTCGCCGCCTCCCCTCGGAGTTCCTTGCTGTGGTCTCGTGCGACCGCGTGCCGATCCGCTGGCGCCAGCTGTTCGCGCTCTCGGTCTACACCTACACGCGTGCCGCTGAGCTCGAAGCGCTCGAATGGGAAGACGTCGACATCGATCGGCGCCTCATCCACATCCACCGGGCGATCGATCGCTCCGAGACGGGCGAGGTGAAAGAGACGAAGACGAACAGGCCGCGCCGCATTCCCATCAAGCCCACGCTGCTCCCCCTGCTCCTGGCGATGCAAGGGAAGACACCCCGGGGCCGCGTGATCAACATGCCGCCCGGCTGCGATCTCTCGGTGCGCTTGCGGCAATACCTCGGGTGGGCCGGTATCGAGCGCGCCGAGCTGTTCGCCAACGACGCCACCCGCAAACAGCTCACCTTCCACGATCTCCGCGCGACCGGCATCACGTGGATGGCCCTCCGCGGCGACGAGCCGATCAAGATCATGCGCCGCGCCGGCCACGAGGACATCGCGACCACCATGGGCTACGTGCGCGAGGCCGAGAACCTCATGCACCCCGTGGGCGAGCCCTTCCCGCCGCTCCCTGCCGCGCGCCTGGTTTCGCCCGATGAATCGTCCGAGGGACCGGCCACCTGGGGCCTACTGCGCGGAAATGCTTACGGAAAGCGGAGCGTCCCCAGCGGGATTCGAACCCGCGTAGCAGCCTTGAAAGGGCTGAGTCCTGGGCCGGGCTAGACGATGGGGACCGGCGATGCGGCGCGGGAAGCTACCGTCCGTCGTCGAGCAATGCAAGCCCAACTCGCATCGCCCGTTCCGTCCGGTCCCGTCTCCCCGGAAAGCCCGCGGCGCGAGCCGGCCGCTCGGCGGCTCGTCGCGGCGGGCTTCCCGGGGGAAGGCGCCGGTCCTCGTGGGCCCGCTGCCCGCTGCGGCGGGGTCAACCGGAGTGAGCCGGCGTCCACGCCGGAGCGTCGCTCGCGGGGAACGACTCCTCCACGGCCTCGTCGACCTTCTGTTCCGTCTCCTCGTCCGCCGTGGCCTCGTGGCCCTCCACGGGGTCCCCCGGGACGTGCCTGTGTTGCCCGCTCCCGGCCTTCCGCTCCTGCGAGGGCGCGTCGGCGGCGCTCCTGGACGTCTCGGCCCCTCGTTCCTCCGATCCCTTCTCGTTCGTCTCCATGCGCACCTCCTCGGGCTGTTCCGGCGTCTCCAGACCACCTGGAGCCGTCGAGGCGCACCGCAAGGGGGCCAACCGGGCGCCGGTGAGCTCGGCAGGGCTCGACGCAACCGCGAACCGCTGGACGACCGCGCTGAATCGGGCGACCATCCGAGCCGCGCCACCCACCTTGCGCCACACAGGCAGACCTCTTCCCCATGCTTCCGCTGCTGCCCCTCGGGCCTGCCGTTCCGACGTCCCAGGGAGGACCGTGCATCGCCCTCGGCGCCTGACGCGCCCCGCGCTGCTCGCCTTCTGCCTCTTCCCGGCGCTCCTCTCGGCCGCCCCTTCGCGCCCTGCGCTCGCGCAGCTTCCGCCCGCGCCGCCCTCTCCCCGCTCCCCCGCCCCCGCCCCCGCCCCCGCCCCCTCCCCCGCCCCGCCTCCCCTCGAGGTCGTCGTCACCGGCACCCGCACCCCCGAGAGCAGCCAGCGCGCCACCGTGCGCACGCGCGTCGTCACCCGCGAGGAGGCCGAGCGCCGCGGCGCCACGAACGTCGGCGAGGCGCTCGACGGCGAGCTCGGCGTCCAGGTCAACCCGAGCGCCTATGGCTCCCTCGGCAACCCGAGCGCCATCCAGATCCAGGGCTTCGACCTCGACCGCGTCCTCGTCCTCGAGGACGGCGAGCGCGTCATCGGCGACAGCGGCGGCGCCATCGACCTCTCCTCCCTCCCGCTCAGCGACGTCTCCCGCATCGAGCTCGTCACCGGACCGACGAGCTCGCTCTACGGCGCGAGCGCCATCGGCGGCGTCGTCAACGTCCTCTCCGCTCCCCCGGCCCACCCGGGCTTCAGCGGACGCGGCCGCATCGAGGGCCGCAGCCGCGCCGGGCTCCTCGTCCAGGGGTCCGGCGCCTACCGCGGCGAGCACGCCTGGGCCAGCGCCGACGCCTCGTTCCAGCGGGAGGACAGCCTCTCCCTCCTCGACGACAGCGCCGCCACCACCCTGCCCGAACGCGCACAGCACCTCGTCGGCCTGCGCGCCGGCGCCGACCTCGGCCGCGGCATCGACGTGCGCCTCCGCGCGCGGTGGATCCACGACGAGCAGGACGGCATCGAGCAGCCGCCGCAGCTGCCAGGCCTCCCCGTCTACCTCTACGACCTCCCCGAGGTCACCGACCGCGTCACCCTCCACCTCACCGAGACGCTCGACCTCGGCGGCGGCTCCAACCTGCGCCTCGCCGCCGGCCGCCAGTGGGCCTTCCGGACGAGCGGACGCGACCTGCGCGGCTCGCCCTTCGCGGAGACGCGCGACCGCACAGGCACCCTGCAGAGCTACGAGGCCATCGCCACCGTCGCCCAGGGACAGCTCACCTGGGTCGCCGGCGCGCGCGCCGAGGTCGAGTCGCTCACCCAGGAGCGCGATCGCACCGAGGTCTCCACCTCGGGCATCTCCGAGAGCGCCATCGATGAGGTGCCCCACACCGAGCTCGGCAGCGCCGCGCTCTACGGCCAGCTCGCGTGGAAGCTCTCAGGCCGACTCACCCTCATGCCCGGCGTCCGCGGCGAGTACTGGCCGCGCTACGGCGGCGTCATCGCCCCGCGCCTCGCGCTCGCCTACCGGCCCGCGCCGTCGCTCACCCTGCGCATCTCCGGCGGCCGAGGGTTCCGCACGCCCAGCGCGAAAGAGCTCGGCTTCTCGTTCGATCACTCGGGCCTCGGCTACATCCTCGAGGGCAATCCGGAGCTCGCCCCGGAGACGTCCTGGGGCGCGAACGGCGATGTCACATGGATCCCCAGGGAAGGCCTGACGGTGCGCGCCGGCGCCTTCGCGAACTGGGTCGACGACCTGATCGACATCAACCCGAGACCCATCCGCTCCTCCGGCGGCGTCGACACGTATACCTACAAGAACGTCGCCAAGGCGCGGACCGCAGGCGTCGAGCTCTCGGCGACGTTCCAGGCGGCGTCGTGGCTCCGCGCCGAGGCCGGCTACGCCTACCTCTGGACGCGCAACAACGACACGGCCAACCCCGGGCAGCCGCTCTCGGGCAAGCCGCCGCACACAGCGCAGGCGGCCCTCCGCGCCGGCCTGCCCCTCCAGATCGAGCTCGTCACCCGGCTGCGGACGATCTCCAGCGCGTTCGTCGAGGAGGGCCTGCGCGCGCCCGGCTTCACCACGCTCGACGCGCGCCTCGCGCGGCCGCTCTGGCCTTCATCGCAGGCCTACGTCGGCGTCAGAAACCTCCTTGGCGCGCAGAAGGATCCTGACCGCCGCGGAGATCACCGGCCCCTCGAGGGGCGCACCGTTTACCTCGGCGTCGTCGCCGGGCTACCGTGGGAGGACTCATGACAAGAGGGTCAATCGCCATAGCGCTTCTCCTGCTCGCACCGGCGTGCAGCAGCGGGGACGAGCAGCCCCCCGGGGACGGCACGCTCCTCGAGGTCGAGGTGCCGGCCTCCGGCCGCGTCTTCCTCCAGCTCGCCACGCCGGAGGTCGTCGTCCCGGCCGGCGACGCCGCGGCGTCCACCGACTGGGACCTCGCGTTCTCGGGGTACGACGTCCTCACCAACAGCGGCCTCAGCGGCCCCGGGGATGGCGGAGCGCTGCCGATCAGCCTGGAGGACTACCGAGCAGGCCAGCTGCCGAGCACCCCCTTCCTGCTCCAGGACGAGGCCGGCGGCGCCTTCACGCGCTGGTACGCCTACGACGGCCAGACGCACGTCGCCTTCAGCCGCTATCACATCCAGGCGATCGAGCACGAAGGGCGGTACTGGAAGCTCCAGATCCTCTCCTTCTACGGCGAGGTGGACGGGGCGCCGGTCACGGGGCTCTACCAGCTCCGCTATGCCGAGGTGTTCCCCGACGGCTCCGGCCCGACGGTCGACATCAAGGATCTCGACGCGACCGCGGGCGGCATCGAGCAGGTTGACACCGCGCCGAGCGCTTGCCTCGACCTCGCCGGCAACCAGCAGCTGAGGCTCACGCCGGAAGAGGCGCGCGCGTCGACGGCGTGGCACATCTGCTTCCGCCGGTCGCTCGTCAGCGTCAACGGCGAGCTCGGCGGCCCCGGGACCGCGCGCGGCGCCGATCTCCAGGAACAGGAGGAGCGCTCCGAGGCGCTCGCCGAGGTCAAGGCGCGGACCGCCGAGTCGGAGGAAGCGCGGTTCAACGCCGCCGACCACGCCGCCCTCACCGATCCCGCGGTCGCGTACCGCGGCGACCACATCGCCACGGCCTTCACGGGGCGATGGCTCGATCCCGGGTCGAGCCCCCCCGCCCCGGCCAAGGACGCCGCATGGCTCGTCCAGAGCGCAGACGGCCAGTCGCGCTTCGTCGCCGTGATCGAGCGCTTCGAAGGCGCGACCGACGTTTCCCCAGGACGGGTGATAATGCGCGTCAAGCAAGTGGAATGACCTCCAAGCCCGCGATCTTGCGCCGCGGGACGTCAAGAGGGTGCGCGGCGCGTGACATCGCGCCAGGACCCAAGCATACTGCGCGCGCGGTAAGGGACGCCCTTACCCACGATAAGGAGTACGCTTATGTCAGAGTCGCTTGCACCCGCATCGAGCGCCAGAGGTCCGTTTCGCGAGAATGGGACGCTGGACGATGAGCGCGGGGCAACGCGGGCGCGCCGTCGGGGCCTGCTCCCCGCGGTGGCGCTCGCCGCGGGGGCCGCGCTGGCCGCAGGCGCCTGCGGCGGCAGGGTGGTGGTCGACGGGTTCGAGCCCACCGACGGCACCGGCGGCTCCGGAGCGACCCCGAGCTCCGCCACGCCAGGCTCATCGGGCGTCGGCCAAGGAGGCGACATCGGTGAGGGCGGCGCGCCGCCGATTCCGCCCCTCGTGAAGCAGGAGTTCGTCGAACTCGTCGCCGGGGAGTCCGTCGCGGTGGTGGTCCCGCCCGGCACCCTCGGCATCACGGCCGTCGCTCAGCTCATGACCTCGCCGCCGAGCTGGGAGCCGATCGGGATCAAGAGCATCACTGGACCTGACGGCAGGATGCTGGTGACGGACTACTCGATTCCCGGCACCATGGCCCTCTTTTACAACCAAGGGATCGGCACGGCGGCCGTGCCCCAGACTGGCACGGCTGCAACCGTGCCACTTGTGCCAGGCACCTACTGGATCGCGACCGGCGACGGCAGCTCCGGCCCCCTGGCGGCGCCGGCGCGCCTCTCGGTGTGGCGCCGTCAGACGCTCGACGGGCGCTTTCACGGCGGGAAGATCGACATCAACGCCTTCATCGCCGGAAACGCGATCTCCGAGGAGTACATGCAGCGCGCGCTGCTCGCCGCCTACAGGGGGTTCGTGGGGCTCGACGTGGGCAGCATCACCGTCCATCACATCGGGTCGGAGTGGGCGAGCGTCGACGAGGAGCGCCTCCCCGGCGTGCTCGAGCAGACGGCCGGCGCCCTCGGCAGGCCGGCGCTCAACGTGATCGCGGTGTCGGAGTTCCACGGGCGGCTCGCGGGCGCGGCCGGCGCGACGCCCGCCGCACCCGCGGTCGCGGTCGAGCACGGGACCCACCTCAGCGGGATCGTCGTCACGCTCTTCGAGGACCCCGGGGTCGACACAATCATCCTGCGCCACGAGCTCGGCCATTTCGCCGGGCTGTTCCACACCACCGAGTTCTACGCCGGCTTCGCCGATCCGCTGGACGACACCTCGCAGTGCGACGACGTGCTCTCGCAGCTCGAGGGCTGCCCCGATTACGACAACATCATGTTTCCGACGGGGGGCGACCTCTCGAGCACGATGACGCCGCAGCAGACGACGATCGTGCAGGCGAGCGCGCTCTACCGGGGGATCGTCGAGGACGGCGGCGGCGCGGCGGCTCCGCTCCCGGCCGGCCCGGGTACGCCGGCGAGCGGAGCGCCCGTGGCGCCGCCGGCCCCGAGCGGGGACGCGCGGGCCGCGGCGCCCGACCGCCGCGCCTGGGGGGCGGCGCTCCCGCCGCGCGCCGCGATCCTGCTCGGGGGGCACTTCTGCGGGCACAGCGCGGCCGGGGGCGCGGGCTTCTTCGCGCGGCTCGGCGCGGCCGGCGGCGCCGACGCCGGCCAGCTGCTCGCGGTCGGCCGCGATGAAGGCGCGCCGGTGCACGCCAGGGCGCGCGCCCTCGCGGCGGCCGGCCGTTCCGCCGCGGCCTCGGCGCCCTCCGCGCGCGTGGTCGCGGAGCTCCAGGCCATCGCCGCGGACCCGCGCCAGCCGCGGCAGACGCGGCTCGGCGCGATCCAGGGGGTCGCCTCCGCGTCGCCCGCCGCCGCCCGCGCGCTCGCCGCGCGCCTGCTCGCCGATCCCGATGAGGTGGTCGAGCGGACGGCGATCCGCGCGGCGCGGTGATCAGCGGTCACGCGACCCGCGCCGGGGGCCGCGAAGAGCGCGAAATCATGGAACTTCTCACCGCGCAGCCGACGTGAGCTGCGCATAGAGCGCGGCGTACTCCGCCATGACCGTCCGCGTCGCGTAACGGCGCTCGGCGCGCCGACGCGCGGCCTCGCCGAGCTGCGTCCTGAGCGAGGGGTCGTCGCGCAAGGAGCGAAGCACATCCCGCAACGCGGCCTCGTCCCTCGGGGCCACCGTGAGGGCCGCGCGGCCGTCTTCGCCCTCGATGACGTCGGGCACGGCGCCGACCGGCGTGACGACGCAGGGCAGGCCGCTGGCCATGGCCTCGAGCAGCACGTTGGGCAGGCCCTCGCCGTGGCTCGGTAAACAGAAGATGTCCGCGCCGCGGTAGGCCGCGGGCATCGCGTCCTCCGGCAGCTCGCCGAGCAGGTCCAGGCGGCCCTGCCGCGCGAGCTCCCCGAGCGCCTCGTCCAGGCGACGAGCGTGGCCCGCGGCGCTCCCGGCCGCGCGGGGCCCCGCGAGCACGAGGGTCAGGCCCTCGACCGCCAGCACGGCCCGCGTGAGCTCGAGGACGCCCTTCTGCGGGGTGACGAGGCCCGCGAAGAGCACCCGCAGCGGCCCCCCGGGCGAGCGCGGCGCGGCGGCGGGGCGGAAGCCCTCGGTGTCGACCGGGTTCGGGATCCGGACGACGCGGCCGCCCGGGACCAGGCCCTGCACGTAATGCCGCAGCTCTTCCGAGAGCGTGACGACGGCGGCGGCGCGGCCGAGCACGGCTCGCACCGCCTGCCGGGCGGGCCACGCAAGGGCGCGATGCCAGGCGATGATCTGCGACGAGAAATGCAGGTGGAGCATGGCCGGCACACCCGCGCGACGGCACAGCTCCACCGCGAGGCCGTCGCGGGCGGTCGCCCAGAACAGCGTGGTGCACAGGTGTACGACGTCCGGCCGGCGTCGCGCGAGCAGCCGGTGGAGCTCGGAGAGCGCCTCGCCTGCGCGGACCACGCGCGCAGGGCGAAGCTTGCTCGTCGGGTCGATGGCGGCGCTGCGGGGCGAGGTGTCGATGACGTCCGCCTCGATGCCCGCCGCCGGCGCCGCGTCGAGGTAGGTCCGCACCCACCGCGTGAGCCCGCCGGCGGGCGGCGGGAGGGGGCCCCAGAGCGCGACGCGCATGGCCCTAGAACCGCGCCTCGGCGGCGATCTGGGCCCAGTGCTCGCGGAACCACGTCACGGTGATCGCGAGCCCCTCGTGCAGGCCCATCCGCGCGTCGAAGCCGAGGACGCGCCGGGCCTTTTCGGTGGCCGCGAGGCGACGGCGCTGCGTGTCCCACGCGCGGCGCTCGACGAGCTGGATGCCGGCGCGGTTGCCCGTCATTTCATTGATGGCGCGCGCGAGGTCGAGGATGGTCGTCTCGCTGCCGGACGCCAGGTTGAACGCCTCGCCCGAGGCGCCGGCCGTGGTGCCAGCCCGGAGCAGCCCGTCGACGATGTCGCCCACGTACGTGAACGAGCGGGTCTCTTCTCCCGTGCCGGTGATCGGCAGCGGCTCGCCCCGCAACGCCCAGCAGATGAAGTTGGGGATCACGTTGCGGTAGCGGCCAGGGACCTCGCCCGGACCATACGAGTTGAAGAGGCGGACCCGCACGGTGCTCATCCCTGCCTGCCCCGTGAAATAATTGCAATAGAGCTCGCCGAGCAGCTTGGTGGCCTGGTAAGGCGTATGCACGTCGAGCGAGACGTAGTCCTCCGGGACGGGCCGCGGCGGATCGCTGCCATAGACCGCGCAGCCGGACGAAGCGAAGACGACGCGCTGGGCCCCGCTCCGCCGCGCGTGGCGCAGCACCCGCAGCGTGCCGAGGCCGTTGACCTCGAGATCGCGCTCCGGGTTGTCCACCGAGTTCTGGTTCGCGAACAGCGCGGCGAGGTGGAAGACGTGAGAGGGCTTGTCCCGGAAGGCCTCCGCGAGCACGTCGTCGTCGACGACGCTCCCCTCCACGAAGCGCACGTCGCTCCGTGCCCCGATGGACCACCGGGGCGAGGAGGAGAAGTCCTCCACGACGATCACCTCCGCGCCCGCGTCGGCCAGGGCCACGGTGAGGGAGCTGCCTATCGCGCCCGCGCCCCCGGTCACGACGACCCGCCTGCCCTTGTAATTCTGCCTGATGCCCGACATGTCCTCTGTCGCCTCGCGCATGGAATCCTCCTCATCGCAACGCGCCGGTGCGTTGCGTTCTGCCGTTGCCCAGCCCCGCGCCGGCGCATTCGCGCGCCGGCGCGCTCATGACACGCTCATTGCGCCGCGCGCGCGAAGACCTCCTCGTAGCGAGTCACGAGCGCGTCGCGCGTGAACGAGCGAAGGAAATAGCGGCGCCCGGCCTCCCCCATCGCGCGCCGCGCCTCGGGCGTCATGTCGCGCAGCCGCCGCACCGCGCCCGCGAGCGCCGCAGGATCCTCGGGATCGCAGACGAGGCCCGCCCCGCTGTCCCGGACCAGATCCGCCGAAGCTCCGCCCGCCCCGACGAGCACCGCCCGGCCCGCGGCCATGTAGGCCGGGATCTTCGAAGGGATCGTGATGTCGAAGCGCGGATCCCGCCGCAGGTGCGAGAGCAGCACGTCGGCGAGCGCAAAGAGATGAGGCATGCGCTCGTGCGGCTGCTGGCCGATGAAGACGACGTTCGAGAGGGCGCGCGCCTCCGCCTCGCGCCGGAGCCTGGGCGCGTCGATCCCGTCTCCCACCATCACGAACCGCACGTCGTCGAGGTCCCGCAGCAGCGCCGCCGCGTCGAGCACGCTGGAGAGCGCCTGGGCGGCGCCCATGTTGCCCGCGAACAGGACCACGAACCGCCCTGTGAGCCCGTGCGCCGCTGCGAGCTGCGGATCGGGCTCCACCGGCTGGTAGATCCGGTCGTCCGCCCAGTTCGGTATCACGTGCACCTTGCCTTCAGGGACGCCTTTGCGCGAGAGCGCGCGCACGAGGCCTGGGCTGATCACGATGAGCGACGCGGCTCTCCGGTACAGGGCGCGGTTCACGCGGTCGATCCCGGCGAGCACGCGCGGGTTGTCGAGCATGCCTGAGGCGGCCGCGGTCTCGGGCCACAGGTCCTGGACCTCGTACACCCACGGGATCCCGCGGAGCGCGGCGAGCCAGGAGGCCGCGACCGCGAGGCTCGGCGCGGGATTGTGAACCCAGGCAACGTCGGCCCGCCCGGAGAGCGCGGGGCCGAGCACCGCGGTCGAGGCGGCGAAGCTCGCGTAATTGAGCGTCCGCCGCAGGCGCGACCGGCTGTGGTCGAGGTAGCTCGGGAGCCGTATCACCCGGGTGCCGCTCACGTGCTCCACGTCCCAGAGGCGCTGCCGGTACCCCGCGTAGAGGCGGCCGTGCGGGTAGTTCGGGAATGCGGTGATCGACGTCACCTCGTGCCCGCGCGCAGCCAGCGCCTCGGCGAGCAGATGCGCCCGCGATATCGGCTCCGGGTGATACGATTGAGATATAAGGAGGATCCTCACCGTGCGTCCTCCGATGCACGGATGCCTGCCGGCATTCATCCGGAGAACGCGGCGCGCCCTGGCTCATGAGCCCTCGGCCCCCGGAGCGCTCGCGCCTTCGGATTTTTGCACGCGTCAGCGCTCCCTGGCGCGCTTCTGAAGCGGCGAGCTAGCCGGCCTTGGCCCTCGCGGCCATGGAAATGAGGCCTGTCCCGGCGACGGCCCGCGCGAAGTCCAGGCCCGTCAGCACGCCGCGGAGCCGCCGCCCCTGCACCACGAGCACGCGCCGCGCCTGCGACGCGTGCGCGGCGGCTGCGGCCCGGTGGAGCGGCGTCCGGGCGTCGAGACAGACCATGGCAGGGCTCATCACGTCCTCGACCGGCGAGTCCGACAGCACGCCGTGCGCGAGCAGCGCCTCGGTCTGGGTGAACATCCCCACCGGCCAGCCGCCCGGGTCCACCACCACGAGCCCGCTCACCTGCGCCGTCGCTAGGCGGTCGGCGGCCAGCGCGAGCGGCGCTTCGAGCGGGATCGTGTACGCGGGGGCCGACATGAGCTCGGCGATCGGCGTCGCCTCCCGCGACTCGACGAGGGCCAGGAGGAGATCCTTCGTGCTGAAGACGCCGGTCAAGGTGGCGTCCTCGCGGACGAAGACGCGGTGGATGCGGTGCTTCAGCAGCACGCTCGCCGCCTGGACGACCAGCGTCGTGCGCCCGACCGTGATGATCCCGGGGCGCAGCACGTCACGCGCCGGGACGTCGGGCAAGGTGAACCGCATTCCGCGGCTGTTGGTCTTCGTCTCGAACTGGCCGAGCCGGAGCAGGTCGGTGCGTGACAGCACCCCTAGCGCGCGCGACGCCGCATCGACGATGGGTACGCAGGAAATTGCGTGCTCGCACAACGAGCGGTGGACCCCGGGCAGGAGGGTCGTGTCGGGCGCTGTGATGACTTCGCAGGTCATGTAACGCGAGACAGGTGTCGCAAAGCGCATCATGGGGAGGATTCCTCGAGGACGCCGGCGCGGGTCTCGGGCAGGCGGCGCGTGAGCGCGCAGCAGACGCGAGCAAGAAGCGATCCGTGACGCGGTAACGTGCGGCCGCGCCCGGTCGCCTCTGAGCGAAAGGCATGGCGCAGCGCCGCGCGCGGGCGCCGCAAGCGGGCGCACCGCCGACCGCGCCGGCGCAGGCGTCGCGCGTGGGCGCGCGATCTGCGCCGGGGGGTGTGCGACGAGCTGGGCAGTTCCGGGGCGATGAGCCCGAGGTCAGCGCGCCCAGCCGCCGATGTCGCAAAATGCATCACGTGAGGAGCCCTGGAATGTAGCCGCCGGGGCACGGCCGTAGCGGAACTGGAAAGCCCCCGGGGCGCCTGGCCGCCTGGAGCAGCGCGTTGACCGCGAGCTCCCGGCGGCCAGCGCCCCGGCGACTTGCCTCAGGCGACCCGCGGCTCAGACGCTGAGCGCAGCGCGGCTCCCTGTCGAGGTCTCGAGAGCGCGCCGCGCCATGGCGCGGGGCCGGAGCTCGCCTTCGCCTCGCAGCGCCGGCGCGGGGCGATTACCACCGGGGGCAGCCGCCGCCGTAGCCGCCACCGACGGGGCCGTAGCCGCCACCGCTGAAGCCGCCGCCGTAGCCGTAGCCGTAGCCGGAGCCATAGCCAGGGCCATAGCCGCTGCTAAACGACGGGCCGAAGCCGCCGGACAACGGTCCCCCCCAGGAGGGGCCGCCGAGAGAGCCCCCCCAGGAGGGGCTGCCGAAAGAGCCCCCCCAGGGGCTGAGACCGCCGCCCCTGTTCCAGGGGTTGCGCGGCCGGTTGTTCCACCGGTTGCCCCCCCAGCCGCAGCTCCGCGGGGTCCCATCACCGTACAGCGCCTGCGAGGTCTCCTCGACCTCCACGGCCTCGGCCTCGTCCATGTCGATCTCGTCGGCGCCCGCCTCGCCCGCCGCGCACCCGGTGGTCAGGGCGGCCATCGCCATCGCAACATGCATCCACCTGCTATTCAACAGCTCAACCATTTCTCCCCCTTCCACGACCCGCGACATCCGCGGGCCGTCAGGTCAGTCGGATTGAGCAGAGAGCAGCGCTCGTGCCCGAGAGCCGGTGTGCACAGGCTGCCGCCCGAGGGCGCGCGCAGCGGGCGGGAGGCAGCGACAAACCGACAATCCTAAACAGCGCACAACCTCGCAGTGGAGGAGCGTTCACCCGCGCTGGATCGCTGAGCAGATAAGGCGCTTCGAGGCGCGCGCAGCGCACAGCAGCTCGCCGCGGCCGGCGCCCTTGAACGACGCGACGACTCGCGCAAAACACGCCTTTCGCGAGCCGCCGGCTTCTCGGCGCAGGGCGCCTCCACGAGGCGTCTCCGACGATTCGAAGCCTCGCCACCGACACGAGCTGTCAACAGGCGACAACGCCATACCAGCACTCACCATCATCGGACGATCCGCGCCTCCCCGCGCGGCGCGCTCAGCCGAATTGCTCTGCGCTCATGTAGGCAAAGGTACTCAACAAGAGCGCTCCGGGCGTGTCGCGACGTGCGCACCAGAGCACCTGTCGGGCCGACTCCTCGGCGCGCGCCCGCTGGAGAAGCCCATGACATAACGCCCGCCGAACGTGTCGCCGAGAACGCGCGCCGCGCGGCGGCCCCGAAGGTAAGCTCGACCCATGCTTCGCCTCGTCGCGCGCCCTGCGCGCCCCTCCGATTATGACCACTTTGCTCGGCTCTTCGTGGAGCTCGGGATGGACCACCCGGTCCTGCCTCGCGACCGCTGGGAGAGCGCCCTGGCCAGGGACACCCTGTTCTTCGAGGCGGACGGCGAGGTGGTCGCCTATGCCTATGTCCAGCCGCTGCGCGGGGTCGGCTACGTGCGGCACGTCGTCGTCGCGCCGCCCCACCGCGGCCGCGGCGTCGGCGTCCAGGTCATGCGCGCCGTCGCCGCGCACCTCCTCGGCCGCGGCTGCACGCGCTGGTGCCTGAACGTGAAGCCGGACAACACCGCTGCCGTGCGGCTCTACCGGAGCGCCGGAATGGAGCACGTCTACGCCATGACCACGTTCCAGCTCGCCTGGGACGCCGCGGCGCGCCTCCCGCGCCCTGCCCGCCCGGTCATCGCCCGCCCGGTCGAGCCGCCCGACGACGCCGTCCTGGAGGCGTCGTTCGACCTGCTGCCCGGCCAGATCGCCGAGGCCCGCGGCCGGGGCGGCCTCGTGCTCCTCTGCCTCCTCGACCCCGCCGCGCCGGGCGCCGCACCGCTGGGGTTCGTCAGCTTCGACCCCTTGCTCCCCGGCGCGTTTCCCTTCCGCGTGGCCGCTCCCGAGCTCGCCGCTCCCCTGCTCGACGCCATCCGCCCCCACGCCCCGTGCGCCCCCGAGGCCCTCCTCGTCACGGTCGAGGACGACGACGCGCTCGCCGCCGCGCTGCGCGCGGTGGGCGCGACAGTGCAGCTGGTCGGCGCGCACTTTCGCGGCGAGATCCCGGAGCCCGGCTGAGCGCGAAGGCCGCTTGCCCTCGCAGCCACACCGCAGTACCGAGCCGGCCATGAGCCCACTTCCCGGCCTCCCCGGCGACTTCCTCGCGGCCGTCCAGCGCGAATTTCCCGCGGATTTCCTCTCCACGGACGCGGCTGACCTCGCGACGTTTGGCCGCGACTGGACCAAGGTCCACGAGCCCAGGCCCTCGGCCCTCGCGCTCCCGCGCTCGACCGACGAGGTCTCACGGCTGCTCCGCCTGTGCTCCGAGCACCGCGTCCCGGTGGTGCCCTCGGGCGGGCGCACGGGGCTCGCGGCCGGCGCCGTGGCGGCGAAGGGCGAGCTCGTCGTGTCGCTCGAGCGGATGCGCCGGATGGGCCCGGTCGACGTGCTCGGCGCGACCGTGCGCGTCGAGGCCGGCGCGGTGACCGAGGTGGTGCACCAGCACGTCGCGCCGCATGGCCTCACCTGGCCTGTCGACTTCGCCTCCAAGGGGTCGAGCCAGGTGGGCGGCAACATCGCGACCAACGCCGGCGGCGTGAAGGTCATCCGTTACGGACTCACGCGGCAGTGGGTGCTCGGGCTCACGGTCGTGACCCCGAGCGGCGCGGTGCTCGACCTGAACGGCGCGCTCGAGAAGAACAACACGGGGATCGACCTGCGCCAGCTCTTCATCGGCAGCGAGGGCACGCTCGGGATCATCACGGAGGCGACGCTCAAGCTCACGCGCGTGCCCGAGGGGCTCAACGTGTTCCTGTTCGCGGTGCCGGACCTCGCCGGCGTGCTCGCGCTGTTCCGCGAGGCCCGGATGGGGCCGTTCGTGGTGATGGCCTACGAGTTCTTCACGGAGAAGTGCCAGGCGCGCCTGCGCCGGCACCGGAACGTGCGCACGCCGCTCGCCGCGCCGTCGGACTACTACGTGCTCATCGAGGTCGAGCGCGGCGAGCCCGAGGCGCTCGACGCGTGGATCACCTCGCTGTTCGAGCGCGAGCTGGTCACCGACGGCACGCTCGCGCAGCACGCGACGCAGGCCGCCGAGCTCTGGACCCTCCGCGAGGGGATCAGCGAGAGCCTGTCGGCGACCGGGCTGCCGCACAAGAACGACGTGTCGCTCCCCATCCAGGAGCTCGAGGGCTTCTGCTCCGAGCTGGAGAGCCTCTTCGAGGCCCGCTATCCAGGGTGGGAGATCGCGCTCTTCGGTCACATCGGCGACGGCAACCTCCATATCAACGTGATGAAGCCCGACAGCCTCACCCGCGAGGAGTTCCTGCAGCGCACCCACGAGGCGGATCACGCGATCTTCACGCTCGTGAAGAAGTACCGCGGCAGCATCTCCGCCGAGCACGGCATCGGCCTGCTCAAGAAGGACTACCTCCCCTACTCGCGCTCGCCCGAAGAGCTCTCGATCATGCGATCGATCAAGCGGGCGCTCGATCCGCTGAACCTCATGAACCCGGGCAAGATCCTCGATGTCTGAGCGCGTCCCAGGCCCCCTCGGCCAGAGGCATCCGGCGCGACGCCGGTGGACGGGCATGTAGAAACCCAGCCATTCAGCGCGTGATCGGCCCCGGCGCGCCGGCGGCCGTCCTGCGAAAAGGAGAGACGATGACCCTCGACGAATCCAAGCTATCGCACCGGTTCACCGAACGGAGCGGCGTGCGCCTTCACTACGTCGAGGCGGGCGAGGGGCCGCTGGTCGTGCTCCTCCACGGCTTTCCCGAGCTCTGGTACTCGTGGCGCCACCAGATCCCCGCGCTCGTCGAGGCGGGTTACCGCGTGATCGCGCCGGACATGCGCGGCTACAACCTCTCGGACAAGCCCCGGGGCGTCGCGGCCTACGGGCTCGGCGAGCTGACCGCGGACGTCGCGGCGCTCATCGAAGCTTCGGGCGCGGAGCGCGCCGCGGCGGTGGTCGGCCACGACTGGGGCGCCGCCGTCGCCTGGACGTTCGCGGCGCGGTATCCCGCGCTCCTCGATCGGCTCGTCGTCCTCAACGGCGCTCGGCCCGAGCGGCTGCTCGCCGCGTTCCGCACGGCGCGGCAGCTCCGCAAGAGCTGGTACATGTTCTTCTTCCAGCTCCCGAAGCTCCCCGAGCTGCTCGCCCGCAGGAAGGACTACGCGTGGCTCCGCGCGGCGGTGAAGCATGAACCGCAGCGGCCGGGCGCGACGAGCGACGAGGAGCTCGCCCGTTATGTCGAGGCGTGGTCGCAGCCGGGCGCGCTCACGGCCACGATCAACTACTACCGCGCCGGCTTCCGCCCGAGCAACCTCCGCGGGCTGGCCAGGACGCCCCGCGTCGACGCCCCCGTGCTGGTGATCTGGGGCGAGCACGACCGCTTCCTCGGCCCCGAGCTCGCCGAGCCGGATCCGGAGGTGGTCCCGAACGCCCGTGTCGCCCGCGTCCCCGACGCGGGCCACTTCGTGCACTACGACCGGCCGGAGAGGGTCAATCAGCTCCTCCTCGAGTTCCTGCGGTGAAGCCCGCGGCAGCGCGGTCGCGCCGCGCCGTCGTCAAAGCGGCTTTTCGCCGCCACGGACCCGTTTGACACGGCGGTGCGGCCGATCGACCCTGCCGGGCGAACATGCTCCGCCGCATCCCTGATCGGAATATCTGGCTCGTCTACGGCGCGATCTTCCTCCTCGGCCTCGCTTACGGCATCGCCATCTCGCTCACGGCGGTCTTCCTGGACATGCGCGGGTTCACCAAGCGCGACATCGGGCTGCTCGCCTCGTGCTTCGCGCTCGGCATCGTCCTGCTCTCGCTGCCCATGGGCGCGCTCATCCGCCGGTTCTCGGCGAAGGCCACGCTGGTGAGCTCGCTGGCCGGGTACGCGGCCGCGGTCGGCGTCTTCCCTTACCTGCCGGGCTTCGCCTCCATCGCGGCGGTCCGCTTCCTCGACGGCGCGTGCTCGGTCGGCATCTGGGTGAGCTGCGAGACGATCCTGCTCGCCCGGTCGGACAAGGACAACAAGGCGTTCATCACGAGCCTCTATGCGGTCGCGATGGCGCTCGGCTATGTCATCGGCCCGCTCTGCGCGAAGGGCATCGTCGCGCTCGCCTCGATGCCCGCGGCGTTCGTTGTCTCGTGCGTCATCGCGGCGCTCTCCGCGCTCCTCGTGCTCGCGCGCCTCGATCGCGACCCGAGGGACGCGCCGGCGCACGGGGAGGCCGGCGCGCCGGACGGCGGGGAGCCTCAGGCGACCTCTGCCTCGATCCTCTGGCGCATCAAGACCGCGTGCTTCGCGACCTTCGCCTATGGCTACTTCCAGGCCTCGGTCGTCCTGTTCCTCCCGCTGTACCTGATGGCGTCGAAGGGCGTCACGCTGGAGCAGACGATCCTCATCCCTGCCTACTTCGCGGTCGGGATGCTCGTCTTCACCAACGTCTTTGGCCGGATCGGCGATCGCCGCGGCCACCTGTTCCTCATGCGCGTGCTCGGCGCGATCGGCACGCTGATGATCCTCGGCTTCGTGTACCTGGATCGCTACGAGGCGATGTGCGCTGCGGTGCTCGTCGCCGGGGCGACGCTCGCGTCGATCTCGCCGCTCAGCCTCGCGCTCCAGGGCGTCGTCACCGCGCCGCGCGACTACAGCCGCGCGAACTCGCTCTACAACGTCTTCTACGCCGCCGGGATGCTCCTCGGCCCCCCGGTGTCGAGCGCCCTCTACGAGGCCTCGGGCGGCGTCGCGATGCTCTACCACCTGGCGGTGCTGTGGGCCGGGTTCGTCGTCTTCGCCCTCGTCTTCGCGGGGGACGACCCGGCGGCGCGGCGGCGCGAGCGGAGCCGGGTCGAGGCCGCCGCCTGAGGGCGAGCTCGGCGGGGCCCCGGCCCCCCCGCCGGCGACCGGGCCCTGCTCTCAGTAAAGAACGCGCGTCCGGAGGTTGGTCTCCAGCGCCCCGATCCGCCGGCTCACCTCGGCCGACACGTCCTGCGAGAGGTCCATGATGAGGTAGCCGATGTTGGCGTCCGTCGACAGCACCTGGCTGTCGATGTTGGCGTTCACGTCCGACACGATGCGGTTCACGTCACGGAGCACGCCCGGCACGTTGCGGTGGACGTTGAGGATGCGGTGCGTGCCCTTGAGCGGCGGGAGCTCCACGTTCGGGAAGTTCACCGCGCCCGTCGTCGCCCCGGTGATCGCGAACTGCGTCAGCGCGCGCGACACCTCGCGGCCGATGGCCTCCTGCGCCTCCTCGGTCGAGCCGCCGATGTGCGGCGTCAGGATGACGTTCGGGAGCCGCTGCAGCTCCGTGTGGAAGCCGTCCGAGTTCGACTCGGGCTCCTCCGGGTAGACGTCGATCGCCGCGCCCGCGAGGTGCCCGCTCTTCAGCGCCTCGGCCAGCGCCGGGATCACCACGACCGTGCCGCGGCTCGCGTTGAGCAGGTACGAGCCCTTGCGCATGTGCGCGAGCTCGGCGGCGCCGATCATCCTGTGCGTCTCCGGCGTGCCCGGCACGTGGAGCGAGACGAAGTCCGACTCGGCGAGCAGCGCCTCCAGCGTCGGCAGCGGGCGGTTGTTGCCCATCGGGAGCTTCTGGCCGATGTCGAAGTAGACGACGCGCATCCCCATCGCCTCGGCGAGCACGCCGAGCTGCTGGCCGATGTGGCCGTAGCCGATCAGGCCGAGCGTCTTGCCGCGGATCTCGTAGCAGGCCTTCGAGACCTTCTTCCAGGTGCCGGCGTGCACCTCGCGCGACCGATCGCCGAGCTGCCGGGAGAGCATGACGCACTCGGCGATGATCATCTCGGCGACGCTGCGCGTGTTGCTGAACGGCGCGTTGAACACCGGCACACCGCGCCGGTTCGCCGCGTCGAGATCGACCTGGTTCGTGCCGATGCAGAAGCAGCCGATGGCGAGCAGCTTGTCGGCCTTCTCGAGGACGCGCGCGGTGACGTGCGTCTTGCTCCGGATGCCGATCATGTCCACGCCCGGGAGCGCGGCCATGAGCTCGTCTTCCTTCAGCGCGGAGCTCCGTGTCTCGATCTCGATCGACCGCGATCGAAAGAGCTCGTGCGCGCTCTGGTGGATGTTCTCGAGCAGGAGCACCTTGATGGGCTCCTTCGCGGCTGGGGGGGTGGTCTGAAGTTTCGTTGAAGTTGGCGTCATTGGCTTCATCCGTCAGGGCCACCTCTACCGCAACTTGGCCCGTTTGCATCTCGGATCCGATCCGGCGCCGCCGGGGCGGCTGTCCGCGCATCCGTTGCGCGCGGCAGATCGCCGCACCGCCCCGCGAGCGCGCGCCGCAGGGGAGACGCCTTGCCCATGGCAGGCTAGATTGCGCCGCATGCGCCACCGCAGAACCGCTCGACTCCCCGCCTTCCTCGCCGTCGCCGCGCTCGCCGCTGCCCCTGGATGCAAGGGGAAGCCCAGCCCCGGCGGCCCGCCGCAGAGCGCGACGACGGCCCACGACGCGCCCGCGGCGCCGCCGGCCTCGACGACGATCGACACGATGCCGCCGCCGGTCCCGCCGCCGTCGAAGAACGCGCTCATCGAGGACGAGCGCAACACGATCTCGGTGTTCCGCGAGGTCGCGTCCGCGACGGTGTTCGTGACGCAGCGCCGCCTCGTGGTGGACCGCTTCTTCGGGACCGCGGTCGAGGTCCCCGCCGGCTCGGGCTCGGGCTTCGTCTGGGACGCTGACGGGCACATCGTCACGAACTTCCACGTCGTGGACAACGCGCAGTCGCTCATCGTCCGGCTCCAGGGAGAGAAGACGTTCCCGGCGCGCCTCATCGGCGTCGAGCCGCGCAAGGACATCGCCGTGCTCAAGATCGACGCGCCGAAGGAGATGCTCAAGCCGATCCAGGTCGCTCCCCTGCGCGACCCGCTCGAGGTCGGGCAGAAGGCGATCGCGATCGGCAACCCGTTCGGCCTCGATCACACCCTGACGACCGGCATCATCAGCGCGGTCGGCCGCCAGGTCGAGGGCGCCGGCGGCGTGACCATCCGCGACATGATCCAGACCGACGCCGCCATCAACCCCGGCAACTCCGGCGGCCCGCTGCTCGACTCGAGCGGGCACCTCATCGGCATGAACACGATGATCTTCTCCAAGAGCGGCGCCTCCGCCGGCATCGGCTTCGCCGTGCCCTCGACGATGATCGCGCGGGTGGTCCCGCAGATCATCAAGACCGGCAAGGCCGAGACGGTCGGCCTCGGCATCCAGCTCGACCCGGCCCGCCGCCTCGAGCGGCGCAACGGCATCCGCGGCGTCATCGTGATGAGCGTCATCCCCGACGGCCCCGCCGCCAAGGCAGGCCTGCGCGGCCTCTCCGAGGGCGACCGCGGGCTCGTGCTGGGCGACGTGATCGTCGGGCTCGACGGCGCGCCGGTCGCGGACTACGACGCGCTCTACAACGCGCTCGACGGCAAGAAGCCGGGCGAGAAGGTGAAGGTCGACCTGCTCCGCGGCGGCCAGAAGACCACCGTCGAGATCGCGGTCGAGCTCCTCAGCTGAGCGGCCGGCGGCCGCCGAGCGGTGTCCCTCGGGAGGAGCGATGAGCCGCTCGGCGGGCGAAGGCGCGCTCAGGCGATGATCGGATCGAGGAGCCCGCCTTCGAGGCTCTCGTCGCCGAAGGTGTCGAGAGGGCCGCCCTGGCCGTTGGTGCAGCCGACGGCCGCGCCGATCGTGTTGAGCAGCTTGTTGTTGGTGGCCTTGACGTCGACGAACTGGCCGGTCTTCAGGTAGCCCGCGGCGCCGCCGGCGAGGATGTACGGGACCCTCCGGAAGGAGTGGTATTTGTCAGCGTTGTCATTGAGCCACACGGCCACCCCGTGATCGAGCAGCGTCCCCGAGCCGAGCTCGTAGGACGAGAGCCTGTCGAGCAGGTGCTTGAAGATCCGCCCGTGGATCCGGTCGATCTGGTGATGCAGCTCCTGCGCGCCCTCGATCGGCGGCCCCTCCGAGCCGTCGCCGTCGATGCGGTGGGAGATCTTGTGGAAGCTCTTCTGCCGCGCGCCGTGGATCGTGTACTCGGTCCCGTCGTTGCCGTCGCCCACCTGGAGCGTCGCCGCGCGCGTCACGCCGCACGCCATCGCGAGCGCGATGATGTCCATCTGCATGCGGGCGACAGCCTCCACGTTGTCGTGGCTGCGCACCTCCGGAGAGATCGCCTCCATCTCGGCGACCCGCTCCTGCGGCAGCTTGCAGGCGAGCGCGACCTCGAGGTCGCGGATGCTGTCGAAGTGCAGCTGTAGCCGCTCGCGATCGCTCTTGCTGAGGTCCTTCCGGCCCATGAGCGCCTGCATCTCCCCGCGGACCAGGTCGTTCACGCTGGTGCGGCGCTCGGCCAGCGACTGCGCGACCCCGTCGTCGGCGTCGGCGAGCCCGAAGAGCTTCTTGTACGCGTTGAATGGGTCGCGCTCGGCGGCGCGGAGCTGCTTCGGGCCGCGGTACGAGAGCACCTCGTTGATGTAGCCGACCATCCTGCCCGCGTAGAGCGTCAGCGGCTCGACGCCCGCCGGGTTGAGCTCGGTCGCGATGCGGTTGTCGATCGACTCGCCCATCGCGAGCGACTCGTTGCCCGACGGATCGTCCGACACGCGCGCGGCCGTGAGGCACTGGTTGCCGCCGCCGGAGTGGCCGCACCCGTTGGCCTTGAACGCGAAGCTGAGGCCGCGCACCATGATCAGCTGGCTCGCGTAGTCCTTGAGCTCGCTGACCGCGCGGTCGCTGTCCCGCTCCATCGACTCGGCGGTCAGCGGGCCCGTCTCGCTCGGCCAGAACATCTCGGGCTCGTCGTCGACCTCCTGCGCCACGCCGTTCGCCTGGCGCATGAAGATCGCGAAGGGCGGCGCGTCGCCCGTGCCGGCCGCGGCGCGCCGGGGCGCGAAGGTCTCCAGGAACGGGAGCGCGACCGTGACGCCAAACAGGCCTCGAAGCACACGTCGTCGGGTGATCATGGCGCCTCCGCGGGAACGCGAGCGAGGAAGGATGTGGACGAGACGATCTGGAGGAGGAGCTCCTGGGTCGAGGCGCCGCCGCGCGACGCGTCGCCGAGCGCCTGGATGAGCCCCCGGTCCTTCGCGGCCGCGTCGCGGCCGTGGGCGAACTCGACCCAGTGCTTCGCGTAGCACGCGTGCGCCTCGCTGCTCTCGGCGAGGACCTGGCTGAACGCGATCGCGTCCGCGTAGCTCCTCGGCTGGCCGCCGAGATAATAGACGTCCGCGGCGTCGACGGGCACGCCGTTGTCGGTCGCGCGGTACTTGCCGATCGCGTCGTAGTGCTCGAAGGCAAACCCGGCAGGGTTGATCATCGTCGCGTGGCACGCCTCGCCGCACGTCCCCTTGCCCGTGTGCGCCGCGACGCGCTCGCGGTTCGTCGCGTGCTCGCCCGGCGGCACCGCGGTCGCGTCGTCGGGCGGCGGCGACAGCGACGCGCAGAGGATCCTGAGGTTCACGAAGACGCCGCGATGGATCGAGTCCGGCTGCCGCGCCGTCGCCCTCGACGCGAGGAAGCCGAGGCGCGTGAGCAGCCCGGAGCGCTCCGCCCCATCGAGCTCCACCTTCTTGAATTCATTGGAGAATTCTCCGTCGATGCCGTAGGCCGCCGCGAGGTGACCGTTCACGAACGCGGTGCGGGCGGTGAGCAGGTCGGTGAGCCCGCCTTCCTTGTCGAAGACGACGTGATCCACGAAGAGCTCCGCCTCGCGCTGCATGGCGTCGCCCATCTCGGGGACGAACTCGGGGAACAGCGCCTGGTCCTTGTTGAGGTCGTGGTACTGCTCGTAGTCGTAGAGCTGCCGGTGGAACGCGCCGACGACCTCGCGGGCGCGCGGGTCCTCGAGCATGCGCTCGGCGTAGGCGCGGACCGCCTCGTGGGTGGACAGCTCGCCCGCCTTCGCCGCCGCGAGCAGCTCCTCGGAGGGCATCGTGTTCCAGAAGAGGTACGCGAGCTTGGCCGCGATCTCGTACCCGCTCAGCGGGATGAGCCCGCCCTTCGCCGGCCCGGCGCCGAGCTCGACCCGGTAGACGAAGTGGGGCGATTGCAAGAACGCCTCGAGCGCCGCGCGCACGCCCGCGACGAACGGGTCCTCGCCCTCGAAGAGCTCCTTGCCGCGGTCGAACAGCGCGAGGTACGCGCCCCGCTCGTCGGCCGAGAGCGGGCGCCGGAACGCCCGCTCGCCGAACCGCTCGACGAACGCCTGCGCCCGCGCCTCCGGCTCGGCCGGCAGGTCCGCGGGCAGGAGCCGCGCGAGCTTGCCCTGGTCGCTTGCGACCATCGCCGCGAGCTCCTCGGCGGCGCGCTGGTAATCGCTCCAGAGCCCCGGCGTCACGAGGAGCGCAGCCTCGTTGTTGTCGAACACGCCGCCGAGCGGATCGCTCGTGAACGACGCCGAGAGACCGGGCCTGTCGTCGAGGCGCAGGAGATCGCGCACCGTGTTCTCCCACTGCGCGTGGCTCAGCCGCGGGAACATGCTGCGCCCGGCGACCTGCGTCTCTGCCGCGCCCTCCGGCAAGCCGCCCGGCACAGGGCCAGGGCCAGGGCCGTCGCCCTCCCCCTCCCCAGGCTCGCCCACGGAGCCCATGCACGCCCCGAGCAGGAGCGCCGTGGCGCAGAGCCCCGCGCCGAGCGCCCGCCTCCATCGCGGCGAGCCGGTCATCGAACAAGACGGTGGGGTCATCGTTCTCTCCTGACTAAGAGCTCTGGTGACTAAGCAGCTCGTTCAGCATAGCTATTAATTCAACTGCCATCAACAGGAAACCGTCCTGTTTGTTTGAACGTCGTGTCGGTTCAAATTGCAGCTCCGGGCTCCAATTTCGCTCCAATTTCGCTGCAAGCTCGCGCCACGTTCGCTCCACAACCGCTCGACGCTGGACAAATCGAACATCACCGGAACTCCCATGCTCGCGCCGGGGTAAAATCGCCGGCGATCACGCGCTCTCGATGGATGCCGCGCAACCGCGGGCGGCCGGGTGTGCGTCGATTCACCGCAGGGGGGCGCGTGGAGCCTCATGTAGGTTCTCTGTTGCTCCCGCGGAGACAATTCAGCAGTCTGTCGTTCATGCGCACCTGTCGCCCTAGACTCGTCTCCACGTGGTTTGCGCTCGCGCTCGCGTCGCTCGCGGCCCTCTCTGCCTGCGAGCGGCGGGCAGCGCCGCCCGCGGGCGGCTCCCCGGCGGGCCCCGGAACGGAGGCGCCGCCGGCCGCGCCGGTCGCGAGCGCGCCGCCGGCCGCCGCCGCGGCGATCGCGGTCGAGTACCTCGAGGAGGTCACGGGCGGCGCGGACAGGAGCGAGGCGCTCCCCCTGGTCGTCGCCATTCACGGGCTCGGCGATCGGCCCGAGTCGTTCGCGGGGGTCCTGGCGGGCGCCGACGTCAAGGCGCGCCTCATCGTGCCCCGCGGGCTCACGCCGTACGGGGACGGCTACTCGTGGTTTCCGCTCCAGCAGGCGCTCGCGAGCGAGGATGTCGGACAGGGCATCTTGCGCGCGGCCGCCGCGCTCGCGGCGACGATCGAGCGGATCGCCGCCGAGCGGCCGACGCGGGGCAAGGCCATCGTGACCGGCTTTTCCCAGGGCGGCGCGCTCACGTTCGCGCTCGCCCTGCACCACCCGCGCGCCGTCGGCGCCGCCTTCCCCGTCAGCGGCTGGGTCCCCCCCGCGGTGCTGCCCGGCGGAAGCGCGGCGGAGCCGGCGCCTTTGGCGCTCGTCGCGCTGCACGGCGAGGCCGATCGGCGCGTCCCGATCGGCCCCACCCGCGACGCGATCGCGGCGCTCGGCGGGCGCGGCGTGAAGGCGAGCCTGAAGAGCTACCCGGGTGTCGGCCACACGGTGAGCGGCGAGATGCGGCGCGATCTCCTGGAGTTCATCCGCGGGGCCGCCGCCGAGATGCGCTGACGGCTCGAAGCCGAGCGCGCGAGCGAGACCCGGCCGCCTCCGGATGGCTGTTCCGAAGGCAGCCGGCTACATCCCGCGTGTCTCGCTGGTATCCGGCTCAGGACCGGCTATTGGTCACACGACGTCTTGTCGCAGAACTTCTCCACGCAGCGCTCGAGATCCTTCTCGACGTCGTCCACGACCTTGTCAGCGTGCTTGACCTTGCCAGCGCCATTCCTTTCAGCGTACTTGATGTCATCCAGGACTTTCTCCAGACACTCACAGAGCTTGTCGCACTTGTCTTTCCCGTCGTCCTCGGGAGCGCCGGGCGGGTCGTGGTGGCGGTCGCCGGCTTCCGCCTGTGACACGCCGAAGAGGAGCCCGCAGGCGCCCGCGACAAAGAGAAGCGAAGCTCCGTAACCGATGATCTTGTTCATGGCGCACCCCCAGTCGACACGCCGCACGCGTCATCGCGCCGGGACGTCGACTTGTATGGTCACGAAACCTAGCTGCGAGAGCGCGAGATTCAACAAATTTCACAGTATTGACTTTCTCCTCTCCGACACCGGAGAACGATGAAGCGAGCGCACCGGAATCGAGAGCGCCGGAGCGTCGCCGGACACCGAGGTGTCGTGCGTTCCGGTCGCCGCTCGGCGCGCGCCGACAGCGCGTGCCTCGCCTGTCGCGTGAGCTTTCGAACGAAGCAGTCAGGCAGGAGCCAAGACAGGATGAGGCTCCGGCGAGAAAGCATTGTCGCGCTCTGTCCGAGTCGACCCGGAACATCGCCGTCATGCGCGCGGCCGGCGCCGCATGGATGCCCCCGGGCTCCGCGCACCGACCCTCCTGCGCGCGGAACGGAAGGCCCGCGTCACCGGATCGCGCAGCGCCCCTCTGCAACAGGGCTCGCTCGCAGCGCAGCTCCCTGCGGACGCCTCGCCGTCGCGCGTCGGTGAGGCCCTTCACATCGCGCCGACGGCTCATGAAACGGGGCGGCGGGCGACGTGCGACAGGCGCACGGCGGCGACGTGCGGGACGCGCAGCGCCCATCTACACGGGGCGCTGCGCATACCCTATGTTGCGAGCTCGAATGGAACCGGACCTCTCCCCTCGCTTCGAGCGGTGGCTCTGCCACCCTCGCTTCTTCAAGGCCGTCTTGCTCCTCGCGCTCGCCCTGGCGGCGTCCACCATCACGCTCGCCTTCTACAGCGATGACTATATTCTGCTGTGCTATCTCGCGGAGCTGATCCCCGGCTCGCCGCCCTGGTACGATCTCTACAACTTCTTCAGCGGCGACCCGCACCGGACGCAGGCGAACATCGCCCTCACCGGGTTGCCGTGGTGGACCGATCCCGAGCTCAGGCTCCACCTCGTCCGCCCCCTGGCGAGCGCGCTGTTCACGCTCGAGAACGCCGTCTTCGGCCGCGCCCCGCTCGGGTACCACCTCGTCTCCATCGCGCTGTATGTCGCCCTGGTCGCGGCCGCCGGCAGGCTGTTTCTGCGGGTGCTCCCGGGCGCGACCGCGGCGCTCGCGCTGCTCATCTTCGCGGTGAGCGCGAGCCACATGCACTCGGCCGGCTGGATCGCCTGCCAGCACCTCTTGCTCGCGGCGCTCTCGGTGGTGCTCGGGCTCTCGGCCTATCTCCGCTACCGCGAGGAGGGGTGGCGCCCGGGGCGGTACCTGGGCCCGCTCGGGCTCGGGATCGGGCTCCTGGGCGGCGAGGCGGCGCTCGGCGGGGCAGCGTACTGGATCGCCTACCAGCTCGCCGGCCCCGTGCCGCCGGGCCGCTCGGCCGGCTGGCGCGCCCGGGCAGCGGCTGCGCTCCCGGTGCTCGGTCTCCTCGTGTACTTCGCCGCCTACAAGGCGGCCGGCGGCGGCGCCGCGCACACCGGCGGTTACGTCGACCCGCTCGCCGATCCGCTCAGGTTCGTGGCCACGGCGGCGGTGCGCCTGCCGGTCCTGCTCGGCAACGCCATCGTGACCGTGCCCGCCGACTTCTCGACCGCGTTCCCCAAAGGCCCCTTCGTCGTCATCGGCCTCGCGGCGACCGCCGGCGCCGCCCTGCTCTACCGCGCTTGCCTCCCGGCGATCCCCGAGCGCGAGCGCGCCGCCCTGCGCTGGCTCGTCCCCGGGGCGCTCCTCGCGTTCGTCACGTGCCTCGGCGGCTTCCCCGGGTCGCGCCTCCTGCTGCTCCCGAACCTCGGGATCGCGCCGCTCCTCGCCGTCCTCATCGTGCGCGGGCTCCGCCGCGGTCCATCGCACGGGCCCGCGTCGTGGCCCCGCCGCGCAGGCGCGGGGTTTCTCGGCGTCGTGCACGTCGCGCTCGCGCCGCCGATGTTCCTCCTCGCCACCGCCTCGAGCGCGGACATCGCGCGGAAGCTCGAGGACGTCGCGCGCACCGCGGAGATCGGGGCGCCGCCCCACAAGCGGGTCTTCATCGCCGCCTCCTCGGATCCCATGGCATCCATATATCCTCAGACGATCATCGCCCTGGAGTCGCCCGACGCCATCTCCTGCTGGGCGATGCTCTCGATGACCAAGGCCTCACACCGCCTCACGCGCACCGGCGAATCGTCGTTCACCCTCGCGCCCATCGGTCAGACGATGCTGACAGGAGCGTTCGAGAGCCTCTACCGCGCGCCGGAGGCGCCGATCCAGCCGGGCTACGAGATCCGCCAGTGCGGCGGCACGATCCGGGTCGCGGAGGTCGAGGACGGGAAGCCCACGCGGCTCGAGATCGATCTGGGCGCGCCGCTCGAGGATCCAGGGCTCGTGCTCCTGGCATGGCGCGACGGGAAGCTCCGCCGCGTCTCGCCGCCCGCGGTCGGCGAGACGATCGAGCTCCCGTGGTCGCCGGGGCCGCTCGGGCTCTTCTGAGCGACGTCCGGGCCCCCTGGACCCGGCGGCGTCCGTGGCGGCCGCGGCGCCGTCGTGGAGCCCGCCGGCGGCAGACCGCTCCACGGATTTTCCTGCTGAAAGCTCTGCTCCAGTATAGTGCTGAAGCGGTCCGCTCGGTCCTCGTGTCCGTGGCTCCTCCATCGCCCCAAGGAGATATGTCGGAATGCAGAAGCGACGCCCTTCGCCCCTCGGTAGTGGCCAAGCGGAGGGCGAGCCCCTGGCGCGCCCGCCCCACCCGGCCACCGTTGTCCAGCGGCGCGAGCGCCCGTCCCCGGCGGCGCGCCCGCCCCACCCGGCCACCGTTGTCCAGCGGCGCGAGCGCCCGCTCCCGGCGGCGCGCCCGCCCCACCCGGCCACCGTTGTCCAGCGGTCATCGTCGTCGGCCGTCCCACCGAAGGGCCTCGCGACCGGAGCCACTCGTACCCTGCAACGCATGCAACAACCGGTGCCTGTTCGGGTGTTCGTCTACGATAAGACCAACACCAAGAGAAAGGATGAGGAAGCCGATCCGTCGTACGATTGCCGCTATCTCGTGTCCTCGGGCGCCAATGACCACATCTTCGGCGTCGCCGATCTCGGTGAGATGGACGTCCGCTTGCGTACCATCACACAGCCGATCGAGTACCTCACGATCTGCGGCCACGGCGCGAAGGGCATCCTGGGCGTGGGCTCAGGCTCAGCCTACGATTATAGCCCTGGCAAGGACATCTGCGTCGACGCGCTGGGTGACATCCAGGCTCTGCTGACGACGCTGGCGGCTCAGCTCGCACCCAACGCTTACATCTTCCTCGTCGGATGCCACGTCGGCGGCGGGAAGAGCGGGGAGAGGCTGCTGTGCCAGCTCTCGCAGCAGCTACCCGGGCGAAAGATCCTGGCGTCGTCGCTGTACCTGAAGCCGGAGGCGTACAAGCACAAAAAAGACGGCTCCTTCACCGTGTATACAGCGGGCGGCATGAACCTGAAGAAGGGGAAGGAGGTCACGAGCAACGACCTGACGTGCGGGGTCAACGGCGAGATCGACCTTGACGCGCTTCCTTCGGAGGAGGAGCTCGGCTTCCTGATGCGCTGGAAGGCGAACCAGAAGGCCAAGCAACATTGACTCTTCGGCCTCTGGAGCTGGCGCGGGGTGACACTGTCTGGAGCTGGAGCGCTGATCACGTTGAAATCCCGCGGAGATCGACGCACGACCGGCGGCGCGTCGCCTCGGGCAGGTCCAGCGGGCCCGGACCAAGATGAATCTCCTGCACGAGGTCCATGACAGTTATGCATTGGAGTCATGCCTTCCGATGCTCCATGGATGCGGGGCATCCGACCTCTGCGGTAGAGAGGTCCGCGCAGGGCGCCGCCGGCCGTCGCGGGCGTCATGTTCATCCATCGTCGCACACTGCCGAGGCACGCAGCACGACGCACGTGGCGCGCGGTGGCAGAGACAGCAGCTCCCCCGGCGCCGGCTGCGCGTCGAGCACGCCTCCCGAGCGGCCGGTCCGGCCTCCCTTCGCGGCGGCAGCGCCTGCGGGTGCCCTCGTATCCCATCACCGATTCGTCATGTCGTTCCGAAAACAGTTTTGAGAAGCTTTCTGAAGCGTTGAGTTCTTGCTCCAGGCATCGATGAGGCATTGACGGGCGCGCACCACGCCCCTCTCGTACGGCGACGCACGAGAGCGCCCGGAGCAGGCCCTCCAGCGCGGTGCACGGCAAGCGAGCACCGCGCAACGGCAACAAGGAGATCGATTGACATGTCATTCCCGAAACCCGGGTTCTTGTCCCTTGGCTCGGCGATCGCAACTGTCTTGCTCACCTCCTGCGCCGCTCCCGAGCCCGGGGGCGGCGCCGAGCGCCATGGATCCGTGTCGAGCGCGCTCACCGCGCAGGACCGGCTCGCCGCATGCGACCAGGATCCGCGCGTGATCGCCGGGCTCGTGTCCGCGGAGGTCTGCGCGGGAGCGGACATCTTCTTCCGCGAGACGTTCGAGGGCAACGGCCGCACCTGCGGCACCTGCCATCCGGTCGCGAACAACTACACGATCGACGTTCCCTTCATCACGGCGCTCGACGCGAGCAACCCGAGCGATCCGCTGTTCGTCTTCGAGCACGACGCCGCCCTCGCCGGGCTCGAGACCTTCGAGCTCCGGACGCTGGGGCTGATCCTCGAGAACGTCGACGGGTTCGAGGACCTCGACAACAAGTTCACGATGCGGGCGGTCCCCCACATCTTCTCCATGGCGACGAGCATCACCCCTGATCCGGTGGACGGGACGGCGGTCCCGCCGGTCCATCGCACGGGCTGGTCGGGCGACGGCGCGCCCGGCGACGGCTCGCTCCGCTCGTTCCTCACCGGCGCGATCACCCAGCATTTCCCGAAGGATCTCAGCCGCCAGCCGGGGGTGTCGTTCCGGCTCTCGACCGAGGAGGAGCTCGATCTCACGCTGGCGTTCCAGAGGAGCGTCGGCCGGACGAACGATCTCGACCTCACGCAGGTGAACCTCTTCGATTCCCAAGCGAACGACGGGCGGCAGGCGTTCCTCGACCCGCAGCGGGGTCGTTGCAACGTGTGCCACACCAACGCGGGCGCGAACCACCTGGACTCGGGGTTGAACCGCAACCTGGACACGGGGACCCGCAAGGCCCCCGCGAGCGGCACCATCGGGGCGTTCGACGGCGGGTTCGGCGGGCTGGGGCAGGCCGCGCCCAACCTCGACGCCGTGGACGCCGGGTTCCTCAACGCGTACGGCGACGGCACGTTCAGCCCGCCGCCCCTCATCGAGGCCGCGGATACGCCGCCGTTCTTCCACACCAACGCCTTCGGGAACACGATCGAGGACGGGATCTCCTTCTACACCACCCCGAACTTCTTCCCCAACTCGCCGGCGGGCCTGGAGCTGGAGGCGCGGTTCGGCACCCCGATCGTCTTCAACGGCGACGACATCGTGAAGATGGGCCGGTTCCTCCGCGTCCTCAACGCCGCCTTCAACCTCGACATCGCGAAGCAGCGCTTGCAGGCGGCCCAGACGCTCGCCAACCAGTTCCATGACACGCGGGCGGACATCCAGCTTCGCCTGATGGAGCTCGCGGAGGTGGAGCTCGACGACGCGCTGGAGGTCCTCGGCGTGCCGGCCCCGAACCCCCCGCTGCACGCGATCTCCCAGAATCACCTGCAGCAGGCGAAGGGCGAGATCGCGGCCGGCCTCGCGGCCGCCACCTGGTCGCAGCGCCAGAACCGGATCTCGAACGCCCTGTCGCGTGTGATGAACGCGCGAGACCAGTTCGGCTCGAACATCAACTACCAGCTCGGCCAGGGCACCCTGATGTACTAGCCAGGCGTCTGGACGCATGGACGTCTGGACGTCCTCCACCGTCTGTCTTATCTGTTCAGTCTGGAGCTCCATCGATTGCTCTTGATCTGGCGAAGCATTGGTGGACCCGAGCACGTTCCCCGTGGCCCTCCCGGAGATCCCGAGCTCACCCATGGCTCGGTTCGCGCCCGTGGCGATCGGCGCAAAGAAGCCGTTGAGGGACTTCAGCAACACCGAGATCTGCATCGATCGGGGAACGACGCCAAGCTGCCGTGGAAACCCCTGTGGCCAGGATCCATCCTCGGAGACCGCGATCCTTGTACGTGGTTGGCGGCTCCTCAGCCGCGAGGTGAGCACGACGCCACGGACGCTGACCCGCGCCGACCTCGTTCGTGGACCCCTGCATCTCCTCGCGGCTCTCCCACGAGCGCTTCCACGCGCCCGATGATCAGGAGTCGGTGCCTGCAGGGTTCGATCGAGCCCGGTCTCTTCGCTGATCACCCGTTCCGCATGGCTCGACACCTGGGCGGCGCGCAGGACGCCGACCACGCCGTTCCTTTGAGGTGTACTCTCCCGGACATGCAACCACTCCGGATGGCTTCTCTGACCCTTCCCTTTGCCCTCCTCGGGCTCGCCGCTTGCGGCGACGGCGCGGCGCCCCCGGGGCCCACGACCAGCACCCAGGCCACGACAAGCTCCAGCGGCGCCGGTGGGGACGGCAGCACGAGCAGCTCCTCGGCGGGCGGAGACGGCGGCGCGGGCGGAGACGGCCTCACGAGCAGCTCGTCGGCGGGCGGCTCCGGCGGCGCGGGCGGGGACGGCGGCTCCGGCGGCGTCGTGCAGCCTGATGTCCTGGAGCAGCTCCGGGAGCTCCCCGGCGTCACGAACGTGGTCGAGGAGCGCTCGGCCCTCGACGACTATCGCTTCTTCCTCATCGATTTCGACCAGCCCATCGATCACGCCGATCCGGCGGGACAGCACTTCTCGCAGCGCCTCGCGCTACACCACCGCGATGCCGGCGCTCCCTTGGTGCTCGCCAACTCGGGGTATTTCCTGATGGTGTCTTCAGAGTACCAGTACATCGATGAGCCGACCGGGCTGCTCGGTGGGAATCAGCTCAACATCGAGCACCGTTATTTCACTCCGTCGCGCCCTGAGCCGGCGGACTGGACGAGGCTCAACATCGAGCAGGCAGCCGCCGACCAGCACAGCATCTCCGAGGCATTTCACGCGCTTTACACCGGCCCCTGGATCTCGACCGGCGCCAGCAAGGGAGGGATGACCTCCGTGTATCATCACCGCTTCTACCCCGAGGACGTGGACGGCACCGTGGCGTATGTCGCGCCACACAGCAACTCCGTCGCGGACCCGCGGTACGTCGACTTCCTCAACGAGGTCGGCGACGCCGGCTGCCGGCAAGCCCTGAGAGACTTCCAGCGCGAGGCGCTGCTCCGGCGCGACGCCATGCTCGCGCGCATGGCCAAGCAAGCGACGGTAGTAGGGATCACCTATGACCTCTTCGGGCTCGACGCGACCCTCGAGAGCATTACCATCAGCCTGGCGTTCGGGTTCTGGCAGTCCCAGGGGCAAGATCGCTGCGCCGACATCCCCTCGCAAGAGGCCTCCGACAACTCTGTCTGGAGCTTCCTCGACGAGATCGGCTCGCCGTTCGCCGCGTCCGATGACTTCATCCTCGCCCTGGAGCCCTACTACTGGCAAGCCTACACGCAGCTCGGCGCGCCGGCGATCGACACGTCCTACTTCGAAGATCTCCTGCTCTTCGACTGGGAAACCGTCGACGATCTGCCCAGCGTCCCCATCGAGCCGGAGTTCGACCCGGCGCCGATGCAGGACATCTCCGCCTGGCTGGCGACGGAGGGGGAGCGGATCCTCTTCATCTACGGGGAGACGGATCCCTGGACCGCCGGCGCCTTCGAGCTCGGCGGCGCGCGAGACTCGTACAAGCTCGTCATGCCAGGCGGCAACCACAGCGCGAATATCTACGGCCTCGTCGCTGCAGATCAGCAGACCGCGCTCACCGCGCTGGAGACCTGGACCGGCGTGAGCCCGCGCTCCCCGAGCGGCCTCCGGCGCTCCAGGCCGACGCCGCTGCCGCCGTCCCTCCAGCTGCTGCATCGCCTGCACCGCCGCTCCCACCGCTGATCGCGGCCAAGGTGAGATTCCCCCCTCCGGCTCTGCGCGTGAGAACGATGCGGCTCACCGCGATCGCGGACGTGCCCGCACGCGTCGCGCGTCGCTCAAGAATTGAACGACCCTTGCCCCCAACGCCTAGCCGGGCGGCCTCGACACACGTGGAACACCATGGCATGATGCGTGCCGTGGCGAACGTGGAGGGACGTGATGGCCTACGATGACGTGCAGAGCGCGGCCGACGGCGTCGAGATCGATACCGTCTCCATCGGCGCGGGCATCTGGCACACCGTGCCGAACGGCGTGCGCTGGCTCCGTGTGGTGAGCGGCTCTGGCAATCTCATCGTGCGATTGACGGGATCCAAGGGTGAGGCGCGCACCCTGACAGATCTCGAGGTCGGCGACGTCGAGCCGCTGCAGGTGACGCAGATCTCCGGCGACTCGCACTCGATGAAAGTGAGGCTGTACCTGTCGCTCCCCCCGTCTCGCGAGCGAGCTGTCACGCAGTCGCTCAGCAGGGCGGTTCAGCAGCGGCAGAAGCTGGTGTTCGCCCTCCTCGGCGACAGCATCGTGTACGGCGGCGGACCGTCGCTCGACTACGCGATGGGGTGGCGCCTGCCGTTCCAGCGGGTCCTCTCGGAGAATGGCGTTCGCTTTCGCAACGTCGGGCGCGGCTTCGGTGCGCTGAATGGACTCGGGGCCACGAACGGGCGTAATCCGAACGTGTCCGACATTCACGATGCGCCCGCGTTCACGCCGCGCGACGTGCGGCACAACGCATATCCAGGTTATCGGCTCACGCAGTCCGTGGCCGTCACCAACGTCAACACGAGCACCGGGTTCATCACCGCTCCAGGGAACGGTCTGGTCGACGGCGAAGTGTTCGCACCTGCGTCCACTGGCACGATCCCCACATTCTCTGTCGTGCAGCCGCTGTACTGGGTCACCAACGTCGGAGGCGCTGGAGCTGGCACATTCCAGGTGTCGCAGTACGATGGCGGCTCCACGGCGCTCACGATCCTTGACGCGGGATCCGGCTCGATCTCCCTGTCGCTCGGACTGGTGGAGATGCTCCCGGCGATCGCGCAGACGTGGGACGCGGCGCCGACCGACATCATCGCCAGCGGCGGCACGAATGACATCATCCAGAACATCAATACTGGAGTATCCATCGCGGACACGCTTGCGCTGCTCCAGGAGGCAGAGATCGCGTTTGAGGCACGCATTGACGCCGCCGCGATCGCCGCCGGCAACCCGAACGCAAGGAAGTACAGGCCCGCGATCCTCGGGTTCTACCCTAACGCGGCGGAGTACGAGGACTGCAACACCGTGGCGGCGCAGTTCAACGAGTGGCTCCGCGACGTGCGCCTCCCGCAGCTCGGGCGGCTCTGGGCCTACGTCGACGTCGCCTCGCCGCTGACCGCCGCCGTGAACATCGACGGCGTGCATCCCACGGCGGACGGCTACGAGATGATGGGCGACCGACTGGGGCGCGCCGTCGTCCAGGCGGTCGGCCCGGGCCACGCGTCCGACCGCGTGCCGCGCGACTTCGTGCGACGTCCCGCGCAGGCGTGCGTGGAGCTCAGGGCAACCACGGACCGCATCACCATCCCGACGCAGGCATCGCTGGCGCCGGGGGCCAATTCGTTCTACTGCGCTGTCTGGTACATGCCGTTTTCGCTGCCCAGCGAACTGAATGTGATGCTCCAGCAGGAGCACCCGTATCAGGAAGGATGCGTGATTGGGCACAATCTGGGTCGCCTCGCCGTGTACTGGAAGAGCACCGGGACATGCATTCAACCGGCGGCCTACACCGCCGTCATGCAACAGTATCGGTGGCATCGGGTGTTCGTGTTCTTCGACGCGGTTCGACAGGAAGCCGTGCTTTGCTGCAACGGGCGGTACCTCCAGCGGGTCTATACGAGTGCTGCGGCCATCACGTCCCAAGATGGATGGGCAGTCGGAGGAATCTCCCCGCTGACCAGCGCGCTCGGCCTGTACCAGGGGTTTCTCGTGGGGCACGGCGCGAGCCTCTCGATCGAAGACGCGGAAGAGGCGGCGGTTGCCGACTACTACGACGGCAAGGAGCCGGCCGGCATGACCGCGAAATACGCGCTCAGCGAAGGCACCGGAACGGTCATCGCCGGCACGGTCATCGGCTCTACCGCCGGCACGCTATCGGGCGGCTCGTGGGTTCAGTCCGGTCGCTATCTGCTGCCCTGTAATCACAAGTACGTACCCCCGCGATTCGACAGCAGGATCGCGAATGTCACCACGACGTATACGGCGACGTACGGCGAGCGCGTGCCGTGCGATCCGACAGCCGGCGGGTTCACGGTCGCGCTGCCCACAGCCGTCGGGCACGATGGCGAGCAGATCGCTTTCAACAACATGTCGTCCAGCACGAACACGGTCACGTTGGACGGCAACTTGTCCGAGACCATCGACGGATCCGCGACCATCCCCGGGCTCAGCACGGCGCGCGGGTCGCGCACGATCGAGGCGCGGGGAGGCAACTGGATCACCGTGGCCGCCACCTAGCGTCCGGCCGGTGCGCTCGCGTCGCTCGCCGCGTGGCGGGAGATCCTTGACAGGTCGGAGGAGCTTCGCGCGCGGATCGAGACCGTCACGAGCGCTCGCGGGCAGAAGGCCAAGCGTCGTTCAGGTCGGACCGGCGTCTCCGGTGGTGGGGTCCCCGCGTGAACGCGAGCCCCCCCGCTGCTCGGTATGTTGGCTGGCAAGGAGGAGCACCATGATTCTTCCCAAGAAACGTGACCCACGGTTCATCACCATCCGCCGCGGAGGGCTCCTGGATGAACGCACCCATCACGCGTTGGCAATCTGGGCCGCAGATTGCGCGCAGCACGTCGCGGGGTTCTTCGATGAATTCAGGCCAGACGATGACCGGCCGCGTCGAGCGATCGCGCTGGTGCGGGCTTGGACCCGAGGCGAGGCCACAATGAGAGAGTGTCACAAGGCGGCGTTCGCTTCCAACGCCGCAGGCCGCGAGGCGCCCCCCGCCGCCCGGTTCGCCGCCCTCGCGGCGGGTCAGGCGGTGGCCGTGGCGCATGTAGCCGCCCATGAGCTAGGGGCTGCGGCGTACGCCATCAGGGCTGCCAGGGAAGCGGCACCATCGGGCCGAGGGGACGCGGCTGCACGAGCCGAACGTCAATGGCAGCGGGAGCTACTGCCCGACGAGATCAGAGACCTCGTTCTTGACGACCAGAGGCTGCGAAACGCGCTCTGTTGGAGCGTGTTCGTCGACTGAGCCGACGGCGCTGCCCTGCTTCCGCAGCGCGACGCGGAGCTCGTGCCGGCCGAGCGCCGTGCGCCCGCGCCAGTACTCGAGGTTGAAGTCCGTCGCCTCGATGAACCCGTATCCCACCCGGTCGCCCGACTGCACGCGGACGATCGCGACCCCGTTCGAGTGGTTGTTCGTGTGGGTGATGCCCCCGGTCGCGGAGAACGGGCACCTGCCGAGCAGCACCTTGCCCGCCGCGTCGGCGGTCAAGCTCATGTCCGCCGTGTTGTCGTAGACCTTCGCGTACCACCCCTCCCCGGGCCCGGCGCGGTAGATCCTGACGCTCGCGCCCGGCAGCGCCGCGCCGCTCGCGTCCCTCACCGTGAGCTCGTTCTGCGCCGGCAGGTCGTTCAGGTAGGCGCCGAGGTTCCCCGGTGCATTGTAGTTGCCGAGCGTGGCGCGGCGACCGCGGATCAGGTTCAGCGCCACCGCGCTGTGGCGGTCGACCGTCGGGCCATTGCCGTTCATCAGCCCGGTGTACGGCGTGTAGCGGACCGCATCGCGCCAGCTGTTCACGTACGGCATGTACGGGGTGCCCACGATGGGGGCGCCGTTCTCGAGGATGTCTATCCGGTTACCCGCCGAGACGTGGACGTTGAACCCGTAGACGTCGACGAGGTAACGCGCGTGGCCGAGCTCGTGGAGCAGCGACGCCTCGTAGTAGAACGGGTTGCTCGAGCTCCGCGTCGCGTGGTCCCCGTAGAACGTCCCGATCGATGCGTCGTTCGGGAACCCCCATTGCAGGTCGACCGTCCTGTCGTTCAGGTTCGGGTTGTTGGTCGGGTACCCTCCCGCGAGCGGCAGGGCGTCGTCGGGCACCACGACGACCTTGTCGAGCCGGATCCGGTCCAGCACGCCGCTCGGCGCCTCTCCAGGTCCAGGGGAGATCGACGGTGGCTGTGCCGTTGGCCGGCACATTCACCGTGCCTGTCGCGGCGACCGCGCCGTGGATCGACCAGCGGTACGGGACGGCGGTCGCCGCCGCGCTCGACCGGTTGCGGACGTGGGCCCTCCAGGTCACGGACGACCCCGCCGCGGGCCACCCCTCGACCGCGGGGTTCGCGCTGCCCCAGACGTAGTCGAGCGCCGGCGCGCGGCGGATCCAGCAGGCCAGTTCTTGAGGTAGAGCGAGCTGAAGAGGCTGTTCTCCGTCGCCTGGACGAGCGGCTCCTCGTCGAGCAGCGCGACGGGCGCGCTCGGCGCGCTCCCCTCGCGGAGGATGACCCTGTTGGTCCCGAACACAGGGCTGCTCGCGTGGATCTCCACCCAGCCGATGGAGCGGCCCGGCGTGCTGTCCGGGATGCCGTTCCAGCCCGGGTCGCCGTAGGCGTTCCACGCCCCCATCGCCGGGATCGTCCTCGTGAACGACGCGAGATCGGGCCCGCCGTCGGTCCGGTGCACGGTGACCACGACGTCCGTCGGCGTCGGGCTCGGGTTGTTGACGACGAGGTTCGACCACTGGGTCAGCGTCCCTGTCGCGGAGACGTTCCTCAGAAAGAAGCTCCCGGCAAGGTCGGTCGACGTCGAGGGCGTGAACGCCAGGTCGTCGAGGAGGAACAGGGGCGCGTCGTACGTGGCGCCCGTCCGCAGGGAGATCCGGTTGCTCGCGACGACGGGCTGGTCAGACGTCACCTCGACCCACCCGTACGCTCCGGTGTTCGCGACGTCGGTGTTCGGGATCGCGAGCCAGCCGGCGTCGCCGTACGAGCCCCACGCCCCCGTGCCCGGCACGGTGCGCGAGAGCGTCGCGAGCACGCCGCTCCCGTCGTTCCTGTGGACCTTGATCGTGATGTGGGCGGCCACGGGTCCTGGGTTGACGACATGGATGTTGGACCACTGGGTCTTGTTGCCCGACGCGGGCCAGTTCTTCAGGAAGTAGCTCGACAGCAGACGGGTGGACGGGCTCTTGATGAACGGCTCGTCCTCGAAGAGGCGCGCGGGCGCGTCGTACGTGCTCCCGTCGCGGATGGTGATCCGGTGCGAAGCGACGACGGGCGCGCTGGACTGTAGCTCGATCCACCCGAGCGAGCGGTGACTCGCCGGGTCGCTCTCGGCGATGCCGTTCCAGGCGGGGTCGCCGTATGCGTTGTACGTCGCGAAGCCCGCGATGGTCTTCGAGACGACGCCGAGGAGCGGGCCTCCGTCGGTCGGGTGGACCACGAGCCTCACCGAGACTGGCTGCGCGCTCGGGTTGACGATGACGACGTTCGACCACTGGGTACGTCCGTCGGTCGTGGGCCAGTTCTTGACGTACACCGGGGAATGCTGGCGCTCGCCCGCATCGACGGCCGGCTGCGCCACCGACGCGAGCGGCTCGTCGTTCTCCGGGGCCACGCAGCCAGACGCGGCCACGGCCGCCGAGGTGATGCTCACGAGGGCGAGAGGGGAAATGAGTCTCAAGGGATGCCTCCTGTCTCTGCGTTCGTCGCTGGGCGCAGCCACCGCGGGGGCGCCGGCGTCCTTGCCGGACGGCGGGGCCGCGGCGCTGCGGCAACGCTGGCCAGTGCGCCTGAGCAGACGCTGTGCCACCGGGCTGAACGCCCCGCTCCACAGCGCTCCTACGCCCTCGCCCCGCGCTCGCTCCGGTCGCAGGTTGACGGTGACACAGCAAGCCTTGCGCGAGGCGCTCCGGGGGGGACAGCAAGTCTTGCCGCGTCAGCAAGTTTTGCTGACTTCATGGCCCGCCCGCTCCGACGGGCGCGGCCTGGAAGCGGGCGAGGGCCGTGGCGAGCGATCCTGCCTCTCGTGGCCGCCTCGACGTGCACCGCCAGCTCTGCGTGCATGATCGGCTCGACATGTGCGGGCGGGCGCGAGCGCCTTGACAAACGGAACACCGTTCCGTATCGTCGACCATGACACGGCAGATCGTAGACAAGAATAGGAACCGCCATGCAAAACAGCCCCGTCGCCCTGGTCACCGGCGCTACAAAAGGAATCGGTCTTCAAATCGCGAAGGATCTCGCGGCGCACGGCTTCACCGTGCTCGTCGGGTCACGCAATTTCGAGCACGGGGAGACCGCCGCGAAGAGCGTCGGAGCGGATGCCCGCGCTCTCCAGCTCGACGTCGCGAATCAGGCCTCCATCGCCGCAGCCGCGGAGCGCATCCGGACCGAGCTCGGCCGTCTCGACGTGCTGGTGAACAACGCGGCCATCTCCCATGCGGGAAAGCCAGGCACCCCACTCCACGAGATAGGGAAGTCGAGCCGCGCGAGCGTCGCGTCTCTCGATGAGGTGCGCACGGTGTTCGAGACGAACGTGTTCGGCGTCCTCGCCGTCACGCAAGCGATGCTGCCACTCCTTCGTGAAGCGCCGGCAGCGCGCATCGTCAACGTATCGAGCGGCGCCGGCTCGCTGACGAGCAACGCGAACCCAGCCAATCCTATCCGCGAGATGTTCGGCGTCGTCTACACCGCCTCGAAGACCGCCCTCAACGCGATCACGCTCAGCTTCGCGATTGAGCTCGAGAAGACGAACATCAAGGTCAACGCCGCGTGCCCGGGTTTCACCGCGACGGCCCTCAACAACTTCGAGGGCACGCAGACCGTCGAACAGGCCGCGCGTGAGCCGGTACGCCTCGCGCTGCTTGACGCGAACGGTCCGACGGGCACGTTTTCGAGCGCCAGCGGTCCGATCCCCTGGTGATCGAGCGTCGCTTGGCGCTACACTTTGCCCGTCTTGACTCGAAAGTCTTCGAAGAGCGCCGCAGCTCACGCCGGAGCTGTTCCGCCAGCAGGATCCGACCGAGGCGGGGACGACGTGAAACCCTCCGCGAGAGCCAAGAAGCCCGAGGCGGAGGCCCCCGCGGCACGCAGCGTGCGCGCCGACGCCCAGCGCAACCTCGACGCGCTGCTCGAAGCGGCCAAGGCCGTGTTCAGCACCTCGGGCGTGGACGCCCCCGTGCGTGAGATCGCCGCGCGGGCAGGCGTCGGTGTCGCGACGGTCTACCGTCACTTCCCGCAGCGCTCCGACCTTGTCGCGGCCGTGTTTCGACGCGAGATCGACGCTTGCGCGGCCGCCGCTCCCGCGTTGGCGCGCCAGCACGAGCCGGACGAAGCCCTGGCGCGCTGGCTACGGCGATACACCAGCTTCATCGCGACAAAACGTGGACTCGCCGCGGCCCTGCACTCCGGTGATCCAGCTTTCGATAGTCTGCCTGCTTACTTCCGGCAGACCCACGAGCCAGCCCTGCAGTCGCTGCTCGACGCCGCGGTGACAGCCGGTCAGATCCGCGACGACGTCGCGGCGTACGACCTGTTGCGTGCGGTGGGCAACCTCGCCACCGCCACCGGGGAGGACGGAGCGCTCCACAGCCGGCGCATGGTCGACCTGTTGATCGACGGATTGCGCTACGGCGCCCCCGGGGCGGCTCCGAAAGGGCATCGCGGCTCGCGCTGACGAGCTGCGACGAAGGCTCTCATCGCCGAGGTCGCGTACAGGTCGGAATGGCTCTGCGCGGGCTATCCTCCTGCGACCAGGGCACGACCCCCTGCGGCGACACGAGCGTCGAGGTGCTGCTGTCGCCGGACCGGACCGTGACCCCCTCCGATACCCATGTCGGCAACGGCCATGTCCCCGGCCTGAGCCCTGGCCAGTGCGCCCCCCTCACCATGACCGCCGGCGCCCCGCGAACAGGCGGTTTCCTCGCGGTCGCCCCGCGGACTCGTATACACTGCACGCATGAGCCACGTCGTGATGCAGGCAGCGGAGTTCTCGACGGTCGCCGCGGCGGCGCAGGCGGAGGCGGAGCTGCGGCGGCTCGTCGCGGACTACGTCACCTACGAGGAGACCGCCGATGCGCCGTGGAGCGAGGGCGCCGTGCCCGCGCCGCTGGTCGAGCTCGGTCGGCGGCACGGCGTGCCGTGGCCGGGCGACGCAACGTCGCGGTTCATGCTCAAGGGGCTGTTCAACGACGAGGCGAACGTGCTCTGCGTCGATCGCCTCGTGTTCTTCTGGGGCGGCGGCTTCGATCTCGGCGGCGCGTGGCTGCGTGCGGTGCTGCTGCGCGGGCTCGGCGCGGTGCATTGCACCGACCTGCCGCGGCTGGCGGTGCGCGTGGACGATCCGCAGGCGCGCGCGGCGGCGTCGGGCGAGTTCCTCGTCGAGGAGGACTACGAGGATCAGTTCACGACGACGTCGGACGACGCCGCGCTCGACCGTGCGCTGTTCTCCATCACGTTCGAGCGCGACGGCGACCGCATTCACCTGACGTTCGACGACTCGGGCGCGCAGGACTGGGCGTTCGTCGCGATGCTGCCCCAGCTCTCGGGCGACGATCCTGCGCTGCGCGCCCCCGCGCGGGGCTTGCCCGCGAGCGTGGTCGATGGCGGAGGGGCGCTCGGCTGAGGGCTCGAACGCGCTCGCGCCCGGTGGCCGTTCGATCTCGGTCGACGATGGGACACCGGAATTCGTGGCGCGCGATCTTGAGGAGCTGGCCGAGCTCGTCGACAACGGGTTCCTGCGGCCCGTCATCGCTCGGCGCTATCCACTCGATCAGATCGTCGAAGCCCACCGGTACGTCGAGCAAGATCACAAGAAAGGCGCCGTCGTCATCACCGTGGCGCACGACGACTGAGCGGGGCTACGCAGCGCATCCGGCCCTTTCGTCTGCAGCGGGCTCGGGAGGCGCGCACTCCGCATGGACGCTCAAACGCACAACCTCTCCCCGCGGCGTGAGCTGGTAAAAGGTGCAGCACGAAGCGCTCCCGCGCCTCGTGCGATCCCGGGTCGCGCAACCTGGGTCGGGTCGCGGCCGCGCAGGGTCGCGCGTCCCTCCATCTCCGTGCGCGGGGGTCCCTCAATTCTCGCGGTTATGCTCAGACTCGTTCTGGTAATTTTCGAGAGGTGAGCGGAATGCGCGATCTCACTTTTCCTGTGCTCCTGCATCCGGCCGGCGCCATCGTGCTCAGCAGGAGCTACGCTGAGAAATCTATCCGTCATGGCACAATGCATCGTCGGGGAACGCCGTGGCCGCTTGCCGCCCGGGACAACGCCGCCATCGAGCCTGATCCGCATCGGCGATGATGCTCTGCGGGGGGTCGGGCGCCCCGCCATCAAGGAGCTGGACCGAGCAGCGCACTATCGGCATCAACGACGGTGCTCAGTAACACTCGATGAGCAGCGCCAGCGGGGCTCGTGCTGCGCATCGAGGACTGAGGGCTGACGCCGGGGGAAGCGTCGAGAGCACAGGGTCGAGCCTGAGATCCAGCCGGAGAGAAAGACGAGTTTGCGCGAGCAGAACTTGTTACGCTGGTCACATGATTCCGACGAAGAACAGTTGGCTAGTTTTCGGTCTCGTTGCGATCGCCGCGGGCTCGACGTTGGCGTGCACGCCCGAGAGCGCGTCGTCCACCAGCACAACGGGCACCTCCGGCGGCGCGGGCACCTCCGGCGGCGGGGGCGCTGGCCCGAGCGGCTCCTCCGGCAGCACGGGCACATCGGGCGGCACGGGCTCCTCCGGCAGCGGCGGCTCGTCCACCGGCGCGAGTGCCCTCCCGGCCGGCACGTTTCTCTACGTGCGCGCAGAGACGGCCGATCACGATCATCTCATCGCGCGAGACTTCGCGACCGGCGCCGAGCGCGTAGTCACCGATCTGCGCGGCGACGGTAGTGAAGGTTGGGAGATCTGGGGCCACACCCTCTCGCCCGACCGCACCCGCATCGTCCTCGCTTCGCTCTACGGCCCCACCAAGGCAGACAACGACACCCACATCGCGACCCGCCGCCTCTGGAGCCTCGCCACCGACGGGACCGACTTCCGCCGCCTCACGCCGGTGTTTCCCAACGACAACGGGGGCCTTACGGGCTTCGAAATCTCGGTGGACGCACCGATGTTCACGGCCGATGGCACCGGCATTCTCTATGACTTTGGCAACTGGTGGTACGAGGGGACAAGCCTCCAAGGCGGCTCTTCCCCGTGGCGCGTACCCGCGGGAGGTGGCTTGCCGGAGCTCTTCCCCGCGGTGTCGAGCTGCACGGTCATAGAACCTTCGGTCAACCCGGCCACCGGCGAGATCCTCCTCGTTCACAGCGTGTGCGTGAATTCGGAAGATCAGGGCATCTTCCTCTATCCGGGCACGGGCGGCACCAACCCCAGGAAGCTCGTGGATGAGGGCTACGGCGCAGGCCAAGTGCGGCCCTCCCTCACGACGGCGAGCTGGGTCGGCGACGGCAGCGGCTTTGTCTTCGTCGGAACCATCGATATTCCGGTCAACGACACCACGGTAGAGACGAGCGCCCTCTTGGCCTACGACATGGCCACAGCCATGATATCCCCCCTCGTGCTCGCCGAGCCCGGCACCTACATGTCGAGCGTGACGATCGCTCCCGACGCGACGTCCCTCGTCTACTGCCTGCGCCATGACGACGTGACGGATCTCCACGCCATCGACCTCACGCAGGCCGAGCCCGAGGACAAACCGATCACCACCGACGGCAAGAGCTGTTACCCGTCCTTCTGAAGCGTCTCTTGCGACCTCGACCGCTGTCCGCGACCGATACCGGGGATCTGGGGGGTCCACCCGGCCTCCGAGGCGCTTCACCGACCCTCGGAGGCGCTCCACCGGCAGCGTCAACAACGGACCCGCGCCGGTAGCGCGGCGGCCCGGCCCGGCCCGGCGCCCTCGCGATGGCGTCTCGCTACTGGACCAGCGGTCCGACGCGGTTGGCGAAGGGCCACCCGAGGCTCTCGTCGGTGTGGATCTGCCAGTCGAACGCGCCGCGGAGCGTCGGGTGGTTGCTCTCGATCTGGTTCCACGTGGGGATCGCCTCGTCGACGGACATGTAGTTCGGCTGGTCCCAGATCCCGAACCCCACGACGACGTGCGTCGGGCCGAGCAGCCCGACCCACTCGTTCACGTTGTTGACGATATAAGACTGCTGGTCCAGATCGGGACCGTCGTAATACTGCGGGGCCGCGTAGTCCATGGCGCCGGCCTCCACCATCTCCTTGCAAAACGTCTTGTCGCGGTTGTTCCAGGGGGCCGGAGGCGAGGTGATGAGGAAGCCCGGATAGCGCCGCTTCAGCTCCAGGCTGATCCACTTCATCTCGGCGGTGTCGGGCGCCTGATCGGCCTCGAAGGTGTTCCAGTCGATGCCGTCGAACCCACCCAGGTCGTTGTAGATCCCGACCACGCTATCGACGAAGGTCTGCGACTTCGTGCGATTCGGGAAGCTCATGCCAGCGCCGGCGCCGCCGACGGACAGGATGATCTTGCGACCCTGGGTCGTCCGCGCGTACTGGATGTCTGCCTTGAGGTTCGTCGCCGCTCCCCTGCCATCGCCCGGCGGCGTCCAGGTGACGGCGCCCGTCGTGCCGGGCGACCCGCCCACGGGCGTCGCGGCGAAGAGGTAGATCACGTTGTAGTTGCTGTTGACGTCGCGGATGCGGACGGGCGACGGCGTCCAGTTGGGATAATAGCCACCGACGACCTTGGCGGGCAGCGCGCCGATCGGGCCTGGGGTGGGATCGGGGTCGGGGCTGTCGCTGCAGGCTGCGTACGGCTCCCAGAAGTACGTGCTGACGGTCGGGATATAGCCCGGATTACCGTGCTCGGCGATGTAGGCCGACCCCTCGTAGCTCACGACGGCCCCCTCGTCATACCACGCGCCCTCTGTCCATTGCGGGTAGCTGCACGCCTCGTCGACGGGGCCCGGGCTGTCGTTGCAGCCCGTGTACGGCTCCCAGAAGTACGTGCTGATGGTGGGGCTATAGCCGGGGTTGCCGTGCTCGGCGATGTAGACCGACCCCTCGTAGTTCACGACGGTCCCCTCGTCGTACCACTGCCCGCTCCGCCATTCCGGAGCGCCTGCGCACACGGCAGACTCGTTCTGCTCGACGTCGATCTCGTCCTGCGGCGAACCAGCACCGAGGCATCCGACGCCGCTCGTGGCGATGGCGACGAGGATGAATGACAGCCCAGAAACCGTGGTAGCAGAATTGAGCAACATGGTAGATATTCCCTGTCTAAGTGGAGAAGAATGAAGGCTGACGGCCACCTTGCCTGCTGCAGTGTGGCCATGCGGTGTGCGATCCGGCGTGCTGCACACGGTGTTCCATCACCGCGATGAGGCGCCGGGGCAGCTCAGCAGCCGGTGTTGTTCCCGGGGCTCACGCCGAGGAGGCGCGTGAACTGCATGTATCTGTCCACGCGGCTCTGCACCTGGGCGGGGTTGCGGCCGTTGCACTCCAGCGCTCCGTTGATGGTACGGATCGTCTCGCCGAATCCGGCGCCTGTGACCATGGCGTCGTGCGCGGTCCTGGTGCCGGCGCCGGTCTGCGTGGTCCAGAACCAGAAGGCCGTACGCCACGCGACGTTCGCGTCCTGCGCGACAAGGTCCGGGTTGCTCTGGAGGGGCAACCCGAGCGCGTTGCCAGCAGCGCAGTAGTTGCCGTTCCAGGAGAGCTGTATCGGTCCGCGCCCGTAGTACGACTTGCCCGGTGCGCAGCTGCAGCCCGGCGGACCCCAGGAGGTATCGCAGAGTTGCGCCTTCGCGATCTCCTCGACGTACACGAGCCCGCCGGTCTCGTGCGAGGCATTGGCGAGGAAGGCCGCGACCTCCCGCTTGCGGGTGTCGGCGTCGCCCGTGGTGGCGAGCCCGGGGAAGGTCGACGCCGCGGCGATCAGCGCCCGGTACGTGTAGAACGGGTTGCGGCCCGGGAACATGGTGTTGAACACCGATTCGCTCAGGATCGCGCCGAACCCGTCGCCGCCGCCGCCGCCGCCACCACCACCACCATTGCCGCCACCGCCACCGCCACCGCCCCCACCGCAGCCGGCGTGGGGGTCCCAGAACCATGTGCTGATCGTCGGGTCGTAGCCGGGGTTATCGTGCTCGGCGATGTAGGGAGACCCGTTGAAGACCACGATATCGCCCGTGCGGTAGCTCTTGCCCCGCTGCCATGCGGGGTAGCTACACCCGCCGCCGCCGCCGCCGCCTCCTCCGCCGCTGCCACCCGAGCTGGCGCTGGTGCTGCTCGAGCTGGAGCAGGTCCCCGTCTCCAGCCAGAGCGCGGGCACGGCGGAGGGCGTCCAGCCCGCCAGGCTCGTGTGGCTCTGCCTGCATGAGTAGGACCTGCCGCCGTAGTTCACGACCGATCCGACCGTGTACGCGACGCCCTCGGCCCAGCCCGATGCGCTCGCACAGAGCGCCGCTTCCTGGCTGTCGAAGTCGTCCTCGTCCAGCGAGGCCTCCGCGACGCATCCGCTCGCGTTCACGGCCGCGGCGACGAGGACCAGGGACAGCAATGAACCAGGGATGATGCCGAGTTGGTGCGACATGGCAGTGCTCCTTTGCAGTTCGCAGGGGGTGTCTCGCAGGCAGCCCCGCCGGCCGTTTCAGCGCAGCGTCGCCGATCGCGAGGGTTGACCCGCTGCATCGCAAGGAGCAGGCCTGTGGCCGGCGACCTTCAGCGAGCGCCGTTTCTGGCCTTCGTGGAGCGATGAGCGCAGCGCGCGCGGCGATCGCGCCCGAGCGGGTGATCCACCCGATCACCCCCTCGGGCGATCCTGGGGATCGCCCTCCGGTGATCCCCAGGATCGCCCCTGTCGATCATCACGAGCCGGGCGACGAGGCGCGGGAACCTGTGATCCGGCAAAAGAAACAGGGAATCGATTCCAGCCCGCCCCCGCAGTGCAGCGTGGATGCCATCTTCCAGGGGACGCTCCGGGGTGAGGGATGGGCCGATGTCGCAGCACGATGTGAGCCAAGCACGGCGGCGGACCGCCCATCAAGCGATGCCAGCGCCCAGACTTCGCGTGACGCGGCGGAGGGATGCGCGCGCGGCGCGCGAGGCCAGAGATCAGTACACGATCTCGGAATACGGGCAGCGCTGCTGGATCGCCTCGACGTCGCACGGCTCGGGCGGCATGCAGTTGAACGAGGGAGGGCAGCTCGCGTCCTGCTCGCAGCCGCAGCCGCACGCGCTCTGGAAGTAGGCCGTGCTCTCGGGGCAAATGAAGTCGATGAGCGTGCACTCCTCCGGGCTGCTGCCCACGTAGCTGCGCCACCACTCGGTCTTCGGGTCGCACGCGCAGGCGCGCTCGGTGCACGCGACGTCGCCGCCGGCCAGGCACGTGCAGGTATTGCAGCCGTCGAGCGACGGGAACGAGCCGCCCGGCTCGTAGCTCGCGTCGCCGTAGGTGCAGGTCTCCGGGCAGCCAGCGTCCGTGCAGATGACGTTGCCGTCCACGTGGCACGTGCAGGTGTTGCAGCCATCGTCCGCCGGGAACACGTCCCCCGATTCGTGGCTCGCGCCACCGTAGGTGCAGGTCTCCGGGCAATAGGCGTCCGTGCAGGCAAGGTTGCCGTCCGCGTCGCACGTGCAGGTGTTGCAGCCGTCGCCCGCCGGCATCTCCTCCCCCGGCTCGCAGGCATGACACGCGATCTTCGTGCAGCCGACATTGCCGCTGCCGGAGGGGTCGCACGTGCAGGTGTTGCAGCCATCCGAGGCGGGGAACGACGCGCCGGGGGCGTGGTCGACGCCCTCGTAGGTGCAGCCGGAGACGCAGGCCACGAGGGTGCACTCGACACTTCCATCCTCGGTGCAGTAGCAGCTGTTGCACCCGTCCCTGTCCGGGAACGAGTCGCCAGGGTGGTAGACGATCCCATCCCTTTCACAGGTCCCGTCAACGAGGGTGATGTCGCAGCCCGCGAGGGCCCCGGGGAGGGAGACGGCGAGCGAGAGCAGGCTGCCGAGGTGGAACCAAGAAAGACGATGGACTGTCATGGGTTTCGCTCCTGTGCCAAAGAGTGCCACGGCGCCGCATCCGGCTGGAGGCGAATCGACCGTGGATCGATGCTGGAGCGAGGAGGTAGAAAATAACGTGCCAGCGCCCGGCGCCCCAGCGCCGGAGCTGGCGGCGCGCTCACGCGTCCTGGGTCACCCGGATCCGCGCGATGAACTCGACCCCCGCGCCGGGCTGCGTCTTGAGCGGGGTCAGCGTGACGCTGGCCTCGAGCGCGCGGCTGCGCGGGCAGACGAGGCGGCTCCGCGCGACCGCGCGCGCGGCCGGGAGCGGGGCCTGCACGTCGACGAGCACCGACGCGACGTCGCGCCCGTAAAGGCGCTTCTCGTCCACGCCGAACAGGTCGTGAGCGCTCGGGTTGGCGCCGAGGATCTCCCCCGCGCTGTCGAGCAGCAGGCACGGATCGGCGATCTCGGCGAGGAGCGCCCTCGACCGCTCCTCGAGCTGCGAGACGCTCTCCATCGCGATCACGAGCTCCTCCTCCAGCTGGCTCACCGACGTCCTCACGCCGGCGAGCGAATCGTACATCCGCGCGATGGTGGTGACGATCTGCCGGACCTCGATGGCCTCGAACGGCTTGCGGAGGATGAGCAGGTTCGGCGGACACCCGAGCTCGATCGCGATCTCATCCCAGCTGTAGTCCGAGTAGGCGGTGCAGATGACCGTGTAGATGTCCGGCGCGACGCTCCAGATCCCCTTGATCGTCTGGATACCGTCGAGCCCCGGCGGCATCCGCATGTCGACGAAGGCAAGGAAATACCTGCGCGGACTGGCCCTGACGAGCGCGATCCCATCCATGCCCGAGTGGGCCGATTCAATGGTGAACCTGAGCCCGTGAAGGGGGTCCGGCTCCTCCTCGGGCGGCTCGGCCCCGAACAGGCGCGACTCGAGGGCCTGCAGCCCGCGGATCATCTCCGGATCGTGGATCGGCCTGGGCACGAGCATCCGCTCCATCAATCCATGGATGTCCGGATTGTCGTCCACGACGAGGATAGGTCGACTTGCTGATTCCGAAGACATGAAGTTCCTCTCGAGTCGCTCCGGCCCCGCCGCGGGCCCCCCCGGGTCTACCGCCGATTCCGCTGCTCCAGCCGGCGCCGGACCGAGGCGACGCGCAGCTCGGCCCGCGCGACGCTGGCCGCGGTGCCGATCCCGCCGGGCATCGCCGCCGGCGGCTCGAGCACGTCGTACGCGTCGTCGAGCGGCAAGAGCGCGCCCTCCAGCGCGAGCCGCTCGCCCGCCCGGTCGACGATCTCCGCCGCCGCGGCGCTGCCGAGCGTCCGCCCGAGGCGCCCCACCAGCTCGGCGCGCTCACATCGAGGGGTGCTGTCCGAGGATCCCATGCCTTCGCGTTTCCTTGATCGCCATGTTGCGAGGCAAACATTGGACTCCCTGGCACGGGAAGTGTCAACAATCAGCGTGATCGCACGCACATCCCATCTGTTGACTCGAACTCAATAGGCGTAATCCAGACCACACCGTCCGGCAGAGCCCGGGCGTTTGCGGGCGGTGCCGTCGCGGGTCGCCGGGGCTGCGCCTCGCCTCGCGCGCCGGCGGCGCTCCCGGCGCGGCGGTTGATCGTCCGCCGCCGCCTCGTCGCGCGCGCGGGCAGCCGAGCCGTACCCCGGGGCCGCGCCGTCGCAGGTGTCATCCGCTCTGCAGAGGTTGTCCGCTGCGGAGCGCGCGGGCGCGGGTCGAAAGAGCGCGCGCGGGCCGGCGAGCGCTCGGTGCGGCGTCAAGATGGGCTATCGTCCTCTTCATCGCGGCGCGCGAGGGGGAGAGCGGCCCTCGGCCGGGCGTGGGCGGCCGCGGCACGGATGACGGGAGGAAGACCGAAGGTGGCGACAGATCACGACAGCATCGAGCGGCTCCGGGTGGAGAACGCCGGACTGCGCAAGGAGGTTGACAGGCTGCATGAGCAGCTGGGGCGCCGGGAGGAGCGGACGCGGCTGATCCTGCAGGCGGCCGTCGAGGGATTCCACGTCGTCGGGATGAACGGCGAGATCCTCGACTGCAATCCATCCTTCGCCCGCATCGTGGGTTACGAGCGGAGCGAGCTCCTGACGATGAACATCGGCCAGATCGACGCGCAATCGCCCCACGAGGTCGCCGCGATCATCGAGGAGATCAAGGCGAAGGGGGCGCTCCGGTTCATCACGAGGCACATCCACAAGGACGGCCACCTGATCGACGTCGAGGTCAGCTCTCACCTCGTCCGCAGCGGTGACGAGAAGTTCTTCTCGGCCTTCTCGCGCCCGCTCACGGAGCAGCTGAGGCGCGAGCAGGCGCTGCGCGAGAGCGAGCAGAAGTTTCGAGCGATCTTCGACGAGACATCGATCTTCATCAGCCTGCTCACCCCGAGGGGAGAGCTGCTCGAACGCAACCGGACGATGGCCGATTTCATCGGGGCTCGTCCGGAGGACGGGCGCGGCGAGCCGCTCTGGCGCGCGCCGTTCTGGGGCGGCGCGCCGGGCGTGGAGGAGCGGGTGAAGGCGTGCGCGCAGAGGGCCGCGTCGGGCGAGCCGACCTCGTGCGAGCTGGAGATCCGCGGCACGGGCGGGCGCGTGGCCACGCTCGACCTCAAGATGAAGCCGATCCTCGACGTGTCGGGCGAGAGCGTCCTCGTGATCGCCGAGGGGTACGACGTGACCGAGCTCCGGCGGGCCGAGGCGGAGCGGGCGGCGCTTCAAGAGCAGATGATCGACGCGCAGGAGGCGACGATCCGGGAGCTCTCGACGCCGCTCATCCCGCTCGACGCGGGGATCCTCGTGATGCCCCTCGTCGGGCGGCTCGACCGGGTGCGCATCGAGCAGCTGCTGGAGCGGCTGCTGCGCGGGGTGGTGGCGCAGCGCGCGGCCACGGTCATCCTCGACGTCACCGGCGTGCCGGTGGTGGACACCGAGATCGCGGACTCGCTGCTCAGGGCGGCTCAGGCGGTCAAGCTGCTCGGCGCGGAGGTCATCCTCACCGGCGTCGGCCCCGAGGTGGCGCAGACGATGGTGGGTATCGGCATCGATCTCCGGGAGATCGTCACGCTGAGCTCGCTCCAGAGCGGGCTCCACCACGCGCTCGGGCGCTCGCGGCGCGGGAGCAGGGCGGGCGACTCGCGGCGCCGCGGAGGCTGAGGAGCAGGCGGGCGACCACGGTCAGGGGCGGGTCAAGGGAAGCGCTTCACCGGCGCATCGGCTCCGCGAGCCAGCGCACCAGCGCGTCGCCATCGAGATCGAGCAAGGCGTCCTCGACCTCGCCCGGTCCGATCGCCTGTGCGCGCTCGACGATCGAGCGCTCCTCCTCGGTCGTCGGCCGGCGCCCCACCCGCCGCGCGAAGAGGCGGCCGAGGAGCTCGGCGATGACCCTCTCCGCCGCTTTCTCCGCCGCTTTCTCCGCGCTCTTCGCGGCCTGCTGCGCGGCCTGCTGCTCGGCCTCGAGGATCATCTCCCCGATGATCGGCATGCTCCGGAGCAGCTTCTTCTCCGTCTCCCTGTCGTCGAACAGCATGACGAGCTCCTTTCGCAGATTGTGACCCCAGGGGTCGATGGCCGCCATCACCAAGAGCGCGGCGTAGAGCTCGACCCGCTCCTCGTCGGTCGACGCTCGTGCGTGGATCTCCGCGACGACCTCCCGCAGCGCCGCCGCGGTCGCGTCGCGGGCCAGCGGGGCGAACACCAGCCAGAACACGCTGCCGCGCGCCCGGAGCTCGGCGATCGTGCGCTGGTAGACCGCGTCGATGCGGAAGTGCGCGCCGCTGAACGGCCGCTCCGGCCAGGCCGTGCGACGCTCGCCCGTCGCGGGCAGGCGCCGCCGGTGGCCCGAGAGGACCACGGCGACGCTCTCGATGGGCGGCACCGGCTCTCCGGGCGCTTCGGTGCGAAGCGCGGCAAAGAGGAAGCCGAGGTACTCGAAGACCCGATCCGGCACGTCGTCGCGCAGCGCGAAGCAGAACTCGACGTGCAGCACGCGCAACTCGCCGCCGACGCGCAGGCGCAGGGCCTTGTCTAGGCGTCGCTCGAGCTTCGTGACCTGGGTGTCGACCCACCCGAGGACCTCGACGGAGCGCCCCTCGGGGACGAACACGCGCGCCAGGTCTCCGGGGCATCTCCGGGCGATGTGGCGCAAGGTGATGTCGGCGTCTCCCATACGCCGCGCACCTGGCAGATCGCGTGCCGGGGGCGCGGATGGGTCCAACAGCGAGGGTTCCGGGGTGAGGCATGCGCTGCGGAGATGGCGCCGCCATGGCGGGGGCGGCGTCGCCACCCTTGAGGGCCCGGCCGCCTGGCCGGGCGCTTTCAAGCGCTTCGGCGAGGATGACTCCGCCGCCACCGCCAGCGCTCAAACGCTGCGCCCGCGCGCCTCGCGCACCAGCGCCACCATGGCCTTCCGGACCTCGTCCGACGTCGACACCGGCGCGTCGAACGGGAGCCGCGCCACCTTCGGCCCCGCCGGGGTGATGACGTCCAGCTCGAAGCCGTAACGATCGACCGAGGTCATCGTCGCACCGGTGGCGTCCTTGATCTCGGCGAGGGCCTTCGCATACGCGAGGACGGCGTCGGCGTGATCGGTGTTCATGTGCTCGAGGATGCGCGCGGCGTCCGCCGCGAGCGGATCCGGCTCGGCGGCCGCGTAATCGGAGGCGTCGACCCACGACATCCGGCCGAAACCGCCGACGTAGCGGATCGACACGGGGTCGAGCCGGTAGAAGGAAAAATCAGTAAAATCCACGTAGTACGACGCGCGCGGGTGCGCCGCCAGGAAGGTCGTCCGGGCGGCGGCTGCCTCGGCGCCCTCGAGCGGACGGCACGGGCCGATCAGCGTCATACGACCGAGCGCGAGCGGGTCCGCCAGGCCCTCGGCGGGCTCGGCGACGAGCAGCGACGCCTCGGGACGGACCTTGAGGTTGCCGGTGTGCTCGGCGAGCGCGGAGAGCAGCAGCAGCGGCCGCCCGTGCGCGTCCACGGCGACGGTGACGAGCGAGCCGTAAGGGTAGCCGGCGGGGTCCCGCGCGAGCGTGCACAGCGTGGCGGAGCGGGCCCGCTGCGCCAGGGTGCGGCAGCGCTCGGCGTGGCTAGGCGACGGAGCGTGCTGGACAGGGGGCGCCACCTCCGAGGCAGAGCCCGGCCGGCCGTGATCTGTGGGCGTCGACATGGAAAGCGGGTAGCACGCCCGGGGGGTTGCCGGGAACCCGGGAGACGGTGCACATCAGGGGCACTCAGCGGTGCATCGAGCTCGGATCGCTCGATGGCAGAGGCGGTGCGTTCCGGCCGGTTCCTGTTCGCCCTCGGTTCAGCTCGGCTCGTCGAGCACGTCGGTGAGCGTGCCGGCGGTGGCGGCCTGCTCGAGCCAGCGCTCCAGGCGTTCCGGGTCCTTCTGGGCGACGATGCGCTCGCGTGCTGCGTCCGGCACCGCGATTCCGCGCGCGCGGAGCACGGTCAACAGCGCGCGGGCGGCTTCCTCGATGCGCCCCTGCGCGACGTACTTCTTCGCGAAATCGCTCTGGTACTCGTAGCCCTTCATCATGGCCTCCAGCGCCCGGCGAGCCGCCTCGTTCAGGGAATTGTGCAGGAGCTCGTAGTAGAATCGGGCGCGTTCGTCATCGAGCCCCTGGAGCGCAGGCAGCACCGCGCCGGCGATCGTCGCGCCTTGCTCCGTCTCCCCGTGGGCCATCGCGGAGAGCACCCCCAGCTCCGGTCGATGGGTTGCTTCCGCTGGGTCCGTCACGACCGGAACGCTGTTGCGACGTCTTATTCAAGCAACCATGCTCTCCTCAACAACAAATGTTCGCCGCGCGAGTCGGCGGTCGCAGTCGCAAACACTCCACCAATCCTGCGGCTCCAGCGGGTATCCTAGATGACCGATCTCCCAGCCATTTATGGCGCCCCTGTAATCGACTGTCCATGCTATCAGCGCCACCAACATCGTTCGAACCAACGCAATGCGCCGCAACTCCCGCTCACCGTCATACCCAGCCGGCGCCATGAAACCTTGATGCACAACAACGTCACGTCCGCCCAATTCTGCGACCATCTCCGACGTAAGCTTCACCCCGTAGGCAAGAAACGCGCTGGGCACAATTCGACCCGACGAGAGACGGTACACACCCATAACTTTATTAAACAAAGAATCCTCAAACCCTGCGCTCGCCAACTCACGAATCACGCTCTCGTTATCCCTAACCCATTTCTTCCAGGCAGTCCTATCCTTAACAACCACCCTCTCCTCCTGACCAGTATGCTGGAGAGCCCAATAAGAGAACGCCTCCAGAGCGATCTGAAGACGCAGGTAGTCGACATCGAGATGAAGCGTCATCGCGTCTAGATATGAATCAAACGCCATCCAATAGGCAGCACGCCACTTGGGTCGATTGGCCCACGCGACGCTCACCCGCTCAAAGAAGATTACCGCCCATGCCTCATCCACCCACTCATCATTACTTCGCTCAATTGGCACTGGAGGAACAGAGCGCTTCAGAAGATTTCTCCGCGCTCCAGTCCCCGCCATGGCTGCAACAGTGTGGCAGTCAGGCGTCACGCCGAGCAACTCTGGCATTCGCAGCTGACAACCTAAGACAAACTGGAGCAGCAAAAAATCGTGACCCAGCATCTCCGTATCCGGCATACCAGCGCCAGTATCGATCAAGAGGTGCCAGACAGGGTCGCCCCGAACACCTCCCTGAACAAGATAGTAGGTATATGTTCCAGATAGTCGAAAGTGGCGTCTGTGGCCGCCGCGAAATCCACCAGCCGGGATGCGCTCGACGACCATATTGCCGCCAAAGTTGATCTCGACAGCGCCCTCGATTCGCCCGATCCAGAGCGATGGTGCCTCTCCGGTGAGCACGGTCCAGCTTGCCGCCTCAACCGTAAAGGGTCCGTGTGGACCCGTCACGTGCGCCACGCGCAGGATCATCTCACCGTGAAAGGTCCCGCCACCCGCGAATACGCCGTCAAGCTCGCCGTCTTGCGCGGACCGCATGAGGTCGTCGATGCGTGTGTAAAACCGCGACCCGCCGAGGGTAGCAACAAGCCTGTCTGTCTGTAACAGCACTACCGGCGCGAGCTCCGAAAAATCCTTACCATTATACCGAATTTGTTCAACCGGCCCCAAAGTTACCGGGGTCGGCTTCCATCCATAGGCAAGGGCCAAGAGCAGGCTGCGCACGTGCTGCGGCACTGGCACCGGCGCCTCGGCGCCCGGGTCAGTTGTATTCATGCTGGTCATTGCATGGTTGTCTTCAAAGTCGACGCCTACGGCGAGCCGCTCCGCTCTCGTCCGCCCAACGACCTGCGCTACGACGGCACCACCCGCAGCCGCCCGCGCTGCTGCCCCGCCGCCTCGCGCCCGCCCGCCTCGGCCGGCCGCGCCGGCGCCGGCCGCGCCGCGGCCGGCGGCCACACCGCGAAGTCCTCCGGGAGCGGCCCGGGGAGCGCCGGCTGCGCCGTCCGCTCCAGCAGCTGGAAGTCGCAGCGCGCGACGAGATCGAGCGGCAATCCCTTGTCCGGACCGCCCTTCGCGTACCACGCCCGCGCCGCCTGCACGTTGCGGATGAGCACGGCGTGCTGCGGATCGCCCTTCGCCGCCGCCGTGAAGTGATCCTGCATCGCCTGCCAGTCGCGCCGGCCCGCCGCGACGCACGCGAGCGCGTTGTACGCGAGCCCCGGCAACGGATACCCGAGCTCCAGCGCGCGCGCGACGTGCCGCTCCGCCAGATCGAGCTGCCCCGCGTCGACGTAGGCGACGCCGAGCTCCAGGTGCGCCGCGTGATGATCGCCGAGCAACGCGAGGATCGCCCGCCGCTCCTCCACCCCCTCGCGGTAGAGCTCGCGCAGACCCTTGTTCTGCTCGAACCACGCGCTCATCAGCGCCGTGTCCGCCTCCGAGGCGTCGAACGGGGTCTTGAGCTCCTGGAAGTCGCCGCGGAAATAGACGGCGCGCTCGAGCCAGCCGGCCGCCTCGGCGTCGTCGAAGTCGCGCGTCCCAGGGTAGATGGAGAGGCACGAGAAGATGTACTGGTGCGGCTTCGCCGCCTCCAGGAACGCGAGCGTCTCGCGGAACGTCTCCGCCGTCTCGCCGCGGTTGCCCAGCATCATGTAATAGCGGACCTGGATACCGTACTTCTTCGCGAGCTCGGTCGACTCGATGATCTTCTTGGCCGTGATCTTCTTGTCGATGTTCTTCAGGATGGCCGGCGACCCCGACTCGACACCGAGGCTCAGCCGCTGGCAGCCGGCGAGGCGCATCTCCCGGAGCAGGTCGTCGCCGAGCACGTCGACGCGCGTGTCGCAGCTCCACAGAAACGAGATCTTGCGCTCGCGGATGCCACGGCAGATCTCGAGGACGCGCTTCCTGTTCGTCGTGAAGGTGTCGTCCTTGACCTGGACCATCTTCACGGGGAGCTGCTTCACCGTGGCCTCGAGGGCGTCGAGCACGTAAGGCACCGACTGGCCCCGGAACCCGCGGCCCCAGGTCGCCTCGGCGCCGCAGAACGTGCAGGCCCAGGCGCAGCCGCGCGAGGTCATCACGATGTGCGTGCAGAAGTGGTCGTGCGGCGACGCGAGCGCGTCGAGGTCCTCGATCGCGGCCCGGGGCGGGCCGAGCTCGACGCGGCCCTCGACCCGGTAGGCCGTGCCGGCGAGGCCGAGCGCGGGCCGGCCGGCCTCGAGGCGGTCGAGGAGCTCCAGGAACGAGTGCTCGCTCTCGCCGAGCGTCACCGTGTCGATCTCGGGGTGGTGCCGCAGCATCTCGGCCGCGAGCGGGGTCGCGTGCGGCCCGCCGACGACGATGTGCGCCGCGGGATGAAGCCGCCGGATGCACCGGGCGGTGAGCCCCACGCCGCGGCGGTTGGCGGTCCAGCACGACATGCCGAAGACGTCCGCGTCGAGCTCGCGCACGATCCGCTCGACCTGCGAGAACGGGTACGACGAGAGGTTCAGCACCTTCACCTGGTGGCCCGCGCGGAGGGCCTGCGCGCCCAGGGAGAAGAGCCCGTACGGGGTCTGGTGGAAGTCCGGGTCGAGATCGCCCTCGCGGTAGTCCGCCGGCGGGCCGTCCCCGCTCGTGTCAGGCGCCTCTCCCGGCGCGGGGATCTTCCAGGGCGGTGGGTAGAGCAGCGCGATGCGCATCGGTCCTGCCTTTCCGGTGCTGAGGGTCACACGGGCGCGGCGCCGAGCGCGAGCGACGCGCCGTCGGCGTCGATGCGGCGCGCGCGCGCGATGCGGGCGTAGAGCTCGGCGCTCGGCCGGGGGCTGCGCTCCTGGGTCACGCGATCGACCTCGACGAGCCCGAAGCGCGGGGCGTACCCCTCGGCCCACTCGAAGCTGTCGAGCAGCGACCAGTGCATGTACCCGCGCACGTCGATGCCGCGCTCGATCGCCCGCGCGACCTCGGCGAGGTGCCGCACGAGGAAGCGCGGGCGCTGGTCGTCGTCGGCGTCGGCGATGCCGTTCTCGGTGATGTAGATGGGGACCCGGGCGCGGGGCCACCAGGCGTCGAGCACGTAGCCGAGCCCCTCGGGGTAGACCTCCCAGCCGAGATCGCTGACCTCGGCGCCCTCGGGGACGAGGCGCCGGAGGAAGCCCGCGCGCGCGTGCGCCGGCGAGAAGCGGACAAGGTCGCGGCTGTAGTAGTTCACCCCGAAGAAGTCGTGCAGGCCGCTGTCGCAGAGGGCGCGCGCGAAGGCATCGTTGAACAGCCGCTCGAAGAGCGCCGCCCACATGCGGTCGGCGAGGCGCCCGAACCGCTCCGGCTCGATGACGCGCAGGTGGTGCGCGACGCCGACGGCGATGGCGTGGCCGCGGCGGCCCGCGGCCTCGTGCATGGCGCGGTACATGGCGGCGTGGGCGCGGAAGAGGTTCTGGTGGGCGCGCACCGCCTCGACGGGCGAGCTGCGCGCGGGCGGCCAGACGCCGAGCAGGTGGGCCTGGAGGGCGAGCATGTTGGGCTCGTTGATGGTGACCCAGAGCTGGCAGAGATCGCCGAGCGCCTCGACGGCGCGCTCGGCGAAGCGCGCGAGGAGCGCCGGCAGCTCCTGCGAGAGCAGGCCGCCGCGCAGCGCGACCCAGCGCGGCAGGGTGACGTGGTGGACGGTGACCATCGGGGTGATCCCGGCCTCGAGGTGCGCGCCGAGCACGGCGCGGTAGTGGTCCCACGTGGCCGGGTCGAACTCGCCCGGCTCCCGCTCGACGCGCGCCCACTCGATGGAGAGCCGGTGGGCCCCCATGCAGAGCCGCGCCTGGAGCGCGACGTCCTCGCGGAAGCGGTGCAGCTGGTCGCACGCGTCGTCCGGCGTATCGCCGCCGCGGACACGCCCCGGCTCGCGCGCGAACGCGGCCCAGTCGCTCTGCGCACAGTGCCCCTCGACCTGTGTGGCAGAGGCGGCGGTGCCGAACAGGAAGGCGTCCGGGAAGCGCAGCTCCTCACCCATGGCCGCGCATCCTACGCGAACTCGCGCCGGGCGGCTGCCTTCCGGGCAGGAACGCGACCCCGCGGCGCGCTGCGCTGCGGCGTGACCTGCGCAACGGGCAGGACCGGCGTGCTGCGTACGGCGGGGCGCGCCGGGGGCGGCGACGGGGCGCGACGATTGCCCGATCGGCCGGGCGCCCGTACGATACGGACCGGTGCGGTGCGGAGGTGCGGCGGGCGCGGGACGGGGAGCACGCGCCCTCGCCGTGGCCCTCGCCGTCGCGCTGCTGCACGGGGCCGCGCTGGCCAGGGCGGACGGGGTCGGCTGGGCGACCGCGCAGGCCGCCGAGCTGACGCGCCAGGCCGAGGCCCGCGCGGCGGCCGGCGAGGCGGACGTGGCGCTGTCGCGGTACCTGGAGGCGGTCCGCTTCGACGCCACCTACGGCCCGGCGTACCTCGGGCTCGGCGCGCTGTACGAGCGGGCGGGCGACCCGCGCGAGGCGGAGCGCACGTACTCGGTGGGCCTCGACCACGTGCGCGGCTTCGTCGAGGGCTACCGCGCCCGGGCGGCGCTCCGGGCGCGCGAGGGGCGGCGCGACGAGGCGATCGCCGACTTCGAGGCGGCGGCGGCGCTCCGGGGCGCCGACGCCGGGCTGCTCCAGGACCTCGCGGCCGCCTACGTGGCCGCGGGGGCGCTGCCGGCGGCGCTCGGCGTGGCGCGGCGGCTCTCGGCGCTGGCCGCGCAGGCCGGCGATCCCGCCCGGGAGGCCGCGGCGAGGACCCAGGCGCGCGCCCTGTCGGCGCTTGTCGACGAGGCCGATCCCGTGCGGGCGGGCGGCGCCGATCGCGGCCCGGTGCGGCGCGCGCTCGCGCTGTACGCCGCGGCGCCGGCGCGCGGGCGGACCGCGGATCCGCGGCGCGAAGGGCGGTGATCGAGCCACCCGGGATGACCGCACGATCGTCCGTGTCGGACAGGGGAGCAGCCATGGACGGTAAGAGCGAGGCGCGGCGGCGAGAGGGCGCCGGGGCCGTGACGCTCGCTTGACCTCCAGCTTGTCCGGACAGCATACGGCTGGGACCCCATGTCCCTCCGCGTCCCGCTCGGCATCGACGACTTCCGAAAGCTCCGCGAGTCCGGGCTGGAGTACGTCGACAAGACCCACCTCATCCGCGAGCTGATCGACAAGGAGGGCGTCCAGGTCGTCCTCCTCCCCCGCCCCCGGCGGTTCGGCAAGACGCTGAACCTGTCCATGCTGCGCTGGTTCTTCGAGAAGCGGCAGGAGGATCTCACGCACCTCTTCGAGGACCTCTCGATAGGGCGGGCCGGAGAGCGCTACCGCGCGCACTTCCAGCGGTATCCCGTCATCTACCTGACATTCAAAGGAGCGAAGCAGGAGACGTTCGAGCGCTGCTGGGCGGCCCTGCGGGAGAAGATCGTCGAGCTCTACAACCAGCATCGCTATGTGCTCGACAGCGGCCAGCTCGGGGAGGTGGAGCAGCGCCGTTACAAGGAAGTGCTGGACGGTACCGCGTCCGAGGCCGTGTACGGCCGGGCGCTGCTGGACCTGTCCAGCCACCTCCACCACCTCCACGGCGAGCGCGTCGTGATGCTCATCGACGAGTACGACGAGCCCATCCACGCCGGGGATCTCCACGGCTACGCGCCGCGGATCCTCGACTTCGTGCGCACGCTCCTCACCGAGGGGCTGAAGGGCAATCCGCACCTTCACCGGGCCGTCCTCACCGGCATCCTCCGGGTGGCGCGTGAGAGCATCTTCTCGGGGCTCAACAACGTCGTCGTCTATTCGCTGCTCCGTTCGGATTTCAACACCTGCTTCGGGTTCACCGACGCCGAGGTGGAGCGATTGCTGGACAAGGCCGGCCGGCGCAGTCTCCTCGACGTGATCCGCGCCTGGTACAACGGGTATGACTTCGGCGGCGCGGTCATCTATAACCCCTGGTCGATCCTCAGCTTCCTGGAGGGGGAAGACGAGGATCCGCTCCCCTTCTGGCTCGGCACGAGCTCCAACGATCTCATCCAGAGGGTGATCGAGGAGCACGCCGTGACGCTGCAGCCCGCGCTGGAGGTGCTGATGGAGGGCGGCGAGATCGAGCGCGTGCTCGAGGAGAACGTGGCCGTCGGCGATCTCGCGCAGAACGAGGACGCGCTGTTCGGGCTCCTGGTCTTCTCGGGATATCTCCGCGCCGAGAAGCGCTCGCGCGGGCCCGGGGAGCAGCCCGCGCACGCCTTGAAGATCCCGAACCGCGAGGTGCGGCTGCTCTATACAGGCACGTTCCGCCGCTGGGCGGAGGCGCGACTGAAGCGACAGGGCACCAGCATGCAGCGGCTCCTCGCCGCGCTCCTCTCAGGCGACGCGGCTGGGTTCGAGGCGGAGCTCCAGGCTTTCGTCACCGATGTGCTCTCGTACCACGACGGCACGAGGGTCGCTCCGGAAGCCGTGTACCACGGCTTCGTCGCTGGCCTGCTCGCGGCGCTCGAGCCGGGCTATCAGGTGCGCTCCAACCGCGAGTCCGGCCAGGGGCGGCCCGACGTGATGATCCGGCCGACGCAGCCCGGCCGGCCCGGTGTCGTGCTCGAGCTCAAGGTCGCTCGCACACCGCGGGCGAGCCTCGATCAGGTGCTCGACGAGGCGCTCTCGCAGATCCGGACGCGCGACTACGCCGCCGAGCTGCGCGCGAGCGGGGCCACGCCGGTCCATGCGCTGGCCGTCGCGTTCGATGGGAAGATCGTCCGCATCCGGGCCGGCGAGCCGGGATAGGCGCGACCCAGAGGCGCGCTTGTCGGCGCCGGAGGGCTATGCAGCCGCTCCTCGACGATCCTGCGCGCCCCGTGTGCCGGCCCGCGCTCCCCTTCAATCGACGATGAAGAGCGTCGCGCCCGCCTGCGTGGACGAGAGGTGCGGCTCGGCACCGTCCGCCACCTGGTAGCTGGTCCCGGCTGGCAGCGTGAACGTCCGTCCGTCCTTGAGCTCGGTGGTCAGCTCTCCCTCGAGGACAAGGAGGACGTGCCCGCGGCTGCACCAGTGATCCGCGCGGTATCCCGGCGTGTATTCGACCTTCCTGACACGGATATTGCCGGCCTCGATCGTCCGCCAGATGGCCTTCCCGGTCTCCCCTGGATGCTCGGTCGGCTCGACCTTAGCCCAGTCGGCGACGAAGAAGGGGACGCCTTCAATCTTCATCCTCGACAACTCCTCTCTGCGCTCTCGCGCCCGCGCCGTGCGGCCGGCGCCCGGCGCGCTCACTTGATGGCCAGGAACCCCTCGAACGAGACGTACTTCATGACGGACATGATATCGACGAAGCCGGCCCGCTTCAGCATGTCGACGTTCCCCTGGGTCGAGAACGGCTCGAGCACTCCCTTGAGGCTCCGCGCCTTCGCGACGATCTCGGAGGGGGTGAAGCTCTGCTTCAGCTTGAACTCCTGGTACAGCGCCGTCGTGATGTCCTGGAACCTGGCGTCGCACGCCCGCACCTTCTCGAACAGGACGAAACAGCCCCCCCAGTTGAGGGACTGGTAGATCCTGTTGATGACCTCCTGCCGGAACTTCGGCGGAACGAACTGCAGACAGTAATAGGACACCATCATGTCCGATTTCTCGAAGTCCCACAGGACCGCGTCGCCGACGTGGAGCTCGACGTTCTTCATGCCGTCGAGGCTCGCGCGCGCCTGCGCGATCATGGTCTCCTCGACGTCGAGGCCGACCCACTTCGCGTGCTTGCCCGCGTTGTGCCGGGCCAGCTTCCCGAGGAGCTCCCCGGTCGACACCCCGAGCTCGTAGCAGACGGACCCGTCGTTCACGAAGAAGTCGCTGATCTGACAGATCAGGTCGTGCCCTGCGTCGTACAGCGGCACCGACCTGCGGACGTGCTCCAGAAACGTCTTCGGCACCTCCGCGCCGAAGGACCACGACGCGTTGGGCGCGAGGATACCGTCACCGACGCTGAACACCTCACTGTGCTGCATGCTCATAGAACTGTCTCCTCAAGTCAGGATCTGCTGTATCAAGCTCGCCTGAAGGCCGTCGCGCCCGTGCCCGCGCAGGCGCGGTTACCGGGGAGAGCCCTGGGTGGTGAAGGATGTCCGCAATTCGGAGGTGAACGCGCCGCGCTCGTCGGCGAGCCAGAGCTCGTCGGGGCCCGGTCGCATCTCCGAGATCGTCACGTCGTCGGCCTGCCGGGCCTGTTTGTAGAAGAGGTCGACGGCGAGGGGGTTCTCGAAGTCGACGTAGATCGGCTTGGGCTCTCCCGGGCATTTCACGAACACCCAGCGCGGCAACCCCAGCGCCCGGGCCCACGCGTGGACGGCCATGAAGGACTGGAAGCTCTCGCCGGGGAGCTTCACGTTCGGCAGGCTCGACCCGGAGGCGCGCCACGTGCGGCGCTTCAGCATGAAATTGCCGCACGAGATGCGGCACGGGTGCGCCGCGCCGAGCACGTCGGCGGCCAGGTCGAAGAGCATGCGGTGGAAATCCCGCGGCATCACCGTGATGACGTCCTCGAGGCGCCCCGAGGCGCGATCCAGGTACTTGACGCCCCCGTCGCGGAGCACGACGCGCCCGTTCCCGGTCGCGACCTGCCGCGAGAGCGGCGAGCGGCTGTCGTCTCCTGGCATGAGCACGTCGTGGAGGTTCGTCACCACGGGCCAGTTGAGGTTCGAGCGCTGGTGCCCGAGCGCCGGATCGACGAGCACCATGCGGCCGGGGGCGAGCAGCGCGTCGACCTCCTCCTGGATCTCGCGCGAGAACGGCGAGAACGGCTGCGCCACGGGCTGCGACACGTTGTGGACGCCCGGGTGCACCTCTCCGACGATGATCTGGTACTCACCGCTCCGCAGCGCCTCGAGGTCTCTGGCCGCGACAAGGAGATCGGGGGAATGCACGTCGACGCCGAGCGGCTCCGGGGCGCCGTCCGTGGGGCCGCTCTCCTCGAGCCAGCCGAGCAGGCGGACCAGATCGCGCTCCTCGATCATCACCTCGTCCGCCGGCGCCGGGCCGAGGAGGCGCCCCCACGCCGCCCTGAGCTCGCCCCTCAGCAGCTCGACCGAGGGCTCCAGGGCGGGGCTCTTCCGCACGGTCGTGAAGAAGAGCAGGAAGTCGACGCCTTCCTCGTCGCCCTCGGCGCAAAGCTCCCTGTAGACGCGCTCGTAGCGCGCATGGATGAGCTGCGCGGCGCGCTTCGCGAGCCACCGGTAGATGTTGCAGACGGGCTCCAGCACCGCGCCGAGCCTCGCCTCCACGGAGCGCCCGAGCTCGATGAACAAGGACCGCTCGCAGTCCTCGTAAACAACGTACCTGCCCGTGTACATGCTCCCGGCTTCCCGGTCCGTGTTGATCCCGAGGCTCTTCAACACGCTGTAAAGCTCGCTCGAGGCGCGCGCGCGCTCCTCCAGCGCGCCGCCCTGGTAGCGCTCCCGCAGCGCGAGGAGACCGTCGATCGTGTGCAGCCAGCGCGCGCGCCCCGGACACGCCTCGGGCAAGGCCGCGACCGTCCGCCGGACCCGCTCCTCGGGGCGATGCTCCGCTGTCGGGACCTCGATGTTCCGCACGAGCACGCCCTTTTCGAGCAGGAAGCTGCACGCGCGCTCGACCTCCTCCAGGCCCTGGCCCGTCTCGCGGGCGAAGCGCGCGGACAGCTCCGCCGCCGGCCAGGCGCCGTGGCGCCGCGCCTCTCCCACGAAGCGGAGGAAGTCCGCGGCTTGCGCCGAGAGCCGGGTCCGCTTGTTCAAGGGATACCGCAGCTCGGTGCCCTCGACGTGGCAGCCCGCGTTGAGCCGGAGCGGCAGGTGCGGGGACACCTCGGGATCGGCCGAGATCGCCGCGCCCAGCGCGACGGCTGCCCAGTGCTCGAACGACACGATCCGCCGCTTGATCCAGCCCGGGCCGGTCGCGCTCAGCCGGACGGGCTCGTCGAGCCCGGACATGCGCCCCCAGGCCATGGGGCCGAAGAAGCTCACGGTGTCGTTCTTCGTGCAGAGCCGCTGGAGGTAGCTCCACGCGAGGCGAACATGCTGTCTCCGGCGGCTGTCGAGCTGCGCCGCGCCGCCCTGCCCGAGCGAGCGGACCCGCTCGAGCGCCGCGGGGTTCAGGAGGAAGAGCGCCTCCTCCGCCAGCGGCCCGGACAGGCGCTCGACCACCTTGCTCCTGACGGCGCGCGCGTCGGCCGTGAACAGCGCCTCGCCCTCGGCCTCCAGCGCGGCCCGCCGCTCCGTCAGCTGCTTGCGCCGGACCGCCAGCGCGTCGGGCGCAGCCTCCGCCGCGCCGCCGCCTCGCCGCCCCGCGCCGAGACCGCGCAGCTCGTCCGCCACAAGGTACAGCTGCGCGACGACGGGGCGGCTCGCCTCGATGCCGAGATCGCTGACCCAGCCGATGGGGAACCCCGCCGATCGCAGCCAGAAGGTCCTCGAGAGGGCCATGGCGCTATCCTCTCGAGGCCTCGACGACCCCGTACCCGCAGAGCCGTTGCAGGATGACAACGTCGTCGCCCTCGGGGGGCTCGTCGCCCCCGAGCGAGCGGCGCAGCGCCGAGAGCGAGCGCGGCTCCGTCAGCGCGTTGAAGAGCCGCGCCCCGCGCTCCGGGATGCCGGCGAGCTTGTAGCTGCTCGTCGGCGACGGCACGTAGAGCAGCAGGTGCTGCGGTCCCTTCAGCAGCGGAGTCCGCCCCAGCAGGGACTTGTCCCTCAGCCACGGCCCGAGCGCGTGCTCCGTGGTCACGGTGATGCCCTGCAGGTTCCTGCGGAGCGTGGCGGCGCGCAGATCGACTCCATCGCTCGGCGCCGGGAGGCGGTAGCGCTCAGCGGGCAGCTTCGCCAGGCGGCGCACGAGCTCCACCGAGGCCGCCTCGAGCGCGATCACGTCGCGCAGATAGGGCAGCTCGGCGGCGAGCTCCGAGCGCTGCAGGAAGTCCAGCACGTCCGCGCAGAACGTGTAGACGAACGGCCCGTGATCCTCCCACCCCCGCGCCTCCATGTAGCGCTCGCCCAGCGCGCGCAGATCGTGGCCGGAGCTCACGAGCAGGCGCACGGTCAGCGGGGCGCCCGTCTCCAGCGCATACAGGAACGAGCTCACGAGGCGGAAGCGGTAGTTGACGATGAACCACCGCGTGCGGTGGGGCGTCTCGGCGTAGGCGAGCGCGATGGGGATCTGCTCCGCCGTGAAGCCGTGCTCCGAGGCGCGGTCAGCGAAGCCGGGCTCGAAGATCACGTCGCTGAGCGCGGGCTCGCGGAGGATCCGGCGCCAGACGGTCCAGACGGTCGACGCTTCCATGCGGTCACCCTGCCTGCCGTGTCGCGACCACGCCATACGCCTTGTCCCACGCGCGGCGGGCGCGCTCGATGTCGCGCACGATCATCTCGTGATCGCTCTCGCGCCCGAGGACGCGCGTCGACGGGTGGTGCGCCTGGCCCTGGTACTCGATGATGACCGCGCCGGGCCGGGCCCGCTCCAGCACGCGATCCAGGAGGTCCCACACGGGCTCCGGCACGCTCTCGTCGTGCCAGTCGTGGTAGAGGCCGTCCAGCCAGCTGCCGCCCGCGAGGTGGATCGCGATCACGCGGTCCAGCGGGATCGTATCCAGGTAATCCTCCATGTCGAAGCCCGGGAGGTTGATCGAGTTCGTGTAGATGTTGTGCAGGTCGAGGTGAAGGTAGGTCCCGGCCTCGTCCACGAGGCGGGCCATGAACTCGGCCTCCCGCATCTCGGCGCCTGGACACGGGATGTAATAGGCGGCGTTCTCGTGCGCGAGCGGCATCCCGTACATCTCCTGGAGCGCCCGCGCGCGCCCGGCCACCCGCTTCACCTCGGCGGTCGAGAACTGGACGGGGCTGCTCCAGATATCGAGCCACGAGTTGTCGCCATAGAAGCAATGGTTCGCCACCCACGGGCTGCCGATCGCCTTCGCCAGCGCGACGTGACGCTGCGCCGCCGGCGTCGTGTCGATCGGCTCGAAGCCGAAGTCGCACCCGTAGTTGGAGTGGGCGAGGAGCTTGTATTTCGAGGCGAGGCGATCGAGCTTCTCCTTCGCCCCCGGCTTCATGACATAGGGGCTGTCCAGGGGGCCCATCACGGTGTCGAGGAGGATCTCCATCGCGTCCACCTCCATCTCCTCGAAAGGAAACCAGTCCAGGATCTCTGGATTGTACTGAAGGCCGACTCCGAGGCTCGGGTACATAGAGGCGCTCCTTGACGGAGGCCGTGCCCGGTCGATCGCCCCGAGCGCGGCCCCGTTTTCAACTGCTCGGTGGAGGGCTGGAGCGTTCTCCAGCCCTCCATCGAGCCACCTGTCACGCGAAGACCTTGCTCTCCAGGACCTCGATGTCGTCGAGATCGAAATCCTCGAAGCTCGCGGCGACCGGCTTCTGGGCGGCCTCGTCCTTCGCGGCGGCGGCAGGGCCCTTGAGGGCCTCGGTACAGCTCTCCTGGGCAGCATGGCCGGTCGCCTCGAGCTGGTCGCCCGCTTCGTGCTCATTCAAACGAATCATTGCTCTTCTCCTCTGGAGGATGCCTGTGGTGGATGCATTGCAAGGTAGGCGCCGGGGCCTACCGGAGGAACAGCGAGTACGCGCTGGCCCAGGCGATGAGCCAGCTGAGGAAGGTCCCTGCGACGACGGAGAGGTAAAGGAGCTTTCGCCGCGCGCTCAGGTCCTGCGTGCGCCCGGCGTCGCGGCGGAGCAGGCCGCGCGCGAACCGCCACGACTTCTGCCGGAGGCCGGGGATCCCCAGCACCTCGGTCAGGAAGAGATAGGTGTCCCCGTTGAACACCGGCAGCAGCGTCGGGATGACCGCGAGGGCCGAGGTCGCCGCCACGCGGACGCCGAAGACGCCGAGCTCCGAGCCGGGCGCCGCGAGCGCCCAGATCACCATGCCGACCGAGGCGCACGCCAGGCTGGCGAGGGGCCCCATGACGATGCTCACGACGCGCTGTCGCTTCGTCATGCGCGACCACTCTCGCTGGACGGGGCGGGCCCAGCCCGTCACGAAGAGGAGGTAGGCGCCGAGGCCCATCTCGCTGATGCGCACGCCGTACGCCTTGCAGGGCAAGGCATGGCCGAGCTCGTGGCACACTACGGACGCGATCATGATCGGGTAGTGCCACGGCAGCCAGCCCCAGCCCGTGTACGCCAGCACGAGATCGCCCGAGAACGCGTGCCATCTCAGCCCGGCGATCCAGGCGCCCGCGGCGATGAGCGCGAGACAGCCGTAGACGAGCCACCGGCTGACGAGCACCGGGGCGGCGCGCGCGAGCCGGTCGAGGTGCTCGTCGGGCTTCAGGTTGATGAGCGGCACGAGCAGCAGCGACTTGAGCGGCCCGAAGCTGATGCCGGCGAAGGGGTCCTTGCGGGCCCTCTCGGGGCGGCTCGAATCGAGGAGGATGCCGAGGCCGACGAGGCGCTGCTCGAACTGCGCGAGCTTCTCGGCGGACAGCCGCGGGGACACGCACGCCCGCGCCTGCTCCAGCACCTCGTCGCGGGATCGGCGCCCGTCGAAGAGCCTCGCCAGGGTGAGCTCCGCTTTTCCCAGCGCGAACGACGTGTCCGTGGCGCGGTCGTAGAGCGCGAAGCGGCGCGGGTCCGGCCCCTCGCCCTCCGCGGGCCCGACCACCTCGATGTCCGGCGAGAGGAGCGGGAAGGCCGCCGCGCTGGTGGAGCTCTTGTCGCCGGTCACGCGACGCCCTTGGCGTCTCGGTTGGGCGCTGCGTCGACCGCGACGCCGCCCGCCGCCAGGCGCTCCTGCAGCGCGCGAGGGTCGTCGCGCTTTCCGCTCCGGATGAGCGCGCGGACGACCTCCGGGGCGGGCACGTCGACCGCGCGTCCCAGGCAGTAGACGCCCCCCGGGCGGGTCGGCCCGCAGAGGGGCGCGTCCGTGGTGAAGAGGGGCTCCCAGCCATGCTTGACCATGAGCAGCTCCAGCGAGCTCGCGGTCAGGTACCGGCGGTGGTTGTGGCTGAAATGGCCGCTCAGGATGCCCTGCCCGAGCGCGCGCCCCTCGAGGAAGAGCAGCGCGCCGGGCCTGGAGGCCCTGCGGCACAACGAGAGCGTGTGGTTCGCGTCGTAGACATGCTCGAGCGAGCCGGTGATGACGACGAGATCGTACTCGTCGGCCGGCAGGTCCATGTCCTCCGCGTCGACAACGACAAGCGGCAGCCCCAGCCGATCCTTGCCGTGGTTGACGAAGCCGATATCAGGATCCGTCCCCAGCCCCGTCCACCCGCGCCGCAGAAAGCTGACCATGAGGCCGCCGGCGGAGCACCCCACGTCGAGGAGCTTCCCCGGCTCCTTGAGATAGCCCCTCTCGGTGAGGCTCCTGTAGAGCAGCTCGCCGCGCCGCACCTGGTCGGAGATGAACGCCTTCTCGGGCTCGCTGCTCCCGAAGAGGAGGCTCCGGTAATAGGTGTTGTAGAAGGTCGTGTAGAAGTGCCTGTTGAAGCGCGGATTCTGCATCATGAATCCGCAGGCGGTACAGCACTGGATCGGCAGCTTCCCGAAGGCGTCCTTGCCGATGTCGACGATGTCCGCGACCGTGACAAAATCGGCTCCGCCGCAGACCTCGCAGTCGACCGCCGACGCCGTGACCCCCTCCGTGATACCGATATGACGCAAGTAATCGACGAGGAACGATTCCATCGAGCCCTCATTGCAGGACCGCATGCGTCAGCGCACGGCCGGCGTGTCGGGCGGCAGGATGCATGCTCACCATACAGGGGTCAAGCCAGTATTTCGATCAGGGTTCGCCGGACTTCAGCCGTACGCGGCCGAGCCGGGCTGTGATCTCACAGGACTGTAACTCTCCATTCGCCGACGTGTCGCCCTGGCGATATCGTGCCGCACCGGCAGAGCCTGCCATCGGCAAGGGCCGACCTGGCGGAAGAGTTGGTGTATCCTGGGCAAGGAGATTCCCCGATGAAAAATCCGCAAGACGACCACGGCGAGCACGGCGGCGAGGCGCGCTGGAAGCATGACGGCGTGCAGGTGATCTCCGGCGATCAGCTCGACCCGAACACGGCCCAGACGGAGGGCATGGATCGCAGGGCCGCGATCAACCACGCCCGCGTCGGCGCGCAGAAGCTGTGGGCCGGGACGGTGAAGATCCACCCGAACGCCAAGACGGGCGCCCATCACCATGGGCCGCTGGAGAGCGTCATCTTCGTGGTGAAAGGCCGGGCGCGCATGCGCTGGGGCGACCGGCTCGAGTTCACGGCCGAGGCGGGCGCCGGCGACTTCATCTATGTGCCCCCCTTCGTGCCGCACCAGGAGATCAACGCGAGCGCGGACGAGCCGCTCGAGTGCGTGCTCGTGAGGAGCGACGGCGAAGCGGTCGTGGTCAATCTGGACATCACGCCGGCGGAGAGACCGGAAGCGGTCGCCTGGATCGATCCGATCCACCGCGCGCCGTAGACAATCGGCCTCAGGTCCCCTCGAGACGAGCTCTGCGGCGCCTGCGGCAGGCGGCCACGCGAGAGGCAAAATGTCACGCGCTGCTCCCGCGCCGCGGCCGCGGGCGACGCGCCTTCAGCGGGCGCGGCTCGGAGCGCGTCCGCTTGGCACCTCGGTTGCTCCGCCTGCGGCCGCAGCGCCCCTGTCCTGCGACCAGCCTGGAGCGCGATGGGGGGGAGAAAGCGAGAACCCATGAAGGCGGTAGTCTTTCACGGCATCGGCGAACTCCGGATGGACGACATCAAGGAGCCCAAGATCAAGGCTCCGACTGACGCCATCATCCGCATCACGGCAAGCGCCATCTGCGGCACCGACCTCCACTTCGTCCGCGGCACGATGCCCGGGATGGTGCCGGGCACGGTGCTCGGCCACGAGGCCGTCGGCGTCGTCGAGGAGCTCGGCGCCGACGTCAGGAACCTGAAGAAGGGCGACAGGGTGGTCGTGCCGTCGACGATCGCGTGCGGCTATTGCTCGTACTGTCGCGCCGCGTACTACGCGCAATGCGACAACGCGAACCCGAACGGCAAGCACGCGGGCACGGCGTTCTTCGGCGGGCCCAAGATGTCAGGCCCCTTCGACGGACTCCAGGCCGAGCTCGCGCGCATCCCTTTCGCCAACGTCGGGCTCGTCAAGCTCCCGAACGGCGTCAGCGACGACCAGGCCATCCTGCTCTCGGACATCTTCCCCACTGCGTACTTCGGCGCCGAGCTCGCCGAGATCCGGCCCGGCGACACCGTGGCGGTCTTCGGCTGCGGCCCCGTCGGCCTGTTCACGATCGCGAGCGCCAAGCTCATGGGCGCGGGCCGCATCATCGCGATCGATCAGGTGCCCGACCGCCTCGAGATGGCGCGCGACCAGGGCGCCGAGACCGTCGACTTCTCCGCCGAGGATCCGCTCGTCGCGATCCTGCGCCTCACCGGCGGCATCGGCGTGGACCGGGCGATCGACGCCGTCGGCGTCGACGCCGAGCGCCCCCACGACGGTCCGGCCCGCAAGCAGGCGAAGCAGGACGCCAAGGCGTTCGACCTGGAGGTCAAGCAGATCTCCCCCGACGCGCGCACCAAGGGCGACACCTTCCGCGCCGGCGACGGGCCGTCACAGGTGCTGCAGTGGGCCGTCCGGTGCGTGGCCAAGGCGGGGACCCTCTCCGTGATCGGGGTCTACCCGCAGACGTCGCGCACGTTCCCCATCGGCGAGGCCATGAACAAGAACCTCACCCTCCAGATGGGCAATTGCAACCACAGGAAGTACATCCCGAAGCTCGTGGATCTTGTGCAGACCGGCCAGGTGGATCCCACCACGATCATCACCAAGCAGGCGCCGCTCGAGTCGGCGATCGACGCCTACAAGGCGTTCGATCGACGGGAGGCCGGGTGGGTCAAGGTCGAGCTCCGCCCGTCGGCGGCGGGGACACCCGCCCACCTGAGCCGCGCCGTCGCGTAGCCCGGCGCAGCTTCCTCGAGGCGGGTCGAATGTTGAACCTTCGGACTGGGCTCGGATCGTCTGCTGGATCGTGGACCGAGCAGGGGTAGACAACAAAAGGCGACGAGTTAGACAGACCTGGTTCGGCGGCCTTGGTTGCCCCATCGACTGATAGTTGGGCGGGCACGAAACGCTACCCAAATGGCTCCGCGCCCGCAAAGACCGGGCCGAGATCCTAAAGCGGCTTCATCGATTGCAAGGCGACGGCGATGTGTAGCCGCGCCTCTCAGACGGTACTCCCCAACAAGCGGCTGATGCTGACGGTGCGCCGAGCCTCGCTGCGCTCGGCGCGGCGCCCCGCAGCACACCCGCAGGTTCGGCGGGCGCGCGTTGTGCCCAGGTGGGCCCGGTATTTGCCGTCAAACGGTGGGCACAGTGCCCCCGTCGATCAGGTACTCGCTCCCATGGATGGACGCCGCCCTGTCGGAGGCAAGGAACGCGACGAGCTCCGCGACCTCTTCGGGCCATGCGGGACGCCCGATGGGGATACCACCGAGCGCGTTCATGATGCCCTGCCGGGCCGTGTCGTCATCTGTACCGGCGTGCTCGGCGAGGCGCTTCACCAGGGCGTCGGCGGCCGTCGTGCGGATCCATCCCGGGGCGATCGAGTTCACGCGGACGCCCTTCGGCCCCAGCTCCTTGGAGAGCGCCTTGCTGTACGTGGACAGCGCGGCTTTCGCGGTCGCGTACGCGATCGTCGAGTCGTGGAGCGGGAGGCGGCGCTGGATGGACGAGACGTGGAGGACGACCCCCGAGCCTCGCGCGATCATGTGCGGGAGGAGCGCGCGGTCGAGACGCACGGCCGCCATGAGGTTGAGCGATAGCTCGTCGTGCCAGATGTCCTCGGTGAGCGCCGCAAAGCCGCCGCCCGGCGCAGAGGAGCCGCCGAGGGTGTGGACCAGGAGGTCGATCCCGCCAAGCTCGCCCAGGACCGCGCGGACGACGGCGTCCACCCCCGCTGCCGTGGCGAGGTCGGCCTGTACGAACACGTTCGGCGACTGGCCTGCAGGGAGCGCAGAGCGCGCCGCGGTCGCAATCACGGCGCCCCCAGCGCCGAGGCGGCGGACGATGGCCTCGCCCGCCCCCTGGGTGCCGCCTGTGACGAGCACGCGCTTGCCGGCGAACTCCTCGGGATCGATCGAGAATCTTCGGGGCGTGTTCATCCGTCGATCTCCAGGCGCGCGATCTGATCTCGACGGACGACGGCGTCGTCAGTGAAGTAGGCGAGCATGGCATCGACGCTTCGCGCGTTCTGCGCGGCGACGTACCCTGCGAGCGGTTCGGGAGCTTGCATGGTGGATGAGTCCTCCTGGGGGACGATGACCCGAGGCCCGTCACGTGGGCCCCTCGCACGCAGAGTTGGGCTAGGCTCATCGGGTGGCAAGAACGCACAAAAAGGTGGGGTACGCACCCGAAGGTGAGTACGACGAGCCGGCCACCCCCGAGATCGCCGCCGAGCGCGTCGAGCAGGCCCTCGAGCTCGTCAAGGGGCGCTGGAAGCTCGTGATCCTCTTTCGCCTCTTCGGAGGGAAGGTGCAGCGCTTCTCGGAGCTCGAACGCGCCATCCCCGGCGTCTCGCAGAAGATGCTGATCCAGCAACTCCGGCAGATGGAGCGCGACGGGATGGTCTGGCGCGTCACGCACCCCGAGGTGCCGCCCCGGGTCGAGTACGGGCTCACCGCGTGGGGACAAGCGCTCTGCCCGGCGCTGGACACGCTGCTGCGATGGGCAGCGAAGCGCGGCGCGTCCTCTCCCGTCGATGCGCGTTCGTGATGGCTGCCCCGGTGGAGCGCCCCGCCGCGCGCGCTCAGAATTGCGGTCCGGAGGGGTCCCGACCCCCCTTCTGGCACAAGATCGAGGGCGTTCCCCGGGCTGATGGCACAAAAATGCGACGCAGATCGCGGTTTTTGGCACAATTTTGCCTCGAATGGCGCTCTGCAGAACGTCGTCGAGGGGTCGGGACCCCGGTGTGTCGCAATGCATTGCGTTTGTGCCAGTGCCGGACCCCCCTCACCTGGCACAGACCAGGGTCGGCTTGGCACAGATCAGGGGCGCTGCTCGCTCCGTGGCACGCCGCAAGAGCGGCGGAGCGAAGGCGCCGGGCTGCCGCGGCGATCAGCTGGGCCTCGCTGCGCGTCGCGCCGCGGTCGGGGCACGCTGCCGGACGGCGATCGCGGCCTTCAGGCCCGCCCGCAAGCTCCGGAAGGCCTCACGCGAGTCCGAAGTTCAGCACGGCGCTCCAGGGCCGCGAGAGATCCCACGGGCGGCGCGCGGGAGCTCGACGAGGAACGTGGCGCCGGCGCCGGGCACGCTCTGCACACGGATTGACCCGCCGTGCGCGTCCGCGATCCTGCGGCTGATGTAGAGCCCGAGCCCCAGCCCGCCGTAGTGCCGGTCGGACACGGCGCGCTCGAAGCGCTCGAAGATCCGCGCCTGCCGCGCCGCGTCGATGCCGATCCCGTGATCCGTGATCGCCAGCCGCGCAATGCCACCCTCCTCTCCGAGGAAGATCTCGACGGGCTTGCCCGCTCCGAATTTGATCGCATTGGCAAGGAGGTTCGTCACGATCTGGCCGACGCGGGAGCGATCCCAGAGGCCCACGATCCGGCCGCCGTCCCGTAGCGAGACCGAGCACCCGGCCCGCTCCAGATCCAGCTTGAATCGCGCGATCACGTCGCGGACGACCGCCCCGAGGTCCACCTCCTCGACCGCGAGCGGGAGCCGATCGACGTGGATCCGCGAGACGTCGAGGAGCTGGTTGTTCAGGCGGGTCAGGCGCGTCGCCTGCCGCAGGGCGCGATCGATCTGCCTGCCGATGGCCCGCGGATCCCAGGCTCGACCCGGCTGGAGGGCCCGATCCATGGCCTCGAGCGAGAGCGTCAGCGACGTCATCGGCGTGTTGAGCTCGTGCGTCGCCACGGTGAGGAACTCGTCCCGCGCGCGGATGGCCTCCTGGGCGGCGCGGTAGAGCCGCGCATTGTCGATCGCCATCGCGGCCCGGCGCGCCACTTCCTGCACGAGCTCGAGGTCGGCATCCCCGTAGCGGCGCCCCGGCGCCGACGAGACGACGCCCAGCGCCCCGATCCTCTGTCCCCGGGCCACGAGCGGCACCGTGATGGCACTGTAGGTCCCGAGCTCGCGGATGAGCCTCGCGTGCCCATCGTCCTCGCATTGCTCCCGGAGGACAGCTTCGGAGATCTCGGGGAGCAGGAGCGGCTCACCGGTCCGCAGGACCCTGGCCGCGGGGTGGGGCGAATCCCGGTGAGGAGGATACCGCCGCTCCAGCTCGTCGAACAACAACTCCTTCGCGGGGTCTCCATGTGCCCATGAAATTCGCCGGATCTCTCCGTCTTCCACCACCTCGATCGTGCACCAGTCGCAGAGCGATCGCACCGAGAGCCGCGCGAGCCGAGAGAGCGTCTCCGCGTAATCGAGCGACCCGGCGAGGATCTCCCCGGCCTCGGCCAGGAAGGCCGCGCGCCGCTCCGCCGCCTCGGCCGCGGTCCGCGCGGCCTGCTCCCTGGAGAGGAGCCGCGCGTTCTCCAGCGAGATCGCTGCCTGTGTGGCGAGGAGCGAGAGGGCGGTGAGCCGCTCCGACGTGAACGCGCCCTCGACGAGGTTGTTCTCGAGGTAGAGCAGGCCCACCACCTCGCCCTGCCTCAGGATGGGCACGCAGAGCAGCGACCTGGGCCCAACTCGCGCGAAGTAATCGTCGCCGGAGAACTTGCCCGCGTCAGCGGCGGCATCGCGCAGGATGACGCGCTCCCTGGTCCGCTGCACGTAGCGGACGAGCGACATGGGGACGCGTGGCGAAGAATCGTCCCGCAAAGGCGCGAGGAGGATCGTCGCCGCCCCATTCTCTTCGACGGTCGCCTCCGCTTCAATGGAGAGGCTCCGGCCCTGGCACAGGATGAGGCAAGCTCTCTGCGCGCCGCCCTGCTCGAGGACGACCGTGAGCAGGGTGCGCAAGAGCTTGTCGAGCACGATTTCGCTCGAGATGGTCTGCGATGCCTTGGTCACCGAGAGCAGGTCGAGTTGCTCGGACCGCGCCGCGAAGGTGGCCGCCTGGGCGAGCGGCCTCGTATCCCAGAGGTGCGGACTCTGCTGGTCGATCTGCTTGACCTTGCCGTCCGCCCCCCAGCGAGCGTAGCAGGCGTGGGCCTCGCGGAGGTACGTGGCGGCGATCAGGTCGAACCCTCGCGCCCGGTAAACCCTCGACGCGATCTCGTAGGCGAGCGCCTCGTTGTGGACGAAGCCGCTCTCGCGCGCGGAGCGGATCGCCTGCTCGTACAGCTGCGCCGCCTTGTCCCATTCGCCGCCGATGCGCGCGATCTCGGCGCCGACCAGCGCCGCGCGGTCGCCGAAGTTTTCGGGGCAGCTCGAGGCCCAGACCTCGATCTGCTCGTGGTGGGCGATGAGCGCCGTGAGGTGCTCGGGCCGCTCGTCGGCAGATGGAGGTGCCGCGTCGTGGCGCGCTGGCCGCGCGAGCGCGCCGTGGGCGAGCGCGCTGTAAAAATGGTACTCGGCGATCTCGGGGAACGACGGCAACGTCCAGAGGAGCCGGTGTGCCTTCGCCGCGGCCTCGAGGGCAGAGGCGTAATCACCTGCGTAAAAACGCGCTCGCAGCTTGCAGATCCAATACAAGCACCTGGCGAACGAGAGGTGCGGATCGTCCTCGAGGCGCCGCTCGAACCGGCCCTCGTCGAAGTGGTCATCATCGAAGGAGCCGAGCGCCGACGTCAGGCCCCGGAGCGTCCTGATGAGCTTCAGCTGTCCGGTGAAGATGTCGACCATGAGGCCGAACGTCGCCTTCCGCGCGAACTCGAGCGCGCCCTCGGCCTCTCGCTGCACCTCGCCGAGCGGATATCCACCGGAGAGAAGGAGCAAGATCAAGCCGCCGAAGGTATAGAACGCATAGGTGAGATCGCCCGCCTCCTTCGCCGCGTGGAAGGCGCGTCGTAATGGATCGACGCTGGTGCGCATGTGCCTCGTCCAGGGGTTGACGGCGTACCAGAAGGCCACATAGACGCGGGCCTTGAAGCGGTCCAGCCCGTGCTTCTCCATGAGGTCGAGGCCGAGCTTGCCGAAGCGGAACCCCGCCCGGTAGTCGCCGAAGCGTGGCCCGAGGAGCGAGCCGAGCCGGACGTAAGCGAGGCACGATGCGTCGCTGTTGCCATGCTCGAGACTGAGGTTCACCATGCGAGCGACAAGGAGGCCGAGCAGGTTCTCGTCGGTGACCATGGCCGGCCCCTCGCACGACGCGAGGACGTCGACGGTCGCGCGGCAGTCCGGGTCGGTCATCAGGGGCAAGTCGAGGAGCTCCTCGATCGGGCGGCTCCCGAGCTGCCCCCACAGCCGCTCGTATTCCTGCTGTACCTCCGCGTCCGTCGGGTGCGGCGACCACTCGACGTCGACGCGCCGGAGGTATTCGAGGCATGCCTCCACGCTGCGGTCGCTTCGATCCAGGGTCATGTAAAGGGCTACGCGCACGGACGTGACGGCGCCGAGGTCGACGAGGCTCCGGGCGCGGCGCGAGAGCATGGAGAGCCGCTCCTCCGCCGCCCCGAGCTCGCCGGTCAGAAACTCACACTCGGCCCGGTGGCGCTCGAGCGGGAAGATGAGCTCGTACCGAAGGGACCAGCTGTCCTCTTCCAGGAACGCCGCGCCGGCGGCGAGGTACTTCAGCGCCGAAGCGAAGGCCGTCGACGCCTTGGCGCGCTTGCCGGCGATGAGATTGAGCTCAGCCGCACGCTCTCGCTCCTCGCGCGACGTGATCAGCCCGGCCCCCCGGTCGAGCTGATTCACGATCTCGAAGATCTTCTCCTCGAGCGCCTCCGGCGCCGTGCGCGACGCGAGCAGCCGGCCGATCTCGAGGTGCACCGCCGCCCGCTCGCCTTCAGGGATGAGCGAATAGGCCGCCTCCTGGACGCGGTCGTGGAGGAACTTGTAGGTGTTTTCCACGCGGAAGACGAGCCCCTCATGGGCTGCGTCCCAGAGATCCGCGTGCACCTCTCCCTCCGACCCGCCGTGAACCATCGTCAGGAGGGCGACCTCCGCGGTGTTTCCCAGACAGGCGAGCTGCTTCAGCGCTCCCTGGGCGCGCCGAGGGAGCCGCACGAGCTTGCCGACCATCAGGTCGACCACATTGTCGGTGAAGCCCTTCTCGCGGATCTTCGCCACGTCCCACCGGAAGGCCTCGGCACGCTCGTCGAACTCGATCAGCCGCTCTTCGTACAGCGCGGAGAGGAACTGGATCGCGAAGAACGGGTTGCCGGCCGTCTTCTCGTGGACGAGGCTCGCGAGCGGCGCGGCGTCCTCACGGCGGCAGCGCAGCGCGTCGCTGACGAGCGCGGCGAGCTGCTCCTGGGACAGCGACCCGAGCACGATGTCCGAGACGCGCGCGCCCTCCTTCCGCACCTGGTCGAGCACCCGCATGAGCGGGTGCGAGCGGCTCACCTCGTTGTCGCGGTACGCGCCGATGACGAGGAAATGCCGTATTTCTGGGTGCGTCACCAGATCACGAAGCAGCCCGAGGCTCGCCGAGTCGGCCCACTGGAGATCGTCGAGGAAGAGCGCGAGGGGGTGCTCCTTCCGGGCGAACACCCCGATGAAGTGCCGGAACACAACGCGAAACCGGCTCTGCGCCTCGGACGCCGGAAGCTCGGGCACCGGCGATTGCGGGCCGATGACGAGCTCGACCTGAGGGATAACCTCCACGATGAGCTGTCCATTCAACCCGAGGGCGCCGAGCAGCCGCTGCTTCCAGGCTGCAATCCGATCCTCACTCTCGGCGAGGATCTCGAGCACGAGCTCCCGGAAGGCCTGGACGAGCGTGGAGTAAGGGATGTCGCGCTTGTATTGATCGAACTTCCCCGAAAGAAAAAAGGCTCGTTCCCGGACGATCGGCCTGTAGAGCTCGTGGACCAGCGCCGACTTGCCGATGCCCGAATAGCCGGAGACCAGGACGAGCTCGGGGGCTCCCGTGCCGACCACGCGCTCGAACGCGCGCAGCAGCACGGCCACGTCGTCCTCGCGGCCGTAGAGCTGCTGGGGGATTTGCAAGCGGCCAGAGACATCGCGCTCGGCCAGGGGGAACGGCTCGATCCTGCCGGTGGCTCGCCACGCCGAAAGGCACCGCTCGAGATCGTGCTTTAGGCCGCGCGCGGTCTGGTAACGATCCTCCGCCATCTTGGCCAGGAGCTTCAGGACGAGCGCCGAGATGACTTCGGGCAGCTCCGGGACGAGCGCGGAGGGCGGCGGCGGGACGCGAGCGACGTGGCAGTGCACCCACTCGAGCGGGTCCCGCGCCTCGAAGGGTAGCCGCCCCGTGAGCATCTCATAGAACGTGACGCCGAGCGCATAGAGGTCGGTGCGGCTGTCGATCGCCCGGTTCATCCGCCCCGTCTGCTCCGGAGACAGGTACGGCAAGGAGCCCTCGATGAGCCGGGGCGGCCCCGCCGGCGGCTGCTCGCGGGACAGGCGGGACGCGAGGCCGAAGTCGGCGAGCTTGACCTGGCCGGTGGCTGCATTGACGAGGATGTTCTGGGGCTTGAGATCCTTGTGGAGGATGTCCCGCTGGTGGAGCGCCGCCACGCCCTCCACGATACGAACCGCGAGGTCGAGGAACCGCTCGGTTTTCATGGGCGCGTCCATGAAGTGGTCGAGCGACTCGCCGCCGAAATCCTCCAGGACGAGCGCCGGCAGCCCCTCGTACGTCTCGAGGGCGAGCGGCGCCAGGATGGCCTCGTGGCTCAGCATCTTGCCAATCGCGTACTCGTGCTTCAGGCGCTCGATGTCCTGCGGGCGGCTGCGCCTCGGGTCGAGGACCTTCAAGATCACCGGGCGGCCATCGGCGCTCCGCACCGCGCGAAGTAGGCTGGTCCTTTGGCCCTTGTGGAGGGTCTCGGAGATCGCGTAGGGGGAGGCCGGGCTCACCTCCATGGGGACCCTCTCCCTGGCGAGGACACGCCATGGAGCGCTGGCGCCCGGCGGCTCCGTGGGACAGGAGAGCTGCCGACGCCGGAACGGTCGAGTCCGCGCGCCTCGCCGAGGCGACGCAGCCGCACGGCCGGCGTGAGCGCATGGCGCCGGCCGGGCGCCGGATTCCCTGTCACGGACTCCCGCGGTCGTGCCATCCGAGGCCCCCTCTATCGATAGGTACCACGGCTGAGGCCCGGCAGTTCCGCGCTGCACCTCGCAGGCGCCGACGAGCAGCGATGCCCACGCTCACGTGCACGCCCGTCCACTCCCGCCCCGGCGCTGTGACGCGGCCGCGGAGGTCGAGGCACCGCCAACGTGAGCGTGCGCCTGCTCGATCTGTCGAGCGCATGGCTCGACGGAGCCAGCCGGGCGCCGGCACGTCCGTCAGCGCCATCACGCAGCGGGGATTATCCTCGCTCGAACCGTGAATTTCCCGCTCGAGCGGGGCCCGCCGCGGCGGCTAGCCTCGGAGGCCGCCATGGACCTCGACCCGTACCGCGCCCCGCTCCGGGGCGGCCGTCACTGCATCCTCCGGCAGATCTCGCGGGAGGACGCCGCTGCCCAGCTCGACCTCGAGCGGGCGATCGTGCGCGCGCGCCACGGCATCGTGAAGCACGAGGACGAGCTGCCCGTCGACGCGGCCGCCTACGCCGAGCAGCGGGAGCGCGCCGGGCTCACGGCGAAGGACGGCTCGGCGCTGTGCCTGGCCGCCGAGCTGGAGGGGGGCGGCCTCGTCGGGGAGGTGACGCTCCTCCGGTTCAAGCCCCGGATGGTGCGCCACGTGGGGGTCCTCGGGATCGGCGTGCACCCGGAGGCGCAGGGGCTCGGGGTGGGCCGGGCGCTGATCGAGCGGCTGCTCGGGTGGGCGCGCGCGCACCGCGACGCGGACGGGGGGCGCGTGCGGCGGGTGGAGCTCTACGTGCGGGCCGACAACGCCCGGGCGATCGCGCTCTACCGGTCGTTCGGGTTCGCGCACGAGGGGACGCGCCGCGATTTCGTCCGTGGCGACGGCGGGGCGTTCGTGGACGACCTGATCATGGGCCTGCGACTGTCCGACGATGCGCCCGCCGCAGGCCGGTGAGGCGCGTCCTGCCCGCGGCGGGCATGACGGGCGCGGGCGCCGCGGGGTAGCCTCTCCGCGATGAGCGGACCGCCCAACGCCGCCCGCGCCGCCCCCCCCGGCGCCCTCCCCGACCCCACCGCCCTCCCCGGCCCTGGCGTTGCGCCCGCGGGCGCGCCTGCGCCCGCGGGCGCGCCCGCCCCCGCCGCCCGCCCCGACCCCGCCGCCCGCGCCCGCGCCGCGCTGCGCGCCGGGCGCATCGCGGCGCTGACCGCGGGCGGCCTCGCCCTCGGCAAGCTCATCGCCGGCCAGCTCGGCCATTCGATGGCCGTCACCGCGAGCGCCGTCGACTCGCTCACCGACCTCTTCGCCTCCTCGGCGAACGCCCTCGCCATCCAGCTCGCCCACGCCGCGCCCGATCGCTCCCACCCGTTCGGTCACGCGAAGATCGAGACGCTCGCGACCGCCGGTCAGGGCCTGCTCATCGGCGGCTCGGGGGTCTACCTGCTCATCGAGGGGATCCGGCGGCTGCTCTCGCCCGAGCCGCTCCGCCTCGCCGCCGTCACGCTCGGCACCATGGCCGCCGCCGCGCTGATCACCGCGGCGCTCGTGGCCTACCTCGGCCGCGTCGCCGCGCGCACCGGGTCGAGCGCCATCCAGGCCGACGCCGTCCACTACCGCACCGACATCGCCGCGAACGTCGCGGTCCTCCTCGGCGTCGCCCTCACCTACGCCACGGGCTTCTCCCGCATCGACGGCCTCCTGTCGATCGCGGTCGCCGTCTACATCCTCACGTCGGCGGGGACCCTCCTCCGGCTCGGCGTGCGCGACCTCATCGACACGAGCGCCCCCGAGGAGCGCGTCGGCGCCATCGAGGCCGCGCTCGACGCCATGCGCGCGCGCGGCGAGCTCCTCGGCCACCACGGGCTGCGCACGCGGATCGCCGGGAGCACGCTGTTCGTCAACGTGCACATCGAGCTCCCCGGCGACCTCCCCCTCGCCCGCGCGCACGCGAGGAGCGACCGCGCGCGCGACGCGATCCTGGCCGTCGAGCCCGACGCCGAGGTGCTCGTGCACATCGACGTCGAGCGCGACGAGCCGGCGTGACGGGCGGCCGTCCCCGCCGATCGCGCGGCGCCGCTCAGCCCGGCGGAGAGCTCGGCTCGGAGAGGCGCGGCGGCCCGGCGCACGGGAGCTCGACGAGGAACGTGGCGCCGGCGCCGAGCGCGCTCTCGACGTGGATCGAGCCGCCGTGCGCCTCCACGATCCTGCGGCTGATGTAGAGCCCGAGCCCCAGCCCGCCGTAGTTCCGCTCGGACACGGCGCGCCCGAAGCGCTCGAAGATCTGCTCCTGTCGCGCCGGATCGATGCCTATCCCGAGGTCCTTGACCGAGAGCCGCGCCGTCCCGGCCTCGTCCGTGACGAAGATCTCGACGGGCTTGCCCGCGCCGAACTTGATCGCATTGGCGAGGAGGTTGGTGACGATCTGGTCGATGCGGGAGCGATCCCAGAGGCCCACGATCCGGCCGCCGTCCTGCAGCGAGACCGAGCACCCCGCGCGCGCCAGATCCAGCTCGAACCGCTCGGCCACGTCGCGGACGATCACCCCGAGGTCGACCTCCGCGATCTCGAGCGAGAGCCGATCCGCCTGGGTCCGCGACACGTCGAGGAGCTCGCTGTTCAGGCGGGTCAGGCGCGCTGCCTGCCGGAGGGAGCGATCGACCTGCCTGCCGATGGCCTTCGGGTCCCAGGGTTGATCCGACTGGAGGGTCCGCTGAGCGGCCTCGAGCGAGAGCGTGAGCGACGTCATCGGCGTGTTGAGCTCGTGCGTCGCCACGGTGAGGAACTCATCCCGCACGCGGACGGCCTCCTGCGCAGCGCGGTAGAGCCGCGCGTTGTCGATCGCGATCGCGGCCCGGCGCGCCACTTCCTGGGCGAGCTCGAGGTCGGCCTCCCCGTAGCGGCGCTCCGGCGCCGACGAGACGACGCTCAGCACCCCGAGCGGCTGTCCCCGCATCACGATCGGCACGGTGATGAGGCTGCGCGTCCCGAGCGCGCGGATGAGCCTCGCGTGGCCCTCGTCCTCGCAGCAGCTGCGGAGGCGCTCCTCGGAGAGCTCGGAGATCAGGAGCGGGGCACCTCCCCGCAGGACCCTGGCCGCCGGGTGGGACGATTCCCGGCCAGGGGGATACCGCCGTCGTAGCTCCTCGAGCAACGACTCCTTCGCGGCGTCTCTGTGCGCCCAGGAGGTCCGCCGGGTCTCTCCACCTTCCACCACGTCGATGACGCACCAGTCGCAGAGCGATCGCACCGACAGCCGCGCGATGCGCGACAGCGTCTCCGCGTAATCGAGCGACCCGGAGAGGATCTCCCCGGCCTCGGCCAGGAAGGCCGCGCGCCGCTCCGCCGCCTCGGCCGCGGTCCGCTCGGCCTGCTCCTTGGCGAGCAGCCGCGCGTTCTCCAGGGAGATCGCCGCCTGTGTGGCGAGGAGCGAGAGGCTGGTGAGCCGATCCGGCGTGAACGCGCCGGCGAGGAGGTTGTTCTCGAGGTAGAGCAGGCCCGCCACCTCGGCCTGCCTCAGGATGGGCATGCAGAGGACCGATCTCGGCGTGCCCCGCGCGAAGCAGGCGTCGCCGGAGAACTTGCCCGCATCCGCGGCGTCATTGCCCAGGATGACGCGCTCCTTCGTCCGGTGGACGTAGCGGACGAGCGACACGGGGACGCGCCGGGAGACATCCTCCGTCGAGCGCGGGAGGACGATCGTCGCCGCCCCGCTCTCCCCGACGGTGGCCTCGGCCTCGATGGAGAGGCCTTGGTCCTGAACCAGGACGAGGCACGCTCTCTGCGCGCCGCCCTGCTCGAGGACGGCAGTGAGCAGCGTGCACAGGAGCTTGTCGAGGACGATCTCGCTGGAGATGGCCTGCGACGCCTTGATCACCGAGAGCAGGTCGATCTCCTCGGGCCGCGCCGCGAAGGTGGCGGCCTTGGCGGGCGTCCTCGAGTCGCAAAGGGAGGGGTTCCGCTGATCGAGCAGCCTGACCTTGCCGTCCGCCCCCCAGCGCGCGTAGCAGGCGCGGGCCTCGCGGAGGTACGTGGCGGCAAACAGGTCGAACCCGCGCGCCCGGTAGAACCTCGACGCGATCTCGTAGGCGAGCGCCTCGCCGTGGACGAAGCCGCTCTCGCGCGCCGAGCGGATGGCCTCCTCGTAGAGGCGCTCGGCGTCGAGATCCCGGCCCTCCAGGCGCGCGATCTCGGCGCCGACGAGCGCGGCGCGGCTGCCGAAGTTCTCGGGGCAGCTCGAAGCCCAGACCTCGAGCTGCTCGTGGTGGGCGGCGAGCGCCGCGAGGTGCTCGGGCCGCTCGCCTTTCGACGCGGGCGCCGCCCCGCAGCGCGCCGCCCGCGTGAGCGCGCCATAGAAATGGTAGTCGGTAACGTGGAGGAACGACCGCATCGTCCAGAGGAGCCGCTCCGCCTTCGTCGCCACGGCGAGGGCAGAGTCGTAGTCGCCGGCGTGGAAGTGTGCCTGGAGCCTGAAGATCCAGTACCAGCAGGCGGCCAGCGAGAGGCGTGGATCGCTCTCCAGATGCTGCTCGAACCTGGCCTCGTCAAAGCTCGCGTCGTTGAAGGAGGAGAAGCTGGGCGTCAGACCGCGGAGGCACCGGACGAGCTGCAGCTGCGCGATGATGCAATCAAAGATGAGACCGAACCTCGCCTCCCGTACGAACGCGAGCGCGCTCTCGGCTTCGTGCTGCACGTCGCCGAGCGGCTCTCCCTTGGAGAGCAGGATCAATATCGAGGCATTGCGGGCATAGGCTGCGAAGGTGAGGTCACCGGTCTCGCTCGCCATGTCGAAGGCGCGCTGCATCAGCTCGAGGCTCGTGCGCATGTGCCTCGCCCAGATATTGACCAGGCACCCGAAGTCCAGGTAGACGCGGGCCTTGAAGCGGTCGAGCCCATGCTGGTCCACCAGATCGAGGCCGAGCTTGCCGAAGCGGTACGCGGCGCGGTAGTCGCCGAAGCGCGCGCCGAGGACCACGCCAACATGGACATAGCCGAAGCACGATCCGTCGCTGTTGCCATGCTCGAGGCTCAAGTTCGCCATGCGACCGACGACGAGGCTGTGCAGCTTCTGGTCGGTGAACAAGGCCGGCGCCTGACCCCGGTTGAGGATGTCCATGATCGCGCGAATGACCGGATCGGTCATCGGCGGCAGGTCGACGAGCGCCTCGATCGGCCGGCTCCCGAGCTGCCGCCACAGCCGCTCATACTCCTGCTGCACCTCCTCGTCCGTCGGGTGCGGCGACCAGCGGACGCCGGCGCGCTGCAGGACCTCGAGGCAGGTCTCGACGGCGAGCTCGCTGCGATCCAGCGTCGTGTAGAGATCCGCGCGCACACACGCGACCGCCGCTGCGTCGACGAGGTTCCCTGCGCGGCGCGAGAGCATCGAGAGCCGCTCCTCCGCCGCCCCGAGCTCCCCGGTCAGGTACTCGCACTCGGCCCGGTGGAGCTCGAGCGCAAAGGCGAGCTCGTACCGCTGCTCCCAGCGGTCTTTCCTCAGGAACGCGGCGCCGGCAGCCAGATACGTCAACGCCGAGGCGAAGGCCGCCGACGCCTTGGCGCGCTTGCCGGCGGCGAGGTTGAACCTGGCGCACCGCTCTCGCTCCTCCCACGACGTGATCAGCAGAGCGCCGCGGTTGAGCTGGTTGACGATCTCGAAGATCTTCTCCTCGATCTCCTCCGGCGCGGTGCGCGACGCGAGCAGCCGTCCAATCTCGAGGTGAACCGCCGCCCGCTCGCCCTCGGGGATGAGCGAATAGGCGGCCTCCTGCACCCGGTCGTGGAGGAACCTGTACGCGCCGTCGAAGCGCAGGACCAGGCCCGCGCAGACCGCGTCCCAGAGATCGGCGTGGGCGTCTTGCTCCGAGCCGCCGCGGATCATCGCCAGGTGGGCGACCTCCGCGGTGTTCCCCAGACAGGCGAGCTGCTTCACCGCGCCCTGGACGCGCGGAGGGAGCCGCACGAGCTTGCCGACCATCAGGTCGACCACGTTGTCGGTGAAGCCCTTTTCACGGATCCTCACCACGTCCCACCGGAAGGCCCCGGCGCGCCCGTCGAAGTCGATCAGCCGCTCTTCGTGCAGCGCGGCGAGGAACTGGATCGCGAAGAAGGGGTTGCCGGCCGTCTTCTCGTGGACGAGGTCCGACAGCGGCGCGGCGTCCTCGCGGCGGCAGCGCAGCGCGTCGCTGACGAGCGCGGCGAGGTGCTCCCGGGAGAGCGAGCCGAGCACGATCGGCGAGATGCTCACGCCCTCCTTCCGCAGAGGGTCGAGCGCCAGCATGAGCGGGTGCGAGGGGGTCACCTCGTTGTCGCGGTACGCGCCGATGATCAGGAGATGGCGCGTCTCCGGGTGCGTCAGCAGATCGCCAAGGAGCCCGAGGCTCGCCGAGTCGCTCCACTGGAGATCGTCGAGGAAGAGCGCGAGGGGGTGCTCCTGCCGGGCGAACACCCCGATGAAGCGCTGGAACACGACGCGGAACCGGTGCTGCGCCTCGATCGGCGGGAGCTCGGGGACCGGCGGTTGCCGGCCGATGATGAGCTCGACCTGGGGGATGACCTCCACGATCAGCTGTCCGTTGGCCCCTAGCGCGCCGAGCAGCCGCTGCCGGAAGGCCGCGATCCGGTCCTCGCTCTCGGCGAGGGTGTCCAGCACGAGCTCCCGGAAGGCCTGGACGAGCGTGGAATAAGGGATGTCGCGCTTGTACTGATCGAACTTCCCCGAGAGAAATAGGGCTCGTTCCCGGACGATCGGCCTGTAGAGCTCGTGGACCAGCGCCGACTTACCCATACCGGAATAGCCGGAGACCAGGACGAGCTCGGGGGCTCCGGTGCCCGCCACGCGCTCGAACGCGCGCAGCAGCGCGGCCACGTCCTCCTCGCGGCCGTAGAGCTTGTGAGGGATCTGGAAGCGGCCGGTGGCATCGCGCTCGGCCAGCGGGAACGGCTCGATCTTGCCGGTGGCCCGGCGCTGCGAGAGGCAGCGCGCGAGGTCGTGCTTGAGGCCGCGGGCGGTCTGGTACCGATCCTCCGCCGCCTTGGCCAGGAGCTTCAGGATCAGCGCCGAGAGCACCTCGGGCAGCTCCGGGACGAGCGCCGAGGGCGGCTGCGGGGCCCGGGCGACGTGGCAGTGCACCCACTCGGGCGGGTCCCGCGCCTCGAAGGGCAGGCGCCCGGTGAGCATCTCGTAGAACGTGACGCCGAGCGCGTAGAGGTCGGAGCGGCTGTCGATCGCCCGGTTCATCCGGCCCGTCTGCTCCGGAGACATGTACGGCAAGGAGCCCTCGATGAGCCGGGGCGGCCCAACCGGCGGCTGCTGGCGGGAAAGGCAGCACGCGAGGCCGAGGCCGGCGAGCTTTACCTGGCCGGTGGCCGCGTTGACGAGGAGGCTCTCGGGCTTGAGATCCTTGTGAAGGATGTTCCGCTCGTGGAGCTCCGCCACGCTGGCCGCGATACGAACCGAGAGCTCGAGGAACCGGTCGACCTCCATCGGGCCGTCGAGGCAGCGGTCGAGCGGCTCGCCGCCGAAATCCTCGATGACGAGCGCTGGCAGCCCCTCGTGCGTCTCGAGCGCCAGCGGCGTCACGATGGCCTCGTGGCTCAGCATCTTGCCGATCGCGTACTCGTTCTTCAGGCGCTCGACGTCGCGCGGGCGGCTCCGCCTCGGGTCGAGGACCTTCAGGATCACCGGGAGGCCATCGGCGCTCCGGACCGCGCGCAGCAGGCTGGTCACCTGGCCCGCGTGGAGGGTCTCGGTGATCGCGTACCGGGAGGCAATGCTCATTTCCATGGGGGAGAGCCTCCGTGAAGCGCTGGCGCCCGGCGGCTTGGCATACCATGGCGATCGTCGCCGGCACAGGAGCACCCGAGTCCGCGCGCCTCGCGGAGGGGTCCGGGCTGCAATCCCGAGCCCTAGGCGCTCGCCTCGCCCTCGTCGCCGTCCTCGTCGTGCTCGTCGAGGTAGCGCTCGGGCGCGAGCTCCCACCGCTCCGGCGAGCGCCAGAGCTGCGACAGGAGCAGCTCGCGCATCAGCAAGAACTCCTTGGGCAGCCGGTCGTAGAGCCGCTCGAAGAGCTCACCGTGCGAGCCGAACTCGACCTTCCACGCCTCTCTGTCGACCGCCATCAGCTGGTAGAACCGCTCCTTCGAGAAGCGATCCATGCCCCGCCACTCGATGTCCTCGTAGCGCGGCATCCAGCCGAGCGGGCTCTCCTCGGCGAAGCCGCGGCCGTGCACGCGATCGACGATCCACTTGAGGACACGCATGTTCTCGCCGAAGCCCGGCCAGAGGAAGTTGCCCTGATCGTCCTTGCGGAACCAGTTCACCGAGAAGATGCGGGGCGGATTGACGATCTGACGCCCCATCTGCAGCCAGTGGTTGAAGTAATCGCCCATGTGGTAGCCACAGAACGGCAGCATCGCCATCGGGTCGCGGCGGACCTGGCCGATGGTGCCGCCCGCCGCCGCCGTCATCTCCGAGCCGATCGTCGCCGCCATGTAAACGCCGAAGCCCCAGTTGAACGACTGGTACACGAGCGGCACCGTCGTCGCCCGCCGCCCGCCGAAGATGATCGCGCTGATGGGCACCCCGCTCGGGTCGTCCCAGCGCGGATCGATCGAGGGACACTGCGACGCAGGGGTCGTGAAGCGCGCGTTCGGGTGGGCCGCCTTGCGCCCGCTGTCCGGGGTCCAGGGCTTCCCCTGCCAGTCGATGAGCTCCGGCGGCGGCTCGTCCGTCATCCCCTCCCACCAGACGTCGCCGTCCGGCGTGAGCCCCACGTTCGTGAAGATCGTCCCCTTCCGGATGGTCGCCATCGCGTTCGCGTTCGACTTCTCCGACGTCCCCGGCGCCACGCCGAAATACCCCGCCTCGGGGTTGATCGCGTAGAGCTTCCCGTCCCGCCCGGGCTTCATCCAGGCGATGTCGTCGCCGACCGTCGTCACCTTCCAGCCCGCGAACGCCTTCGGCGGGATGAGCATCGCGAAGTTCGTCTTGCCGCACGCGCTCGGGAACGCCGCGGCGACATACGTCTTCTCGCCCTTCGGCGACTCGACCCCCAGGATCAGCATGTGCTCGGCCAGCCACCCCTGCTCCCGGCCGAGCACCGAGGCGATGCGCAGCGCAAAGCACTTCTTGCCGAGCAGCGCATTGCCGCCATAGCCGCTCCCGAACGACCAGATCTGCCGCTCGCCCGGGAAGTGGACGATGTACTTGTGCTCCGCGTTGCACGGCCACGGCACGTCGGCCTGCCCCGGAGCGAGCGGCATGCCGACCGAGTGCAGACACGGGACGAAATCGCCGTCGCCGAGCGCATCGAGCACCTTGCGCCCCATGCGCGTCATGATCCGCATGCTCGCGGCGACGTACGGCGAGTCGCTGAGCTCCACGCCGATGTGCGCGTAGGGCGAGCCGACGGGGCCCATGCTGAACGGGATGACGTAGAGCGTCCGGCCCCGCATCGACCCGGCGAAGAGCTGGCGCAGCGTGGCCTTCATCTTCTGCGGCTCGGCCCAGTTGTTCGTGGGGCCGGCGTCCTGCTTGCGCCGGCTGCAGATGAACGTGCGGTCCTCGACCCGCGCGACGTCGCTCGGGTCCGAGCGCGCGAGGTAGCTGTCCGGGCGCTTCTCCGGGTTCAGGCGGATGAGCGTGCCCGCCTTGACCATCTGGTCGCAGAGCGCGTCGTACTCCTCCTTCGAGCCGTCGCACACGTGCACGTTGTCCGGCTGGCAGAGCGCGACGACCTCCGAGATCCACTGCCGCAGCTTCTCGTTGGCGATCGACGATCGCAGCCCGGGGATCGAGATCGGCGGCGGCGGCTCGGAGTGGACCGAGTTCTGGATGCTCTGGCTGGCTGCTACGGACACTGGCGTACCCTCCTGATTCTCTGGGTCGAGCGGGTTTGCAAGGTGCAGGCCCTGCCCGCCCTCGATCACGATTCTGGCCGAAATGCGCCCGCCAGGCTGCATCGATTCTTCCTGAGCCTGGCCGCCGCAGCGCGGCCGCGCGCACCAGGTGCGCCCCGGGGCAAACGGTGCGCCGGCGATGCGCGCCGGCGATGCGCCCCCGTGACGTCGGTCGCCGTCGCGGCCGTACCGCGCGGACGATGACGATGCGGGTCGCGGAGCGGGCAAGCTCGGGGCGAGCGCGCCCGAGGACAGCGCCGCGCGCAGGCCGGGCGGAGCGCGCCCGAGGCGCCGGCGCACGTTCGATTGATCCCGGGTCGATGTCACGTTAGGGAGAAAAAGAAGTCATGGGGCCCGGGGGAACGACGATGGCTCGCCCCTTCGGCCGACGCGTGGACGCCGGCACAGGGCAGAGCGCATGTCAACCAATGGATCTCTCGTCGTCGTGGGAATCGGCATCCAGTGGGCCGGCCAGACGACCCTCGCAGCCCAGCGCGCCATCCAGCGCGCGGATCGCGTGCTCTTCGCGGTCGCCGACCCGTGGGCGGCGCGCTGGGTGCGCAGCCTGAACCCGGCGGCCGAGTCGCTGCCCTACGGACAGGGCAAGACGCCGCGACGGTCGATCTACGCCGAGATGGTCGAGCGTATCCTCGCCGAGGTGCGCAAGGGGCTCAAGGTCTGCGCGGTGTTCTACGGGCACCCGGGCGTGCTCGCGAGCGCGGCGCACGAGGCGGTCCGGCAGGCGCGCGACGAGGGGTTCTCGGCCCGGATGCTGCCCGGCGTCTCGTCCATCGACTGCCTCTTCGCCGATCTCGGGCTGGACCCTGGCCGCGACGGGCTCCAGCTCTTCGAGGCGACCGATTTCCTCATCCGGGGGCGGGAGATCGATGCCCGGACGCCGCTCGTGCTGTGCCAGATCGGCGGCGTCGGCAACGCCGGCGTCTTCGACCCCTCGGACGCCGCGCGCATCCGCCGCGGGCTGGAGGCCCTCGTCGAGCGCCTGGGCCAGACCTACCCGGCCGCCCACGAGGCGGTGATCTACGAGGCGGCCGCGCACGCGCTGACCTCGCCTCGGCTGGACCGGGTGGCGCTCTCGGCGCTCGCGGCGGCGCGGGTGGACGACATCTCGACGCTGTACGTGCCGCCGATCGCGCGGGCGGCCGTCGACCCGGACGTGCTGGAGCGCATCGGCTGGGACGGCGGCGCCGGAGCCGGGGTGAATTCAACGCTTGTGCACTGATGAGGGAGCGCATGACAGACAAAGAACGCACGATGCGCAAGAGCCTCGCTCAGCAAGGCGAGGTGCACCGCAGGAACGGCGAGTACACCGCGGCGATCCAGCTCTTCACCGAGGCGATCGCGATCGACAGCGAGTACGCGTGGGCCTACGCTCACCGGGGCGCTGCGCGCGCGGCGATCGACGACTGGAAGCGCTGCTGCGAGGATTTCGAGGCGGCGTTGAAGCTGAAGCCCGATTACGGGTGGGCGTACGCGCGCTGGGGGGAAGCTCATCGGATGCATGCTAGCTACAGGCTGGGCAGGGCCGACACGCCCCCGGACTGGCGCGAGCAGCACGCGGTCATCGACCGCGGGATCGAGCTCCTCGAGCGAGCTGCCGAGCTGTCGCCGGGGAGCGCCTGGACCTTCGCCCACCGGGGCGCGGCGTACATGTACAAGTACTGGCTCGAGGTGATGCCCAGGCTGGTGCCGGCCCTGGAGCTGGACAACCGCCCGGCGCCGGAGGCGCAGAGCGGCAGCGACGCCGCGTCGCGAGCGCTGCGGGACCTCGACAAGGCCAGCGAGCTCAATCCGCGGTACGCGTGGGTCTTCGCGTTCAAGGCATGCGTCCTGGCGCTCATCGCGCGCGAGCAGCCCGATATGAAGCCCGGGCTTCTCGAGGCGCACGACTGCCTGCTCAAGTCGCTCGCGCTCGACGTCGACAAGCGGCTGCCAGTCCACCGCGCCGCCGCAAAGGCCCTGAGCTCCGCGGGGACTTTCCGTGAGTCCGTGGCCGCAGGGCTCAACGGCGTGGCGAAGGATCCGTCGGATGTCTTCTCGCGCTACTTCATCGCCGTCGGGCTCAAACACCTCGATGACCCCCTCGCGCCGGTGGTCATCGAGCACACCCGGAAGGTGCTCGAATCTACCAAGAGCGAGATCGACACGATGCTTCACGGACTGGACGTGCTCGAAGGCCGGGTGGGCGGCATGTCCATCGTGAGCGAGCGAAATAACCTGTCCGTCGAGGCCATCGCGCTCGTGGCCTTCGATCCCACGTGGAACGAACTCCACATGAAGCCGCTCTCGTCGCTCGAAACTCGAGAGCTCCAATCCAAGAACGACTGAACCACAGGAGGATTCATGGATCATCTCTTCGACCTGCTCACGGAACTGAGCATCGACCCCTTCAAGCAGACCGCGTTGGTGGCTGACCGGCAGGATGAGCTGCGCACCGACGAGGAGCGGGCCGCGCTGGAACAGCGGGGTTCGCCCGAGGTGCAGGCCGCGATCGCGGGAGGCGCGTGGACCCGATGCGCCGGTCTCCTGGATCCCGGCCCCGACCCGAGCGAGGACGAGGATCCCGACCACTCCGACCTCCGGGACGAGAGCCCCCACGCCTTCCAGGACGACCGGCGCCACGCGGCGCGGTGACCCGGCCGCCAGGAGCGCGGGCTCAGCCCACGCGCGCGGAGGTGAGCCAGTAAGTGAATGGAGAACGAATCCATGAGTTCCGGGGGGGATGGCTCTGTATCGCGCGGGCGGCCGTCGACCCGGACGTGCTGGAGCACATCGGCTGGGACGGCGACACCGCGCCCTGGGCGGCTCCAACGCTTGTGCACTGATGAGGGAGCGCATGACAGACAAAGAACGCACGAAGCTCAAGAGCCTCGCCCAGCAAGGCGAGGTGCACCGCACGAACGGCGAATACACAACGGCGATCCAGTGCTTCACCGACGCGCTCGCGATCGACGGCGAGTACGCATGGGCCTACGCTCACCGGGGCGCCGCCCACGCAGCCATCGACGACTGGAAGTGCTGCTGCGAAGATTTCGAGACCGCGCTGAAGTTGCAACCAGAATACGGCTGGGCCGTCGGGCACTGGGCGGAGGCCTTCAGGACCCACGCGATCTACAACATGTCCGGGCAGAGCTGGGCAGAGCAGCACAGCCTCGTGGACAGGTCGGTCGAGCTCTTCGATACGGCGATCACGCTCTCGCCGGGGAGCGCCTGGACCTTCGCCCACCGCGGCGCAGCGTACACATTCAAATACTGGCTCGACATGATGCCGAAGCTCGCGCCGAAGCTCGGCCTGGACGACGCGCACGTGGCGCCGCGCAGGGCGAGCTGCGGCGAGAGCGCCGCGGAGCGGGCGAGGGAGAGCTTCGATAGGGCGTGCCAGCTCAACCGGCGTTACGCCTGGGCGCACGCCTTCAAGGCGATCCTCCTCGGCCTCGTCGCGGGCGAGAGGCAGGGGGCGCCGAAGGATTTCGACGAGGCGCGCCAAGCCTTGCTCGAGGCGCTCCTGCTCGACGTCAACCAGCGGCTCGTGCTCGATCGCCCGCTCGCGACGCTCCTGCACAGCGCCGAACACTTCGAGCAGTCGGTCGCTGTCGGGACGTCCGGCCTTCAGAAGGATCCGGAGGATGTCGTCTCGCGCTATCTCGTCACCGTCGGGCTCAAGCGGCTTGGCGACCCGCTCGCGCCGGCGGTCATCCAGCAGACGCGAAGGCAGCTCGAGTTTGCCAGGTCCGAGATCCAGGTGATGCTCCTCGGGCTCGATCTGCTCGACAAGCCCGGCAGCGACGGCAAGGTGCTCGAGACGCTGTCGCGCGAGCGCCTGTCCGTCGAGGCCATCGGGCTCATCGCCTTCGACCCCACGTGGAGCGCTGTCCGCGCGGAGGCCGACGGCAGCACGACAGGCCCCGCCAAGCCCACAAAAGAGTGAGAGAGAGAGACAGAGGAGGATTCATGGATCGTCTTTTCAAGCGGCTCACCGAGCTGAGCGTCGACCCCTTCGAGCACGCCGCGTTCACGGCCGGCGGGCAGGACGCGGCGCTCACGGACGAGGAGCGCGCCGCGCTCGCGCGATCGCGCTCGCCCGATGCGCAGGCCGAGATCGCGGGCGGGGCGTGGAGCCGATGCGCCTGGATCGGTGACCCGGGTCCCGACCCCGACGAGGATCCCGACCCCCCGGGCCGAGAGGCGCAGGGGTCGCGGGCCGGCCATCGCCTCCCCGGCGGCGGTCGCGCGCGGCGCTGAGCAGGGAGAGGGTCGCCTAACCCGTCGTGGTGGAGAAGGATGATGGACATCTGCGGCTGTGAGATCATCGAGCGGCTCCGGGAGGGCGCCCGCTCGACCGCCTACCGTGCGAGGCGGCGTTCGGACGGGCTCCCTCTGGTGCTCAAGGTCCTGAAGGAGCAGAATCCGTCGCAGGCGCAGATCGCGTCGCTCCGCCACGAGCACGCGATCCTGAGCGATCTCAAGGACGTCGACGGCGTCGTGCGCAGCCACGGCGTCGAGGAGGACGGCGGGCGATATGCCCTCTTGATCGAGGACTTCGGCGGCACCTCGCTCAAGGCGATGAACGCCGCCGGGACGCTCTCGCTCGATCGGACGCTCGCGCTGGCCATCGACGTGGTGTGTGTCCTCGAGGCGATCCACCAGCGCCGCGTCGTCCACCGCGATCTCAACCTCTCCAACATCGTGATGAACCCGGCCGACGGGCGGGTGAAGGTGATCGATTTCGGCCTCGCCTCGGTGCTCCCGCAGGAGTCGACGTCGTTCACGAGCCCCGGAGGCCTCAAAGGCACGCTGGCGTACATGTCTCCAGAGCAGACGGGCCGGATGAACCGGTCTGTCGACTACCGGACAGACTACTACTCGCTCGGGGTGAGCCTTTACGAGCTGCTCACCGGCCGTCTCCCCTTCACGGCGGACGACGTGCTCGAGCTGGTGCACGCGCACATCGCGCGGCAGCCTCCCTCGCCGCGGGCGTCGAACCCGGCGATCCCCGAGGTCCTCGCGCAGATCGTGCTCAAGCTGATGGCGAAGAGCGCCGACGATCGCTACCAGTCCGCGCGCGGCATCCGCGCCGACCTCGCGGGCTGCCTCGAGAGGCTCCGCCAGCACGGCGCCGTCGATCCGTTCCCGATCGGGCGACACGACCGCTCCGAGCGGTTCCACCTGCCGCAGAAGCTGTACGGCCGCGACGCCGAGGTCCAGGCGCTCATGGCGGCGTTCGAGCGGGTCGACCAGGGCGCGGTGCTCATGCTCGTGTCCGGCTACTCCGGCGTCGGGAAATCAGCGCTCATCCACGAGGTGTACCGCCCGCTCACCGCGCGGCGCGGCGTCTTCATCGCCGGCAAGTTCGACCAGTACCGCGACGACGCCCCGCACGCCGCGCTGGCGCAGGCCCTCCACGCGCTTGTCGAGCAGCTCCTCACCGAGAGCGAGGACCGCCTCGCGGCGTTCCGCGCGCGGGTGCGCGAGGCGCTGGGAGCGGGAGCGCGGGTCCTCATCGACGCGTGCCCGAGCCTCGAGCTCGTGCTCGGGCCGCAGCCCGAGGTGCCGGTCCTGCCGCCCACCGAGGCGCGCCAGCGCTTCAACCAGACGGTGCGCGATCTGGTCGCGGCCATCGCCACGCCGGAGCAGCCGCTCTGCATCTTCTTCGACGACCTCCAGTGGGCCAACCTCGACGCCTTGAAGCTGCTGGAGGAGCTGCTCAACGCCGCGCAGGATCTGCCGCTCTTCTTGATCGGCTCCTACCGGGACAACGAGGTCACCGACGTCCATCCCCTCTCGCTGACGGTCCGGGAGATCGCGGCGCGCGGCGCGCGCGTCGAGCGGCTCTCGCTCGCGCCGCTGGGGCTCGACCCCATGAAAGAGATGGTCGGCGACGCGCTCGGCGCCTCGCCCGAGGAGGCCGCCCCGCTCGCCGATCTCCTGCTCTCGCGCACCGCGGGCAATCCGTTCTTCGTGCGCGCGTTCCTGAGCTCGCTGTACGCCGATGGGCTGATCGAGCGCAGCGCCGACGGCTTCCGGTGGGACCTGGACCGCATCCGGCAGCGCGGGATCACCGACAACGTCGTCGAGCTCATGGTGGCCCGCGTGCGGAAGCTCTCGCCCGCGGCGCAGGACCTGCTCAAGGTGGCGGGCTGCCTCGGCGGTATGTTCGACCTCGGCACGCTCGCGATCGCGGCGGAGCGGCCGGTGGAGGAGGTCGGACGCGACCTGTGGAGCGCGGCCGCAGAGGGGCTCTTGATCCCGATGGATCAGGTCAGCTCCGCCGTGCAGATGGGGGCGGCGGGGCCAGGCCTCCGCTGTCGGTTCGCGCACGACCGCATCCAGCAGGCCGTCGTCTCGCTGCTGGACGAGGAGGCGGGGCCGCGCCTGCGCCGGGACGTCGGCAGGAGGCTCCTCGGGCGCTCGAGCGCGGAGGAGTCGGCCGGCCGGCTGTTCGACATCGTGGGGCTGCTCAACCAGGGGCGAGCGGCGATCGAGCAGCGCGAGGAGATCATCGATCTCGCGCGTCTCAATCTGCAGGCGGCGCGGAGGGCGCTCCAGGCCGGCGCGGGGCAGCAGGCGCAGGTCTACGGTCAGGCGGGCATCGCGCTCCTCGGCGCCCAGGACTGGAGCGCGCACTACGAGCTCGCCCGCGACATCCACCTCGCCGCGGCCGAGGCCGCGTTCTCCCTGGGCGACTTCGAGGCGACGCAGACGCTGTGCGAGGTCGTCCGGCCGAGGGCCGCGAGCGCGCTCGACGAGGTGAAGCTCCTCGACCTGGAGGGGCACGCCCTCTACTCGCAGCAGCGGCTCGCCGACGCGATGCGGGTATACCTCGAGGCGCTCGGGCGGCTCGGCGTCGAGATGCCGAAGAGCGCGGCTGCCGAGGACGTCGAGCGGGAGCTCGCCCTGACGGCGGAGGCGCTCGGCGACCGGCCGGTCGAGGAGCTCGCCGAGCTGCCGGAGTGCAGCGATCCGGCGGACCTGGCGAGGATGGCCCTCCTCAACCACGTGATCAACATCGCCGTGATCACGGGGGCGAGGCTGCTCTCGATCGCGGTCTGCCGGCTCGTCCGGATGTCGCTGCGCTGCGGGGGCGCGCCGCAATCCCCCTTCGGGTACGCCTACTACGGCTTCCTCCTCCTCTCCCGGGACGAGCTCGATCGGGCCTACCGCTTCGGCCGGCTGGCGCTGCGGCTCGCAGATCGGTTGAGCGACAAGGGGTCTCGCGCGCACACCTATCTCTATAGCGGCTTCATGGTCATTCACGTGAAGACGCCGCTCCACGAGCTCTCGCCGCTGTTCTCGGACGCCTATCGCTTCGCGCTGGAGGCCGGCACGCCGTACCAGGCCGCCAACGCGGGGGTGACGGTCTGCATGACGCGGCTGCTCGCCGGCGTCGACCTCGGGACGCTCGCCGCCGACATGGAGCAGTACGCGCACGGGATCGCGAAGCTCCACCAAACCATGGTCCTCGGCTGGATGCAGATCTACCAGCAGACCGTGCACGACCTGCGCGGCAAGTCCTCCGATCAGGTCGTGCTCGCCGGCCCCGTGTACGTCGAGGCCGAGCGGGTCCCGCAGCAGCGCGCGGCCGGCGACATCGGGGCGATGTTCAACTACCATTTCTGCAAGACGCTGCTCTGCTACGTGTTCGGCGAGCACGAGCAGGCCGCGGCGACCGCGGAGGCCGCCGCGCCCTACGCCGCCATCGTCGAGCGGTCGACGTCGGCCGCCCCGTGGATGCTGCTCGAGTCGCTCGCCCACCTCGCGGTCCACGACCACGCCGACGAGCCCGCGCGCGAGCGCATCGGCGCGCTCGTGGAGCGGAACATCGCCAAGCTCGAGACGTGGCGCGAGCACTGCCCGGCCACCTACGAGCACAAGCTGCTCCTCATCCGCGCCGAGCGCGCGCGTGTGCTCGGCCAGGACGACGCCGCCCGCGACGCCTTCGAGCGCGGCGCGGAGCTCGCGGTGAAGAGCGGCTACCAGCACGAGGCGGCCATCGCCCACGAGCTCGCCGGGCGCTTCTACCTCGCGCGGGGCGACCAGAAGCTCGCGCGGCAGCACCTGCGCGACGCGCACGAGGGCTACCTGCGCTGGGGCGCGGTCGCCAAGGCGAAGGCGCTGGAGAAGCAGCACCCGGGGCTCGTGCCGCACGTCGCCTCCGGCATCCTCGCGGCCTCGAAGTTCTCGGAGACGGCCGGTCGCGAGCTCGATTTCAGCGTCCTCGACCTGATCAGCGTCCTCAACGCCTCGCAGGACCTCTCGCGCGAGATCGAGCTCGACCGCCTCCTCGCCCGGCTGATGCAGATCCTCCTGGAGACGAGCGGCGCCGATGTCGGGTACCTGCTCCTCGAGCAAGGCGGCCAGTGGGTGGTGGAGGGCGAGAAGTCCGTCGATGAGGACGCCAAGGTCCTCCGGTCGATCCCGATAGCCGATCTCGCGCCCCGGGGGCGCCGGGGTCTGCCCACCTCGATCGTCTATTACGTCGCGCGCACGCAGGAGAGCGTCGTGCTCGACGACGCCGCCGCGAACCCCCGCTTCGGGCGCGACCCCCACATCGCCGAGCACGCGGTCGGCTCGGTGCTCTGCTTCCCGCTCGGCCGCCCGGGAGGCCGGCGCGGCATCGTCTACCTCGAGAACAGCCTGGTCAAAGGCGCCTTCACCCCGGCCCGCATGCGCATCCTGCAGATGCTCTCGACGCAGGCGGTCATCTCGCTCGAGAACGCCGCGCTCTACAACACCCTGGAGCAACGGGTCCAGGCGCGCACAAGAGAGCTGCAGGTGAAGAACGAGGAGCTCGCGGCCACCCTGAAGCGCCTGCGCGAGGCCCAGGACCGCATGATCGTGCAAGACCGGCTCGCCTCGCTCGGCTCGCTCACGGCCGGCATCGCCCACGAGCTCCGGAATCCGCTCAACTTCGTCAACAACTTCGCCGAGCTCTCGGCCCGCCTCATCGACGACATCGGCGGTGACATATCGACCCTCGCCCGGGGGCTCGACGACGGCCGCGAAGAGTACCTCACCGAGGCGCTCGGCGACCTGACGAGCAGCGTGAAGAAGATCGGCGAGCACGGCCAGCGCATGGAGGGCATCATCCGCTCGATGCTCGACCACTCGCGGGGTGAGCGCGGAGAGCGCCAGGAGGTCGACTTCAACACGCTCGTGACGACCTACGTCAACATCGGTTATCACGGCGCCCGCGCGCGCGCCTCGTCGGCCGAGATCGCGATCGAGCTCGACCTCTCCCCTTCCATCGGCCAGGTGAGCCTCGTCCCCCAGGAGATCAGCCGCGTGGTCATCAACCTCGTCGACAACGCCTGCTACGCCGTGCGGCGGAGAGACCCGGCGCGCGGACAGGAGTCCTCCCCCCGTATCCGGGTCACGACACGCGATCTCGGCGATCGTGTCGAGCTGCGTGTCCATGACAACGGCGTCGGCATCCCGGCGGCGATCCGGGACAGGATCATGAACCCCTTCTTCACGACGAAGCCGCCGGGCGAGGGCACGGGGCTCGGGCTCTCGATCTGTCATAACATCGTCGTCGAGGGCACCGGGGGCACCCTGACCTTCGAGACGGAAGAAGGGGAGTTCACCGAGTTCATCGTGACGCTCCCGAAGCGCGTGCCCGGCCCGGAGCTCGGCGCTGTGTAGGCGCCCTGACCGGACCACCGCGCGGACGCTACAGCGATCTTCCCGCGCCGAGCGCAATGGAGCGGAATGGAGCGCAATGGAGCGCAATGGAAGATGAAGGCTGCAGGGCAGCGCGCGCGCTGCTCCATTGACGCCCGTATGCCACGGCTGTAACATGCGGCCCGCCATGGCAGAACCCATCATCGCCGAGAAGTACATGCTGATACGGCATATCGGCGGCGGCGGCATGGGGCAGATCTGGGAGACGGAGGACTTGCGCCTCCAGCGGCGCGTCGCGCTCAAGCTGATGAGCGCCGAACACGTGCAGTCGCCGGAGTCGCGCGCCCGCTTCGAGCGCGAGGCCACGGCGATTGCGCAGCTCCGCAATCAGCACGTCGTGCACATCTACGATTACGGGATCGACCGCGGGATCGACGAGGAGCGGCCGTACATCGCGATGGAGCTGCTCGAGGGCGAGGATCTCCAGCGCCGCCTCGATCACGTGAGGCGGCTCCCGCTCCGGGCGGTCGCGTCGATCGTGACGCAGGCGGCGCGGGGCCTCGCGGCCGCGCACGCGGCGGGCATCGTGCACCGCGACCTGAAGCCCGGGAACGTCTTCCTCGCCCGGACCGAGGCCGATGAGGTCGTGAAGCTCCTCGACTTCGGCGTGGTCACCATGCTGTCGAGGACCGACGATCTGCGCCTCACCGGCGGCGGCGGCCTCATCGGCACGCCGACGTACATGAGCCCGGAGCAGATGCGCGGCTCCCTCGTGGACCACCGGAGCGACCTCTGGTCGCTGGGCGTCCTCGCCTACTGCGCGCTCACCGGCGAGCTGCCGTTCGCGGCGCAGACGCTCGCCGCCCTGGTCATGGGCATCTGCACGGAGCCCTTCCCTCCTCCGTCGAGCCTCGTCCCCGAGCTGTCGCCAGAGCTCGACCGGTTCTTCGAGCGCGCGCTGGCCAAGGACCCGACCCAGCGCTTCCGGTCGGCGCGCGAGATGGCGGCCGCGTTCGCCGCGCTCGCCGCCGGCAACGAGCGGCGCCCGGCCAAGATCCTGATCGCCGACGACGAGCCTGACGTCTCCACCCTCATCAAGCAGTGCTTTCGTCGCCAGATCCGCGAGGGCATCTACAACTTCGTCTTCGCCGAGGACGGCGAGGGCGCCCTCGCCGCGCTCCGCAGCCACCCCGACATCGACGTCATCCTCACCGACATCAACATGCCCCGCATGGATGGTCTCACGCTGCTCGCCCACATCGGCGATGTGACCCCGCACGCGCGGGCGGTGGTCGTGTCCGCCTATGGCGACATGCAGAACATCCGCACCGCCATGAACCGGGGCGCGTTCGATTTCCTGGTGAAGCCCATCGCGCTCAACGATCTCGAGCTCACGATCGAGAAGACGCTGAAGCAGGTGCGCGAGCTGCGCGACAACAGCCGCTCGAACCGGGAGAACGACCTCCTGCGCACGTTCGCGAGCCCGCTCGCCGTCGAGCGGCTCCGCAGCCCCGACGGCTTCGGGGCGTGCGAGGTCGCCGAGGGCACCGTCGCCTTCCTCGATCTGGCCGGCTTCCACGACGCGGTCCGGGGCAAGCGCGCGGAGGAGACGGTGCGGATGCTGAACGCGAACCTCGATGTCATCGCGCTCGAGCTCTCGATGCGGGGTGGGATGGTCGACAGGTTCCTGGGCGACTGCGTCATGGCCCTCTTCCGCGGCCCCGATCACGTCGCGCGCGCGCTCGACGCCTGCCTTGTCGTGCGCGCGCAGCTCGAGACGCTGGCGCGCCGCGCCGGGGAGACGTCGGCCTTCGTCCCCGGCATCTCCATCGGCGTGGCGACAGGCGAGCTCATCATCGCCGAGGTCGGCTCGAGGTCCTGCCGCCGGCTCGACTGCACGGTGCTCGGCGAGGTCGTGAGCGTCGCCGCCCAGCTACAGGCCGCGGCCGAGCGGAATCAGATCCTCGTGAGCGGAGACGTCCACGCCAAGGCCGCCGGCTTTCAGTGCGCGCCGCGCGGGCAGCGCGCCTTCGTGGGCGCCACGGGGCCCGTCGAGGTCTTCGAGATCCTCGGCCGCGCGACCGCGGCGCAGGGGGCCGCCGCGGGCGCTCAGGGCGACATCCCCACGCTCGAGATCCGCTCCAGCCGAGCGACGTCGGCCTCCTGAGCGCTGCGCCCGAGGACCCGCTTCACCACCGGCTCGTGCAGCGCGAGCAGCCGCGACGGCGCGACGCCCAGGGCCACGGTCAGCGCCAGGATCGACAGCAAGACGGCCCGCTCGCGGAACAGGAGCGCGGAGATCGCCGCGCCGCTCGCCCGGCCGCGCGGGATCGGGCCCAGGAAGGTGCGCTGGAACGCGCGGAACATCGTGATCCCGTTGAGCGCCGTCGCCCCGAGCATCAGCACCGCGAGCACCGGGTGCACGTGCAGGATCCCGTGCAGGAGGAGATCCTCGCCGATGAACGTCAGCGCCCCCGGGAACCCGATCGTCGCGCACGCGAGCAGCAAGAAGAAGGCGGCCATGCGCGGCGTCTTCGCCACGAGGCCGCCGAGCTCCGCCATGTCCGCCGTGCCCGTGCGCGCCTCGATCGCCCAGACGACCATCGTCACCCCGGTGACGGCGATCGACAGCGCGAAGCTCTGGAGCAACGCGCCGCTCAGGCTCTGCGGGTTCATCGACGCGATCCCGAGGAGAACGAGCCCCTTCTGGCTCGCCACGAGGTAGCCGATCATCCGGCGGAGATCCGTCTGCGTGAGCGCCAGGATCGCGCCGTGCAGGGCGCTGAAGAGCCCCAGCGCGGCGAGGATCGGCATGTCCTCGGCGCAGCTCTCCGGCAGGAGCGGCGCCACGACGCGCACGAGGACGCACAGGCCGACCTGCATCTCGGCGAGCAGGACGGTCACGCCGAGCGGCCCCCGCTCGAGCAGCACGGGCAGCCAGCCGTGGAACGGCACGGCGGCCATGCGCATCAGCACCGAGATGCCGACGAGCGCGAACAGCGGCGACTGCCATTCCTCGGGGATGCCGGCGCGGGCGACCTCCTGGAGGTCGAACGGCAGCGCCACGCCGCGGCGCGCGGCGAGCGCGGCCATGATGCCGAGCGCGACGACGAGCGGCGCCGTGCCGCCGATCAGGAAGATGCGGTAGGTGCGCCGCAGGAGCTTGTCGGCCGCGCCCCTCCTGGCGATCAGGCGCGCGCCCGGCAGGAACGCGGCGACCCACGCCACCGCGAGCAACGCGAGGTCGGAGGCGCAGTAGACGCCGAGGATGGCGCTGCCCGTGGTGAGCAGCGCCGTGAGGTTCTGCCGCTCGAGCGCGGCGCGCGGCCCCGCGGCGATCAGGGCGAGCAGCATGAAGCCGAGCAGCGGGAACAGGGTGGCGGTGAAGCCGTCGAGGCCGAGGCGGAGGCGCACGCCGAGGAGCGGCACCGCGGGGCCGATCGCGTCGACCGCGACGCCGCCGGCGGCGTGGAACAGCGCGAGCGACACGAGCGAGAGCCCCAGGGTGAGCGCGGCGCCGGCGAGGGCCACGCGGCGCGCGGCCTCGTCGCTGCGCGCGCGGGAGACGGCCAGCGCGGCGAGCGCGGGCGCGAGCACGGTCGCCGAGAGGAGCAGGAACATGCTCATGAGCGCGCCCCCTTCGCGCTGGGCGCCGAGGCCCCCGCGCCCGCGCGCTCGCCGCGAGCGCCCGCCTCGTCCGCGTCGCCCGCCTCGCGCTCGGCGAGGCCGCTCAGCGCCGCGACCCAGCGGCGCTCGAAGCCGTCGATCGCCTGCCCGAGGCGCATGAGCGGCGCGGCGATGAGCCGCTGCTGCAGCGCCTCCAGGTGGAAGCGCTCGAGGGAGAGCCAGTACACGCGCCGCACGAGCGACGCCGGCAGCACGCGGGCGGCGATCCCGAGGTGCGGCAGCGGCTCGCCGGCGTGCGCGGCCCGGATCTCCTGCGCGTCGCGGAGCGCCGAGGGCGCGCGCAGCATCTGCAGGCACCGCAGGCACGCGTGCGCGAAGAGGTGCACAAGCGCGAGCCGGTAGTACCCGAGCCCGATCTCCACGAACATGATCCCGACCTGCGACATCGTCGCGTACGCGAGCGCGCTCTTCACGTCCGGCTGCGCCCGGCCCACGAGCGTCCCGTAGGCGGCCGTGAGCGCCCCGACGCCGGCCACCGCCGCGCTCGCCACGGGCGAGCGCTCGAGCAGCGGGGCCGCGCGCAGCATCAAGTACACGCCCGCGTGGATCGAGATCGCCCCGTAGAAGAGCGCGCTCGACGGCGTCGGCCCCTCCATCGCGCGCGGAAGCCAGCTGCCGACGGGGAACAGCGCGCTCTTGCCCATCGCGGCGAGGAACAGGCACAGCGCGAGCGCCGTGGCGGCGGAGGCGCTGATCGCGGCGGCGGGCCCGGGCCACGCGGCGCCGCCGAACACCTCGGCGAAATGGGAGGAGCCCGAGATCTCGTGCATCAGCACCAGGGCCACGAGCAGCCCCACGTCGCAGAGCCGGTAGGTGATGTAGACGCGCAGCGCCGCCCGCGCCGGCGCCGCGCGCTCGTGGAAGAAGGCCACGAGGAGCACGCTCGTCGCGCCGACGAGCTCCCAGCCGGCGAAGAGCAGGTCGATGCTCCCCGCGGACACGAGCGCCAGCATGCCCGTCGAGAACAGGGCGAGGAGCAGGAAGAACCGCGCGAACCCCGCCTCGCGATGCAGGTACGCGACCGAGAACCTGCCGGCGATGAGCGCGATGAGCGAGACGAGCACCATCATCGTCGTCGACAGCCGGTCGACGAGCAGGACGATGTCGAACGAGTAGCCCGAGGCCTCGAACCAGCGCCCGAGCTCCACCGAGAGGAAGGCGTGGGGCGCCATGATCGACGAGCCCCAGACGACGAGCGAGGCGGCGAGCGAGAGCGAGAGGGCCGACAGCACGACGCCCGACACGACGCGCTCGCCCGGCGTGCGCAGCAGGAGCAGGTAGGCGCCGAGCGCGGCGAACGCGAGCGCCGGCGAGAGCACGGCGACCGCGGCGAGCTTGCCGAGGAGGAGGTCAGGCAGCATGGGAAGCGATCTCCGGCGAGGGCCGCGGAGGCGCGGCGGCGGCGTGGACGATGGCGGGCGGGAGGAAGCCGCGCTGGCCCGCGTACCAGTCGGCGGACCGCTGGACCGTGGGCAGAGGGCGCTCCGGGGGCGTGAACGGCGCGAAGGCGCCGCGGGCGAGGTGCGCGATCTGGCCCGTCGCCGGATCGACGCAGACGAGCTGGATCCAGCCGTTGAAGATGAGCTCGCGGAGCGAGGGCTGCCGCGCGCAGATCGCCGCGGCCGTCTCCGTGCTCGCCTCCACGATGACGAGCAGGCGCACCGGCTCGTGGATCTCGATCATCTGCTTGGGCAGGCCGGTGCGCAGATCGCTCAGCGAGCCGTCCATGACGCCGAGCAGCGAGGCGAGGTTGTGCGGGAGCTTGGTCCCGGCGCCGTAGCGGAGGTTGTCGACGCGGGAGAAGTAGTACTCGAGGTTGATCCCCGCCCCGACAGGGCCGGCGGAGAGCAGGACGCGCTCGAGGATCGCGCCGGAGGGGTCCTGGTCCGGGTCGTACGAGACGAGGAACGCCCGGCGGTCGAGGAACAGCCCGCGGGTGAGCTGGCGGTGGCCGACCACGCAGACGGCGTTCGTGGCGTGGCCGAGCTCGGGCCGGGCCTCGCTGAGGTCCACGGCGCGCGCCTCGACGTGCGCGAGCGCCCGCTCGGGGCTCAGGCGCTCCGAGGCCGACGCGAAGCGACGGCAGCGCTCGTGCGCGTGGCGCTTGCGCGCCTCGCCGAGGGCGTCGATGAGCGCCGCGATCTCGCCGCGGTGCGACGCCGGCGCGAGGTGCTCGTCGTAGAAGACGATCTCCTCCGTCGTCGTGTTGTTCATCCCGCCGAGGAAGAAGGTCCGGTCCGGGATGTCGATGCCGCGCGCGGCCAGGAGCGCGCGCACCTCCCGGTCGTTGGCCATGGCGGCGAACAGCCGCGCGTTCGGGCCGCCGTGCCGGCCGCCGCACGCGCCGCAGTCGTACGCGGACTGGTGCGGGTTGTTCACGCTGGCCGCGCCGTGGCCGAGCACCGCCACGATCGGCGCGAAGCCCCGGGTGAGCCCCATGCTCTCGAGCGTCGCCGCCACCCTGGCGGCCTTCTCGGAGGCCGTGAACGGCGCCCCTCCGCTGCCGGCCGGCTCCCCGTCCTCGTGCGGGCTGCGGAGGTGGGTCGGCACCGCCGGCAGGAGGCGGCGCTCGAGCGCGCGGCGCAGCCGCGCGGCCCCCCTCGGGAAGAGGATGCGCCCGACGAGCGGGATCGTGGAGAGCAGCCCGAGGGTCGGCGTGAGCAAGAGGCCGCGCGAGAGGGTCCGCGTCCCGTGCCCGAGCGCATGGACGAGGCGCGCCCAGCGCCTGCGGCGCCCCTTCCGGAGCAGCCCGCCGTCCTCCTCGCGGGGCCGCTCGACGATCTCGTGCGCCGGCTCGACGCCGACGGGGCACAGGCTCACGTGGCCGGCGTCGTCGAGCCCGCGGTACCGGATCGGCACGCCGAAGAACCCGGCGAAGCCGAGGGTCTCGTGCCGCGGCGAGAGCTCCTCGAAATGCCGCCGGAGGCCCTCGCAGCGATCGTCGATGCAGAGCACGACCTGGAACCGAGGATCCACGACCGCGCGCTCGTCCGCCGGGCGCCGCAGGTTCGCCGCGATGCCGTGCAGCACCTCGACCCGGTGGTGACGCTCGTAGGCCTCGTGCAGGAGGCGCCGCCGCGCCACCTCGTCGAGCGCCTCGAGCGCCTCGAGCGCCCAGATGCGGTCCGCCGCCGGGAGCGGCTGGATCTCTGCGACCGAGAGCCCCGCGAGCTGCGCGAGCTGGAACAGGCGGAACGGCCGATCGCAATCGGGCGAGCGTCGCGGCGGCTCGGCGTGCCTCGCGGCGCGCCGGGCGTGCTCGACGAGCCCCGCGAGCGGCCCCTCGAACCCGAGCCTCCGGCGCGCCACGTCGCGCAGGGCGTACCGGGCGAGGGTCAGGCGCACCGCGAGGTACTCGAGCAGCGACGCGGGCGGCGAGCCCTGCGGCCGGTCGCCCGGGGTGTGCTCGAGGCGGTGGATCAAGCCCGCCCAGCCCGGCAGCTCGAGCAGAACGCGCGTCACGTAGCCTTCCCATCGGTCCTCCGCGACGCCGAGCTCGCGCAGGGCGGCGACGACGATGGCGGCGGGCGGCGCGCTCGCGCCGAGCCGGCGGAGCTCCGCGCCGAGCCCGGCGAGGTGCGCGCCGGCCGGCGTCGATCCCTCCAGCACGAGGCCGCGGAACGCGCGAAAGAGCCCCCGCGCGCGGTCTGGCATCGCCCAGTGCGCGACGCCCTCGTCGAGGTAGGCGCCGAGGAGCCGGATGAAGAGCGGGTCGATGAGCTCGGCCGGATCTTCCCCCGTGAGCGCGAGCAGCAGATCGCGGTGCGATCGATCGACCCCCACGCGGTCGGCGAGCGGTCGGTCGGCGGGCGGCGCGGGCGGCGCGGGCGGCAGCGGCACGCTGCGGCACGCCTCCCAGAGGGCGAGCGCGGCGCGGGACTCCGGGTCGCGGCCGCCCTGATCGAGGAGGCGCGCCGCGGCGTCGGGGCGGTCGGCGAGCCAGCGCTCGGTCTTGACGATGAGGCGGCGGTACGGCTCGGTCGGGAGGTCGGGCCGGAGCCTGCGCGTCTCTCCCGCCTCGGCGATGCGCCACCGGAGCCCCGCCTCGGTGACGGTCTCGATGCCGAAGCGCAGCGCGAGGCGCTCGATCTCGTTCCGTGACAGCGGGCGTCGGCGCTCGTCGGGCCTCTCGGCGAAGCGCTCGGCGAGCGCCGCCTCGATGTCCTGGTCGTCGATCCGACCTGACGCGATGTGCGCGCGGTACTCCGCCTCGGAGAGGAACGGTTCTGCCTCGAACAGCGCGCTCGCCGTGGCGAGCGCGTCGTGGAACGGCAGGTGCTGGAACGCGTGCAGCGTGTTGTGGTGGACGAACACGCCGATGGGCCCCTGCGCTGGCAGGAAGTGACCGGCGTGCTGGAGGAGGGTGCGCAGGCGCTCTTCTGGAGCTTCGTCTGCGCCGGACTTCGACGTTGGCTCGTTCATGTCAATCGTACGATGGTGATTATCCCTCCAGATGCGCTGCGCGCACGCGGATCTTTCGCGTATCTCGTCGCGCATCTCGCCCGCACCGTGCGGGCTCGACGGCTCCTCCTTGTCATCCTCCTCATCATCCTGCGCCCGCGAAGGCGGCTTCTCCTTCCGCTTCCGCTTCCGCGCAGAGAGTGGGTGCGAGGACATCGGGCCGTGGTCGTCGAGGCCTGAGAGCGTCAGCGCCCGCCCCTCGCGCGCGAGGCTGGCCTTGAGATCGTGCAGGTTGGCCATGACCGTGTGATCGACAAGACCGGTGTCGGCGAGATCGATCTCGATGGCAGGGGCGCCCGGGTGCCGCGCGAGCCTCCGCTTGATCGAGAGGTAATTGCTGAAGACGGCCGCCTGCTTGACGCGCAGCACGACCCGCCCGCCGTCGACGTGCTCCTCGAGACCGGGCCGGAAGAGGTTGCGGAGCGGCGCGCCGTTGAGCACGTGGATGAGCATCTCCACGGCGATGCCGGCCGCGACCCCCACGAGCAGATCGGTCGCGAGGGTGATCGCGGCGGTGGCGACGAAGACCACGAGCTGCTCCTTGCCGATGCGGAACGTCTTCACGAGCTCCCCGGGAGACGCGAGGCGGATGCCCGTGAACGTCAGCATCGCGGCGAGCGCGGCGAGGGGGATCCGGTGGATGAGCCCCGGCGCGAAGGCGACGAAGAGCAGGAGGAAGGCGCCGTGGAAGAAGTTCGAGAGCCGGCTCCTCGCGCCGTAGCCGAGGTTGGCGGAGCTGCGGACGATCTCCGAGATCATGGGCAGCCCGCCGAGCAGGCCCGCGACGAGGTTGCCGAGGCCGGTGGCGAGCAGGTCCTTGTCGAGGTCAGGGCGGCGCCGCTCGGGATCGAGAGAGCTGACCGCCTTGGTGGACAGCAGCGACTCGATGCTTCCCACCATGGCGAACATCAGGACGTACTTGATGGACGCGGACGAGGTGACCAGGCTGAAGTCCGGGAAGGCGATCGCCTGCGCCAGGCTCCCCGGCAGGTTGACGAGGAACTGCGGCCCGATCGTGTAGATCGAGCCCGTCATCGGGAGCGTGTACGTGTGCTCGTGCTCCAGGTCGAAGGCGAGCGCGAGCGGCATCGAGGCCGCGAGCACGAGGAGCGGCGCGGGGATCTTCTGCATCCATCGCGATCTCCTGGCGAGCGCCGGGTATCCGAACAGGAGGACGAGCGACAGGACGCCTATCAGGGCGATCTCGGGGTTCAGCCGGAGGACGCTCGCCGGGATCTCCAGCAGCAGCTGGAGCGGCGCTCTGGCGGTCGGGGTGACGCCGAGGAGCGTGTGAATCTGCTTCGAGCAGATGATGATCCCGATGGCCGCGAGCATGCCGTGCACCACCGAGGAGGGGAAGAGATCGCCGAGGGTGCCGGCGCGCGCGAGCGCGAAGGCGATCTGCACCACGGCGGCGACGACGATGCAGGCGAGCGCGCGGCGGTAGCCTGTCGCGTTGTCCCCGCCGCCGAGCTCCTGCACCGCGCCGAGCGCGATGACGATGAGCCCCGCGGCCGGGCCCTTGATGGTGAGCGGCGCGCTGCCGAGCCAGGTGGCGACCACGCCGCCGATGACGGCGGTGAGCACGCCTGCGATGGGGGGAAATCCGCTCGCCATGGCGATGCCAAGCGAGAGCGGTAGAGCGATCAAGAAGACGAGGAATCCTGAGACGAGATCGCTCTTCCACGTCAAGGGGTCTGATGCTGGTGGATCCGGGATCTTCGACATGGGCTTGGTGGTATTCGACCTTCGGGCGCGCGGGCAGGACGTGAGTCCCGCAGCCGCTGCGCCGACCGCTGGTACGTTGTCGTCCAGGCTCGTCCAGGTTCGTCGCTCACGTGGCCAGCGCGCCAGCGAGCCATCCAAGATGGCTCGCCTCCACGCCGGTCTCTCCGCGGCGGACCTCGGATGAACTTGGGCGACGCGGTACTAGGAAACGAGGTGGACGGTTTCCAGTCCCGGGTCCGACGAAGTTTCAGAAATGTTTCTGGAGGCACCCACGTCCAACTATTCCGTTACCAACGCATCGACGCGCCGTGATCGCACGACCCCGTTGCACGTGCTGGTGGACGGGAGGCCGCCGCGCGCCCTCAGCACGGCCGCCCCCTCCCCGGTCCGCGACCCACGTTGAGGCGAGCGCGGCCGTGGAGCGCGAGAAGCCAGGCTTTCAGGTGAAAAGAAGCCGAAAAATCTGCGCGCATCCCGGTCCCACCGCTCGATTTCTTGTCATGCTTCCGACTGGGTCTGGGAAGGAGGCAACGATGGACAGCGTCGGCGAAATCCTCAGCAGGAAGGGTCGGAACGTCTACACCATCTCGCCGGAGGCGACAGTCGTCGAGGCCGTGCAGTCGATGTGCGCGCGACACGTGGGCGCGCTGCTCGTGAGCATCGACGGGGCCCCGAGCGGCATCATCAGCGAGCGGGACGTGATGACGCGGGTGATCTTGGCCCGGCGCGATCCGGCGACGACCCCGGTCGCCGGGGTGATGACCTGCGAGGTCGTCTGCGTCGAGCCGAGCACGACGACGCGGCAGGCCATGGCGGTCATGACCGAGCGGCGCTGCCGTCACCTGCCGGTGGTCCAGGACGGGCGGGTGGTCGGGATGATCTCGATCGGCGATCTCGTGCACTGGGCGAGCCGCGAACAAGAGGCCGAGATCAAGATGCTGACCGAGTACGTGCAGGGGGTCTACAGCTGAGCGCCCCGGGTGGCCGCCTTGCATGATCTCGGCTGGCGGCCCGGACAGGGGAGTCGATCCACCGTCCATCGGTCCGCCGGCACCATGTCAGGACATGGGCATTGACCCCGGCATGACGCCGTATCGGGCCGGAGACGGCCTGATCCTGCGATCCGCGCTCCGAGATTCGGGCTCGCCTGCGCGAGCGCCGAGGTTATGGTGCGACCCCGCAGCGCAATCGGGCCGACCCTCGGAGGTGAAGATGAGCCAGGAAGAGCGACAGGACGCAGCCACCTATCGCGTCGTCGTCGATCACGAGAAGCAGTACACCGTCTGTCCGGTCGAGCGCGCGATCCCGCGCGGGTCGCGGGAGGCCGGCAAGCAGGGCTCCATCATGGAGTGCCTCGCTTATATCGAGCAGGCATGGGCCTTACCGATCCATCGAGAACGACACATTCAGCCCGGAATACCCGTGCAGCGCGAGGCTGGAACCTGATGGCGCCCCCCGCCGAGCTCATCTTGAAAGACAGGGGACCCAGCGGAAGAGCTCGCTCGGTCCGGTAGCGGCGCCCCGGGCCGCTGCTACCCTGTGCCCGCTGAGCGGCCCCATGTCCAGAAGCCCCGTCGAGCGCGCGCTCTCGTATCACACGCGCACAAAGCATCACCTGAGGCGTTATGCCCGCTCCCTGGGCCACCTGGACTGGAGCACGCAGCCCGATCCATTCCGCACCTTCGAGGGCGCTCCGGAGGTCCTCTTGCCGCTCCGCGCCGGCGGGGTCGCCGCGTCGTACAGGGACCTCTACCGCCCCGGCGCGGTGCCGCCCGCCGCGGTCGAGCTCGGATCGATCGCGGCCCTCTTCGAGCTCTCCCTCGGCCTCTCCGCGTGGAAGGAATACCGAGGCTCGCGCTGGGCGCTCCGGTGCAACCCCTCGAGCGGCAATCTCCACCCGACCGAGGGATACCTGCTCTCGGCGGGCGCCCCCGGCCTACCTGCGGGCCTCTATCATTACGTGAGCCGCGACCACAAGCTCGAGCGCCGGTCCACGCTGGACGCCGGAGCCTCCCGCGCGCTCTCGGAGCTCCTCCCCGCCGGCGGCTTCCTCGTGGGGCTGAGCTCTGTCCACTGGCGCGAGGCGTGGAAGTACGGCGAGCGCGCGTTCCGCTATTGCCAGCACGACGCAGGTCACGCCATCGCCGCCGTCCGCTATGCCGCGGCCGCGCTCGGCTGGTCCGCCGTGCTGCTCGACGACCTCGGCGATCCCGAGCTGTCCGCGCTGCTCGGCCTCGATCGGGACGCGGACTTCGCGGGGATCGCGGCGGCGGATCGCGAGCACCCGGACGCCGCGCTGCTCGTCGTGCCCGCCGCGCCGCTGCGCCGGGAGGAGGCGCTCGCCGCCGCCCGCGCGGCCTCCGCGCGCGCCGCCGGGCTGACGCGCCTCGCCGGCGAGGGCGCGTGGGCCGGACGGGCGAACGCCCTGAGCCCGAGCCACGTCGACTGGGACGTCATCGAGGACGTCGCCGAGGCCACCTGCAAGGCCCACACGGAGGAGCCGGCCGCCGTCCTGGAGAGCGCGCTGCCCCCGCTGCCTGACGGCGGCGGCGGCGCCCTGGCGTCCGAGATCATCCGGACGCGGCGGAGCGCCTCCGCCTTCGACGGCCTCACGTCGATCGGCGCCGAGACGTTCTACGCCATGCTCGACCACCTCCTCCCCCGCCCCGGCGTGCCCCCGTGGGACGCGCTCCCGTGGGCGCCGCGGGTGCACGCTGTCGTCTTCGTGCACCGCGTCCGCGGCCTCGCCCCGGGCCTCTACGCGCTGGAGCGGTCCGAGGCCGCGCACGAGGGGCTGAGGGCCGCGCTCGCGCACCCCTTCGCGTGGGAGAAGCCGGAGGGGTGTCCGGATCACCTGCGGCTCTATCGCCTCTCCGAGGCCGATCTCCGGAGCGCCGCGCAGATCGTGAGCTGTCATCAGGAGATCGCCGCCGACGGCGCGTTCAGCCTCGGGATGGTCGCCGACCTCGGCGCCACGCTCCGGGAGCGCGGCGCGCCGTGGTACCGCCGGCTCTTCTGGGAGGCCGGCGTCCTCGGCCACGCGCTGTACCTCGAGGCCGAGGCCGCGCGGGACAGCGGCGGCCGGGTGCGCGCGACAGGCATCGGCTGCTACTTCGACGATGTGTTTCACGAGCTGTGCGGCATCGCCGGCGACGACTTCCAGAGCCTCTATCACTTCACCGTCGGCGGCCCCGTCGAGGACACGCGCCTGACGACGCTCGCCCCTTACGAGCACCTCGAGAGCGCACGGCTCCCCGCGTCCCCTTCCCCGGCGCACCGCCCACAGGAATCGACTCAACCCGCTCAGACCGTCGCCCCTGTGGCCGGGGCCGGCGACGTTGACAGGGATATCGGTCTTTGCTCCTATGGCCAATCCACTCGGAGCGGCGCGCGCGTCTGAGAACGGCCGGGGGCATGGTGGGCACGGGTCAAGACATCTCGGACGCGGAGCCGACCCAGACGGCGATCATGGGCAAGTACCGGCCGATCGCGAAGCTCGGCCGCGGTGGGATGGGGGACGTGTTCCTGGCGAGCGCGCGGGGGCCGGGGTCGTTCAACAAGCTCGTCGTCGTCAAGCGCCACCGCGGCGTGGGCGGAGACGGCGAGAAGGTCGTCGCCATGTTCCTCGACGAGGCGAAGCTGTCGGCGCGCCTCAACCACCCCAACATCGTCCAGACCTACGAGGTCGGCATGGACGAGGCCGGCTACTTCACCGTGATGGAGTATCTGGAGGGCCAGCCGCTCAGCGGGATCATGAAGGCGGTGGCCCAGGGAGAGCCGGGCGCGGCAGGCTTCAAGCGCGGCGTCTGGGTCCGGATCGTGGCCGACCTGCTGAGCGGCCTCCATCACGCGCACGAGCTCTGCGATTACGACGGCACGCCGCTCGGCATCGTCCACCGCGACGTCTCCCCGCACAACATCTTCGTCACGTACGACGGCGCGGTGAAGCTCCTCGACTTCGGCATCGCCAAGGCGTCCATCAACACGAACCACACCGAGACCGGGAAGCTGAAGGGCAAGACGTCCTACATGGCGCCCGAGCAGGCCGTCGACAGCGCGAGGATCGACCGGCGGGCCGACATCTTCGTGGCCGGGATCGTGCTCTGGGAGCTCCTCACGCGGGAGCGACTCTTCGGCGGCGACGCCGTGAGCGCGCTCTGGAAGCTGGCGGCCGTGGACGAGATCCAGCGGCCCTCGCTCGTTCACCCGGACATCCCGCCGGCGCTCGACGCCATCGTCGCGAGGGCGCTCGATCGCGACCCGGCGAAGCGGTTCGCGACCGCGCAGGAGATGCGCGCGGCGCTCGAGGACTACCTGCATGGGGCGGGCGAGGACGCCGGCTCGGACGAGATCGGCGCCACGATGCTGGGCATGTTCGCGGAGCGCCGCGCCAGCATGCAACAGCAGGTCAAGACGTACATCGAGCAGAGCTCGATCCGTCCGAGCGCGCTCCTCTCACCCCGCCTCTCCTGCACGAGCTCGATCGAGGGCGCAGACGGAGGGCGTCTCCTGGCCATGCCCCCCCTCGATGAGGAGCTCGGGCAGAGGACCCCTGGGCCGCCTGGCCAGAGGCGCGCCACGTCCGACTCGACGAGCCTCAAGTCGACCCTCTCCACGACCGCCACGCCTCAGCAGCGCAGCTACCTGATCGGGGCGATCGGCGTGGCCGCCCTGGTCGCCGCGGTGGCGATCTCCGCACGCCGCCCGGAGGGACAGGCGCGCTCGGCCGGCTCCGGGGCGGCCGTGCTCGCCGGGTCGACCGCTGCCGTGTCCACCGCGGCCGCGGGCGCCGGCTGCACAGGGGCGCTCCGCATCCGGATCACGACGGGCGAAACAGGGCCGACCGCCGACGTCGCGCCAGCGTACAAATACGGAGTCTACGACTACCTGCGTCACCTCAACGACAGTCAGGGAGGGCTCCGCGGCTGTCCCATCGACGTCGACATGAAGGACGCGCAGTACGACCCGGCCATGACGGAGGAGGCCATCGAGGCGTGGCGGCGGGAGCCGGAGTGGAGCGAGGTCTCCACGCTGTTCATCTTCGGCACCGGGCCGACCACCCGCGTCGCGCCGAAGCTCGCGGAGGAGAAGAAGCTCATCATCCCCGGGTCGTACGCCGGCTCGCTGGCCACGCCGGTGCCGATCTCGGCGGACGTGCGCTACGCCGAGTTCAACGCTCTCGGACACAGCCTCTCGGCGACCGAGCACAAGACGAGCCCCGGCTATCCGTACATCTTTTTCCCGGCCACGGACTACTCGACCGGGATCCGCATCGGGATGAAGGCCGCCTGGAAGATCGCGCCCGGGCGCATCGCGATGGTGCATGACACCATCGACAGGTGTCTTTACTGCGTCGACCCGCTCGCCGCGGGCAAATCGTACGTGGAGCACCTGCCTGGCATGCTGCTCGGCGAGGATCTCCTCGTTCCTCAGACGTCCTCCCCCGAGGACGAGGGGCTCATCGTCGACGCGGTGGCCCGCTACGTGAAAAGAGAGATCGAGAAGAAGAAGGCGGACCCGTCCTACGTCCCGGCGAGCTGGTTCTGGGCCGGCAACACCGTCCTCTCTTCGGCCTTCGTCGGGAGGGGGGCCGCCGCCGCGCAGCGGCTCGTCGATCGGGCGTTCCCGGGGAAGGAGCGCTGGCAGCTGCGCGTGATGGCGAACAACTGGGGCATCGGCGAGCGGACGCTGTCGCTCTGCGGGGCCGACTGCGCTGGCATCTTCTACGGCCTGTTCCCCGTCCCGATCTACGGTGACACCCAGCATTCGAGCGGGATGGCGGAGATGCTGCGGATCCACCGGGCGTACCGGGAGAAGGACGACCACCCGCTCGACCGGTATCAGGACCAGTTCTACGTCCAGGGCCACGCGGCGGCGCTCATGTGGCGCAAGGCCGTCGAGCGGGCCGTCGACGCGGGGCACGAGCGGCCGACGGGAGAGGACCTGAAGGACGCGCTCGAGTCGTTCCAGAACGTGGTGCTCGACGGGATGACGGCCGGGCCGATCTCGTTCAGCCCGACCGACCATCGACCTCAGTCGAACGAGTCGGTGTACGCGATCCGCGCGAGCGGGGATGCGGGGGGCGTGGCGTTCCGGTTCGTGGACTACTATTCCATCGAGCTCGATTCGAAGTGGCGTGGCTACTGAGCCGAGCCGGCGGGATCCAGGGATGAGCCTGGGCGACGCGGCGCTCAGGTAGGTCCGGCGATCCGCCAGAACCCGATCCTCGCGGCGCCCCGGAGGTCCGGGCCGACCGGGCCCTTGCCCCAGAAGTGATCGTCGTAGTTGGGGAGTGTCCAGTCCGGACCATAGACCCCCATCACCGCGTAGGTCACCTTGTCGTCGGGCTGGATCTCGATCGCCGTCGTCGCCCACGCCTGCCGCACCGGCGCCGGGCTCGCGTCGTCCAGCAGGTAGCTCGCGAACAGGGAGCCCTCGGTCGTGTCGTCGAACGACTCGGTCGCATACCCGAGCAGCAGGTGCAGGCCGTCGAACGCGCCCGACCACCGGGCACGCCACGCGCCCGCGTCGTCCTGCAGCGGGCCGCAGGCGGCGACCACCATCCACTCCAGGTTGGAGTTGCCCCAGTGAGCGTCGCTGAAGTGAAGGAACCGATCGTTCATGGCGCTGCAGAACATGAACCCGACGCCGTTCGCGTGCCCCGTATAGAACGTGAGATCGACCGAGTCCGCGAACGACGCGTCCTGACCCCCCAGCGCCGGATCCTTGAAATCGACCTCCCACGCGCGGAGCTCACCCCAGTTGAAGCGCTGCTGGACCCCCCCCGCCCGGAAGCCCTTCAGGAGCCCGTCGACGTTCGCCGCCGAATGATCGAGGCCGCCGCAGAGCCCGACCCACTCGGCGCCGACCATGGCGCGCCCCTCGTCGCCCGGAGACGGCGGGGACGGGCTCGGCGACGGAGGCGGGCTCGGCGCCGCGGGCCCCGCCGTGCGCGCGAACGAGAGCGGCCGCCCCGCCGTCGCGACAAGGCCGTCGGCGTCCGTGACATAGAGAGAGAGCGTCTCCGTCTCGCCGCGAAAGCCCGAGCCGCCCGGCGCGATCCGCACCGCCCTGCCGTCTGCGCCGGCCGGATCGAGCGAGCGCGCCGAGGATACCCACCTGTACGTGTAGGGAGCAGTGCCCCCGGCGACGCTCGCCTCCGCAGAGACGGTCTCGCCGTCCACACGCACGGTGATCGCGGCCCTCGGAGCGTCGACGACGGCCGGGACGATCACCTTGCGGACGTCCACCACCTCACCCCCGACGCGCCGCCTGGCGCTGCACACGAAATGGGGGAGGATCCGCCGCACCTCGCGGGAGAGCGGCGGCGCGTAATAGACGAGCTCCGGCTCGGCCGCGACCACCGCGCCGCCGCCCAGCGCGCGGGCGCACAGCGCCGGGGCCTCCGAGGCCGGGACAATCGCGACGTCCTCCCCGCGCTCGAGGTCGCGACGCGCGTAGATCAGGTGGGTCACGGCGCCCTCGGCGTCGAACGTCACCCGGACCTTGGCGCCGGGGCCGATCAGCCGGAGCCCCTCGGCCTGATCGCGAAAGCTCACTTGCGTGTCGAGCTCGGCCCGCGCCACGTGGCGCCCCTCGATGTCGATCGCCTCGAAGAGCGAGTGGCCCACGGCGATCTCGCGCCCGACGGGCAGGCGCGCGCCTTCCAGCGCGGCCCACGCCCGCGCCGCCGCGTCCGGCTCCGGGACGACGCGCAGCGCCGCGAGCGCCTCGAAATCCAGGGCGTCATCGCCCGGCGCCGTGGCGAAGCCGCGCTCGTCGCGGAACCCGGGCGCGGGCGGGCCGGCCTTCGTCGTGGGCAAGCGCTGGAACCGCGCGCGATCGAGGTAGCGAATCGCGCCGTCGGCCCCGATCGAGGCGCCGCCCCGGAAGTTCTCCTCCGCGAGCCCGAGCGCGCCGGCGAGCGCGGTCGCCCGCGCGACGTCGGCGCTCCGGCCGATCACGCGGTAAGCGGGCAGGAAGCTCGCCCTCGCCCACGCCCGCGTCAGAGCGGGCGCCGTGCCGGACGCACCGTCACCGGCGCTCTCCGGGAGATCCTCGCCGGCGTCGCGGCCGCTGCACCCCGCGACGCCGAGGGTCATGAGGAGAAAGATACCCAGCACCCCACCCGGTGATCTCTTCACGAAAGTCCCCCTTTCCCTGCGGTTGCGGCGAGGCTCGGCGCGCAACTCCAGAGGAGCGATCTCGCAGGGAGCCTGCGCGCGGCGCTCCCGGCCCGCGACGCGGCCCCCCCACATTGCAGGACCCAAGCCACCTCGGAGGCGGCGCGGAGCGGCGCGACTCACCGCGCTATTCGCCGTTTCTCGGCCGAGATTGACCGGCTCGCGCGCGGCTCCTAGGCTGCCGCGCATTCCATGACAGCGCACACGAAGGACGGAGAGAGCGCGCCCCGCGCCGGCGATCGGACGCTCGAGGGGACGGGGGATCCAGGCGCGCGCCTGTTCCTCGACTTCCTCTCCTCGATCCGCCCCCGCATCGAGGCCGCGCTCGAGCAGCGCTGGCGCGACAGGGTGAGCCACGTGCAGCGCTACGGCCGCGAGGTCGCGGCGATGGCCATGGAGGCGAGGAACCTCACCCTGCGCGGCGGCAAGCGGTTCCGCGCGGGCCTGCTCGTCGCCGCCTACCAGGGCGTCGCGCCGGACGCGCCGCTCGAGCCCGCGATCGACGCCGGCGTCGCGCTCGAGCTGCTCCAGACGTACCTGCTCATCCAGGACGACTGGATCGACGGCGACACAGTCCGGAGGGGGGACCGCACCGTGCACGTCGCGCTGACCGAGGCGCTCGGCGATCCGCACCTCGGGGCCTCGTCCGCGATCCTCGCGGGCGATCTCACGTGGGGCCTCGCGCTGAGCGCGCTCGCGGGCGCCGAGGCGCCGCCGGCGAGGGCGCTCGCGGCCGTGCGGCTGTTCTGCGCGATGCACGAGGACGTCGTGATCGGGCAGCACCTCGACGTTGTCGGGCGGGCCGAGGACGTCGAGCAGATGCACGCGCTCAAGACCGGCAGCTACACGGTGCGCGGCCCGCTCGCGCTCGGCGCCACGCTCGCCGGCGCGCCGCCCGAGACCGTGGCGGCGCTCGAGCGGTTCGCGGCGCCGGTGGGCGTCGCCTTCCAGCTGCGCGACGACCTCCTCGGCACCTTCGGGAGCGCCGCCGCGACCGGCAAGCCGGTCGGCAACGACCTGCGCGCCGGCAAGCGCACCGCGGTGCTCGCGTCGGCCGAGGGGCGCCTCGACGCCGCGGGCCGGAGCGCCGTCGAGCGAGCGCTCGGCCGCAAGGACGCGAGCGACGACGCCGTGGCGGCCGCGACGCTGGCGCTCGAGGCGTGCGGCGCGCGGCGCGCGGTCGAGGAGCGGCTCTCCGCCCTGTGCGGCGAGGCCGAGGCCCTCGGGCGGTCGCTGCCGGTGAGCGCGTCGGCCCGGCAGATCCTGTGCGGCGCGGCGAGCGCGCTCCGGTGGACAGGCGCATGATCGAGGCGCTCGGCCAGGCGTCCGGCAAGGTCATCCTGCTCGGCGAGCACGCGGTCGTGTACGGAGCGCCCGCGCTCGCCGCCGGCATCGAGCGAGGCGCCCGCGCGCGCGCGACGCGCGTCGACGCGGGTGTGGGCGACATGCGCGCGAGCGCGCTGCGGCTGGGCGGGCGCGAGCACGGCACGGCGCCGGCCGAGGGGGACATCGCGCACGCGTTCGCGGCCCTGCTCGACGCGCTCCCCGGCGCCGGCCCGGTGCGCGTCGAGGCGGAGAGCGACCTGCCGCCCGGCGGCGGCCTGGGGAGCTCGGCGGCGCTCGGGGTCGCGATCGCCCGTGCGGTCGCCGCGCTGGCGCGCGGGTCGCTCGAGGCCGCCGCGCCGGCCGCCTCCATCGCGCCGGCCGCGTTCACCGCCGAGGCCGCGGTCGCCGCGGCTGCCGCCTGGGAGCGCGTGTTCCACGGTAACCCGTCGGGCATCGACACGACGGCGGCGGCGCGCGGCGGGTGCTTCCGCTTCACCCGGGCGCACGGCGCGACCTCCGTCGCCCCGCGCGACGACCTCTGGCTGTGCGTGGGCTCGACGGGGGTGCCGTCGTCCACGCGCAGCATGGTCGAGCTCGTGGCGAAGCTCTTCGAGCGCAACCCCACGCTGGCCGACGCCTCCATCGCCGGCATCGCCGCGCTCGTCGAGAGCGCGGCCCTCGCGATCGAGGCGGGCGACGCGATCGGGCTCGGCCGGCTGATGGACATGAACCAGCTGCTCCTCGCCGGGATGTTCGTCTCGACCGAGGCGATCGAGACCCTGTGCAAGCTCGCGCGCGAGGCCGGCGCGCTCGGCGCCAAGCTCACCGGCGCCGGCGGAGGCGGCTCGGTCATCGCCCTGCTCCCGCCCCCTCGGCCCGGCGGCGGCGCGCCGGCGACGTCGAGCGGCGCGGCAGATCGCGTGCTCGCCGCCTGGCGCGACGCGGGGTACAGCGGCTTCGTGACCCGGGTGAAGGCGGGCACGAGGACGGGGGCGGAGGAGCAAGCATGAGCGCCGTGAGCCGGGCGACCGCGATCGCCCATCCGAACATCGCCCTCGCGAAGTACTGGGGCAAACGGGCCGACGGGCACAACCTGCCCGCCGTGCCGAGCCTCTCCGTGACGCTCGCCGGGATGACGACGACGACGGAGGTCGTCTTCGACCCGTCGCTCGATCGCGACGAGCTCCACCTCGGCGGCGCGGCCCTGCCGCCGGACTCGGGGGCGACGCGCCGGGTCTCCGGGCTCCTCGACCGGGTCCGCGCCGCCTCGGGGCGGCGCGAGCGCGCCCGCGTGGTCAGCCGCAACGACTTCCCCACCGCGGCGGGGCTCGCCTCGAGCGCGTCGGCGTTCGCCGCGCTCGCGCTCGCCGCGAGCGCCGCCGCGGGCCTGCCCACCGCGCCCGCCGTGATGAGCGACCTCGCGCGGAGGACCTCGGTCTCCGCCGCGCGCTCCGCGTTCGGCGGCTTCGTCGAGCTCCGCGCCGGGCGCCCCGGCGACGAGGCGCTCGCGGCGACGCCGCTCGCGCCCGAGGGGCACTGGCCGCTCGCGGTCGTGATCGCGGTGACGCGCGAGGGCCCGAAGGAGGTGGGCTCCAGCGAGGGCATGCGGCACACCGCGACGACGAGCCCCTATTTCCCCGCCTGGGTCGACGCCGCGCCGTCGCTCTTCGACGTGGTCCGCGCGGCGGTCCTCGCCCGCGACTTCGCCGCGCTCGGCGCCGCGGCCGAGGCGAGCGCCCTGTGCATGCACGCCTCGAGCATCGCCGCCTCGCCGGGCCTGCTCTACTGGACCGGCGCCACCGTCGAGGTGATCGCCGCGGTGCGGAGTCTCCGGGGCCAGGGCACGCCGGCGTTCTTCACCATCGACGCCGGCCCGCACGTGAAGGTCTTCACGGCGCCCGAGGCGCAGGCCGCCGTGGAGCGTGCGCTGCTCGCCGTCCCCGGCGTCCTCCGCACCATCTCGGCCGTCCCCGGCGGCGGCGCCCGCCTCGCGCCTCCGGCGGGGGGCGCGGGCGCGTGATCGTCCGGGCGCCTGGCAAGCTCGTCCTCTCGGGCGCGTACGCCGTGCTCGAGGGCGCGCCCGCGCTCGTGGCCGCGGTCGATCGGTATGTCGTCGCCGATCCGGCGCGCCGGGTCGACCTCGTCACGGAGGAGGTCCAGGCGGCGATCGACGCGGGCGCGCTCGACCGGGCGGTGTGGTTCGACGCGTCCGCGCTTCGTTCGTCGGCGCCGGCCTCGCCGGGCGCGCCGCCGTCCGGGGCGAGCCGCAAGCTCGGCCTCGGCTCGAGCGCGGCCATCCTCGTGGCCACCCTCGCGGCGCGCGCGGCGGCGTCCGCGCCGGCCGCGGCGTCGCCCGGCCGGCCGATGCCTGCCTGGGACGTCCGCGCGCTCTTCCTCGCCGCGCTCGCGGCGCACCGGCGGGCGCAGGGCGGGGGCAGCGGCGTCGACGTCGCGGCGAGCGTCCACGGCGGCGTGCTCTGCTGCCGGCTCGGGCCGGACGGCGAGCTCGCTGTGACGCCGCACGCGCTGCCGGGCGGGCTGGCGATCGAGGTCTTCGCGAGCGACGCCTCGGCGCGCACGAGCGCCATGCTGGAGCGCGTGCGTGCGCTCGCCGCCCGCGAGCCGGCGGCGCACCGCGCCCTGCTGGACGCGGCCGCCGGGGGCGCACGCGCGGCGGTCCTTGCCGCGGACGCCCGCGCGCTCGTGGCCGCGCTGGCTCGCCAGGTCGATGCGCTCGCCGAGCTCGGCGACCGCGCGGGCGCGCCGATCGTCACCCCTGCCCTCGCGCGCCTCCGCCCTGCCGCGGCCGCCGAGGGCGCGGCGCTCGCGCCGAGCGGCGCCGGCGGCGGCGACGTCTCCCTTTACGTCGGCGGCGCGCCGCCCTCGGCGGCATGGCTCGCGGCAGCGCGCGCGGCCGGCCTCGAGCGTGTGCCCATGTCGCTCGGCGCCCCCGGCGTCCACGTGCTGGACGCAGCTCCTCCGCCGCACGCCTGAGCGCGCCCCCTCGTCGATCGTGCGCCCCGCGGTGTCGCGGCGCTTGGCACGGAGCCCGCTCTGCTCGCTCCGGGATCGACCGCGGCGCTGCGCTCCGGCGACGCACCGCGGGCCTTCGCGAGGCCTTCGAGAGGCCAAGAGCGAGACAAGCATGAGATTCGTGGAGCTCGTGATGCCGCAACGCCGCCATAAAATATTGAATTTTCATGGAGTTACCGTGTGGTCAGCCGATGAGCGCGGCGGGCACCGGGTCCTCCGGGGCAGGCTTGGCGGGCTGGGGGTCGCCGGCGGGGGTTCGGCGAGCGTGAGCTGTGTTCACAGCGCGCCGGCGCGGGGCGCGCGTTTTCGCGCCGAGCGCCTGGCCGGCTGTGTCGGCCGCGGGGGGTGGTGAACGGGGCGGGGTGGCACGAGGACCAGAGGACCAGGTGGTGAGGAGGGGGGCTCCATGACGACGTGCGATCGAGAGCTGTGCCGATTGGAGGATGTGCTTGGCGCCGGCATGGCCGAGTCGCGGGCGACGCTGGCCGCGTTCGGCGTCCAGGTCGCACCGCTGCGGAGGCGCACCGCGCGCACCTACCTGGGGCGGGTGATGGTGCACCCGTACAACCTGCTCGTCGTGGGGAGCGTGCTCCTCCTGAGCTTCATCGGCTGGAGCCCGCTCCTCTTGCTGTTCGGCCTCGGGGCGGAGCTCGTGATCCTGTGCATCATCCCCTGGCGCGGCTACTTCCGCCGCAGCATCGACGCGCAGCTCGACGAGGCCGATCGGGCGGCGTGGTCGCGGGCGCGCGAGTCGCTGATCCGTCAGATGGACATCCGGCACCAGCAGGAGCTCGCGCGGCTCGACCGGCTGATCGATCGCACCCGCGAGAACATCCGTCGCCGCGGCGGCTCCGTCCCGCTGTTGCTCGACGACGGCTTCGGCCTGAGCCGCCTGCTCATGAGCTACATCCGCCTCGCGATCGCGCACAAGGCCGGCCAGGAGTCGCTCGCGATGACGAACCACACCGAGCTCATGGAGACGATCCGGTCGCTCGAGGCGCTGCGGAGCACGTCGGCGGGGCGCGCGCGCGGGCTATCCGAGCGGCGGCTTTCGATCGCCTACCGGCGGGCCGAGTGCTGGAGCCGTACCCGCGAGGGGCTCGAGGTGGTGTCGCAGAAGCTCGCGACGATCCTGGAGCTCATCCAGCTGATGCACGAGCAATCGATGACGCCGGTGGATTCGCCGGCGACCTGCGCGGAGATCGACCGGTTCATGCGCGAGCTCGACGGCTTCGACAGCGGCGAGAGCACGCAGCGCGAGCTCGAGGAGCTCGACCTGGACATGGACAGGGCGTTCGAGCTGGAGGAGCTCGAGGCCGAGCACTCCCAGCACAACCGCCCCGCGATGCGCCTGGTCGCGCGCTGACGGCGGCGGGTCGGCCGGAGTGACCGCCCGGCGATTCGGGGCTGCTGTCCGGCGCTGCGCGCAGGCAGCCGCGGTTGACGGCACAGCGCGGCCGGCTAACGTCGGCGCGTGATGCTGAAGCTCAGGCGACTGCGGATCGACAAGTTCCGGGGCGTGGCACCGGGCACGGAGCTCCGGTTCTCGGACGGCCTCAACGTGCTGCTCGGCCAGAACGGGACCGGAAAGACGACGCTGCTCGAGCTGATCTCGATGGTCGTGCGGTCGGATTTCAGCAGCCTCGCCCGGGAAGAGTTCGCGGTCGAGTACGAGCTCGCGGTGCCGGGAGAGGCGACGGTGCTCGTTGCGATCGGCAACAAGGAGCAGACGAGCTTTGCAGAGACAACGCCTCGCACCCCGATTGACCTATCGGAGCACTGGCGCCCTGCTGCGGACGTCACGATCGAGGATTCGTCCTCTGGAACTCGCCGCCGCATCCGGTACGACGTCGAGCGTGGACTCACGATCGGAGATAACCGGCCGATCGGAGGGGGTCGGGAGCTCTCATGCCTCAACGCAGGATTCCTTTGGAGCTACATGCTGGAGACTCCCGAATTCATGGGCTCCATCTTCGACAGGGTCTTCGCTGGGAGCTCCGCGCGGCGATTCGACGAGTCACTGGAGCTGTTCACGTGGCTAGCGGGGCCGAGTGACGCTCACGAGAGGGTCGTCATTCGTCGAGAAAAGGAGCTGATAGCTGGAGCTGGCTCCGTTCTCCTGCCGGAGCCCCTCCTCCGACAGCTGGCGCCGATGTACGAGCGGTCAAGATCTGACTACACCTTCAAGCACGCTGATCTGGACTTCCTTGCCACCATCAAGGGAATCATGGGATTCGACGCCGCCGAGCTGAAGGTGGACGTGACCGAACGGCACCCGTGGGGTGAAGATTCCGAATACGTGACGCTCGGGGGTCTCGTGTTCCGGTTCTGGTGGGAGGGCGGTGAATTCATCACCCACGCGCGCCTGAGCTACGGGCAGAAGCGCCTGCTCACCTTCTTCTATTACCTCGCCTGCAACGACGACATCGTCATCGCCGACGAGCTCGTGAACGGCCTGCATCACCACTGGATCACGGCGTGCGTCGAAGCTATCGGAGAGCGTCAGGCGTTCTTGACGAGCCAGAACCCGCTCCTGCTCGACTACGTCCCCATCACCTCGCCCGAGCAGGTCCACCATAGCTTCGTGCTCTGTCGCGGCGAGCGGCGCGGCGGCAGACCGGCCTGGAGCTGGGCGAACATGAGCGACGAGGACGCCGGGGAGTTCTTCGCCGCATACGAGGTCGGCGTCGAGCACGTGAGCGAGATCCTGCAGTCGCGAGGGCTGTGGTGAGCTCGGAGGGAGCCCGCCTCTCGATCGTGATCCTCACGGAGGACAGCGGTGAGGAGGGTCGCGCGACCGTCGAGGCGCTCGTCGGCCGGATGCTCGATCTCGTCGTTCCCGGCTACGGACGCCATCGCGTCGACTTCCTCCCGAGCGAGCCGAAGGAGGAGGAGGCGATGCGCGGCAATGTCTGGAAGACCGACGGCAAGAACCCGCGCGAGCACGAGCGACGCGTCCGGCTGCTGAGGTACATCGCGCGCAAGCTCCTGTCGCCCGGCACGTTCGTGATCTTCCATATCGATGGGGATCGGCCGTGGGCCGAGCGAGACACCAGCGAGAACATCGCGAAATTCGACCGGAAGGTCGTCACGCAACTGCCGCAGGTCGTCGACCGCGGTCGCGCCAATGCGCCTCGGACCAGGCTACGAACCAAGGGCGACGCCGAGCCGCCTGCTCCCGTACTGCAGATCGAGCATCTTCTTCTCGTCTGCCCGTTCCGGAGCATCGAGGCGTGGCTCTACCAGAACGTTCGACGCGCGAGCGAGATCTGCCGCCGTGAGCACGGGGGCCGCCACGTCGGAGACATCGAGGCATGGGAGGGAAAACGTGCGGAGCTCGATGAGCTGCCCGCGCCCGACCAGGCGCTGTGCCTGAAGAAGGCACACAACATGGAGCTCGCATCCCGTGGGTTTCCCGCGCAGCTCGCCTATGACGTGAGGAAATCGTTCGCCGCGAGCGTGGATCGCATGGGTCGGTGCGGCGCGCTGCGCGCTGCGCTCGAGCGCACGCGCGGCTGGGAATGACGCGGCCGCTGCACCTGGCGCGCCGCCGACGGCGAGAATGACCTCGAGCGCGTCGCCGCGCCGGCAACGCTGGCTGGTGTTCATCGTCGCGTCGCCGACGCGCCCCGGGGGCCCACCGCCGCGTCGCCGACGCGCCCCGGGGGCCCACCGCCGCGTCGCCGACGCGCCCCGGGGACCCACCGCCGCGTCGCCGACGCGCCCCGGGGACCCACCGCCGCGTCGCCGACGCGCCCCGGGGACCCACCGCCCCCATGGACGCAATGCTGCCCCGCGCTTCCACGCCCGCTCGGCCGTGATACCACCGCCATCATGAGAAAAGCCGCGTTTCTCGCCCGCCGGCTCACGCCGGCCGGGTGCATCATCGCAGGTACAAAGCTCGCCGCTCATCGAGAGGTGCTCAGATCCAGGAAGACCAAGCTCGCCCCCAAGGTCGACGCAGCGGTCCAGTCCGTCATCGCGCGCACCGAGGCCGTCGAGGCGCTCGGGAGCACCGACGCCACCATGACGGAGATCGACCGCGGCGCCGACCGGTGCATCTCCGCCTTCGGCGCCCAGCTCGACGGCATCGAGCGCGCCTTCGACCACGACGACATCCTGCCGGTGGGCCATGAACAGGCCGCGCGCCGGGCCGACGCCGCGCTTGTGCGCTCGGAGGTGCTGTCGTCGGGAACGGGCTTCGTCAAGCTCGTGTACTCCCAGCAGTGGGTGCGCATGAACGCGCTGGTCAAGGCGCTCGACGGCAAGGGCGTGAAGGCGGCGGTGGAGCGCCTCGGGCTCGGGGCCGAGGTCGATCGCCTCCGCAGCTGGACCGCGCTCTACGGCCAGAAGCTCGGCGTCACCGAGGCGAAGGGCGCGGATCCGGCGATCAAGGCGGTGGAAGCGTGGCACGAGGCCTACGGCACCCTCATGGTGCACGTGCACGCGGAGTACGACGACGACACGGACGAGACGCACGCGCTCGTCCGCGACCGCCTCCTCTCGCCCTACGAGGACGCGGCGGAAGAAGAGCGGCGCGCCGAACGGGCCCGCGCCGCCAGCGCCAGGAAGAAGAACGAACCCGAGCCGATCGTCTAGCTAGAGCACCGTCCGCTTGAAGATCGAGAATGAGCCACAGAGGCGCAGAGGACAGAGAGAGAGAACTGGACGTGCCATTCCCCCGCCCGCATCGAGGGCGTCGAGCACGCGCGCCATGGTGCGGTAGAGCTCACGCCGGAACATCGAGCACGCTCCCGAAGCGGTGAATGAGCGCCCGCACGAACGCGGCCTCCTCGCCGGAAAGATCGGCCGTCACGCCGCGATTCCGCCACCCGCGCTCGTAGCGCTGGAGCATCTCGATGGCGGACAGCTCACGCCAGCGGGCGTCGAACCACGACAGGCTCTCCAGGAAGGGGAGATCCTCCGGTACGACGAGGTCGGCAGCCGCGCCGCCTTCGGGGTTCATGGCGCTCATCGCTCGGGGAGTATACCGCTCCCTCGATCCCCTCCCCCACGCTCGCGACGACGGTGGACTACAGGGACGAGCGCGCGGTTGTGGCCGCCTCCCCGCCCGTGAGAGCATGCCAGGGCCATGGGTAAGGTCACTGCCCTCCACCTGGACACCATCACGGAGAAATCCGGACACCAGATGACCGGCATGGCCGTCAGCGTGTGCCTGACCCCGGCCGCGCCCAGCCCATTGCCCATCCCCTACCCGACCATGGGCACCGTCGCCGAGGGGATCATCGACCCGTGCATGCGCACGAAGATCGAGGGCGCGAAGATCCTCACGGTCGGCGGCTGCATGAAGGCGTGCCACGGCAACGAGCCAGGCACGCTCAAGGAGGTCGTCAGCCTCAACACCGGCGGGCCCTGCTTCCCCTGGCTCGGCGCGCCCAACGTCCTCATCGAGCTCGGCATGGCCGGCATCACCGGCAGCATGGGCCAGATGAACAAGAGCATCACCTTCGGCGCCGGCGCGAACGCCAGCAACGCCGCGGGAGGAGGCGGCGGCGGCGGGGGAGGCGGCGGCGGCGCCGGAGGACCGGGCGGCGGCGGGCCACAGGGCGGGAGCAACGCCGGCGGCGGCGGCGGCGGGAGCGGCCAGGGCGCCGGGCCACCGAGCCCGCCGGCGCCGCCGGGCGCCGAGGGCCAGGCGGCCGCGGGCCACCCGATCGACGTCGTGACCGGGACGCTGTTCACGATCCCGGCCGTCGACTTCACGCTCCCCGGGTTCCTCTGGGTGCAATGGGTCCGCACCTACAGCACCTCGGCCGTGCGCCACCGCTGCGGGCTCGGCTGGGGCTGGTCGCACAGCCTCGCCTGGCGCGCCGAGCGCAACGGCGATCGCCTCGCCCTCATCGACGACCAGCAGCGCCGCACCGAGATGCCGCTGCCCGGGGCCGACGAGGCGCTGCTGCTCCCCCACGGCCGGAAGGTGCTCCGCGACGGCGAGACGATCGTCGTCGACCTGGACGACGACCTCGTGCGGGTCCTCCGGCCGACCGCGGATCCAAGGGCGTATGCGCTCGTCGAGCTGCGCGATCGCTTCGGCAACGCGGCCCACATCGACTGGGACCAGGACGAGATCGTGGCCATCACGGACTCGGTCGGCCGCCGCGCGGCGCTCTCTCGCGAGGGGAACCTGCGGATCTGGACCGTCGCCGTCACGGACGAGGACGGCCAGGAGCACCGGCGGCGCCTCGTGACCTACGAGCTCGATGGCCGGGGCGACCTCGTCCGGGTGATCGACGCGGGCGGCGCCGAGACCCGGTTCAGCTACGACGAGGAGCATTACCTGCTCTCGGAGGCGCGCCCCGATGGGGTCGTCTTCCATTTCGTGTACCAGGACGTGGGCGGCGAGCGGCGCTGCGTCGAGACCTGGGGCGAGATCCCGGGCGCGGACCTCCTCGCCGCGCTCGGCGATCCCGACGGGCGTGCCGGCGGCAGTGCGCGCGGCATCTTCCACACGCGCATCGCGTACGGGCCCGGGCCTCACCAGGCCGCCGTGACGGACGCGCTCGGCCACGTGCACCGTTACGAGGGCAACGCGCTGGGGCTCGTCGAGCGCTACGTCGACCCGCGCGGATACGCGATGCTCTTCAGGTACGACGCGGTCGGACGGCTCATCGCCGTCACCGACGGCGCCGGCGTCACGCAGCGGCGCCATTACGACGCCTCCGGCCGGCTCTCGTCCCTCAGCGACGGCAGCGGCACGGTCCGGTACCTGATCGACGCGGAGCGACAGGGGGTCACCACCCTCGCCCCCGACGGGACCCGATCCACCGCGCGGCGCAGCCATGGGCGGGTCGTCGAGCTCGAGGACGCGCGCGGCAAGACGACCGCCGAGTACAACGGGCGCGGCAAGAACACGAAGATCACGTACCCGAGCGGCCTCACGGACACGCTCGAGTACGACGCGCACGGCAACCTGATCCGCTACGCCCAGGGAGAGCGCGTCTGGGCCTACGTGTACGATCTGCTGGGCATGCCGGTGCGCATCGAGTCCCCCGGCGGCGCGGCGACGACGCTCGAGTACGACTCGTCGGGGAACGTCGTCGGCGTCGTCGGGCCGAGCGGGCAGCGCACCGAGCACGCCTTCGACGGGCTCAGGCTGTGCACGGCGACGTCGTACCCCGGCGGCGGTCGCGCGCATTACCGCTACGTGGCCAGCGCGCTCGTCGAGCAGACGCTGCCGGACGGCTCGCGCTGGCTCATGGGCTACGACGCGCTCCTCCGGCTGCGCTGGATGCAGAACGCCGCGGGCGAGCGGCGCACCTTCGTCTACGACGCGTCCGGCAACCTCGCCCGCGAGACGACGTTCACGGGCCTCCAGTACCGCTACGAGTACGACGGCGCGGACCGGCTCGCGTCGATCCTCCGGCCCGACGAGTCGCTCGTGCGGCTCGCGCGCGACGGCGCGGGCCACGTCGTCGCGCGGGAGCACTCCTCCGGCCTCATCGAGCGCTTCGAGTACGACGCCCTCGGGCGCGTCGTGGGCGCGACGAACGGCGCCTGCACGACCGAGCTCGCGTACGACGATCGCGGCGCGATCCTTCGCGACACCCAGACCTGCGGCGGCTTCAAGTTCGTCACGAGCTACGACTATGACGAGGGCGGCAAGCTCGTGGGGCGCAGGTACTCGTCCGGCTGGCGCGTGACGCTGGAGCACGACGCCCACGGGCGGGTCACGGCGATGGGCGTGGGCCAGCCGGACGCCGCCGAGCGCTTCGTCTTCGAGCGCGACGCGCAGGACGGCGAGCGCGCCCGCCAGCGCGAGGGCGGGATCGGGGCCATCTTGACCCGGCGCAACGCCGAGGGGTTTCCCGTGGAGGTCCGGGTGGAGGGCGCGCCGGGGGAGGTCGTCCGGGCCCGCGCGTACCGCTGGCACCCGACCGGGGCGCTGGCCGCCGTGATCGACACCGAGCGCGGCGAGCGCCGCTACGAGCTCGACGCGCACGGGCGGCCCGTGGAGGCGCGCGGGCTCGGCGTGACGGAGTCGTTCTCCTTCTCGCCGCACGGCACGGCGATGCCGCGGGGCGAAGGGTCGGTCGGCGCCGGCGGGCGGCCGCTCGCGCTGGGCGATCAGACCCTGTACTGGGACCGGCTCGGCCGGCTGGCGGGCCGGGACGCGCCCGATCCGCAACGCACGTGGCGGTACACGTTCGACGACAACGACCGGCTGACCGAGGCCGTGCGCGGCGACGGGCTGAAGGTCCAGTACATCTACGACGCGCTCGGCCGCCGCGTGGCCGAGATCGTCGGCCAGGGGAGCACCTGGTTCGGCTGGGACGGCGACAGCATCGTCGAGGAGCGCACGGCGAGCGGGCAGATCACGCGCCGTGTCTTCGACACGCCGGGTCACATGCCGCTGCTCGAGTCGCAGGGCGGAGCGAGCTTCCGCCTCGTGGCGACCGACGCCGCAGGGACGCCGTGGCTCTACCTCGACGCGGCCGGCCAGGTCACAGAGATCGATCTGACCACCTGGGGCGAGGTCGCGCACCGGCGCGGCGAGCCGGGCGCGCTCCGCTTCGCCGGGCAGCGCGCCGACGAGCTCACCGGGCTCCACTACAACCGGTACCGCTACTACGCGCCCGACCTGCGCGTGTTCATCACGCCGGATCCGATCGGCGTGTCGGGCTCGCTGCAGGAGATCGGCTTCGTCCCGAACCCGACGCTCTTCATCGACCCGCTCGGGCTGCTCACGATCATCACGGCCTCGAACGATCCCAAGCTCCACAACGCGTACTATTCGCAGTACGCGGCGAAGTACCCGGGCGCGACGATCCTCAAGCCGAACCAGGTCGTGCCAGGGAGCCTCAAGGGCGAGACCGATGTCGTCGTCGACACGCACGGCTGGCCTGGCAGCGTCGAGTGGGCGGGGAAGAAGATCTCGGGGGCGCAGCTCGCGGACAAGCTGAACGCCGCCGGGTTCAACGGGAGCATGCCCGGCACGCGCGTGGACGTCGTCACGTGCAACGGCGGGACGAAGCCGAGCACCTTCGGCCGGAGCGTCGCGCAGGCCGTGGCGGACCGGACCGGGGCGACCACGTCCGGCGCGACCGCGAAGGGCATTCCAGGGGTGGCCTCCGCCGGGCAGCTGGGCAACGTGGGCGCCTCGGGGCTGGTCAGCGGGATGCCCACCGGCCTCGGGTCCGGCAGCGCCCCAGGCAACCTGCACGTCAACGGCGGTGGCCACCTGATCTCGGACGTCAAACCGCGCTGGTACACGTTCGGGCAGTGACGGGCGGCCTGCCGCTCAGGGCGCGCCGGCGGTCGCGCCCTCCAGCGCCTCCGGCGCCGCGATCCAGGCGGCGAGCCGCACCTCGTCCTGCGGCGGCGCGCCCAGGACGACGACGAGGAACGGGCCGTCGCAGACGAAGGGGCGCTCGTACATATCGCCGCGCCCGAGGGTGATCGGCCCGGGCCCGATCGGCGGGAGCGCGTCCCAGCCCAGGCGGAAGTGGACCGCGTGGCGTGCGTCGCCGATCCGGGGACCGTCATCCCCGCCTGCGAGCGGCTTGCCGATGAGCTCCTCATGGGCGCGGATCGCGCACAGATCGAGCGGGGGGATCCGCAGCGCGCAGCTCCGGTCGAAGGGCTTCGCGCCGAACCATCTCCCGCGCCAGCTCCGCGACCTCCGCACAGCCGCGACGACCTCCGCGACGGCGGCCCCGAGCGTCTCGGGGCGCGGGCATCGCGCGACAACGACCCGCTCATCGTCCCTGGCGTCGAGCTCGATCACGAAGTCATCGAGGTCGCGGTGGCGATGCACCACGAGCTGCGCCGCCGCCCGCGACCACGTCGCGTCGTCGACGTCCTTCCAGAGCCCGAAGACCGGCACGACGCGCTCGCCGAAGAAGACGCCCTCACGCTGGCTGGCGAAGGGCGATACGAACGACAGGCGCACGAACGAGAACGCGTACGCGCCGACGACGTCTCCGGGCGCGCTCTCCGGCAGGGCGCCGTCAGGGAGGGGGCCGAACCTGCGCGCCACCTCCTCCGCCACGTCCCGGAGCGCTTCTGCTGCCGTGCCGACGCGCGCGACCGACCAGGGCACCTCGGCGGCGCGCCGCACGGCGAACGCCTTCCCGTCTCGCTCCTCCAGCGGGAAGTCCGGCGAGAAGATCAGGTTCAGGTCGGGAACGATGGGGGACGACAGCGACGGCACGAGCACGGTCGCACGGCGGATCGTGGGCATGAGATCACCTTGTGTCGCACGTCGAGATGTTCCCGGTCAGGCGCGGGTAGTATACCGCTCCCCCAGCTCCCCTCCTCAGCTCCCCGCGCCCGCGACGACCGTGGACCGAGACATGCCGCTGCCCGATTTTCTCTCTGCGCTGCTCCGTCCGGAGCTCGCCGAGCTCCACGCCTACACCCCGGTCGCGGGTCACTTCCCCGTGCGCCTCGACGCCAACGAGAGCCCGCCGCTGCTCTCGGCCGAGGCGCGGGCCGCCCTCGCGCGGGCCGCGGCGCCCGAGGACTGGGGCCGCTACCCCGACGCGCGCCTGCTCGAGCTCCGCGAGGCCATCGCCGCCCGCTGCGGCGCCGAGACCGACGAGGTCCTCGCCGGCGTCGGCTCCGACGAGGTGATCTCGATCGTCCTCACCGCGCTCAGCCGCCCGCGGCCCGACGCGCACGCGGCGAGCATCGTGACGACCAGCCCCACCTTCGTCATGTACAAGCTGAGCGCGCGCGCGCGGGGCATGCGCGCCGTCGAGGTCCCGCTCGACGCCGGCTGGGATCTCGACGTGGCAGGCCTCGTGCGCGCCGTCGAGTTCGCGCGCCCGAACGTCGTCTTCATCGCCTCGCCGAACAACCCGACGGGCGCGCTCATGTCGGAGGACCGGCTCGAGGCGGTCATCGCCGCGGCGAAGGACGCCCTCGTGATCATCGACGAGGCGTACATCGACTTCGCCCCGCGCGACCAGCTCGCCCTCTGGCGCAAGCACCCGAACGTCGCCGTGCTGAGGACGCTCTCGAAGATCGGACTCGCGTCGCTGCGGGTCGGCTGGCTCCTCGGCGACCGGGCGCTCGTGGCCGAGCTCGACAAGGTCCGCCAGCCCTACAACCTGCCCGTCCCGTCGCAGCGCGCCGCCACCTGCGCCCTGCAGGAGCTCGGCGACGAGCTCCGCCGCGCCGCCGCGACCGTGATCGACGAGCGGGAGCGCCTCGCGCGCGGCCTGACCGAGCTCGGCCTCTCGGTCGCGCCGAGCCACGCGAACTTCCTCTGGGTCGGCACGCGCCGCCCCGCCGGGGAGGTGTTCGAGGCGCTCGCGGCGCGCGGCGTCCTCGTGCGCAGCTTCCACGCGGCGGGCGGGCGCCTCGCGCACCGGCTGCGCATCACCGTCGGCCTCCGCGAGGAGAACGATCGCCTCCTCGCCGAGATCGCCGCGTGCGCGTAGCCCTGCCGCGCTCCGCCGCGTGGCTCGCGGCGCTCGCGGCGCTCTCGCTCGGCGCCGGCTGCGCCGCGCCCCGGGTCGCGCGCTCGGTGGACGGCCAGATCATCGAGGGCCGCCAGATCCGGCCGTACGCGTACGCGCTGTACGCCATCGGCGCCGAGGCCGAGGCGCGCGGCAATCTCGCGACGGCCCTGCAGGCGTACGAGCTGGCGGAGGACAGCGATCCCGAGAGCGCGGACATCTGGACCCGGGTCGGGTCGGTGCGCTGCCGCCTCGGCCGCCCGGAGGCGGCGGACGACGCGTTCGAGCGCGCCCGCGCGATCGATCGCGACTACGAGCCGGCCCACCGCGAGCAGGCGCGCTGCGATCTCGCGGCGGGGCGGCTTCTGGCGGCGCTCGGGCGCGTCGACCGGGCGATCCTGCTCGATCCGGATCGCGACGACGGCATCCTGCTCCGGGCCGAGATCCTGCGGCGGCTCGGCCGGACCGAGGACGCGCGCCTGTCGTTGCGGGCGCTCCTCGTGCGTCGCCCCGGGTCGGCGGACGCGTGGCGCGAGCTGCGCGCGGTGGCCCTGGCGGCCGGCGATCGCGCGGTGGCCGAGGAGGCCGCGCGGCGCCTGCGCGAGCTCGCGTCGCGGAGGGCTGCCGCCTCCGGGCGGCCGCTGTCTCCCCGGGGGCCGCTGGCCGAGCTCGACGAGGCGCTGGTCCTGGGGCAGCTGCGGCGCGCCCGCCGGCTGGCGCGCGACGCGGAGCTGCCGCCCGCCGAGATCGCGGTGCGCGCGGCCGCCCTGGGCCGCGGCGCCGAGGCCCGCGAGCAGGCCGAGCTCGTCTCGGCGGCCGACCCGGCGAGCGCCTCGGCGCTCGTCGCGCTCGCGGTGGCGGCCGATCTGGGCGGCGATCTCGAGGCGCTGACCCGCGCCTGCGACGCGCTCCACGCGCCTGCGGGCGGCGGCGCCGCGGTGCCCCCCTCGCGGCTCGCCCGGCTCCTGTTGGCCGAGCTGCTCTTCCGTCGCGTCGGCCGTGACGCCGCGCTCGTCTGGCTCGGCCCGCTGCCGCCCCCCGCGCCCGGCGCCCGCGATCCGCTGTCGCATGCGATCGAGCAGCGCGTTCACCGCGAGCTCGCAGGGGGCGCGCCGGCCGCGCCCTGAGCTCACCGCGACGGCTTCGCGCTCTTCTTCTTCTCGTTGTGCTTCTCGAGATCGAAGTTGAGCTCGAAATCGAGCGTGTTCTCGCCCTCCTTGATCTCGATCTCCTTCTTCACGTCCTGCTCGATGGCTGGCAGGAGCGCGGCGGTGAGCACCTTGCCGACGGGGATGCCCTTGATCTCGAACTTGCCGTCGAGGCCGGTCACGTCGTGGGTCGCGAACTTGAGCACGAAGACCTCGGCCTTGAGGAACGGCTTCGGCATCTTGTCCACGAGCTGGTAGTAGCCCGGCTGCGGGGGGTGGAACGGCACGGCTTCGCCTTGCGGCATGGCGACGAGGACGGCCATGAAGGGGGCGCCCTCGAGGTTGGGCATGTAGGGCTCCAGCGGGTCGAGGTTCGCGACCTCGATCCGCTGGCCGAAGGTCATGGCCACGGTCCGGGTCGAGAACGCGCAGCCGTGGATGGTCACCTTCTCTGCCTCCTCGCGCTCGGGCACGTGACCGCTGTAGTTGACGACCGTGACGAGCGCGTCGGCGACGGCGTTCTGCTGCCCCACGCGGAACAGCCGCCCGTAGGTGGCCGCTGCCTCACCGCACTTGCCGGTCGGGAAGCTGAGCCCCGTATCCGGCGGCGGATCTCCCTTGATGGTGACCCGTCCTCGCAGCGTCCCCGTGGGCCCGCTGTACGGCGCTCGCCCCCGCGGGTTCATCACCTTCAGCACCGTTTCCGAGGTCAACGAGATCGTGGACGCCGCGGCCGGCGCCGCCTGCGCGCTCCCCGCTGCGCTGGCGCTCGCCGCCCCCCCCGGCGCCGCGCTCGCTGCCGGCGCCGCGCTCCCAGCGGCCGCCGCGCTCGCCGCCGGCGCCGCGCTCCCCGCGGGCGAGCCTCCGCCCGTGTTCCCCCCCTGACACCCGAGCGCCCCGAGCAGCGCGACGCTTGCCGCCCGCATCCGCCAGTTCCCCGCCATCCTCTGCATCTTCTCACCGTTCCGCATCGGCGCCGACTTTAGCAACTCGCGCGCCCCGCGCAGCACCACGTATTCGCTGCAGAAGGACGCGAGCGCCGCTGGCGCCGGTGCCATCGTTGCCAAGTCAGTTGGCAGCGCGCAGCGCGCAGCGCGCAGCGCGCAGCGCGCGGCGCACTGCCCCGCGCCGCGCGCCGCGGCTCTGCGAAGGCGGTAGGCCCTCGGCGCCCCGGCTCGGCGAGGCGCCCCCCCGTGGGATCAGCGATGGCCGTGTGGATCAGTGCGAAGCGAGGACCGCGCGAACCGCGATCCCGAGGGAGGTCGTCGGCCAGATGCCGAGGACCATCACGAGCACCGCGGAGACGATCAGCGCCGCGTTGACGTAGCCCGAGCGCATGGGCCGGGCGATCGGCGCGCCCGGGGCCGGCTCGCGCATGTACATGAACACGAGCACCCGCAGGTAGTAGTAGGCCGAGAGCACGCTGTTGAGGAGCAGCGCCACCGACAGCGTGTACAGCTCGGCGCCCATCGCCGCCTTGACGATGTAGAACTTGCCGAAGAAGCCGGCCGTCGGGGGGACGCCGGCCAGCGACAGGAGGAACAGCGAGAACGCGAGCGCCGCCACCGGGTGCCGCTTGCCGATGCCGGAGAGATCCTCGTAGCTCACCGCCTCGGCGCCGCGGCTGCCGCAGAGGATGAGCGTGCCGAAGGCGCCGACCGTCGAGACCGTGTAGACGAGCAGGTAGAACATCACGCTCGCCTGCGCGTCCTCGCTCGCGCGCACCGTCGCCGCCACGCCGACGAGCAGGTAGCCGGCGTGCGCGATGCTCGAGTAGGCGAGCATCCGCTTCACCGACTCCTGCCGGCCCGCGATGAGGTTCGCGACCGTCATCGTGAGCAGCGCCATCACCGCCACGGCCGGCGGCCAGCCCGCCGCCCACGACGAGAGCGCCGGGCCGCCGAACGCGCCGAGCAGCACGCGCAGCAGCGTCGCGAACGCCGCGCCCTTCACCGCGACCGCCATGAACGTGGTCGCCGGCGTCGGCGCGCCCTCGTAGGCGTCGGGCGTCCACATGTGGAACGGCACCGCGCTCACCTTGAACGCGAGCCCCACGAGCATCAGCGCCGCCCCGATGAGCAGCAGCGCCGGGTTCGGCGCCTTGTCCCCCGTCGCGCCCGCGATGGCCTGGCCGATCCCGGCGAGGTCGGTGTGCCCCGTCGCCCCGTAGATCAGCGCGCCGCCGTAGAGCAGCAGCGCCGCCGCGAACGAGCCGAGCAGGAAGTACTTGATCGCCGCCTCGGTGCTCCGCGGCGAGGTCCGGCGGAACCCGGTCAGCGCGTACGCCCCGAGCGACATCGTCTCCAGGCCGAGGAAGAGCGTCAGCAGATCCCCCGCGGCGGCGAGGATGATCGCGCCGACCGTCGAGAAGGTCAGCAGCGGGTAGAACTCCCCGCGATCGAGCCGGTGCTCCGGGAGGTACCCGCCGGCGAGCAGCGCCGCCAGCGCGCCGCCGAGGCAGAGCACGAAGGAGAAGAACAGCGTGAAGCGGTCGATGATCAGGTAGGGCGCGAGCGCCTCGGCCCCGTCCAGCGTCTCGGGGCCGACGAACCCGACCGCGCCCGAGAACACCGCCCCGGCGAGGAGCGTGATCGCGGTCCCGAGCGCGAGGTCGGACGAGGGCCCGGAGCGGCGGTCGTGCGACTCCTCGCGGCGGTGCGAGAACGCCTCCGTGAGCATCAGCAGCACGCCGCCGAGCGCGACGACCAGCAGCGGCGACACCGCGATGAACGGTCCGAGGTTCATCGCGCCGCCTCCCCCGCGCGCGCCGCGACCTTGCCGCCCGCCGCCGGCTCGAGCCGCGCCTCTCCGCCGTCACCCGCCCCCTCCGCGCCCTCACCGGAGCGCAGCACGGGCGCCCCCTTCATGAAGGCCGGGGAGAACGTGTCCTCGGGCAGGAGCTTCGCGTTCTGTTCGTCCGCGAAGAGGATCGCCTGCCCGGAGACGACCTTGAACTGGTTGTAAGTAGACAGGACCGACTCCTTCATCCGATCGAGGAAGATCCCAGGGAACAAGCCGATCACGAAGATCATCAGGATCAGCGGCGCGAGCGCGAGGCCCTCGCGGGGCGTGAGGTCGGGCAGGTGCCTGTTCTTCGGGTTCGTGAGCGGCCCGAAGAACATCTTCTGCACGACGCTCAGCATGTAGACGGCGGCGAGGATGACGCCCGCCGCGGCGCCCACGGTGTGGATCCCGCTGAAGACCCCGAGGCGCTCGGAGACGTAGGTCGCGGTGATGATCATGAACTCGCCGATGAACCCGTTCGTGCCGGGCACGCCCACGGAGGCGAACGTCACGATCAGGAAGAGCGCCGCGTAGACCGGCATCACCTTGGCGAGGCCGCCGAACTCGGAGACCTGGCGGGTGTGGCGGCGGTCGTAGATCACGCCGACGAGGAGGAAGAGCGCGCCGGTGGAGACGCCGTGGTTCACCATCTGGAGCACCGCGCCCTGGATCCCGCTCGGCGTGACGCCGAAGAGCCCGAGCATCACGTAGCCCAGGTGGGCGACCGACGAGTACGCCACGAGCCGCTTCACGTCGGACTGCTTCCAGGCGACGAGCGCGCCGTAGATCACGCCGCCGAGGATCGCGATGCCGGCCAGGTTGGCCGCGAGGCTGGAGGCCGGGCCGGGGAAGAGGCCCATCGAGAAGCGCAGGTACGCGTACGTCCCGATCTTCAGCATCACCGCGGCCAGGATGACCGAGCCGCCGGTCGGCGCCTGCACGTGGGCGTCCGGCAGCCACGTGTGCACCGGCCACATCGGCACCTTGATGAAGAACGCGATCGAGAACGCCCAGAAGCAGAGCATCTGGGTGCTGCGCGGCAGCACCACGCGCGAGAGCGCGAGGTAGTCGAAGGTGTACGCGCCCGTGAGCTTCTGGTTCGCCCACACGAGGTACACGATGCCCGCAAGCATCAGCATCGAGCCCGCCATCGTGTAGACGAACAGCTTGATCGCGGCCTTGATCTTCTCGACGCCGCCCCAGATGCCGATCATCACGAACATCGGCACCAGCATCAGCTCCCAGAAGACGAAGAACAGGAACAGGTCGAGCGCGACGAAGGCGCCGAGCATCGCGCCCTGCAGGAGCAGGAGGCAGAAGCAGAGCTCCTTGATCCGGCTCTTGATCGACCCGAACGACGCGTACGCCGCGATGGGCGCGATGAACGTCGTGAGCAGGACGAGCCAGAGGCTGATGCCGTCGATCGCGACGTGCCACCGGATGCCGAGCGACGGGATCCACTCCTTGATCGACTGGAAGTGCCAGCCCTCCGTCATCGGCACGCTGAGCAGCCAGAGCGACGCGAGGAAGCCCGCGCCGAGCACGGCCAGCGTGAAGCCCCGGAGCAGCGAGAGCATCTGCCGCGGCATGAACAGCACCGCGGCGGCCCCGACGAACGGCAGGCCGATGAGCACGTTGAGGAGCGACGACCACTCCCCGGACGCCTCCGCCGCGGCCGCCGGCGCGTCGGACGGCCAGAGCCACTGCACGCTGAGCACGGTGAGCGCCGCGATCAGCCCGAGGCCGAACCGCTGCCACGGGGTGTACCCGGCGCTGGCCTGGGCCTCACCGTGCCCGTCGCCGTGGTGATCGTCGCCCGCGTGGTGGTCGTCGCCGTGCCCGTGGTCGTGGTCGTGATCGCCGTCCGCGCGGGCGGCGCCCGCGCTCCGCGGGAGCAGCGCTCCGACGACGCCGGCTGCGAGCGCCGGCCAGTGATGGGTTACGAGATCGAGCGCGCTCATTGCAGGCCTCTCGGCTTGATCAGGTCATGGATCTGCTCCGCCGGGGTCGTCCCCGGGGGCAGCGTGGGCACGTCCGGGACCCGCAGCGTGGTCGGGCCCGTCGGGCTCTTGCGGCCCGGCGGCCGCGAGAACGAGAACGTCTCGGTCGCCTCGCGGTTGAAGGCGTTGCGCACGCGGAGCACGACGTCCTTCTTCTCGCCCGGCTCGAGCTTCACCGTGACGTCGGTGGCCTTGGAGAAGTCGCGCGACGGCACGCCGGGCCCCTCCCAGCGGTACTGGTAGCCGAGCCCCGGCGCGGCCGAGAGCTTCACCTCGCCCGACCGGCGCAGCTCGGCGTCGTCGACGTTCGCGTCCGCGTGCGGGCTGACCATGAACCAGCCGACGCCGGCGAGCCCGACGACCATCGACGCGGCGTAGACCTGCACGCGGCCCGTCTGGAGCGCGCGCAGCACCGTGCCGAAGAACCCGACCAGCGCGGCGGAGAGCTTGGCGATGACGCCGTCGATGATCCACTTGTCGGCCATCGTGAAGATGTCCGCCAGGGCGTCGACCATGCCCACCACCGTCGCGTTGTAGAGCTCGTCGATCCGCCACTTGTCGTAGACGAGCCGGTAGAGCCCCGGGAAGGCCTGGGCGAAGCGCCGCTCGTGCTCGCCGCGGCGGTTCCAGTACACGTACGTGGCCGCGACGATGCCGATGAAGCACGCGGCGACGCCGGGCAGCATCATCGGGAAGAGCATCCCCTTCGCCGCCTCGCGCTCCTCCACCGCCCGCGACGTCATCCAGAAGACCGGCTCGAGCAGGTGCGCGAGCGGCGCGAACGCGTGGACGTGGGTGAGGTGCACGAGCGGCTCCGCCATGAGGAAGCCGGCGAAGACCGACAGCGCCGCGAGCACGATCAGCGGGATCGTCATCGACAGCGGCGACTCGTGCGGCTCCGGGCCATCGAGCTTCTCGCCGGCCGCGTGCGCGTGGTGGTCGTCGTGATGGCCGTGCGGGTGCGGATCCTTCCACCCGCGCACGATCTTCCAGCCGCGGAACTCGCCGTGGAACGTCATGAAGTAGGCGCGGAACATGTAGAAGGCGGTCATCGTCGCGGCCACGATGCCGGCGAAGAAGATCGTCGGGCCGAGCCACTCGGGCCACTGCCACACCGGCTGCCCCCGCGTCGCCACCGAGGCGATCCGGCTGGAGAAGGCGCGCCACAGGATCTCGTCCTTCGACCAGAACCCGGCGAACCCGGGGAAGCCCGCGATCGAGAAGCACGCGAGGAGGAACGTCCAGCGGGTCAGGGGCATGTACTTCTTGAGGCCGCCCATGTTCCGCATGTCCTGGGACTGGTCGGTGTCGTGGATGCGGGCGTGCATCGCGTGGATCACCGAGCCGGCGCCGAGGAAGAGGCAGGCCTTGAAGAAGGCGTGCGTGAGGACGTGGAAGAAGCCGGCCGCGAACGCGCCGACGCCCACGCCGATGAACATGAACCCGAGCTGGCTCACCGTGGAGTAGGCGAGGACCTTCTTCAGGTCGTTCTGGAAGAGCCCGATCGAGGCCGCGAACAGCGCCGTGAGCACGCCGGTCACCGCGATCACCGCCATCGCGAACGGCGACAGCACGAACACCGCCGCGAGCCGGGCCACGAGGTAGACGCCCGCGGTCACCATCGTCGCGGCGTGGATCAGGGCGGAGACCGGGGTCGGGCCGGCCATGGCGTCGGGCAGCCAGATGTACAGCGGGATCTGCGCGCTCTTGCCGGCGCAGCCGAGGAACAGCGCGAGCCCGACCAGCGTCGCCGCGTACATGAGCACGGGCTGCGACGGGATGACGAAGCTCAGGAAGCCGGGCACCGTCTCGGCCGACATGTTGCCGATCGGCCAGACCTTCACCGCGGAGAGCAGGTTGCCCGCGTTCGCCGCGATGCCGTCGAAGGTCAGCGTGCCCGTGTAGTAGACGAGCATCGCCATCGCGACGAGGAGGCCGAAGTCGCCGATGCGGTTCACGACGAACGCCTTCTTGCCCGCGCTCGCGTTCTTGTCGTCCTGGAACCAGAAGCCGATGAGCAGGTAGCTGCACATGCCGACGCCCTCCCACCCCACGAAGAGGACGGCGAGGTTGTCGGCCAGGATCAGCACGAGCATCGAGAAGCAGAACAGGTTCAGGTACGCGAAGAACCGGTGGTACCCGGGGTCCTCACGCATGTACGAGGACGAGTAGAGGTGGATGAGGAAGCCGACGCCGGTGACGACGAGGATCATCGTCCCGCTCAGGCCGTCGACGCTGAAGGCGACGTCGATCGGGATCGACTGGCCCATCCGGCCGGTGATCGAGAACCAGCGCCAGGCCGTCCAGGTGAGCTTGCCGCCCTCGTGCGGCAGCATCAGGAACGTCATGACGGCCGCCAGGAAGGCGCCGCCGAGCGCGGCGAGCGCCATCAGCCGGACCGCGTCCTTGCCGAGCCGCTTGCCGAAGAGACCGTTCACGAACGCGCCGAGCGCCGGCAGGCCGAGCACGACCGCGAGCAGCGTGAACTCGGACGCGGGGAATAAGACTCTCAGGGCTTCCACGCTAACTCCTCAGGAGATCGGCGTCGTCCGAGCGCATCGTCTTCCGGATGCGATAGAACGCGAGCACGATCGCGAGACCGACTGCGGCTTCCGCCGCGGCGATGGCGATGACGAAGAAAGTGAAGATCTGCCCGGTGTGATCGTGCAGGTGCACCCGGTTGTACGCGACGAGCGTGAGGTTCACGGCGTTGAGCATCAGCTCGATGCTCATCAGGAGGACCAGCAGGTTCCTGCGCAGCAGGAAGCCCACCGACCCGATCACGAACAGCACCGCCGCGACAACGAGGTGGTACTCGATGGGGACGGAGATCATGATTTCGGCTCCTTCGTCGACAGGGTGAAGTGGCCCGTGAGGGCGCCCGGCTGCGGGTCCGGCGCCGCCGCGTCGCGCACGGGGACCTGATCGCGCGCGTCCGGCGACGCGGCCCCGGCCGGCAGCAGCGTGGGGTCGACCTGCTTGCCGCGGGCGACGGCGACGGCGCCGACCACGGCGACGAGGAGCAGCGCGCCCGAGAGCTCGAACGGCACGATCCCCTTCGTGAAGAGCTCGTGCCCGAGCGCCTCGATGGTCCCGAGCGACTCCGGGGCCTCCGCGAGGACCCGGGCCCCGGGCTTCGCGGCGCTCGCGACGAGGGCGAGCGCGCCGATGCTGCTGGCCGCGAAGACGCCGGCGCCCAGGTAGCGCGGCACCGCGGTGCGGGCGTCGCGCGGCGACGTCGCCGACGGGCCGAGGAGCATGATCACGAAGAGGAAGAGGATGACGACCGCGCCCGCGTACACGAGGATCTGGATCGCCGCGAGGAACTCCGCGGAGAGCATCAGGTAGAGCCCCGCGATGCCGACGATCGACGTGAGCAGGCCCATCGCGCCGCGGATCGGGTTCCGGGCCGCGACCGTGGCCACGCCGCCGAGGAGGACGAGCAGCGACGCCAGCCCAAAGAAGGCGAATTCGAAGATTTTCACGGCGAGAGCACCCCTGTCGACGACCGGCCCTTGGTCTGTATGTACGCCTCGAATTCCTTGCGGAATTTGCGCAGGAAGCCGAGCGCGGGCATCGCCGTGCCCTCCCCGAAGGCGCAGATGGTGTTGCCCATGATGTTGTCGGCGATCTCGTGCAGCCGATCGAGCTCCTCGATCGTCCCCTCGCCGTGCACGATGCGATCGAGGATCCGGTGGATCCACGCGCTGCCCTCGCGGCACGGCGTGCACTGGCCGCACGACTCGTGGCGGTAGAAGCGCATCAGGTTGTGCATCGCGAGGACCGGGCACGCCTTGTCGCTGAGGACGATGGCGCAGCAGGTCCCGAGCATCGTCCCGAGCGCGCGGAACGTGTCCACGCCGAGCGGCACGTCGAGCACGCTCTGGCCGTGCCACGCGTGGAGCGGCGACTTCTCGTTCGGGGCGTTGACGACCTCGTCGGCGCGCAGGATGGGGCACGACGAGCCGCCCGGGATGACCGCGAGCAGGTTGCCGTGCTTCACGCCGCCGCCGAAGTCGTAGATGAGCTCGCGGAGCGTGACGCCGACGCACGCCTCGAAGATCCCGGGGTTGTTCACGTGGCCGCTCACGCCGAAGAGCCGGCAGCCGCCGTCCTTCAGGTGGTGCAGCGCCGAGAGCTTCGAGAAGTTGTCGCCCCCGAGCTCGAGCGCCGTGGGCACCGCGGCGATCGTCTCCAGGTTGTTCACGGTCGTCGGCATCCCGAACGCGCCGAACTGGGCGGGGAACGGCGGCTTGAGCCGCGGCTCGCCGCGCTTGCCTTCGAGCGAGTTGAGGAGCGACGTCTCCTCGCCGCAGATGTACGCGCCGGCGCCCGTGTGGACGTAGACCTCGACGGGGTAGTCGATCCCGAACGGGCGCTTGCCGAGGTAGCCCTTCGCGCGCGCCTCCTCGATCGCGGCCCAGAGCCGCGCCTTCGAGAGGTGCAGCTCGTCGCGCACGTAGATGTACGCGGCGTGGGCGCCGATGCCGAAGCACCCGATGATGCACCCCTCGACGACGGAGTGCGGGTTCTTCTCCATCAGCGTGCGGTCCTTGAAGGTGCCGGGCTCGCCCTCGTCCGCGTTGATGACGAGGTAGTGCGGCTTCTCGGGCTTCGGGGGCCACGGCATGAAGCTCCACTTCACGCCCATCGCGAAGCCCGCGCCGCCGCGGCCGCGGATGTTGGCCGCCTTCATCTCCTCGACGAGCGCCTCGCGCGTCATCCCGAGGGCGCGCTTCGCCTGCTGATAGCCGCCGCCCTTCTCGTACACCGAGAGCTTGTGGCCGTCGGGCGTGTCGTAGTTCTTCGTCAGATAGCGCGTCAGCCGGAGCATCTCGTCACCTCGTCAACCGATCGAGGATCACGTCCACCTTCTCGAGCGTGAGGCCCTCGTGGTAGTCGCGATCGACCTGCATCATCGGGGCGGTGCCGCACGAGGCGAGGCACTCTGCGGTGCGCAGCGTGATCTTCCCGTCCTTCGTGGTCTCGCCCGCGTGGATCCCGAGCCGCTTCTCGCAGTGGTGGAGCACCGCGTCCGCGCCGCTCAGCGCGCAGCTCAGCGTCCGGCAGACCCAGACCTGGTGCTTGCCCACGGGCTCCTTGTTGAAGAGCGTGTAGAAGGTCGCGACCCCCTGGACGTGCGCCGTCGGGAGGCCGAGCTGCTCGGCGACCCAGCGGAGCACCCGTTCGGAGACCCACCCCTCCTGGCTCTGGCAGAGGTGGAGCACCGGGATGCACGCGGCCTGGCGGTTGGGGTAACGCGCGAGGATCTTCTCGAACTCGGTTTGCCGGTCGGCGCTCAGAGCAAATTTGTCGGTCATGTCCGCTGTTGGCACGGTCCGCTGGCTCCCTGGGCGCGCCGCGATTGAGGCGTGCCCGCTTCGACATGCAGTCGGGACCCCGCAAGGCGGGTCCCTTCCAACGAGGGTCTGCCCGGCAGAGCCGGGCGCTACCTCGTGCGCCTCCGGTGTGGAGGCGCCTGCCGGAGGCGGACAGCCCCGCGCACCGGCGGCCGGGCATTCGGTTGTCCGTCGTACGGAGCCGTCCCGAGGCGCCGGCACGCTAGTGAGCGACGGTGGTCACTGTCAAGGCGCGCCGGGGGGAAACCTCCAGCGAACCACGCAAACCCGCCCGCGGCCCAGAAAGGTGGCGCCTGCAGGAGCGCAGGTGACAGGTGCCCCGCAGCCGCAGCCGCCGGCAGCCGCCCGCTGCCGGCAGAGCGCCGGCCGGCCTGCCCCGACCACGGCGGGTCGCCGGCGCGCCGCGCCCCGGCGGCATGGCCTTCCAGGGGGTGAGCGAGGAGCGCGCGGCGTGCGGCGTGCGACGTACCGGGCGCGACGTACGGGGAGCGGCGTACGGGGGGCGCGCTCGCTCGCGGCGAGAGAACGCCCTGGGTTTTCTGACGGAGAACGCGTAGCCTCGGGAGAAGTCCGCAGCGTTCTTCGTCTTTCACTTGAGAACCGGAAGGCGCTTCAACTACCCTTCGCGCCCATTACGACGCGCGCAGGGCGCGGACATCCGTAGCAGCGAACCCCCCTCCGGAGGTGGTGCGTGTTCTGTCCGAATTGTGGGACGCAAAACTCGGAAACGGCGTCCACGTGCACGAAGTGTGGCTTCAACCTCAAGGGGGCGGCCGCACCGAAGTTCAAGGGCACCATGCTGATGAGTCAGCCGTCTTCGGGGGCCCCGCGCGCTCCTGGGGCGCCTCTGCCTCCGGCGCCTCCGGCCGGCGCACCGCCGGGCATGCCCGGCGGCATCCCGAGCCCGCCGCAGGGCCTGGCTGGCACGGTGGTCGGCGTACCTCCGGCGGGGCTCGGCGCTTCTGCCGGGCCTCCCCCGGCGCCGCCCCCGCCCGGGATGGGCTATGGTTCGCCCCCCGGGGGACAGCAGCCCTCCGGTCCGTCCTTCGGCGGCGCGGCCGCGAGCCCGTCGGGCGGGTATTCGCCGTTCGGCCAGCAGCCCAACCAGGGCGTGAACCCGCTCGGCGGCACGATGGCGATCGACCAGCTGCCCGGATACAGCGGGCCGGGCGGGCAGCAGTCGCCCGGCACGCCGGCCGGGGCGTTTCCGCCGCCCGGCGGCAACTACGGTCAGCCCCCGCAGGGCGGCGGCCCCTTCGGTTCGCCCCCGGGCCAGGACCCGATGGGCGGCCTCGGCGGCGCGCCTCCGGGTTACGGCCAGCCTCCGGGTTACGGTCAGCCCCCAGGCTACGGCCAGCCCCCGGGCCAGGACCCGATGGGCGGCCTCGGCGGCGCGCCCCCCGGCTACGGCCAGCCTCCGGGCTACGGCCAGCCCCCCGGCTACGGCCAGCCTCCCGGCTACGGCCAGCCGCCGCAGCACAGCGCCAGCGGGTACGGTCCGCCTCCGGGCCAGGATCCGCAGGCGGGCGGCGGCTACGGCAGCCCTCAGGGCGGCGGCGGCTACGGCAGCCCTCAGGGCGGCGGCGGCTACGGCAGCCCCCAGGGCGGCGGCGGCTACGGCAGCCCCCAAGGCGGCGGCGGCTACGGCGGCCCCCAGGAGGGCGGCGGCTATGGCAGCCCCCAGGGCGGCGGTGGTTACGGCAGCCCCCAGGATGGCGGCGGCTATGGCAGCCCTCAGGGCGGCGGCTACGGCAGCCCGCAGGGCGGCGGTGGTTACGGCAGCCCGCAGGGCGTGAGCGATCCTGGCGGCTACGGCAGCCCGCAGGGCGGCGGTCAGCTGTCGCCGCCCGGCCAGTTCGGCCAGGCGGCCAGCAACCTGGGCGTGTACGGCGGCAGCGGGTCGCTGGCCCCGGGCGGCGGCCGGGGCGAGACGCGCAACCCGGTCACGGTGTGCGTGATCGGGATGGTCTGCTTCGTCTACGCGATCTGGCAGCTCTGGGCGATGCTGAACGAGCTGCAGCAGGCGACGAAGGATCCCGAGTTCAAGCCCTGGTACGTCTTCATCCCGCTGCTCAACTACTACTTCCTCTGGGTGAAGGTGCCGGAGCAGGTGACCCGGGCCAAGCAGATGGCCGGCTCGCGCAACCCGCAGGCCGAGGGCATCGTGCTCTACATCTTCCTCCCGCTCTACGCCCTCGCGAAGGACCTCAACGAGGTCTGGGACCCGAACGCCGCCTAGCCCGCACCGCCGTTGTCGCTGTCCTGTCCGACCGACGCCCCTTCGCCCGCTCCATCGGCTCGGTCCCGATGGAGCGCGGCGCGTCCGGGCGGCCGCGCGGCGCGCCTCGGCGCGATAGCGGCGCTGCTCGGGCTCCTGGTCGCGTGCGGCGTCCCGCTCTGCCCGTTCGCGATCGTCACCGGCCACCCCTGCCCCGGCTGCGGGCTCACGCGCGCGACCCTCGCCCTCGCGCACGGCCACGTGGCCGAGGCGCTGCGGTTCCACCCCCTCGCCCCGCTCATGGCGCCGCTCGTGCTCGCCGCGATCGCGTACAACGCCGCGATCTACGTGAAGGACGGCCGCATCGCCGCGACCGAGTCGGTGCAGGGGGCCTGGGTGACACGGATCGGCGCCGCGCTGGCGGCCCTGATGCTCGCCGTCTGGGTAGCGCGCTTCCTCGGTGCCTTCGGCGGCCCCGTACCGGTCTAGTCCCGCCCGCCAGAAGCCCGGCCAGGGACGGCCGGACTTCTGCGCCGCTCCGCGGCGGCTATTTCCGTCCTATCGGCTCAGCACCCGCGGGCGCGGGGGCCCCTCGCCGCGGCGGCGCGACATGGGCCGGAGGGCGCGCAGGGTGTGGGTGCCGCGCCTCGGCCAGCCGCGCTGCGATCGCACGAGCGGGACGCCCGCGGGCACCCCGACGCGCAGCAGCACCTCGTACGCGCGCTCGAGATCGCTGCCGATCACGTCGAGCTGCTCGTCCGTGAGGCCCCGCTTCGCCTTCGGGAAGAGGATGCCCTCCTCCTCGTCGGCGTGGTGGGCGAAAACATCCCGCAGGAGCCGGAGGCGCGCCTCGAAGCGCACATCGGTCACGCGCGTGCGCAGCAGGTTGTCCGCCGCGAAGCGCGCCAGGCCGTGCTTCTCGTACGCGTCGTGGAGCGGCTTCCGGTCGCTGGCCATCCGCTCGGCACACACCGGGTAGAGGTACGTCTGCTCGATGCGCACGTGCGCGTCGATCATCCGGGAGAGCTGCGCGACCATCGATGTCCGCAAGCCCGGGCTGGGCTCGGCGGCGATGCGCGCCATCAGGTCGCTGACTTCGAGATGCTGCTGCTCCAAGAGATCGAGTGCGTCCATGGGGTTCCCCTCGCGTGAAGCTCACCGCGCCGCGTCGCCGCCCTTGAGCAGCGCGTGCACAGCCCGGCTCGCGGTGCTGCGTGGCGCGGCCCCCGTCGTGGCAAGGAGCGGGCCGGCGCTGGAAGGGACCGCGGACGCGCCGCGCGCGCGGGGCTACACCTGAATGGCGGCGAGCGCGTCGCGCATCGCCGAGGCGCCGGCGAAGCGATTGTCGGGGTGCTTGGACAGCGCGCGGGAGAGCACCTCGTCGAGCGCGCGCGGGAGTTCGCGGCGCTCCCGCCGGAGGGGCACGGGCGCGGAGCGCACGATCGCGACGAGCACGTCGAGATCGCCCCGGCCGCGGAAGGGGAGCTTGCCCGAGAGGGCGTAGTAGATGAGCAGCGCGGCGGCGAAGAGGTCGCTCCGCTCGGTGATGGCGCGGCTGCGCATCGCCTGCTCCGGCGACATGAACCGCAGGGTGCCCACGAGCGACCCGGGGCTGTCGGGCGTCATGCCGTCGCCCGTGTCGACGCCCGGCTCGTGCGCGAAGCCGAGATCGATGAGCTTGACCGTCGGCGCTCCCTCCCCTGCCCCGGCGCCCGGCGCCCCGGGGACGAGCAGGATGTTGCCCGGCTGGAGGTCGCGGTGGACGACCTTCGCCTCGTGCATGGCCGCGAGGCCGGCGAGGATCTGGTCCGCGAGGGCGAGCGCGCGGCCCAGCGGCAGGGGGCCGTTGCGCCGCACCTCCTCGCTCAGGGTGACGCCGCCGAAGAGCGGCATCAGGAAGAACGGGCGCCCGTCCGCGAGGCGCCCCTCGCCGAGCACAGGGCAGACGTTCGGGTGGTCGATGCGACGGGCAAGCCGGACCTCGCGGGCGAACCGGCTCTCGATACCCGCGTCCCCCGCATGCACGCGCCGGAGCACCTTGAGCGCGACCGGCTCCCCCGTCGCGACGCGACGGGCCGCGTAGACCGCGCCCATACCCCCCTCGGCGATGAGCCGCTCGATGTGCAGTCCGTGCTCTGTACGGCCGACGAGCGGATCGACCGCCGCGGCCCCACATGCTGCCGGGAGCCCCGCCGCCGCGCCGGCCGCCGCCGCCCCGCCGCGCGCCGCGGGGTGCGCCTTCGCCACCCCCCGGTCGCGGCCCGCGTGGCGGACGATCCCGGAACGAGGAGGCAGCCGTCGCTCCGAGGCGGGACCGGGATCCTCGGCGGCAGGTTCGGGGAGCGCCTCAGCGAACCCGGACCTGTCCCTGGCTGAACCGGAAGAGCAACGGAGCGGGGAACCAGGAGCCACGTAGAGAACCTCGTCAGAAATTACCTGACGAGTGTCCATGGACCAGGCCCTCCAAGCAAGGGGATTGGGCACCGAAACGACTGAACCGCTGTAGGTGCTCTGCCGGCTTATGTCCCGTATCTACTCAGTTTTTACCCGGACAAAGCGAACCGCCCGAGGCGTTTTTGGCTTGTCGGGAAAATCCCGAAAGAATTTGCGTCCCGATCGCCGTTACAATGAAAGCGTACTCATTACTACATGTAGGGACGATGACGGATGGCGAAGCGTCTTGATCTCATCCTCGTGATCGACGTGGAATCGACCTGCTGGGACGGCGACCCGCCGCGGGGCGAGGAGAACGAGATCATCGAGATCGGCGTGTGCACGCTCGAGGTCGCGTCGGGCCGGCGGCGCGACCGGCGGTCGATCCTTGTGCGCCCCGAGCGCTCGCGCGTGAGCCCGTTCTGTACGGCGCTGACGACGCTGACGCAGGCGGACGTCGAGGCGGGCGTCTCGTTCAGGGAGGCGTGCGCGCTGCTGCGGGGCGAGCTCAAGGCGCAGGATCGCCTCTGGGCGAGCTACGGCGACTACGACCGGCGCATGTTCGAGCGGCAGTGCCAGGCGTCCGGCGTGCCCTTCCCGTTCGGGCCGAGCCACCTCAACGTGAAGAGCCTGTTCGCGGTGACGCACGCGCTGTCGCGCGAGGTGGGCATGGCCGAGGCCCTGGAGCGCGTGGGCCTGCCGCTCGCGGGCACGCACCACCGGGGCACCGACGACGCGTACAACATCGCGGGCCTGCTCGCGCACCTTCTCCTGGCCGCGCGGCGGTGAGGCTCCTGGCCGCGCGGCGGTGAGGCCGGGCGCGCCGCGCGCTCACGCGACCGGCGCCGCCTCGGGCACGTCGGGCTGCGCCCCCGCGGCGCCCCGGGCCGGCTGCGCGCTTTGGGCGACGGCGGCGGCGTCGGCGGCGCTCGACGGCCCCCGCTCGTCGTCGCCCACGGCGGTCGCCCCGGCCGCTGCGGGCGGCACGGCCGCCGCGGCGAGGAGGTACACGAGGCCCGCGCCGAGCAGCAGGGCGCTGTAGCCGAGGTGCATCGCGCACAGGGCGCCGAGGGCCAGCGCCGTCGCGCCGGCGAGGGCGCAGAGCGACCAGCACCAGGGGAGCAGCGCCGGCGTGATCGAGGCCACGAGCTTGACCCCGAGCGGCGCGAGCGAGCCCGCGAGCAGGCCGAACGGCACGAGGATCGCGACGGCGAGGAGCGCGCGCGGGATGGACCCGAGCCCGAGGCTCCACCGCGCGAGCGGGACGAGCCCCACCGCGGCGAGCGCCGCGGCGACGACGAGCGCCTCCGCCACCCGCGCGGAGGCCCGCGTCGCGGCGCCCGGCGCCACGCGGGCGGTGAGCAGCCCGCCCACGCCGGCGGAGACGAGGAGGATCGCGAGGACGGCCGGGAGCTCGTGCGCAGGCAGCTCGAGCAGGAGGAGCCCGTGGCGGAAGACGGCGAGCTCGACGAGCGCGAAGCCCGCGCCGATCGCGGCGAAGAAGAAGAGCGCGCGGGCGCGCGGCGGCGGGGGCGCGGAGCCGGGCCCCCCAACGTCGCGCGCCGCGGCGCCGCGCCGGAGGCGGCCGACGCGCGCGGCGAGCACCGGGAGCAGCGCCGCGAGCGCGAAGAGGCCCGCGCCGACGGCGAGCAGCGCCGCGAGCGCGAAGAGGCCCGCGTGCTCGGCGCGGAGGGCCCCGAGGTCGCCGAGCACCGCGGGCAGGCGGCGCGCCGGGACGGTGTACGAGAAGAACGGCCTGTCGTCGGTGGGCGTGGGCGGCGTGAGATCGGCCCCCGCGCCGGGCGCGCGCGCCCCGGCGGCCGCGACGAGGAGCCCGCGGCTCGGCGTACCTGGGCGGTCGGGGGCGAACGCCTCCGAGAACTTGTGCCGGCGGCAGTGGCGGCGCAGCGCCTCGACGTCCTGGCGCGCGAGCGGCGTGCGCCGCGCGAGGAGCGCGGTCCTGTGCGCGGCGGTGCACGCGAAGAGGTGGTCCCTCGGCTCGGCCACGCCCGCGCGGCGCAGCGCCGCGGCCGTGAGGGCGAGCAGGCGATCGAAGTCGACGTCCGCGCGGCTCAGGACCAGCGTGCCCTCGGGCAGGAGACGCGAGAGGAAGTCCCCGACGCCCTCGACCGTGTGGAGCCGGCTCTCCGACAGCGCGAGCGCGCCGGTCGTCGACGCCTCGGCGGTCTCGGCCGACGGGATCACGATGTTCCGGAAGAGCAGCGGCGTGCGCCGGGCGAAGCTCCGCCCGTCGCCCAGCACGAGGTGGACCTCGGGCTTGTCGAACAGGTGGCCGTTGAACGCGGCGTACCGCCCGCGCATCACCTCGACGACGCCGCGGTCTCCCTCGACGGCGACCACGTGCTTCTGCCCGGCCTTCAGCGCGGCGCGCACGTCGCGCCCGCCTCCGGCGCCGACGACGAGCGCCGGGCCCTGGTCCTTGTGGAGCGCGTACGCCATGTCCTCGGGCTGGGGCGGGGGCGACGTCTTCGCGTCGAGGATCGGGCTCTGCGCGGCGCTGCCGAGCCGCATCATCGCCGTGCCGGCCCTCGGGCGGTCGACCGTGATCAGCGAGCGCTCGCTCCAGGCCTCGTGCTCGGTCCGGTCGGGCGCGCCCCGGCGGAGGCCGGCGAGCCGGAGCCACGGGGCGCCGAGGTCGCCGGCGAGGAGCACGAAGCCGCCGAGCACGAAGGTGGCGACGAGGCCCCCCGACGCCCGCTGCTCGCCCTCGCGGCAGCGCGACCCGAGATAGAAGAAGACGCCCGCCACCGCGAAGAAGATCGCCGCCGCGAGCGCGGCGCGGGGCGCGCCTGCGCGGATCGCGACGGCCGCCGCGAGCCCGCCGAGGGCGCCGCCGGCGAGATCGAGCAGGTAGAGGCGGGGCATCTCGGACGCGGCGTGCCGGATCGCGGCCGCGAGCGCGAGGCCGGCGAGCGCGAACGGGACGGTGGACGCGGCGTAGAGCAGCGCGTGCCACGGGAGCGACCCCGACGCGGGCCCGCGCTGCGCGAGCAGGATGATCGCGGCGAGCGTCGCGCCCGACGCGAGCGAGGAGAGGGCCGCCATGCGGGCGAAGAGGGCGGGCGGGCGGACGAGCGACGGGGCGAGGTAGAGCAGCGCGCCGCCCGCGCCCGCGCCGACGAGCGGCAGCGCGAGCGCGACGAACGCGTGGGGCTCGCCGAACAGCGCCGCGCAGATCCGCGTGAGCGAGATCTCGAGCAGGACCGTGGCGCACGCGAGGGCTGCGACGCCGCTGAAGAGGCCGCTCCGCTGGGAGACCCGCATGGGCCCGCTCCTACCACAGCGTCGAGCGGTCGCTCACCTCTCTCGACCGAGCGGGGCGAGCGGCCACGGCGCGAGCAAGGGCACGGGGCCGCTCGGCCGGAACCCAGGCGCGCCGGGAGGGCTCACCGCCGCGGCCCCCGCAGGAGCGGCCTCCACGCTTCGCGGCGCGGGCCCGCCCGGGCGCGGCGCCGGCGGCGCGCCGCTCTGCGGGCCCTGGCGCGGGTCCGCCGCGCCGCTCTGGCGAATCGCGCGCGCGCACTCGTCGACCGTGAGGCGGCGCGGCCCGTAGGCGGAGGCGTTGGCCGCGTCGGCGTCCATCAGCCGGGTCGGGGTGTCGATCCCGAAATCGTCCGGGTGCCCCGGCTCGTCGAGCAGCACGTGGCCGAGCTCGTGCGACAGCGCGAACGAGGCGCGATCCGCGCGCAGGCCGGCGCGATCCTCGATGATCGTGTTCCGAATCGCCCCCCCGTCGGCGAAGATGAACGACTCGCCGATGCGCCCGCCGCCGGCGAAGCTCGGGACCATCACGACGTCGACGGTCGCGGGGTCGCCGTCGTCGAACGCCTTGATGAGCGCGCGCTCCTCGACGGTGCCGGCGATGGCGTCCGTGTCGGTGAAGTGCTGCAGGCCGTCCTCGAGCTCCACGGCGCCGATGCACGCCGTGAGCGTGGCGTCGGTGCTCAGCGCGCCCGACGCCGGCGGCTCGATCGTCGCGAGCGCGCCGCCGGGGCGCCGCACGAGCACGTCGGTGGTCCCGTACGCGCCCGCGCCGATGACCGGGTTGTCGGAGAGGCGCACCGAGAACCCCGCGGCGCCGATCGCCGCGGCGACGGCGCGGGCCGCGGCGCCGGGGCGCATGCGAGGCCGGATCGCCGCGGTCACCTCGTGGCCGTCGACGCGCACCCGGATCGCGCCGCCGCTCGCCGGGAGGCCGTGGTCGCAGCCGATCGCGAGCAGGTGCGGCCGCGGGGGATCGACGAAGGTGATGTCGAGCGCCTCCAGCGGGCCGAAGCTCACGCCGCACGCGCCCCAGAGGGCGTTCGCGCGCTCGACCTCCGCCCGCGCGATGGCGATGGCGCCCGCGTCGTCCCCGCCCATCGGCGGCGGCCCGCCGGCGCGCGGCCGCACCATGAGGATGCGGAGGCGCGCGCGCGTGCGCCCGAGGGGCCCGAGCGGCGAGGCGCGCGGGCCGGCGACGCGGATCATCTGGAGCTTCGGCCCCCCGGGCACGGCGACGACGAGCGCCCCGCCGACCTCGCCCTTCACGGAGCGATCGGCGATCATCGGGTGGTTGCGATCGATGTCGTCGGCGACCGCCCGGAGGGGGCGCGTCGAGCCGCACACGAGGCCCGGCGCGACGTCCGGGGGGCACGGGACGTGGCCGAGCGGCACGCTGGACAGCCGATCGATCGCCTTGCCGGACGGCGCCGCGGAGTGGACGTCGAGGGTGAGCGGCAGGTCGTCGGGCGCGCCGATGACGAGCAGCCGGATCGCGTCGGGATCGTCGAGGTCCCCGAGCGGGTCGTCGCCGAGCCGGTCCGGGGGCGTGCGCTGGAGCGAGGCGTGGGACCGCGCCATGTCGATGCGCCTCCCGGCGCCGTCGATGGCGCGGACCTCGAACGCGCTGATCGTCCGCGTCGCGCCGAAGAGGACGACCTCGCTCCGCCCCGCCCGGACCGCCTGGATCTCGACGCGGCGCGCGCTCGCGGGGATCGCGCCGCCCGGCTGGACGGGGCTGCCGTCGACGAGGAGCCGCAGGCCGGCGGGGATCGCGGCGGGCGCCTGGCTCGCGCCGCGCGGCGCGCGCAGCGCGAGCAGCTCCGGGGAGGGCGGCACGCGGGCCTGCGCGCCGTCGGGCACGCCGTCGGCGTCGTCGTCGTCCTGATCGACCACGACCACCGCGGGCCCGGCGTCCGCGGCGGAGCGCTGCGGCCCGAGGAGTGCGCCGAGGAAGACCGAGAGTGCCGTCAGCCGGCCGTTCATGGATCGCATCGCCTTGTCCGCTCGCCCTCCTCGACCAGTCTATCGCGCCTTCGTCCGGGCGCCGCTCGGGCCCGCGCGGCGGCCGCGCCGTCGGGAGCCCTCCGATGGCGGTGCGTCCGGCCCTGCGCCACGTGTCGCGCCATGGTCAGCGTCAGCGCCGTCATTTTCGGTGTCGACGGCACGATCCTCGACACCGTGGATCTGCACGCGGTCGCCTGGCAGCAGGCCTTCGGGCGGTTCGGCCGGGAGGTCTCGCGGGAGAAGCTGCGGAGCCACGTCGGCAAGGGCGCGGACCAGCTGCTGCCGGTGTTCCTTTCGCCCGAGGAGATCGGCTGGATCGGCGCGGGGATCGCGTCGCTGCACGACCGGATCTACGAGCGCGAGCTCCTCCCGGGGGCGCGCGTCTTCCCGAAGGTGCGCGAGCTGTTCGAGCGCGTCGCGGGCGACGGGCGCCGGATCGTCCTCGCCTCGTCGCTGCCGCGCCGCGAGCTCGACGCGAGCACCGAGCGCGCCGGGGTGGGCGACCTTGTCTCGTGGGCGGTGTCGGCGGACGACGCGGAGAGGTCGAAGCCGCGCCCTGACATCCTCGAGGCGGCGCTCGACCGGCTGGGCTGCGTCGATCCGCGCGAGGTGGTCCTCGTCGGCGACACGCCGTCCGACGCCGAGGCCGCGGCGAAGCTCGGCATCCTGACGGTGGGGCTGCTCTGCGGAGGCTTCCCCGAGATGGAGCTCGTCGAGGCGGGGTGCGCGGCGCTCTACCGCGACCCGGAGGACCTCCTCGCGCGGTACGACGCCTCGCCGCTCGCGCCGCGCAGGGAGCGGCTCGCGGGGTAGCGGCGCCGCGGGCGCGGACCACGGCGCGCGGGCGGGCTCACGGGACACGCGGCGGGTGCTCGGATCGCGCGGCCTGGGTGCGCTGGCGCTCCGCGGCGCCGAGCTGCTCGCGGAGCGCCTTCCGCTGCGACGCGTCCACGGGCGACGCGGTGGTCGAGCCGTCGCGGAGCTCCACCGAGTAGACGGACTCGGGCGGCAGGAGATCGAGGAGCGCGGGGCACTCGGTCGTGAGCAGGAGATGGCGCTGGGCGGAGGCGCCGCGCAGGTACTCGATCAGCGTCGGTAGCGCGCCGCGATCGACGCCCGCGTCGGGGTGCTCGAAGCCGGCGAGCACGAGCGGCGGCTCCTGCGAGAGCGCGGTGACCATGGCGGCCACCCTCAGCGTGGCGTCCGGCTCGTCCGCGGCGGCGCGCCAGCGCTCGCGGCCGCCTTCGTCGACGCCGTGGCGCAGCTCCGGGACGAGGAGCCCGCCGGACGAGGACGCGCGGGCGCCGTCGATGTCGCCGGTCACCTGCGCGAGGCTGGCGAGGAACGGTTCGCTCCAGCGCTCTTTCTCGAGCGCGCGGAGGACGGAGCCCCAGTTCTCGCCGCCCGCGCGGAGGCGGCGGGACGCGCTGATCTTCTGGGGCGAGCGGAGGGTGCGGGGCGCGAGGGAGTAGAGGACCGCGCGGCGCAGCTCGTCGAGCATCGGGGTGAGCGGTCCATCGGAGAGCAGCGGCAGGACGAGCCTGGCGCCGCTCACGGCGATGGGGGCGACCCCGCGGTAGGCGAGCGTGCCGCTGCGGCCCTTGTCCTTGCGCGAGAACCCCTTCGGGCTGCCCTTGAGCCGGTCGAAGGAGACCTCGGGCGGGTCGGTGCCGGCGTCGAAGACGTCGCGCAGGCCCGGCTTGACGAGCCGCGTGAGCGCGCTGCGCTGCCACCACGCGGCCGTCTCGCTCTTGACGCGCGGCACGCCGTCCCGGTCCCCCGGCGCGAGCTGCACGAGCCAGAACCCGTGGCCCTCGGTCCTGGAGACCGCGACGCCGAGGGTGGTGAGCGCGCCGTCCCCGCAAGGGCGCTGCAGCGCGCCGCCGCCGCGCCGGCTGGCCGCTGCCTGCTCGAGCGCCCCGTTCGCGCACTCGGCGAGGAACCGCACGGCGTCGAGCAGGCACCCCTTCCCTGCGCCGGGCGGACCGACGAGCGCGGTCAGCGCGCCCAGCGTGAGCTCGAGGCCGGCGCCGATGGTGCCGTAGTTGCTGACGTAGATGTGGGTGATCATCGCGGCACGGAGCCCCTCCTCCAGGCGACCGGCTCTCCCTCCTGCTCGCCGCGGAAAGATCCTGGCGTCTGGGCAGGCTGTCGCCCCGCTCGGGCCGGCACTAGGCGGCCCTCGGTACAGTCCTGAGAATCTCCGATGCGCCCCACCCCACGAGGATCATCGAACGCCTCGTCAGCGATGGCCGCAACAAGATCCTTGAAGTAAGGAGCGCCGCCCCGCGAAGCGGGGTGGCCGCGCGCGCAGGACAGTGAGGCTCGGTACGGAACCGCGACCGAGGCCGGAGGACCGCGCCCTAGGGTCGTGGAGGTGGGTAGACACCGAGAGCGCCGGGCGCGGCGAGAAACCGCAGCGCGTTCTCGAGCGTGCGGAACGACCTCGCCCCGGAGACGCGGAGCGCGCCGAAGTCGTTGAGCGCCTTGCCGCGCTTGGGGGCTCCCCAGACCGCGAGCGGCAGCCCGAGGTCGGCCCAGAGCCGGATGACCAGGTTCCTCGCCGCCTCGACCTCGCCGTGGCCCTCGACGACCAGGTAGGCCCTACCCATCTCCGGCGATCCCCTCGGGGTGGAGTCCTTCGGCGTGGAGGAGATCGCTGGTGGACATCAGGCGCTTGCGCACGAGGTCGCGCTGCCGCTCGTCCACGCGCGAGACGGTGGTCGCACCGCCTCGCCGCTCGACGACGCGAAGACTATCGACAGGCAGCAGATCCAGGAGATCAGGGCTGTGCGTCGTGAGGAGGATCTGGCTGCGGCGTGAGGCCTCGCTCAGAAAATCGAAGAGCACCGGAAGGGCGCCAGGGTGGACGGCAAGCTCCGGCTCCTCGACGCCGATGAGCGACAGCGGTGGCTCCTGGAAGAGAGCCGTGAGGATCGCCGCGACGCGCAGCGTCCCGTCCGACTCCTGCGCGGCACCGCGCCAGCGTCCGTCGCCCGACGCGTCGACGCCGTGGCGGAACTCTGGGATCAAGTACCCGCCGGCACGCACGACGCGGTAGTCGTCGACATCCCCGGCGATGCGACTCAAGGAACAAAGAAGCTCGCTACCCCAGCGTTCCTTGTCCAGCGAAGAGAGCGTCCAGGCCCAGTTCTCGCCGTTCGCCATCATCGGCTTCTCGGGATTCGGCGCACGCGGCGGGCGCAGCTCGTTCGGAAACAGCGAGTACATCGCCACCCGATTGAGCTCGTCTGCGAGCGGCCTCAGAGCCTCGTCCGAGACTTGAGGAAGCGCCAGCGCCGTGTGGGTGGGCGGGGAAAGCTGCCCGAGGAGGTCGCCGACCTTGCTGACATGAAGTCCTCCGAACCGAACAAAACCGGAGCCGTGCTGGCTCCTCAAGGCCTCCTGCAGATCGGGCACCTCCTCCAGGCGCAGCAATCTCTCCAGCTCCTGACCTGCCCAGGTGCCCGGTGCTCCCCCCTGCACCCACGCGGCTCGCTCGCTCTTCACTTCGAAACCGCCGTCGCCGCCTGCCGGCTGGAGCGTGAAGGCCCAGATACCCAGGCCGCCGTCAGTACATACCTCCGCACCGACGGTCAGCCCCAACGACGCCGTGTCGCCCTGATGCAGGAGCGATCCGAACCCCTGCCGCTGATGCATGGTCATCGCGAAGCCGAGCGGCGCTCGTAGACAATCGGCGAGGAATCGCACCGCGTCCACGATGTTGCTCTTCCCCGAGGCGTTCGGCCCGACGAGCGTCGTGAGATCCCCGAGCGGCAGCTCCACCTCGCCGATGCTGCGGTAGTTCCTGGCGAAGACCTTGGTGATCATGGCTGGCCCATGGCGAGGGCTCGTCTGCGCGCCCTCACGCCGTCCTCGCGAGCGCGATCGTGAGCGCCTCGCCGTCGACGCTGAGCTCGCGCCGCTCGGCTTGCCCCCACGCCGCGGGCGCCTCGCCGACCACGAGCTCTGCCGCGAGCGCCTCCTGCATGAGCATCTCGCGCGCCGCCGCGGCGACCTCGCGGGCCCGCTCGCTGCCGTCGATCGCGAGCCGGATCCGCTCGGTGAAGCCGAGGTCGAGCTCCTTGCGCAGACCCTGCACGCGCGAGAGGATCTCCCGGCCGAGCCCCTCGTCGCGGAGCGCGTCCGTGAGCGCCGTGTGCAGCACGACCACGCCCGCGCGGCCGCCGGCCGCGGCGAACCCCTCGCCCGCCTCGACGGCGACGTCGATCTCCTCGGGGCCGAGCTCGACCTGCTCGCCGTCGAGCGCGATCGCGATCTTGCCCTCGGTCGCGAGCGCCGCGCGCAGCGCCGACGCGTCGGCCTTCGCGAGGACCTGCTTCGCGAGCTGCACCTTCTTGCCGAGCTTCGGCCCGAGCGCGCGGAAGTTCGGCTTGAGCACGTAACGGACCGCGCTCCCCTCCTGGCCGGGCTTCAGGAAGCGCACCTCGTGGACGTTGAGCTCCTCGGCGATGAGCGGCACGTGCTCGGCGAGCGCCGCCGCGAGGCCCTGCTGCGACAGCACGATGTCCGCGCGCGCGAGCGGCTGCCGCACCTTGAGCTTGTTCGCCGTGCGCACCTGCAGGCCGAGCGAGACGAGCTCGCGCACGGCGCGCATCTCGATCGCGAGCGGCTCGTCCACCGCGGCGGCGTCCGCCTCCGGGAAGGCCACGAGGTGCACGCTCGCGGGCTGCGACGCAGGCCACGGCCGCCGCACGAGGTTCTGGTACACGGCGTCGGCGAGGAACGGCGTGAACGGCGCGCTCAGCTTGGCGATCGCGACGAGCACCTCGTACAGCGTGAAGTACGCGTCGCGCTTGTCCTGGGCCGCGCGCACGGCGCCCGGCGCGACGTCCAGCAGATCAGCCGGAGAGGACGGCGAACGCCGATCCTCGACGCACGTCGGGGACGGGGCCCAGAAGCGCGCGCGGCTCCGGCGGACGTACCAGTTCGAGAGCGCGTCCACGAGATCGACGAGCCGCTGCGCGGCCTCGTACAGCCGGTACTCGTCGAGGTGCGCCGTCACCTCCCGCGTCGAGAGCGCGAGCTCCGAGAGGATCCACCGGTCGAGGAGCGACCGCTCCTTCGCCGGCCGGTAGCCGGCGCTCGCCGCGAGCGCCGCGGGCGACGTGTCCCTCGCCTCGGGGTTCCCCTCGGCGGGCGAGAAGCCGTCGATGTTCGCGTAGATGGTGAAGAACGAGGTGACGTTCCGGAGCTTGACCGCGAACTCCTTCTGGTACGCGCGCACGTTCGTCAGCGAGTGGCGCGTGTTCGTCCACGGCGGGGAGGACGCGTAGAAGAACCAGCGGAACGCGTCGGCCCCGGGCGCGGGCGTCGTCGGGTCCTCGATGGTGACGCGCTCGGGCTGAGCGAGCCGCGGCACGTCGTTCGGCATCACGGAGAGCGCGTCGCTCCTCGGCGTGAGGCCGAGGCGATCGAGATCGCCAGGGGAGAGCGCGACGATACGGCGCGGCAGGCGCTTGTTGCCCGTCGTCGGCCTGAGCTCCAGCGTCATCGCGGAGCCCTCGCGATCGGCTCGGTAGACCTTCACCTTCGCCGAGTCGCCCGTCAGGTCGAGCCCCTCGTAGTCTTCACGCGCGATGTAGGCGACTCCATCCTTCATCGCGCCGATGCCAGCCTCCGCGCCGACAGCCGCGGCGAACTCCATCCGGACGCGCTCGAGGATGACCTCGGGCGGCGTGTAGTTGCCCTTCGACTTGCTCTCCTTCTTGCCCTCGCGGTCGCAGACGTGCCCCAGCACGGCGCACGTCCTGTACGGGTGCGGGTAGGTCCGGATCCGCGACAGCCCGAGCTTCTCCTGCGTCGCCTCGTCGAAGACCAGCGTCGAGACCATCAGCAGCGAGTAGAACCAGCCCCGCGTCTGGTCGATCGCCTCGCTGATGAAGTCCGCCGGGAACGCGCGATCGAACAGCTCCTTCGAGCCCGGCGCGTGCGGGTAGCCCCACTGCGCGAACGGCATGCTCCCGCTGTCGAACCACGCGTCGATGACCTCGGTCACGCGCCGCATCTCGCCGCCGCACGTCGGACACGGGAAGGTCACCCGGTCGATCCACGGCTTGTGGACGATGAGGTGGTCGTTCAGGCTCGGGTCGGCCTTCTTCGCCTCGTGGAAGTGGTCGAAGGCGCGCGGGTTCAGCGCCTCGATCTCGGCGACCGACGCCGGGGCGAGCTGGTGCTCCTCGCTGTTCGCGCAGACCCAGACGTTGAGCGGCGTCCCCCAGTACCGCTCGCGCGAGAGCGCCCAGTCGACGTTGTTGGCGAGGAAGTCGCCGAAGCGGCCCTCCTGGATGTGGGGCGGGAGCCAGTGGATCGCGCGGTTGTTGGCGATCGCCTTGTCGATGTTCTCGCGCGTCCTGATGTACCAGGCGGGCCGCGCGAGCTGGATCAGCGGGTCGTCGTCCGCGCGCCAGCAGAACGGGTACTCGTGCCGGTACTTCTCGTCGTGGACGAGCAGCCCGCGGGCCGCGAGATCCTTGAGGATGAGCGGATCGGCGTCCTTCACCCAGAGGCCCGAGAACGGCGTGAGCCCCGGCTCGAAGGTGCCGTCCGGCCGGACCGCGCACAGCATCGGGACGTCGCCCGCGACGCCCGGCTCGGCGAGATCCGCGATGCGCCGCTTGTGCGCGTTGAAGTCGTCCTCGCCGAACGCGGGCGCGATGTGGACGATCCCGGTGCCCGAGTCGAGCGTGACGAAGTCCGCGCCGAGCACGACCCAGTAGAGCGGCTCGTCCTTGCCGTCCTTCCTCCGCAAGGTGGCGCCCTCGAGCGACCTCGCGAAGCTGTCGAACGGCGGGCGATATCGCTTGCCGATGAGCTCGCTCCCCTTGAGCTCACGGAGCACGGGCAGGTCGCGCTTGAACTTCTTCGCGAGCTCCTCGCGCAGCGCCGCGGCGACGATGAGCTTCCTCGCCACCGGCGCCGCCCCGCCGCCAGCGTCCGCCGGCGCCCCGGCGTCCACGACGACGTAGTCGAACTCGGGCCGCACGGCGGCGTAGCCGTTCGAGGGCAAGGTCCACGGGGTGGTCGTCCAGGCGCAGAGCGCTGTGTCGGGCTCGTCGACGAGCGGGAACGCCACGAACACGCTCGGGTCGTCGACGGTCTTGTAGTTCGAGCCGACCTCGGCCGCGCTGAGCGCCGTGCCGCCCTGGGCCCACCACCAGCACACGCGGTGGCCGCGGTAGAGCAGCCCCTTCCTGTGCAGCTGCGAGAGGGCCCACCAGACGCTCTCGACGTAGCTCCGGTGGTAGGTGACGTAGGCGCTGTCGAGGTCGACCCAGAAGCCGATCTTGTCGGTCAGGCTCTCCCACGCCTCGGTGTACCGGAAGACCGAGTCGACGCAGCGCGAGATGAACGGCTCGACGCCGTAGCGCTCGATGTCGGCCTTGCCGTGGATGCGCAGCTCCTTCTCGACCTCGACCTCGACCGGCAGCCCGTGCGTGTCCCAGCCGGCCTTCCGCGGGACGTCGTAGCCGCGCATCGTCTTGTAGCGGGGGAAGACGTCCTTCACGGCGCGCGTGAGCACGTGGCCGTTGTGCGGCATGCCGTTGGCGGTCGGCGGGCCCTCGTAGAAGACGAACGTGCCCCGGGAAGGGCCGGTGGCGCGGGTCTCGGCGCGGAGGGTCTTCTCGAAGATGCGGTGCTGCTTCCAGAACGCGAGGATCTTCGCCTCGTCCGCGGGGAAGTTCAGCTCGGTCGCCACCTTGTCGAACAGGGGCTCGTGCGGGCCGCCGGTCGGTTTCTTCGAGGACGCTTCGGACATGGCCCGGCCTAGTAGCAAGGCAGATTGCCAGCGTCGAGGGATGCGCTGGGGCCGGCGCAGAGGCGCCCGACGAACGGCAGGGGTGCTAGGATCGGACGATGAGCGCGCAGCACCCGTTATTTCCAGGCAATGCGCCCGCGGTCGAGGCCGCGTTCCAGGCCGTGCCGGACGAGATGGTCGCCGAGATCCTCGACGGGGAGCTGTACACGTTCCCGCGGCCCGCGCGGCCGCACACGCGGACGGCGTCGCGTTTGAACGTGAGCCTCGGGGGTCCGTTCGATCTGGGTGCTGGTGGACCAGGAGGCTGGGTCATCCTCGTCGAGCCCGAGCTCCACCTCGGGCCGAGGCCCGACAAGGTCGTCCCCGATCTCGCCGGCTGGCGCCGCGAGCGCATGCCCGACGCGCTCGGCCCCGAGGAGGCGCCGGCGCACTACGACATCGCGCCCGACTGGGTGTGCGAGGTGATCTCCCCGCGCACCGAGCGCGTCGACCGCGGCAAGAAGATGCGGATCTACCGGCGCGAAGGGGTGCGCCACGCGTGGCTGATCAACCCGGTCGCGCAGACGCTCGAGGTGTACCGGCTCGACGACGGACGGTGGTCACTGCTCGATACCCACGAGGGTGACGAGGCCGTGCGAGCCGAGCCGTTCGAGGCGATCGAGCTACCGCTCGCCGCGCTCTGGGCGCGGTAAGTCGCCGCCGGGCGGGGCCGGGCGCGGCGGCGCAGCTCACCCCGCGCGCGGCGCCGGCAGCGCGCCGTCGAAGTCGGCGCGGATGGCGGCCACCCCGTCCGCGCCCGCCGCGAGGCAGGCCGGCGCCGAGGCCGCGTCCACGCCGCCGAGGGCGATGAGCCCGACGCCTCGCGGCGCCGCCGAGAGGCGGGCCCGCGCCTCGCCCAGCGCGGTCAGCCCGAGGGGCGGGCCCTTGCCGGGCGTCGCGAAGATCGGCGAGAGCACCGCGGCGTCTGCCCCGGCCTCCGCCGCGCGGAGCACCTCGTCCACGCTGTGGCACGCGACCGAGACGAAGACGCCGGCGCCGAGCAGGGCGCGCGCGTCGGCCACCGCGACCGAGCGGCGGCCGAGGTGCACGCCGTCCGCGCCCAGAAGGAGCGCGAGATCCAGGCGATCGTTGACGAGGAACGAGGCGCCGATCGCGGCGGTGGCGTCGCGCAGGCGCCGGCCGAGCGCGTGGAGCGCCGCGCCGGAGAGCTCGGGGTCGCGGAGCTGCACCGCCACGCGGGCGCGGGCCTCGGCCGGCAGGGCGCCGAAGGCCGAGAGCCGCGCGAGCAGGACCGGCTCCGGTACGTCCGCCGTCTGGGCGATCAGGGTCAACCGCGGGGTGAGCATGGCCTTCCTCCAGCGCGAAAGCGGCGGCGCCTCAGCGGGCTCCGTCGCCCGGAGCGCGCCCGCCCGGAGCGCCCGTGTCGCCGAGCGCCTCGAGGTCCTGCCGGGCCATCCGGGCGAACCGGCTCGAAGGATACCGCTCGACAAGGAAGCGCAACGTATCGACATGAGCGCGGCGATCGCCGTTGGCCTTGAAGCGCCCGGCCAGGTCGTACAGGGCCTCGCTCGGATCCTCGTACTGGCGATGATCCGGGTCGACGCCGCTCGCGCACTGGTAGGGAGCCCGCGCGACGGCGGCGAGGAGCACGAGCGGGCCCAAGGCCGCGCGGAAGCCGGTGAGCACGAGCGGCATTGGCCGCTGAACGGGCGCGAGCGTCAAGAGGGCGCCGCGCCCGCGAGCCATCGCGGCCGCCGCACCCGCGCGCCGCCGCGGCCGCTGCGCCCCGCCTGTCAGCTCAGGGGGGCGCCCGTCCGCGGTGCACCGCTCTCGATCCCGCTCTTCGGGGCCGGGGCGCTGAAGGCCACGTCGTCGCGCTCCTGCCCGCCCGCGCCCGGCCGGCGCGCGCTGCGGATCGCGCCGAGGAGCGTCTCGTGGAGGGCGCGCGCGCTGTCATCCCAGTCGCGCCCGCCGGCGAGCTCCACGATCCGCGCCGGGTCGTAGTCGTGCCGCGCGGCGCGCAGCAGCGCGTCCGCCAGCGCGCCCTTGTCCCCGGGCGGGATGAGCTCGCCGAGCTCCGGGCTGTGCAGGACGTCGGGGATGCCCCCCACGGTCGTCGCCACCACGCGGCGCCCCGAGGCGAGCGCCTCCAGCACGACGTTGGGGGTCCCCTCGTGCAGGCTCGGGAGCACCAGGGCGTCCGAGGCCCCGAGCCACAGCGACACCTGGTCGTGCGGCAGGTAGCCGGTCACCGTCAGGCGGCCGCCCAGCCGGGCGGCGGCGGCCCTGCACGCCTGCTCCTCGGCGCCGCTGCCCACGAGCGTCAGCTCGATGTCCGGGTGCACCGGCGCGAGCCGCTCGAACGCCGCGACGAGATCGAGCACCCCCTTGTCGCGGTTCAGGTGGCCGACGAAGACGAACAGCTTCGAGCCCGGGGACCGGCCGAGCGCCGCGCGCGACTCGGCGCGGCTGCGCGGCTGGAACAGCTTCGCGTCGACGCCGTTCATGATGACGTCGATGCGATCGCGCGGCACGCCGAGCGCCGCGACCCCGTCCGCGAGCTTGCGGCTGACCGCGACCACCCGGGTCGCGCGGGTGAGCCCCCAGCCGAGCGGCCGCCGCAGCCGCCGGTCGCGCGGGATCACGTCGATGTCCGAGCCGTGCACCTTGATCACCACCGGCACCCCGAGCAGCCGCCCCAGGCACACCGCGGCGAAGCCGTCCGGGTAGGCGAAGGCCCCGACGATCACGTCGGGCGACGGGCCGCGCCCGACGAGCTCCGGGAGCATCGACGCTGCATACAGCGGGCCGTTCAGGGCCGGCGCGACCCTCGGCACGTAGAGATAGCGCGGGTGCCGGACCGGCAGCCCATCGATGACCTCCTCGCGCGGCGCGTTGGCGCCGACAGGCCACTTCGAGAGCCGATCCATGCCAGGAAACCACGGGATCGTCGCGAGCACCCGGACGTCGCAGTAACGCGACAGCGCGGCGAACTGCCGGCGATTGTACGGCGCCTCGTCCGGGTGGACCGCGTTCGGGAAAATTTTCGTGATAAGCAAAACGCGCATCCGCCGCAAGAGCTCCTCCTGTCTGATCGAGCCGAGGCACTGAGCGCCCCGACAAAGGCTATTGTTCTGTTCCGTCGGGTTCCGTCGGGTTCCGTCGGCTTCCGTCGGCTTCTGTCGGCTTCTGTCGGAAGCCCCGGACAAGCCAGCTGGGAGCTACACATCCAGCCTCGTCCGATCGCCGGGCCGTCCGTCCCGCTCGCCCCGTCCGGGGGTCGGTCCGCCCGCTGGAGGGCCGCCCGCTGGAGGGCGCGCCGGCTCGGCCGAGCCCGCGGGGGCCGACTGCGCGCCCGCCCGGGGCGAGGTCTCCCCGCCGCGCCGCCGGGCGACGAGCTCGTCGAAGAGGCGCACGTGCGCGTCGACCATCGCCTCCAGGCTGAACTGCTCGGTGAACTTCGCGGGGCTCTGCGTGCGCGCGCGCTCGCGGAGCTCCGCGTCGCGGGCGACGCGCGAGAGGTGCTCGACCAGCGCGCCCGGGTCCTTCGGCGGGACGAGGAACCCGTCGACCCCGTGCTCGACGACCTCGGGGACGCCGCCGACGCGGCTCGCCACGATCGGCTTGCCGAGCGCGAGCGCCTCGAGCAGCGCGAGCGGCAGCCCCTCCCAGAGCGACGGGAGCACGTAGGCGTCGAACGCGGAGACGAGCTCGGGGACGTCCGAGCGATAGCCGGGGAAGAGCACCCGGTCGCCGAGCCCCGCGTCCCTGGCGCGCTGCTGCAGGTCCCCCCGGAGCGGGCCGTCGCCCGCGATGACGAAGCGCGCCTCCGGCACGCGCCGCAGCACCTCGGGCGCCGCCTCGATGAGGTAGCGGAGCCCCTTCTGCTCGATGTGCACCACCGCGCACCCGAACACGAACTCTCGCTCGCCGATGCCGAGCTCCGCGCGGATGCGCCCCTGCTCACCGCTGCTCAGGGCCCGGGCGAAGCGCGTCCCGTCGATACCATTGTGGATGACCCGGACCGGCGCGCGGACCTTCACGTCGTCGACGAGGATGCGCTTGAGGTCGTGCGAGACCGCGACCATCTCGTCGGCGAGGTAGGCGTAGTAGCCGAACTTGCGCCGATCGAAGCCCTTCGCCCGGTTGATCTGGTTGTGCTCCGAGTAGACGACCCGCGGCCGATTCCGGAGCAGGCGCGCCGCGATGCCGGCGAAGATGAGCGGAGCCCGGTTGTGGACGTGGACGATATCCACCGAGCGCTGGTGGAAGAAGCGCCGGATCCAGAGGAGCGCCTCCGGATCGCTCTTGAGGCCGGGCAGCACCGGCCGGAGGTCCTTGGTGATCACCAGGCACTTCGAGCGGGGGAGCTTCACCTCCGAGAAGAGCCGCCCCTCGCCGTCGAGGCAGATCAGCGACAGGTCGAAGCCCTGATCGCCGAGCCGATCGAGGAGGCTCAGCACCACCTTCTCGAGCCCGCCGACCTCGAGGTTGTTCACGACCATGCAGACGTTGGGCTTGCTCATACTCTCCTGAGCGGACCGTCAGGTCGCCGCGGTCGTCCTCGGAGCGCCTGTCGCGCCACGACAGAGGTGTCGACCGTGCGATGAGCGCTCCGTGTCATTGTGACTCAGGCAGGTGAGCGTATCATGACACCGGCGTGCTGTTCGTTTGACTGCGCACATCGGCGCGATGACCTCGCGCCGATGTGCGCCTGCCGCCCCGGCGGGCCGCGCGGCGCCGCCCGCGGCGCCCCCTACAGCGCGGCGATCTTGCCCTGCTCCGGCGACGACGCCGTCGCATAGAGCTTCTTCGGCATCCGCCCTGCCAGGTACGCCATTCGCCCGGCCCTCACGGCGTCTCTCATCGCCTGCGCCATCAGGATCGGGTCCCGCGCGCCCGCGATGGCCGTGTTCATCAACACCCCATCACACCCGAGCTCCATCGCCACCGCGGCGTCGCTCGCTGTCCCGACTCCCGCGTCCACGATCACCGGCACCTTCGCTGTCTCGCGGATGATCATCAGGTTGTACGGGTTCCGGATGCCGAGCCCGCTGCCGATCGGGGCCGCCAGGGGCATCACGGCCGCGCACCCGAGGTCCTCCAGCTTCCGACAGACGATCGGGTCATCGATGCAGTAGGGCAGCACCGTGAACCCCTCCTTCACCAGGATCCGCGCCGCCTCCAGCGTCGCCTCGTTGTCCGGGAACAGCGTCCGTTCGTCGCCGATGACTTCGAGCTTCACGAGGTCCGACAGCCCGAGCTCGCGCGCGAGCCGGCAGGTGCGGACCGCATCCTCGGCGGTGGCGCAGCCCGCCGTGTTCGGCAGGATCGTGACGCGCCGCTGCTGGAGCAGCGACATCATCGACCCCTCGCCCCGGTCCTTCAGATTGACGCGGCGGAGGGCCACCGTGACCACCTCCGCGCCGGACGCCTCGAGCGCGCGACGGGTCTCATCCATGTCCCTGTACTTGCCCGTCCCCACGAAGAGTCGGGAAGTGAACGTGTGTCTGCCGATCGTCAACGCGTCGCTCGTCATCGCAGGCTCCTCGGGTCTCGACCTAGACGATCTGCTAGTCGGACCGGGACACAGGGTCCAGCGCGTCGACCACGCCCCGGCGCTTCCGGCGCGCCTCGCTCGCCAGCATGGTATCTTCGCGCCGATGTCTCCCAGAGCCTTGCTCATAGCCCTCCTCTTCGCGCTGCCCCCCGCCCTCACCCTCGCGCCCCCAGGCGACGCCGTCCCGGCCGCCGGGGTGGGCCCCGGCGCGCTCCTGTCCGGTCCGCGCGCGGCCCAGGCAGCCGTCGCCATCCAGCTCTCGCTGGATGAGCTCGTCTCCGCCGCCTCGTACGTCGTGGTCGCGACCGCGGCCGAGCAGCAGAGCAAGTGGGAAGAGCTCGGCGGATCCAGGAGGATCGTCACGTATACCCGCCTGACGATCGACCGGACCGTGGCCGGACAGCCCGACGGGGACGTCTGGGTCAGGACGCTCGGGGGCGTGGTGGGAGACATCGGACAGCACGTGGACGGCGACGCGCAGCTCAGGGTCGGCGCGCAGGCGATGCTCTTCGTATCCCGGGCGAGCTCCGCCCTGGTCGTCTCCGGGTTGGCCCAGGGCCACTACCCCATCGTCGACGGGGCGGAGACGCGGCGGGCGGCCGGCGCGCCGCGCATCGCCGTGCGGCGGCTCTCGGCGAGCCCGTCCAGCGGGACGGTCCTGGCCCGGCCCGGCCCCGCGATCTCGGCGCGCGAGCAGCTCGTCGGCGCGACGCTCGACGCGGCGATCGACGCCGTGAGCCGCGCCTGGGAGGCGAAGCATGCGCAGAAATGACCGCGCGCCCGCCGGGCGGGGCGCGCGCGCCCGCGCCGTCGCCGCAGCCTGCGGCGCGATCGCCGTCGCGGCGCTCGTCCACCCCCGGGCCGCCCTGGCCTTCTGCCGCACCAGCGTCTGCCCCGAGACGCAGTCGACCGCGGCCGTCTGCACGCCGGCGCAGTCGACCGACTGCGGCATCCCCCTCGCCTGGCCGTCGCCGTGCGTCGGCTACGCCATCCAGGAAGACGCCTCGGACCAGGTCTCGCTCGCGGAGACCGAGGCGATCTTCGCGCAGGCGTTCGCCGCGTGGACCGAGGCCGATTGCGGCGGCGGGGAGACCCCGCGCATGGAGGTCACCTACATGGGCCCGGTCTCGTGCGACGCGCACGAGTACAACAAGCGCCAGGGGAACGCGAACATCATCACCTTCCGGGACGACGGGTGGCCGTACGGCGGCAGCGGGAGCACCCTCGCGCTCACGACCGTCACCTACAACCTCAAGACCGGCGAGATCTACGACGCCGACATGGAGATCAACTCGTTCGACCAGACATTCACGCTCGGCGACGACGGCGTGGGGACCGATCTGCTGAGCGTCGCGACCCACGAGGCAGGCCACTTCCTCGGGCTCTCGCACTCGATCGATCCCGAAGCGACCATGATGGCGAACTACAACGACGGGAGCATCGCGCTCCGCGACCTCCACGCCGACGACGTCGCCGGGCTCTGCGCGGTGTACCCGCCCGGGGAGCCGGTCAAGGGGTGCGACCCCACGCCGCGCCATGGCTTCTCCGAGCTGTGCGCCGCAGATCAGCCCATCAGAGCGCAGGCGAGCGGCGGCTGTGCCGCGGCCCCGTCGCCGGGCGGAGGCGGCGGCGGGCTCCTCGCCGCCGCGCTCGCGTCGCTGGGCGCCATCGCGCGGGCGCGGCGCGGCGCGACGGCGCGCCCGGGCCGGAAGAGGGCCCCCTGAGCCAGAGCCCTCTCCTCCTCGTCGAGCGCGAAGACGAGCTCGCCCGGCTGGTCGAGCGCGCGGCGCGCGCCGACGCGCTCGCGGTCGACGTGGAGGCCAACGGGCTGTTCGCCTACCGCGCGCGGCTCTGCACCGTCCAGCTCTCCTTCCGCGAGGGGGACGGCATCGCGGTCGCGGTCGTCGACGCGCTCCGCGTGCCCGTCAGGCCGCTCGCGCCGCTGCTCGGGGCCGCGGGGCCGCCCAAGGTGCTGCACGACCTCACCTTCGACGCGCGCATGCTCGCCGAGGCGGGCGCGCCGCTCGCCGCGGTGCGCGACACCTCGGTCGCCGCGCGCATGCTCGGCTGCGCGGCGACGGGGCTCGCGGCGCTGCTCTCGGCGGAGCTCGGCGTGAAGGTCGACAAGCAGCTCCAGCAGCACGACTGGGGGCGCAGGCCGCTCGCGAGCGCCGAGCTGCGCTACCTGGCCGACGACGTGCTCCACCTGCTCTCGCTCGACGCGCGCCTCGCGGAGCAGGGCCGCGCGCTCGGGATCGACGACGAGATCGCGGAGGAGTGCGCCTACAAGCTCTCGGCCGCCCTCGGTCCGCCGCGCGATCCGCGGCCCGCGTACGCGCGCGTCAAGGGCGCCCAGGCGCTCGACCCGGAGGGCCGGGCGATCCTGCGGCGGCTCGTGGCGGCGCGCGAGGCCGCCGCCGAGGAGGCGGACCAGCCCGCCTTCAAGATCGTCGCCAGCGAGGTGCTGCTCGAGCTCGCGCAGCGGAGGCCGGCCCGGGCCGACGACGTGCGCGCCGTCCGCGGGGCCGCGGCGGGACGTGCGGCGGGCTGCGTCGCCGCGTGGCTCCGCGCCATCGAGCAGGGGCGCAGCGACGGCGACGTGCCGGAGGACGAGCGCGCCCTCTTCCAGCAGGCCCGCCCGCCCCGGAAGGAGCTCGCCGCCCGGCGCGCGGTGGAGGGCCGGATCACCGCGTGGCGCAGGGCCGAGGCGAGGTCGCGGAAGGTCGACGAGCAGGTCGTGCTGCCCGGGCACTGCGCGCAGGATCTCGTGGAGATCGCGCTCGCGGGCGGCTCGCTCGACAGCGCCGCGGTCGCCGCCGCGATCGCGCGCATCCCCGGGCTCGGCGCGCGCCGGCTCGCGCGCTACGGCGCGGCGCTCGCGGCGCTCGCGACCGCGGCGCTGTCGAGCGAGCCGCCCGCCGCAGCGGTGTAGCGGCGAGGGAGCCCACGCACCGCGCGTCGCGCGCGGCGCGATACGCGCGCCACCCGGCTCACGCGCGCGACGCCCGGTCGACAGGCGCGCCGGGCGATGGAATAGCAGGGGCCCATGCTCAGGAACGATCCTCCCGACGCGCCGGAACGGCGCCGCCTCTGGCCGGCGGCGCGGTGGTGGTTCCGCGCTGCGTTCGCCTTCTCGCTCGTCTTCGGGTGCGTCCTCCTCGGAGCGAGCGCCGCCGAGCTGGCCCCGCCGCCTGCCCCCTCGGCGCCTTCGACGCCGAGCGCCGAGGGCGGCGTCGATCCCGAGGCGCTCCCGGTCGCCCCCGACTCGCCGCAGGCCTCCATGCGCCGCTTCATCGAGCTTTGCCGCGCGGGCGACTACGCCGAGGCCGCGCGCTACCTCGATCTGCCGCCGAGGGCGGACGGCGCGGTGCTCGCGCAGAAGCTCAAGGCGGTGCTCGACCGGCACATCTGGCTGGACGTGGAGACGCTCTCGCCGCTCCCGCTGGGGGACGCGCAGGACAACCTCGGGGCCGGCGTGGAGGAGCTCGGCAAGATCCCGACCCGGACCGGGCCCCAGCCGGTGCGCCTGGTGCGGCGAGCGACGCCCGACGGCGTGCGCTGGATCTTCTCGCGCGCGACCGTGGACCGCGTCGGCGAGTGGTACGCGCGGCTCGAGGATCGCTGGCTCCGCGACCACCTGCCGCCGGCGCTGCTGCGCGCGGGCCCGCGCGAGCTGCTCTGGTGGCAGTGGCTCGCGCTGCCGGTCCTCGCGCTGGCCGCCTGGCTCGTCGGCGCGGTGCTGAGCTTCCTCCTCCGCGCCTTGCTCCGCCGCCTCGTCGTGCGAACGGACTCCGCGATCGACGACGCGCTCCTCGAGGGCACGCGCGGTCCGCTCACGTTCGCGGCGGCGCTCCTCGCCATCGCGGCCGCGCTCCCGTGGTTCGGGCTCTACCAGCCGGCCGAGGAGTTCCTCGACAAGGTGGTGCGCGCCGGCGTCTTCGTCGCCGTCTTCTGGTTCGCGCTCTGCGCGATCGACGCCGTCGGCGGCCGCCTGCTCGCCGCCCCCGCGACGCGCGACAACCCCGCGGCGCGCTCGCTCGTGCCGCTCATGGGGCGGATCGCGAAGGTCGCGATCGTGATCGTCGGCGCGATCGCCGTGCTGTCGGAGCTCGGCTACCCGGTGGCGAGCCTCCTCGCCGGCCTCGGCATCGGCGGCGTCGCGCTCGCCCTCGCCGCGCAGAAGACGGTGGAGAACCTCTTCGGCTCGGTCTCGATCGGCATCGACAAGCCGTTCCAGGTCGGCGACTTCGTGAGGGTCGACGCGCTCCTCGGCACGGTCGAGGCCATCGGGCTCCGGTCGACCCGGATCCGCACGCTCGACCGGACGCTCGTCACGATCCCGAACGGCAAGCTGGCCGATCTCCACATCGAGTCGTACACGGCGCGCGACCGGATGCGCCTCTCCTGCGTGCTGAGCCTCGTGCACGAGACCACCCCCGAGCAGCTCCGCGCGATCCTCGAGGGGTGCGAGCGCGCGCTGCGAGCGCACCCGCACATCTGGCCCGACGACGTCGTCGTGCGCTTCATCGGCGTCGCCCCCTCGTCGCTCGACGTCGAGGTGATGGCCTGGTTCGAGACGCGCGACTTCGGCGAGTTCCGGACCATGCGCCAGGAGATGCTGATCACCTTCCTGGAGATCGTCGGCTCGGCCGGGTCGAGGCTCGCGCACCCGACGCAGACGCTGCACCTCGCGACGCGCGACGGGGGGCGCCCGCAGGCCGACGCGGCCGACGGCGGCGGCCCGGCTAACGGCGGGCGGCGTGAGCCGCGGCGGGCGCCATCGGCTGGAGCCCCGCCTTCTCGATGAGCGCGCGGTCCTCGTCCGGGCCCGGGTTCGGGGTGGTGAGCAGCTTGTCTCCGTAGAAGATCGAGTTCGCCCCCGCGTACATGCAGAGCAGCTGCGCCTCGCGCGAGAGCTCCGTCCGGCCGGCGGACAGGCGCACCATCGCGCGGGGCATCATGAGCCGCGCGACCGCGATCATCCGGACGAACTCGATCGGGTCGACGGGCGGCAGGCTCTCCAGCGGCGTGCCCGGCGAGCGCACGAGGGCGTTGATCGGCACGCTCTCCGGCTGCGGCTCGAGGCGCGCGAGCTCGACGAGCATCTCGCAGCGGTCGGCGATCGACTCGCCCATGCCGATGATCCCGCCCGAGCAGACGGTGATGCCCGCCCGCCGGACGTTCCGCAGCGTGACGAGCCGCTCGTCGTACGTGCGGGTCGAGACGATGGACTTGTAGGCCTTCCGCGACGTGTCGAGGTTGTGGTTGTAGGCGTCGAGGCCGGCCTCCTTGAGGCGGCGCGCCTGGTCGTCGGTGAGCATGCCGAGGGTGCAGCACGCCTCGAGGCCGAGGGCTTTCACGCCGCGCACCATGTCGAGGACGCGCTCGAAGGCGGGGCCGTCCTTCACCTCGCGCCACGCGGCGCCCATGCAGAACCGCGTCGAGCCGCCGCCGCGGGCGCGCTCCGCGGCCGCGAGGACCGCGCCGACGTCGAGCATGCGCTCCGCCCCGACCTCCGTCTCGTAGTGGCTCGACTGCGGGCAGTAGGCGCAGTCCTCGGGGCAGCCGCCCGTCTTGACGCTGAGCAAGGTGCAGAGCTGCACCTCGTGCTCGCCGTGGAAGGCGCGGTGGACCGAGCGCGCGCGGTCGATCAGCTCGAAGAGCGGGAGATCGTGCAAGGCGACCGCCTGCTCGACCGTCCAGTCGTGGCGGACCGCGCCCGCCGCCGGGGCGCGCTCGCCCGGCTCGCCGCGCCCACCCTTGTGCTCCGCCGTTTCTCGTTCGATCCCTTCGAGCATGGGCTCGGTCCATACCCGGGCTTGAGGCGCCGCCGCAAGCGAGCCGCGCGGGGCGCGGAGCGCGGAGGGGGTACGAACCGCGGAGGGGGAGCGAACCGCGGAGGGAGAAGGGGTGGAAGTGCCGCCGCCGCGGGGGTGGAGGCGGGCGGCGCGCCCGCGGCGGGGGGCTGCGCGTGGAGGAATGCATCCGGCACGGAAACGAAGCCATCCGGCACGTAAACGAGGCCATCCGGCACGAAAGCGAAGCCATCCGGCACGTAAACGAAGCCATCCGGCACGCAAACGAAGCCATCCGGCACGTAAACGAAGCCATATGGCACTAGAACCAGGCAACACGGCACGGAAACCAGGCAACACGGCACGGAAACCAGGCAACACGGCACGGAAACCAGGCAACACGGCACGGAAACCAGGCAACACGGCACGGAAACGAAGCATCCGGAGCGCGACCGAAGGTCCCGGAGGTGCGCCGAACCCTTCAATACCGAGCGTACGCCGCGCGGCCGGATCATCGCGGCCTTCCAGAGGCTCGTCGCGACGGTCACGGCGCTCTCGATCCTCGCGCCGTCGTTCGCCTGGGCCGGCACACCGTACAGCCTGAACTGGCCCTGAAGAAGAAGGGGCTCGATGGAGACGTGGAACGCGTCGAGCTCATCATGCAACAGGGGGCGGAGTTCGACCCAACGAAGTACATCGTCAAAGACGGCTACCTCTTCGATTCGAACCAGGGCAAGACGGTTACCCTTGATGGTTTTAACAAATTCATCATGGTGATCCGGCTATGAGCGAGTCAGGACCTCACTTCTTCGCCTGGTGCGACGAGGCAGAACGGCTCGACTCCTTCGCCGCGGCACTCTCGGCGCTCGTCCCCCCGGGAGAGCTCATCGGCTTGATGATGAGCGCGAGCAACTCGTGCGACACGCACTCGATCGACGAGGTTCTCTCCAGGGTCCGCGCCCACTTCGGAGGATTGAAGAGCGCCCACGTGCTGTCCGGCGTGAGTCTGAACGATTCCGAGCGCGATATCTGCTGTGGCATGGCTTGCTACCCCGAAGAAAGCGAACGTCGCTCCTCCGGTGACGCCTGCCCAGCGGCGGCGTGTCGCCGCCCCGAACCTCCGCGCGGGACGCGAACGACGCAGCTCGCTACAGCGACGTCACCGCCTTGGCCGTCTCCTTGGCGATCGCACCCTGGGCGACGAGCTGGCGCAGGTGCGCCTCGAAGGTCTGCATGCCGTAAGGCGTGACCCCCTTCTCCATCAGCTCGCGCAACGACGGGCTCCCCTCCGGACGACGGATCGCCTCGCGCACCGCGGCCGTCGCGACAAGCACCTCGGAGGCCAGCACCTCCCCGGCACCGTCGCGACGAGGGAGCAGGCGCTGCGCAACCGCACCCTGGAAACAGTCGGCCAGCCGGTCGCGCACCTCGCTCGGACTCCTGCCAAGCGCGACGAGCCGCCCGAGCGTGCGCGTGACGTCCGGCGTGTGCACGGCCGCAAGCACGAGATGACCCGTCTCGGCAGCGTGCAGCGCCAGATCGAGCGACTCGCCGTCGCGGAGCGCGCTGAGCATCACGACGTCCGGATCCTGCCGCAGCGCGGAGCGCAGCGCGGTCGGAAAATCCGAGGTGTCCACGCCGATCTCGCGCTGGCTCACGCTGGAGCGGTTGTCGTCGTGCACATGCTCGATCGGGTCCTCGAGGGTGACGATGTGACGCGGCAAGGTCGCGTTGATCTGACCGATGAACGCGGCCAGCGTGGTGCTCTTGCCGCTGCCCGCCGTGCCGGCGACGAGGACGAGACCATGGTCGTGCTCCGCCATCGCCCGCACCGCGGAGGGCACACCCAGCTCGTCGAACGCGGGGACCTTGAGCGGGATGCTGCGCAGGATGATCGCGAGCGAGCCGCGCTGGCGATAAATGTTGACCCGGAACCGGCCAAGGCCCGGGACGACATACGAGGTGTCAAGCTCCTGAAGCGTGGCGAGCAGCTCGCGCGAGGGCCTCCCCGCAAGCAGCACGCGCGCCGCAGCCTCGCTGTCCTCGGGGCGGATCCTGTCGACCCGGAAATAAACCATGTCGCCGCGCACCCGCGCGCCCGGCGGCTGACCGACCTTGAGATGGATGTCGCTGGCGTGGGCGGCTAGCGCCTTGCCGAGGAGCTGGTGGAGGAAAGCCTCGGAGGTGTACGGCGTCGTCACGGGGGGCAAGCTACCAAAATGAACGCCGACCGGCCCAAAGCGCGGCTGCTCGACCCGGCGGCCAGGGGCGCCGCGCAGGACGGCCGCGCAGCCTTGACGTCCCACGACCGGCCGCGCAGGACGTCAAGGCCGCGGCGCCTGGCCCCCGGCGGAGCCCGCGCCGGGGACCGCGGGGTCCAGATCCGCAGGGATCCGGCCAGGATCGACGAGCCCCTTCTCGGCGAGCGCGCGCGCCGCCGAGATCGCGAGCGCGCGCTCCTCCGCAGGGAGGTCGCGCCTGCCCGACAGCTCGACAAGCGCCGCGGCCGCGGCGCGCGCGCCGTCCAGGTCGAGCGGCTCGCGCGGGCGCGGCAGACGGCCGGCGATCCCGAGGAGCGCGTCGAGCAGGGGGGCGAGCGACGGCCCGCTCGCCGCGCGGGCGCGCTCGGCGAGCGGCGCGAGCGCCAGCTCGGCGTCGTCGGCGTGAGGCAGCGCGCGCAGCGCCGTGAGCGCGATGTCGCCGCCGTCGTCCAGCGCGTCAAGGAGGCCGGACGCGCCCTCGGCCTCGGCGAGCCGGGCGCACTCCAGCGGGTCGTCCCCGGCGGCGAGGCGCCAGCGCGGATCCGTGAGGCGAGGGCTCGGCGGACGCGGCGCCGCCGAGACGGACGCTGCCGGCGAGGAGGGCGACGACGAGGCGCGCGAGGAATTCGCGCGCTCGCGGCCGCACGCGACGGGGGCGAGGAGGACGAGCGACAGGCACGCGACGAGGGCCGCGCGCGCCGCGAGGGGCGCGCGCGGGAGGACCGCGCGACCCCTCCCCCGCGTCACGGCCGCCCCGGCGTCACGGCTGATCGATGAGCGCGAGCGACCGCTTCGTGGGCGCGTTCTCGGGCTCCTGCCGCGCGTTGTACTCGTCGACCACACGGTTGATGTGCATCGAGCAGAACTTCGGCCCGCACATCGAGCAGAACTCCGCGGTCTTGAAGTACTCCTGAGGGAGCGTCTCGTCGTGCATCGCCTGGGCCGTCTCCGGATCGAGCGAGAGCGCGAACTGCTGCTTCCAGTCGAAGGCATAGCGGGCGCGGCTCAGCGCGTCGTCGCGATCCCGCGCGCCCGGGCGCTTGCGCGCCACGTCCGCGGCGTGCGCGGCGATCTTGTAGGCGATGAGGCCCTGCTTCACGTCGTCCGCGTTCGGCAGGCCGAGGTGCTCCTTCGGCGTCACGTAACAGAGCATCGCGGCGCCCGCGAAGCCGGCCATCGTCGCGCCGATGCAGCTCGTGATGTGGTCGTAGCCGGGCGCGAAATCGGTGACGAGCGGGCCGAGCACGTAGAACGGCGCCTCGTGGCAGAGCTCCATCTCCTTCTGCACGTTCATCGCGATCTGATCGAACGGCACATGCCCGGGGCCCTCGATCATGACCTGCACGTCCTTCTCCCAGGCGCGCTTCGTCAGCTCCCCGAGCGTCTTCAGCTCGGCGAACTGCGCCGCGTCGCTCGCGTCGTGGAGGCAGCCAGGGCGGAGGCCGTCGCCGGCCGAGATCGTGACGTCGTACTTGGCGCAGACCTCGAGCACCTTGTCCCAGTGCGTGTAGAACGGGTTCTGCTTGTGGTGCTCGATCATCCACTGCGCCATGATCGAGCCGCCGCGCGAGACGATGCCCGTGATGCGGCCCTTCACGAGCGGCAGGTGCTCGAGCAGCACGCCCGCGTGGATCGTGAAGTAATCGACCCCCTGCTTCGCCTGGTGCTCGAGCATGTCGATGAGGTCCGCGGCCGTCATCTTGTCCGTGCCCTTGCACGCCTCGAGCGCCTGGTAGATCGGCACCGTCCCGATCGGCACCGGAGAGTCGGCGATGATCGCGCGGCGGATGCCGTCGATGTCGCCGCCGGTCGACAGGTCCATCACCGTGTCGGCGCCGTACTTGATGGAGTAACGCAGCTTCTCGAGCTCGCCGTCCACGTCGCTCGTGGTCTGGCTGTTGCCGATGTTCGCGTTCACCTTGCAGAGCGACGCGATGCCGATGCACATCGGCTCGAGGTTCAGGTGGTTCTTGTTGGCAGGGATGATCATCCTGCCGCGCGCGACCTCGCTGCGGATGAGCTCGGGGGCGAGGTTCTCACGGCGGGCGACGTACTCCATCTCCTCCGTGACGATGCCCTTCCTCGCGAAGTGCATCTGGCTCTGGTTGGGGCTCCCGGCGCGCTTGCTCACCCATTCGGTCCGCAACATCAACAACCTCGCTTTCGAGGTGGGCGGTGTAGGTCGCGACCGCGCGCGACGCAAGCCTCCCGTCGCGCCAGGCCGCCCGCGCTGAGCCCGCGTTGGGCCCGCGGACCGGCGCCCGCGGACCGCGGACCGGCGCCCGCCAAGGCGCGGCGCGGGGGCGCGCGCCGCTCACGGCGGAGGCGGCTCGGGGAGCTCGGTCATCATGCCGAGCGTCTGCGCGCCGGCCGCCTTCGCGCCGTCGAGCACCTCCACCACGGTGCCGTAGACGGCGCCGTCGTCGGCGACGACGAAGACGATCCTGTCCTGCGGCCTGCTCTGGCGCTCGAGGAGCGGCCTGAGCTTGCCGACGAGATCGGCGCGCTCGACCCGCTCGTCGTTCACCTGGAGCTCGCCCTGCGCGCTCACCCGGACGACAAGCTGGTCGGGCGGCGGGGGGGTGTCCACCTTGACCTGCTCGGTGTCCGGCACCCGCACGCCGATGTCCTTCTCGAGCAGCGGCGTCACGACCATGAAGATGATGAGCAGCACCAGCACGACGTCGACGAGCGGCGTCACGTTGATGTCCGAGTTCAGCGGCACCGCCGGCTTGACGACGAACTTTCTCTTCGCGCGAGCGCTCATCGCCGCTACCTCCCCTTCAGCTCCTCGACCGCCAGCGACACGCTCTTCGCGCCCGACTTGCGCGCCGTCTCCATCACCCTGCGGACGTCGCCGAACGAGAGGCGCTGGTCCCCCTTGACAAGCACCTTGCGCCCGCTGTTCGCGGCGAACTCGCGCGTGAGCCGCGCGGCGAGCCCGGCCTCATCGTACGGGTCGTTCTCGACCCACACCGTCTTCTCCAGCGTCACGGAGAGGATCAGCGGGTCCACCTCCTTCTTCTCCTCGTCCACCTTCGCGGCCTGCGGCAACTTCACGTCCTTGCCGCGCTGCAGCATCGGCGTGACGACCATGAAGATGATGAGCAGCACAAGCACGACGTCGACGAGCGGCGTGACGTTGATCTCACTCTTGAGGCCCTTCTGCGGGCCGGTAGCCATCCCCATTGGAACGCTCGCTTCCCGGCTGAGCGCGTCAGCGCGCGCCTCGCCGCGGGCGCACGGCGCCGCGCGCCGCGCTCCGCGACCCGACAGGCACCGTGTCGCGCGGCCTCTGTGTCAAGCGGCCTCGTCGGAGGCCGGCGCTAGGCGGCCGTCGAGCCGCTTCGCCACGATGTCGAGGAGCTCGTTCGACGACTCCGAGATGTCGATCGCCCGGGCGTCGACCCAGCCCTGGAGATAATTGTAGCCCATGACGGCCGGGATCGCGACGAGCAGGCCAAAGGCGGTCGTGATGAGCGCCTCCGCGATACCCGCCGAGACAGTGCCGAGGCCGCCGGAGCCGGCGGCCGCCATCTGCTGGAACGCGGTCACGATGCCCATGACCGTGCCGAGCAGGCCGACGAACGGCGCCGTGGAGCCGACCGTGGCGAGCAGGCCGTAGCCGCGCTTCAGACTGAGCACCTCGCGCTGCGCCTGGCGCTCGAGGGCCCGCGAGACCGACTCGAACACGCCGTCACGCTCGTGCCCCTGCGCCGGCAGCCGGGAGGGGGCGCTCGACGCGTAGGCGGCGAGCCCGGCGCCGATGACGCGCCCGAGGTAGCCAAGCTCGGCCGGGGGCTTGGCGGCGGCCCGGGCGCCCTCGAACTCACCCCGGGCGAGCATCGGCCCCACCCGCTCCGCGAAGGCGCGGGAGGCGGCGCGCGACTTGAACGACACGACGAGGCGCTCGCCGAAGATGATCAGGGACGAGACGGACATGAGGGCCAGCGCGAACACGATCAGCTTCGCGAAGAGCCCCATGTGGCCCCACAGCTCAATCAACGTGAATTGCATCGTCTCGCTCGCGCCTCCTGGCGCTCCATGGTGTCGTGATGGTTTTGGCTAGGCTGGATCAGCGCCTCTGGACGCCGCAGCGAACTCGACAGTACATCAGAGCGGACCTACCCCGTACCCTTCTCTACTACGTACCCAGCCCGTTCAACAACACCCCCGGGCCCGACGGTCAAGGGAGCTTGAGCCGGATGTTGAACACGTAGTCGACCGAGACCGGGCGCCCCTGGTACATCACCGGCGTGTAGCGACGGCCCGAGAGCGCATCGAGGATCGCCTTGTCCATGTGGGGCAGTGATTTGACCATGCGGCAATTGGCCAGCGTGCCGTCGACCTTGATGACGCACTTGACAATCGCGAGGCCCTCCACCCGCGCGGCGAGCGCCTCGCGCGTGTACTGCGGATCTCGCCCCGAGGTCATCGTCGGCCGGCTCATCCCGGCGCCGAACGGCAGCACCACGTTTTGCGGCGGCGCCGTGCTGCCCAGCTGACCGCCGAGCTGGCCGCCCAGCGTACCGCCGATCTGCCCGCCGACCTGGCCGCCGACGGTCCCGCCTTGGACGCCGCCCTCGACTCCCCCCTCGACGCCGCCCGGCTGCTCCGGCGCCTCGTCCTTGGCCGGCTCCGGCTCAGGCGCCTTGGCCTTGGGCTTCTCCGGCATGTCGTAGATGGTGTCAGGTGTCTTGACAGGCTTCGGCTGCTCGATGCGCTCCACCTTCGGCGGGCGCTTCGCGCCGCCTCCCGGCGGAGGCGGCGGAGGCGGCGGAGGTGGCGGCGGCGGCGGGGCGAAGAAGGTGACCTCGACGTCCTTCTGCTTCTCGCCCCCCGGGCGCGCGGCCAGCCCGAGGATGGCCGCCGCGATCGCCGCGTGGGCGACAATGGAGAGCGCTGCGCCCGTCCCTAGACGCCCCTGGGTGGCGGTGCTGCGACCGAGTACCGAGTCGAACATGGGGGGTCGTAACTCCTAGAACTCGAGCTGTTCGATCTGGAGACGCCGTGTGGAAGCGTGCGGCGCCTACCCGGAGTGTACAAGCGAGCAAGTACTACAAAAAAGTCTATTGTCTCGCGCGATTCCTGTCTAGGGTGAGGAGAGACTCGAGGGGCCTACACTTCTGGAGGGAATTCCGTGAAGTTTCTCGAAAAGAGGATGAAACACGGAGCGCGCTCACAACGTGCACCGTTGGGGATGTGGGCGGCATGGGTGCTGCTCGCCATGACTTTGTTGACCGCGGTCCCGGCGCTCGCGCAGACGGGCAACAGCGTTCTGATCGGACGGGTAATCGACGCCTCGAGCAAAGCGCCCGTCGCCGATGTGGTCGTGACGGCGACCTCACCCGCGCTGCAAGGGGAGCAGCTCGTGGTCACGGACGGCACAGGCCAGTACCGTATCCCGAACCTGCCTCCAGGTGACTACACACTCCGCCTGGAGAAGGAGTCGTACAAGCCGTACGTGCGCGGCGGAATCGCGGTCCGCACCGGGACGACCCTCCGCGTCAATGTCGAGCTGCTCCCGGAGGCGCTGAAGGCGGAGGAGATCGTCGTCGTCGGCCGCGCGCCGACGGTCGACGTGGGCTCGAGCACGGTGGGCCAGAACATCACGGAGGACTTCACGCGGCGCATCGCCGTGGCGCCCCCGTCGGGGAAGGGCGCCGCGTCGCGCTCGTTCGAGGCGATCGCCGCGACAACGCCCGGCGCGCAGTCGGACGAGTACGGGACGTCCATCGCCGGCACGTCGTCGCCCGAGAACCAGTACGTGATCGACGGCCTCTCGGTGAACGACCCGGCGTACGGGATCATCGGCACGCCGCTCACGATGGAGTTCATCAAGGAGGTCAACGTGATCGCCGGCGGGTACATGCCCGAGTTCGGCCGCGCGACCGGAGGCGTCCTCGACGTCGTCACGAAGAGCGGCGGCAACGTGTTCCAGGGCTCTGTCTTCTTCAACATCACGCCCGGCGCCACCGAGGGAGCGTTCAAGGAGGTCCGCCGCCAGGGCGCCACCGTCCAGACGGACACGCGCCTGTCGTCCATCCGCGACTATGGCTTCGAGGTCGGCGGCCCCATCCTGAAGGACAAGCTCTGGTTCTTCGCGGGCGCCGCTGTCGCGTTCAAGAGCCACGAGCTGGAGCGCAACCTGTTCGCCACCCGCTACGATCGCGACACCTTCGAGGTGGTGACGGATCCCGAGACGGGGCTCAACGCCCTCGACCGGCTGCCGGACACGCAGCGCTTCTACCGCGCCGAGGAGCAGACGCTGCAGTACCTCGGCAAGCTGACCTACCAGGTCAACCCGGATCACAGCATCGCGCTCTCGGTCTACGGATCGCCGTCCTCCTCCGGCGGCAACGGCAACTTCGGGTACGACCCGCAGCGGGGCGTCGTCGAGGTGGCCAACATCGCCGGCGCCTACAGCGCGATGGCGCACGAGTACGTGGCGTCATCCAACGACGTCGCGCTGAAGTGGGCCTCGGCGTTCAACAACAAGACCCTGCTGCTCGACGCGATGCTCGGCTGGCACAACCAGCGCAGCGCGCGGCTGCCCTCGGACGGCTCGGAGCTCGGGACGAACGAGGGCCTGGCGGGCAGGCCCTTCGTGGGCTTTGCGAAGTACGACCCCTACCGGCACTCGATCGGCGAATTCGAGCGGCTCTCGCCCGAGGCCCGGCAGATGTGCAGGTGGCTGAGCCGGCGGACCGGCGAGGAAGGAAGCGAGACCTCCGAGACCCTGGATCCGTGCGCGCTGAACACGTACAGGAACGGCGGCCCCGACTTCCTCGACGACGCCTCGCTCAACCGCTTCCAGCTCAAGGCGATGGTGACGAGCATCTTCGAGGCGCTCGGTCACCACGTCGTCAAGGCCGGCATCGACGGCGAGATCACGACGTACAAGCACATCAAGGCGTACGCGGGCGGCACCAGCTACCAGGAAGAGGGAGACTGGGACGCCTTCCACGACGAGCGACAGCTCGGCTTCCTGACCGGTCCGGATGGCCTGGCGACCGGCCCCAGCGCCAGGGACTACGTGATCCAGGACAAGATCACGGTGACGTCGCTCGGGGCGACGATCGGCGCGTTCGTGCAGGACAGCTGGAGCATCCTCGACCAGGTGACGTTGAACGTCGGAATGCGCTACGACGCGCAGTACCTGTACGCCAGCGACGGCAAGCTCGGGCTGGCGCTCGCGAACCAGTGGTCGCCGCGCGTGGGCGTCGTCTACGACATCACGCAGCAGGGCCGGTCGAAGGTGTTCGCGAACTACGCGCGGTACTACGAGAGCGTCCCCCTCGACATGATGGATCGCGCGTTCGGCGACGAGCGGAACATCCGCTCCTACCACGTCAAGGGCGACGATGGCTGTAACCCCGAGGATCCCGTGGACGGGAAGGGCTATGGCGAAGGGCAGTGCCGGAGCGACGCGAACCGGCCCGAGATCATGGGGAGCCACGATCCGAACCGGTCGTGGTACACGCTCGGCGGCGGCAAGTCCCCGGTGGATCCGGACCTCGCGCCGCAGTCGTCCGACGAGCTCGTGGTCGGCGGCGAGTACGAGATCATCCCGAACGGGCGGGTCGGCGCGACGTACACGAAGCGCTGGATGAACAACGTCATCGAGGACATGAGCCGGGACGAGGCGAACACCTACTTCATCGGCAACCCCGGGAAGGGGATCGCGAAGGACTTCCCCGAGGCGAGGCGCGACTACGACGCGCTGACCCTCTATTTCCAGAAGGCCTTCGCCGACCTGTGGCTCGCCCAGGCGAGCTACACGCTGTCCTACCTGCGCGGCAACTATCCGGGCCTCTTCAAGCCCGAGACGGACCAGCTCGATCCGAACATCAACACGGAGTTCGATCTGGCCTCGCTCCTCGTCAACCGCGATGGGGCCCTGCCCGGCGACAACGCGCACGAGATCAAGATCTACGGCGCGAAGACGTTCGAGCTCCCGAAGAACATGCTCGTCGACCTCGGCCTCACGTACCGGTCCCGCTCGGGCGCCCCCATCGACTACTGGGGTTCGCACTACCTGTACAGCTATGACGAGACGTTCATCCTGCCCCGCGGCTCCAGCGAGCGGCTGCCCTGGCAGCACAACTTCGATGGCCACCTCGGCTATTCGGTCCGGCTCTCGAAGGACAGCCAGCTCACCGTCAGCATGGATGTCTTCAACATCTTCAACTTCCAGGGGATCGTCGCGGTGGACCAGCGCTACACGACGGCGAACGTGAACCCGTGCGTCGATGGAACGCCCGAGGATCTGGAGTCGAGGCCCGGAAAATCGACGTGCGTGACCACCATGGACGGCCAGCCGCTCGCGGAGAACGCCAAGAACCCGAACTTCGGCAAGCCGACACAGTACCAGACGCCCCGGCAGTTCCGGTTCGGCGCGCGGGTCACGTTCTAGGCGCGACGCGTACGTGAAAGGAAGCAAGCGATGAAGAGGCGATGGCTTGTTGGGATAGCGGGGCTCGCGGCGCTCTCACCGCTCGCGGCGATGTCGCCGGGCTGCTCGCAGCCCAGGCCCGAATGCACGGTCGGCACGGCCAGCTATTACCCGTACGCGACCACGTTCACCCTGATCGACGGGGATGCAGAGAGCTCCTGCGGTCGGAAGGATGGGACTGTCGAGCGCGTGGGGATGCAGGTCTACAACCCGGACGCGAATGGCGACCAGGTCCCCGACCGGGAGACGAAGCTCGTCGCGATCCAGACCGAGGAGTTCGGCGGCTGGTACCGCGGCGGCGCCACGATCGACCCGAACCCGGACCTGAACGCGTTCGCGATCGGGCCCTTCGCGGCGGTCGAGCCGGATGACAACAACATCTGCACGGCGCCGTCGCTCTCTGCCGCCGAGGTGGTGGTGCTGCCCACCGGCGAGGGCGGCGCCGGCGGCGAAGGCGGTGCCGGCGGCGAGGGCGGTGCTGGCGAAGGCGGTGCTGGCGGCGAGGGCGGCGCCGGCGAAGGCGGTGCTGGCGGCGAGGGCGGCGCCGGCGGCGAAGGCGGTGCTGGCGGCGAGGGCGGCGAGGGCGGCGCCGGCGAAGCTGGTGCTGGCGGCGAGGGCGGCGCCGGTGAAGCTGGTGCTGGCGGCGAGGGCGGCGCCGGCGAGCCGCCGCTGGAGCCGGGATCGCGCAAGCTCGAGTGGAGCAATCTGCGCGTGTACGTGACGTCCGCCAACCTCGGGAATCAGTTCGAGGCGGAAGTCACGTATTCGGAAGAGAGCTGCACGGCGCGGTACAAGGTCGTCGGGCTCTGGCCGCTGGTCCCCTGTGGGAATAAAGGGGAACCCGATGACACGATCTGCCGGGACCCGCTCTCAGGCATCTCGCCGGACCTCAAGGTGAAGTGCGCGGCGGTGGACCCCACTCAGGAAGAGACCGAGCACTTCTGCGTGCTCGACTCGCCCTCGATCCCCGCCTTCAAGTAGGCAGCCCCGCGGGCGCGACGCTCACCGTCGCGCCCGCGCTGCTCCGGCCCCCCCTCCCCTCACCTCCCCGGCGTCGTCCCTGAGCGCAGGCTCACGGCGTCGGCTTGCCCGCTATCCTCTCCAGGGCCGCGCAGCCGGCACCGCTCGCGATCTCGAGCGCGGCCGTGAGCGCGCACAGGCGCGTCGCCCGCCCGAGCGCGGCCGGATCGCCCGACACGATGGCCCGCTTGGCCTCGTACACGGTGCGGAACGACAGCGTCGTCTGCGCGCGAGGGGGCAGCTCCGCGCGGCGCGCCGCGAGCACCTCGCCGAGCTTCGGGCCGGGATCGGCCGCCGGCACCCACGTCCAGACCGACGCGATCAGGGCGTCCGCGAACGCCGCGCGCAGCTCGTCGCCGCCGCGCGCGCCGTCGCACGGGAGCGCAGGACCGGTCGGCCCGACGTCGGTGGCGAGGAGCCTCCGCTGCGCGATCCGCCGGAGCAGATCGTTGTTCACCCCGGCGAGCTTGCCGTCCTCCTCCGAGAACGCACCCGCCTTGAACCGCACGGCGAGCGCGGCGCACCTCTCGTCGCGCTCCGCGCGCGCCTTCTCCTCGGCGCGCGCCTTCTCCTCGGCGCGCACCCGCTCCTCGCGCTCGCGCGCCTCCCGGGCCTCGACCGCGGCGCACTGCTCCATCCGCGCGGCCACGCGCCGCTGCTGCTCGCTGGCCGCCCGGCCGAGATCGCCCGGCGCGATCCCGCGGACGGCGCACACCTCGGGGCGCGCGAGGAGCGCGTCGACGCGCGCGCGGGCGGTCTGAACCCGCACGATCACCGACAGCGCCGCCACGATGACGAGGGCCGAGACCGCGATCGACGCGAGCTTGCGGATCTGCCGGCGGCGGTACGCCTTGGCGAGCGCGCCACCGCCGCTCTCGTCGAGCAGCTTGCGGCAGCGGCCGATCATCGCCTTCCAGACCGCGATGTCGTCGGCGAGCGCCTGGAGCGGCTCGGCGAAAGGGCGATCGCGCCGGACCTTGTTCGCCAGCCGCTCCAGGCACAGGCCCACGTCCGGCGCCTGGCCGTAGTCGGTCACCTCGGCGACCCCCTCGAGCAGCCCGCCGATGCGCCCCGCGTAGACGTCCCACGCGACAACGGCCTCGGTCTGGCTGTCGCCGAGCCGCTCGATCGCCTCGCGCACCTCGTCCATGGGGAGGAGGCGCTCGACGTCCTCCTTGCGGACGCCGGCGAGCTTCGCCGCCTGCTCGACGCCGCGCTGGAAGCCGCCGAGGAGCCCCTCGGGGGCGAGCGTAACGAGCCCCTCCGGCACCCTGCTGGCCTGAATGGACGCGCCGGCGTGGTGCAACGGCCCCATCGCGCAGGTCAGGAAGGCGCCCCCGAGCTTCACTTCCATTGCACCGTCGCCCTCTTTACCCCGGACGGCGCGGCGCGGAAAGGCTCGCCGCGTGTCCTCGACGCATCACCGGCCGCTGCGCGGGGCCTCGAGATCCCAGAGGGCGTAGAGCACGTCGACGTCGTACTCGGTGTGTCGCCAGCCCGGGTGGAGGCGGTAGCTGCGCGGGAGCAGGCCCGAGCGCAGGATCGCGTCTGTCTGCTCGGCGAACGTGTAAAGATACATGCTCACGCCGGACAGCTCGGCGTCGGAGAGCGGGCGCGCGGCGCGCTCGTGCATCCGGACGTGCGGCCTGCGCTCGACGATGCTCACCAGCATCCGGCCGCCGGGCCGCATCGCGCCGGCGAGGTTCGTGAGGGCGAGCGCGAGATCGTCGCAGAACTCCAGCGTCCCGAGCGCGAGCGCGACGTCGAACCGCCCCCACGAGCGGGGGATCGGGAGGTGGTAGTCGTGCCGGTGGTACGCGCCGAGGGGCCGCTTCTTGCGGGCGATCTCGAGCATGCCCTCGGCGATGTCGAAGCCGACGACGTCGACGGACGGCGGGAGATCGCGCGTGAGGTGGCCCGGACCGCAGCCCGCGTCGAGCACGCGGCCCCCCTCGGGGACGGCATCGCGCAGGAACGCGCGCACGGGCTTCTCGTAGTGCTGGATGTCCTTCCAGGTGGAGACGTAGTCGGGCGCGAAGTCCTCGTAATAGCCGACGAGCCGCTCGATCCGGGTCGATCGCTTCATGACGCGCCCTTCAGGTGATGTCGTCGACCGCCTGGACGGTCTCCTGGATGTCGTGCTGGTGCGTGTGGCCGAGGAGCTCGCGCGCCCGCCGGTCGTCGACCATGCACACGTAGCGGATGTGATCGAGCTCGGGGGCCGGGAACGAGGTCGCCCGGAACCGCCAGAGCCGCGGGATGATCGTCTGCATGAGGAAGTGGGGAATCGCCGCGTGCGCCCGCCCTGTCATGTCGATGACGCGCGAGAGCGGCAGCGGCGCCGGGCCCGCGAGGTTGAAGATCCCGCGCACGCCGGGGCGGAGCGCCGCGGCGATCGCGGAGACCACGTCGTCCTGGTGGATGACCTGCACCATCGGATCGAAGCCGAGGAGCGTCGGGATGACGTTGAGCCGGAGGTAATTCGACGGCGCGTTGCGCACGGAGCCGAGGATGTGGACCGGCCGGAGGATGACCGTCTCGGTCTGCGGGTGCTTCCAGAAGAACGACTGCGCCAGCATGTCGACCTCGATGAGGTCGCGGATCTCGCTGAACGAGGCGCCGCCGAGCAGCGGCGCGTCCTCGGTGATGAACTGCGGGTTGTCGGGGCGCGGCCCGTAGGCGTTCGCGCTGGACAGCACGATGAGCTTGGGCACGTCGTACTGCGCGACGAACTCGAGCAGCCGCTGGAAACCGGCGAGGTTCCAGCTGTGGTGCTCCATCTGGCTGGCCCGCGGGTCGTGCATGACCCCGAGGTGGACCACCGCGGCGAGCTGCTCCTGGCGAAAGATGTCCTGGGTCTTCTTGCGGCGGATATCGATCTGGTGATGCTCGATGTCCTTGGGGCGCCCGTCGAAGCTGCGCCGATCGACGCCGATCACGCGCCGCTCGCGGTGGAGGCGCCGCGCGAGCCGCCGTCCGAGACGACCGCAGATGCCGGTGATGAGGATGGGCCGGAGGGACGGATCCGTGTCTGCACCGGGGCGGCGGCCTCGACCGAGGATTCGTTCGCTCATCGGAGCGACGGTCGCTTCGAGGCGGCCGATGGTCAAGCCCTTCCTGCCGGTGCAGTCTCACGCGAGGTTTGCTATCGTCCCGCGCCCATGGCCAGCAGAACGACGCTCGCCAGGCTGAGCCACTTCGTCACCCACAGCGCGCTGCCGCTCGCGCGGGTCGGGGTCGACAGCCTGCGCGGCACGATCGACGACGCGACCATCCGGTTGCTCGGTCAGGATTTCGAGGATCGGCTGCGCCGGGTCGCGCTGCCGCACGCCGCCGACGGGGTGGACCCGTTCGGGCTCGACCGCGCGTGGGCGAAGTACGCGGTCGGGGTCGCGGCCTTCTTTCATCGCTTCTATTTCCGGACCGAGGTGTTCGGCATCGACCGCGTCCCGAGCGGACGGGTCCTCCTGATCGCCAACCACTCGGGCCAGCTCCCGTTCGACGGCCTGCTGATCGCGGCCTCGCTGTTCCTCGACGCCGAGCCGCCGCGCGTGATGCGGAGCATGGTCGAGAAGTGGACGCAGACCCTGCCGTTCGTGGCGACGTTCTTCTCGCGCGTGGGCCAGGTGGTCGGCGTGCCCGAGAACGCGCGGCGGCTGCTCGACATGGGCGCCGCGATCCTTGTGTTCCCGGAGGGGACGCGCGGGATCTCGAAGGGGTTCTCCAGCCGCTATCAGCTGCTCGACTTCGGGCTCGGGTTCATGCGGCTCGCGCTCGAGACCGACACGCCGATCGTGCCCATCGCGGTCGTCGGGGGCGAGGAACAGTACATCTCGCTCGGCAACCTCGAGTCGGTCTCGAAGGCGCTCGGGATGCCGACGTTCCCGATCATCCCTCAGGTGCTGATCCCCGGCGGCCAGATGCCGCTGCCGACCCGATACAGGATCTACTTCGGCGAGCCCATGACGTTCCAGGGCGATCCCGACGACGACGACGCGGTGATCCAGGAGAAGGTCGCCCTCGTGAAGGGCCGGATCCAGTCGATGCTGAACCGCGGGCTGAAGGAGCGGAAGAACATCTTCTGGTGATCGCGTGATCGCGTGATCGCGTGATCGCGTGATCGCGTGATCGCGTGATCGCGTGATCGCGTGATCGCGTGATCGCGTGATCGCGTGATCGCGTGATCCTGCGGGCGCTCAGGCGCCCGCCAGCGTGACCACGGCCTCGAGGCCGAGCGAGAGGACGCGCGCGCGACCCCCGAGGATGGCGGGCTCGTTGCGGAGGCCGTGGCCGATCGGCAGCCCGGCGACGACGGGGACCCCGAGCGGCAGCAGCCTGTCGCGGAGGACCTCGTCCACCGTGACGCCGTCCGGGCCTGGGTTGCACTGCTCGAAGTCGCCCAGGATCACCGCCGCGGCCGGCGCGAGGTGGCCGCCGACCTCCAGCGTCGCGAGCATGCGATCGATGCGGTAGGGCCGCTCGGTGACGTCCTCGATCACAAGGACGCACCCCTCCGGCACGCGGAGGCGGCCGGCCGCGGCGCAGGCGTGGAGCAGGGCCAGGTTGCCGCCGAAGAGCGGGCCCTCGGCGGCGCCGGCGCGCAGCGTGGTCAGGCCGTCGAAGCGGCGCTCGCCCAGCGGATCTTCGAGGGCGCGGATCAGCGCGGCGCGGGCGCGGGCGTCGCCGCGGCCGAGCGCTGTGACGTGGGCGCCGTGGAGCGAGGCGACGCCGGCGCGCGTGGCCTCGACGTGGAGGGCCGTGACGTCGGAGAAGCCGACGATCCAGCGAGGGCGCTCGGCGAGGACGCTCCAGTCGAGCCGGTGGACGAACCGGTTCGCGCCGTAACCGCCGCGGGCCGCGAAGATGGCGCGCACGTCGGGGTGCGACAGCGCGCGGACGAGCTCGTCCCTCCTCCGCGCGTCGCTGCCGGCCAGGTAACCGGTCCGCGCGAACATCCCGTGGCTGGAGGGCGCCGAGAGCGACGGCTCCCCGCCCCCGCGGCTGTCGCCGGCGAGCGGAGGACCTCCGCCGGTATCGAAGAGCACGCGGTAGCGCTGGGCGAGCCAGCCGAGGCCGACCCGCGCGAGGACGTGCTCGAACGGGCTGGAGGGGGCGATCACGGCGACGGTGTCGCCCGGCCGGAGCGCCGGGGGGAGGATCAGAGGGGGCATGTTTCCTCTGTGCCTCTGTGGCTCAAGATCTCTCCGTCGCGCGGCTAAGGAGCGCCGGAGTCGTCGTCGAGGAACTCCACATCTTCCGCGTCCTCGTCGACATCGACCTCGTCGGAGGCAGGCAGGGGCGGCGCGATGGAGGGGGGACGCGAGGGCGCCGCGAACGACGGCGGCGGCGGCGCGACGGGCTGCGGGGGGGCAGCGGGCGCGACGGGCTCCGCCCCGTAGGCCTCTCCGCCGTCGTCGAGGCCGCCGTACGCCGGCGGCGCCGCGTAGCCGTCGAGGTCCGGCCGCGGCGCAGGGACGGCTTGCTCGTCGGCGGTCGGCGCGGCGTGGCCGGCGCTCTCCGGAGGAAGCTCCTGCTCCTCGGGCGGCGCCGCGTGGGCGTCGGCGGCGCCGCTGCTCGCGTCGCCCTCGGCCGTCGCGATCAACGCGTCGCCGTACGCCTCGGCCTGCGGCTCCGGCGCGATCTGCGGCGCCTCCGGGCTGACCACCCCGGGGGCGTCCACCAGCAGCGCCTCGGCAGCGGCGTGCACCCCGCCGCCCGCGTAGCCGTTGCTCATGGCCGCCGCCGCGGCGCCAATCGCCACGCCGGGAGCCTCGAGGGTCGGCAACCGGGGCGCGAGCGGCGGCTCGGTCAGCGAGAGGCCCGGCGGCCGGGTCGGCAGCGAGGGCGGCGGCGGGGTGCGCTTGAGCTTGCCGGTCTTCGCCCGCTCGAGGCCCGCCGTCGCCTCCGGATCGCCCGCCTTCATGCGGAGGACGCGGCGCCAGGCGTCCGCCGCCTCCCGCGCCTCGCCGAGCTCCTCCTCCCAGAGGCGCGCCACCTTCCGCGCGAGCTCCGCCCGCTGCGCCGGATCGCGACCGCGGAGGACCTGGTCCTCGTACAGCAGGATCATGCCGCGGTGGTCGCCGAGCTCCTGCAGCAGACTGGACAGCTCGTTCATCACGTCCTGATCCGAGGGCGACAGGTCGTGGAGCTTCTTCAGATCCGCCGCGGCGCCCTGCCGGTCGCCGAGCACGTCGCGCCGCAGCCTGGCCCGCCGCTGGAGGAGCTTGCGCACGAGCGGGCCGTCGAACACCTCGTCCAGCGCGCGGTTCAGCGTCGCGCCGATGCGGGGCAGGTCGCCCACCTCGCGGCCGAGCGCCTCGAGGGCGTCGAGCGACGCGTCGTCGACCTGCGTGAGCACGGCGTCGCCGAGCCAGCTGAAGGCGCGGTCGACGTCCCCGAGGTCCTGGTAGGCGATCGTGGCCGCCCGGCGCAGCAGCGCCACCCGGGTGCGGCCGCCGTCGCGCGAGCCCTGGCCGCCGGCCGCGAGCGCCTCGGCGAGGATCGTCCGCAGCACGGTCGACTGGGACCGCTCGTCGTCGTCCCGCGCCACCCGCTCGAGGGTGGTGATCGTCTCCTCCTGGACGCCGCCGCCGAGGGCCTGCTCGAAGAAGCTCCTCGCCCGATCGATGGCGCCGCGCTCGCAGGCGATCTGGGCGGCGCGGACGAGCGCCGCGAGGCGATCGGCCGGGGTGCGGCAACGGCCCACCTGACGCTCGAAGAGATCGATGATGAGGCTCGGGGCCTCGGCCAGCGCCGCGAGCCGCTGGAGCAGCGGCTCGACCTCGGCGGTCGGCACGCTCGACAGCGCGCCCTCGCCGTGGTGGATGGACTCCAGCGGGTCGGCGCCCATGGAGACCCGGACCTCGGCCTGCCGTATGAGCTCCACCGCGCGGGCCATGCCCGAGAGATCCCTGGCGAGGAGCTCGTGCGCGACGGCGAGGGCCTCGCGATCCTGGAGCTCCACCGCGATCGCCTCGAGCTTCTCCGCGAGGCCGGCGTCGGCGGTGCGCGAGCGGGCGAGCTCCATCGCCACGCGCGCGGCGTCGCGGTGGCGGTCGACCTCCACGAACCTGTCGAAGGCCCCGCGCAGGGCGACCTCGCGCCCCGCGCGCGCGGCCGACTCGTTCCAGGCGACCAGCTTTGTCGCGACGACGCCCTTCCACCCGAGGCGGTCGCCGAGCGCGACGTAGGCATCCCGGCACCGCTCATCGCCCTGGTCCGCGAGCCGCTCGAGGAGGGACAGCGCCTCGTCGCTCCTGCCGAGCGCCAGCTCCAGGATCTCGGCGAGGCGGCGGGTCATGTTCGACGCCTCGTCCTCGTCGCCCTCCACCTCGATCAACACCGCCTGGAGGCGCGCGACCGTCGGCCAGTCGTTCAGCCGCTCGGCGAGCCGCTGGAGCCGCGCGATCGCGTCGAGGTCGTCCGGCTCGGCGGCGTGGACGATCTCGAGCGCCCTGACGGCGCCGTGCGGATCGTCGAGCGGCCCCTCGTACAGCGCCGCGAGCCGCTGCGCGATGTCGAGCTGCTCGGGGCCGTCCACGAGCGCGAGCTCGCGCTCGAGCGCGCCCGCGGTGCCCCGCAGGTTGCCGCGCCGCTCCTCCAGATCGGCGATCCCCCGGAGCGCGATCCGGTTCTGCGGATCGAGATCGGTGACGACGCTCTCGTAGCGCGCGATCGCCGCCTCGAGGTCGCCGGATCCGTCCGCGAGCATGCGCGCCTCGCGCAGGACGAGCGAGATCTTGCCGGGCTCGCTGTCCGTGAGCGCGCTGAGCCTGTGGAGGAGCTCCACGCCGTGCTGGTGATCGCCGCGCTCGCCGGCGTCCTCGGCGAGCCGCGCGAGCGCCTCGGCGTCCTCGCCGTCGGTGAGCAGCAGCGAGAGCGTCGCGCGCTCCCCGTCGCGGTCGCCGAGCTCGCGCTGCGCCACCGCCGCCGCCCGCCGCGCCGCGACGCGCGCCGCCCGGTCGCCGAGCAGCTCGGCCCGGTGAAGGAGGAACCGCACGAGCTCGGGCAGGCGGTTCGTGCGCCGGTAGAGGTCCTCGATCCCGGGGGCGCAGTCGTCGCTCGCCGGATCGATCTCGATCGCGCGCTCGACCCGGTCGAGCGCGCCCTCGACGTCGCCGGCGCTGAGGAGCAGCTCGGCGGCCTGGACGAACAGCGCCGGGCGCGCCTTGCGGTCCGCGAGCAGCGCGCGCTCGCAGAGCGCCCGCGCCGCCTCGACGAGCCGGCCGGCCGCGACGTAGGCCTTCTCCGAGAGCTCCCACAGCTTCGGCTGGCGCAGCAGCTCGGCCACCTGGCTGTACGCGTCGCCCGCGGCGCCGGGCTCGTCGAGCCGCATCCGGAGCTCGCCGAGCTTCTGGAGGAGCGGCGCGCGGGTGAGCTTGTCCTGGAACCGGGAGGTCGCGTCGGCGAGGACCCGCGCGGCGAGGTCGAACCGCTCGCCCCGCTCGAAGAGCTTGACCGCGGACTGGATCGCCGCGCTGTCCTCGGGCGAGAGGGCCGCGACGCGCACCCACGCCTCGGCGGCCGCGATCGGATCGCGGCGCTTCTGCTCGTGGAGCGAGGCGAGCTGCTTCTCGATCTCGATCCTCTGCGCGACGTCCGAGGTCGCCACGGCCTCCTGCTCGAGCAGCGCGGCGAGATCGTCCCAGCGGGAGCTCCGCTCGAGCAGCCGCCGCAGCTCGGCCTGGGCCTGCGCGTCGCCGGGATCGAGCTCGGAGAGCAGCTTCCAGGCCTGGACCGCCGTGTCGACGTCGCGCAGCTGCGCCTCGCACAGCCCCGCCACGTCGCGCAGCTGCGCCATCCGGCGCTCGACGGGGGCCGTGGGGACGCGCGCCGCCGCGAGCAGGACATCGCGCAGCTCGGCGAACATCCGCTTCTGGCGGAGGTGCTCGTCGACCTGCGCGAGGGCGTCCGGGTTGGCCGGATCGGCCTTGAGCACCTCGCGCAGTCTGGCGAGCGGCAGCGGCTTGCGGGGCTCGGTCACCTCGTCTGCCGCGGGCGACGCCTCCAGCGGGGGCGAGGCGCCGGGGGCCCCAGGAGCCGGCGCGGAGCCGGGTGCGGCCTGCACCGGGCCGGAGCTCGGCCCGGCGGCGCTCGGGAGCGACGCCGGCGCGTCCGAGGCCGCGAGCCCCGGCACGGGAGCGAACGAGGAGGCCGGCGCGAACGCGGCCACCGCCGGCTGGGCAAGCTCCACCGCGTTCGCGGCGGCTGCCGGGGGCGACGGGATGCCGGAGGGGGGCACCGACGGCGCATGCGCAGGGGCGACGCCCGCGGCAGGCGGCGCCGAGGACGTCCGCGCCAGAGCGGGGATCGCGCCCACCGGCGGCGGCACCGACGGCAGCCGCGGAGGGGGCGGCGGCACGGACGCCCTCTTGCGCGCCTCGACCGCCATGAACCCGTTCGGGTTCACCTGGAGGTAGGCGAGGTAGCGCGGGCGGAGCTCGGCGGTGCGGCCCAGCTGCTTCGCGTAGTGATCGGCGAGCTGCATCGCACGGTCGTGGCCCGGCAGCGCGCGCAGCGCGTACACCGAGTACGAGTAGCCGTACTCCCCGTCGTACGTCTCCGCGAGCGCGACGAAGAGCTCCGTGGCCTCGTCGCGCTCCGGCTGCGGCACCGGCTCGCCGGCCTCGACGCGGTCGACGACGGCGACGCCGAGCGCCTGGATCAGCCCCACGTCGTGCGGCACGAACGCGCGCGCGCTCCGCAGGGCCACCGTGGAGCCGGCGAGGTCGCCGGCGCGGCGCCGGATGTCGGCCTCGTCGCGCAGCAGGGCGAGCCGCCGGTCCGGATCGTCGACGAGCGCCTGCTCCATCGCGAAGTAGGGGATCGCCTCGGCGTACTGCTGCTGGGCCTTCAGCAGCTCGCGCGCGGCGTAGATGGCGTAGACGTTGTGCGGATCGAGCTCCGCCAGGCGGCGCCAGTTCTCCAGGGCGCGCTCCGGTCGCGACAGCGGCGGCTCGCCCCACAGGCGGCCGAGCTCCTCGTGGAGCGTCGAGAGCTGCGCGCGCACCTCGGGTCGCTCGAAGAGCAGCGGCGTGAGCGCCTTGACGAGCCGCTCCAGGAGCGCGACGAGCGCCTTCTGATCGCCCTTGTCGCGGTAGAGCTGCGCCAGCCGCTCGGCCGCCGTCCGCTGCGTCGGGTCCTTGTCGATGGCGATCATGAGCGTCCGCGCGGCGTGGTGCGCGTCGCCGATCGTGGTCGACCACACGTTCGCCGCCTCGCTCAGCCAGTGCGCCGCGTACGACGGATCCGCCGTGGAGCTGCCGACGCGCTCGAGCAGCATCGCGTACGAGCGTGGGTCCTGCTCCCCGGCTCGGTGCGCATAGGCCAGGGCTTCCCCGTCATGCGGATTCGTGACGAGGCGCTGGATGAGCGTTTCCATCTCCCGGGGATCCATCGGTGCGCGGCGAAGTTACACGTTAGCCTCCGCCTCGTACAGCGACTCTCGGCCCAATTCGCCAACGGCCGCCGCTGCTTCTCACGCGGCAGGCCTCGTCGACCAGCGGACCTCCTGCGCCCGGATCGGCCTCGCGCAGCGGCGCTGCGCGCCTGCCGTCATCAGTCGAATTTCACATACGGCTTGCGCGACTGCGGCGGCCTGCGCTTCGGCGTCGACGCGGATGGAACGCCCGTGGGCTCGGGAGCCATGCTGGCGGCGCCCGCGGGGAGCGGCGCGGGCGCGGGCGCGGGCGTCGTCGCGGCGGGCGGCGCGACGCGGGGCGGGGCGGGGAGCGCGAGCGCGTCCGCGAGCGCCCTGGCTTCCAGCGCCACCCCCGTCTGGAGCCTGCGCACGCCGCCGTCGGCGGGGCGGCGGAGCTCGCGCACGGCGAGCGCCGTCACGATCAGCGACAGGGCGACGGTCCCGACGGCGACGCGCGAGGTGCGCTTCCGCGGCGCGCGGCGCGACGTGCTCGGCGGCTGCGAGGCGTCCACGTCGTCGCCCACGACCGCGAGCAGCTCGCTCGTCGCGCCGACCTCGGCTGGCTGGATCGGGCCGGGGCGCTCGCGGCTCAGGCTCGGCCTCGCCTGGTCCATCGTGCGATCGAGCTCCGCGATGAGCTCCTGCGCGCTCCGCGGCCGCTCGTCGGGCCGCTTGGCCAGCGCGCGCTGCAGGAGCGCCGAGAGCGACGACGGTATCCCGGCGCCAGGCGCCGCCTCGATCGCCGGCACCGGCGGCGACTTGATGTGCCTCGCCATCACGACGACCGCGTCGTCGTCGATGAACGGCGGCCGGCCGACCAGCATCTGATAGAGCAGCACGCCGAGCGAGTAGAGGTCGCTCCGCGCGTCGAGCGGCCTGCCCTGCGCCTGTTCCGGAGACATGTACCGCGGCGTTCCGAAGACGGTGCCCGCCTGGGTCTCGAGGGCGTCGACCGGCCGCTCGGTCCCGGTCATCACCTTCGCGATGCCGAAGTCGAGCACCTTGCAGATCTCCTCGTGCTCGCCCGCGGGGGGCCTCGCCAGGAACAGGTTGTCCGGCTTGAGGTCCCGGTGGATGATCCCCTTGTCGTGCGCCTCCGCCAGCGACAGGAGCGCGTGCCGGGCGAAGCGGGCGGCGTCGCCGACGTGCAGCCGTCGCTGCCGCTTGAGCCGCTGCCCGAGCGATTCCCCCTCCAGGAGCTCCATCGCGAGGTAGAGCGAGCCGCTGCGCCACGTCGCCCCCTCCGCGGGCGAGCTCTGCTCCGCGGAGCGGCCGCGACCGAAGGCCGCGTCCGTCGCGTCGTCCACGATCTCGCCGAAATCGAAGACGGTGACCGTGTGCGGCGACCGGAGGAGGCTCATCGCGCGCGCCTCACGCGTGAAGCGGGCCTTCGCCTGCGCGTCGAAGGCCCGGTCCGACCGCAGGATCTTGATGGCCACGTCGCGGCCCATCGCCTCCTGGCGCGCGCGGTACACCGTGCCCATCGAGCCGGCGCCGAGCTTGCCCACGATCACGAACCGATCCGCGATCGTGATCCCCAGGAACGGGTCCCCCTCGGCCTCGGCGAGCGCCTCGCGGCTCACGAGGGCCAGCCCGTCGTGGGGGCAGCGCGGCAGCTTCGCGGACGGGCCGGTCTCGGAGCCGCGATCGCTGGCGGGGGGCGGGAGCAGGCTGGACGAGCTCCTCGCGTGCAGAGCGACCGCCGCAAGGTGGTGGCACCGCGGGCAAATCAGCGCCAAGGCCCTGCTGGGCTCGCCGGACAATCCGGGTGCGCTGGCTGGGAACTGGTCGTCAGCTGTAGGAGCTACCACCGCGATGGGGGGGATCGTCCGTCACTTGGGCTCGCATCGCAAGGCCCACGACGGACCCGTCGAATGGGGGCGACAGCCGAACGACGAGACATCGCCGCAGGACGCCTCGCTGCAACAGACATCGCTACAGAATCGCTGCGTTTGTTCAGGATGCTTGACGCACATACCGCTCCGACACGCATCATCCGTGGCGCACGGAACGCCGACGGCGGCGAAGCTGTGATCGGGCAGCGGCCTCGCGCACGCCCGGACGGTCGAGCCTTCCCCGACCGTGATCTCGGCGCAGCCGACGTTCTGCATCACGTCGCCCGGCGCGGCCGGGCACATGTCCGAGGAGCAGCACGGGATCGTGCAGCGGAGGGTCCCGCCGACGTAGACGCAGAGCCCGGAGGCGCAGTCCGCGTTCCCGGCGCACTCGTCGAAGTAGCGGCCCTCGCCCTGGCCGACGGGCTGGCACGCCCAGGCCGGACCGGCCGAGACGAGGTCCGTCGTGAACCGGCACGCCGCCCCGCTCGTCGCGCAGTTCGTGTCTGAACAGCAGGTGTCAACGCAGGCGCCTTCGTTGCAAATGCCAGAACGGCAGTCGCCGGGCGCGGCGCAGGTCGCGCCGGAGAGCCGCGTACCCACCTCGGGCCGGCCGACGTCCCGGCCGACGCGACAGAGGCCGCTCCCTCCGCCGTCGGGGATCCAGCAGACCGCGTCCCGGACAGGATCGCAGTCGCTCGAGGTGCAGCAGGCGCGCGCGCAGACGCGCGGCCCCTCGCCGTCGAACAGCGCGGGATCGAGGCAGAAATCGAGCGCTCCGCAGTCTTCGTGATCCGCGCAGGGCGCCCCCAGCGCGCGCTCGGCGGGCAGCATGTCGATGCAGGTGCCGTCCCTGCAAAAGGCGCCCTCGGGGCACGCCGGGGGCCCGATCGCGCCCTCGTCCGAGCAGGGCACGGAGCCCAGCTTGCCGTCGACGAGGACCTCGCACCCGACGCCGAGCAACGCGAGCGCCGAGAGCCCGAGGAGGAGCTTCCGCCCCGCGGCGCCGAGGTCCATCAGAACTGCACCCGGAGCCGGGCTCCCCCGGCGCCCAGCGACAGGCCGACGCGCGGCGCCTCCTCCCCTGCGCGGGCGCCGCGCGAGGTCGGACCGTCGTCGTGACCCGAGCGCGGAGCGCCCGAGGCCGGGCGCGCGGTGCGCGGGCTCGCCGCGGGAGCCCGCGGCGACAGGGCCAGGTAGAGCGCCGCTGCGCCGGAGAGCCCGGCGACCAGCAGGGCGACATCCGCGGCGACGGCGCACTGGTGGGCGGCGCTCGCGTCGGCCTGCAGATCGGCCACCGAGACGCCCCCGCCCGTGCGCTTGCTAGGGCCGGGATCCCGCGCCACGGCGAGCGCCGCGAACACGCCGCCGACCACGAGGGACCCCGCAGCGATGCCCCCGCTGACGTAGAGCCAGGGCCCCTGCGGCTTCGCGCTGCCCGCCGCCGCGGAACGACGCGGCGGGCGCGGCAGATACGGCAGATACGGCAGCGCCGCGGAGGCCTGGGCGGAGGGCGCGGGCGCGGGCGCGGGCGGCGGCTTCGCGCTGGAGAGCTCCCGCTTCGCCCCCTGCAGCCGCTTGAGGACCGCCGCGACCTCCTCACGCTCCTTCGGGAGCGCCTCCATCACGAGGTAGCGACGATAGTAGCGCTCGGCTTGCTCGATCTCGCCCAGCCGCTCGTGGATGACCGCCAGGTTGTAGATGAGCTCTTTCCCCTCGGGATCGAGCGCCACCGCGGCCTCCAGCTTCGCGATGGCGGCGCGGTACTCGCCGTGCTGGTAGAGCCCCTGCGCCGCATCGTGCAGCGCGGTGGCTCGCTCGATGCGGCGCCGCTTCTCCGCCCCCTCCTCCTGCGACATCGACGGCGGCGCGGACGGGTCCTGGGCGCTTCCCTGCGGCGGTGGCGCGCTGCCCTGCAGCGGCAGGGCGGCGCCGGACGGCGCGGGCGCGGCCCCCGACGACGTGAGCGGCGCCCGCGAGGGCATCTGCGCGGCGAGCGCACGCGGCGGCGCTCCGAGCGAGGCCACCGCGAGCGCGCAGGCGAAGCACACGACGAACCGCCCGGCCTCGGGACCGATCGAGAGCGGCAGGCGCGCTGCGTGATTCGTCACGGCCGCCCACACTAGCGCAACTTTCGCGAGGGTAACGCCTCTTGCGTGGCGCGGGTCGGCGCGGCGCCGCGCGCGCTGCCTCGGCGCCGTCTGCCTCACGCCGGCCGCGGTCTGCGCCGAGCCGCCGGCGCGCGGCCCGGCGCTCCGAGGACGGGGCGCGCTCCTTCCCGCGAGTTCCCGCGAGGCCGCCGTTGCGTCGATCACCTGAGCTTGCAGCTGTACTCGCCCGCGAGCACGAGCGCCCGCTCGCACCGGACATCCACGGTGTGCTTCGCGGTGGTGAACTCGAAGGTCTGGCCGAACGGCGTCCGCTCCAGCCGGGTCATCTGCGCCCTGCAGCCCCCGCTCGCGCGGCGCGGATCCGGCGCGGGCGAGCCGACGTCCTCGCCGCACGCGACGAGCGCCGCTCTCCGTTCGACCGCGGCGTTGTCGGAGAAGACGTTGTAGGCCGCCGAGAAGCTGAACGCGACACAGAGAGCGAAGAGGGCGAGCTGGACGAAGCGCTTCACGGGCTGAGCTTACCCCGTCCGGGGCGCGGCGGGCTGGCCGCCGAGCGCGCGACGGCGCTCAGAGCCGCATGCCCGAGCCCGGCAGCGGGTGCCACGGCTGGCGGCGGGTCGTGTACTGGCCGCGCACGAACGCCCCGAGCACGGGCGCGATGTTGCGCGCGATGTCGTCGTCCCACTCGCCGCCGTTGATCCCGTCCTGCGGGGAGAGATCCGGCGAGAGCAGGAAGAAGCCGGGGTAAAGCCGCCGCGGCATCTTTATCTGATCGAGGTCCTCCTTGAAGACGTCGATGTCCACGCGCACGAGCCGCACGCTCCGGAGCGCGGTCTGCATCAGCGGATCGCTGAGCGCGCGGTCGACGCCGCGGCACGGCTCGCACGGATCGCTCGTCGTCATCACGAGGACCTTCTCGCCCCGGGCGTGCGCATCCGCGCGCTGCTTGGCGAGCTCCTCGCTGAGCGTCGAGACGTCGACGCCGATATCGACGATGGAGACCCCGCCGATGCGCCGCTGGATCGTGTGCTGAGGGACGCTGCCGCCGGGCTGCGCCGCCGGAGGAGGCGCGTCCGGCAGCGGCGCCGCCGGGGACGCGGTGCTCGCCGGCTCCGGCGAGGGCTCACCCTCCCCGACGGCGGCGGCGGCGGTCTCGCCGCTGTTGTGCGTGCTCCACATCCACACGCCGAAGCCGATCGCCGAGCTCCAGCAGAGGGTGAGGAGCACGCCGAGCGAGAGCCCCACGCTGGCGAGCACCTGGCCCCTGCGCGCCTCGGGGGCCCGCTCGATCTCGCGGCGGGCCGCCCAGCCGAAGGCGATCGCGGCGATGGCCCCGAGCGGCCCGAAGAGCGCCGCGACCACCGAGCTCACGGCCAGCGTCGAGAACGGCGGTCGCTCCGGCGGGAGCGGCCGGGTGACGTAAGGATCCTGGATGACCGGCAGCGGCGTGGTGGCGCCGCTCGGCGACGGCGCTCGGGGAGCGGCACCGACGCGCGCCGCCTCGTCGCGGACGGGCGCGCTGACAGGCAGCTCACCCTCGCCGGGCAGGAGGCCCGCCCGCGCATCCCGGAGCGCCGCCAGAGGCTCGTTCGCATCGCGGTTCGGCGGGGGCTGACTCGGGCCGCATGCGGGGCTCACGTCCCTTATCCTAGCGCCAGAGTCGGAGCTACGCCCGCGGTACGCGCCCCCTCGTCGCGTCGGAGCTCAAGGGATGCAGGCGCGCTCGAGCACCCGCAAGACTGCGCGCTTCGTGCTCACACCGCGGCTCATCGCCTCCGTCCATGCGACGCCGACGCGCTCGCCGACGAGGGCCAGGCTGGGAGAATCCTTTACAGGAGTCACCCCATCCGACACCCGGATCCCCCGGGCAGAAGGCGCTCCGTCGGCGGCCAGCTTCACGAGCAGGAGCTGCCCCTCGGCCTTGCCATCGTGGCCGACCCACGCCACGAGCGCCCCGTCCCCGCTCGGCGCGATCGCGCGCCACTTGCCCTTGCCGAGGACCCAGGGCGCCCCGCGAGGCCGCGCCTCGGCGTCCAGCGCACGGGCGATCAAGGTGGACCCTTCGTTCCACGCCACGAGCGCCCCGCCGCCGGTGGCCACGAGCCCGAGCCGCCGCTCTCTGTCCGGTGTTTCCTGAGCCGCCGCGGCCGAGAGGTCGCTGCCTTGGGGCTTGGCCACGACGTGGGCATTCCCTTCCCTGCCGGCCGCGTCGAAATGCGAGGCCCGGATGCTCCCGTCCGCCTCGTCGTGCCACGCGACGAGGTAGCCGCCGGACGCGTCCGCGGCGACCGCCGGCCAGCGCGGCTTCTTTGTGTGGCGCGTGACCCCCACCGCCTTGAGCTGCGGCTGCGCGGGATCCACCGGCGCGAACCGGAACACCCCCAGCTGATTGCGCTCCGCCCCGAAGGGGGCCGCCGCCACCAGGGCGCCGCCCGGAGCCGGCGCGATGGCGACATGCTCGCTGACGTCCCTGCCGATGGCGCCAACGCGCAGGATCTCCGTCGGCGGAGTCGTCTCCCAGCGGGGCCGGGCGTACGCGAGCCCCTCCGCGTCGAACCACGTGATCGCCCACGCGTCCCCCGAAGAGAAGATCCGGAGCCCTGCCTCGCGCGTGTTCGAGATCGCCCTCGCCCGGGCGATCTGCCGGGCGTCGCTGTCGAAGCCGGCGAACGCGATCTGCGCGTCCCCGCCCTTGAGATCCACGAGCCACACGGCGCCGAACGAGCCGTCGGCCCGGCCCGCCACCCCCATCCCCTCGCGCAGGATGTAGGTCGCCATGTCACCCGACTTGACCTTGCACGCGGCGAGGGTCCCGAGGGGAACGAACTCCTGCACGCCGGTCCCCTGCGGAGGCGCGATCTCGACCGGCGCCGTTGCGACGGCGGGCTCGGTCGAGGCGCTCGATGCGGGGGAGCCGGAGCGGGGCTCGGCGTCGCTCGAACCGGACGCCGCGGCCGCAGCGCCCCCGGAGCGGGAAGCGCTGCGATCGCAGGAGCCGCCAAAAACGGCAAATAAGGAGAGGGCCACTACAGTGGCTAAAGAAGGATAAGAAGAGCGCTTGGTGCGAAGCAGAGGACTTGAACCTCCACGGGAGTTACCCCACTGGAACCTGAATCCAGCGCGTCTGCCAATTCCGCCAGCTTCGCGAGCGGGGACGGCATCACTACCTCACGCCTTCGCGATCCGTCAAGCCCCGCGTCACGCCCTGAGCGTTTTTCTTCCATCCCGCGTCGCCCGCCGCTCGCCTCGTCGCCTCTCGTCGCGTCTCGTCTCGTCTCGTTACCGGCCAGCGCGTGCCTCCAACCGCTTCACCCGCTTCACCCCCTGACCTCGCAGGGGTGTCCCCGCCGGGCTCTCGGCCCCGGCTGACCCGCAGCGGTGCACGGCGAGAGGCGCATGTGCTAGGGGAGCGCGCTCCCATGGCGGCAATCGGCTCCCCTCCCCCTCTCCTTCTCATCGTCGGCGTGCGCGCCGTCGACCCAGCTCAGCAGCTCGACGACGTGGTCGACGTCGTCGTGGAAGACGGCGTCATCACCCGGGTAGGGCGCGGCGCAGCGACCGACGATCTGCGCCGCGCCGACCGGGCCGAGGTCGTCCAGGGCGAGGGGCTCCTGCTCCTCCCCGCCTTCGTCGATCTCCACGCTCACCTGCGCGAGCCCGGGCAGGAGTACAAGGAAGACATCGCCTCCGGGCTGGCCGCCGCGGCTGCCGGCGGCTTCGCGCACGTGTGCGTGATGCCGAACACGCGACCCGTCAACGACACCCGCTCCATCACCGAGGCCATGATCGCGCGCGCCCGCGCGCTCTCGGGGCCCGCCCTCCACCCCATCGGCGCGATCACGATGGGCCAGAAGGGCACCGAGCTCACCGAGATGGCCGACCTCAAGGACGCCGGCGCGGTGGCGGTCTCCGACGACGGGCGCTGCGTCACGTCGAGCGCGGTGATGCGCCGCGCGCTCGAGTACGCGAAGACCTTCGATCTCCCGGTCATCCAGCACGCCGAGGACCACGCGCTCACCGAGGGGGCCCAGATGCACGAGGGGGCGATCGCGACGCGGCTCGGCCTCCGGGGCTGGCCCCGCGTGGCGGAGGACATCATCGTCGCGCGCGACGTGCTGCTCGCCGAGGCCACCGGGGCGCGCTACCACGTGGCGCACGTCTCGTCGCTCGGAGCGGTCCGCATCCTCCGCGAGGCGAAGGCCCGCGGCATCGCCGTGACCGCCGAGGTGACGCCGCACCACCTGACGCTCACAGACGCCGCCGTGCTCGGCTACGACACCGCGTGCAAGGTCAACCCGCCCCTGCGCGAGCAGGCGGACGTCGACGCGCTCCGCGAGGCGCTCGCTGACGGCACGATCGACGCGGTCGCGACCGATCACGCGCCCCACTCGACGCTCGAGAAGGACTGCGAGTTCGCCGAGGCGTCGCCCGGCCTCATCGGCCTCGAGCTCGTCGTCCCGGTCCTGCTCGACCTCGTCCGCCAGGGCGCCCTCCCCCTCGGGCGGCTCGTCGACGCGCTCACCCGCGCCCCCGCCCGCATCGCGCGGCTCGACGCGCCCGCGATCAAGGTCGGCGCCCGCGCCGAGCTCTGCCTCGTGGATCCGAACCTGAGCTTCGTCCTCGACCCGGCGCGCCTGCGCTCGAAGAGCAAGAACACGCCGCTGCTCGGCAAGCAGCTCACAGGCCGCGTCAAGATGACGCTGGCCGCCGGTAGGGTCGTCTTCATCGACGGCGAAGGAGCAGCGACATGAGCTCGCGCAAGGTCCATTTCGTCAGCCTCGGGTGCCCCAAGAACCGCGTCGACTCCGAGGTGATGCTCGGCGTCGCCCGCGCGGCCGGCTACGCGCACGTCGACGATGCCGCCGAGGCCGAGGTGATCGTCGTCAATACCTGCGGCTTCATCGGCGAGGCGAAGAAGGAGTCGATCGACGCCATCTTCGAGATGGCGCAGCACAAGGAGCGCGGCAGCTGCAAGCGGCTGGTGGTCGCCGGCTGCCTCTCGCAGCGCCACCCCGAGGATCTCGCCCGCGAGATGCCCGAGGTCGATCACTTCCTCGGATCGAGCGACATGCTCAAGCTCGGCCGGGTGCTCGCGGGCGACGCGGAGCGGATGCTCGTCGGCAACCCCGCCGAGTGGCTGATCCACGCCGGCGATCCGCGCACGCTCTCGACCCCCGGCGGCAGCGCCTACGTCAAGATCGCCGAGGGCTGCAACCGCACCTGCTCGTTCTGCGTGATCCCCGACCTGCGGGGCGCGCAGCGCTCGCGGCCCATCCCGGACGTGGTGCGCGAGGTGGAGCAGCTCGCGGCGGCGGGCGTCCGCGAGATCAACCTCATCTCGCAGGACACGATCGCCTACGGCCGCGACGCCGCGGGCCGCGCGCAAGGCGACGCCCGCGCGACGCTCGCGCAGCTCGTGCAGCAGGTCGCCGACGTGCCCGGCGTGCGCTGGGTGCGGCTCTTCTACCTGTACCCCGAGACGATGACCGACGACGTCATCGAGCTCCTCGCCGACCACCCGCGGGTCGTGCCCTACGTTGACATGCCGCTCCAGCACGCCGCCGACGCGATGCTGCGCAGGATGCGGCGCGGCCACGGCGGCGACCGGCTCCGGCGGGTCGTCTCCACGCTGCGCGAGCGCGTGCCCAACCTCACGTTCCGCACCGCGTTCATCGTCGGCCACCCCGGCGAGACCGACGCCGAGTTCGAGGAGCTCTGCGATTTTGTGCGCTGGGCCGAGTTCGAGCGGGTCGGGGTGTTCCGCTACTCCGACGAGGAGACGAGCCGCAGCCATGCGCTCGAGGGCAAGGTCCCCGCGCGCACCGCCGCGAACCGCTACCGCCGCCTCATGACGCTGCAGCGCCGCATCGCCCACAAGAAGAGCGCCGCGATGATCGGCCGCGAGCTCGATGTGCTCGTCGAGGGGACGAGCGACGAGCACGAGTACGTGCTCATGGGCCGCCACGCCGGCCAGGCGCCCGAGATCGACGGGCAGGTCTACCTCTCCGGCGGCGAGGTCCGCCCGGGTGAGATGTGCCGCGTCCGGATCACGCAGGCGAGCGACTACGATCTCGTGGGCGAGCTGCTCGACGAGGAGGAGGGCGAACGCGGCGCCGCGCTCCCCCCCCTGCCCCCGGAGCTCGGCGCGGTCGCGGCGAAGCGGCGCGTCGCCCTGCGCGTGCTGCAAACCGATGGACGCGAGCGCCAACAGAATTGACGGCTTGGCCGGCAGGTCGCGGCGCGACGGCTGAAAATCACGGCATACCGCGGCGCTCACGGGCGTCGAGGGCGCGGCACACGGTGTGCTATGAAGCGGTGCCGTGCCGATGTTCCGCCGCGCTGCGCTTCACCTTGCTCTTGCCCTCGCGACCTCGCTGCTCGCCGGCGCAGCGTGCCTGAGCCCGACCTTGCCCCTCCCCCCGCCCGAGCCGGCCGACACGATGCGGCCGTCCGCGGACCGGGAGGGGGTGTGGCAGATCTCGGGCAACTGCAGCCCTGGAGCGCGCGTCAGCGTGTTCAACGAGCGGACGCAGCGGGGCGTGATCGAGGACGACACCGACAGGAACGGCCGGTACCACCTCGAGATCGAGGCGGAGCTCTGCGACGTCCTGCGCGTGTGGCAGGAGCTGGAGGGCAGCGGAGATGAAGAGAGCGCGTGGCAGTCCTTCGTCGTCGAGGAGCGCACGCCGCTCGGCGTCGTGAACGACGCCTGCCCCTGAACGCCGACGGGCGCGCCGCCGCGGCGGCGCGATCCCCGCGGGCCTGAGCGGGCGCGACGACGCAGCGCGCTGGGCCCGACGGCCGCCGTCGACGCGCGCGCGTGGCATCGTGATAGTGTGGTGGCGTGATGGCGACGATCCCGCCGAGCGTCCCGCCGAAGACCACCCGGGTGCTGGTCGTCGATGACGAGCCTGGCCTCCGTCAGGTGCTCACGATCGCCTTCCGCCGCCAGGGCTACGAGGTCGTGCTCGCGCCCGGCGCCCACGCCGCGCTCGAGGCCATCCGCCAGAACCCGCAGCCGTTCCCGCTGATCCTCACCGATCTCGTGATGCCCGACGGCTCGGGGATCGAGGTGCTCACGGCCGCGAAGGCGCGGAGCAGCGCGACCGAGGTGATCGTGATGACCGCGTACTCCACCGTGGAGAGCGCGCTCGACGCGATGCGCCACGGCGCCTACGACTTCGTGACAAAGCCGTTCTCGCCGGCGGAGCTCACCGCGCTCGCGGCGAAGGCGCTCGAGAAGAGCTCGATCGTCGCCGAGAACCAGCGGCTGCGCGCGCAGCTCGAGCGGCTCGATCTGCCGTCGCGCGAGCCGCTCGGCACGGGCGCCGCGATGCAGCGGATCTCGGAGCTGATCGGCAAGATCGCGCCGACGCGCACGACCGTGCTGATCACGGGCGAGAGCGGGACCGGCAAGGAGCGCGTGGCCCGCGCGATCCACGATCAGAGCGACCGCGCCGCGAAGCCGTTCCTTGTCGTCAACTGCGGGGCGCTGCCGGAGGCGCTCATGGAAAGCGAGCTGTTCGGCCACGAGAAGGGCTCGTTCACCGGCGCCGGCGCGCGCGCGCTCGGGCTGTTCCGGGAGGCGGACGGCGGGACGCTGCTCCTCGACGAGATCGGGGAGCTGCCGGCCTCGCTGCAGGTGAAGCTCCTCCGCGTGCTCCAGGAGCGGAAGGTGCGCCCGGTCGGCGCCGCCGCGGAGCTCGCGGTGGACGTCCGGCTCCTCGCCGCGACAAACCGCGATGTGGAGGCCGAGGTGCGCGAGGGCCGGTTCCGGCAGGATCTCTATTACCGGCTCAACGTCATCCGCATCGAGCTGCCGTCCCTGCGCGAGCGCCCGGAGGACATCTCGCGGCTCGCCGAGCGCTTCCTGCGCCGCTTCGCCGCCGAGCTCGGCAAGGACGTCCGCGGCCTGACGACGGACGCGGTGCGTGCGCTCGACGCCTACGGCTTCCCGGGCAACGTGCGCGAGCTCGAGAACATGATGGAGCGCGCGGTGGCGCTCGCCGGAGGGCCCTCCATCGGCCTCGGCGACCTCCCGAGCGCCGTCGCCGGCCTCAGCGCGAGCCCGGCCCCGCTCCTCGCGCAGCTGCCGCCCGGCGGGTGCATGCTCGACGAGGTGCTCGGGGAGGTCGAGCGCCGGCTCATCCTGCAGGCGCTCGAGCGCACCGGCGGCGTCCGCAAGGCCGCCGCGAAGCTGCTCGGCGTCTCCTTCCGGTCGCTGCGCTACCGGCTCGCCAAGCACGCGCTCGCCGCCGACGGCGAGGGCGACGACGAGTTGGAGGGGTCCCGACGAGAATCGTCACCGCCCGGTGCCCCGCAGTGACGGTTTTCGTCACCACCGCAAACGAACACAAACACACACCTCCCGGAGCTCGCCCCGCTCCACTCGAGGAAAACCGAGGCAACTCATGAGCTTCTCGCGCAAGTCGACGACGACGCCGGGCCGCGCTCTCCTTGGCACGTCGCCTGCTGGAAGGTCCGGACGGATGCGGAGCACGCAGCGACAGCGAAACGCAGCGAGGCGAGCGTTCACGCTCGTCGAGCTCCTCGTCGTCGTGGCGATGGTAGGTGTCCTCGCGGCGCTCGGCATGGTCGGTTACCGCAAGTACATGAACGCAGCGGGCATCGCCGAACCGAAGGCCGTCATACAGGGGATCCGCGGTGGGCAGGAGTCCTACAAGGCCGAGATGCTCGTTTATCTCGATGTCTCGGGGTCGCTCGACAACTGGTATCCTGCGGGGACTCTCAACGATCAGAAGCGCGCGTGGGCTGGCTCGGGTGCCCTCGCTGACAGCTGGCGGCTGCTCAACGTGACGACGGACGGCGCGGTCCGCTTTGGGTACGCGTCGGTGGCCGGCGTCGGGACCAACTTCACCGCGACCCCCAACGCGGGCTTCACCTGGCACGGGTTGTCCGGGCCTCCGCTGGCAGAGGCGCACTACGCGCCGAACGGCCCCTGGTACATCATCCAGGCGGCCGGCGATCGCGACGCGGATGGGACGCTCGCCTTGCTCCTGACGGCATCCACGATGTCCGGGATCTACTGGGAGAACGACACGGAGTAGAGGATGGTTTGCCCCGGCGCGGCGCAGAGAGCGCCTGTCCGTGGGAGAGGTTTTCGCACGGCGGGCTGGCCGGGCCCCGCACCAGGCATCGTCACGGTCAGTTCTCGGCAAGGAATCCAATTAAAGAAAGCATCACGGAGGATTGACACTCATGCGTGCACTGAAGCGATACGACAGGAGAGGCTTCACCCTCGTCGAGCTCATGATCGTCGTCGCCATCATCGGCGTCCTCGCCGCGCTGGCGATCTTCGGGGTCCGCCGGTATCTCGCGAGCGCGAAGAGCTCGGAAGCGAAGAACACCGTGGGCGCGATCTCCCGCGGCGCGGTCGCTGCCTTCGAGCGCGAGACGTCCAATTCCGAAATTCTGACGCCCGGCGGTACTTCGGCCGCCGCGAGCCATAGCCTGTGCGCGAGCGCCGCTCCGGTGCCCGATGCCGTTCCGGCGGGAGGCAAATACCAGCCGAACACGGCCCCAGACGAGGACTTCGAGGAGGGCACCGAGACCGAGGGCTGGCCGTGCCTGCGGTTCGCGATGACTCAGCCGATCTATTACCAGTACCACTATTATAATGCGGCGCGTGTCCCCAATCAAACCGATGAGCCTGCTGTCACTGGTACGACGTATTTCGAAGCGGGTGCGCTCGGCAACCTCGATGCGGACACCCCGGCCGTCTACAGCGTGTTCACGCGCCTCGGTGAGGTGGACGCCAATGGGCAGCTCGTCATGGCCACCCAGGTCCACATCGAGCGAGAGTACGAATGATCTGAGCTCTGGCTGCCCGGCTCACGGGTGAGTCGGGCAGCACGATCCGCGCAGAAGCCGCCGGTCATGAGGGTGTACCATGCGATACACGGCAACGTCTCGTGTGCGCGGATTCACGCTCGTCGAGCTCATGATCGTGGTGGCCATCCTCGGCGTGCTCGCCGCCCTGGCGATCGTCGGGGTGCGCAACTATCTCGCCACGGCAAAGACGGCTGAAGCGAAGCAGATCGTCGGCGCCATCACCCGCAGCGCCATCAATCAGTACGAGAACGAGCGCGACGTCTCGCAGGTGCTGCCCGCCACGGGCGTCGCCGCGGCGAGCTCCCACACCCTCTGCGCCTCGGCCGCGCAGGTCCCCCTCGACTTCACCGCCGTTCAGGGGCGGAAATACCAGCCGAGCGCGACCTCCGGCGTCGACTTCCTGTCGGGCTCGGCGGTCGGGGGCTGGCAGTGCCTCGGCTTCTCGATCAGCCAGCCCATCTACTTCCAGTACTCGTACCAGGTCGGCAGCGGCTACGTCAGCGAGGGCCTGCCAGGCGCCCCGATCCCCAGCGGTTCGGCGGCGTTCGAGGCCGGCGCGCGCGGGGACCTGGACGGCGACGGCCCGCCGTGCACGCTGGTCCGCACCGGCGAGGTGCACGACGGCGAGATCGTGACCAGCACCGTGATCTTCACGAACAACGCCTCGGACTGACGGGGGCCACCCGTCTCGGTCGCGCTTGTTGGATCGCGGAGGGGTGAGGTAGAGAGGAGCCCATGACCTGGCGCTCCTGGAGCGCGCTGGAGCTCAGCGCGGCCTTCGCGGTCGGCGGCAGCGTCCTCGCCGTCGCCGTTCCGGCGTTCTTCCGAAACCTCAGCGCGTCCAAGCTGAGCGAGCCGATCGAGGGGCTCGACCGGCTGGTGACCAGCGCGGTCGCCTACGCCGAGTCGCGGCCGCAGGAGATCAGCTTCCCCCCGCCCGCCCCGCTGACCCCGGCGCAGGTGCCGCGCGGTGTGCGCGCGGTCGATCCGCCGGAGTCGTGGGAACACCTCACGTGGCGGTCGCTCGACTTCCGCTTCGAGGGGCCGCACGCGTTCGCCTTCCAGTTCACGAGCGAGCTCGACGCGTCGAAGGCCATGCGCTTCGTCGCGACCGCGCACGGCGACCTCGACGGCGACGGCGCGCTGTCCACGTTCGAGGTGCGCGGCGAGCGGATCCCCGGGGAGCCGGCCCGCGTACTCCCGGGCATGTTCGTGGACCGCGAGGTGGAATGATGGCGGCTCATCCGGCGCCCGGGACAGCGGTCGGTCCGGCAGCCCGCCCTCTCCTCTCCCGCGTCGCGCGCGCGCGCGACGCGCTCGTCACCGTCGCGCTCTCGGCCGCCGCCGCCGTCGCGATCGGGAGCGTGCGTGCGCCGGCCGCGGCGCTGGAGCAGCGCGTCGCCGAGACCTCCGACGTGTACGTCCTGCCGCCGCCGGACGAGGTGGTCACCCTCTCGCTCGGCTACCGCTCCGCGCTGGCCGATCTGCTCTGGTCCCACGTGCTCGTCTCGCAGGGGCTGCACACCATGGAGCGCCGGCGGTTCGAGAACCTGACCCTGCTGCTCGACGCCATCATCGCGCTCGATCCGACCTTCCGCGAGCCCTACCTGTTCGCCGACGCGCTCATCACCTTCCAGACCACCACGACCCCGCGCAACGAGGTCATCAAGGCGCGCGAGATCATGGAGCGCGGGGTGCAGAACCGCCCCCTCGACGGCGAGCTCTGGCTCGCGCTCGGCCAGTTCGTCGCCTTCATCGCGCCGGCCTCGTACTTGACCGATCCCGCGGAGAAGGCGCAGTGGCGGCTCGACGGGGCCCGGATGCTCGCGCGCGCCGCGGAGCTCGGCGGCAACGACGCGAACATCAGCTGGCAGGCGCTCGGCGGCGCGGGCATCCTCGGGCGCGCCGGCGAGCGCGAGGCGCAGATCCGGTTCCTCCAGCGCACCCTCGCCGTCACGGACGACGAGGAGCTGAAGCAGAAGATCCGCGCGCAGCTCGACGCGCTGCTCGGGGAGCAGGCCGCAGAATCCTACCGCCGGCGCCTCGATGGCTTCACCGAGATCTGGCGGCGCGATCTGCCGTTCGTCAGCAAATCGGCGATCCTCGTGCTGGGCCCCCCGCGCGACCCGGCGTACTGCGCGGGCGGCGCCCACGCGGATGAGCCGCGCTGCGCACCCACCTGGCGCGCCTGGGCGGAGCGGGTCGAGCACGACAGGTGAGCCGCCTCCAGCGCTGAAGCGGCTCGCACCGCGCCGGACGCGCGAAAAGCGATGGATCCGCCCGGGGTTCGCGCCTCCAGCATCGGGTCGCCTCGAGGAGCGCTCGAATCGGCGCGAAGAGCGAGGCCGCCACGATGAACGGAGCGCCAGGGACGCTCAAGAGAGGTTCTCCCTCTCCCCATGTCCCTGGCGTCGCGTCACTCGAACCTGACGGCCGCGGTCTTTGTCTCGCCGGCCTTCACGGAGACGGTGACCGACTTCTTCCCGAGCTCCGAATGGATGAACATCACCGTGTGCGACCCCGCGGGGACGCTGACGCCGACCTTGGGCGTGCTCCCCAGCGGCCGCCCGTCGAGGACCACCTTCGAGACCGGGATCGAGTTGATGTTCAGGGTCGCGTTGCCAGCGGCCGCGGGCGCAGCCGCAGCGGCCGGCGCCTCCGCCTTCGGCGCAGCGGCCGGCGCCTCCGACCTCGGCGCTTCGGCCGCAGCCGGGGCGGGCGCAGGCGCAGACGCCGGAGCGGGCGCCGCGGCGACGGCGGCGGCCGGCGCGGGCTTGCTCGCCTCGCCAAGCGCGATCCGGATCGTCTTCTCGGCCTGCCCGTCCTCGAACGAGATCGCCTGGGAGAAGTCGTCGTACCCCCTCTTCGACGCGACGACCTTCCAGCCCTCCGACGGATTGACCTCCACCTTGACGGGCGGCTTCTTCCACGCCGAATCCGGCAGCTTCTTCTCCGTCCCCTTGGCGTTCACCAGCTTGACCGAGGCCACCGGCGTGGCGAGCTCGAGCGTGACCTGCCCCTTCAGCACCTTGAGCGCGACGGTCCCGAGGTCCTTCATCCGGCCCTGACCGACCTCCACCGTCTGCTCCACGGGCTCGTAGCGCTCGCCGCCGTCGAAGCGGATCTTGTGCTCCCCCGGCGATACGCTGACCTCGAGCGGCAGCGTGCCTTTCTCCTCGCCGTCGACGAGGACCTTCACGCCGGGCTGCGCGCCCGACGCCTTCACGCCGGTCGTCGTCGACGCGTTGGTCGAAGTGCCCGCCGCGTCCGCGCCGTCGAGCGTGATCACGACGACCTTCTCCTTGCCGCCCTCCACGATCTCGACGGCATCGCGCGGCGGGAAGTCGGGGGCGAGGATCTTGACCGCCTTCGAGCCGGGATCGAGCTCGCGCACGATGCAAGGCACGGTGTCGCAGCGCTTCTGGCCGTCGATGAAGATCTCGGCCCGCGCGACGGAGGCGCCGCCCGGGGTCTTCAGGTCGATGTTGAGCGCGCCTTTCTTCGGCACCAGCAGGACCACGGCCAGGATCAGCACGGCCACCAGCGCGAGCCCGCCGAGGAGCACGCCCGCCTTGCCGGCCCCCTGCTGCATCGCGGGGCGCGGGCGGATCGCCGTCGGCTCGTCGTTGTTGCGCGACAGCGGGCGGTGGCCGATGTCCGGCATCGGAGGCGCGGGCGGGGCGCTCGGGATCGGCGGCGGTGTCGGGATGGGGGGGCGCGCCTTCGCGGACGGCGCCGCGCCGCCGGAGCTCGCGAGCAGCGCCGCGGCCGCCTTCGGGATCGCCGGCGAGCCCCCCGCCGGCAGCGGGGTCGTCCGCCCGGGCATGCTGTCGCTCCCCTGCCGGTCGTAGACGTGGGTCGACTCCTCATCGTCATCCCAGTTCATGTCGACCGCAGCGCCCTTGCCCGAACGCGGCTTCGCTTCTTCAGCCGCCTTCTGCGGCGGCTTCACCGACGGCGCCCGCACCGGCGGAGGGACCACCGAGGGCAGCGCGCTGGTCGGCGCCGGCGGCAGAGGGCTCTTCGACGGCAGGGCCGGGACGGCGATCGCGGGCAGAGACGGCTGCCGCGAGCGAGGCGGCACCACGGACGGCAGAGCGCCCGGCTTGACCGAGGGGGGCATCGGCGGCGGCAGAGAGCCGGGACTGGTCCCCTTCGGCATCGGCGGCGGCAGAGAGCCGGGACTGGTCCCCTTCGGCATCGGCGGCGGCAGAGAGCCGGGACTGGTCCCCTTCGGCACCGGCGGCGGCAGAGAGCCGGGACTGGTCCCCTTCGGCATCACCGGCGGCGGCAGAGAGCCGGGACTGGTCCCCTTCGGCATCACCGGCGGCGGCAGAGAGCCGGGACTGGTCCCCTTCGGCAGCACCGGCGGCGGCAGAGAGCCGGGACTGGTCCCCTTCGGCATCGGCGGCGGCAGAGAGCCGGGGCTGATCCCCTTCGCCGTCACCGGCGGCGGCGGCAGCGGAGAGGCCATTCCCCCAGGGAGCGTCATCGCAGGGTTGTTGGGAGGCGGCTGCAGCGCGCCGACCCCGCCGACGAGGGTGCGCTGGCGCGTCGGCGGCGCGGGGGGCACGAGAGCGGGGGTCGTGGCGCGTGACGACTTCTTCGCGAGCCCCTCGAATACGTCTAGATCGCTGCCGCCCTTGTTATCCGCCATGTTCGAGAACTCCTCAGGACATGCGGCGCAGTTCGCCGCGGCTTCCGGGAAACGATCGCGCATGCACCGCGCGATGAGCGTGACATGGAAAAGCAGGCCCTCGTCGCGGGCGCGCGCGGAGAGCCCTGCGCAAACCTGACCCGCTGAAGCGTACCGCTGGTCCGGTAATTTCGCGAGCACCATCGCGGGGATGCCGGCGACCGAGCCACGGCACACGCACCGCGATCTCGCGCGGATCCAGCGCGTCGCGGCCGGCGAAACGCCCCATCACGTCCGCGGCGCTCGAGGCCTCGGACAAGCGCTTGCCTGCTGTCATCGTCTCGAAACAGATGCCCAGCGCGACGTGGACCGACCGCACGCCGCTCTCGATCGCGCGCAACGATGCGACCGCGCGCAACGATGCGACCGCGCGCAACGATGCGATGGCGCGCGCGCTCCCGGCACGTCGCGCGCGCGACCTCCGCCAGCGAGCCCACGCCGATCCACGTCGAGAGATCGCAAGCTCCGAAGGACTGCAAACGGTGCACCGAAGACCTTTTTCTAGTCCCTCGGACCGCCGGCGCACAAGCGCCTACTGCATCCCAGGAGAGGATCCGGGCGGCCCACGCTCAGGGGTCTCCGTCCGTCGTTTCCTCTCTCTTCGGCTTTTTGAAGTATCGAACTCGCTTCTGCTGGAGCGGATACCAGACGCTGTGCGGAACGATCGGTGTGGATTCGAACATCCTGCCTGCGCCGGGCGCCTCGGCGCGCGTGAGCCGGACGGCGCGCGGGCCCGAGGGCGGGTGAACCGCGGCGCCGGAGAGATCTGTATCGCCGCCGAGGGCCACCGAGAGCGGCCGGGAGAGATAGATCCGCGAGGAGCACCCGAGCCGCGCCAGGAAGTCCTGGAGGAGCTTCGCGTCGCGCGGGTCCACGGGCGTCGGGGGCGGCGCCGAGGCGTCCGGCGACAGCGCGGCGTCCGGTGCGCTGGACGGGCCAGCCGCCACCCGCTCGACGTAGATCAGCATCCCGTCCTCGTCGTTGACGCCGAGAGCGGCCACGGCCCCCGCGCTGCCGTCAGCCCCCGTCGCGATCCGGACCGCGCCGCGAACCGGGGGGGTCGGCGAGGCAGAGAAGGCCCCGGCCGAATGCCACAGGCTCGACGCCCCGCCCCGGCCCCCGCCGGGCGCCACGCCGCCGTCTCCGTCGCCGAGCACCGCCACGGCCGCGCCCGCCCCGGCCGGCGGGGGCCCCCCGGGCTCGCCCAGCGGTGTGGCCGCGACGGTCCGCGGATCGACCTTGAGCACCCGCAGCCGCACGTCGGGCCGCGCGGCGTCGGGGCGGAGCTCGGTGGTCGCCACCGCATACGGGAAGCCGTGCTGCGGGAGCCCCTGGGTGCGCCAGACGCCCTCCCCCGCCTCGGCCGGCGCGGCGCGCGGGGCGAGCGGCGGCCCCGGCAGGAGGTGCCGCAGCGTCATGTAGAAGAAGTCGCGCGCCTCCCGCCGGATGTAGCGGGGGAAATTCATCAGGCCCATGCCGCGGATGAGCCGGCGGCCGCGGAACCGGTAGCCCGAGAGCCCCGAGACCTCGCCCTCCGCCTCCCATTCGCCCTGGAGCGGGCGCCCCAGCGCGGGCAGCTCGCCGCTCGGCGCCACATGGTAGAACTCGAGCCCGCTGTGGCCCGCGTTCATGTCGAGCGCGATCCCGTAGGCGCAGCGAGCCTGGATCATCGCCTGGGACAGGGCCTCCGGGCTGACGTCGGCGCCGTAGAAGTACGCGACGAAGCGCTCCCGGGTCAGGCAGATGCCGGTCCTCACCGTGTGCGTCTTGTCGGCCCAGCCCGGCGGCGTGCCCCCCCACCACGTGCGTCCGAACGGATTCCACTTCTCGTCCTGGACCATGACCGTCATGTTCTGACGGAACGAGAGCATCCAGTCGGGGATCGTCTCGTCCTCCGACCAGGTCCCGAAGACGGTGCTGCCGTCGCGCCGGACGGCCACGGTCGCGGCGTACGGCTTCGGCGGCAGGTACACCACGCCGTCGGCCATCATGCCGAACTCGCCGTGCATCGCCTGGAAGCCCGCGTTCGACGCCGCGACCACGCGCTTCATGACCTCGGGCGTGCGCGGAATGAGCCCAGGCCCCGCCTCGCCCGTCGCCCCCTTGGGCTCCACCCTGCCCGCCATCATGTGCAGCTCCACCTGCCGCGGGTCCCAGAGCGCGACGTAGACGCGCGTCGCCTTGCGCGAGCGATCCGCCCGCATATACGTGGTCATGAACGCCGGCGGCAGCCCGTCGAGCTTGCGCACGAAGGCGTCGCCGCCCTGCGGGTTCCACTGCCCCTCCCCGGGCAGCGCCGGCGTCACCCACGGCTCGAGCGGCGAGGGCGGCCAGCCGATCTCGGGATCGATCGGGCTCTGGCGGACGGGCGGATCCAGCGCGCTCTGGCCGAGGTCCGAGGCGATGTCCTCGGCGCCCGTGTCGCCCGTCACCGCCTCCTTGTTACGGAGGACGAAATCAAGCGCCGTGAACGCCACCGCCTTGACCGTCTGCATCGCGGCGTCGCCGATCACGAAGCGCACCCGGTCGACCGCCCAGGTGACGAAGTTCCCCGGCCGCGCCGTCTCGAACGCCTCGGCGCGGATCCACGCGGGCAGCGGCGCGTCCGCGCCGTGCAGGGGCAGGCGCGCCTCGCGGCCGGCCGCGCGGACGACGACCGCGCTGTCGTCCTCCAGGGCGATCGCGACGTCGCCCGCGTTCGGGGCGCGTCGGCTGCCCCCGTCGGGCTCCGCGGCGCCGGGATCCTCCGCGCCGGGATCCTCCGCGCCCGGGTCCTCGGCGGCGAGGTCCTCGGCGGGGGCGGGGTCGATCGCGAATGTCCGCCGGCCGATCCCGCGCAGCTGGCCGGTCGCCTGCCAGTTCGAGAGGGCGTGCTGGAGCCGCTCGACGAGGGGCCAGTCGGCGCCGCCCGGGAGCTCCCGTCCGCCGAGATCGAGCACGTGCACCGTGGGCGACGCGGCCTCGATGAGCGGGCGCGAGATGTACGCCAGCGCGTCGCGGCGGAGCACGGGCTTCGACTCGTCCGCGCTGCTCGTCTCCGTGAGGTTGTGGATCCCCGAGACGTCGAGCAGGACGCCCTCGGGCGAGAGCCTCGTGTCGACGAGGTAGAGGTCGGTGGGCTCCCCGCGGTCGGCGTCACGGCGCGCGCCGCGCGCGACGGCGCGCGCCCTGACGCCGAGCGGACGGAAGCCGCCGCGCGGCGGGTCCACCCAGACCACGTCGCCGGACGCCGCGGTGATGCCCTGCTCCGCGAGCTCCGCGGCGAGCGCGGTCGAGCGATCTCGAGCGCCTCCGCCCACGTCCGGCGACATCGCCACGGCCGCGGCCATGCAGAGGACGATGATGCCGATGCGCTCGCGGCGCAGGGAGGGCGTTTTCGGGGACAGCATTCGCCAACAACGCGCGGCGGGTCGGGGCTCCTGCCCGAGCGACCGAGAACGACCGGGCGCGCGAGAGCCCGCCGTTATCACCGTTTTTGCACCGCGGCCAGATTCGGGGGGCGCGCGCGGGGCAGCCCTCCATGCGGCCGGCTCTAGCGTCCGCCGAACCGGCGGTGCTACATCGGGCGCTCGCCATGTCGAACGCTGACTCGCCCCCTCTCCGCCGCGACGAGGCGCTGACGATAGCGCGCCTCGCCCACCTCGACCTCTCCGCTGAGGAAATGGAGCGCCTCACCGGTGATCTCGGCAACATCCTCAGCTACGTCCGGCAGCTCGAGGAGCTCGACGTCTCGGCGGTACCGCCGACGGCGCACGTGCAGATCGAGCGGCTGCCGCTCCGCCCCGACGAGGAGGCGCCGAGCCTGCCGCGCGAGGTGGCCCTGCGGGAGGCGCCGCGGGTCGAGGACGACGGGTTCGCCGTGCCGGCGTTCGTGGACGAGGGGTGAGCCCGATGGACACAGCGATCCTCGATCGATCCATCCCGGAGCTCGCGGCGCTCGTGCAGCGCGGCGAGGTGAGCGCCGAGGAGGTGGCCCGGGCCGCGCTCGCGCGCATCGAGCAGCGCGACGGCGGGCTCGGCGCGTTCCTCACCCTGCAGGGCGAGCAGGCCCTCGAGGCCGCGCGCGCCCTCGACGCGAGGCGCGCGCGCGGCGATGCGCTCGGCCCGCTCGCCGGCGTGCCGGTCGGGCTCAAGGACGCGCTCTGCACCGAGGGCGCGCCGACGACCGCCGGCTCGAAGATCCTCACGCGGGCGGCGGCGGGTGGCTCGTCGAAGGCGGCTGACCCGTCGCGCGGGTATCGCCCGCCGTACGACGCCACGGTCGTCGCCCGCCTGCGCGACGCCGGCGCGATCCTGCCGGGCAAGTGCAACATGGACGAGTTCGCGATGGGCTCGTCGAACGAGAACAGCGCCTTCGGCCCGGTGAAGAACCCGTGGGACCCGACGCGCATCCCCGGCGGGTCGTCCGGCGGCAGCGCGGTCGCGGTGGCGGCGGGGATGACGCCCGGCTCGCTCGGCTCGGACACGGGCGGCTCCATCCGGCAGCCGGCGAGCCTCACCGGCGTCGTCGGCATCAAGCCGACGTACGGCCGCGTCTCTCGCTACGGCCTCATCGCCTTCGCCTCGAGCCTCGACCAGATCGGGCCGTTCGCGCAGGACGTGAAGGGCGCCGCGCGCCTGCTCGAGGTGATCTCGGGCCGCGATCCGCGCGACGCGACGAGCCTCGACGCGCCGGTGGGCGCCTACGAGGCCGCGTGCGGTCGCGACGTCGCGGGCCTGCGCATCGGCGTGCCCGAGGAGTACTTCGCGAAGGGCATCGATCCGCAGGTCGAGGCGAAGGTGCGGGAGGCGATCGAGGGCCTGCGCGGGCTCGGCTGCGAGATCAGGCCCGTGCACCTGCCGCACACGCGCTACGCCGTGGCGGCCTACTACATCGTGGCGACCGCCGAGGCGTCGTCCAACCTGGCGCGCTTCGACGGCGTGCGCTTCGGGCTGCGCGTGGACGGCGAGCGCGGCGGGAAGGCGGACCTCCAGGGCCTCTACGGCAGCACGCGCGGCGAGGGGTTCGGCCGGGAGGTGAAGCGCCGCATCCTGCTCGGCACGTACGTGCTCTCCGCGGGCTACTACGACGCGTACTACCTGCGCGCGCAGAAGGTCAGGACGCTGATCCGGCGCGACTTCGACGAGGCCTTCCGCGAGGTCGACCTCATCGCGGCGCCGGTCTCGCCGACGGTCGCGTTCCGGCTCGGGGAGCGCGTCGACGACCCGCTCTCGATGTACCTGGCCGACGTCTACACGCTGCCCGCGAGCATGGCGGGCCTGCCCGCGATCAGCGTCCCGTGCGCGACCGCGCCGGCGCCCGACGGCGGGCCTGCGCTGCCCGTCGGCCTGCAGCTCATCGGCCCTGCGCTGGAGGAGGCGCGGCTCTGCAGGGCGGCCTACGCGTGGGAGCAGATCTCTCCGGTGCGCGGGCTGCGCGCGCGCGTGTCGATCGCATGAGGAAGGGAGCGCGAAGGTGAGCTCCGCGATCGCGGTGGCGGCGGCCGGCCCCGAGCACCTGGCCGGGCTCGAGGCGCTCTTCGAGGCCGCCGGCACGCCCTGCTACTGCCGCTACTACCACTTCGGGGGCACAAACAACGAGTGGCTCGCGCGGTGCTCGGACGGCCAGGGCGAGAACCGCCGGGAGTTCGCCGAGGCGCTCGCCGCAGGCAGCGACGAGGCGCGCGGCGTCGTGGCGCTCGCGAAGGACGTCCCGGGCGTGGTCGGGTGGCTCAAGGTCGCGCCCGCCGCGGTCGTGGCGAAGGCCTACGAGCGCCGGCTGTACCGGGGGCTGCCGTGCTTCGCGGGCGATCGCGCCGGCGTCTTCCTGATCGGCTGCGCCGTCGTGCACCCGGGCCATCGCCGGCAGGGCGTCGCGACGGCGCTCGTCGCGGGCGCGGTGGAGCTCGCGCCCGCCTGGGGTGCGCGCGCCCTCGAGGCCCTGCCCCGCCGCCCGAAGGAGCCGGTGAGCGACGAGGAGCTGTGGACCGGCCCGGTCTCCGCGTTCACGACGAACGGATTCGTCGAGGTGAACGCTTTCGAGCCGTACCCGGTCCTTCGCCGGATGCTGTGACCGCGCCGCTCTGCGGACGTCGCGGGCGGGCCCGGCGGCCGTCGCGCTGCGCTTGCGCGCGCCGGCCGACCAGGTAGTGTCGCGCCCGCGCGCATGGCTTCCCCGTTCGAGCACCCCGACGCTGCGGCCCACGACGACCCTGCCGAGCGGAGCTCCGCCGCCGGTGCAGACCGCGCCGCGCCTGCCGCCGACCCAGGCGCGGCGACGAGCAGCCCGGGCGAGCCCGCGGCGGCCGAGGCCGAGGCCGCGCCGGTCAGCCGGCAAGCGTCGTCCGGCCCGAGGGGCCGGGTCGTCGCCCTCACCGGCGCCGCGTCGTTCCTCGGGCGCAACCTCATCGGCATCCTCGAGGAGGATCCCCGCATCGCCCGCGTGGTGGCCATCGACCTCAAGCCGCCGGACACGGGCGGCTCCAAGCTGCGCTTGCACACGGTCGACCTGACGGCGCCTGCGTCCGAGGAGCACGTCGCCGAGGTGCTCGCGGCCGAGCAGGTGGACACGCTCGTCCACCTTTGCTTCCTCTCGTCGCCGACCCCGGCGACCGCCTGGGCCCACGAGCTCGAGTCGGTGGGCACGATGCACCTGCTCCACGGCGCGCGCCAGGCGAGCCTGCGCAAGCTGATCCTCTGGAGCCAGACGATCCTCTACGGCGCACACCCGACCAACCCCAATTTCCTCACGGAGAAGCACCCGCTCCGCGCCGATCCGGAGGAGCGCTTCTTCGCGGACAAGATGGCGGCCGAGCGGGAGTTCAACGCCTTCGGCGCGAGGGCCAAGGGCACGACCGTCACCATCCTGCGGACCGCGCCGATCCTCGGTCCGACCGTCCAGAACTACCTCACCCGGTACCTGGCGCGGCGGCTGGTCATGACCATGCTCGGCTTCGACCCGCTGTGGCAGTTCATCCACGAGGTCGACGCGATCGCCGCCTTCAAGCTCGCCATCGACAGCGATTTCCCTGGAACGTTCAACATCGTGGGCGACGGCGTGCTGCCGGTCTCCACGATCGTGCGCCTCGCGGGCCGGACGTCCTTCCCGGTGCTGCACAGCGCCGCCGGCCCGCTCGTCGCTGCCCTCTGGGCTGCGCACGCGGCGATCGCGCCGCCCAGCTTCCTGCGCTACCTGCGCTACGTGTGCGTGGCGGACGGCGAGAAGGCGGCGCGCGTCATGGGGTTCCGGCCGGTCTACTCCACGCGCGAGGCGCTCCTCGATTACACGAGCGCGCAGCGGCTGCGGGACGTGCGGCTCCTGCAGGAGACACCCGCGTGAGGCGGTTCGGGGGGGTAAGCATGGGCACGGAGCACGATCGAGCGCGCAAGGGAGCAGTGAACGGGCCATCGGCGTCGGCGCGGGGGCGCTCCGAACGACCGGGGTCGAGGCAGGTCGTCCCGAGCATCGACGTCGAGGACGAGGAGACCCGGTACCTGGCGCCGATCGGCCCGACGGAGCCCTCGGACGGGCGAAAGATGCAGTCGTCCGAGGCGCACGCCCCTGTCGTGCCGGTCACGGCCGACGAGCTGGAGCGTCAGATCCGGGAGCTCGAGACGCGGCTCAAGAGCATGCTCGCCGGGGGCCAGCCGCGCGACGCGAGCGGGGGGAGTCGCGGCGGGCCCGAGGCGCAGCGGGGCCCCCGCCAGGGCGGCGCGCCCGCGGCGCACGAGGGCCACGCCAGCGAGCCGCCGCCGTCCGAGCCGGGGACGGCGCGGGACGTCCTGTCGACCGATTTCTACCTGCGGCAGTGGGGTCGCGCCGGCCTGCGCAGCCGCTCGGAGGAGGTCGACGAGTTCGGCTTCGATCCCAAGTACGAGGCCCGCTACAGGCCGCTCTTCGATTTCCTGTACAGGCACTACTTCCGCATCGATCTCCAGGGCGTCGAGCACGTCCCCAGCGAGGGGCGGTGCCTCGTCGTGTCGAACCACGCGGGCGGGCCCATCCCGTACGACGGGCTCATGCTGCGGGCGGCGGTGCGGCGGGAGCACCCGGCGCATCGGGAGCTCCGCTGGCTGGCCGACGACTTCGTGTACTACCTGCCCTTTGCCGGCACGATCATGAACCGGCTCGGCGCCGTGCGGGCCTGCCAGGAGAACGCCGAGCGGCTGCTCGCGGGCGAGCGGCTCGTCGCGGTGTTCCCGGAGGGGGCCAAGGGCAGCGGGAAGCTTTACAAGGACCGGTACCAGCTCCAGCGGTTCGGCCGCGGCGGGTTCATCCGGCTCTGCCTGCGCACGCGCACGCCGCTCGTGCCCTGCGCCATCGTGGGGGCCGAGGAGACGAACCCGCTCCTTTACCGGGTCGAGCACGTCACGCGCGCGCTCGGCATCCCGTACTTGCCCATCACGCCGACGTTCCCCGCGCTCGGGCCGCTGGGCCTCGTGCCCGCGCCCACCAAGTGGAAGATTCGCATGGCCGAGCCGGTGCGGTTCGACGCCTACGGCCCCGAGGCGGCGGACGACCAGATCCTTGTGCGGCGCCTCGCCGAGCGGGTACGTGCGACGATCCAGGGGCTCCTCGACGAGACGCTGGCCACCCGGAAGTCGATCTGGTTCGGATGAAGCAGACTGCGCAGATGGATCCTCCGCCCATGCCCGAGCACACCGTGGAAGGGGCACCGCCCCCTGAGCCCGAGCGGGCGACGACCGGGAGGCCACGCCCCGACGGCGTGCTGGTGATCGACAAGCCGCGCGGGCCGACGAGCCATGACGTCGTGGCCCGGCTGCGCCGCGTCCTCGGGGTGAAGCGCATCGGGCATGCCGGGACGCTGGACCCGATGGCGTCCGGTGTCCTCGTGGTGCTCGTCGGCGAGGCCACCAAGCTCGCCCCGTACCTGACCGCTCAGGACAAGCGCTACACGGCGCGCGTCGTCCTCGGCGTCGGAACGGACACCCTCGATGCGGACGGGGAGATCACGGCGGCCCAGCCCCTGCCGGCGTGGCTCGACGACGAGCTCGGCGCGCTCGCCGGGGCCGGTGGCGCCCCCGGCGCCGGGGCGGTCGCGTGCGCGGCGCCGCGCATCGCGGCGGCGCTCGACGCGGAGCGGGCGAGGCGGGAGCAGACGCCGCCGGCCTACTCGGCCATCAAGGTCGCGGGCCAGCGCAGCTACGCCCTCGCGCGCGCCGGCCAGGCGGTGGATCTCGCGGCGCGGGCCGTCGAGGTCCGGTCGCTCGCGGTCGCCGGCGCCTCGCGCGGCGGGCCCGCCACGCCGTCCGCGGACGCCGCGCCCGTCACGCCGGCCGCGGACGCCGCGCCCGCCACGCCGGCCGCGGACGCCCTGCCCGCCACCCTCGAGCTCGAGCTCGAGGTCAGCAAGGGCTACTACGTGCGCTCGCTCGCCGGCGATCTCGGCGCGCACCTCGGCGTGCCCGCGCATCTGTCCGCCCTCCGCCGCACCGCGAGCGGCGCCTTCACGGTGGCGCAGGCGGTGGCCCTCGACGCCGGTGCCGGGGCGCTGCGCGCTGCCCTGCGTCCGCTCGCCGAGGCAGCCGCCTCCAGCCTCCCGGTCGCCCGCCTGACCGAGGACGGCACCCGGCGTGCGCGCCTCGGACAATCGCTCACCGAGTCCGACTTCTCCATGGCTCCTGCGCGTCCCGGCGCCGCCGTATGGCTCGACCCGGACGGACACGTCGTTGCGCTGGGCGCGCCGGACCTTGCGCAGGACGCCCCTGAGGGCATCGACGCCGGGGCTTCCGAGAGTTCACCTGCGTTGCTCACGACCCGATTTTCCGTCCTACGTGGTTTCACCGGGGGGGCCGATACCCGTGAAAATCCTGCCAGGTAATGGAAATGCCGCAACGCGCGGCAATTCCCTGGACTTTGGCAGATCCACGGCTCATGTCACTGGCCGAGCTTGGCCTTGCGGGTCGAGCCTGGGAGTCCGCCCTGCAGCGAGACCGTCGAGAGCGCGTGGATCCGTCGTCTCCCGAGATTTCGCGCCCCGGTCCGGTTGCGCTCCCCTCGCCTGTTCCGTTACGATTCGTCCGTTAGGAGTCTCGGTTTGAGTCCCGATTTCGTTCCATTGCCAGCGCTCGGCGCTGCAGTTCTCTCCGCTGTACTTGGCTCGCTGTTCGTCGGCGCTGACACCGCACTGACGACGCTGAGCGCGACGAGGCTCGGCGCGCTGATTGAGCAGTCGACGGGCCCCACGAAGGCCGCCTACGAGCGGATTCGTCGAGAGGACGCCAAGCTCCGCTCCCGTTACCTGCTCGGCTGGGTCGTATCGACCAGCTTGACCGCCGCCTGCTTCGACCTCTTCTTCCGGCGAAGCGTCCCGGAGGCGGCCCTCGGTCTCGGGCTGGCGACCACCGCTGTCGTCTGCGGGGCCCTTTACGAGGTCAGCTCGACGCTGGGCCGCAAGCACGCCGATCGGGCGGCATCGATGGCGGTCCGCTTCTTGCGCCCTCTCGAGATCGCGATGTTGCCGCTCGCCATACCGCTCGGCTGGATCGGCTCCCGGCTCGGGCATCGGGACGGGGAGCAGCCTTCGAACCCGCGGGTTGCCGAGGCCGAGGTCGAGATCCTTGTGGATGAGGTCGAGCGCTCTGGCCTCTTCGGGCGAGAGCCGGCGGAGATGATCCGGAATGTGCTCGAGTTCGCCGATCGCACGGCGCGGGACGTCATGGTGCCGCGGTCCAAGGTCGAGGCGATCGAGATCTCCACGCCGCTCGAGAAGGTGCTGGAGATCGTGACTGACAGCGGGCACTCCAGGTATCCGGTGTACAAGGACCAGATCGACAACATCGCTGGTCTTCTCTACGCGAAGGACATGTTCAAGGTCCTCGAGGAGCGCCGTCTCAAGAACACGACGCTCCGGGAGATCACGCGGAGCCCTGCCAATTTCGTCGCCGAGTCGCAGCCGCTCTCCTCTCTGCTGAGGGAGATGAAGAGCCGGAGACAGCACCTTGCGATCGTGGTCGACGAGTTTGGTGGGATGTCTGGGATTGTCACCCTGGAAGACGTCCTCGAGGAGATCGTCGGCGACATCCGGGATGAGCATGACGAGACGGACGATGGGGCATCGATCCAGGACCTCGGCGACGGCCGGCTTGTCGCCGACGCGGCGGTGTCGATGAGCGATCTCTCGGCGTACCTGGGAGCGGAGCTCGACCGGGAGGGGAAGTACGAGTCGCTCGGCGGCATGCTCATGCAGCACGTCGGCAAGGTGCCCGAGGTGGGCACGGCGGTGAGCAAGTTCGGGTTGCGCTTCATCGTCCGGGACAGCGACGAGCGCCACATCGGAAAGGTGGAGATCGTCCGCCCCCGAGCCATGGGCGCCGGCGGCGCCGCCTGAAGCGCCCACCGGCGAGGCCCTGCCGAGCTGCCCCGTCCGCGCCGCGGGTATTCGTCGCGCGCCGCCTTCCGTCCTGCGACGGCCAAGCGCCGCGCGCCGCCTTCCGTCCTGCGCCGCCCGAGCGCTGCCTTCCGGTCTGCGACGGCGACGCCCGAGCGCTGCCTTCCGGTCTGCGACGGCGACGGCCGAGCGGCGCGCGCCCGCACAGGAGACGGGCCCAGATCGGCGTTTTCGGCGCGCAGGCGTACTCTCGTACGCCGAGCACCGAAAACGTCGAGGTGGGCCCGTATCCGCAGCGGGCGCGCGTCGCTCAGCGGGCTAGGGAGATTTTGCGGAGCTCGTTCGCGAGATCGTCGCCCTCTTTGATGAGGCCGGCCGTCTCGGTGACGGGGTTTTCCTTGTTGCCCTCGAGCAGCTGGCGGACGTCGATCATCGCGCCGCGCAGCTTGAAGACGATCTGCTCGCTCGTGAAGGCGGCCACGGACTGAGGGTCGACCGGAAGGGCCTGCAGGTCGCCGCCGGCGATGTCGCCCTTGGTCCAGCGGGCGGCCTCCTTCTCGGCAGCCTTCAGGCCCTGCTGCGTGCGCTCGAGGCGGGTCACCGTGTACTTCGCCGGCCAGTCCTTGCCGAACGGGAACGGCGCCTTGTTGGGAACGAGCTCGGCCAGCGTCTTGTCGCCGTCCCGGCGGAAGACGACCGAGAAGTTCACCACGGGCTCGTCCTGCTCCTTCCACGATTTCTCGACGGACCCCTGCGCCGCCGTGAGCAGGTTCTTGAGGCTGTCCTTGGTCTTGTTGAGATCCTGGACCGACGTCGTGTAGGCGAGCAGCTGACGCATCACCCGGCCCGGAAGGCTGCCGATCTGCTTCCCCTCCAGGTTGGTGGCGTCGAACGGGACGTTGATCGCACCGAGCTCGGTCGTCAGCTCTGCCGGGAAGCTCTTCTGCGAGAGCTTCGCGGCGCCGTCCTCGAGCTTCTTGGTCAGCTCCTCCATCTTCGCGTTCGCGGCCCGCACGTCCTTCTCGAGCGCCGCGGCGCCCTCGACAGCGAGCTTGCCGCGATCGCCGCGCTCCTTCGTGCCGCCGACCGCGAAGCCCACGGCGATGCCGACCAGCGCCGCGAGGCTCGCGTAGAGCGCCGTCTTCTTCGAGGCCTTCCGGCGCTCCTGCTCGACCTCCTCGCCGACCTCGACCTTGATGGTCTGCGCGGCCGCCGTCGGCTTCGGCGGGGGCGTCTGGATCACGGGACGCGGCGCCTGCGCGAACGGAGGCAGCGGAATGCCCGGAGAGATGCCCGGCGGAGGCGCAATGCCTCCCACGGAGGGCATGGGCGGACGCGCGCTCGGATACGGCGAGGGCATGCCGCCCGGGAGCGGGCCCCCGTCGGGAGGCGGCCCCGATCCGGGCTGCGGGCCAGGCACGGGAAGGGGGACGGCCGCTCCCGGGGCCCCGCCTATCGCCGTTTTGCCAAGCCGAGCCTTCAGATCGATTTTGCTCTTCTTCTTTTCTTCAGCCATCGGCTCCTCGAGGACGGGATCGCTGCACCACTTCGCCCTGAAAACTCCAGCCCGCCCGAGGGAACCGACCCACCGCGGCCCGAACCGGAGCTGCTCCTGCGCGAGCGGCGACAGGATGTGACACGGGCCGGCCTCCAGCGGACCGACATGGGAGCGGGGAGGAAAAGATCAGCAACACAACGGGAGCCCGGGCGAGCGGACGACCCGCCGCGCACGTTAGCGGCGCGCCGCCTGGAATGTCAACGCGATGGCGATCATGGCGCGAGGTGTGTTTCGGCGAGCGATCGCCAGGCCGCGCCGCCACCGCGACCCGCGGCAGCGCCCTCGCCCGGGCGTAAGGCCGCCCCCTCCCCACCCGCAGGCCGTCGCCGGCAGCATGGCCCTCCGCGGAGGGACCGGGTAGGAAGCAGGGGCCCATGGTCTCGTTCAAGCTCGGCGGGGGCCGGCAAGCGCCGCCCCCTTCTTCCCCCGGCGGGGGCCGGCAGGCATCGCCTCCGCGGCGACCGCCGCTCCGGATGGAAACCCGGCGGGTGACGAGCTTTGATGGAACCGACATCGCCTACAGGGTGACGCCTCCGCCGTTCGAAGGAGCGAAGACGGTGGTCCTGCTCAACGGGCTGGGCGGGCCCTACCTCGTCTGGCGGGCGCAGATCGAGTACCTGTCCGACCAGTACCGCTTCATCACGTGGGACTACCGCGGGATGTACGCGTCGAAGCGCCCGTCGCTGGACGCCCCGGAGGCCTATGCGGTGGCCAGCCACGTCCGCGACCTGGAGGCGATCCTCGCGGCCGAAGGGGTCCGGCACGGCTCGCTCATGGGATGGCGCATGGGCGTCCAGGTCGCGCTGGAGGCGTTCCGCCGGCTCCCAGGGTTCGCCGCGAACCTGGTCCTGTTGAACGGCACCCACCGCCCGCCGCTGGAGACGATGGGGCCGCTGCCGGGGCTCGGGCGGCTGTTCCCGCCGCTCGTGGCGCTCGCAGCGCGCGCTCAGACGGCCGCGACGAGGATGACTCATCGCGTCATCGGCCAGGCGGACGCTGTGGCATGGCTGAGGCGGCTGGGGCTGCTCGGGAAGACGCTCGACGGCGAGGTGCTCGCCGAGCTCGCGCAGCCGTTCGGCCAGCTCGACATGGAGGCGTTCCTCCGGAACCTCCGCGCGCTGGGCATGCACGACGTCGAGGAGGTGCTCGACCAGATCGACGTCCCGACGCTGCTCATCACCGGCGACCGCGACGCGTTCACCCCCCGGGCGCTGGCCCAGTCGATGGCGCGACGCATCCCGCTGGCCGAGATCCTCGTGGTCCGCGGCGGCACCCACACCACCGCGCTCGAGTTCCCGGAGCTCGTCTCGCTCCGGATCGAGCGCTTCTTCGCGGACCACGATTTCTAGACCGGAGCCCCGCCAGGACGCCGAGAGCTCCGCTTCTTCTCCCCTGGCGTCTTCGGCGTCCTCGCGGCGCTTCTCTTCCCTCTCGACCGGCGCTGACGGCGGCCCACGGCGAGCCGCCCGTCACCTTGGGGCTATTTCCGCAGCAGATCCGCGAACGGGTTGTTGCGGAAGCCGCCCGCCGAGTTGCCCTGCCCCTGCCCCTTCCCTTGCCCCTGGGCCGGCCTGCGACCGTCGTTGCGAGCGCGCGCGTCGCCGCCGGCCGGCGGGCCGCCCGCCTGCGGGCGCGCGCCGGCGGGGGCGGCGCCCTTCTTCGCGGTGAGGGCGATGCGCTTGCGCACGAGGTCGACCTCCAGCACGCGCACCTTGATCTTCTCGCCGACCTTGGCGGCCTCGTTCGGATCCTTCACGAACCGGTCCGCGAGCTGCGAGACGTGCACGAGGCCGTCCTGATGGACGCCGATGTCGACGAAGGCGCCGAACGCCGTCACGTTGGTCACCACGCCCTCGAGCTCCATGCCCGGCTTGAGATCCTCCATGGTCCGCACGTCGTCGCGGAACTTCGGCGGCTCGAACGTGGCGCGCGGGTCGCGGCCGGGCTTCTTCAGCTCGCTCAGGATGTCGTTCAGCGTGAACGAGCCGACGTCGCCGGCCTCGTACTTCTTGGGATCGATCCGCGCGATCGCCGCCGTGTCGCCGATGAGCGACCCGACCGGCACGCCGAGATCCGTGGCGATGCGCTCGACGAGGCCGTAGCGCTCCGGGTGCACGGCGCTCGCGTCGAGCGGGTGCTCCCCTCCCCGGACCCGCACGAAGCCCGCCGCCTGCTCGAACGTCCGCGGGCCGACCCCGGGCACGTCGAGCAGCGCCTTGCGGCTCTTGAACGCGCCGTGCAGATCGCGGTGGGCGACGATCTTCTTCGCGAGGCTCGGGCCGATGCCGGCGACGCGGGCGAGCAGCGGGGCGCTCGCGGTGTTGAGCTCGACGCCGACCCGGTTGACGCAGCTCTCGATCACCTCGTCGAGCTTCCGCGCGAGCAGCCCCTGATAGACGTCGTGCTGGTACTGGCCGACGCCGATGCTCTTCGGGTCGACCTTCACGAGCTCCGCGAGCGGGTCCTGCAGCCGGCGGGCGATGCTGATCGCGCCGCGCACCGTGAGGTCGAGGTCGGGGAACTCCTCGCGCGCGACGTCGCTCGCCGAGTAGACGCTCGCGCCTGCCTCGCTCACCGGGACGCAGAACATCGTCCCTGACGCGGGCCCGTGATCGGCGTTCGCCGCCTCCTTCAACCCCTCCGACGCGAGCACGTCCTTCACGAACGCCTCGGTCTCGCGGCCGTGCGTGCCGTTGCCCACCGCGACCGCGCGGAGCGGGTACTTGCGGCAGATGCGGCGCAGATCCTGCCGCGCGCGCTCCAGCGCGTCGCTGCTCCCGACCAGGTAGATCGTCGTGTGCTCGAGGAGCTTGCCCGTCTCGTCGACGACGGCGCACTTGCAGCCAGTGCGCTGGCCCGGGTCGATGCCGAGCACCGCCTTCGTGCCGAAGGGCGCCGCGAGGAGGAGCTCGCGGAGGTTCTGGGCGAAGACCTCGACCGCGCCGCGATCGGCCTGCATCTTGAGGTCGACGCGCACGTCGCTCTGCACCGCCGGGAGCAGGAGCCGCTTCACGGCGTCCTCCGCGGCCTTCGTGAGCTCGCCGGCCCACGGCGACTTCGGCTTCAGGCCCACCGCCGCGTGGATCGGCGGGACGAGCGGCTCGGGCGCGAGCTCGATCGCGGCGCGGAGCACGCCCTCGGCCTCGCCGCGGCGGATGGCGAGGTAGCGGTGCGAGGGGATGTTCGCGACGGCCTCCTCGAAGCTCGCGTACATGTCGAACTTCGTCTGCTTGCCGTCGTGCTCCTCGTTCTTCTGGACCTTGATGACGCCTTCCCTGACGTAGGCCTCGCGGACGAGCTTGCGCACGTCGGCGTGCTCGGCGATGCGCTCGGCGCAGATGTCGCGCGCGCCGGCGAGGGCGGCCGCCGCGTCGGGGACCTCCTTCTCGGCGCTGACGAAGGCGCGGGCCTCCTCCTCGGGGCTGCCGTCCGCCGGCTGCGACCAGAGGCGATCCGCGAGCGGCTCGAGGCCCCGCTCCTTCGCGATGATGGCGCGCGTGCGGCGCTTCGGCTTGAAGGGCAGGTAGAGGTCCTCGAGCTCGGCCTTGGTCTGGCAGGCGCGGATCTTCGAGGCGAGCGCGTCGGTGAGCTTGCCCTGCTTCTGGATCTCCGCGAGCACCGTGCCGCGGCGCTCCTCGAGCTCGAGCAGGTAGGCGCGGCGCTCCTCGATCGCGCGGATCTGCACCTCGTCGAGCCCGCCGGTCGCCTCCTTGCGGTAGCGGGCGATGAACGGCACCGTCGCCCCCTCGGCGAGCAGCTTGGCCACCGCCGAGACCCCCTGGCGCGGAAGACTCAGCTCCTCGGCGAGGAGCGGGACGGGATCAAACGAGCTGTCCGCGCGGCTGGGGACAGCGACAGGACTCTGCGTCTCGGTCATGAGCGCGGCATACGCGCAGGGTGCACGCGCGTCCAGGCTTGACTTGCGGAGCCGCCTCACCCGGCCGCGGCGATGATCTCGCCGTCGCGCAGCACGGCCAGCGCGCGCGGCGCGCCCCAGGGCTGCACGATCGCGTTCTCGTGCGGCAGGTCCCAGACGGCGAGGTCGGCGCGCAGCCCCGGCCGCACGGCGCCGCACACGCCGGCGAGGCCGAGCGCGCGCGCCGCCTCGCGCGTCGCGCCAAGGATCGCCTCGGCGACCGTGAGGCCGTAGAGCCGCACCGCGAGCGCGAGCGCGAGCGGCAGGCTCTCGGTCGGCGCCGTGCCGGGGTTCGCGTCGCTGCCCACGACGAGCGGGACGCCGGCGGCCCGGAGCGCGGCGACGGGCGGCGGCTCCTGCCGCAGCGTGAAGCTCGCCACGGGCAAGAGCGCCGCGGCGACGCCCGCCCGGGCGAGCGCCGCGATGCTCGCAGGCGCGACGTGCTCTAGGTGGTCGGCCGATGCGGCGCCGAGCTCGGCCGCGAGCTCGGCGCCGCCCACGTCCGCGAACTGCCCGACGTGCACGCGCACGCCGAGCCCCAGCGCGCGCGCGCGCTCGAGCACCGGCCGCGCCTCGTCCACCGAGAATGCGCTCCGGTCGATGTACGCGTCGACGTAGCGCGCGAGGCCGGCCGCGGCGATCGCAGGCAGCCACGAGCGCGCGACCACGCCGGCGTAGGCGGCGCGATCGCCGCCCGCCTCCGGCGGGAGCGCATGCAGGGCGAGGTACGTCGGCACGACGCGGGGCAGGCGCGCGTCCCTCCCCGCCTCGGCGACCGCCTCGAGCTGCTTGCGCTCCGAGGCCTCGTCGAGGCCGTAGCCGCTCTTCGCCTCGACGGCGGTCACGCCGAGCGCCGCCATCCGGCGGAGGCGGGCGCGGAGCGCGCCCGCGAGCTCGCCGGCGGTCGCGGCGCGCACCGCGCGCATGCTCGCGACGATGCCGCCGCCCGCTGCGGCGATCGCCTCGTAGTCGCCGCCGGCCATGCGGACCGCGTACTCCGCGTCCCGCGAGCCGACCCACGGCGCGTGCGTGTGGCAGTCGACGAGCCCAGGCGTGACGACCCCCGCGGCCTCGATCGCGACCGGGACGCCGGCCCCGGGCCGCAGCACCTCGCGCCGCGGCCCGACCGCCTCGATGGCGCCGCCCCGCACGACGATCGCGGCGTCCTCGATCACCCCGAGCGGGTCGCCGGCCGAGGCGCGGGACGGGTCGCACGTGACGAGCCGGCGCGCGGTGACGGCGAACGCGCGATCGGGGCGCTGCGCGGGCTCCCCCGGCGCGGCCCCCGGCGGCGCGGTCACGTGGCCGCCCCGGCGGCGAGAGCGGCGCGCGCCCGCTCGATGTCCGCGAGCACCGCCCTCGAGGCGGGCCCGCCGACGATCTCGGCGAGCGCCGCGGGCGAGGCGACCGGCCGCGGCGGGCACCGCCGGCGCAGCCCGAGGCAGCGCGCGGCCGCCTCGACGCAGCGATCGCGGAAGCTCGGATCGCGCTCGGCCCTGCGCACGAGCGCCTCGTGCGCGCGGTCCTGCAGGTCCTCGTCCTTGCAGACGAGCAGCGCGTCGCAGCCCGCCGAGATGGCCGCGGTGGCGGCCTCCTCGATCGGGTGATGCGCCGCGATCGCGGCCATCTCGAGGTCGTCCGAGAAGAGCACCCCCTCGAAGCCGATCTCGCCGCGAAGGAGGCCGGTGCAGATGGATCGGGAGAGCGTCGCCGGCACGCCGGGATCGAGCGCCTCGACGACGATGTGCGCCGTCATCAGCGATGCGACCCCGGCGCGCGAGGCCGCGCGGAACGGCGGCAGCTCGATCTCGTCGAGGCGGCCGCGGCCGTGGGCGAGGGTCGGGAGCGCGAGGTGGCTGTCGAGCGCCGTGTCGCCGTGCCCCGGAAAATGCTTGCCGCAGGCGAGGACGCGCTCCTCCTGGAGCCCCTCGAGGAACGCGACGCCGCCCTGCGCGGCCGCGCGAGGATCGCGGCCGAAGGCGCGATCGCCGATGATCGGGTTCGCGGGGTTCGAGTCGACGTCGAGCACGGGGGCGAAGTTCAGGTTGATGCCAACGGCCCGGAGCTCGGACGCGACGGCGCGCGCCGCGCGGCGCAGCAGCGGGAGATCCATGAGGTCGCCGAGCGAGCGCATCGGCGGCAGCTTCAGGAACGGCGCGGGCAGGCGGGTGACGCGGCCCCCCTCCTGATCGATGCCGAGGAAGGGAGGCCGATCCGGGCCGCCCGCCGCGGCGAGCGCCGCGCAGAGCCGCAGCGTGGCGTCCAGGTCAGGGACGTTGCGCCGGAAGAGGATCGCTCCACCCCTCCGCCCCTCGGCGAGCGCCCGGAGGTACCGGGCGGGCGGCTCGGCGCCGTCGAAACCGCCCACGATGAGCTGACCACACAGGACCTCGAGCTCCAGATCGAGCTGCACCGTCCACCACCTCTCGCGCGGCCGAGGCGCGTGGCTGGCCGCAGGGTCCGTTCGTAAACGACCTGGGCCGGCGGGGCCACTTTTGAGGGACGCGCCGGAGCGCCCGCGGGAGGGCGCGCCGCGGCCCGCCGGTCAGAAACGGAGCGCGATCTTCCCGAAGTGCCCGCCGCTCGCCATGTGGTCGAGCGCCTGGCGGATCTCGGTGAAGGGGAACACGCGGTCGACGACCGGGCGGAGGCCGCTCGCCGCGATCGCGCGGTTCAGGTCCTCGAACATCGCGCGCGAGCCGACGAAGATGCCCTGCGCGCGGATCTGCTTCATCAGGATGGGGAACAGGTTGAGCTCCGGCGCGCCGCCCGAGAGCACGCCGATGAGGCTCACGCGCCCGCCGATCCGCACCGCGCGGAGCGTCCGGGCGAGCGTGCCCGCGCCCCCCACCTCGATCACCTGATCCACCCCCGCCCCGCCGGTGAGCGAGAGCGCCTGCGTGTCCCAGTCGGGCGTCGTGCGGTAGTTGATCGTCTCCGACGCCCCGAGCGACCTCGCGCGCTCGAGCTTCTCATCGCTGCTCGAGGTGACGAGGACGCGGGCGCCCGCGAGCCGGGCGAGCTGCAGCGCGAAGATCGAGACGCCGCCCGTGCCCTGCACGAGCACCGTGTCGCCCGCCTTGAGGTGGCTCGCCGCGAAGAGCGCGTTCCAGGCGGTCACCGCGGCGCACGGCAGCGTCGCGGCCTCCTCGTCCGTGAGGTGCGGCGGGACCGCGACGACCCCCTCCTGATCCAGGAGCACCTGCTCCGAGAGCACCCCCGGCAGCTCTCCGCCGAGCGCCCCCTTCGTCTTGGCCCAGGAGATCTCCCCGTCGATCCAGCGCTGGTGGAAGATCGGGCAGACGCGATCGCCGGCCTTCACCCGCGTCACGCCATCCCCCACGCCGATCACCTCGCCGACCCCGTCCGACAGCGGGACGAGCGGCAGCGAGAGCTTCGGGTTGTAAAGGCCCTTCGCCATGAGCAGGTCGCGGAAGTTGAGCGACGCCGCCTTCATCCGGAGGACGATCTGCCCGGGCCCAGGCTCCGGATCCGGGAGGTCCATCGGGCGGAGCGCGTCGAGGCCGAACGAACCCTGGAGAGCGAACGCTTTCATGCAGATCCTCCTTAGAGCGGAGGTGCGCTATCTCATGCGAGGTGGACCCGGTCAACGCGCCAGGCGCCGCGCGTCGCGCAGCGCCCGGGAAGCGAGCCAGAGGCCCGGACGGCTTCGCGCGCCGGCGAGGGGCGGCGCCCCCGGGTGCGCGCGCGACAGCGAAGCGCTACCGTCGCGACAATGCACGCGAGCACGAGAAGCACGAGAAGCACGAGAAGAGGACGAGAGACAGGAACGATGGGCCGGGCGCCCAGGCTGGGGCTCATCGCCGCGGGCGCCCACGCGCTCGCGTGCGGCGCGAGCGCCGGGAGGGAGCCGGCCGGAGGAACGCCGGGGGCGCGGGCCGCCGAGACAGCGACGGAGGAGAGCGCGCGCACCTCGGGGGGCGAGGCCTCGGACGCCGAGCCCGGCAGCGGCGGCGAGGCGCAGGCCGCATCCGCGCCGCCCGCGCCGGAGCAGCGGATGACCCGCGCGGAGGCGGGGCGGTACGTGCTCGCGCTGGTGAACCGCGATCGGGCTGCGCACAAGCTGCCGCCCGTCCGGTGGGACGAGACCGCGGCGCGCGCGGGGCGGCGGCACACGGAGGACATGGTCCGCGTGGGCTTCACCGGCCACTGGGGCAGCGACGGGTCGGTCCCGGAGGAGCGTTACACAGCGGCCGGAGGCGACGGCTTCGTCATGGAGAACGCCGGCTGCTTCGCCGACGCGATCCCGCGCGAGGTCGATCCGGATCCGCGCTTCTCCGCGGAGAGCCTCGAGCGGGTCCACCACGCCTTCATGAACGAGAAGCCCCCGGCCGACGGGCACCGGCGCAACGTGCTCACAGCGTCGCACACGTCGCTCGGGGTCGGGCTGGCCAAGGCCAAGGGGTTCGACATCGCCTGCATGGCGCAGGAGTTCGTCGACGACTACGGCACGTACCAGAAGCTGCCCAGGCGGGCGCAGGTCGGCGAGGTGATCCAGGTGGCCGGCGAGGTCCGCGCGCCGGCGAAGATCGCGGGCGTCGGGATCTCGCGGATCGAGCCGGGCAAGCCGATCCCGCCGGAGAAGCTGCTCAGGATGGGCGGGTACGCGATCCCGTCCCCCTACGCGACGTTCTTCCCCAGGGGCTTCAAGACGCCTATTCCTCTTCAGGTGACAGGCAATCGATTCGACATCGATGTCCCGCTGAACGACCGCAGGCGGCCCGGCCTCTACGGCGTCAGCGTCTGGGCGACGTTCCCCCCCTCGAACGAGCTCAAGATGGTCTCGCTCCGCATCATCGACGTCGGCAAGGGAGGCGCGCGGTGAACCACAGCCGCCCCCCGGCGTCGTCGTCCGAGGATCTCGACGCGGTCAAGGTGCTCGATCACCTGGTCCGCCGCGCGGTCTCCATGGGCGCGAGCGACATCCACGTCGAGCCGAAGCGCGACAGCATCCGCGTGCGCTACCGCGTCGACGGCGTGATGGTCGCCCAGGGCCAGATCCCGATCGAGATCGGGCCGTCGCTCACGTCGCGCGTGAAGGTGCTCGCGCGGATGGATATGACCGAGCGGCGCCTGCCGCAGGACGGCCAGTTCGGCCTGGAGCTGCACGGGCACCCGCTCATCCACCTGCGCGCCTCGACGTTCCCCGCGATCCACGGCGAGACGCTGGTGCTGCGCGTGCTGCTCAGCCACCAGCTGATCGCGCTCGAGAAGCTCGGGCTCTCCGAGGGCGACGTGCCGCGGCTCCAGGGGCTCGCGGAGCGCGCTTCGGGGCTCATCGTCGTGTGCGGGCCGACCGGCTCGGGCAAGACGTCGACGCTCTACTCGCTGATCAAGGTGATGAAGACCAGCGAGCTCAGCATCGTCACGCTGGAGGATCCGATCGAGGTCGAGTTCGCCGACATCACCCAGGGGCAGACCAACCCGAGGCAGGGCTTCACGTTCGCGACCGGCCTGCGCGCGATCCTGCGGCAGGACCCGGACGTGATCATGGTCGGCGAGATGCGCGACCCAGAGACGGCGCAGATCGCGCTGCAGGCGAGCCTCACGGGGCACCTCGTGCTGTCGACGTTGCACACCTCGGATGCGGTCGACACGGTCGCGCGGCTCGTGGACCTCGGCGCGGAGTCGTGGATCGTGGCGAACGCCCTGCTCGCGGTGATCGCGCAGCGGCTCGTGCGGCGGCTCTGCGAGGAGTGCGCGGAGAAGTACGAGCTCGAGACCGCCGTGACGGACGAGGAGGAGCAGATCCTCATCGAGAAAGGCACCGAGCTGAAGCGCGGGGTCGGGTGCCAGACCTGCCACCTGACGGGTTACCGGGGCCGGATCGGGCTCTTCGAGATGCTGGAGCTCGACGACGACCTGCGGGATCTCGTGAAGGCGCGGGCCGGGAAGCGCGCGTACCGGGACGCCTCGCGCAAGGTGGGGCTCGTGCCGCTCCGGCAGGCCGGGCTCACCAAGGTGAAAGAGGGCGTCACCTCCCTGGACGAGGTGCTCCGCGTGACGTGACGGCCGCTGGCGTGGCGCGCTGCGTGCAGCGCGCGCCGCCGGTCAGGTGGCCTGCGAGGCGCCGTCGTCGACGGCGTTGGCGGCGATGACGCCCTTGTACCAGAGCGCGCTGTCCTTCGGGATGCGGCGCTGCGTCTCGTAGTCCACCCAGACGATGCCGAACCGCTGGGAGTAGCCGCGGTCCCACTCGTAGTTGTCCATCAACGACCACACGAAGTACCCGGCGAGCGGCGCCCCCGCGTCCATCGCGCGCCGCGCCGCGACGAAGTGCTCGCGCAGGAACTGCAGCCGCTGCTCGTCCGGGATGCGGCCGTCCTTGTCGGGCCCGGTCGAGTAGGCCGCGCCGTTCTCCGTCACGTAGAGCTTGGGCACCCCGTACTCCACGTGCAGCCGGATGAGCAGCCGCCGGAGCCCGTCCGGGTACACCTCCCAGCCCATCTCTGTCTGCTCGGACGCGGGCGCGACGCGCTCCGTCCTCGGCAGGTTCTGCTCCTCGGGCACCTTGCTGCTTCGCAGCACCGCCCGGGAGTAGTAGTTGAGGCCGAGGAAGTCGCACTGCGTCGCGATGATGTCGAGATCGCCCGGCTTGCACACGGTCAGCCCCTCCGGCGGGAGGTGGCCCAGCGCGATGTAGTCCGCGATCATGTCCGCCGGGTAGTGCCGGCCGTACAGCGGATCGAGGAACCAGCGGCTGAAATACCCGTCGTAGTGGCGGGCCGCGTCGTAATCGGCGGCGCTCGGCGACGCGGGCATCGCGTAGTTCATGTTCAGCGTGATGCCGACCTCGGCGCCGGGGACGTTCTTGCGCAGCACGGGCACCGCGAGGCCGTGCGAGAGCAGGAGGTGGTGGCTCACCGCCAGCGCCTTGCCGAAATCGCGCATGCCCGGCGCGTGGATCCCCTTCTCGTAGCTGAGGAACGCCGTGCACCACGGCTCGTTGTGGGTGATCCACTTCTTGACGCGATCGCCGAGCCTCCGCGACACAACGTCGGCGAACTCCACGAACGCATCGGCCGTCGAGCGGTGCTGCCAGCCCCCGACCTCGTCCTGGAGCACCTGCGGCAGGTCCCAGTGGAAGAGCGTCGCGTACGGCTCGATCCCAGCCTCGAGCAGGCCGTCCACCAGCCGGCTGTAGAAGTCGAGCCCCTTCTGGTTCACCGCGCCCCGGCCGTTCGGGAGGATGCGCGGCCACGCGATCGAGAACCTGTAGGCCATCAGGCCCAGGCTCTTCATCAGCGCGATGTCTTCAGGCCACCGGTGATAGTGCTCGCACGCGATGTCGCCGTTGGTCCCGTCCGTGATCTGACCGGGCGTCTTCGCGAAGCGATCCCAGATCGACTCGCTGCGCCCATCCTCGCTCGTGGCACCCTCGATCTGGTAGGAGGACGTCGCTGCCCCCCAAACAAACTTGTCGGGAAATCTCAGGGACGACATGTTCTCTCGCGATTCTCCTTAGACAGATACGGCCTCGGCGGAGGCAGGTACCTTGCGCTCGTACTGCGCGGAGGGAGCGACGGAACCGGGCGAGTAGAGGTGGCAGCGGACCCAGTGCCCCGAGCCAACGTCGACGGCCGCCGGCATCTGCTCCCGGCACGCGTTCATCACGCTCGGGCAGCGATCGGCGAAGGGGCAGCCCGGCGGCGGGTTGACGAGCTTCGGCGCACCGGAGCGGGCCGGGAGCTCGCCGCGGATCGAGCCGTTCGGGTCCGGCACCGCCGAGAGCAGGAGCTTCGTGTACGGGTGCGCCGGCTGCTGCATCAGCTCCTCGCTCGGCGCGCCCTCCACGATGTGGCCGGCGTACATCACCATCGTGCGATCCGCGACGTAGCGCGCGCTCGCGATGTCGTGGGTGATGTAGAGGTACGAGATGCCGCGCTCCTCCTTGAGCTTCTCCATCAGGTTCAGGACGCCCATGCGGATCGAGACGTCGAGCATCGAGATCGGCTCGTCCGCGAGGATCACGCTGGGATCCACCGCGAGGGCGCGGGCGATCGCCACGCGCTGCCGCTGGCCGCCCGAGAGCTGGTGCGGGTACTTGACCGCGACCTCCGCAGGCGGGTTGAGATCGACCGTCTTGAGGAGCGCGTGCACCTTCTCCCGGAGGATCGCGGCGTTCGGCGCCTTGTTGTGGAGCAGCAGCGGCCGCTCCAGGTGGTAGCCGATCGAGTGCACCGGGTTGAGCGAGCCGAACGGATCCTGGAAGATCATCTGCACCTGCCCGCGGTAAGCGAGCGAGGCGCGGGTCGGCTCTTCCTTCAGCACGTCGCGACCCTTGAACAGGATCTGCCCGCTGCTCGGGGGCATCAGCCGCGCGAGCAGCCGTGCGATCGTGCTCTTGCCGCTGCCCGACTCTCCGACCAGCGCGATGACCTCACGCTCGGCCAGCGAGAACGAGGCGTCGTGCAGCGCCCGGAGCTGCTGCGTGCGTAGCCCGCCGCCGACGGGGAAGAACTTGGCGAGGCGCACCACGTCGAGGACAGGCGAGACATAAGGTTGCGTCATCGTCATCGTCAGTAGAGGTGGCAGGCGCCGCGATGCTCGGGCGCGATTTCACGGAGGGCCGGCTGCTCGGTCTGGCAGGTCGCGAAGGCTTGCGGACACCGGGGATGGAAGCGGCAGCCGGACGGCGGGTTGCGCATGTCGGGCGGCGTGCCCGGGATGCCCTGCAGCCTGCGGCGCGGGCCCCGGACCGAGGGGAACGACCCGAGGAGCCCCTGCGTGTACGGGTGCTTCGGATCGCTGAAGAGGTCCTTGGCGCGGGCGGTCTCGGCGAGCTTGCCCGCATAGAGGATGGCGATGCGCGTGGAGAACTCGGCGATGAGCGAGAGGTCGTGCGTGATGAAGAGGATCGAGAAGCCGAGGCGCTCCTTGAGCTCGGCGATCTGCTGCAGGATCTCCCGCTGCACGACCACGTCGAGCGCCGTCGTGGGCTCATCCATGATGAGGAACGGCGGCTTGAGCGCCATGGCGATCGCGATCACGACGCGCTGGCGCATGCCGCCCGACAGCTGGTGCGGGTAGCTGGTCAAGCGCGTCGGGTCGATGTTGACGAGCTTGAGCAGATCGGCCGCGCGCTCCATCGCCTGCGCCGGCGTCACGCGGTCGTGCGCGATGATCGGATCCGCGATCTGATCGCCGATCGTCAGCACCGGGTTGAGCGCGTTCATCGCGCTCTGGAACACCAGCGCCACCTTCCGCCAGCGGAACGCGCGGAGCTGCTCCTCGTTCATGGACAGGACGTCCTGCCCGGCGAAGTACACGTGCCCGCCCGTGATGACCGCCGGCGGCCGGAGAAGGCGCATGATGGCCTGCGCCACCGTCGACTTGCCGCTGCCCGACTCGCCCGCGAGGCCCAGCACCTCGCCCGGGGCGATGTCGAAGGAGACGTTGTCGACCGCGCAGACCGGACCGGCCGGGGTCATGAACTCGACCCGGAGATCCTGAACCGAGAGAATCGGACTAGGCGCCATGAGCCCTCACTACCGGCGTGGACGGACCTGCCGCGACGTTGCGGCTCTTGAGCAGGCGCGACCAGGACCCCTCCGCGCGGAGCCGCGGATTCGAGATCTCGTCGATCGCGTAGTTGATCAGCGTGAGCGCGAACCCGACGAGCGCGACGCACACGCCCGTGGGCACGATGGTCCACCAGGCGCCCGTGAGGAGCGCGGCGTTGTTGCTTGCCCAGTAGAGGTTCGTCCCCCAGGTCACGGCGCTGAGGTCGCCGAGCCCGAGGAACTCCAGGCCGACCTGCGCGCCGATCGCGTAGACCGTGGCGCCGATGAAGCCGGACATGAGGAGCGACGTCATGTTCGGCAGGATCTCGCGGAAGATGATGCGCGCGCTGCCCTCGCCGCTCACGAGGGCGGCGGAGACGAAGTCCTTGTCGCGCAGCGCGAGCACCTGCGAGCGGAGCACGCGCGCGTTCCACGCCCAGCCCGTGAGGACGAGGACGAGGAGGATCGTCATCGGCCCGGCCGGCAGGTAGGCCGCGATGACGACGGCCATCGGCAGGCCGGGGATGATCAGGAACACGTTCGTGAGCAGCGAGAGCACGTTGTCGACCCAGCCGCCGAAGTAGCCTCCGGCCATGCCGATCGTCGCGCCGATCGCCATCACGGCGAAGCCCGTGGCGAAGCCGACGGCCAGCGAGGTCCGCGCGCCGACGATCGTCTGCGCGAGCACGTCCTGCCCCTGGCCCGTCGTGCCGAAGAGGTGCTCGGCCGAGGGCGCCTCGTGCGGCATGCCCACGAACGCGTGCGGGTCTTGACCGACGAGCACGGGGCCGAGCACCGAGAGGAGCAGGAAGAAGAGCACGATGAGCGTGCCCACCATCGCCTTGCGATTCGAGAGGAGGAGGCGGATCCACCCCGCCGAACGGGTGGCGCTGCCCCCGCTGTTGCTTTGTTGCGCAGCCATCGCTTCTCCTGGACCGAGCCCTCAGCGCCCTCGGGCGCGGGGATCAAGAAACACGTAGACGACGTCGACCAAGAAGTTCGCCCCCAGCACGGCCAGCGTGATGGTGAGGAAGATCCCCTGCATGAGCGGATAGTCCTGGTTACGAACAGCCTGGATGAGCAGGTAGCCCTGACCCGGATACGAGAAGACGATCTCGGTGAGCAGCGACCCGGCGAGCACGAAGCCAAGCGCCATGCCGAACCCGGTGACGTTGGGCAGGAGCGCGTTCCGCGCGGCGTAGCTGAACATGACCCGCCACTGGGAGAGCCCCTTGGCCTGGGCCATCGTGATGTACTCCTCGGACAGCACGGTGACCATCGCGCTGCGCATGCCGAGCATCCAGCCGCCGATGGTGGCGATGACGATCGACAGGGCGGGCAGGACCATGTGCGACAGCACGCTCCCGATGAACTCGAAGCTCCACTCGGGCGAGAGCGTGTCGCTGTAGGCGTGGCGCAGCGGGAAGGCCCCGAGCACGAAGCCGAGGATGTAGAGCGCCACCATCGCGAGCCAGAAGTACGGGAACGCGCCGAGGAACATCAGGACGGGCGGCATGACCGAGTCGAGCCAGCCGCCCCGCTTCCACGTCGCGACGATGCCGAGCAGCGTCCCCAGCGCGAAGCTGACGAGCACGGCGGCGCCCGACAGGAGCATCGTCCAGCCGAGCCCCGTCGCGATGACGTCCGTCACCTTCGCGGGGAAGTGCGCGATCGACAGGCCGAGATCGCCCGTCAGCGTGTGGCGCAGGTAGGTGATGTATTGCATGTAGAGCGGCGCATCCGTGAACCCGAACGCCTTCCGCAGCGCGTCGATCGCTTCCGGCTGAAGCTGCCCGCGGAAGCGCGCGAACATCGCCGTGGCGGGGTCGCCCGGCATGAGCCGCGGAATGAGGAAGTTCAGGGTGAGCGATGCCCACGCCGCGATGAAGTACAAGCCCAGCTGTCGAAGAAGGTAACGCACAGAAGCTCTCTCTTCTAACCTGCTCTCCGGATCAGATCACGCCCGATGTCACTTCGGCTTGAGCTCGGTGAGGACGAGCAGGTACTCGGGCGGGTTGTTCGGCGACAGCTTCGCGTACGGGTTCTCCTTGCTGGGGAACCCGGTGAAGCGGCGGGTGTTGAACTCGCCCCAGGACGGCCCGGGGAACAGCGGGATCGAGGGCGCCGTCTCGGAGAACGTCTCCTGGAGCTGCTCGATGAGCTTCTTCTGCTCCGCCGGATCCGTCGCGGCCTCGAACGCCTCGAACAGGCTGTCCGTCTGCTTGGCGCCGAAGCGGTGCCAGTTGCGCGCCGACGACTCGCCGACCGGCTTCACGGTCGCGGTGCCGATGAGGTCGCGGTAGAAATTGTAGGGCGTCGGCTCCTCGTTCGACCAGCCCATCGACAGGTCGAAGGTGCCCTTCTGGAGCGCCTCGAAGAACGCGCTGAAGTCGTACGTCCTCAGCGAGGCCTCGACGCCGATCTGCTTCACCTGCTGCGTGACGATCTGCGCCGCGCGCACCCAGTCGGACCAGCCGGTGACGACGTTGATGTCGAAGCGCAGCGGCTTCCCGTCCTTCGAGCGGATGCCGTCCGGGCCCTTGGCGTAGCCCGCCTCGTCGAGCATCTGGTTCGCCTTGGCCAGGTTGAACTTCACCCAGTCGCCGCCCTCGACGACCTTCTGGCTGCGCCAGCGCTCGTGCGCGTCGCTGAGCGCCGTCGCGTCCGCCGGCCGCGTGTAGTTGTTCATGGCGACCTTGACGATCTGATCGCGGTCGAGCGACATGCTGATCGCCTTGCGCACCCGGACGTCGTCGAGCGGCTTCTTCGTCGTGTTCGTGTAGACGAACACGGTGCTGCCGACGAGCGGGAACCAGTAGTGGTGATTCGCCGGGTCCTTGCCGACGTAGACCTTCTCGATCTCCGGGACGAAGTTGCCGGCCCAGTCGACCTCGCCGTTCAGGAGCGCCAGGTTCGCCTGGTCGTTGCCCGGGTAGGCCGGGAAGCGGAGCCCCTTGATCGCGGGCTTGCCCTGCTGCCAGTAGTTCGGGTTCCGGCCGAGCTCGTAGATCTGGTTCTGGAAGGTCTTCACCTCGGTGAAGGGCCCCGTCGCGACCGGGTTCTCGTTCGTGAACGTGACCGGATCCGTCACGTCCTTCCACTTGTGCTCCGGCACGATCGGCTGGTGCCCGAGGAAGACGAGCCCGGGGACATACGGCCGCGTGAGCGTGAACTCGACCGTGGAGTCGCTCTTGGCCTCGACCGCGGTCAGCCACTTCCAGACGCCCTGCAGATCGAGGGCCGCGTGCTTCTTCAGGAGCCCGAAGGTGAAGGCCACGTCCTTCGCCGTGAACGGCTGGCCATCGGACCACTTCACGCCGGGGCGCGTCGTGAAGGTGAGCGTCTTGTTCCCGTTGCTCCACTCGTACTTCGAGGCGAGCCAGGGGGTGAACTCGCCCTTCATCGTGTTGTAAACGAGGAGCGGCTCGTAGATGCCAGCGACGGTTGGCCAGCGAACGTTGCCAGAGGCCAGCAGAGGATTGAAGTTGCGCACCCACGACGCTTGCTGCTCGATCGAGACGGTGAGGAAGGTGTCCGCAGTCGTGGGGTTCTTGCCGGTCCCCTGAGCGCCCGGGGCCGTGCCGCCCGCCGGGTCCTTCTTCGCATCGGACTTCCCGCAACCTGCCGCGGCGCCGACCGAAAGAAGCAACGCCGACAGAACCAAGGTTCGACGCGGCAACAACCAGTTCCTCATGAAATGCTCCTCAAGCGGGGCCCTCGTGGACACGCCCGAGCGCCCACCGTCCCTCTCCCATTCAATTGATCTTCCTGGAAGCCGCCACGTGACAGAGCGACTCGCCGGAGCCCGACGCGCGCAACGCAGCGCACCATACCGGCATCCAGACGTCGGCACTGTAGCCGTCTTCGCACAGCAGTGTCAACGGGGATTCGAGGTCGCTACCAAGTTCGCACACCGCTCACTCAGGCGCGTTTTCAAGGGAGATGTCGTGGCGCGTCATGTCTCGCGGCGGCAACTCCGTCTCATGGTGTCATCGCGCGTCATGACGGCTGAGGGCTCCGGCACTGACGCTGTTATTTTCTTCGTTCACAGCAAGGCAAGGAGGCAGTCGATGACGCATCGTTTCAGAGAGCGGCCGGAGCACGTCTATACAGACGTCCGTGAGCGATGACAAGACCAGATTTTTCGGTCTCGTTCGAGTGTGCGGACGGGCACTCTCGAAGGGGCGAGGTGCTGCGCTCGCCCAGCGCTGGCGGCAGGGAGATCGTGCGCGGCGCGCGCGGCGCGATGCGGGCGATAGGCCGGTGCGCTGAGGGTCAATCCGGGGCTGGCGACTCTACGCGTGGAGCCCTGATCCCCGCGGTCGTAGCCCTGGAACCCAGGTAGGTACCACGTGTCGGGGAAGATTCCAATCCATGTCCGTAGGGTTTCGTACGGGCTCGTACGGGTTTCGTACGGGCTCGTACGGCGCCTTCGTTTCGTGCGACGGGGCGGGGGGCGTGGTCGAGCGGGCGCGCCTCACGGAAGCGGGGGAGCGAGCGCTGGCACGCGGAGGTCGGCGCCAAAAAGCTCGTCTGCCGCGCTGTTGCCGGTGAACGCGTTCTCGCTCTCCTTCTTCAGCTGGGGCGCAGGCGAGCCCTGCACGACCAGCCCGAAGCGGTTGTCCGAGGCGCGCACCCGGGAGAGGCGACCCGAGCTCCGGTCGTACAGGATGCCGGCCCGCGCACAGCCGGCCACCCGCACGTCGTCGAGGGTGGCTGTGGACCCGGCGAGCACCAGGACGCCGTCGGCGACGAGGTCGTCGCGCCGCGCGCCCTTCCCGACTCCGCCGTCGCCGGTCACCCCGTCGACGACGGTCTGTGCGATCTCCGCCTCGGCGGCGAACAGCGCCACGCCGGCCGTGCGGCTCGCGCGGACGAGGGACGAGGCGAGCCGGAGCTGATAGCCCGCGGCGGCGACACCGATGCCGGCGCCCCGGTCGCTCGCCTCGCCGCCCGAGGTGTCCTCGATGAGGTCCCCCGTGATCTCGACCTTGCCGCCCGGGAACTCCGCGCCGGCGAGGACGCCGACGGAGCGGTTGCCGCGGATGACATTGCCCGCGAGCACCGCGGTGGCCCCCCGATAGATGACGATCCCCTGCCCCACCGGCGCGCGACGGTCCGGGGCGACATGCCCTTCGACGAGGTTGCCTGTCACGGTCGCCTCGGACCCGTCATACCCCACCGACAGCCCGGTCCCCTCGTTGTCGCGAATGGCATTCGACGAGAGCGTCACGCGGCCCTCCATCACGGCCACCCCGGCGCCGTCGCCCCAGGCCCCTCCGGCGATCGTCCCCTCGATGAGGTTGCCGCCCGCGACCAGCTCGGCGGCGAGATCGCCCACGTGAACCCCGGTCCCGCGGTTCTGAACGACCGCGCTGTCCTGGAGGCGCATCGCCGCGCCGCGGGCCACGGCGACGCCGAACCCGCCGAGCAGCGACCCCGACGGGGCCGCCACCGTGCCCTTGACCAGGCTCCGCGTCATCGTCGCCGCCGAGCCCTCGCCGATGGCGGCGACGCCGAGCTCCGAGTTGCCGAGGATCACGCTCGAGTCGATCGCGACGCGCGATCCGCTCGCCGCGTACACGCCGATGCCGTAGCTCGGCTCGTGGCTCCCGGGCATCGTCCCCTCGACGAGCACGCCGGAGATCGTCGCCAGGGAGCTCCCCGACGCGACGATCCCCGACAGCCGGTTTCCGATCACAGCCGTGCGCTCGATCGACGCCTCGGCGCCGCCCCGGACGACGATCCCCTCGCCGTCCAGGAGGCGCTCCGACGACGAGGTCCCCTCAATGAGGCTGCCCACCACGGCCGCCGTGGCGCCCACCTCGAGCGCGGCCACGCCCGCGGCGCGGCTGCCCGTCACGGCGCTCTCCTTCACGAACAGCGCGCCGCCGGTGTCCACGGAGGCGCCCATGCCGTCGCCCGCGGCGCCGGAGCGCGTCCCCTCGATCCAGCTCTGCGCGATTGAGAGCCGCGCGCCGTCGCCCGAGAGGACGCCCGCATGGACAGCGCCCTTGATGTGCACGCGCTCGATCGTCACGGCGCTCGCGCCCGTGGCCACCACGCCGGCGCCATCTCCGCCGATCTCGACCCCCCGGAGCGTCACCTCCCCTGCGCCGAGCACGGCCACGGTCGCCGGAGGATGGACGAGCGGGCTCACCCCGCGGAGGCGCACGCGCGAGGCGCACCGGCCGGCGATCGCGAGGGGCCTCGTGATGACGACCGGCTCGTCGTAGGTGCCGTCCGCGAGCGCGATCGTCCCGCCCTCGACGACGAGCTCGAGCGCCGCCTCGAGCGTCGTGACCGGCCTCGCCTCGGAGCCATCGCTGTCCGGGCCGGCGTAGCTCGGGTCGACATACACGTTCCCGGGCGCGCGAGGGGTGTTCCCCCACGGCCCGAGCCCGCAACCGTCGGGGCCATCGACGGACACGCACCCCGCTTCCGGGAGTGCGAACGTGCCTGTCGGGCACTTCGCCATGGCCGGCCGGCAGAGCCCGTCGTCGCCGACGAGCTCGGGAGCGCAGCGCGGGATGCCGGCGGGGATGCAGCCCTCATCGAACTTCGGGATCGTCCCCGGAGGGCATTTCGCCATCGAGGGGTGGCAGAGATCGTCGTCCTCCACGAACAGCTCTGCGCACCCCTGGATGCCCACCGGCATGCACGCGTCCTCGGGCCCGAGGACGTGCCCCCGCGCGCAGCGCGGGGCGACGTGCTCCCCGTCGAGCGCGGCGTCGGAGCTGCGCGAGGGGTCGCTGCACGCCGCGGCGAGCAGCGACAGGACCGCGATACCGGCGATCAGGCAAGACAGACCCGCGCGCGTCGCGCAGAAGCGCATGCAATACCCTCCCTGGACAGCGCGGCCTCGCAGCGCGCCCCGCGAGCTCCCGCTCGCTCCTGGGGCGAACGGCTGCCCGGAGCCCCCACGACAACGGGAGACCGCGTGTCCGGCATGAACCGGCGCTCCGAGCGCCGGAGATCCTCATCGAGCCCGCGGAAAGATGACGAGGACAGCGCCTGAACAGCGCCGCGCGACCCCTTTCAGCGTAATGAATCCTACAACAGGAGATAGCCTCCTGCCAGGCGGAGGCGTCGCGATCGCGCCGACTTTCCCTGCATTGCCGGGGACGTCTGCGCCGCGCTCCTCTCTCCGGCGCGGGCGTGTGAACCCTCTCGGGCAGCGAGGCTCGGGCGCGCCTCCTATCGTGTGGGTCGCACGCTTTCTGTCAACCACGTCGGGCCGCGCCGAGCGCCACCGGGAGGCTCCGCGGAGGAGGCCGTTCCCGCTGCCTCGCGGGGCCGCCGTCCGCGGCTGATGGCCGCGGCGGCGCCGTCGTTCGGGACGACATGGCGAGGGTGCGCAGAGCAAAGCGAGGCTCGGGCGCGCGCCGCGCCGACGCGGTTGCCGCAGAGGGAGCGCCGCTCTGGGCCTCTGTCGGCTCACGTGGGCTGAGCACGGCGTGACCAGAGGACCCGAGGCCCGCGGGCCGTTGCCGCCCATCAGCGATGATGTCGAGTCTCCTCAGCCCTCGATTGCAGAGATCGACCAGGTCTTCGGAAATGCGGTTTGCAGGGCCCGATAAAGCTGCAAGTCGGGTCGCTCTCGTCCCGTCCCGCCGCGCGCCGCGCGCGGGGGGCCCCGCGGCGCGCGTCGACATTTGCCTTTCTCCAGCGCTCGGGAGCCTCCCACATCGGCGCTGCGAGGCGGCGTCGATACGCGCCAGCGCGGCGGCGCTCGGGCGCGATGAAGAGGGGCAAAGCTCCCACCCGGCGCGGATTCAGACAATGCACTTTCGCCGTCGCCGTCCGGCAGCCGCAGAGGGCCGATGCGGCAGGCTCTGCACACGCGCTGTCAGGCACGCAGCCTGCTCTCGACACCGCTCAACATGCCACTGCGGGCCTGACGGTCCTGGCGGGGCATGGAAGGAGGACGGATGGTTAGCTCGATCGATATGAAGATGGCGCAAGCGGTGATGCTCTTTTCCGTGTTGATGACCGGGTGCGCGGTCGACGCGGTGACACCGGAGGAGGCCGACTTGGAGCAGGCCGACGTCGACGTGGCGTCGAGCGAGCAGGCATTGGAGGGGGAGGGAGAGACGGAGGAGACGCGGGGCGGCGGCGTGGTGGGCCCGCCCGCGATCCCGGGCAAGACCGATATCGGCCAGGGGCCGATCAAGGGCCCCGGCGGCCCGGGCTTCGGGCCTCTCGGCCCGGGCGTGGGTGGGCCGTTTCAAGGGCCCCCCATCGGCAAGGGCGGCCCCGTCGGCCAGGCGGATCCCGGGCAGGTCCCGGGCGGTTTCCCGGGCGGCTTCCCGGGCGGCCTCGGCGGCGGCTATCCGGGCGGCTTCCCGGGCGGCCTCGGCGGCGGCTATCCGGGCGGCTTCGGCGGCGGCTATCCGGGCGGCTTCGGCGGCCTCGGCGGCGGCTATCCGGGCGGCTTCGGCGGCGGCTATCCGGGCGGCATCGGCGGCCTCGGCGGCGGCTATCCGGGCGGCCTCGGCGGCGGCCTCGGAGGCGGCTACGGGTGGCCGGGCGGTCTCGGCAGCGGCTTGGGCGGCGGTCTCGGCGGCGGCTTGGGCGGCGGTCTCGGCGGCTCCCCGTACGGCTCCTTCGCCGGCCTGGGGGGGGGCGGGACCCCCGGGGTCTTCCCCTGACCTCATCGCCTGAATTGGCCGGCCACGTTGCCGGTCGAGAACAGCGGTGATCGACGCGACGGGCCGCCGGAACCTCTGCGGGGAGCCGCACCAGCTCCCCGCGCGGCCGGCGGCCCGCCGGTCGATCGACCTGTCGAGATCACGCGCCCGTCGCAGCGGGCTGGCTCGATCGGCGCGCGAGGCCCGCGCGAAAGGTTGGACCCCCGCCGCGGTCGAGGCAGCATACGCGGATGGAAGACGCCCCCCTCCTAGAGCGCGAGCCGGAGACCAACATCTTCGGTGAGTCCATGGCGGTGTTTCACACGGCCGCGGATCTCATCGGCCTGGCTCCCCGCATCCGGCTGGAGCTCGAGCAGCCCGACTACGAGCACATCTTCTACATCACCACGCAGCTCCAGGACCGCCTCGTCCCCTTCCGCGGGGAGGCGACCGCGACCTACGAACGGCTCCCCGCGTCGGTGATCCTGAACCGCGCCGCCGTCACCCCGCTCTTCAACGGCAAGCTCATCCTCCGCCCCGAGGCGCTCCGGAGCGGCTCGATCCACGTGCAAGACGGCGTGATCCGCCTCGCCGACCAGGGGCTTTACCGGATCCAGCCCGGCGAGTTCGTTCGCTTCAAGGCCTATCGGGTCCAGCACAACCAGGCGAGGGGGCCCTACAAGGGCGGGCTCCGCTTCCACAAGGCCGTGTCGCTCGACCTGTTCAACGCGCTCGCCGCCGAGATGACCTGGAAGACCGCCATCGCGCATGTCCCGTTCGGCGGCGCCAAGGGCGGTATTCGCATGGATCCGCGCGAGCACAGCAAGGAGGAGATCGAGGCGATCTCGCTCCGGTACATGTACCGGCTCAAGCAGCTCATCGGGCCCAACGTCGACATCCCCGCGCCCGACGTGGGCACGAACGCCGAGGTGATGGCGTGGCTCCTGCGCCAGTACAGCGACGGCGAGCGCGAGCGGCACAACCACCGCGGCGTCGTGACGGGCAAGGACGTGCGTATCGGCGGCTCCGAGGGGCGCGCCAAGGCGACCGGCCAGGGGCTCGCGTACTGCATCGAGGAGTGGTACGCGCAGCGCGGCGCCTCCCTCGCCGGGGAGCGATTCATCGTGCAGGGCTTCGGCAATGTCGGCTCCGCCGCCGCCGAGATCCTGTGCAGGATGGGCGCCCGGTGCGTCGCGGTCCAGGACTCCGACGGCGCGGTGGTCGACCCGAACGGCATCGATGTCGGCGCGCTGATGACCTACGTCAGCGAGAACCCGCAGAACCTCCGGCGGTCGGTCGCCGGCTACGGCGGGGCCCAGCTGATCGCGCGGGACGACTTCTGGGGCGTCGACGCGGAGATCTGCATCCCGGCCGCGCTCGGCGACGCCATCACCGGCGAGGTGGCCGAGCGGCTCAAGGCGAAGCTCGTGGCCGAGGGCGCCAACCGCCCGACCACGACCGAGGGGGACAGGGTGCTGGCGGAGCGCGGCATCAGCATCATCCCCGACATCATCGGCAACGCGGGCGGCGTGACCGTCTCGTACTACGAGTGGATCCAGAACAAGCGCATGGAGCACTGGACCGAGGGCGAGGTGAACGCGCGGCTCGAGCGCGCCATCAAGAGCAACTACCGCCTGATCTGCGACATCGCGGAGGACCGGCCGCGCCGCACCGACGATCACGACTCGACGAGGCTCGTCCTCGGCAAGCGCCTGCCGATGCGGCTCGCCGCGATGGTGCTCGCGCTCAAGCGCATCGAGGCGCACTACATGCTGGAAGGGTTCTCCCAGTAGGCCGCGCCTCCGGCCGCCGGAGCGGCGCAGACGTCCGGCCGCCCCTGGCCGGACGCCCTTCGGGCGGCGCTACCGGGCGACGCCGTACCCGAGCTTCTTGATGCCGTAGACCTTGATCTTGTGCTGCAGCGTCCGCAGCGGCAGCTCGAGGCGCCGCGCCGCGTCCGTCTGGTTCCAGTCGGACGCGCGCAGCGCCTCCAGCAGGAGATCGGCCTCGATCTGCTCCAGGCGCGTCTTGAGGCCGCCCGCCGCGGAGGCCGCCGACGACGCCGGCTCGGACGCGCGCGAGGGCAGCGGCTCGGACGGGCGCTGGGACAGGGCCGGCATGCCGGCCTCGGACGAGCGCGAGGGGTCGTGGGCGCGCGACGTCGCGGGCGGCGAGCTGGGCGAGGTCACCGCCACGCGGATCCGCTCCGGGAGGTCGCGCGCCATGATCGCCTCGCCCTCCGCGATCACCACCGCCCGCTCGATCGCGTTGCGGAGCTCGCGCACGTTGCCGGGCCACGGGTAGCTCTTCAGCAGGGCCAGCGCCTCGGAGGTGATCGACTGGACCCTGCTGAGGTTCGCCGCGTTCGCCTGCTGCAGGAAGCCCGCGGCGAGCGTCGCGATGTCGTCGCGGCGCGCGCGGAGCGGCGGGATGTTCAGCGTCATCGCGTTCAGCCGGTAGAGCAGATCGAGCCGGAACGTGCCGGCGTCGCACATCGCGTCGAGGTCGCGGTGCGTCGCCGCGATCACGCGGACGTCGACCTCGATCTCCTTTGTCGCGCCGACGCGCGTCACCCGCTTTGTCTCGAGCACGCGCAGGAGCGCGGCCTGCGCGGCGGCGGGCAGCTCGCCGATCTCGTCGAGCAGGACCGTGCCGCCGGCGGCCGCCTCGAAGACGCCCTTCTGCTGCTGGCTCGCCCCGGTGAAGGCGCCGCGCTCGTGGCCGAAGAGGGTGCTCTCGATGAGCATCGCGGGGATCGCCCCGCAGTTCACGCAGATGAGCGGCTCGCCGCGGCGCGGGCTGCGGTCGTGGATGAACCTCACGAGCACCTCCTTGCCCGTCCCGGTCTCGCCGCGCAGGAGCACCGGGATCGAGGAGCGCGCGGCCCGCAGCGCCACCTCGACGAGCGATCGCATGAGCGGGCTCTTGGTGGAGAGGACGTGGCCGTCGGCCTCCCACTGGCTCTCGGGCACCGCGCCCGCGGCGCCCTCCTCCTCGGGCGGCCGGGCGCCTTCGACCTTCGGCGCGACGTAGAGCAGCGCGCCCTCCGGGGCCGCGAGGTGCACGGGCGCCGCGGGGCTCGCGCTCCGCGACGCCTCGTGGCTGACCTCGATGAGCTTGTCGGTGGAGGTCGCGGCGTCGGGGAACACGGCGACCCCCGACACAAGCATGGGCTCGCCCTCGCGGCGCGCGACGATCGCCTTCGCGAGCTCCTCCGCGAGCTCGGGCGTGACCTCGGGGAGCAGGATCTCGAGGGTGTCGGCGCTGTAGAACGCGACGCGATCGACGGGCCGCAGCGCCTCGCGCACGCGGAGCCCCCAGTGGCGGAGGTGGCTCGCCTGCGCGCCGAGCGAGCGGACCACGACGAGCGCGAACTTCCGGCTGAAGAACCTGGACCGCACGATCTCGGCCTGCAGGGCGACGCGGAGCGCGTCGGAGCCCTCCAGGCCGAACGGCGGCAGCTCGCCGCCGGCGAGCACGTGCACCGACGCGACGATGCCGCCGAGCAGCACCTCGTCCCCGGCCTTGACCACGCCGTTCTCGACCCGCTGCCCCGAGATGCGCGTCCCGTTGCGCGAGCCGAGGTCCTCGACCACGACCTCGCCGCCCACGAGGGTGAAGCGCGCGTGCCGGCGCGAGATGCTCCTGTCCCGGATCACGACGTCGGCCGGGGGTTCCCTGCCGACGACGACGCCGACGCCGGGGCTCATCGGGGCCATCTCGACGCCGTCATGATGGTAGACGAGCAGGAGAACACGCCGCTTCTCCGAGCGCGCGCCCTGAATGAGCTCCCCTGTCTTGAATGACAGCGGTGCAGTCGTCGCCATGGGACCGGTTCTGTGACCGCTCACGTTGCCCAACTACGCCTCATTGCTCCAAGCGGCAACCGGGAAGCAACGGCACCGCCGGTCTTCGACGAAAGCGCGCCGGGACGTTCGGTCTGCCGCATGCCGGCGCCCCCGCGCCCCGCGCCCCGCGGGGCGGCAGCGTGGTAAGATGGGCGCATGCTCCGTCTCAACGCCGAATGGACAGAGGTGCTCCGCCGGTACAAGGAAGACCACCAGGATCCGCGCAACCAGGCGTGTCACAAGGTCGGCATACCGCTGATCGTCGCGAGCTTCCCCGTGGGCGCGACCCTCATCGGCCTCCCGCTCGCGGCCGCGATGTTCACGACGGGCTGGGGCTTCCAGTTCGCGGGTCACTACTTCGAGGGGAAGAAGCCGTCGTTCGTGGACGACAAACGGAGCCTGATCGTCGGCGTGCTCTGGTGTCTCGAGAAATATGGCCTGCGCGTCTTCGAGGAGACGCCCGCCCCCTGAGGCGCCGCACCCGCCTAGGCCATCTCTGCCGTCCCACGTGCACGGCTATGACGCGGACACACCCGACCCGCAGCCAAGGAAAATGTGGAATTACCCACATCACGCCCCTGCTGCGATGCATAATGCTCGCTTGACGTGATGCATGCAGGGTCGTACCTGTGTCGCGGGCGGGGGGCGACGACTCTTCTTCTTCGGGGTTTCCGGCGGGCACCGCGCCGTCTCGGCGCTTCGGCGTGTGCCCGCTGCCTGCTCCTGTCGCCGACAAGCTCCCGGAGCGTCGTTACCGGCCCGCCGCCGCAGCGATGAGATGGACGAGGACGGCGAGACGAGGAGACGGGAGATGGGGAGTGCGCAAAGCATGAGGGGGAAGGTCGCCGTGATCACCGGGGGCACCTCGGGGATCGGGCTCGCGACGGCATCTGCGCTGGCGCGGCAGGGCGCCCGGGTGACCGTGCTCTGCCGCAGGACCGGCTCCGAGGGCGCGAGGAAGCTCGCCGCGCTGAAGGTGCAGGGCGAGGTCAGCCTCGTCGAGTGCGATCTCGGCCGGCTCGCGTCGGTGCGCGCCGCGGCCAGGCAGGTGGCTGACCGGTGCGGGGTCGTTCACCTGCTCGTGAACAACGCGGGGGTGTTCCTGCGCGAGCGCGCGGAGTCCGCCGACGGCCTCGAGATGACGTTCCAGGTGAACTACCTGTCGCATTTCCTGCTGTCGAACCTGCTGCTCGGCCGGCTCAAGGCCGCGCGCGACGCGCGCGTGGTCAACCTTGTCGCGCCGGTGGACGGCATCCGGCTCGATTTCGACGACCTCATGTCGAAGCGCTCCTACTCGTTCCTCGCCGCGTCCGCGCGGTCGAAGCTCGCGCTCGTGCTCGCGGCGCACCGGCTCTCGGAGGCGCTCTCGGGCACGGGGGCCCAGGTGCTCTGCTACTATCCCGGGCTCGTGCGGTCGGGGCTCTTCGAGGGGAGCTCTCGCGTCCTCAAGACGCTGATCGACGTCGTGGGCGCGACCCCGACGCAGGCCGCCGCGAACCTCCTCGCGATCCTGGCCGACGCGTCGCCCACGGAGGGCCCCGCCTTCTTCGAGCGGACCCGGGTGAGGCCCCTCAAGGGGATGGCGACGGACGCCGAGGCGGCCGCGCGGCTCTGGGAGATGAGCTCGCGGCTCGTCGGCCTCACCCGGGCGGACGTCATCGGAGCCGCCGCTTCTTGAGGTCCGCCGCGAGCGACGACCGCGCGCGCCCGACCTCCCTGGCGCTCGCCGAGCGCGCCCCGCGCGGCCGCCTCGCTCCATCGTGACGTGGGCACTGGACGGGAGGCTTGCGGGAGACCGGCCCGGGCGCTGCGAGGAGCATCGAACGAGGTGCCCGTCGGCGACGGATGGGGGTCCGCCTCCGCGATCGCACAAGACGGGAGGGGCGCGCACCATGGCGCAGCTTTCGGGCGCCGCGCCCGCGCGACCGCGGCGCGCCTCCACGCGCGGGGGGTGGCGCCGCGTCGGACGGCGGATCCGGCGGAGGGCGCCCGGGGACGCACCGCGCGCGGCGCGCGGTGTGCGGCGTGCGGCGTGCGGCGTGCGCGTCGATGCTGCGCTGCGACGCGTCCGTCGAGATAGGGCTCTTGGTATGCCTCGTGGGCGTGGGATACGATAGTCGACCCACTGTGTTCTTCGAGCAGCTCGATCTCCCCCTCGGAGGGCTCCATCCCCAGACCGAGCCCACGCGCATCCCGCGGACCCGGCGCGTCTTCGTCAACCGCAACCTCAAGCTTGCGGGGGTCGACTGGGTCGGCTTCGACATGGACTACACCCTGGCGATCTACGACCAGACCGAGATGGACAACCTCTCGATCCAGGGGACCGTCACGAAGCTCGCCGCGCGCGGCTACCCCGAGGATCTCCTGCGGCACCTCCGCTACCCGATCCACTTCCCGATCCGCGGCCTGCTGATCGACAAGCGCTTCGGCCACGTGCTCAAGATGGACCGGTTCAAGGTGGTCCAGCGCGGGTACCACGGCCTGCGCGAGCTCACGAAGGACGAGCTCCGGTCGCTCTACCAGCACCGCAAGATCCGGCCGAACACGGCCCGCTATCACTGGATCGACACGCTGTACGCGCTGAGCGAGGCCACGCTCTACGCCGGCATCGTCGACGCCCTCGAGGGGCGCGGCGTCCCGCTCGACTACGCGCGGCTCTTCACCGACATCCGCGAGTGCATCGACGAGGCGCACCGCGACGGCACCATCCTCGACGTCGTGCTCTCGGACCTGCCGCGCTTCGTCCAGCGCGACCCGAACCTGGCGCAGACGCTCCACAAGTTCCGCTCGGCGGGCAAGAAGCTCTTCCTGCTGACGAACTCGCGCTGGCCGTTCACCGAGAAGATGATGACGTACCTGCTCGGGGACGCGATGCCCGAGTACCCGAGCTTCCGGCACTACTTCGACGTCCTGGTGGTCGCCGCGCAGAAGCCCGCGTTCTTCCAGGAGCGCCGCCCGCTCCTCATCCGCGACGGCGCCGAGGTCCGCCCCGCCACGGCGCCGCTCGAGCGCGGCGCCGTCTACGAGGGGGGCAACCTCCACGACTTCGAGAAGTTCCTGAACATCTCCGGCGATCGCGTCCTCTACGTGGGCGATCACATCTACGGCGACATCCTCCGCTCCAAGAAGGAGAGCGCGTGGCGCACGGCGATGATCATCCAGGAGATGGAAGCCGAGGTCGCCGCCCACGAGTCGTGCCGGCGCGAGCACATGGAGAGCGCGCTGCTCGAGGGGCGCCGCGAGGAGCTCGAGGACCAGCTCCGCTTCTACCAGCAGCGCTACAAGGACCTCACCCGCAAGATCGAGGAGGAGCAGCAGAAGAAGAACGGCGCGACCCACGGGGGCGGAGGCCCGCTGCTCGCGGGGGCGGCCGGCGGCCACGTCCAGATCGACTACGCGACGTCGTTCTACGAGGCCGAGCGGGGCCGCACGAAGCGCGCGGTCGAGCGCATCCGCGGCCAGCTCCGGACCGTCGACGCCGAGGTCGGCAAGCTGGAGCGCGAGATCGCCCGCCGCTTTCACCCCTACTGGGGCTCGCTGCTCAAGGAGGCGAACGAGACGTCCAGCTTCGGCGATCAGGTCGAGGAGTACGCGTGCATCTACACGTCGCGCGTCTCCAACCTGCTCGCCTACTCGCCGCTGCAGTACTTCCGGAGCCCGCGCGATCTGATGCCGCACGAGCTCTGATCGCCAAGGCCCACCGCACCTCCGCGCCCGCGCGCGGGCGCCGCTCCCGGAGATCGCCATGCGCATCGCCAGCCTCCGCCCGCTGATCCTCGCGCTCGTCTCCCCCGCCCTCCTCCTCTCGGCCGGCTGCGGCAAGCGGGCGTGCTTTCACTGGACCGAGCTCGAGGGAGCATGCCCGTCCAGCGAGGACGCGTACGTGTTCTTCCAGAACCCCGGTTGCCTGAGCTCGATCGAGTCCATCGACAGCGAGGCGGATTTCGACGGTGAGCTCTGCTGCTACGACGTCACCACGGTCGACACGGGCGACGAGGAGTGCGCGACCGTGCAGAGGCCCACGCCCGGCGGCGGCGGCGTCGGCGGCGTCTCCGGGCCCAGGTAGCCCCCGCGCGCGCGCGTTCGCCGCTGGACGCCGGGGTGCGCGGCGCGCGACAACCACGCGCGCGTTCGCCGCTGGACGCCGGGACGATTTCGGTCACGCTGGCGCTCCCATGACAACCACCGTCCCGCCCGTCGCGGACCTCGCGGCCGCGGGCTCGCCCGGCGACCTTCCCACGGCCGTGCTCCGGAGCTCGCCGGCGGACTTCGTCGTCGAAGAGCTCCCGGCCTACGCGGCGAGCGGCCGCGGCGAGCACGTGTTCGTGACCTTCCGCAAGACGGGGCGCACCACGCCCGACGCGGTGCGGGCCATCGCGCTCGCGCTCGGGGCCGACCCGGGCAGCACCGGCTTCGCCGGCATGAAGGACCGGCACGCGATCACCACGCAGACCGCCTCGATCCAGCTCCCGCTCGCGCGCGATCCCGCGCCCCTGCTCGAGCAGGCCGAGCTGCCCGGGATCGAGATCCTCGCCGTCGCCCGCCACGACAACAAGCTCAAGCCGGGGCACCTGCTCGGCAACCGGTTCCGGATCGCGCTCCGCGGCATCGCCCCCGCGGCGCTCCCGCTCGCCGAGCGCCGCCTCGCCGAGATCGGCCGCGCCGGCATTCCGAACGCGTTCGGCCCGCAGCGGTTCGGGAGGAACGGCGACAACCCCGAGCGCGCGCTCGCGTGGCTCGCGGGCCGGGAGCGCGGACCCCGCGACCGGCGCGAGCAGCGGCTGCTGTTCTCGGCGCTCCAGTCGCGCTGGTTCAACGAGGTGCTCGCGCGCCGCGAGGCGGACGGCACCTGGAGCACCGTGCTCCCCGGCGATCTCGCCAAGAAGCGCGACACCGGCGGGCTGTTCCTCGTGCCCCTCGAGGGCCCGGAGGTCGCGGACGCCGAGGCGCGCGCCGCCGCGCTCGCGATCTCGGCGACGGGCCCGATGTTCGGCCGGAAAATGCGCTGGCCCGAGGGCGCCCCGGGCGCGCTGGAGCTCGAGGTGCTCACGGCGGCGATCGGCGACCCGCACAGGCTCGACGCGTTCGCCCACGCCGGGGAAGGCACGCGGCGCCCGCTGCGGCTGGAGGTGGACGGCCTGGAGGTGTCCGCCGCCTGGGAGCCGGCGGTGGGCGCCGGCGCGCCTCAGCCCGCGGGCGATCCGGGCGCAGAGCAAGGAATCGTCGTCTCGTTTGTGCTACCGAAGGGCGGCTACGCGACCACCGTCCTTGGGCGAGTCTTTCGGCTCGTCGACGCCTCCGCCCCCCAGCCCTCCGTCGGCAGGCCGGGGGCGGCGGGCGCCCCCGCTCCGGAGGAGGAGGACGCAGTCGAGGAAGGGCAGCCCGGCGCCGACCCGTAGGTCCTCTCGAAGCGCGGCTCCCCCCCCACCCCACCCATCGGAAAGGCACCAAGGAACAAGATGAACCTCGTCGAGTGGCTGCAGCGCATCATGGTCGGCTTCGGGGCCGCCTGGGTCATGTGGCTGATGATCGTCCTCAGCGTCGTCTCGGTCGCCATCATCCTGGAGCGCGCCTGGTTCTTCTGGTCGCTCCGCGACGACCTCGCCGTCCTCGCGCGGGATCTCCGGACCTCCCTCGACGATTCGATCGAGGCGGCGCGCAGGCGGATGGACGCATCGCCCTCGGCCGAGGCCGCGGTCGTCTCGGCCGGCCTCGCGGTGGCGCATCAGGGCCCCGACGCGGCCGAGGAGGCGATGGCCGGCGCCGCGGCGCTCCAGCGCATGAAGCTGGAGCGGCGCCTCGCCTACCTGGGCACGCTCGGCAACAACGCGCCGTTCATCGGGCTGTTCGGCACCGTCATCGGCGTCGTCGGCGCCTTCGACGCGCTCGGCCAGGCGGCGAAGGCGCCGGTCGCGCAGGCCGCGTCGCAGTCCATGGCGCCGCAGGCGGTCATGTCGAGCATCGCCGAGGCGCTCGTCGCGACCGCGGTCGGCCTCGCGGTCGCCATCCCGGCCGTCGCGGCGAACAACTTCTTCCAGCGGATGATCAAGTCGACGCTGGCCAACACCGAGGCGCTCACGCGGGTCCTGCTCGCGCACCTCAAGATCGACCCGGCGTTCGCCGGGGCCGCGCCCGCCGCCGCCCCCGAGCCGCGCGGCAAGGCCGCGAGGGCGCCGCGTCAGGACGAGAGCAAGAAGAGCGGCGCGGGCGAGGAGGAGCGCTGATGGCCGGCACGAGCCGCAACGACGATGACGACATGATCAGCGGCATCAACGTCACGCCGCTCGTCGACATCACCCTCGTGCTCCTCATCATCTTCATGGTCACCGCGAAGATCATCGTCTCGCAGTCGCTCCCGCTCGACCTGCCGAAGGCGGCGCAGGGGCAGGAGGTGCAGCTCATCTTCGGGCTCGAGCTGCACGCGAACGGCGACACGCTCGCGGACGGCAAGAAGCTCGCGGGCGAGGACGCCATCCTGCCGATCGCGCGCGAGGCCCAGGCGAAGAACCCGGAGCTCCGCGCCGTGATCCGCGCCGACACGACGGTCCCGCACGGCCGGGTGATCCGCGCGCTCGATCTGCTGAAGCAGGCGGGCGTCTCCAAGATCGCGTTCGGCGTGACGCCGATCGCGCCCGAGCCCGGCGCGGCGCCCGGCGCCCCGGCCGCGCCTCCCCCGGCCGCCCCCGCGCCGGCAACACCGAGCCCCGCGCCCTGAGCGCGCCGAGCGAGAGCTTATGAGCCAGGCCACGAGCGATCGCGCCGCGGGGGCGCTTCACGACGGGCGCCGCCGAGACAAGCGCGGCGGCGCCGACCCCGGGGGCGCCAAGGGACCCCCGACCGCGCTCGCCGCGCCGGCCCCGGGTCGCGCCGGCGACCGGCGGCGCGCCGCGGATCCGCTCGCCGCGGTGCTGGCGCTCGGCGACCGCGCCTCGCGCGTGGGCGCCGTCCTCGGGGTCACGCTGGCGCTCACCAGCCACAGCGCGGCCTCGGCCCGGGCGATCGTCTCGGGGTCGCTGCGCGACATGCGGCAGGTGGTCGAGGAGATGCGCGTCGGCATCCACGACTACCTCTGGGCGATCTATGAGGTCGACCTCACGCCGCCGAAGGCCGAGGAGCCCAAGCCGCCCGAGCCCGAGCCGCCGGCGCCCGAGCCCGAGCCCGAGCCGGTCCCGACGGTCGCGCCGCCTCCGCAGGCGAACACGCCGCCGCCCAACGACGACCCCTACGAGCCGCCCCCCGCCGCCGCCGAGGCGGCGAAGGTCCTCACGCGCGAGCCGGATCCGGACGAGGTCCTCGACATGACCGATCGCGGGATCGCGAGCGGCGAGGGCCAGGGCGTCGGCTACGGCCAGGTGGCCGGCGCGGGCACGGCGAAGTCCCCCACCTTCAACCCGAACGCCAAGGTCGGGGGCGTCGTCGGCGGCAAGGGCACGGGCGATCCGGTCCCGCCGCCTCCGGCCGCCGCCGGCCCGGACCGCTCGGCCCCGCCCGGCCTGGTCGGCAGCAGCAACTGGAACTGTCCTTTCCCTCCGGAGGCCGACGTCGACCAGATCGATCAGGCGAAGGTCGTCCTCATGATCACGGTGCGACCCGACGGCAGCCCGCTGTCGGTCAAGGTCGTCCGTGATCCCGGACACGGTTTCGGTCGCTCCGCGCGCATGTGCGCGCTCAGCCGGCGCTACACCCCCGGCAAGGATCGCGCGGGATCGCCGATCGCCGCCACGACGCCGCCCATCACGGTGACGTTCACGCGCTAGGGTCTCACCGCGAGCTGCCTGAAAATTCGCTCTGCAGCCGGCGCCTCGGTTATTCTCCGCGGCAGCTTGTGATCGTGCCCGAACGGATCGAGCAGCTCTCCAAGGTCCCCCTGTTCAAGGGCCTCACCCCGGCCGCGCTCGAGCTCATCTCGCGCGTCGCGAGCGAGGAGACGCACGCCCTCGGCACCAAGATCTTCCAGCACGGGGATCCGGGCGACAAGCTCTACATCCTGCTCGACGGCAAGGTCCGGATCAGCCGCGAGATCGCCGGGATCGGCGAGGAAGCGCTCGCGGTGCTCGGCCCTGGCGCGGTGTTCGGCGAGATGGCGTTGCTCGACGAGGCCCCCCGCTCCGCCGACGCGCGCGTCCACGAGCGCTGCCGGCTGCTCACCGTGTCGAAGGACGCGTTCGAGGATCTGCTCTTCCTGCACAAAGAGCTCGCGTACGAGGTCCTCTGGAACGTCGTCCGGATGCTCGTCCAGCGGCTCCGCGAGACAAACAACAAGCTCACGTTCCTCTCTGTCTCGGGCAAATTCGAGTAGAGTGCGCCCGATCGCCCGGCGACCGTGGGGGCGCGCCCAGGCGGCGCGCCCTGCTGCACGGGGAGCCGCGCTCTGCTCACGATCAACGTTCCTTTGGAGGAGTATGGCAGCCAGGATGAAGCACGCAGCGCTCGCCCTCGCGCTCTGGATGGGCGCCTTCGCAGGAGCCTGTGGCTCCGCCACGCCGCCGCCCGAGACGGCGGCCGACAAGGACGACTTCGACGGAGAGTCGAGCCCGGGCGAGGGCGACGCGACCGCCGGCGCAGAGGGCGAGAAGCCCGCGAAGCCGGAGAAGACGGCGGAGGCCGACAAGGGCGAGGAGGACGAGGCGCCCGCCAAGTCGACGCCGCTCCAGACGACCAAGTTCGAGGCCGATCTGAAGAAGATCGGGATCAACCTCAAGAAGATCCCCGCGCTCGAGAAGCTCCCGGCCGCGCAGAAGAAGAAGGTGATGCCGCTGCTCCAGAAGGCGCTCGGCTTCGACACCTGCGAGGGCTGCCACGCCGAGGGCGACTTCAAGAAAGAGACGCGGGACATGAAGGTCGCCCGCGAGATGTGGCGCAATTTCGTGATGCCGCTCCGCAGCGAGGGCGGCGGCACCCTCTTCTGCGACAGCTGTCACGCAGGGAACGAGCACGTCCTGAACCGCAAGGACAAGAAGGCCCTGCAGACGTTCATGGAGGAGGAGTACCAATACAAGCTCTCGCGCGCGAGCAAGGAGGACATGGAGTGCGGCACGTGCCACGGCGACGCCATGGAAACAAAGATCATCGAGAAGCTCTGGAACATCCCGAAATAGCGGGAGTTGCCCGGTTTCCCTGACACGCCTTCCTCGTCCAGCACCGGCGTCCCTGACGCGCCGTCCTCGTCCAGCAGCAAAATACCGAGGGATCTCGCGACCCTGGCGCCCCGCGCCGCCGCCGGATCGTTAGCCTGCTTACGTTTCAGGCGCGATCGGTCTGCGGGCCTGCCCGCGCCCTGATCTCGCACAAGCATCCGCCCAGAGCTCGGCGCCGGCGCTCGGCCGCCTCATCATGACGACAGATCGCCATGATGGTGGGTCATGCCCCGTTTTCGTACTAGATAGGCGGCATGTGCGGTGTGTTCGGAATCTTTGGCCACCCCGAGGCGGCCAACATGGCCTACCTCGGGTTGCACGCGCTCCAGCATCGAGGGCAGGAATCTGCGGGTATCGTCAGCAGCGACGGGGAGCGCCTCTTCGGCCACCGCGCCATGGGGCGGGTGCAGTCCGGCTTCACCCCGTCCGATCTCGCGGCGCTGCCCGGCGATCACGCCATCGGCCACGTCCGCTACTCGACCGCGGGCGGCTCGCACCTGAAGAACGCGCAGCCGCTCGGCGTCGACTACGCGCGCGGCTCGCTCGCGGTCGCGCACAACGGCAACCTCACGAACCACGAGGCCCTGCGCGAGCGGCTCGAGGCGCGCGGCTCGATCTACCAGACCGCGAGCGACACCGAGTCGATCGTCCACCTCATCGCGATGAGCAAGAAGGAAGAGCTCCGCGACCGCATCGCGGAGGCGCTGAAGCAGGTGGAGGGCGCGTACTCGCTGCTCTTCCTGACGGAGCGCGAGCTCGTCGCCGTGCGCGACCCGCGCGCCATCCGGCCGCTCTGCCTGGGCGAGATGCCGATGAGCGACGGCGGCGTTGCCCCCGTGGTCGCGAGCGAGTCGACGGCGTTCGACCTCATCGGCGCCCGCAAGGTGCGCGACGTCGCCCCGGGCGAGATGCTGATCATCAACGCGGACGGGGTCCGCTCCGAGTTCCCCTTCGCGCCCGAGCCGCGCAAGCTCTGCATCTTCGAGCACGTCTACTTCGCCCGCCCCGACTCGACGATCCAGGGCGTGAGCGTCTACGAGGTCCGCAAGGCGTTCGGCCGGCGCCTGGCCATCGAGCAGCCGGTCGAGCCCGACGACAACCTCGTCGTGATCCCCGTGCCCGACTCGGGCGTGCCGGCGGCGATCGGCTTCGCCGACCGCGCGCGCGCGCCCTTCGAGATGGGCCTCATCCGCAGCCACTACGTCGGCCGCACGTTCATCGAGCCGCAGCAGTCGATCCGGCACTTCGGCGTCCGGCTCAAGCTCAACCCGAACCGGGCGGTGATCCAGGGCAAGCGGGTCGTCGTCGTCGACGACTCGATCGTCCGCGGCACGACGAGCCGGAAGATCGTCAAGATGATCCGCGACGCAGGCGCCCGCGAGGTGCACGTCCGCATCTCGAGCCCGCCCACGCGCTGGCCCTGCTACTACGGCGTCGACACGCCGACGCGATCGGAGCTCATCGCCTCGAGCCACTCCGTGGACGAGATCCGCAGCTACCTGACGGCCGACAGCGTCGGGTACCTGTCGCTGGAGGGCATGGTCGAGAGCGTGAGGTCGATCGAGGAGCGCGAGGGCGACGCCACCACCGCGCGGCCGTCGGCGGACAGCTACTGCCACGCGTGCTTCTCCGGCAACTACCCGATCCCCTTCACGCCGGCCGCGCCGAACAAGCAGCTCCGGATGGTGAGTGGTTGACGCTGCCGCGCTCTGGCGCTGAGGGTCTGCCGATGACCGAGGGCACCGCCGAGCACTCGAGCGCGGATCGCGCCGCCGCCGCCCCGCCGCTCTTCGCCCGCGTCGCCGACGAGGTCTCGATCTACGAGGTGAGCCCGCGGGACGGGCTCCAGAACGAGGCGGCGATGATCTCGCTCGAGGGCAAGCGGCGGCTCATCGCGGCGCTCGTCGCCGCCGGCCTCCGCCGGATCGAGATCACGAGCTTCGTCTCGCCGAAGTGGGTCCCGCAGCTCGCCGACGCCGAGGAGCTCGCGAGGACGCTCTCGGCCGAGCCTGGCGTGACCTTCAGCGCCCTGTGCCCGAACGCGCGCGGCCTCGAGCGCGCGCTCGCGGTGGGCCTGGGCGAGATCGCCGTCTTCCTGAGCGCGAGCGAGGCGCACAACCGCGCCAACATCAACAAGTCGATCGACGACACGCTCTCGGTGTTCTCGGAGATCGTCCCTCCGGCGCGCGAGGCGGGCGTCGCCGTGCGCGCCTACGTCTCGACCGTGTGGGGCTGCCCGTACGAGGGCGACGTCGATCCCGCCCGCGTCGTGCGCATCGCGGAGCGCCTCATCGAGCTCGGGTGCTACCAGGTCTCGCTCGGCGACACGATCGGCATCGGCACGCCGCGGCAGACGCATGACATCGTCCGCCGCTTCCTGGACGCGATGCCGCCCGAGCGGTTCGCGCTCCACCTGCACGACACGCGGGGCACGGCGCTCGCGAACATCCTGATCGGCCTGGAGCTCGGCGTGCGCGACTTCGACGCGTCGGTGGCGGGCGTGGGTGGCTGCCCGTACGCGCCGGGCGCGGCCGGCAACATGGCGACCGAGGATCTCGTGTTCATGCTCCACGGGATGGGCGTCCGGACCGGCGTCGATCTCGACAAGCTCATCGAGGCGGGCAACGTCGCCGAGCAGGTCATCGGCCGCCCGCTGCCGGGCAAGGTCCACCGCGCCGGCCCCTTCCGGCTGCGCCGCCTGCCGACCCGGGGCTGAGCGCGGCACCGGACCGACGCCGCGCTCGGCCGCGAGGCCGGCACGCGCTCGGCCGCGGGGCCGTCAGTCGCCCGCGATGCAGGCGAGCCGGGTGAAGAAGACGTGGTGCTCGCCGCCCTCGCGATCGTCGCGGAAGAGGATGCCCACGTCGCCCTCCGGCCCGAACGTCGCGACCGGGCCGATGCTGTCGCGGCGCGCGAAGGTGAGCCGCTGCTCGGCGCTGATCGGCGCGAGCGCCGCGTTCACCGTGACCGCGTAGAGCTCGTAGCCGTCGTTCTGATCGCGATCGTCCGAGTAGATCGCGAGCAGCCGATCGCCGAGCGGGCGCAGGAACGGATACCGGGAGCGGAACGACCCAGGGTTCGAGATGGCCGTGGGCTGCGCGAGGATCTCACCGTCCTCCGAGACCGCGGCGGCATAGATGCCCTTGGGGCTCGCCGACTTGTCGTACCACGCGATGACGTAGCGGTCGCGGTTCCACACCACCGTCGGATAGACCGCGTCGGTCTCGCCGCTCGTGAGCGTGACGACCTCCGAGGTCGGCTCGAGCTCGGCGTCGAACGTCCGGAACTGGATGAGGTGGGTGACCGCGTCGCCCGTGGACCACGCGACGCCGATGCCGCCCTGGCCCGCCGCCGCGGCGGGCGCCTCGTTCGGCAAGCCGAGCGATGCGTCGGTGAGCTGGACGTTGTCGCCGATCAGGTTGCCGTCGATGTCGATGCGCTGGGCGAACAGGTCGAAGGTGCCGTTGCGTTCGTCCTGCCAGACGGGGATGAACTCCGCGTCGTTCCACGTGAGCGCGACGTTGACCGAGAAGCCGGGGGCGTTCGTGAGCCGCCGATCGCCGCCCTCCACCTTCTCGCCGCTCTCGTCGAGCAGGGAAAAGTACACCTCGTAGTCGCCGTCGCGCCGGTCCTGCCAGGCGGCGCCGTACCGATCGCCGACCCACACGATCGGCCCGCCGGAGGCGTCGCCGTTCTTCGGCGTGATGATCTCCTCGCCCGGCGCGAGCGGCTCTCCGTCGGCGCTGATCATCGAGCGGTACAGGTTGAAGCCCCGCGCGGTCCCGGTGTAGAGCGCCGCATACGAGGTCCCGCTCCAGGCGAGGCCGCCGGAGCCGGCCGGCGCGATGTCGCCCGAGATGCGGGTCGCGTCGGCGTCGCGCGGCACGAAGCGCGCCCCGTTGTCGACCGTGCCGTCACAGTCGTTGTCGACCCCGTCGCAGATCTCCTGCCCGCCGGGGAAGGCCGCGGCGCTCGAGTCGTCGCAGTCGTCGCCGCACGCGAGCGGTTCGCCGGGGATCGTGCCGGGCAGCGGCGCGCGGAAGCCGTCGCCGTCGATGTCGAGCGTCGACGGCCCGTAGCTGCACGCCCCGGTCGCGCGCTCGCAGGTGTCGCTGGTGCACGGGTCGTCGTCGTCGCAGTCGACCGGCGTCAGCGCGACGCACGTCCCGCCGCGCCGGCTCGCCGCGCCGCCCGGCGCGCCCTCGGGGGAGGGCGCCGCGCCGCCGTCGGGCTGCCCCGCCTCGAAGAGCTGACAGACCACCGGCTCGCAGAGGTCCTTGGCCCCGGGGCAGTCGGCGTCCACCTCGCACTCCGGCGCGGGCGGCGGGATGTTCAGCCCCGTCCGCGCCCCGCACCCCCCCGAGAGCGCGGCGCCGCCGGAGGCGATCCCGAGCAGGACCAGCGCCAGGGCCAACCTCCGATGCGCGAGCTGATCCACGGAGCGCTTCGTCACAGGCATCCGCCGATCCCCTCGACGTCGATCGGCTCGCACACGAGCCCCGGACCGCAGTTGTCGTCGCCGCTGAGCGCGCAGAGCCCCACGCACTGCGTGCCCGAGCCGGTCACGACACAGGCGAACCCGGCGCCGCACCCGTCCCAGCACGGATCGCCCTGCCCGCCGGAGCCGGCCGGCGCGCAAAAGGCGCCGTAGATTTCTTGCCCGCACGGCTCGTCCGGATACTGCACGAAGATGAAGCACCCCTCTCCGGGGGCGCAAAAGCCGCTCGACTGATCGTAGGGATCGCACTCGAAATCCGTGAGCGGCGGCCCCGTGTCGGGACAGCCGGGGTCCTCGTACTCCTCGAGCGGGTCCGTTCCCGCGCCCGCGCCGCCTCCCCCGACCCCCGGGACGGGGGGCGCGCCGGCCTGGCCACCCCCGCCGTCCGCGGATGGATCATCGACGATGACTGTCTGTCCGCAACCGACGGCGAGGCCCAGCCCAGGGAGCGGTACGCAGAGAAGTGTCAGGAAGAGCGAGAAGCAGCGTCGCATGGCGTCATGCTATCGATTCCTCGCGCGCCCGCCACGCCTTTGGCAGAGCGAGCAGCGTCCTGACGGGATCGCGAGAGGTGGATCCTTTCCCCCAGGCTGCAATCCCACTTGCCTGTTGGCCAGCGCTCTGATGTATCTCTCAACAATGCACAAGCGCAACCTGCTCAGTATCGCACTCCTCGCGGCTTCCCCTCTGACGCTCGCTCACCTCATGGCTTGCGGCGGCGACGACGACGCGACCGGAGGAGGCGGGGCGAGCTCTTCCAGCACCACCTCGAGCAGCACGGGCGAAGGCGGCGGCGGCGGTGAGGCCGGCGGCGGCGGCAGCGGCGGCGCGGGTGGCGGCGGCGGCGCGGGCGGCGGAGACGGCGGCGGCGGCGGCGCGGTCCCCGGGGAGCCCGCAGGCCACCTGCTGATCTCGGAGGTCGTCGTCCGGCCTGGAGCGGCCGAGTTCATCGAGATCTGGAACCCCACCGAGGCCGCGGTCGACCTCACCAACTACTACCTTTCGGACAACACCGTTTATTATGCCCTCGCCGAGGGTGAACCCTGGGCGCCCGTCGGCAGCGCAGGGACGGACTTCCTCGTCCAGTTCCCTCCCGGGACCATGATCAACCCAGGGGCACACCTCGTGCTCGCGAGCGACGAGGGGTTCGAGCTCGAGTTCGATCGGTGCGCCGATTTCGCGCTTGACGAGACGGCCATCCCCTGCGGGGGGGGCGACGTGCCGCCCATGCTCGCGCCAACGAACGGCGCCCTCGGGGCGCAAGCCGGCGGGCTGCTCACCGACAGTGGGGAGATGGTGATCCTCTTCGAGTGGGACGGGACGGAAGGCAGCCCGCTCAAGGACGTCGACTACGTCATCTGGGGTGAGGAGCTGGGGAACTCGGCGATGGCCTACAAGACAGGGAAGAGGGGCTATGCCGACGACACCGCGCGCAACAGCCAGCGGCCCGCCGCGGCCCCCGGCGACGGGGAGAGCCTCGTCCGCTGTGACGATCGCGAGATCGGCGAGCTCCTGACCGAAGGCAACGGTATCAGCGGGCACGACGAGACGAGCGAGTGGCTCGACGTCAGCTTCATCGCGTCCTCGCCGTCGCCCGGCGAGGCGAGCGACTGCCAGTAGCCACCTCCCTGCCGAGCTCGGCCCCTCGCCGCGCGGCGGCGGGAGCGCGAGCTCGGCGCGCCGAGCGCCGGGACGCGGTCACTGCCGGGTGATCGTCACCTTCTTGATGACTGGCGGGTTGGCCGGGCGTTCGCCCTTGACCTCGACGCTGGCGAGCTTGTGGACGAGCTCCTCGGGCCCGCACTCACCGAAGATCGTGTAGCCGTTGTCGAGGTGGAACGCCGCGGCGTCGGTGATGAAGAACTGCGCGGAGTTCGTGTTCTTGCCGCGGTTCGCCATGCACAGGAGGCCCGCGCGGTCGTGGCTACCGTCCTCCCAGACCTCGTCGGGGATCACGTAGCCGGCCTCGCCGGTGCCGTTCTTCTTCGCGTCGCCGCCCTGGATCATGAATCCCTTGATGACGCGGTGGAAGATCGTCCCGTCGTAGGCGGGCTTCTTCTCCCAGGCGCCCTCGGGCGTCTTCCAGGGCCTGATCCCGCGCGCCAGGCCGACGAAGTTGGCCACCGTGATCGGCGCCTTGTCGTCGAACAGCTTGCAGGACAGCGTGCCGAGATCGGTCTCGATCGACGCGGTCAGCGCCTTGCCCGCCGGGAGCCCCTTGGTGGCGTCCTCGAGCGTCCACTTGCCCTTCACCGGGTCGTCCTCGCTGGGCTTGACCTCGGCGACCGGCTTCGCGGTGACCTTGCGCCGCTGCGGCGTGGGGCGCTCCTTCTCTGTCTTCTCCGTCTTGCCTCCGGCCAGCCCCGTCGACGCCGGCGTCGTCGTCTTCGGCTTCGGCGATTCTTCGGCCGTGGGCTCCGGGGTCTTCGAACATCCGGCGAGGATCGCCAGCGCGGCGAGCGTGGCGACGGACTGAATGGCGAGGGGTCGAGCGATCATCGGGCAACGATTTCGCGCGTCGCGGTCCAGCGGTCAAGGACGAGCGGCGCCGTGGTAGGAAGCGCCATGAGCTCGCGCTGCGCCCTCGCGACCCGTCCGTCCTCGCTCGCCTCGCTCGCCTCGCTCGCCCCGCTCGCCCCGCTCGCTCCCGTCCTGGGCGCGCTGCTGCTCGCGGTCGCCCTCGGCGCGTGCGAGCGCCGCGTCGACGAGCCGCTCCCGGCCACGCCCCGCGGCGACGCGGTCGACGTCCCCGCCCACGACGTCGCGCCGCCCCCGGCCGGGACGCCGCCCGCCGTGGCCGAGGCGCCGGGCGCCGGCCGCTGCATCGACGCGACCCCGCCAACGCCGGCGCGACCGCCCCCGAAGGCCGGCCCGGATCCGGCGTGCCCCGACGACCCGACCGGCCCGTTCCAGCTCGCGACCGGCAAGGTGATGTTCCTCGAGGCCAAGGCCCCCGACGTGCTCGTCGAGATCGCGCGGAAGGAGCAAGAGCGCGCCCGCGGGCTCATGTACAGAAAGAGCATGGCGGAGAACCGCGGGATGCTCTTCGTCTTCCAGCAGCGGAGAAATCACTCGTTCTGGATGCACAACACCTGCATCCCGCTCGACATGCTGTTCATCGACAGCGATGGAACGATCGTCGGTATCGAGGAGAACACCCCGACGCTCAACGACTCGAACTTCGACGTCGCCTGTCCCTCGACGTACGTCCTCGAGCTGAACGCCGGCTGGGCGCGGCGCAACGGCGTCGTCGCGGGCCAGAAGGTCCGGCTCGAGGGGATCTGACGCTCGCCCGGCGCGGGACCTCGCGACGTCCCCCGGCCGGCGCGCCGCGCTACATCCCCGGAAACAGGCCGAGCTGGCGCGGGGGGGCCGGCGCGCCGAGCGCCGAGCGCGCCGCGCCGGGCGGCGGGGCCGGCGGCGCCGTGTCGAGGACGAGCGGCCCCCGCGGCGGCGCGGCGAGGAGGCGCGTGCGCCTGCCGAGGAGCGCGTCGCGGGCGGCGTCGAGCGCGAGATCCGGGCGGTTGTTGACCTCGGAGAGGTGCATCAGCGCGACCGTGTGCGTGCCGCCGGGCAGCGCCGCGAGCAGCGCGCACGCCTGCGCGTTCGCCAGGTGGCCCCGCGCCGAGCGGATCCTGCGCTTGAGGTGCTGCGGGTAGGGGCCGGCCTCGAGCAGGTCGGCGTCGTAGTTCGACTCGAGCATCAGCACATCGCAGCCGGCGACGTGCTCCAGGAGCCCCGGCGGGACCTCCCCGAGATCGGTCACGAGCGCGGCCCGCCGCGCGCCGTCGTCGACGACGAGCGCGACCTGCGCCGCGTCGTGCGGCAGCGGCCTCGGCGAGAAGGTGAGCGCGCCGATCGCGAACGGCTCGCGCGGCGAGAAGCTCCGGACGCGCGCCGGGTCGCCGAGCTCCGCGGCGCGCGCGGTCGCCTCCGAGGCGTAGATCGGGATCTTGTGCTTCTTGTTGTATTTGGCGGCCACGCCGACGTGGTCGGCGTGCGCGTGCGTGATCACGATCGCGTCGGGCGCCCAGCCGAGCGCGCCGCCCGCGCCCGCCGCCGAGAGGCACTGCTCGAGCACCCGGGGCCCGACGCCCGCGTCCACGAGGACCCGCGTGCCCCGGGAGGCGAACAGCGTGGCGTTGCCTCCGCTCCCGCTCGCGATGATGGTGATCTTCATACCGGGCTCCGCGGAACGGGAACGACGACGGGCGGCTCCTGTGACCCGTAGCGCAGCCGAGGGCCCGGCCGCAAGCGCGCTGGCGCCGCGCGAAGCGCTCGCGAGCGCGCTGAAACGACGCTACAGGAATTCCACTTCGTGGTGCCCTCCTCTTGCCCCTCCCCTGACCCCGACGCGGTGGCGCCGCTCGCCGCGCCGCGTGCCCCCGGCGACAGCGACGGCGCGCCGCGTGCCCCCGGCGACAGCGACGGCGCGCCGCGTGCCCCCGGCGACAGCGACGGCGCGCCGCGTGCCCCCGGCGACAGCGGCCCGGGTGACAGCGGCGGTGCGCCGCGTGCCCCCGGCGACAGCGGCCCGGGTGACAGCGGCGGCGCGCCGCGCGGCAAGCGGCGCCGCCGCGCCGTGATCGCGGCGCTCGTCGTCGTCGTCGCGGTCGTCGCGGCGGCCGTCGCCGCGCTCCTCGTGCTCGGTCCGCCCGCGCTCCGCCGGCACATCGTCGCCGAGGCCCGCGCGCGCGGCGTCGCGCTGGATCCGGGCGCGATCGACGTCGGCCTCCACGCGGTCCGCCTGCGCGACGCGCGCTTCTCGCTGCTCGGGGTGCGCGGCCTCTCGGGCACGGTGGCGCGCACCACGATCGCGCTGCGCGAGCTCGCGCCCGCGGGGATCACGGCGGACGGGGTCGAGCTCACCCTCGTGGGGGTCGACGCCCTGGAGGGCCTGCCAGCCTGGGTCGCGCAGCACGGCCCGCGCGCGTCGGCGTTGCCGCTCACCACGGGCCGCGTCCGCCTCGGTCTACGGGATCGCGACGGGGGGCCGGAGGTGCTCGCGCTGACGGATGCCTCCCTCCTGCGGCGCGCGGCCGGCTCGGTCCAGGGCGCCGCAGCGCCGCCGCCGGGCGCGCCGCGGCCGGAGGTCGGCGTCCTGAAGCAGGCGCGCGTGCTGGTCGCCGGCAAGGAGGTGGCGCGCACCGACATCGCCTGGTCGATCGGCGCAACCTCCATCGCCCTGGGCTTCGGCGGCGAGGACGTCCCCTCCGCGCCGCTCCGGGCCGAGCTCCGGCCGCTGCCCTCGCCGAGCGCCTCGATCGAGCTCGCGCCGACGCCGCTCTCCGCCCTGGGCGCGCTCCTTGGCGTGGACGTCGGCGCCTCGACGATGGTCGTCTCCGGCACGTTCGAGCTGCGGCTCGCGGCCGGGGCGGATCGGACGGCCCTGTCCGAGGCGCCGCTCGAGGGCCCGATCGCGCTCACGGTGAAGGGCTTCACCCTGCCCCACCCCAGGGAGCTCGACGGGCTCCTCTTCGGCGACACCACCACCGTCAAGGCGGACGCACACATCTCGGGCGACCGCCGGCGCATCGCGCTGAGCGCGGTGGAGGTCGCCGCCGGGGCGCTGAAGCTCAAAGGCACGGGGGCGATCCAGCGCGAAGGCACGGACGCCGCGATCGGGATGGATCTATCTGGATCCATCCCGTGCTCTCTGCTGGCCGGTTCTGCCGCGATGTCGCACCTGACCGGCGCCGTGGGTCTGCTCGCGCGCGACCTGGCGAGCCGCGCGCTCGCGGGCTCGGTGGCGGTCCAGGTTCGCGTCGACGCGCGCGCGAGCCGGTTGACCGCCGCGCGTGTCACCCCGAGCGCGATCCTCCGCTGCAAGATCCGCCTCTAGCGCGGCGCTCTGCAGCGTCTGGCACGGCGGTACAGCGAACTGAAGGAGGAAGGCGGAGGACGAAGGTCGGTATCGAGGACGATTTGACGCAACGGATCATGGCGGAGAGCCGCGCGCGCTCGACGAGAGAGCGCCGCTCTGCCACCCTGGTCGATGAGGAGCCCGCCATGCGCCCTGGAGCTCTCGCCGTTCGGATCGCCTCGCTTCTCGGGCTCGCATCCCTCTTCAGCGCTTCCTGCACCGGGGGCCTCGGCTCCGAGGACGACGCCTCGGGCGGCGGGGGGGCAGCTGCGACGTCGTCGTCCTCGTCAACCTCCGTGACGCTCGCCGGCAGCGGCGGCGCTGGAGGAGCCGGCGGCGCCGGCGAGGGCGGCGCCGGAGAAGGCGGCGCGGGGGGAGGCAGCGGCGGAATCGACGAACAGGACTTACCGCTCGACACGCTGCCCGAAGGGCCGTGCCCGCTCGACATGGTGGAGGTCGAGGGATACTGCATCGATCGCTTCGAGGCGCCGAACATCGAAGGCGCGCTGCCGCTCGTGATGGAGAGCGCCGTCTCGGCGCACGTCTGGTGCGATGAGCGCGGCAAGCGGCTCTGCACCGAGGACGAGTGGGACACGGCGTGCCAGGGCCCCGAGGCGTTCGTCTATCCGTATGGAAACACCCACGAAGCCGAGCGCTGCAACGACAACAAGACGTGGATCGCGCCGGACGAGCGGACGCTCAACACCTGGCCTTCCGACGAGGCGCTCGCCGAGGTCCAGGCGCTCTACCAGGCCGCGCCGAGCGGCTCGCGGCCGGGATGCGTGAGCGCCTTCGGCGTCTACGACATGACAGGGAACGTCGAGGAGTGGGTGGTGCGCACCCGATACCACGTCAACGAGTACCCTCATGTCCTCAAGGGCTGTTACTGGTCCGGCTGCTTCGGCGGCGCGAAGCCGCGGTGCAGCTCCACGAACCCGGCGCACGCGGACGCGTTCCGATTCTACGAGACCAGCTTCCGGTGCTGCCGCGACGTCCAGTGACCGGCCCGGCGGCGCCGCTCCGGCACGGCGCGGCGGCGCGGCGGCGCCTCGTCGCGCCGCCGCGCCGCGGGGGACCAGCGCGGGCAGCGACGGCGCGCCGGTAGCCCGGCGGCAGGCGCCCTGGACGAACCGCTTCCCCTCGGTCGCGCCGCAGGCTAGGGCACCGGGGCACGGTGCTGATCCTGTCAAAAGAGCCCCGCCCCAGCCTCGACCTCGTGAGGGACGCAATCGCCGCGTTCTCGGCCAAGGGCCGCGAGCGCGCGCGCCCGGACGACCTCGACGCGCGCGACCCGGCGTTCATCGCCCGCGTGCTCCCGCTGCTCGGCTTCCTCTACGACGACTACTTCCGCTGCGAGACCGAGCTCGAAGAGGAGCTGCCCGACGGCCCCTTCCTCGCCGTCAGCAACCACAACGCGATGACGGGAATGCCGGACATGTACTGCCACATGACGGCGTTCTGGCGCCTTTATGGGCCCTCGCGCCTGGCCTACGGGCTGATGCACGACCTCCCGTTCAACGTCCCGAAGGCCGGCGCCTGGCTCAACGCCTGCGGGGCCATCGCCGCGAGCCCGGAGAACGCGCGGCGGGCGCTCGCCCGGGGCGCGGCGGTGCTGGTCTTCCCCGGCGGCGATCTCGACGCCTGCAAGCCCACGTCGGCGCAGTACACGATCCGCTTCGGCCGGCGCCGCGGCTTCGTCCGGCTCGCCATCCGCGAGGGCGTGCCGATCGTGCCGATCGTGAGCGTGGGCGCGCACCAATCGCTCTACATCGCCACGGATGGCCGCAGGGTGGCCGAGTGGCTCCGCCTCCCCCAGCTCGCGCGCTCGAACGTCGCGCCGCTAGGCCTCGCGCTGCCGTGGGGGCTCATCGTCGGCATCCCGATCCCCCATGTGCCCCTGCCGGTGAAGATTCACACACGCGTGCTCCGCCCGCTGCACCTCGGCCTCCCGAGAGAGGCCGCGGACGACCCGGACGAGGTGGAGCGCGCGTTCGCGCAGGTCGTCGCGCGGATGCAGGCCGGTCTGGACGAGCTCCGGACGGCCGGCAGGCACGGCCTCTTCCCGCGCGGTTGACAGGTCAGCCGCAGAAGGATGGCAGCGCGATGGCGCCCCGAGAGCGCCCATGACGCCGGCGGGCAGCGCTCCTGCCGCGCCGAAACCTGCCGGCGCGTGACAAAGGGGGCTCGGGCTCGCGCGGCTCTCGGAAAACCGAATCCGTTCATGTAGGCTTGAGCGCCAGCCGTGACCCCCGACCGCACCGCGCAGCTCCTCGCACCGCTGGCCCAGCCCGGAGAGCTCATCGCGGCCAAATACCGCGTCGAGCGGGTCGTGGCCATCGGCGGAATGGGCGTCGTGCTCGCGGCGCGCAACGAGGATCTCGACCAGCAGGTCGCCATCAAGATCCTGCGCCAGGACGCGCTCACGAACCAGGAGGCCGTCACGCGCTTCCTGCGAGAGGCGCGCACGGCCGCCCGCCTGCAAGGCGAGCACGTCGCGCGCGTGTTCGACGTCGGCACCACGGAGAGCGGCGTGCCCTTCATGGTGATGGAGTTCCTGAGCGGCCTCGATCTCCAGCAGGTCATCGACACGCACGGCCCGCTGCCCATCCAGGACGCTGTCGACTACGTATTGCAGGCGCTGGAGGCGGTGGCCGAGGCGCATGCGGCCGGCGTCGTGCACCGGGACATCAAGCCATCGAATCTGTTCCTCGCCGAGCACACGGACGGGACACGGCACATCAAGGTCCTCGATTTCGGCATCTCGAAGGGACAAGGGCTCGACTCGCCCGCGGAGCCGGGGCTCACGTCGACGAAGCAGGTGATGGGCTCACCCGGGTACATGTCGCCCGAGCAGATGATGGCCCCGAGGACCGTCGACGGGCGCGCCGACGTGTGGTCGTTCGGTGTGCTTCTCCACACGCTGGTGACGGGCGAGCAGCCGTTCCAGGGCGAGACGGTCGCCGCGGTGATGGCGAACATCCTGCACCAGCCGGTGCCGCGGCTGCGCGACAAGCGCAGCGACGCGCCCGCCATGCTGGAGCGGATCGTCGCGCGCTGCCTGGAGCGCGACGTGAGCGCTCGCTACGCCAACGTCGGCAAGCTCGCGCAGGCGCTCGATCCGCTCGGATCGAGCTTCGCGAAGCTCTCGACCTCGCGCATCCAGAGCGCGATCGGCGCGGCGTCGCCGGCCGGACAGTCGCTGCTCAACTCGAGGGCGGCCGAGGACAGCGACCGGCTGTCCGGTGCCTCGTGGACGCACACGGGCTTCCGCCGCCGATCGCGGCGCAAGCTGCTCGTGGCCGCCGGCGTGGGCGCGCTGCTCGCCTGCGTGGCCGGCGCGGGCGTGTGGCTGGTCGGGAGCACGCGCTTGGCGCCTCAGGCGCCGAGCGCCGCCGCGGCGGGCGAGCCCGAGCGCCTCGGCAGCGGCGCGCTCGGCCCCGGCTCGCCCGCCGCGGCGCCGGGCTCCGGCGCGCCGGTCGCTGCGCCGAGCGCGCCGGCTGCTGCGCCGAGCGCGCCGGCCGCGGAGCCCGGCGCCACGATCGCCGCGGCGAGCGCGGCGCCGTCGGTCGCGGCGCCGGGCGCGGCCTCCGCGAGCGGCGCAGCGACCGGCGCGCGCCCGATGGCGACCGCCTCCGGCGCGCCGATCAAGCCAGGTACCCTGCCGCGACCACCGCGGTCGACCAGCGAGGACGATATGCTGAGGAGCCGCCATTGAGATCGTTTCGAGCACGACACGCGGGCGCAGGGCTCGCGCTGCTCTCCGGGATGAGCCTGACCTCGCCGCTCTGGGCCCAGCCGACGGCGGCGGACAAGGCGCTCGCCGAGGGGTTGTTCCAGGACGGGAAGAAGCTCATGGACGAGGACAGGCTCCAGGAGGCGTGCCCCAAGCTCGCCGAGAGCCAGCGCGTGGATCCCACGGTCGGGACGCTGCTGAACCTGGCGGTCTGCCACGAGAAGGAGGGCAAGACGGCCAGCGCGTGGGCCGAGTTCAAGGAGGCGTCCGCGCTCGCGGCGAGCGCCGGGCAGCAGGACCGCTCCCAGTTCGCGGACAAGCGCGCGTCCGAGCTGGAAGCCCGTCTGACGCGCCTCGTCCTGGAGGTCGCGCAGGCGGCGCCTGGGATGGCGATCACGCTGAACGGCAAGGAGCTGAGCGCCGCCGCGGCCACCGGCACGGGCATCCCCGTGGATCCGGGCACGGCGACGATCGAGGCCAGGGCGCCGGGCAAGCAGCCGTGGTCGCAACAGGTGACGCTCGATCCCGGTCCCAGCACGCCGCGGGTGGTCATCCCGCCGCTCGCGGACGCCGCCGCGCAGGCGCAGGCGAAGGCCGCGCCCGCTGCCCTGCCAGCGCCGGTCGTCCGGCCGGAGGCTGCGAAGCCCGGGGCGACCGGCAGCCCGCTGCGCGCGCTCGGCTTCGTCGCCGGCGGCGTCGGGCTCGCCGGGATCGGCGTGGGCGCGGTGTTCGGGATCATGGCGATCCAGGAAGCCGGGGACGTCGAGGTGGGCTGCAGCGGCAACTTCCTCTGTAGCCGCGCGGACGTCGAGGCGAACGAGAGCGCCCGGTCGACCGCGATGGTGTCGAACATCGCGGCCGGCGCTGGTCTCGTTTGCCTCGGCGCCGGCGTCGCGATGGTGCTGATGTCGCGGTCGCCGGAGAAGCCCGTCGCGAGCGAGCGCGTCTGGCTCTCGCCGAGCGTCGCATCGGACGGGGGGCGCGTGACGCTCGGAGGCCAGTGGTGATGCGAAGGTCGAGGAGCTCTGCCGTGGTGCTCGCGCTCGCGTTCGCGCCGGGCCTCCAGGGGTGCGCGGAGATCGCGGGGATCGAGGATCGCGAGGTGACCCCGCTGATCGTGATCGCCAGCAGCCAGGCGACGCCTCTGGGCATCGCGCTCGACGAGGAGGCGATCTACTGGACCAACGCGAGCGACGACCGGAGCCAGGGCGGCGCGCTCCGGAAGCAGATCAAGGATGACCCGGAGGTCGTCGACCTGCTCGCGCCTTCCAGCGAGGCGCCCGGGGTCATCGCCCTGGACACGACGCACATCTACTGGTCGAGCACCGACCAGACGTTCACCGGCGACTGCGAGGGCGGCAAGGGGGAGCCGGACAAGCTGTGGAAGCTGCCGAAGACAGCGCAGTTTCCGGCGGCTGGTGGGGAGTTTGTGTGGGCCGCCTGCGGCGACGTGACGGAGATCGCGCTCAGCGCCGACAACATCTACGGCGCTCGCCCCAGCGGCCACCGCATCAGCTGGATCCCCAAGGGTGGCGGCAACCGGAAGGATCTGACGGCGGGCGGCGCGCCCGTCGGGGTCGCGGCCGACGGCGCCGTCGTTTACTGGACCAATCGCGCCGACAACACGCTTTGGGTCGACAACACGAGCGACAGCGCCGACGCGGAGCTGCTCTTCACGGGCCCCGCGGAGCCGGGCCTGCTCGTGCTGGACGAAGCCAACCTCTACTGGCTCATCCAGACCAACGTGTTGCGGTATCCGCGGAGCCCATCGGACGGCGACGCCCCGGTGCCCCTCCTCGACGACCTGTCGAGCCCTCCCACCGGGATCGCCGCGCACGGGGACCATCTCTACGTCACCGTCAGGGCGGCGGGGAGCGTCTACCGGATTCGCAAGGACAACGCCGCCGATGCGGAGATCATCGCGACGGGTCAGAGGGGCCCGACGGGCATCGCCGCGGACGGGACAGGCGTCTACTGGACGAACACCGACTCCGGAGACATCGTCAGGTTCAACGACGAGTGATCGCGGCCGCCGCGCGCGGGCCGCTCGTGTCCCGGGATCAATCGATCTGCAGATGGTAGTGGGGCGGCCGCGACTCCTCGAGCGCGAGCACGCCCCCGACCTCGTCGACCCCATCGAGAAACGCGCGCTTCTCGGCCTGCGTCATGTCCCGGTTCCGGATGTCGACCGCGCCCTCCCTGAGGTGCGCCGAGATGAACACGCCGCGGTCGATCTGGGCGCGGATCACCCGCTCGAGGGCCGCGATCACGGCCTCGGAGGGCTGCTCGTCCGAGAGCTCCTCCTCGTAGGTGCCCTTGATCTCGCGCGCCGCCGTCTTGTCCTTGTAGAGGCCGAGGACATCGGCGCCGTGCCGGAAGAGATCGTGCATCGCCTCGGCCTGCCGCGCGGGATCTCGCGTGCCGCTCGTGACCACGAGCTCCTTTCCGGTCCGCCGATGGTAAGCGCAGGCGATCTCCGCGACCTTCTGCTCCACGGCGGGCGCCAGATCGACGCCGGGCAGGACCACGTAGCGGCGCTCCTCGTCGGCCTCCGCCGACGTCGCGCCCCGCGACCGAACGAGCGCGAGCGGATCGGCGCCGGCCGGCTCGACGTCGGAGGGATCGTCCTCGGTGCTCTCCGGGACCTGCAGCGACAGCACCCTGGCCGCGGGTCCATCGGGCACCCAGAAGTCGAGCTCCACCTGCTCGCCGAGAGCGCGAGCGAGCGCGAGCGAGCGCCGCGGCCCGGCGGCGTCGGGCTCCCGGGCGACGCGGGAGACGCAGCCTCCCGCAGCGAGCGCGAGGACGAGGACGGCGGCGCGACAGGCGCGCCGGAGCAAGGCGGGGTGCGAGCGCAACATGCGAGCCACGGGCGCCTCCTACGTCGTGATCGTGAACGAGGCGCGCGCGAGCTCCTTGCCCGCCGCGTCGCTGACCGTCACCGACCAGAGCCCCGCCGCGCGCGCCTTCCGCGTGGCCGCCCAGGTGCGAAAGCGCCGCTGCGCGCCGACCGCCAGGGGGATGCGCAGCGGTGCGCTCCCGTCGGGCGGCGTGAAGACGACGCGTATCTCCGAGACGGCCAGGTCCTTGTTCGAGAGCTCGACGAAGGCGTAGAGGCGGTCGATCTCCGCGCTCGCGAACGAGGTCGCCGGCTCGACCGGCTCCCGGCCGGAGATGCCCTTCGAGACGACGAGCCGCATCACCTGGAGCTCGGGCGCCGCGGGCGCGCCCTCGTCAGCAGCGCCGCCTTGCGCCGGGCGCCCCGCGCCCTCCGCGGCGCGCGCCTCGAGGGCCGACCCCGACCTGCGGCGCCGCTCCCGCGCCGGGCCACGGGCCGCACGCGCCGCGCCGAGGCGATCTGCGTCGCTCCGGCCATCCTCCACGGCAGCGCCGTCGACCGACCGCGCCTCGCCGTCCTGCGCCGCTGCGCTCGCTTGCCCCTCTGCCCCGCCGCCCGGCCGCCCCTGGGCCGCGCGGCTCAGCGCGGGCGCCTCTTCCCGGGCGATCCGCGCGATCGCCTCGCTCGGATCGCTGCAACCGAGCGCCGCCCCGCCGAAGATGGCGACGGCGAGCGCCAGGACCATGGTTTTCCGCGTCGTTCCCCGGGTGTTCACACCGACGAGGTGCCACGATTCAGCGGAGCGGGCGAAAAAACGGCAACCCAGCCGTCCGAAGGCCGGCCGCCTGCGCTGGGCTCACGAAGAGCTGCGAGCGCCGAGCGGATGCGGGGTTCGGCGCGAAGCGCCGCGAAAACGAAACCAGCCACGCAGGGTAAGAGGCCCCGTCAGGAACAATAACGCATCGCGTCACGACGCGGTGACGTGCGCTCCCCTGGGACCGCTGGAACGGAAAGCGCTCCGGGCGCCGAGCGTCAGCGCTTCGGACGGGGCCAGCGCCTGCCGTTGGCCAACTCACTCTCTTGTGTGGGACCAAAGCTCGCGATCGCGCTGTCTTCGATCATCAGGATGAGCAGTCCTCCGCTCGCGCCTCGTGCCGTCGTCGCCCGGGATCCCTGGCTTGTCTCCCGTGGCGAGTGGTCCGAGCTTTCCGCTGCGATCTGCTTCATCTCCAGCTCCTTCAACACTTCAGTCTGGCTGTTCACGCCCCGGCTGGCTGACCAGCCTGTACTTCCGTGCACCGCGTCTGGGGCGAAAAACTGACCTGGGCGCGAGAGCGCCAAGAGTCGCAGAATAGTCACGGCTTCGAGCGAAAATCATCAGGAAAGAAATTCGCCCGAAGACTTCTGTCCGGCACGCTTTCTACCTGCGCACCTTGGCACCTTGGCGCTTATTCGCCGTGACGCAAGCGCACAAGCGCTTCAGCGGCGGCCGAAGCCGGACAGCTGGCGGGTTGCGGCCACGACCTCGTCGCAGTCGATGCAGCGCATGAGCCCGTCGACCAGCTCCATGCTGCCCAGGTTGCCGCACTCCGGACAGCGGTTGGCGAGCTGGTGCTTGCTCTCATCGCAAAGCCGGTTCTGCTCCGCCTCGGCCTCCGCCTCGACGCGGAAGATCTCGGCCGGCGAGCGGACATCGCGCTTTCGGTCATCCATGGCGCGCAACGTATCACGCGCGCCGCGCGCCCCGCGAGCGCCGCGCGGCCCGGCGCGCGGGGATGCGCGCGGCCGCGCGACCGCCGCAGCCGCCTACCGCAGCGACTCGAGCAGGCTCCGGAACGCCGAGCGCGCCGACTGCACCGTCTCGTCCGGGCCGACCATCCTGAAGAACCAGGTGCCGCGATCGGGGGTCCTCACCGCCGCGCCGAGGAGCCGGTAGCCGTCCTTCACCATCTCCACGGGCGAGCGCCTGCGGGCGCCCGCCTGAGGCCCGAGCGGGATCTTGTAGGTGCCGGCCACCTCGACAAGCTCGACGCGCATGCCGCGAACCTCGAACGAGTCGCGCCTCGCCTTCGCACCGACGTCGCCGTCGAACTGCGCGAACCACTCCCTGAAATTCGCCTCGACGTCCCCTTGGCTCCCCATGCCGAACGAGAAGACCTGCACCTCGACGTCGTCCTTGTCGTCCGCCGCTCTCGGCACCTTGTAAAGCGCCTTGCGCGGGCCGGCGCGCGGCGCCTCGAGCGCCGCCCAGCTCCCCGGGACGTCCCACGCGAGCGGCGCGACGGCCGGCGCGCCGGAGACGGCCGGCGGCGGCTCCGGGTCCGGCTCCGCCGCGGTCCGCGAGCAGGCCGAGACCGCGAGCGCCAGGATCGCGGCTCGGGCGAGCGACGCCCGACGTGGGTGCATGAAGGCCAGTTCTACCACCGGACACGAAATCGGGTGTAAGCCATTGGCACCGCTCGCACGTAGAAGAGACGCCCCGGCCGGGGAGAGGAGACGGCGCGCATGGACCAGATCGGCGAGTACCTCGTTCGACGCCTCGTCGGCGAGGGGGGGATGGGCAAGGTGTACGAGGGCGAAGAGCGCCTGTCGCGCCGGCGCGTCGCGCTGAAGGTGCTCCGCCCGGAGCTCGCCCGGAGCGAGCAGGGGCGGCGGCTCTTCCTGAACGAGATGCAGATCCTCGCGCACCTCGAGCACCCGAACATCGTCCGGAGCCTCGCCAGCATCGAGGCCTCCGGCGAGCTCGTGATGGTGCTCGAGTACCTGGACGGCCAGACGCTGCGGTCCCTCCTCGGCGCCGCCGGCCGCCTCCCCTGGCCGGAAGCGGTGCGGATCACGGCCTGCGTGGCCAGCGCCCTCGCGGCGGCCCACGGACAGAAGCCGCCCGTGATCCACCGCGATCTCAAGCCCGAGAACATCATGGTGCAGAAGGACGGCAGCGTGAAGGTGATGGACTTCGGCATCGCCAAGGTCGTCGAGGCGATGAACCAGACCAACACGCAGAGCGTCGGGACCCTGCAGTACATGAGCCCGGAGCAGATCGACGCGCGCTCCATCGATCACCGGTCGGATCTCTACTGCCTCGGGCTCATCCTGTACGAGGCGCTCTCCGGGCTCCCGCCGTTCCAGTCGGCCTCACCGCGGGAGCTGCTCAACCTGCAGTGCACGGCAGAGCCCCCGCCGCTCGGTGACGACGTGCGGAACGGGCTTCCCCGCGGCATCGAGCAGCTGCTCTTCCAGCTGCTCGAGAAGGCGCCCGAGGACCGTCCGTATCTCGCGCAGGACGTCGTGGATCGGCTGGAGCCGTTCCAGACCGCCGCGATCGCGCCGCGCGGCACGGCGAGCGGTGAGCGCGCGGCCGGCAGTCACGACCGCGCGAGCACGCCGCACCGCGCCGGCAGCCACGACCGCGCGAGCACGCCGCACCGCGCCGGAGACCACGACCGCGCGAGCACGCCGCACCGCGCCGGAGACCACGACCGCGCCAGCGCGGCGGGAGCAGCGCGCGTCACCGGCGGAGCGGGCGCGCCGCGCGCCGACACGATCGCGCTCGTCGAGCAGATCGACCGGAAGCGCGACGTCCCGGCCGGGCTCGCGATCGCCATCATCGTGGCGCTGTCGGGGCTCGCGGGCCTCGGGACCTGCGCGATGCGCTCGACGAGCGGCGCGCCGGAGCCGCCCTCCAGCGCCGCGACGCCGGCCCCGCCGGTGGGGGCGCGGTGAGGAGAGCGTCGCCGGAGCAGGCGGGCTACGCGGAAGGCGCGCCCCTCCCGGCCGTGGGCTGCGCAACGCGCTCACGCTGCGGCGCGGCCGAGGAGCTGTGGCGGCTCGACGAGGCGGACCGGGGCGGCCCGGCAGGGCCCGAGCGCGAGGCCGTCGCGGCGCGTCTCCTGGAGCTCGGCAGCGCAGGGATCGGCGGCTTCATCGACGGCGGCATCGCCGCGCCGGCCGAGGGCGCGGCCGCCGCCGCGAGCCCGGTCGGCGCGCGCGTCTGGCTCGTGCGGAGGCTCGCGGGCACCCCCCTCGCGGATCGGATGCGCGCGCGGCGCGGGCCCTTCCCGTTCCAGGAGGCGCTCCGGCTCGCCCTCCCGATCGCCCGCGCGCTCGCCGCCTGCGAGCGGGCCAGCCTGTTCCCCGGGCCGCTCTCCCCCGACGCGCTCCTCGTGGACGACGCAGGCCAGGTGACGCTGCCCGCGAGCGCGCTCGTCGCGGCGCTCGTCGGGGCGTCGGTGAGCGGCGGCGGCGGCTCGGCGCCCCGCGCCGAGGGAGCGCGGGTGTCCTCGGAGATCCCGCCGCTCTGGACGCCGCCCGCGCAGGCCGACGGCGCGGTCTGGGACAGCGCCGCGAACCGGTACGCGCTCGGGCTCGTGCTCTACCGCCTGCTCGCAGGCGAGCACCCGTTCGCGGGCGCAGGCCTGCGGCACGCGCTCGGCGAGGCCGCTCGCCGCGAGCCCCCGCCGTTCGTCGAGAGCGTCGCGACGTCGCTGCCCGCGGGCCTGCAGGGCCACGTCTTGCGGCTGCTCCATCCGGACCCTGCGCAGCGGCCGCCGCGCGCCGAGGCGATCGCGGACACGCTGAGCGGGTTCCTCGAGGAGGACCCGCCGGCGCGGCCGGCGCAGCTCGCCCGGACCTCCCGCCGCGCCGGCGCGGCGGCCCAGGCGAGCGCCGGCGCCGCGCCGCGCGCGCCGCGAGGCGAGCCGCGCGCCCGCCGCCCGCCGCCGCCCGGGCCCGCCGGCGCCGCGGCGCGGCTGTGGCGGCTCGCGCCGCTCGGCGCCGGCGCGCTGATCGCGTCGGCCGCGCTCGCGCTCTCGCGGGCCGCGCCCGGGCCGGCGGCGCCGCAGGCGGTCTCCGTGGCGCCGGTCGTGCCGCTCGCGCAGGCGCAGACGGCCGCGGAGGACTGCGCGGCGTGCCACGGCCGCCAGGCCGCGGAGTGGCGCCGCTCGGTGATGGCGCACGCGGTGAAGAGCCCGCTCTTCAACGCGCTGGAGAGCCTCATCGAGGAGCAGGTCGGGCGCGACGCCGACTGCCCGAACGGCGCGGGCATCCTGCGCAAGGCCGATCCCGCGCGCGTCTGCCGCGACAGGCGCAGCGGCGTCGTGGTGACCGGCTCGGGCGGCGAGCACTGGTGCGTGAACTGCCACAGCCCGGCGGAGAACCTCGACGCCGCCATGCCCGCGTGGGACGGCCGCCCCGGCGGCGATCCCCGCACGCGCCTCCCCGTGCGCGACCTGCTCACCCGCCGCGGCATGGAGGGGATCTCCTGCGGCTTCTGCCATCAGGTGCACGGCCCTGTCGGCCCGCGCGGGCGCCCCGGGTACCAGGGCAACGCGACGTGGACGTCCTTCGTGACCGGCGCCGTCTTCGCGGCGCGCCCCGAGGACGCGCGCGGCCTGTTCGGGATCGCGAACAGCGGCTACGACCTCCGCCCCGAGGAGCTGCTGCTCCCCGGCGGCCCGGGCGCCGACCGGCGCGCCGGGACGTCGCCGGCGAGGCCGGCGGGCGCCGACGACCCCGTCGTGCACGGCCGCCCGTCGGCGAGCGCCAGGGCGTACCTGCGCTCGAGCGAGTTCTGCGGGGCCTGTCACGACGTGCGCCTCTTCGGCAGCGACAGCCTCGCCGCGGCGCGGGGCGAGCACTTCAAGCGGCTGCGCAACGCCTACACCGAGTGGTCGGAGTGGGCGAGATCCGAGGAGCGCGCCGGCCGCACCGCCGCGAGCTGCCAGGACTGCCACATGAGCACCTACCCGGGCGTCTGCGAAGCGCTCCCGGCGGGCGCCGCGCCGGCGGCGGCGCCGGATCCTGGGTGCCCGCCCGGCACGCGCTTCGCCCCGCGCCCGCCGGGGGCGCGGCCGCGGGGCCGGATCGCGGATCACTCCACCGCTCCGGCGGACGTCGTGACCCACTACTTCTCTGGCGTGGATGTGCCGCTGTCGGACGAGTTCCCGGAGGCGCTCATCGACGAGCCGTCGCTCGATGTGCACGGCATCCCTGCCAGCGCCCGCCGCCGCCGCGATCTGCTGCTCCGCCGCACGTTCCGCTTCGAGCTCGGCGCCGCGCGACGCGCCGGCGCGGCCGGAAGCCGCCTCGAGATCCCGATCGAGATCGAGAACACCGGCGCGGGGCACAAGGTGCCGGCCGGCTTCAGCCAGGAGCGCGAGATCTGGGTTCACCTCGTGGTCAGGGACCGAGATCGGCGGGTGATCTACGAGGTCGGCCGGGTCGACCGCGCAGAGGAGGACCTGAGAGACAAGGTGTTCACCCGGGTGACCACCCATCCAGACGCGAACAACCCCTTCGGGCCGGCGGGCGCTCAAGGGGGGTTGTTCGGGGCGGACGTGCGCGACGGGCCGGATGTCCCCCTCTGGGACCCACCTCCGCGGCTCGGCGGCACCTCGTTCCGTGGGCGAGGGCTCATCAACTTCCAGAACGGGTTTCTGCGCTGCGTCCGCTGCATCGGTGTCGTGGCCGCGGACGGCAGCTGCCGGCCCGGGCCCGGCCAGGGGCTGCACCACGCCGACCGATACGCGGACGGCGACTACGATCCAGACACCGGCGCGTGCGGCTCGAACCTCACGGGACCGAACGCCTTTCTGGAGATCTATTTCCCCGTCGGGGCGCTGGACGCGAGCCGCGGCGTCGTCAGGGGGCCGGACGCGATCATCGATACGCGCTCCGTGCCGCCCGGCGTGCCGATCCGGTACACGTACGAGCTCCCGGCCGGCGCCCTTCGCGGCCCGCTCCGGGCCGAGGCGAGGCTGCTCTTCCGGGCGTTTCCCCCCTTCCTGATCCGCGCCTTCGCCGGGTACGAGCGAGAGCAGGCGCGGCGCGGCCTCAGGCCGTCCGGCCCGCTGGTCGCGGAGTCGATGCTCGGGCGCCTCGAGATCGTCGAGCTCGCGCGCGCCGAGATCGAGATCCCCTGAGCCGAGGTCACCGCGATGGAGCAACCGGCGAGGCAGGCCGCTCGGCGAACGGGCGAACAAAAAGGGGCGAGCCCCTACCCCGGCCCGCGGGGTAAGGGCTTCGCTGGTCGGGAGCTGAAGGGCTCAGCTCGCCGTGATCGTGAAGAGCGTCCCCGGCGATCAGGGAGGGGGCGGGGGCGGCTCGGTCGAGGCCGGCTCGGGCAGCTTGAACAACCTGCCGATCCGGTAGGGCCGCGTCAGGGGGGAGTAGTAGCTCGTCGTCGACGACGTGACGCTCCACGTGTAGCCGAGCAGGAGGCCCGTGATCGAGTCGGTGTACACGCGCATGGTGGCCGTCCCGGCCCCCGCCTCCATGTGGCCGCCGGTGCACGGCCCGTCCCACCGGCTGTCCGAGTAATCCTTCTCCGGGTCCGCCGCCGGGGCGAGGCACCCGTGCGACGAGGAGGTCGAGTCCACGATCGGCACGGCGTACTGCCTCGTACCCGAGTAACGCGGCAGGATCTGCGGGAAGATCTCCCTGGCCGGGCCCGCGATGATCACCGTGTGACCGGCGTAGGTGGAGGTGGCGCCGATGGCGAGGACATCACCCTTCTGGATGTCGAGCGCCCTGTTGACGCGGCGGAAGGACGTCTCGTCATCTGGAGAGGGCGGGGGCGCGCCGGTCGCCGGGCTCATGTTGATCCAGTCGAAGAGGTTATCGGACGTAAGGCCATACACGCCCCAGATTTTGCGAATATCGCTCTCCGAGTACCCCTTCGCCTTCTGCAGCGACAGAATGAAGAAGCACGCGCCCTTGGTTCTGCCGGACCAGGCCGGCACCTCGACGGTCGCTCCATCGACGCTCATGACCTGCGGCTCCTCCCAGGTCATGAAGCACTTCTCGTCCGTGCCGGCGAACTCATTGCTGGCCGAGTTGTCGATGAAATCGAGGGCCCAGTCCGCGTGGTCCTTGGCGCTCGCGGACGCCGAACCCAACATGATGAAAGACGCGGCAGCCAGGGATGCAACAGCCAAACTCGTCGTGCGCCTGCTCATACTTCTACCTCGTTGGTTTGAATGACCTTGCATGTGCACTCTGGAACAGATGCTAGTCATTTCATGCTGAACCATCAAACGAACCCTGGCGCCGAAGATGCCGAGTCTAGCAGGATGGATATTCACTATGATCGGCTTAGGTGTCAAGGCTTTTTCGGGGCGCTCATCCTTTTTTTCCAGTCGTTCGAGTGCTCGCGAGCGCTCGCGAGCACTCGCGAACGTTCCAACGTGAAGTAAGACCATGTCGTCCCTTACGACAGCTGATGCGCGATGGTATGAAGCGAGTCGCGCGCCGGGCGCCGCGTCTCCGGCTGTGCTCGGCGGACGGGAGCCCTGCTGATGCCCTCATCGGACCACAGTGACGTCGATGCGCGCGGCGCGGCGCGCGAGCGCCCCGGCGCCTGGCCGCCGGGGGTGTTCAACGCCCCCTTGCTGCGAGGCCTCGACGAGCGCGCCCGGCGCGAGATCGCCGAGGCAGGTAGGCTCCGCTCCCCCTCGACCGACGAGGTCGTCTATCGCGCCGGCGACGCGGGCGATGCGTTCTTCGTCGTCGCTTCCGGGCGCATCGCCCTGCGCGCGACACGCCGCGGAGACGATCGCGATACGGAGGTGCGCACCGCCGCTGTAGGCGATGTCCTCGGGGAGGAGGCGGTCGTGGGGATGTCGCGCAGGACCACCGCGGTCGCGCTCGCGCCCAGCGTGCTCGCGGAGATTCCGGTCCACCTGTTCCGCCGCGCGGCCGGCCGCTCCGGCAAGGCCGAGGTCGCCGAGAAGCTCGAGCGCGGCCTGCGGAGGAGCGCCACACGCGACCTCCTCAGCACCCTTGCCTTCACGCGCGATCTCGATCCAGAGGACATCGAGATCCTCCTTGACGCGGTGAGTCATCGTCGCTTCGAGCGCGGTCAGGCCATCTATCGTGCCGGGGATCCCGCGACCGAACTGTGGCTCCTCGCCGACGGGATGGTGCAAATTCAAACCGAGGACGGAGATCGGATTCATGTGCGCGCGTACCTCACCCGGGGCGATTTCTTCGGAGACGTGGAGCTCGACGAGGGTCGCTGCCGGGCGGCGAGCGCCGTGGCCAGCGGCGCCGCGGCGCTCCTGTCGGTACCGTCGAAGACGTTCGCCGGGCTCGCGCGGAGGCACCCTGATCTGATCCCGCGACTCCGGCGCATCACCGGCGAGCAGCACGCCGCCCAGGAGGCGATCGTCGCCGGGCAGGCGCGCAACGACACGGCGCATGTCTTCCGGGACCTCTATCGCCTCCAGGTCGCGCGGTCCCTCCTGGTCATCGACCTCGATACATGCGCGCGCTGCGGGCACTGCGCGTGGTCCTGCGCCGACGTGCACGGGGTCTCGCGGCTCGTCCGCCGCGGCGACAAGGTGCACGCGCGGGTGGACGACATCGCGCCGGGCCCGCTGCAGGAGGCGCCGCGGAGCCTGCTCCTGCCGAACTCCTGCCAGCACTGCGAGAGCCCCGCCTGCATGATCGAGTGCCCGACCGGCGCCATCGGCAAGGACACGGGGGGCGAGGTGTTCATCCGCGACGCGCTCTGCACCGGCTGCGGCGCCTGCGCCAAGGCGTGCGCCTGGGAGAACATCGCGATCGCGCCGCGCCCCACCGCCGCGCCGCGCCCGGGCGGCGCGGGCTTTCCGGACCTCGCCGTCAAGTGCGATCTGTGCCGCGAGCACGACGGCCCCGCGTGCGTGAAGGCCTGCCCCACAGGGTCGATCTTCCGCGTGAATCCGGCGGAGGAGATCGCCGACGTGCGCGATCTGCTCGGCGGGGCGCGGCGCGAGCAGGAACGCTCCGCAGGGCAGCGGGGCGACGCGGCGCTCCTCGCCGGGAGCGCGATCGCGGCGGCAGGGCTCGGCGCGGCGGGGCTGTCGGCGCACGCCCACGGCGGGGCGCGGCCGGGCGAGGGCGCCGCGCTCTGGGCGGGCGTCGCCGCGGCCGTGGGGATCGCGCTGCTGCTCTTGTACGCCGTCCCGAAGCGCGCGGGGCGGCGGCTGTGGATGCGGCCCAGGCGGCGCGGCGGAGCAGCCGACGAGGCGGGCGACGCCGCGCCCGTCCGGAGCCGGCTGCGCCCGCAGCTGTCCGGGCATCTCGCGATCGGCCTCGTCACGGCCGGCCTCGCGCTCGCGCACGCGCCGTGGCCGCGGTCCGGCCGCCCTACGCTCGGCGCGGCGCTGCACCTCGCCTTCTGGGCGACCGCGGCGGCCGGCGCCTTCACGGCGCTCGCGTACCGGCTCGCGCCGCGGCGCCTCGCCCGGATCGAGCGCACCGCCGCGCTCCCGGAGGACTTCGCCGCCGCCCGCCGCGAGCTCCTCGACCGCTTCTACCGCGAGGTGAGCGGGCGCAGCGATCTGGTCAAGAAGATCGTCGAGAAGGTCCTCGTGCCCTACCTGAAGAGCCCCCTCGGCCCGCTCGCGCTCCTCGCCTCGGGGCGCGGGCTGCGCGAGGAGGAGCGCGCGCTGCGCGCCCGCATCGACGCCGTCCTCGAAGGGCGCGGCGCAGAGCGCCTGGCCGGCCTGGCGGAGCTCATCCGGATCGCCGTGGAGCTGCGCGCGCTCCCGGCCCAGCGGGCGCTCCTCGGCGCCCTCCGCGGCGGGCTGCCGGCGCACATCCTCACGTTCGGCGTCGCCGCCGCGCTGCTCGTGCTCCACGCGATCACGGCGGCGAGCGTGCCCCGATGAGCGCGCGGCGGACCGGGAGCGCGCGCACGCCGCCCCACACGGCCTCAGGCGCCGCGCGCGGCCCGCGACGCGCGCCGCGGTCGGCCGACAGCGCCTCTGACGCGCTATGCAATCGTTGCGAGGCACGGCATTTCTTTGTGCCTTGCGCGCAGCGACGCGCGCGGCGCCGTCCGCGCCTCGGCGCAGCGGCCGCCTTTTTCGCGGCAGACAGCGCGCGGGCGAGAGGCCTGGACTTTGCCTTCAACGCCCAGGTACAATTTTCCCGACACCACCCCAGTGGAAGGTAGAAAAGCTGATGGCTGGTCCCTCGACCAAGTGGATGGGAGCGCTCTTCGGATCAGGCTCCGCCGAGGCGTGGGCGCCGAGAGCGCTGCTGCTGGTCACGCTGCTCACGGCGTCGGCGGTGATCGCCGGGGCGTGCAGCGGAGACGACAGCGGCCCCCCGGGGCCGCAGGACGGGACGGGCGGACCCGATGGGGGGACGGGCACGGGTGACCCGTGCGTCGACGGTGAAGAGGTGGAGTGTCACATCACCGTCGGTGAGCACGAAGGCGTGCTGACATGCATGGACGGGATCCGCCGGTGCGAGGACGGGCGCTACGGAAAGTGCGAGGGGACGATGACGATGCGGAGGTCGCCGCTCGGACCTTCGCCGCGCGGGAGCGGCGAGAGCGGGTATCCGCGCCCGCTCGCCAACTCGGAGGCTTCCGACGCGGGTCTCTGCGCGACAAACCCGTGCGATCCGTCGTGCCAGTCGTTCGAGGAGGTGCCGGACGGGGGGCCCATCGATCTCTCGGGGGTCGGCACCACGTACACGTGGTCGGTCGGGGACATCAACGAGCTGCCCGAGGGCGTCGCGCGGCAGGGCACGCACCAGCCCTGCACGACCAGCGAGGATTGCCAGTTCGACCAGTACTGCGAGCACCCCGCGCAGGGCGCGTGCGCCCACAATCCGTGCGAGACGGGCCTCTCGCTCCTGTCGACCTGCAGCGGCTGCGTCGCGAAGGTCTGCGAGGCGAACCCGAACTGCTGCACCCAGACGACCATCCCGGCCGACTGCGGGCATGACGCCTGCGAGGATACCCCCGGCATCGCGACCCACATGACCGCGACGTGCGGTGACCCGTGCATCGCCAACATCTGCGCGGCCAACCCGCTCTGCTGCGACTTCAGGTGCACGTCGACCGCGCAGTGCGAGACCGTCTTCGGAATGAACTTCACCTGCCCTATGGTGCTGCCCGGCACCCCGCGACGTTGCAGGCCGCTCAGCGGCGTGTGCCCGCCGGAAAGCGTCAGTACCGACGGCAAGTGCGCGGGGACCTGGAGCTCAGAGTGCGTCGATCTCGTGGCTACCGAGTGCCCTGGGAAGACGTGCGCCCCACCGACAAATTACTGGGACGCCACGTGCGTCGACCTTGTCGAGCAGCTGTGCGGCTCCACCTGCAGCACCGATCCAGACCAGCAACGGGGCCTCTGCAAGGCCTACCTGCCGAACCAGACGAACCCCGCGTGCAGCAACGTGGATCTCACGGTCGGCGTGCCCTGCGGCGGGACGGTCCCGGTCTGTAACCGCGGCAACATGCCGGCCCCCGCGGGCATCGCGATTCACCGCTACGCCGCGGGCGCGGGCCAGCTCCCCTCCTCGGCCCCGAGCCAGGTCCTCGACTCCTGCAGCCCGAGCGGCGGCACCCTCGCCTGCACGACCGCGCAGCCGATCGCCCCGGGCGAGTGCATCAGCGTGGCCGGCTGCACGGGCGTCGCCGACGGCGTGGAGCTCATCGTCAACCCGCCGGGCCCGGGGCACATCGCCGAGTGCCAGTGCGCCAACAACGGGAGCATCTATCAATCGGCCATGTGCGAGTCGCCGGGCTGCATCGCCACGGCCAGCGTCTCGCTGATCAGGCCGGCCACCCTGTTCGTGGCGCTCGATCGATCCACCTCGATGGTGCAGAACTCGTCGGGAGACGACGTGAGCGGCTCCCGATGGAACCCGGCGCGCGAGGCCCTCAGGGAGTTCTTCCGCGATCCGGCGTCGGCGGGGCTTGGCGTCGCGTTCCGGTTCTGGCCGCACGCCAACCCCGGCCCTTGCGACAACAACCCCGAATGCCCGGACCCCGGCGGCGAGGGCTGTGCGCTGCCGCTCGTCCCGTTCAACGGCGCCGCAGCCGACAGGTTGACCGAGCAATCCGCGATGATGGGAGATCAGCAAGAGCTCAAGCTCCTGCAGGCGTTCATCAATTTCCCGACGGCCTACGGCGATACGCCGATGTACCCGGCGCTCGACGGCGCCACGACCTGGGCGATCAACTACAAGACCGCCCACCCCGAGGAGGAGGTCGCGGTCGTGTTCGTGACCGACGGCATCCCGTCGCACTGCGACACCGTCCCGAACCACATCGGGGACCTGGCGGGAAACGCCTTCGAGAACAACGGCGTCCGCGTGCACGCGGTGGGCTTCGGCAACTCGAACGCGGAGATCATCAACAACATCGCCGCTCGCGGCGGCGGACAGGCGTACAACCTCACCGCAGGCACGACGCTGCAAGGCAGCCTCCTCGACGCGCTCGTCTCGATCCGCGGAGAGGCGCTCCCCTGCGACGTGACGGTCCCCCTCGCCGGCGTCGCGGATCCCACCTCGGTGTCCGTCGTGCATGTGGACGGCGCCGGCACCGAGACCACCCTCACGCCCCGGCCCGCCGGGCTGGGCAGTTGCGGCAGCGGCTGGTACTTCGCCGACGCGACGAACACGAGCGTCAAGCTCTGCCCGCAGACGTGCGCCGATCTCCGCGACAGCCCAGGGAAGGTCCGCGCGACCGTCCCGTGCGTGACCACGAGCCTCACGCCCATCACCACGAGCTGGGAGCGCTACCACGGCGTCTGCCCGCCGGGGACCAAGACCCAGTGGGGGTACCTCAGGTACAGGACGGCGACGCCGGGCGACTCGAGCGTCGAGTTCTTCGTGCGATCGGCCGACGATCCCGACGATCTCAGCGGGGCGACGGTGCGGCTCGCCGCCACCGCGCAAGCGGCGCCGACCGACACACGGATCTGCGATGAGAGCTCGGCGCCGCCGTGCGCGGTCGATCTGTTCGACGTGCTGGAAGAGCTCCCGGACGCCCGGACCGAGTACCTCGAGGTCCAGATGAGGCTCAATCCGACGAGCACGGGCGGAGGCGGTGTTCAGGTGCAGGACTGGGAGATCACGTATTCATGTCCCGATTCCGAGTGAGCCGCGGCATCACGGCAATCGCCCTGCTCTCCGCCGCGGCGGTCGCCGCGGCGGCGTGCGGCGGAGACGACGACAACCGGCCGAGGCCGTCTCCCGCCGGCGGAACCGGGGCCGCCGGCGGTGAGGGCGGCGGCGGGGGCGGCAACGAAGGAGGCGGCGGCGCCGCGCCCGCCGCCTGCGGCGACGGCGCCGCCGAGCTGGACGAGGCGTGCGACGGGCCCGATGTCAGGAACGCCACGTGCCAGAGCTTCGGCTTCGAGAGCGGCCAGCTCGGGTGCAGCGACGAGTGCACCGTCGACACGTCGGGCTGCGCGGGCGTCGAGGGGTGCCAGGACGGCCGCGACAACGACGGCGACGGCAGCGCCGACTGCGCCGATCCGGAGTGCGCGGCGGCCTGCGCGGACCTGTGCGCCGCCCCGGTGGCGCTGCCGGATCCCGCGTTCGTCACCGGCGACATCAGCGGCCACGCGGCCGTCGAGGGAGGGTGCACGACGGGGCTCCCGGGCGTCGCCTACACGTTCACGGCGACCACCACCGGGTTCCTCGACGTGGTGCTGACCCCGGGGACCGACGCCGCGCTCCTGGCCGTGCTGCGCGGCGCCTGCGACGACGCCGCGACGGAGCTCCATTGCGGCGGCGTCAGCGCCGGCGCGGGCATCGAGAACCGACTCACCGTCCCCGTCCGCGAGGGCGATGCGTTCTATGTGGTCGTCGCAGGCGCGGCGGACGAGGGGCAGACCGGCGCGTTCGAGCTCGGCGTGAGGAGCCGCGAGACGGTCTGCGGCGACCGCATTCAGGATCCGGCCGAGGAGTGCGACAACCTCGTCGGTCAGCCGGATGACGGGTGCACCGACGACTGCCGGCTCGAGGCGACCGAGACCGAGCCGAACAACGCCATCGCCTCGGCCAACCCCCACGCGGTCCCGTTCTTCGCCTCCATCGATCCGCCGGATGACGTGGACGTCGTGCGCGTCACCGTGCCGAGCGGCCCCACGGTGCTCATCGCGGAGACCTCCGACATCACGAGCTCCGACTGCCTCAACGGCCGGCTCGACACCGCGATCGAAATCCTGGACGAGAGCGGCGCGCTGCTCGTGCGACGCGAGTTCGGGGGCGTCGGCCACTGCGCCCGCGCCGTGGCGCCGGGGCTCCCGGCGGGCGACTACTACGTCCGCGTCACGGCGAACGTCGCCGCCGACCAGGGGGCTCCCTACCGGCTCATCGTGACGCTCGTCCCGGAGGTCTGCGGTGACGGAGTCGCGACCGAGGGCGAGCAATGCGACGACGGCAACACGACGCCCGGCGACGGGTGCAGCGCCGCGTGCCGCTTCGAGCTCGACGAGACGGAGCCCAACAACACGCCGGCGCAGGCCGGCGCCCACGCCGCCCCGTGGCTCGCGGAGATCTCGCCGGCAGGCGACGTCGACGTGGTCGCCGTGAGCGTGCCCGGACCGAGCTCGACCCTGATCGCGACCGTCAGCGACAACGGCACCGAGGCCTGCATGACCGGGCGGCTCGACAGCTACATCGAGATCCTGGGCGACGACGGGGCCGCCGTGCTCGCATCGGACGAGGACTCGGGGCTCGGCTATTGCTCCTCCGCGTCGGTCACCGACCTGGCCGAGGGCACCTACCATGTGAGGGTCAGGGCCGCAGAGCTCGTCCCCGACGCGACCTTCTTCTATCGACTGAATGTCACGATCCTCTAGCCCGAGCGGCCGGGGGAGCGGGACGGAGGCGCCGTCCGGCGGCGCCGCGGAGGAGGCGCCGCGCTCGCCCGACCCATCGAGGACGCTCTACCGCGCCGACCTGTCGGATCCACGCCAGCGCGCCGCCCAGCCGCGGGAGGTCGTCCGCGGACGCGCCGCGCGCCGCGCCGAGTCGACCTCCGACGTCACCCGCTTCCGCGGCGTGCTGCCGGCCACGCTGGCCGGCGCCGTCGCGACCGGCGCGGCGGCGCTGCTCTTCCCGCCGCCGGGGGGGCACGCGGCGCCGGGGCCGCTCTCGCTGCCCCACACGCGCGCGCAGCTCGCGTGCGCGTCGTGCCACGTCGAGCAGGCGCCCTCCGCCCCGCGCGAAGCGGCCGCGCCGCGCGGCGCCGCCGCACCGCGCGAAGCGGGCGCGCCGCGCGAAGCCGCCGCCCCGCGCGAAGCCGCCGCGGGCGCGCGCCTGGACCAGGCCTGCGCGGGGTGCCACGGCGACCACGGGTCCACCCGCAGGAGCCACGCGCAGCTGCTCGCGAGCGGCGCGCTGGGCTGCGCCACATGCCACCCGATCCACCGCGGAGACCAGGGCGTCGTGTTCGACCCCTCGAGGCCGCCGGCGCGCTTCGCGCCGGGCGTCGAGGTGGAGCTCCCGCCAACGGCCTTCCGCCCGAGCCAGCCGACCACCGTCGCGATCGTCACCGCCGGGAGCTGCACGCCGTGCCACGACCTCGCCGCGCCGCGCGACCCGATCGCGCGCTGCCTCGTGGCGGCGCAGGCGCCGCTCGGCGACGCCCGGCCGATCACCTGCTTCGACGAGCACCGCCCCGCCCTCCCCGAGGACGCCGCCATCCTCCGCGCCGACCGCGGCAGCAGCAGCGGCGGCCGCAGCAGCAGCGGCGTCTGCAGCGGCCAGCACACCGAGGACCGCGCCCTCGCGTGGGACGCGGCGCGCGACGCCGCCGCGGCCTTGCCGGTCGTGACGGGCGCGGCGCCCCACGGGAACGCTCCCCCCGGCAGCGCGCTGCCCCCCGGCCGCGCGCTGCTCTGGATGGGCGCCGGCCTCGCCGCCGCCGCCCTCGCGTTTGCGGGCACCCGCGGCGTCCACGCGCGGCGCGCGCGGCGGCCTTCGCGCGACGCCTCGGCCGCCGAGGCGGCCTCGGCCGCCGAGGCGATGCTGCGCCCCGCGGCGCGCGTGCGCCTTCCCCGCATCGACACGACCACCTGCCTCGGCTGCTACGCGTGCGTCGACGCGTGCCCGTACGACGTGCTCGCCATCGAGCGGTACGTCGCCGTCGTGGCCCGCCCCGAGGCGTGCTGCGGCCTCACCCTGTGCGAGCAGCGCTGCCCCAACGGGTCGCTCACCATCGAGGGCGGCGCGCCCATCGCCGATCGCCCGCGCCTCGGCGACGACCTCGGGAGCCTCGACGTGCCGGGCCTGTACCTCGCCGGCGACGTCACCGGCCTCCCCCTCATCAAGAACGCCATCCACCAGGGCGCGCACGCGGCGACGCGCGTCGCGGAGGACCTGCGGCAGGCCGGTCCGCGCGGCCCCGGGCTCGATCTGATCATCGTCGGCGCCGGGCCCGCCGGGATCAGCGCCGCGCTGCGCGCCAAGGAGCTCGGCCTCTCGTTCGAGGTGATCGAGCAGGGCAGCGTGGCGCAGAGCATCCAGAGCTTCCCGCGCGGCAAGCTGGTCTTCGATCAGCCGCTCGACCTGCCCATGACCGGGAAGCTGTGGCTGAAGGAGTCGACAAAGGAGGAGCTCCTCTCCCACTGGCTCCGCATCGTGCGCAAGGAGCGGCTCCCCATCCTGCAAGATACCCGGATGGTGTCGGTCACGCGCCTCGGCTCCGGCGACACGCGCGACGACACGCGCTCCGCCGGCGAGGCCCCGCCAGGCTTCGTCGTCGTCACCGAGCCGCGCGACGGCGGGCCGCGCACCGAGCGCCGGGCGCGACGCGTGCTGCTCGCCCTCGGCCAGCGCGGCTCGCCGCGCCGCCTTCCGTGCGCGCTGTCCCCCGAGGTGGAGGGACGCGTGTACTACCACCTCGCCGATGCGCGGAGCCTCGCCGGCAGCCGGGTGCTGATCGTCGGGCTCGGCGACGTCGCCATGGAGGCCGCCATCGCGCTGTCCCGCCAGCCGGCCACCGAGGTCACCGTCGTCTATCGCGGCGGCGGGTTCAGGCGCGGGAAGACGCGAAATATCGAGGAGATACGACGACTTGCAGCCGCGTCCCGCCTCTCGCTCCGGTTCGAGACCGACGTCGCCGCGCTCGCCGGAGATCCGCGCGGCGCGCTCGTGGCGACCCTCGCCTCGCCGTCGGGGGCGATGGCGCACCCCTGCGACGCCGTGCTCGTCCTCATCGGGAGCATCCCGCCCTGGAGCGCCCTCCGCGCCGCCGGGATCCGGCCGACCGTGGAGCCGTCAGATCGTTCCGGGCCCGACGACGTAGAAGGGCTCACGCCTGCGGTCCCGCCGCCGTGAGCCCGGCGTAAGGGCGTAAGATCGAGGGGCGCAGGCAGTTCTCTGGAGGAGCCATGAAGCCGACCCATGTCGCCCTGTTCTCCGCCCTCGGCATGATGTTCACGAGCCTCTCGGTCTACTCGCTCGCCCCGTCCGGGGGCCGGGACGCGACGGAGGTGGCCACCGAGGTGACCGCCGAGCCGCCCCGCGTGGTCCCGGAGGTGGCGGGCGGCGCCGTGGCCGCGGTCGACCCGAGCCGCTTCACCGCCGGATCCAGGCTGATGCTGGAGGGGCGCGTCGGTCACGCCCGCCTCCCCCGCTCGGCGCAGGAGACGTTCCTGAGCTTCGAGGTCCGCAGCGACGGGTCGCCCACGAAGACGCAGGCGCAGGCGAGCCTCTCGCTGGTCATCGATCGCTCCGGCTCGATGAAGGGCACCCGCCTCGCCAACGCCGTCCAGGCGGCGACGACCGCCGTGAGCCGCATGAACGACGGCGACGTCGTGTCGGTGGTCACCTTCGACACGAGGACGACCGTGGTCGTCCCGCCCACGACCGTCGGGCCGGACACGCGCGGCCGCATCCTCGCGGGCGTCCGCGGCATCTCGCTCGGCGGCGACACGTGCATCTCCTGCGGCATCGAGGAGGGCCTCTCGCTGCTCGGACAGACGGGCGGCGGCGTGAGCCGGATGCTCGTCCTCAGCGACGGCGACGCCAACCACGGGGTCCGCGACCTCCCCGGCTTCCGCGCGATGGCGCAGCGGGCGCGCGATCGCGGCGTGAGCATCACGACCATCGGGGTCGACGTCGACTACAACGAGAAGATCCTGTCGGCGATCGCGCTCGACTCGAACGGCCGGCACTACTTCGTCGAGAACGACGCCGCGCTCGCGCGCATCTTCGAGGCGGAGGCCGAGCAGCTCACCGCCACCATCGCGAACGGCGCGGAGCTCGCGATCGCTCTCGCGCCCGGCGTCACGCTCGATCGGGTCTTCGATCGCTCGTTCCGACGGGCCGGCGACCAGGTCATCGTGCCGCTCGGCGCGTTCGCGGCGGCGGAGGTGAAGACGGTGCTGCTCAAGGTGCGCCTCGACGGCCTCGGCGGCGACGGGCGCGGCGAGTCTCGGATCGCCGACGTCGGCCTCGCTTACCGGGACCTCGTCGCGAAGACCGACGCCCGGTGCGAGGGCACGCTCGGCGTCGCGATCGCGGACCGCGACGCCGACGCGAGCGAGCTCGACGCGCTCGTCGCGGGGCGCGTGCAGCGCAGCGAGACGGCGGCGACGCTGAAGCAGGCCAACTTCCTGTTCGAGCAGGGTCGGCTCGACGAGGCGCGCAGCAAGCTCGACGCGCAGCAGCGGTCGCTGCGGAGCGCGGCCGACAAGGCGAAGCGCAGCGCGCCGACGAGCCGCGCGAAGGACGTGGCGTCCGATTTCGAGGGCCAGCTCGCCGCGCTGGAGCGGGCCGACACGGGCTTCGCCACGCCGCCGCCGGCCGCCCCCGCGAAGCCGGGCGGCTTCGCGCAGGCCCCGGCGGCGCTGCCGGCCCCGGCGAAGTCCCGCGAGGGCAAGGCCGCCGTCCGCCGCAACGAGGCGGACGCCTTCGATCTCGCCCGCTGACGCGCGGCCCGGGGCGGGCGGCGGCGGCGGCGTGGAGAACGCCGGCGCCGGCCAGCCGCGCGCGCCGCAGTCCGGGCGTTGACGCGGGTCGGGCTTTCGGGTTTTGACTCCCGGCGGTGGGCGTTCGACCTAAGGCGAGCCGGCCGGGAAACCGAAGGACGGGTGGCGACGGCGCGCAGGGCTCGCCCCCGCGCGAGCCCTCGCCGTCGACCCGGAAGACCACCCCTGCGCGGCGCGCGCGCGGCGCGGGGCAGCGCGCGCCGGCGTCGCGGCGCCCGGCGCGGCCCTGGCCGAAGCGCGGGCGGGCGCTGCTCCTCGGGCTCGCGGGCGCGCTCGCGGCGGCGGGCGCGGCGCTGTTCGCGCTGATGATCGGCTTCGGTCGCATGAGGGCCCCGGACCGGGGGCGCGTCGTGGAGATCAACTGGCCGGAGGGGCTCGACGCGGGCGAGGCGGCCTCGCTCCTCTGGGCCGAGGGGCTCGTGGAGAGCGAGCGCGCGATGGCGCTGTACCTCGGCGCCACCGGCGGCACCGAGGGGTTCGTGCCGGGCCCGCACCTGCTCTTCGAGGGCGCGACGCCGCGGGAGCTGCGGCAGCTGCTCACGCGCGCGGAGGGGCGTCCCACGGCGAAGGTCACGATCCCCGAGGGCTGGAACCGCTTCGACGTCGCGGCCCGGCTGGAGAAGCTGCACGTCGCCGGCAGGAAGACGTTCCTCGCCGCGACCGCGGACGGCGCGTTCCTGGACGCGCTCGGCATCGAGCGCGGCGGCGCCGTGGGGGCCGAGAGCGCGGAGGGGTACCTCTTTCCGGCGACGTACGAGCTCGCGCTGGACACCGACGCGCGCGAGGTCGCGAAGCGCCTCGTCGCCGAGTCCGACCGGCGCTGGAGCGCGCTCGCGGGCGAGAGCAAGGACGGGCTCGCCGCGCTCCAGGCGACGCTCGGCTGGGGTCGCCGCGAGGTGCTGACGCTCGCCTCCATCGTCGAGAAGGAGGCGGTCGTCGCGGAGGAGCGGCCGCTCATCGCGAGCGTGTTCCTGAACCGGCTCCTCGATCCTGCGTTCCGCTCGCGGCGGCTGCAGTCCGACGCGACGGCGCTCTACGGCTGCGTCGCGTGGCCCGAGCACGCGCCGTCGTGCGCCGAGTGGGGCGGCAAGCCCACGCCCGCCGTGGTGCGCGACCCGAGGAACCGCTACAGCACCTACGCGCACCCGGGGCTGCCGCCCGGGCCGATCGCCAACCCAGGGGCGCCGTCGATCGCGGCCGTGCTCGCGCCGGCGGCGACGAGGTACCTCTACTTCGTGGCGGCCGGCGGGGGTCGCCACAGGTTCAGCGAGAGCCTGGACGAGCACAACGACGCGGTGCGGAAGCGGCGGGAGGCGACGGGGCAGTAGAGAGAGAACAGAAAAAACGCAAAGGCGCCAAGGCGCACCGCGCCGTCCGCGCTTCCTGGATCGCCGCGAGCCGCAGTAGATTCGCGCGCCATCATGCGCCGTCCCGCTCCGTTCCTCCTCGCGCTCTCTGCTCCCCTCGCCTTCGCCGCCGCGGCAGCAGGCTGCTCGCCCCGCACCACGCCCCCGAGCGAGCGCACCGACCGCAGCGTCGCGCCCCCGACTGCGGCGACGCAATCCGCGCCCCCGAGCGCCGCGCCGCCGCCGCCCTCCGCAGCCGCGAGCGCAGCTCCCACGGCCTCTGCCGCGCCCGGGGCGAGCGCCGCAGCCTCCGCCGCGCCCGCCGCCCCCACCGCCAGCGCCGCGGCCGACCCGGTGGCCCCGGCCGACGCCGCGCCGCTGCCGAAGGTGAAGGTCGCGAACATCGGCATGCACATCGGCGGCGGGCCGCACGACGACTTCACCAAGGAGCCGATCAAGCGCTCGGTCGCCCCCCACTTCGACGACTTCCGCCGCTGCTTCGCGCTCGCGGAGGACCCGGCGAAGGCCGGCGACTTCGGGATCGACCTGCGCATCGAGAAGGACGGCGGCAAGGCCGAGGTGCGCAAGCCACGGACGGCGCTCAAGGGCGAGGCGTTCACGACGTGCGTCGTCGGCGTCTTCGAGCAGATCGACTTCCTCAAGCCGAGGAAAGGCCCCACCGTGGTGAGCTACTCGCTCCGGTTCACCCCGTGAGCCGGCCGCAGATCACCCGTGGCGCCCGATGTTCGGCAGCGACCCGCGCGAGGCCTCGACGGCCGTCTCGCCGGCGCGGTCGAGCGCGTATTTGAAGAGGATCGGACCGACCACCTCGTTCAGCGCCACGCACCCCACGACGAGCGCGCGGAAGCCGGCGCCCAGGCTCGGGAACGCGCGCTCGATCGTCAGGCTGATGCCCAGCGTGAGCCCGGCCTGCGACACCAGCCCGCACCAGGCCCACTTCCGGAGCACCGGCGGGTCGTCCGCGAGCCGGTTGCCGATCCGGCTCGCCACGAACGTCACGAGGGCGCGCGACACGCCGAAGAGCAGCGCGACAGGCCACATCAGCCGGAGCAGCGGCAAGTCGAGGTGCGCGCCCGCGGTCGCGAAGAACAGCACGAACACCACGCTCGCGGCGTCCTCGACGGCGTGCACCAGCTTCTCGCCCTGCTTCGACAGGTTCGCGACGACGAACCCGGCGACCACGAACACGAGCAGCGCGTCGAAGCGGAGGTAACGCAGCACCTCCGTGGCGCCGAAGCCGAGCGCCACGAACACAAGGATCAGCTGCCGGCCGATGAGCCGCATGTAGGCCGCGAGCGCGAGCCCGAGGGTCGTGCCGATCGAGATACTCCCGAGGATCTCGCGCCCGAGCAGCTCGATCTCGTGCATGGACATCGTCGTGCCCGGCTCGATGAGCGGCCGCACCGTGGAGAGCGCGATCGCCGTCACGACGATGACGACGATGTCCGACGTCATCACGAACGCGAGCGTGTTCATCGCGACAGGCCCCGTCGCGCGCGTCTGCGAGAGGATGCCGAGCACGGCCGAAGGGCTGCGGGTGACCGAGATCACGCCCCAGAGGATCGCCACGCCGAGCGCCGCGGTCGTCGAGAGATCGGCGGCGAACGGGACGAGCGAGCGCGCGGCGTAGAACACGCCGGTCATCGCCACGAAGACGAGGACGGTCTGGACGACGTTGTGCAAGAGGAGGCTCTTCAGGCTCTTCTTGACGATCTCGATCCGGAGCTCGGCCCCGCCGGCGAGCGCGATGAGCGCCAGCGCCAGCGTGTTGACCCGGGAGATCTCCTCGACGGCGTGGTGATCGACGAGCTTGAGGACGTGCGGCCCCGCGATGACGCCCGCGAGGATGTAGCCCGAGAGGTGCGGCAGGCGGAGCGGCTCGACGAGCTCGCTCGCGAGCGTGCCGGCGAGCAGGAGGAAGCCGATCGAGGCGATGGTGCCCGCCAGCCCGTGGTCGTGCGGGACCGCGCGCGTCGTCGCGTAGAGCACCCCGAACAGGATCACCAGCGCGACCGCGTGCGTGAGGTGGTTCAGCGGCCCCTTGGGGGCCGACCCGTGATGGCGGGCCGCAGGCGCGCCTTGTGGCTCGGCAGGCCCGGCGGGCGCGGCGGGCCCGGCGGGCGAAACGGGCCCAGCGTCAGGAAGTGCTGCAGCGCTCACGGTGACACCTCCTACCCCTCCCCCCGCCTGGCCGCAGACGACGGCGGGGCATCCCCGTCGCCCAGCGGGGCGCCTCGCGCGGCGCGGGCCAGCCCGCGGCCGAAGAAGAGCGACTCCCGCTCGGGCACGGCGAGCTCGCCGGCCTTGCGGAGCGTGGCGCGCAGCGCCTGCGGCCCGACGACCTCGCCGAACACGGCCGCGGCCGCCGCGGCGAAGAGGACCGTGTGCCCGACCGGGCCCGGAAAGCGCAGCGCGAAGGCGAGGCCGACGCTCATGGCCACCGCGCCGGACGAGAGCAGCCCCAGGCCGAGCCACGGCGACGTGCCGCGAGCGTCCGGCGACATGACCCGGAAGACGAGGCCCGTCCCGAGCTTGCCAGCGACCCGCGCCGCGAGCGCGATCGCCACGATCCAGGGCAGGAACGGCGCCGCCTTCGGGCTCACGTACGCGCCCGCGAGCAGCAGCGCCGGCAGGATGACCGGCCGCTCGGTCGGCGCGACCATCGCGACGATCTCCTCGCGGTGCCGGGAGATCGCGGCGATGGTCACGCCCATCGCGAACGTCGCGAAGAGCGGCGACAGGCCGACCCGGGCGCTCGTGCCGATCGTCAGCAGCGACGTGCCGAGCAGCACGCCCCAGCTCTGGATCAGGCGGAAATCGCTGCCGAGGAGCACGACCGCGACGAGCCCGAGCACCACGCCGATGAGCGCCGTGACGATCGTCCACCCCCAGAACGGGAGCGGCCAGTGGCCCGTCGCCTGCGGGACGAGCGCGAACGCGCCGCCCATCATGAGCAGCGGCCCGAGGTCGTCGCAGTCGGCGATGTCGGCGATGAGGTCCGAGAGCCTGCCGCTCGCGCTGTAGCGCTGCGTGACCCAGAGCACGGCGTGCCGCGTCGTCTCGGCGGAGACGGCGCCCACGCCCGCCGCGAGCAGCACCCGGTCGCCGGGCTCCAGCGACGGCGCGCCGCGGGCCGCCGCGAACCACACCGCGGCGGCCACCGCGCCGCCGGTCAAGAGGCTCATCAGCACGCCGAGCGCCATGCGCGACGGACGGACACGGCGGTTGCCGACGAAGCCGAAATCGAGGCCGACGACCATCGCGAGCCAGCCGAGCGCGACGCCCGCCACGGGCTCGAACGCGGCGAGCGACGAGGGCTCGAGCAGCCCGAGCGCCGAGGGCCCGAGCACGAAGCCGAGCACCACGTACTCGGCGCCCGAGGGGAGGCCGATGCCCCGCAGCACGCGGCCGCTGACGAGCGAGCTGCCGAGGTACGACAGCACGAGGAGCCCCATCAGCAGCCAGATGGCGTTCACGAGGCCGCGCCCCGGTCCCGCGGCGCGCTGCGCGGCGCGGCGCCGGAGGGCACAGGCGCGCGCCCGAGCGGGATGCCCGCGGCGAGCAGCGCCTGCGCCACGGCGGTGAGCCAGCGGCTGCGCACGTCGTCGCCGTCGCAGGCCATCGTGGCCCGGAAGTGCGCGCCCCCGTCGTCGATCGCGACGAGCACGGCGCGGGCGCGGCTGCCGAGGCCCGAGCCCGTCTTCAGGAGCAGCTCGCGCACCCGCTCGAGATCGGCGGAGGGGTCGACGCTGATCTCGAGGGCCACGAGGGGAGGCCGGCCGCGGACGCGCGTCGGATGGAACAGGCTGAGCAGGTGGGGCACGCGCACGACGCACCCGTCCTCGTCCTCGAGGCGCGCCTCGAGCAGCGTCAGCTCGCGGACCCGCCCGGACCGGCCGCCCACGTCGGCGACGTCGCCGACGCGCAGGCGCCGCCCGAAGATGACCGAGAGGCCGACGGCCGCCGAGGCGATGAGCGGCGTGGCGGCGAGCCCGGCCGACGCGAGCACCACGAAGCCGACCCGCGTGATCGCCCCCTCGTCGGTGCCCGTGATGAGCGGCGCCGCGAGGAGCAGCGCGGCCACGAGGATGCCGAAGCGGACGAGGACCCCGGTCGCGACCGCCAGGTCGGAGGGGAGCCACCCGAGCGACGTCTCGCCCCGGCTGACGCTCCCGAAGAACAGCCCCACGAAGCGGATGACGACGATGACCGCGAGCGTCGCGAGGATCGCGAGCACGAGCACGGGGACGCTCCGCGCGATGCGCCCCATGAGATCCGACATCGGCGCGAGCACGAAGCCGGTGAGCTTCTGGCTGTAGTTGCGCGTGGACTCGAACAGGGAGAGCGCGAAGAGGATCCAGATGTAGGCGATGCCCACCCGGACGAGGATGCCGGCGGCGCCGAGCGCGACCGAGAGCGCGCCCTGGGACGCGGCGGGCCGGAGCATCTCGATGCCACGGACGTGCAGCGCCGGGAGCCGCTCCGGATGCTCGGCGACCCAGGCGCGCGCCCGCTCGACGAGCTCGCCGACCTTGCGGAGCAGGAGCAGCGCGATCAGCCCCGAGAAGATGAGCAGCGAGAACGAGAACACGCTCGTCGCGAGGCGGCTCCGGCTGTGCTCCTTGGCGAGGACGTCGCGCACCGTGGCGGCGACCGCGGCGGCGTGCACGGAGACCGTGGCGTTGCCCGCCACGACGGCGTCCTCGGGCCCGAGGTGGATGAGCGGGCTCTCGCCGACGTAGACGATCGCCACGCCCGCCTGCTCGTCGACGCGGACCTCGGGGACCTGCTTCTCCTGGGCGGCGCGCTCCAGCACCTTCGCCGCCTCGCGGGCGCGCTCCGGAGGAGAGAGGCTGCCCCGGTGCACACGGACGGCGAACACCGTGCGGCCGAGCAGCTCGACGCGCGCCTCGGGCTGCTCGGCCGTCGGAGGCGGTGGCTGGGGGTCGGGCGCGGGCGGCTCGCCCGGGTCAGCGCTCGAAGCTGGCGGCGCGGGCGCGGGCGGCGCCGGTCGCGCGGGCGCCAGCACGACCTGCGCGACCGGCGACGGGGCCGGCGCGGGCGACGGCGCGACGTGCACGAGCGGCGGCTGCACGGGCGGAGGCGGCGCGGGCGCGAGCTGCGCCGCCGCCTCCGACGCGGCCTCGGCGGACTCCGGCGCGGGCGCGAGCTGCGCCGGCGCGGAGGCGACCTGAGCGGGCGCGAGCTGCGCCGGCGGCGCGGAGGTGACCGGCGCGGGCGGCGCCGACGCGGCCTGCGTGGGCGCAGCTCGCGCCGACGCCGACGCCGGCGCGAGCTGCGCCGGCGGCGCGGAGGTGGCCGGCGCGGGCGGCGCCGGCGTGACCTGCCCGGATCGCGGCGCGACCTGCGTGGCGGATGGCGGCGCGGAGACGACCGGCGCGGGCGCGCGCAGCGGCGGCGTCACCGGCGCGCGCGGCGGCGGCGGCGGCGCGCGCTGCTGCGACGGCGGCGCGGGCGCGCCCTGCGCGAGCTGCGCGGGCGCAGGCGACGGCGAGAGCTGCGCGAGCGCGCCCGGCGCCGCCTCGGCGAACGCTGGGCCGGCGGGAGAGACGAGGCCGGCAAGCGCGACCAGGAGCGCGGGGAACAGCCGCTGCACGCCGGCACTCTCGACCGGAGGCGGGGCCCCGGTCAAGGCGGGACATCGTCGAGGGGCCTCGTGAACCACGGGGCGCCGGCGCCGGTGCGATCGCTCGAGGCCCGAGGGCCGCTCGAGACGATCGCCTCGGCCGCGCTCGCCCGATGACGGATCGCCTTGCCGCCGACGCAGGGCGCTGGCAGGGCGCCCGCGTGGCAAGGACCAAGAAAACCGTGGCCCCGTCGCTGCTCGTCGGCGACATCGGAGGCACGAACACCCGGCTCGCGCTCTACGACGTCTCCGGCGGCAAGCCGCTCTCGGAGGCGGTCTTCCGCAGCCGCGAGCACGCGAGCTTCGAGGAGATCGCCCTCCCCTTCCTCGTCCGCAGCGACGCGCCCCACCCCGCGGTCGCCGTGCTCGGCGTCGCCGGCCCCATCAAGGACCACGCCGCCACCGTCACGAACCTGCCCTGGCGCCTCGCGGAGCGCGAGCTGTCGCGCCGGCTCAAGGTCGCGCGCGTCCTGCTCGTGAACGACCTCGTGGTCGGCGCCCGGGGCTGCCTGCACATCCCCCGCGCCGCCATCACGCCGCTCACCGAGCACCGGCCGCGGCCGAAGGGGAACAACCTGGCCGTCATCGCCGCCGGCACCGGGCTCGGCGAGGCCCGGCTCATCTGGGACGGCGCCCGCCACCTGACGCTCCCGACCGAGGGAGGTCACGCCGACTTCGCCCCGCGCTCCGCCCTCGAGATCGAGGTGTGGCAGTTCCTCGCCGAGCGGTACCCGGATCACGTGAGCTACGAGCGGGTCCTCTCGGGCGACGGGCTCGGCGCCCTCTTCGACTTCTTCGCCGCCCGCGCCGCCCGCGTGCCGCGCGCGATCGAGCGCCGCCTCGCCGAGGGCGACCGCAACGCGGCGATCTCCGAGCTCGGGCTCGCGCGCGCGTTCCGGCCCGCCGCGCGCGCGGTCGACCTGTTCGTCGAGATCTACGGCGCCGAGGCGGGCAACCTCGCCCTGCGCGAGCTCGCGCTCGGCGGGGTCTTCGTCCTCGGCAACATCGCGAGGAACCTCGTCACCGCCCGGCGCGAGCTGTTCATGAAGTCCTTCCTGAAGAAGGGCCGCCTCGCGTCGCTCCTCGAGGGGGTGCCCGTCGCGGTGGTCACCGATCCCCTCGTCGGCGTCCGGGGCGCGCTCACCTTCGCGAAGGAGCTCGCCGCGCAGACCGACGGGGCGCCCCGGCCCGGCGCGTCGTCCAGGAAGCCCTGAGCGCAAGCGCCGGGCGAGCCCGGGCGCTGCCTACCCGGCCGGCGCCGCCGCCGCGTCGAGCAGCCAGACGAGGCGTCCGGCCCCGCCGCGCACGACGCGCGCCGGCACCTCGTCGGCCGGCCCCGTCCGCGCCGCCTGCTCCAGGACCGCGCGCTTGCTCGCCCCGCGCGCGAGGAGCAGCTTCAACCGCGCCTCGCGGATCACCGGGGCCGTCAGCGTGAGCCGCGGCTCCAGCCCCTTGTCCGGCTGCGCCGGGATCGCGGCCACCAGGCGATCGTCGATGCCGACCGCGCCCGTCCCGGGGAAGAGCGACGCCGTGTGCGCGTCGTCGCCGATCCCCAGCGTCATCAGGTCGAACGCCACCGCGGACGCGACCCCGAAGCGCGCGCGCAGGAGCTGCTCGTAGCGCGCCGCGGCCCCGGCGAGATCGGGCGCCTCCCCCTCCATCCGGAAGAAGCGCTCGTCCGGGATGCGCGCCGCCGCGAGATCCCGGCGCGCGGCGCCGTAGTTCGAGCGGGGATGGTCGGGCGCGACCGCGCGCTCGTCCACCCAGAACCACTCGGTCTGCGCCCACGGGAGCGACAGCGCCGCGAGCCGCTGGTACGCATCCGACGGCGTGCTCCCGCCGGACAGCGCGATCCGCGCGACGCCGCGCGCCTCGATCGCCGCCGAGATCGCGCGCGCCATGAGCTCCGCCCCGAGGCGCGCGAGCTCCGCCGCGTCCGCCGCGACGCACGTCTCCTCACCACCACCGTTCATCTCGGTCCTCCTCATCTACTTCTGCTCCGGGCCTGCTCAGAGGGCGCTCCACGCCGCGGCGGCGAGCACCGCCTCGCGCAGCAGCCGATCGCCCTCCAGCGAGTCGATCGTCTTCGTCAGCACCCACGTCTCGTCGCGGTAGCCGAGCGGGTGGAGGTGCTCGGCCGACCGCGCCCCCTCCATCGTCCACCGCACCGTGGCGGGCGCCTTGTCGAGCCGCACGCACCCGAGCGCGAGCGGCTCACCGCGCAGCGACGTCCAGAGGCGCACGCCGTCGATCCGCCGCCACGCCTGCTCCTCCGCCGGCGGCCCGTCGACCAGCGCGATCTCGATCGGCGCGCCGTCCGCCGCGCGGGCGCGGCCGACCACGCCGGCTCCGCCGGATTGCCCCGGCCCACGCGAGACGAACGTCCATCCGAGCCGCGAGCCCATCCAGCCGAGGAACAGCGCCGCCGGATCCGGCTTCGACCCCGCGCTGCGCGCGATCTCCACCCGCCGGATCGCGCGGCACGCCTCCGGCATGTCGTCGAAGAACCGGGCCACGAGCTCGCGGAACGAGAACGTCCGCACATACGCCCGGTCCGCGAGCGGCGCCCTCGTCTCGCGCGCCACCTCCGCGATGCGCTCGATGCACGTCTCGGCCGAGTCGAACACAAGCCGATCGCAGATCGGCGCGAGCGCGTCGCCGAGCACGTTCGGCGCGCCCGGCGCGAGCTCGACGATCACGGCCACGTCGGAGATCGTCAGCGCGCTCACCACCGACGCGACGCGCTCGGCGGCGGCCACCCCGAACGTCAGCTCCACGCGGTCGTAGCAGATCGGCACCTCCCCGGCGCGGCGGCACGTGGCCGACCAGTCGGCCTGGACGCTCAGCGGATCGAGCCGGTCGTCGAGCGTGATGAGCAGCGTCCGGCCCGCGTGCGTCTCGGCGAGCTCCTCGGCCTGCTCCTTCAGGCGCTCGACCTCGGCGCGGCTGCCCACCGCGACGAAGTTCATCGTCGACGCGCGCGTCTTCGGGGCCGGCTCCGGCCGCGACTCGTCGGGCGCCGACCAGAACTCGGCGAGCTCCGCCTCGACCCGCTTGATCACCGCGGCGATGCGCTCCGCGCTCACGGCCGCCTCCAGGCCCGCTCCGAGGGCTTGCGGTCGCCGCGCGAGCCGCACGGATCGGCCGTCGGCTCGACCAGGGCGTCGGCCTCCGGCGGGCCCCAGGTGCCCGCGGCGTAGCGCGCGATCGGCGCGTTCTGCGTCCCCCACCCCTCGAAGATCGGATCGACGAAGCCCCACTGCGCCTCGACCTCGTCGGCGCGCGTGAACAGCGTGGCGTCGCCGCGCAGCGCGTCGAGCAGGAGCCGCTCGTAGGCCTCGGGCGTGCTGGAGCCGAACGCCGCGCCGTACCGGAAGTCCATCGTCACGCCGCGGATCGCGATGCCGCTGCCAGGGATCTTCGCCGCGAACCGGAGCGAGATGCCCTCGTCGGGCTGGAGGCGCATCACGAGCGCGTTCGGCTCGTCGGTGGCGCCGGGGGCGCCCTTGAACAGGCCGTGCGGCAGCGGCTTGAAATGCAGCACCACCTCGGCCACCCGCTTCGCCAGCCGCTTGCCGGCGCGCAGGTAAAACGGCACGCCGCCCCAGCGCCAGCTGTCCAGGTGGAGCTTCATCGCGACGTAGGTCTCGGTCTTCGAGTCCTTCGCCACGTCGGGCTCCTCGGTGTAGCCGGGGACCTTCTCGCCGCGCACCATGCCGGGCGCGTACTGGCCACGTACCGTCGACGACAGCACGTCCGACCCCTCGATCGGCCGGAGCGTCCGCAGCACCTTCACCTTCTCGTCGCGCACCGCGTCCGCGTCCCACGACGACGGCGGCTCCATCGCGACCAGCGTGAGCAGCTGGAGCGCGTGGTTCTGCACGATGTCCCGCGTGATGCCGACCTTCTCGTAGAACTTGCCGCGGCCCTCGACGCCGATCTCCTCGGCCACCGTGATCTGCACGTGATCGACGTGCTGCCGCGACCAGAGCGGCTCGAAGATCGTGTTGCCGTACCGGAGGACGAGGAGGTTCTGGACCGTCTCCTTCCCGAGGTAGTGGTCGATCCGGTAGATCTGCGACTCGGCGAGGTGGGCGAGCAGGTCGCGGTTGAGGGTGCGGGCGCTCGCCAGGTCCTCGCCGAACGGCTTCTCGACGACCACGTGCTGGAACGGCGCGTCCTTCTCGTGCGACGGCGGCGCGACGAGGTTCGCCGCGCGCAGGCCGCGCACGATGGGCGCGAACTGGTCGGGCGCGACGGCCAGGTAGAAGACCCGGTTCTTGCGGGTGCCGCGCTCGGCGTCGAGCCGCTCGAGCTCCGCGGCGAGCCGCGTGTAGGTCTCGGGCTCGTCGAACGCCCCCTGGACGTAGCTGATGCCCTTCTCCAGCTCGCTCCAGGCGGCCTCCTCGAGCGGGCGCCGCGAGTACTTCCCGACCGCCTCGCGCATCTCCTGGGCGAAATCCGGTTTCGGACGCCGCGCCACGCCGACCACGGCGAAGCCGCCGGTCAGGAGCCGGCTGAGCGCCAGGTTGTAGACCGCGGGCAGCAGCTTGCGCCGGGTCAGGTCGCCCGAGGCGCCAAAGATGACGAGCGCCGCCGGCGAGGCGGTTCGCTCCTCGGGCATTCCTTCGCGAAGCGGGTTCTTCTCGGCTTGGGTCATGGTGGATGAGCTCCGGTCGGTGACGACGGGCACGATGCTCGCGCGCCTCCGCGGCGTAGGCTAGCTCCGATCGCGCCGGCGGAAGGCCGAACGGCGCGCCACGACGCCTCTGACGACAACGACGCGCGGGCGTGCGGGCGGAGCGCCGGGCGGCGCCGAGCGTGCCCGCCGGCTCGCGGCGCCCTTCCATCCGATCGCGACCGGTACTAGGCTCCGCAGCGCGATGGCCGCGCCGGTGCTCCCGCGAATCCGCGTTCCCCACCCTCACGTTCGGTGCGACACCCAGGTGCTCGCCGGCAGCCCGCACGTCGCCGGATCGCGCGTCCCGGTCCGGCGGCTCTGGGCGTGGCACCGCGGCGGCGCGTCGGTCGAGACGCTGCTCAAGCGCTACCCGAACCTCGGGCCCGCGCGCGTGCTCGACGCGCTCGCGTTCGCCTACGACAACCAGGAGCTCGTCGAGACCGACATCGCGCGCGAGCAGGCGCTCTTCGAGAAGAAGGGCGGGCCCACGGTCGGCGCGCGCCCGCTCGCGCAGCTCCCCCTCCCCTTCGACGACGACGAGTAGCGGCGCGCCGGGGGGAGCGCCGCGGCGGTCGACATCACGCGGCGTCCACCGGTGTCAACGGAGTTCGCCGCTCGGCGCTCTCCGCTTGTTTCTTTACAGCCATCGTGACTTGGGGCAATAGGGCGCTCTATCGCTGGGGCCCGGAGTGCGGGGGCTGCTCGGCATTGCGAGCGACGGCCGCGCAGGATCGCGGCTGTCCCGGCTTTCAAGGTCGCGGTCGTTGGTGTAGGGTCCGCGCCCCAAGGGGTACCCATCGAGGTGCCGGAGGGTTTCAGAGATGAGCGTCAATCGATGGAAGTTGTTTGCGATGCCCGTGGCCCTGCTCGGGCTGGCTTCGCCTCTCCTCGTGAACTGTGGTGGCAAGGGGATCCCCGGCGCTGACAGCCTGCCCGGGCCCGCCGGTGACCTGGCGTCCGCCGCGGGCGGCTGCGAGGAGCTGAAGAACGGCGGCATTGCCGACCTCAAGTTCGAGGGCGGCGCCGATGTCCAGGGCAAGATCAAGGGCTTCCTGGAGGCCGCGGCCTCGCTCGACAAGCTCACGGTGGACATGGAGGCGGACCTCATCGCCTCGTGCGGCAAGCTCGGCAAGGATCTCGGCATGAGCGACGCCGACCTCAAGGCCGACGCGGGCGGCGGCAAGGGCGCCGAGAAGGTCTGCAACGCGGTCTCGGCCAAGGTGAACGCCGCTGTCAAGGCGAACGCCGAGGCGAAGCTCGCGGTCCAGATCGAGCCGCCGAAGTGCTACGCCGACGTCACCGCCATGCAGAAGTGCCTCGGCGACTGCGGCTCGCCGGTGCAGCCCGGCAAGCTCGAGGCGAGCTGTGAGGGCGGCGAGATCAGCGGCAAGTGCGACGCCGAGTGCAAGGGCAAGTGCAGCGTCGAGGCCGGCGCGGCGTGCTCCGGCACCTGCAACGCGAGCTGCTCGGGCAAGTGCGACGTCGGCTTCAAGGGCACCTGCGGCGGCAAGTGCGACGGCAAGTGCGACGGCAAGGAATCGAAGGGCGCGGCCTGCGCGGGCACCTGCGACGGCAAGTGCGACGCCAAGGCCGAGGGCACCTGCTCCGGCACCTGTGAGGGCTCCTGCTCGGGCTCCTGCGAGATCAAGGCGGCGGCCAAGTGCTCGGGCTCGTGCTCGGGCGGCTGCAGCGCCGAGATCAAGGAGCCGAAGTGCTCGGGCGATTTCAAGCCCCCGAGCATCGACCCGAGCTGCCAGATGCAGTGCACGGCGAAGACCGCCGGCACGGCGTCGTGTGATCCGCCGAACGTCCGCATCGTGGCGAACGGCAAGGTGAACGCCGACGCGCAGAAGCTCATCGCGGCGCTCCGGACGTCGCTCCCGGCGATCGCGAAGGTCCAGCTCGGGACCGGCAAGAAGCTGGCGGCGGCGGTGTCCGGCGTCGGCAAGGCCGGCGTCGAGGTCAAGGACGCGGCGCTCCAGGCCGGCGGCAAGGCGGTCGCCTGCGTCGCCGCCGCGGTCGACGCGTCGGCCAGCGCGACGGCCTCGATCGACGTCAACATCAAGGCGAGCGCGAGCGTCAGCGGCTCGGCCAGCGGCGGGACCTGATCCCCGGAACGGTTTGAGTCCGGACGCGGCGGCGGTCCCCCTCCTGAAGGGGGTCGCCGCCGTCGTCATTTCCGGCCCCGATCCTGGGGTCGAAGCGCAACTCTGGATGCGGGCTCACTTTCCCTGTCACCGCGCGAGCGCGCGCGGGGCGCGAAGATCCCGGTGAGCACCAGAATTGCTGCCCCAGCGTGACACGCACGTTTCTTGTCCAGACACGCGCGATGCAGCAAGCCGTCGAGGCGCGACGCGCCCCGAGGCGCCAAATGGCCGTGAAGAGGGCCATTGCGCGGCGTCACGGCGCCGCGTCCGGAGTATCATGAGGCTTCTGCGAGCGATGACGGAGTACTCGGAAGGGCAGGAGCGATGGTCGGCGGTCCCTTGATCGAGCGCGGCGCCAGGATTGGCGAGTACACGATCGACGAGCCGCTCGGCGAGGGCGGATTCGGCGCCGTGTTCCGCGGCCACGACGAGTCCGGGAACGACGCCGCCATCAAGATCTTCAAGGAAGTGAGCGCCCAGAACGTCGGGCAGCTCTTCGCCCAGCAGAACGAGATCGAGGCGCTGCTCCGGCTGCGCCATCCGTCGCTCGTGAAGCTCTCCTCGTACGGCGTCCTCGACGGCATCGGCCTCTACCTCGCGATGGAGCTCGTGCGGGGCGAGACGCTCGACCGGTACCTCGCGCGGATGGGTCCGCTCGATACGATCGAGGCCCTGCGCATCGCGCGCCGCGTGGCCGAGGCGCTCGCCCACTGCCACGCGCTCAACGTGCTGCACCTCGACCTCAAGCCGAGCAACATCGTCCTCACCGATCCGTACGAGCCCCGGCTCAAGATCCTCGACTTCGGCCTGGCCACGCTCACGGTGAGCTTTCAACCCGAGCACGTCCGCGTCAACGCGGGCACCATCGCCTACCTCGCGCCCGAGTGCCTGAAGCGGGGCGCGCTCGGTCGCCCGAGCCCCCGCATGGACCTCTACGCGGTCGGCGTCGTGCTCTACGAGCTGCTCGCCGGCCGCCTCCCGTTCGCGGACGGCACCGTCGACAGCGTCATCAACCAGAAGGTCTACGGCACCCTCGTGCCGCTCGCCCACGTCGCCCCGGAGACGCCGGCGCCCGTCGTCGCGCTTGTCGAGGAGCTCATGCACCGCGACCCCGCGCGGCGCTCCTCGAGCGCGGCCCGGCTCTGCGCGCGGCTCAAGGAGCTCTACTACGTCACGCTCCACGGCACCTCGCAGCCCCCGGCCGCCGAGGCGGCCGAGCGCGAGCGCGACGCCGCCGCGCCCGACGCCCTCGACGACGCGCCGTTCATCGGCCGCGAGATCGAGCTCGGCCGGCTCACGGAGCTCCTCCAGAGCGCGGTGCTCGGCGAGCCGCGGCCGGCCGTGGTGGTCGGCGACACGGGCGTCGGCAAGAGCCGCCTCGTCACCGAGCTGCTCCGGAGCGTCGAGCAGACGGGCGCGGCCATCGTCGCGTACGGCAGGTGCCGCGAGCTCTCCGGGCTCGTCCCCTACTCCGCGATCCGCGAGGCGCTGACGCAGGTCGCGCTCTGGCTGGAGCGGCACACCGACAGCCGCGCGGCCCGCATCCGCCGCCTTGTCAGCCTCGTGGTCGCCGACGACGCCGCCCTGCTCCAGGGGCTCGTCCCCGAGCTCATCCGCGCGGTCGGGCTCGCCGACGAGGGCGGCGCCATCGGCCCGGGCGGCACGCGCTGGATCGCCGATCTCCTCCTGCGGCTGCTCGGCGCGATCTCCGAGGAGATCCCCGTCGTCCTCGCGATCGAGGACGTCCACTGGGCCGACGAGGCGACGCAGGACGTCCTCCTGCGGATCTCGGACCACCTCGCCGAGATGCCGGTCCTGCTGCTCGCCACGGCCCGGCCGCCGTTCCCGGGCGCGCGCAGCGTGGCCGGCTCGACCCTGCCCCCGCCGGCCTCGGCCGGGGTGCGCGGCTCGCCCGGCTCGTCGCCGATGACCCCGCGCACGGCGGGGTGGCTCGCGTGGAAGAACGTCGAGCGCCTCGACCTCGGCCCGCTCCCGCCCGAGGCGAACCGGGCGCTGCTCTCCGCGCTCGGCCGCGGCGCGGGCGACGACCTCGTGCAGGAGCTCGTCCGCCGCGTCCCGCTGCTCGCCGCCGGCAACCCCCTCTTCAACATCCAGGTCGTCCGCAACATGGAGACCGAGGGCTTCCTGCAGCGCGGCCGGAGCGGCGCGCTCGAGCTCTCCCGCGCCGACGCGCACTACCGCGCCCCCGCCTCGGTCTCGGACGTCCTCTCCCGCAGCATCGAGGCGCTCGACCCCACCACGGTCCAGGTCCTCGGCGTCGCCGCGCTCATCGGCCGCCAGTTCCTGCGCGACGACCTCGTCGAGCTCGGCCTCTTCGACCCGGCGCAGGTCGACAGCGCCCTGCGCGACGCCGCCGCGCACTATGTCTGCACGAGCGAGGACGGGCGGCTCACGTCGTTCTCGCACGACGTGGCGCGCGAGCAGCTCTCCGCCCGCGTGCCGCCCGAAGAGCGCGGCGAGGTCCACCGGCGCATCGCGCGGCGCATCGAGCTGCGCGGCGGCGATCCGGGGACGCTCGCGCACCACGTCGAGCGCGCCGGCGAGCTCGATCGCGCGGCGGAGACGTACCTGCTCGCGGCGGTCGAGGCCGACCGCCTCCAGGACCCGCACGGCGCGAGCCGGCGGCTCAAGCAGGCGCTCGCGCTGCTCGAGCGGCTGCCGCTCGACCCCGCGCGGATCGATCTCCGGGCCCGCTGCGCCCACGAGCTCGCGCGCGTCGCGTGCCTGCTCGGCAGCACGGCGGAGCCGCTCGATCTGCTCCGCCGCACGCAGGGCGCGCTGCCGGAGACGCCGCTCGTCACCGCGGCGCTCTCCAGCGCCCTGTCGCGCGTGCACTACGTGCGCGGCGAGTTCGCCGACGCCGTGGCGCACAGCCGCAAGGCGCTCCAGGCCGTCGGCGCGAGCCCCGAGCTCCGCCCGTACCAGTGCCTGCCCGCGAACATCCTCGGGCGCGCGCTGTGCGCGGCCGGCAAGGTGGGCCCGGCGACCGAGCCGCTCCGCCGCGGCTGCGAGCTCGCGGAGGCGGCGGGCGAGTACATCGAGCTGTGCCACTCGCGCGGCATCCTCTGCGTCGCGCTGAGCCAGGCGGGCTACTACGCCGAGGCCGAGCAGAGCGCCGCCGACGCCGCGCGCCTCGCCGAGCGCCTGCGCGACCCGGTGCGGCTGCTCGGCACGTGGTTCTACTACGCGGTGCTCGCCGAGGGCCGGTTCGACTGGGATCTCGGCGTCCGGTCGACCGCGCAGCTCCTCTCGTACGCCGAGGAGCACGGCCTGAGCGGGCTCTACCTGTATGTCGGCACGATGTACGCGGGCCGGCATCAGTTCCACGTGGGCCACCTCGCGCGGGCGCGCGTGCTGCTCGCCAACGCGTGCAATCTCAGCGGCGTGCTGGGCATCGGCATGGGGCGCGGCTGGGCCGAGGGGTACCTCGGCGACGTGTTCTTCGTGCAGGGCCAGCTCCCGGAGGCGCTCGCCGCCTACGAGCGGGCGGTCGAGATCGGCTCGGCGGGGACGGGCGACGCGTACGCCGTGGGGCTCGGCCGGGTCGGCCGGATGCACGCGCGCTCGCTCCTGGGCCGCGACGTCGGCGAGCTCAGGGCGTACGGCCGGGAGACGCTCGAGCTCATCCGCGCCTCGGGCAACCGGACGCAGCTCGTCACGGCGCTCGAGCGCTTCGCCGAGGCGTTCGACGCGCTGGGCGACGAGCAGGAGGCGCGCGACGTCCGCGCCGAGCGCGAGGTGCTCGTCGAGGAGCTCGGCCTCACGGAGCCGACGTTCTGGCCGCGGCCCCCGGTCGAGGCGGCGTTCCAGGGCTCCCCGCGGGCGTACTGGGCCGATCTGCCGCGCGAGCTCCGGTCGGTCGGCCCGAGCAGCATGGGCACGACGCAGATCGTCGGCGCGACGGTGGCGGAGCTCGCGGCGGCGGCGACGATCGCGATCCCGGAGGAGGACATCGGCGTGCCGACGTACGTGGCGATCCCGCGCCTGCGCCACGTGACGCTGCTCGAGACGCTCGCCTCGGTGGAGGGCTTCGTCCCGCGCTTCGACGGGCCGGAGGCTCCCCCGGTCGCGAAGTGATGGCGGCGGGGGGCGAGGGCGCTGCCGTGGCGCCGGCCGGTCCTGTGGAGGTCGTGCGCACGGCGCTCGCCCACGCCTGGGCGATGCTGTTCCTCGTCGTCCTGCTCCCGGTCGGCCTGCTCTGCTTCCCCTTCGATCCGCGGCAGCGGATGCACGATCGCCTCTCGGTGGTCTGGGCGCGCGGGGCGCTCTGGCTCGTCGGCGTGCGCGTCGAGGCCGAGGGGGCCCTGCACGTGCGGCCGGGCGAGCGCTACGTGATCGCGGCGAACCACCAGAGCACGCTCGACATCCTCGCGTTGCTCGTGGTGCTGCAGGGGCGCGCGCCGTTCCGCTTCCTGGCGAAGCGCGCGCTGTTCCGGGTGCCGGTGCTCGGCTGGGGCATGCGCCTCTACGGCCACACGCCGGTCGACCGGCGCGCCCGCGGCGCCGTCGCGGATCTCGGCGCGGCGCAGCGCAACCTGATGCAGCGGTGGTCGACGGTGTTCTTCCCGGAGGGCACGCGGAGCGCGACGGGCGGCCTCCTCCCTTTCCGGCTGGGCGCCTTCCGGGTCGCCGCGGTCGCGGGCGCGCGCGTCTTGCCGGTGACGCTCGTCGGCGCGGGCGCGCTCCAGCCGAAGAGCCGTTACGCCGCCGCGCCCGGCGTCCTGCGGGTCGTCGTGCACCCGCCGCTCGATCCGCCCGGCCCTTCGCTCGAGGAGCTCCGCGCCTCGATGGAGGCGTGCAGGGCCGCCGTGGCCTCGGCGCTGCCGGCGGCGCTCCGCGAGGCGGGGCGCGGGGAGTCGGGGGAGCCTCACGCCTGAACGGTGGCCTGCCAGCGTGCGCCTTGACGCGGGGCTCTCTCCGAGGCGCGTTCGCGTCCACGCGAAGGGACGGCTGTCCTCCCCGGTGCGAGAGCTCAGCGGGCGGCGAACTCCCGCTCGTGGATAGAGCGCACCTTCTCCAGCCCCCTCGGACCCTGCTCCCGGAATGGGAGATCCCTCGTGGTTTGCGCCCGTGATGAGCGCGACCTTGTCGTGTTCCTTGGTGTTCATCGTGGATCCTTTGATGGCCGCCTCTTCGCGCGTCCTCCGGCGGGCAACGACAGCGGACGCGCCGATCCGCCCGAGCCGACCGGCGCGCGCGCCGAAACGTCGGTGTCCGCTCCGGCGTCCGCAGCAAAGCGGTCTCCTGCGATGCGCCCGCGCGCGACGGCCGCGCCGAGGCCTCGGCGCCGCCCGAGGCGATGGCGATGGATGGACTCCGTACCTGGGATAGAGCGCGCTCCCTCGCCCGAGATCGCTCGAGATCGGCGCGGAGCCGCGACAGGGCGTGGATCGCCCGCGGCGCGACGGAGGGGCTGCTCGAGCTCGTGGACGAGGGCTTCCGGGCGCTCGCGCGCGAGCACGAGCGCCCCTGATACGGCGAGCGCCGGGGGTCACGCGCCCCGCGAAGAGGCGCTCTCCACCTGCTGCGCGAGCTCATCGCAGCTCCGGTACGCGCTCCGGTACGGCTCGGCGGAGAGGTTCTTCAGGAACCGGAGGACCGACCGCGTCACCGCGTCGATCTCGTCGCGGGGCGCCATCGGGTGAGCGCGCCATTCGTTGAACCGCTCGACAACGTCGCGGGGCTCGACGGGCAGACACCTCGCGACCGGGCTCGGATCGGGATCCGGATAGGAGGCGAGCGTCTCGACCTCCTCCCGCGCCAGCTCGAGCGCTCTGCGAGGGTCTGCCTCGCGCAGGAGGAGCGCGTAATCCCGGTACGGCGTGTGGTGCGACGGGGGCAGCTCCAGCGCCTTCTCGTAGTGGAGTCGCGCCGCATCCGGATTCCCGAGGTGGTCCCGGTACAGGTTCCCGAGCCTGCCATACGCCTCGACCGTCCCCGGATAGAACCTCTTGATATCGTAGTAGTCCGGGTGCGAGGCGTACGAGTTCCTCGGGGAGAAATCGGGCTCGAGCTCCGCGAAGCGCGCGTAGTGGCGCGCGGCCTGCTCATGGGCGCCCCGCCGCTCGTGGAGCTCTCCCAGGTAGAAGTGGTTGACCGCGTAAAGGCGCGGATCGTGGTAGGCGCGCGACACGCCGTCCAGATACCGCTCCTTCAGGGGCACGCGGGGCATGACCGGGACCGCTCCGGCCTGCCCGCGGGTCATGAGCGTCTCCGCCAGGTGAAGGGAGCGGAGGAGATGGCGCTCCGCCTCGTCCGACTCGTGATAATGCCACAGGAACTGGCTGCTGATGACGTAGGCCCCCAGCGGATGGATGCCGTCCTCGTTCATGAAGGGGTCCGAGGGGTCGTAGGGGACCTCGGACTGGAACGAACGCTCGATCTCGTCCCGCCAGCGCTCGAGGTGGCGCAGCGACTCGAGCGCGCTCTCCAGGGACATGTTCAGGCTCCGCTCGGAGTACCACCAGTAGATCCCGTACGGCATCCGGAGAAAGGCGACCGCCTGTCGGAGTGACCCCTGCTCCTCGGCGGACAGCCCTCGTCGCTTCGTCACGTCGTACTCGACGCGATCGAGCCCGGGGTACTTCCAGCGGACCTGCTCCTCTTCTTCACGCTGAAGCTCGGTCTGCAAGAGGTCGATCACGGTGGTGACGTCCACCCGGACCGACTCCTCTTCTTCCCCTTCGAGGGCGGCTTGCAGGATGGGGACGAACCGCGCCCAGCCGGCCCTGTTCTCGTAGGTGCACCAGGCCGCCTGGGCCCTCACCTCGGGGCGGGGAGACCGCAGCGCGCGCTCGTACAGCGCCGGGATCCGGTCGTCGAGCTCGTCGTCATGACTCGCCACCTCCGCGAGGAGCTCCAGCGGGACCGGCGTCCGCTCCACCTCGCGGGCGGCCAGGTCGATCAGCTCGTCGAGGGTGTACTGCGGGAGCCTCTCCCGGACGAGCTGCGCGACCGCATCGAGCAACTCCGAGCGCAGGACGCTCGTCTCCAGCCGGTAATACCGCTGCCGCTGCGACGCCTCGAGGACGAAGCGGACCCCCTCGGAGGCATACTCCGCCGCCGGAGTCCGGTCCGCCGTCCCCGCCTCCTTCCGGGTCACGGTGAAGGCGAGGGAGTGCGTCTCTCCAAGGCTCGTCACGAGCTCCTCCAGCGCGCGGAGGAGCGCCTCCGGGAGCCGCGACGGCTCGTGGGCGCCCCGGAGGACTGTCGTGAACCGGCTCATCCGCGTCCACTCCCGGCGACCCGCCGCCCTCCGTCATCCCCCTGGTCCATGAACCATGGATTCAACCACAGAGGCCCCCGCGGACACAGCGGTTTCTCCTCTGTTCTCCGTCCCCACTTGCCCGGCGCCGCCGCGTCGCCGGAGGTTGTGATGCTGCGCCTGGGCAGCTCAGCGGATCGCGGCGCCCCTCTCCGGTGCCCCGCGCGGGGTCACGCCGCCCAGCGCCGGCCTCGGCAGCAAGTCGGCGGAGGTCGTCGCCGTCGATCCGGGCGCCTGCGCCCCGAGCCGTGGTGAGCCGGTCGGCGACCTGCTGCCGGCCGCGCCGTCGACGTTCCGCTGCCTGGCGTAGCGCTCGCACGGGGACCGCCAGCGCGCAGCTCGCTTGCCGCTCGCGCGGCTCCCCTCGCCCTCTCTTGAATGGCTGTCCCTCACCGCACATATCGCGGCGTGCGCCCCGTCCCGCATGTATAAATGTGAGACGTTTTCATGACCGAAGCCCGCTCCAGATCTCAGCTGGTCGTGGTTGGCTGCTCGGCCGGGGGCATCGAGGCCCTCTGCACGCTGGTCTCCACCTTGCCGACCCCGTTTCCGGCCCCGATCGTGATCGCCCAGCACCTCGACCCCAGGCGGCAGAGCCACCTCGGCGACGTCCTGCGCCGCCGTAGCGAGCTGCCCGTCCGCACCGTGGAGACGGCCGCTCCGCTCGAGGACGGCGTCGTCTACGTCGTGCCCGCGGGCCGCGACGTCGAGATCACCGACCATGAGCTCCGGCTCCTGCCCGAGACCGCCGCGCGGCCCAAGCCGTCCGTCGACACGCTCTTCCGCACCGCGGCCGAGATCTTCGGCGAGAACCTCATCGCCGTCGTCCTGACCGGGAACGGCTCCGACGGCACCGCCGGCGCCCGCCACGTCAAGAAATTCGGCGGCACCGTCGTCATCGAGAACCCCGACACAGCGAAGTTCCGCGGCATGCCCGAGTCGCTGGCCCCGACAACCGTCGACATCGTGGCCGAGCTCGACCGCATCGGGACCATCGTGGGCGAGCTCCTGTCTGGGTCGTACGTCGAGCCCCGCCAGGAAGACGAAGACCAGCTTCACGGGCTGCTCGACCTCGTGCGCGATCGGAGCGGGATCGATTTCAAGAAATACAAGCAGGCGACCATCCTGCGCAGGCTTCGGCGCAGGATGGCCGCCACGAACACCGACACCCTCGACGACTACCTGCATTACCTCGCCGAGCGCCCCGAGGAGCACCAGCGGCTGGTCAACAGCTTCCTGATCAAGGTCACCGAGTTCATGCGCGACCCGGAGCTCTTCGCGCACCTCCGGGAGGTGATCCTGCCCGCGCTCATCGCGCACGCCCGGAGCGCCAGCAGGTCGCTGCGGATCTGGTCGGCCGGGTGCGCCACCGGGGAGGAGGCGTACTCGCTCGCCATCCTGGTCAGCGAGCTGCTCGGCAACGAGCTCGACACCTTCCACGTGCGCATCTTCGCGACCGACGTCGACGTCGACGCGGTCGCCTTCGCCCGCCGCGGGATCTACGGTGCGACAAGCGTCGAGGAGCTGCCGCACGAGCTCGTGGAGCGCTACTTCGTCGCGATCGACGGCCAGTACCAGGTCAAGAAGCGTATCCGCAGCCTCACCGTGTTCGGCGAGCACGACCTCGGCCAGCGCGCCCCGTTCCCGCACCTCGATCTCGTGCTGTGCCGCAACGTGCTCATCTACTTCACGAGCGAGCTCCAGCGCCGCACGCTGCACCTCTTCGCCTTCTCGCTGCGGGAAGGCGGCTATCTCGTGCTCGGCAAGGCCGAGACAACGAGCCCGCTGAGCGAGTACTTCGTCGCCGACGACCTCCACCAGAAGGTCTACGTCCGCCGCGGAGAGCGCATCCTCGTCCCCCCATCGAGCATCGCCGCCCCGACGCCGCCCCGGCGCGCGCCCCGCGGCCAGAGCCCCCTCCTGCCCCTGCGCGGCATCCCCAAGGACCTCCCGAAGGAGCTCCCGCGCGCCCGCATGTCCATCGACGCCCTGCTCTCGAGCTTCCGCGTGGGGATCGTCCTCGTCGACCGCCGCTACGACATCCTGGAGATCAACTTCGCGGCGCGGCGCCTGCTCGACATCCACGGCACGGCGCTCGGCCAGGATCTCGTGCACCTCGCGCAGTCCGTCCCCCACCGGCCGCTGCTCGACGCCATCGAGGCCGCCTTCCGGGGCGAGTCGTCGGAGCCGATCGAGGTCGCCATCGAGCCGATGTCCGCGGGCGACCCGTCGTACCTCCAGATCACCTGCCACGGGCCTCGCCCCGAGGTCGAGCCCGGCAAGATCGACGCCGCGCTGATCGTTGTCGAGGACATCACCGAGGCGGTGCGGCGCCGGAAGCAGGTCCAGCAGATCCTCGGCCGGGACGCGCAGCTCCAGGCCGAGCTCGCGGCCGCGAAGGCCGACCGCGAGCGGACCGACGAGCGCGCCACCGCCGAGCGCGAGGGCCTGCGCCGCGAGAACGAGGCCCTCGGCGCCGCGCTCGCCCGGCTGGAGTCCGCCCAGGAGCAGGACCATACGGCGATCCTGCGGCTGACCGAGCAGAACCGGCGGCTGCTCCGGGCCAACGAGGAGCTCACGGCGGCGCACGAGCACCTCCGCGCCGTGAACGAGGAGCTGATGGTCTCCACCGAGGAGGCGCAGGCCGCCATGGAGGAGGTCGAGACGCTGAACGAGGAGTTCCAGGCGACAAACGAGGAGCTCGAGACGGTCAACGAGGAGCTCCAGGCGACGATCGAGGAGCTCAACACCACGAACGCCGACCTGGAGGCGCGGAGCCGCGAGATCCAGGAGCTCGCCGCGCCGGTCGAGGTGGAGCGGGCGCGCCTCTCTGCGATCCTGCGCAGCATGGGGGACGCGCTCCTCGTGGTCGACGGCGCGGGGCGGCCGGTGCTCACGAACGAGGCCTACCAGGCGATGTTCGGCGCGGGCCGCCTCACGGTGCACGACGAGAAGGGCCGGCCGGTGCTCTACCAGGACACACCGGAGCAGCGGGCCGCGCGCGGCGAGGGTTTCCAGATGGAGTTCACCGCCCCCGGCCCCGGCGGCACGACCCGGCACTTCGAGGCCACCGGCCAGCCCATCGGCGGGAGCGGCCCGTCCGGCAAGGACGCGGTCGAGCAGGGCGTGATCGTCATCCGCGACATCACCGAGCGGAGCATCCGCAAGCTGCAGGACCGCTTCATGGCGATGGCGAGCCACGAGCTGCGCACGCCGCTCGTGCCCCTGCGCGGCTACCTCGACATGCTGAGCACCCTCCTCCCGCCGGACGGCGACCCGCGCCTCGGCCGCTTCACGTCGCTCGCCCGCGCCCAGACCGAGCGGCTCGAGCGGCTCGTCGACGATCTCGTGAACGCGACCCGGATCCAGACCGGAAAGTTCGAGCTCAAGCTCTCGGAGGTGGAGCTCGCCCCCCTGGTCTCGCGCGCCGCGGAGGCCGCCCAGACGCTCTCGCCGACCCCGAAGATCCACGTCGACCTGCCCTCCAGCGCGGCGGCGCCGATGGTGGTGAACGGCGACCCCGCGCGCCTGGAGCAGGTCCTCTTGAACCTGCTGGGCAACGCCTTCCGGTACGCCGACGGCTCCTCCAGGATCGATGTGCGCCTGCGGCACGCCGGCGGCGCCGCCGAGCTCGACGTGGAGGACTACGGCCCGGGGATCCCCGCGGCCGACGTGCCGCACGTGTTCTCGAGCTTCTACCAGGTGGAGCGGCCCAGGGGCTCATCGGCCGGCGGGATGGGCCTCGGGCTCTTCATTTGCAGGGAGATCGTCAAGGCGCATGGCGGCCAGATCTTCGTGCGCAGCGCGGAGGGGAAGGGAGCAACCTTCACCATCAGGCTGCCCCTGATACCGGATCGAGGCGCGCGCGACTGATGCACTGGGCACGCGCGGCTCTCCTGCGTGCGGCTCCGGAGAAGAGATCATGGCGACCAGGGCGAAGATCCTCGTGATCGAGGACGATCGAGACTCGAGCGATATGCTCGCCGAGATGCTCGGGATGGCCGGCTACGAGGTGGAGTCGGCCTCCACGGCGGACCAGGCGATCGCCGCGCTGACGGAGCGGCGTTACGAGGCCGCCCTGCTCGATCTGACGGTGAAGGGGGCGACGACGGCCGAGCTTGTCGAGCGGCTCCAGGAGGTGCCGGAGAGGCCGCCCCTCGTGATCTTCTCGGCGCGGATGCCGGAGGACCTCCGGCAGGCGGCGAAAGAGCTCTCGGCGGCGGCGTTCCTCCAGAAGCCGGCCAGCATGGCCGCGCTGCTGAGCACGATGGATCGCGTGGTGCGCCCGGCGGCGTGAGCGACGCTGCGACGGGGCGCGTCTTCCCTCTTTCACAACCCCATCTCCTCGACGAGGCCCACCGTGCCAGGACACGACATCATCACGATCGGGGCGTCGGCCGGGGGCGTGGAGGCGCTGATCGCGCTCATCGGCGGCCTGCCTTCGGATCTGCCGGCGGCGCTGTTCGCGCTCCGCACGATCGAGGACAGCGCGGCGCTGGCGCGCCGGATGGCGATGCGCGCGGCGGAGCGGAACCAGCTGCACGTGAGGGCCCACTTCGAGGAGAAGGTCCGGGTGGCCGAGGAGCGGGGCGCCCTGGTGCGCCGGGCGCTGCTCGGCCCGGGCGGGGGGGACGGGGGCTCCGCGGGCCCGCTCTCCGTGGGCCCGCGCCCGAGGCGCGCCTCGCAGCGGCTGAAGGGGTGAGCGCGGCCTGGGGCGGGCGGGCTCGACGGGGCTAGCGCGATTCGCCGCCGGGCAGCTTGCCGAACCGCTGCTCGTACTCGGCCAGCCGGGCGGCGAGCAGCTTCGCCTCGTCCTGCGCCGCGCGCGCCCGCTCGTCGGCGGCGCGCGCCTGCTCCTCGCCCGTGGGCAGCACACGCCCCTCGGCGTCGAGCCAGCGCAGCCAGTCGACCTCGAGGTGATGGAAGGTGCCGCGGCGGACGCCGAGCCCGAGGTGCAGCCGCCGGCTCACCACGTCGCCGTTCGCGCCGGGCGCGACGGGCGCGTAGGACATCGTGGCGAGATCGAGCGCATACGCCTCGAGGACGCCCGTGAACGGATCGAACAGGTAGTACTCGGGCACGCGCAGGAGCTTGGCGTAGATCCGCATCTTGTCGGTGCGGTCGACCTTCTCGGTGGTCTCGGAGAGCAGCTCGATCACGACGTCGGGCGTCCTGCCGTCCTCCTGCCAGACGACCCAGGACTTGCGCTCGCGCCTCACGGTGTCGAGCACAACGAAGACGTCCGGCCCGCGAAAGTCGTTCTTCTTCGCCTGGAGCTCGCTGAAGTAGATGGCCATGTTGCCGCTGACGAAGACGTCGTCGCGATCTTTCCAGGATAGCTCCAGCACCTCGATGAGGAGGTCCATCTGCTTGCGGTGCCGTTGAGACTCCATCGGCTCTCCGTCGTCGTACGGCAGCTCGTCCTCGCCCGGCGGCCGGATCGGGACGAGCGATGTGTCGCGCTCAAAGGCCATGCGTCGCTCCTTCCGGGAGAGTACCGCTGCTCGCCATCGCGGTCGAACCCGTCGCGGAGCGCACAGGTAGCACGGCGCGGCGACGGTCGCGACGGCCGCCCGCAGCGTCCAGGCCCGCCGGCGCGACGCACAGGGTCAACGCCGCGGGCGCGCCCCGTGCCGCGTCGACAAGCTCGCCCCCCGAAGCGGTTTGCGCGAAAAAAGTTGGTGCGAGCGCGTAATGGGCAGAAAGGTTAGGTGAGAGCCATGAATTTCACCGAGGTGATGCGCGAGCTCGAGCGGCTCGGCACCGAGCAGAACCGGAAAGTCTACCGGCGCCACGGCGCGACCGAGCCGCTCTTCGGCGTGAGCTTCGCTCACATGAACACGCTGGAGAAGCGGATCAAGCGCGATCACGAGCTCGCCGAGGCGCTCTGGGCGACGGGCAACTCCGACGCGCGGACGCTGGCGGCGGCGATCGCCGATCCGGGGCGCTTCACCCGGGACCAGCTCGAGGCGTGGCTCGACGGCCTGCGCTCGCCGCTCCTCGTCGATCTCTTCGTGAAGCACATCGCCGCGAAGACCCCGTTCGCCCGCGCGGCGATGGAGCGCTGGACCGCATCGGACGACGAGTGGGTCGGCCGGGCGGGCTGGACGCTCCTCGGCGCGCTCGCGACCGGGGACCCGTCGCTGCCCGACAGCCTGTTCGAGGAGCGGCTCTCGGTGCTCGAGGCGTCGATCCACGAGGCCGGGAACCGCGCCCGGGAAGCGATGAACAGCGCGCTCATCAGCATCGGCTCGCGGAGCGAGCCGCTGCGGGGAAAGGCGCTCACGGCGGCGAGGCGCATCGGCAAGGTCGACGTCGATCACGGCGAGACGAGCTGCAAGACGCCGGACGCGACCGCTTACATCCAGAAGATCTGGGCCACCCGGAAGCCGGCCGCCGCGCCAGCGGCCAAGCCGGCCAGGGCCGGCGCCGCAAAGCCGGACGCCGCCAAGCCGGCCAGGGCCGGCGCTGCGAAGCCGGCCAGGGCCGCCTCCGCCAGGCCGGACGCCGCCAAGCCGGTCAGGGCCGGCGCCGCAAAGCCGGCCGCCGCCAAGACGGCCAGGAGGGTCAAGGCGCGCGGCGGCGGCGACAAGGCCGCCCCCGCCGCGGAGAAACCGAAGCGCGGCGCCTCGCCCCGCGCCGCCCCGCGCCGGGGCTGATCCCGAGGGCGCGCGCCGCCCGGCGCCGGGTCGGTCACGTCGGATGCGCCGCCGCGATGGCCTCGTCCGGCGGCCCGAGCAGCTCCTTGCGCGTGAGCCGCTCGACGACCTCGCGCGTGAGGATGAGGTGGTCCTCCTCCTCGTGCAGGCGGCGCCGGAGCGCGTCCCTCGCCTCGCCGTCGTCCGCCTCGTCGGCGAGCTCCAGCAGGAGCTCCCAGCCGGCGTTGTCGACGAGCTCCGCGGTGAGCAGCGCGTGGAAGAGGTGGGTCGGGTTCTGATCCCCGTCGAGCACCACCTGCTCGATGCCTTGCGACTCGATCGCGATCAGCCGCGACATCTCGGTCTCGGCGTGCGCGTCCCCGCCGAGCGCGCGGATCTGCGCCTCGAGCCACTCCTCGTGCTCCTTCTCCTGATCCCGGTGGGTCTTGAGCTGGCCGAGCAGGTTCAGCAGGCCGGGTTCAGCCGTGCGGCCGACCTTCTCCATGATGGAGTCGTAGAGCTTCACGCTCGCGCGCTCGAACGTCAGCCGCTCGTTGAGCAGGTCGATGGCCTTGTCCTTGTTCACCTGTGCAAGCTTCTGCATGGATGCCTCCGGCCGGGGCAGATGCGATTCGCAGGCCGCCGCGCCGCGGCGGGTCCTGTGGGCCGTGTGCGCGAAGTGCACGTTCTCCTCCATGAGCCCGTGCATCAGGCAGCAGTGGAGGACACGTCGTAGGAGGACACGTCGTATCGAGCGCGCTGCCTCTTCGGCGACGCTGCCTCCTCGGCGACGCGGACCCGCGCGTGCGCCCGCGTGGGCCCGCGTGGGCCCGAGGCCCGTCAGCTCGCGATACGCCGGAGCACGATGACCGGCCGCCCCGCGTCGCGCGAGCGCTCGAGATCCACCTTGCAGTCGAGCATCCAGTCGTTGTGGTCGTCCGGATCGGCGATGATCTGCTGGACCGCCCAGGAGCCGCCGTCCTCGGCGGGGTGGATGATCGTGTTGCTCGGGCTCCGGGCCGCCGGGTCGGTGCGGATCGCGCCGTGCTCCGCGTGATATCCGCGGAGCGCCTCCTCCAGCCGGTCGGCGGTCCAGGGCGCCTCCTCGCCCTCGACCATCTCGGCGGCCACCTCGTAGTCGCGGCGGGACAGCGCGCGCAGGAAGAAGAACAGCTCGTTCCTGACGAGCACCGTGAACTCCTTCACGTTGCGCGTGACGTCGAACGCGATCGGCTCGACCGTGCCCGAGGCCCCCGCGCGCGGCTGGTACGACGGGTCGCGCAGCCGCTCCCACTCGTCGAGCAAGCTCGAGTCCACGCCGCGGATGAGCGCCCGGAAATAGGCGATCATTTCGATCGTGTCGCTGTCCTTCGCGTAGTCGGGCACCGTCTGGACCAGCGCCTTGTACACCTCGGACACGTACCGGAGGAGCAACCCCTCCGCCCGCTCCAGGTTGTACTCGCGGATGTACTCGCCGAACGACAGGTATTGCTCGTACATCTCGCGCGCCACGCCCTTCGGCCGGATGTTCTCCTGCCCCACCCAGGGGTGCCGCCGCGCATAGTCGTTGAACGTCCCGTAGATGAACTCCCGGTTCGGCTTCGGATAATCGAGCTTGTCGAGCTCCTGCATCCGCTGCTCGTACTCCACCCCCGCCGCCTTGAGCTCCGCGAGCTTCTCCGTCTTCACCCGATCGAGCTGCTTCTGCAGGATGAGCTCGGGGTTCTCCAGGATCGACTCGACGAGCGTGAGCAGATCGAGCGGATACGTGCCGCTCTCGGGGTCCAGCTTGGCCACCGTCTCGAGGACATAGAGCGAGAGCGCGTGGTTCAGCGAGAAGTCCTCCTGGAGATCCGCGTTGATGCGGATGCGCTTGCCAGGCCCGTCCTCCCTCGGGACGAACTCGATGATGCGCGCCTCCACGAGCGAGCGGAAGAGGAGCATCGCGGTCTTGCCGTGCTGCCGCCGGACCGCGGGCCGGTCGTGCGTGCTGCGGATGAGCCGCTTCAGCGCGCGACACCCGCCCTCCTCGCGGCCGAGCACGTTGACCAGCAGGCCGTGCGTGACCTGGAACCGCGACACGAGCGGCTCGGGCGGCGACTGGATCAGCCGCTCGAACGTCGCCCGATCCCAGTGCACATAGCCCTTCTCCGGCGGCTTCTTCTTGACGATCTTCCGCCGCTTCGCCGGGTCGCTCCCCGCCTTCGCCTCGAGCCTCATGTTCTCGATGACGTGCTCCGGCGCCTGCGCCACGACGCTCCCCTGCGTGTCGAACCCCTTCCGGCCAGCCCGGCCGCTGATCTGCTGGAAGTCACGCACGCTCAGGACGGCCGTCTTCTCGCCGTCGAACTTGCAGAGCTTCGTGAACAGCACCGTGCGGATCGGGATGTTGACGCCGACGCCGAGCGTGTCGGTGCCCGAGATGATCTTGAGGTGCCCCTGCTGCGCCAGCTTCTCGACAAGGAGCCGGTACTTCGGCAAGAGCCCGGCGTGGTGGAGCCCGATGCCGTGCCTGACGAAGCGCTGCACCTCGCGGCCATAAGGGCTCGAGAACTTCACCCCGGCGAGGGCGGCGTGGATCGCCCGCTTCTCCTCCTTGGTGCAGTAGTCCTGGCTCATCAGGTTCTGCGCCTCCTCGGCGCAGGCCCGCTGGGTGAAGCTCACGATGTAGATCGGCGCCTTGCCGTTCTTGGCGAGGTTCGCCACCGTCTCGTGGAGCGGCGTCTCGCGGTACTCGTAGTCGAGCGGGACCGGGCGCACCGTCGACTTGACGACGGCGGTCTGCTCGCCGGTGAGCCGCGTGATCTCCTCCTGGAAGAACTCGGTGCCTCCCAGCGTGGCGCTCATGAGCAAGTACCTCGCCTGAGGCAGCGTGAGCAGCGGGATCTGCCAGGCCGCCCCGCGGTCGCGATCCGAGTAGTAGTGGAACTCGTCCATGACCACGTAGTCACAGAGCGCCTTCTCCCCCTCGCGGAGCGCGATGTTCGCGAGGATCTCCGCGGTGCAGCAGAGGATGGGCGCGTCGCGGTTCACCGCCGCGTCGCCGGTCAACATACCCACGTTCTCGGGGCCGAAGTCGTTGCAGAGCGAGAAGAACTTCTCGCTGACGAGCGCCTTGATCGGGCACGTGTAGTACGACTTCATGCCCTCGGCCATCGCCTTGAAGTGCATGGCGGCCGCGACGAGCGACTTGCCCGAGCCGGTCGGGGTGTTGAGGATGACGTTCTTGCCGCCGAAGATCTCGAGGATGGCCTCCTCCTGCGCCGGGTAGAGCTCGAGTCCCCGCTCGGCGACATAGTCGAGGAAGCCGTTCAAGAGATCGTCGGCCACGAAGTCGTGGGACGACGGCGGGAGGCGGGCGAGGAGCGGAGCAGCGGATTGATCCATGGCGGCTGGGACGCCCGTCAAGGGGGCGCACCCTGCAGAAGCCTGGTTCCAGGGAAAAATGCAAGCAAACTCCTCCCTGTCCCGGTCGGATTCCCCGGCTCCGCGCGAGCCCCGGACGGAACGGACTCCGGGGACAGCGCGGGTGGCGCGGGTGAGCCGATGACCTGCGCTCGATCCGGCGGCCATGCTGCCGCGCCCCGGCGTGTTCGTGATAGCGTGGCCGGACGAAACGGGGGAGCCGCGCGCGCACGTCCGGGGAACAGGTCGAGCGCGCCGGTGGCCGGAAGGCCGGAAGAGTGGACGGACAGCGATGGGGGAGACCGCCGGACAGCCAACCTGGGCGATGCGATCGTCCGGCAGGGGGAGCGTGCAGGTCGACGCGCCGAGCGGGCGGATCCTGCGCGCCAGCAGCTCGCTCTGCCAGCTGCTGGGCTACGCGGAGCGGGAGTTGCTCGGGAAGAAGCTGCTCGATCTGGCCCTGCCGGAGGACCGGGCAGGCGCGCAGGCCGCGTGGAGCGCGCTGCTCGACGCCGACGCCGAGGAGCTCACGTTCGAGATGCGCTGGCGCTGCAGGGACGGAGGCGTCCGCTCGCTCCAGGTGACTGGCGTCTTCGTCCGTGACGCCCTGGACCAGCCGTATCGCGCGGTGGTGTTCGTCGAGGACATCACCGCGCGGAGGCGCGCGGAGGAGCGGGCGCTCGCGGCGGAGCAGGCGCTGGCGGAGAGCGAGGCCCGGCTGCGGAAGCTCTTCTACAGCAACATGGCCCCGATGGCGTTCTGGATGCCTGACGGGCGGATCGTCGAGGCGAACGACGCGTATCTGCGGCTCGTGGGCCACTCGCGGGAGGATCTCGCGGCCGGCCTGGTCCGCTGGGATGCCGACCTGCCGCCGGAGGAGCGCCCCGCCGACGACCGTGCCCGGGCGGAGCTCCTGTCGAGCGGGTGGACGTTCACGCCCTTCGAGAGGACGCATGTGCGGCCCGACGGCACGCCGATCAAGATGCTCGTGAGCGGCTGTCTGCTGCCCCCGGGGCGGTTCGATGACGGCGGCTTCGTGCTCGCGCTCGACATGACGCCGCTCCGGCGCGCGGAGGAGGCGTTCCGGCAGAGCGAGCGGGCCTTTCGCGCCATCGGGGAGTCCATCGATTACGGCGTCTGGGTCAGCGATCTCGAGGGCCGGAACGTCTATGCCAGCGAGGCGTTTCTGCGCATGACGGGGATGACCCAGGCGCAGTGCTCGGAGGACGGGTGGCTCGACGCGCTCCACCCCGACGACCGGCACAAAATGGCGATCTTCGCGCGGTGCCTGCGGACGGGCGAGCCGTTCGAGGAAGAGCTCCGTTGTCTGGGCGCGGACGGCGCCGTTCACCCTGTCCTCGACCGGGCCGTCCCGATCCGCGACGAGCGGGGCGAGATCACCTCCTGGGTCGGCCTCTGTCTGGACATCAGCCGGCTCAAGCGCACGGAAGAGGCGCTGCGCGAGAGCGAGCGCCGGCTCCGCGCGGCGCTCGACGACGCGCGGCGGGTCATCGCCGAGCGCGAGCGCCTGGAGGACGAGCTCCGCCGGCGCGAGCGGCAGCTCACGTCGCTGATGGCGAGCTTGCCCGACGTGATCTTCCGGCTCGACCCGGAGATGCGGTGCACGTTCGCGACGTCCGCCATCGAGGCGATGACCGGGCTCCCGCCCGAGCACTTCCTCGGCAAACACGGCTCCGAGACCTGGCTCCCGAAGGAGATGTGCGAGGCCAGCGACGTCGCCTGCGGCGAGGCGGCGAGGACGGGCAAGCCGCAACGGATCGAGTTCAGCCTGGGCGAGCGGAGGTGCCGGACGCGCTTCATCCCCGAGCTCGGGCCCGACGGCGCGGTGGAGTCGTTCCTGGGGATCACCGAGGAGATCACCGCGGAGTGGCAGGCCGCGGAGGAGCGCCAGAAGCTGCTCGAGAGCGAGCGCGCCGCCCGTGACGAGGCGGAGCGCGTGAGCCGGGTCAAGGACGACTTCGTCGCGACGCTCTCGCACGAGCTGCGCTCGCCCATCAACGCCATCCTGGGCTGGGCGCGCATCCTGCGGAGCCGGGCGCCGGAGCCGCAGGCGCTCGCGCGGGGGCTCGAGGTCATCGAGCGCAACGCGCGGCTCCAGGCCGACATGGTCTCCGAGCTGCTCGACATGAGCCGGATCGTGTCGGGGAAGCTGCGGCTCGACGTCCAGCCGGTCGATCTGCAGGGGGTGCTCCAGAGCGCGCTCGAGGCGATCAAGCTCGCGGCCGAGGCCAAGGGGATCGCGATCCACGCGAGCGTCGATCCCGAGGCGAGCTCGCTCCGGGGCGACCCTGCGCGGATCCACCAGGTCGCCTGGAACCTCCTGTCGAACGCCGTGAAGTTCACGCCGGCGGGCGGTCGGATCGACGTCGCGCTGCGGCGCGCCGGGGCGCACGCCGAGCTGTCGGTGACCGACACCGGCCCGGGCATCGCCCCGCAGTTCCTGCCGCACCTGTTCGAGCGCTTCCGGCAGGCGGACGCGTCCTCGACGAGGAAGCACGGCGGGCTCGGCATCGGGCTCTCGGTCGTGAAGCACCTTGTCGAGCTGCACGGCGGCACGGTGGGGGTCGCGAGCCCGGGCGAGGGCCGGGGCGCGACGTTCACGGTGAGGCTGCCGCTCGCCGGCGTCTCGCAGCGGGCGCCCGGCGCGACGCAGCGGGCCACCTCGGCGCGCGCCGAGGCGCTGGCCGACTACCCGGCGGCCGATCTCACCGGCGTGCGGGTGCTTGTGGTCGACGACCAGCCCGACGCGCGCGAGGTCGCCCAGCGCGTGCTGGAGGAGTGCGCGGCGAGCGTCACGACGGCGGCGTCGGCCGCCGAGGCGATGGCGACGCTGGAGCGGGAGCGGCCCGACGTCCTCGTCAGCGACCTCGGGATGCCGGGCGAGGACGGCTTCCAGCTCATCCGCCGGATGCGGGGCCTCGACGAGGCGCGCGGGGGCGCAACGCCGGCCGTCGCGCTGAGCGCGCTGGCGCGGGCCGAGGACCAGGCGCGGGCGCTCGGCGCGGGGTACCAGGCGCACGTCGCGAAGCCGCTGGATCCGGCGGAGCTCGTGGGGGTGGTCGCGGCGCTCGTCAGGGAGCGGGCGGCGAGGTGAGAGGCGGTTGTTCCCGGGGAGCTCTTTGGATAGGTAGAGGCGTTCACGGCATCATCCCGGGGGCGATCGCGAGCAGACCATGGTCCAGCAGATTTCCGTGAAAGAGCTCTTTCTGAAGCTGAAGGCGAGGGAGCCCGTGGTCCTCCTCGACGTGCGTACGCCCGGCGAGCACGAGATCGCCGCGCTGCCGGACAGCACGCTGATCCCGCTGAACGAGCTCGCCGAGCGCGCGGACGAGGTCGCGCCCGCCGAGGGCGCGCTGGTCGTAGCGTACTGCCACCACGGCGTCCGGAGCCTCTCGGCCGCCGCGATCCTCGAGAAGCTCGGCCACGAGCGCGTCGCCTCGCTCCAGGGCGGCATCGACGCGTGGTCGATCCACATCGACGAGAGCATTCCGCGGTACTGAGGCGGGGCGCGGGCGCGGGCAGGGCTAGTTGAGGGAGGCGGCGCCGAGCCGGAAGTAGAGCTTTCGGCGCGCGCCGCACGCGCTGCAGGCGACCTGCGCGACGCGGAGGCGGACGCCGTCGAGCGTCTCGGCCGTGTGGTCCTCCATGCGGAGGGCGCCGCGGCATCGCGGGCACGGGATCGACCGCGCGGCCACCTCGACCTGCGAGGCCGCGTCGAGCGCGATGGCGCGCCCGGGGGAGTGGCCCGGCTCGAGCAGCGCGAGCCGCTCGATGTCGCGGGTGAGCTTCGCCGACGTGCGATCGCTTTCGCGCCGGGTGGCGCGGGCCGAGAGCTTCTTCTTCGCCATGGGGTCTCCCTTTTGTGCTCAGGGTCTGGCAGCTCAGCTACCTGTCGATCTTGATTTCCGAGGGAGCCGACCCCTTCGGCGGGTTCGCAGCGCTCTGGGCCGGGCGCACCGGGGGACGCCACCCCCTGTGCGGCGGGGGGTCGGGAGCCCTGGGCGCGGATGGAGCGGCGGAAGGAGCGGCGGAAGGCGCGGCGGGCGGCGACGGGGCCGCCGCGTCGGCCGCGTCGGGGTCGGGAGGGGGCTGCGCCACGCCCGCCGGGCCGCCGGGCTCTGCGGGGGCCGACGCCGTGGTGCTTGGCGGGGGCTCGAGCTCGCCCGCGACGTTGAGCACGGGGGCCAGGGCGGGCGCCGGTGAGCCCTGGCTGGACGACGGGACGACGTTCTGTGCGCTGCGGGACCAGAGCGTCGCCCCGAACGCGGCCGCGGCGGTCAGGGCGGCGGCCGCCACGATCCGCACGCCCGCGCGGCTGCGCTTGCGCAGCATGAGGGAGCTCTGCTGGCCGGGGTGGCTCTCGGTCACGACGGGCATGCTCCCGGCGCTCTCGTCGACGTCGGATGGTGCGCGCGACGCGAGCAACCGGTAGCGCCATGGCAGCGTGGGGCCATCGTCGCGCGCCATCGTCAGCGTGGGGCCATCGTCGCGCGCCATCGTCAGCGTGGGGCCGTCCTCGGAGGCCACCTTCAGCGTGGGGCCGTCCTCGGAGGCCACCTTCAGCGTGGGGCCATCGTCGCGCGCCATCGCCAGCGTGGGGCCGTCCTCGGAGGCCACCTTCAGCGTGGGGCCGTCCTCGCGCGCCATCGCCAGCGTGGGGCCGTCCTCGCGCGCCATCGCCAGCGTGGGGCCGTCCTCGGAGGCCGCCTTCAGCGTGGGGCCGTCCTCGCGCGCCATCGCCAGCGTGGGGCCGTCCTGCGCCATCGCCAGCGTGGGGCCGTCCTCGGAGGCCCGTGCCATCGTCAGCGTGGGGCCTTCCTCGGGGGCCATCCCGGGCGAGGGTCGGTCGTTCCGCGCCATCTTCAGCGTGGGTCTGCTGTCCTGCTCCGCGGGCAGCGTGGGGCCGCTGTTCCGCGCCATCTTCAGGGGAGTCCCGTCATCGACGGTCACGCTGGGGAGCGAGCAGGACGCCCCGGACGCGGCGTCGCTGCTGGAGCGGGCGACGACCAGGGTGCCCTCGCTGGGCAGGGTGGTCAGGTGGTCGCCGCAGCCGGGCGCGACCACCGTCGAGCAGGCACCTCGCCCTGCGCCCGTCCCTGGGTCGGCGTCCGGCTGCGGCAGGGTCGACGACGCGCCCTGGGGGTCGTTGGCCGCGGCCGGGAGCGTGCTCGCGACGCCGTCGCCCGGGGGTCCGAGGGGTCGTGACGAAGGAAAGGCCCTGCCCCGGGCGATCGCCGCGATCTGCGCCAGAGCGCGGGCAGAGTGCTCCGTACCGAACGGCGCGAGCTCGCGGGAGAGCTCCGCCACGCTCTGGACGCGCAGCTCCGGCTCTTTCTCGAGGCAGCGCAGGATGATGTCCTCGAGCTGGGCCGGCAGATCCATCCGGTGCACCCGCGGCGGCGTGGGCGCCTGCGTCACGATGGCGACGAAGAGCGCCGAGAGCTTGGACGCATCGAAGGGAAACCGCGCCGTCAGGAGCTGATAAAGAATGATGCCGAGCGACCAGAGATCGGTGCGCGCGTCGACGTGCTTCGAGCACCGCACCTGCTCCGGCGACATGTAGCAAGGGGAGCCGAGCATCATCTCGGACGCCGTGAGCTTGCCGTCGTCCTCGGGGGCTGCCGACTTGGAGAGGCCGAAATCGAGCACCTTGACGATGGGCGCGCCGGTCGCGCCGGTCGTGAGGAAGAGATTCCCCGGCTTCAGGTCCCGGTGGATGATGTCTCGCGCGTGCGCCTCGGCGACGGCCTCGCAGCCCTGGATCACGTAATCGACCGCCTCGGACACGGGCAAGGGGCCGCGCGAGTCGAGCTCCTGCTGGAGATCGCGGCCGCGCAGGTACTCCATGACGAGGTAGGGGATGCCGAGCTCGGCCGTGCCGACGTCGATGACGCGGGCGACGTGCTCGCTCCGGATCGCCGCCGCGGCGCGCGCCTCGCGCAGGAAGCGGGCGCTGGCGCCGGGCAGCGTCATCGTGCGGGGGAGGAGGAACTTGACGGCCACGCGCTGGCGCAGCGAGATGTGCTCCGCGGCGAAGATGGCGCCCATGGCGCCTCGGCCGAGGCTGCGCTCGAGGCGGTATTTCTGCGCGAAGATCTCGCCTATCGCTGGGATGCCCGCCGTTGACGCGGGGGCATCCGGCTTCGATGGCCCGACCTCCATCGGCACACTATAGCCGCGCCCACACCTTTTTTGGCACGAAGATGGGGGGCGTCGGCGGCGGAGGCGGCGAAATGCGGGGGTAACGGAACGCGGTCGCGGGGGCTGCGGGGGCGAGCGGCAACGCGTGCGCTCAGCGTGGGCTTCGCCGTGGGATCCTCATCCCCTGCACGCGGTGCAGGGCGCTCCCCTCTCCATCTCTCAGGGGGCGTCCGGCGGCGCCTCTTGAAGGAGCTTCACGAAGCCAGGGCGCGCCATCGCCTTCGCGTCGAACTTCGGCGAGACCGCGCGGTCGATGCGGCACAGCGAGGTGAGCGTCGTGCCCTCGAACGGGAGCACCGTGCAATGTCCGAGCGGCTCGAACCCGAGCACGGCGCGCCCGTCACGGTCGACGACCGGCTCGCCGAGCACCTCGTAGAGGTCGTGGGAGCGAACACCGTCGCCCGGTCCCAGGTTGAGCGACAGGTCCACGGCCGTGCCTGCCTGGGCCGCGCTCCCCGGCGCGTCGTAGCCACCCCAGCACTTGCCCGCGCGGAGCCGCGTGTCGGACTTGAAGTCTGCGACGGGCAAGCCCTGTCCGGCGAGCGCTGCGTCGACAGGGCTCCTGGGACGGCAATACCATGTCACCGTGTTCTCGACCGCCGAGACGACCTGGACGAGGCCGATGCGCAGGCGTGTGTCGTTGTGCAGGGGCTGGGGGTCGAGCACATAGAGGAGCTCTCCGCGCTTGTAGCGGTCCGGCGGCGCCGTGAGGAAGAGGTGGTCGCCGCGCGCGCGGAGGCTCGGCCCGGCGGCGGCCGGGGTGGGCGCGGCCAAGGGAGCGGTCGCCAGCACCGGAGGCCGCCGCGCGGATGGGGTCGATGGGACGGTGGCGCCGGAGGGCGCTCCTGCACAGGCGAGGTGGAGCGCAATGGCGAGGAGAGCAGGGGTCCGCGTGGGATGCATCAGATGCGATATCCGCGGTGCGCGCGAGGTCATGGGGTGCAGAGAGACCACGTGATGGGCGTCTTCAACGTCACGGTCGCCACCCGGTCATCGCGGATGCAGCCGGGGCCTGACCCGTCGATACGGCACGTCGCCCGCAAGCCCGCGAGCTCGGGCTGCGGGCTTGCGGGCGACAGGCACGCGCGGGTGGTGCCCTGCGGGAGACGGCGATTCCCGATGTCCAGCGTGCAGCGTTGGCCATGGCAGGTCGCCCACCCGGAGGTCGCGAACTTCATGGGATCCACCGTGACCCCCGCGTCCGCGGCGCTGGCCAGGGCGCTGGTGCCCTTCGGGCGCGGTGGAGTCGTTCCCGGCGTGAGCGGCTGGCCGGGCGCGCCGGAATCCAGCGCAGCGGCATCGGGCCCGGCGTCGGCTGCGAGGTCACCCCCGCCGGGGCCTGCGGACGGTGCGGGCGTGCTCGGAAGCTCGGGTGCCGGCTTCGGTGGAGGCGGGGGCTCCGGCATGCGCGCGGCGTAGAGCAGCACGAGCGCCAGCGCTGCGAGCTCCGCGACCGCGAGGCGGTAATGGTGGAACGTGAGCTCGATCCCGATGGTCGCCGCCAGGACCGCAGGGGCGACGAGCGAGGCGCACTGCCGGATGATCGGGTCGGGGTGGCTGTGATGCACGAGCGGCGCGAGCGCCGACGCCGCGGCGAGTGCGCGCGCGGTCCACAAAAGCGCGCGCTTGCTGCGCGGCTCCGGCGCGGGCTGCGGGGAGGCCGGGGCCGCTTTCGGCGCGGGCTTCGGGGCAGCCGCGGGCGCCGGGGCGCTGGCCGCGCCGCGGATCGCGGCCAGGAGCTCGGGGACGAGCGCGTCGAGGCCGGCCTCACCGTGCAATCGGACCCATCGGCGGATGCGCAGCGCCGGCGGGAGCGGGGCGATGTCCTCGAGCAGGACGGGCAGGATCACGCCGTGGCGCGCGTCGGGGTCGGAGAAGAGCGCGACGTGGCGCTCCACCGTGGCCCAGCCGGAGTCGAGCGAGGCGCGCGAGACGAGGACGATGAGGTGCCGGCTGCTCTCGAGGCCTTTCTCGATCGCCGCGGTGAGGTTGGCGCCGATCGGGATCTGCTGATCGTCGATCCAGACACGGAGGCCGGCGTCGACCAGCCGCTTGTGGAGCGCGCGGGCGATGGGTTTGTCGGCCCAGCTATAGGAGAGGAAGGCGTCGAACGCGTGCTGTCCCGCTTCGCCTGGTGTGGCGTTGCCGTGCTCGGGAGAAGGCGAGTCGGCGGGCGTCGGGTGGGAAGGGACGTCGGTCACGTGGCGGTCCAGAGGAGGGTCCGGCGACCGGGCGCGATCCTGCGCTATCCGGGCAGCGGAGAGCAGGCTAACCGACCTTCTGGAGCGTGGGAAGTGCGCTACCTGGCGCCGGCAGCCGCCCGCAGGGACGCGCGGCCTCGGCGATCGGCCGCGCTGGGCTGGCCGCGGAGCCCGGGGGCGGTGGGCGTGGCTCCGCGGCGGTCGGTGGCGCGCAGGGCTGCTGCGGCGGTCTGATCTTCACGGCGGGAGCGAGGCGAGCTGCTCCTCGAGCTCCTTCACCTCGCGGGACATCTGGAGAACGCGGTAGAGGGCGATGGCTGCGGTCAACCGCGCGCGGGCGCTTGTGTGCTTGCCCTCGACACGGTCGAAGATACCCAACCAGCTTAGACATTGGGCCTCGTACTCGGCGTAGCGGCGGACACGTGCCCGCTCGAGAGTCTCTTCGAGGTGTCGCCGGGCTTCGTCGCGCCGGCCGCCACGGAAGTCGAGCACGGCCATGTCGATGCGCGTGGCGAGCTCCCCCTGCACATTCCCGATGCGCCGCTTGAGCTCCAGCGACTTTTCGTACTGCTCGCGCGCCTCGCCCACTCGCCCCTGCTGCGCTTCCAGCGCCGCGAGGTTGTGCAGCGTCGCCGCCTCCCCTGACGCATCCCCGATGCGCCGCCTGAGGTCCAGCGACTTTTCGAACTGCTTGCGCGCCTCGTCCACTCGCCCCTGCTGCGTGTCCAGCGCCGCCAGCGCATTCAGCGTCGCCGCCTCCCCCTGCACACCCCCGATGCGCCGCGATAGCTCCAGCGACTTTTCGAGCTGCTTGCGCGCCTCGTCCACTCGCCCCTGCTGCGCGTCCAGCACCGCCAGCGCCTGCAGCGTCGCCGCCTGCGCCTGCACATCCCCGATACGCCGCGATAGCTCCAGCGACTTGTCGTACTGCTTGCGCGCCTCGTCCACTCGCCCCTGCTGCGCGTCCAGTGAGGCGAACTCGTTGAGCGCAAACGCCAGCCATCGCTCGTTCCCGGTCGCTTCTGACCACTGCCGCAGGGCTCCGAGGTGCGCCCGCGCCGCGTCGACCTTACCTTCCCGGACATCGATGAGCGCCAGCTGAGCGCGCCCCGATTGCTCCCAGTGCGCTGCGCCCGCGGTCCGCGCACGTTTCATCAGCACGTTGGCCTGCTCCCGCGCCGCCACCGTCTGCCCCTCGGTGTACAGGGCATAAGCCAGCGACCGTCGCCCCCGCAGCTCGTCCTCGCCCTGCAGCACCCCCTGGCTCAGCGCCTTGCCGAGGTACACGCGTGCGTCGGCATACCGCTGGGCGTCGTACGCCACCGACCCCAGGATCGCCGCCGCCAGCGCCACAGGCTCCAGCGGCCGCGCGCCCTTCAGGGTGAACCCGGCGTCGTCGAAGCTCCCCCTCACCTCGTTCCCCCTGTACGCCGCCCGCTCCAGCCGCTCCGGCTCCACCACCGTGAACCGCGGCAGCGCGCAGCCCGCCTTGTCGCAGCGCATCGAGCCCCACACCACGATGTGCGCCCCGAACCGCTTGCCGATCGCCCGCGCCTCCGCGTGACCCTCCTCGTCCGACCGGTCCACCCGCACCCGCTGGCTGCCCTCATAGCGCACCGTCAGCCCCTCCAGCCCAGCCGCCGCATTCCCGAGCTCGTTCGCGAGCTGCTTCGCGAATCCCCTCCCCGCCTTCGCCTCCCGCGTGTCCTGCTCGTCCGCCGGATCGAAGTTCACGACAAGGATGGACACCGGCGCGCTGGCGCCGAGCACCCCCTCGTCCGCCGCGCGGAGGTACACGACGGGTTGCCCCTCGCGCGCGGGCTCGCCATCGAGCGCCACCGCCCACGCGTGCAGCTCCCCGAGCTCCTTGACCTGCATGCGGCCCACGATCTCGTTCGCGTCCCGCGCCGACCGCACCGTGTAGACGTCGCCCTCGACCGCGCCGTCCGCCTTTCCCACGCCGAGCTGCACCCGCCCGCCGTCGACCCGAAGCACCCGGCCCACGTGCTTGCCGAGCTGCGCCCGCTCCTCCTTGCCGATCTTGCCGGCGCCGGCGCCGTCGAGCCGCGCGTCGGTCTGGTGCAGCACGCTCACCCGCGCCGCGTCCGCGAACGCCTCCACGAGCACCGCGATCGCCACCGGCCGTGCCGCCGTCAGCCCCGGTGGCTGCTGCGACAGCCGCACCCAGTCGCCCCGCTCCCAGCCGTGGCCCCGCGGCAGCCCCACCACGAACTGCCCGCCTTCGGCCAGCAGGCAGAACACCGGCTGGCCCGCCGCGGCCGGGCACAGCGACGGCGGCGGCGACGCGGCCACAGCGGCAGGCGGCTTCGACGGCGCAGGCTGCACCGGCGCCGACACAGCGCAGCCCGAGGCGAGCAACACCGCCATGGCGAGCCCTGCGCCGCTCCGCCGAACGCCACGCACGCGCTTCGTCCCCATGCACCTGCTCCCGTGGACACGAGCCTACGGCTGCGACCCACCGGGCTCAACAAGCAATCTGCGGAGCCAAGCTGATCGAGCGCGGCGGTCGCGCAGGACGCCCCGCTCCAGCAGCGCTCCTGGCGCTGGTCAACCTCAGCGGTCGCCAGCGCAGCCTCCGGATCGACGAGCTTGCCGGAGCTGCGCTCCATCAAGTCCCCGCGACGCATCATCGCTTGCGAGGACGAGTCTTCTTTTTCACCTTCGTCGGTGTCCGCTGGCGGAGCAACTTCACGAGATCGGTCACGAGCTCCGGCGAGTCCAGCGCCTCGGCGAACTCACGAACCGTCGAGACAACCCACTTCTCGTCGACATCGGCATGCGCGCTCAGGATGGATTCGATGTCCACCATGTCCCGCGAGCGATGGGCCACGGCCTTCATGACGAGGAGATCCTCGGGCATGGGAAGCGGAACGCGAAGGGCGCCTAGATCCGTCGGAACTGCGCGACGAACCGCGTTCTCCTCGAACGGCAGGGCGCCCATCGAGAGGTCGATCGGAACGCCGGAGCGGTCGTGTCGAAGGAGAAGGACGCGGTAGCTGAGGGCGAACCCCAGCGCATCCGGGATGCGGGGAACGATTCCATGCCGCTCCCCATCGGCCAGGAAGGCGGGCCACTCGTCGTGGTCCGGAAGCCACGCGACGACATCCACGTCTCTCGTCGTGCGGGGCTTGCTCAGGATCGACACCGCGACCCCGCCGATGATCAGCATGGGGACGCGGGACGCCTCCGACCACGCGAGGAGCGCGCGTACCGCGCCCTCGAGCTCCGCCAGCGAGCGCAACTCAGACACCAAGGCGCTCCGCGAGCAGGTTCCAGCGCCGGCGCACCTGTTCCACGTCTTTGTCCGCGTCGGTCGAGCTATCCAGTCCCCGGGCCACGCCCATGAGCATGGCGAGGTCGCGGAATTTTTCGGCCGGAGACATCGCCGCGAGCTCTGCCTGCTCGACCTCCACGACCCTCTCCCAGCGCTTCTTGTAGGCCCGGATGTCGTCCGCGTTCATGCGTTGATCCTACCACCTGAGACACGCTCGACGTCCGATCGTCGTTTTCTCCCCAGATTCGCTCGCCGCGCGCAGGCTGCGCCCGCGGCGCCGGCAACCGCCCGCAGGGACGCGCGGCCTCGGCGATCGGCCGCGCTGGGCTGGCCGCGGAGCCAAGGGCGGCAGGCGTGGCTCCGTGGCGGTCGGAGGCGCGCGGGACTGCCGCAGCGGTCTGGTCGTCAGGGCGGGAGCGAGGCGAGCTGCTCCTCGAGCTCCTTCACCTCGCGGGGCATCCGGAGACCGCGGTAGAGGGCGAGGGCCGCGGTCCACCGCGCGCGGGCGCTCGCGTGCTTGCCCTCGTCACGGTCGAAGATCCCCAGCCAGTCGAGGCACCGAACCTCGTACTCGGCGTGGCGGAGGGCACGCGCCCGCTCGAGGGTCTCTTCGAGGTGTCGCCGGGCCTCGTTGCGCCGCCCGCTGCGGAAGTCGAGCACGGCCATATTGATTTGGGTAGCGAGCTCACCCGCCATATCCCCGATGCGCCGATTGAGCTCCAGTGACTTTTCGTACTGCTTGAGCGCCTCGTCCACTCGCCCCTGCTGCGCTTCCAGCCCAGCGAGCTGGTGCAGCGTCGCCGCCTCCCCCTGCGCATCCCCGATGCGCCGCGACAGCTCCAGCGACTTTTTGTACTGCTTGCGCGCCTCGTCCACTCGCCCCTGCTGCGCTGCAAACCCCGCGAGCTGGTGCAGCGTCGCCGCCACCCCCTCCACATCCCCGATGCGCCGCGTGAGCTCCAGCGACTTTTCGTACTGCTTGCGCGCCTCGTCCACTCGCCCCTGCTGCGCTTCCAGCCGAGCGAGCTCGTGCAGCGTCGACGCCTCCCCCTGCACATTCCCGATGCGCCGCTTGAGCTCCAGCGACTTTTCGTACTGCTTGCGCGCCTCGTCCACGCGCCCCTGCTGCGCTTCCAGTACCGCGAGATTGTGTAGCGTCGACGCCTCCCCCTGCACATTCCCGATGCGCCGCGACAGCGCCAGTGACTTTTCGTACTGCTTGCGCGCCTCGTCCACTCGCCCCTGCTGCGCTTCCAGTACTGCGAGCTGGTGCAGCGTCGACGCCTCCCCCTGCACATCCCCGATGCGCCGCCTGAGCGCCAGCGACTTTTCGTACTGCTTGCGCGCCTCGTCCACTCGCCCCTGCTGCGCTTCCAGCCACGCGAGCTGGTGCAGCGCAAACCCGAACAGTTCCTCGTCTCCGGCCCCTTCGGACCACTGCCGTATTGCTCCGAGGTGCGCCCGCGCGGCGTCGACCTTGCCCTCCCGGCCGTCGATGCGCGCCAGCTCCGCGCGCCCCGACTGCTCCCAGCGCGCTGCGCCCGCCGTCCGCGCACGTTTCATCAGCACGTTGGCCTGCTCTCGTGCCGCCACCGTCTGCCCCTCAGTGTACAGGGCATAGGCCAGCGAGTGTCGCCCCCGCAGCTCGTCCTCGCCCTGAAGCACCCCCTGGCTCAGCGCCTTGCCGAGATACACGCGTGCGTCGGCATACCGCTGGGCGTCGTACGCCACCGATCCCAGGATCGCCGCCGCCAGCGCCACCGGCTCCAGCGGCCGCGCGCCCTTCAGGGTGAACCCGGCGTCGTCGAAGCTCCCCCGCACCTCGTTCCCCCTGTACGCCGCCCGCTTCAGACGCTCCGGCTCCACCACCGTGAACCGCGGCAGCGCGCAGCCCGCCTTGTCGCAGCGCATCGAGCCCCACACCACGATGTGCGCCCCGAACCGCTTGCCGATCGCCCGCGCCTCCGCGTGCCCCTCCTCGTCCGACCGGTCCACCCGCACCCGCTGGCTGCCCTCGTAGCGCACCGACAGCCCCTCCAGCCCAGCCGCCGCATTCCCGAGCTCGTTCGCGAGCTGCTTCGCGAATCCCCTCCCCGCCTTCGCCTCACGGGTGTCCTGCTCGTCGGCCGGATCGAAGTTCACGACGAGGATCGACACCGGCGCATTGATGCCGAGCACCCCCTCGTCCGCCGCGCGGAGATAAACGACCGGCTGCCCCTCGCGCGCGGGCTCACCGTCGAGCGCCACCGCCCACGCGTGCAGCTCCCCGAGCTCCTTGACCTGCAAACGGCCCACGATCTCGTTCGCGTCCCGCGCCGACCGCACCGTGTAGACGTCACCCTCGACCGCGCCGTCCGCCTTTCCCACGCCGAGCTGCACCCGCCCGCCGTCGACCTTCAGCACCCGGCCCACGTGCTTCCCGAGCTGAGGCCGCTCCTCCTTCCCAATCTTGCCGGCACCGGCTCCGTCGAGCCGCGCGTCGGTCTGGTGCAGCACGCTCACCCGTGCCGCGTCCGCGAGCGCCTCCACGAGCACCGCGATCGCGACCGGCCGCGCCGCCGTCAGCCCCGGTGGCTCCTGCGACAGCCGCACCCAGTCGCCCCGCTCCCAGCCGTGCCCCCGCGGCAGCCCCACCACGAACTGCCCGCCCTCGGCCGGCAGGCAGAACACCGGCTTGCCCGCCGCCGCCGGGCACGACGACGGCGGGGGCGACGTGACCCCAGCAGCAGGCGTCTTCGACGGAGGAGGCTGCACCCGCGCCGGCCCAGCGCAGCCCGAGGCGAGCACCACCATCATGGCGAGCCCTGCGCTGCTCCGCCGAACGCCACGCACGCGCTTCGTCCTCATGCACCTGCTCCCGTGGACACGAGCCTATGGCTGCGACCCACCGGGCTCAACAAACAAGCCGGCGCCTCCAGCGACCGCTCCCGCGACCGCCGTCGCGCGATCGCTCCTGACAGCTACCTCGCCGCTGGAAGCAACCCCGCCGCGACCAACAGCCGTCGCTCCGAGAGCCGGCGCGGGTGGTTGAGCTGGAGCAGGCGCACCGTCACCCGTGCCACGGCGGACTTCGAGACGAACTCCTCGCCATGCACCTCGAAATGATCGCTTCACGCGTCCCGCCGCGGGTTGAACAAGGCCGTGAGCTCCCCGGTCTCCCCATCGATGGAAGCCAGATCGGTCCCTTTGGGCTTGTTGCACAGGACGCAAGAGAGGGCGAGATTCTCAGGTAGGGTCGCGCCACCATGCTTCATCATCAGGGACGTCCAGGGTGATCGACGACATGGCACCTCGTGCTGCGTTGGCTCGGGCGAGCGTACCCCATCCGGCGCGATCGCCGGCCCATCCCCTGCCCTGCAAGGCCCTCCCCGCCCCCGTCCAGCATTGCGACAGCCCTCCCGCCATGGCACGAGCGCGCCCTCATGCCGACCCGCCCCTTCGCCCTGGGCCGCTCCCGCCCGCTGTCGGGTGATCCCGGCGCCGCTGACGCGCGCCCGCTCGAGCTCCCCGCGCACCACCTCGTGACCCACGGCGTGGTCGTCGGCATGACCGGCAGCGGCAAGACCGGGCTCGTCATGGTGCTCGTCGAGGAGGCGCTCCGCTCGGGCGTCCCCGTGCTCATGGTCGACGTGAAGGGCGACCTCCCCAACCTGCTCTTCACCTTCCCCGGCCTCTCGCCGGCCGAGTTCGAGCCGTGGATCGACCCCTCCGCCGCCGCGCGCGACGGCCGCTCGACCGCCGACGTCGCCGCCGAGCTGGCGGCGCGGTGGCGCGCGGGGCTCGCCTCCTCGGGCCTCGGGCCGGCCGACGTCGCTGCGCTCCGCGCCTGCATGGCGCCGCGCCTGCTCACGCCGGGCACCACGGCGGGCGAGCCGATCCACGTGCTGTCGGCGCTCGAGGCGCCCTCGTCGCTGTGGGACGAGGACGAGGAGGCCGCCCGCGAGGCGCTCTCGGCCTCGCTGTCGCTCCTGCTCCGGCTCGTCGGCCGCGACCCGGATCCGGCGCGGAGCCGCGAGCACGTCCTGCTCGCGCACCTCGCCGAGCGGCGGCTGCGCGCGCGGCGGGCCGCCGGGCTCGAGGCGCTGCTCGCCGACCTCGCCGCGCCGCCGATCGCCGCGGTGGGCGCCCTCGCCGTGGACGAGTTCTTCGCCCCGAAGGAGCGGCAGGCGCTCGCGCGCGAGCTCAACACCCTGCTCGCCTCCCCCACGTTCGCCACGTGGCGCAAGGGCGCGCCGCTCGACGTCGCGGCGTGGCTCGCGCCGCAGGCCGGCAGCGGCGGCGGCAAGACCCCAGCGGTGATCGTCAGCGTCGCGCACCTCGACGACGACGAGCGGCTCCTCGTCCTCGGGCTGCTGTTCGATCAGCTGCTCTCGTGGGTGCGCGGCCTCTCCGGCACGAGCGACCTGCGCGCGCTCGTGGTCTTCGACGAGGTCTTCGGTTTCTTGCCCCCGCACCCGGCGAACCCGCCCACCAAGCGGCCGCTGCTCGCGCTCCTGAAGCAGGCGCGCGCCTTCGGGGTCGGCGTCGTCCTCGCCACGCAGAACCCGATGGACCTCGACTACAAGGCGCTCTCGAACGCCGGCGCGTGGTTCGTGGGCCGGCTCCAGACCGACGCCGACCGCGAGCGCGTCGTCGAGGGGCTCTCGGGCGCGGACGGGGGCGCCGGCGGCGTCGCGGCCGCGGCCCTCTCGGCCACGCTGAAGGCGCTCCCCCCGCGCACGTTCTTCGTGCGCGACGTCCACAGGCAGCCGCCGGCGTTCCTCGCCGAGACGCGGTTCAGCCTGTCGTGGCTGCGCGGCCCGGTCACCCGGCGCGAGGTCGGCCGCCTCGTCCGGAGCCTCTCCCCTCCTCCGGAAGCGCCCGCTCCGACACGCGATTCTCTGGATCCGAGGCGTGTTCACCCAGATTCTACAGATGATTCTCTGGATCCGAGGCGCGATTACCCAGAATTTACAGACAATTCTCTGGATCACAGGCGTGTTCACCCAGATTCTACAGATGATTCTCTGGATCCGAGGCGTAATTACCTAAATTCGACAGACGATTCTCTGGATCCGAGGCGTAATTACCTAAATTCGACAGACGATTCTCTGGATCCGGCGCGTGCTTCCCCAGATCCGACACGCGCTGCCCACGGTCCGTCGAGCCCAGCCCGGCGCGCGCCCGTGGGTCCGGGCGGCACGGTCCTCCTCGACCCGCGCCACGCGCCCTCCACCCCGCTGCCCGCGCGGCGCAGCGGGGCCGCTCGTGCGGACGCTGGCGCCCCCGCGCCGGCGGCCCCGCCCCCGGCAGCGCCGGCGCCCCCGCCACCGCCCGAGGGCTGGCGGAGCCTCTACGCGCACGCCCCTGCCGTCGCTCCGGAGGGCTTCCGCTACATCCCCTGGGTGGCCGCCTCCGTGATCGCTCACCTGCGCGACACGAAGCTCGGCGTCGCCCTCAACCGGAGCCAGCTCCTCGCCGCCCCGCTGCTGCCCGACGGCAAGCCGGATCTCTCGCGCGTCACCCGGCTCGACCCCTCGCTGCTCTCCCCATCGCCCGTGGCGGGCGCCCGCTTCGCCGAGCTGCCCGCCCCGCTCGCGAAGCGCACCGCGGCGCAGGCCGCGGCGCGCGCGCTCCGGGAGCACGTCTACCGCACGACCGAGGCCGCCGTGGCCGTCCACCGGGAGCTCGGGCTGGCGCAGGCGGAGGGCGAGCCGCTCGAGGCGTTCGCCGCCCGCTGCCGCGCCGCCGCGGCCCGCCTCGCCGCCGCCGAGCAGCAGCAGGTGATCGGGCGGTTCGCGCCCAGGATCGCGCGCCTCGGCGAGCGCATCGCCGCCGCGAAGGCGCGGTACGACCAGGCCGAGGCCGAGGTGGCCGCGCTCCCCGGCGCGGTGGGCGCCGCGCTGCTCGGGCTCGTCGCCGGCCGGGACACAGCCCGGCGCGCCGGGACCCAGCGCGACAAGGCCACCGCGAAGCTCGAGCGCGCGCGCCAGGAGTGGACCGAGGCGGACGCCGCGCTCCGCGACCTCCATGCGGCCCAGGGCGCCGAGCTCTCCGCGCTGGAGCAGCTCCCCCTCCACGCCGGCGAGGGCATCGAGACGAAGCGCCTCGTCCCCAGGAAGAACGACGTCGAGGTCGCCTTCGTCGCGCTCGCCTGGGCCGCGACGCTCGCCGGCCCCGCGTGAGCCCTCGCCCCGCGCCCCGCGCGCCCGCCCGAGGCGCTAAGCTCTCCCGCATGCACCCGATCGGCTCTCCAGCAGGCGGACATCGCGCAGCGCAGGCCCTCGCAGCGGAGCCCGCGCGGGTCCGCGGGCGGGCCTGACGCCATGCCGCCCCCCCGTTTCCGCCCCGGGATCGGCCGCCCGGGCGCGCCGCCCGCCGAGATCGCGTGGTTCGCGTTCCACGGCGACGAGCTCCTCGTCCGCGCGCGCGTGCCGGCCGACGGCGGCGGCGAGTTCGACGTCCCCGTCGCGGCCGATCTCGCCCGGCTCGGGGTCCTCGTCGTGCGCGACCAGCCGCTCGGCGAGCTCGATGGGCGTCCCTGCCGCTCCGCGGAGCTCGCGCCGGGCTCGCCGGCGCCCGAGGGGCACGCCTATGTCTCGCTGCGGCGGCTCCACGGGCGCATCGATCCGGAGCTGTTCGACCTGGCGGGCACGGCGTACCAGGTGCAGCACTGGGACAGGGCGCACCAGTACTGCGCGGCGTGCGGCGCCGAGCTCGAGGGCGGGCAGGACGAGCGGGTCAAGCGCTGCGGCCGCTGCGCGAGCAACTACTTCCCCCGGATCACGCCTGCGACGATCGTGCTCGTCGAGGACGGCCCGCGCCTGCTCATGACGCGGCAGGCGCGGTTCCCTGCGGGCATGTACGGCCTCGTGGCCGGCTTCGTCGAGCCCGGCGAGACGCTGGAGGCGTGCGTCGCGCGCGAGGTCCACGAGGAGACGGGCGTCGACATCGCCGACGTCGCCTATTTCGGCAGCCAGCCGTGGCCCTTCCCTCACCAGATCATGGTCGGCTTCACCGCGCGCTACACGGGCGGCGAGCTCCGCGTCGACACGCGCGAGCTCGAGGACGCGCGCTGGTTCCACCGCGACGCGCTCCCGCTGCTGCCGCCGCCGCTCAGCATCGCCCGCCAGCTCATCGACGCCTGGCTCTCGCGCCCCGCGCGGTAGCGGCTCCGGCGCGGCGGCGGATCGGCGCTCTCGCGCGGCCGTGCTACCGTCCAGGCATGCAAGCGCACCGAGCGCTCCTCGAGACCGACGACCAGGGCCGGCTGAAGGAAATGCCTGTCCTCCCTCCTCGCACGCGAGTCGAGGCGATCTTTCTGGTTCTCGAAGAACCGCCCTCGTCGCCGACCGCGGTGCGCCGGCCCCCGGCGGAGCTGTCTGGGCTCCAGATCCTGGGCGACGTGATCACCCCTGCCCTCGATGAGCCTGATTGGAGCATGAACGACGCGTGATCGTCCTCGACACGCACACCTGGCTCTGGTGGATCCAAGGCACCGCCGAGGCGCTTCCTTCCAAGACGAAGGCGCTCATCGAGCACGAGCCCGGCCCTGTCGGCGTCGCCTCGGTCTCCTGCCTGGAGGTTGCCTGGCTTGCAAAGAAGGGGCGCATCGTGCTTCCGGTCTCTGTCGAGGACTTCTTCACGAAGGCGATTGAGCAGGCGGGTCTTGTCCTGCTTCCGCTGACTCCGCAGATCGCGGCCAAGTCGGCAGCTCTGCCCGATCTGCATCGCGATCCTATCGACCGGGTGATCATCGCCACGGCCATGGATCACAACGCCGAGCTGGTGAGCAAGGACGAGCTCGTCTCCCGCTACCCCGACGTCCGTGTCCGCTGGGATTCGTGACTCAGGGGGGCGATCTTTGACACCGCTCCACTTCCTCCCGTTCCGGCTCTGCAGACGCCGCCTGCGGTAACGCCCCTCAGATCAGACGCGGCGCTGCTTCCAGGCGCCGCGGCGGAACATGAGCCAGCCCGCGACCGCGAGCGTCGAGAACGCCACGGCGATCGCGATGGGCACGCCCGCCGAGCCGATCCCCGCGGCGCGCGAGAGCCCCCAGCCGAGCGGGATCTCCCAGAGCCAGAAGCAGGCGAAGTTCAGCATCGTGGGCGTCCACGTGTCGCCGGCGCCGTTGAACGCCTGCGTGAACACGATGCCGAAGCCGTAGAACAGGAACCCGCACGCCACGATCCGCAGCGTCTGCGTGCCGGCCCGGAGCACCTCGACGTCGTCCGTGAACGCGCCGACGATCGCGCCGGCGGCCACCGCGAAGACAAGGCCGACCGCGCCGAGCATGACCGTGGTCCAGAGGCCCGCGCGGTAGACGGCGGCCTCGGCCCGCTCGGGGCGCCCGGCCCCGAGGTTCTGCCCCACCATCGTCGCGGCGGCGTTCGCGAGCCCGAACGCCGGCAGGATCGCGAACGCGATGACCCGCATCCCGATCGTGTAGCCGGCGAGCACCGCGCTCCCGAACGGGGCCAGGATGCGCACCATGCCGATCCAGCTCGCCGTGCCGATGAGCGCCTGCAAGGCGCCGTTCGCGAAGAGGCGGAGCAGCGCCGCGAGCGCCCTCGGATCGGGGACGAGGTGCCGCGCCTTCACCTTCACGCGACCGCCGCCGCGCGCGAGCAGGAAGACCTGCAGCGCGACGCCGGTCCCGCGGCCGAGCGTCGTCCCGACCGCCGCGCCGGTCACGCCGAGCTCCGGGAACGGACCGAGGCCGAAGATGAAGCACGGGCCGAGCGCCATGTTCAGCGCGTTCGAGAGCCAGAGCACCCGCATCGACAGCGCCGCGTCGCCGGCCCCGCGGAAGATCGCGTTCATGACGAACAGCATCAGGATCGTCGCGTTGCCGAGCAGCATGATCGAGGCGAACGGCGTGCCGGTCGCGATCACCCCGGCGGTCGCCCCCATCGCCTCGAGCAGCCGCGACGCGAGCAGCCCGCCGGCCGCCGCGATGGGCAGCGAGGCGACGAGCCCGAGCAGGATCGCCTGCCCCGCCATGGCGGCCGCCTCCTCGTGGCGCCCCTCGCCGACCCGCCGCGCGACCGTCGAGGACGCGGCGACCGAGAGACCGAGCCCGAGGGCGTACACCACCGCGAGGAGCGACTCCGTGAGCCCGACGGCGGCGACCGCGTCGGCGCCGAGGCGCGACACCCAGAAGACGTCGACCACGACGAAGAGCGACTCCATGAGCATCTCCATGACCATGGGGATCGCGAGCAGGACGATCGCCCGGTCGATGGAGCCCTTGGTGAAGTCGTGCCCGCCGCCGCTCACCGCGTCGCGGAGCGTCGACCAGACGCCGCCGCCGCGGCGCAGGCCGGGCGAGGGCACATCGGGCTCCGCGCCCGGGTCATCCGCGCGCAGGTCGCGGGCAGGAGGCGTGGCATCGTCGCGCATGGGGCGAGCAGGCTGTTCGCGGGTGCGCGCCTCGTCCAGTGCCTTCACGGGTCCGAGCGGCCGTCCCGGAGGGGCAGCCAGACTTACCGGTTCTCTCCGCGTTCCCCTTTCCCGGGTGCACCGCGCCGTCAGCGGATCGAGAACGGATCCCGATCGCGCGCGCTGAGCTCGACGCGGAGCGACGGCAGCTCGGCGCGGAGGCGCTCGGCCAGGCGCTTCAGCGCGGCGCGCTCGCTGTTCGAGTGCAGCGCGCACACCACGGTGACGCCCGCGCCCGCCGCGCGCAGGGCGTCGTGGTGACGCAGCTCGCCGGTCAGGTAGAGCTCGGCGCCCTGCGCGATCGCGTCGTCGAGGAGCGCGCCGCCCGCGCCGGCGCACGTCGCCGCGCGGGAGACGGCGCGCTCCTCGGGGCCGGCCACGAGCAGCGCGTCGACCCCCAGCGCCTCCTTGATGCGGCCGAGCAGCTCGCCGACCGGCGCGGCGCCGGCGAGCGGCCCGATCCGGCCGATGCCGGCCCGCAGCGGCTCGACGGCGAGCTCGACGAGATCGAACGCCACCTCCTCGTAGGGGTGCGCGGCGCGCATCGCCTGCAGGACCGCCTCGGTCCGGTGGCGCGGAAACACCATCTCCAGCCGCACCTCGGTGACGCGCTCGAGCCGGCCCTTCTCGCCCACGGTGGGGTTCGTGCCCTCCTCGCCGAGGAACGTGCCCGTCCCGACCGTGCGGAAGCTGCAGCGCGAGTACCCGCCGATCCGGCCCGCGCCCGCCTCGGCGAGGGCGTCGGCCACGGCGTCGACGTGATCCTCCGGGACGAAGACGACGAGCTTGTGCTGCCACGCTTTCGACGGCGCCCGCCTGAGCGGCGCGCGTTCCCCGGACATCCCGAGCGCGTCCGCCAGGACGTCGTTGGTGCCGCCCTCGGCGACGTCGAGCGCGGTGTGGGGCGAGTACAGCGCGATGCCGTCGCGGATCGCCGCGAAGACGGGGCTCGGCGCGACGACGCGCTTCACGGCCTCGAAGAGCGGCGGATGGTAGGCGACGACGAGATCACAGCCGAGATCGCGCGCCTCCCGGGCAACCTCGGGGGTGTAGTCGATGGCGAGGAGCGCCGCCGACGCGGGCCGCGCCGGGTCGCCCGCCAGGAGGCCCACGTTGTCCCAGGGCTCGGCGAATCGGAGCGGGGCGATCGACTCCAGCGCGGCGATGACGTCTTGGAGGAGGGTCATGCGCGCATCTATACCAGCGGCGGCGGCGGCGGCGGCGGCGGCGGCGGCGGAGCCAGCGAGCCAGCGAGCCAGCGAGCCAGCGAGCCAGCGAGCCAGCGAGCCAGCGAGCGACGGTAGAGGCGCCGTGTCGTGCGTCGAGCCCTGAGTGCGCCAGTAGACCCACACCGACTCCGGTGCTCTCACTGGAGGACTCACGCGTTCACCCTCGACCACGGATTGCCACCCACGCGACAAAGAGCGCAAAAATGCCGGCCCAGATCGCTCGATCGGCCGAGCACAAGCGCCCTGCGTCAGATCACGCGCTGACGCTGGGTGGTGTTTTCATGTCCATTCAGGATCTCTCGCGATCCATGCCAGTCACGCAAACATCATATCTGATTGGATCATCGGCCGCCCCCACGTGATTGTTCCACCGAGAGAGGCGAGCTGCCCGTGTCAAGCCGGGAGCACGAATGTGGCCGCCAATTTGCTTTGATGGGAAAGGCACTCGCGAGGGTGTCTTGACGGCAACGTGGCGTGACGATCGCGAGCGACTGTCGCGCCACGCGACGAGCGGGTTGGCCGTCAAGTTACATCAGCAGCGGAGAGGCTGGCGGCGCTTGCGGCCTCTCCTTGGCAGCGCTCCGTCGCGCCGCGCCCAGGCTCCTCCGGGGGGATGGCGCGGCGCTCTCCGACCTCCGGAGGCGACGGGCGTATCGGACCGAGCCAGGAAAGGAAGATCCCATGCAGCGCTTCAAGTCACACCTCTCCACCGTTGCCCTCACCGCAGCGTGCGCGTTCGCGCCCGGCTGCCTGAGCATCGACGCCGGTGACGAGGAAGCGGGGCCGACCCCCACCGCCTCCGGCACGCTGACCGTCGCCGTCGCCAACGGCGAGGCGCGGTACATGCTGGAGCGGGAAGACGGGGTGTTCGTGCGCCTCAACCTGGACGCGCTGACGACGACGGCGTCGCCCGGCGACGAGTCGGCGATCGACTGGCGCACGGCCAGCGGCTCACCGGTGGACGTGTTCGGCACCGAGGGCGACGACGGCGCGATTGTCGTCGACGTGATGCGGCCGGCCGAGGGGATCGGCGAGCTGACGAGCGCGCTCGTCACGACCGGGACCAAGCGCGTCCTTGTGCTGCGCGTGCAGTTCGACGGCGGCCAGACGCTCGGCACGGAGCAGGACGTGCGCAACACCATGGCCGGCGCGGCGACCCACCTGGCGGGCTCCTCGTTCGGCAAGATGCAGCTCGAGTACGACGTCGCCGGCCCGTTCAACATCCCCTTCGGCAAGTGCGATGACTACAACCGGTGGCAGAACGAGGCGAAGACCGCGGCGCGGAACGCCGGCTTCGACCTCGGCGCGTACCAGCACTTCATGATCATGGGGAAGATGGATTGCGGGTATGCCGGCATGGGCGCGCAGCCCGGCAGCGCCACCTGGATCGCCGGCCTCTGGCCCGAGGTCGTCGTGCACGAGCTCGGCCACAACTTCGGCCTGTGGCACGCCTCCTCGCGGACGTGCCGCAACGGAGGGGCGACGGTGACCATGAGCAACGAGTGCACCTTCGACGAGTACGGCGATCCGTTCGACCCGATGGGCAACGGCGGGAAGCAGCACTTCAACGCCAACTACAAGGCGAACCTCGGGTGGATCCCGTCGTCGCAGGTCATGACGGCAGCCGGCGATGGAACCTATACGCTCGCCCCGATGACCGAGGCGAGCACCGGGATCCAGCTCCTGCGCGTCAAGGGCCCGAACGACATCATGTATCAGGTGGAGTTCCGCCAGCCGGCGGCGACGAACGTCATCGACTCGCGCAACAGCTCCGGACGCGGCGTCCTCATCCATGCGTTCTTCACGCAGGCGCGAGAGAGCGGCCGGGCGCACCTCCTCGACATGGTCCCGGGCGGGAATTTCAGGGACGCGCCGCTCGCGGTCGGCGCTTCTCATCAGCTCTTCGGGACGAACGCGACGCTGAAGCTCCTCTCGGTATCGCCCACGGGCGCAGCGGTCCAGATCTCCGGCCTGGGCGGCACCGGCGGCACGGGCGATCCCGGCGACCCCGGCGATCCGGGCGATCCGGGCGATGACGGCGGCGCCGGTACCACCGGCCAGAGCCTGACGGTCCTCCATTCCGGCAAATGCATGGGCGTCAACGCGGCGAGCCTGGACAACGGCGCCACCGTCGTCCAGCGGCCGTGTACCGGGGCGGGCGACCAGCAGTGGCAGATCGAGACCCTCAGCGGCACCACGGCGGTCGTGAAGAACGTGAACAGCGGAAAGTGCCTCGACGTGCGGGGGTCCAGCCGGAACAACAGGGCGAACATCACGCAGTCCGATTGCGACGCCAGCAAGAACAGCCAGAAGTGGGATCTCATCGACCGCGGCGACGGCGTCGTCTCGCTGCGCTCGGTCAACAGCGGAAAGTGCGTGGACGTCTCGGGGGCCAGCACCGCCGACGGCGCCAGCTTCATCCAGTACACGTGCAACAGCGGAACGAACCAGCGGTTCCGGCGGCAGTAGCGCGCGTCCGGCGCGCGACGGCCCGGGGGCGCCGCTCCCGGCCGTCGCGCAGCAGAGCCGCGGGTCGCCGCCCGATGAAAACAGCGGATCTCCCCGGCCCGGCGCCGCGCCTCGGGACCTCCTGTCGAAGCGTTGCGCTGCGCAGGAGGATGGATGAACCTCCCTTCGATGAACCGCTTCGCTCTGGGGCTCGGGGCCGCCGCGGCGTGGTTGGCCCTCTCCGCCGCGGCGCCCGCGCTCGCCAACGGTCGATACCCCTCCGCCGGCCAGATCCTCGTCGATCCCGCCGATCCCGACCACATCGTCGTCCGCGCGACCTACGGCGCCCTCGTCACGCGCGACGGCGGCGAGCGGTGGTCATGGATCTGTGAAACGGCCATCGGCTACAGCGGCTTCGAGGATCCCATGATGGTCGTCACCGGCGACGGCTCGATCCTCGCCGGGCTCTTCGACGGGCTGAGCGCGACGCACGACCGCGGCTGCGATTGGCAGTTCGCCGAGGGCCCGCTCGCCCAGCGCAACATCGTCGATCTGTCGATCGACCGCGCGGACCCCGCGAGCGTCCTCCTGCTCGGCTCCAGCGTCATGGCCGGCGACGCGATCTTGACCCAGGTCTGGGAGTCGAAGGACGACGGGAGGACGTGGACCCAGGCCGGGGCCGATTTCCCGAGCACGTTCCTCGGCGTGACCCTGGACAGCGCGCCGAGCGATCCGCGGCGCATCTACGTGAGCGGGCGCCGGAACGGACCCACGTTCCAGGGGATCGTGCGGCGCTCGGACGATCGCGGCGCGACCTGGGAGGAGCTCGACGTCCCTGGCAGCGACGATCGCCACCTGCCGTATCTCGGCGCGGTGGACCCGGAGGATCCCGACGTCGTGTATGTGCGCCGCGACGGCGACGGCGCGGACGCCCTGCTGGTCTCGGAGGACGGGGGCGTCACCTGGCGCGAGGTGTTCCAGGCGGTGAGCCTCCTCGGCCTCGCCCTCTCGCCCGACGGGACGAGGATCGCGGTCGGCAGCGACATGGACGGCCTGTGGGTGGCGCCGACGGCGACCCTGGAGTTCACCCAGGTGGGGCAGCTCGGCGTCCGCTGCCTGACCTGGACGCCACAGGGCCTCTTCGCGTGCGCCGACGAGCCCCTGGACGGCTTCACCGCGGGCGTCTCCACGGACGGCGGCAAGACGTTCTCGCCGCTCATGACGCTCGACCGCCTCTGCGGCCCGCCGCCGGACTGCGGGGGCGAGAGCTCGACAGGCCGGACCTGCCCCGAGCTCTGGCCGGGGACGGCGAGCTTCCTCGACGCCGCGGACTCGTGCGAGTCCGGCGCGGGCCCCGGCGGCACCGCGGGCGCGGGTGGGAGCGGGACGAGCGCCGGTGGGAGCGCGGAGGGCGCGGGCGCGGCCGAGTCGAGCGCCGGTAGCGGCTGCTCCTGCGAGGCCTCGGGCGGGGGGCGCGCCGGCGTGCTCCTGAGCTGCCTGGCCGCGGCCGGCGGCTTGCTCCTGCGCGCGCGGCGGCGAGGGCGGAGCTGCCCTGGGCGATGAGACCACGACCGGGTTTGTTGGCCGGTAGAGCCGCCTCGATGGACACTGGCGAGACGGTCGCGATGAAGAAGTGGAGCTTTCTCGCCCTGGGACGCAGCTACGAGATCACGGATTATGGCCCGAGGTTCGGTATCGAGGTCACACGGAACGGTTACACGGTGTGGACCGGCTACCGTGATGGAGCGCGGCTCGTGACCGACACGAGCACGCTGCCCGCGCGCGAGCTCGTGGCGCTCCGCGAGGAGCTCGCGCGGGGAGCGACCTCCCGGGACGCCGCCCCGGCGGCGGACGCGGGCCGGCGCGCGCGCCGGCCGCAGCGCGCGGTCGAGCAGCTCGATCTGCTCGGAGCGTCCCTCCTCGGGGGCTGCCAGCGCTGAGCCGCGAGGCTGCCGGGGTGCGGTCGGACGGTCAGACCTCCAGCGCGCTCTCGATCACGCGATGCACGAGGCCGTACGCCTGGGCCTCGCGCGCCGTCATCCACAGGTTACGGTCGGTCTCCTGCGCGATCTTCGCGGGCTCCTGCCCGGTCGCCTCGGCGAAGATGCGGTTGAGCCGATCGCGCGCGGCCAGGATCTGGGCCGCCTCGATCTCGATGTCCGACGCGGGGCCGCGCACACCGCCGAGCGGCTGGTGCAACAGGAAGCGCGTGTTCGGGAGCGCGAACCGGTGCTCCCTCCGCGCGGCGACGAAGATCAGCGCGCCCGCGCTGGCGACCCACCCGGTGCCGATCACCTTGACCTCGGGCCGGATGAAGCGAATCACGTCGTAGATCGTATCCCCCGACTCCACGTGCCCTCCCGGCGAGTGGATGAGGATCCGGATCGGCTCCTCGCTCTCGTTCGCGAGGGCGAGCAGCTGCGCCGTCGTCGTCTGCGCCAGCTCGCTGGTGATCTCCCCGAAGATCAGGAGGGTCCGGCTCCTGAGGAGGCTCCTGCGGACCTCCTCGGGCAGCGCGCGGGGGAGCAGCTGTTCTTCGTTCGGCGTCGCATCGAAGCGCATCATGGCCCCGAGCTTCCGGCCGCCCCCGCCCGCGCGCCATGACCGCGAAGCGCGGAGTCATACCCGCGCGTCTCGACCCGCGAACGAGCGCTGGACGAGCGGCCTCGGCGCGGCAACCCTGCGGCATGGCGGACGACGTGGAGCGGCACCTTCCCCGCGGCGTGGCGGTCTCCCGGCATCCTGCGCATCCTGGGACGCCCCTTCGTGTGGGCGCGGGTGATCCGCCGAGCCTCCACGTCGTCGTGCAAGGCTCTTTTCGCCTGTCGCAGGACGGGGAGCGCGTCCTCCCGCTCGATCCTGGCGACCTCGTGCTCCTCGGGTTCGGCCCGCGCGGCGCGGCGCCCTGCGAGCAGAGCCTCCGCTGCGTCGCGCCGCCGCCCGGCGCCGCTCCCGCGCCGGCGGAGCTGCTCTCGGCCACCTACACCGCCGCGCCCGTCGGGGCGCTCGCCTCGCTCGCGCCCGTGGTCCACCTCGCCGCCGGCGAGGTGCGGTGCGCGCCGGGGCTCTCGGCCATCGTGAGCCTGCTGCGCGCCGCGCTCGCGGATCCTTCCCCCGGGCAGGCTCGGCTGGCGCGCTCGCTCCTCGAGCCGTTGCTCGCCTACACGCTGCACTGCCATGAGCAGCGCGCGCGCGCAGGGCGCGCGGCGGGCGCCTTCGATCGGCGCGTCGCGCGCGTGCTCCGGCTCATGCAGGAGAAGCCGGCGGAGCGCTGGACCCTCGAGGCGCTCGCGAAGGCGGCGGGCCTCTCCCGCGCCGCGCTCGCGCGGCGTTTCCTGGCCGAGCTCGGCGTCCCGCCGCTCCGCTACCTCGCCGAGCTCCGCATGCAGCGGGCGGCCGAGCTGCTCGCCGAGGGCGACGGCTCGCTGGCCGCCGTCGCGGCCGAGGTCGGGTACGACTCGGAGTTCGCGTTCAGCCGCGCGTTCAAGCGGCACACGGGCGAGGCGCCGGGCGCCTTCCGCCGGCGCAGCCGCTCCGAGGGCGCCGCGTTCCGCCTGCCGCCCGTCCGCGCGGCGGCGTGAGCGGTTTTGGCGCGGCGGCCAGGGAGCTCACCGCCCCGCGCCCGCAGCCTCTCAGGGGAGGCACATCTTCCGGCCCGCGCTGTCCGCGGTCTCCTCGCAGGCCTTCAGGCCCGCCGGGCAATCCTCAGCGCTGTCGCAGTACGCCGAGCAGTGCCCCGGCTGATCCAGCGCGCCGGTCCGGTGCAGGCACCGCCCGTGCTGGCACTCGACCGCCGTCATGCACGCCTCGCCGAGCGCCCGGCCCTGCGGCCTGCTGCACACGCCGCCCGGACCGTCGTCGCGCGAACGGCACACGGACCCCGCGCCGCACTCCCGGTCGACCCGGCAGCCCGTCGAGCAGACGCCCCCGATCGCAGCGCAGACCGACGACGCGCACTCCGCGCCGTCCGCGCACGCCTCGCCGAGCTCCTTCTTCGCCGCCTTCGCCGCCGGGCTCACCCCGGACCGCTCATCGCAGCCCGCGCAGAGCAGCCCCAGCACCCCGGCGAGCGCGACCGCCCCCGCGAGCGCGAACGCCCCGCCGCCGCCTCGCCCAGCCCGCTCTCCGTGGACCATCCGCCGATCTCCAGAGGCTCCGGCTGGCGACGTTCGCGTGGCGCACGAGGTCGCCGGGCCGCCAGCGCTCCTAGCACACCGGCGACCAGGAGCGGTCCGCAATCCACAGACCCGACGGAACCTCACCCGAGCCCGTCGCGCAGCCCACCAGCTCGGCCCGGATCCGTCTAAAGTGCGCCGCCATGGCCAACCCGATCGACGTCGATCCCAACCGTCAGAGAGAAACCCCCGCCCAGCGAGACACCCCTCAGCGAGACGCCCCCGCCGCTTTTTTCCGCGGAACCCAGGCGCCGGACGCCCGCACCGGCATGCACCCGGTGGCGCTCCGCCGCGCCTTCGCTGACCACCTCCACTACTCGCGCGCCCGGGAATCCCTCTCCGCCACGCCGTTCGACCGGTACGTCGCCCTCGCCCTCTCGGTGCGCGATCGCCTCGTCGACCGGTGGACCAAGACCCAGCACACCTACTACGAGCAGGACGTCAAGCGCGGGTACTACCTCTCCGCAGAGTTCCTCCTCGGCCGAGCGCTCGTCGCCAACCTGCAGGCGCTCGACATCTACGACAGCTACAAGACCGTCCTCGGCGAGCTCGGCCTCAACCTCGACGAGCTCGCCGACCAGGAGCCCGACGCCGGGCTCGGCAACGGCGGCCTCGGGCGGCTCGCCGCGTGCTTCCTCGACTCCATGGCCACCATCGGCCTGCCCACCTACGGGTACGGCATCCGGTACGAGTTCGGCATCTTCGAGCAGGTCATCCGCGACGGCTACCAGGTCGAGCGCGCCGACGAGTGGCTCCGCTTCGGCAACCCCTGGGAGGTCGAGCGCCCCGAGCACGCCGTCCCGGTCTCGTTCGGCGGCTACACCGAGCGCGTCCCCGACAAGCGCGGCGGCTTCCGCGTGATCTGGCGCCCCTCCGAGCAGGTCATCGGCGTCCCCTTCGACACGCCCATCGCGGGCTACAAGTCGAACACCGTGAACACCCTCCGGCTGTGGTCCGCCCGCGCGGGCGAGGAGTTCGACTTCGAGCTCTTCAACGCCGGCGACTACGTGCACGCCGTCCACGAGAAGAACCAGTCGGAGGTCATCTCCAAGGTCCTCTACCCGAACGACAACTTCGACAAGGGCAAGGAGCTGCGCCTGCGGCAGGAGTACTTCTTCGTCGCCTGCTCCATCGCCGACATCGTGAACCGCTACAACCGGGTCCACCCGGACTTCTCGCGCTTCGCCGAGAAGAACGCGATCCAGCTGAACGACACGCACCCCGCCATCGCGATCGCCGAGCTGATGCGCGTCCTCGTCGACGACCACCTCCTCACCTGGGAGGACGCGTGGAAGCAGACGACCGCGTCCTTCGGGTACACGAACCACACGCTCCTGCCCGAGGCGCTCGAGCGCTGGCCCGTCGCGCTCTTCGAGCGGCTCCTGCCGCGGCACCTCGAGATCATCTACGAGATCAACCGGCGGTTCTTGCGCGAGGTCATGGACGCCCACCCGCAGGACCACGATCGCGTCGCGAGGATGTCGCTCGTCGAGGAGGGGCACGAGCGCCACGTGCGCATGGCCCACCTCGCGGTCGTCGGCTCGCACTCGGTGAACGGCGTGGCCAAGCTCCACTCCGAGCTCGTCAAGCGCGACCTGCTGCGCGACTTCTACGACCTCTGGCCCGAGCGGTTCAACAACAAGACCAACGGCGTCACGTTCCGGCGGTGGCTGCTCGCCTGCAACCCCGCGCTCGCCGCGCTCGTCACCGAGAAGGTCGGCCCGCGCTGGGTGACGGAGTTCGAGCGGCTGCGCGAGCTCGAGGGCCACCTCGGCGATCCGGAGTTCATCGAGCGGATCGCCCGGGTGAAGCGCGAGAACAAGGAGGAGCTCGCGAAGATCATCGCGCATGAGCTCGACATCAGCGTCGACCCCTCCTCGCTCTTCGACGTCCAGATCAAGCGCCTCCACGAGTACAAGCGCCAGCTGCTCAACGCGCTCCACATCGTCGCGCTCTACCTGCGCCAGAAGCGCGGCGAGCAGGTGACGCCGCGGACCTTCATCTTCGGCGCCAAGGCGGCCCCCGGCTACCGGCAGGCGAAGCTCATCATCAAGTTCATCCACGCCGTCGCCTACGTCGTGAACGGCGACCGCCGCCACACCGGGCTGCGGGTCGTGTTCATGCCGAACTATCGCGTCTCGCTGGCCGAGCGCATCATCCCGGCCGCCGACATCTCCGAGCAGATCTCGACCGCGGGCATGGAGGCGTCGGGCACCGGCAACATGAAGCTCGCGCTGAACGGCGCGCTCACCGTCGGCACGCTCGACGGCGCCAACATCGAGATCCGCGACGCGGTGGGGCCGGAGAACTTCTTCCTGTTCGGCCTGACCGCCGACGAGGTGATCGCCCGCCGCCATGCGCACTTCGAGGGGCGCGACGCCGTCGCGGCCGACCCGGAGCTCCGCGAGGTGATCGAGCTCATCTCGTCCGGCTTCTTCTCCCCGGAGTACCGGGAGCTCTTCCAGCCCCTGCTCGACCGGCTGCTCGGCCGGGACGAGTACATGATGCTCGCCGACTTCAAGGCCTACTCCGCCTGCCAGCGCGAGGTGGACGCGGCCTACAACGACCGGAAGGGCTGGCTGCGCAAGTCCACGCTCAACATCGCCCGCGTGGGCGAGTTCTCCTCCGACCGCACGGTGCGCGAGTACGCGCGCGACATCTGGGGCCTCACGCCCGTCGAGGTCGACCTCGGCGCCACCCCGTCGCTGCTGTGACCGCGTGACCCCCCGCGCCCGCGCGCCCGCCAGGGGACGGCGCCCTGCCGGGCGACCCCGGCGGCGCCTCCGGGCGGACCCGACAAGCCTTCTAAGCGGCCCCTGAGCGGCCCCGGATCCAGAACGCCACGGCGGACGGAAAATCCAGGGCCGCGCGTGGCGGAACACGTTCCGGCGGAGCATGCTTGCGCGAGCGGGAGCCTCCTTCGTCGGCCGCTCGCGGAGGCGGGGGGCTTGCTATCCTTCCCGACGGATTTATGCCGAACGATCCTGAGGAAAGAGAAGACAAGCAGGGCGACCTCGCGACGGAGCGGGAACGGAAGGTCGAGAAGGCCCGCCGCTACAAGGTCGTGTTCCACAACGACGACTACACGACGATGGAGTTCGTCGTGCTTGTCTTGATGAAGTTCTTCCACCGCACCGAGACGGAGGCCACGCACATCATGCTGAGCGTGCACCACCGCGGCCACGGGATCGCGGGCGTGTACACGAAGGATGTCGCGGAGACCAAGGTCGCCCAAGTCCAGGACTTCGCCAAGGAGCACGGAATGCCCCTTCGGTTGACCGCCGAGCCGGAATGACCATGCGCATCAGCCCCGAAGTTGAGATCGCCTTTTCGCTCGCCACCCGGGAGGCCTCGCGCCGCCGGCACGAGTTCGTGACCATCGAGCACCTGCTCTACGCGCTGCTCTTCGACGAGGAGACGGCCGAGGTGCTCCGGCACGCGGGGGGCGACGCCCCGCTGCTCAAGAAGAAGCTGGAGCGCTTCCTCGACGAGGAGATCGAGGCGCTGCCGGACGACGCGGACACGAGCCCGACGCTCTCGCTCGGGTTCCAGCGCGTGGTCGGCCGCGCCGCGATGCACGTGCAGTCCTCGGGCAAGAAGGAGCTCAAGGGGGCGAACGTGCTCGTCGCGATGTTCGCCGAGCGCGACTGCCAGGCCGTGACCCTCCTCGGCGAGCAGGGCATCAGCCGCTTCGACGTCGTGAACTACATGTCGCACGGCATCTCGAAGACCGGCCAGGACGACAGCCTCCGCGAGGAGTCGTCGGAGGAGGGCGGCGAGCCCGGCAACGCGCAGTCGATCAAGGACCCGCTCGCCGCGTTCACGATGAACCTCAACAAGGAGGCGGCCGAGGGGCGCATCGATCCGCTGGTCGGCCGCGAGAACGAGGTCTCCCGCACGATCCAGGTGCTCGCGCGGCGGCGCAAGAACAACCCCCTCCTCATCGGCGACGCCGGCGTCGGCAAGACGGCGATCGTGGAGGGGCTCGCGCAGCGGATCGAGAAGAAGGAGGTGCCCGCGCCGCTCAAGGACGCGACCGTCTACGCGCTCGACATGGGCGCGCTCCTCGCCGGCACGAAGTACCGCGGCGACTTCGAGAACCGCCTCAAGGCGGTGCTGCGCGCGCTGGAGAAGCAGCCGGGCTCGGTCCTGTTCATCGACGAGATCCACACGATCATCGGCGCGGGCGCCGCGAGCGGCGGGACGATGGACGCCTCGAACCTGCTCAAGCCCGCGCTGACGTCGGGCCGCCTGCGCTGCATCGGCGCGACAACGTTCCAGGAGTACCGCGGCCACCTCGAGCGCGACAGCGCGCTCGCCCGGCGCTTCCAGCGCATCGAGGTGCCCGAGCCCTCGGTCGACGAGACGACGCAGATCCTGAAGGGCCTGCAGAAGCGCTACGAGGAGTTCCACAAGGTCACGTACACGCCCGACGCGATCGAGGCCGCGGCCAAGCTGTCGGCGCGCTACCTCCAGGATCGCCGGCTGCCCGACAAGGCGATCGATCTGCTCGACGAGGCGGGCGCCGCGGCGCGCCTGCGCCACGGCGACGGCTACAAGGTGGAGAGCGCGGACATCGAGCTCGTCATCGCGAAGATGGCGCAGATCCCGCCGCGCCAGGTGTCGACCTCGGACAAGGCGCAGCTCAAGGATCTCGAGGGGTCGCTGCGCTCGGTGATCTTCGGCCAGGACGAGGCGGTGAAGCAGCTCGCGTCCGCGATCAAGCTGTCGCGCGCGGGGCTGCGCGCGCCGGAGAAGCCGATCGGCTCGTTCCTGTTCTCGGGCCCGACCGGCGTCGGCAAGACCGAGCTCGCGAAGCAGCTCGCCAAGGCGCTCGGCATCGGCTTCCTGCGCTTCGACATGAGCGAGTACCAGGAGCGCCACACCGTCTCCCGGCTCATCGGCGCGCCGCCCGGCTACGTCGGGTTCGATCGCGGCGGCCTGCTGACGGAGGCGGCGGCGAAGACGCCGCACGCGGTGCTCCTGCTCGACGAGATCGAGAAGGCGCACCCGGACGTGTTCCAGGTCCTGCTCCAGGTGATGGACCACGGCACGCTGACCGACAACAACGGCAAGAAGAGCGACTTCCGCCACATGGTGCTGATCATGACGAGCAACGTGGGCGCGCGGGAGCTCTCGCAATCGCGGGTCGGCTTCGGCGAGCGGGGCACGGCGGGCGACGACGACAGGGCCTACAAGAACACGTTCAGCCCGGAGTTCAGGAACCGGCTGGACGCGCGCATCATGTTCCGGCCGCTGGATCCGTCGGTGATGGGGAGCATCGTCGACAAGTTCATCGGCGAGCTCGCGGCGATGCTCGCCGACAAGTCGGTCACCGTCGAGGTGACCGATCGGGCGCGGGCCGAGCTGGCGACGCGCGGGTACGATCCGGCGAACGGGGCGCGGCCGCTCGGGCGCGTCATCGAGAACGAGATCAAGCGCCGGCTCGGGGATGAGCTGCTCTTCGGGGCCCTCGAGAACGGGGGGAACGTGGCGATCGACTTCGAGGGAGACGACTTCACGTTCAAGTTCACGGCGGCGAGCGGGGGAGACGCCGAGAAGCCGAAGGTGAGCGGGGCGGCGGTGGAGCCGGCGGCTGTCGGGTAGCTCGGAGGCGACCGAGCCAGCAAGGAGGGGGTGCCCGCGCGCGCGGGTCCCCTCCCCGCTGGCGCTCCCCGGCTGGCGAGGGTCAGTTCAGCGAGTGCGGCATCGCGAGGGTGAAGGGCGCGATCTCGGCGTCGAAGACGCGGCCGTCAGGGCGGTGCATCTGGTAGGTGCCGCGCATCGTGCCGCGAGGGGTCTCGAGCACACAGCCGCTCGTGTACTCGAAGTGCTCACCAGGCTTGAGCGAGGGCTGCTGGCCAACCACCCCGGGGCCGCGCACCTCCTCCACCTTCCCGCTGCCGTGCGTGATGATCCAGTGCCGCGTCCTCAGCTGGGCAGGCTCGGTGCCTTCGTTCGCAATCCGCACGGTGTAGGCAAAGACGTAGCGATGCTCCGTCGGGGATGACTGCGTGGGGACGTACACCGTCGAGACGGTAACCCGGATGCCCTGCGTGATGGCTGTCGACACAGCCACGCACTGCCACCGCTGCGCCGCGCGCACAAGGGTCCGGCCGCGCGGGGCACGCCGGGACAGAGGCGGTCGGGCTCCCCGAGCGGCGGCGTTGACAGCCTCCAGCCTCATCCGCAGGTTTCGTCGACCTGGGGTCAACCAACCGTGGAGGAACCCGCCGTGGGCGAACAAGACCGTATGGGTGCTCGAGATGCTGCTGGCGAGCGGTTCGTCCCGATCGCGATCCTGCCACCGGCGCGCGGCGAGAGGGCGGCGATGGTCGAGAACAGCGATGCCCCCGGCGGAGAGGGCGAAAACCACGGGCTCGGGCTCACGGCCATCGGGCCCGTCACGCCCGAACGCAAGGTCCGCGAATGGGCCCTCGTCCTTCAGTCGAGCGAGCTTTGGCACGCGGTGCGTTACACCCAGGCAGGCTGGGTGCTCCTCGTGCGCGACGAGGACTACGCCTTCGCCGCAAGCTCGATCGATCGGTACGAAGCGGAGAACCGCGACTGGCCTCCGCGCCGCCCGCGCGAGCGCCCGCGCCACCCGCCGTCCATGGTCGCCGGCGTCGCGTTCGCCGCGCTCGCCCTCTTCTTCTTCCTCGTCACCGGCCCCGCGAGCGGCGGCGGGCGCCTGTTCCAGCGCGGCGCCTCCGTCGCCGACCTCGTCGTGGGACCCGAGCCGTGGCGCGCCATCACCGCGCTCACGCTGCACGCCGACTCGGCCCACGTGATCGGCAACGTCATCTCCGGGACGATCTTCGCGTCCGCCGTGCAGCGCCGCCTCGGGCCGGGCGGCACCGCGCTCGCCCTCGTCGCCTCGGGCACGATCGGGAACCTCGCGAACGCGCTCTGGCACCAGAGCCTCGGTCACCACCACGCCTCGATCGGCGCCTCCACCGCGGTGTTCGGCGCGATCGGGCTGCTCGCCGCCACGCAGCTCATGCTCGACCGCGCGCACGACAGGGACAGCGGCGAGAAGCGCCATCTCCTCCAGCTCGTCGCGCCGCTCGTGGGAGGCCTCTCTCTCCTCGGCGCCCTCGGCGCGAGCCCGCGCGCCGACCTCGGCGCGCACGTCTTCGGCCTGATCAGCGGCGCCGGGATCGGGCTCGTCGCCGGCCTGTCGCTGCGCAACCGGCCCTCGCCGCGCGGCCCCCTCGTCCAGGTCGCGCTGGGCGCGACCGCGGCCGGGCTCGTCCTCGGCGCGTGGCAGCTCGCGCTCCACGCCTGACGCGCGACCTCAGTCGACCGGCCAGATCCCCACCGTGCCGCCCACCCAGGTCAGATCCCGGTTCTGATCGACCCCGAGCATCTTCCCGCGCGATAGCCGCACCAGGTTCAGCGCGAGCGAGAGCTCGGGCTCGTCCGGCGCGCGCAGGAACATCATCCGGACCTCGGCCTTCACCCCGGTCCCGTCAGGCATCATCAGCGCCGGCTCGTACGCGATCTTCTCCTGGAGCAGCCACCTCGAGCGCTCCCCCTCCGGGATGGCCGCGATGTGCTCGGGCGTGACGTCGACCTTCACCCCGGAGCCCGCGAAGGAGAACAGCGGCTTGAGCACGTAGCGCTCGAGATCCGGAGGCACACCGTCGAGCGCGCTCAGGGTCCGCGCCCGCGGGACCGCCGGATGATCGAGGTAAGGCAGCGTGTACTTCGACCAGGTCCAGTACCAGTTCGGGTGCGAGCACCACGTGACGTCGAGCGGCTCGTCGTACCGGAACGGGAGCTCGACGCGCTTCGACTCGAGCTCGTCGAACACGACGCGGTTGTACAGCCGGCGGACGGGGACGAGCCGCCCGTCCACGCGGCGGAACAGCCGGTTTCTCTCCCGGACGAGCGCCGTCGGGCAGACGGCGTCGACGCCGACGAGGAGCTTCGTCGCCACGAAATCCGGGTAGGTCTTCTGCTGCTCCGGCGCGAGATCGAGCAGCACCACCGACTCCTCGGGCTCGCCCGCGAGGATCGCGCGGCGCAGCTGCGCGACGACGTCGTCGCGGCTCCGGCCCCCGAAGCAGCACGACCAGCGACGGTCGAGCCCGGGCATCCCGGCGAGCACCTCGGCCATGATCTCGGTCTGCACGAGCATGAGCGCGTACAGCGACGGGAACGCCTGCAGCTCGACCACCTTGCCCTCGAGCTCGCCGTCCGGGCCGCGCACGATCGCGAAGTCCACCTGCGCGCAGTTGGGGAGCGCGTCCATGCCGGGGACGTCGAGGTGCGCGGGGATGGCCCGCTTCATCTGCTCGATGAGCGCCGGGCGCGAGATCTGCTGGACGATCTCCGTCGCGGAGCGCTCGAGGTTCTCGCGCAGCCTGCCCGGCAGGAACAGCGGCGTCTCGGCGACGCGGAACGGGATCGAGCAGCCGAGCCGCCGCTCGAGGCGGCCCAGGATGTCCGCGTAGATCGACGGGCCGAAGGCCGCGTTGAAGGCGCGCCGGAAGGTGGGCTCCATGAATTTTGGTGGTATCACGGCGGCGCGCGCGGCTGCACGACCGACAGCGCCTCCGTCCGGAGCGCTGGAAGCGCCCTCGCAGATCCGATCCGGCTTGAGGCTCCGGGCGCGGCGACTACAGTCGCGGCGAACCCACGCCGAGGCACCCCACGATGATCAAGCTCCGCTCCGCCATGGTCCTGCCGCTCGTCGCCGCGCTCGCCGCGGCGTGCTCGAAGACCCCCGAGCCGACGGCCACGTCGGCGCCCGAGCCGCCGGCGACAAGCAAGCCCGCGGCGCCCGCCCCGGCGCCCGCCGGCGGCCAGCAGGCGGCCGCGGGCGAGCTCGCCTGGGACGCCCCCGCGAGCTTCGAGAGCGCGCCGAACCCCAACTCGATGCGCAAGGCCACGTACAAGATCAAGCGCGCCGCGGGCGACACCGAGGACGCCGAGCTCAGCATCAGCCAGGCCGGCGGCAGCGTGGACGCGAACATCACGCGCTGGGTCGGCCAGTTCTCCCAGAAGAGCGACGACTCTCCGAAGCGCACCGAGCTCAAGGTCAAGGACATCAAGGTCACGGTCGTCGAGGTCAAAGGGACGTTCGCCGGCTCCGGGATGCCCGGCATGCCCGCCCAGGATCCGAAGTCGAGCTACGCCATGCTCGGCGCCATCGCCGAGATGCCCTCCGGCGATCCCTGGTTCTTCAAGATGACCGGCCCCGAGAAGACGGTCACCGCGGCGCGCGCCGACTTCGACAAGCTCGTGAACAGCCTGCACGTGAAGTGAGCCGGCGCGCGCCGCCGCGCGCCGCGCCTCAGTACGCGACGTCCCCCTCGAAGCACCTCGCGAACGCGGGCGGAAGCGCCGCGGCGCCGCCCTCCGCGAGCGGCGGGCGCGCGCTCGAGAGCGTCTGCCAGAGGAGGATCGTCTCCCCCGGGTGCTCCCGGCCGATCTCGCGCAGCGCGGCGAGCGCCTTGGCGCTGTACGTGACCTCCCCCGGCACGCCGATCAGCCGCTCCACCTCGGGGATCGCGGCGATCGACGCGGGGGTCGGCGCGCCGTAGCCGGGGCCGATCGCGCGGTGATCGATCGCAAAGCGGACAGGCGGGAGCCGCCGCCCGGTGAAGCGCGGCGCGCGCCGGGCGAGGAGGCGCTTCATGTTGCGGATCTCGTACCGGACGACGGCGCGGTTCGAGGCGACGCGCTCGGTGATGCGCACGCCCACGATCGTGGTCGGCCAGCCGAGCATCGCCGCGCCGAGCGCGAGCCCCGCCAGCGTCCCGCCCGTCCCCGAGGGGACGACGATGCGATCGGGACGCGGCGCCTCGCCGCGCCGGACCTGCTCGGCGAGCTCGAGCATGGCGTCGACATAGCCGAGGCACGGGAGCGCGGCCGAGGCGCCGGGCAGGATGAAGTAGGGCCGCTCGGCCCGGCGCAGCGCCCGGATCGCCCGGAGCGCGGTGGTCGCGTACCCGCCGCCGTGGACGAGCTCCGCGCCGCTGGCCGCGTCGGCGAGGAGCGCGCTGCGGCCGAACCGGGTGATCGGCTGGTCGAACAGGACCGCGGTGACGGCGAAGCCGAGCGCCCGACCGAAGAGGGCCGTGGCCATGACCTGCGTCGACGCGAGCCCGCCGACCGTGACGAGCGTCCGCGCCCCGCGCCGCTCCGCGTCGGCGAGCAAGAACTCGAAGCGCCGCACCTTGTTGCCGCCGTAGAGCGGCGAGATCACGTCGTCGCGCTTGACCCAGACGCCCCCGCGGCCGAGGTAGCCCTCGATCGCAGCGCAGGGGACGACCGGCGTCGGCGCGTGCGCGAGGGGACGCCACGGGATCCGCCCCGAGAGCTCGGGCAGCTCGGCGAAGAGCGGCAGCTCCCGGGAAGCGGGGAGGAAGCCCCGCGTCGCGCCGGCGGTCGCCGCTGCGCCGGGCGCCCCGTCGCCGGCGGCTCGCTCGTCCTCGTCGTCGATCACCCGCGCTCCCTCGCGCTCAGGCCCGCGCCGCCGCGCCGTGCCCCGCCGGGGAGCCGCCTGGACCCGCCTGCTCGCCGGCGTCGCTCGGGTCGTCCTCCGCCGCGGCGCCGAGCCGGCCGACGCCCACGACGAGCGGATCGCTCAGGTACGTGTCCGTCAGCCGCTTCGGCCCCGCGAGGCCGAGCAGCCGGAGCGGCAAGAGGAGCACCGAGAGCACCCACGACGCGAGCCCGAACACGAGCTTGCCCGCGTACGCCTCCGCCACGAGCGCGAGCTTGCGGGCGGCCGACATCGACGAGATCGGCGCGTCGGTCAGGCCGATGCGCGTCAGCCGGAGCTCCGCGATCCGCACCGAGTGACGGACCAGATCGGGCAGGCGCTTCAGCGCCGGGTGGTCCTTCGGCAGGCGCTTCTTCATGAACGCGTCGAGCCGCGACACGCCCCAGAGCGACACGAGCGCGAGGCCGAGCAGCCGCCGCCGGAGCGCGGGCCTGCCCGCGATCGCCTTCCTCGTCTGCCGCTCGCCGAAGTCGACGTGGCGCTCCTCCTGCCGCACGCCGCGCTTCAGGATCGCGACGATCTCCGGCTCGTCCACGGTGTCGATCATCGCGTAGAACGCCTGGAGGACGAGGCCCTCGCCGAGCGCCATCTCGAGGGCGACGTGCTCGGACCAGTCGCCGCCCATGAGGCCGGTCGCGAGGAAGCGCACGCTCCAGGCGGCCTTCTCCGGCGGCGCGCCGAGGATCTCGAGGATGCGGAGGAAGTTGCCGACGTGCTGGAACTCCTCGACGGCCTGGCGCGCGAGGAAGCGCGCGGACTCCAGATCCGGGGCGTTGTACAGCCAGTGGCCGATCTGGACGCCGGTGATCTCTCCGTAGAGGAACTGCTGGACGGCCCAGACGATCACGTCCTTGTCCTTGACGGGATCGAGCTTGGCGCCCTGGAAATCGAACACCATCTCTTCGCGGGTCACCAGCATCGTTCGCCTCCGGAGCGGTGAATTTAGCCCAGATCGCGGCCCCGGGCAGGCGTCGAGACGCGGAGCTCGGCGCGGCCCTGGCCGCCGCGCCCGGGCCCTTGCTCGGCTCGCCCGGGCGGAGCCGGCGTCCCCCGTGGTATACGGCCGCGGCGGCGGCATCAGGAACCGCCGACTTGAACCTCAGGAGAAGCACCATGGCGCGCGTCCACAACTTCAACGCCGGCCCTGCCGGGCTCCCTCTTCCCGCCCTCGAGCGCGCTCAGCGCGAGCTCCTCGACTTCGAGGGGACGGGCATGTCGATCATGGAGCACAGCCACCGCGGCAAGGCATTCGAGGCGGTGCACAAAGAGGCGATCTCGCTGCTCCGGCAGCTGCTCGGCCTCTCGGACGACTACCACGTGCTGTTCATGCAGGGCGGCGCGGCGATGCAGTTCGCGGTCGTGCCGATGAACCTCCTGCCGCCCGGCAGGAGCGCCGACTACCTCCTGACCGGCGGCTGGTCCGAGAAGGCCCTGGACGAGGCGAAGCGCGTCGGGACCGTCCGCGTCGCCGCGAGCACCGCCGTCGACAAGCGCTACACCCGCGTCCCCCACCAGAGCGAGCTCTCGCTCGATCCGGACGCCGCCTACGTCCACATGACGACGAACAACACGCTGTTCGGGACGCAGTGGCACTGGCTGCCTGAAACGGGCGACGTGCCGCTCGTCGCCGATATGTCGTCCGACATCCTGTGGCGCAAGATGGATATCTCCAGGTTTGCCCTGGTTTACGCCGGCGCCCAGAAGAACATCGGGCCGAGCGGGATCACGGTCGTGATCGCCCGGAAGGACGTCGTTGACAGCGGGCGAAAAGACATTCCTGTCATTTTCCGTTATGCCACTTACGCAGCCAACAACTCGCTCTACAACACACCTCCGACATTCGCAATCTACCTCATGCGCAACGTGCTCGCGTATACGCTTGAGATCGGTGGGCTCGAAGAGGTCGAGCGACGGAATCGCAAGAAGGGTGAGCTGCTGTACGAAACCCTCGACGCACATCCGGAGATTTTCCGGGCTCCGGTCGAGAAGGAGAGCCGTTCGTTCATGAACGTGGTGTTCCGGCTGGCCAGCGAGGAGATGGAAAAACGCTTCGTCGCCGAGGCGGCAAAGGAGGGTATGGTGGGCCTCGCCGGACACAGGTCGACCGGGGGTATCCGGGTTTCGATCTACAACGCAGTCTCTGTCGAGTCGGTGGAGCGCCTCACGGCGTTCATGCGGGACTTCGCCAAGAGGGCATGACGCGCGGCGGGAGCACGACATTCTCGGTATTTCCAGGCTCACCTCGATTTCCAAAAGCATCTCTGGTGAGCTTCCCCCCAATTCGTCGCGTCCCAACCTTCAGCCCGCTTGACGTTGTTCCGCCCGGTACAACAGGCCCCCGCGGAAAGGGCCTGTCGGCCTTTCCGCAGCTGGGAGGGAGGCGGTGAACGCCGCTTCCCGATCGGCACCGGGAGGGGATGGCGAACGCTGGATCCCTGACCGATACCGGGAGGGGGCGGACATCGCCGGCCTCGCCCGGACCGGCCGGGGACGGAAAGCGCCGCCCCCGACCGGCTCGCAGGCCCCGTTCGGAGACCTGAATCGAGCGAGCCAACCGTAAGGAGAGGATGATGGCGAGCATGGATGATCGTGGGATGATTTCCAGGAGTGAGGAGGACCAGGAGGAGAAAGGGGCCTCGCCGAGCGAGCCCCCGCCTTCGTCAGCGACGCAGAGGGCAATTGAGCGGCAGCAGCGTGGGTTCGCCGCCATGGATGAGGAGCGTCAGCGCAAGATCGCCAGCAAGGGCGGGAAGGCAGCCCACGAGAAGGGCACGGCCCACGAGTTCACGCGCGACGAGGCCCGCGCCGCCGGCAAGAAGGGCGGTGAGGTCGTCAGCCAGAACCGCAAGCACATGGCCGAGATCGGGCGCCGGGGCGGCGAGCGCGTGAGCCAGGACCGGGCCCACATGGCCGAGATCGGACGCAAGGGGGGCGAGGCCGTGAGCGGCGATCGCCAGCACATGGCCGAGATCGGTCGCCGGGGCGGCGAGTCGCGGGGAGACCAGCCGCGCGAGAATCAGCCGCGCTGACCCGGGGGAGGCGAGAGCCCGGTGCCGAGGCGCCGGGCCAGCCCTGCACGCTTGCGCCGTCCACGACCCGGGGCTCCCGGTCGTGGCCGCAAGGTGCCTCTTCGAACGTATCCAGGGATGGCGAGGCCGCGGTCACCGCGGCCCTCGCCCACGCCGCAGGGTGTCCTGCGCGTGAAGGACAGGAGACCGGGCGTCAGCTCGGCGCGATCGCGCCCAGCGAGACGTCGCCCGGCGTCTCCTTCGGGCCGGGGATCCACTCCTCGTCAGGCTCTTCCTGCGGGAGCACGACCGGGGCGCCGTCGTAGCGCAGGCGCTTTCCGGGCCAGACGAAGGTGCGGAGCAGGTAGGCGGGGAGCGAGGGCTGGTCGAGGTTCGGGTGGATGAACGGCGCCACGCGCCTCGCGTGCTCGGCCGGCAAGAGGCTCCAGTGGAGGCCGGGCTCCATGTGATGGATGGAGTGGAAGCCGTTGTTGTACGTCCACCAGTTGACCAGCCGGCCGACGAAGTTGCGCGAGTGGTCGTGCTGGCTGTCCTCGTCGCAGCCGTCGTGCTGGAGGTAGTTCATGGTGACGATCCCCCACGCGGCGTACTGGTGCGGGATCAGCACGTAGAGGACGAACTTCTGCCAGTCGAGCGCGAGGAGGGCGCCCATCGCGCCGAGGAACACCGCCGACTCGAGGAGCATCTGCCGGAACCACGGCGGGTTGCGCCGGTACATCGCCTTGAAGTAGCGCATGTCGGCGGGCAGGATGTCCCGGACCACGCGGCTCATGAAGAGGAGCCCGTTCAGCAGGTTCCACCGATAGCGCACCTTCGTCGTCCGCATCACGTCGCGCCGGGACTGCGTGTACTTGTGGTGGCTGAGGTTGTGTCCGGGGACGTAGGCGCTGACCGGGTGCCCGTAGCTGAGCGTGAGCGCGACCTGGAACGCGCGGTTCATCCAGCGCCGCCGGAAGACGGGGCAATGGACCGAGTTGTGAGTCGCGACAGCGCCGAGGAACGAGAACGCGCAGGTCATCGCGAGGAGCGGAATCGCGAGCCAGAGCGGGCGCGGCGCGTAGACCCATTGCACCGCCACGAGGGCGAAATACGTCGCGACGAAGAGGAGCGTCTTGATATCGGCGCGGTACCGGAGCATGGCTGTTCTTCAGGGTGCGATGGGCCCGCGCGCCGGATCGACCGGCAGCGCGCCGCGGCGCTGGCCGATCCGAACGGGCGCGGAGGCCCGTCATCCATCGTCTGGGCACCCTTCGTACCCCATTTCGTCGGTGCTGGAAGCCCCCAAGTTGCATTCCGACGGGCGCTTCGCGGCGTCGCGCACGACACCCGTGTTTCACCACGATGTCCCGCGCTCGGTGCGATCACCTCTACGCACCTCGCGCCGGCGAGCCCGGGTGTGGAAGGCGCTCCGCGGGTGCTCTGCGGAGCGTGAGGCGGAGCGCTCCGCCGCGCTCCGCCGCGCGTTTGGCGGGCGAGGCTCGCGCTTGACGACCTTGTCGCGAACCGCCAACGTGGCCGCGTGAGCTCATCCCCTCTCGGTTTCGATCCGAACGGTCCTGCGGTTGGCCACGGGATCTACGGGCTGCCACACGCGGCCGAGGACGCTCGGGTGGTCCTCATCCCGGTGCCCTGGGAGCCGACGGTGTCCTACCGCCGCGGCGCCGCCAAGGGGCCGTCGGCGATCCTGCGGGCCAGCCGGCAGGTCGACCTCTTCGACCTGCACACGGGCAGGCCGTACGAGCAGGGCATCTCGATGCTCGACGTCGACCCCGACATCGTGCGCTGGAACGCCGAGGCGTGCGCGGCGGCCGAGCCGGTGATCACGGCCCAGGGAGCGGTCGCCGGCGACCGGGACCTCGAGGCGCGCCTCGCGGCGGTCAACGCGCTGTCGCGCCGGCTGAACGAGCGCGTCGCCGAGCTCGCCATGCGATGGATGGAGCGGGGCAAGATCGTCGGGGTCGTCGGCGGCGACCACTCCGCGCCCTACGGCACGATCGCGGCGCACGCCGAGCGTTACCCCGGAATGGGGATCCTCCACGTCGACGCGCACGCCGACCTGCGCGACGCGTACGAGGGATTCACCGACTCCCACGCTTCGATCATGCACAACGTCGCGACCCGCCACCCGAAGATCTCGCGGATCGTCCAGGTCGGGCTGCGCGACATGAGCGAGGACGAGCTCAGGTTCATCCGCGCGTCGAACGGACGCGTGGTCGCCCACGTCGACGCCGCGATCGCCGATCGGCTCTTCGAGGGGGAGCCGTTCCACCTGATCGCCGACGCGATCGTGGAGGATCTCCCGGACGACGTCTACGTGACCTTCGACATCGACGGGCTCGATCCGACGCTGTGCCCGAGCACCGGCACGCCCGTGCCCGGAGGCCTGTCGTTCCAGCAGGCCGTCGCGCTGATCGGGCGCATCCACAAGAGCGGGCGGCGCATCGTGGGCTTCGACCTGAACGAGGTCGCCCCCAAGGACGACCAGGACGACTGGGACGGCAACGTCGGCGCGCGCCTGCTCTACAAGCTGATCGGCTTCACGCTCCTCTCCCAGGACAACCGCTAGGCGCCGCGCTCAGGCGAGGGCGCGGCGGTAGGTCTCGATCGCGAGGTGCACGTCGAGCGTGCCGGCCATCTCGCGGCAGGAGTGCATGCTCAGCATCGGGGCGCCGACGTCGGCCGTGGCGATCCCGAGCGCGGCCGCGGTGATCGGGCCGATCGTGCTGCCGCACGGGAGGTCGCTGCGCACGACGAAGCGCTGCGGGGCGTAGCCGGCGTCGTGGCAGAGCGCCTCGAGCGCGGCGGCCGTCGCGCCGTCGGTGGCGTAGGACTGGTTCGCGTTCGACTTGATGACGAGCCCGCGGTTGATCTGCGGGGCGTGGCGCGGCTCGTGCTGGTCGGCGTAGTTCGGGTGCACCGCGTGGGCCATGTCCGCCGAGAGGAGCAGCGAGCCCGCCATCGCCCGGGCGAACGCCTGCGGCTCGCGCGCCGGGTACGCGTCGACGATCCGCGCGAGCACGTCGCGCAGCACGCTGCCCGCCGCCCCCACCGCGCTCCGGCTGCCGCACTCCTCGTGGTCGTAGAGCGCGACGACCCGCGTCGCCGCGCCAGCAGCGCCCGCGCCGATCAGCGCGGTGGTCGCGGCGTGACAGCTCGCGAGGTTGTCCAGCCGGGATGCAAAGACGAACTCGTCGGCGAGCCCGCCGAGCGACGCCTTGAGCGTGTCGTACAGGCAGAGATCGAAGCCGAGGATGGCGTCGCGCGGCGCGTCGACCGCGCGCGCGAGCAGGGCGCGCAGATCGGCCTCCCGGCCGAGGCCGATCACGGGGACGAGGTGCTTCTGCGCGTTGAGCACGAGCCCCTCGGAGTTGACCCCGCGGCTCAGGTGGATCGCCAGGTTCGGGATGCGCGCGACGGGGCGGCCGAGGTCGACGAGGTGGCGCTCGATCCGGCCGTCCCTGCGGAGGTGGACGCGGCCGGCCACGCTGAGATCGCGGTCGAGCCAGGTCGAGTACAGCACGCCGCCGTAGACCTCGACCCCGAGCTGCTGGTAGCCGCTCCGCGAGAGCTCGGCGCTCGGCTTCACCCGGAGGTTCGGCGAGTCGGTGTGCGCGCCGAGGATGCGGAAGCCGCCCAGCGCCGGGTGCTCGACCCCGGCGACGAACGCGACGATCGTCGACCCGCCCCGGATGACGAAGCGGCGATCGCCCGGAGCGATCGCCCACGCGTCGCGCTCCCCGAGCTCCGAGAACCCGGCCCCCGCGAGCCGCGAGGCGACCTCGCGGACGGCGTGGTACGGCGTCGGCGCGCGATCGATGAAGGCGCAGAGGTCGCGCGCGGCCGCGACGCCGCGCTCTCGCAGCACCGACATCTCGTCCGCGCTCTTCGCGAAGCGCTCGCCAAGGTCGGTCGATGGCTTGGGATCGCCTGGGCGATCGAGGATCTCGGGGGCCGTCATGGGGGCGCCGAGTCTAGCAGAGCCGGCACGCGCCTCGCCCGGCGCGCGCTCGCCCGGATCGCGCCCGCGCCCGCGTCGCGTCCCCTCGCGCGCCTCGCGCGCCTCCCGCGCCTCCCCAGATGGCGGCACACGCGGCCGGTGCGTCGTGGTATCGCCCACCGCCGCGCCGCGCGCCGGCCCCTCCGGCGCCGCGCACGCAACGGAGACGCGCCCCGATGTACCGCCTCGTCCGACCGCTCCTCTTCGCGCTCCCGCCCCGCCTGGCGCACGAGCTCGGCATGCTCGCGCTCGCCCCGCTCGAGCACGCGGCCCCGCTCCGCGCCCTCGTGCGCGCCCGCCTCGCGCCCCCCGACGGGCGCATCGCTGTGCGCGCCCTGGGGCTCGACTTCCCCTCCCCGCTCGGCCTGGCGGGCGGCTTCGACAAGGACGCCCGCCGGGCGCGCGCGCTCGCCGCCCTGGGCTTCGGCTTCGTCGAGCTCGGGACCGTCACGGCGCAGCCCCAGGCCGAGAACCCGCCGCCGAACCTCTTCCGGCTGCCGGCCGACCGGGCGCTCATCAACCGGCTCGGGTTCCCGAACCAGGGCGCCGCGCGCGTCACCGAGCGGCTCCAGGGCCGCGGCGGCGCGGCGGCCGTCGGCGTGCCGGTGGGCATCTCGATCGGCAAGTCCCGCGTCGCGCCGCTCGATCCGATCGAGCCCGCGATCGAGGACTACCTCGCGAGCTTCCGGGAGGTGCGGCGCGCGGCCGACTTCGTCGTGATCAACGTCTCGTCGCCGAACACGAAGGACCTCCGGGCCATGCAGGGGCCGGCGATCGCGCGGGCGCTCCTCTCGGCGATCGCGCGGGAGAACCGCGGCGCCGGGGCGCCGCTGCCGCTGCTCATCAAGGTCGCCCCGGACCTCGGCGACGAGGAGCTCGAGGCGCTGCTCGCCGTCGTCGAGGAGGTCGGCCTCGCCGGCGTCATCGCGACGAACACCACCGTGCGGCGCGACGGGCTCGCGACGGGCGCGGCGGCCGTCGAGGCGATGGGCGCGGGCGGGCTGAGCGGCCCGCCGCTCCGGCAGCGCTCGCTCGCGATGGTGCGGCGGATCCGCGCGCGCCTCGGGAACGGCGTCACGGTGATCGGCGCCGGCGGCATCGAGTCGGCCGAGCACGCGATGGACCAGCTCAAGGCGGGCGCCGACCTCGTGCAGCTCTACACCGGCTTCATCTACGGCGGCCCCCTCCTCCCCGCCGCGATCGCGCGCGGGCTGTCCGACCTCGTGGCGCGCTCCGGCGCGCGGTCGATCCAGGAGCTCACCGGCCGGTCGGGCGGCGCGACCCACGCTGCGATGATCGACCATGGAGCTTGAAGCGCACGTCCACAGCGCCATCCGCGAGATCCCGGAGAGCGAGTGGGACGGGCTCGACGGCGCGGGCGAGGCGCCGTTCCTCTCCTGGGCGTGGTTCGACGCGCTGGAGCGGACGGGGTGCGTGGGCGAGGAGGCGGGCTGGCTGCCGCACCACATCACGCTCCGGGCCGAGGGCGTCCTGCTCGCCGCCGCGCCCGCGTACCTCAAGGACAACAGCGAGGGCGAGTTCGTCTTCGATCAAGGCTGGGCGTCGGCGTCCCACCAGCTCGGCGCGCCGTACTACCCGAAGCTCGTCGTGGCGGTGCCGTTCACGCCCGCCACGTCGCCGCGCCTGCTCGTGCGCCGCCCGGAGGACCGGCCGGCGCTCCTCGAGGTGTTCGCCGAGACGCTCCGCCAGCTCGTCGCGCGGAGCCGCATCTCGGGCGCCCACGTCCTGTTCCCGACCGAGGACGAGGCCGCCGCCCTCTCCGGCGCGGCGATGGCGCACCGCTGCGGCATCCAGTTCCAGTTCGAGAACGAGGGGTATGGGACGCTCGACGACTTCCTCGCGCGCTTCAACGCGAAGAGGCGGCACCAGATCCGGCGCGAGATGCGCGAGGTCTCGAAGCAGGGCCTGTCGATCGAGACGCTGCGCGGCGCCGAGATCACGCCCGAGATCGTGGACGTGATGTTCGGCTACTACGCCTCCACGGTGGAGAAGTTCGCCTGGGGCCGGCAGTACCTGAACCGCGCCTTCTTCGAGGAGATCGCGGCCCGGCTCCGCTCCTCCGGGGAGCGCGCCGGGGGCCGGGGAGGCGTCGAGATCGTCCTCGCGCGGGACGGCAAACGGCCCATCGCGGGCGCGCTCAACCTCGCCGGGCCGACGACGCTCTACGGCCGTTACTGGGGCGCTTCGGAGGAGCGCCCCTTCCTGCATTTCAACGTCTGCTATTATCATCCGGTCGAGGACTGCATCGCCCGGGGACTGCGCCGCTTCGAGCCGGGCGCGGGCGGGTCGCACAAGCTCGTACGCGGATTCGCGCCGAGCATCACCCACAGCGCCCACCACCTCGCGCATCCGCGCCTCGACGCTGCGGTGCGCGATTTCCTTGTCCGCGAGCGCGCCATCGTCCGCGCGAAGACGGCGGACAGGGACGTTGCATTCCGTTGACCGCTCCTGACGACGCGCGGTGTTGACGTGACGCGCTCGCGGGAGAGATGCTGTCGGGCATGCGCGCCTTTCTTGCCCTCCTCACCTCCTCCCTCGTCGTCGGGTTCGCCGTGAGCGGCGGCTGCTCGAGCAACCCGGCGGCCGACGCGACCTCGACGACCACGGCGGCGACGGTCGCCGGCGCCGGCGGCTCGCTCGGCTTCGGCTGCTTCGGCGGCAGCCCGGACGGGCGGTGCACGATCCTCGCCCAGGTCCCCGAGAGCTGCGGCTGCCCCGATTGCGCGGACACGGCGAGCTGCCTCGGCTTCTGCAACGACGACGGCGCCTGCGATCTGCGGCCCGACGCCACCGACGGCGAGGATTGCACCTGCCAGGACTGCGCGAACAGCGTCGCCGAATGCAGCCCGTCGCGCGGGTGCAACGACGCCGAGGGGTGCAACCTCAACGAGGATTGCACCTGCCCCGATTGCACGGACACGCCGCGGTGCACCGACCATTGCACCGACAACGGCTCGTGCGCGCAGTACTTCGAGGGCTGCTCCTGCGGCGATTGCCGCTCCGCGGAGCGCTGCGGCGGCAAGCCGGCCACGACCACCGCGGCCACGACGGGCGGCGGCGAGGGCGGCAGCGGCGGCAGCGGCGCGGGCGGCGACCCGGCCGGCACCGGCGGCAGCGGCGCGGGCGGCGACCCGGCCGGCACCGGCGGCAGCGGCGCGGGCGGCGACCCGGCCGGCACAGGCGGCGCGGGCGGCGCCTAGCGCTCGGACAGCGAAGCAGACCCCAGAGAGCGCATTTTATGTCACCGCCCGCGCCTCACTGCTTCGCGGTCAGCCCGTGCTTCCGCAGGAACATGCGCACGTGGTGGCGCTCCATGCCGGCGCGCCGCGCCATCTCGCTGACGTTGCCGCTCGTCGCGCGGATCAGCTCGCTGAAGTAACGCTGCTCGAACGCCGCGACGGCGCTCCGCTTCGCCTCGCCGAAGGCCGACGTCGGCGCGACAACGTCGCCGCCGCCCTCGAGCGGGAGGATCGCCGCGATCGCCTCGGCCCCGGGCGGCAGGCTCGCCGCCACGCTCGTGACGTTCATGAGCTCGCGGACGTTGCCCGGGAAATCGTGCTGGCCGAGCGTCGTCGTGATGAGATTGACCATCTCCACGGCGCGCTCCGGGCACCCGAGGCGCGCGCAGACGCTCTCGACGAGCAGCGGGATGTCCTCGCGCCGCTCGCGGAGCGGCGGCAGCTCGACGCGCATCTGGGCGATCCGGAAGAAGAGATCGCTCCGGAAGCGCCCGGTGTTCATGCTGCGGCCGAGATCGCGGCGCGTCGCCGCGACGATCCGCACGTCGACGGGCTCGTAGACCCGCGACCCGACGCGCTTCAGCTTCCGCTCGGACAGCACGCGGAGCAGCTTCGGCTGGAGCTCGGGCGGCAGCTCGCCCAGCTCGTCGAGGAAGATCGTCCCGCCGTTCGCCTCGTGGAAAGCGCCGCCCTTGCGCTCGGTCGCCCCCGGGAAGGCGTCCCGCTCGTGCCCGAACAGGAAGCTCTCGGCCAGCGCGCCGGGCAGCGACGCGCAGTCCACGACGATGAACGGGCCGCCGCGCCGGCCCGAGCCGTCGTGGATCGCCTGCGCCGCGAGCTCCTTGCCCGTGCCGGTCTCGCCGGTGATGAGCAGCGACAGCTCCGTCGCGGCCACCTCGCGCAGCAGGCGGAACAGGTGGCGCATCCGCGGCGAGGCGCCGATCAGCGGGCCGAAGCTCTCGTCGAAGCCGACGTCGACGCGCTCCTTGTCGAGCGGCTCGAAGCCCAGCACCGAGCCGCCGACCTGGATCACGCACGCGGCCGTCAAGATCGCGTCGCGGATGCGCACCGTCGACACGAACGTCCCATTCTTGCTGCCGAGATCGCGGACGAGCACGCCGGGCCCCTCGGCGCGCAGCTCGCAATGCGTCGAGCTGATCTCCGGATCGTCGACGACCACACCGCAGCTCGGATCGCGCCCCACCACGACCGGCGCGACGCCGATCTTGACAGGATCCCGGCCGGCCACCCGCAGCGTGCCGCCGCGAACGAACCACTGAACCGCGCGAGCGCGGGTCGCATCCCTCGTGGAGCTCATCTCCAACGGTTATTCGATTTCTCCGGACTTGACCACATTCACGTACGCCCCCGCCACCGCATGACTGCGCCCACCTGGGCGCACCGGGTACGCGCCTTCCGGAGGAGTCACAGCGTGGTATCGCAAAACTTCACAACCACGAGAGGTATCGGGGAAAATTCAGATCCTTCGATGTGTCTGGCGCATAGCGGGAGAGGCCATCGAGAGGTTAGACTGGGAGGCTACGCAGGAGATGATGCGGGCGCTTCTCCAGCTCGCTTCATCGGGCGTCGTTGAACGACAGCCCACATTGGGTTGTTCGACCGTGCGTCGATCAACGCGGTTCGGGGCTCCGCACTCCCGGTCCCTTCAACGCGGGGGCGCGCGCAGGCGCTCCCGGCGAGGATGCTTATGCCGAGAACAGGATGGTTACTCCGGAAGCGCGCCGCGACGGCCCTGGGGCTCCTCGGGCTCTCCGCGGGCGCGACCGCGCTCGCGTCCGCGTCGAGCGGTTGCAGCAGCGAGGCCGGCGGCCCGTGCATCTCCGACGAGCAGTTCTTCGCCGAGAAGGTGTGGGTCCCCATCCTCTCGACGAAGTGCATCGGCTGCCATAACCCGCAGGGGCAGGCGGCGGAATCGAAGCTGATCCTCGCCGGGAGCAGCGAGGCGGGCTTCCTCGACAAGAACCTCGCGACGTTCAAATCGCTCGCGGGGCTCGAGCTGAGCGGCGAGTCGTACGTGCTCCTCAAGCCGACGAAGACGATCGAGCACGGCGGCGGCCACGTCATCGGCGTGGACAGCCCCGAGTACGAGGCGCTCCGGGAGATGGTCGACCGGACGAAGAGCCCGTCGTCCTGCGAGACGGACGTCAACGCGTCCTTCGGCGGCGTGGTGATGAGCGGGCCGCAGGAGACGCTCCGCACGGCGAGCCTCGAGCTCGCCGGCCGCCTGCCCACCGAGGCCGAGGAGCAGGCCGTCGCGCAGAGCGGCATGGACGCGCTCGAGCCGATCCTGGACCAGCTGCTCACCGAGGAGGCGTTCTATGTGCGGCTGAAGGAGATCTACAACGATCTCTTCCTCACCGATCGCTACCTGAACGGCGAGGCGGCCGTCGATCTGCTGAGGAGCGACGCGTACGACCCGAAGTGGTACAACAGCCTCCCGCAGGATCCCGCGCTGGTCGAGAAATACGGCGCGCGCGACCTGGAGGACGTCATCAACAAGATGAAGTCCTGGACGAACCGGGGCGTCGGGCGGGAGCCGCTCGAGCTCATCGCCTACATCGTGCGGAACGACAGGTCCTTCAAGGAGGTCCTCACCGCCGACTACACGGTCGTGAACCCGTTCTCCGCCAGGGCGTACGGCGTCACGGCCGAGTTCGAGAACGACGCGGATCCGGAGGAGTTCGTCCCGGCGAAGCGCGATCCGATCCCGCTCGCGGGCGTGCTCACCTCGCCGGTCTTCCTCTCCAGGCACCCGACGACGAGCACCAACAGGAACCGCCACCGGGCGAGGATGGTCTATCAGTACTTCCTCGGCACCGACATCCTGAAGACGGCCGAGCAGCCGCTCGATCAGACGAAGATCACCGACTTCAACCCGACGATGAACAACGCGGCGTGCACCGTCTGCCACGCCGCCCTCGACCCGCTGTCGGGCGGGTTCCACACCTTCGATTCGACGGGGCGGTACCGGGCGGACGACGCCTGGTACGAGGACATGCGGCCGCCGGGCTTCGGCGCCGTGTCGGTGCCGTTCAGCGAGTTCCCGAGCGCGCTCTCGTGGGTGGCGAAGCGCGTCGCCGACGACCCCCGCTTCGCGCTCGCGGCGGTCTACACGATGTACACCGGCCTCACCGGGCAAAAGCCGCTCGTCGCGCCGACGAACGACGATCCGGAGTTCAGCGCCAAGTTCCGGGCGTACCTCGCCCAGTACCACGCCTTCAACGCGATGGCGCGCGACTTCGCCGACGGCGATTACAACCTGAAGACGGTCGTCAAGGCCATCGTCAAGAGTCCTTACTTTCGCGCGCGCAACGTCCAGCAGGCGTCGTCGCAGGGCAACGCGCCCTCGCAGCTCGGCGGCACGCGGTTCCTCGGGCCCGAGCAGCTGCACCGGAAGATCTGGGCGGTGACGGGGTATCCGTGGCGCCCGAGGGCGTTCGAGGACGACGGCAGCCGCTACGACTTCCTGCTCCGGCGCGACGCCTACCGCCTGCTGTACGGCGGCATCGACTCGGAGGAGGTGATCCAGCGGATCACCGAGCCGAACGGGATCATGGCCAACGTCGCCGACCGGATGGCGAACGAGATGTCGTGCATCTCGGTGCCGCGCGATCTGAAGCTCCCGCAGGAGGAGCGGCTCCTCTTCCCCTTCATCGAGGCGACGTTCGAGCCGCGGGACACGAACGATTTCGACGTGCTGCCGGCCGTCGAGGCGATCAAGCAGAACATCCAGTACCTGCACAAGCGGGTGCTCGGCGAGTCGCTCGAGCTCGGCGACCCGGAGATCGAGCGGACCTACAAGGTCTTCCTCGAGACGTGGGAAGAGGGCAAGGCGGGCATGAAGAAGCCGGAGGGCGAGGAGGGCCGGCTCTCGACGTGGCTGCCGGGCGCCTGCCACGTGAACAACGACTACTGGACCCGCGACGGGCTGCCCGACGAGGAGAGGCTCCAGCGGGACGAGAAGTACACGATCCGCGCGTGGATGAGCGTGATGACGTATCTGCTGTCGGACTTCAGGTTTCTTTACCAGTAGGAGCAGCCATGGAACGTCGAGATTTCCTCAAACTGGCATCTATGGCGGGCCTTGGCGTCGTCGCAGCGGGCTCCTTGTCGAGGGACGCCGCGGCGGCCGGCCCCTACACAGGCCCCCTCTGGGTCCACCTCCACGCGAGCGGCGGCTGGGACCCGACGAGCCTCTGCGATCCGAAGGGCGCGATGAGCGTCGAGGAGCAGGAGCGACGGGAGGCGATGAACCGCAGCTACCTGAACGCGGACATCGGGACGGCCGGCAACCTCAGGTTCGCGCCGGTCGGCGGCAACGCCGAGTTCTTCCAGAAGCACCACAGCCGGCTGCTCGTCATCAACGGCATCGACACCGCGACGAACAGCCATGACGCGGGCGTGCGCAACACGTGGTCCGGGACGCTCCGCGAGGGCAAGCCCGGCTTCGCGGCGCTCGTGGCCGGCGTCCACGGCGGCGAGCTGCCGATGGGGTTCATCAGCAACGGCGGCTACGACACGACGGCGAACCTCGTGGCCGTCACCCGCGTGCCCGACACCGGCCTCCTGCAGCGGCTCGCCTACCCGAACAGGATCGATCCGTCGAACAACGAGAACCTCGATCAGTACCACACCGACGCGACAATGACGCGGATCCTCGAGGCGCGGCAGGCGCGGCACGGGGTGAAGCTCGAGCAGCAGCGCCTGCCCCACGTGAAGCAGGCGATGAGCACGCTCTTCACATCCCGCGTCGGGCAGAACGAGCTCAAGCAGCTCATCCAGTTCCTGCCCGAGGAGTTCGAGAGCGCCTCGCTGAAGCGGCAGGCGCAGGTCGCGCTCGCGGCCTACCGCGCCGGCATCTGCGTCAGCGCCAACCTGACGATCGGCGGGTTCGACACCCACGGCAACCACGACGACAGCCACATCCCGCGGCTCACCCAGATCTGCGACGGCGTCGACTTCCTCCTGACCGCCGCGGAGGAGCAGGGCATCGCCGACCGGATCGTCATCGTCGTGGGCTCGGACTTCGGGCGGACGCCGGGCTACAACGAGGGCAACGGCAAGGACCACTGGAACATCACGAGCATGATGCTTGTCGGCGCAGGCATCCCGGGAAACCGGGTGATCGGCGCGACGGACGATCGGCACAACCCGATCGAGGTCGATCCGGTGACGCTCGAGCCAAGAGAGGGCGGCGTCCGGATCACGCCGGGGCACGTCCACAAGGCGCTGCGCAAGCTCGCGGGGATCGCGGACGACCCGCTCGTGCAGCGATTCCCGCTCTCCGAGGAAGAGGACCTGCCGCTCTTCGGATGACGCGCGCGGCGGGGGCGCCCGGTTGAACACGACCGGCGGGCGCCTCCCCTCGCCCGCCACTCACTCCACCGAGAACGCGATCTCCTCGCCGGCGGACGCGCCGTCCGCCTCGACGCGGAGCCGGTGCGCGCCGGCGACGAGCGGCCAGTCGAGCGCGAACGGGGGACCGACCTCGATCGGGCGGCCGTCGAGCACGAAGCGCGCGCGGCGCACGCCCGGCGGGACGTCGGCCCGGAGCCGGATCGCCTGCAGCGAGTTGACCGAGGGGTCGAGGATGAACCGGGCGCCGTCAGGCGGGTACGCGACGCGGACGCGCGCGCCGGCCGGAGGGACGCCGTCGCCCCCGGGGAGCGGGCCGCAGAGGGGCGACGCCTCCTCGGGCGCGACGGGGCGGCCGGCGGCGCGCGCCCAGGCGGTGAGCTCCGCGTCGTAGCGCTCGAAGACGCGCTCCTCGACCGCCGCGTCCGGGCAGGCGCCGGCGCGCAGGCCGTTGCGGCGATCGATGCGCACGACCTCGTGCATGTCGCACGGCGCGAGCGCCGCGGCGTCGCCGCGCGGGAGGAGCTCCCGGCGGCGGTGCGGGCACGCGGCGGTCGGCCGCATGCCGGAGAGGCCGCAGACCTCGACCTCGGCGAGCAGCTCGGGATCGGGCGGATCGAAGGGGCGCGGCGGCCGGACACGCGCGGCGGCGAGCATGGCGTCGCGGAAGAGCGGGCCCGCGCCGGTGATGCCGCTGACGCCGCCCATGGGGGAGCCGTCGAAGTTGCCGACCCAGACGGCGACCGTGACGTCGGGCGTGAAGCCGACCGCGAGGTTGTCGCGGAACCCCTTGGAGGTGCCCGTCTTCGCGGCCACAGGGAACGGCAGGTCGAGCGCGCTGCCCTCGCCGAACGAGCCGATGCGCGCCTTGTCGTCGGCGAGGACGTCGACGATCACCCGCGCGCGCGCGGCGTCGAGGACGCGCGCGCCGCGCCCGGGAGGCGCCGCGGGCGGCTCGACGGGGGCCGCGCCGGCGCCGCCCGCGGGCGACGAGAGAGAGAGCGCGCGCACCGCGCGCACCGGCAAGTAGAGGCCGCCGCGCGCGAGCGTGGCGTACGCGTTCGCGAGATCGAGGAGCCGGACCTCGCCGTCGCCGAGCGCGATCGCGACGCCGTAGCGCGACGCCTCGCGATCGAGCGAGCCCAGGCCGAGCTCGCGGAGCCGCGTGAGGACGCGCTCGGGGCCGAGCGCGGCCGCCGTCCAGACCGCCGGGACGTTGTACGAGCTGGCGAGCGCGTCCCGGAGGCGGACAGGGCCGTGGAAGCGCCCGTCGTAGTTCCGCGGCACGTAGCTGCCGCCCTCCGCGGTCGGGAACGAGAGCTCGACGTCGGGCAGGACGGTCGCGGCCGTGAACCCGAGCTGCTCCATGGCGAGCCCGTAGACGAACGGCTTCAGGGCGGAGCCGGGCTGGCGCAGCGCGAGGACGCCGTCGTTGTGGCCGAGCCCGGCGGCGTCCTCGATGTCGTGCGACCCGACGTACGCGAGGATCTCGCCGGTCGCGTTCTCGAGCACCACCACCGCCGCGGCACCGACGTCGCGGTCCGAGAGGCCCCGGACGGTCTGCTGCGCGAGGACCTCGATCTCGCGCTGGAGGCCGCGGTCAATCGTCAGGGTGATCGAGCTCGCCCGGCCGCGCAGCGGCGCCGCGCCGCCTTCGGGGGGGACGGCGGCCGGGCCGAGCGCGCCGTCGAGCACGGCGTGGACGAGGTGCGGCGCGCCGAGGCCGCTGCCCTTCGGGGCGAGCGCGATGGGCTCGGCGCGGGCGCGCGCGACCTCGGCCTCGCCGGCGAGGCCGGCCGCGAGCATGCGATCGAGGACGCGGTTCCGTCGGCGCTCGAGCGGCCCCGCGCCGCGGCGCGGATCGTACAGCGAGGGGCCGCGCGGCATGCTGGCGAGCGCGGCGGCCTCCGCGAGCGACAGGTCCGCGGTGGGCTTGTCGAAGTAGAAGCGGCTGGCCGCCTCGACGCCGCGCAGGCCCGGGCCGAAGGCGACGCGGTTCAGGTACTGCTCCAGGATCTCGCGCTTCGAGAGCGACGCCTCGATGCGGAGCGCGAGCGCCATCTCGCCGAGCTTGCCGCGCACGGTGCGGGGGCGCGGGACGAGCGCGCGCGCGAGCTGCTGCGTGATCGTGGACGCGCCCGAGACGACGCGCCGCTCCGCCGCGAGCTGGCCGAGCGCCCGCGCGATCGCGATCGGGTCGACGCCGGGGTGGCGCGCGAACCGCCGGTCCTCCGCGGCCAGGAGCGCGCGCTGGATGCGATCGCCGGCCTCGGCGAGCGGCAGCCAGCGCGCGCGCGCGCCGTCGCCGGCGCGGAGCTCGCGGAGCACGGTGCCGTGGCGATCGAGCAGCACCGTGGAGACGGCGCGCTCCTCGGAGGCCCCGAGCGCCGGCGGGAGCGGCGTGAGGGCCGCGGCGACGGCGAGCAGGAGCCACGGCGCGACGGCGAGCGCGAGCGCGAGCCACGCGGCGCGGCGCAGGACGAGCGGCAGGCGCGGGTGGACGCGCGCGAGCCAGCGCCCTGCGCGGCCGGGACCGGGCGGGGAGAGCGCGCGCACGGCTCAGCGCGGGCGCGGCGCCGCGTCCGGCGCCCGGCTCCCGACCTTGACCGTGAGGGCGCCCGTCCGGCCAAAGACCTCGGGGCTGTACATCTCCTCCGCGCGCGCGGGCGGGACCACGAACGACCCGAGCGTCGTGGCGCGCGCGAGGTAGCGGTACCGGTACATCCCGGCGGCCATGTGGTCGACGAAGAACAGGACCCGATCGTCGCGCACCTCGCGGACGAAGCGGCTCGGGTTGTACGCGCGGCCGGTCGCGCGCAGGTCGTCCTGATCGTCGTCGTCGTCGTCGTGGTCCGCCCTGCCCTCCGCCGCGTCGACGTCGAGCGAGCGCGCGGACGTGGCGAGGCGCGCGTCGATCGCCTCGAGGCCGGCCGGCAGCGGATCGTCGATGACCACGAAGTCGCGCGGCGAGGGCGTCACGACGAGGATCTCGCCGAGCACGAGATCGCTGCCGGCGAAGGCGAGCGACGAGGGCGCCGCGCCCGGCCGACGCGGCGCGCCGTCCGGCGCCCCGCCGCCGAGCGCGGCGGCGAGCTCCTCGGGCGCGAGCGCGCGCAGCGACTTCTCGATATAGAAGCCGCGATCGAGCCCCGCCGTCGGGAGCTCCTTGCGCGCGTAGCGGAGCCGCGCCTCGTAGAAGAGCCGGCCGCGCCCGTCGACGGTGAACGCGAGCGGCGCGCCCGCGGCGCTCGTGAGCCGCGCCGCGGGGATCGACGTCTTGACCTGCTCGGTCGTCGGGCCGTGGAACGGGGCGGAGAACAGCTCCGCCTGCCCGAGGAACACCCGCGCGTCGAAGTCGGGCGCCGACTTCTCCTGCGCCGCGCGGTACTTGTCGAGCGCGAGCAGCGCCCACGCCGTCTCCTGCGTGCTGCGCCACGTGCCCCCGCGGCGAGCCGCGAGCAGGCCCGCCGCGAGCCGCGGCCCGAGCGGGTGCGCGGGCCGCGCCGCGAGCAGCGCGCGCAGCACGAGCGCCGAGGTGCGGGCCTCGGAGTCCATGAGGACCGCGTACGCGTCGCCGTGGTTGTGGACGGCCCGCGCGATCGGGCCGTCGAGGCGCAGCGCCCCCTCGAGCTCGCGCACGAGCTCATCGACGGCCGCCCTGTCGCTCTTGCCGATCACCATCGCGTGCGCGAGCAGCGCCTTCGAGAAGAGCGGCAGCTTGGCGCGCTCGTCGAACAGCTGGCTCGCGCGCCCCGGGTCGGGGGCGCCGCTCGCCGCGAGGACGTCGAGGATGAACGGCGCCGTCGCCCGCAGCAGCGGATCGTCGCCGGCCTCGTTGAGCCGCCCGCGCAGGAACGACGTCGCGCGCTCCAGCGCGTCGGCCGGCACCGCGACCCTGTAGCGCTTCGCTTCGGTCAGGCCCCACAGCGCGTACGCGGTGGTCCACAGGTCCGCCCGGTCCGACTCGGCGAAGAAGCCGAAGCCCCCGTCCCCGCGCTGGTGCGAGAGGATCTCCCGGACCGTCTTGCCGAGGACCGCCGTCAGGTCCTTCGGCAGCGCGATCCCGTAGGCCTTCGAGAGATCGCGCAGCGCAAGGAGCGGCACCATCCGGCTCGTCAGCTGCTCGGTGCACCCGTACGGGTACTCGAGCAGCTGCTCCACGCCGCCGCCGAGCCCCACGAGCGCGGTCGGCGCGAGGCTCACCGTGAGCCCACCCGTGTCGTCGCGGATCGCCGACAGGTCCCCGAGCTTCTCCGCGCTCGCGGTGGTCGTGTCGCCGTAGAGCGCGACGGCCTCCGGCGACATGGGCGCCCTGACCTCGCGCGTCACCTCGACGACGTCCGACGCGCCGCCCCCGGTCGCGCGGAAGCGCAGCGTCGCCGGGCCGGCCCGCGGCGCCGAGAGCGCGAAGCGGACCTCTGCCGACCCGCCCGGGGCGAGCTCCACCGCGCGCTTCGCGCTGCCCGCGAGCGTGAGCCCCGACGCGGTGAGCTCCACCTCGACCGTCGTCGGCTTCGCGAGCCCCTTCGACGTGACGACCACGCCCGCGTCGATGGCGTCGCCGGCGCGGAGGAAGCGGGGCAGCGCCGGCCGGGCCATGAGCGGCCGGCTCGCCGTCACGCGGGACTCGCCGTAGCCGAAGCGGTCGTCCTCGGCGGTCACGACCGCCATGACCCGGTAGGTCGTGAGCGAGTCGGGCAGCTTGAAGCTCGCGCTCACCTGCCCGGAGGCGTCGGTGACGAGCGCGGGGTGGTAGTAGGCGCTCTGGCGGAAATCGCGGCGCACGCCCGTGCTGCCCTGGGCGCCGCCGCCGCCCGCGCGCCCCTTGTCGGCGCCGAGATCGGCGAACGGGTTGCGCACGCGGGCGAGCGCCTCGCGCGTCTCGACCGTCGCCACCCTCAGGCTGCGCGGCGCGCCGAACACGGGGATCGGATCCGGCGTCGCGTAGCCGGTCAGCGAGAGCACGCCCTCGTCCACGGCGTAGAGCGTCACCTCCGCGCGGGCGGGCTGGCCGGCGCGATCGCGCACGTCGACGTCGACGCGGAGCGGATCGCCGGGGCGCGCGTCCGCCTTGTCCGGGCGGACGCGCACCGCGAGCCGCTGCGCCTCCGGGTTCACGCGGAGCGGCGCGTAGCCGAGGCGGAACGCCGGCGCGCCGACGTCGGGCCCGGGCGCCCCGCCCTTCCCGGGCGCGGGCGGCGGCTTCGTCCGGCCGCGCAGGATCAGCACCGAGACGAACGCGTTCGGCCGCAGGTCCTCCGTGATCGGGACGTCGATCACCGGCATGGCGCCCGACAGCTTCACCTTCCGGTGCGACGAGATCCCGGCGCGCTCGACCGTGACGAGCGCGTCGGCGGACGCGAACGGCGACTTCACGATCACGCGCGCCGTCTGCCCGATCTCGTAGCTGTCGCTGTCGGGCACCAGCTCGACCTTGAGCTCGTCGCTGTCGCCGAAGCCGCCGCCGCCCCCCTCGCCGAGCGCGTAGACCCCGGCGGCGGCGCCGACCGGGTTGCCGCGGCGGTCCTTGGCCGTCGCGTGCAGCAGGTAGTAGCCGCCGGAGGGCACCGCGAGCTCGCAGCTGCGCGGCGTCGCCGCCGTCGTCACGCCGCACCGCGCGACGACCTTGTCGACCGGCACGCTGATGCTGCGGTACGCGCTGCCGCTCTCCGCGCGGGCGAGCGTCCACGTCCGGTGCACGAGCGCGACCCGGACGGCGACCTGCGCCACGCGCGCCCCCTTCGGATCGACGGCGAGGATCTCCGGCCGGAGCACCTCACCCGCCTTCGCGAAGCGATCGGGCTCCTTGAGGGCGACGTAGAACTCGGCCGGGTGCACGAGCGCCGTCGAGCTCCCGGCGATCGCCTGGCGCGACACGTCCGTGATCTCCGCCTCGCACGTGACGAGCTCGGTGCCGCGCTGCCCGGGCATGGCGAGCGTCGCGCCGATCGCCGCCTGCCCGGCCGCGTCGAGCATCTCGCGCCCGCTCTGCACCTCGAACTCGCGCGGGGCCTCGTCCAGCAGGGCGTCGGTGAGCTCGTCCTCGCGGACCGTGAAGCCCTCGAGCCCCGGCGGCGAGAACGCCGACGGCGCGCGTGTCACCGAGAGCCGCGCCTCCGCGTTCGTCATCGGCGCCCCGAACAGGTAGTCGCCGCGCGCGATCCAGCGCGCCTTGTCGCCGCGGACGTAGCTCGGCCTGTCGCTCTCGACGCTCACCTTGAACTCGGCGGGGCGGTACTCGGCGACCTCGACGCTGCCCGTCACGTCCGGCCACCCCGCCTCGCCCCCCTGGACCGTCGCGGCGAGGCCGTACGTGCCGAGCCGCGCGGTCTCCGGGATCTTCACGTCGGCCGAGAACGTGCCGAAGGCGCTGAGCGACGGCGAGAGGGTGACGAGCGCCTCGCCGTCGGGCCCCTCCACCTTGAACGCGACGCTCTTGCCCGCCGGCGTCCTCGTCCCGCGCGCCGCCTCCTCGCGGAAGATCCCCTTCACGCGCACCGTGTCGCCCGGCCGGTAGATGCCGCGATCCGAGAACACCATCCCGAAGGGGCGCGGCTCGCTGAAGTCGGACTGCGCGCCGAAGCGCCACCCGCTGAGCGCGTCGGCCACGCGGCGGTACGTCCAGTCGTCGCCCGAGCGCGCGAAGATCACGCCGCGCTCCGGGCCGGGCGTGGCGCCGGGCCGGTACGCCGTCGCCGGGACGGTCGCGAACCCCTCGGCGTCGGTGAGCACCGCCGCGGGCGCGGGCGCGCCCGGGGTCCGGATCCACACGCTGGCGCCGGGCACCGGCGCGCCCGTCGACAGGCGCGTCACCCACACGACCGAGCCGTTCGGCGACACCTTCGCGCTGATCCCGAGGTCGGTCACCTGCGCGATCACCGCCTCCGAGGCGGTGCGCGCGTGCCGCGTCCCTGGCCGCGCGGTGTAGCTGATCCCGATCGCGAGCGGCCCGCGCTTGCCCTCGCCGCCGAGCACCTCGCTGGCCCGCACGAGGTGCGTCGCCGGCGCGTTTGTCGCGGCGGCCGGGCGCAGGACCGACTGCTTGCCGGCGGGCAGCGCCGCGATCTCGCTCATCTTCGGGCTCCGCCCCGGGCTGTTCGGGTCGGCCTCCAGCGCGAGCACCGCCTCCTCGGTCATCGCGCCGAGCGCGAGCGAGAGCTCGCGCACGTTCACGGACACGACGGGGATCTCGCGCCGCTGCGCCGGCTCGAAGATGCTCCCGGTGAGGCCGATCTGCGCCTCGGGCCAGCGATCGCCGAACGCGACCTGCTCGGTGGCGGCGCCGGCGAGCGCCTGTCCGTGCTGGTCGCGCAGGCCGGCGGCGACGCGCACCTTGTAGCTGCGCCCCGGCACGAAGCGCCCGCCGAGGGAGAGGTGGCTCGTGAGCGTCTCGTCCTCGAGCCACGTCGGCCACGTCAGCTTGACGGCGGGCTCCACCGAGATCGCCCGCTTCGCGTCCGCGAAGCGGACGGGGTTCGAGAAGGAGAGCGTGACGCCGCCGTCGGTCGCGCAGCCCCCCTGCGGCGTGTCGCGATCGCACCGGTGGCCCAGCACCCGGAGCGGCCCGTAGGTGCGGTACGAGAACCGCTGCTCCTCGCCGGCCGGCAGCGGCCCTTCGCTGCCGCGGAGGCTCCCGGCCACGACGACCTCGACCTCGCTGTTGAGCGGCAGCGGCGCGCGCGGGACGATCTCGGCGAGCATCTCGTTCTTCGGGTCGGGGCGCCGGACGTCGAACGCCACCTTGGCCGCGCGGCCGGCCGCCCGGATGGACACGCTCCGCGCGACCTCGGCCGTCTCGACCGGCTGGTTGAACCTCAGCTCGAACCGCGAGTCCGGCCTGAGGTCGTCCCTCCCCGACCACGGCTCGACGCGCGCGACGCTGGGCAGCTCGGTGCGGAAGGTGAGCACGTAGGGCTCGGCGAGCGCGCTGCCGTCGAGCGCGCGCGTGCCCGCCGGGACCTCGACGGTGAACGCCGTGCCGCGCGGCAGGCGCCCCTCGGGGGCGAACGTGAGGCCGCTCGTGCCGACCCATCGCCAGCTCCCCGGCGCGGGCGGCCTGAGGATCGCGGGGGCCGCGGTCTCGCCGCCGGCGAGGTCGAGCGGCCGCATGGGCCGGTTGAAGACGAGGCTGATCTCGGCCGGGCTCGTCGTCTGCCCGCGGGGCGCGCCGAACACCACCGCGAACGGCCCCTCCGCGGCCCTGGCGCCCGGATCGAGCGCTCCCGGGGCGAGCGTCCCGCGCGGCGGAACGTTGGGGGCGCGCGCGCCCTGAACGCACGCGAGGCTGAGGGCGATGGCCGCGAGGGCGGCAGGCGCGAACCGGAGGCGCGGAGCGGCGAGCATGGTCCCGCGACTCAGCAATGGGGATGCCGCGGGCGCAAGAGGCCTGTCCGCGGCGGAAGTCGGGCGCGCGATGTGGCAGGCGGGACACACCGGGGGAGCTCCGGGACGCGGCGGACGATGCGGTGGGGTCGTTTGGACATGAAGGCGGGGAGGCGGGAAGAAAATCATCAATGATTTTCAAACCTTCCCGCCTTCCAGCCTTCATGTGACATCTCTCCGGGCCCATGCCCCCACCCCCATGGAATGGGGCTCACGGCCAGGTGGCCAGCACCGGGGCAATCCACCGTTCCGGATCGCGAAACTCGGGGTGCTGCTCGATGTGCACGAATCGCCGAGATCGCCGGGGAGGGGGCGCCGGGGCGCTGCCGAAGCCCAGCTCCGTCGGCGCGCTGTTGAGGAGCCGCCCCTGGACGTTGCTCGTCGCGTTCAGCGAGCACGCACGGCTGCCGGCGACGCCGATCCGCCATGTCGGCTCGCGGGCGAGGAGGTGCTTCCTGAGCTCCAGGATCTTGTCCTCCGCCGCGGGGGGCGTGCCCACGCCGTGAGAGAGGTGCACATCCACGGGCGCGCACGTGTCCTCGGCCATGCCGTGCCACTGAATGGCCCACCACGGCTTCTCCCCGTAATGGGCCATGACCTCCACATGCGTTATGTGGAACATGGTCGCCGCGTTGCGGGTGGCGTCCGAGCTCGCCGAGAAGCCCTGGAATCCGCCCTCGCCCGGGCTCGCGTCGCGGTGCGCGCCGGCCAGGAGGAAGGTGCGGGATCTCGTCTTCTTGAAGACGGTGACGGCCTGCGTCTCGGTCCCTTCGTCCGCGATCGGGTGCGACACCTGGTGGCTGAGCTCCCGCTCGGCGCTCGCGTCGACGATGAAGGCCCCGAAGCCCCGATCGACCACCCCGTCCCCGTTCCAGTCGGCGGTCTCCATGAGCACGCAGTAGCCGCGGCCGTTCTCCGCGTCGCGGAAGCGCCGGATCTGCACGAAGAGCGACAGGCTGTAAGGGAGCGCGAAGCCGCAATCGCCGCGCATCATGGCGGAAGCGACGCTCCGCCAGGCGCTCATCTCCGCGAAGCTCGGGGCGACGAACGTCCCTGATCCCCGGCTGGGCATCTGGTCGCGAAGGCACCCCACGAGCGCCTCGAGGGTCACGCTCGATGGACACGTCAGCTCGACGGCGCCCGTGGCGCCCGTCGAGCGCGTCGCCAGGAGGACGCTGGTGCTCAGGACGAGAAGGAACGATCGGCCGCACCGCATGCCAAAGACACCTCCGGCTCCGGGCTCACCGGGCCGACGTGCGCCGGGTGCAAGGCGGGGACCGGGCCGAAGAGGGCGCGCTGTGCGGATCGTTCGCGGTCGCCGCGGCCACCACATCGCAGCATCCCTCGGACCGCGGCGTCACGCCCCGCAAGCTCCCCGAAAAAGAGCGGAAATAGAGGAGGCCTTATCCTCGGCGGCGTGAAGCTCCTCCCGCAAGCGCTGCTCGGACGCGAGACCGCCGAGGTGATCGCCATCCCCGCCGGGGCCCTCGCGGCCTCGCTGCTCGTGTTCGGCGCCTTCGTGGCCTCCCAGGGGGCGAACCCGCTCGGCGTCTATCACGACATGTACCGCGGCGCCTTCGGCACGTGGTTCTCGTTCCAGAACACCCTCCTCCGCGCCGCGCCGCTCATGCTGACCGCGCTCTGCACGGCGCTCCCGGCGCGCCTCGGCCTGATCGTCATCGGCGGCGAGGGCGCGGTCGTCGTGGGCGGGCTCTCGGCCGCGTCGGCGGCGCTGGCCTCGCGGGCGCTCGGCGCGCCGCCCGTCGCGGTGCTCGCCGCGATGCTCCTGTCGGGGCTCGCCGCCGGCGCGCTCTGGATCGGCCTCGCCGGCGCGCTGCGCGTGTACCGCGGCGTGAGCGAGACGATCAGCAGCCTGCTCCTCAACTACATCGGGATCGCGATCCTGAACCACCTCGTCGAGGGCGCGCTGCGCGACCCGGCGAGCCTGAACAAGCCGTCCACGGCCCCGATCGGCGCCGAGAACGCGCTCGGGAGCCTGCCCGGCGTCGAGGTCCACTGGGGCCTCGCCTACGGCGTGCTCGCCTGCGCGCTCTGCTACGTGCTCATGCACCGGACGACGTTCGGCTTCGCCGCGGCGATGAGCGGCGGCAACGTCCGCGCGGCGCTCCTCGCCGGGCTGCCGGTCAAGCGCCTCGTCGTGATCACCTGCATGCTCGCCGGCGCGTGCGCGGGGCTCGCCGGCATGGTGGAGGTCGCGGCCGTCCACGGCCGCGCCAGCGCGTCGCTGGTCAGCGGCTACGGGACCACCGGGATCCTCGTCGCGTTCATCGCGCGCCACAACCCGCTCGCGATCCTGCCGGTCGCCCTCCTGCTCGGCGGCATCGGCGCGAGCGGCGGCCTGCTGCAGCGCACGGCGCAGCTCCCCGACGCGACGGTGAACGTCCTCCAGGGGATCCTGTTCATCGCGATCCTCGCGAGCGAGACGCTCCGCGGGCGCCCCCGCGCCGCCCGCGAGCCCGAGGTCCGGCAGGCGGCGCCTGCGTCGGCGGTGGCGTGATGAGCGACGCAACGGCGCTGGGTCTCTGGGGCATCCCCCTCGCGGTCGCCGCCGGGGCCATCCGCATCAGCACGCCTTTCCTCTTCGTGAGCCTCGGCGAGTGCCTCACCGAGAAGAGCGGCCGCGTGAACCTCGGCCTGGAGGGCACGCTCGTCATGGGCGCGATGGGCGGCTACGGCGTCTCTTACCTCACCGGCTCTGCCTGGCTCGGCGTCCTCGCCGCCGGCCTCATCGGCGCGGCGCTCGGCGCGCTGCACGCGTGGCTGTGCTCGAAGCCGCGGGTCAACGACATCGCGGTCGGCATCGCGCTCATGCTCTTCGGCGTCGGCCTCGCCTTCTTCCTCGGCAAGCCGCTCATCCAGCCCACGGCGCCCCGCCTGCCCGCGATCTCGCTCGGCTTCTTCAGCGATCTGCCGCAGGTCCGCGCCGCGCTCGAGGTGAACGCGCTCTTCCTCCTCGGCGCCGCGCTCGCCCCCCTCCTGCTCTGGATGCTGCGCCGCACCCGCTCCGGGCTCGTGCTCCGCACCGTCGGCGAGAGCGCCGACAGCGCCCGCGCGATGGGGGTCGACGTGAACCTCGTCCGGCGGCGCGCGACGATGGCCGGCGGCTTCCTGGCCGGCGTCGGCGGCTCGTTCCTCTCGCTCTTCTACCCCGGCAGCTGGAACGAGGGCCTGTCGAGCGGACAGGGGCTCATGGCCGTCGCCCTCGTCATCTTCGCGCGCTGGAACCCGGTGCGCTGCCTCGCGGCCTCGCTCCTCTTCGGCGGCGCGAGCGCGCTCGGCCCGGCGCTCCAGTCGGTGGGCGTCACCTGGGGATACCACCTCTTCAACGCCGCGCCGTACATCGTCACGCTGACCATCCTCATCGCCGCGAGCTCCGCGACCCGGCCCCTGCGCGACCAGCCCGCCGAGCTCACGCTCGCCCGATGAGCCCAGGAGACGCGACCCCCCCAGGAACCACGCGAAACGGTGCGAAACGCTGAACAACAGGAGGACTCGACGCATGACCTACGTGGCCGCTGACCCCTACGCCTGGCCGTACAACGGCGAGCTCCGCCCCGAGACGACGGCCCTGCTCGTCATCGACATGCAGACCGACTTCTGCGGCAAGGGCGGGTACATCGATCGGCTCGGGTACGACATCTCGCTGACGCGGGCCTGCATCGCGCCGATCCAGCGCGTGCTCGCGGAGGTGCGCCGCCGCGGCGTCCACGTCCTGCACACGCGCGAGGGGCACCGGCCGGACCTCTCCGACCTCCCGGCGAACAAGCGGTGGCGCTCGCGCCGGACCGACGGCGGGCGCGGCACGGGCGTCGGCATCGGGGATCTGGGGCCGTGCGGGCGGGTGCTCGTCCGGGGAGAGCCGGGCTGGGAGATCATCCCGGAGCTCGCGCCCCTGCCCGGCGAGCCGATCATCGACAAGCCGGGCAAGGGCTCGTTCTGCGCGACCGACCTCGATCTCATCCTCCGCCAGCGCCGCATCGAGAACCTGATCCTCACGGGGATCACGACGGACGTCTGCGTGCACACCACCCTGCGCGAGGCGAACGATCGCGGCTACGAGTGCGTGCTCCTCTCCGACTGCTGCGCCGCCACGGATCCCGGCAACCACGCCGCGGCCCTGAAGATGATCACGATGCAGAACGGGGTGTTCGGCGCGGTCTCGACCTCCGCGGCGCTCCTGGAGGCGCTCGCGTCGTGATGGACCCGCGCGCCCTCTCGATCCCGGCGGCGAGGCCGATCCGCGCCGCCGCCGCCCGCGACCCCGGCCCGCTCGGCCCGCCCCCGGCGCTCTCCGCCGCCGGGATCACGAAGCGGTTCGGGCCGCTGCTCGCGCTCGACGACGTGTCGCTGCACCTCGCGCCCGGGAGCTTCCACGCGCTCCTCGGCGAGAACGGCGCCGGCAAGAGCACGCTGGTCAAGTGCATCATGGGCTATCACCCGGCCGACGCGGGCGAGGTGCGGGTGGGCGACGCCGCCCTGTCCATCAGGAGCCCGCGCGAGGCGCAGTCGCTGGGGATCGGCATGGTCTACCAGCACTTCACCCTGGTGATGAACATGACGGTCGCCGAGAACCTCGTGCTCGCGCGCCCGTCGCTCCCCCTCGTCATCGACTGGCGCAAGGAGCGCGAGGCGATCCGCGCGTTCATGGCGCGCATGCCCTTCCGGATCGATCCGGAGCGGACCGTGCGCGAGCTGGCCACGGGCGAGAAGCAGAAGCTCGAGATCCTGAAGCAGCTCTACCTCGGCAGCAGGATCCTCCTCCTCGACGAGCCGACCTCGGTCCTCACGCCCGCCGAGGCCGACGAGGTGCTCGGGATGCTCCGGCGGATGGCCGACGAGCAGCGGATCAGCGTGCTCATGATCTCGCACAAGTTCCGCGAGGTGATGGCGTTCGCCGACGAGGTCACGGTGCTGCGGCGCGGCCGGGTCGCGGGCCGTGGAAAGGCCCGGGACCTCACGCCGGCGGCCATGGCCGAGATGATGGTCGGCGCGCAGCCGGCGCACGTCTCCGCGGCGCGCGGCGACGCGCCCGCCGGGGAGCCGGTCCTGCGCATCGAGGGGCTCGCCGCGACCGACGGCCGCGGGCGGCGGGCGCTCGACGGCGTGACGCTCACGGTCCGCCGCGGCGAGATCGTCGGCATCGCCGGCGTCTCGGGCAACGGGCAGGAGGAGCTCGTCGAGGTGCTCGCGGGCCAGCGGGCCGCGCGGGAGGGCGCGGTGCTCGTCCATGGCGAGCCGTACGGCGCCGGACGCGAGCAGACCCGGGCGCACCGGGTGCGGTGCCTGCCCGAGGAGCCGCTGCGCAACGCCTGCGTGCCTGCGATGTCGGTCGCCGAGAACCTCGGCTTCCGCGTCTTCGACAGGCCGCCGTTCACCGCGCTCCGCTTCGGCGTGAGCCGCGCCGCGCTGCGGCGGTCGGCCGAGCGCCTCGTCGCCGAGTACGCCGTCAAGACGCCCTCGGTCGACGCGCCGATCGGCAGGCTCTCGGGCGGGAACGTGCAGCGGGCCGTGCTCGCGCGCGAGCTCGGCTCGGGCGAGGACATCGAGCTGCTCATCGCCGAAAGCCCGTGCTTCGGGCTCGATTTCGCGGCCGTGGCCGAGATCCGCTCCCGCATCCTCCTGGCGCGCAACCGCGGCACGGCCGTCCTCCTCGTGAGCGCGGATCTCGACGAGATCTTCGCCCTGGCCGACCGCATCCTCGTGATGAGCGAAGGCCGCATCGTCCACGAGTCGCCGATCGCCTCGGCCGACGTCGCGGCGATCGGACGCGCGATGGCGGGGCACCGATGACGGCGCGGGCCCCCGAGATCGCGGCGAGCCCGCGCCCGTTCCGCCTCGCCGAGCCGGACGCGGTGGCGCTGCTCGTCATCGACATGCAGCGTGATTTCCTGGAGCCGGGCGGCTTCGGCGCGGCGCTCGGCAACGACGTCCGCCGGCTCCAGCGCATCGTGCCGACGGTTCGCCTGCTGCTCGACGCGTTCCGCGAGCGCGGCCTGTCGATCATCCACACAAAGGAGGGTCACCGGCCGGATCTCTCGGACTGCCCGCCCGCGAAGCGGGATCGAGGCGCGCCGGGCCTGCGGATCGGCGAACCCGGCCCGATGGGACGCATCCTCGTCCTGGGCGAGCCTGGCAACGACTTCGTCCCTGAGCTCGCGCCGGCGCCTGGGGAGCTCGTCGTCCCGAAGCCTGGCAAGGGCGCCTTTTACAGGACGGGCCTCGACGCCCGGCTCGCAGCGCTCGGCGTCTCTCAGCTGCTCATCGCCGGCGTGACGACCGAGGTCTGCGTCCAGACCACGATGCGCGAGGCGAACGATCGCGGTTACGAGTGTCTGTTGATCGAGGACGCCACCGAGAGCTATTTCCCCGAGTTCAAGGCGGCGACCCTGGAGATGGTCCGCGCCCAGGGCGCCATCGTCGGCTGGACCGCCCCCGCTGCCGCCGTCCTCAAGGCCCTCTAAATCCCCCGAGCCGTCCCAGAGCGGCGCTCTACTGGACGGAGCCTAGGGCGCCCTGGACGAGGTAGTTCATGCTCTCGAGCACGAGGTCCGTCTGCATCTGCTCGACGGCCTCGGCGATGACCACCTTGCCCGTGTTGTCCTTGACCGGCCCCTTGAAGATGACGAGCGTGCCGTCCGTGAACCCCGCCTTCGCCTCCTCGGCCTTCTTCTTCGCCTCCTCGGAGACGGCGGGCCCATAGGGTGAGATCTTGACGAACCCCTCCTTGAAGCCGCCGCGCAGGAGGTGTTGATACGGCTTTCCTTCGCGGATCCACGTCATGTAATCGGTGTACACCTTGGACCAGTTCCACTCGGCTCCGGTCAGGTACCCCTTGGGGGCGAGCGTCGCCTGGTTTGTGTGGTAGCCGGTGCTGAAGGCGCCGCGGCGCTCTGCGAGCTCGATGATCACCTTGGGCGAGTCCACGTGGGCGGTCAGGACGTCGACGCCTTGATCGATGAGGCTGTTCGCCGCCTCCGCCTCCTTGACGGGCATCGACCAGTCTCCGGTGAAGATCACGGCCGTCGTCGCGCTCGGGTTCACGCTCCGGACGCCCAGCGTGAAGGCGTTGATGTTGCGAAGCACCTGCGGGATCGGCTTGGCCGCGATGAACCCGAGCTTACCGCTCTTCGTCGTCATCCCGGCGACGATGCCGGACACGTACTCGGCCTCGTCGATGTAACCGAAATAGCTGCCGACGTTGCTCGGGTGCTTCGACGCGTCGTAGAGGCCGCCGCAGTGGAGAAAGACCTTGTCCGGGAACTTCTCCGCCACCTTGAGGAGGTGCGGATCGAAGTAGCCGAAGGACGTCGGGAAGATCACCGCCGCGCCGTCGAGGTGGATCATGCTCTCGATCGTCTTCTGCACGGCGACCGTCTCGGCGACGTTCTCCTCCTCGCGCGTCTTGACGCCGGCCAGCCTGGCGACCGCGGCGGCGCCCTCGGCGTGCGCCTGGTTGTAGCCGTAATCGTCCCTGGGGCCGACATAGATGAAGCCCACCGTGAGCGGCTGTTCGCTGGACGCCTCCTTGCTGCAGCCGGCCGCCGGCAGCAGCGAGAGCGAGAGGAGCAGTGGACGCAGGAGGGCGAGGACGCTCCGGCGGCGCGGCGTGTCGGCCCCACCGGGGAGGAGCGGAGTTCTCAGGGTGTTCTTCACCCCCTGGATCTGTACGCGCCTCTTCATTTCCGAGAGTTTTCCCGTCCATGAATTGTTCGCGCGCCACGCGATCGCCGTTGAGCGCGGACCGCTTGCCGTGCCATGGTTCCACCAACATGGGAGATTCGCGATGACGTCCATGAATCCAGCAACAACGCGGGATGTGGCACCTGGGCATTTGCCGTTCATCGTTGCAGACGTGATGGCGCTCACCGCTCATCCGGACTTGGTCCCCTGGCGTCGCTTCCGGGAAGGTGTCGAGATCCATCGCCTTCACGGGAGCGGCGACGCGGGCTCCTCGGCGGCGCTCCTGCGCTATGCGCCGGGCGCGTCCGTGCCGCAGCACGTCCATCGCGGCCATGAGCACATCCTCGTGCTCGCGGGCTCTCAGACGGACGAGCGCGGGCACCACCGCGCCGGCACGCTGGTGGTGAACACGCCGGGCACCCGGCACAGCGTATCGAGCGCCGAGGGCTGCATCGTCCTCGCGATCTGGGAGCAGCCCGTCGTCTTCATCGGATCCATCTGATCCAACGCACGAGGGGCACAGTCCGGTCATCTGGACATCCCCCCCGGTCATCTGGACATCCCCCCGGTCATCTGGACATCCCCCCCGGTCATCTGGACATCCCCCCCGGTCATCTGGACATCCCACATCCACGCCCCTGCGCGATCTCACTTCCGGATCTGCGCGCCGTCCGTCCTGCCCGTGATGCCCTGAACCAGGCGCAGCGCCTGGTGGAGCCCCGCGAGCACCGCCTGGAGCATCTCGAGCACCGGCCTGTTGGTGCCGCGCATCAGCGCCATCGTCGCGGCGTTGTCCACGGCCTGCGCCGCCTGCGCCGGCGACGGAGCCGTCCCCGCGAGCGCCGCGATCCGCTCGCGCGCCGCGTCGAGCGAGAGCGCGTGCACGGGCTGGCCGCGGGGCCCCGACACCGCCATCGCCTGCCGCAGGATCTCCTCGGTGATCTGGCGCGTCCGGAGCTGATCGGGCCGCGCGGTCCCCTCCATCGCCTCGGCCGGGGTCCGCACAAGGCGCCCGAGCTCGGTGAGCTGCGCGCAGAGCGCCTCGGGCGACGCGACGCCCCCGAGCCCCCGCGCGCCCGGCCCGGCCCCGCTCGATCCGCCGCGCGACGCCGGCGCGTCGCCGCGCCCTCCGCCCCCGAGCTGCTGCACGAGCCCGTCGAGCTGCTGCCACATCGGCACGAGCCGCTCGGCGCCCTGGACGAGCTGCACGACGGGGTTGGCCAGCTCCGGGAGAACCGCGCGCACGGGGGATTGACCGACGATGCGCCCGATGGTGTTGCCGGTTCCCATGGGTCACCTCACCGCACGTGGCCGACGGGGACGATCGGCGCCTCGCCGCGCCGCCGCATGCGCTCGCGCTCCACCTCGGGGGGGTCGGGTGGCCACCGCACGCCTTCCCGCACGATCCGGTCGCGGAGCGCCGCCATCTTCCGGAGCGCGGCCGAGCCCGGGAGCTGCCGCGCCATGAGCTCCTCCAGCACCCGCGCGAACGACTGCCCCAGCCGGTTGACCGCGCGCGGGTCGGCGCCGCGGTCGAGCAGCTGCTCCACCTGGTCGAGCTGCATCGCGCGCAGCGCGTAGGTGATCGCGGGCGTCCCGAGCGCGTCGCGGGCGTCCACGTCCGCGCCGCGATCGAGGAGGAGGCGCATGTTCTCGACCGTGGCCTCCGCGGCCGCGTGAAAGAGCGCCGGGGTGTGGCCGCGGCCGACCCGCGCGTCGGGGGACACGCCGCCGTCGAGCATCGCCCGCAGGAACGCCGGGCTCCTCGACAGGAGCGCCAGATCGAGGGCGCTCGTGAGGAGCGGCACCACGTGGTGCACGTCGGCGCCCGCGCGCACGAGCTCGGTCACGATCTGGAGCCGCCCGGGCTCGAGCCCCGACGCCCGCTGCATCGCGAACACAAGGAGCGTCATGTCCTCCGCGCCGGGGGTGTCGAGATCGGTCGCCGGCGCGAGCGCGCGGACGGCCGCGAGGTCACCGGCCGCGATGGCGCGCGCGAGCTCGCGCTGCGGGCCGAGGAAGAAGCGGTCGGGGTCGGGCGCGCGCATGGGGGCTCAGCTCAGCATCTCTTGCCGGTCGTGGCGGCGATCTTCCGCTGGTCTTCCTGCTTCTGCCGCTCGATGCCCTGGAGGACGTCGGGCATCAGGTGACGGTGATACGGGTCCAGGCTCGACGCGGGCAGGTCGTGCTTGGTGCCGACAGCGTCGGGCATCACGGCGCTCAGGCCCACCTTGGCCGCCGCGCCCCACAGGCCGCCGACCCAGAACGCGGCCAGGGTGCTCTCCCACCCCTGCTCCTGGAGGCCCGTGAGCCCCTCGTCCTCGACGCGGTACGCGGCGATGTCGGCCGGGCGCTCCGTGCCGCCGTAGCCGCTCACCGTGCCCGGGTTGAGGCCCGCCGCGTTGAACGTCCAGCCCTGCGAGCCGCCCGCCGTCGCCGCGGCCGACGCAAGGCCCCCGCCGAGCGAGTGGCCCGTGTAGTCCACGCTGTTCCCAAGGGTGTTCCCCACGCGCACCGCGTCGCGGTAGTACGGCGAATCGAGGTTGAGCCCCTGCGCGAAGCTGTTCTGCCAGTCCGCGCCCGCGCCGCTCTCCGTCCCCCGGAAGGCCACCGTCGGCCGCTGGTCGTCGCCGAAGACGTCGGGGTCGGGCTCGTAGAGCCGCGTGGCGCCGGGGCGGCTGCCGTCCAGGTCGCCGGGCGTGAGCCCGTAGCGCTCGAGCGCCTCCGGGTCGTCGCTGATGTCGCGCCAGCCCGCCGGCGCGGGCTTCGAGGGGTCGTAGCTGTGGCCCGCGAGCGCGGCCTTCTCCGCGGCCACGGTGTTGCGCTCGAAGCGCTCGGCGGCCTCGCGCGTCGCCGGGTCGTCGCTCTGCTTGCCCGCCTCGATCTGCTCCTTGCGGCACCTGTAGCGGGCCTTCTTGTCGGCGCTGTCCTGCGCCGGCTTGTCGCCGTTCATCTGCGCCATGTCGCCGTGGCGCACGACCGGGTGAGCGTTGACCCTGACGCTCGGGCTGTGCTCCTGCGACCAGCTCTGCTGGCCCACGGTGCCGCTCACGACCCCCTTCGCGCTGCCCGGCTCGTCGCCCTCGGTCGTGGGCATCACGGTCGCGCCGTGCTTCTGCGCGAGGCCGTCGTTGGCGTACACGTCCTCGCTGGGGTCCTGCGCGAGCGCCAGCCTGGAGACCACGTTGTAGGGCACGGGCGGCGTGCTCGACCCCATCGGCGTCTTGCACACGTCGGGCGCGCACGACACCGCCATCCAGGGCTCCTGCTTGCGCGAGAGGACGTTCTCAGCCACGCCCCACCGCCATCTTCAGGAGCGGAGCGCGCGGGTCGACCTCGAAGCGCGCTTCCATCCGCTGCACCCCGAGCGCGCGCGCCACGAGCGCCCGCCACACGCACGTCACCACCATGGACTCGGCGTCCACCGCGAGCGTGTCGAGCGCCGCGGGCACCGGCACCGGCAGCCCCGCGATCCACGCCATCGCGAACGCCCGGTGCGGCGGCAGCTCGAACGCGACGCGCCCGCCTCCGGCGAGGTCGGGGCGCGCGAGGTGCCAGAGCTCGACGCGCAGGCCGGGGCCGGGGTGCGGGATCTGCTGATCGTCGGGCGCTGCGTTCCAGTACGTGAAGGAGAAGTCGTCGGGGAGGAAGGGGTGCCGGCCGGCCACCCACGCGTCGTCGTAGGTGCCCGCGCGCTGGAGCCGCGGCGTCCACGCGCGCCCCACGCAGCCGAGGCCTGCGGGCGCGAACGGGTAGTCCGCCGCGATCTCCGCCATCTGCGGGGCCTCCACGGCGTGCGGCGGGTGCGACGCCACGACGAGGCGCGTCACCCGGCTGTCGGGTCGCTCGATCTGCGGCGCCGCCACGCGGTCGGGCATCGGCGCGCCGGCGTCGCGCAGCGCGTCGAGGTAGCGCGCCTCCATCCACCCGCGGCCGACGGGGTTGGTGAAGCACACCTCGTCGAGGAGGGGCGCCTCCCCGGGCTCGGCGCTCACGAGGCTGCGGCCGCCGAAGGCGTGCTCCCAGCGCACAGGGACGTTCGCCGCCGGCTCGGGCCGGGTGAGCTGCCAGCCCTCCGCCGTGCGCTCGAACCACCGCGGCCCGCACACCTCCAGGGTCTTGTCGATGAGGGCGCGCCGCGGCAGGTCGCGCGCGCCGGCGCCGCCGAGAGGGGGCGGGGCGTCGGGCGCCGTCACGCGCAGCCGGGCCGTCCAGCGCTCCGCGGGCTCCTCCCCGGGCGCCCACGCGGTCGCGCGCACGAGCACGTCGCAGCGCGGCTTGAACGGCGAGAGGTCGCTCTCGGCGCGGACGCTCGACGCGTTCACCTCCCCCTCGAACGCGTCGCGCAGGAGCAACCTCCCGGCGCTGTCGTCCGGGATGAGCTCGCAGCGGTGGGTCACCTCCCCGCCGTCTCCGGGGACGAGGCGGTAGGCCGCCTTGAGCGCGAACACATGGTGCTCCTCGTCGTGCGCATCCAGGGCGCTGTAGGCGAGGGCGTCGAATGGGGTGAGGTTCCGGCACTCCATCGTCGCACCGCGACGCTATCGGAGCGCGCCATCGCCTTCAACGGCGACGCGCCACGGCGCTGTCGCGGGGTCGCGTCGCGCCACCTCGTGCGGCGGGGGAGCAGCCCGCGCGTGGCCGCGGCGTGACGGCGGAGGTTCGCCCGGACGCGGCCCTGCCGACTCGGATATCCTGAGGGACATCGCTGCGATGCACGTCGCCCGGCGCACGCGGGATGGACCCCCGACGCGCGTCCAGTCCGCGTCTGTTCCCCGTCTGTTCTTCCCCTGTTCCCCGTCTGTTCTTCACCTGTTCCCCGTCTGTTCTTCACCTGCTCCCCGTCTGTTCTTCTCCTGATGCACCTCGTCTGCCAAGGCCTGATACGCGCCAGCTCGCTGGAATGGCGCCCCGGACCCGACGCGTGGGTGCTCACCGTCGCGTGCCATGCGCTGTTCGAGCTCGCGCCGTTCGAGTCGCCGATCACGAGCGGCCCCGCGGCCCCGCTGGAAGACGAGGGGGACGAGCGGCGGTTCGTCGAGCCGTGGGGCCCGGTCGCCCCGTTCAAGCGGTGGGGTGAGGTGCTCGTCGTCGGCCACGCGCACGCGCCCGAGGGCGGCGCGGTGACGTCGCTCATCGCGCGGCTCTCCGTCGGCGACATCGACAAGGCGATCGAGGTCCGCGGCGACTCGTGCTTCGCGCCGGACGGCTCGCTCGGCGAGCCCGCGCCCTTCACGCGCGTGCCGCTCCGCTGGGAGCGCGCCGCGGGAGGTCCGCTCAGCTCGAACCCGGTCGGCGTGCCGACGGGCAGCGGCGCGCTCGCCGATGGCTGGGGGCGAGCGCGCGCGCCGAACCTCCTGCCGATGGCGTCGTCGACCGCGATCCGGCACGGTCTCCTCGGGCCCGCCGGCTTCGGCCCGCTCCGGCCGGAGTGGCCCGACCGGGCGCAGCGCCTGCGCCGGCACGCGGCAGGCTGGGATCACGCGCGCTGGACCGAACGAGCGCTGCCCGAGGGCATCGACGCCGGGTACTTCAACGTCGCGCCGCTCGATCAGGTGACGAACGAGCTCACGGGCACGGAGCAGCTCGTGCTCGAGCACCTGCACCCGCGCTTCCCGCGGCTCGCGACGCGCCTCCTCGCGCCGGCGCCGAGCGCGATCGCGGCGCTCAACGGCGTCGAGCAGCGCGTCCCCCTCCGGTGCGACACGCTCGTCATCGACGCCGATCACGGCGTCGCGGCGCTCGTCTGGCGTGGGCAGCTCATGCTCGATCGCCCTCCGGGCGAGGGGGTCGTGCTCGTCAGCCAGGGCGAGCTCGCGCCGAGCCTCACGGGCACGATGATGGCCCCGCTCTCGTCGAGGCCTTCCTCGGTCCTCCCGTTCCTGCAGGCCGCCGCGCAGCTCGCCCCGGAGCCGCCCGCCGGAGCCGCGCCGGACGCGGCCAACCCGCGCTTCCCGCCGGCGGAGCCGCGCTTCCCGCCAGCGGAGCCGCGCTTCCCGCCGGCGCCCCCGTCGTCGCGCCCCGTCGAGGAGGATCCCGCGCAGACCGTCGTGCCCGCCGCGGTGCTCCCGAGGCCGGCGCTCCCGTTCCACGCGCTCCCGCCGGAGCGATCCCCCGGTCGCTCGCTCGCGCCGCACGAGCACGAGCCGGAGGAAGAGCCGCCGACGCCGCGCGCGCCGCCGGCGCCGCCGGCGCCGCTCCCGCTGCCGGCGCGGCTCGCGGCGATGCACGTCGCGGAGCCCGTCCGGGCGGCGGCGACCGCGCCCGACGCCGCCGTCGCCGAGCGACATCCCGCGGCTGTCCCCGAGAAGCGTCCCGCCGAGGGGCCGTCAGAGCCGACCTTGCCGGTCGATGCGTACCCCCTCGCGCGATGCGCGGCGATCGCGGCGCGGCTCGCGAAGCGCCCCGAAACGCTGGACGCGATCCTCGCGGCGGAGGCGCTCTCGACGGACACATGGGAGGCGCTGCACGCGCACTGGCTCGACGCGATCCGCGCCGACGTGGGGCGCGGAAAGAGGCGGCTGCTCTCGTCGTACGACGCGGCGTACATCGCGGCGCTGGAGGCCGAGCGAGGGCCGATCACGGCGGACGAGTACGCCCGGCTCGTGATCGCGTCCGAGCGCGGGAACGAGGCCCAGACGCGCGCGGAGCTCGGCCTGCCCGACGGCGTGCTGCTCCGGCTCCGGCGCGTGTGGCTGGAGAGGATCGTGAAGGATCCGAGCGCGGCCCAGGAGGTGCGCGCGGCGATGCGCAGGGCGGCGGAGGCCTAGAGAGGACGACTAGTTGAGGTCGATCGGATCGCCGTAGACCTGCGTGTGGCCGCTCGAGTGGACCGTGATGTCGGTCCCCGAGATCACGATCTTGCCCGACTTCTCGAGCACGATGCTCGACTTGCCGCAGACGATCTCGACCCTGTCCCCGACCCGGGTCGCCTGCACGCTGCCGATCTCCACCGTCTCGTTGTTGCCCACGGCGCGCGATCGGTTCATTCCGACCACCTCGCGCGCGTTGTTCATCACCTGCTTCGCGAAGTCGTTGCCGACGGTCTGATCCTCGTTGTGTCCGATCGCGCTCACGCGATCGTTGCCGACGGTGACCTCTTCGTCGCGCTTGACGGTCTTGTGCAGGTCGCGCTCCGCCTGCATCCGGACGAGCTCCTGGCCTGCCGCGTCCTCGAACATGATCTCGTTGTAGCCGCCGGTCTCGGGCGACGAGCTGCTCTTCCAGCCGCTCTGCGTCTTGTTCGCGGGGAGCTTGTACGGCGTCTTCTGGAGGTTCGTGTACACCCGGCCCGTGATGATCGGGCGGTCGGGATCGGCGCCCAGGAAGTCGACGATCACCTCCTGGCCGACGCGCGGCAGGCTGGTGCCGCCGAAGCCGGCGCCGCTCCACGGCTGGCTCACGTGGATCCAGCACGACGACCCGTCGTTCATCTGGCCCTCGCGGTCCCAGTGGAACTGCACGCGCACGCGGCCGAACTCATCGACGTGGATCTCCTGGCCGGGCGCGCCGACCACGGTGGCGCACTCGACCCCCTGGACGCGCGGCTTCGGCGTGCCGAGCGGCGGGCGGTACGGGGCGTCCGCGGTCACGCCCCGGCACGCGTGCCGGAAGCCGCCCGGGATCTCTCCCGTGAGCGTCGACTCGAGGACGAGGAGCGCCCTGTCCGGGCCGAGCTCGGCCTTCGGATGGTCGAGGAACGAGAGGACGGTGCCCGGCGCGAGATCGATCGCGCTTGTCTCGAAGGTGATCTCGCGGGCCGAGGCGCGCTTCGCGTCGAGCCGCCGCCGCGCGAGCGCGGCCCCCTCGGACTCGTCCGCGCGGTACTTGCCCTTGTCATCGGCGGCAGGCGTGCTCTCACCCCGGTCGCTCTCGAACAGGAACGCCCCGGGCACGTAGTGGAACCGCTCGAGCCGCTCCTCGACGCCGCCTGGGCCGGAGGCGCTCGCCGCGAGCTCGTACGACGCCGGTCGCCGGGTGTCGTGGTCGCGGACCGTGTACTTGCCCGGGCGCAGCCGGCGGGCGACGTGCACCGCGGTGACGTGCTCCCTGTCGGCGTCGGTCGGGTGGTCGCGGAACGCGATCGGGCGGCGACGGGGGTTGCCGTGCGGTCCGTCGTCGAGGACGAGCTGGCTGTCGCCGCCGCTCTCGAAATAGAAGCTCACCCCCGCGTCCTCGAGCATGCGGCAGAGGAACGTGTAGTCGCTCTCGCCGTACTGGACGCGGTACTTGCGCTTCCTGTAGCTCCCGGTGAGGCGCAGCGCCGGGGAGATCTCCCACTCCTCGAGGAGCTTCTGGGCGATGTCGATCTCGGACATGTGCTGGAAGATCCGGTGGTTGCGCCGCTGCGTGGCGAGCCACAGCGCCGGGACGAGCGTGAGCTCGTACGTGGAGAGGTGGCGCTCCTCGACGGCGATCTGCCGGAGGTGGCTGCAGATGCCGGACCACGCGCGGACCTTGTCGCTGTGCGCGGCGAAGCGCATCGGCCGGCCGATGACGGCCTCGAAATCGATGTCCGGGTTGTCCGACACGGCGACGACACGCACCTCGAAGAGCGCCGACATGCGGTCGGAGACCGCGAACTGGCGCACATCGAGCATGTCCCCGGAGGCGACGTGCACCTCCGCCCGGGCCTCGCCGCGCGCGCTGAGCGCGCCGGCCACGCCATTCCCCTTCATCCGATGAGCCGGGTTCGCACCGTCGTCCATACATGCTCCCATGCCCGCGCCTCCCGCACGGGATGTGACGGGAACGACCGGTGGAGGGTACCCGGCGAAGCGAGCGCGCCACAAGGGCGTCCCCGGCGCTCGCTATCTCGGCTTCTCTTGGGCACAGAGGTTCAGGTGGACCGCACTTTGCCGTAGGCTGGACATCCATGGATCCACGCGGGAAGTCGCTCCCCCCGGGGCCGCTCGTCACGGACGAGGACATCCGGGAAGAGCTCCGGCGCCTGTTCGACGCCGGCCCCGATTCGGGGCTCGTCATCCGCGTCTACGGCGAGTCGGGCGAGGGGGCGGCCGCGGCGGACGCCTTCCGCGAGATGTTCGCGTCGCTGCGCATGTACGAGGGGAAGCCGCAGGGCCAGCCCCTGGAGATCCTCGTCGACGCCCCGAGCAAGGCGCACATCGCCCGCGCGCTGTCCGTGCTCGGCCACAAGCAGCACCAGAAGCGGATCCTCGATCACATCCTCACGACGTTCGGCCGCCGCCTGATCGACCCGCTCGCCGAGATCCTCGACACGACCCCGACCGGCGCGTTGACGGCGCGGCTGACCATGCTGCGGGACATCTCCCTCGCGCACATCGCGGATCTGCGGATGACGCCCGAGTCGCAGCAGATCCTCACGAGCGACCTGCGCAAGCTCCTGTCCGACGACTACCTGGCGATGGTGGCGGAGAACGAGGAGCGCGTGCAGCGCCCGCGCGTGGCGAGGCTCGCGCAGCAGATCCTGAGGCTCGTCGGCTCGACGTTCCACCAGGCGCTCAAGCGCTGGCCCGCGCACGCCGAGCAGATCGCCTCATCGATCGCGCGGCGGAGCCCGAAGAAGGTCCGGCTGAGCGAGGTGCCGCGGCTCATCCGCGGCCAGATCACCGACGGCATCGAGGAGTTCCTGTGGATCGAGACGAGCGCGGACATCGAGGGCGCGCTGCGCCCGATGCTCGCGGAGCACAAGGACGTGATGCCGGTGAAGCAGGCGACGCTCGAGCGCTCCACCTACCGCGAGTTCGCGGACGCCTGCTGGGCGATCATCGCCGAGCATTGCTGACGGCGGGTCGAGCGCGCCGCCGGCTCGCCTCCGGTCGCCCATCGTCGCCGGACGCCGGCGATTCCATCGTCGCCGGGCGCCAATCTCCTCGCCGGACGCTGAGATCCTGCACGTCCCGGTCGCTCTGCTCACCGCCTCCGCCACATGTCCCGGTCGATCGCGTCTGGCGGATGGGCTGTTGTCCTCCGGAGGACGACCCCGCTGACGCCGCGTGGGGAATGATTTCCGTCACCCGCTGTTGTAAGGGGCCGCTGGCGCCAGGACCGTCGCGCTCAGCGGCGTCCGATTCGCCGGCGCGGAGAGCTTCTTCCCTGCGCGGAGGGGTGCACGGCCGTGATCGAAATCAGCGACCTATATAAGTATTACGGCGACCGGAAGGCCATCGGGCCCCTGTCGTTCTCCATCGAAACAGGCGAGATCGTCGGGCTGCTCGGCCTGAACGGCGCCGGCAAGACGACGACGCTCCGGATCCTCGCCTGCGACCTCCTGCCATCCGCAGGCCGGGTCCTCGTGGATGGGCTGGATGTCGTCGACCACCCGCACGAGGTGCGGTCCCGCATCGGATATCTCCCCGATCGGCCGCCGCTCTACGAGGAGATGAGCGTGCGCGCCTTCCTCCACTTCGCGGCGCGCCTGCGCGGCGTCGAGCCCGGCGCCGCCGACAAGCGCGTGGCCGAGACGCTCGCGGTGACGCAGCTCGAGGACGTCGCCGCCGATCCCATCAGCGCGCTGTCGCACGGCTACAAGCAGCGCGTCGGCATCGCCCAGGCGATCGTGCACAAGCCGCGGCTGCTCGTCCTCGACGAGCCGATCAGCGGGCTGGATCCGGTGCAGATCGTCGAGATGCGCTCCCTGCTCCGGAGCCTGCGCGGCGAGCACACCATCGTGCTCTCGAGCCACATCCTCTCCGAGATCAGCGAGACGTGCGATCGCATCCTCGTCATCCGCGACGGCGAGATCGGCGCGCAGGGGACCGAGCAGGAGCTCTCGGCGAAGCTCCTCCACGGCGTCCGGATCGAGCTCACGGTGCGCGGCCCCGCGGCCGAGGGCGCCGGCTACCGCGTGACGCGCGGCGAGGCGGCGCGGGCGCTCGAGCTCGCCCGCGAGGTCGAGGGGGTCACGTCCGTCGAGCAGCTCGCCACGACCGAGCCGGGGAGCGACGTCGTGAGCTTCGCGGTCGAGGCCGATCGCGACGTGCGGGCGGCGCTGTGCGCCGAGCTCGTGCAGGCGGGGATCGGCCTCCTCGAGGTGAAGCGGAGCGAGCGCGAGCTCGAGTCGGTGTTCCTGCGGCTCGCCACGCGCGCGCCGCACGCGACGAAGGGGAGGCCCGCCGCCGCCGACGGGGCGAGGGCCGGCGGCCAGGCGAAGAAGGCCCCTGCTGAAGAGCAGGCGGAGGAAGGCGAGGGCGAAACATGAGAGGGACATTGCTCGTCGCGCGGCGGGAGCTGTCCGCGTACCTGAGGTCACCGCTCGGGTACGTCGTCGCCGCCGCGGCGTTGCTCATCGACGGCATCTACTTCCAGGTCGCGGCGCTCGGCTCGGGCGCGCGGCTGTCGGCGGAGGTGCTGCTCAAGTTCTTCGACGGCACGGCGTTCATCACCATGGTCGCGGCGCTCATCCTCTCGATGCGGCTCATCGCCGGCGAGCGCGAGAGCGGGACGCTCATCCTGCTGAGGACGGCGCCCGTGCGTGACGGCGAGATCATCGTCGGCAAGTTCCTCGCCGCGCTCGCGCTGGTCGGGGTGATGACCGCGATCACGATCTACATGCCGCTGATGATCTTCGTGAACGGCAAGGTGTCCGTCGGGCACATCCTGGTCGGCTACTCCGGGGTGCTGCTGCTCGGCGCCGCGTCGCTCGCGATCGGGCTCTTCGCCTCGACGCTCGCGGCGAGCCAGGTCATCGCGGTCATCCTCGGGGCGGCGATCCTCGGGACGCTCGGCTTCCTGTTCCTTGTCGCGCGCGTGACGGCGCCGCCGCTCAACGACTTCGTGAGCGCGCTGAACCTCTACCCGCTCAACCAGAAGCCGTTCCTGAACGGCGTGCTCCGGCTGGAGAACGTCCTGTACTACGTCGCGGTCGCGTACTTCTTCCTGCTCGCCGCGACCCACACCCTCAGGGCACGGAGGTGGCGGTGAAGGACCAGAAGACCCAGGCCGACGAGGCCGAGATCAGGGGCGAGGAGGCGAGCGCCGCGCAGCGCGCCGCCGCGCCTGCGCCGGGATCGGAGCAAGACGCCCCGCCGGCTGGCCAGCCGGCGCCCGCCGCGCAGCCCGGGGCGCCCGCGCTGAGCGCCGGGGGCTGGATGGTGCCGGCGTACGGGGGCGCGCTCCTCGCCATCTTCCTGGGCGAGCGCGTGGTGCCCACGATCGAGGGGCTCCGCTACGCGCTGTCGGGGCTCGGGCTCCTGACGCTCGTCCTCGTCACCGCGCTGCGCTTCGCGACGGCCGTGCGCGAGACGGGCGAGCGCCGCGTCGTCGAGCGCTCGCTCGCGATCCTGTCGGCGCTCGGGGTCGTCGCGGTGGCGGCCTACTTCACGACGACCGACGCGGGGCGCGACCTGCTCGGCGTCTCGCAGGCCGCGCCCGAGCTGCGCGCGCGCATCGACGCGGCCACGATGGTCGGATGGATCGCGCTGCTCGTCATCGCGACGGTGCCGCTGTTCTTCGGCGAGGCGGCGCTCGCGCCGATGCGGCGCGCCGAGCGCATCGAGGGCCGGCGGGTGCGCGCCGCGACGCTCTCGGGCGTGACGCTCGCGTTCGCGGCGGTCTACTCGGCGCTCTTCGTGTACGCGGCGAGCCAGCTCGATCTCAAGGCGGACTTCTCGTACTACCGCACGGCCCGCCCCGGCGACTCGACGAAGCGCGTCGCCGAGAGCCTGACCGAGCCGCTCAAGCTCACGGCCTTCTTCCCGCAGCAGAGCGAGGTGGGCGCCGATGTCGAGGGCTACCTGCGCGAGGTGAAGGCGGCGTCGCCGCAGATCACCGTGGAGATGCAGGACCGGCTGCTCGTCCCCGCGCTCGCCAAGGAGGCGAAGGTCACGCAGGACGGCGTGATCGTGCTCTCGCGCGACACCTCGCGCGAGACGCTCACCATCGGCGCCGACATCAAGACCGCGGGCGCCAAGCTGAAGAGCCTCGACGCCGACTTCCAGAAGGCGCTGCTCAAGGTGATCCGCGCGCAGCGCACCGCCTACTTGACGGTCGGCCACGGCGAGATGAACGAGGCGACCACCGCCGCCGAGGGGCGGACGGCCAAGAACCTCCGCAAGCTGCTCGAGTCCCAGAACTACGCCATCAAGGATCTCGGGCTCGCCCAGGGGCTCGGCAGCGAGCTCCCGAAGGACGCGGGCGTCGTCATCGTGCTCGGCCCGCAGAAGGAGTTCCTGCCGGAGGAGGTCGCGGCGCTCAAGCGGTACGCCGACGGCGGCGGGCACCTCCTGCTCGCGCTCGATCCGGAGGCGAAGGTCGACCTGTCGCCGCTCGCCGGCGCCGTGGGCCTCACGTGGAAGCCCGAGGTGCTGGCGAACGATCGGGTCCACGTGCGGCGGCGCTTCAACGACTCGGACCACGCGATGCTGGTCTCGACGCGGTACTCCTCGCACGCCTCGGTCTCGACCTTGAGCCGCCACGCGCAGCAGGCGCCGACGATCTTCCCGGGCGCGTCGTCGCTCGACAAGGTCGAGGGCGGCGACCTGAAGATCGACTTCGTCGTCCGCTCGCTGGGCGAGACGTTCGCCGACGCGAACGGCAACTTCAAGTTCGACGACGGGAGCGAGAAGCGGAGCGCCTACAACCTCGCCGCGGCGGTCTCGAAGGAGCTCGCGCCCGGCGGCGGTGACGGCAAGGACAAGAAGGAGCTGCGCGCGTTCGTCGTCGCCGACGCCGACGTGTTCAGCGACGCAGCATTCAGGAACGAGCCCAACATCGTGCTCGCGCTCGACGCGTTCCGGTGGCTCGGCGGCGAGGAGAGCTTCGCCGGGGAGATCACGACGAACGAGGACGTCCGGATCGAGCACACGAAGGAGAAGGACCAGGTCTGGTTCTGGGCCACGATCCTCGTGGCGCCGGCCATGGTGCTGGGGCTCGGGCTCTTCATCACGCGCCGCGGGCGGCGCGCGAGCGGGAGGCGCGCATGAGGTTGGATCGCAGCTTTTTCGTGCACCTCGGTCTTCTTGTCGTCGCGACCTTGTTCGCGGTCGTCGTCTGGACGCGCGACAAGACGGCCGCCGCGCTCTCGGTCGCGGACGTGACCGTCTGGGCCGGCCGCGCCGAGGACGTCGAGCGCATCACCTTCGAGGGCAAGTCGAAGACGGTCGTCCTCGAGGCGAAGAAGGACAAGGACGGCCGTTACTTCGTCGGCACAGCCGAGCGCAGGACGACGCCCGCGGCCAACAAGCCGAAGGACGACGCCCACGCGGACCACGGCGACGAGCCGCACGAGGACCCGCCCGCGGAGCCGGAGCCGACGGTCAAGACGACGACGTTCGTCTCGGTGAGCGGCGGCAACAAGCTCGCCGAGACGATCGCGCCGCTGAAGGCGCTGCGCTCCATCGGCCGCGTCGCGGACGACCGCGCCGGCGAGTTCGGCCTGGCCGAGCCGGAGGGCACGATCACCGTCAAGCTGCGCGGCGGAGAGCGCAAGCTGGTCGTCGGCGGCGCGACCCCGGGCGGCGCGGACCGCTACGCGCGCGACGAGGCCACCGGCGAGGTGTACGCCATCAAGGGCGACGTCTACCGCGATCTCGAGACCGCGGAGTCGCGGCTCATGGAGCGGGAGCTGCACGAGTGGAAGGACGTCGATCTCACCCGGGCGCGCGTCATCGCGGGCGACAAGCGCCGCGAGCTCGTGCGCAGCGGCGATGAGGGCAAGAAGTTCTGGGCCGATCCAGCGAGCCCCGAGCAGAACGACGAGACCGTCGGCAACTGGATGAGCAAGCTCGACCGCCTCCGCCCCACGGAGTACGTGGCCGTTGCCCCGGAGCAGAAGGAGGTCGTGGCGCGCATCGAGTACACCGGCCGCTCGGGCGACATCGGCTTCATCGAGCTCGTGAAGGGGCCTCCCGGGGCGAGCGGCAAGCCCGACTACTTCCTGGTCACGGAGCGCACCCGCCTCTACGGCAAGGTGCCCGTGGGCGTCGCGGAGCAGGTCGAACAGGACGTCGGCGCCGTCGTCAAGTAGCCGCTGCGCCTCGCGAGCGCGCCGGGGCAGCCCCCCGGCGCGCTCGCCGTTCCACGGGGCGCCGGCCGCGTCCCGCGGCGCAAGCTGCCCCCCCGGCATCGCTCTTTACTTGCCGTCCCGGGGCCGGTCCTGCAACGCTCGTGCGCAATGATCTTCCGACGATGGCCCACCCTGGCGCTGAGCGCTGCGGCGGCGCTCGCCACGGCGTGCAGCTCGCCGCCTCCACCGCAACCCGTAACGCCGGCGCCGGTCGTGACCGCGGCGCCTGAGCCTCCGCCCCCTCCTGCCCCGAAGCCCTGCAAGGCGCTCGACGAGCAGTGCCAGGCAGAGGAGTCGACCCGGGCGAAGATCGCCGGGAGCTCGCTCGTGCTCACGCCCGCGAAGGGCTGGACCTACGCCCAGGCGGAGAGCGCCACGATCGCGCAGGCCGCGGACGAGGGCCCTGCCCTCGCGACGGCGCAGGTCGATACGGGCGAGGGCAAGCAGGCGGCCGACAAGCGCGACGCCGCGCTCGAGGCGCTGGCGCTCGAGATCAACGTCACGCTGCCCAAGAAGAAGGTGAGCTGGAAGAAGCCCGACGACGTCAAGGAGATCGCCGGACGGAAGATCGGCCTGTGGCAGAGGGAGGGCGCCGCGCGCGGGACCCGGAAGGGCCCGCTGCTGATCTTCGCCGACGCCGGCAAGGACGGGGAGGTCGTGATCGGGCTCGGCTTCGTGCCGGACGACGACAACTCCGGCGCCGACGCGACCATCCTGCAGTCGATCGAGTCGATCTCGGTCGCGGGGGAGTGATCTCGTGACGGCACCGAACGTCGCGCCGGGCAGCGTCGTCGCGGGGAGGTTCTCCGTCCGCTCGCTCCTCGGCTACGGGGGCGCGACGGCCACCTTCCGCGCGGTGACGGCGCAGGCGCGCGACGTCGCCCTCAAGCTGTACGCGCCGGCCATCGGCCAGCGGCCGGACGCGATGCAGCACCTGCAGCGGTACGTGGCCGAGACGAACAGGATGCCGCACGAGCTCGTCGCGCACATCCTCGAGGCCGGCTACGACCCGGGGACGGCCGCGCCCTTCACGGTGACGGACATGATCCACGTCCCGTCGCTCGCGGAGCTCGCGCTGCGCCGGCCCATGAGCTTCGAGGAGGTCGGGGCGATGCTCCGCTCGCTCGCGGCGGTGCTCGACGCGGCGCACGCGCGCGAGGTGCCCCATCACGGCCTCAAGCCGACGAACCTGTTCATCGACCCGAGCGCTCCGGGCAGCGTGAAGGTCACCGATTTCGGGCCGTCCGTCGCGCGGAGCCTGCTGCCGACGTCGGAGGGCTACGTCCTCTCCGCCCCGTGGCTCGCGCCCGAGCAGCTGCAGGCGGGCGCCCCCGCGGGCGCCGCCGCCGACATCTTCTCCGCGGCGCTCGTCGCCTTCTTCGCGCTCACCGGCCGCTCGTACTGGCGATCCTGCCAGGGTCAGGTGGACGTGCCGGCCTGGCAGCGCGAGCTCATGGCGCCGCGCCTGTCGGCGTCGGCGCGCGCCGCGGAGCTCGGCGTCCCGGTGAGCCCCGTGCTGGACGCCGCCTTCGCGCGCGCGCTGGCGCACGATCCGCGCGATCGTTTCCGCTCCGCGAGCGAGCTCGCGGCCATGCTCAGCGGCTTCTCGGCCGCGGCGATCGAGGTGGGCTCGACGCTCGCCCTGTCCCCCTCGGCGAACGAGGCGCCCGGGCCGCCGGCCCACGCCGTCCCCGCGGCGGGCGCGCCCGCGCCTCGGCCGGCGGTCGACGCGACGCAGCTGGCCTCCTCGCCTTTTGCGGCGTCGACGCAGCTGGCCTCCTCGCCTTTTGCGGCATCGACGCAGCTGGCCCCCTCGCCTTTTGCGGCGTCGACGCAGCTGGCCCCCTCGCCTTTTTCACCCTCGCCGCCGCCGCCACCCGCGCCGTTTTCGCCCTCGCCGGCCCTGTCCTCTTCACCGCAGCCGCCGCCCCCTTTCGCTGACGCGAACCGCGGGCAGGCGCCGTCTCCTGCGGCCCACAGCGCTGCTGCCGCATCCCCTCGGAGCGCCGGCGCGGTGCTGACCGCGGTCAGCGCGCCGCGGTCGCCCTGGGGCAAGGCGGCTTCCCTGACGGTGGGCATCGCTGCGGTGCTGCTCGTCGGGGGCACGGCCGCCGCGTGGTACGTCATGGATCGCAGGGAAGAGCCGCAGCCGAGCCCCGCCGCATCGACGACAGCTTCCTCCATGGCCCCCGTGCCGACGGCCGCGCCCGCGCTGCCCGAGCCGACCGCGAGCGCGCAGGCGGCCGATGCCGGAGCCCCGGCGATCGCGCCCCCGATCGATGCAGGCGCCTCGACCGACGCAGGCGCGGCGACCGACGCGGGCGCGGCGACCGACCCGCTCGTGAAGATCTCCTGCAAGCCCGTCGCGTGCGAGGAGATCACCGTCGATGGCAAGGCGACCGGAGCCCCTGAGGTCGAGCTCGGGCTCAAGCCGGGAGTGCACAAGGTCAGCGTCAAGCGCGCCGGCTACTTCCCGCGGAGCATGAGCATCGTCGTCAAGGCCGGCACGCCGCTCGTGCAGGAGTTCCAGCTCACCCAGATCCCCCCGGCGCCCGCTCAGCCCGCGGGGCAGGCCACGAACAAGCCTTGCGGTAAGTTCCTCAAGCGCTGCAAGTAGCCGCGGTCCGCGCGCTCACGCGCGAGGGTGCGCCCGTCGGTACGCGGCGCGCACATGATCGTCGGCGAGGTGCGTGTAGATCTCGGTCGTCACCACGTTCGCGTGGCCGAGGAGCGCCTGGACGCTCCGGAGATCCGCGCCCCCTTCGAGCAGGTGCGTTGCGAAGGAGTGGCGGAGCTTGTGCGGCGAGCTCGGCTTGCCGATCCCCACGGCGCGCGCGTATCCCCCGAGGAGCTTCCACACCGCCTGCCGGGTGAGCGGCCCGCCGCGGGGGGACAGGAACAGCACCTGCGTCGCTGCGCTGCGCGGGTGCGTGGCGCGCGCCTCCAGGTACGCGTCGATGGCCGCGAGCGCCGGCTCGCCGAGCGGCACGAGCCGCCGCTTCCCGCCCTTGCCGAGCGCCGTCACGATCCCCTTGCGCCGCTCGATGTCGGCGACCTTGAGGCACACCACCTCGCTGACGCGCAGGCCGGCTGCGTACATCACGTGGAGCATCGCGCGATCGCGCAGCCCCTTGAAGCTCCCCTGCTCGGGCGCCTCGATGAGGAGCGCGATCTCGTCGAACGAGAGCACCTTGGGCAGCCGCCGCCCGACCCTGGGTCGCTCGATCAGCGCGCATGGATCCCGCTCGATCCGGCGCTCGCGGAGCAGGAAGCGCATGAACCCGCGGACCGCAGAGAGGTGGCGAGCCGCCGAGCTCGCGCTGATACCCGCCTGACCGAGCGCGACAAGGTAGGTGCCGATCAGCGCCTGGTCGACGCCGTCGACGGTCGAGATCCCGGTCGCCTCCGCATGGGCGACGAGCTTGGCGAGATCGTGCCCGTACGCCTCGAGCGTCAGGGGCGCCAGAGCCCGCTCGACGCGGAGGTGGTCCAGGTATGCGTCCACCCAGGTCGCGAGGTCCACAGCCAACGCTACTGCGGAACCCGCCAAGTACGCCAGAAAGCCGGGCGGAGCAGGTGCCCCCAGGGTGCCCCGGACGGCGACACGTCGTCCTTACCTTCCGGTCGGGAACCTCCCCGTCCTGGTTCCAGCCGGACGCGGAATGCGTCACAGTGGGCCTCGTGGTGTCAGCCATCGAGGTCGTCGAGCCCCGCGGAGCGGAAAGCCCGGTCCTCGTCGAAGTACCGCACGCGGGGGTCCACATGGATCCCGAGTCGCTGTCCTGGACCATCGCGCCTGCGCGCAGCATCGGGCGCGACGCCGATCTCTACGTGGACGCGCTCTTCCAGGACGCTCCGGCCGAGGGAGCGACCCTCCTGTTCTCGCGGATGAGCCGGCTGGTCGTCGATCTCAACCGCAGCGAGTCCGACTGCGACGGCGACGCGGTCGAGGGCGGCGGCCGGGCGCCGTTCCCGAGGGGGCTCATCTGGCGCGTGACCACCGACGGCGAGCCCATCCTTGGCGCTCGACTTCCGAGGCGGGAGGTCGAGCGCCGGCTCGACCTCTTCTATCGCCCCTACCACCTTACCCTCAGCGCGATCCTCGCCCGCAAGCGCGAGCGCTTTGGCTTCGCGATCCTCCTCTGCGCCCACTCGATGCCGAGCCAGAGCCGCCGCGGCCATGCCGAGGGCGCGGTCGGCCGAGCCGACATCGTCCCCGGCACGCGCGGACGGACGACCGCCGCGAGCGCGGTGATCGACGCCGTCGATCAGCACGCGCGCGCCTGCCACTTCTCCGTGCGTCATGACGACCCCTACAAGGGGGGGTTCAGCACCGCGCATTACGGCCAACCGCGCCGTGCTGTCCACGCCGTGCAGATCGAGATTGCACGCCGGCTGTACATGGACGAGCAATCCCTCGCCATGGATGGGCAAGGATTCACTACCGTGCGAAACTTCGGGCGCACCCTGGTCGCGCGGCTCACCTCGGCCGAGCTGCTTGGTCAGCTCCGCAGCAACCCCATCGACGCCCGTGAGATCTGATCCAGCTCCATCCATGGAAAAGCCTTACGGAGAGGCGAACCGCGACCGCCCGCCAGCGAGTCGTCGCGCGATCGCCGAACGGGACAAGGCAGCACCAGCCCAGCCGGAGGGCGCCGCAGGCGGCGACAGCCCGGCCGAACCGCCCCCGGCAGGGCCTCCTGCGGCGCCATCCGGCGCCGCGCCGGCCGAGCGGCTCTCCGGGTCGAGCCCGGCCATCTCGCACGAGGAGACGCCCCCGAGCGCGCGCGAGCATGTCACAAAGCCGCTGCTCGCGTCCGAGGCGCTCATGGAGGACCTGGCGCCGATGCGTCCGGCGCAGGACGCGGCGCGGGTCTGGTGCGCCGTGGTGGGCGTGAGCTTCCTTCTGTTCGGTGGCCTGTCGGTCGCGGGGCTCCGCCCGGACGGCGTGGTCGCGGGGCCGCCTGCGTTCGTTCTGGGCATCGTCACGCTGTTCACCGCGCTCACGTCGGTGAGCTACAGGCAGCGCGCCGTCGCCATGGTGGTGCTGGGGACGATCGCGACCGTCATCGGCCTCCAGAGCGCCGGTCCTGCGGTCGGCTGGGGCGCTGCCCGGGCTGGGGCGGCGATAGCGCTCCCGGCGGCGCTCGTCTTCCGGTCCCGCTACAGGGCGTACACCGGCGCCCGCTGGCTGCTCGTCGTCGCGTTCCTTGTCGCGCTCCCCTCGTTCGGGCATGCCGTCGCGCAGCTCGCCTTGCTCGATCCGCACCTGGGCCAGCTCGGCGCCCTGATGGTGATCCTGGCGGTGCTGTCGAGCCTCACCGGCTTCATGGGGTCGGAGACGACGGGCGCCGGTTCATCCCTTGCGGTCGCGGTGGTGCTTGCCTTCACGGCCGACCTTGTCGTCGGCAGGCTCACCCAGCTCAGCGCCTTCTCGCCCCGCGATCTCGTCAGCGTGCTCTCCGCAGGCCTGGCGTTCGCCGCGACGTCTGCGATCACGAGCCTTGGCCTGTTCCAGATCCTGGCCTGGCGTCTTGCCGCCGACGCCCGGCGTATCGATCTGCACCGCCCCGACAACGACAACGACAAGGATGGCCGGGACCGGCGACCGCCCTCGGGCGGCGAGTGGCTGACCTAGCTCTGCGGGCGGTCCCGACCCCTCCGCGGGCGATTCCGGTGCATTGCGACGAAGTACCCCCGGTGGACGCTTGACATGTCCCCCGGCTTCCTTCACTTTCCCGCGCTCCCGAGCCCCCCTGCTCCCCCGTGCAGGGCGTGCGCCCGGCCAGCTTGTTCGATACAGGATCGGGTACCGAGTCCGGTCCCCCTTCCAACCGAGGACGTCATGGCGAAGAGCGACATCACTGGGAAGCGGAAGCTTCTGGCGCAGAATGTCTCCCACTCCAACATCAAGACGAAGCGCTGGCAGCTCGTGAATATCCAGGCCCGGCGCGTCTGGGTCCCCGAGCTCAACCGCTTCGTGAAGCTCAACCTCACGACGCGTGACATCCGTACGATCGACAAGATCGGCGTCGTTGCCTACGCGAAGCGCTACGGCGTCACGCTCTAGCTGGAGCGGCGCTCGGTCGCGTCTGGAACAGCGAGCCAGCGGATAGCGACCCGGACGAGAAAACCGCCAGGATGCCAAGGACACCAGGAGGACCGAGAGTTCCTCTTCGTGGTGTCCTTGGTGTTTTGGCGGTTTGATCGCTTCTCGTAGACCACCGCCATGGCCTCCGCGCTGACGCACCCGCTGGAGGTACGGCTGCCGCTTCGGGCCAGCAGCGCTCCGCCCACAACGCCTTTCGACGGCCCGCGCAGGCTCTCCGGCTAGCCGAACCCGCCCGGCCTCTCCGTGCCGGCTTTGACGGATCGCCGGCCTCTCGCGCCCGCTTCGGCTGCTCGCTCGGCTCCCCTGCGTCGGCTTCGGCCGATCTCGGCCAGCCTGCGTCGGCGTCGCCTCAGCCCTCTGCTGGCGGCGTCCGTGCCCCTGCCATGAATCCGGCCGCGAGGTTGACCGCACGCGCGTCGCGGTCGTCGCGCAGGACGGCGAGCGCGCCGTCGGCGCTCAGCTGCGTGCGGACGTCGTGGAGGGCCGCCTCGAGCGCGTTGCCGCGGAGGAGCGCGCCGAGGGCGGTCACGTCCAGCTTGGGCCTGCCGGTCACCGCGATCGCGGCGGCGAAGGCGCTGCGCTGGAGGATCGCGATCGGCGCCGCCGCCGGCAGGGGCGTGCCTGGGGCGAGGCGCGTGATTCCGCGGCGCACCGGGACGGCGTCGCGGCCGAGCACGATGTCGAGCTCGGGCACGGTGATCCCATCGTCGGTACGCGCGTAGGCCAGCGCGGCCACCGTACCCCATCCATCGCAGGCGACGATGGCGTCCGCGGGTCGCACCAGGTCCCCGACCGGCCACGGCGCCTGGAGCGCTGTCGCGCCCTCCGCGATCGTGGTCGACGCGGCCTCCACCTCGGCCGGGACCGCCTCGGCGAGGTCTTCGGCGGTCAGGGTCCCACCGGCGACCGGCCCGCCCACGGCCAGCAGCGCCCGCTCCACGTCGCGCGACCGGAGCGCTATCGCGCCGAGCGAGCCGACCTCGCGGAGCAGCTCGGCGCGCCCGCTCGCGCCCGCGCGCTCGGCTGCGGCCACGCCGGCCCGAACCAGCTCGCGGAGGCGCGCGCGCCCGAGGTAGCCGTGCAGCAGGACCAGCATCCCGAGCGAGCGCGGAACCGCGACGCGCGCGGCCTCCGGCACGCTTTGCCCGTCGACGAACCCGCGCGGGCGCGGCGCGCCGCGCCCGGGCTGGATCGCCCGTCCATCGAAGGCCCGCGCGCCAACGCCGACGCCTGCCGCAAGCGCGACGGTGGGCGCGAGCAGCACGTCGGGCTGCTCGCCGGCTGCGGCGAAGAAGCCGGCGATGATCGCATCGATCGCGCTGCCGGACGACTCGAGCGCGGCCCGGGCGGCCGAAGCCGCGAATGCGTCACTCGCCGTGGCCGCCGCGCCGCGGATCACTGCTCCTCGTCCTCGGCGACGAGGGTGTTCGGCATAGGCATGGTAGGCCTTACCACGGCGGACGATGTTGAGCGATCGGGCTTGCGCGCGAGCGACGCGGCGAGCTGGGACTTGATCTGTGGCGCGCGGTCGCCCTCGACGACCAGGAACACCTCACGCCGTCCGCGCAGGCGATCCGCGACGCGCTCGAGCGCGGCCGCTCCCATCGACGACGACTTCCCGAGCGCGCGCAGCCGTGTGTAGACGATCGGCCCGGGCGGCGGCGCGTCGCGCGCGACGTCGAGCACCGGGATGACCTTCGCGATGCGCGCGGTCGCGACGATGTCGTCGCGCTCCCACATCCCGGAGGGCTCCCAGCAGCGCACGACCCCTTCGGCGGGCAGACGCTCGAAGAGCGCCGCGACCTTCTTGCGGTTGCTCGCCGTCGGGCGCAGCGACGGCGGCGTCTGGAGCACGACGCACCGGGCCTCGAGCACGGCCGCCACCTCGAGCGAGGTCGAGAGCGCTTCGTCGAGTTCGTTCCCGGCCGCGAGCTCGCCGACCACGCGCGGCAGCACCACGCTGAAGACGAAGCCCGGCGGCACCGCTTTGCGCCACTTGCGCAGCGTGGTCGCGCGGGGCAGCGACGTATCGATCGGACGGAGCTCGACCAGATCGAAGCGATCTTTGTACTTCTGGATATCCCCCTTGAGCGAGGGCAGTCCGACGAGGAGGCGGGCCATCAGCGCGGACTCTTAACCCAGGTTGCGCGCCGATGCAGCGCGTGGCCGACCGCGGCGTGATTTCTCATTCAAGGCTCAAAGTCCTTGATTTATTCGAAGTGGAACCACTGCGTCGGGTTCTCCCGCAGAAAGCGCTCCATCTCCGCCGTGATCTGCCGCGCCGCGACGTCGAGCTCGGACGGTCCTGGCCGCCTGGGCAGCGAGATGGGCGGCGCGATGCAGATCTCGTACTTCATGAAGTCGGTCCGCCGGGTGAACACCGGGACGATCGGCGCGCCGCTCACCGCGGCGAGCTGGAGCGGCCCCTCCGGGACGCGCCAGGGCATCCCAAAGAGCTCGACATCGCGCCCGCGCATCCCGGACGGGAGGCGATCGATCTGGATAGCCACGACGCCTTGCCGCCGCAGGTGCGCAAGCAGCGGGAGCACCGCGAGCGGATCGTCATCCACGTGCTGCATCCGCACGCCGACCCGATCGCGCGCGCCGTCCTGGATGGCCTGCGCCCGGCTGTCGCGCTCGCGCTGCATCACGATCAGCACGTCGGCCGCGTGCACCGAGCGCAGCAGCGGCGCGGCGGCCTGCCATCCGCCGGTGTGCGCCGTGACGACGATCACGCCGCGGCCGCGCCGGAACGCGCTCGTGAAGTGCTCGTCGTTCACGCACAGGCCGGTGAGCCGCTCGGACCGGCTGCTGCCCGCGATGAACGCGTCGGTGAGGCAGCTGGCGAAGTTGATGAACACGCGGGCGACGTCGCGGTACTCGTCGAGCGCCCCCCGCTCGCCGAGCGCCAGCCGCAGGTTCCTGCGCACGGCCCGCCGGTGCTCCGGCAGCACGGCCCCGCAGACGAGGCCGAACAGCGCGGGGCTGTGCCGGACGAGGAGATCTGGGCCGTAGGTCACCCCGGCGTCGACCGCGCGCCGCCAGAGGACGGAGTCGTGCCGGCGCAGATCGTCGAGGAGCGCTCGGAGCCTGGGGGGGAGATCCACGTTCTTGCTCGTGCGCGCGGCGTCTTGCCGGCGGACACCGTAGCGGATCATCGGCCGCCCGCGAAGGGCGCCCGAGCGCCGCCGCGCCTCGGCGCGACGAACGACCTCGACGCTCTCTGCGCCTCAACCTGCACCGGGATCCTCGAGCGACCCGGCAGGCTCCGCCGCGTCCGGGCTCGTCGACTCACCGCAGCCCGCGCGGCGCATGCCCCACGCGGCGACGGCGCGCACGGAGGGGTCGTCATGGGTGAGCGCCACGGCGAGCGCGCGCTTCGCGCTCGCCGCGGCCTCGCCTTCCGCTCCGCGCGCGAGCCGGTTCGCAGCGACGATGGTCGCGTTTCTGGCGAGCCCGCCGCGCCGCGCGCGCCGCACCGGCGTCCCGACGGTCAGCGCGTCGAACTCTTGCTCATCCAGCGACGTGAGATCGTCGACGTCGCGCGCTTCCCATCGTGCGAGCGGATGGAACGGCGCGGTGCGATCGAGGGGCGGCGGCGCGGTCCTGTTGAACGGGCAGACCTCCTGGCACACGTCGCAGCCGAAGAGGTGCTCTCCCATGCCGGGCCGCAGCTCCTCGGCGGGCGCGCTTCGCTGCTCGATCGTCAGGTACGCGACGCAGCGCCGCGGATCGAGCACGAAGGGCGCATCGAACGCCTGCGTTGGGCACGCGTCGAGGCAGCGCGTGCACGAGCCGCAGCGCTCTGCGATGGGCACGTCGGGGACGAGCGGCAGGGTGGTCACCACCTCGCCGAGCAGCTGGTAGCTCCCCTGCCCCGGCGTGATGAGCAGCCCGTTCTTGCCGACGAAGCCGAGGCCGGCGCGCACCGCCCAGACGCGCTCCATCACCGGCTCGACGTCGCAGAGCGGCCGCGCGAGGACGGACGGCGCGAGCGACCGGATGAACGACGCGAGCCGCCGCAGCCGGCGCTTCAGGTGGTTGTGATAGTCCTGGCCGCGCGCGTACCGCGCGATGATCTGCGCGAGCGAAGGGTCGCGCTCCTCGCTGTCCTTGGGCCGAGCATACCTGCGGCCGACGCACACGACCGAGCGCGCCCCCTCGAGGATCGCGCCGGTGTCCACCCGGCGCCGCTGCTCCGCGTACTCCGCGAGGTAGCCCATCTCCCCGTGCATGCCCCGCTCGATGAACTCGAGATACCGCGCGTGCTCGACCCCGATCGGCTCGTCCGCGCGCGCGACGCCGACGACGTCGAACCCGAGCGCGAACGCCTGCTCGCGCACCAGCCGATCGTGCGTCGGTCGCTCCGAGCTCGCCTCCTCTGCGGGACGATGGGCCTCGCGCTTGCTCATGGCCGTAGGATGGACCGCGGGGCGGACGGCGGCGCTGGCGTCACGCTCGGCCACCGCGCACCGCGAGGGCTCACCCGGCGTGCCAGTCGCCGAGCAGCCGATCGAGCGTGATCGCGCACGCCGCGCGCACGCTCAGGTGGTTGTAGCCGGTGCTCGCGGCCGCCCGGATGGGCTCGATCCGGAGATCGGCGTCGTCGATGACCTCTGGCGCGAGCCCCCAGCCTGTGCCGAACAGGATCAGCACCGGGCGGCTCGCCTGCGCGAGGCGAGCGCGGGTCGCTGCATAGCTCGTCACCTGGAGCCCTCGCGAGGCCGCCGCCGTCGTCCAGACCTCGACGCCGGTGCGCCCTGCGCTGCTCAGCGCGCCATACACGTCGTCCAGGCTCGGGACCACGGTCAGCACATCGAGCGCGACCGCGCGATCCGGGATCCGGCGCTTGCCGGATCCGAGCACCCAGTGCTCCCTGATCCGCTCTGCCAGCGCGCGCTGTGCGGCCACCGGGTGCACGACAAACAACCGCTCGGCCCCGTACGTGCGCGCGCTCCGCGCCATGTCGTGCAGATCGAGGTTCGTGATCGCGGTGGTCACCGTCTCGCCGGAGCGGTCGAGCACCGGGTAGTGAACGAGCGCGAGCGCCAGCCTCATCGCCGCACCTCGCCGCCCTCGTCCGGCGGAGGCTGTCCTCCGCGCGTCTTGCACCACAGGTCGGGCCGGCGCTCGGCCGTGCGCTGCTCGGCCTGCGCCCGTCGCCAGCGAGCGATCGCCGCGTGGTTCCCCTGCTGCAGCACCTCGGGCACCTTGTGTCCGCGGAACTCCACGGGACGCGTGTACTGCGGGTACTCCAGGAGCCCGGACAGCGCGGGGCTATGCGACTCGTGCTCCGCCGACCCCGCGTTGCCCAGCACCCCCGGGAGCAAGCGCACGCACGCATCGATCACCGCCATCGCCGCCACCTCGCCGCCCGTCATCACGAAGTCGCCGAGCGAGATCTCCTCGTCGACGAACGCGCGCACCCGCTCGTCGAACCCCTCGTACCGGCCGCACACGAGCGCGACGGCAGGGCGCGCCGCGAGCTCGATCGCCTTCTCTTGGCGGAAAGGCTGCCCCTGCGGCGTGAGCAGCACCCGGTGCGCTCGCTGCGCAGGGCCCGAGGGCGCCGTCTCCTCTCCGGGGGGCGCGCCCGCCGGCTCGCCCTCGGCGGCGGCCTCGTCGAGCGCCTCCAGGCAGCGGACGATGCAGTCGACGCGCATCACCATGCCCGAACCGCCGCCGTAGGGCGTGTCATCCACGCTCCGGTGCCGGCCGAGGCCGAACTCGCGCGGGCTGCGCGTCCGGACCGCGAACGCGCCTGAAGCGAGCCCGCGCCCGACCATGCCGATCGCCAGAAATCCCTCGAAGAGCTCGGGGAACAGGGTGACTACATCGATGCGCATCGAACTTGCCGCGGCGGGCCGCCTCGCGCCGGACGGCGGCTCAGACGAGGCCTTCCAGCGTCACCAGCTGAACGATCTGCTGCTCCACGTCCACGCTGCCGACGAAGCTCTCGGTCAACGGGATCTCGATCGAAGCAGCGCCGCGCCTCTCCACGACGAGCACGTCGCAGGTCGGGTACGACTGGAGCGATTTCACGTGCCCGAGCAGGTCGCCCTCGGGGGTCATCACGCGCGCGCCCTCGATGTCGCACGCGTAGAACTCGCCCTCGGAGAGCGGCGCGAACGCGTCCCGCGGCACGCACACCGCCGCGCCGCGCAGGGCCTCGGCCGCGTCCCGACCGTCGATCCCGGCGAGCCGCACGAGCAGCGCCTTGTCGGTGGGGCGCGCCGCGACGATCTTCGCGTCCCGCTCGGCGCCATCGGGGAGGCGCAGCCTGATCGGAGGCCGCGCGAGCAGCAGGTCGGACGACTCGTTGTAGATACGAAGCCGAAGCTCTCCCTGGACGCCATGCGGCCGGGCGATCTCGGCGACGGGGACGTAGCGTCGCTCCACGGTGGGTTCGCCTCAGTCGAGGATGTCGAGGTGCGCGCGCCGCCCCGACTTGCTCGCAGCGGCGCTCAGCAGTGTCCTGATCGACTGCGCGGTGCGCCCGTCCTTGCCGATCACCTTGCCGATGTCCTCGCGCGCGACCGTCAGCTCGATCCGGGGGAAGCGGTCGCCCGCCACCTCGCGAACGACGACCCGGTCCGGCTGGTCGACGAGCGCGCGGGCGACGAGCGCCACGAGATCGACCAGCGGAGACGTCGAGGAGATCATGCTACTTGGCGGCGTCCGCCGGAGCGGCTGCCTGGGCGAGCCCAGGGTGCTTCAGGAGCAGCGCCACCGTGTGCGTCGGCTGGGCGCCGTTCGAGATCCAGTGCCTCACGCGGGGGACATCGAGGCGGATCTCGGTCCTGCGCGGGTCGTATGTGCCCAACCGCTCGATGAACCTGCCGCCGCGCGGGCTGCGCTGGTCGGCGACGACGATGCGGTAGAAGGGCGTCTTCTTGGTGCCCGCGCGGGCGAGGCGAATATGAACGGCCATCGGTAGAACCTCGATCGATATGGAAGAGCCCGTGCTCACGTTGCGCACGGTCTGCTCTGAAGCGCCGGAGCGTAGCTCGTTCAGTGCTCGACGCCAGAAGTGGGGGCGCAACCTAGGCGAAGTTCCCGCCTCGGGTCAACCCCGCACGAGCGTGTTCAGCTCCACGAAGGACAATTTTTCGGCCTCACGCCGCTCGGCGCCATGCCGCGCACAGCGAACCAAGGAACGGGCCCGCGGACGTCGCCTACGGACCAGACGAGCTCGGTTCAGGCAAGAAACGGAGCCCCACGCGCGCGCATCGGAGGATGCGTGGGTGCCCGTTTTTCGGGATTTACGGGGAAAGCGGAGGAAGTATCGGGGACGTTCCGTGGGCTTTTGCCGCTGGGGCGGCGTCTCGCGTCTCCACGGGGACCGCGATGGGGGCGTGCTACACGTGGCGTCAGCCCAAGTCGAGGATGATGACGCCCCGGTTGGGATCGTCCTCTTCCGTATCGGGAAGACGACGAGGTGCGGGGTAGCGTTCGATCGGCAGCTCGAGGCGCGGTCGAATTTCTTCGCTTCTTGACCGATCCTTCTCTTCTTCGCGCTGCCGTATTTGCTCGATGATGAACGGAGGAAGCATCGACTAACCCCGTAGAGTGCTCGGCCGAGTTGGTGGAAACGAGGCCTGCGAGAAAGCACCCCGCTCTTAAAAACGAATCTAGCAATGTGGGATGGCGGGTCAAGGTTATCGCTCGGGCTGACAGTGGTATGTTCGCGGCGCTCATGACGCGGCACGGCGCGTGGCTTGCGCACGCATCCTTCGAATTTCACAGGGATCATCGGCGTCTGCCGGTGCACCGGCGGGCCACATCCTGCTCCCTCCGAGGCGCGCGGGTCGCGCGGGGCGCTCTGGTCGCGCTGTTCGCTCTGGTCGCTCTGATTGCGCTGCTCGCGCCCGCCCGAACAGCGAGCGCTGCCTTCGACGTGAACGACACGAGCTGGGAGGGTTGCTCGGAGTTTCTCGAGATCGCGCGCGCCGAGCTCGGCGTCGCCAGGGTCCACCCCGTCGCTGTGCTCGACTGGAGCCAGGTCGGCCCGGAGGACGGCATCCTCGTGCTCCATCCGCAGCAGGCACTCGACGCTGACGAGACGACCTCCTTCATGAAGGCCGGCGGGCGGCTCGCCATCGTCGACGATTTCGGCCGCGGCGACGACACGCTCCGGCGGTTCCAGATCGAGCGCGTCCCGACGCCAGCCCGGCCGCTCGCCGCGCTCCGGAACCGCCCCGCCCTCGCCATCGCGGAGCCCGTCGCCGACACCGTCGGGGGCCACGCCGTCGGCCGGCACCCGGTCGTCAGCCACGTCGAGCGGCTCGTCACGAACCACGCGACCGGCCTCCGGCACCCGAATCTCTCGCCCGTGCTGCGCATCCGCGCCGTCAGCGAGCCGGACGTGATCGTCGCCGTCGCCGGGCAGGTCGGCAAGGGCCGGCTCTTCGCGATGGGCGACCCGTCGGCGCTGATGAACATGATGCTCCGGTACCCGGGCAACCGCGCCTTCGCCTCGGGCCTGACCCGCTACCTGGTCGACGAGGATGGAGCTCAGCCGCGCCGAGGGCGGCTCTACGTCGTCGCGAACCGGTTCGACGAAGAGAGCTCGTTCGGCGGCGAGACGTCGCTCCGCAAGGACTTCGACGCGCAGCTCAAGGCGCTCGCGAGCGCCGTCGAGGACGCCCGCCGCGACGGGCTCCCCGGCGGCGCCCTCCTCGCCCTCGCCGCCCTCGCCGGCCTCGCCCTCGCGATCTGGACCGCGCGCGCCTCGGCGAGGCCCTACCGAGGCCCGCTCCCTCGATACGCCCGTCCCACGCCGCTCGTCGCGCAGGGAGGCGCCGCCGGGCGCTTCGCCGTCCTCGCCGCCCCCTCGTCCCCGCGCGGGCTCGCGTTTCTCGAGCTGAAGAGCGCGCTGTTCGAGGCCCTGTCCGTGCGGTTCGGTCTCGAGGCCAACCCGGCGCAGGAGACGGTCGCGCGGCTCGTGGCCCGAGAGGGATCTCTTGACGAACGAGCCCTCTCGGCTTTCAAGGAGGTCCTGGGCACCATGTACCGAGTCGAAGCGTCCGTCGTCGCCGGCAAGCCGGCGAGCGTGTCCAGGCCCGCGCTCCTGCACGCCGCCGACGTCGTGCGGCGCGTCCTCGCCGCCTGCGGCGCCGACGGCCGGAAGCCACCGCGGGGGCCTCACCCCGGCGCGCCAGCCGACCCTTCGACGGCATCCCCGGAGGCGCGGCCCTCACCGCCGGATGCGCAGCTCGCAACACCACCCTCTGACAAAGGCGCTCGATGAACCAGGTTCAGGCCGTCGCCGTCGACGAAATCTCCGCTGCCAGGGAGCGGATCGAGGCGGTCCGGCGGGAGATCACGCGCGTTTACATCGGATCGCCGCGCGCGATCGATCTGATGATCACCGCCCTGCTCGCGCAGGGGCACGTGCTGCTGGAAGGCGTGCCCGGCGTCGCGAAGACCACGCTGGTCAAGGCGTTCGCTGCGGCGCTGGGCGCGTCCGTCCGGCGGATCCAGTTCACGCCCGACCTCCTGCCCGCCGATATCACGGGGACGTACGTCCTGTCGCCCAAGGAGGGGACCTTCACGCTGCGCCCCGGCCCGATCTTCGCGAACCTCGTGCTCGCTGACGAGATCAACCGCGCCCCGGCGAAGACCCAGTCGGCGCTCCTCGAGGCCATGCAGGAGCGGCAGGTGACGATCGAGGGCGATCGCTTCGAGCTGCCGTCGCCCTTCATGGTGCTGGCGACGCAGAACCCGATCGATCTCGAGGGGACCTACCCGCTGCCGGAGGCGCAGATCGACAGGTTCCTCATCCGCGTGAGCATCGGCTACCCGCAGCACAAGGACGAGGTGGCGATGCTCCGCGCGCACAACGTCGAGCCGCCGCGGGCGCGCGCGACGCTCGCCGTCCAGGACCTCCTCATGCTGCAGGGCGTCGCGCGACGGATCCACGTCGAGGAGGACCTGTACGACTACGCGGTGAACCTCACGGGGTTCACGCGGACGCACCCTCGCGTGCTGCTCGGCGCGTCGCCGCGCGCCACGCTCGCGCTGATCCAGGCGGCCAAGGCGGCGGCGGTGATCGGCGGGCGCCCGTTCGTGACCCCGGACGACGTGCGCGGCATGGCGCCCGCGACGCTCGCCCACCGCCTCGTGCTCGTGCCCGAGGCCGACGTGGATCCGAAGGCGCGCGACGCGATCATCGACGAGGCGGTGCAGCGCGTGGGTTACCGGCGCGCGGCGCGGCCGGCGTAGATCCCCCATGCAGCTCTATCCCACGCGCACCGCCGCCCACCTGGCCATCGCCGGCGTCGCGGTCATGGGCGCAGGGCTCATCGCGCGCGAGCCGGCGATCGTCGGCTGGGGCGGGGCGATCCTTGTCGCGATCGCGCTCGCCCGCGGCGTGACGCTTGTGTCGGTGGCGCGCATCCGCGCGGCCGGGTTCGAGATGCTCTGGGGCGGCTCGCGGCGTGTCCTCCGGTCCGCGCGCGGAGGCACCGTGGAGATCGAGGCCGAGGTGCGGAACCGCGACACGCTCGCGGCCCGCTACGTCAAGCTGCGCGCGATCGCCTCGTCGCAGCTCGACGTGCGCATCGAGCCGAGCCGAGGCGAGGTCTCCGCCTCGGGGCGGCTCAAGGTGAAGGTCGTCGTGCGCACGCCGCGCGTCGGCCAGCACGGGCTGCACGGGCTCGCGCTCGAGGTGCACGGCGCCCCGGGCCTCTTCGAGGTGCCCCTGACCTTCGCGAACCCGTACGGGATCGAGGTCCTCCCGCGGCCGTTCATGGCGTACCTCACGCAGCCGCGCGGCGGGCGCAGCCACCTGCTCGCGGCCTCCGGCAAGCCCGGGCGCGTGCGCGGCGAAGGGGACGACCTGCGCGAGCTGCGAGAGCACCAGCCGGGGGATCCCTTCCGGAAGATCGCGTGGAAGGCGAGCGCGCGCCGGGGCACGCTGCTCGTGCGGGAGTTCGAGCGCGAGGAGCGGGATGTGGTCTGGATCCTCGTCGACGCGGCCGTGGAGCTCTGGGCGGGCCCGCTCGGCCGCGCCCCGCTCGATCTCATGATCGACGAGGCCTCGGCCATCGCCACGAGGCACCTCGGGCGCGGCGATCGCGTCGGGCTCATCCTCCTGGCACCCGGCCCTCGCGTGACGATCACGCCCGACCACGGCCCCGGGCACGGCCAGAAGATCGCGCATGCGCTCACCGTCGGGTGCGGCACGTACGACGCGGATCGGAGCGAGCTCGACGAGGCGGACGTCGCGGCGCGCGTCCTCGAGCACCTCAGGCCGCTCGACGCGCGAGGCCTCGACGACCTGCGCCGCGGCGACCTCGACCGACTGGCCGCCCGCGCCGAGTCGATGCGCGCCCGTGCGCCGTTCTCGGCGCCGGCGCCGCTCGGACGCTCGCAGCGCGAGCGCACGCTGCGCCGCTACCTCGCGAGCTACGGCATCGAATCGCCCGCGCGGTCCGAGCTGGATCGACGCGATCCCACCGTGACTGTCGCGGAGTCGCTCACGCACATCGCGCGCGCCAAGCCGCGCGCGAGCATGGTCTACGTCCTGGCGCCGCCGCCCGCCGACGCGCAGCTGAGCCGGCTCTCGGAGGCGGTGCGACGGCTCTCGCGGAAGGCGGTCCACGTGATGTGGACGCTCCCCGATCTCGAGCCGGGACTCGCTCCTCCCTGGGAGGCGCCGCGACCGCTGGAGAGCGACGGGGACGAGGAGCAGAGGAGCCCCACGCCGGCAGACAAGGCGTTCCAGGAGCTCGCGCCCATCGCGGCCGAGGCCGTGCTCATCCGCGCGCGGGTGGCGCAGACCCGCCGCGAGGCGGTGCTCCGCAAGGTCGGCGTGCGCGTCGCGCGGCTTCGCCCCATGACCGCGGCCGCGCCGAGCGCGACCGCGGTCGCGCCCCACGACGGGGCGCACCCACCGCAGACCTGAGGTCGAGGGATGTCCATCGCAGAGCTCTTGCGCACACGCGGCCTCTCCCCGAAGAAGGGGTTCGGACAGAATTTCCTCGTCGACGTCGAGGCGGCGCGCCGGATCGCCGAGGCAGCCACGACGCCGCCAGGTGGCGCGGTGCTCGAGATCGGGGCGGGGCTCGGCGCGCTCACGCGGCCGCTCCTCGCTCGCGCCGCGCACGTCGTCGCGATCGAGCGTGATCGTGACCTCGTCCCGATCCTCCGCGAGCAGCTCGCCGACCCGATCGAGGGCGGCCGGTTGACGTTGCTCGAGGCCGACGCCGCGCAGGTCGACTGGGTCGCCTCGCTCTCCGGCCACCCGCGCCCGCACGCGGTGGCCGGCAACCTCCCGTACCAGCTCACCGGCCGGCTCCTCGAGCAGGCCACCATCGTCGCGGACCAGATCGATCGCGCGGTGTTCATGGTGCAGCTGGAGGTGGCGGAGCGCCTCATCGCCGCCCCGGGCAGCGGCGACTACGGCGCGCTCTCGGTCTTCGCGCAGGCCGCGTTCGACGTGCGCCGCCTCCTCATCGCGCGCGCCGGCGCGTTCTACCCGAGGCCGGAGGTGAACTCCGCCGTCGTCGTCCTGACGCCGAGGCGCCCGCGGCGCGCCGAGGAGACGGACGCCTTCCGCGCCGCCGTGCGCGCCGCCTTCTCGGCCCGCCGCAAGACGCTCCGGAACGCCTGGAAGAACCTCTACGGCTGGTCGTCCCAGGAGCTCGAGCGCCACGCGAAGGACGCCGGCATCTCGCTCGACGCGCGCGGCGAGACGCTCAGCGTCGAGGCGTTCGCGCGGATCGCCGCCCTCCGAGATCGCTGACCGCAGCCGCACGCGGGCGTTCCCTCCCCGAGGAGCGGGTCGCGAGGCACGAGACCCCGCTTGAGAACCCAAGGGCCTGATGCCATGCACACCCGCCGCGAAGCGTCGGCACGAAGCGCGGCAGGATTTCTGGCGCGCGGCCACTAGTCGGACGCGCAGGTCCATGCTAGTGGGCCGCGCGACTCGTCAAAGCTCGTACGAGGAGGACTCCCGCTCCATGGTTGTTGGAAAGATCACCCAGGTCATCGGACCGGTCGTCGACGTCGATTTTCCGTCCGGCCAGCTACCCAAGATTCTGAACGCGCTCAAGCTGAGCAACCCGAGCATCTCGGCCGAGCCCGACAACCTCGTGCTCGAGGTCGCCCAGCACCTCGGCGAGTCGACGGTGCGCACCATCGCGATGGACTCCACCGACGGCCTCGTGCGCGGGATGGAAGTCCGCGACACGGGCAAGCCCATCATGGTCCCGGTCGGCAACGAGTGCCTCGGCCGGATCCTGAACGTCGTCGGCGTACCGATCGATGACGCCGGCCCCGTGCATGCCAAGAAGCTGTCGCCGATCCACAGGGAGCCGCCCCCGCCGGCCACGGCCTTCGCCCACCTCGACGCGACCACCGTTCTCTCGCGCGCGATCTCGGAGCTCGGCATCTATCCGGCCGTCGATCCGCTCGACTCGAACTCGACGATGCTCGATCCCCAGATCGTCGGCGAGAAGCACTACTCCGTCGCGCGGCGCGTGCAGCAAACGCTCCAGCGCTACAAGGATCTCCAGGACATCATCGCCATCCTCGGGATGGACGAGCTCAGCGAGGACGACAAGCTCGTCGTGTCGCGCGCCCGCAAGATGCAGAAGTTCCTGTCGCAGCCGTTCTTCGTCGCGGCCCAGTTCACCGGGCTCGAGGGCAAGCTCGTCTCGCTCAAGGACACGATCTCGGGCTTCGAGGAGATCCTGGACGGAAAGCTCGACCACATCGCGGAGCAGGACTTCTACATGGTAGGCAGTATCGACGAGGTGAAGGCTCGAGCGTCGAGGAAGGCGGCCTGACGCGGCCATGGCCGACACAATCCTCCTCGAAATCGTGACGCCGACCGGCGTCGCGCTGCGCGAGCAGGTCACGGACGTGACCGCGCCGAGCGTCGCCGGCGAGTTTGGTGTGCTCCCGGGTCACCTGCCTCTGCTCGCCGCCCTCCGGACTGGCCTCGTGACGTACCACCAGAACGGCCAGGAGCACCGCCTGGCCGTTCACCACGGATTCGTCGAGGTCGCCAACGATACCGCGCTGCTGCTCACCGAGCGCTTCGCCAAGAAAGATGATGTCGACGTCGTCCGGGTGCGCCGCCGGCTCAAGGAGGTCGATGCAGAGCTCGACCACTGGCAAGGCGAACTGACTGATCCGCGCCGCCGCGAGCTCATCGAAGAGGAGCAGTGGCTCGCCACCGAGCTCGAGCTCATCGGCGATCCGCCTCCTCCGATGGTTCGCGAGGATACGCGGTTCCTCGCCGACCACGCCGAGGCGCCGTCGGTCGAGGAGATGGTCGAGGCCTCCCAGCCCGACGAGAGCCTCACGGACCACAAGAGACCCGGCTCTCCGTTCCCCGATCCGAAGTGACGGACCTGGCGGCTACCGCCTTGCGCGCGCGGCCGCCGCACAGGACACTGTTCTCCACACAGGCCGCGAGGAGCTGGGGGATCTCCCGCCTCGCGAGCTACCCGCACCGCCAAGGCGCTGGCGCAAACGGCGCCACGCTGTCTGGGTCCACCCGCGATGTTCTGCGGGCCCCGCGCGCACGGGGCCATCAAGGCAGCCCATGATCACTCCGGAGACGATCGCGCTCGTGAAAGAGCGCACGGATCTCGTAGCGCTCATCGGCGAAAACGTGCGCCTCACGCGCCGCGGGCTCTCCTTCACCGGGCTCTGCCCCTTTCACAAGGAGAAGACGCCCAGCTTCCACGTGAACGCGAACCGCGGGTTTTATCACTGCTTCGGCTGCAAGGAGACCGGCAGCGCCATCGACTTCGTGATGAAGCTCGAGGGCCGGACGTTCGCCGAGGCGGTGCGCGCGCTCGCCGAGCGCGCCGGCATCGAGGTGGCGGAGTCGCTGACCGACGCCGAGCGGCGCGAGGCGCAGGCGGCGCGCAAGTCGAAGGACGACCTCTACGCCGTCAACCACCTCGCCGCGACGTTCTTCGAGCACAGCCTCCGCGGTGGCCCGGGCAGCGGCCCCCATCCGCTCGCGCGCTACGCCCACGAGGAGCTCCTGCGACGCGGTCTGCCCCTCCGCGACGGCGATGACGGCGTCGACCCGATCTCCGATGCCCTCCAGGCGTTCCGGATCGGCTACGCCCCGTTCGGCTGGGACGCGCTCGCCACCTACCTGCGGCAGCAAGGCATCTCCCCGGTCCTCGCGGAGCGCGTCGGGCTCCTCGTGCCGCGCTCCTCGGGGAGCGGCCATTACGACCGCTTCCGCCACCGGCTCATGTTCGCCGTGACCGACGTGATGGGCCGGGTGATCGCGTTCAGCGGGCGCGCGTTGCCCGATCCGAGCCCCGCGGAGCTCTCGTCGCTCGGCCTCACCGGCCCTGCGCCGCAGACCGACGGCGCGCCGGCGAAGTACATCAACAGCCCCGAGTCGCCGATCTACACGAAGGGAGAGCACCTCTTCGGGCTCTACCAGGCGCGCCAGGCGATCCGGCAGCGCGGCGAGGGGGTCCTCGTGGAGGGCAACTTCGACGTCGTCGCGCTCCACGCGCGCGGCATCGGCCACGCGGTCGCTCCGCTCGGGACCGCGTTCACGCCCGCACAGGCGAAGCTCATCAAGCGCTTCGCTCCCGTGGTCATCCTGCTCTTCGACGGCGACGCGGCCGGCAAGAAGGCCACGCGCGCGGCGCGCGCCCCGTGCCGCGAGGCGGGGCTCAGCGCGCGCGTCGCCGTGCTGCCGGCCGGCGTCGATCCCGACGATCTCGCTCGCAAGCACGGCCCGGAGGCGGTCGCGCGCATCCTGAAGGGCGCGCGCGGCCTGCTCGAGCACGTCATCGACGAGGCGCTCGACGGCGACAGCTTCGGCGGCTCGTCGCTGCCCGAGCAGCTCGCTCGCGTACGCGCCGTGGCCGCGTTGCTCGCCGACGAGGACGATCCGAACCTCAGGATGATGGCGAAGCTCTACGCCGATCGTGTCTCCTCGAAGCTCGTCATCGGCGGTCGCTCACCCGACGACCTCCGGCAGCTCGAGCGCGTCGTCGAGGAGTCCCTTTCCCGGCCGCGGAACCAGCCCAGCCGCGAGGTGACCCCCTCCGGACAGACGACCGAGACGTGGGAGCACGCGCGCTCACGCGCGCAGATCCCGGAGGTCAGCCTCGAGATCCTGGGCGCGATCCTCGATTTTCCCGAGCTCATGGCCGACGACGAGGTGCAGACCGCGCTGGAATGCCTCGAAGGCGAGGTCGCCCTGGCGATTGTCACGGCGCGTCAAAATTTCACATTTGAAATGGGTCTTGCCGCCGGCGAATTTCTTGCGCAAGTCCCGGCTCCGATCCATTCATTCGCGGCTGGACGGCTGGTCTCGCCTGTCTTCGAAGCGGCCTCAACGGCCAAGGCGACGCTCTTGGAGAATTCACAAAAGTTGAGCAGGCAGGCCCTGGCGCGACAGAAGGCAGCCGTCATGAGCCAGCTCCAGAAGAGCGCGGTCGATGCCGATGCTGAAAACGCTTTGTTGCGTGAGCTATTCCAGCGGAGAGCGGGGGGGCTCGGTCTTCCTTGATGCGTTCCGTGTCGCCCCTACGTGGCGACCCGACGTGCGTGATCCCTAGAGTTTGTCGGAATCATTTGGTGTCTTGTCGGTCGCGGCGAGCTGGTCGCCGTAAGTGGAGCATGAGGTAATGGCGAGCAAGGCCAAGCAATCTTCCGGTCGGGCAGGCGGGGTCGCAAGGGCGGCGGGGGGCGGCGCGCTGAACGGCGCGCGGCACGCATCGACACGCGGGCACGCTGAGGCAGGGGCACGCCCAAGCAACAAAGGAGACGCGGGCAACCGAGCCGAGCGGTCCGAGAAGGACCGGAAGACCCTGGAAAAACTCGTCGAGACCGGCAAGAGCAAAGGCTTTCTCACCTACGACGAGGTGAACGACGCGCTCCCCGCGGACGTCGCGCCCGATCAGCTGGACGACGTGGTGGGCGCGCTCGGCGACGAGGACATCGAGATCGTCGACGGCGCGACCCAGGTGAAGATCGCGCCGAAGCGCATCGCGGACGAGGAGGCGGGCGAGAAGAAGCTCGTCGTCACGCCCGACCGCGAGGAAGAGGACGTCGACTACTACTCGAAGTCGAACGATCCCGTCCGGATGTACCTCCGCAAGATGGGCAGCGTCTCGCTGCTCACCCGCGAGGGCGAGGTCGAGATCGCGAAGCGGATCGAGATCGGCGAGCAGAAGGTCAACGCCGCGATCCTCGACTCCCCCATCGCCGTCCGCGAGATCATCGATCTCGGCGAGAAGCTCCGGAAGCACAAGATCCGGGTGAAGGAGCTCATCAAGGACGCCGAGAACGACGACCAGGAGTTCGACGAGGAAGAGGCCGACCGGCGCATCATCCGCCTCATCGACAAGGTGAAGCGCGTCGACAAGAAGAAGGCGGAGCTCGTCGAGGAGCGCAAAGAGGTAAAGACCGAGGTCCGCCGCAAGCAGATCGACGTCGAGGTCACGCAGGCGACAGCCGAGCTCGTGACGACGCTCGAGGAGATGCGCCTCAACAAGCGGACGATCGACAAGATCGTCCAGAAGCTGAAGAGCCTCATCTCGAAGGTCGAGAAGGCCGAGGCCGGCGCGACGGAGCTGGAGCGCCGCACGGGGCTCTCGAAGGGCGAGCTCAAGCGCGAGCTCATCAAGGTGAAGGGCAACCGCGCCCTCGAGGGTCGTCTCGCCAAGAAGCTCAACGTCAACCGCGAGGAGCTCAACGACTTCGAGTCGACCATCAAGAACGCCCAGAAGGGCCTGAAGAAGGTCGAGGAAGAGCTCAACATCGACGTCCTGGCGATCCGCGACACCTACGAGAACATCCGCGAAGGCGAGCGGATGGCGGAGCGCGCCAAGGCGGAGCTTGTCGAGGCGAACCTCCGCCTGGTGGTCTCGATCGCGAAGAAGTACACGAACCGCGGGCTCCAGTTCCTGGACCTCATCCAGGAAGGCAACATCGGCCTCATGAAGGCCGTCGACAAGTTCGAGTACAAGCGCGGCTACAAGTTCTCGACGTACGCGACGTGGTGGATCCGGCAGGCGATCACCCGCGCGATCGCGGACCAGGCGCGGACGATCCGCATCCCGGTCCACATGATCGAGACGATCAACAAGCTCATCCGCACCTCGCGCTACCTCGTGCAGGAGTACGGCCGCGAGCCGACCCCCGAGGAGATCGCCGAGAAGATGGAGCTCCCGCTCGACAAGGTGCGGAAGGTCCTGAAGATCGCGAAAGAGCCGATCTCGCTCGAGACCCCGATCGGTGAGGAAGAGGACTCGCACCTCGGCGACTTCATCGAGGACAAGAGCGTGATCTCGCCGGCAGAGGCGGTCATCAACATGAACCTCGCCGAGCAGACCCGGAAGGTCCTGAAGACGCTGACGCCGCGCGAGGAGAAGGTGCTCCGGATGCGCTTCGGCATCGGCGAGAAGAGCGATCACACCCTCGAAGAGGTCGGTCAGGACTTCGAGGTCACCCGCGAGCGCATCCGGCAGATCGAGGCCAAGGCGCTCCGCAAGCTCCGGCACCCCAGCCGGTCGAAGCAGCTCAAGAGCTTCATCGACAGCTAGTCCGTGGGCTGGCCTGCTCGGCAACCGATGGCAGCCTCTACGCGCGCATCGCGCGGCCGGCCTCTCCCCGGCGAGCCGCGCGCTCGCGCGGGGAGGAGCCCGCTCGGTGCGCAGCGCGCTGTCGCGGCCTTCCTCGTGGTCGCGGGCGCGCTCTATGGCGCCGGTTGCGGCAAGACCATGTCCGAGGAGGACTGCCGAAGGATCGGCGAAGCCATGCGCGCCGCGTGGGCAGCAGAGGTGAAGCGGGTGGGACCGGCGGAGCCAGGGGGCTCGGGCAAGGCCACGGTGGTGCTCGCGAGCGAGGGCGAGCGGCTCTCGTCGGAGTGGACGTCCGACTGCAAGCGGGAGCTCACCGGGAGCGAGGTGGCCCCGGGCGAGATCGACTGCCTCACGCGCGTGAAGACACTCGAAGAGCTCCGTCGGTGCGCCGCACCGTGAACGCCGGCGCGCGCGCCGAACAGGCGGCGTGAACAGCGCGCCGCGACGACTTCAGTTCAGGTAGCGCTTGTCCTTCGGGGGGTCCTTCTGGCCGCCGGGGATGACGCGGAGCGAGGCGCCCCCGGAGCGGCCGCGCGCCGCGGGAACGCGGCGGAGCGCGGCGGACTGCGCCTGCAGCTGGCGGAAACGCATCCGCAGGTAGAAGCGGCGCAGCGGGGAGAAGTCGCCGAAGAGGTAGCCCGCCAGCATGCCGCCGAACGGCGTGATCAGCCCCTCGGGGGGCGCGCGCATGGAGATGACGTTGAGCACCGAGATGGCGAAGATGAAGACGAGCAGCATCGTGCCCGTCACGGGGAGGACGAAGAAGAGGCGGACCGTGGTGTGCCGGTGCGCGAGCGCCCACGCGACGGCGACCGCCTCGATCATCCCGAGCCCGCCGTAGAACACGGGCCGCGCCACCTTCGGGAAGAGCGCGCCCACCGCCACCTGGAGCGCGAACGCGAAGGCCGCGGAGCCGAACAGGAACGCCAGCATCCGGCCGGCGCCCCAGCGCTCCTCGAGCGAGGTGCCGAGGAAGTACAGGCCGAGCAGCGTCATGACGAAGTGCCAGGGATCGCTCGGGCTGTGGATGAGCGGCGCGGTGAGCAGCCGCCACACCTGACCGTGGAGGACCTGATCGCTCATGCCGACGAACGGCGCGAGCACGCCTTCCCCCGCGCCCCCCCAGTTCAGCCCGAGGGTGAACATCACCCAGATACAGCCGATCGCGATCATCATCCCCAGCAGGGCCTTGCCTGGTTTGGGGAACCCCATTGAGCTGTGCTCCGGGCGCATAGCTTTCCACCTAACAGCCGCGCCCCCGCCGGGCAACCGCTGCCCCCTTACTTTACTGCGATTCGCCCGCCGGCCAGCGTCCGCGCGACGAGCGCAACGCTCGCCGTGCGCCATCCTGGACACTCCGGGGCAGGGCACGCCCGGCGGCACGCGGGGCGCCGGGCAGCGCGCGCGCCAGCCACCGGGGCGGCGCGCCCGGGTGGGAAGCATTCACGTCCCTGCTGCGTCCGGCGCCCGGCGACTCAGAAGAAGTTGCCGATGTTGAACTCGAACTTGTACGTCTCTTCGTAGGGCAGCCGCTTGAACGGGAAGCCCCACTCGAAGCGCAGCGGCCCGAGCGGGGAGAACCACCGGAACCCGAACCCCCACGAGGTGCGGACATCGAGGAGACGCTCGATCGAAAAGCACGGGTTCGTGGCGTCGTGCGGCGAAGCGGGGGCGGCGTTGCAGTAGAGTTTCTCGAGATTCCACGCGTTGCCGAGATCGGTGAACACCACGCCCTTGATCTGCACGGCCTCGATGAGCGGGAACTCCAGCTCGAGGTTCTGGTAGTACATCAGGTTGCCGCCGATGTTCGCGCCGTTCACGATGGGCGGTGAGTTCGGATCGAGGGACTCGCGGAGCGGGAGCCGCGGGCCGATGTCCCGGATCTCGAAGCCGCGCACGTCGAGGATGCCGCCCAGGAAGAAGCGGGCGAAGATCGGCACGCCTTCCGGGTTGGGGCTCGTCACCATGCCGGCCTCGGTGTTCAGCTTGAGGACCAGGCTGTCCGTGATCGGGTAGTAGAACCGCCCCGTGGCGCGATACCGCAGGAACTCGTTCTGGCTGCCGAGCGCGCTGTGGGCGAGCTCCACCGAGCCCTGCAGGTAGATGCCTGAGGTCGGGAAGAGCTGGTTGTTGCGCGTGTCGTAGGTGAGCGCCGGTCGGATGCTGGACGTGATCCCGTCGTTGAAGAGGTTGTAGAGCGGGAGCCGCTGAAACGTGGACCGCCCTTCCGCCGTGCCGAGGCCGGTCGTCGTGGAGGACGAGATCTCGTCTTGCTCCAGCGTGTAGGTCAGCTGCGCGCGGAGCTCCGGCTCGATGAGCGGGTAGCCGAGCGTGAGCGAGCCGCCCGTGGAGGTCTGCGAGAACTGCGTGTAAGCCCGCAGCTGGTTGTAGACGCTCACCGACGCGGAGAACGGGCTGTCGAACAGGTACGGCTCGAAGAAGCGGATGTCGACGAGGCGCCGCAGCCCCGAGATCTGCGCCTGGAGCGAGAGCGACTGGCCGCTTCCGAGCAGGTTCGCCTGCTGCACCTGCGCCGTCGCGATGAAGCTCTCGACGCTCGAGAAGCCGGCGCCGATCTGGAAGGTGCCCGTCGGCTTCTCGCCGATGTCGACGTTGACGTTGATGTGCTGGACGTCCTCGCCCTGCTCGGTGGAGATGTCGACCCGCTCGAAGTAGCCGAGCGCCGTGATCCGCTGCTTCGACCGCTCCAGCTTCGTCTCGCTGAACAGCTGCCGCTCCTCCACCTCCATCTCGCGGCGGATCACCTTGTCCCGCGTCTTCGTGTTGCCGCGGATCTCGATGCGCCCGAAGTAGACGAGCTGGTTTCTGCGGATGCCGACGGTGATGTCGACCTCGCGCCTGTCCGGGTCGAGCTGGGTGTCGGGCGAGGCCTCGACGTTGGCATAGCCGGCGTCCCGGTACAGCGTCTGGATCGCGCTGAGATCCTTCGCCAGCTCGGCGCGGTTAAACCAGTCCCCCGGCTTGGCCCGCACCATCTCGCGCAGCGCCCGGCGCCCGCCGAGCGGCTCGATCTCGCGGCCGTCGGCGTCGCGCTCGTACACGCGGAGCGAGCGGATGCGGAACCGCGGCCCCTCGTTGATCGTCAGCGTGACCTCGATGCCCGTGCGGTCGGGCGTGAGCATCACCCGGGGCGTCGCGACCTGCACCGCGAGGAAGCCGCGATCGTAGTAGAGGGCGTTGATCACGAGGACGTCGCGCTCGAACATGTCCTGGCGGAACGGGCCGCCCGTGCCGAACGCGAAGAACCCTCCCTGCCCCGTGAGCATGACCTCCCGGAGCTCCTCGTCCGGGATGTTGTGGTTCCCGATGAACGTGACGCGCCGGACGGTGACGGGCGCGTGCTCCTTGATGGTGAACTTGAGGGTGACCTGGTTCTCCCGCTCCGGTTTGACCTCGTAGCTGACCTCGGCGAGGAAGTAGCCCTCCTCGGCGTACTTATCGCGGAGCTTCTGCACGCCGCGGCGGACGGCCGCGTAGCTCAGGATCGTGCCGGTCTTGATCTCGACCGAGAGCGCCTCGGTGAGGTCCTCGCTGTCGATCTCGTTGTTGCCGGAGAACTCGATGGCCTTGATGCTCGGGCGCTCGCGGACGAGCACCCGCAAGCTCACGCCGTCGTCGCGGCGGGTGAGGTCGACCTCGACGTCGTCGAACAGGCCGGAGTCCCAGAGCTCGCGCACGTCGCGGGCCAGCCCCTCGGGGGTGAACGGCCTGCCGACCCGCGTCTGCCCGAGGTAGACGAGCACGTCCTCGGACGAGATCCGCCGGTTGCCGGCGATGACGACCTGGACCACCGGCTGTCCGCGAGCGAGCTCAGCCTCCGTGGGTGCCAGGTCGAGCGTCGGTTCGGCCGTATCGGCGGCCCCCTGCGCAGGTGTACCGGCGCCTGGCTGGGCTCCCCCGGTCGCGTTGGCCGTTGCAGACGGCTGAGCGGCACCGGTCGGAGCGGCAGCCGGCGGGGCGCCGCGCCCGGGCGCCTGCGTGTCCGGAGCACCTCCGGGCACCTGAGCTGCCGCAAGCCGGGGCCGTATCGCCGCTGCCGCAACGAACACCAGGAAGAGGCCGAGCCAGACGAGCCGCTGCCAGCGGCCGGGGAGGCGAAGCATTGAACGGGTGCCTGTCGCGTACAAGGCGCCACCCCGTAGCCCAGTGCGCCGTGAGTCTCAAGGGCGGACGCCGAAAACAGGGCGTCGCCGACCGATCGCGCCGCGAGCCCCCTGCGTGCGGGTCGATCTCTCGGCCACTTGACGCTATGCCAGGGGCCGCACGAACGCAGGCGAGCACGCGCAGGCAGAAATTCCCGCGGGCCAGCCTTGACCGAGCGCGAGCCCCTGGGTAATTGCCGAGGCTCGCCAGCGTTCACCTGAACATCGGAACACCTGCTCAACCGGTGCCCGAGCATTCCCTGGAGTAACGCGTGTCTCGAACCCCCTCCCTTCCGTCCGACGGTGAGCCGCCTCGCAAGGGCCGCCGTGGCGGCCGGCCCGGTGATAGCGAGCCCCCGCCGCCCCCGGCGCCCGACACCTCGCTCGCCGACGAGGCGCAGCGCCGGTACCTGAACTACGCGCTCAGCGTCATCACGTCGCGCGCGCTCCCCGACGTGCGCGACGGGCTGAAGCCGGTGCAGCGCCGCATCCTCTACGCGATGCTGCACGACCTGCACCTCGGGCCGGACGCGAAGTACCGGAAGAGCGCCGCGGTCGTCGGCGACGTGATGGGCAAGTACCACCCGCACGGCGACGTCGCGATCTACGACGCGATGGTCCGGCTGGCGCAGGACTTCGTGATGCGGGCGCCGCTCATCGCCGGCCACGGGAATTTCGGCTCCGCGGACGGCGATGCCCCGGCGGCGATGCGTTACACGGAGGCGAAGCTCCGCCCCCTCGCGCTGGAGCTGCTCGGCGAGCTCGGCCAGCGCACCGTGAACTTCCGCCCGAACTACGACGGCACCCGCTTCGAGCCGATCGTCCTCCCTGCCCGCTTCCCGAACCTCCTCGTGAACGGATCGCAGGGGATCGCGGTCGGGATGGCGACGAGCATCCCGCCGCACAACCTGAGCGAGGTGATCGACGCCTGCGTCGCGCTGATCGAGAACCGCGAGCTCACCACGCAGCGGCTGCTGTCGTACGTGAAGGGGCCCGACTTCCCGACGGGGGGCCAGCTGCACGCGACGAAGAAGGAGCTCGAGGCCGTCTACACGTCCGGCCAGGGCTCGCTGAAGCTCCGCGGCGAGTGGCTGCAGGAAGAGGGCGACGGCAAGCGCGGCGCCGTACCGCAGCTCGTGATCACCTCGATCCCGTACGGGATCGAGCGGAAGGCGATCGTCGAGAAGATCGCCGAGGTGATCCTCTCGAAGAAGCTGCCGACGCTCGTGGACGTGCGCGACGAGTCGACGGCCGAGGTGCGCATCGTGATGGAGCTGAAGCGCGGCGCCGACGCGCAGCTCGTGATGGCGTACCTCTACAAACAGACGCCGCTCGCGATCAACGTGCAGGTGAACCTCACCTGCCTCGTGCCCACCGACAACGCGGACGTCGCCGCGCCGCGGCGGCTCGGCCTGCACGAGATCCTGACGAAGTTCCTCGACTTCCGCTACGCGACCGTGACGCGGCGGCTCGAGTTCGAGCTCGGCGAGCTGAGGCGGCGGATCACGATCCTCGAGGGGTTCGAGAAGATCTTCGACGCGCTCGACGAGGTGATCCGGATCATCCGCAAGAGCGAGGGCAAGGCCGACGCGGCCGAGAAGCTGATAAAGCGCTTCACCCTGGACGAGGAGCAGACGGACGCGATCCTCGAGCTCAAGCTCTACCGGCTGGCGCGCCTCGAGATCCTGCTCCTGCAGAAGGATCTCTCCGAGAAGCGCGCCGAGGCGAAGCGGATCGACGGGCTGCTCAAGAGCGACGTGAAGCGCTGGGGGATCGTCCGCGACGAGCTCGTCGAGATCAAGGGATCCTACGGCGAGAAGCGCCGCACGAAGGTGGTCGGCTCGATCGACGAGCCCGAGTACCAGGCGGAAGACTTCATCGTGGCCGAGGACGCGAACGTCATCCTCTCGGCGCAGGGCTGGGTGAAGCGCGTGCGCGAGGTGCGGGATCTCTCCTCGACGCGCGTCCGCGAGGGCGACAGCGTGCTCGCGGTCGTCGCCGGCTCGACGCGGTCGACGGTCGCGTTCTTCTCGAACCTCGGCGCGTGCTACGTGTGCCGCATCCACGAGGTGCCGCAGTCGACCGGCTACGGCGATCCCGTGCAGAAGCTGTTCAAGCTGGCGGACGGCGAGCGGCTGATCGCGATGCTCTCGTTCGATCCGAGGGCGCTCGACGTCCCGGCGCAGACCCCGGACTCCGCCGAGCCGGAGCCTCCCTTCGCGCTCGCGATCACCCGCGGGGGCCTCGGCTTCCGGTTCTCGCTGCGGCCGCACCGCGACCCGTCGACGCGCTCCGGGCGCCGCTTCGCCAAGCTGAACGAGGGCGACGAGGTGCTGTTCGTCCACGCCGTGGACGGCGCCGACAGGGTGCTCTGCGCCTCGAGCGACGCCTGGGCGCTCAGCGTGGCCGTGGAGGAGCTGGCGCTGCTCTCCGGACCGGGCAAGGGCTCGGTGGTGATGCGGGTCGCCGAGGGCGAGCGCCTGGTCGGCGCCGCCCTCGCCCTCCGCCGGAACGACGTGATCACGGTCGAGACGGAGAAGGGCAAGACGCTCGAGATCGCGGCGAGCAAGATCGCCGGTCCGCGCGGCACCCAGGGCGAGCCGATCGCGCGACGCGACCGCTTCATCCGCGTGGTGCCGCCGGCCGTCGTCGTACCGACGCTGGAGGTGAGCTGAACATGGCCGCCACGAATCCCCCGGTCCGCGCCGCGTCCGGCGCGCGTTACACGGCCGCTGACATCGAGGTGCTCGAGGGGCTGGAGCCCGTCCGCAAACGCCCCGCCATGTACATCGGTGGCACCGACGTCAGGGGCTACCACCACCTGCTCTGGGAGATCGTCGACAACGCCGTCGACGAGGCGATCAACGGACACGCGAAGCGGATCGAGGTGACGCTCGACGCCGATCTCCAGGGCGTGACCGTGACCGACGACGGGCGCGGCATGCCCGTCGACGTGCACCCCCGGTACAAGCGCCCCGCGCTCGAGCTCATCCTCTGCACGCTGCACGCGGGCGGGAAGTTCGGGAGCGACAGCTACAAGGTCTCGGGCGGCCTCCACGGCGTCGGCTCGAGCGTGGTCAACGCGCTCTCGGAGCTCGTCGAGGTCCGGGTGCTCCGCGACGGGTTCGAGCACCAGCAGACGTTCTCGCGCGGCGCGCCGAGCAGCAAGCTCAAGAAGGGCGCGCCCACCCGCAAGCACGGCACGAGCATCCATTTCCGGCCGGATCCGGAGATCTTCGGGCAGGGCCGGCGGTTCGATCCCGACACCATCCGCGAGCGCCTGGAGGCCAAGGCGTACCTCCACGGGGGGCTCGCGATCGCGTTCCGCGATCTCTCGTCCGGGGAGTCGATCGAGCTCCTTCACCCGAACGGCATCGCGGACTTCCTGCCGAAGCTGGTCTCCCAGCGCGGCAAGGCCGTGACGCACCCGACCATCTTCTACGTCGCGCGCGAGGGCGAGATCCGGCTCGAGTCCGCGCTCCAGTGGACGGAGTCGACCGACGACTACGTGAAGTCGTACGTCAACGGCATCCCCACGCACGCGGGCGGCGCGCACGAGGCGGGCTTTGGCTCCGCGATCGTGAAGGCGGTCCGCGCCTTCATGGACGCGAAGAAGATCCAGCCGAAGGGGGTGACGCTGACGGCCGACGACATCCGCGAGGGGATCGTGGGCGTCCTGTCGATCTACATCCAGGAGCCTCAGTTCCAGGGGCAGACGAAGGATCGACTCAACAACGCGGAGGCCGGACCGGCGGTCGAGGGCCTGGTCCGGCCCGCGCTCGAGCAGTGGCTGCTCCACAATGGCACGGCCGGCGAGTCGATCGTGGCCCGCGCGATCCTGGCAGCGCGCGCCAGGGAGGCGCGGCGCGAGGCGACCCAGCAGGTCCTGCGGAAGACCCCCGTGTCGCACCGGCTCAACCTGCCGGGCAAGCTCGCCGACTGCTCCTCGACCGATCCCAGCGAGAGCGAGCTCTTCATCGTCGAGGGAGACAGCGCAGGCGGCTCCGCCAAGCAGGGCCGGGATCGCCGGACCCAGGCGATCCTCCCGCTGCGCGGCAAGGTGCTCAATGCGGAGCAGGCCTCGACCTCGAAGGTGCTCGGCAACAAGGAGCTCCAGGACATCGTGAGCGCGCTGGGCTGCGGCTTCGGCAAGGACTTCGACGCCTCCAAGTTGCGATACGGCAGAATTTTTCTACTCATGGACGCCGACAGCGACGGCCAGCACATCGCGACGCTGCTGCTGACGTTCTTCTACCGGCACCTGCCGGGCTTGCTCCGCGGCGGTCACGTGTTCCTCGCACAGCCGCCGCTCTACAGGATCGACGTCAGCAAGGAGACGTACTGGGCGCTCGACGACGCAGAACGCGACCGGATCCTCGCGAAGCTCCCGAAGACGGCCAAGGCGGATATTTCTCGCTTCAAGGGACTAGGCGAGATGCCCGCGGAGGACCTCAAGGCGACGACACTCGACATCCGCCGCCGGCGCGCGCTGCGCATCGTGATCGAGGGAGAGATCGAGACCGATCGCATCCTGAACGAGCTGATGGGCAAGGACGCGCAGGCGCGCTTCCGCTTCATCATGGAGCGCGCGCCGAACGCCGAGATCGACGTCTGACATCGACCCCTCGCCCCAGAGGTCGCGGCGCCTCCTCGCGCGCGCGCGAATCTCGTTGGATGCCGGATCGCCGGCTCACATTCATCACCTGACAGTCACAAGATCGCCGCGACGATGTCGCGATCCGTGCGACCGCCGCGGCGTGCGTGCGGCGTGCGCGCCGCACAGACACGTTGTGCCAGGCACGGGGGATCCCCGGCGGCTGTGCCACGTGAACTGTGGGCCACACCCCCTATGACATCGCGAGCAGGTTGACTCGCAAACGCGGCGTTTTGCGCTGTTGAACGCCGATTCACCTGAGCCGGGAGCGCTGAGTCAGCTTGCGGCCTGCTGGTTGCAATACGTCGCGCCGGTGGCCGCGATGACCGCGGCACATCGCCCTTTCACCGCTGGAGAGGTACTCGTGACGACTGCGCTTCCCATCTCGACTCCGATCGCACCCTCCTCGTCCCACAACACGCCGGCCGCATGCTCCCTGTCGGTTCCGGCCACGCCCATCGCAGCCGCGAGCGACGAGTCGGTCGCACGGCCGACGCCGCTCCCGGCGTCCGACGCCACAGCGCCGAGCGACAGCGCGCTGCCGCCGCACGAGCTCGCTGCAACCAGCGCTGGCTCGCGCTCCACCCTTCCGCCGCGCCCGGCAGTCCCGCTCCCGCGCAGCACCTCGGAGCGGCTCCTGCTCGGTCGCGACCACATCCGCAGCGCTGCAGAAGATGGACAGAGGATCCGTTCCTACGAGATCGCACTGCAACTCGATCTGTCCGAATTTCATTTCGCGCGGCTCTTCCGTGCCGCCTTCGGGCTATCGCCGCACGTCTACTACGACGAGGTACGCGCGGAACGCGCCCGCACGCTCTTACGCGAGGGGCACACCGAGCGGGAGGTCGCCCGCCGCATCGGCTTCCGCCGGCCGGCGGAGCTCCGGGTCCTCCTGTCGAAGCGCGGCGGCTCGCTGCCCCCGGCCGGCGAGGCGGAGGCGAGCGACGCCTCGGCTGAGTGATCGGCCGAGTGATCGGCTGAGTGATCGGCTGAGTGATCGGCTGAGTGATCGGCCGAGTGATCGGCTGAGTGATCGGCCGAGTGATCGGCTGAGTGATCCAACGCAAGACGTCGGCCACGCGAAGCGCCGGAACCACCAGCCGCCCTGGCGCGAGACAAAGTGCTTACCCCCATGACAGCGTGATCAGAGTCGTCTGTGCTTGAGCGAGGGGAGATTCGTCCTGACCCGATCGAGGTAGGCGGGGTCGAGCATCGCCATCGCGATCCCCTCCCCTTCGGAGGCCTGAGCGATCACCTCACCCCACGGATCGATCACGCACGACTTCCCGAAGGTCGCCCGCCCGCCGGGGTGCTTGCCCCACTGCGCTGCGGCCACGACGTACGCCTGGGCCTCGATGGCCCGCGCGCGGAGCAGGACCAGCCAGTGGTCCTTGCCGGTGAGCAGCGTGAACGCCGCGGGGACGACGATGGCCTCGGCGCCTTCCGACGAGAGCGCGCGATAGAGCTCCGGGAACCGGACGTCGTAGCAGATCGATAACCCGAGCTTCACGCCGTCGATCTCGGTGACGACAGGGAGCTCGCCGGCGGTCGTCGACGCCGACTCGCGGTACTTCGTGCCATCGGCGATCTCGACATCGAAGAGGTGAATCTTCCGGTAGCGGGCGGTGAGCCGGCCGTCGGGCCCGAAGACCGCGCAGGTGTTGTACGGCCTCGCCGCATCCGGCGCGCGCTCGGGGAAGCCGCCGGCCACGAGGGTCACCCGGGCGGACCGCGCCACGTCGGCGAGACGATGCGCGATGGGACCGCCGCCGGCGTCGAGGTCCTCCGCGATGTGGCGCTTTCCCTCCTCGTTGCCCATGTACGCGAAGTTCTCTGGCAGCACGACCGTCGTCGCCCCGCGGCCCGCCGCCTCCACGACGCGCGCCTCGATCCGCGCCAGGTTCTCGCTCACGTTCTCCTGGCTGGAGAGCTGGAGGGCCGCCCAGATCACCGGTTTCTGCATGGGGCAAGCCTACCGCACGAGGAACCGGAGCGGACCGCGCATGGAAGAGCGCGCGGACTTCACCGGATTCCTCTTTGTCCGGACGCGCCCGCAGCTCCTCCGTCGCCCCCAGCTCCGCCAACGCCCGCAACCCCGCCGGCGCCCGCAGCTCCGCCGGCACCACCCAACCCGGCGCCCGCAACCCCGCCGGCGCCCGCAGCTCCGTCGGCACCACCCAACCCGGCGCCCGCCTCAGCGCACTCGAGCGGCGCGTCGTAGTAGGCGCACCTCGCGCCGCACGCGGCGCACACGCAGGCGAGCACCTGCTGAAACGCCCGGTGGGCGGCGCCCGCATCGTCCGGGAACACGCACGCGGTCTGGCAGGCCTTGCTGTGACCGCAGCCCTTGAGGCACACGCTGATCTGCCTGCACCCGGGCTCGCCGTCGCACGCGGAGAGCTGCTCCTCGCAGCGCGCACCGCGGGAGGCGTGCTCGTTGAAGCAATCGCCGCATCGCCCCGCTTCGCCGCCATAGGCAACGACGCACTCGCAGAGGTTCGCCGGCCGAGGCCCCTCGTCGACGCTCGCATCGGACGGCGCGCCCCCCGCTGCGCCCGCGCCGCTCGACGTGCCGGCATGAGCGCGCGGCGGCGGGAGCCGTTCTTCGGTGCAGCTCGGCGTCGACGCGAACGCGAGCGCCGCCCCCCACGCCGTCGCGCCGCAGAGGACAGCGCGGCCGTACGATCCGACAGGAGCGCGCAGCGCCCTCCACACGAACGACATGATGGAGCGAGCGTAGCCTGCCCCTCACCCGGGGCCGAGCTCGAGCCGCGCCGCTCACGGCCGCCCGAGGGATCGGCCGAGGTCGCACGGAACCCTCTCCCGGCCGCCGCCGATCGCTCCTATGCTTTGCTGACACGTCGCAAAAATTCTCATGGAAATCGCTCCCCTCTCGCTGTTACCGCGCTCCGTGCTCGCCCTGGCCAAGGAGGTCGCGCGCGCGTTGCTCCGGCGGCCGGTCGTCGGGATCGCCGCCGCCGCACAGACCGCCGACGGCCGGTGGCTGCTCATTCGCCGCAGCGACACCGGAACCTGGGCGCTCCCAGGAGGGACCCTGGAATGGGGCGAGACGCTCCGCGACAGCATCGTGCGGGAGCTCGCCGAAGAGGCCGGCGTCACCGAGGTCGAGCTCGGGCGGGTCGTGGGCGTGTACTCGCGGCCCGACCGCGACATCCGCTTCCACGCCGTGACGGTCGTCGTCGCCGCCCGGATCGGCGCACCCACACGCCCGCCACAGAACCCGCTCGAGATCCGCGAGGCCAGGCTGTTCCGCGAGGACGAGCTCCCGGCCGAGCTCGCGATGGGCATGGGGGACCTCCTCGCCGCCGCCCGGCGCGCCGGCGACACCGAGCTCGAGTGAGCCGAGGCAAGCGATGACGCAGGCACACCACGACGAGGCCGAAGCGCGCAACCCGCTGCAGGGCGGGCTCGCGACGGATCCGACGCACAAGGCGAGGATCGATGAGCTCGCCGAGCGCATCGAGAAATATAGGGCCAGCTACTACGCCGGGCACCCGGAGATCTCGGACGCGGCGTTCGACGCCCTCGAGGATGAGCTCCGCGCCCTCGATCCCGCGCACCCGGTGCTCGCCCGGGTCGGCTCGGCCTCCCTGATCACGGAGTGGGAGAAGGCGCGGCACGAGATCCCGATGGGCTCGCTCAACAAGGTCGTCTCCGAGGACGAGCTCCGGGCCTGGGTCGCCCGGTGCGACGAGCTCCTCGCGAAGGACGCGCGCGACGGCGCCGCGCAGCCGGCGAGCTCCGCCGGTGCGAGCGTCGCGGACGACCTCTTCGTGGCGGAGAAGCTCGACGGCATCTCCATCGAGGTCATCTACAAGGGCGGCAAGCTCGTCGACGCGATCACCCGGGGCGACGGCGAGTGGGGCGAGCGGATCACCGCGAACGTCGCGAGGATGAAGGGCGTCCCCTCGAGGATCCGGGAGCGGGGCCGGCTGTCCGTGCGCGGCGAGATCATCCTCCGCCTCTCGGACATGAAGCGCTATTTCCCCGGCGTCACCAGCCCGCGCAACATGGCCGCGGGCGCGGCCAAGCGGTTCGACGGCCAGGGGGCGGAGCACTGCACGGTGCTGTTCTACGACGTCGCCGATCACCTCGAGATCCCGACGTGCCGGGCGCGCTTCGCGTGGCTGCGCGACCTCGGCTTCGCGACGCCGCAGACCGCGCACGGCAACGTCGAGGACGTCGTGAAGCTCTATCGGCGCTACTCGAGCGAGCTCCGCGCGGGCCTCGACTACGAGATCGACGGGCTCGTCGTCTACGTGGACTCGCTCCACCTCCAGGGCATGCTCGGCGACGTCAACCGAAGGCCGCGCGGCGCGGTCGCCTTCAAGTTCGCGTCGCCGGCCAAGGTGACGACGGTCGTGGCGATCCAGTGGGACACCGGGCCGAGCGGGCGCGTCACCCCGGTGGCGATCGTCGAGCCGGTGGAGCTCGCGGGCGCCAACGTCCGGCGCGCCTCCCTGCACAACGCAGCCAACGTGCGCGGCCTCGGCATCGGGGTGGGCGACGAGGTGCTGGTCTCGCGCCGCAACGACGTGATCCCGTACGTCGAGGAGGTCGTCGAGAAGCGCGGCCCCGTCGCGGTCCCCCCGTCGCTCTGCCCGGTCTGCAGCGCGCCGCTCGTCGTCGAGGGAGAGTACCTCCTCTGCCGGAACGCCGCGTGCCGCGCCCTCATCGAGGGGCGCATCCACAACTGGATCGACGCCATCGGCGCGCTGGAGTGGGGCGACAAGCTGATCGAGCAGGTGGTGGCCGCGGGCCTCGTGCGCGAGCCGCTCGACCTCTACAAGCTCACGGTGAAGGACATCGCCGAGCTCGACCGGCGCGGGGAAAAGAGCGCCACGAAGTGCCTCGACCAGCTGAAGAGCCGGCTCCCGCTCACGCTGCCGGTCTTCCTCGCGGCGCTCGGCATCGAGGGGTTCGCGATCCAGACCGCGCGGCTGCTCGTGTCCGCCGGCTACACGACGATCGAGAAGCTGCTCGCGGCCGGCGAGGACGAGCTCGCCGGCATCCCGGGGCTCGGCGCGATCAAGGCCGCGAGCATCGTTCGAGGGCTGCGCGCCCGCGGCGACGAGATCGCGCGGCTGCTCGCCGCCGGCATCGTCCCGGTGGCCCCCGAGGCCGAGGGGCCGCTCGCCGGCCTCACCTTCTGCTTCACCGGCGCGGCCGTGCGCCCCCGCGGCGAGCTCACCCACCTCGTCGAGTCGAACGGCGGCCGGGTGCTGAACAGCGTCACGAAGGAGCTCAACTACCTCGTCCTCGCCGACGTGGCGTCCGCGTCGAGCAAGGCGGTCAAGGCGCGCAAATACGGCACCAAGCTCATCACCGAGGACGACCTCGACAAGCTCATCACCGAGCGCCGCGGCGGCTGACCGAGGGAGCCGCCGGGGCTACCAGGTGATGTCCTGGTCCTCCGTCACGCCGAGCACGTCCCGGAGCTCGAGGACCCGCCCGTCCGGGACGCGGATCGTGCCGGAGTAGAGGCCGATCGGCTGCAGGAACTCCGAGACGACAAGGCCGAGGTTCGTGTGGTTCGAGTGCGCCGCGCCGGGGACGAACCGGAGATCCACGGCGCCGTCCGCGGTCCGGACGCGCCACGGGTCGAGCGGCCGGGCCGCGTCGAAGGTGAACCGGCCCTCTGCGAGCGGGATCAGGTCGCCATCGATCCAGAGCGCGCACTCGGCATCGCCGATGAACCCCTCGCCCACGTTCAAACCGACGCGCTCGCCGCTCTCGGCGCGCCCCAGCGCGAGGCCCCAGCGCCAGGCCGTGCGGCGCGGCAGGAGGCCGCTCGTGTAGTCGTAGCTGGCGAGCGCTCCATCGAGCGAGATCCGGCGGCCGAGCACCGACGCTTCCCCTTCGACGCCGAGGAGCAGCCGCTTCTCGGTGGCGATCAGGGCGCCGCGCGGCGCCTGCGCGATCGCCGAGAGCGCCGGCGGAGCCGCGCGGCTGTCCAGCCGGGCCTCCAGCGCGAGCCCGCGAAACGCGGCGGCCACAGCGACCCTCGACTCCCCGCGCGGGCGCTCGATCCGCACCTGCGCGCGCGGCAGCCACGCGCGCGCGGAGCTGCCTTCGCCGCCCACGTCGCCCACGCTCGCCGCGAAGGGAGGGCCGAACGTCGAGCGGTCCACGAGCAGCCGCCGGCCCGCCTTGTCGAAGACGACGCCGAACACGAGCGCGAGGTAGCCGAGGTGCACGACCCCGACGGCGATGAAGACCTCGTCGGACGCGATCGCCACGTAGGTCCACCGCTTGTGCCTGAGCAGCCGGTCGAGCCTGCGCAGGGCGAACGGGCTCAGGTCGACGCGCGGGAGCTCGCCCCGGTAGGACCCGGCGCGCGCCGCTCCCGTGCTCGGATCGAGGATCGAATCGGGCGGCGTGATGAGCTCGCGCATCGCACGAGCGTAGCGGCGGCGCGGGCGCTGCCCAAGGCGGGCGAGGCCTGAACATGACATCCGCGAAATGCGGTGAGCGCTGCCCTGCGCGGCCATCCGGCTCACCCGGCGGTCGCGAACGGCGGCGCCGGCGCGCTGCGCGCCCGCATCTCCCCCGCTAGACTCGCGTCATGATCGACGCCATCGCCACGCCCCCGAGCCCCCAGAACGAGCCCGTCCTCGCGTACGCCCCTGGCAGCCCGGAGCGCGCGGCCCTCAAGGCGGAGCTCGATCGCCGGGCACGGGAGACGATCGACATCCCGATGGTCATCGACGGCGAGGCGGTCCGGACCGGAGCCCTCGACGAGGTCCGCGCGCCGCACCGGCGCGACCTCCTCCTCGCCCACGCCCATCAGGGCGGCGCCGAGCACGTCGCGCGCGCGATCGAAGCCGCCCGGCGAGCGCAGCGCGCCTGGTCGCGGGCGCCGTGGACAGAGCGCGCCGCTGTGTTCCTCAAGGCAGCCGAACTGCTCGCGACCCGGTACCGCCCCGTGCTCAACGCGACGACGATGCTCGGTCAGAGCAAGACGGCATTCCAGGCGGAGATCGACTCCGCCTGCGAGCTCATCGATTTCTTCCGCTACAACGTCCACTTCGCCCACCGGATCGCGGCGGAGCAGCCGGCGAGCGCGCCCGGCATCTGGAACCTCGCCGAGCCTCGCCCGCTCGAGGGCTTCGTCTTCGCGGCCACGCCGTTCAACTTCACCGCGATCGCGGGCAACCTGTGCGCGGCCCCGGCGCTGATGGGCAACACGGTGGTCTGGAAGCCGTCGGCGAACGCGCTCTACTCCGCGCACGTCGTGATGGAGCTCCTGATCGAGGCGGGCCTGCCTCGCGGCGTCATCAACCTCGTCATGGGCCCGCCCGAGCTCGTCTCGAACGCCTGCCTCGATCACCCGGACTTCGCCGGCATCCACTTCACGGGATCGACCGCTGTCTTCCGGTCGATCTGGCGCCGCATCGGGGAGAACATCGGCCGCTACCGGAGCTACCCGCGCATCGTGGGCGAGACCGGCGGCAAGGACTTCGTCTTCGCGCACGCGAGCGCCGACGTCGACGCGCTCGCCGTGGCGCTCGTCCGGGGGGCCTACGAGTACCAGGGGCAGAAGTGCTCCGCCGCGTCGCGCGCGTACGTCCCCCGCTCGCTCTGGCCGGCGCTCAAGGGCCGACTCGAGGGCCACATCCAGGCGATCCGCATGGGGGACGTCGCCGACTTCCGCAACTTCATGGGCGCGGTGATCGACGGGCGCTCGCACGCCCGGCTCACGGAGCGGATCGCCGCGGCGAAGAAGGACCCGGCGTGCTCGGTCGTGTGCGGCGGCGGCGGGCGCGCCCACGACGGGAGCGACGGCTGGTTCGTGGAGCCGACGCTGATCGAGACCACGGATCCGCGCCACGCCCTGATGACGGAGGAGCTGTTCGGTCCGGTGCTGACGGTCTGGGTCTACCCCGACGGCGAGGAGGACAAGGCGCTCGCGCTCTGCGACGAGACGTCACCGTACGGCCTCACGGGCGCCGTGTTCGCGCGGGACCGGGCGTTCATCGAGGCAGCGAGCGACGCGCTCCGCTTCGCGGCGGGCAATTTCTACATCAACGACAAGCCGACGGGCGCCGTCGTCGGGCAGCAGCCGTTCGGCGGCGGGCGCGCCTCCGGCACGAACGACAAGGCGGGCAGCCTGTTCAACCTGCTCCGGTGGGTCTCGCCGCGGGTCGTGAAGGAGGCGTTCGCCCCACCGCACGCAGTCGCCTACCCGTTCATGGCAGCCGAGTAGGACGCGCGCGGCGCGCCAGGAGGCACGCGGCGCGGCGGCGCGGCGGCGCGGCGGCGCGGCGACGACGAGGTGGCGGGCCTCGTCGGTCAATCCTCCGGCGAGTAGTCGCAGGCGCCGGCCGCGAGGTCGGCGCAGGACCAGCTCTCCTCCTCGTAGCATTCGGCCTGACGCTCGATGGCGATGGCATAGGACGCGCGGTCGGATTCGCCGAGACAGATGGCGATGCAGGCGTCCTTGCCAGGGCTGTCGGGCTGGCACTCGGCGTTCTTGGCGCAGACGACCTCGCAGGGGTCGCTGCCCGAGCAGCCAGCCGGGAAAGCGAAGAGCAGCAGGGCAAAGACGAGCGCGGGACGGGGCATGGCGGAAGCTCCAGCGGCCATCGGAGCACGCGACGCAGCCGGCGGCGAGAGGCGAGCAGGAGGACGGCCGCGCGCCGTCAGCCTGCCCGGAAGACCAGGATGGAAGCGCGCCCCGACAGCGGAGGCGCCGGAGGTGAGCTAACCGGCGAGAGCCGTGCTCGATCCGCCGCGCCGAGCGCCCGGGCGAAGACCAGGTCGCTCCACGAGAGTTCAGGCCCGACGGATCACCCTCCCGGCACCGCTCACCGAGCTCCACAGCTCGCTCCGGCCTCTGAAGGCTTTATCTGTGGAGCAGCCCCCAATCGCCACGGTTTGTCCAGATCTTGGACCGTCAAAACCGTGCGCTCTCATGGCGCGCACGACGAGCAGGAGTGTAGGTGTACTATTCTCACGTAGCCACACCAAATACTGCTGTGGGACAGCAAACGTGTTGGAGGTGCCATGAGGTCGATGTATTTTTTGGGTTTCTTCGTGCTTGGCACGATCGCGGCGACGGCTGCGGGCTGCGGTGGTGATGACGACGGCAGCGGCGGCAGCGGCGGCAGCGGCGGCGAGGGGGGAGCCGGGACCACCGCGACGTCGAGCGTGACCACCACAACCAGCGGCGTCACGAGCACCTCCACGGGCTCGGGCGACGTGGACGACGGCAACGACAGCATCGATGAAGCAGAGGAGATCCCCGCCGGCAACAACGGGCTAGACGGGACGCTCGAGCCGCTCGAAGAGGACGCGGACTACTATCGGTTCACCGGAACCAAAGGCCTGCCGGTCTTCCTCATCAGCGACGCGAAGCCGGAGGACGCCGAGAGGGATCCGACCTTCCCCGATACGGTCATCACGCTGCTCGACGCCGACGGGAACCAGATCGCGCAGAACGACGACCCGGTCGACGGCCTCACCAACGACAGCGAGCTGGTCACCGTGCTGCCCGCAGACGGCGAGTATTTTGTGGTCGTCCAGGACTGCAACGCGGCCTTCCCGCAGTTCGCCTTCCCGGAGGGTTGCTTCGACCCGACCGAGGTCGTCAGCTTCGACTACTCGCTGCGGTTCCTTCCCGTCAATCTGGCAGCCAGCGACACCGACAGCCTCGTCGGGGAGACGGAGCCCAACGAGGACGCCGAGCAGGCCGTGCCGATGCCGTATCAGCTGACAGCGGACGAATCGGCCTACTACACCACGTTCGTGTTCGGCAGCTTCGCGAGCGAGACCGACGTCGACGTGTATTCGTTCACCCCGCCGGCGACCCCCGAGGTCGACAACGCGCAGCTGGCCGAGCTCACCTTCTCCGGCCCGGGCGGGCCCGAAGGCAATGGCTCGACGGTGGAGGTCAGCGAGGTCGCCGTCTTCAACGCGACCGACCTGACGAGCGCCTATGCGAAGGTCGATCCGTCCAAGGGCGGCGATATCGCCGTTCCTGTGGAGGCCGGGCAAGAGTACCTCGTGTTCGTCAAGCGCCCCGCAGGAGCGGTGGGGAAGAACGACTTTTACATCCTGCTGAACAACCGGGCGAGCTCCGAGCCGCTCGAAGCCGCGGAGCTCACCAACGGTGACGTGACGACGCCGGAAGGCGGCCTGGTCTCCTTCCCCAACGGGGGGGGCGGCGTCAGCTTCGCCATCGAGGGGAAGCTCGCCGACATCGAGGGGGGCGCGGACGTCGACGTCTACGAGGTCCCCCTCGACGACGTGGAAGCGGGCTGGACGATCTCGGTCATCTGCGGAGCCCAGCGCCACGGCTCCGGGGTCCGCGAGCTCAGCGCCGAGGTGCTGAACGGAGACGGCACCCCGATCGACGCCACCACCCACTCGGCCACGGAGACCGAAGCGGAAGAGCTGTTCATCGATAAGGTCGCGCTCCCGGAGGCCCCCGAAGGCAACCGGCTGCTCGTCAAGGTGTCGGCCGGCACCCCGGCCGCCGATGTGACGAGCCGCGGTTACAACTGCCTCTTCGCCTATCTGCCGCCGGCGACCGACTGAGGGTCTGAAGCACCGCACGGCTCGAGCTCCCGTTTTCCGGGGGCTCACGCCGCTCGGCGCTCCGGAGCGCGCACCGTCGGACAGCGCCGGAAGGCCTGGGCCGCGCGCTCCTCCGGTTGCCGCCCGTTGGGTGTTGCCTGTTGCCTCTTGCCTCTTCATTGCAGGCTCCAGGCCGCGGCATCGCCGGCGCTCCCGCCCGAACCCCCCGAGACCCCGTGGTATAGGCGGACCGACATGAAGGTCGGCCACACGCCCGCGCGCGCCGGGCTCCTCTCCCTGCTCCTGCTCGTCGCCTGCAGCGCCGGCCCCCGGACCGGCGCGGTCGCGCCGCCGGACGGGCCCCGCGGCGCCGCCCCGCCGGGGAAGACCTCGCGTCCGGCGATGACGCCGCCGTCCGAGGAGGCCCCGGCGCGCGCCGAGTTCGACCCCGTGCCGCACGGGATCACCGCGAGCGGGGTGAAGCAGCTCTGCGACGATCACCTGCGCGCGGCACAGGAGCACCTCGACGCGATCAGGGCGCTCCGCGACGCGCCGCCGGAGAAGCTCACCTACCCCGCGACCCTCCGGCGGTTCGACGACGCCGTGCTCGAGGTGAACACCGCGGGCGACTTCCCGTACCTGATGGGGGTCGCGCACCCGGACGCGGCCGTGCGAGAGGCCGCCAGGCTCTGCGAGCCGAAGGTCGACAGGTTCACGACCGCGATGTGGCTGGACGCCGATCTCGCCGCCGTCATCAAGGCATACGCCGAGACGGGCGAGGCGCGCGAGACGCTGAAAGGAGAGCGTGCCCGGCTCCTCTCCGACGTCCTCCGCGACTTCCGACGCAACGGGCTGTCGCTGCCGCCCGACCGGCAGCAGCGCCTCCGCGACGTGAACGAGCAAATCACCCGCATCGGACAGGAGTTCATGGCGAACCTGTCCGCGTCGACCGCCTCGATCGAGATCGCGCCCGCCTCGCTCCAGGGGCTGCCCAAGGAGTACGTGGCGAAGCACCCGCCCACGGCGAACGGCAAGGTCGAGATCGGCACCGACTACCCCGACTTCTTCCCGTTCGTCACCTACGCGAAGGACCGCAAGGCCGCGCTCGATCTCTACGTTCTGTTCACCAACCGCGGCGGCGAGAAGAACGTGAAGCTGCTCGATCGCCTCCTCGCGCTCCGCTCCGAGAAGGCGAAGATGCTCGGCTACAAGAGCTGGGCCGACTACGCCATCGAGCCGCGGATGGCCAAGACGAGCGGCGCCGTGCGCGCCTTCCTCGACCAGGTCAAGACCGCGCTGAAGGAGCCCGCCAAGGCCGAGTTCGCGGAGCTGATGAAGGAGCACGTGCGGCTCGGAGGCAAGCCCACCGACAGGCTCCCGCCCTCCGAGCGCTACTTCCTCGAGGATCGGGTCCGCGCGTCCAAGTACCAGTTCAACTCGCAGGCGCTCTCGGACTACCTCGAGATCGGCGCGCTGAAACAGGGGCTCATGGACATCACGGCGCGGATGTACGGGGTCGAGTACAAGGAGGTCCCCGCCAAGGCCTGGCACCCCGACGTGACCGCGTACGAGGTGCGCTCCGAGGGCAAGGCGATCGGGAAGTTCTACCTCGACCTCTACAGCAGGCCCGACAAGTACAAGCACGCGGCGATGTTCGCCGTGCGGACGGCAAAGCTGCTCGACGACGGTTCGTGGCAGACCCCCGTCGCGGCGCTGGAGTGCAACTTCCCGAAGCCGGGGGCGCAGCCGGCGCTCATGTCCCACGAGGACGTGGTGACGTTCTTCCACGAGTTCGGGCACGTGCTGCACCACCTCCTCACGCGCTCCGAGCTGGCCTCCTACTCGGGGACCGCGACCGTCCGCGACTTCGTCGAGGCGCCGAGCCAGATGTTCGAGGAGTGGGCGTGGTCGCGCGAGGTGCTCGATCTGTTCGCGAAGCACCACGCGACCGGCGAGAAGATCCCGGACGATCTCTTCCAGGCGATGACCCGCGCGCGGGGCTTCGGGCGAGCGCTCGCGACGCAGCGGCAGCTCACCCTCGCGTCGATCGACCTGGAGCTCCACTCCCGCGAGCCGGGCTTCGATACGACCCTGGTCGTGGCGCAGGCGCAGCGCGCGAACGAGTCCTTCGCCTTCGTGAAGGGGACGCACCTGCAGTCGAGCTTCGGGCACCTCATCACGTACGACGCCGGCTATTACGGCTACCAGTGGGCCCTGTCGCTCTCGCGCGACGTGCTCACCCGCTTCAAGCAGGAGGGCCTGCTCAACCCCGTCGTCGCACGCGCCTTCCGCGACGAGGTGCTCGCCAAGGGAGGCGGCGTCGAGGCAAGCGATCTCGTCGCCCGCTTCCTCGGCCGACCGCCGCGCCACGATGCGTACCTCGCCTACCTCCAGGGCAAGGAGTGAACGCGCCTCGGCCGCGCTCCGAATAGCGGCGGGGCTCGGGAAGGACCTCTGCCCCGCGGAGCTACGGCTCGATCGCGACGCCGAGCTCCTCGCGCAACGCGTGATAGGCGTCCGAGACGGTGAACGAGAGGAGATCGCCGATCTTCTCCTCCGCCGTCAGCACGCCAGGCGCATCCCCGCGCGAGAGCGACGACGCCGCGACCGAGAGCTCGCCGGTCAGCAGGTAGCCGACCCGGGCAGCGCACCGCTCCACCGAGCCCGCCCAGTGGGCGAGATCCAGCGGCGCGCGGATCTCGTAAAGCTCGAACACCGCGGCCTCCAGCGCGTCACGCTCGCGCTCCGTCAGCCGCTCGTCGAGCAGGGGCATCAGCGCGAGCACCGCGCCCTCGAGCTCGGCAGGAACAGGCTCCGACGGCCGCGCCACCTTGACCGCCGCAGCAAGACAGACACCGAGCTCCTCGAGCGAGGGGAAATGGAGGAGCAGCCGGTGCGGGCCGACGTGGTACGCGACGTGGCTGCCCACCAGGAACGCGAGCTCGGCGGCCGTCCGCCCGCGAAGCGCCTCGCCGCCGACCAGGACGCTCGGCTCCTCGACCGTCACGGCCGCGACCACGATCGGCGCGTCCTTGCGGAGATAGACCGCCGGCGCGGCGATCCCGAGGCACCGGCTCGCCCACGAGAACAGGCGCACCACGCCCGCCGCGTTCCGCTCCGCGTCGGCGCGCGCGGCCGGATCGACGTGGGGGGCCTTCTTCTCCCGTGCGCGCTGGGCGAACCGCGCGCGGATCGCCGCGTCGGCGACCGACGCGAGGATCTCCTCGAGCGCGCGATCGCGATCGGCCGCGCGCAGGAGATCCCAGCTCCCGGGGCCCAGCCCGCGCGCGGGCTGCACGAGGCCCGCGGGCCGGTGCTCCTCGAAGATGAAGCGCTCCCGCTCCTCGGCGGCGCCGAGGTAAACGGCCACGCTCGCCGCGGCCCAGGCCTGGTCGACGCGCCTCAGCTTCTGGAAGGTGTCGAACAGGTCGTGAAACACCTGGACGTTGCCCGGGTCGAGCACCGCCGCGGCCTGGAGGTGCGCGGCCGCGCGCTCGATCCGGCCGGCGCTCCGCGCGAGCGACGCCGCGCTGAGCCGCCCCGGGACGTCGTCCGGCCGCTCGGCCACCGCGCCCTCGAACGCCTCCAGCGCGGAGCTGGGGTCCTCGAGGTGGTCGCGGAAGAGCATGCCGAGGCGGCGGCACAGCTCCCAGGTGACATCGCTCCGGACGCGCAGGCCGGGGATGCGCTGCGCCCGGTCGAGCATGCGCCGGTACGCGAGCTCGAGCTCGCCCCACTCCTGCCGCGCCGAGAGGAGGATCGCGATCAGCGCGAGCGGATCGAGGAACGTGGGATCGGCGTCGAGCGCGCGCTCGAGCAGATCGATTCCATCCTGCTCGCGCGTGACCTCGGTCAAGGTGGCCCGGGCCTCGCCCTGTATCGCGGCGCGCGCGAGCTCCAGGAGCGCGACCGCCCTCTGACGCGGGTCCGGAACGAGCTCGGCGAGGCAGCGGCGCGCGTCGAGCGACGCCGCGAGGTCGCCCGCCGCCTGGTAGAGCCGGCCCAGGCTGCGCAGGACCGCGGCGTCGTCCGGGTCGAGCTCCCTCGCCCGCTCCAGGAGCTGCTGCGCCCGCTCCGGATCCCCGGCGACGATCTCCCAGTGCTCGGCGAACCGGACGAGGAGCGCGAAGCGATCGGCGTCCCCCTCGACGCGCGTGAGCAGCCGCTCCTCCGCGGTGCGCAGCCTGGCGAAGTCCCGCTCGGCGAGGTGGAGCTCGACAAGCGCCTCGAGCGCGGGCCGGTGCTCGGGCGCGAGCGCCAGCGCCTTCTCGAAGCCCTCGATCGCCTCGCGGTGCCGCTCCTGGCGCCACCGCGCGTGGGCGATGCGCAGGTGCACCTCCGCGCGCGCATCCCGCTGCACGACCCCGACGAGCGCGAGCGCCTTCTTGTACGCCGTGAGCGCCCCGTCGAGGTCCGACGCGGCGGCGAGCGTGTCGCCGGCCACGAGGTACTGCGCGACAGGGTCGTCCGGCGCGGGCGCAGGCGTGGTGGCGGCGCCGCCTTCGCCCGCGCTCTCGAGCAGCGCAGCCTCGGGCTCCCTCCGCAGGCGCCTGCCCGGAGCGCCGCCGCGCGGGACGAGCACCGCGAACGAACCCCGCCCGTCCATCCGCGCGAAGCAAGGGATGGCGCCGGCGAGGCCGGGGTTCTCCTGCACGCGGCGGAAGATCTCCTCCGCGGTGAGGCCCCTCTCCAGATCGGCCTCGTCGAGGTGCTCGACGAAGGCGCGGGTGAACACCGACGGCAGGTCGGCGTCGAGCGATCCGATCGGGTGCGCCGAGACGAGGAGCTCGACCCCCGTCACGGGGGACGCCGCCGCCTGCTCCGCGGCGGTGACGACGGCGCGCGAGGTCGCCCCGGGGCCGTGGTGGCACTCGAGGACGAAGAGCACCTCGCCGCGCGCGCGATCGCGGAACACCGCGGCGATGTCGCCCAGCGCGTCACCCACGCCGGGGTTCTCGGGGTCGAGGCAGAGGAAGAGCTCCCCGTCCGGCGACAGCGCCACCGCGCAGGAGGCGTAGAAGAGGAACAGGGTGGAGGCCTCGTCGCGCGCGGCGTCCTCCGCGTCGACAAGGGTCTGCCGCGTCGCGACGAGCTCGTCGAACAGCGCGTCGAGCTGCTCCGCGAGATCCCGCGCGGGATCGACGTCGATCACCCGGAAGCCCGCGTCGTCCAGCGAGAGGCGGGCCCGGATGAGATCACCGTCCAGCGAGCCGGGCGCCGGCCGCTGATCGCGGTGCAAGCTGGGCGTGGCGACGACCGCCAAGCGCATCAGGGCGCCCTCTCCTCGTTGCGTACGCGCATGCAGGCGAGCAATCTACCCAGGGCCGCGCCCGAAGCGAAGAAGGTTGCCACCCGGCGTGCAACTCCGACGCGGCGCAAGGTCCCCCCGTACGAGACAACCCGCCGGGAGAGAGCACGCATGAGCAAAGGCAGGGGTCGTTGGTGGACGGAAGTACCCGGCAGCTCCGGAGGAGCTCGCGCTGCGTCATTCGCGCTCGCGGTCGCCCTCGCCTCGGGCTGTGGGGGCGCGTGCGACGAGGCCGAAGACCACATGGAGGAGTGCGGCTTCCCGGGCAGCGACCTCTCCAGCGAGGCGTCGTGCGAGGGCCCCGTCCGTTGCGCGTCGGCCTGCGCCGCGGAGGTGCCCTGCGGCGCGTTCGACGGAACGGACGCGGCCGCGCGCGATCGGTACACGCGCTGCCTCGACACGTGCTGAGGCGTCGCGGAGCTCAGCAGACGGCCCGGACGAGCGCCGCGCCGTCCTGCGGCCGCTCGTCGTCCCGGCCGAGGCACCGCAGCGAGACCTCCTTCCAGGGAGCCAGCCCCTCGCCCCCGAGCGGCTCGAGACGCACGAGGACGTCCTCGAGCACGCGGCCGTAGCCATAGATATCATCGCGCGGGTCGCTCGGCCGCCCGGCGAGCCGCTCCGGCGAGACGTACCCCGGGCTGCCGCCGGCCGACGGCGCGCCGCGGGGCCGGGCCAGCCCGAAGTCGCTGAGCACGGGCTCGGCGAGGGTGCGCAGGAGCACGTTGGCCGGCTTGACGTCGGCGTGGACGTAGCCGCGCTCATGGATGCGGGCGAGCGCGCGGGCGAGCGCGCGCGCCCACCGCGCGACGGGCGCGAGCGCCGCCGCGTCGCCGGCGCGAAGCACGTCCCGGACCGAGCCGCGCGGGATCCACTCGAGCGCGATCCACCCCTCGTCGGGGTCCGCGTCGAACACCCGCACCACGCCGGGGCCCGCGAGCGCCGCGACGAGCCGCACCTCGCGGGTCAGGTGCGACCGGTCGCCGCCGCGCCCGTGGTAGACCTTGAACCCGACGCGCCGGCCGAGCACCTCGTCCTCGGCCTCGTAGACGGCGCCGGCGCCGCCGCGCGCCACCTCGCGGAGCAGGCGGAACGGGGTCTTGCCCGCCGAGGGCGCGACGACGGTCACGTCCTCCACGCGGGCCGCCGCGGGCCGCTCCGCGCCGAGCGCCGACCGCCAGCGGTGGTGGCGCTCGCGCGCGCCGGGCGCGTCGATCTCCCGGGCGAGCACCCGCTCGATCGCGCCGACCGCCCGCGGGAGCTGCCCCAGAGACGCGTAGAGGTCGGCCGCGAGGACGAGCCCCTCGGTCGAGGACACCGGCTGCGCGCGCGACGCGCCGCCGCGCTCGCGCGACGCGGCGCCCTCGAGCACGGAGAGCGCGCCCAGCTCGTCGCCCCGGGCCGCGAGCAGGTCGGCGCACGCCACCCGGATCGGATCCGGCAGCACCCGCTCTGCCATCGCCGCCACGAGGTGCGCCACGGCCTCGGCCTCCCGCAGCGTCCCGCGCGCGCGCCGCAGGATCGCGATCACCTCGTCCGTCGAGGGCGCGTCCCGCCTGCCGGAGCTCCGCAGGCGCGCGATGTCGTCGCCGCCGTCCTCGCGCGTCGCGCGCCCCCGCGTGTCCGCCGCCGGCCGCGCCGGGTGCGCGCCGCGCTCGGCGTCCGGCGCGTCCGGCGCAGCGCCGCCGGGCGGCGGCGCGCCGCCCTCCGCCGCGCCGCCGCCGCCGAGCCGCTCCTTGAGCCGCCGCCACAGGCTCATGCCGGCCCGCCCTCCGCGCCGCCGTCGCGCCGCATCGACGCGGCCTGGCCCGCCGCGGGCAGCCGGAAGACCGGCGTCCCGCCGCGCGACGCGGCGATCGCGTCGCCCGCGCAGAGCTCGACGGACGGCGCGAGCTGGTAGTCGCCGAGGAACGGCGGCGGCGCCCCCGGCGGCGTCTTCAGCGCGACGAACGCCGAAGCGCCCGCCCGATCGAGGCGGAGCCGCCACGGCCCGACCGGCAGATCGCCGAGCGGCGCCGTGAAGCGCTCGCCCGCGATCTCCACCACGCAGCCCTGCCCGATCCCGGGCGCGATCGCGCACGGCACCTCCCCGCCGAGCAGGATCTGCACGCCGCGGCCGACGGGCAGCGGCGTCGTGAGCCGCGCGCCGGCCAGCGTCGTGCCGTTGCGCGTCCCCAGATCTTCGACCTCGATGCCGGACGGGCCGCGCCGGATCCGCACGTGCGTCCTGCTGACGGCGCGGGACGCGATGACGAGGGTCGCCTCGCCGCGGCCGATCGTGACCTCGTCACCGAGGGCGCACCGCACGAGGGCGCCGCCGAGCTCGATCGAGAGGAGCGGCCCCGCGAGGAGCCGCGCCCGGATCGCGCGCAGCGCGTCGGCCACCTGCTCACCGCCGCGGCCCCCGCCGACCCACGCCTCGGCCACCGCGATCGCCTCGCGGCGCTCGGCCATCCGGTCGAGATCCGCGATCCTCGTCAGCGCCGCCGCGAGCTCGCGCTGGTCCCTCTCGGTCGTCATCGAGACGCGGAGCCGCTCCTCGAGCCGGTCGATCGCGCCCGCCGCGGCCAGCACGCGCGTCTCCGACTCGGCGTCGCCGACCAGGGCGTACGCGTCCGCCGCTCGCTCGAGCTCACCCGCCGCCTCGAGCTCGCGCGCGACCGCCAGCACCTCGCTCCGCATCGCGCTCGCCTCCCGCGCGCGCACCAGATCGAACGCGAGCATCGCCTTGCGCCCGAGCGCCGCGCGCTTCAGCTCGGGGCTCTCCGCCGTGCGGAACGCCGACGCGCAGAAGGCGATCCGCTTCTCGACGCTCCGCTCGGCGTCGGCGCGGAGGAGCAGGACCCGGGCGGCGTCGTCCGGCATCCCGGCCTCGAGATACAGCTCGACCGCCCCCGCGAGATCGCCGGCGAGCTCCCTGGCCTCTGCCGCCCGGCGCCGGCTGTCCCCCCGCTTGAGCCCGAACCACTCAAAGAGACTCACGCAGCGCCATCCTCACCACCAGCCCCCATCCTACCCTTGATGCGCGCCGGCCCCAACCGCCAGCGTTGACTCCCTCCCTCGCCACCCGCAGGATTTGCGGCCTCGATGTCGACCACCAACCGCCTCGGCGAACTGCTCGTCCGCGAAAAGCTCATCAGCCTCCAGCAGCTCAGGCAAGCCCAGGAGGAGCAGCGCAAGACAGGTCAGAACCTCGGCTACGCCCTCGCCAAGCTCGGGTACATCTCCGACGGCGAGATCACGAGCTTCCTCTCGACGCAGTACCGCGTCCCGGCCGTCGCCCTCGACGAGTACGAGATCGACGCGGAGGTCTCGCGCCTCGTCTCGCGGGACGTCTGCGAGAAGCACAAGATCATCCCGATCTCCCGGTCGGGGACGGCGCTCGTCGTGGCGATGGCCGATCCGACGAACCTCCACGCCATCGACGACATCAAGTTCCTCACGGGCTTCAACGTCGAGCCCGTCGTCGCGTCCGAGACGGGCATCACGGAGGCGATCGAGCGCTCCTACAACGTCGGGCCCTCCTACGACGAGGTGCTGAGCGAGTTCGGGGAGGAGGAGGTCGGCTTCCAGGTCGAGGCCGACGACCTGAACGTCCTCGAGCTGGAGAAGGCGGCCGAGGGCGCGCCCGTGGTCCGGCTCGTCAACGCGATCCTCCTGAACGCCATCAAGAAGGGCGCGAGCGACATCCACGTCGAGCCGTACGAGAAGAAGCTCCGCGTCCGCTACCGCATCGACGGCGTGCTGATGGAGGAGATGCAGCCGCCGATCAAGTTGAAGAACGCGATCGCGAGCCGCCTCAAGATCATGAGCTCGCTCGACATCGCCGAGCGGAGGCTCCCGCAGGACGGCCGCATCAAGCTGAAGATGGGCCGGGGCCGGGAGATGGACTTCCGCGTCTCCGTGCTCCCGACGATCTGGGGCGAGAAGATCGTCCTCCGCCTCCTCGACAAGGGGAACCTGCAGCTCGACATGGCGAAGCTCGGCTTCGACCCGAAGCCGCTCGGGGACTTCAAGTGGGCGATCGGCCAGCCGTGGGGCATGGTCCTCGTCACCGGCCCGACCGGCTCCGGCAAGACGACGACGCTCTACTCGGCGCTCTCGGACCTGAACCAGATCGGCTCGAACATCAGCACCGCCGAGGATCCGGTCGAGTACAACCTGCACGGCATCAACCAGGTGCAGATGCACGACGAGATCGGGCTCAACTTCGCGATGTCGCTGCGCTCCTTCCTCCGGCAGGACCCGGACATCATCATGGTCGGCGAGATCCGCGACTTCGAGACCGCCGAGATCGCCGTCAAGGCGGCGCTCACCGGCCACCTCGTGCTCTCGACGCTGCACACGAACGACGCGCCCTCGACGATCTCGCGCCTGCTCAACATGGGCGTCGAGCCGTTCCTCATCACCGCCAGCGTGAACCTCGTGCTCGCCCAGCGCCTCGCGCGCAAGATCTGCACCGACTGCCGCGTCCCGCTGCGCCTGGACTCGTCGGTGCTCCTCGACTTCGGCTTCACCGAGCAGCAGGTGGCGCGCGCGGAGCTCGTCCGCGGCGGGGGCTGCAAGACGTGCAACGGCTCCGGCTACAAGGGCCGCGTCGCGCTCTACGAGGTCATGCGCTTCACCGACTCGCTGAAGGAGATGGTCCTCCAGGGCGCGTCCACGGCCGAGCTCAAGGCCGCGGCCATCAAGGGCGGGATGCTGACGCTCCGGATGAGCGGGATCGAGAAGGTGCTGGCAGGCGTCACCACGACCGAGGAGGTCGGCCGCGTGACGATGGGGGACTAGCGCATGACCACCGAGCTTGTCGGACAGCAGGAGGGCCTCAGGTACACGCTCCAGCAGCTCCTCCGCGCGATGGTGGAGAAGGGCGCGAGCGACATGCACATCACGAGCGGCACGCCGCCGCTCCTGCGCATCGACGGCACGGTGGTGCCGCTCAAGCTCCCGCCGCTGATGCCGAGCGACACGAAGCAGCTCTGCTACTCGGTGCTGAACGAGGAGCAGGTGGCGACGTTCGAGCAGCGCAGCGAGCTCGATCTGTCGTTCGGCATGAAGGGGCTCGCCCGCTTCCGCGCGAACATCTACATGCAGCGCGGCGCCGTGGCGGCCGCCTTCCGGCAGATCCCCTTCCGGATCATGAACTTCGACGAGCTGGGCCTGCCGCCGGTCGTGCTCGACATCACCGCCAAGCCCCGCGGCCTCGTGCTCGTGACCGGCCCGACCGGCTCGGGCAAGACGACCACGCTCGCGAGCATCATCGACAAGATCAACTCCGAGCAGCGCCTCCACATCCTCACGATCGAGGATCCGATCGAGTACCTGCACCCGCACAAGCTCTCGCTCGTGAACCAGCGCGAGATCGGCTCCGACACCGCCTCGTTCAAGGACGCCCTGCGTTACGCCCTGCGTCAGGATCCGGACGTCGTGCTCGTCGGCGAGATGCGCGACCTGGAGACGGTCGAGTCGGCGCTGACGATCGCCGAGACGGGCCACCTCGTGTTCGCCACGCTCCACACGAACTCGGCGATCTCGACGATCAACCGCATCATCGACGTCTTCCCGCCGCACCAGCAGTCGCAGGTGCGCCAGCAGCTGTCGTTCACGCTCGTCGCCGTGATGACGCAGCTGCTCCTGCCGCGCGCGAACGGCCCGGGGCGCGTCATGTCGATGGAGGTCATGATCCCGAACGCCGCGATCCGGAACCTCATCCGGGAGGACAAGCTCCACCAGATCTACTCGCAGATGCAGGTGGGCCAGTCCGGCAGCGGCATGCAGACGATGGCGCAGTCGCTCATCTCCCTCTACCAGCGCCGGATGATCACGCTGGAGGAGATGTTCGCCGCCGCCACCGACGCAGACGAGATCCGGGCGATGCTCGAGCCCCGCCAGGCCATGAGCTCGCGGAACAACCTCCCGAAGCCGACCTGAAGCCGACGTGATCCGAGGCCCCTGCCCTTCGGTTCACCCTGCACGCTCGACGCGCCCCCCGGCTCACCGCGCGGCCGCCGCCACGGGGTCACCCGCGCCCGCGCGCCGCGCCGGCTCCCCGAAGATCGCGGCAAATTCGGCCCTGTGGAGAGAGACCTCCACACTTTTTTGACATCTACCCAACCGTTCAGTAGGTTCCGCCCGATGCAGGGGCTCACCGAGCGGCAACAGCAGGTGCTTCACTATATCCGGCAGTCGATCACCGAGCGCGGGTACCCGCCGACGCTCCGTGAGATCGGCGCGCATATGGGGATCCGCTCGACGAACGGGGTGAACGATCATCTCCGGGCGCTCGAGCGCAAGGGCTACCTCACCCGCGAGGACATGAAGTCGCGCGCCCTCCGGCCGCGCGACCTCGACGGCGGCGGCACGAACGGCGGCGCCGAGCTCCGCGGCGCGCTGGTGGCCGGCGGCAACGACGCCCCTGCGAACGACCAGGACGACTCTCTCGTCGAAATCGCGGTCGTCGGCCGGATCGCCGCGGGCCTGCCGCTCCTCGCCGAGGAGCACGTCCTCGATACGGTCCGGATCGAGCGGACGCTCGTGCGCGGCGGGCGCGAGGTGTTCGGCCTGCGCGTCACGGGCGACTCGATGATCGAGGCGGGCATCTTCAGCGGCGACTACATCTTCGTGCGCCGGCAGCTCACCGCGCAGCGCGGCGACATCGTGGTGGCGCTGATCGGCGACGAGGCGACCGTGAAATATTTCTTCCCCGAGAAGGACTACGTGCGCTTCCAGCCGGCCAACGCGGCGATGGCGCCCATCCTGGTCCGGGCGAGCGATTTCAAGCCCGCGATGCTCCTCGGCGTGGTCGTGGGCGTCTACCGGAAGCTCTAACCTCCTCTCCTTTTCCCGAGCCGGTTGACGCGCGCCGAGCGCCCTTGATAGCGTCGCGACGACCGGGCGGACGGTCCAAGGGCCCGCTCCAGAAAGAACGCGATCGTGACGACGCACGGGCGGCGATTCGGGATTTGGATTTCAGGCGCGGGCATGGTGCTCGCGGCCGCTCTCACGAGCGGCTGCGGCGGCGCCATCTACGCATTCACCGCGAACTCGGCCTCGAGCAAGCTCGAGACGGCGGAGGCGCTCGGCGCGGCGAAGTACGCCCCGTACGAGTACTACACCGCGCGAGAGCACCTCTGGAAGGCGCGCGAGGAGGCCGCGGCCGCCGACTACGGCGACGCGATCGACTTCGCCGACGTCGCGGAGGAGTACGCGGACAAGGCGATCACCCTGGCGAAGCAGGCACACGAGGGCGCGGGTCGATGAGCATTCGGATGAAGCGTCGACCTTCCCACCGCGCTCGTCGCGCCGGCGCCGGCGCCATCGCCGTCGTGATGATCGCGGGGTCCGCGCTCTCGTGCGCGCAGGTGCCGGTCATGCGCGGCGACATCGAGGCGCTGAGCACCATCGCGAAGCAGGCGGAGCGCAACGGCGCGCTCCGCTGCGCGCCGCGCGAGCTGGCGATGGCGAAGTCGCACCTGTCGTTCGCCAAGGTCGAGCTCGATCAGGGCTTCTTCGCCCGCGCCAAGGAGCACCTCGACATCGCGAAGGCGAACACGCACGCCGCCTACGATCTCTCGCCGCCGCAGAAGTGCGCCGAGCGCGGGTTCATCGAGGAGGCGCCGCCCACGCCCGGCGACTGCGACGGCGACGGGCTGCTCGATCCGCAGGACAAGAAGTGCCCCTGCGACGCCGAGACGTGGAACGGCTTCCAGGACGACGACGGCTGCCCGGACGATCCGGACACCGACGGCGACGGCATCACGGACGGCAAGGACAGCTGCGTGCTCCTGCCCGAGGACAAGGACGGCTACCTCGACGAGGACGGCTGCCCCGAGCTCGACAACGATCTCGATACGGTCCCCGACCTGAACGACAAGGACAGCACCGGCAAGAACTGCATGAACGAGCCGGAGGACCCGGACGGCTACGAGGACGCCGACGGCTGCCCGGAGCCGGACAACGACCAGGACACGGTGGTCGATCTCGAGGACCAGTGCCCGAACGAGCCAGGCGTGGTCGGCGGGGACAAGCCGGGCTGCCCGAAGAAGCCGAGCCTGGTCATCGTCACCGAGAAGGAGATCAAGATCACGCAGCAGATCCACTTCGAGTTCGACAGGGACAAGATCCGGCCCGAGAGCTTCCCGATCCTCGACGCCGTGGTGGAGGTCCTCCAGCAGAACCCGAAGATCAGGATCGAGATCCAGGGGCATACCGACAACAAGGGCGCCGCGGCGTACAACAAGAAGCTGTCGGATCGGCGCGCGGCCTCGGTGAAGAAGTACCTCGTGGCCAAGGGGGTCGACGAGGCCCGGCTGACGTCGAAGGGCTACGGGATGGAGCAGCCGATCGTGCCGAACACGTCCGATCAGAACCGCGCCCTGAACCGGCGCGTGCAGTTCGTCCGCACGGAAGGTGGCGCGCAGTAGTCAAGCAGCTGCTGGCGCGCCGCCCGGCGTGTCGGGGTACGCGCGATCTCGACCGCGCCGTCCTGGAGCCGGGGACCCGGCTCGGATCCTGAAAAGCAAGAGCTTCTCCCCAGCATTTCCTGGAGGTTCGAACCCGTGTCTCTTTGTCGCTCACGCCGCGCTCGCCTCGCGTTCGCACTGACTTCGCTGCTCGTCCTCGGCGCGCCGGCGGCGGCCAGCGCCGCCGGTGAGAGGGACGCGGAGGCGATGAAGCTGCACAACCAGGCGATGGACGACGACTATCTCTCTGTCGAGTTCGACAAGGCGGAGAAGAAGCTCAAAGACGCCCTGAAGAAGTGCGCGAAGAGCGCGTGCTCGAAGCCGGTGATCGGCAAGCTGCACATCGCGCTCGGCACGGTGTACGGCGGCGGCGACAAGCTGGATCAGGCCAAGGCGGAGTTCGTGCTGGCGCTCCGGGCCGACCCGAAGGCGGCGCTCATCGACGCGCTGACGACGACCGAGCTGGCCCAGGCGTTCAAGGACGCCCAGAAAGAGGCGCAGCGCGAGGGCGGCAGGCCCGCGAAGGCCGCCGCGGGGGATGTTCCGCACACGCCGGTGGCGGAGCAGGCGGTGAACACGCCGGTGCCCGTCTATGTCGAGATCCCGGAGGAGATCGACGCGTCCAAGGCGACGGTGCGGTACAAGCCGTTCGGCTCGCCCAAGTGGAAGTCGCTCGAGATGACGAGCATGGCGAGCGGCTTCGGGGCGGAGATCCCCTGCGAGGATGCCACGACGACCGGCGAGCTCCGGTATTTCGTGATCCTGCGGGACGAGGCGGGCGACCCGGTGGGCACCGCCGGTTCGATGCAGGCGCCGCACCGGGTGCCGATCAAGAACGAGATCGATCAGGAGCCGTCTCTCCCCGGCCAGGAGCCGCCACAGCGGTGCGCCGCGAAAGAGGATTGCCCCCCTGGCCTGCCCGGTTGCCCCGAGGCCGGCGGTGAGCGTGGGGACAAGGACTGGGGTTCGGCCTGCGAGGAGACCGTGGAGTGCCAGTCCGGGCTCGTCTGCCTGAACGGGACCTGCGAGCAGGGGACCGAAGGCGGGGGCGGTGAAGCCGCCAGCGGCAAGGGCAAGGGCAACCGCAACGTGATCGGCCTCTGGGGTGGGCTCGACCTGCTCCTCGTGCGCGGCACGGATTACGTCTGCTCGGGCAGCGACGCCGCCTACGCCTGCTTCTATCCGGGCAGCGACGGCAAGCAGTTCTACGGCGAGCCGGCGGATCTCCCCGGAACGAACGGGGTCAAGGGTGGCCTGAGCCTCGCTGGCGGACGTGTGATGTTGTCCTACGACCGGCAGCTCTTCGCGAGCCTGCCGCTGCTCGTGGGTGTGCGGGTTGGATTTGCCTTCGGCGGCTCGCCGACCTCCGCGGAAGAGCCGACGTCGTGGGGAGGGGCGCAGAACCCGCATCTCCAGGCGCTCAGCTTCCTGCCGCTCCACGGGGAGCTCCGCGCCACGTACTTCCTCCTGGGAGATCGGATTGTCGAGAAGGGTGGATTCCGCCCGTATGGGTTCCTGTCGCCCATTGGTCTGGCCCAGGTGAACGCCTCGGTGCCAGTGGATGTGTGCGATCGTCGGAGGGAGGACGGCTCGCTGCAGGAGGGGAGCGGCAGCAACAGGTGTCCGTCGGACACCCGTTTCGTCGAGGACCTCGACGCCTACCAGATCACCGGTCGGAACTTCTCGGCGGCCGGTGCCGGCGTGGTCTATGGCATCACCCCGCACTTCGGTGTGTCCGCCGAGGTGAAGGTCATGCTGATGTGGCCGACGCTCGGCCTCGTCCTAGCGCCCACCATCGGCCCGGTCTTCGCCCTCTAGCCCCCCGCGCCATTCCCGCCCCCGCAGCGACCTTCTCGCCACGCAGGCGCGCTCCGCCACGACGCCAAGCCTCCCCCGTTCCCCCCCCGGCGCTAGAGGTCGAAGCGTTCGGTGCCGAGTAGCTGGTAGAGCGCGTAGAGCGCCCCGGCGTCGTGATGCTCGAAGCGAACGCCCCCGCGGGCCGGTCTCCCCGCCGGCCCGCGGCGGATCCAGGCGATCCGGCCGCGGAGGCTCAGCGGGTCCCAGAGGTTCGGGGTGGTGACCTCGAGCGTCACCGAGGCCTCGGGATCCAGGAGCTCGGACGCGAGCTGAGCCTCGGACAGCTCGATGCCGGCGCCGCCCAGCCCCAGATCGCGGATGCGAACGCCGTGCTCCTCGAACGACTGCCTATCGCGCAGCGTCGCCCCAAGATCGACGCGTCGCCGCGCATGAGCGCGAAAGTGGTCCCGGACTGCCATCCCGGCGCATTCTCCAGTCGGCGCGAACATATCACGAGAGGCGCGCGCACAGGCTCGGTTCACCAAGCCCTGCAACGCAGGGGCACGGGCGCGAGCACGCGCGCACGAACAGCGTGCTCGCCCGGTGGCCCATGGCCGCGTTCGGTAAAGCGACCGTCACGTGTTAGCCTTTGGGCTTCGCGGCGAACCTTGGGTAACATGCGGACGAGATCCGCAGGAGCGAGTCGCGAAGTAGACGGGAGTTCTACCCTGATGGCCCAGGACACACGCAAAGATCCGCGAGCGAGGGTGCTGCAGATGACCGTGCGCTACAAGAGCGCCACGGTCGACGAGTTCATCGAGCACCACTCGCATGACGTGAGCCGGGGCGGCATCTTCATCAAGACGCCGTCGCCCTTCCCCGCCGGCACGCTGCTCAAGTTCGAGATCCGTCTGCTGGACGAGCAGGCCGTCATCGCCGGCGTCGGTCGCGTCGTATGGAAGCGGGAGCCTGCGCAGGGGAGCGACGCGCACCCGTCCGGCATGGGCGTGAAGTTCATCAAGATCGACGAGAAGTCCAAGGCCGTCATCACCCGCCTGGTCGACGCGCAGCAGGGCGCCGGATCGGCGTTCGAGGCCGGCATCACCGACCTGGGCGACGAGGCGCCGGAGCCCGCGGCGGCGACGGCGACGGCGACGGCGCCCGCGCCGCAGGCCGAGACTGCGGCCGCGAAGGCCGCGCAGGTGAAGCGGGCGTCGACGATGCTGGGGCTCGGCTCGATCGGGGCGACCTCGAAGGGCGACGCGGGCAAGGGCGACGCGATGAAGAAGGCCGACCCCGTGGAGGCCGGCGGCTTTTTCCCGCAGACGAACCCCGAGAAGGAGATGCCGCCGCCCGACGAGCGGACGATGATGAAGCAGGCGGCCGAGCTGCTGAAGCAGGCGCTCGCCGAGGCCGGCGGCTCGCTGGATGAGATCGGCGCGTCCAAGGAGCCGCTCATCGCCACCCCGCCGAAGAAGGCCGAGCCCGCGCCGGTGCCGAAGCAGGAGCGGGCGAAGCCGCTGGCCGAGCCAGCGGCCGTTCCGGTCGCGGCGGTCGCGCAGCTGGCGAACGAGAGGGAAACGCGGGACGATCTACCCGCGGCCGAGGCGAGAGCAGCCAAGGTCTCCGCGGCGAAGAGGCCGGCGGAGGAGGCGGACAGGACGCCGGCCGAGGAGCTGCACGGCAAGCCCGCGCGCCAGGAAGAGAAGGCGGCCGACGAGCCGGCCAGGGCAAAGCCTGTGGCCGCCAAGCCGAAGGACGACAAGGCGGTCGCCGCCAAGGCCGCAGCCACGGGCAAGGCCCCGCTCGCGCAGGAAGAGGAGAGCAGCGGAACCGGACGGCTGCTCACGATCCTGCTTGTCGCGGCGGCGCTCTGCGGCGCGCTTTGGCTCGTGTTCGGCCAGAGCGACCCCAAGCCGACCGCACCCGCGCCGGCCGCGCCCGCGCCGGAGCAGCCCGCGGCGAAGCCCGAGGTTCCGGAGGAGAAGCCACGGCCGACCGAGCTCGTGCCCGCAGCAACAGACACGAGCGCGCCCACGGCGCCGGCTGCGCCCGCAGCGACCCCCGAGGTGACTGCGGCGCCTACACCCACGCCCACCGTCGAGGCCCCCACCAAGGCGACGGCGGCGCCCACGGCGACCGCCGAGCCGGCAGCGCCCACGGCGACCCCAGAGCCGGCAGCGCCCACGGCGACCCCAGAGCCCGCCGCCCCCAAGCCGGCGGCCACGCCGGCGCCCAGGCCGGCGCCCAGGCCGAGGCCGGCCGCGCCGAAGCCGCCGAAGAACGACGATCCCTACGGTTGAGGACGAGGCCGTGGGTCACCCGCGGGAGAGGCGGCGGCAATGAGCGGCTCGGGCAGTCACGTCGATGAACCGGGGCCGGGGCTGGGTCGCCCGAAGGCGGCCGCCCCCCTGGCCGCGCTGGGCCTGCTGGCCGCCACCGGCCTCGTCTGCGGCGCGGTCGCGCTCCGCAACCCGACGGCCGTGACGGTGCTCGAAGGGGAGCTCAGCGGTGCGCGGAGACCCGTGCCGACCGCCGCCCCCAGCGGCAGCGGCCGCGCCAGCGTACCGGCGCCCGAGCCGGCGGCCGCGCTCGATCCTGCGGAGCCCGAGGCCCCCGCGAAGGCGGAGCCCGCCCGCGCGCAGCCCGCGGAGCTCGAGCGCGCCCAGGCCACGGGGGTCGCTGCGCTCGGCGCGCTCGCGCAGCGGTATCCGGAAGACCCCGCGGTCCTCCGGGCGCTCGCGCTCGCGCAAGGGCGCGAGAAGTCGACGGTGGCGGCCGCGCTGCTCACGGCGACGCGGCTGTTCGAGATCGCCCCCGAGGAGACCGGGAACGACGAGCTCAAGCAGGTCATCCTGAGGGCCGCGAACGGCACCCCGGACGTCGCCCTCACGGCGCTCGATCTGATGGCCAAGCACATGGGAGGCCGCGGGCCCGACCTGCTCTACGAGGTGGTGACCGCGCCGAAGTTCGGCGATTGGCCCAGGGACCACGCGAGCACGCTGCTGCTCGACAGCAGCGTGCGTCAGCTCGCGTCGCCGGCGCTGCTCGTCGCGGACGACCTGCGCCGGCTCACGGGGTGCCCCACCAAGGCGCTGATCGCCAGGATGCGCGAGGAGGGCGATGTCCGCTCGCTCCATTACATCAAGCAGCTGCTCACCCCGCAGCGCTGCGCGGGCCAGCGGGCGCGCCGCTGCATCAAGTGCGGCGCCATCGCCAAGGAGCTGCGCGCCACGGCCGGCGTCATCGAGAGGCGCAAGAACGACAAGGCGGCAGCAACCCCGCCCGCGGCGACCCCTGCGCCCTGACGTCTGCGCCTCGCCTCGGGCACACGGGCGTCGGCCTGCGGGCCTTGTCGTCGCCGAGGTCGCGACGACAGCCAGGGGCGTCGCCTGGCAACGCGCGACGGGTCGCGACGGCACGTCCCCCGGCGCGAACGGGAGGCCCATGGCGCGTGCCGCACCACGCTCGACACGACGCATCGGCCCAGCTGCCCAGCGCCTGCCGCTGGCGGCACCGTCGCGCGGGCGACTCGATGCGTTGGACCAGCTCGCGCGGGGGGCGAATCGGGGTGGGCGCAGCAGGACTTGAACCTGCGACTTCGTCCGTGTGAAGGACGCACTCTACCGCTGAGTTATGCGCCCGATGCCAGCCGGTTGTCACCCGGCCGTTTCGGAAAGACGTGGCGCTTTTAACCCAGACATCGGCGTTCGACAAGAAGAACTCGCTGCCGACAGCGAACTTCCTCGCGGTGCTCGGCGAACCGGGCGCCAGCGGGCCGCCCCTTACGGCTCCGGCGAGAGGCTCGGCCGGGTGGCGGGGCATTTGCCCAGAGAGGTTTCACATGAAGGCGGGAAGGCGAGAAGACATGGAGATCATTCATGATTTTCTTCCCGCCTTCCCGCCTTCATGTTCAAATGATCCCACCCCCTCGACCGCGCCCCTGCTCGGTCGCGCCCTCGATCGGGCGAGGCCGGCGCCACAGCTTCGAAGCCGCGCCCCGGGGGTCGGCCCAGGGGTCCGCGATCCGTCAATCGAGCGCCGCGACGGCGCGACGGAGCGCGGCGAGGCCCGCGTCGATGTGGTCCTCGTCGCAGGCGTAGGAGAACCGAAGATAGCCGGGCGCACCGAAGGGGGTGCCGGCGACCGCGGCCACGTGCGCTTGCTCCAGCATCCACGTCGCCACGTCCTCGTCGCTCGCGAGCGTCTTCCCCTGGAAAGAGCGCCCGCAGAGCCCCCGTACGTCGGCGAACGCGTAGAAGGCCCCCTCCGGCATCCGGCAGCGCACCCCTGGGACCGCGTTGAGGCCCTCGACCATGAGCGAGCGCCGCCGGGCGAAGGCCGCGCGCATCGCGAACACAGCGTCGCGCGGGCCGTTCAGGGCGGCGACGGCGGCGGCCTGGGACACGGCGGCTGCGTTCGTGGTGCTCTGGCCCTGGACCACGTCGAGCGCCCTCGCGACCTCGGTCGGCGCGATGCTCCAGCCGACGCGCCAGCCGGTCATGGCGAAGGTCTTGCTGACCCCGTCGACGACGATCACGCGCGGGGCGAGGTCCTCCGCGAGCGCGGGGAGCGACACGTGCTGGAAGCCGTCGTACGTGAGGTCGGCGTAGATCTCGTCGATGATGATCCAGCAGTCGTGGCGCCGCAGCACGGAGGCCAACGGGAGCAGGTGCTCCTCCGCGTACGCCGAGCCGGTCGGGTTCGAGGGCGTGCACAGGACGAGCGCCTTCACCCGCGGCGACAGCGCGGCCTGGAGCGCGTCCGCCGTGAGGCGGAAGCCCGTCGCCTCGGTGGTCTCGACGATGACCGGCGTGGCGCCGAACAGGCGCACCTGCTCGGGATAGCTCACCCAGTAAGGCGCCGGGATGACGACCTCGTCCCCCGGATCGAAGAGCGCGGCGGCGAGGTTGAACAGCGCATGCTTCGCGCCGCAGCTCACGGTGATCTGGCTCGGCAGCGGCCGCCATCCGCGGTGCTGCTCGGTCGCGGCGCAGATCGCCGACTTCAGCTCGGCTGTACCGGACACGGCCGTGTAATGGGTGGCGCCGGCGTCGAGCGCGGCCTTCGCCGCGCTGCGAATCGGCTCGGGCGTGTCGAAGTCCGGCTCGCCCACGCCGAAGGAGTAGACCTCGTGTCCCTCGGCGCGGAGCCGCGCGGCCCTCGCCGCCATGGCGAGCGTTGCACTGGGCGCGACGGCCGACAGACGGTCAGCGAGCTTCGTGGGCATGGGGACAATGAGGAATAAAGGGGGGCCCGGAACAACGCAAGGCGCTACCCCCCTGGCGGTTGCGCAGGCGGCCCGGATGTGCCTCGCGCCGCGCGGGCTCCGCCGCCGTGCGCCCCGAGCGTCGCGCGCCACGCGACAGGCGCGGCGCTCGACGCCTCCCGGAAGAGCCGGCGAACGAGCCGCCGCGAAGCGGCGCAGCAGCCCGGCCACGCACGGCCGGACGCCTGACGCGCGGCCCTAGGGAGAGGGTGCCGGCGTGGCGCCGCCGACCTGGACTGCAGGCTTCTGCTCGTCCTGCTTGATCGAGTAGCGCACGAGCGCGCGGAGCACGTCGTTGCGCTGCACATTGCCGAGGAGGCTCTTCATGTCCTCGTAGATCGACGGATCCACGAGGAGCGCGCCGAGGGTCCCCTTGCCCGCCCTCATGTCGTGCACGATCGCCCGAAGGTCGCCGGTCATCGCCGTGACGTTGGCGAGCGCCTCGGCGCCGTCGCCCTTGCCGCCGTAGAGCGCGTCGTGCGCGAGGCTGTCGCTCTCGCGGATCCCCCGCAGCGTCATGGCGACCTCGTCCGCGGCGTTCCCGAACTGCTGGACCTGCTTCTGCGGGCCGTCGCCGTAGATGACGTCGTGCGCGAACCCCGGCCCCTCCTTGACGCGCGAGACGACCCCCCTCACCTCGCGCAGCGTGCTCGCGAGCTCCGTGCCGACGCGGTCGAGGCTCTGCAGGGTGCGCGAGATGCGCTCGGCCTCCTCGGGATCGGTCAGGAGGCGGTGGGGATACCCCTCCCCCTCGGTCACCTGCTTCATCAGCGTGTTCGCCGAGGCGACCGTCTCGCGGAGGTCCTTGTGCAGCCGCTCGTCGGCGATGCTCTCCGAGACCTTCTGGATGTTGTCGAGCGTCGCCTCGGCCTTCTCGGCCATCCCGGTCACCTTCCCCATCACGTCGGTCGGGACCTCGCCCGGGATGTGGCCCCCCGGCGGCACCGAATCGGGGCTCTGCCCCTTCGTGAGCTCCAGCATCTTGTCGCCGAGCAGGCCCTTGTTCGCGATCTGGGCCACGCTGTCGGTCTTGATCCGGCTCGACTCGCTCTCGACGACCTCGAGCTTCACATAGATCTTTGTGTCCTTCGGGTCCGGGCCGTAGGCGACCTCGGCGACGTGACCGATGTCGATGCCGCCCATGCGGATGGGCGCGCCCGGCTTCAGACCCTGCACATCGCCGAAGTTCGTCGTGAACTCGACGGAGGCGTCGAAGAGCCGCCGCTCGTCGCCTATCAGGAAAATGACGACGGCGGACATCACAAGGCCCGCCAGCACAAAGAGTCCGACCTTCAGATCACGCGCTCTGCCCATGCAGACGGGCATCTTGCGCGATCTTGGAGGGATCGTCACGTGCCGAGAAGCGTCTGGACGTCCTCATTCACCGGGGCGGTCCCGGTGATGAAATCGGCGACATGCGGATCTCTGGACGCCCGGAACTCGTCCGGCGTGCCGGTCGCGATGACCTCCCCGCGGTAGATCATCGCCATCCGATCCGAGATCGAGAACGCGCTCTTCATGTCGTGCGTCACCACGATGCTCGTGACGTTGAGGGCCTGCTTGAGCCCCTTGATGAGGTGGTTGATGCGCTCGGTGTTGATCGGATCGAGGCCCGTCGTCGGCTCGTCGTAGAGCAGCACCTCGGGCTGCACCGCGATGGCGCGCGCGAGGCCGACGCGCTTCTTCATGCCGCCGGACAGGTCCCCCGGGCGCATCTGCTCGATACCGGGCAGGCCGACGAGCGACAGCGCCCAGTTCACCCGGTCGGCGATCTGCGCCTCGGTCATCTCCTTGCGGAAGTGCTCGTGCAGACCGTAAGCGACGTTCCCGCCGACCGAGATCGAGTCGAACAGGGCGCCCCCCTGGAACAGCATCGCGATGCGCTGGCGCACCCCGGAGATGCGCGCCTCGCTCACGCGCGTGATCTCTTCACCGTGGAACTGGATAGATCCATCGTCCACGTCGAGCAGTCGGATGAGCAGCTTGAGCATGACGCTCTTGCCGACGCCCGAGCCGCCCATGATGGTGAGCGTCTCGCCCGGATACACATCGAGGTTCAGGTCGCGGTAGATGACCTTCGGACCGAAGGCCTTGCGCACACGCGAGAACCGGATCAGCGGCTCAGCCACGCGCCCACGCTAGCACGCCGCCGAGGCCCGCCGCGAACGCTCAGTCGGCCGCGGCGACATGCTCGATCCTGATCTCGACGGCGTCCCCGCCGCGCCAGGCGTCGCGCCGCAGGCGGCCCACCACATCGACGCTCCGGCCGGTGAACCGCGGCGCGAGCTCGCCCAGCTCGAACCCGAAGCACGAGATCTCGCGGCGGGCGAAGGTGAGCTCCAGCTTGAGGTGGCCCTTCAGGTTCCTCGCCGAGCGCACGGCCGCGCCCGGCAGGAGGACGTACGCCGGGCGGTTCCCCTCGCCGCACGGCTCGAGCCTCTCGAGATCGCGCGCCACGGCCGCCAGGTCGTCGCGATCGTCGAGCCGGACGTGGGCGGCCGCGAGCGCCGAGGCGGCGGGGAGGTCCTGCTCACGGAAGGCGTCGCACCACGCCGCCCGGAGCGCCTCGACGCGGTCGGCGCGCACCTCGACGCCGGCCGCCGCCTGGTGGCCGCCGAAGCCGACGAGCTCGGCGCGGCAAAGAGAGAGCGCGTCGTGGAGCCGCGCGCCGGCTGGACCGCGGACCGAGCCGCGCCCCTTCGCGCCCTCGAGGGCGATGACGATCGTGGGCTTGCCGAAGCGGGAGGTGACCCTGCCCGCGACGATGCCGACCACGCCGGGGTGAAAGCCCTCCCGCGCGATGACGATCGCGGGATCCCGCTCGAAGCCGGCGCGCTCGATCTCGGCGAGCGCGGACACGAGCATCTCGTCCTGGATGGCGCGCCGCTTCATCTGCGCCTGCTCCACCGTGGCGGCGAGCGCCGAGGCGGTCACGCTGTCGTGCGCGAGCAGGAGCTCCAGCGAGATGTCGGGATCGCCGAGCCGGCCGGGCGCGTTGAGGCGAGGCGCGATCCGGAAAGCGACGTCCTCGGCAGAGGCGCCGCGCCCGAGATCGAGGTTGGCGAGCGCCGCGAGCGCGCGCAGCCCGGGCCGGGGTCCGGTCTGGAGCACGCCGAGGCCGGCCCGCACGAGCGCGCGGTTGTCACCGGTCAGCGGCGCGACGTCGGCGACGGTGCCGATGGCCACGAGGTCGAGGTAGGGGCGGAGATCGAGCGACGAGCCGAGCTTCTTGCGCACGGCGGCGAGCAGCGTGAGCGCGAGCCCGCACGACGCGAGCCCCTTGTACGGGAAGCCGCAGTCGGCGCGGTGCGGGTTCAGGAACGCGAGCGCGGGGAGCGGCTCGGCCGGCACGAGGTGGTGGTCGATGACGACGCAGTCGATGCCGGCCGCGCGCGCGGCGGCCAGCCGCTCGTGATCGCTGGAGCCGCAGTCGCACGTGATGAGCAGCGTGGGGCCGGCGCGCATCACGCGCTCGAGCGCGGGCGCCGAGAGGCCGTAGCTGCCCTCGGCGCGCGTCGCGAGGAGCGGCACGACCTGGCCGGAGAGGGCGCGCAGCGCGCCCGTCATGATGGCGGTCGCGGTGATCCCGTCGCAGTCGTAGTCGCCGAAGACGGCGATCCGCTCGCCGGCGCGCACGGCGCGCGCGATCCGGTCGGCGCTCGCCTCGCGATCGGCCATGGCGTCGGGCGGCGTGAGGTGCGAGAGCCGCGGATCGAGGAAGCGCCGGGTCGCCTCGTCAGGAGCCCGGCCCGCCCGGTGCAGGATGTCCGCCACCGTGATCGACAGCCCGAGCTCGCGCGCCATCGCGAGCGCCTCGGGCGACGCCTCGCCCGGGTCCGCGATGCGCTCGGACGCGCCCGCGCCGTCCCGCGCCGCGCGCGAGGCGGGGGACGGCGCCTCGCGCTCGGGGAGCTCCTTCCAGGCTTCCGTGGAGGTGCTCGTCATCGTCAGAGGCGGTACATCGGCGCCATGGCGGCGTCCACGGCCTGGGTCCGGGCTGCGCGAGCGGCCGCGATCACGGCGAGGCGCTCAGACGACCGCGTCGGCGCGCTTCTGCGTGCGGACGCGGTTGACCTTCTTGCGCTTGCTGGAGTTCGAGCCGAAGAACTTGCGGTCGATCCACTCGGTGAGCGGCGCGGCGACGTAGATGGAGGAGTACGTCCCGACGACGATGCCGACGACGAGCGTGAACGCGAAGTCCCGGATGACGCCCGTTCCGTAGAAGAGGAACATGACGAGCGACAGGAACGTCGTGAACGACACGAGGATGGTGCGCCCGAGCATCTCGGAGAGCGAGAAGTTGATGACGGCGGCGAAGCTCATGTCGCGGTGCTTCCCCAGGTTCTCGCGGATCCGGTCGTAGACGACGACCGTGTCCGTGATCGAGTAGCCGACGATCGTGAGCAGCGCGGCGACGGTGGAGAGGGTGATCTCCCGCTGCGTGATCACCATCGCGCCGAGCGCGATGCCGACATCGTGCACCAGCGCGAGGATGCCGCCGGGCGCGAACCGGATGTCGAACCGGAACGCGATGTACGCCATGATGAAGAAGATCGTGATGAGGACGCTCTTGATGGCCGCGTCCCGCAGCTGCGCGCCGGCCTTCGGCCCGATCCACTCGACCCGGAGCGCCTGGTCGGGCACCTTGTCCGCGCCAAGGTGCTCCCGGAGGCCGTCCATCAGCTGGTCGCCCTTGGACTTCAGGTAGAGCTCGACCTTGTTGTCGCGCTCGCTCACGACGAGCGGGTTGTTCGCGCTGGGCCTGAGATCGACCCCCTCGATGCCCTCGAGCTGCTTCTTGAGGCCCTCCAGGTCGGGCGCGACGTCGTAGCGGGCGGAGATCTTGTCGCCGCCGGGGCTGAACTTGACCTCGGTGGCGCGCACCGCCTGCGGGCAGCGGTCCTCTGGGACGGAGCCGTCCTCGGGCGCCAGGCACATCCGCTCGCGCACCGCCGCCTTCTGCGGCTCCGACAGCGCGGAGACCTCGTGGACCCGGATGAGGTAGCGGTTCGGGTTGGACTGGTCCGCGACGGACACGATGTCCGGGGAGTCGAAGCCCGACTTCGAGACGGCCTCGCGCACCTCGGCGCTGGAGACCGGAGCCTTGAAGGCGACCTCGATCTCGGTGCCGCCCTTGAAATCGGTCCCGAGCTTCGGCCCCGGCACGATGAACGAGATGATCGACAGGAGGAGCAGCACCCCGCTGAGCCCGATGAAGAGCCAGCGCTTGCTCATGAAGTCGAACTGACGGCCAGGTTTGATGAGTTCCATCGTCGTGTCTCAATCGGAGACCGCTCTCGCGTTCTCCCTCAAAGGTCGGAGATCCGCTCTCGCGGCCCCGTTGTCAGCCGAGCGAGAGCGTCTTGATCTTCCGGCCGCGGACGGCCCAGTCGAACATCAGGCGAGTGCACACGACCCCGGTGAACAAGCTGATGGCGATGCCGACGATCAGCGTGATCGCGAAGCCCTTGATCGGGCCGGTGCCGTACTGCGCGAGGATGAGCCCGGAGATCAGCGTGGTCACGTGGCCGTCGAGGATGGCGCTGAACGCCTTGTCGTAGCCGACGTCGACCGCGGCGCGCGGGCTCTTGCCGTTCCTGAGCTCCTCCCGGATGCGCTCGTTGATCAGCACGTTGGCGTCGACCGCGATGCCCATGGTGAGCACGAGGCCGGCGATGCCGGGCAGCGTCATCGACGCGCCGAACATCGCGAGGACCGCGATCTGCAGGAAGAGGTTGAAGATGACGGCGGCGTCCGCGATGAGCCCGGCGCGGCTGTAGATCACCACCATGAACACGACCACGAGCAGCCCGCTCGCGATCGCGCCCTTCATGCTCTGCTGGATGGCGTCCTTGCCCAGCGACGGGCCGATGCGCTGCTCGTTCGACGGGGAGATCGGGGCCGGCAGCGCGCCCGACCGGAGCACAAGCTCGAGCTTGCGCGCGTCCTGGAGCTGCTGGTCGGGGTTCTGCGAGCCCATCGTGATCTGCGCGCGGCCGCCGCCGATCTTCGTCTGGATGACCGGCGCGCTCTCGACCTTCTCGTCGAGGATGATGGCGAACCGCCGCTTGACGTTCCGGCCGGTGATGTCCTCGAACCGGTCGGCGCCGGTCGGGGTGAACTCCATCGACACGTACCAGCCGCCGAGGCCGCCCTCGCTCTGATCCGGGAGCGCCTGCGCGTCGCGCACCATGTCGCCCGTGACCTCGGCCTTGCTGAAGAGGAAGTACGTCCGCCAGCCGATCTCCTCGATGACGTCCTTCTCCTCGTTGTACTCGTACAGCTTGCCGTAGCCGACCTCGTTGTCCGCCGGGACCTGGAGCGTCCCGACCCACTCGCGCAGCCGCTTCAGCGTGTCGCGCAGCTCCTCGTGCTCGGCGCGCACCATCCGGGCAAAGTGGACCGGCTTGGTCTTCCCGGGGCCGACCGGCGCGTTCTCGATCGAGAACGTCAGGCCCTTCGGGAGATCCTCCTCCTTGGCGCTCTTCGCGATCGGCTCGAAGAAGTCCTGGTCGTCGTCGACCATCTTGAACTCGAGCCGCGCCGTCTGGCTGATGATCTCGCGGATCGTGTTGAAGGAGCTCTCGTCGTCGCCGGGGACCTCGATGATCACGTCCTCGTCGCGCGCCGAGACGCTCGCCTCCTTGAGGCCGAGGCCGTCGACGCGGCGGAGCACCGTCTCCTTGGCCTGCGTCACCGCGCGCTCGCGGATGCTGCTCGCGACCTCGTCGCGGATCCGGAATCTCGCGACGTTGCGGTCCGCCGAGCGCTGGAGCTGCATCTCTCCGAGGAACTTCGCGAGGAAATCGCTGTTGATCTTCTCGGCGTCCGCCGGGTCGTTGAAGGTGATCACAATCGTGTCGGCCTGCTCGCGCGACTTCTCGATGCGGAGCTTCGTCTGGAGCTTCTGCATCTCCTCGATCGTCGGCGGCTTGTCGCCCTCGTGGAACCCGAACGACGTCGCGAGCGCCGCGCGCAGGTCGTCGTAGTACCGGTCGCGCTTGTCGCTGATCGCCTCGTCGACGTCGACCGTGTAGACCAGGCGGAGGCCGCCCTTCAGATCGAGCCCGCGCACGAGCCGGAACGGGATGTTCGAGGTCAGGAAGCGGCTGAACCCGAGCTCTCCCCGCTTCGCCTGGGTCTCCTGCTCCGACAGCTCCTCCGACGGGACGCCGGTGTGATCGGGGCGGCCGAACCGCTCGTCGTGGTAGGTCGGGTAGATGCAGAGCGCGGCGCCGAGCGCGAGGAACAGCACGAAGCCCGTCTTCGCCCGCCACGCAAAATCGATCCACGGCCCGGTGCAGAGCAGCGCCCACGGCACCATCAGGCCGAACGTCGCGAGGGCCCAGAACACTTGGTAGTGGGCCGCGAACGCGGCGGCGCCGGCGGAGAGCGCCGCCCAGGCGAAGACGCTGCGCCGCGAACGGCTGAGCCACGCGCCGAGGAGGCACAGACCGGCGACGCCGGCGAACCCGTACTGGAAGATGTTTAGGAGCATGGAGTGGGGCGCCGCGAGGGGCGGTAAAGAGCTTCCTGTTGGGCCGAGCGCCGGCCTACGACTTCTTGTCCTTCGCGGCGTCGGCGACCTTGGCGTCCGCCGCCGCAACCTCGCCCGGGTCGTGGCCCTGGATCACGCTCTTCAGGATCTGCACGTTCACGCCGGGGGCGATCTCCAGCTTCACCCGGGCCGAGTTCGGGCTGATGTCGGTGATCTTGCCGAGGAGCCCGGCCTGGGTGACGACCCGGTCGCCCACCTTGAGGTTCGACTCGATCTGCTGCTGCTTCTTCTTCTGGCTCCGCGTCATCACGAAGATGAGCAGCAGCGGCAGCGCCAGGATGAGGAACGAGAAGGCCCCTCCGCCGAACGGCGCAGGTTGCGCCTCCTGCCCCCCGGACGGCGGCGGCGGTTGACCTTCAACCGGCGTCGCGGGCGCATTGCCCGCGCGCCCGGGGGCGGCGTTCGGCTGGAACGAGTTTGAGCTTGCCAAGGTGACGCGTGTCTCCGGGCCCCGACGGGCTTGCCCGCAAATTGCAGGCCTCTCCCAACCCCCCGGGGCCCGCCTCCATACCCAGGATCCAAGGGTCGCGCAAGGAGCTAGGCGGGCAGCCTCACCCGGGCACGCCGGGAATGCCGCCTTATGACCTTTTCCGGTCCCGCCCCACCCCGCCGTGCGGGACGCGGTACCCAGAGGGCCGAGATCAGCCGTCGCTCCCGAACACCATGTGCCGGCGGGCCCGCTCGCCGCTCGCGATCTCGGCGAGCGACAGGCGCACGTCACGCTCGGTGATCGTGCCGTCGATCGTCGCGAACGTCGCGGAGAGGATCGGCGGGATGCGCCCGACGCCCGGGAAGCCTGGGGCCCACGTGAGCGCGTCCGCGAACGCGGCCTTCACCAGGGCGGCGACGTGCCCCTGCGGCGCGAGGGGCACGTCGAGCGGCTCGAGCACCACGATGGCCTTGGCCCGCCCGAGGGTCTTCACCACGTCCGCGCCGTAGAACGGCCGCAGCGCGCGCACGCCCACGAGCCCGACGCGCCGGCCCTGCGCGCGCAGGCTGCGCACGACCTCCCGGGCGGCCGGGAACGCGCAGCCCACGACGACCATGATCTCCTCCGCGTCGGCGGTGTCGACGCGCTCGATCGCGCCGAGCGGCCTCCCGGTCAGCTCGCAGAGCTCCCGCATCGCGCTGGCGAGCGCGAACGGCACGCGCGCGCAGAAGCTCCGCTCGGCCCGCTTCCGCACGACGCCGCGGCCCTGCGGGCGCGGGCCCCCGTCGCCGTCGCTCTCGCCCGGCGCCGCGTCGGTGAAGGTCGGCACGCTCCGCTCCGGACCGAGGAAGCGCGCGGCGAGATCGCGCGTGGCGCCGAGGGCGGACACGTCCGAGGGCAGCGCGTCCACGACGTGCAGGAACGGCGTCTCGCTGTCCTCGGCGGCGCGCCGCGCCACGAGCGCCACGTCGGCCGCCTCCTGGCTGCTCCAGGTGACGAGCACCCCCGCGCCGACGTCGAGCGCCGGCGCGAGCTCATCGCGCCCCACGGCGAGCCCGCCGCGGCGCTCGATGACGTGCACGGTGACCGGCGTCCGCACCGCCGCCGCCTCGCCGAGCGCGGCGAGCGCCCCGACGAGCTCGTGGGCGCCCAGCACCACGCTGGCCCGCTGCCCGGCGCGCGTGCGGGCCGCGGCGCCGCGGATCGCCTCGGCCGCGGACGCGGCGCGCTCGATCGGCAGATCGCCGGGCACCGCCGCGTGCGCGGCGAAGAGCGCGCTCCCCGCGGCCACCTCGACATGTGCGATCACCGCCGCCGGATCCGGCGGCGACCCTAGACCGTCAGGCCCTGCCATCCAGCCGTTCGTCGCCCGAGCCGCACGCGAGGTCAAGCGCGAGCGCGATCGGATTGCGCGCGACGACCGGACCGAAGCGGTGCAGCGATCGCGCTCATCCATGTCTGGACGTAACTCCGAGAAAGGGGGCTTTCATCTCGAGGTGAAGCTCCTGTCTCACGCGGCCGTCGAGCGGGGTCGCCTGGCCAAGCTCAGCCTCCATCGTGGCTGCCCCGCGCGCTCGGCCCGGCGCACCGGCCTGATGACGCCGCACCGGCCTGATGACGGCGCACCGACCTGATGACGCCGCACCGACCTGGCGCATCGACCTGGCGCACGGACGCGGGAGGCCTCCGCGCAGGGGCATCACGACCGATTGCGCTCCCGAGAAAAGCGATCCCGAAAAACAGATCGCTTGACGGACCCTCAGGCCCTTGCTAGGAGGCGCTCTCCGTTTCGTCGGCATCGCGTCGAGCGAGCGGGACATAGGCGCGTAGCTCAGTGGTAGAGCACTACCTTGACACGGTAGGGGTCGCCGGTTCGAAACCGGCCGCGCCTACAAATCAGCAGGAGACCTAGCCTGCGAGGTTTCATGGCCCTCGATCAGACAGCCCAGGCCGCCCCGGCGGCCCGCACCACGGTGCGCGAGGCTCTCGCCGACGACATCGCCAAGGACCGCACCGTCATCGGCGCCCGCGTCAACGGGCGCCTCGTCGATCTCCACACCCCATTTCAGCGCGACAGCTCGACCCGGATCGAGCCGGTGCGGACGAGCGATCCGGAGGGCCTGCGCATCATCCGGCACTCGACGGCGCACATCATGGCCGACGCCGTGCAGCGCCTCTTCCCGGGGACGAAGGTCACGATCGGCCCCGCCATCGACGCGGGCTTCTACTACGATTTCGACAAGCCGAGCGGCCCCTTCACGGACGAGGATCTCGCCAAGATCGAGGCGAAGATGCGCGAGATCATCGCCGCGGGCCGCCCGTTCCGGCGCGACGTGGTGAACCGCGAGGCGGCCCACGAGCTCTTCGCGCAGATGGGCGAGACGTACAAGCGCGAGATCATCGACGCGATCCCGGCGGGCGAGGACGTCTCGCTCTACCGGCACAGCGACGGCGAGCGCGAGTGGGTCGACCTCTGCGAGGGCCCGCACGTGCCGGACGCCTCGCTGCTCCAGGCCATCAAGCTGGTCAGCGTGGCCGGCGCCTACTGGCGCGGCGACGAGCGCAACCCGATGCTCCAGCGCATCTACGGCACGGCGTTCCCGAGCCAGGCGGCGCTCGACGAGCACATGAAGCTGCTCGCGGAGGCCAAGGAGCGCGACCACAGGAAGCTCGGGAAAGAGCTCGAGCTCTTCATGTTCCACGAGATCGCGCCGGCCATGCCGTTCCTCCTGCCGCGCGGCGCCCACGTCTACAACGCGCTCGTCCAGTACATGCGCGACCTCTACGTCGACTACGGGTACGAGGAGGTCATCACGCCGCAGATCTTCGACAAGCGCCTGTTCGAGACGAGCGGGCACCTGCCGAACTACCGCGAGAACATGTACCTCCCCGTCACGGCGGAGCACCTGGACGCGGCGCGGCTCGCGCTCCGTCTCGGGGTCTCTCCGGGGGAGGCGGACGCGGCGATCTACAAGGAAGCGGACAAGAAGCGCGACGCCGCGGTCCTGGAGCAGCTCGCGGAGCTCGAGCGGCTCGCCCAGAAGCCGATGAACTGCCCGAGCCACTGCCTCATCTTCGGCCAGCGGCGGCGCAGCTACCGCGAGCTGCCGTGGCGGCTCGCCGACTTCGGGCGGCTCCACCGGTACGAGCGCGGCGGCGTCGTCCACGGCCTCGCCCGGGTGCGGAGCTTCTGCCAGGACGACGCCCACATCTTCTGCGCTCCGGAGCAGATGCAGGGCGAGATCCAGGCGTTCCTGCGGCTCCTGCTCGAGGTGTACGCCGCGTTCCGGTTCGCCAAGATCGACATCAAGCTCGCGACCCGGCCCAAGAAGCGCATCGGCACCGACGCGCAGTGGGACGCCGCGGAGGGCGCGCTCGCGGAGGCGCTGAAGCAAGCCGGCCTCCCCTTCGAGATCGCGCCCGAGGAGGGCGCGTTCTACGGCCCGAAGCTCGAGTTCCACGTCGAGGACGCGCTGCGCCGGAGCTGGCAGCTCGGCACGATCCAGGTGGACTACGCGCTGCCCGACCGCTTCGAGCTCGAGTACACAGGCGCCGACGGCGGCGCCCACCGCCCGGTGATGCTCCACCGGGCGATCCTCGGCTCGCTCGAGCGGTTCTTCTCGGTGTACCTCGAGCACATCGGGGGCGCCTTCCCGGCCTGGCTGGCCCCGGAGCAGGCGGTCATCGTCACGGTCAGCGAGAAGCAGGCCGCCTACGCACAGGAAGTTGTGGCGCACCTCCGGGGCCGCGGGCTCCGGGCGAGGGCCGACCTCAGCTCCGACAAGCTCGGCGCCAAGATCCGGGCGGCGCGGCTGACGCGCGTCCCGTACGTGGTCGTGGTCGGCGACAAGGAGGCCGAGGGCCGCAAGGTCGCCCCCCGGTCGCGCGACCTCAACAAGGACCTCGGGGCGATGCCGCTCGAGGACTTCGCCGACCGGCTCGCCGCGGAGTCGAAGCCTCCTCGCCTCGCGGTGAGCGCCTCCGCTTCGTGACCAGCCGTTCCGGCTGGCCCTTCTCGCCGGCAGGCCCTTCCCTACCCCCGTCGAGCCCGACAGCTCAGGGCTCCCGAGCGCCCCTGCGCGGCGGCGGCCGTCGTGCTTGCTGCCGTTGCCTGCGGCGCGGAGTCAGGCGACATTGGCGTGGTGATGGTCGCCGCGACTACCTTCGGTCGCGAAGCGGCGGTCCGTCGCTTTCAGAATCACAGAACACAAGGAGGCAGCGAAATACCACATGGCGATGAGACGCTTCGACCCTCGGCAGGCCCAGCGGGGGCCGCAGATCCGCATCAACCAGCGCATCCGCGTCCCGGAAATCCGCGTCATCGGCGATGATGGCGAGATGCTCGGCATCATGCAGACCCACGAGGCGCTGCGCCGAGCACAGGAGAAGGGGCTCGACCTCGTCGAGGTCAACCCGAAGGCGGATCCTCCGGTCTGCAAGATCCTCGACTTCGGCAAGTACAAGTACGACGAGAAGAAGAAGGCCCGCGAGGCGAAGCGCAAGCAGAGTGTGGTGGAGATCAAGGAGATCAAGCTCCGTCCCAAGACGGACGACCACGATCTCGAGTTCAAGACCCGGGCTGCGCATCGGTTCCTCGGCGCAGGTCACAAGGTGAAGTTCACGGTCCGCTTTCGCGGCCGCGAGATCACGCACCCGGAGAAGGCGCAGGAGCAGCTCGACTGGATCGTCCAGCACTGCGAGGAGATCGCGAACGTCGAGGTGCGCCCGATGATGGAGCAGCGCACGATGACGCTGATGATGGCGCCCAAGCCCGCCATCCTGCAGAAGGTGGCCCAGGCCCGCGTCGCCGCGGAGAGGGCCCGCCAGAAGGCGCTCCAGGAAGGGCGCGCCGCTCCCGCCGGGGACGAAGAGGACGAGGAGATCGAGAAGCTCGAGAGGCAGCTCGAAGAGCAAGACGACGACGACGACGACGACGAGGCCGAGGGAGCGACCGGGTAACCCGCCCGGGGAGAGCGCGCGCCACGACGGCGGCCGCGGCTGCGGCGGGGCGCGCATCGCGCCGCGCGGCGGGTGCTCGCGTGCCGCGCTCCCTTCTGCGTCGCGGGGGCGCGGCCTCTCCCTCGAACGGCCGCGGGCGCGGCGAGGCGCTCGCGCGCCGCCGGCTCAGTGCGGGATCAAGCCGCCGAGCCACGCCCCCGCGGCGAGGACCGCCAGCGCGGCGACGAGCAGCACAGCCTTCACCGCGCCTCCCCCTGTCCTGAGTGGACGGAGCTCCGGCTCCAGGTCGCGCGGCGCGGCCGTGGCGGGCGGCGCCAGCACGCGCGCGGGCGGCGCAGGGGGCTGTGGCGCAGGCACGGGCTGCGGAGAGGCCAGGGTCGGCTCGGCCCTCCTCTCGAGCGGCTGACGCGCGGGGAGCGGCGGCGCGTGCGGCTGACGCACGGGGAGCGGCGGCGCGTGCGGCAGCTCCGCGGCCGAGTACGCGGGCAGCGTGGCGGGTGAAGCGACCTCCTCGGGCTCCTCGGCCTCCTCGGGTTCCTCGGGCTCCTCGAGCGCGGCGAGGTTGCCCGCCTCGACCGAGACCGCGGCGAGGGACCGCCGCATGAGGTCCTCGCCGGGCGCCGAGATCTTGAGCTCGTCGGCCCACTTGCCGATGTCCTCGAAGGCCGAGATCTTGAGCGGCTCGCTCAGCCGCGCAGCGCTTGGCGCCGCCTTGTCGTCCGGGAGCGACGTGAACTCGAGCAGCGTCTCCTCGATGAGCCTGTCGATGAACGACGCCTTGTCCGACGCGGGGGCGCGCTTCCGCAGCGCCATCGCGCTGCGGACGTGCTCGGCGATGTCGTAGGCGCTGACCGGCCGGCCGAACCTGTACAGGAAGGTCGTGAGATCCCGGCCGAGCTCGCGCGCGGAGCCGTAGCGATCACCGGGGTCGCGGGCCAGCGAGCGGGCGATGATGCGATCGAGCTCGGGGGGAATCGCCTTGTTGATCTCGGAGAGCGGCGGGATCTGCGCCTGCTGCACGAGCTTGACGGTCTGGTAGTCGGTCTCGCCGAGGAAGAGCCGCTTGCCCGAGAGCATCTCCCAGAGGATGGCGCCGACCGCGAAGATGTCGGTGCGGGGATCGACCTCGAGGCCCTGCGCGGCCTCGGGCGAGAGATAGCTGAACTTGCCCTTGATGATCCCCGCCTCGCTCTTCTCGAGCTGGCTCGTCGCCTTGGCGAGGCCAAAGTCGACGATCTTCACCTCGCCGTACTTGGTGATGAGCACGTTCGGAGGCGACATGTCCCGGTGCACGATCTTGAGCGGGTGCCCGTCGGCCCCCCTGAGCTCGTGGGCGTACGTGAGCCCCTCGCAGAGCTTGCCCGTGATGAACACGGCGGACTCGACCGGGAGGATGCGCCCAGCCTTGCGCATCGACTCGAGGACGGCCTTCAGGTCGGCGCCGTCCACGTACTCCATCACGATGAAGTACGCATTGTCGCCGACCCCGATGTCGAACACCTGCGCGACGTTGGAGTGGGAGAGGTGCGCGGACAGCCGCGCCTCGTCGAGGAACATCGCGATGAAGCGCTTCTTCTCGCTCAGGTGCGGGAGCACGCGCTTGATCGCGACCTGCTTCTTGAACCCCTCGATCCCCGCGCTCTCGGCGAGGAAGACCTCGGCCATGCCGCCCGAAGCGAGCCGCTCGACGACCCGGTAGCGCTGCTGCTGGTGGGCTTCCGTCATGCTCCGACTAGTACATCACGTCCCACGCTGTGCGCGGAAACAACCGGCTGGACCCGGGGTCCCACGCGCGCTCGCGTGGTCTGTGACGAGCGCGTTCCATGCCCTTTCGGGCGCGAGCTCACGTGGGCAGCGCCGCGGCCGGGCTCGGGGACGGCGCCGGCTCAGCCGGTGAGCGCGCTCCTCGCGAACGCGCGAGGCGCGGGTGTGAGCGGCACCGCCACCGCGCGCGCGCGGCTCCTCGGCGCGACCACCGCGCGCGGGCGCGGCGTCAGATCGCGCTGCGCGGCAGCGCGCTGCCGTCGATCGTCGAGCTCCGCGGCGAGCATCTCCTTCACCATGTCGAGGAGCTCCGCGAAGCCCGCCAGGCGCAGCCCGAGGTCGTTCGTCCAGAGGATGATCTCGAGCTCGCCGTCGGGCGCCCTCGCCTCCGGATCCCAGGCGAAGACCGTCTCGGCCGCCGCGTCGATGCCGAACGGGACGAGCGCGCTCCGCGCACCGCAGCGGCCGCGCACGGTCCTTGGCGCGGCGTCGCGCTCGCATGCGCCGCGCGCCTCCTGGTCCTCGCAGTGCTCGAGCACCATCCGCCCGATGTCCATGTACGAGCCGCGCGCGAGCGCGCGCACCCCGAGCAGGCTGGCGCCGGCGAACAGCCGCGGCCAGCCGTCGTGCCGCGAGAGCAGCTCGCGGTAGCTCGGCGGCAGCGGCATCCCGAGGCGGCGCTCGACGCCGGCGATCTCCGCCGCGGAGGCCCCGGACGGCGGCGCGATCGGCATTCCCCGCCGCGGGTCCATCCGCGCGAGCTCCAGCTTGAGCGCGCGGATGCGGTGCATCGACTCGAGCCACTCCATGCGCGCGACCCTACGCGCCCGGCGCCGGCAGGAGCAAAAAACGCGCGATGCCCGACACCACCACACCGGGTCGGCCCGCGGAGCGCGCGCGCTTGACAGGCATTTGCGCTGGCGGCACGGTGCTTGCGTGATCGGCTTGGACTCCTGGGCATCACTGCGCACCGCCTTCGTGGCGGCGGGCGTCACGTTCGTCTTGGCGTCGCTCGCGACCGCGTGCCTCGACTACGCGGGCGAAGAGCTGTTCGACCAGTGCGACACGCCGGCGGCGCCGCTCCCCGGCTCGGGCTCCGGCTCGGGCGCGACCACCGGCACCGGGGCGGCCAGCGCGGATCCGCCGGACTGCGGCGCGCCGACGCACGCGCCAGGCTCGGGCTCCGGCTCGGGCTCGTGAGGGAGGAGCGGCGCGACGTCGTCGCGCTCGCCGCGCTCACCGCCGCCGCGCTCGCCTCCCGCCTGCTCTTCCGCATCGACCACGACGAGGACATCGACGCGCTCCGGTTCGCGCTCGGCGTGGAGCGCTTCGACGTGGCCGCGCTCCGCCCGCACGCGCCGTACTATCCCGTGTTCATCGCCGCGGCGAAGGGGCTCGCGCTGCTCGGCGCCGCGCCGCGCGCCGCGCTCGCCCTCGTCAGCGCCGCGGCGGGCGCGGCCACCGTCGCCTTCACCGCCCTCCTCGCCCGCGCGGTCGCCGGGCGGCGCGCCGCGGTGTTCGCCGGGGTGCTCGCGCTCGCCTCGCCGTTCCTGTGGCTGTCGTCCGAGAAGCTCCTCAGCGACATGGCCGGCGCCGCGGTGACGACCGCGGCGCTCTGGCTCTGCGCCCGCGCGCGGGGCCTCCGTCGCGCGCCTGAGGCCGCCCTGGCGGCGCCGCCCGAGATCGCCGCCCGCGAGGCGCGCGCCGCGCGCTCGCGCACGTGCGCGCTCGTGTTGCTCGGCGTCGGGCTCGGCGTGCGGCTCTCGTACTTCCCGTTCGCGCTCGCCTGCCTCGCCGTCATCGCCCGCAGCGAGGGCGGCCGCCTCGCGTGGCTCGCGCGCGGCCGCGACCTCGCGACCGGCGCGCTCGCGTGGCTCGTCCCGCTCGTGCTGATCGCGACGCCGCGCGACCTCGTCGCGACGACGTGGGTCCAGGGGCTCGGGCACTTCACCCGCTGGGGAGGGACGGCGATCACCGTCTCGTCGCCGGCCGATCGGCTCCACGGCGTGCTCTGGGGGATCTGGGCCAACGGCCTCGGCGGCGCGTGGCCGGACGCGCCGGCGGCGCGCTGGCTGGGCGCGCCGATCCTTATCGCGCTCCTCGCCGCCGCCGCGCTCCGCGTCGCGCCTCTCCGGCGCGCCGCGCGCGCGGCGCGAGACCAGCCCGAGCTCTGGGCCTCGGCGCTCGCCTATTTCGTCTGGGCGCTCCTCGGGCAGAACATCGCCTACAAGCCGCGGCACTGGCTCCCGCTCGTCCCGCCCTTGCTCGTCGCCCTGGCCGCCGGCGCGGCGGCGCTCTCGCGTGCGCTCTCGCCGGCGGCGAGCGCGCCGCGCGACCGCGCCCGCCGCTCGGCCGCGCCCGCCGCCCTGGTCGCGGCGCTCGCGGCGCAATGGCTCGTCGACGCGATCGCCCTCGCGCGCGAGCACCAGGCGCCCTCGCCCGCGGCCGCGATCGTCGGCTTCCTCCGCGACGCCCACGCCGAGCAGCGCCCGGTGCTCACGCGCGACCTCGACCGGATGATCCAGGAGGGCGCGCCGGGCCGGCGGCCGGTGCGCGTCCGCAGCGACGCCGAGCTCGTCCGCGCCGTCGAGCAGGCCGGTCCGGGCGGCGCGCTCATCACGAGCGAGGCGCTCTCGCCCGAGGCGCGCGACGCGCTCGCCGGCCGCGGTCATGCGATCTCGATCCGCTTCGCGCGCCCGCGCTCGCGTTACGTCGACGCGCTCTGGAGCGACCTCGCCCTGCTCGAGGCGCTGCCCGGTGGATCTGAGGTGGCTCGAGCGCTCCCGCGCTCGCCGCGCAGCGCGCTCTCCCGCTGAAAACGAGGTTGACCCCCGTTTTCAAGGGCGCGAAGACTCCCGCCCTGCCGAGCGCCTCGCCGGGCCCTCGGTCCTCGTCATGAAAGCAATCTCGTCCTTGTGGCCTCGCTCTGCGGGCGTCGTCCTCAGCGCGCTGCTGCCCTTCGCTGCCGCCGCGCAGCCCGCGCCCGCCGCGCAGCCCGCGCCGGACGGCCCGGTCCTCGACCTCCCGCCCGAGCATGCCGCGCCGCCGCCGGCTCCCCGGGAGCCCGCCATCGGCCTCGGCGCCGGGCAGGCGCCGGAGCACGAGCTCGTGCGCGGACTGACCGAGCAGCGGTTCCGGAGCGCCGGCGCGAGCGCGAGCAACACCTCCGTCGGCGGCTACGGCGAGGTGCACGTCCGCGGCACGACGACCGGCCGCGAGGGCGAGCGCGCGTGGGTCGCCGACATCCCCCGGCTCGTGCTCTTCGTGGCGCACGAGTTCACGACCGACATCCGGTCCTATGTCGAGCTCGAGGTGGAGCACTCGCTCTCCTGCGCGAGCTGCCCCGGCGCCGCGGAGCTGGAGCAGGCCTACCTCGAATGGAACGCAGCAGGCCGCGCGCTCGGGCTGCGCGCGGGCCTCGTGCTCGTCCCGATGGGGATCATCAACCAGTGGCACGAGCCGCCTGTGTTCCACGGCGTGGTCCGGCCGAAGGTGGAGACCGTCGTCATCCCCTCGACGTGGCGCGAGATCGCCGTCGGCGCCTTCGGGCAGCCGCTCGACTGGCTGCGCTTCGAGGCCTACGCGATGACCGGCCTCGATCCGCTCGCCTTCCGCGCCGGCGGCCTCGCCGGCGGCCGGCAGAGCGGCGGGCTCGCCCGCGCCAACGCGTGGGCCGGCGTCGCGCGCGTCGAGGCCGAGCCGCTCCTCGGGGTCGTCGCCGGCGCGTCGGTGTACGCGAGCGACGCCGGCTCGAACGGCGACGGCAAATTCTTCCTCCGCGACGGCACGCCGGTGGATCTCACGATCCCGGTCCTCGGCTGGTCGCTCGACGCGCGCTGGCGCAGGAGAGGCCTGGAGACGCGGGTCCTGTTCGCCGAGTGGCACCTGCCCGAGGCGCGCGCCCTCATGGTCTCGTTCAACGAGAGCGGCGCGCCCAACTTCATCGATCCCACGAGCCCCGTCGCCACCCGGATCCGCGGCGGCTACGTCGAGGCCGCCTACGACGTGCTCCGCCCGCTCGGCCTGAGCCACGAGCTCCTGCCGTTCGCGCGCCTCGAGGCGTACGACACGCAGTCGGCGGTGCCGGAGGGCTACAAGGCGAACGCCTCGTACGGGGTCCGCGAGATCACGCTCGGGGCCTCGTACCGGCCGACCCAGGGGGTCGTGCTGAAGGCCGACTACCAGCTGCGCGACCGCACCCTCGGGTTCGACCAGACGCAGCTCAACTTCGGGCTCGGGTTCATGTACTGAGCGCGCCGTCCGAGGCTCCCCATGTCACTCCGCCCAGACGACGCGGGGCCCGAGCGCCTCGTCGTCGGCGCCGGCATCTCCGGCCTGTACGCTGCCCTGCTGCTCGCGCGGGCCGGCCGTCGCGTGCGCCTCCTGGAGCGCGCCGCGCGCCCCGGCGGCCTCGCTGGCGCCGAGCTGTTCCGCGGGCTGCCGTGCGACCTCGGCTCGCACCGGCTCCACCCCGCCGCGCTCGAGCAGCCGCTCTTCCGGGAGGTGCACGCGCGCTCCCCGTTCCTGTCGCGCCCGCGCCGCGGGGTGCTCGTGCTCGGCGAGCGCCACGTCCCCTACCCCCCGAGCGTCCCCTCGATGCTGCGCGCGCTCGGCCTCCGCGCCGGCGCCGCGATGGGCCTCGGCTTCTTGGCGCAGCGCGGCCGCCGCGCGGCCTTTACCCGCTGGGAGCACGACCGCGCGATCGCCGGCGAGGACGTCGGCTTCGAGCGGTTCGTGCGCGAGCGCGTCGGCGCCGCGGCCTACGCGTCGTTCTACCGGCCCTACGCCGAGAAGGTCTGGGGCATCCCGCCGTCCGAGCTCTCGCAGACCGTCGCGAAGAAGCGGATCAGCACCACGAGCCCGCTCGCGCTGTTCAAGGGCCTCGCCCGCGCCCGCGGCGGCGCCGCGGCGGACCTCGCGCGGTTCGTCTACCCGCCGGCGGGCATCTCGTCGCTGATCGCGTACCTCGAGGCGCGGCTCGCGGAGGCCGGCGTCCAGGCCGAGTGCGGCACCGCCTTCGGCCCGGCCGGGATGGCCGCGCGCGCCGGCGCGGCGCCGGTCCTGTTCGCGGGCGACCTCGCGGATCTCGTGCCCGACGCGCGCCTCGAGCACCGCGGCCTCTATCTTGTCTACCTCGCCTACCCGCGCGCGCGGCTCGGCGCGCCGGAGACGTACTACTGCCCCGACCCGCGCTTCTGGTTCGGCCGCGTCTCCGAGCTGCAGAACTACGCGCCCGATCTCCGCCGCCCGGGCGAGACCGTGCTGTGCGTCGAGATCCCCGAGGGCGCCTGGGGGCGCGGGCGCGACTTCGCCTCGGGCCGGCCGCTCGAGGTGCTGCTCGACCAGCTCGTGCGCGCGGGCATCGCCCCGCGCGGCGTGGCCCCCATCGAGGCCCGCCAGCGCTTCGTGCCGGGCGTGTACCCGCTCTACCGGCGCGGCTGGCTGGAGAGCTGGCGCGCGGCGATGCGCCGCGCCGCCGCGCTCGGCGCGCTCCCCTTCGGGCGGCAGGCGCTCTTCCTGCACTGCAACCTGGATCACTGCGCCGCGATCGCGGCCGACGCGGTGGCCCACGTCGAGGCCGGCCGCAGCCCGGAGGCGTGGGTGCTGAACGCCGAAAACTACCTGGACGTACAGGTACGCGACTGAGCGCAACTGAGCGCAACTGAGCGCGACTACTGAGGCGCGCGCCCGCACGCACCGAAACCCAGGCGCCAAACGCTGTTGACGTTGACTTTCATGAGTGACAGTTTCGCTGGAGCCTTGATGCATCCTTCCGGTCTCCGCGCTGCCCACTTCGCCGCAGCCACGGCGCTCGCGTTCGTCCTCGCGGCGCTCCCCGCCCACGGCGCGACGTACTGGACGATCCCTGCCGTCCTGAAGAGCTTCTTCGCGAGCTCGAAGAAGGTCGGTTATCGCAAGGTCGTCCTCAGCGACGTGGAGGCGCGGGACGTCGGCAAGAAGCTCGGCGCGCCGGTCAAGCGCGAGTGGGTTGTGTACGTCGCGGAGTCGGGCGGCAAGACCGACGGCTACGCGATCAAGGACGAAGAGAAGGGAATGCACGAGCCGATCGACTTCGCCGTGAAGTTCTCGACGGCCGGCGCGGTGGAGCGGATCGAGATCCTCGAGTACCGCGAGGCGTACGGCGACGAGGTCCGCGGCGATCGCTTCCGCGCCCAGTTCCACGGCAAGACGGCGAGCGACCCGATCACCGCGGGCAAGGACATCGACATCGTGTCGGGCGCGTCCATCTCGTCCCGCTCCGTCGCGCTCGGCGTCAAGCGCGACGCGCTCGTCCTCCAGCTCGCGCTGAAGCGCGGCGCGCTGTGAGAGATTTCACCGCGGCGGCGGGGCGGCTGAGGTCGCTCTCGCTCGGCGCGAAGCTCCTGTACTCGGCGTTCACGCTCGCGTCGCTCCTCGGTTTGCTCGTGTCGTGGCGCCTCTACGGGGCGATGGTGCAGGACGCGGGGGCGGCCGCGTACTACGCGGGCGCCCCGGTCGCCGCGCCGCCGCCCGCCCCGACCCAGGCGCCCGCCGCGGCCGAGGGGCCGGCGCTCGATCTGGGCCCGGAGCTCGAGCTCCCCGGCGCGCCGGAGGCGCCGCGGGTCCTTGTCGAGCAGATCTCCGAGCGGAAGCTGCTCGAGGTGACCCACTTCCACCTCTTCTCCGTGCCCGTCTACGTGCTGATCCTCGCGCACCTCTGGCTGCTCGCGCGGCTGCCGTCGTGGCTGCACACCGCGGGCGTCGTGGCGGCCGTCGTCACGAGCGGGCTGCACATGGCGGCGCCGTGGCTCATCCGGAGCGCCCCCGGCGCCGCGGCGCTGATGCCGATCTCCGGCGTGGCCATGCTGCTGTCACTCGGCGCCATGGCGGTCGTCTCGACGGTGGACATGTGGCTGCCCAGGCGGTCGCGGCGGGGTGACACGGCGCCGCTCGACGAGGCGCAGTGAGACGCAGGAGCAGGTTCGGAGGGGCCCCCGAGCCGGAGGGCGCCAGATCAGGAGTTACCGGCGGACAGAGGAGCTCCAGGCGGGGCCCTGTCGGACGCGCCAAGGCCGTCGGACAGAGCCTGTAAGGGGGAGCTCACCCCCTCTGTACCGTTGAACCGGTGTCGAGGTGGAGGCGCTGGCTCAGGACCCCTGCCGAACCCACGCCAGGGATATAAACACCGCTCCCGGGGCGTCAACGCCCCCGCAGCGCGGTCCTCTCACCGCCTCGCCGCGCTCCGCTTGAGCCACCGGGAGGTGAGCGACCAGGCGAGCTCCAGCACGTCCTTGCTCTCGAACGGTTTGCTCAGCAACCGGAGCTCCGGCCGCTTCAGGCGCCGGATCACGTCGTGCCACGAGTAGTCCGAGTACGCGCTGCAGATCACGGCCTCGATGTCCGGACACTCGGACCAGATCCGCTCGATCGTCTCGATACCGTCCCAGCCCGGCGGCATCCGCATGTCCACGAACATCAACGCATAGGGGCGGCCGCTCCGCTGCATTCGCCGGATCTTCTCCAGGCCTTCCTGACCCTGGCAGGCGCCGTCCACCTGGAACGTGCTCCTCGGGGTGGCCGCCGCCCCCCCGAAGATCACCGCGTCGAGGGCGTCGAGATCCGCCGACGCCCCCGAGTCGGGACAGAGGAGCTTCTGGAAATCGCGGTGGATCGCGGGGTTGTCGTCGATGACGAGGACCCTGCGGATCTCGCCTCCCCGCACGGACTCAGGCCCGGTCGACGCCGCGGGCGGCATCTGCGAACGGAAGCGCGACGGACCTCCTTGACTCATCATCGCCCACGTCTGACCAGGGAGCTCACCGTTGCCACTCACCATTGAAGCATTCCACCTTTGCTCGATCCGAGCCTGCCCATCCCATCGTACGTCGGAGGACCAGGAGAGCACCAGGCAGGGGTTCCGATATCGGCCCACCAGGCCGGGTGCGTGACGAGGAAGAACGGCGCACAAGCGCAATCACAGCGAAGTGCTTCAACCTGGACGGACATGACCTCGTGCTCGCCTCGTGGTCGCGGCGCCGAGCTGCTTGGCGCAATGGGGACGAGGCGGCCGGCCTCGAGCGGGGCCGACGGCGAGGCGACGGCCGGCGCCTCGCAGCGCGTCGGGGGAGGCGTCAGGGCTGCGCGTCGTGCTCGGGGACGAGCCAGAGCACCCCGAGCGGCGGGAGCGTCAGCACGATCGACTGCGGGAACCCGTGGCAGGGGACGTCCTCGACCTCGACACGGCCCATGTTGCCCACGCCGCTGCCGCCGTACACGGTCGCGTCGGTGTTGAGCACCTCCAGGTAGGCGCCGCGGCGCGGGACGCCGATGCGGTAGTTGTGGCGCGGGACCGGCGTGAAGTTGCCGATGAACACCACGTGCACGCCCGAGGGCGACATCTGGTCTCCCGCGCCGTCCCCGTAGCGGATGAACGAGATCACGGTCTGCATGTGGTCGGTGCAGTCGATCCACCGGAAGCCGTGGTGCTCGTCGTCGAGCTCGTACATCGCCGGGTACTTCTTGTAGAGCGCGTTGATGTCCGTCACGAGCCGCTTGAGCCCGGCGTGGGCAGGCACCGAGAGCAGGCCCCAGTCGAGCTCCGTCTTCTCGCTCCACTCGGCGAACTGGCCGATCTCGCCGCCCATGAACAGCAGCTTCTTGCCCGGGTGCGCCCACATGAACCCGTAGAGCGCGCGCAGGTTGGCCAGCATCTGCCAGTAGTCGCCCGGCATCTTCGAGAGCAGCGACCGCTTGAGGTGAACGACCTCGTCGTGGCTCAGCGGCAGGAGGAACTTCTCGGAGAAGGCGTAGATGAGCCCGAACGTGAGCTGGTGGTAGTGGAAGGCGCGGTGGACGGGCTCGTGCTTGAAGAAGTCGAGCGTGTCGTGCATCCACCCCATGTTCCACTTGAAGTCGAAGCCGAGCCCGCCGACGTACGTCGCGTGCGTCACCGACGGCCAGGCGGTGGACTCCTCGGCGCACAGCACCGCGCCCGGGAAGCGCTCGTGCACCCGGTTCGACAGCTCCCGGATGAACTCGATCGCCTCGATGTTCTCGCGGCCGCCGTACCGGTTCGGCACCCAGTCGTGGCCCTCCGCGGCGTAGTCGAGGTAGAGCATCGAGGCGACCGCGTCGACCCGCAGGCCGTCGATGTGGAACTCGTCGAGCCAGTAGAGGGCGTTGGCGACAAGGAAGTTCCGCACCTCGTGCCGGCCGTAGTTGAAGATGTACGTGTTCCACTCGCGGTGCTCGCCGAGGCGCGGGTCGAGGTGCTCATAGAGCGCCGTCCCGTCGAACCGCCCGAGCGCCCACGCGTCCTTCGGGAAGTGCGCCGGGGTCCAGTCGAGGAGCACGCCGATGCCCTTCTGGTGGAACCGGTCGATGAGGTAGCGGAGATCGTCGGGATCGCCGTAGCGGCTGGTCGGGGCGAAGTAGCCCGCGACCTGGTAGCCCCACGAGCCGTCGAAGGGGTGCTCCATGACCGGCATGAGCTCGACGTGCGTGAAGCCGAGCTCGGCCACGTACTCGACGAGGTGGTCGGCGAGCTCGCGGTACGTCATCCAGCGCATCCCGTGCTCGTACGGCGGGCCCTCGCCGGGCACGCGCCGCCACGAGCCGGCGTGGACCTCGTAGATGGACATCGGCTTCTTGCGCGAGTCGGCCTCGCCGCGCGCCCGCATCCACGCGCCGTCCTGGAACGTGTAGCGGCTCGTGGTGACCCGCGAGGCGGTGGCCGGCCGGAGCTCCATCGCCTGGCCGAGCGGATCGCTCTTCGCGGTGATGTGCCCCGCCGGGGTCTTGATCTCGTACTTGTAGAGCGCGCCCTCGCCGACGCCGGGGACGAAGAGCTCCCAGAAGCCCTCGCCCATCCGGCGCATCGCGTGGCGGCGGCCGTCCCACTGGTTGAAATCGCCGACGACGCTCACGCGGCGCGCGTTCGGGGCCCAGACGGCGAACGCCGTTCCGGAGACGCCGTCCACCTCGCGCACGTGCGCGCCGAGGATGCGGTAGAGCTCCCAGTGCCTCCCCTCGGCGAGGAGGTGGAGGTCGACGTCCCCGAGCGTGGGCGGCATGCCGTACGGATCCGGCTCCACCGCGGCGTTCCCGTCCGGGAAGCGCAGCTCGAGCCGGTAACGGAAGCGGCCGTCCTCCGGGTAGGAGACGCCGGGGAAGCGCGCCTCGAAGAGCCCCGCGGGGTGGACGCGCTCCATCGACCGCCTCCGGAGCGAGGGATCGGCCGGGAGCACCGCGATCTCGGTGGCGTCCGGGCGAAAGACGCGGACCACCAGGTCGCCTTCCTCCTCGTGCGCGCCGAGCACGTGGTGCGGATCCGGATGCTCGACAGCCGCGATGAGATCGACTTCTCGTTGTTCCAACATGTCAGGGTCCGCGTATACCGGCTCCTCTCGCCGACGTCATGCCGAGAGTCCGCCCCAGACGCCAACCAGGGTCGGCCCGACGCATCGGCGCGCCCCGCGCCGCCCGGTCCCCCCCTGGCGCCGCCGCGGTGTGCTCACCATTTGTCCGCGACGCAACAGCGGGCGCCGTGGGCCGGATCGCGCGCAATTTTGTCGGGAATCATCGGGAAACATCGCAAATGCTCATTTGCTGTACGTTCGCTGGGAGGGTACGGTCCGGGCGCCGAGCAGCGAGACACGGAGACGATCCGGCAGCAACGCGGGCTCGACAGGCGGAGGGATCGAACATGGGTCAGGTGGTGAGCGAACGCTCGATCGGGGGCAACGGCAGCGGTCCGGGCATGAACGGGCACGGGGGTGCGACGATCCGCAGCTACGCGCCGGCGACCGGGGACCTCCTTGGGGAGGCCCCGAACACGAGCGCCGAGGAGGTGCGGGCCGCGGTGGCCAGGGCGCGGCGCGCGCAGGAGGCGTGGGGCGCGCTGCCCGTGGAGGAGCGCTGCCAGCGCATCCTCCGCTTCCGCGACGCCATCGTCGACCGGACCGACGAGATCGTCGACCTGCTCTCGCGCGAGTGCGGCAAGCCGCGGCACGAGGCGCTCCTGCACGAGGTGCTCGTCGCGGCCGACATGGCGACGTACTTCGCCGGCATCGCCGCGAAGGCGCTCGAGCCGCGCGAGATCAAGCTCCATCTCTTCAAGCACCGGCGCAGCTGGGTCCACTACGCCCCGCGCGGCGTGATCGGCGTGATCTCGCCGTGGAACTTCCCGTTCCAGCTGGCGCTGCGCGACGTGCTCGCGGCGGTCGTCGCGGGCAACGCGGCCGTGCTCAAGCCGAGCGAGGTGACGCCGCTCATCGCGCTCAAGCAGAAGGAGATCTGGGACGGCGCGGGCATGCCGGAGGATCTCTTCCAGGTCGTCACCGGCTACGGGCCGACCGGCGCGGCGCTCATCGACAGCGGCATCCAGATGCTCCTGTTCACCGGCAGCGTGAGCACCGGCAGGAAGGTCGCCGCCGCGTGCGGGGAGCGCCTCATCCCGTGCGTGATGGAGCTCGGCGGCAAGGCCCCGCTCATCGCGTGCGCGGACGCCGACATCGAGCGCACGGCGCAGGCGATCGTGTTCGGCGGCTTCGCGAACGCGGGGCAGGTCTGCGTCGCGGTGGAGCGGGTCTACGCGCACCGCGAGATCCACGACCGCCTGCTCGAGCGCACCGTCGAGATCACGAAGGGGCTGAACCAGGGCGATCCGGGCAAGGAGTTCGTCGACGTGGGGGCGATCATCTTCCCGCCGCAGATCGACGTGGCCGAGCGGCACATCAAGGACGCGGTCGACAAGGGGGCGAGCGTGAAGGCCGGCGGCAAGCGCGCGCCTGGTCAGGGCCAGTTCTTCGAGCCGACGATCCTCGCCGGCTGCGATCACGGGATGACGGTGATGAGCGAGGAGATCTTCGGGCCGGTCGTGCCGTTCATGCAGGTCGCGACCGAGGAGGAGGCGATCCGGCTCGCGAACGAGTCGCACCTCGGCCTGAACGCGTACGTCTTCTCGGCGGACACCGATCACGCCCGCCGGCTCGCCGAGCGCCTGCAGGCCGGCAGCGTGCTGGTGAACGACGTGCTCATGAACGGCGCCCTCCCCGAGGCGCCGTTCGGCGGCGTCAAGCAGAGCGGCTTCGGCCGGGTGATGGGCGAGGACGGGCTCCGGCAGATGTGCGACGTCAAGCACATCAACGCGGACCGCATCGCGCTCGGGTCGAAGGATCCGACGTGGTTCCCGTACACCGAGTCGTCCTACGGCTGGTTCAAGCGCGGCATGCGCGCGCTCTACTCGAGCGGCAGCTTCCTCCGGCGCATCGGCGAGCTGTTCTAGAGCGGGGAACGCGGGCGCGGCGCGGCCCGGTGCCAGGGGGGACGGCCGCCGGGGGGGACGGCCACCAGGGGGGATGGCCGCCCTTTGGCTTCGTGCCGCTTGCTCCCCTGCCCCCTTCCGATCCAGGCTGAACCCATGCCCACCCGCCCCGGTGCCTCGCCGAGCGACCCCATCCTCGCGGCCATCGACCGCGCGCCGCGTGTACAGAGGCTCACGCCGGAGCAGCGCGCCGAGCTCGAGCAGGACCTCGCCGACATCACGGCGGGGCGGGCGCGCCTCGTCGCTCACGAGGATCTGCCGCGGGCCCTGGAGGAGCTGGCCGGCGCGCAGGACGAATGAGCTTCCGCGTCGTCTGGAACTTCCCCGCCCTGGTCACGTTTTACCGCCTGCCGATGCACTCGGCCTTCATGATCGACCGGGCGGTCGTTCGCTTCGCGGAGACGGGCGAGGGCGAGCTCGCCTGGGAGGCGCCTCACCACCTCCTCAGCGCGGGCTTCCACGACGTGGTGCTCGCGATCGATCGTGAGGCGCGGGCGATCACCGTGCTCCGCATCTATCGCGTTCGCTGAGCGCTCCAGAGACGAGTCGCTTCAGACCGGCGCGGGCTCGACCGGCCTGGGCTCGGCGGGCCTGGGCTCGGCGGGCGCGGCCTCGGCGGGCGCGGCGTCGGGCTCCGCGGCGGCGCTGCCCCGGCGCTTCGGGCGGAGTCTCCGCAGGGCGTTGCGGAACGAGGCGGCGCTGAAGCGGCGCTTCGCCTCGGGGATCTCCCAGCAGGCGTTGACGCCGGCGGCGCGCGCCTCGTACCCGAGCAGCGTGGCGTAGGTCACGATGGAGTTGCGGAGCGCCATCGCCTCTTCACGGTTCCGCAGGCCGAGAATGCCGAGCAGATCGCGGCCGCTCACCTCGTCGAGCAGGACGCTCCCTTCGCGCAGGAAGTCGTCGGTGAGGCCGACCTGAGCCAAGCGGGCCTGGTGCTGCCTGGTGAGCCGGAGGAGCATGCCGAGGTCGCTGACCTCCTCGTCGAGGGTGCCGCTCGAGTTCACGTCGGCGAACTGCTCCGCGACGTCCGGCTCGAAGACGAACGCCTGGTCGGCGAACGCCTTGAGCCGCGCGCGCCAGGGCCGGCTCGCCTTGAGCACCTGCTCGATCGAGCGCACCTGGTAGGCGCCGGTGCGCTTGCCCTCGCCGAACCAGAGGTTCGCCGTGTCGAGGAGCTGGATGGCGCCGCGGAGCAGCGCGCGGCGCTCGGGGCCGTACGCCTTGCTCGCGAGCGGCGCCTCGTACTGGACGACTGACAGATAGAGGTCCCGGAGCTCCGTGAGGGTGGTCGAGATGGGCTGGCTCGGCTCCATGACCTCGCGGACGATGCGGTCCAGCTCGGGGCGCGCCTGTTCGAGGAGGGCCTGAAACTCCGCGGGGGTGCCGACCGCGCGGGTCTCCTTCAGGACGGTGTGCTGCTCTTGTGAGAGTTCGATTCCCATAACCTACCTCCAGTGGGGTGGCGGCCAGTGTGAACGTCGTGGCCAGTGGGCGGTCGTAGCACGACAGCAGAGCTCGGCGCGGCCCAGCGGGCCCTCGACCTCTGGAAAGCACGGTTGCGTCGCCGGGGAGCTGCACCAGCGCTCCCGGGACGCGGCCCGGCGGAGCCGGGGAACGGGACCAGCGGGCCGGGGGGCGCGGCCAGCGCGGCGGGGCGGGTGCACAAGCAGCTCGGAGGAGCAGGTCAGCGCGGCGGGGCGGGTGCACAAGCGGGTCGGGGGAGCGATGCCAGCAGCTCGGGGAGCCCGGCCAGCAGCGCGGGGGAGCTGCACCAGCGGGTGCTGACACGGGCTCCGGACGTGCTGGCGAGCGTCCATGAGCTGCTGTCACGCCTCCCCGCTCACCGCCCGGCACTCGCCACGGGGCTCCGGCGGACGCGCTCGCCCCTGCGGAGACCATGCAAGAAGAGGTCGAGGATTTCAAAGGGGCTCATCACGGGTGCAGGAGCGGCGAGGCCGTCGTCATCGGAGTTGAGGTGCAGGTGGGAGCGAAGACCGTCGTCATCCTGCCCCCGGCCGTGCGGGTTCAGATCGAAACGCAGGAAATCGAATCCACTGTCGGTCGGGAGGCGCAGCTCGAAGTCGTAGGCAATGATTTCGGCCTGGCCGTTCACCTGGAGCTGGAAGTCGAACCAGCCGCCGTCCCGGCGAGTGAAATGCGGGAGATCTCTCGTGCGGTTGAAGTTGCGAACCGTGCCGACGGTGACGCCAAAGTAGCCGTCAGCATCCGGGCCCATGAAGCGGAGGTGCTTGCGAATCACATCCGGCGATTCACGGAGGATCCGCTGATCACTCGCCTTGAGAAGATAGCTCAGAATATCGCGGTGAAGCTGTCTGCCACAAGCATCTTTCCCGGTACCGCGACAGGTGGTGTGGGCAGCCTGCCAGAGCCGGGCCTGCAAATCCACCCGGCGCTGCAAGGCGCCCGCGGGCGACACGTCAACGGCCAAGGAGCTCCCCCCTTCCAAGCAGAACCAGCCACTCTGCAAATACAGGATCCAGCGTGAGCGTCCCGGCCTCGGCGCGCTGCAGCACCTCTGCATCGGTTAGTCCCCTGCCTTGGCGGAGGGAGGAAAGCCGAGCCTCGACGTCGAGCTGCCCAGCGAGCGGATCGATGTGCCACACCCGGGGTCCCACCCAGCTCCACAAGCTGGGGGCCTCGGCTGCGAGCAGCCGCAACCCTGCTTCGGAGGTGATGATCACGCCTCGCGGGCGCCCAGAAAGCCGCGCGCGCTCGTAATCCAGAGCGCGGGACACGGGCACGATGACGTCCGCGGACAACGGCAACAAGGCGACATCCTCAGGCGTCATGCAGGCGAGCGCTTCGACGAGCGCCGGCGCGGTGTAGCGCTCCGAAAAGACGCGAACGCTTCCAACCCCCTCTTCCTCGATTCCGAAGATCAACTCCTCTTCCAGCATCCGCGTGGTCGCGTCGATGCGCGCTTCTTCAACCACCACCACAGACCAGCCCCCTGGCTCCAGCAAGGTTCGATCGGCGAGCTCTGCCACCCCGAGCGCGCTCATGTGGAACCCAGCCCCGGAATCAAGGGCACGATGGTTGGATGGAGTATGTAACGGATCGGAGTCCCGGGAATCTCGATGATCAGGCGCTCCAAGAGGAGCTTTTGATCCAGATCCGTCGCGACAGTGAAAGCCGGCAGGCCGCCGGAGCGCGGCGCGACCTTCGAGATTAGAGACTTCCTGGGAAGGAGCTCTCTGAGACGAGAGGCCATTTCGCTGGTACAACCCAGGAGGAGATCTCGACCAAAACGATCGGCAGCAATGTTGATGTGATCCGGCCGGATCGTGTCCGATCCGTCCGCGTAAGCTTCGGCGCAGGCTGCTCGACCGAGCGCCACCAGATCCCGCATGAGCCCGCCTGACCAGCGGGTGAGTGCATCCGCCGACTCCAGTGGGAGGACGTCCCCGCCGACGCGGGTGCGGAGCACCTCTTTCAGGAAGGTCTCTCCCTCGGGCGTGTCAACGCTCGCGGCCCCGTGCAGGTGCACCGTTTCGAACTGCTGCTCGACGAATCGCTGGGGGCCGAAGCGAAGATGCTGGTGGCCGACGACCACGAGCCCGATGCCTGCGCGGCCCATCGCGGGTACGTCCTCTGCGAGCACGGACGCAACGCGCGCGACATCGGTGACGCGATCCAACCCGTCGAAGAGGATCACCAGCTTTCTCCTGAGCGCCCCATGGACCACACGGAGCGCCTCGGTCACCGTCTTCACATCCTCGGAGGGCTGAGGCGCTTCCAGGATGCCCTTGATCCAGGTATCGATGTAGGGATTGTGGTCTTCGTGCGGATCATCGGTCCAGTACCCCTTGATGATCATCGAGATCTGGTGAGCCTGCTCGACGACCTGGGCTTCCACCGTGAGCCCCTGTTCGCGTTCCAGCGAGAGCTCCGTGCACGCCTCCGCGGCGGCAATCGCCACCAGCACGCCAGGCTCGAGCTTGTCTATCCGATGACGGCTGGGCACATCGACGCGGACCGGAAGCAGGTTATCAACGTCAATCTCGGCGAGTTCGCGCTCGATGACGATCATCTCCGTGGTCTTGCCCGAGCCGATACCGCCGACCAGGAGGTGGCTGCTGGCGGGGAGAAGCTCGATGCGGGTCGCGATGCGTCGGCTCACCGCGTTGGGGGGTCTCACATAGAATCCGCTCGCGACCGCCTGCGCGGGATCGCCGGTGGGGTCGAGCCGGCGCATGTACTCGCGAAAGCGGGTTCTTCGATCAGTGGCCACAGGACGCGGCTCTTGCGGCGGGCTCGGCTCGGGCGGATCCTCGCGAAAGCTGGTTGTTCGGTCGGTGGCCATGAGACGGTTCTATCACACGGGTGCGTAGTTCGGCAGCGACCGGGGTGCAGGCGACCTCTCCGTACCCGGCTACTGTCGCGGATCCTGGACAAGGTGGCATCGGCACAGAAAGCCGTGAATGTTCCGCTCGCCATCCACGACGATCCCTGGCCCGGGCACTCGGCTAGGCGCCCAGCGGCTCATCAAGCCGGGCCACGAAGCAACGACGCCCACGGCACAACGGGAGCGCCGTCGGGGGGGCTGTGCGCGGCGGCGCGCGCCCCCCCCGGCGCGCGCGGCTCGGCGCAGCCCCCTTCCCCTACCCTACGCGGCCGCCGCCGGCTCGGCCGCCGTCACGTTCGCCGGGGCGCCCGTGGCAACGAGCGGGGCCTCCTCCAGCGCGGCGGCGATGACCTGGCTCATGTCCTCGACGAAGATGAGCTCGAGCTCGGACCGCACCTCCTTCGGGATCTCCTCGGCGTCGCGCGCGTTCTTCTGCGGCAGGATGACCCGCGTGATCCCGGCGCGGTGCGCCGCGAGCACCTTGGACTTGATCCCGCCGACCGGCAGCACCCGGCCGCGCAACGTGCACTCGCCCGTCATCGCCGTGTCCGGACGCACGCGCCGGCCGGAGAGGAGCGAGGTGAGCGCCGTGAACATCGTCACGCCCGCCGACGGACCGTCCTTGGGCACGCCGCCCGCCGGGACGTGGATGTGCAGGTCCTCCGTCTCGAGCTTCGCCGTGTCGACGCCGAGCTCGCCGGCGTGGCTGCGCACATAGGTGAGCGCCGCCTTCACCGACTCCTTCATCACGTCGCCGAGCTGGCCCGTGATCTCGACCCTCCCCTTCCCCGGCATCCGCGAGGTCTCGATGAACAGGATGTCCCCGCCCACCGGCGTCCAGGCAAGCCCGGTCGCGACCCCAGGCACGCTCGTCCGCTCCGCGACGTCGCTGAAGAACCGCACCTTGCCGAGGTACGCGCCGAGATCGCGCGCCTCGATCACCCGGCGCGACACCTTGCCGTCCGCCGCGCGGGCGATCTCCAGCGCGACCGCCCGGCAGAGCTTCTTGATCTCGCGGCCGAGCTGCCGCACCCCGGCCTCGCGCGTGTAGTCACGCACGATCGCCGCGAGCGCCTCGTCCGTGATCGAGAGCGACCCCGGATCGATGGCGTGCTCCTTGAGCTGCTTCGGGACGAGGTGCGACCGCGCGATCGCGATCTTCTCGTCCGGCGTGTAGCCGGACAGCTCGATGACCTCGAGCCGGTCCCGGAGCGGCGCCGAGAGCGCGCCAAGATCGTTCACCGTGCAGAGGAAGACGACCTCCGACAGATCGAACGGGAGCTCCATGTAATGATCGACGAACGTCCGGTTCTGCTCCGGATCGAGCACCTCCAGCAGCGCCGCCTCGGGCGAGCCGCGGAAGCCCGCGCCGAGCTTGTCGACCTCGTCGAGGAGCACGATCGGGTTCCTCACCTTGGCCTTCTTCAGCGCGTGCACGATGCGGCCAGGCAGCGCGCCGACGTACGTCCGCCGGTGGCCGCGCAGCTCCGCCTCGTCATGCACGCCGCCGAGCGAGATGCGCACGAACGGGCGGCCCGTGGCGTCGGCGATCGACTGGCCGAGCGAGGTCTTGCCCACGCCGGGCGGGCCCGCGAAGCACAGGATCGTGGCGCGCGCCTTCCCGGTCAGCTTGAGCACCGCCATGTGCTCCAGGATGCGGCGCTTCACGTCGTCGAGGCCGCGGTGATCCTCGTCGAGCTTCGCCTGAACGGCGTCGAGGTCGTCCTTGACCTCCGCCGTCGCGCTCCACGGCAGATCGGCGATCCACTCGAGGTAGGTGCGGATCACGTTGTGCTCCGCGCCCTGCGGGCCGATCGACTCGAGCCGCCGGAGCTCCCGGTCGGCGACGGCGCGCGCCTCCTCGGAGAGCCCGGCCTCGTCGAGGCGCCGCCGGAGGAGCGACAGCTCGTCCTCGCCCTGCTCGCCGCCCGCGAGCTCCTTCTGGATGGCCCGGAGCTGCTCGCGGAGGATCACCTCGCGCTGGCCCTTGCCGAGCTCGCGACGCACGTCGCTGTCGATCTTCTTCTTCAGATCCGCGAGCGCCGCCGCCTCGGAGAGCAGGCCGGCGACCTGCCGGAGCCGCGGGACGACGCGGAGCTCGGCGAGCACCTCCATCTCCTTGTCGGTCGGGAGGCCCAGCGCGCCGGCCACCTGATCGGCGAACAGGCCCGGCTCGGCCCGGCTCGCGGCGGCGATCTCGGCGAGGTTCGTCGCGGTCCTCGGGCCGAGCTCGCGGGCACGCTCGCGCAGCGACGCGGCGAGCAGGCGCGCCTCCTCGGCGTCGCCGGGGAACTCGGGCGCGAGGGTCCCCTCGGCGCGCCAGGTCGGCTCGGCCTCGACAAGGGAGGTGAGGGCGAAGCGATCGAGCCCCTCGATCACCAGCCGGTAGCCGTTCGAGACGCGCGTGACGTCGACGATCCGGGCGAACGTGCCGATGTCGTGGAGGTCCTCGCGCCGGGGATCCTCGCGCTTCGGATCGCGCTGCGCGATCACGCCGATGACGTCGCCGGGGTGCACCGCGGCGAGCAACGCCACCGAGCGGGCGCGGCCCACCGGAAGCGTGAGCACGGTGCCCGGGAAGAGCACGCCCGTGCGGAGCGGGAGCAGAGGGAACGGAGAACGAGGCGCGCTGGCGCCGCTGCGAAGCTGGCTCATGCGAACTCCTGTGGGCAGCGGTCGGCTCGCGCCATCCCTGCCGGTTCGGTGGACGGGTAGTACGGCGCGTCGCGCCCCTGCCGGTCAGGCAGCGCGCGGCACGCGGATCGAACGCTCACGTAGACCGCCGCGAGCAACCGCTCGGGCGAGCTCCATGAATCGATGAACGGAAAGTAAATTCGTTCACGCGTCCGTCAACCCACCCCGCGAGCGAGCGCAGCGGTTGGCTCAGAACGCCTGGACGCCGAGCACGACGCCGGGCCAGCGGCGCTGGGCGTCCGAGTCGCCGATGCCGAGGGGGACGCTGCCGTAGGGGCTCAGCCGGGCGTCCTCGGCGGTGTCGCCGAACGCGACGTTGTAGCTGGGGCCGCCGAAGACCGCGAGCTCCGGGAAGACGCGGACGCCGAGGACCGCGCGCGCCTGCATCAGCGCGGCCGAGGTGTTGATCGACGAGGGCTCGTGGAGCGAGTACGCGAGCAGGTCCATGTCGGCGTAGAGGCGCTCGCCGAGGGTGATGCGGCCGCCCAGGCCGAGCGAGAGGACCATGCGGGGGCGGTCGCCCGTCATGCGGATGCCGATCCCGTAGATGTTGTGGAAGTGGTCGCTCCCGTTCTTGAGGCCGGCCATGACGATGCCGGACTCGAGCCCCCACACGTCGAGGTGGAGGCGGCCGTTGCGGACGACGTTGAGCAGCCCGAACGAGAACGGCGACTCGTCGGCGTAGTTGACGAGCCCGATCTGCATCCCCTCCACCTTGCCGGTGGCCACGTTGACGAGCCCGATCTGCACGCCCGTCGACTCGCCCGCGGCGAGGTTGGCGAGGCTGAACTGCGCGCCCGTCGATTGGCTGGCGGCCACGTTGGTCAGGCCGACCTGCACGCCGGTCGCCGCGCCCACGCCGAGGTTGACGAGGCCGACCTGCACGTCGGTCGCGTCGCTCACGGCGACGTTGGCCACGCCGATCTGCAGGTCGGTCGAGGCGCCCGCCGCGACGTTGATCCCGCCGAGCTGCGCGCCGTCCACGGCGCCGGCGGCGAGGTTGAACACGCCGCCCTGCGCGCCCGTGACCGGGCCGGCGACGACGTTGATCGAGCCGACCTGCGCGCCCCAGAGCCCCCGGGCGAGGTTGAGGCCGGCCGAGAGCTGCGCGCCGCGCGCCGGAGCGAGCACGAGGTTGGCGCCGCCCGAGAACTGGGCGCCGCACAAGAACGACGAGACGATGTTGACGCCGACGCCGAGCTCGAGGCCCGTGACGCCCGCCGTGTACCCGCCGGCGAGGTTCAGCGAGTAGCGGCGGACGACGTTCGCGCCGTCGATGGTCGAGGTGCCGACGAACGGGAAGACGTCGGCGCCGAGGCGGACGGTCTTCGCGCCGGGGAGCTCGCACCGAGGAGGCTCCGGGGGCGCGGTGCGCGCGGCTCGCCTGGCCTGCGCGGACGGCGCGGGGCGCGCGGCGCGCGGCGGCGCGGCCTTCGCGCCTGCAGGGAGCGCGGCGGGCTCCGGCTGCGCCGGCGGCGGCGGCGGCGGCGTCGTCTCGCGCGGGCGCTTGCCGAACGCCGCCGCGAGCTCCGCCGCCTCGTCGCGAACGAGGTTGCCCGCGAGCAGGGCGATCGCCTCGGCAGCGCGATCGGGATCCTCGGGGACGTCGATGGTGCGCTCGATGCGGCGGTCGTCCGCGGCGCTGTAGCTCAGCGTGACGCGGCCGTCGGGCTCGCCGCGGAGGACCAGCGTGGGGCGCCCGGCGGTCGCCGCGGCGGCCAGCGTGACGCTGGTGCCGAGCTCGCGGCCGACGGCGGCGCGCACCGCGTCGGGGTCGAGCGTCCACGGCGCGCCATCGACGACGAGCTCGACGCCGGCGGCGCTCGGCGCCTCGGCGAGGGCGCGCGCAGGAGGCGCGGTGACCGCGACGAAGGCCCCCGCCGCCGCGAGGGAGCGCAGGAGGAGGACGCCCGCGCGGAGGCCTGCGCCGCGCGCGGACGTGCTCCGGTCGCGGCGCGGCGAGCCCCGCAGAGGCGCGGGGAGGAGAGCGATGTCGGGTGTGTTCATCAACCGTGCTGTGCCCGCTCGCGGCGCGTTCGTTCACGCGCCGTGACGTTCACTCGTTCGCGCTGCGCATCGCCTCGATCAGCGAGCGCGACTCGGTCTGGCGGTAACCGCCGAAGGTGCCCTGCGCAAACGGCTCGAGCGCCCGCTGCGCCTCGTCCTTGCGGCCGAGGCGAACGAGGCAGAGGGCGCGGTTGTACTGGGCCTCGACGGCGAAGCGGCCGCGCGGGGCAGCGGCCAGGTAAGCGTCCCAGGCGGCGAGCGCGGACGCGGGGTCGCGCTCGACGAAGTGCGCGCGGTGCGCCGCTTGATAGAGCGCGTCCGCGTCGGGCCCGGCCGGCGGGCGCTGGATGGCCTGGGGATCGCCCGCCGCCTTTCGCGGGGCGGGCGGGACGCGCGCGGCGCTCGGCGCGACGGCCTTGCGCGCGGGCGGCGCGACCGCCATCACCGGGGCGCGCGGCGGCGCGGGGTCCGGGCCGGGCAGCGGCATCGACGGCTGGACCGGCGCGAGCGGATCCGCGGGCGCCTCGGCCTCCGGCGGCGCGGGCGCCTCGGCCGCGCGCCGCGGTCCGGACAGCGCGCGCGGCGACGGCGGCGCGGGCGGCTCGATCGGCGCCTCGGCCGCGCTCAGGCCGAGCTGGGACGCGATGTCGTTCCAGCCGCCCGGGAACCAGCGCGCGGCCGAGGCCCACGCGACAGATCCGACGAGCACGGCGGCCAGCGGGACCACCACGCGGACGGTGGTGAGCCGGCGGGCGCGCTGCGCCTTGAGGCTCCTCATCACGCGGGCGCGCGTCTCGTCACGACGGGCGCGCGACGCGTCTGCCCCCTCGCGCAGCGCGCGCGCGGCCTCGCGGAGCACGTCGTCCTTCATGGGGTCCTCTCTTCCAGCAGCGTCCGGAGCTTCTGCTTGGCGTGGAACAGCCGCGTGCGCACCGTCGCCTCGGGCACGCCCAGGATCTCGGACACCTCGCGCGCGCTGCGCTCCTCGACCTCGCAGAGCACGAACGTCGCGCGCTGCGCGTCGGGCAGCGCGTCGAGGGCGCGGTTCAGGGCCTGGGCGAGCGCGGCGCGGCCGGCCTCCCGCTCGGGGCTCGGCGCGTCGTGCTCCTCGGGCTCCAGGGCGAGCCGCTCCATGGCCGCGCGGCGCCGCGCCGCGCCGCGGAGGTGGTGGCGGGAATGGTTGACCGCGATCGAGATGAGGAACGTCTTCAGCGACGAGCCGCCGCGGAACCGCTGCGCGGCCTGCGGCAAGCTGACGAAGACGTCGTGCGCCAGGTCCTCGGCGGCGGCGTCGTCGCCGGTGAGGCGGCGGGCGAACCCGCGCACCGCCGCGTAATGCTTGTCGTACGCCTCGCCCACCGCCGCGGCGTCCCCGCGCCGCAGCCGCTCGACGAGCGCTTCCTCCTCGTCCTGCGGGCGCTCGGCGCCGCGGGAGAAGAGGAACGGCATGACGAGCGCGATCGCCCTCATCGGCCGCGACCTCTCCACCGCGCGCTCGGGGTGAACGGCGCCCGGCGTCTGTTGCGGCGGAAAGCCCGCCGATCGCTCCGTCCCATCTCGGTCCATGCCTGCGTTGTCATCGTTACATCCGAACGGGCCCCGCGGCGCTGCCCTTTTGCCGTCAGCAGGCGTCGGAGGGCTCGGGGCGACCTGGGGCACAGGGCTTCGTGCCCGGAAGGGAGGGGACCGTTCATGGGGGGGCCGTCCATTTCGTGCCCGGACCGGTCGGGAACGTTCAACCGCGGCGGGCGAAATCGACACCCCCAGGAGGTCCCCCCCCGCCGCCGGGCGGGTTCCGGGCGGGTGGGCGTCGGAATCGTGCGCAGGCGCGCGACCGTTGAACGAAGCGCGCGGCAGCGGGCACGCAGCATCGAGTGGTCAGAGGGCGCCGCCGCGACGCGCGGCGCCGCTGTCACGGGTCCATCGCAGATAAGGAGTGATGACGCTATGAGCATGCGCACGGCTTTCGAGTGGGGTCTTGGTCTCTCTCTGTGCTTCTTCTCCACGACGATGATCGGTTGCCACATCAATACCCACTGCGGCTGGGACGACGACGAGGAGGAGTGCTCCTGGGACGACGCCCCCGACGCCCCCGACGCTCCCGACGCTCCCGACGCTCCCGACGCTCTCGACGCTCCCGACGCCCCCCGCGCGGAGCGCCCGGACCGCGACGACGACGACGACGGCGGCTCGAGCAGCACCGGCGGGGGCGGGATCTCCTCGGAGAACCCGGGCGCCTGCGAGGCGGACTGCGACTGCCCGAGCGGCAGCGAGTGCGTCGCGGGGGCCTGCAAGCTCCCGTGCGCGGCCTCGTGCGATTGCCCCGAGGGCGAGTCCTGCGAGGCCGGCTATTGCGAGCCGCCGCCCGAGCCGGCGATCTCCTGCGAGGCGGACTGCGACTGCCCGAGCGGCGGCGCGTGCGTCGAAGGCCTCTGCACCTGAGCCGCGCCGCGCTCCCCCGCGGCAAAGCGCGCTGAACACGAAACGCTGTCTCGATGGGGTCGTGACGCCTCGCGTCGAGGCATAGGCGAGTATGCCTATGCCTCGATCCTGCGGGCTCGGGTACAAGTTCGTCGCAGGCACCTGCATCGGAAGATGCGAGGACGGACGGCGATCTTGGACGAGGCGAGGACCCATGAAAACGCTCCGCAATTTCGGCACGACGGTTCCCGGGGTCGTCGCGCTCGCGGCGTTCGCGGCGTTCGCGGCGATGGCCTGCTCCAGCCAGGGAGACGGGACGACCGAGGCACCGCCCGGCAGCGGCGGCGCCGGAGGGCTCGCTGAGCCCAGCACCAGCGGCTCCGGTGCCACGGGTGGCTCGTCGGCGACGGCTGGCTCGTCGGGCGCTGTCAGTGGCGCCGGCGGCAGCGGCGGGCAGCCGACCTCGGGGGGAACCGGCGCGGGCGCCGTCGGCTCCAGCTCGAGCGGCTCCGGGGGAGAGACGCGGAGCGCGGGCTGCGGCAGCACGACGGAGCCAACGAGCGGCCGTTTCAGCATCGATGTCGGGGGCACGACGCGCGAGTACATCCTCGCCGTGCCGGACGACTATGATTCGAGTCGTCCTTACCGGCTGATCTTCGCCTGGCATCCCCGCGGCGGCTCGGCCGAGCAGGTCGCGACCGGGTTCGGCGGCGGCTACTACGGCCTCCTGGGTCGCGCCGACGGCTCGGCGATCTTCGTCTCGCCCGAGGGCATCGACCAGGGCTGGGAGAACAAGGGCGGCCGCGACATCGCGTTCCTCCGCGCCATGCTCGACCGCCTCGGCGCCGACCTCTGCATCGACGAGAGCAAGATCTTTTCGACGGGATTCAGCTACGGCGGCATGATGTCGTACGCGATCGGCTGCGCGATGGGCGACACCTTCCGCGCCATCGCCTCCATGTCCGGCGCGCTCTACAGCGGCTGCGAGGACGGCGACAGCCCTGTGGCCATGTGGGGCGCCCACGGCGACGCCGACGACGTGGTTCCAGTCGAAAATGGTCGGTCCGCTCGCGATGTCTTCCTCGAACGAAACCACTGCGACCAGCAGACCACACCGGCCGAGCCGAGCCCCTGCGTCAGCTACGAAGGCTGCGACGCGGGCTATCCCGTCGTCTGGTGTGAGTTCAGCGGGGGCCACGCCCCACAGAACAACTCCGGCGAGTCGATCTGGAGCTTCTTCTCGCAGTTCTGAGTCGGGTCTCGCTCGCAGGAGCGCCCTCCGCAACGTTCATGGACGACTCTTGGCGCCACCGCTGCCAATGGACGACATGCTCTTCACTGAATGGATGGATCCGACGATGAAGATGGGGAATTGGCCGACGAAGGCCTTGATGGTTGGAATCCTTGGCATCTGCTCTGGAGGGTGTGGTCAGTCGAGCGAGGATGGCAGCGGACCCACGACGAGCAGCGGCTCTGGCGGCGCGGCGTCGAGCGGCTCTGGTGAAACGACCGGCACCGGCGGCGACGCCGGCATGGTCGGCGCGGGTGGCGGGATCGCCGGAGCCGGTGGCGCTGAGGAAACCGGCGGCAGCAGCGGGAGCGCAGGCGGGAGCGCCGGCGCTGGCGGCGAGAGCAACGGCGGCGGCGAGGCGACGATCGTCCCCGATCCATCGTGGACCTGCGGCATGCCCGGCGGCATCCCGCTCCCCACGCTCGGCGAGCTCGTCTTTCGGGCGACGCTCCAGCTCGGCGAGACCCACGACGTCGGGACCACCCAGTTCGGACACCGCCGCCTCCTCGACGTGAAGGGGGGCACGCTCACGGGCGACAAGGTCCAGGCCACGTTCCTCACGGGCGGCATGGAGCTCGAGCTCACGCTGTCGAACGGATCCGTCGAGCTCGAGGAGATCAACATCCTGAGAGCGAGCGACGGCTCCCTCATCTACCTGCGGAGCTGCGGCGTCGCGCCCGCCGGCGATGCGGTCGTCCGGATCGTCCCGGACTTCGAGGTCGCGACATCGAGCTCGCTCGCCTGGCTCAACACGGGGAAGTTCGTGGGCACCCGTGTCGTCGACGCCACGGCGGGCACGGTCCAGCTCGACGTCTACGACATCGCCGACGTGGCCGCCGGAGAGCCGAAGATCCAGCTCAAGGATCCCGAGGGCGTTCCCCATCAATCGTGGGAGTGCTCGACGGCGACCGGGGCGAGGGGCTCGAGCGTGTTCACCGAGTCCGTCACGCTCGGTGCTTCCATCTCCGTCGGCGCGAGCAAGCGCGGCACGCGCAACATCATTCCCATCACCGGGGGCACGGTCACCGGTGGAACGCTGCTCAGCGGCCTGTCGGGCTCGGTGCTCCCCGGAGGCGCGGACTACCAGCTCATCGGAGCGAGCACGGTCCTGGACGCCAGGTACGCGCTGTCCTCGAAGGACGGCGAGGTCATCGTGGTGAGGAACTGTGGACCGTTCGGCGCGCTCATCCCGGTCTTCGAGACGCGCGCGGACGGCCCCTACGCGATCCTCAACACGAAGCAATATGTGAGCTCCGACCCGGGAGGCGCGGCGGGCGGGGTGAGCCTCACCTTCTACGAACGCAAATAGCTCCAGTGCGGCCAGCTGCAACCATCCCGGGTAACGGGACGAGAACGAGAGGTTTCCCCATGGGCGCATCGCCCCCTCACGCGCCACGCGACGCGGTCACGCTGTCGCTGTGCTTCCTGATCGCCCTGCTGGAGGGGTTCGACATCCAGGCCATCGGCGTGGCCGCCCCCCTGCTGATCCCCGCCCTCGGCCTCTCGCCCGAACAGGCGGGCGTCGTGTTCGGGGCCGGCATGGCCGGGCTTGTCTGCGGCGCGCTGGCCGGCGGCTGGATGGCCGACCGCATGGGCCGCAAGCCGCTGCTGATGATGGCTGTCGGCGTCTTCGGCCTGTTCACGCTGGCCACCGTTGTGGCGGGCGGACCGCTGTCGCTGGGCCTCTACCGGCTCCTGGCTGGGGTCGGCCTGGGGGCGGCGATGCCCACCCTGGTGGCCGTCGCCCTGGAGATCGCCCCGCCCGACCGGCGGACCCGCACCACCACCATGATGTTCAGCGGCATGCCGGCCGGCGGGGCGCTGGCGGCGCTGTTCGCGGCCGGTTTCCTGGGACGGTTCGGCTGGCACAGCATCTTCCTGGCCGGCGGCGTGCTGCCGCTCTTCCTGCTGCCGGCCATGGCGTGGCGGATGCCCGACAGCCGCGCGGCGGCGGCCGGCGGCGCCCGGCGGCCGGGCGGCGCGCAGGCGCTGTTCGGCCAGGGCCGGCTGCTCGTCACGCTGCTGGCCTGGTTCACCTTCGGCCTGACGCTGCTGGTGCTGTATCTGCTGCTGAACTGGCTGCCGTCGCTCGTGGCGGCCAAGGGCCTGGGCGGGGTCGGGGGCGCTGGAGCCGCCTTCGCCTTCAATGTCGGCAGCGTCCTCGGCTGCTGGATCATCGGCATGCTGGTGGACCGGCTCGGGCCGCGCCTTCCCATCATCGCGGCCTATCCCGCGCTGGCCCTGTCGCTGTTCGGGCTGGCGTGGGCCGACAGGCTGCCGCCGGTGCTGCTGCTGGCCGGGCTGGCGGGCTTCTTCCTGCTGGGCGCGCAGTATTCGCTCTATGGCGTCATCCCGCTCTATTACCCGGCGCCGGCGCGCGGGCTGGCCACCGGCGCCTCCATCGCCGCCGGCCGGCTGGGTTCCATCGGCGGGCCGCTGATGGCGGGCCTCCTGCTGGGCCAGGGCTGGGGCCCCGCCGCCGTGGCCATGGCCATGGTGCCGGTGGTGCTGGCGGCCGGGGTGGCGGCCGCGGTGATGACCCTCCGCGGCCGCTATGCGGGTGATTGAGGAATGGGCGGCGGCGATCAGCGCCGGGCCCCGGCGGTCGACGTCGGGACCCAACCACCATCAACGCCTGGAACAATAGGCGGCTTCAAGCCGCATGTCTGCGGGAGGACTTTATGCAGGTGATCGTCGCAGGCGCCGGGATCGGCGGCCTGGCCGCGGCTCTGGCGCTGCACGCCTCGGGCCATGAGGTGACGGTGTTCGAGGCCGCGCCAACCATCCTGCCGCTCGGGGTCGGCATCAACCTCCTGCCCCACGCCGCCGAGGTGCTGGACGAGCTGGGCCTCGTCGAGGCCCTGCTGGCCCAGGGGGTGGCGACCCGCGAGCTTGTCTATTTCAACCGCTTCGGCCAGCGCATCTGGGGCGAGCCGCGCGGCCGCTTCGCCGGGCATGCCGCGCCGCAGATCTCCCTGCACCGCGGCGCCTTGCAGGGCGTGCTGTTCGACGCCGCCGTCGAGCGGCTGGGCCAAGGCCGGGTGATCTGCGACCGGCGCCTCTCGGACCATCATGAAGAGGGCGGAGGCCGCATCGTGGCGCGCTTCTTCAATCGCGAGGGTGCGGCCTCGAAGGTTCCCGCCGACCTCCTGATCTGCGCCGACGGCATCCATTCGGCGGCGCGCGCCGGCCTCTATCCGGACGAGGGGCCGCCGGTCTATGGCGGCCGCATCCTGTGGCGGGCGACCAGCCTGGCGGCGCCCTTCCTCACCGGCGCCAGCATGATCATGGCCGGGCATCAGGACCAGAAGTTCGTCGCCTATCCCATTTCCCCACCGGGGCCGGACGGCCGCCAGAGGGTCAACTGGATCGCCGAGCTCACCGTCGCCGAGAGCCTGCGACGGGAGGACTGGAACCGGACGGGCGATCCCGCCGACTTCCTGCCCAGGTTCGAGGCCTGGCGCTTCGACTGGCTGGATGTGCCCGGCCTGATCCGGGGCGCCGAGGCGATCTACGAGTTCCCCCTTGTCGACCGCGATCCCCTGCCGCGCTGGAGCCATGGGCGCATGACGCTGCTGGGCGACGCCGCCCACCCCATGTATCCGATCGGCTCCAACGGGGCGAGCCAGGCCATCCTGGACGCCCGCGCCCTGGTCGGCGCGCTCGCCGCCCACGCCGATCCGGTGGAGGCGCTGGCCGCCTACGAGGCCGAGCGCCTGCCCGCCACCGCCGCCATCGTCGCGGCCAATCGCGGCAACGGCCCGGAGCAGTGCATGCAGATCGCCCAGGACCGCGCGCCCGACGGCTTCGACCGTATCGAGGACGTCTTCGCCCCCGGCGAGCTCTCGGCCATCGCCGCCCGCTACAAGGTGCTCACCGGCCTGAAGCGCGCCTCGGAGCCCCGCGCGTGAGCCCGCCCCTCGTCCGCCTGATGACGCTCGAGGTGACGGTGGACCCGCCGGTCACCGTCAATTCGAGCCCGCCCGGCCGGCGCTTCATCCCCATTGTCGGCGGCACGGTGGCCGGCGGCCTCGAGGGCCGGGTGCTGCCGGGCGGCGACTGGCAGACGATCTGGGCCGACGGGCGGATGGACCTCTCCGCCCATTACATCCTCGACATCGCCGGCCATGGGACGGTGGAGATCCTCTCCGAAGGCGTCCGCGCCGGGCCGCCGGAGGTGCTGTCGGCGCTCGGGCGCGGCGAGGCCGTGGACCCCAGGCTCTACTATTTCCGCACCGCCATCCGTATGCGCACCTCGGCGCCAGGGCTCCTGCGGCTGAACGCCGTGCTGGCCCTGGCCGTGGGCGAGCGACTGGCCGACCGGGTGCGGCTCACGGTATACGAGATCGGCTAGGGGCGCGAGCGTGGCTGCGAGCACACCACGGAGAACGCATGAGCACACAGACGAGAACGTCGAACGCATGAGCACACAGACGAGAACGTCGAACGCATGAGCACACAGACGAGAGCGTCGAACGCATGAGCACACAGACGAGAGCGTCGAGACGCCGGGGCGATGTTGGCGCACGGTTCTTGGCCGTCATCCTCGGCATCACTTGCATCAACCGCACAGCACAGGCGCAAGCGCAGCCCGAAGCACCGCCGGCGCCCGCGGGCGGAGACCCGCCGATCGCGGCTCCCGCGACCGAGCCCGAGAGCCCTCCTGCAGACGCGAACGCGGCGCGAGCGCCGTCTGCGGAGGCCCACGCGGGCGCGCCGGCACTGCAAAGCGCCGCCGGGCCCGGCCCAGCTCCGCCGGCGCCACCGCCTCCGGCGGAGGAGGAGCCATGGAAGAAGCCGCTCAGCGTCGCGGCCTGGGTCCGCGTCGGAGGTCGCTTGCAGAACCCCGGCGCGCGCGAGAAGATGGACCGACTGCTCGCGGACGGTGAGCTGGATCTGGCGTTTTCAGGCGAGATCAACCGGTTCATCGGGGTGCAGGGCGCGATCATCGCTCAGTTTGGGCCGACCCCGACGGGGGGCAACATAGCGGGCAGCGCGACCCTCCGTGACGCCATCGCCAAGATCAAATTTCATGATCTGCTGAACGTCTGGATCGGTCGAATGATCGTGCCGTCGGATCGCTCCGGCTTCTCCGGGCCGTGGTCGATGGGGCCGTGGAACTATCCCGGATTCTTCCAGCCCTATGCGCCGCCGATCGGGCCCAGGCAGGGGCCTTTCGGGCGCAACGATGGAGTGACCGCCTGGGGCAAGATAGCGGGCGGCCTGTTCAAGTATTACGCCGGCGCGTTCAACCTGCATGACTCTTCGGTGAGCCCGCTCTACACGGCGAGGCTCAACTTGAGCTTGCTCGACCCGGAGCCGGCCTATTACCAGAGGTCCACGTACCTCGGAGAGAAGAGCATCCTCGCGCTCGGCGTGGCGGGCGAAGTGCAGAGGGAAGGCTCGGTCGAATCGTTGCCGCCCCCTGCGATGGGCATGCCCCCAGGCGTCCCGCGCAAGGACACCTTCATGGAGGCCAACGCCGACATCCTGTTCGAAAAGAACCTCGGCGCGGCGGGCACGATCACGCTCGAAGGCGCATTTTACAAGTACTTTGGAGATTTTGAGAGCTTCAACTACTCCTTTTTTGCCCTCGCGAGCTACCTCGCGCCGAGCAACCTCGGCGTCGGGAAGTTGCAGCCTCTGGTCCGACTGCAACAAGCGAAGCCGAAGAACGCCGACCCCTATCTGCTCATCGATGCCCAGATGGGCTACATCATCGAAGGGCATGCTGCGCGTGTGGCGCTCGGCTATCAAAGGAGCGATCTGTCGGGGGCGAAGGGGAATGCCCTGTTCCTCGGCGTCCAGCTGCAGAAGTGATCCCCGGAGCTCGGGAGCCCCGCGTCCACGACCCGCTCACGAGGAGCTGGTCATGCGCAGCACGGGAGCGGCCCCGTCGTCCCCGTCGGCAAGTCGACGTTACCGATGTGGGCGTGAGTCTCGCATCGCGGCATAGGCGAGTATGCCTATGCCGCGAGCCCGAGGGATCGGTTACGAAATCGTTGCAGTCACCTCCATGGCGCGCAGCACAGGATCGTGGAGCGTCGTGAAAACATCCAATCCGGTGTTCATGCGGATCCGATCAACCGGTTACCCGATATGAAGCTCGCCTCTCTCCGCGGCCCCGGCCGCGATGGTACGCTCGTCGTCGTCCGCCGCGACGGCCTCGCCTGCGCGCCGGCCGGCGCCGCCTTCCCGACGCTCCAGGCCGCGCTCGACGACTGGGAGCGCGCCGAGCCCGCGCTCCGCCGCATCGCCGACGACATCGAGCGCGGCGACGCGGCGGTGGCCCCGCTCGTCATGGAAGAGCTCGCTGCGCCCCTGCCCCGCGCGTACGAGTGGATCGACGGATCCGCCTACGTCCACCACATCGAGCTCGTGCGCAAGGCGCGCGGCGCCGAGCCCCCCGAGACGCTCACGACCGATCCGCTCGTGTACCAGGGCGGCTCCGGCGTCCTCCTCGGGCCGACCGACGACATCGTCCTGCGCGACGAGGCGTGGGGCCTCGATTTCGAGGCCGAGGTCTGCGTCGTCCTCGGCGACACCCCGCAGGGCACGCGCCGTGACGAGGCCGAGCGGCACATCCGCCTCTTCCTGCTGGCCAACGACGTGACGCTGCGCAACCTCGTGCCCGCCGAGCTCGCGAAGGGGTTCGGGTTCTTCTGCTCGAAGCCGGCCACGGCGTTCTCCCCGTTCGCGATCACGCCGGACGAGCTCGGCGACGCCCTCCGCGACGGGCGCGTCCACCTGCGGCTCCGCTCGACCTACAACGGCGCGCTCATCGGCGATCCCGAGGCCGGCCCGGAGATGCACTTCTCGTTCTTCGATCTTGTCGAGCACGTCGCCCGGACCCGCAGCTTCACGGCCGGGACCGTCCTCGGCAGCGGCACCGTCTCGAACCGGGATCCGGCGCGCGGCGTGTCGTGCCTGGCCGAGAAGCGCATGCTCGAGATCCTCTCGCACGGCGCGGCGAGGACGCCCCTCATGAAGCCAGGAGACACGATCATGATCGAGATGCTGAGTCGCTCGGGCGAGAGCCTGTTCGGGCGCATCGCGCAGCGGGTGGTCTCCGGATGAGCGCCCCGGCGAAGCGGCCGGAGTCGATCGGCATCAAGCGGGTGGAGGCGCTGCACTACTACGTGCGCGATCTGGAGCGGAGCCGCAGGTTCTACACGGACAAGCTCGACTTCCAGGAGATCGCCGCGAGCTCGCCGGAGCTCACGGCGGCGGCGGCGCAGCGGTCGGTCGTCTTCCAGGCCGGCGAGTGCGCCATCGTCTGCTCGCAGCCGCTCGGCGAGGGCGGGCGGGCGTGGCGCTACCTGCGCAAGCACCCCGACGGGGTGGGCACCATCATCTTCGAGGTGGAGGACGTGGACCGCGCCTTCCGGCTGCTCGAAGGCCGCGGGGGCACGCCGATCGACGAGATCCACCGAGCGACGGACGAGGGCGGCACGTTCGCGTCGTTCTCGATCACGACGCCGTTCGGCGACACCACCTTCCGCTTCGTGGAGCGGCGCGGCTACCGGGCGCTGTTCCCCGGCTGCGTGGCCCACGACGCGCCGCGCGGCGGCGAGAACCGCTTCGGGATCGCCCGGTTCGATCACATCACCTCGAACTTCCAGACGATGGCGCCCGCCCTGCTCTGGATGGAACACGTGCTCGGGCTCGAGCCGTTCTGGAAGATCGCGTTTCACACGAACGACGTCGCGAAGGACGCCGATCACGGCTCGGGCCTGCGCTCGGCCGTGATGTGGGACCCGGGCTCGGGCGTGAAGTTCGCGAACAACGAGCCTTATCGGCCCTACTTCAAGAGCTCGCAGATCAACGTCTTCAACGAGGAGCACCGCGGCGACGGGGTGCAGCACGTGGCGCTCGCCGCGGACGACCTCCTCGCGGCCGTGCGCGGGATGCGCGGCCGAGGGGTGGAGTTCATGCCGACCCCGGCCGCCTACTACGACCTGCTGCCCGAGCGCCTGCAGCAGCTCGGCGTCGGGCAGCTCGACGAGGACGTGACGACGCTGCGGGAGCTCGAGGTGCTTGTCGACGGCGACGGCGCGAAGTCCTACCTCCTCCAGATCTTCCTCAAGGAGTCGGCCGGCACGCACCGCGATCCCGACGCGGGGCCGTTCTTCTTCGAGCTCATCCAGCGCAAGGGGGACCGCGGCTTCGGCGCCGGCAACTTCCGGGCGCTGTTCGAGAGCATCGAGCGGCAGCAGAAAGGGGAAGGGAGCGGCTGATGCTCGATCGCGTCGTCGCCGGGAGCGTCCCGCGCAAGCACCACATCGCCCTCCAGAGCGAGGCGGGGGAGCTCCGCTACGAGGAGTGCCTGACGCGGGAGGGCTTCGACGGCCCCTACACGATCGCCTACCACGAGCGCCGGCCGCACGAGCACCGGGTCGCGCGCGCCGCGCACGGCTTCGCGCTGCCGGTCGCCGCGCCGGCGCGCCCGCTCGCGAAGCGGCACTACCGGTCGCAGGACCTGCCGCGGCGCGGCGGGCCCGCGATCGACTGCCGCGTGCCGCTGCTCTTCAACGACGACGTGGTGATCGGGATCGCCCAGCCGGACGACGACGATCCGGTGTACTTCGCGAACGCGGACGCCGACGAGCTGCTCTTCGTCTTCCGCGGCGGCGGCGTCCTGCGCACGATGCTCGGCGATCTCCGCTTCGAGCGGGACGACTACGTCGTCGTCCCGAAGGGGCTCTTCCACCGCTTCCTCCCGGACGCCGCGCCCCAGCTGTGGCTCTCGATCGAGGCGGCGGACATCCACCTCCCGCGCAGGTGGCGCAACGAGGTCGGCCAGCTGCGGATGGACGCGCCCTACTCCCACCGCGATTTCCGGCGGCCCACGTTCATCGGCCCCCTCGACGAGGGCATCCGCGCGCTCGTCGTGAAGCGCAGCGGCGCGTTCCACGGCTTCGCCTGCGAGCGCTCGCCGCTCGACGTCGTCGGCTGGGACGGGACGGTGTACCCGTTCGCGTTCCCGATCCAGAGCTTCCAGGCGCGCGTCGGGCTCGTACACCTGCCGCCGGACTGGCACGGGACGTTCGCGGCGCGGGGCGCCCTCATCTGCAGCTTCGTGCCGCGCCCTGTCGACTTCCACCCGGAGGCGATCCCCTGCCCCTACCCCCACTCGTCCGTCGACTGCGACGAGCTCCTGTTTTACTGCCGCGGCAACTTCACCTCGCGCCGCGGCGTCGGCCCCGGCAGCATCTCGCACCACCCGGCCGGCGTCCCGCACGGGCCGCACCCCGGCGCGTACGAGGCGAGCCTCGGGAGCCGCGAGACGAGCGAGCTCGCCGTCATGCTCGACACGATCCGCCCGCTCGCGGCCACCCCGGCCGCGCTCGCGGTGGAGGACCCCGGCTACCAGGACAGCTTCATCGCGGGCCCATGATCGGGATCAGGCGCTCGGCGCATCGAGAAGCAGCGGTTCAGGGACTCGCTGAGCTCCTTCTCCCCGAGGCCGCTTGGCGCAACCGCCGTCTCAAGCGAGCGCCTCGGCCTGGATCCTCCCGCGCCGGGGCGCGGTGGCCGGGAGCTCGAGCGTGAACCTCGCGCCGAGGCCGGGGCCCTGGCTCTCCGCGCGGAGGACCGCGCCGAGCAGGCGGGCCTCCAGCGCGCTCGCGTGCAGGCCGAGCCCCGTGCCCTCGGGCCACGTGGTGAACCCCTGCTGGAACAGCCGCGCGAGGTGGTCCGGCGCGATGCCCACGCCGGTGTCCTCGACCTCCACCGAGCAGCCACCCCCCTCCCGCGGCGCGCACCGGACGAGGACGCGGCGATCCGGGCCCGCCGCGTGGCACACCGCCCGCCGCGCGTTGGTGATGAGGTTCGTGACGATCTGCAGCAGCCGGTGCCGGTCCGTCTCGACCCGCGCGTCGTCCGAGAGCTCGCAGACGACCTCGATGCCGTGGTGCGCGCGCTCGGCGCGGTTCAGCCCGACGCGCAGGGCGTCCTCGATCACGGAGGAGACCGTGACCGGCTCGACGATGATCTTCATCCCGGCGTTGCGCAGCTGATCGGACACGATGTCGCGGATGCGGCTCGCGCACTCGCCGAGCTCCGAGAGCTCGCCGGCCGCGGCCTCCTGCTCGGCCGCGAGGTGCCGGGCCAGCTCGTCGATGTACTCGATCAGCCGCTGGCCGCGGGGGTCCGCCGCGAGGAACCCCGCGAGGTCGTCCCTGTGCGTCTTCAGGAGCTGCGCCACCTGGCCGAGCCGCGGGACGCGCGAGCCCGCGATCCGCTCCGAGAGCTGCATCCGCAACGCCATGACGCTGTTCAGCGCGTTGCCGACGTTGTGGATGGCGCTGCCCGCGACCTCGGCCATCCCCGCCTTGCGCGCGGCGTCGACGAGCTTCTGCTGCGTGCTCCGGAGCTCGTGCGTGCGCTCCTCCACCATGCGCTCGAGGCTCTCGTAGACGAGCGCGTTGTTGAACGAGACGGCCGCCTGCGCGGCGAGCAGGTGGAGGATCTCCAGCCGCTCGGGCCCGAAGAGCCCCTCGAACAGGTTGTTCTCCAGGTAGATCGCGCCGAGCACCCGCCCCTTGAACAGGAGCGGCGCGCAGAGCATCGACCGGACCCTGCGGGAGCTCACGTACGGGTCGTCCCGCAGCGCCGGGTCCCGGGAGGCGTCGGCGTGGATCACGCTCTCCCGCGTGCGCACGGCGAGCCGCACCACCGAGGCGCAGACCTCGTCGCTCTGGTCCTCGAGCGGGATCGACGGCAGCGCCCGCGACTCCGGCGGGTGCGCCACGCCCTGCGCGACGAGCACGAGGCCGTCGCCGCGGGCGAGGAGCAGCGCCCCCCGCTCGGCGCCGGCGTTCTCGACGAGCACCTGCACCATGCTGCTGAGCAGCCGCTCGACGACGAGCTCCTGGGAGAGCACGCGCGCCGCCTTGAGCAGCGTCTCCACGTCGAAGACGTCCGCCCGCGCGGCCGCCGGCGCGCCGCGGTCGCGCCCCGGCTTGATGAGCGGGAACTCCTCGGTGAGGAGCGCGATCTTGCGATCGACGCCCCAGCGGCCGTAGGCCTGGAGCGCGTCGGTCAGGAAGTCGAGCGCGGCGCGCGTCCTGCCGCGCGACATCCAGAAGCGGCCGGCGAGCTCGCACGCGAGGGCCTCGATGTTGACGAACGCGTGCTGGCGGCCGAGCGCGATGGCCTGCTCGTAGAGCCTCGCGGCGTCGTCCAGGCGCCCGTCGACGCGCGCCGTCTCCGCCTCGACGAGCGCGTGCTTGTGGGAGAAGTTCGCGGGGCAGCTCTCGGTGAAGCCGCGCAGCCGCTCGCGGCACGCGTCGAGATCGGCCCGCAGCCGCGCCCGCTCCCCCTCCGCCGCCTCCGGCAGGAGCGCCGCGATCGCGAGCGCGCGGTAGAACCGGAGCGCCGCGGTCTGGAACTTCCCGGCGAGGAAGCCGAGGTTCTCCTCCGCCTCGTCGGCGACCCGCAGCGCGTCCGCGGGGCGGCCGTGCAGGTACAGGCACATCGCCTTGAGGATCTGGTGGTGGCAGAGCGCGTAGCGCGTCTGGTGCGCCTCGCAGTCCCTGAGGAACCGCTCCTCGGTCAGCGCCTCCTCGGGCACGGCGGAGGCGTCGCCCGTGAGGTCCCGGAGCGCGAGCAGGAGGCCGAGGAGGCTGTGCGTGGCGACCGTGTGCTTGGTCCGCTTCGCGAAGCGGAGCGAGGCCGGCAGCTCGTCGAGCAGCCCGCGCGCGCTGGCGCCGCGGAAGAGCGGGTTGAGGAGCAGGTAGATGAGGAAGTAGCCCGCGAACTGCAGGTCGCCCGCGTCCATGCCGGCGCGGTAGCCGTCCCGGAACAGCGCGTCCGTCTCGGAGAGCGGCCGCACCCACGACTGGATGTTGTTGCCGAGGATGTAGCAGGCGCGGCAGAAGTCGCCCTGCATGCGGAACCGGAGGCCGATGTCGGCGGCGAGCCGGCCGAGCTCGTAGCCCCGCTGGTAGTCGCCGTGAAAGTGGCCGATCAGGCCGCCGTACATGGCGAAGCCGTACGACGCCTCGGGCGTCAGGCCGTGCTCGAGCGAGATCCGCACGATGCTGCAGCACGCGAAGAAGTTCAGCTTCTCGAGCTTGAGCATGTAGAGCGGCGCCATCAGCTCGTTGAGCACGCCGACGGCGAGCTTCTGGCTCCCGTCGGCGATCTCCTCGGCGTCGATGAGGGAGGCGAGCGCCCGCCCGGCGAGCAGCGCCTTCACCCGCGCGGCCTCGGCCTCGACGAGCGCGTCGAGCTCCGCCGCGCTCGCGCGGGAGGGGAGCGCGACGCCGACGAGGGCGAGCGCCTCCCGCCCGGCCTCCACGGTGTCGGTGAAGCGCCCGCGCATCGTGTACTGCACCATCCGGAGCTTCAGGAGATCGGCCTTCTCGACCGGCGTCCTGGCGTGGCCGAGCGCCTCGGTGACCCGCGCCTCGGCCGCGTCCATCGCGCCGAGGAGGTACTCCACCTCGGCCAGCTGCCGGAGCAGGGCGAACGCGAGCGCGTAGTGCGACGCGAACGCGCCGGCCGGGAGCAGGCGGCGGCCCGCCTCGAGGTAGCGCCGGGCGGCGGCGTAGGCGGTCGCCTGCTTCGCCCGGACGGCCGCCTCCAGGTTGAGCCCCGCGATCACGAGCCGCTCCGCGGCGTCGCGCACGAGCCCGAGCCCCTCGTCGAGCTGCTCGACGATCTCGAAGATGCGCTCGGACCGCTCCTCCGGCGTCGTGGCCGCGAGGAGCCGGCGGCCGATCCGGAGGTGGACCGCCTCGCGCTGCGGCCTCTCGATGAGCCCGTAGACCGCCTGGTGCACGCGGTCGTGGAGGAAGCGGAAGCGGCGCGCGCCTGCCGCCTCGCCGCGCGCGCCCGAGAGCTCGCCCGCGGTCTCGAGGAGGTACTCGTTGCGGATCGCCGGCTCGAGGCGGCGCGCGATCTCGATCGGGCCGAGGCCGGCGATGACGGCGAGGGTCTCCCGATCGAAGGTGCTCCCGATGCACGCCGCGATCGTCAGGAGGTCGACCGTGCCGGCCTCGAGGCTGCGCACCCGGCCGCTCATGAGCTCGACGACGTTCTCGGTGAACCCGCGCGCCTCGATCTTCTCGATGTCCCAGCGGAAGCGGCGCTCCTCCGGGGAGAAGGTGACGAGCCCGTCGGCGTCGAGCGCCTGCAGGAACTGCCGCGCGAAGAACGGGTTCCCCTCCGTCTTGTGCATGACGAGGCGGGCGAGCGGCTCCACGGCGTTCGGCGCCTGCCTCAGGGTGTCGGCCACGAGCCGGGTCAGCGCCGCGAACGGGAGCGGGAACAGCTGGAGGGTGTTCACCGTCACCGAGCTCGCCTGCACGGACCTCAGCGTCATGAGCAGCGGGTGGCTCTCGTTCACCTCGTTGTCGCGGTAGGCCCCGACGAGGAGCAAGGGCCCGAGCTCCTCGCCGCCGAGGAGCCCCTCGAGGAGCCAGAGCGTGCCGGCGTCCGCCCACTGGAGGTCGTCCAGGAAAAGGACGAGCGGCTGCTCGCGGCCGCAGAACGCCTGGAGGACCCCCCGGAAGGCGAGCAGAAGGCGGTGCTGGGCCTCCGCCGGGCCGAGCTCGGCCGGCGCAGGCGGGACGTTCCCGGCGCCAAGGACGATCCCGAGCTCGGGCAGCACGTCGGCGAGCAGCGACGCGTTCCTCCCGAGGCACCTTTGCAACGACTGCCGCGCCGCTCCGACGCGCTCCGCGCTCTCCGCGAGCACCTGCTGGAGCAGGCTCCGGAGCGCCTGGATCACGGCGGAGTACGGGATCCCGCGGTGGAGCCGGTCGAGCTTGCCCGAGATGAAATAGCCGTGCTCCCGCGTGAGCGGCTTGTAGATCTCGTGCACGAGCGACGTCTTGCCGATCCCGGAATAGCCCGTGATCATGATCATCTCGCGGCTGCCGGCGAGCACCCGCTCGAAGATCGACAGGTACTGCTGCGCCTCCCCCTCGCGCCCGTACAGGCGGTGCGGGATGCGGAAGCGCGCGGAGACGTCGTGCTCGCCGAGCGGGAACGGGTCGATACGACCGTCGTCCCGGAGCGAGCGCTGGCACCTGAGCAGGTCTCTCGAGAGGCCTTCTGCGCTCTGGTACCGCTCCTCCGCGTCCTTCGCGAGGAGCTTCATGACGACGGCCGACACGGCCGGAGGTACGGAGTCCTCGGGCAGCGGCGCGGGGGGTCGGGCGAGGTGAGAGTGCATCCACTCGAGCGGCCCCGAGGCGTCGAACGGCAGGCGCCCGGCGAGCATCACGTAGTACACGACCCCGAGCGAGTAGAGGTCCGTGCGCCAGTCGAGGGTCCGGTTCATCCGGCCCGTCTGCTCCGGGGACATGTAGGGGAGCCTGCCCTCCTCGACCGTGCTCTGCGCCTGCGGGTGCTCCTTGCGGAGCCGCGTCGAGAACATGAAATGGGTCAGCCGGACCGCGCCGGTCCCGGGGTCGACGAAGAAGCTCTGCGGCTGGATGTGCTTGTGGATCACGCCGCCGCCGTGCACCTCGGCGAGCGCGCCGGCCATGCTCGCGGCCCACGCGAGGAGCTGCTCTATCCGGAGCGGTGAGCGCGCGAGGAGCCGGTCGAGGGGCACGAGATCCTCGTCCTCGAAGACGAGGACCGGTGTCTCGCCGCAGAGCTCCATCAGCGTGGGGCTCAGCACCCGCGCGGCGTCGAGCGAGCGGGTGATCTGGAATTCGTTGAGGAGCGCGCCGGCGGCCGGAGCGTTCGTATGACGAGGTGAGTCGAGGTGGCCCTTGAGCAGCACGCGCCGCTCGTCGCTCTCGCGCACGGCGCGCACGATGCTCCATCGCTCATTTGTCGTTTGCAACACCTCTTCGTTTCGATAGCCCACAGCTGCTTGCAAGGCTCTGCTCCGATCTGGCGACGCGCCGGCTGACCCCCGGCGAGGCTCGGAGGATAAGCCGGCGATTCGCGCCTGTCACATACGCGTCGCCGGAGTCAACACTTCGGCTTGCGGGCGGGCTCACGGCCGGCGAGGCCGTAAAGGACGATCCGGTGGACGGCGGACAGCATCGCTTCCACCTCCTCGCGGGAGCTCTGGAACAGCCACGGAGGGGAGAAGCTCGCATAGACGCGCAGGAGCGCGCGCGCGGCGAGCTCGGGGTCCTCGACGTCGAGCTCGCCCGCGCGGGCGCCGCGCGCGATGAGGTCGCGGAGGAGCGCGCGCTCCTCGTCGAGGAAGCGGGCGTGGGCCGCCTTCACGGCGCGGCTCTGGCAATGCACGAGATCGCACGCGTGCGCGCCCGAGCCGGCGAGCTCCAGGAACGAGCGCGCGCGGGTGTCGAAGACCGCGCGCAGCCGGTCGCAGAAGGGCAGGTCGTCCCCGGCCGCCGCGGCGCGCATGGCGGCCATGACGGCGCGGTGCTGGCCCTGGGACAGCTCCTCGACGATGGCGTCCTTCGAGGCGAACTCCAGGTACACGGCGCCGACCGCGATCTCGGCCTCGCGCGCGATGTCGGCGACGGTGGTCTTGGCGGGCCCATACCGGCGGAGGAGCCGCTCGGTCGCCTCGAGGATACGCTGGCGCCGCTCGCTCGCGCTGCCGGGGTGACCGTGCTCCATGACGTGAGCGATGTTCTCTCGGATTCACGCCCGGGGGAAGTGGCCCGGCGAACAGCGGGAGGGAGCCGACGGGGGCGCGGGCAGCGCGACGGCGCCGGCTGCGCGGGAGGCGCGCGGGCCGCGCGGGGCGCGCGGTCGCGGCGCGTCGGAGCCGTGCCTCGAGATTGATCGCCGTCCGCCCGGCGGCTATCGTGGGCTGGCTTTGCGCCGGATTTTCCGCGAAGATCGCGCGGTTCACGAGATCCGCGATCCGGCGCGCCGAAGGGACCGATCCATGACGAGCACCGCGCCGACACACGACGAAGCCGAAGGGCTGGTTCGACAGGGGCAGGTGATCGCCGGCAAATACCGCGTCGAGCGGGTGATCGGCATCGGCGGGATGGGCGTCGTCGTCGCCGCGACCCACCTCCAGCTGGAGGAGCAGGTCGCGATCAAGCTGCTGCTGCCCAGCGCGGCCCACTCGCGCACGCTCGCCGAGCGCTTCGTGCGCGAGGCGCGCGCCGCGGTGAAGGTCAAGAGCGAGCACGTGGCGCGCGTGACCGACGTCGGGACGCTCGAGTCGGGCACGCCGTACATGGTGATGGAGTACCTGTCGGGCAGCGATCTCGCCGAGGCGCTCCGCGCGGGCGGGCCCATGCCCCCGCAGGCCGCGGTGGAGTACGTGCTCCAGGCCTGCGAGGCGCTCGCCGAGGCGCACGCCGCGGGCATCATCCACCGCGACCTCAAGCCGGCGAACCTGTTCCTGACGCGGCGCGCCGACGGCTCCCCGTGCGTGAAGGTGCTCGATTTCGGGATCTCGAAGGTGGCGACCGGCGGCTCCGATCCGCGGATCACCGACACGACGGCCGTCATGGGCTCGCCGCTCTACATGTCGCCGGAGCAGCTCAAGTCGTCCCGCGACGTCGACGCGCGCACCGACCTCTGGTCGCTCGGCGTCATCCTGTTCGAGCTGCTCGCGGGCGCGCCGCCGTTCGACGGCGCCACCATGCCGCAGCTCTGCGTGGCGATCATGCAGGGGATCCCCCGCCCGCTCGCCTCGCTCCGCCCCGACGTGCCCCCGGCGCTCGTGGCGGTGATCCTCCGGTGCCTGGAGAAGCTGCCGGAGCGGCGCTTCCGCGACGTGGGCGCGCTGGCCGAGGCGCTCGCGCCGTTCGTGACCGGGCGGGCGCGGCTGTCCGTCGACCGGATCAGCGGGATCTCGCGGAGCTCGGCGCCCTCGCGGCCGGACACCCCGGCGCGGAGCGGGGCGACCTCCCCGACCATGGTGAACACCTCCCCGGCGTGGACCGATACGGTGGTGCCGCGGAAGCGGCCGGTGGGGCTCGCCGTCGCGCTGGCCGGCATCGGCCTGTCGCTTGTCGCCGCGCTCGCGGTCTTCGGCTTCCTGAGCGCCCGCGCGGGCGGCGGCGGCGCCCCGACCGAGCCGTCCGGCAGCGCCTTGGCGGCGTCGTCCCCGGCGAGCTCGGCGGCGCTGCCGGAGGCGCCCGCGGCGCCGTCGCCGGCGGGCTCCGCGGCGCCGCCGGACATGCCCGCGGCGCTCTCGCCGGCCGTCACGCCGGGCGGCATCGAGGCGCCCGCGCCCGCGGACGAGCGCGCGGCGCCGGGTCCGGCCCGGGCGGCCTCGGCGGCGCCGACCAGCGCCAGGCCCGCGGCGGCGCGACCGGCGAGCGCCGCTCCCCGACCCGCGGTCGCCGCGACCGCGCCGCAGATCCGGGCCGCCCGGCCGGCCGCCGCGCCGACCAGCGGCAACCTGTTCGACGATCGCAAGTGAGGACACGACCATGACGAGCCTGCCCATGCAGCACCTCGGGCGCCTGCTGGTGCTCGCGATGTTCCTCGCCGCCCTCGTGGGCGGCGGCCGCGACGCCAGGGCCGATACGGCGGCCGCGCAGGCGCTGTTCGACGCGGCCAGGCAGCTGATGGCCCAGGGCAAGTACGCCGACGCGTGCCCCAAGCTCGAGGAGAGCCAGCGGCTCGACCCGGGGATCGGCACGCAGTTCAACCTCGCGGCCTGCTACGAGCAGATCGGCCGGACGGCGAGCGCCTGGTCGACGTTCCTCGACGTGGCCGGCGCGGCGAAGGCCGCCGGCCAGGCGGAGCGCGAGAAGGTCGCGCGGCAGCGCGCCACGGCGCTGGAGCCGAGGCTCATCCGGCTGACGATCACGGCGCCGGCCGACGCCCCGGCCGACCTCCAGGTGAAGCGCGACGGCGCCCCCGTGGGGCGCGCGCAGTGGGGCACGCCGGTGCCCCTGGATCCCGGAAAGCACACGATCGAGGCCTCCGCCGCCGGCCGAACGCCGTTCGTGAAGGCCGTCGAGCTCACCCGGGCGGGCGCCTCGGAGACGGTGGCCATCCCGCCGCTGCCCGCGGGCGCGCCGGCGCGCGCCGCCACGCCGCCCGCCAGCGGCACCGCCGCGCCGCCGGTGAGCGCCGCCGCGCCGCCGCCGCCGCACACCGCCGCGCCGCCGGCCAGCGGCGCCGCGTTCGCGCCGGTCGCCGGACGCGCGCCGGCCCCCCCGGCCGAGCCGCTGACCCGGCGCCGCAGCAAGGGGATGATGGTCACGGGCATCGTCCTGACGAGCATCGGCACCGTCGCCCTCATCGGCGGGGCCCTGGCGATCGCCTCGGCGTGCACGGGCCCGGGCTGCGACTCCGGGGAGGCGATCGACCCGTTCGAGGAAGAGTTTGGCTACGCGGAGGAGGACAGCGAGATGGACGCCGGGTACGCGCTCGTCATCGGCGGCCTCGTCTTCGCCGGCGTCGGCATCCCGCTCGCCATCATCGGCGGCCGCAAGGTGCCGGTTCAGCCGGAGAGGAAGGCCGCCTCCGCGCCGGCGCCGCCGCCCGAGCTCGTCATCGGCCCGCGCTACGCCGGGCTCCGCTGGTCCATGTGAGCCGTCACTCCGGATCGACGCGGTACACGGCGCCGCTGCCGAAATCCGTGACGTAGACCTCGCCCACGCCGTCTTGCCCGAAGCTGGCGAGCTTGAACCCCAACGACCCGAGATCGTCCGTCCGGTCGACGGGCGCGGACGCCACCCCGCCCTCGTACGTCAGCGTCCAGATCCGGCCGCTGCAGTAATCGCCGAAGAAGTAGCTCCCCCGGAGCCACGGGATCCTGCTGCCCCGGTAGACGTAGCCGCCCGTGACCGAGCAGTCCTCGATGACCCGCCCGGCGTGGGCGTACTCGGCGGCGGGGGGCGTGGTGATGCCGTCAGGATCGCAGTTTTCCGCGGGCGCGAAGCAGTGCGCGCCCTCCATGAGGCGCCAGCCATAGTTCTTCCGGCCCTGCCCCGCCGGCTCGATGTTGATCTCCTCCCACAAACGCTGTCCGACGTCTGCGATGTAGAGATCGCCCGTGCACACGTCGAAGCTGAAGCGGTACGGGTTCCGCAAGCCGTAGTCCCAGATCTCGGGCAGGACGCCCTCACCGGTCATGTTCCCTTGCGGGATGCGGTACGGGTGCGTCGAGACGTCGAAGCGAAGGATCTTCCCGAGCAGCGTCGCGAGCTCCTGGCCGTTGCCGATGGGCGCGTGGCCGGGGCCGAAATCGTTGCTGTTCCCGCCGTCGCCGAGGCCGAGATAGAGAAAGCCGTCGACCGGGCTGAACTCCAGCGAGCCGCCGTTGTGGTTTCGATCCGGCTGCGCCTGCTCGAGGACCGTGGCCACCGGCGCCGGATTGGCCACGTCCGGGCGGTCGCCCCGCGCGAGCTCGACGACGCGCGTGTCGCCGCCCGTCGCCCTGTCCGAGTAGTGAACGAAGAAGCGGCCGTTGCTCTCGTATTCCGGGTGGAAGGCGAGCCCGAGGAGGCCGCGCTCGCCCGCGAAGAGGACGAGGTCCTGAAGGTCGAGGAACGTCGTCGGCGCGGTCGCTCCCTCGTCGAGCACGAGGATCTGGCCGGGCTGCGTCACGATGAAGAGCCGCGTGGGGTCGCCCGGCGCAGATTTCACGAGGAGCGGTGACCGGAGGCCGGTGACGACCGGGGTGAGCTTCAGCGAGCCCTCGTCCTCGGTCGGCGGCGAGCAGCTCAGTCGCGCGACAGGCGCGCCGCCGCCGCCCTCGCCGCTCCCGCCGGCGCCGCCCTGACCGGCTCCGCCCCAGCCGGCGCTCCCCCCGGCATCGCCGCTTCCGCCGGCGCTGCCCCCCTCGAGGCCGCTCCCGCCCGGCCCGCCGGTCGAGGAGACCGACGAGGCCCCGCCGCCGAGCGACAGCGGGGAGAGCGATTCGTCGCGCGAGCACGCGACGAAGGCGAGCCCGGCCGCGACGGGAAGCGCGATGAGCAGGAGGGGTGACAGGGCAGAGCTCGATTGCCTCATCGCAGAAGGATATCGCAGATCTCCGTCCCGGGAGGCGAAGAACGGGTGTTCGTGGCCGGCGCCGAGCGCAATCGAGCGCAATCGAACGCAATCGAACGCAATCGAGCGCAATCGAGCGCAATCGAGCGAGCGCGGGACAAGCACGCTGGACGGCGCCGCTCCGGGATCGCCCTAGCGCGCTGCTCCCGCCGCGCGCGAGATGGCGAGATCGCGAAACGACGCCAGCGATCCCCGCATCGATGGAGATGGCCGTATCGCCGCACATCGAGCGAGGCCGGCCACATGCGATCATGGCATCCGTTTTTCCGCGATGGAGCAACACCGCCTTCCGGCTCGCCATCGCCGCCGTCCTCCTCGGCGGCGCGGCGGCCGTGGCAGCGCCGATGATCTACGTGCGAACCGAGTGGAACACCGGGCAGAACCTGCCCGTGCAGCAGCCGGTGCAGTTCGACCACAGGCACCATGTGCAGGACGACGCCATCGATTGCCGGTTCTGCCATGACACGGTCGAGCGCGCCGGCACGGCGGGCATGCCGTCGACGGCGCTCTGCATGGGGTGCCACAGCCAGATCTGGAATCAGAGCCCCAAGCTCGAGCTCGTCCGGAGCAGCTATTTCTCGAACACGCCCATCCACTGGAACCGCGTCACCGACGTCCCCGATTTCGTCTACTTCAACCACGCGATCCACGTGAACAAGGGGGTCGGCTGCGTGACGTGCCACGGCCGCGTGGACCAGATGGCCGATGTCTACAAGGTGACTCCGATGACGATGGGCTGGTGTCTCGACTGCCACAGGGCGCCGGAGCGGCACCTCCGCCCGCTCTCCGCGATCGCGGACATGGACTGGGACGCCGGCCCCGACGCGGAGCGGATCGGCCGGCAGATCGCGCAGGAGCTCGGTGTGCGGAGCCTCCTGCACTGCTCGACCTGCCACAGGTGAGCGCGCGAAGGAGCAGGCGAGGACGGGGACAAGAAGACGACGACGGGCGTGCGGCGAACCGCGGAGAGCGGTCGAGGCGGCGGCGCCGATCCACCGATGACCTGAAGAGGGATGATGGCTGATCAGAGACAGACCCCCTGGAGCGCGGCGCTCGACGGCAAGACGGGCAAGGCGTACTGGCGCGGCCTCGCGGAGCTCCTCGAGTCGCCGGAGCTCCGCGAGGCCGCCGCGCGGGAGCTCCCCGGAGGCGAGGGCGGCCCGGGCGCGGTGAGCCGGCGGGGCTGGCTCAAGCTCCTCGGCGCGAGCATGGCGCTCGCAGGCGTCTCCGGGTGCAACTCGAGGCCCGCGGACAGGATCGTCCCCTATGTGACGACGCCGCCGGAGGTGACGCCGGGCGTCCTCCGGTACTACGCCACAAGCCTGGAGCTCGACGGGTTCGCCACAGGCATCCTCGTCGAGAACCACGAGGGGCGGCCGACGAAGGTCGAGGGCAACCCGGAGCACCCGGCGAGCCTCGGCTCGACCGGCGTCTACGAGCAGGCGTCGGTGCTCGGCCTCTACGATCAGCACCGGGCGCGCGCGGCGCGGCGCGGCGCCGCCCCGGCGACGTGGCAGGCGTTCGTCGAGCAGCTCGGGGGCGAGCGGAGCGACCGCGGCGCCGGGCTGCGGTTCGTCCTCCGGCCGACCGGCTCCCCGCTCGTCCTCGACCTCATCGGCCGCATCCAGGCGCGCCATCCGGCCGCGCGGTTCACGTTCTACGCGCCCGCCCGGTCCTCGCACCCGGCGCGCGGGGCCGAGCTCGCCTTCGGCGCGCCGCTCCAGGCGCAGTACGACTTCCGGACGGCGGACGTCATCCTCGCGCTCGACGCCGACTTCCTCGCGTCGATGCCGTTCAGCGTGCCGTATGCGCGCCAGTTCTCGGAGCGCCGGCGCCTCGGCTCGCCGACGGGCACCATGAACCGTCTCTACGTCGTCGAGCCCGGGCTGAGCCCGACCGGGAGCATGGCCGATCACCGCCTGCGCAAGCGCCCGAGCGAGATGCCGGCGCTCGCCGCGGCGATCGCGGCGGAGCTGCTCCTCGCGCAGGGCGCGCGCCCCGGGGCCGTCCCACCTCAGACGCTCGGCGCGCTCGAGCCGCTGCGGGCGCACGTGCGCGAGGAGGAGAGGCCGTTCGTCCGGGCGCTCGCGCGCGACCTCGCGCGCGGCGCCGCGTCGAGCGTCGTCGTCGTGGGGGAGCGACAGCCGCCCTCGGTCCACGCGCTCGCGCACGTCATGAACACGGCGCTCCGCAACGACCGCGCGGCGTGGGTCACCGGGGCGACCTTGATCTCGGCCGGCGCCGCGGAGCAGGAGCTCGCCGCGCTCGCCGACGAGATCCGGCGCGGCGGCGTCGATACGGTGGTGATCCTCGAGAACAACGTGGCCTATACGGCCCCCGCGGATCTCGAGCTCGCGTCGCTGCTCCGCGCCGTCCCGAACCGCGTCTATCTCGGGCTCTACGAGGACGAGACCGCGGCCGCCTGCGACTGGTTCGTGCCCGCCGCGCACGAGCTCGAGGCCTGGGGAGACGCCCGCGCCTACGACGGCACGATCTCGCTGGTCCAGCCGCTCATCGAGCCGCTCTTCAACGGCAGGACCGCCTCCGAGGTGCTCGCGGTGTTCGCCGGCGAGCCGCGCCGGGGCGCGCGCGAGCTCCTGCGCGACGCCTGGACGGCGCGGCGGGGCGGCGCCGATTTCGAGGCGTTCTGGGAGGAGGCGCTCCGGCGCGGGCTCGTCGAGGGCACCGCGGCCCCGCGCGAGAGCGCCGCGCTGCGGGTCGACGGGGTGATCGCGGCGCTCGGGCAGCTCGCCGCGGCGGTCCCGGCGCCGGCGGAGGCCATCGAGGTCGCCTTCTCGACCGACTCGAACGTCTATGACGGCCGGTTCGCCAACAACCCGTGGCTGCTCGAGCTGCCCGATCCCATCACCAAGCTCACCTGGGACAACGCCGCGCTGCTCAGCCCGGAGACGGCCAGGGCGCTCGGCGTCGAGAGCGAGGACGTTGTCGATCTCGTCCTCGGGGGGCGAACGATCTCGATACCGGTCCTCGTCGCGCCGGGGCACGCCGACGGGACGGTGTCGCTCTCGCTCGGCTATGGGCGGAGCGGCGCCGAGTCGATCGCCGCCGGGGTGGGGACCGACGCGTACCGGCTCCGCACCGCGGACGCGCCGTTCTTCGCGGCGGGCGTCTCGGTGCGGAAGCGGCCGGATCAGAAGCACCGGCTCGCCCTGACGCAGACGCACTTTCGCCTGCAGGGGCGCCCGATCGCGCTCTCGGTCCCGCTCGCCGTCTACCGCGAGCACCCCGGCTTCACGGAGGCGCTCAAAGGGCCGCTGCCGTCGCTCCTGCCCGAGGTGCCCGCCCCCGGGGCGCCGCTCGGGCAATGGGCCATGACGATCGATCTCACGATCTGCACCGGCTGCAGCGCGTGCGTCGTCGCGTGCCAGGCGGAGAACAACGTCCTCGTGGTGGGCAAGGACGAGGTCCTGAACAGCCGCGAGATGCACTGGCTCCGCATCGACACCTATTACGCGGGCGACGCGCGCGACCCGGGCGTCGTCCACCAGCCCATGCTGTGCCAGCACTGCGAGAAGGCGCCGTGTGAGTACGTGTGCCCCGTCAACGCGACGACGCACAGCCCCGACGGCCTCAACGAGATGACCTACAACCGATGCGTCGGGACGCGGTTCTGCTCGAACAACTGCCCCTACAAGGTCCGCCGCTTCAACTGGTTCGATTATACCGAGCTCCACGCCTACAACACCGGGCTCGCGAAGCTCCAGCGCAACCCCGACGTGACCGTGCGGGAGCGCGGCGTCATGGAGAAGTGCACGTACTGCGTCCAGCGGATCCGCCGCGCGGAGATCGCGGCACGCGTCGAGCAGCGCGGGATCCGCCCGGGGGAGGTCGTCACCGCCTGCCAGCAGGCCTGTCCCACGCGGGCGATCCAGTTCGGGTCGCTCGATCACGAGGAGACGCCGATGGTCGCGTGGCGGAGCGAGCCGCGGAGCTATGTGGTGCTGCACGACCAGGGGACCCGGCCGAGGACGATGTACCTCGCGCGCATCGACAACAGGAACCCGGAGCTCGACGAGCCGTGACACAACCCCTCATCCTCGGGCGGCCCACCGACGAGGCCCTCTCGGAAGAGCTGCTGTCCGTCGTCTGGAAGCCGCGATCGCGGCTCTGGTGGGTGGCGTTCGCGCTCACCGGCGCAGGGACGCTCGTGCTCGCGATGGCCGTCACCTACACCATCACGAGCGGGATCGGCGTCTGGGGCAACAACATCCCGGTCGGCTGGGCGTTCGGGATCATCAACTTCGTGTTCTGGATCGGCATCGGGCACGCCGGGACGTTCATCTCGGCGATCCTGCTCCTCTTCGAACAACGCTGGCGCACGAGCATCAACCGGTTCGCCGAGGCGATGACCCTCTTCGCGGTCGTCCAGGCGGGCCTCTACCCGCTCCTGCACCTCGGGCGGCCGTGGTTCGCGTACTGGCTCATCCCCTACCCTTCCACGCTGAGGGTCTGGCCTCAGTTCAAGAGCGCGCTGCCCTGGGACGCGGCGGCCATCTTCACGTACTTCACGGTCTCTCTCGTGTTCTGGTACGTCGGGCTCGTCCCCGACTTCGCGTCCCTCCGCGACCGGGCCCCCGATCGCCGCCGGCGGGTGATCTACGGGATCCTGTCGCTCGGCTGGCGCGGCTCCGCGCAAGGCTACCGCCATTACCGCCTCCTCTACGGGCTCCTCGCCGGTCTCGCGACGCCGCTCGTGCTCTCGGTGCACTCGATCGTGAGCAGCGACTTCGCGATAGCGCTCGTCCCGGGCTGGCACTCGACCATTTTTCCCCCGTTCTTCGTCGCCGGCGCCATCTTCTCCGGCTTCGCGATGGTGCTGACGCTCCTCATCCCGGCGCGCCGGATCTTCCATCTGAAGAGCGTCGTCACCCAGCGGCACCTCGACAACCTCAGCAAGCTGACGCTCGTCACGGCCTGGATCGTCATCTACTCGTACATCATCGAGTTCTTCGCCGCCTGGTACAGCGGCTCGGAGTACGAGATCTACCAGTTCTTCGTCGCGCGCCCGAGCGGACCGAACGCCTCCGTCTTCTGGGCGCAGATGATCTGCAACGTCGCCGTCCCGCAGCTGCTCTGGTTCTCGCGGGTCCGGAGCAACATGGTCTTGCTCTGGATCATCTCGATCCTCGTGAACGTCGGTATGTGGTCCGAGCGGTTCGTGATCATCGTCCTGTCGCTGCAACGCGAGTTCATCCCGTCGGGGTGGCACGCCTACAGCCCGACGTGGGTCGATCTCTCGATGTTCGCCGGGACATTCTGCTTCTTCCTGTTCCTCTTCCTGATCTTCCTGCGCCTCTTGCCGTTCATCCCGGTGGCCGAGGTCAAGGAGCTGAATCGCGAGCTCGGCAAGGAGGAGCACTGATGCGAAGAGGTCTGCTCGCCGAGTTCGAGACGCCGGAGGCGATGCTCCGGGCGATCACGGAGCTCAGGAGCCGCGGGTACCGCAGGCTCGACGCGTTCACGCCGTACCCGGTGCACGGCGTTGACGAGGCGCTCGGCCTGCGCCGCTCGCCGCTCAACTGGATCGTCCTGCCGTTCGCGCTGGCGGGCGCCGCCGGAGGCTACCTCGTCCAGTGGTACAACAACGCGTACGACTATCCCCTCAACGTCGGCGGCCGGCCGCAGCACGCGGCCCCCGCGTTCGTGCCGATCACCTTCGAGATGACGGTGCTCGCGTCCGCCCTCGCGGGGTTCGTCGCGCTGCTCGTCCTCATGCGGCTGCCCGAGCTCTGGAGTCCGATCTTCGACGTCCCGGGCTTCGAGCGCGCCACCATCGATCGATTCTGGATAGGCATCGACGCCCGCGACCCGGCGCTCATCAGCCCCCTCGCCGAGCGCGACCTCACCGACCTCGGCGCGCTCGCCGTCGCCTGGGCCGGGGAGGAGCGCACATGAAGCACGGCCGCCTCCTCCCGCTCTCCTGCCTGGCCGCGGCGGTCTGCCTGTCGTGCACCCCGGCGGCCCCGAGCGATCGCGAGCCCGGGGACGCCGACGCGCTGGACCTCGAGCGCATGCTCCGCCAGGCGCGCTACGTCCCCTACCAGGCATCGGAGATCTTCCACGACGGCGCGGTCATGCGCCGCCCGCCCGAGGGCACCGTGCCGAACGACCGCGTGACCGGCGATCCCGGGCTCACGCGGGGTGTCACGGGCGCCGCGGGCGGAGCGTACGTGGCGCGCGTCCCGGTCCCGGTGACGATCGAGCTGCTCCGGTACGGCCAGGGGCGTTACGAGATCTTCTGCGCCGCCTGCCACGGGATCGCCGGAGACGGCGAGTCGGAGGTCGCGCGCAACATGACGCAGCGCCGCCCGCCGTCGCTCGTCGACCCGCGCGTGCAGGCGTTCCCGCCGGGCCGCGTCTACCAGGTCATCGTCGAGGGCTACGGGCTCATGCGCTCTTACGAGGCGAACATCCCGCTCCGCGAGCGCTGGGCGATCGTGGCCTATGTGAAGGCGCTCGGGAGGAGCCGCGCCGCCGCGCTCGACGCGCTCCCTCCACCCCTCCGCGAGCGCGCCCGGAAGGAGCTCCCGTGACGTTTCGTATCCCGGTCTACCGGGGCGGCCGCGCGATCGTGACGCGGTCCGTCGGCCTCGCGCTCGTCGGCGCCGCGCTGCTCGTCGTCGGCGCGTTCGTGGACCGCGAGCGGCTCTTCTACGCGTACCTCGCGGCGTACACCTACGCCGTGACCACGGTGGTCGGCGCGCTCCTCTTTCTCATGATCTGCCACGCCATGAGCGCGACGTGGCCAGTGGCCGTCCGCCGCCTCGCCGAGGCGATCGTCGGGGCTTTGCCGCTGCTCGCCGTCCTGTTCATCCCGCTCCTGTTCGGGCTGGACGCGCTGTACGGCGAGTGGCTCCACCCCGAGTCGATCGACGACGAGCACGTCCGGGCGGTGGTGGTCCACAAGCAACCCTACCTGAACCTCCCCTTCTTCCTCATCAGGACGGGGGTCTACTTCGCCGTGTGGCTCGCCTTCGGCGCGCTGCTCCGGCGCGGCTCGCTCCGGGGCGACGCGAGCCCGGCGCTCGCGAGCAGCGGGCGGCTCCGCACGATCAGCATCGCCGGCCTCCCGCTCGTCGCGCTCACGCTCTCGTTCGCCTCGTTCGACTGGCTCATGTCCCTCGCGCCGACGTGGGTCTCGACGATGTTCCCTGTCTACGTGTTCGCCGGCGGCTTCGTCGCGGCGATAGCGCTGCTCACGGTGCTCGCGTTCGCCGCCGAGCGCGCCGGGTTCCTGCCCGGGCTCCGCACGTCGCACTACTACGCCCTCGGCCGGCTGCTGCTCGCGTTCACCATCTTCTGGGCCTACGCCGCCTTCTTCCAGTTCATGCTGATCTGGATCGCGAACAAGCCCGAAGAGGTGGAGTTCTACCTGCTCCGCTCGCACGGCGCGTGGGGGACCGCGACCCTCGTCCTCGTGCTCGCGCGGTTCGTGATCCCGTTCGCGATCCTGCTCAATTACGGGATCAAGCGGCGGCCAGCCTGGCTGTCGGCCGTCGCCCTCTGGATCGTCGTCGCGCATTACCTCGACATGCACTGGCTCGTCGTGCCCGAGGCCCCCGGCGCGCGCGCGCCGCTCCACTGGCTCGATCTCGCGGCGCTCCTCGCCGTGGTCGGCCCGTGCGTCGCGTTCACCGCGCTGCGCCTGCGCGGCAAGCCGCTCGCCCCCATCAACGACCCGGCCCTGCCGGCCGCCTTCCGATACGAGAGCCTATGACGTCCCACTACCGCCGTCCCGACGTACGCCAGGAAGAGGATCTCCTCCCCTGGCGGGGGATCCTCGCCGTCGCGTTCGCCGTCGTCGTGATCTTCTTCATCCTGGGCATCTGGTCGAGGATGATCCTGCGCGAGCGCGAGGCGGAGCTCCGCCCCGCGGGCAGGACCCTGGAGCGCGCCCGGGAGGGCTTCACGCCGCGCGGCGTGGTGGCCGGGGTGGATCAGCGGCTCTTCCAGCGCCGGGCCGTCGGCGAGGAGGGGCTCGGCACGATGCTGAACCGCAGGAAGCGCGAGGAGCTCGGCCGCTTCGGCTGGGCCGATCAGGGCCGCGGGATCGTGCAGATCCCGATCGAGGACGCGATGAACCTCGTCGTCGAGGAGAGCCGCTGATGAGGATGCACCCCGTGTCCGCCGCCGCGCTCCTCTCGCTCGTGTTCACGGGCGCGCCGCTCGCCGCCGCCGCGGATCCGCCGTCGCTCCCGCCCGCCGCGCGCGAGGCCGACATCGAGGAGCGCCTCGGGGGCGCGGTCGACAAGGCGCTCCAGTTCACGGACATGGACGGGCGGCGCGCGCCGCTCGCCGAGCACTTCGACGGGCGGCGGCCGGTCCTCGTCGTCCTCGCCTATTACCGCTGCCCGACGCTCTGCGGCCTCGTGCTGCGCGGCCTCGTCGCCGGCATGGCGAAGCTCGATTACCGGCTCGGCGACCAGTACCGCGCCGTCACGGTGAGCTTCGATCCGCGGGATACCCAGGAGTCCGCGGCGCGGAAGCGCGGCGCCGCCCTGTCGGCGCTGGGCATGGCGGGCGCGCCGGAGCGGGAGACCTGGCCGTTCCTCACCGGCGACCTGCCCGAGATCCGCGCGCTCGCCGGCGATCTCGGCTTCCGGTTCGCGTACGACCCGCGGACCGAGCAGTACGCGCACCCCGCGGCGGTCTTCGTGCTCACGCCGGAGGGCCGCATCTCCCGCTATCTCTATGGCATCGAGTTCTCCGCCCTCGACCTCCGGCTCGCGCTCCTCGAGGCCAGCCGCGGGCAGGTCGGCACCTCCTTCGATCGCGTCCTCATGACGTGTTATCGCTACGACCCCGCGAGCCGCCGCTACGGCCCTTACGTGGCCGGCTTCCTGCGGATCGGCGCGGCCGCCATCCTGACCTGGGTCGCCACGCTGCTCGCCTTCTTCGGGTGGCAAGGGTGGCGGCGCAGGCGGCGGGAGGGCGCGCGATGAACGAGCTCCTGCGCCAGCTGCTCTTCCTGCCCGAGCAGCGCTCCTCGCTGGCCCGCGAGATCGACGGGCTGCACTACTTCGTCATCCTCGTGACGATGGGCGGCGCCGCCCTGATCACGCTGATCGGCGGGTATTTCCTCATCCGTTATCGCCGGCGGGTCCAGGACACCTCGCGGCCGTACGCCGGGGTCCTCGCGCGGCCGGCGCTCCTCCTGGAGACGGCGGGGCTCTTCGGCCTCGGCTTCGTGTTCCTCACCTTCTGGAACATCGGCACGCGCCAGTTCGTCGACCTGCGCACGCCGCCGGACGACGCGCTCGACGTCTATGTCACGGCCAAGCAGTGGATGTGGAAGTTCAGCACGCCGGAGGGAGAGAGCATGATCTCGGTGCTCTACGTCCCTGCGCGCAGGCCGGTGAGGCTCGTCATGACGTCGCGCGACGTCATCCACAGCTTCTTCGTGCCCGCGTTCCGCATCAAGCAGGACGTCCTCCCGGGCCGGTATACAACGGCCTGGTTCGAGGCGACCGCGCCCGGCGCGTACCCCATCCTCTGCACCGAGTACTGCGGCACGAGCCACTCGGAGATGCGCGGCCAGGTGATCGCGCTCGAGCCGGACGACTACGAGCGCTGGCTCGCGGGCGGCGCGGCGAGCACCCCGGGGTTCGCGCAGGCGGCCGCCGACGACGCCGAGCTCGCCGCGGCGGAGCCGGCGATGCCCGTCCGCGGCGAGCGCGCCGCCGCGCGGCACGGCTGCCTCCGCTGCCACACCCTCGACGGCACGCCGCACGTCGGCCCCACCTGGGCCGGGCTCTACCGCGCCGTCGTGCCGCTCGAGGACGGCGGCGAGCGCATCGCCGACGAGGCCTACATCACCGAGTCGATCATGGATCCGCTCGCCGTCATGCACCGCGGCTTCTCGCCGGTCATGCCGTCGTATCTGGGGCAGATCACGCCGCCCGACATCGCCGCGATGATCGAGCTCATCAAATCGATCCGCGACGTGCCCCGGGGTGCCGTGGTGCCGTGGGACGGCGGAGTCAGCGGGGGCGGCGCCCCCGCGCCGGGAGGGATGACGCGATGATGGCCCATGAGATCGAGGGGACAGCGCCCGCTCACGGCTCGCACGAGCTCGATTACCTCCGCGCCGGCGTCGGCGTGCGGTCGTGGCTGCTCACGACCGATCACAAGCGCATCGGGCTCATGTTCTACGCGCTCGTGGTGCCGATGCTCATGCTCGGCGGCGCCTTCGCGCTCGTCCTCCGGACAGAGCTCCTGACCCCCGGGCCCACCGTGATCGACGCGTCGACCTACAACCGCATGTTCACGCTCCACGGCGTGGTCATGGTCTGGCTCTTCATGATCCCGTCGATCCCGAACATCTTCGGGAACTTCGTCCTCCCGCTCCAGATCGGCGCGAAGGACCTCGCCTTCCCGCGCCTCAACCTGGCGAGCCTCTACTTCTACGCGATCGGCGGCGTGGTCACGCTGGCGGCGGCGATCTTCGGGGGCGCGGACACCGGGTGGACGTTCTACCCGCCGTACAGCACGACCACGCCCACGGCCGTCATGCCGGTCGTGATCGGCATCTTCATCCTCGGCATCTCGTCGATGATGACGGCGGTGAACTTCATCGCCACGACGCACACGATGCGCGCCAGAGGGATCGGCTGGGGCCGCCTGCCGCTCTTCACGTGGGCCATCTACAGCACGAGCATCATCATCCTGCTCGCGACGCCCGTCCTCGGCCTGACGATCCTGCTCGTCGGGCTGGACCACATCTATCATTTCGGCATCTTCGACCCGACGCTGGGCGGAGATCCCGTGCTGTTCCAGCACCTGTTCTGGTTCTACTCCCACCCGGCCGTCTACATCATGGTGCTCCCGGCGCTCGGGGTCATCAGCGAAGTTGTCTGCACCTTCTCGCAGCGGCACCCGGCGTCCTACTGGGCGATCGCCATCTCGTCGCTCGGCATCGCCTTCATCGGGTTCACCGGCTGGGGACACCACATGTTCGTGGCCGGGATGAGCGAGCTCGACGCCGGGATCTTCGGCGCGCTCTCGATGTTCGTCGCGATCTTCTCCGCCATCAAGGTCTTCACCTGGGTGGCCACGCTGCAGAAGGGGGCCATCTATTTCAACACCCCGATGCTCTATTTCTTCTGGTTTCTGTTCCTCTTCGTCTTCGGCGGCATGACCGGCGTCGCCGTCGCGACGCAGTCGCTCGACGTCCACTGGCACGACACCTACTTCGTCGTGGCCCATTTCCATTTCATCATGGTGGGCGGCACGGTCACCGCGTTCCTCGCGGCCGCGCACTACTGGTTCCCCAAGATGTTCGGCCGCATGTACTCCGAGCCGATGGGGATGCTCAGCTCATTCGGCATGTTTCTGGGGTTCATCCTGACGTTCCTCCCGCAGTTCTTGCTGGGCAACGCCGGGATGCCGCGCCGTTATTACAGCTACCCGCAGGAGTACCAGTGGCTGAACGTCCTCTCGACCGGCGGCGCCTACCTGCTCGCGGGCGCGCTCGTGCTCTCGCTGGTGAACCTCCTCATCGCCCTGCGCTGGGGGCCGCGCGCTACGGCCAATCCATGGAGGTCCCGCAGCTACGAGTGGGAGACGCCGCCCATCCCACCGGCGCACAACTTCCCTGTGACCCCGATCATCGAGCGCGGCCCGTACGACTACCACCTGACCGACGAGGAGGCCCATGCCCGAATCTCAACCGCCCGCTGAGCCGCTCGCCCCGGCGCGGCTCGCCATGCAGTTCGAGGATCTCGAGAAGCAGACCCACGCCGCGCACTTCGGGATGTGGATCTTCCTCGCCAGCGAGATCCTCCTCTTCGGCGGGCTCTTCGCCCTGTATGCCGCCTACCGCACGGTCTTCGGCGCCGACTTCACCGCCGGCGTCGCGCACAACAACGCCACCATCGGCACGGCGAACACGGCGATCCTCCTGACGAGCAGCCTCCTCGTCGCGCTGAGCGTCTATGCCGTGCGCCTCGCTCAGCCGGTGAGGGCCGGTCGCCTCCTGCTCGGCGCCATCGCGCTCGGCCTCGCCTTCCTCGCGCTGAAGGGCGTCGAGTACACGCACCACTTCCACGAGGGCATCTTCCCCGGCGCCGCCTACCGCTTCGAGGCGCTCCCGCAGCCGGGCGCGAAGATGTTCTTCACGCTCTATTACCTGACGACCGGGCTCCACGCCATCCACGTCACGGCGGGGCTCGTGGTCCTCGGCTGGCTCGCGTGGGGGTGCTTCCGGCGCCGGTACGGCGCGGGCAACGAGACGCACGTCGAGCTCGGCGGGCTCTACTGGCACCTCGTCGACGTGATCTGGATCTTCCTCTGGCCGATGCTCTACCTGATGCACCGATAACGGCATGTGGCGCTCATGATCGTCAAGCACCTCTCCTCGCGGACCTACGTGATCGTCTGGCTCGTCCTGATGGCGCTCACGCTGGCCTCGTACCTCCTCTCGCTGGCCCACCTCGGCCGGGCCGACGTCGTCGCGGCGCTGCTCATCGCCATGGCGAAGACGGTGCTCGTGCTCCTCTTCTTCATGCACCTCATCGAGCAGCGCTTCGCGAACGCCCTGCCCATGATCGTGTCGGCCCTCCTCCTCGGCCTGCTGCTCACGCTGATGATCGCCGACGTGGCGACGCGCGAGACGATCTCGCGCGGCCCGGTCCCGCCGGCTCCGCCGCCCGAGGCCACCGCCCCGCCCCGGTGATCCGGGGGAAGCGCTCGCCGGGCGCGCTCGATCACCGCCAGCCGCTCGGCCTGGCCCCTCGCTTGCTTGCTCCAGCCGCAGAGCGCGCAAGGACGAGATCTTGCGCCATGTTGTGCCGCAGAAAGGACTTAGCGAGTCATGGCCATTCAGAAAAAGCGCAAGGTGCTCCGGGCTCCCTTCATCGTGACCGTCGCCGCGGCGGCCTCGCTCGCGGGCGCCGTGGCCCTGCCGGGATGCCTCCCCACCGTGCAGGGCGGCGGCTGTCCCGAGGTGATTCCGGAAAGGGGCTCGAGCTGCGACGCGGACGCCCTGTCCTGCGACTATCTCGACTCCTGCGACCACCCCATCGAGTACGGGTGCGTGGACGGGGCGTGGCAGGTGGAGGCCGAGATGTCCTGCAACCCGCCGCCGCCGCCGGAGTGCCCCGACGAGGCCGCCTGCAACCCGCCGCCGCCGCCGGAGTGCCCGGACGACCTGCCGGCGACCGGCAGCGCGTGCTGGCAGCTCGGGGCGAGCTGCGCCTATGCCAGCCCCCCCGATTGCCCGGAGCCGACCATCGTGACCTGCGGCGAGGACGGCGCGTGGTCCGTGACGGTCGCGGTCTCCTGCAACCCGCCGCCGCCGCCGGTGTGCCCCGAGGAGAAGCCGGCCAACGGGGCTCCGTGCGACGGCGGGAGCGGGACCTGCGGCTACGAGATGATGACCGGCTGCGGTCCGATGCCGATCGACGCGGCGTGCGTCCTGAAAGACGACACCTGGCGCTGGCAGGTGCACGAGATCTTCTGCAACCCGCCGCCGCCGGACCTGTGCCTCACGGCCGGCACCGCGAACGAGTGCGCGGGCCTGGGACCGGCATGTCAGTGGCTCGTGCCAGGCTGCGCAGAGGGCTCAGGGACCCCGGCGCTGTCCGCGGAGGGCTGCTTCCCGAGCCTGCCGTGCGAGGCCGACGCGTCGTGTCCGGCCGGAACGCTCTGCCAGGAGGTCGTCGTCAACCCCTGCGTCGCCTCGTCTCCGGGCGGGGTGACCTGCGCCGCGTGCGGGTCGACAAAGAACGTCTGCGCGCCGCCCTCCGCGGCGACCACCCCGGGGGCGACCGCCCCGAAGGGGTGAGCTCCTCCGCGGCGGCGCGCTCCGCCTCCCGTCTTGCCGCTCCCAGACCCCGCGCCTAGCGTGACCCCATGACGGACGCCCCCGACGCAAAGCAAGACGGCACCGCGGCCGCGGAGCAGGCGCCGCTCGAGCAGCCATCGCCCGTCGCTCGCGCTCCCCTCCCCCCCGCGAGCGACGCGGTGCGCGCCGAGTGGGGGCGGCGCGTCGAGGCCGAGTACCGCTCGGCGGCGATCACACAGCACCTCACGCTCTGGCTCATCCAGATGGGCGCGTCGCCGGATCTCATCGACGACGGCCTGCGCATCGTCAAGGACGAGCTCGCGCACGCGCGCCTGAGCCATCGCGTCCACGCCCTCGCGGGCGGCGGGGCCTTGCCGGCGCTGCGCCGCGAGACCCTCGGCCTGAAGAGCAGCGGCGACGATCCGCTCGAGATGGCTGTCGCCCGGGCGGGCGTCGAGGTGTTCTGTCTCGGAGAGACGGTCGCTGTCCCGCTCTTCAAGGTGCTCCGCGAGGGGTGCACCGTCCCTGTCGCGCGCCGGGCGCTCGATCGCATCCTGCGCGACGAGGTGCGGCACCGCGACTTCGGCTGGACGCTGCTCAGCCACCTGCTCGAGCTGCCGTGCGCGCCGGCGGTGAGGCAGCTCGTCGACCGCGAGCTCCACGCCATGTTTACGCGGCTGCGCAGGAGCTACATGCCTCCCGGCGGCGCGCGGCGCGCGGCGATCTCGGACGACGACCGCGCCTGGGGCCTGATGCCGGTGGCCCGATACGGCGAGATCCTCGAGCGTGCCATCGAGCGGGATTACGTGCCTCGCTTCGGCGAGCACGGCCTCGACGCGGTCGCCGCGTGGCGCCGCTCGGCGAGCGCGCCCGACAGGGCCGCCGCGCCCCCCTGAGACGGCCCCGCCCGCCCTCGACACAGCGCCGCGAGGCGGGCCGGCGTCCTTCCGGGGATGGCGGGAGGTCAGGTCTTGAAGAGGTCGAACTCGGGGCTGTAGATCACGACGCCCCGGGCGCGCTGCAGCGCGCGCTCGGCGAGCTCCATCGCCATGAACGCCTCGTCGACCGCGTACTCGTTGCCGAGGCCGTACAGGCTGGCCTTCTTGAACCCGAACCGGGCGTAGTACCCCGGCTCGCCGAGCACGACGGCGAACGCATGGCCGGCGTCCCTGCACGCCGCGAGCCCTCGTCGCGCCAGCGCGGAGCCCACGCCGCGGCCATGGAGCTCCGGCAGCACCGCGAGCGGCGCGAGGCCGAGGCCCCCGCCGGGCGCGCCGTCGCCGGCGATCGTCACGGGGCTGAACAGGACATGTCCGACGATGGCACTCTCCATCTCCGCGACCAGCGAGACCGTGGAGCGCCCCGCGTCCCGTAGCCTGCCCACGAGCTCCGCCTCGAGCGCCGAAGGAAACGCGGCGATGTGCACGGCGCGGATCCCGGCCTCGTCCCCCGCCCGCTCGGACCGGAGGTTCATCATCGACCCACCTCGCCACGACGGCGCGTCTCCACCGATCCGCCCGATCCGCCGGCGGCCTCCGGCGCGATCCCTCGCCCGCGGTCAGCGTCAAGCGCCAAGGCGCGCCTGGATGTGACAGACCACGTCCGACCGCGTCCACGCGTGGAGAGCGTCCCGAGGACTCCAGTTCTCCACAGGCGTTCTCCACAGGAAAGCCCCCGGTGCAACAGCTGGATTCTGTCGATTACCATCGCGGCGCGCGCCTCCTGTCGTCATGGCTCCCGCAGAGCCTAGCCGAACCGAGCGCGGGCGGGCGAGCCGGCATTCGCGCCGCGCATGCAACCATACGTAATTGTTACATTTTCATGCGCAAGAGGCCCCGCCGTCCGACCCTGACAGGTTGGGACAATGTCCGTCCGATCGATCCCTTTCCGGACGGGTCGAAGGTGGCTATCCATGGTAGACATCAAAAACACGGCGCGACGACGTGTCTCTCGCACGACGCGCGGAAACGCGCGTAAAGCGCGCGCCGGAATGCTTCGTTTTGGAGGAGACTTCATGGAAAAGATCTCGCTCACGTACTTTGTCGACTTCGTTCTCAAGGCCGGGACGCCCAAGCTGACCGGCGTCAGGGAGTTCAAGGAGCGGAAGGATGAGCTCCACACGGACTTTTACAGGCAGGTCCGCGAGGCGATCGTCGACATGCACAGGAGCGGAAAGCCCACCAGCGTGCTCGACGGCTTCCTCGCCGCCCAGCACGACGAGCGGCGCCGCCGCATCTACCCGTCGGTGGTGAATGGATACCGCAAGTTCCTCGCCTCGACGAAGATGACGTGGTTCGAGCCGCCGGCGTCGACGTACCGCCTCGGCGATCTCGAGATCAACGTCAATCCGGAGCTCGGGCTCCTCATCGATGGGACGCCGCACGTGATCAAGATGTATTTCCGCGGGGAGCCCCTGTCGTCCAAGCGGGTGTCGGTCGTGCTGAACCTCCTGATGAACGGCCTCGCCGAGAGCACGCCGGGCGGCGCCTTCGCGGTGCTCGACGTGCGGAACGCCAAGATTCACACCTTCAAGGTGCCGAACCCGCGGCTCAGCCTGCTGCTCCGCGGCGAGGCGGCCTCCTTCGCCACCATCTACACCGGGCTGTGACGGCCGCGGCGCCGGGCGAGGCGGCGGCGCGCAGCGCGAACGTCGCACGACGTCGTCGCTCGGCGACCACCGAGCCCGGAGCGCCCACCGCACCACCGGCGCCGCCGCGCCCGCCCAGCGCAGGAGCCGGCTCAGCGGGCGGACCAGCAGGCGAGCGGCCTCGCGACGACGCCCTGACGCGGCGGCGCCCATGACGCGGCGGCGCCATGACGCGGCGGCGCCGCAACGCCGCGGCACCGTCACGCGGCAGCAGCGGAATGATGCAGCACTGAACCCGCGACGAACGGCGCACAGGCAATCAGCTGTAGGAGATCTACGCCTTTGGCCACATCGCAGCACGCACAAGCAGAGCAAAAATGACCGACTCCGTGAAAGAGAACTACGATCAAGCCGTCAGCTTCAGTTATCCTCAGGTTGCTATGGACCGCCGCGCGCAGATCACTGCAACCCCGCTTCATGTACCCAGCATTCTTGTGGTCCTTGATCCGGCGTGGCCGGCGCTCTTCAGCCTGTGCCTCACGGTGGCGCCGGGCTGCGGGGTGCTGCTGCACCGCTGCGACGCGGCCACCGCCGCGACGATCGCCGCCGAGCGGCGGCCGCTCGCGATCATCCTGTCCAACAGCGTCTACGCGATGGAGCCGGCCGAGTTCGACGCGCTCGCCCGCGACGTCCGCTCGACGCTGCTGCGGCTCGACGAGGAGGTCAGCGAGCGAGAGCTGGAGGCGATGCTGAGCGGCGCGCTGCGCGAGACGCGCGAGACGCGCGAGATGAACGCGGGGCGGCGCGACGAGGGCAGCGGGCGCTACACGCTGATCGGCGCGCAGCTCAGCGAGGCCGTCGGCGCGAAGGGCGCGGACCCGCGCGCGGCGCCGAGGCCGGGCGCGAGCGCCGATCCCCGGCTCGCGCAGCGTCACCGCGAGTCGTCGCCGAGCCACAGCACGATGCCGCCGCCGTCGTCGCGCGCCGGCTCCCCGCCCTCGGTCCGGCTGCCGCTGCCGAGCCGCCCGCTCACCCCGGTGCCTCCGTCCAGCGCGCCGCCGTCGTTCCGCTCCCCGCCCTCGGTGCGCTCCGCGCAGCCGAGCGCGTACGCCACGGGCGTACCCCGCTCGGTTCCACCGCCCGCCTCGCGCCCGCTCTCGGGCCTCCCGCCGGCCCATCCGGCGGTCGCCGCCGGCGCCCCGCTGTCGGTCCCGCCCCCGTCCACGCGCGCGGCGGCCGCCTCGGTGCGCGCGGAGCTGCGGTCGAGCCCGCCCCCTTCGATGCGCGCCCAGCCGAACGCGTCGCCGCCGTCGTCGCGCGCGCTGCCGGGAGGCCCGGCGGCGCGGCGGCCGACGCCGATGCCGCCGTCGAGCGCGCAGGCGGGGCCGCCTCCCTCCACGCGGAGCCTGCCGAGCCCGCCCTCCATGCGCGGCATGGCGACCTCGCCCCCCTCGGTCCGCTCCACCCCGCCCGGCCGGCTCCCGGGCACCGAGCCCCCGCCGTCGATCCGGACGATGGGTCCGCTGTCGGCGCGCCTGGCCCCGCCGTCCTCGGTTCGCCCCGAGCTGTCGCCGCGCTCGGGCGTACGGGAGCGGGGCAGCGAGGAGCTCGACGCCGTGTTCGAGGATCAGAAGCTGCCGCTCGACGCGCTCGCGCTCGGCAACCGGGGGGGCACGACGACGCGCTGAAGCGCGGGGGCCTCTGCGGCGCTGTCCGGCGAACGCTGTAGCTCGTCGGACGGCGGCGCCTATCCGCGGGGGCGCGTGATCCACGACACGGTGGAGGCCGCAGCGCGCCCGAGCAGATCGCCGGCGATGTCGCTCAGCGCAGGAGGCGCGGGCACGCCGAGATCGCGGCCCAGGTCGACGAGGATGCGGTCGACGCACTCCATCGCGCTCGAGGCGGCGAGCTCCATGCCCGCGCCCCGTCCGCCGGCGGCGCGCCCCGCGAGGTAGAGCCCTCGCACGGGCGTGTGCACCGCCGGCCGCGCGCGTCCGACCTGGCCAGGCGTCTGCGCCGTCCCCGCGGCGAGCTCGCCGCCCGGGACGCGCGCTTCCCCGCGCCCGTTCCCGGGCGAGCCGTCGACGCCGTCGACGAAGAGCGCCGCGGAGAGCAGGCCGGGCACCGCGCCGGCGAGCGCGCGCAGGAGCTCGTCGGCCGTCGCGGCGGGCGCGCCGGGCGAGGCGCCGCCGCTCGCGCCGGAGACGGCGCACGCGCAGAGGAGCTCATGCCCGGGCGGCGCGAGCGACGGATCGAAGCGCGTCGGCGCGAGGCAGTAGAACGGCAACGCTGGCGCGCCGTCGCCGCCGCCGCCGCCGAGGCCGGCGAGGGCGCCCGCCGCGACGAGCCGCCTGCGCAGCCCGATCTTCACCTGGGCCTGCCTCGGCTGCGGCGTCAGCGCGCGGGCGCGCGCCACGTACGCCTCCGGGAAGTGCGGCTCGCCCACGAGGCCCGCGACGGTGGGCAGGAGGCCGGCCGTGCTCACCACGACGCGCGCAGGCAGCGTCGTCCCGTCCTCGAGCTCCACGCCGCGCACACGCCGAGCCTGCACCAGCACGCGGCGCACGGTCGTGTCCGTCCGCACGACGGCGCCGTGCTCGCGGGCCAGACGGCAGAAGACGTCGGGGACCCGAGCCGCGCCGCCCTCGGGGTAGCTCTGCCGTCCGGAGCGGGCGAGCCGGCGCAAGGAGAAGAGCGCCTCGCCGGCCGACGCCTCGGATCCGGGAAGCAGCAGCGGCAGGCCGAGCAGCCCGCCGAGCCGCGCTGCGGCCGCGGTGCGGGGGAGGAAGCGGGCCGCGTACGCCTCGGCCGTCACGTCATCGCACGCGGCCAGATCCACGTCGCGCATCGCCGTCGCGTGCGCGAGGAGGCGCGCGGCGCGCGCGGCCTCCAGGGGCGTGAGCTCGAGGGCGCGCGCGAGCTCCAGCGCGGACGCGGCCAGCCGCCGGTGATCCGCCGGCAAGACAACGCGGCCGCCGCGCTCAGCGTCGCGGCCGCCGCGCGCGGGGCCCGCGAAGCTGAGCGCGGCGGGCTCGCTGCTCTGCCGGAAGGCGATCGCGTCACCCTGACCCACGCGGCGGAGCACATCGCCGAGGGGGCCCTCCTCGCCGCGGCAGAGCATGTGCGTGCCTGTATCGACACGGAAGCTGTCCCTCTCGTAAGCCGCAGCGGAGCCGCCCAGACGGCGCCCCTTCTCGGCGAGGAGGGTCGGGATACCGGCGTGCGCCAGGAGGAGCGCCGCGGCAGCGCCGCCGACACCCGAACCGATCACCACCGCGCGCAAGGGGACCTCGTCCATGACGTTGCGAGAACATAACGCGGCGAGCCCGTGCGCGGCATGTCGTGCAGCACCGTCCGACGTCGCAGGAATCACGCCACGTGCGCAAGGAGCACCGGAGGCGCAAGACGCGCAAGACGCGCAAGACGCGCAAGAAACACCAGAAGCGCAACGAGCAGAGCGGCGGAGCGTAAGCACCGCTGGACGCGCCAGGCGAGCGGCGCCCGCGAACTACCACGCAGCAGCGCAAGCCAACAAAGCGTCGAGGCGCGCGCCGAGCGTTGACCCTCGAGAGTGGCCCCTCGTAGAGTGTAGCCTTGCAGCCGACGTGCCCGCCATGAAGACCTGCCCGCAGTGCCATCAGCGTTATCCGGCCGACAGCGCCTTCTGCTTCATCGACGGCTCGTCGCTCGTCTCCGAGAAGGATCCCCGCATCGGGATGTCGATCGCGGGCCGGTACGTCATCGAGCAGGCGCTCGGGATCGGCGGGATGGCCACGGTCTACCGGGCCTACAACAAGCTCATCGGGACGCCGTGCGCCATCAAGATCCTGAGCCGCGAGTTCGCGCAGGACACGACGACGCGGGAGCGCTTCCGGCGCGAGGCGCGGCACGCGCAGCGGCTCGCGCACCCGAACATCATCGAGATCTTCGATCAGGGCGACACCGACGAGGGGCTGCCCTTCCTCGTGATGGAGCTGCTCCAGGGGACGAGCCTCGCCGACGTCGTGGAGCGCAGCCGGGTGCCGCTCGCGCGGGCGCTGCCCATCTGGGTGCAGATGGCGCGCGCCCTCGGCCGAGCCCACGACTTCGACGTCGTGCACCGCGATCTCAAGCCCGAGAACGTGTTCCTGCTGAAGGGCGACTGGGTGAAGCTGCTCGACTTCGGCATCGCCCGGTGCGCGCAGGACGCGCGGCTCACGAACCTCGGCGAGATCTTCGGCACGCCGCAGTACATGGCGCCCGAGCGCAGCACGACGATCGACGCGGGCCCCCCGGCCGACCTCTACTCGCTCGGGGTCATCATGTTCGAGATGATCACGCAGCGGCTGCCGTTCGACGCGCCCGATCCGGCGAGCTGGATCCTGAAGCACATGAACGAGCAACCGCCGGCCCTCAAGGATCTCGCCCCCGAGATGCCCGACGCGCTCGACCGGCTGGTCAGCGCCCTGATGGCGAAGGCGCCCTCGGAGCGCCCCGTCGACGCGTACCGCGTGCTCGCGGAGCTCGAGGAGATCGCGGCGGCGAACCGGATCGCGCTCCCCCCGCCGCCCGAGGCGATGCCGCGCGACTCGGCCGTGCGGTCGCGCGGCACCGGGCGCGATCCCTGGGTCAACCGGCTCGATCTGTTCGAGAAGATGACGGCCCGCGCGTTCGGCGCGTCCGCGCCGGCGGACATCCAGCGGCAGCTCGAGGGGCTGCGCGGCCTCGTGCGGGAGCACGCCGAGCTCCGCTCGAGGGCGCTCGACGAGCAGCGGCGCCTCGAGGGCGTCGCCGAGGAGTGGCGCGACGGCCGGCTGCAGATCGGGCGGGCGATGGACGCGCTCACGGTGGACGCCTCGCTCACGCGCGACGAGGCGCGCTCCTTCCGCGCCAGGGTGGCGCCGCTGAACGCGGCGACGCAGGCGTTCATCCCGGCGGTGCTGAGCGCGCACAAGGAGGCCGTGCGCTGGGAGGGTCGGAGCGGGTTCGCCGAGCCCTACCTCGAGCTCGCCGCCGGCTACCGCCGGCTGGCCGAGCTCGTCGAGGGCTGGTACGCGTCGCGGAAGGCGGATTACGAGGCGGAGAGCGAGGCGATCGCCCGCGAGCACGAGGTGGCCGAGGTGGACGCGCAGATCAAGAAGCTGCGCGAGCGGCTCGAGGAGCTCGATCGGCAGCTCGAGGCGCGGCGCCGGGAGTCCCAGGAGCGCATCGCCGAGATGGGGCGCAGGGCCGATCAGCTCGACGCGGAGCTGCTCCACCTGGCCAGCCGGTTCTGCGCGCCGCTCCGATCGAAGCCGGAGCTCGGCGCGCTCTTCGTGGAGCTCGAGCGGCTCGCCGGCTGAGCGCTCGGCGCCGGCGCGCGACGCGATGACGGGCGACGCGCCGCCCGGCGACGAGCAGGCCGCGACCTCCCGGCGCCGGCGTCCCCCGCGGAGCCCGTGGATCCAGCGCGGACGCGCCGCGGCGGGGATCGCGCCGGCGTCACAGCCGCCCTCCGTCGCCTGGTGTCACTTCGCGCGCCAGCGCGGTCGCCGCGCCTCTTGCGTACTAAGCTACCCTCCGTGACGCCCGCCCCCGCACCAGAGCCGCGGCGCCCTCTGCCGCGCGCGCCGGGCCGCATGCGCCGCGCCGCGTCCGCCGCGGCGACGACGCTCGGGCTGGCTCTGGTGTTCACCGGCGCCGCGGCCGTCGGTGTCGCGCTCCACCTCGACACGCCCGCCGCGCGCCGCGTCGCCCGGGACGCCACCAACCGGCTGCTCGGTTCCCTCTTCCAGGGGCGGATCGTCGCCGACGAGATCGACGCGCTCAGCCTGAGCGGCGTGCGGATCCGCTCCGCGGTCGCGCTCGATCCGCGGGGGAACAAGGTGATCCGCGCGGGCGGCATCGAGGCGCGCGCCGACGTGCTCTCGATGCTCCGCGGCGCGCTCCTCGGGGCGGGCGCGCTCCGCATCGAGGTCCCGTACATCCGGGTCGAGCAGATGGAGGTGCTGGTCCAGGACAGCGGCGCGGGCGGCGTCACCCTCGGCGACACGTTCACGCCGCTGCCGCCGAGCCGCCCGCCCTCGCCTGCGCCCGAGGCCCCGCCGCGCGAGGTCGTCATCGCGCTCTCGCGCATCGAGATCGGGCGCGGGTGGGTCCACGGGCAGCTCGCGCCGCCGCGCGCGCTCGACGCCGACGTCAGCCGGCTCGTCGGGTCGTTGCACATCGGCCCGGAGGGGGTGGCGCTCGACGTGGACCAGACCGGCCTCGTGGATCGCGCCTTCCTGCCCGCCAGGACCGCGGGCACGGCGAACTACCACCTCCGCGCCGGCGAGAAGGTCCGGATGTGGAGCAGCTTCGCCGGTCGGGTCGCCGACGTCGAGGTCACCGCCCGGGCCGTGCTCGACGAGGAGCACCTCGAGGCGCACGCGAGCGTCCCGCGCGCGACGCCGGAGCAGCTCCGGAGCCTCCTGCCGGATCACCCCCTCACCGAGCCGGTGGCCGTGCGCGTCTCGCTGAACGGCCATCTCCCCCAGCTCGACGTCGCGGCCTCGTTCTCGGCGGACCCTCCCGGTCCGGCGGGGGGCAGCGTCGCCCTCGCGGGGCGGCTCGACGTGACGGGGCCCGTCCGGCTCGACGCCGATGTGCAGGCGCGCGACATCGATCTGCGGGTCTTCGGCGTGCACCTCTCGCCCGCGGCGGCGGGCGGCGAGCGCGGCGCAGCGCCCGACCGGACAGGCGTGGCGCCCATCCGGACAGGCGTGGCGCCCATCCGGACAGGCGTGGCGCCCATCCGGACAGGCGTGGCGCCCATCCGGACAGGCGTGGCGCCCATCCGGACAGGCGTGGCGCTCGCACGGACAGCAGCCGCCGTGAAGGCCGCGCCGGAGAGCGGCCACAAGCCGACGGATGCGGCGCCCTCGATCACCGCCGAGGGCCGGGTGCGCGTCGAGCTCGGCGACGAGCTCCGGCTCGCCGTCGAGGCGCGGACGGAGCCGACCGAGCTGCTCGGGGAGCGGGTGCCGGCGGCGGACGTCCACCTCGTGCTCGACCGCGGCGAGCTCCACGTGCGCGCGCATCTCCACGAGCCGGGCGCGCCGATCGACGCCGCCGTCTCGCTCCTGCCGGGCGGCCAGGGTATCCGCTTCGCGGCGACGGCCGACATCCCGGCCATCGCCGCGGCGCCGCGCCTCGCCGGGCCCGTCGACGGCGCCGGCCGCGTGCGCGTCGAGGGGAGCCTGCGCGATGGGGCGCTCGACGCGCGGGTCGAGGGCGCGTTCGCCGGGCTCCGGATCGGTGCGGACGTCGCGCTCGCGAGCGCGCGCTTCGCGGGGCGGCTCTCCGGGCCGGTCGACGCGCTCACGGTGAGCGGCTCGCTCTCCGGCCAGGAGGCGCTCGCCGGCGGCCACACGTTCGACGAGGTCACGGCGCAGATCTCCGGCCCGCTCGCCGCGCCGAAGCTCCGCGCGACGGTCACCGACGGCGACGACACCCTGAACGCCTCCGCCCGGCTGAGCTCCGCCACCGGCGCGCTCCGCGACGTCGAGCTCCAGCTGAAGCGCGACGGCGCGGAGGTCGCGGGGAAGATCGCGGCGATCCACCCCTCGGCCCGCGGACTCGCCGTCGAGGGGATCGAGCTCTCCTCCGCCGAGCTCGGCTCGCTGAACGGTCAGCTCGCGGTGCGCGGCGACGACGTGACCGGGCGCCTGCAGGGCAAGGACATCGACGTCGGCCGCCTCGCGCGGATGCTCGGGCTCCCGCTCCGCGTGCGCGGGCGCGCGAACGTCGACGTCGCGCTCGACCACGACCGCGAGACCGGGCGCTCGGGCCACGTGCGGCTCGCTCTCACGGGCGGCGAGGTCGCGTTCCTGTCCGGCGTCTCGGCGCAGCTCACGGCGACCTTCGAGCGCGACGAGCTCAAGGCCGACGGGCTCGTGCGCCTCGACGCGAGGACGCCGCAGGCGGCCGGAGGACCGGCGGGGAACGGCGCGAGGAACGGCGCGAGGGACGGCGCGCAGCCGCGGTGCGCCGGCACCCTCGCGAGCGTGCGCTTGTCCGGCGCCGAGGGCACGCTGAAGGGGCCTCTCCTGCGCGCGGAGACGTGGGCCGCTCTGGTCGGGCAGGCCGAGGTCGCCGCGGACGACTGGGACCTCGGGTGCCTCGCGCAGCTCATGCCGATCGGGCACATCGTGAGCGAGGTGCGCGGCAAGCTCACGACCCGCTTCCAGGTCTCGCGCGCGCCCGGCGAGCCGTTCCCCTCGCTGCACGACGTGCTCGTGCGGACGCAGGGCCTCGCGCTCGCCGGGCCTCACCGCCTGGGCGCCGAGCGCCCGGCCTGGGAGTCGCGCTTCATCGACGCGCAGCTCAAGGGCTCGCTCGACGGGACGACCGGCAAGGCCGACGCCGCGCTGACCCTGTACGACGGCGGGCTGCTCGCCGACGCCTCCGGCTCGATCGAGCTCGATCTCGCGGCGCTCGCGGGGCCGCCCGCGGGCCGGTGGTCGTCGCTCCTGCGCTCGCCCATCGCCGCGCAGGTCTCGCTGCCGCGGCGCGCGATGGACGAGCTCACCACCCTCCCCTCGTTCGTGCGCGACGCGCTCCCGCCGCTCGCCGGCGAGCTTCGGATCGACGCCTACGCCAGCGGCACCCTCGCGCGTCCATCCCTGACGGCGCGCACCCTCTGGTGGGGCTTCACGTACGTGCCACCGGGCGCGAAGCGCGCGACGGATCTCCTGTTCCCCACCGACCTCGACGCGTGGCTCACGTACGACAGCGAGAAGGCCACGCTGGACGCGCACGTCACGCGCGGCGCCGACGAGATCGCGACCGTGCGCGCCGAGGTGATCGCGCCGCTCGACCGCCTGCTCGGGAACCCCTCGGCGCGCGCGCTGAGGGGCGCGCCTCCGCCCCCGGCGTGGACCGGCCGCTTCCGCGCGACCTTGCGCGACGTCCCGCTCGGCGAGATCCCGCTGCTCGGCGACAACGGCATCGGCGGGCACCTGAGCGGCGAGATCGAGATGCGCGATCTCAACGTCGCGCCGGCGCTCACGGCGCACTTCACGCTGCCGGGCGTCACGATCGGGAGCGATCTCGCCTTCGAGCGCGGCGTGCTCTCGCTGCGGATCGACCCCAGGCGCAGGACGGGGCGCGGGGACCTCCACGTCACCGAGCTCGCGCTCGAGGGCCGGCGCGGCGGCAAGCTCCGGGCGAACGCCTACGCCAGCGTGCGCTTCCGCGACGGCTTCCTCCCGATCCCCGACGGCGAGCGCACCGACCTCGCCATCTCGGCGGAGCGCTTCCGGCTCGCCGCGCTGCAGCCGCTGGTCGGCGGGTTGCTGAGCAAGCTCGACGGCACCCTGGACGGCGACCTGCACGTCGAGCTCGGCGGCGCGTCCGGGGCCGACGGGGGCAGCGTCCGCGCCCAGCTGGAGGTCCGGGACGGGGTCGTGCACATCCCCGAGCTCGGGCAGGAGCTGCGCGACGTGGCCGCCCGCGTCACGGCCGACAGCGGCGTCGTCCGGATCGAGGGCCTCCGCGCGGCAGGCACCACCGGGCAAGCGCAGGGCTGGGCGCTGTTCCGGCTCGACGGGCTCGCGCTACGCGACGGGGCCGGGGCGCTGACCGTCGCCGACGACCAGGCGCTCCCGCTCACGCTCGAGGGGGTGCCGCTCGGGACCGCCTCGGGGACGCTGTCGTTCATCGCCGAGAAGAAGCCGGGCGAGCTCGCGCTTTACGCGACGGTCCCGAGGCTCCGCCTCTCGCTGCCGGCGACGAGCAGCCGCGACGTGCAGCCGCTCGGCGACAACCCCGACATCTCCGTCTCCCACCCGCTCGGGCCGGAGAAGCAGAAGCGCGCGGCGGACGCGCTCCGCTACACGATGACGTTCGACGTGCGCGACGCGGCGGTCAGCGGCGCCGGGCTCCGGCTGCAGCTGAGGAGCGCCGAGGACGCGCCGCCGCGGGTCCTGATCGGCGAGGACGTGGAGGTGTCAGGCGGCATCGAGCTCGCGCGGGGCGAGCTCGAGATCTACGGCAAGGTGTTCGAGATCGAGGGCGGGCGCGTGCGCCTGCGCGAGGAGGACACCTCGAACCCGCACCTGAACGCCACGGCGCACTGGGACGCGCCGGACGGCACGCGCATCCACGTCGCCTTCAACGGCAACCTCCGGCCCATCACCGAGAGGACGCTGCGCTTCACCTCGAGCCCGCCGAGCTCGCAGCAGGACATCCTCGCGCGGCTCCTGTTCGGCGCCGATTTCTCCGAGGGCGCGCGGGCGACGGGCGCCGAGACGCCCGCGCGGCTGGCCGCGGGCCGCATGGTCGCGTCGGTCGGCGGCGAGCTCGCGGCGGCGCAGTTCAACGCGCTGCTGAGCGGCATCGCGCCGCTGCGCGGGCTGTCGGCGCGGTTCGGGACGACCTCGGACGGGACGCTGCGGACGAGCCTCATCTACCGGCTGAACGACGACCTGACGGCGAAGGCCACCTTCCAGGAAGGCGCGCTGCAGGGCTCCTCGACGAGTGCGGGCGGGCCGGAGCCCGGGGGGACGGCGAGCGAGCCCGGCACGCGGACCGAGGTCACCGTCGACTGGCGCTTCGACGAGCACTGGACGCTCCGCGGCACGGTGGGCGTCGACGCGCGCCAGACGACCTCGGGCATGCTCGACCTGCTCTGGCAGTACCGGTACTGAGCGGCGCGGGCGGGCGGGCGGAGCTAGCTCGCGGCCCGCGCGGGCAGCCGGACCTCGCGCCCACCGACGCAGAGCGTGGGCGGCTCGGCCTCGACGAGCAGCGGGGCGAGCTGCGACTGCGCGTGGCGCGAGAAGCGCGCGTCGAGCGCGCCGCCGCGGGCGCGCGCGTACACGACGCCGTCGTCGCCGAGCGAGAGCGTCGCCGGATCGAGCGGCTCCTCGGTGCCGTCGAAGAGGAGCAGCGTGACCGCGCCGCCGTCGCCGATCCGGAGCGCGTCGACGAAGAGCGGGGCGTCGTCGGCCTGGAAGTAGCACCAGTCGTAGCCGTTCGTGAGGATCGGACGGCCGTCGTCCGGGTGCCGCGCGATCCACGACCTGAGCCCGCGCTCGAGCGCCGGGTGGTCGACGCGGGCGCCGTCGTGCCAGAAGCGGCCCTCGCGATCGAGCCGGATCGAGCTCTCGCGGGACGTCCCTGGGGGCGGCGCGAACCGGAAGAAGTCAGGATGGTCGCCGGGCTTCATGGGTCACCTCGCAGGAGAGATGCGCCCCGGCGCGGCGCCGCGCAAGCCGCGCGCGCCGGGGCGTACTATAGCGAGCCCATGCGATCCCAGACGGACGAGGCCGTGGCCGACGAGCACCTGCGCGCGACGCGGGCGTACTACGACGAGTTCTCCGCGCGCTACGAGGCCCGGCGCGGGGGGCGCGATCGCGGGGGCTACCACGACCTCGTCGACGCGCTCGAGGTCGACTTCGTGCGGCGCTTCGGCGAGGGCCGCGACGTGCTCGAGGTGGGGTGCGGCACCGGGCTCCTGCTCGCGCGGATCGGCGCGTTCGCGCGCTCTGCGCGCGGGGTCGACCTCTCGCCCGGCATGCTCGAGCGCGCCCGCGAGCGCGGGCTCGACGTCGTCGAGGGGAGCGCGACCACCCTGCCGTTCGCCGACGAGAGCTTCGACGTCGCCTGCTCGTTCAAGGTGCTCGCCCACGTCGAGGACGTGCGCCGCGCGCTGTCCGAGATGGCGCGCGTGGTGCGGCCCGGCGGGCACGTGATCGCCGAGTTCTACAACCCTCTCAGCCTGCGCGGGCTCGTGAAGAAGCTCGGCCCGGCGGGCGCCATCAGCGACAGGACCCGGGAGAGCGCCGTCTTCACGCGCTTCGACGCGCCGCGCGCCGCCGCCGCCCTGATGCCCGAGAGCGTGCGCGTCGTCGCCTCGCGCGGCGTGCGCATCGTGACGCCGTTCGCCGCCGCGATGCGGGTGCCCGGCCTCGGGCGGCTCCTGCACCGGGCGGAGTGGGCGCTGTGCGACACGCCGCTCGCGCAGCTCGGCGGGTTCTGGATCGCCGCCGCGCGGAAGGCGTGAGCCGCGCGGCGGCCCCGGTCAGAACCGGCCGAGGAGCCCCGCGTAGAGGCCGCCGGGGAGCACCGAGATCGTCGGCGCGGCGCTGAAGCTCGGCGGCGGCGGCGGCACGCGGCGCGTGCGGAAGGAGACCCTCTCCGGGACGAACGTGATCTGCGCGTGGGCGATCCCGGCCGCGACGAGCGTCGCGAACGCCCCGAAGGCCACGCGGTTGACGGCGGCCGCGGTGCCGATCCGGCGGTTCAGCGCGTCGATGTCCACGTTCTGCGCGGGGCTGCCCGGCGTCGAGGGCCTCGGCGTGACGTCGACGTTCTCGTAGCTGGACAGCGCCAGCGCCGACACGATCGAGGTCCCGCCGGCGACGGCCTGGCTGACCAGGAAGAACCAGCCGATCCCCTCGTCGCCGTTCTGGAACTGCCCCACCCCGAAGGGCAGCATCGCGGTCCATCGGGAGCTCCTCTCCACGACCCGCTCGCGCCCGGCGAGGCGGCGGAGCTCGGCGACCCAGCGGCGCTCGTCCTCGCGGCCCCGCTCGATCCGCAGCCGCTCCGCGCGCTGCACCTCGGCCTTCTGCCGCGTCATCTCCTCGATCCGCGCCCGGATGCGCGCCCGGACCGCGGTGAACCGATCGATGACCTCGGGCTGGAACACCGCCGGGTTCGGCGAGTACACCGGGTTGTCGAGGAGGATCTGCTCGATGTACGCGTCCGCCTCGCCCGTGCGCCGCAGCGCCACGAGCGCCGCGACGGCGAGCCCGCGCGCCCGCTCGACAAGGACCGGCTCCGCGATCCGGCACGGCTTGCCCTCCCCCTCGGTCGCGCCGCGCTCGCAGGGCGCGTTCGCGGGGTCGAGCATCGCCGCGAAGCGGTCCACGGCCTCCTCGTAGTGCCCGGCGTCGAAGCGCGTCTTGGCGAGCTCGAACTGCTGCATGTCGTCGGCGCGCGCCGGGCCCGTGAAGAGCAGCGCGAGGGCGCCCGCCGCGGCCGCAACGAGGCGCCGCGGCGCGAGCAGGGCGCGGCGGCTCCCGACCGATGGGAAGCGAGCGCCGGGAGACTTCCCGCCTGGAGTTCGCGCAGCCATGCGGAGGGGTGCGCCGTGATGTAGCGGAGTTTGGCCGGGGATGCTGAGATTTCAGGCGCCAACGCCTTGATTCTGTCGATGCCGTCAGCCGGACGGCCAGGAAACGGTGTTCGATTCGCCGGCCACGAGCGTCACGTTGCCGACGCGCGGCGCCGCGTCCGGCGTCGCGGGCGTGAAGAGGCAGCGCCCGCTCCAGGACACGTCGTTCAAGGTCACCGTCTGCGGGGTGCCCGCGTAGCCGATCAGGCCGATCTGCGGGCACGCGTACTGCGCGCTCGGCGGCGCGCCGCTCAGGACGACCGTGCTGGGCAGGATCTCCAGCTTGTGCACGATCCGCTGCGGCGCGGTGACGCCGGGCTTGGGCGCGACGACCGAGATGACGCCCGAGTGCGACTTGCAGCACCGCGAGCCGGGCACGCTGACGTGGATGCTGTGCGCGCCGACCTTGAGCGGCGTGACCTTGTTCGCGCCGAACCAGTTGATCTCGACGCCGTCGAGCACCAGCTTGGCGCCGCTCGGGACGATCTGGAAGACGACGTCGCGGACCGCCGGGGCCTCGCCCTGAGGCGCGGCCGTCGGCGCGATCGACGGCGGCTGAGGCCGCCGGCGGGCCCGCGGCGCGAGCGCGAGCTCCGTCGCGCTGGGCGCGACCACGCGCAGGTTCGGCGGCGGGATCAGGGCCTCGAGGGGCGCCGGCCGCGGCGGCTCGGCCGCGGCGGGCGCGTCCGCCTCCGGCGACGGCGGGGGCTCGCGGAGCGCGCGGGCGACACCGAACGCGGCGACGCCGAGCGCCGCCGACCCGAGCGCGACGAGCAGCGCCCGCCGCGCGAGCTGCCTCCGGCTGCGGCTCGCGTTCAGCTTCGCGATCCGCTTGAGGATGGTCAGATCGTTCGGCGCGAGCGCGAGGGCCCGGTTGTAGTCGGCGGCCGCGCCCGGCACGTCGCCGCGCTTGCGGCCGGCCTCCGCGCGCGCCACGAGGCGCGGGACGAGCCGCGCGACGTGCCGCTCGGTGTAACCCGCCGGGTCGGCGAAATAGGCGGCGAGCTCGACGCGGGGCTCCGCGATGCCGAGCTCGGTCAGCTCGGCCCGGATCTGCTCGGCGAGCGCGCGCGGGCTCGCCGCGCGGGCCGCGATGTCGTGCGCCAGGGCGCTCGCGACGATCCGGCTCCAGCGCGCGCCCACGGCGGGCCGCTCGCGCTCGGCCTCCGGGTAGGCCCCCTCGAGCACCTTGCGGAGCACCTGCGCCGGGTTCTTGCCCTCGAACGGCAGGTGCCCGACGAGGCACTCGTAGAAGAGCACCCCGAGCGCGAAGACGTCGGTGCGCGCGTCGACCTCGCCCCCCTCGATCTGCTCCGGCGCCATGTGCGCCGGCGAGCCGAGCACCTGCCCGGTCGACGTGACGCCCTGGGCGTCGAGGATCTTGGCGATGCCGAAGTCGGTGAGCTTGATGACCACGCTCGCGCCGTCCCAGCTGACGCCGGGGCGGTCGGATGGCAGCTCGACGAGCACGTTCTCCGGCTTCACGTCGCGGTGGATGATCCCCGACGCGTGCGCGTGCTCCAGCGCGTCGCAGAGCTCGAGCGCCATGGCGGCGCTGATCTCGGCCGGCAACTCGCGGTGGGAGCCCAGGATCTTGCGCAGCGTGGAGCCGCGGACCAGCTCGACCACGAGGTAGCGCTCGCGGTCCTGCTCGCTCGAGACGTCGTACACCTCGACGATGCCGGGGTGGCGCAGCTTCGCGGCTGCGCGCGCCTCGGCGACGAAGCGGGTGCCGACCTCCGCGTTCTCGCGGAGGTGCTTGTGAATGATCTTGACCGCCACCTCGCGGCGGAGCCGCGGGTCGCGGGCGCGGTAGACCGTGGCCATGCCGCCATGGCCGATCTCCTCGATCAGCTCGTATTTCTCGAGCTTCGGGAGGCCTTCTGCGCCCGCGTGTCTGGAGAGGGATTCCTGCTCGCCCGTCGAGCCCCTATCGCGGGCGGGCAGGCTCATTCAACAACCTTCACCCGAATCGTGTTGGTCGACCCCGCGACGCCGACAGGAGCACCGAAGATGGTGACGAGCTTGTCGCCCGGCGAGACGACGCCGTTCGCAAGCAGCTGACCGGTGGCGCGCTCGACCATCTCATCCGAGTTCCGGAGCGCGTCGACGGGGAACGGCACCACGCCCCAGAGCAGCGCGAGCCGCCGGCGCGTCGTGTCGTTCGGGGAGAAGGCGACGATCGGCACCACGGGGCGCGCCTTCGACGCGTACCGCGCGGTGAGGCCGCTCTCGGTGAACGCGATGATGAGCTTCGCCCCGATGTCGCGCGCGATGTCGCACGCGGCGCGCGCGGTCGCCTCGGGGACGTTCGCGCGCTGGCCGGGCTGCTCGCTCGAGAGATAGCGGTAGAACGAGCTCTGCTCGGCCTCGGTGACGATGCGGGCCATCATCCGCACGACGAGCGGCGGGTGCGCGCCGGTCGCGGTCTCCTGCGAGAGCATGACCGCGTCGGTGCCCTCGAAGACGGCCGTCGCCACGTCGCTCGCCTCGGCGCGCGTCGGGCGCGTCGCGGTCACCATCGACTGGAGCATCTCGGTGGCGACGATGACCGGCTTCTGGTGCACGCGGGCGAGACCGAGGATCTCGCGCTGGATGATCGGCACCCGCTCCGGGTTGAACTCCACGCCGAGATCGCCGCGCGCCACCATGACCCCGTCCGAGGCGAGGATGATCGACTCGAGGTTGTCAATGGCGCCTGGCGTCTCGATCTTGGACACGATCGGCGTCGGGCGGCCCCAGGCGTCGCAGATGTCGCGGACGTGCCGGACCTCGTCCGCGTTGCGCACGAACGAGAGGGCGACGTAATCGACCCCCTGCGCGAGGCCGAAGCTCAGGTCGGCCTTGTCCTTCTCGGTGAGGGCCGAGATGCGCACGCGCCTGGCGGGCAGGTGGACACCGACGCGATCGCGCAAGCGTCCGCCCTGCGTCACGCCGGCGTGGACGCGCTCGCCGTCGACCTTGGTGACGGTGACCACGACACGGCCGTCGTCGATCAGGACGACGTCGCCCGGCTGCAGGTCGGAGGCGAGCCCCTCGTAGAGGATCGGGATCTCGCCCGGCGTGGCGACGGGGCTGTCCCTGTTCGCCTCGACCAGTGTGACAGAAGCCCCGTCAGCCACCTCGAAGGTGTTGCCGGGGAAGCGACCGGCTCGGATCTTCGGGCCGCAGAGATCCTGCAGGATCGCCACTGGCTTTCCGCAGGCCTCCGCAGCCGCGCGGACCGTGGCAATTGCCTTGCCGTGATCCTCATGCGAGCCGTGAGAGAAGTTGAGTCGAGCGACATCCATACCGGCGCGGATCAACTGCTCCAGCGTCGTTTGAGAGTCACACGAAGGACCAATGGTACAGACGATTTTCGCTCTGCGTACGAGCACGGGCGGAGCATGCCACGAGCAGGGGTCGCGACACTACCCTGATTGTGAAGGAGCCATGCTGACTTCACCGGATTCCAACAAACCGGCCGGGGCGACGGGCCCGGACGCAGCGCGCGCGTCGACGCAGCCGCCGAGCGCGCCGGCCCGCGGCGGGCAGCGATCGCCGCGCGAGGCCGCGGATCGCTGAAAAACAGGGGATTTTTGTGAGGAGCGTGAGCGTCGGGGAGGCCGGCGCGCGCCGCAGCGCGGCATGGCCTCCCCGTGTGGGGTCGCGTGACTTAGGAGCGTCGCTCGCGGCGCTCGCGCGGCGGTCCGCCTCGATCGCGATCCATGCCGGGCCGCGATCCGCGGTCGCCGCCGCGCCCTCCGCCCGGACCATCGCGCCGCGGCGGCGGGCCGGCGTCGCGCGCCTGCGCCATGCGCTCGCGCGCCCGATCGCCCTCCTCGCCCTCCGGCAGCGGCAACAGCTCGCGCCGGCTCAGCCGGATCTTGCCGTCGCGATCGACGCTCAGCACCTTCACGTCGAGCGCGTCGCCCTCCTTGAGGACGTCCTCGACGCGCTCGACGCGCGTGTGGGCCATCTCCGAGATGTGCAGCAGGCCGTCGGTGTTCGGGAGGATCTCGACGAAGGCGCCGAAGTCGGTGATGCGCTTGACCGTCCCCGCGTAGGTCGCCCCGACCTCGGGCTCGGCCGTCAGCCCCTTGATGATGTCGAGCGCCCTCTTCACCGCGTCGGAGTCGGCCGACGCGACGTTCACCGTGCCGTCGTCCTCGACGTCGATCGCGACGCCGGTCTGGTCGACGATGCCCTTGATGGTCTTGCCGCCGGGGCCGATGATGAGCCGGATCTGGTCGGGCTTCACGCGCACCGTGGTGATCCGCGGCGCGTACTGGCTGAGCTCGGGCCGCGTGGTCGACAGCGTCTCGAGCATCTTGTTCAGGATGTGGATCCGCCCCTCGCGCGCCTGATCCAGCGCCTGCATCAGGATGTGCCGGCTCAGGCCGGCGATCTTGATGTCCATCTGGATCGCGGTCACGCCGCGCGCGGTGCCGCAGACCTTGAAGTCCATGTCGCCGAGGTGGTCCTCGTCGCCGAGGATGTCCGAGAGCACCGCGTAGCGCTGGCCCTCCATGATGAGCCCCATCGCGATGCCGGCGACCGGCGACTTGATCGGCACGCCCGCGTCCATCAGCGAGAGGCAGCCGCCGCAGACCGCCGCCATCGACGACGAGCCGTTCGACTCGAGCGTCTCGGACACGATCCGGATCGTGTAGGGGAACTGATCCGGCGCCGGGATCATCCGCAAGAGCGCGCGCTCGGCGAGCGCGCCGTGGCCGATCTCGCGCCGGCCGGGGCCGCGCATCGGCTTCGTCTCGCCGGTCGAGAAGGGCGGGAAGTTGTAGTGGAGGTAGAAGCGCTTCCACGTCTCCCCCATCAGGCCGTCGATCTTCTGCTCGTCGGTCGAGGTGCCGAGCGTCGTCGTGACGATCGCCTGCGTCTCGCCGCGCTGGAACAGGGCGCTGCCGTGCACGCGCGGGAGCAGGCCCACCTCGCTCATGATCGGCCGGATGCTCTTGCCGTCGCGCCCGTCGATGCGCCGGCCCTCCTCGATGACGTAGGTGCGGACGACGTGCGCCTTGCGCTCCTCGAACTCGGCCTTCACGAGCCCCTGGATGGGCAGGAGCTTCTCGGCTCCGAGCTCGGCGGCCAGGGTCTCGGTCATCCTCTTCTTGAGCGAGCTGTAGCCATCGTAGCGCGCCTTCTTGTCGGTCACCCGCGTCGCGGCCTTGAGGTCCTCGTCGACGAGCTGGGCGACGCGCCGCTTGATCTCCTCCGGCAGCGACGGGGCGACGAACTCGCGCTTCGGCTTGCCCACCGCGGCGCGCATCTTCTCGATGAGATCGATGACCGGCTGCGCCGTCTCGTGCGCGAACATCAGCGCGTCGATGATCTCGGCCTCGGTCGCCTCCGCGGCGCCGCCCTCGACCATCACGATCGCGTCGCGCGAGCACGCGACGACGAGATCGATGTCGCACTTCTCGATGTCGGCGGCCGTCGGGTACGCGACGAACTCGCCCTCGAGCCGGCCCACGCGCACGCCGACGATCGGCCCCTCCCAGGGGACGTCCGAGATGTGCAGCGCGGCGCTCGCGCCCGTCAGGGCGAGGACGTCGGCCTTGTTCTGCTTGTCGCTGGAGAGGACCGTGGCGATGATCTGCGTGTCCCGCTTGAAGCCCTCGGGGAAGAGCGGGCGGAGCGGGCGATCCATGAGGCGGCACGTGAGGATCTCCTCCTCGCGCTGGCGCGCCTCGCGCTTGAAGAACCCGCCGGGGATCTTGCCGGCGGCGTACGTCTTCTCGACGAACTCGCAGGTGAGGGGGAAGAAGTCGAGGCCCGGCCGCTCGTCCTGCGAGACGACGGTCACGAGCACCATGGTGTCGCCGTAGGTGACGAGCACGGCCCCGTGAGCCTGCTTCGCCAGGCGGCCGGTCTCGAGGGTGAGGGCACGGCCGCCCACCATGACGGATTCACGAACAAACATTTGGATTTCAGCTCTCTCTCGCGATCGCGAGGGCCGCTGCGTGCGGCGCTACGCCGAGCGCGAGGGGCTGCTCTTCTTCCTCGGTCCCTGCGCAGGAGCCGAGCTGCTGCGCACGAAGCGAAGACGAAGACGCGCGGAGCCCGCGCTCGGAAACGGCGAGCCCTATCGCCTCGCCGGTCCGTGGTCAATGAATGACCTCCTTAGAGCGTTCGCTCCCCCCTCGCCAGCGCAAAAAGCAGGCGTTCAGGGGTGCGCGCCGCAACCCCCCGAACGGAACGGACCGGCACGCCGGCCCGTCGTCCGTGGCGCGGTCGCTGGATCGATGGATCGCGGATGTGGGAGGGAGCTGCGCGGCGCGGCGGAACGGACCACCCCGGGGGGCTGTCGCCAGGGCTCGTCGCCTGCTCGCTGTCACGTGGGGGCGGCGGGTCGAGCGCCTCGCTCGGGCGTGCCACGCGGGCGCTCCGCTCGACGCGCCGCGGATCACGCCGGCGGGCCGGCGCGATCCGCCCAGAAATCCGCTACTTGCGGAGGTTGAGGCGACCGATCAGGGTGCGGTAGCGCTCGATGTTGATGCGCTTGAGGTAGTCGAGCTGCCTGCGGCGCTGGCTCACCAGCTTCAGCAGACCCCGGCGGGAGTGGTGGTCCTTCTGGTGCGTGCGGAAGTGATCCTGCAGCTGGTTGATCCGCTCGCTGAGGAGCGCGATCTGGACCTCGGGGGACCCGGTGTCACCCTCGTGAACCGCGTACTTCTGAATGATATCCGTCTTCTGGATCGAGTGCAGCATGCTGGCTCTCCATGGCCTTGCCGGTGCGCTGCCGAGCGTCCGGGCCGGGGCGTCTTACAACGCCCGCGACTGGCCAAGCGACGCCTGAAGGCGAGCCTCGCGCCCGTAGCGGCGGGAGCCCACGAAGTTCAGGCCAGTGAGCTGAGGAGCGCGCGAGTATACGCAGACGCCTCGGTCCGTCAACGCGGTCGACATGGGCGCGCGATTTGTCACCCCCAGAACGGCCGATTGGCTACCCTCGGTCCGCGATGCCCGGCACCCTCCGGCCCCCTGACGACGCTCCCCGACTGCAGTCGGACCCTTCCCGACCCCAGTCGGACCCACGCGGCTCCCGACCGCAGTCGAACGCACGGGGCTCGCAGTCGGACCTTCATATCGCGAACGCGATGACGAGCCTGTCTACCTCCGCCACCGCGCTCCCGGCCTCCGGGAGCGACAACGCGACCCCCAAGGTCTGCCCCACCTGCGGGGTGCGCTACCCGGCCGAGTTCAGGGTCTGCCCGCGCGACGCCGCGACGCTCGACGAGTCGGAGGACGACGCGCTCCGCGACGACCTCGTCGGCAAGACGATCAACGAGACGTACACGGTCATGCGCGTCGTCGGCGAGGGCGGCATGGGGCGCGTCTACGAGGCGCGCCACACCCGGATCGCGAGCAAGCGCTTCGCCATCAAGATGCTGCACCCGGAGTTCGCGCGGCAGCCGCAGGTGATCTCGCGGTTCCAGCGCGAGGCCGAGGCCGCCGCCGCGGTGCAGAGCCCGTACGTCGTCACCGTCTTCGACGTCCACCGCACCGCGGAGGGGCGGCCGTTCCTCGTCAACGAGTTCCTCGAAGGCAGGGAGCTCGCCGACTACCTCAATGAGGTCGGCAAGATGAAGATCGGCCCCGCCGTGCGCATCGTCCGGCAGATCTGCAAGGCGCTCACCGCCGCCCACGCGAAGGGCGTGGTGCACCGCGACATGAAGCCGGAGAACGTGTTCCTCACCGGCGACCTCACGATGCCCATCGCCAAGGTGATCGACTTCGGCATCTCCAAGGTCGACGACGCGCCGGGCGCCGCGCTCACGCAGACGGGCATGATCATGGGCACGCCGTCGTACATGGCCCCGGAGCAGGCCCGCGGCGAGCGCGTCGATCACCGGGCGGACATCTACGCCGTCGGCGCGATCCTCTACTGTGCCCTCACCGGCAGCCGGCCGTTCGACCGCAACGACCCGACCGCGACGCTGACCGCGGTGCTCACCGAGGACCCGCCGCGCCCGCGCTCGCTCGAGCCGAGCATCCCCGAGCCGCTGGAGATGATCATCCAGCGGGCCATGGCGAAGGAGCCCGTCCATCGCTACCAGACGATGGAGGAGCTCGACGCGGAGCTCGCGCTCTACGACAGCACCGAGGCCGAGCCGAAGGAGATGAGCTCCCCCGGCGTCCAGTCCGGGCCGCGCAACTCGCTGCCGTCGGCGCCGCGCGCCGCGCCGACGATGACGATGCAGCTCCGCCAGGCGCAGCAGGTGAGCATGGCGAGGCCGCTCATCCTGCTGCTGTCGGTGCTCGGCATCTTCTGGATCGCCGGCGGCCTCATCACGCTGGTCACCGCGATCATCCGCCTCTCGCGCGGCGGCACCGTGACCGACAACCTGACGGGCCTCGAGGCGGTCCTGCTCGCGTCCGGCATCGGCTTCGCGCTGATCACCCCCGCGCTGATCGGCGCGCGCCACGTGCGCCGGAGCGTGTGGGACAACAGCATGAGGGCGGTCGATCTGGCCGACAACCTCCGCCGGCCGATCGTGGTCGGGCTGTGCGCGTACGGCTTCGCGTCGCTGCTCGTGCGGGTCGTCGAGGCCGTCGTCCTCCGGCGCGCGGCCGGCGTCGCGTGGCCCATGTGGGATGTCGTGCTGTTCGCGATCGGCGGGGTCGGCGCCGCCGGCGCGTACCTGCTGCTCCGCAGCGAGAGCCGCTAGCGCCGGCGAGCGCCGCCAGCGCCAGCGAACGCCGAAGACGCCGCGGCTAACCGCGCCGCCCGTCGAGCCAGGCCTGGAGCAGCAGCGCCGCCGCCGCCCCGTCGACGCGCTCCTTGCTCTTTCGTCCCGAGACGCCCCCGTCGCGCAGCCGCCGTGCCGCCTCGACCGTCGTCAGCCGCTCGTCGACGAGCTCCACCTCGACGCCGGCCGCGTCGGCCAGCACCTGCGCGAAGGCCACCGCCCGCCGCGCGGCGGGCCCCTCGGCCCCGTTCATCTCGAGCGGCAGCCCCACCACGAACCGCGTGATCCCTTCGTCCCGGGCGAGCGCCGCGAGGGCCGTCAGGAGCGCCTTCCGGTTCCGCCCGTCGAGCAGCGGCCGCGGGTGCGCGTAGAGCCCGAGCTCGTCGGTCACGGCCACGCCGACGCGGGCCTTCCCAAGATCGATCGCCGCAGCGCGCGTCTTCGCCTTCGCCATGCTTCTCGGAGAGAGCACATAGCCCCCGGACGGTGAGGCGGCGAGACCCAACGTACCGGGAAGCATCCGACCGGCTTGACCCGCTCGCCAGCACCGACCATAAGCGCCGCGCGATGGAACTGCGTGCGGTACGGGGGATGAACGACATCCTCCCCGAAGAGGTGGAGCGCTGGCACAAGCTCGAGGGGGCCTTCCGCCTCCACGCGGAGCTCCACGGTTATGCCGAGGTGCGCACGCCGCTGATCGAGCCGACGGAGCTCTTCCGGCACCAGATGGGCGAGACGACGGACGTGGTCGAGAAGGAGATGTACTCCTTCGAGCGCCACGGCGATCAGCTCACCGTTCGCCCCGAGGGCACGGCGGGCGCCGCGCGCGCGTACGTCGAGCACGGCGTGCACGCCAAGGAGCCGGTCACCCGCTGGTACTACCTCGGGGCGATGTTCCGCGGCGAGCGGCCGGCCAAGGGGCGCTACCGCCAGTTCTACCAGGCCGGCTGCGAGCTCTTCGGCGATCCCGGGCCGCTCTGCGACGCCGAGACGATCGACCTCGTCGCGGGCTTCCTGCAGCGCATCGGCGTCGACGACTTCGTCGTCCACGTGAACTCGCTCGGCAGCGCGGGCACGCGCGAGCGCTACCGCGAGGCGCTGCTCGCCCACTTCACACCGCGCAAGGGCGAGCTCAGCGAGGACTCGCAGCGCCGCCTCGAGAAGAACCCCCTGCGCATCCTCGACTCGAAGGACCCGCGCGACCACGAGGTGGCGCGCGACGCCCCGTCGATCATCGACCTGCTCGACGACGCGGACCGGGCCCACTGGGAGGGCGTGCTGCGCTGCCTCGACGTGCTCGGCGTGAACTACGTCATCGACCGGTCGCTCGTGCGGGGGCTCGACTACTACACGCGCACGCTCTTCGAGGTGAAGGCGACCTCGAGCGATCTCGGCGCCCAGAGCACGCTCGCGGGCGGCGGTCGCTACGACAACATGGTCGCCGGGCTCGGCGGGCCGAGCGTGCCGGCGATCGGCTTCGCGATGGGGATGGAGCGGCTGCTCACGGTGATGCCCGACGCCCCCTCGCGCCGCAGGCCCGGCTGCTTCCTCGCCCCGCTCGGCCAGGCAGGCGCGGACCGGGCGCTCGTCCTGGCGAAGCAGCTGCGCGCGCTCGGCGTCTCGGTCGAGCTGGACGGGCGCGGCGGGCGGCTCAAGGCGATGATCCGGCGCGCGGACGCCCTCGGCGCGCGGCTCTGCGTGATCCTGGGCGACTCGGAGGTCGAGCGCGGCGTCATCCAGATCAAGGATCTCGTGGCGCACGTGCAGGAGGAGATCCCGCTCGAAGGGGCGGCGCGGGTGCTCGCGGATCGGGCCCTCGAGGCTTCACCCATCGGCCAGCGGGGAGCGCGTTGACCTCCGAGGCGATGGGAGCACCGGGCCGCTCGCGAAGGGCGCGCGGCGCTCCGGCGGGCGAGGAACAGGGCCGGGCGCGGCGCGCGGGCGCGGCGCTCTCGCTCGCCGCCGCGCTGGCCGTGCTGGCCGCGCCGTCCGTCGCGGCGGCGCAGGTCAGCTTCGGCCAGCCCGGCATGGGCCCGCCCCCCTCGAGCTCGCCGCAGCCGCCGCCCGGCACGCCGGAGACGCACGCGGCGCCGACCGCCGAGGAGAGCGCGATCCAGACCCAGGAGCCGACCCTGCCGGAGGACCCGCTGGCCGTGCCGCCGTCGGTCAAGAAGCAGATCGGCACGAACGACCCCGGCGAGTGGGAGGTCGGGCGCGCCGAGGAGATCCAGCGCGACTGGTACGGGCTCTATTACGGCGAGCGGAGCGGCAGCTACCAGTTCCGGACGCTCTTCCCCCTGTGGGCGGAGCGCAAGATGCCCGGCGACCGCGCCACGATGGTGACGCCGCTCTATTACAACCGCCGGAGCAAGGACGTCGACGCTGACGTCCTCTTCCCGTTCTTCTGGAAGCTGCGGGACCAGAACACCTACACGACGATCGTCGGCCCGTTCATGCACCGCGAGTCCGAGGGCCGCCCCGCGAGCCCCGGCCGCAAGGCGGAGCCGGGCCGGCACGACAACTGGCTCGCGCCGCTCTTCTTCGAGGGCAAGAGCGACGATGGGAGCGGCTACCTCCACATCCCTCCCCTGCTCACCTTCACGCACCACACCGCGCGGAGCGGCTTCAACCTTGTCGGCCCCCTCTTCTGCAGCTGGAAGGGCGGCCCCGCGTGCGACGCGCGCTCGGCCGACAAGATCGATCTCGGCGTGGCCCCGCTCTACTTCTACGGTCGTGACGAGACAAGCGAGTACGAGGTCATCCCGCCGCTCCTGCACTACTACCATTACAGCGACGTCGGAGACCGCTCGACGAACATCTGGGGTCCCTTGATGTGGCAGCACTCGCGCGAGGGCGACGTGTTCAACATCATGCCCTTCTACTGGCACAGCTGGGGCAAGAACCACGATCGAACCACGCTGTTCCCGTTTTTCCATTACGGATACGAGGGCAACTCGAACCTGCTCGTCACGCCGCTCTTCGTGAAGGCGCGCGGCGAGGAGGGGCAGAGCACCTTCGCGACCTGGGGCTACGCTCGCTATCGAGGGCGGACGGAGCTCGACATGATCACGCCGCTCTTCTGGCAATTCAGGGATCCGGACATCGATCTCGAGCGGACGTTCCTGCTCCCGTTCTATTACCGGAACACCTCGCCGCGCAGCGATGATCTCGTCCTCTTCCCGTTCTATGGCCGCTTCAAGCGCCACGGGTTGAGCGACACAACGTGGCTCACGCCGCTGGTCCGGCACACGCAGGATCTCACCGGCTGGGAGACGGACATCTACCCGTTCTTCTACTCGGGTCGAAACCGCAGCTCCACGCACCTCGTTGTCGCGCCGTTCCTCTGGGACTTCGCGTCGCCGACGTCGCGCACCACGATGGCCCTGCCGGTCTTCTTCCGGTTCGCGGACCAGAACTCGGTGACGCAGGTCGCGCTCAACACGGTCTACCGCGAGCAGCGGGTGCGCACCGGCAAGGAGTGGGAGTTCCATTTCTTCCCTGTGTTCTCGTACGGCGAGACGCCGCAGGGGCACTGGTGGAACGTCCTGTACGGGCTCGCCGGGTACACGCGCGAGGGCACGATGTCGAAGATGCGCGCCCTCTACGTCCCGATCCAGCTGAGCAAGTGAGCCGGGCGGGCGCCGCGCCGGCCGCGCTCGCGGGCCAGTACGGCCGGCGCGCGCGCGGCCATGGACATCGCCGCGGAGCTCGGCAATCGTGGGCGAGGTCGCGATGAGCACCCCCGCGCGCGAAGCACCCTCCCCCCGCGCCGAGCTCCTGAGCCTCGACGGCGCGCCGCCGCCCCCGGAGCTCGGCGCCGACCTGCGCCGGCTCCTGGAGCTGCCCGAGGGCGCGCGGCAGCGCCTCTGGGAGGCGCTCGGGCCCAGCCTCGGCGAGCCGGTGCCCGCCGCCGTGGAGCGGCTCCTCGACGCGTTCTGCCGCCGGCACGAGGTCGACGCCGAGGCGCTCGCGCGGGTGCTCAAGGCGTGCCGCTTCCTCGTCCGCGAGGCGAGCAAGCGCGATCTCGACCGCGCCGCGCTCGCGGCCGACCTCGCGGCGCTCGCGCCCGGCGAGGGCGCCGAGGAGATCCAGGCGATCCTGCTCGCCGGCTACGACCAGGCCAGGGCGGTCGTGCGGCGGGAGATCGTGCGCGGCGCGCTGCTCGACCACGGCAAGCTGCTCACCGGCGTCGACTGGCGCATCGACACGATCGCGGCCGCGAGCCGCGGGGCGAAGATCGCGTCGCCCGTCGTCCTGCTCACGCTGAGCTACCAGGAGGGCGAGCACCGCTCCCGGATCACCCTCCAGGCCACCCCCGACATGCTGCGGGAGCTCCAGCAGCTCTGCGCGCAGATCCTCGGCTGACCGCGCGCGTCAGCGCGACCTCGCGCTCTCCCGCTCCTCGACCCGGTCGGCCGTGACCCCCTCGGAGCACCGGGACGCCGGAGCGCCCCAGCCGCCGTGGAATCTCGCGGTTTCGCGACGATCTTCATGGGTATTCCCTGCGCGGGGGAACTTTTCCTGCGAGCGCGGGTCGTCTGCTCGTGCACCCGATCGACGCGCAGATTCCCACCGAGAGCATTGCCCGTCCGCCCGCGCCCCACAGGCCCGACGTGCCCTGTGCGGCCGCGCTCCCGTCCACGGACAGGATCCCCAGCCTGCTCTTCGTGGATCCGCCCGCGCGGACCGATCTCGACGAGCTGCGACAGTCCCTCTCGTTCGCGTTCACCAGCGGCGTCTCCGGCGGGCTCTTCGGCCAGGCGCTCGATCGGGCGCCCATCGCGGCCTCCACGTGGGATCCGAAGAACTTCGCGCCGGACCTGTTCCTGGAGGAGTTCGTGGCCCGGTGCTTCCGCGTCCGCGTCGGGGGGCACGAGGCCGTCGTCCACCGAGGGTTCATCCTCCGCGTCCTCTCCCGGCCTCCGAGCGACCCGCGCGTGACCGAGCTCCGGAGGGGGATCCTCCACGAGCTCTCGAGCTCACCCACGTTTCGCAGGCAGCTCGAGCAGCTCTACACGGCCTCGTGCCGGTTGCGGGGCGCGCTCGAGGGCGCGGTGGCAGGGAAGAAGTTCGATCCGACGCGGCGGCAGCTCGACGTGCTCGCGATCGTCAAAGAGGTCTTCGACCGGATGAGCGCTTCGTTCGAGGGCGCTCGATCGGGCCTCTCCCGGCTGCGCGATTTCGGCCAGGCGGTGCAGGCGACCGAGGGATATCGATCGATGGCCGATCTCCTCGATTATGACGAGCACCTCGCGACGCTCCGCCTGGACATCCGCGTCGGCGCCGACGGACGCATCCGCGGCTTCGACGTCGTGACCGTCCGGGAGCGGCAGGAGAACCCGTTCGTCCTGTCGCCGGTGCGGCGCTGGCTCGCGAAGCTCGAGATGTTCTTCCGCGGGTACAGCTTTGGCGACGGAGAGGTCATGGCGAGGCTCATCGACGCGGTGTTCGAGGGCATCGAGGATCAGGTCGTCAAGCTGGTCCCGCTCGTCGGAGAGATGGAGATCTACCTGGGAGCGCTCGGCTTCCGGGATCTCACCGCGGCGGCGGGGCTCGAGGTCAGCCTGCCGGAGCTCCGGTCCGTCGCGGAGGGCGAGCGCGTGCTCCTCGGCCTCTTCAATCCGCTCCTCGTCGCCCACGGAGGCAAGGCGGTGCCGTGCGACGTCGTGACCGATCGGGCCGACACGACGCTCCTTGTCACGGGGCCGAACTCGGGCGGAAAGACTCGCCTGCTCCAGTCGGTGGCGCTGGCGCAGCTCCTCGCGCAGGCAGGCATGTTCGTGCCGGCGCGCAGGGCGAGCGTCGTCTGCGTCCCGGGGCTCGTCGTGTCGCTCATCCAGGAGACGAAGTTCGATCAGAGCGAGGGGCGGCTCGGCATGGAGCTCCTCCGGATCCGGGCGCTCTTCGAGGAGCTCGGCCCGGGAGCGATGGTGATCCTCGACGAGCTCTGCTCGGGGACGAACCCGTCCGAGGGGGAGGAGATCTTCGAGCTCGTCGTCGCGCTGCTCGAGAAGCTCCGCCCGCAGGCGTTCATCACCACGCATTTCCTGACGTTCGCGGCGCGGCTGGAGCGGGAGAAGGCGATCAGGAACCTCCGGTTCGTCCAGGTGGAGCTCGACGCGTCGCAGAAGCCCACGTACCAGTTCATCGCCGGCGTGGCCGCGACCTCGCTCGCGGCCCAGGCCGCGGCTCGGCTCGGCGTGACCCGCGGCGAGCTCGAGGGCCTCATCGATCGCAACCTGCTCGCCTCCCGAGCGCTCTCCATCGTGGATCGGGACTCCGCGTTCGCGGGTCCCTCCGGGGAGAGCTGACGTGGCGACGTTCCTCACGACGGAGCGGATGAACCCCGCGCTCACCGCGCGCGTGGAGCGGGCCGTCAGCCACGGGACGCGCGCACGCCATCACGCGGCTCGATCCGGGATCGAGGGGACGCTCGCGAGCGGGCAGCGGCTCGGGCGCGCACGGCTGCTCACGCTGCTGACGGCGGTGGTCATCGGGCTCCTCGCGATCGCGATGTACGTCCACGATCGCCGCACCGTCGAGGCCGAACGGCGCGCCCTGCTGACCGTGCTCGACGAGCGCCGCGCGGGGCTCCCCGCGGGCCACGAGAGCTTCGTCGAGGCGACGGATCGCTGGATCGGCGAGGCCGCCAGCGACGGGGATCCCGCCGACGTCGTCGACCCCTCGCTCCGCGCTCCGGGGGCCCTCGACGCCCTGCTCCGCCGGCCCGCGGTGTACGTGCGCGCTCCTCGCGCCGAGCTGCGCGACGCTCGCGGGATCGACGACGCCGCGCGCGGCTCCGACAAGGATGCGTTCCTCCTGTGCCTCATGAAGCCCCCGCCCTCCCCCTCGGAGCGCGATCGGCTCACGAAGGTGCGGGGCGTGTATTTCGGCGGGACGAAGGTCGACGAGGAGACCGCGAACGTCCGCCGGCTCGCCGAGGCGCGGCTCGGCCTCGCGGCGCTCGGCCCCGCGTTCGAGGGCTCGGTGCGGGCGGCCCCCGAGCTCTCGGCGCTGAGGCGGCTCCGCAAGGCGCTGGAGGAGTCCCCGATCGAGCTGGCGAAGAAGGCGGCCGGCGCGGAGATCCTGATCGTCGTGGTCGAGAGCCCGATCGAGACCGAGACGCTCGCGAGCTCGGCGCGCGTCTCGCTCGTGGATCTTGCGGCGAAGAAGGTCCTTTTGCGCGTGGGCCGGCGGGTCGACGAGCAAGGGCTCTCGCCGATGGGCGTGCTCCATCGCGAGCAGATCGAGGGTTGCGGCCTCGCCTTGGCGGTGCGGCGCAGCGTCGAGGAGCTGTAGAATCGCTCTGCGCTGTCCACGATCCGCGGCGCGCGCGCCTGAAAAATCGCCCGGATCGACGTCATGGGCGGCCCAGAGCAGCTCCGCGATCTCGACCTGTCGGTCCTCGACGACGGACCGCACCCGGAAACCCTTCGCGCGGGACGCCTCGGCCTTTGGCAGGCAAGGACGCGCGATTGACGCGCACCCGGTTCCTTGAGATGCAAGAACCGTCATGAGACCCACACCCAGGCTCTCATTGCTCGTGATTGCCTTCTTCGGTGCGTGCCGTAACTCATCCCTACCGGCAGCGCAGAACGATGCGGGCCTGACGTCGGCCCTCGGCAACCTGTCCGCGGCCGTGACACCACCGTCGCTGCCCCGGGGTGCCATCGTGCGGCCCGAGTTCGACACGGCAGAGGGGCGCATCAGCGCTGGGACGGCCTTCTTCGCCGCCATCCCAGGGCAGGCCGGTCCGCTCGGGCTCACGGCCCACCATCTGTTCGGCACGGCCGGAGGGCTCGAACGGGAGGTGAGCGCCACGGAGCTCGGCCAGCTCGTCCGCGCCGTGTACTTCTCCGGTATCGACGCGGGCGAGGAGGGGCTGCAGCGGGCCGGCTCGATGGTGGTGCTGCCGTCGGCCGGCCATTCCCAGGAGGCGGGGGATTGGTCCACCGACGTGGCGGCATTCCGCGCCCCCGCGAGCTTTTCCCCGCGCGCGCTGCGCCTCGCACCCAGAAACGCGGCGCCGGGCGAGGACGTGTGGCTCGTGGCCGAGGTCCTCGGCGGAACGTCCGCGGGGCAGCACCTGCACCGGGCACGCGTGGTCCATTCCAAACCCATGCTGCTCGCCTACCAGTTCGAGGACACCACCCTCGAGCTGCGCGCCACAAGCGGAGCACCGGTGGTGAACGCCAGAGGCGAGGTGGTGGGCTTGCAGGTCTCTGGCGGTCCGGACGGCGATGTCCTGTGGGGCAATGCCCACCCTGTGGAGAGCCTACGCGCCCACCTCATGAGAGGGCTCTCGGCGGCGGAGTAGAGGAGGCGATCTTGCGCTCGGGGTGATCGAGAGCACCCCCAAGGCCTCCGGCCGGCGCGCCCGCGCCTCGGCCAGCAGGTCATGGACGCTCGCCAGCACGTCCGGAGCCCTTGTCAGCACCCGCTGGTGCAGCTCCCCCGCGCTGCTGGCCGCGCTCCCCGAGCTGCTGGTCTCGCTCCTCCGAGCTGCTGGTGCAGCTGCCCCGCCGCGCTGATATCGCTCCTCCGAGCTGCTGGTGCAGCTGCCCCGCCGCGCTGGCCGCGCTCCCCGGCCCGCTGGTCCCGTTCCCCGGCTCCGCCGGGCTGCGTCCCGGGAGCGCTGGTGCAGCTCCCCGGCGGCGCAACCGTGCTTTTCGACGCGCCGGGGGCCGCTGGGGCGCGCCGAGCGCTGCTGGAGGCGAGCACCACGCCCGGATCACCCTCCAGGCCACCCCCGACGTGCTGCGGGAGCTCCAGCAGATCTGCGCGCAGCTCCTCGGCTGACCCCGCGCGTCACCGCTGAGCGCGCGTCACCGCGATCTCGCGCTCTCCCGCTCCTCGGCCTGGTTCGCCGTGACCACCTCGGCGATCGCGCTCAGCGCGTCCTCGGCGGAGAACGGCTTCTCCAGGAGCGGGCGGCCCGACGACGCGAGGAACCGCTCGAAGTCGGCGCCGAAGCCGACCCCGGTCATGAAGATGAACCCCTGCGCGAGCGCCGGATCGCTCTCGCGGATCCGCGTGTAGAAGACGTCGCCCGACATGCCGGGCATCCGCAGATCGCAGAGCACCACGTCGAACCGCTGCCCGCCGGCGAGCATGCCCATCGCCGCGTCCGCGCTCGGCGCGACGGCCACCTGGTGCACGCGGCCCAGCTGCTCGCACAGCGCCCGCGCGAGCGACGCCTCGTCCTCCACCACGAGCACCCGCGCCCGCGTCGACACGAGCCGCGGCACCGGCGCAACGCTCGGCGTCGCCTCCTCCGCGCGCCCCGCCGCGGGCAGCGAGATGACGAAGCGCGCGCCGCCCGGCGGATCGCTCCCCGGGACCGGGCTCTCCGCCGTGATCTGCCCGCCCGCGCGCTCGATGATCTCGCGGCTGATCGACAGCCCGAGCCCCGTGCCGACCTCGGGCCCCTTCGTGGTGAAGAACGGCGTCCAGATGCGCGGGAGGTTCTCGTCCGCGATCCCGGCGCCGGTGTCGGTCACCACGATCTCGACCGTGTCCCCGTCGCTCCGCGTCTCGACCGTCACCGTCTGCTCGCGCCCCTCGTGCTTCGAGCCCGGCTTCGAGATCGCCTGCGCCGCGTTGACGAGGAGGTTCACGATGACCTGCCCGAGCCGGCCGTCCTCCATGAGGATCGGCGGCACCTCCGACAGGCTCTTCACGATCTGCGCCCGCTCGATGATCTGGCCGCGCGTGAGGCTCAGCGCCGACTCGACGGTGCGGTTCGCGTCCGTCAGCGCGCGCCGCGACCCCTCGGGCTGCGGCGGGCTCGCGAACAGCTTGAGATCGCGGACGATGTCGACGATGCGCTTGATCGAGTCGCGCAGCTCCCGGAGCAGCTCCGACGCGCTCGAGGCGGCGGCGCCCTCCATGCGCACGTTCGGGCCGCGCAGCAGCCGATCGAGCATGTCCAGGCCGAGCAGGATGAACGCGGCGGGGTTGTTGATCTCGTGCGCGACGCCGGCCGCCAGCGTGCCGAGCGTCGACAGGCGATCGACCTGGATGAGCCGGGTGCGCGCCGCGTGCTCGGTGCTCACGTCCGCGAGGACGCCCTCGATCGCCACGACGCGGCCGCGATCCGAGACGAGCGGATACACCGTGCCGCGCGCGGTGATCGCGTCGCCGCCCCGCCGGCGCAGGCGCGCCTCGTAGGACGACGAGGGGGCGCCGAGCTTGGCCCGCGCGACCGCGTCCTCGAAGCACATCACGCCCTCCGGATCGGCGTGGGCCTCGCCGAGGAAGCCCGGCGTCTTCAGCGCCTCGGTCACCGGCACGCCGAGGAGCCGCTCGGCGTGGCGGTTCAGGAACGAGAGCTCGCCGGTCTCGGGATCCAGCCGGAAGATGATGAGCGGCGCGTTGTCGAGGAGGTTCCTGTGCTGCTCCTCGAGCTCGCGGATCCTGAGGAGCCGCTCGGCGGCCTCGCGCTCGCCGGCGACGACGCGCAGCGAGCGATCCAGGCCGGCGCCGAGCGTGTCGGCGAGCTGCTCCAGGAGCTCGATCGGCGCGGCGGCCCCCGCCGCGACGTCGGCGTAGCCCAGGACGAGCGCCGCGATGACGGGGCCGCCGGACGGCCCGGAGCGCGCGGAGGCCTCACCGCCGGGCGGCGTGGCCCGCACCGGGAGGGCGACGTACGAGAGGCACCCCACGGAGGCCCCCATCCCCTCGAGCGCGTCGCCCGCGCGGGTGTCGACGCAGGAGAACGCCTTGCCCTCGCCGAACACCCGCCGGAAGAGCGCCCCGGGCGCGGGGACCAGCGCGCTGAACGGCGCGGCGGCGAGCGTGTCGCCGCGGAAGGCCGCGTACGCGCGGAGCTCGCCCTCGGGCTCCGGAAACAGCATCGCCAGGACCTGGAACGCGGCGAACCGGCCCACGGCGTCGGCGAGCTCCTCGAACGGCCTCGGCAAGAGGAGGTTCGAGTGGCGGGCGACGACGGTGAGGACAGCGTTCAGCGCGACGAGGCGACGGTACCTCTCGCTCGCAGGCGCATCGTGCATTTCCACGCCATCTCACCACGTCAGCGCGCGGGGACGAGAGGCATTCTTCATTTTTGTCCGGCCGGCGGGTCGGATGGGGTCGCCGGGGGCGCGGGCCGGGGCGCCGCGCGGTCGCACCGCTCCAGCAGGCGAAGGGCGGCGTCCCGGCGCTCCTCGCTCACGGCGGGCCCGGCGCCGGCCGCCCCGTCGTGGGCGGCGTACTGGGCGAACATCCGGCGGGCGACCTCGGCGTCGTCGACGCCGCACGCGACGACGAGCCGCAGCCGCTTGGCCTCGATCCAGACCCGCTGGACGGGCAGGTGGGCCCCGAGCGCCCGGTCCAGGCGATCGGCCGCCTCGTCGAAGCGGCCGTCGTTCAGGTAGTGGCGGCCGAGGAGGTAGCTCGGCAGGCCGTCGCCCGGGGCCTGCGCGGCCCAGGCGCCGAGGAGCTCCGCCGCCCGGAACCGATCCGGCGCGCCGCCGCGGGTCCCGATCAGCAGCTCGACGACGGCCGCGCGCGCCCGCTCGTCGTGCGCGGCGGCGACCTTGACGTCGAGCGTCCGGAGCCGGTCCTCGTCGACGAGGCGGCCGGCGACCTCGCGGTACCAGCCCACCGCGCCCTCCCGGTCGCCGGCCGAGAGCGCGACGTCGCCGAGCCGCTCCGCCGCGCGGTCGCGCAGGTGGCGCGGCACCGACGCGTCGCCGGCGAGGGCCGAGAGCTCGCGGACCCCCTCGCCCCGGCTGCCGGGCGCGTCGCTGGCGAGCCGCGTCTCCGCGATGGCGACGCGCGCCGCGGGGCTCCGGTCGAGCGCGAGGACGCGCCGGTACTCGGCGATGGCGCCCTCGTGGTCGCCGCGCGCGCGCAGCTGCTCCGCCTCCTGCGTGCACGCGTCGACCACGTGCGGGCAGCGCCGCTCGAAGACGGCGGGCCGATCGAACCGGGCCTTCGCCTGCGCCCTCGCGGCGTCGGGGAGCGACAGCGCGTCGAGCTCGGCGTGCCACGCGCGCTCCATCGGCTCCCACGAGGCGCCGGTGATCTCCGGCAGCGCCTCCCCGCCGTACCAGGCGCGCACCGCGGCGGGGCCGTACGTCGCGCGCACGTGGCCGACGAAGGCGCCGCTCACGGTGTACGCGGTCGACGAGTTCTCGGCCAGGAAGCCGAGCGCGAAGAGGCGCGAGAGCCGCGGCAAGATCCCGAGATCTCTCATGGCCTTGGCCCATTCGCGCGGGCTCAGGTCCTCGCCTTCCCTGGGCGAGCCGGCGACGGCGATCCCCTCGATGAGGCCCGGGTCGGGGAGCCACCCGCCGAGCCGCCCGGCGACCTTGAACGGGCCGCGGGCGAAGGCGCCGGCGAGCACGTGCATGATCTCGTGTCCGAGCGTCGGGTGCGGGAAGCCGGCGGCCTGCAGGTACACCTCGCGGCGCCACGGCTTCGCGACGTACGTGCGCGACGCGCCCATGAGCGCGCCCTTCTGCGCCGCGCTCTCGAACAGGTAGGCGCGGACCCGGAGCGGCTCGCCGTCCCGCTCGGCGGGCGCGCCGAGCCAGCGCTCGCCGGCCTCGATGTGGGCGTCGCACTCGCGCACGAAGCGCTGGATGTCGCCCTCGCGCATGCCGCGCGGGTAGACGACCTCGCAGCGCTGGCCCTGCGAGAACGCGCCGAGCTCGGCCGCGATGGTCTCGGAGGTCTGGAAGTGGCCGAGGCGCGCGCCTCCGAGGAGGTTCACGGCGCTCAGCGCGGCGCTCGCCGCGCCGAGCAGGAGCAGCCCGGGGCGGCCTTGCGGCTGGAACGAGATCCGGCCGCCCGCGTCGTGCACGAGGTGCTGCGCGAGCACGGACGCGGCGAACAGGGTGGCCAGCGTCCCGGCGCGGTAGGTGAGCAGCCCGGAGGCGTCGACGACCGTGTCGTAGAGGGTGCCGCTGAAGAAGCCGACGAAGGGGTCGTAGGCGAAGACGATCGGGCTCGTGTAGAAGCGGACGGCGCTCACGCCGATCGATGCGAGCGGGGCGGCGAGCGCGGCGAGGACGGCGACGAGCCGGCGCCGCCATGCCGGGGGTGGGGGCGCGGCGTCCTCGCGCCGGATGCCGGCGGCGAGCTCGCCCGCGACCGCGCCCCAGGCGCCGCCGAGCGCCGCGCCGAGGACGGGCCCGAGGGCGAAGTGCGCGGAGCCGCCGAGCACGTCGCAGAAGCCGGCGCGGAGGCCGTGCCCGAGCGTGGTGGCGTACGCGACGAGCGCGAGCAGGGCGCCGTTCGCGACGCCCCGGCGGAAGGCCTCGACCGGCAGGGGCCGGTGGGCGGCGACGTCGAGGGCGGTCGTGATCGCCGCGACGCTCGGCACGAGGAGGCCCGCGGCGATCGCGCTCTCGTAGCCGGGGCCGTCGAAGAGGGGCAGGAAGCCGACGAGCGCCATCGCGATCGCGACGAGCGCTGCGCCGAGCCTTACGGCCGGTGAACCGAGCAGCGTGGGCATGGGCGCGGGAGCCTCCAGGGCTGCCTTAGTAGCCGCGCCTGCCCGGAGAGGCGACCCTCATTTCGCGGCGCGAAGCGCGTCCAGGGCCGCGCGCAGCACCGCGGCGTCGGCGCGATCCTTGTCGCGCATGCCTTCCTTGGTCTTCAGCAATCCTTCGAGCCCGAGGATCCGCAGCCGGACACCGTCGATGAAGCGCTCCTCCACGTAGGGCTCCAGCTCGGCCCAACCGTGGCCGCAGGCCGAAGGCATCACGTCGATGGTGAACTCGTCGTTGACCCGGATGGCGTACGGACCTTCGCGTTCAAAGACATCCTCCTCGCCGACGAGCTCGCGCGTCGCGCCGTCGGGCAGCCGGGCGAGCGCCGCGATCCAGCGCTTCGCGTTCTCGGTGGACGGATCGACGAGGATGTCGACGTCTTCCGAGAACCTGACGAACCCGTGCGCGGCGATCGCATAGCCACCGATCAGCGCCCAGCGTACGCCTGCCTCATCGAGGTAGCGGGCGAGCAGCTTGACGTCGTCCCACGTGGCCGGGCGCGTGTACTCAGCCACGGCGCGCGCGATCGATCATGGCATCGACGGTCCAGCGCAGCCTGTCGGCTTCCATCTCGGCGTGGCTGCGGTACACGAAGATCCCTTTGGGCGCCCGTGTTCGATAGTGCGCCATGGCGGCGAGCGCGTCGCGCGACGCGGGGGGTGGGGGCTCGCCGAGCGGCGGTGCGGTGCGTCGACCCACGACCCGGAGAAAGACTTCGCCTGTGCGATCGTCGCGGTCCATGCCTGTCGTGTAGCATGCCCACCGGGCCCGCCGGGTGCTCGTGAGCCACCGCAATTCTTCTTGTCTCCATTCTTCTCTGCTCTGCTCGCCCCCCGCGATGTCCCCTCCCCCCGCCGGCCTCTCTCACCACCCCGATTTCCTGCGTCTCTGGGCGGCGCAGGCGGTGAGCGCGCTGGGCAGCCGTGTCAGCCGGACGGCGCTGCCCGTGATCGCCATCGTGAGCCTCGGGGCCGACGCGGGTGGCGTCGCGGTGCTCTCGGCCCTGTCCACCGCGCCGGGCGTCCTGGTGGGGCTCTTCGCGGGTGGGCTCGTCGATCGGTCGCGCAAGCGGCCGTTGCTCATCGGCGCGGATCTCGTGCGCGCCGCGCTGATCCTCTCGGTGCCGATCGCGGCCTGGGCCGGCGCGCTCACCCTCCTCCACCTCTCCGTGGTGGCCGCGCTGGTCGGCATGGCCACCTCCCTGTTCCAGATCGCCGACAACGCGTACTTGCCGGCGCTGGTCGGGCAGGACCGCCTCGTCGAGGCGAACGCCAGGCTGGAGGGGACCGAGGCCGCCGCGGAGATCGCCGGCCCCGGCGCCGCGGGCCTCCTGATCCAGGTGCTCACCGCGCCGCTGACGATGGTGGCGGACGCGCTCTCGTATCTCGGGTCGGCGGCGCTCCTCGGGCGCATCCGGGCGATCGAGGCGCCGGCCGCCGCCGGGGGCGACGCGGCCGAGGGGGGCGCCTCGCTGCTCGAGGATCTCCGGGTGGGGTTGCGCCACGGCCTCGGCCACCCCGTGATCGGGGCGACGTTCCTCGCCATGGGCGCGCACGCCCTGCTGAGCGGAGGGGCGTTCTTCGCGCTGTACATGCTCTATCTCCTGGAGCACCTGCGGCTGGATCCCGCCGCGGTCGGGCTGATCATCAGCGTGGGCGGCGTCGGCGCGCTGGGCGGCAGCGTCCTCGCGGGCTGGCTGGGCCGTCGCCTCGGCGCCGGGCCGGCGATGATCCTCAGCCTCCTCGTGGGTCAGGCCAGCACGGCGCTCATCCCGCTGGCCGTGCAGCTCGGGCCGCTCGCGGTCCCTGCCCTCGTGCTGCACCAGCTCCTCGGGGACGCGTTCCTCGTGGCGTTCATGATCCACGCGGTGAGCGTCCGGCAATCGATGCTGCCGCTGCACGTGCTCGGCCGGGTCAACGCCACGCTCCACGTGCTCACCGGCGCGCTCTTGCCGGCGGGCACCCTGGCGGCCGGATGGCTCGCCGGCCGGATCGGCGTGGAAGCGACGGTGTGGGCCGGCGTGATCGCCGGCTTCGCCGCGCCGCTCCTGCTGCTGCGCCCCGCGGTGTGGCGGCTGCGGGCGGTGTGAGCGCGCGAGTCACTCCTCTCGCCGTCGCGCACATAGAAAGGACTGACGCGCTCAGCCGCCGGCGCCGACGGCGAGCCGCGGGCCAGCGGGAATGGACTGTCGCCGCGCGTCGGCTACGTTACGCCGCGCTCGACCCGCCATCCACGCTCCCCCTTCCGCCCCCCCGCGGGCGAGGAACCCGATGAAACCGAAGTTCGGAACCGATCTGACGACCGGCAGCATCCCCAGACACCTCGTGACGTTCTCGCTCCCGATGCTCCTCGGGAGCTTCCTTCAGACGGCCTACAGCTTCATCAACGCCATCTGGGTGGGTCAGTTCCTGGGCACCGGGGCCCTGGCGGCCGTCACCGTGAGCTTTCCGGTCATCTTCACGATCTTCGGCGTCGGGATGGGGATGACCCTGGCGACGAACATCCTCGTCTCGCAGAGCTTCGGCGCCAGGCGGTTCGACGAGCTGCGGCGCGTGGTGGACGGCTCCACGGTGCTCATCTACGGCCTCGGCATCGTGCTGACGGCCCTCGGAGAGGTCTTCACGCCCGAGATCCTCCGGGCGATGGACACGCCGCCAGACGTCCTCCAGCCGGCGGTGAGCTACCTCCGGATCTACCTGCTCTCGCTGCCCTTCAGCTTCGGCATGTTCGCGCTCCGGAGCATGCTCCAGGGGACGGGAGACTCGAAGACGCCTCTCTATTTTCAGCTCGGCTCCGTCCTGCTCACGACGGTGCTCGATCCGCTGCTCATCTTCGGGCGGCTGGGGCTGCCCGAGCTCGGCCTGAACGGGACGGCCTGGGCCACGCTCGTCTCTCAGATCCTCCTGCTCGCGGCGCTCAACCTCCATCTCCACGTCCGGAGATCGCCGATCGCGCCGAGGTGGCCGCGCTTCCGCCAGCTCGGTCCGACGATCCGGAAGACGTGCCGTATCGGCGTACCAGCGTCCATCCAGCAGTCGGTGGTCTCGCTGGGCATGGTGGTGGTGACGGGGATCGTGAACGGGTTCGGGGAGGTCGCGACCGCGGCGTTCGGCGCGGCCTCGCGGATCGACCAGATCGCCGTGTTGCCCGCGATCACCCTGGGGATGGCGATATCGACGCTCGCCGGGCAGAACCTGGGCGCCGGGCGCCACGACCGCGTGCGCGAGGTCTTCACGTGGGGCTGCGTGTTCAGCGGCGGGATGACGCTCCTGATCTCGGCGGCGGCCATCCTCTTCCCCGAGGCGCTCCTCCGGGTGTTCATCACCGATCCGGTCGTCATCGGGCTCGGCGTCTCGTACCTGCATATCGTGGGCGCGTGCTATCTCTTCTTCGGCCTCTCCTTCGTGAGCAACGGCATCATCAACGGCTCCGGCGCGACCGTGGTCACGACCGTGATCTCCCTGCTCAGCCTCTGGGTGATCCGCAATCCGCTCGCCTACTGGCTCTCCCGCGAGATGCACAGCGTGGAGGGCGTCTGGTACGCCATCGCGCTGAGCTTCTTCCTGTCGATGATCGCCAGCATGGCCTACTATTTCTCGGGGCGATGGAAGCGGTCCCTCGTCCAGCCGGCCCCTCCGGAGGACGCAACACGACAGGCCGACCCCGCAAAGACCTTCGCGAACGAGGTCGGCGAGGCGTGAGGACGGCGGGCAGCCGCACCGGCCGGTCGCCCGGCGCGGCGGCTTGCCTGGCCGCGCTCCCGCAGGCAGGCTGAGCCCATGGGCCACCCCGCCGAGAAGCCCCGCCGCGCCACCTACGCCGACCTCGAGGCCGTGCCGCCGAACAAGGTGGCAGAGCTCATCCGCGGCGTGCTGCACGTCTTCCCGCGGCCGGCGCCGCGGCATGCGCGCGCGGCGTCGAGCCTTGGCATCGAGCTCGGTGGTCCCTTCGACCACGGCAAGAACGGACCGGGCGGGTGGTGGATCCTGGACGAGCCGGAGCTGCATTTCCCCGATCCGGAGTCGCCGGGCGACGTGGAGGCGGTCGTGCCGGACATCGCCGGCTGGCGGCGCCAGCGCATGCCCGAGCTGCCCGACACGCCCTATTTCTCGCTCGCTCCGGACTGGATCTGCGAGGTCCTGAGCCCCTCGACCGAGCAGCACGATCGCAAGGAGAAGATGCCCCTCTACGCGCGCGCGGGCGTGCAGCACGCGTGGCTTGTCGACCCCCTCCAGCGAACCCTGGAGGTCTTCTCGCTCGCCCCGGGCCGCGGCTTTACCCCGGTCGCCACCCACCGCGACGCCGCGCGCGTCCGCGCCGCGCCCTTCCAGGCGATCGAGATCGAGCTCGCCGTGCTCTGGGCGACGTAGCGCCCCTCAGGCGGGCGCCGGCACCCCGGCGCCGTGGTCCTCGTCGAACCCCATCGCGCCCTCCCCCTCGCCGCCCTCGCCGCCCTCGCCGCCCTCCCCGCCGTCCGGCCCCGGAAGCCGCTCCGAGAGCAGCCCCAGGAGGTCCTGCGTCGAGAGCTTGCCCGCCGCGTCCTTGCCGCCGAGGACCTGGGCCACGAGCGACCGCTTCTGCTCGTGCAGCGACAGCATCTGCTCCTCGATCGTCCCGAGCGCCACGAGGCGGTAGATGGTGACCGGCCGCCGCTGGCCCAGGCGGTGCGCGCGATCCGAGGCCTGGTCCTCGACCGCGGGGTTCCACCAGGGATCGAGGTGGATCACGTTGGTCGCCGCCGTGAGGTTGATGCCGAAGCCGCCCGCCTTGAGCGAGATGAGGAAGAGCGGCGCCGCCCCCTCCTGGAACTCGCGCACCCGCTCGCCACGCGCCTTCCGGGGCGTCTCGCCGTCGAGGTAGACGTACGCGACGCCGCGCGCCTCGAGCGCCTCGCGCACGAGCGCGAGGTGCGAGGTGAACTGGCTGAAGACGAGGGCGCGCTGCCCCTCGGCCCGCAGCTCCTCGACGAGCTCCAGAAAGCGCGCGAGCTTCGACGAGGCGAGCTCCGAGCGCTCGTCGTAGAGGCGCGGGTGCGAGGTGAGCAGCCGCAGGCGCGTGAGCGCCGCGAGCACCTCGACGCGCCGCTCCTGCTCGCGCCGCACCGACCGGCGCGTCTCGAGATCGGACAGCGCCGCGAGGCGCGCGTCCTCGTACAGCTGCCACTCGGCGCCCGAGAGCACGACCGGCACGCGCACCTCGGTGCGCGCCGGGAGCTCGGCCTCCACCTGCGCCTTGGTCCGCCGGAGGAGGAAGGGGGCGAGCACGCGCGCGAGCGCGGGCGCCGCGGCCGGGTCGCTCTGCCGCTCGATCGGCGTGGCGTAGCGGTCGCGGAACGAATCCCAGCCGCCCAGCAGGCCGGGAAAGACGATCGCGAAGAGGCTCCAGAGCTCGCCGAGGTGGTTCTCGATCGGCGTGCCCGAGAGCGCGAACCTGAAGTCCGCCTGGAGCGCCCTCGCGGCGCGCGCGCGCAGGGTGGTCGCGTTCTTCAGGTTCTGGGCCTCGTCGAAGACGACGGTGGCGAAGCGCCGGGCGGAGAGGCGCGCGGCGTCGCGCACGAGCAGGCCGTAGCTGAGCACCAGCACGTCGCCCGGGCCGAGCCGCGCGAGCGCGTCGTCGCGGTCGGGCGCGTCCGCGTAGAGCGTGAGGCGCAGGGAGGGCGCGAAGCGCTGCGCCTCGTCCCTCCAGTTGAAGGCCACCGAGGTCGGGGCGAGGACGAGCGCCGGCCCGCGGGCGCTGCGCTCGAGCAGGACGGCCAGCGCCTGCACGGTCTTGCCGAGCCCCATGTCGTCGGCGAGCACGCCGCCGGCCCCCCAGGCCGCGAGCCGCACGAGCCAGCGATAGCCGTCGAGCTGGTACGGGCGAAGCTCGGTCCCGAGCGCCGGAGGGACGGCCGGGCAGAGCTCGCCGGCGGCGGCGACGCGCTCGGCGAGCTGCCGGAAGGCGCCGTCCGCCTCGAGCGCGGCGCCGTCCCGCTCGAGCTCCCACAGCACGCCGGCGGCCGAGGGGCCCACCGAGAGGCCGTGCCGGGTGGCGTGCACGTGGTCCGACAGGCGCTCGAGGTGGAGGCGCAGGGCCTCGCCCAGCTCGACGTAGGTCTGCGCCTCGACCTGCACGTAACGCTCCCCGCGCCGCGCCGCATCGAGCAGCCGGGCCAGCTCCACGCGCTCTCCCTCGACGCGCAGGCCGCCGAGGACGCCGAACCACTCGCGCCGCCGCTCGAGGGCGACCTTGAGCGCGTGGGGACCGCGGCTCTCCACGACGCGCAGGGGCGCGCCCACCCACTCGAGCTCCGGCGGCGGCTCGCGCGCCGCGCAGGCCGCGAGCAGGTCGAACGCGCCGTGCGCGCTGGCGAAGCGGTAGTGGAAGCGACGCTCCTCGAACGGCTCGGCGCCGGCGAGCGGGAGCGCGGCGGCGAGCGCGGCGGCGAAGTCCTCTTCCCGGCGCAGGTCGCGCAGCGCGTGCAGGGCCTTCTCCCCGCGCCGCACGTGCACGTCGCGGGCGCCCGCGCCCGGCACGAGGGCCGGGCCGTCGGCGAGCGGCCGGATGCGCAGCTCGACCTCCACGGCGCCGCGGGGCTGGGCCGTGAGCCGCAGCACCGGGAGCAGCTCCGGCGGGACCGACTCGCCCATCACGCTGCGCGGCATGGCGACAGGCACGCGCTGCGCCCACCGCGACAGCGCGGAGAGGAGGGCGGCGTGGCTCTCGGGCGGGAAGACGTTGCCGTCGCGCAGGAGCACATCGACGAGCGCCCGGACCTCGGCCTTGACGTCGAGCAGCGTGAGCCGGCGCGCGCCCTTGTCCCAGTCCCAGAGGAACACCACCTCCTCGGGGCGGGCCCGGCGCACGCGCTCGATCAGCGCCGGAGGCAGCGCGGTGCCCTCGACGCCGGCGCTCACCCGCACGGCGCCGTGGCGCTCCTCGGCCACGAGGCCCACCGGCGTGCGCTCGATGCGCACCGCGACGTCGGGGGCCTCGTCGAGGAAGAGGCGCGGGTGGCCGATGAGCGCGTCGAGCAGCGCCCGCGACGCGAACCCGTCGCCGTCGGGCAGGAGGGCGGCGACGCGGGCGTCGTCGGAGGAGAGCTTCGCGCCGTGCTCCAGGAGGAGGCGCTTCCGGCCGATCCGCGCGCCGGCGCCGCGCTGGCCCTTCTTGCCGAGCCGGTGGATCCAGGGGGCGACCGCGACGCCGGCGCCCTCGACGACGTCGAGCCGGAAGGTGAGCTCGACGCCGGCGCGCGCGCCGGGGCCGTCGTCGAGGGCCCTGTCGAGCGCCAGCAAGGTGCGCTCCCAGGCGGGGCGCCCGAGCTCGTCGAGCGCCCGGGAGAAGGCGTCGCCCGGGGGCTGGCGGAGCCAGAGCAGCGCCGCGTCGATGGCCGCGAGCACGTGCACGCAGTCGACCGCGCCGCAGCCGCACTCGGCGCGGGGCGCCCCGGGCGCGAGGATCAGCCGCGCCTCGGGCCGGACGAAGCCGGCGCCCACGCGCTGCGACTCGAAGGGCAGCGGGTCGTCGAGGCGAAAGCCGGGCAGCGCGGCGTCGAAGCGCAGCGCGGCGGCCCGGAGCGCCCGCTCGGGGCGCGGGGCCACGGCGTCCGGGACGCGGGCGCGCAGGGCGCAGAGCAGATCGTGCGCCGGGAGGGCCCGCGGCTCGTCGGGCGCCCGCAGCAGCGCGGGGACGGCGGCGCGCGCGAGCGCCGCGCCGGCGCGCTCGTCCTCGAGAAAGCGGAGGACGAGGGGCGGCAGCGCGTCGCGGAGGCGCGAGGGCGGGAGCCAGTCGAGCGAGCACGCGAGCTCGTCGGCGCTCGCGAGGTCGATGAGGCGCCGCCGCGCGCCGAGGATCCGCAGCTCGGGCCAGAGGGCGGGGTCGACGCGCGGGGCCGCCGCCTCGAGGTTCAGCCGGGCGACGTGCGCGATGCCGTGGTGCGCGAGCCAGGACAGGAGGGCCGCGCGGGTCTCGAACGGCGCCGCCGGGGCTGCGGGGGGGACGGCCTGGGGGTCTCCTGGCATGGTCGGGCCGCGTAACGTTGTGGGTGCGCGGGCCCGGTTCAAGGGCATTTTTACGCCTCATTTCTTCTTGGGGTTCTCGTTCTTCTCTGCTTCCTTGAGGAGCTCCTTCAGGCGCGCCTTCTTCTGGTCGTCGGTGCGATAGCCCATCCACGTTGAATCGAGCTTTGCCCTGGGAAAGTGCTTCGATTTATACAGCCTGTTAAGCGCCTTCTTCTCGCCGGGGGTGAGCTGGTCGGCGACGCGGCGCACGTCCTGCTCGAGATCGACCTTCGCCGCCTGGTGCCTCTGCTGCGCCTCGGCGTTCTGGCGAGCCTGCTCCCTGAGCTTCGCCTCGCGCTCCTTACCGGAGCGAGCGACGGCTCCTCCGCGGTCGTGGTCGTGGTCGTCGTGGTCGTGGTCGTGGACAGCGCGCAGCGGATCGCCGCCGCCATCCGCGCCCCGCCCTCTCCCGCGCAGAGCGCCTGCGCGACCTGCCGCGCCCGGCGTGCGGGAGCAGGAAGCCGGGCCCCAGGGGGCCCTGGAGAGCTCGGGGACGACGACCCCGTGGCTCGCGTCGAGCAGATCGAGGCCGGACGCCTTGAGCCGTTTCGTCAGCTCGATCGACTCCTCGACCGTGACCCCGCCATCCACCCAGTCCGTGATCGAGAGCCGGACGGTGAGCGGCAGGCGCTCCGGCCAGGCGTTCCGCACCGCCTCGAACGTCTCGATGCGGAGGCGTCCTCCGGCCGCGGCGCCGTCGCCTCCGTGCGAGGCTCACGAGCCGACTGTCTCACCGTTGGCACACTGAGACATGTCGATACACAAGTGAGACACAACGAACCGCGATGCCCCCCCCGCGGCAGGCCGCGATCTCCGCGCGAGCTGTGCCAAATCCCGCTGGCACCGAAGCTGCTTCAAGACAGGCGAAGGCAGGCGCGACGATGGCGCGCCGCTCCCCGAAGGACGCGCCTCGGGGAGCAGAGACGACAGGAGCCCTGAAGGTGGCCTGGGCGGTGGCGTCAGGGGTGTCCTCCCCTGGCGGCGCCTGCGCGCCAGGCTGCCGCGCGATCACCGATCCGGTGGCCGCATCAGGGCTCGAACAAGCACGATGCGGAGGTTCTGATGCGCCACACAGGATTGGCTTTCTTGCTCATCATGATTGGACTCGTCGGCTGCCAGGCGGAGAGCGACGGCGACGTCGGGGAGACGCAGGAGCCGCAAAAAACACAGGAGTGCGGCGGCTTCCTCGGGACGAGCTGTTCCGACGGGCTCGAGTGCGTCGACGACCCGACCGACGATTGCGACCCCGAGCACGGCGGCGCTGACTGCACCGGTGTCTGCGTCGAGCCCAAGCCCGTCATGTGCGGCGGCTTCGCGGGCTTCCCCTGCCCCGACGGGCTCGAGTGCGTCGACGACCGGAGCGACGACTGCGACCCAGAGCACGGCGGCGCTGACTGCGCCGGCGTCTGCGTCGAGCCCAAGCCCGTCATGTGCGGCGGCTTCGCGGGCTTCCCCTGTCCCGACGGGCTCGAGTGCGTCGACGACCCGGGCGACGACTGCGACCCAGAGCACGGCGGCGCTGACTGCGCCGGCGTCTGCGTCGAGCCCAAGCCCGTCATGTGCGGCGGCTTCGCGGGCTTCCCCTGCCCCGACGGGCTCGAGTGCGTCGACGACCCGGGCGACGACTGCGATACGGCCACCGGCAGCGCTGACTGCGCCGGCATCTGCGTGGCGCATTGATCCGGCGCGCGCCCCCGGTCGCGCCACAGCCGCTCTGACACAGCACGAAGGTCGAGCGCCTCGCCGCGCTGCCCGTGTACGGCGGTGCTGTACGCTCCGCTTGCCGGCCGCGCCACGCGTGGAGGCGCGAGGCCCCCATGCCCCGCCGGGCAGGATGGGTCTGCTTCGCGCTCGCACGCGCGTTCTCTACACTCCGTCATCCACGGCAAGATCGCTTTGCCCTCCGCCCTGCTCGGTTTCGACCGCCGAGGGAGATCCATGTGGTGCAGACGCCGACGCACAGCGCCGCCATGCGACCTTGTGAGCACAAGGCCGCAACAAGCGCTCTGCGGGAGCGCTGTCCGGGATTCCCAGGGTCCCGTCTTGAGGATACGCTCTGGGCATGCCCCGGTCCCTGGCCCAAGCGCGTCGCCCGAGAGGCACACCGACGCGTCTGGGAGACAGAGGCGGCACGGAGGTGCTCGATCGTGTTCCAGCCATCCTCGTTCGATCCACAACCCGATTCCCAGAGAAGAGACGGCGCGCGCGCTGCGGCCGCGCTCGCTGATCGACCCGCAGACTCCCGCCCAGCCTCCTCGCGCCGCGCCGGACGGATGCGAGGCCGCCTCGTCGGCGGGCGTTACCGGCTCGAGCTCCCGCTCGGGCGCGGCGCCATGGGCGAGGTCTGGCGCGCGCACGACAGCGTCCGGCACGGCGACGTCGCGCTGAAGTTCCTCGTTGTCGCGCGGGGCGGCCGGAACCTCGACGCGATCGAGCGGTTCCGCCTGGAGGCGCGGGTCGCGGCGCAGCTCGGGCAGAAGACCGGCGGCGTCGTCGCGGTGCACGACGCGGGGGAGGACCCGGCGGCGGGGCCGTACCTCGTGATGGAGTACGTGCGCGGCAGGTCGCTGCGGCAGCTGCTCCAGGAGCGGGGAACGATGCCGGCCGTCGAGGTGACGGCGCTCCTCCGGCAGCTCGGAGAGGCGCTGTCGGTGGCGCACGGCCTCGGCATCGTGCACCGGGACATCAAGCCGGCGAACATCCTGCTCATCGAGGGGAGCGACGGGCACCTCCGCGCCAAGATCGCCGATTTCGGGATCGCCAAGTGGGTCGGGCAGGATCGGCCTGTCGACTTCCGCCGCCGGACCGCGGACGGGGTGGTGCTCGGCACGCCTGCGTACCTGAGCCCGGAGCACACGTGCGACGGGCAGGCGGGCCCGCAGCTCGACCTGTGGTCGCTCGCGGTCGTCGCGCACGAGGCGCTGACCGGGCAGCAGCCGTTCCCGGGGCGCAACCTGGCCGCCGTGCTCGCGGCCATCCTGGTCAGCGGGCGCCCCCCGCTGGCCACCTTGTGCCCGGGCGCGCCGCCCGCCCTGGAGGCGTGGTTCGCGCGCGCCTTCGCCATCAGCCCGTCGGAGCGGTTCCCCAGCGTGGAGGCGATGATCGCCGCCTTCGCGGCCGCGGCAGGGGCGCCGGTGACGCCGCCGGCCGCGGCGCGGGGGCGGCGCTGGCGCGTCGCGGCGGCCGGGGTGGCGGTGGCGCTCGGGATCGCGGTGCCCGCGGCGCTTCTCTGGGGGCGGGCCGGGAGCGACGGCGCGCGCCGCGTGGACGAGGTGGTCAGCGACGCGGCGCGCGCTGCCGCCCGGGTCGCCGACGCCGCGCAGGCGATGACAGCGCGCCTCCTGGAACGCTAGGGCACAAACGCCCTGATCGTGGATCTCGCGCCGCTTCTGCCTCGCCAGGAAGCGGGCGCGCCGTCCAGGAACCGGGTGGGGCCGTCCAGGAACCCAGGCGCGCCGTCCAGGAACCGGGTGGGGCCGTCCAGGAACCGGGTGGGGCCGTCCAGGAACCCAGGCGCGCCGTCCAGGAACCGGGTGGGGCCGTCCAGGAAATGGACCGGGCCGTCCAGGAAACCGGGGGGGGCCGTCCAGCGAGCATGGCGCGACCTGTCTCACACGACAGCGGACACGCGGCCACGCTGCCCGGAAATCCGGATTCGGCGCCAACTGACCCAGGCGTTATTCGTACGCACAGCGCATATTCTGCGGAGCAGCCAGAATTCAACGCAAAGGCGCAAAGGCGCAAAGGCGCAAAGCCGCTCGGGTAGCCCTGGGGGATTGCTCCCCCAGGGCCCCCAGTCCCGGTAGGGACGACCCTTTCGGGTCGCCCCCCGGACAGAGCCCGGCGTGCAGATTTCCCGCACCGGGCTCCCACCTCCGGTCTACGGGCCAGCGAATCTTCGATCGGGCCAGGGGTGCACGACGCGCGGAGGCGGAAGAGGGTATCGAGCGTCGAGGTGCTTGAACTTGCTGACGGGCCATCGAGAGCGCTGGTCCCGTCGTTGAAGCTGACGGTACCAGCACCGCTGCACCTCTCGATGAAACGAGGCAAGCGCTCGATGGTTGGTGGGCACGCCGTAGTAATTGTCGTGCCCACGGATCACCGAGCAGAGCCACCCATGCTGCTTCTTCAGGGGCTCGTGCATCCGACGTCGCATCTCTTCGCGCAGCGAGATCATCTTCGCTGCGCGTTTCTTCCTGGCAGTGCGGCGCATCAGCATGAAACGCCTCAATCGCGACTCAGTCGCAATGTGGGTGAATCCAAGAAAGTCGAACGTCTCGGGCCGCGGGTGCCCGTCCCGCTCACTGTCCTTGCGGGCATAACGCCCGAACCGAAGCACCCGGGTCTTCTCCGGGTGTAGCTCCAGGCCGAACTTCGCGAGGCGTTCGGCCATGGCCGACTGCATCGCGCGCGCGTCCTGTTCGAACTGAAAGCCCAGCACCACGTCATCGGCGTAGCGCACGACGTAGACTTCACCTCGTGCGTGCCGCTTGCGCCATTGCTGAACCCACAAATCGAGCGCGTAATGCAGGTAGACATTCGACATCAAGGGGCTGATCCCACCCCCTTGCGGCGCTCCCTCCTCCACCGCGCGCAGCTCGCCTTTCTCCACGACGCCCGCGTGCAGCCACTTCATCAGCAGCCGCACCATGCGTCGGTCCGCGATCTTGTGCTCGAAGAACTTCTGCATCCATCCGTGCTCGATGGTGTCGTAGAACGCACGGATATCCGCATCGAGCACCCAGCTCACCTTCCTACTGATTGCCACCGCGAGAGCATCCAGGGCTCGGTGCTGCGACCGGCCAGGCCGGAAGCCGTACGAAAACCCGAGAAACTCTTGCTCATAGATGGGCTCCAGGATCATCCGCGCCGCTTGCTGGACGATTTTATCCTCCAGTGCGGGAATACCGAGCGGCCGCGTACGACCATCTCCTTTCGGGATGTGCACGCGCCGCACCGGTTGCGGATGATAGCTGCCGCGATGAACGCGGTCCTGAAGGTCGCGCAGTCGTGCGTCCAGATTCTCGCCGTACTTGCTCCACGTAACCCCATCGACGCCCGGCGCCGCATTCTTGTTCAGGCGTTCATACGCCGTCTTCAACAGCGGCACCTTGAGGTGGTTCAACAGATTGGTGAACCGCTCCCCTTTTCCTTGCTTCGCTCGCTGTCCGACCCGCTCCGTGGCCGTGAGCGCGCCTGCCCGGTCCTGAGCCCGGAGCGCGTTTCGTGGAGCGAGTTTCCCGTTGGCCGCGCGCTTTCCCTCCATCGACTCCTCGGGCATTACCCACGAGTTCGCCGACTTCTTGCAGGTTGGTACAGTGCGCGCGTCCGACTCCTTGAAGGACTGCTGCGGATTGCGGCCATTGCCTTCCCGCCCGTGCCACCGATCCACCATCGGATCGCCAGCCCCTTCGAGGTCTCCCGGTTCCCGTGCATGAGACATATGTGACCGTGCCGAACTCTTTGACCCCGGAGGGAGCGGCGGTTCCAGGTCCACGTTGTTCGGAACCTCGCCATGGCCATCCGCATGATCCGAATGCGTTGGCTCCCCCAAATGTAGTCGTTTCGAGGCTCGATCGCCCGGCTCGCTCACGTGCCCTCCTACGCTTCGCCTCGTGGGTCGCCCCACGCTGCGCAAGGAATGGACTTCCCAGGGGTGGACTCCTCCTGGGGTAGGACTTGCTCGATTCGTCGATGTTTCCTTCTCATCGTGCTCACCTACGTTCTCATGCCGGTTTTCCACCGGCGCACCAGATCCGGACGTGCGGGGCTACCGCATCCGGCTCTTCGCGACATGGATTCGCTACGCGGGTGAGTACGGCCTCGCGACCCGGGCAAGTGGGAGGGGGTAGCGTTCCAGCAGCATGTGCCTGCGGTCCCAGTTGATCCGCGCTCTCTGGGAGCGACGACCGAGCCACTTGCACCAGATGCCGATGACCCGCTCACGGAAGCGGCTGATCGCCTCGGAGTTCCCCGTGATGCCGAAGTACCCGAAGTGACCTCGCAGCTTCTGCGAGAGCGAGCGCTGCTGCTCCCCGATCGCCTGGTGCCGATGCTGCCGACACCACTCCGCGATCCGCTTCAGCGCGCGGCGGAAGCGATCGGAGGCGGTCTTCTGCTTGACCACCCACCTGCCTCGACGAGACAAGCCCCAGTAGTGGGTGAAGCCCAGCAGGTCGAACGTGTTGGGTCCACGATCCGATCGATCCTCCGGGGGAGGCCGACGGTCGGGCCGACGGAATTCGACGAGCCGGGTCTTGTCCGGGTGGAGCGCAAGGCCGTACTTGCCGAACCTCTTCGGGAGCACGGCCAGAACGCGACGAGCGTCTTCCTCGTGCGAGAACGCCAGGACGAGTCGAGTAGCCCGGGGGAATCGCACCCCCGGGCCCTCCCAGAACCGGACGTGAAGCTCTCGCCTCATCCGGCTCCTACGACCCAGCCTCGGGCCGGACGCCGAGCTGCCACAGGACGAACAACTTCGGATCCCGCTGCGCGATGCGCCCCAGCCAGTGCATCGACGCGCGCTCTCGACGTCGCAGCCGCTTGTACTTCCGTCGCGCCCATGCTGCGAGGGCCTCGTTGAGATGGCGAAGGACCTGGACGCACTTCGAGCGGTAGAACCGCCCGTAGTAGTTCATCCAACCCCGCACCACCGGATTGACGAGCTGCGCGAGATCTTCCAGGCGCTGGTTGTTCCTGGTCGACGCCATCCGCCATCTGCGGATGGTCTCGCGGACCGCCTTGGCTGCCTTGGTGCTCATCGCTGGCAGGAAGCTCACGAAGTGCTTCCCCCAGCGATTCTTCGCCCGTCGAGGTTGGAAGGTGTAGCCCAGGAAGTCGAACGCGACGTGCTCGAACTCCCCGCACCGATCGTCGTCCTTGCAGTAGACGATCCGGGTCTTCGTCGGATGAAGCTCCAGACCGCACTGCTCGAACCGACGACGGATGGCCTCCAGCACCATGCGGGACTGCCGCTCGCTCCTGCAGTGGACGATGGCATCGTCCGCGTAGCGCTCGAACGGGACGCTCGGGAAGGTCCTCCGCATCCAGTGATCGAACGCATAATGCAGGAATAGATTGGCCAACAGCGGACTGACGACCCCGCCTTGCGGCGTGCCCCTCGTACGCTGCTCCACCGTGCCATCCGGCTTCTGCACGGGGGCGCGGAGCCACCGGGCGATGTACAGCCGGATCCAGGGGTTGTCCGTGTGGTGCGCCACGGCGCGCTCGACCAGCTCATGGACCAGCGCATCAAAGAAGCCCTTGATGTCAAGGTCGATGATCCAGTCGGCGCTCCAGCATCGTCTCCTCGCCACCGCCACCGCGTCGAGCGCCGACCGACCGGGCCGATAGCCGTACGAATCCGGATGGAACATGGGCTCCACGACCGGATCGAGGACCATCTTCACGACCGTCTGCGCCACGCGGTCCCCCACCGTGGGGATGCCGAGGGGACGTGTGCCTCCGTTGCCCTTCGGAATCTCGACGAGCCGCACGGGCGGCGGAAAGTACGAGCCCGACGACATCCGGTTCCAGACCTTGTAGAGGTTGCCCTTCAGGTCCTTCTCGAACATCGCAAGCGACTCGCCGTCCACGCCCGCTGCGCCTCGGTTCGCCTTTACCCGCTGGTACGCATCCCAGACGAGCTGCTTCGGAATGTCGTAAGGCTTCGCCTCAGACATGGGCTCCTCCCGTTGCCGGTTGACCCATGCCCGCGGCCAGGTCGTTGGGCCCCTTCGCTCCGCCCGCGTTACCAGGCTTCAACGCTACTACGAGCCCATCCGCCCCTGCGCCCCGCATCGGTACTCTTCCCCCTCGTGGGTCCACCACTCGGAGTTCTCCCTTCGCATCGGAGCGACAGGTTCCCACGTTCCGCACGAGAGCCTGAGCCGGGCTCGCGCCGCCTTCATGCCGGTCACCGCTCGGGCAGCAAGCAGGAATCCCCCGAGCTTTGTCCCAGGCCAACGACTGGAGCCTGGTTTCGATGACGTCCCTACGCTTTCGACACGTCGTCAGCGGTTCACTCACGTTCGCCTTCCCGGCTCTCACCTGACGGGTTTGTCCCGCCTTTTCCGTGAACGCTCACCACCCGGGCCATTGGGCCCAAGCAGCTTCCGGTGGTTTGGGACCTGGCCCTGCGACCCGATCCCGAGGGGTCCTCCCTCATCTCTCGTGCAGCAAGGCTGCTTCAGGCGGCCATCAAGGCCTCCTTTCCGCGCCGTCGTGGCGCACAATCGTCCGCGTACCGGATGAGAAACGCGCGGCCTTGCAGCCGCGGCTTCACCTCCTGCTCGAACCACACGTCCAGCACCTCGTGCAGGTAGACGTTCGACAGCAGCGGCGAGATCACGCCGCCTTGAGGCGAACCAGACTCCGGGAAGGACACGGCCCCGGATTCCAGCACGCCCGCATGCAACCACTTGCCGATGAGCCGCAGCAGCACCCCATCGCGCACCCTTCGACGAAGGATCTCCTGGAGGTGGCCATGGTCGAGGGTGTCGAAGAACTTCCGGATGTCGACCTCCAGGACCCAGCCGCCGCCCATGCGCATCACCTGGTCACGGAGCGCGTGCAGCGCTTGATGCGCCGAGCGCCCCCTCCGGAAGCCATACGAGCCGTGTAGAAAGTCCTGCTCGTAGATCGCCTCCAGCACCATGACGACCGCGCGTTGCAGGACCTTGTCCTCGAAGGTCGGGATGCCGATGGGCCGCGTCTGCGACCCGTCCCCCTTCGGGATGAGGACCCGCCTCACGGGCGGCGCGCGGTACGTGCCGGACTTCGCGCGTTCATGCAGCGACCGGAGGTTGTCCTCCAGGTGCGCCGCGTACTCGTCCGCGGTCTGCCCGTCCACGCCCACAGCGCCGTCCTTGCGCGTGCGACGGTACGCCTCGCGCAGCCACTCGATATCGATGTGGTGCGCGAGCGTCGTGAACGCCGTACCAGGCGCTTCCCTCGCCAGCTTCGCTATCTGCTCGAGTTTCGTGGAGATGTTCTGGGAGCCCGGTGTCTCCTTCATCTTTCCCTCCAGCAGCCCCATGCCCCGGCACCCCCTTCCCTCCACGGGGTCCCTCGGGACGGTTCCCCCGCTTCATCGGTACTACGAGGTGCTCGGACGCCTCGTCACCCTTCCCGCCTCGCTTCGTTCCCTTCGCTCGGCGGTACCGCACCCGCCGTTGCGGCGGGCTCTTCTCGGAGGCGACGGGGCCTCCCAGGTTCCTGGGGAACCCTTGCGTGCACGCCCTGGTCTCCGACCCCGGGGGGTCCAACGCGCCGAGCCCTTCGCCGCGCGCGGCGTTCCAGCGCGCCGGTGTTGCCTTCCGCTCCTTTGACAGCTTGGGCACCCGCCGAGCATTGCATTTCGAGGCTCAATACAAGGCTTTCACGCTCGCTGTCTACGCTTCGCAGCCCGGGGTCTGCCCTCCGGACCACGCAAGACTCGCTTCCGGCTGGGGGCTAGCCTTGGCCGGGGAGATCCGCAGGACCTCCATGGGTTCCATCGCAAGGTTTCAGCTTTCTACATGAGCTTCCTCCTCGCCCAGGCTTGCCTGGCGCACCAAAGGCGCAAAACAACGGAGGGGGAAATAAATGAGAATGAGATGGCCAAGATCGTCGGCGACGCGGCGCTCGAGGTGCATCGCAGCCTTGGAGGTCCGGGGCTGCTCCGTGGTCAACGGATTGCAGGAATGACTTTCCCCCTCCCTTGCTTTTTTGCGCCTTTGCGCCTTTGCGCCTTTGCGTTAAATTCCGGCTTCCCGTTGCCAAGAAACGGGCTACGCCACCCCTTCAGCGACCAAGGTGCTGGAGTAGACGGCCCAACCCGCGGATGCACCCGACGCTGCGCCCAGCCGCATAGCGGGGCTGATCAGCCGAGGAGCGGCCGGAACTCGTCGGGCAGGACGCCCCGATCGGCGGCGCTCCGGAGCGCGTCGCGGCAAACGGCGCACGCCGGGGCGTGCTCGCGGTAGCTGTCCGTGACGCCGTCGACGCGGAAGATGCCGGCGGCCGCGGCCTCCGTGTCCGGGTGCACGTGGAACTGGACCGGCACGCCGAGCGCATAGAGCGGCTCGCCGTCGCGCCGCAGCACATAGAGCGAGAAGGACGCGTCGTCGCCCGTGCGCCACCCGTCGATGGAATAGAGACAGGGCGCCTCCCCCGCCTCGCTCGCGTGCCGGCGAAGAAAGCACATGTCGCCCGCGTACGAGACGAGCTCGTCGAGGTCGGTCGCCACCGAGACGGGGATCGCGCGCTCGAGCCACCGCTCGAAGGTGAGCCACACGGCCGCGAGGACCTTCGGGTCGGAAGCAGCGTGCTCGTCCACCACGAACACGCCGTCGGAGGCGCTCGCCTCCGTGGGACCGCGCACGCCGTAGATCGACGCCAGGGCCGAGAGCGCGACCTCGGCGTCGAGCGGCGCGCCGGCGCGCTCCTCGTCGCACGCGGCCGCGAAGACCGCGGCGTCGATCTGGGTGGCGAGCCCGGCGCGGCGCAGGCGCGCGAGCGCGTCCTCGGGGAGCAGGAGGGTCGTCATGTCGTCATGTCATCCGGCCGATGCCACCGCGGGAGCTCGGCTCGCACCCCCGGGGCACCCTCGCGGCATGGTGCACGATCCCGCCGTGGAAAGGTAGCGCCGCCCGATCCGGCGCCGCCCGGTCCGGCGCCGCCGGAGGCCGAGCCCCCGGAAGACGCGCCGGCCGCCGGCTCGCTCAGTAAGCCAGCGCTCGGCAGTGAAGTTCGACCCTCCGGATCTGCCCCGCGACCGTGTCGTACCGGAGATCCAGGCCCGCCATCACCTCCTGGGCCGGGCAGCTCAGGGTCACGATGCTCCCGGCGTACCCGATCGCCCAGGGCGTGTAGGAAGGCGCGGCGACGTCGAGGGCCATCCCGGTCGCGTCCTTGTGAGCGTACGCGATGCGCACGTCCTTCACGTGGGTGTTGCCGCCGCCCACCCTGAGCTGCAATCCGATGGGATAAGAGTCGATCGCGGGGACCTGAGCCCAGCGCAGGCCGGGGCGGTAGCTGGCCGCAGAGAAGATGTTCGCGTACCCGAGATTGCCGGTCCGCGGAAGGGCGGGAGCCGGGAGGTCGAACTCCCGACACATGCCGTTCATGCTGGCGATGAACTCGGCCGGATTGGCGATGGGCTCCTCGTTCACGCTGAGGTCAGTCAGCATGTATCCTTCACCGTAGTCGAGGTTGCAGTGAATGAACCCCGAGGCGAGATTCGCGACAAGGCCCGAATTCCACGTCGTGTTCGACGCGACGGTGCTGACGGTCCAGCTCTCCGAGAGGGGCGGGGCGTCCACCGCGAGCTCGGGGTCGGTCGCGTCGACGGCGCAGCCGGCCGCGAACAGGGCGAAGAGCGCGAATGCAGAGCGAACGATGCGCATGACGATGTCTCCTCAGCTATCTTGTTGTCGAGGCAGCGGCGCCGGCCGCCCAGCGGGCCAGGATGGCCCGGTCGCGGCAGCGCCCCGCGACGCCGCGACATCGCAAGCACCTTGCCAGCGCCGGGCGGACGCGACGCCGTGGCACCCGCCACGGCCATCGCGGCGGCGCCGCGCGCTCCGCGGAAGACCCTCGACCCGGCAGCCCGCTCGTCGGCGCGCGGCGGATGCCATGAATGCGGCCCTCGCGGCACGGCAGCGCCACGCCGGCGCCCCCTGACACACGCCGGCTGTCCCCTGTCACATCGCCCCTGTCACATCGCCCCCTGTCACATCGCCCCCTGTCACACCCCCTGTGGCAGGGACAGTGGCAGCGCGCCCCCGTACCCGGCCGCGGCGCCGCTCAGGGCGCCACCCGGCGCAGCGCGCCGCCCGCGGCCGGGAGCGGCGCGCGCTCGCTCGTCCCGGCGAGCCTCCCGGCGAACGCGTCGGTCACGAATACCCCCGCCCCGGTCGGACCGGGCGCCCAGCGGCGCAGCGCCTCGGGCACGGCCGCGTGCAGCAGAAGGCGCGGGAGGACCTCGGGGCTCGCGCCGGCCCGCGCGCCGAGCTCCGCCCAGAGCTCGAGGACCCACCCGAGCGCCCGCTCCGGCGCGCGTTCGTACGGCGCGGGCAGCGTCGCCAGCAGCGCGTCGGCGCTCTCGACCACGAGCGTCGCCCCGATCCGGAAGAGCGCCGCCCGCGCCGCCTGGAGCAGGCGCTCCACGTCGGCGAGCGCCTCGTCGCCGGCGTCGTCCGGCGCGGCCAGCCGGGCCTCGACGAGCAGCGCGGCGCCGGGCCCGCGCGGCTCGTCGACGCCGCCGGGCGCCGGCGCCGCGCCCCCGGCGCCCGGCGCGGCGACGGCCCCGCGCAGGGCCGCGAGCAGCTCGGAGACGCTCGCGTACCTGTCCGCCGGCTCCTTCGCGAGGCAGCGGCGCACCACGGCGTCGAACGCGGCCGACACGGGGGCGCGCTCGCTCGGGCGGGGCGGCGGCGCGCGCAGGTGCATCTCCTCGGTCTCGACCGCATCCGCGCCCTGGAACGGCAGCTCGGCCGTCACGAGCTGGTAGGCGAGCAGGCCGACCGCATAGATGTCCGTCCGCGCGTCCACCGCGCCGCCGAGGATCTGCTCCGGCGCCATCGTGAGCGGCGTGCCGAGGATCAGGCTGCTGCTCTTTTCACCGCGCTCGCCACCGCGCTCGCCACCGCGCTCGCCACCGCGCCCGCTCCCAGGCGGGCGGAGGAGCTTGGCGATGCCGAAATCGACGAGCTTGATGCCCCGCGCGCCGCCCCCGCCGGCGACAGGGCGGATCATGACGTTCTGGGCCTTCACGTCGCGGTGCACGACGCCGATCGCGTGCGCGGCCGCGAGCGCGCCGCCGACCTCCTCGAGCAGCGCGACCGCCTCGGGCGGCGAGAGGGCGCCGCGCGCGCGCAGCTCGGCCGCGAGGCTCCGGCCCTCGACCCACTCCATCGCGATGTACGGCCGGCCGTCATCGAGCGCGCCGACGCCGCGGACCTCGACGATCGACGGGTGCCTGAGCCGCGCGAGCACCTCCGCCTCCTGCTGGAAGCGCCGGAGCATCGCCGGCAGGAGCGACAGCTCGCGGCGGAGCACCTTCAGCGCGACCGCCGCGCCGCCCCCGAGCGGCCAGGCGCGGTGCACGACGCCGAAGCCGCCCGCGAGACGCACCTCGTCGAGCCGGTAGCCCCCGACCACGGCGCCGGCGGGGAGCGCGTCGCCGGCGGCGGTCGTCTGCAGCTCCTCCGGGCGACCCGAGATGACGGCGGTCTCTTCAGGGATGAGCTCGGCAGGCGGCACCATGGCAACCTACCCCAGTATACTCGCGCCTCATGCGCTGCTCCGAGTGCCATCGCCGCCTGCCCGGGCAGGCCGGCGCCGCGTGCCCGGGGCACCCGCTCGCGCCGCCGCCGGTGAGCGGCGCCGCCGAGGCGGTCGATCCGCAGCCGCCCCCGCGCATCCCGGGGTTCCGCGTCGAACAGATGCTCGGCGAGGGCGGGTTCGCGCGCGTCTACGCGGCGACGCGCGAGGACGACGGCCGCGCCGTGGCGCTCAAGGTGGCGCGGCGGCAGGACGACGGACGGATCGCGCGCGAGGCCGCAGCGCTCGCCCGCCTCGCGCCCCCGCTGGCGCCCGCGCTGCTCGGCCGCGGTCACGCCGCCGACCGCCGCCCGTTCCTCGCGCTGGAGCGGCTCGAGGGCAGCTCGCTCGCGTCGCGCCTCGCGGATCTGCCGGGCGCGGGCGCGATGCCGCTCGAGGAGGCGGCGGCGCTCGTGCACGCGCTCGCGGCGGCGCTCGACGCGGTGCACGACGCCGGCCTCGTGCACCGCGACCTCAAGCCCGAGAACGTGTGGCTGCGGCCCGGGGGCGAGGTGGCGCTGATCGACTTCGGCCTCGCGGCGCCGGCGCGCGATGCGGACGGCGCGAAGGGCGCGCTCGGGCCCGACCTGACGCGCACCGGCGCGGTCCTCGGGACGGCGGCGTACATGGCGCCGGAGCAGTGCCTCGGCGCGGGCGGCGTGGGCCCACGGGCGGACGTCTACGCGCTCGGCGCGGTGATCTTCGAGCTGCTCACCGGCCGGCCGCCGTTCGTGGGCGAGGCGGCGGAGGTGCGGCAGGCCCATGTGGCGCGCCGGCCGGATCCGCCCTCGTCGTTCGCGCGGCTCCCGCCGGCCGCCGACGAGGCTGTCCTCCGCTGCCTGGCGAAGGACCCCGAAGCTCGCCCGGCCCGCGCGAGCGACGTGGCGCGCGCGCTCACGGCGGCGCTGGAGGCGCGCGCGGCCTCGTCCAGCGGGCGCGCAGCCAGCGCCGACGCGCGCGCGCCCGCCACCGGCCAGCGCCGGCCGGTGGCGCTGCTCGCCCTGCGCGCGGGCGAGCGCACCGGCGCGCTCGCCGTCGTCGCCACAACGCGCGCGGAAGGCGGCATCCTGGCGCGCTTTCGCGGGGAGCACACGGTGCTCGCCTTCCCCGCCGCCGCGGGGCCGAGCGCCGGGGTGCGCGCGGCGGTGCGCGCAGCCCGGCGCCTCCTCGCTGCCGGCCTGGCGGCGCCACCGCTCGTTGTCCAGCTGGCGCAGCTCCGGGTGCGCGAGGGCGCGCACGGCATCACGCTCGCGGGCACCGCGCTGGAGACCGCCGAGGCGTGGGGGGCCGGCCCGGAGAACGCGGGCGCCGCGCCGCCGATCCTCCTCACGGCCGAAGCCCAGCGCGCGCTCGCGGAGGACCCGCACGACACGCCCGCCGATCCGCACGACACGCCCCCCGATCCGCACGACACGCCCCCCGGCGAGCCCGGCGAGACCGCCCTGCGCGGACGCGACGCCGCGCTCGCCGCGGCCGTCGCCGCCGTGACGGAGGCGCTCGCCGGCGGCGGGCCGGCGCTCGTCACCGTGCTCGGCGCGGAGGGGCACGGCAAGACCCGCTTCCTCGGCGCGCTCGCGGCCGCGCTCCGCGCCGGCGGCGCGACCGTGCACGCCGCGGACGCCCCCGGACCGGAAGAGGCCGAGCGCGGCGCGACCCTCGTCGCGCTCCTGCGGGCCGCCCTGGACCTCCCGGCCAGCGGCGCGCTCGACGCGACCGTCGACGCGGCGCTCGCCCGCCGCCTGGGCGCGCCGGAGGCCGCCCGCGCGTGGCCAGCCGTGGGGCTCGCCTTCGGGCGGATCGCCGGCCGGGCTCCCGCGGCCGCGCCCCTGCTCGAGGCGGCGGGCGCGCGCCGCCACGCCGAGGCGCGGGCGCTCGCCGCCGTCCTCGCCGCCGCCGCGCCGCTCGCGCTGCTGCTCGACGACGCCGACCGCGCGGACGCGGCCGCGCTCGACGCGCTCGAGCTGGCCACCGCGGAGGGCAGCCCGGCGCGCCTCGCGATCGTGCTCGCCGCCCGGCCGTCGATCGCCTCGCTCCGTCCGGGCCTGGGCGAGCGCGCCGCCCGCCGCCTCACGCTCGACCTCGGCCCGCTCGACGCCGAGGCCGCGGGCGCGCTCCTCCAGGACCACCTGCGCCCGGTGGAGTTCGTCCCGCGCGCCGCGCTCGATCACCTGCGCGCGCTCGGGCGCGGCGTCCCGCGCGATCTCGTGGAGGTCGCCTGCGCCCTGCGCGTCGGCGGCGCCATCCGGCGCGCCCGGGGCGGCGAGGGCTGGACCCTCGCGCCGCACGAGCTGCTCTCCCTCTCCGCCGCGCCGCTCGGCGAGCGCCTCGCCGCGCGCGCGCTCGCGGCCTTGCCGCCGCCGCTCGTGGACCTGCTCGAGCGCGCGGCGATCCTCGGCGACGACCTCTCCCCGGCCGAGATCGAGGGCGCCCTCGACGCCCCGGGCGCGCCGCCGCCGGCCGGCGCGCTGGACCCCGGCGTCGGCCTCGCGCGCCTCGCCCGGGCCGGCGTGCTCGTCGCGCTCCCGACGTCGCCGCCGCGGTACGCCTTCCGGCACCCGCTCCTGCGCGAGGCCGTCGAGGCGCGCATCCCGCCCGCCCGCCGCCGCGCGCTGCACGCCGCCGTCCTCCGGCGCCTCCTCGGCGCGCCGTCCGCCGCGGGATCGCGCGCCCGGATCGCCCGCCACGCCGCGGCCGCCGGCGACGCCGCCACCGCCGCGGAGGCGCACGCCGACCTCGCGGAGGAGGCGCTCGCCCGGCACGACGTCGTCGAGGCCGAGCAGCGCTTCACCGCGGCCCTGCGCCTCTTCGACGGCGGCGACGCCGCAGCCCGCGGCCGGGCCCTCGCGGGCCGCGGCCGGGCGCGGTACCGCCTGCAGCGCCTCGGCGAGTCGCTCGCCGATCTGCGCGCCGCCCGGGCGCTCGCCGAGGCCGCGGGCGACCGGGCCCGCGCGGCCGAGCTCCTGCTCGAGGAGGCGACCGCGCTCGACTGGCTCGAGGACTTCCCCGCCTCCGCGGCGGCCGCGGCGCGCGCGGCCGAGCTCTGCGCGGGCCTCGGCGACGCCCGCCTCGACGCGCGCTGCCTGCTCGGGAGCGGCCGCTCGGACTGCCGCGGCCAGCGCGTCGACGACGGGATCCCCAGGCTGGAGCAGGCCGCCCGCGGCGCGCTCGCCCTCGGCGACCACGAGGCGCACGTCATCGCGCGGCTGCTGCTCGTCGGCTCCCTCTCGGTGGCCGGCCGCCTCGACGAGGCCGAGCGCCACGGCGAGGCCGTCGTCGAGGCCTGCCTGCGCGCCGGCGACGCCTTCCACCTCTGCACCGCGTACATCAACCGGCTCTTCATGTGGGTGAAGCGGCGCGACGAGGGCCGCGCCCTCGAGGACCAGCGGGAGGCGGTCCGCCTCGCCCGCGAGCTCGGCCACGCCCAGCTCGAGCGCATGGCCACGTTGAACCTGTCCGAGCTGCGCTACTGGATGGGCGCGCTGGACGAGGCCCTCCCGCTCGCGCGCCGCAGCCTCGACCTCCAGCGACGCTTCTTCAACCAGCGCCCTTCGCCGGACGACGCCCTCCTCCTCGCCCGCATCCACCTCGCCCGCGGCGCGTACGACGAGGCGGCCAGGCACCTGGCCGAGGCCCGCGCGAGCCTCCCCGCGCTCGACCTCACCCCCTGTGCCCGGACGCTGGCACGCCTGGTGCAACAGGCCCTGGACGACCGGGCAGCCGGTCGGTTCGACGCTGCGGCGTGGCGCGCGCTCGTGCAGGAGGCGCGGCACACCGCGATCCTCCATGAGCACGCCGAGGCGCTGTACGGCGCGGTCCTCTCCGCCCTCCGGGCGGGCGCCGCGGGCGAGGCGCTCGTGTTCCTGGAGGAGGCGAGGGCGGTCTCGGCGGGCTTCTGGGAGCAGCGGTTCGACGAGATCGAACGCGCGCTCCTCACGCCCGGATCGCCCGTCACCGCGTGAACCGGTCCGCCGTTTCGCCGGGACACAGAAAGGAATCTGACCACGTCATGATCTACCGGATCCATGGATGGCTTGTGCTCTGTCTCGGGCTCTCGATCGCCGGCGCAGGCGCGGGGTGCGTCGTCTCCGACGGCGACGCCCCCTCGCTCGACGGGCCGCTGGTCTCCGTGCGGGGGGCCGGCACCGGGCCGGCCCCCACCGGGCCGGCCGGCACCGGGCCGGCCGGCAGCGCGTCGGCCGGCGATCTTGTCGCGTCGTGGGTGGACGCGGTGCAGGGCGTGTATGGCAACGGCCTCTCCGCCAGGGCGCTCACCCGCAACGCGCTGATCACGAACGCGCGCGCCAATCCCGTCATGGTGCGCGTCCCGCTCGCGACCGAGAGCTACGCCGACATCGGCGGTGAGCCCGAGCTCCTCTTCCAGCTCCGCCACGAGCCCACGCGCGAGGTGATGCGCTATCTCGCCTCCTGCGCCCTGGAGCCGGACCAGAGCCTCTCGTATACCGACACATCGACAGGCGAGAAGACCACATTTCCGGGCGAGATCGGGATCTGCCCTCAGTGGGCCACGGGCCCGGCGGGGGCGAAGTGCCGGCAGCTCATCACGGCGTGCCTGCTCTCGCGGGTGAACGCCGTGGGCCGCAATGTCACCCTCTCGATGCGAGGCCAGGCGTTCCCGGAGCATCGGCCCGGGCTCCTCACGCCGGCGCCGTCCGTACGCGCGGTGACCGTCACGGAGAACAGCGATGTCATCCCGAGCTTCGCGCGGTGCACGACCGAGGTCTCGGGCGCATCGCGCGACTGTGGCTGGACGGCCGGGCACATCGGCTCCTGCACCCCGGGCTCGCACGTGTACCTCGGCGTCGGCGGCGAGCCGCTCGGCGACTGTGATGCCGACCCATCGAGCGCCGTCGGGCTGTCTCCCGGCGACACGGTCGTCCGCGTCTGCAGCGGCATCCGCGGCTGCGACACCAGCTCACCCGACCACATCGAGCCGGGCGAGGCGCGGTGCAGCGGGCGCAGCGAGCCCGCGCTCCACTTCGTCTGCCCCGCCAGCGGCCACTTCAGCGTCATGAACGGCCCGCGGACGAGCGGCCCCGCCGCCGGCGCCCCGGGCCTGGGGAGGGTCCTTGGCGCGCTGGTCCAGCAGCACAAGCGCTTCAGCGTCACGAGCCACCCGCGGCCGCACCCCACGCCGCCGCCCGGCGCCGTCTCCATCCTCGAGGCATCGTTCGAGGACGCGGAGTATCCGGCGCCGGAGGCGCGCGTCTTTCGCTGGCGCGAGGGCGCGTTCTACGGGAGCTTCTGGGGCGAGAACCCGCTCAACGACCTGCTCACGGCGGGGTTGAACGAGGTGACGAAAGACGGCGTATTCCATGGTGCTCGGGCCTCCGGACAATCCGTGTTTCGACATGCCTTCGCCTGCACGGGCGAATACTGGACCGATCAGGCAGCCTACGTGGAACACCGCCTCTGCGCCGGCGCCGGGGAGGAAAAAGACTGCGTCGCGATCTCCGTGGGCGCCTGCGGCGACGCACACGCCTTCACGGACTGTCCGCCGCTCGATCAATGCTCCGTCGCCGACGGGGGGCTCGTCGAGGGCGACGGCGATTTCCAGGAGTGCAAGGGCAGCCTTGGGGGCACATGGCACCATCCGATCACGGTCTATCTCAACCACCCGTCCGACGTCATCCGGGACTCCCCCTTTGCGCGGTTCGTGTCCGGCGCGCTGTTCATCGACGCGCCGCTCTGCCGTTGAGCGGCGGCCGCTCGGCCGTCCCGCGGCGCGCTCGGCCCTTCCGCGGGGCGCTCAGCCGTCCCGGTAGTCGCCGGGCTCGATGCCGTGGCGCGCGATCCAGCGGTGGATCTGCGTTCGCCCCTTGCCCATCGCCCTCGCCACCGCGCTGATGTTCCCCCGGTGCTCGCGGAGGAGGCGGATCAGCGCCTCGCGCCGCTCCGGATCGTCCGCGCCGGGCCGCGGCCGCTCGCTCGGCGGGGCCTCGGGCCTCGAGGCCTCGGGCGGGAGGCTGCTGCGCGGGACGGCGACGGGCGGCGGCAGGTGATCGAGCTCCACCCGGCCGCCGCCCGCGAGCACGATCGCGGTCGCCAGGCACTTCTCCAGCTCGCGGACGTTGAGCCGCCACTCGCGCAGGAGGAGCACGCGCGCCGCCTCGCAGCTCAGGGAGATCTCCCCTGCCCGGTCCGGGGCGGCGCGGCGGAGCAGGGCGGCGATGAGCAGGCCGAGGTCCTCCCGGCGCTTTCGCAGGGGCGGCAGCTCGAGCACGAACCCCGACAGGCGCGCGAAGAGATCGCCCCGGAAGTCGCCGCGCTCCACCATCGCCGGCAGGTCGCGGTGCGTGGCGACGACCACGCGGAGGTCGACCTTCACCGGGCGCGTCGCGCCGACCGCCACGACCTCCGACTCCTGCAGCACGCGCAGGAACGCGGTCTGCGACGCCGCGGGCAGGTCGCCGATCTCGTCGAGGAAGAGCGTGCCCCGATCGGCGCTGCGGATGAGGCCGGGCCGGTCCTCGCCCGCGCCCGAGAAGGCGCCCTTCCTGTGGCCGAACAGCTCGGACTCGATGAGGCTGTCGGGCAGCGCGCCGCAATTGATGGCGACGAACGGCCCGGGCCGCCCCGAGAGCGCGTGGACGGCGCGCGAGACGACCTCCTTGCCGGTGCCGCTCTCGCCCTGGAGGACGACGGGGATGCTCGCGGGCGCGACGGCCCGGAGCGACGCGAAGCGCTCGGCCAGCGCGGGCGAGAAGGTGGCGAGCCCGAACGGCTGATCCGGCGCCGAGGTCGCGTCGCAGAGCGCCTCGTCCGGCGCGGCGATCTCGCGGAACAGAAAGAACGTGTGCCCGAGCTCGATCAGGTCCCCCTCGGCCAGGAGCGCGCTCCGCTGGGGCACGCCGTTCACGAAGGTGCCGTTCGTCGAGCCGAGGTCCTCCAGGCGGAGCCGGCCGCCCTCGCGCGTGATCCGCGCGTGCCGCGACGACACCCAGCCGTCCTCGAGGCGCACGTCGAGCAGCGCCCGTTCCCCCTCGGTCCGCCGGCTGATCGAGCGCACCGGGCCTCGCCCGAACCCCACCTCGTCGACCCCGTCGAGCGGCAGCCGCGCCGGCGCGTCCAGCGGCCGCTGGCACTGCAAGACGAGGAACAGGAACGGCCGCGGCTCGGCGCCCGAGCCGGCGCGCCGCTGGGTACGGACCAGCGTCGTCGGCTCGTCGCGCGCCGCGCTCATGGCGCCGCTCTCCGCCCGCGGGAGGACGCACGCGGAGGCGGCGCCGGGAAGTCGACCTGTGCCTGCATGCCCCAGGTCGACGATCTACCATGCCCCGCCGGCCTGCGGCGCTTCATGGTGCCTCGCGGCCGTGTCGCCGGGCGCGGCGCGCCCCCGGGACGTCAGGGTCGCCTGATCGCGGTGAGCAGCGGTGTCGCGGTGATGCCGCGCCTCGAGCTCCGCCCGCCGGCCGGCCGCCGCGCGGGGCGATCAGCGATACGGCCCGTGCGGGCTCGGCGCCGCGAGCGCGGAGACGATCGCGATCGCGCGCTCGATCCGGTCCCGCCCCGTCTCGAGCTGGCCGAAGATGAGCGTGACCGCGGCCTCGTCGCCCACGACCGCCGCCGGGCGGAGCGCGGCGATCTCGCGCCGCAGCTCGTCGCCGAGGCGCTGCGCCACCCGGTCGGGCGCGTCCGCCTGCAGCTCGTAGGCCCGCGGCAGAGCGTCGTCGCCGGACGGCCCTCGGCCTTCCCTGGCCGAGCCGCGCCTGGGCCGTCGCCTCAGGGAGAATCGCTCCGAGGGCGACGCGGCGCGGGCGGCGCGGACGCGGGTGCCGAAGGCGCCCGTCTTCCCTTCCCGGCCGAACTCCACGGTGAGCCGCCTGCTGCGGTGCTCGATCTCGATGGTCATCTCGCCCTCGGACGAGGCGGCGCCCGACAGCAGGCGCCCGCCGAGCTCCTGCGAGAGCGCCCGCAGCTCCTTCGTGAGCGCCCGGCCGCGGCCCGCGACGAGCGCGGCGGCGCGGATGGCGCTCACGAGCTTCTCGGCGTCGTCCTCCAGCCCGGCGCGGAGGGCGGTGAGCCGGTGCGACTCGAGCGTGAGCTGGTAGTCGGCGGCCGCGCGGAGCGCCTCGCGCAGCGGCGGCGAGAGCCACCAGCGCGCGAGCGTCGGGATGCTGGCCTTGACGACGAAGGCGCCGTCCAGCGCCGGGTCGCCGACGTCCACCTGCCTCGCCCGGAAGGCCCCGCCGCTCGCCCGGCGCAGCCGCTGCTCGTGGACCCGGAGCCTGAGGCCCGACGGGTTCCGCGCCGAGCCGGTGATGCGGGTGTGGTACCGCACGACGGCCGCGTCGCCGTGATCGATGTCGTGGTCGACGAGCAACGCGACGTTCTCGAAGACCACCGAGATCTGCATCCGGGGGTCTCCCCGCTGGCCCGGCCCTGACTTGAACTCGCCGCCGACCAGGGCCGCGGCGCGCTGCCAGATGGGCCGCGCGATCCGCCATCGGGCCTCGGCTGCCCGCCTTGCGTCCTGACGCGCCTGCGCGAAGCACCTCGCGAGCCCCGCGATTCCCGAGAGGATCATCAGGACGAAAATGGGCTCCATCCTCCGCCATCCTATCCTCCCCGCCGGGCGCGCGCCCAGGCGTGAAGCGCCGGATTGCTGGCGCCGCGGTCGCAATCTCGAGTCCGGCGCGGCCCTCGAGAGGGCTCGGGATCTACCGGTGACCGACCGTCGCGCCGGGGAGAAGGAAGCCCGATGGAGGGAGGACAGGGAAGTTCGATGTGGGAAAAGGAAGTTCGATGTGGAGGAGAGAGAGAGGTAAGTTCAAACGCTTCGGAGACGTCAAGTCCCAGCTGCGGGCCCTGCCCTGGGTTGACAGAACATCTCTCTATGCGATCCGGCCTCTCTGGAAAAGCGACACCGCAACAACAACTTATCTATGCATCGAAGGGGCGGCCTCCACTCAACAGCCTTCTGGAGTTGACATCCGTCATGTGAGCGTTCACATTGACGCTCGTCGGTATTCTTTTGCTTCGAACGATGAGATTTAGATCTCCACCGAGCTCCTCGGAGCGCTGAGCCTCAGCGCCGCGACGATGCCGTCCCGAGGGGGGTCGGCACGTCGGACGACAGCCCGCGCACGGGGCTCGACTCTGCCGACAACGGCTCGACAAAGGACACCTGACCGACGCGGTGGAGGAGAGGAGGTCCAACCGCTTCGGAGACGTCAAGCCCCAACTGCGGGAGCTGCCCTGGGTTGACAGAGCATCTTTCCATGTGATCCGGCCCCATGGGAAAGCGACACCATATCAACGACTCATCCATGGGTCGAAGGGGCCGCCTTCACGCCACAGCCTACGACATGCCCGCTTGGGTACAGGAGAACCTCATGAGAATGCGATTTGAACGATGGCCCCTGCTGGCGACGCTCGCGCTCGGCGCGTGCGTCTCCGCCGAGCCGCTCGATGAAGACGGCTACGAGTTCGACGAACTGGCTGAAAGCATCACCATCGATACCGCGGCGACCTACACGATCGTCGGCGTCCAGAGTGGAAAATGCGTCGAGGTGGCTGGAGGCAGCACCGCTGACGCAGCGGCCTTGCAGATCGCCAGCTGCAACGGCTCGACGCGGCAACAGTTCCGCATGGAATCGACAGGCGGCAGCTACTATCGCATCCGCAACGTCAACAGCAACCGTTGCATGGACGTCGCGAGCGCCTCCACCAGCGACGGCGCCCGCATCCAGCAATACTCCTGCTGGAGTGGGGAAAACCAGCAGTGGTCGTTCACGGACGTCGCCGGCGGCGTCGTGCGCCTCACCGCGCGCAACAGCGGCAAGTCCCTGGACGTCTACGGCCGCGGCACCGCGGACGGCACCGCCGTGATTCAATGGGCGTCGAACGGCGGGACCAATCAGCAATTCCGAATCACGCCCGTGAGCTCCGGCGCGGGCGGCGGCGGCGGCGGCGGCGGCGGCGGCGGTGGTGGCGGCGGCGGCAAGTTCGTCGGTAACATCACCACCGGCGGGCAGGTGCGAGCGGATCTGTCCCGATACTGGAACCAGATCACCCCGGAGAACGAGGGCAAGTGGGGCTCCGTCGAATCCACGCGGGACGTCATGAACTGGGCCGGCATGGACCGAGTCCGGAATTACGCTCGCGAAAAGGGCATCCCCTACAAGGGCCACACCCTGATCTGGGGTGCCCAGCAGCCGGGCTGGCTCGCCGGTCTGTCGCAAAGCGAGCAACGCGCAGAGGTAGAAGAGTGGATCCAGGCGTTCTGCCAGCGCTACCCGGACGTCGCCATCATCGACGTCGTGAACGAGCCGCCCCCGCACACCACCCCGGTGTACATGAACGCCCTCGGCGGCGCGGGATCGAGCGGCCACGACTGGATCGTGCAATCGTTCAAATGGGCGCGGCAGTACTGCCCGAACGCCACTTTGCTGCTCAACGACTACAACAACATCGAGTACAGCAGTGACAATCAGAACACGATCAATATCGTCAACCGTATTCGGGCGGCAGGGGCTCCCATCGACGGCATCGGGGCTCAAGCCCACGCAGCGTTCTCGATGCCGACCAGCACGGTGAAAGGCTTCCTCGACCGGCTCGCCGCCACCGGTCTACCGGTTTACATCACCGAGTACGATATCGCCCTGGCGAACGACGCGCAGCAGCTCAGCGTGATGCAGAGCCAGTTCCCCATGTTCTACGACCATCCGAGCGTGAGAGGCATCACGCTGTGGGGGTACGTCAGCGGCCAGACGTGGGTGGCCAACACAGGGCTCATGAGCAGCAGCGGCCAGATGCGGCCCGCCATGTCCTGGCTGATGAACACCCTGGGGCGCTGACGCGCGTATCGTCGAGATCCGCGCGTCCGGAGCTCGCTGCGCAGACTCGCCCGCCTGGTCGCAGGTCGCGGAGTCTACCCGTAGGGCCAGAGTTTGCGCAGCCGATCCCGGGCGCCTTCGAATGAGTCTTGCTTCCCGCTTCGTATGCCTTTGAACAGAGGGGATAATGATGAGAATCCGATTCAGACGATGGTCGCTGGTCACGACGTTCGCCGCCACGGCTGCGTGCGTCTCCGCCGAGCCGCTCGATGAAGACGGCCACGAGTTCGGCGAACTGGCTGAAAGCGTCACCATCGACACCGCGGCGACCTACACGATCGTCGGCGTCCAGAGTGGAAAATGCGTCGAGGTGGCTGGAGGCAGCACCGCTGACGCAGCGGCCTTGCAGATCGCCAGCTGCAACGGCTCGACGCGGCAACAGTTCCGCATGGAATCGACAGGCGGCGGCTACTATCGCATCCGCAACGTCAACAGCAACCGGTGCATGGACGTCGCGGGCGCCTCCACCAGCGACGGCGCCCGCATCCAGCAATACTCCTGCTGGAGTGGGGAAAACCAGCAGTGGTCGTTCACGGACGTCGCCGGCGGCCTCGTGCGCCTCACCGCGCGCAGCAGCGGCAAGTCCCTGGACGTCTACGGCCGCGGCACCGCGGACGGCACCGCCGTGATTCAATGGGCGTCGAACGGCGGGACCAATCAGCAATTCCGAATCACACCCGTGAGCTCGGGCGCGGGCGGCGCGGGCAGCGGCGGGGGCAGCGGCGGCGGCGGCGGCAGCGGGGGCGGCGGCGGCAGCGGGGGCGGCGAAGGCTGCGGCTTGCCCACCACCTTCCGCTGGAAGTCGAGCGGCACGCTGGTGAGCCCGAAGTCCGACGCGACTCACAATATCGTGTCCATCAAAGATCCGACGGTCTCCTTCTTCAACGATCGATGGCACATCTACGCCACCACGGCGAACACCGCCGGGAACTGGCAGATGACTCACCTGAGCTTCACCGATTGGTCCCAGGCCGCGTCCGCGCCGCATTACTACATGGATCGCACGCCTGGCTTCAGCGGCTATCGGTGCGCGCCGCAGATGTTCTTCTTCAAGCCTCAGAACAAGTGGTACCTCATCTATCAATCGCAGCCGCCGCAGTTCTCCACGACCAGCGACCCGAGTCGCCCGGAAACCTGGACCAGACCCCAGAACTTCTTCGGGTCCACGCCGGCCGGCATGCCCAGCCTGCCCATCGATTACTGGGTGATCTGCGACAGCGCCAGCTGTTACCTCTTCTTCACCGGCGACGACGGTCGGATGTACCGCAGCCAGACCACCGTGCAGAATTTTCCGAACGGGTTTGGCCCGATCTCGATCGCCCTTCAGGACTCGAATCGCAACAATCTGTTCGAGGGGAGCTCCACGTACAAGATCAAAGGCATGAACAAGTACTTGACCTTGATCGAGGCCATCGGCCCGACGGGCGCCAGGTTCTATCGCTCATTCACCGCGGATCGCCTCGATGGCACGTGGACCCCGCTCGCGCATACCTGGAACGCGCCGTTCGCAGGTCAAAACAACGTCACCTACGCGGCGGGCGTGGCTGACTGGAGCGATGACATCAGCCATGGCGAGCTGGTGCGCGATGGCAACGACGAGACCGCGACGATCGACACCTGCAATCTGCAGTTCCTGTATCAAGGACGCAATCCGAGCTCGGGCGGCGAATACTCGCAGCTCCCGTATCGCCTCGGCTTGCTGCAGGCGGAGCGCTAGCCTCGCGCGCCCGAGATCCCGCCAGAGAAACCGGTCGACATCGAGCGGTCTCCGAAAGGTGCTCGACCGGCGTTTGCCCCGGGCCGCCTCTCCGTGCGGCCCGACGAACGCATTGCCCACCAGATCAAGGTCCCAGCCAGGCGAGGCACACCTCGCCGCCCGCCGATCGGGCCAGGCCCCTTCCGCCTCGCCCCGTCCTCAGCCCTGCGCCGTGGGCCACACAACCACGCTGCCGACGTTGACCTCGGGCGGCTGCTCGATCGCGAAGGCGATGGCGCGGGCGATCGAGTCCGCCGGGATCGCGATGGCATCGGCGGTCGACCGGATCGCGCTCCGCGTTGCCTCGTCGGTGATCGTGTCCGTGAGGTCCGTCGCGATCATGCCGGGGGAGATCTCGGTGACGCGCAGGTTCGGCCCGGACTCCTGGCGCAGCGCCTCGGTGATCGTGCGGACCGCGTTCTTGGTGGCGCCGTAGACGCCCATGGTGGGCACGACCTTGAGGCCGGCGACGGAGACGACATTGACGATGTGGCCGCTCTTCTGCCGACCGAAGACGGGCAGCGCGGCGGCAATGCCGTGAAGAACGCCCTTGAGGTTCACGTCGATCATCGCGTCCCAATCATCGACGCGCAGCGCGTCGAAGCGCGAGATCGGGGCGATTCCCGCGTTGTTGACGAGGACGTCGAGCCGTCCAAACCGGTCGCAGGCGAGGTCCACCAGCGCCTTGAGGTCCGCTCGCCTGGTGACGTCGGTGGTTCGATGAACCGCGCGCCCCCCGGCCGCCTCGATCTCTCCCGCGACCGCCGCGATCTCCGCTTCGCGCCGGGCGCCGATCACGATCCGCGCGCCGCGCGAGGCCAGAAGAATTGCTGTGGCCCGGCCAATCCCTCTGCCGCCGCCCGTGATCGCGACGACCTTGCCCTCGATGGTCATGTGATGCCTCCTGGGTTGTGTTCCAAAAAGGCTAGTCGGGCGAGGCCGGTCGTTCCATGATTGTTCGGCCATGATTTTGTCGCGATCGTCCAGAGAGACGCTGGATCCCCTCTCCGATGTGCTGTCGGCCCTGGGCGTGCGCAGCGTCAGGTCCACGCGCTTCGAGGCGTCGGGCGACTGGGCGCTCGCCTTTCCCGGCAAGGCCAGGCTGAAGTTCGTCGCCCTCCTGCGCGGGCGGTGCTGGATGCTCCTGCCCGACCACCCGCCGGAGGCGCTGACAGCGGGCGACGTGTTCCTGATCGGCGATACTCCCTATACGGCAGCGAGCGACCCTGCGATCGAGCCGGTGGACGGCGCGCCCTTCTACGCGCAGCCGGGCCATGACGTCTTGCGCCTGGGCGACGGCCTCCAGACAGGCCTTCTGGGCGGGAGCGTCGACTTCGCCGATGGCGATGCGGCCTTCATCCTGGAGGCGCTGCCCGCGTTCCTCCGCGTCGATCGCGCCTCGCCCGGGGCGGGAGCCGTCGCGCGGACGTTGGCGTGCCTGGAGGCAGAGACCGGCGAGGACCGGCCGGGGGCCCCGCTCATCATCGACCGCCTGGCGGAGATCCTCCTGGTCGAGGCGATCCGTGCCTATATCGCGATGGGCGCCGAGGATCGCGTCGGCTGGATCGGCGCCCTGGCAGACCGGCAGGTCGGCGCGGCGCTCCGGCTCATGCACGGCGAGGTGGCCGAGCCCTGGACGGTGGCCAGGCTGGCGGCGCGTGTCGGCATGTCGCGCTCCGCCTTCTCAGCCCGCTTCGTGGCGCGCGTTGGCCGGCCGCCGCTCGATTATCTCACTCACTGGCGCATGGTGCTGGCGCGACGATTGCTGAGCGAGGGGCGGGCCCCCATCGCGAGCGTGGCGGCCGAGGTCGGCTATGGCTCGCAGAGCGCCTTCGCCCATGCGTTCAAGCGCACGTTCGGGTATCCGCCGCGGAGCGTCGCTTGAGGGGCGCGCCGCTCCCTGGCGGGCACACCGAGCGCCTGCAGCGCGCGTCTTCCGGGCGCCGCGACGCCGCGCTCAGACCTGGATGCCCGCGAGCGGTGACGTGACCCGCCCCGCGTCGAGGCCGATCTCCGTCGCGGTCGAGCCCATGACCTGGGCGATCGTCAGGAGCGCTTTGCTCAGGTTATCGCCGGGGAAGTTGTGATGCTCGTCGCCGCGCAGCCGTCCTCCGGCTTTCCCCGCGAGGAGCACCGGCCATTCTGCCTTCGTGTGTACCTTGCCCCAGGCGGTGTCGGACGTGACGTACACGAGCGTGTTGTCGAGCAGGTTCGAGCTGCCGTGTGGCGTGCTCTTGAGCTTCGTCAAGAGCTCGTTCAGGCAGCGCATCGTGTAAATCACGCCCTTGTCGACGCGAGGCTGACTCGATTGATCTCCGGCATCCCCGTGACAGATGGTGTCGTGAAAGTCGTCGTTCATATCCTGCGCGAGGTGCCGGTAATAGACGTGCGCGGCGGGCAGCGAGAACATGAACGAGAGCACGCGGGTCCTCTCGCAGGCGAGCGCGAGCGCCGAGAGCTCGACCATGGCGGTGTTCACCTGCGGGGGCGCCTCGCTCTGCGAGTCCTTGCCGGCGGTGGGGGCCGTCGGGCTGCTGCATGCGGGCGGCGAGCCGCCGCCGGGCGTCGTCGTCGTCTCGAGGCGCCGCTCGATGGCGCGGATCGACTCGAGGTGCTGCTCCACGCGTTGCCTGTCGGCCGCCCCGAGCCGCTGCTGCAGGCTCGCGCCGTCTTGCAGGATCGAGTCGAGCACGCTCTTCCGGACGTTCGCGAGCTTCGTGGCCTGGTCCGCTTCTTCGTCGTTGGGCACGGGCGTGCCGCCCATGAACAGCCGATTGAACACGGCCCTTGGGTCGAACTCCGGGTTGTTGCGCGAGTTCGGTCCCTTGTGTGAGACCGTATGCAGCGAGTCCGGAGCGCCGCCCGGCGTCGCCGGCGTCAATCCCACCTCCAGAGAGCGGTACGGCGCCCCCTCGGAGATGAGGTTCGCGACGACCTGGTCGATGGATGGGGCCCGCACGGCGTTCCCGCTGAGCGGCGCGCCGGTCGTGGCCCCCGCCGACCCCGTGGGGTGCTCGGAGCCGGATACAACGAGCTTGTTCTCGAGGCCGCTGATCACCGTGAGATGAGACTTGTGCTCCGCGAGCGGCTGGAGCTGGGGACTGAGCTCCCAGGCCGAACCGGAGCCCGTGCGCGCCGGCTTCCAGCGGCCGGGCAGCGTACCGTTCCCGAAGAACCACGTGACGTAGAGCGGCGAAACCGGCGTATTCGACTGGGCGAGCGCCGTGCCGCTCTGGTTCAGCATGATCTCCAGCAGCGGGAGCGGGAGGGTGACGGCGGCGCCCGTCGCCAGCATGCCCCGGAGAACAGTTCGTCGGTTCAAGGCTTTGATGGTCATGGGGGTACCGTGCGTTCAGGGTTGGGGGGCGACGGATGAAAAGGCTTCGTTCGTCACGACGTCGAGGACGAGGTCGCGCAGCTTGAGCCCCGACGCCTCGAACGAAGCGGCCAGCGTGTTCAGCACGCTGCCGTCCACGGGTCGCTCTTCGTGGCCTGCTGCATACGAGTAGTACTTGCGGACGAGGCATCGAGCGACCTCGTCGCTCGCGCTGACGGTCATCCCGAGCTCGCGCGCGTCGGCGACCGGCTCCCCGTCGAAGTCGCCGCTGGAGTCGATCGGCAGGCCATGGTCGGTCGTGCGGTAACGGCCGATCGCGTCGAACGTCTCGAGCGGCAGGCCGAGCGGGTCCATGTAGGCATGACAGGCGGCGCAGGCAGGAGCGGTCCGGTGGGCCTCGAGCCGCTGACGTTTCGTGAGGGGCCTGTCCGCAGGCGGCTCCGGGAGCTCGAGCGCGACGTTACCGGGGGGCGGCCGTACGGGCGTGCACATGAGGGCGTCACGCATGAACTTGCCGCGCAACGTGGGCGACCCCTCTTTCTGGTTGGCGAACTGCGAGAGGAAGCCGGCCTTGCCGAGGATCCCGACGCGCGGGCCGTCCGCGGGCAACGAGCGAACCTCGAAGGTGCTGGAGCTCAGGCCGGTCGTGTCGAGGCCGTAGACCTCGGCGAGCTCCGTGTTGACGACGACCTTCGTGGTCGAGAACAGGTCGAGCGCGCTCGCTTGCTCATCGAACGCGAGGACCTCCCAGGTGCCCCGCATGTCGCGAACCATCGCCGCCTTCAGCGCGGCGCCGTACTCCGGAAATAGCGCCGAGTCCTTGGCCTGCGTGCCGATTCGATCGAGCCGCATGTACTCCTCGGCGAAGGCACCGATGGCCTCGCGTCCAGCGGGCGCGTCGAGCAGCCGCGTCGCCGCGGCACGAATACCCTCGACGGTGTCGAGCATCCCGCTCGCGGCCTCGTCGAGCAACGCCTTGTCCGGCAGGCTGTTCCACACGAGAAACGAGAGCCGGGACGCCATCTCGTAGCCCGTCACGCGAAGCGACCCATCGGCGCTCGGAGCTCCGAGCTCCGGACGATACAGAAAGTTCGGCGACGAGAAGAGAGCCACCGTCGCCCAGCGGGCCCCCTCGACGGCGCTGCCGAGCTCGGTCGCGGCCTCGCTGGCGACCGCCGCGAGCCTGTCGACCTCGGCTGTCTCGAGCGGGCGGCGCCACGCTCGAAGCCCCAGCACCTGGAGGAAACCGCGTACGCAAGCGTCGTCTTGCGCGCCGCTGGGCGTGCAACCGATGAACTGCTCCCGCTTCGCGGAATCCTTGAACACCGCGTCCACCGCGCTCTCGATGGCTGTGTGGTACTGCTCGACGCCTCGTTCCGAAGTCACGACGGTCGCGGCGCCGATGACCGCAAAGTTTCCGTTCCAGCTGTCGGAGTCGAGCGCATCGAGATTGACCTCCACGCCGAACACGTCGCGCACGGCGTTGCCGAATTGCGTTCTCGTCAAACGACGCAGCATCCCGACCGCGGGTTGGAACGGCGGAGGGGCCGAGCCCGTCGACGGTCCATCGTTTTCGGCGGGGGATCCCCCAGCGCCATCCACCGAATCACCCAGCGTGCCCGTGCACGCGGCCGCGAACGCGAGCGCACAAACGGCGGCGACTTCTCTTGAGGAACGGAGCTCGTGCCCGGACGGTTTCTTCATCTTGCTCTCCGATACTGCGAGGGGTGACGACGCACGGGTACCCACATCTGGCGACGATGCCTGAGAGCAACTGCTCGCACTACGATGCCCATCTCGCCCGGCGTGACGGAACGTAGAGCACCTGACCGTGGTCCCCGGGTGGATCACCGCTGGCAGAACGCCAAGCACCCTTATCGGCGATCGCTTTCGCGACGACCGAACGGAACCCGTGCCGAACCGGTCAGACGACGAAGGCCTCGGCACGCAGGACGACCCCGCAGGGCAAAGCCAAAGGATACCCCGTGCAAAATGTGAACGATCACATTTCGTATGTCAAACCCAAACGACCGGCCCGACGGGGATCCTCGCGCCCGAGGTGCGGACAACGCCGGCGGGCTCCTCCGGAGCGCCGCGTCACGGGGGGCGGGCGCCGGACCGCGGTGATCGCCAGGATGATCGCCGGCCCGATGCGCTCGACGCCGACCAGCGCACCGACCGCTGGCGCCCGACGCCGCAGGCGGCCAGCGCCCTGGGTATCGCCTCTTGTACGCGGCGACCCGGGCGCGTGCTCCGGCCAGGAAGCTCGCCCCGCATCGGTCGATTTGGTTTGACGTGCGAAATGTGAGCGTTCACATTTGACGAGCTGCGATGAGGTGGCCGAGCTTGGCCTTCACCTGGTCAGGAGACGTCCGATGTCGAGGAGCATGAAGCTGATGGGTGCCGTGATCATGAGCGTCGGCATTGGCTTTGCAGTCGGCTTTGCCGGCGGCTTTGCGGGTGCAGCGTGGGCCGCGGAGCGAACGGCGGACGTCCCCGCGACGGTCGCCGAGGGCAAGGATTTCGGCTGCGGCGCAAAAGGACAGAAAGCCTGTCCCATGCAGGGCTGGATGAAGACGGTGATGCAGTCGGCGACCACGAGCGGCGACGGCGCGAAGATCGCGTCGGCGCTGGACTACGTGGCGTCGAAGCCGCCGCCCGGGATGCCGAAGTGGGTCGCGATCTCGAAGGAAGGCGCGGAGAAGGCCAAGAAGGGCGATATCGACGGCGCCAAGGCGAGCTGCAAGGCCTGCCACGATCTGTACAAGGCGGAGTACAAGGCGAAGCACCGTGACGCCACCTTCTGAGGCGCCGCGCCCTGCTCTCGCCCTCTCCGCTCCTCGCGCAGGGCGCGCGCTCTCCTTCCGGCCCCTGGCCCTACCCGTCGGGTCGACTCACATCGAGCGTTGACAGGCGCGCCGTCGGCCACCGGCGTCGCGCGCTGCGAGGTGCCCATGCCCACATCTGCCCAAGGTCCGAAGTCGAGCGAACCCCTCACCCCCGTGCGCTGGGGCGTGCTCGGGGCGAGCAGCTTCGCGTTGAAGGTCAGCCTGCCCAGCATGAGGCGGGGGCCCCTGACCCAGCTCGCCGCGCTGGCGTCGCGCGACATCGGCAAGGCGCGCGCCGCCGCGCAGTCGCTCGGGATCCCGAAGGCGTACGGCAGCTACGATGAGCTGCTCGACGATCCGGAGATCGAGGCCATCTACAACCCGCTTCCCAACCACCTGCACGTGAAGTGGACGGCGCGCGCGGCCCGCGCCGGCAAGCACGTCCTGTGCGAAAAGCCGATCGCGCTCAGCGCCAAGGACGCCGCGGCGCTCGTCGACGTCCAGCACGAGACGGGCAAGCGGATCGCCGAAGCGTTCATGATCCGCTACCACCCGCAGTGGCATCAGGCCAGGGACTGGGTGCAAAGCGGCCAGATCGGCGGCCTGGTCAGCGTCCAGGCGGCGTTCTCGTATTTCAACCGCGACGCCGTGAACATCCGCAACAGGAGGGAAGTCGGGGGCGGCGCGCTCTACGACATCGGCTGCTACGCGGTGAACATGTCGCGCTTCCTGTTCGGACGCGAGCCCCTGCGGGCGATGGCGCTCGTCGAGCGCGATCCCGAGTTCGGCACCGATCGCTTGACCTCGGGCCTGCTCGACTACGGCGGCGCGCACCTGACGTTCACGTGCAGCACGCAGGCCGTGGCCTACCAGCGCGTGAACGCGCTCGGTACCAGGGGCCGTATCGAGATCGAGATCCCGTTCAACGCGCCCGCCGACCAGCCATGCAAGCTCTTCCTCGATGACGGCTCGACGCTGAACTGCAGCTCGGCCAAGGTCACCTCAACTGACGTCGTCGACCAGTACCACCTCCAGAGCGAGGCGTTCTCGCGCGCCATTCGCACGGGAGGCCCCGTCGAGAACCCGATCGAGGTCGCGGCCGGCAACATGCGGGTCATCGACGCGCTCTTCCGTTCCGCCGAGAGCGGGCGCTGGGAGAAGATCTAGCGGCGCCCGCGGCGCCCGGCGTCGTCACGGCCGCGACGGCGAGGACGCCCCGCCCCGCTGCGCCTGCGAGCCTCCTGCAAGGTCAGCGACGGGTCCGGCGCCGTCGCATCGCCAGGGCGGAGAGCCCCACGGCGAGCGCCGCGGCCCACGGGCTCGTCGTGGAGCTGGCTCCGGCGACGACGCACCCGCAACCTCCGTCGGAGGCCCCCTCGTCCGGCGGTGTTCCGCCGATCCCACCTCCCTCGCCCGCCGCGTCGCCGCCCCCGGAGGAGGCGCTCGCCGTCGTCGCCCCGCCGGCCCCGCCCCCGGAGGAGGCGCTCGCCGTCGCCGCCCCGCCCGCCCCACCGGCGCCGCCCCCGGAGGAGGCGCTCGCCGTCGCCGCCCCGCCCGCCCCGCCCCCGGAGGAGGCGCTCGTCGTCGTCGTCGTCGCCCCGCCCGCACCCGCGCCGGTGCCTGGCTCGGTGCCCTCATCGCGGGGCACAGCTCCGGTGAATCCGACCTGCCCCTCCCGTGTCAGCGACAGCACAAGCGTGCCATCTTTCACCGTCACGTTCTGTGGGTCGAAGTCGACGCGGTTCCCATCGAACGTCCAGTCCGCCTTGCTCCATCGCGCGCCGTCCAGGGAGTCGAACTCGTCCTGCCATGCGAGCTCGAAACCGCCGTTGCTATAGCGGTAGACCTTGATCCAGTTGACGAACTGGTGCTGCGGGAGGACGGAATCATCGAACGGTCCGACCCACTCGGTGACATCGGACGACCACGTGTTCATGCGCAGGGACTGGGGATTCTTCAGGGTGCCCACCTGCGCACCCGTCGTCCGCCTGACCTCTCGTCCGTCGAAGCTCCAGGCGACGTATTCCGGCGTCCACTCCAGCCCGTAGGTGTGATAGCCGTCCGCGAGGGAGACGTCCGTCGGGTGCACCTCCTCCGACGTCACCCTCGTGCCCATCCCGGTGATGATGTTGGACTGCCAGCCCCGGGCGTTGTCCTTCCCGAAGACCTCGATGTCGATCTCCTCCCAGAATGCACCGGACAGCTCGGAGCCGTCCTTGTAGGTGAAGAAAGTCGAGAGGATGCCGCTCCCGCGCGCCATGCGCATGCGCACTTCGATGCGACCATGAAGAACGCCCTGGGGAGTGTAAAGCTCTGCTCCCTTGTAAGGCTTCGCGACTGCGGTCGAGCTCACCGCGAGCGCCAGCGAGGCAGCGGCGAGCATCAGACCCGCGCGGAATTTCGTGAACATACTGGAACCTCCGATGTGAACGTTAACATGGGCCGCGCCCGTGCGATAGTTCATCGTCGGCTCCACGTGTCAGGGCCTCGCCTGGTGAGCGTCAGTTCGCGGCGGCCCCGCTCCGCCCGGCTCCTCGCGCACGACGCCGCCGCGCGGCGGCCGCGCCCAGCGCGAACAAGGCGGCGAGCACGCCCGCGGGGGAGCTGGGCCCCGATCTGACCCGGCATGCACACCCGCCCCCGTCCTCGCCGGCGTCGTCAGGCGGGGTACCGCCAGCGCCGCCCGTGCCGCTGCCCGCCGTTGCTCCGCTGCCGGTCGTTGCCGCGCTGCTGCTGCTGCTCGCCCCCCCGCCCGAGCCGCCGCTGCCCGTGGCTCCCCCTTCACCCATGCTGGGAGCCCCCCCGGAGCCCGTCGGATCCGGGTCCGGGGCGTCGAGCGGAGTGAACTTCCACCAGTTGAAATTGAACAGGGGGCCGCCTCCACCGGTGAACTTCAGGTAGAGGTCGTGGATCCCTGTCGCGCCGTCGACCGCGCAGGACGTGGTAGCCCATGTCTGCGGGCCGCCGGTCCCCTGGACTGTACAGGTCCCCACCAGCGTGCCGGTCGTGCTGTCGAGGCGCAGCTCGATGCTACCGCCGCTGGTCGCCGAGGCCACTCTTGCGTCGAAGGACACCGCGCCGGAACCGAAATCGACGCCCTTCACCTTGATGTAGTCCCCGTTCTCGATCGACGTGACGTTCATTCCGCCTTCGCCGCATGCCTCGGTCTCGATCCCGGATTCCCAGGCGATGGTTTCAGCCTCCCTCATGACATACGGATTCAGGTTGTCGACGCCAGGCGCGCCCGCCTCGGTCATCCTGATCGTCGGGAAGGTACCATCGGGGTTGAAGGTGAATCGCTCGACGGCCGTCGATCGGTGAAAGCCTCCACCGCCCGGCAAGGCACCGTTGTGATAGAAGAAGTAGGAGTTCCCCTTGAAGTCGATGACGCCCGCGTGATTGGTGAAGCTGCTGCCCTCCGTGGGCATGATGACCCCCCGGTAAGTCCACGGGCCGGTGGGGCTGCTGCTCGTGGAGTAGGCGATATATTCGGAAATAGGCCCCCCCGCGTACACCAGGTAGTACAAGCCATCGCGCTTGTAGAGCCACGGACCTTCTTCGTACTTGGTTTTATGGCGATCATCACTCTTACGCCCGGTGCTCTGCCCGAAGCTCGCCGCCGTCATGGGCACGTGTACGACGTCCCCCTGGTAGGAGATCATGTCTTCGTTCAGCTTCACGTAGCACACCTCGGGGTTTCCCCAGTACAGGTAGGCCTGGCCGTCGTCGTCGATGAACGGCGTCGGATCGATGTCGCCGCAATTGGCCGTGATCAACGGCTTTCCCAGGGCGTCTTTGAAGGGACCGGTGGGACTGTCCGACACGGCCACGCCGATGGTGTGCCTGTTGAGCGAGCGGCTCGTCACAGGAACGTAGTAGTAAAACTTTCCGTTTCTGTGGATGACCTGGCCCGCCCACGCGTCTCCCTTTGCCCAGCTGAAGTCGCTGTACCTCAGCGGTGAACCGTGATCCGTCCAGTTCACCATATCCGTGGAGGAATACACTCTCCATTCGTTCATCCCGAACCAGTCCGTGGCGCTGTCCTCGTCGTGTCCGGTATAGAGATATACCGTGTCATTGTGGACCAAGGGAGCAGGATCGGGGGTATAAAAAGTCTGTACGATGGGATTGTCTGCCAGGGCGCCGGACGGCAGCCCGGTCACGCCACAGATCGACAATGCCGCCGTGAGGAGCTTACGCTGGAGGGATGCAGTGATCGTTGTCATTCCTGAATCCTTTGTGCTCTCCTGAAACCTCGTCAGGTGTTGCCAATGTCGCAGATCGCTCGGTGCATGACCCTCCGGCGCGTCTCGGCGGGGTGATTCGCCAAGCCAGCCCGCCGGGCGATCTGGCAGTGATTGTCTTCCGCGAGAGATGAAAAGATCGGCGGCAGACGACGCCCGAGCCCTCACGCACGGATCCTCTCCGACGAAGCGCGCCGAGCGCCGTGGTGCTCGACTGCGCGTGTGCGGCACCCCTCACGATCAGGGTCGTCGCGAACGTGTTCCGAGACGACCGAGCGAGCGCGGGGGTTGCCGAGGCCGAACGGACGACGAAGGTCTCGGCGCGCACGACGCCCCATCCGGGGCGAAGCCGGAAGCAGAGGACGCCGCTCGGAGAGAATGTGAACGTTCACATGACCGGCGTCAACCCCGATCGACCCTCCCGTGGGGGGGTCCTCCAGCGTCTCCCCTCCCCCGCGCCCAGGGCTGCTTGCCAGCAGGCGGTCACGGCCTGGCTGCCGTGTGCTCTCGTCCAGGACCATCTAGAGCGACAAACGGGTTGAAACCGCCTGAAAGGAGCGGAATTTCGAACCGCCAAGGCGCCAAGGACGCCAAGAAGAGAACAAATTTTTGGCGTCCTTGGCGCCTTGGCGGTCCATCTCTCGGTCGCGCAACGTGATCGGTGCTCTAGCCCCGTCGCCCCTCGGGCACGAGGAGACCTCGGGCCGGTCGATCTGGATTGACACGAAAAATGTGATCGTTCACATTCGGCCTAGTTGGCATCTTTTGCTTCGCCCCGGAGGGGCGCCGGGCCGCTCACGAAGCTGGCATAGCCCTTCGAACGAGACGCCATGTCAACCAGCCGAAGTTCGGTGTTCCCAGCTTCCATGCCGGCGTTCTCGCCGGACGGGTGTAGCTTCCATGCCGGCGTTCTCGCCGGACGGGTGTAAAATGAGAATCTCTCTGCTCGTGGTACCTGCCATCACGGTCCTTCTTGCCTGCGGCTCCGATACCGACCCGCCTCCGGCCGATCAGGCGACCTCCAGCTCGACCGGCGCTGGAGGTTCGGGCGGAGGAGCCTCGACGGGCGTCAGCACGAGCGCCTCCAGCAGCGCGAGCTCCGGCGGGGCCGGCGGCGGCGGCGGGGCCGGCGGCGGCGGCGGCGGCGGAGCCGGCGGCAGCGGCGGCGAAGACCTGCTCGCGGCGGCCGCCGACATCGACGGATTTCGCTGGGAGATGCCGTGCGACCAGGACCCGGGCAACAGTGACGAATGTACGACGTCCACGCGGGTCGACGAGACCCGGACGTTCGGCGGCTCGCCCGACACGATCTACCAGGTGACCGTCCGTCTCCGCGGCGTCGTCGAGCCGGAGACGTACCGGGACGGCACGCCCGACGGCATGCACTTTCGCGTGGGCGGTACACCCGACAACCCGACGTACAACGTCTACAGCTTCTCTGTCTCCGATCCGCCCGAGGTCTACTACCTCAACGACAGCCCCACCGTGGGTCACGACGTGTTCATCATCGACCACACGAAGACCATCCCGGTCCGGGGCGGAGCCAGCGTATCCTTCCTGGGCGACGATCCAAATCAGGTCATGATCGCCAACTTCAAGGATCTGGTCGTGGACGGTGTCCCGCCGGCGCCCGCGCCTTTCGTCGGCCAGTTCATACAGCTCGACGTTCAATCCGTCGAGAAGACGCAGCCCTGACCGCGCGCCCTGGCGATCTCGTTCGACGTCGCCCGCGAGCGGGAGCGCGCCTCGGCCTACGCCTCGGCCCGCTCCCGCGGCTCCGTTCGCGTTGCCCCAGCCAGCGTTCAGCCCGTCGGGCGCGATGAAGAGGGTGCTGTTCTTTGAGCCCGAGAAAGGGCAAGGCTGCCCCAGCCAGCGTTCAGCCCGTCGGGCGCGATTGAAGAGGGTGCTGTTCTTTGAGCCCGAGGGAGGCCAAGGCTGGCGGGGGCTCCTGCTTCACGGACGTCTCTCGGGCGAGCTCCGCTGAGCAGCACGACATGGCGGGCTGGCCAGCCGGCAGCACGGCCGCACCCCCGGTCGCCCAGGATCACCGCTTGAGCGTGACGTCAATCACCGATCCAGGAAGTCCATCAGCCACTGCATCGCCGGCCGCATCCTGTCGTCCGGATGCTGGATGCCGGTGTTGTCCCGCCAGGTGGTGCCGACGATGTAACCCCACAAGGTGATGCCCTGGACCGAGGGGTGATTCCAGTACATCGTGAACTGCTCCTGCATCACGTTCTTCTGCTGGTTGTCGTCCGCGATGCCGATGTCGTACTCGGTGATGTGCACGGGCTTGCCCAGCGAGGCGAGCGCGTCGATGTAGCCCTTGACGGTGTTTGTGTTGATCTTGTACGCGTCGTGGGCCTGCGCGCCGATGACGTCGACCGGGGCGCCCGCGTCGATGACCGCCTTCGCGATCCTCATGAAGTTGTTGTGGTCGTTCTGGTACTCGATGTTGTTGTAGTCGTTGAGGATCAGGACCGCGTTCGGGCAGAACTCGCGGGCCCACTTGAACGAGTTGACGATCCAGTCCCAGCCGCTGGCGCCGTCTCCGCCGATGCCGTTCTTGTAGGAGGGCGTGGTGTGGGGCGGCGGCTCGTTGACAACGTCGATGTACTTCGTCTTGGGGTAGCGCTCGCAGAACGACTTCATCCAATCCCGCACGGCCGCCTGCTGGTCCGGCCCGGAGATGCTCCCGATCCAGTCGGGTTGCTGGGAGCCCCACACGAAGACGTGGTGCTTGAAGATGATGTTGTTGTCCTGCGCGTACTTGTAGATCCTGTCGAGCGCGGCCCAGTCCCTGTTCCCGCGGGACTTCTCGACGGAGCCCCACTTGCCCTCGTTCTCGGGCGTGATCTGGTTCCAGTACTTCGAGAAGCCGTCGCGCACGGCGCCGCGCGTCGTGATGTTGCCGACAAACTTCCCCGTGGGCTCGGAGCCGCCAGCTCCGGTGGACGCGCTGCTCGAGGCGGTTGAACCGCCGCCGCCCTCGTTCGATCCGCCGGCGCCGGTCGTGCCGGGGCCGGTCGTGCCGGGGCCGGTCGTGCCGGGGCCGGTCGTGCCAGGGCCGGTCGTGCCGGGGCCGGTCGTGCCGGGGCCGGTCGTGCCGGGGCCGGTCGTGCCGACGCTTGTGCTGTCAGCTCCCCCCGAGCCGCCCGCGCCACCGTCACCGCCGTCGCTCCCATCGGCGCATCCAAAGAGAGTCGCGACCCCGAGCGCGATCCACGTCGTGCCGCACAGCCATCGAGAAGAACGGTTCTTGTTCATGTTGGACTTCCGCAAGTTGAGCGATTGAAGTTGGTGATCCCTGGAGCGGCGAGCCGATAGGCAGCGGCGCGAGCTCCGAAACATCTGCATCTCCTGATCCGTCAGGCGATGTTCGGGTCGACGAGCCCGCCTTCGAGGCGGGCCTCCCTACCCGTTGGTGCAGCCGACCCACAGAAACCGTATTGTTCCCTCCGTCATCGAGCGCGGCTTCGCGCTGGCCTGTTGCATGTGGCCCGCAACCGTTCATCGCTGGACGACTCAGACACGAGCGGACCTCGTGAGCTCGCGCACGAACGCGATCACGAGAGATCGCGCGGTCTCGAGGGAGCGGCCCGACAGCCGGCGACCTGCTGTGCGCCGATCCGCCGCCGGCGGCGCGCACCGCCGAGCGAACGGTACCGGTGCCGAGATCCATCGGAGGACGAAGATCTCAGTGCGCATGGACGACCCACCCGAAACGAAGCAAAAGGATACTGCTCCGGAGGAATGTGAACGATCACATGATCGATGTCAAACCCAATCGACCCGTCCACGGGCATCCTCCACCCCGAGGCAGCCCGAGAGAGGACGCTGGCATGGACCTGTGACCGTGTTGACTGGAACTTTCCAGCAGTGACACGCATGCAGAGAACGCCGCCGCGTACGCCGAGCACCGGTGCCGGGACGACGGCGCGACGAGCGCGGAGGCTACCAGCGGTCGAAGTAGTCGAAGACGTCAGGCAGCACGAGCGGAACCATTCCCGGATGGTCCGCATCGACTTCCTTGTATGTGACCGTGTAGCCGCCAGCCATCATCCAGTCGCGCAGCTCCCGGCTGCCGGTCAGGGAAGGCGTGCCGCGGGTCCCTTCCGTCACGAAGATGGGCACGTCGCGCAGCCGGTCCCACGGATAGCCCGACTCCAGGACGAAGGGGCCGGACATGGGCGCCAGAGCCTTCCAGTAATCGGAATATTTGGCGCCGATGTACCAGGCGCCGCCGCTCCCCATCGAGTGTCCGGTGAGGAACATCGAGCTGCGATCGATCGGGTACTCGTTCAGCACCAGCTCCAGGACGTTGATGACGTCCTTCTCGCTGAGCTCCTGATCGCGTTCGCGCTCGGGCGTACGCTCGGCCAGGAGCTTCTCCGCCTCCTCGGGTCGCCCGAATACGGCCGGCAGCCGCAGGAAGGTGCCGTACGCGCCGTGGTAGCCGAGCGGCGAGACCAGCAGCACGCCATGCTGGTCAGCCAGATTCACCATCTGCTTGTTGTTCTGATCCAGGTACGAGCTCTCGTCGTTCGAAGCGCCGTGCAAGAACATCACGAGGCGCAACTTCGACGTGCCGTCCCAGCGATCCGGGACGCAGACTCGGTAAGGAACGTCGGCGCCAGCGGCTGGAAAGCGATAAGTCCTCCGCTGGTCACCTTTCGCGCGCCACTGCGGAGAGCTGGGATCGGCGACGGACTCGGCGAGCGCTCGCGCCTCGAGCACCTGAGCGCGCGGATCGAGCCTGGTCCCGAACGAGATGACCACCGGCTCGAATTCGTCTGAACCGCCCGTCCCCGCCGAGCCCGCGGCGCCGGCTTCGCCGCCGGCCGCCGTCGTTCCGCCGCTCGGCGCCCCACCGCCCATGCCGCCGCCTGCTGGGCCTCCCGCGCTGGCCGAGGCGCCTCCAGGAGACCCGCCGCTGGAGCCGCTAGAGGCGGCGCTCGCCGTGCTGGCGGCTCCGCCGCCACCTTGACCGGTGGAGGTGGCGCCGCTGCCGGCGTCATCGCTTCCGCAAGCGGCGAGCGACAGCGCGCAACCGATGCAGGCCAGTGACGAAGGGAATCGATGCTTCTTCATGCTCACTCCGGAGAGGTGCTCAGCCCGTTCCAAGCGCGCCGCCTCGCGCCCGGCGCGGTACGGAACGAGCGATGCCCCCCGCGACGTCACTCTTCCTCGCGCCTGCGACGATCGAGCGAACAGAGTCGGTGCAGCGGCTCGATCCCGAGCCCAGGACGAAGGGCACGGTGCGCAGTGCGGCCCATCCAAGGCAAAGTAGCAGGACATCCCGAGAGCGGACTGTGAACGTTCACGTTCGAGCCGTCCAACAAATTTGACCAGCCCGCGGCTCTCCGCGATCCCGATGGCTCTGGTCAGTTTCGAGCCAGTCGGGCCACCTGGTGATGTGCCGCACCTTCCGGTGGCCCAGATCGAGGAGATGGCGGTCGGTGACGGGCCCTTCAGGACGAAGATCGGGCGGTAAGACTGGAATCCACATCGACCATGACTGGAATCCACATCGACCATGACTGGAATCCACATCGACCATGACTGGAATCCACATCGACCATGACTGGAATCCACATCGACCATGATCACGGCCCCGCGCCCGCCTCGCTTGACGCGCTGCTTCGTCGGACGAGCTACGCCAGCCCTGTCCTCCCTCGGGCTCAAGAATACCCGCGGTCCCGCCGACAAAGGTTGACATCGAAAATGTGAACGATCACAATGTGTACCTCACCGTAATCGCGGCGAGCGGAGATCTAGGGGGGGACGATGGCCATCTCGGAGCCGGCTCTTCCGGCCATCAAGCAGCCAGCTCGGCATCGCGCGCCAGCACCCAGCGGCGGAACGTGCGCGGGTGCGCGCAGTGAACCCTTCCTTGACGGTGTCGACGCTCCTCGGAAACTGCATCAACTTGGGCAGGCCGACCCCCTGGGGCCCGGGGCTGCTGGTGGCGCAAGTCAGCGCCGCGTCATTGGCGCAGCGCGTAGTCGGCGCGCCGCATCAATGAATTGTAGGTATAGCGGTAAACAGCCAGCGCTCTTCACAAAAGGTGATGGTGCTGTTCACATAAAAATCGCGTGACATCGCTGAGCCCCAGCTCCGTCGCCGGTCTCCGATCCTTCAATCAACTGGAAACGATCCCACGCTGAAGGCGCGCCTCGTGGAACGCTGCCGATGAGAGCGAAGTCGCGCCTGGGTATTCAAATGACAAACAAACCTATTATCGCCAGAGCCACATTGTTCGCGACGCTGGTCGGCTCTTGCGCTCTCTGGGCTTGCAGTGGTGACGGCGCGAGCTCGTCGGGGAACGACCCTGAGCCCGGAACGGGCGGGGCCGCCGTCTCGAGCAGCAGCAGCAGTAGCACCACGACGGGCGGCGGCACCACGACCGGCGGCGCGTCCGCGGCTGGAACGGGCGGTGAGGGAGGAACGAGCGGAAGCGGTGGTTCGCCAGGAACCGGTGGCTCGGGCGGATCGATGGGAGGCAAGGTCGCCCCGCAGCCGAGCACGGGTTGCAACAAGGCCAATCCGCAGACCGGCAGCGCGCAGAGCCCGCTCACCGTATCGGGTCACCAGTACTACGTGAAGCTGCCGACCAACTACGACGCCGGCAAGCCGTATCCGGTGATGATCATGTTCAACCCGACGGGCAACCCGATCAGCTGGGCAGAGCAGAACGCGGGCTTCGAGGCGACCGGCCCCAAGGAGGCCTGGATCCGCGTCTACCCTCACCCGGCCAACTCCGGCTCGGGCTGGGGGGCGAGCGATGTGTCTTTCTTTCAGCCGTTCTACGACCAGATCACGGACAACCTCTGCATCGACAAGGCTCGCGTGTTCGCGGCAGGCGAGAGCTCGGGCGGCGACTTCTCGAGTATCCTTGGCTGCGAGCACGCGGACAAGCTACGCGCGGTGGGCCCCTGCGCCACAAAGAACGTACCCCAGTATCCGCTCAACGCCAGCACCCGAGAGTGTACCGGGCAGGTCACGTCCGTCGTCATCCACGGAGTGCGCGACTCGGTGGTCGGGACGGACAACGGCCCGAAGACGCGCGACTTCTATACCGATCTGAATCACTGCCAGGCGAGCACGACGCCAGTCGAAGGGTACACGGACGAGCTCTCGAACTGCGTCATGTTTCAGGGCTGTGACGAGGACTATCCGGTCTATTGGTGCCTGCACGGAGACCCGAACTACAGCAACACGAATCACGGCTGGCCCGCGTTCGCGCCCAAGTTCCTCTGGAGCCTGTTCTCGACCTATTGAGAATCATGATGGGTCCGGCGGCGCCCGGCTCATCGTGCCTGCATCAACCGGCCGGGGAAGCGAGGCGGACGACCCGCGATCGCCCGAGCCACCGACGAGCACCAGTTAGCGAGGTTGTACCCTTATGAGTAGATCTGGTTTTGGACTGAGCGTTCTTTTCACTGTGGGCGTGGCGACGGGGGTGGCCGCTTGCTCATCGGAGTCGGATCCCGTCGACCCCGGCCCTGGTGGGTCTTCTGGCGAACCCACGAGCGCGGGTTCCACCTCGGGAGCGACGTCGGGCGGAGGAGCCGGTGGAAGCGGGAGCGGAGGCGCGGGCACGGGCGCGGGCACGACCGCGAGCACGGGCGCGGGCACGAGCACGGGCGCGGGCACGACCGCGAGCACGGGCGCGGGCACGACCGCGAGCACGGCCGCGAGCACGGGCAGCTCCGGCGGCACGGGCGGCGACTCGGCCGGCGCCGGCGGTTCGGCGGACCCTGGCGACAGCGGCTCGATGGGCTGCGGCAAGGCCGCGACGCGCCCGGACCCTCGCCAGCAGCAGACGCTGACCGTCGGTGGGGTGACGCGCTACTACCTGATTCACGTGCCGGAGAACTACGACCCGAGCAAGCCGCTGCCGCTGGTCTTCGGTATCCACGGCCTGAACATGAACAACGTGTGGGCCGCGCACGACAGCAGCGGATTCCAGCTCATCCAGGAGACAAAAAACCAAGCGCTGCTCATCTACCCGCAGGGCTTGCCGGCAAATGGGCAATCCAGGCCTCCGAGCACCGAATCGCAGTGGGGTACAGCAGACTCCAACTGGGGCGGTCCGCCGCCCAGCGCCAATCCGGCGCGCTTGGAGGCCGACCTGGCGTTCTTCGATGCCATGATCGAGCATGCCAAGGCGAGCTACTGCGTGGATACGAAGCGCGTCTTCTCGGTCGGGTTCAGCCAAGGTGGTTTCATGACGAACACGCTCGGGTGTCAGCGCTCTTCCGTGTTCCGCGGTCTCGCTCCGGTCGCCGGATGGGGCCCCAATGGCTCCCAGCCCACGTGCAGCGACGCCGGCGCCGCGCACGCGGTGATTCAAACGCAAGGCGACACCGACGGGACCGTGACCCCCGCGCTGGGACAATCCACCCGCGACTTCTGGCGCGGCCGGAACGGCTGCCAGGCGACCACGATGCCGTCGGCGGACTTCGGCAATGGGTGCGTCGAGTATCAAGGCTGCAAGGAGGGCCTGCCGCTCGTGTACTGCACGCACCCCGGCGGTCACTCCGTACCGTCCGGCGCGGGCGGGCGAGCCTGGCGCTTCTTCCAGTCGCTCGAGTGAGCCCCGCAGGCGTGCCTCCCGCAGGCGTGCCTCCCGCAGGCGTGCCTCCCGCAGGCGTGAATGATGTCGCGTCCGGGATGTCGTTGAAGCCGACGATGCGGATGTCCCGCGGCGCCTCGCGCCCGCTCCTCCTGACGCCGCGCTCCGGAGGAGCCGTCCCAGCCCGCGGGTATCCTCCCCCGGGCTGGGACGATACCCGCGGGCGGGTCGATTCGAATTGACACTGGCCTTGTGAGCGCTCACATTAAGTCCGGCCCGTTTCCTTTGTTTCCGCCCTGGAGGGTCGTCGCGCGCGGCGGGACGTTCGTCACACGATCGAGCTCGGCACCCATGCCGTTCGCCCGGCGGTGCGCGCCGCGAACGGCGGGTCGGCGCACCGCAGGTCGCCCGCTGTCGCGCCGCCCCCCCGGAGACCGCGCAAGCTCTCGCGATTTCCCTCCGGCGCGAGCTCACGAGCTCCGGTGGTGCTCGAACTGTCCAGCGTCGATCCGTCGCGAGCCAAACGTTGCGGGTCAAACCAATGCCGCGCTCGATTTGCGATGAACATGACAGTTTCTGGATGAGGGTTGCATTGTAGCTACGCTGAAATAGCTGCTCTGTCACCCGAGCTTGGTCAGGAGACAATGATGAACTCACCGTCTTTTTCGACGACCGGCTTGCCGCGCTGCGCGCGGGCGCTCGGCGCGGGGCTCTGCGTCACGGCGCTCCTGCTCGCGGGGTGCACGGGCTCCGTGGGCGATCCGGAGGGGAGCGACGGCACCGTGCCGGGCGGCAGCGGCCCCGTCACCGGCGGCGTGGCGCGCGGCATCGACATGCCGGGCGCGCCGCAGTACCACCGGCTCGTGCGCCTCACGAACTCGCAGTGGGCGAGCAGCGTGCAGGTGGTGCTGAACCTCGCCGCTCCTTCGTCGCTGTCCGACGCGTTCGAGAAGCCCGTCGCCGGCACGACGGACTTCACGAACAACGAGCACCTGCTGAGCGTGAACCAGCGCTCGTGGAGCGACTACCAATCGGCGGCGGAGGCGCTCGCCGAGGAGGTGACGGCTTCGGATGCGGCGCTCGCCAGGGTTTACCCGGAGACGGACGCGGCCGGCTTCATCAAAGCCGTGGGGCGCCGTGCGTATCGCCGTCCGCTGAAGGACGCCGAGGTCGCCAGGTACACGGCGCTCTTCGAGACCGGCACGGCGATGTCCGGCACGAAGAGCGCGTTCGCCAAGGGCGCGCAGCTCGTGATTCGGACGCTGCTGCAGTCGCCGCACTTCCTCTACCGCACGGAGCTCGGCGAGGATCGCAAGCCGCTCAACGGTTACGAGATCGCGGCGAAGCTCTCGCTCTGGCTGCGCAACGCCGCGCCGAGCGACGAGCTGCTCGACAAGGCGTCCACGCTCACGACGCCGGAAGCGATCAGCGCGCTCGCCGAGTCCATGCTGGAGGAGCCCACGGCGGTCAAGGGCATGCGGTACTTCCATCGCGAGCTGCTCCACTTCGATCGCTACGCCACGATCAGCAAGGTCGGCGTGTCGAGCTACAAGGAGTCGTTGAACGCGGAGTACGAGGAGAGCGCGTACCTGTTCTTCGAAAAGATCTTCACCGAGGGTCTCGGTGTCAAGGACATCCTCACGTCCACCAAGGGCTTCGTGGGGCCGGGGATGGCGAGCCTCTACGGCCTGGCGCCGGGCGGCGGCGGCGTCGTGGAGCGAGATCTCGGTCCCGATCGCGTCGGCTTCTTTTCGCAGCTCCCGTACCTGACGCTGAACGCTCTGAACGAGGAGTCGGACTCGATCCACCGCGGCGTCAGCATCAACCTCGACGTGCTGTGCACGCCGCTCGGCTCGCCGGCCCCCGACATTCCGCCGGTCCCGCCTCTCGAGCCCGGGCAGACGAACCGTGAACGCATCACGCGGCTCACCTCCGCCTGCGGTGGCGCGTGCCACAACCTGCTCATCAATCCCGTCGGCTTCGCCTTCGAGCACTTCGACGGCATGGGGCAGTATCGGGACGAGGAGAACGGAGGCTTGCCGATCGACAGCAGCGGTGTCTATTCCTTCTCCGAAGGAGCCAGGTCGTTCGCGGACGCCGGCGAGCTGATGCACTACATGGCGGAGAGCGAGCAGGCTCACCTCTGCTACGCCAAGAAGCTCGCGAGCTTCGCGCTCCAGCGCGACGTCATCCCGTCGGACTTGCCGCTCGTCGAGACGCTCGCCGAGGTGAGCCGTGGCGCCGACGGCTCGGTGAAAGAGATGATGCTCGAGCTCGTGAAGAACGAAGCATTCCGGACCCGGATGGGAGGCACGCTGTGAACTCCAAGATCGTAACGAACCTCACTCGTCCGCACGTGGCGCGCCGGCCCGGTATCAATCGGCGCGCGTTCCTGCGCGCCGGCGGCGTCGCCATCGCCCTTCCGTTCCTCGAGGGGTTGCCGTCGCGCTCCGCCTGGGCCGCGGACAGCCCGCCCGTGTTCAGCCTCTACATCGTGGCGGCGTGCGGCGTGGTGGGGGACCGCTTCTTCCCGGACAAGACTGGCCCGCTCACGACCGACGGGCTCGCCGCCATGACGGGCAAGGCGACGCACGTGCTTGCGCCTCACGCTGCGGACCTGCTGTTCATGCGCGGTATCAACTTCCCGATGTCGAGCCCCAGCAACTGCGGCCACGCGCAGGGCCTGTGTCAGGCGCTCACCGCGCGCCCGTCGCAGGGCGGTGGCAAGACGGCAGCCTCGACCGGCGTGTCCGCGGACATGGTGATCGCCGAGCTGGTGAACGACGGCGGTGCCGAGCCGCTCACGCTCTACGCCGGCAACCGCAGGAACGGGTACATCGCCGAGCGCATCTCTTTCAAAAGCGGTGGTGCCGGGCAGGTGCGCTCGGCGGACGACAACCCGTACACGCTCTACTCCAGGCTCGTCGGCCTCTCGAACAGCGGCGGTGATAGCGGCGGGTCGCTCGCCGAGGAGCTCCTCCGCAGCCGCAAGAGCGTGAACGACTTCGTGGGCGAGGAGCTGAACAGCCTGATGCGCATGTCGGCGCTGAGCTCCGCCGACAAGCAGCGCCTCCAACAGCATTTCGACTCCATCCGCGACACCGAGGTCACGATGGGCGAGATGGGCGGGGCCTGCAGCCAGGCGGGGCTCACGACGTCGAAGCTCGAGGCGCTCGAGAGCGGCTTCGCGTTCAAGACGGACGGCATGATAGAAGACGTCGCGAAGCTCCACCTCGAGCTCGTGGCGCTGGCATTCGCCTGCAACTTCAACCGCGTGGCGACGCTGCAGCACGGCGACGGCACGGATCAAACGAAGTATGCGGTGCCGGCGAACGCGGGGCTCGGCTGGCCCTTCCACCACCTCAGCCATCGTGTGCAATCGGACGCGTCTTCGGGCAACAACCCGACGGCCGAGCAAGCACACGCCGAGATCGACGTGCTCCGCATGCAGACGCTGCTCCACGGCCTCGATCAGTTCAAGGCGCGCGGCCTGTTCGACAAGTCCATCGTCATGTGGACGAACCACGTGGCGGACGGCCCGTCGCACAGCTTCCGCAACGTGCCGACGATCATCGCCGGAAGCGGCGGCGGCTACCTGAAGCAGGGGGAGTTCATCGACGCCGGAAACGTCACGAACAACCGCCTCTTCAACGGCCTCATCGCCGCCGCCGTTCGGGACAAGACCGAGTGGACGGAGAACTTCGGTGAGGGTCAGGGCTCCGGGCCCATCGACGGCATGCTCGCCTGAGCGGCATCGCCGGGCGGTGAGCCTCGCTGGAGAATGGCTCCGGCTCGAGGCCCATGATCGGCGAGCCCGTGCGTCGTACTCGGATCGGTCCCATCGGTGTGGGCGCCGCGTCGCGGCTCTGCGTCGCGGGGCTCCTGAAGAAGCCGCTCCAAAGCGAGCCCCTGCTCGAGCTGGTTCACCGCATCTGCGGCGCGCCTGGGCGGTGAGCCGGGCGCGCGGGGCCGCCGCGCCGGCGGCTCGCATGTATCTCTGACGCTCACCTCGCCCGCCCGACGCTGCGCGCCTCTCCAGCGCCGCGCTCAGGGGCTCCTCCGCCCTCGCGCATGCGCTCACCTCTCGGCCTGAACACCGCGATCGACGGACAAAGATCAGGGTGGGTGAGAAGCGGCATGGGTCGGTGCGTGTTCTGCATTGCATCAGCGTGGGAGTCGTTGCTCCAGGATTTGTCGTTTGCGCTCATGTGTCCTTGACAGAGCGGAGCTCGATGTGATGGCGTATCTCGCGGGGGAAGAATGTACCTTCGGATGCTTGCCGCGCCGCATCGCTTCCGTCGTGCCGGCGTGTGCTACGCGCCTCGCGGACGACGCATGCGCTGGCTGGAGACCGGGCTCTTGATGACTTCATGCAGCTGTGGACCGGCGACGGCGACGCCTTCGTCGATGTCGCCCCCGTCGCGGTCAACTGCTTTCCCGGGTGATGAGCCCGCTTAGAGATCGAGCTTCGCGCGAGGATACGGGGCACGACCGGACGAACCACAGATCACAAAGGGGGTCTCATGACAAGGATTGGACGACGCTGGGTGGCGGCATTCGGGCTCGCGCTGATGACAGCGGCATGTGGATCGGGCGAACCCCTCGGCGAGGGCGAGCAGGTCTCGCCCATCAAGCGCGCGCCGACGCCCATGAGCGAGTTCACCGCAAAGGAGATCGAGGCGACGCTCGACGCGCTCGTCGCCGATATCAACAAGGGATCCGTCGAGCCGATGCAGATGGCGATCCTGCTGAAGTCCCTCGGCGGGTTCTTCACGCCGGTCACCACCGGGGCGAACCGAGCCATGGGCGAGCTCGGGGTCACGGGGAACGTGGTCGGGCCCAGTGGACAGGGGAGCGATCAGCAGCAGAGGGCGGAGGCCCAGGTGGAGCAGATTGGACAGGCGGTGGCGGACGGCGCCGAAGGGATCGGGGTCTCGCCTTTCGGCGACGCCATCGCGGCCGGCATCGAGGAGGCCGTCGCCGACGGGGTCCCTGTGGTGACGCTCGACACCGACGCCGAGGACTCGAAACGTTCCATCTATGTCGGAACCGTCAGCCAATCGGCCGGCGTCACGGCAGGAGAGACCCTGCGCGCGCTGCTGCCCCCGGGGCCGGGGACGGTGGTCATCCACGGCAACGCCGACCCGTCCTGGGTCGACGGATTGAACCGGATGCTGGGGGCTCGGAGCGTCCTCGAGAAGGCCGATTACACGGTCGTGGTGCGTCAGGTCACCTGGGGCCCGAACGGGGAGGTCCAGGACGTCGAAGGGATGAACGCCCTGATCGAGGCCGCGGACCCGCCCGTCGTGGGGTTGCTCGGCCTGCACGACATCTCGTACCGGTGCGCGATGGCCGTGGAGGCCGCAGGGCAGCCGGATCTCCCCGTCGTCGCCTTCGACTACAATCTGAAGACCGTCGAGTACATGCGCCAGGGGCTCATCAAGGCGACGCACACCCAGCGGCAGTACTACGCGGGGTACCTCGTGCCCTACATCCTCTACGGCATCAAGACCATCGGCCTCGAAGCGACAACGAAGGTCCTCGCCCCGCAGATGGACGGCGAGAGCCGGTTCAACGTCGGCCTCGACGTGGTCCCGTGGGACAAGGTCGACGAGTACAACGCCTTCCTCGACATGATCGGCGCGACCCAGTAGCGACACGGTAGACGTCGCGTCGCCCATGAGCGCCGTCGAGATCGGCGGTCGCGGTGGCGTAGGCGTACACGTCGCCCGTGCTCGGCACGACGGCGGTCCCAACCACCTTGTCGCGAACCGGATCGTCGAGCCGGATCTCGAGTGGACAGCGCTACTTGCGCAGCGCCTCGATGGCCGCGGCAAGCTCCGCGGGTGGCAGAGCGTCGGCGGCGCGCCAGGGCGGCATGCGCAGCGGCGAGGTCACGGGCTCCTGCAAGCGAGCGATGGCCCGGTCCTTGATTTCTCGCGACATGCCGTCCAGGTTCTTCACGTTGAACGCGGCGCGGCTCAGCGCCGGGTTCCCGCGACCGTCGTGGCAGCGCGAGCAGAGCTGCGTGAGCACGGTGCGCCCGCTCGCCCCCGGCCTCGGCACCAGGCCGACCTTCACCTTCGCGTCTGCGGAGAAGATGTCGCGCAAATCGAGCAGGGATTGTCGCGGGGCTGCGCCCGTCACCACGTCGAGGTAGGAGGTGGTCCGCGCCGCGCGGAGCGCAGGATCCGTCACGTCAGCGAGCGGGTAAGGCACCGGGATCGAATCACCCGCCAACGACACGGCGAACTGCTTCTCCCAGGTCGGGCTCGACGAGCTGGCCTTGACCTCGGCCTCGATGCGCGGGTCGAACGCGTTCGGCTGCGACGCCTGGCCCTCGGCGACGAGCAACGCCTCGAGCTGCGCGCCGCTTCCCTCGTCGATGGCATGCTGGATCGTCGCGATGGGGACGCCGCCGTACTGCGCGTCGAGCGCGTGGGCTCCCAGGAACTGCGGCGTGAGCACCCGATCGGACTCCGTGCGCTGCACGAACCGCTGCGGGAACCAGTGCAGCCAGGGGTTCTCCAGCTCCTGCATGCGCAAGATCTTCCTCGTGCCGTAGCCGTCGGGCTGGTGGCACGAGCGACAGTCGAACGACGTATTTTCGACGTCTTCCTCGCTGTAAACGCTGAACGCGGTCCAGCCGTGCTCGATCTCTTCGGTGAGCAGGCTCGCGAGATCGCAGCCAGCGTCGTAGTCACACTGCCGCTCGAACGTGAACAGGTAGAAATTGTAGTCACCGCTCGAGAGGTCGCGGCTCACGACCTCGACGAAGGGCTCACCGCGAACGAAGGCGACCGCGGTCATTTCAGCCGGCTTTTCGCGCATCTCGGTCACGCGCGGAAAGATGATGAGGCGCGGATTGATGGCGGAGACGGCCTTCTTCACGAGCGAGGTGGAGTTGCCGGTGAGAGCGAAGGCGCGATTTTCGTCGAGCTTCGCCGCGCTGAGCAAGCTGGCGAAGTCGGTGATGCTCGGCCGCGGCGTGGCGCACACCGCCTGCCAGAAGCTGTCGCCGCGCGGCGTCGCGCAGAGCGCGCGGTACTGCGCCTCGCGGCTGGGTAGGCCCCGCAGCTCCGGGTCGGGAGCGCTCACGGGCGGCAGCGCGTCCCAATCGGTCATCGCCTGGTCCGTGACGGCGCCCTCGGCGATGTCGCCGATGTCGCCGATGCACGCCGCGAGCAGCAGCGAAACAAGGCACAGGCTCGGCAGGCGTCTCACGCGAACCTCCTTCGGCGGGCGCCGAACGTCATCAACCCGGCCATGAGCGCGAACGCCAGGAGCGGCGCGTGACGGTCGCCCTGCCCGCCCGTCACGCTGCAGCCACGGCGCTCGCTCGGCCCCTGGCCCGCGCCGTCACCCTCGTTCGGATCCGGGTCGACGGTGCCGTCCAGCTGCTGCACGTAGGCGATGAGCTGCCCGAGCTCAGCTTCGCTGAGCGCGCTGGTGAAGGCGTGGCGATCTTCGGGATTGGCCGTGACGAGGACGTCGCGCAGCGTCGGCGCGGAGCCGTCGTGCAAGTACGGCGCCGTCTCCCACACGCCGTTCAACGTCGGCGTGTCGATGCCGAACAGCGGCTCCCCGGCGCGCATGCCGGAAGACGGCTTCACGGTGCCGACGTCGTGCAGCTTGCCACGCGCGCTGTCGGTCCCGTCGGGACCCGTGTGGCAGAAGCCACAACCCAGGCGCTGGAAGATGGCGCGACCCGCGACGCCGTCTTCGGTGAACGAGCCGTCGGCGTTGCGAAAGGGGCTCGGGCGGTGCGTGTCGAGCGAGCCGAGGAATGCCGCCAGCGCATCGAGCTCGGGGCTCAGGCCGGCCTTCTTGTCGCCACGCGGCGTGGCGACGGTCCCCGCGGCGAGCTGCTCGGCGCTGAGGAAACCCTTGCCGCCGAACAGGTCGCGGATGTTGTCGTCAGCGTCCTGGATCTCGTCGAAGCTGCCGCTCCAGTTGACGTTGCCGTGGCCCGTGCCGCGCCGTCCGACCAGCGAGACGGTGTTGCGAAGCCCCTCCCCCACGCTGCCGAAGTCCCAGACTCGCCCGTCGTCCGCGCCGTCGAAGTGACACGACGCGCAGCTGATGTAGCCCTGATCGCTCATGCGCACGTCCGCCGAGTTGAAGAACAGCTGCTTTCCGCGCAAGACCTGCGCGTCCAGCCTCTCCGCAGCGACGGTCGGAATGTCGGCCAGCTTCTTGGTGATGAGGTCATGCGAGCTGACGATGTCGGCGACGTCGTAGACCGCCACCGTACGGCTGAGCGATGCGTGCACGAACAGCTTGTCGGTCTCGGTCAGAGCCAGGCCGCGCGGAGCAAAGCCCGTCTCTTTCAGCGCGGTCACGAACTCGCCCGTGTAGGCTTCGCGAACCTCCACCAGGGCCGAGCCGGCCACGCTGACGAACGCATAGTCGCCGAGCGGCGTGAACACGACCTGGTTGGGTAGGTTGCGATCGTCCAGATCGATGCGCCGCGCGACATCCTCGACGCCCTCCGCCAGGTTCAGCAGCGCCACGAGCGGCCGCACCGTGTTGTCGTCGGTGAGCGCGAGCTGATCGCGAGATGGACCACGAAAGACGTTGTCCTTCTTGCCCGGCACCCACGCGAACAAGCCGTCGGGCGAGAGCCCCACCGAAAACAGGTAGTTCGGCAGGCCACGCCCTTGTTGATCCGTGTCCTCCGTCGTGGTGTCCGCCGCGAGCTCGAAGCGCGTGCTCACCTGGAAGGTCGCCGCGTCGACGCGCGCCACCTCGCCGTGACTGTCCTCGGAGATGAAGCGCGTGACGTAGATCTGCGAGCCGTCGTGCGACACCGAGACGCCTCGCGGCGTGCCGCCCAGCACCAGCTCGGCCACGACGGCGCCGCTCGCCACGTCCAGCTTCAGCAGCTCGCCGACCGCCATCAGCGTCACGTAGGCGGCGTCCCCGGTCGGGCTGATCGCGAGGCCCATCGGCTGCGACGCGTACGGCAGCATGACCTCGCGCTCCGCCGTCAACGACGCGGTGTCGATGATGGAGAGAGAGTGCGCGTCGCGGTGCAGCACCCACAGCTTGCCTTGCGCCGTGAGCGCGAGCCCGACCGGGCCGCGCAGCACTGGCACCTCCGCGAGCCTGGTCAACGCGTTCGCATCGAACACGCTCACGCTGTCGTTCTCGTAGTTGGCCGTGTAGATCCTCGCGTTCGGCTGGTCGTAGACCAGATCGGTCGAGCCCGCCGCGCTGCCCGTGACGAGCGGCCGGTGCACCGTGTGCACGAACGCGACGCTGGTGAACCCGACGTCGTCTTTGACCGTCGCCAGCACCGGGTAGTGACCGGGAGCAGCGTACGTGTGAACCTGCTGCACGTCGCCGACCGTGAACTCGGTGCGTGTCTCGTCCCCCATGTCCCAGCGCACCTGCACGGGGCCGACTGCGTCGCCGACCGTCAGGTCGAACGTGACGGCCTCGCCGAGGAGCGAGGGCACGCGCTCGGCGACGGTGGCCGTGACGGCGCGTGCCTCGGGCGTCCAGGCCGCCACCCCACAGATGCCTCCGAGCAGGCCGAGGAGCTTCGGCAGCGAGCGCATGGCTCAGGGACCCGTCGTGAACGTCGACTTGAACTCGGCCGCGATGCCGTTGCCGACGAGATCCTTCATGCCGTCCTTCGGCAGGACGACCTCGTAGAGGGTGTTCGGCATCAGGTCCTCATCGGGGTCAAAGTTTACGATGCTCATGTACAGGCCGAACTTGCCCTTCACCGGCGCGCCGCCCGCCGGTCGGACGATGAAGCTGCCCGGGTGAACCGTGGCGAGCTCGATGTTGTCGGTGAGGCTGAGACCGATGCGCGACTTCCTGGACGCACCCGTCGCCCCGCTCTTCGGCAGCACCGTGTCCACCGCCGGGGGCGTGGTGTCCGGATCCGTGGAGTGCGCGGCGATGACCATGCCGCGGTAGGGCAGCTCGTCGTCGGCCAACACCAGCAGGCTGCCGACCGGGATCGAGAACTGGTCGTCGCCGTTCTCGAACTCGAGCCGGCCCCAGATGCGATTCTCGATCGACATCCGCTGGATGTCGTGCACGTCGATCTTGGAGACGCCGGCATCTGGCCGCAGGTGACCCAGGAACAGGTGGCCGTCGGAGAAGCTCACGTACTCGGATCCGGCGGGGTAGCCCTTGGCCCTGAACGCCGAGTCGGGCAGCGTGGCGAGGGGTGAATTGGCCGAGCCGATGTCGGTGGGATCGGTCAGCACGTCCCACACGCGCAGCGGCGACTGCACGTAGACGTGCTTGCCGTACAGGCCGCAGATGTAGCTCTTGCTCGGGGTGATGAAGTCGAGCGCGACCGGGTTCATCGGATCGCTGATGTCCATCGTCGCGATGCCGCCGTTGTCCTTGGGCGTCGTGATGACGAGCGTATTGCCGACGGCCCACAGCGGACCGGCGCTTACACCGCCGAACTGCGAGATCGGGATCTTCTTGACGAACCGCACGTTCTCGGGATCCGCTGCGTCCAGGATGTGTAGGCCCGTGTTGGTGCCGCCGATGTAGATGACGCTGCCCTGCCAGTACATGCCCCACACGGAGTCGGTGAAGTCCCCATAGTTGATGCCCTCGAGCCGGACGAGCGTCACGTGACGAGGCGCGTGGGCGTCAGTGACGTCCCAGATGTCGACGCCGGCGCCCGCGGTGGTGACCTGGTAGAACTTGTTGTCGTACCGGGCGAGCGAGGTCTGGTGCGACTCCGCCTCGCCGACGCCCTTGGGCCCTCCCCTGGGATCGAAGCCAGGGCTCTGGATGCGCGAGAGCATCTTCGGATGGGTCGGATCGGCGATGTCGTAGAAGACGATCTCGGCGTTGCCGGCGCCTTGAACGTAGCCGTTGACGACGATCGGCTGGTTCTGGTGGTGGTCCTTCTCGAGCGTCGGCGACACAAGGCCGTCTCGCCAGTTTTGACGCGGCAGGTTGACCTTGTTCGCCGGCATTGGCATGTTCGGGATCTTGCCTTCCGGGGCGGTGATCATGTTCGGGTCAGCTTCGCCCGAACCGCCGCTGCCGGCCGTGGCGTCCCCGCCCGGGCCGCTCATGGAGCTGCTGCTCGTGGAGCCGCTGCTCGTGGAGCCGCCGCTCGTGGCTCCTGTCACCGGCATCGGCGCTGCGCCGCCACTGCCCGTCACCACGGTTGTGGTGTCGCCAGAGCTGCCGCCGTCATTTCCTTCCGGCGTTGGGCCGAGGTCGTCGCCGGAACACGCCGCGAACAGGGCGGCAAACGAAGAGATGCCGAGCCAACGCATATCTATCCTCTTCGCACGCATTCCTAACCTCTTCTGTAGCGTGTGGGCCATGACAGAGGGTCAACCTGCGGGAACCTGGAGCCGACGGCATCCACCGTGTTCCTGCGGACGCGCGGACGCGCGGACGCGCGTCGTGACCCCGTTCCGCGCAATGTGAACGTTCACATTTGGAATGTCAAGGCAGGCCCGACCGGCTGCACGCGTTTTGACGTGATCCGCTCCGGCGGCTCGATTACAGGCCCAGCTCGGTGGTGGGGGCGCTCGCGCTGGGCCATCGCCACCGCGGGCGGCGGCAGGCGCGCGCTCGCGGCGGACCTGGTCAGATTTCTAGTGAGACCTCGACTTGCAGAACCGTTACACTACGGGCGACGCGCTCTTGGATCAGCGCGCGGAGGAGCGAGTATGAGTCGCGACAGGGGCGAGCGGACATCCGGACCGCGCGGGCGCGCGGGCGCGGATGCAGGGAGCACGGCGGGCGGGCATCGCCAGCTCGACGGGACCCCCGCTCCGGGTGGGGTGTCCGTGCACATCGATGACGGCATTGACTACAAGGCAGAGTGCGGGGCGCTGCGCGCGCGCGTCGAGGAGCTGGAGAATGAGCTGGCCAGTCGGCGCGGCGAGATCGGGCGCGAGAGGGGGTTGGTCAGCGCGGCAGCGGTGTACCTCGACCCTCCGTTCGCGCGGGGCGCCACGCAGGTGCCGGCGCTGATCCACTGGCGCCTGGATGGCACCGTGACGCGCTGGAACGACGCCGCCGGGTGCCTCTTCGGCTGGAGCGAGGGCGAGGCCGTGGGCCGCCGGCTCTCCGACCTCGTGGCCGGGGATCCGGTTTCGCCCGAGGAGGTGCGGGCGTTCAACCACGATCCTGGCGAGAGCCTCTTCGCGACGACCACGAGCGCGGGCAGGACGAGAGAGGGAGACGCGATCACCTGCCGGTGGACCTACGCCGTGCTGCGCGACGGGCGAGGCGAGGTGCGAGAGATCGCGGCCATCGTGGACGAAGGCGACGATCCGCGGCAGCGAGAGCGCCTGCTGCACGAGCGCTATCAGATGGTCCTGCAGCTCGTTGACAACTCGCCGAACGTCATGTTCATCAAGGACGCGGAGGGGCGCTACGTGTTCCTCAACCGCCATTATGCGCGCGCTATCGGGCGGCACGTCATCGAGTTTCTCGGCAAGGACGAGCATGAGTTCGGCGCCACGCCGCCCGGCGTGGCCGAGATGATCGTGGCGAAGGAACGCGAGGTGCTCGCGAGCGGCCGGGCGTTGCAGTACGAAGAGGTCCTGGACTACGGCAGCCAGAATTACTATTTCTTCACGGTCAAGTTCCCGGTTCGCGACGAGCGCGGCGAGCCGATCGGCGTCGGCGGCGTCGTGCGAGAGGACACCGACCTGAGGCGCGCGGAGGCGGAGCGGGCCGCGCTGCAGGAGCAGATCATCGCCGCACAGCAGGAGGCACTCCGGGAGCTGTCGACGCCGCTCATCCCGCTCGCCGACGGCGTCCTGGCCATGCCGCTCATCGGGACGGTGGACGGTGCGCGCGCGGGGCAGATCATGGAGACGCTGCTCGACGGGATCAGCCGCCAGCGCGCCCACACCGCGCTCCTGGACATCACAGGCGTGCGCGCCGTCGACGCGCTCGTCGCTGACGCGCTGACGCGGACCGCACGCGCCGCCCAGATGCTCGGCGCGCGCGTGGTGCTCACGGGCATCCGCCCGGAGGTGGCGAGGGCCCTGATCGAGCTCGGCGCAGACCTCTCCGGCATCGTCACGCTGGGCACCTTGCAGAGCGGCATCGCCCACGCGCTGCGCCCCACGGCGCGCTCGCGCGTTGCCCGGTGAAGCGCGCCCCGGCGGCATGGCAAAGAAAGCCAGCCGGCGCTCCGCCCTCAGGATGGCTACGTCAGGTTCGTGAGCGGCCCGGTGCAGTGCCGCGGGTCGCCGAACGTTGTCCGGTCGTCGCCGAACAGGTTCAAGATCGAGACGAGCAGATCGTTGTGCGGGCGGTTCGGGTACCGGACCCAGCGTCCGGTGCGCAGGCCTCCGCCGCCGCCGGCCAGCAGGAACGGCATGTTCGTCTTGGTGTGACTCGGCGGATCCGAGAGCTCGGACCCGAAGAAGACGACGCTCTCGTCGAGCAGCGAGTGTCCACCCATGTCGACCTTCTCCATCTCCTGCAGGAGGTAGAGGTGCTGTTTCGAATACCAGTTGCAAATGCGCTCGCACTCGTCCGGCCTGAAGCCGCCGTCGTGCTGGTAGAAATGGTGGTGCTCGGTCAAGTTGAGCCAGGGGAAGGTGTGCTTCGCCTCGGTGTCGCTCCACTGCAGCGTGCCGACGGCGGTGATGTCGCAGGCGAGCGACATCACCAGCATGTCCATCATGAGCTTACCGACCTTGGGGATCGCCGCGTCGGTCGAGGTGTCCTTGATCGAGCCGGTGTCGGAAGAGTTGAGCCCCGTGCGCGGGTTGTAGTCGGACGTGTCGACCCTCTCCGGCGCCTTGCACGCGCTCGTCTCGACCGGCACGTTGTTGAGGCTCATCTCGATCTCGCGGATCTTCGTCAGGTGCTGGTCGATCTTCTGCCTGTCGGCGGCGCCGAGCCGCGCGGACAGGGCGGAGTAGCGCCCGTCGAGGAAGTCGAGGATCGATCTCTTTCGCGCGAGGCGGCGGGCGGCTTCGTTGCCGGCGCTGGGATCCAGCGAGCCGAAGAGCTCGGTGAAGATCTCCATCGGATCGAGGCGCGGCGGGATCGGCTTGAACGGCGCGGCGTTCTCGAAGTTCGCGGCGTTCATCGGCGACAGCAGGCCGTGGGACTTGCCCGTCGCCCAGCGCACCGCGATCTGGATGCTCGCCTTCGCCTTGATACCGGCGGAGATCTGGGAGGCGATCACCTGATCGACGGACGGCCCGTTCCCGTAACCGCCGTTCGGGGAGCCCTCCTGAGGGCTGCCCGTGAGCCAGGCGATGATGCCGCTCTGGTGCTGCTCACCGCGCGCGCTCTTCATGTCGAGGCCGTCGACGACGAGCAGCCGGTCCTGCACCGGCGCGAGCGGCGACAGGATGGGGCCCAGGGTGAAGCTCGTCTCGCTGCCGGTCGGCCGCCAGCGATCGATCACGGTCCCGCCCGGCGTGTAGATGGCAAGGAAACGCTTGGCGGGGGCGGGTTGCGCGCGCGCCGTGCGTTCGGGGCCCATGATCTCCAGCCAGGGGAGCGCGATGGCGATGGCGCCAGCACCGCGCAGCATGGCACGTCGGCTCAAACGAAACTTGGGCATGACCATCACTCCTAGCGGGCAACCGTGATGTAGTGGAAAGCATCCGTCTGTGTGAGCTCGATGAGGAGCTGCTTCACGTTGTACCCGGACGCCTTGAAAGCGGTCGATATCGCCTGCTTCGTGCAAGCGTCCTCGGCGCGCAGGGTGAGACCGTAGCCGTACTCGGCCCAGCGCGTCGCGAAGCAGCCATGCACCTGTTCGGCCTCGGCGAGCTTCTTCACCAGCTCGGTCGGACCGCTCACCGTGCCCGGCGTGCCCGGGAGCGAGCCGCTCGCGTCGATCGTGACGTCGTTCTCTGTCGCGCGGAACAGCCCGACAGCGTCGTAGTTCTCGAACGTGAAGCCGACCGGATCCATGTACTGGTGGCACGTCACGCAGACCGGATCCTGGCTGTGCTGGCTGAAGCGCTCCCGCGCCGTCGCGCCGGTGTACGGATCCGGCGGCTTCACCCGCTCCAGGATGTCGCCGGTGGGGAGCGGGATCTTCTCACACATCAGCTTCTGGAGCACGAACGAGCCGCGGACCACGGGGTTCGTGGTGTTCGAGTGCGTCGTCCCGGCCATCACCCCCGCCTGGGTGAGGAGCCCGAGGCGCTGGGTCGTGTCGAGCTGCACCTGTTGAAACTCGTCGCCCGTCACGCCGGAGACGCCGTAGAACGCCGCGAGAGGTCCATTCATGAACGTGTACGGCGCTGTCAAGATGGACGCCCAGGTGCCGGTCCCCTCGAAGATCTCGTGCTCGAGGAACCGCTGCGTCTCCTCACGCATGAGCGCGCCGATCGCTCGAGAGAAGGTCGGGAACGCCTCCGCGTTCCGCTCGAGATCCGCGAGGTTGCTGATGGGGAGCAGGTTGTCGAAGAAGAACCGGATCGTGGTCCGAGCCCGAGGGTCTTCGAGCATGTGCTCGGCTTGCGCGCGCACGCCCTCCTTCGTCGAGAGCTCACCTGCCCGCGCCGCGATGCGTAGCTCCTCGTCCGGCATCGTGCCCCAGAGCAGGTACGAGAGCCGCGTCGCCATCTCGTCGCCCGTGGGCCGGCGAAGCTCGGGGTGCTCCGGGTCGGAGGTGCCCCATTCGATGCGGTAGAGAAAATCCGGCGATTGAAGCAGCGCCTCGATCACCGTCGCGATGCCGGCGTCGAACGTCGCATCCATCCGCCCGACGCTGTACAGCGCGAGGAGCTCGTCCGCCTCGCCGGCGGCGAGCGGCCTTCGATAAGCGAGCGGCGCGATCCGCTCGACGAGGGTGCGCGCGCACGCTTCCTCGCTCTCCGCGCTCACATCGCCCGCGCAAGGGGCGAGCTTCGCGAGCGCCTCCCGGGTGGCGGTCGCGCGCCGGGCGACGCCCTCCGCGACGGTGCTCAGCTGCTCGGCCAGCAGGCTCGAGACCGACAGCGCGTCCGCGTCATTGCCAAAGCCGTTTCCGACATCCTCGCTCGGCAGCGAAAAGGCTGGCTCGGTCGTGTCACCGAAGAGGTCGCGAACCGTCTTGTTGTACTCGAAGCGCGTCAGCCGCCGCAGCGGCGCTCGCCCGGGGTGCACCGCGCCGTCCTCGCAAGCGCGCGGGTCCACCGTGGTGGGATCGTCCCTGGTGGGATCGTCCGTGGAGTCGTTGGTGCGAGTCTCGCCCAGGTTTCCCGTGCAGCCACTGGCCAGGATCAACGCTATAGAAACAGCTGACCGAGAGCCTGTGAGAGGACGCGCCCGCTCATGTTCTGAGGGCCTAGACATGGTTCTCTCTCTTCGCCCGCTGTGGGCACGCTGAGTGGAGTGTAGGCGGGACCTGGTGTTACCCTCGCCCGTGTCGCGATAGATGAATCTTTTGACGGTGGCGGTGGATCTGCTCTCGTTCTCGGCTCCGCCTCCACCCTGTACTGCCCACCCGGCGCACCGATTCTGACTCTCATGAACTCGTTCACTGGGAGCCGAACACCGTCGATCGGCATCGCTTCCGCGACGACCGAACGAGCGGAACCGGCGCCAAGATCAACCCGATGACGGAGGTCACGGTGCGCATGACGACCCGTTCGTAACGAAGCGAAAGGATACCCCTGGCCGCAATGTGAACGATCACATAAGCGGTGTCAACTGCCATCCGTCGGCCCTCGCGTATCCTCGATCCCGAGGGAGGACAGGGCTCCTCCGGAGCGCCGCGTCAAGCGGGCGGGCGCTGGACCGAGGTCGTCGCCGGACCGACGAACTCGATGCTGATCAGCGCATCGACGGCTGGCGCCTCGTGTGCGCGACGTCTGGAGCGCGCTCCGGCGACGCTCGGTCAGGACCGCGATCGAGGGCAGCCGCACGCGGTTCATTTTGTTCGACCTCGAATATGTGAACGCTCACAATTTGCTGGCCGGGCGTCGGCCGCTCAAGGCGCTCAGCCCTGCGAGGGGCGCCGCGGCGCCAGCATCCCGCTGGAGTCCCTCTCGCCCACCACCCCCGCCACGTGCATCGACCGCAGGGCGGCGATGATCTCCGGCGTGACGAGCGGCCCGCCGGGGGCATAAGACGGCGCCAGCGGCTTCAGCGGCACCGGGAGGAGCTCGGTGACCCGCGCGCCGATGGCCCCGCGCGACGCCGCGTGCCCCTCGCGCTCGGCCGCGTCGCGGAGCGCCCGCGCGAAGTCCGCCGCCGTCGGCCAGCGCGCGTCGCGATCGCGCTCGAGCGCCCGCGCCACGGCGGCCGTGACCGCCTGACCCACGCCCTCGCGCTCCCTCGAGAGCGGCGGCACCTCGCGCCCCAGCACGGCGTGGAGGATCGACAGCATGCTGCTGCCGACGAACAGGCGCCTGCCCGCCAGCACCTCCCACGCCACGACCCCGAGAGAGAACACGTCCGAGCGCCGATCCAGCGGCCGCGCGTGCGCCTGCTCCGGCGAGAGATAGCTCAGCTTCCCCTTCACCGTCCCGGTCTTCGTCCGCGTCGTGCGGCGAAGGGCGTACGCGAGCCCGAGATCGCAGATGGACGCCCGCCCGTCCACGCCGACAAGGACGTTCGACGGCGAGATGTCCCGGTGGATCACCTGGAGCAGCTCCCCCGAGCTGTCGCGCGCCTCGTGCGCCGCATGCAGCCCCTCGGCCGCCTGCGCGATGAGATCGAGCGCGTCGCCGACCCCGATCAGCTCGGGAGGTCGGGTGAGGTGTTTCAGCGTCACCCCCACGACGAGCTCCATTGCGATATAGGGCGCGCCCCCCTCGCCCAGACCGCAATCGAGGACCGGCACGAAATTCGGGCTCGCGACGCGCGACGCGATGCCCGCCTCGTCGAAGAGCATCGCCGCATACACCGACTCGTACCGTAGATCGGCGCGGATCCTCTTCACCGCGACGAGCGGCTCGCGCTCGATCTCCGCGTCCTCCCCGCTCCCGCCGCCCGCCCCCTCGACGGCCGCCGCGCGGGCGCGACGGGCGATGTAGACCTCGGCCATGCCACCCACAGCGAGCTGCACAAGCAGCTCGTAGGGACCGACAGTGCCCAGACCCGACGAATCCATGCTCGATACTCTGGGCGGTCAGTTATCACGTCAATGGAAATCCATCAACCCGGCCATTTTACGCGCCGTCGCCTTCGTTCGTCCTTTTCGTCCTTCTGCTGCTGCTCGCTGCCGCGCTCTCACGCTTGCGCCGGGCCGCGGGCGGCGAGCGCCCCGCCGCCCGCCCGCTCGGGCTCGTCGCTCCGCTCGACGTGCTCGGCCAGCACCCGCTCGTCGGTCTCACCCACCGAGCGCAGCCAGCGCGCGGCCGCACGGTGGCCGGCGGCGCGATCGCCGTCCGTGAGCATCCCGTAGGCGGCGTCGCGCACGAGGGCGTGACGGAACGTGAGCTCCTCGTGCCCGGGGTAGCGCGACACGCCCCGCCGGGCGACGAGCTCCTCCGACAGCAGGCTCTTCAGCCAGCGATCGAGCGACTCGGCCGACGTGCCGGCGCCGAGCAGCTGGCGCACCCCCTCCGGCCAGAAGCTGCCGCCGAACAGGCTCGCCGCGCGCAGCGTGCGCCTCGCCTCGGCCGGCAGCGCCTCGATCCGCGTGTGCATCAGCGCCACCACCGTGGGCGGCAGGTCGCCCCGGCCCTCGGCGCGCGCGCGCATCAGCTCCTCGAGGAAGAACGGGTGGCCGTCCGCGTGCTCGACGAGCCGCGCCGCCTCGGACCGCGCGAGCTCGTCCCCGAACACGCTGCGGACGAGCCGCTCGGCCGCCCGCGGGCTGAGCGCGCCGAGCTTGATGTGCTGCACGCCGCGCGGAACCCACAGCCCGGGGAACGTCTCCATCACGCTGTGGCGCGCGAAGCCGAGCACGAGGAGCGGGCGATCCGAGAGCGCCTGCAGCGCCTCGTCCAGCACCGAGACCGAGGCGTGATCGCTCCAGTGCATGTCCTCGAGCACCACGACGACCGGCCCCTCGCCGCACCGCGCGGCGAGCCAGTCGAGCACGGCGCGGCGCGCCTGCTCGCCCAGGAGGACCGCGTCCCCCCGGGCGAGGTCGAGCTCCGGATCCGGATCGTCGAGCGGCGTGCCCGCGATCTCGCCGAGGAACCACGCGATGCGCCGCGCGTCCGCGGCCGGTACGGCGCGCGCCACGTGCTCGCGGATCTTGCCGCGCCGGGCCTCGATCGCCTCGCCGGGCAGGCAGCCGGCCGCCGCGAGGACGATCTCGCCCAGCATGCCGAACGGCGCCCCCGCGCCGATCGGGTCGCCGCGCGCCACGTAGACCGACGCGCGCGCGTCGACCTCGCGCACGACACGGACGAGCTCGCAGCGCAGGCGCGTCTTGCCGATGCCCGCCTCGCCGAGCACCAGCGCGGCGCGCGCCACGGGCTCGTCGGCGCTCTGCTCGAAGAGGCCGCGCAGCATCGCGAGCTCACGGTCGCGCCCGACGAACGCGGTGACGCGCCCGAGGAGCGTGCGATCCGGCTCCGTGCCGTCGCGCTCGCCCTTCAGCAGGAACGACGGGCCGTCGCCGATCACCTCGAAGCGCGGGGCCGCGAGCCCCGCCGTGACCTCGTCGATGCACACGTCGTCCCCGGCCTCGCGCAGCCGGGCGACCGCGCGGTCGATGACGTCGCCCGCGGGCAGGCGCTCGCCCACCTGCGCGCGGCCCGTGGCGAGCGCGACCGGGCGCCCGGGCAGGCGCGCCTTCATCGCGAGGGCGCACTGCGCGGCGCGCGCCGCGAGGTCGAAGGCGACCATCGGGCCGGAGCCGCCGCGGCCGGTGAACGCCTCGTCGGCGTGCGAGGACAGGAGCACCATCCGCGTGCCGCCGGCGAGCCGCACGCGCTCGCCGCCGAACGCCTCCGCGACGTCCGAGACGACGCGCTCGACGCCTCGATCGCTCGCCGGCTCGGGGTCGGCGGCGCCCACGTCGACGAGGACGACGCTGATGAGCCGCCGCTCGTCGCCCGTGACCGACGCCGGCGCGCCGTCCCCGCCCTCGCCGGGCGAGCGCGCGAGCAGGGCGCGCATCTCCGCGAGCGCGGCCGCCGCCGCGCGGCCGCCTTCGGGGCGCGCGGCCGGGTCCTTCGCCAGGAGGCGCGCGACGAGCTCGTCGAGCGAGGGCGGCACCTCGGGGCGTCGATCGGCGAGGCGCGGCGCCTCCTCGAGGAGAATGCGGCACATCTCCGCGAGCGGGTCGTCGGCCGCGAAGGGGCGCTGCCCGGCGATGCTCTCGAAGAGCAGCACCCCGAGCGCGAAGACGTCGGCGCGCGCGTCGACCTCGGCGTCGCCGCGCGCCTGCTCGGGCGCGACGTAGCCGAGCGACCCGACGAGCGAGCTGGCCTCCGTGACGAGGGTGGTCGACGCGGCCGCCCGCGCGACGCCGAAATCGAGCAGGACCACGCCGTCGACCCTGCCGTCGCGGAGGAGCACGTTGCTCGGCTTGAGGTCGCGGTGCGTGATCCCGAGCGCGTGCACCGCGGCGAGCGCCTCCGCGATCTGGTGCGCGACGAGCAGCGCGTCGGCGACGGGGAGCGGCCCCTCCTGGAGGCGCGCGTCGAGCGTGATGCCGTCGAGCCACTCCATCGCGAGCCACAGGGCGCCGTCGTCGCTCGTGCCGTGCGCGATGTGCTGGACGATGAGCGGGTGCTGCACGGCCTCGAGCAGGCGCGCCTCGCGCCGGAAGCGGGCCGCGAGCTCCGGGAGCGCGACCTTGAGCGCCACGGGGCGGCCGGTGAGCTGGTCGGTCGCGCGGTAGACCGTGCCCATCCCGCCGGCGCCGGCAAGGCGGTGCACCTCGAACCGGCCTGCGACCAGCGTGCCCTCGCGCATGGCGAGAGCTTATCCGAGAGCCCCTGCCACGTCCGCGGTCCGCGCGCTCGGTGGTGACGGTTCGGGGTGTTTGTTGTACGCTGTGCGCGTAGACGCCCGGAGGACCGCGCTTCGCGCACAGGACGCCTTCTCGGGTCGGCGGCTCGGCGGATTGGAGAGGGACCCCCGATGAACCCCGGACAGCACGTGACGAGCACGCTCAGGCTGGCGCGCGAGCTCGGGAAGGGGGCGATGGGGAGCGTGTGGGTGGCCGATCACCTCGCGCTCGGGACGCAGGTGGCGGTGAAGTTCATGTCGCCGGCCTACGCGGACCAGAGCGGCTTCGTGGAGCGCTTCCGGCGGGAGGCGATGGCGGCCGCGCAGATCAAGAGCCCGCACGTCGCGCAGGTCTTCGACCACGGCGTCATGCAGGAGGGCGTGCCGTACATCGTGATGGAGCTGCTCGAGGGGGAGGACCTGAAGAGCCGCATCCAGCGGCTCGGCGCGCTCCCGCCCGTCGAGGTCACGACGATCGTATCGCAGACGGCGAAGGCGCTCGGGCGGGCGCACCAGCTCGGGATCGTCCATCGCGACATCAAGCCGGACAACATCTTCCTGCTCGACGTCGAGGGCGAGGTGTTCGTGAAGGTGGTCGATTTCGGGGTGGCCAAGCGGGTCCAGGGCGCGCCCCAGGGCGACCTCGGCATGACGTCGACAGGGAGCGTGCTCGGCACGCCGCTCTACATGAGCCCCGAGCAGCTGCTCAGCGCGAAGCACGTCGATTTCCGCGCCGATCTCTGGGGGCTCGCGGTGGTCGCTTACCACGCGCTCACCGGGCAGGTGCCGTTCGTCGGCGAGACGCTGGGCGCGCTGTCGGTGGTGCTTCACACAGGGATCTTCACGCGGCCGAGCGCGCTGAGGCCGGAGCTCTCCCCGGCGCTCGACGCCTGGATGAAGAAGGCGCTGGCGCTCGATCCCGCGGCGCGCTTCGGGTCGGCGCGGCAGATGGCGGAGGCGCTGGAGCACGCGGTCCTCGGGCTCGCGCGCACGCCGTTCACGAACGATCCCTCGTCCAGCGGAGATCGGGTGAGCCACGGGGTCGCGCCCGGGAGCGCGTCGCAGCCGGTGCTGTTCGGGGCGCCGACGCCGGTGCCGTCGGCGCCGGGCGCGCGCCTGTCGACCACCGGCACGCCGTCGTCGGCGCCGGGCGCGCGGCTCTCGACCACCGGCACGCCGGGGCGGACGCTCGCCGGCATGGCGACCTCGGGGACGGACGGGTCCCGCAGATGGGCGCCGGCGATCCTGGCGGCGGCGCTCGCCCTGGGGGCAGCCGTGTCGGTGGGTGTGTTCCTGGTGACGAGGCGGTCGCCCACCGTGGAGGTGTCCCCCTCCTCGGACGACCCGGCCGCCCGGCAAGCCGGGCCGGGCGCAGCGCAGCCGGCTGGGCCCGCTGTGCAGGGCGCCGCGGCGGCGCCGGCCAGCGCCACAGCGCCGGGGCAGGCCGAGCCCGCTGAGACCGGGACGACCACCACGGCTGCGCCTGCGAAGGCGGCCACGGCGGAGGCCGTGGCCGGCGCGAAGGCGCCCCAGGCAGGCGCGAAGGCGCCCCAGGCAGGCGCGAAGGCGGCGACGAAGCCCAGCGCGACCTCGGTGCCACGCGGCGTCACGGACGGCCGCGGCCGGGTCACACCGCAGGGGACGACAGGTCGCCCGGCGGCAACGAGGCCGCCGCCCCCACCGCTCGAGGACACGATCGGCTTCTGAGGCGGCCTTCGCCCTGCCGCGCTGCTCCAGCCGCTCCGGGCGACCTCGAACGCCGGCGGATGCCACCGAACCGGCCAGACGAGACCTCCTGCACGGCGTTCTTGCGCCATGCGCTTGCAAAACGTGGAATATCGCGCGGCGCGAGCGAGCACTTGGCATCGGAAGACGAGGCACAGTGGGCGCAGTGCGGCATCCCGCCTCGCTCACCCTCTGTGCGGGCCGCGAAAATCGGCGCGATCGCATTGCTGCAAGAGAATTTCGAACTGGCATGGACCGTGCGGTAGCCGTCGTGGGGGCCCGGAGCGAGGACGCGCTCACGCGAAGGAGGTCTCTTCATGGCGAAGCTCGTAATTGGCCTGGTACAGACGCGCGACGAGGCGGAAGCCGCGGCGGAACGCATCATCGACTGCGGCTACACGCGACAGGAGGTCAGCCTGCTGATGACCGACGCGACGCGCCACAGGTGCTTCAGGGTTCCGGACGGAACGCCGCCGGCGCACACGTTCGGCGCCGCGATCGCGATGAGCGCCGTGGTTCCCGACCTCGAATTCGTGGTGGCCGGCCCGCTGGCCGCCGTGGTGGCGAGCGCGGTCTGCGCCAGGATCACCGGCGGCCTGCGCGAGATCCTCATCACCGCCGGCGTCCCGGAGCGCTGGGCGGAACGCTACGAAGCCGGCGTCAAGCAGGGCAGGATCCTTGTGAGCGTATTCGCTCACAGCGAACGAGAGGCCGGCGTGCTTCACAGGGTCCTTGAGGACCCCGACATGTACCCGGTCCGCCCCGCGAGCCCCGGACGCCCGTCGTACCACACGTTCATCTGAGCGAACCGCGCGCAGCCCGGCGCCTCACCTCCGCAGACGTGGGGTGCCGGGCGCGCCGTGTGTCGAGCTCAGCCCCCCAGGGACCTGAGCCGCGCGCGCAGCATCAGCGCCCCGATGAGGTCTTCCTCGGCGTCGCTCCGGCGCGACCAGCCCAGCGCGAGGTAGCGCAGGAGCTCGCCGAACGTCGGTCCGGCCGGCGCCGCGCTCGTGCCGCCGCGGACGACCCAGAGCTGCTCGCCGTCGGCCTCGAGCGCGACGATCGCCCGCTGGGCCGCGCCGCCGCCGAGCGCCGAACCCGAGAGCCGCGCGATCGGATAGAGCTGCCGCGCCGCCGCCGCGTCCCAGCCGGGCTCGCGCTCGTGGCTGCAGAGCTCGTCCTCGCGGAGGAAGCGCAGCGTGCCCTCCACGGCGCCGATCGCGAGCTCCCTGTAGAGGTCCTCCGGATCCGCCGGATCGGCCCAGTCGTAGGCGCGCGCGAACGCCGCGTACGTGGCCGGCGGGGCGACGCCGCGGACAGGCGGCGGGGGCGCCGCCGGCACGCCGCGGCCGTCCTCGCGCCGGAGCACCCGGTTGAGCCGCTTGACCTCGTCGGCGATCGACCCCGGCCCCGGCTCGACGAGGCGCACCTCGACCCGGCGCTCGGGCGCGAAGAGGCCGCCCATGAGCGCGCCGAGCACCGGGGCGCCCAGCTCGGCCGAGAGGAACGTCGAGCCGCGGTGCGGCCGGATCGCCCGGTCCGTGGCGTCGCGCTCCTCCTGCGCGGTCGCGGCGTCCGGGAGGTCGATGTCGACCGCGACGAGGTCGCTCCGGTCGGGCGTCTCCACGCCGGCCTCGAGGCCCTCCTCCCCTTCCCTCGCGAAATGGCGGACGAACCCGCTCGCCTCGAAGCGCCAGCCGTCGTCGTGGACGACCTCCTCCGAGAACACGAGCACGAAGATCGTCGCCCCCGGGTGATCGAGCTCGGCGGCCGCGTCGAGCACGGCGACGGGTGGGGAGAGCTCGTCCTCGAAGAGCTCGACGAGGTGGTCGAGCTCGTCGCCGCCACCGGCGGGCTCGCCGCTCGCGTAGTACGCGGCGCAGTACCCGGGCACGCCCGGGAGCGGCGCGACGAACAGGCGCGGCGAGGCGACACCCCAGCCGCCGAGCGCCACGGCAAAGCCCTGGGACAGCGCGCGGTCCGGGATATCGGCGGGTCGAAAGATCAACGCAGCGAACGTGGTGGCCATGGGGCGCCCAGGGTAGCCGATCGCCCACCCGCGGCCGGTGTCCGACGCGCTCCGCGCGCCTTCATGACCGCTTGCTCAAGTTCTCCGTGGTTCCCCGGGGGGCGAGCACGGTCCTCCGAGAGGATCCCGCCACCCGCGGCCGGGCGCCTGCCGGGAAACCACGAAGAGACCTCCGGAGCAGAGAAACCGGATGCCAGGCCGCGCCGGCGAGCCGCTGCGCGCCTCGCGGCGGCCTTGGACGCGGCGCGGCGCATCGGGTAGAGGACCCTCATGCTCGGTCAATCCACCCTGTCCGTCGGTGAGATCGCCCCTGACTTCACCCTGCAATCGCAGCGGCGAGAGGCGGTGAAGCTCTCCGATTTCCGGGGCAAGAAGGCGGTCGTTCTCTTTTTCTATCCCAAGGACGACACCCTTGTATGCACCGCGGAGTCGTGCGCGTTCCGCGACCATTACGACGCGTTCGCGGAGGCCGGCGCCGAGGTCATCGGCGTGAGCGCCGACTCGGAGGGATCCCACGAGCAGTTCGCGCAGAAGCACCGCCTGCCCATGACGCTGCTCAGCGACCCCGGCGGGCAGACCGCGGCGCGCTACGGCGTGAGGCCGCTCTTCGGGCTCCTCCCGGGCCGCGTGACGTTCGTCATCGATCGCGAGGGTGTCGTTCGACATGTCTTCTCCTCCCAGCTCCGCGCGGCGAGGCACGTCGAGGAGGCGCTCGCCGTCGTGAAGCGGATCGAGGCCTCCGGCCGCGGTTGACAGGCGCCGGGAGCGGCGCCCGATCTCCACCCGTCGCCCGTCGTTGACGCCCTCGAGAGGGGCGTTATGAACCCACACGGCGGGGCCATCGCACGCCTCCGCCGGGGGGAGGCGACGATGAAGAATGGATTGTGGACGACAGCGACGCTGGCGGCCGCCGCGATGGGTTTTTCCCGGCCGGGGGCCGCGGCGGACGCGCTCTCGCTCCGCCGGGTCGTGCTCTCGACCGGCGGCGTCGGGTATTTCGAGTACGAGGCGCGCGTCCGCGGCGACGCCGAGCTCGCGCTCGAGGTGCGGCTCGATCAGGTCGACGACGTGCTGAAGAGCATCGTCGTCTACGACGAGCGCGGCGCGACCGGGAACATCACGCTTCCCGGGAGGGAGCCGCTGCGCGATCTGTTCCGCGAGCTCCCGTTCGACGAGGGAGCGCTCGAATCCGAGGCCGCCCTGCTGAACGCCTTGCGCGGCGCCGAGGTGCGGACCCGGGGGCCCGAGGGGGCCATCGTCGGGCGGATCGTCTCGGTCACGGCGGCGCAGGTGGCGCTGCCGGGCGGCGGCTCGGAGGACCGGCACCGGCTCGCGCTGATGTCGGAAGGCGCGCTGAAGCAGGTCGTCCTGGAGGAGACGGGCGGCGTGGAGCTCGTCGAGGAGCGCCTGCGACAGCAGGTCAGCGCGGCGCTCCTCGGGCTCGCGAGCCGGCGTGAGCGCAACCGCCGCGAGCTCGTCGTGCGCACGGCCGGAGAGGGCGAGCGGGTCGTCCGGGTGGCCTACGTCATCGAGGTGCCGCTCTGGAAGACATCGTATCGGCTGACCGTGCCGGAGGACCCGCAAACGACGACCGCCGCGCTCTCCGGGTGGGCCATCGTGGAGAACCAGAGCGGCGGCGACTGGGACAACGTGGATTTCACCCTGGTGTCGGGCAACCCGGTGACGTTCCGCCAGGCGCTCTACGAGATCTACTATGTGTCCCGCCCCGAGGTGCCCGTCGACGTCGCCGAGCGGGTGCTGCCGCGGCTCGACGAGGGCGCCGCGGCGCTCGCGGCCAGGGCGGCGCGGCCCGCGCGCGCCCACGCCGGCGCGGCCGCCGAGGCGCCCCCCGCGGCCGCCGAGAAGGGCGAGCCGGAGCGCGAGGAGGCGGCGACGCAGGTCATGTTCCACTTCCCGGCGCCCCTCACGATCGCGGGCGGGCAAACGGCGCTCCTCCCGATCGTCGAGCGCGAGGTCCCGGCGGAGCGCGTGGGGCTCTACAAGCGGGAGGCGAGCGCGCGCAGCCCGCTCGCCTCGGTGCGGCTGCGGAACGACGGCGACACGAGCCTGCCGCCCGGCGCGATGACGGTCTACGAGCGCTCCGCCCGGGGGGTCGTCACCTACGTGGGGGACGCCCGCCTCGCGCCGCTGCCGCCGGGCGAGTCGCGGCTCGTGAGCTTCGCCGTGGACCGGAAGGTGCGTATCGATCGCGAGGAGCGGGCCGAGGAGGCGTTCTCGCGCGCGCGGATCCAGGGCGGTATGCTGGAGATCGTCCGGACCGCCCGCAAGGTGACGGTCTACACGATCGTGGGCGCCGCGCGCGAGCCGCGCGTCGTGCTCATCGAGCACCCGCGCCTCGCCGGCTGGGAGCTCGCCGAGCCGAAGAAAGGCGTCGAGGTGACGCGCGACCGCTACCGCATCCGGCGGGAGGTGGCCGCGGGCGAGACAGCGCGGCTCACGGTCGCGCTGGAGCAGCCCATCTCGCACACGATCGCGCTCACGAGCCTCTCCAGCGAGCAGATCGGGGTGTACCTGTCCTCGCGCGAGATCCCCGAGGCGCTGCGCGCGGTGTTCGCGCGGATCGCGGAGCTCAGGGCGACGATCGAAGGCCGGCAACGCGCGCTCTCGACGCTGGAGTCCGAGCTCGCGGCGCTGCGCGGCGAGCAGGAGCGCGTGCGCGAGAACCTCGAGGTCGTGCCCGCGGGGAGCGCGCTCCACGAGCGCTATCTCAGGACGCTCAGCGAGCAGGAAGACCGGATCGCGGCGGTGTCGGCGAAGCTCCCGGGCGCGCGCGAGGCGGTGGCCGGCGCCGAGCGGGCGCTCGCCGACTACGTGCGCGACCTGTCGCTCGCGCCCTAGCGCCGCGCGCCGAGCCGAGCTGCCCGCCCGAGGAGACGCTGTCCGTCGCGCCGCCAACGAACAGCGTCTCCTCGAATCGCCGAGGCAGTGGGCTTTAGGCGCTATCGAGCGTTCCGGGGCCATGTCGTGTCCCCTGGGTGCAGCAGCGGCAAGAGCCGAGCCCGTCTCCGGCTCCGCCGGCCGGCGCACCACCGCGCGAGCGGCAACGAGCCTATCCGCAGATCACAGCGTGACGCCGCGCTACAGCGTAATGATCCGCTGTCACGACAGATGTGCCGCATCGCAGCACCGCGAGCACGAAATCGGTGCTGCTTCCTGTGTAGCCGCCGGGCGCGCTTCGGGATAGAAAAGACGATCTTAAGGAGTCATCGACATGAAGAGAAGCGTGAACGCAGTGCTCTCCCTGTCCGCTGCCGTGGCGCTGCTGTGCCTCGGCACGCCTGCCGACGCGACGACGGCCGTCCTGCTCTCGCGCGAGGACCTCGTGCGCAAGTCAGCGACAGTGGCGCGCGTGACCGTCGGCCAGTCGTACGCGACGGAGTCCGACGACGGGAAATCGATCGTGACCCGCACCGAGCTCACGATCACTCAGCCGCTCAAGGGAGGCGAGGCGGACAAGGGGGGCGTGAAGGTGATTGTGCTGGAGCAGGTCGGCGGGACCTACAACGGCAAGACACAGCGGCTGCTGGGCGACGCCAGGCTCTCGCAGGGCGAGGACGCCGTGGTCTTCCTGCGCCCAGGCGACAAGGGGCGATGGCACTTCACGGCGCTCGCGCTGTCGGTCTATCACGTCGACACGAAGGGTCTGGCGCGGCGCAGCCTCGAGGGGCTGCACCTCGTCCAGCGGAGCGGGGGCGCGCTCGTGCCCGTCAAGGCGCCCGCCGAGGAAGTCGAGCCCATCGAGAGCCTCATGACGGACGTGGTCCGCATCGCGGGAGTGAAGTGAGGTGAGGCGCCCCGTTGCCCTCGCCGCCTTGCTCGGCGCCCTCTCGTTCCACGCCGCGGTCCCCGAGGCCGCCGCGTGGACGCCGGTCGATTCCAGCGTCCCCCGCTGGGGTCAGCTGCCCGTCAGCTACTACATCAACAACGCGTCGATCCCGAGCTCGATCGCCGGCTTCGCCGTCGCCCGCGTCGAGTCCGGGTTCAAGGCGTGGTCGAGCACGGGGTGTTCGGAGTGGCAGACCAGCCTCCTCGGTGACACCACCGATCGTCACAACTACAACGACCGCAAGAACGTGTTCCACTGGGTCAGCGACTCCTGGCCGAACATGCTCGGCGACGTCAACTCGGTCATCGGCGTCACGATGCCGGCCTGGGGTTTTGACGGCTTCATCGGCGACGCCGACATGGTCTTCAACAACGTCGGGTTCTGCTGGAACGACACCGGCAACGACGGCTGTGTCGACACACAGTCGATCGCCACACACGAGGAGGGACATTTCCTCGGCCTCGGCCACTCCAGCGAGCGGAGCGCGACGATGACCCCGTACTACGTCGTCGGCGCGTCGATGCGCACGCTCGAGGACGACGACGTCGAGGGCGTGTGCACCCTGTATCCCATCGGCGAGACCATGACCACGAGCGTCACGACCGCCACGAGCGCCACGAGCGGCGGCGGCGACGGCTGCGATAGCTGCTTCAACGGCTCGCTCGCGGACACCTGCAGGCCGCAGTATGACGCCTGCGGCGCGTCGACCTCGTGCCGGGCCTTCGCCGGCTGTTACGCCGACTGCCAGGACAACGCCTGCGTGGAGCGCTGCATGAGCGATCATGCCGCGGGCGCCAGCATCTATATCCGCATCATCGAATGCATGTGCAACGACTGCTCGACGGAGTGCACCTCCGAGTGCGCCGGCTTCGAGGGCGGGGGCGGCAGCGGAGGAGGCGGCGGCGGAGGCAGCGGCGGCGGGGGCAGCGGCGGTGCCGGCGGAGCGGATGGGAGCAGCACGTCGACCTCATCGACCGGCGGCGAATCGACCGCGAGCGCGACAGCGAGCTCGTCGGTCGCCTCGGGCAGCGGCGTGGGCGGCGCCGACCCGCCGACCGAGGACCCGCCGGACGACGGGGGGTCCGGCGGCGATTCCGGGTGCTCCTGCTCGACGAACGGTCGATCGGCCGATCTCGGAGGGCTCGTGCTCCTCGGCGTGGTCGCCGCGCTGGGTTCGCGCCGGCGTCAACGCCGAGCGCCGCTCGGTCGCGGGTAACGCTCCTCCCGGGGGAACCACGCCCGGTGGCGCCGTCCCTGCTCGCGGTGCGCGCGTCGAGGATCATCCCACCGAGGCGCCGCCGCTCGCGCTGATCGAGGACCCTCGATCGCGCGTGGGCAAGGCGGGGCGTCGGCGGCCAGTCAGCCACGCAAGAACGACGTAGGGCGCGCATGTCGCGCGCGGGGCGTGTGCCGAGGTGGCCGCGCGCTGGCCGGCCGTCCTGGCCGGCTGAGCGGCCACACCACGGGACGACGACAGACCGACCCGCCGCGTGCGCCGAGAATTCGGGGCACGGCAGCAGGCCGAGATTTTGCACTCTCTCCAGCCAGGTCCCGACGCTCGCAGGAAGATCAAGGCGAGCTCGGCTCAATCTTGGCCCACGCATGTGCGCTAATGTAGGCAAACGTGGGAAGAGGTCAACGTGCGAACCCTGGCTATCACGGTAATAACGCTGCTCGGCGTCGCGGCCTCAGGCTGCGGCAGTCATTCGGACGCGGAGGTGGGCGAAGCTCGAACCGTCGAGATTCGCGAGGTCTCCGGGGAGATGTCCGACCCCCCGCAGGTCGCGGCTCCGCAGGCGGAGGCCGCGGCTCCGCAGGTGGAGGCGGAGGTCGCGGCTCCGCAGACGGAGGCCGACGGGCCGCTGGCCGATCCCACGACGAACGAGGCGCCGGTCGCCCTGCCCGGATGGACCGAGGGGTGCCCGGGCGGGATGGTGAGGGTGGAAGGCGAGTATTGCCCCGCCGTGGTGCAAGAATGCCTCGAGTACCACCCCGAGTGGACGAAGCGCCACGGTGAGCCGGGTGTGGCCGCCCGATGCGTGCGTTTCCGCGAGCCGTCGCGGTGCGTCGCCAAGAAGAACGAGAACCTCTCGTTCTGCATGGACCGGTACGAGTACCCGAACGTTCCGGGCGAGCTGCCGCGCACGCTGACCTCGTGGGAGCAAGCCGCCGATCTCTGTGCGGCGGAGGGCAAGCGGCTGTGCACCGAGGCCGAGTTCAACTTCGCCTGCGAAGGCCCCGAGGCGCTGCCTTACGCCTACGGCTACCAGCGGGACGCCGAGACGTGCAATCAGGACCGAGACTACCGCTTTCCGGACCACTCGCAGCGGCTGCTCCACTACGAAGCATGCCAGCAGAACGAGCGATGCGCCGCCGAGCTGTCACGCCTGGACGGCCGCGAGCCGGCCGGCGGACGCGCGGCGTGCGCCTCGTGGGCAGGCGTCTTCGATCTGAACGGCAACGCCAACGAGTGGGTTGTGCGCACCGATCAGAAAGCCCCTTATCGCAGCGGGCTCAAGGGCGGATGGTGGGGTCCGGTCCGGAGCCAGTGCCGCCCGATGACGACCTTTCACAAGGAAGACGACTACGGCTACGAGGTCGGCTTCCGCTGCTGCTCGGACGTCGAGCCGCAGGCGACGTAGGACCCGCGGGTCCGTGGTGGCGACCTCGCCTTCTGACTGACCGCAGACGCGAGCAAGGGGACGAGCTCTCACGGGGGTCTGCGGGCCCCGGCGAGCTGCAAGGCGCCGGCGGCGACTCCTGGTGCAGGCAGGAGCCAGCTCCGCGGTCAGCTGATGTGCGCAGGCCGCAAGGCTGATGCTCGAAGATCTCTGTGTCCCCTCTCGCGGACCGACCGTACGGCGTGATAGAGGTGGCGGCCCGGGGAAAGCTCGCACAAAGCGAGGCGCGCACGCGCCTTGCTCAGGGCCCCCGCGAGCGGCGCACACGCCGCCAGGAGGCTTGAGATGGACGAGAGAGTTGAGCGGTACGTGGATATGGGGGTGGCGCTCGGGGTGAGCGTCGGCGCGAAGATCGTGGGCGCGATCCTGGTCTGGATCGTCGGCCGGATGATCATCCGGGGGGTCCTCGCGGTCATGCAGCGCAGCACCACGCTGAAGAAGCTCGACGTGACGCTGGCTCATTACCTCGAGTCGGCGACTTCGGTGCTGCTGAACATCCTTCTCGTCATCGCGGTGCTCAGCGTCTTCGGCGTCGAGACGACCACCTTCGCCAGCCTGCTCGCCGCGGTCGGCATCGCCATCGGCATGGCGTGGTCCGGGCTCCTCTCGAACCTCGCGGCGGGCATCTTCATGGTCCTCCTGCGCCCCTTCAAGACCGGCGACTTCGTGACGGCCGGGGGCGTGACGGGCCTGGTGCACTCGATCGGGCTCTTCGCGACCACGCTGGACACGCCCGACAACGTCCGCACCATCGTGGGCAACGGCAAGATCTTCAGCGACACCATCCAGAACTACAGCACGAACCCGCTCCGCCGCGTCGACTGCACCGCGCAGCTCGCGCACGGCGCGGATCACGAGGCGGCGATCGCGCGGCTCAGGGAGCGTCTCGCGCTCATCCCCAACGTGGTGAAGGAGCCCGCGACCACCGTCGAGATCCTGGAGTTCAACCTCGCCGGCCCCGTGCTGGCCGTCCGGCCCTTCTGCGTTGGCAATCATTACTGGGACGTCTACTTCGCCACCAACAAGGTCATCCGCGAGGAGCTCGGCAAGCTGGGGCTCCCTGTCCCGAGCCAGCACGTGCACATCAACCAGCTCGCGGCGACGTCTCCCCCGCGTAGCGCGGGCGCAGAGGCGCACCCGGTGGCCTGACGCCGCTGCCGCTCGATCGCGCGCGGGCTGCCGCGCGCGGTCGAGCGGAGACTTCGTGAGCGGCGCGCAGCGCGGGGTCCGCTGGGCGTAAGCCAAGACGCTGGCCCGTCCTGTCGTCATTGCCCGCGCTCGTGTCCTTGGATAAGAGGCGGGGGATGAAGGACTGGGAAGCGCTCCTTGCAAGGAAGCTCGATCAGACCGACCTCGGCGATGATCCGGCGCACGATCTGGCGCACTTCACGAGGGTCGTCGCCACGGCAAAGGCCCTCGCGGCGGACGAAGGGGCCAGGCTGGAGGTCGTCGTCCCCGCGGCCTGGCTCCACGATCTCGTGAACGTTCCCAAGAACGACCCGAGGCGCTCCCAGGCCTCACGGCTCTCCGCGGAGGAGGCGCTGCGCTTCCTCCGGAGCATCGCGTACCCCGAGGCCTTCCTCGCGGACATCGCCCACGCCATCGAGGCCCACAGCTACAGCGCGGGGATCGAGCCGACCACCGTCGAAGCCAGGGTCGTCCAGGACGCCGACCGGCTCGACGGGCTGGGGGCGATCGGGATCGCCCGCTGCTTCGCCGTGGGCGGCCTGCTCGGCGTGCGGTTCTACGATCCCCAGGATCCGTTCGCCGAGCGGAGGCCGTGGGACGACCGCGAGAACGCCATCGACCACTTCCATGTGAAGCTGTTCAAGACCGCCGAGAGCCTCAGGACGGCCGCCGGGCGTCGCGAGGGGGCGCGACGGGCGGAGTTCATGAGACAGTACCTCGCCCGCCTCGCGGTCGAGATCCGCGGCGAGATGCCCTGAGATCAGCCCGCGCCGGCGACGGTCACCGCGGCCGCCACGGCGACCGGGATCGTGAAGTTGTCGTCCATCCGCGACGAGAACAGCTCGGTGGCCGCCCCGGCCAGGCCCGCGACGGCGGCCAGGACGAGCCGCGAGGAGAGCGACGCGGGGCCGAGCGCCCACATCACCGCGAGGGAGCTCAGCGCGCCGGCCGCGAAGAAGGCGAGCGTCCCCTCCAGCGAGCGGCCGTCGAGCAGCCGCGTGCGGCCGAAACGACGGCCGATGAGCGCCGCCGCCGGATCGGCCACCGCGAGCACCACCACGGCGAGCGACTGGCTCAGCCGCGTCCCGAACAGCGCCAGCAAGAGGAGCGCCGTCACGTACCAGGTCGACGAGTTCACCCGGTAACGCTCGTGCGGGTGCGCCACGAACCGGAAGAGCCGCATCAGCCGATCGTTGACCCGCTCGCTCACCCGCCGGGCAATCTCCATCGACCACGCCGCCGCCGCGAACGCGCCGCTCACGGTCACCAGCCAGCCGCGCTCGGGCAGGAGCTGGATCAGCCCGAGCACCGCCAGCCCCGAGCCCACGTGCCACAGGCTGCGCGCATGGTTCGTCGGCCTGACGCTCGGCGGCGCCACGACGACCCCCCGCAGCGTCAGCAGCAACGACTCGTACGCAGGCTGCACCTCCCGCTGGAACGCTATCCACGCCGCCTTGGGCGAGGGCGTGCCGGTCGGGGTCGCCCGCTCGACCGCCGCGAGCAACGCGCGAAGGCGCTCGCGGAGCCGCCCGACCGTGCCCGCCGCATCGTCGCGCTCGGCAGCCACGACGAGCTCCCGGAGCCGCGACACAACCCGATCGACCCGGGCGCGCACCTCGGGCTCGTCCCGGAAGACGAAGACCGCGGGATCAACTTGACGCAGAAGAGCGCAGAGCTCTTCGGAGACGAGCTTGGTCTCGACGTGCAAAGCGTGGATCACGTTGGCTTTTGTGAGGATAGTCTCCAGAGCCCCGCGCGGCATGTCAGCGCTTCGTCATACCCGCAGGTGGGCTGGCTCGCTGCGCCCGAGCCGATGAGGCGCGCCGCACGGAGCGTCACTGCGCACCCGCCTTCACGCTCGGACCCGCGCCGCAGGACAGCCGCCCCATGAGACCGCGCGCAGGAGCCGCCGTCCGCCCGGCCACGTGGCCGGACTCCGGATGAGGCCGCAGGCGCGACGGCCCCGCTCCTGCCCAGGTCGCCCAGGTCGCGGCGGCCACGGCACACGCCGCGACCGGCTCGCCCCGACTCGTCGGCAGCGACCACAACAGCGCAATTCATGGATTCATGGAGTGTGGCGAAAGGTATCCTCGCTATTCCATTCCGGCCTTGGATCCGCCCGACTCGCGCCCTGACAAGCACCGGGACGAAATCGCATGAGAGGCACCTTACGACTCCGCACAGAGCGCGAGCCGTCGCGCTTCCCCTGCACGTACGCTGCGGCTAGGGTGCCTCGCGTCGCGGATTCGACGGGTGGGCGCGAGGCGCCCTGGACGCAGCGCGCGGCCTTCGCGCGCGCGTCCGATAGGCGTCGTTCCCTCGGAATCGGAGAATCGAGGAACATGAAGGTTTCAGTTCGGTACACCGCGCTGTCGTTCGCGCTGCTCGCCGGGCCCCTCGCCCACGCGCGGGAGCGCCCGAACCACGACGCCTACTTCAAGGAGCCGCCGGCGCTGCCCGCCGGCGTGGCGCGCGTCGCGAACGAGGATGCGCCGGGCGTCGTCGTCGCGTCGACCGATCCGCAGCGCGGGGTGCCGACCTTCGTGTGGGCGACCTCGCCGGAGCACCGCCCGCCGGCCGCGACCCACAGCACGGCGGAGGCCGCAGCGCGCTGGTACGTGCAGCGGTACGCGCGCCTCTACAACCTGCCGCAGGCCGCGCTCGACACGGCCGTCGTGCGGCACGTCCACGACACCGGGCGCGGCGGCATCCTCGTGACGCTGGGCCAGGACGTCGACGGGGTCCCGGTCTTCCGCAGCGAGCTCGGGGTGCTCATGAAGCGCGACCTCGCGCTCGTCGCGCTCGCGGGCAACCTGCACGCGTCGGCCGTCTCGCTTCCACCCGGCGCCGGCTCGCTGCGGCCCGGCTCGAAGCGCAGCCGCGCGTTCTCCGGCTCGCCGGCCCAGGCGATCGTCCGCGCCGTGCGCGACGCGCACCGCGTCGACATCAAGACGGCTGACCTCCGCGACCGGGGCGAGGCGAAGGGCGGGTATCGGCTCTTCGAGCTCGCGGACACCGCGCACGCGCGCCAGCGCGCCGGGAGCCTGCGCTTCACGCAGCCGGCGCGGGTCAGGAAGGTGCTGTTTCCGCTGCCCGACCGGCTCGTGCCCGGCTACTTCGTCGAGCTCATCTCGGGCGACGCCGGCAGCACGAGCTCCGGGGCGTATGCGTGGGTGTTCGGGGCCAGCGACGGGCGGTATCTCTACCGGGAAAACCTCTCCCACGCCGCCACGTTCGATTACCGGGTCTGGGCAGAGGAAGGGGACAAGCACACCCCGCTCGGCGGGCCCCTCGAGGACATGTCGCCGCACCCGAGCGGGCAGCCCGACGGCCATGTCCCGCGGTTCATCGCGCCGAGCCTCATCTCCATCGAGGGGTTCAACACGAGCCCGGACGGCAAGGCCGATCCGTGGCTGCCGGCGGACGCGACATCGACCCGCGGCAACAACGTCGACGCCTACGCGGATCATCACGCGCCCGACGGGTTCTCCAGCGGCGATACGCGCGCGGCGCTCTCGGGGCCGGGCGCGTTCGACCACACCTATGACCCGCTCGCCGAGCCGCTCGCCGGGCCCGAGCAGATCATGGGGGCCGTCACCCAGGTCTTCTACGTCACGAACTGGCTCCATGACTGGTACTACGACTCCGGCTTCACCGAGGCCGCGGGCAACGGCCAGCGCGACAACCTCGGCCGAGGCGGCCTCGACGGCGATCCGCTCCTCGCCGAGGCGCAGGACGACGCGCCCGGCGGCAGCCGCGACAACGCGAACATGGACGCGACGTACGACGGCGCGTCGCCGCGGATGCAGATGTACCTGTGGTCCGGGCAGGACCTGCGGTCCCTGAGCGTCACGCCGCAGAACGCCAACTACGCGTCGAACACCGCCATGTTCGGGCCCCAGCGCTACGAGGTGACCGGTGAGCTCGCCCTCGGCGAGGACGACGCCGCGCCCCGGGGCGACGCGTGCGGGCCGATCACGAGCGACGTGGCCGGCAAGATCGCCCTCGTCGACCGGGGCGGGTGCACCTTCGCCGAGAAAGCGCAAAGCGCGCAGGAGGCGGGCGCCGTCGGCGTCATCATCGCCAACAACCGCGTGAGCGACGGGGCCCCGCGGCTCGCCGGCGACGCGCCCGAGGTGACCACGCCGGCCCAGAGCGTCTCGCTCGAGGACGGCAGCGCGCTCAAGGCGGCGCTCGCCGGGGCGCAGGCGCCGCTCGCGGTCACGATGACCCGCGAGCCCAGCGTGGAGCGCGACGGCACGATCGACAACACCATCGTGGCGCACGAGTGGGGCCATTACATCCACCTCCGTCTGGTCGCGTGCGGCACGCAGATGTGCGGCGCGCAGAGCGAGGGCTGGGCGGATTTCATCGCGCTGCACATGGCGCTGCGCGATGGCGACGACCTCGACGGCGCCTACCCGCTCTCGAGCTACGGGAGCGCGGCGATGGGCGACAGCTACTTCGGCATCCGCCGCGCGCCCTACTCCGTCGACTTCAGCAGGAACGGGCTGACGTTCAAGCACATCTCGGACGACGAGCGCCTCCCCGACCACCCGCTCAACGTCACGGCTCCCCAGAACTCCGAGGTGCACAACGCCGGTGAGGTCTGGGCAGCCATGATGTTCGAGGCCTATGTCGCGCTGATCCGGCACGGCGGCGGCCTGACCCCGCCGCGCGCGTTCGAGCAGACCCGGCGGAGGATGAGCGATTACGTGGTGGCGGGCATGAAGCTCGCCCCGGCCAACCCGACCTACACCGAGCAGCGCGACGCCGTGCTGGCCGCCGCGCTCGCCAGCGATCAGGGCGACTTCCTCGCGATGGCGGAGGCGTTCGCGCGGCGCGGCGCCGGCACGTGCGCCGAGTCGCCGCGCGCCGACTCGCACGGCCTCTCCGGCGTGGTCGAGAGCTTCAAGATCCAGCCCGAGATCGCGCTGGTCCGCGCGGAGCTCGACGACAGCGCCGGCTCCTGCGACCGCGACGGGCTGCTCGACGCGGAGGAGTCCGGCACGGTCGCGATCGAGATCGTCAATCGCGGCACGGCGCCGCTGACCGGGGCGGTGGCGTCCATCGAGGGGCCGGGCGGCGGGGTGAGCTTCCCGGAAGGCGCGCGCGTGTCGTTCGGCGACATCGCGCCGTTCGCGACCGGGACGGCGACCGTGGCGGTGAAGCTCGACCGGAGCGTGAAGCCCGCCGAGGACCTGAAGCTCAGCCTGACGCTGAAGAGCGCCGAGGCGTGCACGCCGACGCGGGTGGAGGCCCTGGTGCGCCGCGTGAACTACGACGAGGTCCCCGGGTCCTCGGCGGTCGACGGCGTGGAGACGCAGAGCACGACCTGGACCGTCGAGGGGCTCTCCAGCGAGCTCGTGTGGTCGCGCGCCGAGGGGGACGCGCCGAACCGCGTGTGGCGCGGCGTGGACCTGGGGAGCCTGTCCGACGCGGCGCTCGTGTCGCCGGCCCTGGAGGTCAGCGAGACCGAGCGCTTCGTGCTGACGTTCGCGCACCGGCACCAGTTCGAGGCGAGCGACGGCACGTCCTGGGACGGCGCGGTGATCGAGATCAGCGCCGACGGCGGCGAGACGTGGGTCGACCTCGCGAGGACGGCGGATCCGGGCTACAGCGGGAAGATCACGGGCGAGTCGGGCAATCCGCTGGCCAGGCGGATGGCCTTTGTCGGCGAGAGCCCGTCGTGGCCCGAGACCGACAGGGTGTCTGTCGACCTGGGGACCGCGTTCGCCGGGAAGACGGTGCGGGTGCGGTTCCGCGTGGGCACCGACGAGGCCGCGGGCGACACCGGCTGGGAGCTCGACGACATCGGGTTTACGGGCGTGAAGAACAAACCGTTCGCGACGCTCGTCGAGGACACCGCCTCCTGCCAGAGAGGGCCGGTGGCCGACGCCGGAACGGATCAGGCGGTCGCGATCGGAGAGCTTGTGACGCTCGACGCGTCGGGGAGCTCGGATCCCGAGGAGGACGAGCTGACGTTCTCCTGGACGCAGACGGCGGGGCCGGCGGTCGAGCTGACCGGCGAGGGCGCGCAGGCGACCTTCGTGGCGCCGGAGGTGGCCGCGGCGACGACCTTCGCGTTCGAGGTGAAGGTCGGCGACGGGCTCCTGGAGGCGACCGACCAGGTGAGCGTGGTCGTCGATCCGGCGAGGGAGCTCGCGCCGGAGGGGTGCGGGTGCACGATCCCGGGGGGAGCGCCGCGCGCTCCGCTGGGCGCGCTCGGGGCGCTCACGGCGGTCGCGGCGCTCGCGATGCGGCGGCGGCGGCGCGGCGTCGGGGGGTGACCCCGCGCGAGCGCCGGGTGAGGCGGGAGACCGCCCATTGACGCCCGCCGCCGGGTCCACCACGGTGGCCGACCGCATGGGAATCAGCAATCCTCCGCCCTCCGAGCCCGCCATGTCCGCCGAACGAGCGCTGCAGCGGCTGGCCGAGGGCAACCGGCGCTTCGTGGACAACATCCGCAGCGAGCATGTCGTGCTGGGAAAGCGGGCGCGGGCCGCGCTCGTGGACGGGCAGCAGCCCTTCGCCATCGTCCTCTGCTGCTCGGACTCCCGGGCGCCGGCCGAGCTGATCTTCGATCAGGGGCTCGGCGAGCTGTTCGTCATCCGGGTGGCGGGCAACGTGGTGGCGCCCTCGCTGATCGGCAGCGTGGAGTTCGCCGCCGCCGCCTTCGGGACTCGCCTCGCGGTGGTGATGGGCCACTCGCGCTGCGGCGCCATCGAGGCCACGCTGAGCGAGCTGCTCCAGGAGGAGCACGGCGGTCCCCTCACCGACAACATCCGCGATATCGTCGAACGCTGCCGATCCCCGGTGGAGACGGTGCTGAGCGCCGCCGGCAGCCACGCTTCCAGGGACTTCCTGCTGCGCGAGGCGATGCGGGCGAACGTGCGCAACTCGTGCGATCACCTCCGGCACGGCAGCCGCCTGCTCGAGCGGCTCTGCGCCGAGGAGAGCATGATGATCGTGGGCGCCGAGTACGCCCTGGAGACCGGCGAGGTGACGTTCTTCAAGCGCGCGTGAAGCCCGATCGCGCCGCCTCGGCGTGCTCCGGGGCGCCGACGCTCACGGCGCCGCGCGGCGCGTCACGATCGCGCGCGACGCCTCGTCGAGCTCGATGTCGGCGCGGGGGATCTCGCCTGTCAGGGTGGCGAACCAGAGGACGATCAGGCGCACCTCGTCGTCGCGCAGCTCCTTCCCGAGCTGGTGTCTCGCCATCATCCTCACGGCCTCCTCCAGCGAGGAGACCGAGCCGTCATGGAAATAGGGCCCTGTCTGGGCGACGTTGCGCAGGCTGGGCACCCGGTGGTGCTCGGACAGGCGCGGGTCCTGAAAGAGCATCCGGCCCAGCCGGATCTGCGCCGCGGTGGCCGGGTCGAGCGGCTTCGCCGGTCCGGCGGGCAGCGGCGCGAAGCTCGCGAGCCGCCCCGGGGCGATCTTGTCGGACGCCGTATCGAGCGACGGCGCCATGCGCGAGAGCGCCCAGGCGAGCAGCGCGGCGGTGACGACGGCGCCGCCCAGCAACACGGAGAAGCCCCGCCGAGACCGCGCCGGCGCGATCGCGCCGGCGTCCACGGTGAGCCGCCGATCCAGCGCTCTCGTGCCGGCGGCCGGGGTGACGAGCGGGGCCACGGACCGGTGCGCGCGCGGCCGGGCGTCGGCCGCCAACCGCTGCGTGGCGCTCGCGTCCGGCGACAGCCTCTCTGTCGCGCCCTCGTCGTGGGGGCGCGTCCAGTCTCCTCGCGCCGGCGAGGCCTTCTCCGTGGGCGCGAGCGACGGCGCGCAGGGGTCGCCCGGCGTCCAGCAGCGGAGGATGCGCTCGGCGCACTCGCGGGCCACCGGCGTCCCGAACGGCTCGATCGACTGGGCCAGCTCGGCGATCGTCTGCGGGCGCAGGCCGCGATCCTTCTCCAGGCAGCGCAGGATCGCGCTCTCGATCCCCGCCGGCACGTCAATGCCCCACGCGCTGACGGCCGCCGGCGGGGACTCCAGGCCCATGAGCAGGCTCTCCGGCGTCCGCCCGGCCTCGAAGGGGCGGTGTCCGGTGATGAGCTCGTAGAGGATCACGCCAAGCGCCCAGATGTCGGCGCGCGCGTCTGCCCACTTCAAGCTGAGCGCCTGCTCGGGTGCCATGTACGGGATCGAGCCCGCGATCACGTTCGGGCTCGTGAGGCTCCAGGTCTCGTCGTCCGCGGTGCACTTGGAGAGGCCGAAATCGAGCACCTTGATGAGCGCCGCGCCGCGCTCGTCCTTCGCCAGGAACAGATTGGCCGGCTTCAGGTCGCGGTGGATGATCCCACGCGCGTGGGCCTCGGCGATCGCCTCGCACGCCTGCAAGACGAGGTCGACGGCCTCGGCGACCGGGAGGTGGCCGCGCCGGCGGAGCACCTCCCGGAGATCGAGCCCCGTCAGGCGCTCCATGACCAGGTACGGCGTGCCCGCGTCGAGCAGGCCGGCGTCGAGCACGCGCACCACATGCCTGCCCTGGAGCGACGCGGCCGCGCGGGCCTCGCGCAGGAAGCGCTCCACCGAGCTTGTCGACTGCATGCAGCTCGGGAGCAGCAGCTTCAGCGCGACCGGCTGCCTCAGCGCCAGGTGCTCCGCGGCGAGGACCACGCCCATGCCGCCGCGCCCGAGCACGCGCTCGACTCGATACTTGTCCGCGAGGATCTCGCCCGGCGCCGGGACTCCAAGGATGGATGCGTCCATGTTCTCTCGCCGAGGTGACCACGCGGAGAGGCAGCCGCGGCCTCCCGGGCCCGGCAGCGCGATGCGGTCCTGCGGTCGGGAACATGGGCGAGGCGATCCCCACCGGCAAGGGTCCGCAGCGGGCGAGCAGCGATGTCAGGCAGAGCCGGGCTCCTCGCCCGAGGTGCCGCATCGGTTCTTCTGCACTCCTTCTGTTCGGACGACAGCGTCCCCGCTCCGCGACCGCCTCAGATATTGATGCTCTGCGGGATCTCGGACGGCAGGAGGACGACATACGGGATGCGCTGGAGGTTGCGCTTGCCGATGATCGTCTCGGTCTCGATCAGCGCGCGCTGGAACGCCTCGAGGGGCTCGCGGACCCGCGCGTCGGTGAAATAGGTGCCCGGGATGTTCCGGTCGTAGTCGCCGAGGCGCGAGTAGTAGACCCCGCCGAGGAGCGTCATCACGTTCAGCTGGAGCAGCGCCTGCTGCAGGGGCGGCAGGTGCTGGTAGATCTCCGAGGACGGCAGACCCGTGGTGACGCTCGGCGCCGGGGCGTAGGCGGCGAGCGGGAGCGCCGGGGTGAAGCCCATGATGAAGCGCTGCGGAAAGTTCACCGCCGCATGCTGGGCGCTGGCGGTGAAGATCACGTGCGTCAGAAGATCCGCCAGGTAGGCCACGGTGCGGATCGCCCCGTCCTCGCCGATGTCTTTCAGGGCGCCTCCCGTCGGAGAGGACAGCTCGGCGATCCAGCTCTGCAGCTCGTAATCGCCCTGCACGTCCGCATCGCTGGTATAATAGACCGCGAGGTACCGCGACACCCACGGCTGGATCGCTCCCCAGAGGAGGATCGCGTCGTCGCGGTAGGGGTAGATCGGCAGGGCATCCGGATCGCCGACGCCCCGGCGCGCGAGCGCCGCCGGGAGGAACTGCTGATTGACGCTGTAGCTCAGCACGGAGTCGACCGCGAGCTGGGTGGACGACGCGATCGTCCCGGCGAGCAGGTTGTCCACCGGGCCTCCGGGGGCGATCAGATCGGCCTCGGCAGCGTTGTTGATCGCCAGGGTGCCCTGGAAATGCGGGGTGAGCAGGACGTTCACCGGGTGCTCGGGGGCGAGCTGCCGCGGCGTGGCCATCGCGAACGCCTCGATGACGAGGTGGGTCTGCCCCAGGTGGGAGATCAGCTCGTGGTAGTTCCCATCGGCGACCTGCACGTGGAGCTTGGCCACCTCCCACCCCACGCCGTCCGACGGCGTGAAGATCGGGCTCGCCGCGCCCGGCGTCTGCGCACACTGGATGGCCACCGGGCGGAGCAGACGGCCAGGCGAGCCCGCGGCGGGCACCGCGAAGAGCGCGAGCGGCGCCTCGACGTATTTCTGCTGCTCCGGCGCGGTCCCGGGCACGAGCTGCGAGAGCGCCTTGTAGTCGGCCAGGTAGAGGCGCCCCTCCTCACCTGCGCTCGCCAGGGAGTCGTTCTTGCCCATCACCGATTGATACTGGGCGTCGGTCACGGGGAAGCTCGGTCCGGGCGACGCGACGCGCCTGAGCACGAGCGGGTTCGGCCCCGCCACCCGCATCCAGGCGAAGGTCGTGTCGTCTTGATAGACGCTCGCGATCTCCGGCACGCGGAACGTCTGGAACTCCGAGGCATAGTCGTACACGCTGGTCGCCTGCCCGTACAGCCCGACGAGATCGAGAAGGAGCTTCCCCGCGGCGCTCAGCAGCAGCTCCAGCAACGATTTGATGACGTCGCCCACCTTCTCGACGGGATAGTCCATCGTGCCGAGGGCGTTGCCCACAACGCGGCTCTCCACCGCCGTGACGAGCTTCTGCGCGGCCCCCTCGAACAGCGCCACCGCCGGCTGGCGCGGGGGCGGCGCGGGGGCACGCTCGGGCTCGGCGTGGAGCGGCGTCAGCAAGAGGGTGAGCTTCCGGTGGCGTTGCTTCAGATCGAGGAAGACGCCCTGGACCCTGTCGCTCGTCGCCTTGTCCAGCGGTGCGCCGTCGGCGGTGCGAAGCGAGCCGTCCGCGGCCACGAGCTTGGACGCCTTGGCCACCACATTGCCGACGAGATCGAGAACCACGAGCGCCGCCGACCCCACCAGGATGGGGGCAAAGCCCTGTCCGCTCGGAACGGTCTGAGCCACCCCGAGGGGCGCCAGACGGGTGTTGTGGTTGTAGACGTAGGTCTGCTGGGCTTGAGCGAGCTCGTTTTTGCGCTGCTGCTGCTCCGCGGGAGAGTCTTTCTGCGGCAGGGACGGGTTACTCATGATGCCCTCGATGTTGTGTTGAAGGAACTGCAATGAGCAGCACGCTACGACGGGTTTCCACTGCTGGCAATCCGGCGCGTTGCCAGATCTGCAGATCGCCAGTCGAGAAACGCCGGGCGAGCGCCTCGTCCTCACGCCCACAGGAAACGAGAATCGACCACAAAGGTGAGGGGGACCTGGAGGCGTGCCGGTGACGTCGCTGCATCGTCCGGATCCCACGGCGAGCTCCCTGGCCCGGCGCTGCCGTCCCGAGGCCGACGCTCGGCCCCGCGCGAGGCGCGACAGGGGCGTGGCCGCGGCGCGCTCGCCGTGCGACGGCCGCTGACAGCGGCGAGTTCAAGCTCGGGTGTCGTCGTCGCGGCGAGATCGAGCTCATGTGTCGCTGCCGCGTGCCGGTTCGGGCTTGGCGGCGGACAAGCGGTGGTGGAGAGTAGCCGCCCGCGCCGTCCTGCGAGACGAAACAGCAAGGCCCGACGGGCGCGGGCCCGAGACCACCTCCTGACCCAGAGAAATGCGATGCGAATATCACGAACGAGACTCAAGGCGCCATGGCGCGCGCCCGCGGCGGCGGCCCTCGCCGCGGCGGCCCTCTCCGCGATCGACCCGGCCGTGGCTCACGCCCACTTCACCCTGATCGAGCCGGCTTGCTACTCGGAGCAGAATAACCTTGGCGACCCGCAGAAGAGCGCGCCCTGCGGCCAGGCGGACCCCGGAAAGCCGGTCGAGCTGACCGGCGACGTGACCACCTATGTCCAGGGTGAGACGATCACCCTGACGATCGAGGAGACCATATTTCACCCGGGCCATTACCGCGTCTCGATCGCGCCCGATCCGGAGTCCATCCCTCCGGATCCGGAGGTGACCCCCGGCTCCACGCCGTGCGGCTCCACCGTGATCGAGACCGATCCGCAGCTCCCCCTCGTGGCGGACGGCCTGCTCGTCCACACGGCGGCGATCTCGGGGACGCAATCCGTCGAGATCAAGCTCCCCGACGATCTCACCTGCGAGAACTGCACGCTGCAGGTCAGCCAGTTCATGTCAAACCACGCGATCAACAACCCGGGCGGCTGCTTCTATCACCACTGCGCGACCATCACGATCGTCCCGCGTGAGGGTGAACCCGCGGGGTCCGGCGGCGCAGGCGGCAAATCCGGCGACGGCGGCGCTGCATCGAGCAGCAATAGCAGCAGCAGCAGCAGCTCCGGCGACGGCGGCACCGCGTCCGCGGGCGGCAGCCCCGGCGACGGCGGCGCCGCATCCACCGGCGACGGCGGGAGCGCCGGGGCCGAACCGTCCGATTCCTCCTCTTCGTCCGGTTGTGGATGCCGTGTCGGCGCCGCCGAGAGGCCCACCGGCGCCTACGTCGCAGGCCTGCTGGCGCTCGGGCTCCTGCGCTGGCGCCGCCGCCGCTGAGCCCGTGTGGGCGCGCGAGGCGACCGGCGGCGAGCTCGTGAGATCCTCCGAGATCCTCTGAGCCGTCGTCGCGGTTGGCTCACGGCAGCGCCTGTGCAAGAGGTGCGATATGGCCCTGCGCGCGCTCCGCACCGTCGTTTTCGTTCCCCTGCTCATGGCCGCGTGTGCCCGCGAGGCGCCACCTCCCGCCGCCGCGCCGGCCCCCCTGCCCTCGCCGGCCCCCCCGACGGTCGCGGGCACGGCAACGGCGGCGCCCGCTGCGCCCGCGGCGGCCCCACGACGCCCGGCGTGGGTGGAGCGCAGCAACGAGCACGCGCAGGTGCTCCTCGACGTGCTCGCCCGGTTCTCGCCGGAGCTCGCCGGCTCGGTGGGGATCGAGCGCGCGGACGCGGAGATCACCGATCCCTCGTCGGAGGCCGAGGCGCGGGCGCGCGCGGCCTACCGCGCGGCCATCGTCGAGCTCCAGAAGCGGCGAGAGGCCGAGAAGGCCCCGGCGGTCGCCGAAGATCTGCAGATCCTGCTGGACGCCGCGGACCGGGCCGTTCGCGGCTCGGAGCTCGACGAGAAGCACAGGGTCACCTACGTGCACGTCACGGGGCTCGTGTTCGAGGGCATCTCGAGCCTGCTGGACGACCGGCTACCCCCGGCGCGGCGGGCCGCGGCCCTCACGCGGCTCCGCCGCTATGCCGGCCTGGAGGCGGGCTACACGCCCATCGCCGAGCGGGCCAGGGCCAGGCTCACCCACGAGCTCGGAAAGCCCGGCTTGCTCGCCCCCTCCAGGATGGAAATCGAGCGGCACCTCGCCACGAACGCCCGCGTGCGGGAGGGCATCGGCGAGCTCTTCAGGAAATACGCTATCAGCGGCCATGAAGCGCCGCTCGCCGCGCTGACTCGCCAGCTCGAGGCGTACGACGCGGCGCTGCGCGCCGACGTGCTCCCCCGGGCTCGGACCGGCTTCGCGCTGCCGCCGCCGCTCTATGCGTTCGCGCTCGAGTCGTATGGCGTCGATCTCCCGCCCGCCGAGCTCGCGTCCCTGGCCCACACCGCCTTCGACGATCTCAAGGCGCAGATGCAGAAGCTCGCGGTGTCGATCGCCGCCGCGCGCAAGCTGCCGAGCGCGGATCACCGCGACGTGATCCGCGCCCTGAAGAAGGAGCAGCTGGTGGGCGAGGCGATCTTGCCGCACTACAAGGAGCGGCTCGCCCAGATAGAGGCCATCCTCCGGAGAGAGCGCCTCGTCACCCTGCCCGACAGACCGGCGCGCATCCGGCTCGGCACGGCCGCGGAGAGCGCCGAGGCGCCTGCGCCGCACATGCGGCCGCCGCGGCTGCTCGACAACCACGGAGAACAAGGGGAGTTCGTGCTGCCGCTGAGCCTCCCGGGGCCGCCCGGCTCCACGGGGGAGCTGCAGAAGATCGACGATTTCACCCATGCCGCGGCGTCATGGACGCTCACCGCTCACGAGGCGCGCCCCGGACACGAGCTCCAGTTCGCGTCGCTCGTCGAGCGGGGCGTCTCGATCGCGCGGGCCATCTTCGCGGACAACAGCGCCAATGTGGAGGGGTGGGGTCTCTATTCCGAGGCCATCCTGCTCCCGTTCATGCCGCCCGAGGGCCAGCTCGTCTCGCTGCAATACCGCCTGCTGCGGGCCGCGCGCGCCTTCCTGGACCCGGAGCTCCAGGCCGGCAAGATCACGCCGACGGCAGCGCGCGCCTTCCTGGAGAAGGAGGTGGTGCTGTCGGCGCCGTTCGCGCAGTCCGAGGTGGAGCGCTACACGTTCCGCGCGCCGGGACAGGCGACGTCGTATTTCTACGGGTTCACCCGGCTGATGGAGCTCCGGGCAGAGGTCGAGTCCAGGATGGGCCCGCGCTTCGACGCGCAACGGTTCCACGATTTCGTGCTCGCCCAGGGGATCCTGCCGCCGAAGCTGATGCGCAAGGCGGTGTTCGATCGGTTCGTGGGGGCTCAGCCGGCGCTCTGAGCGAGGACGCGTACGAGGAGAGGAGAGAGAAGGCCGCCTCGATCCAGCGCGGGATCCCCTTGCGGCGCGCCTCGCCGGCCCCAGCTGTCCAGGAGGACGCGGCAGCGCCGGAGGGTGACGCATGGAAATCAACGAGAACGCGGCGGTGAAGCGACAGCCGGCAGCGCCCGACGGCGCCGCGGCCGGACTCAAGAAGCCGGGGAAGAAGGCGCGCGAGGAGCGGACGCCGGAGACGCCGGTCGACCGCGGGGGCGCGCTCTGGCCACGCAGGACGTCGGAGGCGCTGCTCGATCCGGAGGACATCGCGTCGGACCTGTCGTTCCCGGCGAGCGACCCTCCGGCCTGGACGCCGGGCTACCCGGGCTGAGCGCCGGCCCCCGTCACGCCTCGGGAACGTCCCCGTCGAGCCACTTGCGCGCGCTCTCGGCGGTGAGCTTGAAGGCCGCGGGCACCCTCGCCCGCCGCACGGCCTCCCCCGCCGCGTCCCACTCGGTGAGGATGGCGTGGGGGTCGTCCTCGTCGGGCACCACGTCGAGGTCCACCCGCACCCGCGCGCCGCCCTCGACCGCCGTCGTGACGCTCCGGTGCAGCTGCGCCCGGCGCTGCTGGGCGTGGCGCGCCAGCACCTCGTTCGCCGTCTTCACCAGGGTGGCGAAGGCGTTCGCGTCGAGGGGCTTCGGGTTCTTCTTGTCACGCCCCATCGTCCACGGCCCCACCAGCGAGGGCTCGCTCTGGCCGTCGCACGTCATCTCGACGGCCCACCCGTCGTCGTCCTCGTTCTTGATGACCCGCGCCGTCCACCCGCTGCCCCTCCACAGCTTCGGGTCCTGGTCCTCAGGGCGAACGGGGGGCGCCTGCCCCACCTCGTCTTGCGTCTCGTCCGTTGCGTCGTGCGTCGTGGCCATGGGCGCCTCGGTCTACCCGCTGCGCGCTCGGCGCGTCCAGCCTGTACCGCACGGCGCGGGCATTTCCTGTCAGCCCCGGCGGCTCTGGGCCCCTTCGCGGTGATCACCGATCTCCCTCGGCCCGGTGCGCCGGGGGAGGACGAGGTTGACGAAGGCTCGCGTCCCGGGGCCGGGGCTCGACGCGCCGGAGCAATGCCGGGGGACGAAGTCCGAGGGAGGCGCGGCGACAGGGCAGCTCGAGCGCAACCGCCGGTCAGGGCCGCCGCAGGCCCCATCGCTGCGGGCTGGTCGGCCGCCGCGGAGCTGCGACACTCCCCGCATGCTCCTCCCCCGGCGCCCCTTCCTGGCCCTCTGCGCCGCCGCCCTGGCCCCGCGCGCCGCCCTCGCCGACCCGGCCGGCCCCGCCCCGCCGCTGTCTCCGGCTCCCTCCGCCGCCCCGCCGGCCTTCGACGTCCGCGACCTCCAGGTCCCCGGCGACCGCGCCCTCGGCCAGCGGTTCACGCTGCTCGTCCCGAAGCACCTCGCCCCGGGCGAGCGCGTGCCGCTGCTCGTGCTCCTCCACGGCCTCGGCGAGACCGGCGACCCGCGCCTCGGCGCCTTCGCGTGGCTCGAGCGCTACGGCCTCGGGTCCGCCTACGAGCGGCTCCGCCGCCCGCCGCTCGGCCGCACCTCGCGCCGGAAGGACTGGACCGACGCGCGGCTCGCCGAGGTCAACGCCGCGCTCGCGGCGCAACCGTTCCGCGGCCTCGCGGTCGCGTGCCCGTACACGCCCAACGTCCACAAGGCGCCGAACCCCTCCGCGGCGCTCGACGGCTACGCGCGCTGGCTCGCGGAGGTGGTCCTGCCCCGCGCCCGCGCCGAGGCGCCCGTGCTCGACGGCGCGGCCCGCACCTCGCTCGACGGCTGCTCCCTCGGGGGCTACGTCGGCATCGAGGTGTTCCTCCGCCGGCCCGAGCTCTTCGGCGCCTGGGGCGGCGTGCAGTCGGCCGTCAGCGCCCATCGCGCCCCCGCCTACGCCGACCGGCTCGCCAGGGCCGTCGCCGCGGCCGGCCCGCGCGACCTCCACCTGCTCACCAGCAAGGGCGACCCGTTCCACGACGCGAACGCCGCCCTCGCCGCGCAGCTCGCGAAGCGCTCGATCCCCCACACGCTCCGCGTCCTGCCGGGCCCCCACGACCAGCCCTGGCTCCGCGAGGCCGGCACCCTCGAGATGCTCCTCTTCCACGACCGCCGCCCGCGCTGACCGGCCCCCGCGCGCAGCGCGGGCACCGGCAGGTTCACCGACGAGCACGGCTCCGCGACCCAATGAACGTGGTCCGAACCGAGCGAGCCCCCCGTGGTCTCGAGGGAGAAGGTCGTCGACGCCCTCACCGGCGCGTATAGCATGGCGCGGCCCATGACCACGAAGACCAACGCGGCGCGCATCCTCGACAGCCTCGGCATCCAGTACGAGCTGCGCGCCTACGAGGTCGATCCGGGCGACCTGACCGCAGGCACGGTGGCCAGGAAGATCGGCCTGCCGCCGGAGCAGGTGTGGAAGACGCTCGTGGCGCGCGGCGACCGCCACGGCGTCTGTCTTGCGGTGGTGCCGGGCAACGCCCAGCTCGACCTGAAGGCGATGGCGCGGCTCACGGGGGACCGGAAGGTCGACACCGTGCCTCTCAAGGAAGTCCAGCCGCTCACGGGGTATGTGCGCGGCGGGGTCACGGCGCTCGGCGCGAAGAAGGCCTATCCCGTCTATGCGGATGAGACCATCGAGCTCTTCGACGTCGTCTCCATCTCGGCCGGCGTGCGCGGCACCCAGATCCTCCTCGCTCCCGGCGACTACCTGCGCGCGACGAACGCCAGGGTCGGCGCCATCGCCATCGCCGTGCCCGGCAGCGACGCAGATTGACGGCGCGCGCCGCCGGATCGCGGTAGGATGGCAGAGCTCGGCTCCGGGCCGAGCCCGGGGCGGCGACAAGGGATATGACCAGAGCGGCCTGCGACGTGCGCGACCCGAGCGAGCTGAGCACCGCCGAGCTGCGGCAGCTGTGCCAGGGCAGCCATCCGTGGGAGCTCGGGCTCGGGGCGGTCCAGCTTGTGGCGTCGACCGCGGCGAGCGGCGCCGTGCTCGTCGCGGCCGCCGCGTGCATTCCCGGGCTGGTCCAGTGCATCAGCGTGGGCCCGGCGCTCGCGGCGGGGCTCGCGGTGTGGGAGTCGCTCGGGGTGGCCAGGGCGTGGCTCCCGGGCGCGGCATACCGCGAGGAGCTCGCGTTCCGCTCGTGGCACGCCGGGCTCTCGCCCTGGGCGGGGCCCCAGGCGCTGCGGCGCTGGGCAGGGCGCGCGATGACGCGCCGGCCGGCGCCGGACTGGCTCCTCGTCCTCGAAGGCATCGCGCCGGCCGGCGGAGGGCGCCGCTGGGTCAAGGTCGAGCTCTCGCTGTCGCCGTCCTCGGACGGCCCGTTCCGCTCGCAGGCCGGCGGGCACGCGCTGCTTCACCCGGGCGGGGGCGGCACGGCCGGGCCGCGCGAGCGGCGCCTCGCGCCCGAAGAGCTCGACGACCTGCAGCGGGCGCTCGCGGAGCTCCCCGAGGGGCTCTCGCTCGCCTCCCCGGCTTCACCCCGGAACCCGGCGGTGTTCGGCGGCCACTGCGAGCTGCTCATCGCCAGGAGGGCGCCGTTCGCCGCGGTCCAGCTGACGTGCGCGTTTCCGTCGCTCGAGGCGGGCGCGCAGCCGCCCTCGCTGTCCCTGCTGCACCGCCTCGTGCAGATGGCCTGGGGCGAGGGCGAGAGGGGCCCGGCCTGATCGGCCAGACGATTCGGCACGGCGCTCGCCCCGCCGCTCCCCCTCATCGCGCTGACAGGCGAGCCGGCGCGGCGGCGGGAGGCGGCGCCTCGCGCATCAGGCGCAGGCCGCCGAGCACGAGCAGGGCCCCGGACGCGAGGAAGGCCAGGTCCCAACCCAGCTGACCGGGCCCCGGACGGACGTGGTGAATCTGGAGGAGGTGATGATCGATCACCCCCTCGACAAGGTTGAACACCCCCCAGCCCACGGCGGCGGCGCCCGGGAAGATCCGCCCGGGCAGCGGATCTCCGCCCGCGCGCAGCGCGCTCCAGAGCTTGCTGACTCCTGCCACGGTGAGACCGAATGCGACAACGCTGAACAAGCCGTCTGCGAAGATGTTTCTCCTCACATCCTCGATCGTGGCGCCCGGATGGCAGCTGAAGCAGATCAGGTGGTGCCACTGCAGGAGCTGATGGAACAGGATGCCGTCGATCAGCCCACCGGCGCCCATGCCGAAGAGCACGCCGGCCGTCTTCACAGCGCGAAATGTCCTGGTGGGGGTGTCGTTCTCGAGCGGGCGGGCTGTGCTCATGGGGTCCTCCTGGGCAGAGCGCCATGCGAGGGTCAAACCACGGGCACGTGCGGAGGAGGGCGGATAGGCCGGGTCAGCGGGGCGACCGGCTTGCGTCCGCGGGAGCGCGGGAGCCCGGGTCGACCGCTCCTGGGGCGATGTCCCGGCGACGTCGACCAGCCAACACGGAGCTGGCACGGAGTTGGCACACGCCTTCGATCCTAGGTTTCCGCAGAATCGTCGAAAGGTGTGAGATGGATAATCGAATGAACCCGGAACGCGCCGCAGGAACGCCGGAGCCGGAGCACCAGGGCCCCAAGCCGGTCCCCTACACGTATCACGACGGCCGCGAGGACTATCTCCATGTCGGCCGCCAGGGGGGCACGGAGGCAGACCAGTCCGAGGCGCTGATCCCCCCTTCCGCGGGGGTGTCTTCACCGCTCCAGGCGACGGCCCTGCCACCCGAGGCGGCGGCCATGCCGACCGAGGCGGCGGCCTCGCCTGCCCCGGCGAGCGCGCTGCCGCCCGAGGCGACAGCCCTGCCGCCCGAGGCGTCGCCTGGCGCAGCAGCGCAGCGCCCTCAGCAGGGGACCCGGATGGGCGAGATCGTCACGCGCGGGCTGCGGACCGGCGCCGTGCTGACGGCAGCGACGATGTGCACGATGATGGCAGCCTCCACCCTCAAGCGCGGGTCGCCCTGGGCCTCCATGAACGCCATGGCGACGGCGGTCGGGCTCGGGGGGCGCCGCGCGAGCGACCGGTTCGACCCGGTCGTCACGCCGGCCGGGGTCGCGGTGCTCGCCGGGGGCCTGCTCGTGTGGGGTATCGGCTACGAGAAGGCGCTGGACGCGGCGGGGCGGCGCAGCAGCCCGCTCACAGGCGCGCTGTCGGCGCTCGGCGGCTTCCTGTTCGACGAGCTGGTCTTGCCCGACCGGCTCATGAAGAACTTCCGCGCCAAGATGGGCGTGCTCGGCACCCTCAGCAAATACGTCGCCCTGGGCGTCGCGAGCGCCGCGGCCCCTCGGTGAGCGCGCTCCGCGCCGGCGCGGCCGCCCCCGGCTCGACCTGATGGAGGGCCGGGAGCCGGGCGATCGCGCCGGGCTCCGCACGGCCGGGCGGGGAACCTCCGGGTGGACCGCGAGCGTCTATCCGGTGCCCTCCGACGGTGGATGGAGGCCAGTCGCTGCCCAGTAACGACGGAGCTCGACCATCACGGGTCGATTCATCTGGAGAGCCGCCACCGTGGTGCGTCCCGGCGCTGTACACCCCGCGATGAGGGTCGCTCCCTCGCGCCACTCGAAGTGCTCCTCCCAGGTATCGTGGATGGGATGAAACAGCGGGACGCTCTCACCGGTGATGGGATCGAGGGCGTGCCTGCGCGCCGCCTTGTGGCGGTTGCATGTCGGGCAGCAAAGGCAGAGGTTGTCGATCGAGGTCGTGCCTCCCGTCGATCGGGGCGCGACATGATCGATCTCGAACGTCACGCCCATCAGGCTCTCGGCGCAGCGGCAGAACGCGCACCTGCCGGCGTCGCGGGCGAGGACCAGCTTGCGTAGCCGGAGAGAGATCCGGCCGGCGGTCACGCAGCAGCCGTGCGGTGACGTTCCAGCTGGGCGAGCGTATACGCAGCTCTGGCCTTCAGCAGCGCAATCCGGTCGGCCTCGTCGAGCAATGCGTCGAGCTCCTGCCGCTCACCGTCCCCGAGCTCCCCCCGCGAGCTCCTGCGCAGAAGCGCCGTCATCCGTCGCTGGCGGCCCAGCGCGACGACGGAGCTGGACAGCGCGACGAGCTCCGTCTCGCTCATCCCTCGTAGCGGTTCGAGCCCGGGCTGGCCGGGCGGCTCGACGCCAGGCGCTCCGGCCTCACGCAGGAGCGTCTCGGCAAGCTCGGCCTGCGCCTTCCGGGGCAGACGCCGCGCTGCGGCGAGGATCTTCTCCAGCTCAGAAGGGTCCGGCACGGCCATGGACACAGGATACCACGCCCGCTCAGCCGTTGCCTGCCGGCCACCGCCACCCGCGCTCCCCCGCCGCCGCGCCTCACTATCCCTGCCCGGCTGTCCTGCGCTCCTCCGCGCTCCGCTCCTCGTGCTGCGGCAGCGCGCCCGCCACCGGCCGCGTCTCGTCGGGCGCGTCGTCGCCCTGCGCCGCCTGCTCCTCCGGCAGCGCCGCCGCGGCCTCGGCCGCGATGCTGGGGTCCCGCGGCTCGAGCGAGCCGGCCGGGCCGCCGCGACCGGACTCCTCGTAAGGACCGCCGCCGAGCGTGCCCGGCGCGCGGAGCTCGGCGTCCTTCGGGTGCGGCCCGTCGAGCCGGAAGATCCCCTTCGACTGATCGACCTCGTCGATACGTCCCTTGCCCTGCGCCTGCGGCTCGGGCCGCTCCTTCTCATCGCGCCCCATGATTCCCCTCCCTCGCTCGACGTGCGCCGTGCATCCCCTGCACACACGCGCGCTTCGAGTCGCTGCGTGCACGCGAGGTGCCGGCGCACGCCGGCTCCGCCCGCTCACGCCGGCCGCACCGACCGCTGCTCTCCGGGGGATCCCTCCACCGGGACCGGCTGGGTGAGCTGCTCCGCAGGCGTCCCGGCGGCCATCTGCTGGGCGATGATGAGCTCCCGCGCCTGCTGCCGCAGCCGGGGGAGCCTCGTCGCGAACACCGCCGCGGCCACGACGCAGCAGGCGCCGCCGGAGGCCACGGTCGCGGGCGCGCCGATCCGGTCCGCGAGCCAGCCGGCGAGCAGCGCGCCGAGCGGGGCCATCCCCATGAACATCATCGCGTAGACCGCCATGACGCGGCCGCGGAGCGCGTCCGGCACCATCGCCTGCACGAGCGTGTTCGACCCCGCCATCTGCACCATCATCGAGAAGCCGACGGGCACGAGCAGCAGCGCCGACAGCCAGAACGACCGCGACAGCGCGAACAGCCCGAGCGCCACCCCGAACCCCGCGCACGCCGCGGCGACCCAGTGGCCGAGGCCCCGGAGCCGCCTGCGCCCGGCGAGGACGAGCGCGCCGAGCAGCGCGCCGATGCCCGACGCGCCCATCAGGATGCCGAGCCCCCGCGCACCGCCGCCGAGGATCCGGTCGGCGAAGATCGGCATCAGCACCGCGTACGGCATCGCTGTGACGCTCACGACCCCGAGCAGCACGAGGAGCGCGCGGACCGCCCCGGTGCGCGCCACGAACCGGAAGCCCTCGGCCGTCTCGGCGAGCGCCGAGCCGCGCCGGACGGCGGCCGGCCGGGGCGGCACGCGCATCGCGAGGAGGCTCGCGATGACGGCGAGGAAGCTCAGCCCGTTCGCGAGGAAGCACCACGCCTCGCCGATCGCGCCGACCAGGATGCCGGCCACGGCCGGGCCGATGATCCGGGCGCCGTTGAACATCGAGGAGTTCAGGGCGATGGCGTTGGCGAGGTCCTCCCTGCCGACCATCTCGACGACGAACGCCTGCCGCGTGGGGATGTCGAAGGCGTTCACGACGCCGAGGAGCACGCTGAACCCGAGGATGTGCGCGACCTCGACGCGCCCGCTCAGGGTGAGCGCGGCGAGCCCGAGGGCGAGCACCATCGCGGCCGATTGCGTCGCGATGAGGATGCGGTGGCGGCTCCGCCGGTCGGCCACGGCGCCGCCGATGGGGGCGAGCAGGAAGACAGGGATCTGCGTGGCGAACCCGACGGTGCCGAGCAGCAGCGACGAGCCCGTGAGGCGGTAGACGAGCCACGACTGCGCGACCGACTGCATCCAGGTGCCGACCAGCGAGACGAGCTGCCCCGAGAAGAACAGCTTGTAGTTCCGGTGGCGGAGCGCGCGCACGAGCGCCGGCGCGGAGGCCGCCGGCCGCCGGCCGTCGCCCGCCCCCCGGAGCGGCGCCGCTACAGGTTCAGGCTGACGCATGGCCGCAGTATGGTGTGCTGGAGGCGCAGGAACCCGGGATCGGAAGAAATCGAGCGCCGCGGGCGGTCAGGCGCACCGGGATGGGCGGGCAGGCTCCGCGGCGGCGCGCGCACCGGCCGCGCCGTGGAGCGCGGCTCAGCCCCCGCCCGCGTAGCCCGCGGGCCACGCGGCAGGGACGAGGCCACCGTCGACGATGAGGTCCTGGCCCGTGATGAACGAGGCCTTGTCGCTGAGGAGGAACGCGACCGCCGCGGCCAACTCCCCCGGCTTGCCGACGCGGTTCATGGCGTGGAGCGACGCGGCGAAGGCGCGGCCCTTGGGATCGTCGAGGCGCCAGCCCGCCGTGGCCATCTCGGACTCGACGATGCCAGGGCTCACCGTGTTGACGCGGATGCCCTTCTGCGCGTACTCGACGGCGACGTTGCGCGAGAGCGCGATGAGACCGGCCTTGGACGCGGCGTAGGCCGACAGCCCGGGGAAGGAGCGCGACGCGGCCACCGAGGCGCAGTTGACGATGGAGCCCCCGCCGCCCGCGAGCATGGCCTTGAGCTGGTACTTCATGCACCAGAAGGCGCCGCGGAGGTTCGTGTCCATGAACTGGTCGTAGTCCTCGTTGCTCATCTCGATGAACGGCGCCAGATAGCCGGCCCCGGCGTTGTTGAAGCTGCCGTCGAGGCGGCCGTAGGTGGAGACCGCGGCGTCCACGAGCGCCTTGACGTCGCTCTCCACCCGCACGTCGGCGGTGACCCAGGTGATCTCCCCGCCGCGGTCCTTGACGGCGGCGACGAGCTCGCGCCCCTGCGCCTCGCGCCGCGCGCTCGCGACGACCTTCGCGCCCTCGGCGGCGAGCGCGGCGGCGGTCTCCCGGCCGATGCCCGAGCTCGCGCCTGTGACGATGACGACCTTGTCTTTCAAAGCTCCCATGCCGCACGTCCTCTCGCGAAGGTGATCGGCGCCGCCGTGACCGGCTCCGGCGCTCGAAATGCCGAGATCAAGCAACCGTCCTCGCGCGCCCGGAGCACCTCCCAGCGCGCAGAACGGGCCGCGACGATGCCAAGGGCGCGACCAAATGGGAAGCGATTCCGGCGCCGTTCAGCGCAGCGCGCCTTGCGTTCTCCGTGTGCCGCGCGGCGCGGATGTAGGATGCGCGGAGCGCGCCCGGCGGGGTCGGAGTTGGGTTATAGCGCTGCTCCCATGAACCGACCCCGCCTCGTCGCCGGCGCGCTCTTTCTGGCCGGCCACCTCTTCGCGCTCGGTTGCAGCGCCCCCAAGCCGGAGCCCGAGATCGCCTCGTCGGCCCCGCAGAGCGGCTACGCCGAGCGCTACCCGGTCGAGCTCCAGGCCACGGCCACGTCGTTCAGCGAGCGCGAGGACCTCGCGAAGCGCGCCACCGACCAGCTCGCGGGCTACCCGGATGAGCTCAAGGAGCCGGACTGGAAGGTGGTCGTCGACGTCATCGAGCAGGCCGACGCGGCGGGCCGGAGCTACGACTACGTGGAGCGCCTGCGCGCCGTGAACGGCGCCATGGAGTTCTTCGCCGACAACAAGGACGAGCTCAACCGCAAGGTGAGCGGCGCCGCGCAGTACGTCGTCAAGCAGAAGGGGTGCGACGCCGACGTCACCGGCGCGACCGCCCACGCGCTCGAGGAGGGCGTCGCGCGCCAGCTCGAGAAGTACGTCCGCGACCGCAACGAGGCGCACCGCCGCATCGACCGTCACCGCGCCTCGCTCGGCAAGGAGAACGCCGCGGCGCTCGAGAGGCAGGCCGATGCCGTGAGCTTCGCGAGCTACACCGTTCACATCGACATGGTCGAGCACAAGCTCCGGCTCCGCCGGATGCTCGAGGAGATCGAGGCGATCAAGGCGTCGATCGACGAGGCCGTGGCGGCGGAGCGCGCGTTCCAGTCCTCGGGCGATCGCACCGACGCGGAGAAGAAGGCGTCGGACGCGCGCATCGAGGACCTCGGGCGCAGCAAGGCGATGCTCGACTCGTCCGCGACGCAGGTGAAGCAGATCGACGAGACGATGGAGGAGCGCCTCGCCGCGGCCCAGAAGCGCTACCGCGAGGCGATGGACGCCCTGATCGCCACCCTCCGCAAGAACGCCGGCCTCCCGCCCGCCGCCCGCGAAGACTGAGCCCCCGCCTCACCCCTCCGCCCCCGCCTTTCGCGCTCGCGCGCGTGCTCGCCCGCGCACCCCTTCTCCCCTTCCCTACCTTCCCCACCGCTCCGCCATCGCGAGCGTCTTCTGGTTATCCGGCACCGTGAGGAACCTCTCCCTCCACACCGGATCGCTGATCTTCCCCGCCCTCTCCAGCAGCCTCTCCCGCGCCGCCGCGATCACCGCCGCGCAGTCCGCCTCCATCCCGTTCGCCGCCAGCGCCTCGGCATAGACGAGCCGCACCGCGGACTCCCCCTCCTCGATCACCCCGATCGCCGCCAGCATCGAGAACGCCTCCCCCGCCGCCGACAGCCCCTCGTCGAACCTCCCCAGCCCGAGGAGCGCCCGCGCCCGCGCCGCCACCGCCGCCGCGCGCAGCGGCGGCGCGCTCTGCAGGATCTCCGCCGCCGTCGTCGCCTCGCGCTCCGCCCCCTCGAAATCCCGGGCGAGCAGCGCGATCCGCGCGAGGTACGTCCGCGCGCTCCCCTCCTGGCGCGGATCCCCGAGCCGCTGCGACAGCGCGATCGCCTCCCGCTCGATCCGCTGCGCCTCCTCGATGCGCCCCCGGTAACCGAGGACGTGCCCCAGGTTGCTCAGCGTCGCCGCCACGAGCTCGTGCAGCCCCATCCGCTCGGCGCCCGCCAGCGCGCTGCGCAGCCCCTCCTCCGCGCCCGCGAAATCCCCGAGCTCCGCGTGCATGTAGCCCACGTTCATGCGGACCGCGCAGGCGTTGCCGCGATCGCCCGCCCGCTCGAACGCAGCGAGCGCCGCCGACAGCCCCGCGAGGCAGGCGCCGGGATCGCCGTTCACGAGCGCCCGGATCGACCGCGCCTCGTGCAGCCGCGCCACCACCTCGGCCTCCCGCTCCGCGAGATCGGTCCCGTCGCCCTCGATCGCCTCGATCAGCGCGTCCGCGAACGCGTAGCGCCCCCCGAACACGAGCAGCAGCGCGCCCTCGCCGAGGCACATGTGCTTCGCCACGAGCGCGCCCCCCGCCTCCGCCTCGGCGGCCTGCGCCGCGCCCATCCAGCGCTCCACGCGCTCGAAGCCGCCCAGCTTGCCCGCCGCGACCGCCACCTGCTTGATCGCCGAGAACCACGGCGCCGCGCCGGCCGGCAGCCGGTCCACCGCCTCCGTCCCGCGCTGCTCCGCGAGCGCGAGCTCCCCGCGCCAGACGTGCGCCTCGGCCTCCACGAGGCGCAGCGCCCCCAGCGTCTGCGCCGTCGGGCCGCACGCGACCCCGCGCTCGGCGCGCTCGATCGCGGCCGCGAGGTCCTGCGCCCGCAGCGCCTGCTCGGCCGCCCGGCAGTAGGCGGCCGCGGCCCGCGAGAGCTCGCCGCCGCGCTCGAAGTGCTCGCCGAGCGCCATCGCGTCCGCCGCGCCCGCGCGCGAGAGCCACTCGCCCGCCAGCCGGTGCCCGAGCCGCCGGTCGCCCTCGGTCAGCATCCCGTAGGCCGCCTCCCGGACGATCGCGTGCTGGAAGCTGTACTCGACCTCGCCGGGGAGGCTGCCCTCGCCGCGCCGGGCGATGACCTCGCGCTGCTCCAGCTCGACAAGCTTCGACGCCACCTGCGCCCCGCCCACGAGCGCCGAGACGCCGCCCTGCCAGAACGTCTGCCCGAAGATGCTCGCCGCCCGCAGCGCGCGCCGCGCCTCGACGTCGAGCGCCTCGATGCGCGCCTGCACCATCGCCAGCACCGTCTCGGGCAGGTCGGCGCCCTTGCCGTCGGCGACCGCGCGGAGCTGCTCCTCGAGGTAGAACGCGTTGCCATCGGCGCGGTCGACGATCATCGCGAGGAGCTCCGGCGCCACGTCGTCGCCGAGCACCTGGCGCACGAGCCGCTCGCTCGCGCGGCGCGGCAGCCCCGAGAGCTGCACCTCGTGCACGCCGCGCCCCGCCCAGAGCTTCGGGAACAGCTCGCGCACCTCGGGCCGGCCGAGCGCGAGCACCATCAGCCGCTGATCGCCGAGGTTGCGGAGCGCCGAGTCGACGAGCATCACGCTCGGCAGGTCGCCCCAGTGCAGGTCCTCGAGCACGAGCAGCACCGGCCTCGCCGAGCACTCGGCCCGGAGCAGCTCCTCCCACGCGAGGCGGATCTGGTCGCTCATCAGCACGGGGCTGCGCCGCGCCGCCATGAGCTGCACGCTGTCGCCGTCGGGGAACGGCACGCCCATGAGCTCCCCGAGGAACGCCGCGGTGCGCCCGGAGTCGCCCCGGCCGTACCGCTCGACGCGCGCGCGGATCTTGTGCTGCCGCGCCTCGATCGGCTCGCCGTCGAACAGGCCGATCGCGCGCCGCAGCGCCGGGGCGAGCAGGGCGAAGGCCGACCCGGCGCTCATGGGGTCGCCGCGCCCGATCCACACCTCGATCTCCTCGCCGCGGTCGCGGAGGCGCCGGAGCAGCTCGGTGCGGAGGCGGGATTTGCCGGCGCCCGCGGCCGCGGTCACGAGCACGGCGCTCGGCGTCGACTCCTCGACGCAGTGGGAGAACGCGGCCTCGAGGAGGGCGAGCTCGCGGTCGCGCCCGACGCACGGCGTCGGCTTGCCGAGCAGGGGCGGCGTCGTCGCGAGCGCCTCGCGCTCGCCGTGCACGCGGAGGGCGCCCCTGTCGCGGGTGACGTCGAACCGGGAGCCGAGCAGCCCCGCGGTCACCTCGTCCAGTCGGACGGCGTCCGCGCCGACCGGGGCGTGGGCGGCCGGCAGGAGGTGGACGGCGCGGTCGATGAGCTCGCCGACCGGCAGCCGCGCGGAGATCTCGGCGCGGCCGGTGACGAGCGCGACGGGCACGCAGCCGAGCAGCGCGTTCAGCGCGAGCGCGCAGCGCGCGGCCTGGGCGGCGAGGTCGGTCGGCGCCCCGCCGGTGGAGAGCACGATGAGCGGGGAGCGGGACTCCAGGATCTCGAGCTCGCCCTGGTAGCGCTCGGCGACGGCGATGAGCGCCTTGCTGCGCTCCAGGTCCTCTTCCTGGGAGCGCGTCGCCTCGGCGTCACCGGTCGCGTCGCGCGCGAGCACGATGCACATCATCTTGCGCTCGTTCGTGGTGATCTCGCCCCCGCGCACGGTGTTCGAGGGGCGGCTGCTCACGACGTCCGGGCCGAGGTCGTCGAGCGCGAGGAGCTCGGCCACGACCGCGTCGCCGTCGCGGGGCCGGTCCTTCGGCGGCTTCGCGAGCATGCGCGCGACGAGATCGTCGAGCGCCTCGGGGATGTCGCCGCGGAGCTCCCGGAGCCGCGGCGGGTCCTCGAGGATGACCTTGATGAGGACCGAGAGCCCGTCGGTGCCCTGGAACGCCGAGCGCCCGGTGAGGCACTTGAAGAGCACGCAGCCGAGCGAGAAGACGTCGGCGCGGGCGTCGATGTTCGGCTCGCTGCGGGCCTGCTCCGGCGCCATGTAGCCCGGGGTGCCGAGCATCGTGCCCGGCATGGTGAGGTGCCGGTCGATGGCGCCGAGGCGCACCACGCCGAAGTCGAGGAGGGTGACCCCCTCGATGGCGCCGCCCACGAGGAGCAGGTTGCTCGGCTTGAGGTCGCGGTGGACGATGCCGGCGCGGTGGACGACGCCGAGCGTGGCGGCGATTCTCGAGCCGAGCGCGAGGGTCTCGGCGACGGTGAGCGACCTGCGGGCGAGGCGCTCGGTCAGCGTCTCGCCGGCGAGCCACTCCATGGCGAGGTAGGGCTGCCCGGTCTCGGTCGCGCCGTGCGCGGTGTAGCGCACGATGCCCGGGTGCTGGAGCGCGGTGAGCGCCTCGAGCGCCTCCACCTCCCGCGCGAACCGGATCGCCTCCTGGAGCCCCCGGCGCTGCAGGACCTTGAGCGCGACCGGCTCGTTCGTGTCCAGATCGAGGGCGCGGTAGACGTCGCCCATCCCGCCGGAGCTGGCGAGGCGCTCGATGCGGAAGCGACGGTCGATGACATCTCCCACGCGCATCTCGGCTTCCCGTGTTACCTGAGATCTCGCATGAGCTTGCTTACAACGGTGAGTAGACGAACTCGGCGCCGATCGCCAGCGAGTCCGCCCGGAGCGGCCGGACACAGCAGTACATTGCCGGTCGCGACCGAGCACAGAATGTGAGATAAAAAACATACAGCGCCGGAGCACGGGCGGAAGCTCCATGCAGCGCGGGGCGCGATCCCGTGCGGCACCAGGAACCCGGCGGCTTCCCTGGGAGCGGGCTCGCTGCCGTCGGGCTCGCCTCGCGGCGGGCTCGATTTTGCGTGGGCTCGCCTCGCGGCGGGCTCGCGTGCGCTGTCACCCTGGCGGATCTGCGCTGGGGTGTGGCCGCGCATTTTCACCACAGCGGGGCAAAACGCCCTGTCCGCAGGATGCGCGTCACGACGGCTCATCGTCTCCGTACGGTGTTCTGAACTCGAATCCATGGCCCGCAGCGCGCTGGACTGAAGCGCATGAAGAAGGAGCTGACCAGGTGAGCAAAGGAAGAGGCTCAACAAGCTCGGTCGGGAGGTCCTCAAGCCTGTGGCTGCCCGTTGAGGCGTTCCGGGGCGGGCCCCGCACGAGCATCTCGCGCCTGACGCTCTCCTGGGGTAGGTTCCGCCGCCGATGGACACCCGAACTTACTTCCAGGGCAAGAGCGTTCTCGTCACCGGCGGATCGAGCGGCATCGGCCTGTCGTTCGCGCGGCTGGTCGCCGGCTACGGCGCCGCGGTGACGCTTGTCGCGCGCCGCCGCGCCCTCCTCGACGAGGCGGCGGTGGGCATCCGGCGGGAGCACCCGTCGGCGCGGGTCGACGTCCTGGAGCTCGACATCAGCCGGGCGGACGACGTCGCGCGGGCGATGGAGTCGCGGATAGCCGAGCGCCCGATCGATCACCTCGTGAACAACGCGGGCATCGTGATGCCGGGGCGCTTCCTCGAGCTGCCGATCGAGGAGTTCCGCGGCATGATGGACGTGAACTTCTTCGGCGCCGTCCACCTGTGCAAGGCGGTGCTGCCGGCGATGGTGGCGCGCGGCAGCGGCCATGTGCTCAACGTCTCGTCGCTGGCGGGCGTGGTCGGCATCTACGGCTACACGCCGTACGCCGCGAGCAAGTTCGCGCTGATCGGCTTCTCGCAGTCGCTTCGCGCGGAGATGTGGCCGCACGGCGTCCGGGTGAGCGTGTGCATGCCGCCCGACACCGACACGCCGCAGCTCGCGTTCGAGAACCGGTACAAGCCCGCGGAGACCAAGGCCATCGCGGGCAAAGTGAAGACGCTGGAGCCGGACGCGGTGGCGCGCAGCATGGCCGACGGCATGGCGCGCGGCCGGTTCGAGATCTACCCCGACCTCGGCTCGCGCGTGGGCGCGATCGCGCAGGGGGTGCTCCCGGGCGTGGTCCGCTGGGTCTGCGACAGCGCGCAGCGGAAGGCCGGCCCGGCGGCGGGCTGAGCGCCCCCGGCGGGCGGCGTGGGGCTCGCCCGCTTCCGCCCCGATTCGACACCTCCTGGCATTCCACGCATCAGGTGCGCTGGCCGGCGCATCCGCTGCGTCCCGAGCTGCTCCTCGCGGTGTGCTGGCGCCGCGACGCGGAGACGGCGAGAGGCACGCTCCTTGCGTATCGTGCGGATCGATCACGAACACACACGCGGACATCGCAGGGGAGAAAGCCATGGAATCGAATTCTTCGAGCACTTCGAGCGACACGAGGCCGTTCAACGTCCTTGCGGCCGTGGACCTCTCGCCCGCGAGCCGGGGCGTGCTCCTCCGCGCGCTGTGGCTGGCGAACGCGGAGGAGACGGGCGGCGAGGTCCACGTGGTGACCGTGGCGGACAGCCAGCCGGAGATGCTGAGCATGCAGGGCCTCGCCCGGACCTCGAGCGCCGCGGACACCGCGCAGCGGCTCCAGGAGCTCGCGACGAGCGTCGTCAACGAGTTCGCCGTGCCGTCGCGGCCCGCGCACGTCGAGCGCGTGGTCACGCACCTCCTCACGGGCGATCCGGCCCGGGAGATCGTCTGGCTCGCGGCGCACGTCGACGCGGATCTCATCGTGGTGGGCACGCACGGGCGCACCGGCGTGAAGCGCGTCCTGCTCGGCTCGGTCGCCGAGCGCGTCGTGCGGACCGCGGGGTGCCCTGTCTGCGTCGTGCGCGACAAGCACCACGACGACTCCTGGCGCGTGCCGGAGATCGAGCCGCCCTGCCCCGATTGCCTCGTGGCGCGCAACCGGAGCGGCGGAGCGAACCTGTGGTGCGAGCGCCACCAGGGCCATCTCCACACGCACGTTTACTCGGGTGCCGAGACGACGCGGACGGTGCGGCGCGCGATGCGGCCCTGGGGGTTCTCGACCTGACGTCGCGGGCCTGGCTCCCCGCCGGCCGAGAGAGCGTGCCGGCCGCTACAGGCCCGCTCTGGTGGGTGTCCAGCCAGGCGGGTCGCTCGCGGGAAACGAGTCCCAGGACGCCTCGTCCACGACGTCGCGCAAGACGTCGACGGGCTGGACCCGCTCCTCTGCCTGCTTGTCGAGTGGACGCTTCACGCTGCGCCGCGCCGGGGTACCCTCCTCGCGCCGCTTCGGCTCGCGCTTGCCAACCTGCTTCTGCCCGTTCTGCATGTCCGATCTTCCATCACGCAAATTGCACCACGCCACGCGGTGGCAGTTCCAGCCGCGTACGCTTTCGGGTTACTGCGAGCGTAGTCGTGAGCCGGTTGGCCGCGTGCGCGGCGCACCACCTCCAGCGCGCCCCTTCGCAGCGCCCGTGGGGCGCCTCCTCGACGAGGTAGGGCGTGGTTCCGCGAGAGCCCGACCTTGCGCCAGGGGGGCGACTTCGGCCGCGTTCTTGGCAGTCTGAGAGCGGGCGCGGGTTCTGTGCGCCCTCTGCTCGATCACCTCGCGGAGGACGGCCGCTTGATTGTGAAGCTCATCCTTCGCGCCATACACGAGCGTGAGCCTCCCACGATTCGCCAGCGCGACGAGCACGTCGACGAACCCGGCGGCTGGCTGCCGGCGGAGCTCGCCGCGATAGCTCGCCGCGAACTCGTCCCATCGCGCGGCGTCGTGACCGAACCAGCGGCGGAGCTCATCGCTCGGCCCGATCTCCTTCATCCAGACGTCTATCGCGAGCGCGTCTTTGCGCACGCCTCGCGGCCACAGCCGGTCCACGAGCACCCGGTATCCGTCCGTCGCCTCCGGCCGCTCGTAAGCCCGCTTGAGGCGCACTGGCTCCGCCCTCTTGGCGCCGAGGTGCGCGGTCCGCACTCTCCCCGTCGTCGTCCGTCGCTTCACGTTTGCCATGCGCCCTCTTCCCTTCTTCTGCGACAAGCCCGTGATCGTCAACCATCTACCGGCGGAGAACTCGCGAACGGTCCCCTGGCGCGTGCGGCGCAAGCTCACCGAGGGCGAGCAGACGTTGACGGCGGCGCCGCGTGAATGAGGCCCTTCGCGAGGAGGCCACCTCCCAGGGCGAAAAAGTAGAGATAGCCCCGGCGATCGCCGAAGCTCGCCAGGGTGCGCCGCAGCGACGCTCCAGGCCGAAGTTCCATCAGCCCGCTGAGCCCGCGTAGGGCACCGACGTCGCCCGGCGGGAACACGTCGAGACGCCTGAGACCCCGAAGCAGGACCAGGCTGGCGCTCCAGGGGCCGATGCCCGGTAGCTCGTCGAGGATCCTGAGCGCATCGCTGGTGGTCATGCTCGAGATCCCTCGCTCCGAGAGCTCACCCGACTCGATCGCTCGGGCGACGTGCCGGAGCGATTCGGCCTTCACGGCGCTCAGGCCGCATCGCCGCAGCGCATCGAGACGAGCCTCCGCGATCGCCTGGGACGTGGGGAACGCCCGGAAGCGGCGACCGCCCTGATCGAGGTACCTGCCGAAGCGCTCGACGAGCCGGCCGACGATCGCGATACCGGCGTCCAGGCTCAGCTGCTGGAAGGGGATCACGTTCGCGAACGCCTCGAAGAGGTCAGCGAACCGCGGGGGTCGCATGCCTCGCAGTGCGAGCGCCGTGGCGCGGAGCCGGCGCTCGGCCTCGACCACATGTTGCAGAGGTTCTGGGTCCAACTCCAGGCCGAGCACCTTACGGAGGGTCCGCTCGATCCCGGCGATCGTGGCGGTGGAAGGGTCGCCTCCTCGGACGAAAAACCGAACATCGGGGCTGTCGATAGTCCCGTGGTTCTCCACTTCGACCAGCGCGAGATCGTCGCCCGTCGCCACTACCCGCTGGTAGCGCTCTCGCTCCCAGACCTCGACCGGGTTTGCCGGTCGTCGCTGCAAAACGCGCACGGTCGCCTCGAGGTGAAACGGTGCTCGGGTGCTGAGCCGCCCTTGCGCGGCCGCTTCGCCGGGGTACGTGGCGGCGTTTCCAGGGATCGATCGTGCGGGCATCTGCTCGGGTTCGCGTCAGTAGCCAGTGAATTCCTCCGTCCGGATATCATCGTCATCGACACCGGCCTTGTTCAGCATCGCGCGGAGGCCCGCGACCATCGCGCGTGGACCAGCCAGATAATAGATCGGTCCTGTGATCTGGTTCCCCGGCGAGGTGCTGCTCTGCAGGTACTTCCCGATGAGCGCGTGGTCGATGTAGCCGGTCTCCCCCTTCCAGGGCAGGTGAGAACGGCTCATCTGCGTCATCGTCGGGATGAACGTGAGCCTCGGGTCCTCCCGCGCGAGGTCGCGGAGCTCGTTCAGGAACGGAGCGTCCTCTGGACGCCTGTTGGCGTAGAAGAGGAGGATCCGGTGCGGCAGCTTTTCATGCGCGGCCCATCGCACGATGCTGCGGAACGGGGTGATGCCGATCCCGCCCGCCAAGAGGACTGCCGGTCGGCTGGCGTTGTTGTGCAGCGTGAGATTGCCGAACGGACCCTCGACCCTGATCTCGGTTCCGAGCGGCATCGTCTGTAGTACGCGCTTGAAGGCGGTATCTCGAAGGCGCGTGGTGAAAATCAGCTCGGTATCGTCCGGTGCACTGTTGATGGAGAAGCCACGCGCGTTTCCCTCCGCGTCCGTCTCCGGAGGCTCGATCAGCGTGAGGTCCATGAACTGGCCGGCCTTGAAGCTCATCTCCGCGGGCTTGTCGAACCGGAGCTCCAGCGTTCGTTCGGCCACCTCGGTTCGCTTCTTCAGCTTCAACGAATAGATGGGCCACTTTGCTTCGGTGGTCATGTCTCCCCCCTGAACAGCCGCAAGATCAGCGCATGGCTTGGGTCCACTCCGTCGAGCCAGTCCCGCAGCTCGGTGGGACTGAGGCATTGCATCGGTACACTTCGCACTTGGGGTCCTCGGACGGGCTGTCAAGCCGCCCTTCTCTGTTCTTGCACCATGTAGGCGCACCTCGGCGGTTACATCGGCGCCTGGACGTAGATGCAGCGCGATCGGGCCGCCCGTCTGCGGTCACGCGGCCTGGGCTGCGTGAGCGGCTCGGCGATTTCTTGGAGATGGCGGAGCGGGCGGGGATGACGGCCGCGGCTGCGGTCGCGGGACGCGCGGAGCATGTCCGTGTGGCGAGGTCGCGGGTGGTGTGGCGGACGAGGCGAGCATCGCCCTCGTGGGCGGCGCGTACGAGGAGCAGAAGGGTCGGCAGGCAGCGGCTCACCTGGAGCATCACGAGCAGCGCCGTGCGCGTGGGCCTACGGGGCGGTGGCGGCGGCGCAGGGGGGAACGGCGTCGCGTGCGGTGTCGTTGGCGGCGACAGCCGTGTTCTCGACGAGCCGTTCGAGGCGGGCATGAAGGTCACGCGCGAGCAGCGCGGCGAGCATCGACGCCGCGACGGCGACCCCCTCCTTGCAGGAAATTGCCTGCATGCTGCGATCCACTTGCCCGCCCCGAGGTCGATCCATTTCGTCAGCCGACCGCCGGGCCCCGAGCGCTACACGGGCGCGACAAGTGGACGTGGACTCACCTCACACAAGCTTCGATGATAACACGGCCGCATGGGGGGACGCGCCTCGGCTCGCAGCCGCGCGTCGAATACGTGCTGGGCGCTTGTCGGAGCACAGAGAGCGCGATGTCCCGGCCGGATGGCCAGATCCGCATTTCTCGCCCGCCGGCTCATGCCGAGCGGGTGCATCCTCGCAAAGACGTGAAGGCGGCGGTGCAGCGACTCGGGCTCTCGGCCGAGGCAGGCCGCCTGCGGCGCTGGACCGAGCTGTACGGCCAGAAGCTCGGCGTCACCGAGGCGAAGAGCGCGGATCCGGCGATCAAGGCCGTGGAGGCGTGGCACGAGGCCTACGGCACGCTCATGGTCCACGTACACGCCGAGTACGACGACGAGAGAGACGAGACGCACGCGCTCCTCCGCGACCGGCTGCTCTCGCCGTACGAGGACGCGGCGAATGAAGCGCGGCGCGCCGAGCAGCGCGCCCGCTCGGCCAGCGCCAAGCGAAAGGCGCAGGCAGAGCCCGAGCCCGACCTGAGCTGAGCGCTCGCCGCGCCCGCGGACCCCGAGCGCGATGGTGCTTCACATCGCGCCGGCGAGCGCGCGAGCGAGCTCGCGCAGGAGCGCAGCCCCGTCGCCCTCGTACGCCCGGCCGTGCATGCAGGCGAGCATGCGGGGGGACGTGGCCGCGAGCTTCTCGAGGAGCTGGGGCGCATCGCGGCCGTGTGCGTAATAGTCCATCGCCCGGCGCATGGCCTCGCTCGGCTCGAGGACGTCGTCGCGCGTGAGCGCGGGGTGGTCGGCGCCGGGCTGCGTGAAGAGATCGCCACAGAGCAGCGTGGCGGTGGACTCCTCGAACAGGTAGCCGCACTCCCAGCCGTGCGGCAGGTGGGGCGCGTCGAGCCAGCGCACCCGCCGCCGGCCCAGATCGAGGACCTCGCCCTCCTGGAGCGCCCGCGGCGCGCGATCGAACATGTCCGCGTCGACCATCGCGGCGATCCGCCCGCACACCGGCACCGCCTGCGGGGCGGCGTCGAGCAGCTCGTTCATGGCGCCGCACTCGTCCGACTCGCAGTGGGAGAACGCCACGTAACGAAGCCGCTCGACCGGCATCACCCGCGCGATCGCCGCGCGCACCGCCGGGAAGAGGCAGCGCGAGCCGGTGTGGAAGAGCAGCGGCGCGTCGTCGACAAGGAGATACTGGTTGAACGAGAACGCCGCCTCGCCGGTCCCCACCGGGGTGTGGAGCTGGTACATGCCATCAGCCACCTCGGTGACCCGAGTCTCCATCGATGAATCCGTCATCTGCTCCTCCTCTCTCTCAAGCCGCGCCAGGCGCCGCTCCGCACCTGCCACCGATCGCGCCGCCGCGAGCAGGCCGCAAGCGCGGGCATGAATCCGCCGACGCGGGGTGTGTGGGATGCCCTCGCGAAGAACAGTTCAGCATGAAATCATTTGTACGGGAACGCGATATTTTTTCGTGTCGGCCCGACTTGCTTCCATGATGCGATTTAAAAAGCCACGTGCTCGCGGAGGGCGCCTTTCCATTCGATCGACCAGGCTTGCATGGCCGCGGAGGATAGCCTGGATCGATGAGGCGCGGGAGCGTGGTGCGCGCCGTCACGCGATGGTTCGGCGGACCGCTGACCACGAGCGCCGCCCGGCTGCGCTCGTCGTCGCGACGCTCCGTTGATGTCGGCTGCCTGACGCTCGCCCGGTGCGACGCTGGACAGCGCGGCGCCGCTCGGGAACACTCCGTCGTATGCGCAACGAGGGGGACGAGGATCGCGCTCAGCTGGCTCGCCGCGTGGAGGCGATGGAGCGCGAAATGGAGGCGTTGCGGGCGGACGCCCGCAGGTGGCGGGCGCTGATGGCGGCGCGCTGCCTCAGCGTGTCGACCCACCGCCCCGTCGGCAGGACGCAGCAGGTCAATCCCGGATGGGAGGCGCTCTGGCGGGCCCCGGCCGAGGCCTTCTTGCAAATGAACTACAACATGCTGGAGGACCCGCAGCTCGTCGAGAACGGCATCATGCCGCACGTCGAGCGGTTCTTCCGCGGCGAGGAGGTCACGATACCGCCGATCAGCTACGACACCGACGCTGTCGAGGAGCTCACGGGCAGGGGCGGCGGATCCGTGTGGGTCTGCTCCTTCGGCGTGCCGGTGCGCGACGCCGAGGACGGCTTCGAGGGCGTGATGATCCAGTTCGCTGTCCCGGAGGCGGCCGAGATCCAGCACAAGTACGAGGCCCTGATCGAGGATCAGCGGGCGCTCCAGGCGTCGCTGGAGGCGCGGAACCGGGAGCTCGAGGAGACGGTGCGGCTGATCGCGGCGCAGCGCGACGCCATCCAGGCGATGAGCGTCCCGGTGATCCGCGTCGCCGACGGCGTGCTCTGTCTCCCCATCGTGGGCATGATCGACGACGCGCGGGCCGACGCGCTCCTGGAGCGCTTGCTCGAGGCGATCGCCGCGCAGCAGGCGGCGGAGGTGCTGCTCGACATCACCGGCGTGCCGGCGCTCGACGCCCGGGCCGCCGCGCAGCTCGTCGGGGCGGCCTCCGCGGCGCGGCTCCTCGGCGCGTCCTGCACGCTCGTGGGCGTCTCGCCCGCGCTGGCGCGGACCCTTGTCGAGCTCGACATCGAGCTCGGCGGCCTCGACACCGCGGCGACGCTGGCCGAAGGGCTGACCCGGGCCCTCTCCGGCCGCCGCGGGGCGGCTCCAAGGCGCACGGCGGCCGCGGGGCGCGCGCCGGCGCCGGAGCGAGACCCACGGGGAGAGGCGCCGCGGTCGGGAGCAAAGGCCCTTGGAGAGGCTCCTCCCCGCAGGCGGTGAGCGCTCCTCCAGCTACGACGAGCAGTGCGGCGGGCGGACTTCTGTGCTGCTGTCCACCACGAAACCGGCGGCAGATCGCCTGATGACGAGGTAGGTGGGCGTGCTGCTCATGTACTCGGAGAGCGCCGGCGGCGCCGGGATCCGAGCGGTCCATAGCCACGCGGGGGCGTGCGGCGGCGTGGCGCACCCGGACACGTCGGCGAGCTCGATGCGCTCCGCGGCACGGGCGCGCTGCAGGCGCCGGTGCTGAGCGCTCAGCCCGGGCGAGCCGCTCGCCGCGGACCTGGCTTCGCGCCAGGGCTTCTCGAGCCAGGCATCGACGAACGACTCGAGGTCGCTCGGCACATCGGCCACCGGGCACGGTGAGGCGTCGAGCACCGCGCTCACGCGGGCGGGCTGCCCGCGGGGCTGCCGGACGACGACGAAGGCCTCTCGGCTCCACGCCTGCGGCGGATCGTGCTGCGCGTGGAGCTCAAGACCGAAGACCCACGCGCGCTCTCCGGCGCGGGGCTCGCACGCCCGGACGGCGCCGTACTGCCAGCGGACCCCCTCGGCGTCGAGCGCCCGCAGCAGCGCCGTCGCCTGCGTCCCTGCGAGCTCGGTCGGGTTCTCCAGCCTGTCTCGATACGCCGGCACGCCGAGCCAGCGCTCGACGAGCTCGTAGGGCACGGCGCTGTCGTCGTTGCTCCGCAACCACCGCTCGCAGAGCCGCTCGCGCTCGCGGTCCGCCGCCGGCGATTCGCCTGGATAGCCATCGCGACAGCGGACGAATCGATTCACGTCGTAGGCCGACGTGGAAGCGTCGTACTTGCCGTCGTACTCGATCACCATGCGCCCGCCGAAGCCATCCACGGGATGGAGCCTCCAGAAGCCGAGACGTAGATCCGAAAAGCCGTGCTTCCTCGTCGGAAGCGGGCGCAGTCGCGCGGGCAAATCGGCCACCACCCGCAGGCAGCGCGGGTATTCCTCCTTCACCAGCAGCCGCGTGCCGGGATTCATGAAGCCCGGTTGGTACTCGACCCGGACGTCCCGCTTGCCATCGGCGTTCAGATCCAGATCGGTGTCCACCGTGAACGGGAACTGGCCGTCCCAATCGTGAATACCGCGGGTCGCGAGGTCCGTCGGACAGGCGCGATCGGCGAGCTCGCTGATCCGGTACGCGAACCCATCGATGCCTGGAGGCACGCCTGACTCGGTGTACTGCGCCGAGCGAACCCGGCCCCGCAGGGCGTACCTGCCCGGCGCGAGCTCCACCGACAGCGCCGGGCCGCACGCCAGCACGTCCCCTGGGCCTGTATCGGACATCGCCTGCACGCTGATCAGCGCGCGCGTCGTCGTCAGCTCCGGCGACGGGAACGGCCCCGTGCTGGCCCACAGCCGCAGGGGCTTCGGCACCTCGATCACCCAGAACGGCGGATTCGCGGCGTCCGCCGCCATGGCCTCGCAGCCGAGCTCGGCCTCCGTGCGCGCCGGCGTGAGCGGCTCGGGTCGCGCGGCGTACTCTCCAAGCCGCCATTCGAGCACGGGGACCGCAGCCGCGCCGCGAGGCGGCGTGACAGCCGCGACCGCATCGAGAGGCGACGCTCTCCCTGCCCCAGGCGCGGCCGCGCTCGGAGCGGCAGCTTCAGCCGGCCCGAGCGCTCCGGCTTTTCGTGGGATCTGCGAGGGAGCGCTCGCTGCCGGCCCGCACGCGCACAGGCTGAGCCCAAGAGCGACCAGATTCCGGCCCCGACGCGGCCCGAACGTGCCCGGAGCCGGACTCCCCCCTCGAAGACGCTCGCCACCGTTCATGCTGCGGCGCGCGCCAGCAACCCGCGTGCCGTACGCCGCATCCCGTCGGCGCCGTTTCTTTCATGATTCGCGCACCGGAACCGTCGCCGTCGGGACACAGCGACCGTGGGCGTCGAGACGCGCTCGGCGTCGACGGGGGCCATGGAGACAGCTTCTACGACCTGCCGCGCGCCTGGCCGGCGCTCCCGCGTCACCGTCAGGCCGAAGCGTCGTCCACCTTCCGCCGCGGCGCCCCCGGCGCGCCGAGCAGAGCCGCTGCGACACTTCCACCACACGGTACCTGAGGGGCTGAGACCGGACTGCCGCACTGCACATCTCGACGGACGGTTGACGCGGGAGGGAACCCTGCCGACCATGCAGGGATGCCCTTGCCTCATCGATATTTTGCGCTCGTCGCTCTGCCCGCTGCGACTGCCGCGCTGAGCGCGGGGTGCAGCTTCCCCGACGCCGTCTTCACCGAGCAAGCGAGCTCTGGTGGCGGCGGCGCGGGCGCCACCGCGGCGTCGGACGCGGCGGGTGGCGGGGGCGCGGCGGCCTCCGGCGGCGGCGGGAGCGGCGGGGTGACCTCGGGCTCGGGCGGGAGCGGCGGCGGGAGCGGCGGGGCGACCTCGGGCTCGGGCGGGAGCGGCGGCGGGATCGTCGACTGCGACGCGGACAAGGACGGCTATCCGTCGACCACGTGCGACGGCGGCACCGATTGCGACGACGACCATGCGCAGGTCCACCCCGACCAGCCGAATACGTTCCATGACACGCCCATCCGCCCCGGGGGCGGCTTCGATTATGACTGCAGCGGTCATGAGGAGCCGCAGATCCCCGCGGTCCGCTGCGAGTCCGGCGGGCCCTGTCAGGACGCATCCAACGTGTACCTGCTGGAGGACGTCGCGTGCGGTGAGCCAGGCCCGGTCGGCAGCTGCAATCTCCTCTGCCAGCAGCGCGTCACGTATCGCGGGCTCAAGAGGGCCTGCCATTGAGGCCACCAGCGGACCAGGATGTCGTGATCGCGCGAGGGGGGCCATGAGACCGGTCTCGAGCGCCCAACCTTGTCTCGTCGCCCGCCCAGCGCCCCGCCGTTCTACCGCGGGCGCTTGACGACCGTCGGCAGGACGGCAGGGAGCAGGGCGGATCGTACAGGTTTCATCGGCTTGATAGCTCGGCCGAGGGCGGGCTCAAGCTTCAACCCGCTCCTCTGCTCCCCATCGCCCGATCGGCGCGTGCGCGATGATCGTCAGCTCGTTTCCCTCGATCGTGTAGTCCATGTCGAGCCCGCCCTCGGCCCGGACGCGCGCGAGGCCCAGGCCCGAGATCCCCTCGATCATCGCCGTCTCCGTGATGAGCTGGTCGTAGTGCTTCACCGGGTCGCTCGCGGCTTTCAGCGCGATGAGCTGCCTCTCGACCTCGCGCAGGCGCTCGGGCGACGCCTCGTTCCGCGCGCGGATCTTCATGACCTGCGAGCTCTGGTCCTCCTCCAGCGCGAGCTCGAGGCTCACGCGAGAGCCGGAGGAGTACTTGGTGATGTTCTCGGCGAGCTCGTGCGCGGCCATGTAGAACCGCGAGCTCACATTCGCGTCGTCCAGCACCTGGCCGCAAAAGCTGGACACCAGCCGCAAGACCGCCGTGGACAGCCGCTCGTTCGGAAAGAACGTCACGCAGAGAAACAAAGAAGCACTCTGCGCCTGCTTTGGTGTTAACACGATCCGTGATTCTAGGGCGTTTCCCTCGCGGCGCCAACCACAACTTCCACAACAGCTTCCGTTCTCACTCCCCCTCCCGTTCCCCTCCACCTACCCTATTCCCCTCCTCCCCATCCGGCAACTGCGTATCCGCGCGATCCCGACACGGCCCCCGGTGCGCCTCGGGCGCACGACGTCGCCGCCTTGCGGACACATCCTCAGCGGCGCCCGCACAAGGAGGTGACGTGCGCCCTGAAATCGCCGTACCGCATCGCACACCGCGAGCGCCCGTCATCGGTTGTTCTGCGGGGCAGGCGGCTCGTGCACGCCTCTGCCGCGCCTGATGGCCCGGCGCTTCCGCCGAACATTCCGCCTGGGTCGTCCAGACGAGGCGCGACATCGTCGCGGTGAGTCGCTAGCATCGCCTCGGGGTATCACCGATGTCGCGGTTCAGCGGCATCGTCTCGACGCGCGCTTGTCGCGGACGAACAGAGGAGAACTGCCGTGAATCATCACAAGGGTCTCTGGAAGCTCGCGTGTGCAGCGTTCGCCATGCTGTCGATGGCGTGGATCGCAGGCTGCGATCAGGGAGGTGGGGGCGAGGTCGTTGACAACGGCAACAGCAAAGTCAGCCAGGACACGGCCAAGGTCGTCAAGCTAGCGTTCGTGACGAGCGGCTCCAGCGAGTTCTGGAAGATCGCGCTGGCCGGCGTCCACAAGTACGAGCAAGAGGCCAAGATTCAAGTTGACATCAAGATGCCGCCCAACGGCACACCCGAGGAGCAGAACCAGATCCTCGAGAGCCTCGCCAGCCAGGGCTACGACGCCATCGGCGTGACCGTCCTCGCGCCGAACGATCAGGTGGCCGTGCTCAACAAGGTCGCCGAGAAGGTCAAGCTGATCACGTTCGACTCCGATGCTCCGAAGTCGAACCGGCTGCTCTACATCGGCACGAACAACTACGAGGCCGGCAAGGCGCTCGGGAACGAGATCGTGAAGCTCCTGCCGAACGGCGGGAAGATGGCCGTCTTCGTCGGCATGTTCGCCGTCGACAACGCCACCCAGCGCCTCAAGGGCATCCACGACGCGGTCACCCCCCACAACATCCAGATCGTCGACAAGCGCGAGGACAACGGCGATCGCGCCAAGGCGCGCGCGAACGTGGAGGACATCCTCAACGCCCACCCGGACCTCAACGTCGCGACGGGCCTCTGGTCGTACAACGGGCCGGCCATCGTCGCCGCCGTCGAGGCGCTCGGGAAGAAAGGCAAGGTCATCCCGGCCGTGTTCGATGAAGAGGACGCGACGCTCAGCGGCATCGAGAACGACACCGTCGCCTGCACCGTCGTGCAGAAGCCGTTCCAGTTCGGTTACCTGTCGAGCAAGTGGATGCACGACCTCGCCACCAAGGGCGACGCGGCCATCGCCGCCATTCCCCCGAACAAGATGGTCGACACCGGCGTCGACGTGATCAACAAGCAAAACGTCACGGACTTCAAGGCCAGGCTCGTCGAGCTGAAGAAGTAGCCCGTCCCCCGGCGGCTCGAGCGACGGCCACCTCCGCGCTCGAGCGCTCGCTCCTGCGGATGACGCTCACCCCCGATTCTCCCCCCGTCCCCCTGCTCGCGATGCGCGGGATCGTCAAGCGCTTCCCGGGCGTCACCGCGCTGGCCGGCGTCTCTCTCTCCCTGCGCGCCGGCGAGGTGCTCGCGGTCGTGGGAGAGAACGGCGCGGGCAAGAGCACGCTCATGAAGATCCTCGGCGGGGCGTGCGCCCCCGACGAGGGGCAGATCGTCATCGACGGGGCGCCCGTCGCGCTGCGCGGGGTGCGCGAGGCCAGGCGCCTCGGCGTCGCGCTGATCCATCAGGAGCTGATGCTCGCGCCGAACCTCGATATCGCCGCGAACATCTTCCTCGGCAACGAGGGGTCGAGCGGCCGCCTGCTGGTCCCGCTGCGGCGCGAGGAGCTGAGCACGAGGGCGGCGGCGCTGATGAGGCGCGTCGGCCTCTCGCTGCCGCAGGCCACGCCCGTCTCGGCGCTCACCGCGGGGCAGATGCAGATGGTCGAGATCGCCAAGGCGCTCTCGGTGAACGCGCGGATCATCATCATGGACGAGCCGACGTCATCGCTCACCGCGGGCGAGTCGCGGGAGCTCTTCGCGATCGTCCGCAAGCTCCGCGAAGACGGGATCGGCATCATCTACATCTCCCACCGCATGGACGACGTGATGAGCCTCGCCGACCGGATCGCCGTGCTGCGCGACGGCAGGCACGTCGGCGACCTCCCGCGGGCCGAGGCGACGCACGACAGGATCGTCACGATGATGGTCGGGCGGGAGCTCAGCGGCCGCTACTTCCCGGAGAAGCGCGAACGCCCGCCGCGCGAGCCCGCGCTCGTGGTGAGCGACCTCCTCGTGCCCGGCGCCCCCGCGGGCGTGAGCTTCACCGCGCTCGCCGGGGAGGTCCTCGGGTTCGCGGGGCTCGTCGGCTCGGGGCGCACCGAGCTGATGCAGGCGATCTTCGGGGCGACCCGGGCGCTCGGCGGCGCGATGACGCTCGGGGGAGCGCCCTACCTGCCGCGCTCGACGCGCGACGCCATCGACCGCGGCGTGTGCCTCGCGCCCGAGGATCGCAAGCGGCACGGGCTCGTGCTCCCGATGACGCTCGTCGAGAACACGTCGCTGCCGAGCCTCGCCCGCTACAGCCGCTGGGGGTGGCTCCGCCGCGAGGCCGAGCGCCGCGTGGCGCGCGACGAGGTCGCGCGGCTCCGCATCAAGACGCCGACGCTCGACCAGCGGGCGGTGAACCTCTCCGGCGGCAACCAGCAGAAGGTCGTCCTCGGGAAATGGCTGTCGATGAGCCCCCGCATCCTCATCCTGGACGAGCCGACCCGGGGAATCGACGTGGGCACCAAGGCCGAGATCTACCGGCACATGGCCGCGCTGGTCGACGAGGGGATGACCCTCCTGATGGTCAGCTCCGACATGGAGGAGATCCTCGGCATGAGCGATCGCGTCGTCGTCATGCACGAGCGGCGGATCCGGGGCGTGCTCCCGCGCGAGGGGCTGACCCAGGAGCGCATCGCCGCGCTGATGACGGGGAGCGCGGGAGTCACGGGAGTCACGGGAGTCACGGGAGTCACGGGAGTCACGGGAGTCACGGGAGGTGAGGTGGCGGTATGAAGCGTGAGCTGGGCATGAGCCTCGTGCTCGTCGTGATGTGCGCGGGGCTCTGGATCTCGAACCCCGACTTCCTCGGACAGTCCAACGTCGTCAACACCTCCCGGCAGATCTCGATGCTCGGCATCTTCGCCCTGGGCATGGGGCTCGTCATCATCACCGGCGGCATCGACCTGTCGATCGGCTCGGTCATCGGCCTCACGGGCGTCCTGCTCGCCAAGCTCTCGTCGTCCGGGATGGGGTGCCTCGGCTACCCGCTCTGGGTCGGCGTGCCGGTGGCGCTCGCCGCCGCGGTGCTTGTGGGGCTCGCGCAGGGGCTCCTGATCACGCGGCTCAAGCTGCAGCCGTTCGTCGTCACGCTCGGCGGCATGCTGCTCGTCCGCGGCCTGTCGCAGGCGGTGGCGGAGGGCGGAACGCTGAGCTTCGGCGACTCGCCGTTCCTCCGCCTCGCCAACGGCGGGCTCCTGCACGTCGGCGGCGACGCGCTGATCCCTTACCCGGTCGTCATCTTCGCCGCGGTCCTCGCGGCCGGCGCCTACGTCCTGCATTTCACCGTGCTCGGGCGCTACATGTTCGCGCTCGGCGGCAACCGCGAGGCCGCCGAGTACTCGGGCATCAACGTGAACCGGGTGGAGGTCCTGACGTACGTCATCTCGTCGGCGACGGGCGGCATCGCCGGCGTCTGCTACGCGTCCTACATCGGCCAGATGTCGCAGCAGGTCGGCATGGGCTACGAGCTCTACGCGATCGCCGGCGCCGTGCTCGGCGGCTGCTCGCTGCGCGGCGGCGAGGGCAGCGCGCTCGGGATCCTCATCGGCGCGGCGATCATGCGGGTCATCGACAACGGCATCAACATGTTCCAGGTCCGCTACAGCGACGGCGGCGTCCGGCGCATCTGGCGCCTCGACCCGAACTGGACGTTCATCATCATCGGCGCGGTCATCCTCATCGCGGTCGTCTTCGACCAGGTTGTGCACATCGTCCAGGAGCAGCGGCGCGTGCGGCGCACCGCCGCGGCGAGCGCCGCGCCGCCGAGCCCGCTCGAGGCGCCCCCCACCGCCGGCGCCGGGTAGCCGCCCGCCGGGATCAGCCGCGCGTCGCCGTGCGGCGGCGCGCCCTCGCGAGCGCGTAGCGGAAGCCGCGCGCCAGGTTCGCCTGCGTCACCATCGCGCCGACGTCCAGGCCCTGAGCGACCATCATCTGCGCGGCCTCCGGCCTCATGCCGACGAGCACCGCCTCGGCGCCGAGCAGCGCGGCCGCCTGCGCCGCCTTCACGAGCTGCGACGCCGCCGACGCGTCCACGACCGCCATCCCGGTGACGTCGATCAGCACGACGCGCGCGCGCTGAGCGTCGATCGCGCGGAGCATCGACTCGATGAAGTCGCCGGAGCGCTCGGCGTCCATGACGCCCACCACGGGCATCACCAGGATGCCGTCCGCGATCGGCACGACGGGGCTCGAGAGCTGGCGGATCGTCTGGAGCATCGCCGCCTGCTGCTCGTTGGCGCGCTCGAGCGCCGCGCTCCGCTCGGAGGTGCGGCGGAACAGCCGGGCGTTCTCGACGCCGACCGCCACCGTGCCGGCGACGCGGACCAGGAATGACACGTCGCCCTGCCGGCACGCTCCGCTGTGACGGCTGCTCAGGACGAGGGCGCCGAGGACGGTGCCCCGGGCCTGCAGGGGCAAGGCGACGGCGGTGCGCGCGCCGGCGTGGGGAGGAGGCAGGGCGGCGTCCGCGCGCGCCTCGCCCTCGTCAGGGTCGATCACGAGCGGGCTGCCCGCCTCGATCGCGCGGGCCACGAGCGAGCCCGCCGGGATCGAGACCTGGTCCTCGATGACGGAGCGCGAGGGGGGCGGGAACCCGATCAGCAGGATCTCCAGCGCAGGAGCGACCGACGGGCCCCGACCGCCCTGCCCGACGGCGACGCGGCGGGCCGCGTCGAGCGTGAGGTAGTCGCTCAGCGTCGTGGACCACGGCGTCCGCTCGAGGGTGACGCAATCGACGCCGGTGTGGACGACGCGCGAGGGCGGCAGCTCGGCGAGGGTCGGCTCGATGCCCTGCGTGATCATCCGGTGGATGACCTCGACGGCGCGGAAGCCCATGTCGTGCTCGCGCTGGACGATCGTCGCGTGGATCGCGCCCTGCCGGAGCAGGGCGACCGTGCCGGCCATGAGATCGAACCCGACGACCTTCAGCTCTCCGGCCCTGCCGAGGGCCCGCGCCGAGAGCCCCCAGGACGGCCCGTTGTCGGCGGCGGCCCCGAAGGCGCCGGCGACGTCGGGCCGCGCCTCGAGCGCCGCCGTGGCGAGCCGCGTCCCGGCCGCCTGATCCCAGTCGCACGCGAGGGTCGGCAGCACCGTGAGGTTCGACCCGAGCGCGGCTGCGCAGAAGCCCTCGACGCGCTCGCGGACGCCCAGCGCGAGGTCCACGGCGCCGAGGGCCGCGACGACGCCGCCGCCCGGGAGCAGCCGCTTCATCATCTCGGCCGCCAGCCTGCCCGACGCCACGTTGTCCGTCCCGATGTAGAGCGGCGCCCGGCTGCCCGGGATCGGCGGCGTGTCGATCACGACGACCGGGATGGCCACCTCCGCGGCCTGCCGGAACGCCTCCTCCGCGCTCTCGGGGTTGGCGGGCGCGATGAGGATGCCGGACACCCGCCGGCGGATCGCCTCGTCGAGCAGGGCGCGCTGCGAGCCCTCGCCCTGGCCGCCGTGGCCGGTCCGGTAGTCCACGGTGACGCCCAGGGGCCGCGCGGCGCTGTCGGCGCCGGCGCGGACGTTCTGCCAGTAGGTCGTCGGCTCCGACGCCGGGGCCCGGTACACGCGGGCGCGGCGGTCGCCCCGGCCAGGCGCGAGGCTGTCTTCCTCTAGCAGCCACAGCTCGACGGTGCTCCAGTCCGGATCGAGCTGCACGCTCTTGATACCGTGAGCGATGGTCTCGATGAGGTCGTGCAGCTCGACGGTCGTGCCCACCGCGTTCATCAGCCTCTCGAAGAGGCGGATCTCCTGCGCCGAGCTCGCCTTGTCGTCATAGAGCCGGTGGCGCTCCAGCGCGTCGCCAGCGCTGTCCGCGAGGACCTCGATCGTGGCGCGGCGCGCCTCGTCCGGAGACTCCCGGGTCGCCTGCTCGACGGCGAGGTAGCCGACCGGTTCACCGTACATCTGGATGGGCGCGACGAGCATGCCGGCCCCCTCCGGGACGGCGCCGCCGATCTCGAGCGCGAAGGGCAGGTACGCCCGATACCACGCGCGCGCATCGACGACGTAGCTCCCGCGCACGGCCTCGGGCGTCGCGTGGGCGAGCGCGGCCCCGTCGCCGGCGAGCACCGGCGCGACCGGCATGTGCGAACCGTGTCCAGGAGGCGCGTCGAACCCGACCAGCGCGCGCGCCACGAAGCGGTCGCCCTCGCGGACGAGCAGGCTGCCGCGCGGCGCGCGCGAGAGGATGGCCATGGCCCGCCGCACGATCTGCTGCAGGACGGCGAGGAGGTCGGGCACCTTGAGCATGCGGGCGTACCGAGGGGCCGTAACGAGGCGCGCTGAGCTGGTTTACAAGGCGCGAAACGCCTTGCCTCTTTCAAGATCGCTCCGTGCCTCGCGACGACCGCAGCATGGATCTCGCCTGAATCCGACCAAGCTTCAACTGGTTCGCGCTTTATCCGATCAGAGAAGCGTGCGCCGCAGCCGGGCACGCTCTCGGGCCTCATCCCATCGATCCCATCAACACACATCCTCGCAGGGCCTGCTCACGCTCCGTCGCCCGCCGGCACGCGTCATGTCCTGTCCGGGTCCAGTCAGCAGAACCACAGGGAGCCGGCTACGGCGACACGGCCGAGCCGAAGCGCTCTTCGCTCATGCCGCCCGCGCCTTGCAGCGACGCCTGCGCGGTGTCACCGAGGTCGCCGCCGAGAAAGACGAGCACCTCTCTGCCGCCGCCGAAGGCCACGACGACGTCCCCGAGCCCGTCACGGTTGAAGTCGCCCGCGCGCGAGATCTCCGTCTCCGCCGTGCCCGTGCGCCGCGGGCTCATCGCGGCGTCGGGCTCCATGTCGAGGCTCGCGCCGCCGCGGTACACGTACACCTTGCCGGAGAGGCCGACCGCCGGCGCGCCGACCAGCATCTCCGCGAAGCCGTCCCCGTCCAGGTCCCCGCTCGACGACACCGTCTGACCGAAGCGATCGGGCTGCGCTTCGCCCTGGAGCTCCAGATCGGCGGTCGTGTCGAGCTCCTCTCCTGGCCCGCCGAGGAACAGGAAGGCCATGCTCCTCATCGGATCTCCCACGAGCAGGTCGGCAAACCCATCACCGTTGACGTCGCCCGCGCCCACCGATCGTCCTAGCTCGCCCTCGCCGTCGCCGACCAGCAGGCCGTCAGGCACGGTGTCGAGCGCGCCGGCCGAGCCGAAATAGACATAGACGCGCTGGCTGCCAGGCGCCCCGACGGCGATGTCCGAGAAGCCGTCTCCGTTGAAGTCCGCCGAGGCGACCGAGGCGCCGAACTCGCTGTTGCTCTGCACCCCCGCGAGCATCGCGTCGGTGACGGCATCGAAGCCCCCGGCGCCGCCCCGAAAAACGTAGGCGTTGCCCGGCTCACCGAAGTTGGGACCGGACCCCGGCGCGCCGACCACGAGGTCTGCGTAGCCGTCTCCGTCGAGGTCCCCCGAGGCCAGCGCGTCGCCGAACCTGCGCTCATCGCCCGTCAGGCTCCCCGAGATGTCCTGGATCGCGGACCAGGCCCCGGGCTCCGCTGCGCTCCCGAACACCACGCGAACCATGCCCCTGAAATCCGCGAAGGCCGTGCCCGAGAGGACGGCGTCGGCGGAGCCCTCCAGATCGGCGCCCGGCTTCCAGCGCGTCTCCGCCGTCGTCTCGGCCTCGAGGAGCGCGGCGAACGATGGAGCTGCTGCGCGCGCCGGCGTCACGACGATCCTCGCCGCCCGCAAGGAGCGGCTCATACTAAAGAGAGGCCGGCGCTCAGGGCGCCTGGCAGGAGACGCGGTGGATCGGCGCCTCGTCCCCCTCGCCGATCGTCACGTAGTCCCACCCGCCGGGCACCCAGGCGATCGCCTCCCCCTGGTCCTCGTCGGCCGCCGGCATCTCGCAGGGCGGCCCGGCCAGCGCCTGCGCCACGGTCTCGTCCGGCGCCATCGGATAGAAGAAGACGTGCGAGTACGTGCGGAGCAGCACGCCCGCGCCGTCCGGGTGCACGTCGCCGCCCGTGAATTGCGGCTTGCCCACGGGCGCCTTGATCGAGCCCGCGCCGGCGAGCGTCGCCGGCCGGCCGGCGGCGGGTCGCGTCAGTAGCTCGTAGATGCGGGCGCTGTCCTTCTTCTTCTTCACCTTCGTCACCACCGTGAACGCGCCGGTGACCGGGTGGACAAGCAGCGTCTCCGCGTTGTGACTCCCGTCGGGGTACGCGAGCGAGATCGCCTCCGCGGACAGCGCGCGCGGCGCTCCCCCGAGCGCGTCCGGCTCCCTCACCTCGTAGAGCGCATAGCGGTCGCGCTCCCGGTCGTTGTCGCCGATGTCCCCGAGGAACAGGCAGCTCCCCCCGCCTGCGCCGCACGGGCCCCGCGCGACGTCCTCCCAGTCGATCGCGGTCGCGCCCGCCACCCCGAGCTCGCCCCGCGGCGCGCCGTCAAGCCCGATCGCAAAGAAGCGCGGGGCATCGCCCGAGTCGTTGTGGAGGTACAGCGCGTCCGCGTGCATCGCAGAGGCGACCACACCGGAGCACTCGTCGAGCTCGCCCTTCGGCAGCGCGCCGACACGCGCGATCCCGCCGCAGCGGGGGCAGCCCGAGGTCCGCACCGCCACGCCCGCCGGCGGCCCCGCGCCCCGGCAGCCCGCGGCGAGCAGCGCCAGCGCGAGCGCGGGCTGCAGGAGCCACCGGACTGTAGCTTTGCGACTCCAATGCAACGCGCGGGGATACCGCGGCGATATCGAGGGCTTGTGCAGGATTCCGCATGCGGACATCCGGTGAAATTTATGTCATCATGGCGTGCATACAGTAACAATTTCGCGACGCCGCGGCGGCGCGACCCACGTGGCCCTGACGATCGAGGAGGCCGCCATCCTGGACGTCATCGAGAGATACGAGTTCAAATATCTGGTCCCGGAGCGGCTCGTACCGGCGATCCGGGAAACGGCGAGCGCTGTCGGCCGGAGGGACCGGTACGCGAACGAGAACGGCTCGTACCGCATCCGCTCGCTCTACTTTGACACGCGCGGGTTCGACCTCTTCTGGGCGAACACCCGCGAGCAGCGGGACCGCTTCAAGCTGCGGGTGCGCACCTACCCCGGCAAGAAGAGCCCGGTCTTCCTCGAGGTGAAGCGGCGCGTGCAGGACGTGATCGTCAAGTCGCGCGCGTGCGTGCCTGCGGAAGAGTGGCGGGAGCTGCTCGAGCACCACCACCCCGCCGCGCTGGAGCGGCTCGCGCCGGGCCCGCGGAAATACGCGGAGCGGTTCATCAGCGCGTTCCACCGCCACGATCTCCGGCCCGTGGTGATCGTCGACTACGAGCGCGAGGCCTACGAGAGCACCCTCGACAAGTACGCGCGCATCACGTTCGACCGGAGGGTCGTCTGCCAGCGCAGGGAGACGCTGGATCTCGACGCGCCCGAGGGGAGGTGGCGCCCTGTCGACCACCCGGTCCAGACGCAAACGCACGAGCCCGTCTGCGTCCTGGAGCTCAAGTTCGAGCGCAGGCCGCCCGCGTGGATGGTGGCGCTCGTGCAGCGCCTCGAGCTCGTCCGACACTCGTTCTCCAAGTACTGCTACAGCGTCAACGCGCAGCTGACGCTCCCGGAGGCGCGCGCGGCCCGGATCGAGGGAGGGCCGCAGCCATGATGGACTGGCTGACGACGGTCTCGCAGGGCGGGACGGTCGAGTGGCGCAGGGCGCTCATCGCCCTCCTCGTCGCCTTCGGGCTCACGCAGGGCATCGCCGGCGTCTACATGCTCACGTTCCGCGGCCTCTCGTACTCGCGGACCATCGTCCAGAGCATGGCGCTGGGCAGCATCATCACGTGCACGCTGATGCTCGCCGTCGGCAACAACATCGCGGCCGGCATCGGGATCGCCGGGGGCGTCAGCGCGATCCGGTTCCGCACCACGATGCGCGATCCGCGCGACGTCGTGTTCGTCTTCGCGTCGCTCGCCATCGGCATGGCGAGCGGCGCGCAGGCCTACGGCGCGGCGATCGCCGGGGCGGGGATGTTCGCCGGCGCGACGCTGATGCTCCACGTCACCGGCTACGGGTCGCGCCGGCAGCCGGACGGGCTGCTCCGGTTCGTCGCGCCGTCCGGGCCGGCGGGCGCGGACCTCGGCGGCGCGATCGCGGGCGTCCTCCGCGAGCACTGCGGCTCCTTCTCGCTCGTGACCCTGCGCGAGGCGGCGCAGGGCGCCGTCATGGAGCACGCCTACCAGATCAGCGTGCGCCACCCCGACCTGCGGGTGCGCCTCGTGACGAGCCTTCAAGCGCTCCCCGGAGTGGAGGACGTGAGTCTGATGCTCCAGGAGCCGACGCTGGACCTCTAGTGATGCATCTCTGGCGAATCCGAACCGCGCTTTCTTCCGTGACCCCCGCGCTGACGATGCTGGGCACGCTCGGCCTCGCGGCGTGGCTGCGCTTCTCCGGCGCCCCGACCGGCGGGGTCTTCGCGTTCGCGCAGGCCGACGTCGAGATGGTCGCCGCGGTCGAGGTCGGGCGGGTGGCCTCGATCGAGGTCGACGTCGGGGACGAGGTGGCGCCGGGTCAGGTGCTCGTCGCGCTCGACACCGGCGCGATCGACGCTGAGCTCGCCGTGGCGCGCGCCGAGGTGGAGCGCCTCCGGGCGCTGATCCCCGCGGAGCACGCGCGGCTCGATCTGGAGCTCGAGGCGGGCGTCGAGGACCTGAAGCTCGAGCTCGCGCGCGAGGTCGAGGAGCAGCGCGTCGCGAGCGCCGAGGGCCAGGTGCTGGCCAGCGAGATCTCCCGGGTGAAGCGGCTGATCGAGGACAAGCAGGCGAGCCTCGACGTCCTGGGCTCGCTCGACGTGCAGCGCGCGGGCATCGACGCGATCGCGACCGAGAAGCCCCGCACCATCCAGCTCCTCCGCGCGCAGATCGCGGTGGCCGGGGAGCGCCGGAAGAAGCTCCTCCAGCAGGCGAGCCCGGAGACGGCGAAGATCGAGGCGGACCTCGCGATGGCGAGGCGGAGCGCCGAGCAGCTCGAGGTGCTGCGCGCCCAGCAGACGCTGCGCGCGTCGCACGGCGGGCGCGTCTCGGCGGTGCGCAAACGGCCTGGCGACGTCGCCGTGCCGGGCGACCCGATCGTCGAGATCGCCAACGCGCGCGGGCAGGTCATCGCCTGCCTCCCGGACCACTCGGTGCTCCACGTCGAGGCGGGCGACACCGCGACGCTCTGGGCGCGCGGCGGGACCGGGCGGCCGCTCACGGGCAGGGCCGTCACGGTCGGGGCGATGGTGACGCAGCTGCCGCTCCGCTGCTGGACGGACCTGAACCTGCCGGTGTGGGGCCGCGAGGTCACGATCGCGCTCGATCACCCGGTCGATCTGCTCGCCGGCCAGCCGTTCGATGTCGCCTTCGAGCGCTCGACCACCGCGCCCCCCGCGCGGCCGGCCCCCGGCGCGCCGGCCGCCCCCGTGGCGAAGGCCGCGCCCGCGGCGGCGCCGCCGGCCGGGGCCGCCGACGCGCTCCGCATGACGGTCCCGGCGGCGCTGCGGCAGCGGACGCGCTTCGAGCCGTCCGGCATCCTGCCCCGCCCGACGGAGGCGCGGTACCTCCTCGTCAGCGACGACACGGGCCAGAAGGACGAGAAGGACGAGGGCGTGCCCTGGCTGTTCGCGATGTCCGCGACCGGCGCCGTCGATCCGGAGCCGGTGCCGGTGAACGGCGTGAAGGAGCTCGCGGACATCGAGTCGATCACCGCGGGCGACGGGGGCGACGTGTACCTGCTCTCGTCGCAGGGCTACAGCGCGAAGGGCAAGCGCAAGAAGGCGCGCACCGCGCTGCTCCGGCTCAAGCCGGACGGCCGCGGCTTCCGCGTGGACGCCGAGGCCCACCTCGCGGAGCTGCTCGACGCCGCGGGCCCCGCGGCCCTCGCGCAGCTCGGGCTCCCCGGCGGCACGCGCCCGCTCGAGATCGAGGGCATGGCCTACCGCGACGGCGCGCTCTACTTCGGGCTCAAGTCGCCGCTCGACGCCGAGGGCAACGCGCTGATCTGGAAGCTCGGCGCGCCGCGCGCGCTCTTCGAGGCGCGGGGCCTCGAGAACGCCGGCCTCTCGCTCTGGGCGCGCGCGCGCGTCGACGTCGAGCTCGACGGCGCGCCCACGCCGGGGGGGATCTCCGATCTGTGCTTCCTCCCGGACGGCTCGCTCGCGATCGCCTCGACCCCGTCCACCGCCGACGGCGCCGCGGGGTCGCTCTTCCACGTCCTCCGCCCCGAGGGCGGCGTCCTCTCGCCCAGCCTCGTGCGGCGCTTTCCCGGCCAGAAGCCGGAGGGGATCTCGCTCGCGCTGTCCCCGGGCAAGCTGATCGTCGTGTTCGACGCCGGCGCCGAGGCGCCTTTCTTCCTCGAGATGCCGTGGCAGGGCTGAGCGGCGCAGGGCGGCGCCGTCCAGGCCCGGAGAGACTTCCGCGAAGGCCGTAAGGCATGAAAATTACTGATATTTTCACCCTGCTTCGCCGCCTCGCTGCGCGCGCGGCAGCGCGGCCCGCCGCGCCGGTGCTGTCGTCCGTCGCGTGCCTCTCGCTCGTGGCCTGCGCGGCGCCCGCGCAGCTCGAGGGGTCGGAGCGCGCGGTCGCGCTCTACCGCGAGGCGCGCGCCGCGAAGGCGCAGGCGCGCTCAGCTCGCGCGGCGGGGCGCAGCGCCGCGCCGCGCGAGCTGAGCGCGGACGAGGCGGTCGCCATGGCCAGGGAGCAGAGCGGGACGGTCGCGTCGATGAGGGCGCGCGAGGTCACGGCCCGGGCGGCGATCGACGCCGAGTCGGCGGGCACCTACCGGAACCCGGAGATCCGCGTCTCGCAGATGCGCCTCGATCAGATGCTCGACCGCGAGCCGCGCTTCTCGGCGGGCGTCCGCATTCACCCTCCCCGGCCCGGCGAGGCCGGCGCGGCCGCGGACGTCGCGCGCGCGGAAGTGGACGTCGCGCGCGCGGAGACACGCGTCGCGGAGCTCGAGCTCGAGGCCGAGGTCCGCTGGATGTTCGACGAGGTGCTGCTGCTCGACGCCGAGCTCGAGGCGCTCGGGGCGGTCGCCGCGACGCGCCGCCGCCTCGCGGACCAGGAGCGGGCGCGGGTCGCCGTGTCGCAGGTGACCGCCGTCGACGAGGCGATGGCGGCGCTGTCGGCCGCGGTGGCCGAGGAGGACGGCGCGGCGCCGCGCGCGCGCCGCGAGGTCGTGCTCGCGGCGCTGCTCGATCGCGTCGGGCTCGACCCCGCCACGCCGGTGCGCCTCGTGGGCGAGCCGCTCGCGACCGCGCCGCTCGTCCCCCTGGCGTCCGAGGAGGCGCTGATCGAGGCCGCGCTGAGGAACCGCCCGGAGATCGCGCTCGCGGCCGCCGAGCTCGACGCCGCCGGCGCGGAGGGCGCGCTGGCGCGCACGCTGCGCTGGCCGTGGTTCTCGTTCGTCGAGTTCGGCTACGAGTTCTCGCCCGCGACGCGCGACCCGCTGGGCTGGACGTTCGAGGCCGGGATCGAGCTGCCGCTCTTCGACACGCACGCGAGCGAGGTCGCCGCCGCGGACGCCGGGGCGGTCGCGGCGCAGCGCACGTTCGCCGCCGAGATCCAGCGGGTCGCGCGCGAGGTGCGCGATCGGCTCCGGGAGGCGCGCGCGGCGGGGGCGCTTGTCGAGGAGTTCAGGGCGCGCGCGCTCCCGGCCGTCGAGCGCGCCGGGGTCGAGGTCGCGCGCGCGCTCGACAGCCGCCAGATCGACGGGGTGCGCGCGCTCGGCCTGGAGGAGCGGGGCGCCGCCGCGCGGGTCAGGCTCCTGCGGCTCGTGCGCGAGTACCGGACGGCGCTGGCCGAGCTGCGCCTCGTGGTCGGCGGCCCGCTGGACGCGCGCAGGCCGGCGGACCGGCGCTGAGCTCCGGCGCTCCGGCCGTCCTGTTCCAGGGACAGCGCGCACTTCCAGCATGGATCTGGCCGGCTTGACGCGGAATCGCGGTGAGTCGAGCCTCGCGGCATGCGGAAGCCGTGGTGGGTGGGCGTGCTTGCCTCCGTTGCGTTCGCGCCGGCTTGTGGGAACCGGATCGACGTTCTCTCCCAGGAACCCCCGGCGGACGGAGGCGAGGGCGGATCGACGGCAGGAGCTGGTGGAACCGGCGGAGCCGGCGGCACGGGACCCAGCTCGGGCGGTCCAGCGAGCGTCACGGGCACGGGGGGCGCCGAGCCGGGGTGCGATCCGAGCCACGTGTACAAGGGCTCTCGGAGTGTCATTCACCAGGAGGATCTGGAGGACCTGCGCGGCGTAACGGTGCTCGATGGCACGCTCTACATCAGCGGCGACGTCTCCGACCTGTCCCCGCTTGCGTGTCTGACGACCATCACGGGCCTGCTCCAGATCATCGACGCCCCGCGGTTGTCCAACCTGGATGGTCTCGGCTCCATTTCCTCCATCGGGTCGCAGCTGGCGGTGAGGCGGAACTCCTCGCTGCTCAGCCTCAGCGGGCTCCGGAGCCTGCGAGAGGTCGAGGGAGGTATCCTGATCAGTGAAAACCCGCTCCTCGAGAGCGTCGCCGGCGTCGGGGTGAACGCCCCCGAGTGGCGCGTCGTCGACAACGATTCACTCGAATCCTTGTCAGGCCTCGCAGACGTCCAGGAGGGGGTGCTCTGGATCGAGGGCAATGACCAGCTCGCGACGCTGGGCGGGCTGCGCAACCTGCGGCGCGGGCAGCTCAGCCTGGTCGACAACGACGCGCTGACCAGCCTCGCGGGCCTCGGCGCCGTCGAGGATCTCACGGAGCTCCTCATCTCCGAGTGCGACGGGCTCGTCAGCTTGAAGGGCCTCGATCGGCTCACGATCGTCCAGCAGCTCACGTTGCGGGAGAATCGGCGGCTGAGCTCGCTGCAAGGCCTCGACGGCCTCGTTCACGCGAAGGCCATCGACATCTCGTTGAACGAGCGGCTCGTGGACCTGACCGGGCTCACAGCGCTCGAAACCATCGACGACCTCCTCGTCAGCGGCAATTCAGCCATGGTCAGCCTGGACGGCCTGACCAGCCTCGACGGACTCGGTCCGTTCAGCGAGGGAAACGGCGTGATCGAGAGTGTGACGCTGGAAGGCAACGAAGCACTCGTCGACATCGATGCTCTGCGCGGCCTGAGCTCCGCGAACCAGCTCACAATTCAGAACAATGACGCATTGCTCGGGCTGACCGGACTCGAGGACCTGACGGAGCTCGATAGTCTCATCGTCAAGGGGAACCGGTCGCTCGCGACGCTGCGCGGCCTGGGAGCTCGATCGGTCAGCGGCGGGGTGGAGATCATGGGCAACGAGAGCTTGCCGAGCTGCGAGATCGAGGCGTTCGTGGACCACCTCGACTGGCCGCCCTCCAGCGTGCTCGACGAGGACAACGGTACCGGCACCTGCTCGCCCTGAGTTCGGCCTGAGTTCGGCCAGCACGGGACGTGCCAGTAACGTGCCCATGGCAAAAAGCACACGCGGCAGGCGCTCTCACCACCACCGCTGCTGAACCGCTGCTTCCCAGGCAGCAGCGGTTCAGCAGCGCTGCTGGCCAGGGCGCAGGATAGACATCGAGACAACTGGCGCCATCGCCGCGCGCCAGAGAACGACATCGCACGAGGCGAGTGTGCTTGCCAAGCCGAGGCGAGCAGAGTAAGAGTCGATCGTGAAACGCGCCCGCGGCTGCGCAGGCGACCCTCCTTGACGTTGGCCGCGGCTCCGGACGCGACAGCGATGGTTTTCTCCGGAAGGACTACCGGGTCATCGCGCTCGCTCCCGCGGCGGCGAGGACGCGGCGTTCCCGGACCAGCAGAAGCAACGCCTGAGCGACGCCTTCGAGCAGGCCGGCGTACAGCACACGGTCGAGACGTATGCAGGCGCGAAGCATGGCTGGGTCCCGTCGGATTCAGCGGTGTACAACGAGGCCGCGTCCGAGCGCCACCACGTGACGTTGCTCGCGCTGTTCGACGCGATGCTCAAGGCGGCGGCTCCGAAGAACTGAAGAAGAGGAGAACCATGACGGATTTACCCACTCGCCTGCTCGGACGCACCGGCGTCCGCGTCACCACGCTCGGCTTCGGCGCCATGGAGCTGCGAGGCGCCCCGCGCGGCCCCGAGCTCTCGGATCAGGAGGCGGAGCGCATCCTGAACGACGTGCTGGACACCGGGATCAACTTCATCGACACCTCCATCGATTACGGTCGCAGCGAGGAGCTCATCGGGCGCCACATCTCGCGCCGCCGGAGCGAATACTTCCTGGCTTCGAAATGTGGCTGCGTCGTCGGCGGGGCCCAGGGTGAGCATGTGCACACGGCACAGAACATCCGGCACGGCGTGGAGAACAGCCTGCGCCTCCTGAAGACGGACCACCTCGACCTGGTGCAATTTCACCGGAGCCTCACCCGGCGAGAGTTCGAGCAGGACGGCGCGCTGCAAGAGGCGCTGAAGCTCAAGAGCGAGGGCAAGGTTCGTTTCCTCGGCGTCTCGGGCACGCTGCCCAACCTGGTGGAGCAGATCGAGATCGGCGTCTTCGACGCCTTCCAGATCCCGTACTCCGCGCTGCAGCGCGAGCACGAGGACGTGATCAGCAAGGCCGCCGAGGCCGGTGCGGGCACCATCATCCGCGGCGGCGTCGCGCGCGGCGCGCCCACCGATTGGCAGCGTACGAACACTATGCTGCCGGGCACCACCATGCAGGACCGCTGGGAGCGGGCCAGGCTCGACGAGCTGCTCGACGGCCTGAGCCGGATCGAGTTCACCCTGCGCTTCACGCTCTCGCACCCGGGCCTGAGCACCACCATCGTCGGGACCCGGAACCCGCAGCACCTGCGCGACAACCTGACATTCGCAAGGAAAGGTCCCTTGCCGAGCGAGGTGGTCGCCGAGGCGAAGCGGCGCTTGAGCCAGGCGGGGTCGGCGCCGGAGCCCGTGCCCGCGGCGGCCGCACGCCCGCCCGGCGCGGCGCAGGTCTCCGCGGCGATCCGGCCCTGAGGAGCCGCGCTGGACAGCGACCCTCCCGCCGTGGCGAGAGGGTGCTCGGCAGCTTCACTGCTGAAGCTCCAGGACGTACCGGACAGAGTGTCCGATCGTGAGCCTGTCGTTCGTGTCGGGGTAGGCGTCATCCGGCTGACCGTCCCAAGATAGCCCCCGACGCCGTGAAGTGGTCGCGTAGGTTGTCTTGAGCGGGGCGTGGTGATGTATTGCACACGCCATGAGTCGCCACGTCCGCCTCGCCTCCGTCGATCTGAACTTGCTTGTCGTGCTCGACGAGCTGCTCCGGAGCCAGAGCACCGTCGTCGCGGCAAAGCGCCTTGGTCGGGCGCAGTCGTCAGTGAGCCATGCGCTCGGGCGGCTTCGCGAGGTGTTCGGCGATCCGCTCTTCGTCCGCACCGGGGCCGCGCTCCGGCCGACGAGCTTCGCCGAGGAGCTCGTGGCGCCCCTGCGCGCGCAGCTCGACTCCCTGGAGCAGCTCCTCGGCCAGGCCACGGACGTGGAGCCGTCGCGCCTCGATCGGACGTTCACGCTCTCCGCACCTGACTGGGCCGTGATCCTGGTGCTGCCGCCGCTCATGGCGCGGTTGCGCCGCGAGGCGCCCGGCGTCGATGTCGTCCTGCGCTCCTTCAGGATGGATGTGGATCGGTCGGTCCAGTCGGGCGAGGTCGACGTCGCGCTCTGCGTGAGGTTCCAGCCGCTCTCCGGCCTCGTCGCGCAGCGGCTGCTGGAGGAGCCGTTCGTGTGCGTCGCGCACCGCGACCATCCCAGCGTCAGGGAGGGCGTCACGCTCGATGCCTACGCCGCCGCCGGGCACGTCCTTGTCGCGCCCTACGAGCTGCCGGGGAGCCCCCTGGACGACGCGCTCGCGCGGCTCGGGCACCGCCGGCGCATCGCGCTCCGGCTGCCGCATTTCTCGGCGGCCTTGTTCGTCGTCGCGCACACGGACCTGATCGCGACGCTGCCGAGCAGCTTCGTTCACGCGACCGCGCCGCTCCTCGGCCTCCGCGTGGTCGAGCCGCCGCTCGCCATCCCGCCCTTCCCGTTCTCGTGCCTCTTCAGCGCGACGCGGCAGAAGGATCCCGCGCACGTCTGGCTCCGCAGGTGCATCTCCGAGATCTGTCGCGAGATCCACGCCGGAATACCGCGCCCGCTCCTCGAACAGCCTATCGACGCCGTCGATAGATAGTAACGGCCATCCAGGTACGCCGCGGCGTGGACCGCCCTCGGGGCCGGCATTACGCTCTGCCGTGACGATGAAGCGCCGTCGCGCGACGCGACGTGCCGCCACGCGCCGCCGCCCGCGAGGCCCGCGGTCTCGGGAGCCGTGGGGTCGATGGCCCTGAAGCAGGTTGGGGGGTGATGCCTCATGAAGGCGGCATGGATCGATTTGACCGAGCACCGAAAGGAAAAGAACACCATGCGACCCATCACCGCCCTCGGCTTCTCTCTCTGCCTCTCCCTGGTCGCGGCCGCCTGCGTCGACGACGGGTCGAGCGCGAGCGAGAGCGGCACGGGCTCTGGCGAGGGCGGCAGCACCGACGCGCGTTCGGGCTGGCGCGAGCTCGCTCCGATCGCGGGTGGCCCGCGCCAAGAGCACGGCGTCGTGGCGCTCGACGACAAGGTCTATGTCATCGCGGGCGCCGGCGGCGACCAGTTGAACACGGGGCGCGTCGAGATCTACGATCCTGGCGAGGAGACGTGGTCCGAGGCCGCGCCGCTGCCGATGGCGCTGAATCACCCGAATGTCGCGGCCGCGGGCGGCAAGATCTACCTGCTCGGCGGCATGATCGGCGAGTTCCCCTGGACGGCCGTCGGCGATGCGTTCGAGTACGACCCGGCCACGGACGCGTGGACTGAGCTCGATCCCATGCCTGAGGGGACCGAGCGCGGGAGCGCGGCCGTCGGCGCGAGCGGCACGAAGATTTACCTGGCGGGCGGTCTGCGCTCGCTGTCGCCTCAGTTCCAGGACACGGTGCTCGCGTTCGCCTCGTACGACGTCGTGACCGGCGCGTGGGAGACGCTGCCGGACCTTCCCGAGCCGCGCGATCACGTCGGCGGCGCGGTCGTGGGCTCGACGTTTTATGTGCTCGGCGGGCGGGCGAACGGCCAGGGGAACGTCAAGGATACGGTGTTCGCGTACGATCTCCCGGCGGGCGCCTGGTCGACGCGCGCGCCGATGCCGACGGCGCGCGGCGGCGTCGCGGCGGCCGTGAAGGACGAGACGATCTACGTCATCGGCGGCGAGGGCAACGAGGAGCCGGGCTCGCTGGGCATCTTCGACGACAACGAAGCCTACGACACCGCGCGCGACACGTGGCAGGTGCTCGCGCCGATGCTGACGCCGCGCCACGGCACCGGCGCGGTCGCGGTCGGCTCGACGATCTACGTGCCAGGCGGCGGGACGCAGCAAGGCTTCGGCCTGACCGACGTCGCGGAGGCGTTCAGGCCCTGAGCGGGCGCGCGGCTCATCGCGTCATATCCGCGCGAGCCTGGCCCTCTCGCCGGGAGATCAGGACCGGTGATCAGTTCGCGGCAAAGCAATAGACGCGGCCGTTGCCGCCTCCCGGGGCGGTGTCGGCGCAGCTGCCGCTCGAGTGCACCGAATTCCACGGCCGGTACATGTCGGCCATGCTCTGGTTGGGGCCGGTCCCGTCGGAGTGCCCGACCCAGGCGGTCTGGCCCGCGTCCTCGGAGGTCCAGTCCGCGCACGTCTGGCCGGCCTTCAGCGTGCCGTTCCGGTCGGTGCCGGTGAGGATGTCGTGCTGGTTCGGCGTGGGGGAGTTCGGCCACTGACCAGGCACCATCTCGCCCTTCTCGTCGAGGAACACGGTGTGATCACCGAACCTCGAGTGCAGCTCCTCGATGTTCGCGGCCACCATCACGAGCTCCGCGTTGTACCAGGGGCCGGCGCCGATCCTGTCCTTGGCGTGCACCGGCTGATCGTTCGGGCCCTTCTCGACGCTGAGGTAGGCGCGCCATGTCTTCGCTCCGGCGCCGACCGCTTCGGCCAGCTCCTGGCACCGGCTATCCGCTCCGGCGAGCCCGCCCAGGTTCGCGGTCGGGCTCCCGGTGCTCGACACGAAGAAGCTGAGCGATGGCCCCGCGTCGCTGCCGCCGCTGCCACCCGTGCCGCTGGCGCCGCCCGCGCCGCCGCTGCCGCCCGTGCCGCCGTCGCTGCCGCCTGTGCCGCCGCCGCCGCCGCCGCTGCCGCTTGTGGCGGTGCTGCCGCTGGGGGTGCCGCCACTGGTGGTGCTGCTGCTGCTCGTGGTGGTGCCGGCGCTGCCGCCGCCCTCCTCGTCACCGCAGCCGGCGATGGCGAGCGAGAAGCCGAGGCCGAGCAAGATGCCGAGGTTGCGAAGATTCTCTGAGCGCGATCGTTTCATGGAAGACTCCCGAACAAGGTTCCGCAGTGGGCGCGCAGGATAGCCCACTTGCTGGATCGAGAGCGGGAGATCATTCTCGTGGGTGCCTTGACACGATAAAATTCCATCGAAGCAAGCTGGATCCCCGGCGCCGGGGGACGACCTACCCTCCGGGTGTCGAGGTCCTGTCGAGGAATTCGCGCACGTCCTGCGGGAGCTCGCGGTGAAATGCCTCGCGATCGAACCCGGCGGGGTCGCTGGCGGGCAAGAAGCCCGGGGTCCGCATCTGCGGAGGAAACGGGCTCAAGAAGGAGAAATGGCCTGCATTTTCGACGATCTTGAGCGTGACCTGAGCCCGGTCGGGAATGAGGTCGAGCACGAGCTGCCCTTGCCATCTCGGCGTCATGCGGTCGTGCTCCGCGACGAGCAAGAGGATGGGCACCGTGACGTCCTGCAAGGAGTCGTTGAGGCCGAACCAGCCCGTCGCGGGCGCCATCAGGACCAGCGCCTTCACGCGCGGGTCCTTCGTGACCTCGACCCGCTGCCCCGGCCCTGCCCAGGGCTTCCCGCCCGCAACGGCGAGCGCGGTATAGCCCCCCATGGAGTGCCCGATGACCGCGATGTCGTCGCCCCGCACGTGCGGCCCGATCTCCGCATCGGAGCAGGCGGCATCCACCGTGAGGCGGACATGCCGGGGTCGATCCCGGAGGTTCTCGACCGTCTCTGACATGGATCGATCATTGCGATTGTCCCCGGGGTGCTCGGGCATCGCGACGACGTATCCGCTCCGCGCGAGGTGGGAAGCGATCGTCCGGTACACGAGGGGTGAGCTGCCGCTGCCGTGCGAGAGGATCACGAGGCGCAGCGGGCCCCCGTCGACGGGGGCGTTCGGGGCGATTTCGAGCGAGTAAGGACCCATCGCCACGACCTGGGCAGGGACGCGCGTCGGGTACATCAACAGCACCGGGAACGAGAGGTTCTTCGTCTCGTCTCGCACGACGAGGCTGCGGCTGCCCACGAATCGATTCATGCTTGTTTCTCCGGAGGCCATCTGGATGAGGGGAGAGGCCGGGAATGGGATCGTCTACTGGAGCGGGAGGAAGATGTCGGTGACGCCCTCGTGATCGGGCACCTCCGGGAAGAAGCGCACCCGCTGCAAAAAGAGCGGAAAATCCCGCGGCGCCGCTCCGCTCGCGGGGAGCCAGGTCGCGTACAGGTGCTTCACAGCCTGGAAGAGCGTGTCATCGCCGCCGATGTGCCGCAGCACGGCGCAGCGGCCGCCGGGGATCGTCTTCTCGACGACGCCGAACGGGTTCTCTGACACGGGGCGATGGATGGCCGCGCAGAGGTCGATGCGGTAGGCCTCCGGCGGGGTATCGGCCGGGTCGTCGTGGAGGATATTGAAGGTCGCGCTGCCCCTCGGCGACAGCCTGTTCTCCTTGCGCCACCCGATGAACCGCCGCACCGATTCCAGGATGGCCCTCGGGTCGCCCCGGTGCTCGAGGGCGGCGACGCGCGTCTCCTCGAAGCGCGCGACCTTCACGTCTCCGGCACGATCGTCGGCCTGCAGGGGCAAGGTCCTCGCCTCTCTCAGGCGCTCGTGGGTCGCATGCCACGAGTCCCACCGGGGCTGCTCTCGGAACTCGGACGGGGTCTGGCCGAAGGCCTTCTTGAAGGCGCGGGAGAACGCTTCGGGGCTCTCGTACCCGCTCGCCATCGCGATGTCGATGATCCGGGCTCGATCCTGGAGGGCGAGCCGGTACGAGGCGTGTCGCAGGCGAACGAGCTTCACGTACTGGTGGACGCCTATGCCGAAGAGCTCGGAGAACTGCCGGAGAAAGTGGTACTTCGAGAACGCGGCGACGCCGCTCAGCCGCTCGAGCGTCAAGTCCTCGTCCAGGTGCGCGTCGATGTACTCGAGCACCCTGCGGAACCGGACGAAGCAGGTGTTCGCGGTGGCCTCGGTCAAGGGGGTGTCCTCCACGGCGAGCGACAGGGTAGCGAGGGGCTGCCCGTCATGCCTGACCGAAGTTGCTGAGCTTCAGGGCGACCCCTGGCGAGGGCCGCCCGTCCAGCGCAGGTCGGCGAGGATGGGGAGGTGGTCCGAGCCGAGATCCGGGCCGATCCACGCGCGCTCGGTGGTCCAGCCCGGCCCGGCGAGCACGTGGTCGATGCGGATACCGAACCAGCGCGTCCGCTTCGTCGCGCCGAACCCCAGCCCGGCGTGGGAGAACGCGTTCTCGAAGCCCGCCCAGAAGCGCCGGTAGATGGCGCTGTCGACCGGCATGTTGAGATCGCCGACGATCACGGCCGGATGAGGCGCCTCGTCCACCCATTGCCTCGCGAGCTCGGACTCCCACGTGCGCAGCGCCATGACGCGGTCGTGCTCCGCTGCCTGCTTCCACAGGCCATGCATCAGCGCCTCGATCGCGTCGCGGGGCGTCTCCAGGTGCAGGTTGAGGAGGCTGAAGGTGCGCGTCCCGGGCGCCGCTTGCGCGCCCAGCTGCGGCGCGTCCGGCGCGTCCGCAGTCGCTTGCGGCGCGTCCGGCGCGTCCGCAGTCGCTTGCGGCGCGTCCGGCGCGTCCGCAGTCGCTTGCGGCGCGTCCGGCGCGTCCGCAGTCGCTTGCGGCGCGTCCGGCGCGCCGACGTCGGCGCCTGGGCCGGGGGAGCCGGCCCGAGCGCCGGGGGCTGCGCGGTCCGGCAGCGCGATCGCGTAGCGGAGGATGGCGCCGTGGCCACCTGCACGCCAGACGTCGCGGCGGTCCCTGGACTCGACCTCGAGGAGCGGATACCGGCTCACGAGGCACATCCCACGGTCGACGTGGACGAACCACCCCGGAAAGGCAGCAGTCAGCTCCGGCTCCGGCGTCGCGCACTCCTGCAGCGCGAGCACGTCGGGCCGGGACTCGGCCACGAAGCCCTTGAGTCGCTCCATGCTCATGGCGCGGCTCCCCGTGTTGAACGAGGCGACGCGCAGATCGCCGCGGCCCGTCCCGCCGGCGATCGCCCGGAGCGAGAGGGAGTATCCCAGGATGGGCCCGACCACGATGGCTGACGCCAGCGCCGCCAGGAGGAGGGCACGGCGATGCAGGAGGAGCGCGGCGGGCACGATCACGAGCAGCGGGAGAGCGATGAGCTGGCGCGGGCCGAAGAGGAAGAGCGTCGCGGGCCACCAGCGGTCGCCAAGGACGGGCAGGGCGAGCCAGATCGCGACGACCCCGACGAGGTAGAGCACGGCGCCGGCGAGCACGACGGCCCGGAGCCGGCGCCAGCGCGGCGGGGGCGGCGGTGGGCGCCGGGCGGCAGGCCCTTGCGGAGCGGAGGAGGATTCTGTGGATGGCTCGCTCTGGCGCATCGATGTCTTTCCGTGGATGTGCTCGGGTGAACGCTCGCGAGCGCGGCGCTATCCCCGCTTCCGGGCGAGCTGCGCTCGCGGCGCCGGCGCCTTCTTCTTGGCCGGAATCCCCTGCTTCGCCAACGTCGTCTTGGCCGGAATCCCCTTCTTCGCCACAGCCCCCTTCTCCCGCAGCTCCGGCGCCGCGTCGTCGAGCGCCCGCAAGGCCCGCTTCGGCGCCACCGCGCGGTAGCTCTCCTCGATCCACTCGAGCAGCATCGCCTCGGGCACGCGGTCCTTCGGACCGAAGCGCGCTGTCACCCACCCGCTCTTGCCGAGGTTGTACCCGGTCGGCTCCGCAAACGGCAGCATGAGCGCGGCCTCGCCCGACTGCGGGAGCTTGGCGGTGACGCGGAGCTTCCCTTCGTGGGTGTTGAGGAAGACGAAGATCTTCCCGCGCACCTTGGCGACGCGATCGCCCCAGGGAAACTCCTCCACCGCCTCGGGATAGGCCAGCGCGGCGTCGCGCAGCCTCGCAAGGAGGGGAGTGAACGCCGCGTCGTCCTTGATCGTGGTCATTCGCCGAGCGTAGGGCGCACGCCGGCCCGCGTAAAGCCGGCGCCGCTCGCCGCCTCGCCCGCGCGCTCAAGGGCTGACTTCCCCGGAGCCATCAGGTAGGGTGGGCCCCTCAGGAGCTATCCATGTTTTCGCTCGAGAACCGTGTTCAGGAGTATGCCTGGGGCTCGCGGGAGGCCATCGCGGCGCTGCTTGGACAGGGACGTTCCGACAAGCCCCAGGCCGAGCTCTGGATGGGCGCCCACCCGGCGGCGTCCTCGTGCATCGAGCTCGACGGGGGCCGCGAGCGCCTGATCGACGCCATCCCCAGGCACGCGGACGCCTTCCTGGGCGGGCCGACGCGCGATCGCTTCGGCGCGCGGCTCCCCTTTCTGCTCAAGGTGCTCGCGGCCGATCAGCCGCTGTCGCTGCAGGCGCACCCGGACGATGCGCAGGCGCGGCGCGGGTTCGACGCAGAGAACGCGGCCGGTATCCCGGTCGACGCGCCCGAGCGCACCTACCGCGACCCGCACCACAAGCCCGAGCTCCTCTGCGCGCTCACCCCGTTCGACGCGCTCTGCGGCTTCCGGCCGGCCGACGCCCTGCCGGAGGTCTTCGCGCTCCTCGCCGGAGGGCCGGCGGACGCGCTCGTCCCGCGCGGCGCCGCGCCGGTCGACGCTGCCGCCGTCGCGCGGCTCTTCCAGGGCCTCCTCGCGCTCGACCCGGCGGCGCGGCGGGAGCTCGTCTCCTCGGTGGTCGAGGCGTGCCGGGCGCGCGCGCAGGCGGGCGGCTGGCTCGCGCGGGCCTCGGGCTGGGCGCTCCGCCTGCACGAGCTCTACCCGGGCGACATCGGCGTCGTGATCGCGCTCCTGCTCAACGACGTGCACCTCGAGCCGGGCGAGGCGCTGTACCTGCCGCCGCGCCGGCTGCACGCGTACGTGCACGGGGTCGGGATCGAGATCATGGCGAGCTCCGACAACGTGCTCCGCGGCGGGCTCACGCCCAAGCACGTCAACGCCGACGAGCTCGTGCGCGTCCTCGACTTCTCCCCGTGGCGCGTCGAGCCGGTCGCGCCGCGCCGGGCCGGCGCAGAGTCGTTCTACGACACCCCCGCGCCGGAGTTCCGGCTCTCCCGCATCGAGCTCGACGCCGTGTCCACCTGGAGGACGGACGACCGGCGCGGCCCGGAGATCGTGCTGTGCACCCGGGGACACGCGTCGCTGACCGATGCGCGCGGCCTCGCCCGCGACCTCCGCCAGGGCGGATCCATCTTCGTCCCGTTCGCCTCCGGGGGCTACGCCATCGAGGGAGACGGCCAGTTCTTCCGCGCCACCGTCGGCCTCTGAGGCCGAATCGAACGGGGCGCAACGCACTACCCGAGAGCGTCCTCCATCCGCACGCGCACGAGCCGCACGCCGGAGGGCAGCCGGAGCAGCGTATCGCACCACTCCGAGCCCCCGAAGCGATAGCGGATCTGCACGCCGAGCGCCGTCCCGTCGCCGAGCGCGCGGCGGGCGAGGGCGAGCTCGTCGCCCCCGCTCCCGGCCCGCGGGCGGTCTCCGGCGCGGGCCGTCGCGCCCGCCTTGAGCGACACCGAGACGAGCTCCGCGGCCCCCACGATGTCGAGGAAGAGCTGTTCGAGGGTCGCCTCGTCGAGCACCGCCTCCTGCAAGGGCGGCAGCGGGATCTCGGGACCGATCTCCGTCTCAAGCATGGCGTGGAGCTCCCTGCGGCAAGGCGCGCGGAACGACGGTAAAGCCGCGCACCGGCGCGGGACAGACCTCGACGCAGCGGCCGCAACCGGTGCACCTGTCCTCATCGAGCTTCGGCCGCCCGAGCTCCATCACGAGCGCGCCCTCGGCAGGACAGCGCTCCACGCACACCGAGCAGAACGACTCGAGCGCGATGCAGGCGTGCGGCAAGAGCCGCGGGACAGCGCCCGGCGGCAGCGCGTGCTCGGCCCCTCCCCGGCGCCACGGCGGCGGCGAGGGCTGCTCGGCAACGCCGGCGCGGGGCGCGGGGACCTCGGCCGACGCGGAGATCCCGAAGGCGGGAATCGTCTCCCCCGTGACGGCCCCGGCGCCGACCCGCTGCGCATAGAACGCGTCGAGCGAGAAGGCCGCCGCCGGCGCCGGCGAGAAGGCCGCCGGTGCCCGGGTCGACTCCCGCGGCGCCTCGGGTCCCGGCGAGAAGATCCGGAGCAGATCGCGCCGGCGCATCTTCGGCCGCTCGGCGCTCATGGCCTGTCCGCTCCCATGCTCGGCGGCGGCCACGCCGAGAGCGGCCTGGGCGCGCGCTGATCCAGCTCGGCCGAAGGCGCGTGACACTGGGTGCAGCTCTGCCGGTAAGGGTGGGTCGAGCGCAGGCCAAGCGCGCCATGGACACCGTGGCAGCTCGCGCACTCCGAGCGCATCAAGGTCGGGTGCGGGATCGTCGGTGGCGCGCCCTCGTAGGCGCGCGCGCCTCGCCGCGGCGAGGCCAGGCCCGCGAAGCTGTTGTCGGGCGCCGGCGGCGTCTCCGCGAGCGGCCTCGGGTCGTCCCCGACGACATGGCACTGCGTGCAGCTCTCGTAGCGCCGGTGGCTCATCCTGGGCGCGGTGAGGTTTGCGACGCGCAGCCCGTTCTCGTGGCACGACAGGCAATCCGGCGCGCCGAGCTGCTCGATGCGGTGCGGGATCGTCGGCGGCGCGCCGTCGTACGCGCGGCGGGAGGCGCGCCGCTCGAGCGCCGCCTCGCGGTCGGCCTCCGATGGCTCCACGAGCGCGTAGAGGTCGGCGTGCGCCGCCTCCAGCCGGGAGAAGGCGCCCTCGTACAGGCTCGCGTTCGGGCCGTGTGCGCGCTCGCGCATGTCGGCATAGCTGCGCGCCTCGACGCTCGCGGCGGGCGGCGGCGAATCGCCGCGCAGCGCCGCCACCCCCTGATCCGTGCCGCGGACTCCCGAGAAGAAGCCCGCCGCCGTGATGGCGACGACCGCCGCGAGGCCGACGTGCAGGCCGCGGGCGCTCCTCATCGCGCCTCTCCCTGCTTGCCCTGCGGCTTGCGTCGGATCCGGACCGCGCACTTCTTGTAGTCCGGCTGCTTCGAGAGCGGATCGTGGGCCTCCAGCGTCGCGCGGTTCACCATCACCGTCTCATCGAAGAAGGGGACGAACACCGTGCCCGGCGCGGGCGCGCCGCGGCCCTCGATCCAGACCGGCAGCTCGAGCGCGCCGCGCCGGCTCTCCAGGATCACCACCTCGCCGTCGGCGACGCCGAGCTTCCGCGCGTCCTCGCGGTTCATCTCGAGGTACGACTGCGGCATCGCCCGCTGGAGCTGGGGTATCCTCATGGTGAGCGAGCCCGTGTGCCAGTGCTCGAGCACGCGGCCCGTGCACAGCCAGAAGGGATAGTCGGCGTCGGGCGACTCGGGCGGCGGCTCGTACGGGTGGAACCAGACGAGCGCCCGGTCGTCCCTTGTGACCGAGTGGTAGAACTGGATCTCGCCCCCCGTGACATAGGGATCGTCGAACTTCGAGAAGCGGAACCGCGTCTCCCGCCACGAGCCGTCGGGCTGCTCGACCACGGGCCAGCGCAGGCCCCGCGCCTTCACGTACTCGCCGTAAGGCGCGAGGTCCTTGTGCTTGAAGCGGGTGAACTTGCGGTACTCCTCGAAGAGGTGCTCGTCGACGTTGACGTCGTAATAGTGCCTGTGGTCCCAGACCGGCACCTCCTTGCCGTCCTTCCGGATGTCGAACAGGAAACGCCCGTCCTTGTCCTTCATCCCGGCGAAGCCCATGTCGTGGAGCTTGCGGGCCACGGCGAGGATCTGCCATCCGTCGTCCCGCGCCTCGCCGGGCGGATTGACCATCTTGAACCACTGCTGCGTGCGCCGCTCGGAGTTGCCGAACATCCCGTTCTTCTCGACCCACATGGCCGAGGGCAGGACGAGATCCGCGGCGCGCACCGTGGCCGTCGGGTAGACGTCGGACACGATGAGGAACTTGCCCGGGATCTTGCGGCTCGGGTCGAAGAGCTCGTTCGTGTTCGGCAGCGACTGGCCCGGATTGGTCACCATCACCCAGACGGTGTCGATGTCGCCCCCCTGCTCCTTCGGGGTCGAGAAGCGCTTCCAGAGCTCGACCGCGTGGTAGCCGGGCTTCGGGTTGATCCGCCCCTCGGGCAGGTTCCAGAGGTGCTCCGCCTTCTGCCGGTGCTCGCCGTTCGTGACGACGAGGCCGCCGGGGAGCCCGTTGGCCACGGTGCCGACCTCGCGCACGGTGCCGCAGGCCGACGGCTGGCCCGTCAGGCTGGTCGGGGCGTCGCCGGGCTTGCCGAAATGCCCGCTGAGCAGGTGCACGCCGTGCACCAGATCGTTGATCGCGGTGCCGCGGGTGTGCTGGTTCATCCCCATGCACCAGAGGCTCGTGATCCGCAGATCGCGGCGCCCGAAGAGATCCGCCAGCATCCGGAGGTCCTTCGCGGCGACCCCCGAGAGCGCCTCCACCCGCTCGGGCGTGTACTCGGCGAGCGCCTCCCTGTACTCCTCGAAGGTCATCGGCCGTCCGTCGAGGGTCGGGTGCTCGGTCCGCTGGCGGAAGTTGCAGAACTTCTCGACGAACGCCCGGTCGAACGTCCCGCGCTCGACGAGCAGGTGCGCGATGCCGTTCGCGATCGCAAGATCGGTGTTCGGCTTGAAGTACAGCGTGTGCTGGCAGAAGGCCGAGGTGCGCGTGCGCCGCGTCGTGAGATCGATGAGCAGCACCTGCTCGCCCCTCGAGCGCCGGTCGACGACGCGCGAGAAGAGCACGGGGTGCATCTCGGCGGGGTTGTTCCCCCACATGAGGAGGACATCGCACCTGTCCAGGTCCTCGTAGCAGCCGGCCGGCTCGTCCACGCCGTAGGTCGAGAGGAACCCTGTCACCGCCGACGCCATGCAGAGGCGCGCGTTCGGGTCGATCTGGTTGTTCCCGAGCCCCGCCTTCACGAGCTTGTTCGCGGCGTACCCCTCGGGGATCGTCCACTGGCCGCTGCCGTACAGCGCGAAGCCGGCCGGGTTCTGCATCGCGCGCCTGGCGATGATCTCGATCGCCTCGTCCCAGCCGATCGGCTCGAGCTTGCCGTTCTTGCGGAGCAGCGGCCTCGTGAGCCGATCTTTGCCGTAGAGGGCGAGACCGACATGATACCCCTTCACGCAGAGAAGGCCCTTGTTGACGTCCGCGCTCTGGTCGCCCGCGACAGCGACCACGCGGCCCCCCTTCACGCCCACCTGCACGTGGCAGCCGGTGCCGCAGAACCTGCACGGCGCCTTGTTCCACACCACATCGGCGGTGACGGGCGCCGCCTCGGCGGCGGCGGCGACCGCGTCCTTGCCCAGCGCGAGCCGGCTCGCGGCCACGGTCGCCGTGCCCATCGCGGAGTACTTCAGGAATTCACGGCGCTCCATCACTCCTCCAGATCCGAGAAGTCGACCGACACCAGATCGACGAAGTCCACGCCGTCCATGAGGAGCACCCGCTCCAGGAGCTCTGCGCCCGCGAGCAGCGACGCTGTCTCGGCGACCGCGGGCAGCCTGGAGCCGGACGGTGGGCCCAGCGAGAGCGCGGCCTCTCCGGCGAGCGAGCGACACGCGCGCTCTCGCGCGCTGGGTTCATCGGCAAGGGTGATGACAAGAGCACTGATGGGCATGGCGCTTCCGTCCGCGCTCGCAAGGCCCGGGCCACGCGGGAGCGCCGCTGGAAGACCGGCGGATTGCACCTCGCGCACCGCGGCTCACCGGAGGCCCACGGCGCCCGGAGACCGGGCCTCACGCAAACCGTGCGTCCACACGCGCGCCCTGCACCCCGCCCGGGTCGCGGGCCCCGGCGCCGCCCCGGACGCGCGCGGTGGCACGTGACGTGCGATGGGGACGGCGCCGTGCACTCCTCTCTTCCTCATCGACCCGGGGCCGCCGCGATTCTGGGCCTCCTGTGCCTGGCCCACGCGGCCGGCTGCAAGGATCGCGACCAGCCGCTGGAGCTGCGCCCAGCGCTCGACGCGACGCCGGTCGCCTCCGCGACCCTCCATCGCCCTGGCAAGCTCTCCGGCGTCCCCACCGACAAGCGGGACTCCCTCGGCCGGCCGATCCGCGCGGCGTGCGTCACGTGCCACTCGCTGCGCCGGCCGGAGGCGCTGCCTGCCTCGGCGGCGGCGCTCGACGAGTTCCACGTCGGGCTGCGGTTCGAGCACGGCGAGCTGAGCTGCGCCTCGTGCCATGTGATCGGCGACCAGGACACGCTGCGCAAGGCCGACGGCGCGCTCGTCCCGATGCGCGACGCCATGCAGCTCTGCGCGCAGTGCCATGGCCCGCAGCACCGCGACTACGCGAAGGGGGCGCACGGCGGCATGAGCGGCAGCTACGCGGGCGGCGCGCGGGTGCGCAACCACTGCGTCGACTGCCACGATCCCCACGTGCCCGCGTTCCAGCCCTCGACGCCCGTCCTGCCCCCGCGCGACCGCTTCGTGGGGAATCACGGCACAGGAGAAGGAGCCCACCAATGACCCAGCCGTCGAGGCGCGTCGCGCTCAAGGTGCTCGGAGGCACGCTCGGCGCCTCCGCCTTCGCTCACGCGATGGAGCCGCTGCGCGCGTGGAGCAAGGATCTCTCGCTCGATCAGTTCCTGCAGCGCCATTACAAGGAGCTCACCCGGGACGAGATCGGCGAGGTCATCCACCGCCACGAGCAGCAGACGCGCGAGGAGTACGGCCGCGAGGTGACGATCCGGGACGTCCGCCCGCAGGAAGGGGTGCAGTTCGGCTACGCGCTCAGCCTGAGCGTGTGCATCGGCTGCCGCAAGTGCGTCGAGGCCTGCCACGTGGAGAACAACCACGATCGGCGCACGAACAACTCCTACATCCGCGTGCTCGAGATGGAGCAGGGCAGCTTCGACATGGAGAAGGGCAACGCGACGTACGAGCACGCGGTCCCCGCGAAGGGCAAGTACTACCTCCCCGTGCAGTGCCAGCAGTGCGACAACGCGCCGTGCGTGAGTGTCTGCCCTGTCCAGGCGACCTGGAAGGAGCCCGACGGCATCGTCGCCGTCGACTACGACTGGTGCATCGGCTGCCGCTACTGCGAGGCCGCCTGCCCCTACCACGCGCGACGCTTCAACTGGACAAAGCCCGAGATACCGGCCGACGAGATCAACCCGGACCAGGGCTACCTGTCGAACCGCATCAGGCCCCAGGGCGTGGTGGAAAAGTGCACCTTCTGCCTCCACCGGACGCGCGAGGGCCGGATGCCAGCCTGTCTCGAGGCCTGCCCCACGGGCGCGCGCGTCTTCGGCAACCTCCTGGACCCGGGGAGCGAGCTCCGCTGGGTGCTCGAGAACAAGCGGATCTTCGTCCTCAAGGAGGAGCTCGGCACGCGGCCGCGCTTCTTCTACTTCTTCGACGTCTGAGCGAGCGGAGCCACGATGCGCAAGGACACGCACGCCATCACTTATCCGCGCTTCCTGCTCCGGGTCATCGGCCAGAGCTTCGAGGGCTCATGGCGCTTCTATCTCTGGATGACCGTGCTCACGGCGATCGCCCTCGTCGGCGCGAACGCCTGGGCGCACCAGCTCGCCGAGGGCATGCAGGTCACGGGCATGAGCGACCACGTCTCGTGGGGCCTTTACATCGCGAACTTCACCTTCGGCGTGGGGCTCGCGGCGGGCGCCGTGATGATGGTGATCCCGGCGTATCTCTACGACGACCACGAGATGCACGACGTCGTGATCCTGGGCGAGCTGCTCGCGATCGCCGCCATCGTCGTGTGCCTCCTGTTCATCGTGGCCGACATGGGGCGCCCCGACAGGTTCTGGCACATCCTGCCCGGGATCGGCCGGTTCAACTGGCCGATCTCGATGCTGACCTGGGACGTCATCGTCCTCAACGGCTACCTGCTCATCAACCTGCACATCTCGGGCTACCTCATCTACACGAGGTATCTCGGCAGGAAGCCGGACAGGAGGTGGTACCTGCCGTTCGTGTTCCTGTCGATCGGCTGGGCGGTCTCGATCCACACGGTGACGGCGTTCCTCTACTCGGGCCTCGGCGGCCGGCCGTTCTGGAACTCGGCCCTGCTCGCCCCCCGCTTCATCGCCTCGGCCTTCATCACGGGCCCCGCCTTCGTGATCCTGCTGCTCCAGCTCGTCGCCCGGCTGACCCGGTTCCGCGTGGGCGACGGGCCGATCCGCACGCTCACCTCCGTGCTCCGCGTGACCGTGCTGCTCAACCTGTTCATGCTGGGCTCGGAGCTCTTCACGTCGCTCTACACCGGCGGCACGCACGGCGCCGCGGTGACCTACCTGTTCTTCGGCCTGCACGGCAAGGCCGCGCTCGTGCCGTGGATCTGGTCGGCCGTCGCGCTGAACGTGGCCTCCGCGGCGATCCTGCACCTGCCGGCGAGCCGCAGGAGCCGGGCCTGGCTCGACGCTGCCTGCGTCGCCGCCTTCGCCGGCGTCTGGATCGAGAAGGGCATGGGCCTCATCATCCCGGGCTTCGTGCCGAGCACCCTGCACGAGATCGTCGAGTATGCGCCCTCGATGGCCGAGTGGAAGATCACGGCGGGCATCTGGGCCGTGGGGCTCATGGTGCTCACGATCGCGATCAAGGTCGCGCTGACGGTGCTCACCGGCGAGCTCTCGGTCGAGCCGCGCGGGCGAGCCAACAGAGCAGGTACAGCCGAGAGAGCAGGTGAGCCCGCCGGAGCGGAAGGCTCATGACGAGGCGGCGCGCGCCTGCGCCGCCCGCCGGGGGCTCGCGCCGTCCGCCGGGGCGCCTGCCGGCTCGCCGCACGGGGGCGCTTGCCGGTCCGCCGGGGCGCGCGCGAGCGACCCGGCGGCGGCGCGCCACGTCGCGAGGGACGCGCCGCTTCAGCACGCGGAGCTCGTGCGCGGCGAGCTCCGCGGCGCGGCGGGCGCTGTCGTTCACCGAGGGCCGCGCGGCCCGGAGCTCGATGAGCGGCCGCGCCGACAGCGAGAGGGCCAGCTTGTACTGGCAGGGGCTGTCCAGGAAATCGTACTCGCGCCGCCCCTCCTCGATCGCGGCGCGGATGGCGTAGGCGTGGATCACGGTCCCGGGCCGGAGCCCCTTCGGCAGGTCGACCCTGCGCCCGCACTGGTAGAAGTAGAGCTTGTTGTTCCAGACGAGGTTGTAGAGCGCCGCGATGGGCTCGCCGCGCGCCGAGAGCCACGCGAGGTCGAGGGCGCCGCGCTCGAACATCGCGGGCATCACCTCGTCGTGGAACTCTCGAAAGCGCCGCGAGGCGAACACGCCCGCGCGCCCCTCGGCCGACCACCGCTCGGCGTGCAGGCGGACCAGGATCGCCCGCGCCTGCGCGAGCTCCTCCCGCGTCCTCGCCCGCTCGAACGTCAGCGCGCCGCCCGCCCACGCTTCGAGGTCGCGCATCGAGCGACGCACGAGGTAGCGGCGCGACGTGGAGAGCGCGCCAAGGTACGCCTCCCAGCTGGACGGCAGCGGGATGTACGGTGAGACGTCGGTGACCTCGATCCGCGCGTCGATGCCGTGCTGCCGGAGCTCGCGCGCGAGGAGCACGGCGAGCGCGCCGTCGGTGCGCATGGCCGGCATGACGAGCTCGTCCCAGGCGCCGAGCGCTGCGCCCGTGAGCGCGCCGGCGAGCGCGCGCGCGACGTCGGCCTCGGCGCCCCGCTCGGCGATCACACCGAGGTTGCAGGAGCAGATCTCGTCGGCCTGGTCCTCCCCCGAGGCGAGGAGCTCCAGCCGGCGGAACGGGATGCCGCTGCGGTGCCGGCAGCGGCGCTCGAGCAGCGGCGCGAGGCCGACCAGGCGGGGCCCATCGAAGAAGAGCGCGGCGCGCAGCGAGCGGCCCGGCGCCCCGAACACGCGCCACCAGGCGAGCGTCCAGTCCGGCGTGACCATCGGCTCGTTCAAGCCGCTCCGCCCCATCAGCTCTTCCCACGCTCCGCGCATCGCGCAGAGCTCGGCGAACTCGGTCACCAGGTGAAACCGCAACATCTCCCCTCCCCTCCGGGCAACCCCGCTCCCGCTCCCGCGTCCGCCGCCCCGCCCGGGCCCTCCTCGCAGCGGCGCGGCGGCGGCATCGCTCCCCTTCAGCGCCATCGCGGCCGCAGGTGGGCGAGCGCCCCCCGCGCCGCGCCGAGGCGCGTGTCCAGCCACGTCATCCGATATCCCTCCTCGGCGGCGCGCCGCTCGGCGCGCTCGTGATCATAAGGGACCCGGTGAAATGAGATCTCCTGTCGCCACGAGTCGAAGACGGCGAAATCCGCGAGCTTCTCGCTCCTCCGGGCCGCGTCGACCGAGCCGGGGTTGATGAAGAAGCGCTGGCGCGCGCGGCCCAGCGAGACGCGCTCGCCGATCGGCCGCGCCGTCGCGACCGCCGCCTCGACCTCGTAGAGCGCCTGGACATGGGTGTGCCCGAAGAAGCAGATGCGCCCGCTCGGCTCGCGCTCGCGGAGGAGCAGCGCGTTCTCCTCGATGTGCGCGGGGCTCACCATGTACTGGCAGACGTCGGCGACGCCGCCGTGGACGAGGACGATCTCGCCCTCGATGACGCGCCGCTTGGGCAGCAGCGCGAGCGCCCGCTTGCTGTCCGCGGAGAGCGCGCTGCGCGTGCGCCGGAGCGCGAAGGCCGCCTTGGCGCCGCAGCGCTCGACCCCCAGCCGCCCGATCGCGATGAGGTCGTGGTTGCCCGCGATCGCGAGGACCGGCGGCCGCGCGAGCAGGCGCACGCACGCGTCCGAGTCGGCGTTGTACCCGACGATATCCCCGAGGCAGATCAGGCGATCCACGCCCCGCTCCGCAAGGAACGCCTGGACTGCCGAGAGGGCCTCGATGTTACCGTGAACGTCCGCGATGATCCCGTAGAGCATGGCGCGCCACCTTTCGTGTGAGGAATGTCCCCCTCGGTCGATGATCACTCGAAGAACGAGGCGGTCGGGCCGCGGGTTTCGTCCTGGGATTCATCGAGCGCCGTGCCCGGATCGCCCGGCGCCGCCGCGCCTCGCTGGACGACGTGCCGCGTCAGCACCTGCTTCGTCCGCAGGACGCCTGACACGGAGCGGATGAAGCTCCGGTGATCGGCGCCGAAGTCGATCCGGGGCACGGAGAACGGCGCCTCCGGCGAGCTCTGGAACCCCTCGGCGGTCGCGTAGTCGCAAGGCGAGTTGGTCACGGCGCCAAGAAAGCCGAGCCGGCGCAGCGTGGCGCTCTCGCGAGGGCCGAAGTCCCTCCCCACATGCCCGTTCGGATAACAGAAGATGGGGACCGGGCGCCTGGCCTCGGCGCACAGGCGCGCCCAGGACACGAGGATCTCGTGTTTCGACTGCGCGTCGCTCGTCCTGGAGAGCACCGGATGGGTGACCGTGCGCGGACCGAACGTGATGCCGCGCGCCTCGCACGCGCGGACGTCATGCCACGACATGGGCGCGTAACGCGCGGGCGGGCGCGCCGGGAGCTCGACCTCGGCGGCGGCGGCGAGCCACTCGATCGCGCGGAGCTTCTCGACGTCGGGGACGCGCTTGCACTGCTCCATGAAGCGCCGCGCGAGCTGCGCCCGCGGGGTGCCTTCGTCCAGGCGGACGACGTGGCGCAGGCCGGCCACCATCACGCTGAGCTCGCGGCGCCGCGTCGTCTCGAACACGTACTCCACGCGGTGCCACCAGCACCACAGCTCGCCGTCCAGATAGCCGGTCACGACGAAGACCGTGGCCGGACAATCGAACTCCGCGAAGAGCGGCGCGGCGACCGTCGCCTGGTCGCTCGTGCCGTCATCCATCGTGAAGGCGACGGCCCGGTCGATGGGCGGCGCCTCGCCCGCGAGGCTCCGGAAGACCCGCTCGAGCGACACGATCGGATACCGCTCGCTCCTCAGAAACTGCAGCGCGCGCCGGAGATCGCGCGGATCGAGGCCCGCGATGCCGCGGTCCGGGTCCGCGAGCCGATGCATCACGATGATGGTCACGTGGCCGCGCATCATCCGCGTGAATGGCCGAGTCGCCCACGGCACGGCCAGGAGATCCGAGAGCCATTTCACCACGTTCGACATGATTCCTCCCCCCTTCGAGAGCCTTTGGCAGCAGCAGAGATCGGTGACGGCGGCGCTCCGGCGGCCGCCATACCCCTCTCCCCCATCGAGTGGACTGCCGTTCATTCGACTCGCCTGCTCGTCCAGCGCCGGCCCTGCCTGGCTGTCCTCCTGGCCCCCCGCGCCCGGCCCCTCCTGCACGGCAAACGCCGTCCAGGGCATCGCCGGAGCGGACCTGAGATGGCCGGCGCCTCGATCCGACGGATCGACACGAGCGCTGCAACACGCCGCATGACTGCATGGCGGATGGCAGGGGCGCGACTCGGGTCCACTATACGGTGGATTCGATAGCTGACAAGCGGCTCAAGCAACAAACGACAAAACCGAAGCACAGGGCTGCACAGCCCAGATAAGGAGTTGGTCCGCAGCGCCGAGCAGAGGTGTTCCGTCCCAGTCTTCGACTGGCGTCATCGAGCGCGGCGCCTCGCCGGCGAGGCGCTCGGCGAGGGCGCGCCGGCGGCCGGCCGTTGCCCGCAAAGCGGTTCAATTTCGGCCAGTTACAAGAATCGTCCCCGGCCGGGCGCGAAAGGTGAGCCGCGTCCGGATCGCGCGAGCACTGTAGAGGGCGAGCGGCGGCCCGGGCGGGGGGCTGTCCTGCGAGCGAGCGTGGGTGGGTGGCGGCCGTTCGCCCTGCGGGGGCGCCGGGCGCGCGACCTCGGCTCCTCATCTCTTCACGTCTTCACGGAATGAAGGAGTTCGCGATGGACATTGCCGGACCGAGGACACCTCGATGAAGATCAGGAGCGGTGCTCCGGCGCGCGCCGGCGGGGCGGCGTCGGCCGCGAGCCGCGTCAGCGGCTGCGCGGCGCCTGGCGAAGGTGATCGAGCAGCTGGGCCTCGTCGCTGCCGATCATCCGGTCGATGCCGTCCTCCCGGACATGGCGTTGAACCTGCAGCGCGCCCGCGGTCGTCCGTACGAGGATGGCGACGCGCCGGAAGCCGCTCAACAAGGCTGGCCGCAGCCGCTGCATCGCCGTCTCGAACTGCGGTTCATTCCGCCCCACCGCCGCGCGCAGATCGACGAGCAGGCACAGCCCGTTGCGGCCCACCCGGTCCAGCGCGCGGCTCACCTCCATCCACCGCTCCTCGAGCTGCGCCGGGGACTCAAGCGGCGTCGCGCTCCGCACGACCCGCGCGAGCTGTGCCGCCGGGTCGATCGTCACGGTGTAGTGAGCATTGCGCAGGATCTCGAGCATGGTCCACGCTCATTCTATCATGAGCGCCGCCCTGGCGAGCCGCGCGCCGGGAGCTGCTGAGCTCGCCGTCGCTGCCCGGCGATCTCTTCAACGCCCCCGGCAAAGGCACCTTCCTGAAAACGGGCCCGGCGAGAGCAACCTCCTGAGTCGCTCCGGCGCGCGCCTGGGCAAACCCTGGACAGCACGTTCCACGGCGCGCGTCCGACCGGCGGAGTCAGCCGTACGACACACGCTTCCGCAGCGACAATTTCCAGCGTAGAAAGAAGGGCGGTGACGATCGACACGAACGGCGCCCGCTCGTCCCTGGACCAGCGCCAGGCGCCCTCAAGGCTGAGCGCGCGGCCGGCGCGCGGCGGCGGGACGCCCGTGTGCGCCCGACGCGCGCCGGACGGCTTGCGGTGGCGTGCCGTTCGCCTTAGCAACACCTGCCGAGCCCATGCAGCACGCGCAGCCGAGCTGGCTTGATCTCCGGGACCTCATGACCGTCGGTTCGGTGGCCGAGCTGCTCGGCGTATCCGCCTGGCCCTTGCACCGCTGGGACCGGGTGGAGCGTGCGCGTTCATGAGTCCTCCGCCCCGCGACGGCACCGCTGCGCTCTCGCCGGAGGGGGCCCTCCTGGAGGGCTTGATGGCCACCGAGGAGCTCGGCCGCCGCCGGTCCCGGCTGCCCGACCACGCGGCCGAGAACCGGGCCCTGATCGCCCTTGCCGAGGCCATGGCCGGGCCCCTGGAGAACGTCCTCCCGGCGCTCGTGTCGCTCCTCCTCGAGCTGTGCCGGGCCGACTCGGCGGGCGTCAGCGTGCTCGAGGAGGAGAAGGACGGCCGGGCGGTGTTCCGGTGGGTTGCCGTCGCCGGGGCGTTTGCGCCCAACCTCGGCGGTACGATGCCCCGGTACGAGAGCCCGTGCGGCCTCGTCCTCGACCGCGATGCGGCGCTCCTCTTCTCGCACCCTGCCCGTCATTTCGTGGCGGGTGCCGCCGTGGAGCCGCCGGTCGTCGAGGCGCTGACCGTCCCTTTCCATGCGGGCGGCACGCCGATCGGCACGGTCTGGGTCCTCGCTCATGGCGAGGAGCGGAAGTTCGATGCCGAGGACGCCCGGCTTCTTTCCAGCTTGTCGCGGTTCGCCGCCACCGCCGTGCATGCCCTTGCCCAGGCGCGGGATGCCCGGCGGGCCGCCGAGGCGCTGCGGGAGAGCGAGGGCCGGCATCGATTCCTGGCCGGGCTGGCCGCTGCCACCCAGCCGCTCGCCGACCCCGGCGACGTCATGGCGGTGACGGCGCGCCGGCTCGCCGAGCACCTCGGCGTGGACCGGTGCGCCTACGCGGAGGTCGAGGACGAGCGCACCTTCGTCATCACGGGCGATTACACGGCGGGGGTCCGGAGCATCGTCGGCCGGTGGCCGGTCGCCGATTTCGGCCCGGAGGTGCTGCGGCTCATGCTCGCGAACGAGCCGTATGTCATCGACGATGTCGACGCCGACCCGCGGGCCGGCGACAATCTCACGGCGTACCGGGCGACGCAGATCCAGGCGGTCATCTGCGTCCCCTTGCACAAGTCCGGCCGGTTCACCGCCGCGATGGCGGTCCATCAGAGGGTGCCGCGCCGCTGGAGCGCCGCTGAGGTCGGGCTCGTGCGGCTCGTGGTGGGCCGTTGCTGGGAGGCCATCGAGCGAGCCCGGGCGGCGCGGGGCGTGCGGGAGCGGGACGAGCGGCTCGACTATGCGGTCCGGCTATCGGGCCTCGGGTTCTGGTACTGCGATCTGCCGTTCGACGACCTGATCTGGGACGACCGGGTGAAGGAGCACTTCTGGCTGCCGCGGGATGCCCGGGTGACCATCCGCACGTTCTACGAGCGCCTGCACCCGGAGGACCGGGAGCTGACCCGGCGGGCCATCGAGGCGTCGATCCGCGAGCGGATCCCGTATGACGTGGACTACCGGACCGTCGATCCTGCCACGGGGGCGATCAAGTGGGTCCGGGCGCTGGGCGGGACGGCCTATGCGCCGGACGGCGCTCCGCGGCGGTTCGACGGGGTGACGGGCGACGTCACCGCCCGCAAGCTCGATGAGGAGCGGGTCGCGCGGCTCCTCGAGCGGGAGCGGGAGCAGGGCCGGCTCCTCAAGCAGGTGGCGGACGCCGCGCTCACCATCCATGCGTGCGGCTCGCTGGGCAGCGTGCTGGAGGGGATCACGGAGGAGGCGCGGCGGATCATCGGGGCGCACGTGGCGATGACCCGGCTGACCGCGGGGGATGGGGGGTCGCAGGCGGTCAACACCGTGTCGGTATCCGGAAAGTACGATGGCTGGCGACGACCCCTGGTGACGCCCATAGAAGATTACGTCTATGCGGTAGTTTGCCATGCCAACCGCCCCGTGCGGCTCACCCAGGTTGAGCTGGAAGCACCCCCGGCGTGGCTCACCCAGGTTGAGCTGGGGGCGGCGGCGCCCCCCACCCGGGTTGAGCCGGCGACGGCGGCGGCGCTCCCCACCCGGGTTGAGCCGGCGGCGGCGCCCCCAACCCGGGTTGAGCCCCCCGCAGCACCCCCCACCCGGGTTGAGCCCCCCGCAGCACCCCCCACCCGGGTTGAGCCCCCGGCGCCCCTGGCCTGGCGGAGCCTCGGCGCCGAGGCCGACAGGCCTCCGCCGATGCGAGGCTGGCTGGTCGTGCCGTTCATCGGCCGGAGCGGGGAGAACCTCGGCCTCATCCATCTCTCCGACAAGCACGACGGCGAGTTCACCGAGAGCGACGAGGCGATCCTCGTCCAGCTCGCGCACATCGCGTCCGTCGCGATCGAGAACGCCCGGCTCTACGACCAGCTCCGCGACCAGGACCGGCGCAAGGACGAGTTCCTTGCCACGCTCGCCCACGAGCTGCGGAACCCGCTCGCTCCCATCCGCACGGGCCTGGAGATCCTCAAGATCGCCGGCAACGCTGACCAGACCCGGAAGATCCTGGACATGATGAACCGGCAGATCGGCCACATGGTCCGGATGGTGGACGACCTGCTCGACGTCTCCCGGATCACCCGCGGCAAGGTCGAGCTGCGGAAGGAGCGCGTCGACCTCCGGGCGGTCCTGAACAGCGCCCTGGAGACGAGCCGTCCGCTGATCGAGGCCGCCGCGCACGAGCTCGCGGTCCGCCTCCCGCCGGCCCCTCTCCTGCTGGACGCCGACTCGACCCGGCTGGCCCAGGTGTTCGCGAACCTCCTCAACAATGCGGCCAAGTACACTCCCGCCGGCGGCGGCATCTGGCTCGCCGCCCAGCGGGACGGCGCCGCCGTGGTCGTCCGGGTCGCGGACAACGGCGTCGGGATCCCGGCCGACATGCTGTCGAAGGTCTTCGACATGTTCACCCAGGTTGGCCGCTCGATCGATCGGGCCCAGGGCGGCCTCGGGATCGGGCTCACCCTCGTCAAGCGCCTGGTCGAGCTGCACGGCGGCACGATCCACGCCGAGAGCGAGGGCGCCGGCCGCGGCTCCACGTTCACCGTCCGCCTCCCCCTCGCCGCCGCCGCCGAGGTCGCGTCGAGGCCATCGTCCGCCGGGCCTGCGCAGGGCGCCCCCTTGGCCGCCCTCCGCGTCCTCGTCGTGGACGACAGCGTCGACGGCGCCGAGAGCCTGGCCCTGCTCCTCCGGATATCGGGGCATGAGACCCGTGCGGTCCACACCGGCCCCGAGGCGCTGACCGCGGCCCGGGAGCTCGGCGCCGACCTCGTGTTCCTGGACATCGGCCTGCCGGGCATGAACGGCTACGACGTGGCCCGGCGGCTCCGGGCGGAGCCCGACCTGGCCGGGCTTTTTCTCGTGGCGCTCACCGGGTGGGGGACGGAGGAGGACCGGCGGCAGGCCCGGGAGGCGGGGTTCGACCACCACCTGACGAAGCCGGTGGACGCGGCCGAGGTGAAGCGGCTCGTCGCGCGCGTCGCCGCAGCCCGCCGGCCGGGCGGCTGACGGCGGGTGCGTGACGCGCGGCGCGCGGCGCACGGTCGACGCTCACTCGACGACGATCGCCACGGAGGCCGGCAGCGAGCCGACCTGGACGGTGACCACGCCCTCCGCGTACGAGAAGGGCACCGCGCGATCCTCCTCGAAATCGATCGACGCGACCGTCACCTCCGTCGGGCTCGTGTCCAGGGGGAAGCTCGCCGTCAACCCCTCTTGCTCCACCACGCCTTCGCTGTAAACGTGGTTGATCACGTGGAGCACCGTGCGGCCGTCCGGGAGCTGCGCGAGGTTGTGGCTCGTCTTCTTCTCGTCCGCGCAGGCCTCGGGGTCCTCGGCGGACGCGCACGCCTCGAAGGAGAGGGTCACCTCTCCTGTCAGGTCGGTCGCCCCGTGGACCAGGTCCGCGTGAGATCGGTAGAAGTCGCGGAAGCGCGCGAAGAACTCCATCATCTCGAGCGCGGTCGCCGTGTTCTCGTCCGTCGTCGTGTGCAGCGGCAGGGCGAAGTACAGGCCGTTCGCGTAGACCTCCGCGGCGAAGACACGGAAGTAGTCCTTCCGCTCCTCCAGCGGGAGCGCGTAGTAGCGGTTCATCATGTCATTGGGCCAGTCCAGGAACAGCATCAGGGGGACTTCCTTGCCGCCGACGAGCTCCTGAACGCGCTTCGAGCGCGCCTTGAGCCCGCGCAGGGCGGTCTGGAACGACACGGTCCCGTCCAGGTGTCCATCCACGATGGGCACCCAGTCCATGCCGCGCGGACCGTCGCCGTCGATGTTCCAGTCGTACAGGCCCACGCTCTGCAGGTCGACGAACGGGATGATGCCGTTCGAGGTGATGAAGATCTCGCGGCCGTGTTGCTCGCGCGCGTAGCGGCGGAGCTCGAGCACGACCTCCTGCCAGTAGACGAGCGCCGGATAGACCTCGACGAAGGTCCCGACCTGCGGATCTGGCCGGTTCCCGACGGTCCAGCCCCACTCCTCGAGGAGCAGCTTGTTCCCGCTGTCGAACGGCTTCACCGTGGCGTTCATGCGCTGGAGGTGACCGCGGAAGTCGAAGCTCCTCCCGGCGGTCTCGGGCGCTCCTCCGCAGTCGAGCCCGTCCTCCGGCAGGAGATCGAGCTCCTGCTGCCAGCCGTCCGGGCGGCCGCCGTGCTTGCGACAGAGGTAGTTTCCGAAGTCCGCGACGTGGTGATCGTCGAACCCCTCGTTGCCGTCGTACTGCGCGCCCCCGTAGCCGCCGTTGATCTCGTCGAACGTCAGCCCGTCCACGCCGAGATCGATCTGGAGCTTGCCGATCTCGATGAGGCGCGCGCGGTAGCTCGGGGACGCCATGCTCGACCGGTGGGCGCCTGGCACGATCGGGTCGTGGGCGACGAGCTCGCCCGCGGCGTTGCGCGTGGTCTGCTCCAGGAACTGCTCCTCGCTGTCGACCTCGTCTTCGAAGATGACGGACGCGGTGCTGCCGGCGACGAAGCGGATGTCGCGCTCGCGGCAGCTCGCCGGATACGCGGCGTCGTAATCGTCGGCCGCGATCCCGGTATCGCGCCAGCGCTGCCACGCTCTCGGCACCATGTCCGGGGCGAGCTCGAGCACCTGCGGATCCTCCTCATGCACCTCCACCTGGCTGAAGGCGAACACCGTCAGCTCGGACGTGTCGAACGTGCCGAATACCTCGGGGTGGATCTCGGGCAGGACCGGCGCGATATCGCCGCCACCGCCCTCGCCTCCCGCGCCTCCCGCGCCCCCCTCGCCTCCCGCGCCGGTCGTCGTGGTGCCGCCGGCGCCCGCCTCGCCGCCCGCGCTCCCGCTGGAGGCCGCCATGCCGCCGGTTCCACCCCCGGCACCGGCGCCGCCGGGGCTCGGGTCCGAGCTGCACGCGCTCCCGGCCAGGGCGCCGGCGATGATCCCGCACGACAGCAGCCGGGGAAAGCCCGATCTCCCGATGCGGGCCGCGCGGCGCTGCGACCTGCTCGCCGGAGCCTCTCGACGCCCGGCGCCGCCCGCAATCCCGTCTTCGCAAAGAGTTGCCATGCGCCCAGGAGACGTGCACGCCATTCGTCCTGTCAAGGCCGCGTTTCCCCACCGCACGAAGTTGACATGACGAGTCGACCGGGGCGATCCGCCGAAAATTCCAGACCTACCCGCACGCGCCTCATGGTTGACTTGCCGGATGCACCGCTCTCGCTCGGCGCTGCGCTCTCCTTTACTCCCTTGACTCACGGACCTGCATTCTCGACTTGTTCTCGATGGAGACGACCATGCCTATTCGATCCTCATTGTCGCACACCATTCTCCTTGGCCTGCTCGCTGCCGCCTGCGGCTCGAGTGACGCCGCCCCGGGGGGCCCCGGCGGCGCTGGCGGCGCCGGCGGCGCTGGCAGCGGCGGCGGCGGCTCCGGCGGCGGCGAGTCGGCTTCCCTGCGCATCGAGACGGACAGCGGTCCGGTGGAGGGCGAGGTCGTCGGCGCGACGCGCACCTTCCTCGGCGTCCCGTACGCCGCGCCGCCGGTCGGGGAGCTGCGCTGGCGCTCGCCCGCGCCGCACGAGCCGTGGACCGAGCCGCGGCGTGCGGTGGAGGTGGGCGTCCCCTGCGCGCAGATGGGCCTGCTCACGCCGGGCTTCGACGCGAGCTCGGGAGAGGACTGCCTCACCGTGAACGTCTGGACGCCCGAGCGCCCGGCGTCCTCGTCCTTGCCTGTCCTCGTGTGGATTCACGGCGGCGGCTTCGAGCTCGGGAGCGGCGCAGAGGCGGACTACGACGGCCGGCTCCTCTCCGAGACGACCGGCGCGGTGGTGGTCACCCTCAACTACCGCCTCGGCCCGCTCGGGTTCCTCGCCCTCCCCGAGCTCAAGTCGGAGGATCCCGATCACCCCTCGACGGGCGCCTACGGCCTGGAGGACCAGCGCGCCGCGCTCGAATGGGTCAAGGCCAACATCGGCGCGTTCGGCGGCGATCCGGGCAAGGTCACCCTGTTCGGCGAGTCGGCGGGCGGCATCAGCGTCTGCATGCATATGGTGTCGCCGGCGAGCAAAGGCCTGTTCCATCGCGCCATCATCGAGAGCGGGCCGTGCGACAGCGCCACGGACGAGGCGACGGCCACCGCGCAGGGCCAGCAGCTCGTCGAGGCGCTGGGCTGCACCGACGCGCCTTCCGTCCTCGAGTGCCTGCGCGGCAAGTCGGCCGAGGAGGTCATGGGCGCGCTGGTGGCCAGCGAGAAGTTCCTCGTGGGCGAGGGCCCGACCTGGTTCCCGGTCATCGACGGCTGGAACCTCCCCGACTGGCCTGGCAAGCTCCTCGAGGCCGGCAGCTTCGAGAAGGTGCCGACGATCCTCGGCAGCAACGCCGACGAGGGCTCGCTCTTCGTCGCGCTCTGGGGCGAGACCGCGACGGTCGCCGACGACGCCGAGTTCGCGGCGTTCGCCGAGACGTTCGCCCCCGGCCACGGCGAAGCGGTGGTGGCGCTCTACCCCAGCGAGACCTACGGCTCGGCGCAGGCGGCGGCGACGGCGGCGCTGGGCGACGCGATGTTCGTGTGCCCGACGCGGCGCGCGGCGCGCGCGATCGCCAGCGCCGGCGTGGCGACGTATCTTTACCGTTTCACCCATGCGCCGCAGGGCTCGCTGCTCGGCGATCTCGGCTCCTTCCATTCGGCCGAGATCAGGTACGTGTTTGGCAACCCGGGGCAGCTCGTGCCAGCGCCGCTGACCGAGGACGAGCTCGGGATGTCGCAGGCGATCATGGGGTACTGGTCGCGCCACGCGGAGAGCGGGGACCCGAACGGCGGAGACGCCGTCGAATGGCCGAACTACGATGCGGAGACGGACGAGAACATCGTCCTCGCCATGTCCCTCTCTCAGGAGGCCGGGCTGAAGAAGGACCTTTGCGACGCGTGGGACACCTTCGCCACGGCGGCTCCCTGAGGGGGTCTGATCCCCGGGCAGGGCCATGATGTCCTGCCGCCCTGCGGCCGCGCTCGGGCTCCAGCACGACTGCGGAAGGTTGCCCTGCACCAGCAGAAAAACCGCCATGGCGCCAAGGCCACCAAGGACGAGCGGGGCCCCTCCCGCCGTCCCCCTATTTCCCTGATTTCTCGGCGCCCTTGGCGTCATGGCGGTTCCCCTCCCGGCCCGACTTCCCGCAGTAGAGCTAAGTACCTGTAGACATTGTGCTATCCTCGTCCCCGTGCTCTCCTCCTACGACCTCGCCGCCATCATGGCCCGCCTCGAAGGGCGCGAGGCCGGGCCCGACGTGGTCACGCAGGAGCGTCAGGCCGCGGTCGCCGCGATCCTGCAAGCGCCGGCGGGGCCTCCGGGAGCGGCGCTCGAGCGGGCGGGGAGCCGGGAGCCCGGGGAGGCCGAGCTCCTCCTGATCCGCCGGGCCGAGCACCCGGCCGATCCGTGGTCGGGGCACATGGCGCTCCCGGGCGGGCGGCGCGAGCCGTCGGACGAGAGCCTGCTCGCCACCGCGATCCGCGAGACGCGCGAGGAGGTGGGGATCGACCTGACGGCGCACGGCACCCTGCTCGCGCGCCTGCCCGACATCCCCGCGGTCGCGCGCGGGCGGCGCGTCGGGATGATCATCGCCCCGTTCGTCTTCGCGCTGCGCTCCACGCCGGATCTCGCCCTGAGCAACGAGGTGGCCGAGGCGCTCTGGACGCCGCTCGGCCCGCTCGCGCGCGGCGAGCGCGCCTCGAGCTATGCGTACACGCACGAGGGGAACGTCCGCCAGCTCCCGTGCCTGCGCGTGGACGAGCGGGTCGTCTGGGGGCTGACCTACCTCATGCTGGAGCAGCTCTTCGACGTGCTCCACCGGTGAGCCGCCGGCCCGGGCGCTCGCCCCGGCCCATCGCCGGCGCGGGCCGGCTCGGACGAGGCGCGCCGCTGGCCGAGCTCCGGTTCACCGGGTCATCGGCTCCCGCTCGCCCCTCCCCTCGGGGCGCGAGCATTCCCCTCAGAACCCGCCCTCGATCGCGATCCCCGGCTGCGTGATGGGCCCGATCGTCTGCGGCGTGCACCCGCTGTCGTCGCAGCTCACGTCGAACACCTCCTTCGCGAGGGTCGCGTTCTGCACGTCGAGCACGAGGCCGAGGTAGCTCCGCGCGCTCAGGGCCCAGCGCTTCGACAGGCGCGCGTCGAGCCGGTAGAACGGATGGATGCGATCCGGGTGCTCGCGCGGCGGGCGGCCCGGCGCGGCCTCGTCGGCGGGGAAGCCGGTGTAGAAGACGTGGCGGATCCCGGCGCGCCAGCCCTTGCCGAGGTCGTAGAGCAGCGCGACGTGCGCGACGTGCGTCCGGTCGTAGGCGGAAGGGATCGTCACCTTGCCGCGCGTGCGCGTGGAGCGCGACAGCGTGTACGACGCCAGAAAGAACATGTTGCGCCGCAGCGCCCCGCGCGCGCCGAGCTCCAGGCCGTAGGAGTCGCCGAGGCTCCGCGTCAGGAAGCGCTCCGTGCTGAGGTTCGTGCCGCGCCCGGTGCCGATCGGATCGCTCAGGCCGAAGATCACCTGTCGAAATACCGTGGTATTAAAATTGACCGGACCCACGTTGACCTCGACGCCGAAGCTCGACTGCAGGCTGCGCTGGAGGCCTCCCGGGATGCCGCCGATCTGGAGCGCCGGCAGCGGGGCGAGGCCTGGCAGCTGCGAGGCGACGCCGAAGGCGGGGATGAGCCGCACGTGCTCGCCGATGCCGAAGCGGCCGACGATCCTCGGGTCCACGGCGACGGCGCTCCGGCCGAGCGAGGTGTAGTGGTCCACGCGCACGCCGGGCGTGACGGTCGAGCGCTCGTCGAGCACGAGCAGCGCGTCGGCCCACGCGCCCAGCGCGAGATCGAGCCGGCTGCGGAAGAGCTCGGGGAAGCTCTCGTCGAGCTGGTCGATCCCCTCGGCGGGCTCGTCGTCCGCGCCCTCGGCGGGCTCGTCGTCCGGCGGCGGGCTGGGGCGCGGGATCACCTTGTAGCGGTCGACCGCGGCGTCGACCCCGGCCCGCAGGAGCGCGCGCCCCCCGAGGATGGGCCGGGCCAGGCTGAGCCGCGCGTTGAGCTTCCAGGCCTGCGCGCTCTCCACGCCGACCCCGCGCGACTGGTCGAGCCCGAGGGTGACGGCCGCCCGGACGCGCGCGCCGGAGGCGTCGTCGCGGTCGTACCGCAGGTCCAGGCGGTGGAAGTCGCTGTCGAGCAGGACGTTTGTCGTCTCGGCGCCGCCTTCCTCGTCGACGGTGGCGAGGTAGTCGTACGCGCCGAAGGCGAACAGGGTGAAGCGCTCTTCCGGCCCGAGCCGGTAGGTCATCCGGCCCTGGTAGTCGGCGTAGCCCACGTCGACGCTCGGCACGAGCGCCGAGGTGAGCGCCGCGCCGGCGGCGTAGTGGCCGCCCACGAGGACGTGCGTGTCCCTGTCCATGGGCCCCTCGACCACGCCGCCGAGGTCGACGAACCGGATACTCCCCTCCCCGCGCCAGACGTCGGACGGCGGCGCGCTCTCGGCCTCGATCGCCGCGCCGGCGAGCCGCCCGATGTCCGCGGGATACGGGCCGAGGTGCATCTCGACCCGCTGGACCATGGAGGCCGGGATGACGCTGGGGCCGGCGCCCACGTGGAAGAGGAGCGGGACCTGGATGCCGTTGAAGAAGTAGCCGATGTTCCCGGGGGGCGCGCCGCGGATGTAGTAGTACGGCATGCCGCTCGCGATGCCGGTCACGCCGGGCTGGATCTCGATGGCGCGGTAGGGGTCGCCGAGCGCGCCCGGCAGCTCGCGGATGTCGCGCCTCGAGAGCGAGATGGATCCCGGCGGGGCGCGGCTCCCCTCGACGGTCACCTCGATCCCGGCGGGCGCCTCAGCCGGCGCGCCGGCTGCCTCGGCGGGCGCGGCGGGCGCGTCAGCCGGCGCGGTGGCCGCGGGCCGCTCGGCCGGGGGCGCGATGGCCGCTGGCGGCTCGACCGGGGGCGCGCCGGGGATCGCCGGGGCGGCCTGGGAGTGCGCCTCGCCGGCGTGGAAGCTGGCGGCGGCGGCGATCGCGAAGGCGAGGAGGGCGCTGGAGGATCTCACGCGGATGTCGTCGATACGCCGCCGGGGAGGTGGAAGATCCGCCTCGTGGCGCCCCGCAGTTAGCAAATCCAGCCGCTCGGCGAAAGCCACGGAGGCACGGCGGGCGCGTGTGCAGCGCCGGCGATCGCATCGGCGAGGCGGCGCCCCTCCGCGCTCGCCCCGTGACAGGAGCACAAAAAACAGAGCGCCCATTCGACGGCGGGGGGGGATGCCGTCACGGGCGCTCTGCCCTGCATACTTAGCAGGACACGGGCCAGGGCTCAGCCCTCCTCACTTCATGCGGTTATCCCTAAGGATGACCCTTACATCTTTCGTTCCTGAGATCCGGGCTTTCAGTCCTGACACCTCGGCAGCTCCGCAGCTCCGCCGAGGTCGAGGCCGAGACGTGCGAGCCGGCTCAGGCTCCCGGGTTGACGAACCGTACAACGTACGTTACACAGTACGTATGAGCTCGCCCTTGCCCGTGGACAGCGACATCCGGCCTTTCCGCATCGACACCCCGCAGGCTGCGCTCGACGACTTGCGCGACCGGCTCGCCCGCGCCCGCTGGCCTGACGAGCTGCCCTCGGTGGGCTGGTCGCACGGTGTCCCGCTCGGTTATTTGAAGGAGCTCGCCGGGTACTGGCGCACCACCTACGACTGGCGCAGGCACGAGGCGCGGCTGAACGAGCACCCCCAGCTCACGACGACGATCGACGGCCAGCGGATCCACTTCCTCCACGTGCGCTCGCGCGAGCCCGGCGCGCTGCCGCTGATCGTGACGCACGGCTGGCCGAGCTCCGTCGTCGAGTACCTCGACGTCATCGGTCCGCTGGCCGATCCCCGCGCTCATGGCGGCGATCCGGCGGACGCGTTCCACCTGATCATCCCCTCGCTCCCTGGATATGGCCTCTCCGGGCCGACCCGCGAGGCCGGATGGGGCGCGCGCCGGATCGCCCGCGCCTGGGCCGAGCTCATGCGAAGGCTCGACTACCCGCGTTACGGCGCCCAGGGCGGCGACTGGGGCACGTGGATCTCCCGCGAGGTCGGCCTCGTCGACCCCGACCACGTGATCGGCGTGCACACAAACGGCCTTGTCTCGTGGCCGTCCGGAGATCCCGAGGAGCTTGTCGGCCTGACGGACGTCGAGCAGGCCCGGCTGAAAGCGTCCGAGTACTACCTGCGCGAGCTGTACGGCTACAAGAAGATCCAGTCGACCCGGCCCCAGACGCTGGCCTACGCCCTCTCGGATTCACCTGTCGGCCAGCTCGCCTGGATCGTCGGCGTGCTCAAGGAGTGGACCGACTGCAAGGACACCCCCGAGGACGCCATCGACCGCGATCGCATCCTCACGAACGTGATGCTGTACTGGCTCACCAACACCGCCGGATCGTCGTCCCGCTCGTTCGTGGAGACCCCGGACACGCCCGACGATGCGGACCTCGCCGACGTGAAGCCCTCGACCCTGCCGACCGGGGTCGCCGTGTTCCCTCGGGACATCATCGCTCCGATTCGCAGGTTCGCCGCCCGCGACAACACGAACATCGTGCACTGGTCGGAGTTCGACCGCGGCGGCACCTTCGCGGCCATGGAGGAGCCCGACCTCTTCATCGGCGACGTGCGCGCCTTCTTCCGCCGCTTCCGCGGGCCGGCGCGAGAGGGGTGATCTCATGGGCGAGGTGACGACGATTCCCGTGCTGCCGTGCGTGTCGATGCCCGAGACCCTGGCGTTCTACGGCGCCCTGGGCTTCGAGGTCACTCACCAGCAGACGAAGCCGAACGTGTACGCGGCGACGCGCCGCGGCGACATCCACCTGCACTTCATGGGCCTCAAGAAGCTGGATCCGAGCGAGTCGTACAGCACGTGCCTTGTGCTCGTCCCCGAGGTCGAGCGCCTCCATGAGACCTTCGCCGAGGGCCTGCGGCAGGCGTACGGCAAGGTGCCGATCGCCGGCTTTCCCCGGATCTCGCGCATGAAGAAGGGGCAGAGCCGCTTCACGGTGGTCGACGTCGCGGGCAACTCGGTCATCTTCATCCAGCGGGACGCGCCGGACGACTACGACGAGGGGGCCGCCGGGTCGCGCTCGAATTCGAGGCTGGACCGGGCGCTGCGCACGGCGGCGCGGCTGCGCGATTTCAAGAACGACGACGACGCCGCCGCCAAGGTCCTCGACGTGGCGCTCGCACGGAAGGAGGCAGACGCCCCGCTCGAACGCGCGCGCGCTCTCGCGGCCCGGATCGAGCTTGCGGTCGCCCTGGGCGAGGGGGCGCGGGCGCGCACCCTGCGCGCCGAGCTCGACGAGGCGCCGCTCTCCGATGAGGAGCGCGCGCAGCTCAAACCCCAGCTGGACGCCGTGGATGCGCTCGACCGATCGTAGAGCTCGCCAGTGACGGGTTCCGCCCGCGACCGATTCGCGATGCACGCGTGGGTCCTCTGGGCGGCGACGTCCCGAGCCGATTGACCACCGTCCAGCCGCGACACACCTTCCGTGACCCGTAGAAAAATTATCAGAAAATCATCAGCGAATAGACTGATAATCTCGTGAGCCCAACCGGAATGCTCTCGATGCTTCGAGGCTTCATGGCAGATTGGGCTTTCCTGCCCTGGTCGACCCAAGTATGGATTCGGTGTGCGCGCTCTCCCTGCTCTGAATCGACGCTGCGCCGCGCGCCCCGGTCGCGCGGGCCCACCGGCGTGAAGGAGCACGAGGTGAGGTGGGGGGGCGGCGCCGAGAGATCAGCGCGGCGCAGTGACCCCTGTCCGAGAGCCGGACCGAAACACGCCAGAAAAGGGCCACCACGATGACACAAAGGAAGTACCCGATCCTGATCGCGCTCGCGCTCGCTGCAGCCGGGAGCTTCGCGGGCTGCTGGCCCGGCGGCCACGTCCAGATGTATTCGTGCGACGACCCGTGCTGGGGCCTGGAGATCTACGAGTGCGACAAGCCGTGCGCCAGGTGCGAGGGCGCGTGCGTGGATCTACCGTACCTCGGGTTCAGCGATCCCATGCTGCTCTGGCGGGGCGACTCGACCGATGGGGCCTCTGCGCCGGAGTGCCCGGCGGAGACACCGGACCTCGTGTTCGACGGTTACGGCGGCTTCGCCGACGCGCACAGCTGCTCGACATGCCTTTGCACGCAGCCCTCCTGCGAGCTGCCGCCGGGCCTCCGGGGGAGCGCCTCGGCCACGTGCGACGGGACGGCGGCCGCGCCGTTCGACGCCCCCGACGGATGGGACGGCGCATGCACCGCGCCCGACGCAGCGGCCTTGGACGAGCTCGGCTCGCTGCTCATCCCGGCGCCGACCGTGGACGCCTGCGCGCCGACGATCGATCCCGGAGGGGCGCCGCTCGAGCTGCCCGCCCCCTTTGCTGTGCGGGCGCGCGGCTGCGCCGGGACGGCGGACAAGCACACGTGCCGAGATCCCTCGCTGATGTGCATCGCTTCCCCCGTGCCGCGCCCGGAGGGCTTCTCGATCTGCATCCACCACCTCCGCCAGGGCGAGCCGAGGTGCCCGGAGGAATACCCCGAGCTGCAAGAGCTCCACACGGGCTTCGACGACACGCGCAGCTGCACGCCGTGCGGGTGCGATCCGCTCGAGGGCAGCGCGTGCTCCGCGCTCGTGTCGGCCTACGAGGACGGCAGCTGCCGCCAGCTCCTCGGCGCCGAGACGGTGACGCTGGCCGGGCCGAAGTGCGTCGCAGGGCCGGACCTGCGGCTCGAGAGCATGGCGGCGCAGTGGGTCACGAACGAGCCGGGCACATGCGCCCCGACCGGTGGAGTCGCCACGGGGCAAGTGATACCGACGGGCGTTTCGTATTTTTGCTGCCAGTCCGACGAGGCCGTCTTCGTGCACTGATGACCTCGCCCGCCCCGCACGCCCGACGCAGAGCGCGCGGTGCCCTTTGGCTCGAGGACGCGACTTCGTGCCCCCGGGCGCGCGCTTCGCGCGCTATAGAAGCGAATCACGCGATCACGCGGAAGGGAGAGCGGATATGCGAATCGCACGATGGTGCTTCTGGATGGCGCTCGCAGCGAGCAGCTGCAGCGCCTCCGACAGCGGCACGTCCCCGACAGACAGCGGCCAGCCCACAGGCGGCGCCGGCGAGAACGGCGGCGAAGGCGGCCAGGACGGCGCGGTCGGCGCGGTCGGCGCGGGCGGTGAAGGCGAGACGTTCGGCGCCGGCGCCGGGACCGGCGGGAGCAGCGGGGACAGCGGGAGTGGGGACGCTGACAGCCGTTGCATCGAGCGGGCGGCCTTCGTGTATGTGCTCTCGCAAGACAACGAGCTCTACAGCTTCAAACCGGATCGCAAGGAGTTCACGAAGATTGGTGTTCTGGGTTGCCAGACCGACATGGATCCAAACTCGATGGCGGTCGATCGCGACGCGGTGGCGTGGGTCAACTACGCGCAGGCCGACGACAGCGCCGGGACGCTGTTCAAGGTCAGCACCGAGGACGCGAGCTGCGAGCCCACGGAGACGCCGCTCTCGGAAGGGTGGTCCCGGCTCGGAATGGGCTTCTCGAGCGACCTCTCGCGTCCGGACGCGGAGCAGCTGTTCGTGGCGGGCGCGACAGGCACCCCGGGCATCGGGCTCGGGAGGATCGACGGTCCGTCGGTGAAGCCGGTCGGGGAGTTCAGCGGCTCGCTGCGCGGCGCCTCGGCGGAGCTCACCGGCACGGGCGATGGACGCCTCTTCGGCTTCTTCACCACCTCGCCGGTCCAGCTCGCCGAGATCGACAAGGAGACCGGCGAGATCATCGAGGCCACGGACCTGCCCGGCATCGAGACCCCGAGCGCCTGGGCGTTCACCTTCTGGGGTGGCGACTTCTACTTCTACACCGCGCCGGATCGGTTCCAGTCCGCGTCGCGGACCACCAACGTCAGCCGCTATCGCCCCTCCGACGGCTCGATCGACACGGCCTACATGACGAACATCGGCTTCCGCATCGTCGGCGCCGGCGTGTCGACCTGCGCCCCGCTCGAGACGCCGCGCTGAGGGGCTCCGGGCTCGTCGCGCCATAACGTCTCGCACGCCTCGCGGGCGCCGGCGTTCAGCCTTTCCCGACAGGACGTCTTCGTGAGAATCCCGGCGCGATCGGGGACGGATCCAGCGAAACCGTTCCCGGTCGTACCGACGTCTACCGTTCCGGCGCCGGCGGCCTCACGTTGGGTGTGCCCGATCGGGCGTGGAGGTGCTGCGATGCGGATGAGGCTGCTCCTTGTGCTCTCGCTCGCGCTGCCGCTCACCGCGGCGTGCGGGGCGGCGCCGGGCGCCGATCACCCGGCGCGCGAGGATATCTTCGGCGCAGCGGGGCCGGGCGAGTTCATCCTGCTCACCGCCCGGGGCGAGCTCGTGAGCGCCGACATCGAGCCGGGGCGCGTCGTCGGGCCGGACGTGAACCTGGGCGTGTACGCGGCGGGCGGCGAGCGCGGCGGGCAGGCGGTCCGGGGGATCGCGTTCAACCGGGCCGTGAGCGTCACAACGACCGGGCAGGGCGCGACCGGCATCGTCGGCGCCATGCCGCTTCAGCTCTCGGTGACCCGGGCGGAGGCAGGGCTCCGCGCGCGCGGCCTCGTGGCCGGCGCCCTCTCCGACTACCGGCTGGACGACCGGCAGCTCACCGGCCAGATCGGGCGATGCAGCTACGAGCTCACACGGACGGGACGCACCTACGAGGGCGCACGCAGCTGCGGAGGCCAGCCTCACCACGTGACCGTCCTCCTGCCCCGCGGGCTGTCCTCGTGGAGCGACGCCGCGCTCGCGACAACGCTCGGGCTGCTCCTTGGCGCATGAGGGCGCCGCCGGCCGTCGCGTGACGAATGACAGGCCCCGCAGCGGCTGCTAGAGCTCCGGTCCACCTGGCAGGACGAGCGCCGAGAGCACGCCGGGGACGGGAAGGCCGAGCCTCCTGGGCCCCAGGCCTCGGAGGTCCTTTCCTCGCGCCTCGCACGAAAACCCCTCCTCTATCCCCGTGACGAAGCCCAGATCCGATGGCAACGCGCCGGGCAGGTCGGCCGCGGCGACTTCACCCGGCCTCCTCGAGGGGCGCTCTGCGCCCATCCCTGTCGGACCGCGGCTCGAGGCCGTGCTCGATCTCGCGTACCGCGCGCGGCGCTCGGTGCTGCTCGAGGGGCCGACGGGCATCGGCAAGAGCGAGCTCGTCCGGCAGCTCGCCGAGCGGCTCGGCATCGCCACGGTCGTGCTCGACCTGAGCCTCCTCGAGCCGCCCGATCTCGTGGGCCTGCCGGTCATCCGGGACAACCGGACCGCCTACGCGGCGCCGTCGGTGCTGCCCCAGGACGGCGCCGGCATCCTGATGCTCGAGGAGCTCAACCGGGCGGAGCGGTACATCCAGCAGCCGGCGCTCCAGCTGCTCAGCGCCCGGCGGCTGCACGAGTACGAGCTGCCCGCGGGCTGGGTGTGCTTCGCCGCCGTGAACCCCGAGTCGGCCGATTACCAGGTGACCCCGCTCGACCGCGCGCTCCGGGCGCGGTTCCTCAACCTGAGCGTCCGCGCCGACCGGGCGTCCTGGCTCGCCTGGGCGCAGGTGAGCGGGCTCCATCCGGGCGTGATCGCGCTGGGGCAGGCGCACGAGCGCATCCTGGACGACGTCCCGCCGCGCACGTGGACGTACGCGTCGCAGGTGCTCGGCGCGCTCCGTCCCGAGGAGCTCGCGGACGGCGTGCTCCTGCGCGACGCGCTCGGCGGGTACCTGCCGCCGAGCTGGGTGGAGCTCCTGCTCGCGTCGAAGGACTCCTGGTCGACGCGGCTGCCGTTCGATCTGCGCGCGCTGCTCGCCGACTACGGGCCGACCTCGCCCGCGGGCAAGGTGCTGCGCGCCGCGCGCGAGCGCGGGGAGACCGACCGGTTCGACGAGGTGACGACGCGGCTCGCGCCGCTGCTCGAGGGGCCGGAGGTCGGCGTGCTCGCGGCGCAGCGGAAGCTTTCGCTCTCGGCGTTCGAGGCGCTGCTCGCCGACCTGCCCGGCGACCACCGCGAGCGCCTCCAGGACGCGCTCGGCGGCAACGCGACGGCGACGCAGCTCATCGACATTCGCCCCGAGGAGCTGCTCCAGAACTACGCGGGCAGCGCCGCCGAGCAGAAGGTGCTGGGGTGGCGCGCCGATCCGCTGCGGCAGCACCGCGTGGGGCTCGTCGTGACCGCGCTGTCGGCGCACCTCGCCCAGCAGGCGAAGCTCGTCGAGGTGCGGCGGAGCAACGTCGCGCGGGCGTGCCTGGGCCAGCTGCTCGCGCAGCTGCCGGAGCGCTGGGCCCTCCGGCTCGCGGGGGCGCTGAAGAAGCACGGCGTCACGCCCATCCGGCCGCAATGAGGCGGGACAAGGACACGGAGAAACCCACGCCGGGGACGGAGGCGCCGGCGCTCAGGGACGCGAAACCGGCGCGGGGGAACGCCGATCCCGCTCCCGGAAACGCGAAACCGGCGCCGGGGAACGCCGATCCCGCGCTCGAGCGCGCGAACCCCGCGCTCGAGAGCACAGCGCACCGCGAGGTGCCCGAGGACGAGCTCACGGCGTGGCTCGACGCCTTCGTGCGCGATCCGGGGTTCCTGGAGCGGTATCCCTGCTATGCGGCGATCCTCGCGCGGCTCGCGCCGGTCGCGGACCCCTCGGTCAAGCGCATGGCCGTCTCGCTGTTCGAGGGCCGCTTCTTCCTCCACGTCAACGTGGAGTCGTTCATGAGCGAGCCCGTGTTCCTGCGCGGCGTGCTCCTGCACGAGGTGCACCACGTGGCGCTCGGGCACCTCTGCCACCCCAAGTTCGCGGGCGCGGACGAGCCGGAGCTCATGGATCTCGCGCTGGAGATGTCGGCCAACGAGTACATCGAGGAGCCGCTGCCCGACCCGATCCGCTGGCAGCCCTACGCCGCGCTCGGCCTGCGCGGCGGCCAGAGCACGCTGGAGCGCTACGAGCTGCTCGTGAGCGCGGCGCGCGAGGGCAAGCTCCCGCAGCGGGGCGGCGAGGCCGTCGACGACCACCGCGTGCTGCGCCGCCCGTCGCGGGAGCCGGGCGCGGTGGAGCAGACGCGGCAGCTGCTGCTGCGCGCCGCCGAGGAGGCGGGCGCGCTCGCGGGCGACGGCGACCCGGCGGACCTGCCCGGCCTGACGCTCGCGGGCAAGACGCCCGGCCGGCTCATCGAGGAGCTCACGGACGTGCTCGGCCCGCGTGCGACCCCGCTCGACTGGAAGACCGCGCTGCGGATGTTCGTGGCGAGGGAGCGCGCGCCGGTGCACACGTACGCGCGACCGAACCGGCGCTTCCCGGGCCGCATCGGCGAGGTGCCTGGCAGGACGTACGCGCCCCGGGCGATCGCGAAGCCGTCGGTGCTCGTGGCGATCGACACGTCGATGAGCATGCGGCGCGACGAGCTGGAGGAGGTCGCCCGGCAGCTGCAGGCGATGAGCGCGGTGGCGCGCATCACCGTGGCCGAGTGCGACACGGAGATCGGGCGCGTGTACGCCTTCGACGGCCGGCTCAACGACGTGGGCGGCCGCGGCGGGACCGATCTGCGGCCGGTGTTCGCGCCGGAGTTCCTGGCGGCGCGGAGGGTCTCCGGCGTGATCTATTTCACGGACGGCGCGGGTCCCACGCCGCCGGCGCCGCCGCCGCTGCCGGTGCTCTGGATCCTGACGAAGCCGCTGGAGTTCGCGTGCCCGTGGGGGCAGCGGGCCTGGCTGGACCTGAAGCCGCGGCGGGGGTGACGCTGCGCGGTCTGGGCAGCGATCTCGCGATCCGGGAGCGCGTGCCCGCCGAGGCCGTCCTGGCGTACATCGAGGTCAAGCAGACGCTGTATGTTCGAGCATCCGCTCCGGCGGGCGGACGATGAGGCAGGGAGCGTCCGGCTCAGGATCACCTGATCCGGCGGGAGCCAGCGCTGCTTCGAGCCGCGGTTGCCATCTCCAGCGCATCGGGTGAGCTGTGGGACGTCAACGACTTACGTGCTTCATCGCCAACTCGTTGCGAAAGTGTGTTCCGGATCCGTTTTCCTCTCCGAAGGCGCGTAGTTCGACGAGGTGCGACTCGGTCGTCGTCACGGCGTCTCGGATCGCCGCATGCGCGGCTCCGGGTCTCCGCCAATATACGCTGGATACGGCGACCGGCGCGCAGCTGTCCATCGCGCGGCTCCGTGCCACGGAGCTCGTCCTCGTGGCCTCGGGGCGACATGCCGCGCGCGGGTCCGTGCTTTCGCTCCCCGACTCCTGGCTGCGCGAGGCTTCGAACCGATCCTGGCGCCCCCCGCGCGGCTCGTTGCTCTGCTGCGCTCTCGTTTCGGCCGTGTCGTCGGGCTACTGCGCCCGCCGGAGCATGGCCACGCCCTTCCAGGGCGGCGTCTGCGCGTACACGATGAGCTCTCCCTGTTCCGAGAACTCGCACAGCGCCTCGTAGGCAATCCCCGCCTCGTCGTAGGAGATCAACTTGAAACGATCCCACACGGGGTCGCGGATCTCGTAGGCACGGTCGACGTGGAGGCCGGGCGAATCCGCGAGGATGCGCTTCCCGTCGAAGCGGACGATCAGGTGCGTGTACTGGAACTCGAGCATCGACGCGAGCATCGGCTCGAGCGGGACCTCGGGCTCGAACCGGACGAGCCGGAAGCTGCCGCGCAGGCGCGCGTCGATCGACGCGAGGGCGGCGGCCGCGTCGGGCCCCTGGGACGCGCTGGAGCCGCAGCCCGCGGACTGCGCGGCAAACACGGCGGCGCAGGCGACGAGGAGGAGTCGGGAAGCGCGGAACGCTCCGGAGGGACGCAGGGAGGGACGGCTCGCCGGGAGCGACATGGGGCGGAGCTTAGGGCGGTCGAGCGAGCAGCGCAAAGCGGAGCAGGAGCCGCGCGGCCTTGCGCGGATCTCGGGCGCTCCGCACAATCCAACGAGCGAGCCGGCCAGTCCTCGCCACGCCGGCCGGACGGCGCCGCGCGGCCGGAGCGACGCCCGCGCTCGCCCAGGGGGAGCCATGACCGACGTCCCGCGAGGCACCGATTTCGTCGCACGCCTCCCCGAACGCGCCTGCGCCGCGCGCGAGGACGCCCTCCTGGAGGCCGTGCAGGCCGGCCACCTGGCGCCCATCTCCTGGCTCCCGGTGCACAGCGAGCACGGCGAACACCGCGCGACCTTCCTCGTGAGCGCCGACGCGCTCCGCATCGGCGACACGCACGACTCCGTCCGGATCAACGCGTCCGCCAGGACGACGCAGCGCATGGCGGATCAGCTCGAGTGCGCGATGCTGACGACGCGCCTCTGCGATCTCGTCTGGGAGCAGGCCACCGTGCGGATCCTGCCGTGCTTCGGCGCCCCGGATCCCACGATGGCGAACACCTCCCGCATGCTGGAGCACCACCGCCGCGTCGAGGAGCGGGTCGCGGGGCGCACCGGGCTCATCGAGAACGTGGGCAAGCACTGGGTGCTCACCAACCGCCTCGCCGGCAGGCGCGACCGCGCCGCCAACTACGGCTGGTTCGACCCGGGCGCCGCCCACCGGCACGGCCGGCACCCCCTGTGGCAGCCGCTCGGGCTCGCGCACGACCTGGATCACGTGGACTACTCGCAGGTCGTCCGGCTCGTGCGGCGGCGGTGCACGGTCGACGACGCGGAGCGCGACCTCCTCGAGGTGATGACGGATCCGGCGCTCGCCGGCCTCGTCTCGTCCGAAGGCCCCCTGCGCGTCCTCCGGCAGCCCGGGGTGCCGGAAGACGCATGATCGCCGCGCCCGCGAGCCCCGCCGGGCGCCCGCTCACCGCAGGCGCCCCCGCGCTCGGCTCACGAAGCCGGAGCGACCTCCGCCATCGAGGGGGCGCCGGCCGTGCCGGAGACCGGCGCGCCGAGGCGCGGTCTTCCGGCCGCGGCGCTCACTGGTTCACGAGCCGCATGCCGACCTCCGTGTAGCGAGGACCGGCGGCCGCGCCCTTCGGCGCCGCCGCGTCGAGGCGCCGCAGATCGGCCTCGGTGAGCGCGATCGCCTCCGCGGCGACGTTCTCCTCGAGGTAGCTGCGGCGCTTCGTGCCGGGGATCGGGACGATGAAGTCCCCCTGCGCGAGCACCCACGCGAGCGCGAGCTGCGACGCCTTCACGCCCTTCTCCCGCGCGATGTCCTCGACCTTCGCGACGAGATCGAGGTTCTTCTGGAAGTTCTCCCCCTGGAAGCGCGGCGAGGAGCGGCGGAAGTCGTCCGGCGCGAGGTCCTCGAAGCGCTTGATCTGCCCCGTGAGGAAGCCGCGGCCGAGGGGGCTGTAGGCAAGGAAGCCGATGCCGAGCTCGCGGCACGTGGCGAGCACGTCGTCCTCGGGATCCCGCGTCCAGAGCGAATACTCGGTCTGCACCGACGCGAGCGGGTGCACCGCGTGGGCGCGCCGGAGCGTCGCCGAGCCCGCCTCCGAGAGGCCGATCGCGCGCACCTTGCCCGCCTTCACGAGGTCCGCCATCGCGCCCACGCTGTCCTCGATGGGCGTCTTCGGATCGACACGGTGCAGCTGGTAGAGATCGATGACGTCGGCGCGGAGGCGCCGCAGGCTCGCGTCGCAGGCCGCGCGGATGTACTCCGGCGTGCCGTTGATGCCGCGGACGGTGGCGTCGCTCGAGTCGCGGACGATGCCGCACTTTGTCGCGAGGACGACCCGATCGCGCCGGCCGTCGATGGCCCGACCGACGAGCTCCTCGTTCGTGAAGGGGCCGTACATGTCCGCGGTGTCGAGCAGCGTGACGCCGAGCTCGATCGCGCGATGGATCGTGGCGATCGACTCGGCCTCGTCGCGGGGGCCGTAGAAATCGCTCATGCCCATGCAGCCGAGACCGAGGGCGGAGACCTGGAGAGGACCGAGCTTGCGCGTGTGCATGGTTGGGCTCCTTGAGGCCGCGGGGAGGGGCCGCGGCGCTTCGACGCACGCCACGGTAAGAGTGAGAGCGCGCTCGAAGTCAAGGGGAGCGGCAGGACAAAGGGACTCCGTGGCTCACGCGCTTCCCCATCGCGGAGCCACGGACGAGCCCGGGAGCTGCGTACGAGTCCTCCGTCCGTCCAGAGGCTGGCTCAGCAGCTCGGTTGATCCGCCGGCGCGCGGCCGCCGAGCGCGCGCACGTCGTCGGCCGTATCGACGTCGATCGCCCCGCCCGCCCAGTCGATCGCCGCGATGTCCTCGGCGCGCAGCAGCCGACCGGCGCCCTGGTCCCCTTCGAGGCGCGAGAGGGCGTCCCAGCGAGATCGGTCGAACACCGCCGGCGCGCCCACGACGCCGCTGAACCGCGACGCGGCGATCGGCGCGCCCGCGAGCCAGGCATTCCGCAAGGCGGTGAGGTGCTCGACCGTGATCAACGGCTGATCCGCGAGCGCGATCAGGAGCGCGTCGGCCTTCGAGGCCTCCGCCCATCGGACCGCGGCGCGGATCGAGGAGGCGATGCCCTCTTCCCAGCCATCGTTCGCGATGAGCGCGACGCCCAGATCGCCGAGCGCGCGCGCGACCACGCCGGCGTGGGCGCCGAGCACGACGCCGACCGGTCCGGATCGCGCCTCGACGCACGCCGTCGCCACGCGCCGGACGAGCGGCGCCCCGTCGAGCTCGACGAGCTGCTTGGGGCGGCCGAGACGACGTGAGCCGCCGGCGGCGAGCACGACGAGCGCCAGGCCGGCATGCAGCGCTCGGGCGCGGTCGCGGAGCTTTCCCCCCTGCGCCCGGCGCGCGACGGCCTGGAGCTCGCCCACGACCGAGAGCGCGATCTGCTCGGGCGTCTCGGCGCCGAGATCGAGCCCGATCGGCGCATGGATCCGCGGATCGTCGCCGGGGCGGCGGCCGATCTCGGCGAGGAGATCGCGCGTGCGGCGCGCGGGCCCGAGCACGCCGATGTACCGGGCGCGCGACGCGAGGGCGACCGCGAGCGCGTCGCGATCCGGCGTGCGCTGATGATGCATGATCACGACGTACGGCTCGGCCGCCGCGTCGATGAGCGCGCCGAGGCGATCCATCGCGCCGCCGGTCGAGAGGACGCGATCCGCAGCGAGGAACCGGGAGCCCTGGGGGAGGGTGGGAGAGGCCACAGTGACCCGGAACCCGACCGACTTCGCGAGCGTGACGAGGGGCACCGCGTCGTGGCCGCCCCCGAGCACGAAGAGCTGCGGCGACGGCGCGATCTTCTCGACGAGCACGGTGATCCCCAGCCCGTCGAGCTCCGCGACCCCGGCCGGCCCCCGCGCCACGGCCTCGATCGCGGAGCGCGCGGCGGGATCGGCCACCGGGTGCGCGAGCGCGCACGGCGGACCGAAGGCGAGGCGCGCGCCGACCCGGACCGCGCAGGCCGTCGAGCGGATCACCGTGACCAGCGTGCCCGTGGTCTCCTCGGCGAAGCAGGCGCCGGCGAACGCGAGCGCGTCGTGGGTCGCTCCCGCCGCGACGTGCTCGAGCAGGACATCGACGACGCCGTTGCAGCCGAGCCCCACACCCCACGCCTCCCCGTCTTCGGTTGTCGAGTCGTAGGTGACCACCACGGCGCCATCGCGGCACCGGTGCTCTCCGCGGAGCATCACGTCGCCCTCGAGGCAGCCACCGCTCACACACCCCGACAGCCATCGATCGCCGGCCACAAGCATCCGCGCGCCGGGGCGCCGGTACGACGACCCCGACACCCGCACCACGGTCGCGAGCAGAAACGGGGAACGATCCGTCGCCAGGGCCGCCGCCTCCCGCACGATCCGCTCGATCTCATTCATGCGCCCGGCATCATTATCCTTTCGCGATGCGCCCGCCAGGGCGTTCATCGTCACCGGGCGCCGCGGGTCGCCCTCGGGCGTCACGCGCCGCAACACGACACCAAGCAACGTCAAACGGCGGCGAGACGGGGGTCGATGTTGAAGAAATGATAAGAACCAGCGCAGTCGCTTGACGTCGCACCAGCGCAAAAGTATGGCGTGAACGGTCATGAAACTCGATATCAACGGCGCTGTTCGCGAGGTGGATGCCGCTCCGGAGATGCCCCTGCTCTGGGTGCTCCGGGATCTGCTGGGGTTGACCGGCACCAAGTACGGCTGTGGCATGGCCCAGTGCGGCGCCTGCACGGTCCACATCGACGGCAAGCCCGCGCGGTCCTGCGTCCTGCCGGTGTCGAGCGTCGGGGCGCGCAAGGTGACGACGATCGAGGGCCTGTCGGCCGACGGGTCGCACGCGGTGCAACAGGCGTGGGCGCAGGCCGACGTCGTCCAGTGCGGGTACTGCCAGTCCGGGCAGATCATGACCGCGGTCGCCTTGCTCGAACAGAAGCCGGATCCGAGCGACGCCGACATCGACGCTGCGCTGTCCGGAAACGTGTGTCGATGCGGGACGTATGTGCGTGTACGCGAAGCGGTGATCCTCGCTTCGCGTCTCAAGCGAGGTGGCAAGTGACCGTCTCCCGGCGTGACTTCTTGCAAGCGACCGCGGGCTCGGCGGCGGGGCTCCTGCTCAGCTTCTACGTTCCGCAGGGGGTCCGTGCCGCGCCGAAGGCGGCGCAGCCTCCTCCTGTGTCGCCGAACGCGTTCGTGCGCGTCGGAACGGACGAGTCCGTGACCGTGCTGCTCGCGCACTCCGAGATGGGCCAGGGCATCTGGACCGGGCTCGCGATGCTGATCGCCGAGGAGCTCGAGTGCGACTGGTCGAAGGTGCGGTCGGAGCACGCGCCGGCCGCGCCTGTTTACGGCCATCCGGTGATGCAGTTCCAGATGACCGGCGGGTCGTCGAGCACGAACGGCGAGTTCGAGCGGTATCGCACCGTCGGCGCGATGGCCAAGGACATGCTGCTGCGCGCGGCAGCCGCCCGATGGAAGGTCTCGCCCGCGGCGTGCGTCGCCGCGAAGGGGGTCGTCACCCACGGCAAGGATCAGCTGACCTTCGGCCAGCTCGCCGAGGACGCGATGAAGCTGACCCCGCCGGCGAAGGTGAAGCTGAAGGACCCCAAGGACTGGAAGCTGATCGGCACCCTCGTGCGCCGCATCGATACGCCGGAGAAGATCACGGGCAAGGCGCAGTTCGGGCTCGACGTGCACTTCCCCGGGTTGCGCACCGCCGTGGTGCTGCGCCCGCCGGCGTTCGGCGCCAAGCTCGTCAAGTTCGACGCCGCGGACGCCCTCAAGGTGCCCGGCGTCGAGAAGGTCGTCCCCACCGCGACCGGCGTCGCCGTCGTCGCCGCGCATTTCTGGGCCGCCAAGCTCGGGCGCGACGCGCTCCGCGCCGAGTGGACGAAGCCCGAGGGCGGCGGGGCCGACAGCGCCAAGCTGCTCGCCGACTTCCGCGCGCTGGCGCGGACGCCCGGCGCGGTCGCCAGCCAGGTCGGCGAGGTCGAGGGCGCCCTGGCCGCGGCCAAGTCGAGGCTCGAGGTGGAGTACGACGTGCCCTACCTCGCGCACGCCTCGATGGAGCCGCTGAACTGTACGGTCAAGATCGAGGGCGATCGCTGCGAGATCTGGACGGGCACGCAGTTCCAGACCGGCGACCAGATGGCCGCGGCGAAGATCCTCGGCACGACGCCCGAGAAGGTCCAGATCCACACGATGTTCCTCGGCGGCGGCTTCGGGCGGCGCGCCAGCCCCGTGGCGGATTTCGTCGGAGAGGCCGTGATCGTCGCGAAGGCCGCCGGCGTGCCGGTCAAGGTCGTGTGGACGCGCGAGGACGACATGCGCGGCGGCTATTACCGCCCCGCGTACGTTCATCGGGTCCGGGTCGGCGTCGACGGGCGCGGCATGCCGGCGGCGTGGGATCACAGCGTCGTTGGCCAGTCGATCGTCGCCGGCACACCGCTCGAGTCGTTCATCGTAAAGAACGGCATCGACCACACCTCGGTGGAAGGGATCGCCGAGTCGCCCTATATCGAGGGGACGCCCGCGCTGCGGGTGTCGCTGCACTCGCCGAGGACGCCGGTCACCGTGCTCTGGTGGCGCTCGGTCGGCAACACGCACACGGCCTTCGCGGTGGAGAGCATGGTCGACGAGCTGGCGCACGCCGCCGGGCAGGACCCGCTCGCGTACCGGCTCGAGCTGCTCAAGAACAAGCCGCGACACGCCCATGCGCTGAAGGTGGCCGCCGAGAAGGCCGGCTGGGGCACGGCGCCCGCGCCGGGACGGGCGCGCGGGCTCGCGATGCACGAGTCGTTCGGCTCCATCGTCGCCGAGGTCGCCGAGGTCTCGATCGAGCAGGGGCGCATCCGCGTCCACGCGGTCACCTGCAGCGTCGATTGCGGCACCGCGGTGAACCCGCTCGGCATCGAGGCGCAGGTCCAGGGCAGCGTCGCCTTCGGCCTCACGGCTGCGCTCTACGGCAAGCTCAACATCGTCGAGGGGAAGGTCCAGGAGAGCAACTTCCACGACTATCCCATGCTCCGGATGGCCGACATGCCGCGCATCGCCGTCCACCTCATCCCGAGCAAGGCCAAGATGGGCGGCATCGGGGAGCCTGCCACCGCGCCGATCGCGCCCGCCGTGGCGAACGCGGTGTTCGCGTTGACCAAGCAGCGGCTGCGCTCCCTCCCGTTCCGCCTCGCGTAGGTGCTGACCATGATCCGATCGTCTCTTGTTCTCGCCTTTCTCCTCGCCGCGTGCGGGGGACAGACGCCCGGGGCCTCGCAGGGCCACTCGTCGTCGCCCGTCAGCCGCGACGCCGCCCTCGCTGCGTTCGAGACCGTGCGCGGCGTCCTCCAGCATCCTCGCTGCCAGAACTGTCACCCCGCGGGCGACGTACCGCTGCAGGGCGACGACGGCCGCCTTCACAACCAGTTCGTGCTCCGCGGTCCCAGGGGCAACGGCATGGCCGGCGCCGAGTGCACGACGTGTCACGGGCCGACAAACCCGCCCGGCAGCTACGGCCCGCACGTGCCGCCCGGCGTCTCGAAGGGCTGGCACATGCCGCCGCCCGAGATGCCGATGGTGTTCGTCGGCGTCGCCCCGGGGGCGCTCTGCGAGCAGATCAAGGATCCGGCGCGCAACGGCGGCAAGGACATGGCGGCGTTGCGCGTCCACCTCGAGGATCCCCTCGTGACCTGGGGCTGGAACCCAGGCGCTGGCCGCACGCCCATCCCGACGCCTTACGCCCAGTTCGTGGCTGCCTGGGAGACCTGGGCTCGCGCCGGCGCCCCCTGCCCGGGCGGGTGATCGTCGTCCGTCGTCGTCCGCCCTCCGCGACAGGGCAGTGTGCCAGCCTCTGATCGTCGTGTCATGAGGGGGCGCCGACCGCGCGCCCCGCCCCGCCAGGCGAAAAGGAGGAGCTCCCCAACGATCTCAGCGGACCTGCCCGGCGGATCGGGTTCCAGGGCAGCGACACGGGGCGGTCGCGATTTTTTTGCTGTGGACGGTACGACTTTTGCAGTGGGCGTGTCGCGGAAAGGTCGCGCTCATGTCCAATCGGCTACCGTCTTCTCCTTCTGTTCGGTCATGGTCGTCCCGCACGCGAGCGGTCTCGCTGCTCGCGCTGTGCGCCATCCCGTCTGCCGGCTTCCTGGCGGGCTGCGCGGATGAGCCGGACAACTACTACAACTACTATTACACGACCGGGGAGGGCGGGGCCGGCGGCGCCGGCGGTGCGCCCGCGGAGGAGTACCCAGGAGCGCCCACCGCGGATACCGAGGTGGCCGAGCTTGCGCTCGATGTCTTCGGCACCATCGGCAACCGCTACTGGTTCGCTGTCTCGGAAGAGCAGCTCGAGATCATGAACGAAGGGTTCGCCGGCGGCGGGATCCCCATCAAACGATCGGAGTTCGGGGATATCTACTCACCGACCGGGGAGGACGCGACCTTCGTGGATCATCTCTGGGTGACGACGGCCGGCGCCCGGGGCAAAACGGCCGATTACGGCAAGGTCCAGGTGGGGATCGCCGGACAGTCGACGATGCGGCCCTGGACGAAGCGCTCGATTCCCAACCTCAACATCGACGCGGACGAGTTCGTCGAGCAGCAGCGGCTCGGCGGCGTCGAGCACCTGCGGCTCAACAACGGCCAGGTCGGGACCATCTTCCGCGAGCGCCTCACGCTCGAGCTCTATGCGCGCCTCGATTACCCGGCCCCCCTGACCAGCTACGCCTGGGTCTCGAGCAATGTCTGGGGTGCGGAGGTGTCCATCCCCTACGTCGTGGTCGAGCGTTACAAGAAGGCGTTCTGTTCGCGCCTCGAGGACAAGCTCGGCGGCGGCTGCGCCAACATGTGGGAGTTCGCCGGAGACTTCGCCGGCAACGACCCGTGGGGCGGCGGCGGGATCCCGATCGACGTGGTGCCGCCCGGGGGCAGCGTCTTCGACGATCCAGGGAGCTGCCAGCTCAAGACGTGCGACAACACCCGCGTGAAGGAGCTCGAGGAGGCGATCGCGGAGACGCCGCAAGGCGAGGGCTTCAAGGCTGCGCTCGCGGGCTGGATCGACTGGCCGGCTTTCCATCGCTTTCAGTGCCTGTCGTGGGTGCTCGCCACCGGAGACGACACGCTTCACAACGGCAACAACGTCGTGCTCGTCGAGCGGAACGATGGTCTGTTCCAGTACTTGCCGTACTCGGTCGACATCAGCCTGGGGCAGAGCTGGTATCCGCAGGTCCCTCTGCCCGGCACGAGCGCGCTGGCCCGCGGATGCCAGAACGAGCCGGCCTGCTGGGCCGACACGATCGCGGCGTGCGAGGACGTGATCGAGGACTTCGCAGCGCTGGACCCCAACGCGGTCCTGAAGGGCATCTACGAGCAACTGTCGGACGAGGGCATGCTCCGCTCGGGCGATGAGGAGCGATACGAGCTGCTGGACGCCTGGATCACGGCGCAGCTCCAGTTCCTGCCGGTGGAGCTGGAGAGGAACCGTGACGAGCCGCAGCTCTGCGTTCCTCCCCAGGTCGATTGCGGTGGCTTCTGCGGCTATCCCCAGGACTGCGGCCTGGGCGCCGGAGCGGGCGGATTCGGTGCAGGCGGGGGTGGCGCGGGCGAGGGTGGCGCGGGCGGCGGAGACCCGGACGAGGGTGGCGCGGGCGGCGGAGACCCGGGCGAGGGTGGCGCGGGCGGTGGAAAACCGGGCGATGGTGGCGCGGGCGGGGGTGGCGCGCCCTGAGGCTCCGGGTGCCCTAGCGGCCCGTCGAGCTCAGATCGGGCTCGCCGTCGGGCGAACGACGATCTCGTTCACGTCGACGTCTTCCGGCTGCTCGATCGCAAACGCGATCGCGCGGGCGACGGAATCCGATGGGATCGCGATTTTTCGCCACTCATTCACCGCCTGTCGCGCGCTGTCGTCCGTGATTGTATCGGCCAGCTCGGACTCGGTGACGCCGGGGGAGATCACGGTCACCCGGATGTCGGTGGACTCCTGCCGGAGACCGTCGGAGATGGCCCAGACCGCGTATTTCGTCGCGCAGTAGACCGCGGCCGTCGGGAGCACGCTGTGCGCGCCGATCGACGCGACATTGACGAACTGCCCGTGCCCCTGCGCCTTCATGATCGGCAGGCCGGCCGCGATCCCGTGCAGGACGCCGCGGATGTTCACGTCGATCATGCGGTCCCACTCCTCGACCTTCAGCGACGAGAGGGGCGAGAGCGGCATGACGCCGGCGTTGTTGACGATCACGTCGACACGGCCGAACGTCGCCTGCGCGAACGCCACGAAATCCGCCATGTCCTTTCGCTTCGTGACGTCCAGGCCTCGATACTCCACGGTGCCGCCCTCCGCGCGGATGGCGGACGCGAGCTTCTCCAGCCTGTCCGTGCGCCTGGCGCCCATCACGACCCGGGCGCCGCGCCGGGCAAGCAGGCGCGCGGTGGCCTCGCCGATACCACTGCTCGCGCCGGTGATCACAACGACCTTACCCTCGATACCAGGCATGGGAGACTCCTTGATACAGATTGCTCGCCGGCGCGGGACTGCGCCGGTCACGAGGAGAACCTAGGGCTTCACCGCGAGCACGCGGTAGTCGGTTCCTGGACGGCTCTTGCCCGATCCTGCACGGCGAGCCTCCGGCGCCCTCGCGGGCCTCTGCCGGGTGGGCGGATCGAGCGCGATGAGGTACCCTGGACTCATGCATGCAGGCGTCCCGGCGGCAGAGAGGCTGGATCGTGAGGTCGAGCGGCGGCTCGAGGAGCTGGCAGCCCTGATCGAGCGATTCGCCCCCGGGGACGGCATGCACGCGACGGTCGTGGATGGCGTGAGCTTGATCCGCGCCGCGCAGCCCTCCGATCCGATACCGACCGTCTACAAGCCGATGCTGTGCGTCATCGCCCAGGGTCGCAAGCAGGTGATGCTGGCGGACGAGGTGTATATCTACGGCCCCGGGCGCCACCTGGTCGTCACGGTCGACCTGCCCCTCGTCGGCGAGGTGCTCGTGGCGTCGAGGGAGCGTCCCTACCTGTGCCTCGCGGTCGACGTGCAGCCCAGCGACGTCAGCGCGCTCCTCACCGAGCCCGGCCTCCCCAGGCCGAGCGCCGCACCCGGCAGTGAGCCCGAGGCGCGCGGCCTGTTCGTCAGCCGGACGGAGCTCCCCTTGATGGACGCGGCGCTGCGGCTCATCCGCCTGCTGGAGGCGCCCCAGGACATTCCCATCCTGGCCCCGCTCGCCGTGCGCGAGATCCTCTATCGCCTGCTGCAGAGCGAGCAGGGAGGACAGCTCCTGCGGATCGCCCTGGCTGGCAGCCAGGCGCAGCGGATCGCGAAGGCGATCAGCCTCGTGAAGAGCAACTACACCCAGCCGCTGCGCATCGAGGCCATCGCGCGCGAGGTGCACATGAGCCCTTCGGCGCTGCACCATCAGTTCAAGGCCGTCACGGCCATGAGCCCGCTACAGTACCAGAAGCAGCTCCGGCTCCAGGAGGCGCGCCGCCTGATGCTCGGCGAGGTCGTGGACGCGGCGACCGCCGGTTACCGCGTCGGCTACGAGAGCCCGTCGCAGTTCAGCCGCGAGTACAGCCGGCTGTTCGGGGCGCCGCCGTCGCGCGACGTCGCGCGGCTCCGGAGCAGGATGGGCTCGAAGTCGCTGGTCGGTTAGCCCCAGGGCGCACGTCGGCACGACCGGACAGGCGGCGACCCGCCGGGGCAGCCCGTGCTGCTGTGGCATGGATCCCTGGGGACCGGCCAAGGCCAGGGCCGCGCCCGCTCAAAAAAATCGAAGCGCGCGTAGGGAGGGCCCGCCGGGGAGCGTCCCAGGAACAGAAGCCGGCAAGAACAGGCTGGCCCTTGCACCAAGGAGCACGACCCCCATGACCCTCTCCCTCTTCTCGAACACGGCCCACAGCGCCATCCGTCGCTTCGTCCTCGGCAGCTTCCTCGCGACGGCCGTGCTCGCCGGCAGCGGAGCGGCCTACGCGGCGCCCCGCGCGAACGGCGCGGCGGACACCCAGGCGCCGCGCCAGGACAAGGACGCCCGGCGCGACCACCGCCCCAGGGATCCGGCCCGCCTCATCAAGCGCCTGGACAAGAACGGGGACGGCAAGCTGGCCGTCGCCGAGCTCCCGGAGAAGGCGCAGAAGCGGCTGGGCAAGGCGGACACGAACAAGGACGGCGCCCTGTCGGCCGAGGAGCTCAAGGCGCACGCCGAGCAGCGCACGAAGGCGCGCGCAGCGAAGCAGCAGGCGCGCTTCGTCAGGAGCGACAAGAACGGCGACGGCTTCCTCACCAGGGACGAGGTGGGCGACAAGCGCTGGGAGCGGGTGAAGGCGGCGGACGCGAACCGCGACAGCAAGCTGACCGCCGACGAGCTGCGCGCGGCGCGCCACGCGCGCAAGCAGCCGGCAGCGAAGTAGCATCGCGGCAGGCGCGCGGCGCGCGCTCCCCTCCCCCGGCGCTCGCCGCTCAGCGCCGCGAGCGCCCCTGCGCCCGCCCCGGGTGCGACGGGCGGTCGGCTGCAGGGGGGTCGCTGTCGCCTCGCCCGATGGGCGGCGAGGTCTCCTCGCCAGCGCCAGGCGCTGTCGCATCGCCCGCGCCAGCGCCAGGCGCTACCTCGTCGCCGGCGCCCGCCGGAGAGGCGGCGCGGCGCTTCCTCGGACGCCTGGGGAAGAGCGGGAGCTGCTGCTCCAGCACCTGGCTCCGCCAGGCGAGCAGCGTCTGCGCGCGCCGGCGCGCCGTCTCCTTCCCGATGCCGGCGGTGAAGCGGTAGAGGCGCCGCGCGAGCGCCCCCGTGGTGGGCGCCGCCGGATCGAAGAGATCGGGCGCGACCTCCTTCACGACGTCGCACGCGAAGATCGCGCGCCGCAGGAGCGTCCGCTCGTCGGCGGTGCCCGGCGGGGCGGCGAGCAGCTCGCGTCCAGCGGGCGTGATCGAGGCGTCGTCGTCGCCGAGCCAGCCGAGGACGCGGGCAGCGGCGAGCGCGTAGCCGACGTGGCGCAGGGAAATGCCCGTCTGCTCCACGATCTGCTCCTTCGCGGTCACTTCTCCGGCGAGCGCCTCCAGCACGCGCCGGACGTTCGCGAGGTTGTCGGCCTGGGGGATCTCGGTGCTGCGCAGCAGGCGGGTCGGCGGCATGGGCGACGAGGAAGCCCCGGCCCCGGCCGGGAGACGACACCATAGCGCGCACAGGAGCAGCGCGTATCTCGAACGCGTCCGCCCCGGTCCGGGCGAAAGGTCGCGCGGTGGCGCCGGTGGCGCCGGTGGCGCCGGTGCCAGGCCCCGCGGTCGCGCCGGTGCCAGGCCCCGCGGTCGCGCCGGGAGCGCCCTGCCCTTGCTCGGCCGCCTGAGCGACGCTCTCTCCCGCACGGGCGCGGCGCCCGTCGTGTCGGCGCTGCGGCGCAACGGTCCCTCGGCGGCGAACCAGCGTCACCCAGGGACGAACTCGCGGTGGCGAACCGTCGTGACCTCGGAAGACAGCCGGGCTCGCAGCGGCGTCGCCCAGCTGTCGCTCCTCAATCGATCAACTCATCGAATCCATCGATTGACGATGTTTTCGTACAGCTCTTGCTGACCGCTCGTGAGCTTGACCTCACCACCAGCGTTGCCGATCTCGGCCAGCTGCTCCAGCGTCAACTTACCCAGCTCGAACTCTGCACCCTTACCACCGTCGAAAGATGCGTAACGCGCCTTGCGCATCGACTCGAGCGGCGACTTGCGGATCAGGTCATCGGCGATGAGGAGCGAACGAGCGAACACATCCATGCCGCCGATGTGTCCGTGGAAGGTATCGGTCAGATCCGTCGAATTACGGCGACGCTTGGCGTCGAAGTTGACGCCGCCACCCTGGAACCCACCGCTGCGGAGCAAGATGAGCATCATCTCCACCGTCTCGTTGATGCTGTAGGGGAACTGATCGGTGTCCCACGCGTTCTGATAGTCGCCGCGGTTGGCGTCGATGCTGCCGAGCATACCGGCGTCCGCAGCCACCTGCATCTCGTGGTCCATGGTGTGGCCAGCGAGCGTCGCGTGGTTCGTCTCCAGATTGAGCTTGAAGTCCTTGTCCAGGCCGTGTTGACGCAAGAACCCGATCACGGTCTCAGCGTCGAAGTCATACTGGTGCTTGGAGGGCTCCATCGGCTTGGGCTCGATGAAGAAGACCCCCTTGAAGCCGCGCGAGCGCGCGTAGTCGCGCGCCATGGTCAAGAAGCGAGCGAGGTGAGCCTTCTCGCGCTTCATGTCCGTGTTCAGCAAGCTCATGTAACCTTCGCGGCCACCCCAGAACACATAGTTCTCACCGTTCAAGGCGATGGTGGCGTCGAGGGCGTCCTTGAGCTGGGCGCCGGCATAGGCCACCACGGAGAAATCGGGGCTCGTGGAAGCGCCGTTCATGAAGCGCGGGTTGGTGAACAGGTTTGCCGTACCCCACAGCAGCTTGACACCTGACTGCGATTGCTTCTGCTTGGCGTACTCGACGATGCTCTGAAGACGACGCGACGTCTCGGCGCGGCTATCGCCCTCTTCTACCAGGTCGATGTCATGAAAGCAGTAGTGCGTCGCACCCAGCTTGGTGATGAACTCGAAGTTCGCGTCCATCTTCATACGAGCACGGGCCAGCGCGTCCTTGCCCTCATCCCAGGGAAGGTGGATCGTCCCGGGACCGAACGGATCGTGCCCACGACCGCAGAACGTGTGCCAGTAACACACGGCAAACTTGAAGTGATCCTTCATGGCCTTGCCAGCGACGACGCGGTTGGCATCGTACCACTTGAAGGCGAGGGGGTTGTCGGACTCAGGCCCCTCATAGGGGATCTTGCCAACACCAGGGAAGTACTCTTTGTCGCCAGTCACAACGGTCATAAACGGATCTCCAGCTCGTGGTTTGCGTGTGTCTTATATCAGAGGGCGCCTTCGACAACAAGCCTCCGCCACCGGCGTCTCGTGCCGGTCACCGTACCTGGCTGAGCCGCGTCGACATCCCCCGCAGGGACGATCCGCGCGACCTGACCGCGGTTACGTACGCTGCCCTCGCTGGATCCGTGGAGGCGCTCGTATCGCCGCACCCTGCGGCACCGGCCGTGCTGCTCGATCCGGTCCACGACAGCGGCGGCGGCGGTAACCTTACAGCAACGTGGTACTCCAGCGCGTGGTGGCAGCCTGTGGGCGACGCGTAAGCGGGACCAAGCCCTGCGCATCCGTCGTCTCGCGAGGCAAAAACTCACCCGCATCTCTCGCCGCCAGCCGCGTTCGCGCGGACGCTACGCTCACCTACCAGGTCAGCGCGTGGGTGTCAACGCTCGCCAGAGACCGCGTGAATCTGAACAGGCCGCCCTCTGGCGTCCGGGGCCGCGGGTGACGCGGGCCGGAGGGCCGCTTCGTCGATGTGCCCTATCGCCACAGCGTCTCGAAGCTCGACTCCTCCAAACCCTTCACCTGGCTCCGCGCCCACGGTCGGCCCGGCAAAGCCTCCCGCGCGACAAGGGATGAGCCTCGCCGATGGCGTGCTCGTGCTCGTGCTGCGCGGAACTTGGCCCGCACGCGCCCTCTCTTGCATTTGCGTCGGGTGCGATCGCGTCTCTACCTCGCGCTCGCCGCCGCGGTTGCCCTGTGGATCGCGCCGGCGACGGCATCTCCGGCGCCCCCGGGCGTTCGCAAGCTCCACGTCGAAGGCGGCGCGGTCCACGCCGCGGTCGGCGCGTCGGGCAAGCAGGTGCGCCTCACGCTCGATCCCGAGCTCCAGCGCGCCGCCGAGCGCCTCCTCGCCCGCTCCGGCGCGCCCGAGGGCGCCATCGTCGCCTCCGACGTCCGCACCGGCCGAATCCTCGTCTGGGCGAGCCGCGGCAAGCGCGACTACGTCGCCACCCCGCTCGCCCCGAGCGCGAGCCTCTTCAAGATCGTCACCGCGGCGGCGCTCCTCGAGGGCGGCAAGGTGAATGTCGCGACGCCCGTCTGTTACACGGGCGGCATGAGCGCGATCACCGCGCGCGACCTTCTGGGCCGCGGCTCCACCTGCACCGTCTTCGGCGAGGCGCTCGGCCGCAGCATCAACGGCGTCTTCGCTCGCCTCGCCAGCCGGCACCTCACGGCCGCCGACCTGCGCCGCAAGGCCCGCGATCTCGGCTTTGACGGCGAGGTCCCCATCGACATCCCGGTCGCGCCCAGCACCGCCGAGATCCCGTCGGATGCGCTCGGCCTCGCCCGCGCCGGCGCGGGGTTCTGGAGCGGGCGCCTCAGCCCGCTCGGCGCCCTGTTCGCGATGCAGACCATCGCCAACGACGGCGAGCGCGTCCGGCTCTCGCTGCTCGCGCCGCCGGGCGCGCAGGCCGGCGGGGACGCGGGCGCGCCCGCGCCGCGGAGCACCGACGGCCGCGGACTCCGACCCGAGGTCGCGCGCACCCTCCGGTCGATGCTCGAGGTCACGACGCGGCGGGGCACCTGCGCCAAGGCGTTCCGCAAGCCGGACGGCACGCGCGCCCTCGGCACCATGCCCGTCGCCGCCAAGACCGGCACCCTGGTCGGCGGCAGCCCCTCGCGGATGTTCTCCTGGTTCGCCTCGTTCGCGCCGTCCGATCGCCCCGAGATCGCCGTCTCGGTGATGCTGGCCAACGACATCGCGTGGCGCACCAAGGCGAACCTCGTCGGCCGCGAGCTGCTCGAGATCTACTTCGGCCGGCGGCGCTCGGGCCCCGTCGCTCGGCGGCGCTGACGGACGGCGAGCCCGGCGGCGCAGCACGCTCGGACCGCAGGGTTTCCGCTGAGGACACGCGCGCCTGCTTCCGTGCGGTGGGCCTGGAAGAACGACGACGAGCAGAGCAAGATCGTCAGCGTCGACGCCGCTGGCAAGCGGGAGATCGAGACGTCGTGCGGCACGCGGACGGTCGAGAACGAGGACGCCCGCGGGCACATCACCCGCTTCGCCTACGACGCCCGCGGGCTGCTGCGCGACATCGCCTATCCCGACGGCACGGTGGAGGCGCGCTCCTACGATGCGCACGGCAACATCAGCGAGCATACCTTCGAGGACGGCACCCGGGCGCGGTACACGTTCGATCTCTTCGGTCGCCCCGTGCGGGTCAGGACGCCGCGCGGGGCAGACTACGAGCTCGGTTACGACTCGCGTGGAGATCTCGTGCTCATCGGCGAGCCGGGCGACAAGAGGACGGAGCTCCGGATCGGCGCGGCCCGCCTGATCGAGGCGGTGCGCGACCCGTCCGGCGCGGTGACGCGCTACCGTCACGTCGCGGGCGCGCTGGTCGAGTGCGTGCGCGCGGATGGGACCCGCTACGCGTTCGGGTACGACGCCCTGCGCCGCCTCGTGTGGATCGAGAACCCGGCTGGCGAGCGTTATCAGCGCACCTATGACGGCGCGGGCAACGTCGTCCGCGAGACCTCGTTCGCGGGCGTGACAACGGAGTACGCTTACGACGGCTCGAACCAGCTCGTGTCCGTCACCCGAGCAGACGGCTCTTGGATTCACCTCGTGCGCGACGCGGAGGGGCGGCTCGTGGCACGGGAACACTCGACCGGGCTCGCGGAGCGGTTCGCCTACGGCGTGGGCGGCGCGCTGACAGCGGCCGAGAGCCAGGGCGTCCGCGTGCGGTTCGAGCGTGACGAGGAAGGGCGCATCCTCCGCGAGATCCAGGAGGCGGGCGGGTGGCGGTTCGAGATCGGCACGGAGTACGACGACAACGGGGGCGTCCTCGGGAAGGCGTACTCGACCGGCTGGAGCGTCTCGTTCATCCGGCGTCCGGGAGACGGCGTGCCCCTCGCGCTGCGCGCCGTCACGGAGAACCCGGAAGAGCTCCGCTTCGAGTACGACGACCGCGGGGTGGAGACGCTCCGCCGGCGCGCCACCGGCCCCGGCGCGATCGCGACGGAGAGCGATGCGTATGGGCTCCCGACGCGCGTTTCCGTGCTGGGCGAGGGCGAAGCGCTGCTGCGAGAGCGGCGGTACGAGTGGGCCGCGGGTGGGCCGCTGCTGCGGGTCTTCGACACCGACGCCGGGCAGCGGCGGTACGAGCTCGATCCGCTCGGACGACCTCTCGCGGCGGAGGGGCTCGGGGCCGCCGAGCGCTTCCAGTATGCGCCGCAGGGCACGCCGGTGCCGCGGGGGCAGCCGTGGGCGATCGGCCGCGGCGGGCGTCCGACGAGCGCCGGTGACGTGCACGTCGCGTGGGATGCGCTCGGCCGCCTCGCTGCGCAGCATGCCCCCGATCCGCAGCGATGCTGGACGTATACCTATGACGAGAACGATCGCCTGATCGAGGCGAGGCGCGGCGATGGCCTCGGCGTTCGCTACCTCTACGACCCGTTCGGGCGACGCCTCGCGGAGACGTACGACGACGGCGAGAGCACCTGGTTCGGGTGGGACATCGACAGCCCTGTCGAGGAGCGCGGGACGAGAGGCGGTACGGTACGCCGCGTCTTCCGCGACGACGGGTATGTGCCGCTGCTCGAGGCGGAGGACGGCCGCGCGTTCCGGATGATCGCCGCCGACGCGGCGGGCACGCCGTGGCTCTACGTGGATCCGAGCCGCGGCCTCGACGAGATCGACCTCTCGGCGTGGGGCGCTGTCGCTCGCCGGGGCGGCCGGCCGGGCGGCCTGCGGTTCGCCGGACAGCGCGAGGACGCGTTCACCGGGTTGCACTACAACCATCACCGGCACTACGCCCCCGCCCTCCACGTCTTCCTCACGCCCGATCCGCTGGGGATCGACGCCACGCTCAACGACGTGGGCTTCGTGCCCAATGTGACGCTGTACATCGATCCGCTCGGGCTCACGACCATCGTGGTGGGCGCTCCCAACGACCCCACCATCAAGAGCCACGCGAAGATCCTGCAGAAGCAGTATCCGGGCGCGAAGGTGATCACCTCGGATCAGCTGGGAAAGCCGCCTGGCTTGTGGCAGAAGCTCCGCGGCAAGAACAACAAGATCGATCCCAACGAGAAGCACGTCGTGGTGACAACCCACGGCGCGCCCGGGAGCGCGCAGTGGGGCAACGGCAGCGCCAGCGGCGAACAAATCGGTGACATGCTGAAGAACGCCGGGTTCCAGGGCGGCGCGGGCGCGGTGGTGGACGTCTCCGCCTGCAACGCGGCGACGCCCGCGGCGGGCCAGAAGAGCATCGCCCATGGCATCGCCTCGTCCACGCGCGCCAACGCGAACGGCGCGATGCGCGACCCGTCGGTCGATCCGAACAAGGTCCACAACTACCAGGGCAAGAAGCCCTTCTGGAAATTCTGGGGGAATCCGCCCCAGTATCCCTATCGCCCTGGCGAGATGTGTCCTACGCCACAGGGCCCCTTCGTGCATCAAGGCTACTACGTTGGAGTGACGCCCTCCGGATCGGTCAGCGGCGTCCCGTTCAAGCCATGAGCCTTCGTCCCGAGAGCGTCCCCTCCCCGTTTGGCGGGCCGCCCCGGCAGGCGGATCTCGACGCGCTGTTCTCGCGGGCCAGCTTCGGACGCGTGCTCGCGCGACGGCCGGAGCCAGGGCGCAGCGTCGCCCCGACGCTCGCGTGGGTGGACCGCGCCGCGCTCGCCGAGCTCCGGCCGCTGCTTCAGATCGGCGACAGGGCGCCGCCGGCCGAGCGCGCGTGGCATGAGGCGCCGGTGCTCGAGCTGTTCGGCCGGGGCGAGCGCGTCGCGACGATCACGCTGCATCGCGGGCTCGCGCTCGGTTATCCGGGCTGGAACGCGGCCGCCGCGCTCGTGCGCCCGGAGGAGCTCGCGGGCTGGCTGGCCGAGCGGGGGTGCCCCGCGTCGCCGGGTGTGACACCGGGCTCGGAGCCAGAGAGCGCGGCGGAAGGGCCCCGCTGGCCGGATGGCGTGCCTCCGGAGCTCGCTCCGCTCCGCGGGGTGCTCGCGGCGGCGGCCGAGGGCCGCTTCGCGGGAGCGATCGAGGCGCTGTCGGCGTTGGGGCAAGCGCGTCCGGCGCCTCTGGATCAGGCCACGGCGCTGCTGGAATGGCTAGGTCGCGACACAGGCACGTGGAAGGCCGCGCCGCACAGGGATCCCGTGCCGCTCGCCCTGCTCCGCGTGCTCGGAGACGCCGTGGTGGACTACGCCATCTGCGCCGGGTTGAGCTCGGACCCCGCGCGGCGCGGGGCAGCCCGCTTCGTGGCGGAGACGATCGCGACGCGCGCGGACCAGAAGCGGCGGAGCGAACGGCTCTCGGGCGCCCTCCCGGCGCTGCGGGAGGCCGCGCGGACCTCGGAGATCGTGGGGAGCAGCCGCGCGTTCGATGCGGCGATCGCTCCTCCTCCGCTGGCGGCTCCCGAGGGCACCCGGCTCCTTGCAGCGGCGCAGCACGGCCGCCTGTCGCGGGTCTGCCGAGATGGCGATCACGTCGATGCGCTGGATGGGCTCTCCATCACCCGGTTCAGCGCCGGCGCGCCCGAGGGGGAAGTCCTGTTCGAGCTCCCCGGCGTGCACACCCCCCTCTTCGCGCGCGAAGGGCGCGCGTGCTTCCGGCTGAACGACCGTATCTGCGAGGTGTCGACGAAAGGGGGGCCGCTCGTCGCGACCGAGCCCAGCCTCTGGTCCCGCATCGCGCGCTCGCCGCTCGCTTACAGCGTCGCGCGCTCGCGCTGGGAGCGCGCGCGGCGGCGCTGCGCAGAGCGGGTGGAGGCGCAGGAGCCGATGCCCATCTTCCTCGAGGTCGACGAAGAGGAGGAGGAAGCGTACGTCGAGCTCGGCGCGGCCGGGGCGCCGCTGCCGCGCGCGCTGGCGACACGCGCGCTCGCGTGGTTCGCGCCGGAGGGCAACCTCGTCGCCTGGGAGGGCGCGCGCGCCGGGTCCGCCAGGCTCGAAGGCCGGCCCATCGACCTCGCTGCTGGCGATGACGGGCTCTACGTGCTCGTCGAGCACGCGCCGGGAGAACACGCGGTCGTCCGGATCGATGGGGGGGCGATCACGACGTCAGCGCGCTTCCAGGTGGAGCCTTGCTCCATCGCACACTGGAGGTCGACGGGCGAGGGCGTGCACCTGCTCCTGGAGGCGCCGCTCGGCGACGTGCTGGTCGACGTGGCGCTCAGGAAGAAGGCGTGAGCGGCGCCGGCCGCTCCGGAGGTCGAGCGACGGCGCTCTGCGCTCTCCGCGTACGGCCCGGCGCCGGCGGCGCTGACGGACGGCGCCAGGCTGGGCTACCCTGCGGCGACCCGCATGAACGCCCGAGATCGCGTACCCCTCCTCCTCGACCACCTGCGCGAGGCCTACCCCGCCGCGCGTTACGAGCTCAACTGGGAGACGCCGCTCGACCTGCTCGTCGCGACCATCCTGGCCGCGCAGTGCACGGACGAGCGCGTCAACCGGGTGACCGCCGCCCTCTTCAAGAAGTACACGACGGCGCAGGCGTACGCCGACGCGCCCACCGAGGTGCTCGAGGAGGAGCTCAAGCCGACCGGCTTCTACCGGCAGAAGACGAAGACGGTGAAGGCCGCGTGCCAGGCGCTCGTCGCGCGCTTCGGCGGCGAGGTGCCCGGGACCATGGCCGAGCTCACCTCGCTGCCGGGCGTGGCCAGGAAGACGGCGAACGTCGTCCTCAACACGGCGTTCAACCTCCCCTCGGGCATCATCGTCGACACGCACGTCGCCCGCCTCAGCGGCCGCATCGGCCTCTCGAAGCGCGAGAAACCCGAGCAGATCGAGGAGGACCTCATGAGGATCGTGCCGAAGGATCAATGGACCTTCTTCGGCCCTGCCATGGTCCTGCACGGTCGGTACACGTGCGTGGCCAGGAAGCCCAGGTGCACGGAATGTCGCATGAGCGATCTCTGTCCGAAAGAAGGGGTTTGAGCGAGAGATGAAGATCGATATGCCCGACTCGTGGCAGGGCGTGCTGGCGGGAGAGCTCGAGCAGCCCTACTTCCAGCAATTGACACGCTTCCTGGAGACCGAACGGAAGGCGCACCGGGTCTTCCCGGCCGAGGACGACGTCTTCGCCGCGTTCAAGCTCACGCCGTACGATCGCGTCCGCGTGCTGCTCCTCGGCCAGGACCCGTACCACGACGACGGGCAGGCGCACGGCCTCTGCTTCTCCGTGCGCCCGGGCGTCCCGCCGCCGCCGTCGCTCGCCAACATGTACAAGGAGGCGCTCTCCGATCTGCCGGGCTTCAAGGTCCCGCGCCACGGCTGCCTCACCGCCTGGGCCAGCCAGGGCGTGCTGCTGCTGAACACCGTGCTCACCGTCCGCGCGCACACGCCGAACTCGCACAAGAACCAGGGCTGGGAGACGTTCACCGACGCCGTGATCCGGAAGGTCAACGACAGGCCGGACGGGGTGGTGTTCGTGCTCTGGGGCGGCCACGCGCAGAAGAAGGCGAAGCTCATCGACGCGCGCCGCCACACGGTGATCAAGGCGGCCCACCCCTCCCCGCTGTCGGCGAGGAGCGGCTTCTTTGGCAGCAAGCCGTTCTCGACCATCAACGCCGCCCTCCGCGCCCGCGGCGCCGACGAGATCGACTGGCGGCTCCCGGAGCTCGGCTAGCGCCGCGATGTCCCGGCAGAAGCGCTCCCTGCCGCTCGCCCCCGGGACGCGGTACACCCCCGCCGTCCTCGAAGGCATCGCCGACGGCGAGCGCGCCGCCCTCGCGCTCTCGCTCGGAAAGCGCACCGAGGCCGGCGCCGTGGCGGCCGCGGCCTCGGCGCTCGCGCGCGCCGAGGCGCTGGAGGAGGCCGCGGTGGCCGCCGAGCCGCCCGCCCGGCCGATCGCCTGCAGGGCCGGCTGCTCGACCTGCTGCGTGAGCAAGGTGCTCGTGCTGGCGCCGGAGGTGCTCCGCATCGCGGCCCACCTGCGCGCCACCCGGACCGAGGCGGAGCTCGCCGCGCTCGCCGAGCGCGTGCGCGCCGCCGACACAGCGACCCGCGGCCTCTCCCGGCTCGAGCGCGCCGAGGCCGGGGTCCCCTGCCCGCTCCTCGACGAGCGCGGCGCCTGCTCGGTCCACGCCGTCCGCCCGGTCGTCTGCGCGGGCTGGACCTCCCTCGACGCCGCGGCGTGCGAGCGCCATTTCGCCGCGCCCGCGGCCGTCCCCACGGCGCCCATGCACCGCCCGGGCTACGAGGTGGCGAACGCCGTCCTCGCCGGCCTGGGCTGGGCCGCGAGGGAGCAGGGCCTCGACGCCGCGCCGCTGGAGCTCATCGCCGCGCTGCGCATCGCGCTCGATCGCCCGAACGCCGGCGAGCGGTGGCTCGCGCGCCTCCCCGTCTTCGCCGCGGCCCGCGACGCCGAGTGGCAGGAGGACCGGCGGCGCGAGGCGTGATCGCGCGCCGCCGGCCGTCCCGCCGCCATCGCGGCGTTGTCAGACGAAGGAATCCGTTTACTGTGGCGCGCCGCGGAGGTCGCCGCCGGTCGGCGCCTCACGGCAGGACACAGGACAAGGAGACGCCATGAAGCTTTACGGACATCCCATGAGCACGTGTACGCGCAAGGTGCTGACGGTGCTCGCCGAGAAGGGTCACGAGGCGCAATTCGAGCTCGTTGACCTGATGAAGGGCGAGCAGAAGCAGCCCGCGCACCTCGCGCGCCAGCCCTTCGGCGTGATCCCGGTGCTCGAGGACGAGGACTTCTCCCTCTACGAGTCGAGGGCGATCATGCGTTATCTCGACCAGAAGCTCCCGGGCGCCTCGCTGACGCCGACCGAGCTCAGGGCGAGGGCGCTCATGGATCAGTGGATCAGCGTGGAGCAATCGTACGTCTCCACGCCCGCCGTCAAGATCGTCTTCCAGAGGGTCATCCACCCGATGCGCGGCCAGCAGAGCGACGAGTCCGTCGTCGATGCGGCCAAGGCCGAGATCGCGCGGGCGCTCGACGTGGTCGACAGGGCGATGGCCAGCCAGGAGTACCTCGCGGGCTCGAGTTACTCGCTGGCCGACGTCTCGTGGACGCCGTACCTCCACTGTCTCGTGATATCGAAGGTCGAGGAGCTCATCACCGACCGGCCGAACGTCGCGGCCTGGTGGAAGCGCATCAGCGCGCGTCCGGCCTGGGTGAAGGTCTCGTCCTGACCGCCGTCGCCCCGTCCTGAACGGGGCCGCCCTCCGTGCCCGCGGGCCGCGTGGCTCCGGACCGGCGGGCCACGTTGCCCGCCGCGCCGGGGACGCCGGCACGGCTGCGGGCCGCGAAGCAACCGCAGCAGCAGGTTGCGCTCCCTCTCAGTTCTGCCTGTTCCCTGTGGTCTGCAGGATGCGCCCGTGGAGCTCGATGGCCCTGCGCGAGCCTGGCGCCGCCCCCTCGAGCAATCCCACCAGGTTGAACAGGTCGAAGGCCGCGGCCCAGCGCTCGAATTCCTCGGGGAGCGGCGCGTGCTCGCGGTAAACGCCCGCGAACGCCGCCACGAACTCGGGCCCCGGTCCCCAGCGCAGGAGCTGCCCGACGTCCATCAGGCTCGGGCCGGCATACGCGAACTCCCAGTCGAGCACGAGGAGCTCGCCCGACGCCAGCCAGTGCAGGTTCGAGGCCTTGAAGTCTCCGTGCAGGAGCACGGAGACGGACGCGAGCTCGCGGAGCGCCCCAGCGTTCGCGTCGAGAAAGGCGCTCACGCGCTCGCCCAGCTCGCCGCGCAGGGCAGGGTCCAGCCTCTCGAGGACCGAGGCGACATAGCCCCGAAGCGCGCCCACGCAGTCGGCAAACGGCGCGGCCACGGCGAGATCCGGCCCCAGGAAGCCCGCGCTGTCGAAGCCGACGCCGTGGATCTCGGCGAGCGCACGCCCGACCGCAGCACCGCACGCCGCGGTGTCCTGGAGCGGTCCGTGGGGGACGTGCTCGAGAAGGAGAAAGTCCTCGCCCGCCGAAAGGACCGCTGGGACGCGGAACGACCTCCAGCCCCGCGCGAGCAGGCTGGCCTCCTTCGGCGCCGCGCCCGGGTCTCGCCGGTACACCCGCAGCACCCGATCGGATCCGAGGCGCACGTTCGTGTTGACGAGCCCGCCGGAGAGCACCTCCATCTCGCCGGAGAAGGGCCCGATGCGCCGCGCGATCTCCGCGCGCGTCAGGTCGATCGCGGCGCCCGCCGGGGCCTCCAGGTGCGCTGGGCGCGCCCACGCGCGCTCGGGGTTGGGGACGAGCCTCATGCGCCCGTTCACGCACGGATCGCGCGGCGCGTCGAGCGGCAAGCGCCGGCGCCTCCCTCGGACGGCGCCGCCGGAGTACGATATGCGCATGCCCGTGTACCGCTCGTCCGCCGTCGAGCATGCCGCGTCGGTCGCCATGGCGGCCCGGACCGACGTCGGGCTCAGCCGCGACCACAACGAGGACGCCTTCCTGATCAGCGACCTCGCGCGCGGGCTCACCCACGGTCCTGCGGCGGCCCAGGCGTCGGTGGAGCCGCCGCTCGCCCTGGCGCTCGGCGTCTACGACGGCTCCGGCGGCGCGTCGTCCCCCGACGCGGCGAGCCGGCTCGCCGCGCGCACGGTCCACGCCGTCCTCAGCCGAGCCGCGCCCCGCTCGAGCGACGCGCTCGAGCGCAGCCTGCTCGAGGCGCTCGGCGCGGCCGGGCGCGCCGTCCTCGACAACGCCCGCAGGGGTCCGCAGCACCGGAGCAGCGGCACAACGGCCACCGTGGCCGCGCTCTGCGACGAGCGCCTGCTGCTCGCGCAGGTCGGCGACAGCCGCGCCTACCTCCTCCGCAGCGGCGCCCTCACGCAGGTCACCCGCGATCAGACCCTTGTCCAGTCGCTGCTCGATAGCGGCAAGCTGAGGCCCGAGGAGGCCGCCACCTTCGAGCACCGGGGCGTGATGCTCCAGGCCCTCGGGCTCCGCCAGCACCTCAGCATCGCGCTCTCCGCCGTGGAGCTCCGCCGCGGGGACACCCTGCTGCTCTGCACCGATGGGCTGAGCGACCTGATCGACGATCCGCGCATCGCCGCCGTGCTCGACGCCCACCCCGACCCGCGGGAGGCCTCCAGCGCCCTGATCGACGCCGCGCTCGCCGCCGGAGGCCACGACAACGTGACCGTGCTTGTCGCGCGGTTCGACGGCCCGTGGCTCGCTCCGCCGGCCGGCGACGTCGACATGGAAATATTCGAAATTGCTCGATTTTCTGAAGGACCTACCCGCCGCTCCGGCGGCGTGCTGCCGAACCGGCGGAGGATGTGAACGCCCTGAGCGCGCGCCTCACGCCGGCGCGCGACGCAACGGCCGCTGGCGCGGCGCTCGGGCGCTTGCCTTCCGCAGTGAATTCAGCGATTCCACGCGGACGGAGGCTCGCCTCGGAGAGGGGGGAGCCGCATGCTGTCTTTTCGGGACGCAGCGGAGGGTCATCGTTCTATGGAGCAGCGCAACCTCGGTTCTACGGGCGTCGAGATCCCGGTCATCGGACAGGGCACCTGGCAGATGGAGGCGGATGACGAGGCGGCCTGCCTCGACGCCATCCGGCGGGGGATCGACGCCGGCATGACGCACATCGACACGGCCGAGATGTACGGCTCGGGCGCGGTCGAGTCGCTCGTGGGCAAGGCGATCGAGGGGCGGCGCGACGAGGTGTTCCTCGTCTCCAAGGTGCTGCCCACCAACGCGAGCTACTCCGGCACGCTCGCCGCCTGCGAACGCAGCCTGGAGCGGCTCCGCACCGACCGGCTCGATCTCTATCTGCTCCACTGGCCCGGATCGCACCCGCTCGAGGAGACCTTTCGCGCCTTCAAGGACCTGAGGGCTCAGGGCAAGATCCGTTATTTCGGCGTCAGCAACTTCGACCAGGCGGAGCTCTCGAAGGCGATCGCGATCGCCGGCGTGCACGAGATTGCCTGCAACCAGGTGCTCTATCACCTGCTCGAGCGGGCGATCGAGCACCGCGTGCTGCCGCTCTGCGAGCGGCACGGCATCGCGGTCGTCGCCTACAGCCCCTTCGGCTCGGGCCGATTCCCGGCGCCGAACAGCACGGCGGGCAGGGTGATCGCGTCGATCGCGGCCGCCCACAAGGCGACCCCGCGGCAGGTCGCGTTGCGCTTCCTGCTCCGCCGCCGGCCGGTCTTCGTGATCCCGAAGGCCGCGAGCGCCGCGCACGCGCTCGACAACGCGGCCGCGGGCGATCTGCGCCTCACCGGCGAGGACATCGCCCGCCTGGAGACGGCGTTCCCGCTCGGCCGGGACCGCGGCGTGCTGCCGACGCTCTAGGAGAGAGCTCTCCTGTGCGGCGGTGGCCCAGGATCCCCCCAGCCGGCGTCTTCGCCACGCGAGGAACGCGCGCAGGGCCCCTCTCTGGACCAGGGAGAGCAGAAGGAGCAACCGCAGGACGCCGACCGATGTGCTAAGGATCCGGCCTGTGCCTGGACTTGTGTTCCCCTCCGGATCCTTTGCCGCCTACCTCTTTGATTGCGACGGGACGATCGCGGACTCCATGCCGGTCCATCATCGGGCCTGGCTCGAGGCGCTCGCCCCGCACGGGTGCGAGCTCACCAACGAGGATTTCTACGGCTGGGCGGGTATGCCGACCGATCGCATCGTCGACCTCCTGAACCAGAAGTACGGGCTGCGGATGCCGCCGGACGAGATCTCCGTGGCGAAGGAAGACGCGTACTACCGCCTGATGCCGACCGTCCGAGGCGTGCCAGAGGTCGTGTCCGCGCTCCGCGACGCTCCTCCGCGCACGAAGCGCGCCGTCGTCTCGGGGAGCCCTCGCGCCTCGGTGGAGAAGACGCTCGAATTCCTGGGTCTCCGCGGGTACATCGACGTGGTCGTCGCGGCGGAGGACTATGCGCGGGGCAAGCCGGCGCCCGACCCGTTCCTGGAGGCGGCAAAGCGCCTGGGCGTCGAGCCCGCGCAGTGCCTGGTCTTCGAGGACGCCGTGCTGGGGATCGAGTCCGCGAAGGCGGCGGGCATGCAGTGGGTCCTCGTCGATCCCCGGGCGCTCCGCGCCGAGCGGCCGGATCGTTGATCCACGCCGGAAGGCCGCGGGAGACAGCCCAGAATACGTCCTGCGGCTCCTGGCCCAGGGCCGGTCGTGGCATACTCCGCCCATGAACCATGCACTCCTGCGCTCAGCTCTCTCCGGGCTCCTCCTCGCTGCCTGCGGCGGCTCCGTCGACATCCCGCCCGGCAGCGGCGGCGCGGGCGGCACCGGGGGTGCCGGCGGCGACACCGGCTCGATCTCGAGCGGCGGCGGGACGCCGGTTGCCTGTGGCGGGCGCAGCGGGGGAATCTGCGGCGCGGAGGAGTACTGCGACTTTCCCGACGATTCCTGCGGAACGTTCGACAGCGAGGGCCAGTGCTCCGCCCGGCCCGGGGGCTGTCCGGCGGATTGCCCGGGCGTCTGCGGGTGCGACGGCCAGTTCTATTGCAATGCGTGCGGCGCGCACCAGGCCGGGGTGGACGTCTCGGAGAGCACCTCCTGCCTCGAGCCCGTGGGCGGCGACTTCACCGCGACGTACTGGCCGACGTGACCGTGGACGGCGGCTGCCCGTAGACGGGTGCCCGCGCCAGAGGAGGACGCACCGGAGGACCCGGCGGGGAGCTCGATGGGCAGCACCGTCCACGCGACCGGCGCCACCGGGATCCTCTCGTGGGAGGCCGGTCCAAGCACCTATGTCCTGTGCAACATCAGCGTGGATATCACGGTGACGTCGCCGGAAGAGCCGGAGGCCTACCACCTCCTCGCGACCGGGCTGAGCATCGGCGGCGACTGCCCGTAGCGGGCGCAGGCGCCCGGGCCCGGTCGCGCCCGTCTGCCCGCGCCCCTGCGTCAGCGCTTCTTCGCACCGCCGCCCCGCTGGGCCTTCTCGGCCTCGGCGAGCCGGCGGCGCGCGTCGTCCAGCGCTGCCTGGCTGGCGAGGCCCTTCGGGAGCGCCTCGTAGCCGGCCACCTCCTCGCGCAGCGTCGCGACCTGCTCCGCGCCCTGCCCGAGCCGCTGCTGGATCTCCGCGCGGAGCTTCAGGTAACGCAGCCGGCGCGGACCGTAGGCGCGGCCGACGGCGCGCTCCACCGCGGCGAGCGCCTCCGCCTCGCGGCCCATCGCGTGGAGCACCTGCGCGAGCCGCGCGGGCGGCTCGTACGACGCCGGCATCTGCGCCTCGCGCTCCTTCAGCATCGCGACCGCCTCGTCGCCGCGCGAGAGCGCGAGGTACGCCATGGCCCGCCCGTAGTCGTACGCGGCGGCCGCCTCGGGCGCCTTCGCCTCCTTCGCGGCCCGCTCCAGCACGGCGAGCTTCGACTCGTTCGCCGCGCGGGCGCCGGCCGCGTCGCCGAGCGCCTGGAGCCCCTCGGCGAGCAGGCCCCACGCGTCGGCCCTGTCGTCCGCGCTCGAGTCCGCGGGCGGGCTCTCGACGATCGACCTGAGCCGGGCGACCGCGGCCTCGCGCACGGCCCGCTGGGCCTTGCCGTCGGGGAGCGCGGCCGCGCAGGAGAGCAGGACGCTCGCGAAATCGGCGGGCAGCGCCGCGCCCTTCACCTCGCCGACGTGCGCCCTGCCGAGCTCCGCGCACGCCGCGGCGTCCTTCCTGCGGAGCGCCGACACGAGGCCGAGCAGCGCCTCGCTGCGCCGCGGCCACGCCTCGCCGCCCCGCGCCACGGCGCGCCGGTAGGCGGACGCCGCGGCCGCGTGATCGCCGGCGCTGTGGGCCCGCTTCGCCTCGACCAGGAGGCGGTTCGGGTCGTCCGCGGGCAGCGCCGAGGCCGCCCGGGAATCCATCGCGTGCAGCGCCTCGCGGAGCAGCTCGCGCAGCTCCTGCACCGACGCGGCGCCCCGCCAGAGCCCGACCACCTCGCCGTCCGACGGCTCGAGGACGAAGAACGTCGGCCACACCGTCACCTCGTGCCGCTCCAGGAACGGCGCGTTCTCCGGTCGATCCGTGTCGATGTCGGCGAACACCACCCGATCGGCGAACGGGCGCAGCGACGGATCGGTCAGCACGTAATGCTTCATGCTCAGGCAGGTGTGGCACCACGGCGCCCACGCATCGACGAACAGCGCCTTGCCCTCGGCCCGGGCCTTCTCGCGCGCCCCCGGCAGGTCGTCGCGGATGAACTCGAGCGGCGGCCGCGCCGCCGCCGCCGGCTCCGGCCTGGCGGCGGGCGGGGACGCCGCGGCGGCCAGGGGCGCCGACGCGCGCGGGGACGAATCGGCGGCGCAGGCGGCGAGCGAGGCAAGAGCGAGGAGAGCGGAGAGCGAGGCCGGGGAACGCACGGGCAAAGGGTAGCCCAGCAGCGGCGGCCTCGCCCTCCCTGCGACAGGCGATCCCCCACGTTGACGCGCCGTCGGCGCGGCGCGTACATACTTACCGTAGGCCGACCTCGTGCTCGCCTGCAGGGGGGACGGCGGCGGCGCAGCTTGCCGGGGACGCCAGCACAACACCTCAGGGGGAGCCCACATGATCGCGCGCGTGCTGAGGATAGGGGAGCATACGGTCCGCATCGGTGAACACGAGGACACCGTGGATCTGCTGCTGCGGGGCGACGTCTCGCCGGACGAGGTGGTGCGGTTCTTCGATTTCATGGCGTCCCATTTGGCCGGGCAGCGCTACATGCTGGTCACCGGCGACGTGGTCCAGGTGGGCCGCATTCCGGCCGAGTCCCGGAAAAGGGTCGTCAAGGAATCGGGCAGGGTGCCGCCCATCCGCGGGGTGGTCTATTACCGCGTGACCTTCACGGGGAGGGTCATGACCGAGCTGGTTCTCCGGGGCTATGCGCTCGCCACGGGGGTCGACGTCGCCGCCCACTTCGCCAACGAAGAGGCGGAGGCGCGGGCGTGGCTGGCCAGGCGGCGGGCGCAGCTCGCCCGTGAACATGGCTGAGCCCGCCTGGTAGGACTTGAAGCCCCGCGACGCGGCTGCGGCGCACGACGGGCCGGCGGCCGGCGAGGGAGCGGCGGCGCGGGCGGTGAGCCGGCCCGGACGGCGCGCGCGGGATCCCGGCCGGAGCGCGGCGTCGCTGGCAAGCTCGACCCTGCGCCGACAATGCGCCCCCCGGACGCACGCAAAGCTGGTACAGTGCCGCCGCCGTGAACGATTACGCGGGCCGGTGCGGAAGCTGCGCGGCATACACCCGGGTGCATGAGGATCCAGTGCGCGGTCGCGTCGGCGACTGCGCCCTCGAGGTGTACCCGCCGCCGATCAAGGCGACCGCGACGTGCGGCCGCTATCGGGCCAGGGGCGCGCCGCCGCCGCCTCCTCCTCCCCGGGCCGCAGGTCAGCCGCGCGGCTCGGGCGGCAGGTCGCGGCCGGTCGAGCGCTCGCCGTTGCCGGAGCGCCGTCCCGGAGCCGCGCCGCAGCCCCTCCGTTCGCCGCTGCCAAGGGAGATCGACATCGACATGGATATCGACGAGTTCCGTCGTGTGCTGCGCGAGGTGCTGTCCGAGGAGCTCGGCGTCGGCCGCGCCGAGATGGGTGGCCGCTGGGAAGGCGGGGAGATCGTCCTCCGGCCAGGGAAGGAGGGCACGTCCGAGAAGCGCATCCCGCTCGACGTGTTCTTCCACAAGATCGTCATGCTGCGCGACAAGCTCCGCGTGCTGGAGCAGAAGATCAACGCGCACGAGGGGCTGACCGACGCAGAGAAGGTCCAGCTCCAGGCGTACATCACCGGCTGTTACGGCACGCTCACCACGTTCAACGTGCTCTTCGCCAACCGGGACGACGCCTTCGCCGGCAGCGCTCGCGATAGCGACTGAGCGGGCTTCACGACACGAGACCAGCAATTCCGTCGCTGCCGCAGAGTCCTGGGCGCGGCGCGGGGGCGCGCGGCGAAGAGCTGCACGAGGCGTCGCTCACCATGGTACAAGGTGCGCGGAGGTCGCCGGATGGCCATCAAGCAGCTCACGCCCGAGCAGATTCACACCATGTCCCTCGAAGAGAAGGACACATGGTGGCTGAAGAACGTCTACCGCGGCGACATGCCTCAGCTCACGTGGCGTTCGGCGATCACGGGCATGCTCCTCGGCGCGTTCCTCTCGCTCACGAACCTGTACATCGGCGCGCGCACCGGCTGGTCTCTCGGGGTCGGGATCACGAGCGTGATCCTGGCCTTCGGGCTCTTCAAGGTGCTCTCCAGGCTGGGCCTCGGCCGCGACATGACCGTGCTCGAGAACAACGCGATGCAGTCCATCGCGACGTCGGCCGGATACATGAACGCGCCGCTCTTCACGAGCCTCGCGGCCTATTCGATGGTCACGACCACGATCATCCCCATGGGCCGGGCGATGATCTGGATGTTCATCCTCGCCATCCTCGGCGTGCTCTTCGCGTTCCCGATGAAGAAGCGCTTCATCAACGACGAGCAGCTCCCCTTCCCCGAGGGCATGGCCGCCGGCGTCGTCATGGACGCGCTGCACGAGAGCGACGCGAAGGAGGGGCTCTTCAAGGCGAAGCTCCTCCTCGGCGGCGGCCTCGCGAGCGCCGCCCTCGAGCTCCTCCGCGACGACAAGGTGATGCGCGCGCTCTTCGCGCTGAAGAGCATCCCCCATTATTACGACGAGCTCTTCTATCACGGCTGGTTCGCCGACCTGCTCAAGCGAGGGGGCGTCTCGCCGGCGATCCGGGGCATCCCCCTGAACGAGCTCACGATCCGCTTCGACACAAGCATCATCTTCGTCGCCACAGGCGGCCTGATGGGCATCCGGACCGGCGCGTCGCTCCTCCTCGGAGGGGTCCTCAACTACTGGATCCTGGCCCCCCTCCTGATCCAGCACGGGATCATCCTGCCGAGGAACGGGCACTACGGGTTCGGGCAGATCACGCTCTGGGCGCTCTGGGGCGGCGTCGCGTGCATGACGACGTCCTCGCTTTACGCCTTCTTCTCCAAGCCCAAGGTGATCCTCGACGCGTTCCGGGGCCTCTCCAAGAAGGGCGGAGCGAGGGACGTGCTCGCGGACATCGAGCTGCCGGTGAAGCTGTCGATCATCGGCATCCCCATCGTCGGCCTGGTCGTCGTCGTGCTCGGGGAGCTCTGGTTCGGCATCTCCTGGTGGCTCGGGGTGCTCGCGATCCCGCTCGTGTTCATCTTCTCGCTCATCGCCGTCAACTCGACGGGCATGACGGCGATCACGCCGGTCGGGGCGCTCGGCAAGCTGACGCAGCTCACGTACGGCGTCCTCGCGCCGAAGAACATCACGACGAACCTGATGACGGCCGGGATCACGGCGGAGGTCTCGAGCAACACGGCGAACCTCTTGATGGATATCAAGCCGGGCTACATGCTCGGCGGCAAGCCGCGCCACCAGGCGCTGGGGCACGTGCTCGGGGCGGTCGCGGGGCTCGTGCTCTCGGTGCCTGTCTGGTATCTCGTGCTCATCCAGGGGGACATCGGGCGCTACGGGACGGAGAGGCTGCCGGTCCCGAGCGCGCTCACCTGGAAGGCCGTCGCCGAGGTGCTGATGAAGGGGATCGACTTCCTCCACCCGACCGCCAAGTCCGCGGTGGTGGTCGGGGCGATCGTCGGCGTCGTCGTCGAGGTCACGAAGCAGATCACGAAGAACCGATTCCCCCTCTCCGCGGTCGCCCTCGGGCTCGCGTTCATCCTGAACTTCACCGACATCTGGTCGATGTTCCTCGGCTCGTTCCTCTTCTGGCTCATCGAGCGGCGCGCCGCGACATGGCACAGGACGCGCGAGCACAACGAGCGCGAAGCGCGGCTGAGCGCGACCGGGCCCGGCGGGCTCACCGAGGCGCCCCCCGCGCCGGTCAAGCGGCCCTGGTACGCGCTCGCCGCCGAGAACACCGAGGCCATCTGCGCGGGCGTGATCGCCGGGGGCTCGCTGATGGGCATCGGCCTGAGCGTGCTCGGCGTGCTTGTGCTGCCGGACGTGCTGGAAGCCGCGAGCCTCACCAAGGCGCTCGGGCAGCTCCTCGACTTCCTCCCGAAGTGAAGCGCCCCCGGTCGCCGGGCGGGCCCATCCGGCCCGCTCGCGGCGGCCTGCAGCGGCGCCTCAGTGTGACAGGAATGCGCGCCCTCGGGGCCCACGGCGAGCCACGGTGGGCGCAGCGCGTCGCCCCGTCGAGGCGCTCCGCTCGGAAGCGCTCGTGGCGCGGTTCATGCAGCCTTGTTTGCATCGCGTCAAACCGAGCTCAACGCAGGACGCGCGAGGAGAGGACCTTTCATGCCGGTGAATGCGCCCCCGTCCCGAGGAACGCCCAGCCCCGCGCCGGTCGGTGATCCCGAACCGGGTCCGCCGGTGCAGGATCCTGCGCCGAGCGAGCCGCCGCGGCGCGACCCGGATCCGGGCGAGCCGGCGCGTCGGGATCCCCCGCCCCCGCCTCCCGCGCCCGGAGAGCCCTCTCCGGAGATCGAAGACCCGCCGGCGCCGGGGCAGCCGCCCAGGGAGCCCGGTGTGATCGCGAGGGCCGGCTCCGCTTTCAGCGCGGCGTAACGTCATCCCCTAACCATCGAGAGGTTTTCATGAACACGTGTGACTGCTGCGGCAACAGCTACGACAAGGCCTTCCAGATCATGGTGGGCGGCACGACCTACACGTTCGACTGTTTCGAGTGCGCGATTCACAAGCTCGCGCCAGTGTGCGCCCACTGCGCCTGCAGGATCGTCGGGCACGGCATCGAGGCCGGCGGGGCGTTCTACTGCTGTGCGCACTGCTCCAAGCAGGAGGGCGTTCAGGGGGCGATCGATCGCGTGGCGTGAGCCGCCGCCTCCTTGTTCATCTGGCGAATGCAGTGCTGGAGCGCGGCGCGGAGGTTGCCGAGGGTCGTGATCTTGTCCAGATCGAGGCCGAGGCTCACGATGGTCTGGGCGACGTTCGACCGGATGCCCGTGACGATGCCCTCGGCGCCGAGGAGCCGGATCGCGCCGACCAGATCGAGGAGGTAGCTCGCCGTCTTCGTGTCCACCATGTCGACGCCGGTGAGATCGAGGATCGCGTAACGCGCGCCCGTGCGCACGATCGCCTCGAGGAGGGTATCCATCACCTCCGCGGTCCTCTGGCTGTCGAGGACCCCGATCATCGGCAAGGTCAGCACGCCTTCCCACACCTGGATGATGGGAGTCGACAGGTCGCGGATGACCTGCTGTTGCCGCTCGATGAGCTCCAGCTTGGTCCGGAGATCCTGCTCCGTGCTCTTCGCCTGGCTGATATCGAGGGTGACGCCGACGACCGAGTACACATCTCCTCGCTCGTCGCGGACGGGGATCTCCCAGTTCTCCCAGAACACCCCGTGCGTCGCGGAGTGCGAATGGGATGCCTCGCCCGCGAGCGCTCGTCGCAGCACGTCGACGCCCTCCGAGCCGGCGTAGAGCTCGAACACGTTGTGGCCAAGGTGCTCCCCCTCCTGGAGCCCCGCGCCGTCGACCCCCTTGCCCTCGTGAAACGTGAACATCCCTTCCGCGTCGATCGCCCAGACGACGATCGGCAGCGTCTGCGTGACGGTCCGCAGGATCACCTCCTTCTGCTGGTGGCGGCGGAGCTGCTCGCTCCGCTCCGTCACGTCCTGCCCGAACACCCCGACGCCGCTGACCTCGCCGCGCTCGTCGAGGAGGCGCTCGTGGCGCCACTCGAAGTACGCCACGCCGCCGCCCTTGCTGACGTGGCTCCACACCCGCGGCGCCGCGCCGTCCTCCGCGAGGAGCCGCCGCCACGCATCGGGGTCGCCGGACGCCGGCAACAGCTCGTCCACGCGCCGGCCGAGCGCCTCGTGACGCGCATGGCCGAACAGGCGCTCGGCCGCACCGTTCCAGTCCTCGATCGTGAGATCCATGCCGTACTGGACGATCGCAAGCGGCGCCCGCTCAAAAAGGAGCGCACGCCTGCGCGCAAGCTGTCCGGCCTCGACTTCTTCCTGAGACGCAGTGGAAACGGTCATGCACAAAAAATTTTACCCCGATCGCCTGCCGGTCGTCGAGAGCGGTCGTTGCCGTCCTGCATGCACTACCGGCCGGCGCGCACCGGCCGCGCTGCCCGGGCGGATTCCACTGTCGATGCAATTTCCCGAGCAGCGCCCGCTACGTCAGCAGCCGTCGGATCGTCGCGATCGCGGATCTGCGTGTCGCTAGCCGGCGCGCGGAAGGGGTGACTCACCCGGCCTGGGGGGCGAGCCGGGGCGACGCGGCGTCGGGCCCGAGGAAGCGCGCGATGCGCTCGCCGAGACGCGCGCGGAAGGCGTCGTCGGTGGGGGGCGAGTGGCGGCACCCCTCGAGCAGCTCGGCCTCGGCGCGCGGCAGGAGCACCTTCGCGCGCGCGAGCAGCTTGGCGCCGGGGAAGCTCACGTCGTCGTCGGCGCCGAACACGAGCGCGGGCCGCGCGAAGCCGGCGAGGGCCTCCGGCGTGGCGAGCGGCGGCACCCGCATGTCGAGCCGGTAGCTCCGCACCGCGTCGCCGAAGTAGGGGCCCCACAGGTCGTCGTGCGTGGAGAACAGCCCGGAGAGGAGGCGCGCGAGCCGCTCCTCGGAAGGGAACGCGCGGTAGAGGGCCATCGGGATGGCCACGCGCGTGAGGCCCTGCCACACCGGGCCGGACACGAGGCCGCCCGGCACGATCAGGACGAGCCGATCGATGCGGGTGGGCGCGATCTGGGCCATGCGCAGGGCCACGAAGCCTCCCCAGCTCACGCCGAGGAGGTGGGCGCGCGCGAGCCCGAGCGCGTCGAGGACGTCGGTGAGCCACTCGGCGTAGGCGGGGCCGTCGAGCGGCAGGCGGACGTCGGCGCTCTTGACGGACTGGCCGATGACGTCGGGCGCATAGACGCGATAGCGCGTGAGGAGCGGGCCGAGCTCGGGCAGGAGATGCGCGGAGCTCGCGAGCGCGCCGTGCAGGCAGACGAGCGGCGGGGCGTGCTCGGGGCCGGCGACGAGGACGTGCGTCGCGCCGAAGCGGGTCGAGACCTCGCGCGCTCGGGCCGGGACCGGGACCTTTTCGCGGAACCGCTCGAACCACGCGGCGATGCGCGCGCGCGCCTCTGGACTGCGAAAGATGATGGATGACGTCATCGAGCCCTCCTGACATTGGCTGCGGGGCGGAGGCCGCAGAGGTGCTGAGCGACGAGCCGATCGAGCAGGGCGACGGGCGACGGGTGCGCGCCCTGGACCCACGCGATCAGCGCGAAGTAGTAGAAGGAGAAGAACGCGACGCCGAAGAGCGCGGCGTCGGCGTCGTCGGCGACCTCCCCCTGCGCGCGGGCGGCGTTGAAGAGCGCGACGACGCGGCCGTGCACCGCGGCGACCTGCTCGGTGAAGCGCGCCTGCCACGGCGGGTCGGCGAAGAGCGCCTCGCGGAGCAGCGTCTTCGACAGCGTCGGCCTGCGGGCGTAGTACGCGAAGAACGCGGCCCCGAGCCGGTGGATCCGCTGCTCGAGGGTGCCGGGCTCGTCGTCGCGGACCGCCTCGGCCGCGGTGGCGGCGAGGTCGTCGAACAGCGCGGCGTGGAGCAGGTCGCGCTTGTCGGCGAAGTGGAGGAGGACCGTGCCCGCGGCGACACCCGCGTCCGCGGCGATGGCGCGGACGTTCGCCGCCTCGAAGCCGTGACGCTCGAAGTGGTCGCGCGCGGTCTCGAGGATCCGGGCGCGCGTCGCGTCCCTCTGGGCGTCACGGCGGCCAGGCTTTTGAGTGAACGCGTTCACTGAACGTGTTCATTACATGGAGGCAGGCGACGCGCAAGCGGGCAGGTACGCCTCGCCTCCGATGAGCGCGACCTCGCGACAGCCCAGCCGCGGCTCAGCTGGCCGCGGTGGACGGCTGCGCCTGGGAGCGCGCGCGGAGGCGCTGCTTGGCGGAAGGGCCGCCGGGGTGGCGGACCGACGCGACGGCGCGATCCATGGCGTCGCGCCAGTAGCGCGCGACGTCCTCGCGGTCGGTGAGGAGGACGTCGATGGGGCCGTGGTCGCTCTCGATCTCGACCGCGAAGCGGTCGCCGCGGGGCTGCACGCCGACGCCGTGGACCTCCCCGGCGGAGATGGCGGCCCCGAGCCTGCCCTCGGGGCGCAGGTCGATCGCGCCGGTGCGGCTCACCCAGGGGGCGACGACGAAGCGGCCCGGACCGAACGACGCCACCGGGACCGAGCGCGCCGCATACCGGGACGAGAACCGGGCGACGCCGAGGAAGGCGTAGCCCGCGAGCGAGAGCAGCGCGGCGGCGCTGCCGACGCCGATCGCGATGCCGCTGTCGCCCGCGGAGGCGCTCCGCATGGTCTGGATCCACAGCGCGAGCGCGGCGACGAGCAGCACGGCGCCGATGAGCGCGTTGCGGGTCGCGGCCGCGCGCGGTCCCTGGCTCGCGTGGTCCCGCACGACGAGGAGCTCGCCCTCGCTCCGGATCGCGAACCGCGCCAGCGCGGCGGCCGTCAGCGCGGGCGCGGGCGCAACCTCCGGGAGGGGCCGCGGGGCGATGGCGCCGGGCGGCTCGGCCCCGCGCGCCGTCGCCAGCGGGAGGCGCAGCGCGGCCGCGAGCGGCGCCGCCACCGCCTCGACGAGCGCCTCCGCCCGGCCGGGATCGAGGTCCTGCGCCTCGGCGACGAGCAGGCGCTGGGCTGCCCCGGGGCGCGCTGGCACGGGCGGGGCGAGCGCGAGCCAGACGGCAACGTGGGTCCGCTCGCGCGTGCACGTGGGGGCGGCGCAGCATGGACGCTGCTCGGCGGTCACCTCGACGCGCACGGCATCGCGCGACTCGGCCGCGCCCTCCCCTGCCCCACCCGCGCCGCCGGCCGCGCCCGCGAGCCGCAGCGGCGCGAGCCGGAGGGCGCTCGCGCCGCGCTCGATCCGGAGCCAGACGGGGTCGCGCGGCGCCGGGCCGAAGCGCGCGTCCTTGTCGCGCTGCGGCGCGCCGAGCTCCGGCGCCGCGCGGAGGAGCAACGGCGCGCCGTCGCCCTCCGCCGCGAAAGCGCGCGCCGCGCCGGCTGGATCGCCGAGCGGATCGAGTGCGGGAACGGAGCTATCGACCTCAAGAGAGCGGAGGGCACGCGCGACCTCCGCCTCGAATGCTGCGGTGCTCGGCTCGGGCATGGCGGCACGTTTGCCCCGGCTGCGCTGGGTTGTAAAGCGGGCCCGTCCGCGCGCCAACGCGGGGCGCCCGCTCTCCTGCCCCGGCCCTGCTACCGCTCGCGCGGAGCCTGCCGAGCTCCCCGGCGCCGGCGCGACAGGAGCGCGCCGAGCGCGGCGAGCGGCAGCGCTCCAGGAGCCCCCGGCTGCCGGCCGCCACCCGAGCAGGAGCAGCCGGCGTCGCCCTCGGTCTCGTCCACGCCGCCGCTCTTCGGCCCGTCCTCGGTCTCCGGCGCCGCGCCGCCCCAGCCGGCGCCGCCGCCCCAGCCGGCGCCGCCGCCCCAGCCGGCGTCGCCGCCCGAGCCGGCGCCCGAGCTCGCGACGGTCGTCCCGCCGATCGGATACAGCGCGCAGACCCCTTCGATGTCGTCGTCCTCCAGGGTGCGCGCCGACGTGCCGCCCCGGTAGGTCCCGAGCATCGTCGCGCCGCGCACGTTCGAGTGGCCGAGGCCAAGGAAATGCCCCTCTTCATGGGTGGCGATCGACCGCAGATCGATGCAGTCGCCCTCGCCGGCGTCGTCCCAGCAGAAGCCCACGTTGTTGAACACCATGTCCGCGTCGTCGATGACGCTGTCGGTACCCCAGACCGGCATCGTGATCGCGATCACCGAGTCGGTCCGACCGAGCTCGGCAGGCCAGCTGTCGCTGAGCCAGAGAAACACGTTCTTGCCGTCGTCGAAGTCGTAGCCGGCGTCCGTGTCGCCGAGGAGCTCGGTCTCCCACGCCGTGCACGCGGGGCTCGACCAGGCCGCGAACCCGGCCTCGATGCCGGCGGCGGCGAAGCCGGAGAGCGGACCCGGGATCGTCTTGTGATGGATGTGGTAACGGACCGGAAGCGCGCTCCAGCGGGGGACGACCTCGAGATCGAGCGGCGCCCAGGCGGCGGCCTCGCGGGCCCCGGCGAGCTGCGCCAGCGCGGCCGCGAGCGCCGCGACCAGGGCGAGCGCGGCCCGGAAGCCTCTCTTCATCCCCTCATCATCGTCTCAGCGGCCCTGCGGCACCACCTCGAGCTCCTCGGGCGCCGCGCTCCCCTCGAGGGGCAGCGTCACCTCCACCCCCTCGTGGACCGGCAAGGTCGCCGCGATGGGCCAGGCACGCGGCGCCCCTCCTTCGCCCGCCGCGACCTCGCGCAGCGTGACGCCCCGCAGCGGAGCCACGCCGCCGTTGAAGAGGCACGCGCGTAGCCGTCCCTCCTCCACCGCGACCGAGCACGGGACGACGTCGGCCGTCGCACGCCGGATCCGCCCGAGCTTCTCCTCCTCCCCGGACGCGGCGGGCAGGAGCGACAGGAGCGCGTCGCGGGCGCGCGGGTCGCGGAGCCAGGCGAGCATCATCGCCGCGTGGATGCGCACCACGCGGTAGCGCGCGCGCGTCAGCTCAAAGAACGCGTCAGGCGACGCCACCCCGGTCTCGCCGTCGAGCAGGCCCGTCACCCCCGGCTCGATCTTGACCTCGGTCCCGGGCGCCTCGACGTGCCACTTCACCGCGCGCCCCGGCCCGAGCGCGCCCTCCCAGAACAGACCGCGCTCGGTGATCCCGGCGCGCTCGTCGCGGCGATCGCGCCGCGCGAACGTGAGCAGCACGCGGAAGTCGCTCACGGGAGCGCCGCTGTTGTTCACGACCGCGAGCTCGAAATCGTAGCGGCCACGCGCCGGCCGCGGCGGGCGCCCGCCCCCATCGCGGCCGGCATCGGCCGGCTCGGCGCCGGCATCGGCCGGCTCCACGCCGGTCTCGCCCGGCTCCGCGGCGGCCTCGTCGTCCTCCGCCCGGTCTCGCCGCAGGATCGGCGCGATCACCCCGGCGCCATCGTCGGGCCCGGTCGAGCCGAGCACGCTGAGGATCGGCACCCCCTGCCGCCAGAGCGGCGAGTCGGCGCGGTCACAGAGGCAGTGCGGGAACGACGGCTCGGCGCGCTCCCGGGCCTCGCTCGAGAGGAGCGCTGCGGCGGCTCCGCGGGCCGTCGGACCGACGCCGCGCGCCGCCCGCCGCTCGGCCGGAGGCAGGTCGCGGGGCGCCGCGAACCGCTGCACGAACGCCATCGTGGCCACGATGCCGACCACGGCGAGCGCCGCGGGCACGAGCACGCGGGCCCGGAGCGGGAGGGCGTCGAACCCGTCCTCACCGCCGCGCTCACGCCCGGGCTGCGCGCCGAGCGGCGTCGGCCGGGGCGCGAACACGGGCGCGGCCGGCGCGTCGGGGGTCGAGGCCGCGAGGCGGTCCGACGCGAAGCCCATGCGGCGCGACAGCTCCGCCACGAGCGCGTCGCGCAGGCGATCCGAGGGCAGGCCTCCCCAGGTCACGAGCCGCGCGGCGAAGCGCAGCGCGAGCCAGGTCGCGAGCCCGACGAGGAGCGCGAGCGACGCGGTGCCGAGCGGGCCGCTCGCGAGATAGTCGGGGGACAGGCCGGCCGCGAGCACGCCGACCGGCGCCGGCGCGATCCAGCTCGCCGCGCGGGCGCGGAGGCGCGCGCGGTAGGCGCTCTCCATCGCCTCCATCGCCGCCGGCGAGATCACGCCGGGCACGCCGGGGAGATCGCCCTCGAAGCGCGCGAGGACGAAGCAGTTGTGCGGCGAGCACGCGGACGGATCGAGCGCCACGCAGAGCGCCTTGCCGCGACGGAAGAGGCCACGGATCGCGGTGTAGGGGACCCCGAAGCGGACCGGCGCCGCCACGGCGCCCAGGGCGAACCCCTCGGCGTAGCCGGCGACACGGACCAGCTCGACCTCGAGCTCCGTCTCGGCGCAGGTGAAGCGCACGGCGCCGACGGCATTGGCGCCTCCCTCGGCGATCGCCAGGGCAGCGACGGAGAACGCACGAGCCAAGGTGGCCGCACCCTAACCGCGCGGGCCGGAGCGCCGCAACGGAAACCCGGCCCGCCCCCGGGACCCGGGCGCGGCGGGAGACCGTTGATCGGGCCGCGCGGGGTGCGTAAGAGGTGGCGGCATGAAGCCTATCCAAATCGTCCTCGCCCTCTCCTGCGCTGTCCTCCTCGGTCCGGTCGCGGGCTGCGAGGACAAGGTCCCCGAACCGGATCTGCCGCCGGGCAGCGCCGTGCCGCAGGTGAAGCCCGCCGAGCCGGAGCCCGCCGACCTCATCAAGGAAGACACCGTCGTGGGCACCGGCCCGGAGGCGAAGGACGGCGACAAGGTCCGCGTCCACTACACAGGGCGCCTGCTCAAGACCAACGCCGAGTTCGACTCCTCCGTCGGCCGGGAGCCGTTCGTGTTCACCCTCGGCAATACGGAGGTCATCAAGGGCTGGGACCTGGGCGTGGTCGGGATGAAGGTGGGCGGCAAGCGCAAGCTCACGATCCCCTCGCCCCTCGCCTACGGCGAGTCGGGCAGCCCGCCGAAGATCCCGGGCAAGGCGACGCTCGTCTTCGACATCGAGCTGCTCGGCATCGGCGACGCCCCGAACGACGCAGCCGCGCCGGCCAAGAAGTAAGGAGGCGCCCAGGGAGACGAGGTGCGCCGCGGGCGACGCGAGGGAGGTGTAGCCCGGAGCGCGCCGCGGGCGCAGCGGAGAGCGCGCTACGTCCAGCGGAGCTGACGCAGGTCGTCCCAGACGTCGCGCGCGGAGAAATAGCGGTAAGCGTCGCGGCGGCGCAGCAGCTTGGCGACCACCTGGCTCAGCGGCGTGCCGAGCGCCTCGGCCTTCTGCCGCGGGGTCCCCTCGGCGATCTGCCGCGTGATCTCCTCGTAAGGGGCGTTCACGTCGATGGCCGGCTGGCCGGTGTGCATCTGGTACATGAGAAGCCCGAGCTGGTAGAGGTCGCTCTGCGTCGTCGTGTAGCCCGCCGTCACGAGCTCGGGCACGAGGATCTTCGGGTTCGCGACCTGCGGGCGGAACCAGCGGGTGACGCCGTCGAGCTGGTGGGCCACGCCGAAGTCGGTGAGCTTGACGAGCGGCCTGTGGTCAAGCTGGGAGATGAGCACGTTGCCCGCGTGCAGGTCGGCGTGCACGACGCCGTTGTCGTGCAGGTACTGCAGCGTCATCAGGAGCTGGCGCGCGAGCTCCAGGAGCAAGGGCGGCTGGAACGGGGTGCCGAGCAGCGCCCGGAGGCTCGTGTCGCACCGCTCGAGCGCCAGGTAGAAGAGGTAGTTCACCTCGAACGCGTCGTGGATGTAGACGATGTTCGGGTGGCGGAAGCTCTCCAGGCGGAGCATCTCGCGCGACCACTCCTCCTTGACGACCTGGTAGGGCTTGTTGGCCGGCCGCAGCATCTTCAGGGCGTACACCTGGTCGAACGGCCCGCTGCACTCGTACACCGAGCCATACTGGCCGTCGCCGATGAGCGCCCCGATCATGTACGTGCCCCGGGTGGAGGTCAGCGCTGAGCCCGGCACCGGAAACGGGATCAGGAAACTGCCAGTCGAGGACCAGGTCACGGCGACGCCATCGTAACCGAAAACGACGGCGCCCGTTCACCCCGCGGCGCTCGCCCCGCCCTGGAGCGCGCCCCCGCGGCCGAGCAGACCCCCGGGACGGCCCGGGCGCAGCGCGCCGAGACCGGCCGGACGCTCATGAAGCCGCGAGCTTCCGCAGGACGTCCGCGGCCTCGGTCTGATCGAGCTCGAGCGCCGCGGCGACGTCGAGCAGGAGCTCGCGCTCGCTGGTCCTGACGATCCCGTCGGAGACCACGACCTGGGCGGCCAGGAAAAAGGCGACCTTCCGGGCCTGCGGGGTGGCGAGCCGCTCCTTGAGCGACGCAAGCCGGGCGGCGCGGCCCTCCTTCTGGAGCTGCTCCACCACGGTACGGATGAGCTCGTCCATCGTGCTCTGAGGGATCCGCCGGTCCGTGAGCGACTCCACGCTCCGCGCGAAATGCACCTTCTCCTCCTGGCTGAACTCGCCGTCGGCGAACGCCGCGAGGAACATCAGCTCGACGAGCGCCTCGAGGTTGGGCTCGTCAAGCGTTTGCAGCGGAGGAGGGCTCATGAGCGGCATCGGATCCGTCTACACCGAGGCCCGGCGGGGGACCAGCCCCCGGCGCGCCCCGGCCCCCGGCGCGTCCGGGGCAAACGCCTCCGCGGGCGGCGTTGGGAGAGGGCGACCGGTGTGTCATGAGTTCGAGGATGCACGTGCGTGAACTCGCCCAGGCGCTCCTCGGCGCGCTCCTCCTCTGCGGCTGCGGCGGCGCGGCCACGATCACGCCGCGCCACGCCGCGGGGCCCCTCCGGCCTGCCACCGCGGCGACGCCGCCCGCCGCGGCGCCGGCCGAAGCCGCCCCACCGCCGCTCCGGCTGCCGTGCGAGCGGGACGATCTCGTGGGCTGCACGAACGGCTGCACCGACCACCAGATCGAGGACTGCGTGACGCTCGGATCGATGTACCTGGGCGGCGCGATCGTCTCGGTCGACGTGGGGCGAGCGATGGGGCTGTTCAAGGAGGCGTGCGCGGAGGGGAGCGCGCGGGGCTGCCTGCGGCTCGGCGACGCGTACCACGATCGGCTCGCGCCCCCCGAGAACGCCGACGCGGCGGACGCGGCGGACGCGGCGGCGCTCTACTGGCACGCGCGCGCGTGCCACGCGGGCGCGAACCTCGGCTGCCTCGCGGCCGGCAGGGCCTACCTCCACGGCCAGGGCGCGAGCGCCGACGCCGGGCGCGCGGCCGCGCTGTTCCAGCGCGTCTGCGAGCGCGGCAACGCCCCCGCCTGCGTCGAGCTCGGGCACCTCCACGCGCAGGGCGAAGGCGTGAAGCGCGACGGACCGAAGTCGGTCGAGCTGTTCACCAAGGCGTGCAAGCTCGGCCTGGACGAGGGGTGCCTGCTGGCGAGCCGGTCCGGCGACGTCCTCCCGCCGCGCGACTGACGCGATCGCCGGCGCGGCCCGATCGCGTCAGTCGGTCCGGCGGCGCAGGGCGATGTCCAGCGCCGCCGTGATCATCGCGGTGAGCTGCGTGTCCGAGACGCTCTCGGACGGGAGCACGACGAGCTCCGCGCCGATGCGCCGCGACAGCTCGATGAACCCCTCCGGATCGAACGCCCGCACGTCCTGGGTCATCACGATGGCCAGCGGGTTCAGCCAGGCCGCGCTCCCGCGCAGCGACACGAGATCGCACGCGAGCAGGTCGGCGCCCTCGACGAAGACCAGCCGGCGGCAACGCTCCGCGAGCTGCTCGCTGGCGCTCACGATCAGGACGACCGAGGCAGAGGCCGTCCGCATGCTGCGCCCCGCGGGGCGCGTCGGTAATTCGCGCGTGCTCATCGCAGCCGAGGTCAGCGAGCGAGGAGCGGACGCCGGTAGGGGACGGGCCCGTCGCCCTCGGCCCGAGCCCGCGCGCGCTCCTCGTCGGCGAGGGCGAGGTCCATGACGAAGGAGCCGAACGACAGCCGGAAATCCCGGTCGTTCGGCTTCGTTGCGTAGAAGGCGAGCAGGGAGAGCACGCTCCCGATCTGCGCCGCGGCCGGGTCGTCCGGGCACGCGCTGAAGCGGTCGGCGAGCGTGCAGAGCTGCCGGAAGAGCGGACCGCCCGGGTGCGGGCCGGCGCTGCACATGGCGAAGGTGCCGCTGCCGCGATATCCGAGCTTCCGGCGCTTCCTTCCGGGGGTACGGGACGGGGGGACCATCGTCATGATTGCTGCCCAAGCCGCCTGTGAAGGTTGAATCGCGCCGCGCAGGGGCTGACCTGCCGCGGGACGCTCTCCATCACTAAAGAGCAGCCGTAAGAGAGTCAATCGGAGAGGACGCGGCGGGCCGGATGAGCGCGAAATTCTGCGGAATGGTCCCCCGTCCGAGCAGCGCGTGGGTATACGTCACCGCATGAAGGCAGTCGTGCTCGCCGGCGGCAAAGGCTCCCGGCTCCGCCCCTACACCGCCCTTATCCCGAAGCCGCTGATGCCGATCGGCGATCACACGATCGTCGAGATCCTCCTCCGGCAGCTCGCGCACGCCGGGGTCACCGACGTGGTGATGTGCGTCGGCCACCAGGCCGCCCTCATCGAGGCGGTCGTCGGCGAGGGGAGGCGGTACGGGCTGCGCCTCTCCTACCAGCGCGAGGACACGCCGCTCGGGACCGTGGGCCCGCTCCGGGTCATCGAGCGGGACCTGCCGGAGCGCTTCCTCGTGATGAACGGCGACATCCTCAGCGACATCGACTTCGCGGCGCTCCACCGCACGGGCGAGGCGGCCGGAGCGCCGCTCGCCGTCGCCGTCTGCGAGCGCGCCTCGAAGATCGACCTGGGCGTGCTCGACCTCGGCCCCGAGGGGCGCGTCGTCGGGTTCCGCGAGAAGCCCACGTACACGTTCTGGGTCAGCATGGGCATCTACGCGATGAGCCGCTCCGTGCTGCGCTTCATCCCGGAGGGCCGGCCGTTCGGGTTCGACGACCTCATGCACGCGCTGCTCGACGCCGGCGAGCAGGTGGCCACCTTCCCCTTCCGGGGCCACTGGCTCGACATCGGCAGGAGCGACGACTTCGCCGAGGCGCAGGAGGAGTTCGAGAAGAACCGGCAGCGGTACCTACCGGAGTGACGCGGCGAGCGCCTCGCACACGGCGTCGACATCGGCGTCCTGCATGCGCGGGTGGAGCGGGAGCGTGAGCTCGCGGCCCGCGATCGCGTCCGTCCGCGAGAGCCCCTCCTTGCGCACCCGGTCCGAGGCGCCGTGGTGCGAGAAGCGGTGGATCGGCGTGTAGTGCACGCTCGTCTGGACGCCGCGCGCCTTCATGGCCTCCATCACGGCCTCGCGCGAGGCGCCCTCGGGCAGGAGCACCGGCATGATGTGGTGCGCGCTCTCGCCCAGCCCGCGCGCGTAGAAGTCGCGGTACGGGAGCCCGACGCCCGGCAGGCCGGCGAGGCGCTCGTGGTAGCGCGCCACGAGCGCCCGCCGCCGCGCGTTGCCCGCCGCGAGCCGGCCGAGCTGCACGATGCCGATGGCGCTGCGGATCTCGTCGATGCGGTAGTTCATGCCGGCGGCCACGACGTCGTACGTGAACGCGTGCCCCTTGTGCCGGTCGAGGGTCAGCGTCGTCATCCCGTGCGCGCGGAGGAGCCGCATGCGCGCGAGGAGCGCGTCGTCCTTCGCGATCACGGCGCCCCCCTCGCCGACCGCGAGGTTCTTGTTCGAGAAGAAGCTCAGGCAGCCGACGTCGCCCAGCGTCCCGAGCGCCCTGCCCCGGTAGCTCGCGAGCGGCGCGTGCGCCGCGTCCTCGACCACGGCGATCCCCCGCTCGGCCGCGATCGCGGCGATCGCGTCCATGTCGCAGGGGTAGCCGGCGTAATGGACGACCGCGATCGCCCGCGTCCTCGGGGTGATCTTGCGGGCGATGTCGGCGGGGTCGACGCCGAGGTCGTCGTCGCCGACGATGTCGGCGAGCACCACGTTCGCGCCGCACTGGAGCGCGGCGTTGGCGGTCGCCACGAACGTGAGGCTCGGGCAGATCACCTCGTCGCCGGGGCCCACCGAGAGCGCCGTGTACGCGAGGTGCAGCGCGGCGGTGCAGTTCGTCACGGCGAGCACCCTCGGGGTGCCGAGCGCCTCGCCGAGCTTCTGCTCGAACTGCGCCGTCCGCTCCCCCATCGTCAGCCAGCCCGACGCGACGACCTGCCGCGCGGCCTCCGCTTCTTCAGGCCCGAACGAGAGATCGCTGAGAGGTATCTTCCACATGGCGTTCCATCCATCCCCGCCGGCGCCGCGCCGGAGAGCCGAGCGTGAGGCGCCCGGACGGCGCGGCGTCGTGCGTCAGATCGCGTACTCGCGGGGCCGGTACTCGGCGAGGTGGCGCTCGACATAGGCGTACGTGCGCGCGAGCCCCTCCTCGAGCGGCACGCGGGGCGCGTAGCCGACGAGCTCCGTGGCGCGGCGGAAATCGGCGAGCAGCACCATCACCTCGCTCGCGTCGGGGCGCACCCGGGCCTCGTCCGTCACGAGCTCCGCGCGCTTGCCGGTCACCTCGAAGATGAGCCGGACGAGATCGCCGATGGAGATGGCGCGCCCGCTCCCCACGTTGAGCGTCTGCCCGACGGCCCGCGCGCTCGAGCCGACGAGGAGGAAGCCCGCGACGGTGTCGGACACGAAGTTGAGGTCCCGCACCGGCGCGGTGCTCCCGATGCGGAGCGCGGCGCTCCCGGCGGCGAGCTGCTGCATCACGCTCGGGATGATCGCGCGCGACGACTGCCGCGGGCCGTAGGTGTTGAACGGCCTGATCGTCGCGACCTCGAGGCCAAAGGAGAGGTGGTAGCTCTCGGCGAGCTTGTCGGCGCCGATCTTCGTGGCCGAGTACGGGGACTGGCCGGTCAGCGGGTGGGCCTCGTCGATCGGGGTGTAGCGCGCGGTGCCGTAGGTCTCGCTCGTCGAGGTGTGGACCACGCGCGCGCCGTGCTCGCGCGCCGCTTCGAGGACGTTCAGCGTGCCCTGCACGTTCGTCGCGACGTACTGCTGCGGGGCCACGTACGAGTACGGGATGCCGATCAGGGCCGCGAGGTGGAACACGACGTCGGCGCCGCGCACGAGCGACCGGACCGCGCCCGCGTCCTCCACGTTGCCGGGGACGACCTCCACCTGCGCGAGGACGTCCTCGGGGAGCCGGTCGAGGTGCCCGCGCCGCGAGCCCGAGGTGTACCGGACGAGGGCCCGCACGCGCGCGCCCTCCCGGACCAGCGCCTCGACGAGGTGGCTGCCGATGAACCCGCCGGCGCCGGTCACGACGGCCCGCTTGCCGCGATAGAAGCCTTCGCTCACGGCCGCGTCCGTGGCCTCTGCGGGTGCGCGCGTCAAGCGCGTACCGACGCGCGGGGCTCGCGGTCGGGCGACGCCGCCGCGATCACTGGATCTGGATCTGGTCGGTGGGCGTGTTGCCCGCCCCCTCCGGGGCGCCGATCTCGCGGTGCACGCAGAGCCCCTGCTTGCAGTAGGACTGCGGCGGGCTCTTGCAGTCGACCTTGGGCTCCTCGCACTGGCCCGTCTTGTAGCTCTCCGCGAGGGGCTTGATCTTGTCGGAGGTCGCATTGCTGATGGGCTTCGCACAGCCCGGCCACTCGCTCTGGCGGCAGTCGACGTCCGTGTTGCAGTGCTGCGCCTTGTTCACCATCTCGAAGGCGTCACCGCGGAGCTTGTCGCACTCCTTGGGCTCCATCTTGCTGTCGCAGCCGGCGAGCAGCGCGAGCAGGAGGAGGCTTTCGGCCAGGCGGAGCGGGGTTCGAGATCGGAAGGAGGCCGTTCCAGGCCGCCCCCTTCGAGGAGCACTCGCGATCATTCAGGGTTCTCCCGGTCAAGGTCGCCCTTCCGCGCCGGAAGGGAGCGGCTTGCGCCGAGCCCTTCGTATCACGGCTGGATTCGGACGCGCAGCTGGCGTAGCCCGTCGGCATGGTTCGTCCTCGAGAAGGCACCGGGGCCGGCGGCGCCGTGCACGGCGGTTCCGGCGCGGCTGCCCAGAGTTGCCTGCGGGTGCTCACCCTGAACATCTGGAACCGCCACGACCCGTGGGAGGCGCGCCTCGGCCTCATCCGGAAGGGCGTTCGCGAGCTCGACCCCGACGTGGTCGGGCTCCAGGAGGTGCTGTCGTACGAGGGCCGGTCGCTGGCCGACGACATCGCGGAGGGGCTCGGCTACGAGGCCGCGTTCGGCGCCGCGCACGACCTCGGCGGCGGCGTGCTCTTCGGCAACGCCGTGCTGTCGCGCTGGCCGATCCGGCGGAGCCAGGCGTTCCCCCTGCCGACGGGCGAGACCGACGAGAAGCGCTCGATCCTGCTCGCCGAGCTCGCGTCGCCTCGCGGCGTGATCCCGTTCTTCGTCACCCACCTGAACTGGAAGTTCCACCACGGCGCCGTGCGCGAGGCGCAGGTCGCGGCCGTGGCCGAGGTCGTCTTGCGCGAGGCGCCCATGGACGGCCTGCCGCCCATCGTGGTCGGCGACTTCAACGCTCAGCCCGAGTCCACGGAGATCCGATTCATGAAGGGGCTGCACGCCCTGAACCAGAAGAGCGTGTACTTCGCCGACACCTTCGATCAGACGGGCAAGGGCCCCGGGTTCACCTTCGATCCCGTGCGGAACCCGTTCGCGGCGATCACGAACGAGTACCCGCGCCGCATCGACTACGTCTTCGTCCGGGGCCCGGACAAGCAAGGGCGGGGCAAGCCGCTCTCGTCGCGGGTCGTCTTCGAGGAGCTCGAGGACGGCGTCGCCGCCTCGGATCATTACGGGGTGCTGTCGGAGCTCTCGATCTAGGGCTCGCTCCGGCGGGCTGCCGGCGCCGGCCGTCGCCCGCCTCGACGCGGCCGAGGGCCGAGCTCGAGCGCTGGCGCGAGCGGGTGCTCGGCAAGCCGAGAGGACGGCCGAGGAGCCCCCGTCGACCCCCGGGCATCCTCTAGGATGCCCTGTTCACGTGTACACTGGCGTCATGTCGACCCCTCGAGCCCCGGGCGACGCCCCGCCGAGCCCGCCCGACGCTCCCGGCGAGTGCTCGGCTCCCCTGCCCGCTGCCCCCCTGCGCGTCGGCCCGGTCGTGCCGGACGCCCTGGCGCTCATCGGCGGCACGCCGCTCGTCCGACTCGCCCGGATCTCGCCCGAGGGAGGCGGCGTCATCTACGGCAAGCTCGAGTCGATGAACCCGGGCGGCAGCGTCAAGGACAGGGCGGCGCTCGGCATGGTGCTCTGCGCCGAGCGCGAAGGGGCCCTCAGGAAAGGGTCGACCCTCGTCGAGGCGACGAGCGGCAACACCGGGATCAGCCTCGCGATGATCGCGGCCGTGCGCGGCTACCGCTGCGTGGTGGTCATGCCCGAGGACATGAGCGTCGAGCGCCGGCACATCCTCCGCGCGTACGGCGCCGAGATCGTCCTCACGCCCGAGGGCCAGGGCATGGCCGGCGCGGTCGCCCGCGCGGCCGAGATCTGCGCGGCGACCCCCGGCGCCTGGATGAGCCAGCAGTTCCAGAACCCGGCGAACCCCGCCGCTCACGCGCGCGCCACCGGCCTCGAGATCCTCGCGCAGACCGGCGGCGACATCGCGGCGCTCGTCGTCGGCGTGGGCACCGGCGGCACGCTGACCGGCTGCGGGCGCGTGCTCAGGGAGCAGCTGGGCAGCGCGGTCCGCATCTGCGCCGTCGAGCCGACGAACAGCGCCGTGCTCTCGGGTCGAGGCCCAGGCCCGCACGGCATCCAGGGCCTCGGCCCCGGCTTCGTGCCGGCGATCCTCGAGCGCTCGCTCATCGACGAGATCCTCACCGTCACGGAGGCGGGCGCGTCCCGCATGGTGCGGCGGCTCGCCCGCGAAGAGGGGCTCCTCGTCGGGCCGAGCTCCGGCGCCAACGTCCATGCGGCCCTGGAGGTCGCGCGCAAGGTGCGCGGGACGATCGTGACGGTGCTGCCCGATTCGGGGGAGCGCTACCTGACCTGAGCCGCGTCCGGCCGCGGCGCGCCCTGCTCGTCCGCCGGGCCCTCCGCGACGGTCGTCGTCCCAGACGGGGATCCCAGGCCGCCATCGGCGATGGCTCGGCGGCTCCTCGCCGCCCCGGCGCGCATCGCTGCGCCGCGGGCCGCGCCGTGGAGCACCTGCTCGACCATCGGCTCGTGCAGCGCGAGCAGCCGCGCCGGGGCCACGCCGAGGACCACGGTGAGCGCCACCATCGCCAGCAGGAACGCCCGCTCGCGAAACAGGAGCGCCTCCACCGAGGCGCCCCGCAGGTCGCGCCCCAGCGGACCCAGGAAGGCGCGCTGGAACGCGCGGAACAGCGTGATCCCGTTGAGCGCCGCCGCCGCCAGCGCCAGCACCGCCAGCACCGGGTGAATGTGTAAAATTCCATGCAGGAGCAGATCCTCGCTCACGAACGAGAGCGCCCCCGGCATCCCGATCGCCGCGCACGCGAGCAGGAAGAAGAACGCGGCCATGCGCGGCGTCCGGGCCACGAGGCCGCCGAGCGCGCGCGTGTCGGCGGTGCCGGTGCGCGCCTCGAGCGCTCCGATGACCATCGCGAGCCCCGTGATCGCGATCGACGACGCGACGGTCTGGAGGAGCGCTCCGCTCACGCTCTCCCGGCTCAGCGAGGCGATCCCCAGGAGCACGAGCCCCTTCTGGCTCGCCACGAGGTAGCCGAGCAGCCGGCGCAGATCCGTCTGGACGAGCGCGAGCACGGCGCCGTGCAGCGCGCTCACCAGGCCGAGGACGGCGAGGATCGGCATGCCCTCGGCGCAGCCGGCGGGCAGGAGCGCCACCCCGACGCGCAGGAGCACGCAGACGCCGACCTGCATCTCGGCGAGCAGGACGGTCACGCCGAGCGGCCCCCGCTCGAGCAGCACGGGCAGCCAGCCGTGGAACGGCACGGCGGCCATGCGCATCAGCACGGCGATCCCGACGAGCGCGAACAGCGGCGACTGCCACGCCTCGGGGATGCCGACGCGCGAGATCTCCTCGATGTCGAACGGCAGGGCCGCTCCGCGGCGCGCGGCGAGCACGGCCATGGCGCCGATCGCCAGGGTGAGCGGCGCCGCGCCTCCCAGCAGGAAGATGCGGCAGGTGCGCCGGAGGAGCGGGTCCAGGGCGCCCTTCCTGGCCACCAGGCGCTCGATCGGCACGAGCGCGGCGAGCCACGACGCCGCGAGCACCGCGAGGTCGAGCGCGCAGAACACGCCGAGGATGGCGCTCCCCGTGGCGAGCAGCGCCGCGGCGGTGGGCCGATCGAGCGCGGCGCGCGGGCCCGCCGCGACCAGGGCGAGCAGGACGAAGCCGAGCAGCGGGAGCAGGGCGGTGGTGTAGCCGTCGAGGCCGAGCCGGAGGCGCGCCCCGAGCAGCGGCAGGGCGGGCCCCCCCGCGGTGAGCGCGACGCCGGCGCACGAGAGCGCGAGCGGCACCACCGAGAGGAGCAGGGTGAGCGCCCCGCCGACGACGGCCGCGCGGCGCGCGCCCTCGTCGCTGCGCGCCCGGGAGGCGACGAGCGCCGCGACCGCCGGCGTGAGGATGAGCGCCGCGAGGATCGGAAATGAGCTCACGTCCGCGCTCCCTTCGTGTCGCGCGCTGGAGGCTCGAAGGCCATGGCGCGCTCGTCTTCGATCCCGCGCGCGGGCTGCTCCCCCGGCTCGGCGGCGGCGCGCTCGGGCCAGCCGCTCAGCGCCGCCACCCACCGGCGCTCGCTCCGGTCGAGCAGGCGCCCGAGGCGCATCAGCGGCGCGGCGACGAGCCGCTCCTGCAGCGCCTCGAGGTGGAAGCGATCGAGGGCGAGCCAGTACGCGCGCCGCACGAGCGCCGCCGGCAGCATGCGGGCGGCGAGCCCGAGGGGCGGCAGCGGCTCGCCGGCGTGCGCGGCCCGGATCTCCTGCGCGTCGCGGAGCGCCGAGGGGGCGCGCAGCATCTGGAGGCAGCGCAGGCACGCGTGCGCGAACAGGTGGACGAGCGCGAGCCGGTAGAGCCCGAGCCCGATCTCCACGAACATGAGCCCCACCTGCGTCATCGTCGCGTGCGCGAGCGCGTTCTTCACGTCCGCCTGCACGCGCCCGACCATCGTGCCGTAGATGGCCGTCGCCGCCCCGACGCAGGCGATCACCGCGCTCGCGGCCGGAGAGCGCTGGAGCAGCGGGGCCACGCGCAGCATCAGGTACACCCCCGCGTGCACCGAGATCGCGCCGTAGAAGAGCGCGCTCGAGGGCGTCGGCCCCTCCATGGCCCGCGGCAGCCAGCTCCCCAGCGGGAACTGCGCGCTCTTACCCATCGCGGCGAGGAACAGGCACAGCGCGATCGCCGTGGCCGCTCCGGGGCCGAGCGACGCGGCGGCCCCGGGCCAGGGGGCGCCGCCGAACGCCACGCCCCACTGCGAGGAGCGGGCGAGATCGTGCATGAGCACCGCGCCCCCGAGCAGCCCGACGTCGCAGAGCCGGTAGGTGATGTAGACGCGCACCGCGGCCCGCGGCGGCGCCTCGCGGTCGTGGAAGAAGGCCACGAGCAGCACGCTCGTCACGCCCACGAGCTCCCAGCCGGCGAAGAGCAGGTCGACGGTGCCCGCCGACACGAGCGCCAGCATGCCCGTCGAGAACAGCGCGAGGAGCAGGAAGAACCGCGCAAACCCTGGCTCGCGGTGCAGGTACGCCACCGAGAACCGGCCGACCGTGAGCGCGATCAGCGAGACGAGCACCATCATCGTCGCCGACAGGCGATCGACGAGCAGGACGATCTCGAACGCGTAGCTTCCGGTCCCGAACCAGCGGCCGAGCTCCACCGGGAGAAAGGCGTAGGGCGCCGCGACGGCCGAGCCCCAGATGGCCAGCGAGGCCGCGAGCGAGACCGAGAGCGCGGACAGCACGGCGCGCGAGATGACGCGCTCGCTCGGCGTGCGCAGGAGCAGCAGGTAGGCCCCGAGCGCGGCGAAGATCGCCGCCGGGGAGAGCACGGCGAGCGCGGCGAGCTTGCCGAGCAGCACGTCAGACAGCATGGCCTTTGACCTCACGTGGCCGCGTGGACGCGGCGCCGATGAGCGCTGGCGGGACGAAGCCGGATCTCCCGGCGTACCAGTCGGCGGAGCGCTGGACCGCCGGCAAGGGGTCGTCCGGGGGAGAGAACGGCGCGAAGCCGTCCCCCGTGAAGCACGCGATCCGGCGCGTCGCCGGATCGACGCAGGCGAGCTGGATCCAGCCGTTGCAGATGAGCTCGCGGAGGGCCGGCTGCCGCGCGCAGAGCGCGGCGGCCGTCTCCGTGCTCGCCTCCACGGCGACGAGCAGGCGCACCGGCTCGTGGATCTCGATCATCTGCCTCGGCAGCCCGGTGCGCAGGTCGCTCAGCGCTCCCTCCATGACCCCGAGCATCGAGACCAGGTTGTGGGGGAGCTTGGTGCCGGCGCCGTAGCGGCGGTTGTCGACGCAGGAGAAGTAGTATTCGAGGTTGATCCCCGCCCCGACCGGGCCGACCGCGAGCAGGACACGCTCGAGGATCGCGCCGCCCGGGTCCTGCGTCGGGTCGTACGACACGAGGAACGCCCTGCGATCGAGGAACAGCCCGCGCGTGAGCGCGCGGCGGCCGACCACGCAGACGGCGTTGGTCACGTGCCCGAGCTCGGGCCGGGCCTCGCTGAGATCCGCGGCGCGCGCCTCGACGTGCGCGAGCGCCCGCGCGGGGTCGCTCTCGTCAGGCGCCGACGCGAAGCGACGGCAGCGCTCGTGCGCGTGCAGCTCGCGCGCCGCGTCCAGGGCGCCGAGCAGCGCCGAGAGCTCGCCGCGGTGCGACGCCGGCGCGAGGTGCTGGTCGTAGAGGACGATCTCGTCGGTCGTCGTGTTGTTCATGCCGCCGAGGAAGAAGGTCCCGTCCGGGAGGTCGATCCCCCGGCCGCGGAGCGAAGCGCGGACCTCGGGGTCGTTCGCCATGGCCGCGAACAGCCGCGCGTTCGGGCCGCCGTGGCGGCCGCCGCACGCGCCGCAGTCGTAGGCCGACTGGTGCGGGTTGTTCACGCTGGTCGACCCGTGGCCGAGCACGGCCACGATCGGCGCGAAGCCGCGCGTGAGCCCCATGTTCTCCAGCGTGGCGGCCACCCGGGCCGCCTTCTCGGCGGCGGTGAACGGCCGCCCCTCGCCGGCCGCGCCGGAGCCCTCGTCGTGCGGGCTGTGGAGCCGCGTCGGCACCGCGGGGAACATGCGCCGCTCGAGCGCGCGGCGCAGGCGCGCCGTCGCCCGCGGGAAAAGGATGCGCCCGACGAGCGGGAGGGTGGAGAACAGGCCCAGGGTCGGCGTGAGCAGCACGCCGCGCGCCAGGGTGCGGGTGCCGCGCCCGAGGGCGTGCAGGAGCCGCGCCCAGCGCCTACGGCGGACCTTTCGGCGGCGGCCCGCCTCCTCCTCGTGCGGTCGCTCGACGATCTCGTGCGCCGGCTCCACGCCGACCGGGCAGAGGCTCGCGTGGCCGGCGTCGTCGAGCCCCCGGTAGCGGATCGGCACGCCGAAGAAGCCGGCCACGCCGAAGGTCTCGTGCCGCGGCGAGAGCTCCTCGAAATGCCGCCTCAGCCCCTCGCAGCGATCGTCGATGCAGAAGGCGACCTGGAAGCGGGGCTCCTTCACCGCGCGGTCGTCCTCCGGGCGGCGCAGGTTCGCGGCGATCCCGTGCAGCGCCTCGACCCGATGGTGGTGCTCGTAGGCCTCCTGCAGGACGCGGCGCCGCGCGATCCCGTCGAACGCCTCGAGCGCCGACAGCGCCCAGACGCGATCCGCCTTCGACAGCCGCTCGACCTCGGCGGCCGGCAGCCCGGCGAGCTGAGCGAGCTGGAACAGGCGGAACGGCCGATCGTGCTCGGGCGAGCGCGCCGGCGGCGCCGTCGGCCGTGCCCCGCGGCGGGCGTGCTCGACGAGCCCGGCGAGGGGCCCTGTGTATCCGAGACGCCGGCGCGCGACGTCGCGCAGCGCGTACCGGGCGAGGGTCAGGCGGACGGCCAGGTACTCGACAAGCGACGCGGGCGGCGAGCCCGACGGCCGGTCGCCCGGGGTATGCTCGAGGCGGTGGATCATGCCGGCCCACCCCGGCAGCTCGAGCAGCACGCGTGTCACGTACCCCTCCCAGGGGTCCTCGGGCACCCCGAGCTCGTCGAGGGCGCGGGCGGCGATGGCGGGCGGCGGGAGCCCCGCCGCGTCGAGGCGGCGGAGCTCCGCGTCGAGCCCCGTGAAGGCCGGAGCAGCGAGGCGCGAGCCCTCGAGCGCCATGTCGCGGAAGCAGCGCCAGATCCCCTGCGCCCGATCGGGCATCGCCCAGTGCGCGACGCCCTCGTCGAGGTAGGCGGCGAGGAGCCGGATCACGAGCGGATCGACGAGCTCGGCCGGATCCTCGCCTGCCAGCGCGAGCAGCAGATCGCGGTGCGACCGGTCGACGCCCACGCGATCGACGAGCGGCGGCTCCGCGGGCGGGGCGGGCGGCAGCGGCACGGCGCGGCACGCGTCCCAGAGCGCGAGCGCGGCGCGCGACTCCGGATCGCGGCCGCCCTGGTCGAGGAGGCGCGCTGCGGTCTCGGGGCGCTCCTCGAGCCAGCGCTCCGTGCTCTCCAGGATGCGCCAGCGCCGCTCGGCGGGGGCGTCGGCCCGGAGCCTCCGCGTCTCCCCCACCTCGGAGATGCGCCACGAGAGGCCCGCCGCCGTCTCCGCCTCGATGGGATAGCGCAGCGCGAGCCGCTCGATCTCGTGGCGGGACAGCGGGCCCCGTCGCTCGTCCGGATGCGCCGCGAAGCGCCCCGCGAGCGCCGCCTCGAGGTCCTCGTCGTCGATGCGACCCGACGCGATGTGCGCGCGGTAATCCGCCTCCGCGAGGTACGGCTCCGCCTCGAAGACGGCGCTCGCCGCGGCGAGCGCGTCGTGGAACGGCAGGTGCTGGAACGCGTGCAGCGTGTTGTGGTGGACGAACACGCCGATGGGCCCTTGCGCCGGCAGGAGGTGCCCGGCGTGCTCGACCACGTCGCAAAGGCGCCTCTGCCGGGCGGCGCTCGCGCGGAGATCTCGAGAGAGCTCGCTGTTCATGGCGATCCTGGAGAAAGGTTGTTCCTGGAGCCTCACCCGCGTGCGCCCCTGTCGCGGAGGTCGTGCCTCGCCTCGATTCAGCGCTCGGCGACAGGGCTGATGACAGCCCTCTTCCTCGCAGAGAGCGGGTGAGACGACATCTGGAAGTGATCGCCGAGGCCCGCTAGGGTCAAGGTCCGCCCCTCTCGCTCCATCGTGCCCTGGAGCTCGTGCAGGTTGGACATGACCGTGTGATCGACCAGGCGGGCATTCGCGAAATTGATCTCGATGCTGGAGGCGTTCGCGTGACTCGCGAGCCTCCGCTGGAGGCTGAGATAGTTGCTGAAGACCGCCGCGTGCTTGACGCGCAGCACGACCCGCTGTCCCTCGACGCGCTCCTCCACCTCGGAGCGGAAGAGAACGCGCAGCGGCGCGCCGTTGATCACGTGGATGAGCATCTTCACGGCGATGCCGGCCGCGACCCCGACGAGCAGATCGGAGGCGATGCACAGCGCGGCCGTGGTGCCGAAGATGAGGAGCTGCTCCCTGCCGATGCGGAGCGTCCTCACGAACTCCTTGGGGGACGCGAGGCGGGTGCCCGTGAACGTGAGCATGGCGGCCAGCGCGGCGAGGGGGATCCTGTGGATCAGCCCCGGCGCGAAGGCGACGAAGAGCAGGAGGAAGGTGCCGTGGAAGAAGTTCGACAGTCGGCCCTTCGCGCCGTAGCCGATGTTCGCGGAGCTGCGGACGATCTCGGAGATCATCGGCAGCCCACCGAGCAGGCCCGCGATGAGGTTGCCGGCGCCCGTGGCGAGCAGATCCCGGTCGAGGTCGGAGCGGCGCTTCGCGGGATCGAGCGAGTCGACGGCCTTCGCCGACAGCAGAGACTCGATGCTACCCACCAGCGAGAACATGATGATGTATTTGATCGACGCGGGCGTGCCGACGTGGCTGAAGTCCGGGAAGACGATCGCCTGGAGGAGGTTGCCCGGCAGGTTGACCAGGAAGCTCGGCCCGAGCGCGTACGTCGTCTGGGTCGCCGCGAGCGTGTAGGTGTGCTCGTGCTCGAGATCGAAGACGTGAGCGAGCGGCACCGAGAGCGCCAGCACCAGCAGCGGCGCGGGGATCTTCTGCAGAAGGCGCGCTCTCCTGGCGACCGCTGGATAACCGAAGAGGATGACCAGCGAGAGGACGCCGATCAAGGCGATCTCTGGGTTCAGCCGAAACAGGCTGTGCGGGATCTCGAGGATCAGGTGGAGCGGCTCTTTCGCCGCGGGCGTGACGCCGACGAGCGTGTGGATCTGTTTCGAGCAGATGATGATCCCGATGGCCGCCAGCATGCCGTGCACCACCGAGCCGGGGAAGAAGTCCCCGAGCGCCCCGGCGCGCGCCAGCGCGAAGGCGATCTGTATCAGCGCGGCGACAGTGATGCACGCGAGCGCGCGGCGGTAGCCGACCGCGTTGTCCCCGCCGCCGAGCTCCTGCACGGCGCCCAGCGCGATGACGATGAGGCCCGCCGCGGGTCCCTTGATGGTCAGCGGCGCGCTGCCGAGCCACGTGGCGACCATGCCGCCGACCACGGCGGTGAGCACGCCAGCGATGGGGGGAAACCCGCTTGCCATGGCGATTCCCAGGCAGAGCGGCAGGGCGATCAAGAAGACGAGGAAGCCTGAAACGAGGTCGTTCTTCCACGAGGCGGACGCAGGCGTTGACGCGGGCGCGCCTGAAATACTCGACTTGGACATGCGGTGCTCAGCCCTCGGATACGCGGACCCCCTGTGGGGCCCGATGTTCGTCAGAACACGCTCCAGGACGGGACCACTCGGCCCGAGGTTCCCACGCGGGGTGACGATTTCGACCGATGTGCAGGAACCTGCGTGCGGCTCCGTTCCGTCCCAGGGGAGCCGCCGATGTACAGCTCTCCCCCGCTCGGGGTGCCGCTGCTCGCTCCGCTGTGGCCCGAGCAACGGGTGCTACCCCGCCGTCCAATCCACGCTAGAGTTCAGGGCCTCGACGCTCCAGACGCTCGAACGGCCCTCATGACCGAATCGCGACCCCTCCTCGGCGAATCGCGCGCGCAGTTCGAGTCGGCGATACGCCCGAACCTCCCGCGCCTCTATCGATTCTGTATTTCCCTCTGTGGTGCTCGGGATCAGGCGGACGATCTGTTCCAGAATGCGCTGCTCAAGGCGTACCTGCACGCGGCGTCCTTCGAGGGGCGCTCGGACCTCGGGGTCTGGCTCTGCGGGATCGCTCGGCACGAGTACCTGGAGGCGTACCGGACCGAGGCGCGGCGCCGCGGCCTGCTCGATCGGCTCGTCGACGTGTGCACCGAGGCGCTCGGCATCCTGCCTCGCGCCGATGTCCCGAGCCCGGAGGCGGCCGTGATCCTGAGCCAGGACACGGGGGTGCTCCTCGCCTGCCTCCAGGAGCTGCCAGAGGAGTTTCGCACCGTGGTGGTGCTATGCGACATCGAGGAGCTCGGTTACGATAGCGTGGCCGAGCTCCTCGGCATCCCCAAGGGGACGGTGAAGAGCCGCCACGCCCGCGGGCGCGCGCGGCTGCGCGATGCATACGAGCGTGTGGCGGCGCAGCTCGTCGTGGCGGCGCGGGAGGGATCGACGTGAGCGGGCAGGACCACGATGTGCCTCCGATTCCGCAGGATCTCGCGGCGAGCGTGCGGACGCTGCGCGCGATGAGCCCCTCCGAAGCGCTCGTCGAGCGCGCGCTGAGCAAGCTCCCGGAGCGGCCAGAGCGGCCTGCGGTGGAGGGCGGCAAGAGGTCGCAGCGGGCGCGCGGCCCCTGGAGGTGGAGGGCGATCCTCGCGGCGCCGGCGCTCGCCGCGCTGGCGCTCGCCGTCTTCCTGGCGGGCGGCGGGGGCGCGCGCTCTCCCGCGATCGAGCGCTCCGAGGAGCGCGCCGTGGCGTTGCCTGGCGACGGACACGCGTGGACGCACCTCGATCTGTGGACCCACCGCCACGCCGACGCGCCGGCGGTGGTTCACCTCGAGGTCCCCGAGCACGTGCGCGTGCGGCTCCCCGACGGCGAAGGCGGGGCGCTGGAGGAGCACTGCCAGCGGGAGCGCTGCTCGCATCGGCTGACGCGCTACCGCGGCGAGGCGCCGCTCAGCGTGGCGGTCGCCCAGCCGGGCCGCTACGAGATCCACGTCCGTCACGAGTCGAACGAGGCGCGCGTGCGGGAGCGCTTCGTGCTGACCGCGGAACGTGACTGAGCCCGCGCGCGCCTGGGAGCCCGTTCGCACAGCGTGCGCGCGTACGGCGTCGAGCTCGCGGCCGCGGTCAGGTCCGCGGCTCGCCGCGCTTGGCTTCATCCCAGTAGCCGTCGAGCTCTTCCAGCGTGAGGGTGTCGTCCGACGCCCTTGCGGGCCAGCCGCCGTGCCGCTCGATGACCCGGCGCTCGACGTGCTCGAAGCGCCGGGTGAACTTGTCGATCGTCCGGCGCAGCGCCCCCTCCGCGTCCACGCCGGCGTGGCGCGCCAGGTTCCCGAGCGCGAAGAGCACGTCGCCGAGCTCCTCCTCGATCGCGGCGGGATCGCCGCTCTCGAAGGCCCGATCGAGCTCTCCGAGCTCCTCCTCGACCTTCGCGCGCGAGCCCCGCGCGTCCGGCCAGTCGAAGCCCACGCGCGCGACCTTCTCGCCGACGCGCTGCGCCCGGGTCAGCGCCGGCAGGCTGCGGGGAACGCCGCCGAGCACCCCGCGGTCCTTGCCCTGCCGGGCCCGTTCGGCCGCCTTGATGCGCTCCCAGTTCTGGAGCACCTCGTCGGCGTTCTCGGCGCTCTCGTCCGCGAACACGTGGGGGTGGCGCCGCACGAGCTTCTCGCAGATCGCGGCGACCACGTCATCCGGGCCGAACGCTCCCTCGGCCCGGGCGAGCTCGGCCTGGAACACGACCTGGAGCAGGAGGTCCCCGAGCTCGGTGCACAGCTCCTTGCGGTCGCCGCCGTCGATGGCGTCGATGACCTCGCAGGCCTCCTCGAGCACGTAGCGCCGCAGCGTCGCGAAGTTCTGCTCGCGATCCCACGGGCATCCGTCGGGCGCGAGGAGCCGCTGCATCAGCTCGACCAGACGCGGGAACGTGCGACCGGCCTGCTCCGGGAGCGGCGGCGCCTCCACGGGTTCAAAGGGGCGAGGCATGCAGTGCTACTAGCGCAAACCGCCCCCGCAGCGAAAGAGAAGGCGACGTCTCATAACGCAATGCGTTATCCTGGATTCGCGGACTGTGGCGTGAGAAAAGTGAAGATGTCGTCGAGGTTGCGGCGGCGAGGACGACCATGAAGAGCGCAGGCTATGTGGTGCTGTTCACGATCGCCGGGTGCTCGCAGGGGGTGTGTCGGAGCGTCGGGAGCGCGCTGGGCACGGCGCCGAGCCCGGCGGGTTCCGCGGTGCCGACCGTCGCGGAGCCGACCGGGGTTGCGACCGCGGAGCCGGAGCCGACCGGGGTTGAGGCCCAGGCGGCCGACAGCGGCGAGCAGCAGGCGCTGGACGAGCAGATTGCCCCGCTGCGCAAGGGCGGGCGCCACCTCATCGCGGAGCCGCCGGACAACGCGGAGGAGGAGGCGTACGTCAGGTGGGTCGCGGCGGCGGGGCTCGCCGCCCAGAACCGGCAGCCGCCGCCGGCTGCCCCACCCGGGTTCGCGCTGCGGGCGGTCCCCGGACGCGATTTCTGGGTGCTGTCCGAGGACGGCTCGCGCCGTCGGGGTGCGGCCGCGGTCGTGCTGCGCGCAGGGGCGGCAGCACCGCTCATCGTGGAGGCGCCGCACACGTTCTTCGACCGGGGGACGCTGCCCGTCGCGCTGGCCGTCTTCGAGGCGCAGCGGGCGCGGGCGCTGGTCGTCAACACGTCGCACCGGTACGGCGGGGGCCCCAAGCCGAGCAACGCCGCCGGGGATGACGAAGGCGCAGAAGGAGCGGGCGGAGAGGGCGGCGCGGGCGCGGACGACGGGGCTGCAAAGGGGGAGGCCACGGGGAGCGGCGCTCGGGTGATAGGCGGCGGGCGCGCGGGGGCCGAGGGCGCCACAGGCGCCGGCGGCAACCACGGTGCAGGTGGCGGCGTCCAGGGCGCAGGTGGCGGCGCTCGGGGGGACATCCGTGCCGCCCGCGAGCGGCTGGCTGCATCCCTCGCCTTCGCAGACGTGGCGCACGCGGAGCGCTCGTTCTTCCTGTCGGCCCATCGGGCGCTGCTCCAGAGTTTTCCCGGCATACCGTCGGTGCAGCTGCACGGTTTTCAGGACAGCTCGGCGCCGGACGCCGCCGCCATCGCCAGCGCCGTGGGGCACGACGCCGACCTGGAGCGGCTGCTCGCCCCGCTGCGGTCGGTCGTCAGCGACGGGAAGGTCCTCGCCTACCCCGCCGAGATCAACAAGCTCGGCGGCGCCACCAACGTGCAGGCGCGCTGGTCGCGCCAGATGGGCGCGCCGTTCTACCACCTCGAGCTGTCGCGAGCGCTACGCGACAAGCTGATGGAGGATGAGGATTTCCGGCGCCGCTTCGCGGCGGCGTTCGCGGGCGTCGTTGCCGGAAAAGGCCCGGAGGGGAACCCGACCCGACCCGGGTTGACGCCCTAACAACCAACCCGACCCGGGTTGCCCTCCCATAGCTCGGGTGCGCAGATAGGTACGGGCGGACGTAGACCGGGGCTGGGTCACGGCCGACTCCGGTCGGAAGAGCGGATGGACGCCACGAATAATGGAGCAGGCGTGGACCCAACCCGGGTTGCCCTATAGACAGTTCATGGATCGAGATGGACGAGCGCAGCTCAAGAGCTGGTTCATGGCCAAATCTGCGCGGAAGCGCGAATGATGGCGCAGGACGCGATAAGGAATGAACTGGAATTGCCAATCTGAATCGCGCCCCTCCCCGCCCAACCTGTATCGGGTCGAGCATGGCGCCGCGCGCTCCGTCTTCTCCACACGGACGTTCCTCGCGATGCGACGTGGGAACCGTCGTCCGCCTCGCCCTGCAGCCGGTCGCAATAGTTATATATCGGCTACGACGTCCGTCACGCTGGCGCCGTGAAACGTACGCATCCACCACGTCCCCGCCGGGAACACGACACTGCGCACACCGGTGCGCCACTGCTCCAGCGCGGCGCGGTATAACGCGCGAAACGCCCGTACAGCGGCGCCGGCGATTCGCCATGTGTCACCCTGGTCACGGCCGACCGCAAACGTAGGATTGCGTTCGCGCAGCGCCTCGAAGCTCGTGGCGCGCGCGTAGGGGGAGATCTTGCTGGCTCGCTCGGCGCCCAAGAAGCGACGCCCATGGTGCTGCATCTCCGCATGAATTTGCGCTTCTTGTCGCTCGAGCTCGGCGGCGACCTCTTGACGAAAGCCCTCCGCGCTGTCCATCTCTATAGCCGGCGGCAGTGAGAGCGAGAGCGTCATTTCCTCGGGCCACTGAGGATTTTCCGGGTCGAGATACGCAGACGGACGCGCCGCACGCAGCACGCCGCGACCGAGCTCGCCCACATCCACCTTGGCGCCCGGCCACTCATGCGCATGTCGGACGAGGCCAGCAGCGACGGGATTCGCGAGGACGTAGGCGATCTTCTCCACCACCGCCGCGCGCGTCAGCAGGCGTACGACGCTCGGGGCCTCGTGGTCCCACACCGGTCCTTCCCAAGTGCGGAGCACCTTGGTACCGAGCGCGACGATGCGATGGAAGAACTGCAGGAAGCGCGGCAGGACGCCCGTCACGTCGGTCACAATTAGGTGCAGATGCGTTGACATCGCACAGATGGCATGGACCTGGAGACCGTAGCGACGCGCGGAGACCGCGAGGGCATAAATGAGGAGCTGGGTGATGGCTACGTCGGGCCGAAAGAGCAGGTGCCGGCGCAGGACGCGCCGGGTGATCATGTACGTGGCGCCGGGAGCGATCTCGCGGGGCTGGCTCATGGCCGGCGCACACCAACAAACACCGTGCCAGTGTTGTGGTGGATTATTTCGAGGAGTTACCCCCCTCGCTGGGGTGGCGGCCGCGTTCCATGGGTGGCGGCCGCCAGGACGCCCGCCTGGGGTCACCCCGGGTCCGGGTCACCCCAACCTGGGTGGATCCCCCCCAACCTGGGTCGGGTTACCCGCCCGCGCCCCAACCCGGGTCGGGTCACCCGCCAATCTCGGTCGGACGTCACTCAACTCATCCAAGACTGCCGGCGACGCGCCGCCGGGCCGCCCGAGTTCCTGACACGGGCCTACGACACAGCCTCAACCCGGGTCGGGTTGCGGTTGCCAACCTGGGTCGGGTTGCCGAACCTGGGTCGGGTGGGGGGGGCGTCAAACGAGCAGCGCCGGGATCCGGTCGGGCCCGAAGGCGGCTGCGCCGCGCGGCGCCGTCGAGAACATCGGCCGCTGGGTCGGATCGCTCCGCAACGCCGGGAATCGCTCGAGCAGGAGCGAGACCCCGATCCGCGCCTCCATCCGCGCGAGCGGCGCCCCGACGCAGTAGTGCGGGCCCACGCCGAAGCTCAAGAGCCCTGTGGGCCGCCGCTGGATGTCGAAGACCTCCGGGCGCGGGTAGGCCTCCTCGTCGTAGTGGAGCGCGGTGAGCGACACGTAGAGGAGCGTCCCCGCGGGCACCGTCTCACCGCCGATCGTCGCCTCACGCTCCACGAACCGCACGATCCCCGTCGCGTTGCTGCACCAGCGCATCGCCTCGTCGATGGCCTGCGGCAGGAGCGAAGGCTGCTGGCGCAGCTGGCCCATCGCGTCAGGGTGCGCGAGCAGCGCCACGAGCAGATTGGCGAGCATCCAGCTGGTCGTCTCGTAGCTGCCGAGGATCAAGCTGAGCACGACCCCCTCGCACGCCTCCACGCCGCCCAGCCCCTCCGCGGCGAGCGTCCGCGCGATCTCGCCGAGCAGCGTGTCGCCCGGATTCGCCACCTCGCGCTCCGCGATCTCCCGCAGCTGCGCGCCCATCGCGGCGTGGGCCCGCCGCCCCTCGGCCACCAGGACGGGATCCTGCGGCGCCATGGCGCTGCGGATCATCTTGCGAATCAGCACGTCATTCTCGGCGATCCGCTCCTCCGGCATCCCGAACAGGGCGCTCGTCACGCCCATGGGCATCGAGATCGCGAAATCGTCGACCAGGTCCGCCTGCTGCTTCCGCGCGAGCCTGTCCACGATCCTGCGCGCCACGGGGGTCACGATCGTCTCCTCGTAGCGGTTGACCACGCGCGGGGAGAGGACCGCGTTGAAGATCCGCCGCATGCGCGTGTGCGACGCGCCGTCGAGCGCCACGAGCGCCCCTTTCATGATCCCGATGTCGTAAGCTCGATTACTGAACGTCTCGCTGTCGCGCAGCACGGCGGTCACCTCGGCGCCGCGGAGCACGACGGTCACGCCGAGCCCCTCATCGAAGTAGATGGGGTGCTCCTTCGCCGCCGCGGCGAGATAGACCCCGAACGCGGAAGGATCCTCCGTGGTGAAGGAGAAAAGGCTCGTGCGAGGTAGCATAGTTAAATTTTGGTATTCGATTTCGAAGTATCAATCAAGCCGCATTGCCGCTCGCCTCGACGCAAGCTCGCCGGGACGAGGGCGTCGTGCGCCGGCCTGTCCGACGTCCGTCCGGCGTGCGCATCCCTGTGGGTGGCGCCCCTGCCCTGCCACAGCCACACCGCGCGTGTGGTTATCGGCTCCGCTCTCGATGAGCTATCGAGAGGCACCACGCGGCGAAGTGAGGCAGCACGTCCTCCAGGCGACCTTGCCGATTCCAGCGCCCGGGCGCGCCCGTCGCCCTCTCGTGCAGGCGCACCTCCGCCACCCCGTGGATCGCGGCCCGCCCGCGGGGCTCCGCGCCGCGGGGGATACGATGCGCCGGCGGCGACGAGCTCGCTCGCAGCGTCCGCGACGTCCGCGACAAACGCGGTTAAGATCCTCGAACGAGGTTCAATTTATGAGATTGCTTGTCTCGATCGACTCTTGGGGTGCGCGGTTGCTCTCGGTGCTGGCGCTCGCGCCCGCCCTGGGCTGCGGCAGCGACGTCATGACCGAGGAAGGCTCGGGCGGAGGCGGGGGCGCAGGATCGCACGGGAGCACGGCGGAAGGCCCGGCCGCGAGCTCGGGCGAAGGCGCCTCCGGGAGCACGGGAACCGCGCCACCGGAAGGCTTCCCGTTCGCGTGCGACGATCCCGAGCCCATCGTCGTCGCCGGCCAGAACACCGGGTACGTGCGCTGCGCCGGCGGCTGGATGCACCGCGCGGAGATCGTCGCCTGCCCGAGCCCGCTCCCGCGCGCCGAGGCGTGCCCGGAGCCGAGCGACAACCCCGGTGCCTGCTCTTCCGACGCCGACTGCACGGAGCAGCCCCACGGCCACTGCGACCCCGTTGCCGGAAACGATGCGCTCCCGGGGTGCTTCTGCCAGTACGGATGCACGATCGATGCCGACTGCACCGAGGGACAGATCTGCCTGTGCGGCGATCCGGTCGGGCGCTGCGTGCCAGCGCTGTGCACCAGCGATCAGGACTGCGGCAGGCTGCTCTGCTCGAGCTACGTCCTCAACCCGGGTTGCGGCGGGACCGGCTTCGCATGCCAGACGCCCACCGACGAGTGCGCCGGCGACGACGATTGCCCAGGGGAGCAGGAGTGCTCCCTCGCGGCGCTGCGCCACGCCTGCGCGCCGTCGACCTGCGCGATCGGCCGGCCGTTCCTGGTGGACGGGGTCGAGCGCACCGCCGAGCCCGCCGCGCGCGACGACTGGCGGGCCGCCGCGCCAGACGCGCCGCCCCGCCGCGACGGGCTCTCGGCCGAGCAGCAGACGGCGCTCGCCGATCACTGGACCCGCGCCGCCCTCCTCGAGCACGCGTCGATCGCCGCGTTCGCCCGCTTCGCGCTCCAGCTCCTGTCGCTCGGCGCGCCGCCGGAGCTCGTCGGCGCGGCGCAGGCGGCCATGGGCGACGAGGCCGAGCACGCGCGCATGTGCTTCGAGCTGGCCAGCGCGTTCGCCGGCCGCGGCATCGGCCCGGGGCCCCTCGCCATCGACGGCGCCCTCGGCGGCGAAGGCGCCCGCGCGATCCTCGTGACGACCCTCCGCGAGGGATGCATCGGCGAGACCATCGCCGCGATCGAGGCCGCAGAAGCCGCCCTCCACGCGACCGATCCCGCGATCCGGCGCGCCCTCGAGCAGATCGCCGAGGACGAGACGCGGCACGCCGAGCTCGCCTTCCGGTTCGCCGCCTGGGCCATCGAGCGCGACCCCTCCCTGGCGAGCACCGTCGTCGACGAGCTCGCCGCCGCCGCCTCGGAGCCCGCCGCCCCGGGCGAGGCCGACCGCGGCGGCCTGCTCGGCTTCGGCGTGCTCTCGCCGCAGCACCGGCGGGAGATCCGGCAGCGCGCGCTCGCGCAGGTCATCGCGCCCTGCGCGCGGGCGCTGCTCATGCGCGGCGGCCCGCGCCCTGCGGCCGGCCCTCAGCGCGAGGCGACCGAGAGCTTGGCGACGAACAGCTGACCGCCCGCGGCGTCGACCTGACAGTTCAGGAGCGGGAAATCGGCGCCCGAGGTGCCCGCCAGGAAGACGTCCGTCCCGGAGATCGCCAGCGCCTGGATCTGCTGGAGCTCCGGGCCGCCAAGCGCGTCGAGCCACTCGACCTCGCCGCCCGAGGCCCTGAGCCGCGCGAGGAAGATGTCCCCCGGGCCGGCGTCGCCGCTCACCTCGGTGTCGTCGATCGTCATCTGCCGCTGGAAGTGCCCGGCCACGATGACCCGCCCGAGCGCGTCGATCCCGACGGCCTGCGCCGACTGAGCCCCGCTGCCCCCGAGGTGCTTGGCCCACGTGGCGACGCCGCGCCGGTCGAGGTGCGCCGCAAAGCCGTCCTCCTCCGTGGCGACGAGCTCGCCGGCGAGATCGATCTGCCCCTCGAACGAGCCGGCCAGGACGACGCCGGCCTCGTGCACCGCGACGGCGCCGGCGCGCTGATCGCCGCGAAGGGGGGAGTAGTGTCGATACCAGAGGCCTGCGCCATCGGCGCTCGATCCGTCGCAGACCCAGGACGCCGGGAACGAGGCGAGGAGGAAATCGGTCCCCTCCGCGACCGCGTCGTCGGGCGGCAGCCCGCGCTCGAAGCCGGGGAATCCGACGTTCACGCGGCCCTCGAAATCGGCGACGACAAAGGCCTCTCCGGAGGAGACGCGGAGCGCGCGGGGCCGGTAGCGCGCCCCCTCGCGGCCCGAGAAGACACCGCTGCATGGCGTCAAGAGGGTCTGTCCATCGTAGCTGGAGAACCCCATGTCCGCCCCGCCCTGGAGCGACGTCAGGACGAAGACGCGGTCGCCCTCCACGGCCACCGCCTTCGCCTCGTCGGGGCCGCTCGACCCGTGCGTCACGCACGCCGCGACCCCGCCCGGATCGTTCTTGTCGAGCCGCGCCACGAACGCGTCGCCGTCCCCGGCGCCCTCGGGCGACGCGCAGTCCGCGCCGAACGACAGGCTGCCCGTGAAGTCGCCCGCGACATAGACGCTGCCCTCGCCCAATGCGATCGAGGTCGCCTGATGGGTGCGCGTCGCGGTGTCGTTCTCCGCGTTCCCGAAGCGCTCGCTCCACACGTGGTTCCCGTCGCGCGCGAGGTGCACCACGAAGACGTCCTTGCCAGCGCCTCCCGCCGTGAGCGGCGCGCCGCCGGCGACGGTGAGGTCCCCCTTGAAGCCGCCCGCCAGCCACAAGGTACCGTCGCCGTCGGCCGCGATCCCGCCGAGCGTTGTGTCGGCGTCGCCGAACGACATCGCCCACTGGCACGTGTAGCCGGGCTCGCTGACCGTCCCGCCCCCGACGCCCAGCTCGTTGACCGGCTGGATGCCGGCGATCTCCGCGCAACTTGCGCCGCCCGCCGCGACGAGGGCGGTCGCCAGCCAGAACCGCGCACGCCGATCGAGCCTCATCGTCATCAGAACACCCCGACGACAGCACCGCCGAGGATGCCCGGCGCGATCTGCACGCGGGCGCTCGCGCGCGGGCCGTCCGCGGGCAGCGTCAGCCAGAGGACGGCCGTGCCGGCGAGCGCCGCGCCCGCGGCAATGAAGGAGAAATCGGAGACGGTCGCGTAGGACATCGCCCTTCTGGCCAGATCGGGTACCGGCTGCGCGCAGTCCAGGTAACGCCCCGGTTCCCTGCACGTCGTCCTGGCTTTGTCCTCGACCTTGTCCCACGTGGAGATCGCCAGCCCCCCGAACGTGCTCCCGAGCGCGATGCCCGCCAGCGTGAGCCCGCCGGTCACCCACATCAGGTTCCGGTGGATCGAATCCGGCCTCTGGCCGTACGGCATCGGCCCGCGGCGCTCCAGGTCGGCGGCAAGAGGCGCCGGCGCCGCCGCGTGGGGCTGGAGCGCCCTCACGTGGACCTCGATAAGCTCTCCCGGTTGCCTCGCCTCGACCTCGCGCGAGAACGCCTGCCTGCCGGGCGCGCTCGCGCTGACCCGGTGCTTCCCCGGCTCGACAGGGCGCGCCGCCCAGAGCTCCCGCTCCGCCACCCCGTCGAGCGTCACCGCGAGCCCCGGCAGCGCCTTCACCTCGTCGGACACGAGGATCGCGAGCCTCGGGAGCTTCTGCGCGATCGCCGCCGCGCGCTCGCGCGCCTCGGCGCCCCGCTTCGCGTCGCCGCCCGCCGCCTCCGCCACGTCGATCTCGGTGTAGAGCGCCCACGCGCTCGCGAGGCGCCCGGCGCGCTCGTGGCACCCGGCGAGCTCGAGCTTCGTCTCCGTCGACGGGCGCAGCCGCTCGCTCTCCTCGAGCTTCGGACAGGCCGCGTCCGGCCGATCGTTCGCCAGGAGCGCCAGCGCTTCCCGGCGCAGCGCGTCGGCCCGCGCGCGCTCCGCGATGGTCGGCTCGGCCCAGGCTGGGACCGCCGGCGCCGAGGCGGCCAGCGCCAGGAGGAGCCCGAGCGGAGCGCGGCCGAGGGCGCTCCGCGCCGCGCGCCCGGCGCTGCCCGCGGAGCGGCGGGGTCCTCTGCAGATCTCTTCAGGCATCGAGTCCCCTGGTCGGCCGGCGAGCAGCGCCTGCGTCAGGTCCGTGCGCTGGACCGCGACGACCGATAACAGGGCACCGCGAGGAGCGCCAGGCCGAAAGGCCCCGTGGGCTGGCCGCCGCGCCGGTGCCCTTCCACGCCACGCGGCGCGGCGCAGACGGGCGCGCTGCGTGGCGTGGAAGGGCCCGCGCCCGCCTGAGGCGCTCCCGCGCGGCGCGGCCGCACGCCCCGCGTTCCGCTTCGACCCTTGCGGCCTTTGCGCTAGCTTTCCGCCCTCGATTCCGGTCTCGTCCCTGGCTCCCGCGTCATCGAGCGTGCCGGCTGGAGCGCTCCCGCGAACAGGTGCCCTGATGTCCTCCGTGCCCGCCCCCAAGAAGAAGCGGTCCAAGAAGAGCGCGCCCTCCCTGCCCCGCCAGGACGAAGAGTGGATCGGCGGCTTCTTCTCCCTGCGCGCGTTCGTGCACGAGGGCGACGAGGCGTACCGTCCCGAGGCGGTCGTCTGGATGACCGAGCGCGGCTTCGTGCTGAGCTGCGCCGCGCTGCGCCCGGGCGACGTCGTCGCGGGCGCGGTCGACAGCTTCGAGGCCGCCGCCAGGGGCCCCCTGGAGGGGCAGCCGCGCCTGCCCGAGCGCGTCCGCGTGGCCTCGCCCGCGCTCGCCGACGCGCTGAGGGCGCGGCCCGGCCCGACGATCGAGGTCCGCGTCGCGCCGACGCCGGAGATCGACGTCGTGGCCGAGGACCTCGAGGCGCACCTCGGCGCGCGCGACGGCCGCCTGACGCCGAGCTTCCTCGGCGGCGGCATCGAGGCGCCGGCGATGGCGTCCTTCTTCCGCGCGGCGGCCGCGCTCTACCGCGTGACGCCCTGGAAGACCGTGCCCAGCGACGCGGACATCATGGCGCTGTCGATCCCGTCGCTCGGCGCGCGCGACCTCGCGCTGTGCGTCGTCGGGCAGGCCGGCCAGAGCCACGGCGTGCTCCTGTTCGAGAGCGCGCGCGGGTTCGAGCTCTACCTCGCGGAGACCGCGAAGCTGCCGGACGCGCCGCCCGCGTCGCTGCCGGCGAGCTTCTTCTCGCTGAGCTTCGACCGCGCGAGCGACCTGCACCCCGCGCTGCGCGCCGAGGTCGCCGAGCAGCGCTGGGAGCTGGCCGGGCCCGACGCCTACCCCACGCTCGCGATGGTCGACGAGGAGCTGATCGGCCGCAAGCCGACGCCGAAGGAGCTCACCGCCTCCGAGGCGCTCGCGCTCGGCCTGGTCGAGCTGATGAAGCGGCGCAAGGAGATCACGAAGGCCTTCCGCGGCGGCGACCCGGTGGAGGCGAGCTACGTGGTGGAGACGCACGGGGGCCCGGTGGAAGTGCTGTTCCGCGCGCCCCACCCGGAGCGGAGCTGATCCCGCCGGTCGGACGGCAGCGCGCGCGGACGAGCGCGGCGGCGCACGCGGCCGAGCGCGTGTTCAGGCCGCGGAGGCAGGCCGCAGAGGGGCGCCGGCCTCAGCGGGCGATGAGCCGGTAGAGATCGGCGTTCACGATGAACTCGCAGACGACGTTGCCGAACTGGAGGATGTCGCCGCTGCGGAGGGGCGTGCCATCCCCGGCCGGCGTGAGGAGCCGGTCGTTCAGGAACGTGCCGTTGGTGCTCTTCCTCGCGTGGAGCATCGGGGTGTCCGCGATCAGGACCGAGATGTGAGCCTGGACCTTGGAGACGGACGGATCGCGGAGCACGATATCGCTGTTCAATGCGCGCCCGATGAGGATGCGATCCTGCCAGGGGCTCTCCGGGCGCTTCGCCACCGGCAGGAGCTCGCAGCCGTGGGACGCGACGGTCATCCCCGACGAGATCCGGTGGCGGCACACGGCCGGTTGATTGCTCGATCCGGGCGAGGTGCCGGCAAAGACGGTCTTGAACGACGGGGGGGGCTGGTCCTCGGGGCCGAGCTCCCGGAGCAGCCACGCGTGAGGGTACCTCCGGTCGAAGGCCATCCGTGAGAGCGCCCGGCTCTGGGCACAAAGCGTCGCGAAGGTCAACATGAGAAGGTCTTCCCCGAGTTCCGTGCTGTTCGAGCGGGCGGCGCCCACCCAACCAGCGCACCGCCCGCTCACCAGGGCCCGATAGGCATTTATACATCAGTCCACGACGGGATCACCGGGGGCCACGACACGCCCTGGGTGGAACGATGCAACCTCCGGCCCCGCGCGGACTACACTGTCAGCGCTCGCCATACCTTGCTCCCACGTGACTCACATCCAGCGCACATGACACACCTGCAAGACCCCCGGCCGGCGGCGGTGCCGTCAGGCACGCCGATCCAAGGAACGATCGACAGGCGAGCGATGCGAGAGGCCGAAGAGCCGATGGAGATCGCGCACGTACGACACCGCACCTCCCTTCCTGTTGCCGCCGCCGCGAATACAGCCACACGAAACAATTGCACTCGCACCATTGTGCTCGTGGAGATTCTCACGCTGGACTCGAGATCGCGAGCCTTGCGGATGACGTCTTCCACGGGACGAACCCCCAGGAGGTGCCCTGTTCGGTCGCGGCAAGGCAGGCCTCGCGCCGCGCTTCAGCCGGCTCGCGGTCCTGCTCTGTTGGAAGCCGGCGTATCCGGCGCCGAGCGCCGTCACGTTCGACCCCTGCGCCCCTGCCCCGCCCGTCTGGCCGCCGGCGGCGCCGTCCCCCTCGCAGCCGCCGTCCGGGCCCTCGCAGCCGACGGATCGCGGCCGGGCCGTCGGACGCGGACGGCCCGCGGGGTGGTACAGGGCCGCCTTCGTGATGGCGCCGCGCGCCGTCCCGCAGGCCGCTCCGCCGCATCGCTTCGCGAGATCGCATCGCGAGGCGGTTACGCTATGTTGCCGCCGTGACCTCCTCCTACAATGTCCAGCACGCGCCGGTCGGCGCCTTTGCCTCGTTCACGCTCGGAAGCTTCAACCGCCGGGGCGGCTTCGCCTCCCAGGTGGGCCGCCCGGGAGAATCGAACCTCTACATCGGCTACCGCGAGGGAGACGGGGACTTCTTCTGCCTCCCCTACTTCGAGGGCCACAGCGGCCCGGACGTCCCGTTCGGCGTCACCTTGACCCATGACACGCGGATGCGCCGCGTCTTCGGCGAGCAGGACATCCGCCGCGAGCTCGGGTGGGCGAGCGACACGATCCGCGCCGGGCGGCTGACGCTCGCCCTCTACTCGCCGTTCGGCCCGATCCCCGACCCGCGCACGGCGGCGCCCTCCGAGGTCGCCGAGCGGTCCTGCCCGGCGCTCATCGCGCGCCTCGAGCTCGACAACACCGGCAGCGACAAGCCCATGACGGGCGTCTTCTCGCTCGACGCGTCGAGCCTGCGCGACCTCGAGTCGACGAGCGACGGCCGCCTGGTCGGCGTCGCGCACGGCCGGCGCTGGGGCCTCGCCGTCCGCCCGGAGCCGGGCGTCCGCGCCTTCCAGGCCTTCGCGCCCGAGAACGCGCTCGACGGCAGCGCCGATCGGCTGTTCCGCCTCGGCAAGACCGGCGGCCTGCTCATCGACGTCCCCCCGGGGGAAAAGCGCGAGGTCTGGATCGCGCTCGGGTTCCACGACGCCGGCACCATCACGACCGGGATCGAGGCGCGCTACGCCTACACCCGCTACTTCCGCAGGCTCGAGGACGTCCTCTCCTTCGCGCTCGACCGCCGCGAGGCGCTCGTCAAGGAGGCGGTCCAGCGCGATGAGGAGCTCGCGCAGTCGGCGCTCAGCCCCTCGCAGAAGTGGCTGCTCGCCCAGGCGACGCACGGCTATTTCGGGTCCACCGAGTGGCTGGACACCGCGCTCGACGACGCCTCGCCGCCCGCGCCGCTGTGGGTCGTGAACGAGGGCGAGTACGAGATGATGAACACCTTCGATCTCACGATCGATCACCTCTTCTTCGAGCTGCGTTACGCGTCCTGGGCCGTGCGCGACGTCCTCGACCTCTTCGTCGACCGCTACAGCTACCGCGACAAGGTGAAGCGCCCCGGCGCGAACGGCGAGCTCCTGCCGGGCGGCGTGTCGTTCACGCACGACATGGGCGTCGGCAACCACTTCTCGCCGGCCGGCGACTCCAGCTACGAGCGGCCGAACCTCGACGCCGCCTGCTTCAGCTACATGACGCACGAGCAGCTCACGAACTGGATCTGCTGCGCCGGCGTGTACGTCGCGCGCACCGGCGACAAGGGCTTCCTCGAGCGCCACCGGGGCCTCTTCGCCGAGCTGCTCGCGAGCCTCCTCCACCGCGACGCGCCCGAGCCCGGCGCGCGCACCGGCGTGATGGCGCTCGACAGCAGCCGCTGCGGGACCGGCGCCGAGATCACGACCTACGACTCGCTGGATCACTCGCTCGGGCGCGCGCGCGGCAACCTCTACCTGGCCGGCAAGACGTGGGCGTCGTACCTGGTGCTCGCCGACCTCCTCCGGCGCTGCGGAGACGCCCCCCTCGCCGCGGAGTCCAGGGCGGCGAGCCAGAAGACCGCGCGCGCCATCGTGTCGGCCTTCCACGAGCCGTCGGGCTACATCCCCGCCCTGCTCGACGGGAGCTCGACGAGCGCGATCATCCCCGCGATCGAGGGGCTCCTGTACCCGCACGCCATGGGCTTGCTCGACGGCAACGCCGCGGAGGGCGAGCACGGCGAGCTCGTCCGGGTGCTCCGCCGCCACTTCCAGGCCATCGTCAAGCCCGGTGTGTGCCTGTTCCCCGAGGGCGGCTGGAAGCTCTCGAGCAGCAGCGACAACTCGTGGGCGAGCAAGATCGCGCTCTGCCAGCACATCGCGCGCGTGATCCTGAAGGCCGACCTGCCCGACGCCGAGCGCCACGAGCAGGCCCACGTCCGCTGGCAGATCGAGGGCTCCGGCTACTGGGCCTACTCCGACCAGATGCAGCGCGGCGTGCCCGTCGGCAGCCGCTACTACCCGCGCGGCGTGACGGCCATCCTCTGGCTGGACGAGGCCCCGGCGGGGGCGAAATCGCCGAGCCGGTAGCCGGCGGCGCTCCGCGCCGGAGCGGTGGGCGGGCGTTCTCCAGAGACGCCCGCCGGGTCGGCTCGCCCCAGCGGGGGCGGCCGGCCCGGGAGCAGGGCAATCGACCGAGGTGCTTTCATGAGAGTTCTCATCATTGGCGGGACCGGGCTCATCTCGACGGCCATCGTGCAGCAGCTCCTCGAGCGGGGCGATCGCGTCACGCTCTTCAACCGGGGCGTGACGGCGCGGCGGTTCGAGGGCGATGTCGAGGTCATCGTCGGTGATCGCTGGCAGTACGCCGAGTTCGAGCGCGAGATGCAGCAGCGCACGTTCGACGCCGTGATCGACATGGTCGCCTTCGCCCCCGAGAACGCCGACTCGCTGCTCAGGGCCTTCTCGGGCCGCGCGGGGCACCTGGTCGTCTGCTCGACGGTGTGCGTCTACGGCGGGCCCCTCACGCGCTCTCCGGCGACCGACGACGAGCCGCACCGCCCCGTGACGAAGTATGGCCAGAACAAGTCGCGCATCGAATCGACGCTGCTCGCGGCGAGCGGCCAGAACGGGCTCAAGACCACGATCTTGCGGCCGTCGTTCACGACCGGCGAGGGGCACACCGCGCTCGGCGCGCTCTATTTCGATGACTCGATGGCCGACCGCGTCCGGCGCGGCCTCCCGCTCGTCGTCCACGACGACGGCGCGGCGCCGTGGGCCATCGCGCACGTCTCGGATGTGGCCCGAGGGTTCGTGAACGCCCTCGGCAACGACAGGGCCTATGGGCAGGCCTACCACCTCACGAGCGACGAGCACACCACGTGGGGCGGCGTCTTCGCCGCGCTGCAGGAGGCCGCCGGCGGCAAGTCCCCCGTGGTCTCGATCCCGACCGGCTGGCTCTACGAGGTCGCTCCTCGCCGCATGGTGGGCGTCAAGTTCATCTACCAATACGGGTCGATCTTCGACAACAGCAAGGCCGCGCGCGACCTCGGCTTCCGGACCACCGTGCCGCTGGTCGAGACGCTCCGCCGCCAGATCGCCTGGTCGGAGCGCGCCGGGACGTACCGGCGCGCCGAGGAAGAGCCGCTCCAGGACGTCCTGCTCGACGCGTTCAACCAGGGCAGGAAGCCCGCCCCGGCGCAGGTGCACGACTTCAATCCATGGGGGAACGAGCCCGAGTCCTGATCCCAGCTACCGTCTCATCCGACAGGTGGCCTCGTCACCTGTCGGAGCATCCTACGAGAACCTTCCGCTGGGAGCGACCCGGTGTTTTCCTTGAGCCGTGCCGGAGCGGACCTCGACGATCCCCTTCGCCAGCCGCGTCAGGGCAGGTTCTCCAGGGGATCCGTCTTGCCGACGCCCGCGTGCTCCAGGACGATGGCCTTGACGTCGGCCGCGCGGTCGAGCGGATATGTGTACGGAGCGGTCCAGGAGCAGTCTTCGCCGGACGCCTGCGTCCCGGTCGTCTCCTCGAAGACGTTGTCGATGCGATGCGTGCCGCCGGCCGCGCTGTCGAGCGTGGTGATGGGGTTCTTGACCTTGTAGAAGTGGTTGCCTTCGACGCGCAGGCAGGCGCCGACGCGCGAGTTCACCCCGGACGTGGGGACGTTCTCGAAGTAGTTGTTGAAGATGTGACCGTTGCCGCCGCGGTAGCTCGGGAGGCGGGAGTTCACGTTGCTGAAGCGGTTGTGATGGAGGGTGATGCGGCGATCGCTGTCGTCGCTGTCCGACGAGCCGACCAGCATGCCCTTCCAGTGGTCGTGCAGGTAGCTCCACGAGATCGTGATATCCGAGGACTCGTGGGTGGCGTCGATGAGGCCGTCGTACTTGTCCTTGTCCGAGTTCACGGCGGCAGAGTCGGCCCAGAGCTCGCAGTGGTCGATCCAGACGTTGTGGCTCTCATCCATGTGGATGCCGTCGCCGTTGCCGCTGCTGGCCAGCACGTGGTGGATCTTCAGGTTGCGGACGATGATGTTGGAGGCTCTCCTCAGGTTGAGCCCGATCCCTTGCAGCTCTCCGCTCGACCCGACCCCCACGATGGTCTTGTCGGACGCGACGCGCACGTCGTCGCCGCTGCCGCTGATCTTGCCGGTGATCTGGATGATCCGCGCGCCGTCTTTCGCGGCCTCGGTCCTCAAAGCGTCGAGCGAGCTCACGGAGACGACCTCTCCGCCCTTGCCGCCGGTGGTGCCGTCGCCGGTCGTGGCGTAGCCGTAGAGCCTGAAGTCGACGCCGCCGGGGCTGCTGCCGCCGGTGCCGCTGCTGGAGCCGCCCTCGCCGCTGCTCGAGCCGCCCTCGCCGCTGCTCGAGCCGCCCTCGCCGCTGCTGGAGCCGCCTTCTCCGCTGCTCGAGCCACCTTCTCCGCTGCTGGAGCCGCCCTCTCCGCTGCTGGAGCCGCCCTCTCCGCTGCCGGCACCGGTCCCGCCGGTGCTGGCGCTCGTGGTGGAGCCGCCGCTCCCGCTGCTCGTCGGCTGGCCCTCATTCTCTTCCGGATCTGACGTTTCCGAGCCGCACCCGACCACCGAGATGCCGGCGATGCCGAGCGCGATCAGCGCAGCCCAAGCGACTCGAGATTCGCACTTCATGAGCAAGTACCCTTTCCGTGATGAGCCAAGCAGCTCGCGCGACGCGGGTGGAGAAGCCGGACAGCGCACGGGCCGTTCTCGGGAGCTCCATAGCAACGCATGTGCCACCAGCGCATGACGGTCCGAAGCCGCCCGGATCCCGGCCTTCCATGGCGTTTCCGCGGTGACAGCCGCAGCGCGCTTCCCCTCCCCCGACGGGCAACCGCGGCGCCGCGACCGAGTCTGTCAACCGCAGATGGACACTGTGGACACGTGAAGCACCGCGTCGTCGGCCTCGGCGCGATGGGCCGCCTGCGCGAGCTCGAGCGACTCGGCGTCGCCGGGCTCGCCGCCGCGGCCTGTGGTGGGCTCAGGGGCCGATTCGAACGAGCTCGACCCAGTCGAGCCTGGACCCGTCCTCGCGGCACGCGAACGAGACGAGGTGACTCCCAGGCTCGAGCGCGAAGGTGAGCATCATTCCTTTTTCGGCGTCCGAGTCGTTGACGTAATCAAGGTGGAAATCGGTGCCGATGAAGTTGTACTGGTATCCCGGCGGCGGCGCCTGGTCCACGCGGACCAGGAACGAGTTGTCCGTGCTCTCGCTGGGTCCCGCGGCGACCCTGACCTTGATCTGATAGGTGCCGGCCTCGCTGATCTTGAACGAGCAGCTGACCCGGTCGTCGTCGCATCCCGCCGACTCGGGGACGACCACGTAATATCCGCCGTCGGCCAGCTCGTCTTCCACCTTGATGAAGCTGCCAGTGAGCTCGCAGGCCTCGGCCTCGCGCTTGAGCACGTCGCCCGTCGCGCCGCCCCCGCCCGCCGCGCCCGCGCCGCCCCCGCCCGCCCCGCCCGTCGCGCCCGCGCCGCTGGACACGCCCGCCCCTCCCGCGGAGGCCGACGACGTGTCCCACGCCGCGGACAACCCCTCCAGCGAGCACGCGCAGGCCAGCACCGGCAAGAGCGCACACAAGGATCGCCACCGCGGTGGACGCGTGTTGACCACCGTCGTGCGCGCCGGCGAAGCGCTCCCTGCATCGCCTACCGCACGACGTCTCGTCTCCGCCTGGGGGTCCGAGATCTCTTTCACTCCAACTACTTTAGCAACACACGTACCACGAGCGCGAACCAATCGTTCCTGCTGGCGCGGCCCCGAGCCGGAGCGCTGGGTCGAGGCACGCTCGGGGCGCCTCAGCGCGCGGCGGGGCGCGCGTAGTCCTGGGCGCGGAAGAACACCCCGTGGACCTCGCCGTCGACAAGCGCCGGGACGAGCGCGCCGGGCAGGACGGACTCGACGTCGTTCGGCGCCCTGGGCCCGCCGAGATCGGTCCGCAGCCAGCCCGGGTCGAGGAGGTTCATCAGCACGCCTGTGCCACGCAGCGAAGGGACCGTGTCGCGCACAAACTTGTCGAGCGCGGCCTTCGACGCGGCATAGGCCATGAGCTCCGGCTGGTCCTGGATCCCGGAGGTCACCTGGATGATGCGCCCCCAGCGGCGCTCCAGCATCGTCGGCAGCAGCCGGTAGGTGATCCGGATCGGGCTGATGACGTTCACCTCGAAGCTGAGCCGGTAATCCTCCGCCGGCGTCTCCAGGGTCGAGGTGCGGAAAGGCGTCATGATGGCAGCGTTGTTGAACAGGATGTCGATCCCGCCCGACGCGGCGATCGCGCCGTCCAGCATCCGGTCGACCGCCGCCTGATCCGACAGCTCGCCCGAGACGGCGCTCACCCGGATCCCCTTGCCGGCGAGCTCGCCCTCGAGCTCCCGCGTGTGCGCCGCGTCGCGGCTGTGCAGGACCAGGTTGCAGCCGAGCCCCGCGAGGCCGCGCGCGATCTGCTTTCCGATACCCCGGCTCGCGCCGGTCACCAGCGCCCACTTTCCTTGGATTTCCACCGTCATGGCGGTGCCTTATGGCAGGGCCCGTCCCCTCTCGCACCTCAAAAGCGAGGCGCCCCGCCGGCGCCCGGCGCGCGCGAGGGCTTCCCCCGACCGTGGGGGCGCCCTCCTCGCCGCCGCGCCGAGAGCGCGGCCGAAGGGTCATACGAAGCACCCCTTCAGGCGCGGATCGGTCCGGAGGATCGCCTCGACCTCCGCCGCGCAGTCGCGGGAGGAGAGGACCGTGTAGAAGCCGGACTTGATCTCCGGCGCGACGCGGACCGCCTCGCGCCACTCGTCGAGCGAGAACGGGTCGGCCCGGATCGCGTCCCAGAAGCCGGTCGCGTCGAGGACGGCGGCGATGTGGTCGGTGTCTCGCCCCTGGAGCTGGCTCACGACGTAGGCGGCCGTGCCGACCTGCAGGCCGTGCAGCCGCGGCCGGCTGGAGGTCTGGTCCAGCGCGTGCGAGATGAGGTGCTCGCTGCCGCTCGCCGGCCGGGACGACCCGGCGATCTCCATGGCGATGCCGTTCAGCATGAGCGCCGTCGCGAGCAGGCGCATGCCCTCGAGGTCGCGCCGGGGGCGCGCCATGAACTGGAACACGGTCGCGTCCGAGAGCAGGGCGGCGAAGTCGTTGACCGGCTCGCCGCGCGCGTGGAACGCGAGCTTCCAGTCGCGCACCGCCGTCACCTTGGCCACGAGGTCGCCCACGCCGGAGAGCCAGAGGATCTCCGGCGCGCGCAGGCAGACGTCGGTGTCGACCACCACGCCGAACGGGACGGCGCAGGGGAGCGAGCGGCGCCTGCCGCCGATCGTGAGGCTGGCCGAGGGGCTGCAGAAGCCGTCGTTCGAGAGCGACGTGGGCACGGCGAGGAACGGCAGCCTGGCGAGGAACGCGAGGTACTTGGCCGTGTCGAGGGCGCGGCCGCCGCCGAGCCCGACGATCGCGTCGCAGCGCGCCGGGAGCGCGGGCAGGAGCGCCGAGGCCTCCTCGAAGCTGGCCGAGCTGACCTCGCGCTGCGCCACGACCTCGATCGCCTGCTCGTTCAGCCCCTCGCGCATCGCCGCCTCGATGGCGGGGGGCGTCCCCGCGCTCGACAGCAGCAGGACGTGGCGGCGCGCCGCGCGGGAGAGGTAGAGCCCGCTGCGCGGGAGCGCCCCGGGCTTGATGCGCACCAGCGTGGGGATGCCGATCTGGGTGGCTTTGGGCATGCGCCGTCTTCATAGACCCGCCGCCTCGCCGCGGCACGCCTGCGGCGGACCTCCCCTGGCGGATGCACAGGCACGACGGACGTCCAGCGCGCACTCGAGCGCTCGACGTCCCCCCGGGGGATCCCGGTCGGTTGACAGCGGTCCTGGCCTCGTGTAGCGCCTCAGTCGTCGAGGCCCAGCGCCCTGTCGCTCCGGGGCAGCTTCACCCCGCTTTCTCCTCGAGAGCGTGTCTGCCGACCCTTCCTCACGATCGAGCGCTCCCGGCTCTTCCCGGCGCGGCGCTCAGGGCGACCGCGACCATGATCATCCAGAACGTGAGCTTCTGTGCGACCGAGTGGAGCAAGGTTCCACCGGTCGAGGTCCCCGGCGAGGCTGGAATGGCCTACTGGAGGACCGTCGAGACTGGCAATATCCGGGTGCGGATGGTGGAGTACACGCCCGGCTACGTGGCAGACCACTGGTGCGAGCGCGGCCATGTGGTGCTCGTCCTCGATGGCGAGTTCGTCACCACGCTGCGCGACGGGAGAGAGATCGTCCTCGCGCCCGGGAGCAGCTACCAGGTGGCCGAGGGCGTGGAACCCCACCTGACCTCGAGCCCGAGAGGCGCCACGGTCTTCATCGTGGACTGAGCCCGCGCCATGGATGACACCCTGCTGAGCGCGCTGCGCCTCATCCCGCTCTCTGAGTTCTTGATCGGCGCCCCGGCCCCGCCCGCTTTCGAGGCGGCGGTGCGCGCGGCACGGAGGCCGAGCGAGGTGCTGAGCGCCATGGCCGGCCTCTGCGCCTCGCTCGTGGCAGCTCATCCCGCGATCCGCGACCGGCAGCTCAAGCATCGCTTTCACGAGAGCCCGCCGGAGCAGCCGCAGCACTGGTCCGACTGGCAGCGCGTGGCCGACCTGTTCCTGTGGCTCAGCGAGCCGCCCGCAGCCGTGCGCGACGCGATCGCCGCCGAGAGCGCGCTCCCGCCGGCCGAGCGGCGCGCCGCCGAGCAGGCCGACGCGGGCGCGCTCGCCTCGCTCCTCGACCTGGTCCACGACGTCTGGGAGCACATTCTGCACCCGTACACTCCCCTCTTCGACGCCATCATCAAGACGATGCTCCTCCGGCATCCCCCGCGGCGGGTGGTCGATTACGGGGCCGGCGCCGGATACTTCACCTTCTACCTCGCCTCCCTCGGATGCCATGTCCACGCCGTCGAGCTGAACCCCGTGAAGCAGGAGTTCCTGCGGTTCAGCCGGGGGCGCCGCGGGATGGAGGACCGGATCTCCCTCTCCCCGCCGGAGGCTCCGTGCGACTGCGCCCTGGCGATCAACCTCTTCGATCACATGGCCGACGCCTCGCGGATCCTGCCCGACGTCGCGGCGGCGCTCGCGCCGGGCGGCCTGCTCTTCTATCAGGCGGCCTTCCCCGCCGACGGATATCACACCTCCGACAAGGAGGTGATCGACCGGGTATTCACCGGCCTCCACACGCTCTTCGAGTCGATCTACGCGTCTCCCGTCCAGCACTTCGGATTCGAGGTGATGCGGAGGCGCGACATCCCGGCCGCGCTCCCCGAGGGCCTCTCCGGGATCGCGCTGGTCCCCGCTCCCGAGCTCCTGGCCGGCGACCGCTCCGCGCTCCGCCCCCGCCTCCACGGGACGGTGACGGTCGAGCCCATGGAGGACGGTGAGGACTGCGTGCTGCTCCACTCACCCATGTTCTATCTCCGCAGCTTCGTCGCCCCCTCCGCCCTGCTCGAACTGGTCCGCCTCTGTGACGGCGAGCACACGGTCGCCGAGATCACGGCGCACATGGAGGAGCTGGGGGCGGACGCCGAGTCGGTCTGGAAATCCCTGCTCCGGCTCTGGCAGCGGCGTTTCCTCGGCATGAAGAGGTGATGTGGCGAGGGGAAGCCCCGTCCCCTCCCCAGAGGCCCCTCAGGCGGCGAGCGCGCGCTGGGTGAGCCAGCGGCGGGCCATGGCGAAGACCTCATCGCGCTCGAAGCCGAGCTCGTCGCCCGCCCGCTGCGCCACCTCCCGCGTGGTCTCCTGCCCGTTGAACAGCGGGAACAGGGAGCGCGGCCCTTCGCGGAGGGTCCATATCCGGTGCGTCTCCCCGAGCGACGGGACGACGATCAGCAAGGAGAGCGGCTCGTCGCGAACCTCGCCGGCGCGCGGATCTCCCGAGCGGATCCAGTCGAGCAGGTTCACCGGCAGATCGACGATCGCCGTGGCCGGGGCGGCGCGGAGGCGCAGGCCCGCGAGGGTGACGTCATCGTCCAGCTCCACGTCCGTGGGCCAGGCGTCGGCCGGGATGGAGGCTGTCTTCTTGAGCAGGGCGATGACCGCGAGCTCGTAGTCCAGCACCGGCTCGATATGCTCCGGCGGCCGGCGCCGCTTGAGGATCCGCCTGCGCAGGTAGCCCGCGAAGCGCTCGCACTCGGAGAAGCGCAGGTGTCCGAGCTCCTGCCACCTGTGATGGGCGAGGTACTCGAACGAGATCTCTTGAAGCCAGTCCGGATCGCCGCGGGTGAGCAAGAGGGCCGTCCGCGGCAAGTAACTGACGAGCGACGCGGCCACCTCGGCCGCAGCGCGGAAGCGCAGGTTCTCGATATTCCACCTCGTCCCGGGCTGGCGATGGAGCTCGTCGAGGACGGCCACGTGCCGGGCGTCGAGCCCGCGGCTCGCGGCGAGCTCCGCGTGACGTCCTGCGAGGGTGGCGTCATAGAGCGCTTCGTCCGCGACGAGCATCGTCCAGACCCGGAAGGCCTCGTGGGGTTCGCAGCTCATGCGGTCGCCCCTCCTCGCGCCGAGGCCCACAGGTCGCGCGCGCGCTGGAGATCGGCGTTGATCATATCGACCCAGTCCGGCGTGACCGGGCACGATCGCGAGGTGTGTCCCGGCCCTTGCACCTCGAGGCAGACGGCGCGCAGGTTCGGGGCGCGGCGAAGCACGTAGTCGAGCATCTCCCAGACGGGCCCGGGGACCGGGCTATTGTGCAGGTCGTGGTACCAGCCGTCGAGCCACTGGCCGCCAGCGAGGTGGATCTCGACGACGCGATCGAGAGGGAGCGTCCTCAGGTACTGCCACGGGTCGTAGGCCGCGGCGGGAGCGGCGAGCGCCGCTGCCCGCTCTCCGTTCGAGGGAGCTCCCGGATCCGGCGCGCCTCGCGGGAGCGCGCCCGAGGCGGCCCCTCGGCCTGCGTTGAAATTGACCGAGTTGGCGTAGACGTTGTGCAGATCGAGCAGCAGGTGCGTCTGCGCCTTGTCGACGACGCCGGCGATGAACTCCGCCTCGGCCATCTCCGAGCCGGGGAACGGCGCGTAGTAGAACGCATTCTCGTGGAGGAGCGGCATCTTCAGCCGGTCCTGGAGCGCGGCCGCTCGGCCGGCGACGCGCTCGACCTCCGCCCGCGAGAACTGCAGCGGCTGCGACCACATGTACGCGCTCGCCCGGGATCCGTAGAACAGGTGATCGGCGTACCAGGGGCTCTTCATCTCGTGGGAAATGGCGATGTGCCGCAGGACGCTCGGCGTCTCGTCGAGCGGCTCGAACCCGAACTCGTTCCCGTAGTTGCCGTGGGCGATGAGCGGGCCCTCCGCCGCCAGTCGCTCGAGGAGGGGGCGCGTCCCCGGGTCGATGACATAGCCCGAATCGAGCGGCCCGGCGAACATGTCACAGAGCAGCTCGGCGAAGTCGTAATCGATCCGCTGCATCGCCTCCATGCCGAGATCGAATATCATCGTGGGGTTCAGCTGGAGCCCTACCCCGCCTGTCTCTTTGCGCATGCTGTCTCCTTGTTCCCTTCAGGTTGCTCGAGACCACGCCGCTCACCCCGGCCGCCACGGCTCCGGATCGACCGCCACCATCCGGAGCTCGCTCGTGTAGGCGCGCCCCTCGGCGTCCACGAGCCAGGTCTCGTCGAGGCTCGGCAGCATCTCGGAGATCGAGACCGCCGACGCCTTGCGGACCAGCTTGGCGAAGCTCTCCACGTAGACGGAGCTCTCCAGGTCCACATAACAGGGCTTCGGCTCTTCAGGGACCTTCACGAACACGAACCGCGGCAGGCCGCGGCTCATCGCGAAGCGGCGCGCCCCGACGAAGCGCTGGATCGGGTCTTCCGCGAGCGCGAAGCCGAGCTCGCCGGCCGCGCAGCGCCATGTCTCCCGGGCGACGACGAGGTGATCGATCGTGATCCGCGGCGTGTGCGGCGCGGGGCTCACGAGGCCGAAGTGCGCCATGCTGTCGAGGAGCAGGTAGCCCTCGAGGAACGCGATGATGTCGAAGCGGTGACGGCCCTCGAGATCTCGCACGACGAGCTGCCCCTCCTCGGCCTCCTCGACGACGAGCGAGCCCGCCTCGAGGACCTGCGCCCGCGGCCGCCGGGATCGCGTGCTCCCGACCTCCAGCTCGAGGTCGTGGCGCGACACGAGCGCCTGATACACGCGCGTCGCCTGCTCCTTCGGCTCCACCTGCGCGACGCGGACCCGCGGGAGGTCCACCTCGAGGGCGCGAAACAGCGCTTCCGGGCGAGGGTGCTGGTCGATGAAGACCGGCACCGAGAACGTGTTCCACCCGGCGTGGACCTCCCCGAGCACGAGGAGGTACTCGCCCCGGCGGATCGCGTCGAGCCCCCGCGCGGCGAGGAGCACGTCCGGAGAGTGGAACCGCGCGCCCGGCCAACCCGGGTGCGGCGCTGCGAACACGTCACCGACCGCCCGCTCGAGCTCCGCGGCGCGCCGCTCGACCCGCCGCTCGCCCGGCGCGACGCGCAGGAGCCGCGTCCAGCGCGCGCGGAGCTCGTCGACCACCTCCCGCACCGCCGCCGTGCCCTCCGCCTGATGGCTCGCCAGGTGAGGCTCGATGCGGCGGAAGAGCTCGAGGTACCCGACCGCGGTCCCGGTCGCCTGCGGAAGGAGCTCGCGGTACGCGCGGCGAACGATGTCGCGATAGCGCTGCGCGACCGCGTGCGTGTACCAGCGGGCGCTCTGGAGGATGAGCGAGAGCGGAGGGCCGAGCCGGTCGAGGAGCTCGGGCCCGAGGGAGAGCTCGACGTCCCGCCGGCAGTCCTCGTACACGAGCGTCCGGCCCGCATAGGCCTGGCCGGCCCGCCGGACGCCTTCCGTGGCGGTGAGGCGGGCGAAGCTCGCTTCCAGCGCCCCCATGGCCTCGTCGAGCGCCGCCGCGTCGCCGGCCGCGGCGGCGATCCCGGACCGGCCCCGCTCCATCTCGTCGAGCGCCGACAGCGCCTCGGCGCGCAGCGCCGGCTCGTCCACGCGCTCGATGAGGCGCCGGAGGGTCCGCTCTGGATGAGGGTCGCCCGGAGGGAGCTCGAGCGTCCAGAGGAGGAGGCGCTTGCCGACGAGCGCCGAGAGGAGCTCGTAGACCTCCTCGTGCCCGGAGAGGTCGAGCTCCGGCTCGCCGCAGAGCTCCTCCGCGATGGCCCTGGCGCTCGTCTCGCCGTCGCAGGCGCCGAGGAGCCGCGCGAGCGCGGCGGGCAGCTCGGTGCGGCGGCCGATCGGGTAGAACAGGGTCGTCCCCTCGACGCGCACCGTCGGCATCCGGCGCGGGGCGAGGTGGGGGCGCAGCGCGGGGTCCTCGGCGAGGCGGCTGGCCAGCGCGTCGATGCCCCAGTGCTCGAAATAGACCTGCCGCGTGGCCAGGAGCCCGCGCCCTGGCGCGAGCGAGACCGCCGCGCCTGCCCCGAAGCGACCCCACCCGACCGGGCCGAAGAAGCCGATCGAGTCGTTCTTCGCCGCGTAGCGCTGGAGGTAGCTCGCCACGAGCGCCTCGTTCTGCCGCGTCTTGAAGTCGGTCGCGCCGTCGGACTGCCGGAGGAGCGAGTCGACCCCCGTCCGAAGCGCGCGGCGGTTCTGCCACACGAGCGCCTCCCGGAAGCGCGGGCTCCGCGCCGCGGCCCGCAGCGCCGCGCCGGCGCGGAGGTTCGCCGGGCGCCACTGCGCCGAGAGCTCGGCGCTCGCGGCGTCGACGCCGGCGCTGGCCAGCCGGAGGGCGTGGAGCGCCGCCTTCTGCTCGTCGCCTCCGAGATCCTCCGGGACGGCGCCTGCCGCGAGCTGCTTGAGCGCGCGCACGATCGGCTTGCGCGCCTTGCCTTCGGCGAGCAGGAGCGCTCGCTCGCACGCCTCCCGCGCTCGCGCCCGCGCCGCCTCGCGCGACGCTTCTCGATCGAGCTGCCTGTCCGCCGCCCGCGCGGCTTCCGGGATCGACAGCTCGAGCAGCTCGGAGGCGGCGAAGCCCGCGCCGCGCAGGCAGACCCAGCGCCAGAGCGCCCAGCCGCCCGCGATCGGGACGCGGTCGTCCTCCGCGTCCTCCGCGCCCTCCTCGCTCACGGCGCCCGCCAGGGCTCGGGGTCCAGCGCCACGATGCGCAGCTCGCTCGTGTACGAGCGCCCCTCTGCATCGAGGAGCCACGCCTCGTCGATCGCCGGCAGCATCTCCGTGATGCTCACCACCGAGGCGCGCCGCACGAGCTTCGCGAAGATCTCGACGTACACCGGGCTGTCCAGGTCGAGATAACAGGGCTTCACCTCTTCCGGGACCTTCACGAACAGGAGCCGCGGCAGCCCCGCTCGCTGCGCCCAGCGGCGGGCTCCGAGGAACCGCTCGAGCGGATCGGAGAGCTCGGCAAAGCCGAGATCGGCCGGCGCGAACCGCCACCGCTCGCGCGAGACGACGAGGCCGTCGAGGGAGACGCGGGGAGCGTGCGGGGCCGAGGGGAGCAGGCTGAAATGCGCGAGGCTCTCGAGCTTGAGGTAATGCTCGAAGAAGGCGATCGCGTGGAAGCGCCGCGCCCCGTCGCGGGTGCGGACGATGAGCTGCCCGCCCGCTTCTTCCACCACGAGCCCGGAGATCGGGACGACGTGGGTCCGCGGGCGCCACGACCGGGTGGCCCCGATCTCGACGTCGATGTCATGCGGGCAGAAGGAGATCTGATCCGCCCGGGTGCTCCGCTGCTTGGGGATCACGGGCGCGATCCGCGGCTCGGGCAGATCGAGCTCGATCGCGGAGAGCAGCGCCGCGGGGTCCCCGTGCTGGTTCAGGAACACGGGGTTCGACGCGGTGTTCTCGCCTGTGTGCAGCTCTCCGAGCACGATCCGGTAGTCGCCGCGCCGCACGGCCTCGGGGCCAGCGGCGGCGATCATCAGGTCGGGCGAGTGATAGCGGGCGCCCGGCCAGCCGGGGTGCGGCGCCGCGAACGCGACCTCGGCCTCGGCTCGAAGCGCGGCCGCCGAGCGCTCGACGCAGCGCTGATCCGGCTCGATCGCGAGCAGCTTCGCCCACCGGGCGCGGAGCTCCGCGATCACCTCGGCGACGATCGGCGAGGGCTCGTACTGGCTCCCGGTGAAGTGCGGCTCCACCGCCTGCCAGAAGCGGAGAAAGTCGATCGGCAGAGGCCCCGACTCGCGGGAGAGCTCCCGGTAGATCCCGCAGAAAAGCGCGTGATAGCGCTCTGCGATCGTGTACGTGTACCAGCGGGCGCTCCTGAGCAGGAGGAGCAGGGGCGGCGCGAGGCGCCTGAGGAGCTCCGGTCCGAGCTCGATGTCGGCGTCTCTCACGCAGTCCTCGAACACAAGCGTGCGACCGGCATACGCCTCTCCGCCGCGGCGCTTGCCGGCAGCGCCCGTGATGCGCTCGAACGTCTCGTCCAGCTCCGAGAGGCCGCGCTCGAGGCCGATCTCGTCGTCCGGCGTTCGCGCGACCGCATCCCGCCGGCTCTCGAGGTCGGACAGCGCGCCGAGCGCATGCGCGCGGGCGTCGCCGAGCGGCATGCGCTCCAGGATCTCCCGCAGCGTCCGCTCGGGGTGCGCGACGACGGTGGGGATCTCGAGGGTCCAGGTGATGAGCCGCTTCTCGGCGAGCTGCCCGAGCAGCTCGAAGACCTCGTCCTCACCGGAGAGGCCAAGCGAGGGATCGGCGCAGAGCGCCTCGGCGATGGCCTGGGCGGTCCTCTCCCCGTCGCAGGCGGCGAGGATGCGGGCGAAGTCGACGGGGAGCTCCGAGGCACGACCGATGGAGTGATGGAGCGTCGTCCCCTCGAGCCGCACCGTGGGCAGCCTCCTCGGCGCGATGAACCGGCGCAGCTCGGGGCTCTCCGACAGGCGATCCGCGAGCACCTGGATGCCCCACGCCTCGAAGTAGACCGTGCGCCTGGCGAGCAGCGAGCGGCCGGGCCGCAGCGTCAGCGCGGGGCCGTGGTCCGACAACCTGCCCCAGCCGACAGGGCCGAAGAAGCCGATGGTGTCGTTCTTGACGCAGTAGCGCTGGATGTAGCTCGCGACGAGCCGCTCGTGCTCTCGTGTCTTCGAGTCCACCGCGCCCGCCGGCCGCCGGAGCAGCGCGTCGACCGTGCCCCGCACGGCGCCGCGGTTCTGCCAGAGCATCGCCTCGCGGAGGGCCCCCTGCCGCGCGGCCTCGCGCAGCGCCTCCCCCACGCGCCCGGTGCCCACCTCGAAGAGCGCGCGCACCGTCGCGCGCGCCGGCTCGACCGGTGCCTCCGCCCTCCGCAGCTCGGCGAGCGCGGCAGCCACCGCCGGGACGGCGTCGAACGGCTCAGGGACCTGACCGCCGCGCAGGCGCTTGATCGCGCGCCCGAGCGCCTTCCCGACCCCCTCCATGCCCAGCTGGTTGTTCTCTTCACAGACCCTGAGCGCGTGCGCTCGCGCCGCCGCGAGCTCTGCCTCACGCGCGAGCAGCTCGTCCGCCGCCGCCGCGCACTCCGGCATCGCGAGGCTCAGCACCTGACCTGCGGGAAATCCGGCCCCTCGCACGCACACCCAGCGCCAGAGCGTCCAGCCTTCCGAGAGGAGCGCGAGGTGGTGAGGAACATGCGACGAGAGGCACGCCTCGCCTCCCCGGCGTGTCTCCGTGGTCTGATGAGCTTCGAGCAAGTGAACCTCTCCGGGGTCGAAGGAACAGAAAGAAACTCCCTCCTGAGCTCACCGCGAGCGCAGGACGCCGGTCTTCCACCGCGGCGCGCCGATGCCCCGCGGCGCCTCCGATCTCGCCGCTTCCGCCCTGAAACGCGCGGAAGCGGCGAGAGGAGCCGCGTCAGGCGGCGGGGGCGATCTTGCGCTCGACGACCTCGTCGAGGTCGTCGACGTCGAGCGACAGCGCCTTCGCCTGCACGACCATCGACAGATCCGCCTGCGCGCCCTGGCGCGCCACGCGGACGGTGACGGTCGCGCCGATCCCCGCCTGCTGGAGGACCTCCATCGCCTGCGCCGCGCTCGTGATCTTCACGCCGTGCAGCGCGAGGATCTCGTCGCCGGCCGCGATGCCGGCCTTGGCCGCCGCGCTCAGCTTGTCGACGCTCTGCACGACGGGACAGCCGTTCTGGCCGGTTTCCTTCGAGAGCACGCAGAAGCTGATGGGCCGCGGCTTCGACGGGGCGGTGGTGGTCTTCGTCTCGTTGTTCTTCGGTTCCATGAATGATCTCCCTTTTTCACCAATCGAGCCAATGTTGCATTACGACGCGCTGCGCAGCGCGGAGGGGCACACCGAGGTGGCCCCGCGCGCTCGCGATGAAATCAGCCGTGATCAGCACGGGGAGGCGGGCACCGACTCCAGCCACCCGTAGGACACGGCCTTGCGGAGGAGCGCCTGGATCTGAGGCGCGCTCTCCTCGTAGAGGTCGAGCACCTCCTGCACGCTCCGGACCTCTGCGAAGGCCGAGAGCACCTCCCACTGGGACTCGCTCACCTCGACGATCTGGTCCGGCGACGCGAGGACCCGCCGCTCGTCGCCGCCGACGAGGAACTTGTCGTAGCGGTCGAAGCGCCGGACCCGCTCGCTCTTGCTCCCTCGCCGGCCGATCGTCAGCACGGGGCCGGCCTTGTCGTCGGAGAGGAGCTTCCTGAGCTCGTTGAAGAGCCGATAGACGTCCTTCACAGGATAGTGGAGCCGCGCGTCGCGCACCGCCATCCTGAGCCGGTCGGCCCCGGTGACCTCGGGGATGAGCCGGCGCTTCACGGCGCGGGTGAAGTCGGCTGCAGCCGTGGGGCCGCACTTGCCGAAATAGATGAGGCAATGAGGCTCGAGCGACCCGCCGCCCAGGAACGGCCGGCCGAGGTGAGAGTACTTGTCGTGCGTCAGGCGGTACTCCTCGAAGAGCGCCTCGAGCTTCTCCTGCTCTTCCTCCGTCTTGCTCGGCGCCTTGGGCGCGTGGCAGACGGAGGTGGCGATGTCCTCTTCCGCGTGGACGATCGCCTCGATCCCGAACTTCTCGGCGTCGCGGTGCACCTGCGAGCCGATGTCGAGGATGAAGCTGCCCCAGCCGACCTCGCTGAGGTTCTTGTCGTTCTGCTTCAGGAACTCGATGCTCGACAGCGCCGCCTTGTAGTCCTCGTTCGGGAAGTCGAAGAACCCCATCGCGTGCGTCGCGATCCCTTCGTTGTAGAAGTTCGAGAGCGTCGCGGCGTACTGGGCGACCTTCGTCCCCTTGCTGATCGCGTCGAGGACCTCCTGGTCCATCGACTCCAACCCGAAGGCGGCGTAGGTCATTCCCCCGGCGTTGAGCTTCTTGCAGCGCTCGCGGGTGAAGTTCTTCTCAGCGCGCGCCTCGAGCATCCATTTCACGTCGAGCCCCGCTTCTGGCAGGGCCGCCGCCAGCTTGTCCAGCAAGACGGGGGCGACGAGATCCACCGTGAAATCGAAATGGGTACAGCCGTGCTTCCGGTTGAGGACCGCGATGTCCTCCACGATCTTGTGAACCGAGCGCTCCCGGTACGGCGCGGTCGCGCGGCGGCCGTCGGGGACGAAGCCGTAGAAGCAGAACGTACATTTGTCCCAGTAGCAGCCGCGCGCGATCGGCAACGGCAACACCGGCGTGGGCGACCAGTAACGGTCCATCGGCAAGCTGCTGAAATCAGGGGACGGGATCTCGTCGATGTCCTCGATCACGTTGACGTCGGGGACGCCGCCCACCCCCGTCCGGCGATCGTACACGATGAGGTTCGGGGTCGGCGGCACCGGCCGACCCGCGACGACGTGCTCGATCACCGTGCGGAAAGCCACCTCGCCGTCGCTCACCGCGATCGCGTCGGCGTCTCTGAAGAGCGCGAACGAGCCCACCTTGCGGCCCCGGTTGGCGATGGTCGCGACGAGCGGGCCGCCGAGCGCCAGGTACGTCTCCGGGAAGCGCTGCCGGACGAGCCGGGCGAGGAGCATGCCAAAGAAGAACTGATGCGCATAGGTGATCGAGATGCCGACCACGGACGGCCTGTGCCCACGGAACGTGGCGTCGAGCGCGCGGTTCAGGATCTCGAGGACCACGTTGTCCTCGATCCGCTGGAACTCGTCGATGGCCTCGTACAGCTCGACCGAGCTGTCGAAATTGTGGAGGAGCGACGAGGCCTCGGTGAAGTCCAGGGAGAACGGCGACAGCGTGGCCGAGAGCAGGCCGAAGGCGCTCTTCGCGGCCCGCGCGCCCTCGAAATAGCTCTCGAAATCGAAGAACCGCTCCTTGTCCCGGAACACGGAGACCGCCCCTTCGATGCGGTCGGGGAGCGTGTCGAGCGACGCGTGCTGCAGCAGCGGAACATAGGAGAGCAGCGCGCGGCCCGCGAGGCGCGGGCTCGCGTCGAGGGTCGAGAAGCGGCGCCTCGCCTGCGACAGGCAGCGGCTCATCGCCTCCTTCGTCATGACGCCGTCGAAGAACGCCATGTTCAGGTCGGCGACCGTGAGGTCCAGCCCGTGACCTCGGAGGTAGCCGACGAGCTGAGAGACGCCGACCGGGGGCTCCGTCGGCGTCGCGATCGGCGAGTGAAGCAGGAATACCTTTTCGTGCATGACCATTGCTCCTTGTTCGATCCCGATGCCGTGAGCGGTGATGTGCCTCTCGTTCCTCGTCGCTGCTCCCCTCGGAGCTCGATCATCCCAGCAGGGACCACATCTTGTAATCGATGGCCCTGAGGAGGGGGACGCCGATCCAGAGATAACCAAGCGTCCTTTGTGACAGGTAGATTCGCGCTCGTCCCGACATGCCTGAAGGCCAGCCGGGGTTCTCCATCTCCCGCGTGCCCACGACGACGAAGGCGTCGCTCCCGGCGGTCACCGGCGCGATCTCCTGGACCTCGACCTCCACGGCGCGGTGCGGGTCGCCATGGGCGCGCAGCGCGGCCTTGCTCCCCGGCGCGAGGTCGGCGAGCGGCTCCTCCTCGGAGAGCCAGATCCGCGCGCTGATCCGGCGGAGGTCGTGGATCTCGCACAGCGCGTCCCCGCGCGCGAGCCGCGCGTGCAGGCGCTCTTCGACGTGCCGCCCGATCACCACGCCGTCGATGGGGCTCCGCACCGTGAGGTGCTCGCGGCGCACCTCGAGCCCCGTGAGCTCGGCCTCGAGCTTCCGGACGAGCGCTCCTGCCTCGGCGATGTCCTCCTCGCGGGATCCGCTCCGGAGCGCGTCGAGCTTCCGCTCGGCGAGCACCGCGTCGTCGGCGGCGCGGGTGGCGCCGTGCGCCAGGAGCAGATGTTCCTGCGCGCTGCGCAGCGCGGCGTCGACGAGGAGCGAGGAGCGACTGGCCTCCTTCCGCAGGTGATCCCTCAGCGACAGCGCTCGCCGCGAGCGCTGCTCTGCCAGCGCGATCTCCTCCTGCCGCGGCCCCTCCTTGATCGACCGGGCGCGGAGCCGCGCCTGGGCGAGCTGGATGGCGAGCCGGTCTCGCTCGATGGCGAGCGCGTCTGCGCGGAGCGTCGCCAGCACCTGGCCCCGCGCGACGAGCTCTCCGTCCCGCACCGCGATCTGCTCGATGATCCCGCCCTCGGCGGCGCGCACCACGGCGCGCTCACGCGGCTCCACCACCATGCGGCCGTCCACCGAGAGCGGCCAAGGACAGCAGAGCAGCCCAGCGACCGCCGAGCCCAGGGCCGCCATCGCCAGCGTGCGGCGCCGGGTGAAGACCTGCCTCCGCTCCCGGTGGAGGAAGCGCGCAAAGGCGATCGCCGCGGACACGACCTTCGAGCCGAAGAGCTTGTAGCTGTAGAGCACCGCCAGGACGACGCCGACGCCGTGGAGATACCGCACCGCGAGCGGGAAGAGGAACCCGAAGCAGACGCCGCCGATGAACAGGATGGAATAGACGCCGCTGGCGACCCCGAAGGCGATGAAGATCCTCCGCTCGCGCGGCGTGACCGGCCCCGCTTCCGGGCCGACCCCGAAGAGGGTGCGCCTCAGCAGCCCCCGGATGTACGCGAAGGAGCGCTCGCTCAGATCCGGCATATCAAGGTAATGCGTGAGCGCGAAATAGCCGTCGTAGCCCTTCACGAGCGGGAGCAGGTTCGTGCCGATGACGTAGAGATCGTAGGTGAACCAGACGAGGATCGCCTTGCGAAGGAAGAAAGACTCTGCCGCGACGTGATAGCAGATGAGCCAGAGGCACAGCACGGCGAGCTCGACGAGCACCCCGAAGAGATAGACGACGATCTTGTGTCGCCGGTTCGAGAACTGGTGGGCGTTCGTCACGTCGCAGTAGGCGCCGGGGATGACCCCGTAGAAGAGCATGAGCCCCATGCTCTCGACCTTTCCGCCGTAATGCTTGCAGGCGAGGCCGTGCCCGAGCTCGTGCAGGAACAGCGTCGAGCTGCCGATCACGAGGGGCGCGAGCAGCACGTTCCCCCAGTGGAACGACGACGCCGGGGGCACGCTCACGTCGACGAGCGCCACCGCGGCGCCGACCAGGAGCAGCGCGAGGAAACAGACGCCCCACCCGCTGAAGACGAAGCGCCCGATCAGCCGGTCGAGCCTGCTCAGAAAGCGATCCGGGTTCCAGAGGTGCACCATCCTCATGTGCGACGGCAGCAGCCGGTGGCACCGGAAGAACACCTCCGCGATCGTCGAGAGGACCGCGCGCGCCCGGGTATTGTTCGGGTTCACCTCGATCACCGCGGCGAGGTACCTGGCGGCCTGACAGCACCTGCCCGCCTCGATCTGCCGCAATCCCGCCCCGAAGAGCGCGGTCTCCTCCGCGGCGAGGCGACGGCCGCCCTCCGACTCTCCTCGACGAAGAGCGAGCCCGCGCCGCCGGAGCTCCCGCAGCACGGCGCGCCGCATGCCGGGCGGGTCCACCTCGTACGAGGTGATGTCGAGCAGCATCTTCCCCGCGAGGAAGACCGTGAACCGCCGGATCCGCTCGACAGGAACCGTGATGCCGTGAAGGAGCTCGAGCTCGCCTGCCACCTCGGCGAAGGAGCGCTTGCCGTCGAGGAGCTCCATGATGGCGATCTGGAGATCGCTCATCTCGTAGAACGCCGAACGGAGCGGGTCCTGGACCAGCGTGACAGCGCGTACCCCGTCGTCCTGACGGTGATACACGAGGTCGTCGCGGAGCTTGCAGCGGCCGGGCGGCTTCATCAGATGAGGAACCGGAGCCGGATCCACCTGACGGTGCGGCGCAGGGCCAGCCACAGCAGGCTGCTGTCGCCGGTGTTGATCTCGCCGTAGCCCGTCATCTTCCCGAGGAGCCGCCCGTCAGGATTGTCGACCTCCGTCATCACGCGGATCACTTGCTCGCCGTTCCGCTCCTCCACGCTCCTGGAGATGAAGTTCACCGTGCCCCGGAAGGGCATGAGCGGATAGCTCTGGACCTTCACGGCCGTCGGCTGACCGAGCGTCACGACGTCCATCTCCCTTTCGGGGACGAAGATCTCGATGCGTGCTTTTCTGAGGTCCTCCACCTCGCAGAGCGTGTCGCCGGCACGGACGCTCTGCGCCACGTGCTCACGCAGCTTGGGGGTGACGACGATCCCGTCGCTCGGCGCGACGATCGTCAACCGCTCGCGCCTCCTCTCGAGGTCCTGGAGCTCGATCTTGGCGAGCTCGAGCTCCGCGACGGCGGCGTCGACCTCCTCTTGCCTTGATCCTGCGAGGAGCAGGCGCAGCTCCGCCTCGACCATCGCGAGGTCCTTGCGCTTCACCGCCAGGTCCCGCAGGGCGCTGTCCTTTCGCTCGGCGGTCTCGACCTGCGCGGCGAAGAGGGCCGACCTGCGCTTGGCCTCGGTCTCGGCGAACTGGACGTCGTGCGCCCTCGCGGCGACAGAGGCCCTCGTCTGGTCGATCTCTTCCTGGCGCGGTCCCGCGCGGACCTTCGCGAGCTCAGCGCGTCGCCGCTCGATCTCTGCATGGGCGCGCAGGAGGGCGGTGTCGAGGTCGTGCGCGTCGAGCCGAGCGAGCACATCGCCGACCCTGACGTGATCTCCCTCGTCGACAAGGATCTCGGCCACGAGCCCCTCGATGTGCGCTCGCACGTCGACGCGCCTGAACGGCAGCACGATGCACGGCTCCGTCACGTAGAGCGGATAGGGGATGACCGCGAGCGCGCCGAGGAGGACAGCGGCGAGGCAGAGCGGCAAGAGGCGGCGGGCGGCAGGGCGCGTCCACCAGGGCGCCTTGACCCGGACCCACGCCTCCCCGAGCGCCGGCTGCTCCTCGACGCCTCGTGCCGCGGCTCCACCCTTCGCCTCGGCGGAGGGCGCAGCATCGGCCGGCTCCGGTGGGCTGGCCGCGTCAGGCGACGGCGCCGCGGACGCTGGCTCCTCCTGCCCGGCGGGCGGCGCCGACCCGGCGGGCGACACGGACGCCACAGGCTCGTCCGGCGGCGACGTCGCCGGCCGCGCATTGGCGTCTTCGTCCTCCTTGCTCTCGCTGAACGCGCACGGCTCCGCGGCGCCGTCGCCGTGCACGAGCCCGTTCCCCGCCGCGCTCGGGCGGCGCGCGGGCATGCCCTCGAGAGCCGCAACGAGCTGTGAACGGAAGGCATCGAAGTCGATGGCCATCCCCGCGGGCGGCTCCATCCGCGCCGCCCGGGCGTGCAGCGCAGGCTGTCGGCCGACGAGGAGCCCGAGGGCGGCGATCTGCTCGATCAGACTGGCCACCTGCTGGCGGGTGACGTCCGGGAAATGCCGGCGCGCCCTCGACGTGAGCTGGTCCAGATCGCGCCTGCCGTCCATCTCCTGGGCGACGAGGCAATCCAGCTCGTAGAGCGCGTGCTGCGTGCCAGCGACCGGGTCATAGACCAGGACGACGCTCGGCTCGGAGCCCCGAAAGAACTTCAGATCCGGTCGGAGCGCAGGAGCGCCCGGCGGATGATGCTCAAAATTGGAGACCACAGCCTTCTCTAAGCACCCCAGGCGTCGGGCCTGACAAGGCATTCATTATATGATGACGATTTCTCTGTGCCAATATTTTTTGGCATCCAGAAACAACAGCCTGTTCCGATCCCACGCGATCCCACGCGATCCCACGCGATCCCACGCGATTTCACGCGATCCCATCCCCCAGGGCCCCCATGGCGTGCGCGATGCCGTCTTACCCGCATGCACCCCGCGTTCACCCCATGGGCGCCGGGGCTTCGCGGAAGGGGCCCGTCGCCACGGTCAGATTGTCAGTCCAGTGTCAGTCCAGGCAGAACAGGTTGCAGCATCGTGACCATGGCGTTTCGAAGAGCTTCTGGAATCGCCAAATTTACTGGATTCTGGTCACCTTGAAAAAAGGAACAGCACCTGGTGTGACACAGCGCGCGGCGGGGCCGTCTGTGGGACAAACGTCCTGGCAACGCCGGGTGAGCCTCGTGCGCCGCCATGGAGCCGGTTGGCCCCTCCGCAGGAACCGGCTATAGCTCCGCCCCATACGACATGAAAACCATCGGGCTGATCGGGGGCATGAGCTGGGAGTCTTCCCTCTACTACTACCGAATCATCAACGAGGCCGTCAAGCAACGCCTCGGTGGCCTGCACTCCGCGGAGTGCCTGATGTTCTCCGTGGACTTCGCCCCAATTGAGAAGATGCAGGCGCAAGGTCGCTGGCAGGATGCGGGCCAGGTGCTCGCAGACGCAGCGGTGCGGCTAGAACGCGCGGGCGCCGGGTTCCTCGTCCTTTGCACGAACACGATGCACAAGGTCGCCGGGGTCATCGAAGAGCGGACGCGCCTCCCTCTTCTCCATATCGCTGACGCCACAGGCGCAGAGATCCGGCACCGGAGGCTCCGCCGGGTCGGGCTGCTCGGGACCCGCTTTACTATGGAGCAGGACTTTTATCGACAGCGCCTGACAGAACAGCACGATCTCGACGTGCTAATTCCAAACGAGGCGGAACGGGAGACGATCCACCGGGTCATTTACGATGAACTCTGTCTTGGACAGATCAATCCGTCCTCTCGACAGAAGTATCTCGCGATCATCGAGAACCTTGTCGCTGCGGGCGCCGAAGGGATCATCCTCGGGTGCACGGAGATCATGCTCCTCGTCGGGCAGCAGGACGTTCAGGTACCTGTCTTTGACACGACGAGGATCCACGCGGTGGCCGCCGCGGAGCGAGCGCTCGAAGGAGAGCCGGCTCAGCTCACCGTGTAGCACCCGGGGGCTCGCGCTTCCTGGGGCGCTGTGTCGGCGAGGATGGCATCGACAGCTAGACCTGCCGCCTCCCCGCGGCGCGCCTGCGGCTGACCTCCAGGCCGCGGCCGAGGCTGCGCAGGACGAGCAGGTCCTCGCCGAGGTCGACGTCGACAAGCGCGCGGGCGACCTCCGGGCGAACGCCGGTGAGGATCGGCCTGGAGCCGAGCAGCTGGATCGCGCGCGCCAGCTGCTCCAGGGCCGCGGCGCCGTCCGGATCGAGCGCGTCCGCGCCGGTGACGTCGAGGACCACGTGGGACGCCCGCTGCGCGACGATGGCGGGCAGGAGCCGCTCGCCGAGCTCACCGGCGCGCTCGGCGTCGAGGCGCCCGATGAGCGGCACCGCGAGCGTGCCCCGGCCGACGTCGAGGATCGGCGCCGACAGCGTGAGGATCTGCCGCCGCTGCTCCTCCACGAGGGCGAGCGAACGGTTCAGCTGGTCGATGAGCCGGACCTGCTGCTCGATCTGCCCCTCGGCGCGCCGCTGCGCCGTGACGTCGAGCTGCTGGACGAGCACCGCGCGCGCGCCGGTCACGGGATCGGTCGTGGGGCGCGCCTCCACCTGGTGCCACCGCTCGCCGTCGGTCGTGAGGACCCGCAGCTCCCCCGACCAGGGCGCCTCGGCGTCGATCACCCCGCGGACCTTCGCGCCCTCGCCCTCGTCCGGGAACACCCCGTCGATCTGCGGCGCGTCGCCGAAGGCGCGCAGGGCCGCCGGGTTGTGGAAGAGCACCGCCCCCGCGCGGTCGACGAGGCTGACCAGCACGGACGAGTGGCGGACCGCCTCCACGCCGCGCACCATGGAGGCGTCGACGCCGGAGGCCTGCGGGAGCGCCTGGAACAGGATGGCGAGCCGCCCGTCGTCGACGTGGATCGGCTGGCCGTGGAGCGTCACGGTGGCGGGCGTCCCGCGCGGGTAGAGCGTCCAGTCCTCCACGACGGTGCCGCCCTCCGCGAGGACGCGGAGGTAGCCGTCGAGCCGCGCGCGGACGGCCGGTGACAGGTCCGAGAGATCGCGGGAGTACAGCTCGGCGCGATCCAGCGCGCGCCAGAACTGGAGGGCCTTCGCGTTGGCCCAGGGGAAGCGGTGCCGGTCGTGGTCGTAGACCCACGCCGGCAGGATGGACAGCTCGAGGGCCGACAGGCGCTGGTCGAAGGACGTCATGTCGTGGCGACACGTCATACGACGCCCTCGGCCGTCCTGCACGTAGCTTCACTCGTGCGGCTGGTTCACGTACGGGTCTCGCCCCGCCTCCGCATAGCCCGCCACGGACTGGGGGCTCGAGTCGACGGCCAGCTTGCAAGGGCTCCTGAGCGTCACGTTCGAGTTGTAGAACTGCACCGCCTTGATGTCGGGATACCGCTTCAGGGCGTCGACTATGCCGCGCATCCACTCGCCCTTGCGGTTCGGGTCTGCCGGGTCCTCGTGGCTGGAGAACTCGCTCAGGATGTACGGCTTGTCGCCGTGCCAGGCCCTCTGCGCCGGCTCGTGCATCCACGTGTAGTGACTCCCGAACGTCGTCGCGGGATCTTTCCACCCCCCTCCGTTGCACTCATAGAAGTTGTAGGGGTCGTATCCGAGCCAGTCGACGTAGCTGTCTCCGGGGTAGAGGGCGGGGAGCCGGGCGCGCGTGCCGCTCCAGCCCATCGGGGTCCAGACCCACACGACGTTTGTCGCGCCCGCCTCGCGGAACAGGTCGACGACGCGCCGGTGCGCGGCGACGTAATCGGCGTCCGGGCCATCTGCGCTGTGCATGTCGGTGTTGTCCATCTCGTGGTCGAAGGCGATCATGAGCTTGCCGGGCGCGTTCTTGACGCGCTCCGCGGCCGCCCGGATGACGGCGTCCTGCGAGCCGTTCGCGATCTCGGTCCACGTGACGTTCTGGCCCGCCGAGTAGCGGCGCGTCTCCCACGACAGGTGGACGAGATATCCTTCCCTCATCTGCGCCGTCTCGAACCTGTCCGGGAACACGCCGTTATCGGTGGTGCCCCAGTCGTGGTAGCGGTACACGATGTCGAGCTTGCGGCCGGCCTTCTGCTCGAAGTCCTTGATCGCGAGGCCCCAGTCCCAGCCATGGTTCCTCGCCGAGTTGTACCCGCCCCACCAGGCGCCGTTCCTCGGTACGAGCTTGTCCGACACGACGGGCTCGCCGTCCGGCGGCGTGCCGCCGTCCTCGTCCGGGGACGTGACATCGATCCAGACGAGCGACGAGACGAGCGACCCCTGGCCGGCGGTGTTCTGGAAGACGAGCTCGGTCCGCAGCTGGTCGCCGTTCGCCACCGCGAGGCCGCCGAACGGTTCGCTCAGGTTCTGCTGGCTCGCGCTGAGCGCGCGCGCCGGGCCGGAGCCGATCAGGGTATTGCCGTCGTAGAGGTTGACGCGCACGGTGCCGGCGCCGCCGTGGATCGCCCACGCCTGGTAGTTGACGACGACCTGGCTCGCGCCGCCCGCCGGGGCGCCCGCGTAGCCGAGCGTCAGCGACGCTGCGGCGGCCCCCGGCGCGCTCCGCGCTAACGTGCCGCCGCCGTCGCTCGCCCCGAACGAGGTGCCGTCGTCGACCAGCCTGAAGATGGGCGCCGTGCCGCCCCCACCCCAGATCATGTTGAGCGCGACGTCGCTCGTCGGCACGAGGCTCACCGCCTGCGCGACGGCGGACGCGTGCTGCTCGGACAGCTCGGCGCCGGCGAGCTCTCCCGAGCCGCAGGCGGCGAGGAGGGCGGACACGGCACACAGCAGGAGTCGTTCATCGAGCAAAGGAAAGCGGGTCCGAGAAGTCATCATGGGAACAGAGAAAGCACACATGAGTCGGAGAGCAATAGTTTGATTGAATTTCGCATCTTCTGCAGCCACGCTGCACGCAAAGACCTCATAATGACACCTTGTCATGAATCGAGATCACCGCGCTCCGCCGCGCATCATCACGCGAGTTTCCTGGATTTCCGCGCGGCGCTTCACGCGACACACACGCTGGATTGTTAATTAGTGTTATGCCCCGGAGAAGAGTTGTAGCGCGGCGCCGGCGGCGCTCCGAGCGTGTGCGGCCGTATCGTCCGCTGTCCGCTCTTCGCCGCCTGCTGCCTCTTGCGGGCGCCCTGACGCCCGCTCAGCGGGTGATCTGCCACAGCAGCTCGAGCAGCTCTTCCACCGCGAGCCGCCGGGCTCGCCGGCCTTCCCAGGCCGAGGCGGTCACGACGGCGCTCGCCCGTCTCGCCGTGTCCCTGGCGATCTCCGCCTGCCGGCGCGAGCGCTCCTCGTCCTCGATCTGCTGCTGCCGCGCCCTCGCGGTGCCGCCCGACGCGGCGAAGGCGAGGAGCAGCGGGAGCTCACCCCGGTCGAACCAGGTGCCGTGCTCCCTGCAGATGTCGACGATGATGCCGCTCTTGCCGGCGAAGTTCTTGCGGTTCATCGGCTGGCCGCACGCCGGGCAGCGGATGTAGCGCACGCGGACGTCGACCTGCTCCGGGCGCCGCGGCGGCCTCGGCGCGCTCGTGCCGTAGCTCTCCCGGCTCTCCAGGAGGTCTCGCAGGAGCGCGTGGTCGACGAGCTGGCCGCCGCATCGACCGCAGTCGCGCAGCAGGCCTGTCGCGGCGCGGAACGCCGAGAAGGGCTCCTCGCACTCGGAGCAGCGGAGCGCGTCCGGCTCCGCGATCGGCTCCAGGCCGAGCTCGTGCTCGCAGCCGCCGCAGCGCTCCGCGTCGGGCGGGTTCAGCTGGTAGCAGCCGCCGCAGCGCACGGTGGCGAGCGGGCCTGTGCACCCGGGATCCGGGCCTGTGCACCCCGGATAACAGCGCCCCTCTGCGTCGATCAGGAGTCCGCAGCGCGAGCACGTGCGCATCCCCCGATGGTAGGCGAAGGGCGCGCTCACGAGAAGCGGCGACGCGGGCGCCCTCGATCGGGCGCCGGAGTGGCCGCCGTCGGGTCATCAGGGCTGCGCGGGCTCAGCGCACCCTGGCGGGCGACGCGGGCTCAGCGCACCCTGGCGGGGCGCACCGACGGACGGGAGCTCCGGGATCGGCCGCCCGGCGGCGCGCTGGAGCGACGCACCCGCTTCCCGAGCTCCTGGAGGAGATATCCCATCGCGACGTCGTCGTCGTGAAACACGACGACGTTGTCGTTGTTCTCCTCACGCAGGAGCCGGTTCACCTGCAATGCGCCGACCGCCGTCCGCACCACAACGGCGACGGCGGCGAACTCCTGGCATATCATGCTGCGGGTGCGCATCGTCGCGGCCTCGAACGCCGGATCGTTGTTCATGGCGGGCCGGCGGATATCCACGAGGTGGCCGAGGCTCGCGCGCTCGAGCGACTCGTAGATCTGCAGCGCCTCGGTGTGGACCCGGATGAACTCGTCGGGGGAGGCATACGGGACTTCAGAACGGGTGCTCCGGACGACCGAGCGCTCCAGTTCGAGCGTGACCGTCAGGTACTCGTTCTGCAGCAGGACCGACATGCCCCCGACAGGATAGCGGGCCGACGGCGGGCGGGTACCTGAAAAGCTCTGGCGGGATCAGGGCCACGCTGCCCCTCGGCGCTACGGGGGCTGGCTGCCACACCGTGTCAAACGGAGGCGCCTCGAGATCCACCGCAATCATGGCGTGAGCTCGGCGAGCTCATCTTTGGCTCACGGCGAGACAACCCCCTTCAGGACCAACTCTCGTCTCCATTCGAGGCAGTCCCGCCCGCAGCCCGGGCTCACTCGAACCGCAGCGCCTCCACCGGATCGAGCCGCGCCGCGCGCCGCGCCGGCCCCACGCCGAAGGTGATCCCGATCAGGATCGACACCCCGAGCGCCAGACCGACGGCATACGGCGGCACGATGGTCGCCCATTCCCCGAACCGCGACAGCAGCACCGCCGCCGCGTACCCGAGGCCCACGCCGGCCACGCCGCCCGCGAGCGACACAACGACGGCCTCGACAAGGAACTGCCGCAGGATGTCCCGCCGCCGCGCCCCGACCGCCATGCGCACGCCGATCTCGCGGGTGCGCTCCCGGACCGACACAAGCATGATGTTCATGATCCCGATGCCACCCACGATCAGCGATACCGCCGCCACGCTGCCGAGCAGCGTCGTGAAGGTGCCCGTGATCTGCCCCATCGTCGCCAGCATCTCGGCCTGCGACCTCACCTCGAAATCGCTCGGCTGATCCGCGCGCAGCCGGTGGCGCAGCCGGAGGAGCTGATCGAGCTGCGCGATCACCACATCGGACCGATCCTCGCTCGCGAGCTGGAGCGAGATGGTCGACAGGTGGTCCTGCCCGAACAGCACCGACCGGTGCGTCGACATCGGCACGAACACCCCGTCGTCCGGCGAGCCCATCCCGGAGCCCTTCTCGGCGAGCACCCCGACCACCCGGAACGCGCTCCCGTTGATCTGGAGGCGCGTGCCGAGCGGCGAGCCGCTCGCGTCGACCCCGTACAGCTGCCGCGCCACGTTCGCGCCGAGGACCACCACGCGCGCGCGTTGCTGCTCGTCGAGGTCGGAGAACGCGACGCCGCTCGCCACCGCGAGCGAGCGGACCTCGAGGTACGCCGCCGTGATCCCGGTGACGGACGCGTTCAGGTTGCTCGCCATGTACCGGAGCTGCGCGCTGCCGCTCCGCTCCGGCGCGACCGCCGAGACGCCGTCGAGCCCCTTCAGCGCCTCGGCGTCGCCCTCCGTCAGCGTCTTGACCGTCCCGGAGCGCACCCCGCTCGCGGACGCCGACCCGGGGCGCACCATCAGCAGGTTCGCGCCGAGCGACCGGATCCGCCCCTCCACGCTGCTGCGCGCGCCCTCGCCGATGCCGAGCACCGCCACGACCGCGGCGGTCCCGATGATCATGCCGAGCATCGTCAGCAGCGTGCGCATGCGGTTCGACGCGAGCGATCGCCACGCGCTCTTCGCGGTCTCCTTGATCAGCATGCCGACTCCATCTCGCTCGCGTGGAACGCCGACACCACCGTGCCCGACGGGCCGTCGGCCACGATGCGGCCGTCCTTCATGTGGATGGCGCGCGCGAGCGACCGCGCCACGCCGAGATCGTGGGTCACCATGAGGAGCGTCGTCCCGTCCGCGTTCAGCGACATCAAGAGCTCCAGCACGTCGCGCCCCGTCCGGCTGTCGAGCGCGCCCGTCGGCTCGTCGCACAGGAGGATCGACGGCCGCGTCACGATCGCCCGGGCGATCGCGACGCGCTGCCGCTGCCCGCCCGAGAGCTCCGACGGCAGGTGCCGCGCGCGCGCGGCGAGCCCGACGCGCGCGAGCGCGCTCTCCGCGAGCGCCCAGCTGTCCTTGACCGCCCCGTAGAGGAGCGGCAGCTCGACGTTCTCCGCCGCCGTCATCCGCGGCAGCAGGTTGAAGCTCTGGAACACGAACCCGATGTGCCGGTTCCTGAGCGCCGCGAGCTCGTCGTCGTCGAGCTCCGCCACGTCGCGCCCCCCGAGCCGGTACGTGCCCTCCGTCGGCCGGTCGAGGCACCCGAGGATGTTCAGCAGGCTCGACTTCCCGCACCCGGACGCCCCGATGATCGCGACCGACTCGCCGCGGCGCACCTCGAAGCCGATCCGGTCGACCGCCCGCACCGCGAGGTCCTCGCGATCGGCGTGGTACACCTTGGAGAGACCGCTCACGAAGACCGGGACGTCCATCTCAGCGGCCTCCTCGCGAGCCCATGCCCATGCCCATCCCGCGCATCGGGTTCTGCCCGCCGCGCTGCCCCTGCCCTTGCTGCGGCCCCGGCGCGCCCGCGACGGGCGCGCTCGCGAGGACGTCGTCGCCCTCGCTCAGCCCCTCGACCACGACCATGTGCGTCCCGTCGGTCGCCCCGGTCTTGATCGGCCGCTCCTCGCCGCTCGTGAGCCGCACGAACCGCCGCTTGCCCGCCGACTGCACGGCCAGGAGCGGCACGAGCAGCACGTCCTTCTGCTCCGCCGTCACGATCTCCACGTCCGCGCTCATCCCCGACCGGAGCAGCGACGCCTCCTTGTCGTTGACGACGATCTCGACGTCGAAGGTCACGACGCTCGACACCTCCTTGCCGAGCGGGCTCACGCGATCGACGACGCCCTGGAACACCCGGTCCCCGTAGGCGTCGACGCGGATGTCGACCCGCTGGCCGGGGGCCACGCGGCCGATCTGCGCCTCGTCGATGGCGCCGACGATGCGCAGGTTCGTCAGGTCGGCGAGCGTCATCACGGCGCTCCCGCCGCTCACGTTGGTGAGCGCCGACGAGACGAGCGTCCCCTTCTCCACCGCCACGTCGAGCACCGTGCCGGCGATCGGCGCGTAGATCTGCATCTCCTTCACCCGCGTCTCGGCGTCCTGCACCGCGAGCTCGGCCTGCTTGAGCTGCGCCTGGGCCGCGGTCACCTGCGCGCGCCGCAGCGTCATGTTGGCGCCCGCGACCTTCGTCGAGTGCGCCGCCGAGCGGGCGGTGTCGGTCGAGCCCAGGCCGAGCTCCGCGCTCTTCTCGGCGATCTGCTGGCTCACCTCGTTGTTCTTGCGCTCGAGATCCGCGGCCGAGAGCGACGCCTGCGCCGCGCCGAGGTCGGCCTTCACGCGGTCGCGCGCCACGCGCGTCTCGGCGAGCTTGCGCTCCGCGTCCATCGGATCGAGGCGGACCAGGAGCTGCCCGGCCTCGACGTGGTCGCCCTCCTTCACGAGCAGCTCGATGACCTGGCCCGCGGCGCGCGACTTCACCTCGACCTGCACGTCGGGCTCGATCTTCCCGGACGCCGCGGCGGTCTCGGTCAGGCTCCCGCGGCGGATCTCGACCGTGGGGCCGGCGGGCGCCTTCGAGGGCGTCTGATACCAGGCGTACCCGCCGATCGCGAACGTCGCGATGACCGCCGCGGCCACGCCGGACATCAGGTAGCGTTTCTTGTTCCTGTTCATGACGACCTCCTGGGGAGCACCGAAGCGAAGCGATCGAGGAGCGCGCCCGTGGTGTGATCGAGCTGGAAGCGCGAGGTGAGCGCCGTGACCACGGCCCGCAGCTTGCGGAGCTCCGCCTCCCGCAGCGTCTGCTCCGCCTTCACCACGTCGGCCGACGTCGACGTCCCGAGCAGGAGCCGCTGCCGCTCCGCCTCGGCCAGCTCGCCGGCCAGGCGGGCCGTCTCCATCGCGAGCGCGACCTGATCGGCGGCGGCCTCGAGGGTCACCCGCAGCGTGGTGATCTCGGCCGCGATCGCCTCGGCGCGCGCCTGGTACCGCGCCTCCGCGACCGCGAGCTGCGTGCGCGCGCGCGCCGCGTCGGCGGGCGCCCGGCCCCCGCCGAACGGCAGCTCGAGGTCGAGCCCGCCGAGCACGCTGAACGCCGGCCGCCCGCCCGGGAGCGAGAGCCCTGGCAGGCCGTCATCGGCCCACAGCGTGCCCACGGAGGCGGTCGTGAACACGTCGAGCTTTACCTGGTCGGCGTCCTCCGCGGAGCTCACCCGCGCGCGCTGCGCCTCGAGGTCGGCGCGCAGGGCGGCGAGCTCCTGGGACCGCTCGCGCGCCGCGCGGGTCAGCGCGTCGGTCGCGGGGAGGGCCCCGAGGGAGGGCGGCGCGCCGGCCGGCGAGAGCGACGCGGCCCGCCCCGGGTCCATGCCGAGCGCGCGGCCGAGCGCGATGGCCCGCGCCGAGCGCGCCGCGCGGGCCTGCGACAGCGCGTCCGCGATCGACCCGGCCGACGTCGAGAACTGGAGGACGTCCACCCGCGTGCCGGTGCCGAGCGTCTCGGCGCGGGTCTTCGCGTCGTTCAGCTGCCGCTGCGCGGCCGCGAGCGCCTGCTCCTGCACGCCGATCGCCTGCTCCGCGTACCAGAGCTCCCAGTACGCATCGAGCACGTCGAGCGCGGTCTGGCTCGCCGCGAGGTCGCGCTCCCGCTCCGCGGCGACCGCCGACGCCTCCGCCTGCACGACCGGCGCGAGGACGGCGTCGGTCCCGGCGCCCCGGAGGAGCGGCTGCCGCGCGGAGACGTACGCCTCCGCGGTGTACTCCGGGCTCCGGGGCTGGGAGCTCCACGCCGTGTTCGCCGACGCGCCCACCTCGAGGCCTGTCCCCACGTCGGTCGTGTACCGGAGGGCCACGTTCGACGCGACGATCGTGCTGCCCGAGCGCGTGATCCCAACGTCCCCGTTGCGTAAGGCCTCGGTGTACTGTCCGGTCACGGAGGCGGAGAGCGTGGGCTTGCGGGCGCCTTGCTCGGCGGCGACGGCCTGCCGCGCGGCGGTGGCCTCGAGCAGGGCCGCGCGCAGCGACGGGTTCTGCGAGGCTGCGCGGCCGACCGCCTGCTCGGCGGTGAGCGTCTCGGCGCGCGCCGCGCTGCTCAGCGAGCACGTGGCGATCACGGCGAGGGACGCCAGCCACGGCAAGGGAACGGAGCGAGTGAGCGTCATGGAGCCCAGGCTAGGGTGCAGTGTCTCAAGAGGTGTCCGGTTCGTGTAAAGATTCGTCAAGAGCCTTTTGACCAGGCCTTACACGGCGCCGCGACGACCGCGCTACAGTCCCCGACATGGCGGATCCGCCCCAGATCCTGGTCATCGACGACGACGCCGAGCTCTGCGAGCTCCTGGCCGAGCTCCTCGGTCAGGAGGGCTACGCGGTGGAGAGCGCGCGCGACGCGATCTCCGGCCTCGCGCGCGCGCAGGAGGGGCCGTTCACCCTCGTGGTGCTCGACGTGATGCTGCCCGGGCTCAACGGGTTCGAGGTGCTCACGCGGCTCCGTCGGAGCTCGCGGGTCGCTGTCCTGATGCTCACCGCGCGGGGCGAGGACGTCGACCGCATCGTCGGCCTGGAGATGGGCGCCGACGACTACCTGCCGAAGCCGTTCAACCCGCGCGAGCTCGTCGCCCGCGTGCGCGCGCTCCACCGGCGCGCATCCCACGCGGTCGCGGCGGTCGCGGCGGGGCCGGGCGCCGCGGAGGCGCAGAGCGTCCTCACGGTCGACGATCTCGAGGTGTTCCCTGCCGCGCGGCGCGTCCGGGTTCGCGGCGAGGAGGTCCGGCTCACGACGGCCGAGTACGACCTGATCGAGGTCCTGGTCCGGCAGGCGGGGGCGGTGGTCTCGCGCGAGGACCTCGCGCGGCGCGTCCTCGGCCGCCGCCTCGCGGCGTACGACCGCGGCATCGACATGCACGTCTCGAACCTCCGCCGCAAGCTCGGCCCCGGTCCGAGCGGCGGCGAGCGCATCAAGACGGTCCGCAACGCCGGCTACATCCTGGCCCGGGAGGGCGCGTGAGGCGCCTGCCCCGGAGGGCGCTCGTGAGGCGCCTTGGCCTCGGAGGCCGCGTGAGGCGCCTTGGCCTCGGAGGGCGCTCGTGAAGAGCCTGTTCCTGCGGCTCCTTGTCTCGCTGTGGATCGCGATGGCGCTCCTCGTCGGCCTGTTCGCGGGGATCCACGGCTGGGCGTTCTCCGCCGAGTCGAGCTCGCTGCGCCGCCGCCTGAGCACGCGCAGCGTCGAGCTCCGGGCGGAGAGCGCGCTCTCCTGCGCGCGGGACGGGCTCTCCGGCTGCGAGCAGCGCCTCGCGCCGATCGAGCCGCGGGATCTGCGCGTCGCGGTCTACCGGTCCGGCGCGCTCGTGAGCGGCGAGCCCATCGAGGGAGCGCGAGGCGTCGAGGAGCAGGCGCGGCGCTCGGCCGACGGCATCGCCGTCGAGGTGGGCGAGCGGGAGCTCGTCGCGGTCGTCCTGCGCCGCGACCCTTCCTTTGCCGCGGTCGCGACGGGTCCGGTCCGGTCGCCGTGGATGTTCTTCATCGTGCCGGAGACCTTGCCGCTCCGGCTCCTCGCGATCGTGGTCGTGACCGGGCTCGTCGCGGTGAGCCTCGCGCGCTACCTGTCGCGTCCGATCCGCATCCTGCGCGGCGCCACGCAGCAGATGGCCGCGGGCGATCTCTCGGTCCGCGTCGCGCAGCAGCTCGCGGGCGCGGACGGCGAGACGCTGGCGCTCGGGCGCGACATGGACCGGATGGCCGAGCGTATCGAGGAGCTCCTGGAGACGCAGCGCCGGCTGCTCCGTGACGTCTCGCACGAGCTCAGGTCGCCGCTCGCGCGGCTCAACATCGCGCTGGAGCTCGTCCGCCGCCGCTCCCCGCCGGACGTGGAGCCGGCGTTCGACCGGATCGAGCGGGAGACCGAGCGGCTCAACGGGATGATCGGCGAGCTGCTCACGCTGAGCCGGCTGGAGTCGGGCCGGGGCATGGAGCGCACCGAGCGGGTGGATCTGACCGCGCTCGTGGAGCAGCTTGTCGACGACGCCGCGTTCGAGGCGGAGCAGAAAGGGTGCTCGGTCGAGCTCGGGGCGCGCGACGCGTGCTCCCTGGACGGGAGCGAGGAGCTGCTCCGGCGCGCCATCGAGAACGTCGTGCGCAACGCGGTGCGATTCACCGAGGTGGGCACCACGGTCCGCATCGACCTTTCGTGCGCCGGCGGCCTGGCCGAGCTGCGCGTCCGCGATCGCGGGCCGGGCGTCCCCGAGGGGACGCTCGGGGACCTCTTCAAGCCGTTCTACCGGGTCGACGATCACCGGGCGCGCGGCGCGGGCGGCACGGGGATCGGGCTGGCGATCACCCAGCGGGCGGTGCTGCTGCACGGCGGCGAGGTCGAGGCGAGGAACGCCGAGGGCGGCGGGCTCGAGGTCGCGCTGCGGTTGCCGGTCGACGTGGGGGGCTGAGGGGGGCTTACCCCTGCTCGTCGCCGCGCGCCGCGGTGGCGCATTCTCGGAGCCGGATCGGTGCATTCCCGAACCCCGGACCGTCCGTTCTGGACCGTCCGTTCTGATCTCGAATCGACCCGCCGCCCCCTCCGAGGCCGTCCGTCTCGATCCCGGATCGACCCGCCGCCCCTCCGAGGCGGCGCCGCCACGTCGCGACCTCTCCGCGCCGCCTCCTGAGGCCACCCCTCCAGGTCCCGCATCGACCTGCCCCGCCTTCCGAGGCGGCGCCGCCATGTCGCGACCTCTCCGCACCACCTTTCGAGGTCCCCTTTTCCGGTTCCGGACCCGTCCCGTCCCCCTCGCGAGGCGGCTCCGCCACGTGGCGACCTCTCCGCACCGGCTTCGGCGGCCGCGCATCCCGGTCCCGCATCCGTCAGGAAGCCTCCCACGGCGATGCCGACACGTGACGACCTGACGACCTCTCGACGCCCGCCCTCCCCGAGCCACGCCACGCATCGCCGGCGCGCCACTACGACTGCAAGAGTCCAGCGCACGCGCGATCATCGCAAGAAATCAGCGCAGCGTGCGTCTTGACGCACGACACAACAGGACTTCTCTTACCCGCTCACCCGCAATGCCTCCTCTGGCATTGCCCCCATCACCCCATCAGGAGGTGTCTCTCATGCTGAAGCATCTGAATCTCGACGAGATGGTCGCGCTCCTCTCCCCGTGGGTGGAGGACCCGAAGCAGCGCAAGCTGTTCCTGTCGATCCCCGAGGTCGCGGCGCTCCACCCGCGGGTCGTGGAGGCCCACGAAGGGGTGCTCGCGGTCCAGCCGAGCCGCGGCGGCGGCGCATCGGCGAAGGTGCGCGCGCTCATCGACCAGAGCACGGAAGTCGACCGGTGCCACGATCACCTCGCCCGGGCCGTATCGTACGGTATCGACACGCACCGCGAGCTCTGCCTCGCCGAAGAGCCGGCCGACGCCGCCCGCGCCGCGCAGTGCGATGGCGTCCAGAAGAAGCTCTTCCCGAGCGGCCTGTCCATCCTCAACGCCTCGCCGCTCGCCGAGGCGGGCAACACCCACCGTATCGCCCGCCTCCTCGAGGACGAGCCCGAGATCACCGACGTCCTGAGGTCGATCCCCGCCCGCGGCAAGGCGTCGCTGCTCGACGTCGTGAAGCGCTGGCTCGCCAAGGGCCGCGAGCTGCAGGCGCTCGAGCGCGCCCGCACGGAGCTCGAGGCGACCCAGGCCACCACGCCCACCACCAAGACCACCATCCAGGCCGCCCGCAGCCAGTGGTTCAAGATCGTGTCGCTCGTGCTCTCCAACCTCGAGATGTCCCGCGCGCCGGCGCGAGATATCGAGATCATCCGCGGGCCCGTGCTCCGGGCGTCGGATCGCGCGGGCAAGCGCTACGCGAGCAGCAAGCCCGAGGAGGCTCCGCCGGAGGACGAGGCGGAGAGCCCCGCCACCGAGCCGAGCGGTGACGACGGGGGCGGCGCGGACGAGCTGCCCTGATCGCCCTCCCGTGGCCCGCGGCGAAGCGCGAGGAGACGAGCCCGCGCCGTCATGAGCCCTCCCGAACAGCAGCCTGGAGCGCCGGAGCGGTCGTGATGCTCGGCGCCCTCAGGCTCACCGTCCTGGCCTCTCGGGGTGGGACGCGGTAGGGAGGGCGCCATGCTCAAGCACAACAGCTACTTCAACGGCAATGTCCAGAGCGTCGCCTTCGAGCGCCACGGGCGCCGGCAAACGATGGGCGTCATCGACACCGGCGAGTTTCACTTCTCGACCGAGGCGCCGGAGCGCATGACCGTCGTCGCGGGCGAGCTCGCCGTCCGCCTCGACGGCTCGCAGGAATGGCGCGTGTACCCGGCGGGGACGTCGTTCGAGGTGGCGGGCAAGAGCGCCTTCGACGTCAAGGCTTCGCAGCCCGCCGGGTACTTCTGCGAGTTCCTCTGAGCGCAGGCGGCCCGCCTACGCCCCCATCCACCTGCGCTCCAGCTCCAGCGTCGCCGCGTTGTCCGGCACATTGCCGAGGAACTTCGCGCGCCACACCGGATCACCGATCTTCCTCGCCCGCTCGATCAACCGCTCCCGCGCCGACGCGACCGCCATCACCGCCTCCCGCCGGTGGCCGCACGCCGAGAGCGCCTCGGCGTGCGCGAGGCGCACAAGCGACTCGCCCACCTCGGCGCCCACCGACTCGAGCAGGCAAAACGCCTCGGTCGTCGCCGCCAGCGCGTCCACCGCCTGCCCCCCGTCGAGCAGCGCCCGCCCGAGGACCGCATACGCGAACGCGCGCAGCGGAGGCGCGCCGTACAGGATCGCCACCGCGGCGCGCGCCTCGCGCTCCGCCCCGCCGAGATCGCCCGACTGGAGCAGGATCCTCGCGAGGCACGTCCGCGCGGCGCCCTCCCGGCGCGCGTCGCCGAGGCCCTGGGACGTCGCGATCGCCTCCTCCGCCGTCCGCTGCGCCTCCTCGACGAGGCCGAGCCGCGCCAGCACCGGGCCCAGGCCAAGGAGCGCCCCGAGCCGCGCGTCCGACAGCCCCATCCGCTCCGCGTCCGCGAGCGACGCGCGCAGCGCCGCCTCGGCGCCCTCGAAATCGCCGAGCTCCGCGTAGCAGGAGCCCAGGTTGTTCCTCGCCCAGCAGGCGTTGCGCCGATCGCCGGCGTGCTCGAACGCCGCGAGCGCCGCGTCGAAGCCCGCGAGGCAAGCGCCGGGATCTCCGCCCGCCATCGCCCGGTACGCGCGCGCCTCGTGGAGACGCGCCAGCACCTCGACCTCCTGCTCGGTCTCCTCGGCGTCCTGCTCGATCGCGTCGAGCACCTCGTCCGCGAGCTGGTACCGCCCGCCGAAGACGAGGCGCCCGGCGCCCGCGCACAGGCACACGCTGCGCGCAGGGCGCCCCGACCTCCGCGCCTCCGTGCTCTGCGCGACGCGCAGCAGGCGCTCGACCTGGTCGTGATTCCCGCGCTTCGAGGCCGCGAGGACCATCTGCGTGAGCGCCGAGAACCACGGCGCCGACCCGGGCGAGAGCCGCTCCAGCGCCTCCATCCCCCGCCGCTCCGCCAGCGCGAACTCGCCGCGCCAGAGGTGCGCCTCGGCCTGGCAGAGCCGCAGCGCCCCCGCCGTCGCCTTCGAGGCGCCGCGCGCGATGCCGCGCTCCACCCGCTCGATCGCCGCGCCGAGATCGCTCCCGAGCAGCGCCTGCTCCGCCGCGCGCAGGGTCGCGGTCGCCGCCCGCGCCGGCTCGCCGCCGCGCTCGAAGTGCTCGGCCAGCGCCATCGGGTCCGCCGCCCCCGCCCGCTCCAGCCACTCGCCGGCGAGCCGGTGGCCGAGGCGGCGATCGTGATCGGTCAGCATCCCGTACGCCGCCTCGCGCACGAGCGCGTGCCGGAACCGGTACTCGACCGCCTCCGGCGCGCCCTCGACCGAGCGCCGGACGATGAGCTCCCGCCCCTCGAGCTCGGCGAGCAGCGGGTCGACCTCCGCCCGGCCCACCAGCGCGGCGACCCCGCTCCGCGAGAACGTCTCGCCGAAGACCGCCCCGGCGCGCAGCACCCGCCGCGCCGCGCCGTCGAGCGCGTCGAGCTCCGCCTGCACCATCGCCAGCACCGTCTCCGGCAGGTCCGCGCCCTTGCCCGCCGCCGCGGCGCGGATCTGCTCTTCCAGGTAGAACGCATTGCCGTCCGCGCGCTCCACCAGCGTCGCCACGAGCGCCTGGCTCTCGCCCTCGCCGAGCACCTGCCGCACGAGCCGCTCGCTCGACCGGCGCGAGATCCCCGCGAGGCGGAGCTTGTGCCCGCGCCGCTCGTCCCACAGCTTCGGGAAGAGCTCGTGCACCTCGGGGCGGCCGAGCGCCATCACCATGAACGGCCGGTCCTTCAGGTTCCGGAGCGCGGCGTCGACCATCGAGAGCGTGGGCAGGTCGCCCCAGTGCAGGTCCTCGAGCACGAGCAGGACCGGGTGCACCGCGCACTCGGCGCGCAGGAAATCCTCCCAGGCGAGGCGCAGCTGGTCGCCCATGAGCATCGGGTTCCGCCGCGCCGCCCGGAGCTGGACGTCGTCGTCCGGGAACGGCGCGCCGACGAGCTCGCCCAGGAACGTCGCGACCCGCGCGGCGTCGAGCGCCGCGTGCCGCTCGACCCGCGCCCGCACCTTGCGCCGCCGCTCCTCGATGGAATCGCCCTCCGCGAGGCCGATCGCCCGCCGGAGCGCGTGCGCGAGCAGGCCGAAGGTCGTGCCGGCGCTCATCGGGTCCACCTGCCCGAGCCACACCTCGACCCGCTCGCCATCCGCCCGGATCGCGCGGACGAGCTCGTGGCGGAGCCGCGATTTGCCGATGCCCGCCGGCCCGGTCACGAGCACGACGCTCGGGGTCGACTCCTCGACGCACCGGGCGAGCTCGTCGCGAATGAGCGACAGCTCGCGCTCGCGCCCGACGCACGACGTCGCCTTGCCGAGCAGGTGGGGCACCTCGTCCGGCTCCTCGCGCGCGCCGTGGAGCCACGGGCCGGATTCGCCGGAGGTGATCTCGAACCGCGCCCCGAGCAGCCCCGCCGTCACCTCGTCGATGCGGATCGCCGCGGCGCGGGACGGGGCGCGGCTCTCGGGGAGCAGCTGGACCACGCGGTCGATGAGATCGCCGATCGGCAAGCGGGAGGCGATCTCGGCCCTGCCCGTGACGACCGCGACCGGCGCGCCGCCGAGCAGCGCCTGGACGGCGAGGGCGCAGCGGGCCGCCCGCGCCGCGAGGTCGGTCGTCGCGCCGGCGCCGGAGAGCACGACGAGCGGCAGCCGCGCCTCGACGAGCTCGAGCTGGCCCCTGTAGCGCGCCGCCGTGGCCGAGAGCGCCTGCGCGCGCGCCTGCTCGTCGGCCTCGGGGAGCGCCGGCTCGGAGGCGCCGGGGGCGAGGCCGTCGCGCGCGAGCACGAGGCACATCACCTTGCGCTCGCCGGTCGTGAGCTCCGGCGGGCGGATGGAGCTCGACGGCGGGCGGACCGAGAGCGTCGCGGGATCCATGAGCGAGGCGAGCTCGGCCGCGACCGCATTGCCGTCGCTCGGCCGGCCGTCGGGCGACTTCGACAGCATCCGCGTGACAAGGTCGTCGAGCGCCTCGGACACGTCGTCGCGGAGCCACCGGAGCGACGGCGGCTCCTCGATGAGCACCTTGACGAGCACGGCGAGCCCGCGCGCGCCGCGGAACGGGGCGCGCCCCGAGACGCACTTGTAGAGCACGCAGCCGAGCGCGAAGACGTCGGCGCGCGCGTCGACCTGCGCCTCGCCGCGGGCCTGCTCCGGCGCCATGTAGCCGGGGGTGCCGAGGATGGCGCCGGGCATGGTGAGCTGCTGGTCGAGGCCGGACATCCGGACCACTCCGAAGTCGATGAGGGTGATGCGGTCGATCGCGCCGCCGACGAGGAGCAGGTTGCTCGGCTTGAGGTCGCGGTGGACGACGCCGAGCCGGTGCACGGACCCGAGGGTGGTCGCGATGCGCCGGGTGAGCTTGAGGCTCTCCTCCAGGGTGAACGCTTGCCGGGCGAGGCGCTGGGAGAGAGTCTCGCCGGTGAGCCACTCCATGGCGAGGTACGGGTGGCCGAGGTCGGTGAGGCCGTGCGCGATGTACCGCACCACGCCCGGCACCCGCAGCGTGGCGAGCGCCTGCGCCTCGCGCGCGAGGCGGCTCGAGTCCTGGGAGGCGGCGTTCTGGAGGACCTTGAGGGCGACGGTCTCGCCGGTGCTGAGGTCGCGCGCACGAAAGACGTGACCCATGCCGCCGGCGCCAGCGAGCTCCGCGATCTCGAACCGGCCGTCGATGACGTTTCCCGCTCGCATTGCCCCTACCGCCGCTCCCGCGGATCGTCCGTCCTGTGTGGGAGCTACGCGAAGTTTACGAGAATGACCAGCGGTTCGGGGGTGCTGACGTATCACCGGAGCCGGGCGCCCCGAGGCTCCGCCTCCTCCATGCAATTCCCACCGATTGCCGCGCTTCGATCGGCATCGTCACCAGAGAGCGCGGTCAGGGGCAACTCTACAGCGTCGAGGCGCCCGGCGCGCCCCCGCCCGCGTCCGGCCGCGAGGACACGCCGGTATTCCTCCGCCGCCCTCCGGGCGCGCCGAGCGGCCTTTCCAGCGGCTCACGAGGCCGGCAATGCGGGACACCGGAGCGGCCGCGGCGCCCCTCGCCGGTCGTCCCCGTCGCCGCGCCGCCGCGGCGCGCCTGGCAGGTGGCGCTCACCTCGCCCGCCTCGCCCGCCTCGCCCGCCTCGCCCGCGCCACGGGACTTTTTCGTCCAGGCGACCTCGAGCGCAACGGCGCAACGGCGCAACGGCGCAACGGCGCGACGGCGCGACGGCGCGACGGCGCGACGGCGCAACGGCCAGGGGATGTGAAGTGGCAGGTGTAGGCGTGGCCTCCTTTTCACGTCGGCCAGCGCGCGGCGCTTCCTCTGTCGCGCCCGCGTGATAAATGAGCTTGTCTGGGGACCGGGGGGAGGCGACCAGAGTGCGCTCGACCCCTTTTTGTCAAGCGAAGGAGGCCGCTCTTGTCAATCGTGCCCGGAACCGTACTGGTCCAGCGCTACCGCGTGGTGCGCCATCTCCGCCGCGAAGGCCTCGGTGAAGTGTTCAGCGCCGAGGACGCGAGCGCTGGCCGCCACGTCGCGGTGAAGGTGCTCGGCGAGCCTCCGATGCGCCTCGACCCGGGGGGCGTGCTCAGCACGCCGGAGCGCATGCCCCTGGAAGAGGCCCAGGCGCGCTTTCAGCGCGAGGCGACGGCGTGCCAGCGGCTACGGGGCCCGCACACGCTGCCATCGATCGATGGAGGCAAAGACCCGGAGCACGGACCGCTCCTCGTGTTCGAGCTGCGCGAGGGGGAGCTCCTCAGCGACCGCCTCGCCCGGCTGGGGCCGATCCCGTTCGACGCCCTGCACCCGCTGTTCGAGCAGCTCTGGCTGGCGATCGCCGAGCTGCACGAGATTGGCATCATCCACCGCGACATCAGCTCCACAAACGTGCTCCTCGATCGGGGTCCGCACGGCGAGCGGCTGACGCTGCTGGATCTCGGCTCGTGCAAGCTCCCGCCCGCGCACTCCGACGACGCGGTGAGCCCGCCGAGCCGGTGTCTCGGCGATTTCAGGTTCGCGCCGCCGGAGCAGCTCGTGAAGGGGAAGACGGTGGATCACCGGGCCGACCTCTATGCGGCCATGACGGTGGTCTTTCAGGCGCTCACCGGCGAGCTCCCCTACGCCGCGCGCAATCTGATGATGCTCGCCGACATGAAGACGAGGACGCCGCCGCGCCGCATCGGCAACCTCATGCCCCCGCCGGTCGACAAGCATGTCGAGGTGTTCGTGAACCGCGGTCTGGCCCACAGCCCGGACCGCCGCTTCGCGAACGTGGCCGAGGTGCTCGACGGCTGGCGAGCGCTGCGCCCCGCCACCTGAACGTCGCGACGGCATTCGCGCGGCGCCCCACCGCTCCAGGCTGGACACCCGACAGCGCTCGCTCCGCGGCGCGCCCTCCCGTGAGCCGGAAGGCGGCCAGAGGGCGCCGTGCGCTCCTGCCTTCCTGCTCCCCTGCCGATTTCTCCGCGAGACCCGCGCCCGCCTGCGCGGCTCAGGGCGCCGATCCAGCGGCGAGCCTGACGCTCGGCTCGACCGGCAGCCACGACTGACCCATTACGGCAACGCTCCCGTTTTTCTCATCATCGCTTCCGATCGGCCCTGTGCCGCACAGGCCGGTTGCCTTGCTGCGCGACGGCGCGCGCCGACGGGTGCTTTGCGCGATCGAGCCGCTTTATCCCGTAGCAACTTACGATCGTGCGCCGTTCCTTGTCTCGAGATCAGTCCGGGCCTTATCGCCTAGGGTCTTGACGGGAATACGCATCTTGGGACGAGAAACCGCATCTCACAGGATTGCAGAGCGTGAGCACGCATGTTAATCCGGGGTCCACACGCTCGTCGTCGCGCCCTCTTGCGCGGCGCCAGAGCAACCGGATCGACGTGCCGCTCTCTCTGCCGGGTTACCAGGCCAGGCATGGCTTGGGCTGCCTGGCCTGGCCGCGCGACGCGAGGCCAGCTCCGGCCTCTCGGGCGCCGCCGCGGTGTGTCTCGGGACCGGGCCATTCGGGGCCGGCACGTCTTCTGGGATCTCTCAACCTTTGCCGCCACCACGTTATGACGACACCTACCTACCGCTATGTCTTCCTGGGTCTCTCCATCACGTCTTCGTGGGGCAACGGCCACGCCACGACGTACAGAGCGCTCCTCCGGGCGCTCGCCTCGCGCGGCCACCACGTGCTCTTTCTGGAGCGGAGCCTCTCCATCTACGATCAGCACCGCGACCTGCCCCACCCGCCTTACGGCACGACCGAGCAGTACTCGAGCATTACCGAGCTCCGCGATCGATTCTCACGCGCGATGCGCGAAGCCGATCTCGTGGTCGTCGGCTCCTTCGTTCCGGAGGGGGCGACCGTCGGAGCGTGGCTCACGGAGGAGGCCCGCGGCAAGGCCGCGTTTTACGATCTCGACACGCCCGTCACGCTGGGCCGGCTCGCTCACGGGGATCACGCGTACCTCACGCCGGCGCTGATCCCGCGGTACGACCTCTACCTGTCGGCGACGGGGGGGCCGACGCTGGAACGGCTGGAGCGCAGCCACGGCGCGGTGCGCGCGCGGGCGCTCTATTGCGCGGCCGACACCGACGTGTATTACCCCCAGCCGACGCCGATGCGCTGGGATCTCGGCTACCTCGGCACGTACAGCGATGACCGGCAGGCCGCGGTCGAGCGGCTCCTGCTCGAGCCGGCGCGGCGCATGCGCCGCGGGCGCTTCGCGGTGGGGGGCGCGCAGTACCCGTCGTCGCTCGCGTGGCCCGAGAACCTCACCCGGACGGAGCACCTCCCGCCGGACGAGCACCGCATCTTCTACAACGCCCAGCGCTTCACGTTGAACCTGACCCGCCGGGCCATGGCCGAGTCCGGGTGGTCGCCCAGCGCGCGCCTGTTCGAGGCGGCCGCGTGCGGGACCCCGGTCCTGAGCGACACCTGGCCGGGGATCGAGACGTTCTTCCAGCCCGGCGAGGAGATCCTCCTCGTCCGCTCGCCGGAGGACGTGCTCCGGAAGCTGAGGGAGATGAAGGAGGACAAGCGCCTCACCCTGGGCCAGCGGGCGCGGCAGCGCGTCTTCGCCGAGCACACGGCGATGCACCGGGCCGAGGCGTTCGAGCGCTACACCCGCGAGGTGCTCGAGGCCTCGAGCCGGACGCGGGCGCGCCGCGAGCGCGACGGGCAGCTCACGGCGGCGCACATCGAGAGCCAGAGCGGCTGACGCCTCGGTCGGGCGCGGGCGCCCGCGCTCGTGCTCCCTTGCCGCTCGGGGCGGCGCGCATTACGCCACGGAGGTGCGCTCCACCCCGCTTCACCCTGTCGCCCGCCTGCCTGAAGAGTGGTCGGCCTCGCTGGCTGCCCGCGGAGAGCGGTCCTTCGCGGCGAAGCAGGTATTCCACTGGATCCATCGCCGCGGCATCCTGGATCCGACGGCGATGACGAACCTCCCGGCGCGGCTGCGCGAGCACCTCGCCGCGGAGGGGCTCGGCGAGGTGCTGACGCCCGAGCGGGTCCACCGCTCCGAGGACGGCACGCGCAAGCTGCTCCTGCGCCTCCACGACGGCGCGACGATCGAGACGGTCCTCCTCCCGTCGGTGTCGGGCCCCGGCTCGCAGGCGCAGCTCGACGCCGACGCGGCGGCGGCCGACGACGAGGACGACGACGCGGACGCGGAGGCCGGCGCGACGCCCCGCACCCGCGTCACCCAGTGCATCTCGACGCAGGTCGGCTGCGCGATGGGGTGCGGGTTCTGCGCGAGCGGCGTGGCGGGGCTCAAGCGCCACCTCGGGGCCGAGGAGATCGCGGGCCAGGTGCTCCTCGGACGGGCGATGCTCGAGGAGGGCGAGGACCTCCGCAACGTCGTTTACATGGGCATGGGCGAGCCGCTCCACAACTACGAGGCCACCGCGCGCTCGCTGCGCCTGCTCACGCACCCGGAGGGGATCAACCTCTCGACGCGGCGGGTCACGGTGTCCACCTCGGGCCTCGTCCCGGAGATCGCGCGGCTCGGCGCGGATTTCGGCGGGCAGATCGCGCTGGCGATCTCGCTGCACGCCGCGGACGACGAGACGCGCTCGGCGCTGATGCCCATCAACCGCAAGTACCCGCTCGACGCGCTGCTCGCGGCGCTGCGCGCCTACCCGCTGCCCCGGCGCCGGCGCATCACCGTCGAGTACACGCTCGTCGCCGGGCAGAACGACGATCCCGCCGAGGCGCGCCGGCTGGCGAAGCTCCTGCGCGGGCTGCCGGTGAAGATCAACCTCATCCCGATGAACCCGATCGAGGCCTCCTCGCTGGGTCCGCCGGGCCAGGAGCGCGTGGCGGCGTTCCAGGAGGTGCTCATCCAGGCGGGATACTCGTGCTTCGTGCGCCGGCGGCGAGGCGACGACGTCTCGGCGGCGTGCGGCCAGCTCGTGCTGCTCGGCGCCAAGCCGAAGGTGCGGCGCGCGCTGGGCTGATCGCGCGGGCGCTCGGTCCGGCCCGCGCGTCCGGCAGCGAGCCGGGGCGGCCGTTCGTCAGGCGCGGCCGTCAGCGCCCGTCCGGCAGCGCACGAGGGGCCGCGGCCTGCAGCGAGCGCCTTGACGCCCCGCCGCGCGGGGGCGTAGCTGTCGGCCGTGTTGAAGAAGATCCTTGTCGCCAACCGTGGAGAGATCGCCTGCCGCGTCCTCCGGACCTGCAAACGGCTCGGGATCGCGACGGTCGCCGTGTACTCCGACGCGGACGCGGACGCGCCGCACGTCGCGATGGCCGACGAGGCGGTGCGCATCGGGCCGCCGCCGGTCCGGGACAGCTACCTGGTCGTCCATGCGATCGTCGAGGCGGCGCGCGCGACGGGCGCCGACGGCATCCACCCCGGGTACGGGCTGCTCAGCGAGAACGAGGCATTCGCCGAGGCGGTCCTCGCCGCCGGCATCACGTTCATCGGCCCGCCGCCCGCGGTGCTCCGCGCCTTCGGCGACAAGATCCTCGCGCGCGATCACGCGCGCGGGGCCAACGTCTTCCCGCCGCCGGGCACGGGCGGCCCGATCGACCTCGTCGACGCCGAGGCCGCCCAGCGCGCCGCCCAGAGCATCGGCTTCCCGCTGTTCGTCAAGGCCGCGGGCGGCGGCGGCGGCATCGGCATGCAGGTCGTCACCGAGCCGGGCAAGCTCTCCCGCGCCATCACCACGTGCTCGGATCGCAGCCGCTCCGCGTTCGGGGACGCGCGCGTGTACATCGAGCGGTACATCGAGCGCCCGCGCCACATCGAGGTGCAGGTGCTCTGCGACGGACAGGGCGGCGCGGTCGCGCTCGGCGAGCGCGAGTGCAGCGCGCAGCGCCGGCACCAGAAGATCATCGAGGAGACCCCGTCGCCCGCCGCGTTCTTCGAGGGAGACGTGGGCGAGACCCGCCGGAAGAGGCTCCTCGACAGCGCCCTCCGGGTCGTGACCAGCGCCGGCTACGTCGGCGCCGGCACCGTCGAGTTCGTCGCGGCCGAGAACGGCGAGCTCTTCTTCCTCGAGGTCAACGCGCGGCTCCAGGTCGAGCACTGCGTCACCGAGATGTGCACCGGGCTCGACCTTGTCGAGCACCAGATCCGCATCGCGTCGGGCGAGCCGCTCGCGCCGGAGGTCCTGGGCCACACGATCCGCGGCCACGCGATCGAGGCGCGCCTCTGCGCGGAGGATCCGGCGAAGAAGTTCGCCCCCCAGCCCGGCCGAATCACCGCGCTCCGCTGGCCGGCCGCGGGCGACGACCTGCGGATCGAGACAGGCGTCGCCGAGGGGCTGGAGGTGACGCCGTTCTACGACCCGCTGCTCGCCAAGATCGTCGCCCACGGGCCGACGCGCGACGACGCGATCGCCCGCCTCGACCGGGCGCTGGCCGAGACGACGCTCGAGCTCACCGGCCCGGCGGGGCCCGCCGCGACAAACCTCGCATTCCTCCGCCAGCTCCTGGCGGACGGCGACTTTCGTTGCGGGCAGTACGACACGCACTTTGCCGAGGCGCTCGCCGCCGGCAAGAAGGCCGGATAGCGCCGGCCTGGGCGGACCCGGCGCCGGCCCGAGCAGCGCAGCGCGCCGCGCTCGCCGCCCGCGCCGAATAGCGCGTGCGCCTGGTGCAAACCGCGGCCGGCTTGAACTAAAGATGATGTCGTGAGCCACGACTTCGTCCTCGAGCCCGCCGAGCGCTGGCTCGCCCACGACCCCGATCCGGAGACCCAGAGCGAGCTGCGCCGGCTCATCGACGCGGCCAGGGCGGGCGAGGAAGGCGTCCGCGCCGAGCTCGCCGAGCGCTTCACCGGTCCCCTGGAGTTCGGCACCGCCGGCCTCCGGGGCGTCCTCGGCGCCGGCGAGAGCCGGATGAACCGCGCCGTCATCCTCCGGACGACCGCCGGGCTCGCCCGTCATCTCCTCGCCACGCTCGGCGACAAGGCGCGGAGCGCCGGCGTCGTCGTCGGCTACGACGCCCGCCGGATGAGCCGCGAGTTCGCGGAGGACACCGCCTGCGCCCTCGCCGCCGCGGGCATCCCGAGCCACCTCTCGCCCGTCCCCTGCCCCACCCCGATCGCCGCGTTCGCGGTCGGCCACCTCGGCGCGGCCGCGGGCGTGATGGTGACGGCGAGCCACAACCCGCCCGAGTACAACGGCTACAAGGTCTACTGGGACAACGCTGCTCAGATCATCCCGCCGCACGACACCGGCGTCGCGACGGCGATCGACGCCTCGCCGCCGGCGGACCAGGTCCCCCGCATGCCCTTCGACGAGGCGAGGCAGAAGGGCCTCGTGCGCGACTTCCCCGAGGAGATCGAGCCGAGCTACCTCCGCGCGATCCGCGGCGTCGCGGTGCGGAGCGACGGCGATCGCAGCCTGCGCATCGTCTACACGCCGCTGCACGGGGTGGGCAACCGCCTCGTCCGCAAGGCGCTCGCGGAGGCCGGCTTCACGCGCGTGACGAGCGTGCCCGAGCAGGCCGAGCCGGACGGCGCGTTCCCCACGGTCGCGTTCCCGAACCCCGAGGAGAAGGGCGCCATGGACCTGGCGTTCGCCCTCGCGAGGGAGGAGGGCGCCGATCTCGTCCTCGCCAACGATCCGGACGTCGACCGGCTCGCCGTGGCGGTGCGGCGCCCTGACGGCGACTACGTGCAGCTCACGGGCAACCAGGTCGGCGTGCTCCTCGGCCATTACCTGCTCACCGAGGGGCCCGCCGGGAACGCCGCGAACGAGCGCCGCCTCGTGCTGGCCTCCTGCGTCTCGACCCCGCTGCTCGGGGTGATCGCCGCGGCGCTCGGGGTGCATTACGAGGAGACGCTGACCGGGTTCAAGTGGATCGCGAACCGGGCGATGGACATCGAGCGCTCGACCGGCGCCCGCTTCGTGTTCGGCTTCGAGGAGGCGCTCGGCTACACGATCGGCCCGCTCGTGCGCGACAAGGACGGCATCGGCGCCGCGGTGGTGCTCGCCGAGCTCGCGGCGGTGCGGAAGGCCGAGGGCAAGACGCTGCTCGACGAGCTCGAGGCGATCCACCGCGAGCACGGCCTCTACGTGAGCGGGCAGCGCTCCTACACGCTGCGCGGCGTCGACGGGGTCGGGAAGATCGCCGCGATCATGGACGCGCTGCGGAAGAGCCCGCCGGCCGACATCGGCGGCGTCCCGGTGACGGCGTGGCGCGATTTCGAGGCGCGCACGCGCACCTCGAGCGACGGCCGGACCGAGCCGCTCGTCCTGCCCCCGAGCAACGTGCTCGTGTACGAGCTCGACGGCGGCAGCCGGATCATCGCGCGCCCGAGCGGCACCGAGCCGAAGATCAAGTTCTACTTCGACGTGCGCGAGGGGGTCGCCGCGGGCGAGCCGCTGGGCGACGTCGAGGCCCGCGCGGCGGCGCGGCTCGACGCGCTGGCGAGGGCGTTCTCGGCCCTCGCCGGCATCGGCTGACGGGCCCCTTCAGCCGCCGGAGCAGCGGAAGGCGGCGCGGCCGACGAAGAACGGGCCCATCTGGCTGATGAACTCCGCGGTCTGCCGGGTCTTTCGCATCGCCTGCACGATGTGCGAGAGCGGGTGGAGCTCCTTGCCGACGAGCCCGATCACGAACTCGTTGTCGTGGGCGTCGAGGCCGTGGCACGCGAGGCGGACGTCGTGAGCGAGGTCCTGTGCGCCGTAGGCGCGGCCGATGGTGCCGTGCTCGCGCAGGATGCTCCCCTGCTCGCGCCCTTCGAGCTTGGCAAAGCCGCCGCTGCGGCGCAGCGGGTACCACACCGCCCAGGGCCAGGCGGGGTTGAGGACGGTCTCGAACGGGCGCCGGAGCAGCCAGTAGTCGAGGTCCTGCTCGTAGCCGGTCGAGTACGTGCGCCCCAGCATCGTGAAATCGGGGCGAAGCTCCAGGGCGCGGAGCTCGCCGCGGTTGAGCGCCGGCCGGACCGTCTGGACGAAGACGGCCGGGTCCTCCGCCCACGTGAGCACCGCGATCCCGCGCGGATCGCTGATGTCCTCGTAGACGACCGCGCCGACGCGCTGGGATGAAAGCGCCTGGCCGACCGCGGCGGTCAGCTCGGCCGGATCGGCGGCGGCGGGGCAGCGGAACACGAGCAGCTGCATGAACAGCCGGCGGTCGATGACCTGCGGCCGCCCGTCGCGCGGCGCGCCCCGCTCGGTTACGTCGATATGCGGCAGCTCCGGCTCCGCGTGCCCGGCGGCGGGCCGGCCCGTCGTGGATTCGCTCATGGGCGTAGGGGTACCGAGGTTCGCGGAGGACGGCAACTGCGAGGCGCCGCACCCCCGCCGCTCGTCCCGGGTTGCGGTCCGCTCGTCCCGGGTTGCGGTCCGCTCGTCCCGGGTTGCGGTCCGCTCGTCCCGGGTTGCGGTCCGCTCGTCCCGGGTTGCGGTCCGCTCGTCCCGGGTTGCGGTCCGTTCGTCCCGGGTTGCGGTCCGTTCGTCCCGGGTTGCGGTCCGTTCGTCCCGGGTTGCGGTCCGTTCGTCCCGGGTTGCGGTCCGCTCGTCCCGGGTTGCGGTCCGCTCGTCCCGTCCGGTCGAGCCCGTCGCGCGAAGGCGCGTGATGCGCATTACACCTTTTCCCGCCCCCGACGCCGATGCTGCCGCCCGGGGGTATGGCCTCTCGGGTCGGAAGGAGAGCTGGGCAACGGTGTGATCTTGCTTAGGGCCGCGGCGGCTCGTGTCGCGCGCCTGCTCCCGCCAATCATCTCTTGCCATCGAGCCCGACTCACGCTCCCCTGCAAGGTACAACCACGACTCCTGGAGTTGTCCCGACGATGTGCTCCCGGGAAGAGCTTCCCGCCCGAGGTTGCACGCGCCTCCGCCCGCGATCGGGCTCGGCTTCGCCGGGGCTTCCCCTCCGTAGGTTCGCCGCGATGAAGACGCACGATACGAAGAGCAAGTCCTCGACCCCCCCCGGCAAGTGCAAAGGAACGTTGCTGGTCAACCTCCGGTCGTTCGTCAACACGAACCGCGACGCCGGAGCCTGGGAGCGGCTGGTGACCTCGCTGCCCAAGTCAGACCGGGACGTACTTTATCAGCCGCTGCTGGCGAGCAGCTGGTACCCGATCGGCGTCTGGAACCGGGCCCTGCGAACGCACGTGCGGACAGCGAACGACCAGGCCGCCGAGATCAAGCGGTTTGCTCGCTACGTCGCGGACCGCGACCTCAATACGGTGTTGAAGTTCGCGCTCTCGATCGCCATGCCCGACACGATCGTCGCCCGCACTGGAATGTTCTGGTCGCGCTACTTCGACGCCGGCAAGGTCTTCCCACGCATGGTGAAGCCGCGGGAGTGGATGCTGACCATCACGGGCCCGACCGGGGACGACGAGGGGCCCTCAGCGATGAACTGCGGAGACGGCGTCTGCGGCTGGGTCGAGCAGGCGCTGCTCCTGTGCGGCGCGTCCACCCCCAAGGTGACGCACCAGCGGTGCCGGTTCCGCGGCGCGACCGAGTGCCTCTCCGAGGTGGTATGGTGAACGACCTGAGGGAGCTCGGTCTTCCCGTCGTTCTGCCGGCGCCCTCGTTTGCCTATTGACTTGTTCCTTCGCTCTGATCCAAACTGGATGCAGGCGGGACACATATGTACACGACGCCTCTCGTGGTGAGGTCGTCGTGCTGGCTCCTTCGTCCCTCGAACGTGGGGGTCAGCCTCGTGCCCGCGCCGCGACTCGTCTCCTGACGGCCGCTGGCCGGTCAGCCTGAGGGGATGTGGTGGGGGTGGAGACCGGCGAGCAGGTACGAGGGAGATTGACCCTGCAACCCTCCAGGTATTTTCATGCTGTCACCTCGCTCGCAGCGGCACAAGGAAGTCAAGGACAGCCTCAAGGCGACGCCGCATCCGGTCTGGGTCGAGGACATGGTCGAGTCCCTGGCCGACCAGTGGAAGGCGGCGGTCTACACGCCGCCGATTGCGCGAACGTTGACGGAGCCGATCGATCACGAGACCTGGGGCGTGCTCATCCGGGAGTTCTTCTGCGTGGTCGAGGCGTTCCCGAAGTACATGGGTCTCAGCCTGGCCAAGACGACCTACGGCCAGACGCCGCGCGATTTCCTGGTGCGCGACTGGCTCATCGGCAACATCCGGGTCGAGGCGCTGCATGTGCGCTGGTACCTCGACTGGGCGGCGGGGCACGGCATCAGCATGTCGGACATCACGAGCCACCGTCCGACGCCGGAGGTGGCGTCGCTCTTCGAGTGGCTCTGGTCGGTGTCCCACCGCGGCTCGCTCGCGGAGGCGGTTGGCGCCGTCAACTATGCGATCGAGGGGATCACGGGGGAGTGGTCGCGCGTGGTGCTGCCGGCCTTCACCCAGCTCTACGGTGAGGGGAGCAAGTCGCTGACGTGGCTCGCGGCGCATGCGAACTACGATGACGCGCACCCGCGCGAGGCGCTCGAGATCGTGAAGCTCGCGACCACCTCGGCCGAGGAGATCCGCCGGGTGAATTCGAGCGTCGCGCGCTCGCTCGAGCTGTTCGAGCGCGCCCTCAAGTCCTGCAGCGTCCCGCCCCGCGGCGGCAGCTGACCGGGGGCGCCCCCGCCGCCCGCGCGACCGGCGGGGCTGGCCGCGCTCGCCCTCGCCGGCACCGGCCCACCCGCGGCCCCGCGGCGGTCCCGGAGCGGCCGCCGCAGCCCGAACGATCGCAGGCCTCCCGGCGTGCGCCTGGCGCGAGAGGTACCGCTCGGCGTTTGCTGCCGGGCGTGTGCCCGGCCCTGAGCTGCTGCTCGGCGCTGGTCTCCCGGCGTACAACGGTCGCTCGACCTGCCGTGAAGGAGACAAGAGTTCTCCTGACAAGCCAACAGGAAACGGGGGGACTACCGCGCAGTCCTGCCCGGAGGCGTAAACCGTCACGATTCCTGGCGCGCGGCACTACGTGGCACGCCAGAAACCGATTGGCTCGAAACAAGAAACGTCCAAGACGCCAATAGGACCAAGCGATCTTCTTCACCCTTCTTCTCACATCTTCACAAGAAGGCCATTGACCGGCGCCGGATCGCCCGCCCCCTTCGAGCCGAAGCCTAGAGAAAACGCCCTGCCCACAGCGCATCCCGCGCCCCCCCGCGTCGCCCGCGCCCCCCGCGTCGCCCGCGCCCCCCGCGTCGCCCGCGCCCCCCGCGTCGCCCGCGCCCCCCGGATCCAGAGCGGGGCTCACCCGCACAGGAGACGGGCCCAGATCGACGTTTTCGGCGCACAGGCGTACTCCAGTACGCCGAGCACCGAAAACGCCGAGATGGGCCCGTATCCGAAGCGGGTGAGCCCCGCTCTAGCGGCCGTAGACGGCTTTGCGGACCTTTTTCTTGAGATCGTCGAGCACGAAGGGCTTCGTGATGTAGTGACGAGCACCGGCCTGGATGCCGGCGATGACGTCCATCGGATCCGACTTCGCGGTCAGGAAGATGATCGGCACGCGACGCATCGGCTCGTTCTCGCGGAGCCGCTTCGTCATCGTCACCCCGTCGAGCTTCGGCATCATGATGTCCACGATCACCAGATCCGGCCGCGGCTCCTGCTGGGCCAGCGCCAGACCGTCGACCCCGTTCGTCGCGATCACGGTGTCGAACTCGTCGCTGAGGAACCGGGCGATCATCGCCGCCGTGTCCTCCTCGTCCTCCACCACCAAAACTCGCTTTTTTGTCGCGGTCACCATCTGCGCCGGGAAAGAGTAGCGCGAAGCGGACGACGGGGGCCGTGTCCCGGGATTTTTTTCCAGCACATGGGAAGCCCATCGATTTTCTTCACCGTCAGTGCAATCGCCGCGTGCGCCGGCGGCCCGCGCAACGAGGGCGCGCGGCGCCGCACGGGGCCACCAGGAACTGGGCAGTCCCGGGCACACCGCGCGACGTCGTGAGAGCCGGCGGCGCCGATGTCAACACCGCTCTTGCCAGGCCGCTCTGCGGAAAACCGACGGGATCGCGGGGCTCAGGCCGTGCCCGCCGCCGCGCGCTCGAGCAGCGACGCGAGGCGGTCGAGCGGCATCGGCTCCACGAACGTGCTGCCGATGTCCCGCATCAGCACCGCCCGGACCGACGAGCCCCGGCGCTTCTTGTCGAGCGACAGGAAGCGCAGCGCGGCGGAGACCGGCTCGTCCTCGATCCGGGTGGGCAACCCGAGCCGGTCGAGCAGGCGGATCACCCGGTCGGCCGCCGCACGGTCGGTCACGCCGAGCGAGCAGCCGACGCGGAGTATGGCCACCATGCCGAGCGACACCGCCTCGCCGTGGGCCAGCCGGACGAACCCACCCTCCGCCTCCAGGGCGTGCCCGAGCGTGTGGCCGAGGTTCAGGAGGGCGCGGTCGCCCGACTCGCGCTCGTCCCGGGTGACGATGGCCGCCTTCACGGCGATCGAGCGGCGGATGATCTCGGCGAGCAGGCCGGGGTCGCGCGCGAGGACACGGTCGGCCTCGCGCTCGAGCAGCGCGTGCAGCTCCGGATCGCCGATGCAGGCCGACTTCACCACCTCGGCGAGCCCGCTCCGGTAGGCGCGGTCGGTCTCGGTCGCGAGCGCCGCCGGGCTCGCGACGACGGCGGACGGCTGGTGGAAGGTGCCGACGGCGTTCTTCGCGGGGCCGAGGTCAACCCCGGTCTTGCCGCCGACCGAGGCGTCGACCATCGAGAGGAGCGTGGTCGGCGCCGCGACCCAGCGGACGCCGCGGAGGAGCGTGGACGCAGCGAAGCCGCCGATGTCGGTCACCACGCCCCCGCCCTGCGCGAGCACCACCGCGTCGCGATCAGCCCCCGCGTCGATCATCGCCGTGAGCGCCGCCTCGACGGCCGCGAGCCGCTTGTGCTCCTCGCCGGGCTTCAGCACCGTGACCGCCGCGGCCGGCTTTCCCTGCGCCGCGAGCGCGGCGAGCAGCGGCGCGCCCCAGAGGCGGCTCACGTTCTCGTCCGTGACGACGAAGACCGACGACGGCGCGAGCGCGGCGACGGCGTCGGCCGTGGACGCCGCCCCGTCAGAGGCGATGCGCACCGCGTAGCTCTTGTCGCCGAACGGCACGAAGAGCGGGCGATCCGCGTAGGCGCGGAGGACGCGCGCGGCGACGTCCTCCGCGGAGACGCCGTCCGTCACGACGCGCGCGTGGACCTCGGCGTAGACGGGCGCGCGCGCCGTCAGGAGCTCGCGGACGCGCGCCTCCCGATCCGGCGCGCCGTCGAGCAGCGGGCGGGTGCCGCCCCGCGTGCGCGCGGCGATCGTGCGCGGGGACGCGCTGAGCGCGACGACGCAGCCGCGCTCGAGCGCCTCGAGGCGGAGCGCGGGATCGACCAGGGCGCCGCCGCCGAGGGCGATGACGCGCGGGCCCGGCGTCGCGAGGAGCCGGCGCAGGGTCGCCGCCTCGAGCGCGCGGAAGCTCGCCTCGCCGCGCGCGGCGAAGAGCGACGGCACGCTCTCGCCGGCCTCGGCCGCGATGGCGTCGTCGAGATCGATGAACGGGAGGCCCGCGCGCGCGGCGGCGATGCGGCCCACGGTGGACTTGCCGGCCCCCATGAAGCCGGTGAGCAGGAGCGGAGGTGCGTCGGGGTGGAGTGCCATGGCCTTCAGTAAGAGCGGACCTGCTGGAGATAGCTGTCGACGTTGCGCGAGAGCTCGGTGAGGCTGTCACCGCCGAACTTCTCGAGCAGGGCGGCGGCGAGCGTGATCGCCACCATCGCCTCGCCGACGACCGAGGCGGCCGCGACGGCGCAGACGTCGCTCCGCTCGAAGGCGGCGTCGAACGGCTCCTTGGTGCGCACGTCGACCGAGGGGAGCGCGCGCTTGAGCGTGGCGATCGGCTTCATGGCGGCCCGGCAGATGAGCGGCATGCCGTTCGTGATGCCGCCCTCGAGACCGCCGGCGCGGTTCGACGGGCGGGTGAACGCGTGCGACCCCTGGTCGTACGCGATCGGGTCGTGCACCTCGGAGCCCGAGATGCGCGCGGCCTCGAAGCCGATGCCGATCTCGACGCCCTTGATCGCCTGGATGCTCATCAGCGCCTGCGCGAGCCGGCCGTCGAGCTTGCGGTCCCACTGCACGTGGCTCCCGAGCCCGGGCGGCAGGCCGGTGGCGATCACCTCGAAGACGCCGCCGAGCGTGTCGCCGCGGTGCGCGGCCTCGCGGATGGCGTCGCGCATCGCCTGCGCGGCCGCGGCGTCGACGCACGCGAGGTCGGAGGCGCGGGCGCGCTCGCGGAGCTCGGCGAGCGGGAGCTCGCCGCTGCCAGAGGCCGCGGAGGTCTGCGCCTGCACCGGGCCGATCGAGAGGACGTGGGCGAAGACCTCGACGCCGACCGACCGGAGGAGCTTGCGACAGACGCCGCCCACCGCGACCCGCGCCGCGGTCTCGCGCGCGCTCGCCCGCTCGAGCACGTCGCGCAGGTCCCGCCGGGCGTACTTCAGGCCGCCGGCCAGATCCGCGTGCCCCGGGCGCGGGCGGGTCAGCGCCTCGGGCGGCTCGGGGAACGGCTCGGGGCCCATCCGCCCGGCCCAGCTCGCGTGATCGCGGTTCTCGATCACCATGGCGATGGGGCCGCCGAGCGTCTCGCCGCCGCGCACGCCGGCGACGAGGCGGACGCGATCGGTCTCGATCTTCATCCGCCCGCCGCGCCCGTAGCCGCGCTGGCGCCGCGCCAGATCCTCGTCGATGTCCTCCGCAAGGAGCGGCATGCCCGCCGGAATACCCTCGACGGTCGCAACGAGCTCCGGCCCGTGCGACTCGCCGGCCGAAAGCCACCTGAGCTGCGTCATCGTGTGGAAAACCTCCTCTGCGCCCGGAGCTCCGGGCCAAGCTTGCTGCGTATTACAGGTCGATCTGCTCCACGTCGACGCCCTGCGTGGAGGAACGGCCCGCGCCGTCGTTTTCCGCTTCGATCGGGGTCAGGGACCGGCCGGCGCCGTCGGCGACGACCGGCTCGCCCAGGAACCGGGTCGCCACCGCGGCGAAGCTCTTCGGCAGGTCGGTGACGAGCAGCGCGAGGCTGCCCGGCGCAGTCCGGGACGTGGCGAGCCCCCGCTCGGCGAGGAACGACGCCACGTCGTCCGCGGTCGCCGACGCGCTGTCCACGATGGGGAGAGGGCCGCCGGCCAGCGCCGCGGCCTCGGCCTCGATCGCGGCGCGGAGGAGCGGGAAGTGCGTGCACCCGAGCACGACCGAGCGGGCGCCCGCGCCGATGAGCGGCTCCAGGTAGCGCCGCGCGACGAGCCGCGGGACCTCGCCCTCGACCCAGCCCTCCTCCGCCAGCGAGACGAGCAGCGGGGCCGCCTGGCCAGCGACCTCGGTGCGGGTGCTGAGCGACGCGACGGCGCGGGGATAGGCGCCCGACGCGATGGTCCCGGCCGTCCCGAGCACGCCGATCGTGGCGCCGCGCGACGCGGCGACGGCGGCGCGCGCGCCGGGCAGGATGACCCCGAGGACGGGCAGATCGAGCTCGACCCGGAGCATGTCGATCGCGACGGCGCTCACCGTGTTGCACGCGACGACGATCGCCTTGACGCCGCGCCCGATGAGCACGCGCGCGCAGCCGAGCGCGTAGCGGACCACCGTCTCAGGCGACCGGGTGCCGTACGGGACGCGCGCCGTGTCGCCGAGGTAGACGATGTCCTCCGCCGGGCAGCGCCGGCGCAGCGCGCGCACGACGGTGAGGCCGCCGAGGCCCGAGTCGAACACGCCGAGCGGCGCGTCGCGCTGGGACGTCACGGCTCCTCGATGCGGAAGAGGTGCACCGGCTCGCGGAGGAAGTGCTCGCGCGCGACCGCGTCGATCGCGCTCCGCACGAGCCCCTCCGGCGCGTCGTGCGTGATGAGCACCACGTCGACCGCGGGCTCGCGGGCCGCCGGGCCGCCCACGGGCGCCGCGCCCGAGCTCCCCTTGGTCGGCCCCTGCTGCACGATCTGCTCGATGCTGACGCCGGCGTCGCCGAGCGCGCCGGCGAGGCGACCCATGACGCCCGGGCGGTCCTCGACCGCGAAGCGCAGGTAGTACCGCGAGACGGTCTCGCTGAGCGGGCGGACCGGGCGGGGCTTGATCGACATGCCGCGGCCCTGCATGCCCGCGACGCCCGAGGCGATCGAGCGCGCGACGTCGAGGATGTCGGAGACGACGCTGACCGCGGTCGGCATGTCGCCGGCGCCGCGCCCGTAGACGAGCGACGGGCCGACGGCGCGCCCCTCGAGGAGCACGGCGTTGAGCACGCCGGAGACGTTGGCGAGCACGCTCTGCTTCGGGATCAGCGTGGGGTGCACACGCAGCTCGATGGAGTCGCCGAGGTCGCGGCCGATCGCGAGGTGCTTGATCGTGTAGCCGAACCGATCGGCGTAGCGGTGGTCGGCCTCCTCGATGGTGCGGATCCCGGACGTGGGCACGTCGGCGCTGTCGACCTGCGCCCCGAAGGCGAGCATCGCCAGCACGATCAGCTTGTGCGCGGCGTCATGGCCGTCGACGTCGAGCGTCGGGTCGGCCTCGGCGTAGCCGAGCTCCTGCGCCTCGCGCAGCGCGGCGTCGAACGACGACCCCGTGTCGCGCATACGCGTGAGGATGTAGTTGCAGGTGCCGTTCAAGATCGCGGTGACGCGCTCAACCCAGTCGCTCGCGAACGCGTCGCGGAGCGTCCGGATGATCGGGATGCCGCCGCCGACCGCCCCCTCGAACGCGAGGTCGACCTGGCGCGACGCGGCCCGCGCGAGGAGCGCGGGGCCGTGGGCGGCGAGCAGCAGCTTGTTCGCGGTGACCACGCCCTTGCCGCGGTCGATGGCGCGCTCGATCAGCGCGCGCGCGGGCGTATCGCCGCCCATCACCTCGACGACGACGTCGATCGTGGGGTCGTCGACCACGTCCTCGGGGTTCGTGGAGAGCAGGCCGCGATCCAGGGCCGCGACGCGCTCCTTCTCGAGGTCGCGCACGACCACGCGCTTCACCACGAGGGGCACGCCGGCGCGCTCCGCCAGGTAGCCGGAGTTCTCGGCGAGGAGGCGGAGGACGCCGCCCCCGACCGTCCCGCAGCCGAGGAGCCCGATCTGGATGGGGGCGCCGCCACGCAGGCGCCTGCGATCGCTGGCGGCGTGGGGTTCAGGGTTCAAGTTCAGGGGCGAGGCGCCTTCCGTCTTCATGCGCGCGGAGCTTAGCGCTTCTCGCGCCGAGACGTGACGCCTATGCTGCGACGGCCATGGCGGAAACGATCAAGGGCGTTCTGGGCAACGAGTTCAGGTTCCACGTGGGCGAGGACGGGGGCGCCGTGGAGCGGGGGCCGCTGCTCCCGCTGCGCGTGCTCGTGGTCGCCGATCTCACCCCGCGCGATCCCCACAACGCCGGGGCGAGCCCGCCCGCCGGCGCGGCCCGCGTCGACGCGAGCCGGTTCGATAACCTCTTCGCGATCCTCCGGCCGCGGATCGCGATCGAGGTGCCGAGCGTGCTCGCGGGCGGCCGGGCCGCGCGCGTCGACCTGTCGCCCACCGGCATGAAGAGCTTCCGGCCCGACGCGCTGTGCGCCGAGGTGCCGCTGCTGCGCTCGCTCCTCGACGGCCGGCGCGTCCTCGAGCGGCTACACGACGGCTCGGCCACGGTCGATCAGGCGCGCGCCGAGCTCGATCGGCTCTGGGGCGGCTCCCCGCTCGTGCGCGACATCCTCGGCCTGCTCCCGGCGGAGCGCGAGGGCGCGTCGCCGGGTCGACCCGCCGCGCCCGCGCCGGAGCGACCCGCCGCGCCCGCGCCGGGCTCGGACGTGGACGCGCTGCTCTCGATGGTCGATCTCGGCGGCGGGGACGCCGGCGCGGCGCCCCCGCCGGCGGAGGCGGGCGGCGCCGGTCAGAGGCCCGCGGAGGGGGGACGGTTCTCGGAGCTCATCGCGACCGTGGCGGCGAGCGCCCGCCCCCGCGCGGGGCAGGCCGCTCGCCCCGCCGAGGCGATCGGGCAGATCGAGCGCGCGATCGGCGCGCAGCTCGGCGCGATCCTGCAGCACCCGGAGGTGCGGCGCCTCGAGGAGGCGTGGCGGGGGCTGAGCCTGCTCGTGGACCGCGTGAAGACGGCGGAGGGCGTCCGGGTCGAGGTCGTCAGCGCCCGGCCGGACGAGGCGGCCGGCGCGCTCGCGCGGGTGCTCGCGCAGACGGCGAAATCCGAGCCGCCGGCGTCGGTCGCGATCGTGGACGTCGCGATCGACGGCAGCGCCGCCGCGCTGGCGCGGCTCGAGGCGATCGCGCGCGTCGCCGAGGCGCACGCGCTCCCCGCCGTGGTGAACGGCGACGCGCGGCTGCTCGGGGTCGACGATCTCGGCGGCGTCGAGCGGCTCGACAACAAGGCCGCGCTGTTCCGCGCGCCGCACCGGGCGCCGTGGCGCGCCGCGGCGGCGCGGCCTTGCATGCGGTGGGTCGCGATCGCCATGAACCACGTGCTCGGCCGGATGCCCTACGACAAGTCGAGCTCGCGGATCCGGGAGGCGGCGATCGTCGAGCAGCCGGGCGACGAGGGCGGCCGCGTCTGGATCGCGCCGGCGTACGTCGTCGGCGCGCTGATCGCGGCGAGCTTCCGCGAGACGGCGTGGCCGTGCCGCATCGCGGGCGCGATAGGCGGCGGCGTGGTGGGGGACCTGCCGGTACACGAGGTGAAAGGCGCGTACGAGGGTGACGAGGGCGTCGCGATCCCGACCGAGGCGTTCGTGTCGACCGAGACCCAGCGCGATCTCTCGAAGAGCGGCGTGCTCCTGCTCGCGTCGGCCCCGAACAGCGACGCGGTGTACGTCCTCACCGCGCCGACGGCCTATGTCCCTCCGGAGAAGCTCACCTACGACAGCCCGACGGCCGAGCCCGAGGAGCGCCTCGAGCGCGTCTCGCTCGTCGACCAGCTCTTCGTCGCGCGCGTGGTCCAGTTCCTGCGCGCGCTGTGCGCGAAGCTGCCCGCGGACAGCGACCCCGCGGAGGTGCAGCCGGTCGTCGAGGGGGCGCTGTGGACGCTGTTCGAGAACGCGCCCCCGGCCAGCATCGAGCTCGCGGTGAAGGCCGGCCGCGGCGAGGGCGGGGCGCAGATCGCGGTCACGGTGCGCCCGCGCCGCTTCCTCGGGGTCGGGCTCGACGAGGTGTCGCTCGAGCTGCCGCTCGGCTGACGTGTCGGCAGGATTGACGCCGCCCGGCCCGCGGGGGAAGAATCGCCCGCATGCGGCTCCGCGTCGCGATCCTCATCTCCGTCCTGAGCACCCTCGTGACGACGTGCGAACGGCCGCCGGCCCCGCAGGCGCCGACGGCCGAGTGCGGCTGCCGCAAGAAATAGCCGCCGGGGTCGCGCTCTCGGGCGGGCCCTCCGCAATCGGCCGTCTCGCGAAGAACGACACAGCAGCTCCCGAGGGCGAATCGGCCCCTGTCGCCGCGGAGCGCGAGCTCCTCGGGCGGAGCCGACCTGTCCTGCGGGGGATGAGCTCCCGGAAGACCCGAGATCGCTCACCCCACCTCGCCGGAGCTCCGGCAGAGGAATCCTGCGTGGCGCACTCACACGCACCGTAAAATCGCCACCCGCCATCCGGAGGCATCGTCTCGACACGATCTCTCCGAGGCGGTCGGCCGGCGCTTCTCCGGTGACGACGATGCGCGCGGAACGATCGCCGCTCTCGTCTCGACGGAGCGCATCGGATTGCGCCTTTACGCAGATGCTCGGTGGCGCGGTCGCTCATTGCGCGGCCGCTCCGCGGCGCAGTCGCCGATTGCTCAGTCGCTCCGCGGCGCAGTCGCTCCGTTGCTCAGTCGCTCGGTTGCGCGGTTGCGCGCGAATTGCGCAGCTCGCGCGACGCGCCCTGACCGACTCCTCGGGAGGCGGGCGTTGCGTCCGCCCTGCGTTCGTCGGGAACGGCCCGCGTATTGCACTCGCGACGCCGCATGAAGCCTTGCACCCAGCAGAACACGCGCTCCAATCACTCGTTCGCCGGCCGCAGGGCCGTGGTGATCGGTGGGAGCATCGCGGGCCTGGTCGCAGCCCGCGTGCTCGCCGACCATTTCGACGAGGTGGACGTCATCGAGCGCGACGGCATCCCGGACGACCTCCGCGAGGCCCGCAAGGGCGCGCCGCAGGCCCGCCACCTCCACGGCCTGCTCGCCCGGGGAGAGCGCATCCTGAACGACCTGTTCCCCGGGTTCACCGAGGACCTGATCCGGGACGGGGCCGTCGCGTACGACTTCGGGGTCGGCCTCGCCTGGCACCACCTCGGCGCGTGGAAGCCGCGCTTCCATACCGGCGTGCAGACCGTGTGCATGACCCGGCCGCTGCTCGAGGCGCACGTGCGCCGCCGCACGTTCGCGCTGCCCGCGGTGCGGCGCCTGGATCGGCGCGAGGTGATCGAGCTCTCGGCCTCTCCCGATCGCTCCCGGATCACCGGCGTCGTGGTCCGACGACGCGACGAGCCGGGCGGGCTCGAGGAGCTCTCGGCGGACCTCGTGGTGGACGCCAGCGGGCGCGGCTCGCGCGCGCCCGCGTGGCTCGAGGCGCTCGGCTACGCGCGGCCCGACGAGTCGACCATCCAGGTCCGGGTGGGGTACGCCGGCCGGCAGTACCGCCCGCGGGATCCGGCGCAGGTCCCGTGGACGTCGCTCTACGTCCTCGGCTCGCCGTCCGACAGCCGGCGGTTCGGCTGTATCGCGCCGGTCGAGGGCGGGCGCTGGGTCGTGGTGCTCGCGGGCCTGTTCGGCGACCACCCACCCGCCGATCCCGAGGGCTTCCTGGAGTTCGCGCGCCGCCTGCCGAACGACGCGCTCTACCGGGCGCTGCTCGGGGCCGAGCCGGTGACGGACATCGCCACCTACAAGTTCCCGGCGCACCTCCGGCGGCACTACGAGCGCATGGCGAGGATGCCCGAGGGGCTCGCCGTGCTGGGCGACGCGCTCGCGAGCTTCAACCCCGTTTACGGACAGGGGATGACGTCGGCCTGTCTCCAGGCGCTCGCGCTCGACACAGCGCTCATGGAGCAGCGCCGCCGCGCGGGCCCCGGCGCGCTCGCGGGGTTCGCGCGTCGCTACCACGTGGCCGCGGCGAAGGCGGTCGATCTGCCGTGGCAGATGTCCACCGGGGAAGACCTCGCCTACCCCGAGACCGACGGCCCGAGGCCGCTCCTCCAGCCGATCGTGCGCTGGTACACCGGCATGCTGCACCGCGCCGCACAGGTCGATCGCGAGGTTTACGTGCGCTTCGTGCGCGTGATGCACATGCTCGACGGGCCCGAGGCGCTCGTGGATCCCCGCCTGATCCTGCGCGTGCTGCGCGCGGGGAGATCGGCCTCGCCGCCCGAGGTGACCGCGGCCGCCCCGACGCACCGGCAGCCCGCCGACGCCTGAGCGGCCCCGGCTGCCGCCTCGCCGCGGTCGCGTGGCGGCGACAGCCTGCACCGGCATGGAGGCCGGCGCCACCAGGCGCGAACGAGGCCTTTGCAGCGTCGACAACGGCCCCTGGCGGGGAGCCGCCTCGCGGCAGAGCGTGGCTGCAGGCGTTGCCTGCCCGTCCTGTTCTGGTAAGAAGTGCGCGCATTTACCCATCACCGCTCGGCGCGCGAGGCGGCTCCTCGCGGAGGCAGGACATGACCGACCCGATGAATCCGCTGCTTGAGCTCGTCACCCGCGATCGAGAGCACGACTGCGATGGGTATGGCCACGTGAACGTCTGCGTGCGGGTGGTCGGCGTCGCCGAGCTGCCGACGCGCGCCGGGCATTTCCGCATCGTCGCGTTCTGGAACAACCGCGACGCCAAGGAGCACATCGCGATGGTGCACGGCGACGTCGTCGGCGCCTCGAACGTGCCGACAAGGCTGCACTCCGAGTGCCTGACCGGCGATGCCATGGGCTCGCTGCGCTGCGACTGCCGCGATCAGCTCCTCGAAGGGCTGAAGAAGATCAAGAGCATGGAGCGGGGCATCCTGCTCTATCTGCGCCAGGAGGGCCGCGGGATCGGCCTCATCAACAAGATCCGCGCGTATGCGCTGCAGGATCAGGGGCTCGACACGGTCGACGCGAACCTCGCGCTCGGCTTCCGGGACGATGAGCGCGACTACGCCGTGGCGGCGCACATGCTGCACAGCCTGAACGTGAGGTCGGTCGAGCTCATCACGAACAACCCCAACAAGGTCCAGCAGCTCACGCAATACGGGGTGTCCGTGACCGGGCGTATCCCGCACGTGATCCCGCCGAACGATCACAACCGCTTTTATCTGGAGACCAAGGCGAAGCGGTCGGGTCATTTCATCGATACGTGGGGCAAGCCGCACCTGGTCGAGCAGAGCGATCCGGTCGTGGTCGACGGGATGTCACCGCCCCCGTCCGAGCCGACCCCCGCGAGCTGAGGCGCCGCGCGGCGCTGTCGTCATCGTCTCACGGCGCGGCGAGCAGGCGGCGCACCCGGCCCGCGTGGGGGCTCGACGGGAACTGGCCTAGGAACGCCTCGGCGCGGGCGCGCGCGGGGTCGGCGTGCCCGCGGCGCAGCAGCGCGTCGATCGCGATGAGCTCCCGCTCCGCCGCGAGCCGGCCGTGGGGGAACTCGGCCCGGTGCTCGTCGAGCAGGGCGAGCGGCGCCTCCGGCGACCGCGCGAGCACGGCCCTGATCGCCGCGAGCCGTCCGGCCTCCTGGAGCAGCTCGTCGCGCTCCAGCAGGGCGGCCCCCGGCGCGGCCGGCCGAGCCGCGGCACCGCCCTGGCCGGCGCTCCTCGAAGCCAGCTCCCCGCGCGCGGCGGCCCGCGGCGGCGGCTCGGCGCCGGGCACAGGCGCCCCGAGCGCCTGATCGCTGCAGCCTGCGAGGAGGACAGGGAGCGCGGCGGCGAGGCCGCCTGCGATCCATCGATGGCGTGACGAATGGTGAACGACGTTCATGTCGCCGGACTCCTTCATGCGGCCGAGCTGACGGATCTCCGCTGACACGGGCTCGCGCCAAGGCACGCGCCCATTCCCGGCCGCAGCTCGCCGTCGCCGATCCGCGGGGGCGGCACGGCGTATTCGACGTGTTCGGTTCGCGCTCCAGCAACGACGGCTCGAGCGCCAGCATCCGTGGCTGACAGGCGTAGTGTAAAATTGAATATCGCTTTGTCAACTCTACTTACATAGGCGTCTGAAAGCAGCGTGGGCTCTTGTCAAAGGCGGCGGTCGCCGCACTCGGCTCACACTCAGCCCAGAAAGCTCAGAACGTGCCGGCGACGCCCGCGCCGACGCCGCCGATCGCGGGTGCGAGCGAGAGGCGGAAACTCTGCGTGTCCGGACCGGCAACGCCCGGGCGCGGACCGTGAAACAGAGCTGGAATCAGCACGCCGGCGGCGGAGCCGAACACGGCGCCCGTGAGCACATCGGTGAAATAATGGCGGTCGCCGGCGATGCGCAGATAGCCGGAGAGCGTGGCGATCGCCATTCCTTGCGCCCATACCCACGGCGCCGCGCGATAGCCGCGCATCGACGCCACGGTGCCGCTCGCGGCGGCGAGGGAGAAGGCGGCCGTGGCGTGGCCGGAGAAAAAGGAGAGATCGTCGTCGTGCGGGACGGGGCGTGAGCAGCTCTCGCCGGCGCAGAGCACATCCTGGTTGTCGTGGCGGGCATAGGGCCGCTGGCGGCCGACAATGTACTTGGTGAGCTGGTTCAGGCCCATCGCCACCACCATCGCTTCGGTGACGATCACGAGGTCGGCGGCGGTGTTCTCGGAGCGGCCGTCGTGCCACGCGGCGAGCGCGGTGAGGCCCAGCGCCGAGGCGGGCGCGACGCCGATGACGGTCACGTTGCTGAGATCATGGGCGGTTTCCGGGTTGCCCCTCCAGACCAGCGCGTCGCGGATCGACGTGTCGAGCGCGGTTGTCGCGCACCAGCGGCACGACGCGGGCGCGAGGCCCTTCTTGGAGAGCTCGGAGATGACCCACCCGGCGCCGCCGACGACGGTGATCGGCAGATCGATCTCCGGCCGGTACGTGAGCTCGGGAGACGGCTCGGCGGCGGCGGCGGCGGCCGGCGACAGGGCGACAAGGAGGGCGGGCAGAGCGATCGCGGCGGTACGCATAAGAAGCGCGAGCGTAACCCGGGCGACACGGCGCGGGAATCGATGCGCGCGCCGGGGATCGCCCCTCCCCGCCGCAAGGCGCCGCCGCTCGCCGGTGGCGCCCGCCTCGGGTCGCCTCCCCGGTCAGGCGCGCGACGACCCGCGCGCGGCGAGGAGCAGCCCGTCGAGCAGGCGCGCGTGGGCGTCGTCGACAAGGCGCCGGAGCTCCACCGGGCCGGCCTTGGACAGCGCGCCCGACGCCGCGAGGGTCGCGAGGCCGTGGTGCATCGCCCAGATCGGGACCGCCAGCGCCATCGGATCGCCCGGCGGGAACGCCCCGGCGCGCTGGGCCTGCTCGATGAACCCGAGGAGCAGCCCGAGGTTCTGCGACGTGGCCGCCGCGACCCGCGGGTCCTCCACGTTCACCTCGCCGGAGTACATCACGTGGAAGGGCGCCGGGTGCTCCAGCGCGAAGCGGACATAGGCGAAGCCGGCGGCCAGGAAGCGCGCCCGGAGCTCGCCCCCGGCCTCCTCGAGGGCGGCCGAGATCTGCGCGCCGAGCGCCGCGCTCGCCTGCACCGCGAGCTCCGTCATCAGGGCGCGCTTGTCCGCGAAGTGACGGTACGGCGCGGCGTGCGAGACGCCGATGCGCCGCGCGACCTCGCGCAACGTGAAGCTCGCGTTCCCCTGCGCCTCGATGAGCGCGAGCGCCTCCTCCAGCACGGCGCGCCGGAGGTCGCCGTGGTGGTAGGGCCGGTCGACGGCGCGCGACGCGGGAGCTGGAGGGGTGCGCGCGCGCGGGCGGCGGCGCTTCAGGGGAGGAGCCACAGCGCAGGCGCACGGTACCACGAAGTCCGCCCGCCGCAGGGCTCGCGGGACGGCCGTGAAGAAAATGTTGTCAGTGGAAACTTTCGAATGTTGCCAGTGTCATCATCGGGCGCGCGGGCGGCCCGGAGAGGCCGGCGCGCCGTACCCCCAGGAAAGGAGCCCCGTATGTCCGAGCCCCGTCGATCCCCCGATCGCGAACACCTCCTCGCCGCCGTGGAGCGCGTCCGCGGCGTCGCCGCCGCCCACGCCGAGGCGTCCGAGCGGCTGCGCACGCTCGCGCCTGCGGTCGTGGACGCGCTGCGGTCGAGCGGCCTCCTCGCGATGGCCGCGCCGCGCGCGCTCGGCGGCGCGGAGAGCGATCCGTTGACGCAGCTGGAGGTCTTCGAGGCGATGGCGCGCGCGGACGCCTCCGCGGGGTGGTCGCTGATGATCAGCGCGCTGCTCGCCGCCCTCGCCGGGGGCACCTTGCCCGACGAGGGGGCCCGGCAGGTGTTCGCGGGGCCGTTCCCCACCTTCGCGGGGCTCCAGGTCCCGAGCGGCCTCGCGCGGCGCGTTCCGGGGGGCTACGTGCTCGAGGGCCGCTGGGCGTTCGGCAGCGGCGTGCGGCACGCGCGCTGGGTGTTCACCTGCGCCGTCGTGGCGCCGGAGGGCGGGGCCCCTCCGGCGGGGCCGCCCGAGCTGCTCAGCCTCGCCGTCCCCATCGAGCAGGTGGTGCTCGAGGACACGTGGGACGTCGCCGGCCTGCGCGGCACCGGGAGCGATCACTACCGGATCGAGGGCGCGCTCGTGCCCGAGGCGCTGACGTGCCCCTTCCCGGGGGCCCCGCGGCGGCGCGGCGGCGCGCTGTACGCGATCCCCCTGATCGCGCAGCTCGCGGCCGGTCACGTCGGCTTCGCGCTCGGCGTCGGGCGGCGCGCGCTCGACGAGATCGCCGCGGTCGCTCCGCGCCGCATCAAGGCGTGGCCGCAGCTCGCGCTGGGCAGCCACGCGGCATTCCACATGGACCTCGGGCGCGCGGAGGCGAAGCTCGCCGCGGCGCGCGCCTATGCGTTCGACACCCTCGGGCGGATGTGGGATCGGGCGCGCGCAGGGGAGACGCTCTCCATCGAGGACTGGACGGCGATCCGGCTCGTCCAGACCTACGTGACCGACGTCGCCGCGGAGGTCGCGGGCTTCGCCTACCGCGCCGGCGGCGGGGGCGCGCTGTACGCGGCGAGCCCGCTGCAGCGCTGCTTCCGCGATCTGCACGCGGCGACGCAGCACATCGCCGCGACCGACGACGCCTACGAGTTCGCCGGGCGCGCGCGGCTCGGGATCGCCGAGCTGCACCCGATGCTCGCCCCGCGACCGGCCGCGGGCGGCGATCAGGCTCGACAGGCCGGCTGATCGAGCTCACTCACGGGGCCGGGGAACCAGCTGCGGAGAAACGGTGGCCGTGATCCGTGCGTGATGAGGGCCGCGCTGTCGAGCTCGGCGAGGTGGTCAACCGTCGAAGACGGCGACGGGCGAGCGACTCAGCGCCCCATCTTCATCTGCGGGCGCGCCAGCAAGCGGTCCACGATTGTAGTAAAGCTTCATCGCTATTCCCCTCTGGTGCTCGGTTGAAGCCGGAGGTGCACGGACAGCAGGCGCGGCAGATCGCTCCTCGGGGCCTCTGCGTCGCGCCACTCGCCCAGGTGGACGAGCTCGTACCCGGACGACAGGCCCGCGTTCACGTACTCCGAGACATCGTGCAGGAACGCGGGCACGCGCTCGGGCTCGCCCGTCTCCCGGTTGACGAAGTTGGCCTGACCGCCGCGCAGCTGCCGCATGGGATGCAGCTCGCAGAGGAAGAGCTCGCCGCCTCCACGCAAGGCGCGGGCCGCCTCGGCGAAGACCGCCTCGACGTGCTCGATGTGCTCGAGCACGAGCATGGCAATCACGACGTCGGACGAGCCGCCGGCGACCGGCCAGGCCTCGTGAATGTCGTGCTGCACGAACCGGACGCGGGGGGAGACCACGCGGGCCCTCGCCTGCCGCAGCATCCCTTCGGAGAAATCCAGCGCGAGGACGCTCCCCGCGCGCTCGGCGAGCCACTGCGTGTTGCGCCCGGTGCCGCAGCCGATCTCGATCACGTCACGGCCGGCCAGCTCCAGGCCCCGTTGCCGGAGCACCGCGGCGGAGAGCTCGCGGGTCCGGTTGGGATCGTCATCGTACGTCGCGGCCCAGCGATCGTACGCCGTGGCGATCTCGGGCCTGCTCGGAGAGGTGGACATGCGCTTGCCCGCCGCCTAGAGCCCGAGCTCGCTCAGCCCCGGATGATCGTCGGGCCGGCGTCCGAGAGGCCAGTGGAACTTCCGGTCCTCCGCCGCGATGCGCACGTCATTGATGCTCGCCTCGCGCCGCCGCATCAGCCCGTGGGCGTCGAACTCCCATTGCTCGTTGCCATGGGCTCGATACAAGTTCCCGCTGTCGTCGCGCCATTCATAGACGAAGCGCACCGCGATCCGGTCCTCCGTGAACGCCCAGACCTCCTTGATCAGCCGGTAGTCGAGCTCCCGCTGCCATTTTCGGTGCAGGAACGCCTCGATCGCCTCCCTCCCCTGGAAGAACTCCGCCCGGTTCCGCCAGCGGCTATCGACGGTGTACGCCTGAGCCACGCGCGCGGGCTCACGGCTGTTCCAGGCGTCCTCAGCCAGCCGCGCTTTCCGGGCGGCGGTCTCGGCGGTGAAGGGCGGCAACGGCGGACGCGGCGCGGCGGGATCCTGGCTCAAGGTGCACCTGAACGAACCTTCGTCCAATCTCCCCTTCCCGGCAACCCCTTTTCGCGCTCCGCTCTCCGGCGCTCACGCGCTCCCCTCCTGCGGCAAGCACGCGCACGGCCGGTTCAGCGCGGGAGCGGCATCCATGCGCCGTCCGCCGGAACATGGATGTGCGCGGGCAGGTGCTTCGTCGCGGCGCGCTGCACGAACGCCGTGACCGGCTCGCGGTAATGGCCGAAGGTGGTGTGGTGGATCGGGATCACGTGGCGGGCGCGGAGGAGCGCCGCCGCGGCCACGGCCTCCTCGGCGTCCATCGTGCGGAGGCCGCGCGCGCCGTCGACGCCGACCGCGCCGAGGTGCGGCAGCCAGAGGTCGATGGGCGCGAAGCGGGCCGCCACCGCGCGCATGGGCTCGGTGAAGACCGAATCGCCGGTCCAGTAGATCGAATAGGGAGTCTCGCCCTCCCAGCGCAGCACATACCCGTTGCCCTTTCCGAGCGTCGCGTCGAGCGCCGCATCGTGGGCGTGGTTCGCCGGGACGGCGAGGATCCGGAGGCGGCCGGCGCGGGTCGGAATGACCGTCTCGCTGTCCCAGTCGAGCGGCGTCAGCCGCGTGAACCCCGCGGCGCGCGCCGCCTCGGCCGCGTCGGGCGGGAGGACGAAGGGGACGTCCTTCGGGAGCGTCTCCTTCGCGACCGCATCGAAGTGGTCGGCGTGGTTGTGGCTGAGGAGGATGACGTCGAGGCGCCCGAGCGGCTCGGCGGGAGGATCCGTGTAGCGGGCGACCGGCGCGTCCTCGACGCCGGTCGACGGGTGCTTCGGGAGGACGAACGCGACAGGCCCGCGCGGCCCGAGGACGGGATCGGTGAGGAGCCGGAGCCCGTCGCGCTCGAGGATCGCCGTCGGACCGCCGCGCCACTGGAGACGCGCGCTCGTGGCCTCGGCGGCGGCCGATGCGCCGGCCGCGGGCCCGGCGGCGGCCGATACGCCGGCCGGCGGCGCGCTGGCGTCGACGCGGTTCGCCGGCGCGCACGCGGCCAGGGAGAGCGCGAGCAGCGGTGCCGCGAGGGCGGCCGCGCGCGCCGGCGGCGTCCGCGAGAGGCGCGCAGAGCGCTCGCCGACCCCGGGCACCGCCCCGGTGAAATGAGGATCTGGGAGCTCCTCGGCACGTCCAATCGACCCGCTCGGGACACGCATGCTCTGGTTCATCGTCGTCGCCTTTCTGGCCGCGCTGTGGCGAGGAGCACCTCGGCGAGGGAACGCGCGCGCGCGGCGGCGCCCGGTCCCCCCTCGCGGACGGCGGTCACCGTCGCGCCGTCGATCAGCAACAGGAGCTGCGGCGCCAGCGCGCCGGCGTCCGGCACGCCGGCGTCGCGCAGGAGCCCCTCGAGATAGTCGATGAGCCGCTGCTTGTGGCGCTGCGACGCCTCATGGGCGGGGTGGCTCCGGCTCGCGACCTCGACCATCGTGTTGAGGAACGCGCACCCGCGGAAGTCGTTCGCGGCGAACCGCTCGGCGAACGCGTCGAAGACCGCGAGCGGTCGCTCGCACGGGTCGCTCGCGAGCTCCTCGACGCGCCCGGCCAACCACGCGCGAAAGCGCGCGTCGCGCGCGTCGAGCACCGCCACGAGCAGCTCGTCCTTGGTCCGGAAGTGGCGATAAAAGGTGGCCTTGGCGACCTCCGCCTCGGCGATCAGGCGATCGACGCCGACGGCGCGATACCCCTCCGCATAGAAGAGGCGCTCCGCAACCTCGAGGATGTGCCGCCGGGCGTCGCTCACGTCCCTGATTAAGACAGACAGGTCTGTCTTGTCAAGGGCGCGTCGCCGCCGGCGCGGGCGGGAGCGCCGGTGCGCGGCGGGAACCCTCCCTCGCACCGGCGCCGCCCCTTCATTCACATCACGGGACGCTCATCTCGAACGCCACGCTGTAGTTCGGCTGGGCCTTGCCCGTGACCGAGCCGACGAACGGATCCGAGTCGCGCAGCTGACCCCAGCGCGTCGTGCCGCCCGTCATCGACGTTCCGTCGGTCGTCGCCGCGTAGCCGACCATCACGCCGGAAGCCGGGAGGCTCCGCGCCGTGATCTTCACCGCCTCGCCGTCGATCTCGACACCGCTGATCTCGATCCGGGTGTTGCCGCTCCAGAGCTCGAATCCGCGGCCCTGCGCCCACTCGGTGAACGCCGTCTGGTGGGGAGACGGCAGCGCGCTGTCCCAGACGAGCGGCGGCACCGGGACCTGGAAGCGCACGGTGACGACGTCGCCGCTGCGCTCGACGCGCGTCGGCTGGAGCGGCTGCCAGTCCTTCCCGAGGACGACCTTCTCGAAGTAGACCTGGCCGTATTTCTCGCCGAGCTGCTGGTACCCGTTCGCGTTGAGGTGGATGTGATCCTGCGCGTACGGATACTGGTACTTCGGACCCGAGCAGACGATATCGCCCGGATGGGTCACGCCCACGCGCCACTGCGCCAGGGTCGACGTCGACCGCGAGCCCACCTCGGCGTGCACCGAGTGCTGCTGGGATACAAGCATCGGGATGCTCCGCGATTGCCCGGTGAGCGGCAGGATGTCCTGGTTGTAGTCGGACCACAGCTTGAACAGCTCGTCCTCGTAGGTCGCGCTGCCGGCGTCGGACTCGCCGTGCGTGATGAGGATGGCGCCGACGCCGAAGGTCTTGCCGGCCTGGCTGGCGAGCCGCGCGATCGCCTCGGCCTCGAACAGCGTCGCCGCGTAGGCGCGGCCCATGGACGTGGCGCCGCTGACCACCTCGGTGGCGCCCTTCCGGAGGACGCTCATCGGCTGGCCGCTCTCGCCGACGACCGTGTGCACCGTGACGTGGTCGCCGCCCGCGGCGGCCTTCACAAGCGACGAGATCTGGTCGGCCATCGCCGTGTGGGGCGTCTCGCCGTAGAGGTTCTTCGGGTAGGCGCTCGGGTACGTCGTCGCGAAGTTGCGGATGGGCTCGACGAGCGGCACCAGGGAGAGGGCGCTGCTCTCCGGATCGAACGGCGGCACGCTCGCGTCCCCGAGGGACAGCTTCAGGTTGTTGAAGCGCTGCTGCGTCCCGATCGGCGGCGTCCCCTCCGCGCCGACCGACAGGCTCTGTCCCGTGCCGACGATGCCGGTCCAGTCCCAGGCCGGCGCCGGAGGTACGCCGCCGCCGGTGCCGCCGGTGCCGCCGGTGCCCACCGCGCTGCCCCCCGTCCCTGCGCCGCCCCCGCCGTCCGCCGCGCCCCCGGAGCCGGCGGAGGCGCTGGAGCCGCCGGCTCCGCTCCCGCTGCTCGTCGCGCCCTGACCGCCGGAGCCTCCGTCACCCCCCGCGCCGGAGGATGAATCGCTCGATGAATCGCACCCGAGCCCCGTCATGAGAAGAACGAGGATACCTGATGAGCTGAGGCCCAAGAACAATGGTTTTCGCATGATGACTCCTTGTCGCCGCACGGGTGGGCCGTGGGCATTTCGCGCCCGGGAGCTTTGATCATCGACGCTCGTCATGGAAGCGGAGAGCGGAAATCCCACCGGAGGCGGTCCACGCAAGGATCGCGCATGAGAAGCGCTCCGGCCTACTCGGCCTGGGGCGGCGCCGGCGAAGGGCCTTCCCCCAGCCATGCGCGGGCGAGCGCGAGCGTGCGGACGTTGGCGGAGACGTTCTCCAGAAAGCCCCTCCTGAACGCGGGATCGCCGATCCTGTCGGCGCGGGCGAGCAGCTCGTCTCGCGCCGCGCGGATGACCTCGCGGGCCGCCTCGGCGTCGCCGCTCGCGTGGAGCGCCTCGGCGTAGATCGCGGGGAGCGACTCCTGGCGAGGTGCGAAGATCGCGCCGGCGCGACGGTCCCAGTCGAGCGCCTCGCGGGCGAACGCGACGGCCTCTCCTGCCCGCCCCTGCCGCAGCCGGACCTCGGCCATCGACGACAGGAGCAGGGTCCGGACCAGCGGCACCAGCGCGCCCGGGTCCCCCACCGCACGGAGCTCCTCTTCCGCCTCGGCGAGCTCGCCGAGGAGGAGGTAGGCCTCGGCGCGGAGCAGGCGTACGATCGCCTTCCGGCTGCTGGCGACGTGCCTCGCCGTTGCCCGCCGGAGCACAGCCCCGGTCAGCTCGAGCGCCTCGGTGAGCCTTCGCCGCTCGAGGAGCGAGGCGATCCGGAACACCAGCGCGCCGCTGGAAGCGAAGCCGGGCGCGCCCTCGGAGGCGAGCACGCGCCCGATGTGCTGCTCGGCGATGTCGAGGGCGCCGAGCGACAGGCAGTCCTGGGCCACGAACGTCGACGTCAAGAGGGAGTACAGCTGATGGCCGAGGGCGTCGAGGAGCCGCACGGCGGCGAGGTGGGCGTTGAGCGCTCCCCACGGGTCTCGCGCTGCCTGGCAGAGCCAGGCGCCACGGGCGTTCTGGATGCACGCCTCGGCGTAGGGATCGCCCTCGAGAACTGGCGCGAGATCGCGCTCGATCCGGTGCATATAGCGCGCTGCCAGCGCTGGTACCCCTTCCCACAGCAGGACGAGCAGGATCCGGCAAGCGAACTCCGCACCCTGGACGTCGACGGGGAGATCCGCTGGATTCAGCCGCGGGAGCAGCACCTCGACAACCCGTCGATCATCGAAGTTCGCGACGCAGGTCAGCGCGCCGGTCAGGGCACGCCAGGAGCTGTGGGTGCCGGGCGTGGAGGCATCGAGCGCCCGGTGCGCGGACGCGTGAGCCTCCTCGTGGGCGTCGTTCCAGAGGAGCGCGTCCATCCGCTGGACATGGAGCGCGGCCAGCGTCTCGCCCGCGGCCCCACAGGCGATCCCTTTCTGCGCGCGCGCGAGCACCGCCGGTAGATCGGCGCCGCGGAGCGCCAGCTCGGCCGCGCGCAGGTACAGCTCGGCCGCACGCGCGCCGTCTCCTCCCTGCGCGAAGTGCTCGGCCAGCACCATCGGGTCCTGCTCGCCGGCCTGGAGCAGCCACGCGCCGGCGAGCCGGTGGCCGAGCGCCCGGTCGCCCTCCGTGAGCATCGCGTAGGCGCCCTCCCGCAAGAGCGCGTGGCGGAAGCCGACCTCCTCCTCGCCCGCGAAGCGGGAGCTCGGCCGGCGCTCCACGATCTCCCGCTCGAACAGGTCGGCCCACGCGTCGTGTTCACTCGTCCCCGGCGCCAGGGCGCCGAGCAGCGCGCCCACGCCCCGCGCCCAGGAGACCTCCCCGAAGACGCTCGCCGCGCGGAGCACGCGCCTCGCCTCGGGGCCGAGCGCCGCGAGGCGCGCCTCCACCATGCCCAGCACCGTCTCCGGCAATGCGCCGCCGCGCCCCTCGGCCACCGCCCGGATGAGCTCCTCGAGATAGAACGCATTCCCCCCGGCCTGCCGCACGAGCGCGGAGACCTGCCCGGGCTCGATCGACGCGCCCAGCGCGCTCCGCACCAGCTGCTCGGCCGCCCGGGCCGGCAGCTCGCGCAGCCGGAGCTCCGAGAGCCCGCGCTCCGCCCAGAGCCGGGGGAACAGCTCGTGGACCTCGGGCCGGCCGAAGGCGAGCACCGCGTAGGGCCGGTCGCCGAGCTCGCGCAGCGCCCGGTCGAAGATCCTCACCGAGGGCGCGTCTCCCCAGTGCAGGTCCTCGAGCACCACGAGCACGGGACGCACGCTTGCCACCGCGCGCGCGTAGTCGAGGTACGCTCTCTGGATGGCCTCGGCCATCACCGCCGGGCTCTGTCGCGCGGCCCGCAGCGCCGGATGCTCCTCGTCCATCAGGGCGACGCCAAGCAGCTCGCCCAGGAACCCGGCCACCCGCAGCCGGTCCTTGCCCGCAAAGAGCGGCTCGATGGCCCGCGCGAGCTTCTCCCGCCGCACATCCAGGGGCTCGCCTGCCGCGATCCCGAGCGCGCCCCGCAGCGACCCGTCGAGCATCGCGAAGGCCGAGCCCGCGCCGATGGCGTCCCCGCGGACGACGCCGATATCCAGGTCGGGATGGCGTTGCCGCAGCGCCTCGACGACCTCGTGGCGCAGGCGCGATTTGCCCATCCCCGCCGCCGCGGTCACCAGCGCCGCCGCGGCGCGCCGCTCGGTAAAGCTCTCCTCGACGAGCTCGAGCAGGCTGCGCAGCTCCCGCTCGCGCCCGACATAGGGGCTCGGCTTGCCGAGGAGCATGCGCGCCCCCTCGCCGATCTCTCGCTCCTGCTGGATCCAGCAGCGCCCGTCCTGCTCCACGACATGGAAGCGCACGTCGAGCAGGGCCCGCGTCAGCGCGTCGATGTGGACGCCCTCGTGCCGGCCGTCCACGCCGTCAGGCGCGTCGGCCTCCTCCAGCAGCGCGGCCGCTCGCTCCAGCACCGCGCCGAGCGGCAGCCGCCCCGTGGGCTCGCCCCGCCCCGTCACCAGTACGACCGCCGCGCCGGGGAGCAGCTCGCGGATGCGCAGCGCGCAGCGCGCCACGAGCGCCGCCTGGTCCGTCGCGCTGCTGCCCGCGCCCGTCACCATCGCCACCAGCGCCCCGTTGGCCAGCTCCTCCACCTGCGCGCCGAGGGGCAGGACCTCGCGGCGCACCGCGGCGGGCGTGCTCGGCGATGACATGTGCAGCTCCAGGGACTCTGTCGTTCCGGAGAGAGAAGGACGCGGTGACCGCACCGCGACGATCGACGTCAGCCGCCTCTCCCCCGTGGTGATGACCTCGCCCTGAGGACACCCCAGGGCGGTGCCGCTCCCCTCCATGGGACCGAGCGCGTCCAGGCGGCGCGCCACGGCCGCGCCGTCCGCCGGGCGCGCCGAGGGATCCTTGGCCAGCATGCACGCGAGCAGCTCGTCGAGCGCCGGCGGCACATCGGGCCGCAGCTCCCTCGCCGGCGGCGGGTCCTCCAGCAGCAGCTTCCACAGGAGCGCCATCACGTGCTGCGCGCGGAAGGCCCTCTGTCCGGTCAAGCACTCGAAGAGCACGCAGCCGAGCGAGAAGACGTCGGCGCGCGCGTCGAGCACCTCGCGCTCCGCCCTCACTTGCTCCGGCGCCATGTATCCGGGCGTGCCTATCACCGCGGCCGTCTGGGTCAACGGCGCCGTGGCGTCCGACAGGCGCGCGATGCCGAAGTCGAGCAGCTTGACCTTCTCGGGCGCGCCGTCGACCAGCAAGAGGTTGCTGGGCTTGACATCGCGGTGCACGATCCCGCGCGCGTGCGCCGCGCCGAGCGCGTCGGCCACCGCGCGCGCCAGGGCGACGCACTCCCCCACGCTCAGCCGCTGCCGCGACAGCCGGTCCGCGAGGCTCTCGCCGGACAGCCACTCCATCGCGAGGTACGGCTCCCCCGCCGGCGCCACCCCGTGCATCGCGTACCGCACGATGTGCGGGTGCTGCGCCCGCGAGAGCGCCAGCGCCTCTCGGGCGAAGCGCGCCTGCGCGCGCGGGTCCACGTTGCGCAGCAGCTTGACCGCCACGACCGCGCCGCTCGCCCGATCGATGGCGCGGTAGACGGTACCCATCCCTCCGGACCCGGCGACTTCCGCGAGCTCGAAGCGGCCGTCGAGCAACCTGCCAGCCAGCATGCGCGCACAGGATGCCCCCTCACGCGATCCCCTGGCAAGGCGGACGCGCCGCGCGCAGGAGATCGCGGTGGACGACGGGCGGGGATTCGCTGGCACCGTGACCGGCGGATGCATGCCTCACGATGTGCAGTCCTGTGAATCCGACCGTTTCCTGGGGGGTCGTGGCAGGCGGGCACTCCCCCGGGCGCGCATCGCGCCAGGTACTCTCGAGCGGACTGGGCCATGGTGACCGGCGCGGCGCCGAGCAGGATCGCGTCTTTGATCACCAGGCGGCCCCGCGCGCTCAGGTACGGGAACCCGTGCTCCGCGTCGCCGACGCTTCGGCACCCGCTCTCCCTCTCTGTCCATGTGCTTCGCGTACTCGGGCGCCGGGCGGTCGTAGAAGAAGCTCATCGCCGGGCTGTGGGTGACGAGGGGCACGATGCCATCGGCCTCGTACGGCAACGCCTTGAACCCGCCGATCCACAGGAGCACGGTGATCAGCCCGATACGCAGCGCGTGCATTCCGATGCGATCGGTACGCGCGGCCCATCACATCGCAGCTTCGAACCAGGTCATGGGAATGCCTCCAGTCAGGGGAACCCGGAGCCAGAGCCTGCCCGGCCCCAGGGATCACCCGCAGAGGTCGCGGAGCCGCCGGGCGCTACTCTCTTGATGGATCTTGACAAGGAAGGAGTTTCTGGAGTTTCCTGCGAAGCTTATCACGGCCAGACGGAGGATTGCATTGGACACTCGGCGGCGCTCTCGCATCGACGGGAACAGGGCTGTACCAGGTCGAGGTGCGAGTCGAGCGCTGTTCGCGCGGATGCTCGTCGCTCTCGTCGCGCTCGTGACAGTGGCGTGCGGCGACGAGCCAGGCGACAGCAGCACGAGCAGCGGTGACCCGGGCGGGACCGGCGGCAGCGCGGCAACCAGCACGAGCGGTCCGGGCGGCGCGGGCGGGGCCGGCGGCGCGGGCGGGGCCGGCGGCAGCGGCGGAGGCCCCGGCTGCACCGCGGGCGCGTCGCAGATCGTGCCGTGTGGCCTTGATGGAAACGGGGAGCAGACGCAGGTCTGCACCGACGGTGTCTGGGTCGACGAAGGCGCGTGCGACGATCCGGACGAGTGCGTCAACGGAGCCCAGCAGAGCGCGCCTTGCGGCCACAACGGGGCCGGGACGGCGACCTCGGTCTGTACGGGCGGCCTCTGGCAGCCGGGCGCCTGCGTCGATCCGGACGTCTGCACGAACGGCACGACCCAGCAGGCGACCTGTGGGCTCAACGGGGCAGCCACGGAGCCGCAGGTCTGCACGGCAGGGCAATGGCAGGACGATGGCGCCTGCGTCGATCCGGACGCCTGCACGAACCGCGCGACCCAGCAGATCGCCTGCGGGCTCAACGGGGCCGGCGCCCAGCCCCAGGTCTGCACGGCAGGGCAATGGCAGGACGATGGTGCCTGCGCCGACCCCGACGTCTGCACGAACCGCACGACCCAGCAGATCGCTTGCGGGCTCAACGGGGCAGCCACGAAGCCGCAGGTCTGCACGGCAGGGCAATGGCAGGACGATGGCGCCTGCGTCGATCCGGACGCCTGCACGAACCGCACGACCCAGCAGATCGCCTGCGGGCTCAACGGGGCCGGCACCCAGCCCCAGGTCTGCACCGCGGGCCAGTGGCGGGACGATGGCGCCTGCGCCGACCCCGACGTCTGCACGAACGGCGCGACCCAGCAGGCGGCGTGTGGCTTCAACGGGGCGGGCACGAAGCCGCAGGTCTGCACGGCAGGGCAATGGCAGGACGATGGCGCCTGCGCCGACCCCGACGTCTGCACGAACGGCGCGACCCAGCAGGCGAGCTGCGGGTACAACGGCGCGGGTACGAAGCCGCAGGTCTGCACGGCGGGTCAGTGGCAGGACAGCGGCGCCTGCGTCGACCCCGACGTCTGCAGGGGCGGCACGACGCAGGACGTTTCGTGCGGGCTCAATGGACGCGGCGGTCAGCAGCAGATCTGCACGCGGGGCGCGTGGGTGGACACCGGCGCGTGCATCGATCCCGACGAGTGCGTCGACAACGAGGTGGCGCTCGCGACGTGTCCCGGCGGGGTCCAGTCCACGACGTGCGTCGAGGGGCTCTGGGTCCAGGACGGCGTGTGTGAAAGGAACCCAATCAGCGCGCAAGAGCGCAACACGTGCGCTGTCGTGGGCGGCCAGGTCTACTGCTGGGGCAACAACTCGAACGGCGAGCGCGGCAATGGCACCACGGTCTCGACGGGCACGCCGACGCCGGTCTCGAAGCTGAACGACGCCGTCGCCGTCGGCGTGGGCGATTACCACGGTTGCGCGCTGCGCACGACCGGCGCCGTCGTCTGCTGGGGCTCTGGCGATGCGGGCAGGCTCGGGAACGGGGCCACCGCGCGTACGACGACGCCCGTCCCCGTGTCCGGCCTCGACGACGCCGTGGCCCTCGATGTCGGCGCCGCACACGCATGCGCGCTGCGCGCGACCGGCGCCGTCGTCTGCTGGGGGCAAGGCAGCGCGGGCCAGCTCGGCCATGGATCGACGGCGAGCGCGACGACGCCGGTCGCCGTCCCGAGCCTCGCCGACGCCGTCGACGTCGACGCGGGCGGTGCACATACCTGCGCGCTGCGCGCGACCGGCGCCGTCGTGTGCTGGGGTGCCGGCAACTTGGGCCAGCTCGGAAACGGGATTGCTTCCAACCAGTCGATGCCCGTGGCCGTCTTCGGCCTGAACGACGCGATCACGATATCGGCCGGCGGGGCGTATAGCTGCGCCGTGCGGGCGAACGGCAGCGCCGTCTGCTGGGGTCGAGGGGGCCATGGCCAGCTCGGCAATGGCTCCTCGGACGACGTGTTCACGCCCGTCACGGTGTCGAACCTCTCGGATGCGGTCGCCATCGAGACGAGCAGCGCGACCAATTACTCGGGCGGGGCCTGGGGCCATACGTGCGCGCTGCGCCAGAACGGCGCCGTCCGGTGCTGGGGGTATGGCGTCGATGGCCAGCTCGGGCAGGGGGCGTTCGCTTCGAGCTCGGCCGGCGTTGCCGTGTTGGGCCTGAGCGACGCGCGCGCCGTGGCGGCGGGCATGCATCACACGTGCGCGATGCGAAGCACCGGTGAGCTCCGCTGCTGGGGGTTGGCAGGCAGTGGACAGCTCGGGAATGGATCGATCAACACCGCGCTGTTGCCGGCCTCGGTGGTGAACCTGGGGGACGCGGTCGACATCTCCGCGGGCCCAGACCACTCGTGCGCCGTGCGCCGGAACGGCCAGGTCCAGTGCTGGGGCGATGGCGACCACGGTCGGCTCGGCAACGGCGCCACGGCGGACCAGCCGAGCCCCGTCACCGTGTCGAGCGTGACCGACGCCGTTCGCGTCGGTGCGGGCAATCACCACACGTGCGCACTGCTCCAGAACGGGCAGGTTCGGTGCTGGGGGCACGGAGATTATGGCCAGCTCGGAAACGGCGCGACGGCGGGCAGCACCCTGCCCGCTGCGGTGTCGAACCTGGTGGACGCCGTCGCGATCAGCGCGGGCGGCTTCCACACGTGCGCGGTGCGCCAGAACGGGCAAGTTCGCTGCTGGGGCTCTGGGGGCGACGGACGGCTCGGGAACGGGGCTACCACCAACCAGAGCGCGCCCGTCACCGTGCTCAACGTGACGGACGCCATCGACGTCACGGCCGGCATGAATCACACATGCGCCTTGCACGCATCAGGCGCCGTCTCGTGCTGGGGCTCCGGAACGAGCGGACAGCTTGGAAACGCCACCTTGACGGGCTCGTGGACGCCGGTCGCGGTGACTGCGCTGAGCGACGCTATCGCGCTCGATGCAGGGACCGCGCACACGTGCGCGGTCCACGGCACCGGTGCCGTGAGCTGCTGGGGCAACGGCGGCAACGGACGGCTCGGGAATGGCGCGATAACGAACGTCACCATTCCCATCCCGGTCTCGACCCTCGGCAATGCCGTTCAGGTGAGCGCGGGCGGCACGCACACCTGCGCGGTCACGGCCCTTGGGGGCGCGTTCTGCTGGGGCAGCGGCGTCGACGCACAGCTCGGAAACGGCTCGCTGGCCGATGCGCTGACGCCGGTGCAAGTCTCGAACGTCGCCGACGCGGTGAGCATCAGCGCCGGGACGCGCCATGCCGTCATGCTCCGTCAGACGGGCTCCGTTGCGGCTTGGGGGGCGGTGGGCGTGGGTCGCCTCGGCAATGGCAGCCCGAGGGTGAGCTTCCCCATCGTCGTAGCCGGGCTCTGAGCTTCGCACGCCGATCCGAGGAGATCCGTGCGGTGGGCGGCGCAGCAGCTTGCGCCATCCATGCGGCGATCGGGCACCGTCGGCCCGAGCTGGGTGCGCGGCGCTACCGGGCGTGCCCATCACGCGCCGCTCCGGCGGCCGGCGCCCTCACGCTGTGCCGGAGGGCGGCGGCCCGAACCCCACCGGCGGCCCCCACCCCGGCGGCGATCCCCACCCGGCGGGCGGCGCCGCCGGCGGCGGCACCGGGCCGAGCACCTCCATCCAGGCCGTGCTCTCCACCCAGGCCGCCAGGTAGGGCGCGCTCGCCTCGCGTCGCTGGAGCAGCGCCAGGAACGGCGACGTCATCTGGAAGGACCGGGGCGGCGGCCGCCCGTACGAGCCGATGACGGCCTCCGCCGTCGCCCCGGCGCCGCCCTCGTTGAGGTGGAACTGCACCCGCTGCTTCGCCTCGTCGAAGCACTTCCCTCCCAGCGTCTCGCCGAGCAGGGGCCGGTCCATGAGCTCGCCGAAGCGCCCCTCCAGGTCGAGCCTCAGCCGCGGGATCGCGAGCGCCTCGCCCTGCGCCAGCAGCCGCGCCTCTCCGCCGAGCCGATCGAGCCGGCCCAGCGCGCTGGCCACCGTCGCGGCCAGCGTCTCCACCGGCGCCATCTGCGCGACCACGACGCGGCAATCCGGATCGTCGGCGACGAGCTCGATCACGAAATCCTGCGGGGCCGCCCAGTCGTGCACGACGATTTGCGACCTGCGCGCCGGATCCGGGCCGAACGCCCTGTTGTCCAGCCCGAAAGCGCGGACCCGCGAGCCCTGGAACGTCCCTTCCCGCACCGCGAACGTCGTCCCGAACTTCAGGATCTTGCTCAGGTATCCATACGCCAGCAGCGCATCGGCCGGCACCTCCTCCGGCAGGTACTCCGGCTTCGCGTCGGGGAACTTCGAGAAGAGCTCGGCCCGCAGGGCTTCGACGATCCCTTCTCCGCCGAACCCGGCGCCCGACACGCTCCACGCCGGGTCCACCACCTCGCCCCCGAGCGCCGCCGCGTTCAGCGCGTCGGCCAGGGCCGGCTGGGGATCCATGCGGATCGGGCCGAACCGCGCCCGCAGCTTCTCCCACGCGAGCGCGAACGCGGCGCAGAACACGAGATCTCCCCCGGGGGACCAGAGCGGCGTGGACAGGCTCGCGCACACGGACGGCATAGGACCTTGATGGTCAGGGGCGGCTATCTGTAGAAAGCGACGTCGTCGATCCAGACATCGAACGCCTGCCTCGGATCGAATTGAAAATAGAAACCCCAGAGCTGGTCCAGGGCGGGCGCGTCGAACTGCTGACCGAACCCTCCCTGCTTAATGCACTCCACTGGAATCTTGAATTGCTTCCAGTCGGCCGCCAGCACGACCTGCTTGTGAAAATGGTCGTTGCATTGGTCGTTCGCGTTGTTGCAGATGCCCCCCGTATGGCGGGTCTGCCGCTCGACGAACATCACCTTCAGCCTCCTGGAGGAGCCCTCCGCGGCGCGGGCCCAGAAGGTGATGCCACGGTACTCGGAGGCATCGCCGTAGTCATCGTGGTACAAATAGACGGCGACACCGGCTCCCCAGACACCGAAGCCGTCATTCGCGCTCGTGTGCAGGGCCACGAGGCTATCGCCGCGCGGAGGGTCGAGGGCGGTCATCAGGTCAGGCTCGTTGACAGGCTCGTGGATCCCGTCCACGGACTCGTCGTGGTCCATGAACCAGGTCCCTTCCCGAGGCGCTGGGCCGTCCCCGTCGAGGATCCAGAGGTCCTCGTCTTCCATGTCGTCGATGATCGACAGATCCAGGCTCTCCCCCGGCATGACCTCGAGGACCTCACACGAATCCCCGCCGCCACCAGCGCCGCCGTCACCAATGACTCCTCCGCCAGCGCCACCACCCCCGGCGCCACCACCCCCGGCGCCACCACCCCCAGCGCCGCCCCCACCAGCGCCGCCATCCCCGCCGCTTCCGGTGCCGCTCCCGCCGCCGGGCCCCGCGACCACGTCCTCTCGCACCGGCACCTCGATCCCGAGGATCGCATTGCACCCGATCCATAACGTCGCCGCGCAGATCGCGCCCGCCTGCGCCGCCCGATGCACGCGCCGCATCGGCCTCCCCTCCGGCGTCCGCCCCTCAGTCCGCATCAGAAGCCTCCCTCCAGGGTGATCCCGCGAGGTCCCAGGCCGATGTTCGCGCGCGGCCCCGCCGAATCCGGCGCCGTCAGGAACAGCGCGACCCCGCCGACGAGCGCGGCGCCGCCCGCGATGAACAGCACGGTGCTCACGTTGCCCGCCCTCACGGCCTGCTCGCGCGGCCCGTAGCCGACCTCATCACAGACGTTGCCATCGTGGCAGTGCCCGTCCGCGTTGCTCTCGCCCAGCTTGACCAGCGCGCGAAGCCCGAAGATCGCGCCGACGCCGATGCCGACCGCGCCCGCCCCGCCAACCGCGAGACCGGCGAGTCGCTGCGCGCGTCCCCGCGCGGGCGGCACGTCACGCGCGCCCGGCGGCCGTCGCGGTGGTGCGGGCGCCTCCGGCGCCGCCCGAGGCCCCTCCGGCAGGGCCGCTGGCTCGTCGCGCCCCAGCGCGGGGATCGCGACCGACACCGACTCTCCGTCGGCCCTCACGACGGCGGCCTCTCTCCAGGGCTTGCGACCCGGCGCCGTCACCGCGATCTCGTGCTCTCCCGTGTCCACCGGCACGGACGCGCCCCATTGCGCCTGGCCGAGCGGGACGCCGTCGCGCGTGATCGCGAGGCCTGGATACCCCCGCACCTCCTCAGGGACGTCGATCGTGAGCGTCGCGAGCCTCGGCCTGAGCTCCGCGACCTTCTCTCCTGCCCGCGTCGATCGCTCCGTCTGCCCCGCCTTGGCCGCCAGGTCCTCGACGCGCGAGAACTCCGCCCAGGCGCTCGCGAGCTTCCCCCACGCCTCGTAGCACTGGGCCAGCGTCATCTTGGCGCCCAGCCCGTCGGGCACGAGCCGCGTGACCTCCTCCAGCTTGCCGCAGGCGCTCGCGAGCTCGCCGGCATCCATCTCGGCGGTCGCCTGATCGTAGAGCGCCTGGGCAGCCACGGCAGTCTGCCTGTCTGCCTCCTGGGCCCGCGCCGGGCCGGCGACCATCAGGACCGCAGCAAGGGCGGCGGGAGCGAGCGCGCGCGTGCCTCGATTCCCTCGCTTCATCGATGCTTTCTCCTGCCGTGGTCCGGCCTGGCGCTGCCGAGTCGTCACGTGCTCAGTAAATCCCTTCGTGCTTCCTGGGCGGCGGCGGGGCCTTCGTCGGAGCGGGCGCCTTGACGTCCCCGGCCGCTGCCGCGCCGGCCGCAGGCCCGGGGACCTCCGCGGCTCCCGGACGGCGCAGCGGCGCTGTCCCGCGCGGCGGCGCGCTGGCCGATCCGGCGGGCTCGGTCGGCACGGGGGCCGCGAAGCTGCTCGGAGCCGCCGCCCCCAAAGGCGTGGTCTCGGCAGCGCCGGTCGTCGCGATGTCCGCCGCGGCCGCCTCCGCGGCCGGCGGCGGCGCCTCGTCCCCGGTCGGAGTCACGACGGGCGCGGGCGCCGCCGGCGCTGCGGAAGCTGCCGCCGCCGGCGCGGCCCGCTGCTGCAAGGCCAGCCAGCCGCTCCCGATGCCGAGCACGGCCAGCACGGCGCCAGCGAGCAGGGCCACCCGCCCGAACGAGCGCAGCGCGCCAGAGGCCGGGTCGGACCTGCGCACGGACGGCGCCGGGCGCTCGGCAGGGCGTGAGAGGGTGTGTCCCATCTCCTGGTCGGCGCCCGGCGCCGGCCCTTCCACGGTGGTCTGTGAAGGGCGCGGCGGGGTCTGCGCCAGCGCGGCCTGGGTATCGGCGAGCGCCAACGCCCGGTCCTCGCCGGCCCTGACGGACGCGGTCGCCACCGGCGCCGGCGCGCTCGCGGAAACGAGGATACGCAGCGCGGCGGCGAGCTCATCGATCGTCTGAAACCGGTGCTCCGGCCGCTTCTGCAGGCACAGCGCCACCACCGTGTCCATCTCTCCTGGGAGCCCCGGCCGCTGCTGACTCGGCGGGATCGACGCTTCTTGCAGCACGTGCGCCACCACCTCAGTCAGGTCCTCTGCAGAGAACGGCAGCTTGCCTGTCACCAGGTGGTGCAGGACCACGCCCATGGACCAGATATCAGACCGCGTGTCCACGCGCCTCGCGCGGACCATCTGCTCCGGCGACATGTAGAATGGGGAGCCGATCAGCGCACCGCTCTTGGTCAGATCCACGTGATCAGGTGAGAGCTGCTTGGAGATGCCGAAGTCGAGCACCTTGACCCAGGGCGCGCCGTTCGGCCGGCGCGTGAGGAACAGGTTGGCCGGCTTGAGGTCGCGGTGCACGATCCCGTGGGCGTGCGCCTCGGCCACGCCCTCGCAGGCCTGCAGCACGTAGTCGACGGCCTCGTCCACGGGCAGCGGACCGCGGTCGAGCACGACCTGCTGCAGGTCGCTCCCCACGAGGTGCTCCATCACCATGTAGGGCGCGCCTGTCTCGAGCCTGCCGACGTCGTGGACGCGGACGATGTGATCGCCCTTCAGGCGCACCGCCGCGCGCGCCTCGCGCAGGAAGCGCTCCGTGGCGTGCGCGCTGGCGGGCGCCTGGGGCAGGAGAAGCTTGATGGCGAAGAGCTCGCCCAGCTCGCGGTGGCGCGCCGCCAGGACCATCCCCATCCCGCCCTGGCCAAGCACCCGCTCGATCGTGTATTTGCCGAGCAGGACGTCTCCGGGCTGAACTGGCGTTTCCATGTCCGTCTCGGCGTGTCCCGCCCCCTCGGGTATGTGCAGAGCGGCCACCGGCAGAAAGGCGCAGCCGATGTTGCGCCAGCGTAGACGCTGCCGAGGAGCTCCGTCAACGCCGGCCTCCGGAGGCGCCGCGCCGCGCGGCAGCGCGGCTTGCGAGGATCGCCCTCACGAGCGCTGCGCTCTGCGCGCTGCGAGGGAGCGCCCATCGGGCCGTCCGCCGGGCTCGTCAGCTCAACGCTTCTCCACAGAAGCGTCCCAGCGAGACATGCGCGCTCCGCGGACACGCGGCCGGTCGCGAGCCCTCGCGTGTGCTCCACGATGCGCCGCGAGGCGTTCCCGAGCCCAGGACGGGGCTCTGCCTTGCGGTCCGGAGGGGTCTCGAGCCCGCTTACGCGCTCTCTCCTGCGGTCTGGAGGGGTCTTGCCCCCCCTTCCGGCACAAGATTGAGCGTGTTCACGAGGACCCTGGCGCAGAATTCCGCCAACGCGGTCGGGAAATCTTGGGAAGATACCGCGAGTCCCCCCTCGCGCGTCCTCTCGCCTACGGCGCGGCGAGGGCCGCCATCTCGTCGGCCGAGAGGGCGCGGTCGTAGATCCGGAAGTCGTCCATGTACCCCTTGAGGAAGGGATCCGGCTCGAACTGCGAATCGCCGAGGTAGTTCCTCACCGTGGGCGCCAGCTGGGACGGCTTCACGTCGTCTGGGGGAGCCGGAGTGGTCGATGCAACGGAGACACCATCGATCCATATCTGGTACGTGCCGCTCGAGATCGTGACGGCCACATGCTTCCAGACGTTGACGGTCAGCGGGTTCGGGACCGCCACGATCGCCTCGTTTCCGTCGTTGTAGACCGCGAAATGCAGGTCCCCGACAGCGTTGGACGGGGTGAGATACATGAATCCGTTACCGCCAAAGTCGAAGATGCGAGACCAGCTGTCGATGCTGCTCAGGTTGACCCACGTCGCGATGGTGAGATCGTCGAGGCCGTCGATGAGGGCGTCGGGGAGATCGACGAAGGGGTCGGCGCCCTGCAGGCTGACCGCGCCGCCGATTCGCCCCGCCGGCGACCATCCGGCGCTCCCGGCGAGCGTGGCGTCATTCGCGTTCCCCGACGCGTCGCTGGCGATGAGGCCGGCCTCCTCGTCGAACGTATAGTGCACGACGAGCGTCGGAGCCGGCCCGGCGCCGCCGCCGCCGCCCGCTCCGCCGCCGCCTTCACCACCGCTGCCGCCTTCACCACCGCTGCCGCCGCTGCCGGTCGCACCACCGCTGCCGGTCGCACCACCGCTGCCGGTCGCACCACCGCTGCCGGTCGCACCGCCGCTGCCGGTCGCACCGCCGCTGCCGGTCGCACCACCGCTGCCGGTCGCACCACCGCTGCCGGTCGCACCACCGCTGCCGCCTTCACCACCGCTGCCGGTCGCACCACCGCTGCCGCCTTCACCACCGCTGCCGCCCGCGCCGCCGAGGCCACCGTCGCCACCGCTGCCGCCCGTGCCAGGCGCGGTCCCGCCGCTGCCGCCTGAGCCGCTCGTGGTGGAGCTTCCCCCCGACGTCGTCCCGCTGCCGCCGCTGCCGCCGCTTCCCGGGTTGTCATCGCTCGATCCGCATCCGGTGGCGACTGTTCCGAGCATCACGGCCGTGAGCAGCATGGCCCCGAGACTACCCGACAAGATCGATGCCTCTCTCATAGCATCCTCCAATGAAGGCGATTCCTCGAGCATCACGGAACGGTCCGACGGTGCTCGAGAAGGGTTGTAAAGTGGTGCAGGTCGCGCCGACGACGGCGACCCTCGTCAAGATTCCAGCGTCCGGTCGCGAGATGAACCCATCTCACATACCGCGGAACGACACCGTACCATACACTCCGGTCCGGTTCGGCTCCACGGACACCGCGATCGACCGCTCCTCCGTGGGACGGAGAAGATAGGTCAGCGCGGCGCCCGCGAACGCCGCTGCGCCTACACCGAGAGAGATGTCGGCTATCAGGTACCGCGTACGCACGCTGGTAAGATCGCTGTCCGTGCACTTCGGCCTGCAGGTCTGTTCGAGGTGGTCCTGCTCGGATCGACCCATGAGGCCCCACACCGCAAAGCTCGCCGCGCCCGCGACACCCACGCCCGCCAGCACGTAGGTCAACGCCGGCACCGGACGGTAGCGCTCCGTCATGAGGGCCTGAGCCGCCGGGGCCTGCGGGACCACGACGGGCTCGAGCGCGACGTTCAGCTGCCGGAAGCGCTGCCCCTCGAAGAGGATGAGCTCCTTGGCCACCGGCCTGTACCCGTCATGCTCGACACGGTACGTATGCTTCCCCGGATCGAGCCTGAGCGGCGCGCCGCTCGACGATAGCTCGACCGGCTGGCCGTCGACAAGGACCCTCGAGCCGGCGACCTGCTCGCCGCCGCTCGTCACATTGAAGACGACCGACGGCGTCGCCCTCTCGATCTCGTCGACCCACGCGGCGCAATCGCGGAGGACCGGCGCCGGGCATTCCGATCGCGCGCAGCCCTTCAGCACACGGCGCGCCTCGAGCAGCTTCTGATTCCTCCGGAGCGTCTGCACCTCGGCGTGCGCCGCGACACACTGCTCCACCCCCGAGGCCGCTCCCGCTGCCGGCGCCGCGGGCTCGTCCGCCGGAGCCGAGAGCGGCCAGAGCGAGGTCGCCAGCAGCGCGAGCACCGCGCGCCCGCCGCGCCCCCTCCCGAATGGCTTCGCCCATCGCAGCACGTCCGTCTCTCCAGCCATCACACCGAGCTCCTCGTGTCCAGCAGACTCGCATCCGACAGCCTGTGGAGCAAACTTCCGACGGTCCGCCGGGCGCGGTCGCTCGCGACCGCCGCCCCCGATCACAGCGCCGCGAGGGCCGCCACCTCGGCCGCCGAGAGCGCACGATCGTAGATCCTGAAGTCGTCCACGATCCCGTTCAAGTAGGGATCCGTCGCGAACTGGGAGCGGCCGATGAAGTTCTGGGTCGTGTTCCCCACCTCCGAAGGTCGGGTGTAGATCAGATCGCTGGTCATCACCTCGACCCCGTCGACGTAAATCGAAGAGCGATTCGGGTTGAAGGAGGCCGTCACCGCGACGTGCCTCCACGCCCCGACCGTCAAGGTCCAGTCCGCTGTATACTCATCGACGCCCGCAAGGGAGTTCACCGAGAAGCGGAGGCCCGGCGGATCCGCCGCCTTCGGGCACAGGTAGATCCACGCCGATTCCCCGGATCCGAAGTCGAAGATCCGCTGCCACAGCTGCTGCCGGCCGAGGGAGACCCAGAGGGAAAACGTGATCTCGTCGAGCGTCTGCACGATACCGGGCGGGACGTCCACGTACTGCTCGACCCCCGAGAGGGACAGCGCGTTTCCGATGTGCCCCGGCACCCACGTCCCACCCATCACGATCGCGTCGTGCAGCACGTCGCCGGTGGCGTCCGCCGCGAGATCTCCCTCGGTCTCGTCGAACGTGTAGTGCAGGAAGAGCCCCCGCTCGAGGTCGGCGAGGGGACCGCCCCCGACGCCCCCGGCGCCGGCCTCCCCGCCGGCGCCCCCGGTAGCGCCGGCGCCCCCGGCGTTCCCTGCGCCACCATCGCCGCCATCGCCCCCGACGCCCCCGATGCCGCCATCGCCGCCATCGCCGCCATCGCCGCCGGCGCCCCCGGCGCCGCCATTCGCGCCATCGCCGCCGAGGCCTCCCGAGCCACTGCTGCTTCCGCTGGAGCTCTGCGTCGCAGAGCCGCCCCCGGCGCTCGTCGTCCCCTGCTGGAGACGGGACAGGTCTTCGACGAACGAGCACGCCCCGAGGAGCAGGGGAGCAATCGCCAGGAGCGCACGTGCCGCCGGACGAAGACCCGCAGGGCCGGCCAGCATCCTTCCATGACCTGCCATGTTCATGTCACCTCCCACAAGATTGACGTCTCCTGAGCGCGTGCGATGACGCGGTCGTGGCCCGGGGACCACGGCCACCACGGGAGCCCAGGGGAAAGAGCCCGGCGCCCTCGCCGAACCGAGAGGCACCCCCGAATGCCAGCTCACGGCCCGCCGGACTCCGGCCAGCCATCGGCGCCCCAGCTCAGCTCGGCGACGCGAAGGGCCCACATGCCGTCCGCGTCGGCGTCGTACGAATGGTAGATATGATACCAGGACTCACCATCTCGGAGCAAGCCGTTGCTGCCAGGCCCGCGCCACCTCGAGCTGCCGGTCAGCACGCGCGAGCCGCCGCCGTCGAGCATGCGGCTCCCGAGCCTGTCCACGTAGGGACCGGCGAGCGCCTGGGACCGGCCGACCATGATCTTGTACGTGCTGCTCGAGCCGGCGCAGCAGGTGTCGAACGAGGCAAACAGGTAATAGTGTTCGCCTCGCCTCACGACGAACGGCGCCTCGATGGCCGTGCTCGGGCGTGAGGCGACGGACGTGAGCGTCCCGTCGACGGGAGCGCCTGCGAGGGTGAGCTGCATGAGCTTGATCCCCGACCAGAAGCTTCCGAACAAAAGCCAGGGCGTGCCCCGCTCGTCGATCACGACGTTCGGGTCGATGGCGTTGTAATCGGTGCCCTCGCTGCAGACGACGGCGCCGTGATCCAGCCAGCGGGTATGCGCGTCGTCCAGAGACGGCCTCGTCGCGTGGCCGATGCAGGAGCGGTTCGTCCCGAAGTACGAGGCCGCGTAATACAGATGATAGAGCCCGCCCCAGTAAGAGATGTCCGGCGCCCAGAGCGAGTCGACGTCTCCCACCGCGCTCACGACCCATTCCGGCGTGGAGCTGAACACGGCGCCGGCGAGGCCCCAGTGCACGAGGTCCGCCGAGGTCCGGATCGCGATCCCGGGTCCGGTGGAGAAGACGTAATACAGATCCCCCGCCCGGACGATCGACGGATCGTGCACCCCCTGGACGTCTCCGCTGAGGGCGAGCGCGACCGGAGGACGGTCCGTCGCAACGAAACCGCCGCCGTCACCCCCCGCGCCCCCGGTGCCCGCGCCCCCGATGCCCGCGCCCCCGACGCCGGCGCCTCCGGTGTTCGCGCCGCTACCGCCCGCGCCCCCAATTCCGGCGCCTCCAGAGCCCGCGCCGCCGATGCCCGCGCCTCCGGTGTTCGCGCCGCTACCGCCCGCGCCCCCTATGCCGGCGTCTCCAGAGCCCGCGCCCCCGGCACCCGCGCCGCTACCGCCCGCGCCCCCGGCGCCCGCCGAGGAACCGGACGACACGCTCACCGTCGCCGGTCCGCCGGCGCCGCCCTGGATTCGGGTGTCTCCGCCTGTCCCGCAACCGCTCATCACGGCCAGGGCCAGCGCGGAGAGCGCCCCCGTACCCGAGGTCGTGTCGACAGGCAATCTCACATGCACTCGACCTTGAAGCGCTTGATTCCATCGGCGTCGATGGTGTACGGCGGGTCGCATCGCGGGCTGGCAGGCACGGCGGGAGCGGGCTTGGCCGCCGACGCCGGAGGCACGGCGACCTCGACCGCGACCGGCGCCTTCACCGACGATCCGGCCTGCTTCGCGGACGACCCCGCCTGCTTCGCCGACGGCCTGGCCGGCTTGGCGGACTTCGCGGACGGCTTGGCCGGCTTCGCGGACGGCTCTGCCGTCGCGGATGGCGCAGCGGCCACCGCGACGGCGGCAGAGCCCGACGAGGGAACGGCCTCCTCGCGCAGCGGGGGCGCCGGCTTCCCGGACGCAGCGACAGCGGCCGGCGCGACGGGGATGGGCGACGGAGGCGGCGCCGCCAGCGAATCCGCGGCGTCCACGGACGGGGACGGGGAGCGCGAGGCACGCAAGGTGACGCCGACGACGACGCCGACGCCGATCGCCAGCACGGCCGCGGCGAACAGCGAGCGGGACGCCCTCTTCAGCCACGGGCGCGGCGCCTCCCCTTGCACGTCCGTGCGCCTCGAGTCCGAGCTCGTCATCGTGGCGTAGCCGGCGCGCGCGAGCGATTGCGACAGCGGCGGCGGGGACGACGACGCGACGTCGATCTGCGCGGACGAGCGCGCCATGGTGGCGCGGCGCTTCATCTCCTCGCCGATGATGCGCCTCGTCTCCGTGCGGAGCTCCTCGAACTCGCGCGCCACGAACCTGCCGATGTCGCGGTTCGTCACGGGGATCATCCCGGCGAGGAACACCTCGAGGTCGACCTCGAGCTCCGGCGCGGTGGCATAGCGTGCCTCCCGCGAGAACGACAGCGCCTTGAGAATGATGCGCTCGAGCTCCTCGGGCACGTCGGGGTTGATCTCGCGCGGCCTCGGGAGGTTGCCGTTCAGCACGCGATTCATGATGACGACGTCGGTCAACCCCTTCCACATCCGCTCGCCCGTCGCGGCCTCCCAGAGCATGACCCCCACCGCGTACAGATCCGCGCGCCGATCGACGTGGTTGCCCTCGATCTGCTCGGGCGGCATGTACCCGATCTTGCCCTTGATCACCCCCGTCGCCGTCTCGGCCCCCGTGCCCAGGAGCTTCGCGATGCCAAAATCGATGAGCTTGACCTGACCGTCGTAGCTCACGAAGACGTTGTGCGGCGAGACGTCGCGATGCACGACGTTGAGGGGCTCGCCGTCGAAGCCGGTGAGCTCGTGGGCGTAATGAAGGCCGCGAAGCACGTCGATGATGATGCGGAGGTGCATCTCCAGCGGGAGCTTCGTGCGCGCCCGCGTCCGGACGACCGAGAGCGGCTGGCCCTCGAGGTACTCCAGCACGATGGCGGCCCCGCGGGTCGTCTGGACGATCGCGCTCGTCTGGACGATGTTCGCGTGGTTCAAGCGAGCGGAGAACCGCGCCTCGTTGATGAACATCTCCCGCAGCTCGGCGTTGTCCTGGAAGTCGGGCCGGAGAAACTTCAGGACGACGAGCTTGTCCACGCCCTCCGCGCCGCTCTGCACGGCGAGGAAGACGTGCGCGGTTCCTCCCCGCCCGAGCTCGAGCAGGAGATGATGCCCCGCCTCGGGCGGACGACTGCTGGACGGCCCTACGTTCACCTCGTCGATGATGGCACGAAGAAAACCGCCCCGACCAGACGGTTTCAACGGGCTCTCGAGCCATCGGCCACGAGGCGCTGCATTGTTCCGCCTCCCTGCGAAAACGCAGGTGAGATATTGTCGTAGTATCGTCGCGTCAACGCGGCGTACGCCCGAGCCCCAGCATCCGCGATTCGCCGGTGGGCTCACCTGGGCATTGCGTCGCGGCGCCGGCTCGTCCCAGGGCCCCGCGGGGCACGCTCGCCTTGACGTCCACCTGCCCTCTGTGCTCCGTGCCGGCCGCCAGCGAGATGCGGGTGCTCACCCCTGGCCCGGCCAGGGCAAGCCGTATTCCCGGGCGATCACCGCGCCATGGGTCATCAGCCCGCCCACCTCGGTCACCAGGCCCCGACGTGATGCCCCGCGGTGGCGCGCAGCGCAGGTGCTCACTCCGTCCTGCACACCACGTTGATGAACGGGAACGTGCCGCCCCCCGGTGTCGCTTCGTCGATCTCGGAGAGCTCGATCTCGCCGTGCGGACCGAGCTCCCGCCGGATCGACTCGGCGTCGTAGAAGAACATCTGCACGCCCGGGTGGACCTCGTACCAGTCGTCTCCGAGCTTTGACCCCCGACCGAACATCGGAGCCTGCTTCGATATGACGGTGAAGATCATCGCTCCGCCCTTCCGCAGCTGGCGATGGCAGTCCTGGAGGAGCTTCGCCCGCGCGGGAGGGGCGAGGAGGTAGAGGAGCCCGTACGAGAAGACGCCGTCGTACAGGCGAGTGTCGTACGGCATGTCGGCCACGGAGCCGTGGTGAATCGGGATATCGAGACCCATCTGCGTTCGCGCGAGGCCGATCGCCGTCCCGGAGATCTCGATCCCCGTCACGGACATCCCGTGTTCGAGGAATGGCTTCGCGTTCCGGCCGTAGCCGAGGCCCGGAACGAGGATCTCCTTCGCCCCACTGCGCGCGAAGTAGTCGCGCGCGAAGACCGCCGATCGGCTCGGCTCGGGCCCCCACATCATCTGCTTGTCAGCGAACACGCTCTCCCAGAGCTCGGTCATCTCCGGCACCTCTTCCCGTGCGTAGCGCTGCGCGCCGACCCGCGCCAGGGCGTGGCTTTCGCCCCGATTGGCGTGGTTTTGGATCCTCCCCCGGAGCCGTTCACCTCTGTCAAGGCGCGGCGAGCAGATGGTCGACGGCCGCGTCGAGCTCGGGATCGACGCCGTCGCGGAACGCCTGCGCGGTCAGCGCGACCTCGATGTCGGGGACGATCCCCACCCCGTGGAACACGCTTTTTTGCGCGTCCGCGTGCCGCGCATCCATCCCGGTGAACGAAAAGGCGAATTGCCCCGGCAGCTGCACGCCCGTGATGCTCCCGTTTGTCGCGGCCGTCCCCCGGCCGACCACGGTGACGCGATCCGCGTCGACGAGCGCGAGCGAGAAATGCTCGGCCGCCGACAGCGTCCCGTTGCCGACGAGCAACACGATGGGCCCCCCGTACGCGGGCGAATCCAGCGGGCCGAACGTATCGAAGAACTCGTCGATGGACACGTCGTCCGGCCCCGTGCGCACGGCAACGCGGAAGATCGCGCCCGACCACGGCCCCGGGATCACCCGCTGCGCCACCTCGGCGACGTCGATGCCCGGATACCCCCGCATGTCGAGGATGAGCCCGTCCGCCGTCTCGGCCTCGGTGAGGGCCGTGTGGAAATCGTTCATGTCGTAGAGGACCTCGCCCGCCAGGTTGATGTAATAAAGCTCCGGTGCGCCGAGATCGGCGAGCCATCCGGCGGTGCGCAGCGTGGGCGTGAAGCCGACGGCACCGAAGTCGGCGAGCGGCTGGGGCTCGAAGGGCAGGGTCCTCATGGCGCCATCGGGGTCGCGCAGGCCGAGCGCGACGGGCTTCATGAGCTGCTGCACCTCGTACGAGGCCACGACGAAGCGATTCGCCTCGGTCGCCCCCGACGAGCGAGCCATTTCCATGGCATACCAGTCGGCCGCCGGGACCCCGTCGATCGAGACCAGCGTATCGCCCGGATTGACGCCCACGGCCAGGGTCTGGCGCACGACGGCCTCGCCGTCGATCCATTCGAGGTACGAAGGAAACGAGCCGGTCGCCCTGGTCACGTAATCCCGCACCAGCGTGTGGCTGTCGTCGAGGGCATTGCCGAAGCGGCGCAGGACGTTCCGGACCACGAGGCGCTCGGGCGGCTCCTCGCCGAGCAGGTCGATCGTCTCCACGAGCCGCGCATCGATCACGTCGGGCACGACCTCGAAGTACGGGAAGAACGACCGGGCAGCGCCGTGCGCCACGACGAGCGCGGCGCGGCCCGTGCCGAGGTGGATCTCCGGCGGCTGCCGCTCGTTGAACGGCGAGACGCTCTTCTCCTCGGGCCGCTCCGCCGGCCCGGGCGGGATGGGCGGAGGCGCCTCGAGATCCCCCATTTCATGCACGATGCACGCCGGCTCGCCCATCCGGCGGTCGGCCGGAATCGAGTCGGGGACACGTTGCCCGTCGGGGAAGATCAGATCGGCGGCGCGATGGGCGATCCCGGAATCTCCGATCCCTTGCCAGCGCGCCTCGGCGACGTCGGCGCGGAGCCCTTCGCCGACGATCGTCGCGCGTCCCGCGAGCCGGAGCGAGAGGGCGAGCGAGGCCGCTTCGGGCGCGAGCCGCGGGCTCGTCAAGAGGGCGAGCTTTCGGTCGGCGCTGCTCGCGGCGGGGATCGGGTCGCCCTGGATCTCGGCGATCGTGTTGCTGAACAGGTTCTGCTGGAAGAACTGCTCGTCGGTCATCCCGTAATGGCGCCGCACGCGGCGCGCGAGGCGCGGCACGGGCGTGGCGAGGGCCTGGGACGCGGCGGCCTCGAGCGCCTCGCGCAGGCCCGGCGCAGGCGGCAGATCCCGCAGATCGACGACGATTGCCGACACCTCGGGCGGCACCTCGACCGTGCCCGTGCCCGGCCGGACCAGGGCGACAGCGCCGTCCTCGCCCTCCACGAGCTCGACCCGCGCGACGTCGAGCGAGGCCGCAGCCGCGTTCGCGGAGAGGGCGCAGGCGATCCCGGGCAGGGCGCTGGCATAAGGCGCGAGGTCCAGCGAATCGATCGCGTCCGCGGGGAGGAGCGCGGCGACGAGCGCCTGATCCGCGTCGGCATATGCGGTGACGGGCCCGAAAAAACGGACGCCCGCATGCGCCGCGGAGAGGTCGACGGGCACGGGGCGGCTGCCCTGGGCGCCGGCGGCGACACGCGCGCAGAAGGCCTCGGGCGGGAGCTCCGGGGCCGGCTCCGGCATGCAATCGAGGGAAAACCCGCCGCCGGTGCCGCCCGCGCCGCCGGTGCCGCCGGTGCCGCCGGTGCCGCCGGTGCCGCCGGTGCCGCCCGCGCCGCCGCTCCCGCTGCTGGAGGAGCTCGTGCCGCCCGTGGGAGGCGTGGACGGGGCCGGTTCGGAACAACCTGCGAGGATCAGAGATACGAAACAGAATAAGCCGGTTCGCATGGGCGATGGTAGACGCACTTGCATCGTCGAGGCAACCGTCGAGCGGTCGGGATGGGCACGGGCATCGTGTCCGCGATGGGGCCGATCAAGCCCCATCGACGCGACAATGGCACCGGCGCTCGAGGTCGACCAGGCGGAGGAGCTGGCGTGCTCTGTCCACGAGGTGAAGAGAGGAGTCCAGTGAGAATCCGAGGGAGAGGTGGTTCATAGAAGACGAGGCAAGCTCGGACTCTTGCTGTGCGTGCCGTGCGCGACGAGGTGGGGGCGGCACCGCTCTTGCCTTCTGTCATGGAGGTACCCCCGGGTCCCGCACGAAAGGAGGAGTCGAATGGGCAGCAAGGCGAATGCGACGACCGCGGCCGCTCGGTCGATCGACGAGCTATCAGAGCAGGTCTTCCGCCAGGTCGAGCAGAGCGGCGCGCTGCCGCCGCACCTGCGGGCGCCCGAGGCCGTCGGTGCGGCGCTGTGCACGCTGTCGCGCCGGCTGAGCGGTGGAGAGGCGCGGGACCTCGCCGCGGCCCTGCCATCGACGATCCAGGCGATTGTACAGCCATGTGCCACGCACCGCGACGAGGATGCCGAGGTCTTCAATCGTCGAGAGTTCCTGGAGACGCTCGCGGAGCACCTGCACATCGACAACGACCAGGCAAGGGCGGTGTCCCATGCGGTCTTCGCGGCCGTGGAGCGCGCGATCCCGATGGAGGAGGTCACGGACATCGGGAGCCAGCTTCCGGCCGATCTGAAGGAGCTCTGGGGGCGCCATCGCGTCGCCGGCAGCTCCCACGCGGAGCGGCCGGCGGACACGTCGCTGGCAGAGCCTCCCCCGCGGGCATCCGTGGAGACGCCCGCGCCCGACCCGCTCCGCGGCGACGTGGGCGTGGACCGCACGGCGGCGGCCTCGTCCGGCGACGCTCCCGGCGAGAGACGAGGCTAGACAGCCGATCCTGATCCGGGGGCGACGGCTCGAGCCCTCGGGTGCGCTCCGGCTTTCGCCGACGAGCCTGCAGAACTCCTCGCTCGCGCTCTGCTCTGAGGGCCGGAGGGGGTGCCGAGCCCGCGCGGGCGCTCTGTTTTGCGGTCCGGAGGGGTCCCGCCCCCCCATCTGGCACAAGATCCAGCACGTTCACGGCGCTTCTGGCACAGAATTCCGCTGTGAAACGCGAATTCTGGCACAATTTTGCTCCCGGAGACGCTCTGCAGAGCGTCGTCGAGGGGTCCGGACCCCTGTGTGTCGCAATGCATTGCGTTTGTGCCAGTGCCGGACCCCCCTCATCTGGCACAGATCACGGGGGGTTGGCACAGAGCGGGCGGTTCGTGCCGTCCAGCGGCGCGCCTCGGTCGTCGGCCCTTGTTGGGCGAGCGTGCTCCGGCTACGGTGCGTCGCCTCGCGGCATGCTCGCGCCGATCGGAAGAGGAACACGGTGAAGCTCGAGGACGTCACGAACGGCGCGAGCCTGGAAGGCGTGGAGCCGTCGAGCGTGGTCACCGTGGTCGCGGCGATCCCCATCCCGCCGGACTCGCTTCAGCTCATCCACCGGCTGCCGGATGGCTCCCTCCTCGACGCGGATCACTTCTACGGAAGGTTCCGCGACGGCGCGCACGCGGTCGACACGTCGGACCTCATGCGCCGCAGGGTCAAGGAGGAGGCCGCGGCCGGCGAGGTCCCGGAGACGAAGGACCCGCTCGATCTGTTCGAACGCAAGCCATGATCAGGTCGCTTCATATCAAGAATTTCACCGCCTTCAGCGAGGCGGACCTCGACTTCGGACAGCACCTCAACGTGTTCGTGGGAGAGAACGGCACGGGAAAGACGCACGCGCTGAAGCTCGCCTACTCCATCCTCGCGACGAGCTGGGAGGAGGGGCGCAAGCCGAACGCGGCGCCCCCGACCAAGGCGGCTCTGCAGACCCGCCTCGCGGACAAGCTCGTCAGCGTCTTCCGCCCGGAGGCCCTGGGGCGCCTCGCCCGGCGGAAGCAAGGGCGTGAGCGCTGCGATGTGCGGATGACCTGCACCCACGAGGCCTGGGAGTTCTCGTTCGGCTTCTCGACGCAGAGCAAGTCGGACGTCTCGATCGACACGCTCCCCACGGAATGGATCGACGCGGCGCCGGCCTTCCTGCCGACCCGGGAGCTCCTCACCATCTATCCAGGCTTCGTGTCCGTGTACGAGAACCACTATCTCGAATTCGAGGAGACATGGCGCGATACCTGCTTGCTCCTCGGCGCGCCGCTCAAGAGGGGCGCCAAGGAGAAGCGCGTCCGGGAGCTCCTTGGTCCGCTGGAGGAGGCGATGGGAGGGGCGATCGAGCTCGACAAGAACGGTCGATTCTACTTCCGCAGCGGGAGCGGTCGCATGGAGATGCCGCTCGTCGCGGAGGGCCTCCGCAAGCTCGGCATGCTCGCCCGCCTCATCGCGACAGGGGCCTTGCTCGACAAAGGGTGCCTGTTCTGGGACGAGCCGGAGGCGAACCTCAACCCGCGCATCATCAAGAAGGTCGCCGGCAGCATCGTCGATCTGAGCCTCGGCGGCATCCAGGTGTTCATCGCGACGCACAGCCTGTTCTTGCTGCGCGAGATCGAGATGCTGCTCGCGCGCAAGGGGGGAGAGGTCGACGCGCGCTTCTTCGGGCTGCACCTGTCGGACGCGGGTGTCTCGGTGCAGCAAGGGCCCTCCGTGGACGACATGGGAACCATCACCGCGCTCGACGAGGAGCTCGAGCAGTCCGACCGTTTCCTGAGCACGGAAGGCTGAGCCATGCCGACCGTCACCGTCGATGGCCTGAATTGACGCCCGGATGCCGGTGGCGCCGGGGGCCGCCACGGCGGCGGACAGGGCGTGCTCCTGGGCGGGTGACGCGGGGGCGAGCGGGCGTCTGGCGGGGCGGTGTTGCGCGAGCGGGCGTCCGGTGGGCGGGGTTATGCGAGCGGGCTCAGAGGTCGACCGGCGCCGGCTGGGCGCTCGGCGCGTCGGGCGGAGGGGGCGCTGCGGGCTCGCCCTCGGGCTTGTCGTTCTTCCGGGCGGCGCCGCGACCGCTCGGCCCGACGCTCCAGGTCGCGAGCGGCGCGAGCAGCTTGTCGGCGAGCTCCTGCGTCTCCGGCTCGTCGGGCTCGACCGCGCCCATCACCTTGATCACGTACACGCGCAGCGCCTCGGTGAAGGCGTCGAGCGCCTCGCGCACGCTCGGCGGCGCCGCCGCGGCCGCGGCCGTGGGCGCCGTGACGCCGAGCGCCTTGCCGTAAGCGGCGTGCGCGGCCTCCAGGACGACGAGGAAGCGCTTGCCGCCGAGCGCCTCGAGGCGCGCGTCGAGGCCGTTCTTGCGGATGCGCTGCAGCCGGAGCTCGCTCTCGGACCATTCCAGGACGTACGTGAGCTGGAGGAACTTGAGCCCTCCCGTGAAGATGGCCGCCTTCAGCGCGCTCGCCTCGGCGACCTCGGGCGCGCCGGACGGCAGCTTGGTGAACGCGGTCAGGAAGTCGTGGAGACCGCTCCAGCAACCGTCGATGACACGGTCGCACTGGACGGCATCCTCGCTCGCCTCCCCTCCTCCGGACAGCGACACCTGATCGCGCAGCGCCGACGCGAGCTCGCCGTGCCGCGATGAGAGCGCGGCGAGCGCCCGCGCGATGCCCTTCGCGAGCTGCTTCTTCGCGGGCTTCGCCGCCGTGAGGAGCTGCTCGCCTAGCGCCATCGCCCCGACGGCGGTGAGGCGGGGGAGCTGGATCACTTCAGAAGCGGTGTATTTGCTCATGAGATCATCCTCGTCCGTGGCAGGAGCGCGGGATTGCGCTGGAACGCCAGACGGGCAAGGGTGCTCTATTCATGATGTGATGAGAGGTGTCCAGAGAGAAGTGAAGGAGAAGATGATTTATAGAAGAAGGGAGGGTGTCGGAATCCTGCGGTGTCCGGGGGAGCGCGGGGGATGGATGGGTGAGAAAAACGAGGGATGTTGCTGGGATAGCTGGGCTGGCATCGTTCTGGCCAGGAGGGAGGCCGGAGGCGCCCAGTGCGGCCTCGGGAGGACCCGTCGAAAGGTTGCTTTCGGCAGCGGCGGCAGGGACGTCCCGGGCCTGGTGGTCGCTCCGCGCGACGCGTGGGTCTGGCGGCGGGGACGCCGGTGGGCGCCAGGATCCCGACGGTCTAGCGGGATGAGCCAGCCCGGAAGACCGAGGCGAAGCGCCCGGCGGGCGTCACGATGACGTGGTCCTGGAGGGGAACGCCGATCAGGTGGGCGGCGTGCTCGATCTCGCGGGTCAGCTCGACGTCGTCGTCGGACGGCGCGGGGTCGCCGCCCGGGTGGTTGTGGGCCAGCACGAACGCGACGGCGCCGAGCTCGATGGCGGCGCGCAGGACATCGGCGGCGCGCACCGAGCCGCCCAGGAGGCCGCCGCGGCAGACCATGCGCGCGCCGCGGACGCGATCGTGGGCGTCGAGCGCGGCGAGCCAGACCTCCTCGTGGACGAGCGGCGCCAGCGTCGCGTGGAAGAAGCGGGCGACGTCGCGCGGGCGGCGCAGGCGCTTCGGGCGGCGCGTGCGCGCGGCGTGAAGACGCCGGCCGAGCTCGAAGGCGGCAGCGAGGCGGGTCGCCGCCTGGAGCGCGAGCTCGGCGCGCTCCGCCAGCGCGACGGGCGACAGGCGCGCGAGGGACGGGAGGTCCTCGGCAGGGAAGGCACGGCGGCCCAGGTCGGGGAGGCCGAGCACCAGCTCCACCAGGGCCGCGTCGGGCATCGCGGGGACGTCGACGGGGGTGGGGCTCATCGGGCGCCTCCGCGCGAAGGAGAGCGGCCCGCCGGCGCGGGGGCCTGGTGGACGCGGCGGCGCTGGGGCTTGCAGGGACGTGGATTTTGCCGGGGATCGGGGAGTGTGCAGCGCATGCGGACGTCGTACATTCGGACGTTCCATAATAAAACAACGCATAGGTTGTGTTATCGCAATGGCTCAGGTGCATAGCGCTCGACTTGCTCGGCGGGGCATCACGCAGATGACTCCCGCGCTCACGCCTCCGGCGGGACATCGTCAAGCGGCGTGTCCTTCTCGCCTCCGGCGGGCTGCTCGACGGAGCCCAGCGGCTCCAACAAATCGGCGACCCCGATCACCTGGTCGAGGCGGCTGGGACTCACCCAGGACGCCCTCACCGCGGCGGCGGAGATCAGCACGGGCTTCCTGCAGCGCGTCGAGCACGGGAAAACGAACGTCGGGGTCGTAGCGCTGGTCCGGCTCGCCGACGCGCTCGGGGTCGAGCCCGGCGTCCTGCTGCGCCGCGCCACCCTGCCTGAACAGCTAAGCGAGCAGCACGCTGGCGCTCATCGCACGAGCGTACCGACCCGCGTCGGTCAACGACAACCGTCTGTGCGCTTGCAAATCGACCAGCACCGCCTCGCCCTGCGCGCTACGCCCACATCGAGACGTGTTACGTCCATGAGAACATGGCGAAGGGACGACCGTCGGTGGCCGATGCTCAGGGCGACCCAGGCGAGGCGGGCTGGCCGCGGTCAGAGTCCGGGAGGGTCACCTTACAGAGCATCCACGCGCTACCCAACCGAGGCGAGCGGCGCGAATGCGCGCAAATCGTGCCGCCGTCGGTCAGCGCGGCAGGGTCATCAAGCAGCTCGATGTGTAGTTCGACAGTGCGTTCGACCTTGGCCGGACCAGGCCGGAACAGCTCAGCGCAACCTAGCCGTGCGTGGAAGTCGGCAGGCGAGGCCGATGAGTGCACGTCCGCGCCGCTCGTCCGTCCACCTGCAGCCCCGCCCTGCCAAGTGTTCGAGGAATCGGCGCCCAAGCTGGGCCAAGAAGTTCGCGGCAGAAGGCGTTGTCGACCCGGCCGCGACGGAGTACATTCCCGAGCATGTTGACGCGCCTCAGTGTACGCGGCTTCAAAAACCTGGACATTGATGTCCAGCTGGGTCCGTTCACCTGCATCGCAGGTCCCAATGGCGTCGGCAAGTCGAACTTCTTCGACGCGATCTCGTTCCTGTCGTCCTTAGCCGGGAAGCCACTCCTTGAAGCGGCACTCGACGTGCGTGGCGGAGCCGGTCGGATGGGTGATGTTCGCGGGCTGTTTCGACGTGTAGGCGAAAAGGCCGCGGACACCATGTTCTTGGGTGCTGAAATGATCGTTCCACCCAGGGGCGAGGATCAGTTAGGCCAGTTGGCCGAAGCATCCATGACCTACCTCCGATATGAGCTCGAGCTCTGCTATCGATCCGAACTACCATCACGACCCAATGGTGGAATCGAGATCGTAAGAGAAAGCTTATCTCACCTAAACCTGACGAGCGCAAAACGCTCGCTAGGATTCCCATGCTCCGAGGAATGGCGACAATCGTGCATTCAAGGACGCCGGACCGTGCCCTACATTTCTACTACCAAAGATGGCGCCGTGCTGTTGCACGCAGATTCCAAAGGTGGGCACGGTGGTGGAAACCCGAGAAAAATCCGTCGCCCCCAAGATCTGCCGCGTACGGTCCTGTCCACAGCGGAGAACGCCGCCGAGCACCGCACCGCGACACTGGCCCGCCGCGAGATGCTGTCATGGACCCAGCTCCACCTGGAGCCCTCCGCCCTGCGTGCGCCCGACGACTTCACGGCACCGCCGGTCATCGGACCTAATGGATCGCATTTGCCAGCAACGCTGTACAGACTCGCGCGTGACGCAGCAGCAGCGACTGCAGGTGGAGACGCCGACATCTATGCCCGGATAGCCAATCGGCTTTCGGAGCTCTTGGAGCAAGTCCGGTCTATCGCTGTGGACATCGACGAGAAGCGCCAACTGCTAAGCATCATCATGACCGATCGGCATGGCACATCCCACATGGCAGGCTCCTTATCAGACGGAACGCTTCGATTTCTGGCGCTAGCAGTTATGCACGAAGAGCCGCATCCGCGCTCGCTTCTGTGCCTCGAAGAACCAGAAAACGGGATGCACCCGGCTCGCGTCCCTGCAATGCTTCGCCTTCTTCAAGAGCTCGCCGTCGACACGGATGAGGCTGTCGGTCCCGACAACCCGCTCAGACAGGTACTAATCAACACACACTCTCCTTCAGTTGTAGCGGACGTGCCCGAGGATTCGCTGCTCGTAGCCAAACTCGTCCCGGGAGCATCGGGCGCTGAGCACGCGGTTCTGTTGCCTCTCCCAAAGACCTGGCGTGTTCACGACGAAAAAGACCCAACAGTCTCCAAAGGGGACTTGCTGGCGTACCTAGATCCGATTGGCCCGCCACGAAGCGATACGATTCCGGGCGAAACGGGGCGTGCGTCGAGTCAGACACCCAGGCGACGGCGAGTGAAGGATCGCCCCGATCTACAGGAACTTCTGCCGTTCGACGAATCGCCGCGGGCAGCCGAATGATCACATGCGTTTAACATTCTTATCGGATGGCGCCAGTGACCAGGCGCTGCTCGCGATCCTCCGATGGCTGCTTCGCGAGCGCTCCACGGCATTCTTTCAGTTGGACTGGGCAGATTTGCGGCGCTTGCATCGACCACCATCGAAGCTCGTGGAGCGGGTACGCAGAGCGCTCGATCTTTACCCATGCAATCTCCTCGTCATTCATCGCGATGCGGAACGCGAACCGATAGAGAAACGGCGCGAGGAGATTCTCGACGCCACGCGGGACATCCACATACCTGTCGTCAGCCTCGTTCCAGTAAGAATGCAGGAAGCATGGTTCTTGTTCGATGAACAGGCCATCCGCCGCGCAGCTGGCTGCCCGAATGGCCGCAAACCGCTCTATCTCCCGCCGCTCAAGGATGCCGAAACCATTCCCGATCCGAAACAGGTGCTTTTCGAAGCCCTTCGCACCGCAAGCAATTTATCAGGGAGACGACTGAAACAGTTCCGCCCGGATGTCCGCCGCCTTGCGGACTTGATGGACGACTTCGGTCCGCTGCGCGAGCTTATGGCATTTCGCGCGCTTGAAGAGAGCCTTTGCAATGCACTTCTTACCCTAGGACTATTGCGCTCCGAAGGCGATTCGCACCAATAGTTGATGAGCTGCGACCACAAAAAACGGGACATGTGGCTCAGTCACCTATAACGCCGCGGGCGTCGTGACGAATACCGACGGCGCCATCTCCCGCGCGGCCATCGTCGCGCGGGAATACGGGATCCCCGCGGTCATCGGCGCGTCCGGAGCGACGGAGCGAATCGCCGATGGCCGGGAGATCCTCGTGGGCGGGACGGAGGGCATGGTGGAGCTCTTGCTAACGAGTAACGAGCGATGCGAGCGCAGCGATGGGCCGTCTGCGCGGGCTCCTGTGGAGCCTCCCGCCGAGGAGCGGGACGACAACCCCTACGACGAGAACGGCGTGGACCGCTCCCTCGTGCGCTGGATGCTCAGCCTGTCCCCCACGGAGCGGCTCGCGCAGGTGCAGAGCGCGATCGACCTGATCATGAGCGTGCGCGAGCCGTCCGATGGCGATCGCTGACATCCTGCACGCGCTGGTACACCGTCACATCGATTCGGCGCTCAGCGATGGCGCGCAGCGGTTTCCGCCGCACCATCCTGCTCGACTGCCCCCTCTGACGAAACGGAGTCGTGCTCATCAGGCGATTGTCGGGCAGCAGATTTTTCGCCAGTTTTTCGCAAGCGCCGAAAGGACTCGAAGATCGAGTCAATATCATAATTGTGCTCGTTCGCGATAGAGTCGCGAATCGCACGGACCTCATCCACGATCGGGTCGTTTATCATGGCTTCTCCTCGAAGGTGAGCTCCTCCGGCGTGCAGAGGATGAGACCGAGGACGATTCTAGCAGCCACGTGCCAGGTGCGCCGCAACACCGTGACTGCGCCCGCCGCGCAGCGAGGCGCAGCGCGCAGGCGGCCGGGGTCAAGCTACCGCGGGTAGTGGATGGCCCTCCATCGATCTGACCTGATGAAGCTCACCACGCCTGGCAGGCTGGCAGCCCTGCCCGCCCCTCTCTACTGCCTCACCGGCAGCTCCACAACGAAGCTCGCCCCCTCCCCCGGCGCGCTCTCCACCGTCACCGCCCCGCCGTGCGCCTCGACGACGCTCTTCACGATCGCCAGCCCGAGCCCCGTCCCGTTGCGGCTCTCGTCGGTCGTGAAGAACCTGTCGAAGATCCGCGCCCGATGCTGCGCCGGCACCCCCGGCCCCCGGTCGCGCACCGCGATCCTCGCCGTCTTCCCACCTTCGCCACCTGCCCCGCCCTCCCCGCCCTCCACGGTCACCACCACCGCCTCCCCCGGCGGCGAGAACCTCACCGCGTTGTCCACGAGGTTCAAGAGCGCCGTCTCCAGGTCGGTCTGCCGCGCCCGGAGCAGCCGCTTCCGCAGCTCGTACCGCAGCACGACCGGCTGCCCGGAGGTCGCGCACCGCTCCACGACGCGCGCCACGAGCGCCTCCAGGTCGAACACCGTCATCGCCTCGCTCGACGCCTCGATGCGGCTCAGCTCCAGGAGCCTCGACACGAGCCGGTCGAGCCGCGCCACGTCGAGCTCGATGTTCCGCAGAAAGCGCCGCCGCGCCTCGAGATCGTCCGCCGCCCCCTCGTCCAGCAGCTCGGCAGCCCCACGGATCGACGTGAGCGGCGACTTGAACTCGTGCGCCACGTCGGCCGCGAAATCCGAGATGTACCGCAGGCGCGCCCCCAGCCGCTCGTTCATCGCCGCGAACGACGCGCCGAGGTCGCGGATCTCGCCGCTGCCCGAGACGGGCACCACGATGTCGCGCTCGCCGGAAGCGATGCGCTTGGCCGCGCGCGAGAGCTTGCCGAGCGGCCTCGAGATCGACCACGCGAGCACCAGCGTGACGAGGCCGGTGAACAGGCTCGCGATCAAGAGGACACGGAGGAGCCCCGAGCGGATCCGGTGCAGCTCGACGAGCACCGGCTGCGTCGAGCGCACCACGTAGACGGCGCCCAGCACCTCGCCGCCCCACCGGATCGGCTCGGCCAGGAACAGGAGGACCGCCGGCTGCCGCTCCCGGACGCGCGTGCTCGCTGCGCGGCGCCCGGCGAGCGCGTCGCGCACCTCCGCGCGGTCCGGGACCTCGGGCCAGCGCTCGCGCGCGTCCTCGCCGAAAGGCCGCACCTCGTCGGCGAGATCGGCGAGGCCCCGGCCCGAACCGCCCTGGCTGCGCGCCGAGATGAGCCGGGGGGCCGCCGGCTCCGGCCCCTCGGGCGGACCGTTCTCGTGCGAGTCGGCGACCACCGCGCCCGCCCCGTCGAGGACCCGGACGCGCGTGCGCGTGTGCCTCGCGGCCCGGGTCAGGACGTCGCCGTGCTCCGGCGCGTCGAGCTCGAGCCCCCGGTCGAGCGCCGACGTGAGCATCGCCGCCACAAGGACCGCCTGGTTCGCCATGTCGCGCTCCAGCGAGCCGAGCAGCTGCCGCTCGTAGAGGCGCGCGAACTCGAGCCCGGCCACCGGCACGAGCAGGACCACCAGGTTGACGATGAGCAGCCGGACGCGGATCCGGCCGAGCTCGCGGCGCAGGCGCTCGATCATCGCATGGCCCGGCATCGCGCGGCCCGGCTACGCCCCGTGCAGCTTGTAGCCGACGCCGTGGACCGTCGCGATCGGATCACCGCCAACTACGCGAAACTTCGCGCGAATCCGGCGAACGTGGGTGTCGATCGTGCGCTCCGTGATGAGGTTGTCGTAGCGGTAGGCGCGCTGCATGAGCTGGCCGCGCGAGAGCACCACCCCCGGCCGCTCGAGCAGCGCGCCGAGCACGCCGAGCTCGGTCGCGGTGAGCGACACGAGCTGCCCGAGGTAGCGGGCCTCGTGACGGTCGGTGTCGACCTCGATCGGGCCGTGGCGGAGCACCGCCGTGCGCGCGCCTACGGGCGGCGGCGCGGGCGGCGGCGCCTCGGCCCGCCGGAGCAGCGCGCGCACGCGCGCCACGAGCTCGCGCGGCGAGAACGGCTTCGTGAGGTAGTCGTCGCCGCCGAGCTCGAGGCCGACGATCCGGTCGACCTCGTCGCCGCGCGCCGACAGGAAGAGGATCGGCGTCCTGCTCGCGGCGCGCAGCCGCCGGCACACCTCCAGGCCGTCGAGCTCGGGGAGCATCACGTCGAGCACGATGAGGTCCACCTGCCCCGCCCCCGCCGCCTCGAGCGCGGCGCGCCCGTCGGCCACCGCCGTCACGAGGTAGCCCTCCTTTTGCAGGGCGTAGAGCAGGACCTCGCGGATGCGCGCCTCATCGTCGACGACCAGGATGTGCTTGCTCACGTCGCGATAGGTTCCTCTGATCCAGCGCCGCCGTGCGCGTCGATGGCCGCGTCGAGGCCCTCCACGCGCGCCCAGACCTCGGACACGATACCACCGACGCCCTCGACCGAGGATCCGGCGAAGCGCGCCAGGACGAGCTGCGTGCGCAGCGCCTGGACGAGATCCGCGAGCTCCTCGAGGGCGCGGGCGTCGCGGTCGCGCATCGCCCGCAGGCGGCGGATGTTCTCGAGGTGGAGGTGCGCCGTCGCCAGCGCGCGCCCGGAGCCCGCGCCGCCGCGCTCGATCTCGGCGACGCGCGCGGCGGCGGCGGCCTCGTCGAAGCCGCTCTGGCGGAGCAGCGCGTCGAGCTCGGCGTGGCGGGCGGCGGCGCGCGCCACCTCGGCCTCGATGCGCGAGGCGGCGTCGCGCGACAGGAGCGCCTCGAACGAGGTGCCGGCGCACGCGCTGACCCCCTCGCGCAGGGCTCCCTGGACGCGCGCGGCGGCGGTGCCCGCGTCGCCGTCCGGGCGCGCGCCGCCCGCCCCGCGGCCCGCGGTGAGCGCGACGGGCGCCCAGATGGGCCAGAGCGGCAAGCAGAGCGCCGCGGAGAGCGCGGCGCGCCGGCGCGCGTCGCCGCGATCGCGCGAGGCGCGGTACACCGCCACGGCGCACGCGAGGCCCGCGATCAGGTACAGGATCGAGAGGTCGCGGAGGCTCATCGCTCGCCCTCCGTCAGGCCGCCGCCCGCGGCGCCCTCTTCGTTCTCGTACGGGTACGGGTAGCCGTGCGGGTAGTCGGAGGGATCGGGCGGGAGCCCGTCGTCGTCGTAGATCCCGAGCGCGGAGCGGCAGCTCTTCACGAACGCGTCGGGGAAGCTCCCCTCGCGGGCGCGCAGGAACGGGACCTCCTTCGCGCTCGGCCGCCCGATGTACGGCCGGAGGATCCACGCGGCCTGGCCGCCGATCGCGAAGAAGACAGCCATGAAGGCGACCGCGGTGAGCCAGCGGCCCTTGCCCACGCCGATGCCGCGCACGAGCACGCCGAGCGCCGCGAGGCCCGCGACGGCGTAGGCGAGCCAGGCGGCGACCGAGGAGGCGTGGTAGCCGAGCCCCAGATCGATGAGCAGCCAGAGCACAGGCGCGAACGCGAGCAGCACGAGCGAGGAGCGGCCCGCCGACGCGAGGGCGAGGGCGATGACGGACCGCATCGGCCAGGGGCGGCCGAGGACCGCCGCGAGCGCATGGAACGCCGGGGCGCAGAGCACGAGCGTGATCAGCATCGCGAGCGGCACCTTGATGGCCGCGTAGAGGATCTGCTCGTCGCCGCGGAAGCTGCCGATCACGCCGCCGAACACGGCGGAGCCGAGGGCGATGGCGCCGAGCGACGCGAGCGCGATGGCGCGGATGTCCCTGTCCTCACGGCAGCTCGCGGCCACCTCGGAGGGCGCCCGGAGCAGGCGGCTCAGGACGGCGGCGCTCACGAGTTACCCCCGTCCAGGAGCGGGAGCGCTTCCCACCAGACGCGCAGGGCGAGCACGACGGCGAACGCCGCGAAGCCGAGGAGCGCCGCGGTGTACCCGGACCGGGTGAAGAGGCCCTGATCGCGCCGGAGCGCGGCGCCGAGGTCGCGCAGGAAGACGCGCACGCCGAGGGCGCCGCCGACGGCGAGGCCGAGCAGCCCCATGAGCGCCGCCGTGTCCTGCGACCCGCTCGTGACGACGAAGAGCGCGGCGGCGGGCGCGAGGCCGCCGAGCACGAGGCCGGTGGCCGCGGCGGCGCGCGCCGTGGCCGACAGCACGCGCGAGGGGTCGAGCGGCGCGTCGAAGAGGGTCAGGACGATCGTCAGCGCGGGGACGCCCAGGCAGGCGACGGCGATCATGGCCGCGGGGACGCCGGCGGCGTGGTGGACGAACGACATGCCGCCCTGCCGCGCGCCGAGCGCGAGGCCATAGACCGAGGCGAGGCCGACGCCGACGCCGAACCTGGACAGGTCGTGACGGAGCTCGGCCGCCGGCCGCTCGACGAGAAGAGAGGCCGTCCAGCTGGGGTGTCCAGCGCGCGCCGCGGGCTCGGCGGCCACGCCGGCCGCGGGCGGCGGCGGCGCGTCGTCTCGATGCGGCGCGGGCCCGGGAACACCGGCTTCCGTGCCGGGCTCCGGCGAGGGTGGGATGAGAAGACAGGGAGCTTGCGCGTGCACAGGACCTCCGGGGTGGTGAGCGCTGCGCGGCACGCTCGACCGAACCTCCTGGACCGATCGCCCGAGGAGGCTCGGCCTGGTCGCTGCCGCGCAGGCCTCGACGGAAGTACCCCCCGGGCGAGGCGCGCCCGCGCCCGCGACAAGGAAGGGACGCGGAGAGGTTGTGGCGAAGTTGTGGCAGGTCGCCCGCCGTGGCCGGAGCCACCCGGGAGCAGGGACATCGCCCGTCCCCGGACAGGCGCCGGCCGCCGTCGGCCTGCAAGCCAGCGGCGGCGCGCGGTGTATGCTGGCGGGATGTCGGTCGCCATCCAGCTCGGGCCCCGGGCCGCCCTCGCCGATCTGCTGGCCATCCCGGAGGAGCAGCGCTTTCACGAGATCCTCGACGGCGAGCTCGTGCGCAAGGCCATGCCCAGCGGCCCCCACGGGAGGGCGCAGCGCGTCCTCGGAGGCCGCATCGGCGATCCGTACGACCGGCGGCCGGGCGGGCGGCTCCCGGGCGGGTGGTGGATCGTGACCGAGGCCGAGGTGCAGCTCGAAGAGGCTCAGGTCTATCGCCCCGACGGGGTCGGATGGCGGCGGGAGAGGTTGCCCGAGCTGCCCAGGACGACGCCGATCTCGGTACGCCCCGACTGGGTGTGCGAGGTGCTTTCGCCGTCCAGCGCACGCAACGATCGGGTGAAGAAGATGCGCGTCTATCAGCGATGCGGGGTACCGCATTACTGGATCGTGGATCCCGAGGACCAGACGCTGACCGTCCACCGCTGGACGTCCGAGGGATATCTGCTGATCCTCACCGCCGAGCGCGGAGAGCGCGTCAGGGCAGAGCCGTTCGGGGAGGTGGAGCTGGAGATGGACGCGCTCTTCGGAGACGAGGCCACGTGACAGCGGTCGATCGGCCCGCCGCGACGTGCGTGGGCCGCAGGCGCATCTCATCCATGCATCGAAGGAGCCGCCTTCACTCCACGGCCTGCGGGCCGCTGCCGACGCCGAGGGCCGCGCGCTTTTGCTGCAGCCGCTTCTCGAACCGCGCCTGGTCGACCAGATACCGGTCGTGAATGCCCTCCCCCACCTTCTCCTGGGCGTCGTGCACGGTGAAGGCGAACCGGAGGCGCTTGCCGTCGATCTCGCGCAGCGCCACCCGGAGCTCCACGTGCGTTCCCGCCGGCGTCGGGGCCAGGTGCTGGAGCGTCACCGTCCCTCCGACCGTCATGGTGCCCGCGGGCAGGTGCGGCCGCAGCGCCTTGACGCAGGCGAGCTCCATGTATCCGAGCATCGCCGGGGTCGAGAAGGCGAGCAGCCCGTCATTTCCCCAGGAGCTCGCGCAGTCCTCGACGCGGACCGAGATGCGCTCCTGAAATTCGAGATCCGAGGGCAGGGTCATCGTATTCATGCTTTTCTCCTCCATCCCACGCCGCTTCAGCTTTCGCCGTCGCTCCTCTGAGGGTGTTGCGCCCTGAGCCTGACGAGGTGCTTGAAGATGTTCTTCTTCTGCATCTCGGTCGTTCCGCCGGCGAGCCGGAGCGCGGTCGCGTCCCGCAGGACCCGCTCGATCCCCGACGCCCGGTCGTACCCCTCGTGGCCGAAGAGCTGGATGAGCTCCAGCCCTGCCCGAACCATCCCTTCGGACGCCGCGAGCTTCGCCAGCGACGCTTGCATGCTGGAAGCAGGGTTTGCTTTGCACAGCTCCGAAGCGGCGCTGTAGGCCAGCCAGCGTGATGTCTCCATCGTCAGCTTCATGTCGACGAGCTTGTCCTGGATGTACTCGTGCTCGGCGAGCGGCACCCCGAACGCCATGCGCGAGCTGATCCGCTCCATGGCGCGCGCGATCACCGGCTCCAGGACGCCCGCCACGGCGATGCCATACATCAGCCGATCGAAGCTCAGGAACGAGTAGAGCGTCGCCAGCCCATGGCCCGGCTCGCCCACGAAATCGGCGGCCGTCACGCGCACGTCGCGCAAGCCGATGGGGCCCGTCGGGCTCGATCGCTGCCCCAGGAGGTCCTCACCGGGCCCCAGGACCACGCCCGGCTGGCCGCGCGCGACGAGGAAGAGGGTGATGTCCTGCCGTCCGAGCGACGGGATCCGCCCGACGATCAGGAGGTCATCGGCGATGGGCGCGTTGGTGATGTGCACCTTGTCTCCGGTGAGCACGTACCCGGATTCGACCGGCGTCGCCGCGGTCTTCAGGCTGGCGATGTGCGACCCGCCGCCAGGCTCCGTCGCGGCGGTCGCCCCCACCGACCCGCTCATGAGCCGCGGGAGCTGCTCACGGCGCTGCGACTCGGTGCCATGCTGGAGGAGCACCTCCAGGAGCCCCGCATGGGCGATCACCGACATGATGAGCCCGAAATCCTCGGCGGTGGACGAGAGCCCCTCGAACGCGGCCAGGAAATCCCACAGCGCGCCAGGGTCGCCGCCGGGCTCACGCCGCCTGAGCAGGCGCCAGAGGCCCGTATCCGCCAGGCGCTTCCACAGAGCGTGGTCGAACGACCCTTCCCGATCGCGCCGGACCGCGCCGGGCGCGATCTCCGCCCGAGCGAACCGGCGGAACCGCTCACGGATCTCGAGTTGCTGCTGGCTCCACTCAAGCTGCATCGTCGCCTCCTCTGCTCTCTGACGGGCCATTCCCCCCATGAGCTTCATGTGTGGCGCAGCGTCCGCTCCCGCGATCGACGCGCTGCCGGCAGGCCGTGCACAGGGCCACGAGGTCGCTGCCGCACCACGCGCAGTACCGGGCCCACGTCGCCACCTTCTCGTACTCACACTTCCCGCAGGCCCACAGGAAGGTCGGGGCGCCGGCCGGATCCGCGCCGCCGTGATCGCCTGCGCGCTCCGCAGGCGCGAGATCGCCGCCGCACCACGCGCAGGTATCGGCGATCGCCGCCTGCTTCTCGTACTCGCAGCACTGGCATATCCACAGCATGGCCGGCTCACCCGCGCGCGCCCCGCGCCGCGCCCCCGTCGCAAAGGTCGGAGATCACGCGGCCCACCGCGTCCACGAGGCGATCCACGTGAAGGGCGGTCGTCTGCGTCGACAGGCTGCCCATGCCGCGCGGGGCCAGCATCACCCCCTCGTTCAGCAGCCCGAGGAACAGGCCCTGCTGCAAGACGCTATCGGCGCGGCGGACCTCCCGGAAAGTCCGCAGCGGTCCCCCGGTCATGTGGATCGTGAAGAGCGAGCCCGCCCCGGTGACCGTGGCCGGCGCGCCCAGCCTCCCGAGCAGGTCCGCGATTCTCCTGCGCAGCTCGTCGCCGAGCGCGTCGAGGGACGCAAGGCGGTCGGGCGTGAGCTCGCGGAGCGTGGCGAGCCCGGCCGCGAGCGTCAGCGGATTGCCGGTGAACGTTCCACCCTGGTAGAGGGCAGGTCCGCCCGCGCGCGGATCATACATGTCATGCCCGCCCCTCGGCTCGAGGAGCGCCATGACGTCGGCCCGCCCGCCCACGGCTCCGACGGGCAGCCCACCGCCGATGATCTTGCCCATGACCGTGAGATCTGGAGTGACCTGATAGAGCTCTTGCCCCCCTCCCGGCGCGAGCCGCAGGGAGATCACCTCGTCGAAGATCAAGAGGATGCCGTGCGTCGTACAGAGCTCCCGGAGGCGCGCCAGGTAGCCCGGGGCCGGCGGGATCATCCCGCCGACGCCGAGCATCGGCTCGACGATCACCGCCGAAAGCTCGCCGGCGTGCGCCTCGATCAACGCCGTGGTCTCGTCCACATGGTTGAACGGCAGGACGAGGACGCGCTCGGCGAGGCCCGGCGGCAGCCCGTGGGTCTCGGGCAGCGCGGCGGGCTGCGCGATCGGCCCGGCCTGCGCGGGCGGCGGCCTCACGCTGACCATCACATCGTCCTGCGCGCCGTGGAACCCCCCCTCCATCTTCGCGACGCGCATGCGGCCGGTGAAGGCCCTCGCCAGGCGCAACGCGAACATCACGGCCTCGCTGCCCGAGCCCGTGAAGCGCACCCGCTCCACGGACGGCACGCGCTCGACGAGCAGCGCCGCGAGCGTCGCCTCGAGCTCGGTCGAGAACCCGAACGACGTCCCGCTCTCGAGCCGCTCGGAGATCGCGGCCGTGACGGCCGGGTGGGCGTGTCCATGAATCAACGCTGTGTAATTGTTGAGGAAGTCGACGTATTCACGGCCGTCGATATCCCACACGAGCGCCCCCTTGCCCCCCCGGACATAGACCGGATGAGGCAGCCAGGAGTTCAGGCTCCGGGTCGCGCCGGCGGGCACGACGGCGCGGCTGCGCTCGAAGTGCTCTCGTGACCGGGGTGTCAGACGGACATAGTCATCGACAATCGAGCTCATCGATCCGGATGCAGTCATGCGCGCGCTCCTTCCGTGGTGCAGGGCGAGTCACGTCGTTGCCATTGGGGGGGTCGCCCCCGGCGGTCATGGGTGAGCCAGGGCGCGCTCGGCTCTCGCGGCGTCGATGAACCGCCGGTTGTAGAGCGTCACTCCCAGCGCGCCCAGCGCTCCGATCGCGCCATAAACGAGCCATGGCCCGGCGCCGGTGAGCCGGAGGACAAGCCAGCTCCCGAGGTAGTTCCCCAGCGTGACCCCGAGGGCGTACGAGCCGCTGTAGAGCCCGAAGAAGGTCGCGCCGGTCCGCGCGTCGGCGAAGCCTGCGACCATGACGTCGGCGCACGGCTGCGTGATGGACTCGCCGAGGGTGTAGATCAGGACGCAGACGAGCAGCCACCCCATGGCCGGGAAGAGCGGGACGAAGCCGAGGCCGAGCCCGGCGAGCACGATGCCGACGAGCAGCGACCTGTGCACCGGGAGCCGCTCGTTCAGGCGGTGCACAAGGAGTATCGCCAGCGTGCCGATGACGCCGTTCACGAGGAACACCGTGCTGACCCACCGCTCGCTGCCCCCGATCTCCAGCGCCTTGACCGGCAGCGAGACGAAGAGCTGCGAGAAGAGCATCCACCAGAGCACCATGACGCCCCAGAAGGCCAGGAACGGCCGGTGCCTCAGCGCGGCGCGATAGTTCTCGAGGACGGACGGCCGTCGCTCCGGTGACTCGACGAGGGGGCCGACCACCGCCAGAAGGACGCAGAGCGCCACGAAGCACGCGGCGGCGCTCAGAAAAGGCGCACGTATCCCGTAGCCCACCAGCGCCGCGCCCAGCATGGGGCCGATGACCACGCCGATGTTCAGGAACTGATTGCGCAGCATGAACACGCGCGGGCGGATCTCGGCCGGCTGGGCCGCGAAGGTCCCGTTGACCGAGGGCTCGTACAGCGCGTCACCGACGCCGGCCAGCAGAGTCATGAAAAGCAGCTCCCACCAGCCGGTCAGGAACGCGAAGCCGGCGAATCCGGCGGCGCGCAGCAGCAAGCCGGCGATCATCATGGAGTGTCCGCCGACGCGATCGGCGACCGGGCCGGTCAGGATCTGGAGCAGACGCCCGGAGACCATCATCGCCGATACGATCGTGCCCACCTCGGCGGGGGAGAACCGCAGGTTCTTCCCCAGGTAAATCGTGATGAACGGCGTCGCCACGAAGGCGGCCATGTTCATGAGAAGCTGAGACACGAGCGCGATCCACACCGCGAACCCGAGCGACCGGGTGGGATCCGCCTTAATCACGAGCAGGCCGCTCGGCGCGCGCCGCGATCCTCATCCTCATGGACGACAGCTCCTCTCCAGGGTTCGTAGCGCGCGATGCTCGAGCTCCTGGGCTGCCGTCCTCGTCGGGGCGGCGACCATGTACTCGACGGTCCCGGTCCGCTCCGTGTCCTCGTTGAGGACCACGACGCCTTGTTCGCGGCCGCGAGAGTACAGCAGCCCATCCTGCTCCAGGAGATCGAGCACCCGCGGGAAAGGGCCCGCCTTCACGTTGTTCCGCGTGAGCAGGGTGTGGTCGTTGCCGTAGCGAGGGCCGAAGAAGCGGCTGGCGAGCACGTGGATATGGCTGCACCCCCCCAGCCGCCCGTTGATCTCGTTGAACAGGATCCGACCGTCCCGGGTCAGGATGGCGTCGCAGCTCAGCTTGCCCACGTAGCCGCGGGCGCACGCGACGTCCGCGAGCTTCATGGAGACCGAGAGCAGCTCGGCCAGGTGGTAAGGCCCGAGTGTATGACAGGGGATCATGAAGCCTACCCAGATCGGATCCAGGCGCTGCTCGCCGAAGTTCAGCAGATAGGGCCGGATCCCGTCGACGAAGATCTCCAGCTCCGTGTAATACGAAGGCGCCTGCGGGTAGAACACCTCGACCACCAGGGTCGCGTTGCGAGGGCCGGTGAGGCGCCTCCAGAGCTGCTCGGCCACCTGGCCCTGGTCCGACGCCTCCCCGAGGAGGATCGTCTCCGCCGCCCCGCTGGAGTCCAGATCGAGGGCTTCGGTGGTGACGACCACGTTCCCGAGCCCGCCGGCGTTGAGATCCTGCTTCACGATGACAGCGCCGGTCGGACGGAGAAACTCGTCCAGCGCAGCCCGCAGCTCCACCTCTGACGAGCAGGGCGCCCCCTCGGCGACCGGGATCCCGTGGCCAGCCGCGATACGACGGAAGTCGACCTTGCTGTTCAGCTGCTCGGCGCCGCCCTGGCGCATGGTCGCTTGCACCGAAGGATGCTCACGAAGGCCCAGACGAGCGACAAGCCAGGCTATCGCCCGGTCATAATAATAGGGCAACACCGTCCAGTCGCCACGATCCCGGGTCGCCGCGAGGAGCCGCTCCAGCATCGCGGGGCTGCTCAGCACGTCGAACGTGAGCAGCGTCGACTGCCGCTCGCTCCCCGGCGGGACGACGACCCTCACGGCGCTGCGGTCGACGCCATTCAGCACGAACACGTAGCGCAGAAACGCTTCGGGCAGCGGCTGGGGCGCCAGGATGATGTCGCCGTCCTCCGCGAGCCAGGCCAGCCGATTCGCCACGGTCGACCAGCCATGCCGGTCTTCGTGGGTCATCCTCCACGTCTCGCCGAGCATGTTCTCGGTAGCGACGTTTCCGATGATCAGCTTCGGCATGAGTTTCCTGGCCCCCTGTGTCCCCGGCTACAGCGCTCATATACGCCGCGGGAGTCGACTCGTCCAGGGCAGCGGATCTCGATGTCTTGTCGTCAATGCGCCTGCGCTGCCATCCCGCGGGCCATTGCGCCGATGTCGGTCATCCGTCGTGCAATCGGATCTCCGATCCCGCGCCGAGAGGGTCGCTAGCTAGTCCCTGTCTTCGCGGGAGCTCGCGGCCACCTCGGAGGGCGCCCGGAGCAGGCGGCTCACGACATCGCCCGTCCTCGAACAGGCGCCGGCCGCCGTGAAAAGGCGCCGTCGGCCTTGTAGCCGGCGGCAGCGCGCGGTGTAGGCTGGCGAGGAGCTCGCAGCGGCGCGGCTACGCGCACGCCCGTGTCCGAATGCCACAAGTGCGCCATTACGCCCCGCACCGACGCCCGCGCGGGAGGGCTTTTCCCCCTCGTCTGTCCCGGCACGGCACCTGCTGAGCTAGGCGCCCAGTGAACCTCCATGTCGTCCGCTGAGCTCGCTGCCCCAAGGGCGGCCCTGATCCCTGACCAGGGGTCCTCGGCGAGGCGGCTGATCCCGCTGCACGGCGAGCTGCGCATGCGAGACGCCGACGCGCTCTGGCCCGAGCTGTCCGCGGCCGTCGAGGAGATCCACGATGGAACCGTGACGTTCGACCTCACGGGCGTCAGCGTCATGGATGGCGGCATCCTGTCGCTCCTGCTGCACCTCCGCGCCGTGCTCGCGGAGCGGGGCGCACGGCTCGATCTCTCCGGGGCGAACGAGCGCATCGCGGCCCTCATCGAGCTTTACGGCGGCAACGATCGCGTCGCGCGCCCCGTGCCGAAGAGGGCGGAGGGGCTCGTCGAGCAGGTCGGTCGCGCGACCGTCTCCGTGCTCGATGAGGCCAGGCTCGTCGTCGAGTTCCTCGGGCAGATGGTGGTCGCCGCGGTCAACGTCGCGCGGCGGCCGAGGACGGGCAACTGGCACGATACGCTCCCGTTCGTCGAGAAGACCGGCGTCGACGCGCTGCCGATCGTCCTCCTCATCAACACCCTCGTCGGCTTCGTCATGGCATTCCAGGCCGCGAAGCAGCTCGCGGCCTACGGCGCCAACATCTATGTCGCCGACCTCGTCGGCCTCTCCGTCACGCGCGAGCTCGCCCCGCTCATGACCGCGATCATCGTCTGTGGCCGCTCGGGCGCCGCCATCGCGGCAGAGCTCGGGACGATGAAGGTCTCCGAGGAGATCGACGCGCTGCGGATCATGGGCTTCGGGACGGCCAACTACCTCGTCTTGCCGCGCGCGCTGGCGCTCCTCCTCGTCGTCCCGGTGCTGACCCTGCTCGCCGACATCGTGGGCATCGCGGGCGGGATGCTCGTGGCGTCGATCTCGCTCGGCGTCAGCCGGCAGGCCTACTGGAACGAGACGCTGATCGCCGTCCACCCCCACGACGTGGGGACCGGCCTGATCAAGAGCGCGGCGTTCGCCATGACCATCGCGCTCATCGCGTGCCAGCAAGGGTTCGCGACCTCGGGCGGCGCCGAAGGGGTGGGGCGCCGCGCCACGTCGACCGTCGTCGCATCGCTCTTCTGCATCGTCCTCATCGACACCCTCTTCACCGTCCTCTTCAGGGCGCTCGACGTATGAGCGACCCGATGATCGAGGTCCTCGATCTCACCGTCGGCTGGGGCGACACGCGGCTCCTGGAGAACGCCTCGTTCCGCGTCGCGCGCGGCGATGTGTTCGCGATCCTCGGCGGGAGCGGGTGCGGCAAGTCGACGACGCTGCGCTTCCTCACCGGGCTCGAGCAGCCGCTCTCGGGCAGCATTCATATCGATGGGGTCGGGGCGCCGCGCCTCGTCGAGGGCCGCCCGCCGTTCGGCGTCATGTTCCAGCACGGCGCGCTGTTCGGCTCGATGACCGTGGTCGAGAACGTGGCGCTCCCCCTCCGCGAGTGGACGAGGCTGCCGCCGGACGTGGTGCACGCCATGGCGCGCGCCAAGCTGCGCCTCGTCGGCCTGGAAGGCGCGGCGGACAAGCTCCCCTCGGAGCTCTCCGGCGGCATGAAGAAGCGCGCGGCGATCGCGCGGGCCATGGCGCTCGAGCCCGAGCTCCTCTTCCTCGACGAGCCGTCGGCCGGGCTCGATCCCGTGATGTCCGCCGGGCTCGACGAGCTCATCCTCACGCTGAAGCGCGTCGTCGGCCTCACCGTGGTGGTGGTGACCCACGAGCTGCAGAGCATCTTCGCGATCGTCGATCAGTGCATCCTGCTCGACAAGGAGACGAGGAGCATCATCGCGCGCGGCCGCCCCTCCGAGCTGCGCGAGAGCGGCGATCCGCGCATCCACAGCTTCTTCAACCGCACCGTCGAGGCCGTCTGATGTTCTCCACCACGAACCACTTCAAGATAGGTCTCTTCGTCCTCCTCGGGCTCGCCGCCGCCTTCGCGACAGCAGTGGCCTTCGGGGCGAACCGGGTCGAACGGCGGACGCTCGCCTACGCCACGTACTTCAACGAATCGGTGCAGGGGCTCGACCTGGGCTCGCCGGTGAAGTACCGCGGCGTGACCATCGGGACGGTCGCCGCGATCGAGATCGCGCCCGATCGGCGGCACGTGCAGGTCGTCGCAGAGCTCGATCTCGAGAGCATCCGGCGGCTCGGGCTCACGGAGACGTCGCCGCCCGGCGAGGCGGACTCCGTCCGGTTCTCCGTGCCGCCCGAGCTCCGGACGCAGCTCCAGTCCCAGGGCATCACGGGCATGAAGTTCCTCGCCATCGACTTCTTCGAGATCGAGACCACCCCGCTCCCCGAGCTGCCTTTCCAGACGCCGACGAACTACATCCCTGCCGCGCCGTCCCTCATGAAGAACCTCGAGGACAGCATCGTGCGGGCCGCGGACAGCCTGCCCGCCATGGGGGAGCAGATCTCGTCCGCCCTGAATCACATCGACGTCATGCTCGGGCAGCTCCAGGACGAGAACCTGGCGGAGAAGACGGTCGCCACCCTGGCGAACATGAATGACATGCTGGCCGACCTCCAGGGCACCGTGAAGGGCATCAACCAGGCGAAGATCCCCGAGAAGGCGGCGAGCACCCTCGCCAAGATGGATGTCGCTGTCTCGCGGCTCGACGGCGTGCTCCTGCGCTTCGGCGGAGACGACGGGCTCGTCGCGAGCGCGACGCGGGCGACGGACGCGTTCGGCGAGGTCGGTCGCGGCGCCCACGGTACGACGCGCGAGATCGACGCGACGCTGCGCGAGTTCCGCGAGGCGCTCGAGGCGGTCCGCGACGTCTTCGAGTCGCTGGACAAGGAGCCCGACATGCTCATCAAAGGTCGCGCCGGAAAGAAGCAGCCGTGAAGATCGTGAAGACGCTCTGTTTCGCTCTGCTCCTCTCGAGCCCGGGCTGCGCGCTCACCTCCAAGGCCGAGCCGCTGTCCGTCCGCTACTTCACCCCGAGATGGGAAGAGTCGCCGCGAGCGCCCGATCGCGGGAGCGCCGACGGGCCGCGCCTGCGCCTCGGCCGCATCTCGTCGAGCTCCCACCTGCGCAACCAGATCGTGTACCGCTCCTCCGACGTCGAGGTCGCGATGTATGCGGATCGCCGCTGGACAGAGAGGCCCGAGGAGTTCGTCCGCCGCGCGCTCGCGCGGGCGCTCTTCGAGGAGCGCCCGCTCGTGCAAGCCGTGTCCGGCGGCGGACCGGCGCTCGACGTCGAGCTGCTCGCGTTCGACGAGGTGCACCGGAGAGGCGGCCGCGCCGCGCGTATCACCCTCCACTACGCCGTGCAGGACGACCGCACCGTGCTGGACACCCAGAGCATGACGGCGGAGGTCGAGATCCGCGGGGACATCGAGGATCCCGGGAACATGGCCGCGGCGATGGGGGCGGCGCTCCACGAGATCGCGGAGCGGCTCGCGTCGCGCGTGGCGTCGCGGCTCGCCGCCGCAGGCGCGGGGAGCGCGCAGGCGATCGCGGCCCCCTGACGGCCTGACGCGGCGCGGGTCGCTAGCGCGGGACGGGCGGGGCCACGACGTCGTTGATGCTCTCGACGTTGCCGCCGGCGGGGTAGCCGTACGAAGCGAAGAAGTCCGTGCCCCACACGGTGACGCCGAAGGCGCCCGCGCTGCTCGCCTCGTGCTGGCTCGTCTCGCACGCTGGGCTCGCGCCCACGAAGCCGCGGCTCAGATCGACGTGGGCCACCTCGAACGCGCCCGCGGCCCCGACAGGGCGCCACCCGGTCACCGGACCGAGACAGCTCAGCTCCACGTCCGCGAAGCCGTTCGGGCCCCTGACGCGGGTGATCACCAGGCTTGTCGTGGCATAGGTCGGATCGGTGAAGAACACGTATCGCTCGAGGAACTGCTCGGGCGGCAGCTGGATGACCCACTCCTCGTCCCCGAGCTGGCACGGTGAGCCGGAGACCGGGATCTCCGCCACGCAGCCAGGGAGCGTCCTGGCGGGGGCGCCGGGCATGTACTGCGTGAGCATGAAGGGGTGATCGCCGTCCTGCGACCGCACCGAGAACAGCGACGTCGTCTGGAACTCCGCGACCTCGCCCGCCGCCAGGGTGGCCGGCGCGCCGGCCGGCGGCGCCGGATCCCAGGAGAGCGTCGTGGCGTCGGCCACGCCGAGCAGGCGGTAGACGACGCTCTCCGGCTCCTGCGAGTACAGCCGCGAGACCACGCCGGCGCCGACGTACTCGCCGCCGAGAGCGCTGATGGGCGCGATCTGCTGGTGGGCGGCGTCCTGACCGCCGCCGGCCGGGGACGTCTTTGTCGCCACCTGCAGGTACGTGTTGCCGGTCCACACGCCGATGGGCTTGCTCGACTGGAGCACGGCGCCGCTCGGGTCGGCGCCCATCCACTGGACGACGTCGCCGGCGCCGAGCTGGATCCGCGTGGCGGCGTTGGCCGGAGCGCCCGGGACGCCGGGACCGCCGGGGAGGCTCGATGAGGGAACGAGATCCACCGTTGTGTCGTCCTCGGCGGCGACGAGCATCATCCACGGAACGCCGAGGCCGTGGGGGTGCGGCGCCAGGGCGTAGTAGTTGGTGCCCCACGTGCTACGCGGGAGCAGGAGCGAGGCGCTGGGGAGGAAGCTCAACGCCCCGCCGTACGGCAGGATGTCATACGCCGAGACGGGCGTATCCGACGCGACCTGAAACGCGGTGCCGGTGCCGCTCCTGTGCACCGCCACATCGGCCAGCACGGCGGGAGGCCGCGGGCATTCGAGCGAGCTGAAGCCGGTCGATGCACCCGTCCGGTGCGAGAGGAACAGCACCGCCACCTCGCCCGGCGGGATGCCGTCCTCGGGCAAGCGCGTGTACCTGGTGCTCGGACCGATGCCGCTCGGGAGGTAGGTGAACCCGGCCGCGTCGAGCGCCTCGCCGTCGTAAGCGATGCGGAGCCTGGCGTGGCGATCCCAGGTATTCGCGAGGAAGACCGCATGGCACGCGCCGCTGAACGTGGAGCCGGCGAGATCGTTCTGGAAGAACGGCGGCGACGGCGCGAGGTAGTCGCAACCGATCGAGCCGCCCGCCTTCTCGGCGGCCTCGCACGCGGGGATGCACTGCCCCTGGTAACACCCCAGCTGGGGCGGGCACGCGCCGAGGACGTTCCCCTCGGCGTCCACGACGTCTCTCATGTCCGCGGAGCATCCGCTCCCCGTCAAGCCGCCGCTGCTGCCGCCGCCGACACCCAGGTCGCCGAGGGTCCCCGAGCCGCCCGTCCCGCCCTCGGCCGCCGGTCTGGGCGGGTTCCGGAACGGGTCCGCCCTGGGGGTGCAGGCGGCGGCGAGGAGGGACGGAGGCAATAGCGCGACAAGAAGATAAGTGAGGGAGGACCTCATCTCCTGAAGTCATCGTGTCGCCGGAGAACTGTCAAGCGCGGTCGGGCCGTCGGTGGGCGAAGCGTTCCGCAGCTGCGCGAAGTTCCTCGGCAAAATCATCGTCGCGCCCCCGCGCGAAGCACGAAGCCGACGGAGACGCGCGGGCGCGCGAGGCCCGGCTCAGTTCGAGCGGGTCGGCGCGTACTTGTAGAAGCTCTGGGCCCACTCGATGGTCCAGATCGTCGGCTCCACGTACACGTTCTTGTCGATGCCCAGGACCATCTCCCGCTTGATCCGGGACATCGCCTTCATGAAGACGCGGCGATCGTCCTCCATCCGCGGCCTCATCACGCTCGAGGGCGGGTACAGCTCCTTGACCTGCGCCACCGTCTGCTCGTCGTCGATCCACCCGTCGACCCCGTGCTGGCCCTTCGGGAGGCGCGCGCCGCCCTCGTCCAGCCAGTCGCGCAGGTCGTTGTCGCCGCGGTTCATGCCGTCCGCGTGGCAGCCGATGCACGAGCTGCCGGTGTTCAGGCGGCGGTCCGTGCTGGCGAAGCCGATCCGGCTCGTGATCACGGCGTCCGCGTCCTGCCGGGTGATGCGCGGATCACGCACGATGTTGACGAAGGCGTCGACGCGGCGCTGGTTGAAGCCACCCCACAGCGAGTACCCCTGCAGGCCGTTCGGCAGATCCCAGATGACCTCCTCCGCCGACTGCTGGAGCCCCGCGGTCCCGGTGTAATAGCGGCAGTTCAGGAAATCGTTGCCGCCGTAGTTCGGCTGCCCATCGCACCCGGACGGCTCCGAGCTCTTGAACGGCTGAGCCAGGGTCGCGACGAAGCTGAGGGTGCCCGCCGTCACGCCGCCGCCGGTCCCGGCGATGAACGTCGGGATCGGGTGCGCCCAGAAGGGGAACCGGATCTGGCCCTGCTCGTACGCCTGCTCGATCGTCTGCACGCTGCCTTCGAGCTGCCCGGTGAAGATGTCCCAGGTCTTCCAGTAGTACCCGCCGCTCTTCGTCCTGGCCCGCCAGTACATGCGGGAGTCGATGGTGATGGCCTGCTTTGTGACCATGTACTCGTACGACTTCATCCCATCGTCCTTGATGACGCCGAGCTCGGTCTCGAGGTCCTGGGCGTACCAGGGGATCGCCATGATGGCGTTGTACACGTCGGGGCGCGTCAGCGTGTAGACGAGCTGACTCGTCTCGACGTAATCCGTCTTGAAGCCGTCGACGTAGGGCGGCAGCACCGCGCTGTCCGTGGCGCCCTCGACGTTGCCGGCGAGGACGCGGCCCCAGACGAGCTTCGCGAAGCTCGGGTCCTCCTGGACCTCCGCCGTGTACCTGTACTTCTCCTTCGTTGTGACATCGGAGCCGACCCGTTCGCCCAGGTAGTTGACGCTGGTCCTGCCGAAGAAGACGTCGTCGTCCGAGCCGCCGAAGTGGAGCTTCGTGACGCCCTTGTTGTGACCCCAGTAGTCGCGGGTATCGAAGCGGTAGACGATGCCCTTGCCGTTGATGTCCACCGGGTTCACGATCCCGGGCGCCCAGCGCGCGGTCGAGTTCAGGGCCTTCGACAGGCCGACGCGGGCCACGTTCATGTCCTCCGCCGAGGCGCCCTTGTTGTGGATCTCGTGCAACGAGGTGTACTTGATGAACTCGGCGTCCGCGCCGGCCGCGTGGGTGGCCTTGTCCGCCGCGATCCACGCCTTGACCTGCGCCTCGCTGACCTGCTCGCCTGCCGCGACGGGGCGCGGGGTCTCCGGGAGCGACGGCGCGACCGCGGCCGCCCACGCCTGCACGGCGGAGAGCATCTGCGCGTTCGCGTCCTTGCAGCTCGATCCGAAGCAGTTGTGCCGGTCGATGCCCATCCGGACGACGAGCTTGGAGTCCTCCGGCTTCCTGAAGTTCACGCGCGTGAGCGCGTACTCGTGGGCCAGCGCCGGGTCGACGTCGGAGTGGATGGGCGCCTGCGCCCGGCTCGTCGTGCTGTGGCAGGCCGAGCAGTTCTGTGTCAGCAGCGGGTAGACGGTCGTCTTGAAGGCCTCCAGCGACCTGGCCCTGTCGAACCCGACCTCGTCCCCGATACAGACGGACTCGACGTTCACGCCGCCCTTGCCATCCGGGAGCTCGGTGAAGCCCAGCTCACATCCAGCGATGGGCTCCGGGTTCGGGCCGGTGCTGGTGCCGCCGCCGGTGCCCGCGCCGGTGCCGCTGGACGACCCTCCAGAGCCGCTGGTCCAGCCTCCGGAGCCGCTGGAGCCGCTGGAGCCGCTGGAGCCGCTGGAGCCGCCGGCGTTGTTATCTCCACTCGACGAAGAGCCGGGCCCCGCTCCCGCTCCGTTCGAATCGTCGGAGTCGTTGTCTGCGGCATCTCCGATCATCGCGACGCAGCCGGTCGCGAGCGAGCCCGCGACGATTGCTGCCGAACTGAGGGCGATCAAGTAAGCGATCTTGCGCATCGGCGGACCTCTCGGGCGACTGTCGTCGCGGTTCTCGGTTCCGGCTGAGGTCGTCATGGGCGGACGACATCGGTTTCTTGTGAAGGAAATCTTTACCGCCAGCAGAGGCCGGTTGAGCCTCGCCACATGAGCATTCATCTCCGCCGAGCAAGTCGATGATCACACAATGATCACACGTGAGGCCGGGCTCACGAAGCGCTGCACCGGCCTCTCTCGGCCGCTCCTCATGGCGCTGTGCGCGATGACGCGGTGCTCGAATGCGTCAACGGTTCGAGCGGCGACGACGACCGGCGCCCAGCACTGGCGTGTCAGGGCCCCGCGCATCGACGACGCGGCGAGAGGTGCACCGCGGCGTCCTGATCGCGGCCAGCGCGCGCAGAGCCCCCTCGCGTCGCGGCGCTGGACAAGCAAGAGGACGTTCGCTAGGCTGCCCCGCGATGTCTGTCGTGCCCGCGCGCTCCCTTTGCCCCCGCCTAGGCCTACGGCCTCGGGGGCTCTGCGCGCACTGCTGACGACGTTCATCCTCGCAGCTCGGCCCCCCTCGGTCTCTTGTCCCGGTGGGGGTCCTCGCATCGTCGTCGCGACGACTCCCATCTTCATCTTTCAGGGAGTCCTGTCATGTCCACGATGCCCGTCCACAAGTACAAGCCGTTTCAGCCCATCCATCTGCCCGATCGGCGCTGGCCCAGCCGCGTGATCGAGAGGGCGCCGCGCTGGTGCAGCGTGGATCTGCGCGACGGCAACCAGGCCCTCGTCGAGCCCATGGGCCCCGAGCGCAAGCTCCGCATGTGGCACGAGCTCCTGCGCATGGGATTCAAGGAGATCGAGGTGGGCTTTCCCAGCGCGTCGCAGCCCGACTTCGACTTCGTGCGCCGGATCATCGACGAGGGGCTCGTCCCGGACGACGTGACCCTCCAGGTGCTCACGCAGGCGCGCGCCGACCTGATCGAGCGGACCTTCGAGGCCATCCGCGGGGCGCGCCGCGCCGTGGTTCACCTCTACAACTCCACCTCCACGCTCCAGCGACGCGTGGTGTTCGGCCTGGACCGCGCGGGCATCGTCGACATCGCCGTGCGCGGGGCGAGGCTCGTGAAGGAGCTCTCGGCGCGCATGCCCGAGACCGACGTCGTGCTCGAGTACTCCCCCGAGAGCTTCACGGGCACCGAGCTCGATTTCGCGAAGGAGATCTGCGAGGCCGTGATGGACGTGTGGCGACCCACCCCGTCACGGAAGATCATCCTGAACCTGCCGTCCACCGTGGAGATGGCCACGCCCAACGTCTACGCGGATCAGATCGAGTGGATGCACCGGAACCTGAAGCAGCGCGACTGCATCGTGCTGAGCGTGCACCCGCACAACGACCGCGGGACGGCGGTGGCCGCGGCGGAGCTCGCCGTGATGGCGGGGGCCGACCGCGTCGAGGGCACGCTGTTCGGCAACGGCGAGCGCACGGGGAACGTCGACGTCATCACGCTGGCGCTCAACCTGTTCTCCCAGGGCGTCGATCCGGAGCTCGAGATCCACGACGTCCAGGCGATCAAGGAGACGGCAGAGCACTGCAACCGACTGCCGGTCCACCCGCGCCACCCCTATGTCGGCGAGCTCGTGTACACCGCCTTCTCGGGCTCGCACCAGGACGCGATCAAGAAGGGCTGGAAGGCGCTGCGCGAGGGCGGGAGCACGGTCTGGGAGGTGCCTTACCTGCCCATCGATCCGCAGGACGTGGGGCGCGGCTACGAGGCGGTGATCCGCGTGAACAGCCAGTCGGGGAAGAGCGGCGTGGCGTACGTGCTCGAGCACGACCATGGCTATGCGCTGCCGAAGGGGCTCGCGATCGAGCTGAGCCAGGCGGTGCAGCGCAGGGCGGAGCGGACCGAGGGCGAGGTGCAGAAGGCCGAGATCCTGGCGATCTTCGAGCGCGAGTACGTGAACCGCGGCGGGCCGCTGCGCGTGACGGAGCACAGGCGAAGCGGCCAGGGCGAGGGGGAACGACACGAGTTCCACGTCCAGATCCGCGGTGTCCCCCAGGTGCTGAGCGCCGCCGGGAAGAGCCCCGTCGAGGCCTTTGCCAGCGCGCTCTCGCGTCACGCCGGGATCGCGATCGCGCTGGACGAACACGCGGAGCACGCGACCGAGCGGAGCGCAGGCGCCGAGTCCGTGGCTTACGCGGCGATCTCGGTCGGGCGCAAACGCACCTTCGGGGTGGGGACGCACCGGAGCGCCGTCATGGCGTCGCTCGCCGCGGTCGCGTCCGCGTGGAACCGCGCGCGGCCGGCGGAGCCGGCGCGGCTCGCGGCGGCGGCGGAGTGAGCGAGCAGCGCGGCCCGCGTGGGGCAGAAGTCGCGCCGCTTCAGGCAGCCATCGTCGCCCTCGCGGACGCCGGCAGCGTGAAGAAGAACGTGCTGCCCGCGCCGACCTCGCTCTCCACCCAGATCGTGCCGCCGTGCGCCTCGATGATGCCTTTCACGATCGAGAGGCCGATCCCGGTACCCAGCCTCGAGGCCGGCCCGGCCTGCCAGTAACGCTCGAAGATGCGTGACCGATCCTCCTCGGCAATCCCCGGCCCGGAGTCCTGTACCGAGAACCGTACATCGTCCCCACAATGCTCCAGCCGGACCGTCACCTGACCTCCCGCAGGCGTGAACTTGATCGCGTTTCCAATCAGGTTCGTGAACACCCGGAACAGTCGATCCCGATCGCCGTCGACCTCGCAGCGATCGACGACCCAGCTCGCCTCGAACGTGATCGATTTTGCGCGCGCGAGCACCTGGTGCGCCTCCACCACCTCGCCCAGGAGGGAGAGGACGTCCAGCCGCTGGCGCTCCACCGTGAACCGTCCCGCCTCCATCTTCGCCAGATCGAGCAGGTCCGAGACGAGGCGGTCCATCCTCAGCGCGGAGCGCTTGATGATCGCCACCTGCTTTCGAAAGACGTCGCCGCTCTCGCCGGGACGCGCCTCGCGCGTGATCAGCTCGGCGCTCGAGAGGATAGCGCTGAGCGGGTTCTTGAGGTCGTGTGAGACGGTGGCCAGCACCTCCTCGCGCAGCCTGATGAGCTGCTGGCTCTGGACTGCGTCGATCGTCAGCGCGGCGCGGCGGCCCACCTCCTCCGCGAACTTGAGGTCGTCCATGCCGTAGGGCCGGCTCGGGTCCGCGGAGACCAGGGTCACCGCGCCCAGGATCCGCCCCCGCGCGGACAGCGGGACGCACACGTACGATCGCATCCCGAGCGCCTCGATGAGCTCCGCAGCCTCCGGGTGGTGGACGAGGGCGTCGATGGTTGCGTCGTCGACCTCCGTCACGAGCTCGGCGCGCCCCGTGCGGAGCACCCTGGCCGGGCCGCCGGACAGCGTGATACCGGCCGCGTGCCGCTCCCGAAAGCGCTCCAGGAGCTGCCGCTTCGCGGGATCCCTGTGCGCCGCCGCCTGGCGCTGGGCGGACGCGTCGCTCTCGCGGCTCGAGGCGACGACGCACCAGTCGGCGCGGGCCTGGACGACGAGCTCCGCGATCTGCCGCAGGCTGTCGTCGTAGCTGGCAGACGCCGAGAGCACGCTCTGGAGCTCGACGAGGAAGCGCTCTTCCTCCTCACGCCGCTTCCTCTCCGTGAGGTCGCGGATCACCTTCATGAAGCCGACGAGGTGACCTGACTCGTCGTAGAGCGCGGTGATCACCACGTTGGCCCAGAACCGCGACTCGTCCTTCCTTCGCCTCCACCACTCGTCCTCCTGGCGGCCTTTGATGCGCGCCACCGTGAGGTTGTAGCTGGGCCTGCCGATGGCGGCGTCCTCGGGCTGATAGAGGACGCTGAAATGCTTGCCGATGATCTCTTCGGCGCGGTATTGCTTCAGGCGCTCGGCGCCGAGGTTCCAGCTCGCGACGTGCCCTCCCGGGTCGAGGAGGAAGATGGCGTAGTCCTTCACCGATTCGACCGCGGAGCGGAACCGCGCCTCGCCCCGCTCGATCTCCTCTTCCGCCCTCTTCTGCGCCGTGATGTCGCGGAAAAAGAGGTTCAGCGCCGACGGCGAGGGGTGAATGCTGATCTCGAGCCAGCGCCCGAGCGCAGGGACGTAGTCCTCGTACCGCATGGAGGCCTGCGTCTCCAGCGCCCGGATCTGGCCCCAGAAGAACCTGTCGCCGATCAGCTCGGGAAACTCCTCCGACATCGTCTTGCCGAGGAGCTGTTCCTTGGTCTTCGGGGGCTTCCCTGCGCTCAGGATCCGCGCGGCCTCGTCGTTCATGTAGATGTAGCGCCGATCCAGGTCGACGGTGGCGACGCCGTCCTTGGCGCTCTGGAGGAGCGCGTCGATCTGCTCCTGCGCGCGCTCCGCCTCGAGCGTGAGCCTGCGCTTGCGGGAGCGCTGCACGTGGACGTACTCCGACGCCGCGTCCCGGATGCCGCGCTCGATCACGTCGTTGAGGACGCGGCTCTCCTCGCTGGTGAGGCGGCTGTCCCGCTCGAGGATGTCGAGGAGCGTCCGGTGAAGGACGCTGTACTCGACGAGCAGCTGCTCCAGCGAGAACCCGGGCAGCTGGGCGCGCTCGGCCGCGTGACGCCGGGCCGTGTCCTCCATCTCCTCGCGGTTCGCTCCGAAGGTCGCGATCGCCCTCGACATCTGCTCCAGGTAGACAGGGAGCGTGTCGATCAGGGCAGGCCGGCTCTGGCGGCGCGCGGCCGACACCTCGCGGCGTAACCTTTCTTCCCAGAGCGCGACGACCTCGGGGATGGCATCGACGAGGCGCTGCGCCGCGTCGCGGGGGTGAAGCGTGGGCTCGGTGTTCCTCACGGCTCGTGGATGAGATCGGCTGGGTGGTTCGATCGGCGGCGTCGAACGACGGCTTTGCAATCAAAGTGCCAGACGCCCGCCCTCGATCCCCGGCGGACAAGGGCGAGCCGCTCCTCGGGTAGCTCGATCTCCTCGTGGCGGCCGACGTTCGCGCGGAAGAGATGCGCGATGTCGTTCGGGTGAAATGCCATGACGAAGTCCTCGGCTCCGGACGCCCGCGAGCGCGAAGCTCCTGGCTACTCGTAGCGCATCGCCTGATCGCGTGTCTTGCCGCGGACATGGATCTGGAGCGTGAGCATCCATGAGGTCGGCGCGGCGACGAGCACGTGCGGCGATGAAGGCGGCGGTGGAAGGCTCTTCTCGAAATTGGAGACGTACACGTACTGGGCGTCGTAATAACGCAGGCCCAGGAGGTTCGTGCCATTGAGGCCGAGCTCCATGCCGCGCCAGCCGACCGCTGCGACGGCATCGAGGCTGACCGAGTCCTTGCCGGCTCGCCCGCCCGGGAGGGAGCGCCCCGCCACGCCCTCGACGCCGGCGCCCACGCGGACCGTCACCTCCTTGCCGAAGAGCTTGCCGACGGTCCCCGAGGCGAACACGTCGTCGCGCAGCACGAACGCCGGGGCATAAGGCACCGGGTCGCCCTCCGCGAAGCGCGCGTCGGATCCGGTGAAGCGGGCGTGGGTGTACGTTCCGCTCAGGTGCGCGCCGAACGGGCCCGAGCGCGCGCTCATCACGAGCTGCGCGCCGGCGCGCACGGACGGCGGAGCCTCGACGTGCTGCCGCGAGGTCGCGTCGAACACCCTGTCGTTGCCGAGCCACGAGCCGAACCCGACGGCCGAGCCCTGAAACAACCTCCCCTCCTTGAGCCGCACCCCCGCCTCGACGCTGCGGACCTTGGTGAACGGCACGCGCTCGCCCTCGGCGAGGTCGCGCGCCTGCGGGGAGCGGAACCCCTCACCATAGCTCGCCACGACGTGCACGCCGCCGCGGACCGCGACGTCCGCCATGACCTTGCTGGACACGACGAACCCCTGCGCTGTCCGCTCGAGCCCGGCGTCGCTCGTGCGATCCCGAACGCTGTACGAGAGCGAGTCGAGGCGCGAGCCGCCGCGGACGACAACGCGGCGGATCGGGTAAAGCGAGAAATCGGCGTAGGCTGCGACGTTCGTGGCGTCGACGGTCGCGTCGACGAGCGAGGCGTTCTTCGTGCCATCCTCGAACAGGCGCGTGTCGGTCTGGTCGACGGTGTCGACGCGCGAAGTGACGCCCATCTCGATGGAATCGCGCTTCGAGGTGAACTCGACGGCGTGGCGGTAATGCAGCGTGAGGCCGACGGTCGAGGCGTCGTTCACCATCTCGCTGTCGTCGCTCTCGGCGAGCGGCTCGCCGGCGAGCTGGTCGAGGGCGAACCCGGTGAGGTTCTGGTGAAACGTCGTCTTGGTCTTGCCCGCGAAGGCGCCGATGCCGAGGATGCCGTCGCCGGGGCTCCACACGACCTCGGAGCCGATGAGCGCCTGCGACGTCCGATCGCGGCCGGGCGGGCGCTGCGCCGCGTAGGGGTCGCCGCCGCGCTCGACGAAGGCCTGCGGCAGGTAGCCGGGGAAGTCGAAGCGCGCCGAGCCGATCGCCACCGTCGCCCGGTAGTCGACGTGCTCGTTGCCTCCGCCGAGCTGCCCCACGAAGGAGCTGCGCTCGCCCCCGCGCGCGCCGCCCGGCCCGTCGGTCGCGTCGGTCTCGAAGGCCGCGAACGTGTCCATCATCTCGTCGTGCTCGGGCGCGAACGCGATGAGCACACGCCTCGTCCCGAACGAGCCGACTCCCCCCTTCAACCAGAAGCCCGGCGCCGGGAGGCCGAGGTCCATGCGGAGCGAGCCGGCGACGCCGAAGTCCCCTTGCCTCGGGTCGTAGGGGCCGCTGGCGATCCGGACCGACCGGATCACCTCCGGCATGATGAGGCGCAGGTCGGCATAACCGGGAGCACGGATGTGCGAGACCTGGTTCATCGGGATGTTGCCCGCGAAGATCTCGACGTCCTGGCCCGACGTGCCGTCGAAGCCACGCAGCGACAGGTGCGGCGCGCGGCCGGGCAGGCCGCGGTCGCTCACGAAGACGCCCGGGGCGACGTTCAGCACGTCGGCGCCCGAGCCGTGCGGGGCCGCCGCGATGACCTGCGCGTCCACCTCGACGTCCGAGGCGCTCCGGGCCGGCGGCTTCGCCCGCACCCTCACCTCGATAGGCTTGTCCGGTGGAGCGCACGCGTCGATCTCGGCCTGGGTCTTCGCGTCGCGGAGACAGCGCTCGTACGGGTCGGCGCGGGCCACGGCCGGCCAGAGCGAGGTGGCCAGCACCGGAATGGCGAGGGCCGGCAGCCCCCTCGAGCACAAGCACCTCGGTGGCAATCCACGCGATCCCGATCCCCGGCGACGCTTCATGGGGTGATGATACAGACAGCGAGGCCGGAGCTTGGGAGAGGCGCGCCCGTCGCGACCTTGGATCCATGCGCCATCGCGGCGGAAAAATTCCGTAACTAATTGAATTTTCTTATGAAAATGCACTCCGGGGTGCTCGACGAGCACCACCAGGGGCAGGTCCGGCGAGCCCTCCCGCCGCACGTGGAGGTGCGCGTCAGGCCCGGGCGCTGAACGGGCAGCCGCTGGAGCGCATGGCGGCCGCAAGGGGCTCGGCCGTCACCGGCTCCGCCGGTTCCGCCCGCCCCGCCGGCGCCGCGCGCGCGGTTCTCACCGGCTCCCGCCGCTTCAGGATCATGCGCATGCCGTTCACCGGCTGCAGCGAGATGAAGCCGCGGCAACGCGGGTCGAAGCCGGGGACCAGCCGGAGTCGATACCGCTGGAGCGCCATCGCGACCATGATCTTGCCTTCGAGCTGCCCCATGAACTCGCCCAGGCAGATCCGCTGGCCGGCGCCGAAGGGGATGTAGGCGAGCTTGTCGTCCGCGCTCCGTCGGTGATTCGCGAAGCGCTCGGGGTCGAACCGCAGCGGATCGCGCCAGAACTCCGGGTGCCGGTGCGTGACCCACGGGACGATGGCCACCGTCGACCCCGCGGCGACGTGGTGGCCGCCGAGGACGTCATCCTCCAGCGGGCTGCGGAGGATGAACGGCACGGAGGGCAGGAGCCGGAGGCACTCGTTGAAGACCATGGCGAGGTAAGGCATCGACTCGAAGTCCTTCGCCGTCGGGGCCCGGCCGCCGAGGACGCGGTCGATCTCGTCGGTGAGCCGGGCGGACACCTCGGGGTGCTGCGCGAGGAGGTACAGCGCCCAGGAGGCGGTGACGCTCGATGTCTCGTGCCCGACCATCAGGATGGTCTTGATCTCGTCCCGCAGCTGCGCGCGGCCCATCGTGGCGCCCGTCTCGGGATCGACCGAGCTCATGAGGCGCACGAGCACGTTGTCCGCGTCGCCCGCGCCGCGCTGATAGCCGTCGATGATGCCGTCGATCACGGTGTGCACGCGGTCCATGGCCCGACGGAAGCGCAGGTGGCTGGGCAGCGGCCAGGACAGGGGCGGGTTGACCAGGGAGTACATCCGGTTGAGCGCGATCGACAGCGCGTATTTGAACGCCTCGCGGACAGTGTCCGTGTGGGCCTGCAGCGCGGCGCCGAAGAACGCCTCGCCCGCGATACCGAACGTCACGTCCATCATGTCGTCGTTGATGTCGCGCTCGAACTCCCCCGGCTGGGCGTCCCAGCGCCGCAGCGCCGCCTCCATGTGGTCGACGATGATGGGCACGAGCTTGAGCGTGTTCGCGTGGTTGAACTGGGGCTGCACGTGCCGGCGCTGGCGCCGCCAGAGCTCGCCCTCGCTGTTCACGAGGCCCCAGCCCAGCACGTGGGCGAGCTCGTGATACCGCTTGCCCTTGGGGTAGTTCCGGATGTTCGCGCGGAGGACATGCGCGATGTCGTTCGGGTGAAACGCCATGACGAAGTCCTCGGCGCCGGGCGCCCGCAGGCGCACGACGTCGCCGTACCGCGCGAAGAGGTGCTCGTAATGACGCATGTCGCCGGTCCTGAAATTCGCCAGGTACCGCAGGCTGGCCAGCGGGCCCGGGCCCGGGGGCTGCCGATAGAGATTGGCAATCATGATTCCTCCTTCTCCGCTGTCTGAAAGGGAGCTTTCGCGAGCTCACGCGAGATTCCGCGCGCAGGAACCAGGCCGGCGCCCACCATCGCAGCCGTCAGATGCACAGCGAGCCCCCGCCGTCGACGGTGAGGGTCGCGCCGTTGATCCTCCGCGCCCCGTCCGACAGGAGCAGCAGGACGGCCTCGGCGACGTCCTCCTCGGTGCAGAGCCGGCCGCCCGGCGTGCGAGATTCCCAGTAAGGGAGGATCCGCTCGTGATCCGGGTAGCTGCTCGTCACGTGGCCGTAGATCGGCCCGGCGGAGATGCAGTTGACCTGCACGTTCCGCGGGGCGAGCTCGACGGCGAGCGCGCGCGTGAGCGACTCCACCGCGGCCTTCACGGCGCCCATGGCGCCGAAGTGCTCCAGGTACCGCGACGACCCGTTCGACGACAGCGCGACGATCCGCCCGCCGCCGTGGCGCTCCATCAGGCGCGCCGCGCGCATGGCGCACTGGTGATAGCCGATGACGTTCGTGCGGAAGGCGAGCTCCCAGTGCTCCGGGGTCGTCTGTTCGAGGGGGCCGAACCGGCCGTTCGACGCGTTGCTGACGAAGTGGTGCAGCTCGCCCACCTCGCGCGCGATCGCCTCGAAGAGGTTGTCGACGTGCGCGGGGTTGGCGACCGAGCCCCAGACGTGCACCGCGTCGCCGCCGGCGCCGCGGATCTCGTCGGCGATCGCGTCGCCGTCGTCCCGCGAGTGGAAGCTGTTGATGACGACCCGCGCGCCGGCGCGCCCGAGCTGCGTCGCGATGGCGCGGCCCAGCCCGCGGCTCGATCCGGTCACGAGGACCGTCTTGCCCGCGAGCGCGGCCAGAGGAGCCGGGTTCGCGCGCTGCGCGACGGGAGCCGCCGGCGCGCGCGCCGCGGCGAGCTGCGCGGTCGGCGCGGGCGGCGTCGCGCCGAGGAGGCGCGCGAGGCCGCCGACCGTGCGGGCCTCGTCGAGCGCCCCCGCGAGGGCGTCCGGCAGGGCGCCGCGCTGCCGGAGGAGCGCGCGGACCTCGTCACGGCGGCGGCGGTCGAGCCCGAGGTCCTCTTCGAGCAGCGCGTCGGGGACGAGCAGCGCGACGGGGTGGCGCGTCACGTCCGCGAGCGCCTGGACAGCGACGCGGAGCGCCTCGCCCCCTGACTCCGGCGACGGCCTCGCCGTCACGCCCGCCGGCTGGGCGGCGCCGCTCGCCGCGCCATCGCCCGCAGCGTGGCCGTTGGCGTGCCCGATGGGCTCCGCGTGGCCGTTGGCGTGCCCGGCGAGCCCCGCGTGGCCATTCCCATGCCTCCCGCCCCCCGCAACGTCGGTCCACGGCGCGGCGTCGGAGTGCGCCGCGAGCGTGCGCGAGAGGAAGTCGCTGACGCGGGCCACCGTGCGCAGCTCGTCGGGCTTCGCCTTGAGCGCCTCCGCGAGGCCGAAATCCGCGCGCAGCGTCGCGAGGATCTCGCCGCGCTTCACGGAGTCGATACCGAGGTCCTGCTCCAGGTCGGCGTCGGCGACGACGACCTCGTCGGGGTAGCGCGTCATGCGCACGAAGACAGAGCGAACATGTTCGAGGAGATCTTGAGCTTGCATCGTCGAAACCTCGTGGTTGTGAGAGCCATTCATCCCAGAGCGGCGACCGGAGGGACCGGCACGGTCGCGACGAGCGCGAACGCACCGGTCAGCACGGCCCGGCCGAAGAACTGCCCGCCGCGCGCGGTCAGCGCGAAGGCGCGGACGGAGGGCGGCGCCAGGCGCTCGCCTCCCGGCGGGAGCGCGATGTCGATGTCCCGGAAGGAGAACCGGGCGGGAAGATCGAGCGCCCCCGTCTTGTAGAGCGCCTCCTTCGCGCTCCAGAGCAGCGTCTCGAGCGCGGCGCGATCGACCCCCGCCGCGACGCCGCGCGCGAGCCCCCGGCGCTCGCGCGGCGTGAAGTGCTCGTCGGCGAAGACCGCCGCGCGCGCCTCGACCCGCTCGACGTCCACGCCGACGGCGCGCGCCGTGGTGACCGCCGCCGCCGCGAGGTCGCCCGCGTGGGAGAGCGACAGCGCGAACGCGCCGTCGTCGAAGCGCGGAGGACCGCCGCCGGGCCCCGTGATCGCGCAGGCGAGGTAGTCCGCCGGCCTGTGCGCCGCGAGCGCGGCCGCGTCCAGCGAGACAAGCGGCGCGCCGCGGCCGGCGGCGAGCTCCAGCCGCAGCCACTTCGCGGCGACGCGCGCGCACGCGGACTGCGCCCGGCGGGCAGCGACGCGCTGGCCGGCGCACGCGCGGCGCTCGCCGGCGGTCAGGTAGGGCTCGAGGCGCGCCGCCGTGCCTTCGTCCGCCCGGACGACCGCGATCGCGAGCGGCGGCGTCACGACGCCCCCAGCGGCAGCGACGCCGGCGCGGCACTGCGCGCGTCCACGGCGACGCGGCCCACCACGAGCCCCTCGAGCCCCTCGACGTCGAGCAGCACGCCGCCCGACGGATCGAGCGCCTGCGCCCACGCGCCGAGGACGCGATCGCCCGCCGCGGCCGGGACCGCGGCGACGAGCCGGACCGCGCCGCCCGCGTCGCGGATCGCGAGGTCGTTCGCGGCCGCTCCGAAGCGGATGCGGTCGACGCCGCCCGCGGCGCACACCGGGAACGCGCCCGCCTCGTCGCGGCGCAGGGTGCCGAGCGTCAGGAGGGCGTCGAGCAGGAGGAACGGCGTGGCGGCCGCGCGCAGCCGCCCGAGGGCGCCGTCCTTCGGGGCGCGGAACCGGGCCGATTTGAGCGCGTCCCCGAGCACGACGGTGCCGAGGTGATCGAACCAGCCCGCGTGCCGGAGCGGCGCGCCGGGGCTCGCGTACGGATCGCGGACCGCCGGCCCCTCGACGCGCCCGGCGTGGCGCGGGGCGAGGGCGTCGCGGCGAGCGTCGAGCGCGCCGAGCTCGACGACGCAGGTCGCGAAGACCACGCCCGCGCGGAGGACCACGCCCGACCTGTGGACGAAGTCGCCGCGCACCTCGACGGCGCACGCGGCGCGGCCGCCGGCGAGCCGCTCGTGGCGGGTCGTCACCGTGCGCACCTCGCGCGCCGCGTCGTCGGGCAGGCGCAGGAACTCGCGGAAGCGCACGTCGCGGACCTCGCGGACGAGCGCGCCGCCGTCCGCCGTCGCGAGCGCGTGCCGGACGGCCAGCTCGACGAGGAACGCGCCGGCCGCGACGGCGCTCGAGCGCGCCCGGTGGTCGGAGAGCCACGGATCGACGCGCGGATCGATCGTCCACGTGCGGTCCGGCGGGCTCGCCGGCGCGATGCGCGGCGTCGGCGCGCCCGCCGCCGCGATGCGCGGGGCGAAGCGCTCGATCTCGCTGTCGGTGAGCAGGACGTGGGCCGCGCCGGCGGGGCGCTCGGCCACGAGATCGAGGAAGATCTGCCTCCCCTCCTCGGGCTCGATGCCCCGGAGCCCGCGCGCCGCGCCGAGCGCGCTGTACTCCGACCCGGCGGTCATGCCGACGCCGTTCCAGCCGAGCCACGCGATGCTGGACCACGGGCCGGCGTCCGCCTCGGCCGCGAAGTACGCGGCGGCGCGGTTCAGCGCCTCGTTGGCCGCGCCGTAGTCGGGCTGCCCGTCGTTGCCGAGCACGCTGAACGCCGAGGTGACCAGATGGACGTGCGGGCGGGCGGCGGGCAGGTGGCGCGCGAGGGCGCGCCGGAGATGGCCGAGGCCCGCGAGCTTCGTGTCGACGATCCGCTCGAAGAGCTCGAGCGACTTCGACGTGAGGCGGCTCGACACCTGGATGCCCGCGCCGTGCACGATCAGGTCGACCCGGCCGTAGGCGGCGGCGACAGCGGCCACGGCGCGATCGACGTCGGCGCCGCTCGTCACGTCGGCGGCGTGGTAGTCGACGCTGCCGCCCCGCGCGCGCAGGTGGGAGAGGACGCGGTGCGCCTCGCGCGCCGACCGGATGCGCGCGTAGCGCTCGCGCAGCGCGGGCATCCGCACGCCCCGGCCCTCGCGCAGCGCCTCGGCGTAGAATTCCCGCTCGTACGTGTCGAGCTCCGCGTCGGTCATCGCGACCGTGCGCGGGGGGGCGTCCTCCAGCCGCGAGCGGCCGAGGAGCACGGCGCGGCAGCCGAAGCGGTCGAGCAGGCCCTCGACGAACTGCGCCGTGATGCCGCGCGCGCCGCCCGTGACGATCGCGACCGCGCCGGGGCCGAGCGGAGAGGCCGCGCGCGGGGTCAGCTCCGAGGCGGCGCGGGCGAGCTGCACCACGTGCCGCACGCCGCCGAGCTCGACCACCTCCTCGGGAGCGGCCGGCCGGGCGCGGCGCCACTCCTCGAAGAGCGCGCCGAGCGCCGCGGCGGTGCCCTGCGCGTCCGTGTGGACGACGCGCACGTCGCCGCCCGGGAGCTCGCGCGCCAGCGACTTCACGAAGCCGCCGACCGCGCCGCTCGCCGGCGCGAGCCGCCCAGCCGGGTCGACCGCGCCGACGACGACGGCCGCGAAGGCCACGTCGCCGCGCGCCACGGCGTCGTAGTAGCGGCGCGCCGCGCCGAACAGCGCGCGCAGCGCCGGCCGGTACGAGCCCGGCGCGCCGTCGAGGAACGCGCGCGCGTCTCCGGCGCGGGTGAGCACGACGACCGCGTCGACATCGTCGGGCGCGAGGGCCACGAGCGACGCGCTCAGGCGCTGCTCGTCGCGGGCGTCGATCGACGGCCCCCCGCCGCCGCCGGCCTCGGATCCCGGCGCCGCGAGATCGCGCGGGGCCCCGGGCGCGGCGTCGGGCGCCGCCTCGCCGGCGAGCTCGAGGACGCGCGCGCGCTCCTCGGCGGAGCGGGCGGCGCGCCGCACGTCCGCGGCCAGCGCCGCGTCGGTGCAGACGTAGAGGACGCGGGACGGGACGCGCGCCGCGGGCCCCGTCGCCGGCACGCGCGCGATCTCGGGGACGTAGCGGTGGATCGGCGTGCCCGTCGCGAAGCCCGAGGGCGCGGGCGGGGGCGCCGGCGCGACGCGCACCCCCTCGGGGGGCGCGACGTGGACGGCGCGGGCGTCCGAGGGCCAGCGCACGACGGCGGCGCCGTGCGCGCGCGCGTCGCGGATCGCCTCGAGGAGCTCGACGGCGCCCTCGGCTCCGCGCAGCCGCGCGCGCGGGCCGCGCGGGTCGTTGACGACGAGCTCGCGGCCGGCGAGGCCGCCCTCCGCCGCCCCGGCGCCTGGGGCGACGTGGAGGCGCGCGAGCACCGGCCAGGCGTGGCGCGCGGCGGTGTCCTCGGTGCACAGCGCGACGAGCAGCGCCGCCTCGCCCACCGGCCGCGGGTCACGGGTCGCGGACGCGCCGCGCGCGACATCGTCGCTGAACGCGTTGACGGCCCCGGCCAGCACGACCTCGCAGTCCTCGTCGAGCACGAGATCGGCGGCCGCGAGCGCGTCGAGCAGCGAGGTCGCGGAGGTGTCGACGACGAAGTTCGGCCCGCGCAGGCCGAAGACGTTGGCGACGCGCCCGGAGATGACGTTGGGCATGTTGCCCGGCTGCGTGTACGGCCCCGTCGCTGGCGAGCCGGCGCGGAGCGCGCCCACCGTCGCGGAGGCCAGCGCGGGGCTCACGCCGCGCGCGCGGAGCGCCCGCGCCACGCGGTCGGCGAAGAGCCGCTCGTTCGCGCGCGCGCCGCGGCGCGTCTTGCCCTCGTGGCCGACGACGACGCCGATGCGCTCGCCGAGCTCGCGCGCGGGCAGCGCCGCGAGCGCCTTCTCCGCGGCCATCGCCGCGAGCAGCTGCGTCGGGTCCATGGCCTCGAGGGCGTCCGGGAGGACCGGCGCGCGGGCCGGCAGCCGGAGCGCGCGCTCGTCGAACGCGAGGACGTCCGAGGGCGTGTCCGCGGGCGCGCCGACGGCGCCGGGGAACACGGCCCCCAGCCCGACGACGCACAGCGCGCGGGCCTCATGGCGCGGCCGCGGCCGCGGCGCGTGGCGGCCGGGCCGGTGCTCCTCGACGATGAGGTGGGCGTTGGTGCCGCCGAAGCCGAAGCTGTCGAGCGCGGCGCGCAGGGGGCGGGCGCCGTCGGCGGTCCACGGGGCGGCCGCCGTCGAGATGGCGAACGGCGAGCGCGGAAGGTCGATGCGCCCGCTCGGCGCCTTGAAGCCGTGCTGCGCGAAGAGCGTGCGCTCGCGGATCGCGAGCACGACCTTGATGAGCGACGCGACGCCGGCGGTCCAGCCCGTGTGGCCGAGCAGCGACTTGACGCTGCCCAGGGCGATGCGCGGCGCGCCCTCGTCGCCGGCGAACACCTCGGCCAGCGCCTGGAACTCGGTGGCGTCGCCGACCGGCGTCGCGGTCGCGTGCGCCTCGACGTACTGCACGGATCGCGGCGCGACGCCGGCGCGCTCGTAGGCGCGCCGCATGGCCAGGCTCTGCCCGCGGCTCTGCGGCACCGTGACCGACGGGCTCGGGCCGTCGCTCGACACGCCGCTGCCGAGGAGCACGGCGTCGACGCGATCGCCCCGCGCCTGGGCATCGTCGAGCCGCTCGAGCACGACCACGGCGGCGCCCTCGCCGAACACGACGCCGTCGGCCGACGCGTCGAACGGGCGGCTGCCGGTCGCGGAGAGCCCGCCGAACTGCGAGAACTGGCACGCGTTGGTCGGGCCGGGCTGGTAGGCGCCGCCGGCGATCACGACGTCGGCGAGGCCGCGGCGCAGCATCGCGGCGCCGAGGTGCACCGCGTGCATCGACGACGCGCAGGCCGCGTCGACGACGACGGTGTGCACGCCCTCGCGCACGACGTCGCGCACGACGCGCGCGAGCGGCTCGAGGTGGCCGCGGCACGCCGCGCGCCGCTCGGCGTCGAGCCCGAGCTCGCCCGCGAGCGCCTCCGCCACGGCCGCGCTGTCCGCCGGGCCGGCGGCGATACCGGCGAGCGCCCGCTCGACGCCGAGCAGCAGCGTCGCCTCGTCGTGCTCGATCGAGCCGTCCGCCGTGGACCCGAGGAGGCACGCGATCCGCAGCGGCGCGCCGTCGCGGAGCACCGCCGCCTGCGACCTGGCCTCGGCGAGCGCGCACGCCAGCATGCGGGCCGTCTTGGGTAGCCGCTCGAGGGTGGGCGCGTCGTACCCGGTCCGCTCGGCGTACGGCCCGAGCGCGTCGACCGTGCCGACCAGCAGGCTGTAGGTCTTGTCGGCGGCGCGGTCGGGGTTCAGAAAATCGGTCGCGAGCTCCGGGTGTCGCGCGCCGGTGTCGGTGATCCCGCACGTGCCCGCGCGCAGCTGCGCGAGGTAGGCGTCGACGCCGCCGGACCCCGGCAGCACCGCGCCCATGCCCACGATCGCGATCGGGGTCGCGCCCGCCGTGGAGGCGTCGTCGCCGTCCGGGGTCGCCGCGGGCGCGGCGGGGGTCGCGGGCGGCGCGGCGCCGGCGGGCATCGCGGCGCTCGCGGGCGCGGCGTCTCCGCGCGGGCCGCGGTCGTCCCGAGCTTCCTCGGCGAGCGGCGCGACCGCCGTCAGCGCATGTCCAGCGGCGCGCAGCGCCTCGACCGCGCGCCGGTGCTCGGCCACCACGTCCTCTCCGGCGCGGAACGTCGCGATCACGCGCAGGTCGGGCCCCGGCGGCGCGCTCCGCCGCACGAGGGCGGTCAGGGTGCCGCCGCCGCCGCACTCGACGAAGGTGCGGCAGCCCGCCGCGTGGAGGTCGCGCACGGCCGCTCCGAAGTCGAGCGGCGTCACGAGGTGCATGGGGAGCAGGCGCGCGGGCGCGAGCGGGCCCTCGCCGTAGTGAACGCGGTCGATCGGCGAGTACGTGGCCAGCGCGGGCCGCGCCGCGCCGGCGCGCCCGACGGCGCGCGCGAACGGACCGACCGCCGTTGCGAGCAGGGGCGAATGGAAGGCGTACCGGCTCGCGAGCACGGTCGCGCGGACGCCGGCGCCCTCGAGCCGCCGCTCCAGCGCCGCGATGCCGTCCGCCGTGCCCGAGGCGACCGCCTGGTCGGCCGCGTTGGCCACCGCGACGAACACGTCGTCCCGGCCGAGCGCCTGCACCTCGTCGCGCAGCCGCTCGGCGCCGGTGTGCGCCGCGAGCATGCGGCCGGGCGGCGCGCCGCGGAGGGCGAGCACCCGCCGGCACACGATCTCCGCGGCCGTCGCGAGGGAGAAGGTCCCCCCTGCCGCCAGCGCGGCGATCTCCCCGAGGCTGTGCCCCGCCACGACGTCCGGCTCGAGCCCGGCGGACCGGAGCAGCGCGACCGCGACGTAGTCCTGGACGAGGATGCCGAGCTGATCGAGGTCGGCGCACGCCTCGAGGGCGCCCCGCGCCTCCGCCTCGCCGGCGGCCACGAGCGCCGCGAGCGACGCGCCGAGCAGCGCTCGCGCCGCGGGCTCGGCCGCGGCGACGGCCGCGCGCGCGGCGTCAAAGCGGGCGTGGAGCGCGCGCAGCAGCCGGAGGTCGAACGAGCCCTGGCCGGGCAGGAGCAGCGCGACCTTCGCGGCGCCGCCGCGGCCCTCGCCCGCGGGGTCCCCTTCCCGCGCGCGCTCGTCCGCCGCGCCCGCCGCGCCCGCCGCGCTCCACTGCGTGCGGTGCGGGCGCGACGCGTGCAGCGGCTCCCGCGCGACCTCGACGGCGTGCCGGAGGAGGTGCTCGGGGAAGAGCTCGCGCAGCGCGGAGCCGCCGCGCAGGGCGAGCTCGACGAAGCGCTGGTGCGGCACCTGCTCGTCGAGGGCCCCGACGTGCATCGTCACCGACCTGGACAGCGGCGCGAGCTCGTCGCTCGTCGCGGAGACGGCGACGATCCGCTGGTAGCCGCACGCCACGGGCTCGCCGTCGAAGCGGACCGTGCGGAAGTAGCCGTACGCGCTCGAGCGCGTCACGGCGCCGAGGGTCATGAAGATCGCGACGCGCTCGCCCACGCGGACCGGCGCCAGGTTCCGGCTGTAGCCCTCGGTGGTGAGCAGCCGGATCGCCGCGCGATCGTCCTCGTACGGGAGCGTGCCGTCCGCGGCCTCGGCGAAGTAGAGCGTCTCGCGCGCGATGCACTGGAAGCGGAAGTTGGTGAGGTAGTGATGGCTCCCATAAGCCATGCTGTCCTCGAACTTCACGCAGTAGGGAACGACGAAGTACTCGCCCATGGGTCCTCTCCACGCAGCCGACCCGCGCGCGCGACGACGCACGTCGTGCGTCCCTCACCGCCGCGCGGTCCGGGCTGTCGAAATAAGTGTAGCTACACGTAAATGCGCACCACGGGTGCGCACCTCACCACCGCCGCGGCCCGGGCAGCGATCCATCGACGGATCGGTCAGAGCGCGCCGGGGTCTTGAGAACCCCGGCGCCGAGCCAGCGATCGAGCGGGGAATGCCGCCCCGCATCGTGAAAGTAGGTGTACCTGCACCTGAACAGATGTCAAGCAGTTCGGGATGTCCGAAATGGCAGGCCGGCTCGAAATAGTGTACATACACACTTGTGGTTGATTTTGCCCGGGCCTCCGAGATCATCGCGAGCCAGTGCGCCCTCGTGCGCGTGCGTCGCGCGTCGCGCGCGCTCACGCGGCTCTACGACGAGAGCCTGCGGCCCTCGGGGCTCCAGGCGACGCAGCTCACGATGCTCGTCGCGGTCGCGACGTGCGGCGACGGGGGCGTGAAGCTCGGCGCGCTCGCGGACGGGCTCGTCATGGATCGCACGACGCTCACGAGGAACCTCGTGCCGCTGGAGAAGGCGGGCCTGCTCCGGGTGGCGCGCGCGCCCGACGACGCGCGCGTCCGCCTCATCTTCCTCACGCGCCAGGGCGAGCGCGCCATCGAGGCGGCGTTCCCGCTGTGGGAGCGGACCCAGAAGCACGTCCGCGAGCGGCTCGGCGCCGGCAAGGCGGACGCGCTCCGCGAGGAGCTCGGCCGCGTCGTGGCCCTGGCCGCGCGGCCCGAGAAGGCGCCGGAGCCGCCGGCGCGGCCGGCCAGGCGCAAGGCGAAGTGACGCGAGCGCCTGAGGTGCGATGGCAAGGAGCCGGCGGGACCGCGCGAGAGGCGCTCAGCGCACCCTGAAGGTCTGGACTGTGTTAGACTCCGAACATGAGTTTGACGTACTGCGGCGTCGCGTCCCACAGCGCCATATCGCCAGACGCCATTCTAGCCGACGCTGCCGACGCTCTTCCGCGCGTGCCGCAGCGCACGTTCGCCTGGTCGGCGGGCAACCTGGCTGCGCGCGTCTACGAGTACGACCGAGTGGCCTGGCACGAAACGGTCACGAGTAGCCCTCAAGCCATCTCCGCACTTTCCGGATACATGCTGGCGCGAACAGGCTCGCTGACGGCGCCGCCCTCCTTGCGCGACTTGCTGGAGGCGTGCGCGACCGTGGACGGCGAATGGTCGGCGATCGCGGGCGACGAGACCGCGCTGCTGGCGGTCAGCTCGGCAGCGGGGACAGAGCACGTGTATGTCGACTGCAACTCAGCGTACACGGCGGTCTCCAATCGTTGCCGGCCGCTCTGGCTGCTGCGGGCGAGGCAGGGCCTCGAGCTGCAGGTGGACCTGAGCTCGATTGCCCGGCTTGTTCATCTAGGTTACCCGTTCTGCACCGGAGGCACGGCTGTCCGAGGCATCGAGCTGCTCGCTCCATGCGAATCCATCCGGCTGAACCGCGACGGACGCGTGGAGCGCACCACGCGTCAACCCGTGGAGAGGAGGCGCGCGCGCGGCGCGGTGGACTGGCAGTCGCACGCGCTGGCAGCCAAGCAGCGCATGGCCGACGTGTGCAGCTCGCCCGCGCCGATGCGTGTGGCCGTGACCGGCGGCAAAGATAGTCGGCTGGTGATGTCGATGCTGGACGCGCTCGGGGCTCCCGGACATGTCACGGGCTACATCAGAGCGCCCGAGGACCATTCGGATTTCATGGTCGGCGGGTCGATCGCCAAGATGCTGGGGCTGCCGTACGAGCGACTGGAGCCTGACGAGCGCAGCGATCTGCGAAGCAGCGTGCAGAGCCACGTAAAGTTCACCGAGGGCATGCTCTCGGCGTGGGACATGAAAGACGCCGTCTTCCCGGGCGGCGAAATCGGCGTACACGGGCTACTCGGCGAGGTGTACCGGCGTAAGCAGAGCGACCCTTCGCTGTCCGCAGACGAGCTCGCCGGAAGCTTGCTCCAGCGGCCGTCCGCGAGTCGCGTCGTGCGCCAGGACCTTTGTCACAGCCACGTGCGCTCGGTGCGCAGCTGGATCACCGAGCTCGAGCTGCAGGGCACTCCGCTCGAGCAGGTGCCGGACCTGTTTTACTTGCAGCAGCGGGTCACGCGCTGGGTAGGTCAGGCCAAGCTCCACGACGGTCTGTGGGGGGCGCACGTGAACCCGGTGTTCGCGCTGCCTTTACTGCAGGACTACTACTCACTACCGCTCGCGGACCGCCTGGAAGAGCGGGTGCACTTCGAGCTCACGGCGCGCCTATCGCCCAGGCTGGCCGCGCAACCGTTCGCAAACGATCGCTATGCTCCGGCGATGGTCGAGCGCAGCGGTCACCGAGACGTGACGGTCGCGACTACATCCGTTCGCTCGACCAGTCGTCAGGCGCGTTTGCTCTGGCGCAAAGCGGCGCTGAAGCATTCGCTCCCCTGGATACGCGAACAGCTAAGCATCGCGCGCCACTCATTGACCGAAGTAGTCGAACCTGGGCGCGTCGACGAGCTGGCGGCAGTGGTTGCGTACGTCGCCGGCGACGCCTCGGCGCGCGATGCCCTGAATCTCACTCGCGCGCCAAGATTACTTGTCACCGCCATGGCAAACCCAATTCACCTGATGGTGGACGTCTTCTCGCTGCTCACCGCGGTTGCCACCATTCGAGAGCTCGACTCGCTTCGTCGGCACGAAGGGCGGGTGGGGCACAGGGCAGACGCTCCAGAGTCCCACTCGAAAACGCTCTAATGGAGTGATGGCGAGCCCTCCGCCGCCCGGCGCTCCCGCCGTGGCCGGCTCGCCGGCGCTCTCTGGTCGCCCTCTCCGGCGCCCGGGCGCCTACGGCGCAGAGCCGCCGGACGGCATCCCCCTCGCGAGCAGCTGCATGAGCGCCGCCGGCTCGACCGGCTTCAGCAGGTGGTGATCGAACCCGGCGTCGATGGCGCGCTGTCGGTCGGCGTCCTGGCCGTAGCCGGACACCGCGATGAGCATGCACCGATCGAGCGACGCCTCGCCCCTCAGCCGCCGCGCGAGCTCGTATCCATCGATCCCCGGCAGGCCGATGTCCAGCACCGCGACGTCCGGCCTGTGCTCCCGCACCAGCTCCAGCGCCGCGTGCCCGTCGTGCGCGACCACGACGTCGTGACCCCACCGCTTCAGGGAAACGGCGAGCAGGTTGGCCGTATCGTGGTTGTCGTCCACCACGGCGACGCGCAGGCGCGCCGCGCGCATTGCCGACTCGCGCTCGCGCTCGCGCGCGCCGACCGCCGCGCCCTCGCCGCGTAGCGCCGGGAGGCGCACGATGAACTCGGCTCCCTGACCGACGCCCGCGCTCGCGCACGAGCACGACCCCCCGTGCAGCTCGACAAGGCGCTTGACCAGCGCGAGGCCGACGCCGAGCCCGCCCCGGGAACGGTGCAGAGACTGGTCGCCTTGGACGAAGACCTCGAAGACATGCGGCAGGAGCTCCGGAGCGATGCCGCCCCCGTTGTCGCGCACCGAGACGACCACCCCGTCATGGTCGCCGCGCGCCGACAGCCAGATGTGGCCGCCCGGCGGCGTGTATTTCGCCGCGTTGTTCAGCAGGTTGCCGAAGACCTGCTCCAGGCGCGTGGCGTCCCCCTGCACGGCTGGCAGGCCCCCGGCGATGGAGACGTGGAGCTCGTGCCGGCCCGCCTCGATCGGCCGGCGGCTTGTCTCGACGGATTGCTGGAGCACGAGCGAGACGTCGACGACCTCCACGCGGAGCGTGATCTTCCCCTGGCTGATCCGCGCGACGTCCAGGAGGTCGTCGACCAGCCGCGCCATGTGGCGGACCTGGCGCTCCACGACCGCAGCGGCGAACGTGACCGCCCCCGGGTCCTCGTCGGGCGCGCTCAGCAGGGTCGAGGCCGTGAGGATCGCGGCCATCGGATTGCGCAGCTCGTGCGCGAGCATGGCGAGGAACTCGTTCTTCCGGCGGTCGGCCAGGACGAGGTCCGCGAGGCGCTGCTCGGCGAGGCGCTCGAGCGCGCGGCGCTCCGCGATGGCGCGGAAGACGAGCACGGCGCCGATGATCTCGCCGCTCGCGTCGCGGATGGGCGCCGCGCTGTCGTCGATGGGCGTCGCGGCGCCGCCCCGCGCCACGAGCAGGGTGTGGTTGGCGAGGCCCACGATGCTCCCTTCCTGCAGCACCCGCCCGGTGGGGTTCTCGATCGGCTCTCGCGTCGTCTCGTGGATGGCGTGGAACACCTCGTCCACCGGCCGGCCGGTCGCCTCGCCCTCGGTCCAGCCGGTGAGCTGCTCCGCCACGGGGTTCATGAAGACGACACGCCCGCCGACGTCGGTCGCGATCACCGCATCTCCGATGCTGACGAGGGTCACCCGCAGCCACTCGCGCTGCCGGTCGAGCTCCCCGCTCGCGCGCCGCTGGGCCGTGATCTCCCGCCGCAGGTGCTCGAGCGTGCGGTTGAGCTCCACGAACGCCGCCAGCGCGGCCTGCTCGTGCACGAGGCGGAGCATCACGATCGCCGGTGAGCCCTCCGACGAAGGGCGCACGACCGCGCCCTCGACACGATAACGGCGCCCCTCGTTGAGCGTGAGCGTGCCGAGCGTCGGCTGGCGCACGCGCGCGCTGCGCCTCAGCAATCCCTCGACGTGCTCCCGCGCATCAGAGCAGAGCGCGAAGAGGGGCTGGCCCTCGCTCGCGCCGCCGAGCTCCTTGCGGGCGCGCTGGTTCGCGGCGACGACGAGCCCGTCGGTCGACACGAGCAGCACAGGCTCGGGCAGCACATCGGCGAGCTGGCCGAAGCTGAGCATCACCATGCAGCGCGCTTATCCCTTGAAATACACCTGACCGGCCTGCCCGTCGGCGTCGGGCGACGGCTTCAGGTGCACGACGACGCGGCAGCCGGCGTGCCCCTGGGCGATCGCCTCCTCGATGACCACGCGCGCATAACCCAGGTTCTCTGCGGTGATGACGCCGAAGACGTTGGATGTCATCATGCACAGCGCCTGTCGGTCCTTCACCAGCTCGCCGAACGGGCACGCGCGGTTGCCGAGCACGAGCTTCTCTTCGCTCTCCTCGATGACGTAGAAATCCCCCTGGATCCGCCGCTTGAGGTCCACAAGCACCTGGGTGACCTGCTCGCGTGTGAGCGTCGGCGCCTGAAGCCCCGACCGGTACTCCTCGTTGAGCCTGTCGCCGATCTTCTGGCCCACGATGCTCACGAAGCCCGACGCCTGCTCGAGGCCGACGACCTCCTGCAACGTCCCGGCGAGCTCGCGCAGGAGCTGCCGCAGAAAGTGGTCTCTGTCGAGCTGTACAGGTAACCGCCGAACGGCCTCTGCCGCGCTGCTCATCAGGAAGCCTCCTCGTCACCAGGTGCACGCCGGGGTTTACCATGCGCTGCCCCCGCCCGCCGACCCGGCAAGAAGCGGCCAGTCACACCTCGACCATGGCACAGGAAAGTTGCTGCCGCACCAAAAAGGGGGGCCTCCCTCCGTGACGGGGAGATCCGAAGCCCGGCGACCGCGCTCCGCGGGCGCGCCGAGAGATGCGGGCGAATCCTCGCCGGCGCAGCAGGGCCGAGGCGCCGCAAGCGCGTAGTTGAAGCCTGGGAGATCAAGGAGCGCAGATGACCACGGGGACGAGAGCGGCAGTCGAGATCGACGCAGGAGCACTCGACCTGTCAGGTGCGCACACCTCGGCTCGGGTCTGACGACATGCTGGAGGAGAAAGCCGGCAGGCGGCGCGGAGCTCCGTCCCGGCGTGGCGCAGCGCGACGCATGGACCTCGCGACGAGCGTGTCCAGCGCGGACGCGCCCTCGCGGACGGGCGACCGCGACGCGGTGTGGCCGGCGCCTCGACACAGGACGAGCGCGCCCTCGCATTACGTCAGGAACTGATCGGGAACACCGGTGATGCCGGTGATGCCGGCGATACTGGTGATATCGGCAATACGACGAGAACGTATCTGCCGACATTATAAATGATTCTATCGAAGCGAGGGCCTGCTGGTATAAACGGGGACAGGCGCATCGATCCCATCGTGCCTGTGGCGTTCGATGCGCCGCGGAACAGCACAGCCCTGTGGGTGAGTCTGCCCCAGCGAGCGAGGTCTATGAACACGCAACCGACCGCGCACCCTTCCTTCGAGTTGTTCTTCGAGGCCTGCCAGCACCCCTTCTGCGTCGTGACGGCCGAGGGCCGCCTGGTGAAGTGGAACGCGGCGTGCGCGCGGGCGCTCGGCCGGTCCGCCCTGGATCTCAGCGGCAAGTCGCTCGACGAGATCGTCGTCGAGACGGATCGCGCGCAGGTGCGCTCGACGCTCGGCGGCCTCTTCCCCGGCCCCTCGACGGCAGACCTCGAGTGTCGCGTGCTCCGCGGCGACGGCTCGACGCGCCTGCTCTCGCTCCGCGCGTCGACGTACGGCCGAGACGACCTGGCGTACGGCGTCTTCGAGGACATCACCGGCCGACAGGCGAGCGCGGCCGGGAGCTTCCTCGCGGAGGAGGTCTATCAACAGATCCTCGACGTCATCGAGGACATGGTCCTCGTCAAGGGTCCGAGGTCGAAGGTGATCTGGGCCAACAAGGCGTTCCGCGATCTCTACGGCATGAGCAACGCCGAGCTCCACGGCCTTGTCGACTCGCCGCGCACCGAGCCTGACTTCACGCAGCAGTACGTGAGGGACGACCAGCGCGTGTTCGAGACCGGCGATCGGCTGGTCATCGACGAGGAGCCGGCCACGCGCCACGACGGCGCGGTCCGGACGCTGACCACGGTCAAATCCCCCCTGCGGGGCGCCGGAGGCGAGGTGCTCGGCACGGTCGGCGTCTCGCGGGACATCACGGACAAGAGGCGCGCCGAGCGGGACCGGCAGCTCCTGGAGCAGGCGATCGGCGCGGCCTCCCAGGGCATCCTCGTCGCAGCGAGCGACGAGGAGGAGCTGCCCGTCACGTACGTGAACGCCGCCTTCGCACGCCTGTCCGGGCGGCCTGTGGCCGAGCTCCTGGGCGCCTCGTTCCGGCGGCTCGTGGGCAGCGTCGCCGACGCGGCCGCGGCCGAGCAGCTCGCGCGCGCGGTCGCCGAGCGCCGGGAGATCTCGGTCGAGTTCCCGGCCGAGCGCGACGGCGCGCGCGCCTGGATGCGCATGGCGCTCACGCCGGTGCGCGACGCGTCGGGCCAGGTGACGAGCTTCGTGGCCATCCAGGCCGACATCACGGCCGAGCGGGAGCGGCGGCGCCACGAGCTGGCGTTGAAGGAGCAGCAGCACCTCATCGAGCGCCAGCAGCGGACCATTCACTCCCTGGTGACGCCGATCATCGAGATCTGGGACGGGGTGCTCACGATGCCGATCATCGGCGTGGTCGACAGCGTCCGCGCGGCCGAGATGATGACCGCGCTCCTCGAGGCCGTCAGCGTGCGCAGGGCGCGGTTCACCATCGTGGACCTCACCGGGGTCGACATCGTGGACACGGCGACCGCGAACCACCTGCTCAAGCTGGTGCGGGCCACCCGCCTGCTCGGGACCACGTGCGCGCTCTCCGGCATCTCGCCCGCGGTGAGCAGGACGCTGGTGGGCCTCGGCGTCGAGCTCGGCGAGCTGCGCACGTTCAGCACGCTGCGCGCCGCGCTCCGCCATGTGCTCGGCCAGCTCGGCGTCTCGGTCGTCCAGGTGCGCGCGTGAGCCGGGGCAGGCCGCGCGAAGCCGCAGACGACCCGGGGGATCGGCTGCACGTCGTGTCTCCACACATCGGCTGAGCCCGGCTGAGCCCGGCGGGCGCGGCCCGCGGGTACGGCCGCCAGCGCTCGGTTGCGGCAAGCTCCGCGAAAAGCGCGGCTGCTTCCTGACGGCGCTCGAGGCAGAATCGGCGCTCGCCCTCTCTCTCGCCCGAGCAAGAGCACCTCCTCATGGCCGATCTGAACGATCCCGCGCGCCTCGCCGAGCTGCACCAGGTGCTGCTGCGCGACGACGCGGACGTCATTCTCGACTCCTGTGTGGAGCGTGCGGCCGAGCTCGCCCAGGCGCCGATGGCGCTGGTGAGCTTGATCGTCCGTCACATCCAGCTGTTCCGCGCGCACCGCGGCCTGCCGCCGGAGCTGTGCGTGAGCTGCGCGACCTCGCGGAGCAACTCTTTCTGTCAGCTCGTGGTCCGCCACGAGGCCCCGCTCCTCGTCGAGGACGCCGTGCACGACGAGCGCGTGCCCAGGGAGCTCGTCGAGCGTTACGGCATCCGCGCCTATGCGGGGGTGCCCATCCGGGTGCGCCGGCACGTGGTCGGCTCGTTCTGCGTGCTCGACGTCGTCCCCCGCGGGTTCGGTCCGCGCGTGCTCGAGGGCCTCGAGCGGCTCGCCGCCGAGGTCGGCGCGCGGATCGAGGTTCTGGAGAGCGACGCGCCGCCGCCGAGCCGTACCGTGAAGGAGCGCCTCGCGCGGTTCGAGCAGACCGCGCGCACGCTGGAGCACGCGCTCGCGGCCATCGCTCCGGTGATCGCCGAAGCGCAGAGCGCCGCGGCGACGCTGCCGGAGGCGCCCCCGGCGTCGCTGAGCCCGGCCGATCTGCGCGCGGCGGTCGACTGCTACAGGGACATGTTCGCGATCGTGGCGGAGCTGGCCGAGGACGCGATGCTCCTTTCGCGCTCGTCCCCGGCCGAGACGGCCGCCGAGATCGCCCTGGCGACGCGCTCCCTCGCGCGGGACATGGTCGAGATCAGCCCGCTCATCCGCCTCGCCGAGGGCGTGCTGCAAGGCACGCTCGACGAGAGAGCCGCCGCCAGGGCGGCGCACGTCGTGCGGGACGCGCTGGCGGCGCACGAGACCGCCTCTGCCGCGGTGCGCCGGATCCTTGCCACGGTCGAGCGCGCGCGCGCAACGGAGGCGTGGTGAAGGGCAGAGCCTACCAGCTGCTCCGTTCCTGTCTCGGCGACAAGGAGGCTCCGAGCGCGCGCGATGCGTTCATCTATGCGCGCATCATCATGCGCGCGCGCGTGGTGCCCGAGGAGATCACGCCCGTGCTCGACGACCCCGAGGTCGAGCGCCGGCTGGAGCACGCGCTGGAGGAGATCCTCCGCCGCGCATAGGGCCACGGGCGCCCGCGCCATGAGGGGCCGGGCTGCGCGCGCGCTTCACGGGCAGGTCGAGGAAGGCGCGAAGGAGCGGGACCGGGCAGGCGCGCCTCGGCGACCTCGGATCGCCGGGCCGGCCGGCACGCTCCGATGTCGGCAGGCGCGCTCGGCGACCGGCGCGACCGGCGCGACCGGCGGCCGGTGCAACCTGTGTGACCGAGTCGATGGCTCTCCCACTTTTACCTTCACCCCTCGGGGTGGGCCTGCTATGCAGCGAAGCTGTCTTCTTTGCTGATGCGCCTGCTTGACGCCCCTTGCTCGATGCAGGGCGCTTCGATCGAGAGCCTTCCTTGGAGAGTACAATGAGCCACGATGTGACGACTGGACTGTTCGCTGGGCCGAGGTGGACGCGCGGCTTTCTGCATCTCGCGCTGCCGGCGATGATGCTGCTCGGCTGTAATGGCTCGTCGGGGGACTCGGCATCAGGGGTCGGCGACTCGACGACATCGACGTCCTCGGGAGGCGGCGGCAACGCGTCCACGTCGACGTCGACGTCCTCGAGCAGCGGAACGGGCGGCGGCGGCGGCACAGGCGGCGCCGGCGGTACGGGCGGCGCCGGCGGTACGGGCGGCGGCGGCGGTACGGGCGGCGCCGGCGGTACGGGCGGCGGCGACGCATCCACCGTGGCATCCACGTCGGCCTCCTCGGGCGGCGGCGATTCCTCCACGTCGAGCGTGACCTCCACGTCCGCCTCCTCGGGCGGCGGCGCGGGCGGCGCCGGCGGCATGGGCGGCGGCGATTCCTCCACGTCGAGCGTGACCTCCACGTCCGCCTCCTCGGGCGGCGGCGCGGGCGGCGCCGGCGGCATGGGCGGCGGCGATTCCTCCACGTCGGCCGTGACCTCCACGTCCGCCTCCTCGGGCGGCGGCGCCGGCGGCATGGGCGGCGGCGATTCCTCCACGTCGGCCGTGACCTCCAGCTCCAGCGGCGTGACCTCGACGACCTCGACCGGGACAGGCCCGGCCACCGGAACGCCGGTCGAGCGGCACGGCCGCCTCCGCGTGATGGGCAACCGCGTCGTCGATGAGTACGGGGAAGAGCTCCAGCTCAAGGGAATGAGCATGTTCTGGAGCATCTGGGAGGGAGCGAAGTTCTACAACGCTTCCGCCGTGAACACGCTCGTGGACGACTGGGATGCGACCATCGTCCGCGCCGCGATGGCCGTCAGCATGTCGGGACTCGGCTACATCCACACCCCGGAGGCGGAGAAGAACAAGGTCCGAGCGATCGTCAACGCCGCCATCACCAAGGGCATCTACGTGATCATCGACTGGCACGATCACAACGCGGCCCAGGCTCCGAACAAGGAGGCAGCGAAGCGCTTCTTCCGGGAGATGGCCACGGAGTACGGCGACGAGCCCGCGGTGATCTTCGAGATCTTCAACGAGCCGGACAACGAGAGCTGGGCAGAGGTGAAATCGTATGCCGAGGAGGTGATCGGCGTGATCCGCGACGCCGGCTCCGACAACCTCGTGATCGTCGGGACGCCGACCTGGTCGCAGGACGTGGACGTGGCCGCCAGGAACCCGATCACGAGCGACGACAACGTCGCCTACACGCTGCATTTCTATGCCAACACGCACAGAGGTGCGCTGCGCACCAAGGCGACGAACGCGATGGCCGCGGGGCTCCCGCTCTTCGTGACCGAGTGGGGCACCTGCGACGCCAGCGGGAGCGGCACGCTGGATCTCGGCGAGGCGCAGAGGTGGCTCGACTTCCTGAACAGCAACAACATCAGCTGGCTCAACTGGTCCATCGTCGACAAGGCGGAGGCCTGCGCCGCGCTGAGGCCCGGGGCGAGCACGGGCGGCCCGTGGTCAGATGGGCAGCTGACCGAGTCGGGGCGGTGGGTCAAGGAGAAGCTCCAGGCGCCTTGAGCCGGACGGGGATGCGGAGCTCATCGCTGGAGATCGAGCTCCGCTCATGACCGTGCGGGTCCGTGTTCGTGCGACATCGCGGAGCGCCCTTGCGGCGACGTCCGCGTGAGCGTGGGTGCGGTCGCTGGGCCTACCGCGCCCTCGAGAACGACGCGCTCCACGTCGGCGCCACGTCGGCGATGATCTCCCTGAACCGCGGGGGGATGTCGGAGAGCTCGGTCATCTGCTGGATCGTGAGCACATCGTCGCTCCCGAACCCGACGGGGCAGCGCAAGGCCCATTCGATGGCCTCTTCCTTGGAGCTGACCTCGATCAGGTAGAAGCCGCCGACCAGCTCCTTCGTCTCGACGAAGGGCCCGTCGAGGACGGTGCGCTTTCCCCCGGAGATGCCGACGCGGGCGCGGGCCCCGCCGGGGTTGAGCCCCTCGGACGCGACAAGCACGCCGGCCTTCATCATCTCCTCGTTGAATTTCATGTACGCGGCGAAGAGCTCGTCGTCCGGAGGCCCATCCGCCTTCGCATTCGCCTCGTTGGTGCCAGGTGCTGCGGTGATGATGAATCGCATCGTCGTGTCTCCTTCGGGTGGGATGCAGGGCGCCCGGACGGTCTCGACCGGCTGAGCCCTGCCACTACCGTCACGACGAACGAGGGGGCGCGCGATCGACGGAGCGGGCGCGCTTTTGTGCGGGGTCGGCAGAATTGCGACAATGAAAGAATTTTGCAATTATGCTGTTGTGGTGGGCTGACGGGCATCTCGCGGGCACCTCAACCCGCGGGCACCTCCAACCCGCGGGCACCTCAACCCGGGTCGGGTCCGCAACCCGGGTCGGGTCCGGGTCACCTCGGGCACCTCAACCCGGGTCGGGTCCGCGTACCTCCGCGTACCTCAACCCGGGTCGGGTCCGCGCACCTCCGCGTACCTCAACCCGGGTCGGGTCCGCGTACCTCAACCCGGGTCGGGTCCGCGTACCTCAACCCGGGTCGGGTCCGCGGGTCCCCGCAACCCGGGTCGGGTCCGCGTACCTCAACCCGGGTCGGGTCCGCGTACCTCAACCCGGGTCGGGTCCGCGCACCTCAACCCGGGTCGGGTCCGCGCGGGTCGGGTCCGCGTCATGGCCTTCGGCGTCTTCCGCGTCACCGCGATCGCCCAGGGCGTCTACAGGCGGAGCCTTCAGGGCAACGCGAGCTCCGAGGACGCCGGCGGGTACGGCGCGGCCGTGGCGGTGCTCTCCGAGCTCGCCTGCGGGATCGCGGGGATCTCTCCGCGGTAGTACGGTGTCGACCAGGGACGAATTCGAGGTGGCGGCGATCGCCGGAGGGGGGACCCATGGGGGACAACAGGAACACGGGGCTCGGCGCCCCCGAGCTCGCGTCGAACGAGGTGTTGAGATCGGTCGCGGCGGGCGCGGCGACGCTCTCGCCGGGGGCGCACGGCGACGGCGTGCGCGCCTTGCAAGAGGCGCTCGGCGCGATCGGCCACCCGATGACGGCCGACGGCTCGTTCGGGCCGAAGACGCGCGCCGCCATCGTCGCGCTGCAAGCCGCGGAGGGCCTGCCGCAGACCGGCATCGTCGACGCCGCGACGATCGCCGCCCTCGATGGGCGCCTCGCGGCCCGGCGTGCGCTTCCGCTCGACGAGGCCCTGGCCAGGGCCGCGGGGCTCAGCCCTGAGCAGGTGGCGGCGCTCGGCCGCAAGTCGCCCGCGGTCCAGGCGTCCGCCGCGCCCTCGCGCCACGACCAGGCCTATTTCACCGACGCGAACAGGCTCCCGCAGGTCGTGCCCGGGGCCGAGCCGGACCCAGACTCGCCGCCGCCCGCCGTGGACTCCGCCGGCGACAGGCCGGCGACCACCGTCTCCGGCGCGCTCGCCGCCGATCGGAGCGCGCACCTCGACGACGTCCGGCGCGCGCTCGGGGGCGACGCGCGCGCGCTGGCCGCGCTCGGCAGGCTGCTCGCGGCGGGCCGGCTGCACACGGGGGCGCTCCTGCCGAACCTCGGGACCCTGGCGGGCGTCCGGCGCGATCCAAGGCTCGTGCTCGAGGGCGGCATCGATCCGCACCTCGTGCTCGCGCAGGCGATCCGGCACGTGGACAACCCGCTGCGCGTCAAGCAGGGCGCGCACCACGGCACATGCGGCGCGGGAACGATGGAGTACGTCCTGCTGCGCGTCGACCCGGCCGAGTTCGTGCGGATCCTCGACGGAATCACGCGGGAGGCGGGCGAGGTGACGCTCCGCTCGGGCCGCGTGCTCAGGGTGCCGCGCAATGCGATCCTGCGCGACGCCTCGGGCCGCGTCGACATCGACCGGCTGTTGCAATCCGCGCTCATGAACCACGCGACCGCGATGAGCTGGATCTTCGATTACGACAACCCCGAGGACAACGCCTCGTTCTGGGCCGCCCTGGGGGGCGACTCGCTGATCCCGCTCGGCAATTTCACGAGCCTGTTCCAGGACATCATGGGCGGCAGCTACACGAGCGTCTCGTCTCTCCTGCGCAGCGGCGCCTCCGTCGCCGACGACGTCGCCGGGGCGATCGGGCGCGGCGAGAAGGTGCCCATTCTCCTGAAATGGAACGGTGGCTACCACTGGGTCGCTGCCGAGAAGATCGAGCGCGGGGCCGACGGCACGCCCGCCTCGGTCATCCTGCGCAACCCCGTGGGGTCGGACAGCTGCCAGGGCACCCCGCCCCGCGCGCCGCTCCCCGAGGGCTGCGGCCGGTTTCGCATGAAGTACGCCGATCTCGCCGCGCACCTCGACGGCGCGACCCTCAGGGGCTGAGCCTCGCGGGAGGGGAGCCCCGCCGGTCGTGGAGCGAAGGCGGCCCCTTTGATGCATGGATATACGCCCTGTCGTGTTTCCATGGACACGACGGTTGCCGCGAGGAGCACGCGGAGAGCCCCCTGGAGCGCTCTACCGGGAGCCGTTCAAAGCACGTACCGGACCCAGCACGCCTTCAGCCCTCGCAACAGCAGGGAGAGGTTCCACTCCGGCGCCCTCCCTGCCCGCTCGAACCGCCCCGGGAGGGACGCCAGCACCTCGATCCCGATCCTCGCCTCGGCGCGCGCGAGCGCCGCGCCGACGCAGAAGTGGACGCCGTGGCCGAACGACAGCCCCACCTGCCGCTCGCGGTCGATATCGAACCGATCCGGGTCCGGGAAGACCTGCTCGCCGCAAAGCGATCTGGGCCGGCGGCTCGAACCGCAGCGTCTCCTCGAGGAAAACCGGGATCAGCGCCGGGTCCGCGCGGATCCGCGCGTACACCTCGGGGTGATCCATGAGGAGCACCAGCGCGGCGTTGAGCAGGTGGGTCGTCGTCTCGAACCCGGCGGCCAGCAGCACGAAGAGGTCTCAGATCAGCGTCGTCAACGCGCCTCGCAGGAAGTCACGCGCGACGACGACGTCGTGGACCTCGTCCGGGCCGTCGGCGATGCGAGCGGCGCGGGCGAAGCGGTACCAGAGCGAGAACGGCATGTCCTCGCTGTATCCGAGCGAGCCGTGCATCTGGATCGCGTCATCGAGCACCTGGCAGAGGAGCCGCGCGACGTGGTTTTTCGCCATCGACGAGTAGGGTCGCGCCTCCTTCTCCTTGCCTTGCTCGAGCATCGCCGCGCAGTGCAACGTCATCAGGTTGCCGGCGTGGATGCCCGACGCCGCGTCGGCGATCTTCTTCTGGATCATCTGGTGGTGCGCGAGCGCCTTGCCGAAGCTCTCCCGCGTGAGGACGTACTCGCGGCACATCGCGAGCGCGCGGTCGGCCCAGCCGAGCCAGCGCATGCAGTGCGTGAGGCGCGCCGGCACGAGGCGCCGCTGCGCGAGGAGGAAGCCCTCGCCGACGCCGCCGAGGACCGCGTCGTCGCCGACGCGTACGGCGTGGAAGCGGAGCTCGGCCTCGCGGTGCGCGAGCATCGGCGGGCTCATCACGGGGATGTCGCGCACGTGCTCGACGCCCTCGGCGTGACGATCGACGACGAACATCGTCGCGCCGGTGCGAGGATCGTCGGATGTCCGCGCCATCACGATGAGGAACGCCGCGTCGCCGCCGCCTGTCGTGTACCACTTGTGACCGTCGATCACCCAGCCGCCGTCGACCCGGGTCGCCTTCGTGCGCAGGTTCGACGGATCGGCGCCGGCGCCGGGGGCGGGCTCGGTCATCGAGAAGCCGCTCGTGATCTCGGCCCGAGCGAGCGGCGCGAGGTACCTGGCGCGGATCGCGGGAGAGGCCGTCTTGAGCAGGAGGTCCATGTTGCCCTGATCCGGCGCATCGCAGTTGAAGCAGGCCGCGCCGAGCGGAGAGCGGCCCATCTCGCGAAAGAGCGCGCACATGCCCATGATGCCGAGCCCCAGCCCGCCGTGCTCCGCGGGCAGGTGCGGAACGAAGAGCCCCTCGGCCCGCGCCCGCGCGCGGAGCGCCGTCAGCGTGTCCTTCCGTCGCGCGCGATCCTCCTCGAGGATCGAAGTCTCGCTCGGGATGACGTGCGCGTCGACGAACGCGCGCACTCGGCCGCGGAGCTCGGCCAGCTCGGGGGGCAGATCGAAGGAGATCGTCACGGCGGCAGTATAGGAGGCCGGAGGGCTGCGTGATAGGTTCGGACGCGCGATGGCCCTCACTCCGCCGCCCCACACACGCGCGCCCCGCGAGGCGCACCGGATCGACGAAGCGGCCCTCGGTCGCTGGCTCACCGAGCACGTCGAGGGCTGCGCGGGAGGCACCGTGACCGTCGCCCAGTTCAAGGGCGGCCAGTCGAACCCGACCTACTGGGTGGGCGTCGACGGCGGGGCCGGCGGAGATCTCGAGCTCGTCCTGCGAAAGAAGCCGCCCGGCAAGCTCCTTCCCTCCGCACACGCCGTCGAGAGGGAATACCGGGTCATGCGCGCTCTTCGCGACGCGGAGGTGCCCGTTCCGGACGCGCTCGCCCTCTGCGAGGACGGCTCGGTGCTCGGCACGCCGTTCTTCGTCATGCGGTACGCCGACGGGCGGATCTTCTGGGATCCGACCCTGCCCGAGGTCGGGACCGCCGGAGAGCGCCGCGCGATCTATACAGAATACATCCGTGTCCTCGCGGCGCTCCATCGCGTCGACTACGCCGCCGTGGGGCTCGCGGACTATGGCAAGGTGGGCGGCTTCGTCGCGCGGCAGGTCGACCGCTGGTCGAAGCAGTACGACGCCTCGCGCACGGGCGAGGTGCCGGCGATGGAGGCGCTGATGCGCTGGCTCGCCGCCAACGTCCCGGCGAACGACGAGACAACGCTCGTCCACGGCGACTACCGGATCGACAACCTCGTCTTTTCGTCCGGCGCTCGCCCCGAGGCGATCGCGACGCTCGACTGGGAGCTCTCCACGCTCGGACATCCGGTGAGCGATCTCGCGTACGCCTGCATGGGCTATCACCTCAACCTCCCCGGCCGCGGCGGTCTCGCCGGGGTCGATGTCGCGTCGCTCGGGATCCCGACCGAGGACGAGATGGTCGCCGCTTACTGCAAGCTCTCCTGTCGCGACGGCATCGAGGCGTGGCCGTACTTCATGGCCTTCGGCGTCTTCCGCCTCGCCGCGATCGCCCAGGGCGTCTACAGGCGGAGCCTTCAGGGCAACGCGAGCTCCGAGGACGCCGGCGGGTACGGCGCGGCCGTGACGGTGCTCTCCGAGCTCGCCTGCGGGATCGCGGGGATCTCTCGAATGTGACGGAAGGTCGAGGTCGACGAACCTGGCGAATCCGTCTCGGTCCGGCCGCGAGCGCTCAGTAGAACAGATACGGCCACACGCTCTTCATCCGACGGCCGTCCGCGAACGTCTTCGCGGCGCCGAACGCGGGCATGGACTGGTACCACCACGTCAAGAACCCGCCGCCGCAGTCGCCGTGCAGCGCCTCGTAGGCGGCCCACGTCTCCTTCGTGACCGCCTCCGTCTCGTCGACGCCGCACGCCAGGCCGTTCTCGCCGAACGCGGCGCACGACGACATCACCTCGCCGGAAGGCGCGTAATCGTAGTGAGAGCGGCCATTGGGCGGGAAGTGGACATTGCCGCAGACTGCGTCGTACGGCTCGACCTCGAACGTCTGGTCGCCGGCCGTGAAGACCGCCTTCGTGGGGACGGGGAGCTCCACGCAAGGCGGCGTCGCGCAGTCGAGGCCGTACAGGCTGGAGAACGGCAACCCATATTTCCTGTCGAGGTCGAAGGCGGCGAACGGCGCGAACCACTCCGAGAGCCCCGGCGCCACGCCATGCGCCGCGGCCGACTCCAGGCCGTGCCCCTGCGAGTGCATGTAGCAGCCCGGGCCACGCGTGTAGTTGACGAAGCCGATACGCACGCTGCGGCCGCAGAAGGGCACGTCCGGCTCGAAGCAGCCGTTGCCCGCGCACCTCTCGAACGCGCCCGCGATCCTGGTGCCCGACGCCGTGTAACGCTGCTTGTTCTCGAGCACCTCGAACGCCGGAGCGTCCGGTACGTCGCCCGACCCGACCATCCAGACCTCGTGCACGAGCCCGCGATCCAAAAGCGCGCAGAGGTCCAGGAACTGCCCCGGCTCGTCGGGATCTGAATACCCGTAGAGCTCGGCGAACTCCTCGGAGAAGAACGCCCCGTAATCGAGCACCAGGCCGTCCGGCGTGCTCTTGCGCGGGTACAGCGTGCTGTTCTCGTAGACATAGTCGGGCGGCGCCGGCGGCCGGCCGTTCACGCCGTCGCGCAGATCGACCACCTTGTCGATCTGGTAGACGAGCTGCGGGGCCGCCTCGGCGTCCCTGTAGGCATGGAACCGCGAGCCGTCGGAGAAGCCGGCGACGACGTCGGACACGATCGTGGACGTGGCCGGGTCCGACGGGTTCGGGAAGTGCAGCACCAGGAGCCGCGGCCTCAGCACCTCGATCTCGTCGTGGTGCGCTGCGATCCACGGATCGCTGTTGGCGCGGCTCGTGGGATTGGGCCACTCCGCATGGACGCCGTCGTCCTGCAGGGCACAGGCGCCGTCCTTCTCGACGAAGCCCTCGGCGCACTCGCCGCAATCGGGCCCCGTCGCCCCGATCTCGCACGAGCAGCCCAGCGACAAAGGTTCGCACGCGCCGCGGCCGGAGCAGCCCGACGGGCACGACACGGCGCAACTTTCCCCTTCCTGCTTGAACGAGAGCGCGTCCACCGACAGCGAGAAGCCCGCGTCCCATGTATCGGTGCGGATCTCGATGGCGGACACGCGCGCCATGTCGATCGCGGGCCCCTCCACCGTCCACCCGTCGCCTCCCGCGACCGGCACCGAGAGCAGGCGCCACGCGATTCCATCGACCGGCAGGAGGACCGACCCCGGCGTGTAGATCCGCTGTGCCCCGTCCTGGTCCTCGACGACGAGCACGGGCGAGTTGATCTGCCACCCGTAGCCGCTCGTGTTGTTCGCGCGCACCGCGAGCTGCAACGACGTCGCGGCGCTCGCGTCGACAGGGAACTCCGGCTCGAAGCGCAGGTGAAACGCGAAGGCAGCCTGCGTGTCCGCCTGCACGAACGTGCCGTTCACCCCGCCGTCCGGCTGCGTGATCGACGTGGTCGCGCCGTCCTCTGCAAACGCGGACCACTGTCCTGTCATGTCCGTGAGATCGGCGCACGCCACCGTCGTGATCGGAGTCGGCGCACAGCCCCCCTCGCCGCCCGCGCCCGTTCCCCCCTCGCCGCCCGCGCCCGTTCCCCCCTCGCCGCCCGCGCCCGTTCCCCCCTCGCCGCCCGCGCCCGTTCCCCCCTCGCCGCCCGCGCCTGCTCCCCCCGCGCTCGTGCTGCCCCCACCCGCGCCCGTGCCGCCTGCACCTGCGCCGCCCGCGCCAGACGCGGCCGGCGGCTCCCCATCACCGCCACACGCTGCGCCTCCGAGCAGCAAAGTCCCACACAGCCCCACACAAGCCATACGCCATCGCATACCCGGAGCTGAGCACCGCCCCGGGCGGGCGGCAATCGTCTCGCGGGAGCCCCGGCGCACCGTCGCGCAGCCGCCTGTGCGGGAGCGCGTCCGCGCCGGCCCCTGCCGATGCCATGCAGCCGTCCTCCTGCGCCTCGATCTCAGCGCGGCGCCGCCTCCCAGACCTTGATCGTCCCATCATCGCTGGCGGAGGCGAGCCGGCGCCCGTCGGGGCTAAAGACGACGTGGTTGACGGCCTGGGTGTGTCCGCGAAAGGTGCGTAGCTCCCGGCAGGCAGCGACGTCCCAGACCCTCACCGTCTGGTCCTCGCTCGCCGAGGCGAGGCAGCGGCCATCCGGGCTGAACGCGACCCTGTAGACGCGCTCGGTGTGCCCGCGCAGGGCGCAGACCTCGGCGCCGGTCTCCGCCTCCCAGACCCTCACCGTCTGGTCCGCGCTCGCGGAGGCGAGGCGCCGCCCATCGGGGCTGAAGGTCACCCCGAGGACCTTCAGCGTGTGTCCGCGCAGGGCGCGGATCTCCTCCCCGGTGGCCAGGCTCCACAAGCGCACGCTCCAGTCCGTGCTCGCCGACGCGAGGAGCCGTCCGTCGGCGCTGATGGCGACGCTCCAGATCCAGTTTGTGTGTCCGCGGAGCACGTGCCTTGTCTCGCCCGAGGCCACGTCCCACACGCGGACCGTCCGGTCCCAGCCGCAGGAGGCGATGGCGCGGCCATCAGGGCTGAACGCCACGCCGTAGACGCGATCGGTGTGCCCCCGGAGCGTGCAGAGGGGCAGTCCGCCCATGCCCTCCGTATCCCAGAGGACGATCGTCTTGTCGGCGCTCGCGGACGCCAGGACCCGGCCGTCGGGGCTGAACGCCACGCTCGTCACAAGCGCCGCGTGCCTGGACACGCTCCAGAGGCACTCCCCCTGATCAGCGTCCCACAGCCGCACCGCCCGATCGTCGCCGGCCGACGCGATCCGCCGCCCGTTCGGGCTGAACGCCACGGCATGGACGCTCGCGTCGTGGCCGTGCAGCGTCATCGGCACAGCGTCGTTGGCCGCGTCGGACGTCGCCGCGCTCCACACACGCACCGTGCGATCGTCGCTCGCCGACGCGAGCAGCGAGCTGTCACGGTTGAAGGCCACGCAGTTCACCGTATCGGCGTGCGCGCGCAACGTCAGCGCCTCCTGGCCCGTGGCCGTGTCCCAGATACGCACCGTCTTGTCCCCGCTGCCCGAGACGAGGCGCGTCCCGTCCGAGCTGAAGGCGAGGCTGAAGACGCCGCCGCTGTGCCCGCGCAGGGCGCGCACCTCTCGCCCCATCGTGGCGTCCCAGATCCGGACGATCTTGTCTCCGCCTCCGGAGGCCAGATGGCGCCCATCCGGACTGAAGGCCAGCGCCCACACGAACGCGGAGTGACCGCACAGGCGATACCGCTCCTGGCCGGTCGCGACGTCCCACACCCTCACCGTCTGGTCGTAGCTGGCCGAGGCGACGAGCTGCCCGTCCGCGCTGAAGACCGCGCTGTTCACCATGTCCGTGTGGCCGTGCAAGGTGCGGATCTCGCTCCCCGTGTCGGCGTCCCAGAGCTTCACTGTATGATCGTCGCTCGCCGACGCGACGAGGCGCCCATCCGGGCTATAGCTGACGCTCACCACGACGTCGGTGTGGCCCTGGAAGAGGTGCACCGTCGAGCCGTCGCGGGCGTCCCAGACGCGGACGATGCCCTCCTGGCTGGCGGCGGCCAGGCGCTCGCCATCCGGGCTGAAGCGCATGGCGTAGACCTGATCGGTGTGACCGCGGAAGATCCGGACCGGCGAGCCCGTCACCGCGTCCCAGATGCGGACCGTCTGATCGTCGCTCGACGTGGCGAATTGGCGGCCATCCGGGCTGAACGTCACGCAGTAGATGACGTCTTCGTGGCCGCGCACCGTGAGCAGCTTGCCCTGGCGGAGCCCGAGGAGACAGTGCCACTCCCAGCCGCGCAGCGGCGCGGGGCACGCGTTGAGCAGATCGTCCAGGCGCTGCATCTGGCCACCCGCCCACTCGCGCTCGGCCAGGGCGATGTTCTTGAAGTAGAGCTCTGCCTCCAGGCGCTCCCACGTCGAGCGCGGGCGCCCGCGGACCGGCGCGCCCGTGAGGAAGCGATCGAGATCCTCGGCGATCGCGGCCGCGCTGGGGTAGCGCTGGTGCGGCTCCTTCTCGAGGCACTTGAGGCAGATCCCCTCGATGTCGAGCGAGATGCCGCTCTGCAGGCGGCTCGGGGGCACCGGCGGCTCCAGGAGCACCTTGTGGAGGAGGTCGACGAGCCCATTCCCGACGAAGGGCGGGCGGCCGGCGAGCAGCTCGTACAGGATGGCCCCCAGCGAGTAGACGTCGGCCGCGGGGCCGATCGCCGCGCTGCGGCCCTGGGCCTGCTCCGGAGCCATGTAGAGGGGCGTGCCGATCATGTCTCCGGTCTGCGTCTCTCCAGCGCCGCCCTCCAGCCGTTTGGCCACCCCGAAATCGCTGATCTTGGGCGAGCCGTCGCCCGCGAGCAGGACATTGCTGGGCTTGAGATCGCGGTGAACGATGCCCCGCTGGTGGGCGGCGGCCATCGCCTCCGCGAGCGTCCGCACCAGCCGCGCCGCCTCGCGCACCGACCACGCCCCCCGCGCGAGCCTCCGCTCCAGCGTCTCTCCCTCCACGAGCTCGAGCGCGAAATAGGGGATCCCTTCGGCCTCGCCGACATCGTAGATCTGCACGATGTTCGGGTGGCTCAGCGACGCCAGCGCCTTGGCCTCGATACGAAACCGCGCGAGCTGCCGCTTGCCGGCGTGCTTCCCGGCGAGGATCACCTTCAATGCGACGAACCGATCCAGCGAGAGCTGCCGGGCCCGGTAGACGACGCCCATCGCTCCCCGGCCCAGCTCTTCCACGAGCTCATAGCCAGGGATGGCCGGAGAGCGGCTGGAGTGCAGCAGCGCGACCGGCGGCCCATCCCAGCCGAGCGTCGTGCCGCTCGACGCCGGAGCGGCTTCTGCTGCTGCCGACGCGGCCACCGCGACCGCACACCCGTGATCTGACGGCTGCATAGGCGCCCACCCCTCGCAGCGGACACAGGATCCGGCTGTGTGCGTCGAACCTACGCGGCCCCCTCACCGCCTGTCAAGCGGCGCGTGGGATCGAGCTCGCGGCAGCGTGGCCGTGGTATGGCTGTCGCCGAGGACGACCCGATCGAGCGGCGGGCGCGCCGGAGAGCCGCTGTCGCGTGGCACCTCCGGCGACGACACACGTCACCGCGGGTGCTCGAGGTCGTTCAAGGGGAGACGATGGATACGAGCGCTATCGCTTATTGCAAGATTTACCCGGGGATCGGCGTCGCCCGGGTCGGCAACAGCCCGGAGGCCTTCTTCATCGGCCCGGAGAACCCGGGCGCGCCCGCCACCGTCCCGGGCGGCTACAAGGACGCCCAGGGCCGCGTCAAGCGCCAGGCTGCCCGCTTCCGCATCTATGCCTACGACGCCGCGGGCCGCGCCCTCGGCGAGCTGACCGCGGCCCACGCGACGATCACGTGGCGTGTCGAGCTCGCCAACAAGAAGGCGTCTTTCACCCGCTTTGGCGACAAGTATATCGATCCGACGGAGGGAGAGCGCAACCCGGATGTCCAGGGCGAGGACCGCGCGGGCCTCGACATCCGACCAGGGCCGCGCGAGATCACCGGAACGTGCGCGAGTGGCGCGAAGCACCGCTTCGACAGCGGCACCTTCCGTTTCCCTCTCGCAGAAGGCACGTACGAGACGAGGAACGTCCCCCTCGGCGAGCTGCAGACGGACGCGGAGGGCCGCCTGCTCGTCCTCGGCGGCTTCGGCAAGTCGGCCTCGGCGCTCCCGGACAACCCCGTCGGCAATCGGAAGACGGCGACGAAGCCGCCATTCAACAACTACGCCAACAACGTGGGCTGGTACGACGACATCTCCGACGGACCGGTGAGCGCCACCGTCGTGGCGGACGACCGTCTGATCGAGGTGCGCGGCAATGCCCATGTCCTCGTCGCCCCGCCGGACTTCGCGCCCGACCTCACCAACATCGTGACGCTCCACGACGTCGCGCGCGAGGCATGGTCCCCCACCCCACCGGCGGAGGTCTCCTTTTACCGCGACGTCCTGCCGATCCTCCGGCGCATCGCCGAGCTGCGCTGGGTCAACGCGAACGCGCTGCGCGGCCACGGCCCCGGGCGCCGCGGCGATTTCCTCGACCCGAAGGTCGAGCAGCAGCTCGCCAGCCCCGGGGCCACGTCGGCCCCGCTCCGCCAGGCGGTCTTCAAGCGCATCCGCAACCCGGCCGCGGTCCGTTTCCACCCGGACAACCTCCCGGCGCCCGCCCCACCGGCCCCCGATGGCATCGCCCTCTTCGCCCCTGCTCGGGTCGGGGCAGCGCCGGCGTGGACGCCCGTCGACACGCCGCTCGCCAGGGACCAGGCTTGCGAGCAATTCATGCCGATCCTGGGCGGCGACGGCGGCGACCCCGAGCAGGGCAAACCGGCGACCTGGATGACCGTGCTCCCGAGCCAGTACGAGATCCTCCGCCGCTGGGCCGAGGGGGACTTCACGCCGGGGGATCGCCTGGCGCCGCGGGCGCAACTCGAGAGCTACCCTGTCGACGAGCAGCCGGAGGCCCTCGACCGCGCGGCCCTCGAGCGGTGCGTCGGCGCGCCCTTCTACCCGGGCATCGAGATGACCTACATCGCCGCGGACCGGCGGTCGTGGGCCGCCCCGTTCCGGCTGTCGCCCGCCTTCGGGCCTGGCGACGTCACGAAGCGCATGGCCGTCCCGTGGCAGGCGGACTTCTACGAGTGCAAGACGCACTGGTGGCCCGCGCAGCGGCCCGATGACGTCGCCACCGAGGCGGAGTTCGAGCGCGTCTCGGCGCGCGTCCGCGCCCAGGACGCCCCTGGCACCTTGCTCGCGCTGCTCGACGGCCGCGCGCCCTGGGATCGCGGCCTCCGCCCGAACGGCGACGATTGGCCGAGCTCCTTCGCCGGGGACAACGATATGGTCGAGCTCTGGCACCAGCTCGGCTTCATGGTGCGAAAGCAGGGCCGGAACGGCGACGAGGCCTTCGTCGAGACCGAGCGCGCTCCCTTCGTGGGCCGCAACGTTCCGGAGAACCACCGGGAGTGGTTCAACATCCTGCTCAACATCGAGCAGAACCGGGCTTTCTTGCCCAAGGCGCGGGAGCTCGCGCTCGACTTCCTCGCCCAGGCCGAGGCGGTGCAGCGGGCGCCGGACTGCGCGCCGATCCACCGGCCCTTCAGATACAGCAAGGAGGCGTTCAGCGCCCGGCTCGAGGCGATCTACGACGCGCTCGTCAACGAAGGCGCGAGTTACGACCCGACCACCGACGAGGTGATCCAGTCGTACGAGGACATGCTCGATCGCCTCTACCAGTTCGCGCCGTTCAACCAGATCGACGGCGCCTGGCTGCGCAACGTGCCGCGCGCCGGCCCGATCGACGAGGTCCACGCCCTCCTCTTCTCCATCTGGTCCGACGAGGTCGGCAACGGCGATCCGGCGAAGAACCACTGCAACATCTACACGTCGCTGCTCCAGAGCGTCGGTTTCTACCTGCCGCCCGTCGAGTCGGAGGCCTACGCGCAGAACCCGAAGATGCTCGACTCCGCCTACACGGTGGGGGTCTTCCAGCTCGCCATATCCCAGTTCTCGGAGGACTTCCTCCCCGAGATCCTGGGCATGACGCTCCAGCTCGAGTGGGAGGCTCCCGTGCTCGTCACCACGCGGAAGCAGCTCCGGAGCTACGGGATCGATCCGCACTTCTACGAGCTGCACATCGCCATCGACAACGCCGTCTCTGGCCACGGCGGCCAGGCCAGGACCGCGGTGGAGCTTTACCTCGACAACGCGCGGGTCCAGGGCGGCGAGGAGGCGGTGCAGGAGGCCTGGCGGCGGATCTGGAACGGCTACGTGGCCTTCGCGACCACGAGCACGCTGTTCCAGGACATGGAGGAGCTGATGGAGCGGAGAAGGAGCTTGAACAGGCTCGCGTCCCTGGAGTCGCAGGTCGTCGCGATCATCGAGCAGAAGAGGCCTTATGCGAACCGCAACCACGGGACCAAGCGCCTCGGCGCGAACCTGCTGAACAACTGGTTCGACAATCCCAAGGGCCTGCTCGAGGAGCTGCGGCGCTCGGGCATGATCGTCGACGGCGAGCCGGAGCTGAGCCCGTTCTTCCAGCTCACGCGCTTCGGAGGGCCCATGTACAAGGTCTTCACCGACGAGCAGATCGAGATGTGGAAGGCGTGGACGCGCGCCCTCGCGGGCGAGGAGCGGCCCGGGGCGCGCCCCCGGTCGGACGAGGAGCTGCCCGTGGAGAAGTACGACGCGGGCCTCGCCATGGCCCGGCTGCTCGACACCTTCCGCGAGCGGCAGGTCGGCGCGGGGGGTCACGGCGTGCTCCTCGCCGGGCCGGGCGCGAAGCCGGGCGAGTGCGCGGTGAAATCGCTGTCAGCGTGGTTCGCGCGGCCCGGCGAGCCGGCCGGGAAGCTGCCCGAGAGGCCCGAGGAGGTCGACGCGCGCACGCGGACGCTCATGCAGGTGCTCGCGGAGCCGAGCAACGGCTGGGTGGTGCCCTGGTCGGCCGGCCGGAGCGCGCTGGTCATGCAGATGCTCTCGGGGAACGGCCCGATGTCCAAGGCGTTCCAGGCGATGTCGCCCGACAGGAGGGACAGGACCTACCGCGACGTGGTCGTCGCCTGGATCAACGGTGGCTGCCCCATGCCGGGCGAGGTGCTGGCGCCGTCCGAAGGCGTCGCGCGCGACGGCGCTCCCCTGCTGGCGCTGGCGTCGCTCGAAGGCGCCCCGCGCGGCGCGACCGGTCCCCGGGCCGCTGCGGCGGACGCGCGCGTGGCCGGAGAGACGAAGGTCAAGAGGAAGGTCCGCGGCAAGGGCTTCCTGCACTGAGCTCCACGAGATCGGCTCGCTCCGCCCCGCCCGCCCATGCGCGGTCCCCTCCGGGGACCTACCCGATCGCCTCGAAGATCCCGCGCGCGAGCAGCGCCTGCACGGCCACGATCACGGCGCGATCGGACGCGCCGGCCGGGTGGGCTGCCCGGTACGCCGCGACGATGGCGTGCGCCGGCGCGCCGCGCTCGGCCGCGCTGCAGAGAGCCTCGACCTCCACGCCCGCCGGCAGCTCCGGGGAGGCGCTGCGCGCTCGCTGCAAGCCGCGAGGCGCGAGGCGGAGGCGAGCGCGCGGATCGAGGAGGACAGGCGCCTCCTCCGGGCTGGCCCACCACCGGCGCCGCCAGAAGGGTGAGCCCGGGAAGCGCGGCTCCATGCGGTAGGTGCGAGTCCGCGTCGACAGGTAGTCGTCGAACGCGCGGCGGCGGGCCTCAGCGTACCGGGAGAAGGACTGGAGATCGCCGCCGAGGTGGGCTTCGATGGCGGAGGCGGCGTCGAGCGCGTCTTCCAGCGCATGCGCGATGCCCGACGAGGAGAGCGGATCGCGCGCGGTGGCGGCGTCGCCGACGGCGAGCCAGCCCGGCCCTGCGATCGGGTCGGACGCCTCGCTGCACGCCGGGCGCACGTGCCACTCGCCCGCGGGGCTGAACGGCGCGACGCGCGCGGCGGTGTGCGTGCTCTGCGCGAGGAGCGCGCCGGCGAGCGCCGCCGCGCCGCCCGCCGCGAGCGCGTCGGTGTCCGCGAAGAGCGTCACGACGAGCCGATCGCCCGCGAGGGGGGCCGAGTACAGCCAGCCGCCCTCGACAGCCTCGACCCACAGCGCGTCCTCGAGCTCGACGGCGTCGCGCGGCGCGAGGAAGGCGGAGACGCCGACGAGCCGATCCCAGGCGCGCCGTCGCGCCCCCTGCGCTCGGGCAAACGACGCGGCCCGCCCTGTCGCATCGACGACCGCGGAGAACCGGAGCTCATCGCCGCCGATGCGGGCGAGCCAGCCTGAAGGCCCACGTCTCACGAGAGGCGGCGGGTCCCCCCCCCGGATCACGCGCGCGCCGGCCGCCTCGGCGACGTCGAGGAGCATGCCGTCGAACGCGGCGCGGTTCAGGTGGAAGCCCTCGCCTTCGGCGCAGAAGATGTAGTCGCGGTCCCGGAGCGCGGGCTCGCCCCACGCGGACCGGACGCCGGCCGAGCGCCGGTGCCCTCCAGCCAGGACCCCGTCGAGGACGCCGAGACGCGCCAGGAGCGGAAGGGTGGGCGGCGCGAGGTGCTCGCCGATCCCCACGCCCGGCCCCTCGGCACGCTCGACGACGAGCGCGGATATGCCACGGCGACGCAAGGCGATCGCGGCGGAAGCGCCGGCAGGGCCGCCGCCGAGCACCAGGACGTCGGCGCGCGCCGGCGGCTCTCCCTGCGATCGCCCCGGAGGCGGGGCTCCTGTCGACATGAGGCACGCTCGCTCCATCAAGCCGGGACAGCAAGCCGCGCAGGCGAGGACGGGCCCTGCAACTCGCGCGATCTCGCTGACGTCGTGAGTGGTCAGCGCGCGCTCCCCCTGTGTCAACGCGGGTCAGGTCGCGCCGCGCAGCTCTGGTCTCACGCTTCCAAAACATTTGAAAAGCAGTTGACACAGAAGGCGCGCTTTCGTCTTTTGCGCGCCGCTCGGTGCGCGGCGCGTTCGTGCCCGCCCGGGTCACGTCATCCCGGTGTCTTGATGTTCAACGTCCGCGGTGGTCCTGGAGATCTTGTCGATGCGTCATATTGATTACCCACTTACCTTGATTGCTTGTTTGGTCTTCCCATCGCTTGCTGGGTGTGGGGCCGGCCACGCCGGCTCCACGGAGGCGCTCGCCGACGTCGACGGCGATCACGGCGGTGGACTCGGAGGCTCACCGGGCTCGGGGAGCGGGGCCGGTACGGGCGCCGGCGCGGTGGGCTGCGACGGGCTCGCCGTCAAGCTCCAGGCGGCGCTCGACGCGGCGATCGACGCCCAGAGGCTCCCCGGAGCTGCCGCGGCCGTGGACCTCGGAGGCTGCTCGTTTCGTGGCGCGGCGGGCATGGCGGACATCGAGACGAAGACGCCGGTGAAGCCAGGGGATCTCTTTCGCGCAGGGAGCATCACCAAGACGTTCATCTCGACGCTGGTCTTGATGCTCCGCGCCGAAGGTGGGCTATCGCTCGAGGATGGCGTATCCAGGTACGTGAAGGGCGTCCCCGGCGGCGAGCAGATCACGATACGTCAGATCCTGAATCACACGAGCGGCCTGTTCAATTACACGGAGAGCCACGACTTCCTGAGCGCCGCCGAGGCCGACCCGACCCGCGTGTGGACGCCCGAGGAGCTCATCGCCTTCTCCGCCGCCGAGGCGCCGTACTTCGAACCGGGGAGGGATTTCGAGTACTCCAACACGAACTACATCGTCGCTGGCCTGATCGTCGAGGCGGTATCCGGGAAGCCTGTCGTCGAGCTGCTGCACACACGCATCCTCGAGCCCGCTGGCCTCGTCCACACATACCTCGACGGCGCAGAGCCCGCCGTGCCGGGGCTCGTGCGCGGCTACGGGTCGTACGACGGCGAGCTCGTCGACACGACATCCGCGGTGGATCCGTCGTCCGCATGGACGTCCGGTGGTCTTGTGTCGAACACCGAGGACCTCACCACGTTCTATGTCCGGCTCCTCGACGGCGGTCTGCTCGGCCCGGCCGAGCTCGCGGAGATGACCAGCGGGGTCGGCGCCCTGTCGGCTGACGCGCGGGAATACGGCCTCGGCCTGGCCCGGCGCTCATCGCCGGTCGGCACCACGTACGGACATGGCGGCAGCATCTGGGGCTTCGTGTCTGCGTCGTACTACGCGGTCGAGCGCGGCGCCGGCATCGCCGTGCTGATCAACCACGAAGACGGCGACGCCAAGAGGATCGTCGACGATCTATCGCGCATTCTGAAGATGCCTTGATCCGATCGGTCGCGCTCTGCGACGATGTGCAGTGGTCCTGTTCGAACATGAAGACGGGGAGGCGGGAAGAAGCGCTCGATGAGCTCCCCGCCTTCATCTTGGCTCTCTCCGGGTAAATGCGACAACGACCCGACGAGGCCATTGTTCGCCAGGAGCTCCGTACGAGCCTGGCCCGCCCGATTCCCCTCGCTATCCGCGCCGGCGGGGATCGCGGGGCGGACCAGAATCACCGACGATCCCTGCCGTGGGGCCAGCGGCCTAGGGCTCGACCCGATGGTGACAGCGGCGCTGTCACCCAATGTTCCGGCCAAACGGGCGTACAGCTTGCATCGCCAGGCGCGGTGGCACCCCTGACGGGCGCGCCATGTAGAAGGAGTCGACGATGAAGCCTGTAGAACTGATCGCAATCCTCGCGGCGACCGCGGCGGTTTTCGGTAGCACCCAGCTCGCCGCGGCTGACAGCACCACGCCTGTCCAGGATCTCGCGCTTGTCGAGGAGGTGCCGGCCCCGGACTACGCCGAAGCGATGAACGGACGCCAATGGCACCATCATGGCCACCATCACGGCCATCATCATGGTCACCATCACGGCCATCATCATGGTCACCATCACGGCCATCATCACGGCCACCATCATGGTCACCATCACGGCCACCATCACCACGGGCGTTCCCTCTCCGGAGCGGCTCCTTACGGTGCGCTGCCGGCTCCTGTCGTGATCCTCGCTGACAATCGCTGACAGGTCTCTTCCGGGCCGGCAGCTCAGGACGCGGGGCCCGGGTGCCCCGCTGTCCTTCGGTCGCCGCGCCCGAGCTCACCGGCGGGCGCGTGCGGCGACGAGAACCGGGTGTGAGGGGGGAAACCATGGGAAGAGCGACGATGGACCGGGGACGGGCTCTCGTCCTCCTGGCCGCGGCCGCGGGGCACCTCGGCCTGGTCATCCTCTTGGGAGCGTTTCAGGTCGACCTCCGGGACCGGGGTCGGGTGGCGGACGCGGTCGCCGGCTACGGCAGGCTCACCGGCGCCGACACAAAATATTCCTTCTTCGCTCCCGGCGTTGGCTCGCTCCCCACGGCCACGTTCGAGGTCGTGGACGCGGCGGGGGCGGTGACCACCGACCGCCTCATGTCCGGGGCAAACGCCGAAGCGGAGCTACGAGCCGGGAACATCGTGGGGAGGTTCTGGCGGGAGGAGGATCCGGCGCTGAAACGCACGATCGCCGCGTCCTGGGCCGGCAAGATGTTCGCCAGGCACCCTGGAGCCGCCAGCGTCGTTGTACGCGTGGAGGAATGTCAGGTTGCTTCGATGCATGAATACCACCAGAAGGACGAGCTCAGGTGTCATCTGCACTATCAGGCGAAGCTCGTTCCCCACGCGAAGCTTCGCGCCGCCCAGGCGGCAGACCGGGAGGCGCCATGAGCGGGCACGCAGGTCCTCGGTTCGCGGTCCGGGCGGCGCTCGCGCGCGCGTGGCTCTCGCTCGATCGCTTCGCCCTGGCTCCTGCGTCCGCGATGCCCCTCGCGGCGCTGCGCATCGGGCTCGCGTCGGTCCTCCTTCTACAGGCCGCGATGGTCGGTCCTGCGCTCCTCGAGCTGTACGGGCGGTCTGGCATCCTGCAGGGGCCGCTCCACGACGTCCTCGCCGGGAGCGACGGGGTCCGCATCGGCTGGCTCATCGACCGCCTCGCCCCGCTGGGCATCAGCGAGGGACCCATCGTCATGGGCACCGGCGCGCTCTACACGCTCGCCCTCGTCGCTCTCCTCCTCGGGTGGCGGGCGAGGGCGGCGGCGGCGCTGGCCTGGCTCACCCATCTGACGCTGATGATGACGGCGGACAGCACGAACTACGGGGCGGACGACTACGCCAACATCTTTCTCTTCTACCTCATCTGGATGCCCTCGGGAGCAGCGCTGTCGCTGGACCGCCGGCTCGGCCGCGTGCCCGTCGACCCGCCGGAGACCACGCGGCTCTCGCTGCGCGTGATCCAGCTGCACCTCTGTATCTCCTATCTCGCGAGCGGGCTCATGAAGGCCTCCGGCGAGCAGTGGTGGACCGGGGAGGCGGTCTGGCGCTCGGTCATGCTGCCCACGTATCGCCAGGTCGACTTCTCCTGGTTCGCGCAGCACACCTGGTTCCCGATGATCGCCGGCTGGTTCGTGGTCCTGGTCGAGGTCGGCTATGCGTTCTTGATCTGGCCGCGGCGCAGCCGCCGGCTCTGGGTGGCGGCCACGCTGGCGCTCCACGTCGGCATCGCCGTCTTCATGGGGCTCGTGGTGTTCGGCGCCCTCATGGCGGTGCTCACGATCGCAGCGTTCGGGGTGAGCGCGGACGGCGCAGCCCCGCAAAGGTGCCCGCGAGCATCCCCGCGAGCATCCCCCTCTCCAGAGCCCGTTTCCTCGGACGGTGCCCTGACGAGCCCATCCCTCGGGGTCGGCGCCGCCGATACTTCGTCACATCCAGCGAGCACGGCAGCCGTGGTGCCCATTTTGTATACATGATATCTTCCACCATCGCAGCTCGTGATCAAAGGCTCGCTTCCCGGGCATACCACCCGTACCCGCGGAGCTGCGCGCTCCGCGCGTGAAACGCTGACATAAGATTCTTACTTGAGCATCTTGTCGATTACCTTGCGGCTCATTCGGCCGCTCGAAGGAGAAATTTATGCGTCTTACCAGCTTACTGAGCTACGGCTCGGTCGCGATCGCATGCTCCCTGCTCGCCTGTAGCGGCGGCCCGTACGGCGAGGACGACGAGATCGAATCGCTGGAGAGCGATCTCAGCAGCGCGGACTCCACGGTGTCGGCGGAGCTCACGCTCCAGTCGCAGTGGGCGGCGGGGTACTGCGCGAACGTGACCGTGAAGAACACGAGCTCCGGCCGGATCACCGCCTGGGGCATGACCGTCGCGCTCAACGGTTCCACGGTGACCAACGCGTGGGGGGTGCGCAAAACCGAGCCGGCCGGGCAGCTCATCGCCTCCAATGAGAGCTACAACGGCTCGCTGAACGCGGGAGCGACGACGAGCTGGGGCTTCTGCGCGAACGGCACCGGCAGGCCATCGCTGGTGTCCGTCAATGGCAGCGGGACCGGGGGCTCGACCTCGGCGAGCTCCAGCAGCAGCAGCAGCGCTTCGAGCAGCAGCAGCAGCAGCGCTTCGAGCAGCAGCTCCTCGGCCAGCTCCGGCACGGGCGGCGCAGGGGGCAGCGGCGGCGCAGGCGGCGCAGGGGGCAGCGGCGGCGCAGGGGGCAGCGGCGGCGCAGGAGGCGGCGGCGGTACACCGGGCGGGAGCTCGGGGCTCCCGGTCCCGCCTGGCGGCGGCGTGCCCAGGCCGTCCGGCGCGCCCGGGAACCTGGCCGTGCTCAACTGGGCGGGGTTCCAGGGCGCCGTCTCGTACACCTTCGACGACTCGAACTCGAGCCAGATCCAGAACTACGACGCGCTGAACGCGCTCGACGTGCCGTTCACCTTCTACCTCCAGACTGGCAAGAGCGAATCGAACAATCCGGTGTGGCAGAGGGCGGTGATGGACGGGCACGAGCTCGGCAACCACACGAAGAGCCACTCGAGCAACGACAGCGGCGCCGATACGGACGCCGCGACGCAATTCATCGAGCAAAAGTTCGGCGTCAAGGTGTGGACGATGGCGGCCCCGAACGGCTCGTCGGTGTACTCGAACATCGCGCGGACGCGCTTCCTCATCAATCGCGGCGTGGCCAACGCCCTGATCGGCCCGAACGACTCGACCGATCCGTTCACGCTGCCCTGCTTCATCCCCCCGACCGGCGCCTCCACGGCGACGTTCGATCAGCAGGTCACGAGCGCGCGGTCCGCCAACAGGTGGCGCACCGTCCTTGTGCACGGCTTCACCGGCGGCAGCGACGGCGCCTATCAGCCCGTACCGCTCCGGGCCTTCCTCGATCACGTCCAGCACACGAAGGATCTCGGCGACGTGTGGATCGACAGCGTGGTCAACATCGGCGCCTACTGGCGCGCCCAGAAGGTGCTCTCCTCGGTCACGCCCACGACGGCGGGCAGCGACAGGACGTGGAGGTGGACGCTGCCGGCCCACTTCCCGCCGGGCAAGTACGTGCGCGTCAAGGTGGGCGGCGGAACGCTCAAGCAGGGGGGCCGCACGCTCGCGTGGGACGAGCACGGCTACTACGAGGTCGCGCTCGACGAGGGCTCGCTCACCCTGTCGCCGTAGATACAAGTACCTGGAGCGCCTTTCACAACCTCCCGTCGCCAGGCACCCGACCTGAGCGGCGGGAGGATCGGCCGGCGCGCCGTGAAGGCGGCCGACAGGCGATCTCGCCCTGACCCCGCAGACTGTGGAGAGAAGGCTGCCCCTTCGGTGGAGCGGTCATCGAGCGCGCACGCGGAGGGCGCGCTTGACGTCGTCCTCGGCGAGCTCCCCCTCGGCCGCCTTCTCGAGGGCCGCGCCGAGCGCGTCGTCGGCGCAGGCGCCGGCGGCGATGCGGATGCGGCGCCGGTGGCCTGGATCCGGCGCCGTCGAGAGCGCCATGGCAGCGCCGATGCGGCGCTCCACGGGGGCCGCGCCGTCCTCGACGACGGAGGCGAGGTCGTCGGCGTCGAGGGGCGCGTGGCGGTAGCCGGCGCCGCCGCCGTCGCGCCGGACGAGCGCGCCGAGGGCGCTGCGCCACTCTTCGAGCGCGCGGCCGCGGCGATCGAGCGCCGCGAAGCGCGCCGCGGCGCCCTGGCCGCTGCGCGCCGCCATGGCCTCGCGCACCCGTGCGAGGAGCACCTCGGTGCTCGCGGCGAGGATCGCGGGCGCCGGCCCCGCCGCGGCGGAGCCCTTGCTCATCCGCGCCATCGTCGGCAGGAGCGTGCGTGCGCCGCCGGGGTGAGCGAGCCAGACGCCGCGCTCGTCCGCGGACGCGCCGGTGACGAGCGCAAAGGGGATGAGGCGCCGGTGGAAGAAGCCCTTGAGGGTGATGCCGTCCGTGCCCACGAGCGCCGTCCTCGCGCCGAGGAGCCGGAGCGGCGGATAGGCGAGGAGCGGCACCGCCACGGCGAGCACCGCCGCGAGGAGCGCCGCGGGGCCGCTCCACAGCGCGATCAGCGCGATGGGCGCGGTCGGATACCCCATGCAGACGGCGAGACAAATGAGGCCGACGCGCTCGGCGCGGGTCAGCCGCTCCGCGGCCACGCTCACGAGGCGCGTCGAGAAGACGTGCTGATCCGCGGCGAAGCCCGCGGCCCGGAGCAGCGCGCTCGCCTCCTCCGCGCCGCGCACCCGGATCCACGCGGCGTCTCCGCCCCGGTCCCGGAACACCACCTGATGCTGGCCGGCGAACCCGTCGATCCAGCCGGCCTCGAGGCGCGCGCGCGCGAGCCGCGTCGTTCGAGCGGCCTGCGCGACGACGATCTCGTCCTCCTCGACCGCGACCGTGGCGGGGCGCGCGGAGCCTCGCCTGGGCGTGCGCCCCGCGGACGTGTGATGGCTGATGAGGAAGAGCACGGCCCAGACCACCGCCCACTGCGTGAGCACGAGCAGCACGGGCGCGGCGGCCGTGAGCGCGACGCCCCCGATCAGGACGGCCCACGCGGCGATGCGCGCGCGGCGCGCGCGGACGAACGCGACGCCCTCGCTCTCGATGCGCAAGCTGTTCACCCCAGCATCGTACACGCTCGGCCGACCCTCACCCGGACGATGTACGACGGCTCGACGCGGGTGCGGGTCGGGCGCCCGCGATCTCGGAGGGCGAAGTCGCCGAGGGGCTCGCGGCGTACGCGATGCGCGATGCCGTCGACGCGGAGGAAGCTGGTCAAGGCGTGGGCTTGGCCTTCTCCTGCACGTCCCGCAGGTAGAGCGCCTCCACCTGCTGCCGGGCCCACGGCGTCCGCCGCAAGAATTGCAGGCTCGATTTGACGCTGGGATCGTACTTGAAGCAGCGAATGTCGATCATGCGCCCGAGCTTCTCCCAGCCGTGCTGCGCGACCAGGTGCTCGACGATCACCTGGAGCGTGACGCCGTGAAGCGGGTTGTTGGGCTGGGGCTGGGACATAGCGATTCTGCGGGGCGGCGGGGGGATCGGGCCGGAGGGGCGGGCGCGATCCCCGCTCTGTAGCACGTCTCGCGCCGCCGCGAGGCGCAGGCGCGCCACGGGTGGATCCAGAGTCGCGCAATTCGCGCAAACCGGGAGGGACGTGACCCGCGTCGCGTGGCCCCTCGCCGCGGACGCGGGCGTTCGTCGCCCTACCTGGAGTTGATGCCGAGCTTGGGATCGAACGCGTAGTACGCGATCTTGCTCCCGTCCTTCGTCACCCCGAACACGAGCCCGTATTCGAGGATCCCCGTCACGTTGCCGCTGCCCTCGAACTGAATGAAGGGGTCGTAGATCGTCGCGGTGGACGCCGTGAGGCCCTGCGCGATCATGGGCTGGCCTGGCCAGTTGGAGTAGGTCGGGGGAGCGTTCCCCCACTGGGAAGAACCGGTGGCGTACTGCATGTAAGGCAGGCCGCCCCGCTCCTCGTCGAACTCGGGGATGTTGATGGGTCGGGTCGCGGCGTTCAGCATGTCCGCGTCTTTGAGCGGCTCGTTTTTGAAGGTGTTCACGATGATGGCATAGGGCGCCATCCTCGTGGTCACGATCCCATTCGCGTCGACCACGCGGAGGATGACCTGCTCGTTGGGTCCGATGTTCACGGTGTAGTCGCCCGTCTGGACCACGAGCGGAGACGAGTCTTGCTGCAGGCTGAACTGGGGATGCACGAGCCACGTCGGGCTCGCGATCGTACCCCCGCTCGGAAGTTTCGTGGAGTCGACAAGGAAAGTGATCTGCGTCGTCATGTCGTTACTGTCCTCTCTTGCGAATATTGCGAATGTGATGACCGAGTTGCGGCGCCTCCGCGGCGTCCGCGCTGGACAGCCAAGGGAATGCCACGCGTCTCGCCGGAGCGCACTTACAGGTCCATAACAGCCAACGACATCACGGCCCCGCCGAGGCGCCCCCCGCCGGAGCCGTGTAATCGCTCTGTAATTGCCCCCTGAGGCCAGTCCGGCTAGCGCTGCGTCCGCGAGGCGAGCATCGCCGGACCCCTACGAAGGAAGGAACCCATGGGCATCACGAAGCAGGACGAGCAGACGACCGCGCACATTTCGCCGAGCCAGCACCAGCTCGATCCGGGGCTCAAGGACTGGCGCCATTACACCTTCCATTGGGGCGATCACGTGAAGCTCGTCGACGTGATGGCGACCCGGAAGGCGAGCGGCGCGTACCATGCGCGACGGGAGTACTGGGTCGTCGACAAGGCGCGCCTCACCCCCCAGCGCACCCTCCGCATCAAGGGGCAGGACATGGAATGGCCGGCGACCCTGCCGTCGACCCAGGCGAGCGTGCAGGAATTCACCTCCCCCACCAGCGCGACGTGGCAGATCGTCGGCACCGATCTCACGACGGGTATGCTCTACAAGCACGCGACCGAGGATTGCTACGTCCGGATGGCCACCACGGTGACGTCTCAGGACCCGACCGTCACGCTGCTGCGCTGGTATCGCACGAGCACGACGCAGCCCTCGCCGAGCTTCGACCCGCGCGGGACCTACATCGAGGTGTCGAGCCTCGGATCCGGCACGATCTGGTACGCCGACTCGAAATCGCCCTGACCCACGCTCAGCGAGCCGCGGGGGGCGCGGGAAAGCTCCGCGCGAGCCGCACGCCGACCGTCGCCCGCCGCATGCCGGGCTGCAGTCCGAAGCGGGCCGCCGCGCGCGCGAACGGGAGGGCGCTGCTCCACCCGCCTCCCCGCACCGCGCGGTGCTCCGGATCGTCCGGCGACGCCTCCTCGAGGAGCACCCGCTCCCCGGCGCTGCGGGGCCCCTCGCGACGCCACACGTTCGCGCACCAGTCCCGGGAATTGCCGCTGAGCCCGCGCACGCCGTACGGGCTCTCGTCCGCAGGATAGGTCTCCACGCCGGCGCGGGTCGGCACCCCCGCGTGGCTCTCCAGCACGCACGCGAACGTCGCATCGGCGTGGTCGCCCCAGGGGTAGAGGCGCCCGTCCACGCCCCGCGCCGCCTTCTCGCGCTCCAGCTCGTCGGGCAATCGCCACGGCAGCCCTGTGCGCGCGGCGACCCAGCGCGCGTAGGCGACCGCCGCGTGCCAATCGATGCTCGCCACGGGCCCGTCCAGCGTCCAGCCCGGCTGGGCATCGTCCCCTCCCAGCACGAATCGCCCCGCAGGGTCGCGACCGTAGAGGGGCCTCTCGTCCGCCGCCTCGACCATTCCGAGCGGCGAGCGCGGCGCGCGCGCGAGCGCCTCGTCCTCGCGTCCCTCGTCGAGGAGCCCGTTCAAGAAGGCGAGGTATTCGCCGTTCGTCACCGGATGGTGCCGGAGGACGAAGCCCTCGATCCAACCACGCCGCCCAGGCAGGCTGTCCGGCGCCTCGGGGTCCCCGCCGATCCAGCAGGAGCCCGCGGGCACGTAGCGATCGTGGACCCCGAGCTCGTCGGCCCGCGGCAGCACGATGCGGCGCGGCTCCGATTCCCCGGGGGCCACGCCGCTCCAGAGGGCGCCACGCTCGATCAGCACCGGCACGCGCGTCTCGGCCCACCCCGGCGCGGACAGGAGGAGCAGGTAACTCCCGCGCGGCAGCGTCACCTCGCGGAGCGGCGTCCGCCCGAGCGCGCGCGCGGGCTCGGCCACGAGGCGCCGATCGCGCAGCACGTACCGGCAGAGCGTCACCTCCACGCCCTCGAGATCCGTGACGAGCGAGAGCGCCCCGTCGCCCCGCAAGAACGCCGCGTGCCGCCCGGCGCCGTGGACGCGGAGGAGCGCCTCGGCCTGCGCCGCGTCCTCGTCCCGGCGCGCGCGCTCGGCGCGCAGCAGCGCCTCGCGGTAATGGTCCGCGAGCAGCGCGTGCGCCTCGGGCAGGCCGGGATCCACGCTCAGCGCGCCGTGCACCGCCTGCAGCCAGGCCACCTCGCGGAGCGCCGCCTCTCGCCGGATCCGCGCCGCCTCGTCCTCCAGCGCCCACACCGGCCGCTTGATCTCCACCGGATCGTAGGGACGCACGGACGCGACGCAGCGCCGCGCCTCGGCTGCGATCCCCTCCGCGCTCTCCCGGAACGCGGCGATCTCGGGCAGGAGCGCCGCTGCCCCCGAGAGCAAGCCGAGCGCCTGCTCGCGCCGCCGCGCCCCGTCGAGCCAGTCGACGATCTCGCGGGCCAGCGCCTCGGCGTCGGGGTAGCGCTCGGCCGGAGCGCGCTCCATCGCGCGCGCGCAGATCGCGCAGAGCTCCTTCGGCACGGGCGGCCCGCCTTGCGCCGCCTCGGCCACCGGGATGGGCGGGCCCACGAGCACCTGCCGCCACACGGCGAGGCCGCTGCCCTGGTACGGCGGGCGCCCCACGAGCAGGTGGTAGAGGATCGCGCCGAGGGCATACACGTCGCTCGGGGGCCCGTGCAGCGCGCGCTGGCCTTGCGCTTGCTCCGGCGGCATGAACGCCGGTGTCCCCAGCACCTCGCCGTGCCGGGTGTGCCCCGCGTCGCCCGCGTCCTCGCCGCCCCGCGTGCTCGGCGGCGCGTCGAGCCTGCGCGACAGACCCCAGTCCATCACGAACGCCTCGCCCAGGTCGCCGACCATCAGGTTGGCGGGCTTGAGGTCGCGGTGCACGATCGCCATGCCGTGCGCGTACGCCACGACCTGCGCGAGGCGGGCGAACGCGTCGAGCGCGCGGCGGAAGGTCATGCCCGGCGGCTGGGCCCTGGGTCCTCGGGGCTCCGACGCGGCGTGCACCTCCGCGATGACCCTGTCGAAGGTGCGCCCCCGGACCTCCTGCATGGTGAACCAGAGCCGTCCGTCCGCGAATGTCCCGCGGTCGTGCACGGGAATGATGCCGGGGTGCTGGAGCTGCGCGGTGAGCTCGGTCTCGGCGATGAAGCGCGCGCGCATGCGCGGGTTTCCCACGTGCTCCCAGCGCAGCACCTTCATGGCGAGGACGCGGCCGAGGAGCACGTCTCGCACGCGCCGGACGTCGCCCGAGGCGCCGCGCGCGAGGCGCCCGAGATCCTGGTAACGAGGCGGCAGCGACGGCCCCCCGCCGTCCACGGGCTCGGCGTCACGGACGCCGGACTCGTGCAGGGTGGGTGGGACCGTGGGCTCGGGCGCGTCTCCATCGAGATCGAAAGAGGTCACCGCGTTCGGCGGGCGGGAGGAGAGGGACCTTGGGGCCATGGGTTCGTTCGTCTGCGAAGCGGGCGAGCATGGTAGCGTCGCCGCGGGCCGAAAACGACGTGGGTGAGGCATGGGGACGCTGAAGGATCCGGCGACCGGGCGCTCGATGACGCTGGGCGCGCGCTGCCTGTTCGGGCGGCATCCGGCCTGTGATGTACGGATCGACGAGCCGCGCGTGTCGGGCGAGCACGCGAGCCTGCACTGGATGGGGGATCGCTGGGAGCTGCGCGACCTCGGGAGCCGGAACGGCACGTTCGTGGAGGGGCGGCGGCTCTCGCCGGGCGAGCGGGTGCCGCTCGCCTGCGACGCGACGTTCTCGCTGGCGGGGCAGGGCGCGGCGTTCGTGCTGGTGGACGCCGATCCGCCCGGCGCCGCGGCGCGCAGCGAGGCGAGCGGCGCGCTGCGCGCGGCGTCCGGGGGCATCCTTGTGTTGCCCGACGAGGACCGGCCCCTCGTGAGCGTGTTCGAGGACAGCGCGGGCCGGTGGGTGCTGGAGATGGGCGACGAGGTGCGGCCGGTCGTGGATCACGAGGTGATCCACGTCGGGGGCGAGGCCTTCACGCTGGAGCTGCCGCGCTGCGAGGCCGAGACCTGGCAGAGCGAGGGCGGCGGCCTCGTGCTGGAATCCGTTCACCTGCGGCTCGCGGTGAGCGGCGACGAGGAGCGCGTCCGGACCACGGTGGTGCTGCGCGGGCAGGAGACGACGCTCCCGCTGCGCACCCACCATTACCTTCTGGTGACGCTGGCGCGCGCGTGGCTCTCCGGCAGCGGCAAGGTGGAAGCGCAGCGGGGCTGGGTGGACCGGGACGTCCTCTGCCGCATGCTGGCCACGGACGTGAACAAGCTGAACGTCGACATCCACCGCGCGCGCAAGCAATTCGCGGCGCTGGGAATCCAGAACGCGGCGGGCATCGTGGAGCGGCGGCCTGGGACCGGGGAGCTGCGCATCGGCGTGAGGGGCGTGGAGGTCACGCGGATGTGACGAGCGCGACAGCGCCCCACGGGCCGCCGCCGTGCTCCGACCCGACCATGACCCAGCGTGGCACCAGCAACCGGCTGCCCTGGAGCGCCGCGCGCCTCGGGAAAATGCGGACGGCTCGCTCAGGCCCGCGACGAGGCCGTGCTACGGTCGGGCTCCGTGGTCACGAGCACCGAGGGTGGCCACCCTCACGCCCCCGCGAGCCGCCTCCGTGGTCCCAGCGACCGGACCTATCCACCCCGATCTTGATTGGAGACAGCGCATGACGAAGCTCGGCGTGTTCCTGGTCGACGATCACCCGATCGTACGCGACGGGCTGAAGGCGTTGATCAACGCACAACCTGACATGACGGTCGTCGGCGAGGCGGCGGACGGCCTCAGCGCGGTCGAGGCCGTCACGCAGCTCGGGCCGGACATCGTCCTGATGGACGTCACCCTGCCCAGGCTCGGCGGAGCGCAGGCGACCGAGCGCATCAAGCAGGCGCGCCCGGAGGTCCACGTGGTGGCCCTGACGGGCTACGAGGACAAGTCCAACGTCGAGCCGCTCCTGAGGGCCGGGGCGTCGGGGTATGTGCTCAAGGGCGTGCGGGGCGCGGAGCTGGTCCGGGCCATCCACGCCGTGGCCGCCGGGGGCGTGTACCTCGACCCGTCGATGACGGCCCACGTCGTGTCGAGCGTCGTCGGCCGCACCTTCGGGGGCGCCGGCTCGGGCTCCGAGCTGAGCGAGCGCGAGGCCGAGGTGATCCGGCTCATCGCCGAGGGGCACGCCATCAAGGAGATCGCGGCCCGCCTCGAGCTGAGCGCGCGCACGATCGAGACCTACAAGGTCCGGGCGATGGAGAAGCTCGGCCTCACGAGCCGCGCGGACACGGTCCGCTACGCTCTGCAGAAGGGCTGGCTCAAGAGCGAGTAGCGCCCGCGCGGCGCCGGCTCCGGCGGCCGGCAGGCGGCTGTTGGAGACGAGGGCCAGACCAGCGCCTGCCCGCATCCAGGGTCGACGCTGGTTCGAGCTGTTCATGAGGCGTCCCCCTGGCGCGGCCGACGCCTGGTGACCCGGCCGGGAGGCCTGTTAGACGTGGAGCAGGAGGCTCTCCCTGCATGGTCGCTCCGCGGCTCTCGCCCCTCACGCTCACCCTCCCGCTCACGCTCGTCGCGGTCTCCTGTGGCCCCGCTGCCGGGCCGGCGCCGGCGCTCGCGCCGGCGACGGTCGCCATCCCCCCCGCCCCGCCGCCGGAGGCGCCGGCGCGCGCCACGGGCGGGCCGGCCGCCGATCCCTCGGCCCCGCTCTCGCTGCCGGCCGCCGCGAGCCCTCCGGCGGGCTGGATCGAGCCGCCCCTCGCCGAGCAGGAGCGCGCGCGGGCCCACCGGAACCCCTTCCGCGAGCACCGGGAGATAGCCCTCGGCGAGCACGTCGCGATCGTCGCCGCGAACGGAGAGCTCGCCGGCCCGGGCGGCGGAGCGGGCGCCGGCCGCGGCGGTGGAGCGGGCGCCGGCGCCGGCGTCTTCGCCATCCACGAGAGGCTCGGCGTCGTCGGCCCCCTGAAGCTGCCCGCGCGCTCAACCTGGGTCGGCGTCGCCGGCTCAACCTGGGTCGTCGCCGGCTCAACCTGGGTCGGCGCGCCCTCAACCTGGGCCGGCGTCGCCGGCTCAACCTGGGCCGGCGTCGCCGGCTCAACCTGGGTCGGCGTCGCCGGCTCGCAGGCCGACTCCCTCTATGCGGCCACGCCGGAGGGCGCGCTCCACCGCGCGGCCGGGATCCACGAGGCGCTGAGACCCGACGGCTTCGAGCCGCGCGGCAGCGTCGCCGGGGCGACGGCGTGGGATGCCGCCGGCGCCCTCATCGCGGCCGCGGCGGGAGAGCGCGTCAGCGTCTCCGCCGACGAGGGCCGCAGCTTCACCGCGGCCGTCGTCGCGCCCGGCAAGCGGGTGCGCGCGGTGCTCGTGCGACCCGACGGCGTGCTCGCGGCCGTGGTCGAGGCGCCGGCGCGCGGGCAGCGCCCGGGGGCGCCGGAGACGTTCCTCTCGCTGGATCGCGGGCAGACCTGGAAGCGATCCGCGTTCCAGCCGCGCACCATCGAGCGCGCGGGCTCCTGGATCTGGAACGGCGACTCGACCTGCCCCGCCGTGCTGAGCCGCGACGGCCAGCAGTGGACGCGGGCCGCTTCGCTCGACCTGCTGCACGGCAGGCCCCCCCTCGACTCGGCGCTCTACCTCTCCACCGCCATCCGGGCCAGCGCGGCGGGCTCCTTCCGCTCGACCATCGCCCCGCCCGCGCCCGAGCCGCCTCCGCGGAGCGCCGCCGCGGTCGGGCGGGAGCCGCCGTGCAAGAGCGACGACGCGCTGGGCGCGGGCGGCGTCGTGGGCGGCATCCTGGGCGCGTACGGCGCCTCGTGCAAGGGCGCGCTCTGCCTGCTCCACGCAGGTCCGCCGCAGCCGCCGCCGACGCGCACCTGGATCACGGCGTTCGGGGACGGCCTCTGCGATCCGGCGCGCGTGCCGCCGGGCGGCGCCTGCGCCGCGCACCTCGCGCGGCCACCCACGTTCGCGGTCGTCGATGAGCTCGCGAGCACCGTGACGCCCGTCGCGGCGCCGGAGGGATGCCCGCAGCCGGTCGCGCTGCACAACGCGGCCGGCGCCGGGGTGCTGATCTGCCGCGGCGGCAGCGGGAGCGCGGCGATCTTCGTGCGGGGCGCGCAGGGCCCGTGGCACGCCGAGGGGCGGCAGGCGATCCCGGCCGAGGCGCTCGGCTCGATCGCCGCGGCGCCGGACGGCACGCTGCTCCTGCGCGGGCCGGCGCTTCCGGCGAGCGCCCAGGGACGCGAGCCGCTGCAGGCGCTCGTGCGCCGCCCGCTGCCGCTCGGCGTGGCGCAGGCGTGGCGGCGCATCGTGGTGCCGGACGGGGTCGCGGCGCTGCCGGCTCCCGGCGGCGCGGCGCTCCTCGCGACCTCGCCCGCGGCCTCGGCAGGCGCACGCCTCGACCTGGCGCTGGATCGCCCGGGTCACCCGGTGTTCGCTCTGGCGCGCGATGTGGAGGTCGACCAGAAGCTGATGCGGATGGAGGTGCGGGACGACGGGCGCGTGCGGTTCCGCGGGGTCCCGAAGCCGGCGCCCGAGGTCCAGGGAGGGCCCAAGGCCGCGGCATCCGGGCCGCGGGAGGCGCGCTGGTATGCGCTGACCCACGGCGGCGAGCTCATCGCGGAGGCGCCATCCGCACCGGCGCCACCGGCCGAGGAGCGCCGGTTCGGGCCCGCGGGCCGCTGAGGACGCAGAGTCGGAGCGCGGCGGGTCGGTGCGCCGGAGCAGCCGCCGGGAGACCCCACTCGGGGAGGTTGCACCGGGGTCCCAGGGAAGCGCGCCGGCGGTCGTAGCGAGGAGACCCCAGCACGGGCGGTGGGTCGCCGGGGGGATGGCGGAAGCCGTCCCCCGGCTCGGAGGGCGCGTGCCCCGCGGGGGTTGAACGGAGCGAGGCGGGGTATGAGACGGCCGAGGCGGGAACGGCGTAGCCCACCCCCCGTAGCCCACCCCCAACCTGGGTCGCGGCCCAGCCCACCCCCAACCTGGGTCGGGTCGCCCCCCGGCCCACCCGCAACCTGGGTCGGGTCAGTCCCACAACCAGCGGGTCGGTTCCACCGCCGCCAGGTCGGTTCCGGGTCGCCTAACCTGGTCGCGGGTCCCGGTCCGTTCCCAACCCGGGTTGGGTCATTCCAGCTGGGCGGCCCCCGTTCGGGGTCGCCGCCGTTCGGACAGCCAGGATCTACGATTATGCTGTCGTTGGCGCCCCTTGGTGCGCGCTTGGAGTGGCATCACTCATATGAATGCAGCCGCGCAGCACTATGCGACGTGGTCGACCGTACGCCGTACGCTGTGAAGACAAGCGTTTCCCACCACGACGTGCCGAAGCCGTCGCCCGCCCTCGCCCACCGCGGTGTGTAGCGCGCTCGCCCAGTGCCTACACCATGAGCACGCCGTCCATCACTCTGGCGCCATGAAACGTACGCATCCACCACGTCCCCGCCGGAAATACGACGCTGCGCACACCGATGTGCCATTGTTCGAGCGCTGCGCGATATGACGCGCGAAACGCCCGTACAGCGGCACCAGCGATTCGCCATGCGTCACCCTGCTCACGGCCTACCGCAAATATAGGATTGCGTTCGCGCAGCGCCTCGAAGCTCGTAGCACGCTCGTAGGGGGAGATCTTGCTGGCTCGCTTCGCGCCCAAGAAGCAGCGCCCATGCTGCTGCATCTCGGCATGAGCTTGCGCTTCTTGTCGCCCGAGCTCGGCGGCCACCTCTTGGAGGAAGCCCTCCGCGCTGTCCTGCTCGATAGCCGGTGGCAGCGAGAGCGGAAGCGTCACTTCATCGGGCCACAGCGGGTTTTCCGGGTCGAGGTACACAGAGGGGCGTGCCGCGCGCAGCATGCCGCGACCGAGCTCGTCCACATCCACCTTGGCGCCCGGCCACTCACGCGCATGTCGGACGAGGCCAGCAGCCACGGGATTCGCGAGGACGTAGGCGATTTTCTCCACCATCGCTGCGCGCGTCAGCAGCCGGACCACGCTTGGGGCCTCGTGGTCCCACACGGGTCCTTCCCATGTGCGGAGCACCTTCGTGCCGAGCGCGACGATGCGATGGAAGAACTGCAGGAAGCGCGGCAAGACGCCCGTCACGTCGGTCACGATCAAGTGAAGATGCGTTGACATCGCGCAGAGGGCGTGGACCTGGAGGCCGTAACGGCGCGCGGCGACCACGAGAGCATAAATCAGCAGCTGGGTGATGGCCGCGTCGGGGCGGAAGAGCAGGTGCCGACGCAGGACGCGACGTGTGATCATATACGTGGCGCCGTGAGTGATCTCGCGAGGCTGGCTCATGGCCGGCGCACACAACAAATGTCGTGCCGGGGTTGTGGTGAATTATCTCAAGGAGTTGCCACTCTTCTTGGGGGTGGCGGCCGCGTTCCCTGGGTGGCGGCCGCCAGCTGGGGTCGTCCGTCCCGGGGTTGCTACTGGGTCAGGTCTTCGTGTCTCGGTCTTGCGCAATCCGGGTCGGTCTCGCGCCGGTCTCGCGCAACCCGGGTCGGGTCTGTCTGGGTCTGCGGTCTCGCGCAACCCGGGTCGGGTCTGGGTCTGGGTCCAATCCGGGTCGGGTCTGTTTGGGTCTGGGTCCAACCCGGGTCGGGTCTGTCGGGGGAGACCAGTCGGGTCTGTTGGTCTCCCCCGACTGGAGCCGTTACCATGCTGGACGCATGTCGCAGCAACCGCCGCCCGAGCCGCCGCCCCCCCCATCCAAGCAGCCGTTCTCCCTGGCGGACGCCGGCATCGCCGCCCTCGTGGCCACCGGCTACGGCATTCCGGTGCCCTCGGCGCTGCTCTTCGGCGCGGCGACCGTCGCGCCGTTCGACGGAGCGATCCTCATCGCCGTGGCGCTCTGCCTGGCGGGGTGGCTCGGCCTGACCGTATGGACGTACCGCGCGCTCCGGCGCCGCGGGCGCGCCCCCTTCCAGGTCGCGTCCGAGGTGCTCGCGCTCCTCGTCCTGCCCGCATGGGGCATGGCGTACAGCCACGAGGCGAACGACACGTGCGCTGTCCAGGCCTGCGACGCCGGCACCACGGCGTTCCGGCCGCTCGCCGAGCCCGAAGTCTACGGCCTGCTCGCGCTGCACGTCCTCACCGCCCTCGCGTATGTCGTGTCACGACGCCGGCCAGGAGCGCTCCTCGGCCCCGCCGAGCTCCTCGTCCACGCAGCCTTGCTCCTCGGGGTCGCCCTCCACGCCCTCCTGGCCGTCCACTTCGGCCTCTGGGTCCTCGGCGGCCTGCTCGTTCCGCCGTTGCTCCTGCCCTGCGTCGCGCCGGTGCTCGCGGTCGCCTTCTATTCGGTCGAGCTGCGCGCGCGCCTCGTGCTGCGGGGCGTCGAGACCGCCGCGCCCGCCCCGCTCGCCGCCGCGGAGGCCGCCTATCGCGCGGGGCCGCCCCAGGTCCCGCTCCCACCGCCGCCCGCGCTCCACTGGCCGACGCTCTGGCGCGCCCTCGCGGTTTCGCCCGTGCTCCTCGGGGTTCACGCCGTCGTTCACGCGGCCTGGCTGGGACATCCGGCGGCCGCGCTCCAGGTCTTCACCCGCACCTGCGGATACACCCTGTCGCAGCTCCCGATCGTCACGCTCCCCGGCGACTGCCATTACCTGTGCACCGTGGCAGCGCGCGGCCACGCCTGGCTGGTGCGCCCGCTCCGGCTCGGGCGGCGCGGCGGCGCGCCGATCCTCGTCAATCGCCAGCTCGCGATCGCGAACGCCTTCGAGGATCTGCTGCACGAGCGCTGGCCGCGCTTCGGACGCGCGGCGCGCCGCCTCTACGACCGACTCGGGCTGCCCGTGAGCCGCTACATCGGCGCCGCCTGGGCCGCCGATCTCGTCTATCTCGCGATGAAGCCCCTCGAATGGGCGTTCTACCTCGCGCTCCTGCTGCTCGACCCGCGCGCCCCCGAAGCGCGGATCGACCGCATGTACCGGTGATCGCCGGGCGACGAAGACGCCCGGCGGGGCCACGAGTCCAGCGAGCACGCGTACGGCCGGACGCCGTTCACCCCGGACGCCGGAGCGCCGTGAACGACGCCCGCTCTGCTGCAGCTCGGGTCAGGCACGGCGCAGTCGTCCGCGATAGGGACACTTCCCGCGACGTCTTCGACCGGTGCGCATGCCGCCCTGTCACGGCGTGCTGGCAGGGTCCGCGGGATCGCTGCACGCATCCTCCTCGTCGCCGTCGAGGAAGCCGTCGGCGTCGCGGTCGATCGCGATGCGATCCCCGGAGCCCGGCGGCGCGCAGGTATAGGTCAGGCGGGCGGCGGCGCCCGTGACGCGCGCCCGGAGCGCGGCGCCGGACATGGTCGGGCTCGCCTGGCGATCGGCCATGAGCTCGTCCGCGCCAACATAGAGATAGCTGACCGCTCGACCGGCGATCTGCCCCTTCACCACGAGATCGCACTCGCCGGTATCGGCGCGCGACATCAGGAGATCGATGCGCGGCCCGGCCACCGCGGCGTTGGTCTGGGTCAGCGTGACCTGCTGGCCGACGATCGGCGCCAGGTTGCTGTCGAAGGCCAGCACGAAGGCCTCGAGGTTGCGCCGGGTCACCTCCCCCTCCGGCGGGTCCGGGATCTCCCCGGGCGGAAACTGCGTCGAGAACCCGAGCGCGTGGAGGAATCGAAAGATGGTGTCCACGCTCCCGTCATGGATGAAGCCGAAGCCGCGGACCTGAGCTCCGGTGAAGCCGTTGTCGCCCGGGATGAACCCGAACGCCGCCGGGAACCCGAACTTCCCCACCTTCTGGTAGGCGTTGCGGAGCTGAGGCACCTTGAAGAGCTGCGTCTCCAGAGCGAAATTGGACAACCCCGCCGTGCCGAAGAGCCCGGCGTCCGCGTCGAGCACATGGCACCCGATGCACGCCTTGCCGTTGGTATCCAGCGTGGATTGAAACGCCTCGAAGCCGCTCTGCTGCTCGGCGGTCAGCGAGTTGTCGAGCGCGCGGATGGGGTTCGGCGGATACGTGATCTGCAGGACGAAGTCCGTGAACGCTTCCATGTCCGCGTCGGGGATGGGAGCGTGCCGCCCGAGGAGGTCGGTGAAGCCGCCCTGGAACTTCTCGAACGCCGCGCGCTCATCGAAGCTGCCGCTGTCCGGCTGCGCGGAGGGCGCGTCGTTGCCGCCCGTGCGGTCCCCGCGCCAGTGCATCGGGCCATGGTTCGCCATCCCTCGCAGGCTCTGGGTGGTCATCGGGCCTTTCATGGGGTGGAACGTCGGATGGGTGATGGGCTCGCCGGTGATCAGGTTGACGAGCGGATCATCCGCGAACGGCCCCGGGTGGTCGACCACGGGGGCGTCCGGGTTGCCCAGATCCCAGGCCAGGCTGTCGAGGTCGCCGAACACATGGCAGCTCGCGCAGGAAGAGTCCCCATGGCTCGACGAGAACGACGCGTCGTAGAGGAACGGGCGACCGCGGACGACGCTCTCCGGCTCGGGGTTGAACATCCAGACCTTGTCGACCTCGGCGCGCCGAGCCGTGCTGACGATGGAAATGGCATTGTCGAAGCGGGTCAGGACATACAGCTGCTGGCGGGGCTCGTCGAGCACGAGCCCCGTGGGGCCCCCGCCGGTCACGGGGATCTGGTACCTCGCTGTCGGCGCGGTCATGCTCTCGAGCGCTGCGGTCCGATAGACGCCCACCTTGCTCGACCCGAGCGCGGCGACGTAGAGCGTCTCGCCGTTGCTGGAGACCGCCATCCCGGTGGGGCTCGCGAGGCTCGCGGCGTTCTCCTGGTTCGGGGTGGCCGCGCAGCACGCGGCGTAGTCGATATGGGGATTGAGGTGTCGCGGGGTCACGCCGTTCGCGCCGATGACGGTGATCCGGCTCTCGTGGAGGTGACCTCGCACGGTCTGCCCTGCAAAGGTGCCCGGGCCCTCGAAGCGGTCCAGGTTGTTCGCGTCGGTGTTGGAGACGTAGATGGCCCCATTCACCGGGTTGACCGCCATGTTGTAAAGGACGGTGCCGACGCCCGTGAAGAACCCCGCGGGCCCCGGGCGCAGCGCGGGCCGGGTCGCCATGGCGTCGATGACGAAGACGTCCTTGTCGGGGAGCGACAGCTTCACCGCGTCATCCCAGGTGCGCCCTGCCGTGTCCACCCAGTGAGCGCCGCTCCACTTGACGATGATGCCGACCTCCGGCGCGGGCTGCTGCTCGAAATTCGTGCTCGGCGGAGGGAGGCCGCCCGGCCCGAAGCCGTCGGAGACCATCGTCTCGAAGACGCTGGTAGTGCGGTTGCCCGAGTGGAAGCTGGCCGCATAGACGTGGCTGCCGTCCGGGCTTGCAGCGAGCGCGCGGGGGGTATCCGCGAACAGCGTGATGACGGCGAGCGGGTCGCCGCCCAGGGAGCGCCCGAGAGCTCCGGCGTCGAACACCCAGACGTCGGCGCGGCCGACACCCGGCGTGGTGAGCTGCGGATCGAACGGGACGTTCTGGCCGCGGTGCGCTGCAGTGATGAACCCGCGTCGTCGTCCGGGCCCTGCGAACACGATGTCGCGCGGCTCGTCGCCGACCAGCAGCGTGCGGTCCACGTGGCCGGTCGCTCCGTTGCGACCGAGCCGCACGACGCTGACGCTGTCGGAGAGGTGATTGACGACCCACACTTCGTCGTTCGTGCGTGCGGCCAGCGCGACGGGCTCGAGCCCCACAGGCACGGAGCTCAGGTGGACCAGACCGCCCTGGCGGACGCTGTACACTTCGAGGCGGTTGTCGGGGGTGTTCACGGCGAACAGCCGCCGACCGTCCGGGGAGAGCGCGAGCGGCCGGACCTGCCCGCTCTCGAAGAGAGTGAAGGAAGGCGCCGTGGCGTCCGCGGACGCGCTCACGACGAGAAGCGCGGCCACCACGCAGCTGGGCACGAGCCTGAACACCGCACGTCGACGGAAATAACGAATTGGCATGCCACCCCCATGGCGTCCGGGAGACCGACTCCGTTCCGGAAGGACGAAGGTCCGCTCACCCGCCGGGACGCCGGGGAAGGCCCCTCGACGGACGCAGTGCTGGTGCTCGGTCGACCCGTGCCAGGCGGCGGAAGGACGGATGGACGCAAGCTTCAGGGTTATCATGGAAAGACTGGGATGGCTAGACGTTGGAAAGCATCTTGCTGAATCCACAAGGTGCGCCCAGGGCGTGTGGGACACCGAGCCGCGCGAAGAGCTCAATCGATCTTCGTCGTACGATCGCCACGGCAGGGCCCCGGGACGAAACGTCGGTGCGTACCTGACGAGGGAGCGCCCGGCGTGTCCTTGTGCGATCTCGTAGATCCCTGTCAGGCACGAGGCGTCCTGCAACGGCCGCTGCGCGCGCGGCTCGCTCGGATACCCGCCCCGAAGCTGCGCTTCATGGATCTTTGCAACCAGCATGAACAACCGCCTTGTCGGCGCGAAACCCGATAGGCTGCGATGCGTGGACTCGACGACACACAACGGCGCGGAGCGACCTCCGTCGGTCCCGCCTGCAGCCAGGTACAACCCCGAGCACGGGACGTTCGAGCTCGTGGAGACCGACGCCGACGGCCGCCCCTCCGGCGAGTGCCGCGCGTACCGCGCGAGCGACGGCTCGTTGCTCTCGCGCTGCCGCACTGCGGGCGGCGTGAAGGACGGGCCGTTCGCGATGTTCCACCCGAACGGCCAACCCGCGCAGCGCGGGCGCTACCGGGACGGCCAGCTCGACGGCGAGGTCGTTGTGTACGGCAGCGACGCCCCGAGCGAGCTCAAGCTGCGGCCGTGCTGTGTGCCGCCCGGCGCGTGGGAGCTGCGAACGCAGTATCGGGCGGGGCGCATCGTGCGGCAGGTCTTTCACGACCGCGCCGGGTACCCGGTCTCCGCGGACGGCTCCCGCTGGCCCGACAGACCCGCCGGCGTCACCGAGGAGGCGGACTACGACCAGGGCTCGCAACGCTGGCTGGTCCGCGAGGAGGACGAAGCGTCGGCCGCGCTCCTCCATCGCTACTTCACGCGCGAGGGCGAGCCCTCTCAGGAGATCGAAATTCGCGCTGGAGCGCGGTATCGCGAGCTCCGGTACGGCGCGCTGGGCCGCCCTTCCGAGGAGCGGCACCTCGATCCCGAGGGACGCCTCCACGGCCCGTCCGTCCGCTGGTTTCCCGATCCGGACGCGAGCCCTTACCTCGATCCGCGCGTGCGCGAGGAGCGCGGTCAGTACGCGCACGGCCACCCCGTCGGGGCGTTCACGGGGCTCGACGCGGGCGGGGCGCCGGTCGTCCGACGCGAGCTCGGCGCGGCCCTCGACGAGGCCAGCCTCGTCGCGTCGCCCGCGCTCGCCGAAGACCTCGCGGCGTGGGACGCCGAGCGCGTCTGGGCCCTCGCGCGAGAGCTCTTGCAGGGCGGCCGCGCGCGCGAAGCCTGCTGCGCCGCGGCCCGCGCGGCGGTCCGCGGGGGCGAGCGCGAGAGGCTCGCCGAGTTCCTGCACGCCGCGACGCTGCGGCCACGACCCGAGGTCGCGGAGCGACGCGGGCGAGCGCTGCTCGAGACGCCCGACGCGACCGCGCTGGGCGCCCTGGACGAGCTGCTCCTCGGCGCCGAGCCGAGCGCTGCCTACCGCACGCTCGCCGCCGCCTTGCCGTGCTCGCGGCGCGTCGCGCTCTCGCTCGTCGAGGCGGCGCTGCTGCTCGAGCCCGAGCGCCGCTCGACCTGCATCACGCGCGCGCTCCTGCGGCTCCAGCTCGGCGACACGCGCGGGGTGCTCGAGGACGCCGACCGCATCGAGCCCGAGGCCGCCGCCATGGCCGAGCACCTCAGGACCTTCGTGCGGCTGCTGTTCCCGGAGTTTGCTTTCTGGCCGGCGCGGCAGGTCATCGATCCGTTGCCGGCCGACGCATCGGCCACGGTCGAGCTCGACCAGCCGCTCGAGCAGGTCCGGCAGAAGATCCAGCTCTACGCTACCCGCTTGCTGCGCCTGCGCGAGGCCGTGCAGCGCAGCCTGCCGGGCACGGAGCCCTGTCCGTGGCTCCCGCCCGACCTGTCGCACGTGCTGCCGGATGGGCCGGTGGAGCTCGCGCGGACGGCGGCGACCTTGACCGAGGAGACCGAGGACGGCGTGGAGACCGTCGAGCTCACCGTGGACGAGACGCTCGACCCAGGAGCGCTGCCGGTCTCGCTCCTGATGCGAAGGGCCCGAGCCGACTGGGCCGCCCTCTGCTGGCTTTGCTGGTCGGCCGGCCTCGACCGCGTCGCGCTGCCGGAGCGCATCGCGCCCCGGCCCGACTTCACGGCGGCGGTCAACATGTCGCTCACCCGTTGCTTCCGCGCGCGCGATCAGCTGCAGACCGGCGGGCTCGTCAGCCGGGCGCGCGGCGTGCCGGGCTTCGTCTGGGAAGGGCACGCCATCGACCGGCTCGACCCCACGCTCGCGGTGATCGCGGCCGACGAATACTTCGAGGTGCGCTGCCTCTTCGTGTGGCTCCTGTTTCCGGAGAACATCTCCCCGTTCCAGAGCGACATCCGCGCGGCGTGAGCCGATTCAGGGCGGCGGAGGCGAAGAGGCCTCGCGGCCGGGCGCGAGGTGCGCGGGGAACGGCGGCGTTGCACCCGGTTGCACCCGGTTACACCCGGGCCGGCCCGTCGGCGTGGGCCCCCCACGAGCACGGCGGCCACGAGGCGATGTGCCCGGGCAGGCCAGGGGCGAGCGGGGCGTCGCCCGGCGTTCCGGCGCGGCGCGTCCCCGTATCCCTGCGGTGTCGCGCCGGCCGAGGGCGGCGGGAGGCGCCGCCGCTGCGCCCCCGCGCTCTCGCGGCGCGCGCGGCGCACCGCGGGGAAACACCCGATCTCTCGCCTGGCACGGCCCTTGCGAAACGGCTTTGCGTCGCGACGACACGATGAACCGGGGCGCTGAAGAGCGCTCGATGCCGTCGCGCTGACCATCGGACTCTTTTTCTTCTCTACGAGGAGCAAACTATGTTGATCCGTAATACGTGTGCGGTCGTTGTGGCTTCGCTGTTCGGGTTCGGGTGCGCCGTCGACGCGGGGGACACGGGCGGCCTTGACGAGGATCGCGAGGAGCTCGCCGGCGCCGACGACGAGGAGGAGGAGGCCGTCGCGAGCGACGCCCAGGCGCTCGCCGTCGGCGCGCCGCGGCGGCACGCGAGCTTCAGCCGCCATTACGGCGGGAACATCAAGGAAGAGGACCATTACCCGGAGTTCGGCGGGATGTGCTCCCCGGGGTACGAGAGGGTAAACGTCGACGTGCGCTGGAACGGGAACGGAGCCTGCGAGTTCGCCGGCTGGGTCAACCCGGGCAATCCGACCGATTGTCGCGCGAAGCTCCATGTGCACACGAACGCGTTCTGGGGCGGCGGAGAGTGCATCGCCACGAGCTTCGAGGCGCGCAGCAACGTCTACACCTGCGGCGACAGGCTCCGGAACTATTGCGGCGGAGCCGGCCCTCAGCCCAACGGTGCAGCCCCGGTGTGCTTCTGCGACAACTCTTGCACCTTGTACGGGGATTGCTGCCCCGACTACCATCTGCTGTGCCCTTGAACCACGCACGTCACCTGCGCACGTGAACGCGCTCACATGCGCAGGTGAACGCTGCCCTTCCTCACGCATCCTGCCCGTTCACGGAGGTGGGTTGTAACCCGAGCTCCCCGACGAGACAGCGTGTCAGCTCCTGGCGTTTCGATGCCGGCGACGGAGCGTCAACAGCGCGAGCCCCACGGCGACGGCCGCTGCGTAGGAGTTCCTCGGCTTCGCATGGCCGACGACACAGGCGCATCCGCCGGACTCAGATGCGGGAGCTGGGTCCGCGCCGGGGTCGGCGCCGCCGGCGGTGCCGGCGGTGCCGGCTGGCGCGCTGCCGCCCGCTGCGCCGCCGCCGGCGCTTCCGCCGTCACCCGCGATGCCACCGCTCCCCGCTGCGGGTCCGGCGCCGCCGGCGTTCTGAGCCCCCCCGGCGCCGCCGCCCGGGCCGCCCGAGCCGTCCGAGCCGCCCGAGCCACCGCTGCCGACAGAGCCCGAACAATCGGTCTCTGGATCGACACCACCGGCCTTGTCGAGACCGAAGAACGCGAGGATGGCGTCGCTCTCGTACGCCATGGAGTGCGCGCCGTCCTTCCCTGACCAGGCCTCGAACACCGTGGTACCACACTCGTTGCTCCAGAACTTGCGCTCATAGGTGGTCCCGTTCGCGGTGGTCGTGCTGTCGGTCGAGGTCGGGGTCTCGCTGAGCTCCAGGACGTTCGTCCATTCCTTGATCGCCTCGCCGTGGTTGTTGTAGTTGATCGTCGCATCTGCCGTGCCGTGGAAGATCTGAAGGCGCGGGCGATGTCCCGTATAGCCAGGATACATCGCACGAACCTGGTCTCCCCATTGCTGGGCCGTCTTGCTCGTCCTGCCCCCCGCGCAGTTGCCGCTCCACTGGTTGCTCGGGTCGAAGCCGTCGGCCCAGCACCCAGCTGGCACCCCCGCCCTCGCCGCGCCAGCCCTGAAGATGTCCGGGTACACCGCCAGCATGGCTTGCGTCATCATCGCTCCGGATGAGCCACCCATCACGTAGACGCGCTCTGCGTCGCCGCTGTACTTCTCGAGCGTGTACTTCACCATCTGAGCGACGGCCTGCGTGTCGCCGCCGCCGTCGTGGGTCAGGGATTTCGTCGTGCCCACATCCCAGCAGTTTCGGCCCATGGCCTCCGGAAGGATGATGATGAAGCCGTTCTTGTCGGCCCCCGCGCGGATACCCGAGATGCTGTTGAAGAACCCACTCACCGGCGTGCTGCAAGAGTGGCAGGCCACCACGATGGGTGGATTCTCCGCCAGCTGGTCCGGGACGTAGATGTGCATGTTGACGTAGTCCGGTACGCCGCTCGCCCCCCACGTCGCCCGGCTCACCGGCACCACGGACGCCGCGTGCGCTGGCTCGGCCGCGAGCAGTCCCAGAGAGATCGACGCGACAACGAGAACGTGATTCTGAAATCGACGCATGTCCGAGCACCTCTTGAGCTGGCGTCGCCGACGATGGCGCGCGCTTCACAGGTTGATCCTAATCGACAGAAGAACTTCGGCGCAAGCCGCTTCGAGTTCTTCCATTCCGGGAAAATTGAACCAGGCGCTCCCGCGCCGCGGGACCTCACCGCATTGCAGACGGCCGTGAGCCCGCGGCCGCGCGGCGCTCCGCCGGTCAGGAGCGTGGCTATCTCCGGAACCGCTCCGCGTCGACCCCATACCGCTTCAGCCAGCGCTGGATCTGCATCCGCGCCTTGCCCATCTCGCTCGCCACGGCGGAGATATTCCCTCTGTGCACGCCGAGCAACCGGACGAGCTCCTCCCGCCGCGCGGCATCCCTTGCCTCCGGCGCTTCCAGCGCGCGCTGCACCGCAGGGGAAAGATGCTCCAGCCCCACCTGCCCCTCCTCCCCCGCGAGCACGACCGCTGTCCCGAGGCACTTCTCCAGCTCTCGCACGTTCCCCGGCCAATCATGGCGGAGCATCGCCCTCGCCGCGCGCGGGTGGATCCGGAGCCGCGCGGCGTGCTCCGGCGGGAGGCGGGCGAGGAGCGCGCCGGTGAGCAGGCCGAGGTCCTCGCGGCGCGCGCGGAGCGGGGGAAGCTCGACCTTGTGGCCGGCGAGGCGGTTCCAGAGATCGCCACGAAACGCGCCGCCTTCGACCATCCGCTCGAGGGATCGGTGGGTCGCCGCGATCACCCGGAGATCGACCGCGACCGAGCGCGCGCCGCCGATCGGGCGGACCTCGCGCTCCTGCAGGGTCCGGAGCAAGGCCGCCTGCGCCGGCGCCGGCAGATCGCCGATCTCGTCGAGGAACAGCGTACCCCGGTCGGCGCTGCGGACGAGGCCGAGACGATCCTCCGTCGCGCCCGAGAAAGCTCCCCTCTTGTGGCCAAAGAGCTCGGCCTCCACGAGGTCCTTCGGGAGCGCGCCGCAATTGACGGCAACGAAATCGCCGGTCCGCCGCGAGAGCGCGTGGAGGGCGCGCGCCATCACCTCCTTGCCGGTGCCGGTCTCGCCTTCGAGGATCACCGAGACCGTCGAGCGCGCGATGGGGACGAGCCTCGCGAACATGCGATGGAGCTGAGGGAGCACGGTCGCGAGGCCCGGGACCTCCGGACGCAACGCAGTCCAGTCGAGCACGGGAGGATCGTTCGAATCGCAGGGAATGGCTTCCCGGTAGATGAAAAAACTCTGCCCGAGCTCGATCCGATCGCCGTCCTTGAGCTCGGCTCGAGTCGTTCGAACGCCGTCGATCAGCGTGCCGTTCTTGGATCCGAGGTCGTCGAGGACCCAGCGCTGGAGCAGCTTGCCGAGGCGCGCGTGGGTCGAGGACATGTGGCGATCGTCGGTGCGAAGCGTGAGCCGGCGAGCGCCGGGCATCGCCTCGATCTCGCGGGCGGTCCCGCGGCCGATGACGAGCTCGTCGAGCTTCGCCAGCGAGAGCCGCATGGGAGGGGCGAGCGGGCGGTGCGCCTCGAGGACGAGGAACAGGTGGGGGCGGTGATGGACGTCGCCGATCTCCTTGGGCTCCTCGGTGGAGGAGAGCGTTCCGTTCTCCGGACCGTCGATCATCGCACTTTCTGCATACACCATCTCCGGACGGGCGTCGCCGAGGCGCAACCGAGCACTGGATGCAACAGGAGGTGCAACCCTGCAACCTGCGCCTCGCGGACCGAGAGCGCGGAGGGGCGTTCGACGGGGGCGGGCATGGGTCTTGTAAGGGCGGTGGGCATGAGCTGTCGACACGTCCTTGCCTGGTTCGCCCTCGTGCCCGCCGTCGTCGCCATGGGGTGCAGGGCCGGAAACATGATGGAAGACGAGGTGACCGCCTCGACGCGGCAGGCCCTGAGGGGCACGGCCTTCGAGATGCCACAGAATGGGCTCGACCCCGGAGCGCTCTCCCAGAACGCCTCGCTGCTGGAGGCGCTGAGGGACCACAGGCTCGATACCCAGGGGCTCGACGCGATCCTGTCGGCGTCCCCCCACATGGCCGAGCGATTCATCGACGCAGCCGCTGGCAACGCAAGCGAGCTCATGGAGGTGATCGTCTCGTGCGCGCTCGGTCCCGATGAGCAAGTGAAGGCCACGATCCACGCCGAGACCTTCATCTGGCAGGGCAAGCTCGGCCTTTGCGGCGAGAAGTCCCCGCTGGGTAGCTGGGGGGATCGACCCACGCAAGGGTGCCTCGAGGTGGTCTCGAGCTGTGTCCTTGCGCGGCTGAATGCCCTGGATAGGCAGGTCCCCATCTCGATCCGCGGCCAGGATGCGAGCCTCTTCGTGCTCCGGGACAAGGTCCGGGTCGAGCGCGAGCTCCGCGACCGGGCGCCGATCGCCAGCTTCGAGGCATGCACGCCCCACGACGCCGAAGACAAGAACAGGCGCGACTGCGGCTGGCAGGCGGCCTACGTGGGCAGGTGCGAGCCCGAGACCTCGGTGACCTTGCAGCGCGAGCGCGGGTCCGTGGTTCAGCCCATGGTGCGCGTGTGCAGAGGCATCCACGGTTGCGATCACGACCAACCGGACGTCGCGAGCTCCAGGCATCTACCTGGTTATGCGGGCTTCGTGGCAGACTTCGCCGAGGAAGAGGAGATCTCGTTCCCTTGCCCGCCTGGCGACCTGTTCAGCGTCATGCTCGCGTCGCCGGACCCCAAGGAGCAGTTGCCGCCCGAGCTCGACGTGGTCCCCTCCCCCGGCACCCCTGCCAAATACCCCGCCAGGGAGGAGGATGTCTTCACCTATCGCGAGGGCTCGTTCTTCGGCGATATCTTCAACAATTGGCCGAAGAATGGATACGCGTGCTACAGCGACATCTGGAGCGTCGGAAAGGCGCACCTCGCCGACCGGCTCTGCGGAGGCCCCAGTGACGAGGATTGTCTCCTGCGGGAGCCCTTGCCTTGTCGAGCGGCGCCGAGCAGCGACGTGCGCACGGCGCCCGCGTACACCCAGCTCTGCTTCGGTGAGAGCGAGGCCCCCAGCTCGGCGTACCTCGACTGCGAAGGGGAGCAACGTGCCCGTCGTCCGTGGCAGCACGGGATCACCGTGTTTCTCAGCGACCCTTGCGCCCTCTCCAGCGACAGCAAGGGCTGCTTGCTGGCGAACCAATGTATCCACGGCGAATGCACCACGGGGGCCCCGCTCGACGATGAATGCAGCCCCGTCGTGACGAGCGTGTGCGCCGCGGATGCCTACTGCTGCAACACCGCCTGGGACAGCCAATGCGTCACCGAGGTGAAGACCGTGGCGAAGAGCGCGCAGTGCGTCGAAGGCGCCTGCGGCCACACGCTCTCCACCGCAGGCGATGAGCTCACCCCCGGCTGCGACGTGCCATCCCTCTCCTCGCCCGGTTGCGTGGCCAGGATCTGCGAGGCGGATCCCTACTGCTGCAGCACCGCCTGGGACAGCCTCTGCGTTGACGAATTTCAGAGCGAGTGCGCGCTCACCGCGTGTTCCCACGACGAATGCACGACCGGCGCAGCGCTCTTCGGCGACTGTAGCTCGCTCGCGACGAGCATCTGCAGCGTGGATCCCTTCTGCTGCACCACCGCCTGGGACAGCGTCTGCGTCAGGGAAGTCCAGACCGTGGGCGGCCAAGCCTGCGACTGAGCCCCGAGCAAAGCGCCGCTCACCGCGCCGGCGCCTCGACGAGCCGCCGCATCTCCGCCACCGCGGGCACCGTCTCATCCGCCACCGACCACGCGTCCAGCACCTGCTGCGCGAGCGCCCGCGCCCGGTCGCCTTCCCCCCGCCGAGCCGCGCGGCGCGCGGCGCGCACCACCGCGAGGCTCGCCCCGTTGAGCTCAAAAGAGCGATCGGCGAGCGCCGCCTCCAGCCGCGCGACGAGCTCGCTCTCCCCCGTGCGCTCGAACGTCTCCACCATCGGCTCGGCGAGCACCTCGACGAACGGCCCCGGCGTCCTGAGCAGAGGCCGGAACGCCCGCGCCGCGCCCGCAAAATCGCGCTTCGCATAGCGCTCGGCGCCCTCGGTGAAGGCGTCCGCGTCCGGGAGGGCGCTGTACGACAGGCGCTCTCGGAGCTCCCGGAATCGGGCGAAGCAGCGGCGGGATACCGCGGGCGAGGCGTGCGCGCAGATCGCAGGGAGCCGGAGCGGGACGTCGAGGTATGCGCCGTCGAGCGGCGGAGGCTCGGGATCGAGGAATCGCTCCACGAGGAGATCGGCGATCTCCTGCGCGCGGCCGAGGACGAGCGCGATCTGCAGCGCGCGCCAGGCAATCTCGAGGCGCTGCACGCGCAGCCAGCCGGCGTCGTCCGCCGCGACGACCATGGCGCGTCTGGCACGCGCGAGCGCGGCGCCGAACCGAGCCTCGCTCGCCTCGAACCGCACGAGGAGCAGGTCGCTCGCCACGCGGTGGACGGGATACCCCCCGGTCGCGAGCGCGACCGCGATGCCCCGCGCCTCCTCGTGCGCGCCGGAGGCGAGCAGCTCGTCCGCGAGGGTGCCGGCCACGGACGTGTCGAGCGGCGAGAGGACATAGGCGCGCCGGGCAGCCGCGAGCGCAATGGCCCTGTCGCCCGGGCGCTTCGCCTGAAACAGCCAGCCATAGCTGTTCCAGGGCACCCAGGCCTGCATCGCGCGCAGCGTCGCCCCTGCGCTCGTGGTGCCATAGGTCACCGAGAGGAGCTGGAGCCAAGGCGCGCAGCCCTCGCCGATCGGGTTCCTCGGCTCCGCCTGGACCGCGAGCAGGGCCATCTCCGCGGCCCGCTTCGGGTCGGGCGACTGAAGGAGGCACGAGAGGGTCGTGGCGAGCGTCGAGCGCCCGAGCGGCGTGGCCTCGCGCGCGAAGCGGCCCTCGAGCTCGGCGATCGTGGCCGGATCGTCCTCGCGCAGGGCCACGTGCTCGACGCGACCGCGCGCGGCGAGCTCGCCCGAGGAGGCAGGCTCGCTCCGCGGAGGCAGCTCCACCTCCGGCAGGGGAAGGCCGAGCGTGTAGGCGCAATGGCGGCCCTCGGCGCGCCCGAGCTCCGCGAGATCGGCGCTCCTCGCCGCGACGCGGGAGCACTCGTCCGGGAGCCCGCCCGCGTTGTTGCTCATGGCCGCGGCGAGGTCGAACAGCACGAGGGCGCCGCCGATGTCGCGAGCGCGCGAGAAGTCCGCCATCGTCGAATCGAGGGAAGGCGCCACCGGGAGCGCTCCCCGCTCGGCGAGAGGATGCATCGCGTCCCTCACGGCCTCGTAGAGGGCACGCCCGGCGCCCACGGAGCGGTCGATCTCGGCCCCGTCGGGGCGGCGGAGGGTGACCGTGATCCGGAAGCCGGAGCCCTCCCGGACGACGTCGCCGTCGACGTAGGCGGCCGCTCGCCGGTGCGCTTCTTCAACCGCTCTGGCGCGTGCTCCTGGGGCGGCGTAGGGATCCTCGGGGAACCGGTCCACGGGCTGCGCCGGGAGCGCCAGGAGCTCGGCGGGGATGAGCGTCCGCCCGGAGGCCCCCCCCAGCACGAAGCGCGCTCGTTCGCAGAAGAGGGACGCCGCAGCAGCGCCCAGCCAACCTGCAGGCGCGTCGACGCCCGACGCATCGAAGGGCGGGCACGCCAGCACCGAAGACGGCCAATGCAGGGGCGAGACGGGAGAGGGCACGGCCGAGTCGGAAGGAGGCACGGCTCGTGCGGACATCTGCCGATAGAGGACCGATGCGCCGGCGACCGCGACGACCGCACCGCTCGCCAGAGCCAGCAGCCCAATTCCCGCCCTTCGAGGTCGACCGGGCGGCGACGACGCGCGCAGCGATGGCACAGAGTCCTCGGGCGCCGCCTGTCCTCCGGCTCCGACGGGAGCAGCAGACTCGAGCTCCGATATCGAACGTGTCGCCGTCGAGCCCTCGGGGAACGCCGACTCGGTCTCTTCCGGCGCGGTCCCTGTGGGTCCTGGTCGCGCCCCGCCCTGCTCGTGGGCGCCGTCCCCTTCCGCGGCCGCCACCGTCTCCGCCGCAGATCCCTCCACGCTGCCGGGGGCCGGACAAGGCAGGTCGAGGGGAGCCCTGTCGGCGATCCCGAGCGCGCCGCCGAGCGCGCGCACCGCCGCGGTCGCCGTGGCGAATCGCCGGTCCGGATCGACGGCTGTCGCCTGCGCGAACCATGCATCGAAGCCGCCGGGCAGGGAGACGCCGTTCCTGGCCGCGCGCGAGCTCGCCGGCTCCACCGGGCCATACGCCGCGCTGAGCGCGAAGGCGACGAGGTTGTCTTCTTCCTTTCTTTCATCGACCCAGTACGCCTCGCCGACGAGGAACGTATAGGCCATCATCCCGAGCGCGTAGATGTCCGTCGCCGCCGAGACGCGCCGGCCCCGGAACTGCTCGGGCGCCATGTAGAGCGGCGTCCCCACGGTCTGGGTCGCGCCTCCGGCGGCGGTGCTCTCGGCGATGATCTTTGCCACGCCGAAATCGAGGATCTTGATGCGCCGCTCGCCGTCCGCGCGCACGCTGAGAAAGACGTTTGCCGGCTTGAGGTCGCGATGGACGATCCCCGCCCGGTGCGTCTCGTCGAGCGCGAGCGCCATCGGGTGCAGGCACGCGAGCGTCTCCTCGGGCGAGAACCGCCCCACGCGCCGCAGACATCGGCCGAGCTCCTCCCCGCGGAGCAGCTCCATGACGAGGAACGGCACCCCGGTCGCGTCGTCGACCCCGGCGTCGAAGACCTCCACGATGAACGGACTCTCGATGTGCGCGGTCACCCGCGCCTCGATCTCGAAGCGCCTGCGGAGCTCGGGGCGCTCGATGATGTGGGAGAGCATCACCTTGAGCGCCCACCGGCGATCGGTCCCGAGGTGACGCGCCTCGTACACCGCGCCCATGGCGCCGGCGGCGAGGCGGCGAATCAGCCGATAACGGCCGGCGAAGATTGCCCCCTCGACCACCTCGATGGATACCACGCGAGCCCTCGTGGAGAAGAATACCTTGGCGCTCCAGCCACGGTCCACGTTTTCACACACCGCCTGTCGGCGGCCGAGAGGTCCGTGAGCCACGTCGCTCACAGCGGCTCGATCCGCCACGGAGACCCGGGTCATGAAAATCCAGCGAGCTCCGACGCGCGATGTGCTACAGCGCGAAAGCGCCGCAGGGCAGCGCCGGACGGATCGGCGCAAAGAGGACACGCGCCACGCAATCTGACGCTTGGCCGACGCTTGGCCAACGCTTGGCCGACGCTTGGCCGACGCTTGGCCGACTCCTGACCTTCAGCTCACGCCAACTCAGCAGGGGAATGAGGGGATGAACCGGACACAGACCTCTCCGCGCCTCACCCCGTAGCCCGGGGTCGTGCTAAGCTCCCCCTCGTGCCGAAGGAAAAGGCCAGGCCGGGCGAGACTCTCATCGTGCGCAACAAGCGCGCGGGCTTCGATTACGACCTCGGCGACCGGTTCGAGGCGGGGATCGTCCTCAAGGGGAGCGAGGTGAAGATGCTTCGCGCCGGCAAGGCCGACTTGACCGACTCGTTCTGCACGGTCTTCCGAGACGAGGTGTTCTTGCAAGGTGTGAGCATCGCCGCGATGGCCAGCGCCGCCTTCGGCCACTTGCCGAAGGGCGCGCGCAAGCTCCTCCTCCACCGACGCGAGATCGAGCGCATCGGCTTCTCGATCGCCCGCGAGGGGATGACCGCCGTCGCTACCCGGCTCTACTTCAAGGGCGGTCGGGCCAAGGTCGAGATCGCGCTGGCGAGGGGAAAGAAGATCTACGACAAGCGTGAGACAATCAAGACGCAGGACGCCGAGCGCGAGGCGCGAGCCGTGGTGGTGCACGGACAGCGACGGTACGGACGCGCGTGACGCAGCGTGGGGCGCACTGGCAGAAGCTCGCTGCGGCGCGCGGCCGGCCCGCCTTGTTTTCTTTTGCCTGCCGAGCGCGCACCGGATGAGAATACGGCATGCTCAACGAGGCGGATGAGTCACCGGCGAACTGCGACCACGCCGTGCGTGGGAGCTCCACGACCCCACACCGCGCGTCAACGGGCCATCGGCACACGGCTCGCGCGGTCGTCGAGCAGCGGCTCGCGAAGGGCTCAGCGCTGCTCGCCGTCGCCGGGCTCCTCGCAGCGTGCGGTGCTCCATCGGAGGAACGTGCTCTGGAATCGGCGTCCAGCGGCGGCGGCACGGAGGCGACTTCAAGCGCCGCCGGCGCGGGGGGGATCGCAGGCGCCGGGAGCGCCGGGGGGGCCGGGGGCGCCGGGGGGGCCGGCGGACCGATGGGAGCGAGCACGTCGACGGGCGCTGCAGGCGGCGGCCCCGACGGCTGCCAGCAGGGCACGACGAGCACGACGTGGGCGACGAGCTGCGAGACCACGGGGGCGAGCTGCACGGCGGGCACCTGGACGGCGCCGCGCGGCGGCGGTGAGACGGGCGCGCCGCTGCGCCACGAGTCCGCGCACTTCGCCTTCTACTGGCCCGAAGGCACCGAGATCACGCTGAGCCAGGCGCGGGAGGCCGCGGACACGCTCGAGAGCATCTGGGACACGTACTTCGGCAGCCCCATCTTCTTCCCCGAGCCGTACTGCGGCTCGGCGAACAAGTGGAAGGCCGCGGTTCACTTCGACAACAGCTTTCCGCTCTGGGGCGGCGGGTGGACCCGTGACGGCGTCGGCTACATGGGAATGTGGATCGGTCCCGGCGCCGCCCGCGACCCGTGGGGGCTCGCCCACGAGTTCATGCACGGCGTGCAGTCGACGACCCAGGCATTCCCGGATTGCGGCGGCACCGGCTGCTGGATCTTCGAGAGCCACGCGAACTGGATGCCGCACCAGATCTGGCGTGACAACGTGCACTGCTCGGAGATGCTGCCCAACATGCCGCACCTCTACTACGGCAACACGCGCGACCGTTACTGCAACTGGCAGTTCTTCGAGTTCCTGAAGGACAAGCACTGCTACAGCGCCGTCAACGACATGTGGGCCCACGAGGCGCCGCGCGGCCAGGGCGATCCGTGGCAGAAGCTCATGCTGAGCCGGGGGTGGGACATCGAGCAGCTCAACGACCTGTTCGGCGAGTGGGCGATGCACAACATCACCTGGGACTACAGGGACCCGCCGCCGACGGACGGCGGCGATCCATCCAGCGTGTATCGCCGGGCTTATGGCTCGATCGAGGCCGACCGGACGTCGCGCGGTCGCACCGATCGGCGGCTCCGGCTCACGCGGCTCGAGGCGCTCGACGCGGACTGGGCGCAGGATCGCCGCTTCGTGTCGCCGTACCACTGGGCGCCGCAGCGCTGGGGTTACAATGTCGTGCGCCTGCACCCGCGACCGGACGCGACAAGCGTGCGGGTCGCGTTCCGGGGTGTGACGCAGACAGGCGCCGACTCCGGCTGGCGCTGGGGCCTCGTGGCGACGGACCCGGAGCTCACCACGTCGCGCTACAGCCCGCTGCAGCGCGGGAGCGACGGCGAGCTGGACCTCTGCGTCAGCCCGGGCGAGAACGTCTACCTGGTCGTGGTCGCGACGCCGACCGAGTACCAGAAGCTCGTCTGGACGAATCCCTCGGATGGTCCGGCGTACCCGTCGATCTATCGCTATCCGTACATGGTGCAGATCGACGGCGCGTGGCCCGCCGGGTTCCAGGGCGGTCAGCTCGAGGCGTGTCCGTCGGGCACCGCGAGGCACGCGAACGGAGGCGGCTGCGCGCCCGCGGGCACGCCGTCGCGCGTCCATGTGGGTCCTTACGCCACGATCCTCGGCGGCGAGGTGAGCGGCGATGTCCGCGTCGAGGATCATGCGACGATCGTGAGCGGCGCGATCTCCGGCGGCCGGATCGGCGCGCTCAGCCTCGTCGGGCAAGGCGGCTCGGGCATCCAGGCGCGCGGATTCGACGTGAGCGGCTCGGCGATCGTGCAGACCACGTTCTATCCGCTGGGCTGGTTTGGCGATAACCAGTCCGTCTCCGGAACGGCACAGCTGCTCGGAGACGTCGAGTTCGTCGCTTCGTCGAAGTCGAGCGACACATTCTACGGGTTTGTTCCCGACGACTGGAGAGGCGTCTCGACGGCGACCGAGGTGACGGTCGCACCGCCGTACGCCTGGCGGCCTTGAGGCCGCGACCCGGCGGATGGCCACGCTTTCGCCTATCCTTTCGCCGCCGCTCTGGCGAGGCGCGCTCAGCCCTTCCAGGGGAGGCGCCGCGCCGCGGCGGAGGCTCCGGCGATCGCGCACGGGCGCGGTGAGGCGGCGTTAGGGTCAGGTCTCCCGGCGCGGAGCGACACCGCGCGCCGGCCTGGCGGGCTCACGGCGCGTCGAAGCGGTACGTGGTCGCCTGGGCCGCGGCGCGCTGGCCGAATTCGTCGCAGAAGGCCGTCAGGGCGCGATAGCCGCTCGTCGGCAGCATCTTCCGGAACTCGAGGTGCGTGACGAGACAGAACGTGCAGACCTCCAGGTAGCTGAGGTCGCGATCCTGGGGCAGCCCCGCGCGCGCCGCCTGGAGGTTCTCGTCGAGCCAGGCCAGCATGTTGAGCAGGCTCTTCTGCAGCTTCGTGAGCTGCGCGTCGTCCTGCGGCGTCCCCGCGAGCTGGCCCATGATCAGCGTGACCTCGGTGGCCATGGCCTGCACGACGAGCTCTTGCGCGTTCGCGGTCAGCGCCTCGGTGAGGTGCTCGGGCCAGACCACGCGCCGCGGCACCGGCGCCCGGCGCGCGAGCTCTCGGCAGATGTTGAGCGAGCCGAGCCACGTGGTCGCCCCCGTCCGCAGGATCGGCAGGCGCAGCGCGGGGTTGCCCGCGTAGTCCGCGGTGTCCAGCGAGCGCAGGTCGGGTACGACCTCGAAGGCGTGGGCGACCCCGAGCTCGGCGGCGAAGATGCGCGTGACGCGCGTGAAATGGGAGCTCGATCGACCGACGAGCGTGGGAACACGGCCAGGATCATGCGCGGGCTCTGTCACCCGCACGGACTACCACATGCGCCAGCCCGGGGGCCAGCCGGTCACCGGGGCTGCCGGCGCGGCCGATCGGCCGTACCACCCTCCTGTCGCCGCGCGAGCTGTCCGGAAGCGAAGGTCCTGTGCGCGAGCTGGGCCGGAAAGCTGAAGTGCGAGCTGAAAATCGAGCGTTTCGCGGCAGCCATCCCATCGTACAGCCACGCTGCACACGCTGGTGGATCGATGAGCGCCACGCAATCCGCTCTCGTGAGAAAGCGGCGCTGGTTCGAGAATCACTCACGAATCGAGATCAGGTCGATCGCGACGCAGAGCGAACGAGGCGTGTCCGACAGAGGCTGGCCCGGAATCTTGCCTGGGAACTGCCTCCCGGAGAAAAAAAACCACCAAGGCGCCAAGAACGCCAGGAGAGGAGAGGATTTTTCCGGCGTCCTTGCCGGTGCGTCTCATTCCGGCGTGCGGGTGGCGCTGCCCGCTGCACACGAAACCAGGAACGTGGGAGTGCAACTCGATAGATATTTCCAACATCTCGTCTTCATGCGGAAACCTCTCCGGGTAAACGACAACATCGCCTGTGCGCGCACCATAGCAGGAGGCCTCAGCCAACATCGAGGTCCAGCGTCGTGATTGCATTGCAGTGATATCATCACATGAAACGCTCGACTCGCCCGTCATCACGCATTGCATCGTGAGCGCCACCGTGCTTTCTAATCTGTTCATGAATCGATCGCGCGACGAACGTCGCGCGACCATCACCATGAAGAGGTACCTTGCTTTACTTTAACACTCCGCTTCGATTGGTCTTGTGCCTGGCCATCGGCATCTCGGCGACGGCCTGCAACGGGCTCAACATCGATCCTGGGATCCTTGGCGCCGGCGACACGGACGATAGCGACGCCGCCACCACGACCGGCAGCGCCAGCAGCTCGAGCCAGGGCGGTGACAGCGCCACGGCCGGCACGGGCGGCGGCTCCACCACTGTTGGCGCGGGCGGCGAAGGCGGCGCCTCCACCACCGCTGGCGCGGGCGGCGAAGGCGGCGGCTCCACCACCGCTGGCGCCGGCGGCGAAGGCGGCGCCTCCACCACCGCTGGCGCGGGCGGCGAAGGCGGCGGCTCCACCACCGTTGGCGCCGGCGGCGAGGGCGGCGCCTCCACCACCGTTGGCGCCGGCGGCGAAGGCGGCGGCTCCACAACCGCCGGCACCGGCGGCGCGGGTGGCGGCTCCACAACCGCCGGCACCGGCGGCGCACCTCCGATGGATCCCGCGTGCGGCCCGGACACCGCGACCTTCGCCGATGTGGTCCCGATCCTCGAGAGGAGCTGCTCGACCTGCCACGGGAACCCCGCCTTTCTGGCCGGCGGGCTCGACCTCCGCCCGAGCGAGGCGATCGGCGCGATGGTCCATCAGGACGCCGGCTCGTGCTCCCGCGAGCAGGCGCTCGTCGTACCGTTCATGCCGAGCAGCAGCTATCTCATGAACAAGCTGAAGGAAACCGGCCTGTGCGACCCTGACGAAAGCAAGATGCCCCCAGGCGCGTCTCTGCCCGAGGCCGAGCTCAAGACGATCAACGACTGGATCTGCGCGGGCGCCCCCGACAACTGAGCATCGCCCCCCTCGCTGCGCCCCCACCGGCGGCGTACGCATCAATCGCCAGCGCTCCCCGCCATCCCGCAGATCGCCCCGTCCGGGGCTGACGAACGGCCGATCAGGCCGAAATCCACGGCGCACCCCCGACACCGCGAGCCCGCGGCCGCGACCTGGCGCGCGCGGGCGGGACGACGCCCGATGTCCATGTACGCCGCGGCGTCGGAGCCACGTTCCAGGGATCGATGGAGCCCTCTGCCGGCGGCGTACGCGGGTGTTCAGCAACATCACGGCAACTACCAGCCAGCGTGGACGTCCGCCGTATCCGCGGGACGGCGTGGCGATCCGCGCTCTTCAACTACTTTACTGTTGTCAGTCACAACACATTCTGTAGCATCCGAAGCTGAGCACCTTTCCTTCGCTTGCCTCTTCACGTACCAGCGCCACCCCCCTTGAAGGAGGACTCATGAACGCCAGGAGCATCGGGCTCTCGAGGCGCGGCATTGGCCGTGCTCTCTCGAGGGCTGCCTTCGCCACGACGCTGATCGCTGGCCTGTCCATCTGCCCGGAGGCGATCGCCACGACGTCCTACAGGCTGTTCGAGAGCGGGCAGGTCCGTCCCCTCGCCCTCTCGCCGAGCGGCAAGCTGCTCTTCGCCGTCAACACACCGGACAACCGACTGGAGGTCTTTGCCGTCAACACGGGCGGACTGGCCCACCGCGCCTCGATCCCCGTCGGGCTCGAGCCCGTCGCGGTCGCGGCGCGGAGCGACGAGGAGGTCTGGGTCGTCAACCACCTGTCCGACAGCGTGAGCGTGGTCCGCCTCGGCCCGCTCGGGTACCGGGGCGCCGTCGTGCGCACCCTGCTCGTCGGCGACGAGCCGCGCGATATCGTCTTCGCCGGGCCGAACAAGCGGCGCGCCTTCATCACGGCGGCCCATCGCGGCCAGAACATCCCCCACGATCCGCAGCTCACAACGCCCGGGGTCGGCCGCGCCGACGTGTGGGTCTTCGACGCCGCGAGCCTCGGCGCCTCGCTCGGCGGCGACCCGCTCACCATCGTCACCCTGTTCAGCGACACGCCCCGTGCGCTGGCGGCGACGCCGGACGGATCCCGCGTCTATGCGGCGGCATTCCACTCCGGCAACCGCACAACCATCGTCCACGACTCCCTCGTTCCCGACGGGGGCGAGACGGCCGGCGGGCTGCCCGGGCCCACGACGAACTTCGAGGAGATCCCGAGGCCCGAGGTGGGGCTCATCGTCAAGTTCGACGGCGAGCACTGGGTCGATGAGCTGAACCGTCCCTGGGACGACAAGCTGCGGCTCTCCCTGCCGGACAAGGACGTGTTCGTCATCGACGCAACGGCCCATCCGCCGGCGCAGCTCGCGGGCTCGGGCGGCTTCTACACCGGCGTCGGCACCGTCCTCTTCAACATGGCCGTGAACCCGGTGAGCGGGAAGGTGTATGTCAGCAACACCGAGGCGCGCAACGACCTCCGCTTCGAGGGGCCGGGCATCTTCGCCGGGAGCAGCCTGCGGGGTCACCTGCACGAGAGCCGGATCACGGTGCTGAGCTCCGCGGGCGCCGCCCCGCGGCACCTCAACAAGCACATCGAGTACGACGCCTGCTGCGCCCCGCTCCCGAACGACGAGAACGAGAAGAGCCTCGCGCAGCCGCTCGGCATGGCGGTGAGCGGCGACGGCGAGACGCTGTACGTCGCCGCGTTCGGCTCCTCCAGGATCGGCGTCTATGACACAGCCGCGCTCGAGGGCGACACCTTCGTGCCGAGCACGGCCGACCGGATCCCGCTCACCGGCGGCGGCCCGACCGGGATGGTGCTCGACGAGGCCCGCGGGCGCATGTACGTGATGACCCGCTTCGACAACGCGATCTCCGTGGTGAACACCGCCGCGCGCGAGGAGATCGCGCACCTGTCCATGTACAACCCCGAGCCGCCGAGCGTCGTCGAGGGGCGGCCGTTCCTCTATGACGCCCGGAGGAGCTCGAGCCACGGGGACTCGTCCTGCGGGAGCTGCCATATCTTCGGCGACCTCGACAGCCTCGCCTGGGACCTCGGCAATCCGGACGGCTCGGTGATCGACAACCCGACGCTCGTCGTTCCGCCCATCCCCGGCGCCGGGTTCGGCGAGGACGGGTTCTTCGGCGAGAACCCCGATTTCCACCCGATGAAGGGGCCGATGACGACCCAGAGCCTGCGCGGCATGGAAAACCAGGGCCCCATGCACTGGCGCGGCGACCGCACCGGCGGCAACGCCGGGGCCACGTCGCAGCCAGACGAGGGCGGCTTCGACGAGGAGGCCGCGTTCAAGAGGTTCAACCCCGCGTTCATGGATCTGCTCGGGCGGCACGCCGAGCTCGACGACCCGGAGATGCAGGCCTTCACCGACTTCATCCTCCAGGTCACCTACCCGCCCAACCCGATCCGGAGCCTCGACAACTCGCTCACTCCCTCCCAGGAGAGCGGGCGCGACGCCTTCCTGAACACCGTCGTCACGCCGACGGGCGCATGCGACAGCTGTCACCGGCTCGACCCGGACGCCAACCCCTCCGAGGGCGCCTTCGCCGGCTTCTTCGGGACCGACGGCCGCGCGGGGACCTCACCGGATCCCCAGTTCTTCAAGGTCCCGCACCTCCGCGGCCTTTACCAGAAGGTCGGTATGTTCGGCGCGGGCTTCAACCACGTCTCGCTCGGCCCCGATCCGTTCCTCGGCGATCAGGTGCGCGGCTTCGGCTTTAACCACGACGGCGCCTTCCCGGATCTGTTCCGCTTCAACAGCGGATTCGACCTGTTCGCGGGCAATCCCCTCGGACTCCCGGTGACCCCTGAGAACGCCCAGGTCAAGCGGGATATCGAGCAGTTCATGCTGGCCTTCGACACGAACCTCGCGCCGATCGTCGGGCAGCAGGCGACGCTCACCGCGAGCAGTTACGCCGCGGTCACGGAGCGCATCGATCTCCTGAGGGAGCGCGCGGACGCCGGCGAGTGCGATCTCATCGCGAAGGGCCGGCTCGCGCACCACGATTTCGGGTTCCTCTACCTCGGCGGCGGCCAGTTCGCGGGCGACCGGCAGTTGCTCGACGCCATCCCGGATACGCTGCTGCGATGGCTTGTCGCCTTGCCCGGCAGCGCGCTGACCTACACCTGCGCGCCCCCCGGATCCGGCGAGCGCATGGGGGTCGACCGCGATCTCGACGGCCACCTCGACGGCGACGAGATCGCGGGGGGCAGCGATCCGGCCGATCCCGAGAGCACGCCCTGAGGCGACGGCGTGTCGAGGTTGGCGCCGCGGAAGCGCGCGAGCATCCCGGCGTTCAGCGCGATTGCAGGAAGTACCTGCGCGCCGCCTCGCAGAGCTCCGGCCAGCGCTGGGCGAGCGCGGGATCGGCGGCGAGGCGGGTCGCCCAGAAGGCGTCGAGCGCGGCGCGCGCGGCTGGAGAGGGAACGCCGTAACGCGCGTGCGTGCTCTCGACGTAGGCGGGGTACAGCTCGCACGCGACGACGAGGCCGGCGTACTGGTTGAGCGTGAGCGAGAGCGGGGGCGTCGAGCGCGTGCTGAGCGGGTCGCCGGTGCTCGCAGGCGCCGGCGCGGAGGGGGGCGGGACGCTCGGCAGGGGGGCCGGCTGAGCGGTCGGGATGACCGAGGGCGGGACGCTCGGCGCGGCGGCCGGAAAGGCGCTCGGACCGGCCACGACGGGGGGGCGCTCGAGAGGGGGCGACGGCGCCGCGGGGCCGTGGTGCGCCGCCGCCGGGGGGATCTCGTGCGGCGGTGTTCCGTTGTGGCCCGCGACGGGCTGAAAAGGAAGGGCCGCGTCGAAGCGCGCGACGGCCGGCCGCGGGCGCTCCTCGGAGGCCACCGGGATGAACGGCAACGCCGAGTCGACGAGCCTCCCCGTCTCGGGAAGCGTCTTGCTGGGGGGCCTGGGCTCCTCGCCCCACACGGGCGGCCCCGCCCGGGAAGACGGCGGCTCCGTCCGGGGAGCGGACGCCGGCACGGGCTCGGGCACAGGCACGGCCATCGGCGCGGACACGGCCATCGGCGCGGACATGGCCATCGGCGCGGACACGGACATCGGCGCGGACACGGACATCGGCGCGGACACGGCCATCGGCGCGGACACGGCCATCGGCGCGGACACGAAGGGCAAGCCCGCGCCCGGCCGAGAGAGCGGCCCCGACGCCTCGACCAGCGCCGGCGCGCCCGTCGCGACAGCGTCAGCGGCTGCGGCCGCGGCTGCCTCCGCCTCGCGCCGCGCCGCGGCCCGCTTCGCCTCCGCCAGCCGCTCGTCGAGCACGCGATGCACGCCCTGGAGCGCGCCCATCGCCTCGGCGCTCTCGCCCTCCGGGTCGAGGACGCGGCCGATCGCCAGGATCATCTCGCGCGCGGCGCGCAGCGCCGGCTCGTCCACCGCGCGGCCCGGCAGGTGCCGCCTGGCGAAGGCCGACAGGTCGGCGTCCTCGCAGCGGGCCAGGTCCGCGAGCCGGACCGCCACGCGGCGCCGCTCCGGATCGAGGCTGCTGCCCCGCAGCGGGCGCATCGCCTCGTCGAGCCGGACGAGCGCCTCGGCGAGCGGGCTCCTCTCGGGCGCGGTCGCCGCCATCACGGATCCAGGGCGCGCGCCGCTCACGGGGAGAGCACGATGACCGTGGTGATGCTCGGCACGATCGCCATGCCGACCGCGTTCGTGCTGTTTTGCAGCGAGATGCTCGTCAGGCGCGTCATCGGCGCGCAGCCGACGATCACCGTGAAGGCCGCGGTCACGTTGCGCGACGGGCCCATCACCATCCCGGACGCGACGCCGAGCGCGACGCCCGGGTTGTCCCCCATCGTGAGCGGCGCGACGGTCAGCATGTTGTGCGCCGGCGCGCACGTGACGAGCACGTTCGGCACGAACATCACGCTCATCGGATGCAGCGAGATGTTCGGGTACGGGATCGGCACCGGGGCCGGCGTCGGGGTCAGGCACACGTCGGGGAACGCCAGGCACATCCCCCCTGCGGTCGTCTTCGCGAGCATCGATTCACCCCTCGTCCTTGCCGGCGTCCGCGACGCCGCGCGGCGCGCCGTTCAGCCGATCTTGACCTGCTCGCCGTCGAGCTTCGCGAGCGTCCGCGCGGCGACGATCGTGTTCTCCCCGCGGACGGCCGCGAGGCCCTCCGCGCGGAGGTCGAAGATGCCCGCGCGCACCTGATCGAGCGCCTCGATGAAGCGGAACGCCTTCTTCGCGCGCTGCACCAGGCGGTCGGCGCGCACCTCCATGCGCTCGGCGACGACAACCGCCTGCTGGAGGTGCGCCTCGAGCGAGCGGCCGACGAGCCCGAGCTCCTCGATCGCGGCCGCCGCCGCCTGCGCGCGGATCTGGAGCTTGCCCGTGAACAGACCCACCTCCCGGGCCGCGGCGATCTCGATCTGATCGCCCGCGCAGAGCCCGAGGCGCCCCGTCGCCTGCACCTTCAGGTCGCCCTCGGCCACGATCCGCGTCGTCGCGCCGGCCTCGCCCTCGAGCACCGCGAGGACGAACACCTGGTCGCCGTCCGCCGCGCAGAGCACGCGATCCCCCGCGTCCGGCGCGACGAGGCAGCTCTTCGCCCGCCGCGCGAGGGTTGGACCGCCGCCGAGCTCGACAAGGAGCCCCGACGCCGTGCCCCGGACGACGCCCGTCTCGAGCGACGGCGCGCGCCGCGGCGACGCCTCCATCGACGGCAGATCCACCGCGGCCAGGAGATCGTCCTGCGCGCTGTCGTCGTGTGCCTCCGTCAGGGGCTCGCGGGCCGCCATGCTCTGCATCTCGGGTCTCCTCGGCCTGGCTCCGCCCGTCCGGGACGTGCGCGCAGCAGCGCCAGTCTCGGGGAGTTTTCGGAGAGAATCAACGGCATCCTCGCGCTTCACCGAAGCTTCACGGGCGCTCGGCGTCGCGCTCGCCGCCGCGCTTCGGCTTCCAGTCCTCGAGCGCGGCGAGCTTCTCGTCGTCGCCGAGCCACCCTGCCCCGGCCGGCAGCCGCGCGCCGTCGCGGCGGGCGCGGTGCAGCTTCGCGCGGAACATCCCCGCCTGCGTGAAGTCCGCGCCCGAGAGATCGCAGTGCGAGAGGTCGGCGTACGCGAGCTTCGCGCCGACGAAGCGCGCGCCGGGGCACGAGGCGAAGGCGAGGTACGCCTCGACGAGCTCCGCGCCCGAGAAATCGGCCTCCGCGAGCGCGGCCCGCTCGAACATCGCCTGCTGGAGCCTCGCCCGCGAGAACCGCGCCCGCGCCGCCTTCGCCTCGCTGAAGAGCGCCTGCGTCAGGACCGCGTCGCTGAAGTCGCAGCCCGAGACGTCGGCCCCGACGAAGTTGCACTGCGTCGCGTCGCAGCCCGCGAAGCTCGATCCCGCGACGCTGCCGCGCATGAACTGCGTGCGGAAGAGCTTCGTCCCCTGGAACGCCCGCGCGCCGAGCTCGGACTCGAGCAGCGTCGTGAGCGTCAGGTTCGCGCCGTCGAGCAGCGCGGTGCGCAGGTCGAGCTTGTACATCGTCGCCTTCTCGAGGTTCGCGCGCGAGAAATTCGCGCCGTCGGCCGTGATCTCGATGAGGTTCGACCGATCGAGGTTCGCCCCCTCGAGCGAGGCGCGCGTGAACGAGCACTTCGCCCAGTTCGCGACCTGCGCCTCCGCGCCCGACAGCGCCGCGCCCTCGAACGTCGTCTCGACGAAGCTCGCGCCGATGAGCTTCGACCCCGACAGCGCCGCCCCGTCGAGGCAGCTCTGCACGAAGCTCGTCAGGTGCAGGTCCGCGCCCGTCATGTCCGCGCCCGACAGATCGCACTCGGAGAACGTCGACTCCTTGATGAGCGCGCCCCGCATCGCGCGCGGCATGCGCACGCGGTCGAACACCGCGCCCGAGAGATCCGCGCCCGTCAGGTCGAGCCCGGAGAGATCCACGGCCTGGATCGCCTCGCCGTGGCGGATCTTGTCGAGCACCTCGTCGCGGTTCATGTCGCGCCTCCAGCGGCCGGCGCGCCCTGCCGGTCGAACCGGGTGAAATCGACCGCCGCCTCGGCGAAGGTCGTCCGGCTGTCCCCGCGCGCGCGGCTGAAATCGGCGCGGCAGAGCTGGGCGCCGGTGAAATCCGCCCCGGCGAGGCGCGATTTCGAGAGGATCGCCTCGGTCAGGTTGCATCCGCGGAGCGAGGCGCCGTCCAGGATCGTCCGGATCAGGAGGGCGCCCTTCAGGACGGCGCGGTCGAAGATCGCGCCCGTCGCGTCCGCCTCGGAGAGATCGGTCATCGTCATCTGGGCGCGATCGAAGCGCGCGCCGCGCAGGTCCGTCGTCCTGAAGCACGTCTTCTCGAGCACGGCGTCGCGGAAATCGGCCTCCGGCAGGCCGCTCTTGTAGATGGCGACGCCCTCGGAGAAGCGCGCCCCCACGAAGCGCGCCCGCGCCCCCGTGCAGCTCATCAGCGTGGCCTTGTGCAGCCGGGCGCCCGAGAGGTCCGCGCCGTCGAGCGAGCACTCGAGCAGCATCGCCCGCTCGAGGTTCACCCCGGTGAGGTTCGCCCCGGCGAAGCTCGCCTGGAGGAACGTGCAGACCGCGAGGTCCGCGCCGGAGAGATCCACGCCCTCCCAGCTCACCTGCAGGACGTCGGCGCGCTCGAGCCGCGCGCGCTGGAGCCGCGCCCCGGCGAGCTTCGCGCCCATCAGGACGGCCTCGGTCAGATCGGCGTCGTCGAGCACGGCGCGCTCGAGGTTCGCCTTGCCCAGGTTCGCGCCCCGGAGCCGCGCGCCCGTGAGGTTCGCCCCCGTGAGGTCGGCCTTCGCGAGCACCGCGCCCTCGAGCACCGCGCCGGACAGGTCGCAGCCGCGCAGGTCGGCCCCCTCGAGGAACGCGCGCGCGAAGCTCATCCCCCGCAGGTCGACCCCGCGCAGGTCGGCGCCGGTGAGATCGCGCTCGTCGAGCGGCTCGCGCGCGTCGCGCGCCGCCTCGATGACGACGCGCGCCATCAGGGCGGCCTCGGAGGTCATCGGCAGGGCCGCGGGCGTCAGGTGCGCCGAGCCGCGGTAGCCCTCGCGCGCCGCCTGCTCCAGGCGGACCAGCTGCTCGTGGAACGCCGGATCTGCGAGCATCGCCTCGAGCTCGTCGTTGGGCACGCCGCCGCGGCGCCCCGCCTCGGCCAGCTCGGCGTACTGCTGGAGCTGCGCCTGGGCCGAGAACTTCGGCGGGCCGCCGGGGGGCTCGCCCTCGGTCTCGGCGCGCCGGAGCGTCTCCTCGGACACCCCCATGTCCGCGGCCCGCGCCCGCATGCGCGCCTCGGCCTCGTCCTTCGTGCGGGCCGCCTTCACCTGCTCCTCCTCGAACTTTCGCGACGCGTCGTCCAGGTACACGACCAGCGCGTCGAGGTCGTCGACGGGCGGGGGCGCCTCCTCCTCGGGCAGCGGCGCGTCGAGGCCGTAGCGCGCCGGATCGTCGCCGTCGGCCAGGAGCTCCTCGCGGCGGCGCTCGCGGTCCCGCTCCGCGCCGCGCCGCAGGTTCTTCGCGGCCAGGTTCTCGCTCTTGATCCACTGCATCATGTCGAGCCCGGCGATGTTCGCCGCGACGCCCGACTCGCGCGGCGGCATGAGATCGCTGTCGCTGAGCCCCGCGATCGCGCCCCGGTCCTTGTCGAGCCGCCGGGCGAGCGCCTCGCGGTAGTGCTCGATCGGCCGGGGGCGGCCGATCTCCTCGCAGGCCACGACGAGGTCGACGATCTCCGCCGCGTCGTCGTCGGCCGCCGGCATCGAGCCGTGGAAGATCACGACGCCGAGGTTGGCCGAGGGGAGGAGCCACACCGTGTCGCAGCGGACCGGGAGCTCCACGAACGCCTCCCCGCTCGCGTCGCGGCGGGTGACGAGCACGCGCGCGCAGAGGCCGGGGAGCGCGCCCTCGATGCGCGGGCGCGCCGGGTGCATGTTCTCCACGAGGAACGCCTCGTCGCCCCGGAACGGCTCGGCGCTCCACTGATCGCTCGGCGCGACGTTGAAGAACGACGGATCGACGTCGGGCGGCAGGCCGGGCGCCCACTTCTCGGCGTAGTCCCCGCCGTACGTCCCCGCGCGGGCGCGGCGCTGGGCGAAGCTCACGTCCATCGGGAGGAAGGACGCCGGGCCCGGCCGGTCGGACGGCGAGCGGATCAGCGCGCCGTAGTGCTCCACGTTCGGGAGCGGCCGGACGCGCTGCCCGCCGCGCTCGATCTCCTCGATCCCCTTGCCGTAGGGGTTCGCCGGGTCCTTCGGCCCGCCGAGGGCGCGCGCCCAGTCGATGGGCATGTCCGAGAACGGCTCCGGCTCGGTGAAGCCGCGGCCGGTCCAGTGCCGGTCGCCCAGCACGGCCAGGCGCTTGTCGATGGAGCCGAGCCGCGCGCGCACGAACGACGCGGCGACGCGGCGGCCCTCCGGGGCGTGGCACCGGCCCGCGACGAGCAGCTCGCCGCGCGCCTTGGCGATGCCGTCGTCGAGCGCGATGTTGCCGAGCTCCGCCATCGCGGCCGGCCAGAAGGTCATCTCGTCGACGACCGCGCGCGGCGCGTCGAGCGGGAACGCGACCATGGCGCCCACGTGGAACCTGAGGCGACGCGCGACCTCGACGACGCGCGTGAGCGCCGGCATCTTGAGGGGTTTAACGACTCGCATCCGCGCTCACAGCTTCGTCACGGCGATCTGGTGCGCGAGGACCGCCCCGATGATCGCGCCAATCGCCTGCTGCTTCACGTAGGCGCCGACCTGCTTCAGCTTCACGCCGACGGCCTTCTTGTCCATCCCGACATAGTCGAGCTTGATCCCCACGAACTCGAGCTTGAGCCCGTACAGCGTCTGGTAGAGCGCGGCGTGGTCGGTCTTGAGGACGCCGCTCGCGCCCTTGTAGACGTAGAGCTCGTGCTTGTTCGGCGTGATGTCGAACGTCATCCCGAGCACCTCCCACTTCAGGTCGGTGGCCGTGATCTTCGCCTTGGGCGCCTTGATCACGAAGCTCGTGTCGCTCTCCAGGTCGACGTTCGCGCCGAAGTGGCCCTTCCAGGTGGTGGCGACCTCCGTCTTCCAGCTCTTGTAGTCGTCGAAGCTCTCGGCCGTGACCTTGTGCTTCCACGGTCCGGTGACCGTCGACGAGCCCCCCGGCTCGATCGTCTGCGTGAGCTCGCCGTGGACGTCGTGCTTCATCCCGCCGCTCGTGATGGTCAGCTCCATCCCGTCGGTGATCGTCTGCTTCATGCCCCCGGCTTCGACCGTGTCCACGCGGCCCGTCTTGATCGTGGTCGTGCGCGTCGCGTAGTACGTCTCCGTCGCCGCGGCGGTGACCTGGAGCGTGTAGGTCCCCCCGATGCCCGCCCAGAGGTCGCACACCACCATGCTGGACTTGTTGCCGCCGACGTTCTCCCAGGAGTCGCCGCCGATCCAGGACCCGCCGTCGCCCCCCGTCGTCTCGAGGTAGCTGAACGTGACGCTGACGACGCTGCTGCCCGCGATCGCCGGGTCGGCGTTCTCGGGGGACAGGAAGTTGCCGACCTGCGCCTCGCCGTCGCCCGTGTAGACGGCGGAGTGGCCGCTGCTCGGGGTCCCCATGTAGATGCCGGTGCGGTTGTTCGGCGTGAACAGGAAGATGAACTCCTTGCCCTGCTCGTCCTCGAGCACGAGCTGGTTGCCGCTCCCGGTCCGGATGATGTTCTGGCTGTGGTTGCGCTCCGCGACGACGGCCGGCCGGTGCGCGTTGGGCACGACCCCGGCGATGAACGGCCGGTCCGGGTCGCCGCCGAGGAAGGAGATCATCACCTCGGTGCCCTTGCGCAGCGGGAAGTGGAAGCCCTCCGTGGTCCCGCCGTGGGGCTGCATCATGCGCACCCGCGTCGAGACGCGCGCGTCGGGCAGCCCGCTCGTGTCGAACTCGAAGCGCACGAGGTAGCGGCCGTCGGCGTCGATCTGGGCGTACTGGCTGTCGGCGGGGCCGCAGACGATGGCGTTCTCGAACCCGTAGATGCGCGGCCACGGCGTCGTCTGCGGCGCGCGGAACTGCGCGTCGGCCGGGATCGCGAGCAGCTTCATGCCGTAGGTGTCCTTGTCCGAGAGCCGCGTCAGCCGCGCGATCTCGGGCGTGATCCCGGCGATCGACGCGGCGTGGTGCACCTCCAGCGCGAGCCACTGGTCGCCGACGTCGGCCGGCTGGTCCTCCAGCGAGAACCGGTACCCGGCGCGCGGGCCGAGCACGTCGCCGCTGCCGCGCAGGGTCACCTCGCGGCAGCCGATGGACTGCGCGCGCACCTGCGCGAGGCGCTCGGCGTCGCTCTGCAGGAAGACGCGGTAGCCGTACTCGCGGATCGCGCCCAGCCCCTTCGCGGTGATGCTGCTCTCGCCCTTCACCGACGCGGACGGGTTCGCGTAGTTGTAGTCGGCGATGGTGACGCTCTTCGGGAGCCACTGCACGTCCTGCTCGAGGTCGTGCAGGCCCGACGGCGCGGTCACGTCGTCGCCGAAGAGGGGGATGTAGCGCACCGCGCCGCCGCCCGGGAAATCGTCGTGCAGCCCGCGGTCATCCACGATGACGAGCACCTCGCTCGAGCCGTCCTCGGGGTGCTCGAAGAAGTAGTAGAGCCCCTCGCGCTCGAGCCACCGGTGGAAGAACGCGAGGTGCGTCTCGCGGTACTGCGCGACGAACTCCTCGTTCGGGTAGTCGCCCTCGTCGATCGAGAAGCGGAACTCGCTCGTCGCGAGCCCGCCGCTCTGGAGCGTCGACGAGAGGAACTCCTTCACCGGCTGGCTCGTGAAGACGTGGCTGCGCCAGAAGTGGCGCAGGAGCCAGAGCTTCGGCACGAGCAGCGCCTGGTAGAGCGCCCGGTCCGCGTTCTGGTGCAGGAGGCGCACGCTCGCGATGACCCCGTGCAGGACGAACGGTTCCTTCTCCTCGCCGCGGCCCGCGCGCACGGTCGCGCGCTCGCCCACCGCCTTGCGCACGTCGGTGTTCGCGGGGACGGAGAAGAAGAGCTCGAACTCGTACGGCTGCGAGACGTGCTCGGTGCCCCGGAAACCGATGAAAGTGACGCTGGCGAGCGCCGAGCACGAGAGCGTGAGACCGTCGTGGCGCATCAAGAGCCTCCCCATCCCAAGCCTGGGTGTTGAGGGCGGAATCTCGGCGCGTCGCGCCGCGGCGTCAACGCTCGCCTGCTCCCGGGCGGCGCAACAGAACAGCGGATCCAGCGGTGGGATGAGCGCGCACCTGTACGCGTCCGGCGCCGGGCCGCGCAGCTTCGCGGGCGCGCGCGCACCGCGAGTTCGTGCCGTGTCTTCGCGCGATGGAGGATTCGTGCAGCGTCATCGCGCTGCGTCGTCGCGCGACGGTGGATTCGTGCAGCGTCATCGCACGAACTCGGCCTTGTGCAGCAGCCTCGCGCCGTGTCAGCGCGCGGCGGCCGTGAGCGCGGCCACGGCGCTGCGCGTGAAGTCCCGGAGGCGCGCGACGTCCTCGGGGCGAGGGGCCAGCGAGCGCGCGTCGCAGTAGAGCCGGCGGGCGATCTCGATCTGGAGCGCGTGCACCCCCTCGTCGCGGCGCGCGTGCCGCTCGACCGCGTGGCCGCCGGGGAACGGGTCGTCCAGCGCGAGCGAGAGGCCGTGTACGCGCGCGACGGCGGCGACCGCGTCGCGCGCCCACGCGGCCGCGCTGGCGCCGCCCCGGGTCCCGAGCACGACGTCGGCCGCGCCCGGGAACATGACGTCGGGATAGCTGTGCGCCGAGACAAGGATCGCGACCCCGTGACGCGCGCGCGCGCCGGCGAGGCGCGCGGCGATCTCCGCGTGGTACGGCTCGAGCACCTCGCGCACGCGGCGCTCGACCTCGGCGCGGGGCGGCGGGCTCTCGAGCCACTGCTCGCCGCTCGCGGACCGCCGCCGCACCTCCCGCAGCCCGTAGGGGAGCTTGTCCTCGTAGGGCGTGGGCACGCGCGGGGCCGTGTTGAGGTCGATGACGAAGCGGCTCAGCGTCGCGACGACGAGCGCGGCGCCCTCGAGCGCGACGTCGCCGAAGAGCGCGTCCGCCGCGATGTCCGCGTCGGCCACGAGGGCGCGCTCGGGCACGCGGGTGAAGCGCGCCGCGAGCTCGTCCACGACGAGGCCCGCGTGCGGGACCTCGACGACGACCGGCCCCGGCGTGACGGGCTCGTGGACGCGGAAGGGAGACGGCGGCGCGGACATCGTTCCTCCGGAGGGTGGGCGCGGCGCGGGCCCCTGGCAACGCCGGGTTTTTCGCACGGGCGCCCCCGTTTGCGCTCTCATGGCGGGCCATGGACCACCCGACGTGGCTGCTCGCGAGCCGCTACCACCTCGACACCTGGCTGTCGTTGCTCCTTGTGTACGCCGTCGCGACGGCCGGCCTGCTCGCCCTCGCCGCCAGGGCGCTCCGGGCGTCGCTCCGGGAGCGCCGCGCCGCCGCGCAGGCCGATGCCTCGTTCAACCCCGGCGTCGCGCTCGCGCCCGGCGAGGCCGTCGTCAAGGGCACCGTCGAGCGGGAGCAAGGCGCGGACGTGGCCGTGCGCGTCGAGGTCGAGCAGGAGGGGTCCGAGACCGAGAGCTCCGGGGTCTGGAGCCACGAGTGGTCCGAGACCGACCGCAAGGTCCGGGTCCACCCCTTCTACCTTCGCCACGCCTCCGGCGCTCGCATCCGCGTCGAGCCGGGCGAGGACGTGCAGCTCGTCGACGCGCTCGACGGCATGATCCTCGTCGATCGCAAGAAGCGCGTTCGCGTGGCCGAGCTCGTGCCCGGCGAACAGGTCTTCGCGGTCGGCGAGCTCCGGCGCGCGCCGGATCCCGAGGCGCCGACCCAGGGGTACCGCGGCGTGGCGCAGGGATACCTGCTCGTGCCCCCGCCCTGGCGGCCCATGCTCCTCTCGTCCGAGCCGCTCGGACAGCGGTTCGCGCGCAGGGCCGCGTTCCACCGGCGGTGGGCCGTCGTGGCCGCCGTCGCGGCGCTCGCGTTCAACGCCGCGTTCGCGCCCTTCCACGCGCGCCTCTGGCTGGGGGAGACGGTCGACGTCGGCGTGACGGACCTCAAGAGACGCGAGGCCGGTGACGAGACCCATTTCGATGTTTCGATGCGGACCGCCGACGGCGTCGCCCTCTCGGACGAGGCGTCCCACACCGACTTCGTCCGGCTCCGCGGGGTGCAGCGGATCAAGGCGCGCCACGTCCCGTCGTGGCCCTCCGCCAGCACGCTCGGCCCCGACGTGACGGTCCATTCCGCCGCCTTCATCGCCGTGCCGCTCCTCGGCGCCCTCGCGCTCGCGTACGTCCTCCGCGCGCACTCGTCGCGGCCCTGGTACGACAAGAAGCTTGTCGAGCAGGGGAGCGGCAAGCTGCCCGACAGCGAGCTTGCCGCGCAGAAGCCCTCGAAGCGCCCGGAAGGTCGCCGCCGGGAGACCTCCTCAGGATAGGCGCGCCTCGTCGCGGCGCCTCGTGAGCCGATGAGACGACCGGAGCGCATTGCGATGCCCCCGAGCGCATTGCCGCGCGTCGCTCCTTTCTTCACCCCGCCGCGCGCGGCGGGCTCGTATAAGGGACCTGCACCATGAAGATCTCCGAGTACACCGCCTTCGATGCCCTGGGCCTCGCGGAGCTGGTCCGCCGGCGCGAGGTCACCCCTGCCGAGCTCATGGACGTGGCGTCGGCCGCCGTCGAGCAGGTGAACCCCGCGCTCAACGCGGTGATCTCCTCGCTGCGCGACGACGCCGAGCGGGCGATCCGCGCGGGGCTCCCGGAGGGGCCGTTCACCGGCGTGCCGTACCTCGTGAAGGACCTCGGCCTCCTCGTCGCGGGCACGCCGACCGGCATGGGCTCTCGCCTCTTCCAGGGCCTCGTGTCGCCCGCGGACGACGAGCTCATGACGCGCTTCCGGCGCGCGGGGCTCGTGTCGCTGGGCAAGACGAACACCCCGGAGCTCGGCCTCAACGTGGTCACCGAGCCGGCCGCGCACGGGCCGACGCGCAACCCGTGGCGCCCGGATCGCACGCCCGGCGGCTCGAGCGGCGGCGCGGCGGCCGCGGTGGCGGCGCGGATGGTGCCCATGGCCCACGGCAACGACGTCGCCGGGTCGATCCGCATCCCGGCGTCGTGCTGCAATCTCTTCGGGCTGAAGCCCACGCGCGGCCGCGTCCCGACCGGCCCGATCGAGGGCGAGGTCCTGATGGGCTTCGCCACCGACCACGTGCTGACGCGCTCGGTGCGGGACAGCGCGGCGCTGCTCGACGCGATCGCCGGGCCTGATCCGGGCGCGCCGTACTTCGCGCCGCCGGGGCCGCGGTCGTTCCTGGAGGAGGCGCGCACGCCGCCCGGGCGGCTGCGGATCGCGTTCAGCGACGCCGCCTGGAGCGGGGTGCCGGTGCACGACGAATGCAAGCTGGCGGTGCGCCGGGCCGCGGCGCTGTGCGAGCAGCTGGGGCACGAGGTCGTGCCCGCGCGGCCGGAGATCGACTGGGAGCGGGTGCGGATCGCCTTCCGGATGCTGCTGTCGTACCAGGCTCACCTGCTCGATCGCGTCTGCCCGCTGTTCGGGCTGGCGCCGGGGCCCGACACGCTCGAGGCGGCCACGCTGATCATGGCCGAGGCCGGCCGGAGGATGAGCGCCGTGGATGTGCACGACGTGCTCGTCGCGCGCGATCAGCTCTCGCGGGAGCTCGGGCAGTTCTTCACGCAATTCGACGTCCTGCTCACGCCGACGCTGGCCACGCTCCCGATCCCGCCCGGCACGTTCGACGCGAGCGATCCGGCCGTGGGGGCCGAGGCCTGGCTGGACCGGCTCTTCGAGTTCGCGGCGTTCACGCCCCTGTTCAACGTGAATGGGAGCCCGGCCATGTCGGTGCCGCTCCACGTGACCGCCGACGGCCTGCCGGTCGGCGTGCAGTTCGCGGGCCGGTACGCGGACGACGCCACCTTGCTGCGCCTCGCGGGTCAGCTCGAGCAGGCGGCGCCGTGGGACAGGCGCCGGCCGGGGATCTGCGCGGAGTGAGCGGCCCGTGAGCCGCCGCCGGGCTCAGACCCCGGGAGCGGCTCGCCCTCCGCCGGGCTGACGACGGCGCACACATCGAAATTTACAGCGTCGGTGACACCGCACAGGCAGGAAGCGGCCGGGTCGCCGCGCGGGGTGATGATCGATGATCAGAACCGACCCCTTCGGGAATGTGACTACGCGCAAAGTGCGCGCCGTTCTCTGCCCCAGGACGATGCCCCCGAAGAGAAGCGATTCGCGAGTGCGACGAGACCGAGCTGCGCGAGTCGCCGAGGCAGGGGCAGGCGGCTCGCCCCCCGCGGAGGGACCGCCGACGCCTGAGCCTGTGTTGATCACCTCCAGTCCAGACGCCTACTGGAAAGAGGGGACGGTGACCGAGGTCACGACCGAGGCTGCGGATGTGACCGTCAACGACGGCTCCCCGGCGCAGGACTGGGCCGGCTTCGGCGGAACCTTCAATGAGAAGGGCTGGGAAGCCCTCTCCGCGCTCAGCCCGGAAGACAGAGACAGAGCGATCAAGCTCCTGTTCGACGCGGCGGACGGCGCGAAGCTCATCTACGGAAGGATCCCGATCGGGGCGAGCGACTATGCCACGAGCCGCTACACGCTCAACGACACGGCCGACGACACGTCGATGGAAAGCTTCTCCATCGCGCGGGACAAGGAGAAGCTGATCCCCTTCATCAAGGCGGCGATGGCCGTCAATCCTGACATCCACTTCTGGGGCAGCCCCTGGACACCTCCCCCGTGGATGAAGGACAACAACGCGTACGATCGCGGGAACATGGAGGACAACGCCGCGAACCTGGACGCGTATGCCCTCTATTTCGCCAGGTTCGTGGAAGAGTACGGCAAGGAAGGCATCGAGATCGAGGCCGTCCACCCGCAGAACGAGCCAGGCTTCCCTCAGGACTATCCATCCTGTCTCTGGACGGGGGCGCTGATGGCCAAGTTCATCGGGAGCCATCTGGGGCCGACGTTCGAGGAGCGGGGCATCCGCGCCGACATCTTCGTCGGCACCATGTCCAACACCCAGACGGACGGCGACATCGTGACAACCGTCATGAACAACGCCACCGCCAGGTCCTACGTCAAAGGCTACGGCTTCCAGTGGGGCATGCTGGACACCTTCACCGGCCTGGGCTTGAACAAGAGCTTGGCCATCTGGCAGACCGAGCACAAGTGCGGCAACTACCCCTGGCAGAGCGGGACCAACCAGACCAAGGCCCCGAACGACCATGCGTATGCCGTGGAGAGCTGGGGCCTCATCAGGGACTGGATCAAGAGAGGCGTGAACGCCTACTCCGCCTGGAACATGGTGCTGGACACCGTGGGCAGGAGCCTGGATACGGTGCGGCCCTGGGCGCAGAACGCGCTTCTGGTGGTGGACGTTTCGGGGAAGAAGCTGAACATCACCCCGGCCTATTACGTCCTCCGCCACGTCTCCCAGTACGTCGATCCAGGCGCCAAGGTCGTCGCGACGAGCGGCGGTGATGCGCTGGCCTTCAAGAACCCTGACGGCACCCTCGTCGCGGTCATGTACAACCCTGGAGCCGCCAAGCAGGCGGTCGTCGCGGTGGGCGGCAAGAAGCTGCAGTTCGAGCTGCCTGCCATGGGATGGGCCACCCTCAACTGGAGGTGATCCCCGCCTGAGCCACGGGCGCCGCGCACGTCTTGCGGGATTCCTCCTGTACGCCGCCAGACAGCATTCTCCGGGGTGTTTCCAGTCTTGCTACACAGGAGAGCTCGTACCTGCTGAGCACGTCTCCGGAAGGTCATCGACAACAGGTCACGCGCCGCTCCGGGAAATGTACCGCCAAGTTGCGGATCTTTGTCGTGAAGTAAACGACTGCCATATTCCGGCCGGAGCGCGGATGTGGCATCATCCGTCAATGCATACCCTCACGTACAGATTCATTCGTAGTATTCGATGCCTCGTCCTCGTGGGCCTGCCGCTCGCCGTGCTGAACTGCTCCAGCAGTGACCCCGATCCGTCGGGGGACGGCGGCGGCGGTGGCGCCGCAGCGACGAGCAGCGGAACCACCACCAGCACTGGCACCGGCAGCACGAGCTCGTCCAGCAGCTCCACCTCGTCGGCGACGTCCGGGAGCGGCGGAGCGGGCGGCGCGGGAGACGGCGGCGGCAGCGGAGTGGGTGGAGAGGCCGGCGGTGGCGGCGAGCCCTCCGGTGCATTCACGCTCACGAGCCCCAATCACGCGGAAGGCGCCGAGTTCGCCGACAAGTACACCTGCGCGGCCATCAACTTCAACAGCAGCCTCCTGCCGGAGCTCAACTGGACCGCAGGGCCTCCGGGCACGAAGAGCTACGCCATCACCTTCATCGATGTCACCCTGACGACCAAGGAGCCGCCCAACATGAACGGCTATCACTGGGTCATCTACAACATTCCAGCCGACGTCACCTCGCTGCCCGAGGAGTTCAAGGACGCAGCGTCGATAGGCGCCAAGCAGAACAACAACTACCTCGGGCCTTGCCCCAATTTCGCCGGCGGGAACGCCAACACCGACACCTACGAGTTCACGATCTATGCGCTCGCCGAGGCGTCGGTGACGATCGCGGGCACCGGCACGGCCGCGGCGAAGGACGCGGAGACGAAGCTCGAGGCGAACCATCTGGCGAAGGCGAAGCTCACCGGCACGTCCGATGCTTCCCAGCCTCGCTGAGCGGTAGCGGGCGTCGACGCTCGTCGGTGGGGTGACCGTGATGGCGGAGCGGGCGGCGAGCTGCACGCCCGCTTCAGGGCGCTCACGCGTGTCGCCGTCGCCCGGCGCTGCGGCGCGCCGCGTCGCCGGGCGTCCGCGACCGCGCGCGGATCAGTACTGGGTGTTGTTGGACGTGGTGATCTTCGAGGAGCTCACGCCCATGAAGAGCTCCTTGCCGATGTCTCTGTAGCGGGTGTTCGTCATCGTCACGCTGCTGCTGCTGCTGTCCGTCCTGAAGATGGACTCCTTCATCTTCGAGATGTCGCAGCGGTCGATGAAGACATCCACCTTGAAGTCGGTGCCGCCGTTCTGCCGGATGAACTTGCCGGCGTTCTCCGCCTTGAAGTTCGAGACCCTGAACGTGCTGGCCGCGTTGATCTGGAAGACCTTGTCGTCGCCGTTCTTCGCGGAGCCGCCGTTCAGGACCACGGTGCCGGACTTCTTGATCGTCAGGGCATCTTCGCCGATGTCCTCCCAGACGATGTTCTCGAGCGTGACGTTGCCGTACGTGTGAATGCCGTCGGCGGCCGGAGCGCCGAGGACGACGTTCCTCAGCTTCGCGCCGTCCTCGAGCTTGAACACCGGCTTCTGCCCCTCTCCCTGGCTGCCGTCGCCGAGCGTGTCCTTGTTGGCGATGAACCGCTTGCCACCGCCGTCGAACGTCTCGCCGGCCTTCACGAGGATCGTCGCGTTGACGACGCCGCCGCTCCCCGGCGTCGTAGTGCCGCCGCCCGAGTCGCCGCCACCCGAGCCGCCGCCCGAGCCGCCGCCGCCCACCGGGACGAGCTCGATGTAGTCGATCTTGAGGTCGTAGCCGGACGCGGAGGAGTTCTTGCCCGTGACCTTGAAGGTGAACTCGACGTTCCCGGAGAGCGACTTCTCCGCGAGCTTCGCCGTCGTCCAGCTGTCGCCCGTGGCGGAGGTATAGGCGTCGAACGACTTCACCGAGGAGCCGTTCGCGCTCAGCTCGTACTTGCCGTACGCGTTCCGCTTGGCATACCGGAGGACGATCTCGTACTTGCCGGACGCGACCGACCTGGAGAACTTGAAGGTATCGCCGCTCTGGTTGGCGCGGAGCTTCACGTTGTCCGCGTTGTCCTCGATCCTGTCGCCGGAGGAGATGGACCAGGACTGATCCTCCGCCTGGATCTTGACGACGCTGAGCGCATCGCTCGTCGCATCCATGTCCACCTCGCCCTCGTCGGCCGCGATGCAGCCGACAAGAGCGAGCGACAGCAGCGAACCCAAAGCACCGACCCATTTCAAGCTCATGGTATCATCCCTCGCTGGTTGCATTCCGCGCGACCGAGCTCGTAGCCAAGCTATGTCAGAAGATCTCAACCTGCTCGACGGTCCAGAGCCCTGCGCCCCTCGCCTCGATGCAGCGCCCCGCCGCGCGTCTCGACAGGTCTCCAAAGCAACGCTCGGGCCACGAAGCGACTTTGCCCGAGATCGTCCAAATGCACGCTATTGCTGCATTATTCCGCCCGAAAACCGCAGTTCGAGCGTTCCGGCTTCAAGGCATGCTCGCCGCTGTCGCGCGGGGTTGTCAACCACGTCAACGCGAGGTTGACAGGGGAAGCCCGCCGTCGACTCGGCACCTCACGCCCGACACAGGGCCACACGGTGGGAGCGCGTGGCCCAGAGCGCTCCTGGGGCGGCGCCTGACCTGAGCTGTCCACGCGGGTCCCCGGGCGCGCCGTACTTCGCGCCGCCGGGCTGCGGGGGCGGTCGCTCCGGCACTTTTCCAGGGGTAGCGGACCTGGTAGAGACGGGGCGGGTCGATTTTTTCGCCCGACCGATGAACCCGACCCCCTGCGGGGGTCAGTAGCGTCGAACCTACGCCACTGTGGAGGCGATCATGTCAGCGAACAGTTCCCGCAAGCTCTTCGTCAACCTCTCCGTCCGTGACCTGAAGCGGTCGGTCGAGTTCTTCACCAGGCTCGGCTTCTCGTTCAACCCGCAGTTCACCGACGAGAAGGCGACCTGTATGATCCTCAGCGAGGAGGCGTACGTGATGCTCCTCGTCGAGGAGCGCTTCAAGGACTTCACCAGGAAGCAGATCTGCGACACCGCCACGTCGACCGAGGGCATCTTCGCGCTCTCGGCCAGCAGCCGGGCCGAGGTCGACGAGATGGTCAACACCGCGATCGCGTCCGGCGGGACGGAGGCGGGCGACCCGGCCGATATGGGCTTCATGTACTACCGGCGCTTCTACGATCTCGACGGTCACCACTGGGAGGTGCTGCACATGGACCCGAACGCCGTCCCGCCGCAGTAGGCACGGGCGCGTCCCGCGGGGTAGGGCCGACTCTACCCTCGGATACGAAGACACGAGCGCGGCGGCGCAGGAGAGCTTGCGCCTCCGGTGTCACGGCCAACCGCTCTCACGGCCCATCGGCCGATCCCCCGCAGCAGCCCAGCCTACCGGCCCGCACCGTTCGCGGGCAGCGCCGCCGCGCGCGGGCGCGCCACGAGCGGCTCCTCGCCCGGGATGCGCAGGGGGCTCGGCAAGTACGGATCCAGCTCGCCGGGATCGAAGCGACAGAGGCCGATCACGTGCCAGAACGAGCCGGCGATGTCGCCGCCGAGCTTGTAACGGCCGTCAGGGCTGAAGGCGACCCAGCCCTCGGGACAGGGCAGCAAGATCGCGAGACAGCCGCCCGTCGCCACGTCCCAGAGACGCAGGGTGCCGTCGGCGGACGCGGAGGCGAGGAGCGCGCCGTCGGGGCTGAAGGCGATCCCCTGGACCGACGCCTTGTGACCCTCCAGGGTGCGGAGGACACGACCCCGCTTCACGTCCCACAGACGCACCGTCTTGTCCGACGACCCCGACGCGAGCATCTGGCTGGCCGGGTTGAACGCCACCCCCCGCACCCCGCGGGTGTGCCCCTCGAAGGAGAACAAGGCACGACCGCTCCCGACCTCCCAGAGTCGCACCGTCCGATCGTCCGACCCAGACACGAGCAGGACCCCATCGGGGCTGAACGAAACGCCGCGGATCCCGTCGGTGTGCCCCTCGAACGCGCGCAGCGCCCGGCCGCTCGCGACCTCCCAGAGACGCAGCGTCCTGTCGTCCGAGCCCGTCGCCAGCGTCAGCCCGACCGGGCTCCACGCCACGCTGCACACCCGGTGCGTGTGGCCCTCGAACGTGCGAATCGCGCGGCCGCTCCCCACGTCCCAGAGACGCACCGTCCTGTCGTCCGATACCGACGCCAGCGTCTGCCCCTCCGGGCTGAACGAGACGCCGCGGATCGCCTGCGCGTGACCCTCGAACGAGCGCAGGAGCCGGCCCCGGGCGACCTCCCAGAGACGCACCGTCTTGTCGTCCGAGCCCGACGCCAGCGCCTGACCATCCGGGCTGAACGCCACGCTGCGGATCCCGTGCGTGTGCCCCTTGAACGTGCGAATCGCGCGGCCGCTCTTGATCTCCCAGAGACGCACCGTCTTGTCGTCCGAGCCCGACGCGAGCGCCTGACCATCCGGGCTGCACGCCACCCCGAGCACCCAGTCGGTATGGCCCTCGAAGCTGCGCAGCGCGTGACCCCGCGCGACCTCCCAGAGACGCACCGTCTTGTCGCGCGACCCCGACGCCAGCGTCTGGCCGCTCGGGCTGAACGCCACGCCGCACACCCCGTGCGTGTGCCCCTCGAACACGCGCAGCGCCCGGCCGCTCGCGACCTCCCAGAGACGCACCGTCCTGTCCAGCGACCCCGACGCCAGCGTGAGACCGTCGGAGCTCCAGGAGACCCCGAAGACCCAGTCGGTGTGGCCCACGAACGTGCGCAGCGCGCGGCCACCCCCCGCGTCCCACAGGCGCGCCGTCCGGTCCGACGACCCCGACGCGAGCGCCTGACCGTCCGGGCTCCACGCCACGGCGAGGACCCAGTCGGTGTGACCCTCGAAGCTGCGCAGCGCATGGCCGCTCCGGACCCGCCACAGACGCACCGTCTTGTCCGACGAGCCCGACGCGAGCGTCTGGCCATCCGGGCTGAACGCCACGCTGCGCACCCCGAGCGTGTGCCCCTTGAACGCGCGCACCAGGCGGCCCGTCCCGCCCTCCCACAGGCGCACCGTCTTGTCCGACGACCCCGACGCGAGCAGCAGCCCGTCCGGGCTCCACGCGACGCTGCGCACCCCGTGCGTGTGCCCCTCGAACGTGCGCAGCGCGCGGCCGGTCGTCACCTCCCACACGCGCACCGTGTTGTCCGACGAGCCCGACGCGAGCAGCAGCCCGTCCGGGCTGAACGCCACGCTCATCGCCGCGCCGAGGTGCCCGTGCATCGCCCGGATCGCCTGCCCGGTGACCGCATCCCAGAGCCGGACCGAGCCGTCCTCGTGGCTCGCCGCCAGGAGATCGCCCAGCCGGCTCCACGCCACCGCGTTGCACGGCGAGACCGGGACCCACATCGGATCGGCCTCCCGCGGCCGGGGCGGCGCCGCGCCGTCCGCCGAGAGCGACCCGAGCGACACCCCCCGCGCGCCGACGAGCTTCGCGCCGCGCAGCTGCGCGTCGGTGAGATCGGCGCGCGTCAGATCCGCGCCGACGAGCCGCGCGAACGAGAGATCCGCGCCCCGGAGATCCGCGCCCGCGAGGTCGGCGCCGGTGAGATCCGCCCGCGCGAGCTGCGCCGCGCCCAGCGACGCGCCGGCGAGCCGAGCCTCGACGAGCGTGGCGCTCCAGAGGTTCGCCTGCGTCAGATCGGCCTTCCGCAGGTCGGCGCAGGCGAGGTTGCACCCGCTCAGGTCCTGCCCCGCCAGGTTGACGCCGGCCACCACGTCGAGCTCGTCGCGGACGACCCCGCCCCCGTCGTCCCTCGCCTCGTCGTCCTTGGCCAGGAAGCGCGCGACGCGCAGGGCGTTGTCCTTGGCGTTCCCCTCGGCCGCCCCGTGCAGGATCCGCTGCGCCCACGACGCCGCCACCCCGCGCCCCGCGAGCGACACGAAGAAGTCGACCATGAGCTCGCTCATCTCGTCGGCGCCGAGCGCGGCGCTGTCGCCCGTCTCCTTCACCTCGCGCGCCGCCGCCTCGGCCACGAGCCACTCCAGCGCCGACCGGTGCACGAACGAGAACGACCCCTCCGCGTCCCGCACGAGCAGCGAGCCCGAGCCGATCAGGTGCTCGACGATCCCCCGCTCGATCGGCGGCGCGTCCGGCGGCTGCACGCCCCGGATCAGGCTGTCCGGCAGCTCGCCGAGCACGACCGCCGGCGTGTTCCGATCCCAGAGCAGCCGCGCCAGCCGGGTCATCGCGGCCCGCAGCGCGTCCCGCGGGATCCCGCGCGGCGCGCCCCGCGGGTTCGCGCGCGCGTGCTCGTGATCGAGCCACTGCTCGACGAGCACCTCGTACAGCTTCGCCGACGTGATCTTCCCCGTCCGCGCCTTCGCCTGCCGCAGCTTGTCCGGATCGATCTTCGCGATGAACCCGAGCATGCGCGGGTTCTCGGACAGGCCGAGCAGGTCCTTGACCTCGTGGAGCAGCCGGTAGCGCGCCTCCGCCTCCGCGGGCTCCGGGCTCAGGTTGCCCAGAAACCGCCGGATCTGCGGCTCCCCGAACCCCTGGAGCTGCACGAGGCGGTAGCCCTGCAGCTGCTCGGCCCGCCGGGCGAGCTCGCGCTTGATCGGCGGATCGGTGAGGAAATGCTGCGTCCGGCTTGTCACAACGACCTTCGCGATCCCCTCCGCCGCCTGGACCACGGTGTCGAAGTGCTCGAGCGCGCGGTCGTAGGTGAGCCGCAGGGCGAGCTCGTCGAAGCCGTCGAAGAGGAGCGCGACCCTCCCCTCGGCCAGCATGTACCGGAAGGCCCGCAGGTCGACGGGCTCGTTCGCGAGCGCGAAGTGCTGCGCCAGGAGCGAGTCGAGCGAGCGCTGCTTCTCGATGCGCCCGAGCTCGATGAGCACCGGCACGAGCGGGTGCCTGTCCCGCGCCATCCGCCGGGCGAGCTCGCGCAGGAGGAACGTCTTGCCGGCGCCGAAGTCGCCGAGCACCAGCGCGAAGCGCCGGTGGGGCGCGTCGAGCAGCCGCCAGAGCGCCCCGAGCGCGCTGTCGGTCGCGCTCTTCTCGCGATCGCCGAGGCTCACCACCGCCGGCTGCTCGACGTAGAGCCACGGCGGATACGACGGGTCGGCCTCGATGCGCTCGGTCTGCCACGCGAGGTACCGGCCGAAGTCGATGAGCCCCTGGACCTCGGAGAAGCTCTTCAGCACGACGCCGCGGCGCGCCGCGCTCCGGGCGAGATCGGGCGGCGCCTGCGGGTCGGTGTGGATCAGCGTGGAGCGCAGGTACGGGTCCTGCTGCCGGAAGCGGTGCTCCACCTCGGTGACGTACCGCGTGACGAGCTCCTCGGTGATCGACCGGTCCAGCACGCCGACCACGCGGACGTCGAGGCGCCGGCCGTCCGGCACCGCCACCTCGAGCACGCCCGCGAACGGCGGGGGCGCCCGGTGCTTTGTCACGGTCGCCCCGGGATCGCGCAGGAGCGCCACGCGCTCGACGCGGTCGAGGAAGCTGTCCCGCCGGTCGTCGAACACGCGCTCCCGCTCGCCGTGAGGGCGCTCGCCGTCCTCGGCCGGCTCGCGCAGATCCGGCGCCGAGGCGCGCTCGATCCTCGGCTCGGGCGCGAGGTGCTGCTGCAAAAACGCGAGCAGCGCGGCCGCCGAGGCGCGGCAGGCGAACGCGCGCAGGCCGTCGTCGCCGTCGCGCCCTCCGGGGTCGCCCACGGCGCGCATCAGGATCGAGCGCCTCTGGAAGCGCGCCGCGAGGTCGCCGATGGCCGCGCCCCCGGCCGCCAGGCCGAGCGTGCCCGGCACGACCCGCTGGAGCCGGTCCCAGATGCCCGCGTCCTGCAGGGCCGCCGAGAAGCTGGCGATCGCGCCGACGTGCACGCGGAGCGGAGGGTCGGCCGGCAGGGCGTCGGGGTAGAGGAGCCGCTCCTCCAGCACCTTCTCGCGGCCGGGCGCGGTGAGGCCGAGGGCGCCGCCCTTCATCGAGACGAGGCCCTCCTCGAGCGCCTCCTTGAGCCGCGCGGTCCACCCCGGGCAGGCGCGCCGCCGGTCCGGGTGCGCCACGGGGGTCGGCCCGCCCTCGGTCTCGTGCGCGTGGAGCGCGTGCAGGAGCCACTGCAGCGCGGCCGTCCTGGAGGGCGGGCGCGCGCGGGAGAGCGCCGAGAGGTCGAGCTCGCGCGCGAGGTAGGCGGCGTCCATCTTCCACGCGGCCTGCAGGTTGAAGGTGCGCAGGTCGTGAAAGAGCTCCGCCTCGTCGCCTGCCTGCGCGGCCCGCTTGCCGTGGTCGAAGCTGTAGAGCTGATCGGCGACGATCACGTCGCCCGGCGAGACCTTCCTGGGGTCGCCGGCGCAGACGCCGCACATCGCGAGGCAGGCCGGGTCGAGCTCGGCGAGGAGGTGCTGCCCCCGGATTGTCGCGGTGCGCTGCCCCGCCTCGCCGATCCACGCGGCGGCCACGACGAGGAGGCCTCCGCGGGCGCTCGCGAGCGTGCGCCGGTGGTAGCGGAGGCCGCCGAGATCCCGGAGCTCGCGCCACCCCTTGTCGCCCGCCTCGCCTTCGCCCGCCGCGCCCTCGGCGAGGATCGCGTCGAGCTCGTCCTTCTGCGCCGTGACGACGAGCACGTCGACGGGCCCGGCGTCGCGCTCGGCGCCCTGGCCTGCGCCCGAGGCCGCGTCCTTCTGCGCGTCCGCGGCGTGGAGCGCCTTGGCCTCCGCGATGCGCTCCCGGCCTTTCTGGGCGTCGTGCCGGCCGATCGCCGCGAGCGCCTGGGCGGCCACGGCGGAGGCCTCGAGGGCGCGGTCGCCGAGCCGCTCGGCGATGGCGCGCGCCTCGGCGAGCGGCGCCTCGGCCTCGGCGGCGCGGCCTGTGCGCGCGGCGATCCGGAAGGCGCCGATCAGCGCCCGGGCCTCGGGCTCGGGGTCCACGACCTGGCGCGCCAGCGCGAGCGCCTCGCGGTAGCTCGACTCGGCGCGCGCGAGGTCGCCGCCGTCCTCGAGCAGCCCGGCCATCTCGAGCTGGGCGCGGAGGCGCGCCTGGGGCGCGGCGCCCGGCCGCGCGAGCAGGGCGCCCAGGGTCGCCGCCGCCGCGACGACGTGGCCGCGGCGCCGCTCGACGGTGGCCTGGCACAGGAGCAGCTCCGCCGGGGGCTCCGCCGCGCCCTGCGGCGGGGTGCGCTGCGAGCACGCGGCGGCGCCCGGGCGGTGCGCAGCGATCTCCACAGGTGCGCCCGGTTCGTGGGCGCCCGGCGAGGGCTCGTCGAGGAGGCGGATCTCGGGGGTGCGGATGGCCCAGAAGTCGGGCGCCTCTTCCCGGCACAGGCCGAGGAAGCTCGGCGGGCCGCACCAGAGCAGGGGGCAGCCGAGGCGGCTCGAGAGGGTGTCGTGCCGCTGGTGCTGGTTGAGGAGCCGGAGGCCCTCGCGCACGGCCGCCGGAGGGGGGTCGGAGCCGACGAGGATCACGACCCCCCTCGGCTCGGGCTCTGCCTTGTAGAGGGCGGTGACGAGGTCCTTCCAGGTGGCCTCGTCGTCGCGCGGCTCGATGACCATCGCGCGGCGTCCCTCGCGCGTGAGGAAGTCGCCGAGCGCGCGGCCCACGTCGGGGCCGGGGATCTCGACGGGGAGCAGGACGAAGCCGGGGGTGCGCTCGAGGACCCGGAGGACCTCGCGGAAGCTCCCGAGGAACGGGGACATCGAGGCCGGCAGCGGGGGGCTCGAGGTGCTCATGATCCCGCGCCGAGGCGCTCAACCAGGTCGGGCGCGCGGCCGGGCGCGCGAGGACGCAGGAGCGGGCGGAGGGCGCGCCGGGGCGAGCCGTCGCGCGGGGGGAGGTCGAGGGGTGGGCCGTCCAGGGACGGCGTGATCGCGGAGCTCCTCGAAGAGTTCGTCTTCGTCGACTGGATCAACAAGATGCCTTCCCCCCGCGATGCCTGGCAGGGCTGCGCCGCGCCGCGCCGTGCCTCTGCCCAGGCCACACCCCGCATGGTGCGGCCAAAGTGCGGGGCCCTGCAATAGGCTGTCGAGGGCGCCGGCGCGGTGCGGCGGCGGCGCGGAGAGGGACCCCACCACCCCCGCATGCGGGGTACTGCGCGCCAGGGAAGGCAGCGACCTGCGACGACACCGTCTACTTCCACTGAGTGGACAGCGACAACGGGGATCCGAGAACCGCGGACAAGACCCTCTTGCCTCTCCCCTCTCCCCTCTCCCATCTTCCCTCTCCCGGGCGATTGCGTAGACGCTTGCTGCGTTGTTCACGGAGAACCCGCTCTCCACGGCAGAGGGGAGACGGCAGACGGCAACGGTATACGGAATACGGGCACGGTAGACGGGAACGCTCTTACAGCGGCGGCCGGGGGCTCCACGCGGCGGCCTCGTCGGGCGCCGCGGCCGCGATCGTGCTCCGCGGCCTCCTCACAACGCATCGGCCTACCGATGCCGTCGGAGGTTTGGTAGTGTCGACCACTCAATGCTCGGCGACAGAAGTTCATCGACGAAGAGCCTCGGCACCACCGCATCGATGCAGATTTACGTGCCGACCTTCCGGCACGCGAGCTCGGGGGCCGGGATCGTGCTGCTCTATGCCCCCAACTACGAGCAGTTTCGCCCGGCGTACCCCCTGTCCGAGTCAGGCTCGGTCCTCGGCCGCGACCCGAGCGCGGACATCTGCATACCGACACGCACCGCGTCGCGTCAACACGCTCGCATCGAGCTGCGCGGGGGCGTCTGGCAGCTCTCTGATCTCGGCGGTCGCAACGGCACGATCCATAACGGCGAGTTCGTGACCGAGGCCGTCCTCGCGCACCTCGACGAGATCCGGATCGGCGACGCCATCTTCAAGTTCGTCGAGAGCGACGCCGAGGCCTACGCGCACTACCGCATCGACGGCGCGTATTTCGACGATCCGGACGCGCCGGAGGAGGCCCGGCCGCGCTTCTCGACGAGCCGGATCGTCGGCGGCTACCAGAGCCAGCGCCTCGCCGGGCGCGTGCGCGAGATCGCGCGCAGCGAGCTGTCGGTGCTGATCCTCGGCGAGAGCGGGACGGGAAAGGAGATCTTCGCCGAGCAGCTCCACGACTGGAGCGGCAGGCACGGGCCGCTCCAGGCCGTCAACTGCGCGGCCATCCCCGCCACGCTCGTCGAGGGGGAGCTCTTCGGACACCGGCGCGGCGCGTTCTCGGGCGCCGACCGCGACCGGGTGGGCATCCTCCGCGCGGCCCACCAGGGCACGCTCCTCCTCGACGAGATCGGGGATATGCCGGTGGAGGCCCAGGCGAAGCTCCTCCGCGTGATCCAGGCGAAGGAGATCACGCCGCTCGGCGCGGCGCAACCCGAGCAGGTCGACGTGCGGATCGTCGCCGCCACCCACCGCGATCTCGACGCGCTCCAGCAGACCGGCGCCTTCCGCGCCGACCTGTTCGCTCGCCTGAACGAATTCAGCATCACCCTGCCCCCCCTGCGCGAGCGCAAGGAAGACATGTTCTCGCTCTGCGTCGCGCTCGCGAGACGCCACGGCCGGCCCGAGGTGCGCCCCAGCATGGCCTTCATGGCGAGCCTGCTCCACCACGATTTTCCCTACAACGTGCGAGAGCTCGAGGCGCTCATCAAGCGCTGGGCCGCCACGGCTCGCGGCCCCGAGCTCGATCTCCAGGACGTCAGCGACGAGATCCGGGACCGGATGAGGACCTACGGAGCCCGGAGCTCGGCGCCTCCGCTCCCGCCCGCGGACGATGCCCGCACCACGCTGATCCCGGAGGACGGGGCGGCGCTGTCGGCGGTCGAGGGAGCGTACGCACCGAAGGGGATGCTGCCGCCGCGGACCTCCCCGGACGAGAAGGCGCTGCGGGAGCTCCTGGTGCAGCAGCGGGGAAACGTCGCCGCGGTGGCGCGCGAGCTCGGAAGAGATCGCGCGCAGGTGCACCGGTGGATCCGGCGGTACCACATGAACGTCGACGAGTTCCGCTGACCGCGCGGGGGTGCTGTCATTTGCCCGGAGGTTTCCCATGAGGTCGGTAAGCCTGGAAAATCATTCATGTTTTTCCCGCCTTCCCGCCTTCATGTTCCGATGACTGCACCCCCCTCGAGCGCGGCTACTCGAAGCGTTGAGGCATGAGCGGGTCGCTCGTGTCCCCGGAGGCAGGCGCCGCGCTCGCCGCCGCTGCGGGCCGAGGTCCCCCGCCCTTCAGGGCCGCAGGCACCCCGTCGATCTCGACCGAGGGCTCCTCGAGGACGTCCGCCAGCCCTCGCCGGCGCGCGAAGGCGGATGGCTCGGGCGTCAGCGCGGGGCGCTGGACGGAGGGCACCTCCAGCGCGCCGCGGATCGCACGCTGCACACCGGAGAACGCCGTCCTGGGCGCGTCGGCCGGCCGGAGCATCGCAGCCCAGCCGAGGCTCGCGGCGAGCAACGCGAGGGCCGAGAGCGGCAATCTCCTCAGGCCCCGGCGCGGCGGCGGCGCGGGCTCGCTCGGCGGTCGCTCGTGGACGCGGTAGTCTTCACTGAGCGTCGTCTCGTGCGCGAGCGCCGTCATGCTGCCCTCGGGGAGGCCCTTCCACCGCTCCGCGCCGACCGCATGGATCCTGGACCGCCGGGGCACGGGCGCCCTCACCCGGGGCTCGAACCGCGGGGCGAGGGTGAGGCGCGCGGACGGCTCCAGGGGGACAAGCATGCTCTCGTCCAGCGAGAGCGGGTCGTCGCCGAGCAGCGGCAGGATCGCGTCGAGCATCGCCGAGGCGCTCGGATACCGGTCGGCCGGCTGGTACTGGAGCGCGCCGTCGATGACAGCGGCGATCTCGGGCGAGACCCACGGCGCGAAGTCCTGGACCGGCGCGGGCAGGTCGACGACCAGGGCGGCGATGAGATCGCCGACGGCCTTCACGTCCTCGGTCGGTGTTCGCCCGGCCAGCGCGCGGTAAAGCACGACCCCGATCGACCAGACGTCGGTCCGATGATCGATGTCCTTGATGGCCCGCGCTTGCTCGGGGGACATGTAGCGCGGCGTCCCGAGCGTGTACCCGGACCGCGTCAATCCCGTGGTCTCTCGGCGAGGATCGTGGCTTGGCCGGATCTTGGCGACGCCGAAGTCGAGCAGCTTGACGACGAGCCCGCCGCCCTCCTCGCCCCGCGCGAGGAACAGGTTCGCCGGCTTGATGTCCCGGTGCAGGACCCCGGCTTCGTGCGCCTTCTGCAGGCCGACGCACGCCTGGGCCACGATCCGGAGCGCGAGCCTGGGAGGCAGCGGGCCGAGGCGGTCGAGGAGCTGCGCGAGATCCTCGCCGCGGAGCAGCTCCATCACCAGGAACGGCGAGCCCGTCTCCTGGTCCACGCCGGCGTCGAGCACGCGGACGATGTGCTCGGTCCGGATGGCGCTCGCCGCCCTCGCCTCGCGCTCGAACCGGCCCAGGGCGGACCGGCCATGGGCAAGCTCCGGGGAGAGGATCTTCACGGCGACGCGGCGCTCGAGCGCGACATCGTCGGCCTCGTAAACGGCCCCCATTCCACCCTTGCCGATCAATCGGCCAAGCGTGTACCTGCCGTTCAACGTCGTCCCGTCCACGAGCGGCATTTACCCTACGATAGCTGAGGCCTTGACACAACCCGGCTCTGGGGGAAGACGCGTGCATCTCCGATGCCGGGTGGATGCGGGCCGAGCGCCAGGTCGTGACGCTTCGGTGCGCGGCGCTCGAGCGGCATTCATCATCCATAGTGCGGGGGCTCTGCGGGAGGGGTGCTTTCGTGCGTTGGATTCCTGCTCGCCCGCAGACGGGGAGCCGGGCAGGGCGCCCGCCCGCCGCTGTCCTTCACCCCGCCCTCGACAGCGCGAACCCCTCGTAATGCTGGGCGGCGATCTCCTCGCACCTCTTCCGGTAGGCCCCTACGCCGCCGGCATACGGCATGAGGACGCGCGGCTTGCCGGGGATGTTGGCCCCGATGTACCAGGAGTTGGCCAGGGGATAGAGCGTGCCGTCGGCCACCTCCTTGACGTGCGCAACCCACCTGTCCTCCGCCTCGGGGGTGGCCTCGATGCGCTCGAAGCCGCGCTCCCGCAGGTACGCGATGCAGTCCGCGACCCACTCCACGTGCTGCTCGATGGAGACGACCGCGTTGCTGAACACGGACGGGCTGCCGGGGCCGGTGACGGTGAACAGGTTCGGGAATCCAGCGACGGCGATGCCGAGGTACGTGCGCGGGCCGCCGGCCCACTTCCGCTTCAGCGACGCGCCGCCCCTCCCCCGGAGATCGATGCTTGTCAGCGCGCCCGTCATGGCGTCGAAGCCCGTCGCGAACACGAGGCTGTCCAGCGCGTGCTCCCCGCTCCGCGTCCGGAGCCCCGTGGGCGTGATCTCCTCGATCGGCGACGCCTTCACGTCGACCAGGGTGACGTTGTCCCGGTTGAACGTCTCGTAATAGCGGGTGTCGACGCAGAGGCGCCGGGTGCCGAGCGGATACTCCCTCGGGCACAGCGCCTCGGCGACGGCCGGGTCGCGGACCGTCGCGCGGATCCGGGATCGGACGAACTCGGCGGCGGTCTCGTTGGCCTCCCGGGAGCGCATCACGTCCGAGAACGTGGCGAGAAAGGCGGTGCCGCCCTGCGCCCACCGCGCCTCGTACGCGCGCTCCCGCTCCTCGGGCGACACCTCCAGCGCGGACTTCGGGTTGACCTCCATGACGATCCCGGCGCGGGTCTCGCGGGCCTTGCGCCGGTACTCGGCATAGCTCGCCTTCATCGACGACGCGTAGGCCGGGTCGAGGGGCGCGTTGCGCGCGGGCACGCTGAAGCACGGGGTCCGCTGGAAGACGACGAGGCGGGCCGCCTGCTCGGCGATCCCGGGGATGACCTGGACGCCGGTCGAGCCCGTGCCGATGACGCCGACGCGCTTGCCGGTGAAGTCGACGCCCTCCTGCGGCCAGCGGCTCGTGTGGTGCCGCTCGCCCTGGAAGCGCTCGATCCCCTTGAGATCGGGCGTCTTCGCGACGGACAGGCAGCCTGTCGCCATGATCAGGAACCTGGCGGACACGCTCGCGCCGTCGTCGGTCCGGATCGCCCACCGATCCGCGACCTCGTCGAAGGCAGCCGCGGTCACGCGCGTCCTCAGCTGGATGTCCCGGCGGAGCGCGAACCTGTCCGCGACGTGGTCGAGATAGCGCAGGATCTCCGGCTGGGTGGCGTATCGCTCGGTCCACTGCCATTCCTGCTGGAGCTCGGGCGAGAACGAATAGGAGTAATCCATGCTGGGGATATCGCAGCGCGCGCCCGGGTAGCGGTTCCAGAACCACGTGCCGCCCACGCCGCTGCCCGCCTCGTAAACCCGCGCCGAGAGGCCGAGCTGACGCAGGCGGTAGAGCATGTACAGCCCCGCGAACCCGGCGCCGACGACGACCGCGTCGAAGCGGGCCGCAGGCGCCGCGCCGTCTCCTGAACGATTCGACTCCACCTCAGACATGATGTTCGCCTCCCTTCGAGCACGGATGTACGCGCGGGCCCTTCACGCCCCCGCGCGGCACTTGCGATGATGCGCGATGCGCGGCGTCGCCCCGCTTCAGCCGCGGTGGACGTTCCAGGCGAGCGCCATCAAGCCCACGACAAGCAAGAAGCCGAGGTGCAGCAAGCCGCCCCACCCCAGCGCCGACAGGAGCGCTCCGGACGTCAGCGACGCGGCGCCGCTGGCGGCGAACACGCACAGGTCGTTGACGCCCTGGGCGCGAAAACGCTCGGAGCCCGAGCGGCTGCGCGCGACAAGGGTCGTCGCGGTCACGAACACATAGCACCACCCGACCCCGACAAGCGCCAGGCCGACCAGGTGCCCTTCGAGGCCGGGGACCCAGCTGAGCAGGAACCCCACGAGCAGGAACACGAGCCCGAGGCCCTGCAGCGCCGCGATCGACGCCCACTTGAGCAGAGCGCCGACCGAGAGCGCCGGCAGGTACATGCTCAGCAGGTGCACCTGGATCACCCAGCTCGCCTCCTGGACCGAGCGCCGCTCGACACCGCACATCTGCAAGGGCGTCGGCACCATGATCAGGCTCATCACCAGGAAGGCGCCGGCGCCCATGGCGACCATCGGCCAGTACAGCGCACGAGCGCGCGCGTCGGGCGCGGTGGAGGCCCCGGCGACGAGCGCCTCCTGCGGCCTGTACGCCACGAGCGAGAGCGCCGCCAGCGCCTGGAGCGCCGCCAGGATCCGCAGGACACACGGCATGGGGCTGGACGTCCGCCCCTCCAGCAGGCCGAAGAGCGAGATGCCGGGGACGATGCCCGCCGCGCTGGCGAGCTGGATCAGGGTCAGCAGGCGCGGCGCGCTGCTGCTCGGCTGCCCTTCGAGGATCGCGAATCGAACCTGCTGCACGAAGGCGCCTTGCAGGCCGACACCGACGACCGCCGCGCAGAACAGCGCGAGATCCGAGCGCTCCACCGCGCGCGCGGCGAGCGAGAGGCAGCCGGCGGACAGCAGCGCGGCGGCGATGAAGCAGGGCCGGCGCCCGAAGCGCCGCATCAGCTGGCTCGCCGGCCAGGTGCCCAGGGCCGAGGACAGCACAAGCACGGCGACCGGCAGGGTCGCGAGCCGCATGTCCATCGCGAGCCGCTCGCCCACCACGCTGCCGACGAACTGGATCGAGACCACGCCGGCGATCCCCAGGACCTGACACAGCAGCAGGACCACCGTGTTGACGGCCGTGGCCGGCGCGGCCCCGAGCGCCGCGAGCGCCCGATGCATCAATGGACGCGCTCCGCGCCGGGCCGCGCGGCCTGGTCCTCCGCCTCGAGCGCGGCGATGGCGTCCAGGGAGAGGCCCAGACGCTCGTTGAGGAACCGCACCATCGTCCAGTGGGGCAGCGCGCCCGCGTCGAAGGGGCCGAACTCCTCGCGGTAGAGCGGCAGCCAGCGCAGCGCCTCCTCGAGCGCCTGCTCCCGGCCGGGCTGCGTCTCCTGGTAGTCCTCGTAAGGAAGGCTGCGGTGATGGATGAAGAAGCGCCCCGGCAGGCGCTCTTCACACAGCTCGCGGTACTCCCGCGTCTGCAAGATCAGGTAGTGCCAGACCTCGTCGATCGCCTGCTCCACGGGCAGGAACAGCCCGGCCAGCCGCTCCGGGTAGCGCGAGACCAGGTAGAGATATCTCAGGCATTCGATGATCTGACGCTCGACGTACGCGGGCTCCTCGCCGGTGGTCCGGGCGAAGTGCCGCGCGACGCCGGAGAAGAACGCGTCATCGAGCATCGCCTTCAGCGCGGCGGTCGTCATCCTGGGTTGTTCGATCTTCACAGGCCACCTCGTTCCGTGGTCTCGACTTCCTGCACCAGCCAGGCGTATTTCCCGGACTTGCCGATCGCGATGTGCTCTCGGTGCTCGAGGGCGCAGTCGAGCCCGGCGCCCTCCAGGACCCTCTGTCGCAGCTCGCGCGCCGCGGCCGGCTCGACGGGCGCGCCGTCGAAGGTCGTGTACAAGAGCCGCGCCTGCTCCGGCCCCCTCGGGTGGAGCTGGTAGACGAAGACGGACGGCGCGGCGGCGGCGATCCAGTCGTCGAGGTGCGCCTGGGAGAGGAGGCCGCCGCGCTCGAGCCGCAGCAGCTCTCGCTCGCGCCCGCAGAACCGGCGGATGCGGAGCGGGTCAGGGGAGCCGTCGACCGTCTCGGCGCAATCGCCCGAGCGATAGCGGATCAGCGGCATCCACGGGTTGCGGACGCTCGACACGATGAGGCTGTAAATCGTGCTGCCTTCCTCGACCGGGATCAGCTCCAGGTGCATCCTGTCGAGGTAGGGCCAGTAGCGCCCGTGACGATCGCTGTAATACAGGTATCCCAGCTCGGTGCTGCCGAAGAGGTCGATGATCGGGCAGTCGATGTGTCGCTGGAGGAACCGCCGCACGTTCGTCGGTGTGTACTCGTAAGCGTGGATGAGGCTGGCCGGCCGCGGAAAGCGCTGCCAGGCGCCCCACGACAGGGCCTTTTGCACCAGATGAGCGAGGTGGTAGCTGTCGCAGTCGAGGTGGTACAAGCCTCGCGGATGCGCCACCTGGACGGCGGTCATCTCATCGAGCATGCGCTCCACGTCGCTGCGATCCCAGAGCGCCGGGTCGAGCCGCAGGTTGAGGTAGAGCGTGCGCTCGTCGAGCCGGCGCTCTTCAAGGCTCGGCAGCGCGGGCGCCTCGGCGCCGCGCCTCCTCGCGTTGACCCGCGCCACGTGCTCGGTCGCCAGGAGCGTGGTGATCGAGACGCGCTGGCAGCCCTGCTGCCAGGTGACGGCCACGTCGGGGTGCTCGCTCCACAGCCGGTAGTAGGACTTGAGCAGGAAGAAGGGCGGGCGGATGATCTGCATCCGCGCGTGATGGGTCCCGGTCGAGAGCACGAGCTCCGCCTCGCCGGCCGAAAGCGCTCGGGCCAGCTCCGGGGTCATCCAGTTGTCGGGGAAGCCTCTGGCGATCTCCGGCTTCTCGAGGATCGGGAAGGAGCCCTCCTCGATCGACGTGCGGTAGATGGGGATGTCCCTGACCTCTTCGATCATCTCGGCGAGCGTCTGTCGTTGGGCGTCCATCGGTCGACTCCGGAAGACGGCCGGGCGGGCCATCGAGAAGCGTTGCACTCACGGTCGGGGGGTCGCGAGCGAGGCAGAAGATCACAGAAGCGATGACCTTCCGCCTCGCCCGCCGACCGGGTGGCCCTGTCAGCTGATGCAGCCGGCCTTCTTCGAGATGCAGCCGGCCTTCTTCGAGATGCAGCCGGCCTTCTTCGAGATGCAGCCGGCCTTCTTCGAGATGCAGCCGGCCTTCTTCGAGATGCAGCCCTCCTTCCTCGAGATGCAGCCGGCGTCGAGCGTCGACTCATCGGCCGAGTTGGCCGCGACCCACTGGTTCCAGAGACGGTCCTGGGCGATCTGCCGAATCAGGTGATCCATTCGAACCTCCGAGCTCATGATGGTGGATGATGCGTGAACGGCGCACACGTCCACAACCCGCGCGCCGCTGCGGTCGTGTGCTCGACGGCCTGGCAGACACGCAGTGTGTGCAGCCCAACCGTCCCGCTGACTATATGGGTCCACCAAGGAGGGTCAAGGAGCGCAGCTCGGGGGTGGATCGCGCCGCTCGGCCATCTGCAACAGGGTTGCTCCAGGCGCAGCGTAACTATCTCGGCGCGCGCCCCCGCGAGCACACCCTCCGATCGATACGATAGGATCTCGGCGCCAACACCTGCGAGCACAACGTGATGACGGCGTAGCAAATTGTCCCGCATCGACCGGGCAACGTGTTCCACCTCAACGAATACCGCCGGCGCGGGATCGGCCCTGGATCGCGGGGCTTGACACGTGGGCCCGATTCGATGGCGCAGCGCGGCACCCGCACGTGGCCGCGGTGGAGGGGCGAGCCCTGGGGCCGATAGTCGAGCCCGCTGCTCGCCTCGAGCCGCCGCCGGAGCCTTCCAGCTCGCCGGCGCCCGCTGGCTCTGCTGAGATCGCCCACGCGCGGTGCGGGCGTGCCGAAACGCCCCGGACGTCTTCGGGAAAACGGCGTCGGCGCGAGCTGCGGCGCTGGGTTCTTCGGTCCGGTTGTGGTTCGCCGACCGCATTGTATTGTTGTAGAGTGGCGCGATGCTGCACGAATTCCTTACCGCGAACACCCAGACGATCATCGCCCGCGCCCGGTCGAAGGTCGCCGTGCGGACGACCCCGGTGCCGACCGACGACGAGCTGAAGAACGGTGTTCCGCTCTTCCTGGACCAGATCGTTGACCGGCTGCGCCTCGCCACGCTCGACACCGGAGTGATCGGGGAGAGCGCCGCCGTGCACGGCGGCGAGCTGCTCGCGATGGGCTTCACCGTGAGCCAGGTCATCCACGGCTACGGAGACGTCTGCCAGGTCGTCACGCAGCTGGCCGACGAGACGGATGCGCTGATCACCGCCGACGAGTTCAACACATTCAACGCCTGCATCGACGACGCGATCGCCGGCGCGGTCACCGAGTACGAGCGCCAGCGCGACGCGTCGGTCGCCTACGAGGGGACGGAGCGCCTCGGCGTCCTCGCGCACGAATTGCGCAACCGGCTCGCCGTCGCGATGCTCGCCTTCACCATGCTCCAGGCGGGGACGGTCGGCATCGGCGGGAGCACCGGCGCCATGCTCGGCCGCAGCCTGCGGGCGCTCCGCGACCTCATCAACAACTCGCTTGCCGGCGTGCGCCTCGAGTCCGGGCTCGCGCAGCACCGCCGCGTGTCGGTGTCCGAGATCGTCGGACAGGCGGTGGTCGAGGCGGCCCTGGGAGCGGGCGTCGGCGGCTTCTCGCTGACCGCCCCCCCCGTCACGGAGGGCATCGACGTGCGTGCCGATCCGCAGATCCTCCTGGCCGCGCTCGGCAATCTGCTCCAGAACGCGTTCAAGTTCAGCCGCCCCGGCGGCCACATATCGCTTCGAACGAGCGCGACCGCCGAGCGCGTCCTGATCGAGGTCCAGGACGAGTGCGGCGGCTTGCCACCTGGCAGGAGCGAGGAGCTGTTTCGCCCCTTCGCTCAGCGGAGCGCCAATCGAACCGGTCTCGGGCTCGGGCTCTCCATCTGCCGCAAGGGGGTCGAGGCCATGGGCGGAAAGCTCGGCGTGCGTGACCTGCCGGACAAGGGATGCGTCTTCTCCATCGATCTGCCGAGGCTGCCGCCGGCGACGACCTCCACACCCGGATCGTCGGCTCGTGAAGCTCGATGAGCACGTCCCCAGCGCCTCGCTCTCGCTCGCGCTGAGGGAGCGCCTTCGCCCCACAGCCTGCGGGGCGGCCTGGCCGTCAGACGGTGGGTCCAAGGCGCGGCGTGATTCGATGTACCTGGCTCACGTCATCGCGCGCACCACCTCGCGAACACCTCCCTTGCGCGAGAGGCGCGCGATGTGCGAGAACACCTTGTACAGCGTCTTTCCCCACGTGTCGGTCTTGTAATTGACGCCATATCGCTCACAGAGGGTCCGCACCTCGGGGGCGATCTCGCGCAGACGCGGCGGGGGCAGCGTCGGGAAAAGATGATGCTCGATCTGTCGGTCGAGGCCGCCGCATAGAATCGACACCGGCAGGCTCACTTCGAAGTCGTTTGTCGCTTCGACCTGCATGGCGTACCACTCGCCGCGCCCGTGCGCGCGTGTTCCTGCCGGCCAGCTCTTCACGTCGTCCCCGACATGGCCGCAGAAGATCGTGGCCGCCGAGTAGACGTCGCGCATCGTCTCGGCGAGCCAGTTGCCGAATAGCACTTTTCCGAAGAACGGTCCTGCGAGCGCGGGAAAGAAGAAATAGTTCTTGACGTAATACGGAACGTACTTGCGAAGCGCCCGCCTCCATGCATCACGCACGCTCTCCTTCGATCGGTCGGGCAGAAAGTCGAGCTTCTCGGGCCGGCCGTTGTCGAAAAATACATCATTCAATCCGGCGACGTGCGAGCCGATAACAAAAAGAAAATTTGGAAAAACCCACGCCACCGTGAATGGGACGGCCCAGCAGTTCCATGGAGAATACGGCGTCTGTTCGGTGAGACGCACCGGGCCGAAGTGGATGTCCGGATCCCTGGCAGCGACGTTGGTATTGCCGTGATGGCGCACGTTGTGGCCGCGTCGCCACGACTCTTCGTCGACGGGCGTGTCCCACCGAAACGTCTTGGACGCGAACCTTTCGGCGCCGGGAAGCGTATCCCACGCTCCGTGGAGCGCGCTGTGACCGATCTCGGTTGCCTGAAGCTGCTTGTTGACCCAAAGCGCTCCGACGCCGAGGAAGAACGTGACCGGCTCCAGACTGAACTGGATGAGCACGCGCCCGGCGAGCTCCATCCTGCGCGCAAGACGATCGATCCGTCGAATGTAGGCGACGTCGTCACCGCCCAGCCGCGCGAAGGCGCGCTGCTTGAGCGCGTCGAGCTCCTCGCCGAAGAGGCGATAGCGTTCGGCATCAGGGAGCGATTTCGGGTCGATCGGTGGGCACACGGATACGTCCTCACTGAATGAATCGATGCGCATGATCTCCTCCTCCCTGGGCACGAGGCGCGGGGCTGTGACACGCAATAGCTGCACCCGCCTCTCCTCGTGTGAAACTACTGCGTATTGTGCGTATACCGTTGACATCGTGGAGCGTCAAGACGCCCTGTGTCACCGACGGGTCACATGGCGGCTCCAGGGCAGGCGGGCGTAGCAACTGGATCGGCGCGCTTCAGAGCCGGGCGCGCTCGATCACAGGGCGCGCCGGTTGAACGTGCTTCCGTCGGTGCGGTCGTGACACGGCGTTACCAGCGTGGCAAATCGATGCGCTGGGACATTCTGTCAACTTCCGGCGAGGTGGCGTGGTCGCCGCGTTTCCTCGTGGACGCGGCGGAGCCAGGCACCGGCGAGCCCCGTTCTGCCCTGCGCAATGGGACAATGTGTCTCGGTGGCCGTGAAGCGCGCGCCTCGCCCGATCCGCGTTGCTCTCGGGGCGTGATGGCGATTCGGCTGAATTCACCCATCGAGAGCGGGCGCCGCCGCTTCCGGCGTGGGTTGGGCCGCATCTTGCTATACTATGATGAGGATCGATCGTCCGCGCTGCAGCAGCGCGGGTGGGCCGAGTTCGGTGCACGATCGGTAACGGGTGGGCTCAGGAGCGGCGCCAAGAGGCGCGGGTCGAACCGTGAACGTTCAAAACGGTCACTGTGGATCCCGTCGCTGAGCTCGCGTTGGTAGCGTTTCGAACAGAAAAGTGAGATATGATGAATAAACTCATCAACATGACATGCATCACCGGCGTCCTGATCGCGTCGGCGATTGGCTGCGCCGCGACCTCGGCCGAGGAGCAGCGGCGCGCGGTGACCCATCAGCACAATGCGGATGAGGCGGCGCATCAGGGGCAGTACGGTGTGGCGAGCGACGAGCAGCGGAGGGCCGAAGAGGCGCACGCCAGGGCCGTGAAGAAGGCGATGGATGAGGGCAAGCCGATCCCTCGCCAGACGAGGCCGGGGGATCCGCCGCCTCCTCCTCCCACGGACTGACGCGCGATCTGCGCGGGTGAGGCGCCCCTGTGAAACGACCCTCTATTGAACCACGTGAGGCAATCTTGAAGACATTGATAGCATCTGGAGTCCTCGCTTCTGCGGTCTTTCTCCTCGCGCCTGGATGCGCGAGGGACAGCGAGGCCGGGCGCACCGTCGACTGCGCCAACATCTGTTCAAAATACTCCGAATGTATCGAGGAGGTCGACGTGTCTTCGTGCACCAGCGAGTGTGAGGACAAGGCGGACGCGGACTCGAGCTATCAAGAGAGCGCCGCCGCCTGTACGGAGTGCACGGACGACAGGACATGCAAGGAGGCCGAGTCTTGCTGGGCGAGCTGTCCGGACATGCCCGCCGTGAGCACGTGACCGGACACCCTGGCCGCCTCGGCGAGGGCGGGATCATCCCGGCTCGCTGCGAGGAATGGCACCAGCGAAGCTCTGGGAGTCGCGACCCGCCCAGCTTTGAACTTCATCGTCCGACGCGGACCGGGTGTACGTTGCTCGATCGCCTGTGCTGGCTGCTACACGCGAGGTGAATGAATCATGAAGGAATCATCGATCGAGAAGAAGGTCCTGGCCGCGAACGAGCGACTCCGTGTCGCACAAGAGCGGCTCGACGCGGCGATCCTGACAAACGATGGAAGCTGGCCGCATGCCGAGGCGATGAAGGAAATATCCGAGAGGCTGAGAGAAGCACGCGTGTGCAATGACCAGGTACAGCAGCACATCGAAGCCAGCGCCGAGGTTGTGCCGTCGGGGCGCGACTGCCCGGCGTGCGGAACGTCCATCCGCGCTCAGGCAACATTGTGCGGCTACTGCTGGACGAGGCTCAGCCCCTCTTTGTAGCCCAGATCGCGGCGATTTCTGTCTTCCTTCGCGCTGTACCACCGAGCTCCGGCCTCATCCCCTGGACCGATGCGGCACGCAGGGCGTGAGGACTTCCGTCCAGCCAGCGTTCTCCAGATCCGACCAGCCCGGTCCAACCTGGCCAGGCTGCCGGGCGAGCGGCACGGACCCCGCTTTTGCTGTAGATCGATCCATCGACGCGTGCGTCCGTGCGTGACGCGGCGGCTCCGCTCCGCCGCGCGAACCGGTGGGAGACAGCGATGGCAGAGACCGATCGAGAGGACGAAACGGCAGCGCGCGCGGGGACCAGAGCCGGCGGGGGCGCTCTCGATGCGCAATGGTGGCAGCGCGCGCGTCGTCCGGTCCGGCGGTGGCGCCCAGCTGCATGCGCCCTGACGGGTGTGCTCGCGGCCGGCGCGCTCGGGCTGGGGACCGCAGCCTGCTCGCGCGCCGCGCCGGACCGGTCAGGGACGAGCCCTGTCGAGGCCAGGCCGATCGCCACCGCCGCGCCCGTCGCCAGCGCCACGCCCGCCGCGACGCCGCGGCCTGGGGCCGCCGCGGGGTGGCGGCTCGAGAGCTCCCTCGGCGTGCAGATCGAGGTCCCGGCCGACTGGGCCGTCAACGACTACGGCTGCAACATGAGCGACAGGCCCACGGTCGTCCGGGCCCAGGGACCCCAGCGCCAGTGCCTGACGCCGGAGACGCCGACGAAGCAGGTGGCGCAGATCGGCCCCGATTCACCGGAAGCTGTCGAGAAGGGCCCGGAATTCACGCGCCGCGTCGCGTCGCTCGGCGGCGTGAGCGCCGAGCGCACGGAGGGGCGGGGCGCGGACGGCCGCCATTTCGGATGGCTGCGGATCCCGTCAAGGCAGATCCTGATCTCGGTCCGGAGCCACGATCCCGAGATCACACGCCGGATCCTCGACAGCGCGCAGCTCGTCAGCATCGATCACAACGGGTGCCCTGACAGGCGCCTTCCCAAGGCACGTCCCGAGGCAACACACCCCGGCGCGCGTTCGGCGATGGCCCCCGGCCACCCGACATCGATCTCCATCTGCTACTACGGGGCGCCGGGCGATGTGCTGCTGACCTCCGCGCGCCTGTCCGGGCCAGAGGCCGCCGCCCTGGCCGCCGCCCTGATCTCGGCGGCGCCTGGACCGAACCCCGACGTCGACCCCAGGGAGTGCCTGCACCCGCCGGCACCGCCCCCGGCAGATGCGGTGTTGCTCGTGGAGGACGCCGCCGGCAAGGGCACCGTCCATGTAGCGTTCTCCGGCTGCACAGGACGCGGACTGGACAATGGCGCGCTGCGCGCGCACGTCAACCAGCCGCTGATCCAGCGCCTCATGGCCCCGCTGGGCACCGGCTTCACATTCAACGGCGATCTGAGCCCCTAGAATGCCGATCACATTGAAATTCCGCTAAAATCGACTCATGGGAAGAGGACCGCAAGGGCGCAAGGGGCGCAAGGGGGGAGAAGAATATAATTCTATCTCTGTTCCCTTGCGCCTCTCGCGCCCTTGCGGTCTCTCGTCTGACTGGGTGCCGTACCCTTCCAGCGTGCTCCTCGGCGGCTCCGACGGGTGCCACAATCTGTTGAATTTAGCTGAATTTTAACCTGTTCGGCGTTCTAGCGGGCTCGCGCGAGCCGCTCGGGCCAGGCCGAGCCGGCCGGCTACGCTCACGGGAGAATGGCCGGTGACGGGTCGCCCGTGTAGACCTGCGAGCAGCGGGGCTTCTTCACGTCGCCTGGGCAGCGGAGCCCCTGGTAGAAGCTCAGCGAGTTCGCCGGGGCGGCGTAGCCGCTCGGGATCTGGAGCTTCGACACCTGGCCGAAGTAGGCGAGGCACGCGTCGCGCCACCAGCGCGCCTCGTAGTGCTGGATCTCCAGGAACTCGGTCACATTGCCGAAGCGCTTTTCGTCGATACGCCCCTTGACCGACTCCCATGCTTCTCGCATGAGCCCCACCTCATCGACGCCGCTGCTGTACTGGTGGACGAGCTCCTCCCAGACCGTCCTCCCCGAGCTCAGCTCGTCCTTCCAGCCGACGCGGTGGAAGAAGAGCAGGAGATCCTCGGGCACCGTCTCCCGGCTCCCGAACTGCTGTCCCACCGGCCCGAAGTACTGGGCGACAGCGTTGCTGCCCGAAGGCGACCTGTCGAAGCCGATGCCGCTCTCGTTCGCCTTGTGATAGTAGACCGGGTTCCACTCGGCGCGACTCAGGGTGTTCGCCCAGGGGGCCGGCCCGTAGTGATGGTCGTTGCCCATGATGTGGACCAGGCCGAGAGGCGTCATGTAGTCGGCGAGCGCATCGCGGGATTTCATCATCATCTCGACGACCGGCTCGCGGACGACGGGGTCGCTCGAGAAGGTCTGGCGGACCCACTCCTCGGCGATGGACTCCGAGGAGAGGTCTGGATTCCATGCCAGCCGTCCGAACACGTACCAGTTCGCCTGGTTCATGTGGGACCCGGTCCAGTTCGCGTCGTCACCGACGTTGGCGACGCCGGCGATCGCGGTGGTCGCATAGTCATGGAGGGTGCCGTCGATGACCCGCGCCACGGTCGAGCCCGCGCCGTCCGCGTGGGTGTCCGCCTTGAGGACCTCCTCGAACATCGGCCCGAGATAGGCCAGGTGCGTATCCTCGCCGAGGTACTCCTTCGTGATCTGGAGCTCGAGGACCAAGGGCGTCTTGGGCATGGCTCCAAACAGCGGATGAAACGGCTCTCGAGGCTGGAAATCGAGGGGGCCGTTCTTGGCTTGCACGAGGACGTTGCCCTTGAACTTACCGTCCAGGGGCTTGAACTCCTCGTACGCCTCCTTGATACGGTCCGGGGGGCTATCGTCCGAATAGACGAAGGCGCGCCACATCACGATGCCCTTGTGAGGCGCGAGGGCGTCGGCGAGCATGTTGGCGCCGTCGGCGTGGTTCCGCCCGTAATCCTGCGGCCCCGGCTGCCCCTCGGAGTTCGCCTTCACCAGGAAGCCCCCGAAGTCGGGGATCTGCCGGTAGATCTCGTCCACCTTGTTCACCCACCATTGCTTGACGCTGGCGTTGGTCGGATCGGCCGTGCTCAGATTGCCGATCTCGATCGGGGCGCTGAAGCGGGCCGTGAGGTAGACCTTGATGCCATAAGGACGGAAGACATCGGCGAGCGCCTTGACCTTCGTGAGGTACGAGGCCGTCAGGACCTGTGCGTTGGCGTTCACGTTCGTGAGAACGGTTCCATTGATGCCGATGGAGGCGTTGGCCCTCGCATAGTCCTTGTAACGGGGAGAGAGCGTGCCCGGCAGCGCATTCCAGTCCCAGATGGAGCGGCCCGCGTAGCCGCGCTCGACGGTGCGATCGAGGTTATCCCAGTGGTTCAGGATGCGGTTCTCGACCTTGGGAGAGCCGGAGAGCGACAGCTTCGTGAGAGAGCTGTGGCTCTGGGCGTGCCGGAGCAGCGCGAAGGTGCCATAGAGCACGCCCACCTCCGTGTTGCCGGCCACGGCGATCACCGATTGGCCTCCCACGTCGGCGGTCTCGATGAGGTAGCCCTCGGGGCCCAGGGCTGCGAGGCGCGCGGCGAGCGGCAGGTCTTTGATGATGTCGGCGGTGGCCGTCCCGATCACCACGGCGCCCGGACCGTCGACGGCCGCGCCGGTATCGACCGTCGCGCCGGTCAGGCCGCTCAGGCCTTTGACGAGCTCGGCCTCGGCGATGTCGAGGCTCGCTCCGCTCCCCGATTTGACCACGCGCTTGAAAGCCGCCTGATACTCCCCGAGGCGCCCCGGAATCGGAACTTGCGGGTACCTGAGCCAGAGGTCCGCACCGGTCTCGTCCGGCAGGGAGTCCGGCACGGGATACACCTCGTCGGAGCCCGACTCTCCACCCGTGGTCCCGGTCGAGCCTCCCGTGCCCGTGCCCGTGCCCGTGCCCGTGCCGCCTCCGCTTCCAGGGATGACGCCGCCCGAGCCCCCGACACCATCGTCGCCGCCAGCGCCGCCCAGGCCGGCCCCTCCACCACCACCGGTCGTCCCGTTCGACCCATTGGCGCCGCTCGAGGAGCAGGCGCTCGTGAGCGCGACGCCCAGGAGCCCGACCAGCAGGAGCGGCACCCTCAGGATCGTCATCGAATGCGATCGCCTTGGGGGCGGTCGGCGTGAGGAACTTGAAATCTGATTTTCCGAAGGAGGCGTCATCTGCATCAGCCTTTCCAGTGGAGGTGGCCCAGGGCGAAGGAAAGGCATACCGATCGCGGAAGTCAAGCGTGAACCACGACGCTCGTCTCGGGCTGACATTCGGAGATCGGCGTCACCTTCGCCGCCCTCCAACCCAGATCTCGATATGACAGAAGATTCCTTGCACGATCCGCCACCCCTGGAAAACAACAGGAGCAACTCCCAGCCTCTCGTGGCCGGGGGCAGCAGCACCGCAGCACCCGGACTACGGATCTTCCGTGACGCGCGCAGGGCACAGGATCGCGCTCGGTGATCGCGGCTCGATCCACGCCGCGCCGTCGGATAGGCTCCGGCGGCGTACCGCCGGTGCCTCCTGCGGCGGTCCCGACACCCTGAGCCCAGGAGGCGGAGGTGACCTGAATGGGTCGTGATATCGATCACCTGCACCACGTCGGCCACGTCGTGAACGACATGAAGGAAGGGCTCGATCTCTACCGCCGGCTCGGCTTTCGCCTGTCGCCGCCCGCCTATCCCATGCTGTCGCCCAGGGAGGGCGAGCCTCCACGGCCGTTCGGCGCGGCGAACACCCACGCCAGCTTCCCACGCAACTTCGTCGAGCTCGTGAGCTGCGTCCGGGACGACGACCCCGACCGGATCCCGAGCGATGCCAGGCTCGTTCCCATCCAGGCGCCACCCGAGCACCTGCCGCGGCTCACCGAGGCCATCCGCAGGACCGTCGCCAAGATCGCCTCCTGTCTCGCGCGCTTCGAGGGCCTGCACATCCTCGTGTTCAAGACCCCCGACGCCGACGCCGTGGCCGGCAGGCTGAGCTCCGAGGGCATCCGCCACGGAGGCGTCAGCGCGGTTCTCGTCCCCGCCGCGGCGGCGCTCGGCGCCGCGATCCTCTTCCGGAAGGCCGAGGGTCTGAAGGCGGTCTGAACCGCGCCCCCCTCCCGGAGCGCGGGATCGGCCGAGATGCAGGGCGTGACCGCGGCGCTCGACGCCCTGCTCGCGGCGCTCGCATTTATTTTGAGCACAAACTATTTTGCGATCTCCAGTCAGAGCGCAAATGTCAAGCGGGAACCGGATTGCGACGCCAGGCGCTCGCTCGTGCCACAGCAGCAGAAAGGAAGCACCGACTCCACCCGGCGCTGCATCGCGCAATGCGCGTCATTCGTCAGCGGAGCTCCCTTGGCGTCCGCCGAGAACGGGTGGTCGTGGCGATGTGCCCGAGTGGAGGAGGATGACGTAATTTTCGTCTAGAGGTGCGAAGGGCGCCCGGGCTACCCTGGAACAGGGTCGTCCGACTTCCTGCCCGAGCGCTTCCGCTCCTGTTCGTCGAGGTGTGTCGTGAGTTTGAGAACGTCTTATCTGGCTTTGGCGGTGGGATTAATGCAAGTAGCTGCCGCCTGCGGAGGGGACGCGCCCTCCACGGGCGGCCCCGGCGCAGGCGGCGCGGGGAGCGGCACGAACTCGGGTGGTTCCGGCGGCGAGACCGGGAGCGGCGGCATCGACTTCGCCGGGAGCGTCGGCTCGAGCGGCAGCGGCGGAGAGAAGCCGGATCCCTGCGCCGTCGACGACCCGCCGCCCGAGTGCAACCTGCCCCAGGAGCCCGCCTGCGGCGACGGCGAGATCAACCAGGCCAGCGAGACGTGCGACGACGGCAACAGCCTGCCGGGCGACTGCTGCTCCGGCCTGTGCGAGATCGAGCCCTACTGCGAGTGTCCCGCGCCCGGCGAGCCGTGCGTGCTGACCATCGCGTGCGGCGATGGCGTGGTCGATCCGGGCGAGTTCTGCGACGACGGCAACACCGTGGATGGCGACGGCTGCAGCGCCGATTGCTACTCGGTCGACCCCTCGTACGTCTGTCCGATGCCGGGCAAGCCCTGCACGCTCCTCTACGACTGCGGCGACGGCCGCGTGAACGGCTCGGAGACGTGCGACGACCTCAACAAGGTGTCCGGCGACGGCTGCAGCGCGGACTGCAAGCGCGAGCCGGGCTTCACGTGCTCGCGGCCCGGACAGCGCTGCGAGCGCCTGCCGGTCTGCGGCAACGGGGCCAGGGAGACCGGCGAGACCTGCGACGACGGCAACACGGCGAGCGGCGACGGCTGCTCGGGCCTCTGCCGGCAGGAGTCCTTCTACAACTGTCCGACGCCGGGGCAGCCGTGCGAGCTGCTGATCCGGTGCGGCGACGGCGCGGTGGATCCCGGCGAGCTCTGCGACGACGGCAACACGACGGGCGGCGACGGCTGCAGCGCCGACTGCAAGGTGCTCGACCCGCTTTACGTGTGCGCCAAGCCGGGTGAGCCCTGCCTCCTCCTCTACCGCTGCGGCGACGGCCGCGTGAACAACGGCGAGCAGTGCGAGGACGGCGACGACCCGCCCGCGTCCGGCGACGGCTGCAGCGCCACGTGCATGCGCGAGCCGGGCTATGTGTGCCCGCGGCCCGGGCAAGCCTGCGAGCTCCTGCCCGTCTGCGGCAACGGCCGCCTCGAGAGCGGCGAGCAGTGCGACGACGGCAACACGACGGGCGGCGACGGCTGCTCCACCCTGTGCCGGCAGGAGGCGTTCTATGCCTGTCCGAGCCCGGGGCAGCCCTGCGAGCTGCTGATCTGGTGCGGCGACGGCGACATCAATCCGGGCGAGATCTGCGACGACGGCAACAACGTGAGCGGCGACGGCTGCGCCGCCGACTGCAGCGCGGTGGAGCCGATCTACTCGTGCCCCACGCCGGGCGTGCCCTGCACGCTCCTCTACTGGTGCGGCGACGGCCGCGTGAACGGCTCCGAGCAGTGCGAGGACGGCGACAGTCCGCCCGCGTCCGGCGACGGCTGCAGCGCTGACTGCATGCGCGAGGAGGGGTATCAGTGCAGCCGGCCCGGCCAGCCGTGCACGCAGCTGCCCGTCTGCGGCAATGGCCGCAGGGAGGCCGGCGAGGTGTGCGACGACGGCAACACGGCGGGCGGCGACGGCTGCTCGAGCCTGTGCCGGCAGGAGTCCTTCTACAACTGCCCGACCCCGGGGCGGCCGTGCGAGCTGCTGATCCGGTGCGGCGACGGCGCGGTGGATCCCGGCGAGATCTGCGACGACGGCAACACCGCGAGCGGCGACGGCTGCAGCGCCGACTGCAAGGCGGTGAACCCGGCGTACGTGTGCCCCGAGCCGGGTGAGCCGTGCATCCTCGTCTACCGGTGCGGCGACGGCCGCGTGAACGGCGGCGAGCAGTGCGACGACGGCGCCAACCCGCCCGCGTCCGGCGACGGCTGCACGGCGGATTGCCGGCTCGAGGAGGGCTGGAACTGCCGGCCGGGCCAGCCGTGCACCGAGAGGACCTATTGCGGCGACGGCGTGGTGCAGCTCGGCGAGCAGTGCGACGACGGCGGCGAGGCGAGCCCTGTCGGCGGCGACGGCTGCACCTCGCAGTGCAAGATCGAGGTGGGCTGGACGTGCCCGCCGGCCGGCGGCTTCTGCAACCCGCCCCCGCCGCCCGTGTGCGGCGACGGCCGCGTGAACGGCAGCGAGCAGTGCGACGACGGCGGGGAGCCCCCGGCCGGCGGCGACGGCTGCAGCGCCGACTGCCAGCTCATCGAGGATGGCTGGGATTGCTCGCGCGTCGGGTTCCCGTGCAAGACCGTCTGCGGCGACGGGCTCAAGGCCGGCGCCGAGCAGTGCGACGACGGGGATCTCTTCCCGGGCGACGGCTGCGACGACACCTGCCGCATCGAGGCCGGCAGCGTGTGCGACGACGGCGAGCCCCAGGACTGCACGGGCTTCTCCGTCTGCGGCGACGGCGTCCGCGAGGGCACCGAGGCGTGCGACGACGGCAACGGCGACTGGCGCGACGGCTGCACGCCGGACTGCAAGGGCGAGCCGGACTGCAGCGGCGGCGCGTGCATCTCGGCCTGCGGCGACGGCATCCTCCTGCCCGGCGACACCACCGAGCAGTGCGACGACGGCAATACCGAGAGCGGCGACGGATGCTCCGCCGAGTGCACGGTCGAGGCCGGCTACGTCTGCACCGTGTCCCCGACCGAGATGCGGCTGCCGATGGTCCTCCGCGACTTCATCGGCTGGTGCCCGGAAACCTACAACACCGCCACGAGCAACGCCGAGTGCGACGCCAACCTGACGGATGGGATCAACGGGCACTTCGACTTCGAGATCAACCCCAGCGGCAATCAGATCGACGGCACGGTCCAGGCGACGCTCGATGCTGACGGCAAGCCCGTGAACCGATTCGGCCCCGGCTTCGTCACGCCGAGCGACGCGAACGGCTGGACCACGGGGCAGAACAACTTCCGGTGGTGGTACCGGGACAACCCGAACTTCAACCGGACGCTCGTCACCACCATCGAGCTGCTCGCGCAGCCCGACGGCAGGTTCCTGTACCAGCGCAACCCGTTCTGGCCGGTGGACCTCGACCCGCCCGGCGCCGATCTCGCGCTCGACAGCTTCGTGGCCGACGGGCGGGAGAGGACGCGCACCGACGGGCACAACTTCTACTTCACGAGCGAGGTCCGGTACTGGTTCCAGTTCACGCCGAACGGCGCCGCGGCCGATCCGGTGCTCACCTTCTTCGGTGACGACGACGTCTGGGTGTTCATCAAGAACACGCTGACCGCGGACATCGGCGGCATCCACGCGCAGGCCCAGGAGAGCGTGACCATCCTCGACAACGGCGATGCCCGCGTGACCCCCTGCACCAACGCCGGCTGCCCGAACCGCGCCGCCTACACCGTCGACCTCAACCTCGAGCCGGGCAAGGTCTACGAGATCGCGGTGTTCCAGGCCGAGCGCCACGTCACCGGGTCGAACTACCAGCTCACGCTTTCGGGCTTCAGCGCCGGCACGTCGGTGTGCACGCCGCAATGCGGCGTCGATGAGCCGGTGGTGACGCCGGGCGAGGAGTGCGACGACGGCAGCGAGAACGGGACGGGCTATGGCCAGTGCAACAACTGCCAGCTCGGCGCCTACTGCGGCGACGGCGTGCGCAACGGCCCCGAGGCCTGCGACAACGGCGCCAACAACAGCACGTACGCCAACGCGTCCGGCGCCTGCGCGCCGGGGTGCGTGGCCCCGCCCCGCTGCGGCGACGGCGCGGTCAACGCGCCGTACGAGGCGTGCGATCTCGGCTCCGGCAACACCGCGAACGGCTATGGCGGCTGCACGACGGCGTGCGAGATCGGGCCGTCCTGCGGCGACGGCGTCGTCAACGGCACCGAGAGGTGCGACGACGGCGTGAACGACGGCTTCTACGGCACCTGCAACCCGAACTGCACGCCGGCCCCGCAGTGCGGTGACAACCGCGTCGACGCGGACTGGGGCGAGGAGTGCGACAGCGCCAGCGACACGAGCTGCGTGAGCTGCCAGCTCGGGGAGCACTGCGGCGACGGCGTTCTGCAGCCGGAGTTCGGCGAGGAGTGCGACGACGGCATCAACGACGGCGGGTACGGCCGGTGCGCGCCCTCGTGCCTGTACGGGCCGCGCTGCGGCGACGGCATCGTCCAGCCCGAGGACGAGCGCTGCGATCTCGGCGAGGGGATGAACACCGGCGCGTACGGCGGGTGCAATGCCTCCTGCAACTACGGGCCGTACTGCGGCGACGGCGTGCGCAACGGCGCCGAGGTGTGCGACGACGGCGTGAACGACGGCGCCTACGGCACCTGCGCCACGGGCTGCACGCCGGCGCCGAGGTGCGGTGACAACCGCGTCGACGCGGACTGGGGCGAGGAGTGCGACAGGACGGGCGACACGAGCTGCGTGAACTGCCGGCTCGCCTCGCAATGCGGCAACGGGGTCACGCAGCCGCAGCTCGGCGAGCAGTGTGACGACGGCGTGAACGACGGCGGGTACGAGCAGTGCGGCCCTGCGTGCCTGTACGGCCCGCGCTGCGGCGACGGCATCGTCCAGCCGTCGCAGGAGGCCTGCGATCTCGGCGATGGGCTGAACAACGGCGCTTACGGCGGGTGCGATGCCTCCTGCAACTACGCGCCGTACTGCGGCGACGGCGTGCGCAACGGCGCCGAGGCGTGCGACGACGGCGTGAACGACGGCACCTACGGGACCTGCGCCCCGGGCTGCACGCCGGCGCCGAGGTGCGGCGACAACCGCGTCGACACGGAGTGGGGCGAGGAGTGCGACAGCGACAGCGACACGGGCTGCGCGAGCTGCCGGCTCGGCGCGCACTGCGGCGACGGGGTGACGCAGCCGGAGTATGGCGAGGAGTGCGACGACGGCTTCAACGACGGTGGGTATGGCGAGTGCGGCCCCGCGTGCGTCTACGGGCCGCGCTGCGGCGACGGCATCGTCCAGGCGTCGGAGGAGGACTGCGATCTCGGCGATGACGAGAACGGCGGCGAGTACGGCGGGTGCACCGGGATCTGCCAGTACGGGCCGTACTGCGGCGACGGCCTCGTCAACGGCACGGAGACCTGCGACGACGGCGTGAACGACGGCTTCTACGGCAGCTGCCTCCCTGCCTGCACGCCGGCGGCCAAGTGCGGTGACGACCGTGTCGACGAGGAGTGGGGCGAGCAGTGCGATCCGCCGAACGAGGCCACGGGCTGCAGCAACAACTGCCGCCTCGGCGCCCAGTGCGGCGACAAGGTCGTCCAGGCCGGCGAGCAGTGCGACGACGGCGAGAACGACGGCGGTTACGGCGAGTGCGGCCCGCGCTGCCAGCTCGGCCCGCGCTGCGGCGACGGCATCCGCAACGGCACCGAGCAGTGCGACGACGGCGACGGCAAAAACACCGGCGGCTACGGCAAGTGCGCGCCGGGCTGCGTCTACGGTCCGTACTGCGGAGACGGCAAGCTGCAGAGCCTCTACGAGGCATGCGACGACGGCAACCGCACGAGCGGCGACGGCTGCAGCCTGACCTGCCAGTACGACGGCATCCCGAACTAGCCCGTCGCGAGCGGGCTCGCGGGGCGCAGGCGTCGAACGAGGCCTGCCCCCGCGAACCCGGCCGGCCCCGCCCCGAGGGGCGCGGCAAGCAAGAACCGCTGCTCACCGCCTTCCTGAACCACCAGATCGAGCTCGACGAGCCGCACCGGAGCGTCTCGATCGAGCGACCGCCCCGGCGACCGCGATGTCACCTGGCATCAGCAGACTCGTGCGAGAACCGTGCTCCATGACCCGCGGACGGACGCCGGGATCGAGGGGATCAGGGCCGCCGGGGACGCTGGCCGAGGCTGGTGAAGAACCGCAGAACATGGTCGATGAGACGGTATTCCAGGGCGGGGTGAACATCGTGCGCCGGCGCGGGGACCGGGTCCACCGGCCCGCGACGGCGGCGGCGCCGGCCATCCATCGGCTGCTGCGGCACCTGCGGGCGGCGGGGTTCGACGCGGCGCCGGAGCCGCTCGGGTACGACGACGAGGGCAACGAGGTGCTGTCGTACCTCGACGGCGACGTGCACAACGCGCTCCCGGCCGAGCTGCGCACACCCGAGCTCCTGGCGTCCGCCGCCACCTTGCTGCGCCGCTGCCACGACGCGAGCGCGACGTTCGTGCCGGAGCCGGACGATCGGTGGCAGCTGCCGCCCCGGTCGCCGGTCGAGGTGGTCTGTCACGGCGACCTCGCGCCCTACAACTGCGTCGTCCGCGCCGGCCGGGTGGTCGGCTTCATCGATTTCGACAACGCCCACCCGGCGCCGCGCGTGTGGGACCTGGCCTATGCGGTCTACCGGTTCGCGCCGCTGCACGCGCCGACCAACCCGGACAGCGCTGGCACCCCGGAGGAGCAGGCACAGCGCGCCGCCGCCTTCTGCCGCGCCTACGGCGTCGCGCCCAGGGCCGAGCTGCTCGACACGGTGGTCGACCGGCTGACGGCGCTCCTCGCCACCCTGCGCGGGCGGGCCGAGGCAGGCGACGCCGCATCCCAGGCGCACATCACCGCCGGCCACCCCGCGCTGTACGAAGAGGATATCCGCTACGTGCGGGCGCAGCGCGACCGGCTCCTGCGCGCCTTCGCCGCCGCACCGGACCGCCCGAGGTGACAGCTCTCCTCAGCGCAGTCGAGCTCCGCGGCGATCGCTCTCAGCTCCGCTGGCCATGAACCGCGCCGCGCGACGCCGGTCGCACGGCGAGGCAGCCGCTCGGCCGGAGGCCGGGCGCTATGGTGGGGGCCGTGGAGCCTGGTGTAACCTCGCGCCCGAAGCCGAGGGCGCATGGAGCAGCAAGAGCCGAGATCCAGGGTGCTCGTCGTCGATGACAACGAGCAGAACCGCGCCCTGGCCCAGGCCACGCTCGAGGACGACGGCTACGAGGTCGTGCTCGCCGTCACGGGCGAGGAGGGGCTCCAGCAGTTCGAGCGCCACAAGCCGGATTGCGTGCTGCTCGACGTGCGGATGCCGGGGATGGACGGCTTCACCGTGTGCGCCCGGATCCGCGGCCTGCCCGGGGGCGAGAGCACGCCGATCGTGTTCCTGACGGCGCTCCGCGACGTCGAGACGTTCGACAGCGCGCTGCGCGCCGGCGGCGACGACTTCCTGACGAAGCCGGTCCGCCCGTCGGAGCTCCTCGCGCGGGTGCAGGCCGCGCTACGGCTGCGCCGGCTCGGCGCGGAGCTGCGCGAGCACGTCGAGCTCGTCCGGCAGCAGCGGGACGCGCTCATGCGCCTCCAGCTCCAGAAGGAGCAGCTCACGGCCTTCGTCGTGCACGATCTGAAGAACCCTGTGAGCAGCATGGACCTGCACGCGCAGTTCCTGCTCCGGGACCGCTCGCTCCCGGAGCAGGCGCGCGACTCCGTGCGGCACGTCCGCGATCAGGCGCGCTCCCTGCTGCGGCTCATCTACAACCTGCTCGACATCAGCAAGAGCGAGGAAGGGAGGCTCGCCCCCGAGCGCGCGCGCGTCGATCTCCGCGCGCTCGTCCTCGAGACGTTCGCCGCGCTCGACCTGCGCGCGAGCTTCCGGTCGCTCGCGCTGCGCGAGGCCGTCGAGGTGCCCGCCGTCCAGGCCGACCCGGACCTGCTGCGCCGCACGCTCGAGAACCTCGTCGAGAACGCCGTCCACCACGCCCCGGCCGGGACCGCGGTGACCGTGAGCGCCGTGAAGGACGGCGCCGCGGTGGAGATCCGCGTGGCGGACGCGGGGTCGGGCATCCCCGCCGAGATGCGCGCGAGGGTGTTCGATCGCTTCGTTCAGCTCGGCGGCGAGGATCCGGTGGTCCACCGCGCCGGCCGCGGCCTCGGGCTCGCGTTCTGCAGGATGGCCGTCGAGGCGCACGGCGGCACCCTCCGGATCGAGGACAACGCGCCCGGCGCCATCTTCTGCGTGAGGCTCCCCGATGACCCTTGAACGCTCCTCCATCGACCGCCTGTCTCCCTCCGGCCAGGCGCCCCACGGGCCCGGAGCTCCGCCGCTCGACGACGGCACGTTCCGCCTGCTCATCGACGCGGCGCCCGACGCCATGGTGGTCGTCGACGAGCAGGGACGCATCGTGTTCGTCAACGTCCAGACCGAGCGGATGTTCGGCTACGCGCGCGGCGAGCTCCTCGGGCAGGCCATCGAGATCCTCCTGCCGGAGCGCTTCCAGCGGGCGCACGTCGCGAACCGGTCGGCGTTCATCGCCGCGCCCAAGGCGCGCCCGATGGGGTCGGGGGTGGAGCTGTTCGGCCGCCGGAAGGACGGCGGCGAGTTCCCGGTCGAGATCAGCCTCAGCCCGCTGACGACCGAGCGGGGCACGCTCGTCTCGAGCGCCATCCGCGACATCAGCGACCGCAAGCGGGTCGACCTCACGATGCGGCGGCTGGCCGCGATCGTCGACTCCTCCGAGGACGCCGTCATCGGCGAGGCGCTCGACGGGCGCATCGCCAGCTGGAACCGGGGCGCACAGGCGATCTTCGGCTACACCGCCGAGGAGATGATCGGCAAGCCCCTCACCGCGCTCTCCCCGCCGGGGCGGGAGGACGAGGTGCCGCGGATGCTCGATCGGCTCAGGCGCGGCGAGCACATGGATCACTTCGAGACGGTGCGCAGGCGCAAGGACGACAGGGACATCGACGTCTCGATCACCCTCTCTCCGATCTACGACGCGATGGGCAAGGTCGTCGGCACCTCGAAGGTGGCCCGCGACATCAGCGAGCGAAGGCGCCTGGAGGCCGAGGCGAAGCGCACGACCGACCTCCTGCGGAGCGCGGTGGAGAGCATCCAGGGCGCGTTCGCCGTGTTCGACGCGCAGGATCGGCTCGCGCTCTGCAACAGCGTGTACCGGCACTGGCTCGGCGCGCGGGTGAGCGGCCCCATCGTCGGGCGGAGCTATGATGAGCTCATCGACGAGGGCATCGCCGCGGGGCTGTTCGCCCTCGGCGGCGAGCCCCAGGCCGACTTCCGCGGGAGGCTGCTCGCCTACCACGCCGAGCCGAACGGCACGCTCGATCTCTGCACGAACGACGGGCGCAGCCTGCGCGCGACCGAGCGCCGCACGGCCGAGGGCGGGACCGTGTGCACCCTCTGGGACATGACCGGCGACGTGCAGCGCGCCGAGGAGCTCCGCAAGGCGCGGGCCCTCGCCGAGGCCGCCAGCTCCGCCAAGAGCGAGTTCCTCGCCTCGATGAGCCACGAGCTCCGCACGCCGCTCAACGCGATCCTCGGCTTCGCGCAGCTGCTCCAGCGCGACCGGAAGACGCCGCTCACCGACCGCCAGAAGGAGCGGATAGAGCACGTCCTGAAGGGCGGCGAGCACCTGCTCAAGCTCATCGACGACATCCTGGACCTCTCGCGCATCGAGGCCGGCCGCGTGACCGTGTCGATCGAGCCGGTGAACGTCCCCGAGGTGCTGGACGAGGTGAAGACCACGCTCGACCCGATGGCCCAGCGCGCCGGGATCCAGATCGCCCTCGCGCCCCTGCCCGCGGAGCTCCCGAAGATCACCGCGGATCGCACGCGCTTCGCGCAGATCCTCATGAACTACGGGTCGAACGCGATCAAGTACGGCCGGAGGGGGGGGCGCGCCACCATCGCCGTGTCGATGCCGGAGGACGGCGTCGTGAGGATCTGCGTGGCGGACAACGGCGTCGGCATCCCGCGAGAGCAGCACGCGAAGCTCTTCCAGCCCTTCCAGCGCGCCGGCCAGGAGACAGGGCCGATCGAGGGGACCGGGATCGGCCTCGCCATCAGCAAGCGTCTCGCGGAGCTCATGGGCGGCGGCGTCGGCTTCAACAGCGTGCCGGGCGAAGGGTCCGAGTTCTGGATCGAGCTCCCGGCGCACGAGGAGCTGCCGCAGGTCGCCGCCCCGGAGCAGGCCGACGCGCGCGCGGAGGGGTCGCCGCTCGCCGGGCCCGGCGGCGTCCGGCATTCGGTCCTCTACGTCGAGGACAACCCGTCGAACATCGCGTTCATGGAGGAGCTCATCTCCGAGCTCGAGCGCGTCCACCTGATCACCGCGCCGAACGCCGAGATCGGCATCGAGCTCGCGCGGTCGCGGCGGCCCGAGGTCGTCATCATGGACATCAACCTCCCCGGGATGAGCGGCTACGAGGCCATGCGCAGGCTCGAGGAGTGGCCGGAGACGCGCGACATCCCCGTGATCGCGCTCAGCGCGGCGGCGATGGCCCGGGACACCCGCCGCGCCGAGCAGGCCGGGTTCTACCGCTACCTGACCAAGCCGGTGAGGGTCGACGAGCTGACCTCCGTCCTCGAGGAGATCCTCGTCCAGGCGGCGCGCTGACGGCGGCCGGCGCCTACCGCGCCGCCCAGACGGCGAGGAGGGCGTACGCGATCGCCACGGCCTGGATGACCGCGAAGCTCAGGAGGCCGGCCGGCAGGAAGTCGAAGAAGCCGAACCGGATGGGCCGGCCGTCGACGTCCCGCAGATCGGCCCGCTCGGTGAGCGCCTGCGCGAGCGGGCCCGACGTCGCGGCGGTCAGGAAGAGCGAGCTGCCCGCGCAGACCGACAGGGCGAGGCCGACATAGACGGCGGGCCCGGGCAGCCGCTGGGCGAGCGACTCGGCCACGTCGAGCAGCGCCGCCATGCTGGGGCCCGCCGAGAACAGCCCCGTGAGCACGCCGGCGAGGACGAGGAACGCGACGAGCTGGAGCGACGGCGCGACCGGCAGCCGCTCCAGCGAGCGCGAGATCTCCTCGAAGAGGCCGGTGCCCCGCACCGCCGCGACCATCACGAAGAGCGAGAGCAGGAAGAGCACCGCCTCGATGTCGAGCCCCGTCCTCGCGAGCCGCTCGCCGTGCCTGCGCGCCATGAGCAGCGCCGCGCCGGCGCCGAGCCAGCACACGAGCTCCGGGCCGACGCCGAGCTCGGCGGGCAGGAACAGCCAGGCGACCACCATCGCGGCGAGCGACGCCGCCGCCGGCACGAGGAGGCGCCGATCGACGCGCACCCGCCGGTGCAGCGCCTCGACCGCCGCGCGCGTGAGCCGCGCCGAGACCGGATCGCGCGGCACGCCCGCGGCCGGGCGCACCACGACGCGCACGACGAGGAGCAGGACGGCGAGCGCGAAGAACGTCGCCGGGGCGGCGCGCGAGAGGTAGCCCCCGAACGTCATGCTGCCCCGGCCGAGCAGCAGGATGGCCGGGAAGTCGCCGATCGGCGTGGCGGCCCCGCCGAGGTTGCAGGCGACGAGCAAGAGGCCGAGCAGCCAGGAGACGTACCGCTGCCGCGTGCCCATGAGCCGGAGCAGCACGTGCAGCACCGGCAGGACGAGCACGAGCGCCGTGAGGTTGTTGACGACGCCGCTCACGAGGTACATCGCGATCGAGAACACGAGCAGGACGCGGAAGGGCTCGGCGCCGCTCAGCCGCGTCGCCGCGACGGCGAGGCGATCGAAGAGCCGCGAGGCGGCGAGGAGCTGGGACAGGAGCCCCAGCGTCACGAGGATGACGAGCACGTCCCACGGCACCTCGGCGAGCAGGCGCTGCGTGGTCGCGACCCCGAGCAGCGTCGACGCGAGGCAGGCGAGGGCCGCGCCGCCCGTCACGACGAGCACGCGGCGCGACGGCAGGAGCGCCTGGAGCAGGAGCGCGCCGAGCAGGAGGGTGAAGAGCGCGGCCTGGGGCGCCGTCACGTCGCCTCGCGCGCGGGCGCGGGCGCGCGCGCGCGAGGCTGGCCCGCGCCGGCGGCGGCCTCGGGCGCGGGCGGGGCCGGCCCCACGAGGCACGAGAAATCGCCCGCGCTCGTCTCGACCATCCAGCGCGGGTACACCGTCATGGGCTGGCCGAGGATGTCCCAGCCGATCAGCGAGCGGAACTGGGTCCGCACGTCGGGGCCCGAGACGCGCAGCCACGAGGGGCTCACGTGCGCCGCGTGCCCGTCGGTGCCGTAGACGAAGGTGAGCAGCGCGCTCCGCCGCCCGGCCCAGCGGTGGAGCTCGGACAGCCCCACCGGCTCCATGAGCCCGTCGTAGTTCGCGAGCACCCGGCGGAAGTCCGGGTCGAGCCCGCCCGCGTCGGTGACGAGGCCCGCCTCGACGCCGGAGAGCCGCGGCACGAGCGCGTCGAGGCCGTCGGCCTCCAGCCCCACGACGAGCAGCCGGGTCACGCCGCGGAGCGCGTCGAGGACGCCCGCGGGGTCGAGCGGCGCCTCGGCGCGGCCGGAGAGCCACTGCTCGGCGACGAAATCGAGGACGGGGAACTCGCGCCCGAGCTTGTCGCGGGCCTCGCGGACGAGCGGGGCGCCGCCTTCGCCCATCAGCTCGCGCAGGAACAGCCGCGCCGCCGAGCGCATGCCCAGCTCGGCGGCCACCATCCGGAACGCCTGTCCGAGCGCCGGCGGCAGCGCCATCAGGCCGGCTCCACCCCGGCGCGGGCGCGCGCGGCGCGCGCGAAGAGGGCGTCGAGCAGGCAAACCATGGCGGCGTTGGCGAGCGCGTGGTGCGGCGGGCCGTCGGTGAGGCAGTCGACGAGCGCGGCGAGCTTCGGCGAGCCCTCCGGGGCGAGGCGCGTCAGCGGCGCGAGCGGGATGGCCAGCGGGTAGTCGTGATCGCTGCCGCGCGCGAGGTGCGGCGGCAGGCGGATCGGGACGGGCAGCGACTCGCCGCGCGGGGCGCCGCCCTCGTCCGGACCGAGCTCCTCGAGCAGGAGGCCGAGCAGGCAGAGCAGCGCGTAGCTCGCGCCGCGGTGATGGATGGGGCCCTCCCCGACGATGCACCGGACCACGAAGGCGCGCTCCTCCGCGTCGGGCATCCAGGGGGCGAGGAGCGCATCGAGCCTGGCGGGGCGGATGAAGGCGGACACCGCGGACGAGGGCAACGGAGCGTGGCGCGGGCGGTGGTCGCGAGGCGGTCGGGACGGAGGCATGGGAGCGTCCGAGCGTAGCTGCTCGGAACGGCCCGGATCCAGGCATGATCTCGCGCGTCCCGCGCGAGGCCGGCGGCTGGCGCTCGGCGCCAGCAACGCCTGCAGCGCCCAGCCCATCAGCCCTGCCAGCAGGACATGACACGTTGTTATCCCACGCAGAGCCCGCTCGCCGGCCAATACAGGATCTGCGGCGAGGCCGATTTCGCTCGACGATGCCGCGGCCTTTCGGCGTAGCGTGGCTGTATGACCCTGCGACGCGATCATGTCCTCTCCTGCACAACGCTCCTGCTCATCGCGTGTGGACTGGCCGGCTGCGGCAAGGCCTCCACGCGACCTGCGGCGGCGCCGGAGGCCGCGGCGGCGGCCGAGCCGCTCACGCTCAGGCGCTCGGCGGACGACATCCTCCTCGCGGCGAAGCTGCCGCCCGAGACCGCGCCGCGCGCGTCGCTCGAGATCCACCGCCTCGACGCCTACGCGGTGTGCAACGCGGCGCAGGTGCGCCTCTCCGCCAGCGTGAACGTGAACGCGAGCGCCGGCGCCGGGCCGAGCGCGCTCACGCTGTCGAGCCTCGTCATCGGCGGCCTGGGGCTCACGGGCGGCATCGTCACCACGGCGCTCGCCGCGGGCCTGGAGGCGCCGCCTATACCGGCGGGCACGCCGTCGCTCCCGGACGCCGAGCCCCCGGACATCGAAGGCAAGACCGGCGTCCTCGTGGCGGGCGTCCTCACCGGCGTCGTCGTCGTGGGGGCGGTGGTCGGCGCGCTCCTGCTCGCCGGAGGCGACGACGACGACGACGGGCGCAAGGGCAAGCTCGACCTCGGCGCCGGCGGCCCTGGCATGCGCGGGCTCCGCGACGCCATCCGCGACTTCGAGGCCTCGTGCCCGGACGAGCCGGCAGAGGACGCCCTCACCTTGTGCATCGACAAGGCGCGCGCCCTCCGCAAGACCTGCGCAGCCCGGTAACGCGGACAGCGGTCGCTCGACGCGACGTCTCGACCTTCCGGCGCAGAGTCGAATAGCCTCACGAGCACCACGCAACCCGCGCGGGGACGAGCAGCAGCCCCGCGGGTCCCGCCGCTCGACCCGCGCTTCCGCGCGTGGCCGCGCCGCACGACCCCGAGGAACGAATGAAGCGCATCCATCTGTTCGAGCTCGAAGACTTCAGCTGGTTTCCAGGGTGGCTACGGTCCTGCATGACCCGCCTGATCGTGACCGTGCACAGGACGCTGGGATCGAGCGACGAGCTGGCGGAGCTCCTCGCCAGAGCGCTGAAGGAGTCGAGCTCGGCCCGCATCGTCGACCTCTGCTCCGGGAGCGGGGGCCCGATGCTCGATGTCCTGGAGCGCCTGAACGAGAAGCCCGGGCTCGAGGGCGTCACGCTGACGCTGACCGATCTTTATCCCAACGCGGAGGCGGCGAGGAGCATCAACGCCCGGGAGGGGAGCAACGTATCGTATCGGACGAGCCCGGTCGACGCCACGGAGCTGAGCGGCGAGACGGCGGGGCTCAGGACCCTGGTCAGCAGCTTCCATCACATGAGGCCGGAGGGCGCGAGAAAGATCCTCGAGTCGGCCCAGAAGAGCAGACAGCCGATCTGCATCTTCGAGATCAGCGACAACAGCTTTCCGGCGTTTCTCTGGTGGACGGCCCTGCCGGTCAATTTCCTGATGTGCCTCCTCATCACGCCCCTGGCGAGGCCCGTGACGGCGCGGCAGCTCGTCTTCACCTACCTCCTCCCGATCATCCCGCTGTGCTTCGCCTGGGATGGGGCGGTCTCGAACGCGAGGACCTACACGCTCGGCGACCTGGACGAGCTGCTGCGAGGGCTCGGAGATGAAGGTTACCGGTGGGAAAAGGGGGTGATCGGCGGCAGGATGAAGAAGATCTATCTGCTCGGCATTCCCACCCGGCCCGCCGGCTCCGGCGACTGAGCCGCTCCGACGCGGACGAACCGGTATGTACGGGTCGTACGACTGCCGGCGTTTGCCGGCGGGCGCCGCGTCGCTGTCGTACGATCCGGAGATCGGGTTAAGGCCAAGCCCTGGTCCGCGTTCCGGATTGCCCCCTACTATCCACGTGCGTTCATCGATGTAACGTGGGATGCGCAACCGCGCGCTGGCTGTCGGGTTGCGGAGGGGAGTACGATGACCGAAGCGAATGGATCGCTTGGTTCGCTGGACGATTTCATCGCACACTCTACAGAGATGCTGTTCGTCGCGAGGGGCGACGGCGCGCTGCTGCGATGGAGTGACGCGCTGGGCCGGGCCATCGGACCTGCGCTCGCACAAGGGACCACGTTGACCGAGCTCTTCCACCCGGAGGACCGCTGCACGCTCACGGCGCGGTGGGAGCAGGTCCGCGGGAGCGCCGCCCCCGTCCAGGTCCACGGCCGGATCATGAGCGCGGAGCGCAGCTACCGGCCGTTCTCGTGCTTCGTGCGCGGTTCGCGCGCGGATGGGCTCGTTTACGGCTCGTTCCGCGACGCGCCTCCCGGCGACGGCGTCCTCGACGAGCTGGTCCGGCTGAGGGATCGGGACCGGATCCTCGGCGCGCTGATCAACGCCCTCCCGATGGTGGTCTGGGCCATCGACTCGGAGGGAACGTACACCTGCCACGAAGGCAAGGGGCTCGCGGCCGCCGGTCATCAGCCTGGGCAGCACGTCGGAAAGAACATCTTCGAGCTCTACGGCGACCTCGCGGGCGGCATCGAGCGCGCGCTGGCCGGCGAGGCGGTGCACGGGCTGGCCGAGGTCCACGGCTGCGTATGGGAGAACTGGATCGTCCCGCTCTCGGAGGCCGCGGGGCGCGTCCGCTCCGTCTTCGGGTTCTCGCTCGACGTGACGGAGGGCCAGCGCGCGCAGCTGGCCCTCCAGACGAAGCTCGACGTGATCGAGGCGCAGCAGCGGGTCATCCGGGAGCTCGCGGCGCCGATCATCGAGGTGTGGGACGGCGTCCTGGCGCTGCCCATGATCGGCGTCGTCGACAGCGCGAGGACGGCCGAGGCGATGGAGAGCCTGCTCGAGGCGATCTCCACCCGCTCGGCGCGCTACGCGGTCCTGGATCTCACCGGCGTGCAGGTGGTGGACACGAAGGTCGCGGATCACCTGATCAAGCTCGTGCGAGCCATCCAGCTGCTCGGCGCCGAGGGGATCATCTGCGGCATTCGCCCGAACGTGGCGCAAACGATGGTGGCGCTGGGGCTCGACCTCAGCGCCATCGTGACCAAGGCCAACCTGCGGGCCGGCCTCACGTACTGCATGCGGCGATTGAACGCGCGCGCGCCGACGCCGCGCACGAGCCCGTGAGCGCCCCGGGCGGCTGAGCTCAGAACAGCTGGACGTCGTCGAGCTCGATGCCGAGCGGCTGCCCCGGGAGGGTGCGCCAGTTCAGGTTCATGACCGCCCACGGCTCGAACGGCGTCGGCGTGCCCCACCCCTGCTGCATCAGCTGCCACCAGTACAGCTCGATGGTGACCCACTCCGTTCCGACCCCGAGATCGATTCCGTGGCTGTCGAAGCAATCCGAGCAGAACCCGCCCTCGGGCGTGGTGGGGAGCGTGCCGATCTCGAAGCGAACCGGGGCGCCCTGGGAACGGACGTTGAAGCGGATGCCCTGGAACCCCGACACGTCGACGGGCCACATATCGAAGGTGAGCATGACGCCGGCGCCCGACGCGGACGGCCCCCCCGGGGAGTGAGCTCCGAGCGCCGTCGACCCGAAAGGCCCCGGCACGGGGAGCAAATCGACCGGGATGGGCCCGTCGCCGTACGTCACCCACGGCCCGGTGTACGGCGGCAAGCGGCTGGCGTACGGCGGGGAGCTGAAGAAATCGCCGTCCTCGAAGTCCTCGATGAGGAGGCCCGACGTCGCGCAGAAGGGCAGCCACCCGCAGTCCAGATCGCTGCAATCCGCGAGCCCGTCCCCATCGTCATCGTAGCCGTTGCTGCAGGCCACATCGGTGTACTCGCCCCACGGCGCGCAGGAGGGCTGCCCCTGGCACTCCGGATCGCTGCAATCCGCGAGCCCGTCCCCATCGTCATCGTAGCCGTTGCTGCAGGCCGCATCGGTGTCCTCGCGCCACGGTACGCAGAAGGGTTGCCACTGGCACTCCGGGTCGCTGCAATCGGCGTAGCCGTCCCCATCGTCATCGTAGCCGTTGCTGCAGGCCGCATCGGTGTCCTCGCGCCACGGTACGCAGAAGGGTTGCCACTGGCACTCCGGGTCGCTGCAATCCGCGTAGCCGTCCCCATCGTCATCGTAGCCGTTGCTGCAGGCCACATCGGTGTACTCGCCCCCCGGTGCGCAGAAGGGTTGCCACTGGCAGTCCGGGTCGCTGCAATCCGCGTAGCCGTCCCCATCGTCATCGTAGCCGTTGCTGCAGGCCACATCGGTGTCCTCGCGCCACGGTACGCAGAAGGGCTGCCACTGGCAGTCCGGATCGCTACAATCCGCGTAGCCGTCCCGATCGTCATCGTAGCCGTTGCTGCAGGCCACATCGGTGTCCTCGCTCAGCGGCGTTGTGTCGTCGACCCCGATGACGATATCGAGCGTCCCCTGGCCGACGGAGACGACATCGCCGTCCGCCCGGAACTGGAACGCGACCGTCGACGTCGCGCCTTCGTTGATGAAGACCGACGTCGGGTTCGCCGACGTCAGGACCGCCGGGACGTACTGGTAACCGGAGCTGGTCCACCGCTCGAGGACCCAGCCAGGCTCCAGATACACGTCATAGGCGCCGACCGGCAGCACCGCCGTGAGCACCGTCGTGTCGCCGTCTCCATAGAAGAGCCGATGCGTCGGGCCGTAGATATCGAACAACGTGTTGGATAGGCGGTACGTCGCGCCCGTGGCGCTGGTCCCGACGAGGGAGAGGCTGATCGAGCCGACATCGGACGCCTGCTCGGCGCTGTCCGGCGCCTCCGCTCCACAGCCGACCGGGATCGTAGCGACCGCCAACACCGAGCATACGAAGAGTTGTCGCAAGTGTCTCATGATGACTTCGTATCAGAGACGCTCGCGCAGGAAAAGTGGGATCCTTGGACGCCCGATGACGGCGCGCGGCCGTTCCTCGCCTGGCTTCGACAACCAGCAAGGACCGGCTCGTGTCGGCGCATGTAGTCAACGTGCGCGTTTTCGCGCGTTTTTTTCGCGCGTTATCTTCACATCACGCGCCGGAGCCGATCCCGATCATCAAGCATCGGGCATGCGGTCAACGGGCATCGCTCACGCGGTGGCGTGCCCGGCGGCGGCCGGGGCGCCCTTCGCGTGCCGCCCGAGCTCCCGGACGTAGCGCGCCCGCTCCTCGGCGAAGGCGCGCGCCACGCTGGGACGCGCCAGGAGGCGCGCATGGTACGCGGCGAGCGCCGGCCAGGTCTTCAGGTCGACGGGCGTGACCTGTGACCAGTTGAGCACCGTGAAGAGGTAGGCGTCGGCGACCGAGAAGCGATCGAGCAGGAACTCCCGCCCTTCGAGCCGCCGGGCCACCCAGCCGAGGCGCGCGTCCGCCCTGGCGAGCGCGTAGGCCTTGACCTCGGCCGGGGCCGCCTCGTCCAGGAGCGGCAGGTAGATCGCCTTGTGGAGCTCGGTGCCGATGAAGCAGAGCCACTGCTGGAGGCGCGCCCGGCCGAGCGGATCCCGCGGCGCGAGCTCCGCTTCCGGGAACCGCTCCGCGACGAGCTGCAGGACCGCCGCGTTCTCGGCGAGGATCTCGCCGCCCTCGATCTCGAGCGCAGGCACGAGCCCGAGCGGGTGGATCGCGCGGAAATCGGCGCCCTCCTCGGTCCGATTCGTCTTCAGGTCGACCTCGACATACGAGGCCTCGGCGCCGGCCTCGTAGAGCGCGATGCGCGTGGCGAGAGAGCATGCGAGCGGGGAGAAATAGAGCTTCATGAAGACCTCCTGAGGGCGAGGAAGGTGCGCCGCGAGGGGCCGTGCGTCCAACGCATCGTCGTGATAGGAGCTATGCGTGTCTCGCATAGCTTCTCCTCCCGCGCCCCCGGCGCTCGGCCCGCGGCCTCAGCTCGAGGTCCGCGACCTGGAGCTCGTCCTCTCGCTGGCGGCCGCCGGCAGCACGGCGGGCGCGGCGTCGACGATGCACATCACGCAGTCGGCCGTGAGCCGGGCGCTCGCCCAGGCGGAGGAGCGGGTCGGCGCGCGCCTCTTCGATCGCGCCGCGCGCGGGGTCACGCCGACCGCCGCGGGCGAGCGGCTCATCGCGGGCGCCGGGCTCGTCCTCGCGCAGCTCCGGGAGCTCGAGCGGGAGGTCGCGGCGCCGGCCGCCGCGACGACGCGCGTCCGCCTCGTGTGCGAGTGCTACACGGCGTATCGCTGGCTGCCCTCGGCGATGGCGAGCCTCCGGCGCACGCTGCCCCGCCTCGAGGTGGAGCTCGCGGTGGAGCACACCCAGGATCCGGTCGGCGCGCTCGTCCGGGGCGACATCGACGTCGCGCTGCTCACCACCGCCTCTTTGCCGAGGGCCCGCGAGGGGGGCGGCGCCCTCGTGGAGCGGCCGCTCTTCTCGGACGAGGTCGTCTTCCTGGTCTCGACCGCGCACTCGCTCGCCGCGCAGGGGTCGCTCACGCGCGACCACCTCCAGAGGAGCCCGCTGCTCACGCCGAGCGCGTCGCCCGCCGAGGTGCGCTGGTTCATGAGCGCCGTCTTCGGGCGCCGGAAGCCCAGGCTCGAGTCCCTGCCCTTTCCGCTGACCGAGGCCATCATCGACGCGGCGCGCGCCGGCATGGGGATCGCTGTCCTCTCGGAATGGATCGCGGACGGCTATCTCGGGGGCGGCGATCTGAGGGTCAAGCGGCTGTCGTCCGGCCCGCTGCGCCGCCCCTGGCGGATCGCCTGCCGGCGCGCGTCGGCGTGCGTCGCCGACAGCCTGATCGCCGCCCTCCAGAGCTCGGCGCCGCGGCTCACCCCGCGCGCCGGATGAGGGCGGACGGCGCGGGCGCCCCCTCCCCCGGGCTGCCGCAGAAAGAAAAACGAAGGGGCGTGTCGATCTCGCGGCCCCTCGTTCGTCGTCACGACAGAGCGAGGGGTCACGCCCGGTCGAGGCCGTGCGGAGCCCTCTACCGAGAAGGAGACACGACGATGCGGTTCATGATGCTGATGATCCCGAGGGGGTACGAGAGCGCGGCGCCGGGCACGATGCCGGACGCCAGGGCGGTCGCTGCGATGATGAGGTACAACGAATCCTTGCAGAAGGCCGGCGTGCTGCTCGCCGTCGACGGCCTCCACCCGCCCTCGATGGGCGCGCGCATCTCGTTCCCCGGAGGGAAGCCCCAGGTGATCGACGGGCCCTTCGCCGAGGCGAAGGAGGTGCTCGGCGGCTACTGGTTGATCCAGGTGAAGTCGAGGGAAGAGGCGATCGCGTGGGCGTCGCGCTGCCCCGGTTCGGACGACGCGATCATCGAGGTTCGCCAGGTACAGGAGCTCTCGGACTTCCCCGCCGATGTCCGGGAGGCCGCGGTCGGGCTCCCCGAGATGCAAGCGCACGCCGCGCAGCGCAACGGGGCGTGACACCGCGGCCGCGGCGCGGCGCGAGGGTCAGTCGAGGCCGGTGCTCTCCGGCGTGCCGAGCATCAGATTCAGGTTCTGCACCGCCGCGCCGGAGGCGCCTTTGCCGAGGTTGTCGAGGCGCGCCACGACAAGGATCTGATCCGGCTTGCCGAACACGAACACATCGAGGCGGTTCGTGTCGTTGCACTCCAGGGCGCTCAGGGAGCCGTCCTCCAGCGCGCCCTGGCCGCCGAGCGGCATCACCCGGATGAACGGCTCGCCGGCGTAATACGACGCGTAGAGCTCGTGCACCGACGCGGGCGTCGCGGGTCGGCTCAGGGCGTCCACGAACAGGGGCACCGAGACGAGCATGCCTTTGTAGAAGTCGCCCACGACCGGCTGGAAGAGCGGCGCCCGCTCGAGCCCTGCGATGGCGCGCATCTCGGGCAGGTGCTTGTGCTGCAGGGTGAGCCCGTACGGGCGCGGGCCGCGGAGCTGCTCGCGGCGGGCCTCGCCGGCCTGCTCGTAGGTCTGGATCATCTTGCGCCCGCCGCCGCTGTAGCCGGTGAGCGAGTGGGCGATCATGCGGGCGTCGCTGGGCAGGAGCCCCTGGTCGACAAGCGGGACAACGAGGGCGAGAAACCCGGTCGCGTGACACCCGGGGACGGCGACGCGCCGCGCGCTCCGGACGGCCTCGCGCTGCCCGGGGCGGAGCTCCGGGAAGCCGTACACCCAGCCGTCGGCGGTGCGGTGCGCGGTGCTCGGATCGATGACGCGCGTGTTCGGGTTCTCGATCCACCCGATGGACTCGCGGGCGGCGTCGTCGGGCAGGCACGTGATGAGCAGATCCGCCTCGTTGATCAGCGCGCGACGCGCCGCCGGGTCCTTGCGTCGCTCCGGGTCGATCTCGAGCAGCTGGAGGTCGCGGCGGCCCTGCAGCCGCTCGCGGATCTGGAGCCCTGTCGTCCCTTCCTGTCCGTCGATGAACACCCGATGCATGGTGGCCCTGTTCATACGCCGGGCGCGCCGCCTCGACCAGGGGTTCGCGCGACCCGAGCCTGTCCCAACGGGTGGTGGCCGCGCCCCGGGGAGCGGCCTCCTCAGGATGCTGTCGAGCTCGCCGGTCACGGCCAGCGCCGCCGCGCCTGTGGAGCGGGTCGTGGCCGCCGCGCGGGCGACGGAGCGCGCCGAGGTCCTGGATCCCGGCCCGCTCACGGTCAGCGAGGACTTCTCGGAGTTCACGAGCCGCGTTCCCGGCTGCCTCTTCACCGTGGGCGCGGGCGGGCCGACCGCGGCGCCGCACCACCACCCCGCGTTCGACCTCGACGAGCGCGCGATCGGGCTCATCGCGGAGATCTTCACCCGCGCCACGCTCTCCGCGCTCAGGCCGGAGTGACGTGTCCGGCGACACCCGCGCGCTCCTCGCGGCATGCTGGCGCCCGCGATGACGAGAACGCTGCGGACCCTCTTCACGTCCAACCGCTTCACGCTGCTCCTGCTCGCCTCGATCGCCGCCGGCGCAGGCCTCGGCCTCGCGCTCGGCGAGCGGGCGGCGGTGCTCAAGCCGTTCGGCGACCTCTTCCTCAACCTGCTGTTCACCCTCGTGGTGCCGCTGATCTTCTTCTCCATCTCGTCCGCGGTGGCGGGCATGAGCAGCCTGCGGCGCCTCGGGCGCATCGTGACCGCGATGCTGGGCGTCTTCGTCGCCACCGGCCTTGTCGCGTCGGCGCTGATGCTCACGGCGGTCGAGCTCTACCCGCCCGCGGAGGGACTGCAGGTGACGCTCCCCGGGCGGCCGGAGGTCGCGCCGGTCAGCCTGGGCGACCAGCTGGTGGGCGCGATCAGCGTGCCAGACTTCGGCGACCTGCTCTCGCGCAGGAACGTGCTGCCGCTGATCGTGATGGCCTTCCTGGTCGGCCTCGGGACCACGGCGGCCGGCGAGCGCGGCCAGCCGGTCGCGCGGCTGCTCGCCTCGGCGAACGAGGTGATGCTCAAGCTTGTCGACTTCGTGATGTATTACGCGCCGATCGGCCTCGGCGCCTACTTCGCGCACCTGGTCGGCGCCTTCGGCCCGACCCTGCTGCAGTCGTACGTCCGCGCGATAGGGCTCTTCTATCCGCTCGCCGTCGCGTACTTCTTCCTCGCCTTCACGCTGTATGCGTGGCTCGCCGGCCGGGGGCGCGCGGTGAGGGCGTTCTGGAAGAACATCCCGGCGCCGGCGCTCACCGCGCTCGCGACCTCGAGCAGCATGGCGGCGATCCCCTTGAACCTCGAGGCGGCGCGGCGCTCCCGGGTGCCTGACGACATCGCGGAGGTGGTCATTCCGATCGGCGCGACCGTCCACATGGAGGGCTCGTGCCTCTCGGCGGTGCTCAAGACGGCGCTGCTGTTCGGCGTCTTCGGCCGCGAGCTCGGCGGGGCGGACACTTACCTCGCCGTCGTGGGGGTCGCGATCCTGAGCGGCACCGTGATGAGCGGCATCCCCGGCGGGGGCTTCATCGGAGAGCTGGTGATCGTCTCGCTCTTCGGGTTCCCGATGGAGGCTCTGCCCATCATCTCCACCGTCGGGGCGCTCGTGGATCCGCCGGCCACGCTGGTCAACGCCGCCGGCGACAACGTGAGCAGCATGATGGTGGCCCGCATCCTCGACGGTCCGGGCTGGAGCGAGCAGCCGCCGGACGCCTCTCCGCCGGAGGCGGGCGCCTAGTGCCCAGCTCCGCGTGTCAGAAATCCCGCCAGAACAACCGGTCGATGACGAGCGGTCGCCGGAAACAGCGGCAATCTTGGTAGCTTTCGCCTGTTTCGCCGCCGAGGGTGGCTCCGGTGTGGCCCAACGGGGCGCCCTGCGCCGCCGCATCGCCCGCGGTGAAGGGATCGTGGCATCACCGGTCCCACCGTACGGCCACGCTGCACGCGCTGGTTGACCTAGAGAACCTTACGCGATCCGCATCCCTCCTGGAGACTCGCTCGCGCAGGCGCGCGCCTGGGTCGGCGTCTTCGTGGCATGGTACAATGGCACCCATCGCCACAGCGCGCTGCGCTTCGTCACCCCCGACGACCGCCATCGCGAGCGTGACGCTGCCCTGCTCGCGGCCCGCGCGCGCGTCTACGAGCGAGCCCGGCGGCGCCATCCCGAGCGCTGGTCGGGCGAGACGCGCAACTGGACGCCGGGTGGCGCCGTCCGCCTGGCGCCGCGCAAACCCGACGAGCTCAGGGGGACTTCAGACAAGGAGGCGCTCGCAGCGTGAGTGGAGGCCGATGCGACAACTACCTTGACGGTCACCGCTCGCCAGCCCCCGACGACCGCGCGGCGAGCTCGGCGCCCCTAGGGCCGGCGGAGCCCGGGGAACGGGTGCGGGTGCGGGTGCGGGTGCGGGGCGGAGCGCTCGCCTGGGAGCGCGCCGGCTCGCGATCCCCACTAGGAGCCACTGAACCTGGGGTCGGTCGTCGAGGTCGAAGGTCGCAGTGGCCGAGCGCTGCCGAGCGCTGTCGGGGCGCGGGCGAGCCGGAGCTGATGGCAGCGCACGTGAATCTGGGCGAGCTCGGCGCGGCCTGATACGAGCGAAGCGTACGCCTTACCTGATAGCGCCTCTCGGCGCTCCACTGAAACCGAGCGCCATCGCTTCCGAACGCCGATGACCTAGGCCGGTGCGATTTGAGCACGGCCATTGCTTGCGCACACAGAGGCGTGTCCTAGATCCGACCGCGACTCGATGCGCGGCGAGGTGATCGCGTCACATTTCCGTATAGATTACCCGAGCCCGGCCGCCGGTCGGTGTCATCTGCGCAGAAGCCAAGGAAAGGAGCGGGACGTGTGATGAAGCGTGCTGGTGGTGTGATGAAGCGTATGCATGGACTGCGCCGGCCGCCCGGCGTGCTGCTTGCCGCCGTCGCGGCGAGCGCCTGCGCCTCGCCGCCGGAGGGTTCAACCGCAGGAGAGTCGTCCGCCGGAGCCGCAGTAGCAGAGCTCGATTACAATCTGGCCCAGCTGGGCAAGGGCTACGACGCGATCCAGGACCAGGTGAAAGGGGAGTGTGTGGAATACAGATCCGCGGACCCCATTGAGGGCGCCACAGGGCAAAAGGTGATTTTCAGCCTGGACCTCGTCGAGAGCTCGAAAGAGATCAGCCGCAAGCTCGGTGTCTCGGCGGGCGCCTCCGCGCGGTTCGGCTTGGGCAGCGTCGACGTGAAGGCACAATATGTGGAGGAGCATCAGGTCAGCCAGAACAACATCTATGCGTTCGTGTCCGTACGGATCCTGAATCCTGCGTCCGCCGTCAAGGGGGCGCGGCTCTCGGACAGCGCTCGGAGCACGCTCGCAGTGAACCCGGAGCGCTTCCGCGAGCGCTGCGGGGATAAGTTCATCGCTGCGACGCAAAATGGCGGCGTCTTCTATGGGATCCTCGAGGTGGAGACGTCGAACGAACAGGAGAAGCAGAGCATCGCGATCGCGATTTCGGGGGCAAGCCTGACGTTCTCGGCGAGCGGCAGCGTAAACAACGATTTCCGGAAGGCCATTAGCAACAAGCAAGTTCACGTGTGGACGTATCAGGAGGGCGGCCGCGGGCATGCGTCTTCACCGTGCGCGGGCGCCGATGTTCAATGCCTGCTAAAGCGCGCGCAGGACATGCCTTCGAGCGTGGCAGACAACCCGGTCACAGTGAGAGTTTCACTTGATGAATACAAGCACTTGCAGCTCCAGGACGATCTGAAGACGCCGATCGACACCGAGCAGCAGCAAGAGGTCCAGGCGCAAATTGCCGATGCGAAGAACGACGCAAAGGACCTGCTCTTCCAGATTCGCACCGTCCTCAACAGCCCGAGCGGCTACATGCCGTTCGACGCGAACGCCCTGTCGTTGGCCAAGAACGATCTCGCGAGCAACCTCAACAAACTTCGCGAGGCAGCGTCGATTTGCTATCGCGATTACACGAAGTGCGCCATGCCGAACGACCTCGTGCCGGTGAGCGTTCAGCTACCTCGGCGCGCCACTCAGCCCGTTCCGGAGAGGGAATATGTATGCAGCGCGCTCGGGTCGACGCGCGCTGCGAAGCTGATCATGCTGAACGACGCACGGTTCTGTAAACGTGTCGTTCTGGAAGGGCCATCCCCCCCGTACATACCCTCGTGCCACACTATAGCCCGCACCCTGGGATGCGCGATCATCGAATGACACGCCACCGGGATCTGGTTCTGGGCGCCGTCGCCAGACGTTCGGCGTCACGACTGGCAACATCGATTCTCTCTGATAAATCTGGCGTGCGACTATGATTGCATGTCCTGCGGGAACAAATGCTGAAGCGGCATGCTATTTCAAAAGAGGAAGTCGCTGCTACGGATCCATGAAATCTAGTAGCGCGATCTCCTGGCAAACACTGTCCGAACGTTACAGTGAAGTGGAGGAAATGCCATGAATTCGATCAAATGTCTGCGCTGTGTGGCGATTCAGGGAACGCTGCTTCTGGCCGCTTGCACGGCGAACGCGCTGTCGGTTCCGGAGCGCGATCGCTATATCGAGACCGAGCAGGAGAGACAGCGGGCTCGGACGGCCGAGACCGTATCGTACCTCATCAGCGCCGCCGGCGGTGACGACGCCTGCGATCATGATAGCGAGTTCATGAGCAGTAACGTGTGCACAAGCTTGATTGCATACGCGAACACCGTCGAATTCAGCGGCTCTGGCGTCCGTGGGCGGTTCTCGTTCGATAGGGGCGGTGCCATCACCACCTTCGGCGAGCGCGCCTATGTCGAGAACGATGATTGTGGCACCTGGGACATTGAAAGCGGGAGCTGGGAAGTGATTACCCATATTTTGTCGGCCGACGAGTTCTTGATTCGATTGACGCTCTCGGGCACCGACTGCGGCTCACGGCAGGTGACGATGCGTGGCACGTGCGACGGCACGACGACGGCCACGGCATGGTTCAGCTCGAGCTTCGTTAATGGCAATGTCACCGTCACGAAGCGCTGAAGACGACCGTTTTTGACAGCGCGCCCGACCGCCCTGCGGTGGACAAGCCGACGAGCCCGGTAGGCGCCAGCAGGGCCGGTGAGGTGTTGACGCTCAGGCTGGCTGATGGTCCGCCGGGCAGGCCCCGTGATGGTCATCTCGGGCGTGGTCGGTTGCGGACAAGGAGGGCGATGGCCATCCTGCTGCGTGTGCTGCTGGCGGCCTCGTGATGACCATCCCTGATGCGTGCGCCTCCGTCGTCATGCTCTCCCCCAATCCCCGGGGAAACGACGGATCGCTACGGTTCGCCCCCGCGGGACAGTCCCGCCAGAACAACCGGTCGATGACGAGCGGTCGCCGAAATAGTGGCGATCGCCATCGTTTTCCGCCTGTTTCGCCGCCGAGGGCGGCTCCGGTGCCGCCCATCGGGGCGCCCTCCGCCGCCGCGTCGCCCGTGGTCAAGGGCCCGCAGCATCACCGGTGTGGTTGGCATCATGGGTCCAGGCGCCGCTTGGGCTGCCACGCGCCGAGGCGGGAGCCATGAACGCGGCGGGCAGAAAAATTCAAAGCTGCCGCATCTGGCGCCGCGCCCAACGGGGCCGGCCTCTGGTAGACTCCGCCGCGCCGCCGACCGACCGGCGGAAACGAACGGAGAGAGAGACACCACCATGGCCATCGTTCTTTACCACCACCCGTTTTCGCGCGCCGCCAACACTGTGTGGATGCTCGAGGAAGTCGGCGTCAAGTACGAGCTCAAGTTCGTCGACATCATGGCCGGCGACCAGAAGAAGGAGGACGTCACGAAGCTCAATCCGATGGGCAAGCTGCCCTTGCTCGTCGACGGCGACACCGTCGTCACCGAATCCGCGGCGATCGGCCTCTATCTCGCGGATCGTTATGCCCCGGGCCGCCTCGCGCCGAAGCTCGACGACGCGGCGCGCGGCACTTATTTTCGCTGGTCGCTCTTCGCCCCCTCGGTCATCGAGCCCGGCTCGATGGCCAAGGCCGGCAACTGGGAGGTCCGCACCGGCTCCGCCGGTTGGGGCAACTACGACGACATCATCGCGACGATGGAATCGGCCATCTCTGGCCGTGACTTCGTCCTCGGCAAGGAGTTCTCGATGGCCGACGTCATCTTCGGCGGCACCATCGCGTTCATGCTCGACTTCAAGATGATCGAGCCGCGCCCGAGCTTCACCGGATATGCCGAGCGGGTCAAAGCCCGCCCGGCGTACGCGAAGAGCGAGGCGCGCAACAAAGCCGTGATGGACGAGCGCGGCCTCAAGATGCCTGGGGCTTAGGCTAGGCTTCGCGGGTTGGGCTCGCCCGGGCCCGTGCCGCCCGCGCCCGCCGAGCCGCCCGTCCCAGTCGCGCCGGCGGCGCCCGTCCCCGCGGCGCCGCCGGATTCGGCCGTTCCGCCGGTCCTGCCGTCTCCAGCCGAAGAGCCGCCGTCGGAGCAGGCCGGGTCTGTGCCGGCGCCGGCGCGGGCCGCCGACGGGGCGAGGGCTGCCGCCCCCGCGAGCCGATCGGAGCTCATCCGCCGGGGCGTCGGCCGCGTCCACTGAGCCGCCGTAGCCGAGCTACAGCGGCCGTGTCTCGACAACGAGCCTGGTCCCCCCGGGCGCGGACGCCCTGGTCAGCGTAGCGGCGCCGCCGGCAGGTCGAGCAAATCGGCTTTGCTCCCCGTGACCGAATCGCGGGCGTTGGCAGACGCCAGCAACTCGTGCGGGAATCCCAGCGGCACTTCGCTGGCGGCATCGAGCCGCGCGATCTGCGCGGCGGTCAACGCCACATCAGCCCCCGCGAGATTGTCGGCCAGCTGCTCCGGCGTGCGCGGGCCGATGATGGGCAGCACGCCTTTCGCGAGCACCCAGGCGATGGCGACCTGCCCGGGAGAGACTCCCACCTCGTCCGCGATCGCCAGCACGGCATCGACGGTCGCGGTCTTCCGCGCATCGCTCTCCGCGTGGATCGCCATACCCAGCTTCTGGGCGCGACCTATCTCGTTACGCCGATATTTCCCCGTGAGGAGGCCGCCGCCGAGCGGCGAATACCCGACCGTGCCCAAACCGAAGGCCGCCGCCATCGGGAGGAGCTCGCGCTCGGCCGTCCGCTCCACCAGGCTATACTCGATCTGCAGCGCCGCGACCGGCGCCCAGCCGCGCATCTCCGCGATCGTGGCGGCGGTCGCGACCCGCCACGCAGGGAAGTTCGAGAGGCCAGCGTAGAGGATCTTGCCTGAGCGGACGAGATCATCGAACCCGCGGGCGATCTCGTCGATCGGGGTCACCGCGTCGGGAATGTGCACCCAGAGCAGGTCGAGACGATCGGTGGCGAGTCGCTTCAGGCTGGCTTCGACCGACTGAACCATCGCCCTGCGGCTGTTGCCCGTGCTCTGAAGGCCGCTGTCGGAGGCGGCGCCGGACGAGTATTTGCTGCCGATCACGATCTCGTCGCGGTCGTTCGCGATGAACTCACCGAGCAACCTCTCCGACTCGCCTAACTGGTAATTGTTGGCGGTATCGATGAAGTTGCCGCCTGCACGCGATAGCCGTCGAAGATCTCCTTGGCCTCGTCGCGGGTGGCGCCATGCCCCCAGCCAGTTCCGAAATTACCGGTGCCGAGCGCCAGCGAAGACACGCGAAGCCCCGTACGTCCAAAAACACGATATCGCATGAACATCGCCTCCATCCAGGGCGCAGCTGCGCCTCTCTCACCCAACAGTCATCGCAATCGCTATGACGGATACCAAGACGGTCCCGATCGGAGGTTCGGCGTCGCGCGTGAGCCCGCGAGGAATCCGAGCCGTTCCTGTCGAGGACGGCTCACAGGATCGAGCGGAGATCCCCGGCGCGGAAATGGCCTGGCAGAGTCAGGCCCCAATCGTAGTAAAGATCGGAGCCGACGGCTTCGCCTCCGGAGCACGCGAAGGCCAGAAATCGGCGCGAACGATGGTCGGTCAAAATGCTACGACTCGATGATTCTATCATCGAACCGCGACGCGGCCCAACCACGGGTTGGCTAACCTGGGCAGCGAGCGCCGATAGGCCAAGCGAGCCCCCGGGCCCGCGGCGCGTTCAAGCAAGCGGGACGATCACGTTGAACGGGCCGGGGCGGCCTGGGGCAGGCCCATTCCGGCCAGCGGCTCGACGGCCAAGCCCGGCACCATAAGCCCAATCAATTCATTGCCCGCCAGCACGAGATCGGTCGCCCTGTCGTTCAGCCACTCCGTCAGGGCACCGCGGACCGCAGCCGTGAGCAGCACGCTCAACATCCTTGGATTCACGTCCGGCCGGATCTCCCCTCTCCTCACGCCTTCCCGTATCTTGTGCTCAAAGGCGCCCAAGGTCGCCTCGCACATCGGCGTACTGTCAGAGTCCTGAGCTGGCTCTCTGATGTACTTCGACAGGCCGATCTGCAACACGCACAGGACAATCGGGTCCTTCTGCGAGGCATCGAGGAAAGAACGGACCAGATCGACCAATCCCGCCAAGCCAGACTCCACGGTGTGCGCCTCGAGGTGAGCGCTGTACTCTCGCGTGATAAATCGGATCAACTCAGCCTGATAGTCATCTTTCGAGCCAAAATGATACGCTGGCAATCCCCGGCTGAAGCCTGCCGCCTTGCCGACGTCAGCCAACGTGAACCCCTCCAGACCGCGCTCCGCGACCAAACGGACGCCCGCCTCCAGCATTCGCCTTTCAGCATCGTCCCGCCTTTCGGCTTGCGGGCGTCGTTGCGACCTGTCAGCCATGATCTGCTTGCGCGCTCCAGCCTCGTCCCGGCGGAATTGTAGACGAGCATCAGCTCACGGGCAAGCGCTCACCTCCTCCGGCCGGCGCACCAGCGAGCTTGGCGGCTGGCACGTCGGGTCGCGGCATTCGACGGAACGCTCATGGCACCAGCACGAGCTTGCCGAACACCCCGCCAGCTTCTAGCTTGGCGTGAGCAGCTGACGCGCTCTCGAGCGCCAGGCTCTCGTCAATAACGGGCTTCAGCTCCCCGCTGGCTGCCGAGTCGAAGATCTCCTTCAGCGCCGCTGCCCTTTCGGTGGTGGCGATGCTGTCCAGGCTAAGGAAGGCGAAGGTCAACGATTTTTTGAATGCGCGCAGCACTCCCATGCCGAAATCGGGGGGAGGGAACCCGCCCGCGGCGCCGCATACGACCATCCGCCCATTCTGGTTCAGCTTGCCGAGAAAGGAGGCCGTGTCGGGACCGGCGACCGGATCGAGGATGACGTCGAACCCCTCTGGGGTCTCGCCTGCCGACGTGGCGGCGCGATCCAGGACCTGCGAAGCCCCCAGCTGCAGCAGACGCTGACCGCGGGCGACGGAGGACGTCGCGGCGGCCACGACGGCGCCGCAGCGGGCCGCGAGCTGTGTTGCCATCACCCCGATCCCGCCGCTCGCTCCGCGTACGAGCACGCGCTCGCCCGCCTTCACTCGGGCCCGTCGCAGGATGAACTCGGCGACGAGCGCGTTCACACCGAGCGCCACGGCGTCCACCGCCTTCATCGTCGGGGGAAGCGGCACCAGATGACTTGCCTCGGCCGCCACGCGCTCGGCGTACCCGCCTCCCGTGACCATCGTGAAGACCCGGCGTTCCAGCCAGCTCCTGTCGACCCCCTCGCCCACGGTGATCACGGTTCCAGCCACCTCGATGCCCGGAACGAAGCCTGGCGCGGAGGAGCCGGGGATGGCCCCCTGCCGCAGCAAGACGTCTACCAAGCCGACGCCAGCGGCCTCTACGGCAATCAGCACCTGTCCTGCGCCCGCGCTCGGCGCAGGCAAGTCCACCAGCGCAAGGTTCTGCGGGCCGCCCAACGATTGTACGACAATAGCTTTCAAGGACTTCTCCTCTTCGGGCAAGGGTGGAGCGTCATGGCACGCGTCCACCTCAGGCCGTCGACACCCGGCACACATCACGTGTCACGACGGTTCATCACGGGGCTTCGATGCACCCACGAAGTACACAGACCGCCTAAGCCAAATGGGAGAGACAGCGGCTCGACCTCGACCCACGATCGAGAGCCGACCCGCTGCAAGCTCGTCTTCATGTGACACTTGTTGGGTTAGCAAGCAAGTGCCAAACACGCGGAGGCAATATACATTACACACCGCCCGCGCGCGTACCTCCGGGACCTGCCCGACGCCGAGCTCCACCTCCTCGACGGCGGGCACTGGGCGCTCGAGACGAACCTCCCGGAGATCGTGGCGCTGGCGCGGGACTTCCTCGGGCGCGTGCACGCCTGAACGCGCCGGCGAGGCCCCCGCCGCGATCTGTCGGCTAAGGCATTGATATTACATATATTTCCTGAAGCTCCGCCGTGCTCACGCCGGTGAGGTGGCGGGGTGAGGTGGATCCCGGTGACCGGCGGGACGAAGTGGAAGCGGTGCCCCCTGCGGTAGCGGGGGACGTAACTCACGACAATCCTCACCTTCATGGGCGGCCTCCTCGGGAGCATGCGACTCATCGGACCGGACCCGCGATGACGACGTGGATCCGCGGGCAGGCGGAGATCCGATGAGACGCGCTCAGACGAACGGAAGGCGGCGCGAGTCGATTCCGGAAGCGGGAGGAGCGACCGTGGAGGGACGGTGGTGGGCGCGTGCGGGAGCCGAGGAAGCGAGCGTCCCGGAGACCAGAGGTCTCGCTGCCGGGGTAGGCCCCTGGCTATACTCGAGCAAAATGACGATGGAGGGCGAGCTCTCAATGCGCGTGGGTAAGATGAATCCGTCCGGCGTCCATGAGACTCCCGGCTATCACCACATCACGATCGTCGAGGCGGGCCGGCTGGCCTTCCTCGCCGGCCAGTGCCCGCTCGACCTCGAGGGCAACCTGGTCGGCGCGGGCGACCCCCTCGCGCAGGTCGACCAGGTGGCAGCGAACGCCCTGACCGTGCTGGCCGCGGCCGGGGCGCAGCCCGCCGACGTGGTGCGCTCGGTGATCTATGTGGTCAGCGACGACCACCAGGTGCTGGGCGCGGTGTGGCGGCGACTGAACGACTCGGCGCTCGGCCCGGCCTTCAGCGCGGCCAGCACCCTGCTCGGGGTCGCCTCGCTCGGCTTCGCCGGTCAGCTCGTCGAGCTGGACCTGACCGCCGCCCTCCCCGGTTGATGCAGCGGCGCCCGGGCGGCGGCGCGCTGGGAACGGTGCCATTGCGGTTCAAACGAGCAAGAAATCAACCTGTTACTCGTGAACATCCCAGATCGCAGCAGGTCAATGGCCATGGCAGCGCAACACGCATCCACCGCAACGGCCGCAACAACTCAGGAGAGCACCGTGAGCCCTGCATTCCCATGGATCAACCACATAGCCACAGCGGCAGCACTTGGAGCAACCAGCGTCGAAGGAGCTGCTGTTGTTCAGAATGCACAACCGGAAGCATACATCGAAATTACCAGCGATACTGCTGAAACCACTGAGGCAGATCAGACTGTTACATCGCTGTCTGATAGGTGTGATATCAGCTGGTCGCCGCGTGGTCGTGCATCGGCGGGAACGCCGACGTCGCGCTCGCGCCCATGTGGCTTGTGTAGAGGACCCGCCGGGCGCCGACCTCGCCTGCGGCCAGGGGCGCCGCGCGGTGCTGGGCGATCGGGTCGCCGCCGGACGCGCGGGCGTTCGACGACACGATCAGCACCCGCGACGCTCCCTCGAACGCGTCGCGGAGGCTCGCGGCATCGTCGAAGTCGCCGCGCCGGACGCGCACCCCGCGCGAGGCGAGGTCCTCGGCCTTCCTCGGATCGCGCACGCTGACCCCGATCTGGCCCGCGCCGACGCGCTCGAGCAGGCGCTCCACGATGCCATGGCCGAACGTGCGTGGCGTGCTTGCACGCGAAGCGCCCTCGGCCTTCGGCTTCGCCTTGCCCGCGCCGACGACGGGGGCTGACCTGCCGTCCTTGCCGGTGGAAGACCTCGAGTTCAGGCCGAGGCCACTCTTCTTTGTTCCTGGTGCCACGGTTCATCCTCCAACTGATTGTGACGCCCAGCGACCGCGGGTGAGCGGCGCGCGCCGGCGGGCGCTCGTCAGCTCCAGCCGCCTGTCAGGCGTGCTGACCGCTAGGTTGGCGCCCCATCCTTGTGCTGGAACTGCCACTTGCCGTCAGCCCCCATGACCGCCTTCAGATCATCGTCCGGGTACGACCCAGAGTCACCCGGCAGGCGATCTCCGACCTCCAGATACACGACGTCCTCCGTCGACCGGTTCACCAGATGATGCCCGTCGGGATCTCCCCCCTTGAACCCCATGCACATGCCGGGGTGGAGCGCTGTCTCTCCGGCGTCGGTGATGAGCGTGGGATGCCCTGAAAGAATGTAGATGAACTCGTCCTGGACCGAGTGCCAGTGACGAAGAGCGGACATCGCGCCGGGCTTCAGCGTCGTGCGATTCACGCCAAAGTTCCTGAGGCCGAATACATCACCCAGGGCCTGCTTCTGCCGGCCGGCGACGCGTGAGGCGAACGGCTCCGGGTAGCTGGATGGTTTGGCCCGGGGCGGGACATCCGAAGCGATCACTGGATCTGGCTTGGTCACGTGCCTTCTCCTTCTTTCTAGAGAGCCTCGGCGGCCTTGTCGGCGGCTGCGCGCGGGAGTGAGGTTCGATCGGCTCCGACGTCGTCCTCGCCAGGCCTGGAGATGGCGTGCACCTTCGGCTTGCTCTCTGGCCCGCTCCTGTGCGAGGTCCTGTCGGTGGCCGCGCCATTGTGCCACGTCGCGGGCAGGATCGGAACCCGGTCTGCTGGAGCGGCCGTTCACGCCCACCTCCGCGCTCCGCCCGACGACCGTAGGCGTTGGCGGCCCACGGGGCAGGCCGCGCCGCTGCCGCGCCGCGTCCCAGGCGACGACCACGCGGCCGCTCGCGGTGCACCCCGGCCGACCCGAACCCGATCCACGTGGCCCACGTGGCCGCGATCGCGCAGCCGCGTGAGAGGGTCGCGAAACCGACCCGGACGCAACGCGTAGCACCATCGAACGACGCGCCACGGGCCATCGCAGGCCGAGGCGGCCGCCACGCGGCCGCCCGCGGCCGCTCCGGTCTAACGACTCCGGCGTCGGTGCTCGGGTTCGAGAGCCCCGCCGACTGGACGGTGACCGGCGCCACGAAGAGCGCGAGCGCCAGCAGCTCGCAGGGCGTCTCCGCGCTCGCGCTGCGGAGCTTCAGCTTCGCGGAGCTCCGGTCCGCGCCGCTCTCGACCGTGTCGGGCGTGACATCGACCCTCGCCTTCGACCTGAAGCCGCCGGTCTCGCCCGCCTTCGGCGCCGCGCAGCTCTATGTCGATATCCCGTCCCGCGGCGTCCATAGCGTCTACCTGGGCCAGGTGAGCCTCGCCGGGCTCGCCGCGGGCACGTACGCTTCCTGGCGGAGGCCGGGACCGCGCACCTGGCCAGCCAGTACGACATGAATCGCCACCTCCTGCGCGGCCAGGTCGCCGAGCTCGGCGGCATGCGGATCGACCTCGAGTGGCCTGCCATCGGGGCGGTCTCGGGGAACTCGGACCTCTTCCTCGGCTTCTTCCCCGTCCTGCGCCACGGCTACCGCGTGCCGTGACGCTGGCGGCGCCTCCGCGCCCCGACGCGGCGCGGAGCCGCCGCGAGCCGCTCCGCCTCGAAACGTAGGACCTCGAAGAGGCGCCGCTGCGGCTCCCGCTTCCTACGGAGGTCAATCAAGCCGGCGGGGGCTGGAGCTTCCGGCGCCATACGCCGGGCGCGACGCCGGCCCACTGGCGAAACGCATGGCTGAACGATGCCTCCGACGCGTAGCCCGTCAGCTGCGAGGCCCTCGCGAGCGTTGCGCCCTCGCGGAGCAGCATCGCTGCCTTCTGCATGCGGAGACGCGTCAGGTAGCCGAGCGGTGGCTCGCCAACGAGCTGCGTGAAGCGCGCCGCGAAGACCGAGCGCGAGAGGCCGACCTCTTTGGCGAGCGAGGCCACGGTCCAGGGCACCTCAGCGCGATGGTGCATCGCGCCGAGCGCCGCCGCGGTGCTCGGATCGCGGAGGGCGCCGAGAAAGCCGCCGCCGCCGTCGTCGGGGACGCGCGCAAGATACGCGCGGAGGATCTGGATGAAGATGACGTCCGCCATCCGGAGCAGGACGATCTCGGAGCCGGGCCGGTCCGTCTCGACCTCGCGGGCGATGAACTGGATGTTCTCGAGGAACGACGGCACCCCCTGCTCCGCATCGGGCGTCATTCGGACGAGCGGCGGCAGCACCGCGAGGATCTGCAAAGCGAGCGGATCGTCGAGCACGAAGCAGCCGGTGACGAAGTTCGTCTCCGGGCCCCTCGCGCCGACTTCGAGCTGCATGACGGCCCTGCGTGAGTCGCACCGCGCGACGTCATCAAAGCGCACGTGGGCGCTGCGTGGATGGTCGCGCAGCACGTGCGCGTGGCCGAGCGGCAGGACCGCGAGATCGCCGCCGGAGAGCGCGACGTGTGGCTCGTCCGTCTTGTCTACACTGAGCCAGGCACTGCCGCGCAGCATGTAGTGGAAGCGGACGCAGCTCTTCCCTCCCGACAACGCCACGCCCCACGGTGTGCGCCCGACCGTGAAAGCCCAGCGGATCTGCTGCAGACGAACCGGGGCGAGAACCGCGCTTAGAGCATCCATCGAGGAGCAGCGTAGCGAGCCCGAGCCCCGGTCTCCAGGCGGCGCGGACGATCTCGCAACTTTTCCGGACGACTTCGCATGGTTCGTACGGGCCGCGAGCCGTAACTAGGACGTGTCGTTCCCAACGAAAGGAATCTCATGTCCAGCAAGCTCGATTCCTCGAAGGAGCTCATCCGTCGTCGTGCACTCGTCACCGGGGGCACGCGCGGCATCTCGTCACGCAGCTACCTCCCGCGCCAGCGCCTCCACCGACAAAGAAGAGGGAGTTGAGCACACCCACCCCAAGTAGGCAGTTCCCTGCTTCCGTACAACTCCAACGAAGGATGCACGACATGACCAGACTGAATGGAAAGACCGCTGTGATCACCGGTGGCGCGACCGGCATCGGCCGCGCCGCAGCAAAGCGCTTCATCGAGGAGGGCGCCTTCGTCTTCATCTTCGGCCGCCGGCAGGAAGCGCTCGACGCCGCTGTGGCCGACCTCGGGCCCAATGCCCGCGCGGTGAAGGGCTCGGTCTCCGATCTGGCCGACCTCGACCGACTCTACGCGGCGGTGAAGGCCGAGCGCGGAAACCTCGACATCGTCTTCGCCAATGCCGGGGCGGGAAGCCAGCTTCCGCTCGGCAAGATCACCGCCGAGCACATTGACGAAATCTTCGACACCAATGTGAAGGGTTCGATCTTCACGGTCCAGAAGGCGCTGCCTCTGATGGGCCAGGGCGGTTCGATAATCCTGACCGGATCGAGCGCCGGCACCACGGGCGCCCCGGCATTCAGCGCCTACAGCGCGAGCAAGGCGGCAGTGCGCAACCTCGCGCGGACCTGGGCGGAGGACCTGAAGGGCACCGGCATCCGGGTAAACGTGCTGTCGCCCGGGCCGACTGCGACCGAACTCGCGGTGGAAGCGCTAGGCGAGGAAGGCATGAAGGTCTTCGCCTCGCTCAATCCGCTCAAGCGCATGGCCGATCCGGCGGAGATCGGAGCGGTGGCCGCCTTTCTCGCGTCGCAGGACAGCAGCTTCATGACCGCCAGCGAGGTCGCCGTCGACGGCGGCCTAGCGCAAATCTGACGCGCTACGCCCGGCCGGTCACTCCATTCGATATTCGGAGCCCGTAGGGCGTGGTAACCCGAAGGTAAGCGCTGCATGAAGCGCCGTCGGCCTCAACCTCGGCGAGCCTGGCGCGGGTGCGCGCCCAGTACCTGGGGGCGAGCTCGAGGTAGCGCTCCCGCGGCCAGTAGGGCATCACGCGCAGAACGTCGGCCAGGTAGGCCTCGGGGTCGCGCGATCGGCGGCAAAGAGGGCGTTGATGCGACGCAGCCCCTCGACACCGAGCTCGTGCTTGCAGATCGCCGCCTCCCAGAAGTTGGTACGGCAATGCGACCAACATCCGACTTCGGTCGGGGGCGGGCGGCGCTCGCCGTCAGCGGCACCGCCGCGCGGCGGTGTGCCGCGGAAGAGGGCGTCGTAGATGGCGTGGGCGTCCGCCTGAATGTACCGCGAGAAGCCGCGGAACATCTCGCAGACCGCAGCGCTGGTATGCTTGGGCTGGTACTCGAAGAAGACGTGATCCTTGTCCGCGAGGACGACGAAGAAGTGTCCTTTGCGGCACGGTCCGGGCTTCTTGTCCTTGCGCTCCTGGATGGGCCCAGGCTGGATGGAGACTCCAGTGGCGTCCGTGGAGAGGCAGAAGGCGGTCTCGAAGGCCTCTTTGCGCGCGGCCTCGACACCGCACGCGCCTCGGCGCGCGGCGCGCTCTTCGTAGAGCCGGCGTCCACCGCGCGATGGCTCACGCTGCAGGTGATTGCTCGGGTCAAGGAGACGCCGGCGGGAGGGGCCCCCGGCCGACGACACGTTCAGCGCGCCCGCCTCAAGGCGCCGGCGCCGCGTCCGCGAGGCCGTCGGCGGCCCGCCCGATCCGCTCCAAGATCTCGCCCATTTCCTCGTCGGAGGTGTCGTGCTCGACCCCGACGTACTCGCGCAGCTCCGCGGTGTACCCGGCGCGCCGCAGCTCGGCGATCGAGGCGCGCGCGCCTTGGGTCGGCACCGCCAGGTCGGAGGCGCCGTGGAAGGCCGTGACCGGCGGGAGCGTCGCCGGGCGCGGCCCCGAGCTTAGCGCCGCCGACGGGTAGAGCGACGGCGGGAGCAGGCCGCTGATGGGGAAGGCGGCCGCCAGCGCCTCGGGGTGGGTGACCGCCAGGGCGAAGGTCATGATACCGCCCTGCGAGAAGCCGGTGACGAGGGGCTTGCCGACGGTGGGGCGGGCGGCTACCAGGGCGGCGAGCGCGGCGGCGATCCGATCTGCTTCCCGCGTGACCAGGGGGGCGGCGACGTCGTCGCTGACGGAGTCGTACCAGATGTACATCCCGCCGCTCGGGTGGCCGTACGGGAGGATGAGCCGGGCGCGGCGGCGGTAGCGCCGGAGCAGCTGCAGGAAGTCCGCGGGGTCCCCGCCCATGGGGTGCAGCGCGACGATGATCGGCACCCGCTCGTCGGGTCGCGCCCCGCCCGTCATGTGCTCGAGGTAGCGCACGCCCGCGATCTCGCCCCGGGTGGTGCTCCCCGGCGCTCCCGCCGGCGGCGGAGGCGCGACCGGCCCCGCTGACGGCGTCTCCGACGACGGACGCGCGGCCGCCGACCCCGCTGGGGGCGCCGGCGCCGGCTCGCGGCTGCACCCAGGCCCCGCCAGGAGGACCACGCCGATGGAGAGGAGCAGGCGCAAGCGAAGGGGATCGGCCGACGGGTGGCGCATCGGCACAACATACCTCCGATCGCGGGAGCCACGCATCGAGCCGGACACGCGCCTGAGCATCGTGCACGCTTCGCCGACGTCTTCGAACACCTCGTTGCGGTGTGGACACGCGAAGCCGAGTGGGCCTCCGAACTTCTCGTTCGTGAAGCCGCCGAGCCATCGACCAAGCGGCGAAGAGCTCCTTGCGCAGCGCGAGACGCGCGGCCCATCGTGAAGAAGCCGTGAGTGAGCCCGGGGCCCTCGATGAGGTCCACCGCGACTCCATCGCCGTCTGCCGTGGGGTGTCGGAGCGGCTCGGTGGGTCGGTGGCGCGAACGGATAGTCGATCCCGGGTGGAAAGATGGCGTTGACCCCGGGACCGTGGTGGCGACGAGCTCGGCGGCGCCCTCGTCCATCGCCGTCGTCGAGACCAGCGGCGGCGAGTCGAGCTCCAGGACCGAGTGCAGGTTGGAGCCGAACGGATCGGCAATGCCGGCTTTCGAGAGAGGGACCCGTCAGGGGACAGCGCGCCCAGCCGCTTCGTGGTTGGAGGCCAGACGCGGCTAGGATGGCGTCATGAAGGCACATCGCTCCCGCGCACCGTGTCGCGTCTCGTACCGGGCTTTGCCCGCGTTCGCGCTCGTGGCGGCCCTGGTGATGGCATGCGGTCGCACGCGCGAGCTGCCGCCGTGCGACGACTCGCCCGCGCTCCCTTCGGCGCCGAAGGATCCCGCCGCTGCCGTCGTCGTCGCGGCAGGAGACATCGCCGAGTGTCCCGGGGGGCGGCAAGTCGAGACGGCCGCTCTCGTGGACGCCATCGCGCCGGACGCCGTCCTCACGCTCGGCGACACCGTGTATCCGAACGGCTCGCTCGACGAATTTCTCGACTGCTACCACGCGAGCTGGGGTCGCTTCCGGCCGATCACGCGCGCGGCGGTCGGCAATCACGAGTATCACGCGCCGCGCGCCGGCCCTTTTTTCTCGTATTTCTGCGGGGGATCGGGGGCGCCGTTCGAGGGACGCGCGAGCTTCGACATTGGCGCCTGGCACGTCGTCATCCTCAACTCCAACTGTGGCAGCGAAGCCGACCTTCCCTCGTCGACCTCCGACGAGTTCGGCGGCTGCGGCGCGGACTCGCCTCAGGCGCGCTGGCTGAAGAAGGATCTCGCGGCGCATCCGTCGCGCTGCACGCTCGCGATGTGGCACCACCCACGATTCACCTCCGGTCCCTACGGGAGCGCCGAGTACACGAGCGAGCTCTGGCGCATCCTCCACGAAGCGGGCGCCGACGTCCTCCTCACGGGGCACGCGCACCTCTACGAGCGCTTCGCGCCGATGGACGCCGCCGGCCACCTCGATACCGCGCGTGGACTGCGCGAGTTCGTCGTCGGTACCGGCGGGAAATTCCCGCTGCACACCGTCACCAAGGTCCACGCGGAGAGCGAGGTGCACAACGACGAGACGCTCGGTGTCCTGCGGCTCGAGCTTCGACCGAACAGCTATGCATGGCGCTTCATGTCGGTCGCCGGCAGCTCTTTCACAGACGAGGGCGAGGCTCCATGTCACGATTGACATGCGCCGCGGGGCTGGCGCTCGCGATCACCGTCGTCGCGCCGGCCGCGCGCGGCGAGGGCGACGTGAACGCCGCACCCGCTCCGGCCGCGCGCGGCGAGCGCCCCGTCGAGGCCGCGCCCCCGGCCTCACCCCCGCCGCCGCGTCGCTGGAGCCTCGGCACGCGTATCGGCTACGCCTACGCGTGGAACACTGGACAGTCCCACCTCGACCTCGGCACCGGGCTCGCGGGCGGCGTCACGTTCCGCGTCCCGATCCATCTCGAGATCGGCGTCGTCTACCACGGCGGAAGCACGATATCGGCCGGGAACGACACGATCGTCTACTGGTCCCGCCAGTGGTCCGTGCTCGGGCACGCCGCCGTCGGCTACGAGCTCCGGAGGTTCGCGAACCGCTTCGTCGTGCGACCTCAGATGATTGTTGGGGGTGTCTTCCTCTCCGACACGACGCAGGCCGGCGCGACGAAGCGTCACGGGGTCGAGACGTTGTTCACGTTCGGACCCGGCGCCGACCTCCTCGTGCGCTTCGCCGGTCTGCACGCGGGGCTCGATCTGCGCGCGCTCTTCGTACCGGCTCGCGTGGCCTCGCCGATCGGCGGTATCTACGGAGCCTTCGGCTTCGAACGGTGAGCCTGTCGGTCGTTACCCGCTGACCTTGCCCCGGTGCGTCTCGTGCCCTTCCTGGTTGAGCGACTCCACCGGACGAGGTGACCTGTGACATCAAATCCGTAGTTCGAATCCATTCTGTGCGTGCATGACGACATCGACGAAAGGGAGCTTACGACCGTGAGGTGGCCCGAGCCGAGGAGCCGGAGGCTAGCTTCACGAAGGCGCGTACAGCGCCGGCGGTCTCGTCAGCGCGGCCGATCAGGAGCAGCTCGGCGAAGACGTCCTTCGGCGCGACGAACGGACGATAGACGATGCGGGGAACCTTCACCTGAATCAGCGGTTTTGGAGCCAGCGCCACGCCCAGGCCTGCGCCGGCCAACGACAGCATGCTCAAGGTGGTGTCGGCGCGGTGGACCCGGCGCGGCTCGCGTCCTATCAGGAGAATCAATCTCTCCAGCACGTCGCCACCGGCCTCTTCCGATGGGAACATGATGAGCGGCTCTCCGGCGAGCATCTTCGGCGTCACGCGCCGGTGCGCCGCGAGCGTGTGCTCCTCTGCCATCGCGACCACCAGCGGCCAAGCGCCGATCGGTTGGACGCTCAACCGCGGATCTACCTTGAGCGCGAACGTCGGGCAGTAACCGACGTCAACCTCGCCGGTCAACACGGCTTCCGCCTGCCTCGAAGGTGGCATCTCGCGCAGCTCGATCTCCGCGGCAGGATGGGCTTTGCGGAACGCTCGCAGGTGGTCCGTCATCTTGCCAGTGAGGATCGCGTTGCCCACGTAACCGATGCGAACTTTGCCGATGTCGCCGCGCAGCGATTGCTGGACGATCGCCTTGGCCCGCTCCGCCTGCGCGACCGCCCGCTGCGCCTCGACGACCAGCAATGCGCCGGCTTCGGTCAGCTCCACGCGCCGACTCGTCCGCACGAACAGCGCGCCGCCGATCTCGTCTTCGAGCGCACGAATCTGCATGCTCAGCGCCGGCTGAACGATGTGCAGTCGCTGCGCGGCGCGGCCAAAATGGCGTTCTTCGGCGACGGCCAGGAAATAGCGAAGGTGTCGTAGGTCCACTACATTCGACCGTACCATGGATCCATCAGTAAATCAAATCGATCGATTGGATCAATATATTGTTATTCTAGTGAATGGGCGACTATGGTCTTCGTGATTCTTCAACCAACGAGAGTCAGGAGCCTATCACCATGAACCGAAGTACCCTGGGAAGAGTCGTTCTCACGTTCGTTCTGGCGAGCGGCGCCATCGTCGCTGTCGGCGTGGACTGGAATGAAACCCACCTGTTCAACCCTGCATGGCATGAGCATGCGCGCTTTCATGACGCCCTCATGCTGCTCATCCTGTGTGGCGTGACGCTCGTCGGATTGTGGATGATGTGGCGGCGGTCCATGGAGCCGCAGGTCGGGTTCAACGTGGCGGCCTGGATCGTCGTCATCATCTGGACGCCCTTCTTCTACATTACGTGGCTCATCCCGGGGACCAGCCTGCTCGCGGGACCCGACGTGCCGCTCCCGGTCGTCGCGGGCGTCCCGCTCTACCCGAACGTGCTCATCGCAAGTACCGAGCTCTTGCTCGCGGCGCTCGCCTACAAGCTCTTCCACAGCGATCCTGCATCGACGGCAGCGCGCGTGGCGAACGCCTGACGAGGAGAGGCGCTTCATGAAATCCACGATACAAAAGACGATGGGATGGGCCTCATGTCCCGGCGCGCGCGCCCTGCTCGTCGCCACGCTCGTCTCGTGGCCCTCCGTGAGCTGGGCGCACCCGGGCGGCGCCGATGCGGGATTTCTGAAGGGCCTCTTCCATCCGGTGTTCGGCGCGGACCACCTGCTCGCGATGGTGAGCGTCGGTGTCGTCAGCTCGCAGCTCGGCGGAAAGCACCTCCTCCGGGTCCCCGCCACGTTCGTCGCCGCGATGCTGGTCGGCGGCCTCCTGGGAATGGCGCGATGGCCCATGCCCCTGGGCGAGCTTTGCATCGCGGCGTCGGTCGCGGCGCTCGGTCTCGGCATCGTCACCACGACCCGTGGCTCCTCACCGTTCCTGCTCTCCGGAGGCGTGGCGATGTTCGGTGTCTTTCACGGACATGCCCACGGCCTGGAGATGCCTCATGCGGTCAGCCCGGCGCTGTATGCCATGGGCTTTCTGCTGAGCACGACCGTGCTTCATCTCTGCGGTCTCGTCCTCGGCGAGCTCGCCGCCGGTCGAGAGTCCCTGTCGCGGGGGCTGCGCTATGCCGGCGCCGCCGTCATGGGGACGGGGATGGTCCTTCTGGTGCGCGGGGCCGGCATCTGACTGGAAGCGGCTCGCCGCGACGGATGCGGAAGGCGAAGAGGGCGCGACGAGCTTCGTCCGCCCCTTGCAAGTTGGCCACGCGAGGACATCGATCGCAAATCTGCGGCGCAAGAGCTCGGCGCGGTTTGTCGACCGCCCGATAGCCGCCACGCTTGCGTTTCGGAGCGGCGCCATCGTCCGCCTTCGTAGACTCTTCTGGCTTCGCAGGCCGCGCTCACCCAACCGAGGGCCGCCGTACTGGAAGAGCACCGTCCTGCGCCGCAAGGCGCTCGGGGACGCCGCGTCGCCGCAAGAACATCCCGGGCCAGACCAACTCCCGGAGGGCGATGTGTGCCCGCAGCACGCCCATGCGCACCATTGCGCGCTCTGCGCCGCGCGGGGCCCGCTCTTTCGACCCGTGAACGAGGCGTCGCGACGCGCGCGGTCCCGCCACTTCGGTTCGCCGCGCCACACTTTACCGCGACGTAGCACCAAGCGGAGGGCATCCTACCGTACAGCTGTACCCGACTGATGTCGTTCACTGACGCCGGCTCCGCGGAAACCTGCGCAGGATTGCCTCGGCGTTGGGCGGGATGGTAATTCGTTCAATGCGCCTGCCACCTGCTGCGGTCGGAAGCGGTTCGTGGTATGAACGTCTCTCGGAGTGGGGGCGCCAACGGTTCCAGCGCATGGGCCAAGCAGCTTCCAATCCGTGTCGAGGAGGAAGTTGTGCATAGAGCTCTACTTTGTCCTTTTCCCGCCATGCCGCCCCACCTGCAGGCGGCACAGCTCGCGAACGATTGCCTCGAATGGACTCGCAAGTGTGGCCTGCTCCCCGATGAATCGCCACGAACGCTCCACAAGGTGCGCAGCTATTCGGCGCTCGCCGCGCATTGTTACCCCGATGCGCATTTCGAGCGGCTTCGGGCGATTTGCGACTACTTCAGCTGGCTCTTCTTCTTCGATGATGTGTGCGAGAACACGTCACTGAACGGCGCCGAACCGAAGGTTGTCTCGAGACTGCTGTTCGATGTGTACGGGGTGCTGCGAGGGCCCACGGCTGCCGTTGGGCATGCGCCATTTGCCCAAGCATTGGCGGACATTTGGCGACGCATCGGCGATAGTTGTCCTGCGTTCTGGCGGCGGCGCCTCATCCGCCACGTCGAAAACTACATCGATGGCTGTGTCTGGGAAGCGCAAAACCGCCAGCTCGACCGCGTACCCAGTCGCGCGGTGTTCGAGGGTATGCGCATGCACACGTCCACCATGTACGAATTTTGGGACTTCATCGAATATGCCGGCGATCTGTTCTTGCCGGATGAGGTTGTAGAACATCCCTTGGTGGCGGAGGTGCGTCGCGCCGGCAACGCCATCGCGTCTTTTGCCAACGACATTTACTCGCTGCGCAAAGAGACGAGCAACCGCGACGTGCACAATTTGGTCATCGTGCTCATGCACGAAGAGCGCATCGAGCTCGAAGCAGCGTACGCGCGCACCGCCGGTATCCACGATGCTCAAGTCGAGCACTTCCTAGAGCTGGTGAAGCACCTGCCTACGTTTTCTGCAACCATCGACCGGAACCTGGCGCGTTACGTGGAGGGCATACGCATCTGGATCCGCGCCAACCACGATTGGTCGATCGTCACGCCCCGCTACAATGAGCCCGATGCGCGATGAAGCGCTACCTCGCGCCATCCACCCGATACCGCACCAGATCGACGTGGAGATGGTGGCGGTGCAGCTTGTCGAAGTATTACGTGAGCACGACGGAGAACACCTTCTCGTCGTAGAGCCGCTGTGCCACCGCGTGCAGGAACTTGCTGGCCGCAGTGTCGATCTTCGAAAGATCGCGTAACACCGAGAGGGTGCGTCCGTTCTCCAGCTTGAAGCTCCGGATGTCGATGGCGTTGGCGTAGCTGTGTTCGCTCACCAGCGACTGAAAGCGTGCCATCTGCCGGCAGCTGTACGTGCCCTCCGTGAGACACCGAGACGACGCGTTTGCCCAAGCGCTTCGCCGCTCCTTCGTTCGCGATCGCTTCGTATCCGCCCGGCCGTTCAAGGTCGTGGTCGTCGAGCCGCGGGTCGATGTTTCCTACACTTCCGAGTCATACCGCATGTCCACTTGTACACCCCAAAGCTTCTCAGTCGGGGTCGCTGCGGACATGGGGCCTCCCGGCGCTCGGCGAGGGTGCGAGCGTCCTGCCCTGAGCTACCCCCTTCCGCGCCCCGCGCAGAAGTCGACGAGCGCGCCCGCCTCGAGGCGCCGGCGCCGCGTCCGCGAGGCCGTCGGCGGCCCGCCCGATCCGCTCCAAGATCTCGCCCATTTCCTCGTCGGAGGTGTCGTTCGGCGCGCCGCGCAATGCCTGATCGCCCGTCCACTGCTGCTCCGGCGCGCGAAGGTGAAGTTCAACGGCATCTCGAAGTTCGACGTGGAGTCGACGAGCGGTAGCTGGTCGTACGGCTACTCGTATTCGCTCGGTCGCTGGGGCTACGCGATGGCGTACTACCTGACGGCGACCTATTCGGAGTCGGGCACGCCGGGGCAGCTCGGCTACAACTTCGCGTGCTATCGATCGGACGGGACAGCCAGCGGCGGCGGCATCGGCTGACCGGCGCGGCGGGTCGCGGGCGGCGCTCCTGGGGCCGCCCCGGCGCGCATGGCCGACCCACCCCCAGGTGACGCGCTACTCCCGCCAGCGCTCGAGGAGCTCGCGGGCGGCGGCCGCCGAAGGCCCGCGGGAGGCGCCGGGCGGTCCCGTCCCGCTCGGCGCGGCGCTGCGGCGTAAGCGCCCGGCCAAGGGCATCGTGACCGTCCGCGTGGCGTCGGTTACCTGTTCCCATCGCGACGAAGGAGGAAGCGATGGCGACGAGAATGGAGTGGGCCGAGCGGGTGGGTCGATGGGAGCGGAGCGGGCTGAGTGCCGAGAAGTTCGCGCGCCGCGAGGGCTACAAGCCCAAGCAGCTGTACTGGTGGCGCTGGAAGCTGCGGGCTGATGGGCCCGCGCAGCCGGCGCCGTCGTCGCTGGCGGAAACGCCGCGCTTCCTGCCGGTACACGTGGTGACCGACGCATCGCCGGTCGCGTCGGAGCCGATCGAGATCGCGCTGCCCAACGGGCGGGTGGTCCGCGTTCGGCCGGGCTTCGACCCGGCCACGCTCGAGCGCGTGCTGGCGCTCGCTGCCGAGGAGGTGCCGTGCTGACGCTGCCGCCGTCGGTGCGCGTGTACGTCGCGGCCGAGCCTACCGACCTGCGCAAGAGCTTTGATGGCCTGTCGGTACTGGTCGCTCAGTGCTTCGGAGCCGATCCGCTCTGCGGCCATCTGTTCGTGTTCAGGAATCGGCGAGGCGACCAGGTGCGAGTCTTATTCTGGGACCGCACTGGCTACGTGATTGTGGCGAAGAAACTCGCCCGCGGCCGATTCCACCTTGCCCGCGACCTGCCCAAGGGAGCGACCCACATTGAGGTCGAGGCGGCCGAGCTGTCGCTGATGCTCGAAGGCATCGACCTGTCGCAGGCCGTACGGCGCAAGCGCTGGAGGCCCGGCGTGAGAAATTTCGACGCGTCGAAGCAACGCTTGATGGATGCGCGCGGGATAGATATCCAACGCGCCACGTGAGCAGTCCCCCTCCGTCCCAAGCACAGCTCCCCGCCGATCTGGCCGATGTGCGACGCAAGCTCGAGCAGCTCGCGGCCGACGGGCAGGTCGCGGCGCTCATCGAGCTGGTACTCGGGCTTCTGGTCCAGCTGCGCGACAAGAACACCGCGCTGTCGGCGAGGCTCGCGAGCGCGCTGCGTGAGCTGTACGGCCGCAAGAGCCAGAAGGTCTCTACCGAGCAGCTGATGCTGCTGTTCGCCGAGCTCGGCGCCCAGACGCCGCAGGGGGGCGGTGACTGCGCGCCCTCGTCAGACCCTGGCGCGGAGGCTCCTGAGCAGCCGGGGCAGGGGCTGGTGCCGCAACCTCCTGAGCCGCCGAAGCCGCCGCGAGGACGGCGTGGGCGCGCGCCGCTTCCCGCACACCTGCCGCGCGAGACGCGCGTTGTGCCCGTCGCCGAAGCCGAGCGGAAGTGCCCGCAGTGCGGCGCGGACAAAAAGTGCATCGGTCACCGTACGAGCGAAGTTCTCGAGTTCGTCCCTGCACAGTTCCGGGTCATCGAGGAGCAGAGGGAGAAGCTCGCCTGTCCGCGCTGTCCCGAGCAGGGGGTGACGACGGCGGACAGCGAGAAGGTGATGGATCGGGGTCGCCCGGGGCCGGGGCTGCTCGCGAGCATCATCGTCGAGAAGTTCGAGGACGCGATGCCGCTGTATCGGCAAGCGCAGCAGTATGCCCGCTTCGGCGTGTCGCTGTCGCCGTCGACGCTGGGTGAGTGGTCGGCGTTCGCACTCGATGTGCTCGCCTCGGTGGCCAAGAGGATCCAGGAGCGCGTGCTGGGCGCATGCTACCTGCGCGCCGATGACACCGGGATGCGCGTGCTGGATCAGGATCATCCAGCGGGGGTGAAGCGAGGGCACATCTGGGCCTTTGTCGGGGCTGGGCTCGTCGCCTTCCTGTACGCACCGGACTGGAGGGCGAAGCATCCGGCTGCCCAGCTGCAGGGCTTCACCGGCTACCTGCAGGGCGATGGTTATGCAGGGTACGGCGCGATGTTGCGCGGAGACGACGGTGGCGAGGTGATCGTGCCCGAGGAGCGCCGGCTCGGCTGTGGAATGCACATCCGCGCGAAGTTCGAGAAGGCGGCGAAGGGCGGCGACGAGCGAGCCGCTGTGGCGCTTGCGTACTTCAAGGCCATCTACCGCATCGAAGCTGCCTGCAAAGCTGAGGCGCTGTCCGCGGAGGCACGCCTGACGCGCCGGCAGGCGCTGTCGCTCCCCGTGCTCGAGGAGCTCTATAAGTGGATTCACGATCTGCACCTGCGGCTCGTGCCAAGTACGCCGCTATACGTCGCGACGCTGTACGCCATCAACCAGGAGGCAGCGTGGCGGCGCTGCTTCACGGATGGGCGCTTCGAGATCGACAACGGTGAAGTCGAACGGCGGATAAGATGTGTGGCGCTCGGAAGGAAAAACTACTTGTTCGCGGGCTCGGACAAGGGAGCTGAACGCCTCGCCGTCGGCTACACCGTATTTGGCTCGTGCCGGATGCACGGAGTCAACCCGCTCGCCTGGGCGACGGAGGTGATCGGCAAGCTGCAGGCGGGCTGGCCGCGCGAACGGCTGGACGAGCTGCTGCCCGACGCGTGGGCGCGAGCGTCGCTCGCGGCTCCGGCCGCCGGCGACGCCGACGCGTCCTGAACGACGCGGACCTCAATCCTCGCCGCCGGGGGTCCGGGGGGAAAGCTTCTCGCCGGCCCTCTCGTGTCCGCCCGCGTCTGCCCGGACCATCGGTAGGCGCCGCCCCGCGCCCAGCATCGTCGACCCCGGTGAGAGCCGCAAGGGGCCGCGCCCATGGCGATGGCTGGGCGCTTACGCTGCGGCAGCGCCGCGTGTGGCTGCAGATTGCGGTGTTCTTCCTCTACACGGGCCTCGAGTTGATGCTCGGGCAGTGGAGCTTCACGCTCAACACCGAGGCGCGCGGCGTCGCGGCGGAGACGGCCGGGGTGTGGGCGGGCGCCTACTGGGGCAGCATCGGCGTCGGGCGCGTCGTGCTCGGCCTGGCGGTCGATCGGGTGGGCGCGGACCGGCGCCTCCGCATGGCCACGCTGACGGCGCTGCTCAGAAGCGTGCTGTTCGCGGTCGGCCCGGCCGGGCCAGGGGCCGCGGGGCTCATGCTGGCGGGGCTCGGCGTGGCGCTGCGCACCTTGCTGGACGACCTCCTGGCCAGCCGACCCATCGAGGTCGATGCCGCGCCGTCGTGCCCCAGCCCCGGCGCGTCCGCCCCCAAGACCCTCCTGGTCGAGGAGACGGGCGCCGAGATCTGGCTCGTGGGCTTATGCGCTCCGCCCCCCCCTGCGTCGCGCCATCGAGTCAAGCAGGGCGAGGTTGCCTTCCGCCCGTGCGTCAGCGCGGCTCGCCCCCTGCCCACAGCGGAGGCTCAAGGCCCAGGGCTCACTTCATCGACACGCTCACGTCAGCGCTCCCACTGCTCTGATACCCTTCCACGACCATCGAGACCTCATACAGGTTCCCCATGGTCATCCCCAGGCGCTGCCATGCATCGAAGTGGTTGGCGACAGAGATGGTCCCACTCGTACGCTTCGCTGTGCGGACGCTCCAGAACTGATAGAAGGTCTTGTTGCCTTCGATGGAAGGCTGGTTGACTCGCTGGGTCCGATAGATGTCATAGGTACCGCCATCACTTGTGACGGAGCCCATGCGCCCCTCCCCGCCCGGCGGACGCCAGCTGCCCCAGCTATCAATGATGTAGTACTCCACGAGCGGGCTCTTCGTCCACCCATAGACGCCCAGGTAGGAGTTGCCGTTCGGCCGGTAGTCGGCCTCGTAGGTCACGATTTGATTCTTTGACCCAGGCCTCAGACCCTTACGACCCAGCAGATTATTGATGTTGTTCCAGTCGACGCTGAAGCCATCCGCTGTGTTGATCTGGCATCCGCTCCCTGAGTCCTTCCAGTACTCAAAGGTGAAGCCGCAGTGGGTGCCGGTGAGATTGCTGCAGACCGACTGGTCGGGTGACGTGCACGTGCTGGAGCCGCCGCCCGAGCCGCCCGAGCCGCCTGCCCCGCCGGCGCCGCCCGCGCCGCCGGCGCCGCCCGCGCCCCCTGCCCCCGAGCTGCTGCTCGACGACGCGCTCGAGCTGCTGCTCGACGACGCGCTCGAGCTGCTGCTCGACGACGCGGAAGTGCTAGAGCCTCCGCTGCCGGTGACCGACGCGACAGAGGGCTTGCCGGAGCCGGTCGCGCAGAATCCGAACGTCGTCGAGGCGCTCGGCCGCAGCGCTCCGTTCCAGCCCAGGTTCGAGCCGGTGAGCTGCCCGTTCGACGAGGCAAAGGTCGCGTTCCACTGGTTGTTCACCGTCGAGCCGTTGAGCGCGATCCCCACGCGCCAGCTGGTGGTGTTCTGCTGGCTGATGTTCTTGACCGTCACGTTCGCGCAGTAGCCACCCGACCACTGCGACTGAAGCGCGACATCCGCGGACAGCGTGCCGTCCGGGCTGTTCAACGCGGAGTCCAGAAGCTCGATGTCCTCGTCCACGATGCTGTCAACGCTGCACGCCAGCAGGCTGCATGCGATCGAAGCGGAGAGGTAGCCAAGTAAGGGAACGATGCGCATTTAAGGTTTCTCCATGTTCGGACCGGTTGAATCGCGGGCTTCTGCTTGAGATGGAGTTGTGAACCATCGAGACGCCTGCGATCCCTCCGATCTTCTATCGGTTAAAGTTCAAAATTTCCGACCAGCGTGCCGTGATCCCGGTCATCCCGGTGTTTACAGAACCACACGCGGGCCTGCGCCGACCACATGCCTGGCAATCACGATGTTTTGTCGGACGGATGCTCACATGCGAACACCCCGTGTGATGGGGCCGAGCATCAACTCAGAGAAAGCAAGAACAACTCGGACGTGCAGCCGTAAGAAGCAAGTGACCCCGGCAGTAGCCCACTCGGAGTCGACCCTTGAGCGATCGTGCAACCGGCTGCGGCGCCGGCCGAAGCGGCCCTGACCGCCAAGGTAGATTAGAGCATTCTCACAAACAGGAGGAGAATGTCAAGACTCTTTTCTTAGTCGTGACCGTTTGCGATTGGCCTGGTTTGCTGTGGTTTGCCGTGGTTTGCCGTGAAGCGTCCGTGCTGCGGCTTCTCCGTACAGTCACGTTGCGCGCATGGGTTCGATCATAGAACTCAGATCCGTCAAATTCGTTCACTCTCGTGGAAAAGTGACGATGTGTCGATAATCGACCCATGCATCGACGGGGCCTTATTCAGTGCCGCGGCCCACGAGCGCTCATCCCGTGCGACTCGGTGTCCACTGTGGTTCATTCTCGGTCTTCAAGCGGATCGGCGCTCTGGCCAGAGCGACAAACGTGTTGAAATCGCCGGGAGAGAGCAGCATTTCGAGCCGCCAAGGCGCCAGGAAATAGAACGCTGTCTTGGCGCTCTTGGCGCCTTGGCGGTTCGTCTCTCGCTCGATCGACGTGTCGCAACGTGTCGGTGGTCTGACTACCAGCCGGAGTCGTCGTCGTCGCCGTCGTCCAGCACGCCGCCGATCAGGCCGGCTGCGCCCCCGACGGCCGCGCCGCCGCCGCCTGCCAGGAGACCCCCGACGAGCGCGCCCTTGGCAGCACCGCCGACGGGATCGCCCTCGGAGGACTCCGTCGCCTTCCTCTCGACGACCGGGGCCGGCGCCTCCTGCGGGGTCGTCGTCTTCGCCGGCGGATTCTTCTTCTGCTTCTTCATGGTGAGCTTGATTGCAACACCCGCGCCAGCCGCGGCGGGCGCTCACCCGACGGGCGCAGACCGGCTCAGCCCGGTCGGTTGCGCATGAAGTCCGCCACCTCGCCGAAGCGCTTGTCGAGGAAAGCGTGGAGCTCCGCGGGCACGCCGAGCTCGGCCATGGCCGCGCGCATGCACCGCAGCCAGGCGTCGCGCATTGCCACATCGACAGGTACGCGGGCGTGGCGCATCCGCAGCCGCGGGTGGCCGTGCGCCGCGATGTAGTCCTGCGGGCCGCCCAGCCAGCCGATCAGGAAGAGCGCGAAGCGGTCGCGGCTCTCCCGCGAGACCTGGCCGCGCTCGTCGCACACATGGAGGCGCGCGAGCGCCGGCTCGTCGCGGGCCATCAGGTCGTAGAAGCGCTCGACGAGCCGGCGCACCGCCGGCTCGCCGCCCAGCAGGTCGAAAGGGGTCTCGGACGGCTCGGGCATCGGCACGCCGTCTAGCGATCTGCCGCGGCGTCGTCAACGTGGGTCGGGTCGCCCGCTCGGCGCTGCGCTCGACGCGCTGCCAGCGCGCGGGCCGCCCGCCCGGCGCTGCGCTCGACGCGCTGGCAGCACGCCGGCGCCGGACGACGCGCGGGGGCCACTCTATGAAATGGTGGGCAGCGACATCGGCCGCCCGAGCATCGGACTGACCACATCGTCGAGCTCTGCCGGCGCGCGCGCTGAACGAGCTCGACAGCCGCGATCGTCGCGATGCTCTCGTGGTGCGGCGCCTTCCGTCCGAAGCCGCCGCGGGGAGGCGGCCGCCACCGGAGGGGTTGCGATGAACCGGGAGACTCTCGCTCCAGGGATGGTGTTCCAGGGCCGCTACGAGCTCCTCTCCCTGCTCCGGGAGAGCAGCCTCGGCGCCATCTACGCCGGGCGACAGATCGACAGCGGGCAGCCGATCGCCCTCACGCTGATGCCCCTCGCCCCGGACGGAGATCCCGCGGATCCAGCGCGCGGCGACCGCGCGCGCGCCCTGCAAGCGATGCGTGGCTGCGCGCGACTCCAGCACCCCAATATCGTCCGGCTCATCGACTGGGGGCAGACGGACGCAGGGCAGCTTTATACGGTCTGCGAGCTCGTGCCCGGGCAGAGCCTGGCCGAGCTGCTCGCGGAGCACGGCGCGCTCGATCTGCAGGAAGCGCGGCACCTGATGCGGCAGGTCCTCGGCGCGCTGGCCTGCGCGCACCGGCAGGGCATCGTTCACGGGGCGCTCAGGCCGAGCCACGTGATGATCGTGCCCTCGGCGGGGCGGCGCGACGCGCGGGTGCTCGATTTCGGCCTCGCCGCCGTGGCCGCGCGCCTGCGGAGCGGCCGGGGCGGAGCGCCCCCCTCGGGCACCGAGCCCCTGGGCTCGCTGGACTATGCAGCGCCCGAGCAGCTCCAGGGGCTCTCGCCGACGCCGCGCTCGGATCTGTACGCCTGGGGGCTCATGTTCCTCGAGTGCCTCGCCGGCAGGCGCGTGGACCGGACCAGCCCTCCGGACAGGGAGGGTCTCCAGCAGGAGAGCCGCGGGCCGGTCCGGATCCCTCCCGCCCTCCTCGGGCACCCGGTCGGCGCGATCTTGCGGCGGGCGACGACAGAGAAGGCCGGCGAGCGGGCCATCACGGCCGAGGGCCTCCTGCGCGAGCTCGACGCCTGCGAGCCGGGCGGGCTCCGCCGGGCAGGCGCCGTCGAGCTCGGCGTGCCCCACGGCGGGGAGACGGCAGAGAGCGGGGGCTCGGGGGCGCCGGCGCGGCGGCAGCCCGAGCAGCCCGCGGCGGACGCGCCCCCCGAGGAGGTGGAGACGCCGGAGATGGTCGGGCTCACGCCTCCCGCGCTCACGCCGCCCACGGAGGAGGCGCCGACGACGCCGGCGGACGCCCTCGGGGGCTTCGTGCCCCCGGACGTCGGCGACACCATCAAGCACTACGAGATCATCCGCAAGCTGGGCCAGGGCGGCATGGGGGTCGTGTTGCTGGCCCGCGACACGCGGCTCGGCCGCCTTGTCGCGATCAAGCTCCTCCGCGAGCACAGCTGGCAAGGAACCAGCCGCTTCCTGGCCGAGGCGCGGGCCACGGCGCGCTGCCGGCACGAGAACATCGTGGTCATCCACGAGGTGGACGAGATCCACGGACATCCCTATCTCGTGCTCGAGTACGTCAAGGGTCGCACGCTGCGCGAGTGGATGGCGCATCGCGAGCACCCCAGCGCGCCCGGGTCGCCCGTCTCGCACACGCCGCCCGGCCCCCTGTCGCCCAGCCTGGCCGTCGAGCTCATGATCCCCGTGGTCCGCGCGCTGATCTGCGCGCATGAGCTCGGGATCGTGCACCGCGATCTCAAGCCGGAGAACATCCTCCTGGAGGACACCGGGGCCATCAAGGTGCTCGATTTCGGCATCGCCAAGCAGATCGAGGCCGAGAAGATCTCGATGTTCACGGGGGTGCGGAGGGTGCTCGCGGGAGGGGCTCGGCCGAACGGGCAAAGCACGGTCCTCGGCACGCCCAGGTACATGTCGCCCGAGCAGCTGCGGGGCGGGGACATCGATGCTCGCGCCGACCTCTGGGCGGTGGGCATCATCCTCCACGAGCTCGTCACGGGGGCGCACCCGCTCGACCCGTTCTCGGCCGCGCGGCTCGTCGAGATCGTGAACTTCGAGCTCCCCATGCCGCTCGCCAGCGAGCGGCGCTCGGACGTGGGCGCGCTCGGCGCCCTCATCGACCGTTGCCTGAAGAAGCGCCCGGACGAGCGCGTCGGCTCGGCCAGGGAGCTCCTCGCCGAGCTCGAGGCCCTCCTGCCCGGTCGAACGGCGCTCGATCTGGGCGAGGACGAGAACCCGTTCGCGGGCCTCGCCGCGTTCCAGGAGGCCGACGCCCCGCGCTTCTTCGGCCGCGAGCGCGAGGTCGCCGCCCTCGTGACGCGGCTGCGCAACCAGCAGCTCGTCGCCGTCGCCGGGCCCTCGGGGGCGGGCAAGTCGTCGTTCGTCCGCGCGGGGGTGATCCCGGCGTTGAAGCGCTCGGGGGACCGCTGGGAAGCGTTCATCCTGCGCCCGGGGCACCGCCCGCTGTCGGCGCTCGTCGACGTGCTCGCGCAGGTCGCCGAGGCGGAGTCCGCCGGCGCGACGAGCTCGTCCGAGCTCCCCGATCACGACGCGCTCGTCGCCACGCTGCAGGCCCAGCCGGGCCGCCTGGGTGCCCGGCTGCGCGCGCGCTGTCGCCGGGAGGGGAGGAGGCACCGCATCCTGCTCTTCGTCGATCAGTTCGAGGAGCTCTACACGCTCGGCGTCGCCGCCGAGGTGCGGGCGGCGTTCGTCGCTTGCCTCGCGGGCGCGGCCGACGACGCCTCGTCGCCGCTGCGCGTCCTGCTCGCCCTCCGCTCGGACTTCCTCGATCGCATCGCCGACGACCACCACTTCATGACCGAGGTGACCCGCGGGCTCCTGTTCCTGCCGCCCATGGCGCGCGACGGCCTGCGCGAGGCGCTGACGCGGCCCACCGAGGCGACCGGTCACCGGTTCGAGACCGCGGAGATGGTCGCGCACATGCTGGGCACGCTCGAGAGCACCCGGAGCCCCTTGCCGCTCCTGCAATTCACGGCCGCGAAGCTGTGGGAGGCGCGGGATCGCGAGCGCCGGATCCTGACGCGGGACAGCTACGAGCGGCTCGGCGGCGTGGCCGGCGCCCTGTCCGCCCACGCGGACGCGGTGCTCTCGGCGCTGCCGCTCGCCGAGCAGCAGCTGGCCCGGGCGGTGCTCCTGCGCCTCGTGACGCCCGAGCGCACGCGCGCCGTCGTGCGCATGGAGGAGCTCCGCGAGCTCGCGCGGGACGGCCAGGGGGACGCCGCCCAGGCGATCGCGCAGGTGGTCCAGCACCTCGCCGGCGCGCGGCTCCTGCTCATCGAGACCGGCGGCGAGCGCGAGGGCACGACCGTCGAGCTCGTGCACGATGCCTTGATCGATCGGTGGGCGAGGCTCGGGCAGTGGCTCGCCGAGAGCGAGCAAGACGCCGAGTTCCTGGCCCGGCTCCGCGCCGCGGCCCAGCAGTGGGAGGCGAGCGGGCAGGCCGAGGGGTTGCTCTGGCGCGATCGTGCGGCGGAGGACGCCCGGGCCTGGTACGCGCGCCGCCGCGCCGAGCAGGGGGCCGAGTGGCGCGCCGGGCTCGGCGGCCGCGAGGAGCGCTACCTCCTGGCCGTCGTGGCCCACTGCGAGCGGGCGCGCCGCCTGCGCCGGCGGCTCACCACGGGCGTGATCGCCGCGCTCACGGCGTTCGCGGTCACGGTGTCGTACCTGGCGCTCCGCGCCGACCAGCAGGCCACGCGCGCCGATCGGGAGGCCCTGCGCGCGCGCAACGCCACCCGCGTGGCCGCGGCGCGCGAGCTGCAAGCCGACCCCACGAGCGTGCTCGCGCTCCTGCGCGAGGTCGAGCCGCCCGACGAGCCGCGGGGGTGGGCCGTCCTCGCGCGCTGGGCGCTGTACAGCAGGATCTCGCGCGCGGTGCTCGTCCACCCGGACGGGGTGCTGGACGCGGACTACAGCCCTGACGGCAAGCGCATCGTCACTGCGTCCTGGGACAGGACCGCGCGGGTGTGGAGCGCCGATGGCACGGGCGAGCCCCTCGTCCTCCGCGGCCACACGGATGTGGTCTATTCGGCGGCGTTCAGCCCCGACGGCGAGCGCGTCGTCACCGCGTCGGCTGACAGGACCGCGCGGGTGTGGAACGCCGATGGCACGGGCGAGCCCCTCGTCCTCCGCGGTCACGAGGACTGGGGCCAGTCGGCGGCGTTCAGCCCCGATGGCGAGCGCATCGTCACCGCGTCGGCCGACAGGACCGCGCGGGTGTGGAACGCCGACGGCACGGGCGAGCCCCTCGTCCTCCGCGGCCACACGGATCAGGTCTATGCGGCGGCGTTCAGCCCCGATGGCGAGCGCATCGTCACCGGGGCGCAGGACCGCACCGCGCGGGTGTGGAACGCCGACGGCACGGGCGAGCCCCTCGTCCTCCGCGGCCACACCGATCGGGTTTATTCGGTGGCGTTCAGCCCCGATGGTCAGCGCATCGTCACCGCGTCCTGGGACAGGACGGTGCGGGTGTGGAACGCCGACGGCACGGGCGAGCCCCTCGTCCTCCGCGGCCACACCGATCGGGTCTACTCGGCGGCGTTCAGCCCCGACAGCAAGCGCATCGCCACCGGGTCGCAGGACGAGACGGTGCGGATATGGAACGCCGACGGCACGGGTGAGCCGTTCGTCCTTCGCGGTCACGACGATCTGATCTATTCCGTGGCGTTCAGCCCCGACGGCCACCGCCTCGTCAGCGCGTCTCACGACAGGACCGCGCGCGTGTGGGACGCCGGCGGCACGGGCGAGCCCATCGCCCTCCGCGGCCACACGGATCGAGTCTACGGGGTGGCGTTCAGCCCCGATGGCCGGCGGGCCGCCTCCGCGTCGCTGGACAGGACGGTGCGGGTGTGGAACGCCGACGGCACCGGCGAGCCGCTCGTCCTCCGCGGTCACGGCGACGAGGTCAACTCGGTGGCGTTCAGCCCCGATGGCCAGCGCATCGCCACCGGGTCCGCCGACAAGACCGTGCGGGTGTGGAGCGCCGACGGCGCCGGCGAGCCCCTCGTCCTCCGCGGTCACGAGGATCAGGTCTACTCGGCGGTGTTCAGCCCCGATGGCCGGCGCATCGCCACCGGGTCATGGGACAGGACCGTGCGGGTATGGAACGCCGACGGCACCGGCAAGCCTCTCGTCCTCCGCGGTCACGAGGATCGGATCTACTCGGTGGCGTTCAGCCCCGACGGCAAGCGCATCGTCTCCGGGTCGTCGGACAACACCGCCCGGGTGTGGAGCGCCGACGGCGCGGGCGAGCCGACCGTCTTTCGTGGTCACGACGGCGGGATCAACGCGGTGGCGTTCAGCCCTGATGGCCAGCGCATCGCCACCGCGTCGTGGGACAGGACCGCGCGGGTGTGGAGCGCCGACGGCAAGGGCGAGCCGCTGGTCCTCCGCGGTCACGAGCACTGGGTGCTGGGGGTGGCGTTCAGCCCCGACGGCAAGCGCATCGCCACCGGAGCGCAGGACAACACCGTGCGGGTGTGGAACGCCGACGGCACGGGCGAGCCGCTGGTCCTCCGCGCCTCCGATTCGCCGATCAACGCCGTGGCGTTCAGCCCGGATGGCCAGCGGATCGTCGCCGCGGCGGACGACAGGGTGGTGCGGGTGTGGACCGATCTCGAGGAGCTCCGCGGCGTCGACGACCCGAAGCTGTGGGCCGCGACCACCTACTGCATGCCGCTCGACCGGAGGATGGAGCTCCTGCGCGTGTCCGAGGCCGCCGCCGGGGCCAGCCGGGAGGCCTGCGTGCGCCGGGTCGAGGAGGCGCGCGCGGCTGCCAAGGGGCCCTAGAACCGCGGGTCAGAGATCCTGCCAGGATTCCTGAGACGATGCGGCAGGGTTGGAGTGCTTCAACATCGCAAAGGCCTCCTCGTCCGGGGTGCAGAGTCTCCGGTCAGGAGACGGCGACGCGGCAGAGCTCGTCATGCGGCCCGCAGGTTTGCGACGGATCGAGACCAACCCGGCCGCCTGAAAAGGAGGTGCCACGGAGGTCACGACCATCGCCGGCGCTCGTTACGAGGCCGCGGAAAGGTCGCGACCCATCGCGAAGGATCTTTTCGGCCAGGGAACAGGTCACGATCGAAAGAAATGAATTTTTCATACAAACGGCGTGGTACCGACCAGGCCATCGGCTCAAGAGGAGCCTCCACGATGGGTCGAGACCGCGCGGGGGGCATCCAAACGAGCGGCCGGAGGGGTCGAGAGCCCCTCGGCAGCGCACCGGTCAATCCAGCGAGCAGCGCGTCCAGCTCGCCACCGCGCCGCTCTGGATCGACGCCGACGGCGACGGGCGCTCCCTCGGCCGCGCTGCCGAGCCGGAGCGCGGGGCGAGCTCCGTGGCGCCCCCGGCATGGCAGCGCGGCCCCGCGGGAACGCGGCAGCAGGCGCTGCGCCAAGCCGGCCGACGGCTGAGCCGGCCGCGCAGCCTTCCATGCGCCGATCGCCTTGTTCTGAAGCCTATGCAGAGCACCGCCCCCTCGCGCGGTCACGACCGGGACTGGAGCCGTCACCCGTCGCGGTGCTTTTTGCGGTCCGCAGAGAGAATTTTCGTCGCTCGTGCGCAATGCATCGCTGAAACATCGCGCGGGACGCGCGGCGCTTCTGCGCGCCCGGCCGCACCTGTCACGGTGGTATGAAGAGCAACGCCGCGCTGGATTGGGCCAGCGCGGCGTTGTGGTCCCCCTCGTAGCCCCGAGGTGAACCGTGCATGCGTCTAATCCACTGGTCCATCTGCGGCAAGCGGCGGCCCTGGCTACCATCCTTGCCTCCACGTTCCCCCTCCAAGCCGAGGAGCCTTCCCCACGCTCCCGAGAGGTCCAGGAGCTCATCGATGAGGCCGAGAAGGCCACCAAGCGCCTCGATCTCCCGCGCGCCCGCGAGTACTGGGCGCGGATCAACGTCCTCGATCCCTCTCCGATGGCCGTGTGTCAGCTCGGACAGTTCGACTTGCGCCTCGACCGCCTCGAGGAGGCCATGGCCGAGCTCTCCCAGTGCGTCGAGCAGATGCCCGCGCCGACCAACGAGCTCGAGCGCCGCCGCTACGAGCAGAGGCACGCCGATCTCGCGGCGGTTCGGCAGCGCGTGGCAACGCTCCACGTCAGCCTCCCCCCGGACACGGCGCGGCTGCTCGTCGACGGTCGCGAGGTGAGCGTGGGCGCCCCGGTCTTCGTCACGCCTGGACAGCACGAGGTCACGGCGACGGGGAAGCAGGGACAGGTAGCCCATGCGCTCGTGAAGGTGGCGGCAGGCGATTCGCGGCGCGTCTCGCTCGCCTTCGAGGCCCCGAAGGCTTCCGCCTCAAGAGCCCCTGTACCGGCTGCGGTCGTGCCGGCGCGCTCCAAGCCGAACCCCTGGATCATCGGCTCCGGCGCGGCCGCCTCGGCGGCCCTGCTCGGCGCGGGCGTCGGGCTTCACGTCGCCGGCGACGCCGCGGAGAGTGAAGCGGCCGCCAAGGTGGCTCGCATGACCGACGGCTCGATGCGCCCGAGTAGCGCGCAGTTCCGCCGCTTTCACGACGACGCCCACGCGGCCGACACTCGAGCGAGCCTGTTCGGTGGCTTCGGCTCGGCTGCGCTCGTCGCCGGCGCAACGCTCGGCGCCGCGACGGTCGTCTATGTCGTCTGGCCGCGGAAGGCCGAGATCCGCCCGCGAGGCGCCGGCGCGGAGGTCAAGCTTGTATGGTAGCCGCCGGCGAGATCTGGGAAGGCCACGAGCTGCTCAACGAGGAACGCGGCCTGGTCCGTCACTTCCTCGCGCGACAGGGTGGCGACAAGGGAGACCTCGTCTGGTTGCACGTCCACGAGGGCACGGGCCTTGATGAGGGCGCGTTCGCTGAGGAGATCGCGCGCCTGCAGCGCCTCTCCGACGAGGTCCCGGAGGTCGTGCGCGTGCTCTACGGGGGGGTGCGCGGCTCCGTCGCGTGGGCAGCGACCCCCGTTCTCAGCGACGCGGTCCCGCTCCTCGACGCCGCGCGCGGGTACGATCTCGGGCCGGCCGCGCTCCAGGAGCTGATCGCCATTGGCCGCTGTCTCGAGCGCGCTCATGAGCTCTCCATGATCCATGGTGCCCTCAGTCCTGACCGGGTCTTCGTCGTGGGTGACGGCCGATATGCGATAACGCACTTCGGCTTTGTGCGGCTCTTTCAGCTCGGCTCAGACGATGCTCGTCAAGACCCGTACGGGTATCTACCACCGGAGCTCTTCTCCGGTGGGCGCCTGGGACTTCGCGCGGATGTCTACGGCTTCGGCACCATCATGTATGAGCTCTTGTGCAAACGCCCCCTCTCGACGTGGATCGAGCCCACGAGTTTTCCCGTCGGGCTGCCTCGGGAGCTTCGGGGGATGATGACGGACTCCCTTGCGGAGAACCCCGAGCGACGGCAGCCGAGCATCCGAACGATGCTCGCTGTTCTGACTCCCTTCGCCCGCGAATGGGGAGAGCTCGGCGAGCCGCCGGCCGCTCCCAACGTGGACATCTTCGCCGAGCCATCCGGCGCTCGATGCAAGCCGGACGAGGGAGCGCCGATCTCCGTGGAGGACGAGGCGGAGCCGCTCGGCTCGGGTGAACAGGTGGGACGAGCCAGCGCGCTCCCCACGCCGCGCCCCTCCGAAGCGCCCGACACGGCCAGGAGCGCGCCGCCTCGGGACGCGCAGGACCACGCTCCCCACGCGCCGCCGCTCGCCGCGTCGCGCCCTCCCGACACGCCCGACACGCTCAAGAGCGCGGTGCCGCCGCGGGACGCGCGGGACCACACCATCTACGCGCCCACGGTCGTACCGCCGGCGCCTCCGGCGCCCGAGCTACCGGATCTCGCTCCGCGGCTGCCGGTCCAGCCGACGCCCTCGACCCCTCCCCCTTCTCCGCTGCTGTCGGTAGCGCCGGCGCCTTCGCCCCCTCTGCGTTCAAGCGGCACCCCAGGGCGACGCTCCCCCACGCGCCGGCTCAGCGCCCTGCTCGCGCTCGCCTTCTTGCTCGGGAGCGCGGGAGCGCTCGTCCTCCGGAGGGAGCAGTCCCCCCCCAGAGCTGCGCCGCGCCTGGCGCGGGTCGTCCAGCGTGCGGCCCTCCGAGCCACCCCACCGCCTCCCCCGCGGCCGTCCGATGCACCGCGAGCGCCGCCGCCCGTCGCACATCGCTCCGTCACGAACCGCCAGGCCGCCTTCCCGCGGCAAGCCATGAAGACGCCGTCGAAGGACGGCGATGATGGCGATGTTTGTAACAGGCTCGTCGTTTGCGGGCCGCACAAGTACTGAGCCAGGGGGAGTGGTTCACGATGCGATCAACACCCTATTTTGCTCTCGGCACGGCTGCGCTGCTCGGCTGCGGTGAAGGCCTCGACATTCCCGAACCACGAACCGAGGATCACACGGTATGGCTTTGGTCTGGACCGGATCCGAACCCTCCATCCTGTCCCCGGGGCCGGCTGGACTATTGGGAAGGATGGGCCGATGTGTCTGCGAGCCCTCAGAGAGAGTGCGGGACGTGCAGTTGTGGACCTGCCCCCTGCGTGCTGCCGTCCGAGTTCACGGCCCACGAGTCGAACCTGTGCGCAGACGAGGGGATCCCGGTCACCCTCGACACCGAAATGCATCAACGAGGGGAATGCATCGAGGCCGAACCGCGCATCCCGGATGAGGCGCTCGCTGCCATCACCCTCGCTCCGCCAACGGTGGCCTCCCGGTGCGAGCCCCTGCAGCAGTTCGGTCCGCCTCCCCTTAGCGGGAAATTTGCGCGCGCTTGCCCGTGGGTCCCAGGAGATTTTCCCGAGTTCGACGGATTGGCGTGCATCGCGCCCGATGGTGATGGGTCATGCCCGCGAGGCTTCTCCGGTCGCTTCGAGTTCCAGGAGAGGATCAGCGACGCTCGGACATGCACTCCATGCGCTTGCGGAGATCCAGCGGGTGGAAGGTGTTTGGCGGATGTGCTGCTCTTCCGCGACACAGGCTGCTCCGATCTGATGACGTTGGTCAACGGCGTCGAGGCCCACGCACTGTGCATCGATACACAACCGAACTCGCCGCTGGCAGCGGCACATGTGATCCTCGCGCACGAAGAGCCTGGGGCTTGCCCGCCGACGGAGAACATTTCCTATGTCGGTGGCAGGATCGAGAGCGGCGAAACACGCGTGTTCTGCTGCACCGAGCATACCATCACGGATGAAGAGTGACCGAAGCAAAGGATGAGGCATGCGATGCGAACGGCTGCGTCATACACATTGGCCACGCTGGCACTCCTCGGCTGCTCCTCGCCGGTGCCCGACGACGGCCTACCGGATCCGGACCCGACCAAGCTCATTCTGCTCTTCGGCGGCCGGCAGGAAAGGGCACCGAGGTGCGACGCGGATGGCGAGCTCCTGTGGGAAGGGTGGACAGCGTGGGATGAGGATCCTGAGCCGGACGAATGCGAGCCATGTGAGTGTACGCCGGCAGCCTGCGTTCGACCGTCAAAGGTGTCCGCGCGCAGGTCGGGTTGCCCCGGTGGCAACTCCATCCTCACGCTCACCGGTGGCGACTCCTGGGACGGGGCATGTGCGGCCGGCGCCTTCTCGGTGGCGAGCAGCTCCTACGATTCCGTGACGCTCGAGCCGGCGGCGCTCGCCGATTGTCAACCTGTCTCGCCAGTACCCGCACCGTCGCGAAAGAAGATGAGCTTCGTCCGTGCTTGCCTTCCAGGTTCAGACGAGATGATCCCCACGGGTTTTCGCCGCTGTTACCTCCCGCAAGACAATGGAGAATGCTGGCGTAAATACCAGACGCGTTTCGAGTTCCCGGTCTACACGGACACGCGCACGTGCACCCCGTGCTCGTGCGGCGCGCCACGCGGAGGAAAGTGTGCCGCGCAAACCACGCTGTACAGGGGAGAAGACTGCTCGGGCGAGGTTGGATCTGTTGCTGTTTCCAACGCGGATCATCCGATTTGCACGGAGGAGATCGATGGAGAGATTGCGGCGATGCGGTCCGCCTGGATACAGAACGAGCCTGGCACCTGCACCCCTTCGACGGCTTCCAAGATCGCGAGCGGCAAGCTGGAGCGCGGTGAAACGCGCGTGTACTGCTGCAACCACTAGAAGCACGTCGCCGCGCGTCCTTCTCTGGATGAAGACCGACCGAAGCAAAGGATGAGGCGCACGATGCGAACGGTTACGTTCTACACACTGGCCACGGTGGCACTCATCGGCTGTTACTCGCCGGTCTCCGACGACGACCTACCAGAGCGGGACCCGAGCAAGCTCATTCTGTTCTACAGCGGCTCCCAGGAAAACGCACTGAGTTGCGATCCGGATGGCAAGATCCTGTGGGAAGGGTGGACGGACTGGGGTGAGGATCCTGAACCGGATCAATGCGAGCCATGTGAGTGTATGCCGGCGGCCTGCGTGCGACCGTCGGAGGTGTTCGCCAATTCGTCGAGTTGCCCCGGGGGCGCCCCCGTCGTGACGCTCGATGGCGGCGCCTCCTGGGACGGTGCGTGCAAGGCGGGCCCCTCCTCGGTGACGAGCGGCGATTATGTTTCCGTGACGTTCGAGCCGCCGGCGCTCGCTGATTGCTCACCCGTCGCGCCAGTACCCGCACCGTCGCGAAAGACTCTGAGCTTCGTCCGAGCTTGCCTTCCAGGCACGAGCGAGATCATCCCCGCGGTCTTCAGCGTGTGTTACCTTCCACAAGACAATGGAGAATGCTGGCGAGGAAGACAGGCGCGTTTCGAGTTCCCGGTCTACACGGACACTCGCACCTGTACCCCGTGCTCATGCGGCGCGCCACGCGGGGGAAAGTGCACCGTGCAAACCGCGCTGTACAGTGATGAGGACTGCGTTGACAAGGTTGGCTCTGTCGCTATTTCCAACGCGGATTATCCGATTTGTACGCCGGAGATCGACGGAGAGATTGCGGCGATGCGGTCCGTTTGGACACAGAACGAGCCTGGCACCTGCGCCCCTTCGACGGATCCCACGATCGCGAGCGGCAAGCTGGAGCGCAGTGAAACGGCCGTGATGTGCTGCGGCCCGTGATAACGCGCCTCCGCGCGTCCTTCTTGGAGGCCGGCTCAGCCACGGCCGCCGTGGCTGGAGACGTGCCCGAGCTCGGATCGAGGCGGACGACGGCCGCGCCGAGCTCGCCGACGTCCGCCTCGACCTCCGCGCCAGTGTGCCCGAGGAGGGCGCCCGCGCCGCGCTCGCCGCGCGCCGCGCTCTTTCTTTTCGTCGAAGCCTTTCTTTCGGCGGTCACGCCGCGGGCTGCGGATACAGCGCCGGGGCCTTTGCTGCGGGTCGCCGTTCGCGCTCGCACTCCGAGCGCACGTGGCCCAGCAGATCGCCTATTGCCCAGGTCGGCACTCTGGTCAAGCGATAGGCGCTCCACGTGTTCAGTAGACGACGCTCCGTCGCGGCTCATAGCCTGGGACGATGGAGGCGGTGGAGAACAGGTGCGCCCGGTGCGACATGCGAGCGCCGGCCGGCGAGAAACACTGCGCAGCGTGCGCCGCGGCGCTCCGTGTGCCGAAGAGGCAGCCGCTCGGGGTCCGCCAATACCTGGGGCTCACGCTCCTCGGCGGGATCGCGGTGACGCTCGGCGCGGTAGCCGTCACAGGCGCGCGCGGCACCGAGCCGGCCAGCAACACCTACATCGAGCGGGGCGCGCCCCCGCCACCCAGCGCGCCGCCCCCGCCGCCGGTGCCCACCCAGGACCCAGCGGTCGGCATCCGCGCCATCTACGAGGCGCAGTACGCCGGGGCGAAGCCGGAGGACCGGGCCTCCGCCGTCCGGGCGTGCATGTTGGGCTCAGCGTGCCCGCAGGCCCAGGTAGACGGCATCATCGCCGCCGGTGCCCACGAGCGCGAGCGGGAGGAGCTGCGCCGGCTGAGCCATGCGTGGGGCGCGCACGTCGCGGCCAAGGGCGGCACGGACGGGGAGCAGCTCAGCGCCGTGGCCGTTGCCGCCGCGGCGCTCCAGCTGGAGGAGTGCGGCATCGCCGAGCTGAAGAAGCTCGACTGGACCACCCAGGGCGAGGCCGACAAGGACATCGGCGGCGCCCGCGGGAGGATGATCAACGTCTACGGCCGCGTGAACCAGATCCGGAAGGACGGCGAGCTCCACTGGGGAACCATGGGCACCGCCGCCGGGTGGGTCTACTTCGTCGTCGTCGGCGCCACGAAGGGCGTGGTCTCCGGGCGGCACGCCGAGATCGCCGGCATGGTGGTGCAGCGGTACAACTACGCGAACACCATGGGCGGGCTCACCGACTCGATCCTCGTAGTCGGCCGCGCTCGAGGCCAGGCCGACAGCGACAAACCGCTGCCTCCGGCGCCGACACGAAGCGCCGTGCTGGCCCCGGTGCCCACGGGCCCGCGGAAGGCAGCCACGGCGCTCGTCACGTCCGGGGCGCCGCCGTCGTCCACGTGGGACCTCCCGTTTGCTCCGCCGGGATCCATAGCTTCTGCGCACGCGGCCGCGCCGTCGGCGCCTCCTCCCGAGCGATGGTCCGGCGCTCTCGACGATCGCCCGCCGCCGCCCAAAGCGCCGGCACCGCCCGAGGCAGCCGCCGCGCCACCAGGGCCAGCTACCGCTGCCGCTGAAAATTGAGCGCACACTCGCCCACGTAACAGGCGGCCGTCGTGGCTCATGCGTCTCCTGACCTCCTGTTGACGCTCGTGCCAGCGCTCGGCGCGGCTCCCCACACCGAGCGGGCGATTGATGGCTCCGCTGCCTGCATCATGGTCGAGCTCAACCAGGGGGATACGGCGGCCCGCGCCGCGCGCCGCGCGCCGCGCTCCGCCGACCGGATGAGCAGTGTCAGGGCGAGAGCTACACCCTATCATTTCCTCTCAATGCTCGCGCGCATCGTTCAGCCAAATCATGTATCTCTTGAGCCGCTTGACACGCTTCGCTACTATCCAATCCTGGCTCGATCAGCTGGTTGATTCGCTTGACCACCCCCAGGTTCCCCGCTGAGAAATCGGCCGTTCCGACGCCGAGCTTGCCCGCTGCATGAAGCTCGACGAGCTGCTCGTATGCCCTCTCGAACGACGCGAGATTTTCAAGAACCATCTGTCGGTTCGCAACCACATAAGCCCACGCGGCAACAACTTCAACCATGCGTGCACCGTTGTAGAAATCGACCAGCAGTTTCTCAATTTCCATCACGTGTCTCCTCGAATTACCCGCTTGCTTCTCATCAAGATCGCAGCGACACAGCCGATCACCTTTAGGCCCGCTTCATATGGAGCGTCAGCCTGCGACGGAGCGTCAGCCTGCGACGGAGCGTCATGGTCCGGGCGACTCGGCTCCGTGTTCTTGCATTCGGTTGGCTCCTCGGAATCTCTCGGTTCCGGAGGCACGTCCCCGAAGTCTCCAGAACCTGTCGTCAGATTGATAATGCCGCCTGTGCCGTCCGTTCCCTCACCGCGGACCCAGCACTGCTGCCAAGGGGCCCTGAATCGGGGGTGGCTCGGGAGTATCGGCGGGAGTCGATGGCGCTGGCGCTATTGGCGTGATCTGCTCCATGTACAGTTTCTCCGATGAGAACGGCATTGAACGGTCACCCACGTTTCCACGGAGCTCCTGGGGCACATGGGGTTGAGCACGGTGGGGCTGGAGCTGATCGCCCTGGATCGGCAGATGCGTCAGGTGGATGAGGCGCAGCTCTCCGACAGGCGCGAAGAGATCCGCATCCCTCCTGGAAAAGTGACACCGTATCAGCAACTCATCCATGCATCGAGGAGGCCGCGTTCACTCCACAGCCTGCGGGGAATATCACGGCCTGTGGCGCTCGGGGCGGCCCCCGCGAAGCGCCGCGACCGCCGCCGCGACGACGAGCGCCGCGAACGCCCCGTGGCCCGTCCGGCCGCTCGTCTCCGGCGCACCGACGACGCGGCAGCCGCAGCCGTCGTCCTCGGCGGCGGCGCCGTCGCCGCTGCCGCCGGCTCCGCTCGTCGCGCCCGGACCCCCCGAGGCCGTCGCGCCGCCGCTGCCGTTTGTGTTGCCGCCGCTCGCTGCGCCGCCGTCTCCGCCCGGGCCGCCACCGGTGCCGGCGCCGCCGCCAGAGCCCGCGGAATCGTCGCCGCCCTGGCCGCCGCCGCTCCCGCTGCTCGAGTCGCCGCCGAGGGGCGGAGGCACCGTCGCGCAGCCGCCGAGCGAATGCTCGAGAGCGCCGAGGGTGGTGGGGCCGTCGGGCCGATCGCGCAGGCAGTAGTCGTCCGGCACGTCGGCGCGCGCGGTGCCGGCGCCGATCCACGCCGAGACGTCGCCGAGGAGGCGCAGGTCGCCGGCCTCGGGGTCCTGATACGCGGCCAGGAACGTCTCGAGCGCGATCTCCTCGACGTTGGTCCCGGCGGTGAACGAGCCGCCGTCGCGCCCGCGGATGCGCCCGCTGACCAGGTTGCCGTCGGCCTCGCCGGTGCTCGACGCGTAGCGAAAGTCGATGCCGGTCGTCGCGACGAGGGTGTTGTGGAGCAGGCGCGTGTCCGCCGACTTGTTGAGGTAGATGCCGACGTCGCTGCAGCCGACGATGATGTTGTTCTGCATCACGCCGTCGGTGTGCTCCGGGTCGCACGGGACGTCGGCGTCGAAGGCCGGAGCGCAGTACTGGTTGCCGGTGCCACCGCCGCCGAAGGAGAGACCGATGCGGACGCCGCCGGTCTGCACCGCGTCGGAGCAGAGGACGAGGTTCTGCTCGAAGACGCCGCGGTTGCCGCCGCTCTTCATGAACGCGCCGTAGCTGATGCCGTTGCCGCCGTTCTTGTGGAAGTCGGCGATCACGTTGGCGCGGACGACCCAGTCGTCGCCGGTGTCGATGTTGAGCTTGGTGACCGGCGCGTCGGTCTCGCGGGGCGACGTGTCGCGGATCTCGTTGCCCTCGACGAGGCCGCGGTGCGGGATGACGTAGCTGCCGTCGCTCAGCGACGCGTTGACCTTGAGCTGCGAGCTGAAGTCGATGATGCGGTTGCCGCGCAGGACGAAGCCCTCGGCGGCGCCCACGACGTGGAAGGCGTGCTCGCAGCTGCTGTCGTCCGCGCAGGCGCCGTGGATGTCGAGATCCTCGAAGCGCCAGTGCGCGCCGCGGACGATGAAGCCCTCGAGCGCGTCGAGGTCGATGCGCGCGCCGTGGGGGTTCGCCGCGCGGACGACGATCGGCGCGTCCTCGGTGCCCATCGCGTTGCAGCCCGCGCCGGGGATCGCGTACGTGCCGTCGGCGAGGACGATCTCGTCGCCGGCGGCGGCGGCCTCGAGCGCGGCGAGGAGCTCGTCGGCGTTCGCGACCGGGACGATCTCGGCCCGGGCGGCGGTGGTGAGGAGGAGCGAGGTGGAGACGGCCGCGAGCGAGAGGGGGAGGGTTCGCATCGCGGCGAAGAGTAGTCACGAGTCTCGCGCGAGAGGAACCCTCCGGGAGAGGTTCGAGGCGCGCGCCGGCGCGCGAGGTCGATCGTGGGGCGCGTCACGGGGGCCAGGAAATCCAAGCGCGATCCGAAGGTCAATCCCCTCGTGGTGGCCGTCCCACCGTGCAGCCACGCTGCACGCGCTGGTTGACATGGAGCACCTTACGCGATCCGCATCCCTCCTGGAAAAGTGACGCTGTATCAGCAACTTATCCATGCATCGAGGAGGCCGCGTTCACTCCACAGCCTGCGGGCAACTGGTGTACTCGATGGCGTGTGCGTCGGCCTGAAGATAACCCGAGAAGCCGCGGTGCCCCGTGGCCGCCGAGCTCAGCTATGGGTTGCTCCCTCGACATCGATCCACGCTCCGCAGGTGCTGCAGAGCTTCGCCGAGGCATCGAGCACGAAGTCACAGGTCGAGCAGTACCTCTTTCCGTCGGGAGGCGGCGGCATGGGCGGGCGGGGCGGCGGCGGATTCCAGTTCCACACCCTGGGCTCCGGCGGTAGCCAGGGCGGTGGAGCTCCCTCCCAGCCGTTCAGCGCGATCGGCGCGCCCGCCCTGTCGCCCGGCACGCAACGCAGCGCCGGCCCGCCGAGTTTGTCGCGCCGCGACCAGAAATCGCCGTTGCTCATCCGGGACTGCAGCTTCGTGCCGTGCACGCTCGAGGGCAAGAGCGGCCGGTGCGCCCCCGCCTCATCGCGGTAACGGACCGGCTGGCCCTCGGGCTTCAGGGCCGAGCCAAAGGAGATGTGGTGATCGACCGCGACCGTCGCCCGGAGATCGGGCGGGTTGCCGTCGTGCGCGTCGAGCGCGGGCGCGAACAGCCACTCCGGGTACCTGGGCTCGTACCACCACAGGAGCGGCTCGGGCTGGAGATTGCCGTTCCAGCAACAGACCGCCACCGGCCAGCCGGGGTAGTAGGCCTCGAACGCCTGAAGCATGCGGTCGTTGAGCGCAGGCCGCTTGGTCTCCGGGACCTGCCCGAGGACGGAGAGCACCGCGCGCGGCGACTCGGCGAGCACCACCGCATAGCTGCCCACGTCGAAGACCACGGCCCGGGCGGCGGGCGGCGCGGCGAACGGCGGCGGGCCGTAGCTTGGCTGGAGCGGCCGGCGCGTCGCCTCGCGGATGTCCTCGAGGAAGGTGCGGAACGGGCGCGTGTCGACCGCGTTCTGCGGGCCGAGCCGTGTGGCCGGAATCGGCAGGATCATGGCGTTCGGGCCGGAGGTCGACGCCGTGTTCTGGTAGGCGAGGACGTGGACGTAAAGGCCGTTCCACCGCGCATCGCCGGCATAGAGGAGGGTGCTGGAGAGCCTCGCGGGGGAGAAGGTGCAGCACATTGTCGCAGCAGGATACACGAACAGGAGCCTTTCACCCCGGTCTCCCTCGAACCGCGCGGGCCACCAAGGCGGGCTGGGGGCTCGGGGATGCGCGGGGCACGAAAAGTTCCAGGAACGGGGGCGCCGCTGGCGTGGGGTCGACTGCGGGCAGAGGTTGGCCAACGGCCACGCGCGAGCGGCACGCGGAGGGACGAGGCCGAGGGGGGCGCGTTCACTCCACAGCCTCCGCGGTGAGCGCCGCGCTGCAACGGAGAGTCTTCGCTTGCGCCACCGATCTGTCACGAGCGTGGATCACGCTGTTTCCCAGGAACATGCTGATCGATCCGCCAGCCACACCGGGACGACACACCGGGATCCTGTACCTCGAGCCCGCGGAGGACCAAGGCCCCGAGGCCAGCGAGTCGTTTGGCGAAGCCATCTGGTTCGATCGCCGGGATCCACGATCCATTCGCCGCGCTCAGGAGATCATCCAGGACCGGCTGCGGCTCTCGGTCGCACCGACGCTGTGCGACGAGCCTTCGCCCGGACTCGGGGCAGCGTTGGGCTGGGTCCTCGCGGCCCTTGTCAACGTGATCGAGCGCTGGCATCGGCGCAACGCCAGTGAAAACCACCTCGAGCTCGAGCCTCGAAGGACGGGATCAAGCCGCAAGGCATCTCCATCCTGTTAGGGCGTGTCGGCAACCGCACGCAACCACAGGCGGACAGCCGCCGACTTGACCATGGGCCAGGTACTGTTCGCCTCGTTTCTCGTATCGGGTCGCGACGCGGCGGAGCTGCCTCAACCTGTTCATCAGGCGCTCCAGATGACCGCGCAGCCGGCACGCCGCACCGGATCAGCATGGCGCGTAGCAGCCCGCTCTCGGCGAGGATCGCTTCGGGCTTGACGTCGACCGACGGCGGGCACGGTGTTGTCTGCGCGACGGGCGGGCGCTCGGCCCCCCTCTGTCGCTTGCTCGCCCAGCCTTCTCGCGTTCAGCCGGGCGGCCTGGTGTTGACGAGCTTCCAGGCTCCGTGTGCGACCAGGGCGGGCATCGGGCCCAGCCCATAGCCCTCGCGACCGCCCCGCCCGGCCGCGAACCGGCCCGGTCCAACCCGACGTTTGCGGGACTGCGCCGGGACCTCGCCGCCGCTGCTGCTCAGGCGCAGTCCCGCAAATGCCTATTCATTGGACCCGCGCTGGGTCCACGCCCTCCGAGCGGAAGCGATCCGCGTTCACGCCTCCCAGCAACCTCGGCAAAAGCGACGGTTCGCTACTGCGCATCACCGACTCCATCCGATTGATGTCGGTGACGCAGCCGGTCTTGGCAGGGGCGGTCAAGCGCCGGCGGTAGGACCTGCGGACCCGATTAGCAGCCGCAACCCCACACCTCTTCGACGCAGATGGGCCTGGGATCCCAGTGGCCGACGATCTTTGCCCGCGAGCTGAGCGTCGTGATGAGGCACCATGTCGAGGTGACACAAGCCCAACATTCGAGCGCGGCAGGGTGTTTGTCTTGCGCATCATCGAATGTATTGGCGCCGATCTCATCCTCCTCGGCGGGCGCACCCTCGATCCCGGCGTCGAGCACGAGGCTCGCGGCGAGATCGAGGGCGGGCTTGATCGACAGGGGCATCCGGTCGAAACCGGTCGAGTCCTGTGTGTCCACTACGGGAACGTCGTTCATCATGATGCTGGTGCGGGCCTGGCCGCGCGGACCATCGACAGTGACGTCGTAGGCGTCCCCGCCCCACGAGAGCCGGAGGTTCATGAGCGTGTCGGAGCGCTCGTACCTGAGCTCGCCCATGGGAATCCCGTTGGTGTCGAGGAGGTCGAGCTGCGTCTGGCCAAGGTCGTTGGTCGTCCGAACGACGCGGCTGATGCCGTGGTTTCGCGCCTCTTGCCCGACCGCCTCGTGAGCGACGTCATCGACTTCAGAGCAACCAACCGCATTCAAGGCGGTGAGGACTGCGAAGCAAGCGATAGACGTCACGACCCTGAATCCGCTCTTTTTCATTGGATGATCCTTTCGCTGGTGTCGAGCGTCGCAAAGCATGCGCTGTGCCAAGCGCGACCGTCGTCATTGCCAGCGATATTGCGCTCGCGGTTGTTGTCTACGGGGCCACAGGGACGCCTGCTCGTCGCCTCCCAGGCGACAAAGCGAGGAGGTCAAGCCGGTCGGGGCTCTAGGTCCGCCCGCGGCGCTCGTCCGGCGGCCAGAGGTGACATCGCACCGAAACGTGAAGATTGAACCTCGTCTCGGTCGTGCACCGAGCGCCTCCGCCGCGCGGAGGCGCTCGCGCCGAGTCTCAGTCCTCGGGCCGCCCGAGCGTCGAAGCCATCTCCCTGAGGATTTCACCGGCGGGGTCCGTCGGGCCGGTGGCGGGCAGGCGCTGCCGGAGGCGGTCGAGATACGGGCTCTTGTGCCCCTGGTTCTTGAGCTGCTCGACGAGCTTCTTCCACGCCGGCTCGGTCATGCCACCGCAGCGCAGCAGCGCCGCGGGAACGCACCGCCTCCGCCGCAGACGCGACAGGCGCGCCCGCAGGCGTCGCGAGCGCTCGGCCGAGCCGCCTGTACCGGGCGTCTTCCGGGCCCTCGGCCCCACGAGCGGCCCGGCGACGAGCGGCCCGCGCCCCTCGCGGTCAGTCCCAGCCCTCCAGCACCCGCTTGCCGACCGCCTGCTCCGACTCGATGCGGGCGTGCGCGGCGCGCAGGTTCGCCGCGCTGATCCGGCCGAAGTGCTCGCGGCGCGTCGTGCGGATCCGCCCCTCGTCGGCCCACCCCGCCACGCAACTCACCTGGAAACGGCAAGACCTGCGCACCTGGCGCGCGGGGCGTACGCAAGTTTTGCTGACGCAGGCAATCGTTGCTCAGTCGGTTCGGCGGGGCCCCGCGACGGATGCGCGGGCGCCTTCGCTGCGACGGTGACGGGCTCGTTGCCCGGCTCGGGCAGTCGACTGCGACACGAATTGCCGACAGCTTCGCGGAGCTCGATCTCCGGCGCCGACCACGTCTTCCGCGGAGGTGGCACGGAGGCTGCAATGATGCGGAAATGGTGCGGCTATTGCTTGACGCCGACAGGATCCTTCGGGTCACCATTTTCGTTACCATGACGTCCGCGTCTCAATGAGGTATGTAATGTTATCAGATGGTACTCGTATGGCTGCCCTCGCAGCCCTTATGCTGATCGCGCCGGGTTGCATGAGTCAAGCCGCTTTCGAGAACGACCTGGCCGAGCTGACGATGCCCGTGAGAGGGTTTTCGGAGGCTGCGGAGGGCTCCGCTGGGGCGGAGCTCACGTGGCTCCCAATGGCTTTCACGGAGTGTAACGGCAGCGTGAACGATTCCGAGTCCACCTTTGTCGACGACACGAGCTCTGACGTTGTGTACTCGTCTCCGTGGAAGGCCGAGACGCCCGGGCTCGGGCTCCATATGGGGACACAGCACATCACCAACATCGGCGGGAACAAGTGCGGGCCGACGGTTTCTTTCGTATAGCCCTGCTCGGCGTCCTCTGCAAGTTCGTCGGCGGCTCGCCATTCAATCTCCGGGGGGTGCGCCTCAGCGCAGGCCGATGATCCGAACTGTTGCTGCGGGCCTTCGCGGAGCGCTACCTCAAGCGCGGCGAGTGGAAGAGCCGGCAGGAAATCATCGAGCACTTCTCCGCGAGTTGACGGGAGTACAACAAGCGCTTCGCACACCCGATTACCTGGTCCTGGACGCGGCCGAAGCTGCGCCGCTGGGCGGTTCGGCATGCTCCGCGACTATTTTGAAAAACTTATCGAACAGTCCGCTAGCGCGCTGACTTCCGGCGCCTTGTTGCCTTCCGCGCCCGCGGCTCACGGTCCGAGGTGCGCGAGCGCGTGGCGGAGGGGGAGCGGCGCGCCGGCCTGGACGGCATCGGCGCGAACACAGTGTTCGTGGATGCTGCGGTCGCCGCGCAATCCAGCGGTCGAGGTCAGCGCCCCTGGTGCAGGGGGCGATCTGGGCCCGCTCCTGGTCGATCGGCGACAGCCCTTGAGCAGTGAGGACCGCGAGCAGGGCCTCCTGCTTGCCTTCGACCCCCCCTTCGATCCTGCCCCGCTTCTCGAAGAGGGCCCGAAAGCGGCGCGATGCGTTGGTTTCGGGGATCTTGTCGGGGCCATGGCCATCTTTCTGAGCGTGGCAAGCATGGCCTCGCTCAGCACGGCGAGGATCGCGCGTACCTGGGCCTCGCGCAACGGCTCGTCGAGGTTCTATTCGGTCAGCTCCAGGGCGCGAAGGATGACCCGGTGCGCCGCAGGCCTGCGGCGGTGGTGCATGGCCCAGGCAGCGAAGCGCGCGAGTTCGGGCCGCGCCGAGTCGAGCAGATCCTCGATCCGCCAGCCTGCCAGGAGCAGCACGTGGGGCGTCAGCGCGAGCCGTGTGCCGTGCTCGGCTCGATAGTGCGCCGCCGCGCATTGAGCGGCGCGGTGCGCCCCGTCCGCGGCGTCCTGCGCGCGCGCGTCGTCGAGGCTCGTGAACGACTAGCCGTCGAACCAGCCCTTACGCACGTACGCGACTTGATTCTCGACGCGCGCCTTGTCTCCCGGCGACCTGACACGCGCGGCATCTACGAACAGCCCGCGTGTCTGCACGTAGCCGAGGAAGGCCGGCACGAGCAGTGGGGCGAGCTCGTCGGGCGCATCACGATGGCTTTCATGTTGTCCGGGAGGATTACTCGCGCCATCGCACCTAAGAACCTCCACGCCGCGTGCAGGCCCGCGCACACCGCCGGTGGTCCACTCGAACGACGGCCAGACGCACTGGTAACGGCTGTACGTGAGCGTCACGACGAGCACCCACAGGTTGCGAGCACGCTGCGTCGCCGGGTCGAACAGCCTGACCATGAGGCCGAAGTCGACCTGCGCGACCTCGCCGGGCTGGGTGTCAGCGATACGAACCATCGGCGTCTTCTTGCGCAACGCGAGCTCCTCCTTGGCGAAGCGGAATATGTCAATGTAATTGAGACACCAATTGGCCGAGATTACTGTAGCTCTGACGCCGTCGCGTCGGGGGCGGCCCCCGAGCTCCCGCACCTCGGCACCGTCGCCCGCGCAGGGCGCAGGCGACGTGGCCGAGGACAGTGCAGGCCCGGTGGTCGTAAGCGCCTTGGGCCGGTTGATCCAGACCTCTCGTGGCGGGGTGCGGGGCACGGGCAGGCCTCGCACGAAGCGCTCGGGATGGGCCTCGTAGGCGACCTCGAGGACTGCGGCACGGTGGGCAGTCCGCTCGTCGGCGAGGCCGTGGTGCACGTCGTGGGGCGTCAGAAGACCGAGGGCGCCGTGGTGATGCTCGGTGTTATACCAGGTGATGAGGTCAGCGCAACAGGCACGCGCATCTTCGATGCATCCGAAACGCTCAGGGAAGTCAGGGCGATACTTGAGGGTCTTGAAGTGAGCCTCCGAGAACGGGTTGTCGTTGGAGACATGGGGACGTGAGTGCGTCTTGGAGACGCCGAGGTCGGCCAAGAGGAGCGCGACGGACTTCGACGTCATCGACGTGCCTCGGTCGGCGTGAAGCGTGAGCTGGTCACGCGTGATGCCCTGGCGCGCGCACGTCTCGCTGATGAGCCGTTCGGCCAGCGTGGCGGACTCGCGCGGGGCGACCATCCAGCCGACGACGTAGCGGCTGAAGACGTCGAGGATGACGTACAGGTGGAAGTAGGTCCACTTCACCGGCCCGAGCAGCTTGGTGATGTCCCAGGACCACAGTTCGTTGGGGCGCGTCGCGAGCAGCTCTGGCGCGACGTAGCGGGGGTGCCGGAGCTGATCGCGACGCTCACGGACTTCGCCATGCTCGGCGAGGATGCGGTACATCGTGCGGATCGAGCAGACGTAGCGTCCTTCGTCGAGGAGCGTGGCGAAGACCTCGGCCGGCGCCAGGTCGACGAAGCGGGGCTCGTGCAGCAGATCGAGCACCGCCTGGCGTTCCTCGGGCGACAGCGTTCGCGGCGAACGCCGCGGCCTGTGCGGCCCATGGACCGGGGACTTGTGGCGGTAGTAGGTGGCACGCGAAACGCCGAGAGCGCTGCTGAGCGGCGCGATGCCGACGCGGGGGCCATGTTCGTCGATGGTCTCCATGAAGGCTGCCTGCTCGGCTATTCCAGCGGTCTCCCCAACAAGGTAGCCAGTTTTTTTGAATCTCCACGAGCGCCTCAGCGTGCTCTGCACGCGCGGTGGCCCGGGAGAGCTGGCGCTTGAGATCCTCAATCAGGCGATCGCGCGGATCGGGTAACGTGGCCTTCGGTCCGCGCTTCTTCGGTTCGAGCGCTTCAAGCGCACCGCGCTCTTGCTCAGGTCGCCAGTGCGTCAGGTGCGACGAGAACAGCCCCTCGCGCCGCAAGAGCGCAGCGAGCTCGCCGGTGCGACCGGAAGCTGTACACGTCGCCGCATCGCGCAGGATCCGCAGCTTGTACTCGGCCGTGAAGCGGCGACGGTGCGGCTTGGCCGATACCTCTGTCGGCGCGGTGGGCTGGCGTTCACTACTACCGTTTTTCATCCTATGATCCGGACTCGCCCTCCTACAATAAACTGTCGGGGGTCAGATGTCTCACTCACGTTGGCATGGAGGGAGCGCCGGAGCGTGTCGTAGCTCGCCGTGACGCCATGGTGGCGCTTGAGCAGCGTGTGGATCGTCCGCAGCTTCAGCGGGCGATTCTGGGCGAGCCAGGCCTCGATACTCGCGTGACGCGTGGCGATCTGCTTCCACTCATCGCTCGCGTCGAGCACCAGAGCGCCTGCACGCGCTGGGCGATCTCGTGGATCCCCTCGTCCGTCGGGCTCGCGGTCGTGCGGCAGGGGCAGCGTCGCTGCGGGCTCGAAGTGCCTGCCGACCGTCTTGTGATCGAATCCCGTCTCGCGCGCCACGTGACGCGCGCTCTGCCCGCCGCACGACGGCCGAGATTTTCCTTAATGTCGACCATGATCAGCTCTCGGTAGGGCATGGGCCTCCTTCCGAGGGCGACCCGCGCCGTCGTCAAAAGGAGCCCCTCGCAGATCCCGACCGCCGCGTCCCGAGCTGGCCCCCATGACCCTGCCAAAAGCCTCGGAAGCTGGCCCCGTGAGTTCGAGCAGCCCTTCGGGCCACCGGCGGTACCGCAGCGCCCGGTCGAGGAGCCGGCTGCAAGCTGCGCACGTCGTGGACGTCACCCCGTTATCACGGTGTCATTTGAGTTGCTCCGGAAAAAGGGGGCTCGTGCAGCGCCAAAACAGCTCTTTGGCCTCACGGTGTCACGCGGGCGCAGGGCCGACGCTACAAATCTGCGATCCGATCCAGAACCTCGCCGCGAAGACCATCCTCGGGCGTGCCCTCGAACAGATCGGACCACGTCGCTTGCAGCGCTCGCCACGGAGCGCTCTCTAGGTGAGCGCGGTACGTTGCCTCGTCCGCATAGACCTCGAAAAAGGTGAGGTCGGTCGCCTCGGTGGGATCCGGTGAGGGGAGTGGGCGATGGCAGAAGAAAATCCAGTTGCCTGGCTCGTCGCGCATGCTGCGCGCGATGTCGCGAATCCGATCGCGCGCAGCAGCGTACTTGCCAGGCAGCGTCCGGCAGCGGCGGATTAATGTAATCATGGCTCGCTCCTCTCTGTGCTGAACGGCGGTTCGACCGGCGTCAGACGCGAGCTTTTGTGCAAGTCCCCGAACCGGTGGTAAAAGTCGGGCTCGTGCCCCAGAACCATGTCGTCCAGCGACCGCGATGCTGCGGCTGGATCCACGGCGGTGATCGCGGGCCACTCGATCCGTAGCTCGTTCACCCCGCTCGTGGCCGACAAGGGCGCGTCGTGTCGGGTCCACCGCGCCGGGGACGTCGTGAAGCACGCGACCAACTCGCCGTTGGCGAGCACTCGCACCTCGCCGCCGCCTGGCGTGCGCACGACCAAGCGAGCGCGGAACCGGCGACCGCCCTCCGAGTAGAACGCCATGCGTGTCGAAGGTCGGCGCTCGGTGGACCAGGCGCGATCTCCAGCCGCAGCGGCGTACAGGTCGCTCGCGCATAGCTCCGCCAGCGAGACGACGTCTCCGTGATCGACGTTCGCGCAGGTGCGCCAGGCCGCTGGCAGTGGGCGCCGCTGCTCGAACTCCCGAGCCAGCGGGATGTCGTGCAGCGAGGGCTCATGCTCGTACCAGTGGCGTCCAGCCTGCGTTTCTGGACGGAATGGGCCTTGCGCGCCATGAGACATCCATCCCGGGAGACGGGTCGCCCTCGCTTCGAGGTAAGCGGCCACCAGATCGAGCGCGTCGGGCATCAGCGCTGACGCACGATCGAGCCAGTACGCGACCAGCTCGGCCGGCTGGCCCCAGTGTGTGTTGTGCACCGCCGCGAGGCACGCTGCCGTTGCCTCAGCGATGCGAGGGACCTCCGGAGTGACGGCGCGCAGCTCGTCCACTCGGCGGGGGAGCTCCGGTTCTCTCATCAAGGCGCCCTCGAGAGCCGCTGCCGTCGCTGCCATGGCGACCTCGATGCCAAGCGGCGTCAGGTGGCAGTAGTCGTAGAAGAGATGTCGATCGGGGAGGAGTTGGACTCGTTCGGCGAAGAGCCGCGGCAAGTCGACGAAGCGCACGTGCGGAAGCTCGAGCGCGCGCCGCAGCCGCGCGCGCACCCCCGCGTCGTTGCGCGGGCAGGGCGGTACAGGCGAGAAGCGGCCGTACTGATCGCGCGCCGCCTCCAGAAGGGCGCGTGCCCGAAAGTGCTCTCCGGCCACGGCGAGCGCGTGACCGTGCCAGCGCAGCGCCCACGACGAGGTGCCGCCGTCGAGCTCGATCATGCGCTCGAGGTGCGGGGACGCGGCCGCGACGTCGCCGACGTCGACCAGGGCGCTCGCGGCCCGCTGCGCTGCTTGCCACTCGATGAGCGCGTCGCCGCTTAACCACACCGGCAGACCGCAGGTGTGCGCGTCGTCGTCGTACCAATCGAGGAGGTTGAACTCGGGTAATACGACGACCCACGGAACGCGGACGGCACGTGCGATCTCGCCCAAGACGTTGACAAGCGGACCGATGACGTCGCGCATCGCGATGGCGTCGGCCGCCGTGGCCAGCGCGTGGAAGCCCTGTTCGCGAGCGCGCATCGCACGCTCGCGGAGCGCGGACAGCGGGCTACTATGCCCGTGATAGCCCGTGGCGAACTGCGCCGGCAGCAGGTTGTTACCCACGAACAAAACAACAGCATCGGGTCGGAGGTCGAGCGCCTCGAGGAGTAGGTCCACCGGGTTGGTGAGGCAGGTACGCGCAACGTCGAGAACGTGTACTCGACCGCAGCGTCCCCCGTTGGCGAGTTGGTGCTCGAGCACGCGGGCCGGCGTGACGACCGGGTCGAGGAGGAAGCCGCGCGCCACCGACTCGCCGATGAGGACCACGCGCAGCTCTCCGTCGCGAGGTGCCTCAATGCGCTCGATATCGGCCCACATTCGCAGCTCGTCCAGCCCGATGCTGCGGTCGCGGACGTAATCGGGGCGCGGGCCGGAGCCCTGAGCACGCCAGATCCCGACACGACGCTCATTGGACGACTCGGTCCGAGGGGCGCGGGGCGCGCCCGCCGTGCCCCCCCCTTCGGTCAGCTGGAGCGCAGCGCGGACCTCGCGAGACCGCAGCAACTCGGCGAGCCTCGATGCCTCCCAGCGTTCCATCAAGCTCGGGCGTGACATGTTCATCCACTCAGAAAAACGTATAAACGGGCAGCGCATCGTAGCGATTGGCACGCTGGCGCCAGCGCTCTTCGGAGAAGCGCTCCCACGCGGCGGGCAAGAGTCGCCGCTCGATGACGAAGTCGCCGAGCACCAGGGCGTCGAGTCCCGACATCGCGAAGCAGAGCAGCGCGTCTTCGGGGGTGCACACGATCGGCATCCCGCGCAGGTTGAACGAGGTGTTGAGCAGCACCGGGCAGCCGGTGACGGCGAAGAAGCGCTCGAGCAGGGCCCGGAACAGGGGCGGCGCCGCGTTGTCGACGGTCTGCGGTCGCGCGCTGCCGTCGACGTGTGTGATCGCCGGCAGCAGGAGCGGCGACCGCACGCGACAGGTGATGGTCATGAACGGCGCGTCCTCGTCGAGATCCATGTGCTCGACGGCACGCTCGCGGAGCACCGAAGGCGCGAAAGGGCGGAACGCCTCGCGTTTTTTGACCGCAGTGTTGATCCGCTCGCGCATGCCGGAGACGCGCGGGTCGGCGAGGATCGAGCGGCACCCGAGAGCGCGCGGGCCGAACTCCATTCGATCCTGGTACCAGCCGAGGACCCCGCCGCGAGCGAGGCGCGTCGCCGCCGCGTCGACGAGCGCGACGGAGCGGCCGCGAAAGTCCTCAACGGCGTTCGGGGCCACACGGCAAACGGCGTCGGCCAACGCGCGGCAGTCTCGGCTCAGCGCCGCGGGCCCGAGCGCGACGGAGCGCAGCGGCCCGATCCGTGGCGCGCTGCCTTCGAGCGCCGCGTGCAGCGCGGCGGCTGCGCCGATGCAGGCGCCCGCGTCCCCGGCCGCAGGTTGGACGAACACGCGCTGAAACGGCCCTTCTCGGAGGATCCGGCCGTTCGCGGCACAGTTGAGGGCAACGCCGCCCGCGAGGCAGAGCGCTGACAAGCCGGTGCGTCCGTGCAGGTAGCGCACCTTGGAAATCAGCAGCTCCGACAGGACCTCCTGCGCGCTCGCCGCGAGATCCTCGTGGAAGGCTTCGATGGGATCGTCGGGGCGACGCGGCGGATGGCGCAGCAGCGCCTCGAACTCCGGGGTATACATCCGGTCTCCGGCGATGAAGTCGAAGCAGCGCAGATCGAGCGAATAGCGCCCGCCCGGCTCGTCGCGGATCACACCTCGGAGCAAATCGGTGAAGCGCGGGCGGCCATATGGCGCGAGGCCCATGAGCTTGCACTCGCCGGAGTTCACACCGAAGCCGAGGTAGGCGGTGATCGCGCTGTAGAAGAGACCAATCGAGTCGGGGAAGTCGACGCTCTCGAGCAGCTCGAGGCCCACGCCCTCGCCACGCCAGTAACCGGTGGTGCTCCACTCGCCGACTCCGTCGACGGTGAGCACCGACGCCGCGTCGAAAGCGGAACAATAAAACGCGCTCGCAGCGTGCGATCGGTGGTGCTCGACGCAGTGGATCGGCCCGTCAAAGCCGAGACCATCGCGGATGCGCGCCATCGGCTCGCTCGGGTCGATACCGGCCACCATCGCGGCGCCGCGTGCGCCGCCGGCGCGACGTGACCAGATCTGGCGCGCTGCCCGCGCGGCAGGATCCTCGTAGTAGGCCACCGCGTCGACGTCGAGCAGGTCGAGCTTCGCCTCGCGCAGGCAGTACAGGAACGCTCGTACGGGTATCGCAGGGTCGTATTTGACGCGACTGAATCGCTCCTCCTGAGCTGCTGCGACGAGCTCGCCGTCCCGCAGCAGACAGCAAGCGGCATCGTGGTAGAACGCGGAGATCCCGACGATGACGCTCACGGCCAGAGATCCGTGCTCAAGTACTTGAGGCCGGAGTCGCAGGCGAGGCAGGCGACGACGCCGCCCCGATGCGCGCCGCGCAGCAGCTTTTCAGCGGCAGCCACGTTGGCGCCCGTCGAGAAGCCGGCGAAGATACCTTCTGCCTTCGCGAGCCGACGCGCTGTTTCGATCGCCTCCTCGTCCGTGACGGCGAGATAGCCATCGCACAGCGAGGCATCGAAGAGCTGCAATGGCCGGCTGTAGCCGCCGCCCTGGATACGATGGCGAGGATCGACCACGGCATCTCCCGCGAGGAAGCGCGCCGAGGCCGGCTCGACGACATAGCAGCGTACGGCCGGTAGGCTCGCCTTAAGGACGCGTGCCACGCCGGAGATGGTGCCGCCCGAACCAGCGAAGTCGACGAATGCGTCAACCCGACCGCCAGTCTGCCGCAGAATCTCGCTGCCCGTGCCAAGCTCGTGAGCCTCCACGTTCGCCCTCATCTCGAACTGATCGGTGCGCACCGCTCCCCGCTCGGCGACGATCGCGCGGGTCCGCTCCTCGACCAGCGCGAGGTCGCGGCCGCTGACTACGCCGTGCACCGAGTCTGGGTGCTGCGGTACGATTTCCACCTCGGCGCCCAGCGCGCGCATCATGCGGGCGCGCTCGACGGAGTTGCCGGCGCTCATCACCGCGATGAACGGGTGGCCGAGGACGGCGCAGGCGATCGCGAGCCCGGTCCCGGTGTTCCCGCTCGTGAGCTCGACGACCGGCTGGCCTGGACGCAGGTCGCCGGCGCAGCGCGCGGCCAGCACCATCGCGAGCGCGACGCGGTCTTTCTTGCTCAGCCCGGGGTTACGCATTTCGAGCTTCAACACGATGCGGCCGTCGACGTCGTCCTTCTTACCGAGGCGGTCGAGCGCGACGAGCGGCGTATCGCCGATGGTCTCGAGCACGCTGGTGCAGATCCCGCCGGCGGCGTCGTGGATCGTCGGGGAGACCGCGCCAACTTCGAGCTTCCGCCCGAACAGCAGCGCCATCTCCAGCCCGCGCCAAGGGCACGTGACCTCGAGCCTGGCGCCGCCCGCCATCCAGGCGAGCTGTGTCTCGAGGGAGTCGGGGCGATCGCGGTTGCGCTCATTGGGAGGCACGCCGGCCAGCGCGAGGTCGCCGAGGTGCACCCCTTCGCGCCAGGCGTCGCTGCGCGACAGCTCTTCCTCGCATGCGTCGACCATCGCCTTCGCCAACGGATCAACCGCCACGAGATCGAGGATGATCAGCGCCCCTCTCGGGGGCAGCAAGGTGCCCAGGAAGGCGTACTGCGCCCGCTTCTCCTCGGCCGAGAGGTGGTGCAGGGCGAACGCGGAGGAGACAACGTGGAAGCGCCGTCCGTGCAAGCGCTGACAGAGCTCGTCAGACTCGAAGGGCGCCACGATGTACTCGGCATCATCCCCCAAAGCCGCGCGCGCCTTCTCCATCATTCCCTCGCTACCGTCCACGAGCGTGAGCGTGACCCGATCGGCTCCGAGCACCTCGCGCGCGAGCACCCCGACACGTCCGGTGCCGCAGCCCAGATCGAGCAGCGAGAGCCGCTCGCCGGGAAACGCGCTGGCAGCAAACCGGAGCGCTCGCGAGAAAGCCTCGAAGCCCTCTCCGGACTGCGGTGTTGTCGCATCGAAAATGCGATCGTATACGGTCGACAGCGTGTCCCAACGTCGGAAAGAACGCTCCATAGCCCCTCCTCAGGTCCCTCGATGGTCGGCGTGCTCCGCCGAAGTTGTCCGGCGCGGTCGAGGCTCTGCCTCGAGGTCGCCGCGCCGCAGGTCGTCGACGTCGTTGGCGAACGCGACGAACACGCCGGCGAGCGTGTGCGCGAGCGCGAGCGTCGGCTCGTCGGGTAGGTCTCCGACGGAGAGCCGGAGAAAGGGCGGTTGCCCCTCTGCCATCGCTGACGCCGCAGAGATGCGAGGCGCCGAGAAGCCGAAGCTCACGCCGCGCGTCAGCGGCACGCGGTTGCGCTGCGCGGCGATGATGGCGCGCTCGATGAACGCGTTCAGCAGGTCCTGCCCGTTGAAGCCGGAGTCGCGGAAATCGAAGGTCATCACGCCTCCGAGGTGAGCGTACTCCGAGCACAAATCGTGGTCCGGATGGCTCGACAGCCCAGGGAAGACCGGCGTGACGACCCTGCCGGCGAACTGCTCGATTACGCCGGCGATAAGGAGCGCATTGCGCGTCATCCGTCGCATCCGGGCGAGGAAGGTGGCACGATCGTACCGTGGCAGCCGTGCCGCGCCCTCTTCGTAGAGGATGGCCCCGGTGTTGCGCCGCAACCGCGCAAAGCGCGGGCGAAGCGAGACGGGGACGGCGATCAAGCCGGCGAGCGTGAGATCGAGCCCGAGCTGGAGGTACTTCGAGGCGCTCTCGTAGTAGAGCACCGTGATCTCGCTGTCCGGTGGCACGAACGCGAACGGGTCGAAGGCCCCGGAGAGCATGGTGCCGTCGATGACGACGTGCAGCGGGCCGGTTTCCGCCCGAGCCAGCGCGAGCAGCACGGCGCCCACCGACGTCAACGGCAGTCCAGCGATGTTGGCTAGCGGATCGAGGAACAGCACGCGCGGGCGGTGCTGCCGGACGAACTCGACTATCGTATCTGCGCGCGTATCGCCCAGCCGCACGATCTCGACGGCCGGCAACCCGGCGAGCTGCTCTTCGCTCTCGAAATAGATGTAGGGCGGCAATAGCACGCGGTCCCCTGGATGTACGACGTCGCGCGCAAGATAGCTCTCGAGGAGAGAGTACGCCACCATGCCCGAGGAGCAGAGCATGAGCGATGCGCGCTCACCGTCGAGCCCGAGCGCTTCGAGCATGCGGCGCTCGCATTCGACGACCACGCTCGAGTGGTAACGAGAGTAGTTCACCGATGAGCTCCTCTGCGACGACGTGCGGGTGAATCCGGCGATGAGCGACTGCGCGTACGTGGGCGATTGCCACGACGCGGCCGTGGAGAGAAATGCGCTCATCTGGTAGCCGAGCCGCTCGAGGCGCTCGCGCCGGACGAACCCGGCGACGTCGGCCTCGTCGAGCTCGCCCGCCGCACGTTCACACGATGCGACGATTCGCCCGAGCTCGCGCGCGACGGCGTCGAGCGCCGCGCGCTCTTCATCCACGAGGTCGAGGCCCTCGCTCGCGCAGAAGGCCTCGAGGCGGCGCCGCGACTCGAGCGACGCCGCGGCGTGCTGCCGAAGCCCTCCGAGCCGCGCGCCCACGAGGTCTGCCGTGTCCTCCAGTGCCTCGCTGGATTCGGGTTGCGCAAGCGCGCGCCCGGCTCCCGGCGCCCAGCGGATCTCGGCCGTCGTGCGCCCTTGTAGACCGAGGTGGCGGCGGAGCGCCTCGCTGCTAAAGGGGTATGTAAGCGCCGTGGCGAGCGCCATTGAGGTGATGTTTCCGCCGGTCAGCAGCACGCCGATCGGACCGCTCCCGGGGAGATCGGCGAGCGCCCCAGCGAGCCCAGCGGCGACGCCGGCCGCTCCCGCGCCCTCGACCATCAGCGACTCGTGGTGGAGCAGCGCATATACCGCTGCCGCGACATGCTCCTCGTCAAGCAAGCAGACACGCTCGAGGCGTCCGCGGCAGGCCACGACGGTCAGTGAGGTATCGTCGACCTGCACCAAGAGACCGTCGGCAAGCGTGTAGCGGAACGGCAACCGCTGGGCACGCGCGTGATAGGCGAGCTGGAACGACGGATAGCGCTCGGGCTGGCATCCAACCACGCGGAGCTCGGGTCGCACATCGGCGGCCGCCAGCAGCGCTGCCGTCACCAGTCCACCGCCTCCGATCGGGACCACCAACGCGTCCATCGCCGGAACCTGCTCGAGCAGCTCGTACACGACGCCGGCTTGGCCGGCGATGACCGACCCGTCGCTGTAAGGAGAGATCCAGGCCGCGCCCGATCGCGCACAGACCGCGCGGGCCTCGGCGACCGCGTCCTCAAGCGTCTCGCCCCAGTCGACGAGCGACACACCTGCTTCGACGAGCCGCTCGCGCTTAATCGGGCTCGCCGTATGGGGCAGAAACACGGTCAGGCGGTGCCCGGTCAGGCGCGCCGCGTGCGCCAGCGCGAGCGCGTGGTTCCCCGCAGAGGCCGTGATTACGGTGGCGCCGGCGGCGAGCCGGCGCAGCGCGTTGAGCGCGCCGCGGAACTTGAACGAGCCGGTCACCTGTTGCAGCTCGAGCTTGGCCCATACTTCGCGACCTACGATGCCAGAGAGCCAGTCGAGACGACGGACCGGCGTGCGGATCACCTCGTCCGCGATGCGTCGGCGGGCCGCGCGACAATCGATCACATCGGGCAGGAGATCGGCCGCCGACGTCACGAACGCCCCTCCGTCCGCTTGGACGCGGCGACGCGCCGACGCAGCAGCGCCTCGATGATCGCGGCGTGGGAGCGCCCGTAGAGGCGATCCGCGGCGGGCAGTCCACCGGGGTTCTCGAAATTGATCTCGATGAGCCGCGACCCGACGAAATCGAGGCTGCAGAAGGCGATGCCGGGGGCGACGCGACGAAGTCGGTCGATGACTTGGAGCACATGGGGTGCGGGGTCGCCGTCGACGCGCAGCTCGGTCGCGCCGCAATCGGCATTGGCGCGGAAGTCGCCGGCGGCCGGCTGCTTGCGATACGCGGAAATGACGTTGTCGGCGAAGACTAGGTGACGCATTTCGCCCTCCGACTCGACGAGAGGCTGGTACTCCTGCGCGAGGAGAAAACCGTAGTGTGCGGCGATGCGATCGAGCTCGCCCTCTTTGCCCGCAGCGCCGCGCACCACGTCGACGCCGCTCGCGCGATCGACGGGCTTGACGACCCAAGGCCGCGTGGCGGCGAACTCACGGGCGCGCTGCGGCGAGCCCGTGATCAGCGTAGGGGGCACCCACGGGACTAAGCGAGACACGAGGATTTTTGAGCCCTGGGTCAGGATGGTCGAAGGGCTGTTGACGAAGACGGGGCCGCCTTGCTGCTCGACGATGCTGAGGAGGATCAGCGCGTGTCGGTACGCCTCGCTGATCGGCGGGTCGACCCTGAGGAACATAGCGTCGAAATCGGCCAGCGACAGCTCCTCGGCGGAGTTCGGTACCTCGATCTTGCGCCCGTCTAGGAGCGTGGGCTCGAAGGGCAGCGTGGTGGCGAAGACCTCGCCGTCGCGCATCCCGAGATCGGTGATCGTGCAAAGCGCCTGGACGTGGCCGACATTGTGGAAATGGCGCAGCAGCGCGGCCGTGGTGAAGAGGTCGAACACGACGTCGAAGCGCGCGCCTTGCTGGAGCACCCAGAGTATCTTTAGCGACCGGGCAGCACCGGTCGGCTCACGTGACATGCTCAACCCCTCCGGCGCGGCATAAGCGCGCCAGCAAATCGCCTACCTGACCGGGGATCTGCGACAGCTTCATGCGCGAAGCGAGGCGATTGGCGAGCTCGCCTTGAGTGATCGGGCTCGACTGCGCGCGCCACCACCGGAGCACGTCGTACCACTCGGGGCCGACGCGCAGCGCATGGTCCCTCTCCCAGTCGTAGCACAAGGTCGAGTCCGCGTCGGCCAGCACCGCTACGATGGGACGCAGTCGGTACCCCCGCTTGGTTGCGCCATTCGCGGTCTGGGCGATGCGAGCGCGCGTCGCGCGCACCTCGGTGGCGAAGGCTGTATAGGCGGTGGTCACCTCGAGCAGCTCCTCGGGGCCCATGCCGCCATCCCGGTAGATGAGTCGGTTCGAAGCGTATTGCGCCTGACCGTGCGGAAAGGGCTCGCCGTGCTCGGTGCAGTTGCCCACGACCTTCAGCCCGTAGCGCGTCGGCGCTGCGGCTATCTCCGACGAGGCGGTGGCCTCGAAAGGGAACACCGCGACGGTGCGCATGACCGACATGAACGGGCGCAGATCGTCGAGAACGGCCAGCGCCTCGTCACGCGTCGTGGTCGGCAGGTTGGGAATGAGGTTCAAGTCGATGCACAACCCAGCGTCCCGCACGCGGCTGAGGAACGCGAGGTTCTCCTCGCGTCGGACCTTCTTGCGAACGAGCGCGAGCACGCGCGAGTTGGTTGTCTCCAGCCCGACGGTGAGGCTAGTGCAGCCCGAGGCGCGCAACTCGGCGAGCAGCGGTGTGGTAAAGCCCTCCTCGACCATCGCGAAGCTCCGCCAATCGATGCGCAACTGCCGCTCGTTCAACGCGCGCGCGAAGCTCAGCCCTTGGCGCGGCGGGAGGGCCTCGGTGATCAGCCAGAATGCGCGCACGCCATGACGGCGCTCGATCTCGGCCATCTCGTCAGCGATGCGATCGGTGGGCCGCTGGTCGTAGCGCCGGCCGTCGCTGTACAGCTCCACGAAGTCACAATAGGCGCACTCACCCCAGTAGCAGCCGCGCGCCTGCAGCACCCCCAGGCGTGGCTCGGCGAGGCGCTCGAGTTGAGCCGGGTCGTACTCGGGGATGCGCAGCTCGCGAACACGAGGCGGGCGGCTGCCCTCCCATGCGCGCGCGGCGGTGCAAGGCGCGTCCACCCCCGGAACCGAGCCGGGATCCCATCTGCCCTCGGCGAGTTGGCGTGACAACTCGACGATCGCCGTCTCCCCCTCGAAGCGCACCGCGGCGTCGAAGTACGCCCCGAGGAGCAGCTGGAGGAGCTGCGACTTCATGAGGGTGATCGCAGGCCCTCCCGCGATGATGCGCACGTCGGGGCGACGCCGGCGAACATAGCGCGCAACCAGCGCCGCCGGCGCGATTTGGGGCCCCATCGGCACGCTTAACCCCACGGCCGCCAGCGCTCCATCGAGGGCCCGGTCCAGCCCAGAGACTCCGAAGAAATCCGCATAGGCGCGGGCGGCCTCGGTGTCGGCGAAATCGGGCGCGGCGATCCGCTCGACCGGCAGATCGAGGTGGTATGGGCGCGCCAGCTCGGTGGCCATCTCGTTTCCGACGTGGCCGTCGAGCGCGCGCTGGCGGCCGCGGTCGTCGAGGAGCAGCTGCGGCGACTCACGCAGCAGCGCCACGGCGGAGCGTGTGGGAATGTCGTCGCCGGACGTGCGACCGCGCTCGCGGAAGCTGCGCTCGAGCCGCTCGAGGCGCGCGGGGGCGACGAGGTAGTCCAAAAAGCGGGCGTTGAGGTCCATCTGCTGCACACGATCGCCGCGCGCCGCCAATGCTGCGGCGAGCACGGCCGGCGCTGGATAGTAGTGGCCCCAGTTGGAGCTCACCAGCGGGGGAAAGGCCAGCAACCAATCGACAGGGCCGCTCATGATGACTCGTCCCGCGTCGCCTGCGCGAAGGTGCACTCGATCCAGCCGAGTTGATAGCACTGCTCGAGGATTGCGGTGACGAGCGCTGCGGCGAGGCCGGTGTCCCGCGCCAACTCCTCGACGCGGCGGAACTCGCCGAGACGGCGGACGAGCGTCGCCGTCTCGTTGGTGACGGGGGTGCGGAGGCTCGTGAGCTGGTTGACCACGACCGGAGCGTCGCCCTCCATCGTGAGGCGCACCCCCTGCACCAGGCGCGCGAGAGGAACCAGCGGCCGCCCATCGGAGCCCTTCTCGGGCTCTAGCTCGAGCTGGCAGCTCCCGTCCGCACGGGGATGCCAGGTGACCTGCATGGGCACGGCGCGCATGCCTTCGAGGGTGCCTCGCACCACCCCGGCGTGCGTCTCGCATACGGCCTCGCTGCGGGAGCCGGCGTTGTTGCGGCACCCTGCGCAGGCGAATCTGAAGCGGTTCCCTTCGGCCACTTGGAGGGTATGACGGGTCAGCCCTCCGAACATCATGTCGAGGTGGCGCGCGGGATCAGGCGGCGGCGCGACCCGGGCTTGATCGTACACGAAGTCCGACCAGAACTCGATCAACGGAACGAAATGCTCTCTAGCGCGGTTTCTCATGCGATGCGCTCACCTTCGATGATGGTCTGTTGCCCCAGGCAGTTGAGCGGCCAGGTTGTCGTGAACGCCGCGCCGAGCTGCTCCGCCATCACGCGGAACCCGGAGGCGAACGGCTCCCAGAGCCCCTTGAGAATGTCCACGCCTTCGATGGTGACGACGCGGATGCCGCACCCTTCGAGGTGGCGCAGCGTATTGGTGATCGGCTCACACCACGGATGTGTTTGCGGCACCAACCCGTAGGAGCGGAGGTGCTCGAAATTGAGCGACGGCTGCTCCCCGAAGAGGTGAGCCGCGAGGGTGTCTCGGATGTTGAAGCTCGGTACAGCCAGCAGAATCCGGCCGCCGGGACGGAGCGTACGCACCATCTCCTCGACGACCTTGTATGGATCGGAGACGTGCTCGAGGACGAAGTTGCACATGGCGAAATCGACGGAGCGGTCGGGCAACGGGATGTCCTCGAGATTGCACCACACCGGCGTGATTTGGCCCGGCGCCTGCGCGGCCGACGCGGCTAGGCGGGTTTCGCTGATGTCGCAGGCAAACACCGCGTGGCCTGCTCGGGCGAGCGCTGCGGAGTAGAAGCCGCTGCCGCTGCCGGCGTCGAGGCACACGGTGTTCGCGCGCGATGGGAAATATTTTTGCAGGATCGGCAGGAACTGCTCGTTGCTGTCGATGAGGGGGCTGCCCTCGTAGAAGACGGAGCCGAAGTATTGGTAGAACCACGAGATGAACAGGTCGGCGCTGCGCCCACGGTGGCGCGTGCCCTGCTGCTGGTCCGGGGCGATCCAGTGCAGCTCGGGGGCGGCGGTGCCGGGCTCGAGCAGGCGCCTCTCGAGGAGCGCCAGCACGGCGTCGACGCGTCGAGGAGCGAGCTGCCCCCCAGGCGCCACGAGCGCCTTTGCGGGCACACCCGTCGCGCTGCGCAGGACGTCGCCAGCGATCTCGTCGACGACCCCGAGAGGGGTGCCATCGGGCCCGAACACCAGCCACGCTCCGTAATAGCGCGGCGGGATGAACAGTTTGAGGAACAACATGCCACTGCGCGCCGCGAGCGGGACGTCGCCGACCGAAGCAATCGCGTCATCGAACTCTGCAATCACCGGCGCACTGGACGGTTGCTCATTCATCGGACCTCCGAGGGAACTGAGTCTTGAACGAAGACGTTGGTGTATTCGAGGCATAACCGGCACCGGCCGAGTCGCAGGCCGGCGATCGTAACGCGACCCCGCATGGGCAGCTCCGCGGTCGAGATAGCCAGCTCCCCGCCCTCTCGCGGCCATGCGCGCGGCGTGATCGTCGACGCGCGATGCACGACGACGAGGCCGACCTCCCCGTCCTGCAGCGCGGGCACGGACACGCGCAGCGCAGTTCCGTTCCAGGCGGCCTGGATGGACGAAGCAGCCACCGGCTCACCGACCCCGTCGCCGATCGTGCCGCAGCGATCACACTCTTTGCACCAAACGACGTGCGAGCCGTTGCCCCAAGGCTCGAACATGTAGTGCACCACGCGCGCGCCGCACCGACGACAGCTCTCGTCGTGGCGCCAGCGCCTCCGCGATACCGGCGCATATCGCGTCTGTATCCAGCGCCCCTGCTGAACCTCCTCGGCGAGCGCACGCAGCATGGTGGCCTCGTGAGCAGAGGCCACCGCGCCGACCTCGGCGAGCACCGTCGCGCGGGCAGACGCGGGGAGCGCCGATCGCAGCGCCGCGTCGGCGAGCGGAAACATCAGCGCGGCTGCCTCCGAGAGGCGGTTTCTGCTCTCGCGCAGCGTCTCGCGCAAGCCCCAGCGTCTGAGCGTGTCGTCGAGATCGAGGAGCCACCCGAGGCGCTCCGCCAACCCGACGGTGGCAGCGTCGTCGTCGAGCGGCTCGACGGCGATCGGCCGCCGAGCCTTCCAACTCCAACAATGCGTCGGATCGCCGAGCAGCATGAACGAGGGCGGCTCGCGGCCGGCCTCGTTCATGCGACGGTTCAGGCGTACGGTCATGGCGCCGAGGGATCGACCGTCCAGCAGGTCGTCCGCGAAGCGCGCCGGTAGATCGGGCAACACCGAAGTGTTTCGGAAGGCGCCGATGACGGCCGCGCCGGACCGAGATAGCCGCTCGACGAGCAGCCCCCCCCGCGGGCTCGCTGCATCACCGAGGCGCAAGGTGCCGCAGGTGTTAAGAAAGACGACCGCCGCCCGAATGCCAGCGGGTGAGTGCGTGGTGCCCGGTAGCTGCGCCGCCTCGGAGCCGATCCAGTGCCGGCCGACTCCTACGCACTCTTCGTCACCGTGGCCGGTGAGTGCGAGACCGAGGAGCGGAGCGCCGCGACACACTCTGTCGACGAGCACATCCTCGCTGTCGGCGAGCTGGCCTTCGGTCGTGAGCCGCCAGTAACCGGTGCTCCCGAGCGCGATGACTTCGGGCACCGGCTCGGCGTTCCGCGGCGACGGGGACGGCCGACCGTCGAGCGGCCACACGCCGCAGCCGCGCTCGTCGCCGTCCAGCGACCACTCGGCCAACGCCCGGCTAGCCTCGGTCGTGATCATGTCCCACGGGGCGAGCAAGAGCACCTCGCCACGTTCCACCGAGGCGAGGCAGCGGCGCAGCGCTGCGACATCGTCGGCCGCTCGGACCGTTCGCCCGGGGAAGCGTTGACCGCATTCCACGACCGAGTGCTCCGGGCAAACGACGATCCCCGGTCGCGAAGACCCCGGGGCTGTGGAAGGCATATATCCAGCTAAGATACGCGCGTGAGGAGTCGGCATCGATCGATTCGAAAGACGGCAGAGAGCAACGGCTGCCTGTCACGTTCCGGCTAGGGCGAAACAGGCAGCCATTGAGATCTGGCATTTAGAGTTTGTAGCTCGAGAGCAGACCGGAGAGGCGGTTCAGCTTTTCCCGCACTGCCGCGAGTTCCTCTCCCTTGAGGACGTCACCCTTGAGCGAGTCCGCGTCGCGCAGCTCCTTCGCGAGGTCGACCGCCTCTTGGCCGCCGGTGGCGTAGAACTGGTCCCGCCATGGCCGCGGGGTGGCCGTGCCCTGGCCCGCCGTGGTCGGCGTGCCTGTCGTCGGCGTGCCGGTCGTGGTCGTATAGGGCGTGCCGGTCGTCGTGTACGGCGTGCCGGTCGTCGTGTACGGCGTGCCGGTCGTCGTGTACGGCGTGCCGGTCGTCGTGTACGGCGTGCCGGTCGTCGTGTACGGCGTGCCGGTCGTCGTGTACGGCGTGCCGGTCGTCGTGTACGGCGTGCCGGTCGTGGTCGTGTACGGCGTGCCGGTCGTGGTCGTGTACGGCGTGCCGGTCGTGGTCGTGTACGGCGTGCCGGTCGTCGTGTACGGCGTGCCGGTCGTCGTGTACGGCGTGCCGGTCGTCGTGTACGGCGTGCCGGTCGTCGTGTACGGCGTGCCGGTCGTCGTGTACGGCGTGCCGGTCGTCGTGTACGGCGTGCCGGTCGTCGTGTACGGCGTGCCGGTCGTCGTGTACGGCGTGCCGGTCGTCGTGTACGGCGTGCCGGTCGTCGTGTACGGCGTGCCGGTCGTCGTGTACGGCGTGCCGATTGTGGTCGTGTATCCAGTGGTCAAGTTCGGCCCTCCTTGATGAGACGGCGCGTCGGGGTTCAAGCCGACGCAGATGTTGACACCAGCCGGCGTTCCGAAGTGCGCGCCACGCACCTCGTATTCGTTCGGCCCGAGCTTGCGCAGCTCGAATCGTACCTTCAGCGGCGTGTTGACTTCATAGAGCACCGTGTCGCCAGGCGACGCGTCCCGCCCGCCATCGGCGAGAAAGTTCTCGAAGCGGTCGTGGTGCAGCGCCCAGAGACCGTTGACGAAGCCAGCCACCGTGTCGACGTGAAACGTACGGCTCCAGTCGTGCGGTTCAGCGCCCGCCTGCATGACTATCCCTTCCATCCGCCCCTTTACGGCCGGGTTCCGCTCTTGTTCGTTACCCATCAACCCCTCCTCGCTAGAGTCACAGCGCAGGAAACGAACTACCCCGCTGGAGCCCCTCGCAGCAGAAGGACGATGGTCCCCCCTGCGCACCTCGGTGAAACCTTGTACCATCTCCGTCTCTACACCGTCAAGCAGGACCCTAGCTGCCAAACATGTAGTCGCGATTGACGCAATACATCATTTGTCTAAATTTCCGATACTAATTCGTAAACACCAATAATTTCAATGGCTTGGTCGTAAAACTTGCGAGCCGGCCTCTCCGTACGTCGTGGACGTTGTGAACGAACCCGCCACGAGGAGGAGAGGCCGATGGGGAGAATGTTCTTCGTATCCGCCCAGCCAACGCCATCGTGATCGTCGGCGCGGCGCCGGCTACCTGTTCCCGTCGCGAAGGAGGAAGCGATGGCGACGAGAGTGGAGTGGGTCGAGCGGGTGGAGCGATGGGAGCGGAGCAGGCTGAGCGCCGAGAAGTTCGCGCGGCGCGAGGGGTACAAGCCCAAGAGGCTCTGGGCACAATCGACAAACCTGTCCTGAGGCTTGTGCTCCGCCGGCAGCTTCAGCCGCTGAGCAAGCGCGCGCCCACTCGGCCCACTCCTCTGCCAACGTTGGCTCGCCTGCATGAAGCAACGCCTGGAGGGAGGGCCGGGCGCTGTGAGCAAGCACGTCTGGACAGTCGAGTGGACCGCTCGACCTCAGCCCGAGGGCAACGAACGGCTCGGCATGGCCGTGCGGATCGTGATCGACCACGCGATCTCACCCTTGGGACTGAACGAAGCGGAAGCGGTATACGCAAGCGCGCAGAGCAACGTGGAGACCGACGGAGGGGAGGGGGATCATGAGCGAGCGGATGGCACTGTATGCGCGCGTCTCGACGTCGCATCAGGAGCAGGAGCAGACCATCGCCTCACAGATCGCGGCCCTGGAGCATGCAGCGGCCGCGATGGGGGTGACGGTGCCCTCCGAGCGACGCTACCTCGATGAGGGGATCAGCGGTTCGCGCCTCGATCGGCCTGGTCTCGACGCCCTTCGTGATGCGGCCGCGGAGGGATTGATCGATGGGGTGCTGGTGTACTGCCCCGACCGGCTTGCACGCAACTACGTCCACCAGCACGTCCTGATCGAGGAGCTGAACCGACACGGCGTCGCTGTGCACTTTGTGGAGCGCCCGCTGGGCGAGCGCGCCGAGGATCGACTGCTCGCGCAGATGCAAGGGGTGATCGCGGAGTACGAGCGCGCCAAGATCCTCGAACGCACCCGGCGCGGCCGGCTGCACAAGCTGCGCACCGGGCAGATGCTGCCTTTTCACCGCAACCCGCCCTACGGCTACGCGATCCTCGAGCGCGATCGAGACGTGCCTCCGATCGTGGTGATCAACGAAGTTGAGGCGCAGCACGTGCGGGACATGTTCCGCTGGGTGATCGAAGAAGGGTTGAGTACACGCGCGATCGCGAAGCGATTGAACAAGAATGGCGTGGCTCCTCGCAAGGCAGAGTTCTGGACTTGGAGCGGCATTTACAATGTACTGACCAATCCCTGCTACATCGGGCAAGCTGGTTACGGAAAATGGGAGTCCTGCGAACCCAAGCGACCGAAGAAGCCGGGAAGTTATCGCAAGCGCCAGAAGAGCTCCATGCGTAGGCGTCCCGAAGACCAGTGGATCATCGTGCCGATCCCGCCGCTCATCGAAGAAAAGACCCTGCAGCAGGTGAGGCGTGCGCTGGCGAAGAACAAGCTCACGTCAACCCGGAACGTACAATGGGAGTACCTGCTTCGAACGCTCGTTGTCTGCGGCGAATGCGGCCGAAGGATGAACTGCATTCATAAGGCGCCCCGCGCTGGTCGCCACGCGTACGACTACTACGTATGTCCTTCCGATGCCCCCGAAGATCGAGGTCGGCTTCAGCGATGTCCAGCGCGCAACGTGCGGCGCGATGATCTCGATGATGTGGTCTGGAAGGCGGTCGTCGCATGGCTCCAGCAACCCGAGATGCTTCAGCACGAGATCGAGACGTGGCGCACGAGTCAGCAAGGGGCAGCGCAGCGGACACGCGATCGTACTCGCCTTGAGAAGACAGAGAGGCAACTCGCGGCGCAAATCGAGCGCCTCGTGGACGCGTACATGGCGGGCGCGATCACGGCTCCGGAGCTGAAGGCGAGGCGCGAACGGCTGGAAGCCAGCAAGCAGGCCACGCGCGCACGCATCGAGGAGCTCGCGGTGCAGGACCAAGATCAGGCTCGGCTCGATCGGCTGGCGGAGGACCTGGATGCGTTCGCTGCCACGTTATGCGTCGGGCTGGACAAGCTGGACTTCGCGGACCGGCAGCATATCGTCCGGCTCTTGATCGAGCGCGTCGTGGTGACGGGCAGCCAGATCAACATCGAGCATGCGATCCCCCTGTCCGGCCGGTTTAGCCAGTTGCGCCCATCGCATCAAGCAGCTGTACTGGTGGCGCTGGAAGCTGCGGGCTGGCGGGGCCTCGCAGTTCTCGCCGCCGTCGTCGACCGAGCCGCCGCGCTTCCTGCCGGTGCACGTGGTGGCTGATGTTTCGCCGGTCGTGGCGGAGCCGATCGAGATCGCGCTGCCCAACGGGCGGGTGGTTCGCGTCCGGCCGGGCTTCGACCCCGGTACACTCGAGCGCGTGCTGGCGCTGGCCGCCGAGGAGACGCCGTGCTGACGCTGCTGCCGTCGGTGCGCGTCTAAGTCGCGGCCGAGCCGGCTGACCTGAGGAAGAGCTTTGGTGCGCCAGGCCAAGCCTGGCGTTCCCAGCGGGTGAGATTCCCGCCTCGGAAAGAGGAAAGAGCCGCCTCACCGAGAATTGAGTTTTGGGCTCATGGAGGCAACGAAATGGGCCAAGCGTAGACAGAGCGACGGTCGGGCCGTAACGCAAGTGAAGCGATTGAGCCTCGTGATTTCATCATCCGACGGCCGCGGAATATGTCAATGTAATTGAGACACCAATTGGCCGAGATTACTGTAGCTCTGACGCCGTCGCGTCGGGGGCGGCCCCCGAGCTCCCGCACCTCGGCACCGTCGCCCGCGCAGGGCGCAGGCGACGTGGCCGAGGACAGTGCAGGCCCGGTGGTCGTAAGCGCCTTGGGCCGGTTGATCCAGACCTCTCGTGGCGGGGTGCGGGGCACGGGCAGGCCTCGCACGAAGCGCTCGGGATGGGCCTCGTAGGCGACCTCGAGGACTGCGGCACGGTGGGCAGTCCGCTCGTCGGCGAGGCCGTGGTGCACGTCGTGGGGCGTCAGAAGACCGAGGGCGCCGTGGTGATGCTCGGTGTTATACCAGGTGATGAGGTCAGCGCAACAGGCACGCGCATCTTCGATGCATCCGAAACGCTCAGGGAAGTCAGGGCGATACTTGAGGGTCTTGAAGTGAGCCTCCGAGAACGGGTTGTCGTTGGAGACATGGGGACGTGAGTGCGTCTTGGAGACGCCGAGGTCGGCCAAGAGGAGCGCGACGGACTTCGACGTCATCGACGTGCCTCGGTCGGCGTGAAGCGTGAGCTGGTCACGCGTGATGCCCTGGCGCGCGCACGTCTCGCTGATGAGCCGTTCGGCCAGCGTGGCGGACTCGCGCGGGGCGACCATCCAGCCGACGACGTAGCGGCTGAAGACGTCGAGGATGACGTACAGGTGGAAGTAGGTCCACTTCACCGGCCCGAGCAGCTTGGTGATGTCCCAGGACCACAGTTCGTTGGGGCGCGTCGCGAGCAGCTCTGGCGCGACGTAGCGGGGGTGCCGGAGCTGATCGCGACGCTCACGGACTTCGCCATGCTCGGCGAGGATGCGGTACATCGTGCGGATCGAGCAGACGTAGCGTCCTTCGTCGAGGAGCGTGGCGAAGACCTCGGCCGGCGCCAGGTCGACGAAGCGGGGCTCGTGCAGCAGATCGAGCACCGCCTGGCGTTCCTCGGGCGACAGCGTTCGCGGCGAACGCCGCGGCCTGTGCGGCCCATGGACCGGGGACTTGTGGCGGTAGTAGGTGGCACGCGAAACGCCGAGAGCGCTGCTGAGCGGCGCGATGCCGACGCGGGGGCCATGTTCGTCGATGGTCTCCATGAAGGCTGCCTGCTCGGCTATTCCAGCGGTCTCCCCAACAAGGTAGCCAGTTTTTTTGAATCTCCACGAGCGCCTCAGCGTGCTCTGCACGCGCGGTGGCCCGGGAGAGCTGGCGCTTGAGATCCTCAATCAGGCGATCGCGCGGATCGGGTAACGTGGCCTTCGGTCCGCGCTTCTTCGGTTCGAGCGCTTCAAGCGCACCGCGCTCTTGCTCGCGTCGCCAGTGCGTCAGGTGCGACGAGAACAGCCCCTCGCGCCGCAAGAGCGCAGCGAGCTCGCCGGTGCGACCGGAAGCTGTACACGTCGCCGCATCGCGCAGGATCCGCAGCTTGTACTCGGCCGTGAAGCGGCGACGGTGCGGCTTGGCCGATACCTCTGTCGGCGCGGTGGGCTGGCGTTCACTACTACCGTTTTTCATCCTATGATCCGGACTCGCCCTCCTACAATAAACTGTCGGGGGTCAGATGTCTCACTCACGTTGGCATGGAGGGGGGTCGAGGGCGGCGGCGGCCCGGGCGTCGAGCGGGTGCGGGGTGGCGCGGTGCGGGCTCTTGAGGGCGCGGCGGACGCGGCGGACGCGGCGCGCGCTCGCGGTGCTCGGCCGGACCGCGAGCACAAGTGCCTTGCGCGTGCGCGGCGCGGGCGCGCGCGCGTGGTCGGCCTGGCGTGCTCTGCCTCGACCAGGTGCGCCTCGGCGTCGCGCTCGCGGTGCGCGGCGGCGGCTCGACGGGCTCGCCACCCACTGACGACTCCGCGGCGAGCTCGGTGCCCGTGGTGGCGGCGGCGCGCTGGGAACGGGGGCGGGTTCGCGGCGGCGCGCTCGCCGGGGTCGAGGAGCGCGGCACGGGGCACGGGGTCGAGGGCGGCGGCGGGCGAGGCGTCGAGCCGGAGCGGGGTGGCGCGGTGCGGGCTATTGAGGGCGGCCGACGTGGAGCGCGTTCGAGTAGCTCGCCAGACCGCGAGCATAAGAGCCCTGCGCCGGTGCGTGGCGGGCCCGTGGTGGCCTGGCGCGCTCTGCCTGGCCCCGGTCCTCCTCGGAGGCGAGCCTACACGACCAGTCGCGATCCGAGTGGGCGGTCCTTGACACTTCGGGTAGTGATGCAGACTCAGAGCGTGGACGCGCATCCGTCGACGTGCGGGCCAACGGGATCTTTCGTAGAGCCTTGCTCGGCGTCCTCGGCAAGCTCGTCGGCGGTGCGCCATTCGATCTCTGGCGCTCCCCCTGCTCGCAGTCGGATGTTCCGGGCGAGGTGGTCTACCACTTCCCGTCGTGCGGCGACATCGAGGGCAGACCAAGCACGGGAGAGCTCGGCAACGTTCGCGAGCGCCTTCCGGCGCGCCTCGGGGTCGGGGACCTTCGCAGCGCGCTCCGCATCCTCGACCAACATCGCGAGCCGCACCAAATCGCGATCGATGCGTTCGAGCTGCGACTGTAGATCGCTCTCCGAGATCATGCCTTTCGTATAGGCGGTAATCACGCGGCTGCGCTGCGCTGTGAGCCGTCCCCGCTTTGCATGCGCTCCCTGTACTCCTCGCGGTGCGGCGGGTTTGGGGGCCGGACGTGCAAGCTCCTCCTTCAGTTCGACTAGAGCGGGGAGCAGGTCCGAGGTGCACGCTGCTTGCATCCCCGTGGCGGGAGGGCAGCAAAGGTGGTCCTCCCCCGCTTCCGTGGACACCCCCGGAGGCACCAGGAGGCAGGAATGGGACGGAGAAGGAGGAGGGCGTTCACGCCCGAGTTCAAGGCGGAGGCGGTACGGCTGGCGAAGGCGGGCGACCGGAGCATCGGCCAGCTGGCGAAGGACCTCGACCTGACCGAGACGGCGCTGCGCGACTGGATCAAGCGCGCGGACATCGACGCGAGCCACGGCTTGTCGGGGGCGCTGACGACGCCGGAGCGTGAGGAACTGCAGCGGCTGCGCCGCGATGTGAAGCGGCTGGAGATGGAGCGCGACATCTTAAAAAAAGCGGCGGCCTTCTTCGCGAAGGAGAGCGAGTGAAGTTCGCGTTCATCGACGCGGAGAAGGTGCACTACCCGGTGCTGGTACTGTGCGCGGTGCTGCAGGTCGCGCGCAGCGGCTACTACGCATGGGCCAAGCGCTCGGAATCCCCGCGGGCCAAGGCCGATGCGCTGCTTGGTGCGCATATCAGGGCCGTGCACCAAAAGAGTCGGGGCAGATACGGCAGCCCGCGCGTGCACGCCGAGCTGCGTGCTCGCGGCATCCATGTCGGCAAAAAGCGGGTCGCACGGCTGATGCGTGCTCAAAGGCTCGCAGCGTGCAGGACGCGGCGCTTCCGCCGCACCACCGACTCGCGGCACAACGGCCCGATCGCGCCGAACGTGATCGTGCGGCAGTTCGACACCCAAGCCCCCAACCAAGTCTGGGTGACCGACGTGACGTACATTCCCACCGGCGAGGGCTGGCTGTACCTGGCCGTGATCCTGGACCTGTTCTCGCGCCGTGTGGTCGGCTGGTCCGCGAGCGCGACCAACGATCGCGCCCTAGCGCTCGCCGCGCTGACGCCCGCCTTGAGGGCGCGCCGTCCAGCGCCTGGGCTGGTGCACCACTCGGACCGCGGTAGCCCCTACGCCAGCGACGACTACCGCGGGGTGCTCGGGGCGCATGGGCTCATCCCGAGCATGAGCCGCGCCGGCGACTGCTGGGACAACGCCGTGGCCGAGAGCTTCTTCGCGACGCTGAAGGCGGAGCTGGTCGAGCAGGAGCGCTACCCGACGCGAGCGGCCGCTATCGCGTCGATCGGCGACTACATCGAGAACTTCTACAACCTGAAACGACGGCATTCACGGCTCGCCTACATGAGCCCGATCGAGTTCGAATTGAAGACCTACGTGACCGCGTTCGCGGCATAGTGAAACTGTCCGCGCAAGCGGGGGAGGACCAGTCGCTGGCATACGTGGCTATCGATGTGCAAGCGACAGGCACAGTTCCCTCGTGGGTTAGTTCGTTCGCGTACAGCCTTTCGATTCGCTGTGGGAATAGTGCTTGAGTCATGAGGGCGTGCTCGGGTAGCGTGCCATACCTTGTACGACGTGAAGGCGCAACTTCCAGACGTACGGAAGGCATACGGTTGATAGCAGCGCTGAGAGACGGGAAGCGCTGGCGCTCGCTCGGATGACGGGGCAGAGCGAGGCTACTTCGCCACCCCTCGGCCGAGTTTGCACGGCGACCTCGCGCAGCGCCCCGTCGGGCGTGCGCCTACTCCTCGCGCCGGACGAAGTGCCGCTCGATGGCGTCTAGGATCTGCAAGGCGCCGCGCGCTTCGGCGACGGCCTCGCGTTCGGCTCTGGTCCTCGCCTCCATCTGGGCGGCGAGCACGACGGCCCAGAGCCGGTCGCGCTCCCAGATGCCGAGCGCGTAGGGCTCAAGGGCGCGCGCCCGCTGGGCCAGGTAGGTCAGGTCTTCGGTGGTTAGCACGCGGCGCGTCTCGCGGTCGTTCATCGGCGCCACCTCCGGATCTTGAGCGCCAGCATGGCGCGAGCGATGCGGAGCCGGCTCGCCGCGGTGAACGGGCTCATCCCGCGCTGCGCGGCGTAGGCGGAGAGCGTCTCCGGGGCGTCGACAGCGAGGAGGATCTCCCGATGGCGCAGCTCCAGCCGTTCAATCGCCCTGAGCAGGTCGCGCGCCTCGATCTGCGCGTCGAGGCTCGGACCGACGACCGCGCGGAGCCTGCCGAGCGGCTGCGGGTCCAGGATGAAACGCCGCACGTACGCCGCCTCGAAGTACTTCGACGCCTGGCGCCACGCGATGCCGTGCAGCCACTTGCGGAGCGCGTCGCGCGGCTTGTCCTTCGGGTCCGGCCGGTATTTGCCGCGCCGGATCGCTCGCCACGCGCCAAGGAAGACCTCTTGCTCCACGTCGGCGCGGTCGCGCTTCGGGATGCCGGCAAGCGTGGCGCGCACGATGCCGCGCTCCGCGAGGATCGCCTGCATCGGCGGGCGCTTCCGGGGATGTCGTGCGGCAGGCGGCGGCGAGCCCCCTTCCGCCGCGCCGTCATCCGCTCCTCCCGCCGACTGTAGGGACGGGTGCGCGGAGCAGGCGCGCCACGGGAGCACGCCAGGCAGGCGCGGCGAGCAACAAGAGCGCGGGCGAGCCGCAGGCGATGCCGGCCAGCGTGCGCGGCCGGCGGATCTCAGGTTCTGTAAGGAGGAGGGCTGCGGGCGAGCGGCGGCACTCGGGCGCGCCGCTCCCTTGGCCCGCGGACGGCGGGCGAACTACGGTCAGCATGTCGGACCTCGTGTGAGCGGGGTTCGGCCACGCCGCCCGGGGTGTTACCAGCACCCGCGGGCGGCACTTTGTGCGGCCAACAAACCGTCGGTCAGTACAAGGTGTCCCATACCTTCAACACCCCGGGCGGATGGTCATCGACGATAACGTACGGCTACCGCAAGATGAGGAACGCCGGCAAGGCGGCGATCTACTGGGATGGACAGTATTTTGGCACCATACAGCTTGTATGACCCAGGCAATGTGTACCATTGTGAATTCACGCTGCATGACATGCCCTCCGGTGTACATACCGTTATGGTGAAAGCCCTGAACCAGAAGGAGCCAGTCAGCGGCGGGACCTACGTCAACGTCGATTATTTCAGGCAGTATGACTTCTGAGACGGCGCGCGGCGATTCTCGATGATGGGCTTAGTACCTGATGGAGCCCCTCAGTTCGTGACGAAATTTGCCAGGATTCCTGAGGCGATGCGGCGGGGTTGGAGTGCTTCAACATCGCAAAGACCTCCTCGTCCGGGGTACAGAATCTCCGGTCAGGAGACGGCGACGCGGCAGAGCTCGTCAGGCGGCCCGCAGGTTTGCGACGGCTCGAGACCAACCCGGCCGCCTGAAAAGGAGGTGCCACGGAGGTCACGACAAGCGCCGGCGCTCGCTACGAGGCCGCGGAAAGGTCGCGACCCATCGCCGGTGATCCTTTCAGGCCTGAACGAAGGTCCCAACCGAAGAAATTGAATTTTTTCATACAAATGGATAGGTCCCGACCGGTCCACCGGCATCCGAGGAGCCTCCGCGCCGGGTCGACCCCACCGAGGACCTCCGAACGACCGGCCCTGCACCGCGCACGGCGGGAACCTGCACCGCGCACGGTGCGCGCTGCACCACCGGACGCCCCGCGCTCGACCTCGTGCGCCGCGGCTCGCTCGTGCCCCCTGGGCGCGAGATCCACGTTCAGTGAGCGCGCGCCGCGATTGAATCGCTCGAGGCGCCGCAGCGGCGCGCTACGGCGCCTCGATCTGACCGTAAAGATTGTCACCCCAGCAAGTAATCGTCTGATCCGCCTTGATGCCGCAGGCGTGAAAGACGCCGCCCTCGATGCTGATAAAGCGGTCGTTGGGTCGCGACTCCATGGAGATGAACACCTGCTCGCCATCGACGACGGTCGGCCGCTCTCCCCAGCAGGTTGCCGCGCCGTCGGCCTCGAGCCCGCAAGAGAAGCTGTTGCCGGCGGTAAGCGCGGAGAAGGCGCCCGTCGGCGCAGTGAGCTGCTGGTGCTCGTCATCGCCCCAGCACACCGCCGTGCCGTCGGAAACGCGTAGCCCGCACGCATGGTAGTCGCCGGCCGCGAGCTGAGAGAACGTTTCCCCAGCTGGGACCATGAGCGGATCGAGCCGGGCCTCGCCCCAGCAGGTGGCGGAGCCCGCTGCGTCGAGCACACAGCTCAAGGTTTGCCCGCATACGATTTGCGTGAAGCCGCTCGCCGCCGGGTGGTCGTCGAGCCCGCGGCTGAGCTGGCCCCAGCACTCGATAGCGCCCGCGCTGGTGAGCCCACACTTGTGATACGCGCCGGCGCAGATCTGCGCGAATCGGCTGGCGGGTGGGTCAAGCTTTCCGCCGTCGTTGTCACCCCAACACCCGAGGCCGCCGTCGGGACGGAGCCCGCAGCCGTGGTCGCCCCTGAAGGCGATCTGCGTGAACGGCCCCGCTGGTGGCTCGAGCTGACCGTCGCGGTTGCCCCCGCCCCAGCACGTCACCTCGCCGCTCGTCAGCAGCGCACACGTCGTGGCGAGGTCGGCCGAGATGGCTCGAACCTTCTGCGTGCCGGTGTCAACCGTCTTCTCGGAGCGCCGTCCGTCAGGGACGCTGTGGCAGCCTTGAACGACGAACACACCCAACGCGCACCCCAGCACCTGCCTCACCATGCGGCTCAGCATGTCAGACCCAGCGCCCACCTGGCAACTCGTGTGCACCGCGCGAGGGAGCCCGGCGGCTAGCTTTCAGAGGTTGAGCTTGCGGAAAATGAACGAGGGGGGCCGGGAGATCCAGGCGGCTGGCCGCGAGCCCGCGCTACAACGCGACGTTTCCGCGGGATGATCTTCCGTCGCCCGGAGCTCAGCTGAGGACGAGATACGAGTCGCCGAACTCGTGGCAAAGATACCCCGCCTGCTCGGCGTAGGCGTTGGCGCGGTGGAGCAGCGGGGCCGGCGCGAACGCCTCGAGGAGCCGGAAATGGCTCTCTGTCGGGTCGTGCACGCCGGTCAGGAGCCCATCGACCACCCTCGGCCGGAAGCCGGGGTGGAGGACCAGATCGGTGACGCCCGGGCCGGCCCGGAGCTCACCGCCATTCTGGGCGGCGCAGCCCTCCAGCGCGCGCGTCACCGTCGTGCCCACCGCGACGACCCGGCGCCCGCACGCCCTGGCCTCGCGCACGGCCGCCACCGTCTCTTCCGGGATCTCGAAGCGCTCCGGCAAGGGGAGCAACGCGTCGAGCGCCGGCTCGCCGGTCGACGAGATCCCGGCCGCGTGGGTGAGCGAGGCGACGCCGACGCCGCGGCGGATAAGCTCGAGCAGGAGCCCCCACACGAGCGGCCGTCCGGCCGAGGGGAGCTCGGCGCACAGGGGCCGGCCCGCGTAGCGCGTCTGCGTGTGCCAGATCTCGAGCGGGGCCGCGACGTACGCATACTGGATCGGGCGCCCCCGCCGGTAGAGCGCCGACCAGAGCGGGGCGCCCCGCTCGCGAAAGGCGATCTCCACGAGGCGCGGCGAGGCCGACGACACGCGCTCGACCGTGGCCGACAGGTCGTCGCCGAACGTCAGCGCGTCCCCCGGGCCGAGGGCGGGCGGCGCCGGGCGATCCTCGGTGCGCGCGTGCCAGTCGCCGGCGCCGAACAGGAGGGCCGAATAGCGCCCCTCGGACAGCTCGCCGATGAGGCGCACCTCCACCGCCGCGCCGCGCCCGGTCGCGCCTTGGAGCGAGGCCGGCAGCGTGGCGCCGTCGTTGACGACAAGGAGATCGCCCGGCTCGAGGAGCGCGGGCAGATCCGCGATGCGCGCGTCGCGCAGGCGCCCGAGGCGCGGGTCCACGTGGAGGAGCCGCTCCGAAAGGGGGTTGTCGCGAGGCCAGACGGCGGGGCTCATGGCGCCTCCGGGAGGCGCGCGGCCTCGAAGCGCGCGCCGCTCGGCGCCTCACCGGCGCGGGCGACGAGCGCGACGATGCGCCTCGCCACGTCCGCGGGGTCGGCCAGCGTGCTCGGATCGGCTTCGGGGATGGCCTTAGCGTGCATCCGCGTGTTCATCTCGCCGGGATCCACCGCGTAGAACGCGACGCCCATGCCCTCGAGCTCGGCGGCCCAGGTGCGGCTCAGGTGATCGAGCGCCGCCTTGGAGGCGCCGTAAGCGCCCCACCGCGGATAGGCGTTCACGGCCGCGTCCGAGCTGATGTGGACCACGACCCCGCGCCGCCGCAGCGCCATCGCGCCCGCGACCACCTTGGTGAGGCGGAACGGGCCGACCACGTTGACCTCGAGCACGCGGCCGAGATCCTCGCACTCGGTGTCGAGCAGGATCGGCAGCGGCGTCCGGCCGAGCGTGCTCGCGTTGTGAATGAGCAGATCGATGGGCCCGACAAGCGCCGCCGCCGCGCCCGCGATCGCGTGGGTCTGCCCCTTGTCGCCGATGTCCGCCGCGAGCGCGTGCGCCACCCCGCCCTGCGCGGTGATCTCGGCCGCCACGGCCTCGAGCGGCGCGCGCTCGCGCGCGATAAGCACCACCTTCGCGCCCCTCCGGGCGAGCTCCCGCGCGAGCGCGGCGCCGAGCCCGCGGCTCGCCCCCGTCACGAGCGCGGCGCGCGGCGCGAACGGCCCGTCCCCCGCCGCGCGCGGGGAAGGCGGCTCGTGGCTTGCCCCGGCCTGGATGAGCGCGTCGCTTCCGGTCGATTCGTTGTTCATCGTGAATTCCTCCTCGACCCACAGGTTAATCCGCGCAGGCTCACCTGTTGGAGTTGGCTCCAATATCCTGGATACGTGCTAATCTCCGGGCATGGACCAGGACGCCGCGCTCGCGGGGAGGCTCGCGAAGAACATCAAGCAGCTGCGGGAGGCCCGCGGGCTGACGCAGCAGCAGCTCGCCAAGCTCGCCGGCGTGCCGCGGGCGACCTGGGCGCACCTCGAGTCCGGCGCGGCGAACCCGACGCTCGGCGTCCTGCACCGCGCCGCCGCCGCGCTCCAGGTCTCGATCGAGGAGATGCTCTCGGCCCCTCGCGCGATATGCCAGCTCTATGCGCGCGACACGCTGCCCACGCGCTCTCCCGGTCAGGCGCTCGTCCGCAAGCTCCTGCCGGATCCGATCCCGGGCATGGAGATGGATCGCATCGAGATCCCCCCGGGCGGGAGGATGACGGGCGTCCCGCACACCCCGGGCACCCGCGAGTACCTGACGTGCGAGTCGGGGGAGCTCCAGCTCGTGGTGAGCGGCGAGCGGTTCACGCTCGGCTCGGGCGACGTCGCGGTGTTCCGCGGCGATCAGCGCCACTCGTACAACAACCCCGGCAAGCAGCCGGCGGTCGGCTACTCGGTCGTGGTCCTGGCGCGGGTGCTCTGATGGGGCGGATGGGGCGCGCCCCCGCCGCTCTCCGGAAAGACCCCCGTCAGACCCGGGGACGACGTACGGGTTGGGGCGCTCGGTAGAGCAGCCGCTCGTCGCGGCGCCACCAGCCCGGGGCCCCGGCGAGCGGGTCCTCGGTGCGGCCGGCGGACGCGAGCTCCTTCGCGACCGCCGCGAGCGCCGTGGGCCGCGGCGCAGGCCCGCGCACGTCGAAGGCCCCCGGCTCGTAGTGGCCGCGCGCCTGGGTGACCAGGCTGTCCCAGTCGTACGCCCCGAAGGCCGACCACAGCGTCACCGCCCGCACGTCGGCGCCCTCCGCGCGGGCCGCGCGCGCGCCCTCCCAGGCCTCGATCAGCCAGCGGACCTGCTCGTCCGGCGTGCACCCGAGGTGGACCTCGGTGATCGCGATCGGCGTCCCGTACCGCTGCCACACCTCGCGCAGCACGTGCTGGTGGCCGAAGATCCCCTCCTCCCGGACGCGCACCGCCTCCACGTCGGCGTACGCGTCGCGCCCGTTGCCGCCGTGCGTCCAGGAGGGGTAGAGCTCGAGGCGGTGATCGAGGAACCGGTCGCTCGTCAGGTAGTAGTTCACGCCGATCACGTCCGGCGGGCAGGGCTCCGCCGCGAGCCGCGCGAGCTCCTCGTCGGCGACGCCGCAGTCGCGGAAGTGCTGATGGAGCGGGTGCGCGGCGTCCACGCGCCCGTACAGCAGATCGAGGCTCAGCCAGCGCCGGTGGTTCTCGAACGCGGCCTGGTAGGCGAGCCTGGGCGTGCTGGCGGTCGCGCCCAGGTCCTCCGTCTGCACGAGGCGCGCGTCCGGGCGCGCGCGCCGGATCGCGCGCATCGCGGCCTGGGTGGCGCGCGTCTCGACGAGCAGCGCGCGCAGGAGGGAGGCCGAGTCCCGGCGGTGCGGGTACCAGTGCCCGTAGAGCGCGCTGAAGCGCGCTGTCGTGAGCGGCTCGTTGACCGGCGTGAAATCGCGCACCCACGGGTAGCGCTCCGCCACCGCCCCGGCGAGCTCCGCGAGGCCGCTCACGAAGCTGTCTTCCATCAGGCTGGTCCACGGCGGCCCGCTGCCGTGATGGACCAGCCCGACGATCACGTCGATGCCGAGCTCCCTCAGCCGGTGGAGCCGCTCGTCTGCCCAGGAAAAATCGGCGCTCTGCAGGCCGTTCGGCGCCGTGCGCTCCCACAGGACGGGGTACCTGACGGCCGTGACGCCGAGCTCCGCGAGCCGGTCCAGGTCGGTGATGCGCGCGTGGTGGCCGGTGCGCTCCAGCTGGTTGAAGTACCGGTCGCCGACGCGGTTGACCGTGCACTCGACGCCGGCCCAGAGCGCGAGCCCGGCGCGCTCGCTCATGCGACGAGGCCGCCCACGAGCACCGTCGCCCGGCGGTTCGGCGCGCGCGCGTAGGCCTCCACGACCGCCCGCCCCACCCTCGCCGCGCACCCGCGCTTCACCAGGGCCACGATCGCGCCGCCGAAGCCGCCGCCGGTCAACCGGGCGCCGAAGACGTCCGGCTGCGCCCGCGCGCTCGCCACGAGATCGTCGACCGCCGGCACCGACACCTCGAAGTCGTCGCGCATCGACCGGTGCGACGCGTCGAAGAGCTCGCCCAGGCGGCCGAGATCCCCGGCGCGGAGCGCGGCCACGGCGGCGAGCACCCGGGCGTTCTCGGTCACGACGTGGCGCGCCCGCCGGTCGAGCGGCGCCGGGAGCGACGCGATGCGCGGCGCCGCGGCCGCGTCGACGTCCCGGAGCTGCGGGACGCCGAGCGCCGCCGCCGCGCGCTCGCACTCGGCGCGCCGCGTCTTGTAGTCGCCGCTCGCGTGCTGGTGCGCCACCCCGGAGTCCACCACCAGCAGCTCGGCCTCCGCGGGCAGCGGGATGCGCTCGAACGCGAGCGTCCTCGTGTCGATGAAGAGCGCCGTGCTCTCGTCGGCGAGGCTCACCGCCATCTGATCCATCATCCCGACGGGCGCGCCCACGAAGTCGTGCTCCGCCGCGTGCGCGATCCGGGCGATCTCCACGTCGTCGATGGACAGGCCGAGCATCGCGCGCAGGGCGCGGGCGAGCGCCACGAGCAGCGACGCGCTCGACGACAGGCCGCTGCCGAGCGGCACCGTCGATTCGATCCTCGCGTCAAAGCCGGGGATCGAGGCGCCCCGGCCGCGGAGGACCGCGGTGATGCCCTGCACGTAGTCGAGCCACAGGCCGCGGCGCGACTCCTCGCCGGCGCGGAACGAGAGCCGCGCGCCGCCGTCCACGCCGTCCACGCTCAGCGTCGCGACCTGGATGAGCCCGTCGTCCCGCGGCGCGATCTCGATGCGCGTCCTCTGCGGGATCGCCGTCGGCAGCACGTACCCGCCGCTGTAGTCCGTATGCTCGCCGATCAGGTTCACGCGCCCCGGCGCATCGGCCAGGAGCTTCGCCGGACGGCCGAAGAGGGCCTCGAAGCCCTGCCCGCGCGCCGTCATCGCGGCGCACCCATGTCCGCGAGCCCGGGCATGTCCGCCAGCGCGGGCATGTCCGCCAGCCCCCCGTCGCTCAGCATCGAGGGCGTCTCGTTCGGGCCGACGAACGGCATCCCTTGCGTCGCGGCCGCCATCTTGTGCAGCGGGAACTTCGGCGTGCGGTCGGCGTAAAGGAGGCCGTTCGCCTCCTGGTACGTGTCGGCGAACTGCGTGTAACAGAAGCCGGCGAGGAGCTCGAGCGAGTTGATCACCTTCATGAGCTTCTTATAGCGCTCGGCGAACTCCTCCGGGGTCTTGCACGCCGAGTACCCCCACGTGCCGCTGTCCCCGTTGCCGGGCGCGACCGCGATCCCGCCGAACTCCGACAGCATGATCGCCGTCTCGTGGCTGACCGACGGGTCGAGCACGAGGGCGCGACCCCCGGGCCTCTCCCGCTTCAGCAGCTTGGGCACGACGTCGTGCGCGAAGTAGCGGCGGGCGATGCGCTCGGGCGAAGGGTCGTAGTCGTGGATCCCGATGATGTCGGTCGCCACGCTCTCCCACCCGTCGTTGCCGACGACCGGCCGCGTGTAGTCCATCGACCTCGTGAGGTGATAGAGCGCCTGCACGTAGTGCCGCTCGTTGGGGTTGTCCGGGAGGTTCGGGACGCCCCACGACTCGTTGAACGGCACCCACGCGACGATGCACGGGTGGCTGATGTCCCGCCGTATCGCCTCCAGCCACTGCCGCGCGAGCCGCTCGATCGACTTGCGCGTGTGCCGGTAGGCGCTCGGCATCTCCTCCCAGACGAGCAGGCCGAGCTTGTCTGCCCAGTAGAGGTACCGCGGATCCTCGATCTTCTGGTGCTTCCGGGCGCCGTTGAAGCCCATCTGCTTCGTGAGCTCGACGTCGCGGCGCAGCGCCTCGTCGTCGGGCGCGGTGATCCCGGTCCCGTCCCAGTAGCCCTGGTCGAGCACCATCCGGAGGACGTACGCCCGCCCGTTCAGGAGGAAGCGGTCGCCGCGGACGGCGACCGAGCGCAGCGCCGTGTAGCTCTTCACGCGGTCGATCGTCATCCCGGCCTGATCGTAGAGGACGATGTCGGCGTCGATGAGCGTCGGGCGCTCGGGGCACCAGAGGAGCTCGTTGCGGAAGTCGTCGATGCCGGGGTCGGAGAGCGTGATGCGCCGGTGGGCCTCCCCGGCCACGACCGTGTACTGGTCGTTCGCGATCGTCACGTCGCCGACGCGCAGCCGCACCCCGACGCGGGCGCCCTCCACCGGCGCGTTGGCCACGCGGACCTCGACCGCGATCTCCCACCGCTCGAGGTTCGGGGTCCACCGGAGGTACTCGACGTGCATGCGCGGCACGCGCTCGAGCCACACGGTCTGCCAGATCCCCGTCGTCCGCGGGTACCAGATGGAGTGCGGCTCGAGCTTCCAGTCCTGCTTGCCGCGCGGCTTCGCGAGGTCGTTCGGATCGTCGTGGGCCTGCACCACGATCGTGACGCCCTCGCGCCCCTTCACGTGCTCGGTGATGTCGAGCTCGAACGGCGTGTAACCGCCCTCGTGCTCGCCGACGAAGCTGCCGTCGACCCACACCTTGGCCAGGTAGTCCACGGCGCCGAAGTGCAGGACGAGCCGCTCGGACGTGCCGAGCTCCGGCACCTTGACCCGCCGTCGATACCAGCAGGCCTTGTAGAAGCCGGTCTCGCCGATCCCGCTCCGCGGCGTCTCCGGGGCGAACGGCACCTCGATCGTCCTGTCGAAGCGCACGTCGGCCGGGGAGCACCACTCCGCCCGGGGATCGAGGGCGAACTCCCACGCCCCGTCGAGCGAGCTCCAGTCTTCTCGCCGGAGCAGAGGGCGCGGGTAACCGCGGGCGCCGCGGGCGCCGCCGCCGCTGTCGGTCGGCGGCGGCGCCGAACCTGGAATACCGATCTGTGCGAGGTGCTGTCGAGGCATGGGTCTATTCAGGCAGCGACGGTCACCGCCGCTTCGTCGAGCTTGGCTCCGCGAATGTGGTCGAAGGAGGCGAGGGCCTGACCCACGACCTGGTCCATGTTGTAGTACCGGTACGTCGCGAGCCTCCCGACGAAGCGCACATTCGGCGTCGCGTCGGCGAGGGCCTTGTACTTCCGGTAAAGCTCCGCGTTCTCGGGCCGCGGCACCGGGTAGTAGGGGTCGCCCTCGTCCTGCGGGAACTCGTACACGACGCTCGTCTTCGGGTGCTGCTGTCCCGTGAGGTACTTGAACTCGGTGATGCGGGTGTAGGCGTGCTCGTTCGGGTAGTTGATGACCGCGCCCGGCTGGAAGACTTCCTTATCATGCGTCTCGACCTTGAACTCGATCGAGCGGTAGGGAAGCTTCCCGTAGCGGAAGTCGAAGAAGGCGTCTACCGGTCCGGTGTAGATCATCTCCCTGAAGTTCACCTCGTTCATGATGTCACGGTAATCGGTGTTCAGGAGGACACGGATGTTCTTGTGATCCAGCATGTTCTCGAACATCCGCGTGTAGCCGCGCAGCGGCATCGCCTGGAACTCGTCCGTGAAGTACCGAGAGTCGTAGTTCGTGCGCGCCGGCACGCGCGAGGCGACCGCGGCGTCGAGCTCCGACGGGTCGAGCCCCCACTGCTTCCGCGTGTAGTTGCGGAAGAACTTCTCGTAGAGCTCCCGGCCCACCTTGCTGACGACCGCGTCCTCGGAGGTGCGGCAGCGCTCGATCGGCTCGGCGACGCGCGCGAAGAACGCCTCGACCTCGGCGGGTGAGTAGCTGGTGCCGTAGAGGGCGTTGACCGTATCCACGTTGATGGGGAACGGGACGAGCTTGCCGTCGACGTCCGCGAGCACGCGGTGCTCGTAGGGGCGCCACTCCGTGAACTGCGACAGGTAGCGGAAGATGCGCGGCGACGCGGTGTGGAAGATGTGAGGGCCGTACTTGTGGATGAGGACCCCGGCATCATCGTAGCAGTCGTACGCGTTCCCGCCGATGTGCGGCCGCTTGTCGCACAGGAGGACGGACTTGTTCATCTGCGAGGCGAGCCGCTCCGCGAGCACGCTGCCGGCAAACCCAGCACCCACGATCAGATAGTCGAACACGGTACGTTCCCCTCCGTCCGGACGCTCGCCGAACGCTTGGACTGGAGTGCCTCAGTGATGAGCTTCGACATCGAGCGCCATGTCTTGTCCCATGACGTCGCGCTCACCATCTCGTCCGCGATCGCGAGGTGCGCCTCTCGCGGCCCTGCGAGCGCCGCCTCGACCGCGGCCACGAACGTGGAGGCCTCGGCGATGTGCACTGCCTTCTTCTCGCCGTACGGCGTGACCACGTCACGGATGGCGGTGGAGACGACCGGCTTGCCCGCGGCGAGGTACTCGAGCGTCTTCGTCGGGCTGATGAACCGGGTCGCCTCGTCGAGCGCGAACGGCATGATCGCGACGTCCCAGCCGCCGAGGTAGGCCGGAAGCTCCTGATAGGATTTCTGACCGAGCCAGTGGATGTTCGGCCGCCGGGGCAGCGAGGCGGGGTCGATCTTCACCACCGGTCCGAGCATCACGAGCTGGAGGTCGGGCCGCTCCTCGGCGACGCGGGCGACGAGCGCGATGTCGAGCCGCTCGTCGATGACGCCGAAGAACCCGAGGCGCGGCCTCGGGATGTGGCGCTGGTCGTACGGATCCGAGGGCTGCCCGCGCGCCTTCGCGAAGTGGGCCGCGTCGACGCTGCTCGGGAAGGCGTGCACGGACGGGTGCTGGGCGCGCTTCGCCTCGTAGAGGCTCTGGCCGCCCGTGAACACGAGATCGGCGCGCGCGAAGAGCTCGCGCTCCCTCTCCCGGAGCAGCGGCGGAGCGCCCCGGAAGGCGGAGAGCTCATCCATGCAGTCGTAGACGACGAGCGACGACTCCACGTCGGCGGCGATCGGCAGCGACATCGGCGTGTAGAGCCAGAGGATCGGCTGCCGGATGTCCTGGTCACGCACGAGGGAGTTGAGCAGGCGGCGCTGCTGCGCGAGGGCCTCCTCCTGCTCGGTGCCGTCGCGGAGGTGGGGTACGACGACGGTGAGATTGGCCTCGATGTGTCTCGCCTCGAGCCTCGGAGGCCCGTCCTCGAACACGGGCTCTTCGACGAAATACACCCGCCTCTCCTGCGCGAAGCGGCTCATCAAGTGGTTCGGCCGCTGGAAGACAAAGTTCCAGCGCAGGTGCGACAAGCAGATGAGATCGGGCCCGGCCTGCTTCATCTTGTCTCCAATGTTTGTGGAAATGGGAACCTATCCGCGCCGGGTCTTTAGCAACTTACGGACCGACGCCGGGATGAAGCCATCGACGGAGACATCGCGACCAGGCGGATCGCCGCCCTGAACCCCCGCGGCAATCCGCCACATGACCTGACCAGAGCGCTGAACAGCGAAGTACTCTCACCCGCGCTGTGCTCCTTGGACGCCAGGACGGACGAACTTGCCACAGATGGGGCAAAATGCGTCGCGCTCGGGCGTGCCCTGCTGGAGCTTCACAAAGTATGCAGCTGCGCTGCGCCCGGAAAGGCGCCTCCTGAGGCGAGCATGGTTGTGGATGCACAACGCTTGCCGGACTTCCGTTCAGAGAGCGGGAGAAAAAGACTCGAGTCGACGGAATGCACATCGCGCTGGGAGCCTGGAGGACCGCGCTGCCGGGGTTGCGCGCCCGTATCGCCCGTCTCGAGGGATCCCGCGGTTCCGGAGGCGCATCGCGCCACGGGCAGCAGAGCACAGTGCGTCCGATGCCGTGCTCTCTCCGCGCGAGCGACCTTTCGGACACGACCGCTCGCGACCCGGCGGGCGCTGCCGCAATGCGCGGCCGTCGGTCCTGGCCCGCGCATTGCTGATCAGCAGAGCGCCGCCAGCGAGGGCGGGCAGGAGGACACCATGACACGGGGACTCGGCGGAACGGCTCCGGCCAACGTTCAAAACTACCTGAAGGGCGCTCACTACCCGACCGACAAGGACAATCTCGTCGCCACGGCGCGCAGCAACGGAGCGCCGAAGGAGATCATCGAGGTGCTCGAGAACCTCCCCGTGGACGAGTTCGGCGGTCCGCAGGAGGTCATGAAAGCCTACGGGCAGCTGGACGAGAGCGAGAGGAAGCCGAGCTGAGCTCGCGCTTGCCCGGCGGCTCGACGGCGCGCGCTGCGCTCGTCGAGGTGGCCTAGTCTGCCCCGGAGTGAATCCCATGAAGGCGGGAAGGCAGGAAGATCATTGATCTTTCCTTCCCGCCTTCCCGCCTTCCCGCCTTCCCGCCTTCATGTTCAGATCCGGCCACCCCCCTCGTCGGGCTGTCTCTGGACATCGAGCGAGGCGCCTATCTCTCGCCGGGCGTCATCCACTTGTACTCGGCGCTCGGGCGCCAGGCGGCGAGCAGCTCCAGGAGGGCCACTGCGTCGCCTTCGACCTGGAGCATGGCGCGGTGGCCGGGCTTGAGGAACTGCTCGGCCACCATGTGATCCAGAAAGGCGATCAGCGGGCGGTAGTACCCCTCGGCGTCGAGCAGCCCGACCGGCTTCTCCTGAGAGCCGAGCTGCGTCCAGGTCCACACCTCGAACAGCTCCTCCAGCGTCCCGATGCCTCCTGGCAGGGCGACGAAGGCGTCGGAGAGCGCGGCCATCTTCGCCTTGCGCTCGTGCATCGTCTCGACCACGTGGAGCTCCGTCAGGCCCCGGTGCTCGATCTCTCGCTGGTTGAGGAAGTGGGGGATGACGCCGATCACCTCGCCGCCGCGCGCGAGCACCGCGTCGGCGACCGCGCCCATCAGCCCCACGCGGCCGCCCCCGTACACGAGCCCGATCCCGCGCGCGGCAAGGAGCTCCCCGACCCGCACGGCCGCCGCGCGGTAGGCCGGCGACGCGCCGGGGCTCGACCCGCAATACACGCAGATCCGTGAGAGTTTCCTCATCGCGCGAGCCTACGCCGGCGGGCGGGCTCGTACCAGCGGCGATCCGGGGGGTTGGTGCGCCGCGCTGTCGCCCGGGCGGCGAGAGCGCGGCCTGGTACTGCGCGCGCTGCGCGGCCTGGCACCGCGCGCGCTGCGCGGTGCCGTGGCCGGCCGCTCACTCCTTGTCGAGCTTGCCGACGAGGCTCAGCGTGAAGAATGCGCCCATGTACTTGAAGTGCGGGCGCACCTGCATGTCGACCTTGTACCAGCCGGCGTTGCCCGGCACCTCGGTCACGATGATCTTCGCCTTGCGGAGCGGCCTGCGCCCGCGGGTCGCCGCGGAGACGACGTCCTGATCGGCGACGTACTGGCCGATCCAGTCGTTCAGCTCCTTCTCGAGATCGGCGCGCTCCTTCCACGTCCCGATCTGCTCGCGCTGCAGCACCTTCAGGTAATGCGCGATGCGGCACATGATGAACATGTACGGCAGCTGCGTCCCGAGCCGGTAGTTCATCTCGGCCGCCCTGCCCTCGTCGCTCTGCCCGTAGAACTTGGGCTTCTGCGCCGAGTTGGCCGAGAAGAAGCAGGCGTTGTCCGAGTCCTTGCGGAACGTGAGCCCGATGAAGCCCTCCTCGGACAGCTCGAACTCGCGCCGCTCGGTGAGCATGATCTCGGTCGGGACCTTCGTCTGGATCTCGCCCATCGCCTCGTACTGGTGGAGCGGCAGGTTCTCCACCGAGCCGCCCGCCTGCGGGCCGATGATGTTCGGACACCAGCGGTACTTGGCGAAGCTGTCGGCGAGCCGGGTGGCGAAGGCGAACGTCGCGTTGCCCCAGCAGTACGCGTCGTGCTGGCCGACCACGTCCTCCTCGTAGTTGAACGCCTTCACCGGGACGGTGTTGGCGCCGAAGGGCAGGCGGAGCAGGAAGCGCGGCATCACGAGCCCGACGTAGCGCGCGTCCTCGGTCTCGCGGAACGCGTTCCACTTCGTGTACTGCGGCCCCTCGAAGAGCGCCTTCAGGTCCTTCAGGTTGGGCAGCCCCATGAAGTCCTTGAGGCCGAAGAACTGCGCCCCCGCCGCCGCGATGAAGGGCGCGTGCGACATCGTCGCGACCGCGGCGCACTTCTGCAGGAGCGCGATGTCCTGCGGACCCGGGCCGAAATCGTAGTTCGCGATGATCGCGCCGACCGGCTTGCCGCCGAACTGGCCGAACTCCGCCGAGTAGACGAGCTTGTACAGGCCGCTCTTCGGCACCTCGGGGGCGTCCTCGAAATCGGCGAGGAGGTCCTCCTTGGAGCAGTTGAGCACCTCGACCTTCACGTTCTCGCGGAAGTCGCAGCGGTCGATGACGAACTTGAGGCCGCGCCAGGCGGACTCGAGCTTCTGGAAGCTGGGGTGGTGGAGGATCTCGTTGATCTGCCGCGAGAGCTTGACGTCGATCTCCGCGATCAGCGCGTCGACGAAGGCCTTGTCGACCTTCTCGCCCTCGCGCCGCGGGGCGACGAGCTCCGAGATGAAGGCCTGCACGCCCCGCTTGGCGATCTCATACCCCTCGTCGCCGGGCGTCATCTTCGTCTCGGCGAGGATCTCGTCGAGCAGGGACCCTCCCTCGAGCGTCTGGACGCCTGCGCTCCCCGCGGCCTGTGTCTCCGTCGCCATCGCTCACTCCCCTTCCTTCTCGAGCCCGAGCTCGCTCACGATCTTGTTGCGCTGAGCCGGGTCGCTCAGGATCTGCTGAATCTTGTTGCGGAACGCCTTCTCGTTGCCGAGAGGCCCCTTGAGGGCCGTCAGCGCGGCGCGCAGGTCGAGCAGCTTCTTGAGCTCCGGCACCTGGTTCGCGATCGCCTCGGGCTCCATGTCGCTCAGCCGGCGGAACTTGAGGTTGACCGTGAGCTCGCTGTTCTCCTGCTCGGAGAGGACGTCCTTCACGTTGAAGGCGAGCGCGAGCTTCTGCTCGCTCATGACCTTCTGGAAGTTGTCCTTGTCCACGTTGATGGGCTTGCGGTCCTCGAGGGGCCGCGGATCCGCCCGCTGCGTGTAGTCGCCGAGCATCAGGAGCTTCAGCGGGAGCTCGACATCCTCCTTCGCGTTGCCCGTGGCCGGCTTGTACGTGATGTTCACGCGCTCCTTCGGCGCGACCGATCCCTCTTTCATCGCAGGCTCCTTTCCCCGTCAGCAGCGGGCGGAGCGCCCGCAGGCCGCACGAGCATAGACCAAAACTCCCGCCCGTCGGGCAAGCTTCTCGGCGCGTCGCGCATCCGCTTTTGTCGGGCGTCTCCGTGGGGCCTCCACGGCGGCGCCCCACGCAGGCCCCACTCAGGCTCCCAGGGAGAGCTTCAGGGCGAGCGCAGCGTCGAGCTGGCAGACGCGCTCGAAGCAGAGCGCCTCCTTCGCCTTGGCCTCGGGGGTGGCGTCGTAGCCCTGGTTCAGGGCGCGGTAGCATGTGTGGAGCGCGGCGTAGAGCTCGGCGCAGAGATCCGGCTGCCAGGTGGCGAGTCGGTGGTGGTCGACGATCTGCTCCAGCGCCTCGAGCTGCGCGCGCGCCACGAGGAACTGGGACAGATCGATGCTGATCTGCGCCATCGCGAGCCTCACGCGGAAGCGGTCCAGCGCCGACGGCGCGGCGGCCGCGGCCTTCTCGAGGAGCGCCATCGCGTCGACGGGCTGCTCGTTCGCCACGAGCCCGCGGGCGTCGGAGAGCGGCTTGTCGAGGTAGCTCCGCGGCCTCGCCGCGGCCCCGGCGCCGTTGCCTCCCGAGCCGCCGAGGGCGGCGGCCACCTCGGTCGAGAGCCAGGTCTGCGTCTCGGCGTCCGCGAACGGCGTGCCGTCGTTGAACTTGAGGGTCGGCAGGAGCGGCGCGCGGAGCATCAGGGCGCCCACCTCGACGAGCACGGCCCGCCGGGCCTCGGCGTGGTCGTCGCCGAGCTGCTCGAGCGCGTTCGCCGCGAACCGATGCGGATCGAGCCAGAGGGGGTAGTTCTGCGCGTACTCGTCGGCGATCGGCAGCAGGTCGGCGAACGCCCCCTGGCTCGTCAGCGCCGGGAGCGTCCGCAGCACGTGCTCGGGCGGCGGCGGGATCGCGGTGGTGCCGGTCTGGGACGCGGCCCCCGGATCGTCGAGGAGGTCGACCCAGAGCCCGACGCGGAGGATGCGGTACGCGGCCGCGCGCTTCGGATCCGCCGACCGGAGCGCGTCGCCCGCGCGCGCGATGAGCGGCGCGCAGCGGCCGAGGGCGGTGAGCGCGGAGTCCTCGTCGACGATCGCCTCGAGGCTGAGCGCCGGGTCGGCCGTGCCGACGACCGGCGGCGGGGCCGGCGGCGGGGCGACGACCACCGCGGTGGCCGCCGGCGCCTGGACCAGCACCGCCTCGGCGGCCTTCGGCGGCGGGGGCGGGGGCGGCGGCGGAGGCGGCGGCGGCGCCTCTGCGGGGAGGCTTGCGACGAGGCTGCGGACCGCGTTCCGGAGCGAGCCGAACCCGCCGTAGGCCTCGCCGAGCCTGGTGCTGAGGTCGGAGTCCACGGCGCGGCTCACCTGGTCGAGGGCGTTCACCACGTCGCGGTCCGCGGCGGAGGGCGTGAGGCCGCTGAGCGCTGCTACCGCGATGTCGCCGAACCAGGCGCACAGGTTGCCGCGCGCCTTGGGCCGCCGGATCGCGGGGTACATCGTGTCCCAGAACGCGCTGCTCAGCTCCTGCACGAGCACGAGCCCGTCGAGCAGGCCGGGGAGCTTGTCGAGCTGCGCCTTCGCCGCCGCGTAGTAGAGCGCGACGCGGAAGTCCTTGGACTTCTCGCTCAGGATCTCGTCGGCGCCTGTCGCGATGCGCGCCCAGTCGACCTTGCCGCCCGCGAGCGACTGGAGCTTGTCGACCTCGTTCTTGAGGGCCTCGAATGCCCCGTCGTAGGTGACGTCGGCGCCGACGCCGCCGTCGATGGGGGCGAACAGCGCCTCGATCCGCGCTTTCGATTGCTGGATGGCGTCTTCAGCGGCCATGGGGCGCGCAGGATATCAAGACGTCCCGGGTGCGGACGGCGAATCGGACGACGAATCGGACGGCGAATCGGACGGCGACGGCGGCGACGGCGAACCGGAGCGGCGGCGCATGCGGCGGGTCAGGTGTCGTGGGCTCGGGCACGGGCTCAGCCGAGGGCTTCCAGGAAGCTGTCGAGCGACAGGTCGGTCCGCGCGACGAGGGCATCGAGCTCCGGCCCGAGCGCATGTCGGGAAACGTGCTCTTCAACCGGCGGGGGTCCGCAGAGGTCGGCGATGTGCTCGGCCTGGGTGGTGGGCGCGATCATCTCGCGGAACGACCCCATGTGGGGGGGACCGAGGTGGAGGAGCAAGGTGCGCTGGGGCGTCCAGAACGCGTTCATCAGCGTGCGTCCCCATTTCGACAGGCGGAGGGTCATGTCCATCCACACGGCGGCGGCGTAGGCGTCTCCGGCGCCGAGCGGCAGCCTGAGCGCGAGCCCTGTCTTGGGGAGCTCCTGGCCGCGGAACGGCGTCACCGAGTCGAGGATGTTCTGCATCACCCAGAAGCGGCTTGCGTCGGTGCCGAAGCCGGCGTCCCAGAGCGCCTTCATCGGCTGGGTCTTCAGCCATGCGCGGTAAGCGGCGTTCGACGCGTCCGGGTCGTCGAGCGACGGCGGAGCGATCTGGGAGACGCGGTGGAGGAAGGCGTCGACGGGCAGGTTCCGGCCGTTCGTCGCGGCGTCGTGGGCGGCGGCGAGGAGCGGGAACAGGGTGATGGGGAGCGACGGCCCGGCGGAGACGAGCTGGTCGTAGTCGTACGAGCCGAACACGACGATCGGGTAGAGCCGGCCGGCGTTGTCGCCGCTGGCGGCCCAGGCGCCCACGAGCCCGCGGGTGGGCGGCTCGTCACCCTTCGGGTCGCCGTGGAAGACGAAGAGGCCCAGCGCTGGCTGGTAGTACGCCTCGAAATGGGGGCTCATGGCGCGCCGGGCGAAATCGATGGACGCGCCCAGCCATCGATCGAAGGCGGCGAGCTCTTCTCCACCGGCGTTCAGCCGGATGAAATCGCCCGTGGCGGGCAGCTTGCCGAAGCAGCCGATCTGCGGCGGAGCGGCAGAGCCCTTCTTGCGGCGCCAGAACATGACGGCCTCGGAGTGAACCACGAACCGCTCACCGAACGCTACAACCTTCCCGGTTGCGCCCCGGTTGCTCCCCGATCGCGGCGGGAGCGGGCGGGTCCAGGACGACAGCCTCGAGGCTCGACCCCGGCGATCCCCGCTCTCCGCCCTCCCCCCCTCTCCGCCTTCCCCCCTCTCCGCCCTCCCCCGCTGGCCCCGTGGCTGCTCGGCTCACCCTTTCCCGAAGCGATCACCGATGCTGGCCGGGCAGTTGGTCGCCCGGAAGAAGCTCATCGGGAACGGATGGTTCCCCCGCGTCGGCCGGATCTCCATGGTGACGGTCACCGGCGGAGCGGTCATCTGCCAGGTCACCGTGAAGAGCGCGTCGTTGTCTCTCTGTGCGGTCGTGGTCCCGGCCTCGAACAGCCGGAAGATCCCCCACGGCCCTTCGCGCACGAGCTCCTCGTCGAGCCCGCCTGCACCGCGCACCTGGATCCGCGCGCCCTTCGCGCCTTCCCCGGGCCAGTTGAAGGTGTGCCAGAACTCCTTCTCGTTGCGATAGAGCCTCTTCTGGCCGTCGACCTCGAAGACCACCTCGCTCACGATGGGGCTGACCGTCTTCATGTTGATGTGGAAGACGACCTTGGGCTCCGCGCCGCCGCTGCTGCCGAACAGCGCGTCGGAGATCTCGTCCGAGCGCCGCAGGCAGTTGTACAGGTTCGCGTTGAACGGCGTGAACGGCTTCGCGGCCTGCGGCTGCCCCGACAGGTGCGACTTCGGGAAGTACTCGTGCCCGACCTGGTAGTGGAAGCCCTTGAGGTACGTCTCGTAGAAGCCCCAGAGCACCCCCTCCTTCGGCTTGAAGAAGGCCATCGCGTCCTCGAGCGAGGCGTCGCGTGAGGAGGCGAGGTTGAACGGGTAGCGGTCCTTGATCTTGTCGCGGTAGTGCGGCCAGACCTCGACCTCCCAGATCCCGCTCGCCGCGCCGCCGGCGCGCCGCACGACCGCCTTGTACGCCTGCCGCAGGGGGTTCATGAGGAGCGGCTCCATCAGCCGCTGCCCGGTCTGGTCCATCGAGAGCAGGAGCCCCTGGGTCTCTTTCACCGCGTCCTGGAACGCCTCGGTGGCCCGCGAGGTGTCCGTGTCCGGCGGCCCGTCCTCGACGACGCTCATCTCGCCCGCGAGCCGCTCGAGGTGGCCGATGTACGGGTTGAGCTTGGGCGCGGGCGGCGGCTGCCCTTCGGGCGCGGGCGGCGGCGCGCCGAAGCTCGCCATCGACTCGAACTTGTCGGGCACCGGATCGTAGTGCTCGCGCCGGTTGCCCCCCGGGAGGATCTGGTCGAGCCGCGCGCCCGTCCGCTGGTCGACCTTCTGCTGGATCATGTTCTTGGCCTGGTCGATCAGCCCGCCGTCCGCGGTCAGCGCGCTCGGCTTCTCTTCCTTGAACTGCGTCTCGTTCGACAGGCGCTGGAGCAGCCGCCGGTAGGGCCAGTCGGGCGTGGAGAGGACCCGGAACTCGTGGATCGCCTCGCGGTTCGTCTGCGGGATGTCGACCTGGATGTCGCGGAAGAACGCCTCCCACTGCGAGATGTACGCGTTGTCGTAGTCCTGCCGGACGCGGTCGAGCTCCTTCTGGATCTGGTCGCCCGTCCGCTTCTCGTCGCTCGACAGGGGGAGCACCCAGAGTTCGCGCTCGAGCTCCTTCCTCCCCTCCTTGAGCGACTCGATCACCTGCGCGTGCCCCTTGGCCGTGTAGGGCCCCTGCACCTCGAACCAGGTCCCGGCCCGGTTCTTCTGGGCGCTGTGGATGACGGTCAGCACCTCGGGCCGGTCCGCGAACATCTCGTTCAGGGACACCGGCGGGTACTTCAGGTTCTCCGGCGTGTTCGGCCCCGACTCGTCGTACTTCTGGTCGATCAGCCGCGTCACGAACTGGTCGTAGTAGCGCTTCGTCGGGTCGACCCGGAGCAGGTCGGCGCGCGCCCTGGCGATGAGGGGCTCGTTCAGCTCCTCGGCCTCGAGCTTCTTGCGCTTCACGAGGTCGATGTAATAGGCGACGTGCGGCGTGAGCCGCTCCTTGAGGTCGCTCTCGGGCAGATCGGTGAGGGGCTTCAGGATGTCGGCCCAGACCTGGACGAGCCGGCCGGTCTGCCACCTCGCCGCCTGCTCATCCATGTGGCCCTGGTACTCCTTGCCGAGCAGGAGGTAGCTCCGCAGGGCGTTGTAGCCGTCGAGGAACTCCCCGTCGCGCACCCGCTCGAGCTTCGCCTCGAGCTGCGCCTTCGCCGGGCCCACGAACCCCTGCTTCAGGCTCTTGATGTACTGCCCCATCGTCGGGGGGAAGAGCTTGTCCCCCTGGAACATGAACCAGCCGTGGTCGAGGGGCGTGTTCTCGACGTACCGATCGAGCAGCCCCACGTGCCCCTGCAGCCGGTCGAGCTTGTCGATGTTCGCGGGCACGTTCGGCGGCGCGCCGCTCCGCCCAGACCAGTCCACGAACGCGATCTCGTCCGAGATGCGCCTCGTCTCGGCGACGAGCGCCTTGTTGTTGAAGTACGAGATCAGCGCCGGGAGCAGGAACAGGAGGGCGACGAGCGCCGCCGCCGCCGCCACGAGGATCCGCTGCATCCGGCGCCGCCGGAGCTCGGCCTCGGTGCGCGCCGCGAGATCCTGATCGGGGAAGACGACGCCGGTGAAGACGTCGTGCAGGAAGAAGCTCTTCGACTCCTTCGGGAGCGCGGCCTCCTCCTCGTCCTCGCCGAGCCCCGTGCGCAGCCCGAACGCCCGCCCCATCGCCCCGACCACGCGGTCGAGCGGCCGCCCCTCCTGGACGCCGCTCGTGAAGTAGAACCCGCGCAGGATCGGCGTCGGCGCCGCGCCGGCCCCGGGCGCGAACGCCGCCCCGATGAAGTCCGCCAGGTTGCGCTTCACCGCCGCGAACTCGAGCGGGAACTGGTAGCTCTTCTCCTTCACGTCGCGGTTCCGCTCGACGATGAGCCGCTTCGTCAGGCGCGAGTGGAGCCGCTCGACGAGCACGTCGAACTCGCGGTCGAAGATCTTCCCGGGCTCGGACTTGTTCTCGTCGAGCCGCACGGTGGCGCCCCAGGGCTGGGCGCGCTCGCTCTTCTTCAGGTCGCCGAAGTACTCGGTGAAGCCCGCCACCAGGTCGGTCTTCGTGAAGAGCACGTAGACCGGCAGGACCATGTGCAGCGTCTGCTGCATCTCGTCGATGCGCGCGCGGATCTTCTTGCCGGTCTGGTCGATCTGGTCGTCGCTCGCGTCGAGCAGCTCGCTCATGCTCACCGCGACGATGATCCCGTTCAGCGGCTTGTGCTCGCGGTACTGGAGCAGGAGCTCGAGGAACGCCATCCACTCGTCGTGGTCGTCGCTCTCGGTCGTGTACCGGCCGGCGGTGTCGAGGAGGATCGCCTCGTTCGTGAACCACCACTCGCAGTTCCTTGTGCCGCCGACGCCGCGCACGCCGGTGCGCTCGGGATCGATGTACGGGAACACGAGCCCCGAGTGCCGGAGCGCGGTGGTCTTGCCGGCGCCGGGCGGGCCGACCATCACGTACCAGGGCAGGACGTAGAGCGCGTCGGCGCCCCGCTTGCCCCCGCCGAGCTTCGAGGTCTTGAGCGCGGCGATGCCCTCCTGCATCTGCCGGCTCAGCTCCTGGATCTCCGCGCGCCGCTCCGGCTTCGCGTTGATCACCTGCTCCTGCGCCTGCTGCGCGATCGCCTTCTCGAGCGCCCGCGCCGCCCGCGCGGCCCGGATACGCCGGTAGACCGCGAGCCCGACGAGCAGCGCGAGGACGGCCACCGTCGCCGCGATCGGGATCTCGATCGGCAACGCCTCGGCCCCCTCCCCTGCCGCGGGGCGCAGCATGAACCACACTCCCCACACGGCGGTGAGGAACAGGGCGCTCAGGATCCACAGCCACATCGGAAGTCTCCCTCGGAAACAGCAGAGAACGGGCGGAGCCGCCTAGGTCCCTGTACTGATCAGCTTCTTGATCTGGTCGGCCACGCCCTCCGCGTCCGAGGCCACGACGAGCCGGAGCACGATGACCACGAGGACGGCCAGCACGAGCAGGCCGAGCGCGATCGCCAGAAAGGGCAGCTCGCGGCGCACCGCGCCGGCGCCCCCGTCCTTGCGCTCCGCGTTCGGCGCGAGGACGTCCCCGCCCCCCTCGGCGACGGCGACGTAGTTGCCCACCCCCTCGATGACCGCGCCGAGGCCCTCCTGCTGCCGGATACGGTATTTCCCCTGGAAGCCGAGGGCCAAGCACAGGAAGTAGATTTGCGCGACGTGGTTTCTGCCGCGCTGGCCGTAGAGGTTGTCGAGGTTCGTGAAGAACCCGTCGCCGGCCGTGTTCAGCTGGAAGAACTGGAACTGCAGCGGGTTCTGGAGCCACTGCGTCCTGCCGGGCCAGTTCGAGTTGAAGATCACCTCGTCGGCGAAGGCCGCGAGCGCGAACTTCGCGTCGATCATGTCCTGCTCGGGGATGCGGGCCTCTCGCCCGTTCTGCATCATCGTGTCGAACAGGCCGAGGACGCGCCGCTGGAGGATGTCCGGCGCCGGCAGGTCGCGCGAGTTCCTGAGCTGCAGGATCAGCGACAGCACGTCGGAGCAAACAAAGTACATCGTCTGCGAGAGGCTCATGGGCTCCTCACCCCGAAGGGACGGCCTGGCACGGTCACTTCGCCGCCGGGACCGCGATCAACCGGAGGTCGATCTTCTGCGGTTCGATCGGCTGGTAGATGGCGATCGTGCCAGAGCCGAGGATGTCGTTCCAGTAATCGCCGGTCTGATTGACGCGGAGGTAGACGAGCCCCGGCCTGATCGGGATGGCGCCCGGCGGCCGGTACTCGATGGCGACGGCCACGCCGGGCGTCGCGGAGCCCAAGATGTGCCCGATCTGCGTCCACGAGCCGATCTTGAGCAGGCGCGGGAGCCGCTCGCGCAGCGTGCCCTCGTCCGCCCCCTTCGCCTCGAGGAACATCTCGTGGTTGCGCGGCAGCTTCGGGTCCTCGAACCTGCCGAGGTACATGCCGTCCTCGCGCTTCTCCAGCGGCACGATGACGAACTGATCCGTGGCGAGCCCGCTGATGAGCGTGACCGCCCGGTCGAACATCGGGTCGAAGACGCCCTCCAGCTCGAGGTAGTTGAACTTCGGGAGCGTCGTCGGGTCGCTGTCCGCCGCCGAGAAGGTGCAGAGCTCGCCGATGAGCGAGCCGAGGACGACGAAGCACTGCTCCGGGTGCGCGCGGCCGTGATCGACGAGGTGCGACACGACCGGGATGTACGAGTTCACGGTGTGGAGCAGCCAGAACTTCGTGAGGTCGGAGGCCTGGAAGTCGACCGAGGCCGCGGTGCGCATGCGCCGCCCCTCGACGAGCGACTTCTGCTTGCCGACCAGGGCCGAGAGCACCCGCCGGAGGCCCGACATCATGTGGTCGGACGTGTTGATGCGGAGGACCGACGGGATGAAGCTCTTCCGGAGGACGATGGCGCCGGAGCGGTCGCGGACGAGCTGCGCGACGCGCACGGTCTGGTAGGCGTCGCGCGGCTCGGTGCCGAAGATGAGCCGCAGGTTGGTGCGCGCCCAGGTGACCGACGTGTCGTTGCGCCCGGAGTTCACGTCCGGCACCGTCGTCTGGGCCGCCACGAAGCGCTGGGCCGGCCCCGCCTTCGTAGGGTCGAGGCTGATGTTCGCGGCGGTCTCGCGCAGGTTCGGGATACCGAGGTAGACGTCGAGCGCCTCCAGCGCGGCCGGGAAGGCGCCCTCGAGCGGCCGCGCCTCGACCTGATCCTCGCCGCGATCGCCGATGAAGAACGGCGTCCCGTCGGGGAAGATGCCGTGGCATTTGACCACCTTGAACTGCCCGGAGGAGAGCGCGCGCTCATCGAACTGCGCGGCCGAGATGCCCCAGTCGTAGCCCACGACCGCGTGGAGGCGCGCGTGGAGCAGCGTCTCGTGGTACTGGTCCGACTGCTGCAGATGCTGAGGGGTCATGAAGAGCCCCTCGGTCCAGACAGGCTTACGCGGGTGGATCATGTCGCCCGTCCACTTCTATCAGATGTGCTGCGCAGCGCGGCGCGAAAGCTGGACGCGCGCGGCGTCGAGGCCCCGCGCGCGGGTCCAGCTTTCGCGCCGCGCGCTTGTCCTGCGACCGCGCGAGCACAGCATCGAGGACGATCGGGGCGCGCCATGGCCGCTACTTCCCCCGAGCGGCTGGCGCCTCCGGCGCGGCCACCTTCTTCGGCAGGCTGAGCCGGCGGACGGCGCTCGCGTTGGGGAACATCGATTCGTCGAACTCGACCCCGTTGTCGATCTTTGTCGAGTCGATGAAGAACGCGACCCGCGGGTCGGCCACGGGCGGCCCCGCGTCGGTCTCGCGCCCGCCGCACTGGGCCTCTCCGGGCGGGAGCGGGAACTCGTAGAACGTCTTCCAGCTGCTGCCCTTCGGGCTGTGGAACAGGGCGGCGCCGACGAGGTGGCTCGCGTCCGGCAGGCGCTCGAACTTCACCTCGACGAGGTCGTTCGGGAAGACCTCGACCTCGTCGACCTTGGCGAGGTCGTCCTCGAGCGTCTCCTTGTCCCGGAGCAGGATCTGATCGTACGTCGCGTTCTCCATGCGCGCGCTGCTCTTCAGCTGGTAGAGCCGCACGACGACGGGCCTCGGGTTCCCGTTCTCGTTGGGGTTGATGTTGTCGGACGCGTAGATCGACAGCGTCACGATCTGCACGTCGCACGGCTCGGGGGCCGCCGGCGGCGGCGCGGCGGACGTGCAGCCCGAGACCGCGGCCGGCAGGGCGACGCCGAGCGACGCGGCGAGCAAGGCCGCGGCGGCGCCGGCGGCGACGCGGCCCGCGCGCGGTCTGGCGGGAGACGGCGGCGTGCGGCGGGATCCGGCCGGGCACGCCGTCCGCTCCCGTGATGGGTGGGGCAAGCGCGGATCCCCGGCCGCCGCCGAAGCCAGGAGGAGCGTTTCGAGCGCGACCATGCCTCAGGGTTGTATGCGGAGTCGCGGCGGCCGTGCAACTTTCGGAGCAACCGTGGCGGATTGCGGTGCTGTCAGGGCACGGGGACCGGAGGCTTCAGGGCCGGCGCCGCGCCCGAGGCCGCGCACGCCGTCTACCCACCCTGCCGTCTGCTCCCCGGGACGGCGCGCGCTTGGGCGGAGTCGTCTCGCGCATGCAGCAACCCGAAAAGGGTGCGCAGGAGGCCGCCGAGGCTTGCGCAGGAGGCCGCCGAGGCTTGCGCAGGCGACGTTCGAACGCAACGCAGGACACCAACATGGGCGCGCAGGAGGGGCGCAGGAGCTGCGCCTCTGGGGTTCACAAACTCTCTCTCTCGCGGCCTTTCGAGGCACCTCCCGAGCTGGCGGCGATCCGCGGCGCGCGTCGTTCAGTCCGAGAACGAGACCGTGAAGTTCTTCTCGGCGTCGACCCCGATCTGGACCCGCTTGGGGAGCGCCCCCTCCGCCATCTTCTCCAGCACGGCGACCGAGAGCTGCGGCAGGAGCGACGCCCGGAGGATGTGATCGATGTTGCGCGCCCCCGTGTCGACCTCGGTGCAGCGCGCCGCGATCGTCTCGACGAGCGCGTTCGAGTACGACGCCTCGATCCGCTGGCTCTTGCGCAGGCGGTCGACGAGCGCGTCGAGCTTGAGCCGCGTGATCTCGCCGAGCGCGTCGGGCGAGATCGGCAGGTACGGCACCGTCGTCATGCGGGCGAGCAGCGCCGGCTTGAAGTGCGCGGAGAGCGTCGGCTTGATGGCCTCGACGATCTCCTTGATGAACCCGCCGTCCGCGTCGAGCTGCCGCGCCGGGTCCTCCTCGCGCGCCGCGATCGTCATGTTCGTGATCTTGTCGGTCGCGAGGTTGCTCGTCAGGATGATGACCGTGTTCTTGAAGTCGACGAGCCGCCCCTCGCCGTCGCTGAGCATGCCCTTGTCGAACACCTGGTAGAACAGGTTCAGCACGTCGGGATCGGCCTTCTCGACCTCGTCGAGGAGCACGACCGTGTAGGGCCGCTGGCGCACGGCCTCGGTGAGCATGCCGCCCTCGCCGTAGCCGACGTAGCCGGGGGGCGAGCCGATGAGCCGGGAGACGGTGTGCTTCTCCTGGAACTCGGACATGTTGATGACCGTCATCATCCGCTCGCCGCCGAACATGAGGTCGGCGATCCCGAGCGCGGTCTCCGTCTTGCCGACGCCGCTCGGCCCGACGAGCAGGAACACGCCTTGCGGCGTGCTCAGCGGCTTCAGGCCCGCCCGCGCGCTCCGGAGCTCCTTGGAGATGGTCACGATGCCGTTCGTCTGCCCCTTGATCCGCCGGGTCAGCCGGCCCTCCATCTCGAGGAGCGCCTTCACGTCGTCCTGGACCATCTTGCCGACGGGGATGCCCGTCCACGCCGCCACGACGCTCGCGACCATGGCCTCGTCGACGTCCGGCCGGATCAGCGGCACCTCGCCCTGGCTCTGCTTGAGCTCGTCGAGGGCCTTCACCACCTCGCGGCGCGCGGCGTCCCGCTCCTCGCTCGTCTTCGCCTCGTCCATCTTCTTGCGGGCGTCGATGACCCGCTGCGTGCCGGCCGTCTCCTTCGCGTAGGCGGCGCGCACCGTCTCGAGCTCGGTCTTCGCCTTGGCGAGCCTGTCCTTGAGCTGGGCGACCCGCTCGCCGTCGATGTGCACGCCCTTGTCCCGGTCGCGCTCGAGCGCCGCGAGCTCGGTCTCGGTGTTCACGATGAGGATCTCGGCGTCCTCGACCGCGGCGGGGCGCTGCTGCAGCGCGACCTTCACCCGGGCCGAGCAGGTGTCGAGCAGGTCGACCGCCTTGTCCGGCAGCTGCCGGCCGGTCAGGTAGCGCGCCGAGAGCCGCACGGCGGCGGTCACCGCCTCGTCCTGGATGACGACGTTGTGGGCCTGCTCGAACTTCGGCCGGAGCCCGCGGAGCATCACGACGGCCGCCGGCTCGCTCGGCTCGTCGACCTTGACGGGCTGGAAGCGCCGCTCCAGCGCCGCGTCCTTCTCGATGTACTTCTTGTATTCGCTCCACGTCGTGGCCGCGATCGTCCGGAGCTCGCCGCGGGCGAGCGCCGGCTTGAGCAGGTTGGCCGCGTCGCCGCCGCCCTGCTGGCCGCCCGCGCCGATCAGCGTGTGCGCCTCGTCGATGAAGAGGATGATCGGCTTCGACGACCCCTTCACCTCGGCGATCACCTGCTTCATCCGGTTCTCGAACTCGCCCTTCACGCCGGCGCCTGCCTGGAGCAGCCCCATGTCGAGCCCGAGGATGTCGACCCCTTGCAGGAGCGGCGGGACCTTCGGGTTCTCCGGCGTGCTCTCGACGATGAGCAGCGCGAGCCCCTCGACGAGCGCCGTCTTCCCGACGCCCGCGTCGCCGACGATGATCGGGTTATTCTTGCGCCGCCGCGCGAGGATATCGATCACCTGCCGGATCTCCCGCTCGCGGCCGAAGATCGGATCGATCTGCCCCGCGCGCGCCTTCCCCGTGTAGTCGATGCAGAACTTCGCCAGGGCCGAGTCGGCTCCGGCGCTCGCCATCCCTGCCGGCAGCTTCCCCGCCCCGGGCGCGCCCGCGGACGCCGCGGCGGCCTCGGCCTCTTCCTTCGAGCCGGAGACGATCTTGGAGAGGTTGGTCTTGAGATCGTCTTTGGAGATGCCCTCGAGGTAAGCGCCGATGCCGCTCACCGAGTACCGGGTCGGCTGCTGGACGAGGCGCTGGAAGAGCACGCCGCTCCGCACCCGCTGGTAGCCGTACTCCATGGATCCGACGAGATAGGCGTCCTGCATCCACTCGAGCATCGTCGGCGAGAGCACGGGCCTCCCGGCGTTGCCCTTCCTTAGCTCTTCCAGGCTGCGCTGGAGCGCGGCGCGGAGGTGCGACGGGTCGAGATCATAGTGGGATACGAGAAACGCGATGTCGGAGTTCGCGTCATCGAGCAGCGCGAGGAGCAGGTGCTCGAGCGTGACCTCGTAGTGGCGCGCGTTGACACACTGGCCAATCGCCGCCTCGAGGGCTGAAGTGCAGTTCTTTGTGAGTCGCTTGACGATGGCCTTGGTGTCGACGAGCTGCATGCGAGGCATGCTAACCGAGGCGCGCCCTCGTCCGAAAGCGCCGTCGTCAGCCTCGCCCCTTGGGCTTCTTCTCCGCGGCCTCGGGGGCGCGGCCCTCGGCTCCGCCGGCCTCTCCGCGCTCCCGCGCGAGCGGCTTGGCCCCGCCGCGGGCGGCCTCTCCGCGCGGCGCCGCGCCACGCGACGCCGGCGCCGCGGCGTCCTGGGCCTTGTCGTCCTTTGCGTGCGCGACGAGCGCCTCGCTCGAGGCGATGCGGTCCACCATGTCGGGCCGTATCCGCAGCTTCAACAGGGCGCCGACGCGGAGCTTCTGGTCCGGATCAATCCTGTTATCGCGCGCGACGTCCTCGACGTCTATGACGAACTGCCGCGCCACGCCGATCAGCGTATCGCCGGGCCCGACGCGGTAGAGCATCACCTCACGCGCGGGCCTCGCCGCCAGGCCGCGCGGGGCCTGCGATCGCCGCGGGGCGTACTCCGCGTCGTCGTCGGACGGGCGCTCCGCGTCGACGTCGAGCGAGGCCACGGGGTCGCGCATCGAGCGCCGCTTGCTGGTCCCGGGTCGGTCGTCGTCGTCGACCGTGTCCACCGCCCGCTTCCGCTTGGGCTTCGGGAGGAGCGAGAGCAGGCTCTCGTCCTCGCTGCCCCCCCGCCGCGGCCTGAAGTCGCGTCCGCCGAGCAGGTCGACCGGATCGAGGACCGACGCGTCTTCGGGGGCGAGCTGCTCCGCGGAGAGCATCGCGGGCAGGGCCGCCTGCGCCCGCGCGAGCGTATCCGGCGGGAGCATCACGATGAAGTCCCCCCGCCCCGGCGGCACGCGGTCCCCCAGGATGTCGGGGTTCAGCGTCCGGAGCGTCGACGTCGCGACGCCCGCCGCCTTCGCCAGCGTCTTGAGCGGCGTCCCCGGGGGCGCCGCGATCTCGGCGGCGTCGACCGGCCGGTTCACCTCGACCTGATCGAACCCGAACCGCTCCAGGTTGTTCGCCACGATCGCCGCCGCCCCGATCTTCGGCACGTAGGCGGCCGTCTCCGAGGGGATCGCCTCCTGGCGTGCCAGCTCGTTGAAGTCGGACGTACCGTAGCGATCGATGCGGTCGAGCAGCTGCTCATAGCCCATGTTGTAGGCCGCGAGCGCGAGATCCCAGCTGCCGAAGCGCATGTACAGATCGCGCAGGTGGTGGGCCGCGGCCTGCGTGGCGAGGCGCGGGTTCTTCCGCTGGTCGAGGTGCCGCGTCTTCTGGAGCCCGTAGACCTCCCCGGTGGCGGGCATGAACTGCCAGAGCCCGACGGCGCCCGCCGGCGATTTCGCCCTCGGGTCGAAGCCGCTCTCGATCATGGAGACCCAGATGAGATCTTCCGGCAGCCGCCTGTCCCTGAGCTCGGCCTGGATCATCTCCTGGTACCGCCCGCTCCGCTTCAGCCACGTCTCGAACATGTGCCGCCCGCGGTCGGTGCGCGTGAAGAAGCGGACGTACTTGAGGGTGCGGCGCGACACGGCGAGCCGGAGGTCCGGCAGCTGCAGCTTCGAGAGCGCCTCGGCGCCGGCCGAGTCGAGGTCGTCCACGTCGTCGGCGGTGCGGCCCTCGGCGGAGAACGTGCGCGGCGGCTGCGAGAAGCTCGGCCGATCCAGCTCGCAGGCGGCGCCCTCCCGCGCCTCGCGCCCGGCGACGTCGCGCAGCCGGAGGAGCTCCCGCGACTCGCCCCCCGGCGGCAGCGCCGGCGCGGCGAGCCCGCGCGCCGGCGGCGCGTACGGCCCCGGCGCGGCGGCCATCGGCACCGCGGCCAGGGCCGTGACCGGCGCCGCGGTGTGCGCTCCGCCCAGCTGGTAGGTCGACACCGCCGAATGGACCGACGAGATCGCCGCCTGGGGCGCCGCCATCCCGACCCCGTAGCCGAACGCCAGGGCCGAGACCATGGGAGGGATCTTATGGACGAGGCTCATGTGTGGTTTAAGGTCGCACCATGTAGGCAAACAGGTCAAGAAAGCGACCGGCCTGCTGGAGCCGTGCGCTGCGGGCTCTCGGGGTGGACCTCGCATCGAGGGGCCGCCTGGTGCGGATGGGGCGTCAGGCACTCCCGTGCGGCGGAGAGGGTCTGCTAGTCTGCCTCCATGCCGGCGGCGCTCTCGGCCCGCGTGTCCGACACCCAGGCCAACCAAACTTTCGACGTTTCGTTCGAGCGCTTTCCTGTCCGGATCGGCAGGAACCAGCTGAACGACCTTCACATCGACCGGCCGTACATCTCCCAGTTCCATGCGGCTGTGGACGTCCGCGATCGCCGGATCCTCGTCCGGGATCTCGGCTCGACCAACGGGACGATGTTCGCCGGGCACCGGCTGGCGCGCGACACCTCGGTGGACGTGAGCGGCCAGCCGGAGATCACGATCGGCCCGATCCAGATCCGGCTCGCGATCATCGAGGCGCCGCTGAAGTCGGAGAGCCCGAACGACGGCACGCTGCTCGGCACGGGCGGCGAGAACCTCTCCGCGCTGCTCAGCCCGCAGAAGCGCGCCGCTCACGGCGGCGAGGACCCGTACCTGCGTCAGGTGGTCCCGTACCTGGAGGCGTACCGGACCGCGTGGGCTGCGGTCTACCGGATGATCTGGGATCACCTCGCGCGCCTCCCGCCCGACGCGCGCCAGAGCTACCTGCGCCGGCTGGGCGAGGAGCACCCGAGCGTCCTTGCGGAGCGGGACTTCCAGAAGATCTCCCAGTACTACGGCGTCGACTACCGCACGCTCGGCGAGCTGGCGCCGGCGAACGCGGCGTTCGCGGCGCTCTCCGAGCTGGCGGGGGCCCTCGCGCCCGGCACGAAGCCGCCGGACGACGTGGCGGGCATCGTCAACTTCGCGCGGCGGCTCCGCGACACGATGGACGTCTTCCTGAAGTGCTTCGTGAGCTTGCGCGACGGCTACCAGGAGTTCGAGGCCGAGGTGCTGGCCCGCGATCGCTCTGCGGAGACGGACAAGGTCGCGAACGCGCAGGACGCGAAGGAGCTCGGCACCGTCCTGCTCACGCCGGTCGGGGGTCCGGACGCCGCGCGGCACCTCCACGATATCTTCGTCGACGTCATGAGCCACCAGATCGCGCTCCTGAACGGCGTGATGGGGGGCGTGAGGTCGCTGCTCGTGAAGCTCGCGCCGAAGACGCTCGAGGAGAAGCTCGAGCGCGATGGCAAGAAAGGCGGGCTGTTCTCCAGCAAGTACGAGGAGCTCTGGAAGCTCTACGAGCGCCGCCACGGCGACTATTCGGGGGAGGACAAGGAGACGTTTCGGGAAATATTTGGCGAGCAGTTCTCTCGGGCGTACGCTGCGACCGCCGCAGAGGACGATGGGTCATCCGGCGAATCGGGAGGCAGGAGCATCGTCCGCTTCCCCGTCTCTGGGAATCCGAACAAACGGTAGCGCCCCTCGACGGCTGGGCTTCGCGCGGTGCGCCGCGCATCGGGCTCGCCGATCTCCGCCGGTGGCGCGGCCGAACGCGAGGCGCGGTTCATGCGAATCAGGGAGAAAGTCGTAGCAGCAGGTTGTCTGGCGGTCGCCGCGTGCCTCCTCGCCCCGGGCGAGGCGGCTGCGCAGACGAAGGTCGAACGCGATAAGGGCTGGGCCACGGTCTCGGACGTGAGCCTCGTGCTGGGCTCCTCGGTCGTCTTCCTGATGCCGCGCGTTTATTACAGCGATCCCGAGTCCACGGTCGGCTGGAAGGGGCGCTGGCATTTCTCGGTCCTGGCGCCCGCCATGACGATGACCGCGCTGACGCTGCTCGTGGACCTGCCGATCAAGGACGCGATCGAGTCGACCCGCCCCGGTTGCGAGGTCGAGGCGACGAAGACGGCCCTGGCCGACTCGGGCTGCGAGTCCTTCGGCGGCCCGTCGACGCACGCGTTCGCCTCGTGGGGGGCGACGGGCGCGGGCACCGGCATCTTCGTTGTCGACACGTTCCGTTACTCGTCAGGCCGCTTCAATGCCGGCGGTTTCATCGGCCATGTCGCCCTCCCCCTGACGGCCTCGGTCGTGACCACGATCGCCCGCGGCGTCGCCACGGACGGCACGCGGCCGCACGAGAACGCCGGTCAGATCGCGATCGGCGGCGTCACCGGCTTCCTGAGCGGCCTCGCCGTCGGCACCGCGTACGCGATGTTCCAGCCCCCGAACTGCGGCTACGGCAACGCGCTGTTCTGCTGGTAGCCGCTGCGCTCGCCGGCGAGCGTCCCTCGCCGGCGGGCCTCCGCCCGCCCCCCCGGGCGCTCCCCCTCCCCCCTCCGGCCCCCTGGCCGCCGCTCCCGTTCTAGCTAGTCCTGTCCGACGACGCGCTCCCAGAGCGGATCATTCGACGAGAAGATCGTATCCCGCTCCACCCGGAGGAAGCGCTGGAATTCGACACGGCGGAGCTCGCGGTCGCTGTCGCGGTTGCTGTCGTCGTACTTCACGATCTTCACGCGCACCTGCTCGAGCAGCTGGATGCCGTTCGGCTTGTAGGAGACGTCTGTGCGCAGCACGTAGCGCGCGTAGAGCCCCCGCTCCGTGACGGAGGGAACCACCGCGGTCCGCTCCAGGTCGACGGAGGCCGCCTCGATGAGCCGCCCCCGCCGCGCCAGGTAGAAGTGGGCCCGTTGCCGGCAGTCGTCGGGATCCGGGCAGCTCTTCGTCTCGGCGACGACGAGGTTGTCGTTGCCGAGGCGTACCGGGGACAGCTTGGTCCCCTTCGCGGGCGCGCGGAAGCTGCCGACGCCGTAGACGTCCGCCCGGTCGCCCGATGCGCGCACGAGCGCGACGAGGCCGCCCTCGTCGCCGTTCTCGAACGTGAGAGCGCGCACCCAGATGGCGCGCAGCCCTTCCGGCCCGGAGCGGACCTCGACCGCGTCCGGGTCGAGCTTGCGTGGCCAGCCGGACTTGGAGATGCCGCCGCGCAGCGTCTCGTTGGCGAATACGTAGTGGCCGGTGCAGTCGACGTCGGTCGGCCCGAGCCCGCGCTCCTCGCTGTAGCCGGGGACGACGACCCCCAGCCACTGGTCGGGATCGAGGGTTCGGACGGCCGCCTTGTCGCCAGCCGCGCGCCGCGCGGGCGGGAGCTGGGTCGTGCATACCGGAATCGGGTTCTGCTTGCGTGTCTGCAGCTCGCCGTGCGGCTGCTCGGGGTACGATCCGCAGCCCGCGAGGGTGGCGGCGAGCCCCAGGCCGACGACGTAGCCGAAACGAACGATGCTCACGCGTCCTTCGTACCATGCAAGGCCTCGCCGAGGCGAGTTCGCGACCTAACGCCCTGGCCGGCCCCGTTGGCCGGCCAGCACGTTGGCCGGCCAGCACGTTGGCCGGCCAGGCCACCTTGTCTCCATGTCGGCGGTCTTGCTCACGCCGGGATCGAGTCGCCGGGCCGCGCGTCGTCACGTCGCCCACAACCTCCGCAACGCGCATGACACCCCTGCGCCGCCTTATCGAAGCGATGGCCGATGGCCGATGGCCCAGCGACGGAATATTGCGTACCTCAGGAACTGAGGTGCCGAACCGGAAGACGGACCAGAAGCGGGATCAGAAAGCGCGCGCTGCCCTGGGACACAAAAGTCTTGACGCTCCCATATAGGGAGTTACCTTCTGGGCTCCCTGCGATGAACAGGGCTAGAGATAAGATGAGAGTCTTATCTCTAGGCATCTAGACTCCTACTCCCGACGGGACGAACCGTCTGCCAGCGCGCAATGGGGCGTAGACTGAGCCCAGGCGGCGAGACCTCGAAGGAAGAGGCATTTGATCATGGCGTTGCAAGCTCATCTCAAGTTGAAGGGTGTTACTCAGGGCCCCATCGACGGCTCGGTCACCCAGAAGGGTCGCGAGAAGACCATCGCTATCATCGCGGTGCAGCACACGGTCGTGAGCCCGCGTGACTCGGCGACCGGGATGCCCAGCGGGAAGCGCCAGCACAAGCCCTTCGTGATCACGAAGGAGCTCGACAAGGCAACCCCCCTTATTTACAACGCCCTGGTCAACAACGAGAGCATCTCGGAGTGGGAGCTCAAGTTCTACACGCCCGGCACCGCGGCGTCGAAGAACGTCGGCAAGGAGCAGAACCACTACACCGTCAAGCTCACGAACGCGACGGTCGCCAGCGTCGACTTCCACATGGAGAACACCCGCCGCCCCGACGCCCGGGAGATCCCCGAGTACGAGAAGGTCTCCTTCACGTACCAGAAGATCGAGTGGTCGTACGACGACGGCGACGGCGCCCGCCAGGCGGACGACGACTGGGAGTCGCCGAACCAGTAGCCCCTAGCTCCTAGCTTCGGGTCTCGTCGCGCCGGGCGGCCTTCGGGTCGCCCGGTCGCGTTTGTCGTCCTGGAGTTGAGCTGGCCGGGAAGTCGCTCGAATTCAGGCATGGCGATACCGCGTCCCAGGATCAGAATGTTGGCATGCCCCTCAACGCCTACCTCAGACTCGTCGGCGAAAGACAGGGGGAAGTCAGGGGCTCCGTCACCCAGAAGGGGCGAGAAGGTAGCATTCTGGTCACAGAGGTATTCCACTCGCTGGTGGGACCGCGCGACCCGGTGACCGGGCGCCCGACCGGCAAGCGGATGCACAAGCCCTTCATCGTCACGAAGGACCTCGATCGCTCGACCCCGCTCCTCCTCAGCATGCTCAGCCACAACGAGGGCATCCCCCGCTGGGAGCTCCAGTTCTACCGGTCGGCGGCGATCGGCGTCGAGAAGCCGGTCTTCACGGTCCAGCTCACGAACGCGAACATCTCGAGCATCCAGTTCCACATGCTCAACGTGAGGAACCCGTCGCAAGCGCGCGTGCCCGAGCAGGAGGAGGTCGCGTTCACGTACCAGAAGGTCCTCTGGATCTGGAACGACGGGGGCATCTCGGCGGCGGACGACTGGCTCGCCCCACGCTGAAACACCGGGCTTCCGCTCGAGGCGCGAGCTGAGCTACGATCCGCCCCGTGGCCGGCGCCTCGCTCCTCACCCGAATCATGCACGCGGCCGACCCGCACTCGACGGAGCGGCGCACCTACCGGGATCACGACCTCGAGTCGGCCATCCTGACGCACCTCGGGCACATGCTGAACACCCGCCAGGGCAGCTCGCTGACCTGCCCGGACTACGGCCTCATGGAGGTGTCCGAGGTGCTGCACGAGTTCCCCGAGGCGATCGGCCTGGTGCAGCGCTCGCTCAAGAACTGCATCCAGGCCTACGAGCCGCGGCTGAAGAACGTCCAGGTCCGGCACCTGCGCAGCGACGCGGTGCTGCAGTCGATGATCCTCGAGTTCGAGGTCACCGCGCAGATCCAGTTCCCCGACGGCCGGCGCCAGGCGCTCCGGCTCGGCGCTGCGGTCGACCAGAGCGGCAACGTCCGGATGACGTAGCTTCTGTCCCGCGGCCGGGCTCACGGCGGTTGACACGCTTCGGCCCAGGCGGTCGACTGGCGGTGCGAGAGGATGTTCAACAAGTACTACCAGGACGAGCTCACCTACCTGCGGGATCTGGGGCGGGAGTTCGCCGCCGCCTACCCCGGGATCGCGCCCATGCTCGCCGAGCGCGGCGGCGATCCCGACGTCGAGCGCCTGCTCGAGGGCGTCGCCTTCCTGACCGGCAAGATCCGCCAGAAGCTCGACGACGAGCTCCCCGAGGTGATCCACTCGGTCGCGTCGCTGCTTTTTCCGCACTACCTCCGTCAGATCCCGGCCACCTCGATCATCGAGTTCACGCCGCTCCCGAACGTCGTGCGCGAGAAGCTCGTCGTGGCCCGGCACGCGGAGGTCGGGTCGGTGCCGGTCGACGGCGTCTCGTGCCGGTTCCGCACGACCCAGGACGTCGAGCTCGTCCCGCTCGCGGTGGAGGACGTGCGCGTCGACACGGGCGCGCAGCTCGCGCAGACGCTCCGCATCGAGCTCCGTCTCACCGGCGGGGCCGCGCTCTCGGGCCTGTCGCTCTCCTCGCTCCGCTTCTACATCCACGGCGAGCGCAGGCTCCAGGACGACCTCCGCCTCTGGGTCGGCGCGCACGTCGATACCGTCGCGCTCGCCGCGGTGGACGCCGCCGGTCGCGACACGACGATCGCGTCGCTCCCGGCGCGCGCCGTGCGGCTCACCGGCTTCACCGATGAGGAGGCGCTGATCCCGTACCCGAAGACGGTCTACCCGGGCTTCCGGCTCCTGCAGGAGTTCTTCACGCTCCCGCAGAAATTCGCGTTCTTCGAGGTGACCGGCCTCCAGGCGCTCTCGGCGGAGCGGATCTCCGACAGGTTCGCGATCCTGCTGCAGTTCAAGGACGGGCTCCCGCCGGGGACCCGGGTCGGCAGGGAGAACCTCCGGCTGTTCTGCTCGCCGGTCGTGAACCTGTTCGAGCACACGAGCGATCCGATCAAGCCCGAGGCCACAAAGCACGAGTACCTCTGCCGCCCGGCGGGCGCGACGCCCGCGGCCTTCGAGATCCACAGCATCGACAAGGTCGTCGGGATCGCCAGGCGCACGAGCCAGCGCGTCGAGATCCCCTCGTTCTTCAGCTTCCAGCACGAGCTCGATCCGGAGGCCGCCGCGCGGACGATCTTCTACCAGGCGCACCTCCGCCCGGCCGCGATCGGCGACGGGATCGACATGTACCTCTCGTTCGGCTCCCCGCAGGACGCGGGGGCGCTCCCCGAGTTCGACGTGATCAGCATCGAGGCGACGAGCACGAACCGCCGCCTGCCGGCGCAGCTGAAGCTCGGCGATCTGCGCGTGCCCACGGCGACCTCCCCCGCGGTCGCGAGCTTCACCAACCTCACCGGCGTCACCGCGCCGCTCCCGCCGCCGATCGGGCGCGAGCTGCAGTGGCGCGTGCTGGCCCACATGGCGATGAGCTACCGCTCGATCACCGAGCTCGAGGTGCTCCGAGCGACCGTCGATCTCTACAATTTCCAGGCGATCGTCGACCGCCAGGCCGCGCGCGCGAGCCAGCTCCGCCTGGCCGCGATCAAGTCGATCCGGGTGCGGCCGACCGACCGGCTGTACCGAGGCGCGCCGGTGCGCGGCGTCGCGGTCGACATCGAGCTCGACGAGGGCGGCTTCGTCGGCGAGGGGGAGATGTACCTGTTCGCGAGCATCCTGAACGAGATCCTCGGGTCCTACGTCTCGTTGAACTCGTTCACGCAGCTGACGGTCACCGGCACGAACACACGCGTGGTGCACAAATGGGACCCGAAGAGCGGCAGCCTGACGCTGATCTGAGGGCAGCTGCGCCGAGGGGTGCCGCGACCGCCGACCCCGTCGCGCTGACGACGCTACGGGGCTTCGCGGAGGCCGCGCCGCGCTTCTCGTACTACCGCCTCGTCTACCTGCTCGAGCGGCTCTTCCCCGCCGCGCCGCCGGTGGGCCAGCTCGGGCCCGTGCAGGACGAGCGCATCCGGCTGCGCGGCGACCCGTCCCTCATCTTCGCGTCGAGCGACGTGAGCGAGCTCGCGGTGGTCAAGTCACCGGACGCGGTCCAGCGGGCGCGCGTCTCGACCACGTTCCTCGGCCTGTACGGCTCGGTGTCGCCGCTGCCGGCGTACTTCATCGAGCAGATCGCGCTGGCCGACTACCAGGGCGGGCCGCAGCCGATCCGCGAGCTCCTCGACGTCTTCCACCACCGGCTCCTGTCGCTGCTCTACCGCGCGTGGACCAAGTACCGGCTGCCCGTCACGTACCGCAAGCAGGGCGCCGATCCGTTCTCGCGCCGGATGCTCTGCGCGGTCGGGCTCGACGGGTTCCGTGACTACCAGACCCCGCTCGATCGCTTCTTCTTCCTCCGCTACGCGCCGATCCTCGCCTCGAAGTCGCGCTCGGCGCGGAACCTCGAGACGGTGCTGTCCGAGATGCTCGGGCGCATCGACGTGCGGATCGAGCAGTTCGTCGGCCACTGGACGAAGATCGAGAAGCCGTTCAGGAACAAGCTCGGCGTGATGAACCATCAGCTCGGCGAGAGCCTGACCCTGGGGCGCTACGTGTTCGACGGCTCCGGCCGCTACAAGGTCGTGCTCGGCCCGGTCGGCTACGACGAGTACCTCTCGTTCTTGCCTGGCGGTCGGCGTCAGGAGCTCGTCCGCGGCATCATCGAGACGTTCACGCCGGGCATCCACGACGTGATGCTCGAGATCCACGTGGACACGGAGGAGGCGCCCCGGTTCCAGCTCGGCTCACCGCGCGCCGCGACGCTCAAGCGCACCGCGTGGATCGGAGGATCTGCGGCGGAGCGGCTCGTGATCACGATCCCCCTTGACGACAAGCACCTCGCCGGCGGCGACGATGAGGACGATGAGGATCGGGGCGAGCCCCCGCCGATGTGAGCGAGGCGGGCGGCGCCGCGGCGGACCTTCGGGATCGAGGCGGGTGGCTGCGGCCCTGGCGCGGCGGGCGCCGGGCGGGCGCGCCGGGCGCTCAGTACACCGTGAGGCTCTGCAGCGCGGCCGTGATCTCGTCGGCGTTCGCGTCGATGTTCTCGTGGTGCACGATCTGCACGAGCAGGACGCGGCGGGGGCTCCGGACGAGGATCTCGTGGGCGAAGGCCTCGGAGACGGGCTTCGAGGGGATCTTCGCCTTGACGAGGTAGCTGCGCCCCTGCGTGTTCGCGGTCGCCACGGGCGCGCGGCCGGAGAGGATCTCCGCGCCCTGCTCGTCGAGGTCGGCCTCGTAGCGCTTGAGCACGTCGGGCCACGGGTCCTCGGGGCTGTCGATGCGCTCGTAGATCGAGAACAGGAACTGGCGCGGCGACTGGTACGTGATGAAGCGGCGCTCGGGCGTGTAGTCGGCGCCGCCGACGTTCCAGTCCATCGGGCGGCTGATGCGGACGTCGCCGTTCATGAGGCCCACGCCGATCCGGCGCGGCACCCGCTCGGTGGCCGGGGCGTCGAGCGGCGGAAAGTGCACCTCGAAGCTCGAGTCCTTGCTCAGCAGCCCGCTGGCGCCGTGGAGGTAGAAGACGTCGTCCTGCCGGGGGGCGGTGGGCGACCCGCCGCAGCCGGCGAGCAGCGCGATCGCGGCCGCGGCGGCGCAGGCCGCTCCGGCGCGCCCAGCTGCGGCCGCGGGCGGACGCCGGGCGCGGAGGGCGGGGACGTGCGCGAGCATCGGCATTCCGAGGTGCCTCATCGGGCCAACTCTAGGCCAGCGAGGGCGCCCCAGCCAAATGTTCGCAGAGGAGTTTGCCCTCGGGGCGTCCGGCATTGAATGATTGCCCGGCCCGGGCAGCGCTGCGCCCGCCGATCGAGGCGGTGCCCCAGGTGCCGCGAGAGAGCCATGTCGAACGAAAGCAAACCGAGTCGCAAGGGCGCGCCCGCCGGAGCACCGGCGTCGAGCGCGCCGAGCCCCCCCTGCAGCATGAGCCCCGACCGCGGGCGTCCAGCGCCGAGCCGCCGCAGGCCCCGACGCCCCGCGCTCGCGGCGGCCTTCGCGCTTGCGCTGGGGGCCCCGGCGTGCAGCGGCATCGACGCCGGCGTGGAGTACCCGAACGACCTGCCCGAGGTCGATCGCTACCTCTTGACGCCCGAGAACGGCCCCGAGCCGCCGCTCGCGCTGGGCGAGTTCAAGGTCGGCCCCGAGACGTGCAAGGGCGTCGACACGCACCCGGTCACGCAGAAGCTCGCGCCCGATGACCTCAGCCGCTTCCTGTCGGCGCAGGGCGCCGGGAGCATCGCCCCGAAGCAGGCGAGGTCGAACCTGTACTGGTTCGATTTCCCCGCGAGCGACAGGTCGTTCGTCCGGCTGCGGCTCGCGGTGCTCGAGGACGCGAAGCACGCGACGCAGGATCTCCACGACGCGGTGCTGCAGCACGGGCCGGGCTGGTGGGGCGTCCGTCGCTCGAACCTCGCCGTGCTCGCGCCGAAGGCCAGCCTGCGGGAGGCGATGGCGTTCGCCATCAAGTACAAGCTCGTCTGCTGGGGGGTGTTCACGTACGCGGCCAACGACGACGCGTACGTGGTCCCCGGGCCCTACACCGAGCTGTGAGCCGAGCCGGCCGCGCGCGGGGCGCCGGAGCGCGCCACCCGCGCGCGGCCGGTCGACCTCTGCGAAGCTGGCCCACGTGCGGGGAGACCGCGTAGACTGCGCCCATGCGCCGTTACGTCTTGCTCGCCGCCGCCGTCGCTCCGATCCTCGCCGTGACCGCAGCCGTCTCTGTGCCCGGCTGCGGCGAGGAGTTCGAGAACATCTGCGCGTTCCTCAAGGATCCGAACAGCTGCTACGCGACGTTCTACAGCGAGGTCACCGACCGGTGTGGTGTTCTGGGCGCCGGGAATGGGCCGAAAGGCAGCTTCGCTACCCGTGAAACCCTCGATGTGTGCTTCCTCGTGGAAGGCGGGCAGGTCGTCTTCGACCCGCCGCTCGACATCGCAGCGTTCCCCCCGACAAGCGTCTCGTTCAAGCGCATCGACGCCCAGGCGCAGGAGTGCGGCTCGTTCACGTACGCGGGAGAATTCACCTACTCGGTGACGATCAATCCGTGCGGTGAGTCCGAGAACGCCGGGGGTGCCGGCGGCACGCTCCCGCAGTGCGATGATGTCAGCGGTGACGGCGGCAGCGGCGGTGCCGACGGCAGCGGCGGTGCCGCCGATGGGGTCGTCAGCGTGCGCGGTGGGACGGTCGCCATCACGACACCCGAGGGCCGAGAGATCCTCGATGTGAGCTGCGCAGACGGGCCGTCGCACCACTTCAACCGGCTCGACGCCGAACAGAAGTGCGGCGACTACCAGCAATTGCTGCCGAGGGCTGTGATCGAGTCGAACCCTGGCACTCAGCCTCCCCCGAAGGCTGACCTGACGAACGTGGTGGAGGCCGAGAAATACGCTGGACTCATCAGCTTTCGTGTCCACTATCCGCCGATTGAGCCACCAACCGACAAAGAGGGTATCATAACGAATACCCCCTCTGCAGTGGTCGAATACTTCAATTGCGTTATCCCGCCCGCTGCGCCGCTTTGCTCCAACGGCCAGAAGGACGGCCCGGAAACAGACATCGACTGCGGCGGCACGCTCTGCGGCAAGCCCTGCGGGGATGGGCTGGCCTGTGTTTCGGATAGCGACTGCACGTCCGGAAAATGTGCTGTCGATGTCGCAAGCGGCTTCAAAAAATGCAAAGCGGCGGATGGCGGCGCGGGAGGTGCGGGCGGCGCTGGAGGTGCCGGAGGCGCGGGCGGTGCAGAGAGCGCGGGCGGCGCAGGCGGACAGTAAGCTCCGTCGGACCGGGACCTGTTACGCAGCGTCCCGCCCGCCTGAGCTCACGCCACCAGCACCTTCACCACGAACGTCGTGCTCCCGAGCCGCAGCCGGTCGTTGTCGCGCAGCTGCCGGCGCTCGCCCTGCCCGAGGCGCTGCTCGTTGACGAAGGAGCCGTTGCGCGAGCCGTCGTCCTCGATGAAGACCTGGCCCGTCGTCGGGTCCGCATGGACCGACGCGTGCCGCGACGAGGCGCTCGCGTCGGCGAGCCCGATCTCCGTCGCCGGATCCGCCCCGGCGCGCCCCACCTGAGTGCGGCCGCTGTAGATCGGCCAGAAGCTGCCCCCAGGGTCGTTCTGGAACGTCACGATGAAGCCCACGAGCACGCGCGACGGCTGCGCCGCGACCGGCTGCACCACGCCCGGTACCGCGCCCTGAACGATCGGCGGCGCGACGATCGCCGGCGCCCTGCCCTGCGCCGCCGCAGGCACCCCGCCCTGCATGAGCGGCGGCGGCGCGACCCCTCCGCCCTGCTGCACCATCGGCGGCGGCGCGACCCCTCCGCCCTGCACCATCGGCGGCGGCGCGACCGGCCCCGGCGTCCCCGCCGGTACGACCATCGGCGGCGGCGCGACCCTCTGCGGAGGCGCGCCGAACATGGGCGACGGCGATCCGGCCTGCTGCCCCATCGCGCCGCCCATGGCAGCGCCGGGCACCATGCCCTGGATAGGCGACCCGAGCGGCGGCTGGGCGGGCGTGACGCCCGGCGCGTTCATCGGAGGAGACGCAGGTTGCGACGTGAGCCCCGCCGACGGTGCCGCACGCGCCCAGGGAGAGACAGGGAAGGCAGCGTCCGCGCCGCTGGAGAAGGGGACGCCGCCCCCCGGCGACGCAGACGCCGGGTGACCGCCGCCCATCCCGACCTGAGGAGGAGGAGGATAGGCACCCTGCCCGCCGCCCATCGCGCCGTACCCCGGGGATACCGGCGGCGCCGCGCCGCCATAGCCGGAGACGACCGGCTGCCCCGGATAGCCCGGGGGGCCGGGCGGAGCATAAGCGCCAGCCCCCCCCTGCATCGGCGGCGGCGCAACCGCGGAGGCTGAAGGCGCTGCGCCGGCCACACTCGCACCGCACATCGTGCAGACAGCGTCGGTCTCCTTGAGCATCCACGCGCAGTTCGGACACGGCCTCATGCGGTGACGAGGCTACCGATTCGCTTGACTTCCGTCGAGACGAAAGGCCGACACGACGGAAGCGAGGCGGCCCGCCGCAGCGCGACCCTCATGACGAAAAAAGCGCCGCGCGTTCAAGCCGCGCGGCGCCCTGGAGACACAGATCGCTCAGCGATCGATCCGTGGATCAGTTGCTGGCGATCGAGCTCTTGTCCGACTTCTCGAGCTCCTTCTTCTCACCGTCCTTCGACTCCTCGGTCACGGGCGCGGGCTCGGGCAGCCGCTCGAGCGCGGCCTCCAGGACCTGCTCCATCCGGCTGACGAAGAAGAACTGCAGCTCGTCCACGACCTCCTTCGGGACCTCCTCGAGATCCGCCCGGTTGCGCTCGGGGACGATGATGCGCTTGATGCCGGCGCGGTGCGCCGCCAGCACCTTCTCCTTCAGGCCGCCGATCGGGAGCACCCGACCGCGGAGCGTGATCTCGCCCGTCATCGCGACGTCGTGGCGGACCTTGATCCCGGTGAGGAGCGAGACGAGCGCGGTGAACATCGTCACGCCCGCGCTCGGCCCGTCCTTGGGCATCGCGCCGGCGGGGATGTGGATGTGCAGGTCGCTCTTCTCCAGGAAGTCCTTCGCGATGCTGTACATCGACGCGTTGCTGCGCACGAAGGACAGCGCCGCCTGCGCGGACTCCTTCATCACGTCGCCGAGCTGGCCGGTCAGCTGGAGCTTGCCCGTGCCGTACATCCGCGTCGCCTCGATGAAGAGGATCTCGCCGCCGACGCTCGTCCACGCGAGGCCCGTGGCGACGCCGCTCTCGGCGGTGCGCTCGGCGACCTCGCTCGTGTACTTCGCCGCGCCGAGGAACTCGTGCAGGTCGTCCTCGTTGTCGACGCGCCGCTTCTGCGTGTCGCCCTCCGCGACCTTCACCGCCACGCCGCGGATGACGCCCGCGATCTGCCGCTCGAGCGAGCGGACGCCGGCCTCACGCGTGTAGTGATCGATGATCTCCTCCAGCGCCTTGTCGGTGACCTCGAGCTGCTCGGTCGTGAGCCCGTGCTCGGACAGCTGCTTCGGGAGCAGGTGCTGCCGCGCGATCGCGAGCTTCTCCTTCCGCGTGTAGCCGGGGATCTCCAGGATCTCCATGCGGTCGCGGAGGGGCGGCGGGATCGGATCGGCCACGTTCGCGGTCGCGACGAACATCACGTGCGACAGGTCGTACGGGATCTCCAGGTAGTGATCCGCGAACGTGTTGTTCTGCTCCGGGTCGAGCACCTCGAGCAGCGCCGCCGAGGGGTCGCCCCGGAAGTCGTGCCCGATCTTGTCGACCTCATCCATCATGAAGACCGGGTTGATCATCCCCGACTTCTTCATGCCCTGGATGATCTGGCCAGGGAGCGCGCCGACGTAGGTCCGCCGGTGGCCGCGGATCGCCGCCTCGTCGTGCACGCCGCCGAGCGAGACGCGGTGGAACTTGCGGCCGAGGGCGCGCGCGATGCTCCTGCCGAGCGACGTCTTGCCGACGCCGGGCGGCCCGAGCAGGCAGAGGATCGGGCCCTTCTTGTCCTGCTTCAGCTTCCGGACCGCGAGGTACTCGAGGATGCGCTTCTTGACCTTCTCCAGGCCGTAGTGATCCTCGTCGAGCACCTTGCGGACGCTCCCGATGTCGAGGTTGTCCTGCGTCGACTGCGTCCAGGGCACGTCGAGGATCCAGTCGAGGTACGTCCGCACCACGGTGTACTCGGCCGACCCGACCTGCATCGTCCGCAGCCGCTTCAGCTGCTTCTTCGCGACGGTCTCCGCCTCGGTCGGCAGGTTCGCCTTCGCGATGCGATCCTCGAGCCCGTCGAGGTCGCCCTGATCGCCGTCGTCCTCGCCGAGCTCCTCCTTGATGGCCTTGAGCTGCTGGCGGAGCACGTACTCGCGCTGGTTCTTGCCCATCTCCTCCTTGATCTGGGAGTTGATGCGCTCGCGCATCTTCAGGATCTCCAGCTGCCGCGTGAGCAGCCGGAGCACCTTGCGGATGCGCTCCTTGACGTCGATCGTCTCGATGAGCTGCGCCTTCTCCTCGACCGGCGCGTCGAGGTTCGCCGCGACGAGATCGGCGAGCGCACCGGGCGCCTGGATCGAGTCGATGAGCGAGCCCGCCTCGCGCGGGAGCTCGGGCATCAGCTGGATGACCTGCTTGGCGATGTCGCGCAGGCTCATCGCGAGCGCCTCCGCCTCGACGTCCTCCGTCACCGGCTCGTCCATGCGGCGGATCTTGGCGCGCAGGTACGGCGCGTGGGCCGTGACGGTGTCGAGCCGGATCCTCGTGAGGCCCTGCAGGATCAGCGAGTAGTTGCCGGAGCTGTGCTTGAGCGCCTTCAGCACGCGCGCGGCGCAGCCCACCGGGTACAGGTCCTCGGCGCCGGGATCGTCGGTCGACGGATCGCGCTGGGCAAAGATCGCGATGACCGGGCCGGGGAGGTTGTCGACATCCTCGACCAGCGCGACCGACTTCTCGCGGCCAACATCGAAGGGCGCAACGGCGCCCGGGAACAGGACCGCATTGCGGATCGGCAGGACCGGCAGCTCGTCGCCGAAGACGACCTCTTCGTCGGAGCGCGGCGGCATCGGCGGGTTCTTTTTCTCGGACATGGCGATCTCCTCTAGGCACCCGACCGGGGGAGGTAAACCCCTTGATCAACCTGCGGCCGGTCCGCGCGGTCGACGCGTGCCCCGGTCATCCTGGCTTGCATCCAGACGGATGCGGATGGTGCGACGCGGAACCCTGCTGGCAGCTCTGTTGGAAGACAGCCCGCGAGGCTACTGGAGCTCACCATAGACACGGCGCATGCCGCGTGCCACAGCCCTGGTCATTTTTTTGAATGAGGTTACTCTGCGGGTCAGCTCCGACCCGCAGCGCTCGCTCGTTGGGCGACATGGCGGCGCGGCGCAGCGTCCCCGCGGCGGAGGAGAGGCACAGCATCGCCTCGCCCTCGCGCCGCCGAGAGTCGCGCCGCCTCCGGCCTCGCCGCGCGGTGCGGGCCTGGCCGCGGCGGCGACCGGCACGGAGCGACACCGGAGCCCTCGCTGAACGATGATCGATCCCCTGCTCGGCCTCGGCGCCCTCGCGCTCGCGATGCTCAGCCTGCCAGCGGCGCCGTCCCTCGATCCAGGGCCCAGCCCGGCGTGCCCGGCGGACATGCGGCTCGTCACCGGCACCCACCATGACGACGTCCAGCACGTCTGCGTCGAGCCGGTCAAGACCGGCAAGGCCACCCACTGCTTCGCGTACTGGGAGGGCATCACCGCGGAGGAGGGGCCGACCACCGAGATCTCGGCGTGCATGGACCAGTTCGAGGCGCCGAACCAGCGGGGGGCGAAGCCGCTCGTCATGCAGTCGTTCGAGATGGCGACCGCGTGGTGCGCGGCGCGCGGCAAGCGGGTGTGCGCCGAGCAGGAGTGGGAGCTCGCGTGCGAGGGCCCCGAGCGGCGCCCCCTCGTCTACGGCTGGCGCGTGGACAGGACGGTCTGCAACAGCGGCAAGGCGTGGCGGCCGGTCGACGAGCGGAAGCTCGGCGCCTCCGGCGAGGTGGCGCGGCGCGAGGTGGAGCGGCTCTGGCAAGGCGCCCCGAGCGGCTCGTACCCCGGGTGCGCTTCGTCCTTCGGCGTCTTCGACATGATGGGCAACGTCGAGGAGTGGGTCGCCTCGCGCCGCGGCCGCCGGTGGTCGGGCGCGCTCATGGGCGGCTTCTGGGCCAAGCCCTGGACAGGCTGCCGCGGGACGAACGACGCGCACGATCCGAAGTTCGTGTTCTACGAGACCGGCTTCCGCTGCTGCGCCGATCCGCGCGACGCGGCGGCGCGCGCGGGGTCGGACGAGCGCAGCGGGCCGCCGGCGCCTCCGCCCTGAGCCCGCCGCGGGCCGCGGGCCGCAGCAAAGCTCGCGGGACCGAAGAAGGAAGGAAGAAGAAGGCGCCGTGCCGGGGCGCAGCTCCTGCTAGAGCTAGCGCGTGCGCGCGCTCTTCTTCGGTACCCCCGCCATCGCCGTGCCCTCGCTCGAGGCGCTCGCGTCGATCGCGGACGTCGTCGGCGTCGTCTGCCAGCCGGACCGGCCAGCCGGCCGCGGGCTCGAGCTGAAGGCGCCGCCGGTGAAGGTGAAGGCGAGCGAGCTCGGTCTGCCGGTCGTGCAGCCCGAGAAGATCCGCACGCCCGAGTTCGCCGCGTGGGTGAAGGACGCCGCCGCGGACGTCGCGCTCGTGATCGCCTACGGGCGCATCCTGCCGAAGGCGGTGCTCGATGCGCCGCGGCGCGGCTGCATGAACCTGCACGCGTCGATCCTGCCGCGCTACCGCGGCGCGGCGCCGATCACCTGGGCGATCGCCGGTGGCGAGGCCGAGACGGGCATCTCGCTGATGCAGATGGACGAGGGCATGGACACCGGGCCGATCTTCACGATCCACCGGACGCCGATCGGCCCCGCCACGACCGCCGACGAGCTCGCGATCGAGCTCGGGGCGCTCGCGGCGCGCGTCGTGCGCGAGGACCTCCGCCGCGCGGTGGGCGGCGAGCTCGAGGCGACGCCGCAGGACCACGCGGCGGCGACGCACGCGCCGCTCCTGAAGAAGGAGGATGGGCGCGTCCGGTGGGATCGGAGCGCCCGGCAGATCCACGACCACATCCGGGGGATGACCTCGTGGCCGGGCGCCTTCACGACCCTCGAGGGCAAGACGCTCAAGGTGCTCGCTGCGCGCGTGGAGAGCGAGACCGACAGCGGCGGGGCGCCGCCGGGCACCGTGGTGATGGCGGGCCGCAGCGTCGTGATCGTCGCCTGCGGCGAGGGCGCGATCCAGATCCTGCGGGCGCAGGCCGAGGGGCGGAAGCCGCTCGCGGCGGCGGATCTCGTCGCCGGGCGGACGCTGCAGACCGGGATGGTGCTCGGCCGCTGAGCGGCGCGCGGCCCGACGCCGGCGCTACGGCCCGACCGGGTGCCAGATCGTCTTCATCTCGACGAACCGCTCGATCCAGCGGGGAGACGTCGCCGCCCCATCGTCGAACCACTCCGCCTCGCCGAGCGAGCGGGCGCGCACCCGCTTGACGCTCGCCGCGGCCGCCTCCTCGAGGCGCTTCGCCAGCGCCGCGTCCACGCCGTGAAGATCGAGCGCGGCGACCTCCATGTGCGCGGCGAGGTGCGGCAGCACCTCCGCGAGCTGGCCGGTGAGGAGGTTGACGACGCCACCCGGCAGATCGCTCGTGGCGAGCGCCTCGCCGAGGACCAGGGCGGTGCGCGGATCCGCCTCGCTGGCGAGCACGACGCAGGTGTTGCCGGCGGTGATCACCGGCAGGAGAGCGCCCGCGAGGCCGAGGAGCGCCGGGCGCGGCGGCGCCGCGATGACGACGACCCCCATCGGCTCGGGCACCGTGAACGTGAAGTGCGGGCCGGACACCGGGTTCAGGCTCGAGAAGAGGCTCTGGTACTTGTCGGCCCAGCCCGCGTAGGCGACCGCGCGATCGATCGCCGACACGACCTCGCGCTCCGCGGCGCCGGCGTCGAGGCCGCCGCGCTCGAGCGAGGCCGCGAGCTCCGCGCGCCGCGCCTCGAGCATCTCGGCGAGGCGGTAGAGGATCTGCCCGCGGTTGTACGCCGAGCGCGACGACCAGCCGCCGAGCGCGCCGGCCGCCGCGAGCACCGCGTCGCGCCCGTCCTTGCGCGAGGCGCGCGGGATGTTCTCGACCGCGCCCGCGCCGCTGTGATCGCGCACCTGCGTGTACCTCCCGGACTCCGAGCGCACGAACGCGCCGCCCACGAACATCTTGTACGCCTTGCGCACGCCGACGCGCGCGCGCGCCTCGCCGCCGCCGCTGTCCTGGTCGCCGAGCGCCATCAGTCCACCTCGAGGTAGGCGAGCAGCCCCTGGCGGCCGCCCTCGCGGCCGAAGCCGCTCTCCTTGTAGCCGCCGAACGGGGAGCTGGGGTCGAGCTTGTTGAAGGTGTTCGCCCAGACGACGCCGGCGCGGAGGCGCTGCGCGACCCAGAAGCTCTTCGAGCCCTTGCTGGTCCAGACGCCGGCCGACAGCCCGTACATCGTGTTGTTCGCCTTCTCGATCGCCTCCTCGGGCGTGCGGAAGGTCAGGATCGAGAGCACCGGGCCGAAGATCTCCTCGCGCGCGATCCGGTGCGACTGCGCGACGCCCGTGAAGAGCGTCGGCGCGAACCAGTAGCCGCGCTGCGGGAGCGCGCAGCTCACCGAGAAGCGCGCGGCCCCCTCGCGCTCCCCCGCCGCCACGAGCTCCTGGATCTTCTCGAGCTGCGCCCGCGAGTTGATGGCGCCGACGTCCGTGTTCTTGTCGAGCGGATCGCCGACGCGCAGGGTCGCCATGCGCTCGCGCAGCTTGAGGAGGAGGGCGTCGTGGACGCTCTCCTCGACGAGGAGGCGCGAGCCCGCGCAGCAGACGTGGCCCTGGTTGAAGAAGATGCCGCCGATGATCCCCTCGACCGCCTGATCGAGCGGCGCGTCCTCGAACACGATGTTCGCGGCCTTGCCGCCGAGCTCGAGCGTGAGCCGCTTGCCGGTGCCGGCGAGCGCGCGCTGGATGCGCTTGCCGACCTCGGTCGAGCCGGTGAAGGCGACCTTGTCGACGCCGGGGTGGCCGACGACCGCGGCGCCCGTCGCGCCCGCGCCCGTGACAACGTTGACGACGCCGGGCGGCAGGTCCGCCTCCTCGATGATCTTCGCGAGGAGCAGCGACGTGAGCGGCGTCGTCTCGGCGGGCTTGAGGACGCACGTGTTGCCCGCGGCGAGCGCCGGGGCGAGCTTCCACGCCGCCATGAGGAGCGGGAAGTTCCACGGGATCACCTGGCCCGCGACGCCGAGCGGCCGCGGGTCGCGCCCCGGGAAGGCGTGCTCGAGCTTGTCGGCCCAGCCCGCGTAGTAGAAGAAGTGCGCGGCCGCGAGCGGGAGATCGACGTCGCGGGACTCCTTGATGGGCTTGCCGCCGTCGAGCGACTCGACGACGGCGAGCTCGCGCGACTTCTCCTGGAGGGCGCGGGCGATGCGGTAGATGTACTTGCCGCGCTCGAGCGGGCGCAGGCGCGACCAGTGCTTCTCGTACGCGGCCCGGGCCGCCTGCACGGCGAGGTCGACGTCGCGCTCGGAGGCCTCGGCGAACTCGCAGAGCTTCTCCTCGGTCGACGGGCTGATGCTGTCGAGGTAGCGGCCCGACTCCGGGGCGCGCCACGCGCCGCCGATGAAGAGGTCGTACCGCGGCGCGATCTTCACGTGGTCGCGCCCCTCGGGCGCCGGCGCGTAGCGCCACGCATCGCCGAACACGACGGCCGCGTCCGCGGCCGTGTCGCGCGCCGCGCTCGGTTGCCGGGGCGAGCCCCCGTCGCCGCCTGCCGCGGCGGTGCCCTTGTCGCTCATGCGGCGCACTTTACGCCGGCGGCGCCGGGTTGAACATGCGAGCGCGCCGGGGCCCGCGCCGCGCGCGCTCCCGGCCCCGCGCGGTCAGTCCTTGCTGAAATAGTCGCCGCCCTGGTAGGCGCCGGTCCGCTCCTTCTCGAGCTGCATGAGCACGTCGTTGAGGAGCGTCGACGCGCCGAAGCGGAAGAGATCGCTCGTGAGCCAGGCGTCGCCGAGGGTCTCCTTGACCATCACGAGGTAGTGGAGCGCCTGCTTCGCCGTCCGGATGCCGCCGGCCGGCTTCATCCCGATGCGCCGGCCGGTCGCGTGCGCGTGATCGCGGATCGCCTCCAGCATCACCAGCGTCACCGGGGGCGTCGCCGCCGGGGTGATCTTCCCGGTCGACGTCTTGATGAAGTCGGCACCGGCGAGGATCGCGATGCGGCTCGCCTTGCGGACGCGGTCGTAGCTCCCGAGCTCGCCGGTCTCCAGGATCACCTTGAGGTGCGCGCGCCCGCACGCCTCCTTTGTCGCGGCGATCTCGTCGTACACGGCGCGGTACTCGCCGGCGAGCATCGCGCCGCGGTCGATCACCATGTCGATCTCGTCGGCGCCGAGCTCGACCGCCTGGCGCACGTCGGCGAGCTTGACCTCGAGCGTGGACAGCCCGCTCGGGAAGGCGGTCGCCACACTCGCCACCTTGACGGTCGAGCCCTCGACCGCTCGCTTCGCGACGGGCACGAGCTTCGGATAAACGCACACCGCCGCACACGGAGGGATGTCCGCGCGCTCGTGGGGGCGAAGCGCCTTCTGGCAGAGCTGTTGGACTTTTCCCGGGGAGTCTTTTCCCTCGAGGGTGGTGAGGTCCATCATGGAGATGGCGAGCTTGAGGCCGGCGATCTTGGCCGGGCCCTTGATGCTCCGTTTGCCGAGCCCGGCTGCGCGCTCTTCGACCATGACCTTATCCACGGTGGGCGAAGAGAAATCGGGGTAGGTGATCCCCCTGCCCTGGCCCACCGCGCCGGGGGTGGCGCCGCTGCCATTTCCGAAGGTCGCCATCGGTCTCGTCTCCTGTCGGCGCAAGGTATCAGAAGCGTCGGATCGATCCTACCGAGTGCGTGCTAACGTGGCGCCCTGATGAAGAGACGCTTCCCGACTGCCCTCGTTTTTGTCGTTGTTGCTGTCGTCTTTGCCTTTGTCTCGCTGCTCGCGTGTGGCGCGGCCGAGCGACCCGACGGTGGACAGGGGCTACTTCCGGTCGGCGCGCCGGCGCCCGACGTGTTCGCCGCCGACCAGCACGGCGCGATCCAGCGGCTGTCCGACCAGCGGGGTCGGGCCGTCGTCGTGTACTTCTATCCGAAGGACGGGACGCCGGGCTGCACGGAGGAGGCGTGCGCGTTCCGCGACGCGTGGGATCGCTTCAAGCAGGCGAACGTGCAGGTCTTCGGCGTCTCCGCCGACACGCGCGAGTCGCACGAGGCGTTCGCGACCGAGCACAGGCTGCCGTTCCCCATCCTTGTCGACACCGATCACACGTGGTCCAACGCGTTCGGCGTGCCGATGCGGCTCGGGACGGTGGCGCGCGTGACCTTCCTGATCGATCCCGACGGCAAGGTCGCGAAGGTCTACCCGGACGTGGATCCCGGCGTGCACGCCGATGACGTGCTGAAGGACGCCGCGCAGCTCACGGGCGCCGCGCTCCCGGTGGCGCCTGCGGCGCCGGGGAGCGCCGCGCCGGCCGGGCCCGACACAGCGGCGCCCGGCGGCGCCGGCGCGCCGGGTGGTGCGGGCGCGGCGCCGGGCGGCGCCGGTGCGGCACCTGCGGGCGCGGCGCCTGCGGGCGCGGCGACGCCGGGCGCAGCGGCGCCGGTGGCGACGGGGGCGGTGCTGCCCCCGGCGGCTCCTGCGGCCCCGCCCGCGAGGAGGTGACGGTGCCGGGCGCGCGGAGCACGCAGAGCGCGCGGGGGGTTGACGGGAGCACCGGCACGCGAGAGCACGCGCGTGGTGCGTAGGACGTCGGACCCCTGGAAGGCCAACGGGCTGGAGCTGTGCGTCCATCGCTTCCGCGACGACGGCGCGCGGCCGACCGGCCTCACGTTGCTGCTGCTCCACGGCTTCCTCGACGCCGGCAGCACGTGGGACCTCGTGGCGGAGCCGCTCGCGCGGGCAGGGCACGACGTTGTCGCGCCCGACCTGCGCGGCTTCGGCCGGAGCGCCCGCGTCGCCGCGGGCGGCTACTACTACTTCCCCGACTACATCGCCGACGTCGCGGCGCTCGTCGACGCGCTCGCGCCGGCGCGGCTCGGCGTGGTGGGCCACTCGATGGGCGGCGCGGTCGCGGTGTATTACGCGGGCGCGTGCCCCGATCGTGTCGAGCGCCTGGCGCTGCTCGAGGGCATGGGGCCGCCGTCGCAGGGGCCCGAGGTCGCCGCCGCGCGCATGGAGGCGTGGCTGCGCGAGATGAAGGGGTTCGCTCGGGCGCCGCGGAGGCTCGCGTCGATGCAGGACGCGATCGCGCGGCTCGTGGGGCACCACCCGCGCGTGCCGCACGACGTGCTGGCGACGCGCGCGCCGCTGCTCACGCGCGAGGAGCCGGGCGGCGGGCTCGCGTGGGCGTACGATCCGATGCACCGCACGACGTCGCCGCTGGCGTTCCAGGCGGAGGCGTTCACGACGTTCCTGGAGCGCATCGCGTGCCCGACGCTTGTCGTGAGCGGCGGGCCCACCGGATGGCACCCCCCGGATGAGGCGGCGCGGGTGGCGAAGCTCGCGCGCGCGGAGCACGTCGAGCTGCCCGACGCCGGTCACATGATGCACTGGTCGGCGGCGAGCGAGCTGGCGGAGCGGCTGGACGAGTTCTTCGCCGGCGGGGGCGCCGGCGACGCGGCGGGCCCGGGGAGCGGGGAATCACAGAAGGCAGCGGAGGCAGGCCGCGTGGCTGGTCGGGGGCGCGAATAAAAGAGCTTGACTCGGCAGGACGAGTGGGTAATCTGCGCGCCTCCTCAACGAGAGGCGTGCCACCTTAGCTCAGTGGTAGAGCAACGGTTTCGTAAACCGTAGGTCTCGAGTTCAAGTCTCGAAGGTGGCTCAAAGGAACAGATTGCCGGTGCGTTCGCTCGCCTGTGGGTGAGCAGGAGACACGCTGGCGTGTAGCGGGACGCGTGGTACGCGGTGAGCGGGCAGCGCTTTCGCTCGTGAAGCGGGAGCTTCGGTTGAGGAAACCGCTGCTCTGCTGAGCTGCGCTCTGAAGCGCCGCCGCTGCTGGTCGTGCAGCTGCAGCCGCCTTATCGTTGCCCCATGTCGAGCGCCGCCCCTGGACGCCGCCTTGCGACGGTGGAGGACCTCCTCGCCCTTCCCGAGGCGGAGCGCTTCCATGAGATCGTCGATGGCGAGCTCGTCCAGAAGGCGATGCCGAGCCCCCGCCACGGCGCGGCGCAGGCCGAGCTCACCGCGGAGATCGCCGGAGCTTACGGACCGCGCGCCCGGGGGCGCGGGCCAGGGGGCTGGGTCTTCGCGACCGAGGTCGAGATCTTCTTCGAGGAGCCGCATGTCTATCGCCCCGATGTGTCCGGATGGCGGCGCGAGCGGCTCCCTCGGCTGCCGGACCAGAGCCCCATCGCGCTCCGGCCGGACTGGGTCTGCGAGATCCTCTCGCCCTCGAACAAGCAGAACGACCTGTTCAAGAAGCTGCGCACGTACCAGCGATGCCAGGTGCCCCATTACTGGATCCTCGATCCGGAGGTCGAGGTGCTGGCGGTTTATCGCTGGACGGCGGAGGGCTACCTCCTCGTGCTGACGGCTGAAGGCCACGAGAGCATCCGAGCCGAGCCGTTCGATGCTATCGAGTTCTCGGTGCACAGCCTGCTCGCGGGAGAGGAGGGCGAGTGAGGGGCGTAATCATCTGACATCGCCTGTCCCAGCGTCGACCAGAGCTCTCTCTCTGTTTCTCGTAGATGAGCGGGCGAGAGCACGGTAGGAGGCGTCTGTACGAGCGCACGGCATGGGAGCGTGCTGCACTGGCCCGCGAAGCCGCAAATTGACCCTGGCGGCGATTATCTCCTTACGAGCGCAACGACAAGAACGGCAAGAACCACCACAAGACCGAGCACAAGCGCCACGACAAGCCCCCAGCTCGTCCGAGACGACGCCGCGCTCTTCGCCATCACGCCAGCCCTCGCCTGCTCCCAGGGTTCTGTCCTCGCCAACCGCTCTCTGGGTGCCATTCCCGCCATGGCAGCGGCCGCCCCTCCCCACTTCTCCGTGCTCGCCAGCGTGCCCTCCCCCGGCCCAGCCGCGACCGCCCCGGCCCACTTCTCCGTGCTCGGCCCCAGCACGCCCGCCGCCGCCGCCGACCCCTCCCCGGCCGCCTCGGTCCCCGTGGCCCCGCCCTCCACCTGCGGCGCCGGCGTAGGCCACCGCTCCGCGGCCGCTTCGCCTCCGGTTCCGATCTCCTTCCCCGCGCTCGCCCCACCCAGCCCCCACGCCGGCTCCACCCTGAACCGCTGCGCCATCGCCAGCCTGCTCCGCGCATCCGCCGCCGCGCCTGCCTCCGCCGCTTCCCCCACCGGCAGCCCCGCCACCAGCTGCACCGCCGTCGCCGCATCCTCACCCTCTCCCCGAGGCGTCGCCCCGCGCTCGCGGATCGCTCGCCCGCGCGCCGCATCCTCTGCCTCGCTCAGGAGCTGCCGCGCGCTCGCGTCCTCCAGCGCGCTCTCCGCCGGCAGCGCCGCCCGCGCCACCTCGCGCAGCGCCGCCGCGAGCTCCGCGGCCCGCGCAAACCGCTCCTCCGGCCGCTTCGCGAGGCACCTCGCCACCGCCAGCCACAGCGCCTCCGGGCACCCCGGCAGCACCTCCGGCAAGGGCGTCGCCGAGAGGTGCACGTGCGCCGCCAGGATCTCGGTCTCTCGGATCCCCGACGCCCCGTCGAGCACCGCATACGGGTGCGCCCCCGCCAGCATCTCGTACGTCACCACGCCGAGCGCATACAGATCCGCGCGCCCGTCCACGGCGCGCCCGGCGATCTGCTCCGGCGCCATGTAACGCAGCGTCCCCACCACGCTCCCCTGCCCCGTCAGCCCCGGGCCGCGCGCGTCCTTCGCCACGCCGAAGTCGAGCAGCCGCGCGTGCACGCCGCCGCTCACCAGGACGTTCTCGGGCTTCACGTCGCGGTGCACGAGCTCGGCCTCGTGCGCCGTCGAGAGCGCGTCCGCGATCTGGATCGCGTAGTGGAGCGCGCGCACCACGTCGAGCCGAGCGCCGCCGGCGAGCATCTCGCGCAGCGGGACGCCGGAGACGCGCTCCATCACCATGAAGAGCTGCCCGGCCGCCGTCGCGCCGGCGTCGTACAGCCGCACGAGGTTCGGGTGCGCGACCCGCGCGACGAGCTTCGTCTCCCGCAGAAAGCGCTCCGCGTAGCGCGCCTCCCCCGCGAGCGCGCGGTGGACGATCTTGATCGCCACCGGCCGCTCCAGCGCCGTGTCGAGCGCGGCCCAGACCTCGCCCATCCCCCCGCGCCCGAGGAGGCGGTCGATCAGGAAGCGCCCCTGGAACAGCGCCCCGGGGCCCGGCAGATCCTCGGCGTTCGTCACCTCGCGACACCCCACCTCGCAGCACGCCACGCCACGCCGCAACGCGCCGGCCTTCCTCGCTTCTCTACCCTTGTTGACCCTCCCGGGGAAAGGTAGCTTCGAGGGGCGCCATCGCGCGCCCGGCGCACGAAGCGCCGGCGAGCGGCGCGCCCCCTTCGCCTCATGTCGAGCACGCGCCCCGAACCCGATGACGGCGATCCGATCCTCGAGGCCCGCGTCGCGCACGCCGTGGCGCCGTACGCCGACCTCCTGCCCGCGGAGGATCTCGAGGCGCTGCGCGCGCTGACGGCGCGGTTCCTCGCGACGCACCCCGTCGCCGCCCCGCTCGTCGACCGGCTCCGCCCGCGCGCGCCGCCCGCGTCGAGCGGCGAGGTCGACCGGCGCGATCCCGCGGCGCTGGCCGAGGCGGCGCGGCGGCTCGCGGCGAAGGCGAGCGCTGCACGGGGGCGCCCTCGCGGGGGCGGTCGATGAAGGGCGGCGCTCGAACGCTGCGGGCCCTGAGCCCCGACCAGCAGGCGCTCGTCGCGCAGGCCGTGCCGCTCGCCGAGCGGCTCTGCGACCACTTCCTCCGGCGCACGCGAGCGCACTACGTGGCCGACGATCTCCGCTCCGCCGCGTTCCAGGCGCTCCACGAGGCCGCGCTCGGTTACGACCCCGCCCGCGGCGTCCCCTTCCCGGCCTACGCATGGCGGCGCGTCGACGGCGCGCTCTCGGACACCCTGCGGCAGGAGTCGAAACACTGGCGCGCCGCCCGCGACGACGGGTACGACGCCGCCGAGGCGGTGCAGGACACGAGCGACCTCCTCGCCGACGGCGACGCCGAGACGACCGCGCAGGTCGATGGGATGGGCGACGAGGTCGCCGCCGCCGCGGTGCTCGGCCTGGTGGGCCGCGCGCTGCGAGCGACGGGCGACGAGGGCGAGCGGCTCCGCGCCACGTACGGCCGCGCGATCCGGGCGGTGGAGGCCGCGCTGTCGCGGCTCCTGGACGAGGAGCGGCGCGTCCTCGTGCTCCACCACGTCGAGGAGCGGACCTGGCAGGCGATCGGCGCGGCGCTCGGCTGCTCGGAGCGGACCGCGAAGCGGCGCGGGGCGGAGGCCCGGAAGCGGCTCGCCGCCGCCCTGCGGGTGGAGCGGGAACGCGCGCGGGACGGCGCGAGCGCGCCGGAACCGGCGGGGCTCTCCGGCGCGAGATCCGGATGAGCTCCGGAGCTCCGGAGCTCCCGGGGCGGCTCGATGACGGCCCGATGGCGGCTCGATGGGGCCCGCTCCTGCTACGCGGGAGCGATCGGGGCGGCCATGACGGACCAGCGCCTGCTCGAACGCATCACCGCCCAGCCGGATGAAGCCCCGAGCCGGTGGTCACCGCCGAGCCGATCCTTCGCATGCCGTGCGCGCGTGAGGTACGATCGGTTCATGGATGACGCCCAGGCACGGCGGCGCGCACGGGCGAGCTGGCAAACACGAATTTTCCGGAACGATCCGGAAGGCGAAGCCGACGCAGACGCCCGCTTCTGGGCGTCGATGTCGCCGGCCGAGCGCGTCCTCGCCGCATGGGCGCTGAGCCAGGAGATGCATGCCCTCGCCCACCCCGACGCTCCCCCCGCTGAGCCCGGATTTTCGCGATCTATTGTACGAGTTATCCGCAGCTGAGGCACGCTTCCTTATCGTTGGCGGGTACGCAGTCGCGCTCCACGGCCGCCCGCGGGCGACGAAGGACCTCGACGTCTGGGTGGACGCGACCGGAGACAACGCGCCGCGTGTCATGATGGCTCTCCGAGCCTTCGGCGCGCCGCTCCAGGGTCTCGTCGAGCGTGACCTCGAGACGCCGGGCGTAGGTTTGCAGATCGGCATTCCCCCGCAGCGCATCGACGTGCTCACCCACACGAGTGGGCTCCGATTCGACGAGGCGTGGCCCAACCGCGTCGAGGTCGCCATCGCGCCAGACCTCCTCTGCCCGTTCCTCGGTCTCGCCGATCTGCTGCGGAACAAGCGCGCGGCAGGGAGACCGCAAGATCTCGCCGACGTGGCTGCGCTCGAACTTGCAAAGGCCAAGGCGCCACAAGGGTGAACCATCCGTATGGATGAGCGAGTCCCGCTCTCCAGACCCTCTCCACCCTCGTCCGATGCCGTGAACCCAACCGATGCCTGTCTCCGGCGCGCCGCCGTGCCCGCAGGTCGGATGCGCGCAGGGCGGCGCACGCGCTCCGGGTCAGGTGGGGCTCTCGGTCACGGTCTCCGGGACGGCCGTCACCGCCGGCGCCTCCCCGCCGGCGCTCCCGCCGCCGCCCCCCTCCCCGGCTCCGTCCCCCTCGCCAGGCTTCGGCGGCTCTTTCCTCGAGCGGCCCCCGTTCGGCCGGCCCACCGCGAACAGCGACGGGAACCGCGCCTGCACACGCGCGTTCTTCCGCCACAGCCACAGCCCTGCCGCCCGCACCTCGTCGTAGCGCCGGCAGAGCAGCGTCCAGACCCGCACGTACAGGTCGAAGGCCTCCCGCGCCTTCGGCGTCATCGCCGTCGAGAGCCCCTGGATCATCACCCCCGCCAGCTCCCGCGCGCGCGCCGCGTCTCCCGCCCGGTACAGCTTCCGGTCCGCCTTCACCACGTCGGCGCGCAGCTCGTAGATGCGCGCGTAGCCGAGCAGATCGTTCGCGAGATCGCGGTGCCCGGTGCCCGGCCGCAGGCGATCGAGCTCCGGCTTGATCGCCGGGTCGTCCGACAGGTGGTACTCGCACAGCGCCAGCATGCGCCCCTCGACCTCCATCGCCTCGGTCACGAGCTCCGCCGGCAGCCGCGCGTCCGTCGTGAGCGCGCCGGCGGCGCGGGCCTCCGCGAGCGCGTGGAGCGCGGCGAAGCACGCGAGCTCCAGCTCGTCGACCTGCGTGATGTCGAGCTCCTCCCGGGGCAACCGCGCGAAGCGCGCGCGCACGTCGGGCGAGGACACGAATCCGACGACGCCGAGGGCCGCATACGTGGCGGCCTCGACATCCATCCTCACGGTCACGAGCTCGGCCTCGGCGAGGCGCTCGAGCTCCGGGGCAAGCGCCGCGAGCGCCTTCTTGCCGGCCGCGGGATCGTAGATGGGCGGAGCGTACGACGGCTCTCCAGAGGCCGCGGCGATCACGGAGCGCTTCTTCGACTTGGTCACAGCAGGCATATCTCTTCTCCTGAAGTCTCCTCGAAAAGGGAGGCTGTGGGTTGCGTTCGACCCGAGCCATCACCGCCCCGCGCAGGCAGCGCGAGTGAACGATGGCCGAGGGCCACCGGGACCGAGCGCGTCGCGCGAAGGGGATCCATCGCCCGGCGTCCTGCCGTCCCGTCGAGGAAATGAATCGGGAGCGCGACCCCGATCGGGTCACGAAAATCGACCAGAACCTGTCGGTTTCTTTGTGACCCTGTCCGGCACGCGCCCTGCTGGATCCGGGGGTCCGTCGACGCGAGAAAAAGACGCCGGGAGGGCTCTCGAGAGGCTCCGGGCAGAGTTTCAACTCAACCGACGGCTCCCGACAGCCTCCGGCCAGAGTTTCAACTTTCTCCGGAGCCTCTCGACAGCCCCCGGCCAGAGTTTCAACTTTCCCCGGAGCCTATCGACAGCCTCCGGCCAGAGTTTCAACTCTCCCGACGGCTCCCGACAGCCTCCGGCCAGAGTTTCAACTCTCCGCGGCGCCCTGCATCGTCAGCACCAGCTTGCCCACGGTGCTGCCCGACTCGATCGCGCGGTGCGCGTCCGCGACCCGCTCCAGCGGGAACGTCGTCACCGGCGGCGTCGAGAGGCGCCCCTCGTCCACCCAGCCCACGAGCCGGTCCATGGCCTCGCGCAGCATCTCCGTCTGGTTGAACAGGTACGAGAGGTTGAAGGCCAGCACGCTCTTGTTGTCGTTGCAGAGATCGAGCGGGTTGAAGCGGGGCATGCGGAGGAAGTCGAGCGCGAGCTTCGGGTAGCTCGGGCGGCCACCCTGCCGCGGGAGCATCGTGTGGAAGCCGTACACGACGAGCTTCCCCGCAGGCGCCAGGTGCCGGTAGCTCTGCCGCAGCGTCTCGACCCCGTTCGCGTCGAGGACCACGTCGTAGCCCTCGGGCGCGAGCCGCTCCGCCGCCGCCCAGAGCGGCTCGCTGCTCTTGTCGATCACCGCGTCGGCGCCGAGGCGCCTCGCCGTCTCGACCTTGTGCGCCGCGCCCACCACGCCCACCACCCGGCAGCCGGCGATCTTGCCGAGCTGCACAAGCGCGCTGCCGACGCCGCCGGCGGCCGAATGCACGAGCACAACCCTGCCCGGCCGCAGCCGCAGGAGCTCGAAGAGCGCGTAATACGCCGTCATGAACACCGCCGGGAAGCCTGCCGCCTGCTCCGGGGTGAGCCGCGCCGGCAGCGGGAAGACCTGGTGGCGCGGGACCACGACGCGCGAGGCGTAGCCGCCAAAGCGGACCACGCCGAAGACGCGCGCCCCCGGGGCGAGGTCGGAGACGCCCTCGCCGAGCGCGGCGACCGTGCCCGCGACCTCGAAGCCGGGCGTGATGGGCCAGCCGACGTACTTCTTCGCCGACTCGTAGAGGCCCATGCGGACGACGCAGTCGGCGTAGTTGACGCCCGCCGCCTGGACGTCGACGAGCACCTCGCCGCGCCCGGGGACCGGGTCGGGGTGCTCCTCGACACGAAGCTTGTCGTGGCTGCCGGGCTCGTGGACGACGATCTTGCGCATGGGTACCTGCTGGGCTGTCGTGGCCTCACCACAGAACCACGGTTCGAGCTGGCGACGGAGACGGCGGCTGCCGTAGTACACCGATCGGAACAGGAAAGGAAACGCGCTCCGGAGGCGCCCGAGGCACGCTCCGGAGCAGGCCGTCACGGTCTCGCGGGTCTTCGTGCTGCGCCGCGACGGCGGGGAGCTATTCGATCGATGTCGCGAAGATCGTGAGGAGCCTCCTCGATTCCATCAAGGAGGGCTCGGCCTCATCAGGACCATCAATTGATCTGCACCGAGCCGCCCTGGATCCGGTTCACCCCGGAGGACCGCGTGAGCAAATAGGCGCCACGAATCAGGATCTTGCCAGCCCGCGTCAGCGTGATGCTGGCCTCTCCGCACTGGAGCACGATCTCCCTCTCCGCGGTGAGCACCAGCCGCTCGCCGTCCGCCGTCGCCGTCGCCGTCGAGTCAGCGCGCTTCGCGCTCGCGCCCTCCCCCGCCACGTGCATCCGCCCCATCACCACCGGCCTGTCGCGCCGCCCCCCCTCGAACAGGAGCGCGACCTCCCGCCCCGCGTCCTCCGGCCCGAGCGCCGTCATCGACCGCGCAGGAATGCCCCCGCGCGCGCCCTCCCCCAGGACAGCCGACTCGACGAGCGGATCGCCGTTGTGCCCGAATCCCACGATCCGACCCACCACGACCCCCTCGATCGGACCGGCCTTCGCCGCCTCCGCCGCGACGCGCTCCTCGTGCGCCGCCACCACCAGCTCGATCAGCCCCTCCGCGCCCTCGATCGCGCCCGCCTCTCCCTCCGCGTCGTCCACGCCCTCCCCGCCGGCAACCGCCGACTCGCCTTCCCCCTCCTCGATCAGAATCACCTCGCCGCCCAGCTCGGCCGCCGGCGCACGCCCATCGTCCCTCATCGCCCTGCTCCTCTGGCCCCGCTCGCCCCCGAAGCGCCCGTATCCCCCCTGCCGCCTCAGTTCACCGCCCCATTGCTCTCCTTACACGGAGCTCGTGCTCCAGTCCGTCGACCTGAAACAAGTGCATTGCTTCTCCCCTGTGCCGTGCGCGGACGGGCCGCGGGCAGCATTCAGCCGGATGCCATCCTACGGGCGAGGCCCGCTCGACGGCAATGACGACGGCCCTCGACCAAGGCGCCAAGGCCGCCAAGAGGAGAGAAGAGGGCCGTCCCCACCGGCAGACCGCCCGCGGCCCCGAGACCGGGCGAATGCACGAGGGGCGGCGCCGCCTGGACCTGCGCCACAACGCGGTGCGAGGACCGTAGCGCAGCTGCCGGAGCCGAAGACGCCCGTCGGGCAGGGTGTGCCGCGCTCGCGAGGATGCCAGCGGCGAGGGCAGCGGCGGGATCCCGGCGAGGCCCGCCCGATGAGCGGCGCCGCCCGGCCGCGCGGCCGGGCGGCCACACGCTCCGCCCCCGGGTGTGCTAGACCGGCGCCCGAATGCGCATCGCGCTCGTCTATCCGCCGACCTGTGACCCCACGGCGCCGTACCTCGCGGTGCCGATGCTGACCGGCTTCCTCCGCGCAAACGGCGTGGAGGTGCTGCCCGTCGACGCGAACGTCGAGGCGTTCGACGCGCTCCTCTCGCCGGAGCGCATGGCAGGGCTCCTCGATCGCCTCGAGGCGCGCCTCGGCGAGCTCGATCGACGCGCGGCGCTCCCGCACGCAGACCAGCTGGAGTACCTGGCGCTCGCCCGCGCGCGCGGCGACGCGCACGCAGTCCCGGGCGCGGTCGACGCCGCCAAGGCCACGCTCCGCTCCGCCGAGGCCTTCTACGATCCGGACGCGTACGCGCGCGCGGTCGCCACGATCGAGGCGGCGCTCGGCGTCGTGTCCGCCACGCACCACCCGCTCAAGCTCGACTTCACGGCGTACCGGACGCCCTTCGGCCTGACGTCGATGGACGAGATCGCCCGGTCGAGCCGCCCGGAGCACGATCCGTTCGACGCCTGGGTGCAGCAGACGCTCGTGCCCCGGCTCCGCGACGCGCGCGCCGACATCGTCGGCCTCTCGGTGTGCTTCCCGGGCCAGCTCCAGCCCGCCTACGCGTTCGCGCGCAAGATCAAGGAGGCGCTGCCCGGCGTGCACGTCACGTGCGGCGGCCCGGGCGTCACGCAGCTGCTCCTCCGGCTCTCGGGCGAGCGGCTCGCGCGCGCCCTCGGCCCGTTCGACTCGGCTTGCCTCTTCGAGGGCGAGCACACGCTCCTCGCCCTCGCCCGCGCGCTCGACGAGGGCCGGCCCCTGCGCGACGTGCCGAACGTGGTGGTGCGCGACCGGCTGATGGGCGCGCGCTTCACGTCCGGCCACGGCATGGAAGACCTCCGCGCCCTCCCGCCGCCCGACTTCGACGGGCTCCCGCTCGGCGCCTACCTCGCGCCGGCCCTCGTGCTCCCCTACGACCCCACGCGAGGCTGCTACTGGGGCAAATGCACCTTCTGCCATTACGGCCTCGCGGAGGTCGGCACCGCCGCGTACCGCGAGCGCGCCGTGGAGACCATCGTGGCGCACCTCTCGGCGCTCGCCGAGCGGCACGGCACGCGCCACTTCTACCTGTCGCAGGACTCGGTCGCGCCGAAGACGCTCGTGAAGATGGCGCAGGCGATCCTCGACGCCGGCCTCGACGTGCGGTGGGCGACCGACCTCAAGCCGGAGAAGTACCTGACGCAGGAGCGCGCGGACCTGCTGCGCCGCGCCGGCGCCGTCGCGTGCGCGCTCGGCGTCGAGTCCGCGTCGCCGCGCGTCCTCGGCCTCATCGACAAGGGCGCGCCCGTCGAGGTCGTCTCCGACGTGATCGACCACCTCGCCTCCGCGGGCGTGGCCGCCGAGGCGATGTGCTTCACGGAGTTCCCCACCGAGACGCACGCCGAGGCCGTCGAGACGCTCGACTTCCTGCGCGCGCGGCGGGAGGCGCTCGCGGTCTACATCGTCGGCGAGTTCGGGCTGACGCACGGCTCGCTCGTCGCGCAGACGCCGGAGCGCTTCGGGATCGACGAGGTGTTCGAGATCGAGGGCGACGAGCTCGGGCTCGGCCTGTTCTTCGTCCCGCGCACGCCGTGGAAGACCGACGCCGAGCGCGCCGACGTCGACGAGCGGCTCGCCGACCTGTCGCGCGGCTGGACCCTGCGCACGTATCCGTGGGCCGGCGCCGTGTCGACGGCGCACACGATCCTCCAGTACGACCGCTTCGGGCCCGGCGTCTTCCGCGATCGGGCGGCGCGCCGCCCCGAGGGCGGCGTGCCCGGCGCGACCGCCCTCGAGCGAGGGCTGCGCTTCGATCCGCGCGCGGCCGCGCTCGCGGAGGGGCGCGAGGCCGAGATCTGGGCGACCCTCGTCCACGAGGAGCGGCGCGTGGGGCGCGACGCCTACGAGGCGCTCGCGCGATCGCTGCCGCCGCTCCGGCCGAAGCCGGTGCGCGTCAGGTTCACCGCGGGCGCCGCGCCGGCCGTGACGTCAGGGCGACGGCCGTCGCACGCGACGAGCGCGGCGCGCTGAGCAACCCCTGAGGCGCCACCCCCGCCGCCCGCCGCCCCGGGCGCGGCGGGGGCGCGATCGCGGCCGGCTGCGCGCCGCTCCTGTCCCATCAATCTTGCCCAGGCCACCCCGGTCGAGCGTCAATGGTCTCGGACGCGGAGCATGACGCGTGGCACGAACCGCGAATCGCTCGCGCTCGGGCGCCGCGCGCACAAGCGCCACAGGGCCTGTGGACCCTCGAGATCACGTCCGGGAGCAGATCACATGAAACGATTGCAGGACAAAGTCGCGCTCATCACGGGCGGCAATGCGGGGATCGGCAAGGCCGCAGCGCTCCTGTTCGCCCAGGAGGGCGCCAGGGTGGTCGTCGCCGCTCGCCGGGAGGACGAGGGCGCACAGACCGTCGCGGAGATCATCGCCCAGGGGGGCGAAGCCATGTTCGTCCGGGCCGACATATCGAGCTCGGCCGACTGCGCCGCCATGGTGACAGCCACCGTGAAGAGGTTCGGGCGGCTCGATGTCGCGTTCAACAACGCGGGCGTCGTGCAGTATGGAAAGACCGTGATCGAGCTCGAGGAAGAGGAGTGGGATCGCGTGCTCGCCATCAACCTGAAGGGCGTCTTCCTGTCGATGAAGTACGAGATCCCCGAGATGCTCAAGACGGGCGGGGGAGCCATCGTCAACAACTCGTCGATCGGGGGCCTCGTCGTGATCCCGGGCATGTCCGCGTACCAGTCGTCGAAGCATGGCCTCATCGGGCTGACCAAGGTCGCGGCCCTCGAGTTCGCCGCGCGCAACGTGCGGGTGAACGCGATCTGCCCGGCGGGCACGGACACGCCGATGCTCGCCAGCTGGACGGCGGATCCGGAGCTGAAGCAGCGCCTCGTCGCGACCCACCCCATCGGTCGCCTGGCGGACCCGATCGAGCCGGCGCGAGCGGCCCTCTTCCTGGCGAGCGACGAGGCGTCGTTCATCACCGGGGTCGCCCTGCCCGTCGACGGCGGTAGTATCCTGCCCTGACGCCGTCGGTCCCGGGCGTCAGCGACGGCGGCTGATCTCGACGAGCACGCCGCCGGGAGCGCGCAGGTAGAAGGCCGGCCCCGCCGCTGAGCATCCTGTCGGGCACGTCAAGCAGCGCGGAGGTGGCAGCGCGAGTCAGGGTCCTCGCGGGTGCCGCGCCAGCTTTACCGTCCGGGCGGTGGCCGTCACAACCGCGTGAGATGGGCTCATATCGGCTCCCTCCAGTTCTCCAAAACCAGTGGGTAGCCGGCTGATTGAACACGGCTGTAATCGGACGTGTTGCCTGTCACGAGCGGCAGCCCGTGATGAATGGCGGTCGCCGCGATCATCGTATCTGGTACGCCGATCGGCGTGCCGGTCATCTGCAAATCGGCCATGATGCGACCAGCGAGCTCAGCCGCGATCGCGTCCAGGAGCAGCACCTCGCTCCGATGCGCCATCTCCAGGAACTGCCTCGTCTTCTGCTCTGCTTGCCGCTGCGAGTAGCCAGCGACGACCTCCATGACAGAGACGACGGAGAACGTGAAACGGCCGTGGAAGGCGACGTACGAGCGCGCGCGTGCCACGACAGCCGGGCTCTTGGCCTTGGTGATCTCGGACAGGATATCCGTGTCAAGGAGAGCCTTTTTCACCCGTTTCCCCCACGTCGCGCAACCTGGAGGAGCGACGATTCTCCCGGACGACCTCCATCATGGCATCGACCGCCTCGGGGTCATCGGCGAAGAGCCCGATCAGAGACGGAACGGCTTCTGCTTCACGTGGCAGCTCCTCGCTTGCGGATCGATCCGCGAGCTCATGGACCACACGCTCGACGAGCCGGAGTCGCTCCTGGACCGGTAGGCCCTGGATGGCCTGGAAAATTCGCTCCACGTCGGTCATCGACAGACCTCCCTGTGCACACGCACCGCGGCTCAGCGTAGCGCGATCCCGGGAGCACGGGCGGCCCCTCCCGGACGCAGGGAGCCGCCGCCTGGGGTGGCCTGCGGGCGCCCACCAGCGCGCCCGCTGCCGCTCCCTGGCTGGTAGGGGACCGCCGCGCGCGTCCTACACCGCTGCCGACCCGCCCCCGCCGGCCGCCTGCGCGCGCGCGCGCTTGCGGACCTGGATCTCCGGCGACTCGGCGACCGCCATCCCCACGAGGCGCATGCCCTCCAGGAAGTGCCGCGCCCCGGTCCGGACGAGCTCGTGGCTCGCCTCCCCGACCTCCGGATAGCCGCGCCCCTCCGCGTCGGGCTGCACCTTGCCCCAGTTCGCGAACAGCCGCCCCCACGGGCTCTCCAGCACGGGCGCCATCTTCTCCTTGGCGTAGCGCGGGTACCAGAACATGTCGTGGTACGTGACCGACGCGACGTAGGCCCACGGCGCGAGCCAGGTCTTGAGCGACCACTCCACCGGCTTCTTCAGGGGACCCCAGTAGATGCGGTGCTGGTTGCGCGAGGCGAACGTCATCTCCTTGAACGGTCCCTCGAAGTTCCACCGCTCGTTCGCCGCGTCCACGTCGCCCACGAGCTCGATGTCGCGCACGTCGCCCGTCCCGAGGCCGAGGTCGTGCGCGAGCCGCACGAACTTGAGGTCGCGCAGCGGGTCGAACCCCATCAGCTTCGCCGCCACCGCGTCGATCGCCACCTGGTCCGACGACGCGAGCAGGACGTTCTTCACGTGCGGCACCATGCAGCGCGGCCCCGGGCCGTCGCCCGCGAAGGTGCCGTCCATCACCGCGAAGACCCCGCGGTGGATCTTCTTCTGGATCATCAGCAGGTCCACGAGCGTCTCGTGGATCACCGGGTGCGTCCAGTGCCGGTGCTCGTTCAGCAGGCCGCCGAACGCGTTCTTCATCGCGCCCGTGGTCGTCGTGAAGATGTGGGTCTTCACCGTGGGCAGGTGGATGATGTTCTCCCCGATGAAGCGCTTCGGGATCGAGAACCCCTTCGGGTACACGTCGTTCAGACAAAGGAACTTCTTCCGCAGATCCCCGACCGCGTCCCCGATCGGGATCCACTCCTCGCCCTCGTAGAGGTGGACGTTGCGCAGGCCGTGCGCCTGCACGACGTCGATCTGCTTGTTCTCGCGCTCGCCGAGGTGGGCGTCGATGACCACCGTACGGTTGTGGCACGCGTGGATCAGGTCCTTCGAGTACCCGTCCTGCGTCATCGCCCGGATGACGCCCTCCAGCTGCCAGGGCGTCGTGGATGAGCTCGGGTAGAAGAAGTGCCAGGAGATGTTCACCTTGAGCGCCGTGTCGGCGTCCTTGGCGATCACCTCCTGGTAACCGGCCAGGTTCATCAGCCGGTGGTAGTCCGAGAGCACCGTCGCAGGCGACGTGCGGATCACAGCAACCTTCGATTTCGGCATGGCCGGGCCCTTATATCCCGTCCCGAGTTGCCCGATCCGGGAAGTTGCGGGGGGTCCGTGTGGAGCCTCCGTGCAGCGCGGTCACCGCAGAGCAGCACCGCGCGCCGCGGGCCCGACCGCCGCGTCCGCATCCGCACAGGTCCACCCTGTCACGATCGGGGCATCCTGCCTCAGGGAAGAGGCCGCCGCGCGCGCCCCCGGACGGAAGCGACGACGCCGAGCTCGACGCCGCGCCGCCGCGCGGGCGCAGAAGGTCGGGGAACGCGCCGGCCGCCGGCCTCGGCCGCCCTTTCGGCACGGGGGGTGCAATCAGGTGGGAACAGACTGCGAGCAGACTGCAAACAGGCTGCAAACAGACTGCGAACACAATCACGTTGAGGTCGTCTCCCGCGAAGACAACGGATCGACCCCTGAGCCCCCTTTGGAGGACATCATGCTCGGCTGGACTGTCACCTTCTTCATCATTGCGATCATCGCTGCCGTCTTCGGGTTCGGCGGTATCGCCGCGAGCGCCGCGTCCGTCGCGAAGATCCTGTTCGTCGCGTTCCTGGTGCTCGCCGTGGTCTCGTTCGCGCTCGGGCGCCGCGTCCCGACATGACCCAAGAAACAGGTGAAGCCATGAAGAACGCGTCACAACAAGGGAACGGCGAGCCGGGGAGCCCCGGCGTGCCGCAACCGAGGGTGAGCCCTCCCGGCCAGCCGCCGGGAACCCCCGGCTCGCCCCCGGGAACCCCCGGCTCGCCCCCGGGTACGTCGCCGGATCGTGAGATCCAGCTCCCGGGCACCGAGCAGCCCGGCGGGGATCCGACGCCGGGGAAGCACCAGCCCGAGGTGCCGACGCCCGCGCCCAGGCCCGAGATCCCCGACCCGTCGCCCTACGAGGTCCCACGCCATGACTTCCCGCGCGCGGGGGGCGAGCGATAACAGGCCGGAGCGCTGCTGCCTCCACGCCGCGGGCGGCCGCCGTCCAGCTCCGCCCGCCAGAAGTCCGGCCAGGGATGGCCGAAGAGAGATTTCAACGCGAAGGCGCAAAGGCGCAAAGGCGCAAAGGCGCAAGAAAAACAAATTTCATGCATTTTTGCGTCTTTGCGCTCTTGGCGTCTTTGCGTTGAAATCTCTCTTCGCTCGCGAGGCAGATCCCTGGCACGATTTCTGACGCGCGGAGCCAGCTGATCCCTATGCCTGAAGATCCCGCCCCCCCTCCCGTGCCCAGCACAGCCATCGCGCACGGGCGGGGCCGCTTCCGCCGGGCGCTCGCCCGCGCGGCCGGCGTGACGGGCAGCGTGATCGGCCTGGGAGGCGTCTTCGTCGCCGCGGTGGGGGTCGGCGCGGTCGTCCACCTGAACACCGCCTCGACGCGCAACCTGACAAGGCAGCTCGTCAACGACATCCTGCGCTCCAGCCTGCAGGGAGAGATCGAGATCGCGCGGATCGACCGTCTCGGCCTCTTCACCGCCGAGGTCTCCGCGGTGACGGTGCGCCACCCCGGCGGCGCGGAGCTGCTCCGCGTCAGCGGCGTCCACGCCGAGTTCAACGCGCCCTCGATCGTGCGAGAGCTCGTCCTCGGCGACGGCGATCTCGCCATCACGATCCCGCTCGTCCGGGTCGCCGACGCGGACGTCCTGCTCGAGCAGGACCCGCAAGGCGCGCTCACCCTCGCCGAGGCGTTCACGCCGAAGCCGTCCGAGGAGCCGCCCGCCGAGGAGGGCCGGCCGCTCCGCCTCGAGCTGTCGCGCGTCGTCCTCGATCACGCCGCGGTCCACGGCACGGTCGCCCCGGGGAGCCCCATCGACGCGACGATCGAGGACGTCGCCGGCGGCATCGTCGTCGCGGACCGGAGCCAGTACGCGCTCGAGCGTCTGCGCATCACCGAGCGGCGCCTCCTGCCGGTCCCTGTCGAGGTCACGAGCATCTCCGGGAACGTGAGCGTCCCCGCGGACGCGCCGATGGAGCTCACCGCGAAGCTCGAGGGGAGCGTCGGGGCGATCCCGCTCACGGCCGAGGGGACCTTGAAGGACGAGCGCCTCTCGGCGCGGATCTCGTCCGCGCGCGTGACCCCCGAGGCGGCCCTCGCGATCGATCCCAGCGTGCCGCTGGCGCGGCCGCTCTCGGTCCTGATCACGGCCGACGGAGCGCTCTCGGACCTCGCCGTCACGGCGCGCGTCGCGGTCCTCGATCCGCTCGTCACCGACGACGCGGTGACCGGCGAGATCACCGCCCGCGCCCGGCTGAACGCCCTCGATCCGAGGCGCATCACGGCCGAGGTCCGGATCGCCGAGCTCGACCCGCGCGCCTTCGCCGGGACGGCGCCGGCCGCGCGGGTGAGCGCGGAGGCCCGCGGGGAGATCCACCTCGACGCGGAGGGGGGGCCGCGCATCGTCGGCGAGGCGAAGACAGAGCCGTTCCTCGTCGTGGGGCAGCGCGTGCCGGCGCTCGATGCGCGCGCGACGTTCGAGCGCGGAGCGCTGCGCGCCGCCGCGACGATCCACGAGCCCGGCGCGCCCATCGAGGCCACCGTCGCCCTCTCCGGAGAGGGGGAGATCCAGTTCGAGGCGCAGAGCGAGATCCCGTCCCTCAGCGCGGTGCAGCACGTCCCGAGCGGCATCCACGGCAGCGCCGCGCTCCACGTCGAGGGCGCGCTCAAGGACGACGCGCTCGACGCGAGGGCGACCGTGCGCGTCGCCGGGCTCCGCGTCGGGTCGGAGCTGCGGCTCGGGCGCGGCGAGCTGCAGGCAAGGGCCACGGGGCCCCTCGACAAGCTCACGATCGAGGGCGCTTTCCGGGGCGCGGATCTCCGCGCGCAGCAATACGCGTTCAGCCACGTCGCGGCGAGCGCCGCAGGGCCCGCCACCGCGCCGCGCGTCCGCGTGTCGCTGGCCAGCGCGGAGCGCCGGATCACGGCCTCGGCCGACCTCGACATCGAGCGGAGCGAGGCGCGGCGGATCCGCGTGGAGGTGGCGCGCGGAGAGGACGAGATGACCGCGCAGGCGGCCCGCGTCGCGTGGGGCGGCGGGATCGCCCTGCGCGGGCTCGAGCTGCGCGGCGACGGCGTGGGCGAGCTCCAGGGGAACCTGTCGCTCACCGGGAACGAGGTCGAGGGCGACCTCCGCGGCACCGCGATCCACCTCGAGCGCATCGCCGAGATCGCCGGGGTGCCGCTCGGGGTCGGGGGCCTCGCGAACCTCGACGTGTCGATGCACGGCCGGGGGAAGCGCCGCGCCGGGCACGTGCAGGTCGAGCTCGAGGACGGCTCGATCCCGGGCGTGACGCCGCGGCTGTCGATGAACATGACGGCGCGCGTCGACGGCGAGGCGCTGAAGGCCGACGGCCTGGTCCGGCTGATCGCGCCGCCCGAGCCGCCGCCGGGCCGATCGCGGGAGGCCGAGCGCCAGGGCGCGACGCCGGGCGAGCCGTCGGCCACGATCGGCGACCTGGCGAGGCGCCAGAAGACGCCGCCGCCGCCGGTGTGCCAGGGCGCGATCGCGCGCGTCCTCGTCGACGGGAGCGCGGCGCAGCTGCGCGGGCCGCTCCTCTCCGGGCGCACGTGGCAGACCGTCACCGGCGCGGCGCGCATGGACGCAGACGCCTGGCAGCTCGGGTGCCTGGCCCAGGCCTCGCCGGTCCCGCTCGCCCTGAGCGAGCTCGCGGGCCGGCTGACCGCGCGCCTCGCGGTGGTGCGCGAGGCGGGAGAGCGGCTCCCGTCGGTGCGGAGCCTCCTGATCCGCACCGAGGGCCTGCGCGCTGCGGGGCCCGTCGACGAGGAGACGGGCGCGCCGGCGTGGGTGTCGAGGAAGCTCGACGCGCGGATCGCCGGCGATCTCGACGCGAAGACGGGCGACGCGCACGTCACGCTGTCGGTGTTCGACCGCCAGCTCGTGGCGGAGCTCTCGGCCGCGTTCGACGCCGATCTTCCGGCGCTCCTGGCCGATCCGGTCGCGGCGCTCCCGCGGATGCCGGTCGCGGCGCACCTCCGCGTGCCGCGCCGCCGGCTCAACGATCTCGCCGAGCTGGCCGCCTTCGGCAAGAGGACCCCGGTGCTCTCCGGCGCCGCGGGGCTCGACGTGTACTTCGCGGGGACGATGGCCGAGCCCAGGCTCGTGGCCCGCGCGATGGCGTCGAACGTGGGCGGCGCGGGGGGCCCCTCGCCGCTCGGCAAGCTCCGGCTCGACACGCTGCTCGTGTACGACGGGCGCGACGCGGCGCTCGACGCCTATGCCTTCCGCGGCCAGCGCACCTACATGACGGCGACGGCGAAGCTCGGCGCGAACGCCGCCGCTCTCCTCGGCGGTGCCCAGGGCGGTCCGCGCTTCACCAGGGGCAGCCTCGAGGCGAAGATCGCGGACCTTCCGCTCGCCGAGATCCCCGTCCTCGCCGACATGCAGATCAGCGGCCAGGCGCGCGGCGAGGTCGCCGTGCGGGGCCTGTTCGAGCCCGCCCCCGAGGTCGTGGCGCGCCTCGAGTTCCCGGGCCTGAAGCTCGGCCCCGACGTGGAGTACGAGACCGCCGAGGTCTCGTTCAACATCGCGCCGCCGGGCGACGCCGGGCGCACCGCGGCGGTGGCCAACGTGCGGCTCGTGGGGCGCGACGGCGGCCGGCTCGAGGCCAAGGCGGAGGCGCCGGTCGTGTGGGAGGCGAACGCGATCCCGACGCTCACGGACGACCAGAACGCCGAGGTGTCGCTCGCGGTCGATCGCTTCCGTCTGGCGGCGCTGGAGCCGTTCCTCCAGGGCTCGGTGAACCGGCTCGACGGCACGCTCGACGGCGAGGTGCGGCTCGGGCTCGGCGCGCAGGCGGGCTTCTCCGGCCAGATGCGCCTCACCGGCGGCCTGGTCCACGTGGCCACGATCGGCCAGCCGTTCGAGAACGCGTCGTTCCGCGTGACGGCGAGCCCCTCCGGCGAGCTGCGCATCGACGACATCCACGCCGAGGCCGGCAGCGGTCAGGTCCGCGGCAAGGCGACCCTCCAGATGGAGGGGTTCGCGTTCCGGAGCGCCCGCGCCGAGCTGGAGATCCCGGAGGGCCGGGATCTCCCGATCGCGCTGGAGGGCGTCCCCATGGGCGACGCGCGCGGCAGGGTGGTGCTCGCGGCGGAGAGCCGGGACGAGCAGATCGCCGTGCGCGTGGAGGTGCCCACGCTCCACGTCACGCTGCCGCCCACGATCGGGCGGAGCGTGCAGCCGCTCGACGAGAACGAGGACGTCACCACGTCGGCGCCGCTCAGCCGGGAAGAGTACGAGGCGCGGCGGGCGCCGGCCGAGCCGACGGACCAGGCGAAGGGGAGCGCGGGCGGCACGCCGCTCGTCATGGAGGTCCACCTCGGCAGGATCGGCATCGAGGGCGACATGGTGCAGGCCTCGCTGTCCGGGGATCCGGCGCACCCCCTCCGCATCCAGGTCGCGGAGGAGACCCGGATCGATGGCAACGTGAACATCCTCTCGGGCAAGCTCGAGGTGATCGGCAAGGAGTTCGAGATCGAGCCGGGCGTCGTCGCGCTGCAGGGGGATCCCTCGAATCCGTACCTGAACGTGAAGGCGTTCCACGACACGCGGGAGGGGACCCGCATCTTCATCGACTATGTGGGGGAGCTCAACCCGATCACCGAGGAGAAGATCACCTTCCGTTCGGAGCCCCCGCGCCCGGAGAACGAGGTGATCGCCGAGCTCCTGCTCGGCAAGCAGTACGCGGAAGGGACGCTGGCGGGCGGCACGTCCACCGAGGAGCCTGGCTCCGGGGGCGGCAGCAACGCGGCCGGAGGGGTCGCGGCCGGCGTGGGCACGGGGCTCGCGTCCGCGCAGATCAACATGATCCTCCAGAGCATCGGTCCGCTCCAGAACTTCGAGACGCAGCTGGACACGACCGACGAGGGCGCGCTGAAGACCACCGTGGGCTACCAGCTCGGGGAGCAGGTGACCGCGAGCGCGAGCTACGAGGCAGGGCCCACGGGGCAGGGACAGGGGGCCGGGTCCCCGAGCAGCCCCGCCGCGGCCCGGGCCCGCACCGAGGTGAGCCTGGAGTGGCGGTTCCGCCGGGACTGGTCCGTGCGGGCCGGGATGGCGACGGGCGAGAGCCCGGGGACGACGCTCGACCTGCTCTGGAAGCACCGGTACTGAGCGCGCTCCGGCGCGGGGCGCGCGCTTCGTGAGGGCGGCGCGCCTCCTGCGCGCCGGCTCAACGCTTCACGCAGATACCGCCGCAGTCCGCGCCGATCTCCGGATCGCAGTCGTCGGCCGGGTCGTCGATGCACTCCAGCCCCTCGGGGCACGGGCGCGCCGTGATGCCGCCGCACCCCTCCGGCGCGGGCTCGGGCGCCACGCAGATGCCGCCGCAGTCCGCCCCGCCGCGCTTCGGGTCGCAGTCGTCGGCCGGGTCGTCGATGCACTCCAGCCCCTCGGGGCACTCGATCCCAGCGATGCCCCCGCACATCGTCGGCGCGGGCTTCGGCTCCACGCAGATGCCGCCGCAGTCCGCCCCGCCGCGCTTCGGGTCGCAGTCGTCGGCCGGGTCGTCGACGCACTCCCGCCCTTCGGGGCACTCCAGCCCCAGGAAGCCCCCGCACTCCGGCCCCCCAGGCGGCGTCGGCTCCACGCAGATGCCGCCGCAGTCCGCCCCGCCGTTCTTCGGGTCGCAATCGTCGGACGGATCGTCGATGCACTCCCGCCCCTCGGGGCACTCCAGCCCCAGGAAGCCCCCGCACTCCGGCCCCCCAGGCGGCGTCGGCTCCACGCAGATGCCACCGCAGTCCGCCCCGCCGTTCTTCGGGTCGCAGTCGTCGGACGGATCGTCGACGCACTCCCGCCCCTCGGGGCACTCCAGCCCCGCGAAGCCCCCGCACTCCGGCCCCCCAGGCGGCGTCGACTCCACGCAGATGCCGCCGCAGTCCGCCCCGCCGCGCTCCGGGTCGCAGTCGTCGGCCGGATCATCGATGCACTCCAGCCCGTCGGGACAGCCCGTCCCGTGGAGCCCGCCGCACGTCTGAGCTCCGGGCGGCTCCTGCGGTCCTCCGCCCCCGCCGCCGTCTTCCTTTTCGTCGCAGCCCGCGAGCCCGATCACGATCAGCAAGAGAGCCAGTCCTTTGTGGCGCATCAGAACCTCCGCGTTGTGGTTGTCCGAATCCCGACGCGACCGCCGGACCGGCGACCGCGCGGCGAGCCTTTCGTCGCGCGGGCGCCGCCGAGACGACGCCTCCAGCGCGACCGCCCAGGCCGCCAGCAGCGCTGCTGCGGCCTGCGCTCTCCAGCAGAGCGTCCTTCGAGGGGCCGCGTCGCGCCATCGGTCCGCCTTGAAGCAGCTTCGGTGCCACGGAAAGTCGCTGCGATTCGCGCGGAGCTCACGTTGTCGAGCTCGGTCACCCGCGATCGCGGTGTCTTGCTGTGTCTCGGTTGTGCCAGCGGCTTGACCGGAGGGTCTGCGGGCCTCCTCGGCGGAGGCCCTCCCCGTTTGCGCGCCCGGGCGGCGCTCGCGCGAGGCGCGCCGCCCGGGCACGGGCCGCGAAGCGCGGCCGCCACCGCCGTCAGAGCGACGCGTTGAGCCGGTCGAGCACCGCCCGGATGACGGGCGTGTAACCGTAGTCGCCGTTGTCGCTGAGCGGATCGCTCGTCTGGGCCGGGCAGATCGAGCCGGTGATCCCTTGCTCCCCGAGGCTCCGGAGCAGCTGCAGCTCGCGGATGCCCGGGTACGCCTTGGCCTTGTACTGCGTCGTCGTCCGCGAGAGCGGCGCCGCCGGATCGTTCATGCTCTCCGGCGCGCACAGCGGGTTGTCGTGCTCCTGGCCAGGGAACTGTCTGCAATCGCAGCTCTGGTTCGTTCCCTCGCAGCTGCGCTCCTCGACGTCGAAGATGCAAGCGTACTGGAGATCGCCGCCCTTCGGCGAGATCGTGTACTCGCGGCCGTTGATCGCGTTCCATCCCGTGGCGTTCGGCGGGACGATCGGATCGCCGGTGATCGGGTTCGTGCCCGAGCGCGGCGCCATCGACTCGACCATGAACGGGTCCGCGGGCGGGACGTTGTTCGCCGGATCGCCGAGGATGATGTCCCAGGCGTCGCTGGAGCTGCCGGTCACCGGGGCGCTGAGCTCGGCGGCGCTCTTGAGCCCGCCGACCGGATTGCCCTGATCGTCGAGGCCCTGCGAGAGATCGGGGGCGCCGCTTGCGTCCTGGCGCGCGAGGTCCTGCCACGGCACCCCGAGGATGCCGGTGAAGATGACGTGCTGCGGCCCCCGGGTCAGCGTGCTGCCATCCTCGGGATCCGTGAAGAGCGGGTTCGGCACGAGCTCTCCGGTGCGCGACGGCACGAGCGGCGTCGAGAGCGCGTCGGAGTACCGCTCGATCGGGTGGAGGAAGTCGAACCCGAAGCGGCGCTTCTGGTCCCAGCACCGGCTGTTCGCCGGGTCCTCTTCCTCGGAGAGCCTGGCGGGAAAGCCATCGGGGCCCGCGCAGGCCGGTTCCACGGGGCAGCCTTCCTGGGGCTGGTTGCAGGACCTGCAGCATTCGTGGTTCGGGTCGATGGCGCACTCGCTCCGCGGCCGCCACATCCTGAAGCCCCCGGTCTCGGCGACGAGGTAGTTCCTGGCTTCGTCCCTGATCGAGCAGTCGTTCTCGTCGGAGAGCATCACGATGAGCACGAGCGAGTCCGGCCGGAGAAAGGCTTTCCGTTGCTCCAGGACCGTCTGGTCGACCCCTACCGGCGTGGCGACCTGGCTGTCCCCCACGAGCGCGATGCTCGCGTACGGCTCGGGGTCGGCGAGGAAGCGATACATGCTCTCCAGCGGCGCCTCGAAGCCGCACCCCGCCTGCCCGACCCCGTCCACGATGGCGCCGAGCTTGCTGTAGAGCGTCGCGACATCGGAGTCTCCTGCCGGGTCGTGACTTCCGGCCGGGTCCCACACGAGGAAGCCCTTGTCCTGGTAGGTCGGCAGATCGTTCGTTGTGGTCTCCTCCGTGGAGCGCGCGAGGAGGTGGGCCATGTCGACGTTCGAAGGGGACGTCGCCCCAGGACAGGCGCCCGATCCGTGGCCGCCGAGGCTGCTGCTGATGACGCCGATGTGCATGTCGTGCACCGGGTTGCGCACGCGCGAGGAGCCGGCCGGGCATGCGTCGAACCCGGTCGCGGGCTGCTCCGACTCGCCCACCGGCTCGCCGGTCGGGGACACGCAGACGGGGTTGACGATATTGAACACGAGGTCGGCGGTCGCCAGCCGCAACATCTCCTGCTTGTCCGCCATCGAGCCGGAGTTGTCGACAACGAAGAGGACGTCGACCTTGTCCGGCGTGAACTCCGGCCAATCCCAGCCTCCTGCGCCTGTGCTGCTGCCGCCGCTGGTGCTGGTACCGACGGGGAAGTCAGAGCCGCCGGTGCCATCGCCGCCGCTGCCGCCGACTCCCGAGCCCGACGTCGAGCTGGTGTTCGCCCCGCCGAGCGAGATATCCACTTGACACGCGGCGAGCGACACGGCGCTCACGACGAGAATTGGCGACATGGTTCGTGATAGCTTCAATGACATGGCTCCTCCATGAGCGGCGCCGAGAGCCGCCTGCGAAGATCTGCTGTGACCCCGCATGAAGGGGCGCTCGCCCGCTTCCCCATTTCAAAAAATTCACCTCCGCTAACGAATCCCCGGAGCCCCCGCCCTCTCCCTCAGTCCCGACCCGCCCCCAAGACGCGCCTCTCCCCCAAGACCAGCGCCCTCGCCGCCCCCCCCAGTCAACTCCCCCTCTTTCTCTCCCCCCCGCCCGCTCTCAATCTCTTCCACCCCCCCGCGTCCCAGAGCGGTGCTCTCCCGCACAGGAGACGGGCCCAGATCGACGTTTTCGGCGCACAGGCGTGCTCCACGAGAACGCCGAGATGGGTCCGTATCCGAAGCGGGAGAGCACCGCTCTAGTGGGTGAAGGAGTGGAGGCGAGAGACGTGGGGGCTGGAGGGGTAGGCGCGGAGGAAGGCCGAGGCGCGCTGCGCCGCGGCCGCGCGCTGGCCGCTGTGCCAGAGCGCCTCGATGGTGAGCGCCTCCCGCTCCTGCGCCAGCGCGCCGCCCGGGAAGCGGAGCCGCGCTCGCTCGGCGATCATCAGCGCTCCGGCGGCGTTGCCGCGCCGGAGCGCCGCGCGCGCGTCGGCGAGGAGCGTCAGCTCCTCGCGCAGCCGGCTCTCTCGAAGGGCCGCCGGGCTGGGCGCGCCGTCCACGAGGGCGGCGCCTGCCGATTCCACCGCGGGCGCTGCCTCGGCGACCTCCGCCTCGTCTGCGGGCGGCGCGCTCGCGGCGTGCTCCTGCTGCGGCGCCTCCGGCTTCGGGGGTGCCGCGGTCGTACGGGGCCTGGCCGGTGCGATCCGCCTGGCCGGCAGCGGCACCGCGACCGGCGGGGCCTCCTGGACCGGTACAGGCGCCTCGGCCGGCTGCGCCGCCTCGGTGGGCGGGCGCGCTTCGGCCGGCGGCGCCGCCTCGGCGTACGCCGCCGTCTTCTGCGCCGGCGCCGCCGCGGGCGCGGAGGCCGGCGGCGCGACGACCGGCGCGACCTCGACGACCTGAGCCGGCGGCGCCGCGCTCGGCGGGGCCACAACGGCATAGCTGACGAGGAACAGGACCCCGCAGGCGGCGCCGAGGAGCATCGACTTCACGATGCCCGCAGCGCCCGCGGCTGCGGCGACCGCTGCCGCCGCGCTGGCGGCACCGGCGGCGCCCGCACCGGCGCCGACAGCGCCGGCGGCGCCGAAGCCTGCGGCCGATGCCACCTTGCCCGCGGACGCCGCGGCGGCCACCTCGCCCGCGGACGCCGCGGCGGCCACCTCGCCGGCGCCGCCCGCGGCAGCGCTCGCCGCGCCGCCCGCGTTCGCGGAGAGCGCCCCTCCTCCCGCGCCCTGGACCCCGCCGAGGGCGACTGTTCCGGCGAGGCCGAGCTGCGCGGCCATCGCGGCCCACACCTGCTCCTGCGCGCCGTCGGGAGGGTCCGCCGGCGGAGCAGCACGGAGGAGATCGCGCTCCGTCTCGAGCGCGCTCACCTCGGCATCGAGCCAGCGCACGGGATCGCTCATCGCTCCCCTCCCGCGCGCTTCCAGAGGGATCGCTGCTCGACCCCCGGCAGCGGGACGAGCAGCGAGGAGGGCCCTGGCGGCGCCGGCCCCCGCTCCAGGGCCGGGAGCCCGCCGGCGGCCGCCGCCTTCAGCACGGGCTGCGACTTCGTGGCCGGGGACCCGCCCACGTGGAACCGGTCGCGCGCGTTCAGGCGCGTGACGGCGCGGCGGAACGCGTCACGCGCGAGGCGGAGGCGCGAGTAGACGGTCCCCAGCGGGACGTCGAGCAGCTCGGCGACCTCGTCGCCGCCCATGCCGTCGAGCTCGAAGAGCGTGAACACGGCGCGTTGCTCGAGGGGCAGCTCGTCGAGGAGGGTCTCCAGCAGCGCGATCGCCTGGCGCCGCTCCGCCTCCGCGCCGACGTCGGCCCGGTCGTCGGCGCAGTCGAGCAGCGGCTCGTCGTCGTGAGCGCGCCGCCTCATGTGAGCGAGCTTGCGCCGGTCGCGGGCGACGTGAAAGCAGATGCTGTACAGCCAGGTCGTGATCTTCGACCTACCTTCGAATTCGGGCAACCGACGGTGGACGACGAGGAAGACGTCCTGGACCGCGTCGGCGGCGTCGCTCTCGGGCACGCCGAGGCGCCGCAGCGACCGCCACACGAACCGGAAATGCTGCGCATAGACCTCTCCGAAGGTCATTCTGTCCTGCCGCTCTTCGCCATGCTCACCCCGTCTGTGGAGGGTCTCCGGCCTCGCCATCAGAAAATCGACACGCGGGCGCTCAGGCCGACGAGCAACCCCACCGGGGAGGGGTCGAGCGCGGGGTCCTCGATCACGGCGGCGCCGGCGTCGGTGCTCGAGCGGCGCTCGACCGTGATGCGCACCCGCGCGACCGGCGCGAGGAGCGTGGCGCGCGCGGCCCAGCCGAACGCGTGCGTGCGCGTGCCGCCGAAGAGGGTCCCTTCCGCGATGGCCGAGCCGCCGACGGCGAGCCAGGGCGCGGAGGCCTCACGATCCTGGACGAACCCCTTGCCCATGCCGTGGACGGCGCCGAACAGCGAGACCGCGCAGGCCGAGAGCCGGGTGCCGTCGAGCTCGCCGAGGATCGTCGCGCAACCGCGCGCGGTCGCGGCGACGAGCCCGACGGAGACTGCGCCCGGCGTGAGCTCGATGTCCTGGCGCGGCAGCCAGACCGCGCCGAGGCCGGCGGACCAGGCGCTGCGCCGCAGGGAGACGTCGGCCGTCGCCGCCGGCCGGAACGGATCGAGCATGCCCACGGTCCCCGCGGCGCCGAGCTCCAGCGAGACGTCCCCGCGCGGTGCCTGACGCGGCGGGGGCGGCGGCGAGGGCGCGGGGGCCGGCGCGGGGGCGGGGGCGGCAGGGGCCGGCGCGGGCGGAGGCGCCGGCTTGCTGTCGAGCAGGATGGCGACGGTCAGCGCCACCGCCCCGACGAGCTCGTCGCAGGTCGCTCCCGCTTCGGACGAGAGCTGCCGGGCGCGGCCTCCCGCCTGGAGGACAGCGGTGTACGTGGAATCGGCGCGGAGAAAGTGGACCTCGAACTCGGGAGCAACGCCGGAGCTCGCGGGGACGCCGCCGGGGGCACCGGCGCCTGCCGGGGCGCTGCCAGCGCCTGCCGGGGCGCTGCCAGCGCCTGCCGGGGCGCCGCCGGCGCCTTCCGGGGCGTCGCCGGCACTCGCAGGCTCCAGGGCGCGCCGGTTCATCACGCGCTCGACCGCAGCGGCGAGCGACGGCGCGTCGGGGCAATCGGTCGCCGAGGGCGCCCGGTGGACGGCGAGCCGAGGGAGCGGCGGGGCGGCCGAGGCCACGCGCGGCGAGCCGAGGGGAAAGGCACACAGGGCCAGGACGACGCAGAGCGCGCCCCGACGCGAGAGACGAGGGCAGGTCACGGGCCTCCCATTAGCGCAAGGAACGGCGCAAGCGGAGTTAGGACGCGCCGGCCCCGGCCATCTTGGGCCGGCGCGTTGCGATCTCGCGCGATGACGCGGCCGGCCCGATCCGCCCTGGCCAGGCCGACGCGGGTCGCGAGCACCGCGCGCGCAGGATCGGATAGAGTGGCCCCCCATGAACTCCTACGATCTGGTTACGTGCACGAGCTGCTACGGCGAAGGCGAGATCAACACCGACTCCGGCCCCTTTCTGTGCAAGGACTGCAACGGCAACGGCCGCATCTTTCCGACCGGAGAGCAGATCGAGGAGCGCATCCGCGAGATCGAGGTCGAGCTGGAGCGTCACCCGCTGGAGGCGCGGCCGGAGACGCGGTGGCTCGTCTTCGAGCTGCGGCGCACGCGCAAGCTGCTCTGGCAGATCCGGTCGCTCTGCGAGGAGACCGACGGCGACGCAGAGAGCGCGCTCATCGTCAAGGTCCGCGATCTGGCCGACGCGGCCGTCGCCCCGAGGAGCCCCGCGCTGCCGCGCGAGATGCTCCCGGAGGACGGCTGACAGCCGATCCCGCCGGGGAGCCGAGCCTCGGCGAGGCGTCCTCACGCACCTGTCCGGCAGCGACGCGCGGTGTCCTGATGCCTGCTCTTTACCCTGCCCTCCTCGGCCCCGCGTGGGCTGCGCTCGCGCCGCCGGTCCAGGACCTCCACGCGGGCGGCGCGCGCGCCCGCGGCCGCTTCCGCGTGCGTCGCGGCCGCGGGCTCGCGGCGCGCCTGATCGCCGCCCTGCTGCGCATGCCGGAGGCGGCGGAGGACGTGGCCGTGACGCTCGCGGTCGAGCCGGTGGGCGACGGCGAGCGGTGGATCCGCACCTTCGGGGGCCGCCTGCTCTGCTCCTCGCAGTGGCGCTCGGGGGATCTGCTGGTGGAGGCGCTCGGCCTCATCCAGTGCTGGTTCCGGCTCCGCGCCGAGGGCGGAGCGCTCGTGTTCGAGCAGGCGCGGTCGACGTTCGGGCTCCGCGGCTTCGGGCTGCCGCTGCCCCGGTGGCTCGCCCCGCGGGTCGAGGGGCGGGCCGAGCCCCTGCGCGATGAGGTCGGCGTCGACGTACGGATCTTCGCGCCGATCGCCGGCCTGCTCGTCGCGTACGACGGGCGCGTGGCCGGCGAGGAGCGCGGCGCGACCCCCTCCGCGCGCGCCGGCGCGCCGCCGCCGGGGACCGGAGCGCCGTCGCCGGAGCCCCGCGCGTGATCACGGCGCTCGTGCTCCTCGCCGTGCAGGGCGCGCTCGGCGCGCTCGACACGCTCTACTACCACGAGTGGCGCGCGCGCCTGCCCGGCGGCGTGCCCGGCACCGCGCCCGAGCTCGTCCTCCACGGCACCCGCGATCTCGTGTATGCGGTGCTCTTCGCCTCCCTGCCCTTCGTGCGCTGGGAGGGGCTCGCCGCCTGGCTGCTCGCGGCGCTCCTCCTCGTCGAGATCGTGATCACGCTCCGCGATTTCGTCGTCGAGGACACGGTCCGCGGGCCGCTCGGGGGCGTCTATCCGGGAGAGCGGGTGATGCACGCCGTGATGGGCATCCTCTACGGCGCCGCCCTCGCGCACCTCCTCCCCGAGCTCCGGCGCTGGTCGCTCGGCGCCACCGGTTTTTCCCGCTGGGAAGCGCCGCTCGCGCTCCGCGTGATCCTGCCGCTCATGGCCGCCGGCGTGCTGCTCTCGGGGCTGCGCGACATCGGCGCCGTCTACGGGCCTCGCTGGCTCCGCTTCCCCTGGGGGCGCGCGTGATCCGGGCGCCCGCGCCGCGCGGGCCCCTTCAGCCCTTCACCGCGCCCGCCGTGAGGCCCGCGAGGATCCGCCGCTGGAAGACCAGCGTCAGCACGACAAGCGGCACGGTCACGACGATGGACGCCGCCATGGTCTGCCCCCAGGGGATCTCGTAGAGCCCGCTCGTCGTCGTCGAGAACGCCTGGATCGCGTAGGTCACCGTGCGCTTGTCCGGCGTCTGGGTGAACGAGAGCGCGAACAGGAACTCGTTCCAGGCGGCGATGAAGGCGAGGATGCCTGTCGTCGCCATCCCCGGGACCGAGAGCGGCAGCATGATCCTGGTGAACACCTGCCACGGCGTCGCGCCGTCGACGTAGGCCGCCTCCTCGATCTCGCGCGGGATCGCCTTCAAGAACCCGGTGAGCACCCACACCGTGAAGGGGAGCGTGAAGATGAGGTACGTCAGGATCAGCGCGGGGAGCTGGTTGTAGAGGTTGAAGAAGTTGATCATCTCGAACAGGGCGCCGAGGACGGCGATCTGCGGGAAGATGGTCATCGCCAGGACGATGTAGAGCACGGCGCTGCGCCCGCGGAACCGGAACCTCCCGAGCGCGTAGGCGGCCAGGGAGCCGATGGCGAGCGAGACCGCCGTGACCGAGACGGCGACGATCACGCTGTTCATGAGCGCCGTCTGGAACTCGCCGTTCTCCAGCACGAGGCGGTAGTTGTCGAGCGTCGCGCGGCCGGGCCAGTAGCGGACCGGGGTCGTGAAGAGCTCGTCGTCGGGCTTGATCGAGGAGACGAACGCCCAGACGAACGGGAAGACGGTGAACCCGACGACCGCGGCGACGAGCAGGTAGAACAGGGCCCGCAAGGCGCCCTGTCCCGGCGAGCGCCGCGCCCCGGAGTCCCGCGAAGAGCCCTTCATCTCACGCCTCCTCGGTGCGGAACACCGCGAGATAGATCATGATGAACACGGCGATGATCAGGAAGAGGGCGACGGAGATCGCCGAGCCGTATCCGATGTTCGAGATGCTGACCAGCGTCTGCTGGGCGTACGTGGCCATGGTCTGCATGTCCGGCCGGTTGCCGAACATGACGAAGAAGACGTCGAATACCCGGAGCGCGTCGAGCGTGCGGAAGATGAGCGCGACGAGCATCGAGGGCTTGAGCAGCGGCAGGGTGATCCGGGTGAACTGCTGGAGCGCCGTCGCGCCGTCGACCCGCGCGGCCTCGTAGAGATCGCTCGGGATGAGCTGCAGCCCGGCGAGCAGGAGGAGCGCCATGAACGGCGTCGTCTTCCAGATGTCGATGACCGCGACCGCCCAGAAGGACAGGTCGGGATCGGCGACGAAGGCGATGTTGCGATCCAGGACGCCGAGCCGGTTGACGAGGAGATCGTTGAAGACGCCGTAAACGTCGTTGTACATCCACTTCCACATCTGGGCGGAGATCACGGTCGGTATGGCCCAGGGGATGAGCATGGCCGCGCGCACCGCCGAGCGCCCCTTGAACTGGGAGTTGACGACGAGCGCGACGCCGAGCCCGAGGGTGAGCTCGCTCAGCACGGTGACGACCGTGAAGAAGACCGTGAGCAGGACCGCGTCGTGGAAGTAGCTGTCCTGCGCGAGATCGACGTAGTTCTGCACCCCGACGAACCTGACCGGCTCCCCCGTGCCGAGGCGCGCGTTGGTGAAGCTCAGGTAGAACGTCTCGGCCAGGGGGTAGAGGGCGACGAAGGCGACGACCACGAGCGTCGGCAGGAGGAACAGCCAGGCGCGCCGCTGCCGCCGCTCCTCGAACGATGCGCTGGCCGCGCGGGGCGCCGCGCTCGTGGCCTCTGGATTCTCCGGCGTGCTCATGGGGTGGTCCGTCCTCGCGAGGGGGTGTGGCCGGGAGATCTCGTGCGCGGCGCGCCGCACCCGAGATCGACGCGATCGAGCCGTGTCAGCGGAGCGCGCGCGTGATGCGCTGCTCCACCTGCCCGAGCACCTCCTTCGGCTCCTTGCCCTGCAGGACCTGGCTCACCCCCTGGAAGAACGCGATCGACGCCTCGTTGTACCGGGCGCCGGTGCTGTTCGAGGGGCGCGGCACGAGCGTGATGTCCTTCGCGTTCGCCAGGAAGGGCAGCGACTTCACCACGTCCGGATCCTGCTGCACCGACGGGATCGTCGGGATGAACGAGCCCGCGGTCGCGCGGAACTTCTGCGCCTCGGGGCTCGTCATGTAGCGGACGAGCTCGATCGCCGCGTCCTTGTTCGGCGAGAACTTCGAGACGGCGAGCTGCCACCCGCCGACGGTGCCCGCGCTCTTCTGGCCGGGCTCGTGCGGCAGCGGGCCCGCCCCGAACTTGCCCTTGATCGGCGACTTCTCGGCGTTGCCCGCCGCGTAGGCATAGGGCCAGTTGCGCATGAAGGCGGCGTTCCCGCCCTGGAACGTGTTGCGGGCGTCCTCCTCCTCGTAGCTCGTCACGCCGGCGGAGGAGATCGAGCCCACCCAGCCCTTGGCGCGCGCGAGCGCCTTCTGGGCGCCCGGGTTGTTCACGGTGATCTTGCCGTCGTCGATGATCGCGCCGCCGCCGTGCGAGGCGATCCACTCCAGCGCGTTGCAGGTCAGCCCCTCGTAGGCCTTGCCCTGCCAGACGAAGCCGAGGAAGTTCGGGTTGCTCGCCCGCTCCCCGTCCTGGATCTTCTTCGCCATCTGCTCGAGCTCGTCCCACGTCTCCGGCGGCTTCTTGTAGCCGTATTTCTCCAGCAGATCGGTGCGGTGGTAGAGCAGCCCGAAGTCGGTGAACCACGGCATCGCCACGAGCTTGCCGTCGACCGTGTTGTTCCGCACGATGCTCTCGATGTGCTGCTTGGCCGCCTCGCCGAGCTTCTCGTTCAGGTCGACGAGGTTCTGCGCGAAGGCGCCGGGCCAGATGACGTCGAGCATCAGGACGTCGACGTCCCCGGACTGCGCCTGGAAGAGGCGCTGGTAGACGGCGTAGGTCTCCGTCGCGTCCTTGGGCCTCGGGATGATGGTCACCTCGACGCCTGTGTCCTGCTGGAACTGCTTGATCATCACCCTGTCGAGCTCGGCGCCCACGCCCACCGGCTCGCTGTAATACTTGAGCTTGCTGCCGGCGTATTTCTTCGCCTCGGCGGCGTTCGACACCGCGGGAGGCTGCGCCTTGATCGCGCTGTCGCCCGGCGCCTCCGCGACCGCGGCCGCGGTCGTGGCGGCGGTGGGAGGGCGGCTATCGCCCGCAGGCGGGCTCTTGTCGCCGCGGCAGGCGCACAGCCCGACGACGAACAGGAGGAGCGCTGTGGCTCGCCACGCGCGGAGGTCATGCTGCCGAGTGAGGTCCATCGCAGGATCCTTTCTGAGCTCAGTTGTGAGGAGTTTCCACATGTCCGGGGCCGGAGCTGTCGTGACGCGCCGCTCACGAGCGCCGCGAAGGTGAAGCCCGCGGCAGCATCGAACAATTGCGCGCCCCAGGGCAAGGGTTCACGCCGCATCGGTGCGTCAACACCGCGGGCGAGAGCCCACGGATCACAAATGGGACGGAGCACGGCGCGCTGCTGGCGATGGCGCCAGATGACCGCGCGGCCGCGACACGGCGCTTGGCGAGCGCGACAGGAGATGACGACACGCGTGGGCGTGGGCGTGGGCGTGGGCGTGGGCGTGGGCGTGGGCGTGGGCGCGGGCTGCTTTGCGCTTGCGGAGCCTTTCCGGAGGCGGTAGAGCCGATGCTGCGCGGCCGGCGCTCGCGATCCGGCAGGGTGCCGCGGGCTCTCGGCCTGCTGTTCCAGGCGGGTCCTGCCGAGCAGGGCGAGCCCAAACCGGTCTGCGCACGGCAGTGCATGACCCCCCTGACGCTCTCCTCTCCGGCCGATGCCCCTCGCCTCGCGGCGCGGCTCGTCGCCCGCACCATCCGGCTCGATGCTGACACGCTCGCGAGGATGCCCGGCGGCATCTCGTCGCTCGCGGGGGACGGCGCGCGCGTCTGGCTGCACCCCAGCGCGCAGCTGATCGCGCACGGGGTCGCCGCCCGCCTGGAGCTGCCGCAGGGCATCGAGGGCGGCGTGGCGTGGGTCCAGGAGGCGCTCTCGTCGGTCGCCGCCTCCGACGCCGTGGGCCGCCCCGGCTGCGGCCCGGTGGCGCTCGGCGCCCTGCCGTTCGACCGGACGGAGCCCGCCGCGCTCGTCGTGCCGGCCCAGGTCGTCGGCGTGGCGCCCGACGGGACCGCGTGGGTCACCACCATCGGCGAGGGCGCCGCCCCCGCGCCGCGCCTGGAGCCGGCCGAGGGCCACCGGCGCTCGCCCGACAGCTTCACGCTCAAATCGGCGCTCCCGCACGACGAGTGGTGCGGGCGCATCGCGCGCGCGGTGGCCGACATCCAGCACGGGGAGCTCTCCAAGGTCGTTGTGGCGCGCGCTGTCGACGTCGAGGCGAACCGGCCCATCGTCGTCGAGGAGGTCCTGCGCCGCCTCACCGCGCTCTACCCCTCTTGCGCGATCTTCCACTTCGACGGTTTCCTCGGCGCGAGCCCGGAGCTCCTGCTCTCGCGCCGCGCGCGCGCCGTCTCCTCGCACCCGCTCGCCGGCACCTACGCCGTCTCGGCCGACGTCGACGCCGACCGCCGGTTCTCCGAGGTCCTCCGGAAGTCGGCCAAGGACCAGCGCGAGCACCGCTTCGTGGTGGAGGCCGTGGCCGCGGCGCTCGCGCCGGAGTGCGCGTCGCTCGACGTCCCGAGCGAGCCGTCGATCCTGAGCCTCCGCAACGTGATGCACCTCGGCACGTCGATCCACGGCGACCTCAAGGAGACGGCGCCGGACGCGCTCACGCTCGCCGCGCGGCTGCACCCGACGCCCGCCGTGTGCGGCACCCCGCGCGACGCGGCGGAGGCCTGGCTGGCCGCGCACGAGGGCATCCGCCGCGGGCTCTACGCGGGGCTCGTGGGCTGGGTCGACGCCCGCGGCGACGGCGACTGGTTCATCGGCATCCGGAGCGCCACGGTCGACGGCGCGCGCGCGCGCATGGTCGCGGGCGTCGGGGTCGTCGCCGGCTCGAGCCCGGAGGCCGAGCTGGTCGAGACGCAGCTCAAGCTCCAGGCCATGCTCGCCGCCATCATCCGCCCCTGATGCCAGGGCCGCCCGGGCGCCTCACCCGCGCCGCGCTCCGCGCCGTCGGGGCCGCGCTGACGGGCTCCGCGCGGGCCCGAAGGGGAGCTTCGCCGTGAAGACACTCCTCATCGACAACTACGACTCGTACACCCACATCCTCGGTCAGTACCTCTGGGAGGTGAACGGCGAGGAGCCGATCATCGTCAGGAACGACCGCCTCTCGCTCGCCGAGATCAGGGACCTGGAGGTCGACAGCATCGTCATCTCGCCCGGCCCTGGCCGCCCCGAGCGCCGGGCCGATTTCGGCGTCTGCATGGAGGTGATCGAGGCGCTCGCCGACACGCCGATCCTCGGGGTCTGCCTCGGCCACCAGGGGCTCGCCGCGCGCTTCGGCGGGCGCGTCCAGCACGCCCCGCGGGTGATGCACGGCAAGGTCACGGAGGTCGAGCACGACGGCACCGGCCTGTTCGAGGGCGTGCCCAGCCCGTTCAAGGTGGTGCGTTACCACTCGCTGATCGTCGGCGACGACGCGCTCCCGGCGGAGATCGAGGTGACCGCCCGGACGCGCGGCGACGGGCTCATCATGGCCCTCAAGATCAAGGACCGGCCGCTCCACGGCGTGCAGTTCCACCCCGAGTCGATCGGCACGGAGCACGGTAAGAAAATTCTCAGCAATTTCCGTGATCTAGCCGCGCATGCGGCGCGCGACCGGAGGGCTCCGGCGCCCGGTGGATGCGCACGCGCACGCGCGCCGGGGGCGCTGGCGGGTGCGCCGGAACGCCGCCGCGTGCGTCACCTCCGGCTCCCCTGGGTCGACCCCGAGCGGGCCTTCGCCGGGCTCTTTGCCGCGGCCCCGTATGCGTTCTGGCTCGACTCGAGCGCGCCCGGCCGCGACGGGCGCTTCTCGTTCATGGGGAGCGCGACCGAGGCCATCGAGAGCCACGGCGCCGCCGTGACGCGATGGAGCGCCGGCGGCCCGGGGGGCCTCCTCACCCCGGCCACATCCGAGGGGAGCCCGTTCGCGGCGCTCCGGCGGGAGCTCGCGTCGGTGGCGCTCGAGCCGAGCGGCTTGCCCTTCCATTTCACGGGCGGCCTCGTGGGCTACCTCGGCTACGAGCTCAAGGAGCACCTCGGCTTCGGCGCGTCCGCCCACCCGCGCCGCGCGCTCCCGGACAGCGCGATGATGATCGCGCGGCGGCTCCTCGCCTTCGACCACGTCGAGCGCGCGGTGTACGCGTGCGCGATCGGCGCGCCCGGCGCGGACGAGCCCTCGCCTCCCTCGCCTCCCTCGCCTGACGCGTGGCTCGACGAGATCGCGGCGCACCTCCAGGGCCTCCCGGCCCTCCAGGAGCCGGTCCTCCCGCCCGTCCCGGAGGGCTTCGCCGATCGCGTCGCGCTCTCCCAGCGCCTCTCGCGCAGGGAGCACCTCGACGCCGTCGCGGCCATCCTCGGCGAGATCCACGAGGGCGAGACGTACGAGGTGTGCCTCACCAACGAGTTCCATGCGCGCACCTCGCTCGACCCGTTCGCCCTCTACCGCGTCCTGCGCCGCACGAACCCCGCGCCGTTCTCGGCCTACCTCAAGCTGCCGGACGGCGCGGTGCTGTCGTCCTCGCCGGAGCGGTTCCTCTCGGTGGACCGGGAGCGGCGCGTGCGCAGCGAGCCCATCAAGGGGACGCGGCCGAAGGGCGCCACCGAGGAGGAGACCCTGGCCCTGCGCCGCGATCTCGCGACAAGCGAGAAGGACCGCTCCGAGCTCCTCATGATCATCGACCTCGTCCGCAACGACCTCAGCCGGGTCTGCGCCATGGGCTCGATCGAGGTCGAGGAGCTCCTGCGGATCACGGAGCACGCGACCCTGCTCCAGCTCTCCTCGGTCATCACGGGCGCGCTGCGCGAGGGCCGGGGCGCCCTCGACGCGCTCGAGGCGTGCTTCCCCGGCGGCTCGATCACCGGGGCGCCGAAGCACCGGACGATCGCGATCATCGACGCGCTGGAGCGGCGCACGCGGGGCGTGTACACGGGCAGCATCGGGTACCTCGCCCACGAGGGCCCCATGGACATGAACATCGCCATCCGGACCCTCGTCGCCGACCGCGGGGGGGTCAGCTTCGGCAGCGGCGGCGCGGTGGTCGCGGAGTCGAGCGCGGAGGCCGAGTACGAGGAGGTCCTCGTCAAGAGCTTCCCCCTGCTCCGCGCCATCTACCTCGCGGAGCGCGTCGCGGACGCCGGCCGAGCGTCCGCGCGGTGCGCCCAGGCGACGGGCGCGCCGCGCCGATGACGTGCCCGACGGACCCGCGCGCGCGGCGAAGAAGCGAGTGCGGCGCGCATGCCGCACCGCGTATACTCGCCGCGCAGAAGGAGACGTGGCCTTGAAACGAGACAGCAACATCACGCAGAGGGGGGTCACGGTGCGTCGAGAGGTCGAGGACCTCGTCGTCGACGGCGCGATCCAGCCCATCGTCGAGGCGCTCGACAGCCACCTCGGCGTGGTCCTGGCGTCGAGCTACGAGGTGCCCGGCCGGTACACGCGCTGGGACATCGGCTTCATCAATCCCCCGCTCGTGCTCGTCTCCCGGGGCCGCGACTTCCGGTTCACCGCGCTGAACGAGCGCGGGCGGGTGATCCTGCCGGCCATCGACGAGGCCCTCCGGAATTTCGACGCGGTCGCGGCCATCGAGCGCCGCGCGGACGAGGTGGTCGGCGCGGTCCGTCCGCCGGGCGAGCAGGTGCCGGAGGAGCTGCGCAGCCGGCAGCCGTCCATCTTCTCGGTGCTGCGGCGGATGATCGAGCTCTTCGGGGTCCCGGGCGACTCGCTCTTCGGGCTCTACGGCGCGTTCGCGTACGATCTCGCCTTCCAGTTCGAGCCCATCCGGCTCCGCCTCGAGCGCCCGGCGGATCAGCGGGATCTCGTGCTCTACCTCCCCGACGAGATCGTCGCCGTCGACCATCGCCGCGAGCGGGCGACGCGCACGCGCTACGAGCTCAAGATCGGCGATCGCTCGACCGACGGGCTGCCGCGCGAGGGCGCGGCGCGCGCCTACGTCGGCGCCGATCGCGCGCCGCCGAACGAGTACGCGCCGGGCGAGTACGCCGAGCTCGTCCGGGTCGCGCGGGAGTCGTTCAAGCGGGGCGATCTCTTCGAGGTCGTCCCGGGCCAGACGCTCCACGAGCCGTGCCAGGTCGCGCCCACCGAGCTGTTCCACCGCCTGCGCGAGCGCAACCCGGCGCCCTACGGCTTCCTGATGAACCTCGGCGAGTCCGAGTACCTGATCGGCGCCTCGCCGGAGATGTACGTGCGCGTCGAGGGCAACCGCGTCGAGACGTGCCCCATCTCGGGCACGATCCCGCGCGGCAGCGACCCGATCGCCGACGCGGCCCAGATCGCGCGCCTGCTCGCCTCCGCCAAGGACGAGTCGGAGCTCACGATGTGCACGGACGTCGATCGCAACGACAAGTCCCGCATCTGCGTGCCGGGGAGCGTCCGCGTGATCGGGCGCCGGCAGATCGAGATGTACTCGCGGCTGATCCACACGGTCGATCACATCGAGGGGCGGCTGCGCGAGGGGTTCGACGCGCTCGACGCGTTCCTCGCGCACACCTGGGCGGTCACGGTCACGGGGGCGCCGAAGGCCTGGGCCATGCAGTTCATCGAGGATCACGAGCGCTCGCCGCGCGCGTGGTACGGGGCCGCGGTCGGGATCATCGGCTTCGACGGCAGCATGAACACGGGGCTCACGCTGCGCACGATCCGCCTCAAGGACGGCGTGGCGCAGGTCCGGGTGGGCGCGACGCTGCTCTACGACTCCGATCCCGACGAGGAGGAGCGCGAGACCCACGTGAAGGCGTCGGCGCTCATCGACGCGATCCGGAGGCCGCGCGGGGTCCCCACGACGGCGCCGGCGGCCATCCACCCGGTGCCGGGGGGCGGCCTCAAGGTGCTGCTCGTGGATCACCAGGACTCGTTCGTGCACACGCTGGCCAACTACCTCCGGCAGACGGGCGCCGAGGTGATGACGCTCCGCGCCGGCTTCCCGCACAAGGAGATCGACGCCTACGCTCCCGATCTCGTGGTGCTCTCGCCCGGCCCCGGGACGCCGAGCGATTTCGATCTCTCGGGGACGCTCTCGGCGCTGATCGAGCGGCGGCTGCCCGTCTTCGGCGTCTGCCTGGGCCTTCAGGGGATGGTCGAGCACTTCGGGGGCAAGCTCGGCGTGCTCGACTACCCGATGCACGGCAAGGCCTCGAAGGTGCGCGTGCTGGGCGGGCGCCTCTTCGAGGGGCTACCGCGCGAGTTCCACGCGGGGCGCTACCACTCGCTCTATGCGCTGCGCGACGCGCTCCCCTCTTCGCTGAAGGTCACGGCCGAGACCGAGGACGGGGTCGTCATGGCGATCGAGCACACGGAGCTGCCGATGGCGGCTGTGCAGTTCCACCCCGAGTCGATCCTCTCCCAGCACGACAACGTGGGGCTGCGGCTCGTGTGGAACGCTGTCGCGGATCTGCGCCGGGAGCGGCGCTGAGAGCGCCTGAACCGGTTCAAATCACAAAATGAAAAAGCGCCGCCGGGGCCTCGGGGGGGGAGAGGCCACGCCAGCGACGCTGGGCTGCATAAGAGCATCAGACGTGCCAGGCGTGATTCCGTCGTAGTCGCGCACTTCGCATGGATGTCCAGGGCGGTCGTTTCGCTTCTGCAAGCGCAGTGCTGCACACCTGCAAATGCGCCGCGCCCGGGAACGCTCAGGCCGGCATGTGCGGGCTCTCGCTACGCCGCACAAAAACACCCTTGCTGTACGCCATGAAGAACCCGAGCCGCATGGCGTTGCGCTCCGTGGGGATACCGGGACTGGCGCTGATGCACACCAGGTGGCGACCCCGCTCGCGCACCCGCTCCAGGCGGCGGACGATGAGCGCCTGCTGGATGCCGCGCTCGCGGAACCGGGGGAGCACCGAGGCGCCGAAGAGCGCGGCGCCGTCGCCGGCGATCTCCACGCTGCCGCCGCCGGCGGGCTCGCCGTTCACGAGCGCGAGGTACGCGTCGCAACCGGGTTGCGCGACCACCCGGCGGGTGATTTCGAAGAGCGCGGGCGCGAGCGGCTCGCCCTCGGCCAGGAAGCCGCTCGTCGACACCTCGATGAACACCCGGACCTGCGCCTCGTCGCCCGGATCGACGCGCACGATCTCGAGCCCCTCGGGGCCGCGGTACGGCACAAGCGCGCGGAGGTCCTCGTCCGGCGCGATCTCGCGCGCCAGCACGTTCTCGAACTCGCGCAGCACGAACCCCCGAGCGGCGAGGCCGCGCACCAGCGACTCGTGCGCGAAGGGACAGACGTGGATCTGCGGCTCCGTGCCCCGCGTCGCGTAGAACGCCACGAGGCGATCGAGCTCCTCGACGGAGACGGGCCCATCGAGCCCGAGCCCCGCGGCGAAGTTGCCCCAGGAGCCGTCTCCATCGAAGGCCATCGACCCGCCCGCGATGGGCTCGGCGCAGGCGACCACGGAGGCGGTGCCGAGCGCCAGCCGGCGCTCCTCGAGCCGGGCGATCTCGGCGTACGACAGCCTCGACACGGGCCTGCTCGTCATCGGAGTCGGAGTCGGAGTCGGGATCGGAGAGAAGCGCTCACGTGACATGGTGTTCTCCATCCTAGTCCGCCGAGCGCGCCTCGTGCAGTCGTGCAGAGGAGCAGAGGAGCAGAGGAGCAGAGGAGCACGAGCGCGCCTCCGGCGCCGCCGCCAGGGGGCCGCGCCGCCGGGCGGAGGCCGCGCGCCCGAGCTGTCCCTGGGGAGCGCGCTCGGCTGCCGCCGGCGCCGTCCGGCGCCGCGCCGCCCCACGATCTCCGCTCGCGCGGCCGCGGGCGTTGCGGCTATGCTGCGCCGCCATGAGTAGGATCTTCCGTTCACTTCCCCCGGCCGGCACCCAGCTCGGCATCGCGTTCTCGGGCGGGCTCGACACGCGCTGTGCGGTGGCGTGGCTCGCGCGCAACGGGCTCAAGGTGCACGCGTACACGGCCGATCTGGCGCAGCCGGACGAGGACTCCCCCGGCGACATCCCGCCGATCGCCCTGCAGCACGGCGCCGTCTCCGCCAGGCTCGTGGACTGCCGCGACGCGCTCGTCCGCGAGGGCATCCTCGCCATCCAGTGCGGCGCCTTCCACCTCTCGACGGGCGGCAAGAAGTACTTCAACACCACGCCGCTCGGCCGCGCGGTGACCACGACCGCGATCGTGCGCGCGATGCGCGACGACGACGTCCACGTCTTCGGCGACGGCAGCACGCACAAGGGCAACGACATCCAGCGGTTCTATCGCTATGGCATCTTCGTCGACCCCTCGCTCAGGATCTACAAGCCCTGGCTCGACCCGAAGTTCGTGGGCGAGCTCGGCGGGCGCAAGGAGATGAGCGAGTACCTCGAGCGCCACGGGCTGCCCTACCGCATGGGGACGGAGAAGGCCTACAGCACCGACGCCAACGTGCTCGGCGCGACGCACGAGGCGAAGGATCTCGAGCACCTGAACACCGGCATCAAGATCGTCCAGCCGATCATGGGGGTCGCCTCGTTCCGGCCGGAGGTCGCCATCGAGGCCGAGACGATCACCCTCGGGTTCGAGCGCGGCGTCCCGACGGCCATCAACGGCAAGCGCTTCGGCTCCCTGTTCGAGCTGTTCGTCGAGTGCAACCGGATCGGCGGGCGCCACGGGCTCGGCATGAGCGATCAGATCGAGAACCGGGTGATCGACGCGAAGAGCCGCGGCATCTACGAGGCGCCGGGCATGGCCCTCCTCCACGCCGTCTACGAGCGGCTCCTGTCCGCCATTCACAACGAGAACACCCTCGACGTGTACTTCACCCAGGGCCGGCGCCTCGGGCGCCTGCTCTACGAGGGCAAGTGGTACGACCCCGAGGCCATGATGCTGAAGGACGCGCTCTCGCGCTGGATCGCGCCCGGCGTGACCGGCGAGGTGACGCTCGAGCTGCGCCGCGGCGACGACTACAGCCTCCTCAACACGCGCGCCGATTACATGGCCTACGCGCCGGACAAGCTCTCGATGGAGAAGGTCGAGGAGGCCTATTTCACCCCCGAGGATCGCATCGGCGCGCTCGAGCTCCAGAACCTCTCGGTGACGGACAACCGCCAGTTCCTCATCCACCTCATCGAGAGCACGCAGGCCCTCGGCCCGGGCGGCGCCCCCGCCATCGGCGAGCTGCTCGGCGGCGACAAGCCGAAGCCATGAGCGGAAACGATCGCTGAACGATCGCTGAGCGGAGGCGGCGCGCCGGCTTCGCTCGCGAGGCGCCGCGGCCCGGGGCGCCCCGCGCTGGCCGCGGCGCTCGGCCTTCCGGCCCGGCAAGGTTGCGCCCGGCGCGCGCCTGGGTCACCAAGAACGTCCAAACCCGGCCCGCCAGGAGCGGCGCCGGCCCAGGGAGGTGGTCATGTTCAAGCAGTTCATCGTCCAGGCGCTCGCCGCGGGCCTCGCGGTCATCGTCGGCGCCAAGCTCATGCCGGGCGTCCGCATCCGCAAGATCCAGACGGCGCTGGTCGTCGCCGGCGTCTTCGCGCTCCTCAACCTCCTGCTCGGCTGGCTCGTGAGCTTCCTCGTCGCCGTGGCGCTCCTGCCCGCCGCCATCCTCACGCTCGGCCTGGCCTATCTCTTCTTCGGCCTCGTCGTGAACTCGGTGCTGCTCTACGCGACGGACAAGCTCATCGACGATTTCGAGATCCGGGGGTTCGGGCCGCTCTTCGGGACGGCCGCCCTCATCTCGATCGCCGGGTGGCTCTTGCCGCGCCTCCTGTGAGCTCACCCGGCTGAGCGCGAAGGTCTTACAGCGCGATCGCTGTCCAGAGATCGAGGACCGGTCCGTAACCGGGCTGTAGAAGACCGGCGACCAAGCCGCCGGTCGTCTCGCGTCCCTTCGCGCGTGGGTGATGCACCGCGCTATCCTTGCTCCCCGGGCGACCCCAATCACAAGGGCGCACGCGCGGCGGGGCAACTGCACCATGCCTCATGGTGGGTAAGACTCTTGACATACTCAACTCGGTGAGCTCCCATGCTTTGAACCCAAGGAGGGGCATTGGTCGAGCTGCCGCACTACACGCTGCGGGACAAGCTGTACGACAGCGCCGGACGGGTGCTGTACCGTGGCATTCGCGACGAGGATGGCCTCCCCGTCGTCATCAAGTTCCTCAAGGACGAGCACGCGAACCCGCGCGACCTGGCCAAGCTGCGACACGAGTTCAGCATCCTGCGAGAGCTCGACTGGCCGGGGGTCATCAAGGCGCACGCGCTCGAGGTCCACGAACAGAGCGCCGGGCTTGTCCTCGAGGACGTCGGCGAGACGCCGCTGAGCGAGCACCTGCGCGGCCGCGGGCTCGACCTCGCGCAGGCGCTCCACGTCGCTCGCGCGCTGGCGACGATCCTCGACGGCGTCCACGCGCACGGCGTGATCCACAAGGACATCAAGCCTGCGAACATCGTCGTGGACGACAGGTTGCAGAGCGTCCACCTGATCGACTTCAGCATCGCCACGCGCCTCTCGCAGGAGGCGCAGACGGCCCTGCGCCCCGACACGCTCGAAGGCACCCTCGCCTATATCTCGCCCGAGCAGACGGGGCGGATGAATCGAGTCGTCGACTACCGGACAGACTTCTATTCGCTCGGTGTCACCTTCTACGAGATGCTCACCGGGGTCCTCCCGTTCGACTGCACCGATCCCATGGAGGTGGTCCACAGCCACATCGCGAGGACGCCGCTCGCGCCGCACGAGCGCGATCCGACGATCCCCGAGGTGGTATCGACGCTCGCGATGAAGCTGCTCGCCAAGGCGGCGGAGGACCGGTACCAGCGGGCGGAGGGGCTGGCAGCGGATCTCGAGCGGTGCCTCTCCGAATGGCAGCAGAAGGGGAGGATCGCGCCGTTCGAGCTGGGGCGGCGGGACGTCAGCGAAAGGCTCCAGATCCCGCAGAAGCTCTACGGGCGAGCGGCGGAGATCGGGGCCCTTGTCTCGGCGTTCGATCGCGTGAGCGAGGGGGCGGCGGAGCTCGCGCTCGTGACGGGAGCGGGCGGGATCGGCAAGTCGGCGCTGGTCCACGAGCTGCACAAGCACGTCGCCCGGCGCCACGGGAGCTTCGTCGCCGGCAAGTTCGATCAGCTCCACCGCGAGGTCCCTTTCGCCGCGTTCACGCAGGCCATTCGGGCGCTCATCTCGCACCTGCTCGGGGAGTCGTCCGTCAAGCTCGCGGCGTGGAGGTCCGCGCTTGTCGAGGCGCTGGGCGCGAACGGGCAGCTGCTCGTCGACCTGATCCCCGAGCTCGAGCTGATCGTCGGCCCGCAGCCCGTGGCCGTCGCCCTCGGGCCCTCGGAGTCCCAGAGCCGCCTGAGCCTCTTGATGCAGAGCTTCGTCCGGGTGTTCTGCTCGCCGTCGCACCCCCTCGTGCTCTTCTTCGACGATCTGCAGTGGGCCGACGCGGCGTCGCTCTGGCTCTTGCGCCAGCTGCTCTCGGGGCCCGGGCGTGGGCACCTGCTCGTCGTGGGGGCCTATCGGGACAGCGAGGTGGACGGGGCCCACCCGCTGCGCGCCGCGCTGGAGGAGCTGCGCAAGCAGGGGCTCGAGCCGTCCGAGATCAGGCTCGGCCCGCTCGATCTGCCGAGCGTGCGGCTGCTCCTCGCGGAGACGTTCAAGGAGAGCGAGATCGAGCGCGTGGAATGGCTCGCCGCTCAGGCGATCGCGAAGACCGAGGGCAATCCGTTCTTTCTCTCCCAGTTCTTGCTCGGGCTCCACGGCGCGAAGCTCGTGCGGCTCGACCGGGCCGCGGGGCGCTGGGTCTGGGACGAGGCGGCGATCGCGGCGGCGCCGGTGACCGACAACGTCGTCGATTTCATGGCCACGCGGATACAGGCGCTGGAGCCGAGCACGCGGCGCGTGCTCTCGCTCGCCGCGTGTATCGGCCACCAGGTCGACCTGACGACGCTGGCGACGATCGCGGAGCTGCCGCATGCCCAGACGGCGGTGGCGCTCTGGCCGTCCCTGCGGGACGGGCTGCTCTTGCCGATCGGCGGAGACTACCGGCTGCTTCCTGTGGTGAGCGATCCGGACGACCTCGATCCGGGCGCGCTGGCCAAGCTGGACGCGTCCTACCGGTTCCTGCACGATCGCGTGCAACAGGCGGCGTACTCCCTCATCCCGGCGGAGGAGCGGGAAGAGGTCCACCTCCGCATCGGGAGGTGCTTGCGCAGGACGCTCCCGGACGAGCCGCGGGCCGAGCTCGCCTTCGAGCTGGTCCGGCACCTCAACCTCGGCGCCGCGCGGATGCGCGACAGGGAGGAGCGCGCCGATCTCGCGCGGCAGAACCTCGCGGCCGGCCGCATGGCGAAGGCGGCGACGGCGTTCGCGTCAGCGGCCGGCCTCTACGCCGCGGGGATCACGGCGCTCGACGAGGGGAGCTGGGAAGAGCTCTACGATCTCACGTTCGCGCTGCACCGCGAGCGCGCCGAGTGCGAGTACATGGCGGGCCGCCTCGACGAGGCCGAGGCGCACCTGGACGGGCTGCTCGCCCACGTGCGCCACAGCGGGCAGCGCGGAGGGATCTTCGGGTTGCGGGTCACGCTCTACCTCGCCCAGGCGCGGTTCGCCGAGGCGCTCGCCGCGGGGCGCCAGGGCCTCGCGCTCTTCGGCATCGACGCGCCGGGGACGAGCGAGGAGACCCAGGCGGCCTGCGACGGGCTGCTCGCGACGATCGATGAGCTCCTCGCCGGCCGAACGATCGAGTCGCTCCTCGACGCGCCCACGGTGTCCGACCCGGATCTCCAAACCTGCCTTCAGCTGCTCGCCGAGCTCAAGGTGCCGGCCTATTTCGTCGAGCCGGGCCTGTACTCGTACGTCGTGCTCAAGGCGGTTCATCTCTCGCTATTGCAGGGGAACTGTCGCTCGTCTGCGGACATCTTCGTCACGTTCGGGTTCTTTCTCTCTGGCAGCCTGGCCCGCTACGCTGACAGCGTCCGTTTCGGCAAGCTCGCCCTCGATCTCACCGAGAGGTTCGGCGCGACGAGCGCCTCTCACAGGGTCTTCTATGTGCTCGGGTACCTGATGCCCTACGGGGAGCCCTTGCGCGCGGCGCTCACCTATTTCGAGCGCGCCAAGCAGCTCGGCCTCGAGTGCGGGGATCTCGTCCACGGCTCCGCGGCGACCGGGGAGCTCGCCGCCGCGACGCTCCGCGTGGGCGAGCCGCTCGACAGGGTTCGCGACGAGATCCAGCGCGGCTTCGTGGTCACGCGGCGCACGCAGGTCGTGCTGGCCAGCGAGATGCTCACGCTCCTGCAGCAGGTCGTCGCCTGCCTGGAGGGCCGCACGGCGTCGCCCACGTCGCTCAGCGACGGCGTCGTGGAGGAGGAGGCCTGGGTCGCGCGCCTCGCCAGCCTCGGGATGAACCACCTCCGGTTCTACCATCTCCTCACCAAGATGCAGCTATCGCTCCTCCATGGGGACGCCGCTGGGGCGTTCGCCATGATCGAGGCCGCAGAGCAGTTGCGCACAGGCGCGTTCGGGCAGCACTGGCCGACGGAGCTCCCGTTCTACGCGGGGCTCATCCTCGCGGCGGTCTATCCCACGGCGCCCGCGGAGGAGCAGCCGCGCTTGCGCGAGGCGCTGGCCCGCCAGCAAGAGCGACTCGCGATCTTCGCGGACGCCTGTCCGGCGAACGCGCGGCACCAGCAGAAGCTCGTCGCCGCGGAGGTCGCCCGGATCGAGGGCCGCCCCTCCGAGGCGATCGACGCCTATGAGCAGGCCATCCAGCTCTCGCGCCAGCATGGCTTTCCCCATCACGAGGCGCTGGCCAACGAGCTCTGTGCCGGGTTCTTCATGGCGCGCGGGCAGACCAGGGTCGCTCACGTCTACGTGTCCGAGGCGCTCGGCGGCTACGCGCGCTGGGGCGCCATTGTGAAGGTCGCCCAGCTCAGGGAGCGGTACCCCTCCATGGTCCCGGCCCCGGTGATGCTGCCGCTGAGCGCGTCGGCCGTGACGGCGGAGAGCACGACGAACGGGACGACCGGCGCCCAGCTGCTCGACGTCACCGCCGCCCTCCGCGCGGCGCAGGCCATCGCCAGCGAGATCGTGCTGAGCAGGGTGGTTCATCGGGTCATGCGCATCGTGCTGGCGAACGCCGGAGCCGAGCGCGGCTTCTTGATCCTGAATCAAGGCGCCGATCTGCGGGTGGAGGCGTTCCTGCAGGTCGGCCCGGACACCGTGCAGGTGGGGCTCAACACCCCGCTCGAGTCGCGCGCGGATCTGGCGCAATCCGTGGTCCAGCTCGTCGCCCGCACGCTCGATCCGGTGGTGCTGAGCGACGCCCGGTACGACCTCCGGTTCGCCGGCGACCCCTACGTCATCTCCGCCCAGCCGAGGTCCCTCTTGTGCATCCCGCTGACGCACCAGGGGCGGCTGCGGGGCGTCCTCTACCTGGAGAACAACGTCGCCCAGGCCGCCTTCACCGAAGGCCGGATCGAGCTCTTGCAGATGCTCTGCGCTCAGGCGGCGATCGCCGTGGAAAACTCGCTGCTCTATGCCCACGTTCAGGAGGTGAGCGCGCAGCTCCAGGAGGCGAACCGAGGTCTGGAGAAGGAGGTCGCCGAGCGCACGGAGGAGCTGCGCGCCGCCAATCAGCACCTGCAGCATCAGACGGAGCAGCTCCACGTCGCCAATGGGCGCTTGCAGCACGAGCTGGCGGAGCGGGAGAAGGCCGAGCGTTCGCGCGCTGCCTTGCAGGGAGAGGTCATCCGCATGCAGAGCGATCTGCTGGAGGAGCTGTCCACGCCCCTCATCCCGATCACGAAACAGCTCATGGTGCTGCCCCTGATCGGCACGGTGGACAGGCGGCGCGCCGAGCGGATGCTGCACACGATCTTGCAAGGCGTCGAGCGCCACCAGGCGCGCGTCGTGATCATCGACGTCACGGGGCTGAAGCAGATCGACGTTCAGGTCGCCGAGACGCTGATCCGCGCCACGTCGGCGCTTCGCCTGCTCGGCGCGGAGGCGGTCATCACGGGGATGCGGCCGGAGGTGGCGCGGCTGCTCGTGGAGCTCGGCGTGGATCTGAGCCGCGTGGAGACCCGCGGCACGCTGCAGAGCGGGATCGCGCGCGCGATCGGGGGCCTCGGGCGGCGCAGATGAGCGGGGAAGTCAGATCACGGGTGGTCGCTCGGGTCGGCCGGGTCGGTGTGATGGTCCTCCTCATCGCCGTCCCGGAAGCCATCCTCATCGCGGTCGAGGCCGATGCGCACCCCTGAACCGGGCGGTACACAGGTGTACGTCAGCTCCCTGTCTGCGGCGAGCGAGAGCTGCCGGAGCAGCGCATCGGCGATCGGCGGGAGGGCCACGCGATTGCTGATGAACTTGCCATTACGGTAGAGGAAGCCGAGGTCGGCGTGGAGGACGCGCGCCTTGGCCACCAGATCGCACTCGCCGATGTCCGCCCGCGCGATCAGGAGGTCGATGCGCGGCCCGACCGCCGCCGCGTTGCTGCTCGTGAGCGTCACCTGCTGGCCCACGATCGGCGCCATGTTGCTGGCGAAGACGAGCAGGTAGGCCTCCACGGCCCGGCGCAGGGGGTTGCCGGGGGGGCCGTCCGGGAAGGCGCCCGAGGCGAACCCGAACGGGCTCGCCTGGCTGAAGCCGAGGTTCGTGTGGAAGCGGAACATCGTGTCCGTGCCTCCGTCATGCACGAACCCGAAGCCGCGGACCTGATCGCCCATGTGCTCGTGATCGATGGCGTTGAAGTTCGGGTGAGGCGCGAAGCCGAACATGCCGACCTTCTGGTAGAGATTGCGGAGGTGGGGGATCTTGAACCCCTCTGTCGCTGCGTCGAAGTTCCGCCGGCCGTCCGTCCCGAAGAAGCCCGGGATGGCGACGCCGAACTCGGCGTTGGCCGTGGGGTCGAGGACGTGGCAGCGGGAGCAGGGGAACTCTCCGGGCTCCGAGGGCGAGTTCTCGAAGAAGTCCCGGCCGATGTCCTGCTCCGGCGTGAGGGAGTTGTCCAGGGCGCGGATCGGGTTCGGCGGATAGGTGATCTGCAGGGCGAAGTCGGTGAACGCCTGCATGTCCTCGTCGGGGATGGGCTCGCTCCGCCCGAGGAGGCCCGTGAAGGCCACGTCGAACTCCTTGAACGCGGTGACCTCGTCGAAGATACCGCTGTCCGGCTGGACGCTGGGCCCGTCATCGCCGCCGGTGCGGTCGCCCCGCCAGTGCATCGGGCCGTGGTTGGCGAGCCCGCGGAGGCTCTGCGTCGTCATCGGGCCCTTCATGGAGTGGAAATCGTCGTTGAACCCGAAGTCCGACGGCCTGAGCACGAACAGCCCTTCATCGGTCCTCACGACGTCGTCCGGGTTGCCGAGGTTCCACGCGAGGCTGTCGAAATCGCCGAAGACGTGGCAGCTCCCGCACGACGAGTCGCCGTGGCTCGAGCTGAAGGCGGCGTCGTAGAGGAAGCGGCGGCCGCGGACGATGCTCTCCGGCTCGGGGCTATACATCGGGACGTGCGCCACCTCGGTGTTCGTCGTCGTGTTGATCACCGAGATGGAGTTGTCGAACCGGGTGAGCACGTAGAGCTTCTTGCGTGGCTCGTCCAGGACCAGGCCCGTCGGACCGCCGCCGCTCACGGGGATCTGGTTCGCCGCGCTCGGCACGAACGTATCGCTCTCGAGCTGGGCGGTGCTGAAGACACCGATCTTGCTCGATCCGAAGGCCGAGACATACAGCTTGGCGCCGTTCTTTGTGATCGCCATCCCGAGCGGCGTGGCGAGGCTCTTCGCGTTCTCGGCGTTCGGGAGCGGAGCGCAGCACGCGCTGTAATCGATGTGCTTGTTCAGGTGGCGCGGCGCGACGCCGGCGCCGCTGAGGACGGTGATCCGGCTCTCGTGCAGGTGTCCCCGCACGGTCTGTCCGCCGAAGATGCCGGGGCCCTCGAAGCGCTTCTCGTTCAACGCCTCGGTGTTTGTGACGTAGATCTTCCCGTTCACCGGGTTGACGGCCATGTTGTAGAGGATGGTGCCGACGCCCTGGAAGTAGCCGGCCGGGCCGGCGACCTTCGCGGGAGGGTTGGCCATCGCATCGATGACGAAGACGTCCTTGTCGGGCAGGGAGAACTTCACCTTGTCGTCCCACACCCGGCCGAGCTCATCGACCCAGTGGATCCCGTCGAACTTGGCGATGAGGCCGCTCTCGGGGCGCGGGACGCCCTCGAAGTTCGTGGCGGGCCCGGGGATGCCGCCGGCGGCTTCACCGCCGTCGGGGACGTGGTTCTCGTGGATGCTCGTTGTGCGGTTCCCCGAGTGGAATGCCGCGGCGTACACCCGCTTGCCGTCGGGCGTCGCCTCCAGCGCGCGAGGCGTGTCGCCGAAGAGCGCGACGATGCTCAGGGGATCGCCGCCGAGCGCGCTGCCGAGGTTGCCGGCGTCGAAGACCCAGACGTCAGCGCGGCCCACGCCGGGGGTCGTGAGCTGCGGATCGTTCGGGCTGTTCTGGCCGCGGTGCGCCGTCGTGATGAAGGCGCGGCGCCGGCCCGGGCCGGCGAAGACGATGTCGCGGGGCTCGTCGCCGACGAGCAGGGTGCGGACGACGCGGCTCCTCGGCGGGTTCTTGACGTTCACGACGCTGACGCTGTCCGAGAGGTGATTGACCACCCAGACCTCATGGTTATTGCGCGCGGCGACGGCCACCGGCTCGAGGCCGACGGACACCGACGCGCGATGCGTGAGGCCATGCGGACCGACGTCGAAGATCTCGAGGCGATTGTCAGGCGTGTTGACCGCGAAGAGCCGCGATCTGTCGGGCGAGAGCGCCAGCGGGCGAACCTGTCCGCTCTCGAAGAGCGTGAACGATCGCGGCGCGCTCTCGACGCGCTCCTGACTGCTCGCGATGGCCGGAGCGTCGGTGGCCGAGTCAAGCTCGGTGTCATCCTGAGAGGGCGAGCAGGAAGAGATCAAACAGACCGTGCACAGGTAGGCGACTCTTCTCATGGGGCATCTCCTTGAATATCGGGCATGATGTTTCGCTGACCGATCGTAGGGATGGGAAAGGGCATCGTTATGATGTACAAGCTCCGGCGCGATGGGCATCGGGTGCGCCGGACAACGGCTGCCATGTCGAATGCAGCCTCGCAGCGGCAAGCTGAGTTGTTACCCGGGAGAGCATTCTATGAGAATGCAACAATGAAATAATTTGCGCTCGAAATGACGACGATGTGCGCGGCTGTGCGGGGCTGGCGACCGCCCCTTGGAGCCCTGGTACCGCGGTCGTCCGGCTGCGCCGCGAACTCGGCGCGGCGCAGCCGGCGCGCTCGGCGCCCGCACGCGTGCGCGCAGGGCGTTGGGCGCATTCGCCCCCCCGCGCAGCGGCTTCCTTAATTCCCCTTGATTGTAATCCCGCCCAACTTAGATCTAACAGTCTAGCACGAGCGTGATAAATCTAAAAGGCGGCGATTCAATGCAAGACGGCGGCGCGGCAGCGACGCGGCAGCGCCGGAGCCAGGTTGGCAGCGCGGCGTGGGTCGCGTGACAGCGGCTATCCAGCCTCGGTCGGGTGACGGCGATGCCCTCGCCGACGCGCCGCGGCTTTAGCCAGCCGCGGCGCGTTCTCGTCGAGCGGCTACCAGAGCTGGTGAACGGCAGGCCGCAGCCGGCGATCGTAGATCTCGCGGATCTTCGCCATGGTCTCCTGCGGCAGGGCGGGCAGGTCCGCCGCGCTCGCGTTCTGGTCCACCTGATCAGGGCGCTTCGCGCCCGGGATCACGCACGTGACCGCGTCCTGCATGAGGATCCAGCGCATCGTCCACGCGCCCATGCTCACGCCGGCAGGCACGAGCGGGCGGAGCTCGTCGACCACCTCGAGGCCCAGATTGTAGTCGACCCCCGAGAACGTCTCGCCCTTGTCGAACGCGGCGCCCTCACGGTTGAAGTTGCGGTGATCGTCGGCCGCGAACTTCGTCGCGGCGCTCATCTTCCCGGTGAGCAGCCCCGATGAGAGCGGCAGCCGCGCCAGGACCCCGACCTGCCGGCGCTTCGCCTCGACGAAGAAGAGGTCGGCCGGGCGCTGCCGGAGGACATTGTAGATGATCTGCACCGACTGCACACCTGGGTATTCGATGGCCTTGAGCGCCTCTTCCACCCGCTCGACGCTGACCCCGTAGAAACGGATCTTGCCCGCCTTCACAAGCCGATCGAGAGCGTCGAACGCCTCGGGCCGATAGTAGACGTCCGTCGGCGGGCAGTGCAGCTGGACCAGGTCGAGCGCGTCCGTCTCGAGGTTCTTCAGGCTGCGGTCGATGAAGGCCGTGAGGTTCTCCGCGGTATAGCCGGCCGCGGTGTGCGGGCTCAGCCGCCGGCCCGCCTTCGTCGCGATGACGATCTCCTCGCGCCGCTCCCGCCGGAGGCGCGCGAGCAGCCGCTCGCTCCGGCCATCGCCGTACACGTCCGCGGTGTCGAAGAAGTTCACGCCGCGATCGACGGCCCGGTGCAGCGCCCCGAGCGACTCCGTGTCGTCGACGTCGCCCCAGGTGCCCCCGATCGCCCAGGCGCCGAAGCTCACCGAGGAGACACGGAGACCCGTCCTGCCAAGTGGTCGATATTCCATGGCGGCGCATACAACCAGATTTCATCGACCACGGCGAGCGCCGTGGGCACGCTCAGGCGGGCTCGACCCCGCGGCGGCGGTGCGCGCGCTTGCTGCGCTCGACGAGCGCGACGAGCTCCTCCCGCGTGACCCCGAGCCGCGCCGCGGTCCGATGCGCGAGCGACGTCCGGGCGACCCCGTCCACGAACTGGTACGTCGGCCACTGCTGCTCGTCGAGCTCGACCTGCAGGAACACGAGCCGCTCGACCGGCCGGTCCCGCTCGAGCCGCGCCGCGAGCTCCAGGAAATGGGTCGTGATGAAGGCCTGAGGGCGGAGCTCCGCGAGGAGCGAGATCACGAGCTGGAAGATCTCCTCTCCTTCCGACGGGTTCGTGCCAGAGCAGAGCTCGTCGAGCACCACCATGTCGCCGACCTGCATCGCCTCGAAGAGCGACCGGATGCGCAGGAGCTCCATCCCGAGTCGGCCCTCGCTCTGGTCGGCCTGCGCCTGCTCGATCAGCGACACGAAGAGCCCGTGGCACGGCGACAGGCGGGCCTCCGCGGCCGGCACGAAGAAGCCCGCCTGCCCGAGCATCTGGGTGAGCGAGAGCGCCTCGAGCAGCCGCGTCTTTCCCCCCGAGTTCGGCCCGGTCACGATGACGGTCGCGTCGTGAGGGTCGGTCGCGATGTCGCACGCGACGACGCGCGACGAGCTCGCGAGCAGGATCGGATTGAAGAGCCCCTTGAGCGCCCGCCCGGGGGCCTCGTCGCGCGCGCCGATCGGCCGGGCGAGCTCGGGGCCGCTTGACCAGGCGAGCTCGGGCAGGCAGACGGAGAGCCCGGCCGCGCGGGCGCGCTCGCGCAGCGCGAGGCCGGCGAGGTAGAACTCGAGATCTCCGAGCAGCTGGATGAGCGCGACGAGATCGTCCTCGATGCCCTCGAATACGCTGTTGACGTAGCGGGTGAGCAGCTCGTCGTCGCTGAACCGGTATCCCCGCCAGAGCATCACGAGCTTCGTGAAGACGCGCCCGATCGGCGACTTGTAGAAGCGGTTCTCGCTGTTCTCGCGGATCGACAGGGCGCGGAGGTCGCGGACGTGGCCGTCGGAGCCGACGCGGATCCGGACATCCAGCGTCGCGAGCTCCTCGTCGTACGCGAGCAGGTCCGCGAGGCGGCGGTACCCCTCGGTCTCGCGCACGGCCACGCCGAACGCGGAGAGCCGCGCGAGACCGGAGCGGGCGCCCGCGAAGCCGTCGGCGAGCGCGTCGAACGCCTCCTTCGCGGCGACGAGGATGTCCAGCCGGCGCCGGCTGCCCTCACGGCGAGAGATGGAGATCGTCTCCAGCTGGCCCACCCAGCGGCGCAGCGTCGCGTAGGCGCGCGCGAGGTCGCGGCGCTGCGCTTCCGAGCCGGTGAGCTCGCGGAAGATCTCGCGCCGGAGCTCGACGGTATCGCGGTCGCTCGGCGGCCGGGAGAGCGCGCGGCCGAGCAGCGCCGGGCTCGGGATGTAGGTGCGCCCCTCGCTCGTGAAGTGGAGGCAGCCCACGATGAGCTCCTGCAGGAAGACGTGCTGCGCGAAGCGGGCCGGGTCCCAGGTCGACGCGGGCAGCGACGCGGAATCGATGTGCCGGTCGAACGCCCCGCCGGGCGCGCCGCCCGCGAACGCGAACGTCAGCGACTCCTTGACGGCCCGCGCGTCGACCCGGAGCGCCGGCCGGTGCGAGAGGAGGTCGGGCGCGGAGCGCTGCCCGGGCGGGGCATCTGGCAGGACGGGTTCCGGCGACGCCGCGCTCACGACCTCGAGCCTACGCGGTGTCAGGCCGGAGCGCTCGTCCGGTGTCCGGTGCCGCCTCTGCGCGGTGGCCAGGGAAGGTCTCGGCATGGTCGTCCCGACACGCGCGCCGCACGGTTGTTCCCGAGCGGCCGGGAGCGACCGCGTTCATGGCACGAGGCCTGCCTCGGTGAGCGGTCGGAGATGCACCATGAGCTATCGCTGCACGATGAGCAGAATACGTTGGTTCTCCGGCCCAACCGTCCTCGCACTCGCCCTCGTCGGCACGGCCTGCAGGAGCGAGAGCGAGAGAGCGGAGGGAGCGGTCCGCGAGCCGGGGGACCAGACAACGGGCGACAGGAGCGCGCCGCCCGAAGGCCAGACTCAGAAGCCGGGCCAGGAGGCGCGCGAGCAGGCCGAGCGCGCGAGTGAGAAGGCCGAGCAGCTCGCCCAGAAGGGCCAGGAGCTCGGCCAGGAGGCGCGCGAGCAGGCCGAGCGCGTGGGTGAGAAGGCCGAGCAGCTCGCCGAGCAAGGGCGCGAGGTGGGCCGCGAGGTCAACGACAAGATGAACCGGGCCGGCGAGCAGACCGGCGCCCTCAAGGACGACCGGGGCTCAGGCGCGCGCGACCAGGCCGCGCCACCCGCGGCTCCCAAGGATCAGCGCGCGCAGCAAGGCCGGGAGGCGCAGGGCGCGCAGCAAGGCCGAGAAGCGCAGGGCGCGCAGCAAGGCCGAGAGGCGCAGGGCGCGCAGCAAGGCCGGGAGGCGCAGGGCCAGGCCGGTGGCGCCAAGGACAAAGATCAGGCTGGAAGCACCGCCGCGAGCACGCGCGACGTCTGGACGCAGGCGGCAAAGGACAACGATTATAAGGTCAGCTTCAGCCGCGACGGTGCAGTCGTCGCCACCAAGGAGGCGAAGGGAACGGGCGAGCGCCCGCCCGACGAGACGCTCCGGAACGCGGTGGGCGGCAAGCTCGCTGGTAGCGACCATGAAGGAGTGAAGAAGCTGACCGTGACGGTGCGCGACGGGGTGGTCACCCTGCAGGGCAATGTCTCGAGCATGAAGGAGGCGACCGAGGCGGTGAAGGAGGCCCTGGAGGCCGATGGCGTCACAAAGGTGATCTCCTACATCCGTCACGGGTCATGACCGTGACCTCTTCTCCAGCTGCCGTCAGGGCGGCGCGGCACCCGTCAGCGCGCTAGGGAGTGCCTCCGGCCGTGGATGGCCGGCTGGGCCCGGTAGCGAAGTTCGTGGGCCGCAGCTTGACGGAACGCTCGACCGCCTCCGCAGCGGTGAGCGTCAGCATGATCGTCTCATCGAAGCAGTCGGACCTGGACACGACCACGACCTGCGTGCCCACGGGCAGCTCGGTCTTGAGCGGCGTCTTGCCGAGCGTCGTTCCCTTCCAGCTCACGGTGGCGTCGGGCGGGTCGCTCGCGATCACCACGCTCACCTTGGGGCCTTCGTCGGGCTTCTTCTCGACAGCCCCCCCAACCTCCGCGGCGCGCGCAGCGGCGGCAGCCACCGGAGGCTCGGCCACGGGCGCGCGCTTGCTCGCGACATGCAGCGCGCCACCGGCCACCGCGACAAGCGCGGCCAGGCCGGTCGCTCCGATCAGGTAGCTGCGCCTCGAGGTCGATGCGGGCACCGTCGTGGTGGCGCGCAGGCTCACGGAGTCGCTCACCGGGGTCCTCGGCCGCCCGAGGCCCGAGCCCCGCTCGAGACCCGAGCCCCGCTCGAGGCCCGAAGCTCGATCGAGGCCCGAAGCTCGATCGAGACCCGAAGCTCGATCGACGCCGGAGCTGCTGGGCTCGCCGACATAGGGGAGCTTGCTGCCCGAGCGCGAGCTCGATGGCCCCGTCGCGAGGCCGATACCGCTCAGCGTCACCGGGCCGGGGGCCTCGCTCATGAGCAACGAGCTCGTCACCCGCTCGATCTGTCCCTTGATCTGCTGGCGGATGGTGGCCCTGCTCTCCGCGAAAATGCCCCGCATGCAGGCGCCGAGGAACTCGCCGCGGATGTCCTCGCCCGACCACTGCAGGTAGCTCTCGAGCACGTCGCACATCTCCTGCGCCGTCGCGAAGCGCTTCGACGGCTCGCGCTCCAGGGCCTTCGCGGCGATCTGGTCGAGCGCGATCGGGATCCCCGGGACGACGGTCGAGAGCCGGGGGATCTTCCCCAGCAGGAGCTGGTGCATCACGCTGATCTGGTCGCCCTCGAACAGCCGCCGCCCGGCGAGGAGCTCCCAGAACACGACGCCCACGGCGAAGATGTCTGCCCGGCGATCCGCCGTCTTGCCCGCCGTGACCTGCTCGGGCGCCATATAGGTGAGCTTGCCCTTGAAGGTCCCGCTCTCGGTGTTGGAGGAGTTGACGGCGGCCTTGGCCACGCCGAAGTCCACGAGCTTCACCGCGCCGTCGTACGTGACGAAGATGTTGTGCGGAGAGACGTCGCGATGCACGATCCCGAGCGGCTTGCCATCGAAGTCGCAGAGCTCGTGCGCGTAATGGAGGCCGCGCAGCACCTCGGCGACGATCCGGATCCACGTGCCGCGGACGAGCCCGCCGGTGCCGGACGCCCGATCGGCGGCCGCCTTGATGACGCGCTTCAGCGGCTGGCCGTCCAGGTACTCCATCACGATGAAGTACCCTTCCTGGTCGCTGCCGACCTCGTAGGTCTGGACGACATTGGGGTGGTTCATGCGCGCCGAGAGCTTGGCCTCGTCCATGAACATGAGGACCTGGCGGTCCTCCTCATCCGCGAAGCTGCGAAGGCGCTTGACGACGACCAGCTTGTTCACGGAGGCCGGCCCGTGAGCCATGGCCAGGAAGACGTCCGCCATCCCGCCGCGGCCGAGCTTCGCAATGGGACGATATCGCCCGAGCCCAAGCTGGGTCGGCGTGTCTCTCAGGATCGACGCTCCGTGTTCTCCGATCACACCCACCTCAGTATGCAAAATTCATTAATTGTGCGTCCAAGTCAATACGAAGAGTTTGCGTTGTCGTCATTGAGGCAACACTGCCCCAGTGAAGTGAAAAACCTGGAACCGTGTGAGCTAGAGGGACACACGACGACATCCGAACACAGGCGCTCACGCGCGTTTTGACAACGCACCCCCGCGTGCGCTGACCATTGGCCATTGCCATTGGCCGTTTGATCGCCGCTTGTTCGCGGCCGCTTCGCGCCTCGTTCGACGGACGCTGGCCGGAGGGGTGCCGATGCAGCTGAGCCGGTGACGTGGCTCCCCTGCCGGTTGTGCCGGTGCCCGGTGACCGCGCTGCCGACGCGGGGTTCGCCGCAGGCGGTGATCGAAACGTAACAAAGGCAACGCCGTGTGCAACACGCCACAGCGCGCTTGGTCGAAAATCCAGCGGCCCTCCACGCCGAGCGCGACAGCACGCCAGACGCTGCCGCCGCACCGCGATGGCGCTGCCGCCGCACCGCGATGGCGCTACTGCCGCACGGCGATGATGCCGGCGAGCTCGAAATCGAGCGGGATGCCGTCAGGCTCCCGGTACGCCTCCAGCCGGGTCGCGAACTCGTCGCAGAGCGGCTGGAGCACCTCCGGAGGGAACTCCCGCAGCGCGGCGTGGGTCACGAACCCGCTCTCCTGAAGCCAGCTCGCCACCTGCGCCCCGGAGCCGAACCACAGCCGGAACCGGTGGGTCCACGCCTCCACGGTGCGGAGACCGCCGCGCTGGAGCACCTCGCTGACCTGCCCGGCGCTTTCCGGGACCGGCAGCTCCACCCTGCCAAGGTTGAGCTCGTCGGCCATCCGGCAATAGACCGCGTACGCCTGCGGCGTGCTGCTCGAGAGGTTCGTGAGGATCCCCGCGCGACCCCCGGACCGGAGCATGCGCCCGAGGCACGGCAACGCTGACCGCCAGTTCAGGTAGGCGAGACAGAAGCGGAGGGTGACGACATCGAAGCTCGACGCCGCCGCGCGCCGGATGAAGAGCTCGCCCTCCGCGCGCCTCGTCGAGAGCTGCAGCCCCGCGTCCGCGGCCCGGGCCCTGGCGGCCCGGAGCATCTCCTCGGAGCAGTCGACGCCGACGACCTCGCCGGGCGCGACCTGCCTGAGCATCTCCACGGTCTCGATCCCCGTGCCGCACCCGATGTCGGCGCACCGCGCGCCGGGAACGAGCGCGAGCCCCGCCGTGAGCCGGTCCTGAGGCTGCCTCATGTGGCGCCCCCACCGGTCGTCGTACCGCTCGGCGATCCGGTCGTACACCGACCGCACCAGCTGTTCTGCGCTGTGCACCCCCGCCGCGCTCCTTCCTGCTCAGGCGGCCGAGGCGCGCGGAATCAAAACGAACCGACGAACCGACGAACCGACCAACCAACGATGCGACGGTTCAGACGAATTCGACGGTTCGGACGAATCCGACCGGCGCACCCCTCCGCCGGCCCGCAGGCGAAGCGAGAACGGTGCCAGGCCCAGCAGGGAGTCGGGCCGGCGATTTATGTACAGCGGCTCAGATCAGAGCTTCCAGAGCGCGCAGCCCCAGTGGACGCCGGTCCCGAGCGCGAGCACCATGGCGAGCTGCCCTTTCTTCAGCCTGCCGGCGCGCATCTCCTCGTCGACGAGGATGGGCACGGTGGCGCCGCTCGTGTTGCCGAATCGGTCGATGTTGCTCGGCAGCTTCTCGACGGGCACGCCGAGATCCTTGCGGATGTGCTCGTTGATGCGTCCGTTCGCCTGGTGCGCCAGGAACACGTCGATCTGCTCGATCGCGACGCCCTGAGAGGCGCAGAGCTCCCGCACCGTCGCCGGGAGCTTGGTCACCGCGAACTTGAAGAGCTCGCGGCCGTCCATGCGGGGGATGTGAGCGTCGTCCTCGAACGACGTCTCCTTCCAGTAAGGCCGCGAGCGGAAGCCGCCGCCGGGCACGAAGAGGAGCTCGGCGAAGCGCCCGTCAGAGCAGACCTTGTTGCCGCGCAGGCCCGCGTCCCGATCGGTCGCGCGGAGGACGAGCGCGCCCGATCCGTCCCCGAACAGGACGGCGAGGTTCCGGTGGCGGTCAGCGCGCGCCCGCGCCTCCGGCGTCGCGGACCGGCCGTTCTTCGGGTCGAGCGCTCCCCAGTCCTCCCAGGGCATGAAGCCGGCGTGCGCCTCGGCGCCCACGAACAGGATGGTCTTGGCGGCCCCCGTCTGGATGAGCCCGTCGATCGTCTGAAGGCCGAACAGCATCGCAGCGCACTGCTGCCGGATGTCGAGCGCAGGGACGCCGGGGATGCCCAGCTTCGCGCCGAGCACCGCCCCGGAGCCGGGAAAGATATAGTCCGGCGTCATCGTGGCAAAGAGGATGTAATCGATCTCCGACGGTGAAATTCGCGCGGACTCGATGGCGCGCTTCGCCGCCTCGCACCCGAGGTCGCTCGCCCCCGTGCCGTCCGGCGCGTAGTGCCGCTGGCGGATGCCGGAGCGCTGGTAGATCCACTCGTCGGAGGTCGTGATCACCCGCGCGAGGTCGTCGTTGGTGACAGGTTCGCCGGGCACGTAGTGCCCCGTCCCGATGATCTCAAATCCCATCTTTGACACAGACCTGCCTTACTCGAACCGCACGCCCGCGGCGACCGGGAACGGCACGAGGCCGCGCCCGAGCGGCAGTAGAAGCCCCCGAGCCGCGACGGGGCGATCCGCGCATTCCCGCGGTCGCCCTCATGACGCCGCCGGAGCAGTGCTCCCTGCTTGACGGCCGCCGGCGCTCCAGGTAGCCTGTCGCCTTCCCGGGCCCGATGGGTCCGCCGCTGCCCAGGGCCCGCCGGCCGCCGCAGCTCAACGCCGGCGCGCGGCCCAGCTGCAGATGAGGCAGCCGGCCATGTCGTGGCGCAGCGCCGGGCAGTGCTCGCGGCCGAAGTAGATGAGCTGCAGGTGGAGCTTGTTCCACAGCTCGGGGGGGAACGTGCGCTTGAGGTCGCGCTCCGTCTCGACGACGTCCTTTCCGGACGACAGCCCCCAGCGGAACGCGAGCCGGTGAATGTGGGTGTCGACCGGGAAGGCGGGATGGCCGAAGGCCTGCGCCATGACCACCGAGGCCGTCTTGTGACCGACCCCGGGCAGGGACTCCAGGGCCTCGAACGAGGCGGGGACGACGCCGCCGTGCTCGATCGCGATCCGCTCGCTCAGCGCCTTCAGGCGCCTCGCCTTCGTGGGCGCGAACCCGATCGTCCGGATGAGCCCGGCGATCTCCTCGGCCGGCACCGCCGCCATCTCCGCGGGCGTCCGGGCGCGCGCGAGGAGCGCCGGCATCACGGCGTTGACCCTCTTGTCCGTCGTCTGCGCGCTGAGCATCACCGCCACGAGCAGCGAATACGGATCCTCGTGGAACAGCGGAATGGCCGGCTGCGGGTACAACCGGTCGAGGACCTCGACGATCCTCGCGGCTTTCTCGGCGCGCTTCACGGTGGGTGTCAGAGCAGCCCGTAGAACGACAGGAGATCGCCGAGCTCCTCGTCGGAGAGGACCTCGGCGGAGAACGGCGGCATCTGCCCGCCGTAGCCGATGAAGGAGCCGTGCCGGACCTTCTCGACGAAGACCATCAGCCGCTCGCGCTCCGTGTACTCGCCGAACGGGTGCTCCTCGAGCGTCTGGTCCGGCAGCGCCGGGGCCCGCTCGACGAGCCGCCCTTCCCCCGAACGAGCGCGCCCGTGGCACGAGGCACAGGCGCGATCGTGGATGAGCTCGCCCCGCCCCGGGTCGCCGGGCGGCGGCTCGCTCAGCGTGTAGATCGGCGTGAACGGGACGGGCTCGGCCGCGTCGCCGTCGCTGGGCAGCGACTCCAGGTAGGCGTACATGGCCTGTGCAGCGGGGTCGTCCGCGGTCCAGGGCAGATCCTTGGTCATGAAGAAATAGAGGCAATGGTTGATCGCGCCGAGGAGATCGACCTCCTGCCCGCCCCAGTAATGCGGGCGCGCGAGGGCGCCGGCGAGCGGGGCGCCGGGGAGCATGGCGCCCCCCGCCTCGCCGGCGATCGCTTCATGGCACGTCGAGCATGCATAGCGATTGAAGCGCGTCTCGGCGATCGAGGGATCCCGGAAGAGCGCCGCGCCGTGCTCCACGGCCGTCGCGTCGACGATCTTCGTCTCGGGATCGCCCGTGCATCCGCAGAGGAGCGCCGCGCAGGCGAGCGCGGCCGGTGCGCCGGAGAGCGTCTTCATCGCGCCCCCGCGGCGACGCGCGCGAACGCGTCGGGATAGAGGCCCACCTCGGCGTCGCTGCGCGTCTCCAGCGTCTCGGGATCGAGCCGGAGCACCCTGCCGGGGGTCTCGGTCTGATCCCCCTCGCAGACGAGGAAGAGCCCGTGCTCCTCGTCGAGCTCCGCGAGGTGCGGCCTGAAGCATTCCCCGGAGAGCTCCCGTGAGACGATGTCGTCGTCGCCCGGGGCCACGCCGATCAGCGCGATCGCGTCGGGCACCTGCGTCGGCAGGTAGATGCGGCTCCCGTCGGGGGTCCACGCGACGAAGTAGGGCGCGCCCATCACGGGGATCCTGCGGGATTCGTCGAACGTCTCCGACGCGACATCGAAGAAGCGCACGTCCCTCGTCTCTATGTTGCTCACGGCGATGGTCTTCTGATCGGGCGACATGACGGCGGCGTAGGGTCCGTAGGTGGGGTTGGCGATGCGCGGGCTCGGTCCGACGGGGACGCGCTTCACCTCGGCGTCCGGGTCCGTCAGGTCGACGATCGCGAGGACATCCTCGCCATAGCAGGCGACGTAGGCGCGGGCGGCGTCCGGGCGCGAGAGGACGATGCCGTGCGCGGCCATGCAGACGGGGATGAGCCTCGGCGCGGCCGAGCCCGAGGGCAGGACGGCGTCGGCGTCGATCACCGCGAGGGACGAGCGCGCCGCCTCGATGTCCCCCGGATTGTCGAGCACGCGCTTGAGATCGTAATGAGAGACGACGATGCGGCTGCCATCCTCGGAGATCACGACGTCGCCCGGGTTGGGCTCGACGCGCACCTGCCCGAGGACGCGCATGTCGTCGAGCGCGAGCTTCTGGACATAGCCGGCCACCGCGCTCGATCCATGGGTCGCGTGGGGGCCGATCGTGCCGGCGAGGACAGGGTACGACAGCGCGACATAGAGCGCGTTTCCCGGGGCGTCCACGGCGACATGATGAGGCCCGTCGAGCGTCACCGGATCGCGGCCCACAGGATAGACGCCGAACCGCTCTCCCGTCGCGAGCGAGATGAGGGAGAGCGTGTCGGAGCGGCTATCGGTGACCACACCCATTCCCCCCTCCGGAACGACGATCTCCGGCCGCCGGTCCGGATAGGCGTTCCCCTCGTAAGCACCGTAATGGGTCTCGATGAGGGGATCGGGATCGCTGCAGCCCACCAGCGCCGCCGCCGCGAGCGCGCAGCCCAGGAATCGCGAAATGACCATGGATGACCTCGAAAAGGGCGCCCGGAGCCCGGACGCGCCGCATCCTAGCAGCAGCCGGCGCGCTGGCCGCGGCTCCGCCCTACCATGGTTCAGTTCGCTTGTGCTCATCCACGTGACGCTCCGCGGCGACCCAGGAACACGTGGGGTGGTTAACCCGCATTCCGGAAACTCTCGCTTCTTTGTCGAGGCCGGCCGTCAGCGAGGACGATACCGCCAGAATGAACATTTCTTGATCAGGCGCTGCTGTCTTGTCATGTAAGGAAGCGATGAGCCAGACACGAGCCGTGGGCACGAGAACGGCGGAGCCCGGTCGATCGCTCCGCGCACGCGCGCGCGGAGGTCGCCCCGCGGCGGTCTTCCTCCTTGCGCTCGCGGCCTGCGCGGCGGAGGAGTCCGTCGATCGCGCGCCGCTGCCTGCGCCGGCGCCGCTGCCGGCGCTCGCGGGCGCGCCGCCGCTGACGACCGAGCGCACCCTCGTGCCGCGCACCGCGGTGATCGATCCGCCGGCCAGGAACCCCGCGGTGCCGGTGGAGATCGAGCAGATGCTCGCCGAGGGCTACGGCGAGCTCGAGATCGGACCGGGGCAGCCGCTCGCGCCGGCGACGCTCGACGGCACGCCCCCGCCGCCGCGCGGCCCGCGCCCGAAGCTGCTGACGCGGTTCGTGCACCTCGCCGACACCCAGCTCGCCGACGACGAGTCGCCCGCGCGGCTCGCGATCTTCGACGGGCCCGGCCCCTTCGCGTCGGCGTTCCGCCCGCAGGAAGGGCACGAGTGCCGGATCCTCAACGCCGCCGTCCGCACCATCAACGCGTTCCACCGGAGCACGCCGGTCGACTTCGTCCTGCTCGGCGGCGACAACGCCGACAGCGCGCAGACGAACGAGATCGCGTGGTTCACGGCCATCCTCGACGGCGCCGAGCGCGTCGAGTGCGACTCGGGCGACGACGACGATCCCGTCCAGGGCCCGGACAACGATCCCAAGGACCCGTTCTTCGCCGAGGGGCTGCTCATGCCGTGGCGCTGGGTGACCGGCAACCACGATGTCCTGCATCAGGGGAACTTCCCCGTGGACACGCGCGCCGAGCTCGTGACGGGGAGCCTCTCGGACGGCGGGACGCGCGACTGGTCGCTCCCCGGCGGTCCGGTGGTCACCGGCGAGGTCGTGCCCGACCCGAGGCGAGCGCTCCTGAGCCGCCCCGCGCTGCTCGATCAGCTGGCGGCGACGGGCGACGGGCACGGGATCGGGCCCGACGAGCAGGCGTACGGGAAGGCGTTCTACGAGTTCGACGTGAAGGACACGCCCCTCCGCGTCCTCGTGCTCGACACGGCCGCCGAGACCGGAGGCCCGAACGGCGTGCTCCTCGAGGACGACGTCGAGCGGTTCATCCGCCCGGCGCTCGACCGAGCGCAGCGCGATCGCAGGTGGGTCGTCCTCGCGTCCCACCACGCGTCGCGCCTGCTCGGGGATGGCTCCTTCGCCGCGACGGGCACCCCCGTCGTGCCCGGCGCGCTCAGCGTCGAGGCGTGGCAGGCGCTCGTCGGCGGCTACGACAACGTGCTCCTCCACCTCGCGGGCCACACGCACGTGCACCGGGTGACCCCGGTGACGCCGAGCGGCGGGCACGCCTACTGGGAGCTCGAGACCTCCGCGCTCTCCGATTACCCCCACCAGGTCCGCGTCATCGAGATCTGGGACGAGGACAACGGCTTCGCCGCCATCCGGGGGGTCGCCCTCGACTACGCCGTCGACGACGACCCGGTCGCCGCCGAGGGGCGCCGCCGGGCCGTCGTGGACGTCACCTCCGGCTTCGGCCGCGACGGCAGCGGCGCGCCGTCGTGGCGCAACGTCGAGCTCTCGATCGAGCGGCCGGACTGACCGCGCCGCGCGGGCGGCCCGCGCCGCCGCTCATCCGCCGTCGCGCAGCGGCACCGTCTCCCGGAGCTCGATCGACAGCGGAGGCTCGCCTCCCGTGCGGAGGGCGGCGGCCATCCTGTGCCGCGCCGAGGGCTGGTAGAGCGCGAACTGCCAGGCCGAGCGATCGTCGCCGAGCCGCGGATCGAAGGAGATGCCGATCGCCGGCCCGTCGTCGAGGTGGAACGAGAACTGGTCGAGCGGGATCGCGAGCCCCATCCCGCGCGCCTTGATGTACGACTCCTTGAGCGTCCAGTACTCGAAGAAGCGCGCGCTCTGCCTCTCCTTCGGCAGGGCGCGCAGCGCGCGCACCTCGACGGGCGAGAAGAAGCGGTCGGCGATGTCCACCGCGCTGCTCGATCGCTCGGTGTCCTCGACGTCGACCCCCACGTCGCGGTCCAGCGCGACAAGGCAGGCGATGAGCCCCCGCGTGTTGGACAGGTTGAACCGGAGCGGCGGCACGCCCGGCGGCCCCGCGATCTGCGGCCGACCGAATTCGTTTCGGACGAACGTCCATGCCTCGGGCGCGACGTCCGCGTACTTCGAGAGGACCGTGCGCACGAGCGCGCGGGTGAGCAGGTACTCGTGCCGGTTCTCGGCGAACAGGAAGCGCGCCTGCTGCACCGCCTCGTCCGGCGCCATCAGCCGGTGGTACGCGGCGAGCAGCGCCTCGTCGCGGACCGGCTCGGAGAAGACGTACCAGAGGTGCGCGGTGCCGGGACCGATCTCGATCATCTACGCCCCCAGCGGAGCCGCGGCCGCGGGCCCCGGCAGGATCTCGCGCAGGCAGCTGTCGACGGTGAGCCCGGCGGGCCGCTGGCGCGGGTAGCCGAACGACACCTCCTCGAAACGAACACCGTCGATCCAGTCGGTGCGGGGGATGTGGAGGTGCCCTGAGACGACCACCCGCGCGCGGAACCGCGTGTGCCAATCGTGCGTGCGCCGCGTCCCGCACCAGATCGAGAAGCGCGGGATGCGCCACAGGCGCACGAGCTCTTCCCGCAGCGGGAAGTGGTTGATGAGCACCGTGGGGTGGTCGTCGATCGCGGCGAGTCGCGCCTCGGTCTCGGCGAGGCGGGCCCGGCACCACGCCGGCCGGCTCGCGTACGGGGCCGGGTCGAGCAGCTCCTCGTCCATGCAGAGGACGCCGCTCTGCATCGCCCACGCCACCGCGTCGTGCTCGGCCACGCCGGCCGGCCGGAAGCTGTGGTCATAGAGCAGAAACATCGGCGCCAGCACGTGCGGCCCGCCCTCGCCCTCCCAAAGCACGTAAGGGTCCTCCGGCGTAATCACCCCGCGGCTCCGGCATAGCTCGACCAGCCGATCGTAGCGAGCCCGGCCGCGCGGCGCGCCGCGCTCACTCGGCACCGTATAGAGCTCGTGGTTGCCCGGCGCCCACACGAGCTGCTTGAACCGAGGGCCCAGGGTATCGAGCACGTAGAGCAGGTGCTGCTCCGTCTCCCCGAGGTCGCCAGCGAGGATGAGCCAGTCGTTCGGCCGCGGCGTCATGCGCTCGATGGCGCACCGGTTCTCCGCATAGCCGACGTGGAGATCACTGAGTGCGAAGAGCTTCATCCGAATGACACGTCGCCGGTGGACGGGCCAGCAAGCCGGCCAGCCCCACCCACACCACGGGCGGCGACGGGCGTCCACTGCCGAGCGCCGCCCCCCCCGGCCCATCCGGGCCGCGGAGAGGGGGGACCGCCCCCCGGATTTTGGGCCCGATTCGGCGGGTACTGGCGCGCCGCATTAACTAGGGCTCCAATCCTTGTGCCACATGTGCTACGCGCGTGTGAAGTCAGCACCATGCCTCTGCCCCAACGACAAGGTCTTTACGATCCGGCTTTCGAACACGACGCCTGCGGTCTCGGATTCGTCGCCACGCTCCGCCGTGAAGCGACGCACGAGGTCGTCTGCCAAGCGCTCGAGATCCTCGAAAATCTAACCCATCGCGGCGCCGCTGGCTGCGACCCCTGCACCGGCGACGGCGCGGGCGTCCTCCTCCAGATCCCGCACGAGCTGTACGCCGCATCCCTGGCTGCCGTGGGCATCGCGCTGCCTCCTCCCGGCGACTACGCCGTCGCGACGGTGTTCTTCTCGCAGAGCCCGTCCCGGCGCCGCCAGTGCGAGGCGATCCTCGAGGCCGCGGTCGTGCACCACGGCCAGCGCGTCCTCGGCTGGCGCGACGTCCCCATCGACGACGCGGCGATCGGCCCGGTCGCGCGCGACTCGCGCCCCGCGATCCGCCAGCTGTTCATCGGCAGGGTCGCGCCTCGCCAGTCCTTCGAGCAGGTCCTCTATGCGGTCCGCAAGCGCGCCGGCCGCACCGCCCATTCCGATGACTTCTACATCGCCTCCTGTTCATCGCGGACCGTCGTCTACAAGGGCCTGATGCTCGCGGAGCAGGTCGCGGCGTTCTACCCCGATCTGTCCGACAAGCGCGCCGTGTCGCGGCTCGCGATGGTGCACTCGCGCTTCTCGACGAACACCTTCCCCACGTGGGAGCGCGCGCACCCGTACCGGGTCATCGCGCACAACGGCGAGATCAACACGGTGCGCGGCAACACCGCGTGGATGTCGGCGCGCGAGGCGCTGCTCAAGAGCGATGTGTTCGCGAACGCGATCGAGGACTTCAAGCCGATCATCCGCGCCGGCGGGTCCGACTCGTCCGCGCTCGACAACGTCGTCGACTTCCTGCTCGCGAGCGGCCGGTCGCTGCCGCACGTGATGATGATGCTCGTGCCGGAGGCCTGGGCGCACGACCCGGACATGTCGGCCGAGAAGAAGGCGTTCTACGAGTACCACGGCTGCCTCATCGAGCCCTGGGACGGCCCCGCGGCGCTGTGCTTCACCGACGGCCAGCTGATCGGCGCGACGCTCGACCGCAACGGGCTGCGCCCGGCGAAGTACGTCGTGACGGGCGACGGGCTCGTCGTGCTCGCGAGCGAGTTCGGCGTGCTCGACATCGAGCCGTCGCGCGTCATCCAGAAGGGGCGCCTCCAGCCGGGCAAGATGTTCCTCGTCGACACGAGCGAGGGGCGCGTCGTCAGCGACGACGAGATCAAGCGCCGGGTCGCGACGCAGAAGCCGTACGCGGCGTGGGTCGCCGAGAACAAGATCGACCTGCGCGCCCTCGAGGACGTCCCGAGCCTCTACACCATCCCGCACGCGGACCTCCGGTCCCTGCAGCAGACGTTCGGCTACACCGAGGAGGACCTGCGGATGATCCTCGCGTCGATGGCCACCCTCGGCGAGGAGCCGGTGGGCTCGATGGGCATCGACATCCCGCTCGCCGTCCTCTCCGAGAAGCCCCAGCTGCTCTTCCGCTACTTCAAGCAGCTGTTCGCGCAGGTCACCAACCCGCCGGTCGACCCGCTCCGCGAGGAGATCGTGATGTCGCTCGTGAGCTGCGTCGGCGGCGAGGGCAACCTCCTCGAGGAGACGCCCCGCCAGTGCCGGATGCTCGAGCTGCCGCACCCGATCCTCACGCAGGACGATCTGTCCAAGCTGCGCAAGAACGTCTTCCCCGACTTCCGCGCGGCCACGCTGCCGATGTACTTCTCGGTCGACGGTGACCCGGAGGACAACCTGCGCAACGCGCTCGCCAAGCTCTGCAAGGACGCGAGCCGCGCGATCGCCGACGGCGCGAGCATCCTCATCCTGAGCGACCGCGGCATCGACGAGACGCTCGCCCCCATCCCGAGCCTGCTCGCGACGGGCGCCGTGCACCACCACCTCATCAACGAGGGGACGCGCACGCGCGCCGGCATCATCGTCGAGACCGGCGAGGCGCGCGAGGTCGGCCACATGGCGCTGCTCATCGGCTACGGCGCGGGCGCGGTGAACCCGTACCTCGCGTTCGAGTCGATCGCGGCGATGTGCCGCGACAAGACCCTCGGCCCCGACCTGTCGCCCCCGGCGGCGAGCTCGCGGTACGTGAAGGCGCTCAAGAAGGGCATCCTGAAGATCATGTCCAAGATGGGGATCAGCGCGCTCTCCAGCTACCAGGGCGCGCAGATCTTCGAGGCGATCGGCGTCGACCAGCTCGTCATCGACGCGTACTTCACCGGCACGGCGTCGCGCGTCCGCGGCGTCGGGCTGCGCGAGATCGCGGAGGAGACGCTCGCCCGCCACCAGGCGGCGTACGGCGAGCGGGCGCGCGCGCACCTCGACGTCGGCGGCCACCACCACTTCCGCGTGTTCGGCGAGCGGCACCTCTGGACGCCGCAGTCGGTCTCGACGCTCCAGCGGGCGGTCCGCCTCGACGACGCGAAGAGCTACGCCGAGTACTCCGCGGTCATCAACGAGCAGCGCGAGCACCCGATGTCGCTCCGCGGGCTGTGGGACTTCAAGCCCGTCGGCCCGCCGGTGCCGATCGAGGAGGTCGAGCCCGCGACCTCGCTCGTCAGGCGCTTCGCCACGGGCGCCATGTCCTTCGGCAGCATCTCGAAGGAGGCCCACGAGACCCTCGCCGTCGCGATGAACCGCATCGGCGCGCGGTCGAACACCGGCGAGGGCGGCGAGGACCCGGGGCGCTTCCTCCGGCTGCCGAACGGCGACTCGAAGCGGAGCGCGGTGAAGCAGGTCGCGTCGGGGCGGTTCGGCGTCACGGCCCAGTACCTCGTCAACGCCGACGAGCTGCAGATCAAGATGGCGCAGGGGGCCAAGCCCGGCGAGGGCGGCCAGCTCCCGGGCCACAAGGTCGACGCGGTGATCGCGAAGGTGCGCCACTCGACCGCCGGCGTGACGCTGATCTCGCCGCCGCCGCACCACGACATCTACTCGATCGAGGATCTCGCGCAGCTCATCTTCGACCTGAAGAACATCAACTCGAAGGCGCGCATCAGCGTGAAGCTCGTCGCCGAGGCGGGCGTCGGCACCATCGCCGCGGGCGTCGTGAAGGCGCACGCCGACGTGGTGCTGATCAGCGGCGACTCGGGCGGCACCGGCGCCTCCCCGCTCACGTCGATCCACCACGCGGGCGTGCCGTGGGAGCTCGGGCTCGCCGAGGCGCACCAGGTGCTCGTGATGAACGGGCTCCGCGGCCGCGCCATCGTGCAGACCGACGGCAAGCTGATGACCGGCCGGGACGTGGCGTTCGCCGCCTTGCTCGGCGCCGAGGAGTTCGGCTTCTCCACGGCGCCGCTCGTCGCGGCGGGCTGCATCATGATGCGCAAGTGCCACCTCAACACCTGCCCCGTCGGCATCGCCACGCAGGACCCGGAGCTCCGCAAGAAGTTCACGGGCGCGCCGGAGCACGTCATCAACTTCTTCTTCTACGTGGCGGAGGAGCTCCGGCAGATCATGGCGAGCCTGGGCTTCCGCACCCTGACCGAGATGGTCGGGCGCTCCGACTGCATCGTGCAGCGGCGCACCGGGCTCCACGCGAAGGCGAGGAAGATCGACTGCTCCGAGGTGCTCTACCGCCCGAAGGAGGCCCTCACGAGCCCGAACCACTGCGTCGAGCCGCAGGACCACAAGCTCGACCGGGTGCTCGACCTCAGGCTGATCGAGCAGGCGCGCGCCACGATCGACGGCGGGTCGCCCGTCGTCATCGAGACCCGCGTGCGGAACTCGGACCGGACGCTCGGCGCCATGCTGAGCGGTGAGATCGCGCGCCGTCACGGCGGCGCCGGGCTGCCCGAGGACAGCATCGTGGTGAAGTGCACAGGCAGCTCCGGCCAGAGCTTCGGCGCCTTCGCCTCGCGGGGCATGACGCTCGAGCTCGAGGGCGACGCGAACGACTACGTCGGCAAGGGCCTCTCGGGCGGCGTGGTGGCGGTGCGCCCGCCGCGCGAGGCGCCGTTCAAGCCGGACGACCAGGTCATCGTCGGCAACGTCGTGCTCTACGGCGCGACGAGCGGCCGCGCGTTCTTCAACGGCCGCGCCGGCGAGCGCTTCGCGGTCAGGAACAGCGGCGCCACCACCGTCGTCGAGGGCGTGGGCGACCACGGCTGCGAGTACATGACGGGCGGCACCGTGATCATCCTCGGCACCACCGGCCGCAACTTCGGGGCCGGCATGAGCGGCGGGCTCGCCTACGTCTTCGACGAGGACGCGCTCTTCGAGGCGCGCTGCAACAAGGAGATGGTGCAGCTCGAGACGATGACCGCGGCCGACGCCGCGTCGGTGCGGGCGCTGCTCGAGGAGCACGTGCAGCGCACGGGCAGCCGGAAGGCGACCGAGCTGCTCGACTCCTGGCAGGCCGTCCTGTCGAAGTTCGTGAAGGTCGTCCCGAGCGAGTACCGGCGCGCCCTCGAGGCCGCGGCGTCGCCCGCGACGAACGGGGCGGACGCGACCGACGGGATCGTGTCCCTCCTTTCACCCTCCACCCCCTACGTTTCCACTGGACGTTACATCCCCGCCAACGCGGGCCCCGCGAGCGCGGGAGAGAGGTCGGCCGCCCATGGGTAAGGTACGAGGCTTCCTCGAGATCCAGCGGGTCGACCTCAAGAAGCGACCCGTCTCCGATCGATTGAACGACTGGCAGGAGTTCGAGCTCCCGATCCCCGATCCCGAGCTGCGCGATCAGGCGGCGCGGTGCATGGACTGCGGCATCCCGTTCTGTCACGACGGGTGTCCGCTCGGGAACCTGATCCCCGACTGGAACGATCACATGTTCCGCGATCGCCTCCCCGAGGCGATCGCGGCGCTCGACGCGACGAACAACTTCCCCGAGTTCACCGGGCGCGTGTGCCCGGCGCCCTGCGAGGCGGCGTGCGTGCTGAACATCGAGGGCAAGCCGGTCACGATCAAGAACGTCGAGCGCGGCGTCGCCGATCGCGCCTTCGAGCGGAACCTCGTCGTGCCGGTCATCGCGAAGCAGCGCACGGGCAAGAAGGTCGCGGTGATCGGGTCGGGGCCGGCCGGCCTCGCGGCCGCGCAGCAGCTCGCGCGCCAGGGGCACGACGTGACGCTCTTCGAGCGTGACGACCGCATCGGCGGCCTGCTCCGTTACGGCATCCCCGACTTCAAGATGGAGAAGCACCTCATCGACCGCCGCATGGAACAGATGCAGGCCGAGGGGGTGACCTTCCGCACGGGCGTCCACTGCGGCGTCGACATCACCGGCGACGCGCTGCGCGAGCAGTACGACGCCATCGTGCTCTGCGGCGGGGCGCGCCGGCCGCGCGATCTGCCGGTGCCGGGCCGGGAGCTGAAGGGCGTCCACTTCGCGATGGATTTCCTGACGCAGCAGAACAAGCGGGTCGCCGGCGACGTGATCCCCGACAGCGAGGCGATCCTCGCGACGGGCAAGCGCGTGGTCGTCATCGGCGGCGGCGACACCGGCTCGGACTGCCTCGGCACGAGCCACCGGCACAACGCGGCGCACGTGACGCAGCTCGAGCTCCTCCCCCGCCCGCCCGAGCAGCGCTCGCTGACGAACCCCTGGCCCGCGTGGCCGCTCATCCTCCGTTCGTCGTCCTCGCACGAGGAGGGCGGCGAGCGCGACTGGTCGGTCTCGACCACCGCGTTCCTCGGGGACGAGCACGGGCACGTGCGCGCCCTCAAGGCGACGCGGGTGAGCCTGGAAGGCGGGAAGTTCGTGCCGGTCCCGGGGAGCGAGTTCGAGATCCCGTGCGAGCTCGTCCTGTTCGCGATGGGCTTCGTCGGCTCCGAGCGCGAGGGGCTGATCGAGCAGCTCGGCGTCGCGATGGACCAGCGCGGCAACGTGAAGGCGCCGGGCGGGCGCACGAGCGTGGACGGCGTCTTCGCCGCCGGCGACATGTCGCGCGGCCAGAGCCTCGTCGTGTGGGCGATCGCGGAGGGGCGCAAGGCCGCCGAGGCGGTCGACGCGTACCTGATGCAGGCGGCGAAGCGCCGGCTGGCGCTCGCGGCAGGCTAGAGCTCGCCCGTGCGAGCGCTGGTCTGGGACGGCACGGCGGCGCGCGTCATCGACCGCGACCCGCCCTCGATCACGGCCGGCATGGCCGTGGTCGAGGTGCGGTGCGCGGGGATCTGCAACACGGATCTCGAAATCACCAAGGGTTACATGGGCTTCCGCGGCACGCTCGGGCACGAGTTCGTCGGGGAGGTCGTGGACGGGCCGGCCGCCTGGCGCGGCCGTCGCGTGGTCGGGGAGATCAACTTCGCGTGCGGCCTCTGCAGTACGTGCGCGCGCGGGCTGGGACGGCACTGCCCGGCGCGCACGGTGATGGGCATCGTCGGCGCCGACGGCGCGCTGGCGGAGCGCGTCGCAGTGCCCGTGGCGAACCTGCACGCCGTGGACGACCGGGTGGACGACGAGGAGGCGGTGTTCACGGAGCCGCTCGCGGCGGCGTTCGCGATCCTGGAGCAGGTGCGCGTGGCGCCGGGCACCTCGGCGCTCGTGTTCGGCGACGGGAAGCTCGGCCTGCTCATCGCCCAGGTGCTGCACCAGGCCGGCGCCCGCGTCCTCGCGGTCGGCAAGCACGAGGAGAAGCTCGCCTTGCTGCGCGCGCAGGGCATCGCGACCGAGCTCTTTCGCCCGGTCGACCCCGGCGCCGGCGCCGCGCCTCCTCAGGGCGCCTGGGCCGGCGAGCCGGCCGAGCTCGTGGTCGAGGCCACCGGCACGGCCGAGGGGTTCACGAGGGCGGTCCGCGCGACCCGGCCGCGGGGCACGCTCGTGCTGAAGAGCACGGTCGCCGGGCTCTCCAGCGTCCACCTCGCGGACCTTGTCGTCCACGAGATCACCGTGGTCGGTTCACGCTGCGGGCTGTTCGATCCTGCCCTGCGCGCCCTCGAGGGCCGGACCGTCGACGTCCGCTCGCTCGTGTCGGCCCGCCTCCCGCTGGAGCGCGCCGAGGAGGCGCTGCGGGCCGCGGCCGCGCCGGGCGCCCTCAAGGTGCTCGTGACCCGCTGAGCTCATCCCTGAGCTCGGCGGTGGCACTTGCGCTTACCCCATCGCCCGAGATGCGACTGCGGCCATAGAGAGCGCGTGCAACGACGCGCCAGCCAATCCCCCCGACCGGGCGCGGAGCAGCCATGAGCGCCAAGAACAGCCCCCACCACGACGACCGCTCAGCGGACGAATCGCACGAGGCCCGCGCCGCGGGCGTCCCCGACAAGCGAGCGCTCAGCCGGCCCGGCGGAACAGCCCGGAGATGAACCGCGATGGCGGCGGCACCGGCCGCGGGCGCCACGCCGACGCGGACACGATGGACACCCCGTTGCGCATGAGCAGCAGCGCCGGCTCGTCCGTCCGGACGTCGAACCCCTGGCTGAGGCGCAGCCCTGCGCGGACCGGCGGCTCGTGCTGGGAGACGCGCAGCGGCTCGAAGCCGTTCATGCGGAGGCGGCGCTGCCAGGCGCCACGGCGCTCGTGCCGCTCGACCCGCGCCGACCCCTCGCCCACCACCACGTTCATCACCTCCTGACCGAAGAAGACCTGCTCGATGGTCTCGCGCGCGGCGATGTGCGGCGGGAGCAGCGCCTCGAGCGCCTGGAATACCGCATAGTAATGGCCGATCGCCTCGGAGAGGCGCGGGAGGAACTGCAGCGCGTTGTGCTCCACGTCCGGCTCGACGAGCGTCAGCACGCGCGGCGACAACGCGCGGATCCGCGTGAGAATGGTGTCGCGGTTCGCGGTGGCGTGGACCGAGGCGTCGGGTACGTGGTGCAATGCGAACGCCGCATTGACGGCGATGGGCGCCGTCGCGCGGGACGCAATACGGCTCCAGTCGACGCGCTCGACCGAGGACGCGACACCGTGGAACTCGAAGGGGACCTTCAGCCGCTCCGCCCATCCCCCGATGAACGCGCCCGCCCAGCGCAGCCGCTGCTCGGGATCCGGGCCCCGGCACGGCAGGTCGATCCCGGTCAACCGGACCCGCGGCGGGCCGCCGGGCCGCGTCGCCAGCCGATGTAGCAGGAACGGCCACTGGGTACCGCCCCCGACGCCGATGTCGATGACGTGGATCTCCCGCTCGTCCTGGAACGCCTCCACGATCGCCGCGTTCGCGCTGAGGTATCCGAAACGGATGAGCGGCGTCGCGTGCACGAGCAGCTGAAACGCCGCGAGCATGTCCCGCGGTCCAGCGCTGCGCAGGTAGAGGTTGCCATCGCCGGAGCGATCTCCGTCCAGACGAGCGAGCAACGCTCGGCCGAACACGCCTGAAATGCGCTCCGAGGCGTCCCCCGTATCGGGCTCCGCCCGCAGGATGCCCTCCAGGAGGGCTCTCGCGCTCTCGCCATCCCCCGCGTCGATCGCCTCGCCCGCCGCCAGCAGGCGGCTCAGGAACGGGCGGCGCCGGGAGTGGGTCTGCCGGGTGCCCGAGCTTGGCTGCTGTCCGAGCCCGGGGCCGGACGCGGCCGAGCTGGTCGGCCCCTCGATGTGCGCTCGTAGGCTGACAGACGCCTCTTCGGCCGATGCGTGTCTACGGATCGCGTTCATGGTGTCCAGGGCTGTTCAACCAGGCAGCCCGCCGTCCTGGCTGGGCTCTCCGCGATCGGCCGAGTTCAAGCGCGAACGCATGACGTCGATCACCTCGCAGGAGCCGGGGGTTTCAATGTTTGCTGATGTCGCTGCGGGAGAGCCCGACGGCGAGCCGGGAGCAGGCGTTCGGCGGCCGCGCGCGCGCGGTAGCGCCGCGAAGCGCGGCGCACGCCCATGACGCGACGGGACCTGAGCTCGCACGAGGGCCCGACAGACAACTCTCTGTACATCGATGAAGCCGCTCGTCCGGTCAAGTCCAAGATCATGATTGTGCATCGCGCTCCCTTCTTCGCGCTCCTCGCGCCGTCCGAACCTGCCTTCTGGCGGCAGACGTAGGCACTCGTAGGCACCGCACGAGGCGACCGCGGCCGCCCCCCAGGAAGGAGTCCCCCGCCCGCCGCGGGGCGCGGGCGGGCCGCGATGCGCGCGGCCTCGAGGTCGCGTGCCTGGCGGCTCGCGCGCAGCGCGGTGGCGCGCGCCGCCCGATGACGCGCGCCACGCGCAGGACACGGCACACCTTACCGCTGCTCTCTTTGGAGCGCCCTCCGACCCGGCGCGCCGCGCGCGCCGGACTCGTTGACTTGACCGTGATCGTGACAGCACCTCGCTGGGAGACGGGGCTTACACACTACATTACAACCCGCAACACCACGTCTGTAAAGTCCCTATACATGGACGCTCGGTCGATCGAGCCAGCGTTGCGTCGCCGGATGGAGGCAACCCTGCGACGACCGGCCTCTCGACGGCCGGGCTGGGTTCGCCGGAGAGGAGCGGCGCCGCGGCCCAGCAATCACCCCGGGGGAACAGAGCGCTTGCTGGAGGCAATGTATGGAACGGACGTCCTGTCGGCCTCAGCAGCCTACGCCCGGAGCGACTTCGTCATCGAAGCGCAGCGCGGGGGGCAAGCGCTTTCTATCAATGCAGTGTCGTCATTGACGTGATCCTGTACTTGTGCTTACCACGTCGGTGAGCTGCTCAGTCGTTATCGGACAGATCGCTCCCCTCGGCGAAGTGGGAGCGATCCACGCCATTCTTCTCTAGCCAGCGCCGGATTCGATTCCTGTGCACGCCGAGCCTGCTGGCCGCGCGAGACACATTGCCTCGCTCGAGGCGAAGCGCCTCGGCGATCTCATCTTCGGGCGGCGCCTGGCTCGCGCGCGGAGGGCCCGGCCTCACATCGCTGCCTGCCTGCCGGGTGCGCGGCTCCAGCGTCTCCGGGCCCAGCCCGATGCCCGCGAGCGGGTCGAGATCCTTGGCCTCGACCGTGCGCCGGCCCTCGTCGAGCGCGCGCGTCACGGCGCGCCGGGCCTCGCCGACGAACTCGCGCAGGTTCCCTGGCCAGCGGCGCATCGCACACGCGAGGATCATTGAATGGTGAATCGTCGGCGGCGCCTTGCCGTAGGCCGTGCCGACCGCCTTCGCGCATTGCGTGAGCAGCCAGGGGATCTCCTCGGTGCGCTCCCGGAGCGGCGGGAGCCGGACCTCGGGCCGGCCGATGCGGTAGTAGAGATCGTCCCGGAAGCGGCCCTGGGCGACCCGCGCGCGCAGGTCGTGTGTCGCGGCGCAGATCCGGATCTGCACCGGGCGAGGCGCGACCGCGCCGAGCTCGAGCACCTGCCGGGTGTCGATCGTCCGCAACAGCTTCGCCTGGACGGCCGCGTCGAGCTCGGCCACCTCGTCGAGGAAGAGCGTGCCCCCGTGGGCGGCCTGCACGTAGCCCTCGGTGTCGTGCGTCGCGCCGGAGTAGGCGCCGCGCCGGGCGCCGAAGAGGAGCCGCTCGGCCAGGCCCTCCGGGATGGCCGCGCAGTTGACGGCCACGAAGGGCCCGCGCACCTGCGGCCCCGCCTCGTGGTAGGCGCGCGCCGCGAGCTCCTTGCCCGTACCGCTCTCGCCCGTCACGAGGAGGCTGTCGCCCGCGGCCGCGGCGCGGAGGATGGTGTCGTAGACCAGCTGCAGCCTGGGCCCGAGGACGCTCTCCTTCTCGATCTGCACGCCCCCGCGCGAGAAGCTCCGGATGTCGGCGAGCGCGAGGAACACCGACGTCCCCGCGCCGACGATCTGGATCGCCTCCCTCCGGACCTCGCCGCGGATGGGCTCGCCGTTGATGGACGTCCCGTTGGTGCTGCCGAGGTCCTCCACGGTCCAGGCGGCCCCGTCGTACGCAATGCGGGCGTGTCGCCGCGACATGAGCGAGTCATCCACCAGGGGCACGCCGGCGACGCCCCCGCGCCCCAGCACCACGGCGCCACGATCGAGGGGGATCGGCGCGCATCGCGGCTGATCCCCCGAGAAAATCAGCACGATACCGGGAACAGGCTCGGCGACCGAGGCCTCCGGGGGGACCGAGACGCGGACGGTGGAGTGGTCCATCAGGATCTATCTTACCTGTTCAAGAACCTGGCCGGCCAGTGGCCGGCCATCCCATCGGTCGCTTCGGGCTACAAGGGCAGAACTCCTGGTAAATCAAGGTCCTCCCGTTCGCCAGGCTCGGCACGAGTTGTGCTTGTTTTGTCGGTATGGTGGCCTCTGCAAGAGCTCGCATCCATCGGGACCGGGGGTCCGCCCTCGAGGTGAACATGGGTTCCGGCCGCAACATCGACGACGCGGGCCGCCGCTCACCCCGGCGTCTGCACACATCCCGCACCCTGCCGAGCTTCCCTACCCATCCCGGCCTCCAAAGCACCAGCGGCCTCCGCGGCGCGCTCGAGTTCCTGGAGTGGCCGGCCTCCGAGTGGACGCTCAAGGACCTCCAGGACTGGTTCGTGGACCACCTCGTGACCCCGGGCCTGATGAAGCGCCCCCAGATCGTGCGCGAGCCCGGCGCGACGCCCGTCATGCTCGACCCGCGCTCCGAGGGCGGCAGCAACCTCGAGGAGCTGATCCACAAGGCCCGCGGTCGCGTCATCACGGCGCTCCGGGGCCTCATCGCTCCCGTCGCCGACGATCGCTTCCTGAACGCGGCGATCTACGGGGGCAGGGTCCGCCGGGCCGCGGTCGGCGGCCGTCCCGTCTGGGTCGCCTCGCCGCGCGAGATCGACTTCCTGGGCGACATTGTGCTCAGTTTGCTCGCCGCCGACATCCTGCTCGATCGCGAGTTCTATCGCGCACACCTCTGCATCTGTGAGGTGTGCGGGAGGGTGTCATTCAAGGACAACCCGGACGCGCGAGGCGTATGCAGCGAGCACCGGAGCAGTGTGTCCGGGTTCACGCCGCGGGTGCGCTGAGCGCCTGCGGCGGAGGCGTGATGATGGAGACGATAAAGGCCGGCTGAAGAGCCGGCCTTCGTCATTTCTCTCGCTACGGATCCCGTCCGCCCGTCACGCGACGAGGCGCCCGCGTGGACGGCGCGGCGTCAGTTCGCGTCGAACGAGACCCAGGCGCCCGTCGCCCAGGTGTCCTCCGCCTTGAAGGCCCCGATGTAGCTCGCCTCCGCGTCGAAGAAGCCGTCGTCGGGCGGCGTCGCCGCGTTGCCGGCGAGCGTGACCGCCGGCCGGAAGTCGGGCGCCTTGGCGAAGCAGTCGGCGAGCCCCGGATCCTCGACGCTGTTGGACGCCTCGCCCTCGAACCACGCGATCTCGTCCGCTCCGGCGTCGTCGTCGTCATCCAGCTTCGACTCGGTGGTCTCGTTCGCGTCGTTCTCCACGTGGGCGATGTTCGCCGCGAGGTTGCCGAAGAAGATCGAGCTCGCGAGCTCGACCTCGGTGAGCTCGTCGCGGAGGTCCACCCCCGCCTCGAAGCCGGTCACGATGGTGTTGAAGATATGGGCCTTCGTCGAGTGGCGGAGCAGCATGCCGTACTGCTGCTTGTCGACGTCCTTGTTCTTTCCGCACAGGGTCGCGTTGTAGATCGTCGGCTCGCTGACCGGCGTGTTGATCGACGAGTCGGCGTCGTTGTCGCCCTCGAAGCCGTTCGTGTCGTCGGCCACCGACGGATCCTGCTGGACCGCGATGAACTGGAGCTTGCCGACATAGCCGAGGTCCCAGTCGATGCCGTCGTCGCCGTTCTGCGCGCAGATGAGGTGCTTGGCGTTGACCGTGCCGCCGAAGAACTCGAAGCAATCGTCGAGCGTGTGGTGGACCATCACGTGATCGACCGTCGTCCCGGAGCCCACCCCGGCGAAGGTGAGGCCGTTCACCTCGTTGTCCTGAGAGAGCAGGATCCCGCTGTACTCGATGCGCACGAACTCGAGGACACCGCTGTTGTCCTCCGGCTTATCGCCGCCGTACTCGGTTCCTTCGCCGGTGATGCCCTCGACGGCGGACTTGCCGCCCTCGACGTTGATGGGCGCCTCGCCGAGCAGGATGACGCCGCCCCAGTCGCCGGCGGCGCGGTCCCCCTCCTCGCCCTGGCTCGTGAACACGATGGGTTTGTCGGCGGTGCCCTTGGCGTGGAGCTTCGCGCCGGGCTTCACGACCAGCGTCGCGAGGCTCACCTTCTCGCCCATGATCGTCGTGCCGGGCTCGACGGTCAGCGTGGCGCCGGCCTCGACGAAGACGATCCCCTTCATGAGGTAGCACTTGTCGGCGGTCCACGTCGCGTCGGCGGAGATCGCCTCGGTGACCTCCACCGGGGCGGAGCAATCGGCGGCGGCGCCACCACCACCGCCGCCGCCGCCGCCGGAGCCGCCGGACCCGCTCGTGGCCGAGGTGCCGCTCGGGATCGGGGAAACCGAGTCGTCGTCGCCGCAGGCGGCGAGCGCCGCGACGGAGAGCGCCGAGACGCAAGCCAAGGCAATTCCGAATGTACGCATGTTATTTATCTCCTGACGAGCCACCATGAATCATGCGCGAGAAATCGCGACGATCGCCGCGTGACGATTCAATGGCATGCGCTCAATAGGTATACGAGGCGCTCAACGTAACAGTCGTCCCAGCGCTGTACTGACTGACGATGTTGTCCTCGTCGTCCTCCCTCCCCTGGGTGACCCGCACTGGAGCGTCGAGGAGGTTCTCGCCGGCGAGCTTCAGCTCGACGTGCTCGCCGAGGCGCTGGGCGACGGTCAGGTCGATCTGATGCCGCGGCTGCTCGTACTCGTCCGGCCGGTTGCTCCCCACCCTCCTGAGCCGGACGCCGAACACGTTGTAGAGGAGCCGAGCGCTCGTGCCGGTCGACTCTCCGGTGTAGTCGAGCCCCAGGTTCACGACGAAGGGGGATTGCCCCTGGAGAGGGTGCTCCGGGCTGCTCTGGATGGTGATCCCTCCCACGCGGACATCGGGATCGATCGTCACCTCCGACGTCACGAACGTGAGGTTGCCGAGCGCGGTGACCTCCCGCAGGAGCGGGGAGATGAAGCCAAGGCCCTTCCTGAGCTCGAGCTCGACGCCGGCGACATGGCCGGCGTCTCCGTTGACGTAGGTGAGCCTGCCCCTGCCGCTGTTGTGGATGATGACCTCCTCGATCGGCTCCTGGAAGTGCTTGTAAAAGACGCTGACCGCAGCCACCTCTCCGGCCGTCGGGAAGGTCTCGAAGCGAAGATCGCCGTTGACGACGCTCGTCCGCCGGAGCTCGGGATTACCCTTCACTTCTCTGCCGCTGTAGCCCTCCTGATACAGGGTCGGGCTGAGCTCGCGGAGCTGGGGCCGAGCCAGCGTCCTGGCCACGCCGAGCCTGACATTCGAATTCGAGGTCGCCTTGACGACGATGTTGACCGCGGGCAGGAGATCGATCTTGTCGCTCTCGACGTGGATCTCGGGGCTCGCCGGGGAGTACCTGTCGAAGGCCCTCAGCGACAGCGAGGAGGCCTCGATCCGTGCGCCGAGCACCGCGCGGAGCCATCGCGTCACGGCGGTGTCGGTCATCACGTAACCCGCGTAGAGGTTGTCGTTCGCCGTATAGGAGTCGGTCTCGCGCGTGATCTCCTCGACCTCGAGCACCGAGCCGATGTTCTCGTCCGAGAACAGCGCTCCCGGCTCCTGGCGCAGGAGCGTCGGATCTGCCCCCTGGCGCTGCTTGAACCGGAACCGGCGCGTGTTGAACTCGCGCTCTCGGAAGTTGAGCAGACCGCCCGCCTTCAGCCGGGTCGGGGTGTCGCCGCGGACGAGGGGCTGGGTATAGGAGAGCTGCCCGCCGTAGCTCGTGTCCCCCATGTCGCTGAAGAAGTGCGCGCCGCTCAGCGTGCCCTCGTCCCACGAGAAGACGCCGCTCGCGTCATCGCGGATGTAGACGGTCTCCCTCGTGTCGGGCTCGTCCGACGTCGCGAGGGAGATCGACGCTTTCCAGTCGAGGGTCCCGCCGTCGAGCGCCCCGAAGCGGTGCTCCCCCTGGAGCTGACCCAGGGTGAGCGATCGCGAGATGAATCGCAGCATCGTGTCGCGAAACGCGCTGTCCCCGTCGCTCGGGTCTCCGTCGGCCTGGCTGGCCAGGTCGTCCGACGAACGGCTGTGGAGCCCGGTCAGCGTCACCTTGTGGTCGTGATCCGGGTTGTAGGTGACGCTGCCGAAGCTGCCCCAGGACACCTGATCACGGATGCTCCCCGTCGTGATCTCGCTGACGCGAACGAGCTCGCCGGTTCGAGGATGGGGATCGAAGACACCGAGGGTCTCGTCCGCGCGCGGAGAGAACTTCCGGCCGTAGCTCAGCGAGGCGATGTAGCCGAGGCGCTGCTCGCCGCCGAGCTTCAGCGTGTCGCCGACGACCGCGCTGCCGCTCCCGTTCGGCGGGGTGAACGCCCGCGTCGTCGCCATCGACGAGTTGATCGCCCTGCCGTAAGCCGTCATCTCGTCCCTCGTGAGGGTGCCGCCGCCCGGCTTGGGGCCGAGGCGCATCAGCTTGTAATCGGGGATCTCGGCCGGCAGCGCGCGGGCGCCGCCGTCGATCCCGAGCCAGTCGGTCCCGGATCCGGCGTAGCTCAACCGATCCCGGAACGTCGCCTGGCTGTTCAGGCCGAGCGACAGCGAGGCCTGGAAGAGGAACTTTGTCGGGAGCTCGCGCGTGTTGACCTGGACCGAGCCGCCCGCGAAATCGCCGGGGATGTCGGGGGTGAACGTCTTGACGACGGTGATGTCGCTGAGGACCAGCGACGGGAAGAGATCCAGCGGGACAGCCTGCCGGTCGGGCTCGGGGCTCGGCAGCGGGGCGCCGTTCAAGAGGGCGTTCGTGTAGCGCTCGCCCAGGCCGCGCACGTACACGTATCTGCTGTCGACCACGGTCGCTCCGACGATGCGCTTCGCGGCCTCCGCGGCGTTGCGATCGGGCGTCTTCGCGATCTCCTTCGCGCCGACCGCGTCGCCCACGTGGGCCGCGTTCTTCCGGATGAGCAGCTGCGCGGCGACGCTCGCCCGCTCCGGCTCGAACTCGACCTCGATGACCTCCTCCGCCTGCTGATCCGGATCGAGGCCGACGTCGATCTGGCTCACCTGCCCGGCGGTCACGCGCACGTCCTGCACGCGCTGGGGCCTGTACGCCTCGTACCAGATCCGAAGCTCGTAGCTCCCCGGCGGGAGCTCCAGGCGATAGCGGCCTTCGAGATCCGCGATGGCCTTGCGCTTCGTCCCGACGACCGACACCTGGGCGTCGAGGAGGGGCTCCTTCGTGGCGGTGTCCGTGACGACGCCCCACACGGCGCCCTTCCCCGCCGGCGGCGGGCGCGACGGGCTCGGCTCGTCGAGCCCCGCGGCGTCCTCCGCCGCCGGGGCGCCGGCCGGGGTCCCCGCGCCTTCGGGCGGCGGCGCGGCCGCTCCAGGGTCGCCCTGGGCGAGGGCCGCGGCCCCCCAGCAAAGCGGCGCCACGAGCGCCGCGACTACCCCCGAGATCCTTCTGCGATTCATGCACCTGTCCCTTCACGCCCCGAGCTCGGCGCGCCTGTCGATGAGTTGGCTGGGCGCACCTGCGCCCGTCGATGAGGAGAGCGGAGAGCCAGCTCCCCGCCGCCCTCTCCTGTGCACCGCGCCGCGAGCGCGCCCTCGGGCGTCGGCCCCGCGCGCGCCCTGTCAGCGCCGCATCGGGGCCGAGCGCCGCGCCGGCTCAGCGCCCGGTCTTCTCTGTCAGGACGGCGATCGTCTTCGCCCCGCCCATGCGCGCGGCGTCCATGGCCTCCACCGCGATCGCGTAGACGGCCTCGTCCTCCGCGTCGAAGTAAAGCACGTCGTCCGAGCGCGCCGCGAAGATGCGGGCGAGCCGCTCTTTCAGCTCGCCGCGCTGCACCTCGGCCTGGTTGATGCGGATGACGCCGCGCTGATCCACCGTGAGCACCACGGGCTTGCTGGCGTCGTCGGGGGGTGGTGCGAGCTTCGCTGTGTCGTCCTTCCTGGGCAGGTTCAGCCAGAACTGCTTCGCGAGCAGCGGCGTCACGACCATGAAGATGATGAGGAGCACGAGCACCACGTCGACCAGCGGCGTGACGTTCATGCTCGGCGTGACGCCGGCCCTCTTGCCTCCGCCCTGCGGAACGCTCATGCCCACGGCGCTATCCCTCCTCCGGCTCGGGCGCGGCCCCGCCGCCCCGCTGGCTCACCTGCAGCGAGATCCCGCCGAAGCCGACCTCCTGGCACAGCGCAAAGGCCTCCCGCACGCGACCGTACTTCACGGAGGAGTCGCCCTTGATGACCACCCGGCGCTCCGGCTCCGCGGCGCGGATGGCCCGCAGCCTCTCTCCGAGCGACGGCAGGTCGGCGAGGGCCTCCTTCTCCAGGAACACGGTGCCGGCGCCGGTGATCGTCACGTAGATCGGCTCGAGCGTCGCTCTCGACCTCCGATCGGGCTGAAACACCGCCGGGAGCTCGACCCGCTCGCCGTGCTCCATCTGGGGCGCGATCACCATGAAGATGATGAGGAGCACGAGCACCACGTCGACGAGCGGCGTGACGTTGATCTCCGGCTCAGGCGGCGGCTGCCGACCCGAACGACCGCTCTCCGCTCGAACGCCCATGCTCGTTCTCCATTTCGTCGATGAGCTCACCCGCGCTGCGCTCGAGCGCGAGCTCCACCGCGGCGATGCGGGTGGTGAGGTAGTTGAAGCAAAGCACCGCCGGGATGGCGACCGCGAGCCCGAGGGCGGTGACGATGAGCGCCTCGGAGATGCCGCCGCTCACGGCGCCGAGGCCGCCCGAGCCGGTCGAGGCGATGGTCTGGAAGGCGGTGATGATGCCGATGACCGTGCCGAGCAGCCCGACGAACGGGGCCACCGAGCCCACCGTCGCCAGCACCGAGAGGCCGCGGCGCAGGTCGGCGGAGATCGCCTCGCGGCGCCGCGACACCTCGCGGCGCGCGAGCTCCACCGGGGGCACGCCGCCCTCGCCGGCGTCGACGGCGCGCTGGAAGCGGCGCACCGCCGCCGCGACGAGCCGGGCGAGCGCAGAGCGCCCGTACCGGTCGGCGATCGCCGCGAGCCGCGCGGTGTCCCACGCTTCCATCACCGGCCGCGCCTCGCTCGCGAAGCGCCGGGTCTCCGAGGCCTGACGCGCCAGCGCGATGAGCCGCTCCACCACGACAGCGACGCTCGCCAGCGCCATGAGCACGAGGGCGAACGCGACGAGCTTGCTGAGGAGCCCCATGGTCGCCCAGATGTGCCCGAGATCAAACTGCATCATGGCTCTACTCCTTCACTCCTCTCGCGAGAGGCCGCCTCCGCGGCCGCGCGCTCGACGTCATCTCTTCGCCTTGAAGGGGATCCTGACCGTCTTGAAGGTCGACACCGGCCTCCCCTCGTGAACCGCCGGCCGGTAGCGCCACGTCTTCACCGTCGCGAGGACCACGGCGTTGAAGAGCGGATGGCCGCGGACGAGGGTGACGTTCGTGACCTCGCCCGTCTCGGTCACCACGAACCTGACCACCACGGTGGCCTCTACCCCTGCGCTCAGCGCCGCCTCGGGGACGGAAGGAAGCGCGTTGGAGAGCGCGACCGGCGGCGTCGCGTTCTCCGGGAGGTGAATCGGCCCTCTCGGCGGCGGCGGGGGTGGTGGCGGCGGGGGGGGCGGGGGCGCCGCCACGGCGGCCGTTCCCGTGCCGCCGGGGACCCCGCCGGGCACGCCGCCCGGCGCACCGCCCGGCTCTCCGTAGGTGTCGTCGTCGCTCGCCCTGGCCTCGCTCGGGTCCGCCTCCGCGGGCGCCTCGGTGGGCACCGCGGTCGGCGCGACGAGCGCGGGGCGCCGGGGCGCCGCGGGGCGAGGCGCCGGGGCCTCCGCCGCCGGCGGCGGGGGCCCCGGCGCCGCTGCGACGGGAGGCGCCTCGGGGAGCCGGGCGGCGAGCTTGACGTCGACGACCTCCTCCTCGGGCGGAGGAGGCCTGATCGCGCCGCTCAGGCGGGCGGCGGAGAGCGCGATGCCCGCGAACAGCAGGAGCCCGGCCGCGTACCCGATCGCGAGCCGCTTCGCTCGGTCAGGATCGGCCTCTGCCGCATTCCACGTCTCAAGGTGCATCGAGGCTCCAGGCGCCAGCCAGCGAAAAGACCAGAGCTCCACCTGAGCTCAGAAAAGGACAAGCGGCTTCAATGGGTCAGCCCATCGTGGGATTCAACGCTCGCACTGTATACCCGCTTGCGTTACGGCAGAATGGCGTGGCGGCAACGATTGTCGCGGCCGCCCGGCATCGCGATCAGGCGCTGCGGCTCTCGGGCACGTCGGGCGACGCGGCGAATCGATAGCCGATACCGCGGACGGTCTGGATGTAATCGCCCGCGCGGCGCAGCTTGTCGCGCAGGCGCTTGACGTGGGTGTCCACGGTCCTCGTCGTGATGCTCACGTCGATGCCCCAGACGCCGTCGAGGAGCGCGGTGCGCGTCTGCACGCGCTCGCGCGCCTCGTACAGCGCGACGAGGAGCTTGAACTCGAGGAGCGTCAGCTCGACCTCCTCGCGCTCGACCCACACGCGATGGGCGCCCTCGTCGATCCGGAGACACCCGAACTCGATGCACCGCTCCCCGTCCCCGGAGGACTTCGCGCGGCGGAGCACGGCGTGCACGCGCAGCACGAGCTCCCGCACGCTGAACGGCTTGACGACGTAATCGACGGCGCCGAGCTCGAAGCCGACAATGCGGTCGACCTCGTCCCCGCGCGCCGAGACGATCATCACGGGGATTCGCTGGGTGTCCTCGCTCTGCTGGAGAGCGCGACACACCTCGGTGCCCGAGATGTCGGGCAACATGAGATCGAGCAAGACGAGATCGGGTCGCTGGTCCAAGGCCAGTCGGACCCCCTCACCGCCCTGCCCCGAGAGGAGCACCTCATGCCCGGCTTGCCTGAGGTTGTAATCGAGCACCTTCTGGAGCGCCGGCTCGTCCTCGATGACCAAAATCCGCGCCATGCTGAATAGCGCGTGTACCCGAGCGATGTGACGGGCCGATGACCGGATGGCAACAGCGCGGTGCGCCGGCTCCTCCGGAGGAGAATGCGCCGCGATTTCTCCTGAAGGTGGGCCCGCGCAGCAGAGGGGGGGTGCACGGTCGCGCGGCGAAAGCTCGCACGGTCGGGGCGAGGTGCGCTAGTCTCGCGGGGATGCTGCGGACTTTGCGACTCATCGCTGCCGACGTGCGCAAGAAGGCGACATGGTGCTACGGCAGCGATCCATTGCCGACGCTCCTGAAGACGCTGGCGACCGACGGCACGGCGGCGATGGTCCTCTACCGGTTCACGCAGGCCGCGCGAGCCCACCGGATGCCCGTGGTCGAGATGCTGCTCAACAAGGCGACAAACCTCGCCGGCGGCTGCGTCATCGGGCGCGGCGCGGACTTCGGGCCGGGCTTCGTGCTCATCCACTCGAACGGTGTCGTCATCAACGGCAACGTCCGTGGTGGCACGAACGTGCTCATCGAGCACCAGGTGACGATCGGCGCCGACCGGCGTCAGACGCCGGTGCTCGGGAGCGACCTCTTCATCGGCGCGGGCGCCAAGATCGTCGGCGGCGTCACGGTCGGCGACGGCGCCCGGATCGGCGCCAACGCCGTGGTCGTGCACGACGTCGCGCCGAACACGACGGTCGTCGGCATCCCCGCGAAGCCCGTGCAACGGCGCGATGACCGCCCCGCCCCCCGCCCCGTCACAGACGACACAACCGGCTCACAGAGCTGACCCCCCACCGCGGCGCCCGGGCGCAGCTCCAGAGCGGGTCAGGAGCTCTTGCCGGAGCTGCGCGATCTCGTCGCGGAGCGGGCCGATGAAGTCGGCGCTGATCGTCCGGTTCCGCCCCTCCATCGCGCGCGCTGTGTGCCACTTGCTGAGCGCGAGCCGCGCGCCGGCGCGGATGAAGCTCCGTCCGGTGGCCCCGCGCCAGCCGAGGGTGCACCGGAGCCGGCCGATCGGCGAGCAGACGAGCTCGAGCTCGTCCTGGGTGAGCATGCCGAGCGCGACCTCGTCGCGCAGATGATCCCGGATCACCCAGCCCTTGCGGACGACGAGCGCGACGATGATCCCGAAGAACGACGCGACGAAACATAGCCAGAGCAGCAGCCACGGCATGAAGAGGTCCCCCATCGCGCGCCCCAGCGCGGTCGGGAGGAAGTTCCACACCGCGTGCAGCGCGACGCCGAGCAGGTAGCCGCCGATCGGGGCCGCGACGCGCACCCAGGTCTTCGACGACTCCCGGGCCAGGCCGAAGCCGATCCCGGTCATCGACGTGAACAGCGGGTGGAGCCAGGGCGTGAACACGCCGCGCAGGACGAAGGTGCCGGCGAGCACGTCGCTGCCCTGCATCGAGGCGCGCGCGTAATAGAGCACGTTCTCCACGGCGGCGAAGCCGAGCGCGCAGAACGTGGCGTAGATGATGCCGTCGACGATGCCGTCGAACTCCCGGCGCAAGAAGTAGAAGAAGCCGAACACGCCGAGCCCCTTGAAGAGCTCCTCCGCGAACGGGGCGCTGACCGACGCGCTGACGAGCTCGCCCACCGGCTCGCCGAAGTTGCTGGAGACGCCGACGTGGACGCCGGTGTTGATCAGGATCGAGAAGCCGGTCGCCGCGAGCGCGCCCCACAGGAACGCCATCAGCAGGCACCACCACGGCTCAGGATCGTACCGATCGATGACCATCGGGACGAAGAGGTAGAGGACGAGCGGCGGGAACGCGAAGAGCGCTCCGACGAGCATGGCGCTCAGCATGCTCCCCCCGGACTCGATCACGCCGAAGAGCGTGAAGATCACGTTGAGGACCGTGCCCGCGATGATGCCGTTGGCCCACAGCCACAGCCCGGCGATGCGCCGCCGCCGGTCCGGGTCGGGCCTTCGCGCGACCCGGATGACCGCAGGGTAGCCAGCGTGGGGATGCGCAGGCGCAGGCTGTGCGGCGCCGTGCAGCGCGGGAGCGCCGTGCGGCGGAGCAGGGCCCTGCGCTGGCATCGGCGCATGGGTCGGCGGCCAGTAGCCAGGCGGCGCCTGCCCGTAGGCCGGAGGCGCGTGCCCGTGTCCGGGAGGCGCGTGCCCGTGTCCCGGAGGCGCATGCCCATGTCCCGGAGGCGCATGCCCGTGTCCCGGAGGCGCATGCCCGTGTCCCGGAGGCGCATGCCCGTGTCCCGGAGGCGCATGCCCATGCTGCCCGTGCCCCTGCGGCCAGTGCGGCGGCTGTCCCGAGGAGAGCTGCCCCGCGCCGTGCGCCGGGGACCCCGAGCGAACCTGCCCGCCACCAGGCTGGGCATGCTCGCTCGGGCGCTCCGCCGGCCGGGGTTGCTGCGGCAGGCCGGGGAAATCGGGACGGCGTCCGTGGGCGTTGTTCATGGATCGAGCGCTCTCGCGAAATCCTCGTGACAGCGGGTGACCATCAGCCGAGACGAACCCCCACCGCACACGTGGAGCCGCCAGAAGCGGCGACGATCCGAGGCGGGCAACGGCAGTCTCGGAGCTGTCGCTCACACCCGTCGGATCGAAGCATCACACGATATTTCTACCACGGCAGAGACGCGCCGGGCATATCTCCCAGCAGCATCGGCGCGTCGCGCGGCCGGCGAGGAGCGCGGGCGCGTGACGCTCCGCTTCCTCGATCTGTCGGCAGTGGCAACGCGGCGGTGGCTCCGCGCCGGGAACATGGCGGGAATGGCGTCAGGGGCGGACGACGCGCGTGCCGGGAGGGGGCGTGAAGTCGAACTCGTTCTTCGCGGTCGGTTGATTGACGACCGGCGACGCGAAGTCGAACCGATTCCGGTTGCCCTGCGCGTCGAGGATCAGAACGCGCCGGACCTGGTTGGTCTGCCCGTCCACGTAGAGGAGCATCTTCTGATAGGCAGGGGTCGCCTCCTTCGGCGTCCCCTCGAGGACATAGCCGCCCTCGAACTTCATCTGCGCCGGGTCGAGCAGGCGCAGCGAGAAATCCTTCGTGAGCTGCCCCTTGCCCATCAGGAACGAGAGCGCCGCCGGGTACTGGGAGCCCTTCACCGGCGTCTCGAACATCTGCTCGTTGTCCTTCTCGTAGACCTTGATCGTGACGCCGTCGGAGACGACGCGGTTCCCGTTCGGCGCGTCGTAGACCCAGCTCATCTTGCCGGGCTTCTCGAAGATCACCTTGCCAGTGGAGACCTTCTTCACGTCCTGGACCTTGATCGTGTACGTCTGCGTGAAGCTCGCCTTGAAGGTCTTCGTGGAGTCGTAGAACTGCTGGACGCGCCTGCCGAGCTCCTCGGCGCTAGGGCCCGCGGCCTGGGACTCGCCGGCGGTCGCGAGCACGACCATGGCAGGCGCCGTCAGCCCGATGAGGCACGCGGCGGCCAGGCGGTAAAGTGAGGTTCGCGTCATCCTTCCCGATCTCCTTTGATGTCCAGAGGCGTGTCGCCTCCGCGCTTCGTGAGACAGGGGCACCGGTGATGCACCGCCGGTTCCCCCGGCGACCGCCGCCCTCGCTGAAGCCGGGGCGCGCCGCACGTTTTCACTTTGGACGCGGCGCGGGCGCGTCCAATGCAGGCTCCATAGCACACGGGGTGTGCGCCCGGACCGCCCGGGTCGCGCCCGGCGGATCCGCGTCGAGCCCAGCCGCCGCGCCCCGCGGGCCCACGCTCAACCCGGGCGCGCCCGTCGCGGCCGGGCCCGGGACCGGACGGGCGCGCCGGACGCCGCCAGCGCGGCCGCGAAGCCCGCGGCGCTCAGGTGGGTCATCGCGATGGCGAGCGCGTCGGCCGCGTCCGGCCGCGGGGGCGCGGCGAGGCGCAGGACCGCGGTCATCACCTGCGCCACCTGCGCCTTCTCGGCCGCGCCCCGGCCGACGATGGTCCGCTTCACCAGCGCCGGCGCATACTCCGAGATCGGCACGCCGGCGCGCGCCAGCCTCAGCAGCACGACCCCGCGCGCGTGGCCGAGCTTCGCCGCGCTCTGCGCGTCCTTCGCGAAGAACAGGCTCTCCACCGCCGCCGCGTCGGGCGCGTGCGCGGCGATCACCTTCCCGAGCTCGTCGTCGATCTCCACCAGCCGGCCGGCAAACGTCCCGGTCGTGTCGATGTCGATGACGCCGTGCGCGATGTGCTCGATGCGCGTGCCCTGCCGCACGAGCAGGCCCCAGCCGAGGTGGCGCGACCCGGGATCGATGCCGAGGACCCGCATCGGCTCAGCAGGCCCCGTGCGACGGCGCAGCGACGTGGGTCGGGAAGCCCGGCGCGCGCTCGGTCCCCCCGTCGCGCTCGCCCCGCTCGACCGCGGTGAGCGCGCGTCGCGGGAAGATCTTGTGCGGGTTGAGCAGGCCCTTCGGGTCGAACACCGCCTTGATCCGGCGCTCGAGCGCGATGAGCTCCGGCGACTGCTCGAGCGCGAGGAACTCGGCCTTCGACGTCCCGATGCCGTGCTCGCCGCTCAGCGTGCCGCGCATGCCGATCACCGCGTGGAACAGGCGCGACAGCGCCGTCTCCACCTGGGGGAGGAGCTCCGGATCGTTCCAGAGCAGGTTGACGTGGAGGTTGCCGTCCCCGGCGTGGCCGTACGTCAGCATGCGGACGCCGGTCGCCGCCGAGATCTCCGCGACCTCGTCGAGCAGCGCCGGGATCTTGTTGCGCGGGACCACGACGTCCTCGGAGATCTTGTGGCGCGCCATGGCGCGCGTCGTGGGCGAGAGCTGGCGGCGCGCCTCCCAGAGCCGGTCGCGCTGCGCCTTGTCCTGCGCGACGAGGACGTCGAGCGCCCCGGCGTCCATGCAGACCTCCCCCACCCGCTCGGTCTGGACCTCGCAGTCCGCGGGCTCGCCGTCGACCTCGATGATCAGCATCGCGCCCGAGCGCTCGTCGACCCCGACGCCGCGCGCCCGGACCGCGTCGAGCGTCGAGCGGTCGAGCAGCTCGAGGCAGCGCGGCACGACGCCGGCAGCGACGAGGGCGCTCACGGCGCGCCCGCTCGCGTGCACGTCCGGGAACAGGCAGAGCAGCGTCATGACCGACGGGGGCTTCGCGATCAGCCGCAGCGTCGCCTCGGTCGTGATCGCCAGCGTGCCCTCGCTGCCGACGAGCAGCGCCGTGACGTCGTAGCCCGTCACGCCCTTCACCGTGCGCCGGCCGGTGCGGAGGCGCGTGCCGTCGATGAGGATCGCCTCGAGGCCGAGCACGTACTCGCGCGTGACGCCGTACTTGAAGGCGCGCGGGCCGCCGGCGTTCTCGGCGATGTTGCCGCCGAGCGCGCACATCTTGAGCGAGTTCGGATCGGGCGGGTAGAAGAGCCCCTCGGCCTCCACGGCCGCGTGCAGGTCGGCGAGGATGACGCCCGGCTCGACGACCGCGACCTGCTCCTCGCGGCTGATCTCCTTGATGGAGCTCATGCCGATGGTGGCGATGACGATGCCGCCCGCCACAGGCACCGCGCCGCCCGACTTGCCGCTGCCGGCGGCGCGCGGCACGACCGGCACCTCCGCCTCGCTCGCCGCCCGCACCGCCTTCTCGATGTCGGCCGCCGAGGACGCGAGCACGACCGCATCCGGGCTCACCGGCGGCTGATCCGACTCGTCCCCCGCGTAGGCGGCGCATCCCTCGGCCGACGTGATGACCTTCGAGGGGCCGAGCGCGCGCTCGAGGAGCCGGCGCGCCTTGTCGATGGCCGCCGCCGACGGGCGCGGGAACTCGGGGTGAAGTCGCATCTCGCCTATTTACCGCGGATCGCGCGGCGACGCTGCGGGATCCGCGCGGTCAGAGCAGATCGAGGAAGGCGAGCAGCGCCTCGATCGCCCCGGCGTCCAGCGCGGCGAGGCCCTCGCCCGCGGGGGCGCCGTCGTGGAAGAAGGCGCCCGGCGCGGCGGCGGCGCTCGGCCCGCCGTCGGCGGCGGCGGCGCGGCCGCCCATATCGCCGAGGCGCGCCCGCTCGAGCACCTCCCGCAGGCTCTTCGCCGAGCCGTTCGTGAAGTACGGCCGCTTCTTGTAGAGCCGCCGGAGCGACGGCACCCGCGCGCCGTCCTCGTGCACGTACGGCACGACGCCGGTCCTCTCGTACCCGGCCCGGCCCCACACGATCGCCCCCTCGGGCGCGAGCACGAGCTCCTCCCAGCGCTCGAACGGCGCCGCGGAGCCGGGATCGTCGCTGCGGAGCACGGGCGCGTGGCAGCGCGCGCAGCGGTCCCGGAACGCCCGAGCGCCGTCGCGCTCGAGCGAGGTGAAGCTCGAGCGGCCGAGGGCGGCGGGGTTCGCGCGGTGCGAGAACGCCATGAGAAAGCTCATGAGCGCGCGGCGGAGCGCCTCGGGCGGCAGCCCGGCGCGCGCGGCGTCGGCCAGCCCGAGATCGACGAGCCACGGGGCGTCGGCGGCGGAGAGGGCGAACCACGGGTCGTGGCCGCTCAGCGCGCCGGCGACGCGGAACTCGTTGTCCGCCACCGCGGTGAGATCCGGATCGAGGGCGCGGGAAAAGTGGGGGCGGTTGTTGAACAGGCCGAGCAACGGCTTGGTCGTGGCGCGCACGTCGCCGCGGCCCGTGTGGTGCGTGCGGCCGTCGACGTACCCCTCGAAGTGGCACGTCTCGCACGTGAAGCGGCTGAGCGGCCCGTCGGTCCCGTTCCAGGGCGCCATCAGCGACGTGAAGAAGAGCGCCTCTCCGAGGCGGAGCTCCTCGGAGCGAGCGTCCTCGCCGCCGTCCTGGACCGGCCGCTTCGAGACGGCGCCGTCGTCGCCCGCGTCGAGCAGCCACGCGTCGAGCAGGGGGTTCGCATAGGCGAAGGCGCCGCCGCCGAGCGTGGCCATGGCGGCGACGCCGGGGGCGAGCGGGCGGGTGGAGACCTCCGGCGCGGCCGAGAGGCCGGCGTCCGTCGCGCGGAAGAGGAGCTCGGCCCGGCGATCGCCGCCGTAGCCGGTCGCGACCACGCGCACGCCGGCCGCGCCCGGGAGCGCCGAGAGCGCGATCGCCTTCGGGGTGAGCACACCGAGCTCCGAGACGTTCACGGCCGAGAGGCGCGCCGCCTCGGGCCGGGCGCCGGTGGTGACGCGGTAGAGGAAGACGAACGAGTCGATGTAGCCAAACGAGCCGCCGGTCCGGTCGAGCGGGCGATCCTCGACCCCGCCCGCGGCGAGCAGGAGCCCGCCTCCGGCGTCCGCCGTTTCGAGCGCGTCGAAGCTCCAGATCGGGCCGTCGTGGCGGATGCGCGCCGCGCCGCCCGGAAGCGGGCGGCCGTCCGCGCCGACCGGGAGCACGACGAGCGTGTGGTCGAGGAGGCAGTCGACGATCAGGTGGCGCGCGAGGCGGACAACGCGGAACGGGCCGGCGCCGATCGGCTCATCCCAGCGCTCGACCTCGAGGCGCCCGTCCGCGCGGGCGGGACCAGGGCGCAGCGTGAGGAGCGCGCCGGCGCGCTCGTCGAGCGCATAGAGGACGCCCTCGGGGCCGGCCGCGACGTCACGGACGCCGTGGAGTCCCGCGAGCTCGATGCGCCCCGCAGGCTCGAGCGAGGCGCCGCGCACGACGTAGCGGAAGAGCGCGGGCGACGCCTCGCCGCTCGCGAAGACCTCGCCGGACGGCATGACCGCGACCCCCGTCGGCGAGGCCGGCGCGGGGGCGCGGGAGAGCTCGCGCAGCGACGCGTCGAGCAGGACGAGCGCGTCGCGGCCGCGGAGCGGCGAGAGCAGCGCGGGCGCGCCCGGCGCGGCGGGGCGACCCCGCGGATCCACGGGGCGAAGCGCGATCGGATCGGGCCCGAGCAGCCGGTCGGAGCTGGGCAGACGGGAGAAGTCGGTCGCGGCGCGGCGGGACGCCTCGAAGCGCCGCAGCGGGTCGAGCGGGTCGGGGCCGCCGCCGGGGGCAGACGCCGCGGAGCCGGGGCCGCCGCCGGGGGCAGGCGCCGGCGGGCGGCCGTCACAGGACGCGGCGGCGAGGCCGAGCGAGAGCGAGAGCGCGAGGCGGAGCATGCGCCGATGCCACGGGGCAGCGGGCCGAGCCGCCGCGCCGATCACCAGCCGCCGGTGCTCGCCGGCTTGGCGGTCTCGGCCGGCGCCGTCTTCGCGGGCTCGGCCGCCTTGGGCGCGGGCTTCACCGGCTCGGCCGTCGTCGCGGCCTTCGGCGGCTCGGGCGTCACCTGCTGGTGCTTGTCCTCGCAGCCGATGAGACACACGGCGCCGAGCGCCACAAGCACGGTCAAGAAATTCTTCATGGGGCTCCTCCTGAATGAGCGGCGCAAGCGAAGCACATTCGCTGGGCGCTCGGAAGGGGGGCGCTCCGCCCACAGCGAGCGAACGCGGCACGACGGTTGCTGCGGCGATGGAGGGTTGCTGCGGTGATGCGAAGCCGGCGCGCGTCGACGCGCGCGCCGGGGGTGCGGGCACAGGCGGGCGCGCGCTGGAGGCAGGGCGCGAGGCGCCGGCTGTCCGGCGCCCGCACCCTGACCGCGCTCGCTCACGTCCCGGGGACGATCTTCACCAGGCTGTTGCGGTTCGCCACGAAGTAGAGCTCGCCGGCGTTGTCCTCGACGATCGCGGTGAGCGCCTGGAACGCCGGCAGGCCGCCCTGGCGCGTGAACGCCGGAGCGTTGGGCGTGTTCGGATCGGGGTTCTTGGTGAGGAGCGTGACAGGCGACGTCTTGTCCCCGCACTGGACGAGCGCGCCCATGCGCGCTCCGGTGTAGTCGCCGAACAGGTACACGCCCTTGAGCTGCGGCACCTCGCTGCCCCGGTACACGAAGCCGCCGATGACCGACACGTAATCGCGGTACGGCCCCGTCGCGCTCTGCCGCCGGTCCATGTCGACGATGGGCGGCGTGTGCGTCGTTCCCGCACGCAGGTCGCGTCCGCGGCAGGTATCCGCGTGGTCGCCCTCGTGCTTCGCCCAGCCGAAGTTCAGCCCCGACACGCCCGCGGGAACGAAGTCGACCTCCTCGTAATCATTCTGGCCGACATCGCCGATGTAGAGGTCGCCCGTCGCGCGATCGAAGCCGAAGCGCCACGGATTGCGCATGCCGTAATGCCAGGTCCGCGCGCCGTCGCCCGGGAAGGGATTTCCGGCCGCGGCGTGCGGCGCGGGAGCGTTCGGATCGAGGCGCAGGATCTTGCCGAACGGCGAGTTCAGGTCCTGCGGAGCCCCGGGCTTGTTGTCGTTGCAGGAACCGCCTCCATCGCCCGTGCCGACGTAGAGCATGCCGTCGGGCCCGAACACGATATGGCCGCCGTTGTGGTTCACCATGGAGCTGTCGAGCTGCAGGATCGTCCTTGTGGGCGTCGGGTTGGCCACGTAAGGGTCGTTGGAGCGCTGGTACTCGAGCACCGTATCGCGGTTCATGCTCGCGCCCGCGGTCGGCGTCATCATGATGTAGAACTTGCCGCTCGTCGCGTAGTCGGGCGGGAACGCGATGGTGAAGAGCCCGCGCTCGTCGTCGAACGCACCGGTGAGGAGCTGGATGTCTTTGCTCACGTCGAGGAAGACCGCCGGCCGCAGCGCGCCGCCCGTGAACACGCGGATCTGCCCGGTCTGCTGCACGAGGTACCAGTCGCTCGATCCCTTCGGCTGAGCGGCGTAAACCATCTTGTCCAGGCCTGTGACGACGGGAGCGAGCGCCAGCTTCCCGACGTCGGGGGCCGCGCTGGCGTCGCACGCCGGCGGCTCGCCGCCGCCCGTGCCGCCCTGTCCTGTGGTGCTCCCGGTCGCCGGCGTGCTGCCGCCGGCACCACCGGAGCCGCTCGCCGTCCCACTGCCGGTCCCCGTCCCGCTCCCGGCCCCCGTCCCGCTCCCGGCCCCCGTCCCGCTCCCGGCCCCCGTCCCGGTGGAGCCCTGGCTCCCGGCGTTGGACGTTGCGTCGCCGGAGCTGGTCGCCCCGTCATCGCTGCATGCGCCGGCGCCCAGCGCGAGACACGCGCTGCCAACCAGCGAGAGGGACATCCAGAAAGCCAAGGTCGTTCGCTGCTTTGTCATGGGACGCATTCTACCTGACAGGCGCCGTGACGCCCACATGATCTATTGCCCGGGAGAAAGAGCCTGGTCTTCAGTCGCAGAGGCCATGGCCCACGGGCCCAAAGGCAGCCGATAGGCCCGCTCGGCCGCTCGCCACCGTTCTTCGCTATCGAATGGCATGGTCTTGCCCACGCAGTCAATCGGGGCGTTCAGGTGGAATGCGCCTGACACGCGCCGAGGCGCTCCGGCGATGCGCCGGATGTCTCTCCAAGGCAGACAATTGAAACAGAGCGGTAGTCAAGAATCCCGCTTGCAGGTCGGGCCTGGCTATATTCCCGCCCAGCATCCTTCTGATCACCGCCTGCACGGATCACCACCGGCGACGCCCACCGCCGAGGCTCACCGGACGTCAGTCATCGCGGATCAGAGAAGAGGTCTTGTGGAGGGGGCGGCGGGCGCCGAGGCAGCGGCTGCGCAGGCCGCACCGGCGGCCGTACGACCGGCGCGGGAGCGCTCGCCGGCGGCGCCGTGGGCTCGCTCGCCGGCGGCAGCGCACGCGAAGCCCCGAGCGCGCCTGGCTCCGGCGCGGGGCCGCCGTCGAGCAGCTCCGGGAGCTTGCCGGCCGCGGGCCCGGGCAGCGCCACGGGCGCGGCCTCGCCGTGCGGCGGCGTCTCCGGCGACAGGGAGGCGCCGAGCTCCGTGCCCGGCGCCGGAGAGCGCAGCGCGACCCACCCGAAGCCCGCGCCGACCAGGAGCGCCGCGGCGAGGCCCGCCGCGATCCCGAACGCGCGCGCCCCGGTGCGGCCAAGGCTCGCGGAGGCGCCTGCGCCGCTCCAGGAGCGATCCGGGGCCGCGCCGTCGGCCACGAGCGCCGCGGGCGCGCCGGACCACGCGGAGATGGCCGCCACGCCGGGGCCGCCCGAGCTGCCGCCGGGCTGCGGCGGCGCGCTGGCGGGCCCGGGCGCCGTGGAGAGCGGGCGCCGCGGCGACGCGAGCCCGCTGCGCCCTTCGACGATCGCGTCGAGGCGGATCCGCAGCACGCGCGCGGCCCGCTCGGCCAGGTGCTGCGCGTGCGGCGGCGCGAAATGGGCGAGCTCCGCGGCGAGCTCGGCGATGTTGCCGAATCGCTCGGCAGGGTTCCTCTGGAGGCAGCGGTGCACCGCCCACTCGAGGCGCTCGGGCACGTCGGCGCGCAACCCGCGGAGCCGCGGCGGCCCCTCCAGGATGCGGTCGTAGATTTCCATCACCGACTCGCCCCGAAAGGGCAGGGCGCCCGTGAGCAGCTGATGGAGGATCGCGCCCATCGACCAGACGTCGGCGCGCGCATCGACCGTCTTCGAGGAGACCATCTGCTCGGGCGCCATGTAGAGCGGAGAGCCCAGCATCGTCGATGTCTGGGTCATGTCGGACACCTCGGGCGCCGTCATCCCCGCCGCGAGGGCCATCTTGGAGATGCCGAAATCGATGACCTTGATGAGCGGGCTGCCGTCGGCCCGCTGGCTCAGGAACAGGTTGTCCGGCTTCAGATCCCGATGGATGATGCCGAGCGCGTGCGCCTCCGCGAGCGCCTCGCACGCCTGCAGCAGGTAGTCGCACGCGAGCTCGACCGGCAGCGGCCCGCGGTCGCGCAGCAGGGCTTTCAGGTCGGTCCCCTCGAGGTACTCCATCACGAGGTACGGCTCGCCCCCGGCGAGCTTGCCGACGTCGTACACCCGCGTCACGTGCTCGCTCCGGATGCGCGCCGCGGCCTGCGCCTCACGCAGGAAGCGGGCCACGAGCTCCGGGCGCGACAGCGTCTGCGGCAGCAGGAACTTGATGGCCACCCGCTCGCCGAGCAGGAGATGGCGGGCGGCGACCACCACGCCCATCCCGCCTTCTCCGAGGACACGCTCGACCTCGTATTTCCCCGCGAGGACGTCCCCCTGGATGACCGGTGCGACCATGCACGTCCTCGCCTTCGTGCTCCCGATTATCAAATTGGAGAGGCCGTCACAACTCAGGCGTCCCCGAAGCCTCGCCGTCCACAGCGACGTTGAGGCCCGACTGGACCTCTTCTCCGCCGATGAGGCGGCTCACCCGGCTAGATGCCGAAGATCCCATTGCAGCCCGCGAGCACCATCACCGCCACGAAGCTGCCACTCCGGCTCATCTCGCGCTCCGCTCAGAAAGTGCCCGTGATCCACGCGCTCCCGGGGCCGAGGCCGACGCGCGCGCGAAAGGGAGCGTCGCCCGCCCGACCGCGCCCGCCCGCGGATGCCGTCCCGATGTCGGGCGCAGAGGGCGCGGTGATCCAGAGGACCGCCCCGCCGACCGCGAGGACCGCCCCCCCGATGAACACAACCGTCCCGATGTTGCCGGTCCTGACCGCGTCGCCGCGGAGATCGAGGCCCGTCTGATCGATGCACCGGCCCTCCTCGTCGCAGTGGCCGCCCTCGGTGGCCTCGTCGAAGGTCGACTTGGCCATGAAGCCGAGCACCGTGCCGACGCCGAGCCCGACCGCGCCGAGCCCGACCCCCACCATGCCGATCGGCCTGCGGAGGCTCCCGCCCTGCGGCGGCGGCGGGGCGGTCACCGGCGGACGGGCCGTGGGCGGCGGCGCGACCGTCACGCGCGACGTGGCGCTCGATCCCGCCGCGGAGTCCGGCTCGGCCGCGCGCTCGAGCGCGGGCACGGTGACGCCCACCACGCCCGGCTTGTCGATCACGACCTTCGTCTCCCAGGGCTCGTGCCCGGGCGCCGCGGCGGCGACCCGATGCTCGCCGGGGTCGAGCGGCACCGCCGTCCCCCAGAGCGCCCGCCCCAGGGCGACGCCGTCCCGCGTGAGCTCCAGCCCGGAGAGCGCCGCCTCCTTCGGGACCACGATCTGCAGGCGCGAGAGGCGCGGCTCGAGCGCGGCGGCCCGGGCGCGCGCCACCCGCTCGCGCTCCGCCTGCCCGGCCGACAGCGAGGCGGCCGCGACGTCGCGGAAGCCAATCCACGCCGTCGCGGTCCGGCCGATGCGCTCGTAGCAGTCGGAGAGGTTGAAGAGGGTGCCGATGCCCGGGTCGATCTGATGGCTCTCGGCGAGCTTCGGGCAGGCCTCGGCGTGCTTGCCCGCGGCCATCAGCGCGCGCCCCTCGTCGAACAGCGCGACCGCGGCGGCGCGCTCCTCCCGGGTGGGCTCCGCGGCGCGCGCGGCCGGCGCGAGCGCCGTGAGCGCGGCGAGCGTCGACAGGAGCGCGAGCGCTCGGCGGCGCGCGCCCCCGGTCCACGGTGCGCCGGAGGCCGCCGCGCGGTAGCCAGCCTCAGGAGAGGTGCTCGAGTGACGACAATGGCAAAGCAAGACAGGACCTCTCTTGGGCTCACGTGATGTCATCGTGGATCAGAAAACAGGTCTTGCGGCCGGGACGACGTGGGCCGAGGCGGCGGCTGCGAGGGCCGCCCGGGCGGCCGCGCCCCCTTCGCTGACACGGCCGGCTGGGGCGCCGTGGACCCGCTCGCCGCCGGCTCCACCGTCCCGAGCGCGCTGACGGCCACGGTCGCGCTCGCCCCCGGCTGCGCCGCGGGGCCGCCGTCGGGGAGCTCGGCGAGCCCGCCGGCCGTGGGATCCGCCGCAGGCGCCGCCGCATCGCGCGACGGCGTCTCCGGCGACGACGAGGGCGCCGGCGCCCCGGCCGCCACGTCCGGCGCGGGGGGGCGGAGCGCGAACCACGCGAGCCCCGCGGCGCCGAGGAGCGCCGCGGCGATCGCCGCCACGATCCCGAGGGCGCGCGCCCTGGTGCGACCGCTGCCCGACGAGGCGCGCGTACCGCCCCAGGAGCGATCCGTGGCCGCGCCGTCCGTCAGGACCGCCGTGGGCGCGCCGCCCCACACCGCGCCGGCCGGCGCACCCGGGCCGCCCGAGCTGCCGCCGGGCTGCGGCGACGCGCTGGCGGGCCCGGGCGCCGTGGAGAGCGGGCGCCGCGGCGACGCGAGCTCGTGGCGCCCGTCCGCGCCTGCCTCGGCGAGCGCGTCGAGGCGGATCCGCAGCACGCGCGCGGCGCGCTCGGCCAGGTGCTGCGCGTGCGGCGGCGCGAAATGGGCGAGCTCCGCGGCGAGCTCGGCGATATTGCCGAATCGCTCGGCAGGGTTCCTCTGGAGGCAGCGGTGCACCGCCCACTCGAGGCGCTCGGGCACGTCGGCGCGCAGCCCGCGGAGCCGCGGCGGCCCCTCCAGGATGCGGTCGTAGATCTCCATCACCGACTCGCCACGGAAGGGCAGGGCGCCCGTGAGCAGCTGATGGAGGATCGCGCCCATCGACCAGACGTCGGCGCGCGCATCGACCGTCTTCGAGGAGACCATCTGCTCGGGCGCCATGTAGAGCGGAGAGCCCAGCATCGCCGAGCTCTCGGTCATGTCGCGCACCTTGGGTCCCGTCGTCTCCGCCGCGAGGGCCATCTTGGAGATGCCGAAATCGATGACCTTGATGAGCGGGCTGCCGTCGGCCCGCTGGCTCAGGAACAGATTGCCCGGCTTCAGATCCCGATGGATGATGCCGAGCGCGTGCGCCTCCGCGAGCGCCTCGCACGCCTGCAGCAGGTAGTCGCACGCGAGCTCGACCGGCAGCGGCCCGCGGTCGCGCAGCAGGGCCTTCAGGTCGGTCCCCTCGAGGTACTCCATCACGAGGTACGGCTCGCCCCCGGCGAGCTTGCCGACGTCGTACACCCGCGTCACGTGCTCGCTCCGGATGCGCGCCGCGGCCTGCGCCTCACGCAGGAAGCGGGCCACGAGATCAGCGCGCTGGCGCGCCTGCGGCAGCAGGAACTTGATGGCTACCCGCTCGCCGAGCAGGAGATGACGGGCGGCGACCACCACGCCCATCCCGCCTTCTCCGAGGACGCGCTCGACCTCGTATTTCTCCGCGAGGACGTCCCCCACGTTGACCGGTACGACCATGCACGCCCTCGCTCTGAGTCTTCGCTAGTATCAAAACGGCGAGTGCGCGACAACGCGAGCTTTCCCGGAAAGAAAAGCCGCCACGCCCTCCTCGCCGCCGAGGGCGCGCGCATCGCCGCCGGGAGAACGCGCGCGCCTTGTTTCCTCGCCACCTCGACACGGCGCGTTCGCGGGGACAAGGGGCCCGTTCGAGTTCGCCAGGCGCGCTCGCTGCCTGTATATGCATGCCGCAGTTTCACCATGACCAACGAGCCGACCGACCCCTTCGCCCTCGCGCGCGAGCTCCTGGAGCAGCGGCAAACCACTGAACCGACCGACGCGACCGCCATGACGCTGGCCACGGCGGATGCGTCCGGGCGCCCCTCGGCGCGGATGGTGCTGCTGAAGGGCATCGACGAGCGCGGGTTCGTGTTCTTCACCAACTACGAGAGCCGCAAGGCGCTGGAGATCGCGGCGAACCCGTTCGCCGCGCTGTGCATCCACTGGGCGAAGGCGGCCGAGCAGGTCCGTGTCGAGGGCCGCATCGAGCGGATCAGCGACGCAGAGTCGGATGCCTACTTCGAGACCCGCGCGCGGGGCAGCCAGATCGGCGCGTGGGCGTCGCGGCAGAGCGCGCCGCTGCCCTCGCGCGAGGAGCTCATCGAGCGGGTGCGCGAGATCGAGGCCCGCTTCGAGGGACGCCCGGTGCCCCGGCCGGCGTTCTGGGGCGGCTACCGCGTGGTGCCGGAGCGCATCGAGCTCTGGCGCGGCCAGGAGAGCCGCCTGCACGATCGCGTGCTCTACCTCCGCGACGGCGACCGCTGGCGCGTCGAGCGGCTCTACCCCTGAGCGGCGCGATCGTTGATCGCGCGCTCCGTCACGCTCCGTGACGTGCGCGCGCGGGAGGAGCCATGAAGTCGAAGACCGAGTATTTCTACTTCGAGACGAAGGCCAAGCGCGAGCTCATCAACGTCACCGATCGCGTCGCGGCCGTCGTCGCCGCGAGCGGCATCCAGGAGGGCATGGTCCTCGTGAGCGCCATGCACATCACCGCCGGCGTGTTCGTGAACGACCACGAGCCGGGCCTCTGGGAAGACATCTGGGCGTGGCTCCAGCAGCTCGCCCCCGAGGGGCCCGACTACCACCACCACCGGACCGGCGAGGACAACGGCGACGCCCACCTCAAATCGATCCTCGTGCACCACCAGGTGATCGTGCCGATCACCGCGGGGAAGCTCGATCTCGGGCCGTGGCAGCAGATCTTCTACGCCGAGTTCGACGGCAAGCGGCGCAAGCGCGTCGTCGTCAAGGCGATGGGAGAGTGACGCCCCCGGCGCGCCGCGCCAGCCCCGCGGGCGGCGAGGTCGAGGGGGCGTCGCCCAGGTTCCGCGCGCCAGCGATCCCTGGCGCGCGGAGGGGCGGGCGCGACGTGCGCGCCGAGTCATAACGCATCGAATTTATTGATATTTTTGCCGGATCGGCGCGCTAGCCGCCGACCTGCGCCGCGGGCGCCGGCGCGTCGGGCCGGCCGGCGCAGTACGTCCTCGCTCCGCCCTGCATGAGCGAGGCGATGGCGCCGAGCGCGTCCGTCCAGGCCTGCTGGTGCTCGGGGGTCCAGTCGGCGGCGGCGACCTCGGCCATCGCCGAGATCAGCGCGTCGGCGACCCAGGGGTACATCGCGTCCGTGACGCCGTAGTCGACGTGCTTGGCCCCCATCGCCATGAGCTTCTCCTCGAGCCAGGACGCGTCTTCCAGCCGGTCGATGACCGCGGCGAGCGTCTCGGTGAGCATCTTCTCCTGATGGTCCTGGCTGTTGCGCCCGAAGAGCGGCTTCACCTGCGGATACCGCGAGAACAGGATGCCGTAGAAACGGTGTGTGAGGTTAGGCTCCCTCTCGATCACGAGCTCGAAGCTCTCCCGCAGCAGGCCCACGTTCAATCCCATGACAACCCTCCGAGCCGGGCGCGGTGCCCGCGCGCCAGCCGTTTTCTTCGCCGTCCAGCTCCCCCGCCGGCGCACAGGGACATCGCACGGGCCGTGCCATGAGCGTCTCTCCGGCAGATCGCGCCGATCCCGCCCGCCCGGCGCGCGCCGCGACCGGCGACGGTTTCCTCCAGGAAACCAGGCCCGCAGCCGCGCGCGGTCGCGAAGGCGACGCCGCGCCCGCGAGACGCCCAGCCGCGCTTGCGCCGCCGGACCCCAGGGTGTTTCCTGCGGTGGTTTCCGGAAGGAAACCGCCGTCGCATCCGTCTCCTCGAGGAACCCCGTGACCCTGCTCGACGCCGTGCTCAGCCTGTCCGAAGCGCCCGTCCGCGACGAGGCGCTGCAGCGGATCCTGCGCGCGCTCGCGCAGGTGACGGCGGCGGACGCGCTCTCGGTGCTCGCGGCCTCAGAGGACGGGTCGGTCGGCGTCGCCGCGCAGATCGGGCTGTCGCCGGCCGCCCTCGGGATCAGCTTCCGGCCCGCGGAGCACCCGCGGCTCCGCAGGGCGACGCTCGCGGCCGGGCCGATCCGGTTCCTCGACCCGAGCGAGCCCGACCCCTACAGCGGCTGGCTGCTCGGCAGCGCCGGCGAGATCAACCCGATCCACGCCTGCATGGCCGTCCCGCTCCGCGTGCAGGGCCGCCTCGCGGGGCTGCTCACGCTCGACGCCTGCGATCCCCACGGCCTCCGCGGCCTGCGCGACGAGGACGCGCGCGTGTTCGCGGGGCTCTGCGCCGGCGCGCTGCGGCTCGACGCCGGCCTCGCGCCGGCCCTCGCCACGACGGAGGCGGGCCTCGCGCTCGGCGGCGCGCCCGGGAGCCCGGCGCTGCCCGGCAGGTCAGCCGCGATGCAGCGGATCGAGCGCGAGATCGCGATGCTCGCCCCGCTGCCCGTGCCGGTGCTCATCACGGGCGAGACGGGCGTGGGCAAGGAGCTCGTCGCCCGCGCGCTGCACGAGCGGTCGCCCCGGGCGGGGCGGGCCCTCGTGATCGTCAACTGCGCGGCGATACCGGCCCAGCTCGTCGAGTCGGAGCTCTTCGGCCACAGGAAAGGCGCCTTCACCGGCGCCACGGCGGCGCGCGCCGGCAGGTTCGAGGCGGCGCACGGCGGGACGATCTTCCTCGACGAGATCGGCGAGCTCCCGCTCCCGGCGCAGGCGCAGCTCCTGCGCGCGCTGCAGGAGGGGGAGATCCAGCCCGTGGGCGAGGACCGGGCGCGCCGCGTCGAGGTGCGGGTCGTCGCGGCCACGAACCGCGATCTCCGGCGGGAGGTCGCGGAGGGTCGCTTCCGCGCCGATCTGTTCCACCGGCTCTGGGTCTACCCGATCTGCGTGCCGCCCTTGCGCGAGCGGCGCGAGGACATCCCGGCGCTCTCGGAGCGCTTCGCCGCGGAGGTCGCGGCCGAGCTCGGCGCGGAGCGCGTGGACTTCACCGCGCCGGCGCTGCTCGCGCTCACGCAGGGCGCCTTTCCAGGCAACGTCCGCGAGCTGAAGAACACCGTGCAGCGCGCCGCGCTGCGCCGGACGATCGCGGAGGGCAAGAGCGCCGCCGGCAGGCAGCTCGTGCTGCGGCGCGAGGACGTCGATCCCGTCGCCGGCGACGCGCCGGAGCGCCCCGGCGCGCTGCTCGTCGAGCCCGCCGGAGCGCCGCTGTGGCTCGGGGACGCGCCGCCGGAGGAGCCGGTGGTGCCGCTGGTCGAGACGCTGGAGAGGGCGCGTCGCGAGGCGTTCGCGCGCGCCTTCCGGGCCGCCGGCGGCAACGCGGCGACGGCGGGCCGGCTGCTCGGGCTGAGCCGCTCGTTCGCCTACAAGGAGGCGGTGCGCCTCGGGCTCGTCCCCGCGCCGCGCAAGCGCTGACGAGCTCGCGGAGGCGGCGCGGCCCAGGCCCGTGCCGGCGCCCGCGCAGCGCGCGCGCCGAGGCGCTCGAGAGCGACGCCGTCGCCTCGACGGGCGAAGCTCAGCGCCCCTGCTCCGGGGCGCCGATCCCCTCCAGCGGCACGCGCGCGAGCGCCGTGTAGCGCGCGCCCTTCGGGGTCATCTCGCTCTGGTAGACGATGATCTCCTCGATCCGCGTCTCGCCGAAGTCGACGTTGCCGACCGCCTGAGCGCACGAGTCGAGCGCCGGATCGCCGCGCGGATCGCGCGACCGGGCGAGGGTGAGGTGCGGCGCGAACGGCCGGTCCTCCGGCACGTAGCCCGTCGACATCGAGAGCGTCTGCTCCAGGTCGCGGTGGATCGCGGTGAGGGCGGCGACCGCGCCGCCCACGCCGAGCCAGAGCACGCGCGGGCGGCGCCGCGTGCCGAACGCCCCGCCCTTCTCGATACTCAGCCTCAGCGGCCTGTGGAAGGCGGCGACGCTCCCGGCCGCCGCGATGACGAGCGGCAAGCGCTCCTCTCCGATCTCGCCCATGAAGGCGAGCGTGATATGCAACCCGGCAGGCTCCACCCACTTGGCGGACGGAGCCCGGGGCGAGATCTCCCGCAGGAGATCTCCGACCTTGGCGAGGAGCTCAGCTCCTGGATCAACAGCGACGAAGACACGCACAGCTCACCTACGCTCGATTACCACCCACAGACTTCACCCTTGTTCTGCTCCTTGAGCCACCTCCTCAGCGGCTCGAAGTACTCAAGCATCGCGCTCGGATCGGCCCCGGTCTCGCCCGTCATCGCCTGCATCGCCTCCTGCCACGGGCGGCTCGCGCCGAGCGACAGCATGGCGCGCAGCTTCTCGCCAGCGGCCTCGCTGCCGTGGATCGAGCACGCATGGAGCGGCCCCGTGTGCCCGGCCGCCTTGCAGAGCGCCCGGTGGAACTGGAACTGATAGATGTGCGCGAGAAAATACCGCGTGTACGGGACGTTCGCCGGGACGTGGAACTTCGCCCCCGGGTCGAAGTCGGCCTCGCTGCGCGGCACGGGCGGCGCGACGCCCTGGTACTTGAGCCGGAGCGCCCACCACGCCTTGTTGTAGTCGGCCGGCTTCGTCCTGCCCGAGAAGACGTCCCACCGCCACTGGTCGATGAGCTTGCCGAACGGCAGGAACGCGATCTTGTCGAGCGCCTTCTTGAAGAGGAAGTTGATGAGCCCCTTGTCGTCCGCGGGCACCCTGTCGATGAGCCCAAGCGTCTTCAGGTAGCTCGGCGTCACGGAGAGGGCGAGCGTGTCCCCGATCCCCTCGTGGAAGCCGTCGTTGGCGCCCGACTGGAACAGGATCGGGAGCTTGTAATACTGATGGTTGTAATAGACGTGCCCGAGCTCGTGGTGGATCGTGATGAGATCCTCCTCGGTCGGCTCGATGCACATCTTGATGCGGAGATCGTCCCGGTCGCCCACGTCCCAGGCGCTCGCGTGACAGACGACCTCGCGATCGACGGGCTTCTTGAGCAGCGACCGCTCCCAGAACGTCGCCGGCAGCGGGTCGAAGCCGAGCGAGGTGAAGAACCGCTCGCCGAGCGAGACCATCTGCTTCTCGTCGAGCTTCTTCGCCTTGATCTTGCGCGTCACGTCGAGCGAGGGCTGGCCCTTGTACGGCTCCATGAGCGCGTAGACGTTCGACCACTCCTGCGCCCACATGTTGCCGAGCACGTGCGCCGGGATCGGGGCCTTGTCGCCGATCCTGTCCTTCCCGTGGGTCGCGCGCAGCCTGGCGCGCACGTAGCAATGCAGCTCGTCATAGAGCGGCTTCAGCTTGCCCCAGAGCCGCTCGGTCTCGGCCTCGAACGCCTCGGGGGGCATGTCGTACCCGGCCCGCCAGAGCGCGCCGACGTCCGAAAAGCCGACCTCCGCGGCCCCCTTGTTGCCGAGGGCGACGTAGCGCTCGAACTTCGGGCGGAGCGGCGGGGCGATCGCGTGCCAGCCCGCCCACGCATCGAGCAGCTCGTCCCACTTGCGGCTGGTCTTCAGGACGTTGGAGAGCTCGTCGAGCGCGAGGCACTTCGGCGCCGCCGCGCCCGCCGGCGCGGCGCGTCCCGGCTTGCCCTCCGGGCAGTACTTGCCCTTGCCGTAGAGGCTCGTCATCTCGACCGAGAGCGCGGCCAGCTCCGCGCGCTCGGCCGGGTCGCTCGGCGCCGGCAGGGTGGTCGAGATCTTGAGGAGCGTCAGCTGGCGGGCGAGCTCCGCGGGCAGCGCGAGACCATCGAAGCGCCTCGCCGCCTTCATCGCGCGGTTGAGGTACTCCATGCTCGCCTCCTCGGCGGAGGCGGAGAGCGCGTCGGTGTCGTCCGTGATGAAGGTCTGGTTGACCCACGCCGCGCGCGCGGCCTGGAGCCGCAGCCTGCGCAGCTCCCGGTCGACGCCGGCCAGGAAGGCCTGCGCCTCGGCCACGCTGGGAGGCGCCTCCTGCGGGGGAGCCGCCTGAGGCCGGGGGGCCGCGGGCGCCGCCAGGGGCGCGGGCGCCTCTCCGCCGGGGAGCGCCGGCGCCGGAGACGCGGCGCCGCTGCAGGCCGACCCGAGCCCGAGCGCGACGAGCATCAGGGGGCGCAGGATCGCCGTCCGGGCGGGGGAGTAGCGGACCACGGGCCCTTCATACACGCCGGACCGTGCCGAGGGAACCAGGAGCGACGTGCGATCGTCGCGGCTCGGCCCCGCCGCTCCTGCCCCGCTCCCCGGGGGTGGCCGGATTTGAACAGGAAGGCGGGAAGGCGGGAGGAAAAGCTCAATGATCTTCCTGCCTTCCCGCCTTCATGGGATTCACTGCGGGGTAGGTCAGGCCACCACCGGCTCACCGCTCCCGCCGCGACCAGGACGAACCGGGCTTGCCGTGACGGCTGCCAAGCGGCCGTGAAGTACCGTTACAATGCGGACCCACCATGAGGAATGCTCTCGCGCCCAGGCCCACGCTCCCGGCGGTCCGCAGCCTCGCCGCCACCGCCCCGCCCGGCGCCTCGCTCGCCCGAGGACGCAGCGCGCAACCAACGCGCGACGGCCCGGAGCAGCGCCCTGCCGCGTCGGTCCGCGAAGAGACGACAGGGGACGGGGCGAGCTGCGACCTCCAGGGCCGATGCGGGCAGACCCCCTACCGCGAGGCGCAGGCCACGACCCTGTGCGCGCCAGGCGGCGGCCATGAGTGAGCTCGAACATTTCTCCTTCGTCATCCCCGGCGAGCTCGCCGGCATGGCGTACCCCCACGCGCCGCGGGCGGTCGAGGAGCTCGCGGAGCTCGGCTTCCGCAGCATCGTGTCGCTCTCGCGGCGGGCGCCGCCGCCGCACGCGCTCGGCTCGCTCGTCCACCTGCACTGCCCGCTCGCAGACTTCACGCGCATCCCGAGCGTGGACCTCCTGCGCGCCGTGGCGTTCCTCGACCGGGCGCCGCGGCCGATCGTCGTGCACGGAGAGGGCGGCATCGGACGCACCGGGGTGGTGCTCGCGTGCCGCCTCGTGTCGCTGGGCCGGTCGCCGGCCGAGGCCATCCACGAGGTGCGACGCGCGCGGCCGGGCTCGATCGACGACCCCGAGCTCGAGGCCTCCGTCGCGGAGTTCGAGCTCTTCTACCGGAGCGAGCGCGAGCAGTCGACGCCGGTCCCCTTCAACTTCGCGTCCGCGTCGCCGCTCGACAGGGTCGTGCACGGCGCGGAGCGCCCCGGCTTCGGGATGGCGCTGTGGTCGGCCTCCGGGATCCGCTCGTCCGTGGCCCCGACGCCGGGCGCCGCGCAGCAGCCCGATCCGAGCGACGGCCCCGTCGAGGCGTGGCTCGGCTTCATGGCGCGGCACGGCATGCGCGAGGTGCTGTGCCTGCTCGACGAGGGAGAGCTGGCGCTCCACCGGGTCCCGCTCGTCAGCCGCTACCAGCGCGAGTTCCTCCGGGTGACGCACGTGCCGCTCGAGGGGGGCGCGATCCCCTCGCCCGACGCGCTGGAGCAGGCGCTCGTCGCGCTCCGGCGCGCGGAGGCCGGCGGCGCGCCGATCGTTGTGCACTGCGCCTCCGGCGCGGGCCGCGCGGGCATCGTGCTGGCGGCGTGGCTGCGCGCCCGGCACGGCCTCGCCCCCGAGGCGGCGATCGGGGCGGTCCGGGATCACGCGCGGCACTTCGGGGCGCACCGCGAGCCGCTGAAGGCAGGGCCGGCGGTGCGGGACCTGCTCGCGAGCGTGCCGGCGCGCGGGTGAGCGCGGCGGCGGCGCGCGGGTGAGCGCGGCGGCGGCGCGCGGGTGAGCGCGGCGGCGGCGCCGTGCGTCACCCGCCGGCGTGGAGCCCGGCCTTCCGGTGCCGCTGCTCGCGGTACAGGCGCTGGACGAACACGCCGGCCGGCTCGTCGCGGAGCGACTCGGCGAGGTCGCGGAGGCCGGACGGCAGCGCGCCGGGCAGCGGGAGGGGCACCGGGTGGCGCTCGGGCACGAGCAGCGGCGCGGCGAGCGCGGCGAACGCGAGATCGGCGGCCGAGAACCGGTCGCCGACGAGGAACGGGCGCCCGTCGCGCAGGCGCTCGTTCACCGCGTCGAAGACCGCGCGGATCTTGCCCCGCGAGCGCTCGGCGCCGACAGCGTCGATGCGCATCGCGCGCCTCATGACCGCGCGCGCGACAGGGAAGTAGGCGCGAAAGGCGCCGCGCCCGAGCCAGAAACGCGGCGCCGCGCCGGCGCCCTCGAGCGAGCGGAACGACCCGCTCATCAAGGCGAACGCGGCCTCCTCGTCGGGCAGGAGGTGGAAATACACGACGCGGCGGACGGCGGGGCCGAGCTCGCGGTCGAAGCGCTCCTCGAGCGCCTCGACCTCGGCGCGGCGCGCGTCGGGCTCGCCGAGGAAGAGCGCGTGCTCCGACGGGACGAACGCGTCGGCGTAGCGCAGGATGTCGGTCGAGTCGCCGAGCGCCCCCGCCCGCGTGACGAGCACCGGCACGGAGCGGCGCCCGCCCGCGCGCAGCGACGGGAGCGCGTGGGCGAGCGGGAGGTAGGCGTCCTCCCGGTACGGCACGCCGGCGCGGTCGAGCGCCCACCGCGCCTTCTCGCAGTAGTGGCTGAAAGGGATGGTGATGAGGCGGAAAGGCGCGGCGGCGCCGGCATCCGACATGAGGACCTCCGAGCTCGGACCGACCCGGGCGCGCCGGCCGCTCAGCGCCGGATCTCGAAGAGGTGGATGCCGTACGCGGGGAGCTCGACGCCGAGGCCGCGCGACAGATCGACGAGCTCGTCGCCGTCGCGCGGGTGCTCGTTGCCGGTCATGAGATCGACGAGCAGGACCTTGCGGCCCGCGATGCCGGCGAGGTCGAGCGGGATGCGGCACCCGCTGCGCGACGGGGCGAAGTTGACCACCGCCACGAGCGGCGCCGCGCTGCGGGGCGCGCCGCAGGCCGGGAGCGGCTCCCACCGGTAGGCGACGAACGCGTCGGCGCCCGGGCCGCGCGGGGTGAGCGTGGCGAAGCTCCCGGTGCGCAGGATGGGACGACGCACCGCGGCGAGGAGCCGCTCGTGGAAGGCGAGGCACGCCTGATCGACCGGCTCCTCGGGGGCGCGGGCGAGGTGCAGCGAGGCGCGCACCGTGCGCCCCTCGAGCTGGCCGTGGTGGATGAACCGCATGCCGGGCACCGTCGCGGCGATGAACTCCGCGGCCCGGCGCCGGTCCGGCGGGAGCACGGCCGCGATGCGCGGCTCGTCGTGGTGCTCGATGAAGCGGACGCTCCGCCGCTGGTAGTCCGGCGTGGCCGCGAGGTGGCCGCGGACCGAGGACGCGGAGGCGTGGCTCAGCCGATCGTAAAGGCTCTTGTCGAAGGTGTAGTCGAACCCGAGCATCTGCAGCCGCCACTCGAGATCCCAGAACGCCTCGGCGATGAAGACGAAGCTCGGGTGGTCGCGGCGGACGGCGTCGATGGCCTCCGCCCAGAACTCGCCGGTGGCCTCGGCCTTTCGCGCTGCGGGCGGCCGCTTGGCCCACGTGTGCCGGAAGATGTCGTCGATCACCAGCATGGCCATGTCGCAGCGGACGCCGTCGCAGCGCGACGCGACGCTGCGGAGCGCCTCGGTGGAGGCGGCGCGCGTCGCCGCGAGGCGGTAGTCGAGCTGGGCGGTGTCAGGCCACGGCGGGATGTAGGGGTCACGCCCGCTGAGCGGAGCGCCGTCGTCGCCGACGATGAAGCACTCGGGCTTCTCCTTGACCCAGTGGTGGTCGCGCGCGACGTGGTTGGGGACGAAGTCAAGGAGGATCCCGATGCCGCGCGCCGCGAGGCGCCGGCGCAGATCCGCGAGCGCGGCGTCGCCGCCGAACGCGGGGCTCACCTCGTACCGCGCGACGGCGAACGGGGAGCCGGCCACGTCGGCCTCGGTCCAGTCCGGCAGCACGCGATCGTACTCGGCGCGCAGGTCGGGGTGCGTGAGCGAGAGGCGCGGGCCCTCCTGGCCGAGCGTCCAGACGCCCATCAGGTACACGTAGTCGACGCCGAGCGCGGCGAGCCGGTCGAGCGCCGCGTCGGGCACGCTGGCGAGCGTCACCCTGGCCTTGGCGGCGCGCGAGAGCTCATGGAGCCAGACGCGCACGAAGACCGCGTACAGCAGGGGGTGCTGGTGGGCAGGGACTAGGGAGCTCATCGATTGGATTGGCGACGGCGGGCCCGCGAGGGAGTCGCGGGCAGTCGGCGTCGGCAGAGGGATTGTCTGCGGGCTCGGGTGGTCCCTGCAAGGGAGATCACGAGGTGCGGGCGCCGCGGGCCGAGGCCACGCGCGCCGTCCAGCGCAGAGGCTGTCTCGCAGAGATCCGTCCGCCCGGGCTGCGGGCGCGGGCGATCGGCGCGCGCTGCGACAGATCGCGGCGTGCGCCCGGCCGCGGCGTGCGCCCGGCCGCGGCGTGCGACGCTAGCCGCGGCGCGCGCGGCGCCTTCGCGCGATCGCGGCCGCCGCGCCCAGGGCGACGAGCGGCAAGGCGAGGGGCGTCGCGGCCTCCTCGGGCGAGAGCCGGCAGCCGCAGCCGCCCTGCTTCGGCGAGACCGGGGGCGGCGCCTCGTCGGGCGGGAGCTCGGCGTCGGAGGGCGCCTCCGCCTCCGCGGGGTCGGACGCGGGCTCGGCGTCGGACGCGGGCTCCTTCTCGGCCTCGTCGCTCTTCTCGGTCTCGGCGCCGGCCGCCTTGTCGTCCTTCTTCTTCTTCTTCTCGCCGGTGAAGACGATCGCGCGGCGATCCATGATCTCGTTGTCGCCCTTCAGGGTGATCTTCTGCTTCTGCCCCATCTGCACGCCGTCGCTCGCGCGCTTGATCACGAGCTCGTACTCGCCGGCCTCGAAGCCGCGATCGCGCCGGAGGACGAAGTCGAACTTGGTGATCTTGAAGACCTTGCCGCTGCCGTCGGAGAAGCCGACGTCCATGCTCTCGTTGATCGACTGCTGGTTCTGGAGCGGGATGCGGTTCAGGATCGGCTTCTCGGGCGACTGGTCGGTGAGCGCTCGCTCGTAGTGCATCGTCGGCGTGAACGAGAACAGCATCGGGATGTGCGAGAGGTGCGGCGTCCCTCCGTAGTTGATCGTCATCTTGAGCTTCCAGCGGCCGCCGTCCTCCTGGGGCGCGCGATCGGCGATGGTGACGGTGCCCGCCGCGTGCGCCGCGGTCGCGGGCAACCACGCCCCGATCAGGGCGAGCGCGGCCGCGACGACGCGCGCGAGCAGGAGCCCGCGGCCGCCTCCGGCGAGGCGGCGCGCCGCTCCGGAGCGGGCGTGGGCGGGGCGGGCGTGAGAACGCTCGGCGCGCTGACGTCGCGCGCCGGGCTGAGAGAGGTGACCGGTTCGAGGTCGGGCGGTTCGCATGCGCAGCACGCTACCAGGGATTTCTTGGAAACGAGGCGCGGACGAGAGGGCCAGCGGCGCGGACTAAGGAGGCCGGCGGCGCGGACGAGGGGCCGGCGGCGCGGGCACTCCGCGGCCGCGGGTGCGGTCCGCTGGCGCGCCCGGCGTCCGCCGGGAGCGCGGGCTCAGTCCGGGAACCAGAGCAGCTCGTCGGAGGTGGGCTTGTAACAGGCCTGGCGGCCCGCCTCCTCGTTGTCGGTGCAGCTCGCGTTGTCGAGGCAGTCGATGATCTCGTAGCGGCCGGCGCCGTTGTAGATCGAGGTGAACATCGCGCGCTGGGCCGTCTCGAGCTTGCTGAACGCGGCCTTGCAGTCGGCGACGGGGATCTTCTCGCAGCGGGCCATGCGCGCGCAGCGGGAGTCGATGACGGGCTTCGCCGTCGGCTCGTCCGGGTTGATCTTGACGGCCACCTCGTCGTTGCACTCGAGGATGATCTGGCTCCGGTCAGGCGAGCTCTCGGTGGAGGCCTCCATCCGCCGCGAGAAGCAGCTCGTCATCGCACGGAGATAGGTGGGCGAGGAGGTCGGGTAGGCGGCCTTGCACGCGTTGAGGTGCTCCCAGGACGCGCCGGCGCGCTGGAGCTTGGCGAGCGCGGCGCACCACTCGGCCTGGGCGGCGATGACGCCGTCGCGATCGGGAAAGCTCGTAGGCCGCTCGGAGCAAGCGGTCAGCGGGCCGAGCATCGACGCGGCCACTGCCATCGGCAAGGCCAAAGATCGAAGGGCGGGCATGGGCCGACCCTAGCACGGTGGTCCGCCGGGGCGGAGTTTCCGGGGACGCGCCGCGCGTCAGGGCCGGTCCGGCAGGAGCTCGCAGCGGAGCCGCGCGCCGCCGCCGCGGAGGGCCGCGGCCCCGCCGGGGCCGAACACCGCGCCGAGGTCCTGCGCGCCCCGGGCAGCGGCGCGGATCTCGATCGCCTCGACGCACAGCGCGCCGCCGCCGCCGGCGAGCAGCGCGGCTCCGGGGGCGTCCTCCTCGAGCAGCGGGGTCCCGCTCCTCGACGCCACCCGGAGCGTGACGGGCAGCTCGGCGATGAACCGGTGGGACGGCCGAGCGCCGCCGCAGTCGCCGGCGCCGATCTCGGCGAGCGACGCGAGGGATCCGAGCGGCTCGAGGGGGCCGACCTGACCCCGGGCGACGTCGAGCGGCCCGGCGACCACCTCCCCCGAGGCGACGGAGTAGCCGACGAGCACAAGGCCGGGGGCGTCGAGCCGCCGGCCGAGGGTGAGCCGGGCGCCCGCGACATCGGGGACAGGCGCGAGCCCGGCGACCGGGAGGGTGGCCCGCCGCGTGACGAGGAGGAGGGTCCGCTTGCCGGCGTCGAAGGCGAGCAGGTCGCCGCCCGGCAGCTCGGCCGCGGCGGCGATCGTGCCGGCGTGGTCGAACGGCAGCAGCGCCGGGGGCGCGCCGCCCGCGCGCACGCGGAGGCCGCGCCGCCCCTGCGGCCCGCTGGCGTCGAAGAGCAGCAGCAGATCCACGGGCGCTCCGGCGCCGGGCGCGAGCAACACGGGGAAGGCGGCGCCGGACGCCGCGGCGAGCGAGCGGTCGCGGAGGGACAGGCGGCGCGGGGCGGCGGCGGTCGCGAACGGCTGGAGCACGCTGGCGGTGAAGACGCCGTCGCGGAGCGTGCCCAGGGGGGAGAACGGGGCGGTCCACAGCGAGACGGCCGGGGGCGCGCCGCCGAAGAGCCGGGCCGCCGCGGGGGCGCCCGGCGCTGCGAGCGCGATGCGGGAGGCGCGGCCCGGAACGGGACGAGCCGGGGGGGGCGCCACCGGGAGGGCGGCAGGGGGCGGGAAGGACGGAGGGTCGCCGTCGAGACGGCAGGAGACGAGCGGCGGAGGGGCGGTCCGGGGCGCGGGGCCCGCCGCGGGGGCGTAGGGCGGCGGCGCGCTGCGCGGCGGCGGCGGAGGGCTGCCCCAGCCGAGGCGGACGAGGCCGTGATCGCCCATCGCGCAGCCGATCGGAGAGCAGGCGAAGGGGGTGCCCTCGTCGAACGGAGGCTCGATCTGGCGAGCGGGAGGGCCCTCGACGGGGCGCCACGAGCGGCCGCCGTCGGTCGACTCGAAGTAGGCCGGCGGGTCGTCGCCGGTGGCGGCGAGCGCGAACCGGCCGCCGGCGACGACGTGCGCGACGGCGGCCGGGAGGGGATAGACGGCGATGCCGCCGCGCGGGTCGATGCGCACGCCGGCGATGCGGCCGCCGCGGCGGCGCGAGAGGAGGCGCGCGGCGGGTCCGGGCGCGCCTTCCCCGGGCAGCGCCGCGCGGTCCGGCGAGGCGCCGCCGGCCGCGTCGGGTAGGTGGAGCCAGCCGCGCACGGCGCCGTCGTCGTCCTCCCAGAAGTCGGTGTCGACGAGGCGCGGCGAGGCGGGGTCGGCAAGCGCCGGGAAGACGCCGCCGGCGAGCGCCGGGTCGCGCTCGCGCACGCGGATCACGCGGACGCCCTCGGACGGGCTCGCGGGAAGAGGCTCGCGGTCGCGCGAGACGGGAGGCGACGTGCGCGGCGCTTCCTCCCCGGCGGTCCGCGGTCGCGGCGCTTCCCCCTCGGCGGGCGGCGGGCGCCGCGCTCCCGCCTCGGCGGTCGGCGTTCCCGGCCCCCTCGGCGCCTCCAGCACGAGCGCGGTCACGGTCCCACGCTCACCGGCGATCCAGCGGTAGAGGCGGGCGGCCTCCTCGCCCTCGAGCCGGCGCTCGACCCAGCGGCCGCCGCCGGTGCGCACGCACACGCGCGCGACGTGGTCCTCGGCGGGCTCGCCGCTGCCGGACGAGCCGCGCGCCATCGCGGAGGGCGGCTCGTCCGGCGGCGGCAGCGCAGAAGGCCAGGGCGACCGCTCGCCGTCCGGCGAGCCGGCGCCCTCCGGGCTCTCCTGGAAGTCGTGGACCCCCGGAGGCGCGCTGCCGCACCGGCCAGAGAAGGCAAGGCGGCCTCGATCGTCGCCGACGAACACCCCCCGCGAGGGCGCGATCGGATCGGGGTCGCGGCCGCGGGGCGGGAACGTGGCCTCCAGCCGGGGCGCGGCGAGCGTCGTCACGAGCCGGAGCACCTGGGCGGCCTCGTGCGCGCACGCGAGCAGGACGTCCTCGCCTGCCCGGAACGGCTGGCAGCGCGCATAGCGCGGGTCCAGGCCCTCGATCGCCGCGTCGGCGAGGGGCCGGGCCGTCGCCGCGGCGAGCACGGCGAGGCCGCCGTTGCGGGCGACGAGCAGCCTGCCGCCGGGGAGGAGGGCGCCGGTGGCCGCGGCCAGCGCGAGCGCCTCCGGGGCGAGCGCGCGGCCCGAGGAGGCCTCGAGCGGCGGGTCCTGCGCCAGCGGGAGGTGGAGCGACGGGCTCGGGCCGTCGCGCGGCGGAGCGGGCACGGCAGGCACGAGGCCGGCGGCGGTCACGCGGAGCGCAGGGCCGCCGGAGGGGCCGAGCAGCGCGAGCTCCCCGCCCCCCTCCTCGAGGAGCGTCGTGGCGAGCCCGTGGGTCTCGAGCACGTCGATCCAGGTGGCGCCCCCGTCGAGCGTGACCGAGGCGCGGCCGAGCAGGTCGAGGCGCGCCGCGCGCCGCGCGTCGACGGCCACCGCGTCGACCACGCCCGCGGCGCCGAAGCGGCGAAGGGCGAGCGTGGACGGGTCGATCTCGAGGAGCCCCCGATCGCTGCGCACGAGGATCGCGTCGAGGTACGGCCGGGCGCCGCCGGGGGCGCCGACGTCGGCGATGGGCGCGAGCGCGCCGAGGAAGTCGCCGGCGCGGTAGACGCGGCCCTCGGACCACAGGACGAACCCACCCCCGAGCCGCGACGGGATCGACCGGAACCCGCGGAGCAGCTCGGACGCGGGCGCGGCGGCGAGCACGACGCCGCCCTCGAGGAGCACGCGGATCCCTTCGTGGAGCGCCGGTTGCCGGCCGGGCGCGGGCGAGCCTTCGCCGGACGCGGCGGCCGCATCGAAGAGGACCCCGACGCCCTCGGTGAGCACGTAACGCGCCGGAGCGAGCGGCGGCGCGTCGGAGAGCGCGGAGGCCGGGGGGCCGGCCGGCCGCGGGGCGCGCTCCGGGGCGGCGCTGCAGGCAGCGGCGAGGGCGAGCCCGAGCAGGACGCCTGCGCGGGAGGGCATCGCGGCGGCAGCGACGGCGGCGCGGCGCAGGAGCGAGCGCCGCGGCGTCAGCAGAGCGCGCCGGCGGCGAGCTTCGCGCCCCGGACGCCGCCGATCCGCCGGGCGAGGGCCGCGCGCTCGACGCGCTCCCGTGCGGGCCGGGGGGACATCGCTCTGGGCTCGCTCTGCCGTTCCATGTTCAGCGCCTCCCGCGGGGCTCAGGCGGCGCACTGTAAACGATCCGAGCGAACGCCGCAGCGTGCTCCTGGCCGGACCTCCCGGGCGCAGCGAGCGCGGCCTGGACCCGCGTGAGGCGGCTCGCTCCGCCGCCGCGCGCCAAGGCCGAGCGGAGCGCGAGCACGCCCGATCGCCTCAGCGCCCCCGCACGACCGCCTTGCATTGCACCGGCTGCCGCACCTCCTGGCCGTGCTGGACGAGCACGAGCGTGCCTCCACCAGCGCCCTGCGCCGGCTCGCCCCGCCGCGCGGGCGCGGGGCTCGGCCCGCCGCGCGCGACGAGCGAGGCCGCGGGCGGCGGCCCCGCGAAGCGCGCGACGAGCTTCCTCACGACGCCGGGCGGCTCGTAGAAGCCGAGGTCGACCTCGTAGCGCTCGTCCCGCACGGTGAGCTCCACGGCGTCGAGGCACGCGCGATCGCGCGACCACCGGATCACCGCGACGCCGGCCGTCCCGGCCTCGGTGATCCCCGGCAGCGCGCCGGGCGCGAGGCCGATCTCCGTATCGAACGGCAGGACCACGCGCGCCTCCCCGCGGCGCGGCGCGCACGACGGCTCGCTGCCCGCGATGAGCTCGCCGAGCGGCGCGAGCGCCTCCTCGGGGCCCAGCTCGCCGAGCTCGGGCTCGACAGGCGAGAGCACCGCGCCGCCGTCGCCGGCGACCGCCACGGCGACCGGCGCGCCCGCGCGCACGCCCGCGCCGAAGGCGAAGCGCGCCTGCTGCGCCGCCGCCCGCGCCGAGCGCTGCCGGTGGAGCTCCCGGAGCGCCGGCGGCGGCCCGCTGCCCCCGGGTCGCGCGCTCGCCGGCGCCCCGCGCGCGGACCCCGCCTCCCCGCGCAGATCGACGGCGCTCACCGCGAGGCCGTCGTACCCGGGGCTGAGGAACACCGCGCGATCGCCGAGATCGACGCCGACCGAGAGCTGGGGGACGCAGCCGCCGATCGGCCGCGTCACGCGCGCGGCGTCCAGCAGGCCGGCGAGGCACGTCTCCTTCGGGCCGCCCGCGACGGGGGCCACGCGGCCGTCGCGATCGATCACGAGCCCGACCTGCGCCTCGTAGGGCCGGTACGCGAGCTGGGGCAGCCCGGCGCTCGCGAGCGGCACGGTCGCGCGGCGGATCTCGGCGCGCACATCGAGCGGGGCGATCCAGGCGAGCTCCGCGTCGGCGAAGGCCGCCGGCTGCGCGCCGCCGAACGACGGGAGCGTCAGCACGCCGAGGGTGCCGAGCCGCAGCGGGCTCGTCGAGCGCAGGGGCGGCGTGGCCACGGCGCCGAAGCCGTACGACTCCGGCACGCGCGCGGCGGCGATCGGCCCTGCGAAGCTGCAGGCGAGCCGCGCGATGGGCGGCGGGACCGGCGGCCGCGCCGACCCGTCGCGCTCGCGCCGCGGACGCCCGGCGGACCGCTCCGCCGCGGCCGCATCGGGCAGCGACGCCCCGGGCGCCCCGCCGCCGCCGCTCGCGGCCGACGCCCACCCGAGCCGGAGGAACGGGCCGAGGCGGCACCCCACCGCGGAGCAGCCCGCGAGCCCCGCCGCCGCGCTGCCCGGCGGCGGCGCGACGGGCGCCCACCGCCTCCCGCGATCGATCGTCTCGAAGAGCCTGCCGTCCTCCGTCTCGACGAGCGCGAACGGGCCCGACGCCTCGATCGAGCTCGCGCGCGCCGGCAGCGAGAGGCGGCGCAGCCGGCCGGCGGCGTCGATCGCGATCGGCGCGAGGCCGGCCGCGCCTTGCACGGGGAGCCAGCCCTCGATGGCGCCGCCCGCGAGCACGGACAGCGCGCGCGAGAGCAGCTCCGGCCGCCCGTCGCCGTACGCCGGCAGGACGAGCGGCGGCTCGCTGCGCGCGATCCGCACGACGCGGAGCGCGCCGCGCACCTCGACGCGCTCGCCGTCCGGCAGGAACGCGCCCGGTCGCGCGACGAGGGCGACCGCGCCCCCGCCGCCGCGCGGGATCCACGCGAGCACGTCGGTCGCGTCCGCCGGATCGAGGCGGTGCTCGACCCAGACGAGAGGCCCGCTCCGCACGCAGAACACCGCGCTCCGCGGCGCCGGGTCGCCGGCGAACGCCGCGCGCGAGATCGCGCGGAGGTCGAGCCGCGGCTTCGGCAGCCCCTCGCACGGCCCGAGGTAGCCGAGCGCCTCGCCGTCCACGCCGACGAAGCGGCCGGCCTCCCGCTCCGGCTCGGGCCGGAGCTCGAACGCGCGCTCGATCCGGAGCGCGCGCGGCGCGCGCGCATCGCTGGCGACGTCCACGACGCTCGCGCGATCCGGGCCGGCGCAGACGGCGAGCAGCGCGTCGCTCGCGCGAAACGGCGCGCACTGGCCGCTGCCGGGCGGCAACGGCGCGACGGACGAGGCGCGACCGGTCGCGAGATCGATGCGGCCGATGGAGCCATCCGCGGCGATCACCGCCCCGCCGTCGGCGAGCGGCAGGCCCGAGGCCACGGCGTCCGCGAGCTGATCGAAGGGGGCGCCGGGGAGCCACCCGGCGTCGACGCCGGCCGGCGGCCGCGCGCGCGGGGCGCGGGGCTCGCCGATGCGGCCGCTCGGATCGACGGCGCGCTCGAGGCCGCCGAGGAGCGAGACGACGATCTCCTCGCCGCGGACATCGAGCGCGATCGCACCGCCGAGCTCCGCGGTGACGTCGCGGTAGGAAGCGCCCGCGTCCAGCGTGAGGAGCGCGCGCCCGAAGACGGTCAGGCCGAGCGCGCGGCGCTCGCCGGCGGCCGCGGCCGCGACGATGGACGGCAGGCCGAGCGGCCGCAGCGCGCCGCTCGCGCCCTGGACGACGAAGCTCCCGACCGACGTGATCAGGCCGATGCCGTCCAGCCACGGGAACACGCCGGCGACGCTGCCCGGCAAGGTCGCGCGCTCGCGGAGCTCCCCGGCAAACGTGGTCGCCGTGGTGATCTCGCCGCCGCTCCAGAACACGTAGCGCGGCCCGGCCGGCGCGCTGGCCTGAGCCCAGACGGGGAACGCTGCGCCGCCGGCGAGCCCCAGGCCGTCGGCGCCGAGCGGCTCGATCCGCTCGAGGCCGTGCAGCTCGACGCGCTGGCCGTTGACGACCGCCCTGCCGACCTCCTCGCCGCCGATGACCACGCGCTCGACGAGGCCCTGCGCCGGCGGCGCGACGTACCGGGCAGGGCCGAGCATGACGACGGAGGACGCGCCGCGAGGCGGCTCGGGTGCGCCGGGCGGCGCGGGCGCCGGCTCGGCCGCCCCGCAGGCCGCGAGCGCCGGCGCGGCGACGAGCGATAGCCGGCCGAGCGCGCGGGAGAGCGCGCCCGAGGAGCGCGGGTCGGCGGCCCCGCGCCTCACTCGTCGCCCGACCGGGCGCCCGCAGCGCACGTCAGGCGCTGCATCGTCGACGCGGTCCGCAACACACCTTCTCCGCCTCCCTCCCCGCTCCCCTGCCCGCGCGGCGCCGTCCACCGCGCGATCAGCGCCGCGCCCGCCGCCGCCTCGCCGCGCCGCCGCGAGTCGGCGACCGCGAGGTGCAGCGCTTCGAGACAGACGCGCTCGCGCCCCCAGCGCACCTGCGCGATGCCCTGGTTCCCGGGGGCGATCGCGGGCAACGCCCTCCGATCGAGGCGCAGCGCGCTCTCCGGATCGAGCGCCACGAGCGCGCGCCACGCGCCCCGCATGGCGCGACAGCGCGCGTCGCTCGCGGCGGTCAGCGTCGACCACGGCGCGAGCGGGACCACCTCGCCCGCCGTCGCGGCCGTGCGGTCGAGCACCGCGGCCCCTGCGGTCTCGGGGGCCGGGCCGTCGAGCACCAGCACGCCGGTCTCGCCGTCGTCGCGCCGGGCCAGCGCCATCGGCCGGCCCCGCAGCTCCTCGCGGTCGAGCCCCACGATGCGCGCGGGCTGCCGGGGCTCCGGCGTGTGCTCCTCGATGGCCGCGCGGCGCCGGTGCTCGCCGAGCACGAGGGCGCGGCCCGGGCCGAGCAGCAGACCGGGGGCCTGCCCCGCGGAGGCGTCCGCCGGGCTCCGGCGCGGCTCGAACGCCGGGAGCGCCCGCGCGCCCCCGGGGCCGAGCAGCAGCTCGCCCACCTCGGCGAGGACGAGCAGCGCCGTCTCGCCGCCCGCGGCGAGCACCGGCACCGAGGTGGCCCGCTGCGCGCCGCGCCTGCCGCTCAGCGCGAGCTCGGTCGCGTTCAGCCGCAGCACCTCGCCGCGCAGGTCGAACGGAAGGCGAAACAGCGCGCTGTGCGTCCGCAGCGCCGCGGCCTTCGGGCCGCCCTTCCCCGGCGCCGCGTCCTCGGGCGGCGGCGCCCCCTCGGGCGGCGGCGCCTCCTCGGGCGGCGGCGTGGCGCGCTCGGACGCCGGCGCGTCAGCGACGATCTCCAGCGTCTCGCCGTACGGCGTCGACACGGTCCATCGCTCCGCGCCGGCCGCGGGCGCGGCGCGCGGGAGCGGCGCCGGCAGGCCGACCGGCGCGCACGACAGCACCGGCAGCCCTGCCGTCGTCTCCTGCGGCCGGCCGCCTCCGCTCGGGCAAGCCGCAGCGCCTGCGCCTGCGCCCGCCCCGCTCGCCTCCGCGAGCCCGCAGCCCGGGCCCGGCGCGGGGGCGACGTCCGGCGACAGCTCGCCCGCGCCCCAGCCGAGCCGCACCACCACGCCGGCCAGCGCGCAGCCGAGCGCGGAGCACGCGCCCTGGAACGACGACGGTGGCACCGGCGAACGCCCCGCGGCGCGCCACGTCCGGCCGTGATCGAGCGTCTCGTGGAGCTCCGCGCCGCGCGTGACGAGCACGCCGTGATCGCCGGTCACCACCATCCCCGCCGGATCCTGCGGCAAGGCGTGCGTCTCGATCGCCCCGTCCGCCGCGATCGAGACGCCCAGGCTCGCTTGCCTGACGGGATCGGGCCACTCGACCGACGACAGCCACCCGTCGACCCCGCCGTCCTCGCGCGCACGGAAGCGCCGGTCGACGAGCACCCGCGCCCCGTCCCGCGGAGGCGGCGTCCAGTACCAGCCGGGGAGATGCCCGCGCAGCTGCACGACCCGCACGCCCCCCTCGTCGCGGCCCAGCGGCGCGCCGACCGGCGCCGGCAGCGCGTCGCGCTCGCCCTGCAGCAGCGCGACAGCGCTCCCGTCCCGGCGCGGCGCCCAGCCGACCAGCGCCTCCGCCTCGCCGATCTCGACGGCGTGCTCCACCCACGCGCCCGCGCCGCGGCGCACGCAGATCCTCGGCGAAACCACGACCGCTCCGTAACGGCGATCGCGCTCCTCGTCGCTCACGAGCCGCGGAGACGCCGAGCAGCCGCCGACGTAGCCGAGCGCGCCGCCGTCGTCGGCCACGAAGAACCCCTCGTCGCTGAAGGCGCGCTCCACCCGCGGCGCCTCGCCGCGCTCCGAGCGCAGGACGTAGCTGCCGTAGCCCTCGAAGTCGTCCCACGCGCACAGGAAGAGCAGCCCGTCCTCCGCGCGCATCGGCGCGCAGTCCAGCCCGTCCGGAAACCAGCCGGCGAGCCGCTCGCGCGTCGCCCCCGTGCGCGCGTCGATCCGCGCGACCCCGCCCTCGAACACCCCGAGCGCCGTCCCGTCCGGCAGGAGCGCGCCGGCGGAGACGGCCGCCTCGAGGAGCGCGAGCGGCGCGCGCTCCTCGAGGGCCAGCCCCCCGCGCTCGCCGGCCCGGGGGTCCGCGAAGAGCAGCTGGAACGAGCCGCCCGGCGACATCGCGCGGAGATCGCCGTCGGGGCGCCCGAGCGACCCGTCCGGCAGCACGGCCACGCGCCCGAGCGTCGTGCCGAGCCAGAGCGCGTCCGGCGCGACGACGAGGCCGCGCGAGGCGAGGCCGATCCGCCGGCCGACATCGCTCCATGTCCTGCCGCCGTCCACGGTCGTCGCCGCGCGGCCGAAGACGTCGAGGCGCGCCGCGCGCGCCGCGTCCAGCGCGGCGAGATCGTGGATCGCCGGCGAATCGAGCGCTCGGCCGCGATCCTCGCCCGGCAGGAGCGCCCGCGGCCCCTGCTCCGTGAAGATCACGACGCCGTGCAGGCCGTTCCGGGCGCCCCGCACGGCGCGGGCGCCGCCGCCGATCGCCACCTCTGCGAGCGGCCCCGTGAAGCCGCGCGACCGGAACGCCCTGCGCCGGGTCCAGTGCAGGAAGCCCCCGCCGAGGTGGGGCGCGACCGCGAGCGACCCGACGACGGGATCGCCGGACGCCCACAGATCGGGCTCCCACGCCGCCGCGACGACACGCCCGCCCCCGCCGAGCTCGAGCCGCGCGCCGGCCGCGACGACGCGGTCCACGACGGCCGCGTCCGGTCCGCCGTGGGTCACGCGGAACACGCCGTCCGCGAGCCCCTGGAACGCGAGCCCCTGGACATAGCGAGCCCCCGCCGGCGCCGCGCCTGCCGCGCCCGATCCGCCCCACGCGCCCGGCGCCCCCGACACGCCCGACACACGCGCATCCTGCGCAGACCGAGCGGCCCCCGCAGCGCCGCGCGCAGGGGCCGGCTCGGGCGCGAGCGCGCAGGCGGCCGCGAGGAGCGCCGTGAGCAGACCGAGCGAGCGCGCCAGCATCGGGGAAGACACGACGGTATCCGCTGTGCCGCCCCCGTCCAGAGCCGATCTGCCTCCCCCAGCCGACAGCCGCGCTCTCCCCCTCGCGCCCCGTCGTAAGCTGCGGCCCGCGGCGCCCTGCGCCCGCCCGGAGAGCCGTGCCCACCCCTCAGCGACCTCGAAGGCCCACCCGCGAAGAGCTCCTCGCCGCCGCCGGCAAGACGGTGCCGGACGTCATCGCCCCCGACCTCCGCGTCCTCTTTTGCGGCATCAACCCGGGCCTCTACACGGCCGCCGTCGGGCACAACTTCGCCCGCCCCGGCAACCGGTTCTGGCCGGCGCTGCACGCTGGCGGGTTCACCGACCGCGTGCTCGCTCCCTCCGAGGAGCGCGAGTTGCTGGCGCTCGGTTACGGGATCACCAATATGGTCGAGCGAGCGACCGCATCGGCCGATGAGCTATCCACCGACGAGCTCGCCGCCGGGGGGCAACGGCTCGCCGCCAAGGTGCGTCGCTACCGCCCCCGCTTCCTGGCCGTGCTCGGGATCGGCGCCTACCGGAGCGCTTTCGGCAGGCCCCACGCCGCGCCCGGCCCGCAGCCGGAGACGCTCGAAGCGACGAGGCTCTGGGTGCTGCCGAATCCGAGCGGGCTCAACGCCAGCTACCAGCCGGAGAAGCTCGCGGCGATGTTTCGCGCCCTCCACGACGCGGTCGCGTCTACCACCGTCTCACCGTGAGCTGCTGAGTCCGCCGACTCCACTCTCCCGAAAGGTGGCGCCCGCCTACCGCCGTCGCGACTCGGCTGTTCCCCCTCAAGCCAGCTCGGCGGTCGCGGTGGACAGGCGGGTTCCCCGCGGACGCGCGCTCGCCGCCTCGCCCGCGCGCCTACTCGGGCAGCGCGCTCTCCTCCTCCTGAGGCACCTTTGCGCGCGCGCTGCGGGCCTCCTCCCGCAGGGCCGCGAGGCCGGGCGGCCCCTCGGGCGAGCGCGCGCCGCGGTTGCTCACCGCAGCGAGCCAGGCCATCGGCGAGTCGGGCATCCTTTGCGTGACGAGGAGCACTCCGCGCGACGCGTAACGCGAACAGCCTTCTTCGCACATGGGCAGCACGAGGCGGAGCCCGCCGCCGCCGCCTCGGCTCACGAGGGGCGCCACGCGCATCTCGGCCGGAGGCGGCGCGAAGGCGGCCACCATCGTGCGCTCGACAAGCGCCACGAACGTCCCTCGAGACGTCGCGGGCGGCTCCGCCGCCTGGATCGCGGCGCGCACCGACGCCTCGGACCGGCCCGGCGGGAGCGCGTAGAGCCCCGCCCCGTCGGCCGCGCTCGCCGGCGACGGCGGCAGCGCGCCCACGAGCGCTCCGCCAAGCGCGCCGACGAACGAAGCCAGCTTGAGTCCGAATCGCATAGGTGCTCCCTCGGCGGCACATCCAGCAGGCTCCATGCCAGCCACGCGCGGCCGGCTGCCGCGGCGCATCGCGACGCCGGGGCCTGTCGCGCCGCTCGCCGCGCGTGCCGGATCGCCTCAGCGTGGCGTTCCGGGGCCCGGCGCCGCGCGGCGCGGTGCGACGCGGTGGCCGGGATGCTGGAGAATCCGCCGCTGCCGTGCGAGCGCCGCTTTCGCTTGCCAGACGGTCCGGGCGCCGTTAACCGTCATTGTTATGCCCGACAGAAGGCCAGGGCTGAGCCCTTACGAGAAGAAGGCCCCTCTCCCGCCTGGCGCCCCCCTCCCCTCCACGCCTTCCGAGCCCGTCGCGAGCATTCTGCTCGTCGACGATCACCGCCCGAACCTCCTCGCCCTCGAGGCCGTGCTCGATTCGCTGCGCCAGCGGCTCGTCACCGCGCAATCCGGCGAGGAGGCGCTCGAACACCTCACCCGCGAGGAGTTCGCGCTCATCCTCATGGACGTGAAGATGCGCGGTATCGACGGCTTCGAGACGGCCGCTCGCGTGAGGGGGCTCGATCAGGCGAGGCACACGCCGATTATCTTCATCTCGGGGCTGCCGGAGGACGAAGATCGATTGTATCGCGGCTACCGCGAGGGCGCGGTCGATTATGTCGTCAAGCCGTTCAATCCCGACATCCTCCGCGCCAAGGTGGCCGTCTTCGTCGAGCTGCACCGCAGGGCCGAGCAGATCAAGCGGCAGGAGGCGGCGCTCCGCCAGCTGGAGCGCCAGGCGAGCGACGAGGTGTTCCGGCGCATCATGGACACCAGCATGATGGGCCTGCTCTTCAGCGACTACGAAGGGCGCGTGATCGAGGCGAACGACTGCTTCCTCTCGATGGTCGGCTACACCCGCGAGGACCTCAAGGCGGGCTTGCTCACCTGGCAGCAGCTCTCCCCCCCGGAGTACGAGCACGTGCATCGCGACGCGGTCCACGAGCTGAGCGTCCACGGGGCCACGAAGCAGTTCGAGAAGGAGTACATCCGCAAGGACGGCAAGCGCGTGGCGGTCCTCGTCGGCTCCGCCCGCATCGAGACGCAGCGGCGCAACCTCACTTACGTGCTCAACATCAGCGAGCGCAAGCGCGCCGAGGCCAACGTCAGCCTGCTCGCGGGCGCGGGCGAGATCCTCTCCTCCTCGCTCGATTTCCGCGTGACGCTCGGGCAGCTCGCCCGGCTCATCGTCCCGCTCCTCGCCGACTGGTGCGCGGTGGACATCCAGGCGCAGGACGGCGTCATCCAGCGCGTCGCCGTCCAGCACACCGACCCCGAGAAGGTGACGCTCGTCCGGCAGATCGAGGAGAGGTACCCCGTCGATCCCGGGGCGAACCGCGGGGTGCCGAAGGTGCTCCGGACCGGCGAGACCGAGTGGGCCCACGACATCCCGGACGCGTTGATCGTCGATAACGCGCGGGACGAGGAGCACCTCCGGATGGCGCGCCAGCTCGGCCTCCGGTCGTACCTGGTCGTGCCGCTGGCGGCGCGCGGGCGCGTCCTCGGCGCGATCACGCTCGCGCACGCGGAGTCGGGCCGGCGCTACACGAAGGCGGACGTGCAGTTCGCCGAGGAGCTCGCCCGGCGCGCCGCCCTCAGCGTCGACAACGCGCTGCTCTTCGAGCGCGAGGTCACGGTGCGCAAGGAGGTCGAGACGCTCGCGGAGGAGCTGAAGCACAGCGAGGCGCAGTTCCGGCTGCTCGCCGAGACGATGCCGCAGCTCGTGTGGACCAACCGCCCGGACGGCCATCACGAGTACTTCAACCAGCGCTGGTACGACTACACGGGGCTGACGGCCGAGGACACGGGGGGCGAGGGCTGGAGCCGGATCATCCACCCCGAGGAGCACGAGCCGGCGATCGAGACGTGGCGGCAGGCGCTCCGCACGGGCGAGCCGTACGAGAGCCAGTGCCGGCTCCGGCGGGCCGACGGGGTCTACCGCTGGTTCATCGGCCGGGCGGTCGCGGCGCGCGACGGGTCGGGCCGCATCGTGCGCTGGTTCGGCACGTACACGGACATCGACGATCAGAAGCGGGCCGAGGAGGAGCGGCAGCGGCTCGTCCAGGCGCTGGAGCGCAGCAACAAGGAGCTCGATCAGTTCGCGTACGTCACGAGCCACGACCTCAAGGCGCCGCTGCGGGGCATCGCCAACCTCTCGCAGTGGATCGAGGAGGATCTGAACGACAAGATGACGGCGGAGAGCCGGAAGCAGCTCGATCTGCTCCGCGGGCGCGTCCACCGGCTGGAGAACCTCATCGACGGGATCCTGAGCTACTCGCGGGCGGGCCGCGTCCGCGAGAAGCCCGAGGCGATCGACGTCGGCAAGCTCCTCCGGGAGATCGTCGAGCTGCTCGCGCCCCCGCCGGAGACGCGGGTGGAGATCGCCCCCGACATGCCGGTCCTCGTCACCGAGCGCGCGCCGCTCCAGCAGACGTTCCTGAACCTCATCAGCAACGCGCTGAAGCACGCGGGGCGCGCCGATCCGGAGGTCCGGCTCAGCGCGCGGGACGCCGGCCCGTTCTGGGAGTTCTCGGTCTCGGACAACGGCTCGGGCATCGCGCCCGAGTACCACGACCGGATCTGGGGCATCTTCCAGACGCTGAAGGCGCGCGACAAGGTCGAGGGCACGGGCATCGGCCTGTCGGTCGTGCAGAAGATCGTCCAGAGCAAGGGTGCGCGCGCGTGGGTCGAGTCCGCCGTCGGCGCCGGCGCCACCTTCCGTTTCACCTGGCCGAAGCTCGAGGCCAGGGAGCCCTCCTCGCCCGGATGACCCTGCCGGTCGCCGCGCGCCGCGCGTGACGCAGCGCCGCGCGCGGACTCATCAGCATCGCGGCAGCCACGGCCTGAGCTGCACGTCGGGTCGAGACGTGGCGTCTCACGCGGCTCGAGGCGCGCCCGGCGATCGCGCGCCGTGACTTCCGGCTCGGCACGGAGTTTGAACTCCCCCTCCACGGAACAACAGGCGACCTGAGACGACGCGCGCCGGGATGGCGGGACCAGGAAGGCACTGCTCCTTACTCTTCCGGCGCCGTGTCGCGTCTCTCGCGCCGCAGACCTCGCAAGGAGGGTATTCATGCCGTCGATAATCAACATGCCCAGGGTCTACCTGGGCGCGCTTGCGATCTCGCTCCTCTCCGCGTGCGCAGCGGCCCCGCCTCCGGAGCAGGCGCGATCTGAGCCGAGGTTGCCCAACCCGGGCAGCGATGGGGTCTACAAGGTCGATTGGCCCGATCTGAGGGAGGGCGAGGATCGGTTCATCGGGCTCACGCTCGGCGCCGACATCGCCGATGTCTGCCGGCTGCCCAAGACGAACTTCGCCTTCGACTCCGCCGAGCCGCTGGCGCAGGAGCACCTGGAGCTCCGGGCTGTCGTCGACTGCCTGCTGACCTCCAACCTCAAGGACGCGAGGATAGAGCTCATTGGCCGGGCCGATCCGCGAGGTGCGCAGGCCTACAACCAGGATCTCTCGCTCCGCCGCGCCACGCGGGTGAAGGAGATCCTCGTGAAGGAGGGCATCTCTGCGGATCGCATCGCGGTGCGCGCGACGGGCGCGTCCGAGGCGGTCGGCACTCAGCCGATGTACTCCTACGGCTATGATCGCCGGGTCGACGTAGTTCTCATCGGCATCGCCCACTCCCCCCGGTGAGCGGGGCGCGCCCGCTGCGGATACGGGCCCATCTCGACGTTTTCGGTGCTCGGCGTACTGGAGTACGCCTCCGCGCCGAAAACGCCGATCTGGGCCCGTCTCCTGTGCGGGCGCGACCCGCTCGGCGGACGCGGATCGGAGGGGGCGAAGAGCGTACGCCTCGCGCTGGGCGCAGCGCTGCTTCAGATCGTGAGTTCAGATCTTACGTTTGCGACGGCACGGCGGCACGGCGGCGCGGCGCTGGGGCGGACTGGGGAGGCGCGTCACGACAGATGTGGCATTTCGTCACGGAGGCGTCACGGTGGGGGGGCGCGGGTGCGGGGGTAAGCGGGCCGCGCAGCGCGATCTGGGGGTTGGTCCGGGGCCTGCAATGCATCCGCTCACGAACCGGCGGACGTCATGTCCGTCACAAGGAGACAAGAGCCATGACGAGACTGAATGACGCGGTGGGGACTGCGAAGGGTGTGTACGAGGCGGCGGCTGGCGGCGCGGGTGTCGCCGCGACGACGGCGAAGATGACCGCGTTCGACGTCGCCAAGGCGGCCGCCGGGATCGCCGCGACCCTCGGCGCGCTCGGCTTCGACGACGTGCTCGGCTGGGTCGGCCTGGCGCGCAAGCGGAGCCCGCTCACGACGCTCGCGTTCTTCGGCGCCGGCATCGCGGTGGGCGCGGGCGTGGCCATGCTGCTCTCGCCGAAGTCCGGCGAGGCGCTGCGCCGCGACATCCTGACCCGCCTCGACGGCCTGAAGCGCCAGGCGACCCGCGGGGTCGAGCAGGCCGAGCGCACGGTCCACGACAAGGTCGACGGCGCCGTCGACGCGGTGAAGGGCGCGGTCTCGTCGTCCGAAACCGGGAACTCGCATTACGGCGCCGAGGGCGGGCGAGCCCAGGGCGGCGAGAGCGGTCACCACCTGAGCTGAGGCTAAAGCCGTGTGGCTCGAAGCCATCATCACGCGGGAGGATCTCGTCCAGGTGCTGGGCGAGTTCCTCCCTGTGAAGATCCACCTGGACGACGACGAGAAGACCGACCGCTGGCTCTACCTGGGCAAGGCGACCGACATCACCCTGGTCGAGGACATGGGCCTGCGCGTCACCTGTCCTGCGGAGCTGAAGTGGTCCATCGCGGGCGTGAACCCCACCATCCAGCTCGATGAGCTCAGGGTGCTGATCTCCCCCGAGATCATCGAGAGGAACAAGGGGAACGTCCTCGCGTTCAACGTCGAGCTCGAGGAGGCTGACATCCGGGGCCTCCCCTCGATCATCGACCACACCATCATGAAGGCAGTCAACTCGGCGCTTGCGAACAAGAAGCCTGAGTGGAACTTCACGAAGACGCTCACGAACACCGTGGGTCTCCCCTCCAACCTCGAGCCGATCGAGGGGCTGCACATCGGGGTCGCCTGGGGCAAGCGGCGCATCAGTCAGGACGCGCTCGTTCTCGTGGTCTCCTTCAAGCTCAATTTCGTGCGAAACGATTGAGTCTCCGCCTCTCAGGGATGAGTCCCAGACGCCCCGCCCCCATCTCCGGGGGGCGGGGCGTCTTCACTCGAGCACGGCAAGCCTCAGCTCGACCGTGAGCCCCCGCTACCCCGCCTGAGCCGCCAGCCGGATCCTCCCGAGCCTCCCCCCGCGCCCCCGCGTGAGCGCCCCCGCGATGTCCGAGTGCTTCACGAGCCCGAGGTAGCTCTCCCCGTCGAAGACCGCGACCACCGGCGTGTTCTTCTCGACCATCTTCCGCCCCACCTCGTCGAGCGACACGTCCGCCGCCACCCGCGGCACGTCGCAGCGCATGATCCAGGCGATGAACGACCCCTCCTCGCCGGCAGCGAGCGCGCGCATCACGTCCGTGCGCGTCACGATCCCGATCACGCGATCCTCGTAGACCACCGGGAAGTCGGGCTCCTGGCTCGCGAGCATGCGCCGCGCAGCGTCGCGCACGAGCTCGCCGGGCCACAGCTGGACCGCCCTGCCCTCGCGCGCCTCGGACGACGCGACAGGCGCCATCACCGCCTGCGCCGCGCTCCACTCCCGCCGCGCCCCCAGGAAGAGGAGCGCCGACAGCACCGCGATGAAGAGCTGACCGCCGATCAGCGCGATGAAGAACAGCACGGCCGCCATCGCCTGCCCGATCGTCGCCGCCATCGACGTCGCGAGCCAGGCGCCGGTGAGCGGCGACAGCGCCTCGCGCAGCACCCGCCCCCCCTCGAGCGGCAGCGCGGGGAACAGGCCGAGCAGCGCAACCCCGAGGTTCGCGCTCGCGATCCACACGACCGCCGTCTCGCGCGAGGGCGCCTCCGCCGCCTGCAGGACCGACGCCCACCGGAGCTCCTCCGCCCCGTGCTGCGCCCCGGCGGCCACAAAGAAGAGCACCGCCAGCGCGAAGTTCGCCGCGAGGCCGAGGGCGCCGCTCTGCGCCCACCCCGCATCGGGCCGCGAGCGCCTCGCGATCGCGCCGATCGGTGAGAGCTGCACCTCGCTCAGCCGGAGTCCGAGCTGCCGCGCCACGATCCCGTGCACGAGCGCCTGCAGCGCCACGCACGCGAGCAACGCCGCCCCCAGCGCGCAGCCGAAGAGCGCGCCGCTCCCGCCGTGCCGCGCCCCCCACTGGAGCGCCCCGATCGGGATGAGCAGGCCAAACGCCGCGTGCGCAACGACATCGATTCCGCTGATCCGCGTGATCCTGATGACCCAATTCATGGCGTGTTGCTCCTGGATTCCCGCGCAGGCAGCTGCGCAGAGCGGGAGGGGCAGTGACGACCTGCTACGCCCCCAGTCCCCAGGGCGTGGCGAAACCTCGTCGCGCGGTCGACGGCTGACGGGCCAACGTGCCGGATCTTTCTATGTTCACAGCAAAGTACATGCCGCTTTCCTGCGCCTGCCGGCGAGCGGCACCCACCACCGCGCAAAGGCGGGTCGCGGCGGGCCACGGAGCGCGCGGAGGGGCTCGAAGGCCCGTTCCGCGCTCCGCCTGTTTCATCGAGGGGACGCGGGCGCGACGGGACGCTCACGCGGCCGGGATGCGCCGGATGAGCGCGCCGGCGTCATCGCCGCTGCCTCGATGCCGCGGTGTGGCGTTCCGCTACGTAGCGGGCGCGCTCCGTCACGGCGCCACGTCGGCCACGCCCTCGCCCGCTCCAGCCCGCCGCGCGCGGCCCGAGGCCGGATCCCGCCGCTCGATCCCCTCCGCGACCGGAGACGCCCGCGAGAAGCGCTCCTGCGGCAGGTACATCCCCTCCTCGAGCTCCTGGACCCAGCGCAGCATCTCCTCGCGAAGCCAGCACCGCAGATCGAACAGCCGCCCAGCATCACGGGCCGAGACAAGAAAGCGCACCTCGATCGTGCGCTCTGTCACCTTCGTGACCTGGACGGCCTTCACGCGCTTGTCCCAGAGCTCGCTCTCCGGGAGGGTGGACTCGAAGTGCCGCCGCACGGCGTCCACCGGCGTGCGGTAGTCCACGTAGAGCTCGACGGTGCCCAGCTTCTCCGAGCCGTGCTTCGTCCAGTTCTGGAACGATTGATCGAGGAGCCGCGCGGTCGGGACGATGAGCCGCCGCTCATCCCAGATCTTCACGACCACGTGGGTCAGCCGGATCTCCTCGACGGTCCCGAACTCTCCATCCACCACGACCTTGTCCCCGAAGTCGATGGGCCGGGTGAACAGGATGTGGAGGCCCGACAGGATCGCGCCGACCGGCTTCTGTGCCGCCAGGCCGAGCACGACGCCCGCGATGCCGGCGGACGCCAGGAGCGAGACGCCGACGTTCCTCACCGTCTCGAAGTTCAGGAGCACGAGCGCGCCCGCCACGATCGCGATGACCACCCGCGCGACCCGCTCGAGCACACGCGCCTGGGTGCGGAGCCCGCGGGACGACTCGCTCCCCTCCTCGAGGTGCCGCAAGGCGCGCGCGTCCAGCACCTCCGTGAGGATCCCCACCATGCGCATGAGCAGCCACGCGACCCCGCCGATGAACAGCGCCGAGAGAAGCGACCGCAGATCCGCCACGAGGTCCTGACCGAGCGGCGTCATCTTGGCGAGGCTCGCTGTCAGGATGATCCCGAGACAGAGCGTCACGGGGCCGATCGCCGCGTCGAGCGTCTTTTCGTCCCATGGCGTCGCCGTCCGTCGCACGACGACCGAACCGGCGCGCCGGAAGAGCCCCACCACCAGCCGAGCGAGCGCAAAGCCGACCGGAACGCTCGCCGCGACGAACACCCACTGCCACAAACCGTCGGCCGGGAGCCCCAGCCGGGCGCCGAGCGATTCAAAGTTCGAGTTCTGCATGGGCCTGCTCCTTCAACCAGCGCCTCGCGCGCCGTCATGCCAGGTCCACTCCCGAGGCACGGCCCTCCCGTGGCGCCCCGCGAGCGCGACGGAAGAGGCCATGACGCAGCGAGGCGCGACGGGCTCATCCATCCTGTATGCGGCCTTGCCACGGCACAGAGCGTGCCGCCGAGTCCGCTCCGGCATTTCCCTCTGGATGTCCGGCGCGCTCTGCTGGCGAACAGCCGACATCGCGATTACACGTGGAGGCAGCCCTGCCACGCTGCGACAAATCGCTACAACGCCGCACGACTCCTCCTTGTCCGTTCCGTTCCAACAATCTGCGCTGGCCCGGCATGCGGTGTGCAGCTAAGTCAACCAGAGAGTCGAGATCAGCTGAAGAGACGCAGCAAAGGACTCGTTTATGTCAGAGCGCAGAAGCCAGGTCGATGATTTCACGCGGCTCACCGAGGAGACGGAGCGGCTCGCGAAGCACGTCGAGGATCTCCGGCTCCGGATCGCCGCCACGACCGCGAAGCGGCGCGCATCCTCCGGCACGCTCCCTGCGCAGAATGCTGCCGCCATCGAGGGGCTCCTCGGCTCGCCCTCGGAGCGAGTCCACGACGCCGCCTCGGAGCGGGTCCACGACGCCGCCTCGGAGCGGGCCCACGAGGCCCTCGAGCGGCCGCACGACGCCGCCTCGGAGCGGGCCCACGAGGCCCTCGAGCGGCCGCACGACGCCGCCTCGGAGCGGCCTCACGGCGCCGTCTCGGAGCGACCGCGCCCCCGTCACTCTCCGTTCCCCGAGCGCCCCTCGTGCCTCGCCAACGTGTCGCGATGGCTGCCGCCGCTGAAGCCGGCGCGAGAGGCCATGGAGTCGGGCGTCCACGAGAGGGTGGGCGAGGCAGGGCGTTACTGCATCATCACGCCACGAGAGAAGCCCAGCGCCCCCCCGCCGAGGCGCCGCACGCCCAAGGCCGACGTGGCCTGAGGCAGCGGCTCGGCCAGCACCAGCACCTGCGCCGGCGCAACACCCGCGCCGATGCGCAACACCCGCGCCGACGCGCAACACCCGCGCCCACGGCAGCATGTAGCCAGCACGCGCACGTGGCGCGAAGCTTGCCCGGCTGCGCGCCTGCGTAGTATACGAAACCCATGCTGCGGCGCGGTGGGTGCAGACGCGCATGGCCACCGTGCCTCGAAGCCTGAACCCGATGGGCCCCGACGGAATCTTCACGGTCGGGCAGCGAGAGCCCCGCCTCCTGGCGGCGCGAGGCGTCCCGCCGAAGCCCGAGGCGGTCGATGATTCCGCCACGCAGGCGAGAGGGCAACTCCACCTCTCCTCCTCTCGCCGCCTTGCGATGATGCCCCGTCGCCCGGGGGGCGCGCCGGGGCACCGGGTCCCACCGCTTCAGGCGCTCCGGGGTCCCTCCGCGGCCGTGGCGCGCTCTCGTTTCCCTTCACAGATTGGCCCTGCCCGCAAGGCAGGGCCAGGAGAACAGCGGCATGGAGCAGCGAAGCGACCTCGACAAGGCCCGGAAAGCGAAAGCTGGCAATGGCAAGAGCAAGAAGGGCGCGTCCGGCGAGGGGCTGCACGGCGCCGCACGCGCGTCAAAGGCCCCTGCGGCGGTGAGCCCGCCCGTCGAGCACGACGGGCTCGACCGGCGGACGCTGCTGACCTCGTTGATGAGCCTCAAGAAGGGCGATTTCTCGGTGCGCCTGCCCGTCGACTGGATCGGGCTCGACGGAAAGATCGCGGACACGTTCAACGATGTCGTCGAGCTCAACGACAGGATGGCGAAGGAGCTCGACCGCCTGAGCCGCGTGGTGGGCAAGGAGGGCAAGCTCTCGCAGCGCGCCTTCATCGGCGAGGTGAACGGCGCGTGGGCCGATGATGTCGCGTGCATCAACGCGCTGATCGGCGATCTCGTCCACCCCACCGCCGAGACGGCGCGCGTCATCGGGGCCGTCGCCAAGGGCGATCTCTCGCAGGTCATGGCCCTGGAGGTCGACGGCAGGCCGCTCGACGGCGAGTTCCTCCGGACGGCCAAGACCGTCAACACGATGGTCGAGCAGCTGGGCTCCTTCGCCTCCGAGGTCACCCGCGTCGCGCGCGAGGTCGGCACCGAGGGCAAGCTCGGCGGACAGGCCGACGTCCGCGGCGTCGCCGGCACCTGGAAGGACCTCACCGACTCGGTCAACTCGATGGCCGGCAACCTCACCGCCCAGGTGCGCAACATCGCGACCGTCACCACCGCCGTCGCCAACGGCGATCTTTCCAAGAAGATCACCGTCGACGTCAAGGGCGAGATCCTCGAGCTCAAGGACACCATCAACACGATGGTCGATCAGCTCCGCTCGTTCGCCTCCGAGGTCACCCGCGTCGCGCGCGAGGTCGGCACCGAGGGCAAGCTCGGCGGACAGGCCGACGTCAAGGGCGTCGCCGGCACCTGGAAGGACCTCACCGACTCGGTCAACTCGATGGCCGGCAACCTCACCTCCCAGGTGCGCAACATCGCCGCCGTCACCACCGCCGTCGCCAACGGCGACCTCTCCAAGAAGATCACCGTCGACGTCAAGGGCGAGATCCTCGAGCTCAAGAACACCATCAACACGATGGTCGATCAGCTCAACTCCTTCGCCTCCGAGGTCACCCGCGTCGCCCGCGAGGTCGGCACCGAGGGCAAGCTCGGCGGGCAGGCCGAGGTGACCGGCGTCGCCGGCACCTGGAAGGACCTCACCGACTCGGTCAACTCGATGGCATCGAACCTCACGGCGCAGGTGCGCAACATCGCGACCGTCACCACCGCCGTCGCGAAGGGCGACCTCTCCAAGAAGATCACCGTCGACGTCAAGGGCGAGATCCTCGAGCTCAAGGACACCATCAACACGATGGTCGATCAGCTGAGCTCTCTCGCGGCCGAGGTCACCCGCGTCGCGCGCGAGGTCGGCACCGAGGGCAAGCTCGGCGGGCAGGCCGACGTCCGCGGCGTCGCCGGCACCTGGAAGGACCTCACCGACTCGGTCAACTCGATGGCCGGCAACCTCACCGCGCAGGTGCGCAACATCGCGACCGTCACCACCGCCGTCGCCAACGGCGACCTCTCCAAGAAGATCACCGTCGACGTCAAGGGCGAGATCCTCGAGCTCAAGAACACCATCAACACGATGGTCGACCAGCTCAACTCCTTCGCCTCCGAGGTCACCCGCGTCGCGCGCGAGGTCGGCACCGAGGGCAAGCTCGGCGGACAGGCCGACGTCCGCGGCGTCGCCGGCACCTGGAAGGACCTCACCGACTCGGTCAACTCGATGGCCGGCAACCTCACCGCCCAGGTGCGCAACATCGCCGCCGTCACCACCGCCGTCGCCACGGGCGATCTCTCGAAGAAGATCACCGTCGACGTCAAGGGCGAGATCCTCGAGCTCAAGAACACCATCAACACGATGGTCGACCAGCTGAGCGCCTTCGCGGCGCAGGTGACGCGCGTCGCGCGCGAGGTCGGCACCGAGGGCAAGCTCGGCGGGCAGGCCGAGGTGACCGGCGTCGCCGGCACCTGGAAGGACCTCACCGACTCGGTCAACTCGATGGCCGGCAACCTCACCGCGCAGGTGCGCAACATCGCCGCCGTCACCACCGCCGTCGCCAACGGAGACCTCTCCAAGAAGATCACCGTCGACGTCCGCGGCGAGATCCTCGAGCTCAAGGACACCATCAACACGATGGTCGATCAGCTCCGCTCGTTCGCCTCCGAGGTCACCCGCGTCGCGCGCGAGGTCGGCACCGAGGGCAAGCTCGGCGGGCAGGCCGACGTCAAGGGCGTCGCCGGCACCTGGAAGGACCTCACCGACTCGGTCAACTCGATGGCCGGCAACCTCACCTCCCAGGTGCGCAACATCGCCGCCGTCACCACCGCCGTCGCCAACGGCGACCTCTCCAAGAAGATCACCGTCGACGTCAAGGGCGAGATCCTCGAGCTCAAGAACACCATCAACACGATGGTCGATCAGCTCAACTCCTTCGCCTCCGAGGTCACCCGCGTCGCCCGCGAGGTCGGCACCGAGGGCAAGCTCGGCGGACAGGCCGACGTCCGCGGCGTCGCCGGCACCTGGAAGGACCTCACCGACAACGTGAACTCGATGGCCGGCAACCTGACGAACCAGGTGCGCGGCATCGCCAAGGTCGTGACCGCGGTCGCCAACGGCGATCTCAAGCGCAAGCTGGTCGTCGACGCGAAGGGCGAGATCGCCGCGCTCGCGGACACGATCAACGGCATGATCGAGACGCTCGCGACGTTCGCGGATCAGGTGACGACGGTGGCGCGCGAGGTCGGGGTCGAGGGCAAGCTCGGCGGGCAGGCGAGCGTGCCCGGCGCCGCCGGCACCTGGAAGGACCTCACCGACAACGTGAACCAGCTCGCGGCGAACCTCACGACGCAGGTGCGCGCGATCGCCGAGGTCGCCACCGCCGTGACCAAGGGCGACCTCACCCGGTCGATCAAGGTCGAGGCGCAGGGCGAGGTCGCGGCGCTGAAGGACAACATCAATGAGATGATCCGCAACCTCAAGGACACGACGCTGAAGAACAGCGAGCAGGACTGGCTCAAGACCAACCTCGCCAAGTTCTCGCGCATGCTCCAGGGGCAGAAGGCGCTCCTCACCGTCGGCCGCCTCATCCTGTCCGAGCTCGCCCCCGTGGTCACGGCGCAGCAGGGGGTCTTCTACATCATGGACTCCTCCCGGGAGGAGCCCGTGCTGAAGCTGCTCGCGAGCTACGCGTACAAGGAGCGCAAGCACGTCGACAACCAGTTCAAGCTCGGCGAGGGGCTCGTCGGGCAGTGCGCGCTCGAGAAGGAGAAGATCCTCCTCGTCAACGCGCCGCCCGACTACATCACGATCACGAGCGGCCTCGGCGAGGCGCCCCCGGTCAACATCATCGTGATGCCCGTGCTCTTCGAGGGGCAGGTCAAGGCCGTCATCGAGCTCGCGTCGCTCGAGCGCTTCAGCCCGACCCACCAGGCGTTCCTCGGTCAGCTCACCGAGTCGATCGGCATCGTGCTCAACACGATCGAGGCCAACATGCGCACCGAGGACCTGCTCAAGCAGTCCCAGTCGCTGGCGCGCGAGCTCCAGAGCCAGCAGGAGGAGCTCCAGGAGACGAACGCCGCGCTCGGCGAGAAGGCGCGCCTGCTGGCCGAGCAGAACGTCGAGGTCGAGCGGAAGAACCACGAGGTCGAGCAGGCCCGTCAGGCCCTCGAGGAGAAGGCGCGGCAGCTCGCCCTCACGTCGAAATACAAGTCGGAGTTCATGGCCAACATGTCCCATGAGCTCAGGACCCCGCTGAACAGCCTCCTCATCCTCTCGGACCAGCTCTCCAGGAACAACGACCAGAACCTCACCGCGCGGCAGGTCGAGTTCGCGAAGACGATCCACGCGTCGGGGACCGATCTCCTGGCGCTCATCAACGACATCCTCGACCTCTCGAAGATCGAGTCGGGCACCGTCGTCGTCGACGTGGGCGAGATCAACTTCAAGGACCTGTCCGATTACGTACAACGTACGTTCCGGCACGTCGCCGAGTCCAAGAAGGTCGATTTCGAGCTCGCCTTCTCGTCGATGCTGCCGTCCTCGATGCTCACCGACGCGAAGCGGCTGCAGCAGGTGCTCAAGAACCTGCTGTCCAACGCCTTCAAGTTCACCGAGCGCGGCAAGGTGATCCTGGAGGTGACAGTGGCCCGCGACGGCTGGAGCCGTGAGAACGATGTGCTCAGCCGGGCCGACGCGGTGATCGCCCTCTCCGTCCACGACACGGGCATCGGCATCGCGCCGGACAAACAGCAGATCATCTTCGAGGCGTTCCAGCAGGCGGACGGGAGCACGAGCCGCAAGTACGGGGGCACCGGGCTCGGGCTCGCGATCAGCCGGGAGATCGCGCGGTTGCTGGGCGGCGATCTCACGCTCGTCAGCGCGCCGGGCCGCGGCAGCACGTTCACGCTCTATCTGCCGCGCAACCACCGGCCCGTGCGCGCCGCGCGGCGGCAACCGGCGCACATCCTCGACGCGCCGCCCGCCCTCGATGAGACCGTCCACAGCGGCCGGCCGTCGGAGCGCATGGCCACGGTCGCGGACACGCAGATCATCGACGACAGCGAGACCGTCCGCCCCGGCGACCGCGCGATCGTGATCGTGGAGAACGACACGGCGTTCGCCCGTTTCCTCGTGGACGTCGTGCGAGAGCACGGCTTCAAGGCGGTCGTCGCCGTCCGCGGCGCGACGGGGCTCTCGCTGGTGCGCGAGCTCAAGCCGTCGGCGATCACGCTGGACATCAACCTGCCCGACATCGACGGCTGGCGCGTGCTCGACTGCCTGAAGCGCGATCTGTCGGCGCGGCACGTCCCGGTCCAGGTGATCACGACGGAGACGGAGGAGGAGCGGAGCCGCGCGCGGCGGATGGGCGCGGTGGGGCTCCTCATCAAGCCGCTCAGCAGCCGGACGGCGCTCGACGAGGCGTTCGCGCGGCTCGACGGGCTGGTCAGCTCGCCGCGGCGCCGGCTGCTCGTGGTCGAGCCGGACAGGGCATCGGGCGATCCCGTGGTCGAGCTGCTCGGGGACGAGGGGCTCGCGATCACCAGCGTGACGACGGGCCAGGAGGCGCTCGCCGCGCTCGAGCGCGAGCCGTGCGACGCGCTCGTCCTCGGGCTGCGCCTGCCCGACATGCCCGGCTTCGAGCTCATCGAGCACCTCGACCGCGCCGGGCGCTTCGCCGATCTGACGGCCATCGTGTACACACCGGCCGATATCGCCGGGGACGACGAGGTGCAGATCGGCCGCCTCGCGCAGCGGCTGCCCGTGAAGCACGTCCAGTCGAGGGAGCGGCTGCTCGACGAGGTCACGCTCGCGCTGCACCGCCGGATCTCGGATCTGCCCGAGCCGAAGCGGCTCATCGTGGAGCAGCTCCACGAGTCGGCCGCCGCGCTCTCCGGCAAGTTCGCGCTGATCGTCGACGACGATTTCCGCAACATCTACGCGCTGAAGACCGTCCTCGAGAGCCACGGGATGACCACGCTCGCGGCCGACACCGGCAAGGCGGCCATCGAACGTCTGGAGAGGACGAGCGGCATCGATGTCGTCCTCATGGACATCATGATGCCGGAGATGGACGGATACGACACGATGCGGGCGATCCGGAATCGGCCCGCCTTCCAGACGCTGCCGATCATCGCCGTCACGGCCAGGGCGATGAAGGGCGATCGCGAAAAATGCCTGGAGGCCGGCGCGACAGACTACATCTCCAAGCCGGTCGACACGGAGCAGCTGCTCGCGCTGCTCCGGATCTGGCTGCATCGCTGAGCTCGCTTCATCCCCGGTTCACCCCCGCGCGGCCGTGTCCGAGCGCGCGCGGGTTCGTCTTGGCTGCAATGACGCCCCAGTGTGGCGTCTCTGCGCAGGCTCGCGCGCCGACCGTCCACAGCCGACGGCGCAGGACAGCGTGCATTGGAGGCATTCTTTGCTGGCACGGAGCCTGCTGTGCCGGTGTGGGATTTCAGAGTACAGAGAAGAGAGGGGACGCGCCCGGCGAGGACGTTCTTCGGGAAAGGAGCCGTAGGTGAGGGCAAAGCTGGTGACCGGTCTTGTGAGGACACAGCTCGACGCCGAGAGAGCGGTTGAGCGCGTCATGAGCTGTGGATACAAGCGCGACTCCATCAGCCTTGTCATGAGCGACGCTGCGTGCAGCCACCCTGTCGACGGCGGAGACGGCTCGAGGGCGGACGTCGGCGGCGCGGTGGGGGCGGCCTTCGCCGCGTTCGCGGGGGTCGACGCGAGCGTGGCGCTGCCTGGCCTGGGGCTCGTCGTGGCGGGCCCCATCGAGGCAGCGCTCGCGGGGGCGGGCAACGCGGCCGGCGGTTTCGTCGGTGCGCTCGTCGGCGCTGGAATCCCCGAGCACCGCGCGCGCGTCTACGAGAGCGGCCTGCAGCAAGGTGTGATCCTTGTGGGCGTTCATGCGACCTCGGGGCGAGACGCCGAGATCCTGGAGATGATCCTCGAGTATTCCGGCGCCGAGAACGTCCGGAGCGAGAGCGCGCAGCGACGCCCTTATGACAGCTTCATCTAGCCGGCTCGCGGGGCGGGGGCTCGTGTGCCGCCGGGGCGCTGCTCGGCGCGTGGCAACTTGCCTCGCACTGTCGCGCCGCCGCTGACGGCCCCGCGCGGCATTTCAGGCGCTCCCCGAGAGGAACGCCTGGCACGAGCGATGCTCCAGGTTTGGCCCGTGGCGAAGCGTGACGTGGTGGGCGGCGGATGGCCGAAGCAGGCGGCAGGAGAGCGCATGTCGAGCAACATGACCCAGGGGTTCGAGCACACCTTAGGGGAGCGCTTCGAGGCCGGCACCGTGGTGGGCGACAAGTACCAGCTCCTGCGCAAGGCGGGAGAGGGGGCGATGGGCTCTGTCTGGGTCGCCGCGAACACGGCGCTCGAGGCCAACGTCGCCATCAAGGTGCTGCGGCCGGAGATGCGCTCTCCCGCGATCGCGGAGCGCCTGCTGCGCGAGGCGCGGGCTGCGGCGAAGCTCAGTCATCCGGGGATCGTGCGCGTCTTCGATCTCGGCAAGACCGCGGACGGCACGCCGTATATCGTGATGGAGCTCCTGGAGGGCGAGGCCCTTCGGGACGTGCTCTGCCGCGAGCAGCGGCTCTCGCCCGAGGCGGCGATCGCGATCCTGCTGCCGGTCGCGAGCGCGATGCACGCGGCGCACGAGCGCGGCGTCGTTCACCGGGATCTCAAGCCGGACAACGTGATGCTCGCGGCTCAGGGCGACGGGAGGATCCATCCGAAGGTCGTCGATTTCGGGATCGCGAAGGTGACGTGGACCGAGCCCGAGTCCGGCTCGACGGGCGCGGCCGTGATCGGGACACCGCAGTACATGCCGCCCGAGCAGGCGCTGGGACAGGGCCGCATCGATCATCGCGCGGACATCTGGGCGCTCTGCACGATGCTGTACGAGTCGATCGCGGGCGAGACGCCCTATGCCGGGGAGCAGGGGTTCGGGACGCTTCGGGCGGTCATCCAGGATCCGGTGCCGTCGCTCGTCGAGCGGTGCGGCACGGACCCGGCGCTGTGGTCGATCATCGAGCGCGGGCTGCGCAAGGCTCCGGCGGATCGCTGGGGGAGCATGCGTGAGCTCGGCGTCGCGCTCGCGACGTGGCTCCTCTCGCGGGGTGTCTCGGAGGACGTGTCCGGCGCGTCGCTCCGCGCGCAGTGGCTGGACGAGCGGGCGAGCCAGCTCCCCGCGCAGTCGCCGCGGTCGATGGTGGTGAGCGCTGCGCCGACGCTGCACTCGCGCCGCGCCGACGACTCGCTGGAGCTGCAGCTGCCCATGGCGTCCGCGCGCCGGATGCCCGGGGAGTCGAGCCGCAGGGCGCCGGTTCTGGTGGGGCGCGGGGCGCTGGACGAGAGCGGCGAGCGCGCGTGGTCCGAGGCGACCGCGATGGTGAATCCGCCGGGGGTGGCGTCCGCGTCGGTGCGGCCGTCGTTGCGGGAGCGCTTTCCGTTCCGTCGCGTCGCGGCGGCGGGGTTCGTCCTCATGGCGGGGGCGGCGGCGTGGAGCGTGGCGCCTGTCGCGACGCGCCCCGCGGTCGAGCTGACGCCGGCGTCTCCGGCCGCGCCTGCGGCGACGGTCGTCGAGGAGCCGCCTCCGGTGCGTCCGGCGGCCGAGCCGACCTCTCTCACGGCCACCCTGGCGCTCGGCGTCGTGGTGCCGCCGGTCGAGCCCGTGGCCTCGTCGCCCGCGCGCGCCCCGAAGACGTTTCCCCCTCCGACCCCGTCCCCGGCGCCCGCCGCCGCGCCCGTCAGGTCGCCGGCGCCGACCGCGAGGGCGCCGCTCCCGGATCTACCCGTGGCCGACGCGGGCGTGGAGGCGCCGCGGCTCGAGGCGCAGGCGTCCCCGACCGACGCACCGCACGAGCCTGTGGCCGCGGCCTGCCCTGCTGGCGGGGCGCAGGAGGCCGGGGAGTCGGCCTGCCCGCCGGTGGCCGATGCCTCGACCCCCGCCGTCGAGGTGGACGAGGACGCAGCGGTGGCCAAGCGGGAGTCCGCCCCGCCCCCGCCGGCGGCCGAGCAAGCACCGCCGCCCGAGGACGCGCCGCCGCCCGTGGATGCCGGGGTAGCGGAGGAGCCCCCGAGCGCTCCAGCAGCGCCGTAGCAGCTCGGATTCACCGAGCTGACCGCGGCATCACTCTTGTACAGCGGGTGCGCGATGGTCCGGTCCCGTCATGAGATCTCTGCTCCTCAGACCGCCCAGGCGAACGGGCGCGCTCGCGCGGCGCCGCCCGAGCCGCCTCTCGCGCCGGCCATGCGGCGCCGGCTGGAGCTGAGCCCGAAGCACGCGATCGGCGCGTTCGCGCTCGCCTGCGTGGCGGCCAGCGCCCTGTTCATGCACGCCCTGGAGACACGCGAGGCGACGGCGCCGGGGCTCGCGCTGCGCGTCGCGTACCCCGAGCGGATGCGCTTCCGCGACAGCGAGCGGCTCACCATCGACGTGACGCGCACGGCGGACGCGCCTTGCCGGGCCGCCGCGCTCACGATCGACGAGGCCTACCTGGACAGCTTCGAGGAGCGCCGCGCCACGCCCGCGGAGGCGACCCTCGGGCGCTTCGAGCTGGGCGGCCTCGCGCCCGGCGAGCAGCGCCGGATCGTCCTCGAGCTCCGGGGCGAGCGCTCCTGGTTCACCTCGGGCAACGTAACCCTCTCGTGCGACGGGGAGCGCGGCGCCCAGGTGCCGCTCCGCACGTTCATCTTCCCCTGACAGCCATGGAAACCGTAGCCCGCGTCGCCGTTGTCTATGTGTTCCTCGCCGTGGCGTTCCGCGTGCTCGGCAAGCGCGAGCTCAGCTCGCTGTCTGCCTTCGAGCTCGTCACGCTCATGCTGATTCCGGAGATCGTCTCTCAGGCCCTCGTCCGCGAGGCGTCGCTCGCGAACGCGCTCGCGGGCGTGTCCACCCTGCTCGTGCTCGTGTTCCTGACGTCGGTCCTGACGCACCTCGTCCCGCGGGCGTCCAGGGTCATCGACGGCTCGCCCACGGTCCTTGTCGCGAAGGGTCGGCTCCTGGAGGAGGCGTGCAACCGCGAGCGCATCCAGCCGGAGGAGATCGTGTCCGAGATGCACAAGAGCGGGCTGGAGCACCTCTCCCAGGTGCGCTGGGCCATCCTGGAGGCGGACGGCGATCTGAGCATCATTCCGGAGCAGGGCCACGGCCTGCCCGTCGCGCGGCGGGGGGCGCGGGACGCGGGCGTCTGAGCGCCGATCAGGCCGGGCGGGAGGCGAAGCGGCGCGCGCCGCGGCGGGCGATCGCCGCCGCGAGGGCGAGGGCGCCGAGGGTCATGCCCACGAGCGTGCCCTGCCCGCGCGTCCGCGAGGCGCGGTCGCCGTCGACGAGGGGGAGCGCCGCGCCGCAGAGCACCTCGGCGTGGACGCTCACGCGGGCGCGCAGCCAGTTGTCGACCCGCTCCTGCTTCGCGGGGATCAGCTCGAGGTCCGTGTCGAGCGCCGCGCGCGGCAGGTTCGCCTCGAGGCGCGTGAGCCAGACGTCCTTCGGGTGCAGGCCCACCATCGCGACCGCGAGGTCGTCGAGCGGGGGGTCGACCGGATCGAGCGGCCTGCACGCGAGCTCGCGCGCGTCGATCTGTCCGGAGGCGACCTCGCCGCAGCTCGGATCGTCGAGCCGGACGCCGGCGGGGCACGGGTTCGCCACGACGCGGCCCTCCATCGCGATCTCGGCGAAGCGCACGGCGCACGCGGTGTCCTGGGCCTCGCCGTTCGCGAGCCCCTGCTGGACGAACGCCGCGGCGATCGTGTCGACCGGGGTGGTCGAGCCGCTCGTCGTGTACTGCACGCCGAACGGCGCCGCGGAGCTCGACACGGGCGAGAACAGCGAGCCCTGCTGCGCGTAGGGCGTGAGGAACGCGCGGCCGCCGTCGGCCGCCGCGAGCGCCTTCTCGCGGAGCTCGCCGTAGTTCGAGTCCTGCGAGGCGAAGTCCCACGCGAGGAGGTCGTGGGGGACGGCCGCGGCCGCGAACCCCTCCGGAGCGAGCCGCGCCTCGCTGATGGTGAAGAGGGTGATCGCGACGTTCGCGCCCGTCCCGGCGGCGACCATCCGGAGCGGGAGCGTGGGGCTCGCCCCCGGCATGACGACCCGCACCGGCTTCATCTCCTTCACGTCCTTGCCCGGCTGGAGCTTGAGGGCGATGAAATCGAAGCGCTCCTCGACGTAGGCGTCGATGACCGGCTGCGTCGACGCGTCGACGCCGAAGCCGTTCGCCTCCAGCCACTTGTTCAGCGCGCCGGGCGTGTCGGTCGCGAGCGTCACGGTGTCGTACGGGCCGACGGTGCCGCGGTGGAGCACCGTGACCTGCTCGCCGCCGAACGCCCCATCCGAGAAACCTGCCGAATCGCTGCTGCCCAGCGCGCCGCAGCCCCCCCCGCTCGAGGCGCACATGGAGTTGGGCGGGGTGATGCGGACCGACGTGGCCGCGTCGAGCGTCTCGAACCAGGCGTCCGAGCCGACCTCGATGGTCGCCCCGGGCTTCACCGGGAGCACCCAGGCGAACTCGCTCGGATCGCCGGCGTACTGGATCTGATCCCAGAGCACCGACTGGACGGGCGACAAGGAGAGGACCATCCGGTGCGCGTTGACGACCGTGGTCTCGGTCGTCGGGGCGAAGCACCCGCCGCAGGCGAGCGCCTCGCGCGGCGGCAGGAGCGTCACGGAAGGAACGGCGAGCGCAAGGAGCGAGAACAAGCGAAGTTTCATCGGCTACCTCCATGGGCGCGGGTCCGCGCGCGCGGATCCCGGAGCGCGCGGGCGGCGCGCAGCGCACCACCGCCAGGGTATCCAAGCCCGCGCGTGGCAGGCAGCCCGCGCACGATTTGCGCGTCGTCGGCGCGCGGCGTCACGCCCGCCGGGGCCGCGCCGTCAGCCCGCCGCCCACCATGCGTCGAGGTCGCGGAGGGCGCGCTCGGCCATCGCTTCGTAGCGCGCGCGCTTGCGCAGCCTGCCGCTCGCGGGATCGAGCGGCGCGATGTGCGCCCAGGTGATGTTCGACGGCTGGTACGACGGCTGCACCCGGCCGAGGTGCGTGAGAATGCCGCCGAGCGCCGTCGTGGGCGGCGGCGGCCGGAGCGGCTCGTTCCGCAGCTGCTGCGCGAGGAGGAGCGCGCACACGAACCCGGCCGCGGCGCTCTCCACGTAGCCCTCGACGCCCGCGATCTGTCCGGCCAGGTGCACGCCCGGGAGCGCGCGGAGCTCCATCGCCGGGCCGAGGAGCACCGGCGCGTTGACGAAGGTGTTCCGGTGCACGGAGCCCATGCGCAGGAACTCGGCCTCCTCCAGGCCGGGCACCATCCGGAACACCCGGAGCTGCTCGGCGTACTTCATGCGCGTCTGGAAGCCGACCAGGTTGTACGCCGTCGCCGCCTCGTCCTCCGGGCGCAGCTGGAGCACCGCGTACGGGCGCCTGCCGGTGCGCGGATCGGTGAGCCCGACCGGCTTCATCGGCCCGAACGAGAGCGTCTGCTCGCCGCGCGCGGCCATCACCTCGCACGGCAGGCACCCCTCGAAGTAGCGCACCTCCTCGAAGGCGCGGGCCTCCACCTTCTCCGACTCGACGAGGGCCCGGACGAACGCCTTGTACTGCGCCTCGTCGAAGGGGCAGTTCACGTACGCCTCGTCGCCGGCCTCGGCGTCATCGCGGCGCTCGGCCGAGTCCTCCGGCGGCGCGGCCCCCTCCGGCGGCGCGGCCCCCTCCGGCTGCGCACCCCGCTCCGGCGGCGCAGCTCGCTCGCCGCGGACCGCGCCCCCCTTGCCGTAGCGCGACTGCTTCCACACGCGCGACCAGTCGATCGAGTCGGCGCTGACGATCGGCGCGATCGCGTCGTAGTAGGCGAGGTGCTCGGCGCCCACGGCCGCGGCGAGGCTCGCCGCGAGGGCGTCGGACGTGAGCGGCCCGGTCGCGAGGATCACGGGGCGCCCTTCGGGGATCTCCGTCACCTCCCGCCGCTCCACGGTGATGCGCGGGTGGGCCTCGATCGCCCGCGTCATCGCCTCGGCGAACCGCTCGCGATCGACCGCCAGCGCGCCCCCGGCAGGCACCGAGGTCTCGTCGGCGCACCGCAGGGCGAGCGAGCCCACGCGCCGGAGCTCTTCCTTGAGCAGCCCCACCGCGTTGCTCAGCGCGGCGCCGCGCAGCGAGTTCGAGCACACGAGCTCGGCCATCCGATCGCTCGTCTGCGCGGGGGTGCGCTTGTGCGGCTTCATCTCGACGAGGCGCACGCGCAGCCCGCGCTGCGCGAGCTGGTACGCCGCCTCGCAACCGGCCAGGCCGCCTCCGACGACGACGACGTCATCGTGCGGGCTCTCCGCTCCGTTCATACAGGTCACCAGGATGGGGGGTTCGCGGCCTTCTTAGTTCGCCGTGCGCCGGGCGCGCACGGCCCGCGCGGGCTTTTCGGCTGCCCCCTGGGGCGCGCCGGCCTTCGGAGGCACGGCCTCGGGCAGGGCGGCCGGCGCGGGCTCCGCCGGCTCGGGCCGGACGGCCGGCGCCGCCGCGGCGCTCGCGACGATCGCCGTCGCGTCGAGGGGGGCGGAGCCGTTCGCGGCGCCGTCCTCCCCCTCCGCCTCGACGATCTCCTGCTTGAAGCCGCACTCCTTTGTCGCGCAGACGAGCATCGCCTTCTTGCCGGCGGTGCGGGAGACGAACTTCGCGCCGCACTGCGGGCACGGGATCGGCACCGGCTTCTGCCAGAGCTTGAACTCGCACTTCTGCTCGGCGTTCCAGTTCGAACAGCCGTAGAAGGTGCGCCCGCCCTTCTTGCGGGGCCGGATCTCGATGAGGTCGCCGCCGCAGCTCGGGCACGCGACGCCGAGCGGCACCGGGCGCGTGTTCTTGCAGGTCGGGTAGCCGGTGCACGACAGGAAGTCGCCGAAGCGGCCCGTCTTGATGATCATCGGCTTCCCGCACTTGTCGCACGAGATGTCGGTCTCGCGGACGGCGGCCGTCCCCCGCGCGTCGGACAGGTCGCGCGTGGCCTTGCACTTCGGGTAGCGCTCGCAGCTCAAGAACCAGCCGTTCTTGCCCCACTTCTTGAGCATCATCGACCCACACTCGTCGCAGACGATGTCGGTCTTCTCTGCCTCGGGCTTCCACGGCGCGAGCTTCTTCGACTTGTCGAGCTGCTCCCTGAACTTCGTGTAGAAGCGCTTGAGCAGCTGCTCGCGCTTCAAGGTGCCGGCGCCGACCTCGTCGAGCTCCTCCTCCATCTGCGCCGTGAAGTTCGGATCCATGATGTCGAGGTTCGACCGGACGAGGCCGTCGACCACGAACTTCCCGAGGAGCGACGGCTGGAACGCGCCGCCCTCCCGCTTCTCCACGTACGCGCGCTGCTGCACCTTGCTGATGATCTCGGCGTACGTCGACGGGCGGCCGATGCCGCGCTTCTCCAGCTCGCGCACCAGCGAGCCCTCGTTGTAGCGGGGCGGCGGCTGCGTGAACTTCTGGTCGGTGACGACCCCCGGCGGCGTCACGGCGAGCGCCTCGCCCTCCTTCATGTCGGGCAGGAGCGCCTCCGAGTCCTCCTCGGCCGCGGGCCCAGGCGCCGCCCGCTCCGCCTCGACGGCGCTCGCCTCGGCGGGCGCAGGCGCGGCGCCTCCGCCGCCGTCCGGCGCGGCGCCGGCGCTCTCCTCCTCGCCGGCGAACTCCTGCTGGCCCTCGGTCACCTGCAGCCAGCCGGCGAACTTCAGGATCCGCCCGCTCGCCCTCGCGAGGTAGCTCCGGTACGTGGGCGCCGCGATCGTCGGCGAGACGTCGATCTCGACCGTCGTGCGGTCGTAGACCGCCGGGTTCATCTGCGAGGCGACGAAGCGGTTCCAGATGAGCTTGTACAGCTTGTACTGCTCGTCCTTGAGGTACTTCTTGATCGAGTCCGGGTGGATCTCGACGCTCGTCGGCCGGATCGCCTCGTGCGCGTCCTGCGCGTTCTTCTTCGACTTATAGATGTTCGGGCGCTCGGGGACGAACTCCTTGCCCCACCGCTTCGCGACCACGCCGCGCACCTCGGCGATCGCGTCGTCGCTCACGCGCGTCGAGTCGGTACGCATGTACGTGATGAGGCCGACCGGGCCGCCGTCGCGCTTGAGGTCGATGCCCTCGTAGAGCGCCTGCGCGATCTGCATCGTCCGCTTGGCGCCGAAGTGCAGGTAGTTCGTCGCGTCCTGCTGGAGCTTGGACGTCGTGTACGGGGCGGGCGGGTTGCGCTTCTGCTCGCGCCGCGCGACCTTCGCCACCCGGTAGCCGGCCGTCTCGAGGTCGGCGCGCACCTTCGCGGCGACCTCGCCGTTCGTCACCTCGAGCTTCTTGCCGTCGGCGGAGGCGAGCTTCGCGACGAACGGCGCGCGCTGCGGCGGGCTCGCCGCGGTGAGGCCGACCGCGATGTTCCAGTACTCCTCCGGGACGAACGCCTCGACCTCGCGCTCGCGATCCACGATGAGCCGCAGCGCGACCGACTGCACCCGCCCCGCGGACAGGCCGAACGCGAGCTTCGACCACACGAGCGCCGAGACGTCGTAGCCGACGATGCGATCGAGCACGCGCCGCGCCCGCTGGGCGTCGTAGAGGTTCTCGTCGAGCTGGCGGGGGTTGTGGACGCCGTGGTCGACCCCCTTCTTCGTGATCTCGTGGAACTCCACCCGCGCCACCTTGAGCCTCGGGTTCTTGATCTCCTCCGAGATGTGGAACGCGATCGCCTCCCCCTCGCGATCAGGGTCGGTCGCCAGGAGCACCTCGTCCGCCCTCTTCGCGGCGGACTTCAGCTCCTCCAGCACCTTCTCCTTGCCCTCGATGACCTCGTAGGTCTCGGCAAAATCGTTCAGCACGTCGACGGCGTTCTGCTTCTTGGGCAGGTCCTTGACGTGCCCCTTCGAGGCGAACACCTCGTACCCGTTGCCGAGATACTTCTTGATGGTCTTCGCCTTCGCCGGCGACTCCACGATGACGAGCGTCTTGGCCATCACCACCTTCTGAGCAACGAGATATGGGCTTGTTGAGAGGATTGAAGGGCGCCCTTCGGTGCGGGGGAGGCCCCCCCGCGGAGGAGGCAGCCCCCCCGAAACCGCACTGGGCAGGGTGGGCCGACGTGCCCTTCAACGAAGAGCCCGCCGAAACAACCCGGCGGGCCCCTCTACTACTACGGCCTGGAGCGTCAACGTCAAGAGTGCCTCCACGGCGTGCCTGGGCGGAAGCCCCGTCCTCTCGCAGACCTCATCCACGTGCGCCGGGTGGGCGTCCAGGGCGTCGAGGACGACGCGCTCGGCCGCGCTCATCGCCGGGATTTGCGCGGTTTTCTCGGGCGAAACGCTCGCCCGCGGGGCGAAGGCCGCGTCGGGCAGCGGCAGGGTGCCGGCGGCGGGCGAGCTGTTGCGCAACGAACGCCGCGCCCGCCTGCGGGGCGGCGGCGCCGGCCCGCCGAGGACGTCGATCACGTCGGCGGCGCGCGTGATGGGGCGCGCGCCGGAGGCGAGCTCGAGCGCGCAGCCGACGCCGCGCGGGCTCCACGGGGCGTGGGGGACGACGCAGAGGTGGCGCCCGAGGCGGCGAGCCGCCGCGGCGGCGGAGCGGGCGCCGCTCTCGATGCCCGCCTCGACCACGACGGTCGCGAGGGTGAGCGCGGCGAGGACCGCGTTGCGCTGGAGGAACAGCCCCGGCAGCGGCGGCGTGTCGTCGGGGACGCGCGCGAGCAGCGCGCCGCCCGCGGCGAGGATGCGATCGAAGAGCGCCGCGTGCTCCCGCGGGTAGGGGTGCGCGTGGCCGCCGCCGCTGACGACCACGGTCGGCGCGCGCGCAGCGAGCGCGCCCTCGTGCGCGGCCGCGTCAACGCCGCGCGCGCCGCCCGACCAGATCGAGAAGCCCGCCTCGCCGAGCGACGCGGCGAGCTCGCGGGTGAACCGGAGCGCCTCGTCGCTCGCCGCGCGCGTCCCGACGATCGCGACGCCCGGGCGCGACGGGAGCGCGCCGCGCAGGTAGAGCGTCGGCGGCGCGGCCTCGGACTCGGTCACGAGGGCCCAGAGCGGCGCGGGGTAGGTTGGATCTGCGGGCAGGATCTCGATCGACGCCATACGCGGCGTGTCGACCGGCGCCCGGGACGAGTTGCGCAAAATGAGGAGCGCGCGCGGTCCCGCGCGTCGCGGGCCGCCGCGGCGCTACTGGAGCGGCGCGGCGCCGGGCGGCGCGGCGCCGGGCGGCGCCGCGCCGGGCGGCGCGGCGCTCGGCGGCGCCGTGTCGGGCGGGGTCGCGCCGGGCGGCGCCGCGCCGGGGGGAGCGGCCGGGCGCGGGCCGCGGTAGGCCTGCACGAGCACGACGCCCGCGCCGCGCCGCACCTGCGCGTGCAGGCTCACGGCGAGCGGCGCGTCGCCGGGCAGGGTGAAGCACGCGCCCCGGCCGCCGATCACCGCGATCGGCCCGCTGTCCGCGTCCTGGGCGACGATCTCGAGCGAAGGCGGCGCGCCCTTCGTGACGAAGAGGTCGACCTCGATCACGCCGAGCCCGCCCTGCGCGATGAACACCGCGCACGCCTCCGGCGCGACGCGCACCGGGATCGCGGCGCTCTCCCCCTCCCCGATCGCGAGCGATACGACGTCGCCCTGCGGCGTCATCCCCCTCGCCTCGCCGCGCGCCGTGTTGGCGAGCGCGAGCGCGGTCACGCGCGGCGCCGGCGCGCTCGCCGCGGGCCGCAGCTGCCCCGCGCGGCTCAGGAACAGACGCGCCGCCTCCGGGTCCGGCTCGGGCGCATCGCTCGGCGGCGGCGGGTTCCGCGCCGCGCGCGCGGGCGCGGCGGCCGGCGCGGGCGGCGGGCTAGGCTGCAGGACCTCCGCGCGGGAGGCCGAGGCGCCGCAGCCCGGAGCGACGAGCGCGAGCGCGAGCGGCGCAGCGAGCCGCGCAGCGAGCCGCGCGGCGAGCGATGCAGCGGACGAGCGGCGCGCCGGCCTGAACGGATGCAGTGCGAGGAGAACGAGGGCGCGCCGCACGGCGCGGAGACTACCAGAACCACCGCGCGATGCCCGGTCCGCGAGCGGCGGGCCGTGGGTCGTGCTACCCCCTCGCCCGATGAAGCCCAGGGACATCGTCGTCGCGACGCACGGCCACTGCTTCGACGGCATGGCGAGCGCGGCGCTGTTCACCCGCTTGATGCAGGCGCTCCGCCCCGGCGAGCCGCTCGCGCTCCGGTACCGCTCCTGCGGGTACGGCCCGGGCATGTCGATGATCCCGCCCTCGTGGCTCGACGGCGACGACAACGCGATCCTCGACTTCCGCTACACGCCGACGAAGAAGCTGACGTGGTACTTCGACCACCACATCACCGGGTTCGGCTCGGACGACGAGCGCGACGCGGCGCTCGCCGGCGCGTCGCGCTCGCACGCCGTGGGCGACGCGCCCCACGTCTTCTACGACGCCGCCTACGGCTCGTGCACCAAGCTCATCGCGGACGTCAGCCGCGATCACTTCGGCGTCGAGATGTCCGGCGTCGATGAGCTCATCCGCTGGGCCGACCTCATCGACACGGCGCGCTTCCCCTCGGCCGAGGCCGCCGTGAGCCGCGAGGAGCCGATCATGCAGCTCGCCTCGGTCGTCGAGCACCACGGCGACGGGCCCTTCCTCGCCTCCGTGGTGCCCCGCCTCGTCGAGCGGCCCGTGAGCGAGGTGGCGCGCGCGCCCGACATCCAGGATCTCTGGCGCCCGCTCTCCCTCTCGCGGCAGACCTTCGTCGCGCGCATCGAGCGCGGCGCGCGGAAGCTCGGCCGCGTCGTGCTGGTCGATCTCTCCGACGCGCCGCTCGAGGCGGTCGGCAAGTTCATGACGTACGCGATGTTCCCGGACTGCGTGTACTCGGTCACGCTCTCCCGGCAGAAGCAGCACTACAAGCTCTCGGTCGGCTACAATCCCTGGTGCGGCGTCGCGCGCGATCGCGACATCGCCCCCATCTGCCGCCGCTACGACGGGGGCGGGCACCCGGCCGTCGGCGCGGCGTCCTTCCCGCTCTCCGCGCTCGAGCGCGCGCGCGAGGCGGCCCGCACCGTCGCGGAGGAGCTCAACGAGGAGCCCGAGCGGTGACCTGGGCCGAGCAGCGCCTCCGCCGGAGCGCGCGCGGGCCGGGGCAGGCGATGTCGCGGGGCGAGCCCGGGACGGCGGCGTCGCGCGCGCCGCTCCTCTTCGGACACCGGGGCGTGCGCGGCGAGGGCGCCCCCACGGAGAACACCCTCGCCGCCTTCGCGGAGGCGGCCGCGCAGGGGGCCGACGGGATCGAGCTCGACGTGCGGGTGTGCGGCTCGGGCGAGCTCGTGGCGCTGCACGACCCGGACCTCGAGCGGGTGACCCAGGGCGCGGACCCGCGCGCGGTCGCGGCGCTCCGCTGGGACGAGCTCCGGCAGGTCGACCTGGGCGGCGACCGGGTGCCGCTCCTCTCCGAGGTGCTCGCGTTCGCGCGCGGGCGGCGGCTCGCGGTCAACGTCGAGATGAAGCGCGACGTGCCCGACCGCGCCGCCGTCGTGCTCGCGGCCGCGCGCCTGCTGCGCGCCTGGGATCCTCGCCACCCGGTGCTCGTGTCGTCGTTCGACCCGGTCATGCTGGCGTCCTTCAGGGTCATGGCGCCGGCCGTGCCGCGCGCGCTCCTCGTGCACCGGAGCCGCTACCACGACGCCGCCGTGCGCCTCGCCCCGGCGCTCGGCGCGCTCGCCGCGCACATCGAGCGGACGATCGCGTCGCCCGAGCGCATCGCGCTGCTGAAGCGGCAGGGGCGCGTGATCAACGTGTGGACGGTGAACGATCCGGGGGAAGCGCGGGACCTCGCGGCGCTCGGCGTCGACGGGCTGATCACCGACGCCCCGCGCCGCATCCGCGACGCGCTCGCGTGACCGACCAGCCGCTGCCGGCCGGGGCGCCCTCGGGCGCGACCCGCCGCTACGGACCGGCGCCGCCGGCCGCTGCCGGCCGGCGCCATCGGGCGCGATCGGCCGCTATCGTCGCTGCCAGGGGTCGATGATCTCGCGCGCCCGGTGCGGCACCCGGCGCGGGGCCGACCGCGCCGGCCGGTCCTTTCTCGCGGCGGACGCCGCCGGCTCCGCCGTGCCCGAGGGCGCCGGCGAGGGCGGCGCCGTGTCCGCGGCCGGCGCGTCCGCGGCGACGAGCAGGAGATCCATCTCGGGCGTCGACGCGCGGGCGACCTCCACCGGCGGCGATGCCGAGCTCACGGGCGCGGGCTGGAGCGGCGCGACCACGGGAGCGGCGCTCTCCTTGCCCTCCTTGCCGATAGCGCGCAGCGCCGTGATCGCGACCGTCCCGCTGAGCACGAAGAGCGCACCGCACGCCAGCAGCCAGCGGCGCGTCGCGCTCGCGCGCGGCCTGCGGGCGTCGTGGACCTCCCCGGCCGCGGCGGCCGTGAGCGTCCCCTGATCGAGCGGATCGGGCAGCGGCGTGAGCGCGTCGTTCCGCGGGCCTGCGCCGTGGTCCTCGGACCCGGAGGGCGCGCCGAGGTCGCCTGCACCCGTGAGCTCGGCGGCGCCGCCCGGCGACAGCCCGAGCAGCGTCCCCGTGCGCGACGTCACCGGCTCCGGCCGCGGCACGGAGGGCGCAGGCAGCGGGATGCAGAGGTCGCCCGCAGCGGCCACGAAGGCGTGCACCATCTCCTGCGCCGACTGGAACCGCTGGGCCCGGTCGCGCGAGAGCGCGCGCAGGAAGAACGCGTCGAGCTCGGCCGGCAGATCGCTCACGAGCTGCGTCGCCAGCGGGATCGGCTCGACGAGGATCCGCGACAGGACCGCGCCGAGCACGTCGCCCTCGAACGGGAGCTTGCCCGTGACCGCGCGGAAGAGGATGACCCCGAGCGACCACAGGTCGCTGCGCGCGTCGAGGTCCTTGTCGCCGCGCGCCTGCTCCGGACTCATGTAGAACGGGGAGCCCAGGAGCTCGCCGGTCTTCGTGGTCTCGTCGCTGAGCAGCTTGCCTGTGAGCTGCTTGGCGATGCCGAAATCGAGGACCTTGACGATCTCCTCCTCGTCATCGACGCGCGAGAGGAACAGGTTGCCCGGCTTGAGGTCGCGGTGGACGAGCCCGGACTCGTGCGCCCGGCGCAGCGCCTTGCCGGTCTGGAGGACGATGCGCGCCGCCTCGGCGACGGAGAGGCGCCGGACCCGCCTCAGACGGCGGCTGAGGTCCTCGCCCCGGAGCAGCTCCATGACGAGGTACGGGACGGTCCCCTGGATCCCGTAGTCCTGCACGCTCACCACGTGCGGGCTCTCGAGGTTCGCCGCCGTGCGCGCCTCACGGTAGAAGCGCGCGCGGAACTCGGGCGAGGCCGCGTGCTCCGCGTCCATGAACTTGATCGCCACCGGCGCGCCCAGCTGGACGTGCCGGGCCACCCACACGGAGCCCATCCCGCCCCGCGAGAGCGGCCCTTCCAGGCGGTATTTTTCGCCGACGATCGTTCCCGGCTCGACGTCCATCGCCGACTCCTCCCGCCATGGCGAGGTGGGATTGCGCAGATCTAGACGTTCAACCGAGCGGCGTCCACGCCGTAAGGCGAGCGCCGCTTGCGGCGACCGGCGCCGCCGGTGAGGTACATAGTCCCCTCAGAAACCACCTGTGCGCCGGACTCAGTCCTGGCAGTCGACATAGCGACGGACGACGCCGCCGGGGATCGGCTGGGTGAACGCCCCTGAGATGAGGGGCGGATTCCACTTCGCCTCCTTGTATTGAAAGATGACGTCGTCCTCTGTATTGGGCACCCGCATGCGGATCGAGCGGGGGATCTCGGCCTCGCAGGCGCCGCCGCTCGGCGGGATCGGATCGTCGATCCCCTCCGGGTCGACGCGCGGCGCCGCGGTGCGGATGATCCCGTGATGGCTGAGCTCGGCGTGATAGAGGTCCAGCCCGCGCTGCGCGACCCGGACCTCCCTGACGCGCAGGCGCTGCTGGCTCCACGGCAAGCGCCAGTCGTCCGGGCGCGGCTCGAGGTGGATCTCCTCCACCGCGTCGCGGGTGCTCTGGATCAGCACGCGGTAGAAGCCGTCGCCGTCCCAGGCGATCGAGGCGCCGTTCGGCTCGTGCAAGAGCACCGGCGCCTCGCCGCGAAGCAGCGAGACGAGCGCGTGCCCGGGGATGGGCACCTGGGTGAGCCGCGACAGGTTGCACGCGCTCGCGGGCCCATGCAAAAGCTGCTTCTCGCCGACATCGAGCATCTGGAACAGGGTGCCATTCGACGTGAGCGTGTAGAGCGTCGCGCCGAAGGGGCTCACGATATCGAAGCGGACCCGATCGGGATTGACCGCCAGGATGTACACGTCACCGCGGATCCTCCCCTGACGCGAGAAGTGGTCGATCTTGGCGGTGCCCTGGACGCCGTTCACGCAGGCATACGTGGCCTTCATCCGGCCGAGCGCCGCGTCGGCGGTCGGGAACCGGGATGGCGGCGGCGCCACGGAAGCACAGCCGGTCACGAGCACGGCGAGGGACGCAGACCAGGCGATCGCGCGATGGCGCATGGGCGCGGACGCTGACAAGGATCGCCGAGCCCGTCAACCGCGGAAGCGGTGCGGGCGGCGTCACCGTGGAGGAAGGTGGAGGAAGGGCGCCGAAGACGGCGCCGAGGGGGAGGAGCAGAAGAGCGGCGCCGCGCGCATCCGGCCGGAGCGAGCCCCCGGCCTGACGCGCGCGGCCGGGGTCAGGACGCCCGGAGCGCCTCGAGCAGATCGACGTCGGGGATCGCGATCGGCAGGCGGGCGCGGAGGACAGCGACGTCGTTCTCCTCGCAGACGCGAGCCACCGCGAGCCCGTCGAAGAGGGAGATCGGCGCGGTCCCCGGGATCGCGGCCTCCTCGCGCGCGCCGGAGAGCATCTGACCGGCGGTCAGGATCCAGCCGGCGGTCGCGGGGCCGTAGTGGTGGAGCGAGCCGCGCAGCTCGGTGACCCGCTCGCGGCCGACCTCGCGGCCGTCCCGACGGACGACCAGCGCCAGCTTGATCTCGTCGCCCGCCGTGCGGAGCGCCCCGGAGAAGTGGCTCTCGCCCCCCGGCGCGCCGGCGCGGCGCACCGCGCGCAGCTGGCCGAGGCCGATGCGCTCGAGGGCGAGGACACAGATCTCGACGAAGGCGTGGCCCGGGAGCTCGGAGAGCTTGCGCGCGAAGGCGCGCCGCGCGGCGTCGCGGTAGCGGTCCACGGCGGCGAGCGCCTCCTGCTCCAGCCGCGCGAGGTCGCCCGGCAGCAGCCAGTCGGTCAGCGCGATCCGGCCGCCGGCGAAGCGGAAGCGGGGCCGCTGCCCCGCGGCGATGCGGCGCGCGTTGTCGGCGCGCACGGCGGCCGCGACCTGGGACTGCACGAGCTGCACGTCGCCGGCGAGCCGGCCGCGGCGCTGCGCCGTCTCCGCGATCTGCCGGAGCGAGACCGCACCCGCGTTCCGATCGAAGGTCGAGAGGATGCCCGCGATCGCATCGGCGAGATCGCGGCCGGCCAGGTCGTCGAGCGCGTGCCCCTCGCCGCCTGTGAGCTCGATCACCTGAGGGCCGCGGTAGACCGGCTCGGCGCCGAAGCCCTCGGCGCGCTCGGCGCGCTCGGGGCGGTCGAAGCGCTCGGGGCGGTCGGCGCGCTCAGGGCGGTCGGCGCGCTCAGGACGCTCGACGCGCTCGACGACGCGCTCGACCCGGTCGGTGCGCTCGGTCCGGTCGGAGCGCGGCGGCTCGCGGCCGTTCTCGCGCCGCGCCTCGAACACCGGCGTCGCGACGTAGGAAGGCAGCCCACCGGCGCTCGGGGTGGCCTCCGCGGTCCCGCGGCCGCGGCGGCGGCGGCGGCGGCGGCGGCGTCCCTCGCCCTGCTCGCCCGACGAGCCGGGGGTCGCGCGGTCGTCGCCGCCGAGGATCGGCTGATCGTCGTCGTCCTCCTCGTCGAACAGCTCCGCGGCGCCGGCGACGGCCTCGGCGCGCATCGCCTCGTCCGGCCCCTGCGGCTCGGCGTCCTCGAGCTCGCCCTCCTCCTCGTCGAGGTAGGCGCCTACGGCCCGCGGGGACGAGGGCGCCGGCGACGGAACGGCCTCGCGCGCTGCCGGGATCTCCACCCCGTTCAACCCGGCCATCCCGACCGCGCTCGTCGCGCCGGCCACGACCTCCTCGTCGTCGTCCTCGTCGTCGAACGCCGGCGCAGCCTGCGCCGCCCCCCCTGCGGCCTCGACCGCCTCGCCGTCGACCGCCTGAGCGCCCGAATCGCTCTCTTCCACCGCCTCGCCGTCGGCGGCCGCCTCGAACAGGGTCGGCTGCTCCCCCTTGCGCGCCTTGGCCGCCTCGGGCTTGCCGCCGCGCTTCGCCTTCTTGCCGTCGACCCCGGCCTTGATCGTCTTCTCGTCCCACTCGCGCAGCGCGAAGACGCCCGGCTTGACCCGCACCAGGGGGTTGTCCGCCGTGTCCTTTTTCAGCGTCGCCGCCAGGCGGGCGCCCATCGTGACCTCTGGGCTCTTGCCAACGTGGCTAAGGAGGTTCTTCTCGATCGCGATATCGGTGATCTCTTTATAGTGAAGCGGTCTACCGATGAGGCGAAGGACCTCGGCGGCTGCATCCGTGAACGTCATCTTTGTTCGCCCTTCGGGGCGCACCGCCCGGCGGGCGCCCTCGTCGTCCCCATCGCGGCCGCCCCGTCCTACTGTGGCTGACGAAGCGCGCGGGATACCCCACCGCAGCCGGGAAACGCATATTCGCTCCCACTCGGCCACGACGCGCGGAACGGCGTGCTCGTAGCATGCACGGGAACGGCGGTCAACGGGCGGCGCGATCTGGCTCAAGATAAGCCGCTGGCCGAGCTCAGGGGTGTGGGACCGGCGCGCGGCCGGCGCGAAGCCCGGGGCGGCCGCGCGCGGCAGCGAGCGCGCGGCGCGGGCGTGACCGTGGCGCGGGCGTGAGCGCGGCGCAACTGCGCGCGCGGCCCCTGCTGCACAAGCATCGATGTGGCGCGTGAACGGCTGTAGGCCAGTCCGGAACACGGGATAAGCCGGAGACGGGAAATCGGTTGAGCGGTTGTCGGAGCGGTTGTCGCATCGCGCGGGGGCTCCCGCGCGGCCGCGGCGGCCACAACATCGCTTTTGCGCTTTGCCATCTCCTGGATAAGGCGGTTACGCTGCGTGGGTGGAGCTTTCGCGGCTGCTCGATGAGCTCACCCTGGCGGCCAACAGGGTCGGCATCGCCGTCAGGATGGAGGCGTTCGATCCGCACCTGTCGGACGCGCGCAATCCGCGTGGCGGGCTCTGCACCGTGCTCGGCCGGCGGCTCATCCTCGTCGACGCCAACGCGTCGCTGCCCGATCGCATCGCCACCCTCGCGACCGCGCTCGCGCGCGTGGACCTGGAGTCCATTTTCCTGCCGCCGATCGTGCGCGCGACCATCGGCGCCCACGCCCGCGGCGCGCGGCCGCGGGCGCCCGCGCCGGGCGAGCCGGTGCGGCTGCCGACGCGCCACGGGAAGAGCGGAAAACCCCCGAGGCTCCTCCCGCTCGCCCGCACCAAGTGGCGTGACGCCTGAGCGCGGCGGCGCGCCCGACCCCTCGGGCGCGCCGCGCGCGCAGCGCGCTACGATGCGAGCGCCCGCTCGACCTCGGCGTAGACCGCCGCGATCGCCGCATCCAGCTGCCCGACGTCGGTCCCGCCGGCCTGCGCCATGTCGGGGCGGCCGCCGCCGGAGCCGCCCACGATGCGGGCGATCGGCTTGATCAGCTCCCCGGCCTTGAGCCGCTCGGTCGCCGGCTTGGAGACCATCACCGCGAGCTGCGCCTTGTCGCCCACGGCCGCGCCGAGCAGCACCGCCGCGCGATCGCCGAGCTTGTCGCGCAGCTTCTCCGCCAGGTCGCGCAGCGCGCCCGGGTTGGTGCCGTCCGGCATCCGGCGCGCCAGCACCTTGATCCCGCCGATCTCCCGCGCGCCCTCCAGCATCGCCTCGATGCCGCCGCCGCCGCCGCCGCCCTGCGCCGGACCGGCGCCCTCCAGGATCCGCCGCTCGAGGTCCGCCACCTTCTTCTCGAGCTCCCGCTCGTGCGCCACGATCTTCCCGATCTTCTCGGCGAGATCGCCGCCCTGCGCCTTCGCGACCTGCCGCGCCCGCGCGAGCTCGGCCTCGACGCCCCGCGCGTAGCCGAGCGCGTTCAGCCCCGTCGACGCGAGGATCCGGCGCACGCCCGCGGCCACGCCGCCCTCGCTCGTGATCTTGAACAGCCCGATGTCGCCGAGCGCGCGCGCGTGCGTGCCGCCGCAGAGCTCCACCACCTCGGGCGTCATCGTGAGCATCCGCACCGTGTCGCCGTACTTCTCCTCGAAGATCGCCATCGCGCCCCGCCGCCGCGCCTCGTCCATCGGCAGGATCTCGGTCGTCACCCGCGCGTTCGTGAGGACCTTCTCGTTCACCAGATCCTCGATCCGCGCGATCTCCTCGCGGGTGAGGGGCCTGTTGTGCGTGAAGTCGAAGCGGAGGATGTCCGGGCCGACCCGCGAGCCCTTCTGCTGCGCGTGCTCCCCGAGCACCTTGCGCAGCGCCCAGTGCAGGACGTGCGTCGCCGAGTGGTTGCGGCGCGTCGCCGACCGCGCCGCGTGGTCGACCTCCAGGTGGACGCGCTGCCCCACCTCGATCGCCCCCTCGCGGACCACGCCCTCGTGCACGACAAGCCCGGCGACCGGCTTCTGTGCGTCCTTCACCTCGACGCGCGCCCCGTCCGCCGTCACCTCTCCGCTGTCGCCGACCTGGCCGCCCGACTCGGCGTAAAACGGCGTCTCGCGGACGACGATCTCGACCGCCTCCCCCGCCTCCGCGCGCGGGACAGGCGTCCTCACCTTGCGCGCCTTCTCGCCCTCGCCCTGCGTCTCGACCCGGAGGATCGCGACGATCTCGCTGTCACCCTCCTCGTGCTCGTAGCCCGTGAAGACGACCGGCTGCGCGAGCTGCGCGCGCGCCGCGCGGTGCGCGGGATCCACGGCGGCGTTCGGATCGATCGGGCCGTCGGCCTCGGCCGCGCCGTGGATGACCGCCTCGGCCCCCGGGACGTCGACGTCGAAGTTCGACTCGGCGCAGATGACCTGCGTCAGATCCAGCGGGAAGCCGTAGGTGGTGTAGAGATCGGCGGCCGCCGCGGCCGCGAGCGTCCTCTCGCCCGACGAGCGCATCTCGGCGAAGCGCTCGTCCAGGATCTTCATCCCGCGCTTCAGCGTGGAGCGGAAGCGGACCTCCTCGTCCTCGGTGACGCGGGCGATGAGCTCCCGCCGGTCCCTGAGCTCCGGATACGTCTCGCCCATCCGGCGGACCACCTCGAGCGCGACCTCGTGCAAGAACGGCCTGTCGATCCCGAGCCGGTGCCCGTGCCGGATCGCGCGGCGCATCACCCGGCGGAGCACGTACTCGCGCCGCTGCCGCTCGGGCATCACGCCCTCGGCGATCAGGAACGCTGTCGTCCGCGCGTGATCGGCGATGACCCGCATCGACACGTCGTCATCGGCGCTCCCGCCCGTGTACGGCTTGCCGCTGAGCTCCGCGGCCTTGTCGACGAGCCCCCGGAGCAGATCCGTATCGTAGTTCGACGTCGCGCCCTGGAGCACGCTCGCGATCCGCTCCAGGCCCATGCCCGTATCGATGCTCGGCGCCGGCAGCGGGACGAGCGGGCCGTCCTTCTCGACGCGCTCGTACTGCATGAACACGTTGTTCCAGATCTCGGTCCAGCCGGTGCCGTCCATGCGCGGCTCCTCGCCGAAGCGCGAGACGTCGGGCTCGTTCCCGTGGAAGAAGTGGATCTCGGAGCAGGGCCCGCACGGGCCGACGTCGCCCATCGTCCAGAAGTTGTCGGCCAGCCCCAGCCGGAGGATCCGGTCGTCGCCGAAGCCGGTGACCTTGCGCCAGATCGCCGCGGCCTCGTCGTCGGCAGGAAAGCCCCCCTCGCCGTTGTAGATCGTGACCACGAGCCGCGAGGGAGAGACCTCGTAAACCTTCGTCAGGAGCTCCCAGGCAAAGGCGATCGCGTCTTCCTTGAAGTAGTCGCCAAAGCTGAAGTTGCCGAGCATCTCGAAGAACGTCTGATGGCGCGCGGTCACGCCGACGTTCTCCAGGTCGTTGTGCTTGCCGCTGATCCGGATGCACTTCTGGCTCGAGGCGGCGCGCTGGTAGGGGCGCTTGTCCTTGCCTGTGAACACGTCCTTGAACGGCACCATGCCCGCGTTCACGAACATCAGCGTCGGATCGTTCTGCGGCAGCAGCGGCGCGCTCGGAACGACCTCGTGCCCGCGCTGGGCGAAGAACTCGAGGAACGTGCGTCGGATCAGATCGGAGCTGGCAGGCGTTGCGATGGACATAGGAGGAGGCGCGGTCTAGCACGACCGGAGAGCGGCTTCCGCCCGCTCGATGGGCCGGCCCCGGCCGCCGCGGACGCGCGCGCCGGCCAGGCCCGCCGGCGCCGCCGGACGATCGCGGCCGGCGGCGCCGGCGGGCCTGGCCAGCGCCGCGCGGCGCGCGGGTCAGCGGCCGGAGGGGACGACGCTGCTGCCGGAGGCGGCCTCGAGGGCGAGGGGCGCCCGCTGCAGCGCGCTCTCGATCGCGCCCGCGACGGCGTCGGTCTGCAGCTGGGCGAGCTCCCGCCGGCCGCTGGCGCGCCGCGCCTCGGCGACCGCCTGGGCGGAGCCGGTCATCGAGCCCTTCAGCGTCTGGCTGGGCATCTCGCGGATCACGTACTCGACCCTGGCCGAGAAGCCGATCCCGTCGGACCCCTGGCGCCTGTTCAGCTGCGTGACCGAGCCGTCCAGCGTGAAGGCCGGCAGCTTGCGGCTCTTGCCCTGCGCCGCCACGTCCGTACCGTCGGCGACGACCTCGATGTCGGCGAACTGCGCCACGCGGTTGCGCGTCTGCTGCTTGAGCAGCGAGCCGATCATCGCGTCCTTCACGCCGGAGCGGTTCTCGAACTTGCCCAGGCTGACCAGGAAGCGCGCCTTCGCCGACGACTTCGAGAGCCGCTCGATGGCGGCCGCGATCGGGCGCTTCCGGCCGGCGGCGGGCTCGAGGTGGAGCGCCGCCTTGAGCGCCGGCACCGCCGCGGGGTTGCCCAGCGCGCCGAGCGCGGCCGCGGCCGAGGCGCGCACCGCCGGGTGCGGATCCTTGAGCGCCTTCTCCAGGGCGGGCCGCGCGCCCTGGCTCTTCGACCTGCCGAGCGCCAGCGCCGCCGCGACCCGCAGCCGGTAATCCTTGCCTACCGCGATGTCGCGGAAAGCGGACGTGTCGCCGTCCTGCGCGCTCGACAGGGAGGTCGACCCGAGGACCATCGAAGTCGCCAAGAACATCGCAATGAAGAGACGACGAACCATCACGTCCCTCCGGAGAACGGCGACCCTCGCCTCCTGCTCTCCTAGGTGAACCACGGAAGTCTCGCGACGCGCCTGGCGTCCAGACGGTCTTATCCTTGGCCAGGACGGTCGCGAGATCAAGGCCCCTTTGGCCCGCGATGGCTCATGCAGGACTCGTGACGAGGGCGACGACGTCGTCGCTTCACGCCGCTTTACCGCCCAGAGCGCTCATTTCCAGACACACTGCCACGAGCGAGCCCGGGGCGGCTTGTCGACTCAGAAGAGGATACCGAGATACCAGCGCACGGTCTGTGCGGTCTCGAGATCGACCTTCTGGACAGCCTGCTCCCCCGGGAGCTGGCCGAGGCCGCCGAGCGGGAACAGCACGCCGTACTGCACCGCCGTGTAGAAGCCGCCCATCTTGTCCGGATCGTCGTTGAGCGTCCCGTCCTTCGACTGGAAGTACAGCTGGCCGTTCAGCTCGAGGCCGAGATCCCTGGAGTTCCCGGGCGCCTGCACGAACTCCGAGGCGCGGCTCCAGATGGCCGCGGCGCCGATGCCGGCGCGCTGGCCGTTCTTGTCACGAGCGAAGTCCCAGTCCACGCCGGGGCGGAAATAATAGGCCCCCTGGACCCGAGACAGGATGTTCCTGAACAGGATCTGGTCGACGCGGTAATCCGGGTGGAAGCGGAAGGTCGAGTAGGTGCGATCGGTCGAGTTCTGGGGGTCCATGCCCCCGGCCACGGGCTTGAGCGAGGGCACGTCGTCGTCGCCGGTCGCGTAGCCGAAGCCGAAATGCAGCCGCAGGCGGCCCTCCATCTCGGTGAGCTCGGCCTGGGTCGCGATCCCGAGCTGCCGGACGCCCCAGCCCGTGTCCTTGTCGGAGAGGACGTTCGCGTAATCGGCCTCATCCTGCCCGCGCAGGTCGATGGATCCGTAGATCATCGCCGCCTCGAGCTCGAAGCGGAACTTCTTGTAGAGGAACTGGAACCACACGTCGGGGAGGATCGTCTCCGCACCCCGGTGCACGTACCCACTCGCGACGTTGTCGGCGCTCTGGCCGAGCGAGGCAGACGTGCCGGCGTCGGCGCCGCCGGCGTAGTCGTTCGCCAGGGTCTGCTGCCGGTAAGCGAAGTAGACGCCGCCGTTCACGACCGCGTTGCCGCGGGCGAGCTCGAGCTTCTGGAGCTCCGGGTTCTTGCGGCGGACGGCGACGAACACGTACTGATTGACGTCATCGGCCTGGGCGAGGTCGTAGGGCTGGCCCTCCAGGTCCTGGAGGGAGGCGCTCGTCGCGCCCTCGTTGGTCCAGTCCCACGCACCGGCGAAGTAGAGGTCGTATTTCTTGATCCCCGTGACGAACATCAGCCGATCGACGGTCGACTGGTAATCGGAGTCGTGCCCATCGCCGCTGTTCGCCACCATGCCGAGGCCCCAGTGGTTCGGCATGCGGCCGAAGCGCAGGAGCCCCACGGGGGTCATGTACTCGCCCCAGATCCGCTTGACGGAGATCGAGTCCTTGGGGGAGTTGACGCTGGCGCTCGGCGCCCACTGGGTGCCGGCGAAGGCCCCGAGCGGCGAGTACCCGCCCCGGCGGACGACCTCGTAGCCGCCGTTCGCCCCCGGCCGGTTCGCGTAGCCCTCCGGGGTCGAGCCGAGCACCACGTTGTCGAGCAGATCGACCTGCGAGAGGATCCGCAGGTTGTCGCTGACGTGCAGCTCGGGGTTGAGCCGGAAGCGCATGTTGGCGCCGGCCTGGGTGTCGTTCGTGCACCGCTCGAACGTGCGCGAGCCGCCGCTCGTTGTCTCGCTCGGGTTGCAGAGGTCGACCGGGTGGGTCGCGCTGTAGGAGTTGTCGGCCGGCTGCGGCCAGAGCGCCTTGTCGCGCGGGTCGACGCGGCCGAGAGCGAAGCTGTTGAAGAGCTCCCACCGGAGCCGGTAGTAACCGTGGAACTCGAACGTCGGCCGCGCGTGGGACCACCAGTCCTCGGCGTAGACCTCGCTGGGCCGGGCGCCGATCTCCCCCTGGGTCGCCTTCCGCTCCGGCTGCTCGACGGCCGTGTCCGCCGCCGGCCCTTCCGAGGCCTCCGGCCCGGCCGGCTGAGGCGCGGCGGGGGCGGCCGTGTCGGCCGGCGGCATCAGCGGCTCGCGCGACGGCGCCGGGGGCTCGAGCGCCTCCACGTCGTTGCCGCCGACCGGCGCCGCGCCGGGCTGCGCCGGAGCCGCGCCGGGCTGCGCGGCGCCGGGCTGCGCCGGAGCCACGCCGGGCTGGACCGCGGGACGCTGCGCTGCACCGGGCTGGGCCGCGGCGCCGGGCTGGGCTGCGGCGGCGCCGGGCTGCGGAGCAGGAGCGCCCGCCTGGCCGGCAGGCGGCTGCGCTGGGGCCACCGGCGGCTGGGCCGGCCGGCCCGCCGGCTGGGCGGACGCGGAGGACGCGCCCAGCACGAGCGCGAGCGCGAGGCCCGACCGGAGGCGACGGCGAGGGGTGCCAGGGCTGCACGACGTTCCCGGAGACCGCAACGAGATGGGCATCTGCTTGGTTTCGTTCGCGCGTTTTCGCCCCGCGCGCAGGAAGAGGTTGAAAGTTCCGAGCTCTCGGTGGCCCGGGGGCCGATGTCTCATGCCCGGCTTGTGTGGTCAAGGCGCCGCTCGGGGCCGACCTCTGGAACCCGCGGGGCCGCTTATTTGAGCCCTCTTGGAAATCCGCGCATGATCCGGGAAGATCCACCCGCAGCGGTGGATGCCGCCGCGCGCCTCGGCTGCCGTACTCGCCTCACCGTCCGCGCGGAGCGCCGCTGTCCCGGCGCACGCCCGCCCTGCAAGGCGCCGTGCGCTGCTGGATGCTCACCGAACCGGGAAGATGTCTGAAAGGAGATAGATGAGAACGCTGCGAGCGCTGAGTCTGCTGTCGATCGTGGGCGCTGGGGTGGGGCTCGCCTCGAGCGTGGCGCGCGCGCAGGAGGCGGCCCGCGAGGGGGAGTTCTCGGTGCAGCGGTTCGAGCCGGCGCCGGGCTCGAAGAACTACCTGAGCGTCGAGGGCGCCCGGATGGAGGCGTCGCTCGGGGTCACGGCCGGCCTGATGTTCGACTACGCCCGGGAGCCGTTCGTCGTGGAGCGCTGCGTCTCGGCGACCGACTGCTCCGCGCCGGACGCGCGGGACAAGCGGGAGGTGCCGGTCGTCTCGGACCTGCTGACCTGGAACCTGCTGGCCTCGATCACGCCGGCGCCGTGGCTCCAGGCCGGCCTGCGCTTCCCCGTCGCCTACGCGAGCGGCCAGGGCATCGACGCCGCGACGGGCGCGGCGCCCGCGGAGGGGCTGAAGGCGTTCGGCGCGGGCGACCCGACGCTCGAGGCCAAGGTGCGGTTCTTCGGCGGGCCGCGGGATCCGCTGGTGCTCGGCGCGGCGGCGGACGTGAGCTTCCCGCTCGGGCACGCGACGAGCGAGGGGAGCTACCTCGGCAGCTCGTCGCCGGTGACCGCGGGGCTGCGCCTCATCGTGGACGGCAGCGCCGGGCCGCTGTCGTTCGGGCTCAACCTGCGCGGCAAGCTGCTCCCCGAGACGGCGCGGATCGCGACGACGGAGGTCGGCCCTGTCGAATTCCGCTACGGCGGGGGGCTCGGCTACCAGATCAGCCCGGCGCTCCGCGTGCTCGCCGAGGGGTACGGCGCGACCCAGTTCAAGGCGCGGGGCGGCACGAACTCGCTCGAGGTCGACGGCGCGCTCCAGATCGCCCCGCGCGACCTCGGCCTCGTGTTCACGGTCGGCGGCGGCGCGGGCATCGTCGAGGGCATCGGCGTGCCCGTCGCGCGCGGCATCGCGGGGATCCTCTTCGTGCACGAGCCCGGCGACGCCGACGCGGACGGGATCGGCGACGCGGCGGACGAGTGCCCGGCGCTGCCCGAGGACCGGGACGGGATCGCCGACGAGGACGGCTGCGCCGAGGACGACGGCGACGCGGACGGCATCCCGGACGAGAGCGACCGCTGCCCGGCGAAGGCGGAGGTCATCAACGGGCTCGACGACAAGGACGGCTGCCCCGACGAGCTGGCGGATCGCGACAAGGATCGGGTCGCCGACGCCCAGGACAGGTGCCCGGATCAGGCGGGCCGCGTGCTGCTGCCCGAGCACTACGGCTGCCCCGACACGGACGAGGACGGCGTGCCGGATCGGGTCGACCGGTGCGTCGACGCGATCGAGGACACCGATGGGTTCGAGGACGAGGACGGCTGCCCCGACCCGGACAACGACCGCGACGGCGTGCTCGACGCGCAGGACGAGTGCGTCGACCAGCCCGAGGTCAAGAACGGCTTCAAGGACGAGGACGGCTGCCCCGACGAGCTCCCCGACACCGACGGGGACGGCATCCCGGACGAGAAGGACAAGTGCCCGAAGCAGCCCGAGAACCTGAACGGCGTCGAGGACCTGGACGGCTGCCCGGACCGCGGCGCGAGCCTCGTGCAGGTCGGCGAGGAGGACATCAAGATCCTCCAGCGGATCGAGTTCGCGCTCAACAACGACAAGATCCAGGGCGCGCAGAGCTTCGCTGTGCTCGACGCCGTTGTGTCGGCGCTGATGCTCCACCCGGAAATTTTCAAGGTGGAGGTCGCGGGCCACACGGACAACGCAGGGCCGGCGGACCTGAACCGCGCGCTGTCGCAGCGGCGCGCCGAGGCCGTGGTCGCCTACGTCACGAGCAAGGGCATCGATCCGAAGCAGCTCGTGGCGCGGGGCTACGGGCCGGACAAGCCGATCGACGACAACAAGACCGCCAAGGGGCGCCAGAAGAACCGGCGCGTCGAGTTCACCATCCTGCACTCGGTGAAGAAGCCGCTGCAGGCGCCCGGGGATCCGGCGGCGCCGGCGCCGCCCGCCTCGACGCCGGCAGCGCCGCCTGCGGATCCGCTGCCGCTGGCCCCACCGCCGCCGAAGCCCTGATCTCTCCTGTCCCGCGGCGCGTCCCGCGGCGCACGGCCGCGCGGACGGGCGGAGCCCGGCGTCCTCCCCTCTGGATCTCTCGCCCGAGCTGAGCGAGGCTCTGGCCCGCGGCACCGCGCTCCGCGGTACGGAGCCATGGAGAAAGCATGAACCGGACACTCATTGCGCTACCCCTCGTGCTGTCGTCGCTGTTCGCCGCGGGCTGCGGCCACTCCGAGCAGGAGTGGAAGGCGCAGCTCGCCAAGTACAACGACCTCCAGAACCGGAGCCAGAAGAAGGAGGCGGACCTCGAGAAGGAGCTCGCCGAGGCGAAGCAGCGCGTCGAGGAGCTGGAGAAGCAGCTCGCGGACCAGGGCGCCGACATCACGAAGATGACCTCGACGCTGGAGGACCGCGACAAGGCCCTGGCGGAGTACAAGGCGCGCGCGAAGCAGCTGGAGGCGATCCAGGCGCGGTTCGACCTGCTCCGGAAGAAGCTCGAGGAGCTGACAAAGCTCGGCCTGGAGGTCCAGGTCCGCCGGAACCGGATGGTCATCTCGCTGCCCGGGGACGTCCTGTTCGACTCGGGCAAGGACACCCTGAGCAAGGAGGGCCAGGCGATCCTGAAGAAGATCGCGGACGTCATCCGCGGCGACAAGTCGCTCGTGGACCGCGACTACCAGGTCGCCGGGCACACGGACAGCCAGCCGTACAAGAACGGTCCGTACTACGACAACTGGGGGCTGTCGCTGATGCGCGCGCGGGCCGTGCTGCTGTTCCTGATCGGGCGGGATGGCCAGCTGCCGACGCGGCACTGGAGCGCGGCCGGGTTCGGGGACACCGACCCCATCGCGAACAACGCCACGCCGGCCGGCAAGCAGAAGAACCGCCGGTGCGACCTGATCGTGATGCCGGATGTGGACGAAATGCTCGACCTGACGAAGCTCGCCACGAAGTGAGGGCGGGCGGGTGAGCAGGGGCTCGCAACGCGCGGGCCCCGCGTCGCCGCGGGGGCGGCACGGCGGTGTTCCGGGCCGGCAATTCGTGAGCTGGCTCACGTCAACATGAAAAAGCTGGGCGATTTCGAGATCCTGGCTCCTGAATCCACCACAACGCGTTGAGGGGGCGGGCGTCCGGGGACGCCGGCGACCACAACGCGCTCAGGTGCGCGGGAGCGACGGCATGCCTGAGACGCGTCCGCTCCATGACGTTGCGAACAACAAGGAGAAAAGGGTCATGAAGATTCGTTCCATCCCGCTCGTGATCTGCGTCTTCGCCCTCGGTGCTGCGTCGTGCTCGAAGGAAGCGCCGAGCGCCGGCAAGGCCGCGGCCGAGCCGACGCAGGCGGCGCACGCGCCAGCCGACGTGAAGCCCGGGTCCCACGAGGACTGGTGTGGAGAGCACGGCGTGCCCGAGTCCCAGTGCACGCGCTGCAACCCGGAGCTGACTCCGGCCTTCAAGGCCACGGGCGACTGGTGCGCGGAGCACGGGCTGCCCGAGTCGCAGTGCCTCAAGTGCAACCCCGACCTGAAGATCGTCAGGCCGCCCAAGGAGAGCTGAGATGCACGGCCGCCTTCACGTTGTGTGGCCACTGCTCCTCGCCGCCCTTTCGGGGTGCGGGGCCAAGGGGACCGGCAACGCGGCGCCGGAGAAGGCCGAGGCGACGCCCAGGCCGGCGCCGGCCGTCGAGGGCGCCATGTGCAAGGAGCACGGCGTGCTGGAAGCGCTCTGCACGAAGTGCAATCCGAAGCTCGCCCCGGTCTTCCAGGCGAAGGGGGACTGGTGCAAAGAGCACGAATTGCCGGAGTCCATCTGTCCCATCTGCCACCCCGAGCGCGGCGGCAAGCCGGCGGCCGACGTGGCGAGCGACGGAGCGCCGGCCGACGGGACGAAGGTCAAGCTCAAGACCCGGGACACGGCCCGGCTCGCCGGCATCCTCACGGCGAAGGCCGTCGAGCGACAGGGCAGCGGAGGCATCCCCGCCACCGCCAGGATCGTCTACGACGCGCTCAAGGTGGCGGAGCTCAACGCCCGCTCTCCGGGGGTCGTCCGGCAGCTGCACGTGGACGTGGGCTCGGCGGTCAAGAAGGGCGCGGCGCTCGCCGTCATCGACAGCGCCGACGTGGGGGCCGATCGCTCGCGGCTGGCCGGCGCGCTCTCGCGCCTCAAGGTGGCCGAGGAGCACCTGAAGCGCGAGGAGCAGCTCGAGAAAGAAGGGCTCGCGGCGCGCAAGAGCGTCCTCGCCGCGCAGCAGGAGCTCGACGCCGCCCGCGCCGAGCGCGCCTCGCTCGCGGCCTCCCTGGCCGTCGTGGGCGCCAGCGCGGGCGGGAGCGGGGGCTACACGCTCACGACACCGCTCGCAGGGGTCGTGACCCAGCGCAAGGCGACCGTGGGCAGGCTCGTCGGCGTCGAGGAGACCCTGTTCGAGGTGGTCGACGTCTCGAGCATGTGGGCCGAGCTCGATGTCCCCGAGACCGACCTCCCGGCCGTCTCGCTGAAGCAGCCGGTGGTCATCGAGGTCGACGGCATCGAGGGGCGCGAGCTCCGAGGGGAGATCACGTACGTGGCGCCGGCCATCGACCCGGCGACGCGCACGGCCAAGGCGCGCGTCCCGCTCGAGAACCCGGGCGGCGCGCTGCGGGCCAACATGTTCGGCCGGGCGCGCATCCTCGCCCCCGCGCGCGCCGCGGTCATGGTGCCCCGCGCCGCGGTGCAGCGCGCGAGGACGGTGAAGCTCGTGTTCGTGCGGCTCGCGGAGGACCAGTTCGAGGCGCGGCGGGTCGAGATCGGGGCGACCGAGGGCGACCTCGTCGAGGTGAAGAAGGGCGTGCGCCCGGGCGAGGAGGTCGCGACCGAAGGGAGCTTCCTGCTGAAGACCGAGACCCTCAAGGAGAGCATCGGCGCCGGCTGCTGCGGCGAGGACTGAGACGCGGTCATGCTGAACGCCGTCATCACGTGGTCGCTCCGCCATCGGCTCCTCGTGATCCTCGCCTCGATCGGCCTCGCGCTGGCGGGCGTCCTCGCGCTCCGCCGCCTGCCGATCGACGCCTTCCCGGACACGACGCCGGTGCAGGTGCAGATCAACACCGTGGCCCCTGCCCTCGCCCCCCTCGAGATCGAGCGCCAGATCACGGCGCCGGTCGAGCAGGCGATCTCGGGGCTGCCGAGGCTCGAGGAGGTCCGCTCGCTCTCGCGCTTCGGCCTCTCGCAGGTGACGGCCCGGTTCGAGGACGACACGGACATCTACCTGGCCCGTCAGGTCGTCATGGAGCGGCTTCAGACCGTGGCGCTGCCGTCAGGCATCGATCGCCCGGAGCTCGGCCCGGTCGCCACGGGGCTCGGCGAGGTGTTCCACTACGTGGTCACGGGCAAGGGCAAGTCACTGAGCGAGCTGCGCACGGTCCACGACTGGGTCATCGCGCCGCAGCTCCGCTCGGTGCGCGGCGTGGCCGAGGTCAACGCCTGGGGCGGCGACGAGCGGCAGATCCAGGTCCTCGTCGACCCGACGGAGCTCACGGCGCGGGGGCTCTCGCTCCACGACCTGGCCGGAGCGCTGGAGCGCAACAACGCCAACGTGGGCGGGGGCAGCCTGGACCAGGCCGGCGAGTCGAGCCTGATCCAGGGCATCGGCATCGCCACCCGCGTGAGCGACATCGAGGACATCGTGGTCGCCGCCAGGGGCGGGGCGCCCATCCGGGTGCGCGACGTGGCCCAAGTGGTCGAGGGGCGCGAGATCCGGCGGGGCGCGGTCACCGCGGATGGCCAGGGGGAGGTCGTGCTCGGCCTCGGCTTCATGCTGATGGGCGAGAACAGCCACGACGTCACGACGCGGCTCAAGGCGCGCCTCTCGGAGGTCGAGAAGAGCCTCCCGGAAGGGGTCGACGTCGCCGTCGTGTACGACCGCACCGAGCTCATCGACCGGGTGCTCGGCACCGTAAGGAGGAACCTGCTCGAGGGCGCGCTCCTCGTCGTCGCGGTGCTCTTCGCCTTCCTCGGCAACCTCCGCGCCGGGCTCATCGTGGCCTCGGCCATCCCGCTGTCGATGCTCTTCGCCTTCGATCTGATGCTGCGCGCCGGCGTGGCGGGGAGCCTGATGAGCCTCGGCGCGATCGACTTCGGCCTCGTCGTCGACAGCTCGGTGATCATGGTCGAGAACTCGGTGCGGCGGCTCTCCGAGGAGCCGGGCGACCGGAGCACGACGGACGTCGTGCGCGACGCCTCGCTCGAGGTCCGCAAGCCGACGATGTTCGGCGAGCTGATCATCATGATCGTCTACCTGCCGATCCTCGCCCTCGAGGGGGCGGAGGGGAAGCTGTTCCGGCCGATGGCGCTCACCGTGATCTTCGCGCTCATCGGCTCGATGATCCTGTCGCTCACGCTCATGCCGGTGCTCGCGAGCCTGCTCCTGCCGCGCCGCATGAAGGAGCGCGAGAACGTGCTCGTTCGCCTGCTCAAGCGGGCCTACCGGCCCGTGCTGCAGCTCGCGCTGCGGTGGCGCTGGGCGGTGCTCGCCGGCGCCGTGTTGCTCCTCGGCAACGCGGTCTTCCTCGCGACGCGGCTCGGCGCCGAGTTCGTGCCGCGACTCCGCGAGGGCACGCTCGTCGCCAACACCGTGCGGCTCTCGGGGGTCTCGGTGGGCGAGTCGATCCGCTACGGGACGCAGCTGGAGCGGGTCCTGCTCGACAGGTTCCCGGACGAGATCGAGCGCGTCTGGACCCGCACGGGCACCGCGGAGGTGGCGACGGATCCCATGGGGCTCGAGCTGTCCGACATGTTCATCACGCTCAGGCCGCGGGAGGCCTGGAAGCGCGCCGCGACGCAGGACGAGCTCGTGCAGGCGATGGAGTCGGAGCTCGCGGGGATGCCGGGCATGCGCGTCATCTACACGCAGCCGATCGAGATGCGGGTCAACGAGATGGTGGCGGGGATCCGGGCCGATCTGGGGGTGAAGCTGTTCGGCGACGACTTCGACACGCTGAAGCAGAAGGCGCGCGAGATCGAGGCCGTCCTCAAGAAGATCCCCGGCGCCGCGGACGTTGTGACCGAGCAGGTCACAGGCCAGCCCGTGCTCGAGATCGAGGTCGACCGCGCCGCCATCGGCCGGCACGGCATCGCCGCCGCCGATGTCCTGGAGGTCGTCGAGGCGCTCGGCGCGCGGGAGGTGGGGCAGCTCCAGGAGGGCGAGCGCCGCTTCCCCGTGGTGCTGCGCATCGACGATCGCTACCGGGAAGACCCGGCCTCCATCGGCCGCATCCTTGTCACGTCGGCCGGCGGGGAGCGCATCCCGCTCGCGCGGCTCGCGAAGATCCGCACGGTCGAGGGGCCCACCGCCATCAACCGCGAGTGGGCGAAGCGGCGGATCGTCGTGCAGGCGAACGTCCGCGGCCGCGACGTGGGCACCTATGTCGAGGAGGCGAGAGCCAGGCTGGATCGGGAGGTCGAGCTCCCGCCCGGCTACTACGTCCGCTTCGGCGGGCAGTTCGAGCACCTCGATCGGGCACAGGCACGCCTGCTCGTCGTGGTGCCCGTGGCCCTGGGGCTGATCCTGCTCCTGCTCTACTTCACGTACGGGCGGCTCCTCGATGCGGTCCGCGTCTTCACGGGCGTCCCGTTCGCCGCGATCGGCGGCGTCGTCGCGCTCTGGCTCCGCGGCCTGCCGTTCAGCATCTCCGCGGGCGTCGGGTTCGTCGCGCTGTCGGGCGTCGCGGTGCTCGGGGACATGGTGCTCGTCTCCACGATCCGGCAGCTCACCGCGGCGGGGATGCCGGTGCGGGGCGCGATCGAGCTCGCAGCGGAGCGGCGCCTGCGCCCGGTCCTGATGACGGCGCTCGTCGCTTCGCTGGGCTTCGTGCCGATGGCGCTGAACACGGGGGTCGGCGCCGAGGTGCAACGCCCGCTCGCGACGGTCGTGATCGGCGGCGTGATCTCCTCCACGCTGCTCACGCTGCTCGTCCTGCCGGTTCTTTACAGCGTGGCCGGCGGACGTCTCCGCACGGGCGCCGCCGGCGAGCCGGGCGCCGCCGGAGAGCCGGGCGCCGCCGATCGACCGCCGAGCTCCGGCGCGGCCCTGTCGCCCGCCGCGGAGTAGGCAATGAGCGCGCGCTCCCGCCTCCGCGTGATCGCCGCCTCCGCGGGCGTCCTGGTCCTGGCTCAGGCGCTCGCAGCGGGGATCTACTGGGTCGTGGAGCATCGCCGCGAGGCGGAGCGGCCGGGTCGTCCTTTTGAGTACGAGCAGCTCAGCGGCGCCCAGCCGGTGCCGGACGCGGCCTTCGAGCAGCCGGACGGGACCTTGCTCCGGTCGGACGCCCTGCGCGGCCGGCCCGTGCTGCTCCACTTCTGGGCCACCTGGTGCGCCCCGTGCCGCGCCGAGCTCCCGCTGCTGCTGGAGCTTGGCCGAGAGGTGGAGCAAGCCGGGAGGGTCCAGCTCGTGGCCGTGAGCGTCGACGAGAACTGGGAGGTCGTGCGCGCCTTCTTCGGGGGCGAGGTTCCTCCGGGGGTCGTGCGGGCCGGATCGCCCGCCATGCAGCGGCGGTTCGGGGTCTCGACGTTGCCTGACAGCTTCCTGGTGAAGGTGGACGGCACGATGGCCCTCCGGTTCACGGGCGCGCGAGACTGGCGAGCGCCCGAGGCGAAAGCGCTGCTGATGGGGCAGGAGCGAGCAGGACCCTGACCGCTCAGCTGCCTGCAACCCGGTTGAACAGCAAGATTGGAGCTCACGATGACTCGTCCCTGGTTCGCCCTTGCTCTGTACGTCGTCTACATGGCGCTCGCGTTCGGGTGGCGGTCGCTCCGGCAGCGCCGTGCGACCGGATCCACGGGCTTCCGCGGCATCTCGGGGCCGCCGGGATCGCTGCCGTGGGTCGGCGGGGTGCTCTTTGTGATCGCGATCCTGCTCGGTGTGGCGGCCCCGCTCGTGGAGCTCGCGGGCTGGATAGGGCCGCTTGTCGAGCCCGGCGCTCTGGTCGTCGGGCTCGGCGCGGCCATGACGATCGCAGGTACGCTCGGCACGCTGTGGTCACAGGGCGCGATGGGTGAGTCGTGGCGCATCGGCGTCAGCGAGGCGGAGCGCACGAGCCTCGTGACCCGAGGGCCGTTCGCCGTGGTGCGGAACCCCATCTTCAGCTTCATGATGCTGGCCGCGCTCGGGATGGCGCTGATCGTCCCGAACGCCGCTGCGCTCGCCTCGTTCGGGGCGCTGGTCCTCGCGATAGAGCTGCAGGTCCGGTGGGTCGAAGAGCCGTACCTGCTCGGCGCCCACGGCGAGGCTTACGCAGCGTACTGCGCGAAGGTAGGGCGCTTTGTGCCTGGCCTCGGCGTCGGGGTCCGGTCGCCTTCGCAGTGAATGCAGAGGAGCGATCTCAAACCGGGTGTCGCTCCAGCCATGACGTACAGCTCAACCGACGAGCCACTGCCGCGCGAGATCGAGCGTGCGGGCGTTATCCGGGACGTCGCGGAGGAACCGCTCGCGCCAGGCCGGGTCGATGAGCTTCTCGGCGCGCTCGAGCAGCGCAGTCCTGGCCGACGCGATGGCGGCGAGCGCCTCGTGCTGTCTGCCGCTCGCGGAGAGCGCCTCGGCATACGTCAGGCGGACCAGCGACTCGCCTTCTTCCAGGGTACCGAACGACTCCAGCATGGAGTTCGCCTCGGTGGCTGTCCTGACAGCCTCGTCGATGCGCCCGAGCCCCAGCAGCGCGCGCGCGAGGACCGCGTACGCCGGGACGCCGAGCGTCGGGGCGCTCTGCACGAGCGCTACCGCGGCGCGCGCTTCGGCCTCGGCGGCCTCGAAGTCGCCGAGCGCGACGCAGATCTTGGCAAGGTAGCTGCGAGCAAACAGCTCGGTACGCGCGATCCCCGATCGCCGGCTCGCCGAGGCAGCCGACTCGGCGAACGCCCGCCCCTCGGCCAGCTGGCCGCGATACGCGAGGGCCAGCGCGAGGTTGGCCTCCGAGGCCATCTTCAGGTCATGCAGATGCATCCGGTCAGCCTCCTCCACGACCGCCCGCAGCACCGCCTCCGCCCTCTCGAAGTCGCCGAGCTCGACGTAGATGAAGCCCAAGCCGCCGCGTGAGCTGCAGGCGTTGCGGCGATCACCGGCCTGCTCGAAGGCAAGGCTTGTGGCTTCCATCCCGCGCGCGCCGGCGACCATGTCGCCCGTGCACATCGCATAGCAAGAGCGCGCCTCATGGAGCTGCGCGAGCGGCCCCACGTCCCGTACATCGATGTTCGAGGCAGCGCGCTCGACGATCTCGATCAGAGCGCGCGCTTCTGCGTAGCGACCGACCACCGACAGCACCGTTGCGCCGTTCGCAAGACAGACGAGCTTGACGCTCTGCGCGTCGACCGTGGCCTCCGCGTCGGCCGCCAGGGTCATCCAGCGCTCGATCTCGTCGAGTCGGCCCAGCTTGGACGACGCGTTGACCACCTGCATGATGGCCGAAAACCAGGCGGCCGAGCCACGCTCGATCCGCTCGATGGCCTCCGTGGCTCGCTCCACGGCGAGGGGGAGCTCGCCGCGCCACACATCGGCCTCTGCCTGGACCCGGCGGAGCCTGCCGGCGGTGTCCCCAGCCGCCCCGCAGCCGATGCCGCGATCGGCCCGCCGGACCGCCGCGGCGAGATCGCCGCCCCGGAGCGCCTCCTCGGCCGCGCGCAGGTAGGCATCGGCCGCCCGCGTCGGCGCGCCGCCGATCTCGAAATGCTCGGCCAGCGCCATGGCGTCAGCGCCGCCGCTCCGGTCCAGCCAGTCGCCTGCGAGCGCGTGCCCGACGCGGCGGTCGCGCTCCGTGAGCATGCCGTAGGCGGCCTCCCGCACCAGCGCGTGCCGGAACTCGTACTCCACCTCGCCCGCAATGCGCGCCTCGCGGCGCCGCAGGATCAGCTCCCGCCGCACAAGCTCGGCGAGCCGCCACGCCACCGGCGCGCCGCCCACGAGGGCTCGGGCCCCGCCTTCCCAGAACGTCTCGCCGAAGACGCTCGCCGCGCGCAGAACGCGGCGCTCCTCGACGCCCAGCGCCTCGAGCCGCGCCTGCACCAGCGCGAGCGCCGTCTCGGGCATGCCCTCGCTCCGGCCCTCGACGACCGCGCGGAGCTGCTCCTCCAGCACGAACGCATTGCCCTCGGCGCGCGCGACGAGCGTTTCCACCTGCTCGTCCCCGACGCCGTCGCCGAGCACCTCCCGCACGAGCCGCTCGCCAGCGCGCCGGGGCAGCGGCGCAAGGCGGATCCGGAGGCCGTTGCGCTCGCTCCAGAGCCCAGGGAAGAGCGCGTCGGCCTCCGGACGGGCGAGCGCCAGCACGAAGAAGGGCAGGTCCCTTGCGTGCTGGAGCGCAGCGTCGACCAGGTTCACCGTGGGCAGGTCGCCCCAGTGCAGATCCTCGATCAGGAGGAGCACCGGCTGCCTCTGGCACTCGGCCCGGGCGAAGTCCTCGAAGGCCTGACGGATGCGATCGCCCATCAGCACCGGGTTCTGGCGCGCCGCACGGAGCTGCACGTCGCCCTCGTCAGGAAATGGCGCTCCGACGAGCTCGCCGAGGAACGCCGCCACGTGCGGGGCCTTGGTCCCGAGCGCGCCGAGCCGCTCGACCCGGGCGAGCACCTTGCGCCGCCGCACCTCCAGCGGCTCGCCGTCGAGGATGCCCATGGCGCGGCGCAGCGCCCGGGCGAGCAGGCCGAACGCGGACCCGGCGGCCATCGGATCCGCCCTGCCGATCCAGACCTCGACGGCCTCGCTCCGCTCCTTGAGGGCATGGAGGAACTCCCAGGCGAGGCGCGACTTGCCCATGCCCGGGGCGCCCATGACGATCACGGCGCTCGCGGCAGGCTCGTCCACACAATGGCGCCACTCGGTCGCGAGCTGCGCGAGCTCGCGCTCTCGCCCCACGCACGGCGTCGGCTTGCCGAGGAGCCGAGGCACGGTGTCCGGCTCCTCCTTGGGGCCGCGCAGCCACGATCCTTCGGGCCCCTGCGTCGTGTCGAAGCGGCTGGCGAGCAGCCCCGCCGTCGCGGTGTCGAGCTGGATGCCCGACCCCGGCAGCCGAGGGCGCTGCGGGAAGAGCTGCACGACGCGGTCGATCAGCGCGCCCACCGGCAGCCTCCCTGCGACCTCCGTCAGCCCCGTGGCGATGGACATGGGCACGCCCCCGAGCTCGGCCCGCAGGGCGATCGCGCAATGGGCCGCGCGCACGGCGAGATCCGTCGGCGTCTCGGCGCCGGACAGCGCGATGAGCAACCAGCGCGACTGCAGGAGCTCGAGGCGCCCGCCGTGGCGCGCCGCGACCTGGCGCAGGGCCTCGATTCGCGAGGCGCACTCGGCCTCGGAGAGCGTGGCGTCCGCCTCCGCGCTGCCATCGGCGGCCAGGATCACGCACATGACCCGGCGCTCGGCCGTCGTGATCTCCTCGCTCGGCGCGGACGGCGCCGCGACCGCGCTCGCTCCGGCGGAGAGCCCATCACCGGCCGCGACCGCGAGCTCCGCCGCGACCGCAGCGCCGTCGCGCGGCCGCCTCCCCGCTTCCTTCGACAGCATCCGCGCCACCAGGCGCTCGAGCAGCTCCGGGACGTCGCCGCGGAGCTCCCCTAGCCGTGGCGGCTCTTCCAGGACCACCTTCATGAGGAGCGCGAGCGCGCTGTTGCCGAGGAACGGCGGGCGCCCCGCGAGGCACTGGAACAGCACGCACCCGAGCGCGAACACGTCGGCCCGGGCGTCGATGCGCGAGTCGCCGCGCGCCTGCTCGGGGGCCATGTACCCGGGCGTGCCGAGCACCGCGCCGGGCGACGTGAGGCTCTGCGTGAGCCGGAGGTCGCGGGCGATGCCGAAGTCGAGCAGCGTGGCGCGCTCGACCGCGCCCTCGACGAGCATCAGGTTGCTCGGCTTGAGGTCGCGGTGAACGATGCCGAGCTGGTGCACCGCGCCGAGCGTCGTCGCCACCCGCCTCGCCAGCGTCGCGCTCTCGGCGAACGTGAGCGGTCCTTCGGCGAGCCGCTCCTCCAGGGTGATGCCGTCGAGCCACTCCATGGCCAGGTAGGGCTGCCCTTCGCCGGTCATGCCATGCGCCACGTACTGCACGACCCCCGGCAGCCGCAGCGTGACGAGCGCCTCCGCTTCCCGCGCGAACCGGCGCAGGTCGTGCGCGCTCGCGCCCTGCAGCACCTTGAGCGCGACCGCCTCGCCCGACAGCCGGTCGCGCGCGCGGTACACGTCCCCCATCCCGCCGGCGCCGGCGAGCCGCTCGATCTCGAACCGTTCCTCGACCACTTCCCCGGCGCGCATCGCCGTTCTTGTGTACTTCGAATGAGCCCCCGGCTGTGTGTTCTCCCACGGGTGACACTGCACTATTCCCGCGCAGGCGCCACGTAACCGAGTTAACGCAACACAAGGAGCTCGAAGTCACAAGCACCGGCGAGCGTACCGAGAGGCCGACCTGCTCGCCATGGCGAACGGCTCAGCCGCCGAGCCACTGCCGCGCGAGATCGAGCGTGCGGGCGTTGTCGGGTCCGTCGCGGAGGAAGCGCTCGCGCCAGGTCGGATCGCTGAGCTTCTCGGCGCGGGCGAGGAGCGAAGCCCGGGCGGACGCGATGGCGGCAATCGCCTCGTGCTGTCTGCCGCTCGCGGAGAGCGCCTCGGCATACGTCAGCCGGACGAGCGACTCGCCTTCTTCCAGTGTGCCGAACTCCGAAAGCTGCGAGGTGGCGTCGGTGGCAGCCCGCGTCGCCTCGTCGAACCGCCCGAGCCCGACCAGCGCGCGGGCGAGGACAGCAGAGGCCTGTACGCCGATCATCGGGGCGCTCTGGGAGAGCGCCACGGCGGCGCGCGCCTCGCGCTCGGCGACATCGAAGTCGCCCATGGCCAGGGCGATCTTCGCCAGGTAACAGCGAGCCGCCACCTCCGTGCGCACCAGGCCCGCTTGTCGGCTCGACGTGACCACAGCCTCGGCGAGCGCCCGTGCGTCGGCCAGCTGACCACGAAATGCGAGGACCTGCGCGAGGTTGGCCTCGGTGCCGAGCTTCAGCTCCTGCAGATGCATTCGGTCAGACTCCGCCAATCCTGCGCGTATCATGGACTCCGCCCCGTCGAGATCGCCGAGCTCCGCATAGGTGAAACCCAGGCCTGCGCGAGCGCTGCATGCGTTGCGATGGTCGCCGACTTGCTCGTAGGCAAGCAACGCGGCCTCCTGGCTGGCTGCGCCGGCGCCCAGATCGCCCGTGCAGATCGCGTAGGTCGAGCGCGCGTCGTGGAGGTGCGCAATCACCTCGATGTCTATCGCTTCCACGCTCGCGAGAGCGCGCTGGACGAAGTCGAGCAGTGCTGCGCTCTCCTCATACCGCCCGCCGAGCGACAGCGCGCTCGCCCCCGCAGACAGGCAGACGAGCTTCGCGCCCTGCGCGCCGTCCATCGCGGCTACGCTCACCGCCTCGGTTGCGCAGCGCCCGACCTCGTCGAGCCGACCCAGCTTGGACAAGGCCCATAGCATCGAGGTAACGTTCGCAAACCACGCGGCCGAGCCACGCTCGATCCGGCTCATCGCCTCAACGCCCCGCTCCACGGCGAGGGCGAGATCGCCGCGCCACACGTGGGCTTCCGTCTGGACGCCGCGCAGCCTGCCCGCGGGGTCTCCGGCGGCGCCACAGCCGATACCGCGCTCCGCCCGATCGATCGCCGCGACGAAATCGCTGCCGCGAAGCGCCTCTTCAGCTGCGCGCAGGTATGCGTCCGCCGCCCGCGCCGGCGCGCCGCCGATCTCGAAGTGCTCGGCCTGCGCCATGGCATCCGCGCCGCCGGCCCGATCCAGCCAGTCTCCCGCAAGGCCATGCCCGACGCGCCGGTCGCGCTCGGTGAGCATGCCGTAGGCGGCTTCCCGCACCAGCGCGTGGCGGAACCCGTACTCGACCTCGCCCGCGATGCGCGCCTCGTGGCGCCGCAGGACGAGCTCCCGCTGCACGAGCTCGCCGAGCCGCGGCGCCGCCGGTGCGCCGCCCACGAGGGCCGCCACCCCGCCCTCCCAGAACGTCTCGCCGAAGACGCTCGCCGCGCGCAGGACGCGGCGCTCCTCGACGTCCAGCGCCTCCAGCCGCGCCTGCACCATCGCCAGCGCCGTCTCGGGCATGCGCTCGCTCCTGCCCTCGGCGACCGCGCGGATCTGCTCCTCCAGCACGAAGGCGTTGCCGTCGGCACGCGCGAGCAGCGCTTCCACCTGCTCGGCCCCCACCGCGTCGCCGAGCACCTCCCGCACGAGCCGCTCGCTCGCGCGCTGCGGAAGTGGCGCAAGCCGGAGCCGGAGGCCGTTGCGCTCGGTCCACAGCGCCGGAAAGAGCTCGTCGACCTCCGGACGGGCGAGCGCCAGCACGAAGAACGGCAGGTCCCTGGCGTGCCTTAGCGCGGCGTCGACCAGCGTCACCGTGGGCAGGTCGCCCCAGTGCAGGTCCTCCAGCACCAGCAGCACCGGCTGTCGCTGGCACTCGGCCCGGACGAAGTCCTCGAACACCTGGCGGAGGCGGTCGCTCATCAGCATCGGGCTCTGGCGCGCCGCACGGAGCGGCACGTCGCCCTCGTCGGGAAACGTCGCCCCCACGAGCTCGCCGAGGAACGCCGCGACCTGCGGGCCCTTGCTCCGGAACGCGTCGAGCCGCTCGACCCGGGCGAGCACCTTGCGCCGCCGCGCCTCGATCGGCTCGCCGTCGAGGAGGCCCAGGGCGCGGCGGAGCGCCCGGGCGAGCAGGCCGAACGCGGACCCGGCGGCCATCGGATCCGCCCTACCGATCCAGACCTCGGCGGCCTCGCTCGACGCCTCGAGGGTGCGGAGGAACTCCCAGGCGAGGCGCGATTTGCCGAGGCCCGGGGCGCCCACGACCACCACGGCGCTCGCGGCAGGCTCGTCCACGCAATGGCGCCACTCGGTCGCGAGCTGCAACAGCTCGCGCTCGCGCCCCACGCACGGCGTCGGCTTGCCCAGCAGCCGGGGGACGGTGTCCGGCTCCTCCTTCGGGCCGCGCAGCCACGATCCTTCGGGCCCCTGCGTCGTGTCGAAGCGGCTGGCGAGCAACCCCGCCGTCGTGCTGTCGATTTGGATGCCCGACCCCGGAGCTCGGGAGCGCTTCGGGAAGAGCTGCACGACGCGGTCGATCAGCGCGCCCACCGGCAGCCTCCCTGCGACCTCCGTCAGCCCCGTGGCGATGGACATGGGCGCGCCCCCGAGCTCGGCCCGCAGGGCGATCGCGCAATGGGCCGCACGCGCGGCGAGATCCGTCGGGGCCTCGGCGCCGGACAGCGCGATGAGCAGCCACTGCGACTGCAGGAGCTCGAGGCGTCCGCCGTGGCGCGCCGCGATCTGGCGCAGGGCCTCGGTTCGCGAGGCGCACTCGGCCTCCGAGAGCGTGGCGCCCGCCTCCGCGCTGCCGCTTTCGGCCAGGAGGACGCACATGACCCGGCGCTCCGCCGTCGTGATCTCCTCGCTCCGCGCGGGCGGCTCCGCGGTCTCGCCCCCGCCGACGGGGAGCCCTGCGCGCCCCAGGGCTGCGAGCTCTTCTGCGACGGCGGCGCCGTCGCGCGGCCGACGGTCCATCGGCTTCGAGAGCATCCGGGCCACCAGGCGCTCGAGCGGCTCCGGGACACCGTCGCGGAGCTCCCCGAGCCGCGGCGGCTCTTCCAGGACCACCTTCATGAGCAGCGAGAGCGCGCTGTCGCCGAGGAACGGCGGGCGACCCGCGAGGCACTCGAACAGCATGCAGCCGAACGCGAACACGTCGGCCCGGGCGTCGATGCGCGACTCGCCGCACGCCTGCTCGGGGGCCATGTACCCGGGCGTGCCGAGGATCGCGCCGGGCGACGTGAGGCTCTGCGTGAGCCGGAGGTCGCGGGCGATGCCGAAGTCGAGCAGCGTGGCGCGCTCGACGGCGCCCTCGACGAGCATCAGGTTGCTCGGCTTGAGGTCGCGGTGAACGATGCCTAGCTGGTGCACCGCGCCGAGCGTCGCCGCCACCCGCGCCGCCAGGGTCACGCTCTCGACCACCGAGAGCGGTCCTTCGGCGAGCCTCTCCTCCAGCGTCACGCCGTCGAGCCACTCCATCGCCAGGTAGGGCTGTCCTTCGCCGGTCATGCCGTGCGCCACGTACTGCACGACCCCTGGCAGCCGCAGCGTGACGAGCGCCTCCGCCTCCCGCGCGAACCGGCGCAGATCGTGCGCGCTCGCGCCTTGCAGCACCTTGAGCGCGACCGCCTCGCCCGACAGCCGGTCGCGCGCGCGGTACACGTCCCCCATCCCGCCGGAGCCGGCGAGCCGCTCGATCTCGAACCGTTCCTCGACCACTTCCCCGGCGCGCATCGCGACGCCAGTGTACTTCGCGCGAGCTCGGCCCCCTACGCCTCTCGCGCGCGGCACGTCCCCCTCGCTCACGCGAGCGAACGACGGACAACCGCGAGCGAGTGCTCTATCACGCTCGGCTCCACACGGAAGCGGTGCAGCGCGCGACGACCCAGCTCCAGCGCGAGCGCCATCTCACCGATGACCGCCTCGTCCGCGCCCCGCTCCTGAAGGAAGACGCGATCCTCATGGCTGTGGGTCCGGGCCAGCACGGTCGCCCCCGGGCTGACCTCCCGGGCGTGCTCGAGCGCCCGGCGAACCGCCATCCTCTCGGGGATGCAGAGGATGAGCAGGTGCGCCGTGCGCAGCTGCGCCCGGTCGAGCACCTCCGGCAACCCGGCATCCCCGAACACGACCGTCACCCCTTGCGCGCGCAGCGACTCGACGGCGCGCAGGTCCTCCTCGATGACGACATACGGCTTGCTGTGTTGCTGCAGGAGCCCGCAGACGATGCTCCCCACGCGCCCGTAGCCGCAGACGATGGCGTGCTGCTCGATGCCCGCGGGCACGGTCGTGTCGCCGCCCTGCGCGTCGCTGCCGCGCCTCGACTGCACCCGGCGCAGCAGCGCGGGCGCCAGGGCGTTCACCATGGGCGAGAGCAGGATGGTCACCACCGTCGCGCTGAGCAGCAGGTTGAAGACGGGCGCCGTGAGGGCGCCCTCCTCGAAGCCGATGCGCGCGAGCAAGAACGAGAACTCGGCCGACTGGCCGAGCGCCGCGCCGACAAGGACCGCGAGCCGCGTCGAGCACCCCATCCAGCGCGCGATCACGGCCGTCACCGCCCCCTTGACGAGGAGGATCAACGCCACCGTCACGAGGACGAGCGCCCACGAGCGGAGCAGGAACGCCGGGTCGAGCAGCATCCCGATCGAGACGAAGAAGATCCCCGAGAAGATGTCGCGGAGCGGAATCGCGTCACCCAGGATCCGGTGCGCCATGTCCGACTCGCCGACGACGACGCCGGTCAAGAACGCCCCGAGCGCGAGCGAGACCCCGAGCAGCGAGGCGCCGCCCGCCATGGCGAGGGCGAGCGTGACGACCACGAGCGCGAAGAACTCCCGGTTGCGCAGCGCGGACGCGCGGCGAAGCGCCCACGGCAGCGCCCAGAACGACAGCGGTACGACGACGAAGAAGAACAGCGCCGCCTTGCCGATCAGCGGGCCCACGGCCTTCGAGCTCGGGGAGAGGAACCCGAGGACGGCGACGAGCGCCACCGTCGAGATGTCTTGAACCGAGGACCACGCGATCCCGAGCTGCGCATGGCGGCTGTCGAGCTCACCGCGATCGGAGAGGACCTTGCCGAGCACGGTGCTGGAGGAGTTCGAGACGACCGCACCGAACGCGTAGGACTCGACGTGCCCCCAGCCGAGCGCGCGCCCGACCAGGTAACCGGCGCCGATCATCACGGCGACCTGGAGGAGCCCGCCGAGGATGGCGATCCGGCCGGCGCGGAGGAGCTCTCGCATCGAGAGCTGCACGCCGATGACGAACATCAGGAAGATGATGCCGAGCTCGGCCAGCTCGGTGATGGCCTGGGTGTCGCCGATGATGCCGGGCGTGAACGGGCCGATGGCGACCCCGGCGAGCACGTAGCCGATGATGAGCGGCTGGCGGAGGCGCAGCGCGACGGCGGCGCCGAGCAGCGCAGCGCCCAGGGCGGTGACGAGGTGCGCGAGGAGGCCGCTGCTCTGCATCAGGTCGGCGGTGACGTGGTCTGAGAAGACGGCACCACCAGGACGTCGCACGCCACCGCGCGCAGCACGTCCCCGGCCACGGTCCCCAGGAAGGCGTGCGCGACGCCGCTGCGGCCCTGGGTTCCGAGCACCAGGAGATCGTTCTCCGCCTTCTTGACGGCCTTCTCGATGAGGACCCTCGGCGACCCGTACTTGACGCGGGTCTTCCAGGCCGGCGCGTCGTCCGGCGGGACGTTCGCCTCCGCGAGCGCAGCAGCCAGGATCTGCGCCAGCTCGAGGAGCGCCTTCCGCCGGTACTCCTCGCAGTACTGCTCGGCCTCCTCCATCGACAAGCTGGGATAGGCCGACTCCAGGAACGGAGCGTCGTAGGCGTGGATGACCGATACCGTCGGGCGCGGCGGCGGGATCACCCGGAGCAGCGAGGTGACGACGTCACGAGCCGCGCCGTCGAGCGCCAGCGCGAGCGCTGGATGCCGGTAGGGGGCGCGCGGGCGCAGGCGGACCACCAGCACCGGGAGCCGCGCTTGCCGGACGACGCGCTCGGCGGTCGAGCCCAGGAAGAGGTCGCGAAGCCCGCGGCCTCCGCCGCGACCCACGACGATCAGATCGGCGTCGACGGCGGCCGCGTGCTGGACGATCTCGACGGCAGGAGCGCCCCCCCGCACGGCATGCCGGATCGTGACAGTCCGGGGCAGCGTCCGGGCCAGGGCCTCCACCTCGGCCTGGAGCGCCTTCCTCGCGTCGTTCTCGGCGCGCTCCTGGGAAAGGGGCTTGAGCCCCTCGGGGACCACGTGCAGGAGGGTGATCCGGGCGTCATCCGCCAGGGGCAGGAGCGCGGTCCGCCCGATCACCCGATCCGACGCCGGCGAGAGGTCCATGGGGACGAGCAGCGAGCGGAACCTGCCGGGCGCATGGAGCGCTTCGTGGTGCGATGCGGGGGTGCTCTGGGTCATCGGTCAATCCTACCCCCCGAGCGGGACCGTGCGAGGAAGCGCCCGGGCAGCGTCGACGGCGTCGTGGCTGCCCGCCGCGTCATGGCGGTTCCCCTCGCGGCCCCGACTTGCCGCAGCAGGGGAGGGAGCTCGCCGCGCGGGCCGGGCTCCCTCCCTTCGGGCCGGGCTACTCCGTGGCCGCCGCGTCCCCCGCCCCGGCCGCCGCGCCCGCCGCCGCTTCCACCTCGCAGCGCACCACCACGACCTCGCCGTCCGCGAGCTCCGGCCGCTCCACGAGCGCGTGCGCGCCCGCGCGCACCGCCGCGAGCAGGTCGCCCAGCGAGGGCCGCAAACGGGCGAGCGTCGCGGCGTTCGCGCCCAGCGCGAGATCCGTCACCACGCGCCCCACGCTCGCGCCGAGCTCGCTCTTGCGCTTGTTGACGGCCGCCATCGCCGCCGCCGCGAGCTCCAGGAGCCCGGCGTCCGCCGGCGCCGCGACGTCCGCGAAATCCGCCGCCGCCGGCCACGTCGCCCGGTGGATCGAGGCCTGCCCCGTCTCCTCCGCGTACACCCAGCGCCAGACCTCGTCCGTGATGTACGGCAAGACCGGCGCGAACAGCCGCAGCAGCACCGACAGCCCGAGCCGCAGCGCCGCCACCGCCGAGCCGCGCGCCGCCTCCCCGGCGCCGCCCTCGCCGCGCGCGCGCGCCTTCGCGAGCTCCAGGTAGGCGTCGGTGAACCAGCGCCAGAAGAAATCCTCGGTGCGCTCGAGCGCCGCCGCGAACTCGTGCTCATCGAACGAGCGCGTCGCGTCCGCCACCACCGCCGACAGCTTGTGCAAGAACGCCCGGTCGAGCTCCTCCGAGACCGGATGGAGCTCCGCAGACTGGCTGAGCACGTACTTGCTCGCATTCCAGATCTTCGTGACAAGGCGCTTCCCGACCTTCAGCACCTTCTCGTCGAACGCCGTGTCCGTGCCGAGCCGCGCGCTCGCTGACCAGTAGCGGACCGCGTCGGAAGAATACGCGTCGAGCAGGTGCATCGGCGTGACGACGTTGCCCTTGCTCTTCGACATCTTCTTGCGATCGGGGTCGAGGATCCACCCCGAGATCGCGATATGACGCCACGGGATCGACGACTCGTGCAGCATCGCCTTGGCGATCGTGTAGAACGCCCACGTCCTGATGATGTCGTGGGCCTGCGGCCGCAGATCGGCCGGGAACAGCCGCGCGTGGCGCTCCTTGTCGTCCCCCCAGTGCGAGCTGATCTGCGGTGTGAGCGAGCTCGTGAACCACGTGTCGAAGACGTCGGACTCGGCGGTGAAGCCGCCCGGCTTGTCGCGCTGCGACGGCTCGTACCCGGGCGGAGCGTCGACCGTCGGGTCGATCGGGAGCCTCTCGCGCGTCGCGAGCAGCGGCCTCCCGTGATCCGGGTTGCCCTCGGCGTCGAGCGGATACCAGACAGGGAACTGCACGCCGAAATAACGCTGGCGGCTGATGCACCAGTCGCCCTGGAGCCCCTCGGTCCAGTTGCGGTACCGGAGGCGCATGAAATCCGGGTGCCACGCGATCTTGTCGCCGAACTCGAGGAGCTCGGCCTTCTTGTCGGAGAGCCGGACGAACCACTGCCGCGTGGGCACGAACTCGAGCGGCTGGTCGCCCTTCTCGAAGAACTTCACCGCGCGCTCGATCGGCTTCGGCTCGCCCCGGAGCGCCGGGCCGGCGCCGGGCGCCGCCGCGTGCTCGTCGCGGCGGAGGAGCTCGACGACCGCGGCGCGCGCCTGCTTCACCCCCTTGCCCTGGAGCGGCGCATAGGCGGCGTTGGCCGCGGCCGGGTCGCGGCTCTGCCACTCGCCCTCGCCGAACGTCACCGGGAGGACACGGCCGTTCTTGCCGAGCATCTGCCGGAGAGGGAGCTTCTGCTCCCGCCACCAGATCACGTCCGTCGCGTCGCCGAAGGTGCAGACCATCAGGATGCCCGTGCCCTTCTCGCGATCGACGAGCGGGCTCGGGAAGATGGGCACCGGGGCGCGGAAGATCGGGGTGAGCGCCGTCTTGCCGAAGAGGTGCCGATACCGCGGGTCCTCCGGGTGCGCCGTGACGCCGACGCAGGCCGCGAGCAGCTCCGGGCGCGTCGTGGCGATGATGAGCGGCTCGCCCGTCCCCTCCACCGCGAACGCGATGTCGTGGAACGCGCCGGACTGCTGGCGATCCTCGACCTCCGCCTGGGCGACGGCGGTCTGGAAATCGACGTCCCACATCGTGGGCGCGAAGACCGAGTAGAGATGGCCCTTCTCGTGCAGATCCAGGAACGACAGCTGCGCCGTCCTGCGGCAGTGATCATCGATGGTGGCATACTCGTGCTGCCAGTCGACCGAGAGGCCCACCCGACGGAAGAGCGCCTTGAAGACCTGCTCGTCCTCGCGCGTGACCTTGTGACAGAGCTCGATGAAGTTGGGCCGCGACACGATGCGCGGCGGCTCCTTCTTCATCGCCTCCGGCGCCGCCTGCGGCAAGGTCAGGCCGGGCTCGTACGGCGTGCGCACGTCGGTGCGGACGTGGAAGTAGTTCTGCACGCGCCGCTCGGTGGGCAGGCCGTTGTCGTCCCAGCCCATCGGGTAGAAGATGTTGAAGCCGCGCATCCGGCGCTGGCGGACGACGACGTCCGTGTGCGTATAACTGAAGACGTGGCCGATGTGCAGCGAGCCCGAGGCGGTCGGCGGCGGCGTGTCGACGACGAAGGTCTCCTCGCGGGGACGCGACGGGTCGTATCGGTACGTCCCGTCGGCCTCCCACACGTCGGCCAGGCGCTGCTCGGCGACGGGCGAGTCGAAGTGCTTCGGGAGCGTCGCGGGATCGATGGTGCGGAACGTCTTCTTGGTCGTCACGTGGTCACCTGCAGACAGACCCCGCAGGAACCGCCCGCGGGGGCGGCATCCTACGTCGTACCCAGGGTGCCGCTCAAGGCGCGCCGCGCCGCTGATCGGCGATCCGCGCTCGCGTCCGCCCGAGGCCGGCGGCTCCGCCGTGGCGCCGTGGCGAGGCCGGCGGCGCCGCCGCGGAGCGGCCGGAGGCTCAGTCGTAGCGCTCGACGTGGACGTGCTTGCGGGGGACGCCGAGCTCACCGCGGGCGAGCTCGCGAACGGACGAGACCATCCGATCGAGGCCGCAGATGAAGACGTGCGGGGCCGGATCGCCGCTCTTCTCCGCGAGCGCCCGGTAGAGCTCGGGCACGTGCGCCTGCACGTAGCCGCGGCGGCCGGACCACGAAGGGCCGCCCCGCGAGAGCGTGATCTCGTAGCGGATCCGGTCGGATCCGCGCGCGAGCGCCTCGAGCTCGTCGCGGTAGATGGCGTCCTCCTCGAAGCGCGCGCCGAACAGGATCCACAGGTGGGGCGCGGCGAGCCCTGCGCGCAGGGAGGCGTGCAGCATGCTCCGGAGCGGCGTGAGGCCGGTGCCGGTGGCGACGAACAAGGAGGGCGCGGGATCCCCGGGATCGCGGGTGAAGAGCCCGTGCGGGCCGATGGCGCGGAGCGTGGCGCCAGGCTCGAGCCGGTGCAGGTGCTCCGAGCCGGCCCCGCCCTCCACGAGCGTGACCGCGAGATCGAAGCGAGGCGAGCCGTCGGGGGCGGAGGCGATCGAGTAGGCGCGCTTCACCTCGCCGCCCGGGAGCGGGAGCACGAGGTTGACCCACTGTCCTGCCTCGAACAGGAACGAGCTCCCGTCGGCGCGCTCGAACGAGAGCTCGCGCACGAAGGGGCTGAGAGGCCGGGCGGCGACGAGGCGGGCTTCGAACGGTTCGGCGTGGATCATGGTCGGGCCCGGCGAGGCTCAGGCTGCGGGAGCCGCGCCGGGTGGCGAGGTCTTACCGCAGCCTGCGCCTCGGCCCAATCACCATCGAAGCCGGGAGGGCGCCGACGGAGGGCGCGCCATCGAGGGGATCCCGGGCCTCAGTCCGGGACACCGCCGGAGGGCGACCACGCCGCCGAGCGCGGCCGGGCCGGAAGCCCGGGTCCGCGCTCGGCGGGGGAGCCGGCGCGGGATCTACCGCTGCACGCCCATGCGGCGGCGCTGCGGGATGTTCACCGCCGGCCGGGCGCGATCCTGGCTGGGGAGCGCGCGCGGCGGGCGGATGTCCCGGTGCGCGGGCTTCGGCGCAGGGGGCTGCCCTCGCTGCGGCGGGCGCGGGTCGGGTGTCCTGGCCGAGCCCAGCGCGAGGTCGGAGTCGGGGAGATGCGCGCGTCGTTGCATAGAATCCTCCAGTCGATCGGTCATCACCACATCAGGAAGAGCACCAAGGCTGAACGAAACCTTCGAAGAACCGGATCTCATAAACCCTCCATTCATCGTACGACCCCGGACTGCAGACAGACCGACACCGCGACGGACGCCGGCACTCTGGGCCTCTCCCTGACCGCTCGACCGGCGCTCTCTCGACGCACCTCCGCCTCTCGTCGCGGCGGGACGGTCCACCTCGCCGCACGCTCCCTGTCGAGAGGCCTCAGCGTCTCGACGTCAGGAGAGATGGCGAGTCGGCCCGTCGCGCCACGAACCTTCCGGCTCGGTGCTTCGAGCGCGCGGCCAGCGAGCGAGAGACAACCCCCAGGAGATCGCGGATCTCCTGGAGATCGACCTCCAGCGCCTCGGGCTCGTTCGCTCGTCGGCCGCGCTCCGTCCTCATGAGCGCATGACGCGAGCTCGCGCGGGGTTCCGCGGGTCGCCGTCGTGGCGGCTCATGCGCGACAACACAAGGACGCCGTGCCACCCTGGGCAACAGGCGTTCAACCTTGACGGTCGCGCGACGGAGCGGTGGTTTCAGCCGGGAGTGCGCATGGTCGACGCGGGCTACGCGTCGAGAGGAACGCTAGCACTCGGCCGGGAGCATGCCCAGCCATTTTTGTGGAGGAGGGCAGTTCGCGCGCTGGTCTTGCGCTGGCCTTGCGCTGGTCTTGCGCTGGCTTGCACTGGCCTTGCGCTGGCTTGCGGCCTTTTGCCGCGGACATCGAGACATGGATATTGCTGAGCTGGAGACACGAGGCGCTCGAGCTCAGAACGCGACGCGCAGCCCCGCGCTCAGGGGGCCAGCTCCGGGCGACGCAGCGACGGCGCCCGGACCGACGAGGAGCCGCGCGACGACAGGCGCGCTCGACGCGGCGTCGCTCCGCACCCGCTTCTTGCCGATCACGTAGAGCGGCAGGCCGACGGCGACCCCGGCCACCCCGCCGGCCGTGGTGGCGATCGCCAGCTTGGACGCTTCGCTGCGCCCCGCGCTGCTGTCGTCGTAACTCGCGAAGACCAGCGCCGCGCCGCCGAGGATGGCGGCGCCGCCGAGGCTCGCGAGGACGAGCCCCGAGACCGCCATGACAGGGCTGTTCCACTCCGTCGTTCGCTCCTCGAAGTCGTCGAAGTCCCTCCGCGCCGCCGCGAGCTCCCGCTCGATCCGGCGCTGCGCGGCGCGCCGCTCGTCCTCGGAGCCGATCTCGTGGACGCGGCGCGCCTGGGTCTCCAGCGCCGCGATGCGCGCCTCGTGCGCAGCGGCGGTCTCCTCCCACGTGGCCCCCGGCCGGAGACCCGCCACGGCCGGCGCGACAGGGGGCGCTGGCGCCGCGGGCGGCGGGGTCGAGGCGCCCGCCGCGCCTTCCGCCGGCGGCTCCGCGGCGGCGAAAGGCGCGGGCGCCGCGGCGGCGAAGGCCAGCGCCCACGCGACGAGACGACAGCGCGCTGCGCGACCCTGGCGGTGCGCCGACGACCCGCGCGAACGCACGGATCGGGACTGGACCGGTTCCATCGACGCAGCGTCATCGGTCGAACGAGCGGGGTCAAGGCGCGTCCCTCAGGCCCTTCCCGACCCGATCGAGACTTCCGCGCTCGACTCCCCCGCGGCCCAGAGCCGCCTGGATCTTCGAGTTGCTCATTCCTCGCCGCGGCCCGAGCGGGCGAGCGGGGCACCAGGCCCCAAGGCCCCCAGAAACGAACGCCTCTGACGACGTCTTAACGATGGACAACCCGGGGCGGCTGAGTATAGTGCACGTCCTTGCTAGCACTCACATCTCGCGAGTGCCAGAACCCCAAGCCAACGCCAGCATCCAGCCAGACGGCAGAGGCGCGCCCGAAGCTGTTCCCGGGGAGACCCGGGAGCCGAGGCACGAGCGTGCCGCCATGCACGACGCACGGGATGAAGTGACGTCAGGTCGTGACCGGTGGGTCACGCCAGGAGAAAACAGAATGAAAATCCGACCGCTCCAGGACCGTGTGATCGTTCGTCGCGTGCAGGAAGAGGAGAAGACCAAGGGGGGCCTCTTCATCCCGGACAGCGCCAAGGAGAAGCCGATGGAGGCCATCGTGCTCGCCGTGGGCAACGGGAAGACGCTCGAGGACGGCACCGTCCGCAAGCTCGATGTGAAGGAGGGCGACCGCGTCCTCTTCGGCAAGTACACGGGGAACGAGATCAAGATCGACGGCGAGCAGGCCCTCATCCTCCGTGAAGAAGACATCCTCGGCGTTATCGAGAGCTGATTCGGGCAAGACCGTTTCAAGGAGATTCGCACCATGGCAGCCAAAGAAATCATCTACAACGAGTCGGCCCGAAGCATGATCCTCGCGGGCGTCAACGCCCTCGCGGACGCGGTGAAGGTCACCCTCGGCCCCAAGGGCCGGAACGTCGTCATCGAGCGGAGCTTCGGCGCTCCCACGATCACCAAGGACGGCGTGACCGTCGCCAAGGAGATCGAGCTGGAGAACCGCTTCGAGAACATGGGCGCCCAGATGGTCCGCGAGGTCGCCTCGAAGACCAGCGACATCGCCGGCGACGGCACGACGACCGCGACCGTGCTCGCCCAGGCGATCTACCGCGAGGGCTCGAAGCTCGTCGCCGCGGGCCACAACCCGATGGAGATCAAGCGCGGCATCGACAAGGCCGTCGAGGCCATCGTGGCGCACCTCAAGGGCGCCGCCAAGTCGACCCAGGACGCGAAGGAGATCGCGCAGGTCGGCACCATCAGCGCCAACGGCGACGTCACCATCGGCAAGCTCCTCGCGGACGCGATGGAGAAGGTCGGCAAGGAGGGCGTGATCACGGTCGAGGAGGCGAAGAGCCTCGAGACGACGCTCGATGTCGTCGAGGGCATGCAGTTCGACCGCGGCTACCTCTCGCCCTACTTCGTGACCGACCCCGAGGCCATGAAGTGCACGATGGAGGACGCGTATGTCCTCATCTCGGAGAAGAAGATCTCCAACATGAAGGACATCCTGCCGGTGCTCGAGGCGATCGCCAAGAGCCAGAAGCAGCTCCTCATCATCGCGGAGGACATCGAGGGCGAGGCGCTCGCGACGCTCGTCGTCAACAAGCTCCGCGGCACGCTCCACTGCGCCGCCGTCAAGGCCCCCGGCTTCGGCGACCGCCGCAAGGAGATGCTCAAGGACATCGCGGTGCTCACGGACGGCCAGGTCATCGCGGAGGAGCTCGGGCTCAAGCTCGAGAACGTCACGCTCAGCGACCTCGGCCGCGTCAAGACCGTGATCATCGACAAGGACAACACGACGCTCGTCGGCGGCGAGGGCAAGAAGGACAAGATCAAGGCCCGCCTGACCGAGATGCGCGGGCAGATCGAGAACTCGACGAGCGACTACGACCGCGAGAAGCTCCAGGAGCGCCTGGCGAAGCTCGTCGGCGGCGTGGCGGTGGTCAAGGTCGGCGCCGCGACCGAGACCGAGATGAAGGAGAAGAAGGCCCGCGTCGAGGACGCGCTCCACGCGACCCGCGCGGCCGTCGAGGAGGGCATCGTCGCCGGCGGCGGCGTCGCGCTCATCCGGGCCCAGGCCGCCCTCGAGAAGCTCCAGGTGAGCGACGAGCAGCGGACCGGCGTGAACATCATCCGTCGCTCCATCGAGGAGCCCCTCCGCCAGATCGCCGCCAACGCCGGCGAAGAGGGCTCGATCGTGGTGCAGAAGGTCCGCGACGGGAAGGGCTCGTTCGGATACAACGCCGCGACCGGCGAGTACGGCGACCTGATCGCGATGGGCGTCATCGACCCGGCGAAGGTCGTCCGCTCCGCGCTCCAGAACGCGGCGAGCGTCGCGAGCCTGATGCTGACGACCGAGGCGCTCATCGCCGAGCGTCCGAAGGACGAGAAGTCGTCCGGCGCCGGTGGTGGCCACGCGGGCCACGGCCACGGCGACTTCTAGTCTCCTGAGGGCGCGCGCCGAGCGATGAGCCCGCGCGCGCCGCCGGGAGGAGCGTGAGGGCCGGTCTCCCGGGCGGGAGGCCGGCTCTTCGCCTTTTTGTGGCCGTGAAGCGCCCCGCCGGGCGCGCTCACTCCTGGCCGCTCTCCGCCGCCGGCGGCCGGCCGCGGCGCCGCCTCCCCTCCCCCGCCGGCCGCGCGTCCGCGGCCACGCGGAGCAGCTCCTGGAAGTGCCGCTCCACCGGGCCCAGGTCGATGCCGTCCATGAACGAGGTGAACGCGAAGTAGGGCAGCAGCGTCTGCCAGGCGCGCAGCCAGGCCGGGAGGTAGCGCGGCCGCTCCAGCACGCCGGCGGCGCGCAGCTCGGCCAGCACCGCGATGTCGTCGAGCGCGATCCGGCCGCACACGAGCAGCTCCACCTCGTCGCGCAGCCCGCCGCGCAGGACCGCGGCCAGGAAGGCGTAGACCTCGAGCAGGCCGGCCAGGTAACAGGCGTCCTTGGTGAAGGGCGCGCCGCCCTCGACGAGCCCGCCGCGGCAGACGCGCTGGGCGTCGAAGTAGGCGTCGCGGCGCTCGGCGCCGCGCTCGCGCAGGTGGCGGTAGAGGTCGAGGAAGCTCGCGCCCTGCTCGGCCATGTCCACGAGCCGCACCCGCTCGGCGAGCCGGGTGAGGCGGCCGATGGAGAGCGAGCGGCTGTACAGCTCGGCGAAGATGGCGAGCCCCTCCTGGGTGCGCGTGGTGCGGGGGCCGCCCGAGCGCAGGAACGAGCACCGCGGCTGCGCCGCGCCGTTGTGCGCGGTGAGCGCGTGCGTCTCGACCTCGTGGTGCCACAGCCCCTCGGCCTCCCAGGACGCGAAGGTGGCCTCCGGGCGGATGCGGATCCGGCTCATGCCGGCCACCACCTTGGCGGTGATGCGCGGGTCGAGGGTGACCTCGATGTCGAGCGGCGGACGGCGCGCGGCCACGCGGGCGGCGAGCATGTCCCGGAGCGCGCCGGCGTCGAGCGGCTCCTCCTCGGGATCGCTGGCCTCGTCCCAGCCGTGGACGCGCAGACGCTCGGTGAGGTGCTCGGCGAGGTCGATGTTCCTGAGGGCGCCCCCGAAGAACCGCGAGCGCGCGCCGCCGTAGAGCGCCCGCGACCGCACGGAGAACTCGCGGGTGCCCGCGGCCTCGAGCAGCTCCGCGGCCTCGATCTGCGCGCGGACGCTGTCCCGCAGCCAGGCGAGCGCAGGGGCGTCGCCGTCGATCGACCGCAGCAGCTCGCGCAGCTCGGCGACGCGCCGGGCGAGCCCGTCGCGATCGACGCGGAGCTCGACCTCGGGGAGGCGGTCCTCGCCCGAGGCGAAGAAGCGCTCCTCCACCTCGCGCGGCCAGGCGATGTCGTCGAGCAGCTTGAAGGCCTTGCCCTCCGAGAGGCGGCCGCCGACCCGTTCGAGCTGCTCCAGCACGGCGCGGTCGATGCTCATGAATCGCAGGATCGCCCGAACCGCGGGGCGCGGGAAGCGGCTGCGCGCCGGCCGGCGAGCTCGGGCAGAGCGAGCGATCGGGCTGCCCGGGCTTCGCGAGGGGATCCATGACGCCGCTCGTCGAGGGCCGTCGGCCCGACCAACTCGAGTAAGCTGCTCGCCATGGACCCTGCCCTGCTCCGTTATCTCGATCTCGTGCAGCGCGAGCTGTCCGCCGATGACGTCCTGATCGAGCTCGGCGGCAGGCCGCCCGGCGATCCGCGCGCGGTGTGGTGCGCGCTGCCGAACGGCTCGCGGCTGGTCGCGCGCTTCGCCGAGCCGCCCGGCGAGCCCGCCAGGGTCTCGAGGCAGCTGGAGGAGCTCGCCGCGTCGTTCTCGGGGCTCTCGTCGGGGGGTGGGGACCCGCGGCCCTCGCGCAGCGGGTCGACCCACCGCCTGGACGACGAGCTGGAAGGGCTCGCGTCGCGCGCGGGCGCGCTCGGCGCGATCGTCGTGGATGACACCTCCCCGGTGATCTGGGGGACCTCGGAGCCGCGCCGGGACGAGGTGGACGTCGACGATTCGTTGCTCCTGGCGCAGTGGGCCGACGACGTGGAGCGCGTCGGCGTGAACCTGATCGATCTGCTCGAGCTCGACGACGCCGCGCTGGAGCAGGCGCTCGCGACAACGTCGCTCGGCCCCGGGGCGCGCGAGACCATCGCCGGCCACCTCCAGAAGATCCGGGAGCGCGGCTCGCGCAGCCCGATGGCATGGCGGCGGCAGGTCGCCATCGCGCGCGCCATCGACCGCGTGCGGGGCCCCGCGGCCTCGGAGAGCGCCGCGCACGGCAGGTTCATCAGCCAGCACGAGCAGGTCGGCGTGTACGCGCGCGCCTTCGCGAACATCTACCGCCTGATCCTCGCCTATCCCGGCCCGTTCTCCGAGCTCCAGGCAGAAGGCTCGGTGCAGCACGCATTGCCGCTGATCGAGCGGCTCGTGCTCGCGTTACCCCCGATCGATCCCCATCGAGGAGCGAAGATCCTCCGCCTGCGGCGCCCGAGCTGATGCAGGGAGGGTGTTCCGGGGCTGGGTCGTGAGCGCCCTTTGACCCCCACCCGGGACACCGATGCTCCGCGCCGAGCGCGCGTGACCGGTGGACCCTCCGGAGAGCCAATGGTACTGTCCGGCCGATGTCGGAGAGTGTAGCTGAGCTCGAAGAACACCGCGCGGCGCTCACCGGGCACTGCTACCGGATGCTGGGTTCGGTGGTCGACGCCGACGACGCCGTCCAGGAGACGATGGTGCGCGCCTGGCGCAGCCTCGATCGGTTCGACGGGCGCTCGTCGCTGCGCACCTGGCTCTACCGCATCGCGACAAACGTCTGCATCGACCTGCGGGCCGACCGCGCGCGCCGGGCGCGCCCCATCGAGGAAGGCCCGGTGGGCACCGTGGACGACACGCTCGAGACGCGCCCGCGCACGCACTGGCTGGAGCCCGTTCCCGACGCGCACGCCCTGCCGGCGGACATCGACGCTGCCGAGAAGGCGATGCTCCGCCAGAGCATCCGCCTCGCGTTCGTCGCGGCGCTCCAGCACCTGCCGCCGAAGCAGCGCGCCGCGCTGCTGCTCACCGAGGTGCTCGGCTGGTCCGCGGCGGAGGTCGCCGACAGCCTCAACACCTCGGTCGCCGCGATCAACAGCGCGCTCCAGCGCGCGCGGGCGACGCTCGCGGGCCGCGATCTCGGCGACGCGCGCGTCTCGCTGCCCGAAACGCAGTCCGCCCTGGTCGACCGCTACGTCGCCGCCTTCGAGCAGTACGACGTGGACGCGCTCACGGCGCTGCTGCACCAGGACGCGGTCCTGTCGATGCCGCCCTACACCCTCTGGCTGCGCGGCCCCGAGGCGATCCGCACCTGGTTATCGGGCCGGGGGGCGGGCTGCCGCGGGTCGCGGCTCGTGCCGACGGCGGCCTCCGGCGCGCCGGCGTTCGCACAGTATCGCCCTACCCCCGAGGGCGGCCACCGGGCCTGGGCGCTCATCGTGCTCGACATCGCCGGGGACCGCATCGCCGGTATGACGTCCTTCCTCGACACCGAGACGCTCTTCCCGCGGTTCGGGCTGCCGCTCGATCTTCCGGCCTGACCTTCCGGCCTGACCTTCCGGCCTGACCGCGGACGCCCGGCCAGGAGCGGCGCGGCGATCTTTTTTCTCGGCGACCGATGATCCCCGACGGGCGCGGGGGTCTACGGGGGTGAATCCAGCACGGAGGCACCCATGACCGCGAACGTCGCCAGCATCCATCATCGTGACCAAGACCTCACCACCGGGCCCCGGACCGAGGCGCCGGCCCGCGTCGCAGCGTCCGGCGCGGCGCCGTCCAGGCGAGCGCTGTGGGCGGGTCGCGTCCTGAGCGGGCTGGGCGTGCTGTTCCTGACGTTCGATGCCGCGGTGAAGGTGCTGCGGCTGATCCCCGCGGAGGCGGGGACCGCCGATCTCGGGTTCCCGGCCAGCCTCGTCCCCACCCTCGGCTACCTCCAGATCGTCTGTCTGGTGACGTACCTGATCCCGCGCACCGCGGTGCTCGGCGCGATCCTGTGGACCGGTTACCTGGGCGGCGCGATCGCGATCCACGTGCGGGTCGGGAGCCCGCTCTTCAGCCACACGCTCTTTCCGATCTACATCGCCGCGCTCCTCTGGGCGGGGCTCTGGCTGCGCGACCGCCGCGCGCGCGCGCTGCTCGCGAGCCCGGCGTCGCTCGACCGATGAGCTTCACGCTTCCCCGGAGTCCATCACAGCAAAGGAGAAGAGAGCCATGACGACGAACAACCCGCGCAAGATCTTCGTCAACCTGTCCGTCCGCGACCTGAAGCGATCGATGGAGTTCTTCAGCAAGCTCGGGTTCGAGTTCAACCCGCAGTTCACCGACGAGAACGCCGCCTGCATGGTCATCAGCGAGGAGGCCTATGTCATGCTCCTCGCGGAGCCGTACTTCAAGACGTTCACGAAGAGGGCGATCTGCAGCACGGGCACGCACACGGAAGGGCTCTTCGCGCTCTCGTGCAGCAGCCGGGGCGAGGTCGACGAGATGGTGAAGAAGGCGCTCGCGTCGGGCGGGTCGCACGCGATGGATCCGCAGGATCACGGCTTCATGTACGGCTCCAGCTTCTACGACCTGGATGGCCACCACTGGGAGGTCGTCTGGATGGACCCTGCGGCGATCCAGCCGTAGCCCCCGCGGCGGCGGTCGCGCCGCCCGGAGAGAGCTCACAGGAAGGCACCTCAGCTCGCGCTGATGCCTATCTCCGCTGCGACCTTCCGCATCTTCCGATCGTCCGGCTCGAGAGCGCTCAGGACGAGCCGAGTGAGCTCGGGACCTGCAGCTTCCGGCGTCCCCGCGTTGAACGGCGGGGCAGGGTCGTATTCCAGCATCAGCTGCGTCAGCTTCGCGGCATCGTCTCCGCGGAGCAGCGCCAGGAGCGCCAGCCCGAAATCGATGCCCGCCGTCACCCCGCCGCCCGAGATCCGGTTGCGATCGACCACCACGCGCGCCCGGACACACTCGACGCCGAGCGCCTCGAGGATGTGGCGCGTGGCCCAGTGCGTCGTGGCCTTGTATCCCTGCATCAAGCCCGCCGCGGCCAGGATGAGCGATCCCGTGCACACGGAGGTCACGTACCTGGAACGAGGGCCTCGATCCCTCAGAAACGCGAGGATCTCCTCGTCTGCCATGGCGTCGGACGTGCCCAGGCCGCCGGGCACGAACAGGATGTCCAGGTTGTCCGGACAGTCACCGAAGGTCGCGGTCGGCTGGATAGAGACCCCGGAGTCGGACGTGACAAGGGCGCGCGTCTTCCAGAGGAGGTGGGTCGTCGCGTGAGGGCCCAACACGCTTTGAGGACCGATCAGATCCAGCGCTGTGAGACCCGGATAAAGCACCATCCCGATCTGGAGCAGCGGCTGCGGGCCTGGCAGCTTGAGTTCATACGCTTCCTTCATCTTTCGTCCCTGATCCTTTCATTCCTTCATCCGCCGATCATCCCCATCGCGGATCTTCGCCTCGACGCGGCGCCGCGCGATGACGAGCGCCCTGTCGACGGCGCTCGGTGGACCTGACTGTGAGCGACGCCGAGGTGAACCGACAGGACATTCCACCCGGCTTTCAGGACACGAGGCTCAGGCCCCCGGCGCTCCTCGTCACGCGGTCACGCGGTCACGCGCGGCCGCGCGCTCGGGGTCCGCTCACGCTCGGCCGAAGCGCCGCCGGTAGTCCTCCGGCGTGACCTGCAGGGCGCGCTGGAACGCGCGCCGCATCCGCTCGTCCGTGCCGAAGCCGCAGTCGCCCGCGAGCTGCTTGATGGACGCGCGGCCCCCCTCGAGGCAGGAGCGCGCCTGCTCCAGCCGCGCCGCCTCGACGAATTTTGCGGGGGTCATCTGCATGTCGCGGGTGAACGTCCGCGCGAAGTTGCGAGGGCTCATCCCCGCCTTCTCGGCCAGCGCCTCGACGCGCAGATCGGCGTCGAGGTGGCGGAGGACCCAGTCGACGACACCCCGCAGCGGCCCCGTGGCGACCGTCTGCGCGCGCAGCGGGCGGCTGAACTGGGACTGTCCGCCAGGGCGCTTGAGGAACACCACGAGATCCCTCGCCACCTCGAGCGCCACGTCGTACCCGAGATCCTCCTCCACCAGCGAGAGCGCGAGATCGATGCTCGCGGTGGTGCCCGCGGACGTGTAGATCTTCCCGGATCGAATGAAGATCGCGTCGGGATCGACATCGACACAGGGAAACTCGCGCGCCAGCGCGGCCGCCGAGCGCCAGTGCGTGGCCGCCCGGTGGCCCGTGAGCAGCCCGGCGGCGGCGAGGATGAACGCGCCGGTGCAGACAGCGCCCATGCGCCGCACCCCGGGCGTGGTCGCGCGGAGCCAGCCGAGCAGCCGGGCGTCACGCATCGCTCCACGGTAATCGCCCCCGGCGACAAGCACCGTATCGACGCCGGGAGCCAGGTCCGCGAGCGCCTTCTGAGCGACGATCTGCGTCCCGGTCAACGTCCGGACCACGCCGCCCGACACGGCGGCGATCTCGACATCATAGGCCGGGGGAGCCCCACGGAGCTTCGCCTTGACCCGATCCGAGGCCAGGGCGAAGACGTCGGCGGGCCCCACCACGTCGATGGCGCATGCGCCGTCATAGGCCACGACCACGATCCTGCGCGTCGGCGCGAGGCGGCCCGCGCCCGGCGTCACGCGGGGCGCGATCCTCGATGGCCGGGGCCGGTTCACGCGATGACGCTAGCCCGCTGCGCAGTTGGCCGTCAAGACAAGGTACCTGCATTTCCTGCCAAGCACCCTGAGCGCGGAGAAGGGGATACGGGACCGCTCTCCGAAGTGACCTGCGCAGAGCGCTCAGCGCTTCGAGCGCTCACCCTGGCTCTCCTGCTCCTTCAGCTCCTCCAGCAGGGCGTCGAGGCGCTCGTAGCTGCCCTCCCAGAAACGACGGTAGTTGTCCAGCCAGCCGCTCGCGTCCTCGAGCGGCTTGGCCTCGATCCGGCACGGCCGTCGCTGCGCGTCGCGACCGCGCGAGATCAGGCCCGCGCGCTCCAGCACCTTGAGGTGCTTCGAGATCGCGGGCTGGCTCATCGCGAACGGCTTCGCCAGCTCGTTCACCGACGCCTCGCCGGACGCGAGGCGCGCGAGGATCGCTCGCCGGGTCGGATCGGCGAGCGCAGCGAACGTTGCGTCGAGGCGCTCGGAGGGCGTCATACTATAACTCCTTGGTTAAAAAACCATATGGTTATACAATGTACGGGCCCCGCCGTCAAGCCTCGCGCAACGGCGGCTCGGCCCGGCCGTTGTCTGTCCTGGCCGCGCGCTCGCGCGCTGGGCGCCGAGAGCTCCGCGCCTACGTGCGTCCAGGAGCCCCTGCGTGCGGCGCGGCGAGCACTTCCTGCAGCGTGGCGCCGACCACGGGCTTGGTCAGGTGCAGGTCGAAGCCGGCCCGCCTGGACCTGGCCTGATCCTCGGGCCCGCCGTAGCCCGAGAGCGCCACAAGGTAGAGCGCCTCGCCGCCCGGCGCGGCCCGCGTCCGGCGGGCGACCTCGTAGCCGTCGATGCCGGGCAGCCCGATGTCCACGAAGGCCACCTCGGGGCGCAGCTCCAGGAGCTTCGCCACGCCCTCCAGCCCGTCCGCCGCGACCGTCACCTCGTGCCCCAGCGCCTCGAGGTACGCCCGCATCACGCGGCGCACGTCCTCCGCGTCCTCCACGACGAGCACCCGGCGCCGCCCGGCCGCCGGCACCTCCTGCGCCTCGGCGCGCGCGGCCGGCGCCGGCGGCGGCCCGTCGCGCGGCGCGAGCGGCGGCGGCGGGGCGGGCCGCGGCGCCGCGCCCGGGCCGAGCGGCAGGCGCACGGTGAACTCGCTGCCCAGGCCCGGTCCGGCGCTCGCCGCGACCACGCTGCCGCCGTGCAGCTCCACCAGCCGGCGCACCAGCGTGAGCCCGAGCCCCAGCCCGCCCGTGCTCCTGTCGAGGGTCTGATCGACCTGCGTGAAGAGATCGAACACCCTCTCGAGCATCGCCGCCGGGATGCCGCGGCCCGTGTCGCGCACCCGCAGCACGGCCTCGGGCGCGCCGCCCGCCACCTCGCGGGTGAGGCGCGCCGAGATCGAGCCGCCCGGCGGGGTGTACTTCGCGGCGTTGGTCAGGAGGTTCGTCACCACCTGCTCCAGCCGCGTGGCGTCGGCTTTCATGCCGAAGTCCCCGGACCCCACCGACAGCGCGAGCCCGTGGCGCCGGGCCTGGACGGCCGGCCTCACCGCGGCGGCGGCGCTCTGCACCACCGCCGCGAGATCGACGTCCTCGAGGCGCAGCTCCACCGTGCCGCGCGTGATGCGCGACACGTCGAGGAGATCGTCCACCAGCCGCACGAGGTGGCCCATCTGTCGCCGCGCGATCTCCCGGTAGCGCGCCGACTTGGGCTCGTCGCCGTCCACGTCGTCGAGCAGCGACAGCGACAGGCTGATCGAGGCCATCGGGTTGCGGAGCTCGTGCGCGAGCATCGCGAGGAACTCGTCCTTGCGCTGATCGGCGAGCTTGAGCGCCTCGACGAGCGCCTCCACGCGCCGGCGGGCGCTCACCTGGTCGGTCACGTCGAACGCGAACACGAAGACGCCCTCGATCGCCCCGTCGCGATCGCGCATCGGCTGGTAGACGAAGTTGAAGAAGACCTCCTCCGTCGTGCCGTCGCCCCGGCGGTCGAGCCGCACGGGCAGCTCCTTGCCGGCGATGGGCTCGCCGGTGCGGAACACGGTGTCCAGGAGGCTCCAGATGGGCTGTCCCTCGAGCTCGGGCAGGGCCGCGCGGATGGGCTTTCCCACGAGCGATCGCGCGCCGACGAGCTGCTGGTACTGCGCGTTGACCACCTCGAAGACGTGCTCCGGCCCGCGGAGGATGGCGATGGGCCCCGGGGCCTGCATGAAGAGGTCGTTCAGGTACTGGCGCTGCCCCTCGGCCTCGCGCCGCCGGCGCGCGAGCTCCACGTGGATGCGGACCCGCGCGAGGAGCTCCTTCGCGGAGAACGGCTTCACGAGGAAGTCGTCGGCGCCGGCCTCGAGGCTGTCGACGCGCTCCTCCTCGCCCGCGCGCGCCGAGAGCATCACCACGGCCACGCCGCGGGTGCGCTCGTCGGCGCGCAGCGCCCTCAGCAGGCCGAAGCCGTCGAGCCGCGGCATCATCACGTCGGTGAGCACGAGATCCGGGGGGTGCGCGCAGGCGCGCTCCAGGGCGGCCTGACCGTCGGCCACGGCCTCCACCGTCCACCCCTGCGCGACGAGCAGCCGCCGCGCGTACTCGCGCATGTCCGCGTTGTCGTCGGCGACGAGGACATGCCCCGGCAGCTTCACGGCCGGCCCCTCGCCCGCCGGCAGGGCAGCCGGCGCCTGCTCGCCGCGGATCCACTGCGCGGCCTCGTCGAAGAACGGCGCGGCGCCGCGCCCGCCCACAGACGGCGACGAGCCCGGCGCGACGTGGTCCTCGGGCAGGTGCGCCCTGCCGAGCGGGATGGACACCGTGAAGCGGCTGCCCTCGCCGGAGCGGCTCTCCACGGTCACGCTGCCGCCGTGGAGCTTCGCCAGCTCCTGCACCAGGGCGAGTCCGATGCCGCTGCCCTCGTAGCTGCGGCCCCTGGCCCCCTCGACGCGGTGGAACCGCTCGAACACGTGCGGCAGCTCCGCCTCCGGGATGCCGGTGCCGGTGTCCGCGACCGACAGGACGACCGACCCGCCGGCCGCCTCCAGCGAGACCCGCACGCCCCCCGTGAAGGTGAACTTGAAGGCGTTCGAGACGAGGTTGAGCACGATCTTCTCCCAGAGCTCCCGGTCGACGTAGGCCGGCTCGGAGAGGGGCGGGCAGTCCACCGCGAGGGAGAGGCCGGCCCGCTCCAGGAGCGAGCGGAACGAGCTCGCCAGGTCCGCGGTGAAGGAGCCGAGATCGGTCGGCTGGTAGCTGGCCTGGATGCGGCCCGCCTCGATGCGCGAGAAGTCGAGCAGCGTGTTGACGAGCCGGAGGAGCCGGAGGCTGTTGCGGTGGACGATCGCGAGGCGCTCGCGCTGCCGGGGGGGCAAAGGCTGCTCGGCGTCCGAGAGGCCGTCCTCCACGGGCCCCAGGATCAGCGTCAGCGGGGTGCGAAACTCGTGGCTGACGTTGCTGAAGAAGGCCGTCTTCACGCGGTCGAGCTCGGCGAGCGCCAGCAGCCTGCGCCGCTCCTCCTCGCTGGCCCGGGCGCTCTGGATGGCCGTCGCGCAGTGACCGGCCACGAGCCGCAGGAAGGCGCGGTAGTCGTCGTCCAGCAGGAGCCGGGGGCTGACGCCCGCGACGAGGAACCCGGCCGGCCGCCCGCCGGCGCCGGCGCGGTGCAGCGGCAGCACCACCGCCCGGCGCGCGGCGTCCGGCCACGGCCCTCCCGGGAGCGGGCCGACGCCCGCGGGCAGCTCCGCCAGATCCACCTCGACGTCCTCGCGCAGCGCGCGATGCAGCGGCCACACTGCGCCGCCGGCCGCGGCGTCGAGGCGCGACGTCGCCGGCGCTGCGGCGTGGCCGGGGTCGAGCCCGGCGATCGCCGCGAGGCGGGCCTGCGCGCCGTCGTCGTCGGCGAGATAGAGGAGGGCAAAAGGCAGGTCGCGCCCGGCCTCCGCGACGGTCCCCATCATGACGCGACAGGCCTCCTCGACGTTCTTGGCGTCGGCCGCCCTGGCTCCGAGCGTCCCGAGGAGCTTTAGCCGACGCTGCCCGAGGATGTGCCCGGTGCTCTCGGAGCACGCCACGAAGACGCCCGCGATGGCGCCCGTCTCGTCCCGGATCGGGCTGTAGCCGTAGTTGAAGTAGCACTCCTCCAGGAAGCCGTTCCGATCGAGGATGAGCAGGCCGTCCCGGAGGTACGTGGCGCCTCCAGCGAAGACCTTCTCGATCATCGGCTCGATGACGTCCCAGATCTCCTTCCAGCACGCGCGGCCCGCCTGGCCCATGGCGGCCGGGTGCTTCCTGGAGCCGAGGATGGGGCGGTAGCCGTCGTTGTAGAACTGGATCAGCTCACGGCCCCACCAGAGAAACATCGGGTGCTCGGACGAGAGCAGGATGGACAGCGCCGTGCGCAGCGACGGGGGCCACCCCTCGACGGGGCCGAGCGCCGTCTGCGACCAGTCGATCGCGCGGATGAGCGCCCCCATCTCCCCGCCGCCCGAGAGAGCGGCGCCGGCCGGATCCAGCCAGCTCCCGGCGCTCGCCGCCTCGACCCAGCTCATGTCGGCCTCCGCTCCTCGCTCGGATCGAGGTGGCTCGTGCGCTGTCCCGTCATGGCGATCGTTCGCTTTGTATCACACCCCCCGGGCTCGGCGGTCCTCCGGCGCCGCCGCGCGGGTCGCGGTCCCCGCCCGCTTTGCCTCGATGAGTTCGTCAGAGGCCCTGTACACCCGCTGGACACGAGCGCACAGGACAGGGCCCGTCTCGCCAGGGCCGCGCGCTCCCGGCGCGGAGCGCTCCCTCGATGGCAGGACCCGAGGTCGACGCGCTCGCCGGCGAGATCGACATGGCGATCGACGGTGAGGCCCTCGACGCCGAAATCGGGCGGAGCTCCGCCTTGACAAGCGCGGGGCGGCGATGTACTTAACCTAAAGGTTAATTAACCAATTGGTTAGATACGGGTGCCGTCCCACCCGATGGGCACCCCGTTCAGGATCAGGAACGACAGCGCGGGAGGAGGAGAGTCATGGTCGCAACCAGCGTCGCAAACAAGAACAGCTTCCAGGTCACGACGCCGTCGGAGCAGGAGATCTGCATGACGCGCCTGTTCAATGCGCCGAGACACCTCGTGTTCGAGGCGATGACGAGGCCCGAGCACGTGAAGCGATGGTGGGGCTGCCTGAGCGAGGGATACTCGGTGCCCGTCTGCGAGATCGACCTTCGCCCGGGCGGCGCGTGGCGCTTCGTGAACCGCTTCCCCGAGGGCGAGGCGGCATTCCACGGCGAGTACAAGGAGATCACGCCGCCGAGCCGGATCGTGTTCACCGAGATCTTCGAGCAGTTTCCGGACACCGTCTCGGTGGTGACGTCGGTCTTCACCGACGAGGGCGGCAAGACGCGCGTCACGACCACGGTGCGCTATCCGTCGAAGGAAGTGCGCGACGCGGTCGTCGCGTCCGGAATGGAGCAGGGCGCGGGCACGAGCTACGACCGCCTCGAGGAGCTTGTCGCGCAGCTGCAGTAGCGAAGAGGCTGCTGCCGGTCGGCGCGGGGCCGGACGCGCTCTCTGCCTAGCAGGCGCCCTCCAGCGCCACAACGACCTCGCCGAGCGGCGCCGCGAGGCGGACCCACGCCTCGCCGCCCACGCGCAGCGCGGCGAGCACGTCGTCCGCGCGGCCGTGGAACGCGCCCAGCGAGCGAGCCGGGCCGCCCTCGTCGACCGCGAGCACGGCCACCTCGCCCCCATCCCGCGCGACGACCACGAGCACGCCCGTGTCGGTCGCGCCGAGCCATGCAGGGCGGCCGCCGAGCGCGACCTTCCGGGGGGCGCCGCGCCTCGGCGCCTCGTACAGGAGCCCGCGGGGTACGTCGCAACCCCAGAACGAGCGCAGCCGCAGCGCGGCCGGCAGCGCGCCGCCGAAGGCCTCGTAAGCATCGCAGGCGTCGTGGCCGGGGTCGAGCGGCAGCAGGTCAGCGTCGTCCGGGACGAGACGGGCGAGCGCCGCGTCGCGCGCCTCCACGAAGCGCGAGAGCGCGCGGCGCAGGCGTAGCGCCGGCAGGCCGAAGAGCGGGCGCAGGTCAGGGCGAACCTCGCCGTCTTCCGTCACGACACGGCGCCTGCCGCTCGGATCGAGCAGCATTACGCTCCGAGCGCGGATCGCGAGGGGTGTGTCTGGCCTGAAGACCGGGCAGACATCGAGGACACCGCGATCCTTCTGCAGGCGCACGAGCGCCCAGCCGTGGATGGCGAAGACACGGGCGCCATCCGTGCAGAGGCGGCGATAGGTCGATGACGTCGCGGCAACGAGGGTTGTTCCCGGAGGAGCGAGCTCACCTCCGGAGGCCGGGGCCGCGGGCGCGAGACCGCGTTCGAGCGCGGAGGACCATGGGGCGGCGACGCGCGCGGCGAGCCACGCGCGGAGCGCGTCAGGCGCGTCCACGTGCGCAGGCGTATCCCACGCAAGCTGGATCGACAGGTCAGCACCCACGCGGAGCGTGGCCAACGGCCGCCCGTGTCGCTCGAGCTCCAGCGTCACCGGAGCCTGCCCGCGGTCCTCTGGACCCGCGCCCTCGCCGCGCGGGGACACCCCGCCTCGGAGGCGAAGCAGCGGGCGAAGCGCGTCGAGCCCCGACCGAGGGACACGAGCGCGACGGCCATCGTCCGCGACGAGCCACGCCGCCGTCGCGCCGCCGAGCGCGCGATCTACATCCGCTTGCTGCGGGGGCGGGAAAGGTAGGATGGGCCAGACAGGCATGGGGTCACCGCTTCGGCGCCGTGGGCACGTAATCTCCGCCGTGCACCGTCGGGTTGCTCGGCGTGCCGCTCATCGTGCCGTAGTAGAGGTGACCCTGCTTGTCGGTGACGTACTGCTTGCCCTCGATGACGAAGTCGGAGCCGTCCCCCTGCTTCGCTGTCGGGGCCCAGAAGTTGTACCAGGGCCGCGGCTTGACGAAGGTGATCGGCTGCTTTGTCATCGGCGCGCCGCTCCGCGCCGCCGCGGGATTGTCGGCCAGGGCGCCCCATACCGTCGCTCCCGTCTGGTTCGCGATCCCTTGCGTGATGCTGGAAGCGTCGTTCTCTCCCGGGGTCGCGCCGTTGCAGATGGTCGTGTCCACGCGCGCGCCCTTGCCCTTGAACCCCGCCTTGTTGAGCTGCATGCCAATCTCATCGCCCGTGGCGAAGCCCCCCTTCTTGCCCTTCCACTGGGCGCGCCCAGGCGCTCCATGCGTCGTGACAAATACATGATTTTCATTGGCGTCAATCATGTTCGCGTTCTTCCCGCTGCCCGAGAGCCTCTGCCAGACGGAGGGCGGCTTGCCGAGCTTGTCGCTCCGGATCACCTTCGCGTCCGGGTACTGCGCCTTCATTTGCCGGATGGTATCTTCCATGACGGGATCGCCAGGCGATCCGTTGACGATGGTCAGCAATCCCAGCGGATCGATGAAGATCGTCGGGTTCGGGACGTATCCCACGTCCTGCAGCGTGGAGAGGAGGGCGAGCGGATCGGGCGTCAGGAAGACGTGAAGATCGGGCGCGTAGTAGCGGTGCCTGTTGTAGTGGAGGCCCGTCAGCTCATCGGCGCGCTGGCCCGCGAAGCGCAGCCGCCCCGGCTGCCCCGTCCTCGAGGCCACCTCGCCCCACGTGCTCATCTCGATCGTGGAGCACCGCAGATCCGGCGCCGCGTAGAGCCACGGCGCCGCCGCGGCGTCGGTGAGCACGAGCTGCCAGGCGTCGTCCAGGCCGCGCTCGAGCAGCGGCGTGAAGCCGTCGTCGGCGAACACGCGGCGCACAGGCGCGCCCGAGGAGGGGAGCTCCTCGACGATGCTGTTGCCGTCCCAGCCGAACCAGACGCTGGTGCCGTCGTTGAAGCGCACGGCCAGGCGGCGGCCGAACGGGTCGTACAGATACTGAATCTCGAGCCCGTCGCCGCGCGCTGCTCCGAGCAGCTGGTTGTTCTCGTCGTAGCGGTACTGCCAGCTCTGCAGTGGGTCGTCCGCGTGCCGCGCCGAGAGCCGGCCGGCGCTGTCCCAGCTCAGCCGCGCCTGCCCGCTCGCGACCGGCCGGCCGTCGCGCCCGAGGACGAAGGGCGCATCGGCCGGCACGGCGGTGCCCTGCGGCGCATAGGTGAACCGCTCACGCACGTCGAGCCCCTCGGCCTCGGTCGGCCTCCCCATCACATCGAGGGCGTACTGACGCGCGCCGCGCTGCGGATCGATGACCCTGGCGAGCGGGCCCAGCCGGCTCCATTCGAACGCCCGCGCCTCGCGCTCGGCGCCTTCCGCGTCGAGCAGGCGCACGAGCGTGGGCAGCCCGAAGGGGTCTCGAACCGTCGCAACGGAGCAGGGCGCGTCGAGCCGCCGGCGCTCGATCTCCCACCCGCGCTCGTCGTAGGCGAAATCCAGGCACGGGAGGGCAGCGTCGCCCACCGCGCGGCCTGCGTCGCCGCCCGCGCCTGCGCCGCGGTCCGCCGGCTCCGCGTCGCTTCCGAGGAGCGAGAGGCGTGTCGGCTGCCCATCCCCCGGTCGCCGCGCGAGCCCCACGCCCCACCCGGTGGAGTACCTGCGCTCCACGAGCATCCCGAGCTCGTCGTACCGGTACTCCACCGCAAAGCGCCAGCCGGAGGCCTCCTGCACCTCGCGCAACACGCGCCCTTCCGGGTCCCGCTCGTACGAGACGGACACCCCGGCCGCCTCCGCGTACAGGACGCCGCCGCGCGTGTCGTAGCGGAATCGCTCGCGGCGGCCGGTCGAGAACTCCTTCTCGACGATCCGATCCTCCCCGTCGCGGGTGAACCGGATCTGCAGCCCATCCCGGCTGAGCACGGCAATCTGGCCGGCGCCGTCGTGCTCGTACTCGGTCGTCACCCCGGCGAACGTCGTCTCCCGGGCGATGTTCCCGGACGCATCGTACTCGCGCACATACCGCTCGCCGGCGGGGTTCTCGATCCATCGCAGCCGCAGGAGCCCGTCGTACCCGAAGCGAAAGCGACCACCGTCCGGACGCACGCGCTCGACGAGCACGCCCGCCACATGGCGGCTCGTCGTGGTCGCGCCCTCGGTGGTGCGCTCCTCGACGACCTGCCGCATCGGGTCGGTCACGAAGGCGGTGCGCCTGCCGTTCTCCTCGACGATCTCCGCGAGCTCGTTCCGGCTGTCGTACCTGAGCTCGTACGTCTGGCCGCTCTCGCCCTTGATGCGGACGGCCCGCCCCCACAGGTCCCACGTGTACTCGAACGTGATGCCGGTCGTGTCCACGTGGCGCGCGAGGTTCGCGTGCGCGTCGTACGAGAAAGTTTCGGTGGCGCCGCCCGGATGGTCGATCTGCGTCACCAGGCCAGCGGCGTTCAGCTGCCATGTCGTCACGCGGCCGGCCTCGTCGACCTGCTCCAGCTTTCCGCGCTCCCCTTCGCGCTGGATCGTGCGCGCGCCGTCCTCGTGGACGGTCATCGACCGCTGCGCCTCGTCGTCGTAGCGCCGTCGCAGCGCCGCGCCGCCGGGCTTGACGACGCCGGTGAGCCGGCCGAACGCGTCGTACTGCCTCCGCCGCGTCCGCCCCGCGCCGTCGGTGCTCGACAGGAGCCGGCCGAGGTCGTCGTACCGGTACATCCTCGCGTAGCCGCGCGGGTCGATGTACTGGAGCACCTGGCCAAGCGCGTTCACCTGGTAGCGGTGCACCTGGCCGTCGCCGTCCACCATCGTGGTCTCCAGCGGGTCCGGGCCATAGCGGAAGCGGGTATGATAGACGCCGCGCGGAGCGCTCGCGGCGCCGGCGTCCGGCGCGCCGAGCGCGGCGAGGAGGTCCTGCCCGACGAGCTCGCCCCAGGTCTCGACGCACCGCTTCTGGACGCCCACGCGCTCGTACCGGAAGCAATAATGCACGCCGTCGGGCTGGATCTCGCGCACGAGGTAATGCTCCTCGTCGTATTCGTAGCGCCACTGCACGCCGCCCATGTCGACGACGCTCACGAGGTCGCCGCGCTCGTCGAGCTCGTAAACGACGAGCGTGCGCTGGTGCTCGCGGCCCTCCGCGTCGGGCGCCGTGAGCCGCCACGACAGGATATGCCCGTCGCGCATGAGCTCCGCGCGGCGGCCGCACGTGTCGGTGATGGCCACCACCTCGTCGCCGTCCCAGGCGACGGTGGCGACGTTGCCGTGGCCGTCGCGCAGCTCCGCGAGGCGATAACGGCGGTGCTCCGCGTCGGGCATCAGCACGCGGAGCAGCCCATCGTCGCAATCGACGCCGATCCCCTCCCCGAAGCGCATCACGTTGCGCCCGAAGGGGAGCCGCGTGAACTCGTCCTGGGCCGGCATCCGGATGGGCGTCGTGCGCAGCTCGTCGTCGGTGACCAGGAGCCAGTCGCCCCGGCGCTCGGCGATGTAATGGAGGCTATGGGACCAGCCCCAGCCGATGCCGGCGCGGCGCGCGACGTTCGAGCTGCGGTACGCGCGATCCCACTGCACATAGAAGAACCCGGACAACAGGAAGTCGACGGCCGGCGCCGTGAACATCGTGCCCGTGGCAACGTCGACGGGGTGCCCGCCGCTCGCCTGCCCCTCGGCCTTGGGCGAGGCAGGAGGGCTCGGCGGGCCTGCTCCGGCGCCCGACCCGCCGCCCCCGCCCCCGGCGTTGCTCCCCCCCTGCGGCCCGCCGCCGCCGGGCCCTCCGGCGCCGCCGCCGCCCCCTCCTCCGCCGCCCCCCTTGCCGCCCGCGCTGCTCGCCTTGGCGCCGGCGCCGACGGTGATGCTCTTGTTCATCTGACCCATGCTGCCGGTGATGCCGGCCATGCCGAGCTCGATGAAAACGTTGGGCGCCCCGAGCCACGGAAAACACGGCCCACCAGTGTTCAGACTTACGACTTCCTTCAGTGTGCCCGGCTCGTGCCCGTGGCACGCCTTCATGCAGCCGCCCACCGTCAGGATCTTCGCCCCTTCGATCTTGGTGCGCATGCACGGATCGATGATCCCCTCGGCGACGGTGCCCATCGTGGGATAGGGGATGGGAAGTGGGCTCGGCGCCGCCGGCGTCAGGCATACGCTCACGGCCATGCCGGTCATCTGATGGCCGGACTTCTCCGTGATCGTGTCCATCCCCAGCGCGGTCACCTTGGCCATCGCGTCCGACCTCCTGGAGGGGAGCGTACAGGGCGCCGCAGGGCGAGCCAACAGGCCCTGGGCACGACCGGCGGGCCAAGCGGCAGGACCCGCGCGCCGCGGGCGGACGCGCGCGCGACGCCTGCCCCCGTCATCGCCGCATGTCAGACCGCATCTGCATCCGACGTCCGGCGGATCCACGCGACGGCAGCCTGGCGTGTCTCGAACACCCCGAAGTGCGCGCCGCGGCGCTCCTCGTCCACCATCTCACCGAACCGGCTGCTGAAATCGGATCCTCCCGGCGGACACACCACGGCGAGCCGGATCCAGTAGTTCCTGAGCTTCTGCAGGATCTCCCCGGCCTCTCTCGAGCTGAGATCGAAGAAGGCGGCCGGCAGGTTCGCCGCGTAGAGCAGGGCGCACCGCACGCCATCCGAGAAACAGGCCTCGAGCACGCGATCGACGTCGCGAGCGCTCGACATGAGGGCCTGGTCCGGCAGGCCTTCCACGAACCTCACACCGCCCTCATCGACCGCCGTCAACTCCATCGCTGCCCTCGCCTGCGGCTCCGGCGCCGCGGGCCCAGCGCCTCGAGACCGCTGAGCCCACGCAGGGTAACCCCGGGAGATGGCCGCTGTACAGACGTCGCGCGCCGGGTCGAGCACCGCTCTCCCTAGGACGCCGCTCCCCCTCAGACAACCACCGTGCCGGCGATCTTCGTGATCGCGAGGACGGCGCGGAGCAGCTCGCGCGCGCTCGGGGCGACGTAGCGCACGCGGCGCGCGTCCAGGCGGACCACCCCGGGCACGAGCTCCGCCGCGTCCGCGTAGGCGGTCGTGAGCAGCGAGAACGTCACGCCGATCGGCAGCGGGAGCGTGTACGGCCTGACGCGCGCGAGCCCCCGCAAGGCCTCGCCCGCCGCGGCCCGGATGCGCCGGCACGCCTCGTCGGGGTGGATCGACCGCGCGCTGTAGCGCGTGATCGACGCCTTCACCGCCACGGTCGTCACCCCCGGGAACCGCTCGCTCGCGTGCGCGGTCACGGCTTCGTCCCCGGTGACCAGCGCCACGGGCACCCCCGCCTCTCCCAGGACGAGCGCGTTGATGGCGGCCTCGTCGACCCACAGCCCGGGATCGTCCGCCGCGCTCTTCGCGGGGTGCAGCCGGATCTCGCCCACCACCGCGCCGTAGTAGGTGTGGTCGAGCACGCTCGTGCGCAGGCCCGAGCCCCCGTGGTAGCCGACGAAGAACGCGGCGTCGGGCTGCCCCGCGTCCAGCCCCTGCACCATCGACAGCGGCTTCAGCGCGCCCGAGATCACCTCGACCCGGGGATCCAGCTCCTCGAAGAGGAGGTTGCGCATGTCCGCGTGGCTGTCGTTGACGACGACCCGCGTCGCTCCCGCGCCGAACGCGCCGAGCGCGGCGGCGTTCGCCTCGCGGCTCATCCACGCCCGCGCGCGCTCGTAGTCGCCGCCGCCCCGGCGCGTCTGGTCGACATGCACAACCCCCGCGCATCCCTCCAGGTCGATCGAGATCAGCACGAACATCGGTGTCCCTCCTTGCGCCGCCGCGGCGGTCACGCGAGGGGGCCTAGCGCCGCGCGCCGGCAGAGGCCACGTCGGGCTGACGTCGAGACCCAGGTCGCGCTCGCCCGCCCTGCGGCAGGCCAGCGCGACCTCATGTGCAGCACCGCAGCGGCGCTATCTCCCGGAGAACGGGAACGGCGTGGGAGGACAGGTCGCCAGGCACCGCCAGTGGCGCTGGTAGCACACGTGGGGCAGCACAAATGACACGCCCACGCTCGCTCATCGAGCGCGGTCGACCGGCGACCTCACTGGGCGCGCTGGATCTCGTCGGAGAACCTCACCGCCTCGCGGAGGACGTGATCGGCGAGCGACGGATCGATGATGCTCTTGATCTGCCCCGTCTCGATGCCCTGCTCCGCGGCCGTCTTGAAGTCGATGACCTCGTCGGCCATCATCGCGAGTTGCCCGCTGCCGACGCGCTGCGTGTGCGCCTGATACAGCTGCTCCGCGCGCGCCTTCGCGTCCGCGACGAGCGTGCGCTCCTGCGGGTCGAGCAGGTGCGCGACGAACTCGAGGTGCTCCGCCATGATCGTCGTCCAGAACGCCGAGACCTCGTCGCGCTGGAGCGCGGCGCTGCCGTTCGCGAGCAGCTCGAGCCGGGCGGCGAAGCGCTCGGCCTCGCGCGCGATGTGGTCGAAGAAGAGCGGCCAGACGAGGCTCCGGAGCGTGCCGGCCTCCTGCGCGCGCTGCATGCGGCGCTTGTACTCGATCAGCTGGAGGACGCTCGCCCGCGTCGAGGAGAGGAGCGAGGAGAGCCCGCCGTCGCGATAGCCGCCGTCACGGGCCGAGAGGAAGTGTCTCGCAAAGACGAGCTGGAACTGCCGCGCCTCGCTCCGGGGCCCGCGGAGGTGGTCGCCCGGCATGAGCAGCGACATGAACATCGCGTGCTCCATCATGATGTCCGTCCAGAAGAGGACCTCCGAGATGGCGTACCCGGCGAGCCCGGCGTTCATGCCGGGCAGGTAGATCGGCTTCCTCGCGCGCTGATCGACGAAGACACCGGGCGTGAACGCCGCCCCTTCCGGCAGGGAGAGCGGCCCGATCTGCTCGCAGCTGCCCTGACCCTTGCTCGGCTCGATCGCGAGACCCGGTGTGGCGATCAGCGATACACCGGCGGCGACCGCCGCCGTGCCGGCGAATTGCCGGCGTCCAAGTTTCCCTTGCAAAGCACGCTTCTCCATCGACGCTCCTCCAGGTTCGTACGGCGTTGAGAATCCGAGCGCGAGGGTGCATGTCCCGCGCCCGGGCCGAGGCGCGGGCCGGAGAGCCGTCCGCGGGCGCGCGTCCCGCAGATCCCATCGACCCGCGACACCGGCATTCACCACGCCCTGGCGCCTCGTCACGAGGGAAGCCGCCGGAGGAGGCGCCGGACACATGGCCGCGGAATCCGCCCGTGATGGGAGGTCAGCAGGCGACAACCTGCGAAGACCGAGCACATGCCCCCTCATTCGCTGGCCACCTGCGACTGCCGAGCACATGGAGCCCACCGACCGTCCGCGGGAGAGCCCCGGACGGGCTTCTAGGACGTACCGCCGCTCGCCCCCTGCCGTCGCACGACGCGGGCGGAGCGGACAACGTCGCCCACGCAAGCGCAACGGCCAGGTCGCCGGCGCGACAGACACCGCCGACACACGCCCGCCGCCATGCCTGCGACACCTGCGACGCCTACATTCCCCTACCTTTGCCCCTGTATTGGTCCTGAAATTTTTTGGCTATCGTCGCCCGGCATGTCGAGACCCCGCCCTCGGCTCCGACCTGCCCATGAACGCGCCCCGAGGCCGGGGCGAGAGCGATGAGTAAGGAGTCGACAATGAAATACATCATGATGATGCACACCCCGAGCGACGGTCCGTACCAGGTTGCCAGCTGGCCTCAGAAGGACTTCCAGGCGCACATCGCGTTCATGAAGCGCTTTCACGCGCAGCTCAGCGAGTCGGGCGAGCTCGTGGCGGCCGAGGGCCTGGCGGGGCCCGACCAGGCCAAGCTCGTGCGCGCGGGCAAGGACGGCAAGCCGGTCACCGACGGGGTGTTCCCGGAGACAAAGGAGTTCCTCGCCGGGTACTGGATCGTGGACGTCGACCGCCCCGAGCGCGCCTACGAGCTCGCCGCGCAGGCGTCCGCCGCGCCGGGCCCCGGCGGCGGGCCGCTCCACCTGGCGATCGAGGTGCGAGAGGTGATGAGCGCGCCGCCGCCCCAAGACCTGCCTTGATCTCGCGGTCACGGGATGCCCCGGCCGAGCGCCTGCTGCGCGACCTCGCGCCGCAGGTGCTCGGCGCCGTCCTCCGGCGGTTCCACGACTTCGGCGCCGCCGAGGACGCCGTCCAGGAGGCGCTGATCGCGGCGGCCACGCAGTGGCCGCGCGACGGCCTGCCCGACGAGCCGCGCGCCTGGCTCATCCAGGTGGCGTCGCGGCGCATCACCGATCACGTCCGGAGCGAGGCCGCCCGCCGCCGCCGCGAGGCGTTCGTGGTCAGCCTCGTGCCGCCGGAGCAGCAGATCGCCCTCGCCGCCGACAGCGACGAGGCGCCCCAGCAGGACGACACGCTCACCCTGCTCTTCATGTGCTGCCACCCCGCGCTGTCGACGTCCTCCGCGATCGCGCTCACGCTGCGCGCCGTCGGCGGCCTGACGACGGCCGAGATCGCCAGGGCGTTCCTGGTCCCCGAAGCGACCATGGCGCAGCGGATCAGCCGCGCCAAGCAGACCATCAAGGCCTCCGGCGTGCCGTTCGAGATGCCCACCGCGCCCACGCCCGAAGAGCGCGCGGCGCGGCTCGGCGCCGTCTTGCACGTGCTCTATCTGATCTTCAACGAGGGTTACACGACGAGCTCCGGCCCCGAGCTGCACCGCGACGACCTCTCGAGCGAGGCGATCCGCCTGACACGCGCCGTGCACGCGCTCCTCCCGGACGACGGCGAGATCGCCGGTCTGCTCGCCCTGATGCTCCTGACCGACGCGCGGCGCGCGGCGCGGACCGGGCCCGCGGGCGAGCTGATCCCGCTCGCCGAGCAGGATCGAAGCCTGTGGGATCAGGGCGCGATCGCCGAGGGCGTCGCGCTCGTCACCGCGGCGCTGTCCCGGGGCGCGATCGGCGTGTACCCGCTGCAAGCCGCGATCGCGGCGGTGCATGACGAGGCGGCGCGCGCCGAGGACACGGACTGGCCGCAGATCCTGGCGCTGTACGACGTGCTGATGCGGATGTCCGACAACCCCATGGTGACGCTCAGCCACGCGATCGCCACGGCCATGGTGCGCGGCCCCGAGGCGGGGCTCGAGCTGCTGAGGGCGCTCGACGCCGATCCGCGCCTCGCCGGCCATCACCGCCTCGACGCCGCCCGCGCGCACCTCCTGGAGCGGGCCGGGGATCACGACGCGGCGATAGCGCACTACCGGAGAGCGGCCAGCCGCACGACGAACCTCCCCGAGCAGAACTACCTCACGTCGCAGGCGGCTCGGCTGAGCGACGCCCGGAAATAGCGAGTCGCGGGCCCCCGCGGCGACAGGCACGCGGTCACGCCGGCGTGAGGGAGAGCCCGATGCACCGTGTGCATGACGCCCATGCCGCATATCCATTGGGACCGCGCCACCCGGGAAACTAGAGTCCGCGACTGACCTGCTCTCGTGGCTCGAGGAGCCTGAGCGCGTCAGTATCCGTAAGATGATCCGTGAGACGTCAGATTCGTGCTCGGGGCCGGATCACGCGTTGATGCCCCCGTCCGAGATCGCCGGCTGATCCCCGCGCCGCGTCGCCCGTGGCGCGGGCTCACAGGGCGGCTCGACTCGCTTCCTTGCGCCTCGGGTCGACGCGCGTCGCAGCTCGGCGCGCGTCGACCCGAGGCACGGCCGCGAAGGAAGGCCTCGCAGCGCGTTCGATGTCCTTGCATTACAACTCGGGAGTTTGCCATGAAGATAATTCGACTGATCACTTGTACTTGTCTTGTCTTCGCGGGGACCGGCGTGGCGTGCTCGACGCCCGTCGAGGACGAGGTCACCGGCCAGGTCCGCTCCGAGGTCATCTATGGCGACGATGACCGGGAGGAGCCGTTCACGTACTCGGATCCCGTGTGGGCGCAGCGCGTGCTCGACTTCACCGTGGCCCTGGTCCCCACCTCGGCGGTCGACGACTCGGACCCGAACGACATCCAGATCGCCGGGCCCGACTGGATCGGGCGGGACGACGTGTGCCCCGACGAGCGCTTCGCCACGCAGCCGGCGCTCGCCGACTGCAGCGGCACGCTGATCGACGACGACCTGGTGCTGACGGCCGGGCATTGCATCAACAACTGCGGCGACAGCCGCTTCGTCTTCGATTACGCGATGAACCCCTCCACCGGCCAGCTCAACCAGATCACGAGCGACGACCTCTACAGCTGCGTGGATTTCATCACCTGGTACAGGGATCCCAGCGGAGCGGACTACACGGTCGTGCGCCTGGACCGGCCGGTCGTGGGGCGGCAGCCCGCCGCGGTGCGCGTGTCGAGCGAGCCGCTGGAAGAAGACGAGACCGATCTCATCGTGCACGGCTTCCCCCGCGGGCTGCCGCTCAAGCTGGCCGACGGCGCCACGGTCCGCAGCAACGCGTCAAGCCACGACTTCTTCGTCGCGAACCTCGACACGTTCGTGGGCAACTCGGGCTCGGGCGTGTTCGACCTCGACACGCACGAGCTCGTCGGCATCCTGGTGCGCGGCGCGCAAGATTTCGAGGCGGACGAGGACGAGGACTGCGTGCGCCCGAAGCAGTGCTTGAACGACGAATGCCGCGGCGAGGACGTGACCTATGCCTTCCGCGCGGTCCAGGCCATGTGCGAGAAGACGGTGTCCGACGTGTGCTCCTGCGGCGACGGCGCCTGCGGCCCGCTCGAGAGCCCGGCCTCGTGCGCGAGCGACTGCTCCTGCGGCGACGGCGTCTGCAGCACCGGCGAGAGCACCTCGTCCTGCCCGGCGGACTGCCAGCTGGAGGTGCTGTACGACGAGCACACGCCGCAGCCGAACTGGGTGACGCCGGGCATCCAGGTGCGCAATGCAGGGACCGGCAGCATCTACCTCGGGAGCGCGATCGTGCGTTACTATTTCACCAAGGAGCCGACTGGCACGCTCGCGGCGGAGTGCTGGGGCTGCTCGACCACGCCGGCGATGAGCTTCCATGAGGTGCCCGGCGGCGGGTGCGCGGACGCGACCCACTACGTCGACGTGGAGATCCCGAGTGTCTTGCTGGATCCCTCGAGCACCACCGAGCAGCTCCGCCTCGCGTTCCACGCGTCCAGCTGGCAGGCGTTCGACCAGTCGAACGACCACTCCTATGCCGGAGGCAGCTGGAACTGGGCGCCCAACCCCAAGATCACGATGTACCGGTTCGGCGTCAGGGTTTTCGGCGACGAGCCCTGCCCGGGCGTCTTCATCCCGCCGGCCAACTGAACCGGTACAGTGAGAGAGGAGCGATACCGTGAGCCTGATGGCGACTGAGGGGTGATCGCGCGGAGATGGTAAGGATGCCCCTGGATCCTGCGCGAAGGCGGGCGAGGAGGATTGCCCGCCCCGCTCTGCTCGTGCATACCGGCGTCTGGTGCAGTCAGGTGCGGGGGCAGGAGAACGGGAGATCACGATGCGCGTTATCCATGGATCGGTAGCCGGCTGGGCCGGTGCAGCCCTCATGGCCTTGGGCCTCTCCGCCGGGTGCGGCGAAGCGGACGAACAGCCGGGCTCGGGGCAGGAGGCGACCGGATCGGGCGGGGGCGCGTCGGGTACGGGCGGCGATGCCACCGGCGCCACGTCCGGCGCCGGCGCCGGCGGCGACACGTCCGGCGCCGGCGGCGACACGTCGGGCACGGGCGCCACCTCCGGCACGGGCGCCACCTCCGGCACGGGCGCCGGGGGCGGCACGGGCGCCGGGGGCGGCACGGGCGCCGGGGGCGGCGATGTCACGGGGCCGGGGTTCTCGGTGCGAGGCCGCTTCCTCCACGACCGCTGCGGCGAGAAGGTGCTGCTCCGGGGCGTCAACGAGATGATCGTCTGGCTTTCGTCGGGGTCCGACGGCATGCCGGAGTTCCAGGAGATCGCGAAGACAGGCGCCAACACGGTGCGGATCGTGTGGGAGACCAAGGCGTCCGTGGCGGGCCTCGATCAGGCCATCACGAACGCGCTCTCGCAGAAGCTCATTCCGATCGTCGAGCTGCACGACGCCACGGGCAAATGGGAGCTCTTGCCGAGCCTCGTCGATTACTGGACGAAGCCGGAGGCCGTCGCCGTGATCAAGAAGCACGAGCAGAACCTGCTCGTCAACATCGGCAACGAGGTCGGGGACGTGGTGGACAACGCGGCGTGGGAGGCGGGCTACAAGCAGGCCATCACCCGGATGCGCGACGCCGGCATCACGACGCCGCTCATCATCGACGCCTCCAAGTGGGGGCAGAACATCGACCAGCTCCAGGCCGTCGGTCCCGCGCTCGTCGCGCACGATCCTAACATCCTGCTCAGCGTGCACATGTGGTGGACGGACGGGAGCGGGGCCACGATCACGAAAGAGCTCAACGAGTCCGTGGCGCTGAACCTGCCTCTCATGGTCGGCGAGTTCGCGCAGCACGCCGTGTACGAGTGCAGCCAGCACCCGTTCGATTACAAGACCCTCCTGGCCAAGAGCGTCGAGCTCGAGGTCGGCTGGCTCGCCTGGTCGTGGGGCGCCGCCGAGAACGGCGACTGCAAGGACGACGGGCCGTTCGACATGACGACCGACGGGACCTTCGCGGGGCTCACCGGCTGGGGCCGCGAGGTCGCGGTGACCGACCCGAACAGCATCCAGAACACCTCGGTGCGCCCGCACTCCATCGAGACGGGCTCGTGCAGGTAGCGCGGCGGCCGCCTCAGGCGCGCACAAGCGCGCCGGCGAGGCGGATCGCCGCGTCCAGGTCCTCCGCGATGTAAACGCGCCTGGACCGCTCCTCCAGGCGCGCCTTGTCGAAGATCTCGCGAGGCCTGGGCAGCGGGCCGGCCAGGACCACCGTCTTCTGGCGCCGCACGAGCCCGTCGATCGCGTTCTCGAGGGCGACGAACCCCGTGCTGTCGATGAACGGGACCTTGCCGAGGTGGAGGATCATCACCTCGTAGCTATCCCCCCGGATCGCGTGCAGCGCCGCCATCGCCTTCTGGACGGCGCCGAAGAACAGCGGGCCATTGATCTCGTACAGGGCGACCCGCTCCGGAAGCACGAACTCGCCCAGCTCGTCGGCGGTGTTCAGCACCGTTCGACCCCCCGTCAGCTCGGCCATGCGGCGCATGAAGAGCATGGCGGCCAGGACCACGCCGGCCGACACCGCGACAACCATGTCCATCACCACGGTGAGCCCGTAGCAGGTGAGCAGCACGAACACATCACTCCTCGGCGCGAGCTTCACGATACGGATGAAATGGTGGAGCTCCGACATGTTCCACGCGACGAGCAGCAGCAGCGCTGCCAGCGACGCCATCGGGACGTAGGCCACGAGCGGGGCGAGGAAGAGGATCGACAGCAGGACGACCACGGCGTGCGTGACGGCCGCGATCGGAGAGCGCGCGCCAGCGCGGATGTTCGTGGCGGTGCGCGCGAGCGCGCCGGTCGCCGCGATGCCGCCGAAGATCGGCGCGACGATGTTCCCGATCCCGAGGCCGATGAGCTCCGAGTCCGGATCGTGCTTGGTCCCCGTCATGCCATCGGCGATGACCGCCGACAGCAGCGACTCGATCGCGCCGAGCATGGCGATGGCGAACGCGGAGGGGAGCAGCTCCCGCACGAGCTCGTGCGAGAGCCCGTCGCCCCAGGGGAGCGAGGGAGTCGGGAGGATCGGCGGGATCCCGGCGAACTCCACGCCGTCGAGGGTGGTGTGAAAGCGGTTGCCGATCGTCGCCACGGAGAACACTGGGTAGACCTCGGCGACGACCACCGCAGCGAGCGACACGAGGGTGATGGCGAGGAGCGGCGCCGGCACCTTCTTGACGACGCGGGGGATGACCAGGAGCAGGGCGAGCGTCGAGACGGCGACGGCCAGCTCGAAGACGTCGGCCGTCCCGCGAGCCGCCCACAAGGCGGCCACCTTGGCCGCGTAGTGCTCCGGGAGCGGCCCTGCCTCGAGGCCCAGGACGTCCTTCACCTGAAGCGTCGCGATCACGGTGGCGATCCCTGCGGTGAAGCCGGTCGTCACCGGATACGGGATGTACTCGATGAGCCGGCCGAGCCGCGCGAGCCCCATGATCACGAGCAGCACGCCGGCCATCAGCCCCGCCGTCATCAGCCCTGCCACCCCGTGCTTCGTCACGATCGGCGCGAGGATCACCACGAAGGCCGCCGTCGGGCCGGTGACCTGGAACTTGCAACCGCCCAGGAGCGCCACGAGCGCGCCGGCCACGATCGCCGTGTAAAGCCCGTGCTGAGGCGGAGCGCCCACCGCGATGGCGAGGGCCATCGAGAGCGGGAGCGCCACGACGCCGACGACGGTGCCGGCCAGCAGGTCGGCCTGGAAATCCCCGAGGCCGTATCCCTTGCTGAAGCTGCGCCGGAGGGCAGCCGCCACCGGGATTCGACGCCTCACCGGCTCGGGCTGAAGAGAAGGCTGAGGAGAGGAAGACATCGTCACACCTCCACCACCCGCGCGCGGATGGTGTCCAGGATCGTCCATCCCCAGGCGGGCTTCGGGATGATCGTGAGGAGATGGCGCGCGCCTCCGCCGGTCGAGAGCGCCGCGAAGCCTCGAGGATTCCGGGTCACGAGGAGGGGGAGCACGCCGGGACGGTCACGCGTGATGCGCTCGACCGCCGCCTCGACCTCCGCCAGCGGGTAATCGTCCGGGAAGAGCACGATCGCCGAGATGGCGGCGCCGTCCAGCACCGGCGCGCGCAGGTGGCGCGTCACGTGCGCCGTCACGCCGGCGCGCTGGAGGTACTCTTGCAGCCCATCCAGCGTCTCCGCGTTGTCCGAGACGATCACCACGTGAAGCGGATCGCCCCGCCGTCGCCGCGCGCTGGAGTGCACAGCGGCCCTTGTCTTCCTCACCATCAGTTCGACGCCATCTTCAGGCGGTGGACGATGCCCTCGTGCTCGCCGCGCAGCGCCTCGGGCAAGCGGTTCCCGAAGCGCGCGAGGAGCTCCTGGTTGCGGGCCATCTGCTCTGTCCAGGCGCGGAGATCGACCTCGTGCAGCTTCTGGGCGTGGTCCGCAGAGAAGCCGAGTCCGCCCACGTCGAGCTCGGTGGGGACGAACCCGATCGGCGTGAGCCGCGCGGCGGCGCTGCGCTGCACGCGCTCGACGATCCACTTCAGGACGCGCGCATCGTGCCCGCGGCCGGGCCACAGGGGCTTGCCCCTGTCGGCGCGGTGCCAGTTGACATGGAAGACCCGCGGCGCCCTCGGCAGCCGCGCGCCGATAGACAGCCAGTGAGCGAAGTAGTCGCCCATGTTGTAACCGCAATAGGAGCTCATCCCCATCGGGTCGCTCCGCGGCGCCGCGGCGGGCGTCGTCTGCGAGAGCAGGGTGGCGCCGATGTACACGCCTTGCGCCCAGCTCGTGGCCTCGTACACGAGCGGCGCCACCTCCGCCCCGCCGCCGGCGAAGACGATGGCGGAGATGGGCACGCCCTTCGGGTTGAGGATCGCGCGCGACACGGTGGGGCACTGGCTCGCCGCCACGGTGAACCGCGCGTCCGGGTGCGCCGCGGGCTCCGGCGACGAGGCCGACCACGGTCGCCCCCGCCAGTCGACGAGCCCGTCTCTCGGCTCCTCGCCCATGCCCTCCCACCACGGCGCGCCGTCCTGCTGAAGCGCGGTGTTCGTGAACAGGACATCGTGACTCAGGAGCTGCTTGATCCTGGGGTTCTGCTTGAGGCTCGTCCCGGGCACGACGCCGGACATCCCGGCCAGCGGGTTGATGGCCCAGAGCTGCCCGTCCTCGCCCGCGTGCATCCAGCAGACGTCGTCGCCGACGACCTTCGCCGACCATCCGGGCACATCCGGGACCAGCGTCGACAGGCGCGTGTTCCCGCCGGCGCCGGGGCTGGCCACGGCGAGATAATGCAGGTCTCCCTCCGGATCGGTCAGCTCCAGCAGGAGCATGCGCTCCGCGAGCCAGCCTTCCTTCCGCGCCTGCGCGCTCGCCATGCGGAGGGCGTGGCACGACGTGCCGAGGACCGCGCTGTCCCCGTGCCCGGAGCCGATGCTCCAGATCGTCTTCGTCGAGGGGAAGTGGACGACGTACCGGCGGTCCGGGGAGAGATCGCCCGTGCTGTGGAGGCCTCGAACGAAGTCGGAGGAGCTGCCGAGGTGCTCCAGGGCCGCCTTCCCCATGCGCGTCATGAGCCGAAGGCTCGCGACGACGTACGGGCTGTCCGTGAGCTGCACCCCCACGCGGCTGAAGCGCGAGTCGCACGGTCCGAGGAGGTACGGGACAACGAACAGCGTCCGGCCTGCCATCGCCCCGGCGAACAGCGGCCACACGATCCGGTTCGCGTCGTCCTCGGATATCCAGGGGTTCGTCGGCCCGGCGTCGACGCGCTGCTGCGTGCAGAGGAGCGGCGGAGGCTCCGCGCGCGCCACGTCGTCCGGCGGGGAGCGATGCAGGAAGCTCCGCGGGTATCTGTCCGGATCGAGCGGCGCCAGCACGCCCTTCGCGACCATCTGCTTCTGGAGCCACCTGATCTCCGCGTCTGTACCGTCACACCAGTGGATGCTCGAGGGGCGGACGTGCGTCGCGACCGAGAGTACCCAGGAGTCGAGCTCTTCGTTCTGCATGCTTGTTCTTTCCTTCAGGTGCCTCTCCGCTGCTTCGATGGCGACCGGCGCGCGGCGCCGCGATGCGCCTTCTCCAGCGCAGCCACGTCGGCCACAGCGACATCGGTCACAGCCACGTCGGCCACAGCGACATCGGTCACAGCCGCATCGGTCACATCCACGGCATACAGCAACATCGGTGCCACGCAACGATGTCCTCTGTTTGTCGCGCGATCCCTGCCCGCTCAACGCGAACATCGGGATGAACGTGGCATGGCGACAGATTGTCGCTATAATTTGATCGTGAACCGCCGATCACGACAACTTGACGTAGTCATTGAGCCCGTGATGCGGTCGGTTGCGATGCGGGATCTCGGCCGCGTTCTTCGCACGGTCGCCCCGAAGGAGGTGGGGATCTCGCTCGTCGGCGAGAGCGGGACCGGCAAGGAGGTGCTCGCCCGCCAGATCCATGATCTGTCGCTCCGTCGCTCGGGTCCTTTCATCCCCATCAACTGCGCTGCCGTGCCGGAGGCGCTCTTCGAGAGCGAGCTGTTCGGCCACGAGAGAGGCGCCTTCACCGGAGCGGTCGAGCGGACGCGCGGCAAGATCCAGGCGGCGGACGGCGGGACGCTCTTCCTCGACGAGATCGGCGAGATGCCGATCTCGGTTCAGGCAAAGCTCCTGCGCTTCCTGGAGAACAGGAAGTTCATGCGCGTGGGCGGCACCGAGAAGCTCTCCGTGGATGCCCGCATCGTGTGCGCGACGCTGCGGCCGCTGGAGGAGGAGGTGAAGGCCGGCCGTTTCCGGGCCGACCTCTATTATCGTATCCAGGGGGTGACGCTGCTGGTGCCGCCCCTCCGGGAGCGACAGGCCGATTTCCCGCCGCTCGTGCACCTGTTCCTGCAGCAGCTCGCCGCCAAGCACGGGGAGCCGCCGGCCCGGATGACGCGGGCGGCGATGGCCGCTTTGCGCCGGCACGACTGGCCGGGCAACGTGCGCGAGCTCCGGAGCGTCATCGAGCTGCTCACGCTCCTGCGATCGGGCAAGCAGGTCCGGGTGCGCGATCTTCCAAGGCCGCTCCGGGAGCTGGCCCCGGCCTTCGAGGCCCCCTCCGCATCGGGCTCCGGAGGCGCTCGCGTGCTGGAGATCTCGCTCGACGCCACGCTGGACGAGTCGATCCGGAAGATCCTCGACGCCGCGCTGGCGCTGGAGAGCGGCAATCGATCGAGGGCCGCAAAGCGGCTCGGGATCAGCCTTCGCACGGTGCAGCGGTACCTCGCTGCGTCGGGCCCGCTCGGGCCGGCCGCGCCGCCCGCGCCGTGAGCCAGCCAGTCGACGTCGAGCACGTTCTCGCTCGCGTCGGCGCGGTCGGTTCGTCGCCCGGAACGTCAGGGGTGGCGCGACGCGCGCCGCCCGGAGGTGAGGCTCCGCATGCAGAACTTGAGGGCCTCGCGCAGGGTGGCGTGCGTGCCCAGGGCCCGCAGGTCGATGTCGAGAGAGGTCATGGTCCGCGCGACCGCGGGGCGGATCCCGGTCACGATCGCGCGGACGCCCAGGAGCTCGACGGAGCGCACGATCCGCACGAGATGATCGGCGACGGCCTCGTCAATGGCCTCGACGCCGGTCGTGTCGAGGATGGCGAAGCGGACGCTGCCGCGCGAGACAGCGCTCAGCAAGCTGTGCATGAGCTCGTCCGCGCGCTCGCGGTCCAGCGCGCCGATGAGCGGCACGGCCAGGACACCATCCCACACCTGGAGGATGGGCGCGGAGAGGGCGTGGATGACCTCGCGCTGCTGCTCGATGAGGGCGCGCTGCTCCAGCATCCGCTCCTCCTGCTCCCGCTCCCGCGCCGCGTAGAGCACGCCGAGCTCGGCGTGCGCCGCGCTGAGCTCGGCCGTGCGGGCCTCCACCTTGTCCTCCAGCCGGGCAAAGAGGCGCGCGTTCTCCAGCGAGACGGCGATCTGGGACGAGAGCAGGCCGATGAGCTCGACACGATCCCGCGTGAAGGCAGCGCTGGCGAGCGCGTTCTCCAGGTAGACGACGCCGATGACGCGCCCCTGATGAACGATCGTCGAGGCGAGCAGCGACCTCACCCGAGCGGTCCTGATATAGGGGTCGGACGCGAAGGAGGGATGGCCCGGGCCGTCGTCGATGACGACGGTCTCCTCGGTCCGCGCGACATACTTGATCACGCTGGCGGCCAGATCGGCGCGGGAATCCAGCGGAGCCGAGGCGACCCGCTCGAAGCGGTCACCCACGACGTCGCCGAGGGCCTCGATGGTGAGGCTCCCCTCGTCCTTCAAGATCAAGAAGCCGCGGCGCGCGCCGGCGCTCTCGAGCATGATGCGCATCAGCGCCTCGAGCAGCCGGGGCAGGACGATCTCCCCGGAGAGGGCCTGAGAGGCCTTGAGCACGCTGCGCAGGTCGAGGTCCTCCCGGACCACCACCGGCGCGCTGGCGAGGATCGGCAGCTCGCGCTTCAGGAGATCGGGATAGTCGCGCTCGAGGCGGGCCATGGCGCTCGCGGCGCCCCAGCGTGCATATTGCGCGTGCGCCTCGATCAGGTAGGCGCGCGCGAGCGTGGTCCTCCCGAGCTTCAGGTAGCAGCGCGCGCAGAGCTCGTTGCCGAGGGCGCCGTCGTGCAGAGCGCCGCCCTCGCCGGCCGCGCGGATGCCCTCGTCGTAGAGGTCCAGCGCCCTCCGCGTGTCGCCGTCCACGCGCGCGAGCTCGGCCGCGAGCAGGAGGTGGCGGTGCTTCATGTTGTCGGGAGCGTGGTTCGCCCAGAACGCGACCTTCTCGCCAAAGGCGCGGGCCTTCGCGAGGTACTTCTCCCGCGTCTCCGGATCCGCGCCCTCGGCCGCCAGGATCAGGGCGACGCCGCCGTAGAAATGGAACGGCGGGTTGCCTTGCCAGCCGGCGATCCCGATGATGCCGGAGTTCGCGTCGAACGCGAGCGCGGCCGCCCCCGCGTGGTCGCCCTGGAACAGGCGCAGGACGAGGCGGTAGAAGAGGGCGAAGAAGAGGGAAGCCTGGTTGTTGATCGCCGCCGCGGCCGCGATGATCTCGTCGATCTCGATCCACTCGCCGGAGAGATCCGACGGGCCCGGATCCGGCCTCATGAGGTTCTCGCAGAGCTGGCCGATGGCGCTCACCATCCAGGTGATGAAATTCCACCTGTCGAACTTCCGCAGGGGGAGCAGCGATCGCGACTCGGCCTTGATCTCGGCGAGGGGCCGGCCGAGCAGGAGCGTGCTCGTGTTCGCGTTGACCATGCAGTAGAACGACCAGACGTACTGCCCCGTCTCCAGGCCGGCATGAATGCCGGTGTGCAGGATCTCTCGCCCCCTTCCGTAGCTCGTCCGGAAGTGCATGACGAACGCGCCCCACATGCACGCGAGGATCGGCTCGCTCCGCTTGTCCGGATAGCGCTGGAGGAGCTCGACCGCGGCCTCGCCGAAGGCGTAACCGAGCGGGATACGGCCGCTGACGCACAGGATCTGGCCGAAGACGACGTAGGAGAAGACCGAGCTCTGCGAGACGCCGTATTGCACGGTGTCCCGCAGGATCCGCATCACGCAGAACCCGAAGTTGTTGCTGGCGAGGAAGTAGCAGGCCGAGATCATCTCCTCCAGCACGCTGTGCAGGGCGGCGATCTCGGGGTCGGCGAGCCGCGGCAGATCGAGGAGCGACTCCATCGAGCGGCCGTCGATGAGCTTCAGCGTCGCCTCCACGTCACCGGCGACCGCCTCGTCCGACGGGAAGGGCGGGAGATCGATCCCGAAGAGCCGCAAGGCCACGAGCCCCTCGGTCAGGGCGGCGTGCAGGTCGGCCTTGAGGACATGCACCTTCACCTTGAGCCCGTATGCCCGCGTCTTGTCGAGCCGGCTCGTCCCGTGGACAACCGCCTGCTCCAGCGTGACGAGGGCGTCGTCGGGGCGGCCGGCGAGCACCTGCATGAGGCCGATCTTCGTGGTGAGCGCGAAGGCGAGCTCGTACTCCGCCACCCACGGCTCGGCGGGGAGCCGCGCGATCCCCTCGGCCAGGTACTTGAGCGCGGCGTCGAAGGCCGCGCTCTCCTCGGCCCGCTCGGCCGCGGCGAGGTTCATCCGCGCGAGGTCGAGGCGCGCCGCGGGATCGCGGATCAGATCGCCCGCGCGGTTCAGGTGGTTCACGACGTCGTAGAGCCCTCGCCCGTCGGCCCCGAGCTCCTTCCGCAAGAGCATCCCGATGCGGTGGTGGAGCCCCGGCCGCTCCTCGACAGGGATCATCGAGTAGGAGGCCTCCTGGATCTTGTCGTGGACGAAGCGGTGGCTCGCGCCGTCGCTCGTGATGAGCTCCTCCTTGAGCGCCGGCTCGACGCGCGCGTAGAACGCGTCGATGGAGCACCCGCTGATCGTGGACAGCGTGCCCAGATCGAAGCGGTTGCCGATCGCCGCCGCGAGCCGGAGCGCCTCCTGCGTGGGCGCGGGCAGGCGGCGGATGTTGCTCGCCATGAGGTCGAGGACGTTATCTGTGTACTCGAGGGCGCCTATCGCCGCGAGATCCCACGACCAGCGGCCGGCCTGGTCGAACGACAGGGCGCCGCCGTCGTGGATCGACTTGAGAAAGCGCTTGATGAAGAACGGGTTTCCGCCGGTCTTCTTCAGCACGAGCGCCGCGAGCTGCCCGCCGTCCGAGCGCCCGAGGCTGTCGTTGACGAGCGCCGTGACGTGCGGGAGCGCGAGCGGGGTGAGCACGATGGGCTCGATCTCGACACCACCCTTCCGGAGGTCCTCCACGGCGCGGATGAACGGGTGCGCGGAGCTCACCTCGTTGTCGCGGTAAGCGCCGCAGAAGAAGAAGGCCCCGAGCCCGTCGCCCTCGAGCAGCGCGTTGACGAGGCTCAGGCTCGCGGCGTCGATCCACTGGAGATCATCGAGGAAGAGGACGACAGGGCGCCCCTGCCCCGTGAAGACCGCGACGAAGCGCTGGAAGGTGAGGTTGAGTCGATTCTGCGCCTCGACGGGGCCCAGGGTGGGCACGGGCGGCTGCTCGCCGATGAGGTACTCGAGCGCGGGGAGGACCTCGCAGATGACCTGCGCGTTGTTCCCGAGCCCCTGGATCATCGCCGCTCTCCAGCGCGCGATGCGCTCCTCGCTCTCGGACAGGAGCTGCCGGAGCAGCGCGTCGAACGCCTGGAGCACCGGGCCGAGGGGCCGATCCCGGTTGTACTGGTCGTATTTGCCGCTGATGTAATACCCCTTCTCGCGCGCGAGGGGCTTCAGGATCTCCTGCACGAGGGACGACTTGCCGATGCCCGAGTAGCCCGACACGAGGACGACCTTGCGCGCGCCGCCGAGGACCCCGAAGAAGGCCTGCGTGAGGCGCTCGATGCTCTCCTCGCGGCCATAGAGCCGCTGGTGGATCTGCAGCAGGAGCGCGGCGTCGCGCTGGCCGAGGTCGAAGCGATCGAGGCGGCCCTGCGCGAGGCGCCGCCGGCACTCGTGGAGGTCGGCGAGGAGGCCGAGCGCGGATTGATAACGATCCTCCGCGTTCTTGGCGAGCAGCTTCATGACCACATCGCCGAGCGGGGCGGGCACGCCGGCGCTCCGCTCCGCGGGGTGCTCGGGGATGAGGGCGATGTGGGCGTGGATGAGCTCGAGCGGGTCGATCGCCTCGAAGGGCAGGCTGCCGGTGAGCATCCGGTAGAAGAGCACGCCGAGCGAGTACAGATCCGAGCGGTGGTCGACGCTGCGGTTCATCCGGCCGGTCTGCTCGGGCGAGGTATAGGGGAGCACGTCGGACAGGACAGCATCGCTGTAGAGCGACGCGCCCTCCTGGGTGACCGCGGCGTCGACCCCGTAGTTGAGGATCCGCGCTTGACCGTCGCCGGAGACGACAAAGCTCTTCGGCCGGACGGCGCCGTGCACGACCCCATGCCCGTGCAGCACGCGCACCGCCTCGGTCATCGAGATGGCGAGATCGAGACACAGATCGATGTCGAGCCTGCCGCGCGCGGCAAGGAAGCGCCCGAGCTCCTCCCCGGCGGCGTCCTCGAGCACGAGGACGAGGTTCCCATCCACCTCCTCCACCCCGTGGACCTTGACGACACGCTCGGACTCGATGCGCGCGATGTGCTTGTACTCGTGCTTGAGCCGGGCACGGTCGACGACGCGCGACTCGGCCGCGCCGAGCACCTTGAGCACCACGGGGGCGCCGTCGCTCGCGCGGACGGCGCGGTAGCGGGCGGTGTCGCCGATCGGGTCGAAGTGGATGACAGAGTGGTAGCTGGGTAGGGTGAGCATTGCTGGGTTCGAGGGAGCACCGCGAAGGCCGCGGTGGCGCACGAGCGAGTCGCGCACCTCCCCCGGACCGTACAGGCCGATGGCGGAGCAGAGCAACGGCCTTGCGACGAGGGGAGCTGCCGGCGCGCGCAGACGAAAGAAGCAAGGCGGAGGAGCGCGCACCTCGGCCTGTAACGCAGCCAACCCACCTGCCCCCGACGAGGGAGCCATCTCGGCTCACTCCACGGGAAGCTGCTCCGCGACCCACGCCTCCCAGCCGGGCGGCATGCGCGTGGCGTCGAGGTAGTGGCGGAGCTGGTGGACGTCATCGAAGGCCGACATTCCCCACAGGCGGAACGCGTCGACGTAACCCATGTCGTCCTCGAACGAGTCGGCGAAGTCGGCGACCGACAGGCCGAGCTGCCAGGGCGCCTTGACGTGCCCGGCGCAGAGCAGCCGGGCGAGCGACAGGAGCCCGCGCTGAGGCTCGATCAGGCCAGCGTCCCCTGTCTCGAGCGCCTGTGCACACGCTCGCCAGCTCTCCGGCACGCCGGGGGGCGTCCATCCGCTGCCTTTCCGGAGCTCGGCGACCTGGCGCGACCAGAACCAGAGCTCGCGGGTGTTGTAGCGGGCCGCGTCCTCGGGCGTCGGGTACATCTCCCACGGCCAGCACATCTCCTTCTGCTGGGCGAGCCAGGTGCTGAAAGCGACGTCGGACGCGATGAGCCCCTGTTCCAGGAGCGCGGAGCGGCGCTGGACCACCGCAGTCGGATCGTCCTCGTCGCTGTCGTCCTCGTCGCCACCTTCCGCGGGGTACAGGACATCGTGAACGGCGTCTGCCCAGCTGATGGGAGCGGGAGGGTGGCGTCGCAGGTAGGCGATGCGGCTCTCGGGATCCTGGGCAAGCTGCTCGAGGAAGACGCTCCACAGCCCCACCCAGTCCTCACCTGCGCCCATTCGCCAACCGAGGGTGTGGCGCTCGTAGTCGGGGAAGCGCTCCCATGGCGGAGCGAGATCGCCGTGCGGGTCGAGATGCTCGCGGAGGCGGGTGCGACAGCTCTCTTTCCAGCTCATGACGGCAGCATACAGCACACGACGCGAGCCGTCGTGGACGGCGTCGAGCCCTGCGGCTCGACCGTCCGATCCGGGATGGACGAGACAGCGCCCGTCCGGCGCCGCCGCGACGAAACCGGGGACGCCGCCCCGCGTAGGAGCGGTGGGTGCGCTGCGCCCGGAGGGTCTCGACGAGGTCATCCAGGGCGATGCGGTCGCACAACCCGCACGCGTGCGCGCAGCTTCCAACCGGAGAATCCCTCCCCCGTCCAAGGACTGACCCCCAATGAGCCTCCTGAGACATTTTCAAGGATGGTCCCTGCTGCGCACTAGCCTGCTGATCATCGCGGCCGTCGCGGTCGCGATCCTGTGGCGCAGCGACTTCTCGGTGGATGGCGTGCGCATGGTCCTGCGGACGACGGCGCGCACCTCGCTGGCGCTGTTCCTGCTGGCCTTCACCGCGTCGGCAGCATTCCGCCTGTGGCCCAGCAGCTTCACGCGCTGGCAGCGCGCCAATCGCCGCTACCTTGGCCTGTCGTTCGCGGGCTCGCACGCCATGCACGCGCTGGCCATCATGGCGTATGCCTTCATGGATCCGGTGCTCTATCACTCGCGGGTCCCGCCATCGACCCATGTGATCTCGGGCCTCGGCTACGTCTTCATCCTCGCGATGGCCGTCACGTCCTTCAAGCGCACCGCGGCCTGGCTCGGCCCCCGGGCGTGGAAGGCGCTTCATCTCGTGGCATCCTATGCCCTGTGGCTGTCGTTCATGAACTCCTTCGGCAAGCGCGCGGCGTCGGACCCGTTTTACTGGCCGTTCGCGGGCCTCGTCGTGGCCGCGTTGCTGATCCGCATCGTCGGCAAGACCCCGGGTCTTGCCGCGGATCCAGCTACTGATGAGCTGCCGCGGGCTCGGTCGAGGACGCCCGCCCCGACCCTGCTATGAAGAGATTCGGCTCTTCCAGTATCCAGGTTCGCGGCGAGCGTGCATCACAGCGATGATAACGATGTGCTCGCTCGAGAGCCGGTAGATCAATGCGTAAGGGAACTTGCGCAGGTTCCACCGCCGCACGTCATCCTCGATCCGCGCCGCGGCGTCGGGGTTCCGTCGAGCGAAACCGACGGCCGCCTCGAACGCATTGACGAACCGCGATGCCGCCTCGGGCGACAGCTCGAGATAATGATCGACCGCCTCTTCGAACTCCTGAAGCGCACGCGGGTGGAACCGGAACCGCCTCACTGCCGGCGCGCATCGATCCGGGCGCGCGCATTGCGGAGGACGTCCTCGCCGTCCACGAGCTGCACCGTCCCTGCCTCGACCTCCGCTGCTCGCCTTCGGATCTCCTCGATCTGCCCTGATGCGAGAGGCCAGCTCTCCTCGGGGTGGAGGCTCTCCCAGATCCGGTAGGCCACGAGCTCACGCAGCGCCGGCGGGAGGGCGAGCGCCAGATCTGTCAACCTGTCCACTTCGGCATCCACGTCGGCAGGCATGCGATCCGATCTCCTCTTGCGGAGCGCTATCCTACCACGAACGGCGACGTGGGCGACCCTTTCCGGCGCGCGCGCCCTCCCCCGGATACCCCTTAATCCACGATCTCGAGCGCTCGCCGCGGGCACGCCCGCACCGCCCGCTCGACCTTCGGGCGCAGCGCCGGATCCACCTCGTCCAGCAGGACGTGGAGCCGATCCTCCTCGTCCACGCGGAAGGCCTCCGGCGCGACCCGCATGCAGGCCTGGTTGGCCTCGCAGAGATCCCGGTCCACGACGACCCGGCTCATCCGCCTACCTCGGACCGAGCCGCGGGCGTCACCGCCACGCGCAGCGACGAGAGCTTGCGGAGGGTCGGGTGCTGCGCGTACGTGGGCGCTCCGATGACCCGCATGTCCGCGTAGCGGCGCATCAACGTCCCGATGGCGACCTCGCCCTCGAGCCGCGCGAGCGACGCGCCCAGGCAGTAATGCGGCCCGAGGCCAAAGCTCAGGATCTCCTCGGGCTGCCGCCGCGGGTCGTAGCGGTCCGCGTCGGGGATAGCGCGAGGATCGCGCAGCGCCGCCGGCAGGATCGCGATGAGGGTCGACCCCCTGCCCATGCGCACGCCGCCGATCTCGACGTCCTCCGTGCAGTACCGCACGATCCCTCCCTTGCCAAAATTGTCGAAGCGCAGGAGCTCGTCCATCGCGCTGCGCAGGAGCTCGGGCTCGGCCCGCACCGTCGCCGCGCGCTCGGGCACGCAGAGCAGCGACATGACGCCGAAGCAGATGAAATGCACCGTGGTCTCCGAGCCGGCAGCGATGATCGCGGCGACGAGCCCGAGCATCTCGTCCTCGCTCAGCCGGTCCCCCTCGGCCTCGGCGCGGATGAGCGTGCTCAAGAGATCGTCGCCCAGGCGGCTGCGCCGCTCGGCGATGAGCTCGCGGAGGAGCGCCACGCCCGCAGGCACCGGGGCGACGACCGCCGCGAACGTCTCGGGGGTGAGGCGCGGGTCCACGGTCCTGATGAGCGCCTCGCCGAAGTCCCGGAAGATCTTCTCGTGCGTTCCCGGGATGTCGAGCATCGAGGCGACGACGCGCAGGGGGATGAAATCGGCGAACTCCGCGATCTCGATCTCGTCCTTGCCCTCGAACGGCGCGAGCGCCTCGTCGACGGTGCGCTGGATCATCGGGCGCAGGCGGTCGATCGCGCGCGGGGTGAAGGCAGGGCTCACGGCCCGGCGGACGCGCGCGTGGTCCTTGGGTGCGAGGCGGAACAGCGAGTGCTCGAACGGCGCGCGGATCGGCTCCGGCAGCCCCGCCTCGGGCGCGGGCAGCCCGGCCGCCGCGGGATCGGTCGCGAGCCGCGGATCGCGCAGCACGGTCGCCACATCGTCGAAGCGGCTCACCACATAGGACTGAGCATCTGGCCAGAAATACACAGGTGCGGACTCGCGCAGCTCCGTGTACGCGGGGTAAGGGTCCGCGTCGAACCCCGGCGCGTCCGGCTTGAAATGGAGCACCGGACATCCCTTTGCGGCTTGATTCGGCCTCATCATCGTCCCTCCTTCACGCGCGGAGACGGGCACCCCTCCGATCTCCGCCGGCGCCCCTCGCAGCCAGCGTGATCGGCGAGCGAGCCCGCCATCGCGGCGACAAGCATACCCACGAACCGAGAAGAAAGTGCAGCTCGAATGGCGCCGGGAGCATCGATCCGGCACGGCGCACCACGGGGTCTCTGCCGGGTTTCCGCTCTCGTCAGAAATTGTGCTCTATGCGGCGCTCCCGGGCCGGCGATTCCTGGGCTTGCTCGATCGGATGAGGGGATGCCCCTCGCGGGGCGCACGTCGAGCCCATCGCTGCCCCGGGAGCCCCTCAGTCCTCCACGGGATAGCAGGACCCGGTCAAGCAAATGCAGGTCTCGGAGAATCCGCACGGACAATCGCTGTCCTCGACGCACTCATCGCCCATGCACTGGCCCTCCCCGTCGCACTGCTCCTGCCCCCCCCAGCCGCACGGCATCCCTCGCTGAATGGGCTCCGTCAGGCAGGCACCGTCGATGCAGATGTGCTCCGCACATTCCGTCGAGGTGTCGCAATCGGCGTCGTCCACGCACTCTGCCGGCGCGCATTCGCCGGCCTCGTCGCAGTCCCCGCCTGGGCACGAGCACCCCGCCGGCACGCATTGGCCAGCCTCATCGCAGATCCCTCCTGGGCACGACGACCCTGGCTGGGGCGAGTGCTCGGGCGTCACCCCGGCGCAGGCGTCGACGGTGCATGGATTGCCATCGTCCGGGAGCTCGTCCGCGGGGACCCCCTTCCGAGCGCCGCGGCCATCGCAGACCGTCCGCTGGCAGTCGCCGGCCACCGGCTCGATCTCGGTCCCCTCCGGCAGCAGCGCCGCGCCACACCTGCCGTCGACGCACGCCGAGATCTGGCATGGATCCGCCGGAGCAGGGCAATCCGACGGCACAGTGCAGCTCCCCCCGGAATCAGGGCTCGAAGCACCAGCGCCGCCGCTCCCCCCGTCGCCGAAGTTGCGTTCCTCGACCTCGCATCCGGTCACCGACGCGCCGAACCCGGCCATCGCGGCAATCAGGAGGAGCTGGAAAGAAACAGCGATGCTGCGACGATCACAGCGCCACTGTCGATCTACAGGGACATAAGATGGCGACATGGGTCATTGTAATGCAGGACGCGCCCGCTGGCGAAGCGCGGGCCCCCTCATCGATGCGGGGCGCTCTGCCTCGCCTGCGTGGACCAGGGCGTCGCGTCACCAGCTCTCCCACTGCTGGTTGTTGCCCCCGTTGCAGGTGTACTGCTTCGCGGCCGCGCCGTCGGCGGTCGAGCCGCTGGCCACGTCCAGGCACTTGCCGCTGTGACGCGCCACGACGCGGTAGTACCCGCTCCCGACGTCCTGGAACTGCCACTGCTGGTTGTTGCCCCCGTTGCAGGGGTACTGCTTCACGGCCGCGCCGTCGGCGGTCGAGGCGCTCACCACGTCCAGGCACTTGCCGCTGTGCCGCGCCACGACGCGGTAGTAGCCGCCGCCGGCGCTCTGGAGCAGCCACTGCTGGTTGCTGCCGCCGTTGCAGGTCCACTGCTGCACGACGGCGCCGTCGGAGGTCGAGGCGCTGTTCACGTCCAGGCACTTGCCGCTGTGACGCGCGGCGAACGTGTCGTACGTGGCGCCCGAGCCCTGGACGACGCCGGTGGCGGCGTCGAGCGTCACCTGGTCCGAGTAGCTCATGGTCATGCTCGTGTTGCTGGGGAACTGGAGCGGAAGCCAGACATACTGGGAGTCGTTGACTGGCCCGCTCCAGGCCCCTGCCCAGCGGTCGCCCATGTAGAGGTAGGAGGTGGCGGACGAGCCCTGGATCGGCAGCACGAAGGCCGTCTGCGAGCTGTAGGCGGTTGAGTCGCCGAGGTTCTGCAGCGCGCTCCAGGTGCCGCCGATGCTGGAGGCGGTGGCATACTTCTGCTGGTTGGGCGCCCAGCCGGTGGCGCCCGAGGTCAGCAGGAAGTACACGCCGTTGCGCTTGAACAGGGCCGGGGCCTCGCGCCACGAGCCGGCCCAGAGGATCTGGACGAGGCTGCTCACGTTCAGGTAGTCGGACGTCAGCCGGTAGATGTGCAGATCGGCGTTCTCGCGCGCGGCCGAGATCATGTACGCCGTGCCGTCGTCATCCTTGAACAGCGTGATGTCGCGCGACATGTGCCCCAGCGGGCGGAAGCTGCCGCGGTAGGTGTAGCTGCCGTCCACCGTGCTGGAGGTCGCCACGGCCGCGCGGGCCTCGCCGTAGTCGGTGGCGTTCTCCTTGTGCATCCACATGACATACTGGCCGGTCGCGCTGTTGTAGATCACCTTGGGGCGCTCGATGTTGGCCGAGCGCAGCTCGGCGTGCGAGCCCGGCGCCAGCACGTGGTTGCGGAGCTGCCAGCTCTTCAGATCGGTCGAGCGGTAGACATCGACGTACTTTGTGGCGCGGTTCTCGCCGAACCAGTAGTAGGCGTCGCCGACCTTGATCACGCCGCCGCCGTGCGCGTGGACCACGTTGCCGGAGGTGTCCCGGAACTGCGTGCCGTTGGTGATCGTCTGGGGCGCGGCGTGGGCCGTGCCGGCGAGCCCTGGCTGCGCCAGCGCAGCCAGGCCGAGCGCGAGCCCTGAGCGGAACGATACGACGCGGATAAGCTTCCTTGACACTGCGAGCCTCCTTCCCTGCTTGTCCTTCAAAAATCCACCATTGTCGCGGATTGAGCCTCAGGGTCCAGGAAGTTCAAATGGGCTCCGAAAGTCAAGCGCCTCGTGACCGCCATGGCCTCAAGGAGCCGCGGAGTCGATACGCTGGTTGAAAGATCGAGCCTTGTGCGATCCGCCGCCATGGGAAAGCGATGCTGAGGCGAGGCCGAGACCCCAGCGCCCTGGGCGTGAACGCGGGGGCGCGCGTGGCGCACCACCTGGAGCAGAGTGAAGAGCCGGGCGGGCCGCGGAGGGCCCGCCGGGGAGGATCGTCGAGGACGCGATCCGGCGAGGAGACGCGGCCGAGCGCCGCTCAGAAGAAGCTGTAGAGGGACAGCTTGAAGCGCTCGTTTGTCGCGGTCACGTCGTCGGCGAACGTCTGCTCAGAGCGCTGGAACGAGAGGCCCGCGCGGAGGGCCGGCATGATGTCGACGAACAGGTTGCCATCGATGTAGCGCGACTCGCGGAAGGCGGTGCGAAGGTCCGCGTAGCCATGCGCCGCCGTGATCCGATCCGACCAGCCCTGGGTATAGTTGGCGGAGAGGGAGACGCGGCCCGAGGGGGGCAGATAGTACTGGAGCCCGACCATCATCCCGCGCCAGCCGATGGTCTTGAGGTTGTTGTTCGCGTCGTACACCGCGAGGCCGTTGTCGATGTCCGGCGTGTAGGTCGCGCCGTCCGGGAGCGGCGGGTTCGGCACGTTGCTCGCGACACCCACGATGTCCGCGATGCCCGTGCCGGAGAAGAACGAGCCGGTCAACGTCAGCGCATTGCCCGGGTCGTCGAGCGCGCTCGCCGGGATGATCGGGATCAGCGCGTCGACCGAGATCCCGTAGCCGTTGGCCGACCTCGAGTGGAGCGGGGCGGCGGTGTGCTCGGCCACCTTCAAGTGGCGGAACAGGCCCGAGACGCCGAGGGTCAGCGAGTCGAACAACATCCCGCCGGCGCCCAGCGTGTGAATGCCCTTCCAGCCGTTGAAGCCGAAGCGCATCCCCGCCTGGAAGTCGGGGATCTCGGAGTCGCGCTGCGGCGGCTTGAGGACGGCCCCCGCGATCTCGACGTTGACCGGCTCCGACTTGAAGGTGTGGCCGACGCGCACCTGCGGCATCCTGCCGAAGACCTGGTTCATCACCGGGAAGAACGACGACGTGGCCGGGAAGAAGAACGGCTGCCACGCGAACAGGTGATAGGTCTGGCCAATCACCACGTCGACGTAATCCGACTCCAGCTTGATGAACGCCTGGCGCAGGCGGAAGGTGCCGCTGCTCACCAGCGCGGCTTCCGAGACGTTGGGCGGCTGGCTGCCGAAGAAGTCGAGCTCCAGGACGGAGGTGGTCTTGATCCCCTCGTACTCGGGCGCGCTCACCTTGACGCCAAGGCGGGAGTTCCGCGTCGTGAAATGCGTGCGGGCGTGCCTGCCCGCATAGGTGTCCTCGCGCTGGATCACCGTGGCCCCCACCGACTCGCCGAAGCTCTGGGTGGAGTCGTGCATGATGTCGAACTCCGCCATCCCGTAGATCGTGGCCTTCCACTTGGAGGTCACGGGAACGGTGGGCGGAACGGGCGGCTTGGCCGACTCCGCCGGGGGGACCGGCGGCGGCGCCGCGGCCGCAGGCCCGGTGCCCAGCATCGGCGGCGGCGTGGCCGGCGCCTGCGTGCCCGTCGGGACCTGCGTCATGCCGGCGTCCGCCGGCTGGGGAGCTTGCGCCGCCGCAGGCGGGGCCGGAGCCGCCGCCGGGGCCGGAGCCGCCGCCGGGGCCGGAGCCGCCGCCGCGGGCGGGGCCGGCGGAGGCGCCGCAGGCAGGGCCGGCGGAGGCGCCGCAGGCGGGGCCGGAGCCGCCGCCCGCGGAGGCGCCGGGCGCGGAGGCGGCGCCGGCGGGGGAGCCTGCCCATGCGCCGCCGCCGCCGCGAAGAGAATCGACGCACCGAATAGGTTCGCAACCTTCGATTGGTTCATGTTCGAAGCCCCTGATGTTCGACGGCGCCAGGGATCCTCGCGAGCGCCGCAAGACATTGATTTTGTTACGTTTTTACGTGGCACCGGGCGGATCACGGCCCGGGCGTCTTGACCATCACTGCTGCCCGGCGGCGCAGACCGGGGTCGACACGACGAACGGCGTTCGCGCCTGCTGTGTCCGCCTCAAGCCGGGCGGACCGCCTCGCGGAATGCGCGGGCCCGGGCGACGAGCTCGTCGCGCCGCCCCTCGCGCAGGAGCTTGAGGTCCACGAGATTGCTGCCGACGCCGACGGCCACCGCGCCCGCGGCGAGAAAAGAGCCCACGTTCTGCAGCGTCGCGCCGCCGGTGGGCATGAGCGGGATGTGCGGCAGAGGCGCCTTGAGCGACTTGAGGTACGACGCGCCGCCGAGCGCGTCGCAGGGGAACACCTTCACGACGTCCCCGCCCGCCCGGTGCGCCGCCACGACCTCGGTCGGCGTGAGCGCGCCGGGGGCGTGGACGACGTTCATCGCGAGGCACGCCTTCACCGTCGCCTCGTCGAGCGCGGGGCTGACGACGAAGCGCGCCCCGGCCTCGACGCACGCCTCGGCGGTGCGGGCGTCGAGCACGGTGCCCGCGCCGACCAGGGCGCGATCGCCGTGGCGCGCGGCGATCTCGCGCACGACCTCCACCGCGCCGGGCACGGTCATCGTGATCTCGAGGACGTCGATCCCGCCCTCGAGCAGGGCCTCGACCGCCTGCAGCGCCTCGTCGGCCGAGGCCGCGCGCACGACAGGCACGATGCGCGTGCGCCCGATCCAGCCGAGCACGGCTTGCTTGTTCATCGGTTCGCTCATCGATCCACCCGCGCCGTGCCCAGCTTCATCGCCTTGAGTACCTCGTCAAGGGTCGCCATCGTCGTGTCGCCGGGCGTCGTCATCGCGAGCGCCCCGTGCGCCGCGCCGCAGTCGACGGCCCACTGCGGGCCCTGGCCCGCGAGGAGGCCGTAGATCAGGCCCGAAGCGAACGAGTCGCCGCCGCCCACGCGGTCGTAGATCTCGAGGTCCTTGCGCTCGGGCGCCTGGTACAGCTGGCCGCCCTCGTACAGCACCGCGCTCCAGTCGTTGCGCGTCGCCGAGGTCGCCACGCGCAGGGTCGTCGCGACCGCCTGGATGTTCGGGAACGCCGCGATGACGCGCTCGATCATGGCCTCGAACGCGCCCACGTGGAGGGTCCTGTGCGCGTCGTCGAGGTCCTCGACCTCGAAGCCGAGGGCAGCGGTGAAGTCCTCCTCGTTGCCCAGCATCACGTCGACGTACGGCGCGAGCGCGCGGTTGACCTCCCGCGCGCGGGCCTGGCCGCCGATCGACTTCCAGAGCGAAGGGCGGTAGTTCAGATCGTAGGAGACGACGACCCCGTGCCGCCTGGCCGACTCCATGGCCTCCTTCGCCACGTCCGGCGTTGTCTCGGAGAGCGCGGCGAAGATGCCGCCGGTGTGGAACCACCTCGCGCCCTCCCGGCCGAAGATCGCGTCCCAGTCGATGTCGCCGGGCTTCAGCTGCGACGCGGCGGTGTGGCCGCGGTCCGAGACGCCCACCGCCCCGCGGATGCCGAAGCCCCGCTCGGTGAAGTTCAGGCCGTTGCGCACGGTCCGCCCCACGCCGTCGTGGGGCACCCAGCGGAGGTGCGAGAGGTCCACGCCGCCCTGCAGCATGAGATCCTCGATGAGGCGCCCGACGGGGTTGTCCGCGAGGGCGGTCACGATGGCCGACCGGAGCCGGAAGCAGCGGCGGAGACCGCGGGCGACGTTGTACTCGCCGCCGCCCTCCCAGGCGTGGAAGCCGCGCGCGGTCGAGATCCGACCGTCGCCGGGATCGAGGCGCAGCATGACCTCGCCGAGGGACACGAGGTCCCAGCGGCAGGCAGCAGGATCGCGGAGCGTGAAGGGCATGGTTTACCGGCAGGTGCGCTGGACGCGCGACGAAGAGGCCGAGTCGCGGAGGAGGGCGCGAGGGGGCGTGAGAGCCGCGGAGAGGCGATGAGGCTCGCCGGGGGCGGAGCTCACGGGTTGCCTCCCGGCGCGCCGGACGACTGCACCTCTGCGGCGGACGGGCCCGTATAGCCCTTGGCGCCGGCGCCCCTGGACTCGAGGATGGGCCGCCCGTCGCGGTCGAGCTTGACGAGCTCGGCCTTGGTCCCCTGGGCCGTCGGCCAGAGATACCAGCGCGCGTCCATCCAGCCCACGTGAGCGGCGGGGCCCTCGACCGGCGCGCCCGTCGCGCCGAGCTGGGCGGACCGCGTCGCGCGGTACTCGGCGACCGAGTCGTACGGGGGACGGTTGAGGGCGAACTGCAGGCCCGCGATGCTGGCGAGCATCGCCAGGCCGCCGGCGACGATCGCCGCCTTCGGCACGCGCCGCCTGGGCACGACCGGCTCGACCCGCGGCAAGAGGAGGTGCAGCACGAGCAGCCCGACGAGGTACAGGCCGCCCGCGAGCAGGAACGGCACGGCGTACGAGCCGGTGAGCGTGAGCGACCGGGCCACGAAGATCTGGAAGATCGCCCCGCCGACGACGCCGAACGCGGTCTTGATGCCGACCACCGTCGCCATCGCCGGGCGAGGCAGGGTGTCCGAGACGAGCGTGTAGAGATTGCTGCTCCAGCCCTGGTGCGCCGCCGCGGCGAGCGAGATGAGCCCGACGGCGATGTACACCGACGGGATGCCGGCGACGCTCGGGACATCGACGAGCTGGCCGACGGCCATGACGGGCACCGCGGCGAGCGCGCAGGCGAGCATCGCGAGCTTCCGCGCGGTGCCGACCGAGCGGCCGCTCGCGATGAGCTTCGAGGAGAGCCAGCCGCCGCCGATCGCGCCGCCGTCGGCCACGATGAACACGACCGGGATCGCGTAGGCCATGAACGTCGGCGTCAGCTTGAACTCGCCGACGAGGAACTTCGGCAGCCAGGTGAGATAGAACCACCACGGCGCGTCGGTGAAGAACTTCGCCATCGCGACCGCGTAGACGGGCCGCATCCCGAACACCTCGCTGATGCCGAGGGCCTCGGTCGACTCCTTCGCGTCGGAGCGGATGTGCGCGAGCTCCGCGGGCGACACCTTCGGGTGCTCCTCGGGACGCCGGTAGAGGCGCGTCCAGAAGAAGATCCACACGACGCCGATCCCGCCGAGGAAGAGGAAGCAGGCACGCCAGCCGTACGCCTCCGCGATGCGCACCGCGAGGAGCGGGGCGAGGATGGCGCCGACGTTCGAGCCGCAGTTGAACAGGCCGGTCGCGAGCGCCCTCTCCTTCTTGGGGAACCACTCGGCGACGGTGCGGACGGCGGACGGGAAGTTGCCCGCCTCGCCGACCCCGAGCACGAAGCGGATCGCGGCGAAGCCGCTGAAGCTGGCGACGAAGGCGTGGGCCGCAGAGGCGACGTTCCAGAGCAGGAACGTCACGGTGAGCCCCTTGCGGGTGCCGACGCGGTCGATCCAGCGCCCGACGAACACCATGCCGAAGCCGTAAGACAGCAGGAAGCTCACGTTGATGAGCGCGAGGTCCGTCGGCCCGAGGCGCAGCTCGTTCTCGAAGAACGGGACGAGCAGCGAGAAGAGCTGCCGGTCGAGGTAGTTGATCGTCGTCGCGAAGAAGAGGAGCGCGCAGATGGTCCAGCGGGTGCGCGTCATGAGGCCGCCGCTCGCCGGGACCACGGGAGATGCAGCGGTCATTGGTTCACTCCAGAAGCGAGAAAGCCACCGTCGACTGCGATGCTCGTGCCGGTGATGAAGCTCACCGCGTCAGAGCAGAGAAAGAGGGCCGCGCCGACAAGCTCCTGCGTCTCGCCGAAGCGGCCGAGCGGCGTGCGGGCGAGCAGCTCCTGCCCGCGCGCGGTGCCGTCGAGGAGAGCGCGGTTGAGGTCGGTCACGAAGACGCCCGGCACGAGGGCGTTCGTGCGGATACCGTGCTTCGCCCACTCGGCCCCGAGGCTCCGGGTGAGCGCCATCACGGCCGCCTTGGAGGCGCCGTAGGCCGCCACCTCGTGGAACGCGACGAAGCTCGACAGCGAGGCGATGTTGACGATGCGGCCCCGGCCGCTCTCGCGCAGCGGGCCGTGGAACGACTGGCAGGCGCGCAGCATGCCCGTGACGTTCGTGTCGAGCAGGCTGTTCCACTCGGCGTCCCCGACGTCGACCGTGGGCGTGCGGAAGGTCCGGCCGGCGCAGTTGACGAGGATGTCGACGCCGCCGAGCGCCTGGACGACGCCGTCGCGCAGGGCGTCGAGGGACGCCCGGTCGCTGACGTCGCACGTCGCCTCGAGCGAGCGGACGCCCCGCTGGAGGATCTCGCCATGGACCGCCCGGGCCCGATCGGCGCGCGTGCCCGAGGCGACGGTGTGGACCCCCGCCTCGGCGAGGCCGAGGGCGATCGCGCGGCCGATGCCGGAGGTGCCGCCGATCACGACGGCCGTGCGGCCCGCGATGTCGAAGAGTTTGCTCATGCTCCCAGCCATTCCCCGGCGATGCCGCCCAGAAGCGCGCGCGCGTCGCGCTCGATTTGCGCGTCGGTCGGCGGGACGGTCATCGCCCCGTAGCGCCGCGAGAGCGCGTTGCCGATCGAGCGGCGCGCGTGGCGCCACTTGTAGATCAGCTGATCCAGGACGCGCGCGTCGGAGTGCTGCGGCACGAAGGTCGGCCCCAGCATCTCCAGGCGCATCGAGGTCGTCTCCTCGATGAGGCTCGGGTTGTTCATGAACCACCAGCAGCCGAACGGGAGGACGTTCGCGAACTTGCGCGCCACGACGCAGAGGCCGTGCGTGTTCTCGCGCGCGAGCGTCGTGACGAGGAAGCGGACGTCGGGGTTGTCGCCGGCGAGCCGCTCGAGCGGGGCGAGGTCGACGGTGCTCATGCCGTCGCCGGCCACACCGAGGCGGGGGTTCACCGCGCGCCGGACGCCGACCATCATCGCGAACGGCAGGTCGTGCGCGCGGCACGCGTCCAGCACGGCCCGGGGCGGGGCCGAGACCTCGTTGACCGAGATCGCCAGGTAGCGCGGCCGCATGCGGGCGATCCACCGGTCGAGCTCGGCCGCGAGGTCGTTCGAGGTGACGAGGCGATCGATGCGCAGCGCCGCGTAAAACCGCGGATCGGGCGCGACGCCCGCCTCCCAGATCGCGCGCTCCGCGGGGTCGGTCGGGTCGTTCGTCATCGCGAGCGCGGTCACGCCCGCGAGGCGCAGCACGTCCTCCAGGTGATCCTCGACCTTGCGCGCGGCGAAGAAGGCGCGCGCGTCGCGCAGGTCGGGCGCGGCGGGGTCGAGCCCGAACGCGTCGAGCACGGTGGCGACCCCCGCGGTCGCCTCGGACAGCGGCGATCGGCGGACGAAGAGCGCCTCCCACACGAGGTCGGCCTGCGCCGTCTTGTCGCGGGCGTAGAACGCCTCGGGCGCGACCTTCGGCTCGGCGCGGAGGGTCTCGGCGACGAGGTAGTGATACGTCAAGAGCTCGTCGACGCCCCAGAGGTTCAGCGTGTTGAACTGGGGGGCGAAGAGGTGAGTGTGAAGATCGATGACGGGCGCGGCGGCGACGGCCTTGGCCACGCGTTCGGAGAGGGTCATCTCGGCACCTCGGGGATCCGGTCGTCCTTGGGATCGGCCCAGCGGTCGTTCGGCACGGTCGCGCACCAGGCCGGGCGCAGCGGATCTCTGTCGTAGGGATAGGAGCCCAGCCGGCGGTATTCCTCGGCGTAGTGGGCGAGCTTGTCGCGATCGAGGCGGACGCCCAGGCCGGGGCCCTCGGGCACGCGAATACGGCCGTTCCGGTAGGGGAGCGGGCCTCCCCGGATCACGTCGTCTTTCAGGTGGTGGTAGTGCGCGTCGGCGGCGAACGAGAGGTTCGGGATGACGGCGCCGAGGTGCAGCATCGTCGCGAGCTGCACGCCGAGCTCGCCCGAGGAGTGGACGGCGACGCCGAGGCCGAAGGTCTCGCAGATGCCCGCCGCCTTCACGCAGGGCCGGATGCCGCCCCAGAACGTCGTGTCGAGGAGGATGACGTCCACCGCCGTGTCGAGCACGTTCGCGGCGAGCTGCTCGAAGCCCACGACGACGGTGTTCGTCGCGAGCGGCATCCGCACCTTCTCCCGGGTGCGGCGCATCGCGTGCAGGCCGAACACGGGGTCTTCCAGGTAGTCGTTGTTCAGGCCCTCGATCGCCTGCCCGAAGCGGATGCCCTGCTCGGTCGACCAGACGGCGTTCGGGTCGAAGCGGACGCGATCTTCCCCGACGGCGTCGGCCACCGCGCGGTAGCACTCGAGCTCGTAATCCGGGTGGAACACGCCGCCCTTGAGCTTGTGCGAGGTGAACCCGTGCTTCTTCTTCAGCGCCCTCGCCTCGTCGGCGAGCTGCTTCGGCGTGCGCACCTCGCCCGATCCATCGGCGTTCGGGTAGCGGAAGAAGAGGTAGGAGGCGAAGGGGACCTCGTCCTGCAGCTTGCCGCCGAGGAGGTCGTGCACCGGCACGCCGAAGGCCTGCCCGAGCAGGTCGAGGCAGGCGAACTCCAGCGCGGCGAGGATCTGGGTGCGGTTGTTGTAGAGCGAGGCCGTCGGGTTCGCGATCCTGAACCGCATCTCCTCGAGGCGGGCGGGGTCGTGGCCCACGAGGTAGGCCTTCATGGCGCGGAACACCGCCTCGGCCGACTCGCCGCCGCCGCCCATCTCCCCGAGCCCGACCAGCCCGTTGTCCGCCTCGACCTCGACGATCGTGCGCACGAAGCGCCCCCAGTGGCAGCCGTTCGCGTGCCGCAAAGGCGCCTCGAGCGGCACGGTGACGGTGGTGGCGCGGATGTCAACGATTCTCATGCAGGACGGGGCTCCCGGGGCCCCAGCTTTCCGATGGGTTGGACAAAAGTATCCCGATGCGCAGTGACACCTGCATGGCGCGCCATCGCCCGATCGGCTCCAGAGTGCAAGACCCGATCAACGGCTGTGACGCATAAAATTACAGCGAATCCGCGTGAACGCGGGCGCTGCTGTGCGGCGCCGGTGAATTCCCCCACCGAGACGAATTGATCACGCATCGATCTGAAATGTGCGATCTCCGCCACCTCGCCGGCAAGTCGCCCGATGAGACCGCCGAGGGGGCTCTGCACGGCTGCGCGGGAGATAGATTAAGGAGAGGAACCGCCAAGGGCGCCAAGAGCGCCAAGAGAAGAAATTTTCACAACCACCGTCGCCAGGTCCCCGGCTCCGCGGGGAGCGCCGCCCCGAGATGGGCCCCCGCGACTCTCGGTGGACCTCGCGGTGACGGTGGCGGGCGAGCTGCCGGCCGGCACGCGACGGCTCGCGCAGAGCTTCGTCGGCCTTACCACGCGCCGCTCGTCAAGCTCCACGTGAATATGTAGTGACCGCTAGAAAGACAAAGTACGTTCAAGACGTTATGGCGTGCGCCAATACGTCTTCGTCACGTGGCGTGGTATCCCGCCCGTTTCTGTCCTTGCGGCGCGATTCACGATGGCTGATAACGAGAGGCTGACCGGGGGGAGATGGGTTGGGCTGCATGGCGTTCACGCTCCCCTGCATCGACGTCGCGGACTGGAAGACGTTCGAGCTGCTCCAGCTCGTCATCGACACCATCCCGGATCCCATCTTCGTCAAGGATCGGCAACACCGCTGGATCGCCTGCAACCCGGGCTTCTGCAGGCTGATAGGGCAGCGCCACGAGGCCCTGATCGGCCGCAGCGACCCGGATTACTGGCCGAAGGAGCAGGCGGAGCTCTTCTGGAGCTACGACGATCGGGTCTTCGACTCCGGTGAGCCGAGCGAGAACGAGGAGAGCGCCACCGGCTCGGACGGGGTGACGCGCACGATCTGGACCCGCAAATTCCCCATGAAGAACGCGCGGGGCGAGGTGGTCGGCCTCTGTGGGCTCATCACGGACATCACCGATCTGAAGCGCAGGCACCTGGAGGCCGAGCGGATGGCGGCGGAGAACCGGGAGCAGCGCGCGATCATCGACGCGCAGTCGGCGATGCTCGATCGCATGGCGATGCCGGTCATCCAGGTCTGGGAGGGGATCCTGCTCATGCCGCTGGTCGGGGAGATCAACGACCGGCGCGCGACCCAGGCGCTGGAGAGCCTGCTGGGCGCGATCGGGCAGCGGGGCGCGGAGTTCGTGATCCTCGACATCACCGGCGTGCCGATGATCGACACCGCCGTGGCGCGCCACCTGATCCGCGCCGTGCAGGCGGCGGAGCTGCTCGGCTGTCGGAGCGTGATGGTGGGCATCGGCCCGGAGATCGCGAGGACGCTGGTGAGCCTGGACATCGACTTCGGCCGGATCTCCACGCAGGGCACGCTCCAGAGCGGGCTCGCCTACGCGATGAGCCACCTCGGCGCGCAGCGCGCGGCCCCCCGCTGATCGTCGACCGCGGCGGGTCGCGGCGCAGCCGTCGCGGCGCGAGCTCACCGCGCCGCGGCCTGGCTCGCCCGGATGCGACGGACCCCTTCCTCCACGGTCACCTCATCGATCTTTGTCGTCTCCCAGTGGGTGACCGCATAGTTGGGCTCGACAAGCTCGTTCACGGCGTCCATCGCCGCCAGGTGGGCAGGGCTCATGACGAACTCGACCATCGCCTCGGGCGACGACCACACGGCCAGCGTACGCCCGGAGCCGCAGGACGGCGACTGCCCCAGCTGGAGCGCCAGGAGGCCGGGCTGCGACGCGAGCTGCGCCTGAACCGCCCCGAAATACTGCACGTATTTCTCCATCGCGGCGTCGCCCGACCTCGGGATCCCGTAGGTCGCGCTGACCGTGTACGACGAGCCCTCCGGAGGCGGCTGGAGCTCCCCGGTGGCGGGATCGACGCCGGGCCCGCTCAGCGGCTCCGCCTGCAGATCGGCCTCGAGCACACCGCCGGTGCACTCGGCGGCGGGCGAGTCGGGCGGAGTCGCGGTGGAGTCGTTGCCACATCCCGGCAGCATCCCCCCGAGCGCCGCGAGGGCCGCGGCGGCGAATGCGCGCGAGGAGCGCTCGAGGGTCTCATTCAACGTGCGTGTCGTCATGGTCACGGTCCTTTCAGGTTCGGGCGCTGCCAGGGGCTCAGTCGGCGCGCGAGACGACCCCGAACACGAGCTCAGGGAACGTCCGCGAGAGGCGGCTTGAGTGGAAATTCGTCTTGCGACCCATGCTCCGCACCTGCACCGGGGTGCCGGGCGGCGGGGCGTCACCGACCGTGACAGCCCACGTGAGGGCCTCGCCGGTGCGCACGGCGACATAGGTGTACGAGCCGGCCGGGAGGCGCTCCTCGACGCGGCCGACGAGGAGCGCGCGATCGGCGCCGGACCGGGAGAGCTGGCCGAGGGGGCTCGCGGCCACCACCGCGAGAGGCCCCGAGGCCGCGGAAGGCCGGTCCAGGTGCCACGCGAGCGCAAGGAAGAGCGCCGCGAAGACCATGAGGCCGAGGAGCGGCTTCACGAGCCGGCGCCGGGCAGATCGCGGCGCAAAGCTCCGCGCCGCGGGAGCAGAGGAGACGGGCGTCATCGGTGACTCCTTGTGGGCGCGCCTCGGGCACCCCTTCGAGAGGTCGCCGCTGCGTGGCCGGATACACCTCCGTTCCCGGACACCCGCGGAACGTTCAATCAACGCCGCACTTTCGCTCGCGGCCGTTCCAGGGACCCGCGCCGCCAACAACGCAACGCGTCATACTCGCCACGATCGCACAGGATCCAGCGACGCAGGGGACGCCAGGGGGCGGCGATCCTCCGACCTGCTGAACAAGAATACCGATCACGTGGATCGAGCGAGAAATGAACCGCCACGACGCCAGGGTCGGTCCCAAGAGGTGGCTGTGCAGCCGCCCGGAACCATGTAGAATGACCATGTACTCAGAAAGCGGGTAAATTTGAGCCTGTCCGATTTCTTCAAGTCGCCGTTCAGCCGACGGTCCGACGTGTCGTCGCTGCCCTCGCCGCCGCTGGCACCGGAGGAGGACGTGCCCGCGCCGCCTTCTGAGGTCGATTTCGCGGCCATCCTGCTGGCCGCCGGCGTGAGCCCCGAGCAGCGGAGCAAGACCCTCAAGGCGCAGGAGCTCCTGAGGACGCTGCCCGGCGATACGCCCGCACCGGTGAAGCGGGACATCGTGGAGGCGGCATTCAAGGCCTTCGATGTCCCGACTCAGGAGATCGTGGCCGCAGCGTCGAAGCAGATCGAGGCGCTGAAGGCGTTCACCCGCACCGGCGAAGAGCACACGCAGGCGGTGCTCGCGGAAGGAAACCAGCAGATCCAGCTGCTGGAGTCCAAGATCGCCGGTGTGAAGGCGTCGATGGACCGGGAGGTCGCGGCGCAGGCGGTGCGCGCCAGATCCACGCTCGACCAGATCAACAAGGTGCAGCCGGTGCTGCAGTTCTTCGCGCGGGACGGGGCCGTCCCGAGCCACCCGGTGGCCCACCCTGCGATCACCTCGCCGGGGCCAGGGGAGTGGTCCCAGGGCGAAAGCGTGGACGTCCAGTTCGACGGGAGCCGATGAGCCTCGCCGGGGCGCGCCCCCTCTAGGGGCCCTCGTCCAGCGGCCGGATCACGAAGGCGACAGGAGCGTCGCCGTCCAGATCCGTGACAGGATTGCGCCGCCGCTCCGCCTTGCCAGGCGCTCGGGTGAGGGTGCATCCTGCCCGCGCATGCTGCCTGGAAGGCTGCTCGACGACCGCTTCGAGCTGGCGGAGATCGCGGGTTCCGGAGGGATGGGCACGGTCTACCGGGCGATCGATCGCGCGAGCGGGGAGGTCGTCGCGGTCAAGCTGCTGCGCCGGGTGGACGCGCGCGCAGAGGCGCGCTTCCTCCGTGAAGCCGAGGCGCTGTCCCGGCTCACGCACCCGCACATCGTGCGGTACGCGACGCACGGCGTGGCGCCGGCGGGGGAGCCGTACCTCGCGATGGAGTGGCTGTCCGGCGAGAGCCTCGCGGATCGGCTGTCGCGGCAGGAGCTGCGCGTCGACGAGAGCGTCGCCCTCGCGCGGAGGGTGGCGGACGCGCTCGGCACGGCGCACGCGCGCGGGATCGTGCACCGCGACATCAAGCCGAGCAACCTCTTCCTGGTCGACGGCGCGCTCGATCGGGTCAAGCTGCTCGACTTCGGCATCGCGCTGCTCTCGGACGCCACGTCCCGCCTGACAGGGACGTCGGCGGTGCTGGGCACGCTGGGCTACATGGCGCCGGAGCAGGCGCGGGGCGACCGGGCGGTGGTCGATGCGCGCGCCGACGTCTTCTCGCTCGGCTGCGTGCTGTTCGAGTGCCTCACGGGGCAGCGGGCGTTCCGCGGGCAGCACCTCTCGCTCGTGTGGAAGCTGCTCCTCGAGGAGCCGCCGCGGGCGACGGACCTGCGGCCCGAGGTGCCCGAGGCGCTCGACGCGCTCCTCGCGCGGATGCTGGCCAAGGACCCGTCGGGGCGACCCGAGGACGGCGCGGCCGTGGCGCGCTGCCTCGACGCGCTCGGCGCGCTGGGAGGGAGCGGCGCCTCCTCGCGCCTGCCTCCCGCCGAGGCCATCACCGCGAGGGAGAGGCGGCTGGCCTCGATCGTGGCGGTCCGGCCCGCGCAACCCTCGTTCTGCGCGACGACGGAGTCCCTCGATGTGCGCGCGCCGCCGCCGGGCGCGCTCGCCGCGGTGCGCCGCGCAGCCCTGCCGCTCGGCGCGGAGGTGCAGGAGCTCGGCGACGGGGGCGTGGCGGCCATCGCGGCGAGCGCGGGCGGCGCGACCGACCAGGCGGCGCTCGCGGCGCGCTGCGCGCTGCAGATCCGCGCGCAGCTCCCCGGCGCGGCGGTCGTGCTCGTGACGGGACGGGGCGAGGCCACGGGGCGATCGCCGTTCGGCGAGGTGCTGGACCGGGCGGCCGCGCTGCTGGAAGAGGCCGCCGCCGCCGCGCCCGCGGACGGCCGGCGCGGCGGCGTCCACGTCGACGCGGTGACGCGGGCCCTGCTCGACGGGCGCTTCGAGGTCGTGGCGCAGGACGGGATCGCGCGGATCGAGGCGGAGCGCGAGATCGGCGAGGGGGCGCGCAAGCTCCTCGACCGGCCGAGCCCCTATGTCGGGCGCGAGCGGGAGCTGCAGCAGCTGCTCGAGCTCGTCGACGACAGCTTCACCGAGCGGCGCGCCGCGGCGGCGCTCGTGACCGGGGCGGCGGGCATGGGCAAATCGCGCCTGCGCCACGAGGCGGTCGAGGCGCTGCGCCGGCGTCACCCCGGCCTGGTGCTGAGCGTCGCCCGCGGCGACCCCCTCGGCGCGGGCTCCGCGCTCGCGATGCTCGCCGGGGCGCTGCGGAGCGCGCTCGGGATCGCCCCCGACGAGGCCCTCGACGTGCGGCGGGAGAAGGTCGCGCAGGCGCTCGGGCCGCTGCTCGCGGGCGAGGAAGGGCGGCAGGCGGCCGCGATCCTGGGCGAGCTGCTCGGCGCCGCCCCTCCGGACGCGGCCTCGCCGGCGCTGCGGGCGGCGCGGCGCGATCCGGCGCTGATGGCCGAGGAGAGCCAGCGCGCGTACGTCGACCACGCGCGGGCGGTGACGGGCGCGCGCCCGGTGCTCGTCGTCCTCGAGGATCTGCACTGGGGCGACGCGCCCTCGGTGAGGATCTTCGATCGGGCGCTGCGGGAGCTCGGCGATCGCCCCTACGCGGTGCTCGCCTTCGCCCGGCCCGAGGTCCACGCGCTGTTCCCCCAGCTCTGGGCCGAGCGGGGGCTCTCGGAGCTCCGGCTGCGCGAGCTGCCCGCCCGGGCGGCCGAGCAGCTGGTGCGGAGCGCGCTCGGCGCGTCGCTCGCGGCCGAGCAGGTCTCCGCGCTCGTGCGGCGGGCCGGGGGCAACGCCTTCTGCCTCGAGGAGCTCATCCGGGCCGCGGCGGAGGGGCGCGGCGGCGCGCCGCCGGAGACGGTGCTGGGCATGGTGGAGGCGCGCCTGGCGGCGCTCGGGCCCGAGGCGCGGCGGCTGCTGCGGGCGGCCAGCGTCTTCGGGGAGGTCTGCTGGGCGGGGGGCGTGCGCGCGCTGCTCGGCGCGCCGGCGCCGAGGGCGAGCGAGCGCGATGCGTGGGCCGAGCTTGTCGATCGGGAGATCCTCGAGCGCCGGCCGAGCTCGCGGTTCGCGGGCGAGGAGGAGCTCGCCTTCCGCGATGCGCTCCTGCGGGAGGGCGCCTACGCGATGCTCACCGATCACGACCGGACGCTCGGCCACCGGCTCGCCGGGGCGTGGCTGAAGGAGGCCGGCGAGCAGGACCCGGAGGTGCTGGCCGAGCACCTCGCGCGGAGCGACGAGACCGGGCCGAGGAGCCCGGATCGCGCGTTGGGGTGGAGCGACCGCCGTGGTAGGGGCGTCGCATGAGCGCCGCCTGGGACTGGACGCCGTGGCGGCTCACTCCGGCGCCGCGTCTCCCCGGGCACGGGCGATCGTGTGGATGAGCTCGCGCGCGTCGAACGGCTTGCGCAGGCACGTATACCCGCCCTTGCTCATGATCGCGCTGACCATCTCCGGGACCGAGTGACCAGTCATGGCGATCACCGTGACGCGCTTCTTCAGCCCCCGCATCTGCGCGCACGTCGCGACGCCGTCCTGATCGGGCATGACGATATCGAGCACGCAGACATCGACGCTTCGCTCGATGACGTGCTGGACAGCGGTCCGCCCGTCGTGGACGGCGTGGGCCGACAGCCCCGCCGCCCGGAGCACCGAGACGATCGAGTCGGCGACCTTCGGGATGTCGTCCACCACGAGGACGGCCGGCGCGTCGACCGCGCGAGCGATGACGCGCGCCAGGTGATCCATCGAGAACGGCTTGTAGATCACGGTATAGACGCCCTCCACGATCGCCTCCTCGATGAGCTTCTCGAGCGCGAACGCGGTCATCAGCACCACGGTGAGCTCCGGCTGGATCCTCTTGAGCTCCCGGAACGTCTCGACGCCGTTGAGCCCGGGCATGCGGACGTCGCTGAGGACGAGCGTGAACGCCTGCTGCCCTGCGAGCTCGAGCGCGTGAACGCCGTCCCTCGCCTCCACCACCTCGTACCCCTCGAGCTCGAGGTTGGCGGCGAGCGTCGTGCGCATGCCCTCCTCGTCGTCGACCACGAGCACACGTTTGATCTGCTGCACGGACTCCTGCATGGCTCGACCCCCTGTCATGTGCCCTGAGCTCCCGAGGACGCCTCTCTCGGCTCCGCCGCCCTCGGCGCCTCGCGCCCTGGGAGCCGGACGACGAACGTCGTGCCGCTGCCGGGCTCGCTCGTCGCCTCGATCTTGCCGCCGTGCCGCTGGACGACCCCGGCGCTGATCGCCAGGCCGAGGCCGGTCCCCTTCAGCTTGGTGCTGAACAGCGGCTCGAAGATGTGCGCGAGCATCTCCGCGGAGATGCCCGTCCCGTTGTCCGCCACCGAGAGCGTCAGCCCGTCGCTCCCCCACGCCGCGGCGACCCGCACGCGCCCCTCGCGCTCGGCCGGGATCGCCTCGGCCGCGTTCTGGATGAGGTTCACGAGCACCTGCCGGAGCTGGTCCCTGTCGAGCTCCACGAGAGGGAGCGCGGCGGGCACCTCGTTCTCGACGCGCACGTGCGGCGGGACCTCGATCACCGAGATGGCGTCGTCCACGAGGGGCCTCAGCGCGCACGCCGAGAGCAGAGGCCGCCGCTCGCGCGCGAAGTCGAGCAGGTTCCCGATGATCCTGTTGCACGCCGCGAGCTCCTTCTCGATGATCGCGAGGAACTGAGCGATGCGGGGCTCCGCGCCGAGCTCCGTCGCGGAGAGGCGCTTCTTGAGGTAATGACTCGCGTTGCGGACGGCGCCGAGCGGGTTCCTGAGGTCGTGTCCGACGCTCGCCGCGAGCTGCCCCACCGCCGCGAGCTTCTCCATGCGCAGCCTGGACTCCTGGGCGGTCTGGAGGCCGGTCGCCATGTGGTTGAACGCCGCGCTCATGCGCCCGAACTCGTGCTCATCCAGCTCGGGGACGCGCAGATCGAGATCGCCCTGAGCGATCCGCCGCGAGCCTTCGACCAGCGTGCTGAAGCCGCGATCCATGGCGCGGAGGAGCCGTCCGAGCAGCAGGACGAGGACGGCCAGCGCTCCGCCGATCGCCGCCGCCCCGAGCACCGCCACGCGCGTGCGGAGGTGTTGTTCGTCGGCGAGGATCCTGGCGACGTCCCGCTCCGCGTCGTGGACCGCCGCGCTGATGTGCGGGAGGAACCGCTCCTTGTACTCGTCATCGGAGAGCCGCACGAACATCACGTGTCGCTCGCCCGCGCGCTCGTCCGCGATACGGGCGGTCGCCACCGTGCTCGCGACGATGTGGTCGAAGCTCTCTCGCATGAAGCGGATGTGGTCGAGCTCCTCCGTCGATTCCTCATCGCTCTCCCTGATCTCCTCGTCGGCGATCATCCTCCTCTTGAGCGCCTCGATGGCGGCCAGGGCGCGCGCCGCGTCCTCGGCCGCCCCCGAGAGCTCCGCGCTGAGGCGGCCGCTGAGCGCGGCCTTGGCCGCCTCGTTCATGTAGCGGCTGGCGTCGCTCGCGAGGGTGACGTGCAACCTCAGGTCCTCGTAGGACGCCTCGGCCCGCCGCTGGAAGATCAGCATCTCCGCGATGGTGAAGTAGAAGGCCCCCGCGGCGACGAGGACCGCTGCCAGCGCGACGCCGAAGATGGAGGCCAGTCGGGCTCGAATGCTCATGGGGAGCGGCTCCTGCTGCCGTGTTTCAGGGGATCGCCGCCGTCACCCGCGAGCTCGATCTCCCGCGTGACGAGGAGAAGGAGCCCGGCGTCGGGCGTCTCACCCAGGAGCCCGAGCTCGAGCGCGGCGCCGAGCTCCAGGCCGCGCGCCGGGTGCCAGAGCACGCCGGACGCGAGGAGGAGCGACGCGGCGTCGTCGAGCTCGGCGGCGAGCTCCACGGTCGGCACCACGGCGCCGAGCGGCCAGACCACGCCCAGCGCGACGCCGAGGCCGAGCTCCGCGGCGTCGCGCGGCGCGGCCGGCAGCCGGACCTCGGCCGAGGCGGAGAAGGCCACGTGGACGCCGCCCATCGCCTTGTCGAGGCTCACGAACGGCGAAAGCGCGTAGCCCGGCGCGCCGAGCGCGCGCGCGCCGGCAGGGAGCCCGGCCTCGAGACCTGCGGACAGCGCGAGCCCGAGCGCCTGGTCGTTGACGAGATTGACCAGGACCTCCGCCTGGACAGCGCCGAGCCCGGCCGCGACCCCGCTGTCGTGGCGTACGAGCTCCAGGGGGAGCTCGCCCCCGACCTGGAGGCGATCGGTGATACCGAGCTCCAGCAGCAGCGGTATGCCGAAGCGGACCCGGCGCCCGGCGCGTTCCCACGCCGGCGCGCTCGTGACCTGCAGCTCGAGCGCCTCCTGCGGAAACGCCGTTTCGCCGAGGAACAGCTCCTCGACCGGGGGCCGCGCCGGCTCCCCCGCGGCCTCGGTCCGCTCCTGCTCCGCGGGCGCGGCCGCCGTCGACGCGGCCAGGAGCAGGCCCAGCGAGATCGCGGCACGCGCGCGCTGCGACGCGGTCACGGCCGCCGGCTTCCGGGCCGCCGGCGCGCGCCGCGCGCGGTCTCCGGGCCGTCGATCCGCGCTCAAGGCGCCGGCTCCGGCCCGGCGCCGCCGGCCTCGGGCGGTGCGGCGAGCGGCAGCTCGATGACCGCCGACGTGCCCCGCGAGCGCGGCTCGAGCGCGAGCGTGCCGCTGTAGCGCCGGGCGACCCGCCTCGCGATGTTCAGCCCCAGGCCGAAGTGCCCCGGTTTTGTCGTGTAAAAAGGGCGCAAGATCGCCTCGCCGTCCACGTCGTCGGGGAGAGCTCCCATGTCCGTGACGTGGATGAGGTACCGCGCGCCGATCGAGGTGCCCTGAACCGTGACCACGCCGTTCCCTGGCATCGACTCGACGGCGTTCTCGATCAGGCACCGCACGGCGACGGCGAGCTCGATCGGGTCGGCCTCGACGTCGCCGTCCTGGGCCGAGAGCTCGACGCGGGCCCCGGACGCGCCGGTGCGCGCGCACGCCGCCGCGCGCCGCACGCACTCGGCCGCGCTCACGCGCACGCTCCTGCGGGTGAAGAGCTGCGCGGCGTCCACGGACTCGTCGAGCCGCGCGCTCGCCGCGATCACCTCTTCGTCGATGATCCCGAAGAACTCCGCGATCCTCGGATCCGCCGTGTAGGCCGCCTCTCCCGCGACCTTCCGTCGGATGTAGAACGATGCATTGCGGACAATGGCGAAGCGGTTGCGCAGGTCGTGACGCAGCACGGACAGGATCTCGTCCGCGACCGCGACCTGCTCTGCTGCGCCCAGGGGATCCCAGCTGATCATGCGGCACCTCGTCCCTCTGCCCTCGCCCGCGGCGCCGCGCGCGCCCTCATTTGGCGTACCGCCCCGGGGCGCCGGGCGTCGCGGGGTCGGCCCTCGTGAGCTCCGGCCCCTGCTGCGACCCGCGCGCCGCGAATCCGGCCGCCGCGCGGGAGCCGAGCCGCGAGGTGGGGGGCGCCGGCGCGGAGTCCGGCAGCGAGCCGGAGTCGGGAGGCTCGCAGGAGACCATCTCGCCGCCGGCGGCCGCGCCCGTCAGGCCCGGCGAACCGAGGGAGTCGGTCATCGAGTGGACCGATCGCTTCATCTCGGCGAGGCGCGAGAGCTGCAGCACGATCCCGATGAGCCGGTCAGGGTCGAACGGCTTCAGGATGACATAGTTGTGGCTGCCGCTCATGGAGCGGATGTACTCATCGGCCCCGGTGACGAGGAGGCAGCTCGTGTACACGGGCATGCTCGACACCTGCCGGAGCAGCTCGTCGCCCTTCATTCCAGGCATCAAGAAGTCGGAGCAGACGAGGTGGAACCGCCTCCCCTCGAGCAGCTTCAGCGCGTGCTCCGCCGACGAGCAGGTCACGACGTCCACGTCCGCGGACAGGACGGCGGCGATGCTGCGCAGCGCCCGCTCGTCGTCGTCGACGACGAGCACTCGATACCTTGGCCGCGAGACGGGATGGACGGCGCTGTCGTCCTTCCCCTGCGAGAGTGTGCGATGAGCTCTTAGAGGCACTGACACAACTACCGTCTCCTCTGGCTATCGCGTGCTCGAGTCTCATGCCGCGGTGTCGCGGGCATACGAGAGCGCGCTTGGTGATTCCTGCTGTCCCTTGCGACGCCCCCCTCGGCCAGCGTCACCCCCTTGGTAAAGCTACGTGACAAATTCCGCGTCAGTCAACGGCAACCTACTGCCATCTACAGCTCACGGCGGAAGACTGGATTTCCGTTCGGATTGCCCAGGCGACTTGGCCGGCTCGCCTCCGGACACCGCTGCACCACCGCCGCTGACATCGAGGAGCCTCCTCTTCGAGGGGACCACCGCGGAGCGCCGGAGCGCGTGGATTCGATTTCAATGACGCTTCAAAAATGCGTCGAGCATCACATAAAGCGCTCCTCGGTCGGCAGCTTCGAGAAAAAAGCGCCTATCCGTGATTGATTGGAAGGCGTCCCGGACACAGGGACGCTGGAGGAAAGGCATGTTCATGCACTGGGACGTTCGATTTGCCGCTCGTCGGAGGGTGGCCCGGGTGTCGTGGTTCACGTTGCTCGCCCTGGCCTGTTGCACGGCTTCGGAGCCCTCCGGGGGCGGCACCGGCGCTGGAACGGGCGGGGCCGGCGGAGGCGCATCGCCCGGAGCGAGCAGCTCGAGCGCGGGCACGGGGAGCACGGTGGCGTCGACGGGAGCCGGTGGAAGCACCGGGGCCGGCGGCGACGCGCCCGCCGGAGCGGGCGGCTCGGGCGGCGATCCCGGCGGCACCGGCGGCGGCGGGTCAGGCGGGATGGGGCCGCTGCCGAACATCACGATCTGGATCGCGGGCGACTCCACGGTCGCCAACGGGCAGACCCCCTGTCCGGCGGGCTGGGGCGGCCAGCTCGCGGCGCTCTTCGACGAGCGGGTCACCGTGGTGAACAGCGCCGTCGGCGGCCGCAGCGTACGGACGTGGCTCTACAACGTGCAGACCGCCATGGATAGCGCGGGGGAGTGCGAGCTCGATCGCGACTCGAGCGGCGAGCCCTTGCTGCAGGACAGGTGGACTCGGATGCTCGACGGCATGAAGCGGGGAGACTATCTGTTCATCCAGTTCGGCATCAACGACGGCTCGCGCACGTGCGATCGGCACGTGGGGCTCGACGCCTTCAAGAGCAGCTACGGGATGATGGCCCTCGCCGCGCAGGAGCGGGGCGCCCACCCCGTGTTCGTGACCCCCGTGAGCGCGATCGCCTGCAATGGCAGCACGGCCCGGGGGACGCGCGGCGAGTATGTGACCGCGACCCACGAGGCGGGCGAAGAGCACGGCGTGCCGGTGATCGATCTCCACGAGCACAGCGTCGCGCTGTACAACACCCTCGGCTTCTGCCCGGTCCCCGGGGGAGACGTGAGCGGGACGACCGGAGGGCCGGTCGGCGAGTTCTTCTGCGATGATCACACGCACTTCGCGCGCTCCGGCGCGGAGCAGATCGCCAGGGTCGTCGCCGACGCGCTCCGCGATCAGGAGCTCGGCCTGGCCGCGTACCTCGAGTGACGCCGCGCCGGCGCGCGCCGGCGCATCGCGCCCCTCAGAAGCCGAGGTCCTCACGGATGGCGGCCACGATCTTGCAATGGTTCACGAGATCGTCCGCCGTCTTGACCTCGCTCGTGTAATTGAGACCGTACGGCCAGAAGTGCTGGCTGTCCGCGTGCACGACATCGCTCTCGTTCCCCGTGATGGCCCTGAGCTGGCTCGTCGCCGCCTCGCCCGTGAAGATGCCGTCCCTCACCAGCGCCACGAACTCGAAGCTGCCGACCCCCAGGGTGTGGCCGATCTCGTGCATGGCCGTGATGTGATTCATGGAGGCGAGCGAGCCGAACCGGATGGATCCATTGACGTTGCCGTCGGCCGTCGCGACCGATGGCACGTAGGTCACCGACAGGCGCTTCTCGATGCTCGTGTGACAGTTGTAGTGCGACAGCGCTTCATCCATGGCGCTCGTGATCATGTCGTACGCGGACTGCTGCTCTGCCGTCGGCGCAGGCGCCATCGCGAGCGTGTAGGAGATCCCGCCCATTCCCACGCAGCCGGTCCCCGCGCCACCCTCGCCCCCGCCCGCGCCGCCCGCGCCGCCCGTGCCCGCGCCTCCCGTGCCCGTGCCGCCCGTGCCCGTGCCCGTGCCGCCCGCACCCCCGCCGCCCCCGTCCGCGAGGCCTCCCGCGCCGTCGTCCCCGCCGGCGCTGCTGCTGCTGGCCGAGGTCTGTCCGCCGGAAGGCGCCGCGCCGCCGCTCCCGCTGGCGACGCTGCTGTCGCCGGTGCCCGCAGGGCTGTCACCCGATCCCGAGCACGCGACCGGACCAGCCGCCGCGAATGCGAGCAAAACGATGTTCGTCGCCAGTTGCCTCAGCATGTTTCGCACTCCTTCCAAAGAACCTTGCGCCGTCGCTCACACAGGCCGTGGGGCGCTCGCGGCGCATCGCGCGACAGGTCGCCGACGAAGGCCGCGCCCTCGCCCTCTCACCGGCGGCGTCAGGGGTCAATTCGCTGCAGATCGCAGCGATTGAATCGGCAGCTGCGGTAGAAGATTCTAGCGGCCTCGGACAGCTCCGGACGAGCCCCGCCGCCGCCCGGTGAGCGGCGCGCCGCCCCGCGCGCTCCGGTCCGGCTGCCGGCCGCGGCGCCCCGCGGCGCCGGCCGGGCGCGAGCGCGATCCCGGATTTCTTCACCCCGTGCGCCGGAACCGGACGACCCTCGACGGACGTCCGAGGCTCCACACCTTATATGGCTACCGTGAGCAGCGAGGTCGGCCGTGGAAAAGCCTTATTGACGAGGTCGACAGCCGCCCTGCGCCAGCGCATCGCCGACCAGGCGAGCCGCTCGGCGCTGCGCTCCGCTCCTCCCGGAGCGCGCCCGCTCGCCCTGTCGCGCCGCGCCGCCCAGCAGGGGGAGCGACGATGAGCCGGGCCGCCATCGGCCCGGGAGCCGTGTTCCAGGAGCGCTACGAGATCGTCTCCGCGCTGCGGGAGAGCGGGTTCGCCGACGTCTACAAGGGGCGTCAGCTCGCCACCGGGCAGAGGGTGGCCATCAAGGTCATGCGACCGACCCGGGGCGGCAAGCCCGCCGACGTCGCCCGGCGCTGCGCCCGCTTCCACCAGGAGACGCGGTTCTGCGCGCAGCTCCACCACCCCAACATCGTCCGGCTCATCGACGCCGGGCAGACGGACGAGGGCACGCTCTACACCATCTTCGAGCTCGTGCCCGGCAAGAACCTGGCAGAGGTGCTGGCCGAAGAGACCGCCCTGGAGCCGCGCGAGGCGCGGCACCTGATGCTCCAGATCCTCGACGCGCTCGGCTGCGCCCACGGGCAGAACGTCGTCCACCGCGACCTCAAGCCCAGCAACATCATGATCGTCTCCACCGGCGCGCGGCGCAACGCGCTGGTGCTCGACTTCGGCATCGGCGCGCTCATCGCCGGGGCCATGGAGGGCATCGACGCCAAGCTCACCCCGAGCAACGAGATCCTCTGTACGCCCGCCTATGCAGCGCCGGAGCAGCTCCTCGGGCAGCCGGTGAGCGTGCGATCGGACCTGTACGCCTGGGGGCTCGTCTTCCTGGAGTGCCTCACCGGGCGGCCGTCGATCGCCGGCAGGTCGCTGCAAGAGGTGCTCTTGCGACAGGCCAGCTCCGAGCCGATCCCGATCCCCGCGGCGCTCCTCGGGCACCCGCTCGGCACCCTCCTCAGGCGCGCCACCCTGAAGAACGTGTCCGATCGCGTCGTCACCGCCTCCAGCCTGCTGCGCGCGCTCGAGACCTGCGATGTCGAGGAGCTGAGCCGCGAGGACCTCGTCGCGCCCGCGCGAGCGCTGGACCCGCCGATGGCCCCGGACGCGCCGGAGGGGGACGGCTGGGTCTACAGCGAGAGCGAGACGGCGCCGCTCGATCGACTCCCGCCGGAGGGCCGGGCGACGTCCAGCGGCCGCGCGGCGGCAGACACGCTGCCTTCCCCGGCGACACCGCGCCTGGACGACACGCCCTCTCCCCTGGAGGGGGAGCGCGCCGGCGGCGCCAGCGCCGGGTGCCTCGACGGCGAACGGCGGCCGCTCACCATCGTCTGCTGCGCCTTCACCACCTCGGGCCCGGGCCTGAAGAGCACCGACGTCGAGGAGATCGACGATCTGCTCGGCGAGCAACAGGACGTCTGCTCCGAGATCGCCCGCCGCCACCGCGGGCGCTTCGCCGGCGCGCTGGGCGACCAGATCCTGCTGCATTTCGGCTACCCGTCCGCGCAGGAGGACGACGCGCGGCGCGCCGCGCGCGCGGCGCAGGCGATCGTGGAGGACGTCCGCGCGCGCAGCGCGCGCCTGGAAGCGACGCGGGGCCTCTCGCTCGAGGTCCAGATCGGGCTCCACACCGGCCTCGTGATCGCCGGCCAGTGTCCACGCTACACGCAGCACCTCGGGACGACACCGCAGATCGCGGCCCGGCTGAGCGCGCTCGCGGCCCCGGGCACGATCGTGGTGAGCGGCGACGCGTTCAGGCTGCTCCGGAGCCGGTTCACGCTCGAGCAGGTGACGTCGCACGACCTCTCGTCTGCGGACCGCCCCGTGGCGATCTACCGCATGGGGCAGGAGATCGCTGTCCCGCCCCAGGACCCGGACACCGCAGGCCGGGATACGGAGCCGCTGATCGGCCGGAGCCAGGAGGTCGATCTCCTGCTCCAGCGCTGGGGCCAGGTGCGGCAGGGCATCGGGCAGAGCATCCTCGTCACCGGCGGCCCCGGGATCGGCAAATCCCGCCTCAGCTGGGAGCTCGCCCGGCGGCTCCACGGCGACGGGCACAGCTGCCTCGAGTGCCGCTGCACCCCCGATCGGCGCAACAGCGCGCTCCACCCGATGATCGAGCTGCTCGATCGGCTGATCGACCCCGGCCGGGACGACGCGCCGGGGCGCCGGCTCGCCCGGCTCGAAGGGCTCCTGTCCCGCCGCGGCTTCGACCTGGAGGAGACGGTGCCGCTGTTCGCGGCGCTGCTGTCGATCCCCCTGGAGGCGCGCTACTCCGCCCCGCAGGACCCGCCGCCGCGGCAGAAGGAGAGGACGCTCAACGCGCTCGCGACAATGCTCCTCGACATGGCCGAGGAGCGGCCCGTCCTGTTCATGGTCGAGGACCTGCAATGGGCCGATCCGACGAGCCTGGAGTGGCTCGGGATGCTGATCGTCGACGTGCCCTCGGCGCGGCTCATGGCGCTCCTCACCGCGCGGCCGGAGTTCTCGCCGCCCTGGTCGACGTCAGGCATGCTCCAGATCCAGCTCGGCCGCCTGGATCGCTCGCACGTCGAGCACATGGTCGCGCGGCTCGCCGGCGGCCGCTCGCTGCCCGAGCCGTTGCTGGAGCAGGTGGTCGAGAGGACCGACGGCGTCCCCCTCTTCGTCGAGGAGCTGACGCGGATGGTGCTCGAGTCCGGGTCCCTCGTGGACGAGGGCGACCATTACACGCTCTCCGAGCCGATCTCGGCGCTCGCGATCCCGACGACGCTGCGGGGGCTCTTGATGGCGCGCCTCGACCGGCTCGGCAGGGCCAAGGAGACGGCCCGCGTCGCCGCGGTGCTCGGCCGGGAGTTCAGCCTGAAGGTGCTCAGCGCCGTGTCCACGCTCGACGGGGAGCTCGTCCAGGAGGACCTCGATCGGCTGATGGCCGCGGACCTCGTCCACAGGAAGCGCCGGCTGAACAACCCGACGTACCTGTTCAAGCACGTGCTCATCCGGGACGCCGCCTACGAGTCGCTCTCGAAGCGGAGCCGGCGGCAGCTGCACGCCCGCGTGGCCCGGACGATCGAGGAGCGCTTCCCCGAGATCGCCGCGGCGCGGCCCGACCTGCTCGCGCACCACCACGCCGCCGCCGAGCAGAAGCGACAGGCGATCGCCTATGCGGAGAGCGCGGCGGAGCGCGCGCTGAAGCGGCCGGCGAACGCGGACGACAACGAGGCCGTCCTCCACGTGACGCAGGCGCTCGGCTGGCTCGAGGCCATCACGGACGACCGGGAACGCGCGCTCGCCGAGCTGCGCCTGAACAGCCTGCTGATCATGGCGCTCCTGGAGCGCCGCGGGTACATGCTCCAGGAGCTCGCGGCGGCGGTGAAGCGCTGCGAGGAGCTGAGCGACGCGTTCGGGGACAGCCCGATGACCGCGCCGACGCTGTGGGCGATGTTCTGGTACCACAACTTCCGGAGCCATCGGCGCGAAGCGCGGGCGCTGACGGAGCGGCTCCTCGGAATGGCGACGCGGTCGCAGGACACCGGCCAGCGGGCCGCGTCCATGGTGCTGCTGGGGAATTGCCTGTTCTTCGAGGGGAAGCTCGCCGAGGCTCGCCCGCACCTCGCTCGCGGCATCGAGCTCTACGACCCTGCGCATCGGGAGCAAGTCGCCCTGTATGGCTTCGATCCCAAGACCAATGGCCAGTACACGCTCGCGCTGTTGCTCTACCTGATGGGCAGCCCGGCGCAGGCGTTCGCCCACGGGGAGGCGGCGGTGGCGTGGGCGCGCGAGCTCGACCACCCGAACACCCTCGGAATGGCGCTGCTCCACCTGGCCGGCGTCTATCACTACGGCCACGAGCGGGAGAAGGTCGCCGCGGTGACCGAATCTCTCGTGCAGCTGACCGAGCGCCATGGCCTCTGGTTCAAGGAGCTCTGCTGGGCCATGCGCTCCTGGGCAGAGCGCGACCTCGAGAAGCTGAGGCGGGATGTCGAGGCGATCCGGCACACCGGTCAGAAGATGGGATTGCCGTACTGGCTCTCCCTCGTGGCGGAGCTCGAGGCCGAGCGCGGGCAGCACGAGGCCGCGGTCGAGCGGCTCGCGGGCTGCTTGCTGCTCGCCGCGGAGCTGGGCGACGTCTACTACGTCCCGGAGCTCTACCGCCTGAAGGCGCTGTCTCTCCGCGCCTGCGGCGCCCACGCGGAGCAGGAGAGCGAGCGCTGCCTGCGTCAATCGATCGCGATCGCCCGCGAGCAGGGCTCGCGGATGATCGAGCTGCGCTCGACGCTCTCACTCTGCCGTATCCTCGTGCGGCAAGACCGGCGCGACGAGGCGCGCCCACTGCTCCGAGAGCTCGGCGGCTGGCCTGTCGAGTGCGCCGATCTGCCCGAGTTTGCCGAGGCGCGCACGCTGCACCAGCAGCTGGCCGGTTGAGCTGTCGCGGCACCTTCTCCAGCGCTCTCGAGCTCCCGCGGAGGGCTCGACGGGGCGCGGCGTCGGCTCCATGTGTCTCCCGGCATCTGCACGATGGAGACAGCCATGTTTTCCCCTCAGTCATCCAACTACAAGTCCGGGACGTCGGAGACCGAGAGCACCAGGGCGCAGGTCGACGGTGGAGGCGGTTCGGCCGAGACGCGCCCCCCGCGCGAGCGAGGCGCGACGGAGGACGAGCTCCTGGAGCTGGAGTCCGCGTGGCTGCGCGCCGTCGCGCTCACGTGGGAAGACCCGGCGCAGCTCGCTCGGCTGAAGGGGGATCCGCGGGAGTTCTTGATGGCCTGCTGCAGCTATACGCTGCCGCCGGGGATCGAGCTCACCCTCCGCGAGGCGCGGGAGCCGGGCTCGCCCAGCGGCAATGGGTGGCGCTTCTGCGAGCAGCGCAAGGGCTGGGATCCGTCGGCGAGCGCCGTCACGCTCTATATCCCACCGCCGCCGGAGCTGTCCGAGCGTCCCGTCGCGCTGGCCGAGCTCGCGAGCGACGCTTCGCTCTCCGTCCTCATCTGCTGAGTCATTCCTCGATCCCGTAGAACCTGGCGGCGTTGTCCCAGAGGATCTTGCGGAGGGCGTCGCCGGGGAGCCTGCCGCGGAGCGCGAGCGCCCGCTCCACCAGGCCCGCGTCGTGGTCGATGTGGGGGAAGTCCGTCCCGAAGATCGCGTTGTCCTCCCCGAGCCACGGGATCGCCTGCGCCAGCAAAGGCTCGTCCGGCTCGATCTCGATGAAGCACTGGCGGCGGAAATACGCGGACGGCTCGCGGCGGACGTGCGGCGCGACCTCGTCGGCCAGGCCGCGGTACTCGATCTCGTCGAGGCGCCAGAGCCAGTAAGGCAACCACCCGCAGCCGGCCTCGAGAAAGGCCACCCGCAGGCGGGGGTGGCGCTCGAGCACGCCGCCCTCGATCAGGGCGAGCAGCGCCATCATCTGCTCCATCGGGTGCGAGCAAGCGTGCAGGGCGAAGCGGCTGCGAAAGCGGTCCGCGCCGGCCGCCGGCAGCGAGGCGTGCGCGCCCTCGTGGAGGGCGACCGCGATGGAGCGCCGCTCGCACTCGGCCCAGAACGCCTCGTAGGCAGGGTCGCCCAGCGTCCGGCCCGCGACGGGGTTCGGCCGGAGCACGACAGCGCGGAAGCCGAGCGCCACCGCCCGCGCGAGCTCGGGCACCATCTGCGCCGGATCGTGCGGGCTCATCAGCGCCACGCCCCGGAGGCGCCGGGGGTCGTGATCGCAAAAGCCGCGCAACCAGCTATTGTAGGCCCTGGCAAAGGCGCCCGCAAGCGCGGGCTCCAGATGGGCCATGCCGAGGAGCATCAGCGCGAGGGTGGGGTACAGGAAGGCCACGTCGATGCCCTCGCGGTCCATGTCCTCGATCTGGGTCCGGGGCAGATCGAGCGGACCGAGCCGCGCGAGCCGCCCGGACCGCCGGCGGGCGGCCGAGGCGACAGCGCGCCACGTCCGCGCGCTCATCCGGTGATGGAGCGGCTGTCCATCCACCATCGGCTGCGGAGGGAGCGAGAGCAGGCCCTCGGGTCCGGGGTACGCCACGCGGTCGGCCAGGGGCTCGCCCTCGCCGGTGTACGCAAGGTACGGCGCGTGAGCGCGGAGCTCCGGATCGAGGTGGGACTTCCATAGATCGAGCGGCTCGATCACGTGACGATCCGCGTCGAGGAGGCGATAGCCGTCGCGCATGGGAGGTCTCCTAGGCCGAGCGCGGCCTAGACGTGGAGAGGCACCGGGTTCAGGTCCCCTTCCCGATTCGCCCGGTCGAGCCACCCGAGGCGGACCGGAACGTCGTAGAGCCGGCCCGGCCCGAAGCGGGGCCAGAAGTGCCGCAGCCCGGGCACCGCCACCGTGACGACGCACAGGCCCGTATCGGGACGCGTCTGGTCGAGCACCACGGTCTCCAGGCCGACGCGCGCGGCGCGCGCCACGCAGTCGCTCACGTCGTCGCGCAGGTCGTCGCGCAGGTCGCGGGGGTAATCGCCGCGCGTCCGCGCCGGGACGTCCTCGGCAGGAAACAGGTACGGCTCGCCGGCCAGGGAGGCGCGATCCCAGCCGCGGGCCGGCCCGAGGCCGCTCGGGTCGAAGAGCTGGTTGAGCTCGGTCAGCGCCCGCTGCACCCCGAGGCGGGCCTCGGGATGACAACCGAAGCCGAGGGTGAGCCGGGCGGTGTCCGGCGCGCGCGCCACGGCGACGAACGCCGGGATGCCGAGATCGGTCGTGACGTCGAGCACCCAGAGGCGCTGGCCGAGATCGCGGTAGTGGGCCTCGAGCGCGTCGAAGTACGGCTCTCCGAAGCTCGCCAGATCGACCGCGGGCCGGCGCGCGCGGTTGTACCACCAGAGCGCGACCGCATCGCGCTCCACGAGCTCCAGGAAGCCTTGCAGGATCGCCTCCTCGATGCAGTTGCCGGCCGCGTGCCCGTTCGGGTTGAACGAGCAGAACAGCTCGCCGGACGCCGCCGGAAGGTGGAGATAGCAGGCCGCGGCCGGGAGGTAGCGCCGCCTGCCGTGGGTCAACGACCACGCAGGGGCCCAGTCGATGGCCGCGCCCGGGTCGTACGGCAGGGAGACCGCCTGCCAGGGGTCGCGCGCCCGGCCGAGCTGCGCGCCGCCGGCCTCCGCCGCGCGGAGCTGCGCCTCGCTGACGTGCTGCAGGGCGTCCGGGGAGATGCCGTCGCCGCCCAGATCGGCCAGGCGCGCGCGGCGGAGGGGCGCGTCGCCGTGGTAGGTCGCGCTGTAGCGCTCGATCGCCTCGCACAGGGCGCTCACCCGCGCCTGAACGGGGGTGCGGCCCTTGCCGCTGCTCGCGCGGTGGAAGTCGCCGAAGGCGGGCGCGTCGCCGGACGGGCAGGCGCGGTAGACGGCCGCGTAGACCGGCCGGAGCGGGTGATCGCGGCCCTCCAGGGGGCCGACGCTCGCGACGAGGCCGGTCGACGGGCTCACCTGGCGGCGGACGCGCGCGAAGGTCGCGTCGGGCGGGACGGCGCGGTGGCCGCCGTCGTCGGTGAAGCGCTTCGGGCGGGACGCCAGCGCCACCGGCGCGAGCGCGCGCGCCCGCGCGCCGTCGGGGTCGCCGCAGGCCGGGCACTGGGGACGCCGCTCCACCGGGTGCTCCGCGAGCCGCATGCACGCGAGATCGAGGCTGTAGAGGCGATCGTCGAGCGGGCCGGCGCCTCCCGCGGCGATCCAGCGCGCGAGGAGCACGGCGGCGAGGCCGAGCGCCGCGCGCCGGCCCGCAGGCAGGGCGACGCGCGGAGGCAGGAGCGGGTCGCCGCCGCCGCGCCGCCGCTCCAGGGACGCCTCGACCGGGCGGTTATGCCGCACCCGGTGCGCAAGACAGGCCCAGCACGGCCCGGCGCCGGGGCGGAACATCGGCCCCATCCACGGCTCGACCCCGCCAGGCTTGACCGGCACCCAGCAGAGCACCTCCCGGAGCGCGCGCCGGTTCCACGCGTCGAGCCCGGCGTCCAGGTAATCGCCGGTCGCCAGGGCGACGATCGGGGCCTCCGGCTGCACAAGGATGCCCGCCTCGGCGAGGGCGCCGGCGAGCGCCTGCGGATCCTCGCCCCCGGCCGCCCGCACGGCGACGGGCGTCGACGCGAGCCGCTCCGCGGCGCGGCCGGCGTCCACCCCGAGCGCCTGCCAGAAGCCCGCGACCTCCGGCGCCGGCGCGGCCTCGGCGAGATAGCCCCGCCGCTCCAGCCGCATCAGCGCATAGCGGACCTCGACGGCGGAGACCTCGCCGTCGAGCGCGGAGACGAGCTCGTCCTCGGTCCGGCGGCCGTCGAGGAGCGGCCCGAGGAGCCCATAGACGCGGCCGCGGAGCATGAAGCGCTCGCGCTCGCCGATCAGGAACACGGTCTCCTTGTCACCAGCGGGCTCGACGCGCAGGTGGTGCTTGAATTGCAAGATGCGAGGCATGCGAGGCATGCGCGGCATGAGAGGCATGAACACCGGACCCGGTGAGCCATCTGGTGCGTCGCGGGCCGCTGGAGACGCCCGTGTCGGTGCGCAATTCAGCATCAGCGAGCGCCTGCCTGCGAGGCGGGCGGGCGGGCGGGCTCGCCGCCACGCGCCGCCCGGCGCGCAGCGTGGCGCCCAGGCCCCGGGACGACATCTCGTGAGAGGGGGGTAAACAGCGTGTCAGTCATTCGCGAGGACAGCGGCATGGAGACAACGCCGCTGTCGAACAGCTTCATCGACGCGATCCAGCGTGTCAGGCAGGACGACCGGCGCGTGGCCCTGCTCGTCTACCATCGCGATGGGGCCGAGCGCGTCGTGATGAGGCCGAGCGCGCCGGTCGTCATCGGCCGCGCGCCGCCGTCGCAGGTCCAGATCCGCGACGTCAGCCTCTCGCGCGAGCACGCCCGCTTCACCCTGTCCGGCGACAGCGTCCTCATCGAGGACCTGCGCTCGACCAACGGCACCTGGCTCGGCGGGGCGCGCGTCGCGCGCTGCGAGGTGAAGCCGGGGGACGAGGTGATCCTGGGCAAGGTGGTGGTCGCCGTCCGCTCGATCACGGCGGCCGAGGGCGAGCTGCCAGGCCTGCTGAGCCACGAGCAGCTCCGCGTCGCCCTCGAGGAGGAGGTGAAGCGCGCGCGGTACTTCGGGCGGAGCTTCGCCATCGTCATGGCCCGACCCGCGCGCCAGCAGGACGCCCACGTGAGCCACCTGTTGCCGCGCGTGCGGGCGCTGCTGCGCCCCGTGGACCGGATCGCGCTCTACAGCTCGGACGTGGTGGCGGCGCTGCTCCTCGAGGCCGGGGCCGAGACGGCGCTCGACGTGGCGCGCGCGCTCGCCGCGCCGCCCGGGGGCGGGGGGCCCGTCGTGCTCTCGGGCTTCGCGACGTTCCCGGACGCGGGGACCGTGGCGGAGGAGCTGCTCCATCGGTGCTGGAGCGCGGTGCGCAGCGCGACGGTGGATCAGCCGGTGCGGTCGGCGCCGGGCGGGACCGTGAAGAGCTATCCGGGCTCCGGACGCACTGATCCTGTCGCCGCGAGCCCCGCGATGCTCCGCGTCTTCGAGATCGTCAAGCGGGTCGCGCGGTCGTCGATCCCGGTGCTCTTGCTGGGCGAGACGGGGACGGGCAAGGAGGTCGTGGCGCGCGCGATCCACGACCTCGGCCCGCGGAGCGGGAAGCCGATGGTGTGCGTCAACTGCGGGGGGATCCCGCAGCAGCTCGTCGAGAGCACGCTCTTCGGCCACGAGCGCGGCGCGTTCACCGGCGCGTGGCAGCAGCAGCGGGGGGTGTTCGAGGCGGCGGACGGGGGGACGGTGTTCCTCGACGAGATCGGCGAGCTGCCGGCCGCGGCGCAGGCCGCGCTCCTGCGGGTCCTCGAGACGCGGCAGGTGACCCGGGTCGGCTCGAACAAGCCGATCGAGGTCGACGCGCGCATCCTCGCGGCGACCCACCGCGACATCGAGACCATGTGCGCGTCCGGCGGGTTCCGCAGCGATCTGCTCTACCGCCTGAACGCGATGACGGTGACGATCCCTCCGCTCCGGGCGCGCCCGGAGGACATCGAGCCGCTCGCGCTCCGCTTCCTCGAGCAGGCGAACCAGGCGAACGCTCGCTTCGTTCGCGGGTTCGACGCCGGGGCGCTCGCGCGGCTCCGGGCCTACGCGTGGCCGGGGAACGCGCGGGAGCTGCGCAATGCGATCGAGCGGGCCGTGGTCATCGCCGAGGGCGAGTGGATCGCGGAGGAGGACCTGCCCGAGCGCGCGCGGGCGGCGCCGCCGCCGGCCGCGACGGCGGAGGAGCGCGAGCCGCCGTGCGATGGCGTCGAGCTCACGGCCGCGGCTCCGGAGGGGGACTTCCTGAAGGCGCGGCTCCAGCGCTGCGAGGCCGAGCTGATCGTCCAGGCGCTCCGCAAGGCGGGCGGGAGCCAGACGGAGGCGGCGCGCGCGCTCGGCATGCCGCTGCGCACGCTCGTCTACAAGCTCAAGGCGCTCGGGATCAAGCGGCTCGGGTACGCGCCGCCCGGGGATCCGTAGCGCGGGGTCATGGGTCCGTAGCGCGGGGTCATGGGCTCGACGGCGTTCACGGGGCGCGCGCGACGCTGGCCTGAATGGCAGGCTCGGGACCGAGCGGGAGGTCGACGAGGAACGTCGAGCCGCAGCCCAGCGAGCTCTCCACGCCGATGCGGCCGCCGTGGGCGCGCACGATCTCGCGCGCGAGATAGAGCCCGAGGCCGAGTCCACCGAAGTGCTCCACGTCGCCCACGCGCTCGAAGCACGCGAAGATGCGCTCCTGGTCCTGGTCCGCGATGCCCGTGCCGTGATCGCGGACGAGGAGCCGCGCCCCGCCGGGAGAGGCCTTCACCTCGACGGAGATCGGCCGGCCTTCGCCGAACAGGATGGCATTCTTGACCAGGTGGAACACGAGGCGCCCGATCTGCTCACGATCCCAGCGGCCGACCACGCCCTCCGGCGCGTCGACGGAGATCGTGGCGGACGGGGCGCGGAGCTCGACCGCGAGCCCGGCGACCACCTCCCGGACGAGCGCCCCGAGATCGACGCTCTGGCGCTCGGGCGCGAGCTGGCCCGCTCGGAGCGTGATCGCCTGGAGCATGTCGTCGCAGAGCCGGGCGAGCCGGTTGACCTGACGGCCGACGACCTCGAGCGAGGCGACCCACGTCGACGCGTCCTCCGCCTGCCGCTCGCTCATTCGCTTCATCCTCTGCACCTGCAGCGCGAGCGAGGTCAGGGGCGTCTTGAGCTCATGCGATGCGAGCGTGAGGAACTCGTCCCGGAGGCCGTCCCCTCCGTCATGCTCCGAGGCGCGAGCGGGCCGGCGTGCATCGAGGGTTCCAGTGGGCTGCGGGTTCAGGGCGGACATGATGAGCATCCCGGTCAACAGTGGATGGCCGTTCGGGGTCGTCGCGTCGTCGTCGTTTTGTCGTCGTTCAAGCATCCGCGATGCCATGCGTCCGTGCCGCGGGCCGGAGCGTCATTCACCCTGGATCTTGCACACGAGTCCGGGCCGCCGAGGGCGGGGGTGTCCTCGCGCGCGACCCGCGTTTGCTCAAGTACGCAAGAGGCGTACGAGGAGGCGGTGTCCGCGGGCAGCGAAGCCGGGGGGCGACCCGACCCAGGTTGCGACCCGACCCGGGCGACCCGACCCAGGTTGAGGCGATGGGGCGACCCGACCCAGTGACCCGACCCAGGTTGGGTGATTGGTTGCGGTAGCTACGGTAGCTGTGGCTGCGGTGACTGACCGAGGTTGGGGGGTGACCGAGGTTGGGGTGACCAGGGGTGACCCAGTGGCTGACCGAGGTTGGGGTGACCAGGGGTGACCAAGGTTGGGGCGGCCCTCGACGGCAGCCTGGGGTGGCGGACAACCTGGCGGCCGCCACCCTCCGGGCGCACGGCAAGTCCTTGCAATCGCCCACCACGAGCCTCGGCACGGCGTTTGTTGATGTGCGCCAGCCATGAGCCAGCCCCGCGAGATCATCCCCGGCGCCACGTACCTGATCACCCGCCGTATCCTGCGCCGGCACCACCTCCTCCGCCCGGACGCGACCATCACCCAGCTCTTGGTCTACGCCCTCGCGGTCTCCAGCCGCCGCTACGGCATCGAGGTCCACGCGCTCTGCGCGATGTCAACGCATCTGCACCTCGTCGTGACCGACGTCAACGGCGTTTTACCGCGCTTCCTGCAGTTCTTCCATCGTATCGCCGCGCTCGGCACGAAGGTGCTCCGCACGTGGGAAGGTCCGGTGTGGGACCACGAGCCCACGAGCGCGGTGCGGCTGCTGACCCGCGCAGCGTTGGTGGAGAAAATCGCGTACGTCCTTGCAAATCCTGTGGCCGCTGGCCTCGTCCAGCATGCGAACGAGTGGCCCGGTGCCAAGGTGGACGTGGGCGAGCTCGGTCGCGGCGTGCTGCACGCGATACGGCCCTCGGCCTATCTCGACCCGGAAAACCCACAGTGGCCCAAGGAAGTGACGCTCCCGCTCGCGCTGCCCCCGGTCATAGAGCAGGACAGCGCGGAAGCGTTCCGCCGCGAGGTCACCACCGAGCTCGAGCGACTGGAAGCGCAGGCACATGCCGAGGCGCGGCGGCAGGGACTCCGTTTCCTTGGCGCCGAGCGAGCCAGCAAGGTCTCCCCTTGCAAGCGGGCCACGAGCTTCGAGGCGCTGCGCGATCGCAATCCGACGTTCGCGGTGGGCCGTGATCAGGGTGACGCATGGCGAATCGCTGGTGCCGCTGTGCGGGCGTTTCGCGCGTCGTACCGCGCGGCGCTCGAACGCTGGCGTGCCGGAATACGCAGCGTCGTCTTCCCGGCGGGGACGTGGTGGATGCGCACGTTCCACGGCGCCAGCGTGACCGATGTCGTGCTGGTGGTGTAGGCGCTGCGCGGGTGCGCTACACAGCGAGGTGCGCACGGGCGCGCGACACCTGCGACGCGCTGTCGTGGGGACCGTTTGTTTTGAAAAGGCGGAGCGAGCGACAACTCCTTCGCGCAGCGTTGCGTGAATGGTTGTGCATGAGTCATGGCGCGCCGAGCGCGTACGAGGCGACGCCAGGAGCGAAGGGGCGAAGGGTTGTAGGGGCTGCTTGACCGAGCGGTACCGCTCCTTAGCGGTTGGCGGCGACCCCGGCCGATGGTCAATCCGGGTCGCGTCGAGAAAGGGGTCGATGGGTCAACCCGGGTCGGGCAGCTCAGCTCAGCTCAGATCAATGAAAATAGATGACTCAACCCAGGTGGGTCACCCGGCTCATTGCGGACGCCCTCAACGCGTGACAACGAACCCCAGGGCCTCCAAGGTCGCGCCAACCTCACCGTCCCAGCCCAGCCGCGGATCCAGGCGCAGCTCGCCCGGTGCGAGCGATGCCGTCAGTGCCAGCAGGGCGCCGACCTCGACCGCTTCGAGCTCGGCGCCGGCGTCGCCTGCGAAGGGCGGGCAGAGCACGCGGCCGAACGGCGCGAGCGCTAGGGCGGTGCGCAGCGGCTCGCCGAGCGCGGCACGCAAATCGTCGAGATCGCGGCCGATGGCGACCGGCGCGATAGCCGCCGGCCAGAGCCAGACCGCGAGGCCGGGCAGATCGGCGACGCAGGCCGCCGCCGCGCGCTCCGGCGGGAGTGCGAGGCCGCGGGCGCCGACGTGCGAGGCTGCGATCGCGGCGACGACGAGCCCCGGTGGGGCGAGCGTCAGCGCCCCGAGGCGACCCAGGTTGCGATGCGCCGCGGTCCGGCGGGCGGCAACCACGGTGAGGTCGTCGGGTCGGTCGTAGACGAGCTCGACCTCGCGCTGCACGGCCACATGCGGCGACGCCTGCGCCGCCGCCGCGAGCGCCCGCTCGCGGAGCCCGCCGTCCGGCGCCGACCCGCCATTCTCGCGCGCCGGCGCGGCCTCCTCGATTTCCAGCCGCTCGCGGAGCAGCTGCGCCACCCGCGCCGGCAGCCCCAGCGAGCCGAGCGACCAGGCCGCGGAGAACCAGTCGACCGGCGCCGCGGACTCCGCGGGCGCGAGCGCCTCTACCGACGCACGGTCCCACGCGGCGAGCGCCTCCCCGAGCGGATGGCCGAGCTCCCGGAACAGCGCGCCCGCCTCCTCGAGCGCCGCCGCCGCGCCGGGATCGCCGAGGTCCCGCCGCGCGCGCCCCGCGGCCCGCGCCGCGTAGGCGATCCAGGTCCGCAGCGGCGGCGCGGCGCCCGCGGCGACGTCGCGCGCGCAGGCCGCGAGCGCGAGGGCGTCGTCGGCGCGGCCCAGATCGAGCGCCAGCTCCGAGAGGAAGGTGAGCGCCCGGGCGCGACCGAACGCGTCACCGAGGCGCGCGCACAGCCACTCCTGCCGCTGGAGCGCCGCGCGGGCGCGCTCGAGGGCCCCGAGCCCGAGCGCCGCCGCGCCGAGCTGGCCGCAGGCGATCGCCTCGCCCACCGCGTCGCCCCGGCGGCGGTGGAGCTCGGCCGCGTGCTCCAGCAGCGCCTCGGCCGCGCCGTGGGCGCCGAGGGTCACGTAGAGCGTGCCCAGCGAGTTCAGGATCTGCGCCCGCTCGCCGAGGAACGGCTCCGACCGGCGCAGCGCCGACAGCAGCGTGCGCTGCGCGCCCGCCGCGTCGCCGACGATCCGCTCGGCCGCGCCGCGGTAGTGGCCGGCCACGACCGCGGCTCGGCGCCCCGCGTCGCCTGCGCCCGCGATGGCGTCGAGCTCCGCGACGGCGGAGGCGCAGGCCGACCGCGCGTCACGGCGCAGCCGCGCGAGCACCGCCTCGCACCGGGCGAGGTCCCGGGCCTCGGCCTCGCCTTCCCGGTCGAACGCCGCGGCGGCGCCCTCGAGCAGCACGACCGCGGCGTCCAGCGCCCCTTCGCGCAGCGCGAGCGCGCCCCGCCCGAAGCCGAGCGCCGCTGCGAGGAGCGGCCCTCCGGAAGGCAGCGCAGCCCGCGCCGCCGCTGGATCGCCGGCCTCCCCGAGGCGCGCCTCAACGCCGTCGAGCTCGGCGCGGACCTCGGCGCCCGGCGCGCTCCGGAGCAGCCGCGACAGCGGCGACATCCTCTCGTCGAGCGGGTCAAGCGGGAGCACGGCCGTCCTCCCACTCCTCCGCGGCCGCGCGCCCCGGCGCCGCTCGCGCCGCCGCGGTGCCCTCCCCGGCCGCCGTCGCCCCCGCGCTCCTCCCCGCCCCGCGCGCGAGCTCGTGCAGCGCCGCCTTCACCGCCTCGATCGAGAGCTCCGGCCGGGCCGCGCGGATCCGCGCCACGTGCGCGGTCACGTGGGGCGCCGCGAACGAGGTTCCGGTCCAGCGCCGCTCTCCGCCGCCGGGCGCGGGCGCGAGCACCTCCTCGCCGGGCGCGAGGATCTCATGGTCCAGCGTGAGCTCGCTCCGGAGCGCCTCCGGGTCCTGGAAGGGCCCTCGACCGACGCCGATCAGCGACTTGAAGCGCCCTGGATAGGTGCGGAACGCCGCCGCGTTCGGGCCGGCGGCCACGAGCACGACCTCTGCCGTGTAGGCCGCGTCCGCGACCTCGTAGAGCTCGACGAGGGACCGGTAGTCGCCGGGGCGGAGCGGCGCGCTCCTCGGGATGTCGATACCGAGACTCAGGTTGACCACCGAGAAGCGCTCGCGGACGCAGAAGCGCAGCGCGGCGATGAGCCCCTCGCGCGAGCATCGCCCGTCCTCGCCGAGCGCGCGGACGCTCGTGATCTCGGCCCCGGGCGCCATGCGGTGGACGATGCCCGCGCACGCCGTCCCGTGCCCGCTGACGTCTCCCGGCGCGCACGGCGCGGCCTCGTGCGCGCCGCCGCGGCGGACCAGCGCCACGTGGCGCAGCGCCGCCGTGCTCAGCGCGGGGTGCGACGCGTCGACGCCGGAGTCGACAAGCGCGACGCGCACGCCGGCGCCGCGGCGCGCCTCCCCGCGCGCCGCGTCGTCGAGGTCTCCGCCCGGTCCTGCCGGAGGGGGCGCCGTCACGCCGCGCTCCCCTCCCCCTCGGCGAGCGGCCCCTGTGCGCCGCCGGCGCCGCGCGCGTAGGCGTCGATCCGCGCGAGGAGGTCGAGGGCGAGGCGGGCCTCGGCCTCTCCGTGCTCGGCGAGCCTCCCCACCACCGCCGCGAGCTCCAGGCGGCGGCGGTACTCGGGCGTGAGGCGGAGCGCGTGGATGTGCCGCTCCAGCGCGGCGCGGAGCGAGGTCGGCGGCGGGGCCGCTCCTTCCTGCGCCGACTGGCCCGGCGCCTGCGCGAGCAGGTCTGGCATCGCGCGGGCGAAGAGCTCGAAGACGACCCGTTCGGTGCGGAACGACTCCACGGTGAGCGCGAGGACCTCGGCGAGCCGCTCGGCCATGTCGAGCTCCCTCCCTCCGAGGGGAGCGTCATGCGAGAAGAGCGCGGCGCCGCCCACGGTCGCCGCGCCGACGCGGATCGGCACGAAGATCGCGGCCGTCGGCGCCGCGGCCAGCAGCGGCCGGAGCGGCGCGATCATCGGGTCGCCGTCGGACAGCCCCACCGCGTGCCCGCCGCCGCCGCCGAGCAGGAACGCGAACGGCGTGCCGCTCGGCGGCAGCTCCGCGCCCGGGGCGCGGAAGCCGGCGGCGTCGGCGACGACGGGCACCGTGAGCCGCCCGAGCGCCTCCATCTCGACCGCGACGAGCGCCTCGGAGCACGGCACCGCGAGGCAGGCGAAGCGCAGGTGCTCCCCGAGCCCGCGCACGCGCGCCTCGACCGCGCCGAGGAGCGCCGCCGACTCGACGGTCGCGAGCAGATCGCGGAGGCGCGCGGTGAACGGGGCGAGCGGCGAGCGCAGCGCGTGCGGGTGGGGCGGGAGGGCCCGCGCCGGGGCGGGCGGGGCGCCCGGCGCGGAGCGGTCGGCGAACGGCATGGGGCGGCGATGCTACCGCCGGAGGGCCCTCGAGCGAACCGCCATGACGCCCGCGCCGAGCCGCTGCCCCCCGGACAGCGCCGCCGGCGGGCGCGGCGGGCCGCCCTCCCGCCCCGGCGAGGTTCCGGTTGACGTGCCCTGCTCCTCTCCTAGCATGCAAGGACATGCGGCGATTCGGCTGCCCCGCGCACCGTCCGGAGCGATCGACCGCGCACGCGGCCGACGGATCGCGGTTCACGGCCGCGAGGCCCCTCGATCCGGCGCGGGCGCGATGAGCCCGTCCGTCCGCGAGCAGCGGCTCCGTCTCGCCGTCGTCCTCTGGGGTGTCCTCGGCGTCGTGGCCGTCCTGGTCGAGGCGATCTACCGGCTCGCGGCCACGGCGGTTCGCATCCTGACAACCCACGATCTCACGACAGCCCAGCTCATCCTCCTTGCGGCCTGGACGGTCGTGATCGCCTATTTCGAGGGGTATCGCGGCTTTCAGCGGCGCTTCTCGCCGCGGGTGATCGCGCGCGCGCTCCACCTCGCGGAGCACCGTCGGCCCCTGCATGTGGCGCTGGCGCCGCTCTACTGCATGGCGCTCTTCCACACGACGCGCCGCCGGCTGATCGCGACGTGGGTGCTCATCGCGGGCATCGTGGCGCTCATCCTGCTCGTCCGGCAGATGTCCCCGCCCTACCGCGCGATCGTCGACGCGGGCGTCGCGTTCGCGCTCGCCTGGGGGACCGTGTCCATCCTCGTCTACCTCGCGCGGGGGCTCGCGGGCCGCCCGCCCGGCATCCCGGCGGACGTGCCGCAGGACGTGCTCCGCGCCGGCAGCGGTGCGGAGCAGCTCGCCCGCCCTGCCGTGCAGGCGGGTGGCCCCTGCGATCCGTGAAGCCGTGCAGACGAGCGGGCGGCCCCTGCGATGCAGGGACTCCACGCAAGCGGCCGATCTCCACAACAGCACAGCCAGGCGAGCGAGCCGCGCTGTGACGCCCGATCGGCGCGGCTCGCGGTACGCCCTGATCTGAACCGCGTTGCGGCCTCACCTGTGGCCTTCTGGTCATCGCCTCCGACGTCGCGCTTCGTGGCAACAATTCGCGGCGACAGGCACTTTGTAAACACATCTTCATGTCTCACGTGTGGCGCGATGCCTCGCGCGGCGCGGCCCGCACAGGGGAGAGCGCGTTGTCGCGCGGCGCCTCGGCGCCTGCGGCCGCAGTTGGCCCGGACCGTGCTCCAGACCCGGGGGCAACCGGGAGCGCTCGTCGAGAGCGCGTCACCGACGATCAACCGCGCTCCGTGGAGCGCACCGGGGCACCGTGCAGGACTCGATCAACAGCCAGAAACCGACCGATAAGAGAGCAGAGATCTCCGACGAGCTCATCGTGCCTGTCGTCGCGCAGGAGCTCGAGGTGCAGAAGCGCACGGTCGAGTCTGGACGCGTCCGCATCACAAAGCAGGTTCACGAGCGGCTGGAGACCGTCGAGGAGCCGCTCGTGAGCGAGCGCGTCGTCGTGGAGCGCGTCGCCGTCAATCAGGTGGTGGCGGAGCCGCCCGCGACCCGGCAGGAGGGCGACACCCTGATCGTGCCGGTCGTCGAGGAGGTGCTCTTCGTCGAGAAGCGCCTGGTGCTAAAGGAGGAGCTCCGCATCACCCGGGTCCGCGCGGTCGAGATGAGCCCGCTGGAGCGCGTCACTCTCCGGAGCGACGACGTGCGGGTGGAGCGCATCTCCCCCCGCGAGCGCGACGGCGAGTGAAGAGCTTTCGAGGGGCTCCGGCGTCCCGGGCCCCGAGCCACGAACCCCACCCTCGCGCGCAGCGCGGGGGACAACGGTCCAGAGGGACCCCACCGACCCTGGAGGTCACGTCATGAATCACAGCGAACGTTCCATGTCCCCGTCCCAGCGTTCTCAGCAGCTGAGCAAGTCCCAGCAGACCACCAAGACCGCCACCTCGACCGCGAAGACCGCCACCTCGACCGCGAAGACCGAGGACCTCCGGGCCGACGTCCTGCAGGAGCAGGTCGCCGTCCCCGTGATCGAGGAGGAGCTTCAGGTCGGCAAGCGCGAGGTGAACCGCGGGGGCGTGCGCGTGTCGAGCCGCCTCGTCGAGCAGCCGATCCAGGAGTCGGTGAGGCTGCGCGAGGAGCATGTCCACGTCGAGCGGCACCCGGTGGATCGGCCGGTTCAGCCGGCGGCGCTCGACACCTTCCAGTCCGGCACCGTGGAGCTCGTCGAGACCGACGAGGAGGCGGTCGTCGCGAAGAAGGCGCGCGTCATCGAGGAGGTCGTCGTCAGCAAGGCGGTCACCCAGAGGACCGAGCAGATCCGGGAGACCTTGCGTCACACCGAGGTCCAGGTCGAGCCGGTCAGCGCGGCCGAGCGCAGCAACGGCGCGCGAGGGTACGAGCAGTACGACACCGACTTCCGGCAGCACTACCAGACGGGCGCCTACTCCAAGCACGGCTATGCCTACGAGCAGGTCGCGCCGGCGTATCTGTTCGGCTACCAGCTCGGCACGTCCCAGAACTTCAAGGGACACGACTGGACGACCATCGAGATGGAAGCGGGCAAGGCGTGGGAGGAGCGCAACCCCGGGACCTGGAGCACATGAAGGCCGCGGTGCGGCACGCCTGGGACAAGGTCACGGGCAAGGCGTAGGAGCGCGGCGCCGGCGCGCCGCTGAGCCCCCGAGACGGGAGGGCGCTGGAGGCGCCGGGAGACGGGTTCTCTCGGCGTCTCTTGGCTTGCTCCGATTCAGGACCAGCCCTCTTCCAGCCGCGCCGCAGGGACGCCGGGGCCTCGGGCTCGTGCCTCGCTCGCGGGGCGCGGCTTCCACCGGAAGGCCAGCACCACGATGAGCGTCGTGCACGCGATCTCGATCGTCGCGAAGAAGAGATAATAGCCGGCGGCGGGACCCATCATGAGCGTCGCCGCGACGACCGCGGTCTTGACGGCGCCGGCCACGATGTTGGCCCACCGGTTGGCCCGATGCGGCAAGACGCGCGACAGGAGCGTCATCGCGATCGGGATCTCCATGAGCACGGCTGCGCCGAGGAGGAACTCGCGGGTGATCCGGAGCGAGTCGACCTGGCCGCGCAGGAACTGCGCGAGCATCGTGGAGTCCATCAGCCCCACGACGTCGGCATAGAGGTAGTTGAACATCGCGAAGACCCACAGCGCCGAGAGGAGGCGCTCCATGTCCCGGGGCGGCGGGTGGATCGCGGCGGGCGGCGTCGAGAGGGTGTGTTCCGGGTGCCTCATGCGATGAACGTAGCGGCTCGCGTTCGTTCAGCCGATGGTTGAATCCGCAGATTCGGTGTGCAAGGATGCACAGGTGGACTGGGACGACCTGCGGCACGTGCTCGCCCTCGCGCGGCACGGCACGCTGAGCCGCGCCGGCGTCGCGCTGCGGACGACCCACACGACGGTGGCGCGCCGCATCCGGGCGCTCGAGGAGCGCCTGGGGGTGCTGCTCTTCGCGCAGACGCCGGACGGCTACGTGGCCACGGCGGCGGGCCAGGACGTGGTGGAGGTCGCCGAGCGGACCGAGGCCGAGCTGCTGGCGCTCGAGGCGCGCGTGCTCGGCCGGGACGCGCAGCTCCAGGGAAGGCTCCGCGTCTCCACGATGGATATGCTCTTTCGCGTGTACCAGCCGGCGTTCTCGTCGTTCACCGAGCGCTACCCGGGCGTCGAGCTGACGGTCGCCTCCGGCGACAGCGAGGTCAGCCTGCCGCGCCGCGAGGCCGACGTCGTGCTGCGCATGACGAGCTCACCCCCCGAGCACCTCGTGGGGCGCAAGGTCGGCCGCGTCCAGTTCGCCGTGTACGCGAGCAAGGGCCTCGCGGAGCGCGCGGGGCAGCCGGCGCGCTACGCCGACTTCCCCTGGATCCACTGGGACGAGCGGCTCGACCCGCGCTGGCTCGACGCGTGGCTGGCGGCGAACGTTCCGGGCGCGCGCATCGCGATGCGGGTGGACTTCGGCTCGATGGCGCTCCAGGAGGCGGTCGCCGCGGGGATCGGCGCGCACTTCCTCGCCTGCATGGCGGCGGACGGCGACCCGCGACTCGCGCGCATCGGCCCGATCGACCCCGCGTTCGACCGCGATCTCTGGCTGCTCACGCTCCCCGAGCTGAGGAACGTGAACCGCATCCGCGCGTTCATGGATCACATGGCCGACGCGCTGTCGGCTTGACGCCGCGCTCGCACGGGAGCCGCGCGGGGGCTCACGCCGGTGGGCGCCGAGCTCCGCGCGCAGGCGCTCGCAACGGGAAGCCGGAATTGAACGCCAAGGCGCCAAGGCGCCCAAAGGCGAGGGAGAGATGATCGTGCCATGGTGCTCCGCTCAGCGACGAGATTCTCTGACGCTCGCGCCATTGTTGTCGGACAGGATCCCACCGTGGGAAACTGGTGACATGTCGCGGGCCTTGCTTGACGGTGAAATACTTATTCGCGGTGGAATTGAGTTGACCGGTCAGGTCGCAGGTAGGAGATGAGGGGCTTCCTTCGAGACGAGCTTTCTCCCGCGCTCTCGAGCGCGCTCCGCGCCGCTACGGTCCAGTCGAGAAACCGCTTTCACGATCCGGCGCCCATCGACACGCGTGGAGCTCGGATCTCGGAGAGGTGAGCATGTCTCGAAACCTTCGTCAGTTCATCACAGGGTCGCTCGCTGCGGCGCTCGGTCTGCCGGTCGGCTGCATCTCTGCCGATGGAGAGCCCGCCGCCGGGGAGTAGCGCACGTCCCGAGGTGCACCGGCTCAGGTGGGCGGCCCCCCGCTCGCCCGTGGGCCGGGCACCGGCTCCGCAGGCTCGTGCCTCACGCCGAGCCCGGCTTCCACCGGCATGTCGACCTTCCTGGCGTCTCGTGGAACGGGAGGAGGGTGCTCGTTCCGTGCGCTGCGGGCTCGCTTGACGTCGCGACGTCAGTCGACTGCGATCGCGACCGCCGTGTCGTCCGGGTACGTGAACCCCTGCTCGACGGTGAACGGATCGATGGGGGACGAGCACAGGACGCCTTCACACGTGGCCGCGCCGAAGAGCTCGAGGGCGATCTCGAACGCTCCGGGCTGCACGGCGACGGCGCGCGGGCAGTCCTCGGCGAATGGATTGTCCGGCTGCGCCGCGCAGGCGATCGGCATCTGCTGGGGCTCGTACAGCAGACCGGTCCAATGGAAGGTCGCGCTCTGTCCGGCGGCGATCTCGATCGCGGTCTCGTCGATGCAGTCGAACGGCCAGCCGTCCGCCCGGGACCGGATAGGGCGGACATCACGTTCGTCGACCGCGAGAGCGCGCATGTCGCCGAACTCGGCGACGTGCAGTACGTCCCGCCCGGACACGGCGCGCGGCCGGGCGTGAGCAGGCGACCCAACCGTGCGAATGGCGAATATTCATTCCAATTACGCCGAAGTGACGCATAATGTACCCTCAGCATGGGGGGCGAAATGAACCAAGGCGCCGAGCGACCTTCGACGAAGGACGCGCACGTCGAAGCGCACGCGGACGTTCCGTCCGACATGGCCGCGGCGGACAACGAAAAGAGCAAGCGCGGCTCACATACCCGCGGCGCTGCGAGCACCCTCCGCGACAAGCGCTGGGGTTGGCGATGGACGGGGCGCGTCCTTCGTGGGCTTGCAATCATCTACATCGCAATCATCGGCATCCTCGCCATCGAGGAGCTGCAACGTCGTGAAAAGGTCCTGGCCGTCCTGACCGCCCGCGACAAGGAGCTCGCGGCTGCGCTCGCCGTGATGGGCGACGATCGCGGTGAAGCGTCCAACACGCAAAAGGAGGTTCTCGACAGGGAAAGGACGAAGCTGCAGGGGCTGAAGGCGCGTATTACCACGCTCATCCTCGGTGGCTCGATCAGGCCGAATACGCGACCGCTCAAGGAGATCCTGTGCGAACTCGCCGCGACCCGAAGCGTCGAGGTCACGTGCGACGGCCAGGAGCAAGACGGGCTTCGAGACCTTGCCGCGGCGCTGTTCCTCAAGAGGACAGCCGAGCAACGCTCCAGCGGAGACGTGTTCGCGGTCCTCATCGTCGTTGCCGCCATCGGCGGCGCCGCCGTCAGCGGCGCCCTCGTCCGGCTCTACTTGCCCGGAGAGTACGAGCACGACGAGCACGACGACGCGTTCCGCACGCTCTTCCGGGCCGTCGGCGGCGGCATCGTCTGTTACCTCGCGCTCAGCGGCGGGTGCATCCCCTTCAGCGGAACGAACCTGACCGCGTACACGACCCCTGCGACGGGTTCCCTGCTCGGCTTTCTGTCGGGGATGTTCTCGACGAAAGTCTTCCTGCTCCTCTCGTCCATGGTGGACTCGTGGGTCGGGAAGCTCATGCCGCACGATCCGCCGCGTGCCGAGGCGCCCCCGAGCAGCAAAGCAGTGACCGCCGTGGCGGCGTCGAACGGCGCCGCTGTCGCGGCGGTCGCGCCGGTGAACAAGGCGCCGTCCGCTGGGTCGGAGGCCGGCTGAGTGTGCTTCTCGGCGCAAGCGAGCTTCGCGGCGGCGGCCGCGCTGACGGGCATCGGCGTCCTCACACTCCGCTCGGCGCCATCACGCGCCCACCTGCCTGTCGCTGCCATCCCGCTCCTCTTCGCCATCCAGCAAGCGTGCGAGGGCGCCGTGTGGCTGGCGCTCCGTGACGCTCCCTTCGGGAGGGGCGACACGTCGTTCGCGCGCGTCTTCCTCTTCTTCGCCCTGTTCGTATGGCCGGCCTACGTCCCGGGCGCGCTCGTGCCCATCGAGTTCGCGCGAGCTCGGCGGCGCGCGCTCATGGCGCTGTCGGCTGGCGGAGCGGTCCTCGGCCTCTATCTGCTGGGGTGCGCGTCTCTCCGCGAGTCGGACGCATGCATCGCCTTCGATAACCTTTACTACTGGGTCCAGATCGACGCGCCATTGAAGCCGTTCGTGGCCTACGTGTATGCAGCCTTCATCATCGCGCCGCTCGTGCTGTCATCGGTGCGCGGCACGTCGCTCCTCGCTGTCGTCGTGGCCGCTTCGTTCGCGCTGATCGGCGCGCTCTACCGGGCGGGGTTCGTCTCGGTGTGGTGCTTCCTCGCGGCGGCGATAAGCGGCGTCACTGGACTCGTCGTCTATCGCGATACCGGTTCGCCCCACGTCCTCTCTGCACCCCTGCGTCGGGCCGACCGGCGCCCGAAGCCGCTCGCCTGAGCACGTACACCTCGCACGGCGGCTGGGGGGCTCGCCCGACGCCGGCCCGTGTAGCTCGGAACTTCGGGATGCCAGCAAGTTCGGGGCGGAGCGCTCGCCGGCGTCGAGGTGCTCGGCCGAACCGCGAACACAAGGGCCCTGGGGGCGCTGGCGAGCCTAACGTGCTCTGCCTCGAGGAGGCCGGTGCGGAGGGGGCAAGACAGCGGACATCATCGCCCCCTCCGCCCACGCTCCCGGGCGAGGTCGGCGACATCGGCCCCGGCTTCGCCCTGTGGAGTGCTGGCGCTCCGAGCAGCCGCCCGAGCGCCTCGTGCGCCACACGGGCCCCTTCGACGTCGCCGGCCCCAGCCGCGCCCGCGCCCGGCCGAGCGTCGCGCTCCTACCGGCGCACGTGCCCGGTTCTCCGGCTCAATCGATCGTCAGCGACACGGTCTGACTGGCGTGCGCTCCGTTCGACGCCGTCACCTGATAGACGCCGGACGGATACGACTCCTCGATCAGGATCCTGCGCTTGTTGATCTTGGAGATGGGAGCCAGCGCGTCGATACCGTTCCCGGTGATGCGCACGGTCGTCAGGCCCTCGACGAAGTTGTCGCCGATCACATGGATGGGATACCAGACGAGCAGGTCGCGGTCCGACGCGAACCCACGGATGGTCGGCGGCAGGTTCGGATCGGGCGCGGGCTCGGGGGGGCAGTCGGCCCACGGCGGGCAGTCGCCGAGGGAGCGGTACGGATCGCGTCCGAGGAGCTCCTGGACGCGCCATTCGGTGGTCAGCCGCCTGCGCAGTCCCTGAGGGCCGGTCATGCTGGGAAGCGACGGCACCTTCGGCACCGCGTCGAAACACCCGCTCTGGTCAGCGTGATCGCGGCACACCGCCACGTCGACCTCGCTGGCGACGAACCGAGAGAGCCACTCCGCGATCGGGAGAGGTCCATCCGGCTCGATGGCGGGGTCGAGGACCATGAGCTGCCCGCCGGCCCGGACCACCGGTGCAACGTGGGCGCTCCACGACACCGAGCCGTCCGGCTCGTTCTCGGTCGCCAGGGTCAATCCGATGTTCACCCTGGAGTGGACTCTGGCAAACCAGGGCGTCGGATACCCCCACTGGGTGAGGAAGTAGGTCGCCGCCGGGGCCCGGTCCTGGCAGCCGTTCTCGGCCTCGAGCCAGGAAATCCGCCGCGGAAAGCCGGGTTGCTCCGGCAAGGCGAGCTCCGCGAGCCGCGTGTCGCGGATCGCTTCGAACCCATCGCTCAGCTGCGCCTCGGTCCAGCTGGGGACGCAGTCGACCGGCAGGTTCTCGAGCGGGCCCTTGAGCTCGTTGAACGAGAGTGGACCGTCGGGCAGCTGGCAGCTACCGCTGCCGGCGCCTCCCTGGAGCGGCGCCCCCACATCCGAGCGCTCGATGTCGAGATCCGGCTCGGAACCCGGGCCCTCGCCGCCGCCGCAGGCCGACGGGGCCATGACCATGGCCGCGACACAGAAAAATTTCGCCAAGGCAAGGTACGACTGTCTCATGATTTCCGCTCCCAGCGTGCGAGATACGAACCGCCTCGAGAGACTGGCCCGCATGAAGACCTGACGGTCAGCTGGTGGATGCCGGCAACCTCGGTCGTCCTTCGCTCGAATCGCACCGGCCGCGTCGTTTTCCTGCTGCGCGTAACCGCGCGTCACGAGATCCGAGCCGATCGCGTGAAGCTCCGTGTTCGAGCATTGCCGAGCCCGTCTCAGGCCGCGCGCTCCGAGCCCGTCTCAGCGTGGCTGAGGCCCGCGGCTATCGCCGCTTGCGGAAGCCTGCTCTCGCCTGCGCTACTCGGAAGCCCATGTGGCGATGCTCGACAGTGAGAGGTGACACCCCGGCATCTTCGTGGAGCTGTGCTTCTGCGGCCGCACGGCCTGGGGAAGCGGACCGCGGTGCGCCCTACCCGGTACAATGTCGGCAACCGCGGAAGAAAGGAGCACGACGTGCCGAAGTCCGATCCATTGCGCGCGCTCGAGTCGCGGCTGCGCGCCGACGATCCCAGGAGCCGGGGGCCGACCGAGGCAGCCGCTCGTCCGCCGCGTGACGTGGAGGCATGGCGGCGCTACGGCGAGCTCCTGGCTGCGGCGGGTGATCCGCGCGCCGAGCTCGTGGCCATCGAGCTGCGGTTCCTCGAGCGCTCGCCGCGGGAAGAGCTGGAGCTGCTCCGCCGGCGCAACGTCCTCCAGGCCGACCTCAAGCGCGCGCACGGGCTCGATGAGCACGTCTCCGGCGAGTGGTGCTGGGCCTTCTTCGTCCCGTCGTCGGTCGGCGGAGACCTCGTGGGGGCCGTGGGGCGGCTGGCGGCGTGCTCCTTCGTCTGCGCGCCGGACCTCGAGCTCGACTTCGACGGGAGCACGCAGCCCCTCGGCGACGCCCTGGGGAGCCTCGTTCACCTCGCGCCCCGCACCCTCCGCCTCAAGGATGTGGCGCGACCCCGAGAGGCGCTCGAGTCGCTGCTCGCGCAGGGACGCCCCTTGCTCGCGTGTCTCGAGGGCTTCGCGCTGTCCTGCGACGAGCAACCCGTGTTCGAGACCGAGCCGCTCCTCCTCGCCGCGCTGCTCGAGGCGCTCCCTGTCGTCCGCGGGTTGACGCTGTGGTCGTGCGGCCTCGCCGAGGCGGGGATGGTGACGCTGGCCGAGCACGCCTCGCGCCCTCCGCGCACCCGCCTCGAGCAGCTCAACCTGGGCTTCGAGGAGGCCCTCGGTCGCGGCCTGGAGGCGCTCCTCGCGTCGGGGGCGCTCGACGGTCTGCAGCGGCTCGCCCTCGGCGCGTGCGACGTGGCCGACGCAGCGGCGCGCGTCCTCGTCGAGAGCCCTGTCGCGCGTCGACTGCGGGAGCTCTCGCTGTGGAGCTGCGACGTCTCCACGGCGGCGCTCCGGCATATCGGCGAGGGGTCGAGCCCCTGGAGCTTGCGCGCGCTCGATCTCGGCGAGACGGCGTTCGACGACGCCTGTGGGCAGGAGCTCGCCGAGCGGGCCGCGCTCCCCCATCTCGAGATCCTCGACCTGATGTTCGTGCCGCTGAAGACGCACATCCTCATCGCGCTCCTCACGTCGCCTCGGCTGCGGAGCGCGCGGCTGCTCGCGGACGTCGCGGACTTCGATGAGGAGAGCTCGGCGCGGCTGCGCGCCTTCCGGCCCCGGCTCTTCATCAGCGGATCACCCGATAGCCTGACGCTCGCCGTCCAGCGGTCCGACCACTGGCGAGCCTGATCGCCGTGCAGGCGGCGCTTCCTCATCCGAGGATTACTCCAGGGCGTTGGCGAACGCGTTCTTCAGCTCGGTGGCGATGTCCCCCGACGACATCTCGCCGGAGTTGACGATGCCCACGGCGTGGTAGCCCGACGGCAGGCGGATGACCGCGGAGCGGGCGTGGGTCGTCCTGAAGGCGTTCGGGACGCTCCCGCTGCGGTTCACCGGGTGCGAGCCGCCATGGTAGGGGCTCGCCTTCCAGCCGTAGAGGTCCTCGAGCTTCGCGCTCGCGATCTCGCTGGACCAGACGAGCCGATTGCTCCGCGTGGTCGAGGAGCCCGTGGGCGAATAGAGCGCGTCGTAGGTCGAGGGGCTGATGAATCCGCTGCTGTGCCCGAGGTACTGGAAGATCGAGGCGAACGCCTTCGACGAGTAGTACCAGCCGCCCTGCGCCTTGCAGTGCCCTGCGAGGAGCTTCGAGTTGTAGATGACGCCGGCGTACGGATCGGTCTTCGTCGTGTACGCCCCCGCGATCGTCCACCCGTTGACCAGGGTGCCGGCGGAGTTCGGATCCGGGTCGCAGGTGGCCGCGAGGCCGGGGTCGACCGGGTCGAAGATGTAGTGGCGGACGAACGTCTCGTACCACCAGCCCATGGCCTGGATGATGTCGTCCCCCGTCGCGCTCCACCCGTTGCTCGCGACGGCGTTGTTGATCGCCGGCAGGTTGGCCGGGTTCCCGACGATGGGGCCCAGGTACGTGAGCAGCTTGCTGTTGATGTTGTGGTAGCTCCGGACGCCGTAGTCGCTGTCCTCCACCGGGACCAGGAGCTGAACGAAGGGGTTCGCCGGATCCCCTCCTCGGATGCCGGACCTGTGCTGGAGGAGATCGCGGAACGTGATCTTCCGGTTCTCGACCGGGAGCGCGTTCTTCACCACCGCGGGCAGGTAGTGGCGGATCTCGCTGTCGAGGAAGCTGAGCACCTGCGGGGTGCTCTTCCCTTGCTCCTCCAGCACCTTCACGAGCAAGAGCCCGCCGACCATCTTCGTCGCGCTGCCCACGTTCGCGAGGACATTCCAGGTCATCGCGTCGGAGTGGGTCGCCGCTCCACCGGACACGCCATAGCGGAACCCCGTCGTGCGGACGAGCGTCGTGGAATAGCCCTTCGTGCTTCCGAAGCGGCTCCGGATCTGATCCTCGTATTCATCGACATTCAGCTGTGCACCTTGAGCCGGTGTGCTGAACCCCGCCGTCGCGGCGACGAGCGACAGGGCCCCGAGGGCGTGAACGAAGACGCAGCTGGTCGAGCGGTGTGACGATGCGAACATGGGCTTCTCCTTGCGGGACATGGGGGCTGGACCAGCCGAGCCTGGCCCTGAAGGTCGAATGATTCATCCTCGCGAGGCGCGGAAAGGAGCGCCGAGAGGTCAGGCGGTGGCAAAGCGCGTCGGGGTCACGGACAGGAGCTCGACACGCACCCTGGGCAGAGCACAGTGCACGGCGTGTGCCGGCGTGAGATCGCGGCGATTTCGCCCGCGGCCCCGCGCAGGGACGCGCGGGGAGACGGCTCGATCGGCGCAGCTGGAGGCTCGAGCCGCCAGCGCTGGCGCTCTCAGCCCTCATCCCGCGTTGTGGCCGGAGTCATTCCACATGACGGCGGGAAGGCGCGAAAGCGGGTCATGCGCCTGATGGTGTTCGACACAAGCAAGCTCTGACGAGCACCTCCTCCTGAGGGGATCTCTCAGGGGACAGGGGTCGAGCGCTGCAGCGCCTCGGCCAGCAGCGACCGGTAGAGCGGCGAGCCCTCACGCAGCGACTCGTGCGTGCCCACCGCCGCGACCCTGCCCTCGTCGAGCAGCACGTTGAACGTCGACCTGAGGAGATGCGGCCCGTGGGTCACAACGATCGCGGTGCGCCCGGCGGCGACCTCGCACACCGTGCGCAGGAGCGCCTCGGCGGTCGCGCCCGGCAGGCCCGCCTCCGGCTCGTCCAGCACGAAGACACGCGGCTCGCGCAGCAGCACCCGCGCGAGCAGCAACCGCCGCGCCTCGCCGCCGGACAGGCTCGGCGGCGACGTGCGCACCTCGGTCGCGATCCCGCGCGCCGGCCGCGTCCCCGCCGGCCTGTCCGACCCCCCCGCCAGCTCGTCGAGCTCCACCCGGCGAAGCGCCTCGCGCATGCGGTCCTCCGAGGGCGCAGGCGCGAGGCCGAGCGCGAGGTTGTCCGCGATGCTCCGCTCGAACAGCCGCGCCGACTGGCCCACCACGCCGAAGAGCCGCGGCAGCTGCTCGGGCGGGATCTGCCGGAGATCGACGCCTCCCACGGAGATCGCGCCCGACGACGGCTCGTCCAGGCGCAGGAGCAGGCGCAGGAGCATCGATTTGCCGCTGCCGGAGCGGCCGCAGACGCCGACCACCACGCCGGCGGGAATGGAGAGCGACACGTCCTCGAGCACCGGACGGCTCGCGCCCGGCGGGGTGAAGGTGACCCGCTCGAAGACGATCGCCAGAGGCCCCATGGCCCCGCCGTCCAGGCCGGCCGCGGGGGCGCCGCCCGGACGCGGCGGGTGCTCCGGCAGGCGCAGCAGGGCGAGCGTCGCGCGCAGCAGCGGGGCGCGCTCGAGGAAGCCGGCGCGGAGCGCGTCGAGCGCCTCGAGGCGCGCCATCAGGAGCGGCACAACGAGCAGGAGCTCGCCGATCTCGCCCGCGCCGGCGTCCCCGCGGGAGACCGCGATCGCCGCCACGATGACGAGCGGCGAGAGCGCCGCGAGCACGCCCTTGATCTGGCCCGAGACCGCGAGCGCCTGGCCGAAGCGGCGGCGCGCGTCCGCGACCCGGTGCGCCGCCCCGGCGAGCTCGCCCTCCGCCTGGGCGCGGGCGCCGAGCAGGCGCAGGTCCTCCGCGCCCGCGAGCGCCTCGCCGAGGGCGCCGAAGACGGCCGTGTCGGCGTGCTGCATCTCCCGCATCGCGCGCGCAACGCGGCCCGAGGCGCGATCCGCGGCGAGGCGCGAGGCCGCGAAGAGCGCCGCGCCGCCCGCGAGGACGAGCGCCATGCCGCTCGAGACGAGCGACGCGGCGAGCACCGCGAGCGTCGCGAGCGCCTGGGGCAAGCCGGTGGCGAAGGCGACCCCGAAGTCGGCGACGAGGCCGGCGTCGCGCGCGATCGCGAGCCGCACGATCTCGGCGCCCCGCGCGGGCGGCGCGTGCGGCGCGGGCCGCGCACCGGAGCCGGCCGGCGGCCGGGGCGCCGCGGCGGGCCCCGCCGCCTGAGCGTCCAGGAGGGCGCGCCCCGCGGCGTCGACGTCCCGGGGCGAGGCGGAGAGCGCCGCGCGGAAGAGCGCGACGCGGAGCGCGGCGGTGAGGTCGCCGGCGAGCTCGGAGCTCTTCCGGCTCGACAGCACCGCCGCCGAGGCCGAGGCGAGCGTGGCCCCCAGCGCGGCGAGGACCACCGCGGACGGCGGCGCGCCGTCGAGCAGCCGGGCGAGCGCGCCGCCGAGGCCGCTGGAGGGCGTCGCAGCGCGCCCGGCCACGGCGCCGAGGGCCGCGCCGGCCATGGCCGGCAGGAGGCCGGACAGGGCGCCCGCGAGCGAGGAGAGCGCCACGACGAGGGCGAGACGCAGCCCTCCGGAGAGGGCCGCGCGGCGCTCTGACGGCGCCTGCGCCCCCGCCGGCCCCTGCGACATGTGCGCCTCGCCCCCCTCGCGCAGCGAGCGAAGACCGATCCGCAAGATCGCGAGGAGCGCGCGCATCGACGTGCGAGGCCACGCTACACCGCGGACGCCGTTGCGCGCGACGCGCATTCGATCGACCCTCTCCCCGTGCGCACCGCGCTCGTGGTCCTGCTCCCGCTGCTCGCGGCCTGCGAGCGCCCCCAGCCCGCGCCGCCGGCGGAGGACGACGCCGGGGCTCACACCCCCTGGACGCGCGGCGCCGCGCCGTCCCTGAGCGAGCGCAGCGCCCACCCCCGGACAGGCGGTGCGCCGGCGGTGGGCTCCGCCGAGCCGGACGCGCTCGAGGAGATCCTCGCCGCCGCGCGGGAGGCCGCGCCCAGGCCGGGCGACGGCGCGAGCCTCGCGAAGATCGGCACGAGCACCGGCCTGCCGGCGCCCTCCGCGCCCCCGCCGGCCCCGGCGCCCGACCCCACCCCGGCCCCGCGCTCGCGCGTCGAGATCGGCGCGCCCATGATGCCGGCCAACATGTCGAGCCCCGCGATCGAGAAGGCGGCGCGGGCGCAGCTCTACTGGGACCTCGTGCAGCGCTGCCGCGGCCCGGACGGCAAGACGCTGCCGCCCGACGCCGTCCGGGTGGAGTTCAACGTCGACGCCGAGGGCTACATCGTGGTGCCGACGATCATCGGCAGCGCCTCCGACCCCCGCCACGACGAGGCGGCCACGTGCATGCGGCGGGAGCTGTCCGGCGCCGCGTTCCGGGCGCCGGCGGGCGCGCGCGGGCTGCCGACCCGGGTCGACGCCACCGTGCCGTCGGTGGACTGACCGGCCCCCGCGCCGCCTCAGTCGAGGCGCGAGACGCTGAGCGGCCGCATCAGCGCCCGCTTCTTGTCCTGGTGCTCGTGCATCCGCTTCAGCACGTCGACAACGAAGGCGACCGTCACGACGAGGTTCTCACCCTGGTTGAGCATCACGCACTCGGCGCGCGAGCTCATCGCCGCGTCCGTCACCTCCCCGCGGGTCGGCACGCCGGTCTTGTTCAGGCTCTCGAGCACCTGCGTCGCCCAGATCGCCGGGACCAGCGCGGCCTCGCACAGCCACAGGAGCTCCTCCTGGACCTCCGCCAGCCGCACGAACCCCATCTCGACGGCCATGTCGCCGCGCGCGAGCATCACCCCCACGTTCTCGCTGCGCATCGCCGTGAGCAAGAGCCGCGGGAGCTGCTGGAACGCAGGCGTCGTCTCGATCTTGAGCACGATCCCGAGGTGAGCCGCCCCGCGCGCGGAGAGCTCCGCCTGGAGGCGCTCCACATCGGAAGGAGACCGAACAAACGAGAGCCCCACCATGTCCGCGTGGCGCGCGATGAAGTCGAGATCCTCGAGATCCTTCGGCGAGAGCGGCGGGATCCCGAGCTCGGTGTCCGGAAAGTTCAGGCCCTTTCCAGGCTTCAGCTTCACCGAGCCCTGCCGCGCGAAATCCACCTCCACGAGCGCGGCCCCCTCGGTCACGGCCTGGACCGTGCCGCCCAGCCGCCCGTCGTCGTAGAACACCCTGTGCCCGGGCCGGAGGTCGTCGACGACCTCCGGGATGGAGCAGCCGACCGCGAGCGCCTCCTCGGCCTCGGCCCCGCCCGCCAGGGCGCGCGCCCGCTTCACGTCCTTGCAGAGCCAGAACCTCGGCCGCTCGCCCGACGCAGGGAGCGTGACGCGCGCCGCCCCGCCGATCTTGCTCACGCGCGGGTTGGGCCCGGCGATGTCGCAGAGCACCTTGTACGCGACCCCGGTCTCCTGCCCCGCCTTCCGCAGCCGCTCGAGGAGCTCGGCCCACGCGTCCGCGTCCCCCTTCGAGCAGTTGATCCGCGCGATGTCCATGCCGCCCGCGAGCAGCCGCTTCAGCTCGCCCTTCCGCGCGTCCGCGGGCAGCGTGACCATCACCCGCGTCTGGCGCCCCTGCCCCCCCTCGCCGAGCAGCGCCAGCGCGTGCTCCTCGAGCAGCGCGCCCCCCGACGCGAACGTGGTGGGGGGCTCGACGCGCTCGCGCGCCTCGGGGCGCCGCGCGAGCGCGTCGAGCGCGCCGAGCACCGCGTCCAGCGAGGCCAGCGCGCAGCTCTCCAGGCGCCCCAGAGAGCTCAGCCCGAGCGAGGCGAGCCGCCGCTGCAGCTCGCGGAGGTCCTGCTGCCGGACGGCGAGGTAGTGGAGCAGGTTCGTCGCCCCCGCCCGGTGCCGCGGGTGCACCGCCTCGATCAGGTGCCGGTAGCGCTGCTCGTGCTCGCCGGCGCTCGCGCGCAGCGCCTCCACGGCGGCGAGAGCATGCTCAACAACCTGCGGGTCGGGACAAGCCATGGCGCGATCTCCGGGCTCCGGTGCGCGGATCCTCGCACCGTTGCGGCGCACCGCGACGCGCGGCGCTCGGGCGAGTCCAGCACCGCGCTCCGGGCAAGTCCAGCGCTGCAACCCCCGCAAAGCGCCGGCGACAACAGGACGCCGCCGTTCCTCCACGGCGCCGTCACAGAGGGCCGCCCCCCGGCGGCCAGCGCCACGCCGGGCGCTGCCCCGAGGCGCTACGCGGGCGCGCTGTACCGCGCCACGACCACCGTGATGTCGTCGTCGGGGCTCGAGCACCAGCCCTCGACGTCCCTCAGGATCCGGTCGCGGATCGCCTCGACGGGCGCGGTCTGGACGGCCTCGATGGCGGCGCAGAGCCGCTCCAGTCCGAACTGCTCGCGGTGCGCGTTGCGAGACTCCGTCACGCCGTCGCTGTAGAGCACGAGGACGTCCCCGTCCTCCAGGACGAACTCGGCGTCGCGCGTCACCGCGTCGATGACGGGCAGCACGCCGATCCAGACGCCCGTGCTCGGGATGCACACGCACCGCCGCGTCCGCGCGGAGCACACGATGATGTCGTCGTGCGCCCCCGCGAACGTCACCCGCCCGCTCCGCTCGTACCGGAGGAGCAGCAGCGTCGCGTGCTCGTCCCGCTTCAGCCGGCCGCGGACGTTCTTGAACACCGCCTTGTTGAGCGCCGCGAGGAGCTCGCTCGGGCTCGCGCCCGGATCCCGGCTCGTCAGCGCCGAGACCATGCTCTGGATCATCAGCATCACGAGCCCCGCCGCGAGCCCGTGCCCCGCGACGTCGCCGATCCCGAGCCACCCGCCCCCGGGCGTCGCGATGACGTCGTAGTAATCGCCCCCCACCTCGGCGGCCGGCGTCATGAGGGCGGACAGCTCGAGCCCCTCGACCTCGAGCTCCTCCGGCACGAGCGTCGTCTGAAGGCGCGCCGCGAGGGCGGTCTCCTGCCGCTCGCTCTCCTGCTCCAGCCGCTCGCGCAGCTCCACCTGGCGGACCATCTCCCGGTGCAGCGCCACCGTCTTCACCGCAGAGCCGATCTGGAGCCTCAGCGCGTCGTACGCCGTCTCGGACATGCCGCTGTTGAGCGCCATGATCCCGAAAAACTCTGTGTCCCCGAACGTGAGCGGCATCACCACGGCGCTCCTGCGCTCGTGCGAGCTCAGGAACCCGGGCGGAGCGAGGGAGCGCGCGGGGAAGCTCTCCACGGGGGGCGCCACCTCGCGGCCGTCCTCCATCAAGAAGAGCGTCTTCAGGGCGGTGCGCTGGGCGTCCTCGTAGAGCGAGACGGCGGCGCAGGTGACGTGCAGCCGGGGCATCTCCGAGGCCAGCATGCGCTTGAAGAGCGGCAGGCTCAGGCACGTCGAGAACCACCGCCCGCTCCAGCTCAGATCGATCGCGGCGACCTCGACGTCGAGGCGCTGGCGCCCCTCGGCGCGCACCGCCGCGGTCCCGACGAGGACGCGGCACGCGTGCCAGAGCTGCTCGAGGGCCTCGTTCGCGGCGGCCCCGGCCGGGTCCTCGCTCGGCCGGCGGAGCCGCGCGCGCAGCAGCGTGATCACGCCCTGGAACAGATCGAGGAACACCCCCTCGCGCGCCGCCGCGTCGAGGACGCGCTCCAGCACGAGCAGGAAGCGCCCCTCGCTCCCCTCGAGCTCCTCCTCCAGCGCCGACAGGAGCTCGCCGGACCAGCCGTCGAGCGAGGCGGCCGGGATGCCCACCGCGCGCTCGAGCGCGCGCCCGAGCTCGTCGCGGCGGCCGCCGAGCGCGAGCGGCCCGTGGCGCGGCGGCGGGCTCGTGAGCGGCGGCAGGGCGGCGACAGCCAGATAGGCGCAGCCGCACGACTCGCGCCGCGTGAGCTCGATCGGCTGCGTGCGGAGCTCGGGGACGCGCTCGCCGTCGAGCATGCGCAGGACCGTCTCGAGCGCGATCTCCCCGAGCCGCTGGATCGGCTGGCGGACCGTGGTGAGCGACGGCTTCGCGTAGCGCGCCACGCCGACGTCGTCGAAGCCGCACACGAGGAGGTCCCGGGGGACGTCGCGGCCCTGCGCCTTCAGGAGCTCGATCGCGCCGAGGGCCATGTTGTCGTTGGCGGCGAGCACCGCGTCGAGCTCGACCCCGCGGGCCAGGATCTCGGACATCGCGACCCGGCCGCTGTCGACCGTGAACTCGCCGGCCGCGACGAGGCGCTCGTCGCAGGGCAGCGCGCGCGCGGCGAGCGCCTTCCGGTACGCCTCGGCGCGGAGCCTCGCCTCCCCGTTGTTGGCCGGCCCGCCGATGTACGCGACGCGCCTGCAGGCGTGCTCGTCGAGCAGGTGGCCGGCCGCCATCTCGATCCCGAGGCCGTTGTCGACGACGACGCTGGGGACGCCCGCGAGCGGGATCCCGATGCTGCACACGGGCAGCGGCGCGTAAGCACGGCAGAAGCTCTGCACGCCCTCGACGCCGACGTGGTTACAGAGCGGCGCCGCGGCGACCACGATGCCGTCGACCGCCTCCGGGCCGACGAGGTGATAGATGCTGTTCTGGGCGACCTCGGAGGCGCTGTGGCCGGCGAGCGTCTCGCCGACGGCGATCACGAGATTGACGTCGTGCGCCTCGGCGGCGCGCTCGACCCCGATCCGGACGGCGGATTGGTACTCGCCCCGCACATAATCCATCACGAGGGCGATCGTCCGGCGCTTCTGCTTCATGTCCTCGGGCTCTCGGGTCAGGCGTCCTCGATCGAGACAAGCTCCGGGGACATGCGCTCGAGCGCCGCCAGGCTCCGCCTTTGCCATCCGAGCCGCGCGTCCGCGATGAACAGCACCTTGCAGTTCATCCCATGGCCCCCGAGGCCGCAGATGAAGCTGATGAACGCCTTCAGGCAGCTCGAATTCAGGAAGTAAAGGGCCCTGACGTCGAACTCGACGACGTGGATGGAGAGGCGCTGCACCTCCGCCTGGAGCGCCTTGAGGCAGAGGCCGAGCGCCGGCGCCGCCGCCATGTCGCCTGTCCCGCTGAGCTTGACGCCGAGGGTGTCGTCCCTCAGGGTCGGCGCGATCCCGAAGCTGTCCGTGACGACCGGCTCAACCCGCAAGCTGCTCATCGACCCTCCATCTCGCGACCGGCGCGCGCGCGAGGCGCATCAGCTCGTCGCCCCCGCCTCGCCTTCGATCGCGATCGCGAGCTCCTCGTCCAGCACCATCGCGCAGACGCTGGACACCCGCCGTGACACCGCGATAACCGCCCGTTGGCTCGGAAGAAACGTGACGCCCCCACGTGATGTACAGGAACGGTGAAGCGGTCTGGCTCACTCCGGAAGCTAACACGACCCGACCAGCGTACGTGGTTCTTGCGCGGGATCCAATCCCCTCGGTCCGCCGTGCGGTCATGTAGGCGCGCGCGCGGCCGCGCGCCACCACCGCGCCGGGCCGTCAGGGCTGCCGGGGCGCTCGGTACCTCGCCACGACCATCGTGATGTCGTCGTCCGGGCTCGGGCACCAGCCCTCGACTTCCTTCAAGACCCGGTCGCGGATGGCCACGACGGACGCAGACTGGGCGGACTCGATGGCGGCGCAGAGCCGCTCGAGGCCGAACTGCTCATGGTGGGCGTCGCGCGCTTCGGTCACTCCATCGCTGTACAGCACGAGGACGTCGCCGTCCTCCAGGACGAACTCGGCGTCTCGCGTCATCGCGTCGATCGCGGGCAGCGCGCCGATCCAGACACCCGAGCTCGGGATGCACACGCAGCGACGGGTGCGCGCGCGGCACACGATGATGTCGTCGTGCGCCCCGGCGAACGTCACCCGCCCGCCCCGCTCGTACCGGAGGAGCAGCAGCGTCGCGTGCTCGTCCCGCATCAGGCGGCCGCGGACGTTCTCGTACACCGCCGCGTTGATGGCCGAGATCAGCCGGGCAGGGCTCGCCCCAGGGTCCCTGCGCGTCAGCGCCGAGACCATGCTCTGGATCATCAGCATCACGAGCCCCGCCGCGAGCCCGTGCCCCGCGACGTCGCCGATCCCGAGCCACCCGCCCTCGGCGGTCGCGAGCACGTCGTAGTAGTCGCCGCCGACCGCGGCGGCCGGCTTCATGAGGGCGGACAGCTCGAGCCCCTCGACCGAGAGCCGCTCCGGGACCAGCGTGGTCTGGATGCGCGCCGCCACGACGCTCTCCTGGTGGATCCTCTCCTGCTCCAGCCGCTCGCGCAGCTCCACCTGCCGGATCATCTCCCGGTGCAGCGCCGCGGCCTTGACCGCGGAGCCGAGCTGGAGGCGGAGCGCGTCATAGACAAGCTCGTGCGCACCGCTGTTGAGCACCGCGACACCGAACTTCTCCAGGTCGCCGAACGCGACAGGGATCGCGATCAGGGTCGTGCGCTCGCCGCCCCCCAAAAACCCATCGGGCGCGAGGAGCCGGGCCGGGAAGCTCGCGGGCGGCGGCTCCACCTCGCGGCCGCCCTCCATGAGGAAGAGCGTCTTCATCGTGGTTTGCTGCGGGTCGTGACCGCCGTGCGTGCTGTCATAAAGCGACACCGCGACGCGCGAGAACCCCAGGGCGGGCAGCTCCGACGCCATCACGCGCTTCAGGATCGGCAGGCTCAGGCAGGTCGAGAAGCTCCGCGCGCTCCAGCTGAGGTACATCGACGCGAGCTCCACGTTGAGCCGCCGCTCCCCCTCGACGCGCACGGACGCGCTCCCGATGACGATGCGCGAGGCGTGCCAGAGCCGCTCGATGGCGTCCTGGAAGACGCCGTCGCCGCCGTCCTCGACCGGCCGGTGGAGCCGCTCGCGGAGCACCGCGATCGCGCCCTGGAAGTGATCGAGGATCGCGCCCGCGCGCCCCGCCGCGTCGAGGAGCGCCTCCAGCGCATGCAGGAAGCGGCCCTCCTTCCCCGTGAGCTCCGCCTCCAGCGCCGACAGGAGATCGCCGGGCCAGCCGTCGAGCGAGCCGGTCGGGATCGACACGCTCCGCCGGAGCGCCCGCTCCAGCGATCCCCGCTGCGCGGCGATCAAGGCCGCGCCGCCCCGCCCCGTGGTGCCCGGAGGCGGGAGCGAGGCGCTCGCCTGGACCCCGCAGCCGCACGACTCGCGGCACGTGAGCTCGACCTCCAGGAGCGCCACGTCCTCCGCGCCCTTGCCGTCGAGCATGCGCACCATGCTGTCCATCGCGAGGGCGCCGAGCCGCTTCATGGGCTGGCGCACGGTGGTCAGCGACGGCTTGGAGAAACGCGCGATGACCGCGTCGTCGAAGCCGGCCACGAGGATGTCCTGCGGGACGCGGATCCCCCGCTCCTTGAGCAGCTCCATCGCCCCGAGGGCCATCTTGTCGTTCGCGGCGACCACGGCGTCGGGCTCGCCCCCGCGGGCCAGGAGGTCGCGCATCGCGCTCCTGCCGCTGTCGATCGTGAACGCGCCCTCCGCGAAGAGGCGCTCGTCGGGCGGGACGGCGCGCGCCGCCAGCGCTCCCCAGTACGCCTCGGCGCGCGTCCTCGCCTCCTCGTTGTTGGCCGGCCCGCCGATGTACGCGACGCGCCGGCGCCCGTGGGCGTCGACCATGTGCCCGACCGCGAGCTCGATCCCGAAGGCGTTGTCCACGGTGAGGCTCGGGATGCCCTCGATCTCCATCCCGATGCTGAAGACCGGCAGCGGCGCGTAGCCGCGGAGGAACTCCCGCATCCCCTCGATGCCGATGTGATGGCAGAGGGTCGCCGAGGCGACGATGATGCCGTCGACCGTCTCCGCGCCGATGAGGTGATAGATGCTGTTCTGGGCCGCGTCCGTCGCCCCGGGCAGCGCGAGCGTCTCTCCGAAGGCGACAAGGAGATTGACGTCATGCGCCTCCGCGGCGCGCTCGACCCCGAACCGCACCTCGGACTGGTAGTCTCCGCCCACATAGTCCATCAAGAGGGCGATCGTCCGTCGCTTCGTGCTCATGCCCACGGCTCTCGGGTCAGGTATCGGCGATGGAGACCAGCTCCGGGGACATGCGCTCGAGCGCCGTCAGGCTCCGCCGCTGCCACCCCAGCCGCGCGTCCGTGATGAACTCCACCTTGCACTTGAGCCCCTGGCCCGCGACGCTGGAGATGAAGCTGATCAGCGCCTTGAGACAGCTGGAGTTCAGGAAATAAAGCGCCCTCACGTCGAACGCGACGGCGCTCACGCGCAGGCGCAGCGCCTCCGACTGGATGTCCTTGAGGAAGAAGCCGAGCGGCCCGACCGCCGCCATGTCGCCCGTGCCGGTGAGCTTGACGCTGAGGGTGTCGTCCCTCAGGGTCGGCTCGATCCCGAAGCTGTCCATGACGACGGGCTCAACCCTCAAGATGCTCATCGACCCTCCACCTCCCAACCGGCGCATGCGCGATGATCGTCAGCTCGTTGCCCTCGATCTTGTAGTCCACGTCGAGCCCGCCCTCGGCGCGCACCCGCGCGAGGCCGAGCCCCGACACCCCTTCTATCATCGCCGTCTCGCAGATGAGCTCGTCATAGTGCTTCACCGGATCGATCGCCGTCTTCAGCTCGAACAGCCGCCTCTCCACCTCGCGCAGCCGCTCCGGAGAGGCCTCGTTGCGGGCGCATATCTTCATGACGCACGAGCTCTCGCTCTCCTCCAGCGCGAGCTCGAGGCTGACCTTGGGGCCGGAGGAGTACTTGATGATGTTCTCGGCGAGCTCGTGCGCGGCCATGTAGAACCGCGAGCACACGTTCGCGTCGTCGAGCACCATGCTGCAGAAGCTGGACACCAGGCGAAGCACGCTGTTGGCCATCCGCTCGGTCGGATAGAACGTGATGCACAGGAACAGTGACCCGCTGCGGCTCGGTTCGGACACTGGCACGGTTGAGCAGCCTACGTGGTTCTCGGACGGAATCCAATCCCTGTCTTCCTTCCCGCGCGCGGGGTAGCGCTCATGTAGGAAAGCCGGCGGACTGGAGCGACAGCCCCCGGGGCGCGCTGTACCTCGCCACGACGACCGTCATGTCGTCATCGGGGCTCGGGCACCAGCCCTCGACCTCCTTCATGATCCGGTCGCGGATCGCGTCGGCGGGCGCGTCCTGGGAAGACTCGATGGTGGAGCACAGCCGCTCGAGGCCGAACTGCTCCCGGTGGGCGTCGCGCGCCTCCGTCGCGCCGTCGCTGTACAGCACGAGGAGATCGCCGTCCTCCAGGACGAACTCGGAGTCTCGCGTCATCGCGTCAATCGCGGGCAGCGCGCCGACCCAGACGCCCGAGCTCTGGATGCACACGCAGCGACGGGTGCGCGCGCGGCACACGATGAGGTCGTCGTGCGCCCCGGCGAACGTCACCCGCCCGCTCCGCTCGTACCGGAGGAGCAGCAGCGTCGCGTGCTCATCCCGCTTCAGCCGGCTGCGGACGTTCTCGTACACCGCCGCGTTGACCGCGGAGACGATGTCGCTCGGGCTGGCGTTCGGGTCGCTGCGCGTCAGCGCCGAGATCATGCTCTGGATCATCAGCATCACGAGCCCGGCCGCGAGCCCGTGCCCCGCGACATCGCCGATCCCGAGCCACCCGCCCTCCGCGGTCGCGAGCACATCGTAGTAGTCGCCGCCGACCGTGGCGGCCGGCTTCATGATGGCGGACAGCTCGAGCCCCTCGACCGAGAGCTGCGTCGGCACCAGCGCCGTCTGGATGCGCGCCGCCACGGCGCTCTCCTGGCGGACCTTCTCCTGCTCCAGCCGCTCGCGCAGCTCCACCTGCCGCACGACCTCCCAGTGCAGCGCCGCGGCCTTGACCGCGGAGCCGATCTGGAGGCGGAGCGCGTCATAGACAAGCTCGTTCGCGCCGCTGTTGAGCACCGCGACGCCGAATTTCTCCGCGTCGCCGAACGCGACAGGCAGCGCGATCACGCTCCAGCGCTCCCCGTCTCCCAGAAAGCCGTCGGGCGCGAGGAGCCGGGCCGGGAAGCTCGCGGGGGGCGGCTCCACCTCGCGGCCGTCCTCCATCAGAAAGAGCGGCACCATGGTGCTGCGCTGCGGGTCGTCGTAGAGCGACACAGCGACCCGCGAGAACTGCATCCGCGGCAGCTCCGACGCCATCATTCGCCGCAGGATCGGCAGGCTCAGGCAGGTCGAGAAGCTCCGCGCGCTCCAGCTCAGGTAGAGCGACGCGAGCTCCACGTTCAGGCGCTGTTGCCCCTCGGAGCGCACCGACGCGCTCCCGACGAGCACGCGCGAGGCGTGCCAGATCGGCTCGAGCGTCTCGGCGAGCGCCGCGCCCCGGAGGTCGCCGGGCCCGCGGCGCACCCGCTCGCGGAGGAGCGTTATCACGCCCTGGAAATGCTCGAGGTTCGCGCCCTCGCGCCCCGCCGCGTCGAGGAGCGCCTCGAGGGCGCGCAGGAAGCGGCCCTCCTCCCCGGCGAGCTCCTCGTCGAGCGCCGACAGGAGCTCACCGGCCCAGCCGTGGAGCGAGCCGGCCGGGATCGCGACGCTCTTCTCGAGGACGCGCTCCAGCTCCTCCCGCCCGCCGGCGTGCGCGGGCGGCGCGCGCCGCGCCCTGCTCGAGGGCCCGCCCGCCGCGTCCGCCGGGTTGCCGCAGCCGCAGGACTCGCGCAGCGTGAGCTCGACCGGGAAGAGGCTGCGCTCCGGGACGGGCTCGCCGTCGATCATGCGCATCAGCGCGTCGACGGCGCGCGCGCCGAGCCGCTTGATGGGCTGGCCGATGGTGGACATCGACGGCTTCGTGAAGCGCGCGATGACCGCGTCGTCGAAGCCGCACACGAGGATGTCCTCCGGGACGCCGAGGCCGCGCGCCCGGAGGGCGTCGATCGCGCCGAGGGCCATGGCGTCGTTGGCGGCGACCACGGCGTCGAGCTCGACCCCGCGATCCAGGATCTCGCGCATGGAGGCGCGCCCGGAGTCGATCGTGAACGCGCCGCACGCGAAGAGGCGCTGGTCGAAGGGCAGCGATCGATCGGCGAGCGCCCTGAAGTAGGCGGCGGTGCGCACGTCCGCCTCCTCGTTGTTGGCCGGCCCGCCGAGGAACGCGACGCGCCGGCGCCCGTGGGCGTCGATCATGTGCCCGACCGCGGCCTCGATCCCGAGGGCGTTGTCGACGATGAGGCTCGGGACGCCGTCGATCGCCACCCCGATGCTGCAGACGGGCAGCGGCGCGTAGGACCGGCAAAACCGCTGCATTCCCTCGATGCCGACGTGATGGCACAGGGTCGTCGAGGCGACGATGATGCCGTCGACCGTCTCGGCGCCGATGAGGTGATAGATGCTGTTCTGGGCCGTACCGGACGACCCGGGGAGGGCGAGCATCTCGCCGAAGGCGATCACGAGATTGACGTCGTGCGCCTCGGCGGCGCGCTCGACGCCGAAGCGCACCCCGGACTGGTACTCGCCTCGTACGTAGTCCATCAAGAGGGCGATCGTCCGGCGCTTCTTGCTCATGGCCTACGGCTCTCGGGTCAGGTATCGGCGATGGAGACCAGCTCCGGAGACATGCGCTCGAGCGCCGTCAGGCTCCGCCGTTGCCACCCCAGCCGCGCGTCCGTGAGGAACTGGATCTTGCACTTGAGCCCCTGACCCGCGAGGCCGCAGATGAAGCTGATGAACGCCTTGAGACAGCTCGAGTTCAGGAAGTAGAGGGCCCTCACGTCGAACTCGACGGCGCTCACGGAGAGGCGTATCACCTCCGCCTGGAGGGTCCTGAAATAGGAGCCGAGCGGCGCGGCGGCCGCCATGTCGCCCGTGCCGGTGAGCTTGACGCTGAGGGTGTCGTCCCGCAGGGTCGGCTCGATCCCGAAGCTGTCCGTGACGACGGACTCAACCTTTAAGCTGCTCATCTGCCCTCCATCTCCCAACCGGCGCGTGCGCGATGATCGTCAGCTCGTTGCCCTCGATCTTGTAGTCCACGTCGAGCCCGCCCTCGGCGCACACCCGCGCGAGGCCGAGGCCCGACACCCCCTCTATCATCGCCGTCTCGTTGATGAGCTCATCATAGTGCTTCACCGGATCGCTCGCGGTCTTCAGCTCGAGCAGCCGCCTCTCCACCTCGCGCAGCCGCTCCGGAGAGGCCTCGTTGCGCGCGCGGATCTTCAGGATATAAGAGCTCTCGTCCTCCTCCATCGCGAGCTCCAGGCTGACCTTGGGGCCCGTCGAATACTTGGTGATATTCTCGGCGAGCTCGTGAGCGGCCATGTAAAACCGCGAGCTCACGTTCGCGTCGTCCAGCACCATCCCGCAGAAGCTGGACACCAGCCGTAACACCGCGTTGGCCAGCCTCTCGCTCGGGAAGAATGTGATGCAAAGGAACAGTGAAGCGTTCTGGCTCGGTTCGGGCGCGGGCACGGTTGGAGCAGCGTACGGCGTTCGCGGACCGGATCCAATCCCTTCTGCGCTCTCGCGGCCGCGCAGGTGAGCGCGCGCCCTACAATGTCATGTCCGATGGACCGAGCGAGGGAGAGCGCGCGCGGCGACCGCGCGAGACAGCGCGCTCACGAGAGGTCCCGGGCGCGTGACGCCGGGGGATCGTGGGTTGCGGGTCACGGGGATCCGTGGCGCGCCACGAGCCGCTTGCCCTCGGCCCGCAGGTTCGACACCGCCTCCCCCACCCGCCGGGCCAGGGGCAGCCCCCGGGGCACCACGACGCCTGCCGGCCCGCCCACGCGGCCGAACGACCACGAGAGCACCGAGCCCTCGGCGTCCCACGGCGCGAGCCGCTCGCGGCCGTCCGACGGCATGGCGCCGACGATCTCGCGCCGCACCAGGTCGAGCACGGCGATCCGGTCCGCCGAGGAGAGCAGCATCGTCTTGCCGTCGGGCGCGGCGGAGATGTCCTCCCACTCCGCCCCGCTCACGCCGTCGAGCACCCGCTCCGCGAGGCCGGCGCGGCGGACCAGGACGACGCCCGTCGCGTCCGCGAAGGCCACGTCGCCCGGCAGGGGGCCGTCCGCGATCGCGGTCGCCCGCGGCGTGGCGTACCCGAGCACCCGCACCTCGCCGCGCTGCTCGTCGATGCGCGCCACCGCGCCCGAGCTGAACGCGAGCCACAGCCCCGGGCCGACGTCGCCGCGCGCGGGGCTCGGGCGCGCCTCGTAGACGTAGCCGTCGGTCACCGCGAGCGTGCGCGATGACAGGTCGCGGAGCGACGTCGCGACCAGGTTGCCGTCGAGCTCCTGCGTGAACAGCGTCCGGCAGGCGGCGTCGACGCCGAGCACGAGCGCGGGCGCCGTCGGCACCGCCTCCACGGTCCCCCCGGTCGTGGCGTCGAACAGCGTCCACACCCCCTCGTCCTTGCGGTACGAAAGGACGCGGCCGTCGTCGCAGGCGCGCAGCAGGTGCCCCCGCTGCTCGGCCGTGCGGCGCCGCGACCGCTCGTCGTAGAGGCGCACCTCGCCGCCGACCTGGAGGGCCACCGCGCCCCCGCTCCGCAGCACCGCGGCGGCCGAGGCGCTCGCCTCGCGGAGCTCCGGCCTGCCCGCGGGGTCGAGCCCCTCGAACCGGAGGAAGCGCTCCGCGGCGGGCGGGCCCGGGCTGAACAGGATGAGGTCGCGCGTGAGCACGCGGCGATCCGGCAGCCGCCACCCGCCGAGGAGGCCGTGCGGGCCGACGTCGCGCTCGGCGACGTCGGCCGCGTCGCTACGCGCGCGCAGCGGCAGCGGCGCGCGCTGGCCGGGCGGCGCCTCGCACGGTGAGCCCTCGGGCGGCGGGTCGCCCGGGGCGCGCCCGCCCTTCCGGAGGTAGTGCCAGGCGCTGCCGCCGCTGCCGCAGACGCCCAGATCGAGCCCGCCCGCGTCCCAGCGCGCCGACGCGGGCGCCGGGTCCGTGTCGAGCTCGAGGAGCGGCGCGCCGGGCCGATCGAAGGCGTAGATCGACGTCCTGCTCTGCTGCACGAGCGCGATCGCGGGGGCCCGCGGGCTGAAGCGCCCGAGCACGGCGGGCGCAGCCAGGGTGATCTCGGCGCCCGCGCCGCCGTCCGGCCCCCAGAGCAGCGCCCTGCGCCCGAGCACCGCCGCCACGCGCGCGCCGTCCGGCGAGATGCCGAGCACGTTGCCGCGGAACGGGTGCCTGTCGACCGCGCCGGCGCCGCCGCCGCGCCGCATGTCCCAGCGCGCGATCCCGCCGTCGGTCGAGCAGGCGAGGACGGGCGCCGCCTCGGCCGCGTGCACGGCGCTGCTGCACTGCACCGGCGCGACGGCGGCCAGCGCCACGGTGCCGCCCTCCCGCAGCCGGAAGACGCGGACCTCGCCCGTGACCGAGCGCGTCGCCACCGCCGTGTCGAACGCGAACGGCACGCGCTCGACGTGCGGGGCGTCGTGCGGCCGCAGCGCGAGCACGCGCGGCGACCTGGCGAGCTCGATGCTCTCCGGGTCGACGTCGAGCGCGACGTCGTCGATGACGTCCGGATCGGGCGGGCGCAGGTCGGCGACGAGCAGGGTGCCGCCGGGGCCGCCGGCGACGACCCAGCGGTCGTCCCACGGCAGCGCCGGCCCCACCACGCTGTCGACCGTCAGGAAGTGCGCGCGCGGCAGGCCCATGGCCGCGGTCGCGAGGTCGAGCGGCAGCGCCGCGTCGTCCGCGCGCCGCCCGAGGGCCGCGGCGATCCACGCGGCGCGGTGGTACGGGTCCTCGGTGCGGCGCGCCTTGCCGATGAGCTCGGCGAGGTCGGCGCGCTCCTCGGCCGCGCGGCGCGCCGCCTCGGCGCTCGCCTGGCGCGCCGACACCCACCGCTCGCCCACGAACGCCGAGGCGACCGCGAGCCCGAGCGCCGCGACCGCGCCGATCTTCTTGGCGCGCTGGACGCGGGCGCGCCGGAGGCTCTCGCGCACGAGGGCCTGCTCGCGCCGCGGCAGCCGCGAGGCGAGGTCGGCGCCCGCGCTCACCGGGTCGAGCAGGTCGCGGCGCAGCAGGAAGTCGGGGTTCTCGCCGGAGCGATCCCACACGTCGGCGGCCTCGCGGAGCCGCTCGAGCAGGATGATCCGCTCCATGTGCCGCGCGCGGGTGGACGCGAGGTGCGGCCAGCCCGCGACGAGCGCCTCGTGGGCGAGCTCCACGGCCCTGTCGCGGCGGACGAGGAGGCGCGCGCGCTCCAGGGCGCCGAGGATCCGGTCGACCTCGGCGGGCGGGGCGGCGACGACCTCGACGAGCTCCGCCTCGACCCAGCGGACGCGCGAGCCGTCCACGGCGCCGAGGCGGAGCAGCGCCTCGTCGGCGATCGCGCGGTCCTCCGGGGTGAGGGCCGCGATGGCGGCGTCGGCGTGCCGCGCGAGGGCGCCGCGCACGCCGCCGAGCGCCTGCCACGCCTCGCCGCTCAGGACGTCGCGCGCGCCGCCCGCGCCGCGCTCGTCGCGCGCGGTCGCCCACCAGTCGGCGAGGGCGAGCGCCACGAACGACAGCGCGGCGCCGCCGCCCCGGAGCTCGCGCTGCACCTCGGCCTCGACCTGGGCGAGGCCGCGCACCTCGGCGCCGGCGAGCTTCGCGGGGCCGGCGACGAGGTCCTTCACGGCGGCGGCGGCGGGCAGCCCCACGTAGCGCAGCGCCGCGCGCAGGCCCTCGCCGGCCGGCGTGGCGAGGAGCGCCGCGGCGCGATCGTCGGCCTCGTCGAGCACGCCGACGAGCCGGAGCCCGCGCCGCGCGTCGCCGGTCGCGAGCGCGCTCACGAGGGCGGCGAGCCGCCCGTCGCCGAGGGGCGCGATCGGGTCGATGACGAGCGCGACCCCGACGGCCGACGCCATGCAGAACCTTGTGAGCTCGGCGAGGTCTGCGGCCTCGAGCTCGGGCGAGACGGCGGCGAGCGCGCGGGCGAGGGCGCCGTCCGGGTCGCCGTCGGGGGTGAGGCGCGCCTCGATCCAGTCGTCCTTGTGGTCGGCGTGGCGGCGCGCGAGGTGGGGCACGAGGCCGGCCGAGGCGAGCGAGGTCTTGCCGGAGCCGCGCGGCCCCTGGAGGACGAGGCACGGCTCGAACTCGAGCTCGCGCCCGAGGCGCGCGATGTCGTCGTCGCGCCCGAACAGGAGGCCTTCGTCGGTGGCCGACAGGGGGGCGAGCCCCCTGTACGGCCGGTCCGGGACGCCGTGGGGTCGCTCCCAGACCTCGTCGATCAGCTGCTTCAGCCGCCCCGGCGCGACGCGCCTGTGCGCGGGATCGACGGAGAGCAGGCGCTTCAGCAGCGCGAGGAGGCCGCGCGGCAGCCGCGCGGGGTCGCCCGCGAGGTCGCGCATGGCGCCGCGCAGGGTGGCGCTGCGGAGCTCGGTCCACCAGGCGGAGACGCTCGACGGGTCGGAGCAGTCGGCCGGCTCGTCGGGGACGTCGTGCGGGAGGCGTCCTGTCGCGAGCTGCGCGATGCACACGGCGAGCGCGTAGGCGTCGGTGGCGGCGGTGGGCTCGGCCATCTCGAGCACCTCGGGGGCCATGAAGCCCGGCGTGCCGATGACGTTGCGCGCGACGGCGGGGCTGTCGGCGCCGGCGAAGGCGCGGCGGGTGGAGGCGTAGACGTCGCGCTCGGCGAGGAAGGCGGCGGTGCCGAGCTCGCCGCTGCCGGCGCCGCTGTCGCCGTCTCGGCCGTCGCGGCCGCTGCCGCCGCTGCCGCTGCCGTCGCGGCCGCTGCCGTCGCGGCCGCTGCCGCCGCCGATGCTGACGGCCGGGGGCGCGCCGGGGGCGCGCGAGAGGGGGCCGCCGGGCGGGGTGCCTGCGCGCCGCGAGATGCCGAAGTCGAGGACCTTGAGGGTGCCGTCCTGGGTGAGGAACAGGTTGGCGGGCTTGAGGTCGAGGTGGACGACGCCGCGCGCGTGGATGACGTCGAGCGCGCCGGCGATGTCGCGGGCCCAGGCGACCACGCGGCGCCAGGGGATGCGCCCGCGGTAGCGGATCACGTCGGCGAGGTTCCTGCCCTCGAGCAGCTCCATCGAGACGAACGGGGTCCTCGCGGCGCCGTGGAGGATGCCGGCGGCGTAGATCGTGACGAGCGAGGGGTGCCGGAACGACGCGAGGAGCTTGGCTTCGTCGGCCCAGTCCGCGGCCTCGGCGAAGTCCGACACGAGGAGCTTGAGGGCGACCTCGCGGAACGGGGCGCCGTCGGGCAGGAGCTCCTCGGCGCGCCACACGTCGCCGAAGCCGCCGCGGCCGAGCCGGACGCGCAGGCGGTAGCGGCGGTCGAGCACGTCGCCGGGCGCGTGCCCGAGCCCGCCCGGGGGAAGCGGCACGGCGCCCGGGTCGCGGGAGGAGCTGCCCTCGTCGACGAGCGTGCGGTCCATCGCAGGACGACGGTATCACCGGCGCGGGGAGAGGTGGACGGTCTCGCCGCGCAGCACATCGCCCGACGGCTCCACACGCGCCCACGCGCGCCCGCGGCGGCTCGCCTGTCTGCGCGTGGACATCTCGAGCCTGGCACGCGACACTGTCGCGCATGGGCGTGGCGCGGCACCGCGACGGAAGCTCTCGCCAGGGGAGTATCTCGAGCTCGATCGCGCATCGGAGGTGAGGCACGAGTACGCTGGCGGCGAGCTCTTCGCGATATCCGGTGGCACGTTCGAGCACAGCGCCATCGCCGCGAATCTCGGCCGGCTGCTCGGCAACGCGCTGGGCGAGCGCGGGTGCATGGCGCTGAACTCCGACATGCGCATCAAGATCCCCTCCGCGGATCGCTACGTCTACCCGGACGGCTCGGTCGTCTGCGGCCGCCCCGAGTTCGAGGATGAGCGGCGCGACACGCTCCTGAACCCGGTCCTCGTGATCGAGGTGCTCTCCGATTCGAGCGAGGCGTACGATCGCGGCGACAAGTTCGCGCACTACCCGACCGTGGCGTCGATCCGAGAGGTCGTCCTGGCGTCACAGAAGGCGCCTCGCATCGAGGTCTTCGCGCGCCAGGACGACGGGAGCTGGGTGCTCCGGGTCCATGGCCCAGGCGATCGCGCTGTGCTGTCGTCGGTGGGGTGCGACATCGTCGTGGACGAGGTGTATCGAGGCGTGCTCGGGGCCGCCAGCACGGCAGAGCGCCTCCCCAGGGGGTAGAACGACCCCGTGACCTCGGATCGTTCAGACCGTCGTTCACCGGCCGGAGCGCGGCCGGCGGGCGATCGCGCGGCGGCCGGGCGCCCGCGCCCTCCTGCGGCGCGCCGTGCACGCGCTCGTCGAAGGCGATGAGGATGAGAACCACGAGGCCGAAGGCGCGGAGGAAGGTGGTTGACCCCCCCGGGCGCCGCCCCGGATGTAGCTGGAACGTGGTTCACCACGTCCGGTGATGTCGGCCGAGCTTCCGGGAGGGTCCTCGACCACCTCCCGCGAAGTCCGGAGTGTAAGCTGGAACGTGGTTCACCACGTCCGGTGATGTCGGCCGAGCTTCCGGGAGGGTCCTCGACCACCTCCCGCGAAGTCCGGAGTGTAAGCTGGAACGTGGTTCACCACGTCCGGTGATGTCGGCCGAGCTTCCGGGAGGGTCCTCGACCACCCCGGCCAGGCGAGCGCCTCACCCCGGGGAGCGTCGTCGCGTCCGCCGCTTCCCCTTGGCCTGCGCGAGCTCCGCCCGAAGCGCCTTCAACTCGGCCTCCAGCTTCGTGTTCGCTTCGCGCGCCTTGGCCGCTGCTTCGCGATCCTTGGCCGCTGCTTCGCGATCCTTGGCCGCTGCTTCGCGCGCCTTGGCCTCGGCCTCATCCGGTGTCGGCAGCAGGTCGCGGCCCTCGCGGTCGCGCGAAAGCCGGAGCATCGGGCCGACCGACGGGTCCTCCACGACGGTCCACCAGAGGCCCAGCGTCTCGCACGCATGGAGCTCCGGGTCGTCCGGCGCCCGCTCCACGAGATCGCCGTCGAGCGCGTCCCAGATGCGGATCGGTCGCTCTCGATCGTCGGGGTGGAAGCGCACGACCTCGCGGATGCCCGCGGCACGGTAGCGCTCCAGCTTCACCTCCCAGTCGGGCTCGCCCTCGTCCGAGTCGCTCACGATCTCGACCCCGAGGTCGGGCGCCCCGTGCATCCAGGTCTTCCACGTGCGGAAGGTCCGGTGAGGAACGCCCAGACGGACGAAGGCGTCGGGTGCAAGGCGCTTCTTCGAGGTCCTCGGGTCCCAGTAGACGAACTGGTCGGAGCCGAGCGTCGCCGTGTGCGCGAGCTCTCGCTTGAGGATCAGGTACAGCGCGGTACGGAGCTCCAGGTGGCGATTCGTCTCGGGCACTTCTTCGGCCTCGGGGAAGTACACCGGCTCGGGCGAGCGGCTGTAGACGTGGGCTCGCGTCCGCGGGCGAGGCGCAGCGGGCGGGCGGACAGTGGACTCGAATGCCGACATGGCTGACGTTAAGGATACCACAACCGCCGCCGCGCGGCATCGAGCGGCCGAGGCAGCGGTCTGGAAGACGAGGAAATGAGCCGCGCCTGCACGTGAGACGGGTCGACCCGACAACGCAGTTCGACAGCGACAGGACATAGAGGAGGAGGCTCCCCCCCGCGTCGTCGAGGAGGGGTACTTGCGCCGAGGAGGCCCGGCGCCGACCTCAAGTCGAGGTGGTCGGCACCGGGGCGCAGTACGCGACCTTCGATGTACGCAGCACCTACACGAGCTGCTCCAAAGTTCGTTCTCTTGCGATCACAAGGCTCAACGCAGGCGTCGGGACGCTCGGAGCCAGCGATGAGATCGTCGATCACGTCTGGATCCATGATTGAGACGAGCGAGGGGTTCACGTGGAGTACTCCCGTCACCCGACGAGCCTCGACGCGAGCGCCTCGCTGATCGAGAGAGCGAGCGGGTGACGGGCCCCTGCGGCGGCGGGAGAACGCGCGCACCGCCTGCCTGAGCGAACCGCCTTTCCGGACGCCGCGCTCAGCGCGGTCCGCCCGCGCCCGCCGCAGTCGGCGGCTCGGTCCACGCGAGCGCGTGCCCGCTGGCTACCGCGCGTTCGGATCCGTGAGCCACGCAGCCAGGGCTTCGGCGGGGAAGCTGAGCACCGCCTCGCCCACCCGCTCCTCCCCGAGCCGATCCAGCAGCGACGCGAGCGCTGCGTGCTCCGCCTCGGCGAGCGGCCGCCCGAGGCGCATCGCGCACAGCCGAGCCGTCATGCGGAGCTGCCCGCGCTCGATCCCGCGCTCGATCCCGCGCTCGATCCCGCGCTCGATCCCGCGCTCGATCCCGCGCTCCTCCGCCTGCTTCAGCGTTTGCTCGTATAACTCCCGGGTTTCCATGATGAAATCCCTCTCCTCGGCCGGCAGCCCCGGAAGGAGCTCCACCGGCACCTCGAAGCTTAACCGGACCAGCCACGGCAGCGCCACCCGCCGCTCCCACGCGTCCCCCGGCAGCTCGGCGAGGTCCCGGAGCGCCATCCGGCGCACCCGCGCCGAGCCGAGCAGCCGCAAGAGCACCGTGCCGCGCACACGAGGTAGCTCGGCGATCACCACGACCTGCACCCGCCACTCGGCCGCGGGGGCGTACAGGCCCTCGGGGCCGGCGGCGTCCTGCGCGAACCCGAAGCCGCGCAGCACGCTCTCCGGCCGCCCGGCGCTCAGCAGCCACGCGGCCGGAAGCGGCAGCCGCCGCTCCGCCCGCAGCTCGAGCGTGTGATGCCACTGGTAGCGCTTGCGCAGGCACTCGTGCAGCTCGGTCACATCGAGGGCCTGGCTGAAGACCTCCACCATCCCGGGCTCGACCGCCATCGAGCGCAACAGCCCCGGCTCGATCTCGGGGTGGGCGACCAGCAGGGCGGGATCGGGGACGTGCCAGACGTCGATCCGCTGCGCATCGCCGGCCGGGACCTCCACCTCGGTCTCGGCGGCGCCGACGAGCCCGAAGAAATCACGGAGGATGTTCTTGCCGAGCTGATCAAAGCGGAAGTGCATACCCTCCGCAGCGGATACCACAGAAAGGCAATCAGGCTCGCATTCCCTTTGTCGACGCGAGATTGCCATCGTTCCTGGCGCGCGTTCTTGCGTTCTTGCTGCTCGCGCTCTTCTTCGTGATAGCGGGCTGCCGGGCGGACGAAGGCGAGCTGCGCCATGGGTCCTCCGGCGTTTGCAGCCGCGGTTTACCTGATACCGCGCTCCGCTGCCCCTCCGGCCGGACGCGCTGCGATCGAGCGCGATCCGGGCCGCCGTCGCGGTCGACGGCGGCCCGCCTCATGTCGCGCGCGGCGCCCGGAGGCGCCGCGCGCGCCTGGAGCCGCGCGTCAGCCGGTCACGAGCCGCTCACAGGCTCATGCAGAGCGTGAGCTGACCCGGACCCTCATTCAGCGCGTCGGAGCAGCCGGCGCCCCCGAGCATCGGGCCCATCTGGAACGGGCCCGGCCCGTTGCAATCAGGGGAGTCCATGCCCCAGTCCTGGAGCTCGGTCGACTGCTCGCTGTGCACGATGCAGCAGTTGCCCGACGGCTGGTGCTTGTAAGTCTTGCCCACGAACGCGGGCGCGATGCTGCTCAGCGCGCCCTGCGGAGCCAGCGTATAGCCGGCGTCGCACGCGCCGCCCGAGCCATCCAGGTAATAGCAGCGCCCGTCGAGCTCGACCTCGGTCGCCGGATCGCACAGGCCGCCGGTGCAGGGCGCGCAGGGGCCGCCGCAATCGACGCCCGTCTCGCCCTGGTTCTGGAGGCCGTCGTCGCACGTGGGGGCGGCGCCGCCCTCGCCAGAGCACACGACGGAGATCGTCTGGCTCGGCGCGAAGCAGGTCTCGCCGGCCACGCCGCCCCAGTTCTCGTTGCCGATGCACGGCCGCGCGGTGTACCCGCTGGTGCACGCGCACTGCGCGCCATCCGCGGAGATCTCGACCACCTCGGAGGTGGGGCCGCAGCCCGCCCCGACGACCCAGCTCCGGCCGTCGCACTCGATCGGCTCGGTCGGCGTCCCGCTGTGGAGCGCCTGGCAGAGCGTGTTCGCGGCCGCGCCCGTGCAGGTCACCCCGACGGGGTCCTGGCTGCCCCGGATCGTGACGGCCGAGTACTCGCCCGTGAGCGACGCGCGGAACGCGTCCCAGGCGCCGCACTGCTCGCTCGATGGCTGGCCCTGCATGAACTCCTCCGAGAACTCGACCGTGGTGCCGGTGCAGGGCGCGCAGGGGCCGCCGCAGTCGACGCCCGTCTCGCCCTGGTTCTGGAGGCCGTCGTCGCACGTGGGGGCGGTGCCGCCCTCGCCCCCGCACACGACGGAGATCGTCTGGCTCGGCGCGAAACAGGTCTCGCCGGCCACGCCGCCCCAGTTCTCGTTGCCGATGCACGGCCGCGCGATGTACCCGCTGCTACACGCGCACGAGTCGCCGTTCGCGCTGATCTCGACCACGTCGGAGGAGGGGCCGCAGCCCGCCCCGACGACCCAGCTCCGGCCGTCGCACTCGATCGGCCCCGTCGGCGTCCCATCGTGGAGCGCCTGACAGAGCAGATTCGCCGCCGCGCCCGTGCAGGTCACCCCGCCGGGGTCCTGGCTGCCCCGGATCGTGACGAACGAGTACTCGCCCGTGAGCGACGCCCGGAACGCATCCCAGGCGCCGCACTGCTCGGAGGACGGCTGGCCCTGCGTGAACTCCTCCGAGAACTCGACCGTGATGCCGGGGGTGACGCAGTCCGCGGCCGAGACGTGGATGGGGAAGGTCAGCGAGGAGCTCCCGCCCAGGGTGTCCGTCGCCCTCACCCTCACGGTGACATCACCCGGGCCGTCCGGCGTGAACGTCACGGCGTTGCCGTCGCCCGTGATCGAGCCGGCGCCGGCGGCCAGCTCCCATGCGTAGGAGATCGCGTCGCCGTCGGGGTCCTCCGCGGAGGCGGTGATCGTGGCGGTCTCGCACTGGGTGATGAACTTGCTCGGCGCGACATCGAGGTCCTCGAACGCGGGCGGGTCGTTCAGCGCGACGACCGTGTCGAGCCCGCCATTGCCCGCGCCGAGGCACTGGGACACGAGGAAGAGCTCGGTCGTGGCCTCGGAGATGACCGTCGCGATCCCCTCGGTGGGCCCGCATTCCACGGAGGGTCCGGCGTCTCCCATCGGCGTCGCGCAGACGCGGTAATCGCCGGGCGGCACCACGAACAGGCCGTCGGCGCCGGCGTGGGTCCCCGCGCCCGGGGGGAGCGCCCCGCCGGGGAGCGCTCCTTCTTCGAGGGGGCTCGTGGTCTCCGCGATGGCCGTGTCGCTGCACGGGCTGCTCGCGTTGACGACCTTGTAGTGGACGCCGGTGACGTCGTGTCGCGCGCCGCCGACGGTGAGCGCCGCCTGGATGGACCCGTTGGCCTCCGACTCTCTTGCTGTGGACCCCCCCTTGTCCGCGTCGCACGCGGAAGCTCCCAGTGCCAGCGCAATGACCATCCATCCACACGCGCTTGCGCGTGCATCAAACCGTTGTGCCATGACCTCTCCTTGTCCAAGAATGATCGACTTAAGACGAGCACCGCGGTCCCCACCGGGCTGCGGGCGGCTCGGGGCGGCGCTGTCGTTGCCGAACGCCCAGAACACCTGCAAGCACCGTGTGTGCCACGAGATGTCCTGGAGATGTTCGGGCCGGTCCGCGGCTCGGCGGAGGGGCGCGGCGCATTCTTGCGTCAGGGTTTTGCCGGATCCCGCAAAAGGCTGCGCGACGGGGTGGCGCGGGGGGTGGCGCGCCGCCGGGCGGTTTCCGGCGTTGATTCATCGCGGGTGGCGTGTGCCCCGCGCGCGGCCGCGGCCTCCCGCAGGCTCGTCCTGCGGCACGTGTCCAGGTCGGGCACGATCCGGATCGCCCTGCCCCCCGACGCGTCCAGGTCGGGCACGATCCGGATCGCCCGGCCCCCCAACGCGCTCAGGTCACGCCGGGAGCCAGGTCAGCCCCTCACCCGCCCGCCGCGTCCAGCATCGCCCTCAGCAGCGGCGCCATCCTCCGCGCATCGCACGGCGCCTTCACCGCCTTTCCCGCCACGACCGCGCTCATATTGCACGCCCCCGGCCGCGGCAGGTGATCCATCCAGTAGAGATCGAACCTGTCGTCCGGCGCGAGCCGCTTCACCATCGGATCGAGCGGCAGCATCAGCCCTTCGCGGAAGCGGGCCAGATAGACAACGTTCGACAGCCGAACCGGCGAGTTCAGCCCGATCCTCCGCCGCGTCCCCGACGCGAACGGGCCTGTGTGATCGATGAACTCCACCGTCTGGAGATCGCCGTAGAGATCCGGCTCCGTCTTCTCGACCGTCACAAGGGTCCACGCGCAGAGCGGCCGCTGCGCCCGGAGCAGCGCGCGGGTCATCTGCTCGAAATCGGGCAGATCCGCGGCCGCTCGCGCCTCGGTGTAGTGACCGTGCGCGAACTGGTTGCGCTCGGCCTGCATCAGGTTCGAGAGCGTCTCGAACGTCTGGTTGTGCGACAGCTTGACGTCGAGCACCTCCCTCGCCATCGAGCCGATCGGATCGTCGCGATCCCCGAACGCCCGCGCGGCCGTGCGCGCCAGCTCGCGCCACGCGCCGAGCGCCAGGCCGTCGCGCGTGCGCGTGCGGCCGTAGAAGTCGAGCAGCGCGCCCCACCCCGGGGGAACGCCGCCCGCGCCGCTCGGGCTGCTCGGCCTGCCGCCGCTCGCCGGGGCCACCGACCCGCGCCCGCCGCCCGATCCGGCCCCATCGCCCGCTCCGCTCGCGCTCGCGCTCCCCCCGCCGCCGCGCCCCGACCCGGGCGGCGCGCTTCCTCCGCTGAAGAACGCCGAGACGAGCACCGTCGCGATGAACCGCCACGTGCCCTCGAGCACGTCGAACAGCATCTTCACCCGCTCGATCGCGCTCGACGCCCCGATCGCCGCCCGCACCCTCCCGGCGATCGGATAAGGCAGGCCGCCGCTCAGGGCCGAGAGCACCCCGTGCGGATCGTCGCACTCGCGCGAGATCTCCGCCGCCCGCGCCCCCGCGTCGGCGCCGTGCAGGAGCTCCCACGACAGGGTCCGCGCGTGCTCGACCCTGCCGTCCAGGATGGGCGGCCGACCGTGCCAGTCGCACTGCACCGCGCTCGCCATCACCGCCGGATCCGCCTTGCGGGGTACGCACGCGGCGACCACGCCGGGCGCGAGCGGCGCGATCAGCGCGCCGGCGCCCGCGTGGCTCGCGACGACCGCCGCGAGCTCCTGCGCGAGCGCGCCGATGACATGCGGCCCGACGCCGAAGAGCGCGCTCTGCTCCTCGATGCCGAACAGGACCGTCGCCCGGCGCCCGCTCCGCGACGCCTCGATCACCTCGCCCGGCGCGGCGAAGCGCGCGCTCGCCGCGGCGTCGCGGAGCTCCGTCACGGGGGTGGACGCCCCCGGGGCGCACCGCTCGCGCTCCGCCGCGAGCGAGGCGATGGCGTGCAAGCCGAGCTCGACCTCGCGGCCGGCGACGTCCGCCTCCCCGGCCACCGTGAAGTAGCCGCACGCGAACGCCCCGAGCCCCTCCGCCTCGACGGCCTCCAGGGCGCGACCCGCCGCCGCGGCCGCCTCCGCCGCGCCGCCCCGCACGAGCACCACCGCGGTGCCGTCCGCGTCGCCGACCGGCAGGTCCGGCCAGAGCCGGTGCACCGCGACCAGGGCGGCCGCCGCGGCCGCCGCGCGCGAGGGCGCGCCCGCCTCGATCGGCCGCAGCAGGACGAGCGCGCCCTGGCCCTTCCGCGCGAGGAGCGACGCGCACTCCTGCTCCAGGCCGCCGCGCGCGAGCAGGCCCGTCGCCGGGTCGACCGCCCCGGCGGGGACCGACAGCGCGGCGTAGCGGCGGTCGAAGAACGTCGCGCGCATGCCGCCGACACAGACGAACGTGCCGTGAACGAGCGGCGACTCCTGCCCGCGCGCGAGGTGCCGCGCGCCGACCTGCACGGGAACGCTGCACTCCTCGCGGCGGCGCAGCCACCAGCGCACGCCGTCGTGGCGCAGCGTGGCCGCGAGCCGCGACGCGACGTCGGCGTAGACGAGATCGTTGCGCTCGTCGCCGACGCGCTCGGCGCGGCCGAGCCGCAGCACGCCGACCGGCTCGAGCCGGAGCTCGTGGAGGTACCCGTCGCGCCCCTCGATCCGCAGCCGATCCGGGGCGGCCACCTCGCCGCGCCACAGCGAGAACCCGGGCGATTGCGTGAGCCAGAGCGTGGCGCCGCCCGCAGCGACCGAGCGCAGCTCCGCCCCGGGCGCGCCCTCGGAGCCGCTCGCCTCGGCGGGCGCAGGCGGGATGCTCTCGCCCGCCGGGAAGTCTCCTCCGCTGTCTCGTGCGCCCGTCACGCGTGCCTGTCCATGGTGATCCCGGCGTCCGATCCACGCCGCCCACGCCGCGCGCCGCCCGAGCGCACGGCGGGCTCCTCGGGCGATTACCGCACCGAGCCTCGGCAAATTCAACGCAAATGAGCCGCTGCGCATTCCTCGATCGCCGTCCGCCCGCCTCGAGCCCTCCCCCGCTTCACCCCCCGTCGCCGGCCGCGGGCAGCGCGCCCGCCGCACGGCGCCGGCCTGGGCGTGAGGCCGCCGCCGGCGCGCGCCGGCCCGGAGAAGGGCTCGGCGCCGGGTCATCCGTCCCTGCACGTGCACCCAGCGCTGACGGAATCACGGAAGCACGGACGCACCGGATCGCGACGCGCGACCCCTCCACCGGGGCCGTCCCCGTCAACCGCGCCTGCGCCCTCTGCGTTCATCGCATCAGCGTTTCCCCGACCAGCGAGGGTGCTCTTTCACGCACACAGCGTCAGGCGCTCACGGGAGCGCCCCACACCGCTGGTTCAACATAGTCAATCATGCTACATGGCTCGCTGGCGCGCGCGGCGCCGCGGCCGCGAATACCGGCAAACGCCGACAACGAATGCGTATCATGAGAGCTGGCCGGCCACGGCCGCCACCACGGTTGCGCTTCCGGCCACGACAGAGGGCAGTCAGCTGAACGCACGGACGCCGTATGAACATCCGCCCCAGGTTCGGCCGCTATGATGTGGTTGGAGAGCTCAGCTCCGGGGGCATGGGCGCCGTGTACCTGGGGCGGCAGAAGGGACCAGGCGGGTTTGGCCGCGACGTCGCGCTGAAGGTGATGCTCCCGGAGCTGGCCAGGACGATCCCGGGCGCCGCCATGATGTTCCTCGAGGAGATGCGCGTCCTCGCGAGCATCAACCACAACAACGTGGTTCGAATCCTCGATTTCGGCGACGAGCAGCAGCCCCTCTACATGGTGATGGAGTACCTGCCGGGCGTGACGCTGGCCTCGCTTCGCGCTCAGCTCCGCGCCGGGGGCCGGGCGCTTCCGCCGGATCTCGTGGCGTCCCTGCTCGCCCAGGCCTGCCGGGGGCTGCACGCGGCGCACGAGCTGCGCGACGAGCATGGCAGCCCGCGCGGCCTGGTCCACCGCGACGTCACCCCGCAGAACATCATGTGCTGCCCGGACGGGGCGGTGAAGATCATCGACTTCGGGATCGTGTGGGCCAAGGATCGGCTGGTCGACGCCACCTCCTGTTCCCAGATCAAGGGCAAGCTCGCGTACATGTCGCCGGAACAGGCGGCCGCGGCGCCGGTGACCCGGAAATCCGATCTGTTCTCCATCGGCGTGATGCTCCACGAGCTCGTGAGCGGCGCGCCTCTCTTCCGGCGCGAGACCGACATCGCCACGATCCTGGCTGTCATGGAGGCGTCCGCGCCCTCGCTGCGCGCGCTGCGGGACGATGTGCCGCCGCGGCTCGACGAGCTCGTGCGGCGCACGCTGGCGCGCGACCCCGCGCACCGGCCGGAGAGCGCCGCTGCGGTGGCCGACGAGCTCGAGGTGCTGGTCCAGGAAGCCGGCGGGCGCTTCGCCCATCCGGAGGTGTCGGCCCGCTACCTCGAGTCCATCGGGGCGAGCCTTGCCGGTCGCCCCGCGGCGCCCCTCCGTGGCGTGCCGTGGTTCGTACAGGCCCAGCCGCCGGCCGCCCCGCCCAGCGCGCCGGCCGCCCCGCCCAGCGCGCCGGTCGCCCGGGCCGAAGCACCGCGCTCCGCCGGCTGGATCGAGATCGCCGCGCCGAGAGCGGGCACCGGTGACGGGCGCACGCTGCCGGACGGGCGCAGGGTCGTGCTGCAGTCGATCGCGCTCGACGGGCGCTGCCGCTCCTCGACGCCGCTCGTCTTCATGGCCGCGCCGGCGCTCTTGCCGGCGCCGCTGCTCGTGTCGCCTCGCTCGAGCGCGCTGCTCGTGGAGGTGGACCGGCGCGCGCTCCTCGCCGGAGGGCGGCGCCCGGGCATCTACCACGACGCGGACGACCCCGCGTCGCGCCGCGAAGGCCTCCCCATCCCCGACACCGCGCAGGGCACGAGCTTCGATGTGGGGCACCGCCGCGCGCGGGTGCAGCGGATCCACTGCGATGGCGGGGTGGCGAGCGACGCCTCGCGGGAGATCCGCGTGTACCTGTCCGCCTTCCCCGTCGAGATCGTGGCCGACGCGGCCGTGAAGCGGCTCATGGTCCTGTCGACCCTGGACCCGACGGACAGGGCGATTCACCTGGCGTGCGTGAGCATCTTCTAGGCCCTCCCCTCTCGAGCGCAGTGAAACCCCGGAAGTCATGAGGTCATGAGCATGCAGACACTGGTGCAAACGCCGGAGTCGACGCTACCGTTACCCACCGGAAAGGGAGGTCCGCCCTCGCGAGGCGCGCCGGGCGCGTCGCTGAACGCCGTCCAGGCGAACGTCAGCTACCAGTTCCTCGCGAGCCGCGACGCCGCCGGCATCTGCTCGCCGATCGAGCTCGGACAGGGGAAATTCGCCAAGGTTTTCCGGGGCATGCAGCTGAGCGCCGGTCAGAACGTGCGGTTCGTGGCGATCAAGGTGCTCCACGACTTCGCGAACAGCGCCGACGAGCGGCTCTTCAAGCAGGAGATCGAGCTGCTCAAGGAGATGACCACCGAATCCGGCGTGAACGTGGTCAGCACGCTCGACATCATCCAGCTCGATCCGATGGTGATGTGCGGCTGCGGCAACGTCTACCACCCCGCCTGTCCGAAGGGGTGCGACGTGCTGCTGGGGCGCAAGGACAAGCCCGCGGAGAAGCACCCTTCGCTGCACTGCCACGCCTGCGGCTACGAGCTCTCGGGCCGCTACATCAATCAGCAGTTCTTCGAGCTCCTCCTCCCCCCCGCGAAGCGCTGCTGCCAGCACGGCCCCACGGCCAGCTCCGGGAGGATCCTGAACTTCGTCCATCGCGAGGCCATCGTGATGGAGCTCCTCGAGGTCAACCTTGTCGACTTCGTCGGGCGCCGCCGCGGCGAGCTCCAGGCCCTGTGCGCGCGCCACGCTCAGCCGTGGATCGAGCTCGACCCGAGGGCCCAGCGCGGCGACCCATGGTACCGGCGGGCGCGCACCTGGATCGAGGACGTGTGGCGGCAGGACCGGACTCACGTGCTCCTCCACAAGGCGATCTTGCTCGAGAAGGTCCGGCTCATGGTGGAGCTCGCCGAGTCGGTCGCGTGGCTGCACAGCGAAAAGAGCATCGTGCACAAGGACCTCGCCCCCGACAACCTGATGGTGAGCCTCGCGAGCGCCGAGGCCGCCGACCGGCAGCGCGAGGCGGAGAGCGACTTCCGGGATGCGCTCGACGACATGATCAGCTCCCCTCGCTTCCACATCCGGGTCATCGACTTCGGCCTGTCCGACAAGAACGAGCTGACGAGGAGCTGGTACGAGGACGAGGTGAGCGGCGGAAGCGTCAAGCACCCGTTTCTCTCGCCAGAGGCCTGCCGGAGCCGGATCCGCGTCGGGCCGCCGATCACGATCGAGGGAGATCGCTTCCGGGTCCCCAGGGCCATCGCGGCGGACCTGATGGAGACCGACATCCTGGCCGACCAGCGAGACCAGGAGCACAACCATGACCTGGAGATCGTCCGGATCGAGAGGGACGCGACGAGCGGCGAGCTCGTCGCCGCCTTCCAGGGTGAACCGTCGCAGAACACCCACAACCAGCAGTTCGAGCTGGTGCGCCGCCTCGGCGAGGCGCACGATCTCTACGCGGTCGGCGCGCTCTTCTACTTCATCCTCACGGAGCAGCAGCAGGACGTGGAGGCGCTCGGCAAGTTCGTGGGCTCCCTGGAGGACGTGCCTTTGCCCCTCACGCCGAGCGCGCTGGCGAAGAACGATCATTACCTGAAGCGCCGCAATGCCATCCCCGAGAAGTTCTGGCAGGACGAGCTGATGGTGCTGATTCTCCGGGCCATGGTGCGAGGCCGGCCGGAGAGCCTGAAGCCGAGCCGTATCGCCCGGGACGCGTCGGCCGCGCGGCAGCTCCTGCGCGAGACCCGGAAGATCTATTACGGGATCCAGCAGGAGATCCTCTCGGCGCCGCGCGTGGCGAGGCTTCAACGAATGCTGCTCGTCGGGGCGGCGGTTGCCTTTGGCGTGACGCTCTTCCTGGTCATCACCCTCGTCGCGCTGGCGCGATACCAGGGGTAAGCTCCGCGCCTCACGCTGCCCCGCCGGCCGCGCGGCCCGGGCCTGGGGTGGACGACGACCGAGGCCCGCCCGCCGACGAGGGAGGGCGACGCGCTGACGGGCGGCTCCGCGGGGGCCGCGTTCGGGGTAGAGGGCGTGAGGGCGCTCGCGTAGAGTGGACCCCCGGATGACAGGGAGGCGGCCAGCGGGCGGCATCGACGTGCTCGTCATCACCGCGCTGCAGCTCGAGCTCGATGCGGTCCTCGCGCTGGGCGAGGGCGGAGAGCGCGGGTGGCAGGAGGCCTGGGACCCGAGCGGGTTCCGCTACCATCGCCGTGAGATCCCGCGCGATCCCTCGCGCGGCAGCGCGCCCCTCCGCGTCGCGGCGGCGTGGTCCGGGCAGCTGGGGGAGGCCGCCGCGGCGGTCCGGGCGACGCACATCGTGGGCCACCTCGACCCGGCGTGCCTCGCGATGTGCGGCCTCAAGATGCAGGCGCGGCTCCGGGGCGAGATCGTCGGCGTCGAGCTGAGCGTCGTTCGGAGCCGGGGGGGGTCGCTCTCGCCGGGCACGACCTCCGGGGAAAGGACCTGTCGGGGCAGGATCTGCGCGAGGCGAACCCCTCCGGGGCGATGCTGTCGGACGCGCGGCTGGTCGAGACGAGGCTGGAGGGCGCGTCGCTCGCAGAAGCGGCGTGCAGCGCCCAGGAACCAGGGGGGTTTTCCACATTTCACGCGAACAACTGGAGAAAATCGATGGCAGATAGACAGAGATCTCACGGAGTCACCCCAGCGCGGCGTAACACCTCGTGCTCCTTGCTCGAGCTGCCCAGGCCGAGGCTCGGCCGCCCGCCGCGGGCATCCTTCATCGCCGCGGTGATCGCGCTGATCACGTGCGCATCGGGGCGCCCCGCGCTGGCCGCAGACCCGGCGCCTGACGGACGATGGGTCTCCTCATGGCACAGCAGCCCGACCCCGGGCGGCACGTTCAACTCGCAGGATTGTCCCTCGGATGTCGGCCTCGCCGGCCAGACGGTCCGGAACATCGTCCGGCTGAGCGCCGGCGGGAGCTCGGTGCGCGTGCGGATCTCCAACGCCGGCGGCAGCGAGCCGCTCAAGGTAGGCGCAGCGTCGGTCGCCGCCTCGACGGGTGGCGCAGCCACGGTCGCCGGGACGTCGAAGCCGCTGCGCTTCGCCGGTCAAGCCTCGATCGTCATCGCCGCGGGAGGCGAAGCGGTGAGCGACCCTGTGGCCCTGAATGTGCAGCCCCTGCAGACTCTGGCGGTGAACATCTACCTTCCGGCCAAGACCGGGCCGGCCACGCAGCACTATTTCGCGTCGCAGGACAGCTTCCTCGCCGCCGGCAATCAAACCGCGGCCGGCGCCGACAAGCAGTTCACGCGGAAGGTCTCGTGCTGGATGTTCCTGTCGGGCGTCGATGTCAAGGCCGCGCCGAACGTCGTCGGCACCCTGATCGCGCTCGGCGACTCGATCACGGATGGATATCTCTCGACCAAGAACAACAACCAGCGCTACCCCGATTTCCTCGCGCAGCGCCTGGCCAGCCGGAAGGGGCAGACCCTCTCCGTGGTCAACGCCGGGATCATCGGGAACGAGCTGCTCACCGTCCGTCCCCAGCTCCAGTTCGGGTATCCTGTTCCAGCCCGCCTCGCGCGCGACGTGCTGACCCAGCCCGGCGCGCGTGCGGTCATCCTGCTGGCGGGCATCAACGATATCGGCGACCGCTCCGCCAAGGCCGCGGATCTGATCCCGGTCTACCAGCAGATCATCCAGGCTGCCCGCGCCGCGGGGCTCAAGATCTACGGCGGCACCCTGGTGCCATTCGCTGGCTCGACCGGGACCTACAAGGGCGACTATGGGACTGCCAAGGGCGAACAGGAGCGCCAGAAGCTGAACGCCTGGATCCGCACCAGCGGCGCCTTCGACGGCGTGGTCGACTTCGACAAGGCGCTGCGAGACCCGTCGGATCCGAGCCGCCTCCTCCCGGCCTACGACGCGGACAAGCTGCACCCGAACGACGCCGGGTACCAGGCGATGGCGAACGCGGTGAACCTGGACGCGATCATCGCCGACGTCGTGAAGGCGAACTCGCCGTAACCTCTTCAGCCCCGGCGCCGCAGGCGCGCCGCGGCGTAGAAGGCCGGTGAGTCGCCGCCCACGGGAGGAGGCGGCCCACCGGCCTTCGACTCAAAGGACGCGGCCCACCGGCCTTCGGCTCAAGCCCTCTTCGCGGCCGTGACCGGGTCCACGTACGGCGCGACGGCGAGCTGCTCCCACGTGTTGTGGAGACCGTCGAGGTACATCACCGGCACCCCGGAGAGATCCGCGTCGTCGAGGCAGTTCAGGTTGATGGAGCAGTACTCCCCGCCGAGCTCAGGGAGGTTGCCGTGGCCGAAGACGCGGATCCCGCAGGTCTTGCAGAAGCGGGCGTGGCCGGCCTCGGACCGCGAGTGGTCGCCGAGGACGTCCTCGCCGGCGACGAGACGGAAGGCGCTCGGCTTCACGATGACGCCCCACCACCTGGTCTTCGCGCAGATGGTGCAGTTGCACTGCGTCGTCCCGGCGCTCGGGTCGAAGTCGGCCTCGAAGCGAACGGCGCGGCAGGCGCAGCTTCCCCGGTGGGTCCGGGGGCCGGGGGTCGTCGTGGTTTGCGCGGAAGCGGCGTTGCTCATGGGCGGTAACTCCAGGGATGAGGGGGCGGGACGCCTTCAGGCGCCTCGCCCGCGGGTTGAGAGGAGGCTACACTCAATTGCGGACAGATTCGGTCCGCAAGGTTCACCGAGGAGGAGCGGCACGTGATCCAGACCTCCGCGCGGCTGCTGAAGCTGCTGTCGCTGCTCCAGTCCCGGCGCTTCTGGACGGGCGGGGAGCTCGCCCGCGAGCTCGAGATCACCGAGCGCAGCGTCCGGCGCGACGTGGACCGGCTCCGGAGCCTCGGGTACCCGGTGCACGCGGCCCCCGGGATCGGCGGCGGCTACCAGCTCGGCGCCGGCAAGGAGCTGCCGCCGCTGCCGCTCGAGGACGACGAGGCGGTCGCCGTCGCCGTGGGGCTGCGCGCCGCCACGACCGGCCCCGTGAAGGGGCTCGAGGAGGCGTCGGTCCGCGCGCTCGCGAAGCTCGAGCAGGTGCTCCCCAAGCGGCTCCGGCGCAAGGTGAGCGCGCTGGACGCCGTGAGCGTACGGCTGGGCGAGCGCGGGCCCGGCTTCGACGCGGACGCGCTGGCCGTGATGGCGAACGCCTGCCGCGATTCCGAGGTCCTGCGCTTCGAGTACAGCAGCCACGACGGCACGGCGAGCGCGCGCGTCGTCGAGCCCTACCGGCTCGTCCACACGAGCCGCCGCTGGTACCTGCTGGCGTACGACCTCGATCGGGGAGCGTGGCGGACGTTCCGCGTCGATCGCATCCAGGGCAGGCCGAGGACCGGCGGTCGCTTCAAGCCGCGCCCGCTGCCCGCCGACGACGTGGCCGCCTACGTGTCGCAGTCGGTCTCGACGGACGCGTACCCGTTCCGCGCGCGCGTGACGGTGCACGCCGCCGCGGACGCCGTCTCGGCGCAGCTGTCCGGCGTGGCAGGGCGCATCGAGGCGCTGGGGCCGGACCGCTGCGTGGTCCACACCGGCGGCGGGAGCCTCGAGGCGCTCGCGTTCCACCTCGGGTTCATGGGGTTCGACTTCGAGGTGCACGAGCCGCGGGAGCTCATCGAGGTCCTGCGCCGCCTGGCCGACCGCCTCGGTCGGGCGGCGGGGCGGGCCGGAGCGGCGGCGCCGGACCCGGGCGCCCGGTGAAGGCGATCCCATTCAATCCGAGAGCGCCGCCGCCATCGCCGCGTCGAGCCCTGCCCCCCGCCCCTCGGCGAAGCGCGCCTCGTACGCGGCATCCCCGAGCGCCGCGCGCGCGGCCCCGGCGCACGCGACGAGCGCCGGCCGCTCGATGGGCGGCACCGGCGTGCCGATGGCCTCGCGGAGCGCCGCCGCGCCGCCGAGGAGGCGGGCGCCGCGCTCCGGCTTCCCCGCCCACACCGCCGCGCGCGCGAGCGCCTCCAGGACGCTCGCCGACCGCCAGAGATCGCCGAGCTCCCGGTGCAGCCGCAGGCTCGCCCGCAGGCGCCGGCCCGCGAGGGCGAGATCGCCGCGCTCGATCGCGACGAGCCCCAGGAGGTTGCTCGTCCAGGCGATCCCCTCCTTGAACTTCACCTGCTGCGACAGGCCCTCGCTCTCCTCGCAGAGGCGGACCGCCTCGTCGAGATCCTCGCGGTAGAACGCCGCGCAGCCGAGGTAGAGCAGCGCCGTCGCGGTCGCCTCGCGATCGCCCGCGCTGCGGAGCTGCGGCAGCGCGAGGCGGCAGGCGCCCTCCGCGCGCGCGGTGTCGCCCGAGAGCCACGCCGCGAAGCCCGAGTAGCCGAGCGCGCGCGCCGCCTCGAGCGTGTCACCGCGGCGCGTGGCCAGCGCGAGGCTCTCGCCGTGCAGCGAGAGCGCGCGCTCGTAGTCGCCCTGCTCGCGGGCCACGCTCCCGAGGATCTGGATCACCGAGGCGAGCCCGCGCTCGTCCCCGAGCTCGCGGTAGAGCGCCGCGCCCCGCTCGAGCAGCGCGCGCGCCTCGCGGTAGTCGCACTGGAGGAGCGCGAGCGTCCCCGCGCCCCGGAGCGCCGAGGCCACGTGCTCCGGCGCGACGCCCGCGGCGGCCCCGAGCGCCCGGCGGAGCCACGCGCGGCCCTCCTGGTAGTGCCCGTGGATGTACCAGAACCGCGCCATCGCGGCGGCGAGCCGGACCGCAGCGCCCGCGTCGCCGCCCTCGATCGCGAGCTCCAGGGCGAGGCGGAGGTTGTCGTGCTCGAGGTCGAGCGCCGCGAGCCACGCGGCCTGCTCGGGCCCGCGGAGCGCCTCGGCCGCGCGCTCGGCGAGCTCCAGCGAGAGCTCCACGAAGCGCCGGTTGCACGCCGCGGCGGCGCCCTCCTCCGCGAGCCGATCGAGGCCGTACTCGCGGAGGATCGCGAGCATCTGGAACCGGGGCTCCTCGCCCGCGGCCTGGAGCAGCAGGCTCTTGTCGATCAGCGACTCGAGGATCCCGAGCGTGTCGAGCGCCGGGTCGCGGAAGGCGCACATCAGGTCCGCCATCGCCAGCGAGAAGCCGCCCGCGAAGACGGCGAGCGTGCGGAAGGCGAGCTGCTCCTCCGGCTCCAGCAGGCCGTAGCTCCAGTCGATGGCGGCGCGCATGGTCTGCTGGCGCTCGGGCAGGTCGCGCGCGCCGCCCGTGAGCAGGCGGAACGAGCCCGCGGCCGCGGAGGGGCGCCCGGCGGCGCCGCGGTCGCGGAAGCGCGCGAGCAGCGCCGCGGGGGTGAGGACCCGGAGGCGCGAGGCGGCGAGCTCGATCGCGAGCGGCAGGCCGTCGAGGCGCGCGCAGATCTCCACGACGTCGGCGACGTTCTCGGGGCCGAGCTGGAAGCCGGGCTTGATCGCGGCGGCCCGGCGGCAGAACAGGCTCACCGCCGAGCTGGCCAGCGCGCCAGAGACCGTGACCCCGCGCGGCTCCGGCAGCTCCAGCGGCGGCACGACGTAGCGCCGCTCGCCCGAGAGGTTCAGCGCGGCGCGGCTCGTCACGAGGAGCGACAGGCGCGAGCAGCTCGCGGCGAGGTGCGCGATCGCCGGCGCCGCGGCCGTCAGGTGCTCGAGGTTGTCGAGCAGGAGCAGGAGCCGGCGGTCGCGGAGGAAATGCACCACGCGCTCCAGCTCCGGCCGCGCGCCGCCGTCGCCGAGGTTGAGCGCCTGCGCGATCGCCGAGGGCACGAGCGCCGGCTCGCGCAGCGACGCGAGGGGGACGAAGCAGACGCCGCCGGAGAACACGGGGACGAGGTCCTCCGCGACCTGGAGCGCGAGCCGGGTCTTGCCGGTGCCGCCGACGCCGGTGAGCGTGAGCAGGCCGGCCCTCGGATCGAGCAGGAGCGAGGCGATCTCGGCGCGCTCGCGGGCGCGGCCCACGAACGGCGTGCGCTGGACCGGCAGGTTGTGGCGAGGCCGCTCGGCCTCCGGCGAGGCGCCCAGCGGCGGCGAGGCGCCCAGCGGCGGCGAGGCGCCCAGCGGCGGCGAGGCGCCCAGCGGCGGCGAGGCGCCCAGCGGCGGCGAGGCGCCCAGCGGCGGCGAAGCGCCCAGCGGCGGCGAGGCGCCCAGCGGCGGGCCCAGCCACGCCGGTGGAGGTCCGGGATCGTGGGGTGTGCCGCCGGGGAAAGGCTGGGAGGGGGCCTCGACCGTCCCCGCGAGCTCCATCGTGTAGGTGCGGAGCATCTCGGTCGCCGCGGGGTCTCCAGCCGACCACGGCCCCCCCGCGCCGGGCGGCTCGGCGGGCGCGCTGACCGCCTCGAGCGCGGCGCGCAGCTCGAGGCTCTGCTCGCGGACCGACGGGAAGCGCCCGGCGGGGTCGCGGTCGCACGACCGCAAGAACCACGCGTCGAACGCGGGCGGGAGCCACCGCCAGCGCGTCGACGGCGGGTAGAGCCGCATGACGAGCAGCGCCACCATCAGCTCGGCCATGCTGTTCGCCGTCCAGTAGATGTCGCCGGTCAGGAGCCGCACGGCGATGAGCCCGATCGCCCACACGTCCGCCGCGGGGCCGAGCTGGTCCGAGCGCCCGCGCGCCTGCTCGGGGGCCATGTAGATGGGCGTGCCGATGGCCATCCCCGTCGCCGTGACGCTGCCCGACGCGCCGAGCGCGCCGGGTTCGATCTCCTTGACCAGCCCGAGATCGAGGATCTTCACGCGCTCCCGGCCGTCGTCGCCGATCGCAAGGAAGAGGTTCGCGGGCTTGAGGTCACGGTGGAAGAGGCCCTGCGCGTGGGCGACCTCGAGGGCGTCGGCGACCTCGCCGAGCCAGCGCTGCACCTCGGCGGGCGAGCGCTTGCCCTGGGTGGTGACGAGGTGCTCGAGGTCGTGGCCCCGGAGCAGCTCCATCACCAGGAAGGGCGCGCCGTCGAGCTCGGGGGCGACCCCGGCGTCGACCATGCGCACGAACCCGGGCGCGTCGAGGAGCCTCATCGCCCGGATCTCGCGCTGGAAGCGGGAAGCCGCCGCGTCTCCGGCCGCGTGCGTCCGGAGCAGGACCTTCACCGCGACCCGGCCGCCGCCGTCGAGGTCGTCGGCCATGTAGACCACGCCCGCGCCGCCCCGGCCGATCTCGCTCAGGAGACGGTAGCGGCCACCGAGGACGATCAGGCGATCTGGGGAGCGCATCGGGCGGCCGCGGTAGGGACGATCTCGCGAGGGCCCGCGGCGCCGGCAGCCTACCACACGGCGCCCGCGGCCCGCCCTCGGCCGCTGCCGATCCCGGGTGATGTATCGGCGGGAGGAAGCGGATGTCCGTGGCATTGAACGGCGAGATCGCGCTGGTGGTGGGCGGCCGCACAAGGATCGGGCATCGACGGAGGCCAGCTGCCGCGGCAGGCGTACCGCCGCAATTGCACGACGGAGCCGTCATCACCGCGCGCCGTCAGCAGGTCGACCCGCCGCGCGGCCCGAAGCCGCGGATGCTCTTCGAGCGTCTGCTCGATGAGGGGGGTGTTCAGGCTCACCGGCGCGATGGTCATCAGCCAGCCCGAGCGAGAGCGCATTGACCAGCTTGCGCGTCGACACCCCTCCCGGCGCGACGGGAGGCCGGTCCGCGTCGGGCTGCGCCCCCTGCCCGAGGGGACGCCAATCGTCATCGAGTGGAGCTCGTCGAGGGGCGCGCGAGCGCTCGCCGGGCTGACCGGCGCGGCGTTGCAGGCGTGCCAGCTGATCCGGTAGAGTTGCGTCCGGGGGGAAGAGCAGTCCGCAAGAACTCCGTCGGTTGGCCGACCTCGCGCGGCGCAATTCTGTTGACAATCCACGGCCCCCCCAAATGACATCGCTTCGATGTTCGGCAACAAAAGCATAACAGCCAATTAGTGCTCGAGCTCCGCAGCCAAACAACTAGTCATAAACCACACAATTCAACCATAGTGACCCCAAACACAGCACGCAAATGCGCCCCGGAGCTCGCACATGACACAGAGCACCCCCACATCTACTCCGCTCACCCCTGAGGACTTTCGCCAGATTCGCTGGCCTGAACTTGCGGTGCGCTCCCGCGTCGATCTAGCACGCGCCCGCGCAACGACAGCAAGGTGGTTATCCGATCCAACAATGACTCTTGCAGCACGTCCGCTTGGGCTGCTTGATTCACTGCTTAAGTTACGCACGGATCTTCGAGAGACCGCTGACGCTCCGTACTACGGTACGTCTGCGTTTAATTCCATCATTATTAGTGACCTGCTCGCGCTCCTATCGTTCCTTGAGGATCCTGAGCCGAATATATTTCGAGCGCGCGCCACCGATCTCGCATGGTGGCAGGGACGCAAATGCTCGCACAAAGCTGTAGAGACGGCCGTTTCAGACTATCTTGCATTGGCACGCATCACCCTCGATCTTGAGCATTGGCTCGAATCATTCGAGTTTCTTAGTCGAGCAGCAGCCATGGCTTCTCACCTCGGGAGAGGCGGACCGATCCATCGCCGCGCACTCGACACGGCATTCGAAATAATGACATCGATCGACAACGATCCACTATATTTTTCCGCCCGGACGGCACAGCTGCTCATCGAGCATCGATACTCTTGCCCCAAGGCAGTAGGCGACGCTATTCAAAGAGCTGCAGAGCACGCCCTTTCCAGGAGCGACTTCCATCGCGCCCGAGATCTACTCGATATCGTGTTGCAAGCACGACACCGCCAGAACGATCAAGCCGCTGCCCAACAAACGCGCATCGAGATCGCTTCAACACTCGAATCGCATGCAGCCGATCAGGAATCTCGTGGGGAACTATTGGTAGCCTCTGCCTTCCAAAGGGATGCTGTGGAAGCATGGCGGGCCGTGAGTGGCGCAAAGAAGGAGTCGTACCGCGCGCGCGTTGAACTACAAAGACTACAACGACTATCCGTTCAGCAGCTTTCAGAAAACGCACATTCTCAGAAGACCGACATGTCGTCTATTGCCATGGGTGCCCGTGCTCGCGTCAGTGGGAAGCCATGGTTAAACGCGATTGTGGAACTTTCTCTTTTTAGACCGCCTAATATGCCATTGGACGAACTGCGCGAATCAGCGAAGAAGCGCGTGGAAGAGTTCAAATTTTATTCTCTGTTTCCGGCTACACACATAAGTTACACTGGGCGCGCTGTCCATGAACGACCCGCCGGGTTAGACGATCCCGATGCGGCACTCGATGCTGCCATTAGGCTGGACCTGTCGATGCTTCAGCAGACCATTGCCATTGGTGGAATCATTCCCGCGATCGAAGCCATTCAACTCGAACACGGCCTAACAAGCGGACTTCTTCTGGGGCCGGTATCGCGCAGCCCATTTGTTCCTCCAGACAGGGCGACATCTTTCGCTCGCGGCATCGCGCTGGGCTTTCAGAAGGAATTTATTGTGGCAGCACACATTCTCATGCCTCAATTCGAGAATTCGTTGCGTCACCAACTTGAGCTGCGCGGCGCTGTCGTGAGCACGCTACCTCCGTCAGGAGGACAAAACGAATTCCACCTCGGTGCACTTCTCGACACGGAGGAGGCAAAGGATTTTTTAGGGGAAAGCGAGTTGTTCGAAATCAAATCATTGCTGGTGGACAAGGCCGGAACCAACCTCCGCAATGAGCTTGCCCACGGATTGTTGCCTGATGGGGCCAAAGCTACGCATATTATCTATTTTTGGTGGAAAGTTGTACAGTACGTGTTCCTGCCTTTAGCTCCTCCCTCGTCGTTAGCCACAGATGATATTGATGACGGCTCCCAGACCGATTCGAACGAGGCGGGTGCGCTAGCGGGTGGAGAGCAGGATGGGAGCCCGGCCCCTGGCTCTTGATATATTATGAACGGAATTATGTTTGGCCCTTCGCTTGCGCGTCTCGAGCTAGATTTGTCTCCGTCTGACCTCCGTGTGCCCCGACGTCAGGGCACGGGGTTCTACGAGAAGGATCGAGAGGGGACGAGAAGAGTGGAGCTCTCGAGGGCCGTTGACACCGCTCCGAGGCCTCTCCGACTCGGTGTCTGCCGTATCTCTCGCGCATGCACCCCGCAGATTCAGCTCCGGGTTCGATTCCCGCCGCCTCCACTCAGAAGACACGGCGAGAACCGTGAGCGGCGCGCGGGAGCGCGGCGCGATCCGCCTCCGGCTCACAGCGACAGCTGTCCTCCATCGACCGCCAGGGAGTGCCCGCTCACCACCCGGGATCGGCAGCGGCCGAGGGCGGGGCGTGGGCGGCGTGTGGTAGGCTGTCGACGCCGCGGCCCCTCGCGAGATCGTCCCTACCGCGGCCGCCCGATGCGCTCCCCAGATCGCCTGATCGTCCTCGGTGGACGCTACCCTCTTCTGAGCGAGATCGGCCGGGGCGGCGCGGCGCGGGCGTCGTCTACATGGCCGACTCTTCTGTTTTTGTGTGCCCTGCGTGTGACCTGATAAAGTTCGGGTCCCCAGACCCTGTGGTGCAGGTATGAGCCGCAACGAGTTGCTGGACCGAATCTCCATCGACCCCAACGTCTGCTTCGGACGGGCCTGCATCCGCGGACACCGGATCTGGGTATCGCTCGTACTCGACTTCTTCGCCAGTGGCATGTCCGCCCAGGATGTGATAATCGAGTATGGCATCGAGGAACCCGACGTCCTCGCCTGCATCGCCTACGGCGCCGAGATGGCCCGGTTCGTCGATCTTCCGGTGCCACCGGATGGGCATCGACAGAGCTAGCTGGACAGGCTCGGAAGTCGCCTCGCAGAGTCGGAACTCCACAACGGGCACCTGACCGGTGGGGCCGACCCTGGGCCCGAACCGGCGTGCGCTCCAGGACAGGGTGCGGGTCGCCGAACGCATACAAACCTATCAAGTAGCCGCTGACCTGCGCAGCAAAACGCACTCCTTGGTCGGCCTCAATCATCTCGATCGCGCGCCGGTGTCCCCGCCCGATTGCCGCTCGGCATGGCCGAATTTGCCGCCCTCCCGGACGCCACCTCGCTGAGCCCGTCGTAAAGCTCCGCGCACTGTCCGGCGCGCCGTACCTCGTGCTGGAGCTCGCATGCCTCACACCAGACGTGCCTCGCGTGCCTGCGGCAGGCATGCCTCGCGGCAGGCGGGAGCCGAGGACCCCGTGTACAGGCACAGCGGAACGTCCCAGGAGCCGCTCGCCGGGACGACGGCCGGCTGGCGCCCACCCTGCGGGAGCACCGGAGGCAGAGGCAGCTCCTCTTGACGCGGGAGGGTATCTCCGTTGGCCGCGCAGAGAGTCGCAGTTGTTTATATATATCCGGAGACATGGAAGCGTTGGATGGAGGCAAGAGCGACGGAGCAAAAATTAGGCGGCATCTCCCTCTTCATCGCCTAACTCGGCTCAGAAGAGCCTCTCGCTTCGTCGGCCAAGAAGCTTCGCAACTAAATTTTACAATCGTAAGGCTACTCGGAAGCGTCGCCTTGCCCAATATCCACTCATTTTTTTGAGAACCATAGTACACCTCTCTCACGCGCTCGAACCAATCCAGAAATTCACGCGCTTCGAGGAGACGCAAATTGCCACTGGAGACCCACTCCTCATAACCGACCGACTTACCAAGCATCGGCTGACTGCACCACATCGGAGCAGGATCCGTAGGACTTCTAAAGCAGCAAAAATGAGACTCGTTGGTCGCGTACCCCGCAGGCGCGGTATCAAGCGGGACGATTCTTACATCGTCCAGATCTGGCGACTCATACAAGGAATCCTCATCGAATATCATTGGACACGCATACGACACATCGACGTTGGCAACATTCTTCAACCGAAGCAACGTCTCATGCTGCGAAATACCCGTCTCTCTGTTCGGCTTCAACGAGAGCTGAAACCTATAGTACGGCGTCTGAAAGTCGGGCGGCATAGCATAACTCCTCCGCCCAATCATCTCAGGACATTTATACTGAAGAAAGTAACCAAGATACAGAGACTGGACCGATGTGCCCCGTGTCGCAATCGCCGCCTCGAGCTCCTCACGAAATCGAGCCATGGGCACATTACTTCGCACCCAACCCTGGTCGAAACCCAGAAAGGCCTCCCGACGCTGCGACGGCTTTAAGATCCTAAGGAATTTCTTACCAAAATGAGCCTCGAACAGTTCAACAAACGCTCTGTAGTAATGCATTTCCAGGAGCGTTTCATTGATTTCTGACTTCATAGCCTGTCCATGACCGAAAGGAACCCACCCACTCCGACCACACGCGCGTGAGCGTACCGCGCACAATCCGTACTCGTCTACGGCAACGCAACCCGCCCAAGGTACGGTCCCTCGCGAGGCAGGATGCCTGGCCGGTTAGCGGTGAACGGCGACCCCCTATGGACATCCCGAGGCTCAGGGCGACCTCGCTCGCCATCCTGGCCGAGAAGGTTGGGGTCTACCGCAAGCGACGCCGCCGCTTGAGCACGGCGGCAAGGCGGCAATGGCCTCGGCGAAGCCGCGAGAACGCGGTCCCGATCGGCATCCCCAGGCTCCGGGCGACCTCGCTCACCTGCTCGGCCTCGCCGACGAGGATCAGCACCCGGCGCTCTCGTGGCTCGCGTTGCGAGAGCAAGAGCGGTCTGCGACGAAGGGTGGCTGGGCCCAGCAGCGAGCGGAGGAAACGGCCGTCGACGCCTCGGAACAGCCGTTCATGGTCGCGCGGCCGCGCGACGTGGCGCCTCGCCATCGCGGGCCCGGTCACGGCGCCTCCGGTCCGCCGAGGGGAGGCCCACCTAGGCCCAGCGCGCCCGCGCTGCGCGAAGCGCTCCCGCGCGCCGCGCGAAGCAGGTATGATCGAGACAGCGTGGAGGGACAGCGCCGAGCACCACCCAGAGCCCGCGCTCCAGCGCGGCGCGCGATCCCTCCGCGCCCGGAGGGCCGCCCCCTCGCCGCTCGCCAGGAGAGAGCGCCATGACCAGCCCCGTTGACGAGAGCGAAGTGTTCCTCATCCCGATGCCCGGCAAGCGCGTGGCGCGCATCCCCATCGCCGTCCTCGAGCGCTACCTCGACGACGAGACGCGCATGGTGCACGACCCCGGCGAGCCGGAGAGCGACGTGACCGCCCACGCGATGTCCGTCGACCCCGCGACGGGCGCGAGCGTCTGGCACACCGAATGGGAGCTGGGCCCCTGCGACTACACGGACGAGAGCGGATTCCCGCAGAGCGCCTACGCGTGGCACCGCCACCCGCTCGGGACCGAGTACACCGAGATCTACCAGAAGTGAGCGCACCTCGACCGGCCTTGCCCGTCGACGGGCGCGCGCCCCGCCGTCCGCATCGCCCCACCCGTCGTCCGCGCCGACCCGGAGCGCCGCTCCTCGTGGCGGGCGGCGGCGCGCTCGTCCTGGCCGCCGCCTGCATCGAGCGCGGCTACCCCCTCGCCGGGAGCGGGCAGGTCGAGCTCCGCGCCGACGTCGCCGGGCCGCTGTTCGCGGCGGACACGCTCGACGCGGCGGGCAGGCCGGTGCCGCCCCGCCAGAGCCCGTGGCGCACCGACGTCTCGCTCAAGCTCACCGAGGCGAACGAGCCGGCGTACGGCGCCTACGTCGAGGTCCGCGTGGTCCCGAGCGAGGCGCTCGCGCTGCAGCCGGCGGACGGCGCGGCGGGCGACGGGGCCTCGTGCGGCATGAAGGACGGCGCGTTCCGCTGCACCGCCGGCACGCAGGGCTACGCCGGCCTCACCGTGGCCTCCGAGGGCGACTGGTCCGGCGAGGCGCGGCTCGTCGTCGCCTGGGCCGACCGCACCGAGGAGCTCCCGATCACGGTGCTCCCCGCGGGCTTGCCGGAGGACGCCACAAACTTCGCGCTGATCGCGGGGGGCCTCGGCGAGAGCGACCGGGTGCTCGCGACGTACCTGCCCCTCGCGTGCACGCTCGGCCCCCTGCCGGACGACCTCGGCGCCACCTGGCGGCCGGGCGCGATCCGGTCGCGCGAGGCGCGCGTCCGCGCGTCGCCCCCCCAGGACGCGCCGGGCGTGGTGGAGCACGCCCCCGTGATCATCGAGTCGCTGCACAGCGAGGCCGCCCTCTCGCTCGCCCCGGATTGCCGCGAGCGGACCACGCGCCTGCGCGTGCTGCTCGGCGCGACCGGGGAGAGCCCGCCCTTCACCCTGTGCTTCAGCGACCTCGGCGGCGAGGTGACGCTCGCCGTGAGCTCGGGGCAGAAGGCGATCGAGCCGAATCCATCGCTCACCGTCGACCCCGAGCCGCGCCTGCTCCGCGTGCGCGCCCTCCGGAGCGTCGTGACCGCGGGGACGCCGGGTGATCTCTTCGAGGTGAGCGCCTACAACGCCGAGCGCGTGCGCATCGCCGTCCCCGTCGACCTCACCGTCGGCGATGACCAGGTGATCGCGCTCGGCGAGGCGTCCGTGACCCTGCGCGGCGAGGAGAGCGAGGCGACGATCATCCAGGGCATCGCGGTCGCGCCCGGGACGACGGTGCTGCGCGTGACGCCGCGCCTGCTCGCGCGCCCGGAGTGCTCCTCGGAGCCCATCACCGTCGTCGAACCGGAACCGGAGCCCGAACCCGAGCCCGAGCCGGAACCCGAACCCGAACCCGAACCCGAGCCCGAGCCCGAGCCCGAGCCCGAGCCCGAGCCGGAGCCGGAGCCGGAAGAAGAGAAGGGCTCGCCGTGAGCGCACGCAAGTCCTCGATATTCCTATCGATCCTCGCGCTCGCGGCCGCGCTCGCGGCGCCCGCCACCTCGCCGGCGCAGGACGAGCCCGAGACCGACGCCGGGGGAGCCGAGGGCGACGCGCCCGCGGGGAGCCCGGCCTCGGCGCGGAGCGCGGCGGGCGCGCTGCCGATGGCCGTCCCCGCCGACTTCGGCGGCAGCCTGCAGGTCGTGCGCGCCCCGGCGGGCACGACCGGCGCCGCGGCGTCGTCGGCGGGCGGACCGGAGATCTTCCCGGACGCGCGCCGCGTCTGGATGACTGTCCGCGACACAGATCCGGTCCCGATCGAGGCTGCCCGCCGCGGCGGCCGCTGGCTCTGCAGCGGCGGCGGCTGCGCGGCGCAGACCGGCGATCCCGGGCAGAGCCCCGTCGGCGATCAGGTCCTGCGCTCGATCAAGCTCCAGACCCCGACGCTGCCCCTCCCGCTCACGATCTGGGGGCGGCTCAGCGAGGACGGCCAGCGCCTGCTCGACTTCGATCCGGTGCTCCTCGGCCGCCGCTCGTACCGGCACATCTGCGCCTACCGGCCGGTCGCCGAGGTCGCGAGATCCCCCTCCGGCGCGCCGGCCGCGCCGTCTCCCGAGCGCGTCGACGTCTGCCGCGACGGCCGGCCCGAGCCGCCGCCGGCCGACGCGGGCGAGCTCACGCTGGGCATGCAGTGGCCGAAGCAGTCGGAGATGGCCGACTTCCACTACCTCGCCATCGTCGACAGCTGCGGCAACGCCCGGGTGCAGCCGTTCCAGCGCACGTTCACGGTGCCGGTCCTCGAGGTCGCCTCGGGCGCCTGCGGGCGCCCCGACGGCAAGGTGCTCCGCGTCTTCCCGGGCGGCGGCTGGCTCCGCGTCTCCGCCTTCAACCTCCACGCGCCCGCGGCGGGCAACGTGGTCAACGCGACGTACCGGGTCACGATCCCGCCGCTCGAGAACCTCGTCGAGTCGAACCCCGCGCGGCTGCTCTTCCCCGATCCGCTCGCCGACGACCTGAAGGTCGACTGCGGCCCCACGCCGATCGCGCAGCGCGCGGATCTCGGGGGCGCCCCGCCGGGGAGCCACCGTCCGCCCGGGCCCCGACCGCCGGCCGCCGCCCCGCCGGGGGGCCGGGCGCCCCCGCGTGCCGCGGCCGGTCCGGCGGCGGCGCAGGCCCCCTCGCCGGCGCCGCCGCTCGGCGCCCTGCCGCCGCGCCGGGCGCCCGACGTGGATCCGTCGCGCCCCGGGCCGCAGCCGCTCGCGCACGGCGCGGTCGTCATCTCGCCGGCGCCGCTCCGGCTGGGCAACTGCCGGATCCGGCTGACGGGCCAGACGAAGCACCGGCTCGTGGCGCCGCTCGCGCTCCACGTCTCGCTGACGCGCACCGACCAGCTGCGGGGCGGCGCGCCGATCGAGCTCCTCCAGGACGGCACGTGGATCGTCACGCCGAGCAGCGCGGAGTTCCCGCTGCCGCCGCTCGCAGAGGATTTCGACGGGGACGCGCGGCTCCGGCTGGCCGTCTACAGCCATCCGCTGAGCCCGCAGGGCAAGGTGGTGCTCCTCTCCGACGCGGGCCGCGTCGCGAGCTCGCTCCGCTCGAGCGAGCCCGGCGATCCGGAGCGCGCCCGGCGGCTCGTGGGGTCGGTGGCGATCCACTCGGTCCCGCTGTGCGGGGAGGACAACTTCGAGACGCTGGACGCCGCGGGGAGCTGCTTCCGCGCCTACCTGACCGTCCCGGCGATGCTCGCGACCCTGCAGGTCACCCGCGCGCCGTGGGTGGAGAAGCCCCTCGTCACGCGGAGCGTGCTCAGCGCGGTCGGCGTGGCGCTCGCTGTCGATCGCTACGACCCGGTGGAGCGCCGGGCCTTCCCGGTCGCCGCGCAGATCGGCGGCTTCGTGCAGACGCTCGGCGAGGGGCGGGTCGGGTTGCTCGGCTACGTGGGCGTCGCGCCGACGGTCCCGATCCTCGGCTCGGGGGGCAACACCACGTCGTTCGGCTTCCTGGCGGGGATCGGGCTGGAGTACATCACCAACGAGGCGGGGCCCGACGAAGGGCTCAAGCCGGCCGCGTTCGTCTCCGCGGTCGTGCAGGTGGGCCAGGCCGCCCCGCAGGTCTCCACGAGCGGCCGGGCGAGCTTCGGCACGTACGCGGGCGAGTGAGCCGCCGCGGCGCGCTCCACGGCGCGGCGCGCGCTCCGCGCTCTATGGCGCGGCGCGCGCTCGAGGATCGGGCAAGGCCTCGTCCAGCTCGTGGAGCAGGCGCCTGTCGATCGCGGGATCGAGCAGGGCCTCGTCGAGCAGCGTGCGCGCCTCGGGGAGGCGCCCCGCGAGCAGGAGCGCCCGGATCCAGAGCACCTTCCGCTCCATCCCGAAGGCGCTCTGCGGCATCTCGTGCTCGTAGCGCTCGAGCGCCGCGATCGCCCGGGTCGGCTCGCGCCGCTGCACCGCCGCGCTGCACGCCTCGAACAGGGCGATGTCGAGGCTGCCGCCGGGCACCTCGCTCTCGACCGCGGGCACGACCGGCGCCGGCGCGCGCTCCTCCCTGACGGGCGCCGGGACGCGCGCTCGCCGCTCGACGGGGGTGCGCCTCGGCGGCGCCTGGACGGGCTCCGGGGCCGGCGGCTCCTCGGGGGGCGCCGGCTCCTCGGGCGGCGCCGTCGGCTCGGCGAGCCGCGGTGGAGGCACGGCGGTGATGATCGCGGGCGCGAGGTGCCTCACCGTCGGTGGCGGCGGCTGCTCCGGGGTCCGGAGCGCCAGCCAGAGCGCCCCGGCCGCCGCCGTGGCCACGACGGGCGCGGCGACGAGGGGCCCGACGCCCGCGGTCGGCAGCAGCTGCCGGGCGAGCTTCACGAGCCCCTTGAGCCACGCCGCGGCTTCCTTCAGCGCCTTGCCGACGCCGCCGGCGGCCTTCCCTGCGCTGCCCTCCTTGAGCGCCCGCGCCGCCTCCTGCACGGCGCGGAGGGTCGACATCTGGACGTCGTCGGGCACGCGCGGCGCGACCCGGGTGGTGGCGAGGACCGCCGCCATGTCCAGGGGCAGCACGAAGCGCCGGCCCTCTTTCCTCCGCTCCTCGCGCCGTCGCTTCGCGACGACATCGTGGAACAGGTCGAGGGCGCGCGCGCGCCACTTGTACGCCGTGGACAGCGGGATGCCGCGCTGCTGCGCGAGATCCGCCATCGGGACGCCGCCGAGGTCGTGCTCGACGAGGATCGAGTGCGCGTCCACGTCGAGTTGATGCAGGAGCTCGAGCACCATGAGGCGCTCCTGGTCCGAGATCAACAGCTCGTCCGCGCTCTTGGACTCGTCGACGAGGACCGGGAACTCCTCCTCCTGCACCAGCTCCTCGTAGCGGTGCCGGGCGCGCTCCCGGTAGTGCGCGGCGGTGTGAACCGCGATCCGGTTCAGCCAGCGCTCGGGCCGGGAGATCTCAGGTTTGTAGTTATCAAAGCTCACATAGGCAGAGAGCAGGACGTCCTGCGCGAGGTCTCCACGGTCGCGCAGGGGAACTCCCAGGCGCGTCAGCCAGCGCCAGACGAGCGTGAATGTTTTTTCACGAAAGAGCAGCTCGAAGGCTCGCTCCTTCTCGGGGGGACCACCTTGGCCCGGGCGGCGAGGTCGTGTCATACACAAGAAAAATTCCGGGCGCGGAGGTGGGGTTACCGCCCGGGGCAGGCCACGAGCGGCGAGCGCGGGGGGCTGGCGACCGCTCGCAAGCGCCAGGAGGCCTGGATTCGCGCGGGATTCTCGCGCCGGCGGCGCCTCGAGGCGTCCCTGGACGCATCCGAAATTCGAATAATATTCGCGCGCATCATTCTTTTGGTGAATTGCTCTTTCCGGCTCGCTTCACGGACCTGAACGAGGCCTTGGGACGTAAGCGCTGGCCGGCGGGATCCGCCGAGATCGTCCCGTGGCGCGAGCCTGGAGCGGGCGCGGCGGGCGGCCCCAGCCGCAGGGCCGCGCGCCGGCACTGCCCACCACGCTCGGGCGCTGTTCGCGGCGCAACCGGAGGTGTCTGCGCGGCTCCGTGGCGCGTCGGACAGGCTGCCGCCCCGCTTCGCGACGGGGAGCGGGGGAGCAACATTCCGGGTGCGTGCGCGGGCGACTTGGGGCACCCTGGCGCTGCCACGCGGGTCCAGCGCATGAACCTCTCTGACTTTTCTCTCGCAGCCATCGCGGCGAGCTCGCGCCGCAACACCATCCGCGAGCTCTGGGACAGGCTGCACCTCCTGCCCGGGGGCAAGCGCCTGTTCAGCCGGCTCATCGGCGCGATGGCGCCGTACACCGGGACGATCCGGGCCGACATCGAGGTCCTCGAGCGCGGCCGCGCGGAGGTATCGATGCGCGACCGGCCCGGGCTGCGCAACCACCTCCGCTCGGTGCACGCCGTCGCGCTCGTCAACCTCGCCGAGCTCACCGCCAACACGGCGCTGGCCTACGCGCTGCCCGACGACGCGCGGTTCATCGTCGCGGGCCTCTCGATCGAGTACCTGAAGAAGGCGCGCGGGACGCTCCGCGCCGTCTGCGAGTGCCCTGTCCCGGACACGAGCGAACGCAGGGAGTTCCAGATCCCCGTGAGCCTGCGAGACGCGACAGGAGCCGAGGTCGCCCGCGCCGTCCTCCGCAGCCTCGTGGGTCCGAAGAAACAGCCCTGAGCCAGCAGCACACCTGAGCCAGCAGCACACCTGAGCCAGCAGCACACCCTGAGCCAGCAGCACACCTGAGCCAGCAGCGCCCCTGTGCCCGCAGCGCCCAGCGCTCCAGGCCCCCTGAGCTCCAGAGTCCCCTGCCCTCGGAGCAATCCTGTGCTTCGCGGCAATCCTGTGTCCCGAGCCACGCTTGGATATCGGGGTTCCGCTCACCTCACTCGAAACGTCTCACCCAGCACCACACCTGACCAGATTCCAGACAGCGGCTCGGACCAACGCACTCGACAAAGCGCGGTAGGGGTGTTTCGATTCTGCTCATGGAGAACCGCTCAAGGATGGTGGCGCTCGCCGCGACGGGGATCTGCGCGATCTTCGCGGCCTGCGGTGGGGCCGATGGCGGCTCGGTCTCCGGCGGCGGGACCGGGGGCGCGGCGGCGACTGGGGCCGGCGCGGGCTCGGGGACGAGCTCGGAGACCGGCTCGGGGACGAGCTCGGAGACCGGGTACGGCCCCGATGAACCGGGAGGAACCAACGCCGGGAACAGCAGCGGCGCGGGAGAGGGCGCCGGCGGTGACGCCTCGTGCGCGGGCGAGTCGAGCACCGCCGAGATCGTGCCGCTCGACCTCTACATCATGCTCGACGCGTCCGGGTCGATGGACGAGCGGCTCGCGGGGGGCGTCACAAAGTGGAACGCCGTGACCGAGGCGCTCGAGACCTTCTTCACCGACTCGCAATCGGAGGGGCTCGGCGTCGGGCTCCAGTACTTCCCGCTGCCCGACGATGACGTGCCGGACTCCTGCACGACCAACGCGCAGTGCGGCGACAACGGGCCGTGCGCGCTCCGGGTCTGTCGCGACACGTTCTCCACGAGGACGGAGTTCTGCGCCACGGACGCGGACTGCGCGGAGGGCGACGCGTGCGTGGACCTCGGCGTCTGTTCCCGGAACGGCGACCTCTGCGCGGCCCTGGGCGACGCCTGCGCCGGCCGCGGGGGCACGTGCATGAAGGTGACCCGGAGCAGCTGCGCGAACCCGGACTCGTGCGTCACCGAGGACTACGCGACGCCCGCCGTCTCGATCGAGCCGCTCGACGCCGCGCGGGCCGAGGAGCTCGTCCGGTCGATCGCCCGCACAGATCCCGAGGGGGGCACGCCCACCGCCGGCGCCCTGTCCGGCGCGCTCGCGCAGGCCCGCGCCCACGCCGCGGCGAACCCGACCCACCGGGTCGTCGCCGTGCTCGCCACCGACGGGATGCCCACCGAGTGCAAGCCGAAGGACGCCGACGGCCTGGCGGCGCTCGCGGCCGAGGGGGTGAGCGGCACGCCGAGCATCTCCACCTTCGTGATCGGCGTCTTCGACGGCAACGACGACGGCGCCCAGGCCACGATGGACCGCATCGCCGAGGGCGGCGGGACCGAGTCGGCCTTCTTCATCGACACGAACGAGGACGTGGCGCAGGCCTTCCTCGACGCGCTCAGCGCGATCCGCGGCAAGAGCCTGGCGTGCGAGTACCAGGTCCCGGCGCCGTCGGCCGGGCAGACGCTCGATTACGACACGCTCAACGTCCAGCACACCTCGCAGGACGGCGAGGCCTCGTCGACCATCTTCTACGTGGCCGACGAGGCGAGCTGCGACGCGGCCGGCGGCGGCTGGTACTACGACGTCGACCCCGCGACCGGCGGCGCGCCGACGAAGATCGTGATGTGCCCCGCGACCTGCACCCGGTTCCAGGAGGGCGGGCAGGTCCAGCTCCGCGTCGGCTGCAAGACCGAGATCCCGCCGGTCAACTGAGCCCCTTCCCCCTGCGCTCCCGGAGGGGACAGAGATCTTACTCTCTCTGTCCTCTCTGCCTCTCTGTGGCTCCAGTTCTCTGTGGTTCCAGCTCTTCACCCCCCACGACAGCGGGGACGAGCTCCGGGGATACGGAGCTGGCGGGAGCTCCGAGGAGCGCTGCCGCGCGCGGGCTTCAGGCGTCGAGCGCCGGGCGCGCGGCGGGGACCGGGGCGCGCGTGCGCAGCCAGAAGTACGCCGCCGACGCGGCGAAGAGCGCCGCGCAGAGGAAGGCGGTGGCGTAGCTGAAGCCGACGAAGAACTCGATCCACGAGAGCTTCGCCTGGCCGAAGCTCTTGTAGAGCAGCAGCGCCACGCTCCCGAGGTAGCCGAACGCGTCGGCCGCGGTGATCAGGAAGCCCGCCGTCGCCACCGAGCCCACCGCGGCGATGAGCCGGTCGAAGAGCACGCAGTTGAACGGGACATACCCCACGTAGAGCCCGAGCCCGACGCTGATCATCCAGGCGACCGGGCCGATGACGCCCGCCTGGTAGAGCGCGGTGCTCAGCCCGGCGAGCAGCGCGCCGGCGACCACGATGCCGTGGACCACGAGGAGCGCCGTGCGGTTGCTCCGGATCCCCATCATCACCGCGACCGAGAGGAGCGCGCCGATGGCCACGGGGATCTCGGCGGTCGTCAGGATCGCCGGCTGATCGGCGTAGTCGAGGGCGTCCCAGATCTCGCGGGCGAAATTGTCCCGGAAATCGCGGTAGGCCGTGAGGACGATGTAGCCGAGGACCAGGGTCGCGAGCCCGCCGGCGTTCGCCGCGACGAACGCGCGCCGCGCGGCGCGGTCCATCGGCGCGCGCCGGGTCCGGAGCGCCTCGTCGTCGGCCGTGGGCGGCGGGATCTGCGCGAGCATCCACACCGAGAGCAGCAGCGGCGGGAAGAAGAGCGCGCCCGTCACCGCGGGCATCCACACCTCCGGCACCCCCCAGCCGAGCGTCAGTTTGCCGACTGTCTTCACGAAGCCGCTGGCGACGATGAAGCTGGCGCAGAGGCCGGCGCCGAGCAGGTCGCTCACGCGGCGGCCCTCGAGGAAGCCGAAGACGAGCCCCCAGACCATGCCGAGCGGCAGCCCGTTCAGCACGAGGAAGACGGCGGCGTACGGGGCGGGGGCGAGCCCGAACAGGACGAGCGCGGCCTCGCTCACGCCGATGCACGTGAGGATGGCGAGGGCGCGCCGCTCGGGCCGCATCTCGGAGACGATCTTGATGCCGAGGAACTTCGAGGCGCAGTACCCGATCACCTGGGCGATGATGTAGAAGCTCTTCAGATCGAGGTCCGGGAGCAGCGGCAGCGCGACCGCGCCGTGGAAGGTCCCGACCGCGAACGGCTTGCGGAAGGCGTACATGCAGAAGTACGTCGCGAACGCGGCGAGCACGGCGAACGCCGAGAACACCGGGGCGGGCGCCCGTTCGAGCCATCTCGTCACGCTTCTCTGGGCCGGCATGGGAGCTCCGAGGAAGGCGCGAGGGTAATCACGGGTGCGCGGCAAGCGCATGGATTTTCGGTGCGGCGCGCGACCGTTCCCTTCGGCGCGCGTCCGTGCGAGACATGGATCCTGCGCCGTGACCCGCGGCGCGGCCGGGAGGGCACGCCTTGGGAGACCTGTCAGCGCTCGCCGCAACGAAGATCGTGCAGGACGTCGCGGCCGCGGCCCCTTCGGTCGGCCGGGACGAACGGCTGCGCGGCGCGGTCGCCCTGCTCGTGCTGGGCCTCGCCGCCGGGGGAGCGGGCGAGCTCTCGTACGACCAGCTGAAGCAGCGCTGCCGCGACGCCGTGGCGCGGGATCCTGTCGACTCGCTCGCGGCGATGGTCCTCGGGAGCTCGTACCTGTTCTACCAGGCCGAGCACGGCGAGAACCCGCGGTGCGGGAGCTTCCTGGACGCCCTCCTGTTCATCTCGACCTGCCTGTCCGGCGGCTACGTCGACCGCTTCGCGCAGACCGCCGCGGGCAAGGCGATCGCCTCCTTCGTGATGACGATGGGCCCGGCGCTCGCGACCGCCGCGCTCGGCGCGCCGCAGGGCGCGCAGGACCAGGGCAAGGCGATCATCGAGCGGCTGGACGGGATCCTCGAGGCGCTGCGCGCGCCGAGGTGAGCGGCGGCGCCGGCGCGCCTTCTCGCGATCACCCGCCATCAGGCACGGCTGTGTCCGATTGCCTCCGTCGACTCCCTAAGCGATCTCAGGGGGAGCCCTAACTCGCGATGTCGTGGCTGTGGCACAACGTCTCGATGAGACGCATTGTCGCTCTGGCATGAGGCACTTTGCACCTCGGCGCGTGCGCGGCGGGGCGTAATCTTCCTGAAATCGGAGTGAAACATCGCCCCGCTCGTCCTGGAATACCCCTTGCGATGTCCGGGCGCGCGGGGCATCGGGGCCTCGGTTCTTTTCAGGTCACGCGGCACCGGACAGGCGCGCAGAGCAGGCGGCCCGATCACTGCTGTCCCTTGTGCCCTCGCGCGTCGAACGGATCACGAGGGAGGAGCGACGCGGTTTCGCTGCCGTGTCGCTCGTGTCGCAAGGAAGGCGGAGGAGTCATGCCGAATCGTCAGGGTTGGATCGACGAGGAACATAACGATGGGCGGGGGCACGACGAGGAGAGGTCTGGGCGGCACCAGGGGCAGAGAGGGGATGAGGGATATCGAGGCGAGCGCGGAGCCTCGGGCGATGCTAGCTACGGGCATCGTGGCAATTACGAGCAAGTCGTCCAGCGAGACGATCAGCGCCATTCCCGAGGCGGTCAGCACGACCTCCGCGGCGGGTGGGATCAGCGGGAGTTCGGCGGCCGCGGTCACGAGGGTGAGCGCGGCTACGGCGGCGAGCGCGGCTGGGGGGGCCGGCAGGATCGCGGCTGGGCAGAGCACGAGAATCACGGAGGCCCGCGCCAGGCCTTGGGCGAGCCGCGCGATGACTTCCAGCGAGGAGGTCGCGACGATCTTGGCTCCGGGCGTGGTGACGGAGGCGGCCAGGGCGGCTTCGGTGGCGGCCAGGGCGGCTTCGGCGGCGGCCAGGGCGGTCACGGCGGCCAAGGTCACTTCGGCGTCGGCCAGAGCGGCCACGGCGGCCAAGGCGGCTTCGGCGGCAGCCAAGGCGGTCACGGCGGCAGCCAGGGCGGATCTGGCGGCGGTCAGGGCGGTCACGGCGGTCAGGGCAGCTTCGGTGGCCAGGGTGGACTCGGCGGTTATGGCGGCGGCCAGGGTGGATTCGGGGGCCGACAGGGCGGCTACGGTGGCCAGGGCGGATTGGGCGGCCAGAGCGGCCAGGGCCACTTCGGCGGCGAGCGCGGGTTCGGCGGCGGCCAGGGCGGCTACGGCGGCCAGGGCCAGGGGGGATTCGGGGGCAGCCAGGGCGGCTACGGTGGCGGCCAGGATGGCTACGGCGGCGGCCAGGGCAGCTTCGGTGGTCAGGGTGGATTCGGCGGCGGCCAGGGCGGCCAGGGCAGCTTCGGCGGCCAGGGTGGATTCGGTGGCCAGGGTGGATCTGGTGGCCGCCAGGGCGGCTTCGGTGGCCAGGGAGGCTTCGGCGGAGGCCAGCACGAAGGCTACGGAGCCCGGGGCGGCCTCCGGCAGTGGGCCGACGACGAGCGCGGCTGGAGCGAGCGGTCAGGACACCAGCGCGGGTACGAGGGCCAGGAGCCCCGCTTCCGCGGCGATCAGGGCTATCCGTCCGGCGGCCAGCCCTCCGGCGAACAGGGTTCAGGCGGACAGGGCTCAGGCGGACAGAGCTTCCTCCAGACCGTCGGACTGGGCGGAGACGTCGGCGGTTCGCGCGGCCGCCCGCCCAAGGGATACAAGCGCTCGGACGAGCGGATCCGGGAAGACCTCTGCGACAGGATCTCCGATCACCCTGATCTCGATGCGAGCGACGTCGAAGTGAAGGTGCAGAACGGCGAGGTCGTCCTCTCGGGCACCGTCCGCGAGCGCCGCTTCAAGCACCAGCTCGAGGTGCTCGCGGAGCGGATCTCGGGCGTGACCGACGTGCGGAACGAGATCCGGATGTACCGCGAGCAGCAGCAGAACGAGGCGAAGACGAGCGCCGGGCTGTCAGCGAGCGAGCGCTCCACCGCGGGCGCGTCCGGCGCCGCCGCGGGCGCGTCCGGCGCCGCCGCGGGCGCGTCCGGCGCCGCGACCTCCCTGGGCGCCACGTCGCCCTCGGAGACGAAGAACAACGAGTCGCGCCGGAACGCCTCGTAGTCAGCCGCCGGCGGGCTCGCTGCTGAAGCACCCGTTTGTGACGGGACCGAAGCCGAAGAACATTGTCCCCATCGGCCTCTCCTCCTCGTGGTGGGTTCGTTCACGGCGCCCACGAGCGCACGGAGAGGCCGTTCTGCAAGCCCGTTCAAGCACTTGGAAGTGCCGGCGTTCCCGGATCAGGATCGGCTATTCAGCGCGTCGTCGTCGCGGATCGCGCCGGCCACCGCCGGGCGCCGCGCTCGCGGGCGCCGTGACCGCGAGCGCGACGTCGTGCGGCGCGACGCGCGTGGCCGTCATAGCGCGATAGCGCGCGGTCACCGCTGCCTGCGCACGGCGCCGTGCTGGGTCGGGCTTGCAACCGACATCGTGCAGCCCGCGCGTAGGGCCGGTAGCGCGCTCTCGCGGCGGCGTGACAGGCACCTGGCGCCAGCAGTTGGACGAGCGCTGGAGCCGCGCGGCAGCTGCGCGGCGTTGGCGCACGCTCTGGACGGTACGACCCACGGCCATGGTAGCGTTCTCGCCCAGATTCCGTTTGACGCCCGATCCTGTCATTCGAAGGATGGCCCGCGTCGCCACGTGGCTCGTCGGTTGCGGAGCGGGGAGAAGGGGACGATGGGCACAAGAAGCCGACGGAGCCCATGGGTGGTCCTGGTCGTCCCTCCGCTCGTCGTCGTACCGACGCAAGCGGGAGCGTACGAACTGAGCGCCGGGGTGAGCCTCGGGTGGCTCCAGGCCGGTACCATTCCGCGCCTCGCGATGGGGCCGCATGCTGGCATATCGTGGCCCATCCAGCGAGACATCCTGTTCACGGTGCACGACCTGTGCACGATCCTACCCCCGACCCAGGAGGACGGGCCCGGGGTCTACAACCAGACCTCGGTTGACGTCGGATACGCGTGGAAGGACGGCAACGTCAGCGCGGGGCCGTCTGTCGCGTTCTACGTCATGCCGACGTGCGGCGTCACCTTGTGCGGCCGCGTCGGTGGCTTGGCCGTAGGCGGCCACGCGCAGACCAACGCGTACGTCGCCGGACCGCTGGGGGTATCGGTGAGCGTCAACGTGGATTGGGTCGGTCGGGGCAGCCTGGTGCTCCCGGGCTATGTGTCCGTCGTCGTTGTTGCTGGTCCTGTGCTTCGATGGATTGAGAAATGAACGTGAGAAAAGTTCTATTATTGATCTTGGTCATCGCGGCTTGGGCGCTGGCGGCGTGCAACTGGACGATAGGAGACTGCTATCCTGTCGGGGAACGAACTTCGGGCGCAGGTGCCGGTCCAGGCTCGGAGCCCCGCCCCATCTACACCTCCGCCGCATCCGGTGACTTCGGGGCCGACCCGCAGGGTGGCGGCGAGCGCAAGATCGCGTGCAACGAGTGGGAACTCGAAGATGAAGAGGAGAGACCGAGCGACAGCGACAGCGCGGAGAGGCCGACAGGTAGCCCGACGAGCCCGCCAGACCCGTGCCCCGAAGTCGGCGACACAGCCGGAGACGGAGCGATTGCCTTGACCTGTAGCGATGCGTGCAGCTCGAAGTGTCCGCCTGGAATGGCTCGCATCATATACGTAAATTTCGATCCGGAGGATTTCCCGTTTGTCACCACCGTCAAGGATGACGGCCGGGGCAAGGCCGGCGGGTATCAAGAGGCCAAGGCCAACCTGAAGTTCAAGCATAGGGGTTCGGGCGGCGTCGATGAGTGGTACTGTCCTCTCACCATCAAGATGCCGCTCCGGACTGAGTTTATGGGAAAAATCGATCCAGTCCGTGCAGCCGGTCTCAGCGAGGAGATCACGGAGGAGGTCGGATACAGCATGGACTACAACCTCCCGCCGGGGATCTTTTGCAAACAGTTTGCCGAGGCGGCGAAAGCTGCGTTCAGTTTCAAGTACCCGCTACTCGGCGCCTCGGTGACGAATCCATGAAGACAACTCTCTCTGAGCTGCTCGACGTCGTTTACCGCTTCTACCCGCGGGGCGTGCATAAAATCCAGCGCATCTATGTGCCTCCGGGCGACCCCGTCTGGGAGGACACGGAGGAGCACCGCCGCCTGGTGGAAGCCGCAAACCGCGGGCGAGCGGAGTACCCAACGTGGGAAGCGATGATCCACCGCATGTACGAACGATACGGCCTTCAGAACGAGTCGCTCAACCTGTTCGCGGGAGGGGTTCAGCCGGCCTACTCGGCCCGCATCTATCGCCCCAGGGACTTCGAGCCCGCTCCTTCGCTCAGCACCAGGGCTTCGCTCAGCTTCCACGTGAGCCTTCTCGGGCCCTATTATGGAATCCACAGCAGGGGCGAGCCCGACGAGATACCCGCGGCGGTCGCAGAAGAGATCGAAGCCACGTACCCCGGCTACCAGCCGATCCCGCCGGAGTTCGGGGACGAGGTGGTGCCGGATGTGGACATGGACGGGGTGTTGATGGGCGAGGCGACGATCTACGTATGCCTCTTCTCGGACGTCTGGACTTTGGTGGATCCGTAGCGGTTCCCCTGGGTGGATGCCGCCTGCGTGGCCGAGCACGCTATGGGATGGACGGAGCAGACACATCGGTTCCAGGATTGTGAGGCCATGAAACACAACGTTGATGAGCTACTCGACATCGTCTATCGATACTATCCCCGTGGGGTCGGGATTATGGATGACGGCGATATCGACGTCCAGCGATGCGCGGAGACCGAGGAGCACGACCGGCTCGTGCGCGCGCGGATCCAGGCATCGAAGGGCGACCGATGGCGCTCCCTGCAGCGTCGCATCCGAGACGGATTCCCTGGTAGGTTCAGGAACCATTCGCTGCATCTCCCCGGCGGCGGCTGCGACGCCTGTTATTCTTTTTCGATCGACATGCCGGAGTCCACGGGTCGAACGCTGTGGTTCCATGTGAGCTTTCTGGTTCCTTACTACATCGTCCATAGCGAACGCACGGTCGACATCGTGAAGCGAACGAGGGACTCGTTCTCGGTCAAGTTTTTAGGACTACATTTCATCGTTCCGCGCAGCCCGTTCGATCCGAGGTTCGTCGCTCGTCCGGACGATGGACAAAAGTTCGCCATCATCGGGAGGGAATATGCCACCTTCGATCTGTTGCCCGATGAGCAGCCATGCGCGGAGTGGATCTCCGGCGACATCGAGGCGACCTTCGGTTGCGAACGCATGCCGCCGGAGATCGGGACCGTGCTCGTGCCCGATGTGATGCCGGGCCTGCGTCTCCCCGGGGAGGCCAGACTCTACGACTGCCTGTTCACGGACCAGCACAGGTGGGTGGAGCCATCGCCGTCTGATGAGCCGGCACCCGGTGTGCAGATCGAAACGAGCAACCTGACACAGCCGCTCATCGCGGTGCTCACTGTGCTCACGGCGCTCTACTGCATCTTGTGGCCCCTGATGCCAGAGCTGCAGAGCGGTTCTTGCTACTGCGTGGTGGAGACGGATGGAGTCCTTCGCAAGGACGAGTTGATCGACACGCTTGCGAAGATTCGCGTGCTCCTTGAGCCGCCGATGACTCCATGGGGCATCGCTGCCAAGCGCGAGTTCGAAGCTGCCACGCGCGAGATCGAAGCGCTGGTCGCCTCGTGGGACGGTGACGGCGAGCCGCCGGCCGCCATGATCGCCTGGGCCATGAGCTTCCTGGCGAGTTGGCCCGTGGACTCGGAGCCCGTAGCTTCGTCGTAGCACGACTGCTGGAAGGTGCCCCGATCAGCAGAAAAACCGCCGAGATCGCCAAGAGGAGAGCGGGAGGGCCGTCCCGGCATGTCCCCTCCTACTCCCATGGTTTCTTGGCGTCAGGGCGGTTCGCTTCGCTGCCTGCCTTCCCGCAATCGTGGTAGCCGTCGTGGAGGTCCGTGCCGTTCTCCCATGACGTCACTTCGGCTATTCAGGGAACCGCAGCGTCTCGACGGCGATGCCGTCCTCCCCCGTGATCACGTCGCCCGACCAATCCCAGCTCGTGCCGCCCGGGCCCGGCAGCCCGATCTCCCAGGTGACTCCCTCCAGCGTGAGCTGGTCCTCGTCGAGGTAGGCGATGCCTATCGAGTCGCCGCCGCGCCCGGGACCGCCGTAGCCGCCATCGCCTCCGGGGCCGCCGCTGCCACCCTGGCAGGACCACATGCCGTCCCCCAAGGCCCCTCCTGGAGCGCCTCGGCCGCTCTTGCCGCCTTCTTCCGGCTCCCCGCCGTCGCCGCCTTGGCCCCCGTCGTTGCTCCTGATGAGGCTGTCGCGCACCGTCACCTTCGCGTGGAGCGCCAGGATCCCGATGCTCGGCTGGGCGTTCCCGCCCCCTCGGCCGCCCCGCCCCCCGCAACCGCCCGCGCCTCCGGAGCCGCCGCCGGCGCCGCCCTTGGTGGCCACGCCGCACACCGCGAGCCCACCGCGACGCCCGCCGCCCCCACCACCGCCTTGACCCGGCATCCCCCGGGCGCCGTCGCCGGCCCCGTCGCCGTGCCATCCGGTCTCCTCGAGCCGCCCGCGGCCCTTTCCCGCTGCGCCGGCGGCGCCCCACATGCCGCTTCTCCCGGTGGTGCCGCTGGAACAACGCCCGTCTGCCGGGTCGCCAGATCCTCCACTCCCCTCGTGCTGTGGGTTCGGCTCGGGTACGGGCTCGCCGTCCTCCCCATCTCCGGCGCCGCCGGCGAGCCCGTCGCCCCCCTTGCCACCAGCGCTCGGGATCCCTCCCTCGCAGGAGTTCACCGCCCGAGCCCCACCCGGGACCGTCGCTGCGGAGCACGCGTCTCCCCCATACTGCCCGTCCGGTCCTTCCGCTGCCCGGCCCGGCCATCTGTCCCCATCGTGGCCCCCCAATCCGTAGGCGGCTTCGATCCTGCTTCCGATGATCTCCACCGCGGTGCCCGACCGAACGATCATCCCGACATGCGCTGTGCTGCGGAGACCCACGTGGTCGATGATCGAGACCCCGTCCGCTGCCCCCGTGTCGCCGGCGCGGGCCGGCTCGACGATCAGCGCGACCTGCCCGAACGAGGGGGGATCGAGCGTGCTCATGCCCTGCACCGGGGTTTGAATCTCCTTCACGCGTTCCCATTCCAAGAAGTCGAAGCCTCCGTAGATATCCACCCCGGAGGGCAGCGTGATGGACTCCTCGAAGCCATCGCTGGTGGCGAACACGCGACCGCGCCCGGTGCGCGCAAGCTCGATGCCGCGCTGGAGGGAACGAACCGGCCTGTCCTTCGTGCCGGGGTTCGCGTCGTCACCGCCGAAAAACGGATGGTTGACGAACACGCCGCAGCCGTCGAGCACCTGAGCCCTCGCGAGGTGCTCCAGGCAGACGGATTCGGGGATCGGATCGCCTCCACACGTCGAGGCTCCGTCGCACGGCGGCGCACCGTTCGGGTCGTCCACCCCCGGTGTGGTCCCGCAGCCGGCCGAGGCGAGCGGCAGAGCAACGACGAGGAGGAGCGCGGAATTCAGGTTCATGGGCATCCCTCGATGGCCGCGTGTCGCGCGGCGCGATTCAATGGATCGGCTCGCTTGCCGCCGGGAAGGCATACAGAGGAGCTCGTGGGCCGGGTTTCCCTGTGCCCACCTCGTCCTCCGTGCCGGCGTTCCCCGCGAGGCCGCCTGTACCGGGGGTTCCGGGAACAATGGTGGTCCCGGGTCGAATGGCGAAATTGGGCACCACGTAGGCGATGCCGACGGAGGCGCCGCCGAGCCCGCCGCCGGCATCGCCTCCGCGACCGCCGTGACCTCCCGCGCCGCCCTTGCATGCACCCCACATTGCATCAACAAAACCCACGCCTCCGTGAGCGCCCAGCTGACCAGCGCCGCCCGGTTGGCCCGTTCCGCCGACCCCGCCGTTGCCGCCCTTGCCCGTGAACACGTTGGTGTTGGCGACGGTCAGGTCCGTGCCCTCCAGCGCGACGATACCGATGCTCGCGCCGCCATAGCCGCCGCCCCAGCCTCCCTTGCCGCCGCAACCCCCGCTTCCCCCCGAGCCGCCGGCCGCACCACTTTGGGGGCGGCTTGTCGGACACGCAAACATGGGTCCGCGCGACTTGCTGCCGCCCCCGCCGCCGCCGCCATAGCCGACGCCGCCCTTCGTCCCGTCCTCACCACGGACACCGATCCATCCATCGTCGCTGAGGAAGCCTGGACCAAACGCGCCATCCGCACGACCACCGTCGGCGCCGTGTGCGCCATCGCCCCCGTCCTCGCATCGCGTTTGATCCGCGCCGCGCCCCGCTTGGCTGTCGCGCATGGGATCCTCCGCGAGCGCGGGCTGCCCCGGTGCGCCATCGCCGCCGACGTCGAGTCCGCCGTCGCCGCCGTAGCCGCCCGTCGACTCGATGCCGTCGCCGCACATGGTGACCACCGGAAGGGCGCCCACGGCAGCGTCTACGGTACATGCGTTCGCGCCGTGGTTCCCGGACTCGCCGTCCGTCGCCCGCTCGGTGTCCGCGTCCTCGCCCGGCTCCCCGTCCTTGCCGTCGCCCGCGACGATCACACTGTCCTGCACGAACGCCCTGGCGCCCGTGCTCAAGATCACCGCGATCGACGACTTGCCATCGGGCGCCGAGGCGTCCGCCGCCACGACGCGCACGCCGGCGATCACCGACGTCGTTTCGTCCCCCGCGAGCGCCGTACCCGCCTCCCCGAGGACCCGCAGCGGGATCCCCCCCGGCGGAGCGATGATCGTCGGGTGATCCGGTCCGCCGAACGATCCCTCATACGACCAATCCCCGCCGTCACACCGACGCCCGCCCCAGAGGTCGACCCCCGAGGGCAGCGTGATCGTCTCCGCGAACTCCCCGCCGCACGCGTACACGCGCCGGGTCGCTTCCTCGCCGTGGCCTCGCCCGTGCTCGGCGAGCCCGATCGCGTGTTGCAGGGTCTTCACCGGCGCTCCCTTGATGCCGGGGCTGCTGTCGTCGCCCTGCTCGCTGACGAACACCCCGCACTCGTCGAGCGCCGGCGCCGTCGCTGGATCCCCGTCACAGGGCGATGGCTGGGGAGGGAGCGGCTCGCACAGGTAGCCCTCTGCGCAGCTGTCGGAATAGCAGCCGGAGACGCCGGCGGCGCCCGTTGAGCCCAGCGCGAGGAGTGCGAGGTAACGAGCAATCCCGCGACCTCGATCATCAAGCCGACGGCCCATAGGCTTCCCTCCGCCCCTCCGCCTCACCAGGCGCCCCAAAGGATCAGTCCCGCTTGCTCGCTGGTCGCCACCGGCGCAGCGTGGAGGCCCCCGGCGGCCGGCGCGGCCCCGAAGAGCGCGGTCTCGGTGAAAAAGGATGCGGCGGTCGCCACCCCGAACACGGCGCTCGTCGCCAGCGACACCTTGCCGAGGGTGGCGAACAGATTCCGCTCCTTGATCTGGCCATGGATGTCCGCGCAGGCCGCGGCGGCGCCCGCGTCCCGGCACGTCGACGACGTCCACCCCTGCGCGCGACGCCGGACATCCCCCTCGCGAAGATCGCCATGCACGACATTGGCCCGCAGGAGAAAGATCCCGCCTGCGGCCGCCGTCGCCGTCGTGAGCACGACGCCGCCAATCCGCGCCGTCCCCGGCCAGGTCGCCGATGGCGCCGGAGCCGGCGCGGAGGGCCTCGCCGCTCGCGCCTCCGTGGCTGCCTTCTTCGTGGGGCCTGCTGGCTCGCCCTCGCCCGCGCTGCTCACCGCGGCGCGCGGCAACTGGATCGTCATGGTCGGCTCGGTCGCCGCCTGCGCGTCCAGCGTCTGGGATCCTTCCTCGCGGCCCGGTGCTTGGGCCTTCACCATGTGCTTGCCAGGCTCGAAGAACAGTGTGTAGGTCCGCCTGGGTCGGCCGATGGGCTTGCCATCGACGAGCACCTCGGCGTCCGGCGGATCCACCGACAGATAGAGCGTCGCGACGTGCCGAACGGCCTTGGCCAGTCCATCGGCGAATCCTTTTTGCTGCTCAGGAGAGAGCGCCTTGCGCCGCTCGAGGCTCCAAGCCAGGTGCTCCGCCGCGTCACGGAACCTGCGCAACTTGAGCTCGCAGAGGCCCAGCTCTCCGGCGATCTCGGCGGACTCTCTCTCTGTGACGGATGTCGCGTCGATCGCCTCGAAGGCCGCCTTGTAGGCGGCGTGTGCCTCGGTCCACTTTCCCGTTGCCCGAGCTCGTCGGGCGCGGCGAAGAGGGTCCTTTACCATCAAATCGTCGCTTCGTGCGGCGGCCGGCTTGCGGTCCTCCGCCCGCGCCGGATGCGTGGTGCCGATCACGACGCCAAGCATCAGACAACTCCAGAGCGATTGCGCAACAAAACGCACGCATAGACGGTACTCACGCCAGCTGTGGTGCGTCAACGGCTCTGGAAGTGGCATGACCTGAACGATCAGATGAGAAAATACCGACCGATCGGGGAAAGAGAGCCTCGCGGCTCGTCCAGTCGCGCGATTCCGCGATCCGTTGCCCACATGTCGCACCTTGACCGACCGACGCTGGGACCGCCCTGCATTTTCTTGAAGCCCTGCAGGCGGCTCAGGTGTTCTACCGGTGATGGGCGAGCCAGCCAGCACCCCGACCGGCTTCGAGTTCTTCCGGCGCCTCGCGCGGCGTTTCGGGGTCCCTGCGCGAGACGCGGAGGACCTCGCGCAGGACGCCTTGCTGCGGGGACTGGAAGCGGATCAGCGGGTCGAGCTCGGGGAGGCCCGAGCGGCCTACGGTGCCACCATCGTCCTGAACCAGGCGCGGAACCACGTCCGGAACGCACGCCGTCGGGGGGAGGTCCTGACCTCGTTCGACGATCATGAGCTTCAGGCGGAGTGCCCGACCCCGGAGGAGATGCTCCGCAGACAGCAGCGGGAGGCGCTCCTCCGCGACCTGATCAACCAGGTCGACCCCAGGTACCGCGACGTCTTGATCAAGCACGCGATCGAGGAAGTGCCGCTCGTCGAGATCGCCTCCGAGCTGGGGCTCAACCCGAAGACGGTGAGCACACACTACCTCCGAGCGCTCGAGGACCTCGCCGCGGCCGTGGAACGCCGGAGGGCGCGGCAACGCGCGCGCGGATGGGACGACGCGGCATGCGTCCCGTTCGCCTTCGATGTGCGTGGCCGCGAGGGGTGGCTGAGCAAGCTAGGCCGCCTGAGCATCAAGATCCTGGAGCAAGGAGCGGTCGTCGTGTTCACCGGCGCCGTCATCGCGACGTTGCCGGACTCGTTCAGCCCGGAGTCGTGGTTGCGGTGGGCGGGAGTGCATGCGCCGGCCCCCGCGCCGGCGGCGCAGGAGATCGCGCAGCCGTCGGCCCAATCCTCGACGCGCGCGGCGGCAGCGACGGCCGCGCAGGAGATCGCGCGGCCGGCGCAGGACCGAGACGCACGAGTGCCTGCTCCATCAGGCGCGCCGGTTCGTCGTACCTCGCTCCCCGTCCGCGCGGTGGTTCCAGCCGTCAGCCAGCGCGAGCAGAGCCTCATCGACGAGGCCGGAAGGGCCATCGAGGACCACAACGCGGTCGCAGATGCAGAGGCGCGCCGATTGCTTGAGACCCATGCACGGGAGTTCCCGCAGGGAGAGCTCGCCGCGGAGCGTGAAGCGCTCCTGACGCAAGTTCGCTGAGTCCTCGATCGGTGAGCCCATCACCAAGGGCGCGATTCGGCGCGTCCCGCGGCGTCGCCGCCGTCGATCTCGGTGCCGCCGATTCCGCCCGCGACACCTCGTCGCGCGCTCGATGTTCCGCCGCCCGTGATGCCGGCTCCAGATCTCGTTGCCAAGAGCCCACGGGCCAAGCTCCCGCCGCCTCCACAGCCGCGGTTCCGGGGCGAGTCGTCATCACGGGACGGGAGATAGTGCGCAGGGGGTGAATCCGTGTGTCGTCCGCCGAATGAACGCGAGCGCGCCGCTGCACGCGAGCGCTTGTTTTGTCCGACGCTGGTTCGTACCGTGTTGCGCTGGTTGGAGAAGCTTGGTGTCCCACGGTGCGATCGTGGCGACGTCGCGGGCCAAGTCTGGGTCAGCGCCTGGGAGAGCTGGCCCAGGTTCGATCCGACGCGCGGCACACCAGAACGCTGGTTGAACGGGATCACCGTACACGTTGCCTCGCGCTACCACGAGCGCGCGCAGCGCCGCAGGGAGGAGCTGGTCGATTGGATCGAGGCGGTCGATCCAGCGCCGGACGCCGCTGATGCGATGGAATCCGACAGCATCAGAACCGGCATCATCGACGCGGTGAACGACCTGGATCCGGATCTACGATCTATTCTCGTGGCACACGACCTGAATGGGGTATCGATGGCTCAGATGGCCGAGGATGTAGGATTGCCTATCTCCACGCTCTACAAGCGACGCGCGAAGGCAATCGAAGCATTGCGCGAGGTCCTCAGAAGCCGATACGCCAGCGAGCTCTCCATGCGAAGAGGGGGGCGGCTGCGGTGAGCATCAAAGGGCTGGTTGTACACTTCCGGCGCGACCTGGACGATCATGAGGCGGAGCGGATGATTGACGCTCTCAAGATGTTCAGGGGAGTCACAAAGGTGTCGCCTGTCGGCGCCGGTTACGAGGACGACTTGAACCGCGAGCGGGTCAAGCGAGATCTGCTCGACGAGATGCGCGCCCTTCTGGGCGAGGAATAGACGTCGAGCTCGGCGCTGACGTGACCGAGCCCGCGTCCGATCGCATCGGGGCCGGTGCCGTCACCGCGCCGGCCGCCGTGTGCAATTGGCCTCCATTTCCACACCGCGGCGGGGTCGTCGAGCTCGCGCTAGAACACTGACTCGCGGACGCGCCTCGCGCCCGTTCTTGGAAAGCACCTCGCCGCCCCTCCTGCGCAGCCTCGCCGCCCCTCCTGCGCGGCCTCGCCGCCCCTCCTGCGCGGCCTCGCCGCCCCTCCTGCGCGGCCTCGCCGCCCCTCCTGCTCAGCCTCGCCCCCCTCCTGCGCAGCCTCGCCGCCCCTCCTACGCCGCTTCGCCACCCCTCCTGCGCGGCCTCGGCGCCCCTCCTGCGCAGCTCCGCCACCCTCCTGTGCGCCCCATTCGGTGAACTACGCTACGTTCGCGCGGCTCCTGCGCAGCCTCGTCACCCCTCCTGCGCACCAGTTTCTGTGTCCTACGCAACAAATCATTCTCTCCTGTGCAGCCTCGCCACCCCTCCTGCGCAGCTCCGCACCCCTCCTGCGCAGCCCAGCACCCCTCCTGCGCATCCATTTATGTGTCCTTCGCAACACTTTCCCCTTCCTGCGCATCCCCGCCAGCCTCGCGGCCCGCTGCTCGCCGCGCGGCGCCGGCACGCCGCCCCGCTCGACTCCACGGCACACCGCCGCTCTCAACCCTCAAGCCCGGTACGCCACGCGCGACGTGAAGGAAACGTGCTCTCCTCTGGCCCGTGCCGTGAGTCGCCAATACCTTCGCCAATCCTCCGCCCCTCATTCCGAGGGGCGCCGGCCCCGACAAGGAGGCGTATCTTTACCATGGTTCTCATCACGCGCATGCGCGGCACGCTCGACACCTGGGATCCGCTGTTCCTCGATGAGCTGGCGAAGAACAACCGCATCATCACGGTGGACTATCCGGGCGTGGGTTACTCGGACGGCAAGCTGCCGCCGGGCATCGGCCAGGCCGCGGACGTCGTGATCGCGTTCGCGGACGCCATGAAGCTCGAAAAATTCATCCTCCTGGGCTGGTCATGGGGCGGCACGGTGGCGCAGACCGTGGTGATCGAGCATCCCGGCCGCGTCACGCACGCGATCCTCGTGGGCACGGCGCCGCCCGGAAAACGCGCGGTGGAAATTCAACAGGCGTTCATCGACCGCGCGTTCAAGCCGGTGAATGATCTGGACGATGAGATCGTGCTGTTCTTCGAGCCGAGGTCGGAGTTCAGCCGGAAGATGGCGAAGGAGTCGCGGGACCGCATCCGCGTGCGCCCCGGGGTCGATGAGAAAATTCCGTCGACCCCCGAGGCGATCAAGGCCTACCTCGCCGCGGCCGAGGAATATCACGTCGATGCGGCCGGGCGTCTCCAGAAGCTGATGGTCACGCGCACGCCGCTGCTCATCATCAGCGGCGACAACGACATCAGCACCGCCGTGGACAACTGGTTCGCGCTGAACCGCAAGATCCCCAACGCACATCTGGCCGTGTATCCCGAGTCGGGTCATGGCCCGCAGCATCAGCACCCGCAGCTCGCCGCCGAACAGGTGGCCTCGTTCCTGCGCCACGCCATTCGATAGATAGAAGGAGGGCCACATGCCGATTTTCAAGACCAAGGAAGGCGTCGATATTTTCTACAAGGACTGGGGCAGCGGCCAGCCTCTGGTGTTCCACCACGGCTGGCCGCTGTCGGCGGACGACTGGGATGCGCAGCTCATGTTCTTCCTCGCGAAGGGCTTTCGCGTCATCGCGCACGATCGCCGCGGTCACGGGCGTTCGTCGCAGACCTTCGACGGCAACGAGATGGACACCTACGCCCGCGACGTGTCGGAGCTCACCGCTCACCTCGGTCTCAAGGGCGCCGTGCACATCGGCCACTCCACGGGCGGCGGTGAGGTGGCGCGCTATGTCGCGAGGTACGGGCAGGACGGCCGCGTGGCCAAGGCCGTGCTCATCGGTGCCGTGCCGCCGATCATGGTCAAGAGCGACAAGAATCCCGGTGGCCTTCCCATCGAGGTGTTCGATGGATTCCGCGCCGCGCTCGTCGCGAACCGCGCGGAGTTCTACCGCGCCGTGCCCGAAGGGCCGTTCTACGGGTTCAATCGTCCAGGGGCCAGGACGCTGCCGGGTGTCGTCGACAACTGGTGGCGGCAGGGCATGATGGGCGGTATCAAGCCGCACCACGACTGCATCAAGGCGTTCTCGGAGACCGATTTCACCGACGATCTCGAGAAGATAGACGTGCCCACGCTCGTAATGCACGGCGACGACGACCAGATCGTGCCGATCGCGGATTCCGCGCTGCTGTCGATCAAGCTGCTCACGAAGGGCACGCTCAAGGTCTACAAGGGCCTGGGGCATGGCCTGTGCACCATCAACCCGGACGTCGTCAATCCGGATCTGCTGGAGTTCATCCAGTCGTGAGAGCGAGGGCCGCGGACACGAGGGTCCGCGGCCTTTCATCGCTGTCCGCGCCACTCAGGCGCCTTCGACGGCCGGCAGCTCGAAGCGAAACTTCGCGCCAAATACAGGGTTTAGCTCGGCCCAGAGTCGGCCGCCGTGGCGCTCGAGGATCGAGCGCGAGATCGACAATCCCATGCCCAGCCCTCCGGGCTTCGTGGTGTAGAACGCCTCGAACAATCGCGCGCCGTCCACGTGCGAAAGGCCGACACCCGGAGGCTAGGACGAGCCGGCCGGATCACGAAAGGCAGAACGGCGCGGGCCACGAACGCGGGCTGGCGATCGGGGATGCGCGTGGGACGAAAAGGCCCAAGAACGAGGGCGCCGCTCGCATGGGGTCGAGCAGCGGGCAGAGGTTGGCCAACGGCCACGCGCGAGCGGCACGCTGAGGGACGAGGCCGAGAGGCTCACGCCGCGTCGAACGACGGGTCTCTGGCCCTGGCGATGGGCGGCGCCTCGGTGGGGATGCCGAGATGGGTCAGGAGCGCCACGATGGCTTCGCGCTGCGCACGTTGACCGATGTCGGCGACGACCCGCCGGCGCCTACCGCACGGACACGCCAGCACATCGTCCAAATAGACGCGGCGGATGAGGGGATCCGTCAAGGGGATTCGGCTGCCGGGTGACCCGCGGTCGCTCATGGCGAAAATCGCTGGCGGTAGTCGGTCGGCGACGCCGCCAGATGCCGCTGGAAGGTCATCCGCATCCGCTCCTCGTTCCCGAACCCACACTGCCGCGCGATCTGATCGACGTTGCGCTCCGACGCCTCGAGCAGCCGGCGCGCAGCCTCCAGCCGGAACAGCTCCACCGCCTTCGCCGGGGTGCGGCCCGTCTTCTGCTTGTAGACCCGCGCGAAGTTGCGCGCGCTCATCCCCACCCGCTCGGCGAGCAGGTCGACCGTGAGATCCTCGCGGCCGAGGTGTTCGGCGATCCACTGGTGCAGCTCGTCGAAGCCGGCGTCGTCCTCGGCCTGTGATCGCAAGACCTCGCTGAACTGCGATTGCCCGCCCGGCCGCTTCATGAAGACCACGAGCTCACGCGCCACCTTCATGGCGATCTCGCGGCCGCAATCCGCCTCCACCAGCGCCAGCGACAGATCGATCCCCGCCGTCACGCCGGCCGACGTCCACACGGGCCCCGCCTGGACGAAGATCGCGTCGCGCTCCACCTCGATGGAAGGAAACCGTCGTTCGAGGCGATCACACATCGCCCAGTGCGTCGCGGCCCGCTTGCCTTCGAGGAGTCCCGCCTGCGCGAGCAGGAACGTACCGCTGCACACCGACGCCGTCCGCCGCACCCGAGACGACATCGCGGAGAGCCACCGCGTCAGATCCGCGGACGCGTCCAGCGCCTGCTCGATCTCCGGCGCGCCCGGCACGATGAGCGTGTCGACCTCGCTGCCCGCGAAATCCGCAATCGGTGAGGTGCGAAGTCACCCTCATCTCTCCCAAGCCCGCGCTCGACGTTCGCCCGCGGCTCTACGAACTTTCGCCGCAGGACATGAGCGCGCCTCTTCTGCCGCTTTTGGATGCCATCGGCGTCCGTTTTGTCGAGGGCTCCGTCGCGGAGATCCGGACGGGCGCCGCGCAGGTGGACGTGAGGGCCACGGACGGAGGCAAGCTCACCTTGCCTTATGACCGGCTCCTGCTCACCAGCGGCAGCACGCTCTTCCGCCCGGCCATCCCCGGCCTCGCGGAGCACGCCTTCTCGGTCGATCAGATGGGCGACGCCGTCGAGCTCGACGCGCACCTCGCGAGCCTCGCCGCCCTGCCGGATTCACCCGCGCGCAACACGGTCGTCGTCGCAGGCGGCGGCTTCACCGGGCTCGAGCTCGCCACGGAGCTGCCCGAGCGCCTGCGCCGGGTCCTCGGGCAGGATGCGGCGATCTCGGTGATCCTGATCGACAGGGCAGAGGAGGTCGGCGCAGGCCTCGGCCCGAATCCGCGCCCCGTCATCCTGGAGGCGCTGCGCTCGCTCGGCGTGGAAGCGCGGGGCGGGTCCGGCGTCACGTCCATCGATGGCGGTGGCGTCGTGCTCGCCTCCGGCCAACGCATCGACGCGGCCACCGTCGTCTGGACCGGCGGCATGCGTGCGAGCAGCCTCGCGGCCCAGGTCTCGTCGTCGCTCGATCCCCTCGGCCGCGTCGAGGTCACCCCGGACCTCCGCGTCGTCGGCACGGAGCACGTCTTCGCGGCGGGGGACGTCGCTCGCGCGCTCACGGACGGCGAGGGCCACCACGCGCTCATGTCCTGCCAGCACGCCATCGTGATGGGCCGGTTCGGCGGGCACAACGTGGTGGCCGATCTCCTCGGTCTCCCCACGCTCGAATACCGGCAGCTCTTTTACGCCACCTGCCTCGACCTCGGCGGAGAACGTGCGCCTGCTCGGCAATTAAGACACGCTCTACGTGAAGACGCCGAACGCAGGGACGGTGTCGCGCGCGTACTTCAAGGGCTGCCACGTCGAGGGCGACGTGGACTTCATCTTTGGCCGCGGCACCTTCGTGCTCGACGGCTGCACGATAAAGTACCTGACCACGCGGCAAGGCGCGACGGGCGGGTACATCGTCGCTCCCAGCACCGACGCGCGCAACGAGCACGGCATCCTCATCATCAACAGCGACCTCACCGCCGAGGCCGGCACGCCGGACGGGCTCGTCCATCTCGGCCGCGCCTGGGATGAAGGGCAGAACGATCTCACGAGGTACGCCGCGAACGTCGCGAGCGGCGTGTACCCGAACGGCCAGGCGGTCATCCGGAACTCCACGCTCGGCGCCCACATCCGAGCGGAGGATCCCTGGCACGCCTCGACCGTCAGCCGCCCCTACAGCTCCACGGCGGGCACGTACCCCGCGAACCGTTTCCACGAGCACGCGAACACCGGTCCCGGCAGCGCGCGGCCCTGAGCGGGGCGCGCCAGCGAGCCTCCCGGACCGCCCGGAGACGGCCGCGCGTCGGGTCACCTTTCCTTTTCTGACGCACAGGCTACGCGCCTGACGCTCCGCGTCCCTCCATCTCCGTGCGCGGGGGTCCCTCAACTCTCACGGTCATGCTCACACCCCGTCCCGCACGGGAGCCACGGGGACGTTTCGCCCGCTTGACAATCCATAAGCATCGGCTTATTGTTTGGGCATGCAGAGCGCGGCCGCGGCAGAAAACAAGGTTTTCCAGGCGCTGGCGGATCCCAGCCGCCGGGCGATCTTTGAGTCGCTCACGCGGGGTGAAGCGGCGGTGAAGGCGCTCACGGCGCGCTTCGATATTTCGCAGCCTGCCATCTCGCAACACCTCGCCGCGTTGAAAGACGCGGGGCTCGTGAGCGCGCGGCGCGAAGGGCGCCTCGTTTACTACCGCGTGGAGCCAAGCGGGATGAAGCCGCTCATCGATTGGATCGCGTACTACCGCGCGTTCTGGACGGAGCACATCAGTCGCCTTGAACAACTGCTGGAGAAAATGGACGAATGAATCTCATCGACACGACCGATCAATCGCAGACCGACGCCCTCACCTTCGAGTTCGACTTGCCGCACAAGCCCGAGAAGGTGTGGCGCGCGCTCACTGATCCGGCGCTGCTCGACGAGTGGCTCCTGCCCACCATCGGTCTCCAGCTCGAGCCGGGCGCGGCGTTCACCTTCAAGACAGATCCGTACCCCGGGTGGGACGGCACGGTGAGCTGCAAGCTCCTCGAGATCGAAGCGCAGCGTAAGCTCAAGTACACGTGGACGGTCCCCTTCCTCGACACCGTCGTGACCTTCACGCTCACGCCCACGACATCGGGCACGAAGTTGTCTCTTGAACAATCGGGCTTCAAGCCTGACCAGAAGCAGAACTTCGGCGGCGCACGCTACGGCTGGAAGATGATGGGCGAAAAGCTCATCAGCCTCCTCGAGAGGACGCCATGAGCAAAGGAATTCGCCAGATCCACCGTTGGGTGTCGATCCTCTTCACGTTGACGGTCATCGCCAACTTCGCCCAGATGGGCATGGGGTACGGGCAAACTCCGAACCTCATCACCTATTCACCGCTGCTGCCGCTCCTCTTCCTGCTGCTCACCGGTCTGTATTTATTCGTGCTGCCGTACACCTCCAAGCGCCGCAGCGCGCCCACGACCTGAACGAAAGGTCTGAAGATGAAGAGCCAACCCAAGGCCGCCAACGCGGCTTCCAAACAAATCAGCCAGCAGATCGCCGCGTTGGGTGACTGGCGAGGCAAATCGCTCGCCAAGGTGCGCGCCCTCATCACGGAGGCCGCCCCTGACGTCGTCGAAGAGCTCAAGTGGATGGGTACACCGGTGTGGTCCCACAACGGCGGCATCTGCACGGGCGAGACCTACAAGTCGTGGGTCAAGTTAACCTTCTTCAAGGGCGCTGCCTTGAAAGATCCGGCCAAGCTCTTCAACTCGGGACTCGACGGAAACGTCAGGCGCGCCATCGACATTCGCGAGAGCGATGAGATTGACGCGGAAGCGTTCAAGGCCCTCATCCGCGCAGCCGTCGCGCTCAATACTTCTCGCGCAAAGAAGCCGACGAAGCGCGTCAGGGCGCAGTCCGCGGCAGCTTGAGCCAGCGCGCGGAAACGCGCGGCGATGTTCAGCTTCTGTAAACTGGTGGGCTGCCGAGGCGCAGCTTGAACCGGTCCCGGCAGCGCGCGGCCCTGAGCGAACGCGGGCTGGCGATCGGGGATGCGCGTGGGACGAAGAGGCCCAAGAACGAGGGCGCCGCTCGCATGGGGTCGAGCAGCGGGCAGAGGTTGGCCAACGGCCACGCGCGAGCGGCACGCTGAGGGACGAGGCCGAGAGGCTCACGCCGCGTCGAACGACGGGTCTCTGGCCCTGCCGATGGGAGGCGCCTCGGTGGGGATGCCGAGATGGGTCAGGAGCGCCACGATGGCTTCGCGCTGCGCACGTTGACCGATGTCGGCGACGACCCGCCGGCGCCTGCCGCACCGACACGCGAGCACATCGTCCAAATAGACGCGGCGGATGAGGGAAGCCCAGTCGATACGTGCGTAGACGGGCAGGACGATGCCGTCGCCGAGGCTGGTGCGCGCGCTCGCCGGAGGGTCCCAGGTCGCCGCGGGAGGTGGCGCCGTGATGTCGTTGGCGCAGGTCGGTGGCGCCGTCGCGCTCGTCTTCGTCTTCGTCTCCGGCACAGGGATGCCCGTCGCCGCGGGCCGGTGAGGCACCACGGCGGCTCGCCACGACGAGCCCGACGCGAGCGCGCCGGAAATCGACAAAGATGCGACCCGCTGCGGTCAGTGCATCGGGCCGCAGGGCGAGCAGGCGGCGCACGGCAAACGGCGTCGTTAGCACCCACTGGCGCACGGGCACATCGGGCAGGACATGATCGACGAGATGCGCCGCGAGCACCGTCGACACGGCGCTGGGCGACTGGGATGCATCGCTGGTGATCGACGACGCCTTGAACACGCACATCGGCTACCGGAAGTCCAACGCGCCCTGGCGGGCCAAGCAGGCGAGCGGCGTGTGGAGCACCGCGGGCACGGTCACGCCCTTTGCTGCGGGCCTGAGGCCCACCATTCAGGTCGACACACAGCTCTCGCCCGACAAGACGATCCTCGTCCACAGCAACAGCTTCGGCGTGATCCAGATCACCTCCGAGTAGGCAGCTCTCGCCAGCCGGACAGGGGGCGGCGTCGGCGACGTGCGCGCCGCCCCCTCCAGGACCACGATCACAGCAGCTGTAGACGTCAGTCGCTCGGCAGCAGGGGAAGCTCCTCGTTGGGCAGGCCGACGGACCAGTGCCCCTGGACGATCTTCCACTGTCCGCTCTCCTTGCGGAAGACGAGGGACAATCGGGTCGGGACGTCGCCGCCCAGGAAAGCGAACGTCGGATCATCCGCCACCCAGGCGACGTGGCCCTCCTGCTTCAGCTGGAGGAGCCCCCCGGTGGTCTCGATCGGGAGTCCCCCGTCGTTCGGGTATCCCAGGCCGTCGAGGAACACGAACATCTCCTCCCACCATTGAACGATGGCCGTGTGGCCGGTAAAGACCTCCCCCGGCGCCGTGCCGAGGAACAGCGCGTCGGGAGAGGTCGAGATGATGCCTTCCATGAAATCGATATCGCCCGTGGTGGATGCCTCATAGAACTGCTGCACCAGGCTGGCGATCTGGGTGTGCTCCGGGACGGTGAGGCAGACGGGCACGGCCTCAGCGGTGTTCATCGTGCCTCCGAGCGCCAGCATGGCCGTCGACGCCGCGATCACCTGAAAGACCTTTCTCATTGAGCCGTTCTTCATATGCGTCCTCATTCGCTGAGTTCACCGAGCAGAGCACGAGTAATCGAAGCATCGACCATCGTCCTCTCTCCTCTGCCGGCAGCAGACGAACGCAACCAGGTGGGTTCCGGAAGCGCGACGCTGCTGCTCGGCCTCGCTCGCAGGGTCATTGCACGCCATGTGCCAGGCGCGGAGACCGCTCGATTTCTCGATCCGTCGCGCTCCACGCGCCGGACAATGAGCCGCCCGCCTTCAAATGCGGCCCATTCCCCCGTGACATGTCACGAATCGCAGCGTGACATGTCACGGGTCGCGCCGTGACATGTCACGGATCGCAGCGTGACGTGGCCGCGCGTGCATCGGGGGGCGACGCCATCCCCGAGCGCGACGAATCTGTGCTGGCGAACCGGTGATCGCGGAAGAGAGCCAGCGCGACGCGACCTAGCGCTCGATCTGGTCGCGGAGGAGCGGCAGGGTGATGGGGCCCGAGCCGGTGCCGCTCGCACCGGCCCGAGCAGCGCCTCGACGCGCGCTACCTGGCGCGCGCGGCAGCGCGCGTCGCCGAGGTCGGGCACGCGACCGTCGCAGGTGCGGACGCCGATGAACGTCGCCTCGATGGGCTCGGCCCCGAGCCGGACGTCGGGGCGCACACCGCCGCGCCGAGCCGAGCGCCGCTCCAGGGCTGCGGCTCGACGACTGAAGGTGGGCCGCAGCCCGGCGATGACAGGTGGGCCGCAGTCCGGCGGTGCGCGAAGTCACGTTCGACGTGAAAACCGGTTGACACCGAAGGTGCTCTTTCGTCTTTTGCGCGCCGCTCGGCGCGCAGCGCGTTCATGCCCGTCCGGGTCACGTCATCTCGGCGTCTTGGTTTTCAACGTCCCAGATCACGAAAGGCGACAGCGGCGATGTCGTCGCGCGAGGGCGCGGGGCCCTGGTGGAAAGCGACCTCGGGACCGTCCTTTCGAGTGAATACGCCATCGAGCGCGACGACGTGGAAGTGCACGAAGCTCCCAAGCGGAAGCTCTGAGGCGACGAGCGCGCCGCACAAACAGGAAGCCATGCGCGCCGCAGGCGAGCACCGCGGACACGGGTGGGGCCGCGGCCCGCGCGAGAAGCCTCTTGACCTGCTCGGCGCGGAGACTCTCGCCGAGGACCTCCCGCACGAGCCGCTCGCCCGCGCGCCGGCGCAGCGCTCGAGGCTGATCCGCAGGCCGTTGCGCGGTGCCAGCACAAGCAAACGGCTTCCCAAAAGTCAAGCTCTCGCTGCTGCTCGCATCTCATACAGCCATGCTGTAGCTGACAGAACATTCGTCTATGCGATCCGGTTCTCCTAAAAAACCGAAGCTATATCAACAAGTTATCCATGCATCGAAGGAACCGCCGCCACTCCACGGCCTGCGGGCCGTCGGGCATGCGTGGGATCGCCTCATCCGAAAGTCCTGGCCCGTTGGCCAACGTTGGGAAAACATGATCGTTCGAGTTTCCGTGCCGCGCGGGAGCTCGAGCGCCAGCCTGAGGGCCATCAGGGATCAGATAAGGGCAAGCACGATCATGTGTAACGTTAAAAATTCGACTGACGCAAAGACACAATTGCTCGGGAAAGAGGCACCGACCGGGCGATCGGCCGCAAAGCAGTCATCGGGGCCATGCGGATCTCTCGATGGTAAGGCCACGACGCCTTCCAAAGTCGAGCTCTCTACCGAGAAGGCCGGGAAGACACCCGCGGACATCATCCGGGCTGTGATGGCCGACCCACTGCTTCGCGGCCTACCCGTCTCGTGGGTAGAGGGCTGGCAGGATCGGGGAACTGGCGCCGGATTCGCACCTCGAGGCGTCGTCATTCATCACACGGGCGGCGCATGGAATCCGAACAACCCCGCAGATTTCAATTCGATGGACGTCATCGTCAACGGCAGATACGACGCCGACGGGAATCTGGAGCTACCGGGACCCTTGGCCCATTTTGGCATCGGCCGCTCTGGCAAGATCTATGTTATCGCCGCTGGTCACGCGAATCACGCGGGGCTCGGAGGGTATAATGGCCTCCAATACAATGACAGTGTTTGGGGGATCGAGGCCGAGAACAATGGGTTGACGGACCCGAGCGAGGCGGAGCCGTGGAGCTCGCACGTTCGGCATTACGTCTATCCCCGTCTTGTCGCAGCGATCGCCCGAGCCACCGGATTTGAGTCAGACAAAGTTTGCTCGCATAAAGAATGGCGCCCGAAAGCCATTGAAGATCAGGGCGCGAAGCACGATCCGCGAGACATCACAGACGACATGGTGACATTCCGAAATCATGTCCAACTGTTGAACGATGGAAAGATGCCCCGGCCGGTGAAAGCCCTCATTGCTTCTTCGGACTGGGGTGACGGCACGGAATGGTCAGGCAGCTTTGGCTTCATCGAATCGTCGCCCTTGGCTTACCTGATGGGCCATGGATCCGGCGCTTTTGTCTATAGATTCGATCTTCCCGCCTACCAGGTCGAGGACACGCAGGCCAGCGTTACCGCGACCTTGGGCTCCGCCGGAGCCGCGGGATCAGACGTCACATTGATCGTCAATGGCATCGCTTTTGGCACGCTGCAGGTTCAGGCGTTCGATCCTGGCTCGGGGGGCACCCAATACCAGTGGCTATTCCCCGAAACTGCCCTGCGTCCGAACAGCACCAATGTGATTGAGCTCAGGGTCTCGTCCGATGCGCAGCTCCGCAATGGACTCTCTATATTTCATAGGATTTTCGCGCCGGCTCCGGAAGTTCAAATTCGGGTCAGTATTCCTTTCGAGCAGCTCATCCCTCCTGCGCCAACCTACGACGCGGCCTTTATCGCGCAGACCGTGCCAAGCTTGATGATCGCCGGCAACAGCTACCCCGTATCGGTCACGATGCGCAACATCGGAAACCAGGTGTGGAGGCCCGGTCGGGTCCGATTGCGATCGGAGCAGCCGGCCGACAATTTCACGTGGGGTTTGAACCGGGTCGATTTGCCCGACGACGCCGACGTGGATCCGGAAGGCGACGTCACCTTTCATTTTCATGTCGTCGCGCCGCAGACGCTCGGCGAGCACTTGTTTCGGTGGGGCATGATTCGCGAGGGGGTCAAAGCCTTCGGACAGCGCAATGTCGCGGTCAACGTGATGGTCGCGAAAGACGCATTGTTCGTGCGTCAAAGCGTGCCTGCGGCCATCGTGGCGGGGACCACCCTGCCTGCGTCGATTACGTTTCGCAATATCGGAACGGAGACGTGGACCCGAGGTGCGAAGCATCGGCTGGGCAGCCAGGGCCCGAGGGACAACAGCATCTGGGGAATGCATCGGGTCGAGCTGCCGCATGATGTGCCTCCGAATACCGAGGTGACGTTCAATTTATCGATCGAAGCGCCGCTCACCGAGGGCAAGCATAACTTTCAGTGGCAGATCGTTCGGGAGCTTGTCGCGTGGTTGGGCGCGCCCTCTCCGGCCACGGAGGTGCGGGTCATGCCTGCGCTGACCAGGGCGGCGGTATTCGTCTCGCAGACCGTCCCCTCGCCCATTCCGCCGACGGCCGTGCAGACCGTCGCCATCACGATGAAAAACGTCGGCACCGAGACCTGGACGGCGGCCGGTCAATTCAAGCTTGGGTCGCAGAATCCCAGGGACAACACCCGTTGGCAGACCAACCGGATTGCCCTGCCGAAGGATGTGCCCCCCAACGCCGAGGTGACCTTTCTCTTCGGAATCCCAGCCCGGGACGCGCTGGGCACCTGGAACTTCCAGTGGCAAATGCTCAAGGAGGGAGTCGAGTGGTTCGGGCAGATCACGCCCAACGTCGAGGTGATTATCGCCAATATGCAATCGCCTCTTTTGGACCTCTGCTTCTTGAAGACCACAAACGTCGGTCAGGGTAAAATCGAGGCATTTTCTGCGACGAGCGCCTCGAGCTACGCCCAGGGAGCATCATCGCTCACCCGTTTCAGCGCTGCCGATGCCAGCAACGGCTGGGTTGGCATGCACCGCAACGGAAATATCTATTTCGTCAAGTCCAAGAACACTGCGTCTGGAAAGGTGGAAGTTCTCACCGCGACCCACGCCTCAGGGTATACCGAGGGAGTCTCCACGGTCAGCCGTTTCAATGTGAGCGATGGTGACAATGGCCGGTTCGGAATGCTACCGAACGGGCACCTGTATTTCGTAAAAACAAAGAATACCGGGACGGGCACGATCGAGGCGTTTACCGCCCTCGCGTCCACCTACGCGACAGGCTTATCGACGTCCACCCGATTTGCGGCTGCCGAAGCGGCCAATGGCGTCTTTGGCATGCTCCCGACGAGCGATCTCTATTTCGTAAAAACCAAGAACACCAGCTCAGGGAAGATCGAGGTGCTGACCGCGACCAGCGCATCCGGATATACGGCAGGAATCCACGCCGTGACGCGGTTTGCTGGGAGCGACGCCGACGACGGCACCTTCGGAATGCTGACGAGCGGCGATGTTTTCTTCGTCAAGACGAAGAATACGGCGTCGGGGAAGGTCGAGGTTTTCACCGCGACTCGTTCATCGAATTACGCATCGGGCCTGTCTGCCGCCAGTCGCTTTGGGGTCGCGGACGGCGCCAACGGCGTCTGGAGGATGATCTAGCGGGTAGAGCGGCTGCATCGCCGCAAGACTGAAGCCTTGGCTCGTCGAACGCGCGATGCCGTCTCGGCCGCGGCCCCCCTCAACACGGCGGCAGCAGCCTCCGGAACCCGTGCCCCAGCGCCAGCGCCAGGAAGATCAGGTTCCTCACCGGCAATGCCGGCCAGAAGAGGCCGAGCGGCGCTCGGGGCGAGGACCGCTCTCGATCCCGAACGCCCCAACGGACCACGCAGAGGTGCGCTGCGCGTCGAGGCGCGCTCCGCCTGCGCCGCTGCATGGTGGCACGGAGGTTGCTATCCGTTGCTATCCGAGGCGCCGAACCGAAGTGCGCGGCTGGCCGGGACAACGAGCGATATCGCATCGAAGCCCCTCGTTCGCAGGCGCATCTCCACGGCGGGCGCTTGCCTGCCTGCAAACCGGCTCGCTCTCATGGCGGATGTGAAATGGCCGGTCTATGCAGACTGGAGCTGCCGCCCCTCCTGCGCAGCCCCGCCGCCCCTCCTGCGCAGCCCCGCCCCCCTCCTGCGCAGCCTCGCCGCCCCTCCTGCGCAGCCTCGCCGCCCCGCCTGCGCAGCCTCGCCGCTCCTCCTGCGCAGCTCCGCCACCCTCCTGTGCGCCCCATTCGGTGAACTACGCTACGTTCGCGCGGCTCCTGCGCAGCCTCGTCACCCCTCCTGCGCACCAGTTTCTGTGTCCTACGCAACAAATCATTTCCTCCTGTGCAGCCTCGCCACCCCTCCTGCGCAGCTCCGCACCCCTCCTGCGCAGCCCAGCACCCCTCCTGCGCATCCATTTCTGTGCCCTATGCAACACTCTCCCCCTCCTGCGCATCTCCGCCAGCCTCGCGGCCCGCTCCTCGCCGCGCGGCGCCGGGCACGCCGCCCCGCTCGACTCCGCGGCACACCACCGCTCTCAACCCTCAAGCCCGGTACGCCACGCGCGACGTGAAGGAAACGTGCTCTCACGTGGCCCGTGCCGTGAGTCGCGAATACCTTCGCCAATCCTCCGCCCCTCATTCCGAGGGGCGCCGGCCCCGACAAGGAGGCGTATCTTTACCATGGCAACGAAGGTATCCACCACCACGTCCACCACGTCATCCGCGACCAGCAGGGCTTCAAAGAAGCTCGCTTCGCGCGACCCGCAGGGCGCGCCTCGCTCCTCCGCCGGAGCGGCAGCGTACGCGCTCGGCGCCGCCCGGGAGGCCGAGCTCCTCCAAGAGGCCGAGTCGCTCGGCGAGAACACCCTTATTTTTCCCGGCAAGCTCGCCCGGCGCGTCATCTGGGCGAGCCGCATCCAGCTCGCCGCCGAGCGCGACGCGGCGGATCTCGTCCGCACCCCCTTCCCCGAGGACGACCCGCCGCTCACCCTCGAGGAGATCCACGGGCACCGCGACAAGATCGAGCTCCTGCGCGTCACCCAATCGCGCTGGCAAGCTGCGCATCAGCGCCAGGAGCAGGCCGCCGCGACCTTCGCGAAGCCGGCCGCCGAGGCCGCCCTCCACCGGCAAACGCTCCTCCGCTTCTTCGACCTCCGCTTCAAGAAGAGCGCCGATGGGCAAAAGCGGCTCATGGCGATCCGCGCGGGCAGCGGCGACGCCGATCTGGTCCAGGACGTCTCCGACCTCCTCTTGCTCTGCTCCGAGCACGCCGAGGCCGTCCACAAGGCGCCTCGCGGCGAGGCCGCCGCCGTGGCCCGCCTCCGCGAGCTGTCACCGCTCCTCGCGCGCATGCTCGCCGACAAGACGCTCTCCCCCGAGGCGCTGCGCTCGCGCAAGCTCCGCGACGCCGCGTACACGCTCGTCGTGAACGCCGAGCGAAGGCTGCGCTCCGCCGCGGAGTACTGGTATGCCGGCACCGACAAGATGAAGGCCTATGCGCCTTTCCCCATCTCCCGCGGCGCCGCGTCCACCGGAGGAGAAGAGGAAGGCGAGGCCGGCGCGGAGGACGACGGCGCGGAGGACGACGGCGAAACGGAAGACGAGGCGCCGGAAGACGTCGCCCCGGCCGAGGAGGAAGGCGAGCAAGGATCGCCCTGAACCGCCGCCGCGGCCAGGCCGCGCCGCGCGCTCGCGCCCTGGCGCTCTGTCCGCAGGCCGATCGGCCCCGGATCCGCGCGCCGCTCCGCGGACGCCAGCCGGGACATGTCAAGTCTTTTCGGCGACATGCCGGACGGCCGAATTTGGCCCCGCTCCTCCCCTCCCTGTGATCCAATCGGGGCGCCGGTCGCGGGCGCCGCATCGCGCCTCGTTCCCCCGCGCCTGCACCCTGCTCGCGTCTGCCCATGGCCGAGGTGCTCGCCGCATCGCTGATGTTCCCTGCCGTGATCTTCACGGTCGTGCTCGCGCTCGCCCTCATCTACTGGCTGTTCGTCCTCGTGGGCGCGCTCGACCTCGACCTGCTCGGCGGCGCCCACGGCGACGCGATGCCCGAGCTCGGCGGGCTCGAGGGCGCCGCCAAGGGCGCGCTCGAAGGCGCCGCCAAGGGCGCGCTCGAGGGCGCCGCCAAGGGCGCGCTCGAGGGCGCCGCCAAGGGCGCGCTCGAGGGCACCGCCAAGGGCGCGGTCGAGGGCGTGGCCGACGCGGCCGACGGCGCGCACGGCCTCGGCTCGGTGCTCGTGGCCCTGGACCTCCACCGCGTGCCCGCGACCGTGACGCTCACGCTGATCGCGGCGTTCGGCTGGTTCACGAGCGCCCTGTCCGCGATGGCCGTCGAGCCGCTCTGGGTCGGCTGGGGGCTGCCGCGCTGGGCGCTCGGCCTCGCGGTGCTCGCGGGGTCGCTCGTCGTCGCCGTGCTGCTCACCTCGCTCGCCGTGCGGCCGCTCGCGCCGCTCTTCGTGACCCGGCACGGCCAGACGAAGAAGGACCTCGTGGGCCGCGTGTGCGTCATCTCCACCGGGCGCGTCGACGAGCGCTTCGGCCAGGCGGTGATCGACGAAGGTGGCGCGAGCCACATCCTCGACGTCCGGTGCGACACGCCCGGCGTCCTCCGCCGCGGTGACCGCGCGCTGCTCGTGAGCTGGGACCCCGACGGGGAGGTCTTCAGCGTCGAGCCGCTCGACGCCCTGCTCGGCCCGCCCCCTCCCCTCGCCGGGCGGCTTGCGTCCCGCGTGGAAGCGCCCCCGGAGGGCGCCGAGGACGAGCCCACCCCCGCGGTGCGACCCCGGGACGAGCAGCGTCGCGGCGGCTGAACGCCGCTGGCGCGCCGGCGGTTTCGTGTACGCTCTCGCCTGAGGGGGTGTCGTGTGGCCCCCGACCCGGCTCGGAGCGGGCTTGGGCGTTCGACCCTCGCGACGTGAACGCGAGGGTCAGCGCCCTCCCCTCCGCCGAAACGCGAAGGAGCTCCGCGTGCCCAGTTTGACTGTCCCCCTCATCGCCGTCCTCGTCGGTGTCCTGGCCTTCGTCGCCCTCGGGATCCTGGTCATGTACGCCAAGTTCTACCGCCAGGTGGACCAGGGCAAAGCGCTGATCATCAACACCCGAGGCCAGGATCCCATCGTCACCTTCACGGGGACGATGGTCCTGCCGATCATCCACCGCGCCGAGTACATGGATATCTCGGTCAAGACGATCGAGATCGACCGGCGCGGCAAGGAGGGCCTCATCTGCAAGGACAACATCCGCGCGGATATCAAGGTCACCTTCTTCGTGCAGGTCAACAAGACCCAGGACGACGTGCGCACGGTCGGCCGGACCATCGGCTGCGTCCGCGCGTCGAACCCGGAGACGCTCGAGCAGCTGTTCGCCGCGAAGTTCTCCGAGGCGCTCAAGACCGTGGGCAAGCGCCTGAACTTCGAGGACCTCTACATGGAACGGCAGAAGTTCAAGGACGACATCCTCGACGTCATCGGCAAGGACCTGAGCGGGTTCGTGCTCGCCGACGCGGCGATCGACTACCTGGAGCAGACGCCCATCGAGCTGCTCGACAAGGACAACATCATGGATGCCGAGGGCATCCGGAAGATCACCGAGCTCACGGTCGCGCAGAACGTGCTGACGAACGAGCTCCGCCAGAAAGAGCGGATGGAGATCGGCAGCCAGAACCTGAACTCCGACGAGGCCATCTTCCGCTTCGAGCAGCGCCGGGCCGAGGCCGAGGCGAAGAAGGCGAAGGAGATCGCGGTGTCGCAGGCGCGCGAGCAGAACGAGGCCGCGCGCGTCACGAGCGACGAGCGCAAGAAGACGGTGCTCCTCCAGGAGAAGAACGACGAGGAGGCGTTCGTCGCCCGCGAGACGAAGGAGCGCGGCGTCTCGGTCGCCCAGAAGAACAAGGAGCGCGAGATCGCGGTCGAGACCGAGCGCGTCGAGAAGGCGCGGCAGCTCGAGGTCGTGAGCCGCGAGCGCGACGTGTCGCTCCAGCAGATCGCCCGCGAGAAGGAGCTCGAGATCCAGAGGAAGGACATCGCCGACGTGGTCCGGGCGCGGATCGCGGTCGAGAAGACGGTGGCCGAGGAGGAGGAGAGGATCAAGGACGTGCGCGCCCTGGCCGAGGCGACGCGCCTCAAGGACGTGACGCGCATCAACGCCGAGGCGGAGGCGCAGGAGCAGCTCGTCAAGCACATCAAGGGGGCCGAGGCGAGCGAGGAGGCGGCGAAGTTCCGGGCGCGCGAGACGCTCATCACGGCCGACGCCGAGCTCGAGGCGAGCGACAAGGCGGCGCGCGCGAAGATCCGCATCGCCGAGGGCGTGCAGGCCGAGTCCGCGGCCGAGGGGCTGGCGCGCATCCGGGTGAAGGAGGCCGACGCCCAGGCGATCGAGAAGCAGGGGTTCGCCGAGGCGCGCGTGGCGCTCGAGAAGATGAACGCCGCCGCCGTCGGCGAGGAGAAGCAGGGCCTCGCGCGGGTGCTCGTGAAGGAGGCGGAGGCGCAGGCGATCGAGAAGCAGGGGCGGGCCGAGGCGCTCGTCACGCGGGAGCGGCTGCTCGCCGAGGCCTCGGGCATCGAGCAGAAGGGGCTCGCGACCGCGAGGACGCGCGAGGCCGAGGCGCTGGCCCTCGAGAAGACGGGCCTGGCCGAGGCGAACGCGATCAAGCTGCGGCTCCTGGCCGAGGCGGCCGGCACGGCGGAGAAGGCCGCGGCCATGAAGGCGCTCGACGGGGTCGGGCGCGAGCACGAGGAGTTCCGCCTCCGGCTCGAGAAGGAGCGGGCGGTGGAGCTCGAGGGGCTGCGCATCCGCGTCGAGATCGCGCGGGCGCAGGCCGAGATCCTGCGGGGCGCGTTCGATGAGGCGAAGATCAACATCGTCGGCGGCGACGGGGCGTTCTTCGACCGCTTCGTCAAGGCGATCACCCTCGGCCAGTCGCTCGACGGGCTCGTCGATCAGAGCGCCACGGTGCGGTCGTTGGTCGGCGACTACCTGAACGGCAACGCGAGCCTGCCCGCGGACCTGAAGCAGCTCGTCGCGCCCTCCTCGCCGAACGCGAGGTTGGCGGACGGCACGCTGTCGGGGATGCTCACGTCGCTCATGCCGAGCGCTGACGCCGACGGGAAGAAGAAGATCGAGGCCCTCGCCCAGAAGGCCCGCGAGCTCGGCCTCGACCAGCTCGGACAGCAGCGACCCCCCCACACCTGAGCAGCACTCTCGAGCGGCGCTCTCCCGCTTCGGATACAGGCCCATCTCGACGTTTTCGGTGCTCGGCGCACCGGAGTGCGCCTGTGCGCCGAAAACGCCGATCTGGGCCCGTCTCCTGTGCGGGAGAGCGCCGCTCGGCTACGGGGGGAGATCGGGGTCCCCTCGGCCCACCGCTTGGATAGGGCGCGATCGTGATTGGTTCGTGGTCAGGTCGATCGGGGCGGCGATGCACATCTCGTCGAGCGTGCTCTCGCCGAGGTGAACATCGACCGGGGACGGACTTGCCTGCTCGCGCTCGCGTGCGTGGCGCCCTCGCGCGCGGGACCCCGCACCTCCGGCGGCCGCTCTTCCGCCGCGGCCGGCTCCGCTCCCGCCGCGCCGATTGTGTTATGATGGAGCTCAACTCATGACCTCTCGAGCGACACAGGCATGGCCAGAGCGGAGCTCTCGCGAGCTACGACGACGAAGCTCTCCGTTTCCGATGAGGAGCGAGCCCGTTCGACCCTGGCGACGCCGTGTCGCAGAGGGCGCCGGACGTGCACAGGAGCGCTCATGAGGAACACCTCTCGGGCTGCAGGCGAGAGCCGCGTCTCCCCCCGCCGTCGTCGCGCGTTCGGCGCCGCGTGCGCGGCGTCGCACGCCCTCTTCGCGATGCAGGTCGCCTGCGGCGGCTCCATGCCGCAGGGCGCCGACACGGTGCTGCGGAATGGGTTCGTGTACACCGTCGACAGCGCGGACTCGGTGCAGCAGGCGGTCGCGGTGCGCGCCGGCAGGATCGTCTATGTCGGCGCTGACAGCGGCGTACAGCGCTACGTGGGCGCCCGGACCGAGGTCATCGATCTGAAGGGCCGCATGATGATGCCCGGCCTGGTCGACGGCCATCTGCATGTGATGTCCGGCGGGTCGCAACGTCTGATGTGCAGCCTTGACTACAAGACGCACACCATCGCGCAGCTCCAGGAGAAGATCCAGGCCTGCCTCGACAGCGAGCCAGCCAAGGGTCCCGACCACTGGCTCGAGGTGTCGAGCTGGGATCGGCAGGGCACGGTCTCGGTGGACGCCGACCCGACGCGGGCCGCGCTCGACGCGCTCAGGACCCAGCGGCCGATCCTCGTGCACTCCACCGACCACCACAGCGCGCTGACCAACTCGCGCAGCATGGCGCTGGCGGGCATCACCGCTGCCACGCCCGATCCGGTCGGCGGCAAGATCGGTCGCGAGGCAGGCGGCCAGCCGACGGGCATCTTCGAGGACGCCGGCATCGCGCTGGTGTCGGCGGCCATGCCGGCGCCGACGCATGAGGACGACGTGCGCAGCGCGAAGGCGGCGCTCGACGCCATCCGCCGCCAGGGCGTGACCACCTTCATGGACGCGTCCTCGGACGAACGTGCGCTGAGAGCGTTCACGACCGTGCAGCGCAGCGGCGAGCTGACGGCGAGGGCGCTCTTCGCCATCATGATCGATCCCGACAAGGTGGCGAAGGATCCGAATAAAGCGATCGCCGCGGCCAGGGCACTGGCGGCCTCCTATGATCAGCCCGCCTCGGAGCCGGCCCCTGGCATCGGCGCGCGCCACATCAAGATCATGATGGATGGCGTCCTGCAGGCGCCGGCCCAGACCGCGGCGATGCTCGCGCCGTACCATGTCAACGTGGGCACGGGCGGCGCGCCGAGATGGGCCCCTGGCACGCACAGCGGCGACGTTTACTTTCCGCCGGACACGCTGAAATCACTGCTCCTCGCGGCGGTCGAGGCCGGGTTCGATCCCCACGTCCACGCGATCGGCGATCGTGCGGTGCGGCAGACGCTCGACGTTTACGAGACCCTGCGCGCCCGACTGCCGGGCAACGACGTTCGCGCGGCGATCGCGCATTGCGAGACGGTCGATCCGGCGGACTTCGGTCGCTTCAAGGCGCTCGGCGTGATCCCGGTCATGTCGTTCCAGTGGGCGCAAGAGGCGCCTTATTCCGTCGATGGGATGAAGAATCAGCTCGGGCCGGAGCGTTATGCCCGCCTGGAGCCCGAGGGCAGCCTGCACAACGCTGGCGCGAGGATAGCCTATGGCAGCGACTGGCCGATCGATCCGTTCGCCGAGTTCCTGGCGTTGAAGATCGGCGTCACCCGCAGGGGGGACCCCACGCATCCGGCCAGCTTCGGTCCGGCCTATGCGGGCCGGCTCAACGACGACCCGCTCCTGCCGCGCAGCGTCGCGCTGCGTGCGATCACCATGAGCTCGGCCTACCAGCTGCGGCTGGAGAAGGTCGTAGGCTCGATCGAGATCGGCAAATTCGCTGACATGGTCGTGCTGGACCAGAACTTCCTTCAGATCCCCGAGGACGATCTCGGCAAGATTCACGTGCTCATGACCCTCGTCGGGGGAAAGGTCGTCTATACCGCCGATTCCATGCGGCCGAAGGGCTAGAGCGCCGTCTGCATAGGGGATCGGGGTGGCGCTGGCAGGCGTGGGTGGAAGCGCGGCTCAGGCGATCTCCAGCCGCCGGGAAGCGCGGATGCCTACCTGGCGCGTCGCCTCGATCAGCGGCGCCATCCTCTGGAGCGACCTCGCCGTCAGCTCCGGCCCGGCGAGCTCGGGGCTGCCCGTGCCGTAGGGCGGCTCCGGCGCGTATTCCATCTCCAGCTCGCACTCCCTGGCCACCTCGTCACCGTGGAGACGCCCGAGCAGGCGCAGCGCGAGATCGAAGCCGCCGGAGACCGGCCCTGAGGTGAGCCGATTCCGGTCTTCCACCACGTTCCCCTTGGTGGGGATCGCGCCGTAATAGGCCAGCTGGTCGTGCAGGTGAAAGTTCGTGGTGGCCCGGTAACCCTTGAGCAGGCCCGCCGCGCCCAGCATCAGCGCGCCCGCGCAGACGCCGGACAGCCACGTCGCGCGGCTGCCAGCCTCCGCGAGGAACGCGAGCGACTCTTCATCCTCCATGACGTGGGGGGGAACCGCCGGCACATGGAGGATGTCGAGCGCCTTCGGGCAGTCGCTGAACGAGGTGGTGGCCCGCGTCGTGAAACGCGGGACGCCCGCGATCTCGTCCCTGTTCTTCCATACGAGGTGCAGGTCCACGCTGGGCAGGAGCCCGAACACCGTCTGCAGGCCGATGTTGTCGGGCAAGAAGAAGCCGGGGCAGACGAAGAGCGCCACCTGGAGCTTGCGCTCCATGGGAAGGCTCAGGGGCAAAGTGAACGTGGGATCGTCGTGAACGCTCATCGTGGAGTCCTTTCTGGTCTCACGCGAGGACGCGCGGGCGCGCGGGCGCGCGCGCTGCGCGAGCGGTGCTCCGTGAGCATGCGCCCCGCGCGGAGAGGGAGAGGGACAATCCGCCTGCATTTCCTGCCCCGCTGCGCGGCCGCGAGCGCGCGCACGGGATCGTCGGTCACCCCATTGCGGTAGAGGCTCGTTACCACCTCCCCGGGGGCCGGGCGCCTCGGCGAGACCTCCCGCCGAACCACAGAGGATCTCGCTGGACGAGTTGTTACCCGCAGGCGAGCGGCGCGGCGGCCCTGGCGAGCCGCCGCGCGCTGCTCTCCGTCACGGATCGATCCGGGTCAGTTGACCTCGTCGTGGCACGTGGCGCTGCAGCCGTCGCCGCTCGCGGTGTTGTCGTCGTCGCACTGCTCGTACGGCAGCTGCCGCACGCCGTCGCCGCAGTGCGGACCGAACACGCAACCAGGAGCGCACTCGCCGTAACCGCCGTCGTTCTCCACGTCATCGCACTCCTCGGGCGGCGTCTGGGTCACGCCGTCGCCGCAGCGCGGACCGTAGACGCAACCGGGAGCGCACTCGCCGTGACCGCCGTCGTTCACGCCGTCGTCGCACTCCTCGCCGAGCTCCGTCTGGGGGAACCCGTCGCCGCAGACGGCCCCGATCCGGCAGCCGAGGCAGCCCATGCTGCCGTCGTTCACGCCGTCGTCGCACTCCTCGCCCCACTCCGCCTGCGGGGTCCCGTCGCCGCACTTCGCCGCCTCGCCGCACTCCGGCGTGCACCCGCCATAACGGCCGTCGTTCACGCCGTCGTCGCACGTCTCGTCCGGCCTGTGGACCATCGCATCGCCGCACCACGGCCCGATGAGGCACTCCGGCGTGCACCCGCCATAGCGGCCGTCGTTCACGCCGTCGTCGCACGTCTCGCCGAACTGGCTGTTGATGTCCTCGTCGCCGCACCGGGGCGCCGCCACGCAACCCGGGGCGCAGGCCCCCGAGCCGTAGCCGCCCAGGTTGGTGCCGTCGTCGCAGATCTCGTACGGAGTCGTCCGGACCCCGTCGCCGCAGTAGAGCCCGAGCGTGCAGGTCGTGGAGCATTTCCCGTAACCAGGGCCGTTCTCCGCCCCGTCGTCGCACTGCTCGTCCGGCGTGACGATCCCGTCGCCGCACACGGGCTCGCAGCGCGAGGGGGCCGCGTTGAAGCCGCCGAGCGTCAGCTTGTAGCTCGACCCCGTGATGTGGCGCTCCGCCTGGAACACGACGACCTCGTAGACCCTCCCCTCCGTCAGGCCGAGGTCATCCATGAGCACCGTCCCGCGATCGTCCTCCACGCCGTCGATCTCGCCGGTCCCCATGGGGGCGTGGATGCCGCCGAGGTCGACGCGGAGCCGGTTGTTGACGAACACCCAGACGTCGTCGTCCCCGTAGAAATCGAGCCGCTCCCCGCCGTGGTACTCGAACCAGTAGCGAACCTCGCTCGTGAAGTAGAAGTTGTGGTTGCCCGCAGCAGACCAGTCGTTGAACGGATCGGTCGCCGCGCGGCTCGCCTCGCGCTGCGCCACCGGCACCGACGTGTGCTGCCAGCCCCTGCCGTCGAGCGGGAAGAACGTGTGATCCTCGTAGACGAACAAGTCCGACGTCCCGACGCGCGCGAGCGCGAGCCGGTCCGCGACCGTCTTCGAGAGGGTCGAGTCGCTGTACCAGTTGTTGAAATCCGCGGCGTTCGTGAGGAAGCCGTTCGGCCGCGCCGCCGCGAACTGGGGCTTGTTGTTGGTGCCGAGGACGTTCTGCACGATCCCCGTCACGAGCGCGTTCGGCGGATTTGTGTTCGGCTCGAAGTTCGGCGCGTCCTCCTTGAAGTCGCGGTACACGATCGGCACGAGGAGCTCGTCGCCCAGGGGCGCGTCGTTCGTGCAGCTGTACCCCGGCTCGATGATGCACGTGGACGAGCAGCCGTCGCCGTCGGTCGTGTTGCCGTCGTCGCACGCCTCGCTGCCCAGGCGCAGCCCGTCGCCGCACTCCGAGGTGCAGCCGCTGTCGCCGCAGGCCGGCTCGACCTGGCAGAACGGCGTGCAGCCGTCGCCCATCGTGTTGTTGCCGTCGTCGCACGGCTCGGAGCCCTCGCGCTCCCCGTCGTTGCAGACGGTGGCGCGGCAGATGTAACCGCCGGCCGCGGGCTCGCACACGAGGCCCGGCTCCCACTTGCACGTGGCGTCGCACCCGTCGCCGTCCTCCGCGCCGCCGTCGTCGCACTCCTCCCGGGCCACGACCCGACCGTCGCCACAGAGCGCCGTGCAGCGGCTCCCGGCGCGCGCGCATTCGAACCCGGGCTCGATCTGGCACGTGGCCGAGCACCCGTCGCCCGCGACCCTGTTGCGGTCGTCGCACCCCTCGCCCACGCCGATCTGACCGTCGCCGCAGACGACCGTGAAGACGCAGCTCACGCCATCCGGGCACACCCAGCCGGCCTCGACCTGGCAGCTCGGCGAGCAGCCGTCCTCCGGCTCCAGGTTGCCGTCGTCGCACCTCTCGCTCGGCCGCAGCAGGCCGTCGCCGCACCGCTCGACCGGCCTGCAAGGCCGCCCCGGGTTCGGGCAGGTGATGTTGCCAGGGTCCTCCAGGGCGCAGACGTCGGAGCACCCGTCTCCGGGCACCGCGTTGCCGTCGTCGCAGGTCTCGCCGCCCGAGACCCGCGCGTCGCCGCACGAGTGCAGCCGGTAGCACGGCAACCCGGGCCCCGGGCACACCCAGTCGCCCGGCTCCCGCTGGCAGCGATCGTCACAGCCGTCGCCCGAGGCGGTGTTCCCGTCCTCGCAGCTCTCGCCGGGCTCGATCGCGCCGTTGCCGCAGGCGATCGTCGTGTGGCAGGGCTCCCCCGGCTCGCACGCGCAGTACGGCTCCACCTTGCAGGCGCCGGAGCAACAGTCCCCGGGCAGGCTGTTGCCGTCGTCGCACGCCTCGGTCTCCTGGTTGATCTCGCCGTCGCCGCACGCCGGCGCCACCGCGTCGCACTCCGGCGGAGGATCCGGCGACTCGCACGGATCGCCGCCGCTGCCGGTGGTCCCCCCGGGTCCGACGGTGATGAACCCGCCGCCCAGGGCCCCGGAGCTGTCGTCGGTTCCGCCGGTGCCCGTGGCGCCACCCGCCCCGCCCGCCCCGCCCACGCCGCTCCCCGCGCCGCTACCGCCGCCGCCGTCATCCCCGCAGGCGGCGAGCGGACCGGCAACCAGGACGAGGAGCACGGAAGTAAGTCTTTTTCCCAAGCGCATTGATGCCACCATCCCAACTCGCTGAAGTTCGTCGTGCGTTCCAAGCCGCGCCGCGAGGCGCCCCGGTCGACGAGGTGCGCCGCCGGAGGCGGCGTGGGCTCGCGCGCGCATGCGCGCGGCTGTCGCCCTCGTTAACGGCCCATCGCAACGCAACACCCCCCGTGGAGCAAGCGGATTTGACGCCGTGGCGGCTTTGCGACGCGCCGCCCGCCGGGACGCGGTGGAATCCGCGGGCGGCGCGCCGGCCGGCAGGGGGCAGCCCGGGCCTGACATCCCGGCGCGCTGGCGGCCGGCGCGCGCCGCGGCCCCCTCGCGGCCCCCGCGCGCCGTGACCCCCCTCACGGCCCGCGCGCGCAGCGGCCTGCCTCGCGCCGCCGCGCGGCGCGGTCGCCATCTCGCCCCCCGGACGCGGCGAACGGCTGTAACCTGGCCGCGGACAGGCCGAGGCCCGCGCGGATTCGACGCGGGGGCGGGCATCGAGCCGGACCACACGGAGCATGCATGGTGGCGACAGGGGCCTTGGACGGCGCGGCCCGGACGGCGGGGGCTCCCCCCCCGCAGGCGGCGGAGACGCTGGATGGGGGCAATTACGAGGTCATCCGCCGGCGGCTCGTCGAGCGCGCCGAGGAGCTCGGCCGCCGCGCCGAGGCGCTCAACGCGCGGCGAAAGCAGGTGTTCGGCGGCACCGACCTCGCGCTCCTCGAGAACGCGCGCGTCAGGACCGAGAACAACTGCCTGCCGCGCGACATCGTGAGCATCCGGGGCAAGCTGCTCGTCGGCTACCTCGTGTTCATGGGGCTCAAGGAGGTGAACGTCGGCGACGTCTTCAGCCTCCACCGCTTCGCGAGCGAGGGCGGCGCCTTCGACCTGTCGCACGCGCCGCTCGAGGAGGGCGACGCGTTCCTCGGCGACGCCACCTTCGTCAAGGAGTTCAACGACCTCCACCGCTACGTCAAGGAGCCCCGGCTGCTCCAGCTCCGGCGCAGCGACACGCGGATGCTCGCCGTCTTCCAGGTCGGCGCCACCGAGCGCGACGTCAAGGTGTTCCGCTGGAGCATCGACGCGACAGGGCGCGTCCGCTACCTCGACGCGCGCGGCGACGAGGACAACGTCCGCCCGCGGGCGCACGACTTCGCCTGGACGCAGACCACGCGCGACGACCACGTGCAGGGCAAGCACCCGCACGTCACCATCCTCGGCGAGATCTTCGTCGAGACGGTCGGCGGCGACCTCACCATCAAGGTCGAGAACAACACGGCCACGGGGCTCGGCATCTACCGCGAGCCGGTCGACGACGCGGGCCAGGCGCTCGACGACGCCGACATCCAGTATGCCCGGCTCGGGCCGCTCATCCTGCTCAAGATCAAGCCGTTCCGGGAGCCGTCGTACCGGTACCTCGTCTACAACGGCCGCACCCGGAAGGTCGTGCGCATCGACGCGATCGGCCTCGCCTGCCTGAGCCTCCCGGAGGACCAGGGCATCGTCTTCCCGAACGGCTACTACCTCATCACCGGGGAGACGAAGCGCTTCGAGGGCAGCACCGACAGCCTCGTCTTCGAGCGGGTCATCCGCTCGCCGAACGGGGAAGACGTGCTCTACGTGTTCCACCAGGTCGTGGACGGGCGCTACGTGCTCTTCCCGTACAACCTGATCCGCAAGGAGATCGCGACCCCGATCCAGTGCCACGGGTACAGCCTCTTCGACGACGGCAAGATGGTGATCTTCCGGGCGCTGGGCGAGGAGCCGACCCGCGTCCACCCGATGCAGATCTGGCAGACGCCGTTCATGACCGCGGAGTTCGCGGCGTCGGCGCCGACCGACGGCTCGTACCTCGCGAAGGTGGGCAACGCCGACCTCGTGCGGGGGATCTCGGACGCGCTCAGCATGCGGCGCGCGGCGATGGACGGGTCGCCCACCCGCCAGACGTTCGAGGACCTCATCCGGACCGCCGAGCGGATGACCGACGCCTACTACTGGCTCGGCCACGCCGAGGCGGGCGACCTCCTGTCGACCGTGAACGAGCTCCGGACCGTCTCGGAGAGCATCGTCGACGAGTTCGAGAAGGTCGAGGCCATCAAGGCGCGCGCGGCGAGCGCGCTCGCCGAGACCGAGGCGGCGCAGCAGCAGCTGCTCGGCGGGGTGCGGCCCGAGGACGCGGCGAGCGTCGACGCGTTCCTGAAGGCCCTGACCGCGCTGCGGCGGCAGCGGGGGCACCTCATCACGCTCCGCGAGCTCAAGTACATGGACCTCGGCCGCCTCGACGCGCTCGAGGCCGAGATCCTGGCGCGCACCGGCGAGGTGAGCGGCGCGTGCGTGACGTTCCTCCTCGGCGACCAGGCGTTCCGGCCGCTGGCCGACCGGCTCGCGGGCCTCATCGCCAGGATCGAGGCGGTCGCGAAGTCGTCCGAGCTCGCCCCGTTCGCCGCGGACCTCGACGGCGTGAACGAGGGGCTCTCGGTGCTCGCCGAGATCGTGGCGGGCCTGAAGGTCGACGACCCCACGGCGCGGACCCGGATCCTGGAGGGGATCAGCGAGGTCTACGCGCAGCTCAACCGCGCCCGCGCGACGCTGAGCGCCCGCGGCAAGGACCTCCGGGGCGCCGAGGGGCGCGCCGAGTTCGGCGCGCAGTTCAAGGTGTTCGGCCAGAGCGTCTCGAGCGCGCTGGCCGTCTGCGACTCGCCCGAGCGCTGCGACGCCGAGCTCTCGAAGCTCCTCGTCCAGCTCGAGGATCTCGAGGGGAAGTTCGGCGAGTTCGACGAGTTCCTGGGCGAGCTCGCGGCGAAGCGCGAGGAGGTGAACGACGCGATCGCCGCGCGGCGGCAGACGCTGCTCGACGAGCGGCAGCGGCGCGTCTCGAACCTCGTCGCCGCGGCGGACCGGATCGTCCAGGGGGTGACGCGGCGGGCGCGCTCGTTCGCGACCGTGGACGAGCTCAACACGTACTTCGCGTCCGACGCCATGGTCGCGAAGATCCGCGATCTCGCGGCGAGCCTCCACGCGCTCGGCGACAGCGTGAAGGGGGACGAGGTCGAGGCGCGGCTCAAGTCGGCGCGGCAGGACGCGCTCCGGGCGCTGCGCGACCGGGAGGACCTGTTCGAGGGCGGCGGCGGCGACGTCATCAAGCTCGGCCGCCACCGCTTCAACGTGAGCACGCAGGCCCTGGAGCTCACGCTGGTCCCGCACGGCGAGGGGCTCGCGCTGCACCTCACCGGGACGGACTTCTTCGAGCCGATCGAGGACCCGGCGCTCGAGAGCGCGCGCGACCTCTGGGGCCAGGAGCTCGTGAGCGAGACCCCGGACGTCTACCGGGGCGAGGTCCTCGCGGGCTCGATGCTCGCGGACGCCGAGGCGGGGCGCGGCGGGCTCTCGATCGACCGGCTGCGCGAGGCGTCGCTCGGCCCGGGCGGGCTGCTCGCCGCGGTGCGCGCGTACGCGGCGGACCGGCACGACGAGGGCTACGAGCGCGGCGTCCACGACGCGGACGCGGCGCACCTCCTGGAGAAGCTGCTCGCGCTGCGGGCCACGGCGGGGCTGCTCCGCTTCGGCAGCACGCCGCGGGCGCTCGCCTGCCTGACCTGGGCGGGGCTCGACCCGCGCGCCCGGGATCTCGCGCACCGGCGGGCGCGGAGCCTCGGCCGGCTCGCGGCGCAGCTCGGCGAGGGCGAGGCGCGGGCGGCGCTCGCGGCCGAGCTCGCGGCGAGCGTGGCCGCGGCGGCGGCGGCGCACCGGCTCGCGGCGGACGTGAACCGCGCGGCGGACGTGCGCGTCGCGGCGCGGTACCTCGTGGAGGAGCTCGCGGCGGAGCACCCGAGGTTCGTGACCAGCGACGCGGCGCTCGATCTGCGCGCCGCGCTGCTCGCGCGCCTCGACCTCGAGGGCGGCCGCGGGGCGTTCGAGGAGGACCTCCGGCAGCTCGAGAAGCACCCGGCCGAGCGGCTGGAGCTCGCGCTGGCGTGGCTGCGGGGGCTCGCCGCGCGCGACGCCGCGTGGGCCCCGCTGGCCCACCTCGCGCTCGAGGCGGCGGTCGTCATGGTGACGGAGCGGCACCTCGAGCGGGAGCCGAGCGGGGCCGTGACCGAGGCGCGCGTCGAGGGGCTGCTCGGCCAGCACCCGCGCATCAAGGAGCGCGCGCTCGCGCTCCGGCTCGACGAATTCCTGAGCAGGATCGAGGACTTCCTGCACGAAAGGGCGCCCCGCTACCGCGCCTACAGGAAGGTGCGGAGCGAGATCGCCGAGCGGGAGCGGAAGCGGCTGCGCCTCGAGGAGTTCGCGCCGCGGGTGCTCACGTCGTTCGTGCGCAACCGGCTCATCGACGAGGTGTACCTGCCGCTCGTCGGCGCGAACCTGGCGAAGCAGCTCGGGGCCGCGGGCGACGCGAAGCGCACCGACCTGATGGGCATGCTGCTGCTCATCTCGCCGCCGGGCTACGGCAAGACGACGCTGATGGAGTACGTCGCGAGCAAGCTCGGCCTCGTGTTCATGAAGGTGAACGGGCCGTCGCTCGGCCACGAGGTGACGTCGCTCGACCCGACCGAGGCCCCGAACGCGACCGCGCGCCAGGAGGTCGAGAAGATCAACCTGGCGTTCGAGATGGGCAACAACGTGATGCTCTACCTCGACGACATCCAGCACACGAACACGGAGCTGCTCCAGAAGTTCATCTCGCTCTGCGACGGGCAGCGCCGGATCGAGGGCGTGTGGCGCGGCCGGACGAGGACGTACGACCTGCGCGGCAAGAAGTTCTGCGTGGTGATGGCGGGCAACCCGTACACGGAGTCGGGCGCGCGGTTCCAGATCCCCGACATGCTGTCGAACCGGGCCGACACCTACAACCTCGGCGACATCCTCGACGGCAAGGAGCAGCTGTTCGCGCTGAGCTACCTGGAGAACGCGCTCACGTCGAACCCGACGCTCGCGCCGCTCTCGGGGCGGCCGCCGGGGGACACGCACAAGCTGCTCCGGATGGCGCAGGGCGAGTCGGTCGCCACGACGGAGCTCGAGCACGCCTACTCCGCGGCGGAGGTCACGGAGATCGTCGCCGTGTTCGAGCGGCTCTTCCGGGTGCAGAAGGTGCTCCTGTCGGTGAACCTCGAGTACATCCGGAGCGCGTCGCAGGACGACGCCTTCCGGACCGAGCCGCCGTTCAAGCTGCAGGGCAGCTACCGCAACATGAACAAGCTGGCCGAGAAGGTCGTCGCGGCGCACACGCCCGAGGAGATCGACCGGCTCATCGACGACCACTACGTGAGCGAGTCGCAGACGCTGACGACGGGCGCCGAGCAGAACCTGCTCAAGCTCGGCGAGCTGCGCGGCCGGATGACGCCCGAGCAGAAGGCGCGGTGGGAGGAGATCAGGAAGGGGTACCAGCGCATCAAGCGGATGGGCGGCAAGGAGGACGATCCGGTCGTGCGCGTGACCGGCACGCTCTCGATGCTGGGCGAGCAGCTCGAGGGCATCCGCGGGGCGATCGGCAAGGCGGCCGTGGCGGCGCAGGCGGGCGACGCGCGGGCGCGGGAGATGAAGCAGTGGCTCGCGCCGGAGCTCGAGCGGCTCTCCGCGGCGCTCAAGGGGGTCGCGCAGCCGACGGTCGAGGTGAAGGTCGAGACGGATCGCTCGGTGTCCGAGTTCGTGGGCCACCACCTGTCGCTCGTGGAGCGGATCGTCGCGCCGCTCTCGAAGGCGACGACGCAGAGCGCGTTCGGCATCCGGGCGATCGAGGCGCAGATCGCGGAGCTCGGCCAGGCGCTCCGGTCGCTCGACGAGCGGGTCCGCGCAGCGGCGCGCCCGCAGAGCCAGCCGCCGCCGCCGGTGCGGCCTGGTGAAGCCGACCCCACCCGCGAGCGCGGAGGTGCGTGAGCGGATCACAGCACCCGCGCTCCACCGACGAGCGGCCGCGGGTCTCTCACAAGGCGGGCGACCGCACGGAGCAGAAGTCTACAAGAGGAGTAGAGAGGGATCCGTCGTGCGTGTTATCACCATGCCGCGACGCGTATCGTCAGCGGATGGCCTGGACTCGAAGCCCCGCGCTCCGGCGCTGGGCACGTAGGAGCTTCGGCGCATGAAGATGATGACCCTCGGACCCTTTGATGGGAACGCGTGGCTGCTCGGCCGGAAGGTCGAGCGAACGGTCGCGGAGTGGAAGGAGCCCGCGCGGCTCGCGATCCTGGCCTTGCCGAACGGGGGGAAGCACGAGGAGTACCTCGCCGCGGTCGAGGACGCGACGGGCGTCCCGGTGATCGGGGCCACCACGGGCGGGGCGTCGTTCACGGAGCGGGGCTTCACGAGGAGCGGTGTGTCGTGCGCGTTCCTCGGGGGCGCGCACGTCGAGGTGACGTGCGCTGTGGCGCGCGAGCTGCGGGCGGATCACGGCAAGAGCATCCGGGCGGCGCTGAGCGACATGGACGAGGCGGTCTCGAGCAACGGCCCGCGCAGCGGCGCGCCGAGCTCGATCCTGGTGCTGGCGGACGCGTTCGCGTGCGACGGGGACGAGCTTGTGGCGGCGCTCCGGCAGGGGGTGCCGCCGCACACGCGGGTCTTCGGTGGGACGGCGGGCGACGGGTGGACGTTCGAGGGGGCGCGGGTGTTCCTGGGCCGCAAGGCGCTGACGGACGCGGCGGTGCTTGTGCGGCTGACGCACCGGCACCGGGTGAACATCGACGTGGTGCACGGGTTCCGGGCGGCCGAGGGGGGGCGGGATTTCACGATCACGGACATCGAGCGGAACGTGCTCAGGACGCTGGACGGGCAGCCGGCGGCGCGGGTGATCGAGGAGGAGCTGTCGCGGCTCAGGCTGAGGTCGAGCGGCGAGGGGCTGCTCCAGACGATGGCGAAGCACGCGCTCGGGGCGAAGACGCCGTTCGGGGAGGCGCTGAAGATCCGGGGGCCGATCGCGGTCCGGGGGGACGGGGCGGTCGTGCTGACCGGCGGGCTGGCCCGGGGGCAGGTGGTGCGGGTGGTGAACGCGACGGCCGACGCGCTGCTGCAGGCGGCGAAGGGGCTATCGACGAAGGTGCTCGGGTCGCTGCCCGCGGTGTCGGGGGCGCTCGTGTTCGACTGCGCGTCGCGGTTCCGGTTGCTGGGGGAGCGGTACCGGGACGAGGTGCGGGCGTTCCTGTCGCCGAGCGGGGCGGCCCATCCGATGTTCGGGATGGCGTGTTACGGGCAGATCGCGAAGTTCGGGGGGAGCGTCGAGGGCTTCTACAACACGAGCGCGGTCATGGTGGCGTGGGGGGAGTCGGACCAGGGGACGGGGCCGGCCAGCGGCTGAGGCCTGCGGCGCCGAGCGGCTCGTGCCCCTGCAAGCGCAAGCGAGAGGCGGGCCAGGGCAGATGTCGGATCTCGGAGGTGCGCCCCGGTGCTTGTTACCCAGCACCTCTGTGCGAAACTCAGCCCGGCGGGATACCGCAAGCTGGAGGGCGTCCTGCTGCTCGGGGGCATCCTCGGGGGCATCGAGGGCAACCCGGCGTTCCGCGACCCGGGCCGCTACCAACTCGCCCTCTTCGGCCAGCCCGGGCCCCGGGCCCCGTGGGGTTTTCGCTTCGAGGGACACCACGATTCCCATCTCCACCCCCGGATGGACTGGGTGCCGCCGAACAAGCCAGTGGTGCTGACCGCAGCACACCGGCAAGGCGTTGGGCCGGGCGTACCATGGAGTGGGGAGTGGTGGCCGCCACCCTCCGCCATGGCGCCGCCACCCGTGAAATGGATCTCTCCTCGTGTTCTCCCGTCGTTTCATGTCGGCATGCGGTGTGCTCAAGGCCGAGCGTCATGCCGACGCTCGAGCACAACGCCCTCGTCGAGATGTTCCGTGAGCACCCGGAGCTCGCGCCCCGCTTGCTCACGACGCTCTTCCACCTCGAGGTGCCGCCGCACGCCTCGGTCGCGGTTGTCGAGTCGTCGCTCGACCAGCTCCTCCCGGTGGAGTTCCGCGCTGACCTGGTGCTCGAGCTTCGAGCCGCGAGCGGCGCGCTGGTGCTGGCGATCGTCATCGAGGTCCAGCGCGACGTGGACCCGGACAAGAGGTTCTCGTGGCCGACGTACGTCACGGGCGTGCGCGCCAGGAAGCGCTGCGGCACGGTCGTCCTCGTGGTCGCGCCGGACGCCGGCGTGGCTGCGTGGGCGGCGGAGACCATCGACCTCGGCCTGGGCCTCGGCAGCGTCGAGCCGCTGGTGCTCGGTCCGGCCGTCGTACCCGAGATCACGGACCCGGCCGACGCGGAGCAGGAGACCGAGCTCGCCGTGCTCTCGGCCGTGGCGCACGGCAACGGGCCGAACGGGCTCACCGTGGTCCAGGCGGCGCTCGTTGCCCTCGGCCGGCTCGACCAGGAGCACGCGACGGTCTACTTTCAGGTCATCTGGAACGGGTTGCGTGAGCCCATGCGGCAGGCTCTGGAGGCGTTGGTCATGGAACGGCAGATCGAAGGCGAGGCGACTTTTCCCCCGTTCGTGCAGAAGCTCATCGACCGCGGCAAGCTCGAGGGCCTGAGGGAGGGCAAGCTCGAGGGCAAGCTCGAGGGCAAGAGGGAGGGCAGGCTCGAGGGCAAGAGGGACACGCTGCTGCGGCTGCTTGCGCGTGCAGGCATCGTGCTCACCGCGGACGAGTGCACGCGCATCCAGACATGCACGGACATTGCGACCCTCGACCGCTGGATCGATAACGTCCTTGGGGCGAAGACTGCCACCGACGTGCTCTCCTGAAGGTTGACGGTTGCGGCCCCACAAGGCGATGAATCAGACGGGCTATACCCGCGGATCATCGCCAGGGCGTTAGGCGCTGTGGTGGCAGATCCATAGGGCGGCACCTTTCAAGGCAGTTCTGCTGACCCTTGCACCGACTTGTTCGAGGACAGAGAAATGAAACTGACGATCCTTCTGGAGGAGTACGCGAAGCACACGGCGCTCAACTTCGGGCAAATGATGCAAGGCGTCCGGTACTTCTATTCTCATCCGGACTGTGATGAAGCCGCGGCGCGAGCGACGTTCAAGCACTGTTTCTTGTCGGTGTCCCTTCGAGCGAAGCGCGCTGCGAACGACCTCTTCTTTTCGGTGATTCCACCTCACTGGCATCATACGCCAGACGAGCTTCGCAGCATGCGAACGTTCCCGATCAAGAAGTGGTTCTTCTATGGATATTCAGCCTGGCAATTTGACGAGTCCGGGGAGGTCAGAACCGACCTTGACGGAACAGAGGATCGACGATGGGATCCGCGATGCCAAAAGCCACAGACTTGACGCGACGCGCCGAGTCCGGACATCGCTTCGAGCGCGCGGCGCCGCGTTCAGGACGTCGCGCGCCCCCCCTCGCGGCCGGGCGCGACACCGTCCGGGCAGGTCGCTTCAGAACCCGAGCGACCGGATCGCCTTGCGGATCGTGTCCGCGCTGGCACGGACGCCGGCCTCCTCCTCGGGGCTCATCGGGATGGGCAGCTGCGACTCGAGGCCGGACCGGTTCACGATGCACGGCACGCTCAGGCACACATCGTCGATCCCGCGATAGCCGCTCAGCAGGCTGCTGACGGGCAGCACGCGGTTCTCGTCGCGGAGCAGGGCCTCCAGGATCTTGGCGGTCGCCAGGCCGATCGCGTAGTTCGTCGCGCCCTTGCCCGAGATCACCTGGGCAGCGGCGTTCTTCACGCCGTGGAAGATCTCCGTCCGGTCGCTCGCGCCGATCTTGCCGTGGCCCGGCACCGACCACGCGTCGAGCGGGATGTTCGCGACGCTCGCGCTGCTCCACAGCGGCACCTCGCTGTCTCCGTGCTCGCCGGCGATGTACGCGTGGACGTTCTGCACGGCCACGTTCAGCTGCCGGGCGATCAGGAAGCGAAACCGGCTGCTGTCGAGCACCGTGCCGCTGCCGATCACGCGGGCAGGCGGGAGGCCCGTCAGCTTGAGCGTGACATACGTGATCACGTCGACCGGATTGGTCACCAGCAGATAGAGCGCGTCCGGCGCGACCGCCAGGAGCTTCGGCAGGAGCTCGCGGCATATCCCGACGTTCGCGGTGGCGAGGTCCATCCGGCTCTGTCCGGGCTTCTGCTTCGCGCCGGCGGTGATGACGACCACGTGCGCCCCGCGACAGACCTCGACGTCATCGCTGCCCTCGAGCGTCGCCGCCGGGACGAACTGCAGGCCGTGGTTCAGGTCGAGCACCTCGGCATCGACCTTGGTCCGGTTCACGTCGAAGAGGGCGACCTCCTTCGCCGCGCCGCGGAGCAGGCAGGCGTAAGCGATCGTCGCGCCGACGCTGCCGGCGCCCACGATCGCGACCTTGCTGGGGGAGACGGACGGGTTGTCAGGCATACCGATCGGCTACCGCGGCGGCAGGGCCGGACCAAGCCAAATCAGGGGCGCGACACGCCGCGACAGGCCGCATTCGCCCGCGCGGCCGGCGCGAGCGATGTCCGGCGCCCGCTGTGTCCGGTCGCGGGGCTCAGCTCTCCGGGAGCGGCTCGGTGGAGCGCCCCTGGCGCGGCGCTCCCGCGTCGGCCTTGCCGCTCGCGGCGGCGGGCGCCGGGGCGGCCGGCACCGCGACGATCGCCGGCAGGACCAGCGGGGCCATCGTCGGATCGACGGCGGCGCGCGGGTCGATGACGCGCGGATCGAGGGCGAGGCCCGGCTGCGCCGCGGCGGGGCTCAGGGCGACGCCCTCCTCGCGACACGCGCGGAAGAAGGTCTTCATCACCTCGGACTCCAGCAGATCGTGGCGCTCGAAGTCGGCGATCCAGAACTTGATGACGTACCGCTGGAAGAGGGGTGTGACGGCGGCGAGCCAGAGCCTGGGCGGCGGCTCGCGGAGGATGTCCGGCACCTGCGCGCAGGCGCGCTGCGCCGCGCGCTCCACGGCCTCGGGGGCGGCGCCGAGCGAGACGAGCATCTCGATGTTGCGCGCGCACGTCCGGTCCGGGGCGCAGAAGTTCTGCACGCGCGCCTTGGCGATGATCGAGTTCGGCAGGATCACGATGTCTCCGGAGAACGTCCTGAGGCGGGTCGAGCGCCAGCCCACGTAGACGACCTGCCCCTCGATCCCGTCGACGAGGATCCAGTCGCCCACGCCGAACGAGCGCTCGGAGTGCAAGGCGAGCCCGGCGAAGAGGTTGCCCAGGGTGTCCTGCAGCGCGAGGCCGAGGACCACCGTGATGACGGTCGAGGTCGCGAGCAGCGGCACGAGGTCGACCCCGGTGGCCGCGCCGACGATCGAGAGGCCGGCGACCAGGTAGAGGATCGCGAGCAGGAGGTGCCGCACGAGCGCCGGGAGCTGCACCTTCTGGCGCTCGGCGAGCCAGTAGTCGATGACCAGGGTCTCGGCGATCTCGATGGCCAGGTACGACGCGAGCGCGAGCTCCAGGAGGAGCACGCCCTTGTGGATCCTGGGCAGCTCGCCCCCGCGCAGGGCGATGTACGTGTGGAGCGCGAGCAGCGCGACGAGCACGCGCGCCGGCAGCCGCATGCGCCGGAGCAGGAGGTCGTCGAGCGACGTCTGCGTGGCGCGCGCGACGCGCGAAAGCAAGCCGAAGAGCAGGCGGTAGGCGACGAACCCGAGCGCGAAGACGGCGAGCGACATGCCGAGCGCGGCGGGCAGCGAGGCGGGGGAGCGGACGAGGTCGGCCCAGAGCGCCGGGAGCCGGTCGAGGTTCACGGGGCGCAGTCTGCCACAAGCGGCGGGCGGGGGGCCCGCGCTGCGCCAGACCTCAATCAAGCGCCTGAAAATCGCTCCCTTTCGGGCTCAGAATGAGGAGCCCGGGTGTTTGTCGAGCTGCTGAGGCTTGATCAAACTCTCCATACCGGTCGAACGCTCGTCTATCGGCTCCTCGCCTGGCGCCCCGGACCGAGAGACCGCTTCGCTTCGAGAGGATCGGTCGGCGCTCGAGGCGCAGCGAAGAGCGATCGCCGTCGACAATGGAATAATTCAACACCAACGGCCTTCTCCCTGTGCTGTCCTGAAGCCGAATCCTGGATGCCAAGCTCCCAAGGTGCGATAGTCTAGGCCCCGGCGCTGAGCTCTTTGCGGGCGAGGTTCGCCGCGCCGGCATCGCGACGCCGGCCTACCAATTCCGTCATTCTCTTCAGATCGCGCCCCGGCGCGACGAGGTAACGACCATGACCGAGATGAACCGCACAATCCGAGGCACCCGCAGATTCCTGCTCCTCCCCTTTCTCTTCATCATCGCTGCGTCCGGTTGTGGCGAGTCCGGCGCGACCGGTGAGAACGACAACACCGGAGGGGCCGGCTCGGGGACCGGAGGCGCCTCGACGGGTGGCACGAGCGCGGGGACCGGAGGTGGCACGAGCGCGGGGACCGGAGGCGGCGCGACAGGCAGCACGAGCGCGGGGACCGGAGGCGGCGCGACAGGCAGCACGAGCGCTGGGACTGGAGGTGGCGCCACGGGAGGGCCCGGATCGGGGGGCAGCGGGGCAGGCACCGGTGGCGCACCGAGCGCAAGCCCGACGTTTCACGTCTTCATGCTCATGGGCCAGTCGAACATGGCCGGTGTCGCAGACGAACAGGCCAGTGACCAGAATTCTGACGCGCGGCTCAAGGTCCTCGGCGGATGCGAGCAGCCGGCCGGACAGTGGAACGTGGCCAATCCGCCGCTCAGTGATTGCCCTGGTGAAAAAGGATGGAACGAGTCGAACGCCGTCGACCCGGGCATCTGGTTCGGCAAGACCCTGCTCGGAAAGCTGGCTGAGGGGGATACGATCGGGCTGGTCGGCACCGCTGAGAGCGGTGAGTCGATCAACACGTTCATCTCTGGTGGCTCACATCACCAGATGATCTTGAACAAGATCGCCAAAGCGAAGACGGCCGAGAATGCGCGCTTCGCGGGCATCATCTTCCACCAGGGTGAGTCCGACAGCGGCCAGAGCTCATGGCCCGGCAAGGTCGTTCAGCTCTATAACGAGGTGAAAGAAGCCTGGGGGGTCGACTACGACGTTCCCTTCATTCTCGGAGAGCTCCCCGCGGGCGGATGCTGCAGCGGTCACAACAACCTCGTGCACCAAGCGGCCGACATGTTGCCTGATGGACACTGGGTCACTCAGCAGGGGACCAACGTCATGGATCAGTACCACTTCGATCATGCGTCCGTTGTTCTCATGGGCACGCGTTATGGCGAGAAGATGATCGAAGCTTTGGGGTGGTAACAAAGCGGCTCGCGGCGGGTGTCCGCGCAACCGAGGCCGCTCGAGTCCCCTGGATTCGAGCGGCCTTTGATGATGTCGGCCGTGGGGATCGCGGGCTGAGAATTCCTCATTCGTTCGCGCTGTCAGCGAAAAATTGAACAGGGAGGCGGGGAGACAGGGAGATCTTTGAGATTTTACTCCCCGTCTCCCTGCCTCCCTGTGAATTCTACGGAAAATTTGAGGGGATTCCTCGGGTCCGGAACGGGTGCCCGGGTGCCGGCGGAACGGGTGGCCGAGTCGAGCGAAATACGCACCTGTTATCGCGCCCTCCCAACAATTGAGGTCGCCCCGATCTCAATCCATGTTCGTGATGGATAGCGGCTGATGGGTCCGTGCCCCTCCATCATCGAGCCGGTGCCGACCCGAGAGCGGGAGTCGAGGTGGAGGTAGATGCCCCGCCGTCGGCCGGCGCTCGCCGCCGCACATTCCGGGCAACCTTCAGAAATTTTCACAAGCTCCTCGAGCTTACGACCTCGCCGCTTCGCAAGATGGCCATCATCCAGGCGGGGCGCAGTCCCATCAGCCAATCGGCTCGGTAACACCTGGACCGGCGCGAGGATTCTGCCCTAGCGTTGTAGGAAGACGAAAGCGCCCTTCTTGTTCGAGATGACGATGTCCGGCCGGCCGTCTCCGTTGCCGTCCGCGACCGTGAGCTGGGTGCCTACCCCCGAATCGTCGTCGATGAGAACGGGCTGGAAGTCGATGCGTTCCGCCGCTCGCGCCTGCTCGAACCAGTAGAGCCGCGCCGGCGCGTCGAAGTCCGGCATGCCGGCAGGCACATGACCCCAGAAGCGCTCGCCGCTCACGAGGTCCTGGAGCCGGTCACCGTCGATGTCGGCGTGAGCGAGCGCGTGCGGCTCGTGCATGAACACGCTCGACGCCGCATCGGGAGTGGTCCTCGGCACGACGACGTGCTCCACGAACGCGGTGCCGGCCGCGTTTGGAACCTGCTCGAACCAGGAGAGCCCGTAACCGTGAGCGGCCAGCGTGGTCGCTATGTCCGCGTCCCCGTCGCCGTCCACGTCGACCACCGGCATCTGCGCTCCCCCGGCACCGAACGGCTGCTCGACGCGCGTGAACGGCAAGCCGTCGGGCGACTCTGGGCTCCGCGTGAAGTAGCCGCTCGCCTCGACCAAGTCGCTTGCGCCGTCCCCGTTGACGTCGCCTGCACCGAGGCCGTGCGTGAACGCGCCGTACCCCCGATTCTCGGTGAGCGCCCGGAAGACCCACGGCTCCGTCGGGTCCACGCCGGGCGACGACGTTCCGAGCACGCCCCCCGACATGTGCACGAGCTCGGGCACGCCGTCGCCGGTGATGTCGGCAAACAGGGGCGACTCGTTGTCGATCGGCCACGGCAGCGTGTCGTGACGAGCCCAGAGCGCGTCGCCGTCACGCGGGTTCTGGTACCAAGCCGCGGGCACACCCGGAAAGCCGACGACGAGGACGTCGGTGAACCCGTCGTGGTCGAAGTCGTAGGGGAACTCGAAGAAGCAATCCGAGTAGCCGTGCGGATCGAAGGCTTCCCTCGGCCACACGGGATGGCTCGTGCCATACCCCGGACCCTCGTACCAATCCGGGCCCGCGATGACATCCGTCACCCCGTCGTGATTGAAGTCCGCAAAGCTCGCCCCCTCGCAGTAGAACTCGCGGTGCAGCGTGATCTTCACGAAGCGTGCGTCGAGGGCGGCCTCACGCGGGAGCGGTGGGGGCGCGGTGACGGTGCCCGCGGGCGGCGCGTCGGTGCCCGCGTCGACGGGCACGCGCGAGGAGTCGGCCGCGCAGGCGATAACCAAGGCGAGCGGTGCGCAGCACAACAACCTCATTGCCGAAGCCATCTCCGAGCGCTTAGCACGTCGTGGCCTGCTCGATGAGCATAGCCGCGAGGCGAGCGATGAAAGGCGAAGAGGAGATGAACCTCCGCCCGAAGCAGCCCCGCACGCCCTCCGCCGCCGGCAGCAGCGTCCGCTGAGCGCTGAGCCCCGACCCAGAGCGCTGAGCCCCGATCCCGACCCCCGGCCCTGAGCGCCTTCCGTGGCGGCCGTCCCCTTGGTGGCCCGAGGGCAGCGATGACTCGGCCGGACCGCGGAATCGAGATACCGCGCGTCGGCGAGGACGATCTCGACGCTGGCCGACCGATCGCCGACGCCGGGGAACGCGCCGGCGCCCTGATTCGCCTGGCGCGCGAGCTGCCGGACGCCGACGCCGAGCGCGCCGTCGTGCTCGGCTGGGCGCTGGAGGCCGCCCGCGACGAGCGCGCCGGCGGGGCTGCGCTCGCCGCCGCGGCGCGTGCGCTCGAGGGGCAGGCGCGCGAGACGACCGCGCGCGAGGCGGCAGCGCGGCTCGGCGGCGAGCGGACCGAGGAGAGCCGGCTCGAACGCGTGGCCCTGGCGGCGCTGCTGCCCGAGGCCGAGGCGCTCGAGCTCGCGCGCGACGCGTTCGCCGAGGTCGCGGCCGATGCGAGGAGCGACGAGCTGCCGCGGCTCTCGGAGGCCGCCGCGCGATTGCCTCCCTCCGTGGTGCGCGCGCTCTGGGCAGCGTCCAAGGCGCTGTCCGCCTCGGAGCGACACAAGGTCCTCGCGCGCCTCTGCGCGGGCCTGCCCGCGGCGGAGCGGGACGCGGGCGTGTCGGAGGGGCTGGGGCTCGCGCTGTCGCTGGTGGCCGACGGCGAGCTGCCGGCGGACGCGTGCTGGAGCGTGTGCGCGCTCGCGCCCCACGCGCCTGCCGAGCTCGTGCCCGCGCTGATCCAGGCGTGCGCGGCTGCGCCCTGCTTCCGGCGGCCAATGGTCACGGCGGTCGCGGCGCGCCTGGGCGATCTCGGCCGCGCGGACGACGCGCTCGCGCTCGTGGCGACGCTGCCCGAGGCATCCGACCGGGTCGAGGCACAGGCTGCCCTGCTGACGCATCTGCCCGCCGCGGCTCGCGACGCCGTCTGGACGCGGCTGTCGAGCGATTCACGGGCGAGCGACGGCGGGCGCACGCTCCTCGAGCGGAACGCCGCTGCGTGGACCCGGGCTCTCGGGGCTGACGTCGTCCTCGACCTGTCCCGCGAGCTCGGCGCCACGTGGCCAACCCTCGTTGCAATCGCCGAGGCCTCGCCGGACCACGCGCCAGCGATCACACGCGAGTTGCTCGCGCGCGCCCTCGATCGGCCGAGCGATGAGGACGAGGCGCTCTTTGCGCTGGTCCCGCTGGCCGCCTCGATGACCGAGCGGCACGCGCGCCACCTGTGCCAGCGCCTCCTGCAGCACCTCGACTGGAAGCGGCGCCCCGATCTCCTCGACGACTGGACGAAGGACGACCTCGGGCACCTGGCGCCCTTGTTCGCTCGCGTCGCTGGGCCGCAGGGCGTCGCCGCGGTGGCCCGGGAGATTGTCGACGTCGCGCGATGGCTCCCCTGAGCGCCTGCGGGGCGCCCCTGCCCGGCCTCAGGGCGCTCCCGCTCCGCCCCCCGTGGACGCGTCCTCGGGCCTCGCGTCGTCGTCCTGCAAGGGAGGTCCTCATGGCCCGGCTGCGCACCGGCAGAAGGCGGAGCGGGTGCTCCAGTGGCTGATGGGTCTGCACAGGAACAAGGCCGCTGCGGCGATGGAGCGCCATCGTCCAGCCGGCCATCGAGGACAGCAAGATCCTCCGCGAGCTCGGCTTCAGCCGCTCCAGCGGAGGCAAGGCCTCCACCATGGGTGCCACGCCGGCTCTGCGGACGTACACTCCCTGCATGAACGACATTCGCGACATCAGCCAGGACGAGGCCCGGGTGGCCGAGCTGGTCCGTTCAGCGAGGCGCGTCGCCGTGCTCGGCATCAAGATCGAGGCGCAGGCGGATCAGCCCGCCTTCTACGTCCCGAGCTACCTGCAGAGCGCGGGCGTGGAGGTGATCCCGGTCCCCGTCTACTACCCCGACGTGAAGACCATCCTCGGCCAGCCGGTCTATCGCCGCGTGGCGGACGTCCCGGGCCCGGTCGACATCGTCGTCGTCTTCCGGCGCGGCCAGGACGTCACAGCGCACCTCGCCGACCTGCTCGCCGCCCGTCCGCGCGCCGTCTGGCTCCAGCTCGGCATCCGGAACGACAGGGTGGCCGAGCGGCTCGTCGAGGCCGGCATCCTCGTCGTGCAGAGCCGCTGCCTCATGGTCGACCACCGCCGCGTCGCCGGGCAGGGCTGAGGCTCGTTGGGAACATCAGGCACCGAGGGCACAGGGGACGACGAGAGTGAGCCGGTGTCGCCGCCGCGCAGCTACAGCGGCCGGTGCTGCGTCCCCTTGCCGTACGTGATCGACAGGAGGTCCCCCGGCTCGCGCACGATGAGCCGGTGCCACGCGCCTTGCGGGACCTTGCACGTCGTCCCGGCGAGCAGCGCGACGACCCGCTCGCTGCCCTGCTCCTCCAGCACGACGTCGCTCGCGCCCGACAGGAGACACAGGATCTCGTCCCCGGCCGGGTGCATCTCCCACTGCGGCGTGTCCTCGGCCAGGCGAAACCGGATCACCAGCCAGCCGCCATCGTCCGTGATCCGCCGGATGTCCGCGGCCTGCGAGTCGCCGGACATCAGCTCTTGCCAGAACGTCGGCCTCACCTCGATCGGCAGCGCGTCGCCCCCGTCCGCGAGGTGCAGGTATGTGCTGCGGAGATCGAATCCGGGCTGTCTCTGATTGGCCATCTCGTCCCTCACGTGGCTCCTGAGCGCCCTCATGGCAACAGGCCGCCCCTGCCCTGTCAACCGCTCTCCCCCGGCGCCGCCGCCGCGCGCCTCCCCGGCGCGCCCGCCGCCGCCCAGCCCGCCACGACGGAGCCCGCCGGGCTCTACTGAACAAATGCTCCCATCCCGACCAGGACGCGCTACACTGCGCGCGCAGCGACCGCCCCCTCGCCCGGCGCTGACCGCACCATGCCGCGCCCCGTGAACAACCCTCCGAACCCGTGGTCGTCAACGCAGGTCGAGTACCTCGAAGAGGCGCCCCCGGCGACGCTGCAGATCTTCGAGGAGCAGGCCCGCTCCATCGTGAGCGCGAACGACAGCCCCGATCTTCCATTCCGGTACAGCGTCAACCCGTACCGCGGCTGCATCCACGCCTGCGCCTACTGCTATGCCCGGCCCTCGCACCAGTACCTCGGCTGGGGCGCCGGGACAGACTTCGACCGCAAGATCGTGGTCAAGGCGAACGCGCCCGAGCTGCTCGAGAAGGAGCTCAACAAGCCGGGCTGGCAGGGCGATACGATCGTGTTCTCGGGCAACGTCGATTGCTACCAGCCGCTCGAGGCGAGCTACGAGCTCACCCGCCGCTGCCTCGAGGTCTGCCTCGCGTTCCGGAACCCCGTCGGGCTCATCACCAAGGGCGCGCTCGTGCGGCGCGACGCCGCCCTGCTCGGCGAGCTCGCGCGGCGCGCCCGCGCCCGCGTCCACTTCAGCATCCCCTTCGCCGACGACGCGGTGGCGCGCAAGATGGAGCCGTACGCGAGCCGCTCATCGCTGCGCTTCGAGGCCATGCGCGCGCTGTCGGACGCGGGCGTGCCGACCGGGATCTCCCTGTCGCCCATGATCCCCGGCCTGAACGACAGCGACGTGCCGGAGCTCCTCGAGCGCGCACGGGACGCCGGGGCGCAGAGCGCCTTCATGATGCCGCTCCGCCTGCCGCGCGAGGTGCTCCCGGTCTTCGACGAGCGCCTCGAGGAGGCCTTCCCGGACCGCGCCGGCAAGGTCCGCCGCGGCATCCAGGAGATGCGCGGCGGCAAGATGAACGAGGCCGCCTTCGGGGCGCGCTTCCAGGGCGCAGGCGCGCGCTGGGCGGCGATCCAGCGGCTGTTCGAGGTGCACTGCCAGCGCCTCGGGCTGAACGCCGCGCGCGTTGGCGACGAGGCGGACGCGGCGGATGAGGCGGATGAGGCAAAAGAGCGCTCGACCTTCCGGCGGCCGAGCCGGCAGGGGACGCTGTTCGACCTCTGAATGACCCTTGCGACCGGCGCAAGGAATGGGGTACCAGTGAGAACGCAGTGCATTTTCGGGGGGTCGCACCGGCGCGGCCCCCCTCGTGCCCTGTCCTGGGCAGGCGGTGATGCCGTCCGCCCGCTGACGAGACCTCATGACCTCTCCCGCCCAGGATCGCGCCACAGCCCGCCCGGCCCCACGCCGCAAGCTGCTCCTGAACCCGCGATTCCAGCTCAAGTACACGGGGCTCCTGGTCTCGGTGGTGCTCGCGGTCATGGGGGTGCTCGGACTCGTCATCTGGCAGACCGCGAGCGTCGCGAACGAGCAGGCGCAGTACGCGGCGACCCAGGCGGAGCTCGCCCTCAAAGAGGCGGCGAACAGCGCCAAGATCCTGAAGATGAGCACCGCCGCCCTGGGCGGCGACGGCGCCGAGCTCGACAGCACCCTCGACGAGGAGCTCGCGAAGACGGAACGCGAGCACGAGCACAACCTGGCAGAGGTCGCGAAGCGGCGCGCCGAGGTCGAGGCGCTGCGACAGCGGCTCCTCAACGTGCTCGTCGGCGGCAGCGTGTTCCTCCTCGTCGTCCTCGGCGTGCTCGGGATCTTCATCACCCAGCGCATCGTGGGGCCGGTCCACCAGCTGAAGCGCCTCTGCCGCCAGGTCGGCACGACGCGGCTCACCATCGGAGAGGGGCTGCGCAAGGGCGATGAGCTCGGAGACCTCTTCGACACGTTCGTGCAGATGACCTACTCGCTCAAGGCGCTCCAGACAGGCCGGCTCGCGACGCTCGACGCGGCCATCGAGCGGGCCGAGTCCGAGAAGGTCTCGGCCGAGGTGCTCGAGGGGCTGCGCGCGCTGCGGGCGCAGCTCTGCCTCGGGCTCAGCGAGGCCGAGACGGTGCGGCGCCGCGCTCCGAGAGGTGGTGAGTCATGAGCCGAATCGCCCGAGCGGAGACGACATGAAACCTCCCGCATTGATCCAGCAGGCGGCCGGCTTGCTCCGCGCTCGCTTCGATCTCAACGAGTACAACCCGACCCCGATCGTCGATCTCGGCGCGCTCGTGGCGAACGCCGACGGCAACGTGGACGCCGAGGAGATCGACGCCCTGCGGCAGCTGATCGAGCCGATGCTCGGCACCCAGCTCAACGCCGAGCTCGTCCGCTACCTCATCGAGGCGAGCCTGAAGGTGATCGCGGCGGCGGGCGTCGAGCCGCGGGTGCGATTGCTCGCGGAGATCCTCATGGACTGCGACGCGGTGGAGGAGGGCATCCTCGTCGCGCTGGCGGTGGCCCACGCGAGCGAGGGGCTCTCCGATGCGGAGCGCGCGGTGATCGAGTCGCTCGCCCGCGCGGCGGAGCTGCCGGCGCGCCGGCTCGATCAGCTGAACGAGCAGGTCCGAGGGGCGTTCGCGGCCTGAGGCGGCCTGCGCTGGATCAGGGCGGCCGTCAGCCCTCTTCCTTTGTCGCGAGCAGCCGCGACAGGCGCTCTCCCTCGATGCGGACGGCGATGACCTTCTCCCGGTCGAAGACCACCGCGCCCGGAGCCGCGCCGCGCGGCTTGCGCACGTAGCGGCGCGGGAGATAGCTCACCTCGCACACCGCCTCGCCGCGCGCGTCGCTGAAGTGCGCCGCCAGGGTCGCGGCGTCCACGAGCACGTCGGCGGAGCAGCTCGCCCCTTTCTGGAGCGGCACGACGACGTGCGAGCCGACGACGCCCTTCGCGTGCAGCCAGAGGTCGTGCGGCCGCGCATGCTTCGTCGTGAGCGCGTCGTTGTCCTCGGCGCTCCGGCCGACGAGGATCGCCGCGCCGGACGCGCTCCGGTAAGCATGGAACGGCCGCCGCGGGGCGGCCCGGGCGGCCCGCCGGCCACGGGCTCCGGGCATCCCCGGCTCACCGGCCCCGGCGGCGCCCACCCCGGCGAGCTCCGCGCGCGCGACGCCGAGGGAGCGCGCGCGCTGCGCGAGCGGATCGAGCGCGTCCGGCAGCGCCTCCGCCGCCGCGACGTCCGCGGCGAGCGCGGCGAGCGCGGCGAGGGCGCGCTCGGTCTCGGCGAGGCGCGCGCGCATCACCGCCTCGCCGCGCTGGTAGCGCCGCGCCTTGGCAAAGAAGGCCTCGGCCTGCGCCTTGGCGGGGCGCGCCGGGTCGAGGGCGACCTCGAGCTTGCCGCCGGTCTCCCAGTCGTCGAGGAGCGCCCTCGCCGCCCCCCGCGGCACCCGCGCGCCCTGCGCGAGCAGGAGCTGCCCCGTCTTCTGGAGGCGCGCCACGCTCCCCAGCCGCCCGAGATCGCCGCGCACCGCCTCGGCCCTGCGCTCGAGCGCCGCGCGCCGCGCCTTCACGGCGCGCGCGAGCGCCGCCTTCTCCTGCCCGGCGGCGGCGTCGTCGCTCGCCTCGACGAGCGCGGCGCCGGCGGCCAGGGGATCCGCCGGGTAGGCGATCTCGGCCGGCGGGGCGCTCCCCCGCGGCGGCCAGCGAAGGATGAGGTGGCCGGCGCCGTCGAGCAGCCGCACCTCGCCGCGGCGACCCGGCGCGAGTTCCAGCCGCACCGCCGGGACGGGCGCCGGGCTCAACCCGGGTGAGGCCGCCGCCCCAGGGCTCAACCCGGGTGAGGCCGCCGCCGCCCCGGGGCTCAACCCGGGCGAGGCCGGCCCCGCGCCCGGGCTCAACCCGGGTGAGGCCGCCCTCGGGCTCAACCCGGGTGAGGCCGCGCCCGGGCTCAACCCGGGTGAGGCCGCGCCCGGGCTCAACCCGGGTGAGGCCGCGCCCGACCCGGGTGAGGCCGCGCCCGGGCTCAACCCGGGTGAGGCCGCGCCCGGGCTCAACCCGGGTGAGGCCGCGCCCGGGCTCAACCCGGGTGAGGCCGCCGCCGCCGCCCCGGGGCTCAACCCGGGTGAGGCCGGCCCCGCCCCCGCCTCGCTCGACAGTTCACTCTCTTGGTCTTTTTCCACCAGCGGCACATCGCCGGCGATGACGGCGATCCCGTCGCCCCGCACCTCGATGGCCAGCACGCGGCGGCCGACCAGGTGGGCCCGCATGGCCGCCAGGAGCGGGTGCGACGCGTCGGCGCGGAGCCGGGGCAACCGCGGCAAGACCCCCACCCCCGCGACCCGCGGCCCGATGCCGACGCCGAGCACGCGCCGCGCTCCGGCGTACACGGCCAGCGCGACGAGCCCCGTCGCGGGGTTCGCGTGCGCCGCGTCGATCCGCGCCCCCACCCAGCTCGCCGTCGCCTCGGCGAGCGCCCCGCCTCGCGCCGCGCTCCCTTGATCGTCCTCCATGGCGAACGCCGTTCGTACCCCTCAGCGGAACTGCTCGAAGATCGGCCCGCAGCAGCCAAGGGCGAGGTCGCACGCCGAGCCGTTGTCCTGACAGGCGGCCACCTCCGCGCCGTTGACGAGGCAAGAGCAGCTGATGCTGCCGGGCCCGATCGGCCGGCACTCGACGGCCAGGTCCACGCCCGAGCACGAGCCCTTGCAGGTGCAGGCCCTGCCGCCGCCGTCGAAGCACTCGAGCGCCCCGCAGGCGGGGTCGGACGCACACGCGTCGTACCCATCCAGGAGCGGCTGGCATCTGGGCGGGATGGCGTCGCAATTGAACACCTCGTCCATCGCGCAATCGAAGAACGGTACGAGCAAGCCGTTGCACTCGGGCGCGCTGGACACCTGCTCATCACAGAAGTCGCCGCAGTCGCCCGGTCCCTGCCCGCACGTCGCCAGGAAGAGATCGCAGTAGTCCACGCACCTCGACCTCACGTCGCCGCCGCCCACCCCGGTCGAGGTCACGGCCGCCGAGGTGGTCATCCAGCTTGCGCTGGTGCTTGTCACGCCGACGCCGACCGCGCTGGTGCTGGTGCTTGTCGCGCCGGCGCCCCCTGACCCGCCGGGCATCCCGTCGACGACGACGTTCCCACCGCAGGCGCTCCCCCAGGCCAGGACTGCGAGCGCAGCGATGCGCACCCTAAGCAGCGTCATTCCCATGGCGCGAGACTAACCCGACGCGAGCGCGGGCGCGAGCGCCGCGCGAGCGCCGATGACGAGCCGCCGTGCGGCCTCTCGTGCGGCGCGCGCGGCTTTGCGATAGAGAGCCGCCGCGTGCTCCTCGACCTCCTGCTCGCCCCGCTGCTCGCCCAGGCCGACGCGCTGCCCCGACCCGGGCCAGCCGCGTCCTGCCCGCCCGACATGGTGCTCGTGGAGGGCACGCACACGGAGAACGTGCAGCGGATCTGCACGAGCTACCGCGGCGGCCACTGCTTCAGCTTCTTCCCCGGGCTGTTCGCCGCCGAGCCGCGCTTCACGCCGGTGCGCACGTGCATGGACCGCCACGAGTGGCCGAACCGGGCGGGCGCGCTGCCGGTCGTGATGCTCCGCTTCGTCGAGGCCGAGCGGGAGTGCGCCGCCGCCGGCAAGCGCCTGTGCACCGAGTTCGAGTGGGAGCTCGCGTGCGAGGGGCCGTCCGCGCTCCCTTTCCCTTACGGCCACGCGCAGGATCCGGCCGCCTGCAACGTGAGCAAGCCCTACCGGGGCATCAGCGAGCGGCGGCTCGCGTCGAGCGACCCGGCCGTGCGGGCCGCGGAGACGCAGCGGCTCTGGCAGGGCGAGCCGTCGGGCTCGTATCCGGCGTGCGTGAGCCCGTACGGCGCGGTCGATCTCGTCGGCAACGTGGAAGAGTGGGTGTCGACGTCGCGACCCGAGTGGCCGCACCGCTCGTCGCTGAAGGGCGGCTACTGGTCCAAGCCGTGGGCGGGGTGCCGCGGGACCAACGACTCGCATGGACCGATGTTCCGGTTCTACGAGATCGGGTTTCGCTGCTGCAAGGATCCAGGGGCGGAGACGTAGCGCCGCGACGTCAGGCCTGCTCGTCGCGCAGCACCTTGTGCACGGCCGGTTCGGCGTTCATCCGCGCGAAGACGCGCCTCTCTTCGTCCTTGCGCCGCTGCGTTGAACTCTCCCTCTCCCGCAAGGCGCAAATATTCCAACCCAGCGGTACAACGAACGCCCCCGCCCCTCCGGCTTCTCTACGGGAGGCGCGCGGCGCTAGAGTACCGCGATGCGACGGATCGAATGGACCTGCCTCGCCGTGTGCGCCGCCTTGAGCACGGCGCTGGGCTGCAATGCGATCTGGGGGATCTCCGAGGGGGAAGGCGGCGGGGCGCCCGCGGCGGGCGGCGCGGGTAGCGCGGGCGGCGCGGGCGGCGCAGGCGGCAACGGCGCCGGGGGTCCCCCTCCGGAGTGCCCGTCCGAGCCGTTCACCGGGCGCGCGCCGGGCGCGTGCCAGCAGGCCGACGGCGATCACGATTACCTCTCCGATCCGGAGAACTGCTGTGTTCCCGGCAGGAGCTGCCTCGGCGGCGCCTGCGAGGGGGGTCAGTGCCAGCCGGTCGTCCTCACCACGATCACCGATGACCACGAGGCGCTCGGCATCGCGGTGGAGGGGGACCGGGACGACGCGCGCGTGCTGTGGGCGAGCGGCTATGGAAGCACAATCTTCGCGACCGAGAAGGCGGCGTTCGGCGCGACCGAGCCGCTGGTGGTCCTCGACTCCATCGTGAGCATGCTCGCGCACGCCGACGGCTCGCTGTTCATCACCGACTGGAGCGCGTCCGAGGTGTACCGGATCCCGCTCGAAGGGAACATCACCGTCCCGACGGTGGCGAGCGCCGAGGGAGAGGCGCGCTCCCGGGCGCCTGTGGTCGGCAACGGCTGGGTCTACTGGATCACCGGGAGTTCTCAGGAGCCGTACCAGGAGGCCGACGCGCCCCAAGCCCCGCAGCACATCTGGGCAGCGCGGGTCGACCAGACCGACCAGGCAGGGCTGCCGGTGCTCGACAGGCACACGTACGTCGGCGGCCTCGCGCAGGACGGCACCCATCTCTACTGGACCGAGCTGGAGCCCGGCGGCGAGCAGAGCACGGTCCGCAGGATGGCGCTCGGCGAGCCCAGCACGCCCGAGACCGTCGCGTCCACGCGCGTCGAGGGCGACGAGCTGCCCGGGGAAATCGCGGTCGGCGAGCGCATCTACTGGATCGTCGGCGGCAACATCCACGCAGCGAACAAGGACGGCTCCGGCGCAGGGGTGCTCGCGCCGGCGGACTACCCCGCGCGGCTCCTGACGGACTCCACCTTCGTCTACTGGTACAGCGGCGGCGATAACCAGCTCCAGCGGGTGCGCACCTCCGGCGGCGCGCCGGAGCCGCTCGCCGACAGCGCCGCTTACGTCCGCAGCCTCGCGCAGGACTGCCGCGCCCTCTACTGGACGACATGGGCAACCGAGGAAGCGCCTGCCTCGGTGATCAAGCTGGCCAAGTGAGCCTGCCGACCGGCCGGCGCGCGGCGCTGGCCAGCGCGCGGCCGCGCCTGTCGTCCAGGAGTTGACCCGCCCGTCCCGCCGACGCGCCCGCCGGAGGGCGTGGGCTGGCGGCGACCGACAAAAACGGCGGGATCCGCGAGGCCAAAAGCAACGCCCGGGCAGAGCCGACCGCGCTCAGGTATGTGTAGGACGGATCGATCGCCGGCCGCGCCGGCGCGCGCATCCCTTCTTGAGCAGAGCGGAGGAACGGTTCGATGCCCATGGACCTTGAAAAGCCCACCTGTGACGACTCCCTGATACGGCAGCTCTCGATATCGATCTTTCAGCTGCCCATCCTCAGCGTTGCGGACGAGCTCGGCGTGTTCTCGCATCTCGAGCGGGAGCCCACGGGCATCGCAGAGCTGGCCAGGCAGCTCTCTCTCAGCTTCCGCGCGACCGAGGCGCTCCTGGCCTCCCTGGCCGGAATGGGGCTCCTGGCCCGGTTTCAGGGCAAGTTCCACCTCACCGAGACGTCCCGCAACTTCTTGCTCCCCGACAGGCCGTTCTACTGGGGCCACATGTTGCGGTTGATCGGTCAGGTCCCGGTCACGCACAGCACCGTGCTGGAGACCCTGCGGCGGGACGGGGCCGTCGCGTGGGACGCCGGCAAGGTCATCACGGAGGAGTGGGACCATGTGGACCTGTCGGAGGAGCGGGCGTTCGTCTTCACCCGGGCGATGCACAGCCACTCCTTCGCCACGGCGGTCGGGCTCGCGCAGCGGGTCGAGCTGACGGGCGTGGGGCGCCTGCTCGACGTCGCCGGCGGCTCTGGCTGCTTCAGCATCGCCCTGGCGCGGCAGAATCCGCACGTGCAGTTCACGGTCGCCGAGCTGCCGCCCGTGTGCAAGACGACGAGGCAGTACGTCGCGGAGCACGGCCTCGAGGGGCGCATCGACGTCGTGGCGCTCGACATGTTCCGCGACGCGTGGCCTCCGGGTCACGACGTGATCTTCTTCGCCAACGTCCTCCACGACTGGGACAGCGCGCGCCGGCAGCGCTTGATCCAGCGCAGCTTCGATGTGTTGCCCCCGGGCGGCCGCGTCCTCATCTACGAGCTCCTGCTCGCGGACGGGCAGGACGGCCCGCTCACGGCGGCGCTGAGCTCCATGAACATGGTGGTTCTGACCCCCGGCAAGCAGCTCACGGCCGGCGAGCTCGACGAGCTCGTCCGCGGGTGCGGGTTCACGGACGTGTCCGTCATGCCGGCGTACGCCGGATACTCGCTCATCAGCGCCAGAAAGCCCCTCGATCGCTGAGACCGGCCCTGTGCCGGCTCACTCGCGCCCTCTTCACGGCGCGCAGCGGGCGATCGTCACCTTGCGCAGGCGCAGCTCCGCGAGCGGTTTATCCTCCGCGCCGGTCTCCACGCGCGTCATCGCGGTGACCACCTCGACCGGCGCGCACTGGCCGAAGATCGTGTAGGAGCCGTCCAGCCAGTCCGTCACCACCTCCGTGATGTAGAACTGGCTTCCGTTGTTGTCTGCCCCGGCATTGGCATAGGCGAGCGTCCCCGCTCGATGTTTCAGCGTCGAGATCTCGTCGTCGAACTCGTACCCTGGCCCGCCCTCGCCGGTGGCGAGCGGGTCGCCGCCCTGCACCATGAACTCCGGAATCACCCGGTGGAAGGTCAGCCCGTCGTAGAACCGCCGCTTCACCCAGCCGCCGGTCACCGGGTCCTTCCAGGGCCGGCGCCCGCGGGCGAGCCCGACGAAGTTGGTGACCGCGTTCGGGGCCTGCTCCGGGAAGAGCTCGCACGTGATCTCGCCCTTGTCGGTGTCGATGATCGCGCGCAGCGGCCCCGGGCCCTCCGGGAGCTCGGCCAGCGCCTCGTCCAGGGTGAACACCCCCGCCTCGGGATCGGCGGCACCCGGGAGCATCTCCTCGGGCGCGTCGACATCAGGGCCGCACTCCGCGGTCCCACCGCCGCCCGTCGTCGCGCTGCTGGTCGAGGCGCTCGAGCTCGCCGCGCCCCCGCCGTCGCCGCCCGCGCCGTCATCGCCCGCGCCGCCGCCGCCGTCGCCGCCGCCATCGCCACAGCCGGCGGCGAGCGGCAAGGCGAGGAGCATCGCGACACAAAGGACGTTTGCACACACAGGAGGAGAAGAAGCGGTTCGGATCTGCATCCGGGCGACGCTCGCACGACCCCTGCGAGAAAGCACGCCCGACTCGCCCCGGGGAAAGGCTCGTCACCTCGAGCAGCGTCGTCGCGCCGGCGCCCGGCGAGAAGCGGTAGGCGCGAGCCACCGTGTCCACAGCACGTCCTCTCCTCCGGGCGGGCCGGAGCGATCGGCTCCGCCGGCCGCCGAGCCGGCTCACGGACGCGTGACTCCGGCAAAATCCTACGACGCGTTCAGCGGTTGCGCGTGGACCGCGCGCGGGGCGTGTTGCTACCCTCCCCGGCACCATGAACTACCGCAATCTCGGACGCACCGGCCTGAAGGTCAGCCCGCTCTGCCTCGGCACGATGAACTTCGGCCCGGAGACCAGCGAGCCCGACAGCTTCGCCATCATGGACCGGGCCCTGGAGCACGGGCTCAATTTCTTCGACACGGCCAACGTGTACGGCCGGAAGCGCGGAGAGGGGATCACCGAGCAGATCGTCGGGCGCTGGCTCGCCCAGGGCGGCGGGCGGCGGGACCGCATCGTCCTCGCCACGAAGGTCTACGGCGCCATGGGCGAAGGGCCGAACGACAGGAGGCTCTCGGCCTATCACATCCGCCGCGCCTGCGAGGAGAGCCTGCGCCGCCTGCAGACGGACCATATCGATCTCTACCAGATGCACCACATCGATCGCGAGACGCCCTGGGACGAGATCTGGCAGGCGATGGAGCAGCTCGTCCGCGAGGGCAAGGTCCTCTACGTCGGCAGCAGCAACTTCGCCGGCTGGCACATCGCGCAGGCGAACGGCCTCGCCGCGCAGCGGCACTTCCTCGGCCTCGTCTCGGAGCAGTGCGTGTACAACCTGAGCGCGCGCACCGTCGAGCTGGAGGTCCTGCCCGCCTGCCGCGCGTTCGGCCTCGGCGTCCTGCCCTGGAGCCCGCTCGCCGGGGGCCTGCTCGGCGGCGCGCTCCAGAAGGCGCGCGAGGGCCGGCGCGCCTCGGCCGACGCGCAGGCGCGCATCGAGAAGAGCCGCGCCAAGCTGGAGGCCTACGAGGCGTTCTGCGCCGAGCTCGGCGAGAAGCCCGCCGACGTGGCCCTGGCCTGGCTGCTCCAGAACCCGGTCGTGACCTCGCCCATCATCGGCCCGCGCACCGCCGAGCAGCTCGACGGGAGCCTGCGCGCCCTCGAGATCCGGCTGACGCCGCAGCACCTGAAGCGCCTCGACGAGGTGTTCCCCGGCCCCGGCGGCGAGGCGCCGGAGGCCTACGCCTGGTAGCGTCGCGCCGGGAAACGCTCGTGCACAAGGAGATGAACATGGGTCGATGGCGGTATGAGCAAGGGCTGCAGGACGTCGGCAACGGCTGCTTTGCGTATCTCCAGCCGGCCGGCACCTGGGGGCTCAGCAACGCGGGGCTCGTCACCTCGGACGGCGAGGCCCTGCTCGTCGACACGCTCTTCGACCTGAAGCGCACGCGCGACATGCTCGACGCCATGCGCGCGGCGACCCCCGCCGCGGCGCGGATAGGCACCGTCGTGAACACCCACGCGAACGGCGACCATTGCTACGGCAACGCGCTCGTCGACGGCGCGACGATCATCGCCACGCGCGCCGGCGCCGCCGAGATGGATGAGGTCCCCGCGCCGATGCTCGCCATGCTGATGCGACAGGCGCGCAGCGGCGCCGCCGGCGCGCTCGGCGAGTACCTCGTCCATTGCTTCGGCGCCTTCGATTTCGACGGGATCGCCCCCACCGCGCCGACCCGGGTCTTCGAGGGGGAGCTGACCGTCGCGGTCGGGGGCAAGGAGGTCCGCCTCATCGAGGTGGGCCCCTCCCACACGAAGGGCGATCTGCTCGTGCACGTGCCCGCGGACCGCGCGGTCTACACGGGAGACATCCTCTTCATCGACGTGACGCCGATCATGTGGGCAGGGCCCGTCGGCAACTGGATCAAGGCGTGCGACACAATCCTGGCGCTCGACGCCGACGTCATCGTCCCGGGGCACGGGCCCATCACGGATCGCGCCGGCGTGCGCGCGGTCCGCGATTACCTCGTGTACATCCGTGACGAGGCGCGGTGCCGCTACGACGCCGGCATGCCCCCGGCCGACGCCGCCCGCGACATCGCGCTCGCCGACTACGCGAGCTGGAGCGACGCGGAGCGCATCGCGGTGAACGTGCACACGCTCTACCGCGAATTCAGCGGAGGAGAGCTCACCCCGCCCGGCCCGGTCGAGCTCTTCGGCCTCATGGGCGAGCTCGCGCGGAGGCCGCGCTGAGGTAGCCAGAAGGAGAGAATTCAACGCAAAGGCGCAAAGGCGCAAAGGCGCAAGCAGAGAAGAAGGAATCAGAAGGAGAGAATTCAACGCAAAGGCGCAAAGGCGCTCGGGTAGCCCTGGGGGATTGCTCCCCCAGGGCCCCCACAGATCCGGACGTGCGGGGCTACCGCATCCGGCTCTTCGCGACATGGATTCGCTACGCGGGTGAGTACGGCCTCGCGACCCGGGCAAGTGGGAGGGGGTAGCGTTCCAGCAGCATGTGCCTGCGGTCCCAGTTGATCCGCGCTCTCTGGGAGCGACGACCGAGCCACTTGCACCAGATGCCGATGACCCGCTCACGGAAGCGGCTGATCGCCTCGGAGTTCCCCGTGATGCCGAAGTACCCGAAGTGACCTCGCAGCTTCTGCGAGAGCGAGCGCTGCTGCTCCCCGATCGCCTGGTGCCGATGCTGCCGACACCACTCCGCGATCCGCTTCAGCGCGCGGCGGAAGCGATCGGAGGCGGTCTTCTGCTTGACCACCCACCTGCCTCGACGAGACAAGCCCCAGTAGTGGGTGAAGCCCAGCAGGTCGAACGTGTTGGGTCCACGATCCGATCGATCCTCCGGGGGAGGCCGACGGTCGGGCCGACGGAATTCGACGAGCCGGGTCTTGTCCGGGTGGAGCGCAAGGCCGTACTTGCCGAACCTCTTCGGGAGCACGGCCAGAACGCGACGAGCGTCTTCCTCGTGCGAGAACGCCAGGACGAGTCGAGTAGCCCGGGGGAATCGCACCCCCGGGCCCTCCCAGAACCGGACGTGAAGCTCTCGCCTCATCCGGCTCCTACGACCCAGCCTCGGGCCGGACGCCGAGCTGCCACAGGACGAACAACTTCGGATCCCGCTGCGCGATGCGCCCCAGCCAGTGCATCGACGCGCGCTCTCGACGTCGCAGCCGCTTGTACTTCCGTCGCGCCCATGCTGCGAGGGCCTCGTTGAGATGGCGAAGGACCTGGACGCACTTCGAGCGGTAGAACCGCCCGTAGTAGTTCATCCAACCCCGCACCACCGGATTGACGAGCTGCGCGAGATCTTCCAGGCGCTGGTTGTTCCTGGTCGACGCCATCCGCCATCTGCGGATGGTCTCGCGGACCGCCTTGGCTGCCTTGGTGCTCATCGCTGGCAGGAAGCTCACGAAGTGCTTCCCCCAGCGATTCTTCGCCCGTCGAGGTTGGAAGGTGTAGCCCAGGAAGTCGAACGCGACGTGCTCGAACTCCCCGCACCGATCGTCGTCCTTGCAGTAGACGATCCGGGTCTTCGTCGGATGAAGCTCCAGACCGCACTGCTCGAACCGACGACGGATGGCCTCCAGCACCATGCGGGACTGCCGCTCGCTCCTGCAGTGGACGATGGCATCGTCCGCGTAGCGCTCGAACGGGACGCTCGGGAAGGTCCTCCGCATCCAGTGATCGAACGCATAATGCAGGAATAGATTGGCCAACAGCGGACTGACGACCCCGCCTTGCGGCGTGCCCCTCGTACGCTGCTCCACCGTGCCATCCGGCTTCTGCACGGGGGCGCGGAGCCACCGGGCGATGTACAGCCGGATCCAGGGGTTGTCCGTGTGGTGCGCCACGGCGCGCTCGACCAGCTCATGGACCAGCGCATCAAAGAAGCCCTTGATGTCAAGGTCGATGATCCAGTCGGCGCTCCAGCATCGTCTCCTCGCCACCGCCACCGCGTCGAGCGCCGACCGACCGGGCCGATAGCCGTACGAATCCGGATGGAACATGGGCTCCACGACCGGATCGAGGACCATCTTCACGACCGTCTGCGCCACGCGGTCCCCCACCGTGGGGATGCCGAGGGGACGTGTGCCTCCGTTGCCCTTCGGAATCTCGACGAGCCGCACGGGCGGCGGAAAGTACGAGCCCGACGACATCCGGTTCCAGACCTTGTAGAGGTTGCCCTTCAGGTCCTTCTCGAACATCGCAAGCGACTCGCCGTCCACGCCCGCTGCGCCTCGGTTCGCCTTTACCCGCTGGTACGCATCCCAGACGAGCTGCTTCGGAATGTCGTAAGGCTTCGCCTCAGACATGGGCTCCTCCCGTTGCCGGTTGACCCATGCCCGCGGCCAGGTCGTTGGGCCCCTTCGCTCCGCCCGCGTTACCAGGCTTCAACGCTACTACGAGCCCATCCGCCCCTGCGCCCCGCATCGGTACTCTTCCCCCTCGTGGGTCCACCACTCGGAGTTCTCCCTTCGCATCGGAGCGACAGGTTCCCACGTTCCGCACGAGAGCCTGAGCCGGGCTCGCGCCGCCTTCATGCCGGTCACCGCTCGGGCAGCAAGCAGGAATCCCCCGAGCTTTGTCCCAGGCCAACGACTGGAGCCTGGTTTCGATGACGTCCCTACGCTTTCGACACGTCGTCAGCGGTTCACTCACGTTCGCCTTCCCGGCTCTCACCTGACGGGTTTGTCCCGCCTTTTCCGTGAACGCTCACCACCCGGGCCATTGGGCCCAAGCAGCTTCCGGTGGTTTGGGACCTGGCCCTGCGACCCGATCCCGAGGGGTCCTCCCTCATCTCTCGTGCAGCAAGGCTGCTTCAGGCGGCCATCAAGGCCTCCTTTCCGCGCCGTCGTGGCGCACAATCGTCCGCGTACCGGATGAGAAACGCGCGGCCTTGCAGCCGCGGCTTCACCTCCTGCTCGAACCACACGTCCAGCACCTCGTGCAGGTAGACGTTCGACAGCAGCGGCGAGATCACGCCGCCTTGAGGCGAACCAGACTCCGGGAAGGACACGGCCCCGGATTCCAGCACGCCCGCATGCAACCACTTGCCGATGAGCCGCAGCAGCACCCCATCGCGCACCCTTCGACGAAGGATCTCCTGGAGGTGGCCATGGTCGAGGGTGTCGAAGAACTTCCGGATGTCGACCTCCAGGACCCAGCCGCCGCCCATGCGCATCACCTGGTCACGGAGCGCGTGCAGCGCTTGATGCGCCGAGCGCCCCCTCCGGAAGCCATACGAGCCGTGTAGAAAGTCCTGCTCGTAGATCGCCTCCAGCACCATGACGACCGCGCGTTGCAGGACCTTGTCCTCGAAGGTCGGGATGCCGATGGGCCGCGTCTGCGACCCGTCCCCCTTCGGGATGAGGACCCGCCTCACGGGCGGCGCGCGGTACGTGCCGGACTTCGCGCGTTCATGCAGCGACCGGAGGTTGTCCTCCAGGTGCGCCGCGTACTCGTCCGCGGTCTGCCCGTCCACGCCCACAGCGCCGTCCTTGCGCGTGCGACGGTACGCCTCGCGCAGCCACTCGATATCGATGTGGTGCGCGAGCGTCGTGAACGCCGTACCAGGCGCTTCCCTCGCCAGCTTCGCTATCTGCTCGAGTTTCGTGGAGATGTTCTGGGAGCCCGGTGTCTCCTTCATCTTTCCCTCCAGCAGCCCCATGCCCCGGCACCCCCTTCCCTCCACGGGGTCCCTCGGGACGGTTCCCCCGCTTCATCGGTACTACGAGGTGCTCGGACGCCTCGTCACCCTTCCCGCCTCGCTTCGTTCCCTTCGCTCGGCGGTACCGCACCCGCCGTTGCGGCGGGCTCTTCTCGGAGGCGACGGGGCCTCCCAGGTTCCTGGGGAACCCTTGCGTGCACGCCCTGGTCTCCGACCCCGGGGGGTCCAACGCGCCGAGCCCTTCGCCGCGCGCGGCGTTCCAGCGCGCCGGTGTTGCCTTCCGCTCCTTTGACAGCTTGGGCACCCGCCGAGCATTGCATTTCGAGGCTCAATACAAGGCTTTCACGCTCGCTGTCTACGCTTCGCAGCCCGGGGTCTGCCCTCCGGACCACGCAAGACTCGCTTCCGGCTGGGGGCTAGCCTTGGCCGGGGAGATCCGCAGGACCTCCATGGGTTCCATCGCAAGGTTTCAGCTTTCTACATGAGCTTCCTCCTCGCCCAGGCTTGCCTGGCGCACCAAAGGCGCAAGCAGAGAAGGAGGAATGGGGCGCAATCCGCAGTGCGATCACGACGACTCACGAACTCTGGTTCGTCCTCACCCATTCTCTGGCTTTTTTGCGCCTTTGCGCCTTTGCGCCTTTGCGTTAAATTCTGATCACCACGAGACCGCCGCGGCCGACAGGACATCCGGCCCAATCTCCTCGTGAGATCGAAGAAAAGATAAGCCAAGCACACACCAGCCGTCGTCCCTGGCAGCAGGCACATCGCGACGCCTCGGCCGCGCGCAACAGGGGCGCTGCCAGCCGCCGAGGACAGAGAGCTTCCCCCGAGAGCGACTCCGGGTCAAGCAGCGGCGATGACGCGCGGACAGCCAATGTCCTTGCCGTCGTGCCGCCGTGGCGCGCCGCGGATCACCCCTTCAGGCCGGTGCGGGCGACACCCTCGATCACGTACCGCTGCGCGGCGATGAACACCGCGAGGACCGGGACGCTCGCCACCACCGCGCCCGCCGTGACGAGCGCATAATCGGTGGCGTGGGCCGCCTGCAGCAGCGCGAGGCCGGGCGATAGCGTCAGCTTCTCGGGGTTGAACAGCACGTAGATCGGCCAGAGAAAGTCGTTCCAGTTGCTCAGCAGACTGAGCACGGCCAGCGTGGCCAGGGCCGGCTTCGACAGAGGCAGCACAATTTTCCAGAAGACCTGGAGACGGCTTGCGCCGTCGAGCGCGGCCGCCTCCTCGAGCTCCCTCGGGAGCCCGAGGAAGAACTGGCGCAGGAAGAAGACGCCGAACGCCGAGGCGGCCGGCGGCACCACGAGCGCCGGGAGGCTGTCGAGCCAGCCGAGGGCCCGGACGATCAGGTAGTTCGCGGGCAGGAACAGGATCGGCGGGATGAACAGCGTGGCGACGGCCGCGGCGAGCACGAGCCGCTTGCCGCGGAACTCCATGCGCGCGAGCGCATACGCCGCCGGGGCCGCCGTGGCCAGCACGAGCAGCGCATGGGCCACGGCAGCCAGGACGCTGTTCAGGAGCCAGCGGAGCACCGGCGCCCCGGAGCCCGAGCCCGCGAGCGCCTCGTAGCTCTCGAGCGTCGCCCGCGCGGGCAAGAGCGTGGGCGGCACCGCCGTCGCCTCCGGCGACGACTTGAGCGAGGTGAGCGCCATCCAGATCACCGGAGCGAGGTAGACCACGGCGAGGAGGAGCAGCGCAGCATACGACAGGACACTCCCGATCTGCCGGCGGCGGACAGGGCAGCTGTCGTCGAGCAGCCGGCGCCTCATCGAGCGTCCCCGCCGCCGCGCCGGCCGAAGAACAGGAGCAGCATGCCGAGGTTCACGAGCGCGAGGAAGAACGCCTGGACGTAGCTCATGGCCGCCGCGGCGCCGAGGCGGAAGTTACGGAACCCCTCCTCGGCGATGTACATGATCGTCGTGCGCGTCTCGCTGCCAGGCCCGCCCCCGGTCATCAGATAGGCCTGTCCAAACATGTTGGCCGACCCGAGGACGGTCATCGTCACGACGAACACGAACACCGGCCTGAGCCCCGGCACCGTGACGTGGCGGAGCTGCTGCCAGCGGGTCGCGCCGTCGATGCGGGCAGCGTCGTAGAGCTCCCGGTGGATGTTCTGCAGCCCGGCCAGGTAAATCACGGCGTTGTAGCCGAGCGTCCACCACACCGTCATGCCCACCAGCGAGACCCACACCCACGGCACCGCCGTGGTCCAGCCCGTGTCGGCGGGCAAACCCACCTTCCCCAGCAGGTGGTTGATCACGCCGAGGTGCGGGTCGAGCAGGAGCCGCCACATCAGGGCCACGACCGCCACGCCGAGCACGTAGGGGGCGAAGAACATCGCCCGGAAGAACGATCGGCCGGGAAAGCGCCGGTTGAGCGCGAGGGCGAGCAGCAGCGGGAGCGTCACGAGGACAGGCACGCTCAGCGCCGTGAACAGCGCCGTGGCCCGCAGCGCGCGCCAGAAATTGCCGCGGATCGGCGAGCCGGATCGGAACAGATCCGCGTAGTTGTCGAGGCCGACCCACGGCCGCGACGGCAGGTAGGGGTCCCAGTCGTGGAGGCTGATCCACACGCCGAGGACGATCGGCGCCGCGACGAAGAGGCCGAACAGCACGAGGTACGGCGCGAGGAACAGGTACGGAGCCCACCGGCGCGGCCGCGCGAGGCCGCGCTCGCGGAGCCGGCCGACGCCGGGGGCGCTCTGCGGGGCGCCGTCCGCCTCGACCTGGCCGGGCTCCACGAGGGGGACGTCGACCGTGTTCACAGGGCCCTCGCGAACTTCTTCAGGTTGGCCGCGAGCAGCGCGTCGGCCTCGCGGGCGGCGCGGTTCAGGGCCTCGCGCGGCGCGGCCCGCAGCAGCACGGCCTCGTTCACCGCGAGATCGAGGGTGGACGCGCGCACCGAGTCGATCCCGGCGATCGCCGGCGGGAAGCGGACCACCGGCAGCTGCTCGGCGAAGATCGCCTGCTCCGTCATCCGCCGGAACGCGGCGCTCTCGCGCGCCGCCCGCCGGGCCGGCACCATGCCGGCCTGCGCCCACTCGAGGGAGTGCTCGCTCAGCCAGGCGAGGAACACCACCGACGCCCTCAGGCGGCGCTGGCCGGCGCCGGTCGCCGGCTGCCGCGGGAGCACGAGGTGGTGCGCGTTGCCCCAGACCGCCGGCTGCGCGCCGATGACAGGCACCGGGAGGACGCCCCACCGGAGCCCGGGGATCGCCCTGTAGATGTTGATCATCCAGATGCCGTTCCAGAGAAAGGCGTTCCGGTTGTTGGTGAAGGCGATGCTGTCGGCGTCCTGGCCGACGTCGCGCGGGCTGTAGCCTCGCCGGATCAGCTCGAGCATGAAGCCGAGCGCCTCGACGCCGGCCTCGGAGTTGAACATCGCCCGGGCGCCGTCCTCCGAGAACAGCTCGCCGCCCGCCTGCCACAGGATCGACTGGAACATCAGCCCGCCGGTGAACAGGACCGGCGACACCCACGATCCCTGGATCCCCCTCTGCTTGAGGTGCTCGAGGACCGCCAGGTAGTCGCGCCGGGAGCGAGGGAGCGCGGCGTCGTCGAGGCCGGCGTCGGCCAGCAGGACGCGGTTGTAGTAGAGCCCGAGCGGGTGAATATCGAGGGGGACGCCGTAACGGCGACCCCGGAAGACGCCGGCGTTCCAGAGCGTCTCGGAGAAGTCGGCGGCGCCGAGGCCGAGCGCCTCGGTCACCTCGTCGAGCGGGAGGATGGTGCGGTGGACCGCGGCCGTGGCCAGCTGGTCGGCGTGCATGGCGGCCACGTCGGGGCCGCTCTCGCTGTCGACCGCGGCCGGCAGCTTCTGGTAGAAGTCGGCCCAGCGGTTCACGCTCATCCGCACCGTGATGTTGTCGTGCTCGCGGTTGAACCGCTCGATGAGCCGCTGCATCGGCGGCCGGTCGCCCCCGGTGAAGCCCGTCCAGAACGAGAGCTCGACGGGCGGGCCCGCGTAACCCCGGCTGCCGCCGGCGGCGATGGCCGCCTGCTCGCGCACGTCGACCGGCTCACCACGACAGCCGAGCAGCAGGAGGCCCGCAGTCGCCCCCACGCCGGCGAGGAGCTCGCGACGACCCGGCAGCCGCCCGGCATCCCCCCGCGCAATCGGTGCTCGCCCCCTCTGCATCTGCCCTCGGCTCACGCAATCCCACCGCGGAGGGCTCGCTTCCGGCGTGTTGCCCGCGTCCGAGCCGAGCCGCAGCTCACCCCGGTCCCCCGGCTGGCACGGCCATTTACACCTGTGTCACCCACCGTCCACAGGAATATTCCCCGAGCGCAGGGGCGACCACACGACTGTCGGATGTTGCCGTGTTGTTCGTTCTTCGATCTTGAGATTTTCTCCGTCGGTGTCGCCGCTCACCAGGTTCATGTCGACCAGGCAAGCTCATCGACGGCTGCGCGGCCTGCGGCGCGCGTTCGCGCCGGCCGCAGGGCGCGCCCGCCTCTGCCAGGAGATGAGCCGCGGGGCCGCGGCGGGCCTCCGCGCCCCGCTCACATCGAGAAGCCGTCGCCCTGCCCCACCGCAGGACCGTCGCCCTGCCCCTCCGCCGAAGGGGCCTGTCCCTCCGCGGAAGGGGTCTCCCCCTCCTGGAGCTCCTCCACCGCCTTCGCGTGCTCGGAGAGCTCCGGCAGCGTGGAACGGTCGTAGTCGGGCGCGACCCAGAAGACCTCGGGCGCGGGCTTGTACTCGCTCGTATAGCGGCGCTCGTCGGCCCTGCCGTCCTTGTAACGGAGCGTGACGTGGGACCTCACGTCGTATCCGCACGAGCCCTTCTGGTGGCGTTTCACCTTGCCCTCGGAGAGCTCGGACTTCACGTAGATGCGGCGGATGAAGTCGTCGGTGTGCTCGGCCGAGATGCGGTGATCGACCTCCGCCACCGGGTCGCCGCCGAGGATCTCGACGCGGAGCACCGTCGGTTCCGGCAGATAGGCGTGGATCATGACCGGGAACGGGAGCGTGTTCCTGATCTTCAGGTCCGACTCCGGGTAGGTCACCATGGCGTCGAGCCCCATCGGGATATAGGCGCTCGGGCGGGAGTGGCTCTGTCGGTCCGGCGTGTCGAGCGCGCCGAAGAGCGACGCGGCGTAGAGCGTGCTGGAGACCTGGCAGGTCCCCCCGCCGTAGCCGGGGACGGTCTCGTCGCCCAGGATCTCCGGCGCGATGGTGAAGCCGTTCTTGCGCGTCCGCGGGCCGACATGGGCGTTGAACGAGAAGATCTCGCCGGGAGCCACGATGGTGCCGTCGATCTTGGACGCCGCGGCCTTGATGTTGACGGCGCGCCCGGCCTCCTTCCCGTGCCGCTTGAACTTCGTCTCGTACGCCGCGACGACCCGGCTGACATCGACGCTCACCAGATCGTCGACGCCGACCGCGGGCGCGATGTACCGGACCGGGAGCTCGATGAGCTCCTCGTCGTCGTGGTCGCCGGCCCGGAGCGCCGCGAGGGAGGCGTCGATGTCGAGCTCGCGGCCGGCCTGCTCCGGGATCTTGCGCCGGTTCGCGAGGTCGAGCCGCGCGTCGACGGGCATCCGGTAGACCTGCGGGGCGAGCCGCTCGAGGAGCGCGCGGGCCCTCGCCTCGTCGACGGCCCACACGAGCGGCACGTCGATCCCACCGCGCCGCGCCCGCCGGGCCTCCCGGAGCCGCCGCGCCCAGGGGCCCTCGTGGCCGACGCGCTGCGCCGCCGCGAGCGTCTCGCCGACGTCGATCGCGACGCCCACCTCACCGAGCGTCGAGATCAGCTCCACGTCGTCGTGATGGAGCCGGACGACGCGCGCGCGCAGGGCGTCGCGCCTCGCCTCGAGCCAGGCCGCCGGCGAGGCGCCGTCCGGAAGGAAGCGCTCGCCGATCGAGAGGCCGCCGACCACCGGCGAGGCCGGCAGCGCGTCGCGCACCGCCAGGGCGGCGCCCACGCCCGCCGACCCGCCGAGCGCCAAGACAAAGACGAGGGCCCTCGTATCCACGGCAGCTCGCCATGGTAGCCGGATCGCGGACGATCTGGAAGATGGCTACGCCGTCAGCCGCAAAGAGAAGAGAAAAAACGCAAAGGCGCAAAGGCGCAAAGGCGCAAAGGCGCAAAGACGCAGGAGATTTTTCCCCTTCTCCTTGCGTCTTTGCGCCTTTGCGCCTTTGCGTTTCAATCTCTCCCTCCAGAGAGGGCTCGCGGCGAGCCCAGAGCCGTCCGCCGGGCGGCCTCAGCCGCCCCCGACGAAGTGCACGATCTCGACCACGTCGCCCTCGGCGAGCTCGGCGGCCGTGTGCTCGGCCCGCGGCACCACCTCGCCGTTGCGCTCGACCGCCACAGGCCCCTCGGTCAGCCCGAGCAGCTCGACGAGCCTCCGCACCGTGAGCGCCGCCGGCACCTCGCGCGCTTCCCCGTTCACCGTGATGTTCATGGCCTCTTCACCTCGTCCACCGCGCCGCCATCGCGCCTCGCCGCCGCCCCCGGCTCGCCGGCCGCGGTCGCCGCGGCGAGCGCCGCCCGGAAGCGCCTCGCGTTCTCCACGTAGCTCGCGGCGCCCAGCCTGCCGAGCTCGGCCTGGTCCGGCCGCACCTCGCCCATCACCTGGGCCGGGTTGCCGCGCACCAGCGACCGCGGCGGGATCACCTTCCCCGGCGGCACCACCGCGCCCGCGGCGATCACCGAGCCCTCGCCGATCACGACGTTGTCGAGCAGGATGCTCCCCATCCCGATCAGGCACCCGTCGCCGACGCGGCAGCCGTGCAGGATCGCGCCGTGCCCGATGGTCACGTCGGCGCCGACGATCGTCTCCGAGACGCCGCTCGTCAGGTGCAGGCACGCGAGGTCCTGCACGTTGGTCCGCGCGCCGATGCGGATCGCGCCGATGTCCCCGCGCAGCACCGCGCCGAACCACACGCTCGCCTCGTCGCCGAGCGTCACGTCGCCGATCACCGTCGCGTTCGGCGCGAGGAACACGTCGCGCCCGAGCCGCGGCGACGCCCCGCCGAAGTCGAGGACGAGCGCCACGTCAGCCCCCCTCGGCGGCGACCACCGGCAGCGAGCGCCGCGCCGGCCCCGGCTCCGCGCCGCCCCGCTGCCGCGGCCGGGCCGCGGCCCGCGCCGCCTCCGTGAGCTCGGCCTGCAGCGAGTGCTTGTTCGCCCGCGCGATCGAGACCTCGACGACGTCGCCGAGCAGATCGAGCTCCGCCGCGCCCTCGATGTGCGCGATCTCGTGGCGCCCCGTCCGGCCCGACCAGAGCGCGCCGCCCTGGCCGCGCGCGCCGCCCGCGCCGCGCTCCTTGTCGCGCCCCTCGACGAGCACCGCCTGCGTCGTCCCCACGAGGCCCGACAGGTGGGCGGCGAGCAGCGCCTCGCTCGCCTCGAACAGGCGCGAGAGCCGCTCGCCCTTCACGCCCTCGGGCACGTCGTCCGGCAGCTTCAGCGCGGGCGTGTGCGGGCGGCGCGAGTACTTGAAGCCGAACAGCCCCTTGAAGCCGACCTCGCGCACGAGCGACAGCGTCGCCGCGAAGTCGTCCTCCGTCTCGCCCGAGAAGCCGACGATGATGTCGGTCGAGAGCGTCAGCCCCGGGACCGCCTCCACGAGCGCCCGCGTCCTCGCGACGTACTCGGCGCGCGTGTAGCGGCGGATCATCCGCCGGAGGACCCGATCGCTGCCCGACTGCACCGGCATGTGCACGTGGCGCGGCAGCACGGCGAGCTCGGCGTGGGCGAGGACGAGCGAGGGCGTCAGGTGCCGCGGGTGCGGGCTCGTGTAGCGCAGGCGCGCGAGGCCGGGGACGTCGGCCGCGACGCGCCGGAGCAGCGCCGCGAACTCGCTCTCGTCCGGGTCGTCCGCGCTCGCGCCGGGGGCCCGCGGCAGCGCGCCGAGCGGATCGCGGTAGCTGTTCACCGTCTGGCCGAGGAGGGTGACCTCGCGCGTCCCCGCGGCCACGAGCCCCGCGATCTCGGCGACGATCTCGTCGCTCGACCTGTAGCGCTCCGGCCCGCGGGTGTGCGGGACGATGCAGAACGAGCAGCGCTCGTCGCAGCCCTTCATGATGGTCACGAACGCCGTCGGCGCGGCGCGCGACGAGGACGGCGGCGACGCCACGAGGAACCGGGGCGCGTCGAGGTCGAACACCGTGCGCGCGACCGGCAGCCCGCCGAGCGCGAGGTCGCCGAGCAGGCCCGGCAGCTCCTGGATGTTGTCGGGCCCCACCACGACGTCGATCGTCCGCATCTGCTTGAGGAGGCGCTCCCCCTCCTGCTGCGCCACGCACCCGGCCACGACGACCACCCGGTCGGTGCGCTCCCGCTTCCAGCGCGCGAGCCGCCCCACCTCGCTCCGCAGCTTCTGCTCGGCCTTCTCGCGCACGCTGCACGTGTTGAGCACGAGCACGTCCGCCTCCTCGGGGCCGCCGGCCTCGGTGTAGCCGGCGCGGCGGAGCACGTCGTGCATCCGCTCGGAGTCGTGCACGTTCATCTGACAGCCGAACGTCGTGATCGAATACCGGGGCATTGAAGCGACGAACCCTCTAACAGAAGGGGCCCGAGGCCGCCACCTCCCGCGCGGGAGGCGCCTCCCGCGCGGGAGGCGCCTCCCGCGCGGCGCGGCGCCTCCCGCGCGGCGCGTGGCACGCCGCCTTCCCGCGCGGCGCGCCGCCTCCCGCGCGGCACGCCGGCACGGGCGGGACAGATGCGGCGCCGGCTCGGTGACCCCAAGTGTCGCGCGCCGCCGAAAGGACGCAGAGCCGGCGCGATATCATGGTAAAAATCGGGCCGGGAGGAGACGCGATGGCGAAACTGGAGAACCTGGTAGAACTGCTCGATCGCTCGCTGAAGCTTCATGGCCCCCAGCCGATCTTCGGTACGAAGACCGAGGGCCGCTGGGACTGGATCACCTATGCCGAGTTCGGGCAGCTCGTCGCCAAGTTCCGCGGCGGTCTGGCGTCGCTCGGCGTCCAGCGGGGCGATCGGGTGGCCCTCATCTCCAACAACCGTGTGGAGTGGGCGGTCTCGGCCTATGCGTGCTTCAGCATGGGCGTCGCCGTCGTGCCGATGTACGAGGCGCAGCTCCCGGGAGAGTGGGCGTTCATCATCAACGACTGCGAGGCCGTGGCCGCGATCGTCGCGACGCCGCAGATCTACGGCAAGTGCAAGGATCTCCCCGAGAAGGCGCCCTCGCTGAAGCACCTCGTCTGTCTGTTCGAGCCCGGCGGGGCGGGAGACGGCGTCCCCGGCGCGCGGACCACCTCGTACAAGGAGCTCCTCGCCGCGGGCGAGGGGAGCCCGGCGCCGGCCATCCAGCCGACGTCGAAGGACACGGCGTGCCTCATCTACACGTCGGGCACAACAGGCAATCCCAAGGGGGTGATCCTCTCGCACGGCAACATCGCCTCCAACGTCTGCGCCGTGCTGGATCTCATCCCGTTCGGCAGCGGCGACCGGAGCCTGTCGTTCCTCCCGTGGGCCCACTCGTTCGGCCACACCGGCGAGCTCCACCTGATGATCACGGTCGGCGCGTCGATGGCGCTGAGCGAGTCCGTCGACAAGATCGTCGCGAACCTCGCCGAGGTGCACCCCTCCGTGCTGATGAGCGTCCCGCGGATCTTCAACCGCATCTACGAGGGCGTGCAGAAGCAGATGACGGAGAAGCCCGCGCTCATCCAGAGCCTGTTCCGCGCCGGGCTGCGCGCCGCGACGAAGCAGAACAAGGGCGAGGCCCTCGGCCTCGTCGAGCGGCTCACGCTGGCGGTGGCCGACCGGGTCATCTTCTCGAAGATCCGCGCCAAGTTCGGCGGCAAGCTGAAGTACGCGATCAGCGGCGGGGCGGCGCTCTCCTACCAGGTGGCCGAGTTCGTCGACGCGCTCGGCATCACCGTCTACGAGGGCTACGGCCTCACCGAGACGTCGCCCGTCGCCACGGTGAACTACCCGGGGGCCCGCCGCCTCGGCAGCGTGGGCAAGGCGATCCCGGGGGTGCGGGTCGTCATCGACAAGTCGGAGACGCACGATCCGAAGCAGGGTGAGATCGTCATCTACGGCCCGAACGTCATGGTGGGCTATTACAAGCGCGACGAGGAGAACAAGGCCGTCTTCACCGAGGACGGCGGCTTCCGCTCAGGCGATCTGGGCTACCTCGACGACGACGGCTATCTCTTCGTCACGGGCCGCATCAAGGAGCAGTACAAGCTGGAGAACGGCAAGTACGTCGCGCCCGCCCCGCTCGAGGAGAAGATCAAGCTGTCTCCGCTGATCAACGGCGCGATGATCTACGGCGACAACCGCCCCTTCAACGTGGCGCTGATCGTGCCCGAGATGGCGGCGCTCACCGAGTGGACGCGGGCCCAGGGGCTCTCGTTCGATTCGCCCGACGCGATGCTGAAGCACCCGCGGGTGGTCGCGCACCTCCAGGCGGAGGTCGACAAGTACGCCACGGATTTCAAGTCCTTCGAGAAGATCAAGAAGATCGCCCTCTCGGCCGAGGACTTCACCGCGGACAACGGGATGCTCACGCCGACCCTGAAGCTGAAGCGGCGCGTGGCGCTCCAGAAGTACGCGCCCGCGCTCGATGCGCTGTACAGCGGCGCGGCGAGGACCGAGGCGCGCGAGGCCGCGCCGGCCGGCTGATCTGCCGGCGCCTCCCGGCCGGTGGCCACCGCCGCCCCTGCGGTTCCCCTCCCTTTCCCCTCCACGCCCTCTCCCCTCCCGGCGCGCCTTGGCGTAGGCTGGCGCGCGCTGGCGCGGGCTTCACGCCGGGTCAACGGACGGGAGCGGCATGACGACGACAGGCACCCAGAGGCGAACGCTGTATCCCGAGATCGAGCCGTACCGCGCCGGGAGGCTCCGCGTCTCCGATCTTCACGAGATCTATTTCGAGGAGTCGGGCAATCCGCGCGGCAAGCCGGTGGTCTTCGTGCATGGCGGCCCCGGGGGCGGCACCGAGCCGAAGCAGCGGCGCTTCTTCGACCCGGCCGTCTACCGGATCGTGCTCTTCGACCAGCGGGGCAGCGGGAGGAGCACGCCGTACGCGAGCCTGGAGGAGAACACCACCTGGCACCTCGTCGCGGACATGGAGGCGCTCCGCGAGCACCTCGGGATCGAGCGCTGGCAGGTGTTCGGCGGCTCGTGGGGGAGCACGCTCTCGCTGGCCTATGCCGAGAAGCACCCGGAGCGGGTGACGGAGCTCGTGCTGCGCGGCATCTTCCTCCTGCGGAAGCAGGAGCTCGACTGGTTCTACCAGCGGGGCGCGAGCGCCATCTTCCCCGACGCGTGGGAGGAGTACCTCGGGTTCATCCCCGAGGCCGAGCGGGGCAATCTGCTCACGGCCTACCACCGGCGGCTCACGAGCCCCGATCCCACGGTGCAGCAGCAGGCGGCGCGGGCGTGGAGCGTCTGGGAAGGGCGGACGAGCTGCCTGTTCACGAACCAGGAGCTCGTCGCGAAGACGGCAGGACAGCAGTTCGCCCTCGCGTTCGCCCGGATCGAGTGCCACTATTTCATGAACAAGGGGTTCTTCACGTCGGAGACGCAGCTGCTCGACGACGCGCACCGGATCCGCCATGTCCCGACGATCATCGTGCAGGGCCGCTACGATGTCGTCTGTCCGGCGGAGAGCGCGTGGGCGCTCCACCGCGCGCTCCCCGAGTCCGATCTGCGCATCGTGGCGGACGCGGGGCACTCGGCGATGGAGCCCGGCATCCTGCACGAGCTCGTCGAGGCGACCGACCGGTTCCGCTGAGGCGCGCGCGGGCGACCAGGCGCGGCCCCCTCTCGTACACCGACGACCGTATTTATCCCTCCACGACTTCCTGAGGGGCTCTCGCCGCCTCCCGTTCTCCGCGAATTCGTGCTGCGCGAGGTGGATGAGCCTGCTTGATCCGGTGTCGCGGCGTGCAATCCGGTCGAATCTCGCCGGTTTGGGCTCTCCGGCCGCTTGCGATGCGCGGGGTCGGTCTTTAACGTAGACAAAGGGAAGGGTTGATTCCCTGTGGAGGCTTATGGCAAACAAGGCAGCACGGAAGACGTGGATCCTGGTCTCCGACGCAAGCCGTGCCCAGCTCTATCGTGAAGAGCCTGCAGGCAAGGGCTTTACCCTGCTCGAGTCCTACAGTCATGAGGAGAGCCGGGCGCGGGTGCGGGATCTCATGGCAGACGCGCACGGCCGGAAGCCGAACGGCACCCCCGGCGGGAACGGCAACCTCAACGGCGGCGCGGGCGGCCAGTACCTCGGCCGGCCCGGCGCGGCGCCCGACACCGATCCCAAGGAGGTCGAGAAGCAGAAGTTCGCCCAGGAGCTCGCGGAGGTGCTGGAGAAGGGCCTCAACGAGCACGCCTACGATTCGCTGGTGCTCATCGCGCCGCCGCATTTCCTCGGCCTGCTCCGCAACACGGTGACCAAGCAGGTCAGCAATCACATCGAGACGAGCGTCGACAAGGACCTCAGCTGGCTCGACGGCCCCCGGCTCACCGAGCGCCTGCGCGAGCTGCGGGCCCAGTAGCGCCGCTCCCCCGCGCGTCTCTCCGGCCTGTCAGCGCGGCACCGCCGGATCGCTCGCCGCGTCATCGAAGGTGTAGGCGACGCCGAGCCCCACGACGTTCGCGCGGGTGCTGTAGGCGCCCCCGTTGATGGTGTTCGGGTTCTCGGGCGGATTGCCCTGCACCGGGTTCACCTGCGGGAGTCGCGCGTCCCTCGGATCGACCCTCACGTCCGCGGCGAAGGCGTGCGCGTAGCTCGCGTCGAGGCGCCACCTCCCGAGGTGCACGCCGAGGCCGGCCGCCGCCGTCAGCTTCGTCGCGTCGAGCGTGAGGACCGAGAGGTACTCGGGCGGGACGGCGCTCTGCTCGAGGCTCACGCCGGCGCGCAGCGCCCACCGCTTGCCCGCGAGCTCGAAGGAATACTCGCCGCCGAGCCTCGCCGAGAGCGAGCTCTCGAACCGCCGGGGGACCACGACCGGGGGCACGCGGAACGCCTCGGGGAAGCCGGCGACGTTCCGGAGCACCACCCCGTCGGGATCGACGCGGATGTCGTCGTGCATGCCCCAGCCCTCGACGCCGAACCCGAGCTCCACGCGCAGGTCGTCCACGAGCCGCGCCTCCACGCCCGCGCGGAGGATCCAGGGCAGATCGAAGGAGATGTCGGCGTCCTCGCCCTCCTGGACCGCGCGCTCGAAGACGGGCGCCGCGGGGAGCCGCGCCCTGAAGGTGGCCGGCGCGCGCACCCAGACAGGCAGCTGGAAGGCCAGGCCGATGCGCCATCGCGGGGTCGGGATGAAGAGCGCCCCGAGCTGGCCCGTCGGCGCCACGATGGGCCCGACGGTGAGCTCGGAGTGGATGTCCCAGTCCGGATCCTCGGGCGCGCAGAACATCCGCTCCGGAACGCACCCGGAGACCACCATCCGGCTGTTGAGCGAGCCGACAAGCGCGCCTAGCGCGGCGCCGAGGCGCCACTTGGGCGAGGGCGCGTAGGCCGCGCCGGCCCCGAGGAACGCGAGCGCCGAGCCCTCGAGGGTGAACAGCGCGTACCGCTGCGGCGCCGGCATGCCCTTCACCTGCTCCGGGTAGCTGGAGAGGGCCGCGTACGGCGCCCACATCCCGCCCCAGACGACCCATCGCGGGTCGACCCGGAGCGACGCCGCGAGCGTGGGGATCGGCAGCACCGGCGCGCTGCCTGTCACGGGCTCCATCGTCTGCACGAAGCTCGCGCCCGTCGGCTCACCGGTGTTCGGATCGACCTGCCGCACGATCGCCTGGCGCGTGTGCTCGCTGCGCCACTCGAACAGCCCGACGTCGAGCAGGACCTGGGTGCCCGCCTCGTAGACGCCCGCGGGGTTGTAGGCGATCGCCCCGAGATCGTCGCCGCCGGCGATGTACGCCCCGCCGCGCGACGACGGCCGGACGCCGCGATCGGTGAAGTACAGCCCGGCGGCGCCGGCGTCGCCCGGGAGCAGCGCGAGCGCGCCCGCGGCGGACGCCGCGAGGAGCGCGGCGCGGATCGTGGGCGTGTGGACGCGGGTCACTCGCGAGGCCGCTTCTTGAGGATGGTGTAGAGCTGCTCGAGCCCGCGGGTCTCGTCGGTCAGGAAGTCCCTGGCCGTGAGAAGCACCTGCCGGTAGTCCTCCGCCACGAGCGGCTCGCCGCTCGCGGCCTCGACGCGGTGCACGTCCGCGAACGCGTCGAGGAACACCTCGAGCGGCGCGCGGCCGTCATCCATCGGCGTCACGAGCGCCGGGAGGATGTGATCCATCGCGTGATACCTGTCGTACCGATCGTCGTTGAGCGCCCTGAGCGCCTTGAGCCCCGTGTCGGCCGCGCCCGGGCCGCCGGGGTCGCCCGCCGGGGTCAGCGCGGTCGACGCGGCCTTCAGGGCCGGGAGCAGCGTGTCCTCGTCGCCGAGCAGCTGGAGCGCGTCGGCCAGCGTCGCCAGCAGCGCGCGGAGCGGGGCGCCGCCGGCGCCTTCGTCGAGCAGGTAGGTGAGGAACCGCTCGAGCTCCCGGCGCGCCGGCTCGTGGGCGCGGACCGCCTCCGAGACGTCGGCCGCGGCGGCGAACAGCGGGTGGCTCACCAGGTCGCTTACCTCCCTGCCGAGCTCCTTCTGCGCCCAGACGCACCGCCCGGTCGTCTCGCGACCGGGGCAGTGCGCGTTCAGCTGCTCGCGGAGGACGCGCAGCACGAGGGCGCCCATCCTCGGCAGCGCGCGGTTCTTGAACCGGGTCTCCGGCCCGGACCCCTCGACCGCGAGGAGCGCGTCGACGAGCTCGCCGGTGGCGCGCTTCCACTGGCCCTTTCGCGCCATCGCGTCGGGCGCTGCGCTCTGCTCGAAGCGCGCGTCGATCCCGTTCAGCGCGTCGGCGAGGAGGGTGAACGCGGTGAGCTGGTCCTGGGTCCGGCCGTCGGCCCACGTCGCACTTTTCTTTCCCCAGCGGTCGACCATGTCCACGCTGGCCGCGTGGCGGGTGCTGAAGAAGATCCGCGCGAGCTTCTCGATCGCCTGCGCCTTCGTCCAGGTCTGCGCGGCCCCGGGGCCGCGCTGCACCGTCACCGGGGCCGACGGGTCGATCAGCATTCCGGCGAACGCCACCGACGACGCCATGACGTCCTCGGCCTGGAGCGCGTCGGCCATGAGCGGCTCGTAGCTGTTCACCCCCGCCTCCGAGCAGTACGCGGTGTTTGTCGCCGGTGAGCCGGCCTTGATGCACTCCGGCCCGTGCTCCTTGCCGGGCCAGTGCCGGTACGCCGTGCTGAAGAGATCGATCAGGATCTCCTCCCCGGTAGAGTCCGGGGCGACATCGGCGAACGCCTCCACGATGGGGCTCAGGTACGCGCCGAGCCCGAGGCGCTCGATGAGGAAGGTCGTCCCCGGGTGGCGGATCCGGATCAGGTTCTCCGGGGAGCTGCACGCGTTCACGCCCAGCGCGTTCTTCGGGCAGTGGATCGTGCCGGCCGGCTCGAGCGTCCCCGAGATGAACAGGTTCGTCGTCGAGTTCGTCAGGTCCCGCAGCGGGTCGAGATCGACAAGCCCCGGGAACCTGCCCGAGTCGGCCCCGAAGTAGATGAGCCGGCTGAGCGCGGCCGGCGTGGGGTGGCCCGTCAGGCCGTCGATGCCGCTGGACAGCTCCAGCACGGAGTCGGTCACGACGAGATCGAGGGCGGCGGGTTTCACGTCGAGCTCGGCCCGCTTCGGGTGCGCCTCGGGGAGGAGGGAGTCGAGATAGAAGGCCGCCAGGTTGTCGATCTGGAACAGCTCGCACTCCTCGAACTCGAGGAAGGGCACCGTGACCTCGAAGGCGCTCACCGTCGCGCCCTCCTTGTTGCACTGCCGGACGCCGGCGGTGTCGTGCATGAGGTGCATCAGCCGCTCCATGGCCGAGCGGTTGTCGCCGACCCTGGGCTTCCTCGGGTCCACCGGCGTGCGCGGGTCGGCCGTCGAGGGCGCCCCGACCGTGAGGTTGATCGCCGGGCCGTTCAGGACCTCCGGGTCGTACGCGTACTGATCGCGGCTCCGGAGCATCGTCGCGATCGCGTCGCCCGCGTGCTGCGCGCCGCCGTGCGGGGCGAGGAGCGCGTCGCTCGCGAGCGCCTCCATCAGGCGCGCCACGAGCCCCGGCTGCGCGACGGCCCGGTCGAGCACCGCCGCCAGCTCGTCCCAGAGCGGCGCCTCGCCGTCGATCTGCGCGGCCGCCTCCGCGCCCTCGGCGGCCAGCCGGTCGTGCTCGCGGGCGAGATCGCGGATGCGCAGCGCCGCGCCGGTCATGCGGGCGAGCTCCGCCTCGTGGTTCTCGAGCAGATCGATCAGCGTGAGGAGGAGGACGTCCGAGTCCTTGTCGGCGAGCACCTGGCCGAGCGCGTGCGCGAGGTCGGCGAGCGGCGAGTCCTCGCCGCGGAAGCGGCGGTAGACAAGGCAGCCGTCGCACGCCTCGCCCGCCGGCACGATCCTGTCGCTGCGGAAGTCGTAGCGGGCCTCCTCGCGGTCGCCGAAGAGCAGGTACGCGCCGGCGAGGGCGTACATGAGGCCTTCGTGCTCGGTCTTCCACGGCTCGAGGTCGCCCTTGCCCGCGTACCGGGTCCCGTCGACGAGCGGCACGATCGCCCGCAGCGCCGCGCCGAGGAGCGTCTCGGAGGTGTCGACGTAGGCGTAGAGCTCCGGCGACAGGCGCCCGAAGTCGTCCCGCGGCGGCGAGGTGACCCCGGGGATGGCGAACGGCGGGTCGATCGCGAGCGGCGCGCGGCGCTCATCCACGAACCTGCCGGACGCGTCGATGTCGGCGAGCCCGTCGCGGTCGGCGTCGGCGAACGGCGCGGGGACCCCGCCGCCCTGGGGGAGGACCCAGCCGCGCCCGTCGCGGCGGGCGACGAAGCTCGACGGCGGCGAGGCGAACGCGTCGTGCTCGGCGAGCAGCGCCGCCTGCGCGAGCTCCAGGAGCGTGCGCGGGCGGCTCGGCTGCGCGGTGGGCGCGTCGACCGAGAGCGGCGCCCGCTCCTCCGGCGAGAGCGCGCCGAGCGCCTGCTTGCCGGCCGCGAAGAGCGCCTGGAGCGCGGGCGCCCCCGGGCCGCCGGGGCCGATCGTGTCGAGCGCCGCCACGGTCATCGGGCGCAGGCCGGGGTACGCGAGCGCCGCGCGCACCGCGCCGAGCCCCACCTCCGCCGACCGGTAGCCCTGGCGCCCCCAGATCCTGGAGAGGGCGCAGACGAGCTCCGCCCCCTCCTCGGCCCTGTCGCAGTCGATCGGCGCCCGCTCTCGCTGCGTCTCCTTCTCCCCCTCGTCCCGGGCCGCGTTCTCCTCGCTGCCGTGGAGGAGCGCGTCCAGGAGCCGCCCGAGCCCCCGCGTCGAGGCCGGCAGGACCGGCTCGGCCCCGGGGCTCGGGTCGAACGGGTTCGTCTCGTAGAGCGGCGCGATCGTGTGCGACAGGCTCAGGAAGGCGTCGTGCAGCCGGATCTCGCCGCCCCCTTCGCCGGGCGCGAGGTTGTCGATCTCGACGTCGGGCACGGCGGCGTTGACGGCGCGCACGAGGTCGCCGCGCCACCGCGCCATGGCCTCCACCTTGGCCACGCCGAGCCTGCGCGCCCGCTCCGCCCGCTCGCCGGAGACGGGCGGCAGCAGGGAGACGTCGACCTCGTCCTCGTACCGGCCCTCGCGGTCGTAGTGACAGACACCCTGGTACGAGGCGCCTGTGGGGTCCTCGACAAGGCTCGACGCGCCCACGCGGTCGCAGAGCATGCCGAAGACGTCGTCGCCCAGCCCGTGGCCCACCGCCACCGTGGGAGGCGCCCTCCGCGTCGTGTCGAGCGGCTCATGACATGATGCGGCCGCAGCGCCGGACGCGACGAGCGCGGCCAGCCGAAGCCCACAAGCGGCCGAGGAACGCAGCGTTCGTCTGCGCATGGACGACAACCTCCCCGAGACACCTCCAAGGTAGACGATTCCGCTCCAGGTGCGTAGGACTTCGTGCCTGTCGGTGAGGGCGGCGGTGACACAGCGCGCATTCTCCAGGCTCACTGCGCGGCGACAGGGACGGCGGCGGGGCGGAGGGTGATAGGCTGCGGGGCGATGGCGACCGCCCAACCCACCCCGCTCACCGCTGTCGTGCTCGCTGCCGGACAAGGGACTCGAATGAAGAGCGCCCGACCGAAGGTGCTCCACGAGCTCTGCGGCCGGCCGATGATCCACCACGTCGTCGACGCGGCCCTGGCCGCCGGCGCCTCGGACGTCGTGGTCGTCGTGGGCCACGGCCGCGACGAGGTCTCCGGCTACCTCGACAGGGCGTTCGGCGCCCAGGGCAAGAACGTCCGCACCGCGCTCCAGGCCGAGCAGCGCGGCACGGGCGACGCGGTGCGCTGCGCCATGCCGCACCTCAAGGCGACCGCCGAGGCGGTGCTGATCCTGTGCGGCGACACGCCGCTGCTCGATCCGGAGCAGCTCACGCAGCTCCGCGGGGCGCTCGACGGCGCGCGCGACGCGCCGATGGCGATGCTCACCGCGCAGGTCGCCGATCCGACGGGCTACGGCCGGATCCTGCGCGACGGCGCGGGCCGCGTGATCGGCATCCGCGAGCACAAGGACGCGAGCCCCGACGAGCGCGCGATCGCCGAGATCAACCCCGGCGTGTACCTCGCCCGCGGCGCCTTCCTCGAGCGCGCGCTGGCCGGGCTGACGACGGACAACGCGCAGGGCGAGCTCTACCTGACCGACATCGTCGCGCAGGCCGCGAAGGCCGGCGGCGCCGCGGTGGTCGTGGCGCGGGACGCCGGCTCGCTCGTGGGCATCAACGACCGCGCGCAGCTCGCCGCCGCCGAGGAGGTGCTCTACGGCCGCATCGCCGACCGGCTGCGCCGGAGCGGCGTCACGATCCGGACGAGCGCCCGCGTCGACGCCGGCGTGGCCGTCGAGCCGGACGCGGTGATCGAGCACGCGGCGGTGCTGCGGGGGCAGACGCGGATCGGCGCGGGCGCGCGCATCGACGTGGGCTCGGTCCTCACGGACGTGGTCGTCGAGGCGGGCGCCTCGGTGAAGCCGTACACCGTGGCCTCGCAGTCGTCGATCGGCGCCGGCGCGCAGATCGGGCCGTTCTCGCACCTCCGCCCGGACAGCCAGATCGAGGCCGACGCGCACATCGGCAACTTCGTCGAGACGAAGAAGACGGTGGTCCGCAAGGGCGCGAAGGCGAACCACCTCGCCTACCTCGGCGACGGCGACATCGGCGAGGGCGCGAACGTCGGCGCCGGGACGATCTTCTGCAACTACGACGGCTTCCGGAAGCACCGGACCGAGATCGGCCCCGGCGCCTTCATCGGCAGCGACTCGCAGATCGTGGCGCCGGTGAAGATCGGCGCGGGCGCCTACGTGGCGACGGGCACGACCGTGACCCGCGACGTGCCGGACGACGCGCTGGCGATCGGCCGGGTGAAGCAGGAGAACAAGGAAGGCTACGCCGCGAAGCTCAAGGCGCGGCTGAAGGGCGCGGCGAAGACGTAGCGCGCGCGGCGGCGCGACCTCCGGCCCCAGGCCGGCGAGGTCGCACGGCAAGCTGAGAACCGCGAGATATCCTGTTCGAGCTCACGGTGTCTTCCGCTCGAGAGCTCTTGTCGTCGGTGTCGCGAACGCTGCGACCCCTCCCGCCTTTTGGCTGAAACCTGTGCGGTCAGCAGCTACACTCGCGCGCCATGCCTCTGGCCGCCCTGCTCCTCTTGCCATTTCTCGGAAGCGTGCTCACCGCGCTCCTGCCGACGCGGGCACGGTCCGAGCTTGCGGCTTGCGCAGGGTTCGTGTCGGCCGGCGCGGCGGTCTGGGTCATCAGCCTGTTCCCGCGGGTGCGTGACGGGGGAGTGATCCGCGAGACGATCTCGTGGGTGCCTTCGCTCGGTCTCGATCTGGTCCTTCGGCTCGACGGGTTCGCGTGGATGTTCGCCGTGCTCATCACGGTCATCGGCGCCCTCGTCTGTCTGTACGCGCGCTACTACATGTCCCCCGAGGATCCGGTGGCGCGCCTGTACGCGTTCCTCCTCGCGTTCATGGGCGCAATGCTGGGCGTCGTGCTCTCGGGCAACCTCGTTCAGCTCGTCGTCTTCTGGGAGCTCACGAGCCTCGTTTCGTTCCTGCTCATCGGCTACTGGCATCACCGGGTGGACGCGCAGCGGGGCGCGCGCATGGCGCTCACCGTGACCGGCGCGGGCGGGCTCGCGCTCCTCGGAGGCGTGATTGTCCTCGGCCACATCGTCGGCAGCTACGAGCTCGATGTGGCCCTCGCCTCGGGCGACCTCGTGCGGGCACACCCGCTCTACCCAGCCGCGCTCGTCCTCATCTTGCTTGGTGCGCTCACCAAGAGCGCTCAGTTCCCGTTTCACTTCTGGCTGCCGCGGGCGATGGCCGCGCCGACGCCGGTGTCCGCCTACCTGCACTCGGCGACCATGGTGAAGGCGGGCGTATTCCTGCTCGCGCGGCTCTGGCCGGTGCTGTCGGGGACCGAGCTGTGGTTCTGGATCGTCAGCGGCGCGGGCATGACGACGCTCCTGCTCGGCGCGTATATCGCGATGTTCCAGCACGATCTGAAGCGCGTGCTCGCCTATTCGACCATCAGCCACCTCGGCCTCATCACGCTCCTCTTCGGGCTCAACAGCTCGCTCGCCGCCGTCGCCGGCGTGTTCCACATCATGAACCATGCGACGTTCAAGGCCTCGCTGTTCATGGCCGCGGGCGTCGTCGACCACGAGACCGGGACGCGCGACATTCGTCGCTTGAATGGCCTGATTCGTTCCATGCCTCGCACCGGCGCGCTGGCGCTCGTGGCGAGCGGCGCGATGGCCGGCGTGCCGCTGCTCAACGGCTTCCTGTCGAAGGAGATGTTCTTCGCCGAGACGATGTTCTTCTCCGCGCACCCCTCGGTGGAGGTGATGCTCCCGGTGGTGGCGACGATCGCGGCGATCTTCGCGGTCGTGTACTCGCTGCGCTTTGGCTACGACATCTTCTTCGGCCCGCCGTCGACCGATCTCCCTCGCCAGCCGGAAGAGGCCCCGCGGTGGATGCGGACACCGATCGAGCTCCTGGTGCTCAGTTGCCTCATCGTCGGCGTCGCGCCGACGCTCTCCATCGGGCCGTCGCTCGCAGCGGCCGCCCGCCCCGTGGTCGGCGGGACGCTCCCCGAGTACAGCCTCGCCATATGGCACGGCTTCAACCCGCCTTTCGTCATGAGCCTCGTCGCCATCGCAGGCGGCGTCCTTGGGTACCTCTGGTTGCGCAAGCATCAGGAGCAGGGGCGACTCCAGGACGCGCCCTTCGTCGGACGGCTCAACGCAAGGCGGCTGTTCGAGAGCGCGCTGCTCGGGCTCACGCGCCTCTCGCGGAGGGTGCTTCGGCTCGCCGGAACTCGACGACTTCAGACGCAGATGTTCACGATCATCGCGGTCGCGCTCCTCCTCGCGCTCCTCGCGGCGCGCGGCGTCCCGCTGGAGTGGGGCGACCGGGACCGGCTCCCCGCGTCGCCCGCGTTCGTGCTCTTGTGGGTCATCGGCGCGGTCTGCGCGGTCGGCGCTGCCGTGATGGCCAAGTTCCACAGGCTGATCGCGATCACCTTGATGGGCGGCGCGGGCCTCGTCACCTGCCTGACGTTCATGTGGTTCTCGGCGCCCGACCTCGCCCTCACGCAGATCGTCGTGGAGATCATCACCACCATCCTGCTCCTGCTCGGGCTGCGCTGGTTGCCGATGCGCATCGAAGGAATCTCGAGGCCTGTCACGGCCCGCGACAGGATGCGGCGCGGGCGCGATCTGCTGCTCGCGATCGGCGCCGGCAGCGGCCTCGCCGCGCTCTCCTATGCCATGCTGACCCGGCCGGCGCCGCACAGCATCTCACCGTTCTTCCTCAGCCGCGCGCTGCCGGAGGGAGGAGGCTCCAACGTCGTCAACGTCATGCTCGTCGACTTTCGCGCCTTCGACACGCTCGGCGAGATCACGGTCCTCGGCGCGGTCGCGCTCACGGTCTACGCCCTCCTGCGCCGCTTTCGACCGCCCCCGGAGAGCATCGAGCAGCCCCACCAGCAGAGAGCTTTTCCGGCCGACGTCGTCACCGACCTCGTGAAGCCGCGCACCGCCGAGGACGCCGCGCGCGGATACATGATGGTGCCGGCGGTCATCGCGCGCCTGCTCCTGCCGGTCTCCGTCCTCGTCGCGGCGCACTTCCTTCTTCGTGGGCACAACGAGCCAGGCGGCGGCTTCGTGGCCGGCCTCGTCGTCGCGATCGCGATGCTCATGCAGTACATGGTCTCGGGGGCGCTCTGGCTGGAGGCGCGCGCGCGCCTCCGTCCGGTGCGCTGGATCGCCGTTGGACTGCTGCTCGGGGCGATCACGGGCCTTGGCGCGCTCGCCGTCGGCTATCCCTTTCTCACGACGCACACCGCGCATGTCAGGCTGCCGCTGGTCGGCGAAGTCCACCTGCCGAGCGCCACCTTCTTCGACCTCGGCGTGTTTGCGGTCGTCGTGGGAGCGACGCTCCTCACCCTCACGGCGCTCGCTCACCAGTCGCTGCGTGCCCACCGGCGACCGACACAGAGCCCGGCGCCGTCGACGAGCGAGGGCACGAGCTAGATGGAAGCCCTGCTCGCGCTCGTCATCGGTGTGCTCGGCGGCTCCGGGATCTGGCTCGTGCTGCGCCCGCGAACCTTCCAGGTGATCATGGGGCTCACGTTGCTCTCTTACGCGGTGAACCTCTTCATCTTCAGCATGGGGAGCATCTTCATCGACAAGCCACCGCTCGTGCGACCTGGCGTGCCTGCCGATCTTCAGCACTACACGGATCCGATGCCGCAGTCCCTCGTGCTCACGGCCATCGTGATCGGCTTCGCGACCACGGCGCTCTTCCTCGTCGTGCTCCTCGCTTCGCGCGGCTTCAGCGGCACCGACCACGTGGATGGAACGAGGGAGGAGCCATGATCGAGCGCTTCCCGCACCTCATCGTCGCGCCCGTCGTGCTGCCGCTGATGGCGGCGGCCCTGTTGCTCCTGCTCGGTCAGAAGCGCAAGCGCGCCAAGTCGATCGCCAACGTCGGCGCGGCCTTGGCGGGCCTCCTCGTGGCGCTGGAGATCCTGCGCGGCGCCGACGCCGGCGGTCCGTCCGGCGCCGCCCGTGTGGTCCTCATGTCGAACTGGGAGGCGCCCTTCGGGATCGTGCTCGTCGCCGACCGGCTCTCTGCGCTCATGCTGGCGCTTGTCGGGGTGGTGAGCCTCTGCGCCGCCCTCTACGCGGAGGCCGCGTGGGGTCGCGCGGGCGCGTACTTCCATGCGCTCTTCCAGATTCAATTGATGGGGCTCAACGGCGCCTTTCTCACGGGAGACCTCTTCAACCTCTTCGTGTTCTTCGAGGTGATGCTCGCGGCGTCGTATGGCCTGCATCTTCATGGATCCGGCTGGCCGCGGGTGCGCTCGGGGCTCCATTACATCGCGGTGAACCTGCTCGCGTCGTCGCTCTTCCTCGTCGGCCTCGCGGTGCTCTACGGCGTCATGGGCACGCTCTCCATGGCCGACATCGCCGAGAAGATCGCGCTCGTCCCGGCGCGCGATCGCGGGCTCTTGCACGCAGGCGCGGCGGTCCTCGCCGTGGCGTTCCTCATCAAGGCGGCGATCTGGCCCCTCAACGCCTGGCTGGTGCCGGCCTACTCGGCCACGAGCGCGCCTGTCGCGGCGCTCTTCGCGCTGATGACCAAGGTGGGCATCTACGTGCTCATGCGCTTGTCGACGCTGTTCTTCTCCGCGGGCGCTTCAGCGCAGTTCGGCGGGACCGTCCTGCTCTACGCGGGGCTCGCGACAATCGCCTTCGGCGCGATCGGCCTCATGGCCTCCATGTCCCTCGGGCACATCGCGGGCTTCTCGGTGATCGTGTCGTCGGGGACGCTCCTCGCGTCGCTCGGGACGGGGACCCCCGCGGTGACGTCGGCGGCGCTGTTCTACATGCTGAGCGCCACGCTGGCGGTGAGCGCCCTCTTCCTCCTCGTCGAGCTTGTGGAGCGCATCGGCTCCGATGGACAGCGGGTGCCGGACCTCGACGTGGAGCCGGGCGAGGACACGAACCTCGATGACGAGGAGGCGCCGCTCGTCGCCCGAGCGTTTCCGGTGTCCATCGCGCTGCTCGGCCTGGCGTTCATGGTCTGCGCGCTGCTCGTCGCAGGGCTGCCGCCGCTCTCGGGTTTCGTCGCGAAGATGTCGTTGCTGACCGCCCTCCTGTCGCCCCGAGGGGGCGGCCCCGCGAGCGCCGGCGCCCCCGTCCCGCCCGCCGCGTGGATCTTCTTTGGGCTGCTGCTCCTCTCGGGGCTCGCGGCCACCATCTCCCTCGCGAGGGCGGGCATTCGATACTTCTGGTCGTCGGGTGGGCGGCTCCCGCCCCGCTTGAAGGCCGTCGAGGCCGCCTCTCTCCTCGGCCTCATCCTCTGCTGCATCTTGCTCACGCTGTTCGCTGAGCCGGTCCTGCGCACCACGAGCGCGACAGCCGCTGGATTGCACTCGCCGAAGGCGTACATCGAGGCCGTCCTGTCGATGAGGCCTCGTCCGGGCCCGACGCGTCCCGTGATCGACGAGGAGGAGGCGCCGTGACCTTCCTCGGGAAGCTCGTGCCCGCGCCGCTGCTGTCCGCCGCTCTGTTCGCGTTGTGGCTGGCGCTCGCGCGCTCCACGAGCGTGGGCCAGGTCGTCCTCGGGCTAGGGCTCGCGCTGGCGGTGCCGCTCCTCACCTCGACCCTGCGACTGACGAATGTCCGGGTGCGGCGACCGCTGGTCGTCGTGCGCTTCATCCTGAGGGTCGGCTACGACGTCTTGCTCTCGAACTTCGAGGTCGCCTGGGACGTTGTCAGGTGGCGATGGCGGCGACCGCGGTCGAAGTTCGTGATCGTGCCCCTCGATCTGCGCGACCCCCTCGGGCTGGCCGCGTTATCCATGGTGACGACCGTGGTTCCGGGCACCGTGTGGTCGGAGCTCGCGCTCGATCGCCGCGCGCTCTTGCTGCACGTGTGGAATGTCGGTGATGAAGGCGCCTTCGTCGCCCGTTTCAAGGCTCGCTACGAGGAGCCTCTCAGGGAGATCTTCGAATGAGCGCACTTCTGTCCGGCGCAATTGCCTTCGCGCTCGGCTGCTACGCCGTCGCGTCGGTCCTGGTGGTCATCAGGCTGATCCGGGGGCCGCGGGCGCAGGATCGCGTGTTCGCGCTCGACTTGCTCTACTTCCACGCGATGCTGGTCATGCTGGTGCTCGGTATTCGTCACCGGAGCGACACGTACTTCGAAGCCGCGCTGTTGATCGCGCTCTTCAGCTTCGTGAGCTCATCCGCGATGGCGAAGTTCATCCTGCGCGGGGAGGTGATTGAATGAACCAGCTCCCCCTCTGGGTCGAGGCGGCGGTCGCTGCGCTGCTCGTGTTGAGCGGCCTGTTCGTGGTCATCTCCGCGTTCGGGTTCCTGCGCCTGCCGGACTTCTTCCTGCGCATGCATCCCCCCGCGCTGGCGTACACCTTCGGCAGCTGGTGCGTGACGCTGGCGAGCATCCTCTACTTCTCGATGATCGAGTCCCAGCTCGTGCTGCACCCGTGGCTCATCATCATCACGCTCTCCATCACGGTCCCTGTGACCACGCTGCTCCTGGCACGCGTGGCGCTGTTCCGCCGCCGCGCCGCGGGAGCAGCCGACACTCCGCCTCCGCTCACGCTACGCCGCGACGCCTGAGGGCGGCTCGAGGCCGGGAGGCTACTCGGCGTCGCCGGCCGCGGCGCTCTCGGCGACCGCGCCGTCGCGCAGCGACGGGATGGTGTGACCCATCCGGAGGCGCTTCGCCTCGAGGTAGGGCGCGGAGAACGGGTTGGCCGGGACGAGGACCGGCGAGCGCGAGGAGATCCGCACGCCGAGCGCGCTGAGCCCCTCCACCTTGTCCGGGTTGTTCGTGAGGAGCCGGATCGACTCGATGCCGAGGTGGTCGATCATCGCGGCGGCGGGCTCGTAGCCGCGGGCGTCGTCGGGCAGCCCCAGGATGCGGTTCGCGTCGACCGTGTCGTGGCCGAACGCCTGGAGCTGGTACGCGCGGATCTTGTTGGCGAGCCCGATGCCGCGCCCCTCCTGCCGCAGGTAGAGCACGACGCCGAGCCCGCGGCGGCCGATCTCGGCCTGGGACGCCTCGAGCTGCTCGCGGCAGTCGCACTTCAGCGAGCCGAACACCTCGCTCGTGAGGCACTCGGAGTGGACGCGGAGGGTGACGTCCGACTTGCCCCGCACGTCGCCCATGATCAGGGCGACGTGATCGGGCGAGAGCCCCTGCTCGTGGGTCGTCGTTCCACCCCAGTGGAACACAAGCATCTGGAAGACGCCGTGCTTGGTCGGCACGGGCGCCTGGGCGCGAATATCGAGCTGAGGCCGGATCGCCGTCGTCGGGACGTACATCTCGCTCTCCTGGTGGAGGAGTCCTGGGTCTCGTGTCAAGCAAGGTGCGACGCGTCGAGCCTGCCCGCTTGCCCTGCCGATGTCCGGCCACCCCTGAAGGCGGCATCCATCAAGTAGCGTAAGCGCCGAACAGGGACAAGCGAAGCTGTCAAGATGTTGCTCTGCGGACATACCGGGAGCCATCCGACAGACGCAGCGCAGCGCAGCGCAGCGCAGCGCAGCGCAGCGCGGTCGCCGGTCTAGCCGAGGTCCCGCGCGAGCTGAGCGGCGAGCAGGCGCGCCACCGCCGGGAGGGCGAAGGGCCAGGCGTAGCGGAGGGTGACCGACGGGTGCTCGGCGCGGAGCCGCGCGATGGCCTCGGGCCGAGGCGCCTCGGCGCCGCGCGCTCCTCAGAACCACTCCGGTCGCATCCTGGCGTACGCGTCGTCGCCCGAGCGGCAGAGCGCCGCGAGCGCCTCGACCCGCGGCAGCTCCGTCGAGAACCAGTACTGCGCCGCGCACAGCTTGCCCTCGTAAAAGCCGGCCGGCGAGGCCCCCCGGGCCAGCCCCTCCCGGGCCGCCGCGGCCATCGCGAGCCACTGCCAGGCGACCACGAGGACCGAGACGAGCTCCAGGTAGTCCGCGCTGTGCCGCAGCATCCGCTCGACGTCGCCGCGCATCCCGGCCTCCGCGAGGTGGGCCGTCAGCTCGCCGAGCAGCGACATCGACGCGCCGAGGCGCTCGCCCCACGCGGGCTCGACCCCGGCCCGCTGCGCGCGGCCGATCGCCTGCTCGACCTCGCCGCCGAGCGCCAGGAGCGCCGCGCCGCCCCCGGCCACGACCTTGCGGCCGAGGAGGTCGAGGCCCTGGATCCCCGTCGTCCCCTCGTGGATCGAGTTGAGCTTCTGGTCCCGGAGCCACGCCTCCGGGAGGTACTCGCTCGAATAGCCGTAGCCGCCGTGGACCTGGAGGGCGAGGGCGTTCGACTCGAAGCCCTTCTCGGCGGGGAAGGTCTTGGCGATGGGGGTGAGCAGGTCGAGGAGCCGCTGCGCGCGCTCCCGCTCCGCCGCGTCGGCGGCGTGCGCCGCGAGATCGGCGTACCGCGCCGTCGTGGCGAGCAGCGCGAGGCTGCCCTCCACGATGGCCTTCTGCCGGAGCAGCATCCGGCGCACGTCGGCGTGCTCGAGGATCGGCACCTGCGGCGCCGCCGGGTCCTTCGCGCCGAGCCGCCGGCCCTGCGGCCGGACGAGCGCATAGCCGAGCGCCTCGTGGTAGGCCGCCGAGGCGGTGGCCGCGCCGTTCACGCCCACCATGATCCGGGCCTCGTTCATCATCTGGAACATGTAGGCGATGCCCTGGTGGGGGCTGCCCACGAGGTAGCCGTGGCAGTCGCCCCGCTCGCCGAAGCTCATCGCCAGGCTCGGGAGCCCGCGCCAGCCGATCTTGTGGATCACGCCGGCGACCTCGACGTCGTTCGGGACGAGCTGCCCGCCCTCGGGCCGCCGCTTGGGGACGGCGAACAGGCTCACCCCCTTGATGCCCTGCGGCGCGCCCTCGATGCGGGCCAGCACGAGGTGGACGATGTTCTCGGTGAGGTCGTGATCGCCGCCCGAGATGAAGATCTTCGACCCGCGGACGAGGTAGTGCCCGGCCTGGGTCGGCTCGGCGCGCGTCTGCACGTCGGCCAGGCTCGAGCCGGCCTGGGGCTCGGTGAGCGCCATGGACCCGGTCCACTCGCCGGCATACATCCGGGTCATGAAGGCGGACCTCAGGGCGTCGTCGCCGAACGCCTCGATCAGGTGCGCCGCCCCGGTCGTCAGCCCGAGGTAGCCGCACGCGCTCAGGTTGGCCGCCTGCAGGTAGGCGCCGGCGAGCGTGGCGACGACGAGCGGCAGCTGCTGGCCTCCCACCGCGGCCGGCCGCGTCGCGGTGAGCATCCCGAGCTCGACCATCGGCCGGAAGACCTGCTTGAGGGCGGGGTGCACCGTGACGGCGCCGCCCTCGAAGCGCGGCGGAGACGCGTCCACCGGCCTGTAGGTCGGGAACAGCACCTCCCGCGCGAACCGCCGGCAGCTCTGGAGGTAGAGGTCGAACGTCTCCCGCGCGTGATCGGCGAAATAGGGGAGCTCGCAGAGGCGCGGCGCGTCGAGCACCTCGTAGAGGAGGAACTCGACGTCGCGGTCGTTGAGCAGCGGGTTCTGCGCAGGGGTCATGGGGTGCTTCGTCGGCTCCGACCGGTCCGCTGAGGTGAGGCCATCGCCCGAGGATAGCGCGGGCCACGCGAGACGGGATCCCCCGAGCTCCGGCGCTCCAGGACGCAGCCCCCCGCGTCCTGGACGCAGCATCTCCCTCCTCGACGGCGCGACGCCCTCGCGGCATCGCGTTCTTGCGCTCTCGCAGCGGCGGTCGGGGGCTCTCGCCGATTCGCGCTGGCGTCGGCCACTCAGGCAAGCTTGGGGAGGAGCTCACTTCTTCTCATGCGCGAGAGGCCTCGCGCGACATCGCCGCACGCGAGGCAGGCGTGCGCCGCCTACACATGGAACGTCCCTTGCTGAACTGACCATGGACCATGGACCACGGACCACGGCATTGCCCCTCATCCATGGATCACCGAGTCGGTGACGAGATCGCGCGCGTCTCGCGCTCGTCACCGGACCCGATCGAATCAGCACGGAGGATCTATGAAAACCGCTCGAAAATCCACGCTCGCCTCCGCCCTCGTCACTTCTTGTCTTGTCGGAGCATCCGTTATCGGCTGCGGCGCCGGAGCGACGCAGGACGACTTCGAGGTGACCTCCAACTCCCAGGCGGGCCTGCTCGCGCGCGTCGACTACGACGAGGGTGGGTACGTGGAGTTCCTGCGAGATGAAGAGGGCGGCATCTTCATCGGATCCGTCTTCGAGAAGACAGGCTTCGACCCGCTGCGCGGCATCCAGCTCGGCCGCGTCCTGCCGAGCGAGCTCTTCACGCACCTGACGAACCGGGAGGCACCTGCGGACCTCATCGCCGCGGAGCGCGAGGCGGCCCTGCTGTCGAGCCCGGAGGCGCTGGCGACGCGAGAGCAGCCGAGCGACGCACGAGCCCTCGGACCGAGCGGCGCGGAGAACCTGGGTACGGCGTCGTCGGCGATGTCGGAGTCGGAATTTGCATCGCGCCACTGCCCTGCGGGGATCGACTTCTGCGGCCTGGGGGTCACTGGCAACCAGAACGTCAACAGCGATGGACGCGTCAAGAAGGCAGAAGGCGACGTCGACGTCCTGGCGGGCTCGCTCCGCCTCCGCGTGATCCGGAACAGGCTCGTCGGCGGTGATGAGACGCTGGGCACGTATCTCGGCAACGCCGGCTTCCAGGTTCACTTCTCCAACGCGACCCCCGGCCTCAAACGGACGATGCGCGTGGTCGTGGACCGGGCCGAGAGCGCCACGTACCACCTGGCGGTCAACTTTTCGGGCTGACCTGTGCTTCCAGACATGCCGGAAGCCCGTTCTGATTGCGCGAGGCGCTGCCGAGGCGTTTGGTGCTAGAGCGACAAACGGGTTGAAACTGCCTGAAAAGAGCAGAATTTCGAGCCGCCAAGGCGCCAAGGACGCCAAGAGGAGAACAAATTCTTGGCGTCCTTGGCGCCTTGGCGGTCCATTTCTCGGTCGCGCAACGTGATCGGTGCTCCAGGAGGTGGTCAGCCTCAACACGGCCGGCCCTTGCGTCCCCTGGTTCGGGGCGCCCAACGTGCTCATCGAGCTCGACCAGGAAGAGCCAGCCACGCACCTCGTCGTACAGCACGACATCGGGCAGTTTGGGCACCACGGGCCCCGTGGACACGTCGAGCCCGAGGCGGCCCAGCGTGTAGCGAAACGACCTGAACGCGTCGTCACCCGGCCGGGAACCATCGTCAGCCGGGGAGGAACCCGTCGTCACTCGGCCCGGAGCCATCGTCAGCCGGGGAGGAACCCGTCGTCACCCGGCCGGGAGCCATCGTCGGCCGGGGAGGAACCCGTCGTCGGCCGGGGAGGAACCCGTCGTCGGCCGAGGTCGAGCTCGTCGTCATCCGGCGGCGACCCATCGTCATCCAAGGTCGAGCTCGTCATCATCCAAGGTCGAGCTCGTCGTCATCCAAGGTCGAGCTCGTCGTCATCCAGCGGGGCGGGGCCGGCATCCGGAGGTGAACCGGCAGCATCCGACCGACCGTGCTGCGCCACCATCTCCCGAGCTCCACAGGCCGGACTGCCGGGCTGAGGATACGACAACTTCCCCGACGTACAGGGGCCGCGGGGCGGGCGGGGCCTGGCTGGGGATCACCCGGACGCGCGTTGCGCCAGACGCAGGGGCGGCTGCCTCGAGGATGGCGTCCTCGGAGGATGCGCGCGGCTCGAGGCGGCGCTCCTCCTTATCGACGCCGCCAAGGGTGCTGACCGGCGGCGTTCGGGTACGCTGATCGGATGCAGGCCTTGCGAAGCTCGAAGCAGATCCAGGTCCACACCGGCCACGGGAGCCTCGCTCCGGCCCTGATGCTGGCCGCCGCCGCAGGCGCCGGCTGCGGCGGTGACGATGGCGGCAGCACCACCGGCGATCCCGGGAGCGGCGGCCGTGGGGCTGGCGGTGGGACCGGGGATGGACCAGCGCTGCTCGTGGGCAACACCCGCGGCGACAGCGTGTCGCTCTACGATCAGGAGAGCGGCGCGTTCCTGCGGGACTTCATCCCCACGGGCAGCGGCGGGTTGAAAGAGCCCGACTTCCTGCTGATCCACGAGGACGGCTTTCTGTACCTCAGCAGCGGCGCGGACGCGACGAGCTCGGCCGTGCTGCGGTTCCGCGCCGACACCGGCGAGCCGGCGGGCGTCTTCGCCCGAGGGGGCGGGCTGCTGCGGCCCTACGGCATCGCGTTCGGCCCCGACGGCATGCTGTATGTGTCGAGCTTCCGCACCGATCAGCTCCTCCGCTACGACGCGGCGACCGGCGATTTCGTGGACGTGTTCGCCGAGGGCGACGCGATGCCCGGCGGGCTCAATGGGCCGAACGGGCTCGTGTTCGGCCCGGACGGCATGCTGTACGTGACCACCCAGGGCAGCGTGGCTGTGAGCGGTGAGCCGACCTTCCCGGGGCTGCCCAGCCAGGTGCTGCGGTACGATATCAGCACCGGCGAAGGGGCCGTGTTCATCGACGAGCCGGCGCCCTCGCCAGACTCGGCGGGGTTCATCAGCCTGCTCGGGCTTGTGTTCGGCCCCGATTGCGACGCCGGAGAGTGCGACCTGTTCGTGAGCGATTTCGCGAACGACATCCGGCGCTACGACGCGACCGGCGCGCTCCTCGACACGCTGCCCACTGGCTTCACTGAGACCACGCCGCGGGGCAATCACATGGGCGGGCTGACGTTCGGTGAAGGGCGGCGGCTGTTCACGGTGGGGTTCGACGCGATGAACGACGCGGCGCCCGGGACCCTTCTCAGGTTCGACAGCGCGACGGGGGATCCCCTGCCGGCCGAGGGGCAGAGCGGGGCGGTGTTCGTGGCCGAGGATACGCGGATGAAGCGGCCTATCGGGATCACCACGTGGCCATGAGCCCGCGCCTGCGCGGGTCCGCGGGGCGGGCAGGCCGGCTCACGTCGGCGCGCTGCCGGAGCCTTGCCGCTGACGATCAGCTGCTTGATGTGCTTGTAGGCGGCGTCTGCCCATTCTCGCTGAAGACGGGTCTGGGCATCGTCGGCGCTCCTGCGACGTCGAGGTTCGCGCTGGTCATGGCTGGCGCACTGGCCGGCGGGGCGCTCGCGCTGTGGGGGTTCGACTGGACGATTGGGTGGTGGCGGGGGAGAGCGGGAGGATGGAGATGAGCATGAACCTGCGTGATATCGACCTGAAGAAGCTCAACAGCATCACGAAGTACCCGAGCATCCCGACCTACCATGCGATGGGCGACGGCGGCCGGCTCACCGAGGAGCGGCAGGTCGGCTTCGAAGGCGAGGTGTACCTGTCCGAGAAGGTCGACGGGACGAACAGCCGGCTCATCGTGTCGTCGGACGGGGACTACATCATCGGGAGCCGCGAGGAGCTGCTCCACGCGCGCGGCGATCGGATCTGGAATCCGTCGATGGGCATCGTCGACGCGGTGCGCCCGGTGGCGGAGCGGTTCTTCCAGAGCGGCCGGTGGACCTCGGCCGTCATGGTCCTCTTCATGGAGACCTACGGCCGTAACGTCGGCGGCAACGCGAAGCAGTACACCGGTATGAAGACCGTGTCGGTGCGCCTCTTCGACGTCATCGTGTTCGATGGAGAACTCGAGGAGATGGCCCGGAGGAGCCCGGAGGAGATCGCTGCGTGGCGGGAGAACGGCGGGCAGCCGTTCGTCGGGTCCGAGCTCACGGCGGCGCACGCGGAGGGGCTCGGCATCGAGCCGACGCCGCGTCTCGGGACGGTCACAGCGCAGGAGATACCGATGTCGATTCAGGACACCGCGGCGTGGCTCGCATCGAAGCTCGACCGGACGCGCTGCGCGCTCGACGACGGCGCTGGCGGCGCGCCGGAGGGCATCATCGCGCGCTCGGCCGACAGGAGCCGGATCGCCAAGCTGCGCTTCGAGGACTACCGGCGCACGTTGAAGGGGTCGCGCCGATGAGCTTGGAGAGGTACTTCCGGCGGGCGCACGAGGAGGCGCGCGCCTTCTGCCCCCGCGAGCAGACGCTCCAGGAGGTTCTCGATCGGGCGATGGTCGACGTGGACAGCCGGCCAACGCTACGTGAGCGCGGAGACGGGGCCGCAGCGTGTCGGCTGCTCACCATGGTGGACTGGGACCGCGTGCCGCGTGCTTGGTGGCCGGAGGTGTTCGAGCGGTTCTGCGAGGTGCTCGCTGGCGACTTCGGGCCCGAGGGCTTCGACGCGGCCGAGCGCGCCCGACTTCAGCAATCGGCGCGGAGACCCTGAACGGCAAGCCGGCCATCGTCGTCCGGTCGCGGGGGTGGCTGTGAGGAACGGGCGAATCTGGATCGAGGACGGGCGCTGGCACATCGAGGCCGCGCCCCACGTGGCGATCCGGGCGAAGCGGGTGTTCGGGCAGCTCGGCGCGGGGCACGTGGGCGTGCTGAAGCTCAAGAACACGCCCGACGTCTGCCGGGATATTTCCTGATTCTGCGAGCGCTACCCGATGCAGATGAGCTCCGAGCACGAGCGCTACCTGCGCGAGCGCGCCACGGGGCACCGCGAGCAGGAGCCCCTCGTCGCGAAGCTCCTCGCCGTCCACCGCGTCGAGGCCGCTGCCGCGCGCGCCGGCGTCGGCGCCGCCTGCTACCGGTCGTCGCTGCTCGCCGCGGCGGATGAGGTGCGCGGGATCGAGGTGTCGGAGCAGCCGCAGGCCGAGGCGACCCGGCGGCGGAACGCCCTGATCGCCACGGTCGAGCGGTGCGCCCGGTTGCTACGGGGCGGGAACGACGTGCGGCCGGTCGTCACGGCGCTCGGGCAGGTGGCGCAGCAACTGCGGCGGCTCGTGGTGGTGGCGATCGAGCCGCTGGGACGGAGGGAGGACTGATGGCGACCTCGATTCAACGGGAGCGCGGGCGCGACTTCCACAGGTCGTGCAGGCCGACCGCGCCGTGGACCACGGCGACGGCGGCCCAGATGAGCGGCAGCCAGGCGACGGCGCCACCGGACAGGATCGCCGCGACGAGGACCCACAGGTCGTGCACGTCGCAGATGAGGGAGACGGCTTCGATGAGCCACGTAGCGAACTTCATGCCCCTATGCCGCGAGGGAGGGGGACTGGTGTGATTCGCCAGGCGGCGCGTGGCGGGACGCAGCGGAGGCGCGCGTGACCGAGCCCCGCCGGACCATCGACGACGTGCTCGCCGAGGGGCGCACGGAACTAACCCCGGAAAGCGGGGTCAGTCGTGTAACCCGACGCCGGGGCTGCTCTCGTGCCGCCTGGGCGTCCTGGGGTCCCGCCGGGCCCTTAAAAACGGCCGGACCAGGGATCGGAGAATAGGCGCGGACCAGGGATCGGCCGGATTACCGCCGGCGTCGAGTGAGAATCTCCTTATGCGCGCGGCCAGGCATGTGGAACTACGCCCCCTATGCCCTCTCCGCCTGCTCCTTCCTCTTCGACATGACCTACCTGCTGCTCGACGCGCAGGCGGGTCGCCCCATCGACCTCCCGAGGCTCCTGCTCAGCTTCGCGGCGATCGTCATGACGCGGCCGCCGCGCCGAGGAGGTGATGGCTGAACGCAGGGCGCCTGCGAGCACCTAGGCGAGCGCCTCCGCGAACGGGGTGCGGAAACCGAACGCGGGGCGCAGCACCGTCACCTTGAGCGAGCCGAGCGCGTCGCGCGCGATCGAGCTCAACCTTCGGCGACGCTGGCGCCGGTTCAGCAGGAGCGCCGCCCGGAGGTCGGACGGGAGCGCCCTCGGCGGGGGGGATCGTGATGGTCTTCTGGCCGGAGGCCGGCGACAGCTTCCGGGCGCGCGAGGCGTGCGACTTCAGCGAAGCGGCGAGGCTGAGGCGGATCCGCGTGCGGTCGCCGTCGCAAGGGGCTAACGCCGGTCCGCGCCGCGCTCGCGGAGCCCGCTGCGGGGCCCGCCGGTACCGCAGGCGCTCCCCGGCCGGCGCAGACCGGGCCGGTCCGGCAGTTCCCCGGGGGCAAGGGGGCTCCGTCTCGTCTCGGGCAGGGCTGCGCCGTCGGCGCCCTCCGGCCCGCAGGCGCGTGAGGACGCCCACGTTGCTGCCGTGGAGCCTGGCAGAACTCGATGGCCGCCTAGCCGGCGACCCGGCGCTCCAGAGCCCGCGCCAGCGCGGACAGTGGGCGGGCGCGGACCAGCCAGAGGGCATCGTGCGGCTGCATCACCGCGACGGCTGGACGGCGATCTCGTTCTGGGACCGGAGAACTCGATGGCCGCCTAGCCGGCGACCCGGCGCTCCAGAGCCCGCGCCAGCGCGGACAGTGGGCGGGCGCGGACCAGCCAGAGGGCATCGTGCGGCTGCATCACCGCGACGGCTGGACGGCGATCTCGTTCTGGGACCGGTCCGGCGACGAGCGCTACGGGTCGAGTTCGACGCTGATCGCCTCGGGCACGCACACGGCCAGGGAGATGGTCGAGCTGTTCGAGCAGAGCTTCCCGGCGATCTGGGAGCGGATCACCCGGCGTTTTCAGCCGGCGATACCGGCGGAGGGGACCCGGCCGGAACCAGCGCCGCGGCTGCGGATCGGGGGGCCGGCGATCCGGGTGGCGACGGGGCCGAGGAGCGGCAGGAGATCGCCGAGGTGATGGTAGAGGAGATGGGCGAGCGAGCGCCGGCGAGGCGCGTCGCCACGGTGGGCGGCGGGGAGAGGAGCGATCGGTGAGGAACAAGAAGCCGAGCAGGTTCGAGGCTGAGCGCGCGCGCGAAGCGGAGCGGTGGGCGGCGCCCCCTCGTGACCCGACACGCCCGTGGCGCGTGGTCGTGAATGGCGGATCGTGCGGGGAGTACGACGAGGCTGGCGCACGCGCCGAGTTCGAGGCGGCTCTCGGCAGATCGATCGAGATCCCGCGCGAGTATTACCGCGACAGCTTTGCGCGCATCACGAAGACGAGGGTGGAGCTGTCCCGCTGGGACGGGAACGCGTGGGTCGGTGTGCCCGATGCCTCTCGCGAGATCGTGGTGGACGTTCACCTGAGCGGGAAGGGCGGGTAGCGACGTGAGCGATCTGGGGACCGAGCAAGAGGCGCGGGATGCTCGCGCGGCGGCAGACGGGCGACGATGAGCCGGTGCGCCCGATCGTTGGCGACCGCGTGGCGCAGCACCGGCACACCTTTGGTCCGGAGTTCGCGGTCGAGTGGCGCGAAACGGCTGGCGAGGAGCTGGCGGTCGTGGAGGACCCCGAGGCGATCGGCGGCTGGGTGGCGCTGGTCCTCTGGCCGGAGCTGCGCTGGCGCGAGCGCTACGGGGTGCACGAGGCGATGGACTTCAGCGAGAGGGCCGGAGGTGCGCGGATGCGGGTGATGGCAGCGGGCGAGCGAGAGCGGAGTGCCGACTGAGGCAAGGCGACGTTATGCCTGGAACGGCCGTGAGCAGTGTCGGGCGTCCAGGGATTCCATGCGCGCGGCATTGACGCGTTCAGGGGCGTGGATAAGCTCCGTCGACCGCTAATCAGGGCGGACTCGGAGGTGTCGAAAATGGCAGACAACACGGACATTCCTGGGCCCCAGGATCGCGAGACCATCAACCGCAACCAGCCTCACGAGGTGAAGTACTGGGCTCAGAAGTTCGGCGTCACGGAGCAGCAGCTTCTCCAGGCGATCAGTACCGTGGGTCCCAAGGTCGGTGACGTGCGGCGCTACCTCAAGAAGTAGCAGCGGTACAAGAGCGAGCGCTGGTGAGACGGCCGCTGCGGAGCTTATCCTCTCGGCGTGAAACCCGTTTCCGGCTGCCCCGACAAGCAGTGCCTCGCGACCGACCCGTCGATTCGGTCGCTGTTCGACGCTGAGCGCGTCCACATCCCTCCAGACATCCTCGCCCGGAACGGGCCGGGTGACACCGCTCTCGTCTGCCGCCACTGCGGCTTCGTCTGGTTCTCGCCGCCGCCTGAGCCGTTCGTCCAGCGTCCGGGCACGCCGGCCGGGTACGTGGAGAACGTTCGCTTCATTCCGGTCGACGTCCATCACCCGCTGAAGCGCGCACCGTAGCTCGCCGAACCACTCGGCGGCGCGGGCGCCTGCATCGGGGACGCAGCGCCTGCAGTGCTATCTGCAGGCGCAGACACCGCCATGCCGCGAGCAGCAGCCGCGCTTCACCGTCGTGCAGGTCGGCGAGACGCTGCCGTCGCAGCAGCAGACCCGCCCGACGTCGCGCTCCATCGACGATGGCACCTCGCGCGCCTGCGCCGCGGACCGTTCCTGGGCCAGGCGAGCCGCATCCCGCTCCTGCTGCTGGCGCTCCTTCGCGCGATCTGCGGTTCGGGCCTGCAAGACGCTGAGCTGCCGACTGAGCTTTGCCGCCTCGGCAGGGCTTTCGGCCGCCCGCTGGATAAACCGCGTCGTTTCGCCGTCACATGCCTCGCCCGCGCACGCGTCGCGCAGGGCTTGCTCGCGCTCCGAGGGGCGCATCGCCCGGTAGTACTGGACTCGTGACGCGGCATGGCTTGGCTCTGCCTGTGCGCCTTGGCGCCGTTCCGTCACCGGTGCCAGCGGGCCGGTGACGGTCCGGTCGTTCCTTGCCTCCACGAGGCCCTGCTGTTCCCGTGGCGGTTCGCGCTCAGCGCTCCCGCGCTGGATGCCGTTGAAGACGAGGGAGGCTCCGCAGGAGCCCAGGAACGCCGTCGCCATCATCGCCAGCGCGGCGCACCCGACCCCGCAGTAGCTCCCCCGGTTCCCCATCGGCCGATGGTACGCGCGGGAACGGCGCACCGTCTGCGCAAATAGCCGCGGAACAAGCGGCGACATGGTAGCGCCAAATGCTGGCGTTGCGGCGCGAAATCCTGGCGCCACACTCCGCCCATACACAGGGAGACCGTCAGGACGGTCGGGGGCGGGCGCCGGCTCAGCTCCCAGGTGATGCTCGAGCGGGCGGCGCTCGGCGGAGCCACGCAGTCAGCGGTCGCCGTGGAGCAAGCGCTCCGAGCTCCGCCGCAAGGCGCTCGGGGACGCCGCGTAGCGCATCGCAACAACCTCCCGGGCCAGCCCAACGCCCGGAGGACGACGTGTGCCCGCGGCACGCCGATGCGCCTCTTGTCTCGCTCTGCGCCGCCCGGGGCCCGCTCTTTCGACCCATGAACGAGGCGTCACGACGCTCGCGGTCCCGCCACTTCGGTTTGCCGCGCCACACTTCCTCGCGCTGCGATCCGGCTTCTTTTACCTGCGCGCACGCACGACCGCGTGAACACCGAGCGCCGCGAGGGCCATTCCGGCGACCTGCATCAGGCTCAGGGTCTCGCCGAAGAGTCCGAACGCCATGAGGGCCGCGACCGGCGGCACGAGGTAGAGGAGCGTCGCCACGCCCACCACCGCGCCCTGCCGGATCAGATAGAGCAGGAGCCCGACCGCACCGATCGAGAGCCCGAACACCGCCCAGAGCAACCCCGCGCAGAGCGGGAGCGTGAGATCCATCCGGCGCTGCTCGGTCAGCAGCACCATCGGCAAGGTGACGACGGAGGCCCCGATGTACTGGATGACGGCATTGACCCGCAGGTCGACCCCGCCGCCCGTGCGCTTCTGCCAGAGGGTGCCGAGCGTCATCGACAGCATCCCAAGGACCGCGACCCCGAGCGAGAGCGGCGGCACGCCGGCCCCGAGCTTCGGGAACACAACGAGGCAGGCGCCCAGGAAGCCGAGCCCGATGCCGAGCCAGCTGCGCGGCGAGACCCGCTCGCCCAGCAGCGGCCCGGCGAACGCCGCCGTGACCAGCGGTTGCAACCCCGCGACCAGCGCCGAGATGCCCGCCGGTAGCCCGTGCTTCACCGACCAGAACACCCCGCCGAGGTAGAATCCGTGCAGCAGGGCACCGGCCACGAGACCGTCCCGCCATGACCGCGCCGATCTCGGCCATTGCGCCCGCGCCATGACCGCAATGACGGTCAGCACGAGCCCGGCGAGCGTGTAGCGCACCAGAAGAAAGGTGAGCGGCTCCGCGTGAGGCGCCACCAGCCGCGCGACAATGAACCCCGTCGACCAGATGACAACGAAGAGCGGAGGCGCGATGCGGGCGAGGCGCTGGGAGGGCATGGAAGGGAGGGCGGGCGGAGGCTGGACGTGCGGTGTTACAGCAGGACGAGGAGCACCGCAACGGGTGCGCTCAGGAGGAGCAGACGCATTCCGATCAGAGCCCAGCCGGGCTCGAGGTCAACACGCCGCCAAGCGATGTCCAGCTCGACCAGCCACCATCGTAGTACTTGTGCCAGATGGCGTTGTCGGTGCCGCGCGCGAAGACGACCAGCCGCCCTTCGGGCGTGACGGCGGAGCCGGGCTGGTCGACCATCGCGCCGCCGAGCGAGAGCCAGCCGGACCAGCCGCCGTCATAGTACCTGTGCCAGATCGCGTTGTCGGGGCGGCGCGCGAATACCGTCAGTCGCCCCTCGGCCGTGACGACCGCGGAGGGGCCCGACGCGATGGCGCCGCCGAGCGAGATCCAGCTGGACCAGCCGCCGTCGTAGTACCGGTGGACGAGCTCGCCGCTCGTGCTCCTCGCGAAGACGACCAGGCGCCCATCGGCCGTGACGACCGCCGCCGGATCATGCGTGGTCGCGCCGCCGAGCGAGATCCAGCTGGACCAGCCGCCGTCATAGTACTTGTGCCAGATGGCGTTGTCGGTGCCGCGCGCGAACACCGTCAGTCGCCCCTCGCGCGTCACGGTCGCGGCGGGGGCCGAGGCGAGGGTGCCGCCGAGCGAGATCCAGCCCGACCAGCCGCCGTCATAGTACTTGTGCCAGATGGCGCTGTCCGTGCCCTTCGCGAACACCGTCAGGCGGCCCTCCTGCGTGAGCGTGGCCGAGGGCGCCGAGGCGAGGGTGCCGCCGAGCGAGGTCCAGCCGGACCAGCCGCCGTCATAGTACTTGTGCCAGATGGCGCTGTCCGAGCCCTTCGAGAACACGACGAGCCGCTGCGTCACGTCGCGCAGGATCGGGGACTCCTCGAGGATCGACGTGATCCTGACGCCGGCGTTGGCGCCTCCGATCGAGGTGCACCCGCCGTTCGTGTGGACGCCGACGAGCTTGCCAGACGGGCCATGCAGCACGCCTGAGCCGGAGTTGCCGCCGAGCGTGTCGAGGGAGCCATACTGGAGATAATCGCCGCTGAAGCTGCTGGCGGGGCCCGCGTCGATCTGCTTGGGCTCGCCGCTCGGGTGGCCGATGACGGCGAGCATGTCGTTGACCGCGGCGTCCGTCGTGGAGACCACCGTGAAGCCGTAGCTCGCGGCGGCGCTCTGCGCGAGCTGCACGACGGCGTAATCCAGGCCGCCTCGCCGGTACTCGCGCAGGGACACGATGTCGAACGACACCGCGGTCCTGAGGCCACCGCTCGGGTCCTCCTGGTAATTGAAGTTGACGCGCATCTCGGCGGCCCCCTGGCTCGCCGAGATCGGCGTGTTCGCGGCGGTCCGGGGCCAGGTCCAGTTACTGCCGTCAGGATCGAAGCAATGGCCGGCGGTCAAGAAGAGGTTGTGCGCGATCAGCGTCCCGGAGCAGGTGCGGGTGCCGCTCACGTTGCCCGGGTTCGCGTAGCGGGACGCGAGATCGCTCTTCCATTGGATCTGCCCGACCGGCGCCTGGTGCGCTCCGACGAACCCCGCCGTCACGCCGAGCGTGCCGTCGTACGGCTCGACGTGCTGGAAATCGATCGTGCTGCCGCAGATGCTGGGCTGGGATACCTCGCCCACGAGCTGCTCGTCGAGATCAGGCACCACCACGCAGCCCATCATCATCGCCGATGCCGCCATCAACGCGCTCGAGACCATCGCGGAATATCGCATGTCGATTCACCTCGGGTGGTGTTCTGCAGGTCGACGGGGAGCCCTCCCGGCGATCGCCGGATACGGCGGCGGAAGGGGGACGTCCCTGCGTGTCCGGATGAATAGCAACCTTGATGCCACCGGCGCGCGTGGCCGATCGGGGCGATTCGCTCGCGAAAACGACCGTTGCGCGGGCCTCGAGGCGCCCGGTCAGAGGCTGGAGTCTTCAGGGGTGGCGGCTCGGGCCATCACCTGGAGCAGCGGTCTGCTCCACCCGCATTCCGGGGCCGCGCGACGGCGGCGGCGGCGGCGCGTCAGCCAGACCTCCCCACGCAACGACCGGCCCCCTAGCGCTCGGGCGCGGCGGGGTGCGCCGGACCGGCGGGCGCCCGGCGCCCTGCGCGCCGCGCCCGGAGCCGCGCGACGCGCCCCTGCACGTCGTCGGCGACCACGTAGAACGCCGGCACGACGAGCAGGCTCAGCGCCGTCGAGACGAGGAGGCCGCCGATGACCGCCGCGGCCATCGGGGCCCGGATCTCGGCCCCGGGGCCGAGCGCCAGCGCCGACGGGACCGCGGCCATCATCGTCGCCGTCGAGGTCATCAGGATCGGGCGCAGCCGCACCGGGCCGGCGCGGAGCATCGCCGTGCGGGCGTCCATGGCCTCCCCTGCCCCGCGCTCGCGCCCCGGTTCATCGTGGGCCGCGCGCCCGCCCTCGCGCCTCACCTCGATCGCGTGATCCACGAGGAGGATCGAGTTCTTCTTCACGATCCCCATGAGCAGGAGGATGCCGATCATGCTGAAGATGTTGAGCGTGTGCCCCGAGAGGTGCAGCGCGAAGGCGGCGCCCGCGATCGACAGCGGCAGGATCGTCAGCACCGTGACCGGGTGCAGGAACGAGTTGAACTGGGACGCCAGCACCATGTAGGCGACAAGGATCCCGAGCCCGAGCGCGAAGAGGAGGCCGCCCATCGACTCGCGGAACGTCACGCTCGCGCCCCCCAGCACAAGGCGGTAGCCGGCCGGCAGATCCCGGCCGAGCTCCTCGACCCGGGCGACCGCCTCGCCCTGGGAGTGCCCGGGCGCGATGTTGCCGAAGATCGAGATCGCGCGCTCCCGGTCGCGGCGCGTGATCGCCTGCAGCGCCGGGAGCTCCTCGTACGTGACGACCGACGTCAGCGGGACCAGCGCGCCCGACGCGCTCCTCACCTGGATGCGCGCGAGGTCCTCGGGCCGGCTCCGCTGCTCGGCGAGCAAGCGCGCGCGGACGTCGATGCGGCGCCCGTTGTCGTTGAACTTGGCGACGCGCCCGCCGCCGACCAGCGTGTTCAGCGTCGTCGCGATCGCCTCGACGCTCACGCCGAGATCCGCGGCGCGCGCCCGATCCGGCAGGATGCGGAGCTCGGGCATGCCGAGCTGGTAGTCGGTGTCGAGATCCACGACGAGGCCGCTCTGCGCGAGCTCACCCCGCATGCGCTCGCTGTGCTTCGTGAGCTCTTCAAACGAGGGGCCGCGGATCGAGAACTCGATCGGGAAGCCGCGCTGCGCCGTGAACCCCGACTGCGAGAGGTCCTGGACCACGGCGCGCAGGCCGGGGTAGCCGTTCAGCTCCTTGCGGAGGACGCCCTGGAGGTCGGCCTGCGAGAGCGACCGCTCGTCGGCCGGCATCATCGTGACGAACAGGATGCCCGTGTTCACGGCGCCCCCGCCGAAGCCGCCGACCACGGCGAAGACGCGCGACACCGCCGGGTGCTCGCCCACGAACGCCTCGGCCCGCTGGAAGAGCCGGTCGGTCTCCTCGATGTCCGAGCCGACCGCCGTCTGCAGGCGGACCATGAGCCGCCCCTGGTCCTGCGACGGGACGAACTCCGTCGGGAGCCGCTGCATCGTGACGATCGCGCCGGCGAAGAGGAGCGCGCCGAGCAGGACGACCACGAGCGGGAACCGGAGCGCCCGGGCGAGCAGCCAGCCGTAGCCGCGGGAGAGGGACTCGAAGCCGCGGTCGACGAGCCGCCCGAAGCGGCTCCGGCCCTCGCGCGAGACGTCGAGGATCTGCGCGCAGCGGGCCGGCGCGAGGGTGATCGCCTCCAGGTACGAGAGGAGCACGGCGATGCAGAGGGTCACGCCGAACTGGAGGAAGAAGCGGCCGACCACCCCCTCCATGAAGATGATCGGGATGAAGATCGCGACGACCGCGAGCGTCGCGGCGAGCGCCGCGAAGGTGATCTCGGCCGTGCCCTCGCGGGCGGCACGGACGCGGTCCTTCCCCGCCTCGGCGTGCCGGTGGATGTTCTCGAGCACCATGATCGCGTCGTCGACGACGATGCCGACCGCGAGCGAGAGCCCGAGCAGCGTGAAGGTGTTCAGCGTGAAGCCGAGGAAGTAGATCGCGGCGACCGTGCCGAGCAGCGACATCGGGATCGCCAGGACGACGTTGAGCGTGCTGGAGAGCGAGCCGAGGAACATCCAGCAGACGAGGGCCGTGAGCGCGATGGCCATGGCGAGCTCGAGCTCGATCTCGTGGACCGACTCCTCGATGAACTTCGTCGAGTCGAAGTTCACCCCGACCTCCATCCCCTCGGGCAAGGTCTTCTCGACCTCGGCGAGCGCGGCCCGGACCCCCTGCGCGACCTCGACCGCGTTCGAGCCCCGCTGCTTCCTCACGCCGAGGCCCTGCGCGGGCTGGCCGTTCACCCGGGCGAGCCGGCGGACGTCCTCGAAGCCGTCCTCGACGAGCGCGACGTCCTCCAGGTACACCGTGCCGCGCGCCGACGACGGCGGGCCCGCCGGCTGGACGGCCCCGTCCGCCGGCCGGGCGGCGGGGCCGAGATCGCCCTGGCGGAGGACGATCTTCCTGAAGGTCGCGAGGTCGAGCGCCTCCCCCATCACCCGCACGTTCACCTCGCGGCCCTCGGTCTCGATGCGGCCGGCGGGGAGCTCGATGTGCTGGCGGCGCAGGGCCTCGGTGACCTCGGCGACGGTGAGCCCCCTGGCGGCGAGGCGCTCGGCGTCGAGCCAGATGCGGACGTTGCGCTCGAGGTAGCCGCCCAGGGTCAGCTCGCCGACGCCGGGCACCGTCTGGAGCTTCTCCTTCAGCCGGTAGCGCGCGATGTCGGCGACGAGCTGGGGGGAGAAGGGGCCGGAGAGCCCGACCCACATGATCGGCTGGTCCTCCGGGTTGCTCTTGGAGACGACCGGCGGGTCGAGGTCGAGCGGCAGCCGCCGCTGCGCCTGCGAGATCTTCGTCTGCACGTCCTGGAGCGCGACGTCGACGTCGCGCGACAGGTCGAGCTCGATGGTGACCGAGGCGCTGCCCTGGCGCGACGTCGACGTGATCGACCGGATCCCCTCGACCTGGACGGCCGCCTCCTCGAGCGGCTCGACAACGTCGTGCTCCATGATCTCGGGGGCGGCGCCCTCCAGCGTGGCGGAGATGGTGATGGTGGGGAAGTCGACGTCGGGGAACTGGCTGATGCCGATGCGCGACACGGCCACGAGGCCGAAGACGACGGTCGCCGCCATCAGCATCCAGGCGAAGACCGGCTTCCGGAGGCACGCTTCGGTGAGGCTCACGGCGCGCTCCGCGTCGAGCTGGCGGGGGAGGTCGCCGGCGCCGAGCCGGCCGGCGCCGCCGATGAGCTCGCGGGTAAGGTCGGCGGCGGCGAGCCGGCCGATGACCCAGGCGGCGAGCCGGCCGATGACCCAGGCGGCGAGCCGGCGCCTTCGCCTTCCCTGGCGTGCCCCGCGGCCTGGCCTTCGGGCATGCTGCCGGGCTGCGCGGCGCGGACCTGGGAGCCGTCGCGCAGCGCCTCTGCGCCGCGCACCACAAGGCGCTCCCCCACGGAGAGCCCCGACTTGACCTCGACGCGCCCGTCCGCCGTGCGCAGCCCCAGCGAGAGCACGCGCTCGCGCGCGGTGGTGCCGTCGACCACGTAGGCGAGGAACCCGCGCTCGCTCGGCCGCACGGCGGTCTGCGGGATCACGGGCGCCTCGCCGCTCGCGCCCACGGGCACGGTCACCTCGGCGAAGGTGCCGGGGCGGAGCAGCTCCTTGCCCTCGCCCTGCACCTCGCCGGTCACGGCGACCATGCGCGTCGCGGGATCGGCCGCGTCGGCGACGTGCGTGAGCTCCGCGGTGTAGGCCCGCGCGTCGCCCTTCACCGTGAAGCGCGCCTCCATGCCGGTCCGGACGCGCGCGGCGTCGGCGGCGGGGATCTGGAAGCGGAGCAGGAGCGGGTCGCGGCGGAGGAGCGTCGCGAGCACCGTGCCGACCGCCACGTGCTGGCCGGTCTGCACGGTGCGCGTCTGGATCCTCCCCTGGATGGGCGCGCGCACGTACGCGTCGCGCAGGTTGAGGAGCGCCTGGTCGACGGCGACCTTCGCCTCGGCGACCTGCGCGGCGGTCGTCGCCGACCTGGAGCGCCACGACGCGACGTCTTCCTTGCTGAAGACGCCCTCGGCGCCCTCGGCCTCGCGCCGCTCGAGGCCCGAGGCGGCCTCGGCCTGCGTGGCGGTCATGCGATCGAGCGTCGCGCGCGCGGCGCGGACGGCGAGGTTGTACCGGGCCGGATCGATCTCGACGAGCACCTGCCCCGCCTTGACCTCGTCGCCCTCCATGAACCGCACCGTCTCGACGACGCCGGCGACGCGCGCGGTGAGCTGCACCTGCTCGAACGCATCGACCGAGCCGACGGCGGGCACGGCGTACTCGACCCGCTCCGCCGCGACCTGCGCGATCTCGACCGGGAAGCTCATCCCCTGCTTCCCTGGCCTGCGCCCCTGCTCGGGCGAGGCCTCCTCGCCCTTCTTGCAGGCCGGAGAGCCGATGAGGACAAGGCCCGCCACGAGGGCGAGCGCGGCGACGCGAAAAGGTTGGAGCGCCATCGAGTTGGAGGAGTAGCGCAACTCGCGGCCCAGCGCGCGTGCTTCGGCGGGGCGGCGTGCCGGGCGTGCCGCGTCACGCCGGCCACAAGGCGCCTCGGAGGGGCGCGGCGCCCCCTACAACTTGCTCTCCGGCTTTCCCGCGCTCGGCGGTGGAGCCCCGCGCTTCGCGCTCCCGCCTCGCGGCGCCGGTAGAGCGCTTCCGGAGGAGGTCGCCACCGGGCTCGAGCTCACCGCAGCCGGCGGCGCCGCCGGCGAGCTCCCGTCAATTGCAGGGAGGGCAGTCCCCGTCGCAGTCGACGTCTTCCTCTTCCCCATTCCGCCGGCCGTCGCTGCACGTGCGCGGCTGACACGTGCCAGCGAAGCAAATGCCACTCTCGCAGTTCTCGTTGGCCCGACACTTGTACCCATCTGCACAAGGGTAGCACCCGTAGCCACAATCCACGTCGGACTCGTTACCGTTCTGCACGCGATCAAGACACCTGTCAACCGAGCATGTCCCGTCTTGCCCGCACACGCCCGTGAGGCAGTCGTACTTGTTCTTGCACGGCCGCGTTATCCTGCATGGATCACAATGACCGCCGCAGTCCATGTAAGTCTCCCCAAAATCGGGATCGAGCATGCCGTTCTTGCACTCGAGGGGAATACAGTCCCCGAGGAGGGAGCAGAACAGCGTCGAGTCAGCGCAGTCCGCATCGTACAAACATGTAACCTCCTGTCCACTGCCATCGCAGAACCCAGCGCCGGAGGGCGCGGGGGAAGGCGCTACATACTTGCTGACGGGCCCCGTCGGATCACACACGTCATCGGTGCACGGGTTGCCATCGTCCCACACGTCATTCGGGTCGCGCTCGGCGACGCGTCGCCCATCATGGCAGCGGGTGATCTCACAGTCGCCTCGATACTGGCTCCTCGATGTCTCAAGCAGCTCGATCTCGCAGGCGCCTTCGATGCAAGCCATCATCCCGCATCTCGGGTCCATATCATAAGGAAATTCACAATCCGCTGCGGTTCTGCATTCCGGTGGTGGCGTGTAGGGGGGCGGTGGAGTGTCCGAGCAAGCGAGCCAGGACGAGGCGACGATGAGCGCCGCGAATGCCGCGACGAAGCTTCCAGGTCTCTTCATGATCCCTCGTGTCAGATATCCGGGCGGTCGATGTACAGCGGGCACGAGAGGCAGGGGCCGCCGCAATCGCGACCAGCCTCGTCGCCATTCATCACTCCATCGCTACAGGTCGCCTCGCGGCACACGCCGTCCACGCACACGCCGCTCTGGCACGACTCGTGTGAGCTGCACCGCTCTCCTGAGTCACAGGCGGGGCACGATGGGGCGCCACAATCCACGTCCGTCTCCGCTCCGTTGAGCACACGATCGCCGCAGCGCGCGTGCGCGCACGTCCCGTCCTCGGCGCAGATTTGCTCGACGCAATCGTCGTCGCTGTCGCACGGCTGTCCGGATTCGCAGGGATCGCAGGGGCCGCCGCAGTCGAGCGCGGTCTCTCCGGAGGACACATCCAGGATGCCGTTCTCGCACCATTCATGGACGCACCTGCCGGACGCGGAACATGCATAGGATGGGTTTCCACAGTCCTCATCTCGTAGACAACCAACCCACTTGCCCCCCTTGCAATACCCCGACGTCTCCGGCGACGCCCCGGTCGGCTGAGGCAGGTGCGAGCCAGCTCCGTCTGTGCAGCCGTCGATCGTGCACTCGTTGCCGTCGTCGAAGACGTCGCTCCCCGAATGCTCGACCCGGATCTCCCCTGCATCTCCGCATTTGACGATACGACAGTCGCCAGGGAGCTGGTGGTCGAGCTGCTCGCGCAGGGCCAACCTGCAGACTCCGGCGACGCACAGAGCCTGACCGCACCGTGGATCCACGGGTCCCAGGCAGTCCCGAGTCGCCTCGCAGCGCGTGGCGTTGCACTCGCCAACGGGCCGGCACGCCCGATTGCAGGGATCGCCCTCTTCCTCTGTGGCGCCAGGCTCACAGCAGCTCACCTCCTCGGGATCCGAGCACCGGCAGCGCCCGTCGATGCACTGCGTTCCGGTCTCCTCGGGCGCGCATTCCTTCGTTGAGTCGCAAGGAGGATCCTGCTCCACGTCGACATAGGCGTCACCGCTGCAGGCCGCCCAGAGGACACCTGCCAGGAACACCGCGCAGGAGGCACACAGGTGCCGCTTCCACATGCGCGCCACGATACCAGGCGTCCTCGTGCAGCGGACAGGGAGATCCGGAGCAGGTATGGAAACGCGAGTGTAGATAGCATTACGTTGAGTGCGCCAAAATTCTCTACAAAAATGGATCAACGCTCCTGAAAATGAACCCGGCGCCGCGCTCGGGAGCACGCCGGTGCGAGGTGGGGCGCTACCACGAGAAGGAGAGCTCGGCGCCGGGGGCGGCCTCGAGGGCCCCCACGCGGACCTTCGCCTCCGGCGCGAGCAGGAACCCCGCGGCCACGGCGCCGCCGGCTGAAAGGCCGGCCCCGAGGAAGGCGCCCACCGACAGGGCCGTGAAGGTCCTCGTGCGCCCGTCGGCCTCGGCGTGGGCGTCGCAGGCCGGGAACCCCGGCCGGCAACGGAAGACCTCCCGGTGCGCCCGGGCGAAGGCGGCGTCCCGGTCGCCGGCCGCGTCGTTGGCCTCCGCGACCGAGACGCCCCCGACGACGCCGAGGACGACCGATGTGGCCGCGAGCCCGCCCACGGTCCACCAGCGCAGCTCAGGGCCGCGCGCAGACCGAGGCGGCGCCGCGCCGGGCAGATCGCCTGCCGTGCTCGCCCGGGGTCGCGCGGGCGCCTCCGCGCCGGCGCGCTGGAGCACAAGCCATACGGTCCGCTCGCCGCCCGCGTCGACGGCGGCAGGCACCTCGACCTGCCTCCCGGCGAGCTGCGCGCTCGCGCGGTGCTGGCCGGGCGCGACGTACACCGGGCGCGGGAGCGGGGAGACGCCGACCTGCCGCCCGTCCACGAGCACGGCAGCGCCCGGCTCGCTCGCGCGCACATCGAGCGCCCCGACGTGCCGTCGCGCCTCGGCGAAGTTGGCGCGCGCCAGGTCATAGCTCTCCTTGAAGCCCGGCGGGACCCAGATCTTCGGCGCCTCGGGGGTGCCGACCATGTCGAAGTAGATCGAGAGGAACTCCGCCGCCCTCGGGAACTCGCGCAACCGGAACGACAGCATCCCCACGCGGAACGCGTCGGAGGCGCTCCTCGTGAGCCGCCAGAGCGTCAGGTGGATGTCGCGCGCGTCCGCGATTCGCCCCTGGTCCACGAGCCGCTTCGCCTCGTCGAGCATCTCCTGCTCCGGTCCGGTCGGCGGCGGGCGCCGCGGGAGCGGCTCTGCCTCCGCCGCCGCCGGGCCCCATAGCAACAGCAGGACGGCGGTGATCGGGCTGTGCAGCGAGCGTCGCATGGTCTCGTCTCCCGGGCGTCTTCCGCGCAACCGGCGCCCTGTGCAGTTCGCGAGGAGCTCGCAGGCGCCCTGTCGCTCGACCCGGCGCCGACGACCCGCACCGAGAGCCGCCCAACGCGATCTCCCGCCCTCGACAGGCCTCTCTTAGCAGAGATCGACGCGCGGTTGCGCTCGAAGCGCGCGGGAAAGCAGACGTCGCGCGCGTCACATGCATTACGCAGAGCGCGCTCCAATTCTCTGTTTTTTGGTCCAGCCCTCAAAAAAATCTCTCCGACTCTCCGATCAGCGGCGGTGAGGCGTCCATCGCGCCTCGGCCGAGATGCTTGTGGTGCCCTGCGGCGCAAGCGCGTCCTGCGGCCAGCCGCGTGGACGCCCGCGCCGGCCGCAGGACGCGCCTGCGACCGGGCGCGTCGGCGCGCGTGTCCGGGCGAACGCCGCGCCTGTCCGGGCGGCGCGCCATCGCCCCGCTCCGATGAGGCCGTCCGAGGACCGCTCGCCGCGCCTCCGCGCTCGCCCTCGCGTCGCGCCGCATCTACCATGGGGAGATGCGCCCCACCGTCCTCCTCTGGGACATCGACGGCACCCTGCTCTCCACCGGCGGCGCGGGCCGGCGCGCCATGGAGCGTGCGTTCGCCCGGTATGCCGGCCGGCCCGACGCGTGCGAGTCGTTCTCGTTCGCCGGCATGACCGACAGGGCGATCCTCCGGGCAGGGCTCGACGCGCTCGGGCGCGAGGTCACCGAGGGCGCGATCGACGCGCTCCTCGCGATCTACGTCGAGCTCCTCGCGGAGGAGATGTCGCTCGCCGACGAGACCCGGGTCCACCACGGCGTCGTCGAGGCGCTCGACGCCGCCGCCCGGCGGGCGGGGTGCGCCGTCGGCCTCGGCACGGGGAACGTCCGCGCGGGGGCGCAGGCGAAGCTCACGCGCGTCGGCATCTACGAGCGGTTCGCGTTCGGCGGCTTCGGCTGCGATCACGAGCGGCGCGACGAGCTCCTGCGCATCGGCGCGACGCGCGGGGCCGCGAGGCTCGCGGCGCCGCTCGAGGCGTGCCGCGTCGTGGTCATCGGCGACACGCCGAAGGACATCGCCGCGGCCCGGGCGATCGGCGCCGAGTCGATCGCCGTGGCCACCGGCACCTACGCCCTCGCGGAGCTCGCCGCCTGCGCCCCGACCCACAGCTTCAGCGACCTCCGGGAGAACGGCGCGCTCGAGGCGCTCCTCGGCGAATCCGCTGGATGAACGTGCGGGATGCGAGCGCAGCGCGAACTCCAGCTCGCTGTCTCGTGTGAACGGCGTCGACGAGCCGTGGGTACGGACTCGCCGGGTAGAATTCGAGCAGAGTTGCGTCTGATCTCGACGATGGCGTGCTCCCCGCCGCCCCGATCGGTCAGCTCACTGCCCTTCGTGCCGCCCGGGGGAGCGACCCTTCAGATTACTTTGCGTGGCCTCCCGGACCCGTTCGCCTGCCTGCCCATCCTACCAAGGAGCGTTCATGCGACTGTCATTATCTTCGGCACATTGCGTCCTCGCCCTGGTCACCGGGCTCACGGGCATGCTCGGGTGCTCGGACGACCCTGGTCCCGGCAGCAGCGCGCCCGACGCGGGCCCGCCCAGCGATCCCGACGCGGGCGCGCCCGACGGCAGCCCGCCCTCCTCCGCGACGTTCGGTCCACTCGGCGATCGGCCGGATCTGCCCGTCGACGGGCGGCTCACCATCGACGGCCTGCTCTCTGCCGTCGATGTCGTCCAGGACAGGGACGGTAGGCCCCATATCTATGCCGAAGACCTCGTGGACGCGATGCGCGTCGAAGGGTATCTGACGGCGCGCGACCGCGCGCTTCAGCTCGAGATCTTGCGGCGCACCGCCGCGGGGAGGCTCGCAGAGCTCTTCGGCGACCTCGATCCCACCACCATCGATCAGGACATCGCTCTCCGCCATGTCGGGCTCGGTCGGATCGCCAGGGCCCAGTACGACGCGCTCCCCGCGGGGGAGCTCCGCCAGATGCTCGACGCGTACGCGGACGGGGTGACCCAGGTGTTCAGGAAGATCCGCTCCGGCGACATCCTCCCCCCCGAAGGCGCGATGGGGATACCCGCCCAGGCGTTCACCGACTGGAGCGGCGTCGACTCGCTCGTGATCAGCCGCTTCCAGAGCTACCTCCTGTCGTTCGACGCCGAGCTGGACATCACCATGCAGCAGTTCTTCGACGCCGCCCGGACGACGTTCGCGTCGAGCAGCGCCGATCCGCTCGCGCAGAAGCGCGCCGGCTTCGAGCGGGACTTCCTGAGGTTCGCCCCCTCCGAGCCCGCGGTGACAAGCAGCGGCTACCCCGCCTCCCCGGCGCGGGAGAAGGCGCAGAAGGCGGAGGACAAGGCGGCGAAGAGAGCGTCTCGCGCGCGACGACCGGGCCGCGCCGCGCCGGGCCGCGCGAAGCTCATTTCGTCGCTGACCGGCTATCTGAGCGCGGTCCAGCGCGCCAGGAGCAAGGTCGCCCCGGAGGGCTTCGGGTCGAACAACTGGGCCATCCACGCGAGCCGGAGCGCGACGGGGCACGCGCTCGTGGCCAGCGATCCCCACCTGTCGCTGAGCGCGCCGGCCGTCTGGTATGCCGTCTCGATCCATGTCACCGCGCCCGAGGGCAAGGACGCGAGCCGCGATGTTCACGTCGGGGGCGTCACCTTCCCCGGGATTCCGGGGATCATCCTGGGCCACAACGAGCGCGTCGGGTGGGGAGCGACGGTCGCGATGTACGATGTCACCGATGTCTATGCCGAGGAGCTCACGCCCGACGGCAAGGCCGTGCTCTTCAAGGGCAATCCAGTGCCCCTCCAGACGGTCGAGGAGGTCATCGCGATCGCTGGCAGGGAGCCCTATACCTACCGTGTCCCGATCGTGCCCCATCACGGCCCGCTCCTGCCGACCCTCGTCGACCACGCGGTGGTGGATCCGGACCCGGCCGTGGGGGCGCTCAGCGTCCGCTGGACGGGGCTGGAGCCGACGAAGGAGCTGGAGGCCCTCTTCGGCCTGCTGCGCGCTCGCTCGGTCGATGATGCGCAGGAGTCGCTCTCGAAATTCAGCGTCGGCGCGCAGAACTGGGTGATGGGCGACGCCGCGGGCGACATCCTCTGGACGACGCACGCGGCGATCCCGACGCGGTCTCGTGAGGCGTTCGCCTGGGACGCGGCCACCTACACGGGCGTCCTCCCCTGCATGGTGCTCCCCGGCGACGGGACCGCGGAGTGGACCGGGACGCTCCCCGAGCACCTCATCCCCCGGGCGAAGAACCCGCCGGCGGGATACATCGCCACCGCGAACAACGACCCCATCGGGGACTCCCTGGACAACGATCCATCGAACGGCGCGCTCCCCGACGGCACCCCCATGTACCTGGGTTGCAGCTTCGACATCGGGTTTCGCGAGGGCCGCATCCAGGAGCGGATCGATGCCCACGAGGGGCCTCTGTCGCCGGAGGATTGCGCGGCGATCCAGGGCGACATCAAGTCGGCGCTCGGCGCGAGGCTCGTGCCTCACCTCCTCCGCGCCATGGACCGCGCCGACGAGGAGCGCGCGACGCCCGGTACTCACCCCGATCTGAGCGCGACCCTCGCGGACGCCGCATACGACCCGCAGCGCCTCGCCGCCCTGCGGGCGCTCCTCGACGGCTGGGGCAAGGAGGCGGACTACAAGGCGGCCGCCGGCATCGATCTCGATACCGCCATGCCGCTCGCAAACGAGGGCGATGGCCCCGGCGCGATCGACGCCCGCGCCTCGGAGGCGACCTTGGTCTTCAACCTCTGGCTCGTCCGGGTGGTGCGCCGGGTGCTGGGCGACGAGCTCGGCCAGCTGGGCTTCTCGTCGTTCTCCCGGGAGCTGTCGGCGAAGGCGCTCCTCCACCTGTTCTCCGCCGATCGGGAGCAGCTCGCCACCTTCGATCCGGCCGTGCAGGACAGCACGCTGTGGGACGACATGGGCACGCCAGCGGTCGAGTCCAGGGACGAGCGCGTGCTGCGCGCCCTGCTCGACGCCCTCGCCTGGCTCGATCAACAGGGCGGCTCCGGGGCCGCGGCGCCCCGCTGGGGCGCCTTTCACACGGTCACCTTCGACGCGCTCGTCCCCCTCTTCAGCAGCCTCAGCATCCCTCCGCCAGGCGATCCCCTCTGGAGCGGCGGCTTTCCGCGCGGCGGCGACGAGTTCGCGGTGGACTCCTCGGATTACCGCCTCTCGTGGGCGCTCGACGAGTCACCGGATTTCCGGTACGTCCACGGCCCGTCGCAACGGCTCGTCGTGGAGCTCGACCCGGCGGGGCCGAAGGCGTGGAACGCCATTCCCGGAGGCAATGTCTGGGACGCCGAGAGCCCACATTTCCGCGATCAGGCGGAGCTCTGGCGAAAGAACCAGACGCACCTGGTGCCGTTCCTGCTCCCCGACGTGATCCAGGCGAAAGAGTCGCGCACGGTGCTCGAGGCGCCGTAGCCGGCGCGTCCTCCGAGGCCCACCCCGGGCCGGCATCTGTCGCCGGTACACCGAGTCCGCTCTGGCCTGGGCACCACGGCACTCCGGCGCAGATCCTCCCCATCGCCGTTGCGACCTCCGCGCGAAATGCAGCTACGCGCCGGATCTCGAATGGCAGCGAACGCACCCATTGTCTCACCGGTACCGCTGGCAGTACGCGATCGACGAGTTGGGCCACGAGGTGCGCCGCCGTGCTCTACATCCGCCGCGCACCGCAACTCGGGCAGAGGCCGCGCCCCTCGCAGGAGAAGGCGACCAGGAGGTCCTGACGGACTCCCCGGGGATCACCTTCGTCACGCTGAGGGGCCGCGTTCACTCCACAGCTCAATGCACAACGCTGCGAGGTGTCCCGATCTCGACCAGTCGTCCGGGACGGAATGAATCGCGCGAGGGCGGCGACGACACGCGCGTCGAACTCCTGCGAATCCGACGCCGCGCAGCTTGCGCCATTGCGCGAAATCCTTTTGAAATACGACATTTCGTGGTCCTCGAGGCAGCGGCGCGTCGGGACTGAAGCACGCGCGGGGCGCTCGAAGGCTCGCCACCGAAATGGCTTGACATGTGCGAACGCTCTACGGTCTCCTAACCACTTCGAGATGCACCTGTATGCTTCGGCAAGGTGCAACCCGGCGCGGCAACCTTTCGTAGGACAGCGACTCGCCGGTTCTACATCGAAGGGCGACGCGATCGGCTGCGGGGGCAGGGCGAGGACGGGGGACGGCGCTGGAGCCACTGAGTCCTGTTGCGATTGACACGGAAGCATCCCCGCGCGCGCCCAAACCGCTGTGACGCTGAGTGATGTTTGCTTGAACCACCCAATCCACTATCTGCCCAAGACAAAGAAGCGAGCACGAGTATGATGGAGCCCAGCTCGACACCCAACTGGCGCAAATTCGGGTCCAACCTGCCCGCTGGTAGCGATTTCGTACCGCCGGGGGAAGGCTTTCCCGTCGCGAAGATCCTGGCGCTCAACCTCGGCAAGTGGAAGGACACGGCCGGGCTGCAGATCGCGCAGGCGCTTCACCTGTTCGCGTACGGGTACAAGCGCTATCGCGAGGGGAAGTTCATCATCAAGGCCACGTCCGATCTCGGGCTGGGCGCCATCTTCGAGTCCGTCGATGACTGGGAGACCTTCGACCAGTTCGACGAGTTCTTCAAGCCGTGGACCTTCATGCGGAGGCCCCTGGTAGCGGCGCGCTGGATGGAGGACGCCGAGTTCGGGCGGCAGCGCCTGGTGGGGATCAATCCGACGCACATCCGCCGCGCGACGCCGCGCGATCTCTGCGAGTTCCTGAGCGGCGCCGAGCCCCAGCCGATCACCCTCGCCGACGGTCGCACGCTGGAGATGCTGTGCGAGAGCGGGAAGCTTTACTCCATCGACTATCGCATCTTCAAGGGCATCGTCGACACCGACGTGCAGCAAGAGCTGGGGAAGTACCCGCTGGCTCCGACGTGCATGCTGCACCAGAACGCGGCCGGCGAGCTCTTGCCCGTGGCCATACGACTGGCGCACTCGCACGGCGGGGACGGGGCGCCGCCCGACAAGATCTTCACCCCTCTCGGCCCAGCGGACGACTGGCTCACGGCCAAGATCGCCGTCGCGAGCACCGACGCCATCTACCAGGGCGAAGTGACCCATTTACTCTTCTCGCACCTGATCATGGAGCCGTTCGCGGTGAGCACCTACCGCAACCTGCCCGCGACGCATCCGCTCCATCAGCTGCTCAGGCCGCATTTCTTCAACACCCTGGCCATCAACGAGCTGGCTCGCCGGCGGTTCCTGGGGCGAGGGCGCTTCTTCGGCGTCACCAGCGCCGTGGCCAGCGAGGGCTCTTTCGAGCTCCTGAGGCGCGCCTATGCCGGCTCGGGCATCGGAGGATACCGCGGCAAGCCCTGGCGGTTCTTCGAGAGCGCGCTTCCCTACGATGTGTCAGCGCGCGACGTCGGCGACCTGAAAAACTATCACTACCGCGACGATGCGCTGCTGCACTGGACCGCGATCCAGGAGTACGTCGAACAGGTCTTGAAGGTCGCCTTTCCGACGCCACGATGTCTGGCGAGCGACGCCAGCCTGCAGAGGTGGGTTCAAGAGCTGGCGTCTCCTGATCTTGGCGACGTGAACGGCCTGCTCCCGCCGGAGAGCTCCGATCAGCTCAAGACGCTCACGAACCTCGACGACCTGGTCGCCATCGTCACCAACATCATCTTCACGGCGACCGCGTACCACGCCGCCGTCAACTTCGGCCAAGCCGATTATTATACCTGGATCCCCAATGCTCAGTTCTCCACCTATCGCCCCTACAGCGATATCCTGAACGGAGACGACAAGCGACAGTTCAAGCCGCTGGAGCGTCTCCCGGGGCGGACACAGAGCATTCGCCAGATGGTGCTCAGTCGCTCGCTCAGCATCGGTCCACCGCTGACCAGCGCGAGCCTCACGACGATGAAGTGCATGTTGCAGGATCCAGCGGCAAAGCAGGCGTTCGCTCGCTACCGCGAGCGCCTGGTCCACATCGAGCGGGAGATCACCGAGCGCAATCGCACCCGCGAGCAACCGTATATGTACCTGCTCCCTTCGATGGTCCCCCAGAGCGTCGCGATCTGATCGACCCGCGAGAAAGGAATTCGCCCCATGAGCATCTGCAACGAAGAAGACGAGCACGACGAACACGACGAGAAGGCGGACTCTTCCAAGGCGCCTTTTGACTATCTCGAAGCCCTCCACAGCGCGCTCCTGGACGAGAACGACCCGGTCAAACGGCAGCAGATCGAGGCCGGCATGGTCTTCAAGTGGCTGAAAGAAGAGCCGCTCCCGTTCCTCCGCCAGCTGCGACGCGAGCGGCCCGTCTTCGCCAACCCAGCCCTCACGCTCGTGACTCGATACAACGATGTCATGGAGGTGCTCAGCACCAACGACGTCTTCACGGTCGACAACATCGCGCCCAAGCTGATCGAGGACGTGGGCCAGAATATCCTGGCTATGAACGACTCGCCCAAGTACGAGAAGGAGAAGTCGCTGCTCCGCCTGGCGTTTCCTCGCGCCGATCTGCCCCGTTACCGTCAATTCGTCATCGAGGAGGCGAACCGGCTGTTGACCCATGTTGGCATCGACAGGCCGTTCGACCTCGCCGGGGAATATGCGCTCAAGGTGCCAGCCGCTGCGATGGCGCGATATCTCGGCGTCGGCGAGATACCGACCGAGAAGGTGGTGGCGTGGACCCACGCGCTGTTCCACGACATCTTCCTCAATCCGACCAATGATCCGGCAGCCGTGGGGGCGGCGCAGGCCGCCCGTCAGGAGGCGCTGCCCATGATCGACGCGATCATCGCCGCGCGCAAGAAGCAGCTCGCACACTCGCCTCCGCCAGAGCAGCCCTCGGTGATGGACCGCTACCTGCTGATGCAGGCGGTCCCCGAGACCTACGAGAGCGACGAGGGGATCCGCGACGTGATCCTGGGGCTTCTCATGGGCTGCGTGGATCTCAGCGGCGGCGCGATCGTCAACGTTCTGGTCGAGCTGATGAGGCGCCCGCGCGTGCTGCGCGAGGCGCTCAACGTGGCGAATGTCGCGGACGACGCCGCCATAACCGGCTATGTGCTGGAGGCGCTACGTTTCCGTCCCCCCTCGGTCGGCGTCACCAGCCGCTGTGTGCGCGAATACACGGTCGGGCTTGGCACGCATCACCAGGCGAAGATCCCCGCCGGCGCGCTGGTGATGGCGTGCAGCGCCTCGGCGATGCACGACCCAGAGCACATCGCGGCCCCGGACGAGTTCAAGCCCGGACGCCTGGCGAGCAAGAACTACCTGTTCTGGGAGTCAGGGATCCATACGTGCCACGGCAAGTATGTAGCCATTCTGCATATCTCGATCGCCGTCAAACAGCTGCTGCGGGCCGGCGTTCCCAACCGGATCGATCCCACGCCGCGCCATCACGGGTACCCTTCGGCGTTCCGCGTGCGCCTGGCCCCTGTCGAGGGCTGACCACGCGTTCCCGAGGTGGATCTCGTCCACGGGTGCGCTTGCCCTGGCGGGGAGGCGTACCCTCCCACCCTCGTGAGCTTGTATAGGAATTGGTTCAATTGACCTCTGTCGAAAATTCAGCCGCTCCTGAGGGCGGCAAGGGAGGAGTCGAAATGGCAACACCGCGAGCGCTTTCGGTCGTGGAGTCGTACTATGATGCTTTTCGCGCCGGCGAATCGGACGCCGTGGCCCTCGCGCTGGCCGCGGTCTTCCATGAGGAGTTCGTCGTCGAGAGCCCCATGGTGCATGCCAAGTATGGGGGCCCGCTGCGCGGTCAGGATGCGGTGAAGGCCGCGACGGCTTTCGCGCCCTACCTGAAGCACCTGACGGTCGAGGCCACTTACCTGAGCCCCGACGGTCACTGCGTGGCGACGCTGATCCGCTTCCCATCGCCCGTCGGCGAGGTCGTTCAGTCGGAGCACTTCGAGATCGATCCGGACACGCCGAAGATCAAGCGCCTGCGCTCCTACTACGACCCGCGCAAGCTCCTGGCGCCCGGCCCGTAGAGGAAGTAGCTCGGAATGAGGCCCCGCCCCGGGATCCCTCTTCTCCCCTCCGCTCCCTTCCCCTCTTCTCCCCTCCCCGGATCGAAAGACACGCCAATCCGGCAACAAACGGCGCCCTGCAGCGGAGGTGCCGCTCGCGCTACGACTCGAGCATGGCGAACGTAGCGAAGGACAGTGGACCGATGACAGACGTGGTTGGCGACATGACGAATCGCCTGCTGGCCGATGCGGGCATCGGCGCCGGCATGCGCGTCCTCGACGTGGGCTGCGGTCCCGGGGATGTCTCGTTCCGGATCGCGAAGCTCGTCGGGGGGCAAGGGCAGGTCGTGGGCATCGATCGCGACGCGCGTCCGCTCGCGGCGGCTCGGGACAGGGCGCGCGAGCTCGGCCTCTCGAACATGACCTTCGCCGAGGTCGACCTGGGCGCGCTGGCGCCCGAGCACGGCCTCTTCGATGCGATCGTGGGCAGACGCGTCCTGATGTACCAGCCCGACGCGGTGGCGGCCCTGAAGAGCCTCTCCCGCGCCCTGCACCCCGGCGGCCTTGTCGTCTTTCAGGAGCACGACACAACGATGGTGCCGGCATCCGTGGAGCCCCTGCCGCTCCACGAGCGCACGCATCAATGGACGTGGGGGACGGTGGAGCGAGAGGGCGCCGACATCCACATGGGCTTTCATCTCGCGTCCGCGCTCGAGCAGGCGGGCCTCACCGTCGTGAGCGTGCGCGCGGAGGCGGTCGTGCAAACGCCGCAGACGCGCTACCGCACCGCGGACATCGTCCGCGCGATGCTGCCTCGCATCCTGCAGCAGGGGGTCGCGACCGAGGCCGAGATCGACGTCGACACGCTCGCGGAGCGCCTCGTGGAAGAGCGAACCAGGGCGAACGCCACGTACATCAGCGACATGGTCTTCGGCGCCTGGGCGCGAAAGCCCGCCTGAGGGCCCGCGCTCTCCCGCTCAGCGCGAGCACATCTCGATCAGCATCGTCTCCAGCACCGCCTGCGCCGGGCGGCGGCTGCTCTTCAGCGCGAGATCTGTCTCGGCGAGCATGCGCATCCAGCCCGCGAGCGCGCCCTTCGGGAGCTGGCGGATCGACTGCGCCACGTCGTTCGCCTTGAAGGGGGCCACGCCCGCGCGCTGCGCGGCCTCGGCCTGGCTCGCGCCCGTGGCGAGCGCCGACTCGAACTTCACCATCTGGCGGACCGACCACGAGACCGCACCGAGCAGGCGCAGCCCTCCGTCGCGGGGGTCGTACGCGTCGGCGAGCGCCGCGAGCGCGCGGTCGAGCCGCCGCCGCCCGAGCGCGTCGATGAGCTCCCAGACCGTGCTCTGCCGGACCCGGATGACCACCTGCGCGATCGCGTCCTCGGTGATCGGCTGCTTCGGCCCGACGTACAGCGAGAGCCGCTCGATCGCGTCGACCACGTAGCCGAGCTCGGGCCCGGCGAGCTCGGCGAGCTGGTCGGCCACGTCGCTCGAGATCGGGTTGCCCTTGTCGCGGGCCATCGACGTGATGAAGCCGGGCAGGGCGCGGCGGTTCAGGGGCTCGCACGCGACGAGGAAGTCGCCCTTCTTGGCGGACGTGACGAGGCGGCGCTGGCCGTGGAGCTTCGCCGCGACGAGGACGAGGACCGCGCTCGGCGAGGGCGCCTTGGCGTACTCGGCGAGCGCGTCGAGCGGGCTCAGCTGCTTCGACGCGCCCCGCTTGCCGCCCGCGCCGCCGCGCTCGTCGTCCCCCTCGCCGTCGTCGCCGTCGTCCTTCTTCTCCCAGCGCTCGACGCCGCGGACCATCACGAAGCGGCGCGGGCCCATCATCGGGAGCATGCGCGCGGCGCCGAGGACCGACTCGATCGGCGCGTCGCCCGCGGTGAACTTGTCCTCGTTGAAGCCGGCGATGCCGCCCTTGGACGCTGCTTCCCGGATCGCGCTCACCACGCGATCGACAAGCCAGCGCTCCTCCCCCATCACGAGGTAGACCGGGCGAAGGGCGCCGGTCGTCGCTTCCTTCAAGGCTTGGTCGGGCGTCACCGCTCCGGCATCGGGCGTTCAGGCAGGTGCGTCAAGGGCGACGCGCGAGGTCGCGGCCCCGTCGGGCCCGGCGCCCGTCACGGCAGCGAGAACGGGACGTCCACGCGCACGCTCGCTCCGGGAGGCGCGACGGCGACCGGCGGGAGCGCGGTGACCAGGCAGGCCGTGATCTCGGGGCGCGAGGTCTCGCGGTCCTCGAGGATGCCGCGCGCGATCTGCCGGCCCTGCGCGTCGAACGTCAGGTTGAAGACGTACTTCACCCCGCGCGGCGCCGGCTGCGCCGCGATCGCCGGCCTGTAGCAGCGCTCGACCAGGGCCGGGCGGTGCGCGTCGAGCGCCCGCGCGGCCTGCCTCGCGACCTCCTCGCGCGGCACGCTCGGCGCGCGCTGCGGCCCCGGCGCGACCTCTCCGGACGCGCGGGCGCGCTCCGCCGGCCCGGCGGAGGACCCCGGCCCGGCGCGGTCCGCGGCCGTGCCCCCGGCGGAGCGCGCGTCCGGGGCGACGGCGGCCGGGCCGTGGCGCAGGCCGAGGTAGACCGCGGCGGCGATCAGGGCGCTGCCGAGGAGGATCGCGGTGGGGGTCGAGAGCTGCCTGCCCATGCCTTGGCGTTCCCGCTGAGCCCGGGAGAGCGCCCCCGCTGAGCCCGGGAGAGCGCCCCCGCGGACCCCGGGAGAGCGCCGCCCGCGCCCGTGCGAGGCCGTCGCTGCTTACCCGGAATGCGCGCCGGCGGCGAGACCGCTGCGTCGCCTCCGTTTGACAGCCGCGCGCCCGGCCGCTCAGATGCCGCGCCGTGTGGTCCGTCCTGCTCGTATTCTCCGCGACGTACCTCCTCATCGCGGCGCGGCGCCTGTCGATCCTGCCCATCGGGCGCCCGGCCGGCGCGCTCGCGGGCGCGTGCGCCATGGTCTTCCTGAGCGCGATCGATCCCGGCGCCGGCCTGACGCCGCACGAGGCGTTCGCGGCGATCGAGCCGAACACCATCGGCCTCCTGCTCGGCATGATGCTGCTCTCGGCGTCGCTCGACGCGGCCGGGGTGTTCGAGCGCGCCGCCGCGTGGGTCGCGCGGCGGGATCTCTCGCCGGTCCGCCTGCTCTACCTCGTCACGGTGGGCGCCGGGCTCGCCTCGGCGGTGCTGCTGAACGACTCGGTCTGCGTGATGCTGGCGCCGCTCGTCGACCGGACCGCCCGGCGCGCGGGGCTCGATCGGGTGCCGTACCTCCTCGCGCTCGCGATGGGCGCCAACGCCGGCAGCGCGCTCACGCTCGCCGGCAACCCGCAGAACATGCTCGTGGGCCACCTCTCCGGCATCTCGTACCGCACGTACCTGCTGGAGGCCGGCCCCGCCGCGCTGGTCGGGCTCGCCGTCACGGCCGTGATGCTGCACCTCTTGCTCCGGCGCCGCATCGCGGTCCAGGCGCCCCTGCCCGAGCCCGAGCCCGAGCCCGAGCCCCTGCCCGCGCCCGCGCGTACGCCGGACGTTCGGCCGAGCGCCCTCGTGCCGCTCGCGTGCATCGCGGTCGTGTCGGTGCTGTTCGTGCTCGGCGCGAACCTGGCGTGGACGGCGATCGGCGGGGCGACCGCGGCGATCCTGCTGCACCGGCGCGACGCGAACGGGCTGTTCGACAAGGTCTCGTGGACCGTGCTCGTGTTCTTCGGCGCCCTCTTCATCGTCGTGGCGGCCCTCCAGAAGACCGGCATGCCCGAGCAGGCGCTGCGCGCGGCGAGCCCCTACCTCCCCGCGGGGCCGACGCTCGGCCTCCTCGGGCTCGGCATCGCGATGCTCGTCGGGTGCCAGATCGTGTCGAACGTCCCCTTCATCCTGCTCGCGGAGTCGTACATCCGCAGCCAGCCCGATCCGCACATCGCCTGGATCGCGACCGCCCTTGTGTCGACCCTCGCGGGCAACTTCACGCTCCTCGGCTCGGTGGCGAACATCATCGTCGTGGAGACCGTGGGCGCCGAGCGCGAGATCGGCTTTCGCGCCTACGCCAGGGTCGGTGTCCCGGTGACGCTGGCCTCGACCGCCGCGGCGCTCCTCTGGCTGCTCTTCGTGCGCTGAGCCGCACCAGCACCACGCCCTGGAAGCACCGTGTCAATCACAGCCGGGCGTGGTCGCGCGGCCGCTGGAGCCGATGCCGCACCGCAGCGCGGGCGAAGCGGCGCCGCTCCGGCGACGTGCGCCGCACGTCGAGCCACGCGTGGATCAACGAGATCCCCACGGCAGCACAGAACACGGGTCCCATGGCGAGCATCACGAGAGGGCGCAGGGCCTGTCGCAACGTGCGTGTATTCATGTGGCCCAGCATACGACGCCCAGGGGTCGACCAGTAGCGCGTTGCGTTGAAAAACTTCAATTCTGCTGGTGAAAAGGCGGAGCACCGGCGCAGCAGCACGACCGAACGACGTAAAAATCCTGTATTGCTGGATCTCGATCGGTACCGCAACCGTTGACCGACCTCGGCCCTGTGCGCGCGCGGCGAGCGGCTCCGCGCGCGCAGGGAGGCTCCCGCAGGCGCGCCTGCGCGGTCGATCTCCTTTACAGTGCCGGGCGAACCGCGATCCCCCATCTCCTGGAGAGGCCTGAATGGCGCACGATCTGTCGAAACGAGTTGCCCTTGTCACCGGCGCTTCGCGCGGCCTTGGAGCCGCCATTGCCCGCAGGCTCGCGGCCTCCGGCGCGCGGGTGGCGGTGAACTACTTCGCCGGCCGCGAGGAGGCGGGGCGCGTGGTCGAGGAGATCCGCCGGGGCGGCGGCGAGGCCGAGGCGTTCCAGGCCGACGTGCGCGAGGAGCAGGAGGTCGCCCGCCTCGTGGACGGGGTAAGGGCGCGCTTCGGTCCGATCGAGGTGCTCGTGATCAACGCGACGGGCCCGCAGCCGCACGTCAAGCTGGAGGAGCTGACGTGGCGTCACTGCCTCGACCAGCTCGAGTTCTTCGTGAAGAGCCCGGTCCTCCTCGCGCAGGCGGTGCTCCCCGGGATGAAGGAGCGCCGCGCGGGCCGGATCATCCAGATCGGGTCCGAGGTCTTCGAGCAGGGTGTCCCCGAGTTCTCCAGCTACGTCTCGGCCAAGGGCGCCCAGCTCGGCCTCACGCGCTCGTGGGCGCTGGAGCTCGGGCCGCACGGCATCACCGTCAACCTTGTGGCGCCCGGCTGGGTCCCGGTCGAGCGCCACCTCGGCGAGGGCGCGAACCCTGCGGCCATGCAGTCGTATGCCGCGAGCAACCCGCTCCGGCGCATGGGCACGCCGGACGAGATCGGCGATGCCGTCGCCTTCCTCGCGTCCGACGCCGCCAGGTTCATCACGGGCCAGAAGCTGTCCGTGAACGGCGGCAGGACCCTGGCCTGACCCGGCCCCCGGGAGGACCCCATGAATCGATCTCTCTCTTCCCTCGTTCGACTCGACTCCTGCGCGCGCAAGGCCGCCGCGCTCTTCGCCGGGCTCACCCTGATCGCCGCGCCCGGCTGCGTCACAAAGCAATGCACGGAGATGGGCTGCGCCGACGGCTTCTCGATCACCGCCGCGACGGCGGACAAGAGCTGGGCAGCGGGAGAGTACACGCTGGATCTCGTGGTGGATGGCAGCAAGGTGTCGTGCGCCTACAGCTGGACGAACACGCCGCAGCCCGGCGGCGGCGTGTTCGTCCGGTGCAGCCCGACCGTCTCCGTCTCGATCCAGCCCGTGACACGATGCACCGAGACGTCGGACCGCGACTCCGTGTCGCAATCCTGCGTCCCGATCCCCGGGCAGTTCACGCAGCTGCTCGCGATCCAGGGCACGCCGGCGCGCGTCGACGTCGTGGCGCGGCGGGACGGCGCCGCCCTCGGAGAGCGGAGCTTCACACCCGGGTACCAGACCTCGTACCCGAACGGCGAAGACTGCGCGCCTGCGTGCCGACAGGCCACGCAGGACTGGGAGCTCCCGTAGCCGTCTCCTCCGCCGAGCCGCCGCGCCGGCCCTCCCGCGGGCAACCCGCGAGGGCCGCGGCGCCCGGCGGCGCCCGAGATGCCGAGCCGCGCCTGCGGAGCGCGCCTCAGCGGCGGCAGCCGATGCGCTCGGTCGCGATGACGACATCGTCGTACAGGATCGTGCGCGCGTCGGAGACGGTGAGGCCGCGCTCCTCCATCTCCGCCCGCCGGCGCGCGTCGGAGTCGCGCTCGTAATACGCGTCGAGCATGAAGCTCTTGAAGCGCACGTCCTCGCTCGATCGGAAGTCGAAGCCCCCGAACGGCTCGGGCGGCGTGCACGCGCTGAACTCGCACCCTCCCGTGTGGAACTGGGCGCGGAGCCAGGTGCCGTCGGGGTAGCCAGGGCGGTAATCGCCGATCGGCGCGCCGTCGATCCAGAACGCGAGCGCGCCGTCGCTCTCGCCCACCGTGTTCGCGCGCGCATGCATCTCGATGCAGAACCAGCGGTCGCGCGGGAACGACGCTTGTCCCGGCGGCTCGAAGACGTTTCCGTAGTAATACGTGGTCCCCTGATCGCCGGCGCATCCGGGCGTGGCGGTCCCGTCGTTACAGCGGCCGGAGCGCATCTCGTACCAGTAGGCGTAGAAGTTGAAGACGTCATCGGTGTTCGTGTCGAAGTCGAACCAGAAGCCTTCGTCTCCGGCCGGCACCGTGTTCGCGAGGCCGCTCCAGTCCCATTCCTCGGTGCCCGCCGCCATGCGCACCCAGTGGTGCGGGTTCGGGGCGAGCTCGGGGAAGCGCGCGTGAAAGCGCCAGTAGATCGCGTCGACGCGCTCGTGGGTGACCCACGTGGACGACGAGATGTACATGTCCTCCGCGAGGTCGGCCGTTGTCACGGTCGAGCGGAGGTAGCCCTGTCCCCCGTGAGCGGCGGCCGGATCGGCCTCGATGTGCAGGGTGCGCGTGTCGGCGGTGGGCCCGTCCCAGCGCCCCCACCCTGCCTCGAAGTCGTCGTGGAAGAGCACGGCCGGGTCGCCGCGGATCCCCTCGTCGCCCGGGTAGCGCGCGCTCAGCGTGCCCGTCGGCGACATCGAAGCGTCCTCGTCGCCGCCGCCGCCGCCGTCCGTGGGCGGCGACACACCGCCGTCCATGGACGGCGGCGAGCCGCCCGCCGGTGCGCCCCCATCCCCCGTGGCGCTCGACGGGTCGCCGCAGCCCGCGACGATCACCGCGAGCGCCGCCAGAGTAAATTGGACATGGTGGCTCATCGTTCCACGCTCCAGAGGGTTCTTCATCCTTCCACGCTACCTGCTCCAGCACATGAGCGCCCGAGCGAGCGCCCCTGTCCGTGACGCGCGCATTGCCCGGCCGGCGAGCGCCTCCTGAGAGCGCCAGTCCTCCCCCTCCCGTCCCGCGATCCCCTCAGCGCCGCGCCGGCACCACCGCCTCGGCGTCGCACCCGGCCTGCCGCAGCAGGTCGGCCGCGCGCCGCGCGTGCTCCTCGGTCACATCCACGAGGATCTCGCGCGGCAGCTCCTCGAGGGCGGCCTTCACCTCGTCGAGGCCGCAGCCGACGGCCTGTCGCACCGCCTTCATCGCCGCGATCCGGTCCGGGCCGATCTGCCAGAGGATCACGTGGAACGGGCCCCAGGGGTTCGGCCGCGCCCGCAGCCGGGCGAACGGATCGGCCACGCCGTGCGGGCACTCCGTCACGCGCACGGTGAGGCACATGCCGTGCTCGCGCGCCAGACGCCGGACGCCCTGCACGCCCTCGACGAGGTCGTCGAAGACGGCGGACAGGTGCCGCGAGCTCCATCCGTCGCCGTGCCACGCGGGCGCGATCGGGGGCCGGCTGTCGTGCTCGCGGCGAGCCATCCAGGCGGGGAGCTCGGCGGTGACGCGCCGCTCGAACGCGTCGAACCGCTCGGCCGCCCCGGGGTCGTCCCAGCGCACGTCCGCGGGCCAGTAGCTGAACTCGACGGCCAGCTCCTCGTGGGCGTGATCGAGCTCCGTCTCGACGCGGCCGCCCTTCGCGTAGAACAGCGCTCCGAAGACCGGCGGCATCGTCACCGTGTACGGCGCGTGGACGATGACCTGATGGCCCGCCGCGATCGCCGCGGGCGAGGGCCCGTACTGGGGCCAGTCGTCGCCGTCGCCTCCGTGGTTGTCCGCGCGCAGGCCCTCGCGCTGCGCAAAGGCCTCGAGCGGTGACTCTCCCTCGGGCGCAGCGCCCTCCGGCGCCGCGTCGCGCGCGGCGAGCCAGGCAGAGTGAGCGTCACAGACCTCCTGCACGAGCCGCGCGACCTCCTCGGCCGTGGCGGCGTCACGGAAGGAGCCGACGATGGTGTAGCTGCCGCTGTTGTTGCTGGCGAAGGCGTTGAAGAGGCGGATTCTCATGGTTCAACCTGCGAGAGGGAGGCTCCGCGGCCCGGCGTCGAGGCCGAACCCGGCGGCCCGGGCGCAGCCGGGGTCGCGCGCCGGGGCGGCGAGGGAGGCGCGCTCCTGCTCCCAGACGCGGAGCACCTCGGCGGCCGTCGCGACGGGGAACGAGGCGTGGTGAAAGCTGCACGGCGCGAGCCGCCCGTCGCTCGTCAGGACGATGAACTCGCGTCCTGCCGGGCACGGGCCCGGCGCGAAGAGGCGCGGGACGGCCTCCATCCGCTCGCCCCAGCAGACATCGAGCTTGAGCGTCATGCGCCCTTCCAGCGCGCGGCCGAGCGCCCGGACGCGCCGCGCGAGGTCCGCCGCCTGGGCGGGAGAGAGGTGGAGCGCGCGATCGCGGCCGTTGTACGAGAGGAGCAGCACGTCGCGGCAGCCGCGCTCGAGCAGATCGAAGACGAGCTCTTCCATCCGCGCGAGGCGCGCCGGCGTCACGAGCCAGTTGACGCCGAAGCGGGCGCGGCGCGCGGCGAGGCGGGCGATGACGGGGCGGTGGTCGACGTCGTCGTACACGGAGAGGCGGATCTGCCCGACGTGCGGGACGAGCGCGGCGAGGAGCCGATCGGTGAGCCCGGTGCCGTTCGTGGTGAGGCTGACGGCGAGCACGGTCTCCTCGTCGAGGCGCCGGACCAGATCGGCGAAGCCCTTGAAGACGAGCGGCTCGCCGCCCCCGAAGGCCACCTCGAGCGCGCCCGCACGGCAGAGGTCGCGGAGCATGGCGAAGGCGTCGCCCGCGGTCCAGACGCTGTCGGCCCCGGCGTCGCGCGAGCAGAAGGAACAGGCAAGATTGCAGGCGTTCGTGATGGCGAACTGGACGACCCGCGGAGCGCGCATGCGCAGGTGAGCCGTCTCGGGGCCATCGCATAGCGCCGTGAGGCCGGAGCGCCGCTCGAACAGCAGGAGAGCGCCGTCGAGCGGGAACCGGCGGAGATGGGCGAGCGCCGGCGGGACGGCGATGGCGTCTTCGGGGCGCTGGTCCATGCGAAGCAGCATACCGAATGAGGGTCTCCAGGAGGAGAGCTCCCGCCCGTGCAGCTCGGCCGGCTCGGGCAGCACCGGGTCGATGCCGCCGAGAGCTATCCACTGGGGGTGGACTTTGCTCTGATGCGGGTCTTCATGTTCCGCCTCCGCACCGTTCGCGCGAAGCTCATCGTCCTCGTCGCGCTCTCGTCGCTCGCGACGCTGGCGGCCCTCCCCGTGCTGTCGTGGGTGATGCACCGGCAGCTCATCGCGCAGATCAGCGAGCGCGTCCCGCAGGCGATCCGCAACTTCCGGCTGGAGCTCAGGCAGCAGCAGCGCGCCGTCTCGACGAGCTCGCGCCAGGCGTCTCGTACGCGCGAGCTCGTCGAGGGGCTCCGGCTGTGGAACGAGGCGGCCGTGGGGACGGCGCTCGAGGCCGTCATCGACGCTCATCCGAACGTCGCCATCGCCGCCTTCGACGAGCTCGGCGATCTCGTCGCGGCGAGGGGGTTCGACGCGCCGCCGCCGAGCACGGACGAGGTCCCCGGGCTCGCGGAGGGCCTCTCGGGCCTCGACGAGATGGAAGACCTGCGGGACGTGCTCGTCCACGGGTGCGATGGACAGCTCGGCTCGCCGCCTGCGTACATGGTCGCCCAGCGCGCGCGGAGCGACGCGGGATCGCTGCTCGCCTGCATCCCCATCGATCCCACGTACTTCAGCGAGGTGGCGACGAAGCTCGGCGTGGAGATCGCGCTCGTCGGGCCGTCCGGCAAGAGGATCACGGGCACGGCACGTTTCCCGACCGAGCTGCTCCAGGGCGCCGTCATCGGCGACGAGACCCACCCCACGATCGTCGAGGACGCGAGCTCGCTGTGGGCCCTCTCCCGCTTCGCCCCCCGATCGCTGCGCGGCAAGGTCGGTGATTTCTCGATCGTCATGGCGCTCGACGTGAGCGACGTCCGGAAGATCGTTCGCCAGAACCTGACCTTCGCGGCCGGCGTGCTCACCTTCACGGCGATCGTCGCGCTGATCCTCGGCGCGCGCCTCGCGACGACGATGTCGCGCGCGCTCTCGCGCGTGAACGTCGCCCTCAAGCAGCTCGAGCACCAGCAGTACGTCCACGTGGAGGCGTTGAAGACCGGAGACGAGCTGGAGGATCTGGCGACCGGCTTCAACTCGATGGTCGACGGCCTCAAGGAGCGCGACAAGCTCCGCAGCACCTTCGGCAAGTACATGACCGAGGCGGTGCTCGAGCACCTGCTCGCCGGCAAAGTGCAGCTCGGCGGCGAGACGCTCACCGTCTCGATCCTCTTCTGCGATATCCGGAGCTTCACGACGATCAGCGAGAAGATGAACGCCCAGGAGCTCGTTGGGCTCCTGAACGAGTACTTCACCGAGATGGTGGCCATCATCCTCGACGAGGGCGGGGTCGTCGACAAGTACATCGGCGACGCGATCATGGCGGTCTTCGGCGCGCCCGTCCCCAAGCCGAACGACGCCGTGCGCGCCGTGCGCGCGGCCCTCCGCATGCGCGCGGCGCTCGTGCGCTTCAACGGGCGCCTCGCCGCGCGGGGCATCCCGGATCTCAGGACCGGTGTCGGGATCCACACCGGCGAGGTCGTCGCGGGCAACATCGGGTCTGAGGCGCGCATGGAGTACACCGTCATCGGCGACGCCGTGAACCTCGCCTCGCGCCTGGAGACCGCGACAAAGGAGCTCGGCGTGAGCCTGCTCCTCAGCGAGGAGACTCACCAGCTCGTGAAGGGGGTCTTCAACACCCGTCCCGTCAGCGAGATCACGGTCAAGGGCCGGGTGCAGCCGGTGATGACCTACGCGGTGGCGGACCTCTGAAGGACCTCGACGCCGCTGCCGGTGCAAGGCAGCGGGGAAGCTTGAAGAACTAAGGAGCCAGGAACACCGTCGCGACGCCCTTCTGCATCTTGCCGGAGGGATCCCTGCACTTGTCGTAAGCGCCGTCGTCGAGCTCCCGGCTGCAGACGTCATCGCAGTCCCCGAGCACCTCGATGGGAGAGCAGCCCTGGATGGAGGGCCCGCACACCCGCGGGATCTGCGACGCGCCGGGCGCGACGCAGGCATAGAGCTTCTGCGGGCTCGCGAAGATGTCCCCGAAATAGGCGCCCTCGCGCTGGGTGTAATCCGAGCGCTCCTCACTCGTGCTCGCGAGCGCCTTGTCCTTCCCCCGGACCGAGACCCTGACGCTCTGGCCGAGGTAGTTGACCCGGGAGATCACGCACGCGGACACCCCGGCCTTGCAGTTGTCGCCGCACTCGCCGTCGTCCTCGCCCCACTCGGGCGCCAGGCCAACCGAGCCCTCGAAGGAATAGTCGACGCCCTCGATGTTCAGGCCGATGGCCTCCCCCTCGGGGAGCGCGCAGCTCACGATGGCGGACAGCAGCATGCGGCCCAGCGGATCCGAGAGCTCCTCCATGACAAGCCCGTTGAACGTCAGCCCGTTGAACGTCAACCCGTTGAACGTCAGCCCGTTGAACGTCAACCCGTTGAACGTCAGCCCGTTGAACGTCAGCCCGTTCTCCATGAGCGCGGCCTGCCGGTCCGCACCGATGGGCTCGTCAGCCGTATCCTCCGGGAGCACAGCACAGCCAATTTGCACGAGGGATGCCGCGGTGGCGATGACGAGCGCGAGTCGTGGCGACTTTGTCATGATGCTTAACAATTACCTGCCCCGCGCGGGTGTTCAAATTTTTTCTTTCGATGGCAATGCGCGCGTTCTTGCGTTCTTGCGTTCTCGAGCCTGCAGCGGTGCACGCTCTCCACCGCGACGTCGTGCAGAGTTGAACGATGGAGCATTCACAGAGCGATCGATTCGATAAACTTACCGTTGCGCTGGAAGAAGGGCGGCTCTCCTTGCCAGCCGGTCGCGGCTCGCAGGGATTGGCGCCCGCATGCGCGCCCTCGACGTGGGCTGCGGTCGCGGGGCCGTGAATTCGTTCTTGAGGTGCTCCCCTGGCGGCGAGGAGGAGGTCTCCATCGCGGAGGCCGCGGGGCGTCGCTATAGACGCCCTTGGTGCCACAGGGAGAGGAGGTCCATCGATGTCGCGACGGCGATGTGGATCGCGCAGCCGCCCCAGATGGAGCCGCTCTTCAGGCTCACGGTGCCGAGGATGAACCCGGCGATCACCGAGCCGAGCGCCTCGGGCAACGGCTTGCCGAAGTGGATCATCGCGTAAGGCACCATCATGGCGAAGATCGAGGCGTAGCCGAGCGCACGGCGGACGCCGTGGATGAAGAAGCCGCGATAGAAGAACTCGAGCGCGACGAACTGCGCGGCGTAGAGGGCCTCCCATGCCCAGAACCACGGCCACAGGTCCTCGCCCCGCCCGAGCTTGTAATAGGGGTACTTCGCCTGGAAGGCCGGCGAGAGCGACGCGGCGTAGAGGATCGGCGCCATGACGGCGAAGAAGAAGGCATAGACGGACAGGTGCCGGGCCGTCCCGCGGACGCGCAGGCCGAGGCCCGTGATCGGCACCCGCAGCACGAAGCGCGCGACGAGGAGGGTCGGGACCAGGTAGCCGGTGAGGCGGCTAACTGCCCAGACGATCCGCTGGTGAAAGCGACGGTCCGGGGAGGTGTTCAGCGCGTCGTGGAGCCCCGCCGCGGCGTCATCGAGGCCCACGGCGCGCAGGCCCTGGACCATCCAGCGCGTGTCGTTCTCGTTGCCGGCGAACCGGACGAACAGGAGCACGCCGATCACGGTGAGAAAGACGCTCACCATGCGGCGAGTGACCTCGCCCGCCGGCGTGGTGGCCCGGTGGAGCGCCGCCTCGGCGTCGAGCCGGTCGCGCAGATCGAGGACGTACTCCTGCCAGATCCCGCGAAAAAATCGTCCGATCACGCGCCGTGCTTATCACCGCCGCGCTCCCTGGCACAATCCGGCGCGGCGACGATCACGCTGCGCTTGGGATCACGTACGGGACATCGAGGACCCCGGGAAACAGCGCCGGGGTGCCGAGGGTGGCGGGCGGGGGCGGTGGATCCGGGATCCGCGACGCTCTCCCGGTCCAGTGAGGTGAGGGTCGGACCGGAACAGGAGGGCCGCCGGCATGCGCGCGGCCCTCGGCGGCTTCACTGCGCGGAGGTGGGATTGACGATGATCTCGACGCGCCGATTGTTGGCGCGGCCCTCGGCGCTCGAGTTCTCCGCCACGGCGCGATCCGGCCCGTGGCCGACGGTCGAGATCTTGTCCGCGGGCAGACCCACGCTGACGAGGTGGGCCTTCACGGAGTCGGCGCGATCGAGCGAGAGCTTGCGGTTCGCCTGGGCGGAGCCGGTCGAGTCGGTGTGCCCCTCGATCCGCAGGGGCGGCGACCCCTGGTCCTTCAGGGTGGTCGCGACCTGGTTGAGCTTCTCCTTGGCGATCGGCAGGAGCTCGGACTTGCCCGAGGCGAAGAGCACCGCGCCGGAGAGCGTGATGACCACGCCGCGCTTCTCCTCCTTCACCGCGGCGATCTCCTTCAGGCTCGCGAGCGCCGCGTTCGCGACGCGCTCGGCCTCGCGCCGCGCCGCCTCGGCCTCCTGGCGCCCCTTCTCGGCCACGCTGCGCGCGCTCTCCGCCTGGGACCGCGCGCTCTCCGCCTGGAGCCGCGCGCTCTCCGCCTGGGCGCGCGCCTGGCGCTCGCGCTCGATCTGCTGCTGGCCGCTCTGCAGCGCGTCCTTCGCGGTGGCGAGCTGCTGCTGCGAGAGCTCCTTGAAACTGTCCTCGGCCGCGGCCTTGTCGCGCTGCGCCTGCTGCAACGCAGCCGCCGCCTCGGCCTCCCGCGCCTTGCGATCGGCGATGTAGGCGAGGTCGCGCGCCTGCTGGGACTCGGCGTCCTCGTTGAACGCCCCCTCGGCGCGGGAGAGCGCCTGCTTCGCCGTGTCGAGCTGGGCGGGCGCGAGGCTCGCCGCGGAGCCCTGGGCCGCGCGCACGTAGCTGGCGCGGGCGTCGACGAGCTCCTTCGGCGGGATCGCCGCGCTGCACCCCGAGGCCGCGATGAGCGCGGCGCAGAGCGCGAACGACCGGCCCCGCAACGATAGGTTCTTCACTCCAGAAGCCATCACCTTCACCTCGCGCATCACTGGACCCCCGCCTGCTTCAGCTTCTCGACCTGCTTCAGCGCCTCCTGCGCCTGGGCCTGCGTGGAGCGCGCCTTGGCGATCGCGAGCGCGAGCTCGGCGTCGGCCTCGGCGCGCTCGAGGAGCCGCAGGGCGGACTCGTTCTCCTCGGCCGCCATCTGCTGCCTGGCCTTGTCGAGCTGCTCGCGGGCGAGCTTGAGATGGAGGGTGGCCTGGGGATCGGTCTCGGCGCCCACCTCGTCGGCCGCGCGGATGGCGGCCTGGGACGCGGCGAGCTGGTCGTTCGGCGGAGGCACGCTGCCGCCGCAACCGGCGAGGGCGAGGCCGACCCATGCAGCGAGCGCTGCGGCCGGGCTCGCAAGACGGCGTATGGCTGGCTTGATGTTCGGGCTTCGGTTCACCCGGCGTTTGTACAACACCTGAGGTCCCCGATAAATCAGGAAACCCCTGCACTTGCTGGCGATTGTCGTCGTCGCGCGAGCTCGAGCGCTCGCCGCCGCGCGCGTCGCGGTGCGCCGCGCGGGCTCCACGCTCGATCTGCGCTGGATCCGCGCGCGGTCGAGCCACGTGCGTCCGTGTGCGCTCCGACGCCGGGGCGCGCGGCCGAGCCCGCCTAGTCGACGTGCATCGAGCTCGCGCGGACGATCCGGATCCGCGCGTCGCGCGCGTCCGGCTGGTTGACCGCGCGCGCGAAATCGGGCGCGGCGGGGGAGGCCACCTCGACGACGGACGCGGTGGAGCCGATCCGGATCGCGCCGATCTGACGGCTCGATACGCCGCCACGGCGGCAAACGAGGGCGAGCAGGCGCCGGGGGTCGGCGCCGTGGCGCTCCCCCCAGTTGACCTGGAAAGGCACGAAGGGCAGCCGCGGGGACGGCTCGCCGTCGGCGCGATGCGCGGCGGGGCGACCGCGCGGCGGGCCCTCGGACCACGGCGGCGCGGCGGGGCGGCCGCGCGGCGGGCCCCCGGACCACGGCGGCGCGGCGGGGCGGCCGCGCGGCGGGCCCCCGGACCACGGCGGCGCGGCGGGGCGGCCGCGCGGCGCAGACGCCTCGGACCGCGGCGCGATGGCGGTGACGGGCTGCGGAGCGCACGGGCCGGTGTGCTTCGCCCGCGCGAGGAGGGCCGCAACGAGCTCGGTCGCGTCCATGTCCGCGAGCAGCCGCGCGGCGAGCTGCTTGAGCCGCGCGTCGGGCGCGGGGCCCGACGGCGCGCGGGGCTCGCGGGCCTCGCGGGGCTCGCGGGCCTCGCGCGCGCCCGACGCGACCGCGTCGCTCACGCCCTCCGCGACCGCGTCGTCCGCGTCCGCGTCCGCGTCGCTCACGCCCTCCGCGACCGCGTCGTCCGCGACCGCGTCGCTCACGCCCTCCGCGACCGCGTCGTCCGCGCCGCCCCGGCGCGCGCCGGCGAGCTCGGCGACGAGCCGCTCGTCGGCGGCGCGCAGCACGTCCTCCGGCGACGGGGCGGGCCGGAACGTGGCCTCGACGCGCGCGCGACGGAACAGCCTCAGCGCGTGCTCGCGCGCGAACGGCGCGACGAGCAGCACGCTCATCCCCTTGCGGCCCGCCCGCCCGGTGCGGCCGCTCCGGTGCGTGAAGATCTCGGGGTCGCCCGGGGGATCGGCGTGGATGACGCGCCCGACCTCAGGCACGTCGATGCCGCGCGCGGCCACGTCGGTCGCGACGAGGGTCGTGACGGCGCCCGAGCGGAACGCGTCGAGGGTGCGCGTGCGCTCGCGCTGCTCGAGGTCGCCGCTCAGGGCGCGCGCGGGCAGGCCGAGCGCGGTGAGCTTGTCCGCGAGCTCGGCGGCGCCCTCGCGCGTGCGCACGAAGACGAGGGTGCGCTCGCCGGGCGCGAGGAGCAGCAGGTTCACGAGCGCCGCGTCGCGCTCCGACGGCAAGACGAGGTGGGCGACGTGCGCGATGTCGACGTTGGCCGCGCCGGGGCGCGTGCCCTGCACGCTCACCGGGTCCCGCTGGAAGCGGTCGGCGAGCGCGCGGACCTCGCGCGAGAAGGTGGCCGAGACGAGGTGGGTCTGGCGGTCCTCGGGCATCTTGCTGGCGATCGCCTCGAGCTCGTCGCGGAAGCCGAGGTCGAGCATCTGGTCCGCCTCGTCGAGCACGAGGGTGAGGACGCCGCGCGGATCGATGGTCCCGCGCTCCAGGTGGTCGACCATGCGGCCGGGCGTGCCGGCGATGACGAGCGGGTCGCGGCGCAGCGAGCGCGCCTCGGCGCCGAAGCTCGTGCCGCCGGTGACGCAGGCGACGCGCACGCCGATGGCCGCGAGGAGCCAGCTGAGCTCGCCGGCGATCTGCGCGGCGAGCTCGCGCGTCGGCGCGATGATCACCGCGGCCGGGGCCGCGGCGGCTCGGGGCGCGCCGTCGGGCGCGGCCGCGGCGGCGCGCTCGGCGAGGACGCGCTCGAGGCGGGGGGCGAGCGCGAGGCCGATGGCCACGGTCTTCCCTGAGCCGGTCTGCGACGAGACGCGGAGGTCGCGTCCGGCGAGCTCAGGGGCGAGGACGGCCTGTTGAACGGAGGTGAGGGAGGTGAAGCCGCGGTGGGCGAGCGCGCCCGCGAGCGGCGCGGGCAAGGCGTCGAGCATTGATTCTGGATTCATGAAAGCCGCGCAATCTAGCAGAAGCTGGACGGTTGTCGCGGCCAATCGCTCCGTGAGCGCGGCGGGGCCGCGTGCACGACCGGCGCGGCGGGCGCGGCGGGCGCGGCGGGCGCGGCGGGCGCGGCGGGGCCGCGTGTACGACGGGCGCGGTGCGGCCGTCTTTCTTTCCGCACGCGGGGCCTGCGGGGCGGGATCGCGTGTGCTGTCGGTGCGGCGGGGATGCGCCGCGCGGTCACGCGACCGCGCGGCGCTTGCAGGTCACTGGGCGCTCGCCTTGGCCTTCTCGTCGAGCCAGGCCACCGTCCACGCGAACGGACTGTTCCAGTTGATGGTGATCTCGTTGACCGACCACGCCTCGATGTCGTCGAGGTAGCACTTCTGCGGAACGCACTTCGCGCGCTCCTCCGTCTCGTCGAGCGCCGCTTTCGCCACGTCATCCTCCAGCCCGGAGTTCGGCCCGCCGGACACCGCGCCGGGCGGAGGGGACGGGTACTCGGGGTCGATCTGGGCAGCCCAGAAGCGATGGTGCGGGTTCTCGAGCGGGCTCTCGCCGTAGCCGGAGACATAGGACTTGTCCATCGGGTTGCGCCCGAGGAGGTAATCCGCGCCCGACGCCACGCCGTCGAAGTACTTCTGCTCGCCGGTGAAGTCGTGCGCCAGGGCGAGGACCAGCATGTTGTTGAGCACGAACGAGTTCGAGCCCCAGGGATACCCTCTCTGGTCCGCCTTGAAGGGCACCCGGTACCCCTCCGCGCCGATGTTCTCGAGGTACTTGTCGGCGAGGGCGACAAGCTGGGTCCGGACCGCCTCGCGCTCCGCCGCGGCGTGCTCGGCCTCGACCACGGCGAGCGAGATGGCGCCCAGCCCGTCGACCTGGCCCCACGTCATGGCGCTGAACGTGCCGTCCACGCCGATGAGCTCCGCGGCGTACGGCGACGCCGCGAGCTCGGTCTTGTACGCGGCGTCGCCCGTGGTGAGGAAGAGCTCGGCGGCCGCCCAGTAGAACTCGTCGCTCAGCTCGCCATCGCCGTAGGCGCCGCCGCCCACGACCATGCCCTCGTTCGGGATGACCTTCGGGTTCGCCTTCGCCGCGGTCCACGCCCGCTTCGCCGCCTCCAGGCACTTCGCCGAGTACGCGGCGTCGAGCTCGCTCCAGATGCGCGCGGCCTGGGCCGCGGTGGCGGCCAGGTTGAGCGTCGCCGCGGTGCTGACCGGCCGCAGGAATCGCGGCTGCTGATCCTCGTGCGGCGCCAGCGGCAGGCCGGTCCACTCCGCGTCGTGGATCTTGTGGTGCACCATGCCCGCGTTGGCGTCGCCGGCGGGCACCTGCATCTTGAGCATGAAGTCGAGCTCCCACCGGGCCTCGTCGAGGAGGTCGGGGATCTGGTTCGCGCTCTCGGGGATCTTCAGCTTGCCGTCGCCGAAGTCCCCGGCCGTGGACCCGAGCGCGACGAACCGCTCGTACTGGTTCAGCAGCGTCCAGGCGGAGATACCGCCGTTGACCACGTACTTGCCGTGATCGCCGGCGTCGTACCACCCGCCGGTGACGTCGAGCGAGTACGTGCAGCCGATGCCGTCGGCGCACGGCGCCTCGTCCGGCAGGTGCCCCGCCGGGCGGGCATGGCTCGGGCCGACGTACTGCTCCAGGATCTCGATGCCGGAGCGGTTGTGATAGAAGTACGCGAGCGCGTCGTACTTCATCTGAGAATAGACGGTCGGGCTCACGTCGAACGGATGGCTCGACACCTCCCCGACGCGGAGCTTGTAGCCCTCGCCGGCGGTCGTGAAATCGCTGAAGTCGATGGTGTGCACGTGCTCGCCGGAGGCGGCGTCGTCGCCCACGACCCGGGTCGCCCCGCTGTCGACCACCGCGCCGCCGGCGTCGACGAGCTCCCACGCATGCGGCTTGTCCGCCGCGGCGACGACCGTGGCCACCTTGGCGGCGCTCGGGAGATACCCGACCTGATTGACACGGATCAGCTCGGTGCCAGAAGGCGGCACCGTCTCGACCGGCGCCTCGCCACCGGCGCCACCCGTGCTGCCCGAGGCCCCCTCACCCCCTGTGCCGCCCGAGGCCCCCGCACCCCCTGTGCCGCCCGAGGCCCCCTCGCCCCCCGCGCCGCCCGAGCCGTTCGAGGCGTTGTCGTCGCCGCAGCCAACGGCGGTGAGGCCGCCCACGAGCGCCAGAAGGAGCGACCCTCCCAAGGACAGCCATGAGCGCTTCCAACCAGCCGACCTAGAAGCAAAAAGCATAATGAGCATCTCCGGATGAAGTTGACAGCCGTGCAGCAGAGGACGATGCGCACGGAACGTTACGACGGCGCAACCATCAATGGAGCCGGTGTGATTGTCAAGCGCAGACATGCACTCCGGGCACGGTGCGATCACCCGACTTCGTCAACTCGAGATCACGCATCGCGGCGTCATCGAGATCACGCGTTGCGGCGTCGCTGGACGCGCCGCCACCGTGGACACGTCGCATTCGTACATCAAAGACGAAAATTTACAGACAAGACAAAACGCTAGCGTCGCAGGATCCGCGCCCAGCGCCCGCGGGTCTCCCCCTATTTCCCATGTATTTTCGAGATGTTACGCGCGCTCGCCGGCCCCTCCTGGGGGGTCGGCCGCGACCCCACGGAGCGGCGCTGTCAGTAGTGCCAGGGAAAGCGCTTGAAATCCGGACGGCGCTTGTCTAGAAAAGCATCCCTGCCTTCCTGAGCCTCGTCCGTACCGTAAGCGAGCCGCGTCGCCTCGCCGGCGAAGAGCTGCTGTCCGACGAGCCCCTCGTCAGGCAGGTTGAAACCATATTTCAACATCCGCATCGCGGTCGGGCTCTTCGAGTTGATGAGCGCCCCCCAGCGCAGCGCCTCGTCCTCGAGCTCGGCGTGAGGGACGACGGCGTTGACCATCCCCATCGCCGCCGCCTGCTCCGCCGTGTAATCGAGCCCCAGAAAGAAGATCTCCCGCGCCTTCTTCTGCCCGACCTGCCGCGCGAGCAGCGCCGAGCCATAACCGCTGTCGAAGCTCGCCACGTCCGGGTCCGTCTGCTTGAACATCGCGTGCTCGCGGCTCGCCAGCGTCATGTCGCAGACCACGTGGAGGCTGTGGCCGCCGCCGGCCGCCCAGCCGGGCACGACGGCGATGACGACCTTCGGCGTGAACCGGATGAGCCGCTGCACCTCCAGGATGTGGAGTCGACCGAGCCGCGCCGGATCCGCGTGCCCCGCGCTCTCGCCCTCGTACTTGTAACCGTCCTTCCCGCGGATGCGCTGATCGCCGCCGGAGCAGAACGCCCAGCCGCCGTCCTTCGGAGAGGGCCCGTTGCCGGTGATCAGCACACAGCCCACGTCGGAGGTCGTGCGCGCGTGCTCGAGCGCGGTGTACAGCTCATCGACCGTGCGGGGACGAAAGGCATTGCGCACCTCGGGCCGGTTGAACGCAATGCGCACGGTGCCCTGATCCACGGCGCGGTGATAGGTGAGATCCTCGAACGAGAACCCGTCGACCTCGCGCCAGCGCGCCGGGTTGAAAATCGCAGAGACGGTCATGGTCCACTCCTTTGGGCGCGGACCCTACCCGCCTCACCAGGGCCTGGCAACCGCGCCGACACCGACAGTGGGCGCCAGCCAGCGGCGCACACGCACACCCGGCCCCGGCCGCTCCTCGTGGCTCTGGGCGCCTGCAGCGACGCCCTTGACATAAAAATCGATCTCGTGGACAAGCAAGCTTCGACGTACGGGTGGGGTCGACTTCGCGCTGCCTGGACGCGGGCGCCTGCGCGCTCCGGCCAGACGGCGTGAGCAACGTTCACCCGCATCCGGGCAGGGACATCGCAGGAAGCAGGCGGTCGCGACGAGGAGCGCGCGCCGCCGCCACAGGGGAGGACATGGGCTTGAGCCACGAAAAGATGTTCCAGGTGTCGGCAGGGCTCCTGGCTACCGCGGACGCGCGCGGCCACTTCCACGATCTGAACCCTGCCTGGGAGCGGACCCTCGGCTGGTCGCTCGACGAGCTCAGGGCCAGGCCGTTCATCGAGTTCGTCCACCCAGGCGACCGGGAGGCCACGCTCGCCGAGGCCGCCGCCCTGTTCGAGGGGCGCGCGACATCCCGGTTCGACAATCGTTATGTGTGCAAGGACGGGTCGTACCGGTGGCTCGGCTGGTCCGCCCGTGTGGATCTGGATGCCCCCCCTTCGGAGCGCCTCATCTATGCCACGGCGCTCGACCTGACGAGCGACCGCGAGCGGACAGAGCAGCTCGCGCAGGTGGCGCAGCTCGCAAAAGTGTACGAGCGGCTGTTCCGGGTCTCGGTGGGCCTGCTCGTGACCCTGGACGCCAACGGGTACTTCCGCCACGCCAACCCGGCCTGGGAGCGCACCCTCGGCTGGTCCCCCGAGGACATGACCGCAAAGCCGTTCATCGAGTTCGTCCATCCCGACGACCGCGAGGCCACGGTCGCCGAGGCCACCGCCCTCTTCCAGGGCCGCACGACCATCCGGTTCGACAACCGCTACGCGTGCAAGGACGGCTCCTACAGGTGGCTCGCGTGGACCGCGCACCTGGACGCGGCCGAGGATCCGGCGAGCCGCCTCGTCTATGGCACCGCCCACGACGTCACGTCCTACCGGGAGCTGCTCGGAGAGTTCGAGCGGACGCTCGCGCGGCTCCGCGACTCGATGCAGGCGATGTCGACGCCGCTCATCCCGATCACCGATCGCATCGTGGTCATGCCGCTCGTGGGTCAGATGGACTCGGAGCGGATCGGCCAGGTGATGTCGGTCGCGCTCGACGGAGTCCAGTCCACCCAGGCGCAGATCGTCATCCTCGATGTGACAGGGCTCAAGGAGATCGACACGCGGGTCGCCTCCGCGCTCGTCGACACCGCGAGGGCGCTGCAGCTGCTCGGCGCAAGGACCATCCTGACCGGCATCCGGCCGGCGGTGGCGCAGACGCTCGTCGGGCTCGGGCTCGACCTGGCCGGCGTCATCACGAAGAGCACCCTCCAGAGCGCCATCTCCTTCGCGCTGCAAAGCGGCCAGGCCCCGGCCCGGGCCCTGGCCCTGTAACGGGCACGCGGCGGCGCGTCGGCCGTGCCGGCTCCGCCGCCCCGCCGCGATCCGCGCGCGGCGGTGCACGCGGCGAGGCGGCTCGTGTATAAGGCCGCGTGGTGCGCGCGCGTGTCCCCGGAGGTCGCATGGTGCTCGGCAGAGGTCCGGTCGCAGGAGCTTGCTGCGCAGCCATCGTGTTGTTCGCCGCCGCGCCGGCCTGCTCGACGAAGGTGCGGAGGTTCGAGCCGGAGGGCGGCGGCGGCGGCGGCGGCGGCGCCTCGGCGAGCAGCACAGGCGGGGGCGGCTCGACGGCGAGCGGGGGCGGCGGGCGGCCGTGCGAGCCCGGGAGCCAGGACGTCTGTTACGGCGGGCCGCCCGACACGCTGAACCGCGGCGCCTGCCGCGGCGGCGTGAGGACCTGCGACGAGGAGGGAGACGGATACGGCCCGTGCGCCGGAGAGGTGTCGCCGGCGTCCGAGCGCTGCGACACCGCCGAGGACGAGGACTGCGACGGCGTGGCCAACCAGGGGTGCGTCTACCCGAGGTGCGCCGACGTTCCCCCCGGCCTGCCGAGCGGCGTTGTTCTCCTCGATCTGGACGGGCCCGGCCCAGAGCCGGAGTTCCCCGCTTACTGCGATCTGGCGACGGACGGCGGCGGCTGGGCGCTCGTCTACAACAGCGTCGGCTCCGAGGCGGGCGCGACGCTTCCGTTCTGGAACATCCCTTACGCCGAGCGGCTCGGGACCCGGGGAGAGCCGGACATCGCGCAGAACTTCTACCGGGGCTCGCTCTATTTCGTCGGTCGAGAGTACCGCGACGAGATCGAGGACATCGACGGGACCGTCAAGGAGGCCTTGCGCGCGACCGCCGAAGGCATCGACTCGGCGACCATGAAGCTCCTCCGCCCCGCGCACGTCTCGGGGAATGCCGACATCTACGTCGCGCATTTCCTCTCGGGGTGGTCGTCCCACGACTTCGACGGCGACCCTCACCCGGAGAACTGTGCGCTCGAGTTCCTGAACGTCTCCCAGCACTACGCGCAGTGCTGGGAATACAACCTCGGCGCGGACGCGGAGGCGCCGCTCGACGACGGCGGCTGGGGTCCTCACCTCGGGACGCACATCGCGGAGCGGCTCGGGCTCGCCGGCGACGAGACACGCTTCACGCGGGTGCGACGAATCTCTCGCTGGACGCGGTGGTGAGCCGGGCAGCGGGCGCACATCCGCGGATTTGGTGACAATTTCCGGGCGGCTCGGTATGCTGGCCCGGCCATGCGCTTCTATGCACTATGTTTGCTCATGCTCTTCGCGGGCCTCTGCCTGGCGAGCTGCTGGAACAGCGGCGCCTGCGTGGCGGGAGACGCGTGCGAGTGCTCCAACGGAGACGAGTGTTACCTCGGCTGCGACGGTGACTCTTGCGACCAGCGCTGCTTCCAGATGGATCGCTGCGGCGCGGTCTGCGAGCACGGGTGCTCGTTCGAGTGCTTCGACGTCAACGAGTGCTCGTCCTCCTGCGGCGACGACTGCGATCTCAACTGTCACAACACGGCGTCGTGCGGGGCCATCTGCGACCGCGGCTGCCGGTACGAGTGCCACGACACGAGCCGGTGCGGCGTCAGCGTCGGGTCGAGCAGCGTCGTGACCTGCCGGAACGTGGGGACCTGCGAGATCGAGTGCCGGGGCTCGTGCCGTGTGTTCTGCGAGAACGTGAGCGGCGAGTGCCGCATCACCTGCCCCGACGGCGAGGCTCCGGTCCTGTGCACGGACCGCTCGCTCGCGTGCGGCGGATGCTGAGGAGACCGAGACCATGCAGACAGCGATGACATCGCAGCTCCGCGCGCCGCGCCTGCTGGCCGCCGCGCTCTCGTTCGTGGCGCTGACCGTCGGGTGGGCCGAGGTCGGGGAAGCGCAGATGACGATCAAGCGCCCGGGGGACCGCCCCGACTACAAGGTCGAGCTCGAGCCGCACCTGCTCATCGCGCCGTTCGAGCCGCTCGGCCCCGGCGTCGGGACGGGCGTCGGCGCCGGCTTCCGCGCCACCATCGAGCTCGCGCCCGACGGCTTCATCAAGCGCATCAACGACTCGGTCGGGATCGGCTTCGGCATCGACGGCATCCACTACGGGGGCAACGGGGACTACCGCGGCGACTGCAGGCGCTTCGAGAACGGGCCCGCGGGCACGCGCGTCTGCACCGAGGTCGACACGTACGGGGACGCCTCGAACTACCTGTTCGGCTCGGTCGTGATGCAGTGGAACTTCTGGCTCCACCGGCGATGGTCGGTCTTCGGCGAGCCGGGGCTGTCGTTCTATCTCGGCGACCTGGGGCGCGACGCGTATCCCGGGGTCTCACCGGTGGTGTTCGTCGGAGGTCGCTTTCACTTCACGGAGAACATCACGCTCACGATGCGGCTCGGGTATCCCGCCTTCTCGCTCGGCGTGTCGTTCCTCCTGTGAGGTGCGCCGCCGGAGGGCGCGTGCTCCCGCCCTCCCCTCGGCCGGAGCGCCGCGCCCGCTCCCCGCAGCGCCGGCCAACCTGATATCCTGCGCCGCATGCCGGAGACGCCGCGATCCGAAGAGCCGCTCGGCTCGGCCTACATCGAGGACCTCACGGTGCCGAGGGCCGGAGCGCCGGCCACAGGGCCCGTGGAGGAGCTCTCGAGCTCGGCCCTCGCCGAGGACGTCGAGGCAGCGGTCCTCGCCGAGGGCGTCGAGGCGGCGGACGCCGCCGGCGGCGCGGGCGGCGACGCGCTGCTCGGGAGCCTGATCTCGGGGCGCTACCGCGTGGAAGCGCTCATCGGGGAGGGCGGGATGGGCGCCGTCTACCGCGGCGAGCAGGTGCACCTCCGCAAGCACGTCGCGATCAAACTGCTCAGGCCGCTCGCCCGGCGAATGCCGGAGCTCGTGGCGCGCTTCGAGCGCGAGGCCGTGGCGGGCGCCCACATCCGGCACCCGAACGTCGTCGCGGCCATCGACTTCGGCCAGCTGGACGACGCGTCGTTCTTCCTCGTCCTCGAGTACGTCGAGGGCACGCCGCTCAAGGACGTGATCGCGGCGGGGCGGCTCCAGCCCGCGCGGGCGCTCCGCATCGCGCGCCAGCTCGCGTCTGCGCTCGCGGCGACGCACGAGAAGGGCATCGTCCACCGCGACGTGAAGCCGCTGAACATCCTGCTCGACGCGCACGATCAGGTCAGGCTCATCGATTTCGGGCTCGCGAAGGTGGATGTCGATCTCCTGTCCAGCCAGCGCCGCGAGACGACGAGCCCGAGGCCGGCCCTCACCAGCGCCGGCGAGGTGTTCGGCACGCTCGCGTACCTGGCGCCGGAGGCGCTGCGCGGGATGGATGCGGTGGATGCGCGCGCGGACCTGTATGCGCTCGGGCTCGTGCTCTACGAGATGCTCACCGGACGGCACCCCTTCGACACGAAGAACATCGTGGAGCGGCTCAAGCAGCAGGGCCCGGATGGCCCGCCGGCCCTCCGCCTGCGCGCTCCGGATCTGGTGGTGCCCTACGAGGTCGAGCAGGTCGTGGCGCGGCTCATGGAACACGACGCGTCGTTCCGCTACCAGACGGCGGCCGACGCGATCGCGGCGCTCGACGATGGGCTCGCGGCGCTCGCGCGGGCGACGGCGCAGGCGGCGGGGGCGGAGGCGGCGGCGGGGGCGGAGGCCGCCCAGGGGGCGCACGCAGCCCAGGGGGCGCAGGCCGCTCAGGGGGCGCACGCAGCCCAGGGAGCGCAGGCCGCTCAGGAGGCGCAGGCCGCGCAAAGGACGAACGCAGCCCAGGGGACGCAGGCCGCGCAAAGGACGAACGCAGCCCAGGGAGCGCACGCAGCCCAGGAGGCTCCCAGGGCCCAGGCGGCTCCCAGAGCCCAGGCGCCGCCTGCCTGGTCAGGGCCCCGGAAGACCTTGCTCGCGCACGCGCACCGCCGGTCCGCGCCCTCGGCGGGCTGGGTGCCCCTCGCGGCGGCGCTGGCGGCCGTGACGGTGCTCGCGATCGGCGGCGCGATCTGGCTCGTCCTCCGGCAGCCCCGCGCGACCACGGCGGCGCCCGCCCCCGCCTCCGTGGTCGAGCCCCCGCCCGCGCCGGCAGCGCCGCCTCCGGCAGCGCCGGCGAGCGCGCCGCCCGAGGACGACGACCGAGGCGCCGCGGGGCTGCGCGCTCAGCTCAGCCGGGCGGTGGCGACAAGGAACTGGGTGCTCGGGGCGCGGTCGATGCTGGCCCTGGCGGAGGTCGACCCGGAGCTGATCCTGAGCCGGGGCCTGCGCGAAGAGGTCCTGTCCACGGTGGCGGGCATCGCGTTCGAGGAGGGCAATCCGGCGGCGGACGAGGTCTTCGACCTGCTCACGAACCGGCTCGGCAGCGGCGGCCTGGACGTGCTGCTCGACATCACGCGCGCGCGCGGGGGTACGAAGGCGGCCCGGCGCGCCAGCGAGATCCTGGCGCGGCCCGCGGTGATGGCGCGCGCGACCCCCGCGCTCCGCGTCACGTTCGCGTTCCGCAAGGCCACGTGCAACGGCAAGCGAGCGCTGTTCGGCCGCGCCGCGGCCGAGGGCGACGAGCGCACGCTCTTCGAGCTGCAGGTGCTGCACGGCGCGCGGTGCAGGCGCACCGACCCGTGCTGCTTCCGCGACGACAAGGCGATCGCCGAGGCCATCCAGCAGCTGAAGACGCGCCTCGGGACGTAGCGAGCGCGCGCGGCGAGCTGCGCTTCCGCCGGCCAGCGCGCGGCGAGCTCCCCTCCCGCCGGCCCGTCACCAGGCCAGCGCCGGTCAGAGCAGGCCGCAACCTGGGTAGAGCGGGAGGAGATCGACGTCGCGTAGCTCGGTCCGGATCGTCTCCGAGAAGCTCGGCCCGAGCAGCGGCCCGAGCAGCGGCCCGAGCAGCGGCCCGAGCAGCGGGAGCGTGTGGCACGTCTTGTCGCCGGCAGCGTTCTCCGTGCAGGCCAGGTCGCAGAGCCCGACGAAGGCGATCCCGCACGTCGGCACATGGCCGCAGAGCCTCTCCAGCTCGAGGAGGCTGAGGTCGAGCGGGCAGCTCAGCGAGACCCTCGAGAGCGCCCCCGTCAGATCGGGATCGATGCAGGCAAACCCGGCAATGGGCCCAGGAACGAAGGCGTTGCCGAACATCGTGGCGTCCCGCACGATGAAATCCACGAAGCGCTCCTCGTCCAGGGAACACTCGAGGACCGGGTGGCCGCCCCTCAGCAAGATGTCGACGTGCTCGCCGGAGCCGTTCAGGTGCTGGAAGATGCACGCCGAGACCCAGCGCTGCTCCGAGGTGTTGAGAGCACGACCGGTCCACCCCGGCGCGAATCCAAAGGCACCGGAAAACACATCGCCGCCCGGCCCGTAGACGACCTGATCCGAGGACAGCGCGCAGCGCACCGTATAGTCGAGCACGCTCTTCCCGCCACCGGTGCCGAGCAGCGGCGTCGCGACAAGGACGCCGCCGGCGCCGGCGAGCGCAGCGCCGCCGAGCGCCCGGAACGCCGCACGGTTCGCCGGCGCCCAGAAGTGGGCGGGATCCAGGCCGTTCGCGCCGATGGGCACCACCGTGCGAGGTAGGAGCGGCATCTCCGCCGTCTCGACCGGCTCGACCGGCTCGACGTCCGATGGCCCGACACATCCAGCCGTGAGCACACAGGCGCCAAGAAGACACACTGCGACGAAGCGAATCGAGGACATTCCGCGCTCCTTCGAGATGATTACAGCGGTAGACACACGCCGACAATCTCGTTCTTTCCTAAACGCGCAGTATTTCATTTTCCAGGAAGACATGCAATGCTGAAAAGCGTTAGACACTGTTTGTCCGGATATCGGGTCTCAGGTCTCATGTCTCAGGTTTCGGATGTCGCGTATCGCGTATCGGGCCTCGCCCGAACGCGGCGCGGAAACAACCCTTGTCGAGTCAGGCCGGCAGGGTTGGACGAACGTCTGGAGCCCGGGACCCTTCCTCCAGCCTGCGCTCCAGCTCGCCGAAGCGGGACAGCCACATGGGGCTCTCGCCGCGGCGCTCCCGCGCGCTCGCGAGCGCTTCCTCGGCCTCTGCGGTGTGTCCCCGACGAAGCGCCATTCGAGCACGCCAGTAGAGGAGCAGCAGCGTGTTCTCGACGAAGGGCTGGTCCTTCGCGAGCTGGATTGCCTCGCTCCACGAGACAGAGGATGAGTTGGCCGGCCAGCTGGCCGGCCGGAGACCGACCTCGGAGAGCACGAGCTTGAGCAACGTGTAGTCCGAGACGTCGCCCGGCCCGAGGACGCAGGATCGCTCGATCCACAGGGCGAGCTGGCTCGCCTGCTCGTACTCGTCGAGCACGAGGTGAATCTGCCCGAGCAGAATCGCCGTCTGGGGCATCGGGCGCTCCGAGGCCTGCTCCTCCAGCCACCGGGCCCGCCGCGCGAGCGCGAGCGCCTCGCGCTGCCTGTCGCTCCAGTGAAGCAGCACCGCGACGTTGTACGAAGCCATCTTCTCGAGCCACGGATTGCCGATCTCGCGCGCGAGATCGACGGCCCGGCGGAGGTCGTCGACCGCGCCCGGCAGTGACCACCTCCAGGCCCACAGCGCGATGCGGTTGATGTACGCCGCGCAGAGGTGAAATCGATCGCCGGCCGCGGAGAGCAGGGTGATGAGATCCCCGAACGCCCGCTCCGCCTCCTCGCGGCGACCCGCTGACGCGAGCAGGAACGACAGCATGAGCAGGGCGAGGACGCGCGCGTCGTAATGTCCCGACGCCGCGGCGCGCCCGGCGCAGTCGGTGAGCTCCGCGATCGACGCATCGAGCCGCCCCCGCCGCCACAAGGTCCGGCCCTCGGCGACCCGGAGGAGCAACGCGAGCTCGGGCGAGCGCTCCGCGTCGACGAGCGGCCGCGCCTCCTCCACCCGGCGCGCCGACTCGTCGAAGTCGAAGGCCCAGTCGAGCGCGATCGCGTCCTCGAGCAGGAGGGTCGCCCTGAGGTGCGCGTCGCCGAGCGCCTCGGCCAGCGCGAGCGCCTCGCCGAAATCGCCGCGCGCCTCCTGGACGCGGCACATGCGGTACCGGCTCCTGCCGCGCCCGGCGAGGCCGCGCGCGCACCGGCGCGCGTCGCCCCGCTCGACGACGTGGAGCGCGGCGTCGTAGCGCTGGTCCGCCTCGACGGCGTGGTGCCGCGCAGACGCGAGGTCGCCGAGCGCGAGGTAGGCGTCGGCGGCCTCGGCGCGCTCGCCGCAGACGGCCGCGTGGCGCGCGAGCGCGCGGAGCCCGTCGGTCGAGCCGGCCGCCACCTGCGCCCGCCAGTACTCGAGGGCGCTCCGGTGGATCGCGGCGCGGTGCGCCGGGTCGAACATCTCGTAGACAGCCTCCTGGAAGACCGCGTTCTGGAACGCGTGCCGGTCGCCGCCCGCGCCGCCGCCCTGGCCGTCGCGCTGCAGGATCCGCCGCTCGACGAGCGCCTCCAGCCCGAAGCCCGCGTCGACAAGCGAGCCGGCGCCGCCCGCGCGCTCGAGGCCGTCCAGCACCGCCTCGATCTCGGCGCGATCGAACGACATGCCGAGCGCCGAGCAGACCCGGGCGCACGCCGCGAGCTCCGCCGGCAGCTCGTCGAGCTGCCGCGCCGCGAGCCACTGCCACGCCGGCGCGGGCGGCAGCGCCTCGACCTCCGCGGTCGCGACGTAAAAGCCGCCGCTGGCGCGCCGGCGCACGATCCCCGCGTACTTGAGGGAGCGGACGATCTGGCGCAGGCAGTCCGGGTTGCCGCCCGCCCAGTCGGCCAGCCGGCGGAGGGTCTCCGCGGGCGGGTACTCGGCCGGCAGGAGCAGGCGCGAGGCGAGATCCATCGCCGCCTCCTCCGCGAGCGGCTCAAGCGTCACGCGGGTGTGACGCTGGTTGCGCTGGCCCCAGCTGGGACGGGCCTGCTCGAAGCGAGGGCGCGCGGTCACGACCACCCAGAGCGGGGTGCCCTCGCCGTCGAGCGTGGCGTACTCCAGGGCATCGAGGAGCACGTCGTCCGCCTGGTCGGCGTCGTCGAGGATCACGGCGAGCGGGCCGCTGCGCGCCCGCTGGCGGAGCGCGTCGGCGAGCGCCAGCATGAGACCGTGGCGGGCCGCCCCGGACAGGCGCCCGCCCCCCGGGCCGGCCCAGCCGAGCGTCGCCGCGACCGCCTCCCAGGTGGCGCCCCCGATCGGCTCGCCGAGCCGCTCCACGCAGAAACCCCGCGGATCGTCGGGGATCTCGTCCGGCGCATCGAGCGCGACGCGCAGGAGCGCGCGCACCGCCTGCGCGGCGCCGCCATGGATGGGGTGGAGCGCGCGTACCACCACCACGCGCACGTCCGGGACCGGCACGCCGGCGATGCAGGCGGCCTCGGCCGTGAGGCGCGTCTTGCCCAGGCCAGCGTCGCCGATCAGCGTGAACAGGCCGGGACACGTCCCGTCGAAGGCGTCCGTCGCGCTGCCGGCGAGCGCCGAGAGCACGTCGTCGCGGCCGAGCAGCGGCGGCTCGCTCAGGCTCTCCAGGGCGTCCGGCGGCGTGGGGGCGAGCTCGTCTTCGGGCAGCGCGCGCTGGAACTCCTCGGTCATGACGAGGCCGCGCCAGGGCTCGGCGGGGAGCCACGTCTCGGGGCGCTCGACCGGGGCGCCGTAGGCGGCGTGCAGGCCGCCGGCGACCCGGCGCAGGCGCACGCTGGCGAGGTGCAGCGCCACGCGCGCGCCGCCGCCCTCCGTGAGCTCGCGCGCCGCGGCGAGGGCGGCGCGGGCCGGGTCGTCGAGGTCCCTCGCCGAGAACACGGCGAGGCAGCGCTGCCCCCGCTGCCGCGCGATGAACCCCCGGCGGCTGCCGACCGCCGCGATCACCGGCCCCGCGCCGGCCTCGACGAAGAGCAGCGCGACCGGCTGCCGCCCCTCGGAGGCGGCCGTCGCGACCTCATCGCCCGGCCTCGACGACCGCGGCGCGGAGCGCGGCGCCGACGGCGGCGGGAGGGTGTCGCCGGACGGGCGCGCGCGCAGGGCGTGCAAGGTGCGGCGAAGCGCGGCGACGCTGTCCGGGCGGCGGCTCGGGTCCTTGGCGAGGCAGGCGAGCGTGAGCTCCTCCAGCCCCTCGGGGACGTCCGCGAGGTCGCTCGGGCGCGGCGGGCGCAGCGCCAGGTGGCCGTGCTCGACGGCGTTCTCGTCCCCGACGAACGGCGGGCGCAGGGTGAGCAGCTCGAACAGGATGACGCCGAACGCATAGATGTCCGCGCGCGCGTCGATCCTCGCGGCGTCGCCCCGGAGCTGCTCCGGGGCCATGTACTCCGGCGTCCCCACGATGGCGCCGGCGCGCGTCGCGTGGACCGACGTGGCCGGCGGGTCGTCGGCAGAGGCGAGCTTCGCCAGGCCGAGATCGAGCAGCACGGCGCGGCCGCTCGAGCCGAGCAGGAAGAGGTTCTCCGGCTTGAGATCGCGGTGGACGACCCCGGTCGCGTGCGCCGCCTCGAGCACCGCGAGGATCGCGTCCGCGCGCCCGGCGGCGCGATCGGGGTCGAGCGGGGCGCGCAGCGCCGCGAGCTCCTCGGCCAGGGTCCGGCCGAAGAGCCGCTCCATCGCGAGGTAAGACCGGCCGTCGGCGAGCTCGCCGTGGGCGTACAGCTGCGCGACGTGCGGCACCCCCACGCGCTCGAGGAGCCAGGCCTCGCGCCGGAACCGCTCGCGGAGGCTCGACGCCGACTGCCGCGCCACCTTGATGGCGGCCGGCGCGCCGTCGTGGTCCCGCTCCGCGGCCCAGACGTCCGAGAAGCCGCCGCGACCGAGCGGGCCGAGCACCGCGAAGCCCTCGAGCGCGGGCGCCGCGGCCGCCACGGCGTCGCTCTCGCCGGGCGGCGGCGTGAAGCCGTCTCTGGCGCAGGGCGCGCCATCGGCGAGCCGCCCGTGACATACGGCGCATCGATGCATGATTCGGCTCGATCTCGGGGCAGCCGACGGTCACGTTGGACACCGGCTTAGGGCTACAGTAACGCGCGAAGTCAACCGCTGTCATGTATGAAGACCTCCCGCAAAGACAATGAGTCGCCGCCCGCCGCGCCGGCGGCGGACGCGCCCGCTGCGGGCGAGGCGCCGGCCGGCGCGGTGCCGACATGGAACCTCGACACGCACGATCTGGCGGGCGAGGGTCCGGGCATCCCGATCGCCGTGGCGCCGCGGGCGGGCGAGTACCTCCTCGACGGGGTCATCGCCGAAGGCGGGTTCGGCGTCGTCTACCGCGCGGTGCACGGGACGAGCGGGGCGCCCGCGGCGGTCAAGATCATGCACGCCGAGCTGATCTCGCGCATCGACGTGGTGCTCCGCTTCCAGCGCGAGGTGGACGCGATCGGGCGGATCCGGCACCCGAACGTCGTCGAGATCCTCGACGTCGGGCGGCTCGACGACGGGCGGCCCTACTACGCGATGGAGCTGCTGCAGGGCAAGAGCCTCGAGCAGCACCTGTTCTCGCGCGGCCGGGTCCCGGCGGACGAGGCGCTCGCGATCCTCGACCCGCTCTGCAGCGCGCTCGCCGCGGTCCACGCGCTCGGGATCATCCACCGGGACGTGAAGCCCTCGAACGTGATCCTGTGCGATCAGGGCGGGGGGCTCAGGGTCGTGCTGCTCGACTTCGGCATCGCGAAGCTGCTCGGCACGACGGATCTCTCGCTCACCTCGTCACGGCACGTCGTGGGGACCCCGGCGTTCATGTCGCCCGAGCAGCTCCTCAGCCGGCCGGTCGACATGCGGACCGACGTCTACGCGCTCGGCGCGCTGCTCTACACGATGGTCGCGGGCTCCATGCCGTTCTCGGCGAGCGCGTACCCCGTGCTGCGCCACCTGCACCTCCACCAGGCGCCGCCCCGCCCGAGCCTGCACGCCCCGGTCGATCCGGCGTTCGACGACATCGTGGTGCGCGCCATGAGCAAGGACCCCGCGGGCCGCCATCCGGACGTCACCGCGTTCCTGGAGGACGTGCGGGCCGCCGCGGCGCGGGTCCTTCGCGGCGGCGCGAAGGAGGCGGGGCGCATCCGGCGCCTCGCGATCGGGATGCTCGTCGAGGTCCTCGCCGAGACCCGGGCGCTCGAGGCCCCCACCGACTCTTTCCTGATCGATTTCGAGGCGGTGCTCCCGCAGGCGATCGCCCATCTGGCGACCGCGGGGCTCTCGCCGCTCGCGGTCACGAGCACCAGCGTGCTGCTGTCGGCGGACTGGCCGCGCGACGAGCGCGGCGCCGAGGAGGCGCGCCGCAGCGCGATCGCGGCCGCGCTCGCGCTGTACGAGCGGCTCGCCAAGTCCGGCGGGCGCGACCGGAGGGTCGGCGTGCGCTTCTGCCTCCACGCCGGCGACGTGGTGGTCACCGAGGACGGCTCCGTGGTGGGCGGGAACGTCATCGAGCTCTCGTCGTGCCTCCCGGAGGCGGCGGAGCCGGGCGTCTACGCGTCGCCGGCCATGCTGGACGGCCTCGGCTTCGCGTCGAACCGGGCCTCGGGGGCCCCGGGCGCGGCGATCCCGATGCGCCGCGTGGTCGCTCCGCCGCCGGCGGGCCGCGCCGCGGCGCCCGCGTAGCGGCGGGCGCCGGCGCGGCGCCGCTCGGCAGCGGGCGCCGCGGCGCGCGGAGGTGAGGTGCGGGTGGGACCGGGGCGGGCGGGGATCAGCGGGCGGGCTTGACGAACTTGAGGGTCATCCGGTCGCTCTCGCCGATGGCCGCGTAGCGCGCGCGGTCCTTGTCACCGAGCCGGAAATTCGGCGCCAGCGTCCAGACCCCTTCCGGATAATCCTTCGTGTCCTTCGGATTGGCGTTCACCTCGGACTTGCCGCCGAGCTTGAAGCCGGCCGACTCGACCTTCTGGATCACCCACGCTTCCGGCAGGTACCCCTGCTTCGCGCTCTCGTCGGGGTTCGCGTCGGGCTTGGCGCGGTGCTGCACGATGCCGAAGACACCGCCCGGCTTGAGCGCCTTGAACGCCTCGGCGACGTAGGTGTCGAATTTGCCGTTTCGCTGCCAGCCGTGCGCCTCGCGAATGGCGATGACGAGGTCGGCCTTGCCCTCGATCCCGAGCTTCGGGGTGTCGCGGTCGATCACGACGACATCGACCTTGCCGAACAGGTCGGGCGACTTGTCGAGCAGGCGCTTCACCCGCTTTCCATAGAGGGTGTTGCGCGAGTCCGCGGGGCCGTTCGGATCCAGGGACGTGACGATGAGCTTGCCCTTCTTCGAGAGCACCGGCGCGAGCAGCTCGGTGTACCAGCCCTCGCCTGCCCCGAGCTCGACGACGGTGCTCGCCGGCTTGAGGCCGAAGAACTCCAGGGTCTCGACGGGGTGCCGGGCCGCGTCCCGCTCGGCGTTGCCCGGGACGCGGTGCTTCCCCTTGAGCGCCGCGCGCAGCCCCGCGCCCGCGCTCGGGTGATTGGCCGCGAGGAGCGCCTTGACCTCGGCCTTGAGCGCGTCGTCGAAGCGCGCGGCCTCCTGGTCGGCTTTGGCCTCCATGGCCTTCATGTCCTCGGCGAGCTTGGCGAGCTCCGCCTTCTTCTTCTCCTCTGCCGGGTCCACCGGGGGCGGGGTCGCCGCCTCGGGCTGCGCGACCGGAACGGCCGGCGTGGGCTGCGTGGGGGCCGGCGGCGCGGGCGGCGGGGCGCTCTCGACGGGCGGCGGATTGGACGCGCAAGCGGCGAGCGCGCCGGCGAGGACGAACGGCAAGGTCCTTGAAGTGATGTGCATGCACGGCTGCGTAGACCGAAGGAAGGACGGCCGCAAGCGTCCACGGCGGCCGGGGCGGCGCGAGCAGCCGTGTCCATCCTCCGGGGCGCGGTGGGGGCTCACCGCAGCGCGGGGTGGTCATCCAGAGTTTCGCACGCCAGTCGCCAGTCGCGGAGCGCGCCCGCCGGGCGCCCTCATTCCTGGCCGGGCGCCCTCATTCCTGAAGGAAAACCAGGGGAACGGCGGCGATGTTCCGCGTTGACCGGGCGACAGGGCCGGGGTAGCGTACGCGGTCCGGGGGGCAGCTCGCACATTCACGCAGGTGGTTGATGCCGCTCAAGGTTCATAACACGCTCACGAGGAAGAAGGAGCCATTCGTCTCCGCCCAGCCGAAGATCGTGCGCATTTACACATGCGGTCTCACGGTCTACGCGCCGATGCACATCGGTCATGCGCGTACTTACTGCTTCTGGGACGTCTTCCGCCGCTACCTCGAGTACCGCGGCTATCACGTGTTGAGCATCATCAACTACACGGACATCGACGATCGCATCATGCAGCGCGCGAACGAGCGCGAGGGCGCCGTCGACGTCGCCGAGCGGAACATCGCGGCGTTCCGGCGCGACTGCCGCAAGCTCCACATCAAGGACTACGCCGTCTACACGCGCGCCACCGACTTCGTCGACGAGCAGGTCGACATGGTGAAGCGCCTGATCGACAAGGGCCACGCGTACACGGTGAACGGCGAGGTCTTCTACGAAGTCTCGACGTGCGCGTCCTACGGTGAGCTCTCGGGGCGCAAGGTCGACGAGCAGGAGGTCGGGGCGAGCGGCCGCGTCGAGGAGGACTTCGCGCGAAAGCGGCACCCGGCGGACTTCAGCCTCTGGAAGCCGACCGCCGCCGGCCAGCCGAGCTGGCAGACCGGCGCGGACGCGTGGCCGACGGGGCGCCCCGGCTGGCACATCGAGTGCTCGGCGATGAGCACGGCGCTGCTCGGCGACCACTTCGACGTCCACGGGGGCGGCATCGACAACATGTTCCCCCACCACGAGAACGAGATCGCGCAGAGCGAGCCGCTCTGCGGGAGGCCCTGGGTGCGCTACTGGCTGCACCCCGAGCACCTCGATCTCAAGGAGGTGAAGATGTCGAAGAGCCTCGGGAACGTCGTCTCCATCGAGGAGCTCCTGTCAAGGCACGAGCACGACGAGGCGCGGTGGTTCTTCGTGACGCACCATTACCGGTGCAAGCTCCCGTTCGGCTGGGATCTGCTCCAGCAGAGCGCCCAGGGCTACGCGCGCATCAAGAAGCTCGCGGCGGTCCTCGCCGAGAAGCTGCGCGGCGCGGCGGACGAGCCCCTCGCCCCCGGCGCCTATGCGTCGCAGCGGCCCGAGGAGGAGCGGTTCCCGAGGATGCGCCACCAGTATGTCCACGGCCGGTTCAAGGAGCACACCGAGCGGTTCATCGGGCGGTTCATCGAGGCGATGGATGACGACCTGAACACGCCGAACGCGGTGGCGGCGTTCTTCGACTATGTGAGCGCGCTCTATTCGGCGGGGATCGAGCAGTGCGACGACCGCGCCTCGCTGCTCGCCGTCTACCGTGCCATCGCGCGTCACCTCTGGGTCTTCGGGGTGGAGATCGCCGAGCCGGCGCTCTATCCGGTGCTGGTGGCCGACTACGCGCTCGTCCCTTCCGAGGGCGAAGCGGGGCGCGGGGGCGACGCCGCCGTCGACCGGCTGATCGCGATGCGCCAGGCCGCGCGGAAGGCGAAGGACTTCGCCAAGGCCGACGCCATCCGCACCCTGCTCGCCGAGGCCGGCGTCGTCCTCGAAGACACCCCCTCCGGCCCCCGCTGGACATCGTCCTGAGGAGCGCTCCCGCTTTGGATACGGGCCCATCTCGACGTTTTCGGTGCTCGGCGTACAGGAGTACGCCTCCGCGCCGAAAACGCCGATCTGGGCCCGTCTCCTGTGCGGGAGCGCTCCGCTAACGGGTGGTTCAGAGTTTGGGGGTGAGGAGGTCCCGGGGGGGCGGCGGAAACGTGCTGGGGGCACGGCGGGAGAGGGACAGCAAACGGGGCCGCTCGGGGCTCGGGGATTCGATCCGAAGACCGCGGCGGTTCCGGGGAACGATGAGGGCGGGTCGCGACGAGACGGAACGGAACGGCCGGCGACCTCCTCCTTATATGAGATAGGGGTCGGCACACCCTCCTTATAAGGAGACGTCGAGGCGAAGCGACGCTGGGAGAACGCGGCGCGATGCATTGAGGCGGTGGCGCGATGCATTGAGGCGGCGGCGCGGCGCGGCTTATAGAAGCGGCGGGACGACGACCGACCAGCGCGAGCGCGGCGCGAGGGACAGCAAAGGCGCGGCGCGAGGGACGAAGCGCGACAGGCGCGCGGCTCCGGGGAGGAGCTTTGTTGGATGCGCGGCCAGACGGCACGCGCACGAATCGGACGCGTGGAAAGCGTGCTTGTCCGATCTCGAGCACCCGCCGGTCCAGTAAAGATGGTGTGCCAGATGTGCCAGTGTCGGGCTCCCACGACATGGCCAGGCACGCTGGACTCGATGCGGCAGGGGAAAATCGACCTCCAGGACCGGGCATATCCATTGCCAAGCAGGCGCTCTGCACCAGCGCCCAAACCCGAACAGCCCGGTCGGGTCTGACAGACTCCTGCTCGCGCCTCCGGTCACAGAACAAGCTGCGGCCGGAAGGCGCTCGTGCAGCCAACTCTCACCTAACGAGAACGCAGATGCGGAAACTCTCCTTCGGCTTCGCCCACCCCCACGCAACCAACACCAGCTCGGCTGCGGTCCTCGCCCTGCTCGCCCTCGGCGCCGCCGCATGCGGAAGCTATGGCGTCGATGAAGACTCACTCGGCAATGCAGAACAAGCGCTCGACGAGGCGGTCAGCGCGTCGAGCGTCGGCGGCACCGGCGGCTTCGGCACCGGCACCAGCAGCAGCAGCGGCGCCGGCGGCTTCGGCACTACCAGCAGCAGCAGCAGCGGCGCCGGCGGCTTCGGCACTACCAGCAGCAGCAGCAGCACCGGCGCCGGCGGCTTCGGCACCACCAGCAGCAGCAGCATCGGCACCGGCGGCTTCGGCACCACCAGCGTCAGCACCAGCACCGGCGTCGGCGGCGGTACCGGCGGCGGACCCGTCGATCCGCCACCGGTCGGGCCGCCGGCCGTCGGGTTCTGGCAGTTCGACGATTGCGACAGCGCGACGCCGGATCTGCTCGATTCGTCAGGCAATGATAGGACAGCCTCCCGCTCGGCCAGCGCCGCGTGCGCTGAGGGCGTCAGCGGCCTCGCCATCTCCTTCGACCGCAAGAACGACACGGTCACCGCCGACGACAATCCCAGCTTCACGTTCGGACAGAACCTCGCGGTCGCCGCGTGGGTCAACCCGACCTCGGTGTCCGGGTCGGCGGTGCGGACGATCGTGCAGGAACGGGGCGGCGGAGACACGAGCTTCTCGCTCGACATCCGGAACGACCAGGCGCGGTTCGCCGTGACCCTGACCAACGGACGGACGATCACCTCCCGCGCCCCCATCCAGGCCAACGTGTGGACACACGTCGCGGGCATCTACGACGGCACGTTCGTGCGGCTCTTCCTGAACGGCGAGCAGGTCGGCCAGATCAGCGCCATGGGCACGATCGCCGATATCAACGCGTCCATCCACATCGGCAGCAACCCGCAGAAGGAGCAGCGCTTCAAGGGCCTGATCGACGAGGTCTGGGTCTCCGCGTCCCCGACGACCGGCAACGAGATCGCCCAGCTCTCCTGCCTCAGCCGCCCCACGACGTTCACCGTCACGCCGGAGAGCAGCGGCCCGGTCGCCCCGAACACGCCGGTGACGTACCAGATCGCCGTCACCAACAACGATGTCGGCGCGTGCGTCCCGGCGGACTACTTCCTCGAGATCTCCAACCAGTCGCCAGGCATCGGCGTCTTCGTGGATCCCCAGTTCCTCCCCGGCGTCCCGCCCGGGAGCACGGCGACGTTCCCGGCCACCGTGACCGGCACCGAGGACGCAGATCCCGGCGCCCACCAGATCCCCTTCAACGTGGTCAACTTCAACTCGCCCGAGTTCATCGTCGGCTCAGGGGCCCTCAACTTCGCGCTCGCAGCGCCCACGGGCTGCTTCGTCCGGACGAGCCGCGAGATCTTCGTGAAGGACCTCAGCGTGGTCGAGGATCCCCTCCGCACGACGTCCGACGGGCCGCCGGAAGACCCCCGGACGGGCGCGTGGACGTTCGCGCGCCTCATGGAGGACATGGCGCCCACGCCCGCCGACGCGCCGGCCATGGTCGAGGAGATGTTCACGACCTGGCTGAGCGACCAGGTCGTGAACGGGTTCACGCTGCCTGCGCGGCCGTCCATTCAACAGGTCGTGCTCGACGAGTGGCCGAGGAGCCCTGACGGGTCCCTCGACCTGCAGCAGGCGCCGCTCTTGCTGCTCGGCATCGTCAACCGGATCGACGTGCGGAACCTCGCCGAAGGTCACGCCGGCGAAGGAAGGTTCGTGTTCGGCGTCGTCAGCCAGGGCTTCCCGCAACAGTTCACCATCATCCTGGAGTACAAGCTCCCCGCGTCGACCGAGGCCGACGTGCTCGACTGGGCGAACGCCTGGCACGCCCTCGGCAGCCTGCCCTTCCCGTCCGAGGAGTACAACGCCGCGCTCCAGGACATCACCACGCAGTTCGCGGGCCGGAACGCCGCGCCCGGCAGGCCGAACGGGAGCTCGCTCGGGCAGCTCCGCACGAACGAGATCGCGCTCGCGGACCCGTGGGAGCTGCGCGAGTTCGTCCTCTCGGCCCAGACGGGCTTCCTGCGCCCGGAGACCGTCAAGCTGACGCCGGACATCACGCTCGACGGGTCGGCCACGCTCGCGGACTTCGTGAACCAGAACGAGGCGGCGATCGTCGCGGAGCAGCACACGGTGCCCGAGACGTTCCAGGGGAGCCCGTTCCTCGGCGGCTCGTCGTTCAACAACCTGACGGCGTGGACGGCCCCGGGCATCCTCAACAACGAGGCGCGACACAAGTTCTCCCTCAACACCTGCAACGGGTGCCACGGAGCGCAGGAGACGGGGACGGGCTTCCTGCACGTGAACCCGAGGTTCCCCGGGAACGAGACCTCGCTGTCGGGCTTCATGACGGGCATCAACATCCCTGATCCGGTGACCGGCGAGCCGCGCAACTTGAACGATCTCGGGCGCCGCAACGCGGATCTGAAGGCGCTCGTCTGCGAGCCTGCCCCGACCTTCGCAGGCGCCGCGACCGCGGCGCGGGGCGCCGCGACAGCCGGTTCGGCCGCGAGCCGCTCGGCGTTCATCCGCCGCGGCATCGGGCGCGTGCACTGACCCGGTAAAGCCCCGGCGCGAGGGGCGGCGGGCGCGGCCAGGGAGCCGCGCCCGCCAGCCCCAGCACGAGCGCACGCCCCGCCTCCGCCACGGCGAGCGCCGGACACCCCCCCTCGACGCGCCGCCGCTTCAGCCGTCGAGGCCCGCGCAGGAGAGCCGCGCTCCGGCCGGGAGTTCCAGCCCGAAGCGGGTCTTCAAGACATCGAGGAGCTCGTCGTCGCCGAGCTCGAAGCGCTCGACCTGGCCGCCCCGGAGCACCCCCAGCTGGCGGTTGCGCAGCGTCAGACGAGCCTCCGGCGAGGAGAGCGCCGCGACCACATTGCTCACGAACAGCGAGCTCGGGTGGCTCGACGTGTAATGGTTCGCCAGCTCGTAGTCGACGGGGAAGTGCTCCTCGAGCGTGAACGCGTAGAGGTCCTGCCACGGCTCGCGCGCCCTCGACTCGAGCACCCACAACGGGCCCTCCCGGCGCAGGCCGGCCACGTCGTGCGCCTGCGCCTGGCTCTCCCCCTCGACGAGCCGGATGGGCTGCGTCAGGCCCGCACCGCCGAAGCCGACGTCCGCGACGAACGGCCCTTCGGGCAGCTCGACAAGGGACAGCATATGAGTCCGCGGGCCGAGCTCGCTCCGCTGGAACCGCACCCGCGCGATGAGCGTCGTGACCTTGAACCCGATCCGGCGCAGCGCCGCGACGAACAGGGTGTTCTGCTCGAAGCAGTAGCCGCCGCGGCGCGCCCCGACGAGCTTGGCCTGCACGCTGGCCAGGTCGACGCGGATCGGGCGGCCGAGCAGGATATCGAGGTTCTCGAAAGGGATGGAGTAGGCGTGCGCTGTGTGCAGCGCATCGAGCACCTCCCGCGTCGCGGCGAGCGCCCCGCGGTAGCCGATGCGGGCGAGATAAGCGTCGAGGTCGAGCGAGGCGATGTCCTGTGCGGGCTGGTTCATCGGGTCGGTCCAGGAAAAATTCCTCTCCTTCATCGAGCCTTCTTGCGTCCATCCGGCTCAGCGCGCCGTCACGACCCCTGCGCGTCGGGAAAGAGCCGCTGGAAGGTGTCCTTGTCGATCGCCTTCTCGAGCGCCGCCTGGACCGAGATGGTGTCCTTCTTGACGAGCCGCTCCAGCGCCATGTCCATCGTCTGCATGCCGGCGGAGCGGCCGGCCTGCATCAGGTTCGCGATCTGGAACGTCTTTCCCTCGCGGATCATCGCGGACAGCGCGCTGGATCCGACCAGGATCTCGTGCGCGGCGACGCGGGCCGTGCCGTCCTTCGTGCGGAGGAGCTGCTGGGCGATGATCGCGGCGAGGCTCTCGGACAGCATGCCGCGGACCTGGAGCTGCTCGTCGGCGGGGAACGCGTTGATGATGCGGTCGATCGTCGCGGCGGCGCTGTTCGTGTGGACGGTGCCGAAGACGAGGACGCCGAAGCTCGCGAGCTGCAAGGCGAGCTTCATCGTCTCGTTCGTCCTGAGCTCGCCGATCAGGATCACGTCGGCGTCCTCCCGCCCGGCGCTGCGGATCGCGCTCGCGAAGCTGCCCGCGTCGGGGCCGACCTCGCGGTGCGTGATCTGGGCACGGATGGGGCTGTGCACGAACTCGACCGGATCCTCGATCGTGAGGATATGGCAGGCGCGCGAGCGGTTGATGTGGTCGATCATCGCCGCCAGCGTCGTCGACTTGCCGGAGCCGGTCGGCCCCGTGATCAGGACGAGGCCGCTCAGCCGCTCCGACAGCCGGCGGATGGTCTCGGGGCAGCCGAGGTCGTCCAGGGAGAGGATCTTGCTCGGGATGGTGCGGAAGACGGCCGCGAGCCCGGTGGTCTTGTAGAAGTAGTTGGCGCGAAAACGGGCCTTGTCCGCGTAGGAATAGGCGAAGTCGAGGTCGAGCTCGTCGACGATGCGCCGCCGCTCCTCGGAGGTCGTGATCTCGAAGAGGAGCGCCTCCATCTCGGCCGCGTCGAGGGGCGTGTCGCGCAGGGCGAGGAGCTCGCCGCGGGCGCGGACGAGCGGCGGATAGCCGATGCCGAGGTGCAGGTCGCTGCCCTTCCTGGACAGGAGCTCGTCGAAGAGGCGATCGATCCTGGCCACGCTAGCCTCCCTTCTTCCCGAAGAGCGCGCCCGCGCGCTCGAACAGCCCCTTGCCCGCCTCGGTGGCGGCGGGCCTCGACGCCTCGGAAGGCGAGGCGGGAGGCCTCCTGTCCGGCGCGAGCACGGGCTGCCTCCTGCCGGCGAGGACCGCCTCGAGCTCGTCCGGCGCCTCGGCCACCGCGAGCGCGGCCTCCAGCGTGGTCTTGCCGGCGCGGACGAGCTCGGCCAGCGAGTCGTCGAGGCGGATGATCCCGAGGCCCTTCCCCCGCTGCTGGAGGCTCGGGATCTGGAACGTCTTGGAGTCGCGGATGAGGTTCCAGAGCGCGACCGAGCCGGGAAGGAGCTCGGCGGCGGCGACCATGCGCTTGCCGTCCGTGCTCGGCAGGAGCCGCTGGCTGACGATGAGCCGGAGGCCGCCCGCGAGGGTGACGCGGACCTGCTGCTGATCGCCGGGCGGGAAGAGATCGATCAGCCGATCGATGGTCTTCGCCGCGCTCGGGGTGTTCATCGTGCCGAGGACGAGGTGGCCCGTCTCGCTCGCCGCCAGCGCCATGCGCACCGTCGCCGTGTCCCTGAGCTCGCCGACGACGATGACGTCGGGGTCCTCGCGCAGCGAGGCCTTGAGCGCGTTCTCGAAGGAGCGGGTGTGCGTGCCGACCTCGCGCTGGCTGATCATCGCCTGGCCGCGCGCGTGAACGAACTCGACGGGATCCTCGACCGTGATGATGTGGTGGCTTGTCTCGCGGTTCAGGATGTCGACGATCGCGGTCAGGGTCGTGGTCTTGCCGTGGCCCGTCGGCCCGGTGATCACGATGAGGCCCTGATGGTGGCGGGTGGCGAGCCCGATGGCGTCGGGCACGCCGAGCGACGCGAGGGTCGGGATGCTGCGCGCGATCAGGCGGAAGCAGCCCTTGTAGCCCTGGCGGTGGCGCGCGATGTTGACCCGGAAGCGGCCGAGCGCGCCGAGATCCATCGCGAAGTCGCAGGAGCCCTCGGTCGCCAGGACCGGAGAGAGACGCGGGGGGACGCGCGGGAGCAGGAGGGACTCGACGGCCGCCGGGTCGAGCGGCTCTCCGTGCGGCACGAGCTCGCCCCCCGCCCGCAGGAGCGGCGGGCGGCCGGCGACGAGGTGGAGATCGCTCGCCCCCTGATCGCGCGCCATGGCGAGCAGCCCGTCGAGGGCGCCCGCCCGGAGGTCGGTGGACGAGGGCCGCGCGCGCGGGCCCGCCGCGGCCGCCCGCGCGGCGGCGCGGGGCTCGGCGGGCGGCGCGGACGCGCGGCCGGCCGGCGCGGCGGCGCGGGGCTCGGCGGGCGGCGCGGACGCGCGGGGCTCGGCGGGCGGCGCGGACGCGCGGCCGGCCGGCGCGGCGCGCTCGACCGCCGGCGCTTCATCGGCCCGCGGATCGAAGCGCGGCGTCGAGGCGCGGCTGGCGCGGGGCTCGGCGGGCGGCGGGGCGCCGCGGAGGTCGAGCGCGATCTCGGAGGAGATCGTGCTCTTCGCGTCCGGATCGCGCGGCGGCGGGCGCTGCACCTCCTCGAGCGCGAGGTGCTCCCGCATGGAGAGCTGCTGCGAAGGGCGGGCCGGCGGCGCGGCGGCCGCGGTCCCGGACGCGGCGGACGACGGCTGCATCCGCGTCATGCGGGCGTGCACGAGGTCGCCCTGGCGCGCGGCGACGACCGAGATGGCGCCGATGCCCTCGATGCGGATGTGCCACTGCGATGGCTTCGCGCCGAGCGCCTCGATGAAGCGGCCGCCGCCGAGGGCGCTGAGGAGCGAGAGGATATCCTCGGTGGAGAGGGCGCCGGGATCGACGGCCTGGAAGGCGCCCGAGATCTTCACGCTGGGCATGCGCCCCGTGGCCACGGCGAACTCGGTCACCTCGGGGCGATTCAGTTGCGAGAGCCAGGATCGAAGGGCGTTCATCGTCGTCGCTCGTCTCCGCAAGGCGACTCTATCAACGATGAGGCGCGGCGTTCCAAAATGTCGTGCGGCGACGGCGAGATCCGGAGGGCGGCCTCACCTGCGCCGCGCGCGGCCCGCGCAGGCCGCGCTGACGGCGCGCCCCCCCCCGGGCGACGGTGACCGCGCCGCGCCGCGCGGCGCGGCGCGACCGAGCGCGAGCGCACGCCCGCGTGCGCGCTCAGCCGAGCGGCGGTGCCGGGGCTACTGGATCGCGAGCTTGAGCCGCGCGCCCTTCACGAAGTGGCCCGGCGCCTTGCCCTTCTCCCCGGCCGGCGCCTGCTCCTCCGAGTCGATGGTGAGCTGCATGTTGCCGGTCACCTCGATCTTCTTCATGGTCACCCTGGCGATCTCGACCCATTTCGTGGGACTCGCGCCCTTGGGGTCCCCGATCCTGCGGAAGAGCACCGCCTTCGTCCCCGCGGCGACCGGCGTCGCGGTGGTGGCGACGAGCGGCAGCAGCGTCGCGACCTTCCCCGCTCGGGAGACCAGCATGCCATAGACCTCCACGGAGTAGCTGTCCCACTCGCCCGCACCGGACGAACCGGCGAGCTCTGCCGGAGGCGCGCTCTCCGCGGCCCCGACCGCCGCCGGCGCGCCCCCGGGCGCGGCCTGCCGCGGCCCGACCGGGCGCTCGGCCGAGGCCGCGATCGGCATGGCAGAGAGGAGCGCGGCCGCACCCGCCGCGACGAGGGATCGAGAGCACCTGGAGAGCCAACCAACAACCGTCTTCATGCACTCCGCTCCTTCGTTCCAATGAGACCCCACGGCCCTCGTCCACCCGGCGAGGCCGCAAACTCCCCAGTCGTAAAACTTCTCATCCTGCACGAGACTGACACTCTCCGCAACTCTTTTCTCTGCCTCACGGAGCGCGTCACCGCCGCCAGCGCATCACCGGCATCGAAGATTCCGGCCTCCGGTGCTGGCCGCCTCGGCGAGGCGGATCAACCCCGGGGGGCGGCGCACGCAAGAGCGCACCGCGGCTCGCCCGAGCTCGCCTGGTCATCCGGCTTGCCTGTTGTTCTGGCTCGCCCGCCGCTCTCGCGTTCTCGTTCCGGCTGCCTGGGTTACCCGGCTCGACCGCTCGCCTGGGCTCTCCGGCTCGCCTGGCTGGCTCCGCCCACGGGTAGGTCAGCGCGCTTCGCGCGAGGCGCGCTCTCGATGAGCGAGAGGCCCGCGCGAGCGACCGGCGTGCTCGGTCCAAGCTCGCCGTATCTCATTCTGACCCGTCCGACGAAACCAGCTGCGCACAGCACCGCGACCTCTCCCTCTTCAACATCGCTCCGGGATCATCCCCGTTGCCTTCCAACATCGCCGACGCGAAAATCGATGTCGGAGTAAAAGTCGCGTTCCAGCCAAGATATCATGGCTCCGTCAAAGCAGAACAGAAATTTTCGAACGCAGGCGATTCTGGTGCGCCCCCGTGCGTCCAGGTACGCTCGGTACGTTCGGCGCGCGCGCCTGGTAATAACCGCGCGCGAGCCGCGCGGCGCCGCGCGGCTGTAGGATGACCACGGAGGAAGAGAGCCCATGCCCACGGTAGCCGATCACTACGACAGCCTCCTCGCCGAGCATTACTCCAGGATGTTCGGGGACTACGACGCCAAGGTCGCCGAGCAGCGGGCGCTGTTCGAGCGCCTCGGCGTGCGCCCCGAGGGCGCCTCGGAGGCCATCGACCTCGGGTGCGGCTCGGGCTTTCAGTCCCTCGCGCTGGCGCAGCTCGGCTTCCGGGTGACGGCGGTGGACACCTCGGACCGGCTCCTCGTCGAGCTCGCCTCGCGCCGCGGGCAGCTCGCCGTCGACGTCGTGCGAGGGGATCTCGTCGATGCGCTGGAGCGCCCAGGAGGTCCCTGCGAGCTCGCCGTGTGCATGGGCGACACGCTCCCTCACCTGGGCAGCAAGGCCGACGTGGAGCGGATGTTCGCCGGCTGCGCCCGGCGCCTCGCGCCCGGCGGACGGCTCGTGCTCACGTTTCGCGACCTCACCCGCGAGCTCGAGGGCGCCGACCGGTTCATCCCCGTACACGACTCGGCGGACGTGATCATGACCTGTTTCCTCGAATACGAGCCGGAGACGGTCAAGGTGCACGATCTCGTCCACACGCGCGGCCGAGAGGACGGCCGGTGGCGGCTGTCAGCGAGCTTCTACCGCAAGCTGCGGCTCTCCCCCGACTGGGTCTGCGACAGGCTCGAAGCGAACGGATTCCATGTCCTCCACCGCGAGACGGCGCGCGGGCTCGTCACCCTCGTCGCGCGCTCCGGAACCGACGGGCTCGGCGCCGTGAGGGTCGCCGTGGACCGCTGATCGAAGCCGCAAGGCAGAGAACATCCCGCCAGCGAGGCTCCGCGCGCAGCGGCGGGGCCACTACGTCACCGTACGTCACAGACGGGCGCTTCCCCCCGAAGATCCCGAGGGCCCCTCCCCGAGCCCCGAGGCGGGCGCCGCGGCGAGGAGCCGAGAGGGCGCGCCGCCGTTCCACCTCTCATTCCACCTCTCATTCCACCTCTCATCGCTCTTCCAGCGGGATCCATTCTCCCGGGCACCCCCGGTGCCGGACGGCGACACGATCCCTGTAAAGATCGTAATCCACGCGGGGCGACCGAGCCGGGCCAGACGCGACCAATTCTATTTGACGGCGATCTCACAAAGTCACAAAGTCGCTCACCCGGATTGCTCTCCGGATTGCGCGGCCAGTCCACGGCGGACGGCCGCGATCCGGCGCAGTGGAGACGCACGGACGCGCTCGGCGTCCAGGGCGAGGCGCGCGGGTACGCCCATACCGAGGAGAGAACAACCTTGATCAGTCGGAGACTGCTCAGAGCTATCGGCTGGGCTGCGGTGGCGCTTGGAGTCGCTGGTTGCGGAGACCCGGGCGCCGAGGCGCTCGAGGAAGAAAGTCATGAATCTGCAGGTTCGGAGCTGAACGACCACCCGACGAGCGGCAGGACCGTATACGCCGATGTCGTCGCGCTCGATCAGGTCTACGTGTACAACCGATTCGGGTCCTACAACCCCGCGGGGATGATCTACGCGCTCAAGCGGGACGTCGCGCCGATCCGGCCGCACGAGCCGCTCGGCCCGGGCAACGCGAGGTTGCGCCCGGGCAAGCGACCCAGGCCGCTCGTGCTGCGCGTGAACGTCGGCGACAGCCTGAAGATCAGGTTCACCAACCTGCTCAGGCCGGCGGACAGACGTCCTGACGACTCGACAAGGACAAGGAGCGCGTCGGTGCACGTCGCCGGGCTCGAGATCAAGGACATCAGGGCGCTCGGCGGCAACGTCGGGCGGGGGCCCGACTCCCTCGCCGAGCCCGGCGAGACGCGCGTCTACGAGCTCCTCGCCGACAAGGAGGGGACATTCCTCATGCACAGCGCCGGCGCGATGGCCGGCGGCGAGGGGGACGGCGGACAGACCGTCCTCGGGCTGTTCGGCGCGGTCAACGTCGAGCCCGCGGGGGCGGTCGCGTACCGGTCGCAGGTCACGGCCAAGGAGCTCGCGGCCGCCTCGCTGCCCGCGCCGAACCCCGACGGGACCCCCACGATCGACTACGACGCGCTGGACGAGGACGGCGAGCCGATCCTCAGGATGATCAACGACCATGACGAGATCGTGCACGGCGATCTCAACGCGATCATCGCCGGCTACGAAGACAGCCAGCTCGACGGCCGATCCCCGGTGGCGAGAGGCCGGTTCCGCGAGCTCACGGTGCTGTTCCACGACGAGCTGAAGGCCGTCCAGGCGTTCGCGGAGCTCGATCAAGACGAGGCCTTCCACGGCGTGCGCGACGGATTCGGGATCAACTACGGCGCCTCCGGGTTCGGTTCCATCCTCCTCGCCAACCGGGCGAGGCTTGGCCCCAGCAAGGAGTGTGTCGAGTGCAAGTTCGAGGAGTTCTTCCTGAGCTCCTGGCCCAACGGCGACCCGGCGATGCTCGTCGAGCGGGACAGGCGCGGTAAGGCGAAACGGGCGCTGTTCCCGGACGACCCCTCGAACGTCCATCACGCGTACCTCGGCGACCCCGTCTGGTTCAGGAACCTCCACGCAGGGCCGAAGGAGACCCACGTCTTCCACCTCCACGCGCACCAGTGGCAGAAGACCGCGAACAACGACAACGGCATCACCCTGGACTCGCAGAGCATCGGCCCGGGCGCGGCCTTCACCTACAACATCAACAGGGCCGGCAACCGCGTCCTGACGCCCGGCGACGCGATCTTCCACTGCCACCTGTACCCCCACTTCGCGCAGGGCATGTGGGGGCTCCTCCGCAACCACGATGTCTTCGAGGCCGGCACGCGCGACCGGTTCCTGCCGGACGGCGAGATCGAGGACGGGACGCCCACGCCCGCCGTCGTGCCGATCCCCGAGCTCGCGATGCCCCCCATGCCGACCTACAAGCCCACCGTCGTGCAGCTCCCCGGCGGCGGCAAGGAGGTGCGGAAGGCGATGCCGGGGTATCCGTTCTACATCGCTGCCCTGGAGGGCCACAGGGCGTCTCAACCGCCGCTCGACATGGCCGTCGACGGCGGGCTCCCGCGCCACCTCGTCACGAGCGTGCCGCCGGGCGGCGCGGTGTTCGGCAGGCGCGGCAGGTTCGATGTGGACCTCGAGGAGGCCAACCTCAAGCTGCTCCCCGAGGAAGGGACCCCCGAGGAGCGAGCGGCTCAGGACTTCCATTCCGGCAGGTTCCCGGGGGCCACGTCCATCACGACGACGGACGGGTTCCCCGCGAAGGCCTATCCGGCGTTCACGCCCGAGGGCGAGCCGTCGCAGTTCGCCGTCAACGGCCAGCCGCCGGCGCCGGGCGCGCCCTACGCGAACCCCTGCCCACCGAAGACGCCGGAGCGCACGTACCGGAGCGCCTTCATCCAGCTCGACGGCGTGGTCAACAAGCGCGGGTGGCACAACCCGCAGATGCGCATCATGGTCCTCGAGGACGACATCGAGGCCACCCTGTCGGGCGCCCGGCCGCCGGAGCCGCTGTTCATCCGCGCCAACTCGGGGGAGTGCGTCGTCTCCGAGGCGACGAACCTCATGCCCGACGCGGTGGCAGAGGACGCGTTCCAGGTCTTCTCGCCGACCGATACCGCCGGCCAGCACATTCACCTCGTGAAGTTCGACGTCACCTCCTCGGACGGCTCGGCCAACGGGTTCAACTACGAGGACGGGACGTTCGCGCCGCAGGAGGTGGTCCAGCGCATCGCGGCGGCCAACAACCGCGGCGGCGCCCTGGCCGCGGACGGCTCGGTCAAGGAGCGCGGCGCCCGCGTCGCGCTGACCGCGCGGCCGCACCCGCGCATCCACAGCAAGGTGCTCGGCCTGCAGACCACGACGCAGCGCTGGTGGGCCAATCCGGTGGTGAACCAGCAGAACCAGGATCGCACCCTCAACACCTCCTTCTCGCACGACCATTTCGGCCCCTCGTCGCACCAGCAACTCGGCCTCTACCTGGCCCTCGTCATCGAGCCGACAGGCTCGGTCTGGCGCGACCCCGAGACCGGGACCGTGTTCGGCTCCCGCGCCGACGGCGGTCCCACGAGCTTCCGCGCCGACATCCTCCCGCCGGCCGGCTCGCTCCAGCGGCCGTTCCGCGAGTACAACCTCGCGCTCGCCGACTTCGCCCTGCTCTACGACGAGTGCAACGACCCGGTGAACCCGCCGACCACGCAGGAGGCCCCGCTCCCGCTCGCGGTCGACCACCGCGACGTCCTCGCGCCGGAGGTGATCTCCGCGGCCGATCCCGGCGGCGGGCTCATGAACTACCGCAACGAGCCGATCCCGCTGCGCATCGCCGAGCGCGACTGCCGGACGGGCCTCGTGAAACAGAAGCGGGGCGAAGAGGGCGAGATGCACAACGTGTTCAGCTCCCACGTCCACGGCGATCCATACACGCCCGTGCTCGCGGCGCACGAGGGCGACGACATCCGGGTGCGCCTCGTCCAGGGCGCGCAGGAGGAACAGCACGTCTTCACGGTCCACGGACAGAGGTGGTTCAAGGAGTTCAGCGATCCGGACAGCGGCTACTCGAACGCTCAGCCCATCGGCATCTCCGAGCACTTCGAGTTCGGGCTCACCCCCCCGGTGTCCGCGCGGGGCGACAGCGGCCCCGGCGACTACCTCTACCAGAGCGCGACCACCGACGACCTGTGGGACGGGATCTGGGGGATCATGAGGGTGCGGCCGCGGAGCGACCCGGCCCTGCTGCCCTTGCCCGGATCGCCGGGCGCGCCGCGCGGGATGCGGCGCTTCCCGACCTGCCCGGAGGGCGCGCCCGTGACGAGCTATGTCGTCCACGCGATCACCGCGAAGGGCAACCTGCCCGGCGATCGCCTCACCTACAACAAGAAGTTCGATCTCTACGACCCCGACGCCCTCCTGTTCGTCCGCGCCGACGATCTGCCCGATCTCCGCGCCGGGCGCCTCGCCCCGGAGCCGCTCATCCTGCGCGCCGCGGCCGGCGACTGCATCCAGGTCACGCTCGTCAACGAGCTGCCGAGCCAGCTGCCCAAGACGCCGCACTGGAACTACAGCCCGCCGATCGTCGACGGCTTCAACACGAACCAGGTCAGGCCGTCCAACCACGTCTCGCTCCACCCGCAGCTCGTCGCCTACGACGTCAGGACCGACGACGGCGCCAACGTCGGGTTCAACGAGGAGCAGACCGTCGCGCCCGGCGACTCCCGCGAGTACACGTGGTATGCTGGCGAGTTTTCCCAGAAGGACGGCAGGTGGGGCCCCGTCGAGCCCCGGGCCGTCGAGTACGGCGCCATCAACCTCAGGGACATGGCCGACGTCGTGAACCACGGCATGCACGGCGCCGTCGGCGCCCTCATCATCGAGCCCCAGGGCGCCACCTGGCGCACCGATCCGGGCACCCACGCGCAGGCGGAGGTCACCTTCAAGGACTACTACGGGTACACGCGCTCGTTCCGGGAGCACGTGCTCGTCTTTCAGGACGAGGTCGCCTTGCACTCGGACGACCCGCGGTTCCAGTGCCTCGATCCGGGTCTCAACTGCGGTACCGCCATCCGGAACTACGACGGCGAGGACGACTCGGAGGACACGGGCCACGAGGCCTTCAACTACCGCACCGAGCCGTTCTGGGCGCGGCTCGGGATCAGGCCCGAGCTCGCGAGGGAGCTGCTCAACGAGAAGGACCTGAGCGACATCTTCAGCTCCCGCGTCCACGGCGACCCGGCGACGCCGATCTTCACGGCCCGCGCCACGCAGAAGGTGCGCGTGCGCATCGTGCAGCCGTCCGGCCACCGGCGCCAGCACTCCTTCAGCCTCTGGGGCGCGCAGTGGCCGCACAACCCCTTCGCCGAGGGGGAGCGCTCCCGCCGCATCGGTGAGAACCCGGAGGTGCTGAACATCGGAGTCGAGGCCCCCATCAGCGCCATGACGCACCACAACGTGGTTCCGTTCTCCGGAGCCGGCGGGAGGTTCGCCGTCCCCGGCGACCGGCTCTACCTCGATCAGCCGAGCTTCAAGTTCTCGGACGGGCTCTGGGGCATCTTGCGGGTGACGCGGTAGACCCCGTGACCGCCTTCCTCACGCCGGCTCCCGCCGATCGCTGATCCCTCCAGCCTACCATGGCGCCGGCCGGCGCTCGGCGGCGGCCTCCTCCACGCCGGCGCGGCGCCGTGCAGATGCGGGACAGGGGAAGCCCGCACGCGCGCCGGTCGAGCGAGCTCTCGCCGAGACACACGGCTTCGCGCGCGCCGGATCTCTCGTCTCCACCCGAGCTCCACATCGAGCTCGCTCTGTCCGCGGGAGACGCCGGCCTGAGCGGCGAAATCGATTGACCCCGATAGGGTGCGCCGCCAGATATGTGAGCCACAATACATATTGATGGTCTCGGCCGATCTCGGGGACGGTCACGCACCAATCTCCTGTGAGTGCGCGTGGGACATGCTCGATGTCCGAAGCCAGGCGTGCAGGTGGGGCATGCCGAGGAGAGAAACCTTGATTTCGAACAGGCTGCTCGGAGCTCTCGGCTGGGCTGCGGTGGCGCTCGGGCTCGCGGGTTGCGCCGACGAAGGCGCTCCGCCGGCCGAGGACGAGACCGCGGACCTGGCGGCCGAGTCGAGGGAGCACGGCGCGCGGGCGAGCGGCAGGACCGTATACGCCGATGTCGTCGCGCTCGATCAGGTCTACGTGTACAACCGATTCGGGTCCTTCAACCCTGCGGGGATGATCTACGCGCTTGCGCGGGATGTGGTGCCCATCCGGCCGGATGAGCCGCTCGGCCCGGGCAACGCGAGGTTGCGCCCGGGCAAGCGACCCAGGCCGCTCGTGCTGCGCGTGAACGTCGGCGACAGCCTGAAGATCAGGTTCACCAACCTGCTCAGGCCGGCGGACAGACGTCCTGACGACTCTCCCAGGACAAGGAGCGCGTCCGTGCACGTCACCGGGCTCGACATCGCGAACATCGAGTCGCTCGGCGGCAACGTCGGGCGGAGCCCAGACTCCCTCGCCGAGCCCGGCGAGACACGCGTCTACGAGCTCTTCGCCGACCGGGAGGGGGCGTTTTTCATGCACAGCACCGGCGCCATGGCCGGCGGCCAGGGGAACGGCGGGCAGATCGTCCAGGGGCTGTTCGGCGCGGTCCACGTCGAGCCCCCGTGGGCGGTCGCGTACCGGTCGCAGGTCACGGCCGAGGAGCTCGCGGCCGCCTCGCTGCCCACGCCGAACCCCGACGGGACACCCAGGCTCGACTACGACGCTCTGGACGGGCACGGCGAGCCGATCCTCAAAATGATCAACGATCGCGACGAGATCGTGCACGGCGATCTCAACGCGATCATCGCCGGCTACCAGGCGAGCCAGCTGGACGGCGCGCGCCCGCTGATCCCGGGTCGCTTCCGCGAGCTCACGGTCCTGTTCCACGACGAGCTGAACGCCGTCCAGGCGTTCCCGGAGCTCGAGCAGGACGAGGCGTTCCAGGGCGTGCGGGACGGCTTCGGGATCAACTACGGCGCCTCCGGGCTCGGCTCCATCCTCCTCGCCAACCGGGCGAGGCTCGGCCCCAGCAAGGAGTGTATCGAGTGCAAGTTCGAGGAGTTCTTCCTGAGCTCCTGGCCCAACGGGGATCCGGCGATGCTCGTCGAGCGGGACAGGAACGGTAACGCGAACCAGGCGCTGTTCCCCGACGACCCCTCGAACGTCCAGCACGCGTACCTCGGCGACCCCGTCTGGTTCAGGAACCTCCACGCAGGGCCGAAGGAGACCCACGTCTTCCACCTGCACGCCCACCAGTGGCTACGGGCGCCGAACAACGACAACGGCAGCACGATCGACTCGCAGAGCATCGGCCCGGGCGGCGCCTTCACCTACAACATCGGCCGGGCTGGCAGCCGTTCCCTGGGCGCCGGAGACGCGATCTTCCACTGCCATCTCTATCCTCACTTCGCGCAGGGCATGTGGGGGCTCCTCCGCAACCACGATGTCTTCGAGGCCGGCACGCGCGACCGGTTCCTTCCCGACGGCGAGATCGAGGACGGGACGCCCACGCCCGCCGTCGTGCCGATCCCCGAGCTCGCGATGCCGCCCATGCCGACCTACGCGCCCACCGCCGTGCAGCTCCCCGACGGCGCGATCGCGACGCGTCCGCCCATGCCAGGGTATCCGTTCTACATCGCCGCCCTGGAAGGCCACAGGGCCCCTCAGCCGCCGCTCGACCTCGCCGTCGACGGCGGGCTCCCGCGCCACGTCATCACCAGCGTGCCGCCGGGCGGCGCGGTGCTCGGCGAGCGCGGCAGGTTCGATGTGACGCTCGACGCGGCCAACCTCAAGCTGCTCCCCCAGGAAGGGACCCCCCTGGAGCTGTCGGCCCAGGCGTTCCACTCCGGCCGGTTCCCGGGGGCGCGACCCGTCATGAGCGGTGGATTCCCCACGAGCGTCTATCCTGCGTTCACGCCGGAGGGCGCTCTGTCGCAGTTCGCCGTCAACGGCCAGCCGCCGGCGCCGGGCGCGTCCTACACGAACCCCTGCCCGCAGGGGACACCCGAGCGCAGGTACCGCAGCGCGTTCGTCCAGATCGACGGCGTGGTCAACGGGCGCGGATGGCACGACGCCCAGATGCGCCTCATGGTCCTCGAGGACGACATCCACGCGACCCTGTCGGGCGTCAGGCCTCCTGAGCCGCTGTTCTTCCGCGCCAACTCGGGGGAATGCGTCGTCTCGGAGACGACGAACCTCATGCCCGACGCGCTGGAAGAGGACCCGTTCCAGATCTTCACGCCCACCGACACCATCGGCCAGCACATCCACCTCGTGAAGTTCGACATCACCTCCTCCGACGGCGGCGCCAACGGCTTCAACTACGAGGACGGCACGTTCGCGGCCCAGGAGGTCGTGCAGCGCATCGAGGCGGCCAACGCCCTCGGCGGCGCCCTCGCCGCCGACGGCACGCTGAGCGAGCACGGCGCGCGCGTCGCGCTGAGCCCGCGGCCGCACCCGCGCATTTACAGCCCGGTGCTCGGGCTGCAGACCACCGTTCAGCGCTGGTGGGCCGATCCGATCTTGAACCAGCAGAACGTGGACCGCACCCTCAACACCGTGCTGTCCCACGACCATTTCGGTCCCTCGTCGCACCAGCACCACGGCCTCTACCTGGCCCTCATCATCGAGCCGCCCGGCTCGGTCTGGCGCGATCCGGAGACCGGGACCGTGTTCGGCTCGCGCGCCGACGGCGGGCCCACGAGCTTCCGCGCGGACATCCTCCCGCCGAGCGGCTCCTCGCTCGCGCCGTTCCGGGAGTTCAACCTCGCGCTCGCCGACTTTGCCCTCCTCTTCGACGAGTGCGGGCGGCCGGTGAACCCGCCGACCACGGAGGAAGCCCCGCTCCCGCTCGCGGTCGACCACCGCGACATCTTCGCCCCGGAGGTGATCTCGGCGCGCGACCCCGGCGGACAGCTCATGAACTACCGCAACGAGCCGATCCCGCTCCGCATCGCCGAGCGCGACTGCAGCACGGGACGCGTGAGGCAGATCCCCGGGGAGGTGGGCGAGATGCACAACGTGTTCAGCTCGCGAGTCCACGGCGACCCGTTCACGCCCCTGCTCCTCGCCAACGAGGGAGACGACATCCGGGTGCGCCTCATCCAGGGCGCGCAGGAGGAACAGCACGTCTTCTCGATTCACGGCCAGAGGTGGCTCACCGAGATCGACGATCCGGACAGCGGCTACTCGAACGGTCAGCCCATCGGCCTCTCCGAGCACTTCGATTTCGGGCTCGGAGGATCGGGCGCCGCGCTCGGCGAGATCGGCGCCGGCGACTACCTCTACCAGAGCGCGCCCACCGACGACCTGTGGGACGGCGTCTGGGGCCTCCTCAGGGTGAGGCCGCACGGCGCGCCGGGCCTCTTGCCGCTGCCCTCGCACCCGCGCTGGATACCGCGCGCGCAGCGAGGCTTCGAGACCTGCCCGGCGAGCGCGCCGGTCACAAGGTATGTCGTCCACGCGATCACCGCGAAGGGCAACCTGCCAGGCGGCCGCCTCATCTACAACAAGGTGTTCGATCTCCACGACCCCGACGCCATCCTGTTCGTCCGCGCCGAGGATCTGCCCGACCTCCGCGCCGGGCGCCGGGCCCCGGAGCCGCTCATCCTGCGCGCCGCCGCCGGCGATTGCATCCAGGTCACGCTCGTCAACGACCTGCCCTTCGAGCTGCCCAAGACGCCGCACTGGAACTACAGCCCGCCGATCGTCGACGGCTTCAACACGAACCAGGTGCGGCCCTCGAACCACGTCTCGCTCCACCCGCAGCTCGTCGCCTACGACGTCAGGACCGACGACGGCGCCAACGTCGGCTTCAACGAGGGGCAGACCGTCGCCCCCGGCGAATTCCGCCAGTACACCTGGTATGCCGGCGAGCTCTCCCAGCGAGACGGCATGTCGGGCCCCGTCGAGCCCCGGGCCGTCGAGTACGGCGCCATCAACCTCAGGGACATGGCCGACGTCGTGAACCACGGCATGCACGGCGCCGTCGGCGCCCTCATCATCGAGCCCCAGGGCGCCGCCTGGCGCAGCGATCCGGGCACCCACGCCCAGGCGGACGTCGTGTTCACGGACGAGCATGGAGCCCCGCGCTCGTTCCGGGACCTCGTGGCCGTCTACCAGGACGAGGTCGGCCTGCACTCGCGGAACCCGAGGTTCCGGTGCCTCCAGCTGCGGCTCGACTGCGGCACGGCCCTCCGGAACCAGGACGGCGAGGACGACGCGGAGGACACGGGCCACGAGGCCTTCAACTACCGCACCGAGCCGTTCTGGGCGCGGTCCGGGCTACCGCCCGAGATCGCGAGCGAGGCGCTCAATGACCACGACCTGCGCGATATCTTCAGCTCCCGCGTCCACGGCGACCCGGTGACGCCGATCTTCATGGCCAGCGCCGTCCAGGAGGTCCGCCTGCGCCTCGTGCAGCCGTCCGGCCACCGGCGCCAGCACGCCTTCAGCCTCTGGAACACGGCGTGGCCGCACAACCCCTTCGCCGAAGGAGCGCGCTCCCGGCGCATCGGCGAGAACCGCGAAGTGCTGAACTTCGCCGTGGAGAACCCCATAGGACCCATGACACACCGCAATCTCGTCCCGTTCCTCCCGGCAGGCGGGGAGCTCCTCGTCACCGGCGACCGGCTCTACAACGAACAGTCGACCCCCATGCTCGCGAACGGGCTCTGGGGCCTCTTCCGGGTGGTGCCGTGAGGCGCTCGATCGCTTCGCGCCGCCTGTCGCTGGCCGCAGGGCTCCTCGGCGCCGTCGTGGCGCTGGCCTGCGGCCGGCGGGAGCCGCCTCCCCCACCCCCCGATCCGGCCCCGGCCCCCGTCGAGGCCCGCGGTGAGGGTGAGCCAGGCCCGGACGTGAGCCGGGTCGAGCGAGAGGGGCTGTCGATCGCCTTCGAGCTCCGGCCGCTCCACGGCGCCGGAGGGCGCCCGGAGGCGCGCTCCGACGCGACGGCCGTCTTCACGATCACCGACGCTGCCACGGGCGCGCCCGCGCGCGACGTGTCGCCGCTCGCGTGGATGACGAGGCGCGCGGGCGCGCCGCCCGACGAGGCGGGGTGCCAGGAGAAGATCAAGAGCTTCATGGGCGGGCTCATCGCCGTCCGCCCTGACGTGGACATGAACGCTTACCTCCTGTGGACCCAGAACGAGGACAACACGCTGTCGGTCATCAACCCGCAGCTCGCGTTCAATCGGAGCAAGCTGCGCAGCCTCGTCACGCTCGCGGCCGGCTCCACGTCGGTCGCGCTCCACCCGGACGGGAGCCGCCTCTACGTGACGCTCCAGAACGGGCGAGGCCTCGCCGTCGTCGACACGAGGCGCAGCCTGGTGACGGCCAACGTGCCTGTCGGCGCGGCGCCGATGCGCATCGCGGTGGCGCCGGACGGGCGCACCGTGTGGGTCGGCAACGACGGCGACGGGACGGTCAGCGTCGTCGACGCGCGCGTGGCGGAGGTGCTGAAGACGCTGCAGGTCGGCGCCGGACATCACGAGATCGCCTTCTCGCACGGCGGGCGCACCGCCTGGATCACGAGCCGCGACGCCGGCGCCGTCACGGCCGTGGACACCGGCACGCTCGAGCCCGTCGCCGAGATCGAGATCGGCGAGGGGGCCGCCGCCGTCGCGGCGAGCGACGCCGCCGGCGCCGTCTACGTGGCGAACGAGGCCAAGGGCGAGGTCGTGATCCTCGACGCCGAGCGCCGCGCCGTCGCCGGCCGTATCGCGGTGAAGGCCGGCGTCAGCGCGATCCAGTTCGCGCCGGGCGGCCGCTTCGCCTTCGCGCTGAACCCCGCCAAGGGCGAGGTGTCGATCCTCGACGCCTCCGTGGGAGCGCTCGCGCACACGCTCGCCGGCTTCGCGAGCCCCGACGCGATCACCTTCACGAAGGCGTTCGCCTACGTGAGGAACCTCGGCGAAAGCAGGGTCTCGCTCATCGAGCTGCCCTCCCTGGAGCGGCCCGGCAAGCCGGCGGTCGTCGAGGTCCAGGTCGGCCAGGGGGCCCCCCGGACGGCGAACGGCGTCGGGAGCGCCGCGCCGTTCGCCGTCGTGCCCGAGGGCAACGGCGCCATCGTCGCGAGCCCGGCCGACAAGGCCCTTTACTACTACGTCGAGGGCATGATGGCGCCGATGGGCACGCTCTCGAACTACGGGCGAGAGCCCCGCGCGGCGCTCATCGAGGATCGCTCGCTCAAGGAGGTGCAGCCCGGCGTGTACGCCACCACGGTCCGGCTCGGCGACGAGGGCGCGTACGATGTCGAGCTCCTGCTCGGCGGCCGCCGCGTCGCCGCGTGTCTCGAGGCGACCGTCGCGCCGTCGGCCGTCCCGGCCGAGGACCGCTCGCCCGGGCTCACCGTCGAGCCGCTCTTCGACGGCAGCATCGATATCGAGGTCTCGAAGCCGGCGACGCTGCGCTTCCACGCGAGGCCGAAGGCCTCGGCGCCTCCCCTCGAAGCCAAGGAGATGAACGTCATGATCTTCCAGTTCCCGGTCGGCTTCCGAGACATCGTGCGGCCCCGCGCCGAGCCGGACGGCGCCTTCTCGGTGACGTTCACGCCCCCCGAGCCCGGCCAGTACCGCTTCCTGGTGGAGGCCGAGTCGCGCAACGCCCCGTTCGGCGCGCTGCCGTTCGTCGATCTCCACGCCGGCTCGCCCGGCGCCGCGCCGGCGGCGGGAGGCGGGCGATGAGGCGCGCCGCGCCCCTGTTCGCGGCCGCGCTCGCGCTCGCGCTGCCGTGCGCGAGCCCGGCCGCGGAGCCTGTGCCGGACCGGCCCCCCGCCCGGATCGGCGGCTCGCCCGCCGGCGACGACGCCGCGGCCGCGGCGTACTTCACCGACACGGAGCTCATCGATCAGGACGGGCGCGCGCGGCGGTTCTACACCGACCTCCTGCGCGGCCGGAAGGTCCTCATCCACTTCGCCTTCACCTCGTGCAAGGGCGCGTGCCCGACGATGGCGGCGAACCTCGCGCGCGTGCAGTCCCTGCTCGGCAAGCGCGCCGGCAAGGAGATCGCGATCCTCACGATCACCGTCGACCCCGTGAACGACACGCCGAAGGTGCTCAAGCGGTTCGCCGCCAAGTTCAGCGCGGGCGACGGCTGGCGCTTCCTGACCGGGACCCCGGACAGCGTGGAGAAGGTCCTCGGGCGCCTCGGCGGGCTCACGAAGAAGCCGGACGAGCACACCTCGACGCTGCTCATCGGCGACGTGACGACCGGCATGTGGCTGAAGACGGTCGCCACCGAGCGCCCCGAGACGATCGTGCAGCTCGTGGATCACATCAACGACAAGCCGTGAGGTGCATGTGGGTCATCTCGTGACGAAGCGGCGGCGCCGCGCCCTCGCCGCCGCGCTCTCGGCGCTCGGCCTCGCCGCCGCGCTGAAGGGCGCCGCGGCCGTCCGCGACGCGCCCGCGCCTGCGCCCGCGCCCGCCGGCCCGGCCTCGTGCGCCGAGCTCAGCCCGGCGGCGCTCCGCGGCAGGCGCATCTTCCACCACGGGGCCCTCGCCTCGGGGGAGCCGGTCGAGGGGCGCCTCGGCGCGAGCGGCGCCGCGCTGCACGGCAAGGCGGCGGCGTGCGCCGGCTGCCACGGCCGGAGCGGCAACGGCACGTCGGAGGGCGGCGTCGCGGCGCCGCCGCTCACCCCCGAGCAGCTCTTCGCGGCCGATCGCGCGGGGGGCGCCTACACCGCGGAGACGCTCGCGGCCGCCGTCCGCGACGGGAGGGCGCCGGCGGCGCGGGAGCTCCACCTCGTCATGCCGCGCTACCGGCTCGACCGCGCGCACCTCGACGATCTCCACGCTTACCTGCGCTGCGTCGGCCGCGACGCCGATCCGGGCGTCTCGCCGGAGGCGCTCCGGCTCGGCGCCGCGCTCCCGCTCACCGGGCGCTTCGCGGCGGCGGGCGCCGCGGCCCGCGACGTGCTCGCCGCGGCGTTCGCGGAGGTGAACGCGCAGGGCGGCGTGTTCCGGCGGCGGCTCGAGCTCGTGGTGGCCGACAGCGAGGACACCCTCGACGGCGCGGCCGCGACCTCGCGCCTCCTCGACCAGCGGGTCTTCGCGCTGGTCGGCAGCGTGTGGAGCGGCGACGGCGACGCGGCGGCGCGCCTCGCCGCCGACGAGGTGCCGCTCATCGGCCCGCTCGGGTCCGGGCTCCCCGCCTCGGACCCGGGCGATGGCGTCGTGTTCCATCTCCAGCCTGGCCTCGACACGCTCGCGCGCGTCGCCGTCGCGCACCTCGCCGGCGCCCCAGCGCCCACCGGCGCCGGCGCCCTGCTCGTCGTCCACCCGGCGGGCCCGCGCGGGGACGCCTTCCTCCGCGGGGCGCGCTCCGAGGCGCTGCGGCGCGGCCTCCCTGCCCCTGTCTCGTTCCCCTTCGAGCCCGGCCGCTTCGACGCCGCCGCGGCGGCCGACGCCGCGGCGCGCCTGCGGCCGCGGGCCGTCCTGCTCGCCGGCGAGGGCGACGAGCTCTCCCGGTGGCTCGCGGCGCCGTCGCCCTCGACGACGCGCCCGCGCCCCGCCCTCTACGCGCCCGCTTTCCTGATGCGGCGCGATCCCGGGTCGCTCCGGCTCGCCGCCGCCGCGCGGCTCCTGCTCGTCCATGCGAGCCCCACCGATGAGGCCGAGCGGCTCGACCTGCTCTCGCTCTCCTCGTTCCTCGAGCGCCACCGCGTCCCGCCGCGGCACACCGCCTTCCAGGCGAGCGCGTACGCCGCCGCCCGCGTCCTCGTCGAGGCGCTCAAGCGCGCCGGCGCCCACCTCACCCGGCCCGGCCTCGTCGCGGCGCTCGAGGAGCTCCGGGGCTTCGATCCCGGCCCCGGTCCGGCGATCACCTTCGGGAGGAACCGGCGCGTCGGCGCGTACGGGGCGAGCCTCACCGGCGTCGATCCGGCGTCGAACGACATCTCGCCCGTGTCCGCGTGGGTCGAGGTGGTCCCCTGACGCCGACATCGCCTGTCGGCTAGGCGCCAAGGCTGGAACGGAGTAGGTTCCGGGCATGGCCGGATACCGCAGTCGTACAACCACCCAGGGACGCAACATGGCAGGGGCGCGCGCGCTGTGGCGCGCCACCGGCATGAAGGACGCGGACTTCGAGAAGCCGATCGTCGCCATTGCCAACAGCTTCACGCAGTTCGTCCCGGGGCACGTCCACCTCCACGACGTGGGGCAGCGGGCGAAGAAGGTCATCGACGCCTCGGGCGGGTGGGGCGTCGAGTTCAACACGATCGCGATCGACGACGGCATCGCCATGGGCCACGCCGGCATGCTGTACTCGCTGCCGAGCCGGGAGCTCATCGCCGACAGCGTCGAGTACATGGTCAATGCGCACTGCGCCGACGCGCTGCTCTGCATCTCGAACTGCGACAAGATCACGCCCGGCATGCTGCTCGCGGCCATGCGGCTCAACGTCCCGACCGTCTTCGTCTCCGGCGGTCCGATGGAGGCGGGCAAGATCGTCGGGACGCACGACCGCGACGGCAAGCCGCTCGTCCGCAAGCTCGACCTCATCGATCCGATGATCGCCGCGAGCGACGAGAAGGTGAGCGACGCGGATCTCGCCGCGATGGAGCGGTCCGCGTGCCCGACCTGCGGCTCGTGCTCCGGCATGTTCACGGCGAACAGCATGAACTGCCTCAACGAGGCGCTCGGGCTGGCGCTGCCCGGCAACGGCACGCTGCTCGCGACGCACGCGGCGCGCTGGGGGCTCTTCGAGGCGGCGTCGAAGCGCGTCGTCGAGCTCGCGCAGAGGTACTATGTCGACGGGGACGCCTCGGTGCTGCCGCGGAGCATCGCGACGTTCGAGGCGTTCGAGAACGCGATGGCGCTCGACATCGCGATGGGCGGCTCGACGAACACGGTGCTCCACCTCCTGGCGATCGCCCGCGAGGCGGAGGTGGACTTCAAGATGGCGGACATCGACCGGATGTCGCGCAAGGTGCCCAACATCTGCAAGGTGGCGCCGTCGTCGCACTACCACGTCGAGGACGTGCACCGCGCGGGCGGCGTGCTGACGATCGTCGGGGAGCTCGACCGCGCGGGGCTCATCCACCGGCAGGTGGGCACGGTGCACGCGCGCACGCTGGGCGAGGCGATCGACGAGAACGACCTCCGTCGCCCCACGGCGCTGGCGGCCGCGAAGAAGCGCTCGCTCGCCGCGCCGGGCGGCGTCCCGACCACGGTCGCGTTCTCGCAGGACAAGTACTTCGCCGACACCGACGACGACGCCCAGAAGGGGTGCATCCGCGACGTCGATCACGCGTACAGCCGCGAGGGCGGCCTCGCCGTGCTCTACGGCAACATCGCGGCGGACGGCTGCATCGTGAAGACCGCGGGCGTCGATCCCGAGATCTGGAAGTTCGAGGGGCCTGCGCGGGTGTTCCAGTCGCAGGAGGCGGCGTGCGACGCGATCTGGGACAACCAGGTCGGCTCGGGCGACGTGGTCGTCATCGTCTACGAGGGGCCGAAGGGCGGCCCCGGCATGCAGGAGATGCTCTATCCGACGTCGTTCCTGAAGGGGAAGGGCCTCGGCAAGGCGTGCGCCCTCATCACCGACGGCCGGTTCAGCGGCGGGACCTCGGGCCTGAGCATCGGGCACGTCTCGCCCGAGGCGGCCGAAGGCGGGACCATCGGGCTCATCGAGGAGGGCGATCGCATCCGGATCGACATCCCCGCCCGGACCATCGATGTCCTCGTCAGCGACGCGGAGCTCGAGCGCCGCCGCCGCGCCGTCGAGGCGCGGGGCGTCGATGCGTTCAAGCCGAACCGTGACCGGAAGGTCTCCCCTGCCCTGCGGGCCTACGCGCTGATGGCCACGAGCGCCGCCAACGGCGCTGTCCGCGACGTCAGCCAGATCGAGCCCGGCCGGCGCGCCGGCGACGCCGCCGCCCAGCGCAAGTAGCCGCGCCCGCTGCTGTCGAGTCGCCGCGTCCGCGTCGATCCACGACCGACGCGACGACGCGGCCCGCCGGGTGGCGTAGGATGCCGTACATGAGACAATTGGCGCTCCTCGTGTCCGTCTCTCTCGTGTCGGGTTGCAGCCCACGCATCCGTGATTTCTCCGGTGACCACGGGTCCGGGAGCGGCGGAAGTGGGTCCGAGGGCGGCGGAGGCGGCGGCGTCACCAGCATCAGCGCCAGCACCGGCAGCAGCAGCACCAGCAGCGGCGGCGGTGACGGTGGCGGCGCGACGGACACCTGCGTCGACCCGGTGGAGGACTGCCCGCCGGCGCAGAGCGCCTGCATGGAGGTGGTGTGCGGCGAGGGCCTGTGCGCGGAGCTGCCGCGGCCGGCGCGGACGCCCTGTGGATCGGACGGCGGCTCGGCGTGCGATGGCGCCGGGGCCTGCGTCCTGTGCGAGGGCGGCGCGGCGTGCGGCGAGTGCGGGGAGCCGGGTTGCCCGAACACGTGCGGCTCGCCGGACGTGCTGGCCATGCCTCGGAGCTGCGCGGGCGGCGGGCCGGGCGCCGGGGACACCTGCGGTCCCGGCGAGGCGAGCTGCTGCGGCAACAGACGGGTCCCCTGCGGCACGTACCTGAGGAGCTACGACGGTGAATCGAGCACGGACGACTCGTTCCCTGCGGCCGTCAGCGATTTCCGCCTGGACAGGTTCGAGATCACGGTGGGGCGATTTCGAGCATTCGTGGGGGCCGGGCGGGGCGTGCAGGAGAGCCCGCCCGCGATCGGGGCTGGCCGGCACCCTCACGTCGACGGCAGCGGGTGGATCGCGGGATGGAACCAGCGGCTCGCGCCGAACACCGCGATGCTGAAATCGGCGCTGCAATGCAATGGTGATCTCCTCTGGACATGGACCGACGAGCCGGGACCGAACGAGGAGCTCCCGATCAATTGCATCACCTGGTTCGAGGCCTTCGCGTTCTGCTCGTGGGACGGCGGCCGCCTGCCCTCCGAGGCGGAGTGGAACTACGCGGCCGCTGGAGGCGACGAGCACCGACCGTATCCCTGGGGCTCCGGGATCGACAGCGCGCGCGCCGCCTATGGGTGCACCGGCGATGGGAGCGCCGCGGGAGATTGCGCGCTGAGCGACATCCTGCCGGTGGGGTCGAAGCCGAGCGGAGACGGGCGATGGGGGCACTCGGACCTGGCCGGCAACCTGTGGGAGTGGACGATGGACTGGTGGCGCGACGCGCTCCCCACGTCGTGCATCGACTGCGTGCATCGCGTGGACGGCGAGCGCGACGCGACGCGGGTCACGCGCGGCGGGAGCTACCGCGCGCCGGCGTCGGACGTGCGCGCGGGCAACCGCGATTACAGCTATCCCTTCGACCGGGTCAACAACATCGGCGCCCGCTGCGCGCGGGACCTGTAGCTCCGCGGAGCGCCGCGCTCGCCTCGTTGCCTGCGCGCTCGCCTCGCCCACCGGCGCGAGCGCGCCGGGATCACGGGCTCCTCTCGCCGGCCGCGGCGGCCTCCTCGGGCCAGGCGTTCTCGGAGACGAGCTCCGGGAGCGGGCGGCGCGCTGCCCAGCCGCACGCCTCGAGCATGGGGCGATCGTAGAACGCCGCCACGTGACCGACGCACAGGATGGCGAGCGGCCTGCTGCCCGCCGGCATGCCGAGCAGCGCGGCCAGCCCTCCCGGCTCGAAGAGCGATACCCATCCCACGCCGAGCCCCTCCGCGCGCGCCGCGAGCCACAGGTTCTGGATGGCCGCGGCCACCGAGGCGACATCCATCTCGGGCAGCGTGCGGCGGCCGAACACGTGCGCCTCGCGCCCCGCCATGAGGCCGGCGACGAGCAGCTCGCCGCACTCCAGGATGCCCTCGACCTTGAGGCGCATGAACTCGTCCTCGCGCTCCCCGAGCGCGCGCGCCGTGGCGAGGCGCTCCGCCTCGACGAGCGCGTGGATGTCGCGCCGGAGCTCCGGCGCCGTGATCCGCACGAACCGCCAGGGCTGCATCATGCCCACGCTCGGCGCGGCGTGCGCGGCCGCGAGCAGCCTGGCGAGCGCGTCGGGGTCCACCGGCTCGGGCAGGAAGTGGCGCATGTCGCGCCGCTCGTGGATGGCGCGATACACGGCGGCGATCTCCGGATCGTTGAAGCGGTGGCTCGACATGGTCCCTCGCGCCGCGCGCCGAGCCGCGGGACCGCGGCGAGCCCGGCGCTGCGGACCGGGACTGCGTAGCACCGTCCGTGCGCGGCCGCGTCAGCGCGCGCGAGGCGCAGACCACCGCGGCCGCGCGGCGCCGTCCGGGGCGCGGCGCGCAGCCGGCCCCGGAGGAGCGCCGCGCCGCGCCGCGCGCGCTCCGCGAGGTGAAGGCCCCCGGGTTCGGCGCAGGCGGCCGGGCGCCACATGGGACGGCGCGAGCGGATCGAGGCGGCGCGGGGCGGCGCGGGACGGCTGACCGATCGGCTTCGATCGCCGGGCGCGACGTGCGATCTCGACGCAGGGGTGCAGCGTGCTAGAGCGCGCGACCGTGGAGTCGTCGACGAGACAAGCGCCGGAGCGGCACATCACCGTCGTGGGCGCAGGGGTGATCGGGTTGACCACGGCGGTCGTCCTCCAGCGCGACGGGCACCGCGTGCAGGTGATCGCGGCGGAGCGCGGCGAGCGCACGACGTCCGCTGTCGCCGCCGCGCTGTGGCACCCGTTCGCGGCGAACCCGCCCGAGCGCGTCAACGCCTGGTCGCGGGCGAGCCTCGATGAGCTCACGCGCATCGCACGGCAGCACCCCGAGGCGGGCGTGGATCTCCTGACCACGCGCGAGGCGTCAGACGACACGCAGCTGCCCTGGTGGGCCCCGAGCGCCCCGGACCTCGCGCTCGAGCCTGGACCGCACCCGCTGGGCGCGCCGCACAGCTTCCGGTTCACGGCGCCGCGCATCGAGCCGTCGCTGCACCTGCCCTGGCTGGAGTCGCAGCTCCACAGCCCGGTGCGCATCGAGCGCGTGCAATCGCTCGCCGAGGTCGAGGGCGACGGCGTCGTGAATTGCACCGGGCTCGGGGCGCGCGCCCTCACCGGCGACGGCGAGCTCCTCGCCCTTTACGGCCAGGTAGCCATCGTCGAGCCAGGCGAGATACCCCTAGATGTCGCACTGGGTGATGAAAGGGACGAATCCGCGCTCGTCTATGTCGTCCCGCGGCGTCGCGAGATCGTGATTGGCGGCTGTGTCATTCCGTCCCCCGACGACCACCCGCTGACGCCCGACCCCGAGCGTACTGACGCAATGCTCCAGCGGGTGCGCGCGGCCGGTCTTCGACCAGGCCGCTTGCTCAGGGCGCGCGCCGGCCTGCGCCCGTATCGGAGCACCGTGCGGCTCGAGCGCGAAGGCCGCGTGATCCACAACTACGGCCATGGCGGCGCGGGGTACACGCTGGCGTGGGGTTGTGCCAGCGAGGTGAGCGCGATGCTGCGGCACATCTAGAAGGAAAAGAGAAAGAAAAGGCGCCCCTGCACGGTTCCGACGGTGTCGGCATGCTCAGCGCCACGGCTCCGGGCCGGCTCCGCACAGGCAGCCAGGCCGCGCGCTTCGCTCACGCGGCAGCCGCAAGAGCGGCAAGAGCCGCGGCCACCACGGCCACCGCGACCCCGGTGAAAGCACAACAGAAGAGTCCGCTTCTGGAATCCAGCTAACCGCTCACCGCTAACCAGGAGCCCAACGCATTGCTCCGAAAGTCTCGTTGTGCTCCTGTTGCGAGGCTGCTAGATTGGATTCGTGCTCGTCTGCGAGCAACTCCCGCCTTCTCTCGCAGCGGAAACGCCCATGGCGCTCCCTGTTCATTCGAGAGAATGGCCGTGGAGGACCTCGCTCTGGAGATCGCCGGCCGGTGACGACCTCTCGGTGCGATCCCTGGAGCGCGGTCCCGAGTGGTCGAACGTTCGCTTGCGCTCGATCCGGCGTGCATCGTCCGCTGTCACAAGAGTGAAGATCCGAAGCTTCCCCCGGGAGTGTTGAACGCCATGAACAACGACGAGAATCGACTCAGTCGTCCATCGGGGCGGCCAGCGGCCTGCAGTTTCACGATGAACAACGACGAGCCTCGTTCCAGCCGGCCCTCGGTGCGACCTTCCGGGCGACCGTCAGGACGACCGTCAGGGCGGCCTTCAGGGCGGCCCGCGATCTGGAGCGTGCTGCCGCTGGCGAGCGGGCTGCTGCAGACCCGGCCGATCGAGTGGCCGACGCTGGCGCTCTTCGCGGGGGCGTGTGCCCTCTGGGCGGCGGCGGTCTACGCCGGCGTCATGGGCTGGGTGCCGACGGTGCCGGCGGTGCTCGGGGCGGCGGTGGCCGCGTATGCCGCGTTCACGCCGATGCACGAGGCCGCGCACCGGTCGCTGGCGCGCTCCGCGCTGCTGAACGGCGTGGTCGGACGGCTGTCGGGGCTGCTGCTCATGGCGCCGTTCCTGGCGGTGCGTCACTTCCACATCGAGCATCACAAGCACACGAACGAGGAGGACCGGGATCCCGACCACTGGAGCGGGCGCGGCCCGTGGTATCTCCTCCCGTTCCGCTGGGCGACGCAGGACCTCCACTACTACTACCTGTTTCTGCGCTCGTACCACGCGCAGAAGCGCACCGAGCGGATCGAGACGGTCGCGACGCTCGCGGCGATGCTCGCGCTCGTGGCGCTGGCCTTCGGGCTCGGCTACGGCGAGCTCGCGCTCCTCTACTGGATCGTGCCGGCGCGGATGGCGATCTTCTTCCTCGCGTTCGCCTTCGACTACCTGCCTCACTACCCTCACGGCGTCACGGCGGCGCAGAACCGGTATCGCGCGACGCGCGCGATCGACAGCGCGCTCTTCAACGTGCTGCTCTTCGGGCAGACGTATCACCTGATCCATCACCTCTACCCGGCGGTGCCGTTCTTCCGCTACCGGACCGTGTGGAAGTACCAGCGCGAGGAGCTCGTGAAGCTCCAGTCGGACAGCCTCGCCCCGCCGCGCGCGCCCTTGTCCCTGATCGCGGCAGGCAGCCTCGCCGCGCCTCGGACGCCCACGATCCACACCGTCCACTCCGTGCAGGGGGCGGCCGAGCTCGACGCCCTCTGATCCGCGCGGCGCGGCGCGGCAAGCGTGACAGACAGCTGACCGCCAGGACACAAAGAGAGAAAGATTCCACCTCTCTCATCTATCTTCTCCTTGGCGTCCTCGGCGTACCGGCGTCTCGACTCTTTCTCGTCCGAGCACGACCTGGCAGCTCGACTCATTCTCTTCCGAGCGCGGCCTAGATGCGCGCCCGGCGGCGCGCACGCAGCGCTCTCGGTGGCAGCAATGCCTCCCGGAAGAGCAGCGCCTCCGTCACGGCGCGGCGGTCGAGCGCGACCCTGAACGCCCCGAGGGCCGGCGCGAACGCGTCGGGGCGCTGCTCGCTCGTGCCGAGCGCCGGGATCGCGGCGCGCGCCCGGGTCAGGATCAGCAGCGCCCTCTCAGGTGCCTGGTGCGCCGCCAGCACCGCGCCCGCGAGGAGCGCCCGCGCGTCGCGGACCGCGGGGACCCGGCCGGCGAGCAGCGCGTCGCGCGCGCGCAGGCCCTCCTGGTGCGCGTGCGGGCCGTAGTCGAGCCCGCTGATGTCCTGCAGACCGAAGCCCGACAGGGCCACGAGCGGTCCGGCATAGAGGCGCTCCACGAGCCGCTCGGCCATCTCGGTGAAGGGTGACAGCGGGAACGCGTGCCACGCCCCCCCCGCGGGCAAGAGCAGCTCGTCGAGGTCCACCTCGGCGTGGCGGCGCGCCCACGCCTCCCTCAGCGCGCCCGCGGCATCGCCGAGCCCGGCCCGCTGGAGGACCATGCACCCGATGAGCACGCGCAGGTGCGGCGGAGGGTGCTCGTCATAGCGCGCGCCGCCCGCGTCGGTCTGGAGCGCGAGCGACGCGTACGGAGAGTCCTCCTGGAAGAACAGCCCGCTCATCGTGAGCACGTAGGCGGGGCCGAACATGAGCGTTCCGAAGACGTCGCAGAAGATCTCCTCGAACCACGCGCCGAACACCCGCCCGAGCTCGGAAGGCCCGGCGCGATCGTCGTCCAGGGCGAGCGGGCGCGCTCGCTCGCTCCGGTCGGGCAGGCCGAGCTCGCGGCGCAGGGCCGGCTCCAGGCCGTCGACCGACGCCAGGAAATCATGGCCGATCTCGTGCGCGAGCGCCGGCCAGCGCAGCGGCGTCGAGAAGAAGTCGGCGGGGAGGAAGATGGGCGCGATCGACGTCGGGATGAAGCCCGTCCAGATGGAGAGCTCGAAGCGCGTGAGCTGCGTGGCCGGCACGCCGCTCCGGAGCGGCAGCCCCTCCGCCCGCGCGAACGCGATCACCGGGGCGTAGCAGGCGTCGGCGAGGGCGTCCGCGTCGCCGAGCTCGGCCAGGAGCGAGGGGTCGCGGCGTTGCCGCGCGAGCACCGCGATCTCGCTCACCACGAGCTCGATGTCATCCGCCGCGGCCTCCACCTCGCGCGCCCCGAGGCCCGCGTCGACGGCCGCGCGCAGCCGCGCGATCTCGCGCGGGACGAACGTGGTGAGCACGTCCGCGAAGCGCCGGTTCGCGCGCTCGTGGCGCGCCGCCTCGCCGAGCGCGGCGGCGCTCCGGTCGAGCTCGCCGAGCCGCAGGAGCGCCGCGCGCAGCCGGGCTGCATCGGGCGCCAGCGGGGCACCGAACGGCACCGCCGCCCGCGGCGCCGCGCTCCGCCGCGCGGCCCCGGCAGGCGGCGCGTCGCCCCGCGGCTCGTCTGCGCTCGCTGGCAGCGTACCGCGCCGCGCCTCGACCGCGGCCGCGGCCGCGCGGATCGCTTCGGCGCGCGCGGCGCGCTCCAGGCGCCGGGCGGCGAACTTCATCGCGGCATGGACGATCAGCCAGGCCGCCGCGACGAGATAGCCGACGTAGCGCTCGAGGTCATCCATGGCGCCGGTCCAGCGTCCTCGGGGTGTTGCCAGCCGACCGGCCGCCCGAGGGCGGTGGCATGCGGCGACAGCGCGCGCGGCGGGCCGAGCACCTCGGCCAGCACGAAGCGCCGCGCGAGCCCCTCGCGGCGGCCGAGCCACGCGAGGAGCGGGCTCGCAGCGTCCCGCGGCGGCATCTCACGACTCCCCGACGGGGTCGGGCTTGCCCCCCGCGGTGCCGGCGATGCCCTGGCGCATCTCGGTGTCCGCGATGACGTTGCGCATGTTGTAGTAGTCCATGACGCCGAGCTTGCCCGTACGGAGCGCCTCCGCGACGGCGAGCGGGATCATCGACTCCGCCTCGACGAGCTTCGCCCGCATCTCCTGCGTCCTGGCCTTCATCTCCTGCTCCTGCGCCACCGCCAGCGCGCGGCGCGACTCCGCCCTGGCCTGCGCGACCTGCTTGTCCGCCTCGGCCTGCTCCGTCTGGAGCTTCGCGCCGATGTTGGAGCCGACGTCCACGTCGGCGATGTCAATCGAGAGGATCTCGAACGCGGTCCCCGCGTCGAGCCCCTTCTTGAGCACGTTCTTCGAGATGGTGTCGGGGTTCTCGAGGACGTGCTTGTAGTCGTTGGCCGAGCCGATGGTCGAGACCACGCCCTCGCCGACGCGGGCGAGCACCGTCTGCTCGCCCGCGCCGCCGACGAGGCGATCGATGTTGGCGCGCACCGTCACGCGCGCGATCGCGAGCAGCTGGATGCCGTCCTTGGCCACCGCCGAGACCTTCGGGGTCTCGATGACCCGCGGGTTCACCGACATCGCCACCGCCTCGAGCACGTTGCGGCCGGCGAGGTCGATCGCGGCCGCACGCGAGAAATCGAGCGCTATCCCCGCCTTGCCCGCCGAGATGAGCGCGTAGACGACCGCCTCCACCCGCCCGCGGGCCAGGTAGTGCGCCTCGAGCATGTCGATCGACACCCCCTCGAGGCCGGCCTTCACGGCGCTGATCCGCGCGTTGACGATCTGATCGGGCGGCACCCGGCGCAGGCGCATCGCGATGAGCGTCAGCATCGAGACCGCGGCGCCCGACGCCTGCGCGGCGATCCACAGCCGGAGCGGTATCATGTACAGCGTCGCGACGATGGCGACGAGCACGAGCCCGCCGATCACGATGACCGAGATGATCTCCATATCCACTCTTCACCCGTCCTGTCCGTGAAGGGCCGCCTCTCGCGCGCGCCCTAGGGCTTCTGCGGCTCGACGACGACCCGATTCCCCTCCACGCTCGCGACGCGCACGGGCGTGCCCGCCTCCACGTAGAGGCCGTCGGTCACGACATCGACCGCGCGATCCTCGATCTCGACCGTCCCGGCGGGGCGCAGCGGCGTGAGCGCCCTGCCCTCCTTGCCGATCAGCGCGGCGAGCCGCGCATCCGGGCCGCGCCCGCCCTGCTGGGTCTCGAGCAGCACCATCCTGCGGCCCACCCGGGTCCTCGGGACGGCCCAGAACAGGAGCCCCGTCGCGCAGACGCCCGCGCCGAGCGCGAGCAGGCCATAGCCGGTCCCGAGGACCGCCCACGCGAGCGCGACCGCCCCGAGCACCGCGGCGCCGCCGAGGACCCCGACGAGGCCGATGCCGGGCAGGACGAGCACCTCGATGGCGAGCAGCACGAGGCCCGCCACGAGCAAGGCGACGACGAGCAGCGCCGGCGTCACGCGCCGGCCTCCTCGCCCGAGCCGCCCGCGATCGCCCGCACGACGAGCCGGCCCGCGTCCGCGCGGATCACGCGGACGCGGGCGCCCGCCTCGACGTAGCCGAGCTCCGAGAGCGCCTCCACGCGCCGACCGTCGAGCGAGACCTTGCCCGAGGGGCGCAGATCGGTGTCGGCCGTGACGACCCTGCCCACAGCCGACGCGAGCGACGCGGGCGCCGCCGAGCTCCCGGAAGGTCCTTCGGTGGCGACGGCGCGGATCGCCGTGTCCAGGACGAGGCGCCGCCCGAGCCGCGTCCTCGGCGCGACGCGGGCGGCGACCACGGCGAGCGCCGCCGTCGCGGCGAGGGAGACGCTCGCCGTGGCGAGCGCGCGCGGCAGCCAGCCGGCGTGCCAGGCGATGTCGAGCGGCACGCGCTCCAGATCGAGGAGCGCGAGGAGGAGGGCGAGCGCCACGCATCCCGCGCCCACGACGCCGGGCACGACGTGCCCCGGGGCGAGGATCTCCACCGCGATGAGGATCGCGCCGGCGACGAAGAGCGCGATCTCCTCCCAGCCGGCGAGCTTCACGACGTGGTGCCCGAAGAAGAACAGCGCGAGGCACGAGAGCCCGACGGCGAGCGAGACGCCGTGTCCCGGCGCGTAGAGCTCGAGGAGGATGCCGAGCATCCCGAGGGTCATGAGGATCCCGGAGAGCGTCGGATCGGAGAGGAAGCGCGCGAGCTCTTCGGCGAAGCTGGGGCGCGGGCGCGCGATCTCGCCGGGCGGCGGGCGGCCCAGGGCGCCGAAGAGCTCCGCCTCGCTGCCGGCCTGCACCTCGGCGACGCCCCACGCGAGCGCCTGCGCGCCGTCGAGCGTGAGCAGCTTCCCCTTCTCGTCGAGCCCGGGGACCTCCGCGTCGGCGTCGACCATGGCCTCGGCGATGTCGCCGCGCCGCCCCTTCGCCTCCGCGGTCGCGCGCATCTCCTTGCGCATGTACGACACGATCTTCTCGGCGACGGGCTTCATCTCCCCGCCCTCGCCGAGCTGCACCGGCGTCGCCGCCCCGAGCGTCGCGCCTGGGGCCACCGCGATGACGTCGCAGGCGAGCGAGATGAGCGCGCCGGCCGAGATCGCGCGCGGGTTGACCCAGCACACGGTGCGGGCGCGGGCCCGGAGCAGCGCGTCCCGGATGGCGAGCGCGGCGTCGATGCGCCCGCCGAGCGTGCTGATGTCGAGCACGAGGAGATCGCCCTCCCCCTGGGCGGCGAGCACCCGCTCCAGGAACGGCGAGAGGCCGAGGTCGATCGCGCCGGCGATCGCGACCACGGTGACCTTCCCCGCGCCGGGGATCGGCGGGAGCGGCCGCGGCCCCGGCGGCGCGGGGGCGCCGGCCGCGCCCGCCCCCGCGGCCGGCGCGGGCGCCGCATCGCCGCGCGCGGGGCGACACAGGGCCATCGTCGCGAGCAGCGCGAGGAGCGGGATCGCGAGCCGCGCCCGCCGCGCGGCCTGTTCCAGCAGGCGCCACAAACCAGTCAAGCCCACCCCCTGCGACGGCGGCGCGGCGCTCGCCGCGCTCCCGAGGTTCACGCCAAAGAACGTCGGGACGAGGGTAGCGCACGCCGGCGCGCCACGATACCCCCATGCTCAGCCGCCGCGCGCCATGAACCTCGCGACCGCGTCCGCGAACTCCGCGGGTCGCGCCACGATCCAGTCGTGGCTCCCCTTCGCGGAGACAACAAGGGTCGAGTCCGGGATCAGGCGTTGGATGGCGAGGGCCGAGCCGAGCGGCACCGTGAGGTCGCGCGCGCCCCAGGCCAGCAGCGTCCTCACGCGCACGCGCGCGGCGTAGGCGCTCAGGTCCGCCGTCGCGGCGATCCGCAGGAGGCTCAGCGCGCTCCGCGTGTGGCAGAGCAGGTTGTGGAGGAGAGCGGGCGCCGCCCGCACGGAGAAGCGCGGCTCGAACAGCGCGTCGGCCGCGCGCCCGAGGGCGAGCGCCAGGACCGAGCCTGGCGGGTTGACTCCGACGGAATCGGCAAGCACGAGCCCCGATAGCCGCTCGGGGTACAGGGCGCCGGTGACCAGCGCCGCCGCGCCCGAGAGCGAGTGGCCGATCAGCGTGACGCGATCGAGCTGCAAGATCTGCAGCGTGTCGGCGACGCAGCGCGCGTACCGCTCCAGCGTCCACGGCGCGCGCAGCCGCGAGCCGCGGCCCGAGCCGGGCAGCTCCACGACGAGCACCCGGGCGCGCCGCGCCATCGCGTCCACCGTGGACCGGTAGGTCATGCCGCTGATCAGCATGCTGGGCAGAAGCACCGCCGGCCTCCCGGTGCCCGTCTCGGTCACATAGACGACCTCGTCCCCGACCCGGATCTCCCGCCCGCGGGTCTCCTCCCGCGCCGCTCGCCTCACCGCAGGGTCCGCGGAGATGCGTGGGCTCTTCTCTCTTCGATCCCGCCGCGGGACAGACACCCCGGCGGCGCCGAGCGGGTGTCCAGCGCAGGGTTCCATCTTTCCATGTCGTCGAACGCGCTGGCCCATGGAGAGGCAAGCCGATGCCGGGCCTATGCCAGCGCGGGCGTGGCGCCGGTGCGAAGTCGCGACACGGAGCGCGCGCGGCGCGGGCCACCCCGCGCGCGAAAACCTGGAAGGTCGTTGAGCCCGTCCCGCGCCGCGCTAAGCTCTTCGCAACAGCAGCAATCTCCAGGCTCATGGGAGCCAGCAGGCGTGTCGTCACGGGTCGAGAGCCCGCCGGCGCCTGCTCGGACAACCAGCTCTTCTGGAATGATAGAGGCGAAATGTTGAGGTTCCGCTCCACGTCCGGAGATCGGAAGACAGCTGAGCTCAGGGTCTCGGTGCTCTCGGTCTCCGCTGCGATGTCCGCCCTCTCTCAGGGTGCATGGGGGACGGAAGCGCCGCCCGCGGCAGAGGTCCAGTGGGCGTATGCGCTCGTCGCTGCGCTCGGGTATCTGCCCGCCGCGGTCGAGATCGCCGCCGCCACGCTGCGGCGGACGGGGATGTCGACCGAGGCTTACCTGCGGAAAAATGCGACGTATCTGGATCCAGAAGGGCCCGGGGACGAGATCCTGGGTGTGGTCTTCGGTGACGCGCTGGAGTCCCTCGGCCAGGAGGCGCGCGGCGTGGTGCAAGCGCTCGCCGCGCTGCCCGCGGCGGGGGTTCCGCTCGAGGTGGTCGCCGCCGCGGCGGGGAAGCCCGCGCCTTCCGCCGCGCGGCCGCTCCAGCTGCTCGTGCATGGCCGGCTCGTGTCGCTCGATCAGGCCACGCAGACCTACCGGGTGACGCCGCTCGTGCGCGCCGTGGCCCGAAAGGACATGGTCGGCGACGCGGAGCGCTGGGACGCGCTGCACCGCGGGGCGGCGGACGCGATGCAGGCGCTCCTCTTCTGGACGGCCGCGGCCGAGGGGCGACCCGAGGCGGCGATGCGCCGTCGCATCGCCGCCGAGCTCCTCGCGGCCCTCGACATCGCCGCGTTCCGGGACGGCGCGCGCGGCGCCGACGTGCTGGCGCGGGCGCTCGTCGACGCCTGCACGGTGCTCGATCTCGGGCTCACGTCCGAGGTCCAGCAGCGGTTGCTCGACGAGGCGGCGCGCCTCTGCGGCGACGCGCTCTCCGAGCTGCGCGAGCGCGCGCTCGCGGCGATCGAGGGCGCGCGGCGCGCCGAGCTCGCGAGCAAGCGGCGGGGCACCTTCGGGACGCTCCGGGCCACGCCGGCCGCCCGCGAGCGCGGCCGCCCGGGCCACCGCGACGTCCTTCGCAAGGCGGTGCGCGCGAACGCGCAGCGCGCCGCGGCGCGGAGCGCGCCGGTCGAGGACGACGCCCTCCGCGGCGCCAAGGAGCTCCTCGCGCGCGGCGCCCTGCGCCTCCGCGAGGGCGCGCTCGAGGACGCCGCGGCGGCCTGCGGCGAGGCGCTCGCCGCGTTCGAGGCGGCCGGGGACGGGCGCGGGCAGGCGACGGCGCTCCTGCTCCGCGGCGACCTCGGCCGACGGCAGGGGGATCTCGCGGCCGCCTTGCGCGATGAGGAGCGGGCGCTCTCGCTCTTCAAGGCGGCGGCCGACCGGACGGGAGAGGCGATGGCGCTGCTCGCGCGCGGCAACCTCCGGCTCGACCAGGACGACGCGCAGGGCGCCGCGAGCGACTACAGCTGCGCGCTCATGCTCCTCAGGGCCTGCCGCGATCGCCCGGGCGAGGCCAACGTGCTCAAGGCGCGCGGCGATCTGTGCTTCCGGGAGGGGGATCTCGCGGGCGCGGCGCGCGACTACGACCGGGCGCTCTACATCCTCGAGGGCGTGGAGGAGCGCGTCCTCAGCCAGCTCCGCTCGCCCCCGAGCGGCGTCGAGGAGGGCCGCGGGGCGGGCGGCCGCGCCGCGCGCGAGCTCCTCCCGCAGGCCGAGCTCCTCCGTGCGCTCGGGTGCGAGCAGGCCCACGCGCGCACGTGGCAGGCCCGCGGCGACCTGCGCCTGCGAGAGCGCCAGACGGCGCTCGCGGCGCGCGACTACGGCAATGCGATCCTCCTGTACCGGGACAGCGGCGATCGCCCGGGCGAGGCCGCCGCGCTCAAGATCCGCGGCGACCTGCGCCGCCAGCGGGGCGCGCTCCCGGGCGCGCAGCGCGACTACGAGGATGCGCTCCGGCTCTTCGAAGCGCTGGGGGACGGCGCTGGCCAGGCGGCCGTGCTCAAGGCGCGCGCCGACCTGCGCTGCGAGCAGGGCGACACCGCCGGAGCGGCGCTCGACTACACGAGGGCGCTCGCCCTCTTCGACGCGACGGGCGACCGCGCCGGTCAGACCAGCGTGAAGAGCGTCCTCACGGGCATCTCGCATCGCGAGGACTCGCCTCGCCCCGCCACAGCGGCTGTCCCGCGGTGAGGAAGCGGCTCCGCCCGGGCCCTCGGAGCGACCCGCGCGCCTGAGCCGCGACCTCGAGGCACCTTTACGCAGCCCGAGGCGGTCGAGGTCGGGATTCAGCGCTCATCGATGGTTGGCGCGTGACGCCGCCTCAGGAGCGCTGGATTGTTCGTGCTTTGTGACTTCGTTGTTCGTCCGTCCTGCGCTAGGGTTCCGCTTGTCCGGAGTTTTCGCCCCGGCACCGAGGTGGCCCCGTGCGACGTCGCCGCTCCTTCGTCGGCATCAGCTTCGCTTTGCTCTCGCTCCTGCCCAGGGCGGCGCTCGCCTTGCCGACGGTGACCGGCTCCACGCCGGAGCTCGGAGCGTGGGACGCACCCCGCGGCTCCCCCCTGCGCGACGACGGGATCGCGCCGGACGCGACGCCCGGGGACGGCGTCTTCACGGCGGCGGTGTCGTTCGCGGCGCGGGGCGACGTCGAGTACAAGATCTCGCGGAACGGCGTCGATCTCGACGATGGCGGCGCGGGCGCGGCCAGCGGCGAGAGCCTGCGTTTCACGCTGGCCGGCGGGACACCGCCCTACGATGTCACCTTTTACTACGACACACGCGACCTGACCGCACAAGGGTTCTTACCGGCGACGGAATCGGCCTCGGACTCGCGCAGCGCCTCGATCGATGCCGACGGCGCGCCGCAGGTGTGGGTCGCCGTCGGAGACTGGCAGGGTTCTGTGGGCGACACCGACTGGAACCCTCATTCTTCGCTCACGGTCGCGCGCGACGATGGCCGCCTCGGCGACCGTCGCGCGGGCGATGAGGTCTATACGTACCGCTTCGTCGCCCGGACGGCGCTCTCCGGCACCTCCTTCAAGTTCGCGGCGCAGGGCCCGTGGAGCACGAGGCTCGGCGCGAACGGCTGGAGCTACGCCCCGCGCGACTCCTCGAACGGCGCTTTCAGCGCGGCGGCCGGGCAGGTCGTCACGCTGGAGCTCGACGCGCTCCACGGCCGGATGCGCGCGCAGGTGTCGAGCCCCGCGAAGCTCCTCCTGACGGAGCTCCTCGTCCACCCGACGGCCGCGGAGTTCGTCGAGATCTACAACCCGGGCAGCCGCGCGGTGGACCTCTCGGACTACTACCTCGCTGATTACCGCTTCTACCACCAGCTCGTCACGCCGAGCCCCACGCTCCCGAACACGAACGATTTCCTTGTGCGGTTCCCGGACGGCGCCGCGATCGGCCCCGGTGAGATCCAGACCGTGTCGCTCGGAGGCGCCGAGTGCTACCGCATGGGGTGCAACGAGACCAGGTCGTTCGAGGGCTGGGGCTCGCACCCCACCTACGAGATCCACAGCACGGCCACCTATGGCGAGGGGGAGAGCAAGTCGGTCGCCGTCGTGCCCGACATGCGGCAGCCGCTCCCGGCATCGGTGGGAGAGACGCGCGGGCTGACGAACGATCATGAGTGCCTGATCCTCTTTTACTGGGACGGCGTGAGCGACCTCGTGAGGGACGTCGATTACGTCTTCTATGGCGGGACGGGGCCGAACGCGCCTGTCGACAAGACGGGTGGTTCAATCGACGGGCCGGACCCCGGGAGCGCGCCGAGCGCCTACCTGGACGACGCGGCGGACGACGTCGCGCTGCACGCGCCGCTGTCGAACGCGGGCGGGAGCTGCCGGCAGGACTTCACCGAAGGCGCCCAGCGCGCGAGCGGGGGAAATGGAGTGACCGGCGCGGTCGAGACCGGCGAGCCCTTGTCGTCGACCTGGGCCGCGTGCGCCGTCCCGACGCCCGGCGCTATCGATTTCGACGGCGACGGCGTGCTCCTGGGCGACAACTGCCCTCTGGCGGAGAACCCGCGACAGGAGGATTCGGACGGCAATGGCATCGGCGACGCCTGTGATATCGACGATGATCAGGATGGCCTGTACAACGACGCGGACAACTGCCCCAAGGTGGCCAATCCCGGCCAGGAGGACTCGGACGGCGACGGCACAGGCGACGCCTGCGAGGACGATGGCGTCGACTCGGACGGCGACGGCGTGCTCGACAGCGCGGACAGCTGCCCTGCCGTCCCGAACCCGGACCAGGCGGACGCCGACGCCGACGGCGTGGGCGACGCGTGCGACAGCTGCAAGGCCAGGGAGAACCCCGCCCAGACCGACACGGACGGCGACGGCACAGGCGACGACTGCGACACGGACGACGACAACGACTTCGTGAGCGACATCGATGACGCCTGCCCGACCGAGGCCGGGCCGGCCGCGACCCGGGGTTGCCCAGGGGGGGAAGGCGGCGGCGGGGCGGCCTCGAGCGTGGCGAGCTCATCGAGCGAGGCGTCGTCCTCGTCGGGCAGCGGCGGCGGGCTCGACGGCGGCGGCGACGGCTGCGACTGCCGCGCCGCGGGCGGCTCGCCGGCGGGCGGCTCGCCGGCGCCGTGGCTCGCGCTGCTCGGCGGCATGCTGTGGATCGCGCGCGGCCGGCGGCGCGCGTGAGCGCGGCGCTGCGTCAGCGGCCGAGCCATCGCCGCGCGAGCTCGAGCGTGCGGGCGTTGTCGGGGACGTCGCGGAGGAAGCGCTCGCGCCAGGCCGGGTCGCGGAGCTTCTCGGCGCGCGCGAGCAGGGCCGTCCTGGCCGCCCCGATCGCGATGACGGCCTCCTCGCGGCGACCGTACGCCGCCAGCGCCTCGGCGAATGTCAGGCGGACGAGCGACTCGCCCTCTTCGATGGCACCGAACGACTCCAGCATGGCGCTCGCTTCGGCGGCCGTCCTGACGGCCTCGTCGACGTGCCCGCGCCCGAGCAGCACGCGCGCGAGGACGGCGGAGGCCTGCACGCCGAGCGTCGGCGCGCCGGGAGAGAGCGCCACGGCGGCGCGCGCCTCGCGCTCGGCGGTCTCGAGATCGCCGGCGGCGAGGGCGATCCTCGCGAGACAGCCGCGGGAGATCAGCTCCACGCGCGCGCCGCTCGCCTGGATCGCCGCGATGCCGGCTTCGGCGAGCGCCCGCGCCTCGGTCAGCTGGCCACGATACGCGAGGACCTGCGCGAGGTTCGACTCCACGACGAGCCTCAGATCGTGCAGCTGCAGCCGCTCGGCTTCCTCCCGGGCTGCGCGCAGCATCGACTCCCCCCTCTCGAAGTCGCCGAGCTCCGCGTAGGCGAACCCCAGGTTCGCGCGGATGCTACAGGCGTTGCGGAGATCGCCGGCCTGGTCGAATGCACGCAGCGCGGCCTCCATGCCGCTCGCCCCGGCGCTCAGATCACCGGTACACATGGCGTGGTAAGCGCGCGCTTCATGGAAATGCCCGACGACCTCCGGGTCATGTATCTCTGCCAGCGAGAAGGCGCGCTCGAGCGTCTCCAGCAGAGCGGCCCCTTCGGCATAACGTCCGCCCATGGTCAGCACGGTCGCGCCGCCCGCGAGGCAGGTGAGCTTGGCGGGTCGCGCGCTGTCCGCTTCCGGGGCATCCGCCGCCACGGACAGCCATCGAGCGACCTCGTCGAGCCATCCCAGCTTGGATGAGGCGATAACCACCTGCGTCATGACCGAGAACCATGCGCTCGTTCCGCGATCGAGCCGCTCGATCGCGTCGGTGCCTCGCTCCACCGCGAGGGCGGCATCGCCGCGCCATCCATGGGCTTCGGTCTGGACGCCGCGAAGCCTGCCCGCGGTGTGTCCGGCGGCGCCGCAGCCGATACCGCGGTCGGCCCGCTCCAGCGCCATGGCCAGGTCGTTGCCGCGAAGCGCCTCCTCGGCCGCGCGCAGGAACGCGTCCGCCGCCCGCGCCGGTGCGCCACCGATCTCGAAGTGCTCGGCCTGCGCCATGGCATCCGCGCCGCCGGCCCGATCCAGCCAGTCGCCCGCAAGGCCATGCCCGACGCGCCGGTCGCGCTCCGTGAGCATGCCGTAGGCGGCTTCCCGCACCAGCGCATGGCGGAACCCGTACTCCACCTCGCCCGCGATGCGCGCCTCGTGGCGCCGCTGCACGAGCTCCCGCCGCACAAGCTCGGTGAGCCGCGGCGCCACCGGCGCGCCGCCCACGAGCGCCGCCACCCCGCCCTCCCAGAACGTCTCGCCGAAGACGCTCGCCGCGCGCAGCACGCGCCGCTCCTCGACCTCCAGCGTTTCGAGCCGCGCCTGCACCATCGCCAGCGCCGTCTCGGGCATGCTCTCGCCCCGGCCCTCGGCGACCGCGCGGATCTGCTCCTCCAGCACGAACGCATTGCCGTCGGCGCGCGCGAGGAGCGTTTCCACCTGCTCATCCCCGACGCCATCGCCGAGCACCTCGCGCACAAGCCGCTCGCTTGCGCGCCGGGGCAGCGGCGCAAGGCGGAGCCGGAGGCCGTTGCGCTCGCGCCACAGCGCCGGGAAGAGCTCGTCGACCTCCGGACGGGCGAGCGCCAGCACGAAGAACGGCAGGTCCCTGGCGTGCCTCAGCGCGGCGTCGACCAGGGTCACCGTGGGCAGGTCGCCCCAGTGCAGGTCCTCCAGCACCAGCAGCACCGGCTGCCTCTGGCACTCGGCCCGGACGAAGTCCTCGAACATCTGGCGAAGGCGGTCGCTCATCAGCATCGGGCTCTGGCGCGCTGCACGGAGCTGCGCGTCGCCCTCGTCCGGGAACGCCACCCCGACGAGCTCGCCGAGGAACGCCGCGACCTGCGGGCCCTTGCTCCCGAACGCGTCGAGCCGCTCGACCCGGGCGAGCACCTTGCGTCGCCGCGCCTCGAGCGGCTCGCCGTCGAGGAGGCCCAGGGCGCGGCGCAGCGCCCGGGCGAGCAATCCGAACGCCGAGCCGGCCGCCATGGGATCGGCCCTGCCGATCCAGACCTCGGCGACCTCGCTCCGTTCCTCGAGGGAGCGAACGAACTCCCAGGCGAGGCGCGACTTGCCGACGCCCGGAGCCCCCACGACGACCACGGCGTTCGCGGAGGGCTCGTCCACGCAATGGCGCCACTCGGTCGCGAGCTGCAACAGCTCGCGCTCGCGCCCCACGCACGGCGTCGGCTTGCCGAGGAGCCGAGGCACGGTGTCCGGCTCCTCCTTCGGGCCGCGAAGCCAGCGCCCTCCGGGCCCCTGCGCCGTCTCGAAGCGGCTCGCGACCAGGCTCGCCGTCGTGTCGTCGAGCCGGATCTCCCGGGGTGGCAGGCCGTCGCGCCCGGCGATGAGCTGCGCGACCCGATCGACCAGCTCGCCGACCGGCAGCTTCCCCTCGATTTCCGTCAGCCCCGTCGCGACGGACATGGGCACCCCGCCGAGCACCGTCCGGAGCGCGAGGGCGCAGTGGGCTGCCCGCGTGGCGAGATCCGTCGGGGACTCGGCGCCGGACAGCGCGATGAGCAGCCAGCGCGACTGCAGTCGATCGAGGCGTCCGCCGTGGCGCGCCGCGATGTCGCGCAGCGCCTCGGCCCGCGCGGCGCCGTCGGCCTCCGAGAGCGTGACGTCCGTCTCGGCGCTGCCGTCTTCGGCCACGACGACGCACATGACCCGGCGCTCCGCCGTCGTGATCTCCTCGCTCGGCGCGGGCGGCGCTGCGACCGCGCTCGCTCCGGCGGAGAGCCCATCACCGGCCGCGGCCGCGAGCTCCGCTGCGACCGCAGCGCCGTCGCGCGGCCGCCTCCCCGCTTCCTTCGACAGCATCCGCGCCACCAGGCGCTCGAGCAGCTCCGGGACGTCGCCGCGGAGCTCCCCTAGCCGTGGCGGCTCTTCCAGAACGACCTTGATGAGGAGCGCGAGCGCGCTGTTGCCGAGGAACGGCGGGCGCCCCGCGAGGCACTGGAACAGCACGCACCCGAGCGCGAACACATCGGCCCGGGCGTCGATGCGCGAGTCGCCGCGCGCCTGCTCGGGGGCCATGTACCCGGGCGTGCCGAGCACCGCGCCGGGCGACGTGAGGGTCTGCGTGAGCCGGAGGTCGCGCGCGATGCCGAAGTCGAGCAGCGTGGCGCGCTCGACCGCGCCGCCCACGAGCATCACGTTGCTCGGCTTGAGGTCGCGGTGAACGATGCCGAGCCGGTGGACCGCGCCGAGCGTCGTGGCCACGCGCGCCGCCAGCGTCGCGCTCTCGGCGAGCGTCAGCGGTCCTTCGGCGAGCCGCTCCTCCAGGGTGATGCCGTCGAGCCACTCCATGGCCAGGTAGGGCTGCCCTTCGCCGGTCATGCCATGCGCCACGTACTGCACGACCCCCGGCAGCCGCAGCGTGACGAGCGCCTCCGCTTCCCGCGCGAACCGGCGCAGGTCGTGCGCGCTCGCGCCCTGCAGCACCTTGAGCGCGACCGCCTCGCCCGACAGCCGGTCGCGCGCGCGGTACACGTCCCCCATCCCGCCCGAGCCGGCGAGCCGCTCGATCTCGAACCGATCCTCGACCACTTCCCCGGCGCGCATGGCGCTTCCTATGTACTTCGTGTCCAGGACGCGACAAACCCCGGCGCGGGGCTCCGTCACGGGGTCTCTCCGCCGGTCACGAGCTGACGCGGAGGGACAGTGAGCCTCCAGGCTAGCTTCCTCGCTGACGCTCGATCCGATCCCGCATCACGTTGGGAATCTTCCCGGCTGCCTCCATCGCCCTCTCGAGTACCGCACGCGCCTCGGCGTGGCGGCCGCGGCGCGAGAGGGCGCGCGCTCGCGCCTCGATGACCTCGATCTGCTCCTGCCCCGCGAAGAAGCGGGCCGACCGCTCCTCGAGCTCGTCCCACGCCGCGTCGCTCGCCTCCCGCGTCGCCAGATCGATCATCGACCACTGCGCCTCTTCCGCGGGGGCCATCTCCATGCCCTCGCGTCCCTCCGCGGTGGCCTTCTCCTGCTGAGCCCGGATCCCATCGATGATCTCCCGCGCCTTGCTCTCTTCACCCTTGTAAAGGAGCAGCCGCGCCAGGAGGAGCTGCACCACCGGCCGAGCCTCGTCCCCCCGCTGCTGGCGCTCCAGCGACACGGCCCGCTCGACGTGCGGTGTCGCCATGTCCAGGTTGCCCATCAGATAAAGGTACTCGCCCAGGTTGAACTCCCCCACGAGCTCCATCGTCCCGAGGCCCAGCTCACGCGAGATGGCCAGGACGCGGCACTGATCCAGGATCATCCCCTCGTTGTCCCCGAGGCACGCGCGCACGAGCGCGCGGTTGCCGATCGCAGGCCCGAGGTGCAGGAGGTCGCCGCGCGACTCGCACATCCGGATCGTCCGATCCAGCACCGCGCCTGCATCGTCCAGCCTCCCCAGCCCCGGATAGATGAAGCCCAGGAGGAGCAACGACACCACCAGCGTCTCGTAGCACTCGTCCCCCACAGCCTCGGCCTGCGCCGCCGCGATCTCGAACTGCGGCGCCGCCTCCTCCGCACGGCTCTCGCGGAGCAGCGAGCGCGCCACCCCCATCGAAAGGTGCGCTGCGAGCGCCGGAGACAGATCGCCCGGCGCGAGCGCCCTCGCCTGCTCCATCCGCTCCGTCGAGCGTCCGTAGTCGTCCATCCAGTCGAGCGCCGTCGCCTCGTCGAGCAGGATCTCGACCTGCTCGATGACGTCGCCCTCCTCGACCGCCATCGCGCGCGCGCGGTCCAGATCGCCGAGCGCGTCGTGGTAGCGCCCCAGCCGGTAGCGCATCAGCCCCCGGCCCCGGTACGCCGCCCTCCGCCGCGCGCCGCGCTCCTCGACCGGCTGCGCGAGCGCGCGGCTGTAGTGGATCTCCGCCTCGACATAGGCGTGCCGCGCCCGCGCCCGCTCGGCCAGCTCCAGGTAGGCCTCCTCCGCGATCGCGGCGAGCCCCGCCTCGGCCGCGTGGAACGCGATCTTGAACCGACCCTGCTCCGGGCTCTCGTGGGCCGCCTCGCGGTGGTGCTGGTACGCGGACAGGTGGATCCGCCGCCGCTCGGCCTGGGCGACCCCGTGCGCGATCGCCTCCCGCACGAGCGCGTGACGGAAGGCGAACCGCCCCTTCCGGCCCGCCACCAGCACGCCCGCCTGGACCAGCCGCCCGGTCCCGACGCGCGCGTCGAGCGGGAAGGCCGCGCCCTCGCCGCGCTCGTCCAGGTGGCGCAGCACGCCCGCGATCTCGTCGAGCGACACCTCGGCGCCGAGCAGCGAGACGAGCCGCGCGTGCGCCCCGAGCGCCGGCCCGAGCGCCGCGACCTCCGCCTGCGCCAGCGGATCGATGAGCGGCAGCACCGGCAGGCGATCGAGCTCGTCGGTCGCCAGGTACCACGCGTCACCCCGCGGGTGCCGCCGCAGGATCCCCTCGCGCTTGAGCCCGTGCACGAGCTCCACCAGCAGCAGCGGCACCCGCTGCGAGCGCTCGAGCAGGTGATCGATGGCCGGCTCCGGCACGTCCCGCGCCGGCAGGAGCAGCCGCCGGCACAGCGCGCGCGCGCTCTCGGCGTCCATGGGCCCGAGCCGCACCGTCTCGCTCCGCGCGGCCCGCTCGCCCCAGGACGGGTGCGCCTCGGCGAACGCGGGGCGCCCCATCGCGCAGATCCACAGCGGCGCGGCGCCGTCCGCGAGCGCCGCGTACTCGAGCGCCGCGAGCGTCACATCCTGGGCGAACTGCGCGTCGTCGAGGATGACGAGGACCGGGGCGGCGGCCGTGCGCCGGCGCAGGCACTCGCCCGCCGCGCGCACGCGCGCCGAGCGCAGCGCGCCGGGCGCGGCCTTGAGCGCCTCGATCTCGGGGAACACCTCGCCGCCCGACCGCTCGTCCACCCACCCGAGCGCCATCGCGAGCCCCGAGCCGAGCTCGTCGCCGAGCGCGGGGCCGAGCCGCTCCGCGAGCACCGCGCGGACGCCGCTCTGCGGGGGCGCGTCCGGCACGTCGAGCGACTCGCGCACGAGCTCCTGGAGCGTCGCGTCCGAGGCGCCGCTGGTCGGCTCCTGCCCGCGCAGGTCGATGAGCTGGGCGTGCGGCAGGCGCGCTCGGAGCTGCTTGCCGAGCTCGGCGAAGAGGCGGCTCTTCCCGTAACCGGGCTCCCCGATCACGGACACGATCGTGGGCTGCCGGAGGCGGAGCGCCTCCTCGGCGCTGCGCAGCAGCGGCTCGAGGACGTCGCTGCGACCGATGAACGCGCCGGGATCCGTCGGCTCGCGCGCGACGCCGACGGAGCCGAGCGTCCGCTCGCGCGCGAGCTCTTCCTCCCCCGCGACGGGCGCCTCGGGGAGCGCGGCCGCGGCCGCGGGCGTGAGGAACGGCCCCGGCGGCCCGGACGCCGCCGGCCACCGCTCGGCGCGCGAGAAGAGCGGGCTCAGGAAGCGCGTCGCCCCGCCCGGCCGGAGCTGGACCGAGACGGGCGCGAGATCGATGAGGACGCGCTCGCACAGCCCGCCTCGCAGCAGCTCGTCGGCCGCGCGCTGCGCGTGCCGCGCCGGGTTCGCCGCGCCCTCGTGGCCGAAGACCGCCGCGTAGCGCGAGCCGGAGGCGTGCGCGAGCTCGCCCCCCAGCGCCCGGATCCGGCGCTGCACGGCCCCCCGGTCGGCCGCGCCCTCGAAGAACAGGAGCCCCACCGCGCGGCGCGGGGCCCCGCCTCCTGCCCGCGGCCCGTCGAGCTCGCGCGCCGCGAGATCTTCCCCGAGCGCGCGTTCCAGCGCGGAGCGGAGCTCGGTCGCGCTGGCGAACCGCTCGCTCCGGTCCTTGGCCAGACAGCGGTGCACCACCTCTTCGATCGCGCGCGGCACGACCGCCCGCGACGACAGGCGCGGGGGCCTGCGGCTCCTGTGATCTTCCAGCACCGTCGCCCGCGGCCCCCAGAAGGGCGGCCGGCCCGCGAAGAGCTCGTACAGGATGACGCCCATCGCGTAGATGTCGGCGCGCGCGTCGAGATCCGCGCGCCCGGCGGACTGCTCCGGGGCCATGTACTCCGCCGTCCCGAGCGCCAGGTCGTCGTCCTGCGCGCCGTCGCGCCGCCCCACGACGCGGGCGGTGCCGAGATCGATGAGGGTCGCCTTCCCCGCGTCGTCGACGAAGAGGTTCTCGGGCTTGAGATCGCAGTGGACGTAGCCGCGCGCGTGGACGGCCTCGAGGGACGCGAGCGTCGCGAGGCCGAGCCGGGCCGCCTCCTCCATGCGCGGCGCCGGGCGCTGGGCGAGGCGGGCGGCGAGCGTCGGCGCGGCGACGAGCCCGATCACGGCGTAGGGCAAGCCGTCGTCCAGCGTGCCCCACGCGTGCACGGCCGGCACGTGGGGCGCGCCCACGGCGAGCAGCGCCGCGATCTCGCGCCGCAGGTGCGCGCCTGCCCCGTGGCGCTCGGCGCGCGCGAGCTTGATGGCCACCGTCGCCCCGCCGCCCTCGCGCTCGGCCTCGAACACGGTGCCGAACCCGCCCTGCCCCAGGATCCGGACGGTCCGGTGGCCGTCGAAGCGGGGCAGCGCGACCGGGACGACCTCGGTGATGTCGAGCACGGTCGCGTCGTCCGGCAGCGACGACTGACCCTGCTCCACGCACTCGGGGCATGCGCCCTGGTTCCGCCGCCCGCAGGACGGGCAGCGCCGGGCGTCAAGGGGCGCGCCGTCCGGCCCCTCGCCTCGCAGCGCCTCCGAGCGCACGCCCGCTCCTAGGGCGGCAGGAACGACGTGACCACCTGGTCCGTGCGCACTGTGGATGAGATCGCGGGGTTTTCGAGACATTGGGAGTAGAACCCACCGTTGTTGCTCACACCGCTGCACACCGTATCGCAGGAGCCCACGATCGCGATAGGACCACACGCCTGGGTGGTGCTCGCCCCGGTCCCGGGGTTCACGTCCAGGTGACCGGCCGCGCAGTCACGCTGCAGGGTCCGCGCCCGGGCGACGCCCGCGGGCGAGTAGCAGGCGCGGAGATACGGCGTCGAGCTGAACAGGTTTCCCCAGAACGCGCCCTCTCTCACCGTGTAGCTGTTGCGCTCCGTCGTGCCCGAGGACATGAAGGGCTGACTGGAGCGCAGGGAGATCAGCACCGAGACGCCGTACCAGTTGGTCCGGGAGGCGAGGCACCCCGACATCCAGCGCTGGTAGAAGGGATCGGCCAGCGGGCCGTAGACCCACCAGTCCGCGATGGCGAGGTCGCCCCGGTAGGTCTCTGAACGGACGGTCCCGCCATCGTTCCACGAGAACGAGAACGACTGGTTGGGCCGGAGCGCGCAGCTGACCACGTACCGCAAAAGCTCCCTTGACAGGGCGCCGTTCGATCCCGGATTCTGGAGGGCTGCGCGCGCGTTCGCGCTGAGCCCGGCCCAGGTGAGCGGGTTCGGGCTGAGCGCAGCGGGGTTGAGCGCGCTCGAGCTGAGGGCGTTCTTGCTCATCGCATTGGGGAGCATGCTGTTGCTGCTGACGATGGCGCCCTCGGCCTCCCCGATTGGCTCCGCCGCCTCTTCGTCGAGCTCGGCGTCGAGCTCGGCCCCGATGCAGGCGGTAGTAACCAGAGGTATTGCGAGGAGCGCAACAGCCCGTGGACAGCATAGAAACATCTCGTTCCCCCTTTCAGCGACGGGTTCAGGCGTTTCAAGTCGAGTGACGGCCAAGTTTAAGTTACCATTTAGAAACGCTCCTGAGTATACCCGGTTCATCAAATATCTTCCTCGAAGGGGACAGCAGCGCGCCGGGGTCCCCCGGTGGTCCCGATGGCCGCATGGTCCGCATGGCCGCGCGGCTCCGGTGGCCCCGTGACGCGCCGCGCGGTGAGGCGAGATGGCAAAAGAGGACGAGACGAGGCCGTTTTCGGAGTTCGAGCGGACCAGCGCGCGCGGCGAGCTCGCGGCGGGGACCCTGGCCGGCGAATACATCCTCGAAGGATTCATCGCGCGCGGCGGCTGCGGCGTCGTCTATGCGGCGAGGCACGCCCGTTCAGGGAAGCCCGCCGCGGTCAAGGTGCTGAGCGAGGCGGTGGCTCACTCGCGCCGTGTGGTCGAGCGGTTCGCGCGTGAGATCGAGGCTTTGCAGCTGATCTCCCACCCCAACATCGTAGAAATTTACGAAGTAGGTGAGCTGAACAACCACCAGCCGTTCTACGTGATGGAGCGTCTGGAGGGGATGACGCTCGACGCGCTGATCAGGGCCGAAACCCGGCTCGCGCCCCGGGAGGCGCTCGAGCTGTTCGAGCCCATCTGCGCGGCGCTCGGGGCCGCGCACGCCGCTGGAATCATTCACCGCGACGTGAAGGCCAGCAACATCTTCATCTCCTCCGGCAAACCACGAATCGTGAAGCTGCTCGACTTCGGGATCGCGAAATTGATGGGACCCGAGGAGGGCTCGACCTGGCTGACCACCGCCGGAAGAATGCCCGGGACGCCATCCATCATGGCGCCCGAGCAGATCCTGGGCGGTCCCATTGATGCGCGGGTGGATGTCTATGCGCTCGGAGTGCTTCTCCATCGCATGCTGGTCGGAAGATTGCCCTTCCACACCCATGACATGGACGAGATGGTGCGGAAGCACCTCGAGGAGCCGCCGATGCCCCCGAGCCTGCGGGTGCCGCTTCCTCTCGAGCTCGACGCGGTGGTGCTGCGTTGCATGGAGAAGCGGCGGGAGCGGCGGTACAGCTCGGTCGAGGAGCTGGTGCGGGCGCTCCGGGAGGCGATCGGCGAGCCCGCGTCGGGGGCGGGGGGCGGGCCCGATCCGACGCAGCCGGCGGTGGGCGTGTACCTGGAGGTGCGGACGCGCGGCGACTCCGACGACCTCGACGAGGCGCTCGCGGCCGACATCGGGCAGGTGCTCGACACGGCCGAGTCGCAGCTCGAGCGCGCGGGGTTCATCCTGGCCTCGACGACCGGCAACGAGGTGCTCGGCGTGCGCCTCCTGCCCCCCGGGGCGGACGAGGAGCGCAGCGCGCGGCGCGCGGCGCTCCGGGTCGCGACGGCGCTGCACGAGGCGGTGGCCCATCGCGCGGGGGCCGACGCGCGCGTACTCGTCCATGTGAGCGTTCACGCGGACGACGTGCAGGTGCGCTCGGCAGCGCAGCCCGAGATCATGGGGGGCGCGCTGATGTGCGCGGGGCGATGGGCGTCGGCCGGCGAGGAGCAGGAGGTCTTCGCGACGCCGAGCGCGACAGCGGGCCTCCTCGGCGACGAGCTGCCGTAGCTTCGCGCCGCCCGGCGGCACCTCGGCGCAAGCCCGCTGCCGGCAATCGCCGCCCGGCGGCACCTCGGCGCAAGCTCGCTGCCGGCAATCGCCGCCCCCCACCCGTTCTGTGCGAGCGAGGGACGCGGCTTCGAGCTTCAGGCGGCGCAGGCGGTCGAGCGCGCGGTCGCCACGAGGCCGCCGGCGGTCACGAGGGCGCAGGCGGCGAGCAGCTGGGGGCTCGCCTCGGCGTGGCCGGCGAGGCAGAGGAGCAGCGTCGAGAGGACCGGCGCGCCGTAGGACAGCACGCCGAGCTGCGGGACGTCGCCGTGCTTCGTCGCGTGGTCCCAGGCGAAGAACGCGACGCCCACGGGGCCGAGCCCGAGCGCGAGCAGGCCGAGCGCCTGGCCGGCCGTGGGCGCGACCGTGCGCTCGAGGGCGAGGTGCCCGGCGAGGCCGAGGGCGGCCGTCGCGGCGCAGGGGCCCGCGAGGGCGTCGGCGGGGACGTCGGCGAAGCGGCGCTGGAGCACCGAGTACGTCGACCAGATGAGGGCGCAGCCGAGCGCGGCCAGGTAGCCGGGCGCATGCGCGGCGCTCGGACGGACGGCGCCTCCGGCGGCGAGGACCGTCCAGACGCCCGCGAGCCCGAGCAGCGCCCCGGCCACATGCCTGAAGCGCAGGCGGCCGCCGGGGAGCGCCGCCGAGAGCAGGACGATGAGCAGCGGCCACAGGTACGAGATGACGCTGACCTGCACGGGAGGCGCGGCGGTGAGCGCGTAGAAATAGAGCGCGTGGTAGCCGAACAGGCCGCCCACGCCGACGAGCCACCCGCCGAGCGGCTGGCGCAGCGCGCCCAGGCCGCCCCGGCCGCGCCGGGCGAGCCGCGCCGCGCCGAGGAGCGCCGCGATCGCGAAGGTCGACGCGAGCACCTGGAGCGGCGGCAGGCTGCTCACCGAGGTCGCGAGCAGCGTGAAGCTGCCCCAGAGGCCGATGGCCACGACGCCCGCCAGGGTCGCGGCTCGCCGCGAGGGGCGCGCCGACGATGCCGCGTCCGCCATGGCAGGGGAGATCGTGTCCGACATGGCGCGGAGAATGGCGCGCCTGCCGGCCGCCGTGTACTTCGATGAACAAAACGAACCCAGGCCGCGTGATGAAGCGCACCACGTGAGCCCGCCGCCGCCAGCGGCGCGAGCGCGGCCGGCGCTCTCCGCCCGGAGCGCGGACCTCGTCGACGCGACGGCGATCGGCGGGGGCGATCGCGCGCAGGCGGCGCCGCCGGCCCGCCGAGACCCCGGCGGAGCGGGGCGGCGCCCCCGCGGCCGAGCGCGTTTCGCTGGACGTTCGGCCGCGACTCGCCAATCTTTGGCGGCATGAAACTCACGAGCGTCGCCGCAGAAACCGTGCAGATCGCGAGCCGAGGCGAGTACGCCGCGCCCTCGGGCGCGACGATCCGCATCCGCGACCGCGTGCTCGCCGCGGTGAAGAGCAGCGTGCTTTACCGGCCCGGTTCACTCGACACCTGGGAGCCGAAGGAACGCATCGAGCGGCCGGCGGTGATCGAGGTCACGGGCGAGACCACGGGGGCGGCCGGGCGGCGGCTCGTCGAGCAGGAGGGCGAGGCCCGCGTGGCGATCCTCAACTTCGCGTCCGGCAAGAACCCCGGGGGCGGCTTCCTGCGCGGGGCCAAGGCCCAGGAAGAGGACCTCGCGAGGTGCTCCGCGCTCTACGCCTGCCTTGTCGAGCAGCGCGACTACTACGACCAGAACCGCGCCTCGGGGAGCCTCCTGTACACCGACCACCTCATCTACTCGCCGGATGTGCCGTTCTTCCGCGACGAGCAGCACGCCCTGCTGGAGCGGCCCTTCGCGCTGTCGATCATCACCGCGCCGGCGCCGAACGCCGGGGAGGCGCTCCAGCGCGACGAGGGGGTGGAGCAGGACATCCGCGCGGCCCTGGAGCGCCGCGCGGCCATGGTGCTCGCGGCGGCAGGCGCGCACGGGCACCGCTGCCTCGTGCTCGGCGCCTGGGGGTGCGGCGTCTTCCGCAACGACCCGGACGAGGTCGCCGACGTCTTCGCCCGGTGGCTCAAGCACCCGCGCTTCCGCGGCGCGTTCTCGCGCGTGGTGTTCGCGGTGTACGACCGGGCCGCCGACCAGCCGAATTACCGGGCGTTCCGGGACCGGTTCGCGGGGGCGTAGGCGCGCACCGTCGCGGGCACGACCGAGCCCGCGCCCACCGCGCGCACGACAAGGACACAAGGACCCGCGCGCCGGCCACACCACACGGTGGGAGAGCTACGCCGGGCTGCGTCGAGGTCGCCATTCCCATCCACCTTCAATGGAACAGTCGAGAACGGTCGAGAACGGTCGAGAACGGAAACCGCGCGCCTGCTGCTTTCGAATTGTCGGATCGTGATTGAGGAGCGACAATCACGGTTCCGCCTTGAGGACGATTGACAGCAAGCTCGCCGTCCGCTTCGCGGCGGCCGCCTTCTCCGTGTCGCTCCCGCTCCTCGGCGGGTGCGCGTCGACCGCGCCCGCGCCCGCGCCGCGGGCCGTCCGGCCTGCGGCCCCCGCGCCGCTCCTCCAGCGCTTTGCCAGCGAGCCCGCGCCGGCGCCGCGCTTCCTCGATCCGGAGCGCGGGCGGAGGCTCCGCGCGGCGACGCCCGACGTGCAGGCGCTGGCGCAGCGCACCGCCGAGAGGGAGCGCCTGCCCGCCCTGGCGCTCGGCGTCGTCATCGACGAGGAGCTCGCGATCCAGCAGGTGATCGGCGTGCGCGACGTCACGCTGGGCGGAGCGGTCGACGAGCACACGCGCTTCCGCATCGGCTCCATCACGAAGGCGCTCACCGCGGCGGCGATCCTGCGGCTCCGCGACGAAGGGCGGCTGTCGATCGACGCCCCGGCCGCGCGCTACCTGCCCGCGCTCGCCGGCGTCGTCTACCCGACGCGCGACTCGCGGCCGATGACGGTCCGCGACCTGCTCACGCACAGCTCCGGCCTGCCCCGGCTCGGCGTGTTCTCCCCCGCGTCGACGGCGCGCGACGTCACCGAGCGCGAGATCCTGGCCACGCTCGACGGCTTCGGGCTCGAGAGCGCGCCCGGCACCGAGACGTCCTACTCGAACCTCGGCTACTCGCTCCTCGGGCTGCTCGTCGGGCGCGCCGCCGGGGTGCCGTACCGGCGCTACATGAGCGACGCGCTGCTCGCGCCGCTCGGCATGCGCGACACCGCGTGGGACGCCTCGCAGGTGCCGGCCGGCGCGCTCGCGTCGCCGCACGCGCGCGGCGCCGGCGGCGCGGTGACGCCGATCCAGCCGTGGCGGCTCGGCGCCTCCGAGTCGACCGCGGGTCTCTACGCGAGCCTCTCCGACATGGGTCGATTCATCGGGCTCCAGCTCGCCGCCTGGCCCGCCCGCGACGCGCCCGAGGCCGGGGTCCTGCGGCGGAGCACCGTGCGCGAGTCGCACATGATGGCGCGCAACGGCTCGGCGTTCCCGGCGGCCGGCGGCGCCGACGGCCCGGGGCTCGGCTGGCACGTGCGCGAGGACTGCGACCTCGGCCACGTGGTCTTCCACAACGGCCTCATCGATGGATTCTCCGCCTCGGTGATGCTCCTCCCGCAGCGCGGCGTCGGCGTTGTCGCGCTCGCCAACGTGGCCGGCGCCGATCTCGAGTCGCTCAACACGAAGGTGCTCGGCAGGCTCGTGGCGACCGGCGCCATGGTCGCGCGCGTCGTCCCGCCCTCCCCGTCGGTGCGGCGCGCGGCGCAGGCGGTCGCCTCGGTCATCGGTCGAGCGCGGACGGACCTGCTCGATCGCAGGCTCCGGCCCGGCTGGTTCCCCGACGATCACCTCGCGTCGCTGCGGCAGGAGCTGCGCGACGTCGGCGCGAGGGTGGGCCCGTGCGCGCTCGACGGCTCGGCGATGGTGGAGAGCGCCACGTCGGCGCGCTTCGGCCTGCGCTGCGAGCGCGGCGCGCTCTCGGTGGCGGTGCGCGTCGACACCTCGCCGGACCCGCTGATCACCTCGTTCAGCGTCGAGGAGCAGACGGGGGCGATCGCCTGGGAAGGCGTGCGCTCGCGCGCCCGCCCGTCGCGCTGCCGCTGAGCTCGCCGGCGGCCCCGGCCATCGCGCCACACCTGTGGCAGAGCGCCGCCACACGAACGCCCGGCAGAGCTCGCGATGGCGCGGTGAGGAAGCCCCCTGTTTTCCGGGGCTGTCATGCGGCTGGCTCGCCTCGTGCATTGGGCCGCCAGCGCTCACACCCACGGATTGCCGTTGTCCACGAGACTCGAGACAACGGCGCTCGTTTCAGCGCGCTACCAGGCCCGTCTCGGGCGGTGGCGAGGAGATGGATCACATGCGAACTCTCGTTCACTCTCTTGCCCTCTCGACCCTGCTCGCTCTCGCCGGATTCGGCTGCTCCAGCAACTCGCCGCCTGCGCAGAGCCCTGCTGGCGCCAGCGCCCCGGGCACCACGGAAGGAACGCAGGCGCCGTGGGGCTCGGACGCGAGCGGGGCCGGGACGAACGCGGGCACGGGCGCCGGGATGAGCGGCGCCACGGGAGCTCCGGGGGCCGGCACCAGCACGGGTCAGCCCTCGATGGGCGGTATGGGCTCCGACACGAGCGCTGGACAGGGGGCTGCCCCGACGGAGATGGGTCCCGGCGGGGCCGGCACCGGCGACATGACGGGCACCGGGGCCCCGGGCACCGGCAGCAGCGCGACGGGCACCGGGACCACGGGCACCGACGCCGGCGTCCCCGGCGGCTTCCGCGGCGACACGAGCAGCGGCACGCAGTCGCCCACGACGGGCCCGCAGCAGGGCAATTCGCCGAACAAGAAGGGTGGAACGCCCGGCACCGGCACCGGCACCCAGAGCCCGGGCGCGGGCCCCGGCACCACGGGCAGCGCCCCGGGCTCCGGCGGCACGCGCTGATCCGGCGGAGCTGCCGCCGTCCTCGCCCACGTCCTCGCACTCGCACGACGGCCCGCGCGCCCGCAGGAACGACGCGACGCCCCGGTAGCGGGCGCGCCGAGCCAGACACGCCATGAAGGACGAGATCGCCAAGGCGCGAGGAGTCCCCGAGACTCCCTTTTCTCGGCGTCCTTGCCGCATTGGCGGCTTGTCACGCTCTCGTCCGATCACCGCCCTGGCGCGGCGGCGGCAGCGCCGGAGCCCGCCGCGCCACCTGCCCTGAGATCACCCGCAGATCGCGAGGGTTGCAACCACCTCGCGCAGCATGGTATTCGGCTCGACCGATCCCGAGGATCGGCTAGTCTAGTCGCGCCCATCGCTCCGGACGTCGAACCGTCCCCCTCACCTGCGGAGGTCCGCTTGAAGCACAACGACGTGGTGGTCTTGATCCTCGGCGGAGGCGTCGGTAAGCGCCTCTACCCGCTCACCAAGCTGCGCTCGAAGCCAGCCGTCCCGACCGGCGGCAAGTACCGACTGGTCGACATCCCGATCAGCAACTGCCTCAACTCGGGCTTCAATCGCATTCACATCCTCACGCAGTACAACTCGGTCTCGCTCCACAACCACATCACGCAGACGTATCGATTCGACGTCTTCTCCGCGGGCGCGGTGCAGATCCTCGCCGCCGAGCAGACGCCGAACCACAGCGACTGGTACCTGGGCACCGCCGACGCGGTCCGCAAGCAGCTGGGCGAGGTCAAGTCGCCGAACCCGCGCGACGTCATGATCCTCTCGGGCGACCACCTCTACCGCATGGACTACGAGCCTTTCCTCGAGCACCACCGCGAGACCCGGGCCGACGTCACGCTCGCCGTGCGGCCCGTCCCGACCGCCGAGGTGTCGCGCCTCGGCATCGTGGACACCGACGACAGCGGGCGGGTGATCAAGTTCGTCGAGAAGCCGAAGGAGATGAAGCTGCTCGACGGCGTGCGGCGGTTGCCCGATCCGAAGTACCCGTGGCTCGCCTCGATGGGCGTCTACATCTTCAGCGCGAAGGCGCTCTACGAGATGCTCGAGCGCGACAACGCCTCCGATTTCGGCAACCACATCCTGCCCCGCGCGCTCGACAGCCACCGGATGGTGACCTACACGTTCGACGGGTACTGGGAGGACATCGGCACGATCCGGAGCTATTACGAGGCCAGCCTCGCCCTCACCGACACAAATCCTCCGTTCTCCTTCTACGATCCGCAGCGGCCGATCTACACCCGCCCGCAGTTCTTCCCCCCGGCCCACGTCAGCGCCGGCTCGGTCCTCGACCAGGTGCTCCTCGCCGAGGGGAGCCGGATCATCGAGTCGAAGATCTCCCGGTCGATCGTGGGGCAGCTCTCCTCGATCGGGCCTCACGTCACGATGGCGAACACGGTCATGATGGGCGCGGACTACGAGTTCCTGTTCCAGGCCCAGGGCCCCGAGAGCAGCAGGGGTCTCCCGCCCATCGGCATCGGCCGGGGGTGCAGGATCGACGGCGCGATCATCGACAAGAACGCGCGCATCGGCGAGGGGGTGGTGATCCGCAACATCCCCGATCGCGAGGACTCCGACGCCGAGTACTACGCGGCCCGGGAGGGCATCGTCGTCGTCCCGAAGAACGCCGTCGTGCCCCCGGGCACGGTCATCTGAGAGACCGCCCCCTCCGCCCCGCGGAGCCGGCGGCGCGCTCGCCCGCGCAGGTCGGCGCCGCCGCGCCCGCGCGTCCGTACCAACCCGCCGCGATGCCGCCCGGCATGGCGCTCTGCGCCGTCGGGGGCGCCATCGCCCCGCCATCCGTCGATCCCGGGCGATCCCGGGGCGATCCCGGTCGATGCGCGCCCCTCCGGGGCCTGCGGCGCCGGCGCGCGGGTGGCCCCTGCGCGGGCGCCCTGCCGCGCCCGCCCACTTGGCCCCTCGTCGGCTGGGCCCCGGTCTGGTAAAGAGCGCTCTTATGCGAATCTGCATCCTCGGCGCTACGGGCCTCGTCGGTCGCGAAACCATCACCCTCATCGCGCGGGCCTGGCCCGGCGCGACGCTCGCCCTCTTCGCGAGCCGCGACCAGGAGCTCACCCTGGACGGCAAGTCGTACGAGGTGCTCAGCGCGTCGCGGCTCGAGACGCAGGACGCGCCCCGCGGGGACCTCGCGTTCGTGGCCCTGGATGACGAGCACAGCAAGCGGTACGTGCCGCGGCTGCTCGACCTCGGGCACCGCGTGATCGACAAGAGCAACACGTTCCGCGCCGACCCGAAGGTGCCGCTCGTCACCGCGGGGGTGAACTCGAGCCTCGTCGACGACTCGGTCCGGCTCGTGGCCAATCCGAACTGCACGACCATCCCGCTCACGCTGGCGCTCTCGCCCCTGCGCCGGGAGTTCGGGCTGAGCGCGGTCACGGTGAGCACCTACCAGGCGGTGAGCGGCGCCGGCATCGCCGCCCTCGACGCGTTCATCGCGGACGCGCGCGACGGCTACCAGGCCCTCGACCGGCTAGGCCTCCCGTTCAAGCTCGCGGGCTACGCCGCCAACACCGTCCCGCACAACGGCGGCACCGACGAGAGCGGCTTCTCCTCGGAGGAGCGGAAGCTCATCTTCGAGAGCCGCAAGATCCTGGGCATGCCCGAGCTCGGCGTCTCGGCGCAGTGCTGCCGCGTCGCCGTCGCGGTGGGCCATTACGAGAACGCGTGGGTGACGTTCGAGCGCCCGGTGGACCTCGAGCGCGTCGCGAGCCTCCTGAGCGATCCGGCGCAGGCGCCCTATGTGAAGCACCTCCCCGGCGCCGCGGGCGAGGGCCTGAGCGCGCTCCACTGCGTGCAGGACCGCGACCGCGCGCTGGTCGGGCGGATCCGCCCGGACGCGCGGGACCGCGACCGGAAGAGCGTGTGCCTCACGGTGGTCGGGGACAACCTGCGGCTCGGCGCGGCCACGAACGCGGTCCGCGTCGCGACGCGCTGGTTCAAGAGCGCCGATCAGGACCTGCAGGCCCCGTGACCGACACGCGATCTCCCCGGGAGGACTCGAGACGATGACGACCCCCAAGCCGCTCATGATCCTCGTCGCCGGGCCCTATCGCTCCGGCACCAACGATGACCCCGTCCTGATCGCCGCCAACGTTCACGCCATGAACGACATGGCCGTTCGCCTGTTTCGCGCCGGCCATCTCCCCGTCCTGGGCGAGTGGTTCGCGCTGCCGCTCATCGAGCACGCCGGGTCGCGCGAGATCGGCGACGAGATCTTCAACGAGATCTTCCACCCCGTCGCCCGCCGGCTCGTCGCCCGCTGCGACGCTTGCCTGCGGATCGGCGGCGCCTCGAAGGGAGCCGACGAGATGGTCGAGCTGTCCCGCTCCATGGGCAAACAGATCTTCTTCAGCCTGGACGAAGTGCCGAGCTGCGGCTAGCCGCGCGGGGGCCCGCGGCGGCGCGGCCTCTTCATGGCGCCACCGCCGGCCAGCCGGCGCCGACGGGGAGCGCCTGCACGTCGGGGAACAGCAGGTAACCGCGCTTCCCGTCCCGCGTCTGCCTGTGCGGCGGCGACGGCGCGGCCGCGGCGACGCTCGCGCGCACGGCGCGCCCGAGCGCGGTCGCGCCGTCGAGCGCCTGGCTGAGCGCGGCCAGCGCCTGCGCCAGCTCGGAGAGCGGCGCATCGCCCGACGTGCCCCGCGCGACGAGCGCGTCGATCTCGCGGCTCCGCACCCCGAAGTCCGACGGCAGCGGGTGCGCGCGCGGCGCCCTGAGCGCGGCGTCGAGGAGCTGGCGCTTCGCCGCGGCGCCCGCATCGCCGAAGCCCACGACGAGCTCGAAGAGCGCCGACGCGACGCCGAAGCCGGGCTCGAGGCCCTCGCGGCCCTGGATCAGGAAGGCCGCGATCCCGAGATCGTCGAGGTACTCGATCCCCGTATAGCTCGGCGTCGCCGAGCGCTCCGTCTCGGGCAGGGGCGGCGCGACGCGCACCTCGCCGCTCTCGAACACGACGACGCGCGCGTACGTGAAGCCGGCGTGCGGCACCGCGAGCCGCACGCGCGCGAGCTGCGCGGCGACCTCGGCCGCCGCGCCGATCTCGAGGCGCGCGCCCGGCAGGTAGCGCGCGAGGCCCGCCAGCGTCATGCCCGCCGCGTCGGGCCAGGGGCAGACCGCGACGTGGCGCGGCGCGGCCTCCGCCTCGCCCGGCGCGCACACGCGCTCCAGCCCGAACGAGGTGGGCGCGACGAGCGGCGGCCGCTGGCCCTCCACCCGCCGCAGGTCACCGAACAGCCAGGCGCGGTTCTCCCCGTGGTGCTCGGGCGCGAGCATCCGCGCGCCGACGAGCAGCGCAACGGTGCCCCCGGCGCGCGCGAGCCAGGCCTCGGGCACCGAGAGGTGCTCGTACAGGTAGGCCTCGACGATGAGCTGCCATTCGCGGGGCGGCTCGGGCGGGAGGGACGCAGCGGTTCGGTACATGGCGGGTGCGAGGCCTCGGAGAACAGCATGCTCGGCCCCGGATCCACGCGCAAAGCGGGCGAGCGCGAGAGATAGCGTATCCAAGCCGGGACCGCCGCGAAACACGGCCATGCGCCGCTGCCGCCGATGGGCGCGCGCTCCGCCAGAGGCATCATCATTATCCATCTCCGGCGTGCCCGACGCGCGGCGCCCGCGCGAGATCGCCGCTCCCCTGCCCCATGACAACGCCGCGCCGCCGCTCGGCGGGTGGTGGCGCGCGGGCGCCCCGGTCACGCGAGCCGCTTCACCCAGGCCAGGACGAAGTCGCGGAACACGGCCACGTTCCGCGCCACGTGCCGCGCGCTCGGATAGACGAGGTACACGGCCCCCGCGCGCTGCGACCACTCGGGCAGCACATGGACGAGGCGCCCGCTCGCCAGGTCGGCCGCGGCGAAGGCGCGCGGGAGCGGACCGATGCCGCCCCCCGCGCGGAGCACCGCGCGGATGAGCTGGACGTTGTCGGTGGCGATGCGCCCGGTCGACATCGCGTCGCGCACCGAGCGCGCGTCGTCGACCGGCCACTGGCCGCGCCGGGCGTTCGGGACGAACACCACCCGCTCGTGGTCGACAAGCTCGTCGAACGCGCGGGGCAGGCCGCGGCGCGCGAGGTACGAAGGCGCGGCGAAGAGCTGCAGGTGCGAGTCGAGCAGCTTGCGCGCGACAAGCGAGGAGTCCGGGAGCTCGAGCGTCGCCCGGATCGCGACGTCGAAGCCCTCGCGCAGCAGGTCGACCCGGCGCGAGGACAGGTCCACATCCACGGAGAGCAGCGGATACCGCGCGCAGAACTCGACGAGCAGGTCGCCCACGAAGGACTCGCCGCCGTCGGGCGGCGCGCTGAGCCGGATCAGGCCCTGCGGCTGGCCCTGGTAGGCGTCGAGCGCCAGCGCCGCGTCGCGGAGGCCGGCGATGTGGGGCGCCACGTCGCCGAAGAAGCGGCGGCCCGCCTCGGTCAGCCCGACGGCGCGCGGCGACCGGTGGAGGAGCCGCACCTTGAGGCCCTCCTCCAGGCGCGTCACCGCGCGGCTCACCGTCGACTTCGGGACCCCGAGCTGCGCGGCCGCGGCCGTGAACGAGCCGAGCTCCGCCACCCTGGCGAACGCGGCGATCTCGTCGAGCTGGGGCGATCGGGGCGACTGCGCTCGGGCGGCCGTGCGGGGACCGGGCATGCGGGGACCTCACGAGGGTTGGGCGGCTTCGGTCGGGCGCTCGATCAGGTCGCGAAGGCAGGCAGGTCGCGAAGGTAGGTTGCGAAGACGCAACGCTGAGTTGAGCCGTTGCACAATAGCACCGGGTTCGGCGAGCGCCCATAGAGAGGGGGCGGGCGCTCCGAGCCGGAGAGCCCGCCTCACCTCCGCGAGGCTCATCATGAACATCGTCAAGCGTTTCGCTCCCGCCGCTGCCCGCACCCTCCTCGGGCTCGTGTTCTTCGTCTTCGGGCTGAACGGCTTCTTGCAGTTCCTGCCGCAACCCCCGGCGCCCGAGGCCGCCGCCAGCTTCGGGGCCGCGCTGGCCGCGACCGGCTACATGTTCCCGCTGATCAAGGGGACCGAGGTCGTCGCGGGCGCCCTGCTGCTCTCGAACCGCTACGTCCCGCTCGCGCTGGCGCTCCTCGCGCCCATCGTCGTGAACATCGTCGCATTCCACACCTTCCTCACGCCGCCCAACCCGGCCGCCTGGCTCATCCTCGCCCTCGAGCTCTACCTCGCCTTCGCCTACCGCGCGGCGTTCCGCCCGATGCTCGCCGCGCGCGTCGACGCCGGCATCGCGGCGAGCTCCGGCGTGGAGCGCGGCAAGCTCAGCCCCGTCGAGAGCGCCGCCTGAGCCATGGCGCGCCCGCGGCCCGCGTGCGCCGTCTCCAGCGCGCCTTCGTGACGTTACTCGCAGGGCAGGATGCGCAGCACCCGGATCCGGGTGCTCGTGCTGCCCGGCGCCGCGAAGGCCACGCTTCCGTCGGGGAATGCGACGAAATCCTGATATCGATTGCCGAGCACGTCGACCTCCAGCGGCTCGCCTTCGGCCTCCCCTGTGGCGCGATCGCGCGTCTGCACGTACAGCGCGCGCTCCGGATCGTTGCGGGCGATATCGCCGGCGCGCGGGGTGCTCTCCCAGGCCGCGAGCAGGCGCGAGCCGCCGTAGGCGGCCAGGTGCGGGGCGCGGTGGTTCAGGCCGCCGCCGTCGGCGATCGTGATGTCCTTGTCCGCGGCGCCGTCGGTGAAGTGGAGCAGCCGCACGTCCGCGAGCCCGTTCGAGCCCGCCGGCTGGCCCGGGCGGATATCGCTCGCCGTGAGCCAGTAGCCGCCGCCATTCGCCGTCACGAGGTTCCCCAGGTTCGAGTAGGCGAGATCGACCGGAGCGATGGTCGTGTAATCGGGCGCGAGCGCGATACGATTGTTGTTGTCGGTCTTGCACACCGTCACGAACTTGCCGGCGCTGGGGTCCCAGAGGATGCGCTCGTAGCCGCTGTGGCTGCAGCCCCAGTCGAAGCCGTCCCTCTGCAGCTCCCCGCCGGCGTCGACGACCTTCATGCGATCGCCCTGGTGGATGTTGATGCACCCCCCTTGCGAGACGCTGATCGCGGCGCCGAAATAGCCCGCATAGCGCGCGCCGTCGAAGGCGATGCGGCCGTGGTGGGCGTACCACCAGATCATGAACACGCTGGGACCGGTGGGGCCGGTCGAGTAGGGCGGCAGCGCGGCGCTCGAGCTGGTGAGCTTGGTCGCCCAGGTCTCGCGCGCGCCGTCGAAGCGGACCATGTACATGTCGTGACAGGGGACCGGGGGGGACGGCGGCGTGCCGCACAGGTTCGCCGGTACGCCGCAATTCAATGTTCCGCCGCCCTCGGCATCGCGGGTGAGCAGCAGCACGCCGCCCGCGTCATCGGCGAGCAGATCGGAGAGGTCGTTCGCCGGCAGGCCGAGCGAGGGGCCCATGGCCTGATCACCTGCGTCGAGCTGGACGACGTGGACCTGATCGTCGTCGCTCATCCATGCGAGGCGCGACCCGCCGGACGGCATTGGCGAGATGACGAGCGGCATCAGCGCGGCCTCGTCCTCGTTGTTGATCACGCGGATTCCGACGTCGATCTCGGTGATACGGATACGGTCCTGGGTGACGCCGCACGCGCCTGGCCCAGGATCGCCGCCCGCGCCGCCGCCGCTCGCGCTCGACGCCCCCGCGCCGCCGCCGCTCGCGCTCGACGCCCCCGCGCCGCCGCCGCTCGCGCTCGACGCCCCCGCGCCGCCGCCGCTCGCGCTCGACGCCCCCGCGCCGCCGCCGCTCGCGCTCGACGCCCCCGCGCCGCCGCCGCTCGCCGTCGAGCCCGACTCTCCAGTGCAGCCCGCGGGCAAGGCGACGAGAATCAGTGACCAGGCGACTCGCATGCATCGTATCGACATGGCATCACGCTACGTCCCACATGCATTGTGACGCAAGCATTCCATGAAGAGCAGAAATGTTCCGGCGACTCTCCCCTTCGCTGTCGCGCCCAGCCGCTCCGAGGTCAATTCCTCCGGAACGCCATGACACGACGACGGCCACCGGCTCCCCGCCGAACGGCGCCGTCAAAGGCGCCAGACGCACAGGTTCACCCACGTCGTAGCCGCTCCCCTGCACGGTCGGGATGTGCGGGCAGCGTGCTCCTCCCCTGGCGGCTCGCCACCGTCGGTGTGCGAGCTCTCCTCTCCATGCGGCTCGTCGCCCCCTCGGCCTGTCCGGAGACCTCGCCTACCTGGATACCGCGGCATCACCTTGGACCAGAACAGGCATCGAGGACAGACATCCACGCACCCTCCCGCGGCGAGATTCGTCCTGTTGCAACGTGTCTTCGTGGTATCATCCCGGACACAACAGCCGCCGGCCACGCCGTGCCGCCAGGGCACGTCCACGTCAGTCAAGGGGTGAGATGCTGACGATCTCCGGTTATCAAACGGTCGCCAAGATCTACGAGAGCGGCAATTCGCTCGTCTACCGAGGCCGGTGCGCCGGCCACGAGCGCCCCGTCATCCTCAAGCTCTTGCGCTCAGATTATCCCAGCCAGACGGAGCTCACGCGCTACAGGCATGAATACGCGGTGCTCCGCAACCTGCGTGCGCCGGGCGTCGTCGGGGCGCTCGACCTGTGCCGGAACGAGAGAGGGCTCCTCCTCGTCCTCGAGGACTTCGGAGGCCACTCGCTGGCGCACCACCTGCAGAGCGGCCGGTTCGACGCCGCGGACTTCCTCCCGCTCGCGATCGGGATCACGCGCGCCCTTCACGATGTCCATGAAGGCGGAATTATACACAAGGATATCAATCCGTCCAACATCGTAGTCAACCGCGAGGCGGGTACGGTCAAGATCATCGACTTCGGCATCTCGACGCGGCTCGCGCGGGAGGAGCTGTCGAGCAAGAGCCCCGCCGTGATCGAGGGGACCCTCGCCTACATCTCTCCCGAGCAGACCGGCCGCATGAACCGGTCGCTCGACCATCGCACCGATCTCTACTCGCTCGGCGCCACCTTCTACGAGCTCCTCACGGGCGCCCCGCCCTTCGGCGCGGCGGACGCCATGGAGCTCGTGCACTGCCACATCGCCCTCGATCCCACCCCGCCGCGCGCGCGGTGCCCGAGCGTACCGGAGGCCCTGTCGGACGTCGTGATGAAGCTCATGGCGAAGTCGGCCGAGGACCGTTACCAGAGCACGGCGGGCCTCCTCCACGACCTGGAGGAGTGCCAGCGGCGCCTCGACGCCGCGGGCGAGATCGCCCCGTTCCCGCTGGGCCGCGCCGACGCCTCCGGCGACCTCCGCATCCCGCAGCAGCTCTATGGACGCCAGCACGAGGTAGAGGCGCTGCTCGAGGCGTTCGATCGCGTCGCGCGCGGCGGCACCGAGCTGATGCTCATCGCCGGGTACTCGGGGGTCGGCAAGTCCGCGCTGGCGCACGAGCTGTACAAGCCGATCACCGGGGCGCACGGGTACTTCGTCGCCGGCAAGTACGACCAGCTGAAGCGGAGCACCCCGTACACCGCGATCACCAGCGCGTTCCGCGACCTCGTGCGGCAGATCGTGGCCGAGCCCGAGGCGCAGTTCGCGCTGTGGCGCTCGAAGATCAAGGCGGCGCTCGGGGTGAACGGGCAAGTCCTCGTCGACGTGATCCCGGAGATCGAGCTCATCGTGGGCGAGCAGCCGCCCGTCCAGGCGCTCGGGCCCGCCGAGTCCCAGAACCGCTTCGTGCGCGTCCTCCAGAACTTCGTCCGCGTGTTCTGCGACGCCGAGCGCCCGCTGGCCGTCTTCCTCGACGACCTGCAGTGGGCCGACGCGGCGTCGCTCCGGGTCATCGAGCTCCTGATGACGGACGCCGGGCTGCGCGGGCTGCTCGTGATCGGCGCCTACCGCGACAACGAGGTCGGGGCCGCTCACCCGCTCTCGACCGCGCTCGCCGCCCTGCGACGCGAGGGGGCCGTCGTGCGCGAGATCTCCCCGGGGCCGCTCGGCACCGAGATGGTCTGCCGGATGCTCGGGGACGCGCTGCGCGCCGAGGCCGCGGCGGTCATGCCGCTCGGCGCGCTTATCGCGCGGAAGACCGGCGGCAACCCGTTCTTCGTCAACGAGTTCCTCCGCACGCTGCACCAGACCGGATGCCTGCGGTACGACGCCGGCCGCGCGGCGTGGACCTGGGACGTCGCGACCATCGAGTCCAGGAACATCACGGACAACGTGGTCGACCTGATGATCGGCAGGCTCCGCGGGCTCCCGGCGGACACGCAGCGAGCGCTCATGTCGGCGTCGTGCCTCGGCAACCGCTTCGATCTGGGCAGGCTCGCCGTCATCCTCGAGGAGACGCGCGGCGAGGCCCACCGGCACCTCCTGCCCGCGCTGCACGAGGGCCTCATCGTCCCGCTGTCGCCGATGGAGCCCGCGGCCCCGGACGATCTCGGCGCGCCGCTCGTCTTCCCGGACTACAGGTTCCTCCACGATCGCGTCCAGCAGGCCGCCTACGCCATGATCGAGGACGACGAGCGCAGCGGCCTCCACGCCAACATCGGCCGGCTCCTTTTGCAGAGCCTGGACGGGCGCGACCCCGAGGAGGAGGTCTTCGACATCGTCTACCACCTGAACCGCGGCGCCGACCTGCTGAGCGACGCCGGCGAGCGGCGGCGCCTCGCGGAGCTGAACCTCCTCGCGGGCCGGCGCGCGCTGCTCTCCGCCGCCTTCGACGCCGCGCGGGGCTACTTCGCCGAGGGCCTCGCGCTCCTGCCCGCGGGCGCGTGGCAGAGCGATCACGCGCTGACGAGCGCGCTGCACCTCGGCGCCGCCGAGGCCGCGTGCATGAACGTCGACTGGCGCGCCATGAAGGAGCTCGTGGACGCGGCCCTGGGCGAGATCCGCGACGTGATGAGCAGGAGCAAGCTCTACGAGCTCCTGATCCTCTATCACCACACCCAGGCGGAGTTCCGCCAGGCCGTGGACACCGCCGTGGAGGCGCTCGCGCAGCTCGGCGAGGCGTTCCCCGCGAGCCCCGGCACGCAGGACTTCCTCGACGCGTACACGAAGACGACGGGGCAGGTCGCCGAGCTCGGCCTCGCGCGCCTCGGCCAGCTCCCCCCGATGACGGCGGCCCCGAAGCAGGCGGCGCTGGTGATCCTCCGGCGCGCGATCTATGCGTCTTATTTCGCCGCGCCGGAGATGCTCGGGCTCTTCATCTGCCGCGCGCTCGACCTGACGATGGATCACGGCGAGTCGCCGCTCTCGTCCTACGCGCTCGCGGCGTTCAGCGCCCTCGTCAACGCCGGCGTGGGCGACATCAAGATGGGGTCCCGGTTCGGCGAGCTGGCGATCGAGGTGCACAGGCGCCGGGACCAGCCGCTCTACAAGGCGAGCGTCTACAACTTCTATTACGGGCTCTCGCGGCACTTCTACCGCCCGGCCCGCGAGAGCCAGGCGCCGCTCATCGAGGGGTACCTGAGCTACGCCGAGAACGGCGACGCCGAGAGCGCCACGTACTGTCTGATCAACGCCTTCGTCTGCGGCGCCGTCTCCGGGCAGAACCTCTTCGAGCTCGAGTCGATGTTCGAGAGGTACATCGAGGAGGTCTTCAAGTTCAAGCAAGAGCAGGTCATCAACCAGCTCAGCGTGTGGCGGCAGGTCATCCGGAACCTCACCGGCAGGTCCGAGCTCGGGGCGAAGATCAAGGGAGAGTTCTTCGACGCCGAGCAGGCGCTCCCCGGCCTGTACGCGACGGGGAACTTCAACACGGTCAACTACATCCATACGGCGCAGGCCATGCTCTATTTCGTCTTCGGCGAATACGAGCTCGCTTACAAGCACGCTGCCGAGACGGAGCCGACCCTCGGCGCGAGCACGGGCAAGGTGTTCACGCCGCTGCACACCTTCTATTACTCCCTCGCCATGACGGCGCTCTACCCGGCGGCCTCGCCCGAAGACAAGGAGCGCTATCGCGCCAAGGTGTCGGAGAACCAGGCGAAGCTCAAGTCGCTGTCCGAGACGTGCGCCGAGAACTTCCTGCACCGGTACCTGCTCGTCGAGGCCGAGCTCGCGCGGCTCGACGGCCGCGTGGCCGAGGCCCTGGACCTGTACGACCGCGCCATCGCGTCCGCGTCGGAGCACGACTACGTGAACGAGGCCGCGGTGGCCTGCGAGCTGGCGGGCCGGTTCTGGCTCGCGCAGGGGAAAGAGAAGCTCGCGCGCGTGTACCTCGCGGACGCGAGCTACAATTACAGCCTCTGGGGCGCCGCCCGCAAGGCGCAGGACCTGGCGGAGCGGTATCCAGAGCTCGCCCCGCGCGAGGCGGTGTCGCAGCGATCGCCGGAGGTCGCGTCCTCGCGGGCGTTCGTCACGACGACCTCGCTCGGCGCGTCCCGCCTCGACCTGCGGACGGTGCTGAAGGCCGCGCAGGCGATCTCCGGGGAGATCGTGCTCGACCGGCTCCTCGTCAAGCTCATGTCGGTCGCCATGGAGAACGCCGGCGCCCAGCGCGGCTGCCTCGTGCTCCACGACAGCGACGGGTTGCGGGTCGAGGCCGAGGTCGACTGGACCGACGGCCGCGACGACGCGCGCTTCCCGGGGCTGCTCCTGGACCAGGCGACGGCGCACGATCGCCCGCTCGTCTCGGCCGGGATCGTGCAGTACGTGGCGCGGACGGGCGAGAGCGTCGTCCTCGCCGACGCCTCGACAGACAGGCAGTTCCAGCGCGACGACTACGTCGCGCTTCGCCGCCCGAGGTCGGTGCTTTGCGCGCCCCTCATCCACCACAGCGGCCTTTACGGGGCCATCTACCTCGAGAACAACACAGCGACCGGCACGTTCACCCAGGATCGGCTGGAGCTCCTCACGATGCTGTCCTCGCAGATGGCGATATCCATCGAGAACGCGAAGCTCTACACCGGCGTGGAGCAGAAGGTCCGAGAGCGCACGGCGGAGCTCGAGGAGGCCCACGCGACGATCGTCCGGCTGGAGCGCGAGGCGGTCGAGAACCAGATGGCGGGCGGCTTCGCGCACGAGATGCGCAATGCCCTCTCGGGGGCCGCGATGGTGCTCGGGTCGGTGACCCAGGGCGGCCAGACGCTGTGCGCGAAGAACGCGGCCCGGCTCGGTGAGCTCTTCGACCTGCTCAAGGACGACATCCCCGAGGGCAAGCTCAAGCCGGTCCTCGCCCGGCTGGGCGACATCGAGGAGGCCGAGGAGACGCTGGACAGCGTGCTCTGCATGGTGGGCGACTGCACGGCGCGCGCGCTGAGCGTCACGAACAGCATCCTGGAGTACTCGAAGCTCGGCGTCGCGCTCGCCGGCAACGAGGTCGTGAGCCTCCGCCGCATCGTCGAGTCGGTCGCGGCGCGGCACCGCGACGAGTTCGCGCGCCAGGGCGTGTCGGTCGAGCTCGACCTCCGCGGCGGCTCGGCGGTCCTCGGGTACGAATCGCACTTCGACTCCATCGTGAACAACATCGTCCTGAACGCGCGCGACGCGCTGCTCCTGGTCGGCGACGGCCGCGGCAGGCGGGTGCGGATCGAGACGGTCGATGAGGGGGAGCTCCAGGTCCTCACCGTCAGCGACAACGCGGACGGGATCTCCACCGACGACCTCTCGAAGATCTTCCAGCCGTTCTTCTCGACGAAGCCGACGACCGGCGTGGGTCTGGGGCTCAGCTTCGTCTCTCGCCTCGTGGCGATGTACGGCGGGACAATCGACGTCGACAGCGACGCGGAGCGCGGCACGACGTTCGTCGTCCGGCTCCCGCGCGCGGCGTCCCGCGGACAGTCGCAGCCGGCCGGCGCCAGCGCCAGCCGTATCGAGCTCAACCTCGCCGGGAACTGAAAAGGGGGCGCCAAGATGACATCGGCGAAATTCAGCAGGCGCTTTCGCGGGGCCTCGGACGAGGCGCCGGAGACGCCCCAGAAGGAGCGACCGATCGTGGTCGTGATCGACGACGACCCGCGGATGCGGTCCGCGCTCGCGTTCACGCTGCGGCACGACTACGACGTGCGCCTGTACGCGAACGCTCAGGAGGGCATCGTCGCCGTGACGGAGATGACCAGCCTGGTGATCCTGGACATCCGCATGCCGGGGATCGACGGTCTCACGGCGTACCTGAAGATCAAGGCGCTCTACCCGAAGGTGCCTATCATCTTCTACACCGCGTTCCAGGACATCCTGGAGAAGCAAGATCTGCTCTCGACCCACAAGGCGTTCGGTTATTTCGACAAGAACGGCGACGTGTCGGGGCTCAAGGCGGCGGTGGAGAAGGCCGTCCAGCACCACAGCGTGGTCTCGAGCATGGCGAGCGCGCAGAAGCTCGTGCGCGCGCTCATGCCCCCGGACGACCACTGACCGGCCTTGGGCGAGGAGGGACTACGGCAGGGTGTCCTCGCGGGCGATCGAGGACGCCCGGAAGCCGGCCACCTGCGCGTCCACCTCGGCCTGCGACAGGAGGATATCCTTCGCGAAGTAAACCCAGTCGACGTCCTCGGCGTACGTCCGCGGGGCGGACTCTCCGGCAGCGAGCTCGTCAAACCATAGATTGAAGTCGAGGTGCTGGTTCGTCTCGGGGACGTAGGCGGCGTCGTGCGTGCAAAGCAGCGTGCCTTCGATGTAGTACTGGATGCCTGACTCGGTGATCTGGATGAGGAGCCTCTTCCAGCCCGACTGGTCCCCCGCGACCTGGTTCGATTGCGTGCTCTCCAGCGAGGCCGTCTCCCACGAGGTGAGCCACAACGTGCTCGTGTTGCCCTGTCCCCACCCGCCGTTGGGCATGTACTCGAAATCCTGCTCCGAATAGTTGGGATCGGTCTCGGGGTCGTTGACCCACGGGCTGATCGTGAAGAACGTCTCGACAAGCTTGTCGCCGAGGTGCCGGGTCCCGGTCAGGGGAGTGTTGCTGAATTTCACCCTGGCGGAGTAAGTCCCGAGGCGGAACTTGTCGTCGTTGGACTGGAGCTCCGCGTGCGAGGTGCTCGCGCCGGATCCGCTCGTTGTCGCCTTGAGCCGCAGCAGCCTGTTCGAGGCGAGATCGGGATCGTCGATGAACGACACATTGGACGCCGGCCATTGCGCGCCGGCGACCCCGGGCGCTCCGTCGGTCGTCCGCACCCACCATCGGCTCGTGAGATTGCGATCGGCGATGCCGGTGTACGTGAAATCGTCGAAGAACGCGGCCGAGACCGCGACGCCGGCGCCGCTGCCGCCGTCTCCGCTGCCGCCCTCTCCGCCGGCGCCGCTGCCGCCGTCTCCGCTGCCGCCATCTCCGCCGTCTCCGCTGCCGCCGTCTCCGCCGCCGCTGCCGCCGTCTCCGCCGGCGCCGCTGCCGCCGCCACCTCCGCTGCCGCCGTCTCCGCCGCTGCCGCCGTCTCCGCCGCTGCCGCCGTCTCCGCCGCTGCCGCCATCTCCGCCGCCACCGCCTGCGCCGCCGTCTCCTCCGCTGCCGCCGCCTGCGCCGCTCCCCCCGTCACCGCCGCTGCCCCCGCCACCGACGCCGGTGTCGCTCGTGCAAGCCAGCAGCACCTGCGCCGCAAGAAGCGCCGCCCCCGCAACATGGGCGAAATGCGCACCGCGGGGCGCCCCCGCCGTCGCAGCAACGGTCCTCCGGGATTCGTGATCCATTTCCATCGAGCTTGTTCCCTTCCAGGCCGCGCGTCCCATTCACCGGGATCGAGCGCTGTGCCTCAGCGCTCCCGCAGGTATTTGCGGATGTCGACAGAGACGGCCGCCACGATGATGACGCCCTCGAGGATCTGCTGCCAGTAGGCCGACACCCCGAGGACGACGAGGCCGTTGTCGAGGACCTCGAAGCGGAGCACCTCGGCGCGCTGGGAGACCACCTCGGCGGCCTGGCAGGCTCCACGGCTGCTCGGGCTCCGCGCGGCGCTCCTTGCGCGTCCGCCGCGGCTTCGCAAGACTATCGGGCGATGCCGCGCGCAGCGCTGCTCCCTGCCCGGAAGGGCCCAGGCGATGAAGAGCGGATCGCGCTGCTCCGCGGCCTCGTGCGGGCCGGCGCCGAGAACCGGCCCGGCGTCTACCAGATGGCCGGCGAGGACGGCGCCGTCCTCTACGTCGGCAAATCGAAGCGGGTGCGCACGCGGCTGCTCGGCTACTTCCGCTGCGAGCCCGGGGAGAAGGGCGCCCGCATCCTCCGCGCGACGAGCCACATCGCCTGGGAGTACTGCCCGAGCGAGTTCGCCGCGCTCCTCGCCGAGCTCAGGCTCATCCGGCGGCTGTGGCCGCGCTTCAACGTGGCCATGAAGCGCGATCTCAAGCGCTATTCCTTCATCAAGGTCACGCGCGGACCGGCGCCGAAGCTGCATGTCGTGCGCGGCCCGGCGCGCGATCCGGGCGCCCTCTACTACGGCCCGTTCACGGGCGGGGGCCGCGTCCGCGAGGCCGTGCGCGCGCTCTCCAACGCGCTCGGGCTGCGCGACTGCGCCGAGGACGTGCCGATGCGCTTCGACGACCAGCAGACGCTCTTCTCGCTCGGGCGCCGCACGCCGGGCTGCATTCGCTACGAGATCAAGCGCTGCCTCGGCCCCTGCGTCGCGGGCTGCTCGTCGCGGGACTATGGCGATCGCGTGGCGCTCGCCCGCGCCTTCCTCGAGGGCCGCAGCGAAGGCCCGATCGGCCGATTCCGCGACGAGATGGAGGCCTGCCGCGAGCGCGCCGAGTTCGAGCGCGCCGCCGCCCTGCGCGACCGGATCCAGCGCCTCACGGCCCTCCGCGGCGAGCTCCAGCGGCTCCGCTTCGCCCTCGAGTCGCTCTCGTTCCTCTACACCGTCCCTGGCCACGACGGCGACGACCGCGTCTACCTCGTCCGGCGCGGCAGCGTCCGCGCCGAGGCCCCGGCGCCGCGCTCGGACGACGATCGCCGCGCGCTCGCGCGGCTCGCGGCCGACATCTACGGCCCCCCGGAGCCCGCCGCCGCGCCGGTGCCGCTGAGCGAGATCGACGAGGTGCTGCTGCTCTCGTCGTGGTTCCAGCGCCACCCGGACGAGCTCGCGCGGACGCAGCCCGTCCCGGGGCTCACCGGGTAGCCGACGGCCCGGCGCCGGAGATGGTTGCGCTGCGCAACTTTTCTGCCCGGAGATGGTTGCGCATAGCAACGATCTATGGTTCCCTCGGAGGGTGACCACGAGAGAGCTCCGCTCCGAGGTCCGCGCCTTCGTGCGCGGGTTCGGTCTCCTGGACGAGGAGCGCACGCCGTGCGGCGTCCGGGTGGCGCCGCGCGAGGCCCACGCCCTGACGATCCTCGCGGACGCCGAGCGGGCGGGCGAGCAGCTCTCCCAGAGCGACCTGCGGAGGGCGCTCGGCATCGACAAGAGCAACGTCACCCGGCTGATCCAGCGCCTCCGCGAGGACGGCCGGGTGGAGCAGGACGTCAGCGAGGAGGACGGGCGGGTCCGTCGCCTGCGGCTCACGTCGGCCGGGCGCCGCATGGCGGGGCGCCTGGAGGAGCAGAGCCTGCGGAGGTTCCAGTCGATCCTGGACGCCATTCCCTGCGAGGAGCGCGCCGCCGTGGTGAGCGCGTTGCACGCCTTGAACAGCGCGCTCTCGCGCGTGACCGAGGAGCTGCCCCATGCGAGCGATACGAGCGATGCGAGCGAGTCTGTCTAGCGTTCTTCTCGGAGCTCTCCTGATGTCTCCGATCGCCGCCTGCGCGCCCTCGAGCGAGGCCGCCGAGGGGCCCGCGCCGGGCGCGCCGGCGGCGGTGCCGGTCCGCTCGTTCGGCGCGCTCCGCGCGATCATGCACGAGGGGCAGACGGGGCCCACCGTGCGCATCGGCGATGTCGTGCCGGGCCCGCACGCGTTCGGGATCGGGGCGCTCAGCGAGCTGCGCGGGGAGGTGGCCGTCGTCGACGACGCGATCTGGACCTCCTATGCGCGCGACGACGGGACCCTCGACGTGCGCCCCGCCGGGGCGGAGGAGCGGGCGACGCTCTTCGTGGTGGCGAACGTCGCGCGGTGGCAGGAGGCGACGCTCGACGCCGACGTGCCTGACGGGCAGATCGACGCGCGCATCGAGGCGCTGCTGCGGGAGCGCGGCCTCGACACCGAGAGCGCTGTCCCGGTCCAGGTGCGCGGGGGCTTCCGCGATCTCAGCTGGCATGTCATCGATGGGAGAAAGCTCGCCCCCGGCGGCGGCCACGTGGACCACGTCCAGGCGTCGGTGAGCGGGACGCTCCCCGACGCCGAGGGGACGCTCGTGGGCTTCTTTTCGAAGCGCCACCACGGCGTCTTCACGCACATGGGGTCGAACACGCACTTCCACGTCGTCCTGCCGGAGCGATCGCTGATGGGCCACGTGGACGGCGTGACGCTCGCTCGCGGCGCACGCGTCCTCCTGCCGGCGCCTTGAAGCTTGACCTCGCGCGCCGCCGCGCTCTCTGGCACGGAGCTTGATACCGCATCTCCCCATGAATGCCAGACACCGCTGCCGGCCATCTCCCGTCACCCGGGCGCACGTCGCGGCCGATCGCCTCTCCCCGCCGGGGCGCGATGGCCTGTCCGGTCGAGGCAGGCCGCGCGCCCTTCGCGCCCGGATCCGGGGCACCGGCGAGGGGCGCCGTGCGCGCCCGTGAGCTCGGCGTCGCGCCCGGGATCTTCGACCCGGGCCCGCTGAACGCGATCACCGACGTGGGCGGCGTGCGGGTCGGGCACGCCACGGTCGTCGAGGGCGACGCGATCCGCACCGGCGTCACCGCCGTCCTCCCGCACGGGGCGAACCTCTACCTCGATCGCGTCCCCGCGGCGATCCACGTGGGCAACGGGTTCGGCAAGCTCGTCGGCTCGACGCAGGTCCGCGAGCTGGGCGAGCTGGAGACTCCCCTCCTCCTCACGAGCACGCTTTGCGTGTTCCGGGCGGCGGACGCGCTCGTCGAGTGGATGCTGGCGCAGCCCGGCATGGAGGAAGTCCGCTCGCTCAACCCGGTCGTCGGCGAGACAAACGACGGCGTGCTCAACGCGATCCGGCTCCGGCCGATCACCGCCGAGCACGTGCGCGCGGCGCTCGCCTCGGCGCGCGAAGGGCCCGTGCCGGAGGGCTGCGTCGGCGCGGGCACGGGGACGGTCGCGTTCGGGTGGAAGGGCGGGATCGGCACCGCCTCGCGGGTGCTGCCGGCGTCGCTCGGCGGCGCCTGCACCGGCGTGCTCGTCCAGTCGAACTTCGGCGGCGTGCTGCAGGTGATGGGGGCGCCTGTCGGCGAGGAGCTCGGCCGGTACGCATCTCGGTCGGAGATCGAGCCGAGCCAGGAATCGGACCAGGAATCGAGCCAGGAATCGAGCCAGGAAGTCGAACCGGATCAGGGCGGCGGATCCATCCTCATCGTGATCGCGACCGACGCGCCGCTGTCGGACCGCAACCTCGGACGCCTCGCGGCCCGCGCGATCCTGGGCCTGTCGCGCACCGGCTCCTCCGCCGCAAACGGATCCGGAGACTACGCTGTCGCCTTTTCGACGAGCGCCTCGGTGCGGCGCCCCTCCGGCGCGAAGCGACTCGTGACGACGGAGCTGGCCAACGAGGAGATGTCTGCGCTGTTCCAGGCCGTGATCGAGGCGACCGAAGAGGCCATTTACGACTCGCTCTTCACGGCCGAGACCACCGCGGGGAACGGCCGTACGGTGGAGGCCATTCCGCTGGATCGGGTCCGTGAGGTGCTGTCCAGGTACGGCGTCCCGCGGCGGGACGGCCGCTCCCGGCGGGAGTGACGGGAGGACATCGCAGGCGAGCCGGCGCGAGGGCGCGCCGCCATTTGCCCGTGGCGAAGCGTGGCGCTTTTGGCAACATCTTGTTCCACGCCGACGCCTCGGAGGCCGCTCCGACTTCCGAAGATCTCTTTATGCCTCAGAGTCCACGCTACCTCGTGCTGGAGGTCTTGCACACCGGGGCAGACACGATCCTCTATCGAGCGCGGCGCAAGGAAGACGGACTACCGGTCGTGCTCAAGGTCCTGCGGCGCGACCACGCCAGCCCTCAGGCCCTCGGCCGGCTGCGCCACGAGCACGAGGTGGCCAGCGGGCTCGACGTGCCCGTCATCGTCAAGGTGCACGCGCTCGAGGCGTTCGGCGACCAGGTGGCCCTGGTCCTGGAGGACTTCGGCGGCCGCTCGCTCGACAAGCTCCTCGACGGGCCGACGCCGCTCGAGCGCTTCTTCCCCCTCGCTTTGCGCCTCTCCGACGCGCTCGCCGAGCTGCATCGGCGCCACGTCATCCACAAGGACATCAAGCCACAGAACCTGCTCTACAACCCCGACACCGGGGAGGTGAAGATCACCGATCTCGGGATCGCCTGCCCCTCGCCCCGCGCGCCGGAGGACCTCGCCCACGACGGGCTCATCGCGGGCACGCTGGCGTACATGGCGCCGGAGCAGACAGGCCGGATGAACCGCTCCATCGACGAGCGGACCGACCTGTACTCCCTCGGCGTCACCTTTTACGAGATGCTGACTGGCACCCTGCCCTTCCAGGCGAGCGACCCCGTGGAGTGGGTCTATTGCCACATCGCCCTGACGCCGCCCTCGCCTCACGCGATCGTCCCCTCGATTCCCCCGCAGCTGTCGGCGGTCGTGCTCAAGCTGCTGGCCAAGGCCGCCGAGGAGCGTTATCAGAGCGCGCTCGGCCTCCGGCACGACCTCGACCGTTGCTTCGCCGAGCTCCGGTCGCGCGGCGCCATCGGGGCCTTTCCGCTCGGGCAGCGCGACGTCTCGGACCGGTTCCAGATCCCGCAGCGGCTTTATGGCCGCGAGCGCGAGGTCGAGGCGCTGCTCGCCGTCTTCGAGCGCGTCGTGGCGCAGGGCCTGCCCGAGCTCGTGCTCGTGTCGGGCTACTCGGGCGTCGGCAAGTCGTCGCTCGTGGCCGAGCTGCACAGGCCGGTCGTGCGCGAGCGCGGCTTCTTCCTCTCCGGCAAGTTCGAGCAGCTCAAGCGGGACATCCCCTACCACGCCTTCCTCCAGGCGTTTCGCGGGCTCGTGCAGGAGCTCCTGTGCGTGAGCGAGGAGGAGCTCGAGCGCTGGCGGCAGCGCCTGCGGGAGGCCCTCAACGCGAGCGGCGGGCTGCTCACCGGCGTGCTCCCCGAGCTCGAGCTGCTCCTCGGCCCGCAGCCGCCGGTCCCCGAGGTTCCGCCGGCCGAGGCACAGGGCCGGTTGCACGCGACGCTCCAGCGCTTCGTCGCCGCGTGCGCCCAGAAGGAGCACCCGATGGTGCTCTTCATCGACGACCTCCAGTGGGCCGACGCCGCGAGCCTCCAGCTGCTCGAGCAGCTCGTCACGTACGCCGAGGCCGAGCACCTCCTGCTGATCGGCGCCTACCGGGACAACGAGGTCGGTCCGGCGCACCCGCTCGCGCTCATGCTGGCCGACGCGCGGAAGCGCGGCGCCCTCGTCACCGACATCGTCCTCGCGCCGCTCTCTCCGTCCGACGTCGGCGCGCTCGTCGCCGGCGCGGTCCACGCCTTGGCCGAGCAGGTCGAGCCGCTCTCGCGGCTGGTCTACGAGAAGACCGGCGGCAACCCCTTCTTCGCGATCCAGTTCCTGATGGAGCTGCACCAGGAGGGGCTCCTCGCCTTCGACGCGGGCGAGGGCGCGTGGCGGTGGGACGTCGCCGCGATCCGCGACAAGGGCTTCACCGACAACGTCGTCGAGCTGATGGTGGGCAAGCTGAAGCGGCTCTCCGCCCCGGCGCAGGACGCGCTCAAGCTCGCCGCGTGCCTCGGCAGCAGCATGGACCTCGACACCCTCGCGATCGTCGCGAGCCGGCCGGCGGCAGGGCTCGGCGAGGCGCTCGAGGAGGCCGTGCGGGAGGGGCTGCTCCTCCGCCGCAATGGCGCGTACCGGTTCCTCCATGACCGGGTGCAGCAAGCCGCTTATTCGCTCATTCCGGCGGGACAGCTCGCCGAGATGCACCTGAGAATCGGCCAGCTGCTCTTGAAGGCCCAGCGCGCAGAGGAGCGCGAAGACGCGCTCTTCAACATCGTGGGCCACCTCAACCGCGGCGCCGTGCTCATCCGATCTCCGGCGGAGCGGAACGAGCTCGCCGCGCTGAACCTCCGCGCCGGCAGGAAGGCCAAGGCCGCGGCGGCCTACAAGTCTGCCGCCGCCCTCTTCGCCGCAGGCCTCGACCTGCTCGCGCCGGACCGCTGGGAGACGCAGCACGAGCTGGCCTACAACCTGACCATCGAGCGCGCGCACGCCGCGTACATCACCGGCAGCACCGAGGAAGCCGAGCGGCTCCTGGAAGAGCTCATGTCTCGCGCGAGGATCGAGACGGCCGCCGTCGTCGAGCTCGCCCTCGCGTTCTACCAGACCCGCGGGCAGTGCGCCCGCGCGGTGGAGATCGGGCTCTCATGGCTCCGCGCCCGCGACGTCGCTCTTCCGCTCCACCCCACCGACACGCAGATCAAAGAGGGGACGGAGCGCGTCTGGCAGGCCCTGGGCGACCGGGCGATCGAGGACCTGAGCGATCTGCCCGCCATGACGCACCCGGAGATCAAGATCACGATGGGCGTGCTGCATGGCGTGACCGGCCCTGCGATCTTCGTGGACCAGGACCTGCACTATCTCGTCGTCATGCACATGGTCAAGCTCAGCCTGCGCCACGGCAACGCCGAGAGCTCCGCCCACGCGTACGCCGCCTTCGCGAGGATGATCGGCCCGAGGTTCGGGCGCTACAAGGAGGCCTATCTGTTCGGCAAGCTCGGCCGCGACCTGGCGGACAGGAGCGGCCTCCTCCGCACGAAATCGCTGGTGTTCACGCTCTTCGGACAGCATGTCGTGTTCTGGACACACCACTACAGAGAGACGTATCCGTATACGCGCGCCGGCTTCAGCGCCGCGGTCGAGTCCGGCAACCTGAACGACGCCTGCTTCAACTGCATCTGGGCCTCCCTGTTCCCGCTGCTCTGCGGCGAACCCCTGGAGGACGTCCTTCACCAGACCGAGGACCGCCTCGGCTTCGTGCGCAAGGCCGGATACGAGTTCGCTCACGGCGCCCTCCTCGGCGGCCACGGCATGATCCAGGCGCTGCGAGGCAGGCCGGTCCACTTCTCGATGCTGGATGGATCCGAGCTGGATCAGGGCACCTTCGAAGCGCGGCTGAACGAGGGGGATATGCAGGGCGTTCGCGGCCTTTATTACAGCCTGAAGGCCCAGGCGCTCTTCGTGCTCGGCTCGCCGGGAGAGGCCGTCGCGGCGGCGACGCGCGTGAGGGTCGAGCACCCCTGGAGGACCGAGCCGTACGCGCTCATCGCCGAGAACTTTTATTATCTCGCGCTCGCGCTCGCGGCCCTCTGCGACGAAGGGCCGCCATCCCCGCCGCGGGCGCTCCCCGAAGGGCTCCTCGAGTGCGAGCGGCAGCTCGGCGAGTGGGCGGAGAGCTGCCCCCCGAACTTCCTTCACAAGCACTCCCTCGTCCGCGCCGAGATCGCCCGTCTCCTGGGGCAGGAGCCGGAGGCCATGCGGCTCTACGAGCACGCCATCGCATCGGCGCGGGAGGGCGGCTTCGTCCAGCACGAGGCCATCGCCTGCGAGCTCGCCGCGGGCTTCTACCGCGCGCGCGGCCTGTCCACGCCCGAAGGCGCCTACCTGCGAAGGGCCCGCGCCGGCTACTTCCGCTGGGGCGCCCACGCCAAGGTGGAGCAGCTCGACCAGCGCTACCCCGATCTCATCGAGCGCAAGCCGATCGCCCCCACGGCCACCTTCGCCGTGCGGGCCGAGCAATTCGATGTCCTGTCGGTCGTCAAGGCCGCGCAGAGCATCTCCGGCGAGCTCAAGCTCCCGCGCCTGCTCGAGATGCTGCTGCGCACGGTGGTCGAGCACGCGGGCGCCGAGGAGGGCTATGTGCTCCTGCTCCGGGAGGATCGCCTGTCGACCGCGGCGGCGATCAAGGCGCCGGGCGGCGAGGCGCGGCTGCTCGGCGCGGCCGAGACACCGGCGGCGGCGCTGCCGCGGTCCGTCCTCAACTACGTTCGCCGGAGCCACGAGCGCGTGCTGCTCGACGACGCCGCCGCCAGGCACCCGTTCTCGGAGGACGCGTATTTCACCCAGAAGAGGCCGAGGTCGGTGCTGTGCCTCCCGATCGTCCGGCAAACCCGGCTGCTCGGCCTGCTTTATCTGGAGAACAAGCTCGTCGCCGGGGCCTTCACCCCCGGACGGCTCGACGTGCTCGAGCTGCTCGCCTCGCAATCGGCCATCTCGCTGGAGAACGCCATGCTCTACTCCCAGGTCGAGCAGGAGAACGCCGAGCGCCGGCGGGCGGAGCAGGCGCTGAAGGCCAACCAGGCGACCCTCCAGGCCATCGTCGACAACTCGGCCGCGGCCATCTACCTGAAGGATCACGAGGGACGACATCTGCTCGTCAACCGGCACGTGGGCAACCTCCTGCACCTGCCGATCGAGAAGATCCTTGGAAAGACGCTCGCTGATTTCTTCGATGCTCCGGCCGCCGCGGCCGTAGAAGACCACGATCGGAAGGTGCTCGATGCGGGCGTGCCGATGGAGTGGGAGGAGGAGGTGCCGCTGGAGGATGGGCTGCACACCTTCCTGTCGGTCAAGTTCCCGCTCGGCGAGGGGGCCATGCCGGGCGTGCTGTGCGGCATCTCCACGGACATCACCGAGCGCAAGCGGGCCGAGCGGGCCGAGCGTTTCCTGGCCGAGGCGGGTCGCAGGCTGATGGCCCTCGGCTACAGCGCGACCCTCGAGAGCGTGGCGCAGCTCGCGGTGCCCGAGCTGGCCGACCAGTGCGTCGTCGACGTGCGCCTCGATCACGACGCCCCGGGACACACGGCCACGGCGGGCGTGCCCGACGAGCTGGTCGACGCCGTGAAGGACGCGCTGCGGCCCCTGGCCGCCGCGTCGCCGGTCCGGCCCGAGGTGGGCGACGTTGGCGCCGCGCCGCTCCTGCGGCAGCTCGGCATTCACGCGTTCCTCCGGGTCCCGCTCCTCGCGCGCGACAGGTGCTTCGGGGTCATGACCTTGCTGGCCACCGCGCCCTGGCGCCATTACGGTCCGGCCGACCTGTGGCTGGCCGAGGAGCTGGGGAGTCGCGCGGCGCTCGCGCTCGACAACGCCCGCCTGTTCGCCGAGGCGCAGAAGGCCATCGAGCGGCGCGACGAGTTCCTCCTCGTCGCCTCGCACGAGCTCAAGACCCCGCTGACCTCGCTGAAGATGCAGTCGCACCTCATCGAGCGGCTGCTGCGTCGCTACCAGCGGGCCGAGATCGCCCCGGAGCGGATCGACGCCGCGCTCCAGGTCCTCAATCGCCAGATCGCCCGGCTCGCCCACCTCGTCAACGAGCTGCTCGACGTGACCCGGCTCAGCGCCGGGCGGCTGACGCTCGTGCGCGCGCCGGTCGATCTGGCGGCCCTGACGCGCGAGGTCGTCGAGCGCATGCGCCAGCAGCTCGCCGACGCCCGCTGCGGCGTCCAGCTCGAGCTGGACGAGCCCGTGGTCGGACGCTGGGATCCGTCTCGCGTGGAGCAGGTCCTCATCAATCTCCTGTCCAACGCGATGAAGTACGGCGCCGGCGGCCCCATTCATGTCGTCGTGCGCGCGCAGTCCGAGCGCGCGACGCTCGTGGTCCGGGACCACGGAATGGGCATCGCGGAGGCGGATCAGGCCAGGATCTTCGAGCGCTTCGAGCGCGCGGTGTCGGTCCGCAACTTCGGCGGTCTCGGCCTCGGGCTCTACATCGTCCGCTGGATCGTCACCTCGCACGGCGGCACCATCCGCGTCGAGAGCGCGCCGGGCGCCGGCGCCACCTTCATCGTCGAGCTCCCTCTGGATGCGGCCGAGACCGAGACGGAGACCGACGGTCAGGGCGCCCTCCTCCCACAGGCGTAGGTGTTCACCGAGGCCTCTGCGAGCGATTCAGCCTGCTTGCTGCCGGTCGCAACGTGAAGCGCCCTGAGCTCCCACCGGCTCCAAAACGGACACGTTCCGTCCGATCGCAGCCCTCGACGCCTCGCGGCCCGCACGATCGCGCCTATCGCGCGCGCACGGGCTCCTCCGCCGTGAACGGATCCCGCGACTGCGCTGACGCCGCTTCCACGAACACCTGGCACGACCCGGGGCGCCGCAGGGGAGCGGGCGCGACAGGGCGCCGCGATTTGTCCATGGCGAAGCGCGGCGCTTTTGGCAACATCATGATCCGCGCCGGCGCCTCGGAGGCCGTTCCGGCTTTCGATGATCTTCCTATGCCCCAGAGTTCACGCTACCTCGTGCTGGAGGTCCTGCACACCGGGGCAGACACGATCCTGTACCGAGCGCGGCGCAAGGAAGACGGACTACCGGTCGTGCTCAAGGTCCTGCGGCGCGACCACGCCAGCCCTCAGGCCCTCGGCCGGCTGCGCCACGAGCACGAGGTGGCCAGCGGGCTCGACGTGCCCGTCATCGTCAAGGTGCACGCGCTCGAGGCGTTCGGCGACCAGGTGGCCCTGGTCCTGGAGGACTTCGGCGGCCGCTCGCTCGACAAGCTCCTCGACGGGCCGACGCCGCTCGAGCGCTTCTTCCCCCTCGCTTTGCGCCTCTCCGACGCGCTCGCCGAGCTGCATCGGCACCACGTCATCCACAAGGACATCAAGCCACAGAACCTGCTCTACAACCCCGACACCGGGGAGGTGAAGATCACCGATCTCGGGATCGCCTGCCCCTCGCCCCGCGCGCCGGAGGACCTCGCCCACGACGGGCTCATCGCGGGCACGCTGGCGTACATGGCGCCGGAGCAGACAGGCCGGATGAACCGCTCCATCGACGAGCGGACCGACCTGTACTCCCTCGGCGTCACCTTCTACGAGATGCTGACTGGCACCCTGCCCTTCCAGGCGAGCGACCCCGTGGAGTGGGTCTATTGCCACATCGCCCTGACGCCGCCCTCGCCTCACGCGATCGTCCCCTCGATTCCCCCGCAGCTGTCGGCGGTCGTGCTCAAGCTGCTGGCCAAGGCCGCCGAGGAGCGTTATCAGAGCGCGCTCGGCCTCCGGCACGACCTCGACCGTTGCTTCGCCGAGCTCCGGTCGCGCGGCGCCATCGGGGCCTTTCCGCTCGGGCAGCGCGACGTCTCGGACCGGTTCCAGATCCCGCAGCGGCTCTACGGCCGCGAGCGCGAGGTCGAGGCGCTGCTCGCCGTCTTCGAGCGCGTCGTGGTGCAGGGCCTGCCCGAGCTCGTGCTCGTGTCGGGCTACTCGGGCGTCGGCAAGTCGTCGCTCGTGGCCGAGCTGCACAGGCCGGTCGTGCGCGAGCGCGGCTTCTTTCTCTCCGGCAAGTTCGAGCAGCTCAAGCGGGACATCCCCTACCACGCCTTCCTCCAGGCGTTTCGCGGGCTCGTGCAGGAGCTCCTGTGCGTGAGCGAGGAGGAGCTCGAGCGCTGGCGGCAGCGCCTGCGGGAGGCCCTCAACGCGAGCGGCGGGCTGCTCACCGGCGTGCTCCCCGAGCTCGAGCTGCTCCTCGGCCCGCAGCCGCCGGTACCCGAGCTCCCTGCGGTCGAGGCCCGGCACCGGTTCCACGCGACGCTCCAGCGCTTCGTCGCCGCGTGCGTCCAGAAGGAGCACCCGATGGTGCTCTTCATCGACGACCTCCAGTGGGCCGACGCCGCGAGCCTCCAGCTGCTCGAGCAGCTCGTCACGTACGCCGAGGCCGAGCACCTCCTGCTGATCGGCGCCTACCGGGACAACGAGGTCGGCCCCGCGCACCCGCTGTCGCTCACGCTGGCCGACGCGCGGAAGCGCGGCGCCCTCGTCACCGACATCGTCCTCGCGCCGCTCTCTCCGTCCGACGTCGGCGCGCTCGTCGCCGGCGCGGTCCACGCCTTGGCCGAGCAGGTCGAGCCGCTCTCGCGGCTGGTCTACGAGAAGACCGGCGGCAACCCCTTCTTCACGATCCAGTTCCTGATGGAGCTGCACCAGGAGGGGCTCCTCGCCTTCGACGCGGAGGCGGGCGCCTTTCGCTGGGACATCGCCGCGATCCGCGACAAGGGCTTCAGCGACAACGTCGTCGAGCTGATGGTGGGCAAGCTGAAGCGGCTCTCCGCCCCGGCGCAGGACGCGCTCAAGCTCGCCGCGTGCCTCGGCAGCAGCATGGACCTCGACACCCTCGCGGTGGTCGCGAAGCGCCCGGCGACGGAGCTCGGCGAGGCGCTCGCGGAGGCCGTGCAGGAGGGGCTGCTCCTCCGCCGCAATGGCGCGTACCGGTTCCTCCACGACCGGGTGCAGCAGGCCGCCCAGGCGCTCATCCCGGCGGCGCAGCTCGCCGAGGTGCACCTCTGCATCGGCCGGCTGCTGTTGAAGGGGCGGAGCGCGGCGGAGCGCGAGGAGACGATCTTCGATATCGTGGGCCACCTCAACCGCGGCGCCGCGCTCCTCCGATCTCCGGCGGAGCGGGTCGAGCTCGCCGCGCTGAACCTCCGCGCCGGCAGGAGGGCCAAGGCCGCGGCGGCCCACGAGACCGCCGCCGCCCTCTTCGCCGCGGGCATGGCCCTCCTCTCCGAGGAGCGCTGGGAGACGCAGTACGAGCTCGCCCACGACCTGAGCCTGGAGCGCGCGCACGCCGCGTACGTCATCGGCAGCTTCGAAGAAGCCGAGCGGCTCCTGGAAGAGCTCATGGCTCGCGCGAGGACCAGGGTCGAGAGGGCCGCTGTCGTCGAGCTCGCCGTCGCGCTGAACCTCACCCGCGGACAGGTCGCCCGCGCCGTGGAGCTCGGGCTCTCGTGCCTCCGCACCTGGGACATCGATGTACCGCTCCCTGTCACCGACGCGCAGGCCGAAGAGGAGACCGAGAGCGTCTGGCAGATCCTGGGCGATCGGTCCATCGAGGACCTGATCCATCTGCCCGCCATGACGCACCCGGAGATCAAGATCACGATGGGGGTCCTCGCGGGCGTGGCCGTCCCTGCGTTCTTCGTGGACCCGGACCTGCACTATCTGCTCGTGGTGCGCATGGTCAAGCTCAGCCTCCGCCACGGCAATGCGGAGAGCTCCGCCCACGCGTACGCCGCCTTCGCGCGGGTGCTCGCCCCGCGGTTCGGGCGATACAAGGAGGCTTATCTGTTCGGCAAGCTCGCCTGCGACCTGGCGGACAGGAGCCCCGTCCTCGCCATAAAGTCCCCGGTGTTCACGCTGTTCGGACAGCAGATCGTCTTCTGGATGCGCCACTACAGAGAGACGTATCCGTATACGCGCGCCGGCTTCAACGCCGCGGTGGAATGCGGCGACTGGAACAACGCCTGTTACAACTGCATCTGGGCGCCGACGTTCCCGCTGCTCTGCGGTGAGCCGCTGGAGGACGTCCTCCACCAGACCGAGGACCGCCTCGGCTTCGTGCGCAAGGCCGGTTATGCGTTCGTTCATGGCGTCCTCCTCGGCGTCCGGTACCTCATCCAGACGCTGCGCGGGCGGCCGGTCCATTTCTCGATGCTGGACGGCTCCGAGCTGGATCAGGCGTCCTTCGAGGAGTGGTTCTCTCCAGGGGACTCGCGCAGCGCTCACAGCCTGTACTACAGCCTGAAGGCGCAGGCGCTGTTCGTCCTCGGCGCTCCGGGCGAGGCGCTCGCCGCGTCGTCCCGTGTGGTCCTCGATTACGACGGGAAGAACGACACGCACGCGCTCGTCGCCGAGACCGTCTACTATCACGCGCTCGCGCTCGCCGCCGTCTGCGGCGAGGCACAGCCGCCCGAAGGGCTCCTCGAGTGCGCGCGGCAGCTCGGCGAGTGGGCGGAGAGCTGCCCCCCGAACTTCCTTCACAAGCACTCCCTCGTCCGCGCCGAGATCGCCCGTCTCCTGGGGCAGGAGCCGGAGGCCATGCGGCTCTACGAGCACGCCATCGCATCGGCGCGGGAGGGCGGCTTCGTTCAGCACGAGGCCATCGCCTGCGAGCTCGCCGCGGGCTTCTACCGCGCGCGCGGCCTGTCCACGCCCGAAGGCGCCTACCTGCGAAAGGCCCGCGCCGGCTACTTCCGCTGGGGCGCCCACGCCAAGGTGGAGCAGCTCGACCAGCGCTACCCCGATCTCATCGAGCGCAAGCCGATCGCCCCCACGGCCACCTTCGCCGTGCGGGCCGAGCAATTCGATGTCCTGTCGGTCGTCAAGGCCGCGCAGAGCATCTCCGGCGAGCTCAAGCTCCCGCGCCTGCTCGAGACGCTGCTGCGCATCGTGGTCGAGCACGCGGGCGCCGGCGAGGGTTATGTGCTGCTGGTCCGGGAAGAGCGCCTGTCGACCGCGGCGGCGCTCGAGGCCTCCGGGGGCGCGACGCGGCTGCTCGACGCGGGCGAGGCGGCGGCGGCGGCGCTGCCGCGGTCCGTCCTCAACTACGTTCGCCGGAGCCACGAGCGCGTGCTGCTCGACGACGCCGCCGGACACCCGTTCTCGGAGGACGCGTATTTCACCCAGAAGAAGCCGAGATCGGTGCTGTGCCTCCCGATCGTGCGGCAGGCCCGTCTGCTCGGCCTGCTCTACCTGGAGAACAAGCTCGTCGCCGGGGCGTTCACCCCGGCGCGGCTGAGCGTGCTCGAGCTGCTCGCCTCGCAGTCGGCCATCTCGCTGGAGAACGCCATGCTCTATTCCCAGGTCGAGCAGGAGAACGCCGAGCGCCGGCGGGCCGAACAGGCGCTGAAGGCCAACCAGGCGACCCTCCAGGCCATCGTCGACAACTCGGCCGCGGCCATCTACCTGAAGAACCGTGAGGGCCAGTATGTGCTCGCCAATCTGCAGGCGGGCAAGGTCGTGGGCCTGCCGAGCCACGAGCTCCTGGGAAAGGTCGACGCCGAGCTCTTTCCTGGAACGACCGTCGAGACCCTCCAGGACAACGACCGGCACGTGCTCGATGCGGGCGTGCCGCTGGAGTGCGAGGAGGAGGTGCTGCTGGAGGACGGGCTGCACACCTTCCTGTCGGTCAAGTTCCCGCTCGGCGAGGAGGTCACGCCCGGCGTGCTCTGCGGCATCTCCACGGACATCACCGAGCGCAAGCGGGCCGAGCAGGCCGAGCGCTTCCTGGCCGAGGCGGGTCGCAGGCTGATGGCCCTCGGCTACGGCGCGACCCTCGAGAGCGTGGCGCAGCTCGCGGTGCCCGAGCTGGCCGACCAGTGCGTCGTCGATGTGCGCCTCGATCACGACGCCCCGGGACACACGGCCACTGCGGGCGTGCCCGACGAGCTGGTCGACGCCGTGAAGGACGCGCTGCGGCCCCTGGCCGCCGCGTCGCCGGTCCGGCCCGAGGTGGGCGACGTTGGCGCCGCGCCGCTCCTGCGGCAGCTCGGCATTCACGCGTTCCTCCGGGTCCCGCTCCTCGCGCGCGACAGGTGCTTCGGGGTCATGACCTTGCTGGCCACCGCGCCCTGGCGCCATTACGGTCCGGCCGACCTGTGGCTGGCCGAGGAGCTGGGGAGTCGCGCGGCGCTCGCGCTCGACAACGCCCGCCTGTTCGCCGAGGCGCAGAAGGCCATCGAGCGGCGCGACGAGTTCCTCCTCGTCGCCTCGCACGAGCTCAAGACCCCGCTGACCTCGCTGAAGATGCAGTCGCACCTCATCGAGCGGCTGCTGCGTCGCTACCAGCGGGCCGAGATCGCCCCGGAGCGGATCGACGCCGCGCTCCAGGTCCTCAATCGCCAGATCGCCCGGCTCGCCCACCTCGTCAACGAGCTGCTCGACGTGACCCGGCTCAGCGCCGGGCGGCTGACGCTCGTGCGCGCGCCGGTCGATCTGGCGGCCCTGACGCGCGAGGTCGTCGAGCGCATGCGCCAGCAGCTCGCCGACGCCCGCTGCGGCGTCCAGCTCGAGCTGGACGAGCCCGTGGTCGGACGCTGGGATCCGTCTCGCGTGGAGCAGGTCCTCATCAACCTCCTGTCCAACGCGATGAAGTACGGCGCCGGCGGCCCCATTCATGTCGTCGTGCGCGCGCAGTCCGAGCGCGCGACGCTCGTGGTCCGGGACCACGGAATGGGCATCGCGGAGGCCGATCAAGCCAGGATCTTCGAGCGCTTCGAGCGCGCGGTGTCGGTCCGCAACTTCGGCGGTCTCGGCCTCGGGCTCTACATCGTCCGCTGGATCGTCACCTCGCACGGCGGCACCATCCGCGTCGAGAGCGCGCCGGGCGCCGGCGCCACCTTCATCGTCGAGCTCCCTCTGGATGCGGCCGAGACCGAGACGGACACGGACAGCCGGAGCGCCGTGCTCCCGTCGGCGTAGGGCGTCCGGCGGGGATCGCTCGGAGCGATTGACCCGTACCGGACGTCTGGCCGTCCGGGGTCGGACGGCTGACCAACCGCATCGCGCCTCACGCCGGCGGCGCGGAGAGCGCCTCGGCCAGCGCGTCGCCGAGGTGAGCGGCGTCGTTCCAGACGACGACGCGGTGGCCGCTGCTCGGGTCGTGCTCGATCAGGGAAATGCCCGTGTTCGCCAGCACCTGCAGCGCCTTCAGCCCGCCGGCGTCCATCTGGAGTATCCGCCCGACAGCCGTCTTGATGGCCGCGCCGTGGGACACCAGCGCGACCGCCTCGCCCGCGTGCCGCTCCGCGATCCGGTCGAGCGCGCGCATCATGCGATCGCCGAGCTCCGCGTACGTCTCGCCGCCCCCGCGCCGGACATCGACGCCGCGCCGCCATGCCGCCCACTCCTCGGGGAAGCGCGCCTGCACGTCGGCGCGGCCGAGCCCCTGCCAGGCGCCGAGGCTCACCTCCCGCAGCGCTGGGTCCGCGACGGCCTCGAGGCCCAGCGCCGAGGCCACGCGCTCCGCCGTCTCCTCGGCGCGCTCGAGGTCGGAGCAGTAGACCGCCGAGAGCCGGATCCGCGCGCCGGCGAGCCGCTCGGCGAGCCGCGCGGCCTGTTCGCGCCCGCGCGCGTTGAGCCCGCGCCCCGCCTGTCCCTGGAAGACCTGCGCGCGGTTGTCGTCGGTCTCCCCGTGCCGGATGAGCATCAGCTTCGTGGTGGCGTGCACGATGGCCGCACTGTAGCAGGGCGCGCGCGGCGCGATGGCGCTGACGGGCGCTCTGCTCCTCTGATAGGGTAGCCCCCTCCAGGAGACCGCCATGCCTCGCTTGAACCAGATCATCGCCATCGAGAAGGGCGTCAAGGCCCGCTCCCACCAGCGCCTCACCGAGGCGCACCACGCGCTGCAGAAGCCGGCGCTGCTCTCCGGGATCGCGCGCACCTACAGGTCGAAGGACGAGGAGGGGGAGCAGCTCCCGCCCGAGGCGACGAGGGTGCAGGCGAAGGCCGAGGACATCATCCGGAGCACGGTCGACATCCTGGGCGAGCTCTTCGACGTCACGGCCACAAAGGACTACGCCAACTGCAAGGCGCGCGCGGACGTGGTGGTCGACGGCAAGGTGCTGCTCACGGGGGCGCCGGTCACCTACCTGCTCTTCCTGGAGAAGCAGCTCGTCGACCTGCACACCTTCATCAAGAAGCTGCCGGTGCTCGACGCGTCCGAGAGCTGGACGTTCGATCCCTCCGCGGACTCCTGGGCGACCGAGCCGGTGCAGACCGCGCGGACCAAGAAGATCCCGCGCAACCACGTCAAGGCCGAGGCGACGGACAAGCACCCCGCGCAGGTGGAGGTCTATCACGAGGATGTCGTGGTCGGTTACTGGAAGACGGTGAAGTTCTCGGGCGCGCTGCCGGCGCGGCGCATCAACGAGCTGCTCGATCGGGTGGAGAAGCTGCAGAAGGCGGTCAAGTTCGCCCGCGAGGAGGCGAACAACCAGGCGGCCGACGAGCAGAAGGTCGGGGCCGCCGTCCTCGGGTTCATCTTCGGCGCCTGACGCGCGCCCGCTCCCCTGCCCGGGCGGCGCTTGCGCGGCGGCCGCCGCGGCGATATCGTGGCGGCGGAGTGCAAGTTGAAGCTCAAGCTCAGCTTGATGGGCTCGGCGCCCCAGTGCAGGTTCGAGCCCTGCCCCCGCCATTTCATGGTCGCCTTCACGGCGGGGTAGCCCAACTCGGTAGAGGCAGCGCTGGCCCGATCAATGGTCTCAAGCTCTCACTCCAGGCTCGAGCATTCGCCGCCGATCACCCAATCGAACGGGAAGAGGCTAAAATCGTCGGATGCTGGTTCAATTCCAGCCTGGCCAGCCCGCGCCGCGGTGAGGCGATGCCTCTCCTCGCGCGGCGCCGGGGCGTTCCCGCCCCGGCGCGCAGATCACAATGGCCGGTAGTTCAATGGCAGAGCACGACGGTGTGAGGACTGACCTCTGACCTTAAACGTGTGGGTGTGCGCAGATGGCGGCAAACCGAGGCCCGGGGCTAGGCCACAGTCCCGGGCCTCACCTATTTCAGGCGCCACCGGGCCGCGGGCGCCGTCCCCGCGGAGGTCAAACGCCGGTTGACGGCTCTCCCGGGTGCCGGCCCGGCGAGCGCCCGGACAACGAGGCCTCGTCCAGCGCGAGCTTCGCAGGGAGGCGCGCGCCCGGAAACAGCAGGTGCGCGAGGACCGGCGAGAGCGCCGCCAGAGCGGCCGCCAGGCTGAAGTGCAACGGATAGCCGAGGCGCCCCGCGGAGAACCCGCTCGCGGCCGAGGCGACCCCCGTGGCGATCACCACCGCGCTGGCCTGAACTGTGTAGTCCGTGGCGGCGCTCTCCCGATCGGTCCAGTCCATCATGCACGTGAACAGCGCCGCCGTGGCCATCCCTCCGGCGAAGTGCTCGAACGCGCAGAGCGCCGTCAGCAGCGGCACCCCTGCATCTGCGCGGGCGACGTACGCGTACCCGAGCACGCTCGCCGCCTGGAGGACCGCGAAGCCGACGAGCGACGATCGCCGCCCGAGCCGCAGCACAAGCGCCCCACCGGTCAGCGCGCCGAGCAGCCCCGCCACGAAGCCCACCGTCCCGAGCAGCCAGCCGAGCTCCGCGAGGGAGAGGCCGAGATCGGACAGGAACGGCCGGAGCATGCCGACCGCAAAGGCGTCGCCGAGCTTGTACACGACGATGAGCGCGAGCACCCGCCGGGCATGAGGGCGCTTCCAGAACGAGGCGGCAATGGCGGCAACGGACGAGGGGGATCGCGCCCCCTCGCGCCCGCCCCCCGCCTCGCGGGCGAGCAGCGTGGGGACGCTCAGGAGCGCGATGAGCAGCGCCATGATGGCGAAGGTGAGCCTCCAGCCCAGCCGCTCGAAGAAGACGAGCAGCACCCCTCCGCCCACGATCATCCCGGCCCGATAACCGGCCACCTGGATGCCGTTGGCCCAGCCCCGCTCGCCCGGCTCCAGCATGTCCACCGCCAGGCCGTCCGTGGCGATGTCCTGGGTCGCCGAGAGCAGATTGACGATCAGCACCGCCACGAGGACAGAGGAGAGCCCCTCCCCCGGCTCCCGCAGCGAGACGAGCCCGAGCACCATGATCATGAGCCCTTGCAGGGGGAGGATCCACGAGCGGCGGCGCCCGAGCCGGGGAAAGAAGAAACGATCGACGAGCGGCGCCCAGAGGAACTTGAGCGCCCACGGGAGCGCGAGCAGCGAGGCGAGGCCGATGCCCTCCAGCGAGATCCCCTGCTTGCGCAGGAGGACGGGGAGCGCCTGGGTGAAGAACCCGAACGGGAGACCCTGGCACATGTAGAGCGACGTCAAGAGCCCGAGCCGTCGCAAGGACAGGTGGGGAAAGCGCATCAGCGGCTCGCCTTCCGGGTGGCCGACGAGAGGCCGAAGAGCCCCGACGCCATCGCCCACGTCGCGCCGGCGGCCGAGCCCGGGGGGATGAGATCGCGCGCCGTGGCCGCGAGCACGAAATACCCCTGGATGGTGGCCACGATGGCCGCTGCCGCGGCGTCCACGTCGCCGCGCGCGCAGGAGAACACCCGCTCCCGCGCGCCGCGCCGCGCGATCGCGGCGAGCTTCTTGACCGCGCTCTCGAGCGCTCCCGCGAACGCCTTTTGCACCTCGGCGTCCCGGAGCGCCTCGCCGCTCACGCAGATCCAGCACGCGAGCGCCTGCGGGTCGGCCCCCTCGCCCACCCGCAGGTGCGCGTCGATGAACGCGCGGAGCTCGGCCTCCGGATCGCCCGCCGCGGGAGCGAGCCGCCGCTCGATCCGGTCGGCATACTCCTGCGCGAGCAGCGCGACGGCGGCGAGCAGGATCTCTCGCTTGCTCTCGAAGTGGTAGTGGACGAGCCCCGGCGCGAGGTGAGCCGCCGCCGCGATGGCCCCGATGGACGCCCCCTCATAGCCGCGCTCCGCCATGACCTTCAAGAGAGCGCGCGCGATCTGGGCTCGACGTTCGGCGGTGTTGGACGGGCGAGGCATCCTGCCGCTCCTGCGCCCGCTGGCGCACCGGTTTATTGGTTGGTCGTACAACCAACTTATGAAGCGACCTCGGCCGCGTGTCAAGGAGGGGCTCGGGGCGCTCGAGCAGGATCGCGCCGGGCGGGCTGCCGAGGCGGCAGGTAAGCTACGGCGTCCCGCCCTCAAGGAGCTCGTTCGATGATGTCGCGTTCTCTCTCGTTGATGATCGCAGGGCTGCTCTCCTGCGCCTGCGTCGTCTCCTCGTCCTGCGCGCCGTCGTCGCCCCCCGGCGACCCAGGCGGACAGGGCGGCGGCGGCTCGGGGGCAAGTGGGGGCGGCGCTGGCGGAGAGGCCGGCGCGGGAGGAGAGGCCGGCGCTGGCGGAGAGGCCGGCGCTGGCGGAGGGGCCGGCGCGGGCGGACAGGCCGGCGCGGGCGGAGAGGCCGGCGCTGGCGGCTCGGGCGGGAGCGAGCCGGGAGACGGGGAATCCGAGCTCCTCTCGGGGCGGGACCAGGCCAGCGCTCCTCTCAGGGCGGTGGGACGGCTGAGCGGCGGGCTCGGCTCCGGCGCCTGCACGGCCTTTCTCGTCGACCCTGCGGGGCGCCCCGAGGCGCCGGCGCACGTGCTGACCAACGCCCACTGCACCCACGACTGGGCCCTGGAGGCCGCGGCCAACGCGGTGTTCGTGGACACCGAGGCGACCCCGGAGCTGCGGATGATCTTCAACTACTTCGGCGACACCGAGGACGCGCAGGTGGCGGTCTCGGCGAAGACGATCCGCTATGCGACGATGAAGGGCACCGACCTCGCCGTGGTCGAGCTCGACACGACGATCGGCGCGCTCGCGGCGCGCGGCGTCGTCGCGCTCGGCCTCGCGCCCTCGGCGCCGCCTCCGGGGGCGCGCGTGTCGGTGGTCGGCGCGCCGCAGCTCGAGGTGGAGTTCCTGCGGCGCGCCCGCTGCAGCGAGGAGGGCACCTTCGATATCGTCGAGTTCCGCTGGCACTGGTTCGGCGCGCACCGGAACCGCTGCGCCGACATCGCGAACGGCAGCTCGGGCTCGCCGGTGCTGGACGACGCGCAGCGGGCCTATGCGATCGTCAACACCACGACCCTGGGGAGCCCGCCCGACGGCGACTGCTTCCTCGGCAGGCCTTGCGAGCTCGACGCGCCGCCCGGGGTGTCGTCCGGGGGCGCGAGCTACGCCGTCGACGTGACCGGCGTGAGCGCCTGCTTCGGGGACGACGGTCGCTTCGCGCTGGATCGCGAGGGCTGCGCGCTCGACGCCGGCCGGGCGCTCGACGTGCTGGCCTATCCCACTCCCCGCGAGCGACCGAGCGATCCGGTGACCGGCGCGACGAACACCTGGGATGTGACGCTCGGCGCGCGGGACGCGCTCGGGTTCTTCCGCTACAAGCTGGGGCGCGCCGGCGAGGTCGACTGCCGCCGGCAAGAGGGCTATTCAGCCCCGATCAAGCTCGATTCCCAGGAGCTGTCGGCCCTTTCGCTGCCCGAGGCCGAGGGGGTCCACCTGCTCTGCGTGCTCGCCGGCCCGACGGCCACGCCCGACGCCGCGTGGCAGCCGCTCTCGCTCCCCACGGTCGTCCTCACCACGATCGACACGACCCCACCCTCGCGCCGTCCCGAGCTCTCGCGCGGCGGAGACGCGACGGAGGGCATGCGCGTCGAGCCGATCTTCTCCCTGCCGGAGCTCGCGGACTTCGAGTACCGCTTCGGCCCCCAGGACACGACCGACTGCGATGATCCGGCCGCCGAGTGGCTCAGGTACCGGCGGTTTCCCATCTTCCTCGACCCCCGCGACCTGCCGGCCCGGTTCTGCGTGCGCGCCACGGACTGGGCAGGCAACGAGGGGAAGCCGTTCGACTACCTGCTGCCCGAGTGAGCCACGTCGCTCGCCGGCCGAGGCGGCGCCGGCCTCGGGAGCACGAACTCTTCCGCCGCGAACCCTTTGCACACGCCTGGCCCCGTCCGGCGGAACCCGAGCTTCTCGAGCACCCTGACCGACGCGGCGTTCTCGAGCATCGCATGCGCGACGAGGCGCGGGAGCCCGAGCTCCTCGAACGCATACCGGACGCACGCCGCGGCCGACTCCGTGGCGTAGCCTCGGCCCCAGTGCTTCCGGAGGAAGCGGTATCCGAGATCCGCGAGCTCGTCGTCCTCGTGCCACTTCAGCCCGCACCAGCCGAGCTTCTCCCCCGTCTTCCGGTCCGAGACGACGAACCGGCCCATGCGGAATGCCTCGAACTGGTGCGCGAGCCGCGCGATCACCGCGCGCGCCTCCTCCTCGCTGGCGAACGCGGGATCCCCCGTGTAGCGGAGCACCTCGGGATCGGCGCTCATCTCCATCATGAACGGGAGGTCGAAGGGCCGGTGGGGGCGGAGGCTCAGGCGTTCCGTCGAGAGGACAGCGGGGTAGTCGTCAGGTTCGTTCCTGTCGAGGGCGACCATCCTGCGATTCTACCGGGTTCGCCACGGCGATGCACCCGCGGCGTCGACCGGGCGGGAGCGTCGCCCCGGATCGGGCCCTGACACAGTGCGGCCCACGGTCGCTCTGGGTGCCTTGTGCGGCCGGCGCGGGGCCCGCGCTCGACGGCGGCCGCCCTCGTCGGGCGCTCCCCGGGCGCCCGGTGCGACGACGATGTCAGGCAGGGGACGCTCACCGTCCGCGCAAAGCACGAGCTGCACGCGCCGTTCGCGGCGGCACAGAACTTGTTTCGTGCGGACGCATATGGCCTCTCCCAACACCATCGACAAGATCCTGCGTCGTGTCCTGTCGCTCTCGCTCGCGCCCCTCGTCGGCGGGTGCGGGATCGACACAAGCGGCTTCGAGACCCTCCCTTGCGCGGCCGACGGCCGCACCCCGTACCTGGCGGGGGTCGAGCCCGGGGCTCCTGCCGACTACGTCGAGCTACGGATGTCCACGGGCCAGGGGGGCCCGACGAAGAGCACGCTCGAGTCCGTGGGGGAGAAGTGCTCCGGGGCGGCGGACAGGCCGGCGTGCGAGGAGAAGATCGCGGCGGCCACGTCCAGCAAGGGGTTCCGCCTCGGAGATTGCACGGATTTCTGCCCGGAGCACGTCCTGATCGTCAACACGGGCGACGAGGTGACCGTCCTCGATACGCGGGACGGGGTGATGGCGTGGCTCGGCCCTGTGAACACGCCCGCGGACGCGGTGCTCGCCGCGTCGCTGGCGGACTACACCGTCCGCTGCAGCAAGCCTGACGAGGGCGGCGTCCGGCCCGCCGGGGACGCGTACGAGGTGCTCGCGACGAGGTACACGGAGACCTGTGATCCGATCGAGCGCACGCTCTATGTGCTCGGGGTCGACGCGGGCGGCGATGTGCAGGAGCTGGAATCCGAGGTGATCGAGTCGGAGTCGGGCGCCTGCGTCGGCCGGAGGCCGGCGGGGCTGCTGCGGACCGCGGGCCGGGGCGCGACGCAGGTCGGGGCGTATTTCGCCAACGTGGCGCAGCTCGAGGCGGCGAGCGTCCGGGCCTTCGAGGTGCTCGGGCGCGAGCTCGTCCATCACGGGGCGCCGCGGCCGCTCGTGGAGCGGGCGCGCATCGCCGGGCGCGACGAGGTGCGGCACGCGCGGGTGATGCGGCGCCTCGCGGCGCGTTACGGCGGCCGCTGGCAGCCGCCGCGGGTGGAGCCGAGGCCGGTCCGATCGCTGGAGGAGCTCGCGATCGACAATGCGACGGAGGGGTGCGTGAGGGAGACGTACGGCGCGCTGGTCGGCATGTGGCAGGGGCGCGTCGCGCAGGATCCGCTGGTCCGGCGCGTGATGACGCGCATCGCGCGCGACGAGGCGCGGCACGCGAAGCTCTCGTGGGCGATCGACGTCTGGGTGCGGCCGCGGCTCTCGGCCGCCGAGCGGCGGCGCGTCGAGGAGGCGCGGCGCGGGGCGCTCGCCGCGCTCGAGGACGAGGCGCGGCGCGACGTCGATCGGGCGCTCGTGGTCCACGCCGGGATGCCGGATGAGCAGGCGGCGAGGAGGCTCTCGCGGAATTTCGCCGAAGCGCTCGCCGCCGGCGCCTAGCCGGCGCTCCGCGCAAGTCACTCTCCGCGTTCCAGATGAAACGCTGGGTGTTCCGGCGGCGACTCGATTCGCCCGACATGCCTCCGGAGCGCTGAAACCATCTCCTCATTTTCGCGGTGATGCTCTCCTGGCGCCGTCGCGCGCTCGCGGGCGCGAGCTGCTGCTTTTCCAGGCGTTCGCCGTGCTCGGCCTTCGTTCGAACCCCGCAGAGCGCCCGGGCTTCGCGGGCGTCGCGGCGGCCAATTGGCGCTCCGCGGACGCGCGCCGGCAGGAGCCGTGGTTGTCAACCCCTCAGCTGGGGGCTTGGTGAACCGCCCCCATTAACTTAGGATCGCTCCAGACACAGCGGGTTGGCGACTGGAGCCTTCGAACGCTGGCAGCATCTGGCTGCGCCCGCGTCGTGGCGTGACCCGTCAGGTGTCGTATCGACGCATCGCCCTGGCTTTTCGTGCCGGTAATTGGTGGGACTTTCGTCGAGAAGTCGGGGCTGGGCAAGGGCGGAGATCCGCCTCGGAGTCGCCCTTCGTCCGATTCGCTCGCCTGTGGGCTCCACCTCATCTGAACACGACTGTCTGCGGGAATCGAGCGCACCGAAGCTCGAAATCGATAGAAAGGCGGACTCACATGCAAAAGTATCGAACGAGTGCGGTCTCTGCTGGAATCGTCGCCGGGCTTGCGGGCGTGATGGTCAGCGCAGGCGTGGGCTGGGCCGAGGAGGCAGAGCAGACCAAAGGATTCGTGGGTCAGCAGGCCTTCAAGGGAGAGCGCGGTCCTCAGGGGCCTCAGGGGCCCGTGGGGCCCAAGGGTGAGCGCGGTCCTCAGGGGCCCAAGGGTGAGCGCGGCGAGCCGGGCGCGCAGGGGCAGGCGGGGTTCGTCGGCCCTCAGGGCCTCAAGGGCATTGACGGCAAGCACGGCCTCCAGGGGTCCAAGGGCGAGATGGGCCCTCAGGGCCTCAAGGGCGTCGACGGCGCGCGCGGTCCTCAGGGGCCGGCGGGGCCCAAGGGCGAGCGCGGTCCTCAGGGGCCGGCGGGCTCTCAGGGGCCCAAGGGCGAGCGCGGCGAGCCGGGCGCGCAGGGGCAGGCGGGGCTCGTCGGCCCTCAGGGCCTCAAGGGCATTGACGGCAAGCACGGCCTCCAGGGGCTCAAGGGCGAGATCGGTCCCCAGGGCCTCAAGGGCGTCGACGGCGCGCGCGGTCCTCAGGGGTCCGTGGGACCCAAGGGCGAGATGGGCCCTCAGGGCTTCAAGGGCACCGATGGTGCGCGCGGTCCTCAGGGGCCCATGGGACCCAAGGGCGAGATGGGCCCTCAGGGGGTCAGTGGCGCGCGTGGGCCGCAGGGACTCGTGGGTGCCATCGGCCCCCAGGGCCTCAAGGGCGCTGACGGCGCAAGGGGGCTCCAGGGGCTCCAGGGGCCCAAGGGCGAGATCGGTCCCCAGGGCCTCAAGGGCTCCGACGGCGCGCGCGGTCCTCAGGGGCCGGCTGGACCCAAGGGCGAGATGGGCGCTCAGGGCCTCCACGGGCCCAAGGGCGAGGTCGGTTCCCAGGGCCTCAAGGGCGAGCGCGGCGAGCGCGGTCCTCAGGGGCCGGTCGGGCCGGTCGGGCCGGTCGGACCCAAGGGCGAGATGGGCCCTCAGGGCCTCCACGGGCCCAAGGGCGAGGTCGGTTCCCAGGGCCTCAAGGGCGAGCGCGGTCCTCAGGGGCTCACGGGTGCCATCGGTCCCCAGGGCCTCAAGGGCGAGCGCGGTCCTCAGGGGCTCACGGGTGCCATCGGTCCCCAGGGCCTCAAGGGCTCCGACGGCGCGCGCGGTCCTCAGGGGCCGGCCGGGCCGGTCGGACCCAAGGGCGAGATGGGCCCTCAGGGCCTCCAGGGGCCCAAGGGCGAGGTCGGTCCCCAGGGCCTCAAGGGCGAGCGCGGTCCTCAGGGGCTCACGGGTGCCATCGGTCCCCAGGGCCTCAAGGGCGCCGACGGCGCGCGCGGTCCTCAGGGGCTCACGGGTGCCATCGGTCCCCAGGGCCTCAAGGGCGCCGACGGCGCGCGCGGTCCTCAGGGGCTCACGGGTGCCATCGGTCCCCAGGGGCTCAAGGGCGCCGACGGCGCGCGCGGTTCTCAGGGGCTCACGGGTGCCATCGGTCCCCAGGGGCTCAAGGGCGTCGACGGCGCGCGCGGTACTCAGGGGCTCAAGGGCGTCGACGGCGCGCGCGGTCCTCAGGGGCCGGCCGGGCCGGTCGGACCCAAGGGCGAGATGGGCCCTCAGGGCCTCCAGGGTCCCAAGGGCGAGCGCGGCCCCCAGGGCCCCGCAGGCACCATCGGTCCCCAGGGCGTCAAGGGCGCCGACGGCGCACGGGGCCTCCAGGGGCCGGCCGGACCCAGGGGCGAGAGCGGCGCGCAGGGACCCATGGGGTCACCCGGAATCGCCAAGATCCACGTGGTCTCCGTGACGCGCGAGGCAGGGCCGACAAGCACGTTCGTCAACGTCAAGGCGCTCTGCAACGCGGGTGAAGTCGTGATCAGCGGTGGATTCTCGATCTCCGGCGGAGCCCAGGCGACCAGCAGGGTGGTTGAGAACTCGCCGTTCGACGCCGCCGACCAAGGCCGCCCGGGCTGGACATCGACCGCCGTGTTCGAGAACGGCTACGGCAAGAAGGGGCAGACGGTGGCGCTGACCACCTTCGCGGTCTGCGCCGAGCTGCCCGAGCGCTGATGCCGAACGACCGCAGGGCCATGCTCACGTGACCGTGAGCCCCACCTCTCGACCCGCTGCCCCCTGTCCCCCCCCACCACAGCCCTGAGGACAGGGGACAGCTGGCTCCGCCCCTCAGCCTTGCTCCCGACACACCGCACGGCGAGCGGCCGCGCCGCCGCCGCGCACCCCCCGGCCCTCATCCCCTCCGCCGCGGACAGCAGCAAGCTGACGCCTCCACGCGCGCCAGGAGCCCCGACGCGCCCCGGGCCCTCCCCACAACGTAGGACGGCTCACACCATCGGAGCACCTGGACCCGCGTGTCGGACCGGGCCGTGGTGCAGCTTGCACGCTTTTCGCAAGGAGCCCGGTCGGTGGCATCGTGAACACTGGGCTCTTCAACGGCACCGAAAAAAATGCGCAGCTCCCGCGAGCCCTGCCGGAATTCCGGCGCGTCGTGGCTGCTGTGCACGAGCGCGGCGCCGCGACGCGTGGCGCCACGGCGGTGCCCTTTTTGTCACAGCTGTCGTCATGTGCCACAGCAGACCTTTCACGTAGTCGACTGACCGGCCAGTGAAGGCATCCCCTCACGTCAACCCAGAGGTACGAGGCATGTTGGAGAGAGCCACGGAGAAAGCTCCTTGCCTCATAGACTCTGTGGTAACCTCCCCCGCGGGACGAGGACACGAAGGAGGGGTTTCTCTCAGGTCAGACCACATGCGTCAGAGCGCACCCTAGAGGGAAACCATGAGTGTAGATTACCCTATGAAGACGACCCAGCATGCACCGATGACCCGAGCGCACCACAACCGTCTTGTGATCGCGCACGTGCTGAACTCCTTCCAGGTGGGAGGCGCGGAGCAGGTCGTGGTGGATCTGGCCGGGCTGCAGCGCGCGGCGGGGCATGAGGTGATGGTCGTGGGCATCGAGACGAACCCCGATGGGCCGCGCGCGGCGCAGCTCCGGGAGCGCGACGTCGCGGTGCACATGCTGCCGAAGCGCCCCGGCTTCGACCTCAAGCTCCCCGGGAAGCTCGCGGCGTTCTTCGCCAAGCATGGTGTCTCCATCGTGCACTCGCACAATCAGCTGCCGCTCATCTACGCGACGGCCGCGGGCCGGCTCCACCGCGTGCCCGTGTGCCACACGCTGCATGGCGCCATGTTCGATCAGGGCCGCAGGGCGTGGCTGCGGCACATGGCGGCCAGGCTCGCCGACGCGCACGTGGCCGTGTCGCAGCCGACGGCCGACTTCATGCTGAAGCACAACGAGGTCCCGAGCTCGAAGCTGCACGTGGTCCTGAACGGGATCGATCTCTCCCGGTTCAGGCCGGACTCCGTGGCCCGGCGCCGCATCCGGACCGAGCTCGGCATCCCCCAGGACGCGTGGGTCGCCGGGGCGGTCGGGCGCCTGTCGCACGTCAAGAACCACGCCCTCCTGCTCCGCGCGGCCGCGGGCGTTCTGTCGGACAACGGGCGCCTCCTCCTCGTCGGAGACGGGCCGGAGGCCGCCTCGCTGCGCGCCCTCGCCGAGGAGCTCGGCATCGGCGACCGCGTCGTGTTCGCCGGCGAGCGGCACGACGTGCCGGAGCTCCTCTCCGCGAGCGACGTCTTCGTCCTGTCGTCGACGTCGGAGGGGCTGCCGCTCTCCATGGTGGAGGCCATGGCCACCGGCCTGCCCGTGGTCTCGACGGCCGTGGGCGGCATCCCTGCCCTGATCACCGACGGAGAGACAGGCTTCCTCGTGCCCTCGGACGACGTCGACACGCTCGCCGCGAAGCTCGCCGAGCTCAAGGCAGATCCCCGCCGGTCCGCAGCGATGGGCAAGCGAGGGCGCAAGCTCGCGGTGGGCCGCTACTCGGCGGAGCGCATGATGGCGAGCTACATGGATATCTACGAGACGCTCCTCTCCCGGCGGGAGTCGGAGCGACGCGCCGTGCTGCGGCCGAGCGAGCTGCTCGCCGGCTTGAACGCGTAGCCCGCGCGCTCACGCGAAATGCGCGCCGGAGCGAGCCCGGGCTGAGGGCCCTGACCGCCCGACGCTCGCTTCAAGGCGCGCGGGGGATCGTCGAGAGCGCACCCGGGATCGTGGAGAGCGACGCCGGCGACGAGAGCCCCGGCGTCCGGGGGGGCCGCGTCGGGGTCTGGGGACGACCTGACGGCGACCGCGCATCGAGCGCGCCGAGGTCGCGCACCTCCGTCGAAGGCGCGAGCGCATCCCGCGGCGGCGGTGGCGTGACGGTGCTCCGCGCGGGCGGCGCGAGGGTGCTCCGCGACGGCGGCACGAGGGTGCTCCGCGCGGGCGCCGCGACCGCAGCCTGCGCCTCGCGCACCGCCGCCAGCATCGACCGCACGTCGGGCCAGCGATCCGCCTGCGCGAACGCGAGCGCCCGGTCCACCACCCGCACCACGACAGGGTGCATCGACGGCTGGATCCTCGCGAGCGACGGGATCGGGCACGTCATCCGCAGGAAGAAGAGCTCGTTGACCGTCGACGCGTCCTGTACGTACCGGTTCGTGAGCAGCGAGAACATCGTCGCCCCCAGCGCCCAGATGTCCGTCCGCGCATCGACGAGATCCCAGCGCGCGCGCGCCTGCTCGGGCGGCATGTACGCCGGCGTCCCCATCGCCCGCAGCCCCACCAGCGACGTCTGCCCCGAGGGGAGCCGCAGGCGCGCGATGCCGAAATCGAGGATCTTCACCGAGTGCTCGCGCGTGAGGAAGATGTTGTCGGGCTTCAGATCCCGGTGAACGACCCCGTTATCGTGCGCGGCCGCGAGCACGTCGAGGATCTGCTCGCTCAGGGAGAGGACCTCGGCAGGAGGCAGCGGGCCCTTCTGCGCCTTCCAGCGCTGGAGGAGGGTCTCTCCCTCCAGGAGCTCCATCACCAGGAAGGGTGACCCATCCTCGGTCACGTCGTCCGCGAGCACCGCCACGACCCCGGGGTGACTCACCGTGTCCACGATCGCCTTCTCGCGGAGGAACCGGGCCCGATCGACCTTGTCCCTCGCCCGCTCAGGGTGCAGCAGCTTGATCGCGACCCGCTGGCCGCTCCGGTGCGTCGCGGCATACACGGCGGCCATTCCCCCGAGGCCGATCAGCGCGTCCAGCCGCCACGCGCCGTTGAGCACCGCTCCCACGCGTGCCTTCGCCCTCTGGCCATGCGTGACATTCTCGAAGTCCATGGCTGGTTCTCTCTATGTGCCCTCGGGCAACCGACGCCTGGAACGGGCGGTGTCCAGCAGCCGATGATTTCATGGAAAAGTTCAGCAAGACCTGCGCCACGGCGGCCCGCGTCCAGGACCGCGGGCGAGCGGGTCGCACGCATGGGGCGAATCGCCCCAGTGCGGCAAGATGCCACGACCCTTGCGCCGGGCCTGCCTGAGGCCGCGATGGGGCCCCCCTGACAGCGTCCGTCGCGGGATCGGGCTCAGTGAAGGCCCCTCATCGTCGGGTCGCCCAGCTTGAACGCAGACAGCGCCTGGCGCATGAAGACCGGCACGGAGACATAGCTCTCGAGCGCGACGCAGGCGCGGTTCGAGGAGCACGTGCAGCTGTAGAAATCGCTGAAATCGTCGTCGTCTGCGGCGGAGTCCTCCTCGCAGCCGGGCACGCCGTCCGTCAGGACCTCACCGTCCGGCGCGATGGCGGCGACCGTCGGATCCCACCGCACGATCGGCTGCCCGCTCTCCGGGCTCAGCTTCACCTTGTGCCAGTCCGCCTTGCCGTCGCCGTCGAGGTCGGGGCCTGCCTCCGTGACATACGCCCTGGCCAGGAGCTCATTCCCATGCTCCAGGACGCGCGCGCCGATGCCCTTCTGCACGACCTTGCCGAAGATGGTCTCGGTCCCGTACGCCTTGGCCACAAACACCCTCCCGGACGGGTGGTGGAGCTCGATCCGGTTCGGGAAGCCAGGATCGGTGTCCGCCCCGGTCTCCCAGATGTGCATCATGTCGAGCCATCTCTGCTTCTGGTTCTCGGGGAGGTAGAGCAGCGTCCAGGCGATGAGGAACTTCTGCTGCTCCCAGCCGATCTGCGGGTCGACGATGGCGACCTTGGCCGGGGCCCGCGGGTTCCACGGCGCGCTGTCGACCGCGCCGTACGCGCTGCAGACGATGCTCCCCGCGCCGGGGAAGCAGCTCTCCGGCCCGCTCTCGCTCCACCACGAGGTCCAGCCGAGCGCGCTGGCCGGATACCCGCTCGCATCCCGGACAGGCCGGCCGCGCTCGTCCGCCTCGACGCGCACGCCCTTGATGGCGTCGTCGCCCGTGAGGTTGTTGCCGAGCCAGCGGCGGTACCCTTCCGGGAACACGTCGGCCAGCGAGACAGCGCGGTAGCGCGCGTCGAGGAAGTCGTGCCGCGAGTCGCTGATGAAGTTGTCGACCGACTCGGTCATCAGCATCGCCACCCACGCCTTGTCGTAATAGGAGCCGGCGTTCATCGTGTACGATGAGTCGTACTCGCCCTTGTCCTCCGCGAGCGCGTTCTCGAGCGGCTTGCCGCCCAGGGCGATGTCGCCGAAATACCCCGTCGCGCCGTTCGGAACCACCACCGCCGTAGCCCCGGGATCGCCGAAGACGTCGTTCGCTGACCGGAGGACGGTGTCCCCTGTCGGCAGGAAGTGCTCGCCCGGCTGCGGGCGCGCCATCTGGAGCGCGAAGTGATCGAACGCGATCCCGGCCGCGAGGATGTTCTCCTTGAAGGTGCTGCCCGCGGCGTGGACCCAGAACGTGTCGAAGTCGTAACCGCGGTCCAGCGCGAACTCGCGGTAGATGTTCGCGACAAGCCCGAGGCCCTTCGCGCCGTCGCGCATCTTCGCGTTGTAGCGGTTCAAGGTCCGCTCCGACGCCGCGCGCACGCTGAAGGCCTGCCGGTCGCGGCGGTAGTTGTCGAAGATGTGATTCACCTCCTGCTGTGTGATGAAGAAGTTGAAGAGCTCGTAGGCGTCCGCGCCGCTGTCGTGCCGGTACACGCTCAGGTTGCCGAGGTCGGCCCACCGGTCCGTCGCGAACCCGTAGGGCACGCGGGTGCGCCCCGCGGGATCCACCGAGGGCCCCTTCGCGCCGTCCGGCGTCGCCAGCGCGCGCCACGTCACGTAATCGACCTTCTGCTGCCGGCACCGCGTGTACTTGCCGTCGACCGGCACGATCTGCCCATCGAGCACAGGGTGCCAGACCCCGTCCCGCTCCTCGTTCCAGCCCGAGGGCATGTACGCGCTCGGGTCGACCTCGACGCAGCTCCCCGGCTGGATCAGATTGTATTTGTTCTGCAGGTCGGAATAGTGGATGTCCTCGTCGTCGTACTCGGGCTGCAAGCCGAGGATGCCGCCGAAGTCGTCGACCTTGGCGAGCATGCCCTTGCCGCGCGGGGTGGCCGCCCTGTAGCTCGGGTCGGCGTGCACCGAGATGACGTCGCCGTAGAACATGCGGGCCGCGGCGAAGTCGTAGGCGCCGAGCCCGATGAGGTCCTGCGTGGGCTCGCCGGCGTAATCCATGGTCGACGAGTGCATGAACATCCAGAGCAGGTTCTTCCGCTCGTTCTCGGTCACGGGGTCGTAGTAGCGCGGCCCGACGCAGGCCTCGCCGTCCTCCGAGAGCGTCTCGCACCGCGTCTTCACCCGCCCGTTGTTCGTGCGCAGCTGCCAGTACTGCGGCCGGTAGCCCCAGGCGTCGGACGAGCTCACGAAGTTGTGGCGCAGGCCGACGGAGTGGCCCATCTCGTGGAGGATCACCGCGTAGTGCGCCCGCTGCGCGAGGTAGCGCCGCATCGCCTCGGCGCGCCGCACCTTCTGCGCGGCGTCTCCCTCGCCGAAGCGGCCGTGCTGGCTCGCGAATTTCTCCTCGAGGATGTCCGCCAGGTTGGCTGTCGCGAGCGGCGCCGGCGCCTCGTGCAGGACGCACGCGCCGCGCTCGGCGAGCGCGAGCTCCCGCAGGTTCCTGAGCTCGCGCTGCACGCTCGGGTTCGCCCCTTGGAGCGGCGAGGCGAAGCGCATCACCTCGTCCGTGAGCGGCAGCGCCTCCACGCCGGTGAGCTCCTGGATCCTCTTCGTCGTGAGCTCGGCCTCCAGCTCGGTGCCCACCGCGGATCTGCGGCGCGCCTCGTAGACCGCGCGCATGCTGTCCGGCGCCGTCGCGTCGGCCGCGATCGCGCGCACCTCCTTCGAGAGCCGCCGGAGGCTCTCGCGCAGCGCCGGATCGCGCGCCATCTGGCCGGACGCGTCCTCCGCGTCCCCCGCGTCCACCCCGGCGGACCGGGCGATCCGCCGCGCGATCTCCTCGCGCGTGAGCCGCGGCAGCGCCCCGCCCTTCGACGCGCCGTCGCTCGCCTGCGCCCAGTCCCGGACGTAGTCGCCGTCGGTGACCTCCTCGGTCTTCAGCTCTCCCTTGATGTAGCGGGCCGTGTCGACGACGCCCTGGCTCCACATGTCGCTGACGTGCGTCCAGACGTTGATGCTCGACGCGATCTTCTCGCCGGTGAGCGGGTCTTCCGAGTCGCTGTAGATGCCCCACGCCGAGGGCGACTGCGGCGCCTCGAAGTTGTTGATCTGGTGATAGCGCAGGTCGCCGATCCGCGCGTTCAGCGCCTCGCGGCACGCCTTCATCAGCGCGGGATCGCGCCCCGCCTCCTTGCGGCGCTCGTCGCTGCACATCCTGGCGGTCACGCCCTCCGGGAGCCGGGGGCCGCCGCACGCCTCCGGGTCGGTCGCCTCGACCGGGCTATGACAGACCACGATCGCCTCGGGCATCTTGGCGAGCGCGACGACGCCGGGCGCGTAGCCGCGTTGCTCTCCGAGCTCGTCGGCGAGGGCGTCGCACCCCTGCCCCTCCCGCGCCCCGTCGCGCCGGCACGCGTCGACCTCGCGCGCGAGCGCGATGGCGTCGGCGCTGTCGTCCATCTGCCCGTCGTAGATCGGAAACTCCGCCCTGCAGCGCGCCGCGTCGCCCGCCGTCCGGACGCATTCGGCGTACCTGGCGGTGACGACGGCGCTGCGCAGGGCGACATCCCACTCGTGGGCTGCCCAGTCCGTGGCGTCGAAATAGTCGGGGTGGCTGCTCGACGTCACGTACCACGGCTGCGGCAGGGCCTTGCGCCGCTGGTACGGCAGGGTGCACCGCTGCTTGAAGGCGTCGCACCGCGAGCCGGGGCCCACCGTCACCGGCGCCCCCTCCCGGTCCATCATCGCCCCGGTGACCGCCTCGCACTCGTCCTCGGTCCCGTTCTTGTCGTCGTCGCGGTGCGGATCGGCGGAGGCGGGGGTGGTCTCGGGCGTGAAGCAGGGGATCTCGCCCGTCATGCGCGCCGGATCGGCGTAGTAGTGGCTGCGTTCCCAGAGGTTGTACCGCGTGATCATGCGGTGCCACTTGGCGTCGCTCATGCCGTAGTTGCGCGCGTAGCCGAAGCGCTCTCGCAGGAAGGGGCCGAACGCCCGGAACCGGTAGCCGTCCCACTCGGCGGGCTCGTAGTCCCGATCGACGACGCGGCGGAAGGACTGCCGGAGCGTGACCTCGACCGGGTTGCAGGACCCCACCGGCGCGGTGCCGCCGGGGAAGTCCGCGTCGAGCATGCAGGCCGGGAAGCTGTCGATGCCCCACCCGAGGTGGCTCAGATCGATGAGCTGTGGCATCGCGAAGGCCTTGTTTGTGACGTCGAAATATCCCTCCTCGGAGTCGAAGTGGGGCGCGTCCGGGTGGCTCGGGTCGCTGACGTAGTAGGAGAGCGGCTCGTACTTCACGCCGCCGTAGACGCCGATGAGCGACAGCGTATCGAAGTCGTAGGAGTCGACGTTCAGGTTCTTCGACCAGTCGACCCGCATGTACTCCCGCGCATACCAGGGACGGTCGGTCGTGTTTTCGACGACGACGTTGCTCTCCTCCCCCGTCGCCCGGTTGTAATCGCGCTGGACGTCGAAATGCGAGAGGATCTTGTACGCGACGGCCACGACGCCGTCGTCCGTGGCGGCGCCGGCCCCCTTGCCGTCGGTGTCGTTCACGCGCTCGTAGGTGAGGCGCCCGATCAGGAGATCTTCCTGGACGATCCACTTGATGCGCGCGACCTCCGCCTGCGCGTACGAGGACGAAAACAGCCCGTCCTGCGAGGCGCCGTAGCCCACGTCGACCACCGTGGTCCGCGTCCAGAACTCCGGATCGTCCTCTTTGCTCTGCAGATCGGCGCCGACGAAGAACGATTTCGCCAGCGCGTTCGCCTGCACCTGGCTGATCGGCTTCCGCTCCTCGGCGCAGCCCGCGTTCAAGCCCACGGCTGCCACGAGCAGTGCCAGTCTCACGATCCAACTCATCGCAGAGTCCTCCTCTTGCAGCTCGGTCCCGAGCGCGCGTGCCCCCATGAGAACCGCGGCGTCCGCACACGATCTGCCGTGACGGCCGCCCCGATTGCGCGATTGGCGTCTCTGCTCGCCCTCACCGGGGCTGCGGCACATCACGTGCCACACGCCTCAAAGCGCCCTTGTCAGCCGCAAACCCCTGCTCGTACGGTGTCTTGTCGACCTCCGCCGTGCGACCGCGCAGCGCCGCCGGCGTTAGCGGACTGACGCCTCCGCCCGCCGGCTCGCGGGACGTCCCAGGCGAGTCGGCGGGGCCCCCGCTCCGCGCCACGCGCCTCCGCTCCGGGGGCCGAGCAGCCCGGCACCCCCTTCTCCGCTCCGCTTCCCTCGCCTCTCTCCGTCCGCTGCGGTATCGACAACCTCACCCGACCGGGAGGAACACCGTGCCTGAGGGAGACGTCCTGCTCTCGAACGCCGACGGCGCCATCCTGGCGCTCGGCCCCGCCGTGCTCGTCTGCGAGTGCCATGGCGACGGCATCGACCTCGCCGTACGTCGCGTCGCCGCGTTCGCGCTGACCGCCTCGCTCATCATCGTGGGCATCGTGGCGGCGCGCGCGGCCCCCCTTCCCATCCTCTTCATCGCGGGCACGTGGACCGCAGGGGCCACCGCGGCGCTGCTCGTCGTCCGCCGGCGCCGCCGGCGCCACGGCCTGTTCCGCCTCGACTTCGAGCGGGCCGAGCTCGTCCAGGAAGGCCGCGGCTTCCGGCGGGTCTTTCCGATCCAGGCGATCGTCGGCGTCTCGACCCCGCCGGCCTGGGACGCCGAGGTCGACGAGCCGGGCCTCGCGCCGCGCTGGCTGCTCCTTCGCCTGTCGACCGGGGAGCAGCTGCGCCTGGGCAGGGCGCCCGCGTATGCGCTCGGCCCCGCGCTCGCCTTCCTCAAGCGGGCCGGCGTCGAGGCGTGAGGCGCGCCCGCCGCCGTGCCGTCAGGGCCTGGACAGGCTGGGGTAAGCCGGACCGAATTCCCTGACCATGATCCGGCTGTCCGAGAGGAACGGCGTCTTCCTCGCCTCGTCCTGGTAGATCGGCCTGACGATGCAGGTGTTGCTGCCGCCGCACTGCCCCGGATCGGGCTTGGGGAAGAGCACGTCCGCCACGAGCCAGAACCTGTCGCCTGAGTCCTCCGGGAGGAACGAGACGGGCTGCTCCGGGTCGTAAAAGCCGGTGGGCCCGAGGTCGGCCCCGAGCTCGCCGTTGCAGAAGATCTTGACCCGCGGGTGCACGTCCGTCGACGCGGTGCCGCCGAAGTAATGCACGGCGACCCGCATCCAGCCGTCCTTGGGCGGGAAGTCGACGTTGATGTTCTCCGGCGCGCAGAAATTCGGATTGTCAGGGTCGGTGATGCGGTGGACGCAGGAGATGTTGTCGAGGTCGAGCCGCGGGTTGTGGCACCCCTGGCCGTTGGCGCGCCACGCGTCCCCCACGCCGCGGGGCGCGTAGAAGCACGTGTTGTTGGCCTCCTCCGGATCCAGATACCAGTTCACCGGATCGGGCGGCGTCGCCCCGTCGTCGAACCAGCGGATGGACGAGTCGCCCAGGAAGCCGTCGAGCGTGCAGTTCCCGTAACCGCACGCGACGCTCGATCCGCCGATCGTCCAGGGCTGCGTGTTGTTCGGCTTGTGGAGGTAGAGGTCCAGATCGACGCTGGCCCGATCATGCTCCCACTCGAGCTCGACGCGGAGGCCGCGGGCGCCGACGAACAGCGGGTAGGCGCAGGTCGCGGTCTCGCCGCCCGCAACGCGCTTCGTGTACGTGACCGAGTACTCGCCCGACTGCAGCGGCTTGAAGTCGTCCGCTGGATCCGCCCCGCCCACCGAGGGGCACGGGTCCACGCCCGGTGGACAGGTCACCGTCCAGACCTCGGAGCCCGCGAGCGCATCCTCGCTGAACGACCCGGTGCCCTCCTTCAGGTCGACCTTCGCCAGCGGAGCCGTCTGCATCGGGTGGCAGCTCGTCCCATCGTTCATGTGGCAGCTCTCGTCCGCGTGCACGCCGCCGACGCACGGACCCCACGTGCCCGTCTCAGCGCAGAGCTGGGTCCCGGGGAAGCACCCCGGGCTGTGCCGGAACGACGGGTCGCCGCGAAAGCAGGAGTGCGCCTGGCCGGGGATGCACGGGCACGTCTCGTCGATGTTCCCGTTGCAGTCGTCGTCGAGCCCGTCATGGTCGACGCCGAGCTCATCCACGCCGCAAAGCTCCGTCGGGCCGCAGGCGCTCCCGCACGGGTTGACCTCCACGTGCGGCGTCTCGTGGGTCGACCCTCCATCGATGTTGATCAGACCGCCGAAGCCCTCCGACGGGCCCGTCGGGTCGCCCGCCTCGTCCCCGGCGTTGCCCGCCCCGCCGGCGCCGCCCGCCCCGCCGGGGTGCTCGCTGCCCCCCGTCGTCCTATCCAATGCGAACCGCTTGCCCTCGGCGCTGCATCCGGCCGCGATGCCGGCGCCCGACGCCGCGGCTGCGATGACGACCGGGAACGCGGAGAGGACACGAAGACGAAACATGATACCTCCACTCGGGGACTTCGGCGCGGGTCGCGGCGGGCCTGCGTCCGCTCAGCACCACAGCGAAGAACACCGTACCTTGGCAAAGCGGCGACGCTGCAGCCCGGCGACACGCGAGGATGCGCGCCCAGGGATGGCGGACCACGAAGCTTCATCCTCTTCCGGTACGAGCCGGAACCCATTTGCAGATTCAACAGGTGACGTGCAGGACTCCCTGGCTCCCTAGCATGGTTCTCCGGCCGGCGTCGGAGATAACGAGCAGCCGGGAGCCGGAGAAGCGCGCTCTCCGGAGGCGCGGAGTCAGGGGAATCACTGTCAGGTCAATCATTGCAGGGTTGCTGCCCTGCTGTCGGGCGCGGCCGAGGCGGCGCTCCGTTCCGCGCGCTCGAGGCCGCCGGCTCGCGCGCTGCCAGCCGCAGCGCCGGAGACGCCGCGGCCGTGCTCGCTTGATCGCGGCCGCGCTCGCCTGATCGCGGCCGCGCTCGCTTGATCGCGGCCGTGCTCGCTTGATCGCGGCCGCGGCGCTCGCTTGATCGGTGGGGGCTGCGGTGGTCCGGACGCGGGGGCGCCCGTCGCGCCCGCGGCTCAGGGCAGCGTCGGGTAGGCTGGACCGAAGCTCGTCTCGACGTATTCGTCGGTGGTGAGCAGCGGCGTCTTGCTGCTGGTATTCTGGTAGAGCGGCTGGACGACGCAGTTCGCCTGACCGCACTCGTCAGGCTCGGGGAAGATCACGTCGGCCACGAGCCAGAACGTGTCTCTCGCGCCCGCGGGCGCGAAGGTGACGGGCCGCTCGGGGCCGTAGAACCCCGTGGGCCCGAGATCGGCTCCGAGGGTGCCGTTGCAGAAGATCTTGATCCGCGGGTGGATATCGCCGGCTATCCCGTCTGCACCATAGTAATGTACGCCGATCCGCATCCACTGGTCCTTTGGTGGGAAATCGACGTTGATGTTCTCGGGGGCGCAGAAACCGGGGTCATCGGGGCTGTCCACGGTGGGGTCGCACCCACCCCTGCTGTCGAGGTCGAGCCGCGGGCTGTGGCAGCCGAGCTCGTGCTTGCGCCACGCGTCCCCCACGCCCTGAGGGGCGTAGAAGCAGCTGTTGTTGCTCTCCAGCGGGTCGAGGAACCAGTTCACCGGATCCGGCGGCCTCGCGGAGTTGCGGAACCAGCTGACCCCCGAGCTCTCCGCGAAGTGCGCGATGGTGCAGTTGTTCCAGCCGCAGTCCTCCGACGAGCCCCACGTCGCCCAGGGCTGCGTGCTGTTCGGCCTGTGGAGGTGCAGGTCGAGATCGACGCCACCGACGTCGTGCTCCCACTCGAGCTCGACGCGCAGGCCGCCCGCGCTGACGAAGAGCGGGTACTGGCAGCTCTGCGTCTCGCCGCTCGCGACACGCTTCGTGTAGGTGACGGTGTACTCGCCCGATTGCAGCGGCTTGAAATCGTCCGCTGGATCCGACCCGTCCACGCCGGGGCACGGGTCGATGCCCTCGGGGCATTCCACCGTCCACACCTCGGAGCCCGCGACCGCATCCGCGCTGAAGATGCCGGTGCCCGGCTTGAGGTCGACATCGGCGAAGGGCGACGTCTGGATCGGGTGACACGCGACGTCGCTGCTCCCATAGCAGCTCTCGTCGGCGTGCACGCCGCCGAGGCACGGCCCCCACGTGCCGGTCTCGCCGCAGAGCTGGGAGCCGGGGAAGCAGCCCTCGGCGTTCCGGAACGATGGGTCCCCGCGGAAGCAGGAGTGCGCCCGGCCGGGGAGGCAGCTGCAGTCCTCGTCGATCTCACCGTCGCAGTCATCATCCAGGCCGAGGTTCGCGCCGGCGCACAGCTCCTGCTCGCCGCACGCGCTCCCGCACGGGTTCACCGTCACGACATCGTTGGGCTCCTGCCCTCCATCGAAGTTGAGCAGCCCGCCCGCCCCGGTCAGGCCGCCGACACCCCCTGTGTCGTCACCTCCGCTCGAGTTGAGCCCGCCGGGATTGCCCGTCGCGCTACAGCCGACCGCGATGCCGGCGCTCGACACCGCAGCCCCTGCGATGATGAGGAGCGACGAGGAGAAACGAAGTCGACCCATGAAACCTCCATTCGAGGGCAATGCGGTGACCCAGCGGGTTCACCCCCCGCCCGTCACCCCCGGCATTCCACAGCTCACGCGAGCGTAGCAAAATCAGCGAGCGACAACCGCACTGTAGCGCAGCAGGGAAACGAGGCCCGCGCATCGCGCGCCGCCGTCGATCCGAGCGCCGTCGATTGGCTACATGTCAGGCGAGCCGGGGCGTTCGGCGAGCCGCAGGCCTGGCCGCCGACACGTGGCGTCCTGTCGCGCCGAGGAGCGCCGCGCCGGAACAGCGCGTCACCACGGGCCTGAAGAGCCCTGTTGCATTGCGTTGCAGCTTGCAGGACGACGCCGGCAGGGCGGACGCGCGCCGGGTGACGAGGGGCCACTCTATCCGAGGATCGGCAGCTGCCTGCTGCCCTTCGCCCTCGCCGGCTGGGGCTGCTGCGGCTCCTGCTGCGGCTGCGTCGCGGGCGGAGCGGCGGTGTCCTCGATGTGCACGCCGGACCGGAACCGCTGCTCTCCCCCCGCGATCTTCCGGTGCGCCAGCGAGTGCTGCATGAAGTTCAGCGGAAAGAAGCCGGCCAGCTGAATCCAGCTCGACTGCCGCGTCAGGGTGAACCTGCGCCAGATCGAGGACGGCGAGTAGAATTTCGTCCATGCCGACACCCAGCCCTCCCGGAGCCGCTCCCGGGACATCTGCTTGGGCACGAAATAGGGTGAGCCGGCGTCGTGGTCGCGGCGCAGCCACCAGCGCTCGTCCGTGAGGCGCCCCTCCGCCTTCAGGCGGCGGTACAGCTGCGTCGCCGGGTACGGGGTGAGGATGGCATACAGCGCCATCGTCAGCTTCATGTCGATGCCGAACTCCACGGTGCGATCGAACACCTCGGGGTCGTCCGTATCGAACCCGAAGACGAAGCTCCCCCAGACCGAGATGCCGTGCTCGTGGAGCATCGCCATCGTCTCCTTGTACTGCGAGGGCCGGTTCTGCCGCTTGCCGGTGAACTTGACCGTCTCCTCGTCGATGCTCTCGAAGCCGATGAAGAGCGCCTTGCACCCGCTCTCGGCCATGAGCTTCACGTTCTCGAGGCGCTTGACCGCGGCGAGCGAGCACTGGCCAATCCAGTGCTTCTTCATCGGCACCATCCGGGTGAACAGCTCCTTCGAGTAGGCCCGGTGGATCATCACGTTGTCGTCCGCGAACATGATGAGCTTGCCGAGCGTCCTGAGCTCGCTCAGCACCTCGTCGGTCGGGCGGAACCGCATCGTGGTGCCGTTCGCCGTCGACACGCTGCAGAACTCGCACGGGTACGGGCAGCCGCGCATCGTCTGCACGACCTGGAACGGGATGTACTTCCTGGAGGTGAACAGGTCGCGCCGCGGCGGGGGCCTGCCGGCCAGGCTCGGCAGCTCGGGGCGGTAGATGGGTTTGAGCTCGCCGCGCTTCGCGTCCGCGAGCAGGACGGGCCACGCGTCCTCCGCCTCGCCGACCACGACGGCGTCCGCGTGCTGCATGGCCTCGTCAGGGCAGGCCGTGGGGTGGATGCCCCCGAGCACCACCTTGACGCCGCGCCTCCGGTAAGCGGCGGCGATATCGTAGCTCCTGCGGGCGGTCTTGCTGTCGACGCTGATGCCGACGAGATCGACGTCCTTGACGTCGCGCTGGAGGTCGAAGGGCTGCACGACGTCATCGGTGTAGATGACCTCGTCCTCGGGGGGCGTGAGCGCCGCGAGGGTGCCGAGCCCCAGCCGGGGCAGGTAGGCGGAATCTTCGCTTGCCGTGGCGATGAGCTCGATCTGCATGGCAGATCGTGTTTATCACGGGGCCGCGCCGCGCCGTACCGCCTCCGCGCGCCGCCCGCGTCAGGGCCTCCTGATTTGCGCTAGGCGCACCGACACCTCCATCGCACCCTCTCGCGCGCGCTCCGGACGCGGAGCCCCAAGGAGACCCGACGCATGAGCTTGCTCTCTCACGCCGCAGTCCTGCTCGGCGCCGCCGTGGTCGCCGTGCCGCTCTTCAAGCGGATCGGTCTCGGCGCGGTGCTCGGCTACCTCGTCGCGGGCGCGCTCATCGGCCCGTGGGGCCTGCGGATCCTCACCGACGTCGAGAACATCCTCCACTTCTCGGAGCTCGGCGTCGTGCTGCTCCTCTTCCTCATCGGCCTCGAGCTCCAGCCGTCCCGGCTCTGGGTGCTGCGCCGCGCCGTGTTCGGGCTCGGCGGCGCGCAGGTCGCCGTCACGGGCGCGCTGATCGCGCTCACCGGCGTCGCGCTCGGCCTGCGCGTCGACACGGCGGTCATCGCCGGCGTCGGGCTCTCGCTCTCGTCCACGGCGTTCGTGCTGCAGCTCCTGACCGAGAAGGGCCACATGCAGTCGCAGCACGGCCGCTCCGCGTTCGCCATCCTGCTGTTCCAGGACCTCGCCGTGATCCCGCTGCTCGCGGTGCTCCCCCTGCTCGGCCCGGGGGGCGGGGCCCCGGACGAGGGGAGCGCCCTCGCGTCGTCGCTCAAGGCGGTGGCCGTGGTGCTCGGCGTGATCGCCGGCGGCCGTTACCTCGTGCGCCCCTTCTTCCGGGCCGTCGCCGCCGCCCGCGCCCACGAGATCTACACCGCGGCGGCCCTGCTCGTCGTGCTCGGCACGGCGCTCCTCATGGTGCAGGTGGGCCTGTCCATGTCGCTCGGCGCCTTCATGGCCGGCGTGCTGCTCGCCGACTCGGAGTACCGCCACGAGATCGAGGCGGACATCGAGCCGTTCAAGGGGCTGCTCATGGGGCTCTTCTTCATCGCCGTCGGCATGTCGGCGAACATCGGCCTGCTCATCGAGCGGCCGCTGCTCGTCCTCGGGCTCGTCCTCGGCATGATGGCGCTCAAGGCCGCCGTCCTGTTCGTCCTCGGCAGGGCGAGCGGGCACGCCGCGGGCTCGGCGCGCGACCTCGCGCTCGCGCTCCCGCAGGGGGGCGAGTTCGCCTTCGTCCTCTTCGGGCTGGCCGCGGGACAGGGCCTCATGGACAGGCTCCTCTCCGATCTCCTGGTCGTCGTGGTCACCCTGTCCATGGCGCTCACGCCGCTGGTCATCTCGCTCGGCGACCTGCTCATCAAGCGATGGCAGCGGACCGGCCCAGCGCGGGAGTTCGACGCGATCGAGGACGGCGACCCCAGGGTCATCATCGCTGGATACGGCCGCTTCGGCCAGATCGTCTCTCGCGTCCTCCGCACGAGGAAGATCCCCTTCACCGCGCTCGACGCGAGCGCGACGCAGGTCGACTTCGTCCGCAAGTACGGCAACATGATCTATTACGGAGACGCCTCCCGGCTCGACCTGCTCCGCGCGGCGCGCGCCGACAAGGCGAAGATCTTCGTGCTGGCGATCGATGACGTCGCGTCCTCGGTGAAGACGGCGGAGGTGGTGAAGCGACACTTCCCGGAGCTCAAGATCTACGCGCGCGCCCGGAACCGCCAGCACGCGTACCAGCTCATGGACATCGGGGTGGAGGTGCTGGAGCGCGAGACGTTCCTGTCGTCGCTCGAGGTGGCGGCGCGCGCGCTCGAGGGCCTCGGGATGCGCGCGCCGGACGCCCGCGCCACCATCGAGCGGTTCAGGGCCCACGACGAGCGGGCGCTCCTCCGCGGGCACGCGGTCCACAACGACGAGGCCAAGCTCATCCAGAGCGCGAAGCAGGCCGCGCAGGAGCTGGAGGGGCTGTTCGAGACCGACGAGAGCGCGCCGTCCGGCAAGGCCGACAAGACCGACAAGGCCGCGACGGTGTGACGCCGGGGTGAGCCGCGGCGCCGGCCGCTCAGTCCTGTTCCTGCTTCGCGCCGATGCCGTGGCGGCGGAGGTAGGCCCGGACGTGCGCCCGCTCCATGCCCGCGCGCCGCGCCATCTCGCTCACGTTGCCCTTCGCGTCCTCGGACAGGGCGGCGAAGTAGTCGCGCTCGAACCGCGCCAGGACGTCGCGCTTCGCTTCCTGAAACTGGCGGCCCTTGAGCGAAGCGAACGAGCTGTTGAACGAGCCGCCGCTGCCCGGGTGGATCGACGGCGACGAGTTGCCGTGCACCGGCGTCTCGGTGAGCGCGCCGAGGTGCGCCGCGACGTCGATCTCCTCGCCCTCCGCCGCGAGCGCGAACGCGACGGCGACCGCGTTCCTGAGCTCGCGCACGTTGCCCGGCCAGTCGTGGCGCATCAGCCGCTCGAGCGTGCTGTTCGCGATGCGCTCGTAGGCGCTCTCGTCGCCGAGATCCTTCAGCATCCGGCGGACGAGCACCGGGATGTCCTCCACGCGCTGCCGGAGCGCCGGCAGCTCGATCTTGATCTGCGCGACGCGGAAGTAGAGGTCGCTCCGGAAGTTGCCGCCGTTGACGGCGCGCACGAGGTCGCGGCGCGTCGCCGCGAGCACCCGCACGTCGACCTCGCGGTAGCTCGACCCGCCGACGCTCTTGATGCGGCGCTCGGCGAGCGCGCGGAGGAGCTTCGGCTGCACCTCGAGCGGCAGCTCGCCGAGCTCGTCGAGGAAGATCGTGCCGCCGTCCGCCTCGAGGAACGGCGAGAGGCGCTTGTCGACCGCGCCGGTGAACGCGCCGCGCTCGTGGCCGAACAGCGTCGCCTCGGCCAGGGTCGGCGGGATCGAGCCGCAGTCCACGACCACGAACGGCTTCTTCGAGCGGGTGCTCCCCAGGTGCAGCGCCTGGGCGACGAGCTCCTTGCCCGTCCCGGTCTCGCCCGTGATGAGCACCGTGAGGTCGGTCGGCGCCATCTTGGAGAGGCGCTCGAAGATGGCGCGCATCCCGGGGCTGCTCGCCACGAGCGGGCCGAACGACGGGATCGCCGAGACCGTGATGCGCTCGGGTCGCAGCGGCTCGAACTGGATCTCGGTCTCGCCGAGCCGGAGCTTCGTGCTCGTGAGCAGGTAGATGTCGCCGACCCGCACGCCGCCGACGAACGTCCCGTTTCTGCTGTCGAGGTCGCGCACGCGGACGCCCTGCTCGGTGGCGACGAACTCGGCGTGCACAGCGCTCACCTTGGCGTCGTCGACGACCAGCTGGCAGGCCGCGTTGCGGCCCACGATGACGGGATCGGTGCCGATCTCCAGCCATCCGCCGCCGCGAGCGGCCGACTTCGTCGGGCGGATACGCCCGCCGCGCACCTCGACCCTGTTCTTCGTGCCTACCGTGGCGTCGAGCAACTCAGTTCCTCTCTGTCTTGCGGCGCGAAGGTGGGCCCTCCGGCCGGGGAATCTCTGCGCCCCCCGTCCTGCTCGGCGGCGCCGGGGGCACCGCGCCCCCCGGCCTGCTTGGCGGCGCCGGCGGTGCCGCGACCCCCGTCCTGCTTGGCGGCGCCGGCGGTGCCGCGCCTCCGGCCCGGCTCGGCGGCGCCGGCGGTGCTGCGACCCCCGTCCTGCTCGGCGGCGCCGGCGGTGCTGCGACCCCCGTCCTGCTCGGCGGCGCCGGCGGTGTCGCGACCCCCGTCCTGCTCGGCGGCGCCGGCGGTGCCGCGCCTCCCGTCCTGCTCGGCGGCGCCGGCGGTGCCGCGCCTCCCGTCCTGCTCGGCGGCGCCGGCGGTGCCGCGCCTCCCGTCCTGCTCGGCGGCGCCGGCGGCACCGCGCCTCCGGCCCGGTTCGGCGGCGCCGCGACTCCCGTCCTGCTCGGCGGCGCCGGCGGCACGCTCCCCGTCCTGCTCGGCGGCGCCGGCGGCACGCTCCCCGTCCTGCTCGGCGGCGCCGGCGGCACGCTCCCCATCCTGCTCGGCGGCGGTGGCGGCGGCGGCAGCGAGCTCTGGCCAACGTCGCCGAAGCCGCCGTTCTCGGTCATCGTCGGGGGGCCGTCGACGACCGTGGGGTTGTCTTCCAGAAACGCGTCGGGCAGCTCCGAGGGGTACCGGCTCCGCTGCGAGCGGCGCATCGCGCGCGAAATGTTCACCGGCTGGATGGCGCGCCAGCTCGCGAGCGCCTCCCCCGCGGTGCTGAAGCGCCCCTCGCGCCGGCGATCGAGCGCCCGCTCGAGGAAGCGCTCGATGCCCACCGGCCACTTCTCGCCGGTCGCCTCGGCGAGCGACGGCGCCGGGCGGTCGAGCTTCATCGCGACGAGCACCGCGGCCGTCGCGCCCTCGAACGGCAGCCGCCCGGACAGGGACCGGAAGGCCACCGCGCCGACCGCGTAGATGTCAGCCCGCTCGTCGGCCCGCGCGGCGCCCCGCACCTGCTCCGGCGCCATGTACGCGAACGAGCCCAGCGTCGCGTCGAAGGCCGTGAGCGTCGGCTCCTCCTTCTCGCGCCGCGTGAGCTTGGAGATGCCGAAGTCGAGGATCTTCGCGCGTTCGCGCCGATCGGGCAGGCCGAGGTGCTCCAGGTAGATGTTTCCGGGCTTGAGGTCGCGGTGAATGACCCCGGCGGCGTGCGCCGCCACGAGCCCCTGGAGCACGTCGTCGATGATCGGGCCGACCTCGCTGAACGGCAGGTACTGCTCGCGCTTCAGCCGATCCGCCAGCGACTCGCCGTCGAGCTGCTCGAACACGAGCAGGTGCGCGCCGTCGTTCGCCTCGCCGACCTCGAGCAGCTGGCAGACGTACGGGCTCTTGATGGCCGAGGCGATCTTCGCCTCGCGGTCGAAGCGCCGCACGAGGTCGGGCTTCATCGCGGCGCGCGCCAGCAGGACCTTGATGGCCACCTGCTGCATGTCCGATTCCCGTGTCGCCGCCCAGACTTCGCCCATGCCGCCCCGCCCGAGTAAGCGGGTGACACGGTAACCAGCAACAAGGTCGCCCGGGTGGATCGCCACGTAACCTGGATCGGGACCGTACCAGCGCGGGCGCAGAACAGGTGAGAAAAAAGCGAGTGTCCAGGTAAACCCTGTGATTCCCGGAGCGGGCAGAACCGATCACGGAGCGGCACCTCATCGCGCGCGGAGCGACGGCTCGCCTCGGTTCGGTGGACCACCACGGCCGGCGCGGCGCGCCCTCGATCCGGCGTGGCGGCGGCGGGGCGGCGTGGCCGCAGCCGGCGCCGCGGCTCGGAATCCCGGGAGGAACTCGAGGGGCCGCGGCACTAGCCCGATGCGACATGATTCTGTAGGCTCGCCGCGCCATGCCGCGCACCGCCGAGGACGTTGAAACCTACCTCCTGCAGCTCGATCGCCGGTTCGAGAACGACGCCGGTACCTACCTCGTCTCGGGGGGCCCTGACGCGCCGCCGATCGCGATCCGCATCGATCCGCCGATCGTCGCGGTCCGCGTCTCGATCGGCTCCGTCCCCCCCGACGACGCCCACCAGACCAGGCTCTTCCGCCGCCTGCTCGAGTACAACGCGACGGATCTGATGCACGCCTCGTACGGGATCGAGGCGGGCACCATCGTCCTGTCGGCGGCGCTGGAGCTCGAGAACCTCGACATGAACGAGCTCGAGGCGATCCTCAGCGACATCGATCTCGCGCTCGCCCGCCATGTCCCCGTGCTGCACGATCTCGCGCTGAGCTGACCTGCCGCGACGTTCGACCCTGCGCTACCCGTGAGTTGGAGCTGATCTATGGGAATTTTCGCGCGCCTTGCGACCCTCATCAAGTCGAACCTGAACGACCTCATCAGCCGCTCGGAGGACCCCGAGAAGATGCTGAACCAGGTCGTCATCGACATGGCAAACCAGCTGATCGAGGCGAAGAAGCAGGTCGCCGTCTCGATCGCCGACGAGAAGCGGCTGGCGAAGCAGGCCGAGCAGGAGGCGGCCCACGCCGCGGAGTGGGAGCGCAGGGCGATGCTCGCGATCAAGGCGGGCGACGACGCGCTGGCCAAGGAGGCGCTGAACCGCAAGAAGGAGCACGACCAGCTCGCCACGACCTACAAGGACCAGTGGCAGAAGCAGAAGCAGGCGGTCGACCAGCTGAAGACGGCGCTGCGCCTCCTCAACGGCAAGATCGAGGAGGCGAAGCGCAAGAAGAACGTGCTCATCGCCCGGAAGAAGCGGGCCGAGGCGCAGAAGGCGATCCAGGAGACCATGAGCGGTCTCAACAACGCCTCCGCCTTCGAGACGTTCGACCGGATGTCGAACAAGATCGACCAGATCGAGGCCGAGGCGGAGGCCGCCGGGGAGATCGCCGAGCAGTACACGGGCGACACGCTGGCGCACAAGTTCGGGCAGCTCGAGGCGACCGCGGGCGCGGACGACGAGCTGCTCGCGCTCAAGCGGAAGATGGGCGTGCTCCCGCCCGAGCCGCCGCCCGCCGCGACGCCGCCGCAGGTGCGCGTGGCCGGGGCCGGCGGCGCGCCGGCCGGCCCCCAGCAGGCCGAGCAGGACGAGCTCGCGGCGGCCATCGCGGAGCTCGAGGCCGAAGAACAACGTGAACAAGCCAGGATGAAGCGCTAGAGCACGCCCGCCCATGAGCCAAGCTGCCACGGCGCTCCGCCGGACCGAGTCGAACGCCGCCCCCTCCGCTCCCATTCCCGTGCACGCCGAAGAGGTCGGCGCCTTCCTCGAACGCGTCGGCGTGAGCTCGTCCGGCGGGCTCTCCGAGGCCGAGGCGCAGAAGCGCCTCGAGGAGCACGGGAAGAACCGGCTGCCGGAGACGAAGAAGAAGAGCGCGCTCCTCCGGCTCCTCGAGCAGTTCGCGAACCCGCTCGTCCTCACGCTCCTCGCCGCGGCGACGATCGCCGTCGTCGTCGGCTTCACGGCCGACAAGAGCGAGAGCTTCCTCCACAGGTTCGGCGACGCGATCGCCATCCTGCTCATCGTGATCCTGAACGCGTTCCTCGGTTACTACCAGGAGCGGCGCGCGGAGGCGGCCCTGGAGGCCCTCCAGAAGCTCAGCGCCCCGAACGCGCGCGTGCGCCGCGGCGGCAAGACCGTCGTCATCGCGGCCGAGGACGTCGCGCCCGGCGACATCCTCGAGCTCGAGGCGGGCGACTCGGTCCCGGCCGACGCGCGGCTCGTGCAGACGATCAGCCTCGCGACCGAGGAGGCGGCGCTGACGGGCGAGAGCGCGGCCGCGGTCAAGGACGCGCTCGCCCCGGTCGCGCACGACGCGCCGCTCGGCGACCGCGTCACGATGATCTTCACGGGCACGAGCATCGTGCGCGGCAAGGGCCGCGCGGTGGTGACCGCGACCGGCGTGCACACCGAGCTCGGCCGCATCGGCGAGATGATCCGCTCGGTCGGCGAGCAGAAGACGCCCCTCGAGGAGCGCCTCGATCGCTTCGGCTCGATGATCCTGCGGGTGTGTTTGGCCCTGTCCGCGGTGCTCCTCGGCTGGGGGTTCATCCGGGGCGGCCGGCCTTGGCACGAGCTCCTGCTCGAGGGCGTGAGCCTCGCCGTGGCCGCCATCCCCGAGGGGCTGCCCGCGATCACGACGATCACGCTCGCGCTCGGGATGCAGCGCATGGCGAAGCGCGGGGCGATCGTGCGCAAGCTGCCCGCGGTCGAGACGCTCGGCGCCGCGACGATCATCGCCTCGGACAAGACGGGCACGCTCACCCAGAACGAGATGACCGTCCGCAACGTGTACGCCGGCGGCCACCGCTTCACGGTGGCCGGCGAGGGGTACAACCCGGTCGGCGCGCTGCGCGACGAGGGCGGCGCGGAGGTCGTCGACCCCTCGGCGCCCCTCGGCTACCTGTTCGCGACGGTCGCGCTCTGCAACAACGCGTCGCTCAACGAGGACCAGGCGACGGGCCGCTGGAACATCGTCGGCGACCCGACCGAGGGGGCGCTGCTCACGCTGGCCGCGAAGGGCGGCCACTCGCGCGAGTCGGTGGCGCCGTCGCACGCGTTCGTGCACGAGCTGCCCTTCGACAGCGATCGCAAGCGGATGACGGTGATCACGCGGGACGAGCGCGGCCGCGAGATCGCGCACGTGAAGGGGAGCGTCGACGTGCTCCTGCCGCTCTGCGTGAAGTTCGCCGACGACAAGGGCGTGCGGGCGCTGACCGAGGACGACCGGAGCGCGATCACCGCCGAGGGGGATCGCATGAGCGCGTCCGCGCTGCGCGTGCTCGCGATCTGCCGCCGCGTGCGGGTCAGCCGCGACGAGGCCGACGTCGAGCGCGAGCTCACGTTCCTCGGCCTGGTCGGGATGATGGACCCGCCGCGGCAGGGGGTGAAGGAGGCGGTGGCCGAGTGCCGTCGCGCCGGCATCCGCGCCGTCATGATCACCGGCGACCACCGGCTCACCGCGACGGCGATCGCCCAGGAGATCGGGCTCTGGGACGAGGGCGACGAGGCGCTCAGCGGCGCGGAGCTCGCGGCGATGAGCGACGAGGAGCTCGCGCGGCGGATCATGCAAGTGCGCGTCTTCGCCCGGACGACGGCGGAGCAGAAGCTCCGGCTCGTGCGGGCGTTCAAGGCGCACGGCCACATCGTGGCGATGACGGGCGACGGCGTGAACGACGCGCCCGCGCTCCGCGAGGCGCACATCGGCGTGGCGATGGGGCTCGGCGGCACCGACGTGGCGCGGCAGGCGGCGGATCTCGTGCTGGCGGACGACAACTTCGCGACCATCGTCGAGGCGGTGCGCGAGGGGCGCGCCATCTACCGCAACATCCAGAAGTTCATCTTCTTTCTCCTCTCGTCGAACATGGGCCTCCTCGTGGCGGTGTTCGTCGTCTCGTTCTTCGGCAAGTGGCCTCCGCTGACGCCGCTCATGATCCTCTGGATCAACCTCGTGACGAACGGCTTGCCGGCGCTCGCGCTCGGCATCGATCCGCCGGATCCGCAGCTCATGAGCGAGGCGCCGCGGCCGCGCGACGAGGGCCTGCTCATCCAGCGCGACTACCTGGGGATCCTGTACGTCGGCGCGTTCATGGGGCTCGCGGCCGTGGCGCTCTACGCGACGTCGGATCAGACCGAGGACGGGCTGCTCCGCACGCGCGCCGTGGCCTTCTCGCTGCTCGCGCTGTCGCCGCTCTTCCACGCCTGGAGCTGCCGGAGCCCGGTGATCTCGCTCTTCAAGTCGAAGCCGCTCGTCAGCCTGCCGCTCCTCCTGGCGGTGACGGCCAGCGCGGTGATCCACCTTGTCGCGCTGCTCGTGCCCGCGCTGCGCCCGGTCTTCCGCACGTACGAGATGTCGTCGAACGAGTGGATGCTCCTGCTCCTCCTCTCGGCGCTCATCGTGCCGGCCGTCGAGATCGCGAAGCTCGTGTACCGCCGGATCCGCCCTGCCGACGCCGGCCCTGCCCGCCTCCCCGCCTCCGCCGGCCCCCGCTGACCGGCCGGCCTGGGCCGGCGTCGCCGGCCCCTCTCGTTCTCCCTCTCCTCGCCCTCCCTCTCCCCTCGCCCTCCCTCGCCGCGTCGAGGTAGCCGCCTCGGCCGCTCCGGGGCGCTGTCTCGGGCCGCTCGTGGCGGCGTCGGGCCCGCGCGCGAAGCGATCCGGAAACAAAGTGCTCGTGGTAAGAACAAGCGGGCGCGGAGAGGCGTCCAAACCCGAGCTTATGAGACGTAGAACACCCTATCTCCGTGCGCCGGGGGCTCCGGCCCTCGGTTTCCGCCTCGCCGCGCTCGCGCCGGCCGCGCTGGCCGTGCTGGCGGCCGCCGCGCCCCCCGCCCTCGCCGCCGGCGCGCCGCTCGCGGCGCCGCTCGTCGAGTCGAAATGGCTCAAGTTCGACGGGATCCCGAAGGAGTGGCCGGTGGCGCTCACCTCCCTCGGCATCAAGGTGAAGGGCAAGCCGAGCAAGGCCGATCTCGCCGCGCATGCGGCCATCGCCTACGACGACGCGCGGATCTACGTGGCGGCCGACGTGACCGATGACGCGCTGCGCGGCGGCGCGGATCACGTGAAGCTCGTCCTTGGCTTCCCGGGCGGGAAGGTCCGCGAGGTCGCGCTCTACCCGGGCCAGCCGGGCAAGACCGGGGGCAGCGTGAAGCTCCCGGGCGGCAAGGCGGTGGCGGGGGCGAAGGTGATCGAGGCGCCGCGGAGCGGCGGGTACACGCTGGAGGCGAGCATCCCCTGGTCGGCGTTCCCCGAGGCGGCGACGACCCGGGTCGGGCTGCGGGCGGGGCTCTTCGTCCACGACGCCGATGGCGCCGGGGGGGTCGAGGCGATCGTCGGCAGCGCCGCCTCCGAGGCGTACGGGTCGCTGTCGCCGCTCGCGACCGAGCCGGAGCTCGCGCTCACCGACGGCCTGCTGAGGAGCAAGGGCATCCGCGGCGCCCCGAAGTACGACCTCGTCGTCGACGTCGCCGGCGACGCGATGCGGGAGCGGGTGATCGTGCACGAGCGCTTCCTTGTCGTCCTTGGCCCCGGGTTCCGGAAGGGGGCGCAGTACTACTTCGAGGACCTCGGGGTCGACGCCAGCGACGGCATGCTGCCGTCGCTCACGGCGCGCGACCTGACGGGCGACGGCCAGGCCGAGCTCATCCTGAGGAAGCGCACCGGCAGCGGCGCCAAGTACCGCGAGGTGATGCACGTCGTGCAGTTCGGCGCCGGCGACACGCCGAAGCCGATCTTCCAGCACGAGGTCGCGATCTCGACGGAGAAGGGCTCGGTCGTCAACGAGGTCGAGTTCGTGCCCGACGGCGCGAGGATGGCGATCCGCGTGGAGCCGGGCAAGGCGACCCGGTACGACGCGAGCAACTACGCCGAGGGGGTGGAGACGACGTACGACCCGCTGCTCTTGCCGTGGGGATCGATCAAGTCGCAGCTCTACAAGCTGACCGGGGGGGTGTTCACGAAGGCGAGCGAGCAGCGGCAGGCGCCGGCCGCGGCGGCGCGCCCCGCGGCGAAGGCCGACGAGGCGCGGGGTGCGGCGAAGCCGCCCGCGCTGTCGCCGGCGGAGATGCTCGACAAGGTGTACGCGCTCTACCGGCGCGACCGCGGCGCCTCGTCGAGCAAGCCGCGGTTCGATCTGGCCGCCGACGTGGCCGCGGGTCGCGAGCCCGAGCGGGTGCTGCTGCACGACCGCGATCTCGTTGTGTTCGGGAAGGGCTTCCGGGGCGGCGCGGGGTACGCGTTCATGACGCTCGCGCAGTTCGCTTCCCCGGGCGACATCCGCTCGGTGAGCGCGCGTGATCTCACCGGCGACGGCAAGGCGGACATCATCGTCCACGGCACCGTCCGCGCGGCGGCGCCCAAGGACGCGGGCGGCGGGACGGTGGATCGCGACGTGGTGCTCATCTTCCGGATCGAGGGTGAGGGCATCCAGCGGATCTTCGCGGCCGAGGTCGCGCGCAGCATGGACGACAAGAAGATCGCCGGCGAGCTCAGGTTCGTGCGCGTGGACGACAAGGTGGGGATCGAGCTCGCCCCCGGGCGAGCCATCGAGTGGACGGAGCAGACGTATCCGTTCAACCAGGACAAGGGCCCTGTCGGCGGCTTCGAGCCGCTGCTCCTGCCGTGGGGCGGAGCGCAGCCGGTGCGGTACGTCTGGAATGGGTCCACCTTCGCCAAGTAGGCGGGGCCGGCGAGCGGCCGCTGCGCCCGATCCGGGGCGGCGGCTCCGGTGTCGGCGCGATTCGCCTGCTCCTGAAGAAGGCGTGACGAAAGCTTACCTGTCGTCGTAATGCGATGAGACGTGAACGTGAGAGGTCTCTCGCGGTCATGTTTTCTTGTCCTGCCCCGGAGTTGCCCAGTACAGGGGCGCCATGGGCTCGACCCGGACCGCCTGGCATGTGCTGCTCGCCGCGCTGCTGCGCCAGCGTCGCCCGCGCAACTTCGAGGTCCAGAGCGAGGTGCCCCTCTCGGCCGAGCCGCCGCGTGCGGATTACCTCCTGCTCCGCAACGACGCGCCGGGCGAGGCCCGCGAGCCGGCCGGCACGTTGCGGAGGCTCTGGCCGCTCTTGCCCAGGGAAACGATCGTCGAGTTCAAGAGCGTCCGGCGCACGTACCGCAGCCGCAACCTCGATCGGCTCTGGGGCTACCTGTCGCTGCACTACGCGGATGGGGCGGCGCGGCTCGGACCGCGCGCCGATCTGGCCGGCGTGGTGCTGCTGCCATCGCGCACCCGCTCGCTCAACGCCGATGCCGCGGCGCTCGGGCTGGTCTGGCGCGATCTCGCCGGCGGCTACTGGCACCTCCAGGGAGGAGCGTTCGCGCTGTACGTGGTCGAGCTCGCCACGGTGGCCGACGAAGAGGACGACGATCTGCTACACTTGCTCGGTCACGGTGCGGCGCGGACGGTCGAGGCCCGCCGGTGGTTGGCCGAGCAGGTCGGTGCAGAGGAGAGCGCTATGGCGATGCGCGAGCTGGAAGGCTTCGACGAGGTGCTGCGGACGCTGCTGACGAAGCTGCCGATCGAGGCGTTGCTGCCAGCGCTGCCGATGGAGGAGCTGCTCGCCGGGTTGCCGCCCGAGCAGCGGGTCGCGGGGCTGACGCCCGAGCAGCGGCTTCTCCTGGCTCCCGACGAGGTGCTGCGGCTGCTCCCAGACGACTACCTGCGCTCGCTCCCCGAGGATGTCCGGGCGCAGATCCGCGCCCGGATCGGCCGCCCGCTCTAGCGAGGAGCGGAATGCTTCCCGTCAGGTGCCGCTACGAGGGTGGAACTCCTGATTGAGAGCGCGCGCGTAGAACGCGGCCTCTCGCGCCACGCGCTTCCAGTCCGGTCCGAACAGAGACTCCGGGGACCGAAGCGCGAGCGGGCAGAGCTCGGGCGACCGCTCACCGCCCGAGAGCGCAGCGGAACCTAGCCCGCGGAGTCGCCGCATCCGCTCGACGTCTTCCGCGGTGATGGCCGTAGGCCCATGCAGGCGACCGCGAATCTGCTCCGCCATCGCCCCCTCGACGGCGGTCAGGGTGTTTTCCCACGCCACGGGATCCACCTGGAGATCGGCGTCGCCGCGTTCGATCGTGTCGGCGAGGATGCGGATGTAGCCGCCTGCGAAGAGAACGGCCGTAGTCGCCCAGTCGAGCAGATCTTCTTCGTCTTCAGTGAGGAATTGATCCGGGTCAGACATGCCCGAGGTCTAGTTCAGTCTCACGATGGGGAAGGGCGCGGCGTACATGGGGCCGCTTGGGGCCGACGCAGGTGCGCCCTCCCCTCCCGCCCCCTCCGTCGCGCGGCGCCGGCACGCCCGCAGCGGAGCTCGACAGGTTGACGACCTCCGGCGCAGCGGAGGTGGTGACCGGATTTGAACATGAAGACGGGAAGGCGTTCACGACCGCGTCATTCTTCGGGCTCCGGCAGGCAGCAGACAACGGCCGGGTGCGGTCCCCCGCCGACCGCGGTGCAGCTTGGGTACTCCCTCACCTCCCATTCCGCGCTGAGGCTGCCGAGCGTCGGCCCGGGATCGAATTGCAGGCAGGCATCCTCCCCGTCGAGGACCATCTCCTCCGTCCCGATGAGCGCGCTGTCGCTGCAAGCGCTGTCAGCGTAGGCGCTCACCCGCGCCTCGCACCGGCCCGGTTTCGTGGTCACGCAGGCGCACGGCTCGCAGTTCCGAACATCCGACAGATCGCCGCGATAGAAGAGGAACCTCTCCGAGAACAGCGGGGGCTCGCCCGGCGGGGCAGGCGGGTGGCAGTCCTGGATACCTGCGGCTTGCCCGACGACGCAGTAGCGCCATCCTGGGGGCACATGGGTCTCTTGCTGGTTCAGCATGCACGACGTGAAGCGGCTCGGACACTGGTTGTCGACCACGCTGCCGTGACACGCGAGACCTACCTGGGAAGGCCCCTCCGGGACCGGGGGCGCATCGTGAACCCTGGGCTTGCAGCCCCCCCCGGTCACCGGCCCGATCCAGATCGATCCGACCTGCGATGACGGCACGGTGCCTGGCGACAGGCAGCTTCCGCCCCAGCCGGGATGCGGATTGAAGGGCGTGTTCGTCGCCTCCGGGATCTGCTCGCAGGACGAGCGGGAGTTCGCCGCGACCGTCTGCGGCAAGCTGCAGCGGGCAAAGTCGCAGGCGCAGTCGGCGCAGAGCTTCTCGCCGGGCCGGAGCGACCGGAATCGCGCGTAGGTCAGCGGAACGAAGCTTTGAGGCTCGCCCGTGTCAGGGTCGTCCGCCACGAGGTCCTCACACGACGGCTCGGACTCCTCGGGCCCCATCCAGAAGAGCAGCGGCTTGGAGAAGTCCGACGGCGCGGGGCGCACGCACTTGCCCCAGCAGACGCCGTTGCTTGTGCCGTCGGGGTTGACGACCGGGCAGAGGTTCCACGGCTTGCCGCACGGCTCCTCGCCCACGCCGCAGCCCCCCGCCCCCCCGACGCCGACCAGGCCGGCCAGCGCGAGCGCGCTCAGCGAGCGCAGCAGCCACCGCCTTCTTCGCGATCTCATCTCCACCTCACCGCCTTCCTCGGCCTGCCCGCGACAAGCCCGCGCGTCCTCCGCCTCCGGGTGCCGCCCGGCGCGACGCACCCGTCGCTCCCGCGCCCGCGCTCCGCCGGCAGCATCACCTTTCCCTGGGCAGGCAGCAGATCGTCTCCGCCCCCTCGCCCTCTGGTTCGTCCACCGGCGTGCCCCCCTCCGGCATGCAGCGCCCGGGCTCGTTGACGATCCACGTCGCGCTCAGGCTCCCGAGCGTGTAACCCGGCGCAGGATCCACGCAGGTCCCTGACTCAGGGACACTGATGCCGACGAGGATGTCGCTGCACGCGCCGTCCTTGTAGGCCGACACGAACGCCTCGCACCGGCTCGTCTCCGGCGGCTTGCAGGAGCACGGCGTACAGTCGCGCGTCTCGTTCGCCTCCGTGTAGAACACCCCCAGCTTCTCCGAGTAGGTCGGCCAGGGATTCCCCGGCTCCGCAGCCGCCTCGCACGGGACATTTTCCCCCGGTGCGCGGACACAGTGCCGCCACCCCTCGGGCAGATGGTCCTGCTGCTGGTAGAGCATGCAGAACTGGCCGGGCAGCGCGCACAGGTCCGCGACCAGCCTGCTCGTGCATGCGACCGCGGCCGCGACCACAGGCGCATCGCGGGGCACTGGCGCCTCCTCGACCACCGGCGCGCACGGCTGCGCGCGGGTCGGACCGATCGCAAGCGAGCCGAGCTGATCCGGCCCCACCCAGCCCGGAGACACGCACGCGCCGTCCCAGCCCGGCGGGGGCGCGAAGGGCGTCCGTGTTTCCTCGGGCCCCTCCCCGCACATGAACAGCGAGCTCGCCGTCACCTCGGACGGCAGCGCGCAGGACGGCGGGGTGCACGCGCACGCGGGGCAGCCGTGGCCCTCGCTGGGCAGCGCCCACCCCCTGAACACAGCGGGCTCGTGGCCGAGCCGCACCACCTCGCCCGTGGTGCCGGGGACGGTCCAGACGAGATCGTCGCACGACGGCGCGAGCACCTCGGGCCCGCTCCAGACGAGCACCGGCGCGCTGATGCCCTCGGGAGGCTCGGGGACGCACCGGCCCCAGCAGTGCCCGTTGCTCGTGCCGTCGTCGTTGAGGATCTCGCAGACGAGATCCTCCGCGCAGTCGGAGCCCTCGCCGCCGCCGCACCCGCCCGCCGCCGCCACGACGCCCACGCCGAGGAGCAACAGCCCCGACAGCAAGCCCTGCACGCTTCGCATGGTCCGCCCTCCTCCCGGTCTCCTTCTCCGCCTACCAGACGCCGGAGACAAGGACGCCCCCGCCCTGCGCCGTCGCGAGCGGCGCCGCGCGCACCGCGAGCTTGCCCGGCGCCGGGGCCCACCAGAGCGACGAGATCGCGACCGCGCCGACGACGCCGGCGCTGATGAAGCTCGCCCAGGCAGCGGCCTCCAGCATGTCGCGTTCGCGGTGCTTATCGCCCAGCGCCTCGCACGCCGCTACGTGCTCGCGGTAGAGGCACGCCGCCGGCCCGCCGCGCCGGCGGATCTCGTCCGCCAGCGCCGCCGCCTCATCGCCGCGCGCCGCCGCCTCGATCAGGATGCCTGCGCCCAGCACAACCCCGGCCGACGCGAGCGCGATCCCGCCGACGCGGAACACCGTGCCCGCCGCCGGGCCGCTCGGCGGCGCGGGCGCAGCAGGCGCAGCAGCCGCCGGCGCAGCCGCAGCCAGCGGCGGGGGCTTGGGCTCCAGGTGAAGGCCGATCATCGCCTCCCGGCCCCGCTGCGCCTCGAACGGATAGACCTCATCGACATACCCCTCGAGCCTGCCGCGCGCCTCGTGCCGCCCCGGCTCGACGTAAACGAAGTACATGCCCTGTCCGCTGCCGATCCGCCGGTCGTCGATGAACACCTCGGCCTCGGGCCGGTTCACCGCGACGGTCGCGGGTGACACCTCGCGCTCCGCCCGCCGGAGCCCGTCGGAGAAGCGCCGCCGCGCCGCCGGTGCGAGCGTCGCGGGATCCAGCAGCGACTCCCGCAGGTGCTCCGCCGCGTCCCGGAACCGCCCGAGCGCGAGCTCGGAGAGCCCGAGCTCCCCCGCGACCTCCGCCCGCGGATCCGCCTGCCACGCGGCGCGATACGCCGCCTCGGCTTCCGCCCACCGCTCCGCGCGGCGCGCCCTCTCGCCTCGCGCGAACGCCTCCTCGGCCCCGGAGCGCGCCGCAGCCGCTCCGGACGGTCCAGCAGGACGATCTTCGCCGGCAGACACCGCCGCGAGACTCCACACGACAGATGCAGCGGCCACCGCGAGGAGCAACCGGCCCGTGGAGCCCATCTCGCCGGCACACTACGAGTGAGGCTCCATGCGGTCAAGCTGCCTTGGCCCGGAGCGAACGACGAAATCAGCTCAACCGTCAGCCAATTTTGGTAGCTCCTCCGGAATGCTCCGCGCTCCCCTCCACGGCATGGTCCAGAGCGCGCACACGCGAGCACGACCGGCCTGGATCGGCCCGCCCGAGCATGACGTTTTTCAAATGTCGAACAGACGCGCCACGTAACTGGACTGGTATGGGGAAACCTTCTCGCAAGACCGACGCCGCCGCCGAGAGCTCACCGCTCACCCTGGAGGCAATCATGGCCGAGCACCAGGACGCCATCCGCCGCTACGTGGAGCGGCGGGGTTTCCGGGGCGCGGATCGGGACGACATGGTCCAGGAGATCTTCCACGGCGCCGCGCGGTCGTTGCCCCGGTTCGATCCCCGCCTTGCCAGCGTGCGCACCTGGCTCCTGCGGATCGCGTTCAACCTCACCTCCAACGAGCGCAAGCGCGCCCATCGCCGGCGCGAAGAGCTGTGGCCGGAGGAGGCGCTGGACGGGCTCTCCAGCGATGCGCCGGACTCCGAGACACGGCTCATCGAGGCGCAACGGAGCGACCTCCTCGCCGAGCTGCTCCTGGAGGTCCCTCCGATGCGCCGTGAGATCCTCGTCGCGCACGACCTGGAGGAGGAGGCGGTCCAGGTCATCGCCCACGAGCACGCGATCCCGCGCAACACCGCGTGGAACCACCTCCGGCTCGCGCGGCTGAGCCTCGACGCCGCCGCGCGGCGCTGGCGGGCGCGGAACCGCGGCCGCGGCGCGCTGATCGCGCCGCTCGCCCTCGCGTTCGGCGCGGGCGAAGTGCGCGCCTCCTCGAGGCCGCTCCACGGAGATCGGCTGCGGCGGTTGCTTGACTGGGCTCGCCGCGCTCTCGGGCGCGCGCCGTCCCGCGGCGATGCCAGCCAGGCAGCGAGCTCGCGGGGCAACTCGCTCGTGGCGACACGCGCTGTCGGAAGATCGGTGACCAGCGCCGCCGCCGGCGTCGCGGCGGGCGCTCTCGTGCTGTTCGCCCCGGGTGGGACAGGCGATGTTGCGACGCCGCCAGCCGACGCGGGCTCGCGGCGCTCACCGCAGCTCCAGGCGGCCGTTCAGCGCGGCAGGGCCCTCCCCTGGGCACCTGCGCCGGCGCCGGATCCACAGGCCGCCGGCGCAGCGGGCGGCGTTCCCGAGGCGACAGGCCGCAGCCGGTCGAGCCCGCTGCGAGCGCCCGATCCGCTCCAGGACGGCGGCGCCCTGTCCGGGCGCGAGGACCGGCTGTGGCGACAGGCCATCACGACGCTCACCTCGGGAGGAGGAGACGCGGCGCGCCAGCTGCTCGAGCAACACCGGCGCGAGTTCCCCCGGGGCGTCCATGCAGGTGACCGCGAGGAGATCCTGCGACGCCGGCGGGCCTCCGCGCGCCCCGAGTGACGCGGTAGGGGTCGGATGCGAAGGCGAAGGCTGCCGCCCCGGCGCCCAGGCCCGACGGGTCCACGCCGGCGCCGGGGGTGGCTGGATTTCAACAGGAAGGCGGGGAGGCGGGGAGGCGGGGAGGCGGGGAGGCGGGCAGAAAAGCTCAATCATCTTCCCGCCTTCTCGCCTTCCTGTGAACCTCTCCGGGCTACTCCGGCGCAACCCCCATGCGCCGGATTCCTGCCATGGTCTTGCGAAGGGCAGCCGCGCTCGGCGAGCATCGGCTCGTTTTTCTCAACCCAAGGAGGCGCCTGTGGCAGACCCCTATATCGATCCTTTCGAGACGAAGATTTACGGTAAGTTCGCCCGCGAGCAGATGGCCGCGGTCCTGATGGGCAAGCTCCCTGCGCTCGACGGCATGGTCGAGTTCGCGATCGGCAAGCAGCTCATGGCCGATCAGGCGATGTCCGACGTCCTCGATCGCCAGCCCAAGCCCGCGCCGGAGCTCGACACCGGCGCGGTGCTCGAGGAGGCGCGGGACGTCGTCGTGCGGTTCGCCTCGTACCTCGACTCGCTCAAGGGCAGGCCGGTCGATCCCAAGGTGTTCTTCCGCGGCGAGGCGCCGAGCGTCCTCGCGCGCCGGCGGATCACGAAGCTGACCGCGGCGGTCGGGCACATCGCCGACGAGCTGGAGAAGCACCGCGAGAGGATCCGGGGCGCGGAGGTGTGGCTGGCCGAGCTCAGGGAGGCGCACGAGAAGCTCGGGATCATTGAGCGGCAGCAGCGCGCCACGCGCGTCGAGCGGCTCGAGCTCGGCCCCGAGGTGTCGACCGCGCGCGAGGCCTGGCTGGGTGTCTACAACGCCAACAAGAGCCTCGTGCGCGGGCTGCTCGCCCACCTGGGCAAGCCCGAGCTCCTGCCGCTCCTCTTCGACGACCTGGCCGAGGTCCACCGCGCGAGCGGCGTGAGCGACGTGCTCCCGCCCGGCCAGCCGGCGGCGCCGCCCGTGGCGGCGGCCGGACCGGCGGGCCAGCTGGAGGCCTCGCCGGACGCGTGAGCCTGCGGCCCGCTGCAACGCTTGATGCAAGCGTTGCAGCGGGCGACTCGGGGGCCGAGTCGGCCGTTTCAAGGCTTGAGACGGCCGACTCGGCGGCCCAGCGGGGCGGATCAAGGCTTGAGACGGCCGGCTGGGCGGCCGAGAGAGCGGTTTCAAGCCTTGAGATCGCCGGCTGGGCGGCCGAGTTGGCCGTCTCAGGCCTTGAAGCGGGTGGCGGCGCGCCAGAGAGGGCGATCTCAAGGCAGCGGAGGGCTCACCGCCGCGCCGGCGGCGCGCCCACTGAGGTCGCCAGGGTCGAGGAGATCACAAAACGCACCGACCGTATCCTGGCGGACGGCTCAACTTCAATAAATGGTGACCTGCGCGCTGGAGGCGCCGGACAGGCTGCTTCCAGCTCAGTTCTCCGTCGTAGCGCGACCTTTGCCGGCACGCTGCTGCTTCGTGCTGGCATTGTGATGTCTGGGCGAGGTGGGCACCGCTTCGGAGCTTTCCTTTTCTCTCTCCTTACGCCGCTGGTCGATAAGCCGGATGAGGTCGGAGACGACCTCCCGCACTTCGGGAGGGGCGTGAACGGATTGCCCAGCGATCTGCCGGAGAGCGACAAGGAGCGGCTCGAACGTGAGCTTGGCCGGGGATGCATCGAGGAGGGCCAGCGCTCGGTCGACCTGCCCCGCGGCGGCGGTCTCCATGAGAAAGACGCTCAGATTGTCTGCGACTTTATGTGTGTCCTTCTCCGAGGAGAGAATTTGCTCAACATGTGGGAATGCCTCGTCCCATAGTCCGGCCATGACGCCGAGCAACAGGGCACCCTCGATCCGCACTGGCGGCTCGTCCGATGACGCGAGTATTCGTCCAGCCCAGGGGAAAGCCGGCTTCAGCTCCCTCTGATGCTCGTGCTGCCACCTCACGCTATCGACCTCAGACTGAGTAGCTATTGTGCTGAGCCAGGCCATCGCCGATAGAAACGGGTTCATGACACGACGGCACCTCGCCTCGTTGAATGCCTGCATAACGCCGTTCGGGTTCTTCTGCAACAGCCGCGCAGCAGCGACTGCCACCCACGCCCAGCGCTCCCCAGCAGCCGCAGCATGCTCGTACTCGCCTTGGAGCCGCTCTAGGTCTTGCGGGTTCAACTGCTCTAGGGCCACCGCAAGCCGCCCGGCAAGCTCCGGATCCTTGGGCCTGACGGAGAGCCATCTTCTTGCACAACGCTCCGCGTCATGCGGCCGCTCGGCCTTCATATATGCATACGTCGCTGCCACAGCAGAACGAGACCACTCCGCTCTTCTAGTGGCCTGGGCCTCAGCCAGGCGTTCGAGCTCCGCTCCAGCTTCCGCGTAATGATCCGACTTTGCAAGCAGCTTCGCTGATTCAAGGAGACTCCTCTCCTTCATGATGCGCGCGCCCTCTGTGAGCAGCATTTCCTCGAGCGTCGTTTTGAGGGACGCGCTGATATCCGGCCAGGTCAAGACGCCGACCCGCAAGACCAGCGACCGGATGAGCTCGAGCCGCAGCTGGGGATCGCGTACACGACGCGTGATCCCCTCCATCACATCGAAATGGTCCCTCCGCTCCTCCGGCCCGAGCCCCTTCGCCTCCTCCGCGATCCGCCCGAGCAGCCCGACAAGGCCATCCCCCTCATACAGGTGGACCATGAAATCCACGACCGCCCGCACGCGCGCCGCGCCCGCCCCGCGGCGCCGGAGCAGGTGATAGATGTTGTACAACCGCTCGCTCAGCCGATACCTGAGCCTCCGCCCCTGCCCCTCCTCGACCACGGCCCCCCGGCCCACCAGGCGGTGCAGCAGCGCGCTCGCCTGGTTGACCTCCATCCGCGCTGCCTCGGCGACCTCTCGCGCCGTTGCCGGGGCCCAGAGGTCCGCCAGCATCACATAGACCTTGCGCTCCGTCGCTGGCAGGGTCTCCAGGTGGCTCTTGAAGTAATCGGTGTTGTCGTCGACGAGCTGCGTCAGGTTCTCCATCAGGTGGCGCAGCGACGTCTTCGCCGCGAACGACGCCAGGATCCCGAGCAGCCGCGGGTTGCCCCCCGTCAGGATCTGCATCGGTCGCACGCGCCGCTCGCTCGCCTCCACGCCGCCCACCGCCTCCCAGAGCGCCCGGCACTCGGTCAGATCGAGCGGCTCCAGCGCGTAGGTCGCGAACATCTCGTAGAGCGCCTGCTCCTCGTCGAGGATCGCGCCGAACCGCGATGTCGCCGTGGCGAGCAGCAGGATGCGCGGCTCGTTCTGCAGGGTGTGCCGCAGCGACCAGGCGTCCTTCTTGGACATCTGCTCGTCGAGCAGCATGTGCAGGTTCTCGATGATGAGCAGGATGCGCGTCCCCTGCTCCTCGGCGAACCCGACCAGCTGCGCGAGCGCCCGCGCGCACAACCGGTCGTCGTCTCGCTCGGCCCGCAGCTCGTCATGGAGAGCTTGCCAGCGGGCGTCCCCGGTCTGATCGCCGAGGTGCATGATCGCCTCGAGCCAGAGCTCGCCGATCGTCGATACCGTGTAGCTCTCCTCGCCGAACACGAGCGGATACCAGCGCGCACCGAGCTCCGGATCCCGCGTCACCGTGTCGGCCAGCATCCGCACCAGGGTCGTCTTGCCCATGCCGCGCGACCCGAGCACGAGCACGTGCTGGTTCGATGGCCCCGTGCTGTCGCGGATGTACTGGAGCACGATGTCGAGATCGCGCTTCCGCACCACGAAGGACGACCGCAGCTGCTCCGGCGTGAGGAACGCCGGGTTGTGCTTCATGAGCGGCGCGTTCATGGCGCGCCTCGCTGTGCGGCCGGCGTGAACTGGGACGCGAACCTCCCGTTCCACCAGTCACGCAACAGGAGAGACGCAAAGACGAACGCGCCGGCGTCGTTGTCCACCAGATAGCCGTCGTGCTTCAGCACGTCCATCACCCGCCGCAGCACGTCCTGGAGCTTCTCGCCCGACGCCCCCGGCTCCGCGGCCGCCGCGTTGTCCCTCGCAAGCGCCATCGACGCCCCCGGCGTCAGGACCCCGACGACCGCCGCCTCGGTGAGCAGATCCAGCGTTAGCGGCAGGTCTCGCTGTCCGAGCACCAGCTTGAGCCGCTCCTCCATGTGGCTCAGCTCGGCGTGCCCGCGCGTGCTGAGCATGCTGTGCTTGTAGACGCGCTCGACGTCCTCGAGGGACACCTCTTGCTGGGCGCGGCGCTTCGTATCGTTGTAGACGTGGTTGAAGAACATCTGCACGTGATGGGGAATGCAGGAGCCGAGCTTCTCCACCATGCGCCGCGCCGCCCCCTCGAGCAGCACCACGCTGTAGTTGTTCGCCAGCGCCTCCAGGCACCCCATCGCCGTCTCCTCGTCCCACGGGCGCAGCTCGAACGGGGTGAACGTGTTGACGGTGGCGCTCAGGCCGGCCTGGCGCAGCACCGGTTCGAGGCCAATCGACCCAGCGACGACCAGCCGGATCTTCGATCGATGCTTGATGGTCTGCGCGCGCAGGAACGACAGAAACTCGTCCGTGAGCTTCCTGCGCTCAGGCGTGATGATGTGCTCGTCCGCCTTGAGCAGCCGGTTCACCAGGATGGGCAGCTCGTCCATGAAGATGACGACAGGCCTGTCCTTGTCGTCGCCGGCGAGCGCGTCGAAGAGGCGCTCGCCCTTGGCCTGCCAGTCTTGCTTCAGGTGCTCGCGAAACGTGAGCTTGAACTCCTCGGTGCCGAGCGACTCGATCCGCTCGGCCTTGTCCCGCACGAGCTCCTTCGCCCTGTCCCAGAGCGTCTGGTGAGGCCGCGTGGCCACGCCCAGCTCGACGATCGCGTCCTCGCCGCTCTGGGACCTCTGCAGATCGAGGAACAAGCACCGGTAGCTCCCTCGCTCGAGCTCCTCGCAGAGCTTCCGCATCACGCTGGTCTTGCCCACCCGCCGGGGCGCTGCGATGAGGACGTTGGCCCCTTCGCCCAGGAGCTCCTTGAGATCCCAGATCTCCTGGTCCCGGTTCCAGAAGCGCTCGCCGCTCACCCAGTTGCCCACCTCCCGGACGAGCTTCGCCTTGGCCTGCATGGGGTCAACCTACCCCGCCGCCCACGGCCCGCAACAGTTTCGTTGGCAAGCGAGCCGCCCGCAGGCAGCCGCGCGCCGCCGCCTCAGATCACCCGGTCCACGAGCGGCTCCCCCCGCTCGAACCGCCGCAGGTTCGCCAGGAAATGCTCGACCTGCGCCACCGGCTCCTCGCGCCGCCCGCCGGCGGTGTGCGGCGTGATGAAGCAGCCCGGTGCGCGCCAGAGCGGGTGCTCGGGCGGCAGCGGCTCGGGATCCGTCACGTCGAGGTACGCGCCCGCGAGGCGGTGCGCCTCCAGCGCCTCGAGCAGCGCCGCCTGGTCGACCGTGGCGCCCCGGCCGACGTTGAAGAACCACGCGTCGGGGCGCATCCGCGCGAGGAGCGCGCGCGAGACGAGCCGCCGCGTGCTCTCCGCGTCAGGCAGGGTCGAGACCACGTGGTCCGCCCACGCGAAGGCGTCGCCGAGCGCATCCCTCGCGACGACACGGCCAGGCTCGTCGCCGCGGGGACGGGACCGCAGGATGCAGAGATCCACCTCGAACGGGGCGAGCAGCGCGGCGAGGCGGCGGCCGATGGCGCCAAAGCCGAGGAGCAACACCCGCCGGCCGCGGAGGAGCGCGCTCCGCGAACGCACGGGCGCGTCGGGCCAGCCGCGCGGGCCGAGCTGGTTCTCGAGGCACTCGGGCAGCCGCCGGGAGGCCGCGAGCAGGAACGCGAGCGCGTGCTCCGCGCAAGGGTCGGCGTAGACACCGCTGCTCGTCGTGAGGACGGCGCCGCGGGCCGCGAGCGCGGCGCGCACGGAGGCCACATCGTAACGGGCATAGCCGGCGGTGCTGAGGTGCACCCAGCGCAGGCGCGGGGCCGCGCAGACGTCGTCCGGATGCGGCTGGCCAAAGACCACCTCGGCGCCCAGAACGACCGGATCCGGCGCGACGACGGCGAGGTTCTCCGCCGAGCGCGCCGCAGGCAGCGCGAGCGCGTGCGGCGCGACCCCCTCGGCGAGCAGGCGCGCCGCATCCGCCGGAAAGACGGTGGTGCAGGCGATGACCCTCGGATCCATGGACGCCCCGCTCACCCGCGCACCCCGCCCTCGTCGATGCCGTAGCTCGCCGCGAGGCCGAGCCGGAAGATGCGCTTGCCGCGGAACGCGGTCGGCGCGCGGTGGAGCCAGTCGTCCATGCGCCGGAGCTTACACCACCGGGCGCCGGCGCTCGCGCCGCGTGCGCCGCGTGCGCCACCTGCGCCACGTCAGTCGATGTCTTCGTACGCTCGGTACAGGAGGCCCGGGATGCGCGGCGTGCGGACGTCGAAGCCGAAGCTGCGATCGACCGCCTCGAAGAGCTCGATCTTGTACGCGAGCCCCTCGGGCTCCCCGACGCTGGACGAACGGTGGCGCTCTCGCCAGAGGCCCTCGGACCGGACGAGCGGGAAGCCGCGCGTCGCCAGGGCGACAGCGAACGTCCCTGGGCCGAGATACGCCACGTCGGAGGGCTCGCCGCGATAGGCCTCCATCCGGGGCGACTCCACCCATTCGAGCCGGTCGCCCTCGACCGAGGCGCGGATAAGGTGCTCCTTCCGGCCGTCGACGACGACGGCGAACGTCGCCTCCCGCTCGCCGATCTCGATGTCGTGCGCGGGCAGCCCGCGGCGCCACGTGAAGACGAGCGCGTCCGTCCAGCCGGCGACCCACATGCGCAGGCCGAGATAGAACCGCACCGCCGGCTGCCACGCCCAGCAGGTCTGCACGCGCACGCCGGGCACGCCGTGGGCCCACGCGACGACGTCCGCGCGGCGCAGCGCGGCGCCCGCGACGCCGCGCCCGCGGTGGGCGGGGAGCACGTAGAGGCTCGAGACCTCGATCAGCCGCTCCCCGCGGGCGCCCGTCGACAGCGCGATGGTGCCGACCCGACTGCCACCCTGCATGAGCCAGTACGGGCGCACGTAGCGCGCGCCCGCATGAGGCGTCCCGATCAGCGCGCCGTCGCGCGTCGCCCTCGGCTCCCAGACGGCGCGCAGCTCGGCGCCGCGCGCCACCGGATCGACGCGCTCGAAGAAGCGGTTCTCGACGAGCGACGCGAGCTCGCAATCCATCCACAGGCACGTCTGCCGGTCGTCCATGACCAGGGGCGCGATCGTGCCGCCCGCGACGAGCGCCGCGTGGATCGCGCCCATGGGCCGATCGGCGTCGTCGTCCCCCGGAGCGCTCATCGCGCGACGCTACCACGCCGCTCGGTCCACACGGAGCGCCGCTCGTCCACACGGAGCGCCGCTCGGTCCACACGGAGCGCCGCTCGGTCCACACCGCGGCCGGGGCCGCTCCCGGCGCTCCCGGCGCGCCACACATTCGCCGCCCACGACGGCCCCGACCTGTGCGAGACTCGCCGCGACCGATGGGCCAGGACACCCCTCCCCGGTGCGCCGGCTGCAGCGCTCCGCTCCCGGAGAACGCTCGCTTCTGCCCCTCGTGCGGCCATCTCGTCACCGATCCCGGCCTCGCGGCGACGGCGTTTCCCCCCACACATCTCGGCGCCGGGGGGCTGCCGCCACCCTCGCTGCCGCTGCCGCCGGTGCGGCTCCTGCCCGGCACGGAGATCAGCGTCTACCGCATCGAGTCGACGCTCGGCGAGGGCGGCATGGGCGTCGTCTACCGGGCCCACGACCGGGCCCGCGAGCGCGTTGTGGCCGTCAAATGCCTGCACTCGAACCTCTCCGGCAACCCCGAGATCCGGCGGCGGTTCGCGCGGGAAGCGCGGGTGCTCCGCTCCTGGAGCCACGACAACGTCGTCGCCGTCTACGACTTCGTCGAGCGCGAGCACCTGCTCGCGATCATCATGGAGTACGTCGAGGGGTCGACCCTCGTGCGGCACCTCGAGCGGTGGCGCGGGCGCATCCCCTTCCAGGAGATCCGCGCGCTGTTCGGCGGGGTCCTCGACGCGATGGATGAGGGGCACCGCATGGGCATCATCCACCGCGACCTCAAGCCCGACAACATCCTCGTCACGACCGGCAAGGACGGCCTGATGCCCAAGATCGTCGACTTCGGCATCGCCAAGATCCTCGAGGGGACGACCTACACCCTGAGCGGCGCGTTCCTCGGGACGTGCTGTTACATGTCGCCCGAGCAGGTGAAGAGCCCCCACGCCGCGGACCCGCGCTCGGACATCTACTCCCTCGGCGTGACGCTCTACAAGCTGTCGACAGGGCAGGTGCCGTTCGACAGCCCCAACCACTTTGCCGTGATGATGGCCCACGTCGCCGATCCGCCGGCGCCGCCCTCGTCGCTCCGCCCCGACCTCCCGCCGGCGCTCGACCGGCTCATCCTCGACGCGCTCGCGAAGGATCCCGCCGGGCGGCCGGCGTCGTGCGCGGAGTTCCGGGCGCGGCTCGACGAGGCGCTCGCGGAGTTCTCGCCCTCGCCGGCGCGGCCCTCGTCCGACGGGCGCGAGCTCGCGCCGACGGTCCGCGAGAAGACCGGCGAGCAGATGATCCTCGTCCCCGGCGGGCCGTTCCTGAGCGGGCAGCAGCGCAGGAAGCTCCACGTCGACGCCTTCTACATGGACCGCACGCCGGTCACGAACCGGCAGTTCAAGGCGTTCGTCGACGTGACGGGGTATCGCCCCGAGGACGCCGACGCGAGCCGGTTCCTCTCCCATTTCAGGCGCGGCGAGATCCCCGCGGGCCTCGAGGACCACCCCGTTGTGTACGTGTCGTGGGACGACGCGCGGGCCTACGCCAACTGGGCCGGCAAGCGCCTGCCGACCGAGGCCGAGTGGGAGAAGGCCGCGCGCGGCACCGACGGCCGCAGATACCCCTGGGGGCGCGCCGAGCCGGGGCCGGCGCGCGCGAACTACGACAACCGCGACGGCGGGACGGTGCCAGTCGGCTCGACGCCGGGGAGCGCCTCGCCCTACGGCATCCTCGACCTCGCCGGCAACGTGTGGGAGTGGTGCGAGGACTACGACGATCCGCACTTCTATGCGGACGGCCCCTCCCACAACCCGCGCAACACGCGGCCTCCGGACAGGCCGCTGCTCGTGATGCGCGGCGGCTCGTGGATGTACGGCGCGCAGTCGCTCCGCACCTGGGCGCGCATGAGCTTCGAGGCGCACTACCGCTTCGCCGACGGCGGCTTCCGCTGCGTGCGCACGGCCTCGTCGAGCTGATCGGCGCGGGCGCGGCGGCTCGTCCGCGCACGCGCGGCGGCTCACGCGCTGCTGGCCAACCGGCGGCGGCGCGGATAGAACGCCGGGCGCAGATGACGAAGGCGATGGCGAGCGGCGGCGTCCGCGTGCGGCTGACCGGCATCGGGCGCGTCTTCCCGGTGCTGGACGACGCCGGCCGCGCGCGGGGGGGCAGCGCCTCCGGCCTCGTCGTGCTCGACGGCCTCGATCTCGACGTCGCGCCGGGCGCGTTCGTCGCGCTGCTCGGGCCCTCCGGGTGCGGCAAATCCACCTTGCTGCGCCTCGTCGCCGGGCTCGACCGCGCCGACGCCGGCGCGGCCGTCGTCGAGGCCGAGGGGGGCGCGAGCGGCGCGGGCGGCGCGCGCGCGCCCATCGCGTACGTCTTCCAGGACGCGCACCTCCTGCCGTGGCGGAGCGTCCTCGAGAACACCGCCCTGCCGCTCGAGCTCGCCGGTGCGCCGGTCGAGGAGCGCCGCGCCGCCGCGCGGGCCGCGCTGCTCCAGGTCGGCCTCGCCGACGCGGGCGCGCGGTACCCGGCCGAGCTCTCCGGCGGCATGCGCATGCGCGTGTCGCTGGCCCGCGCGATGGTGACGCGCCCGCGGCTGCTCCTGCTCGACGAGCCATTCGCCGCGCTCGACGAGCTCACCCGGAGCCGGCTCGACGATCAGCTCCGCGCCCTGTGGGCCGAGCTCGGGATGACGGTGCTCTTCGTGACCCACTCGATCATCGAGGCCGCCTACCTCGCCGAGCGCGCCGTCGTGCTGTCCCCGCGCCCGGCGCGCATCGTCGCCGACCACACGCTCTCGCTGCCGGCGGAGCGAACCGCCGCGCTGCGCACCGAGCCGGCGTTCGCGCGCGAGGTGCGCGCGCTGCAGGAGGCGCTCGAGCGCGGCGGGGCGTGACGCGCGGACCGGGAAGCGAAAGCGCGCTTCAACGCGCCCGGGCGTTCCTCGCGTAAACCCTCGGCGTAACCCTTCGCGGCGCCCCCACCGTGGCCGTCCCGCACGGCGCGCGCGGCGCGCTCCCCCGCGCGCGCGCCGTGCGAGACCCCCGCCGCGGGCCACGCCCATCGTGGGCAGAGCTCCCACTCGCCGCACGAAGTCGCGCGCGAACGCGCTTCCATGTCGACTGCGCGCCCGTACAATCGTCTCATGCCCACGTGCCCCCGGCGGATGCTTCCCCTCGCGCTTCCTTGGTTATGGCTCGCTGCAACGGCCTGCAGCAATCCTGAGATCGTGACGAGCCCGGGCGAGGGCGGTGGGGGCGCCGGCAGCACGAGCGGAGGCACCGGCGGCGGGTTCGTCGGGGCCACGGTCGGCAGCGGCGGGGCGGGCGGCGTCGAGAGCGGCTGTGGAGACGTGGACTGCCGGCCGGATCAGCGCTGTGAGATCGAGGACGGACAGGGCACCTGCGTCAACAACACCTGCGCCGACCTCACCTGCGACCCGACCGAGCAATGCCAGATGACCCCGGAGGGGGGCGCCATCTGCGTGGATATCAGCTGCGAGGACGACCTCCGGTGCCCCTTCAACCAGTTCTGTAACGGCACCATCTGCGTCGCCGACGCCTGCACCGCCGGCGAGCGGACGTGCGACGGCGAGGACCTCCTCACGTGCGTCTCCAACGGCAGCACCACGAGCGAGCTCTTCACGTGCGGCGGCGAGGCCTACTACGAGAGCACCTGCACCGACGACGGCATGGGGAACGCGAGCTGCCCCTGCGAGGACGACTGGGACTGCCCCACCTACGCCGCCTGCGAGGTCGGCTCCTGCTCCGGCACCGGCGCCGCGCCCACGTGCCTCTTGCCCCCGGAGCCGTTCGCGAGCGTGCTGCCGGAGGTCGAGTTCACGTGGGGAGGGAAGAACCGCGCCAACACGGACGCCGTCGACAGCCCGTTCCCGATCTCGGCGCAGAACGTCATGACCCCGCTCGTCGCCAACCTCGATGACGACAACGGCGACGGGCTCATCAACGAGCTCGACTTCCCCGAGATCATCTTCACGACGTTCTGCGGCTCGACGTACAGAGATAGCGGGGTCCTCCGCGCGATCCACGGCGGCGGACCCAACAAGGGGCGCAACTACTTCGCGGTGCTCGGTGCGCAGGTATGGCAGGAAGGCGAGGCCTTCAACGCGAACTACCTCTGCGCCGACGCGACGCTGATGCCGACCGCCTCGCTGGCCGTCGGCGATCTCGACGACGACGGCGTCCCGGAGATCGTCGCGATCACCGAGTCGCGAGGGCTCCAGATCTTCACCAACACGGGCGAGACCCGGCTCGTCGCGAACGACCTCTGGCTATCCACCGACGTTTACAACGAGCCGGCGCCGGCGATCGCCAACATCGACGGAGCGGGGCTCCCGGAGATCGTGGTCGGGGCGCGCGTGTTCACGCTCCGCGTCGACGCGACGACCCGCGCGCTCTCGATCGTCGACAAGTTCGTGGGCAAGGCGGCGCAGGGGATCCAGGGGGATCCGGCGAACGCGGCCAACCGGCTCGGCCCCATCGCGTGCGTGGCGAACATCAAGGACGACCACCGGCTGGAGATCGTCGCGGGCAGCACCGCCTACGCCCTGCCCCGCCCGCCGGAGGGCGTGACGAGCAGGGCCGAGTGCGCGCCCCCCTACACGGACCCGGAGGCGACCGCGTTCTGCAACGGGGAGCTCGTCGTGGAATGGGACGGGCAGACCGTCAACGGCGTGGACGAGCTCGGCGCGAAGAAGATCCCGGACCTCCGCCGCGACGGGTTCTGCGCCGTGGCCGACGTCCTCGGGGCCGACCAGAGCGCCGCGCCCGGACCGAGCAACCCGCTCGACCAGCTCCCGGAGGTGATCCTGTTCAACAACGGGTATTTCTTCGTGCTGAACGGGCAGGACGGCATGATCGCGCGCAGCTCGGCGATGGGCGCGAGCGCCAATTTCGACGGCGGGGCGCCGAACGTGGACGACTTCGACGGCGACGGCTTCCCCGAGGTCGGCACGGCGTTCGGCGGGCGCTACGTGATGCTCGACCTTCAGGCACCGACGGCGGAGTGCCCGGAGTGGCCGAACGCGCTCAACGACAACGGCTCGGGGACGGCCAACCCCGCGCGGACGCCGAACGGGAAGGAGTGCACGACCGACGAGGACTGCGGCGGCACCGGCGCGGCGACCTGCAACACGCAGCGGGGCACCTGCGTCTGCTACCACAACGGCTGGCGGCGCGTCATCGAGGACAACTCCAGCCGCGCCACCGGGTCGAGCGTGTTCGACTTCAACGGCGACGGCGCCGCCGAGGTCATCTACAACGACGAGTGCTATTTCCGCATCTACGACGGCGTGACCGCCAGCGTCCTGTTCAAGGAGCACTCCCCGAGCCGCACGCGGACCGAGTACCCGGTCGTGGCCGACGTCGACAACGATGGCAACGCCGAGATCGTGTTCGCCACCTCGAACGAGTCCGAGAACTGCCGCGAGGGCGTCGATTACAACAACGGCCTCGAGGTCTGGGGCAGCCCCACCGACACCTGGGTCTCGGCCCGCCGCATCTGGAACCAGCACAGCTACCACGTGACGAACGTGCTCGAGAGCGGCGGCATCCCCCTGCGCGAGCCCGAGAGCTGGAAGACGTACGGCGGCCGCGTCTACAACACCTACCGCTCGAACCCGCGGTCGTACGGGATCGCGCCGGACCTCGCGCTGGACGCCATCCAGATCTCGTCGCCCGACGCGGCCTGCGGCGAGCTCACCGACCACGTCGAGATCACCGTGCGCGTGAAGAACGACGGCGATCTGCGCGTGGGCCCCGGCGTCGTCCTCAGCTTCTACGGCGAGTGGGACGCCGCCGACGGCTGGGAGCCGCTCCTCGACGAGACCCTCGTCCCGCTGGAGGCGGTCCTCCAGACAAGCATCGAGCCGCACAGCTCGCTGCTCCTCACGGTGAGCTACAACGCCGCGAACAGCCCGCTGGCGACGCTGCCCGGCCGCGTGCGCGCGGTCGTCGACGAGGGCGCCATCGAGCGCGAGTGCAACGAGGGCAACAACGAGCAGATCCTTGTCGTGGACGAGGGCGACGCGCTGCCGGACCTCCAGATCGAGATCGGCCGGGTGAGCGACGTGAAGTGCAACACGCAGGAGGTCGACGTCCCGACGACGATCACAAACGCCGGCTCGGCGCCCGCGAGCGACGTGCGGATCCGGTACTACGCCGGCGATCCCGGTCAGGGCGGGACGGTGCTCCACGAGGAGGTCGTCGCGGGGCCGATCGCGCCGGGGGCGAGCGTGAGCCTCACCGCCACCATCGCCAAGTTCCCGTGGAACCTCTCGATCCTGATCTACGGCGCCGTCGACCCGGACGGCGCGATCAACGAGTGCAACGACGGGAACAACAAGGACGCCGCCTCGGACAAGGTGGCGTGCGAGCGCGTCGACTGACGCGCCGCCGTCCGGCCGCCGGGGCCTCGCCGGGCGCGCTCCGCGCCTGTGGGGCTCCCGCGGCGACGCATGGCGCCCGTAGACGACCGCGGCGGCGCACGAACCCCCCGCTCTCCCGGGGCGCAGTGCTATGCCTCTGCCCCCCGCGGCGCCGCGCACCGCGCCGCTCCTGACGGCGCGCGCCGCGCCGCGCGGCCCAAGCCCCCAAAGCGCCATGCTCGGAACGTCCAACCTCGCGAAATCCTTCGGTGATCGGACCCTCTTCGAGGGCGTCTCGCTCAAGCTGAACCCGGGGTCCCGCTACGGCCTCGTGGGCGCCAACGGCTCGGGGAAGACCACCTTCCTCAAGATCGTGGCCGGCGACGAGCCCGCGACCGAGGGGAACGTCAGCCTGCCGAAGGACGCCCGCGTGGGCGTGCTCCGGCAGGACCGGTTCCTCGACGACGACCAGATCATCCTGGATCTCGCGATGATGGGCGATCGCGTCGTCTGGGACGCGCTCGTCGAGTCGCGCCACCTCGCGGAGGAAGGCGGCGACGCCGGCCGGGTCGCCGACCTGGAGGACCGCATCCGCGCCCACGACGGCTACACCCTGGAGGCGCGCGCGAGCGCCGTCCTCGAGGGGCTCGGCATCCCCGTGGAGGCCCACCGCAGGTCGCTCTCCACGCTGTCGGGCGGCTTCAAGCTGCGCGTGCTCCTCGCCCAGGTCCTCCTCGGCGGCTCGGACGTGCTCCTGCTCGACGAGCCCACGAACCACCTCGACATCCTGTCGATCCGGTGGCTCGAGAAGTTCCTCGCCGGCTACAAGGGGTGCGCCGTCGTCATCTCGCACGACCAGCGCTTCCTCGACAACGTCGCCACGCACATCCTCGACGTCGACTACGAGACCATCACGCTCTACACGGGCAACTACGCCGCCTTCGTGGTCGAGAAGCAGGCGATCCGCGAGCGCAAGCAGGCCGAGATCGCGCGCGCCGAGAAGATCATCGCCGACAAGCGCGCGTTCGTGGAGCGGTTCGGCGCCAAGGCGACCAAGGCGCGCCAGGCGCAGAGCCGGCTCAAGCAGATCGAGAAGATCGAGGTCGAGGAGCTCGCCGACACGTCGCGGCGCACGCCGTCGTTCCGGTTCGCGGTCCAGCGGCCGAGCGGGCGCGACGTGCTCGAGGCGCGGGGCATCTCGAAGGCGTACGGCAACAAGCAGGTGCTGCGCGACGTGTCGCTGTCGGTGCGGCGGGGCGAGCGGGTCGCGGTGATCGGGCCGAACGGGCTCGGCAAATCCACGCTGCTCAAGATCCTCGTGGATCGCCTGGCGCCCGACGCCGGCGGCGCGTCGTGGGGGCACGAGGTGCGCGTCGGCTACTTCGCCCAGGATCACCGCGAGCTGCTCGTCGACGGATCGATGACGCCGCTCTCCTTCCTGTGGGAGGCGTGCCCTGACGAGTCGCCGAGCTACGTCCGCGGCCAGCTCGGCAAGGCGCTGTTCTCGGGCGACGACGTGGAGAAGAGCGTCGGCTCGCTCTCCGGCGGCGAGGCGGCGCGGCTCATCTTCTGCCGGATCCTCGTCGAGCGGCCCAACGTGCTCGTGCTCGACGAGCCGACAAACCATCTCGATCTCGAGGCGATCCACGGGCTCGTCGAGGGGCTCAAGGCCTTCGAGGGGACGGTGCTCTTCGTCTCGCACGATCGCTTCTTCGTGTCCGAGCTGGCGACGCGCATCCTCGAGGTCACGACGGCTGGGCCGCGCGATTTCCTGGGCACCTACGAGGAGTACCTGACCGGCTGCGGCGACGATCACCTCGACGCCGACACGGTGGTGCTCAAGGCGAAGCGCGAGCACCAGAAGGCGGCCACCGCGCCCGAGGCGGGCGGCTCGTGGGAGGAGCAGAAGCGGCGGCGCAACCGGCAGAAGGAGCTCCCGGGGCGGCGCGACAAGGTGCTCGCGGCGATCGAGGCGGCGGAGGCGCGGAAGAAGGCGATCCACGACCTCTACTGCGGCGACGGGTTCTTCGAGCGCACGGGGCAGGCGGAGATCGCGGCGCTGAACGCCGAGGACGAGGCGCTCGGGCCGCGCATCGACGCGCTCATGGCCGAGTGGGAGCAGCTGGAGCAGGAGATCGCGGAGCTCGGGGCGCCCTAGCACCGCGGGTCAGAGATCCTGCCAGGGATCTGCCTCGCCGACGAGATATCAGGCGGGGATCTGGGCGATGTCCTCGCGGTCCCAGTGGCGGTGCTGCGCGATCGCCCGGAGGAGCTCGTGGGTGAACGGCGTGAGCCCGGCGGGATCGCGCAGGGTGATCACGCCCTTGTCGGAGAGGAGCGGGCCTGCGGCCGGCGTGTCGGCGAGCGCCACGCCGCGGATGAGCGACGACGAGAGGAGCGCGACGCCGTCGCCCGTCGCCCCGATCGCCTTGCAGTGCTTGAACGCCTCGTTGACGAAGTGGACCGCCTCGCCGATCGCCGCGAGCGCCTCGACGCTGGCGCGCCCGCCGGGGACGTAGACCGCGTCGAACATGACGGATTTCGTCGTGAGCAGCGTCCTGTCCGCCTCCACGGTGCTCCCGTCGTCCCCGAGGATCGGTCCGAGGCGCGTCGACACGACCTGCGCATGCGCCCCGGCCGCCGCGAGCGCCGCCCGCACCGCCGCGAGCTCGGCGCCGCTGAACCCGTCGGCCGCGAGCACGGCGACGAGCCGGCTCTTCACCGTGTTCTTCACCGTGTTCTCCATGCTGAGCGCCGGTGATGCGTCCACGGAGCGCTTGCCCGCGGCCCCGCCCTTCGAGGGCGCCTGAGGCTGGCCCGCGGGCGGGGCGACGCCGAGGCCCTCGGCGACGAGCCTGCCGAGCTGAGCGTCGACCTCGCCGAGCCGCGCGACCATGCGCTCGCGGACGTCCCGGGTCGCCACGTTGCCGAGCTCGAAGCGCGCCGCGCTGACCAGGTGTCTCTTCTCGGGCACAGAGAGGCTGTTCCAGAAGAGCCTCGCCTGGGTGATGTGGTCCTTGAAGCTCTCGCTCCGCTCGCGCAGCTTGAGCCCGACGACCCGCTCGGGGTAGTGCACGAAGGCGCCCGTCTGCCACGACGCCGTCACAGGGCAGCCGCCGGCGAGCGAGTTCGGGAGGTAGTGTGCGCGGCCCTGCTTGATCCGCTGCTGCATGAAGCCGTCCCGGTTCTGGTTGTGCACTGGGGCGAGGGGGCGGTTGATGGGGATCTGCGGGAAGTTCGGGCCGCCGAGCCGGAGGAGCTGGGTGTCGAGGTACGAGAAATTCCGGATGTGGAGCAGGGGATCGTCGGAGAAGTCGATCCCGGGCACGACGTTGGCCGTGTGGAATGCGACCTGCTCGGTCTCGGCGAAGAAGTTGTCCGGGTTGCGGTTCAGCGTCAGCTTGCCGATGCGGCGCACTGGCACGAGCTCCTCCGGCACGATCTTCGTCGCGTCGAGCAGATCGAAGTCGAAGGCGAACTCGTCCTCTTCCTCGATGATCTGCACCCCGAGCTCGTACTCGGGGTAGTCCCCCCGCTCGATGGCGTCCCAGAGGTCGCGGCGGTGGTAGTCCGGGTCTCTGCCGGCGAGCTCCTGCGCTTCGTCCCAGACGAGGGAGTGCACGCCGAGGAGCGGCTTCCAGTGCAGCTTGACGAAGCGCGATTTGCCCAGCGCGTTGACGAAGCGGAAGCTGTGGACGCCGAAGCCCTCCATCATGCGGAAGCTCCGCGGGATGGCGCGATCCGAGAGCACCCACAGGGCCATGTGGGTCGACTCCGGCATCAGCGAGATGAAGTCCCAGGAGGTGTCGTGAGCGGACGAGGCCTGTGGGATTTCCCGGTCCGGCTCCGGCTTGAGCGCGTGGATGACGTCCGGGAACTTGATGCCGTCCTGAATGAAGAAGACCGGGATGTTGTTGCCGACGAGATCGAAGTTCCCCTCCTCGGTGTAGAACTTCGTCGCGAAGCCGCGCACGTCGCGGACTGTGTCTGCCGACCCGCGCGAGCCGACCACGGTGGAGAACCGGACGAAGACCGGCGTCTTGGCGCTCGGGTCCTGAAGGAACCCTGCCCTCGTGTACTCGGCCATCGGCTCATAGACCTGGAAGTACCCGTGCGCCCCCGAGCCCCGCGCGTGGACGACGCGCTCCGGGATCCGCTCATGATCAAAATGCGTGATCTTTTCCCGTAGATGAAAATCCTCAAGGAGGGATGGCCCTCTGGCCCCAGCCTTGAGGGAGTCATCGGTGCTGTCGATCCGGATGCCCTGGTCTGTCGAGAGGATGGTGCCTGTCAGGTCCTCGCGGTGGGGTTCCAGGCTTGCGACCTTGCTGTTCGGGGCGATGTTCGGGCTTTCATTCTTCTTCCCTTGGTCGGCCATGCGTCCTCCTCGTCCTCCTGCCGGTCCATGCCCTCTGCAGGTGCCGATTGGATGCGACCGACGGCCCCCCGTCGCACCAGACGCAACTCTTCCTCTCCGCCCCCTCTATGCGCCGGACAGACCCCCACCTCCCGCCCCCCAGCTCACGAGCCCCCCGACCGCCAGCTCACGAGCCCCCGAACGGCGGCTCACGAGCCCCTGCCCCCCAACTCACGAGCCCCCCGACCGCCCTCTCACGAGCCCCCCGACCGCCCTCTCACGAGCCCCCGAGCGGCGGCTCACCCGCACAGGAGACGGGCCCAGATCGGCGTTTTCGGCGCACAGGCGTACTCCAGTACGCCGAGCACCGAAAACGTCGAGATGGGCCCGTATCCGAAGCGGGTGAGCCGCCGCTCAGTGGGAGCGGGATTTGCGGCTGGCCATGTCGATGCCGACGGCGAGGATGAGGATCACGCCCTTGATGATCGGCTGCCAGAAGCTCTCGGTGTTCATCAGGCTCATGCCGTTGTCGAGCGAGGCCATGACGAGCGCGCCGAGCAGCGCGCCCCAGATGGTGCCCTGCCCGCCGAGGAGCGACGTGCCGCCGATCACGGCGGCCGCGATGGCGTCGAGCTCCATCATCCGGCCGGCGTCCGAGGTCGCCGAGCCGACCCGGGCGGTGAGCACGATGCCCGCGATGGCCGCCATCACGCCCATCAGCGTGAACACCGCGATGAGGTGACGATCGATGTTGATGCCGGAGTAAAAGGCCGCCTCGCGGTTGCCGCCGATCGCGTAGAGGTGCCGCCCGAACGTCGTGTGCCTCGCCAGCACCGTGAACGCGGCCGCGAGCAGGATGACGACCAGCACGGGGAACGGGACCCCCTGGTAGGAGTTCATCAGCGCGGCGAACGCGAGGGTGAACGCGGTGAGCCCGAGCCACGGGAGGCGCGCCGAGCCGGTCGCGCGCACCGCCTTGTACAGCAGCACGACGGAGAGGAGGCCCGCGCCCGCCCAGCCGAGCGCGTGCGGCACGTACGCCTGGCCGACGAACAGGTAGGGCCGCGCCGGCGACACGGAGACGCCCCCGGTGGTGCCGAGCATGGCGCCCTGGAAAATGAGCATCCCGCCGAGCGTGACGATGAAGGGAGGGATGCGCAGCCGCGCCACGAGCGTCCCCTGCACGAAGCCAAGGAACGCCCCGAGGGCGAGCGGCAGGAGGAAGGCCGCCGGCAGCGGCCAGTCGAGGTTCACGTAGATGATCGCCGACGTGGCGCCGAGCAGGCCGGCCAGGGCGCCCACCGAGAGGTCGATCTGCCCCGCGACGATGACCATCACCATGCCGATGGCCAGGATCGAGGTCACCGACATCTGCCGCGCGAGCAGCGTCAGGTTGCGCGACGTCACGAACGTGCCGTCGGTCGTGATCGAGAAGGCGACCCAGATCGCGATGAGCGAGCCCACCATCGAGAGGGCGCGCCAGGGGATACGCACGCGAAGCTTCGCCTCGCTCATTCCGTCACCTTCCTCGTTGCTGCAGCCATCACGCGCTCGGCGGTGGCGTCCTTCCGGTCGAGGCAGGCGGTCGCCCTGCCCTGGGTGAGCACCAGCACGCGGTGGCTCATGCCGAGCAGCTCCGGCAGATCGGAGGAGACGAGCACCACGGCGAGCCCGTCCGAAGCGAGCTTGTGAATCAGCTGGTAGATCTCCGCCTTCGCCCCGACGTCGATGCCCCGGGTCGGCTCGTCGAGCAGGAGCACGCGCGGCCCCGTCATCAGCCACTTGCCGATGACGATCTTCTGCTGGTTGCCGCCCGAGAGCTGGTTCGCGAGCGCGAGCGGCCCCGGCGCCTTGGTCCTGAGCGCCCTCATCTGCTCGACCGCCGTGGCCTCCCGCGCGGTGTGATCGAGGAAGAGCCCCTTCACGAACCGGCGCAGGGTCGCGAGCGTGATGTTGTCGAGGAGGGTCGCCTCGAGCACGAGGCCGTAGCGCTTGCGATCCTCGCTGACGAGCGCGATGCCCGCGTCGATGGCCCGGGCGGGCGCCGTGAACGGCGGCGAGGCGGGCCCTCCGCAGACCGAGATCGCGCCGGTGACGCGGCTCTGGGCCGCGCCGAAGATCGTCGAGACGAGCGCGGTGCGCCCGGCGCCCATGAGGCCGCCGACGCCCAGCACCTCGCCGGCGCGCACCTCGAAGCTCACGTCGCGCAGCACGAACCGCCCGGGGTGCCCCGCGTCCTCGACCGACCAGCGCTCGACCGAGAGCGCGACAGGACCCTCCGGCGGCGGCGGGCAGGGATAGAGGTTCGTCACCTCGCGCCCGACCATGAACGAGATGACCTTGTCCGGCGAGAGCTCGGTCCGCGTCTGCGTCGTGATCGATTTGCCGTCCCGGAGGACGGTGATGCGATCGGCGATCTCGAAGACCTCCTCGAGACGGTGGCTGATGTAGATGCAGGAGACGCCGCGGGCGCGCAGGTCGCGCAGCAGGCCGAGCAGCGTCCTCACGCCGGAGTCGGTGAGCGCCGCCGTGGGCTCGTCGAGGACGAGGATCTTCGCGTCCTTGAGCAGCGACTTCGCGATCTCGACCATCTGCTGCTGGCCGATGCCAAGGTCCTTGATCGGGCGCTCGGGGTCGACGTCGAGCCCCACGCGCGCGAGCGCCTGCCGCGCCACCGCCCGCACCGCGTCCCAGTCGATGAGCCCTCCCCGGACGGGCTCGCGCCCGAGCACCAGGTTCTCGGCCACGGTGAGGTCGGGGACGAGCGCGAGCTCCTGCGCGATGAGCGCGATCCGGTGCTCCTCGGCGTCGCGCATGCTGCTGAACTCCACGACGCGGCCGTTCAAGCGGATCTCGCCGCCGTACGTGCCGGCCGGGTAGTAGCCGCACAGGGTCTTGATGAGGGTGCTCTTGCCCGCGCCGTTCTCGCCGCAGAGGGCGTGAATCTCGCCCTCCTGGAGGTCGAACGAGACGCCGTCGAGGGCTTTCACGCCCGGGAACTGCTTCGTTATCGATGCGAGCTCGAGGAGAGGCATTGTCCTGGACGCAGGTGCGGAAGCGCGGCCATGTTTGCCCGGGACACGCCCGAGATGCAAGCACTTATTTCCGGCGGCGCACGGGCGGCGCATGGGCGAGCTGCGCGGGCAGTCGTCGCCGTCGCCGTCGCCCGGGCCAGCTGGGAGCGCAAGACGTGCAGAATGAATGACGGCCCGCGGCGCGCCGGCCCCTGGGGAGAGGCCGGCGCGAGGGCGCTCAGTTGTAGAAGCCGAGGTCGTCGATGTAGAGGTCGAACGAGGCCGCGTCGGTGATCTGGAACTGGATGGAGTAGAGCTTCGCCGCGTCGATCTGCTCGGTGCCCGCCGGATCGCCCCAGCCGCCCTGCTTCATGTCGGCGAAAGGAATGGTGAACTGCTGCCACTCCTCGGTGACGGCGAGGTCCTTTTTCCACGGGTCGCACTGGTCGGAGCAGGCACCGCCGACCGGGTCCGTGCCCGGGTCCGAGATCAGGACGACCGCGCCCGTGCCGGAGCCCGGACCGACCTTGGCCCAGAACGTGATTCCGGCGTACGTCGAGGCGTCATATTCGGTCTTGGCCCCCTCCGCGCTGCTCAGATCGAAGCCGAACCCGATGCCCCAGTCCTCGAAGCCCGTGCCCCAGGAGCGCGCCGCGTGCGCGCTCTGCCCGCGCGCCGGATCGAGCTCCGCCATGGTGAAAGGCGTCTCCCCGGTCCCGTCCGGATCGGGCGGAGGATTCTGCGTGGCCCCCTCCGTCCCGTCATTGAAGGTGTACCAGTAGCCGACCCGACCCCCCGCGGGCAGGAGGGCGTTGTCGCCGTCCTCCATGTCATCGATCATCTCGATCGTCTGGGGGCCGCCGCCCGTGCCCGTCGTCGCCGAGCTGCTCGCGGCCGTCGTGCTCGAGGTGGTGGGCTCCGTGGTCCCCGTCGTCGCCGTGGTCGACGGGTCCACGGTGCCCGAGGTGGTGCTGCCCGCGCCGCCCGCGCCGCCCGCGCCCCCGGAGCCGCCGCCGCCGCCGTCGTCGCCGCACGCCGCGAACGCCGCCACGGCCAGCCCGGCGATCGCCAAGTTAAATCCGCGCAGAAAAACTCTAGTCTTCATACGTTCGAGTCTCCGTAATCCGCCCAATGCCAATCAGGAGTCGCCTTAAGCCGGACATCATGTGAGTTAAGGAGCGTCCTGGCGCGCCGAGTATTGCCCGGAATTTCAGGCACCGCAACCTTCTTCTCTCCACGCTGCAATCCGTCTTTCTCGCGTACGCCGCGAAAGGGAGCGCTCGCGCGGAGCTCCTTGCTGGGGCCGCTCGCAACGGCGGTGGAGTGTTCGGAGCATCGTTGCGACGTGAGCGGCTGGATCATCGCGAGTGGCCGCCTGCTTGCAACGCGCCTTCGCGGGCTCTCTGGACGAGGATCGAGGGGGGAAAGATGGCAAAAAAGAAGGCTGTCCTGCGAGCGCGCGCCGCGGCGCAACGGGCGGAGCAGAGCGCGGACCGGGAGCGGAGCGCGAGCGAGGGCGCGCCCCCGCCGGAGCAGGAGAGGGCCTCGCCGGGAGCGCAGGTGTTCGCCGCAGGGCCGGGCGCGCCGTGCGCGCCGCTGCCGCGAAGGAGGGGAATCGCGAGGCGGCTCTGGAGCCGCGTGGAGACGGCGGCATACCGCGCCTTCGAGCGGATCTCCGGGCTTTCCGAGGAGCGGCCGGCGCTCGGGGTCGAGATGGCGGCGCCGGTGCTGCGGGCGCTCGGGGCGCACGCGCCGCGGATCGCGAGCAGCGTCACGGTGAGCCGGGCGCGCGCGGCGGTGCTGTGCGCGCTGTACGACGCGGAGGGCGTGCGGCGCTACCTGCAGCGGGTCGCGCGCGTGGAGAGGGGCGTGGCCGAGGGGACCTCGACGATCTGGACGTCCGGCATGGAAGGCCGGGAGCGCGGGAGGACAGGGCTCGTGTCGCTCGCCGAGGCGCCGGGAGCGCGGGGCACGGAGATCCGGGTGGTCCTGCCCGGCGCGCGGCCGAGGGGGCGGCTCGCCCGCGCGGCCGGCGCGCTGCTCGCGGAGGTCCCGAGGCGGCGGCTGCGGGGCGATCTGCGGCGGTTGAGGCAATGGATCGAGATCGGAGAGATCCCGACGACGGTGGGGCAGCCGTCCGGCCGAACAGGCCGTGAAAGGATGTGATCATGCGAGCGATCTGCTGGAACGGGGTGAATGACGTCGTCGTCGAGTCGGTGCCGGAGCCGAGGCTCCTCGGCCCGCACGACGCCATCGTCCGCGTCTCGCTGTCGTCGGTCTGCGGCTCGGATCTGCACCTGCTCCACGGGTACGTCCCGACGATGAAGGAGGGAGACATCCTCGGGCACGAGTTCCTCGGCGAGGTCGTGGAGACCGGCGCCGAGGTGAAGCGGGTGCAGCGGGGCGATCGGGTGGTCGTGGCGTCCATCATCGGGTGCGGGCGGTGCGCGTATTGCCAGAGCGAGCTGTGGTCGCTCTGCGAGAACTCGAACTCTCACCACGTGGTGGCGGACCGGGTGTTCGGGGACACGACGGCCGCGATCTTCGGCTACTCGCACGCCTTCGGGGGGGTCGCGGGGAGCCACGCCGAGTACGTGCGCGTGCCGTTCGCGGATCACGGCGCGTTCAAGGTGCCCGACGGGGTGCGGGACGAGAGCGCCCTGTTCGCCTCCGACGCGCTCTCGACGGGCTACATGGCGGCCGAGCTCTGCGACATCCGCCCGGGCCAGGTCGTGGCCGTGTGGGGGTGCGGCGGCGTCGGTCAGATGGCGATCAAGAGCGCCTATCTCCTCGGCGCCGAGCGCGTGATCGCGATCGACAGGGTCCCGGACCGCCTGGCGATGGCGAAGGCGCACGGGGGCGCCGAGGTCCTGAGCTACGCCGAGGTCGACGTGCAGGAGGCGCTCCGCGAGATGACGGGCGGGCGCGGCCCCGACGCCTGCATCGACGCGGTCGGCATGGAGGCCGACGGCACGGGCCTGCAGTACGCGTACGACCGGGTGAAGCAGACGTTCCGGCTGCAGAACGACCGCCCGCTCGTGGTGCGCGAGGCGATGCTGGCCTGCCGCAAGGGCGGCACGGTGTCGATCGTGGGCGTCTATTCCGGGTTCGCCGACAAGATCCCGCTCGGCGCGCTCATGAACAAGGCGCTGATCGTCAGGACCGGACAGCAGCACGGACAGCGGTACATCCCGAGGCTGCTCGAGCTCATGCAGCGCGGCGACCTCGATCCGTCGTACCTCGTGACGCACCGGATGTGCCTGGACGACGGGCCGCGCGGATACCGGCTGTTCGACGAGCGCGCCGAAGGGTGCATGCGCGCGGTGTTCGCCCCCTGACGCCGGGCCACGGAGGGAGCGGTCTTCACGGGACGATGGTTGATCCCGGGAGGACGGGAACCGCGAGAGAGAGGTTGAACCGCCAGGGCGCCCGGGACGTCAAGAGAGAGATATATCTCTCTCTCGAGAGCTCCTGGCGTCCTGGCGGTGTCGCGCTGGAAAGAGCGGGGAGCTAGCGACCCTGCTCTGACGGCGTGCCCTGCCGCTTCTCCAGCGTCGCCAGGATCGTCTGCGCATGCTCCAGGTGGCTCGCCACCTCATCACGAATGCGCTGGAGCTCCTCCTTCAGGGCCGGCGCTTCCGCCTTCGGGAGGAGCTGCTCGTCCAGCATCCGCAGGGCGTAGCGGTGCGTCATCACCTGGGTGGCCATGAACACCTGGTCGAATTTCTTGGCCGGCTGTTTGCGGAGGTAATTCGCGAAGACCGGCGAGTGCCCGACGAGCATCGCGCTCACCCGCGTCGGCTGCACCTCGATCCTGAGACTCCGGAGAAGCGCGCTCAGACGGCGCTCCGTCTGGGTGTGGGACTCGAGCATCTCCCTGGCGAAATCCTTGACCTCGCGCGACCGCGCCTGCTTGCGGGCGATCGTCGCCAGGGTGATCTCGATCTGGTTGCTGGCCGAGATGATCCCGGCGATGGCGCCGTCCGACACCTGGGCCTGCGCGCGCTGCGGCCTCTGCTGCTGCGGCCGCTGCTGCTGCTGGGAGATCTGCGCACCTTGCTGAGCGTAACCTCCCCGCCCGGTCGCGTGCGCGGAGCTGGCGATGACGCTCGCGGCGAGCGCGGCGATCACCGCGACGCGATGCTTGAAATGATGACGCATCATGGTCAATTCCCTTCCTTGATTTCCACGGCGCGCTTCACGGACCCATCCATGGACGCCCGCGGTTCACGACGTCCCAAACATCAAGCAAGCGGCGGACCCGCTCTCGACGGAATCGGCGCGACCGCGCTGCTCACCTCGAGACGCGCAGGGCGGGCGATCGCCGCGCACCCGGCGAGCGCTCGTCGCCGCGTCTCAGGCCTTCACGGCGAAGAGGGAGTCTTCGCCGTCCTCCATGCGAGAGAGATCGCCTCCGCGAAAGGCGTCCTCTCCGGCGGAGGCCGGCTCCCTCGGCCCTCGCGCTCCTCCGGGAAATCCCGGGCGCGGGGGGCGAGAGGGGCTTGCGGGGGGGCCGCCCCGGTGGTCAAGTGCGGCGTGGCGCGGAGCGGTCCCGGGCCGTCCGCGCGCCGGCGACGAGCTCGCACGGAGGCCTCCGCGCACCCGCACATGCCTGACCGCGGCTTCATCCTCACGCCCACAACCCGGGTCGTCGCCGGTTGCCCGGAAATCCATCTGTACGCGGTGATGGAGGACGGCACCCCGGCGCTCGTCATCGAGGACCGGTTCAGGCCTTACTTCTTCGTGCGCGAGAGCGACGCGGACATCGCGCGGCGGCTCGCGGGCAACCGCGTCTCCCCGGAGGCGCTCGAGACGCTCGACGGCGAGCCGGTCCTGCGCATCGACGCCGCGCACCCGCGGGACGTCGCGGCGCTGCGCGACAGGCTGGCCGAGGCCGGGGCCGACGCCCTCGAGGCGGACGTGCGCTTCGCCTACCGCTTCCTCATCGATCGCGGCGTCCGCGGGGCGTTCGCGGTGTCCGGGCCGTTCGAGCTCCGCCCGGGCGTCGGGCGCGTGTACCGCAACCCCGAGCTCGTCCCCGCGACCTTCGTGCCGGCGCTGCGCGTGCTGTCGCTCGACATCGAGACGAGCCTCGACGGCGAGCACCTCTTCTCAATCGGCCTCGCGGGGGCGGGCGGCGAGCGCTGCCTCCTCGTCCGCGACGAGCCCGTGCCCGGCGGCCTGCCCGCCTACGTCGAGCGCTTTCCCGACGAGCGGTCGCTCCTCGAGCGGTTCCTCGCGTATGTCGCGAAGGCGGATCCCGACGTCCTCACCGGCTGGAACATCCCCGACTTCGATCTGCCCGCCCTCCAGCGCTACTGCCGCCGCGCCGGGCTCTCGTGCGCGCTCGGGCGAGGCGCTGACGAGATCGCGATCCTGCGCGATCCGGGCTTCTCGCGCGAGGCGCGCGCCATCCTCCCGGGGCGCGTGGTGCTCGACGGCCTCGCGCTCGTCCGCAGCGCCTTCATGCGCCTCGACGATTACCGCCTCGAGACCGCCGCGCAGACGATCCTCGGGCGCGGCAAGCTGTTCGGGTCCGAGGACCGGGGCGCCCAGATCGAGGCGTCGTACCGTGACGACCCGGCCCGCCTCGCGGCCTACAACCTCGAGGACGCCCGCCTCGTCCGGGATCTGCTGGAGAAGACCGGGCTGATCGAGCTCTCGGTGCGGAGGAGCCTGCTCACGGGCATGCAGCTCGACCGCGTGGGCGCGCAGATCGCCGCGATCGACTCGCTGTACCTGCCCGCGCTCCGCGCCCGCGGCAAGGTGGCGCCGTCGGTGTCGAGGGAGGCGCCGGACGAGGAGGTCGAGATCGCCGGCGGCCTCGTGCTCGAGCCGCTCCCGGGGCTGTACCGCAACATCGTTGTGTACGATTACAAGAGCCTCTATCCGAGCCTCATTCGCACCTTCAACATCGATCCGCTGACGTTCGTGGCCGGGGACGGCGCGCCGCCCGAGGCGCTCATCGTGACGCCGGGCGGGGCGGCGTTCCGGCGCGGCGAGCCGGGCATCCTCCCCGAGCTCGTGGCGCGGCTCTGGGACGAGCGGGCGGATGCGCGGCGGGCGGGCGATGAGCGGGGCGCGATGGCGATCAAGATCCTCATGAACTCGCTCTTCGGCGTGCTCGGCTCCCCGGCGTCGCGCCTGTTCTCTCCGGCCGTCGCGAACGCCATCACGGGCGCTGGCCAGCACGTCATCCGGCTGACGGCCGAGGCGGTGCGGAAGGCCGGACACCGGGTCCTCTATGGCGACACCGACTCGCTCTTCGTCGATCTCGGCGAGCCGGACACCGCGCGCGCCGCCGCCCGCGCCGAGGAGCTCCGCGACGCCGTCTCGGGGTCGGTCGCCGCCGAGATCGGGAGGACCTTCGGGTGCGAGAGCCGGCTGGAGCTCGAGTTCGAGAAGGTCTATGCGCGCTTCCTCCTGCCCGAGCTGCGCGGCGCCGCGCAGGGCAGCAAGAAGCGGTATGCGGGCCTCGTCGCCGGCGAGGGCGGCGGCAAGCTCGAGATCGTCGGGCTCGAGGCGGTCCGGCGGGACGCGAGCGCCGTGGCGCGGCGCTTCCAGCGGGAGCTGCTCGATCTCGTGTTCCACGATCGCCCTGTCGAGGGCTTCGTGCGGGCCTTCGTGACGGAGCTGCGCGCGGGGCGGTTCGACGCGGAGCTCGTGTACAAGAAGGCGCTGCGCAAGCCGCTCGGCGCCTACACGAAGACGACGCCGCCGCACGTGAAGGCGGCCCGCAAGCTGAGCGGGGACGTGGGGCGGATCGTGGCTTACGTGATCACGCGCGCGGGCCCCGAGCCGGCGGGCCAGACGACCGCGCCGCCGGACTACGACCATTACGTGTCGCAGCAGCTCAAGCCGATCGCGGACTCGGTGCTGCGGTGGCTGGGCGGGCCCGATTTCGACGCGATGACCGGCGCGCGGCGGCAGCTGTCGCTCTTCTGACCCGGCGATCCGGCGCCGCGTCCTCACGGCGCCGCCGCGCCCGGGCTCACGTGACCGACAGGGCGTCGGCGACCATCGCGCGCGCCTCGTCGAGCACGCGATCGAGGTGCGCCTGGTCCTTGAAGCTCTCGGCGTAGATCTTGTAGACGTCCTCGGTGCCCGAGGGCCGCGCGGCGAACCAGCCGTTCTCGGCGACGACCTTGAGCCCGCCGATCTCGCCTCCGTTGCCGGGCGCGCGCGTGAGCTTCGCGGTGATCGGCTCGCCCGCGAGGGAGGTGGCGCGGACCGCGTCGGGAGAGAGCTTCTTGAGCACGCTCTTCTGGCTCGGCGTGGCGGGCGCATCGATGCGGGTGTAGAGCGGCGCGCCGAAGCGCTCGGTCAGGTCGCGGTAGTGCTCGGCGGGGTCGCGGCCGGTGCGCGCGAGGATCTCGGCGGCGAGCAGGTCGAGAAGGATGCCGTCCTTGTCCGTCGACCACACCTGCCCGTTGCGCCGCAGGAACGAGGCCCCCGCGCTCTCCTCGCCGCCGAAGCCCAGCGAGCCGTCGAGCAGCCCGTCGACGAACCACTTGAAGCCGACCGGCACCTCGCGCAGCGGGCGGCCGAGGTGCTTCGCCACCCGGTCGATCATGCTGCTCGAGACGAGCGTCTTGCCCACGGCCGCGTCAGGCCGCCAGTGCGGGCGGTTCTGGTACAGATAGGAGATCGCCACGGCGAGGTAGTGATTCGGGTTCATCAGCCCGGCGCTGCGCGTGACGATGCCGTGGCGATCCGAGTCGGCGTCGTTGCCGAACGCGAGATCGTAGTCGTCCTTGAGCGCGATGAGGTTCGCCATCGCGTGCGGCGACGAGCAGTCCATGCGGATCTTGCCGTCGTGATCGAGGGGCATGAAGCTGAAGGTGGGGTCGATGGCCTGGTTCACCACGGTCAGATCCAGCCCGAATTTCTCGGCGATCGGCGCCCAGTACGCGATGTTCGCGCCGCCGAGCGGGTCGACGCCGAGGCGCAGCTTGGCGCCGCGCACGGCCTCGAGATCCACGACGTTGCCGAGATCGGCGACGTAGGAGCCGATGTAATCGTACGGGTGGGTCGTCGACGCGTGCAGCGCGGTCTCGTAGGGGATGCGCTTCACGCCCGCGTTGCCGGCGCGGAGCAGCTCGTTGGCGCGGTCCTCGATCCAGCCGGTGACGGCGGTGTCGGCGGGCCCTCCGTTGGGCGGGTTGTACTTGATGCCGCCGTCGTCGGGCGGGTTGTGCGAGGGCGTGATCACCACGCCGTCGGCGAGCCCCGAGGTGCGCCCGCGGTTCTGGGTGAGGATCGCGTGCGAGATGACCGGCGTCGGCGTGACGCCGTTGTGCTCGGCGAAGAGGACGTCGACGCCGTTGGCCGCGAAGACCTCGATGACGGAGCGCTGCGCCGGCTCCGAGAGCGCGTGCGTGTCCATGCCGAGGTAGAGCGATCCCGTCGTGCCCTGCTTCGCGCGGTAGTCGCAGATGCCCTGGGCGATCGCGAGGACGTGGGCCTCGTTGAAGCTGCGCCGCGCGGCCGAGCCGCGGTGACCGGAGGTGCCGAAGGCGACGCGCTGCTGCGGGTCGCTCGGGTCGGGGACCTCGCTGTAGTACTGCGCGCGCAGCTTGTCCGGATCGATCAGCACATCGGGCGGGGCTTTACGGCCCGCGAGGGGGTGGAGCGGCATGAGCCTCCGCATAGCCGAGCGCGCGGGACGAGCAAAGCCTTCCGCGCGGCGCCGCGGCCGCTCCGCCTTTCGGCGCACCGGACGCCGCGGCGCGCGACGCCGCGCGAGCGCGCCACGGGCCGAGCGCGCGGCGCGCCGGGAAGCCTCCTTTCCTGCTGCTCTGCGTGCTGCGTCCCGGTATCCTCGTCGGGTCGCGCATGCGGAGCGATCGAGACCTCAAGGCGCATCGGCGCGCCCGCACGATCGCTGTCGCGGCGGTGCTCCTCGCCGGGCTCTCTGGCTGCGCCGGCGCGCAGGCCACCGCCGGCGCCCCGGAGCCGCGGGCAGCCGCCTCGGCCTCGCCGCGCCCGATCGCCGTGGTCGTCGAGCGCGGCGTCGAGTACACCCGCGCTGGCGGCGAGGCGTTGCTGGCCGACGTCCTCCGGCCTGATCGCCCGAGCGCGGCCCGCCTGCCGGCCGTCGTGTACATCCACGGCGGGAGCTGGAGGCGGGGCACGCGCGAGCAGGGCCACGAGCTCCTCCCGCAGCTCGTCGCGACGGGCCGCTACGTCGGGCTCACGATCGAGTACCGCTTCACTCCGGCCTTCTCGTGGCCCGCGCAGCTCCACGACGCCAGGGCCGCCGTCCGCTGGGCGCGCGCCGCCGCAGGCCGCTACGGTATCGATCCGGAGCGCATCGCCGTCTGGGGGGAGTCTGCCGGCGGTCAGATCGCGAGCATGCTCGGCACGACGGACGGCGATGCTGCGATTGAGGGAGACTTGCCGTCTCCGCAGGATCCCCGGCCGCCCGCGAGGCCCCTGTCGAGCCGTGTCCAGGCCGTCGTCAACTTCTGCGGGCCGACGGACATGGAGGCCTTCTTCGCCTCGGCCAGCACCCCCGAGGAGATCGCCGAGATGCATGGCCGGCTCGATCCGCTCTTCAACGGCCCTCCGCCGGAGCGCGCGGACCTCGTGCGCTCGGCCTCCGCGATCCACCATGTCGACGCGCGGGATCCCCCGTTCCTGTTGATGCACGGCACGCGCGACGAGGTGGTTCCGTACCGCCTCTCGGAGGCGATGCACAGGGCGCTCCTGCGCGCGGGCGCGCCGAGCGTGCTCGTCCCTGTCGCAGCATGGGGGCACGGCTTCCGTGGCGCCGAGATCGACCGGCGCGTGCTGGCGTTCCTCGACAGGCACCTCTGGAGCGCGCCCATCGTCGTCTCCAGCGAGCCGGTGCGCGCCGAGCGCACGCCCGACTGACGGCCCATGGTGCCCGGCGACGAGCCGCTCAGGCGGTGAGCCAGCCCGCGGCGGGCTCAGGACCTGCGGTTCACAGCGGACGCTGCGCCGCGAGCGACTCGAGCCACGCCGCGCACGCGCCGTCCTCGGCGGGCGGCTGCGCGCCCTTCAGGAGATACCACGCCTCCCGGTGCTGCGCGCGGGCGCCCGGCTCCACGCGCTGCAGCGGGCCGAGCGACTCCACCTCGAGCATGTCCTGGTTCGTGAAGGCCTCGAAATTGACCCCCATGTCCGGGTAGGTCGCGCCCTCGACGAACGGGAACCGCTTCAGGAACACGTTCCCGTGGTTCGCGTACGCCGCGTAGCCCTGGCTCACGAGCATACCCACCTTCTGCGGGGCCTCGCCGGCGACCTGCCGCAGGCGGAGCACGCGCTTGCCCCAGGTCCACCGGGGATCGGTCATGTCGACGTACGGCCACAGCACGAGCGGCCGCGCCGGCAAGAGGCGGTCGGGGTGCGGGAAGAACGGCGCGTGAGGGAACAGGCACTCACCGCCGCCCGCCATCACGGTGAGCGACCAGGGCGTGAGCTCGACGGCATAGGCGCCGTGGTTCTCGATCGCATGATCGAGGACGAACCGGCCCGCCGCGGCGTCCGCCGTGATGCGGATCTCCTTCTGCATCCCGTACCTGTCCGGCGCGGGGCGAAACACGTGCGCGCCGTTCTCCTCCCGATACTCCACCGGATCGTTGTCGGGCTGCAGCGTCCGCTGCTCGTCCTCCGGGCCGATCCAGAGCCGGTGGCCACCGTAGAACCTGTACCTGGTCCCGCCCGTCGCGCCCTGATCTTCGGGGATCTCGGACAGCTCGTTCGGACCGCCGATGACGCCGTACCGGATGATCCGCGGGCCGATGTCGAGCGTGACGACGAGCTCCGTGTCGCCACAGACGAGGCGCGCGGCGCGCTTCCAACCGCCGTAGGGGATGATCTCCATGAGGGAGCTCTCGTACCGCAGAACCCGAGCGCGGTTCAACCCCGACAGCCGGGCGAGCTCTTGGCGCGGGGCCTCCGGAAGGCCCGCACGCGGCGCGCTCGGAGCCCGCGCGGCCCCGCAGCGGTTCGCCCGCTCAGGGCCGGTCGCCGGCGAAGCGCTCCGGTGGGGCGAAGTCGGCCGGACGGCCGCCGAGGCCGACCGCGATGGCGCGCTCCCAGTAGCGGCCGCCGAGGCCGAGCGCGAAATCCTGCAGCGACGGCAGCGCGTGCGCGCGGCTCGAGGCGGCGGCGACGGCGCGGAGCAGCGGCACGGCGAGGAGCGAGCTCTGCCGCGGCACCGCGAGCCGCTCGGCGAGCTCCTCGCCCAGGACGGCGCGGGATACGCAGCAGAAGATGGCCATGATCCGCTCGGCGCGCCGGCGCTCGCCGTCGCTCCGCGCGCTGCGGATGCTGTGGGTGACCAGCGCGTCGACGAGCAGGCGCGAGTCGTTGTCCGGCGCGCCCTGCGTGGCGAAGATCATCTCGGCCAGGCGCCTCGCCCCGGCGCACGACCCCGGGATGAGCTCCGGCTCGACGCCGATGACGTAGGCCACGTAGCGCCAGAGATGGACGAGATCCTCTTTCTGGTCGGGCGGGATGTGGTAGCCGAGCTTGTCGAAGCCGTCGAGCACCGCGACCGAGAAGAGCAGCGCTGTCGCGACCATGTCGTGCTGGTTGATCGGCTCGCCCCAGAGCGATGTCTGCCACCTGCCGCTCGCGCGGATGAGGCGCCGCACCTGGGCGTGCATGATGCGCACCTTCACGGTGATCGCGAAGCCCTCGCCGGCGCGGCGCATGCCGTTCGCCTGGCTCACGGCGTAAACGAACCGGCTCGTCTCGCCGAGGCGACGCCCGGCCTGCTCACGGAGCCTCCCCGAGAAGACGAGCGGCTTGTTCCCTCCGGGCGAGGCGTACCCGAGGAGGAGCGCCTGCATCGCGAGCAGGACCCCCCCGAGCACGCCGGTGCGCAGGAACGCCGTCCCGCCGCGGTTCACCGCCTCCCAGTCCACCCAGAGGGGCACGTGGTCGACCGCCGCGAAGAGCGCCCGCAGCTCGGCCGGGGCGTCTCTGGCGACGTGGTCGACGCCGCGCGCGAGGGCGGCCTCGAGGAGGCCAAAGCCCTGGCCCGAGGGCATCGACGCGAACGCCTCCACGACGGCGTCGGCCGCCGGATCGACGCGGAGCAGGAAGGGGGCGAGGCGATCGAGCTGGTCGCCGAAGCGACGGCGGGCATCTGCGGTGTCCTGGAACCGAGCAGGGATCGTCGCGTTCTTCATGCGGTGATACCGAATCCCTTGGCACACCGACGGCGTTCCGCAAAGGCGAGCCCGTACGGCCGGCGCCGCCTTCCGGCGAGCACTTCCCTGGAGCCGTGAGCGGCGATGGGGCGCCAGCCCGGGCGCTGCCCCAAGCGTCGCGGGTCGCCCAGCTCGGTAGTCGACATCCTGCGTGGCGGGAGAGCGCCATCCCCCTCGTGAGGTGAAGTGGAGAGGTGAATTCCACGACCGCGCGGTCAGCGCAGCGCGCTCTTGGGGTCTCCTCCGCCGTGAGGCTCTGCCGCGCTCAGGTCTCCGTCCGGCGCGGCGCCTCGATCTGCCCGGTGCCGCGGCGGATCACCTCGGAGATGTCGTACGCCTTGCGCTGCGCCAGGCAGAACCTGAGGCCCTCCCGCAGGCTGCGCATCGGGTTCAGCTCATCGAACGAGACGCCGAGGGCGACGAGCGTCGCTGCGACGTGACCGCCCAGCCCGGTGAGGACGCAGCGCGCGCCGAGGAGCTGCACCGCCTGGGCGAGCTTGACGAGGTGCAGGGCGGTCATCGAGTCGATGACCGTGACGCCGGTGAGGTCGAGGATCACCCACTCGACGTCGCTGTCGTCCGCCACGCGGGCGAGGAGCCGCTCGGTCACCTCGACGGCCCGCACCGAGTCGAAGAGCCCGACGAGCGGGAGCGTGAGGATGCCGTGCCAGATGTCGATGATCGGCACCGAGAGCTCCCGGATGGCGCTGTCCTGGCGCTGGATGGTCTCCAGTTGGCTCTCGAGCTCCCGCTTGGAGGCAGCGAGCGCGGTGAGCGCCAGCGCGCTCTGCTGCGCCGTCGTGGAGAGCTCGGAGAGAAAGACCCTCAGCGCCTCCTCGACCACCCCGAAGGCGTCCTGCTCGACAGCCTCGATCTGCTTCAAGGCGAGCTCGATCTCTCCCGTCGACGCGAGCGCGACCGCGTCGATGACGCGTTGCATCCGACGCTCCTCGAAAGAGATCATGTTCTCGGATTCTTGCATGGGCTCCTGTGCGCTCAGCAGGGGTTGACCGGGAGGCCTCGCTGCTCCTTCGCGGTGTCGAGGCGCGGTGTCGCCCTGAGCGGCGGCCGGCGCGCCCGGACGCGCGCGTGGCGGCCTGACCGCGTGCACCAGGCCACACAACTACACCTGTTTAGATATCCTACCTGACGGCCCGCCTTGGAATCTGCTTTCGACCCAGGACAGACAAATAGCCCATCCTCGTCACGGCTGGAAGGAACCTGCTCGTGGGATCGGCCGAGCCGCGGCTCGCCTCCGTGGATCGGCCCACGAACGGGCGAGCTCATCGTTCTTCGAGCGCTCCTCGGAGGCGGGCGGACAAGGGGGGTGGCTCGCGCTCAATCGACCGTGCGAGCGCAGCGGAACCCGGTCGAGACGTCGCCCGCCTCGCGGTCGTACGCGAGGCGGAAGGTCGACTTCGCGTTGCTCGCCGAGAAGTCCCACGATCCGCCGCGGAGCACGCCCTTGCTGCCGGTCGCCGGCACGCGGGGATCGGTCTGGGCGCCCTTCGTATAGACGCCTGGATCCCAGCCGTCGGCCACCCACTCCCAGACGTTGCCCGCCATGTCGAGCGCGCCCGACGGGCTCGCCCCGGCCTGCGCCGAGCCGACCTCCTGGGTGCCTTTGCCGCGCGCGCCGCAGCCGTGTCCCGAAGATCGCGACACGATCGCGTGCGCGCACCCCGGCGGCTCGTTGCCCCACGGGTACTCGCGGCCGTCGGCGCCGCGCGCGGCGTACTCCCATTCGGCCTCGGTCGGGAGCCGCTTGCCGACGAAGGCGCAGTACGCGGCCGCCTGCGCCTGATCGACGCACGAGATCGGGTGCTGCGGCTTCGCGGGATCCCCCGCGGTGCAGAGCGCGCCGCGCTGCTCGACGTCCGCGTCGGTCGCGCGGGGGCCGTGCAGGCCGCTCGGCGTGCACCGGCCCGCCTCGACGCAGCGCTTGTAGGCGGCGACCGTGACCTCGGTGCGATCGAGGTCGAACGCGCGGGTCAGCGTCACCTCGTGGGGCGGCCGCTCGGATTTGCCGCCCTTTGCGCTGCCCATCGTGAACCGACCCGCGAGCACCCGGACCATGTCCGGCGGCGGCGCCTTCACCGGCGGCGCGGCCAGGCCGCCGCGCGCGCGCGCCGGCGGCGCGTCGTCGGGGGCGCGGTGCTGGAAGAACGCGACGGCGCCCGCGCCGGCAGCGGCGGCCAGCGCGGCCGCCGAGACGACCGCGGGCAGCGGGCCGCGCCGCCGAGCGGCCCCGGCGGCCGCGGGCGCGGCGGGCGGTGATCCCGGAGGCGGCGGCCCCGGCGGCGCCGCGCTCGCGGTGAGGCCGCGCATCGTGGTAACGGGCGGGGCGGGCGGCGCGCCTGCGGGAGGGGGCAGCGCTGCGGGCGCGGACGTCGCGGCCATCGCGGCCTCGAGCGCTCCCCAGAGCTCGCCCGCCGTGCGGTAGCGCCCGCGCGGCTCGACGGCGAGCGCGCGGCGCACCACCGCCTCGACGGCGTCGGGCGCGCTCACGCCCGCGCCGCGCAGGCTCGGGCGGAACGCCGGATCGGTCGCGGCGATGTAGAGCTGCGTGACGTCGCTCCCGAGGAGGGCGCGGTTGCCCGACGCGACCTCGATGAGCACCAGGGCGAGCGCGAAGACATCGGTCCACGGCCCCGTCGCGCCGAAGCGGTGGTGGAACTGCTCCGGCGCGCCGTAGTGGACCGTGAAGGCCCGGAGCGCGCTCCCCGTCTCGGCCATCGCCTGCGTCATGCTCGACAGCTCGCTGAGCACCTTGGCGATGCCGAAGTCGAGGACCTTCATCGTGCGCCGGCCGCCGATGTCGGCGAGGAACAGGTTCGCCGGCTTGATGTCGCGGTGGGCGACGCCCTGCGTGTGCGCGACCTCGAGCGCGTGCGCCGCGGGCGCGAGCAGGGCAACCGCCTCGGCGAGCGGGCGCGCCGCCTCGCCGCGGGCGCGCCGCGCGGCGATGTCGTGGTCGAGCGGCGCGCCGTCGAGCCACTCGAGCACGAGGTACGGCGTCCACTCGCCCGACGGCGAGACAGCGGCGCCCGTGTCGAGGGCCTGCACGATGCCGGCGCTCGCCCGGGAGAGGCGGTGGAGGAGCCGGCCCTCGTTGAGGAGCATCCGCTGGAACGCCTCGCGCTCGGCCGGAGCCAGCGCCCCGAGCTGCTTCAGGCACTTGACCGCCACCGGCTCGTCGAACCCGAGGTGGTGGCCGCGGTAGACGACCCCGAATCCGCCCTCGCCGACGACGGCGTCGAGCCGGTATTTGCCGCCGATCGTCGCGCCCACCCAGCCGAAGGGATCCGAAGGTGCCATCGCCCGGCGCGAGTCTACACCGGGCGCCGCGGCCGCGCGGAAATCGCGCCGTGCTCGGGTGTGGAGAGCCCGGATGTCGTCATTGCGTCTCAGGGCTCGAGAGGGTCCGGAGGCGATCCGGAGGAGGCCTGTGTCCCCGAGCCCCCCTCAGCGCGCCCGCGCCTCGAACCCGCCCGGGCTCAGCGCCCGCTCGAAGAACGCGCACAGCTCGTCGTGCCGCGCCCGCGCATCCGCGCGGCCTATCTCGATGAGCCGCCCGGCGAACTCCCCGTCGAACAGCAGGTACGACAGGAAGTCGGCCTCGCGCTGCTCGTCCCCGTCGGCGAGGCGCCGCATCACGCGGCCGAGCACGCTCGTGGTCCGCGCGCGGAACGCCGGCGAGCGCACGAAATCCGCCGCCAGGCTGCCGATGTTCTTGGAGCAGCGGATGAGCAGCGACCGCATCGGCCGGAGCGTGCGCCCCGGCGGGAGCCCGAGCTCGTCGTTCAGCTCGTCGATGAAGCCCTCGCCATAGCGGCGCCGCCCCGCCTCGAGGATGCCGTTGATGCTCTCCAGGCGCGCCAGATCGTTGTCGATCCGGTCGAGCATCAGCGCGTTCAGCGTCTTCCCGAGCAGGAAGAGCGGCCCGGGGAAGCCCGGCGCGTCGCGCTCGGTCGCCGCCGAGGCCGGCTCGATGTACCGCGGATTGACGACGATCACGCCGTCGGCCCCGAGGCGCCGCGCCGGCGACAGCGGGACGTTCTGGCGCAGCCCGCCGTCGCAGTAGAGCTCGCCGTCGATGCTCACCGGGCGGAACAGGATGGGGAGCGCGGACGAGGCGAGCGCGTGCTCGGCGCGGATCGCGGTCGCGCGCGGGGAGATCGTCGGATCGTGGCTCCAGGGCGGCAGACCGGGCTCGCGGCGGTGGACGAAGACCACGGTGCGGCCGCTCTTGACCAGCGTCGTCGAGACGGTCACCGCCGACAGGAGCCCTCGCTCGAGGTGGCCGTCGATCCGCTCGAAGGGGATGGCCTCCGCGATCTGCCGCTCGAGGCCCGACGTGTCGAGGAGCGCCGCGTGGCCGCCGCTCGAGGGCGCGCTCGCGGCGCCGCCACGGAGCAGGTCGTGCCCGACCGCGAGCACGCCGCGCACGTCGAGGCGCACGAGATCGTCGATGCGCAGGCGCGTCCACACCGCGGCGAGCCGCCGCGCGCGGCTCCGCGCCTCGTCCGCGAACGCGGCGAGCCCGCAGACGTTGATGGCGCCGACCGAGGTGCCGCACAGGATGTCGAGCGGCGCCTCGCGGCCGAGGTCGCGCGAGACCTCCTCGAGGATGTGCTGCACGATGCCGACCTCGTAAGCGCCGCGGGCAGCGCCGCCGGCCAGGACGAGCGCGATCTTGGGGGCGCGGCCATTCCGGGTCGAAGCGGGCGAGAGGGCGACCATGCTCTCAGAGTACCATGATCGCCAGCGCGACACCGACCCTGAAAAGCGCGCCGCGCGCGGCTTCATGCTACATCCGCCGTGCGCTCGGACACGGAGGCGCTCGATGACAGCAATCTACCTCGTCCTTGCCTACCTCCTCGGAGCGATCCCGACAGGCTACCTCTTTGCGCGGTTCGTCAAAGGGATCGACATCCGCACGGTGGGTTCAGGGAACATCGGCGCCACGAACGTCCTGCGCGCGTTCGGCTGGAGACCCGGCCTGGCCGTCATGGCCGCGGACGTGGCGAAGGGCGCGCTCGCCGCCGGTCCCCTTGCGTCGTGGCTCGCCGCCGCGCCGGGCGGGTGGGTCGCCGCGCCGGGCGGGTGGGTCGCGGCGGCGGGCGGCCTCACCGCGGTGCTGGGCCACGACTACACGGTCTTCCTCGGGATGAGGGGCGGCAAGGGCGTCGCCACGTCCTGCGGTGCGCTGCTCGTGCTGGCGCCGCGCTCCACGCTCGCCACCCTCGCCGTCTTCGCGGTCGTCGTGGGGGCGACCCGCAGGGTCTCGGCGGGCTCCCTCGCCGGCGCGCTCGTCCTGCCGGCGTTCCTCTGGCTCCTCGGCGAGCGGGACGCCCCGGTCCTCTGCCTCTCGCTCCTCCTCTGCGCGTTCATCTGGCTGAAGCACACCCCGAACATCCGGCGGCTCATCGCGGGGACCGAGAGCACGATCTCCTTCGGGAAGCGGACCGACGGCGGCGCGAGCGCCGGGGCGCCGCGCGACGACGAGCGGCGCTGACGCCGCAGGCCGGCCGGGGCCGCGGGCTTCGTCGGCTCACTTGGCGATCGTCTTCGCGTAGAGGACCGCGCCTTGCTTGTCGATGAACTCGAAGCGCAGCGTGCTCCCCTCGGACTCCAGGTAGGCGAAGCCCTCGGTCCCGTCCGTGTAGAAGAGCTGCCCCGGCTCCCTCGGGACCGAGGCCGACGCTCGGCGGATCTTCGAGCCGGCGCCGCTGACGGCGAAATAGGTGCCCGGACAGCCCTCGTCGCGCCCCTTGTCGATGAGCTCGAGATTGTGGTCATGACCGCTCATGTACATGTCGGCCCCGCAGTAGATCGCGCGCTGCATGTCGAACATCCCGTTCAGCCCGAACTGTTGATTGTCGGCGGCGTGCGCTCCCGACGTGAAGCGGGGGTGATGGCCGAAGACGATCTTCCACCGGGCGTCCGAGGCGGCGACCCGCGCGCTCATGTCGAGCGCTTGTTCATCGGAGGTGAAGTCGACGGTATCGATCCCGAAGAGATGGACGTGCCCGACGCGAACATCGTAGTACGCAGCGGGCATGTGCCATTTATCGGTCATCCGCGTACCCGGCCCGTCGCCCCGCGGCAGCAGCGAATAATCGATCTGCGCTTGCCGCACGCCGTTGCTGCTGGGGCCGTGATCGTGGTTGCCGAGGACTGCGTAGAACGGGAGGCCGTTCAGGCCCGGCCGATCGTAGGGTTGCTCGAACTTCGGGCCCCACTGCGCGTCGCTTGTGTCGACCACGCCGTGATCGTAGAAGTTGTCGCCGTTCATCATCACGGCGTGACAGCCCCCGACCTCGAGGCACTTTTCGCTCATCCGATCGGCGACCTGGTGCTGCGCGAGGTTGCCCTCGCCGGTGTCGCCGATAGCGATGATCCTGACGCCTTTGCGCGGCGCGCCGACGAGCCTGGTGCCGCCCGCGCCGCCGTCTTCCGCGCCCTCGCCGTGGCTCGTGGCGCTGCTCGGCGCGGCGCCGCTGCCCTCGCCGGTCGAGTGGCCGCCTGTTCCGGCCTGCGCTCCGCCGCCGAGAGCCGTCGCGCTGCCCGCGCCGCAGGCGACGGCCGGCAACGCGGAGAGGACGAGGGCAACCATGGCACCCGGAGCTCCGGCGACACGGCAACCTGCAAGGAGATGCGTCATCGGTGCGCATTCTAGCCAGGGCTGGCCTCCGTTGATCATTCACCAGCGCGCCCGTTCGCCCTGGCGCACGAGCAAGCTCCATTTGCGCTTGACACCAGCGAGGCCTCAAATTATCGAAGTTGAACATCACTTTCAATATCAACAACGGAGCCCTCGTGAGCCCAGAGATGCCCCCTGCCCTGAGCCTGTCCCCCTGCGCAGCGCTCGCCGCTTTCCCCTGGTCCGTCGCGCACCGGGCGGAGGTCTCGTGAGCTCGCGCACGCCGCTCGCCGCGGATCGCCCGCTCCGGGCCGATCCCGCGCGCCTCGCAGCTGTCGTGACGCGCCGGCCCCCGGGGGTGCGCGCGCTCGCGCGGCCTCGTGCCCCGCGCTGCCAGGAGGGCGCATGAGCTCCACGACCGTCTCCAGGGACACGGTGCTCTCGCTGGTCGGGCGCGCCGAGGCGCGGGTGCGCTTTCCGGATCTCGACTTCGCCGATCCCTGGGCCGAGGCGATGCTGGCCTCGCTCGACGTGGATCCGGCGGGCTTCGACGCCCGCGCGCTCCGGACCTCGACGGTGCGCACCATGATCGTCGATCGGCTCGTCCGGGACTACTTCGAGCGGAACCCGTTCGGCCTCGCCATCGCGCTCAACGCCGGGCTCTGCACGCGGTTCTCGCGCATCGACAACGGGACGCTCCGCTGGGTGGAGCTCGATCCGCCCCACGTGGCCGAGTTCAAGTGCGCGCATCGCCTCTGCCACGCGTCGGATCGCCACGCCATCGCGAGGTGCTGCTCGATCGCGTGCACGGGGTGGATGGATGGCCTCCGCGGCGCGGGCGACCTGCCGACGCTCCTCATCGCCGAGGGCGCCCTGGCCGGCCAGACGCCCGAGCTCGTCGACGCCTTCTTCACGCGAGCCTCCCTGCGCCTCGCGACGGGGACGGAGCTCCTCCTCGATCTCGCTCACGACGCGTCGCCGCCGCTGCGGATCCCGCCGCGGTGGCGCGCCTGTCTGGAGCTCCCCACGCCGGATGGATCCGTGGCGCGCTACCCGCGACTGCGACCGTTCGGCCGGGACGAGGCCGCGCCGGCGCCCGGGCGAGCGCTGCGCGAAGCGAGCAGGGCGGCGCGCCTGATCCAGGACGGAGGCGCGCCGTCCGTCCTCCACCTTCGCTTCGCGTGAGCCCCGCCGATCGCCATGGCGCGTTGCACCTGAGCTCCGATGTCGATCGTCGCGTCGCAGACCACGAACGATCCGCGCGATGACGGCGCACGCAGGACGCGCGCCGGATCAGTACACGCGGAACTGACCGCTCAACGTCAACAGCGAGAGAAGCTGGAGCAGCCCCGAGTAGTAGCGCGGCTGCCCCGTCGTCAGCTCGGTCGCCCACGCCGCCTCGATGAACTCGGCGCGCTCCTCGGTGGTGGCGACCAGGCCGGTGACGCCGTTCATGACGATGAGCGCAGACTCCCGTGCACCGGCCGCCTCGCCTTCGAGCGTGTAGGACCCGACGTAGGAGTCCATGCCCTTGCTCGAGAAGAACGCCAGCAGCCGGTCGGCCTCCTCCACCTGCCACGGGTCGACCCCGAACCAGACGTGGTCGAGCGCGATGTTCAGCAGCGCCCGGTAGGACTCCGAACCGAACCGCTCCGAGCCGGTCACCGGCGTGCCATCGAAGCGGACGCGCACCGGGATGAGCCCTGTGCTCGGGTGCGCGACCGCCTTCCAGTGCTCGCGCGCGCGGGCCGCGGCCTCGGACCAGAACGGGTCGCCCGTCGCCTGCGCCCAGAGCGCGTAGTACGCGGGCATCGCGGCGGACGGGCGGGTGATGTCCGCCGCGTCGACGTGCGGGACGTCGAAGACGAGCTTCGTCTCCGCGTCGAAGATGTTCGTCACGCCGTCGTCGACGCCGCCGTTCAGCGTCTCCTTGTGGCGCATCACCTCGAGCAGGGCGATCGCGTCCGCTCCATAGTCGATGGCCCCGGTGTCGCTCCCCCAGCGGCCGTGGGCGAAGAGCAGCGCCATCGCGAGCTGCTGGAGGCCGAACGGATCGGTGCACCGCACCGTTTTACCTGCCGAGGTGTCGCACCACGACCTGAAGTAGCCCTCGCTGGGGCCGGACGTGGGCTCTAGCCAGGCCTTGGCGTACCTCCAGAGCCGATCGAACTCGCTCCGCTTGTCGAGCTCGACCGTGATGATCATCCCGAAGCCGATGCCCTCGGTGCGCACCTGCTCGTGCAGGACATCCCAGATATAGGCCCGATCGGTGTTGGACAGGTCCGGGTAGAAGATCGCCTCGCTCCATGGATCGCCATAGAAGAGCTGATTGAAGCGATCGTCGATCTTCTCCGCGATCTCCTCGTCCGTCTTGCCGAGCACGTCGCGGAGCGCGTTGGGGTACTCCGACGGGCCGGTCAGCGGGCGGAGCTCATCGCTGGTCATCCGGTCATGGCCGAGCCAATCCACCGTTGTCCCACACGCGGGCAGCGCGCAGAGCGCCAGCGGAGCACACACAATGCCCGACGCTACGCGGAACCAACGGAGGGGGGCGGGACAGCGCATGACCCGGAGTTTAATCAGTTACATAGCGCCGAACCCTGGAGGCAAGCACGCTGTTCGGGTGCCGGCGCAGAAACGTCTCGGCGCGCTGCGACGCCGCGTCCGGCCGGCCGCTCTTCGCGAGCGCGTCAATCCGCAAGACCTCGGCCTCGAGCCCCATCCGGCCGCGCGGATGCTCCCTGGAGTAGGTGTCCAGGAGCGCGAGCGCGCCCTGCGCGTTGCCGCTCGCGAGCGTCGTGCGCGCCGCATCCAGCGCGCTGAGCTCCGCCTGGAGCGCCGTGCTCGAGGCGGACGGCTTCGGGGCGACCCTGGGAGACGCGCCCCCGCTCTCGCCGGCGCGCGCCGGAGCGGGGAGCTCCTCCGACCGAGCCTCCACGGGCGCCGCCTGGGCCGCCGGCGCCGCCGGGATCGGGCGCGGCGCGGTCCGGGCGATCGGGTCCGCGAGCGCGCCGCCGAAGCGGTGGACCGCGACGGGCTCCGGCGCCTTTTGCCCGCGCCAGGCGAGATAGCCGGCCGGGATGCCGGCCAGCACGCCCACCGTCGAGAGCGCGACGAGGATCTTGGTCCAGCCGAGCTTCACGGCGAGCGACGAGGACCCAACGGCCGTCCCCGCCGCGGAGACCGCAGCAGGCGCGACGACGCTGGCCGACAGCGCGGCGGCGCCGGCGAGGCCCAGCGCGGCCAGCGTCTTCGCGCGCGTCTCCGGTGAAGTCTGGTACGACGCGCCGGCGCTCAGCAGCGCGCGCTCGAGCGGGCTGTCGCTCTCTTCCAGCATGCGGCGTGGTTCACTCATCGTCTTACCTCGCTCGTCCCAACGAGCTCGAGCGCGCGGACGCGCTCGCGAAAATCGGCCCTGGCCCTTCGTAGCCGAGAGGCCACGGTACCCTGCGGGATCCCCAGCACGCCGGCGATCTCCACCATGCTCATCTCCTCGAATTCGTACAGCACGAACACGGTCCGCAGGTCCGACTCCATCTGGTCGAGTACCTGGTCCAGCATCTGCCGCGCGTGTTTCTGGCTGGTAAGCTGCTCCGGTGTCGCGGCGTCCACGACCTCCGGCGGCTCGGCCGCCGGAAACTCCCGCCGGCGCGCAGCGCTGCGTCGCGCGTGGGCGGCCACGTGAAGCGCTGTCTGGAGAAGAAAACTCTTCTCAGCCCCCGGCCGGACATCGTCCAGCCGCTGGGCGGCGGCGATGAAGGTGCGCTGCACCGCATCGTCGATCTCGGCGGCGGGGGTCCCCGCGTTGCGGAGCACCCGCCCGATGAAGTCGAGATGCGCGTCCACCATCCGGCGCAGACGCGCATCCCGTTGTCTCAAGCTCGCTGCCGAAGGTTTCACGTTCGCCGGCTCCATTTCAGGCAAAGCAGGCGATGTCAGGACTTCGGCAACCATGGTTCCGCTCACCGCGAGGCGGGACATGAGACCAGGGAACAGGCGTTCCGCACAGACGACGACCGGCGGGAGTCAGCGCGGAGCAGGTGCGTCGGGTCGGGGTGCACACCGTGCCTGCCGCACTGCTTCCTGATGCCGTCCATGTCTCATAATTCCCAGGCTGCATCGAGTTGATCACGGAAGTGCCGGCTCAGAAGCTGTGCACGATCCCGACGGCCGCCAGCGGCGAGATCACAGGCGTTTGGCCGACCGTTTCCGTCGGCAAGAAAATGGTGAAGCGTCGACGAACGAGCGGCACGCCGAGCCCCGCCTCGATTTCGAAGGCGGTGCCCCCGCCGAGCGACACGGCGGCGCGCGCGAGGGCCCCGGCGCTCCACCATGACCGCACGGCGGACCTCGGGTTCGACAGGCCCTCCCCCGTCGCCGTGAACCAGCCGCCGGTGGCCACGACACACGGCTCCGCGCTGACGATATCGGCGATCTGCCAGCGCAGCGGGCAGGCGGTGAGCGCAGCGGCCGTCCAGTGGATCAGGGCGTTGTCGGTGCCCTGCAGGATGTCGTTTCGGGCGTATGTCAGCGAGAGGCCGAGTGAAGGGCTCAGCACGCTGTCCGTGTGCAAGGTCGCCCGGGCGACGAGCGCGCCGCCCAGGCTCGCGTAGGGCGAGACGACCTGCGTCACAAGGGCCTGCGCTCCGAGCCCGAACGTGAACGGCAGCCCCTGGCGCGGGGCCTCGGGCGGCGGCGGCGGGGGCGGCGGGGGCGGCGGCGGCGGCGGCGGCGGGGGCGGCGGCAGGGGCGCGGTCTCCTCGGCCACCTCGTCGAGCGCGAGCGCCGCCGTGAGCGAGAGCGCCTGGACCACGACCTCGCACGACATGGCCTCGACGGTGCGGGTGTCCGTCGCGCCGCGCTCGTGGATCACGCGCAGCTCGCCGTGGACCCTGGACCCGACGCGCATCAGCCGCACGCGCACTTCCCAGCCGCCCTCTCTGTCCTCCGCCTGCCGCACGCGATCCGATCGGGCGCGGATGCCGTCGTAGAGATCGTCGACCGTCGCGCAGTCCGCCGGCGCGTCGAAGTCGATGCGAATGGGGATCGGCGTCGGCGCCGCGGTGGCCGAGGACCAGCCGAGGACGACGAGCTCGATGAACGAGATGCCGTCACCGGAAGCCACGGGCGCGAAGGTGCCACGAACCGCTCGCAAACCGCCAGACGCTCATGCAGTCCCCGGCTGGGCCGTGCAAAAATCCACGCGGCGACACGTTGCGGTGGGAGTGAGCGGGCAGGCGCTGTGAGCCAGCTCATCACCCGAGCCTGAGATCACGCTCGATCTCCACCGAGGCGCTCGAGCACCTCGCGCAGCGAGCCGAGCTCCTCGTCCGCGCCGGTGAAGTCCGACAGCGCGGTGAGCGGCGACGGGACGACCCAGCACGCGAGGCCCGCCGCCTTGGCCGACCGGAGCCCGCGCTCGGAGTCCTCGATGACGAGGACATCCTGCGCGGCGAGCCCCAGCCGCTCGCAGGCGACCCGGTACGGCTCGGGATCCGGCTTGGCGCGCGCGTACTGATCCCGCGTGAGCGCGAACTCGAACCACGCGAGGAGGCCCGTCGTCGCGTGCGCGCGGTGGAACGGCTCGGGCTTGCTGCTCGTCACGATGGCCATGCGGAAGCGCGCGGCGAGCGTCGCGACGATCTCACTCACGCCGGGCAACAGGACGTCTCCGCCCGCGATGAGCTCGAGATACCGGCGGTCCCTCTCGTCGGCCAGCCGCCGCACCGCCGCCTCATCGACCCCGCGCGCGCTGGCGAGGTGCCAGGCGCCGCGCGCCTCGACGAGGAACAGCTGGCGATAGTCCTCGACGGTGAGCTCGACGCCGACCGACGCGATCGTCTCGCGCGTCGCCTGGAAGTAGAGCCCTTCCGTGTCGACGAGGACGCCGTCGTTGTCCCAGAGGATGGCCTTGAACACGCGGGGCGTTCCTAGCGCCGCCCCCCCAGGCCGGCAAGAGAGCGCCGCGGCGCGGGCGCTACCCCTCGATGAGCCGCCGTTCGGCGAGGATGCGCCCGCGGGCGAGGGCGAAGACGGGCAGGATCACGGCGCCCGTGGCGAGGACGAGGAGCGGCGGGAGGACGAGGATCCCGCCCGGCAAGAGGCTCGCGAGCGTCGCGTAGACGAGCGCGCGGCCGGCGCCCTTGGGAGCGCCGGCGGCGAGATCGCGCGTCGACGCCTCGTGGATCGCTCGCGCGTGGCGGAAGGCGAGGTACGCCGTGAGGACGTGCACGTGGCCCACGAGGACCAGGGAGGCGCGCACCCAGCTGTCGAAGTCCTCGGTCAGGCCGCTCCACGTGGCGTACCAGCCCCCGAAGCAGCAGTAGATCACGAAGTGCAGCGTGAGCGGCGCGAGCGCCACGAAGCCGGCGAGCGGGAGCGCGACGCTGCGGCGCTCCTCGGCGTCGATCATGCAGCGCACGCGCGCCTCGGGCGCCGCGGCCTCGATCCGCGCGCGGTCCGCGTGCACGTCGCCGCTCCGCTGGATCTCGCGGGAGAGCGCGCGCCGGAGCCTCCCGTCGGCGAGCACCCGGCCCGCGACGCCGGCGAGCGCGGACGTCGCCCACGCGGCGAGGAGCGCGGTCGTGGCGGCGCCGTCGTCGAGGACGCCGAGCAGGGGGGGCGCGGCGGCGGTCAGGATCACGAGGACCGCGCCGCAGAGGGCGACCTGGCCGGCCAGCGTCCGGGCGACGCGGCGACCGTACAGGCGACGGAGGGACTCCGGGATGGCGTCGACCTGCTCGCGGTGGCGCGCGAGGAGCGACTCGATATGTAGACGGGCAACGTCCTCATCGTCTCGGTACGTGGCTCTCATGACAGGTTCCCCTCGGGCCCGGTGAACCCGGTGAACGCCGCCAGACCACGGCGGTCTCCCGGTGCCCTTCGCTCAGACTGTTCAGCAAGCCCGGTGCCGGGTCAAAGACCCTTGTTTTCAGGCACATTCCGGAGACCGGCGCCCAGCCGGTGGGCGGCCGGCGTCCACGCCGTGGACACCTCCGCCAGCCGCGCATCGCCCGGAGGAAGCAGGCGACCATGCTGAAGGTCCCACCGTCTCCTGGCCGTCCTGCTTATCCGTGGGCAAGCGAAGGCAGCGAGACGGCAAGGCGCGCGCGCTCGCGAAGTACAAAGTTCGTGACTACGCCACCGGAGTTGGTGCTACCCTCGATCGAGGTGGATTTTTTACCAACGCGTCCACCGAGGCGGTGCTCTCATGGGTGACAAATCTCCGAAGGCCAAAGATCGACAGAAGAAGCAGGACACGGCGGACAAGAACCAGAAGAAAGCAGCCGCGGTAGCCAAGGCGTCGCCGGCTCCGGCCGCGCCCGCCAAGAAGGGCAAGTAGTCGGGCCGAGAGGCGCCGCGCTCGGCGCGGTTCACGCCCCGCCTCGACAAGCCCCCCTCTCGCCCAAGCCCACCCTCCGCCCGCCGTCGCGGGTGTTCCGGACGCATAGAGATCCACCGCGGTCAGGCACCGGCCGCGCGATGCGTCGCTCTCCACCCCATCTCTCATCGAGCGCGCAGGGCTCTCGACGCGGACCCTCCGTGCTCGCAACCCCCTGTGCTCTCGGCCTCTCCGCCTTCTGCGTCGCGATGCGCCGAATCGCTCTGCTCGCGGCGCGCTCGAGCCGCCGTCCTTGCGCATGGCCTCGCGCGCCGCGCCCGCGCGCCGGCCTGGCTTCTTCCGCCGCGCCCTCTTCCTGGCGCGGCGACGTCGCGCTATGAGGCTCGGTCCGTGCGACCGACTCTGCTCCAGGCCGTGGCGCCGCCGCTCGTCGCGCTCGTGCTCTTGCTCGCGCTCTGGGAGGTGCTCGCCCGCGCGCTCGACATCCCCGCCTATCTCCTGCCGCCCCCCTCGGACGTGGCGCGGGCGGGCGCGAAGGACGCCGCCACCCTGCTCGCCGGCGCCCTCACCACCGCGAAGGCGGCGCTCGCCGGCTTCTGCCTCAGCGCCGCGGTCGGCGTGCTCGCCGCCATCGCGCTCGCCTCGTCGCGTCCGCTCGAGAGGGCGCTCTATCCCTATACCGTCTTCCTGCAGACCGTCCCGATCGTCGCCATTGCCCCGCTGCTCGTGCTCTGGTGCGGCCCCGGCCTGCGCGCGGTCACGGTCTCGGCGTTCATCGTCTCCGTGTTCCCGGTCATCGCGAACACGCTCACCGGCCTGCGCTCCGTCGAGCCCGCGCTGCGCGATCTCTTCCGGCTCTACGGTGCCCGCCGCTTCGCCACGCTCCGCAAGCTCGAGCTGCCCTCGGCGCTCCCCCACATCGTGACCGGGCTCCGGATCGCGGCGGGCCTCGCCGTCATCGGCGCCATCGTCGGGGAGTTCGTCGCCGGCTTCTCGGAGGACGCCGCCGGCCTCGGCATCCTGGTCCTGTCCGCCTACCGCCAGCTGCGCACGGATCTGCTCTTCGCCGCCGTGCTGCTCGCCTCCGCGCTCGGCCTCGCCCTGTTCGGCGCCGTCGACCTCGCCGGCAAGCGGCTCTTGCGGCGCTGGCATCCTTCGGAGATCAATCGCTGATGCACTCCCGTGACAGTCGCCGGCTGGTCCTCCAGCGCCTCGCCTCCCTCATCGCCGTCCCCCTCTTCGCCCCCGCGTGCTCGCGGTCGCCGGAAGGCGATGGGCGCTCATCGGCCCCCTCCTCTCAGGGAAGCGCGCCGGCCGCGGCCCAGGGCGCGCCGGCCGCGGCCCAGGGCGCGCCGGCCGCGGCCCAGGGCGCGCCGGCCGCGAAGGTGAAGCTCGCGCTCAACTGGGTCCCGGAGCCCGAGTTCGGCGGGTTCTACGCGGCGCGCGAGGCCGGCGCGTTCGCGAAGGAGGGGCTCGAGGTCGAGATCCTCGGCGGCGGCGCCGGCGTGCCGGTCGTCCAGATGGTGGCCGGCGGGCAGGTCGATTTCGGCCTCTCCGGCGCCGACGAGGTGCTCACCGCCCGCGCCCGCGGGGCGGACGTGCTCCCCCTCTTCGCCGTGTTCCAGACCTCGCCGCAGGCCATCATGACCCACGAGAGCCGCGGCGCGAAGGGCATCGCCGACATCCTCGCGTCGGGCGGCACGCTCGCGATCGAGCCGGGGCTGCCTTACGCGGCGTACCTCAAGAAGAAGTACGGGTTCAGCAAGGTGAAGGTCGTCCCGTACGACGGCGGCGTCGCCCGCTTCGTCGCCGACAAGAACTTCTCGCAGCAGTGCTTCATCACCGCCGAGCCGATCGCGGCCAAGCGCAAGGGGAGCGATCCCGCCGCGTTCCTCGTGGCCAGCGAGGGGTTCAACCCGTACGTGGTGGTCGTGATCACGCGCGCGGCGCTCTGGAAGGAGAACCCGGAGCGCGTCCGCGCGTTCATCCGCGCCACGCGGGAGGGCTGGCGCACCTACCTGCACGATCCGAAGCGCGCCAACGAGGTCATGGCCCCGCTCAACACCGCGATGGACGCGGAGACCTTCGTCGCCGCGGCGGAGGCGCAGCGGCCGCTCATCGAGACCCCCGAGACCCAGGAGAAGGGCCTCGGCGTGATGACCCGCGAACGCTGGGAGACGCTCGCGAAGCAGCTCGTCGACCTCGGCGTGCTCGAGAAGGTGCCGCCGATCGACGATCTGCTCGTCGCCGCGCGCTGATCGGAGCGGCAGGCCAGCCGGCGCGCAGCGCGAGGCGAGATCTCGGCCCTCGACTTCGTCTAGAATGCTGCAAGCGCGCGTCGCGCCCCCACGGCGCTGCCGCGCCACAACGCAAGGGAAAGCGCCCTCCATGGCTTCCACGCATCGACCTCGGGCCAGCCGGATCCCGTCCGCCTCGCTGCTCCTCGCGGCGGCGTACGTGCCTGCCGCCGTCGCCGTCGCCGTCGCCTGCGGGGCGTGCGGCAAGGAGTTCACGGCGCGCCCGCCCGACCTGTCGACGAGCTCCAGCACCGGCGGCGGAAGCGGCGGCGGCGGCAGCGGCGGCAGCGGCGGCAGCGGCGGCGCGTGCCCGGGCGGCGGCGAGGTGTGCGGCGACACGTGCGTCGATACGACGACCGACGCGGAGCACTGCGGCGCGTGCGACGTCGTCTGCTCGGCCTTCGGCGGCCGGCCGAGCTGCCTCGACGGCGTCTGCCAGTCGCCGGCATGCGAGGAGAACCGCGGCAGCTGCGACAAGGACCCCGAGAACGGCTGCGAGGTGGATCTCCTCACGAGCCTCTCGCACTGCGGCAGCTGCGACAACCCCTGCAGCGGCCAGTGCGTGCAGGGTGCCTGCGTCGTGCCCCGGCACATCTCGGCCGGCACCGATTACACCTGCGCGGTGCTCAGCGACAGCACGGTCTGGTGCTGGGGCCGGAACACCTGGGGCAACATCGGCGACGGCACGCTGCAGCAGGATCGGCCGATCCCGAGGCAGGTCATCGGCCTCGGCGGCGGCGCCGTCAAGGTCGCGACGAGCATCTCGTCGGCGCGGTCGCACACCTGCGCGGTGCTGACCGACGGCGCCGTGGCGTGCTGGGGCGCAGGCAACAGCGGGCAGCTCGGCGACGGCCAGGCGACGAACGCCCTCTCTCCCGTGCGCGCCAGGGACCTCGCGGGCGCGACCCAGGTCGCCGCCGGCGGGAGCCACACCTGCGCGGTGACGGCGTCGCACGGTCTCTTTTGCTGGGGCGAAGGCAGCTCCGGCCAGCTCGGTTACGGCGACGAGGCCGATCAGTACGTGCCCACCGTGGTCCTGGACGGCGTGGATTCGGTGAGCGCCGGCCTCTCGCACACCTGCGCGGGCATGATCGAGCGGATGGGTGAGCGGCTGATGAGCTGCTGGGGCCACAACCTGAGCGGCCAGCTCGGCGCCGGCAGCTTCCAGCCGTCGAGCGTCCCGCTGACCCTCCCGGGCCTCACCAGCGTCGCGCTCACGGCCGCGGGCGCCTTGCACACGTGCGCCGCGCCGGCGACCGGCGTGGCCTCCTGCTGGGGTGAGGGAGCGCAGTACCGCCTCGGGACAGGCACCGAGAACGTCGAGGCGGCGCCGCGCGAGATCCCGGATCTCGTGGACGTGAGCCGGCTCGCGCTCGGCGCGAGGCACTCCGGCGCGGTGCTGGCCAGCGGCGACGTGCTCCTGTGGGGCGACAACACGAAGGGTCAGCTCGGCAACGGGACGCAGGATCCATTGTTGCTCCCGCAGCCGCTCGAGCTGACCGACGTTGTCGAGCTGGCCCTCGGCTCGGACCACAGCTGCGCGCTCAGGCGCACGGGCGAGATGCTCTGCTGGGGAGACAACAGGAACGGCGAGCTGGGCGACGGGACCGTCGAGCCGCGGCTCGCGCCGACGCCCGTCGCCTGGCCGGCGCGGCCGTAGACGCGGGGTCCGGCGGGCGACACGTCGAGGCCAGCGCGGCGCGCTGGGTGTCGCCCGCCGGCATCGACGCGCTCTGGCTCCTGCGCAATCCCGACAAGCTGGCCACGCTCGGGGCGGCGCTCCCGCTGCTCCCGCCACACGGCCTGCCCGACGCAGCTGCGTGATCGACGCCGGCGCGTCGCGTCGCGTCGAGCCCGCGCCGACAAGTCATTGCTTGGTGCGCGAATCAATCACATTCGATCACAGGACGACACGCGCCTGTTAGCCACTCATGTCAACACGTGGTAACACGTGGTTCAGCGGGGGCGCACACGCGCAAATACGCAAGTACGCAGATTCAATCATAGTAAAGACAGGAGCCTGTCCGCGTCGCGCAGGCGCCTCGCCGTGACTTCACGATCGAAGGAAATTTACCTCGACAGCCGATTGGCCCATCGGCATATACTCCAGCCATCATGGACGCGTCTTCGGCTTGACGAAGCCGGGCCGATCGCACCTTCGCTTCTTGATGGCGTTCATTTCGACAACCTCGGTCCGTGGATCACGGACCCAGGAGGGAGCATGTCGCATTTCATGCAGCCAGAACTATCGCGCTCGAGCAGAACGGGGCTTGTTTGCGGCGCGCTGACGCTGCTTTCCATCGCGTCGGCGCTGGTCGCAGATTCGGCCCGGGCGCACGGGGAATGGCACGGCCAGATCAAGACGTTCGCGACGTTCCCGGCGTCTCCCGGGTTCCCTGAGGGGATCGCGGTCGATGGCAATCGGGTCTTCGTGTCTGGCCCGGCGACGTTCGGCACCGCGGGTCGGGGGCCGTCGAAGATCTTCGTTCACGACAGGGACAGCAAGGTCCTGAAGGGCACGATCACGGTGGCGGGCGAGGCGCTCGGCGCGGAGCATGCGCTGAGCTGCATCGCGGTCGACGGCCAGGGCCGCGTCTATGCGCTCAGCACGCAGCTAGGACTGCTGCGCTTCACCAAGACTGGACACGGATACGTCCAGGAGACCTACGGCGCTCCGCTGCCGGATCTGCCGGCGTGCGTGGCGGCCGCGCCGGGAGAGGCGTGCTCGCCGACGCCCTTCGAGGTGCCGCCGCTCCCGAACGACATCGTCTTCGACGAGGAGGGCTATGCCTATGTGACCGACTCGTTCCAGGCGACGATCTTCCGCTATGCGCCCGGGGGCGGCGCGCCGCAGATCTGGTTCCAGAGCCAGGCGCTCTCCGGAGGGGGTCCCCTGCCGTTCGGCGCGAACGGGATCAGGCTCGATCCGCTGCGGGAGCACGTCTATGTCTCGGTGACCTTCTCCCTGTCGGATCCGAGCCTCGGGTCCATCTACCGGCTCCCCCTTGTCGACGCCCCCGAGGAGGCCGATCTGGAGCGGGTCCACGACTACACCGCCGGCGAGGCGCCCGACGGGTTCGCGTTCGGCAAATCGGGGAAGCTCTATGTCACGCTCGCCGCGGCCAACGCCATCTCGGTGCTCGACGAGCACGGGGTCGAGGAGACGCGCATCGAGAGCTCGCCCGGAGACGAGATGCCCCTCGACGCGCCCGCCAACGTCGCCTTCAACGACTCGGCGAAGATGCTGCTCATCGTGAACCACGCGCTCCTCAGCGGGGATCCGGACCACTTCGGGGTGCTGAGGGTGTGGGTCGGCGACAAGGCCGATCCGCTGGAGAAGCCGTGGCTTCCTTGAGGTGAGGTCCCCTCAGGCGAGGCCCCCGCGCCTCCGCACGACCCAGTGCGCGCCGAGGGCCGCGGCCGCCGCGGCCGTCCAGGCCCAGGGGGGCAGGAGCGGCGCGACGTGGCGCTCGGCCGCCACCTGCGTGGCAGCCGGCAGCGGCAGCGAGCCGGCGGCCGCCGGCAGCACCGACGCCCCGCCCGTCGCCCTGGCGATCTCCTCCAGGCGCGCGACGTCCGGGCGCGGATCCGCCCACTCGTCGCCGCCGCGCTCGCACGCGAAGTCGCGCCTCGTCGTGGCGCCCTTCGCGTCGCCGGCGGCGCCCTCCGCCGGGACGATCTCCACCGTGGCCGCGTAGCCGCCAGGCTCGAGGCGGCCGGCCGCGAGCTCGATCGGCTCGCCGCCCTCGCCGATCGGCGCGCTCAGCGTCCGCACGACCGTGCCGCTGCCGAGGCGCGCGATCGTCACCCTGGCCTCGCCCCGCTGACCGGCGAGCGGGCGCAGCACGAGCGCCGTCTCCTCGCCCGCGAGGCAGCCGCCGCGCGGCTCGATCGCGGCGGGCTCGAAGCGCGGATCGCGCATGAGCCAGCCGAGCAGGGCGTCCCAGAACGCGCCGTGCGCGCGGCCCGCCGAGCTCGAGGCGAACGCGCTGAAGAGCAGGCGGTGGCTGCCGTCGAGCGTCAGCGCGATCGTCCGGCCGCTCTCGTGCTCGCCCAGCGAGAGCACCGGCATCGGCGCGCCCGAGGCCGTCGTGCGCGTCGGGTGCGTCATCAGCACCGTCGCCCCGGGGAGCGGATCGCCGACCACGTTGGTCCCCGGCATCTCCGGCATCTCGTCGCCGATCAGCGCGAGCAGCGGCGCGAGCACCGGCGCCGCGCGGCCCGCGGCGGTGATGCGCGGCACGAAGGCGCCGAGATCCGGGGGCGCGCGGCCGACGTCGAGATCCACCGGCAGCACGCGGGCGAGCCGCGTGCGCGCGTAGTTGCCCTGCACGAAGGCGTTCGGGCCGCCCACCATGATGAGGCCCCCGCCCTTGTCGACATACTGGGCCAGCGCCGGCAGGTGCTTGGTCAGGCCGTACGGCGCGGCGTCGAAGTCCTGCAGGACGACCGCGTCGAAGCTGGACAGGTGCACGCTGAACAGCTCGTCCACCGGGAAGGGGATCAGCGCGAGCTCGTCGGACGACGCGTTCACCTCATCGCCCGGGGTGCGCAGGATGAAGAACGCCACGACGTCGACCGAGGCGTCGGCCTTGAGCCACATCCGGAGCGCGCGCACGTCGTACGTCGGCCGGCCCGCCACGTGGAGCACCCGGATGCGATCGCGCGCGACGTCGAGCGTGACGTAGCGGACGTCGTTCTCGGGGAGCTCGTCGCCGTCCGGCGCGTCGATCGCCACCTCCAGGATGCGCCTGCCGGCGCGGTCGAGCGTCACGCCGAGCTCGACCATGCCGACGCCTCCCTCGACGTGCGCCGTGCCCGTCGCGAGCGTCGTGGGCGCGCCCTGCTCGCGCAGCTCGCGGGCGACGACGGGGACCGCGTCGCACGCGAGGCCGCCGCTGCAGCCGATCTCGATCCGGAGCGAGAGCGGCTGGTGGGCGACGGCGGCGCCGGCGGTCCGGACCGCGCGGACGCTGGCGTCGCGCACGGACTCGGTCGCCACCGCGACCGTGTGCACCGGGACGTCGAGCCCCTCCAGCGCGGCCCGCGTCGCCGCGGCGGTGCCCTCCGGGCCCGGGCGGTCGAGGCGGCCATCGGAGATGACGACGAACGCCGACGGCCGCTCGTCCGCGGCGCGGGCGAGCGCCTCGAGGGCGGCGCTGAGGTCCGAGCGGCGCTGCGCCCGGCCTCGCGCCGGCGCCGCGACAAGGGCGGCGGGCGCAGGGGCGCCGGCGCTCCCGCCGGGCGCGGGCGCGGCGCCTGCGCTCCCGCCCGGCGCGGCGCCGGCGCTCCCGCCCGGCGCCGGCGCGAGGCCGCCTGGATCGCCTGCCTGCCCGTCGGCCGGCAGCGGCGGTCCCTCGCCGAACAGGTAGCGGGAGAGCCGGACGTCGGCGCGCTTCCCGAGCTCGGCGAGCGCCAGCTGGGCGCTGTCGCGGCGGGTCCCCGCGAGGCCGGGCAGGTCCATGGACCGGGAGCCGTCGACGAGCACCACGACCTTCGGGCCGACGAGGCTCCCGCGCGACGCGACCGCGACCGGGCGGAGGATGGCGGCGAGCAGGCAGAGCACGGCGAGCGCGCCCGTGAGCGCCGTGCCGAGCGCCGCGCCGCGGCCGCCGCCCGCCCCCGTGATGGCCCGGCCGCGCGAGCGGACGAGCTCCAGCACGAGCAGCCCGAAGCTCAGCGCGGCGACGACGCAGGCGATGGCGACGACCGGCGAGGAGAGATCCCCCGAGGGCGCGAAGCTCCGCGTCACGGCCGCTCCGGGAGCGAGCGAGCAGAGCGAGCAGGAGAGGGCGAAGAGGGAGGCCCGCTGGATGCGCCGGCTGCGTGGGAACGCGACAGCGCGAGCAGCGAGTCGAGGGCGCGCGACACGGGCGGAGCCTAGTACATCGGGCCGAGGGTGTCCCAGCCCGGCGCTCACATCGACGCCGCGTGTCCCAGCCCGGCACCGCCTCTGCGGCGACCTGCCAGGCAACATCGAACCGCCCTGCCAGCGACCTTGAAACGCCGGCGACGCCCCGCGTAGGCTCGCAGTCTTGCCGATGCTGCGCGAAGATCTGGGCGAAGCCGGGCGGATTAGAGAAGAAAACGCGGAGCTGCGCGCGCGCGTGGCGGCGCTGGAGAAGGCGCTGGCGGAGCGGTCCGACGGTCGCGCGCCGGACGGCGCGGCGCTGGACAGAGCGGCGCCAGACGACGCGGCGCTGAACGGCGCGGGGAGCGCGGGCGCTCACACCCCGCTCGACGGCCTGCCCACGGCGGTGCCGGCGGTTGTCTACTGGCGCCTGGACGGCACGGTGACCCGCTGGAACGACGCGGCCGAGCGCATGTTCGGCTGGAGCGCGGGCGAGGCCGTCGGCCGCAGGCTGGCCGACCTCGTGGCCGCGGATCCCGTGTCCCCTGCCGCGGCGCGGGCGTTCGAGTTCACGCGGGAGGAGAGCCGGTTCGCCGCGACCGCGAGCGAGGCCAGGACGAAAGAGGGAAACGCGCTCGTCTGCCGGTGGACCTACGCCGTGCTGCGCGACGACCGGAGCGAGGCGCGCGAGATCGCGGCGATCGTCGACGACACCGGCGACCAGCGACGGAGGGAGCGAACGGTGCACGGGCGCTACCAGATGCTCCTGCAGCTCGTGGACAACGCGCGCAGCTCCATCTTCGTCAAGGACATCGCGGGGCGCTACGTCTTCGTCAACCGCGCGTATGCGCAGTCCTTGCAGAAGCACGTCGTCGAGCTCATCGGAAGCGATGACAGGGAGGGCCCCATGCCCACCGAGGTCGCCGAGCTGCTCGCGGAGAAGGAGCGAGAGGTGATCGCCGGCGGTCAGCTCATGCAGTTCGAAGAGGTGCTGCCGATCGGGGACGATCGACTCCATTATTTCACGGTCAAATTCCCGATCCACGACGAGCACGGCGAGCCGATCGGCCTCGGCGGCATCGTGACCGAGATCACCACCCTGAAGCGCGCGGAGGCCGAGCGGGCCGCGCTTCAGGAGGAGATCATCGCCGGGCAGCAGGCCGCCCTGCGGGAGCTGTCCACGCCGCTCATCCCGCTCGCCGACGGGGTGGTGGCGATGCCGCTGGTGGGGACGATCGACAGCGGGCGCGCGGAGCAGATCATGGAGACGTTGCTCTCCGGCATCACAAGACAGGGCGCCCACACCGCGATCCTGGACATCACCGGCGTGCGCGCCGTCGACACCCACGTCGCGAACGCGCTGACGCGGACCGCGCGCGCCGCCCAGCTGCTCGGCACCCGCGTGGTGCTCACGGGCGTCCGCCCGGAGGTGGCCCAGACGCTTGTCACGCTCGGCGTGGACCTCTCCGGGATCACGACGCTGAGCACCTTGCAGAGCGGCATCGCGCACGCCCTGCGCCACGCCCGGCGGTGACGGCGAGCTCCTCGACCGACACCGGACAACGCGTCCTGGTCCCATCACGACCCGGCTCGCCCGCGACCACAACGCGTCCTGGTCCCATCACGACCCGGCTCGCCCGCGACCACAACGCGTCCTGGTCCCCTCGCGACCCGGCTCGCCCGCGACCACAACGCGTCCTGGTCCCCTCGCGACCCGGCTCGCCCGCGACCACAACGCATCCTGGTCCTTCGCGAGCGCGCTGGTAATGGTCAGTTTTGACCCGAAGTGGTCAAAATAGCCTGATTCGCGTGGCGACTGCGGATCTCGCCGCGTAGGTTCGGCCGTAAGCAAGTGCAGCCCGCGGGTGTCTCACCACCCCGGGCTGCGTGGCCGAACCCCGCGCTAACGAGGTCCGACAGTGCAGCTATACCTGATCCCACCCGACGGTGGGCAAGGCGGACGTGTACCTACACGGCGCCGCCGTTCCATCCCCTGCCTCTCCCTCACCCCAACGCAGCGCAAGCGCCTCCGTGCCGCGTTGCGCAACCTTCGCGCCGCGTACGGCTCGTGGTCATGCCTCGCCGAGGTCATGGGCATGTCCGTCACGAGTGTCGAGGGCATCGCCAACGGGCGCTTCAACGGCTCGCCGTCAGCGGCCCAGCGCGCCGCGAAGGCGGCCGGCGTCACCGTTGAGCAGCTCCTCGGCGGGCTCGTCGCCGCTGATAGGTGCAGCGTCTGCGGGAGGTCTGGATGATGCGCCCGCGGAAGGGGGCTCGCCGCCCGCCTGCCGCGCGACATCCCAGGAAGCGGCCGACGATGCAGGCGATCCTTGCGGAGCGCTCGGTCATCCTCGCCGTGCTAATCGCCAGCGGCGTGCCGTCGCGCGACCGTGCCGACGTGGAGCAGCAGGTGCTCATGGGCGCATGGCGCTCCGTGAAGGGCGGCATGTACCGGCCAGACCCCGCAGAGGACGCCCGCAGGGCGCTCCGGAAGTGGCTGTACGGCATCAGCTGGCGCAAGGCCGGCCACTACGTGAACAGCGCGTGGGTGCGCCGCGCCGTTCTCACCGCGCAGCCGCTCGGCAGGCTTCACGAGCCCGTCGGGCCGAGCCTGGAAGCGCAGCTACAGGCGCGCGAGGTGCTAGAGGCGCTCGTCAGCCTGCCGCCCTGGCAGGTAGAGGCGCTCCTGTCCGTGGACGACCCGGAGTCGCTCGTCGCGTACGCCAAGCGGCGCGGGATGAACCCATCGAGCGCGGCGTCGCGCCTCCGCATCGCCCGGGAAGCGCTCGCCCTGCGGCTGAAGAGGTGGCGCCGATGAGCAGCCCCGACTTCAAGAAGCGCGTCCTGACCGATGAGGACCTCTCCCTCATCGCCAGCGAGATCCCCGCGCTGGCCGACCTTCGCGGTGTGCGCCCCTGGAACCGCGACAAGCTCTGGGCCGCGGTGCTCGACGCCCTCATCGAGGCCAGAACCAAGTCCGAGCGCGCAGCGGCCCAGCAGGCACTCGGCGCCATCCAGGCGCTTGACGCGATCGACCGACTCTTCGTGCGGCACGACTGGTAGCCTGCCTGCGGCTCACGCGGGCACGTCTCGCTCGCAGGCTGAGAAGGCGGTAGGCGGCTCGTTGTCCGGAGTTCGCGAAGGCGAACGCCAAGGTCAGGCCGAATATGCCTGGCGACGGACAGCCTGCGCGCCCGGCAGCAGCCTCACGTCCCAGTTGCCGCCTGTTCGCGGCCACCAATTGCCTCCAGCCTTGCGCGCACACGGATGTCATCCAGGACGCGGCGCGCTGCGCCTTGTCTGCGGCGCCAGAGCACAAAAAACCAAATTGTCGCGACCGTAAAGATGCCGGTAGTTACCGCGTACAGCAGAAACCCAACGGTACTCTTCGGGTCTGTTGTGCCCAACCCGACACCCGACGGGACTGCGATTCCCAGGCACAGCGTGAAGAACGCGAGCGCGTCCTTTTCCTGGCCGGCAGCGTCTTCTAATGCTCTGAGGTCTGTCTCCATTACCTCATATGTAACAATCTTGCCGATTCGGCGCAAGTCGATATGGGGCGCATTCCGATTCAGTGTGAAGATCGGCCTATCCTCGCTTGGCATTCAGCTTCTCCCAGAGCCCAGACGCCATCAGATCGACCAGCACACAATTGCCGCAGTTAGCGCAACTCGCCGACACGCAGGGGAGTCCACGAGTTCCATGGCTCGCAGGCAACGGCTCTGAGCTAAGCATGAGCGTGATGTACCCACTAAGCGACCACTTGGTGGCGCCGCACATCGGACAGCCGCGCTTGCCCCATGCGCGCCATAGGTGCTCGGCCACTATCTGAAGTTCTACGTCGCTTATCTGGTCGCTGCCTGCCACAGCGGCAGGCTACGCGGATCGCTTCGATGTGGCAAAAATTGCGCCGTCACTCGTCGAACAGGCTCAACTGCGCCATCCTGCGCGGCGCGGGTGGTGGCTCTGACGGCGGAGGCTCCGGAGCGGGCGTAGGTGCCACAGGCGCAGCCGGCGCGGCGCCTACCAGCCGGAGGAACCCGCGCCCGTTCGGCAGGGCTCGCGCTGGCGCTGTAGGCGCTCCCGCGGGCGGCTCCGGCAGCTTCAGCGCCCTCGGCTTCGGCGGCTCCGTGGGCGTCTCGGCGAGCGCCGCCGTGACGAGCTCCTCGATGCTCCACACGTGGTCGGTTAGCCCGGCCTCCATGGCGGGCGTCACGCGGTGCGCCTCGTGCGGGCGGCAGAAGTTGTAGAACGCCATGTGCAGCGCAACGGCCGCCTTGTGGTGCGGGAGGCGCTTGCTGAACCCGTTACAGAGCCGGGTGAACCGCCGGATGTGCATCCGGATCGTGAGATTCTGGCGCTCCACGTGGCTCGTGCTGGCGCGCTTCATGTCGGGCACACCGAACACGGGCGTCTTCGTGATGAACGGCTCGCGGGGCGGCTCGTAGCGGTGATCGTCGTCCTTGCGAGCCTTCCGGTTGTAGCGCTTCACCACTTGCGCGTAGTCGACCGAGCCCGCGAGCGCGAACGCACCGCCGACGGCAGCGACGTAGGGCGCCCAGCCGTCGCTGTAGAGCTGCGGGATGGTCACCAGACGGGCGCGCAGATCCTTGATGAACGCAGCGGTGTTCTCCTCGTCCCGCTTCCCGACGCGGAAGCTGATGACCAGCTTCGACGCGCTCGCCATGCCGACGAAGGTGTATGCCTCGCCGACCTCGGGCGAGTCGCCCGGCAGGACGCGCGCCTGCTTCTTCTGCACGTAGCTCCAGATCTCGTCCACCTGGACCGTCAGGCAGTCGACGTCGCGCACGAGCCGGTTGTGCAGCTGCTCGCAGCCTTCGCCGACGCGCAGCAGCAGCGCCAGGATCGCAGGCTTGCTCACATCGGTGAGCCGCGTCGTGGGCCGGATGCCGGCTCCCTCGACAAGATGCGCGACGACCTCGACGCGCTTCGCCATGGGCAGCACGTGTGCCATGCAGGGGCTTGCCTCTCTCCATTGGCCGGCCCATGCTGCGCCTTGCGACGAGCGCTCTGTGGGCCACCACAGGGTGTGTTGCAGCCCTGTCTCCGGGGACCAGCCGGGGACAGGGCGCTTTGCTAAGTACCCTGGAAAGATAGCACCGAGCGCCTATGTTTCTCGGCGTTTCCGTGTGGCTCGGACGCGCGATGTCCTAGCCCGCGTGCGCGATTACAGCCTGTTTGACGGCTCTTTCGCGCTGTCGGTTGCTGGCGCACGCGGGCCTCGATGGGCTCGTGGTAGGGTCGCAGCATGCGCGTGCGGCTCATGCTGGAGAACGGCGGCCACGCCATCACCAAGCGGCCGCACCTCTCGGAGGTGCCCGCCGTGGGCTCTTTCGTCCTTGCGGAGCGCGCGCGGATGGTGGTGAGCGTGGAGCTCCGTGCGGAGCGCGGAGAGGCGGACGTCTACCTGCGCGAGGACGCCGACGACCTCATGATGCAGGTGATCCCGGAGGCGCACCTAGCCCACATCGAGCTCATGAAGCGGTACGGGTGGGACGTGGAGGAGGAGGTCGCGCTGATGACGTGGCTTCGACATCGGATCGAGCGTCACGACGACGAGCCGGTTGGTCAAAATTGAGCCTATGCCACCGCTGCGTCAGATGTTCTCGGTTTAAGCCTGCTCGAAAGGCACCATCGGCTGCGCTCGGAGCCACGACACTACATCATCGAATGATGCAGCATCATCGATGTCGTTTTGCATGCGTCGCACTTCTTCGTGGTCCGGGCTTGCGAACCTCAAGCCATCGATGGAAAGCTGGTAAACCAGAGCCATGCTAGGAAATTGCACGCACGCGTCTCCGAGACTGACCACGTTCTTGCTGAGCGAGTAGAAGATGGCCGCAGCCCCGGATATGGCGCTTGGGTAAGGTCCTGCAAGGTCCTTGGCCTCTCGCCAGCAGAGAAATAGCGCGTGTTCGCTAGGACTCTCATCCCAGCTAGATGAGAGTCCCAGGCTGGTGCATAAATCTATGAGCTCGCGGCACCCGATGAGCATTACCGTCGAGGCTGCCCCTTCGGATCCATGAGCTTCAGGTCAGCGTAAAACTTAGCCAGCGGCGGGGGGAGACTATTCAACCAAGCCGTCATCCTGGCTACCCCATCCCCATTGTGAGCCGCCTGCGGGATAGAGGACGACCTATCGGGCGCCTCTGCCGCGCGAGCTGCCGATCCTGTGTTTCCGTCCATGATCTACCTCTTGCCTAGTGTCTACAGATGCATATACGCCATGGCGTATCAAAATTCCACTTCCACTTGCGCTAGTGCCATCGGGCGAACCCAAGCAGGTGGGCCTCTTGGCACGGGTCGTGCTCAATCTACGCGCTCGCGTACACTACTACTGTACGGTTTGTCGTAAGGCAGTCGGGCGGACCGCGCCGGTCGGACGACGCCACGCGGCACCAGGTATGACATACCTGCCATGGATCAGCGCCTGACCATCCCGTCGGCGCCCAGTCCAGTCGTCAAGGCTGCGGCTGGTCGGTTGGTCAAAATTGACCAGTACCAGCGCGCTCGCCCGCGACCACAATGCATCCTGGTCCTTCGCGAGCGCGCTCGCCCGCGACCACAACGCGTTGTGGTCCTTCGCGAGCGCGCTCGCCCGCGACCCCAACGCGTCCTGGTCCGCCTCGATGCATCTCATGGAATGAACACGCCTTTTTCAGGCGACGTGAGCCATCTCACAAACAACGGCTCGTGCACGCCGGATCGGCCGCGGCGGCGCGGGGGCGCGACAGGATCCGCCGCTCAGCCGCCCTGCGTGAGGTACCGCAGGAGCGCGGCCTCGTCGCTCGTGATCAGCCGCTTGATGCTGTCCCTCCTCGCATAGCGCTGGGCCTGCAGCTCGCCGACGACGCTCTGCACGAGCACGCCGACCCTGCGGAAGCCCCGGAACCAGAGCGGCCGGAGGCGGTCGAGGGCGGCCTCGAACGCGGGATCGTTCCGGCCGGGAGCGGCGCGGACGTCGAGGAGGAGGGCATACCGCGAGCGGCCCAGCCCATCCAAGGAAACGCAGACCGACGCCACCGAGGCCTCGAGCTCCTCGAGCGAGGCGAACGGCTTGCTGCTGCGCACATTCCAGACGATGGCCATCGGCGCGTCGACAAGGACCGCGTAGTAGTCGTTCTGCCAGACCGGCTTCGGCGCGGGGGCGAGACGGCCCGGCATGTCAGCTCAGGGCGCCCCGGGGAGCGCGGGCACGGAGCGGGGTCGCGCGTCGTCGATGGCGCGGCGGCGCATCAGGAACGGCGCGTGCACCTGATCGTCCTTGTAGTTCGAGCAGAGCACGTACATCGCGATGTTCACGGCGAGCCGGAACGCGCGCTCGCGCTGCGCCTCGCCCCCGGGCGTGACATCGACGCTCGAACCGCCGCCGTCGGAGCGCGCCAGCGCGCCGGCGAGGTCGTGGTCGGAGAAGATCACCTGCGGCATGCCGCCGCGCACGATCGCCGAGAGCTTCTGCGGGCCCTCGACGCGGCCGACGGCGCGCGGGAGGAGATAGAAGGAGCGGAAGACGACGTTCTCGGTGCCGATCGGGATGGGCGAGCCCTCCGGAAGGACACGGGCGAGCTCGCGACGCGCGGCGCGGCCGAACGCGCCGCTCCCCGGGGCGAAGTCGTCGACGAAGAGCACGCCGCCCAGCGCGAGGAAGCGCCGCAGGCCGAAGACCTCACGCTCGGTGAGCGGCGGGAGATCGCCCTCGCCGCCCCAGAGCGCGAACGGCTCGGCCAGCAGCGCCGGGTCGTCGGCGCGGACCGTGGTCGGGTTGCGACGCGCGGGCGCGCTCGTCCGGCGCTCCAGCTCGAACGACCAGCGCGCCGGCGCGGTGGCGCGCACGCCCTCCCACCGCGCGTTGCCCGTGAGCAGCGGCCGCGGGTTCCACGCCCCCTCCTCGCCGAAGGCGCGCGCCGGACGCGGCACGGCCGAGAGGAGCAGCGCCGAGACAAGCACGAGCGCCGCCGCGACGAGGCGGCGGAGCCCGGAGGAGCCGGCCCTGGCGAGCCACCGTTTCAATCGAAGTCCTCGACCCGCCATACACCCGCCTCGCGCCGGAGCTTCACCTCGTGCCCACCCGGGATCTGAACCGTCGCGGAGTCGCCCGCAATCCGGACCTCGAGGCCCTCGGGCTGGGCGAGCCCCTCGACAAGCGAGCGGAGGTCGCTCTCGATGGCGCTGCGCGTGGCCGGCGTGAGGACCCGCAGCAGGCCGGCGTAGCTGCGGCGCGCGAGGACGCGGCGGAGCTGCTCCAGCGCCTGCTCGGGGGTGCGGCCGCCCGCGGGCAGCGCGTCGGCGGCCGAGATCCGGAAGGCGCGCTCGCGGTCATCGAGCTCGAGCGTCGCGATCTCGCCGTCCGGGTAGCGGACCCGGGCGCGGGTCTTGACCACCACCCCGGGCGCCGTGACGCTCCTGGCCTGCTCGGCGAGCTCGGCGCGCGCCTCGGCCACCCGCCGCCGCACCTCCTCGCGCGACGTCGCGGTGCGGCTCCGCTCGCTCAGCATGCCGTAGATGGCGTCGGCGTCGCCGCGCGCCGCCGCGTCGGCGTAGGTCCGCACCGCCTCCTTCGGGTCGGGCAGCGAGGACGACGCGCACGCGAGGCCGGTGAGCGGCGCGAGGAGCGCGAGCAGCGAGGTGAGGGCGCGCGGCACAGGCCGAGCCTAGTACATCGGCGGCGGCGCGTCCCGGCGCCGTCGAGACACGTGGAGACCCGGCCGTGGTAAGGCGGCGCCCTCCGCGCCTCGACGATCTCCTCCACGACCTGCACGACCTGAACGAAGCCATCGCCGCATGACCGACGTTGTTGGAAAGCTCTGGGGGTTCTGCCACACGCTCCGCCACGACGGCATCGATCATGGAGACTACATCGAGCAGATCACGTACCTGCTCTTCCTGAAGATGGCCGCCGAGCGGGGCCTCGATCTCTCGCGCGTCGAGGCAGGGGCGCCCCGCGGCGAGGTCGAGCCGATGGATTGCTCCTGGCCGGCCCTGCGCGCGACGAGCGGGCAGGCGCTGCTCGACCGCTACGCCGAGGTCCTCCGGCGCCTCGACAAGGCCCCCGGCGTCCTGGGGGAGATCTACGCGGGCTCGCAGGCGCGCTTCAAGAGCCCGGCGAACCTCCAGCGGCTCGTCGACCTCATCGACGACGTCGCGTGGACGCGCCTCGGCGTGGACATCCAGGCCGCGGCGTACGAGGGGCTCCTCGAGAAGGCCGCCGCCGAGGGGAAGAAGGGCGCGGGGCAGTACTTCACGCCCCGCGTCCTGATCCAGTCGATCGTGCGGTGCATGCGGCCCGACCCGCGGGGAAAGCCGGGCTTCGCCCTCTGCGACCCGGCGTGCGGCACCGGAGGGTTCCTTGTCGCCGCCTGGGAATGGCTCGAGGCCGAGGCGCGGGGAACGCTCGATCGGGAGGCGGCGGGCCAGGTCAAGTCCACGGTGTTCTTCGGCCACGAGCTCGTCGCGCGCCCCCGCCGGCTCGCCCTCATGAACCTGTACCTCCACGGGATCGAGCCGAGGATCGCCCTCGGCGACTCGATCGACGCCCCGCCGCCGCCCGAAGAGCAGTTCGACGTGATCCTGACGAACCCGCCGTTCGGCACGAAGGGGGCGCACCAGGCGCCGGCCCGCGAGGACTTCGCGATCGCGACGGCGAACAAGCAGCTCAACTTCATCCAGCACGTGCTGACGATCCTGAAGCCCGGCGGCCGGGCGGCGATGGTCCTGCCGGACAGCTGCCTGTTCGCGGACCAGGCAGGCGCCGTGCTCGAGATCCTCGCCGAGGGCTGCGATCTGCACACGGTGCTCCGCCTGCCGCGCGGGACGTTCACCCCGTACAGCCCCGGCGTGAAGGCCAACGTCGTCTTCTTCACGAAGGGTCGCGCGACGGAGAAGGTCTGGATCTACGACGCGCGGACGGGCGTGCCGTCGATCACCAAGAAGGATCGGCCGCTCTCGCCGGCGCACTTCGCCGAGTTCGAGCGGTGCTACGGCGACGACCCGGAGGGGCGGGCGCGGCGCGAGGCGGCGAGCTCCCGCGAGGGTCGCTTCCGGAGCTTCGAGCTCCGCGAGGTCGAGGAGCGCGAGTTCAAGCTCGACGGGTTCAAATGGCTCCGGGAGGAGTCGGCCGACGACGCCGGCGAGCCGCCGGAGCCGGAGGAGCTGGCGACCGACGCGATCCAGGAGCTGGAAGAGGCGGTCGCCGCGCTGAACCGCGTGCTCGCGCTGCTCGAGGGCGGGGCGAAGGCGGCGGAGGCGTGAGCGGGCGCCTGCCCGAGGGGTGGGCCGAGACGACGCTCGCGTCGCTCTGCTCGCACAGGAGCGGGAGCTCGAAGCTCATCAAGGGGAGGCTCCACGCCGAGCAGCGGCCCGGGCGCTTCCAGGCGTTCAGCGCGTCCGGCCCCGACGTGTGGTCCGACCGCTGGGAGCACGAGGGCGAGGCGATCGTCGTCTCCGCCGTGGGGACGCGGTGCGGGAAGGCGTTCAAGGCGCGCGGGCGGTGGTCGGCGACCGCGAACACCCACGTGGTCTGGCCGGACCCGCGGGCCATCGACGTCGACTACCTGTTCCTCCACCTCAACGACGAGGGCTTCTGGGCGAAGGGCGGCTCCGCGCAGCCGTTCGTGAAGGTGCGCGAGACCTTCGAGCGCCCCTTCGCGCTGCCTCCCCTCCCCGAGCAGCGCCGCATCGTCGCGAAGGTCGAGGCCCTGCTCGGCGAGGTGGACGCGGCGAGGGCCCGGCTGGCCAGGGCGTCGCTCGTCCTCAGGCGGCTCCGGCAGGCCGTGCTGGCGGCGGCGTGCTCGGGCAGGCTCACCGAGGACCTCCGCGCGCCGGACGCCGCCGCGCCGCCTTCCGCCGAGCTCCCGGAGGCCCTGCGGCGCTCCTGGCCGGCGGCGCCGGGCGCGGGGCGCGACGGCGGCTCGACGCGGCGCCTGCCGGCGTCGTGGGGCCTCTGCCCGCTCGGCGCCCTCGTCGACAACCACGACGGGCGGCGCGTCCCGGTGAACTCCACGGTTCGAGGGGGGCGCCGGGGACCGTATCCCTATTACGGCGCGTCGGGCGTCATCGATTCGATCGATGGCTATCTGTTCGACGGCGACTACCTGCTCGTCGCCGAGGACGGCGCGAACCTCCTGTCCAGGACCACCGCGGTGGCCTTCGCCGCGAGCGGGCGGTTCTGGGTGAACAACCACGCTCACGTCGTCCAGCCGAAGGCCGGCGTGGTCCTCGGGTACCTCGAGCTGCTCCTGAACTCGCTCGATCTCCAGCACCACGTGACCGGCTCGGCGCAGCCGAAGCTCACGCAGGCGGCGCTGAACGGCATCCCTGCCCCGCTGCCGCCGAGCGAGGAGCAGGCGGAGATCGTGCGCCGCGCGCAGGCGCTCTTCGCGCTGGCCGGCGCGGTCGAGGAGCGCGTGGCCGCCGCCGCGGCCCGGGCCGACAGGCTCGCGCAGACGATCCTCGCCCGGGCGTTCTCGGGCGAGCTCGTCCCCACCGAGGCGGAGCTCTCGCGCGCAGCGGGCCGGGACTACGAGCCGGCGGCGGCGCTCCTCGGCCGGGTTCAGGGCGAGCGCGCGGGCGTCGTGGCAAGGAAGAGCGCCGGCCGGCGGTAGAACACCGATCGCTCGAAGACCGAGAATGAACCACGGGTCGCAAGCCACCGCAGCCCGGAGAGCTCCTGGCGGGAGCTCTGACGCTCGGAGCTATCTACCCGCCTTCTGCGCTCCCAGCGCCAGCATCGTGTCCCAGAACATCTTCTCATACGCCTGAAAGAGCCGGGTCGTGCGATGAATCGCCCGGGGCGCCACGCCGCGATCGAGCCCGTCCTGCACGATCGCGACCGCGGTGTCCTCGAACGACGGCAGCGCCGCGAACGCGTCGAGGAACGCCGTGGGCTCCGGGCCGAAGCCGTACCGGTCGCGGAGCGCCCGGGCCATCCTGCCGCAGTTGAACCCCCAGGCAGGAAAGTTGATGAGCAGGGCGCACGCGATCTCGGCCGCCGAGGCGTTGGCCGCTGCCCAGGCCATCTGGGTGGCGTAGGCGAACCCCTCCGCGGTGACCTCGTAGCGATCCAGGTCGTCCCCGGTCATGCCGAGCTTCTGGCCCATGGCGGCGATCCCGCCGGGCGCCGCGAGCTCGCCCTGGAGGACGCCGCTCCAGAAGTCGCGAAAGGGCGTGTCCGCGAAGCGCTGGAGCATCATCGCCATCGAGCGCAGATCGCTGAGCGCCACGTGGTGCTGATGGCCCGGAAACGCCTTCAGCCCCTCGAGCGTGACCTCGCCCCGCTCGATGGCGCCCGGATAGGGGTGGGCCCTCAGCTGATCGTCGATGTTGCGGAGCTCTTCGCGGATCTCGTTCACCAGCGCTGTCGCGGCCTTCATGGATGCCTCCTTCGATCGGGCCCCATCCTACTACCGCGTTGCCGCCAGGATCCCACAACCTGCAGGGGCGCTACCCGCGGGCGCGCTCCGCGAAGAAGCGGGCGTTGATCTCCCGGTAATGTCCCCACTCGGCCGGCAGCTCGTCCTCATCGAAGATGGCGTTCACCGGGCACTCGCCCTCGCAGGCGCCGCAGGAGATGCACGACTCGGGATCGATGTAGAGCTGGAGGCGCGCAAGGCGCGTCGTCCGCTCTTCTTCGGGGATGCGCGCGATCTCGTCGATCGGGAGCGGGCCGTGGATGCACTCGACGGGGCAGACGGAGACGCACGCGGTGTCGCAGGTGGCGATGCAGGGCTCGGCGATGACATAGGCCATGAAGGGTCCTTTCCGCGGCACGGTCGTCCGCGCTCTCTCTCCTTGCCTGGTGCACGGCGCGTACCCGCGGCCCGAGCGGCCCTTTCCCGGGCCCGCGCTGGCCTTGTGCTGCCCCGGCAACGCCCCTACGGTGCCGCGCAACGCCATTTCGGTGGCCTCGCTCCGCGCACGATGACCGCCCCCGCCGATCGCGCCGTTCTCCTGCTCGCCGACCTCGGCGAGGCCTCGGCGCGCGCGCACACGGAGGCGACGCTCGTCCCCGCGGTGAGCGCCGTGCTCGCGCGCCATCTGCCGCTCCGGCGGCTCGATCTCCGCCGCGGCGCGGCCGCGCCGGGCGCGCCGGAGATCCGGCGCGAGGCGGGCGGCGAGACGCTCGCCGTCTTCGCGCTCCGCGACGCGGAGGGCGCCGTCGGCTGCGCCACGATGGCGCTCGGCGAGGGCGCGACGCTCGAGCTCTCGCCCGCCCTGCTCGAGGCGCTGGGCCGCCTGCTCGCCGTGGCGCTCCGGCAGGTGCAGGTCCTCGGGCGCGTCGCGGCGATCGCGCGCCGCGCGCAGGGCGAGAAGCGGGCGCTCCAGGAGGAGCTCGACCGCGTCGCCCTGCCCCGCGAGGTGGTCGCGGCGGGCCCGGCGATGCGGGCGATCTTCCAGGAGATGGTGCCGCTCGTCGCGCGGCAGGACACGACCGTGCTTGTGCGCGGCGAGACGGGCACCGGCAAGGAGGTGATCGCGCGCCGCGTCCACGCGCTCTCGCGCCGCGCGGAGCGGGCGTTCCTCGCGGTGAACTGCGGGGCGCTGCCCGAGGGGCTCGTCGAGAGCGCGCTCTTCGGCCACGAGCGCGGCGCGTTCACCGGCGCCGCGGCGCGGCACCACGGGATGTTCGAGCGCGCAAACGGCGGGACGCTGCTGCTCGACGAGGTCGGCGAGCTGCCCAAGGCGGCGCAGGCGAAGCTCCTGCGCGTGCTCCAGGAGGGCGAGATCGAGCGCGTCGGCGGCGAGGGCGCGGTGCGCGTCTCGGTGCGGGTGATCGCCGCGACGCACCGGCCGCTCGAGGCCATGGTCGCGAGCGGGGCGTTCCGTGAGGACCTCTATTACCGGCTGCAGGTGTTTCCCATCGTCGTCCCGCCGCTGCGGGAGCGGCCCGAGGACCTGGAGCCCCTCACGCGGGTCATCGTGGAGAAGGTCGCGGCGAGCTTCGGCCGGCCGCCGCCGCGGGTGAGCGCGGAGGCGATGGCGCGGCTGCGGGCGCACGATTGGCCGGGCAACGTGCGGGAGCTGGAGAACGTGATCGAGCGGTCGATGGTGATGTCGACCGGGGACGAGCTCATCCTGTCAGCGCCGCTCGCCGCGGCGCCCCGCGCGGCGGGGCGCGCGATGACGTACAGGGAGGCGGCGCAGCGCTGCATCGAGGAGGCGCTGCGGGCCTCGGGCGGGAAGATCTACGGGGAGGACGGGGCGGCCGCGACGCTCGGGCTGAAGCCGACGACGCTGCAAAGCAAGATGCGGAAGCTCGGGATCCGGCGGGAGGGCAGCGAGAAGGGCTGACTCGAGGCCGGCGCGCCCGGGCTTCCGGGCACCGCGCGATCCGGCGCCGTCGATACGCCCGCGTCAGCGCTCCGCGACGGCGAGCCGCTCGACGGCGCGGACGCCGCGCTGCGGGGGCCAGTAGCGCGCGGCCCAGTCCACCGCCGACTCGTCGGAGAGCACGCGGAAGCCGGCGCGCGCGAGGAGCTCATGCATGGCGTCCCGGGTGAGCGGCGCGCGGATGGGCTCGCGCAGCGAGCGAAACGCGCGCCTCATCAGGCGCTGTTTCCAGGCGGGCACAGGGTCGTCGGGGAACATCCCGTAGGTGAGCGCGATGCGGCTGCCGAGGGCCGAGAGCGCCGCCACGAGGCGCAAGGTGCCCTCGACGGCCTCGCGCGTGAGGTACGGGATCACGCCCTCCCAGATCCAGAACGCGGGGCGAGCGGCCACGGGACGAGGCGGGCCGCGAGCGGGTCCGGCGCCACGCGGTAGGGCTCGGGCATCTCGGTGTAGAGCGCCCGCAGGGCAGCGACGAGGTAGGCGGTGAGGCTCGGGCGTTGGGCTCGCACGGGGGTGCCTTGGTTCGCGGTGTGCCGCCCGGGATCGCCCGCGGCGGGGACGCAGCGTACATGCCACGTCGCCGGCGCGCCGTCATGTCGTCGTTCCGTCGTGGTCCAGTCGTCGTTACAGGGCGCAGTCGACGATTGTTCACACTCCATGCGTCAGCGCGCTGTCGCTGCGGAGATCCAGGCCGCAGGGGCGCGAGCGCGGCGCCGCGTCAGATGCACCGGTTCTTGCTTACCGCGTGGCCGCCGGGCGGTAGAGCCGCCATGGCGCGTCGAGAAGTTAACGATCGCCCTTCATGTAAAGTGCGGGGCTGCGTTCATCCTTCAGGAGTGTTGAGCATGAGAGCGAGTCTGGCTTGCGGAGCGATGGTCATCTTGCTTGCCCAGGGCATGCTGGGATGCGGTGATGAACCGGATCCCGGTGGAACGGCGTCGTCGAGCTCCTCGACGGGCAGTAGCGGTGGCAGCGGCGGGGAGGGCGGCCAGGGCGGTGACGGCGGCAATGGCGGCAATGGCGGTGACGGCGGCAATGGCGGCAGCGGCGACGCCATCGCGTGGACCCCTTGCCCGCTCCTCACCGACGGCACCGGCGAGGACGCCGAGTGCGCGGAGATCCCGGTCCCGCTCCACTGGGACCAGCCGGACGGCAAGACCATCACGTTCTTCGTCAAGCGGAAGCTCTCCGCGACGCAGCCGAGCCGCGCTCAGCTCTGGCTCCTGAACGGCGGGCCGGGGTATTCCGGCGCCGATTTCGAGCCGCTCGTGGAGCTCCTCGGCGCCATCGACCCGACGCTCGACATGTACATGCCGGACCACCGCGGCACGGGTCGCTCGAGCCGCCTCGGCTGCCCGGACGGGGAGACGCCGGAGAGCGAGTCCGGCAGCTATCTCACCGACGCCGAGGTGGCCGCCTGTCTGCCGGAGCTCAAGGCCGAGCTGGGCGACGACATCAAGGGCTACACCGTCACGAACGCCGCGCGCGACGTCGGCGAGATCATCGAGCGGACGCGGGTCCCGGGCAGCGACGTCCTCGTCCTCGGCGGCTCCTACGGGACGATCTGGGGCCACCGTTACCTCCAGCTCTACCCCGACCAGCCGTCGGCGGTCTCGCTCACCGCGCTGGCCGTCAACTCGCACCTCTCGGACATCGATAGATGGCTCAACGACCTCGGCCAGCGGTTCATGGGCCTCTGCGGCGCCGACCCGTCCTGCTCGGACAAGCTCGGCGCCGACCCGTGGGCGACGATGACGGAGACCCTGGACGCGTTCGAGGAAGGGGCCTGTCCGGAGGTGGCCGCGCTCGGCTACGACCGGCAGCTCTTCCAGACGCTGTTCGCGCAATTCCTGTATCAGTGGGCGCCGAGGCCGCTGATCCCGACGCTGATCTACCGGCTGAGCCGGTGCTCTCCCGCCGACGTCGGCGCGTTCACCCACCTCGCGGGGCTCCTGTTCGCGCCCCTCCCCGAGCCGCTCTCGCCCACCCTGCGGTTCTACTCCCCGGTGCTCCGCAACAACATCATCCTGTCCGAGCTCTCGGCCGACCCGCCGCCGCCCGTGTCCGACGTCGAGGCCTTCCTCGGCCGGGCCAACGTGGCCCTCGGGCTGACGGACCACCTCGCCGCGCTCCACGAGAGCTGGCCGCGCTACACCCCCGACGCCCACGCAGGGCAGTGGGCCACGACGAGCGTCCCCCTGCTGCTCCTCCACGGGGAGCTCGACTTCATCCCGAGCGCGATACCGGAAGCGGTCGCGAGCCACCTGCAGGGCCCGAACCAGACCTTCGTGATGCTGCCGCGGGCCCCCCACGGCCTGGAGAGCCCGACCGATGTCATGGGCGGCTCATGCGACCTGGATCTCCTGCTCCAGTTCCTCGCGGATCCCGAGGCGCCCCTGGACACATCGTGCACGGAAGAGGTCCTGCCCCTGGATTTCAGCGTCGCTCCGGGGGTGAGCGCCGCTTACCTCGGCACCGAGGACGCCTGGGAGGGCGATCCGGGCGCGGAGCGGCGCGCGTCGCGCGCGCCCTCGCCCGAGCAGGAGCGCACGATCGCGCGCGTCCGCGAGGCCCTGCGCGACGCGCGCCGCCGCGCGCTGCTCCGGCCGCTGCTCCCCTGACCGGCTCACCGCGCGCCGATCAGCAGGAGACCGCTCGGGTCTGCTAGGCTCGCCGGCGTGAACGAGACACCTCCGGAAGCGTGCGTCCTCCGGTTCGAAGGAGGCTCTGCCCACGGCCCCAACGGGGTATTCGGCGCATGGACCGTCACGGTCGACACGGCGGGGGCGCTGTCGATACGCGGTCAGGTGCTCGGGCGCGACGTGGCGCCTCGCTCCGCGGCGCTCTCGCCCGGGGAGCGGCAGGCGCTCGCGAGCGTCCTCGATGGCCTCTCCTCGGTGCCTTCCCGGCGCTCGACCCGCATGGGCGTCCCCGACGAGAGCATGCTCGACATCACCGCGGCCACACCTGCAGGCCCGACGACGCTCCATCTCTGGCAGCGCGAGGCGCAGACCCTGCCGCCCGTCGCGGCGCTGCTCCGCTGGATCGACGCCATCATCAAGACACACGCAGGCCACGCCGCCGCGTTCGCGTGAGCGGCCGACACGAGGTCCCGCCGCGCTGACAGCCGGCCAGCCTGTAGGGACTCTGGCCCCAGAAGAACCGCTCCCGGGACGCGGCGCGTTCTGCTAGAGCGACAAACGGGTTGAAACCCCGAAAAAAAGCAGAACGTACCAGGCGGCGGATGCGTCGAAGAACATGGAGATCGACTCGTCGACCTTCCACTCCGGAGCTACCTCGGCTTCCACGGCCCCGCGCGGTCGATGTGGTACGACGACGTGGCGGTCGCGCCGGAGCGGATCGGCTGCGCCCCCTGACGCGCCCGGGCGCCGCGCCCGACAGCGCCTCGGGTCCCGGCGGTTCAACCCTCCTCGCCTGATCACCGCATCAGAAGCCGACGTGCAGGCCGATGGCCCCCGCGCTGATCACGGGGGTCAGCGCCGCGCGCGGGCTCGCCTTCGCGTCCCGTGAGGGCAGCAGCAGCAGGCCGGCGACGCCGACGCCAGCGCCGACGGCGAGGACCGCGAAGCCGGCGTTGGAGACGTTGGCCAGCGTGTTGGCCGTGCTGAGCTCGCCGCGCCGGCTCGGAGGGCAGCGGTCGTCCGGACACGCCTCGGCGAGCGCCCCGGACTTCGAGAGCGTGAGCGCGCCCGCGACGGCCCCGACCACCAGGCCGACCGCGCCGACGCTGAACCCCGTGGCCATCAGCACCGTCCCGGCGCTCCCCGCCGGCGGCTTCGGCGCGGGCGCCGGCCCCGCCGCGCGCGGCGCCAGCGCGCCCGGCGGCGCGCCAGCGGGACCCAGCGCAGCGGGGGGCGCGTCCTCCAGCGCCGGGACGGTGACGACGATCGTGGCGCGCTCGGGCGGCACCTCGACGTCGGTCGACCACGCCCTCTTCCCCGGCGCCGCGGCGGCGACGCGGTGCTGGCCTGGATCGATGGGGAACGGCGCGTTCAGGGCGGCGCTGTGCAGCGGCTCGCCGTCGAGGGTGAGGCGCAGGCTCGCGGGCGGCGCAGCCATCCTGACCTCGAGCCGCGCGAGCCGCTTCTCCAGCGCCTCGCGCTGCGCGCGCGCGAAGCCCTCGCGGTCCTTCCGGCCTTCGCGCCGCGCGACCTCCTCCACCGAGCTCAGCTCGGCCCAGGCGGTCGCGAGCTTCCCCACCTTCTCGTGACAGACGGCGAGGTTGAGGAGCGTCCCGGGCTTCGGCTCGATGCGCTGGCTCTCCTCGAACTTGTCGCAGGCCTCGGGGTACTTCCCTTCCTTGAAGAGGTCGCGCCCCTGTCGAAAGAGCACCTCGGCCACGGGCTTGACCGCGCGTTGCGCCGACGCCGCGCTCGACAGCGCGACGGCCCCGAGCAGCACGCCGGGGCCGAGGAACGAGAGCCCTCGCTTCATGTTCCCGATTCACTCACGCTGGTCGAGGAGCCTCTCCACGTGACCCTGGCTCAACCCCCCGGCGCGCGGGGTCGCGGCGCGCGGGGTCGCGGCGCGCGGGGTCGCGGTGCGCGGCGGCGCGGCGCCCGAGGCCCCTGCGGCCGCCGAGGCGAGCGGCGGCGCGGCGCCCGAGGCCCCTGCGGCCGCCGAGGCGAGCGGCGTCGGCGCGGCGGCCGCCGAGGCGAGCGGAGCCGGTGCGGCGGCCGCAGAGGCGAGCGGCCGCGGCGCTGGCGCGGCGCCCGGGACCGCGGCGGCCGCAGAGGCGAGCGGCGCCGGCGCGGCGGCCGCAGAAGCGAGCGGCGCCGGCGCGGCGGCCGCAGAGTCGAGCGGCGGCGGCGGCACGACGGCGGCCGAGGCGAGCGCCACAGCGCTCGAGCCGTCCAGCGGGGGGAGCCCGGCGGGACGCCCGGCCGCCCACATCCACGTCGCGGCGAGGAGCCCCGCGGCCGTCGCGACAAGGAGCTTCCAGCGCCTCGCCGCCGTCGCCCGTGCGGCCGGAGCGATCGACGGCGCCTCGACGGCGGCCAGCTCGCGCAGCGACGAACGATCCCCCGCGTCCGCTCCACGCACCGGGTCCACCCCCCCGGCGGGCGGCCCCACCTTGGGGAGGGTCGCGCCTCCAGGGCTCGCCATCGGCCCGGCCGTGCTCTCGGTGACCGCGATGGCCGATCCCCCGGGCGCAGTCGAGGGCTCCGGCGTCGGGACGGTACCGGCGTCCGAGCAGCGGTCCGGCGCCCAGCTCCCGGCGGTCGCCGAGGGCCCCGTCTCGAAGGGAGCGCCCGTCTCCAGGGTGGCCGCGTCCTCCCGCGCCGCGGGCGCGAGCCCCGGGCTCCACGTCGCGCTCACAGGCGCCACATCCTCGGTGGCCGGAGACACCCCTCCCGGCGTCCACGTCCCGCTCGCCGGCCCCACCTCCTCGGTGGCCGCAGGCTCCAGGGCCGATGACGCCAGCCCCGACGTCCACGTCGCGCTCGCCGGCGCCACAACCTCGGTGGTCGAGCGCGTCTCTCCCGGAGCCCACGTCGCGACCGGAGGCGCCGAGACGGGCTCCTCCGGCGCGCGGCCCCGCGTGAGCCCGATCCCGCGCGCGGCGTCCAGCAGCGCGGCGACTGCCCTGCTCGCGCTCGGAGGCCTGTCGCCCGCGCGCTTCTCGAGCATCGCGAGCACCGGCAGGTCGAGCTCGCGCGGCAGATCGGCGCAGACGCTCGACATCCGCGGCGGAGGATCCGATACGTGCTTGTACATCATCTCCACGGCGGACTCGCCGGTGAACAGATGCTTTCCCGTCAGCATCTTGTGAATCATCACGCCGAGCGCATAGATGTCCGCGGGCGGCCCGATCCGCTGCCCGCGCGCTTGCTCGGGCGCCATGTACTGCGGCGTGCCCAGCACGACCCCGGTGCTCGTCTCCTCCGAGCCGTCCGCGAGCTTCGCGATCCCGAAGTCGAGCAGCTTCGGGAACCAGGTCCCGTCGCGCTCCGCCGCGAGGAAGACGTTGTCGGGCTTCAGATCCCGGTGCGTGATCCCCGCCTCGTGCACGGCGTCGAGCGCGTCGGCGATGCCCCGCAGGATGGGGACGATCGTCGGGAACGGCAGCCGCCTCCTGCGCCGGCACAGCTCGCCCAGCGTGAGGCCGTCGAGCAGCTCCATGACGAAGTAGTGCCGCTGCAGCTCCTGGAGCACGCCGAAGGAGAAGATATCGATGATGTTGCGCTGGCGGATCCGGTTCACCGCGCGCGCCTCGGCGACGAACCTGGCGACGGCCCGAGGCTGCGCGGCAAAATGCCCGTTCAGGACCTTGATGGCGACCTGCTTGCCGATGATCGGGTGCTCGCCGGCGTAGACCTCTCCAAACGTGCCTGCGCCGAGCTTCCGCTCGATGCGGTACTCGCCGACCATGGTGTGCGCCGCGAGGAGCGGCTCGGCGGGGAGGCTCAGACGCGTGGGCAGCAGCGGATTGCCGTCTGCCGGACACGCCGTCACATCCTCATCGTACACCGCACCGCACTTGGGGCACCTCGCCATACTGAGCCATGGAAGCTAGGGGTCGCGTGGTCCCGGCTGCCCCCACGCGGGGCAAGTCGTCATGCAAAGCCCTAGAATATCGAGGTCGCGCGGTCTTGGCTACCCCTATCCCGGGCGCCGCCGGGCGCTGTTCTCATCGCGCTCATCGTGCTCGTCGCGCTCATCGCGCTGGCTTGCCCTGCGCGTCCCGCATGTAGCGCGGGCGCCGGGTCGCGTCACGCCGCAGCGCGGCGCGGCGCGGCGCCCGTGTGGATCACTGGCATACCTGCGACATGCACGAGCACGAGCTCCCGCACTCCTGATCGATGATGGTGGTCTCGAGGAGGCAAGCAGTGATGCAAATATTCGTCCCACATTCAAATTTCACGTTGCTTGCGCACCCTGACCGGCCGCACTCGAGATAACACGGGCCGTCATGGCTGCATCGCATGAGCAGGCCTTGACACCCGCCGTCGCCGCAGACGATCTCGCACGGGTGCGGCCCTATGCAGACCACGTCGATGTTGTTGCACTGGCCGTTGCACTCGAGCCTCGCCGGGCGCGCCTTCGCGTCGAGCATCCGGTCCCCGACGCACTCGCCTTCGGTGTCGCACCGGGTGACGCACTTGCCCCCTTCGCAGTGCTCGCAGCCGTCGCACGGGGCCGGATCGGGAGGGCTCGCCCCGCACGCCATGCACGTCGCGGTCATCGTGTCGCAGACCGCGGCGTCGACGCAGCCGTCGAAGATCGAGCAGCTCGTGGCGCACGCCGTCCCGCTCAGGTCGCAGGCGTAGGACCCGCAGCTCCTCGGCTCGGCGGAGCACGTCCCGTCGCCCCTGCAGGTGCCCGGAGGCGTGACCGTGCCGTCCTCGCACGTCCCGCCGCACCGGGTACCCACCGGCCCACAGTCGCCGATAACGGCGCCCGGCGACGGATCGACGCTCATCCCGTCGATACCCGAGACGAGCTGGCAGCCCGCCGCCGTGAGGCTCACGATCAGCGCCAGCGCGCCGCGGGCAGCCAGCGCTCTCAAGTCAAGGTCGTTCATCCCGGCGTAGAGTTCAGCCCAGAGGAGCGCCCCGGACAAGCTCGACCTTCAGCGCCCGAGCATCCAGGCCGCCGAGCTCTGGCGTAGCGGATTTTTCTTCCCTGGGTTCACGCCGCGGCGCGACGGACCCGCTGCGCCGCCCTCTTCCGGGCCCGATCGCCGGCGAGCCGGCCGAGGCGAGCGTGGACGCGCTTGCCCCCCCGGGCGGCCGGCACCATAGCCGACGGGCCGCGCGCTGGCGCGCTGGCGCGCGGCCGACCGCGCGCCGCCGCGACAGCGCGAGATCCGAGCCGCAATGAGGACGTGCCCGCGATCTCGGCATGAAGGTAGATGCGATGCCGTACTTTGTTTTCCGGAATTTCCCCGACAATACGCCGATCCCCGATGACTGCTACAGCTGCGACGGTGCACCGGACTGGGCGGCGTTGCTGGAGTGGATATGCCCCGACCTCTCGCCCGATGAGGCGGAGCGGCTCGCCGCCGTCGGCGAGGCGAGCGGAGACCGGCCGGACATCGCGAGCCTGAAGCGGCTCATCGAGGAGCACGCGACACCGCAGGCGCGTGGTGAGGAGCGCCCGGACGCGACGGCGTGAAGACGTGAAGACGTGAAGAACCGATGCCAAGGCAAGGACCCGAGAGGCATGCCGCGGAGCGAATGTGATGACTTGGTGTCAAGCGTCTGACGTGCTCATCTCGGCAGCGAGGCCGCGCCGTTTCCTGCGCGTGGGGCCCGATACTCCGACCCTCGGCCGCTGCGATGCCCTGGCAGGGCGCCTCGCGCGTCGCTAAGGAGGGGGCGATGGCGAAGATCATCGATCCTCAGCGTCACACGTGGTGTAGCACCCCGGCGGACAGCTTCGGCCTGCTGGTCGATGCCGACGAGTATTACCCCGAGTTCTACCGGGTCGCGTCCGGGGCGCGGCGCTACGTGCTCCTCGCCGGCTGGCAGTTCGACAGCGACGTCGCCCTGCTCCGCGGCGGGCGGGAGGCGGGGGTGTCAGGCCCGATCACGCTGCTCAAGTTCCTGGACCACCTCTGCGAGATCACCCCGGATCTCCAGATCTTCATCCTGGCCTGGGACTTCCACCTCGTGTTCGCGCTCGAGCGCGAGTGGCTCCAGCAGCTCGTCTTCGAGTGGACGAACCATCGCCTGCACTTCCTCTTCGACTCCACCCACGTCGAGCGCGCCTCGCACCACCAGAAGTTCGTGGTCGTCGACGGCGAGCTCTCCTTTCTCGGCGGCCTCGACCTCTGCGACCACCGCTGGGACGACCGCAGCCACACGAACAAGAACCCGCTCCGCGTCAGCCGCGGAGAGCCGCACAAGCCGTTTCACGACGTCCAGGCCTACGTGCGCAGCCGCGAGGTCGCCCGGGCGCTGACCGAGATCTTCACGGATCGCTGGCGGCGCGCCGGCGGCGTGGCCATGACGCTGCCGGACCTCGAGGCGGCCGAGCCGACGTTCCCCGACTACCGGCCCGAGGGCGGCATCCCCCTCGCGGCGCGGCACGTGACGCTGAGCCGCACCGATCCGCACGGCGCGCCCACCGGCGCTCCGCACTGCACCGAGATACGCGACCTCTACCTCGACGCCATCGACGCCGCCGAGCGCTTCATCTACATCGAGACGCAGTACTTCAGCTCTCACGTGATCGCCGAGGGGATCGTGCGGCGGATGCGCGCCGAGGGCCGGCCGCTCCTCGATGTGGTGCTCGTGCTGAACATGGAGGCCGAGACGATGAAGGAGCAGATCGCCGTCGGGCTCTCCCAGGCCAAGGTGCTCGGCGCGCTGCGCGAGGCGGCGGCCGAGACCGGCCACCGCCTCGGCGTCTACTACACCCTGCCGGCGTGCGGCGAGGACGAGACGGCCGAGCGCGCCACGTACATCCATTCCAAGGTGATGATCGTCGACGACCGCTTCCTCACGGTGGGCTCCGCCAACCTGACGAACCGCAGCCTCTCGATCGACACGGAGATCAACGCCTCGGCCGAGACCGACGATCCCGACGACGCGCTGGGCCGCTCGATCCGCAGGGCGCGCGCGTCGCTCATCGGCGAGCACCTCGGCGACACCGCGTTCGACCGGGTGGACGACCTCGTCGCGTACCTCGACGGGCTGGCGAGCCCCGCGATCGGGCCGCGCGCGCCGGGGAGCTCGTGCCGGCTGAGGCTCCACCCGTCGCCGACGGCGGACGAGCGCGCCCTGCTCGAGGTGATCGACCCGCATCAGCTGCCGTTCGACCCCGCCGCGGTCGAGGACATCGACAGGCGCAACGGCTCGCTCTTCGTGGGCGGGCTCGGCACGCTCTGGCGCCACTTCTTCAGCAGCCGCAGCGACTCAGGCAGCAGCGGCACAGGCCGCAGCGACGCGAGCCGCAGCGACGCCGGCAGCAGCGACGCAGGCCGCAGCGACGCGAGCCACAGCGACGCCACGTAGCCGCGCAGGCGGCGCTCCGCGCCCGCGGAGGGGCGGAGCGCGCTGCTGGGCCGCGCCGCCCGCACCGTTGCCGGCCGCCGGTGACCTAGGGTATGCTTGTGGACTGCAAACCTGCAGCCAGTTCCTTCGGGTTGTCTCTCGAAGTGGAAGCGTTGACGCGACGAGGAGTATGCAAGAGGCAGAGATCAAGATCGGGGGCATTTCGGTGCGCGACCTCGCGGAGCAGTACGGCACGCCGCTCTATGCCTACGACGCCGAGCGCATCCGGGAGAACTTCCGTCGACTCACGCGCGCGCTGAGCAGCTGCTACCCGGAGGTGTCCGTCTTCTACGCCATCAAGGCGTGCAACAACCTGGAGATAGCGAAGCTCCTGGTCGAGCAGGGCTCCGGCGTGGACGCCGCGAGCCCGAACGAGATCCGCCTGGCGCAGGCGCTCGGGCTCTCGGGCGAGCAGATCATCTACACGGGCAACAGCCTCTCGGACGACGACCTGACCGCGGGGCTGCGCGCCGGGGTGATCTTCAACGTGGATGACCACGGCATCCTGCGGCGCCTGTTCTCGCTCGGGCGGCCGCGCTGCATGTCCTTCAGGATCAACCCGAGCGGCGAGGACATCGCGACGCCCGATCTGAAGCCGTTCGCGGGCCCGTCCGCGAAGTTCGGGATCCACCCGCGCTACGTGGAGGAGGCCTACCGCACCGCGCTGGAGAACGGGGTCGAGCGGCTCGGGGTGCACATGATGCCTCACTCGCAGGCGAACAAGCCGGAGAGCTTCGCGCACGTCACCGGCAAGCTGCTCGACCTGATCGGTCCGGTCGCCCGGAAGCTCGGCTTCGACCTCGCGTTCCTGGACATCGGCGGCGGGCTCGGCATCCCCTACCGCAGGGAGCAGCCGACGCTCGACGTGGACGCGGTCGCCCGCGAGATCGCCGCGATGGTGCAGAAGAAGTGCGCCGAACACGGCCTGAAGGCGCCCCGCCTCGTCATGGAGCCGGGGCGCTACTTCGTCGGGGACGCGGGCTACGTGCTCGGGCGGGTGATCTCGATCAAGCAGGGATACCGGACGATCATCGGCACGGACATCTCGATGAACACGATGGCGCGGCCGGTGATGTACGGCGCTTACCACGAGGTGCGGATCAACGGCCGCCGCGGCCAGACCGCCCCGATGGCGATGACGGGCCAGGTCTGCGAGAACACCGATATGTGGATCAGCGAGCGCGAGTTCCCCGCGGACGTCGCCGAGGGGGACGTTGTCGCCCTGATGGACGCCGGCGCGTACGGCCACGTGATGAGCTACGACTACAACGGCCGGCTGCGACCGGCCGAGGTGCTCATCGACGGCGGGCGGAGCCGGCTCATCCGGCGGCGCGACACGTTCGAGGACATGGTCTCGCGGATGTGCCTGTCGGACGACATCCAGGAGCGGCTGCGCACGACGGCCGCGGGGGATCCGGCGAGCGGCTGAGCGACTGAGCGGCTGAGCGGCTGAGCGACTGAGGACCGGGGCGAGCGGCGCACGCCTGGAGGCTTTACCGGGCTGCCCGGGCCCCCGCAGGGGGGCCTATTGCGTTCGCGAGAGCGAGGGCTGGATCCGCGCGTCACGGGAACGGGCCGAGCGGAGCCGGGGAGCCAGGCGCGCCGATGCCGGCCGGAGGGGGAAAGGCGACGAGCGGCGGGCCCGGAAAACCACCGCCCTCGACCGGAGGGGGAAAGACGCCGGGCTGCGAGCCCGGGAGACCGACGGCGATGGGGGCGCTCGGAGGGCCAGCGCTCTCGCACGGGAAACAGATGACGTTGCCGCGGCCAGTCAGGATGGCGCCGTGAGGGCACCCGTGGGCCCAGGGTGTATAATCGAACCTGGCAGGCTCGGTGACACAGGTGTTCACCACGGAGACATACGTGGTCCCCGGCGGACAGTGGTCGCAGTGATGAGCGGCGGACGCCTCACCCACGCTCTCCTCGGCGTCCGCAGGCGCCGCGACCGCGGACAGGTCCCCCCGCTCCTCCCCGTCCACCTCGTCCGTCGCCGCCATACAGCCGGCGATCGCCGTCGACAACGAGGCAGCGAGCAGCACGACGATCTTCGTCGATTCAGCCATGTGGAATCTCCTGATTGAGGGGGGAGACAAGATCGCTCGACTGCTGCCCTGAAACCGACAGAGTCGTCACGACGGAGCTGACCCGCCCCAACTACTTTGGATGACATCGGCGGCTCGTCAAGCGCGCTGGCGGAGCGCCAGGAGACGGCGACTCACGCCTGGATTTGCGTGAATCCAGCGATGAACAATCCGCCCACCGGCGGTTCGATCAGCGCGCATGGCGACCGGCGCCGCGCGTGATCTGCCCTGCTTTCTTGTAGACGTGGCTCATGCCGTTCACGTTCGTCTGCATCGATCACGTGCAGCGCGCGATGCCGCCCGGGCAGGAACCGCGCGCCGTGGCGTTCTACCGGGACGTGCTCGGGATGGAGCACGTCCCCAAGCCCGAGCCGCTCGCGTCGCGCGGCGGCGCCTGGTTCCGCGCAGGCCCCGTGGCGGTCCACCTCGGCGTGGAGCACGATTTTAGGCCGGCACGCAGGGCCCACCCCGGACTCCTGGTGAAGGGCATCGAGGACGTCGCGGCAGCGCTCGAGGCCGCAGGCCACGCCGTGCGCTGGAGCGACGAGCTGCCCGAGGTGCGGCGGTTTCACACGGACGATCCGTTCGGGAACCGCATCGAGATCATCGACGGCGGCTGAGGCGCCGCCGGCATCCTTGACGGAGCTCCTCTTCGTTGGGCCGCGACGTGCCTACGGCCAGGCTCGCCGCAGGAGGCAGGCGATCGCTCCCCGGATCCCCTCCACCACGTCGGTCCACGCCTCGTCGCGATCTTTCCAGAGCGTGACCGCCTTCCCGTCCGACGGGAGCGCCTGGAGCCTGGCGAAGGGGCCGCTCGACCAGTCCGATGGCCTGAGGACAATGGGAATGACCTTGGCGTCGCCGGCGTCATGGCGCTCGAGGGCGCGCCTCATCTCCGTGTCATAGCAGTAGTCCGAAGCCACGAAATCGGCGCTGACGAGCAGGAGGATCAAATCGGCCGCTTCGAGGCGCTTGTCGACCTCGCCCTGCCGCGCTTCTCCCGCGAGGATCCGGCGGTCGTGCCAGCCCTCGAGGAGACCTTCCCGCTTCAGGAGGGCGAGGTGGGTTTCCAGCTCGTCGCGGAGCACCTCGTCCCTGTGAGAATAGCTGAAGAAGAGGCGGGCAGGCCGGCGCGCCGCAGCGGATCCTGGCTGAGGGGACGAGGAGGCGCAGTCGAACAGCCAGAGGTTTCCATTCCTGTCACCAGCGCACAGGAGCCCCGGCGACGTGGTCACACAGACGAATGGGCCAACTCCAGGGATGGTGGCCAGGCATCGTGCCGTGGATGCGTCCCATAGCTTGAGCGTCTTGTCATCCGCGGCGGAGGCGATCCGCCGGCCGTCGGTGGTGAACGCACAGCCTCTTACCGGGGAAGGGTGACCCGCGCAGGTCGAGAGCAGTTTTCCGCTGGCGAGGTCCCAGACCTTGAGCGTGCAGTCGCTGGACGCCGAGACAATTCGCGCTCCGTCAGGGCTGATCGCGCACCCGGTGACGGAGCCGAAATGACCACGAAGGGTGAAGAGCAACCGCGCTGTCGAGAGATCCCAGACCTTGAGCGTCTGGTCCTCGGAGGCTGAGACGATTCGCTCTCCGTCTGGGCTGATCGCGCACGAGTTGACCCAGTCCCCGTGGCCCATCAGGGTAGACAGCAGCTTGCCGCTCGCGAGGTCCCATAGCTTCAGCGTCGTGTCGCTCGATGCGGACACGACGCGCTGGCCATCAGGGCTGATCGCGCATGCCATGACCCAGTCGCCGTGCCCCTCGATGATGGAGAGCAGCTGGCCGCTCGCGATATCCCACACCCTGAGCGTCTTGTCGTACGAGCTCGACACGATCCGCTTGCCATCGGGGCTGATCGCGCATCCAGTGACCTTGTCGCGGTGGCGCTGCGGCGTCCCTGCTCGCGGAGAGTCGCCGAGGGCCGAGAGTAAGCGACCGCTCGCGACGTCCCACACCTTGAGCGTCGCGTCCGACGAGGCCGAGACGATCCGCTCGCTATCCGAGCTGATCGCGCAGCTCGTTACCTCCGCGCTGTGGCCTTCGAACGAGGAGGGCAGGTGACCGCTGGCGACGTCCCACACCTTGAGCGTTCCGTCGCCGGAGCCGGAGACGACGCGCTGGCCATCGGGGCTGATAGTACATGCATACACGCCAGCCGAATGACCTTCGAGCGTGGACAGCACCCGGCCACTGACGACGTCCCAGACCTTGAGCGTCTTGTCGTGCGATGCCGAGACGATCCGCTCGCCATCAGGGCTGATCGCACATGCGACGACCCAGTCGCCATGCCCTGCGATGACGGCCAGAAGCCGGCTGTTCACGACGTCCCAGACCTTGAGCGTCTTGTCGTACGATGCCGAGACAGCTCGCTCGCCGTCAGGGCTGATCGCGCAGGCGCTTCCCCAGTCGCGGTGAGCCGCGAATACGGCGAGCGGCGCACCGCTGGCGAGGCACCACACCCTGAGCGTCTTGTCGTACGATGTCGATACGACTCGCGCCCCGTCACAGCTGATCGCGCAAGCGCTGACCGGGGCATCGTGACCTCGCACGATGCCGCCGAGAGAGCGCTGATCACCGAGGGTATAAAGAGGTCTACTGCTCGTGGCGTCCCACACAACGAGCGTCTTGTCGCTGCTCCCGGAGACGATACGCTCGCCGTCAGGGCTGATCGCGCAGGCATTGACGCTGTCGTTGTGTCCCTCGAGGGTGGAGAGCAGCCGACCGCTCGCGAGAGCCCACACCTTGAGCGTCCTGTCGCCGGACGCGGAGACGACTCGCTCACCATCGGGGCTGATCGCGCAAGCATTGATCCTCGCGGTATGTCCTTCGAGGGTGGAGAGCAGCCGACCGCTCGCGAGAGCCCACACCTTGAGCGTCCTGTCGCCGGACGCGGAGACGACTCGCTCACCATCGGGGCTGATCGCGCAAGCCGTGACCGAGGCGAGATGACCAGAGAGGGTGCGCTCCACCCCCGTCCACAACCGAACTGGATGCCGCAATCGCAGCGCCGGCAGCCCGTCCGAGGACCGGAACATCGGCGCGATCCGCGCGGAGTCCCAGCCAGCGGATCGCAGCCGGTTGTAAACGAGCGCCCCGAGCGCCTCGTTCGCATCACGAAGCCAGTGCGACTCCGCCCTGATCGCGCGATGGATCAAGTCAATCTCGTCATCGCCGAGCTCCTTCGCGGCCCGGCGCAGCGCCTCCTCGAGCGCAGAGGGCCCGCTCTCTCTGCAGAGCGCCGCGAGCAGCTCGACGTCCTTGCATAGCGCGCGAGCCGCCTCGCGTTCGCCCGCCAAGAGCGCGTGCCCGATCGCGTGGCGCGGCGCATACTGCCTTCGGAACGCGCTCCCCTCCCCGACCGACCACCTGGCCGTCGTCCGCAAGAGCTGCCGGTGCAGCTCGCCCATCCGCGTCGGCCCGAGCCTTTCCACGACGAAGTCGCGGAACGCCTCGTGGTAGGGTCGGTACGCCCGCGCCCCGCGCCAGTGCTCCGGCTCCTCCAGGAGCAGCGCCCGCGTGGCCTCAAGGAAATCCTCGCAGATCTGCAGGTCGTCCCACCCGAGCGCCACCTCGATCTCATGAAGCGGCAGCGCCTCGCGCGCTGCGCAGAGCAGCCCCAGACCATCGCAGACGATCCCGAAGCGCTCGCGTGTCAGGCCGCGGAGCTGCCGCCAGACCTGCTCGAGGAAGCCGCTGAGCCCGCGTGGCAAGCGCTCCGCTCTCCGCTGGTCGGGTGGCTGCTCCTGCAGCCACTCCCGGAGCTTCGATGCATAAAGCAGGTTCCCCTGCCCCCTCCCCACAGCCTCCTCGATGAGCCTTGCCGGGAGCGCCGGCGCGAAGCGCGGGCCGTGATAGTCCCAGAACGCGCGGCATGCCGCCTCGTTCGAGGTCGCCCATGCGGGTGCGTCGAGATCGATGCACCGCACGCTCCCACGGCTCTCCAGCGCGGCAAGGTGCGGGTACTGCGGCCGCGACGCACAGAGCATGTGCACCCGCGGCGGCACCGCATACGGCAAGAAGCTCAGCAGCGGGTTCTGCCCGGCACCCTCGCTCCGCGCCTCGTCGAGGCCATCCACGAGGATGACGAGCTGCTCGCGGCGAGGGACGAGCTCCCGCTGCGATACCCTCGCGAGGAGCTCGACGAGTCGGCTCTCCGGCGTCGCCTCAGCGTCCTTCTGGCTCGGGTAGAGCGCCTCGATCTGTGCCGCGAGCGAGCGCGAGATCGCGTCGGGTCGGTCCCAGTCCATCACATCGCGACGCAGAAAATGATGTGGTATGCGACGTCCGCGCTGTTCCTCGAGATCGAGCCATCGCGAAAGGATCGCGCTCTTGCCCATCCCAGGACCGCCGAGGAGGAGCACCCAGCTGCTCGATCCCGCCTCTTCGGCAAGGAGCCGATCGATCGCAGCGAGCACATCCTGCCTTCCGAAGAAGTGCGCGTGGCGGCTCCGTTCGATGCTGAAATCGATGACCTCGCGCGCCACGCGACCAGTCTAGCAAGGGGCTCGCGCGAGGTGAGAGCGAACTCTGATGTGCGGGTGGCACCGTGGATCTGCGACGATCTCACGCGGCGTGATGCCTCGGCGAGGCACGGGATGACGCGCGCCGCCGGGGGACGGCGCGCGGCGCGAGCTTCACGGCGCGCCCACCCTGGGGACGCGCGCCGCCCGCACCACCTTCCCATCGAACGCAACCGCCAGCGCGTGAATCGGCGCCGCCCCCGCCGCTCTCAGCTCGGCCGTGTAGTCGTTCCGCTGGCTCTGTTCGATCCCCTCGTCGAGCGCCTGCTCCAGACCTGCGCGGCGTATCCGTGGAGGTACCCGGCGTGGAGGGGCGTCGTACTCAGGATCCTCAGGCCGCCGACGCCCGCGGGCTGGCCTTGCTCGCGTGACGGTTCGCCGGCCGGGATAGCCCGAGGTTCTCCCGCAGCGTGCGGCCCTCGTACTCCGTTCGGAACAGCCCCCGTCGCCGCAGCTCCGGGATCACCAGCTCGACGAAATCGTCCAGCCCGCCTGGGAGCCACGGCGGCATGACGTTGAACCCGTCAGCCCCGCCCTGCGTGAACCACGCCTCCAGCTGGTCCGCGATCTGCTCCACCGAGCCGACGAGCGTCCAGTGCCCGCGCGCTCCCGCCACCCAGAGATAAAGCTCGCGGATGGTGAAGTTGCGCTTGCGGGCGATGTCGAACATCAGCGCTTGCCGGCTCTTGTTGTTGGTGGTCTCCGGCAGATCGGGCAGCGGACCGTCCACCGGGTACCCCGACAGATCGATCCCGCCCGAAAGGCCCGAGAGCAGCGACAGGCCGACCTCCGGCAAGATGAGGTCCTGCAGCTCCTGGTACTTCGCCCTGGCCTCCGACTCCGTCCGGGCGACCACGGGGAACACCCCCGGCATGATCTTCAGCTGGTCGGGGTGGCGACCGTACCTGGCCATCCGACCCTTGACGTCGGCGTAGAAGGCCTGCGCGTCCTCCAGCGTTTGCTGCGCGGTGAAGATCACCTCGGCCGTCTCCGCCGCGAGCTCCCTGCCCGCCTCCGACGATCCCGCCTGCACGATCACCGGGTGCCCCTGGGGCGGACGCGGGATGTTGAGCGGCCCTCGAACGGAGAAGAACTTCCCCTTGTGATCGAGCCTGTGCAGCTTGTCCGGGTCGTAGTAGGCCCCCGACACCTTGTCGCGAAGGAAGGCGTCGTCCTCCCAGCTGTCCCAGAGGCCGGTGACCACGTCGACGAACTCGCGCGCCCGGGCGTATCGCTGCGCATGGTCGGGGTGGGCGTCGAGCCCGAAGTTCCCCGCCGCCTCGCCCCCACCGGTGGTGACCACGTTCCACCCTGCCCGCCCCTGGCTGAGGTGGTCCAGCGAGGCGAACTTGCGGGCCAGCAGGTAAGGCTCCTCGTACGTGGTCGACGCCGTGGCGATGAAGCCGATGCGCTCGGTGACGGCCGCGAGCGCGGAGAACAGCGTGACCGGCTCGAAGCTGGCCCCGTAGGCGGTGCGGCCCTGCGCCCCCGGCCGGTTCTGCAGCGCGAGCCCGTCCGCGAGGAACACGGCGTCGAACCTGGCCCGCTCCGCCGTCTGCGTGATCCACTTGTAATGACCGAAGTGAATGCCTCCATCGGCCTGCGCGTGCGGGTGCCGCCAGGCGGCCACGTGGTGTCCTGCGCCAGGTAAGAAGGCGCCCAAACGGATCTGCCGCGGATTGTCGCTCATGGGTTGTCCTCGGTCTCGGTGCTGGCGCCCGCGCGCGGACATGCCGCCGCGCGAGCGCCCTGCGTGCCATGCGTGCCACGTCCTGAGCGCAAGCGGCGTGCCCGGGAGCGGGACCACGGGCGCGCCCGCGGAGAGCGAGGCACCGCCTCCCCCGGCACAACGACGGCGTGCTGCGGGAGCAGCACCGGACCACCAGCGCTGCGGAAGCGCTGCTGGCAGGGAAGCACCGGCCCGGCCGGAAGGCCCGAGCGCGGCGGCAGCGCGGGCTACTGCCAGCGGAAGAACTTGAGGGCGAGCGCGAAGCAGACGGCGCCCCAGCCCGCCAGCACCGCGAGCTCGGGCGCGAGGGCGGCGAGGGGCGTGGCCTCGAGCATCACGCCGCGGAGCGCGTCGTTCAGCGCCGTGAGGGGCAGCGCCTGGATGAAGGGCTGGACCGCGTCCGGGAAGCGCTCGGTCGAGAAGAAGACGCCGGAGAAGATCCACATCGGAAACATCGCCAGGTTGGTCAGGCCCGAGACGCCCTCGAGCGTCCGCGGCCGCGCCGCGATGAGCAGGCCGAGCCCGACGAACGACAGCGCGCCGACCACGATGACCAGGGCGAGCGCGGCGAGCGAGCCGGCGATCGGCACGCCGAGGACGAGGACCGCGAACAGCAGCAAGGCGATGACCTCGATCGCCAGGAACACGAGCCGCGCCCCGAGGTGCGCGACAAGGAGCTGCCAGCGCTTCATCGGCGCCGCCACGAACAGCTTCAGGAGCTTGCCGATGCGCTGCTGCACGATCGAGAAGCCGATCGCCCAGATCCCGGTCGACATCACGTTCATGCCGAGCAGCCCGGGCACGAGGAAATCGATGTAGCGCGAGCCCTTCTCGGTCATCTCGAGCGCGGCCGGGCGGAACGCGTCCGCGCGCCCCGCCGCGCGCTGGAGCGCCTCGTCGACCTCGAGCCGGGCGATGCGGCTCTCCGGCCGCGTCGGATCGAACCAGTACGTGGGCGGATCGGTGGCCAGCACGACAAGCGCGACCTTGCCGGCCCGGAGCTCCTGCTGCGCCTGCTCCCGCGGGACCACCCGGGCGACGACCTGCCCGGAGGCCTCGAGCGCGGCGCGCCGCGCGTCGGCCCCGGCGCCCACCTCGACGCTCACCGGCAGCGGCGCCGCGGCCTGGTCCCGGAACGCGACGGCCAGCGCCGACGAGAGCAGGATGGGGAACACGAGCATCCAGAAGATCGCCTCGGGCTCGCGCAGGAACTCCGCCACCCGCGCCCGGATGAGGAGCACGAGCGGCGCGCCGCGCAGCGAGCGGAGCCACCGCGCCATCACGCCGCCTCCTCGCCCGCGAGCTTCCGCCCGGCGAGCGCCATGAACACGTCCTCCAGGCTCGCGTGGTGCGTCGCGAGCCGCCGCGGCGCGGCGTCGCGCGCGGCGCAGAGCGCGAGCAGCGGCGGGAGCACGCGCGCCACGTCGCGCACCGTCAGCCGGAGCGCCCCGTGCGCGAAGCGCACCGCCTCCACCCCGGGCAGCGCCCTGAGCTCCTCCTCGGCGATCTCGCCGTCCACCTCGACCTCCACGACGTGCTCGGCGCCCAGCGACGCGACGAGCGCCGCCGGCGTGCCGAGCGAGAGCAGCCGCCCGCGATCGACGATCGCGACGCGGTCGCAGAGCCGCGCGGCCTCCTCCATGTAGTGCGTGGTCAGGAGGATCGTGCGGCCGCGCGCCTTCAGGTCCTCGACGACGTCCCAGATCTCGCGGCGCGACGCCGGGTCGAGGCCGGTGCTCGGCTCGTCGAGGAAGAGCACCTCCGGGTCGCCGGCGAGCGCGCAGGCGAGCGACAGCCGCTGCTTCTGCCCGCCCGAGAGCCCGCGCACGAACGCGCCCGCCTTCTCCTGCAAGGACACGCAGCGCAGCGCCTCCTCCGGCTCGAGCCCGCGCGGGTAGAAGCTGCGGAACAGCGCGATCACCTCGCGGACCCGGAGCTTGTCCGGGAAGCGCGTCTCCTGGAGCTGGATGCCGAGGCGCTGGCGCAGCGCGATGCCGTCCCCCGCCCAGCGCTCGCCCAGCACCTCGACGTCCCCGGCGTCGGGGCGGGTCAGCCCCTCGAGGATCTCCACCGTGGTCGTCTTGCCCGCGCCGTTCGGGCCGAGCAGGCCGAAGCACTCGCCGCGCCGCACCTCGAGGTCGAGCCCGTTCACGGCCACGACATCGCCGTAACGCTTGACCAGGCCGCGGCAGACCAGGGCGGGAGAGGCAGACACGGGGCGCATGTATCGCAAGGAACGCCGAAAAGGAACCGCCGCGCGAAACGGCCGGGCGGCGCGTGCGGGGCGGAGACGCGCTCCGGATCGCCCGCGGCACACGGAGCGTGCCTGCAAGCGCCCACAGGAGCGCCGGAAAATTCGACAGGCGACGCGACGCATTGCCTGTCCGGAGAATCGAATCTCAACAGAGCCTGCGGTAAGCGCGACGAGCGTGGCCCTGCAAGGAACCATCCGGTCCGAGATCGTGGCTGGCCGATCTGCAATCTCAGAGTGACTGAGTGGGGGGGCGCGTAGTGAGCGATGAAGAGGGAGTGGTGCCCGTGCACTGCGGCGAGGTCATCGCGGACCGCTATCGGGTCGAGCGGCTGCTCGGGATCGGCGGGATGGGGGCCGTCGTCGCGGCGCGGCACCTGTCCTTGGGCGAGCTCGTGGCGATCAAATTCATGCGGGCGGAGCACTGCGGCAACGCGGCGCTGCTGAGGCGGTTCCAGCGCGAGGCGCGCGGGATGTTCCGGCTGAAGACCGAGCACGTGCCGCGGGTCCACGACCTGGGCGCGCTCGCGCCGAGGCCGGGGATCGCGCTGCCCGTACCGTACATCGTGATGGAGCACCTCTCGGGCAACGATCTCCGCTCGATCGTGGAGCGCCGCGGGCGGCTGCCGGTCGACGAGGCGGCCGAGTACGTCCGTCAGGCCTGCGTCGCGCTCATCGAGGCGCACGCGCTCGGGATGGTGCACCGGGATCTGAAGCCCGCGAACCTGTTCCTGACGTACCGGACCGACGGCACGCCGCTCATCAAGGTGCTCGACTTCGGCGTCGCGAAGTTCACGTGCGCGAGGCCCGAGGAGGACGGGCTCGAGATGACGACGGCGCGGTCGGTCATGGGCTCGCGCCGCTACATGGCGCCCGAGCAGATGCTCACGCCCAAGGACGTGGACCTGCGCGCGGACCTGTGGGCGCTCGGGGTCGTGCTCTACCAGCTCGTGAGCGGCGCGCTGCCGTTCGGCGCGGAGACGCTGGAGCAGCTCGTGCTCGTGGTGTCGGAGCAGGCGCCCCGGCCGCTCCGGAACGTGTGCGCCGATCTGCCCGAGGGGTTCGAGGAGATCGTGATGGGCTGCCTCGAGAAGAACCGGGCCCGCCGTCCGGCCTCGGCCCGCGAGCTCGCCGCCGCGCTCGCGCCGTTCGCGCTGCGCGGGCCGCCCGACGCGACGCTGCCCACGGCGGTCCAGCGGAGCCAGCCGACGTTCACATGGCTGGACGAGGGACCGCCCACGACCGCCTTCCGGCCGCCGACGACCGCCTTCCGGCCGCCGACGACCGCCGTTCGGCCGTCCGAGGCGCGGGGGTCCGGGGTCGTCCGCCGCCCCAGGCGGGCATGGCTGGCGGCGGGCGCCTTCTCCGCGAGCGCCGCGCTGGCCATGACCGTCCTTCCGCCCGGGGGGCCGCGCACGGGGGAGGCCACCTGGACCGGCCGCGCCGGCGCGCAGCACCTCGCGGGGGTGCCGCAGGGGCTCGCCGCGGAGCCGCAGGGGACCGCCGGGGCAGGCAGGCCGCTCCACGCGCCCCGCGCCGCGGCTGACGGCGCGCCCGAAGCCGACGCGAGAGATGCGCCGCCGGCCGCATTCGACGGCGCCGGCCCCGTCGCGCCCGCGAGGGGGGCGCCGCCCGCGCGGGCGAACGCAGGGAGGCCTTCGCGCGCGCCCGTGCGCGCGGCGCTCGCGGCCGGGACGCGGGCGGGCCCGGCGCCGCAGGGGCGACAGGGGCCGGCGGCGCCTGCCGGCGGCGGTGCGCCCTCGGCGGCCTCGCCCGGGCGCGATGCGCCTCCACAGCCCCCTGCGCCGCCCGATGTGCCCTCGGCGGCCTCGGCTGTCCTCCCCGCCGGGGAGGGGGCGGGGCAGGCGGGTGCGCCGCAGGCGGCCACGGTGCAGGCCGCTCCGGGACCCGCGCCCACGACGTCGTCTGCTCCGGCGCCGCCGCCCGGTCGGGACTCCGCGGCCGGCGCTCCGGTCCACGTGGCAGGGCCCAGCCGCGGCGCGAACGCTCCGACGGTGGGGGCGCCGGACAGCCCCTGGTGATCGCCATGCGTCGAGGAGATCTCCCGAAGGTCTGCAGCTCGCGCCCGCGCGGGCTCGCCTGCGTCCTCGCGGCGCTGTCGCTGTCGCTCTCGCCGGCGAGCGGGGCGGCTTCCGAGCCGGGCTTGAGGCACCCCAACCCGGGACAGCCCAACCCGGGACAGCCCAACCCGGGTCAGCCCAACCCGGGTCAGCCCGGGGGACACAAGGAGCAGGTGCTCGCGCTGTATCAGGTCGCCAGACAGCTGCTCGACGCGGGGCGCGTCGCCGAGGCATGCGCCGTGCTCGAGCAGGGCAGAACCCTCGATCCGACGGCGATCAACCTGCTTCTGCGGCTCGGCGAGTGCCTCGCGCGCGCGGGCAGGACCGCGGGCGCCTGGAACGTCTTCAGCGAGGCCGCGGCCATCGCGAAGAGCGCGGGCGACCCCCGCGCGGCGCGCGCGGCCGCGCTCGCGGCGGCGCTCGAGCCGCGGCTCTCGCGCATGGCGATCGAGCCGCCCGCGGCCGGCGCCGCGCCGGGGCTGGAGATCCGGCGCGACGGCGTGCTGATCCTGCCCGCCCAGTGGGGGCAGGCGCTCCCGGTCGATCCCGGGACCCACACGGTCGAGGCGCGCGCGCCCGGCAGGAGGCGCTGGTCCACCGCGCGCGCCGTCCCGCCGGACGGCGCGCGCGTGGTCATCGACGTGCCCCCCCTGGAGCAGGAGCCGCCCCCGCGCGCGTTCTCCGCGGCGCCGCCTGGCCCCCGCCGGCAGGCGCCTCCCGTCCTGGCGAGCGCCGGCCGCGGCGACGGCGGCGACACCGGCGCCCGCGCGCAGCGGATGATCGCGCTCGCGACCGGCGGCGCCGGCCTCGTGGGGCTCGGCCTCGGCGCCTTGTTCGGCGCGGAGGCGATCGCCCGCCGGGACGCCTCGAACCGGGGCCACTGCGACGCGCGCAGCCGCTGCGATGCCGCCGGCGTCGCGCTGCGCGAGGACGCCCAGTCCGCCGGCACCGCCTCGACGATCGCCTTCTCGGCCGGCTCCGCCGCGCTGCTCGCGGCCGGCCTGCTCCTCTGGACCGCGCCGCCCCGCGCCGCCGCCTCGCCCGCGCGCCGCGCCACGGCGGCGGCCGCCGCCGGCCCCGGGGCGTTCTCGCTCGTCGTGGGCGGGAGCTACTGACGTGGGCGCGCGCGGCGCGATCGGGATCGGCGGGCGCCTCTCGCTCGTGGCGCTCGGCTGCGCCGGGTGCAACACGCTGCTCGGCCTCGAGGACGGCCTCCTCGTCGACGAGCGCTGCGAGCCGCTCTCGGCCGTCGCCTGCTACACCGGCTCGCCGACGACCGAGGGGATCGGCGCCTGCCAGACGGGCCTCCGGCGGTGCAATGCCGCCGGCGACGGCTACGGCCCCTGCGAGGGCGAGGTGACGCCCGCGCCCGAGCGCTGCGGCAACGCCGCCGACGACGACTGCGACGGCGCGGTCGACGAGCCGGACGGCGACGCCGGCGACCCCGCGGCCGGCGGCGGCGAGGCCTGCGCCTGCGACCCGGGGACGGTCGAGGTGTGCCCCTACGGCGGGCCGCCGGGGACCGTGGGCGTCGGCGCGTGCAGCGCCGGCCGGCGGACGTGCGGCGGCGACGGCCGGTGGGGCGCCTGCGCCGGCGAGGTCACGCCGCGGGCCGAGGACTGCACGACGCCCGCCGACGACGACTGCGGCGGCGGCGGCGACTGCGGCGCGGTGCTCCCCGGCGGGCTCCTCGGCGCGCTCCTCGGCGGCTCCGGCCAGGAGCGGGCGCGGGCGCTCGCGGCGGGCCGCGGGGGCTTCGCGATCCTGGGCGGCGAGTTCGAGGGCTCCCTCGACCTCGGCGCCGGGCCGATCGCGACCGGCGCCGAGCGGGACGTCTTCGTGGCGCGGATCGAGGCGGACGGCGCGGTCGCGTGGGTGCGGCGGCTCGTCGACGAGGGGCAAGGCGCGCTGCAGGCGCTCGCGGTGGACGCCGGGGGCGAGATCGCGATCGCGGGCGACCTCGAGGGGGTGATGGGCGCCGCCGGGCTGACCGCGCCCGCGCAGCAAGGGTTCGTGGTCAAGCTCGACGCGGCAGGCGGGCTGCGCTGGGGGACGTTGCTCCCCGGCAGACCGCAGGACGTCGCGGTCTCGGCGGCGGGCGACGTCGTGGTCGCGTCGGCGCTCCTCGGGCACGGCGGCAGCGACGTGGCGGTGGCCAGGCTCAGCGCGGCGGGCGTGCCGCTCTGGACGCGGGTGTTCGCCGGCGCGGGGACGCAGGAGCCGACGGGCGTGGCCGTGGACGCGCGCGGGGATGTGGTCGTGACGGGGACCTTCGAGGGCGACCTCGACCTCGGCGAGGGGGCGCCCCGGCTGTCGTCCGCGGGGATGAGCGACGTGTTCCTGGCCAAGCTCGACGAGCGCGGCGAGCACGTCGCGTCGCTGGCCTTCGGCGACGGCCGCCGCCAGCACGGGGGCGACATCGAGATCGGGCCGGGCGGCGAGATCGCGCTGAGCGGGACGTTCGAGGGGCTCCTCGACCTGGGCAGCGGCACGCTGTTCTCGGAGGGGGTCTCGGCGTTCGTTGTCGAGCTCGGGGCCGCGCGGGAGCACCGCTTCAGCCGGGCCTACCCGGCGGAGCAGCCGCCGCGCCTCGCGCTCGAGGCGGACGGCGGGCTCGTCCTCGCTGGCAGCGTCGAGGGGCCGACCGATCTCGGCGGCGGGCCCCTCGACGGCGCCGGCCGCGGCAGCGACATCGTGGCGGCGCGGCTCGACGCCGAGGGGCGCCACGTGTGGAGCAAGCGGCTCGGTCCGGGCGCCGGGCGCAGCGGCGGGCACAGGGCCGCCGCGGGCGTCGCGGCCTCCGTGGACCGCGGCCACGTCCTGCTCGCGGGGACGGTCGAGGGGAGCGTGGACCTCGACGGCGCCGCGGCGCAGTCGACCGCGGCCGACCTCCTGGTGGTGCGGCTCGCGCCGTGAGGCCCCCGGAGCGCGGAGCAAGGCGGACACGTCGCGCAGGAGAGCGGCCGAGCCCCGAGCCACCTTCGCGTCGGGCCCACAAAACACGACAGGCGACCTGCGAGAGGCCGCCTGTCGTGCCCGGTCAGGCCGGAGAGCGGTAGATCACTCGCAGGAGTTGAAGCACGCGGTGAGCGCCTGGCAGCCCTCGGCCGCCTCGCAGGCCGTGTAGGCGTCGTCGTAGCACGGGCCCGTCTCCGACTCCTCGATGACGCACAACTCACAATCGGTGTTGTTCACTTCCAGGTTCACCTCCCCGTCGTCCCCGCAGACGTCGGTCGTGGGATCCGTGGTGTCGCAGAGCGCGGCGCACCGAATTTCTGCCGCGCAACCGCAATGCAAGAAGTTCAGCGCATTGAACGCCTCCGTCTCGCTGGGATGTGCTTCAGAACAGCAGGTCATGCACGCCGTGGTCTCCAGGCCGGTGCACTCATTGCCCCCGCCCTCGCCGCCCGTGCCGCTATCCTCACCGCCCTCGCCGCCGGTCCCCGACGTGGTGCTCGAGGAGCTGCTCGTCGAGCCGCCCTCACCGCCCTCACCGCCCGTGCCGCCCTCGCCGCTTGTGACCGTACAGGCCGCCAACGCACACACACTGACCAGGATCGCCGCAAAACCAAGAGCTTTCATGAATGAATCCTCCGACAAGAAGAGTTGCGCTGCTCATGTGGAAGGACACGCCGAGCGACGCCGCCCGGCAGCCCTTCCTGTGCACTTCAGCGCCGCCGTTGGCGCCGGGTTCTGTTCCTACACCAGAAATTTACGCGATGGTATCCGCTGCGTGCTCACAGCTGCGCCTTGCGGGTGCCCCCCGGAGGCGTTCGAAGAGCGCGCGCTTCCGCGAGATGCGCCCGCCAGGCGCGTGTGAGCGATCCACCATCAGCGAATTTGTGAAGCAAGAGCAGAACCTAGCACGGAGGCGACGTGGGGGATCAAGTGTGTCGCGTAGATAACCTGCTCTCCGGGAACCACGACGAGCGCAGGCGTCCTCAGCGGCTCATGCGCGACACCGGGATCGGACGAGCTCGCTCGTGCGACATCCTCGTACAGGGAAGCAGTATCCAGGCGGGCGAACGGCCCAGTCAGGCCGGTTTGCAGCGGCGCGTCATTCCGGCGATCCCACGGCTCGTCCGGGCTGTCCCGCCGAGGCCAGAGCGCCGGCGCGGCGCCCGGGCAAGCTGCTTTGAGCTCACGCGAAGTGCGCTGAGCTCACGTGAAGGAGGGAGAGCGCTGGATCGCCGCGAGACGGGCTGCGCTACAAGCCGCCCGCGGCGCGCCGCATGGCGCAGTCGAGGTCGCCTTTGCAGGGGTCGCTCGCCGCGCGCGCGCCGCCCTGGCTCGGCGGCGGAGCGGCGGCGCCGGCGGCCGGTCCGCTGCTCCCGGCGGTGCGCTTCGCCGCCGCCTTGCCCGCGCCTGCCGGGGCGGCGGGCCGGGCCTTCGTCCCGCGGCCGGCGCGCTCCTTCGCCTTGTCGCCCGGCTTTGCCGGAGGCGCCGCCGCGATCTCGGCCGGGGCCTTCGCCTCCACCTTTGGCAGGTGCGAGAGCGCCGCGCTCGCCGCGGAGCGCACCCCGGGCTGCGCGGCCGCGTGGAGCGTCTCGCGCGGGGCGCCGAGCCACACCGCGCTGGCGACGACCGCGGCGCCGACGAGGCCCATGACGCCATAACGCACACCCGCCGCCCGCCGCGCGCGCGGCGGGCGCAGGTCGATCGGGACCTCGGACGGCACCGGCGTGAGATCAGGCGACCTGAACGCCGGCAGCTCGGGCGCGCCGAACGGAAAGAGATCCAGGTAGCTGCTGCGCTCCTGTTCATCGCCGGCGGCCGGTCCGTGGATATCCACCATCCCGGAGCCCTTCGGGCCCTGATCGACCCGCGCGCCGGCCACCTTCGTTGTCGCTGCCTGCTCCACCGCGAGCAGCGCGCTCAGGGAGATCACCACCGAGTTCTCGTCCCGCGGCCCGGCCACGACGCTGTTCGGCGTCGCCCCACCGCTCGAGGATCGCCCATCCGTCTCACCGGGCCTGTGATTCGTGCTTCCCATACGCTCCACCCCGTCTGCCGTCCGTGTCGCTCGAGCACAGGGCGTAGACAGCATCCATCAATGTACCTGGACTCCACCGCTCTTGATACAAATTTTTTACTGCGCTGGAGAGCGCACCTCATCGCAACAGCGCCGGAGCGCTCAGCGCTCGTGCGCGCGGAGGCCAGAGCTCCCCACACCGTCTCGGCGCCGGCGACACCAGGCGTGGCGCGCGCGCCTCGCTGCCGGGGCCGGCGCTCCGGAGCCACCGCCTGCCCGGCCGCGCGGGCGCCTCGGACGGCCCTGCCCTTCGCCTTCCGCGCGCGGCCCTGCCGCCCGCGCGCGGCCCGTGTCCGTGCCCGCAGTCGCCGCAGTCGAGGCGCGCGCGGGACTCGCTTTGTGATCGGGGACCCCAATGGCCGGCGGAAAGCGCGCCTCGTCGCCCGGCCGGTCGACATTTCATCTCGACGAAACCTCGAGGAAACACCGCGCTCGGCATTAGACATTTCACCACGACGTCGTGTCGCTGGCCCCTGTCCGAGGGCCGAGCCCTGCTGCGCAGGGCGGTCCTTCGGTGTCCAGCCGGGAGTCTCCAGTTGCCGACTCCCGAGCTTTCCCACGGCTCTTGTGCAGTCGGATCGCCGCGCCGCGTCGATGCAGGGCATTGAACGCGCACCCGGCACCCAAGGAGGATGCGTTGAATATGTTCACGTCTGGGTTGGACGTCGAGGAGCGGTCGGCGGCGGGCTCCTTTCGGCGGCGGGCGGTCTGCTTCGCGGCGGCGGCCCTCGCCGGGGCGGCCCTGCTCTCCGCCTGTAGCAAGGAGGGCGAGGAGGCGCCGGCGCCCGGGACGGCGCCCGCGGCGCCCGCCTCGGACAGCGCCACCATCAAGGTCGGCGTGCTCCACTCGCTGAGCGGCACGATGTCGATCAGCGAGGTGGCCGTGAAGGACGCGACGATCCTCGCCATCGAGGAGATCAACAAGGCGGGCGGCGTGCTCGGCAAGCAGATCACGCCCGTGATCGAGGACGGCGCCAGCGACTGGCCCACGTTCAACGAGAAGGCCAGAAAGCTCATCCAGCAGGACGGGGTGGCCGTCGTGTTCGGCGGGTGGACCAGCGCCAGCCGCAAGGCGATGCTGCCCTCGTTCGAGGAGCTGAACGGCCTCCTCTTCTACCCGGTCCAGTACGAGGGCCTCGAGCAGTCGCCCAACATCTTCTACACCGGCGCCGAGCCGAGCCAGCAGATCGTCCCCGCGATCGACTACCTGCTCGAGCAGGGCAAGAAGCGCATCTACCTGCTCGGCTCGGACTACGTCTTTCCGCGCACGGCCAACAAGATCATCAAGGCCCAGCTCGCGGCGAAGGGCGGCGAGCTCGCCGGCGAGGAGTACCTGCCGCTCGGCGGGACCGAGGTCAGCACGATCATCAGCAAGATCGGCGCGGCCAAGCCGGACGCCGTCTTCAACACGCTGAACGGCGACAGCAACGTGGCGTTCTTCAAGCAGTTCAAGGACGCCGGCTACACGGTCGACAAGATGACGGTCCTCTCGGTGAGCGTCGCCGAGGAGGAGGTGCGCGGCATCGGCGCCGAGAACATCGCCGGACACCTCGTCTCGTGGAACTATTACCAGACCACGGAGACCCCCGAGAACAAGAGGTTCGTCGACGCGTACAAGGCCAAGTACGGCGCCGCGCGCGTCACGGACGACCCCATCGAGGCGGGCTATTTCGGGGTCTACCTCTGGAAGCTGGCCGTCGAGAAGGCGAAGTCCACGGAGGTGGCCAAGGTGAAGCAGGCCGCGAGCGCCGGAGACATCGAGTACGCCGCGCCCGGTGGGCTCGTCCGGCTCGACGGGAAGAACCAGCACACCTGGAAGACGGTGCGCATCGGCCAGGTCCGCAAGGACGGCCTCATCCAGGAGGTCTGGAGCTCGGGCAAGCCGGTCCAGCCGGACCCGTACCTCACCGCCTACCCCTGGGCGAAGGAGCTGGTCGCGAAGTAGCGCGGCCGGAGGCGGCAGTCCCGCCCTCGAAGCCCGAGGGCCCGACCACGGAGGCGCAGAGCGCACAGGGGGCTCGTCGTGATGCCCGCTGTGCCTCTGCGGCTCGAACCTCTCTTGCGCGGCGTCTCAACCTGTTCGGTGCTCTAGCATGAACGAAGTTCTCCTCCACGCCTTCAACGGCCTGAGCCTGGGCTCGATCCTCCTGCTCATCTCGATGGGCCTCGCGTTCTCGTTCGGGCTGATGAACGTGATCAACATGGCCCACGGCGAGTTCATCATGGCGGGGGCCTACACGACGTACGTCGTCGGGCAGCACCTTGCGCCGCTCGTCGGGGGGACGGACGCCGGGCTCTGGTTCCTGCTCGCGCTGCCGGCCTCGTTCCTCGTGGCCGGCGTGCTCGGGCTCCTGCTCGAGCTCACGATCGTGCGCTTTCTCTATGGCAGGCCGCTCGACACGCTGCTCGCCACGTGGGGGGTCGGCCTCGTGCTGCAGCAGGCCGCGCGCAGCCTGTTCGGCGCGTCCAACGTGCAGGTCTCGAGCCCGTCGTGGCTGAGCGGCGGCGTCGTGCTCTCGGGCGGGGTGCAGCTGCCCTACAAGCGCGTCTTCCTGATCGCCCTCGTGATCGCGTGCATCGTCGCCGTCTACACGTACCTGCACCGCTCCGCGGGCGGCAGGCGGCTGCGGGCGGTGATGCAGAACCGGCAGATGGCCTCGTGCCTCGGCGTCCGCACGCGCCGGGTCGACGCCGCGACGTTCGCGCTCGGCGCGGGGCTCGCCGGGGTCGCGGGGTGCGCGCTGACGCAGCTCGGCTCGATCGGGCCGTCGCTCGGGACGAACTACATCGTCGACGCCTTCATGGTGGTCATCCTCGGAGGGCTCGGGCGTCTGCCCGGCACGGTGGTGGCGGCGCTCGTGATCGGCGTCGCGAACACGCTGCTCGAGCTCTCGACGACGGCGTCGCTCGGCAAGGCGCTCGTGTTCGCGCTGGTGATCGCCTTTTTGCAGTGGCGGCCGACAGGCCTGCTCGCCCTGCGCACCCGATAGAAGAGGACACGGACATGGCCCTTCGAGACTCCACCCTTCGCAGCTTCCTCTGGACCTGGGGCGCGCCGCTCGCGGTGGCGTTGCCGCTCCTCGTCGCGCCGCTCGTGCTCTCCGACTTCCGGCTGAACCTGCTCGGCAAGTTCCTCACCTACGCCATCGTCGCGCTCGGGCTCGACCTCATCTGGGGCTACGGCGGGATGCTGAGCCTCGGACAGGGGCTCTTCTTCGGCCTCGGCGGCTACGCGATGGCGATGTACCTGAAGCTGGAGACGTCCGGCTCGCGCCTGCCCGATTTCATGAGCTGGAGCGGCCTCGAGGCGCTGCCCCTCTTCTGGGAGGCGTTCCGCTCGCCGGTCGTGGCCCTCTGCGCCGTGGTGCTGCTGCCGATGGCGATCGCGTCCGCGGTGGGCTACCTCGTCTTCCGCAGCCGCGTCCAGGGGGTGTATTTCTCGCTGATCACCCAGGGGCTCACGCTGATCGCGTCGATCCTCTTCATCGGCCAGCAGGCGCTCACGGGCGGCACGAACGGGATCACGAACCTGAAGACGATCTTCGGCTTCGCGCGCGGGGCGGCCTCGACGCAGACGGTGCTCTATTTCGTGACGCTCTTCTGCCTGGGGGCGCTCTATCTTTTTTGCCGGAGGCTCACCCAGTCGCGCTTCGGGCGCCTGCTCGTGGCGATGCGCGACGACGAGAACCGGGTGCGCTTCCTCGGCTACAACCCGGTCACCCTGAAGACGCTTGTGTTCGCGCTGTCGGCGGGCATGGCCGGCATCGCCGGCGCGCTGTTCGTCTGTCAGGTCGGCCTCATCTCGCCGTCCTCGATGGGCGTGATGCCGTCGATCGAGATGGTGACCTGGGTGGCGGTCGGCGGGCGCGGCACGCTGATCGGCGCGGTCGTCGGGGCGATCCTTGTGAGCCTGGGGAAGAGCGCGCTGAGCGAGTCGTACCCCGAGGTGTGGCAGCTCGCCTTCGGCGCGCTCTTCGCGGCGTCGGTCATGCTGCTCCCGACCGGCGTCGCCGGCTTCCTGCGGCGCCACGGGTCGAGGCTCGTGCGCCGCCACGCGGCCGGCGCGGCGGATCCGGCGGGCGCGCTCGGCGAGGCCGCCGTGGCCGGGCCGGCGAGCGCGGACGAGGTCGAGCCATCGGCGGCGCGCACCGAGGCGCCGGCGACGTCCGGGCGCTGAGGGGAGGAGCGGAGATGAGCAGGGACGAGCGCGGGAATGGACACGGGGAGGGACGCGGGAATGGACACGGGGAGGGACGCAGGAATGAGCGCGACAACGAACAGAGGAGCGAGGGGATGAGCCGCGGCAACATCGTCGAGATCCAGCAGGTGACGGTGAGCTTCGACGGCTTCAAGGTGCTGGACGGGCTCGATTTCTCCATCGAGCGCGGCGAGCTCAGGTTCCTGATCGGGCCGAACGGCGCGGGCAAGACGACGCTTCTCGACATCCTCACGGGCAAGACGCGGCCGTCGAGCGGACGTGTGGTGTTCCACGGAGGTGGGGAGTCGGGGCGAGAGGCCGTCGAGGTGCACCGGTTGCCGGAGCACGCCCTGGTCCGGCAGGGGATCGGGCGGAAGTTCCAGACGCCCGCGGTGTTCGGCAGCCTCACGGTGCTCGAGAACCTGGAGGCGGCGATGGGCTTCCGGGAGAGCGCGCCGGGGCTGCTCCGCGGGCTGTCCGCGGCGCAGGAGAAGGAGATCGCCGAGACGCTCGACCGGATCGGGCTCCGGCGGCGCGCGGACGTCCGGGCCGCGGTGCTCGCGCACGGGGAGCGGCAGTGGCTGGAGATCGGCATGCTGCTCGTGCAGCAGCCGAAGCTGCTCCTGCTCGACGAGCCGGTGGCGGGGATGACCCGGCGCGAGCGCGACCGCACGGGGGAGCTCGTCCAGGAGATCGCGAAGCAGCGGTCGGTGCTGGTGGTGGAGCATGACATGGAGTTCGTGCGGCGCTACGCGAGCACGGTGACGGTGCTGCACGCCGGCAGGAGGCTGTGCGAGGGGCCGGTCGAGGAGGTCCAGGGCAACGCGCAGGTGATCGAGGTCTACCTCGGGCGGGCGCACGACGCAGGGCGCGCGCGCGGCGGCGCGGCGGCCGCGGCTGCGGCTGCGGCGGAGGAGCGGTAGAGAACATGCTGGTGATCGAGGATCTCGCGGTCTACTACGAAGAGAGCTGCATCCTGTCGCAGGTCAGCCTGGAGGTCGCGCCCGGCCGGGTATCGTGCCTCCTTGGGCGCAACGGGGTCGGCAAGACGACGCTGCTCAAGGCGATCATGGGCGTGCTGAAGCCGCGGCGCGGAAAGGTGGCGCTCGACGGGGCGGACCTCACCTCGAGGTCGCCGAGCGACAGGGCGCGCGCGGGCATCGGCTATGTGCCGCAGGGGCGAGGGATCTTCCCCTATCTGACGGTGCGGGAGAACCTGCTCATGGGCTTCGAGGCGAAGAGCGACCCCACGCCGAGCCCGGCGGCGCTGGAGGAGATGATGGCCATGTTCCCCATCCTCAAGAAGTTCGAGGCGCGGGCGGCAGGGACGCTGAGCGGCGGGCAGCAGCAGCAGCTCTCGCTCGCGCGCGTGCTGCTGAGGAAGCCGAAGCTCCTCTTGCTGGACGAGCCGACGGAGGGGATCCAGCCGTCGATCATGCAGGAGATCGGGGAGGTGATCAAAGGGCTCGGGAAGCAGGGGGACATGGCGATCCTGCTCGTGGAGCAGTTCCTGGATTTCGCGCTCTCGACGGCGAGCGAGTACTCCATCATGGATAACGGGGGGATCGTGCGGCGGGGGAGCGTGGCGGAGTTCAACGACGAGATCGCGAGGGAGTTCCTGGCGGTGTGAGCGGCCGCGCGACGACCTACGCCAGCGCTTCCTCTGCGCTGGCCGAGGTCATGGCCTGGTCCAGCCATCGGTGCAGGGTGTCCAGCTCGGAGCAGGCGTCGATCCGGGTCTCCATCGCCGCGGTCGGCGTGAAGCCGCGGCGAGCCAGCACCCTGTGCAGCAGCGCTCGTGCCTCGGTGAGCTGGCCCGTCTCGATCCCCCTCTCGATCCCCTTCTCGACCCCCTGCTCGATGAGCTGCTCCTTGACCTCCGGGCTGTGGGCGAGCAGGGCCTGGAGGATCCACTGACTGCGCGCCTCGATCTCCGGGTCGTCGACGCGGGCGAACCGTCGCAGCAAGTCCTCACGGGTCTTCGGTGACATCGGCAGGTATTCTGGCAGCTCGCCGAAACGTGCGCGCAAGAGCCGCAGCCGGCGTGCCGGCCAGCCCGGCGGTTTCCTCAGCTCGGTTCGTCCAGCACTTCGGCGAGGGTCTTCGCGCTGAGCACCCGCTCGGCCCACCGCTCGAGGGCGGTGGTCGCGGCCCCCTCGACGCGGGCCACAGCGGCGTCCGGCAGCTCACCGAAGCGAGCGCGCAAGAGCCGCAGCAACATGGCACGCTCTCCTTCCTGGCGTCCCTGCGCGACGTACTTCTTCGCGAAATCGCTCTGGTACTCGTAGCCCTTCATCATCACCTCCAGCGCCCGGCGGGCCGCCGCGTTCAGGGAATTTAGCACGACATCGCCGTAGAACCTGGCCCTGTCCTCCTCGATCCCCCGGATCGCGGGCAGCGCGGCGGCGGCGATCCTCGCTCCCTGCTCGCTGCTGCCGTGCGCCAGGGCGGAGAGCACGGCCAGCTCGGGCCGGCGGACCGCCTCCGCGAGGTCCGTCACGACCGAAACCGCCTCACGCCCCAGCACGGGCGGGCGCAACACGAAGCCGGGGATGCCGGTCTCGATCGGCGCTGCGCACCAGGCGGCGACGTGGGGGTCGGGGGCGACGACGAGCAGGCCCACCTGGCAGCGGTGCGCGGCGCGCGCGCCCATGGTGTAGTCGGGCCAGCTGAAGCGCTTTCGTGGATCGATGCCGAGCTGGACCTCGACGATGAGCACCCAGATCGGCGCGTCGCCGTCGAGCAGGACGACGACGAGGTCGGCGCGGTACTCGGCAGGCTGGATCTCGGTCAGGTCGATCGAGGTGAGGCGCGCTCCCGAGTAGGGCGGGAGCGGGACGCCGAGCACCTCGACGAGGAGCTCGGCGGCGAGCGAGGGGCGGTTCTTGAAGAGATCCACGAGGATCTCGTGGGCCATGGAGGGCATCGCGACGTGGCTCGCCGGCGGTCGAGTTCAGGACTGCGCGGGGTCTCCGCGGCGAAGGTCTGCTTCGCGCCCCCATCGAGGTGGCCCACGGCGGGGTGATATCAGCGCTCCGGGAGGAGGGCATTCGAAAGTTCGATGTTGCGCAGCAGAAATGGAGACACCATTGTGGCAGCTCGCGCGTAATGGCGTGAGTCTGCGCGTCCTGCTGCCAGGCGGCTCGCCCGGCCTGCGGTGCTTCCGGAGTTGCTTGGCGGGTATCCTCTCGGCGCTCGGTTCGCTCAACACGAGGGAGCGGCCGCGGAGCGCCCCGGAGCCGTGCGACGGACGGCCACGGCGGAGCCGGCGCCGTCGGGCCGGCCGACCTGCTGGGCGCCGGAGAGCCCGCAATGCCGCGGGCCCCTGGAAGCCGCGCCGCGGGAGGGCGCGCAGGCGGCTCGCGGAGCAGGGCATGAGGCGGATCACGTGCGGCGGTGGACAGCGCCCGTGCGGCGGCTGTAGGAGTAAACATGCTCAGCAGACGCGCCGGGTGGTGGTGGGCGGCATCGGCCTTCCTGGCCAGCGGTTGTACTGCGCTCCTGGGGCTGGACAAGGACTATCACCCGCTGGATGGCGCGGGCGGCGACGCCGGCTCAGGCGGCGGCGACGCAAGCTCGGGCGGCGGCGACGCAAGCTCAGGCCGCGGCGGCGCCGACCATGGCAGCGGCGCCGGCACCGGAGCGTGCACGCCCGGCGATGCGCGGTGCTCGGACAACCGACCAGAGCAATGCAACGACCTCGGTCAGTGGGACGCCCCGGAGCCGTGCCCTGCGGAGGCGCCCGTGTGCAGCGGAGGGGCGTGCACGACACCGCCGAGCTGCGAAGGGCTGCCAGCGACGTGCGGGTCGGGCGCCGACGAGGGCTGCTGCGCGAGCGCGCTGGTGCCAGGGGGGATGTTCAACCGCGGCAACGATCCTGCGTATCCAGCGACAGTCAGCGACTTCCGGCTGGATCGCTTCGAGGTGACGGTGGGGAGGTTCCGGAAGTTCGTGGAGGCGTACCCCGGGAGCCGGCCCGCGGCCGATGCGGGAGCGCACCCGGGCATCCAGGCGAGCGGGTGGAAGCCGGCCTGGAACGGCGAGCTGCCCCCGGATGCGGCGGCGCTGCGAGCCGCGGTGACGTGCACTCCAGACAACCCGGACATGCGCACGTGGACGGAGGAGCCCGGCGCCCAGGAGCACCTGCCGATGAACTGCGTGAGCTGGTACGTCGCCTTCGCGTTCTGCGCGTGGGACGGGGGCCGGTTCCCGACCGAAGCCGAGTGGAACTACGCGGCGGCCGGAGGGGACGAGCAACGGCAATACCCATGGTCGAATCCGCCGGAGTCGACGACCATCGACGCGAGCTATGCCTCCTATGATTGCAGGGAGAGCGCAGCGCCCGGCTGCACGTTCCAGAGCGACTTTGGCGACATCGCGCCCTCCGGCTCCCGCTCGCCGAGGGGCGACGGGCGGTGGGCGCAGGCGGATCTCGGCGGGAGCATGCGGGAGTGGATGCTGGATGGATACGGGACCTACCCGGCGGAATGCGTCGATTGCGCCAACCTGACGGACACCTCGAACCGGGTGGTCCGCGGCGGGAGCACCTTCGGCGCGCCAAGCTATCTGTTGACGTCCGCGCGGGTCAGCGTGGCGCCGACGGCCCCCTACTACAGCCTCGGCATGCGGTGCGCGAGGACGCCGTAGGAGGCCGCGCTCAGCCGAAGAAATCGAACGCCGTCCCGGCGCCCCGCTCGCGCGCGGCGGCGTAGACGACGCGCGCGAGCGCCACGTCCTGGATCGCGAGGCCGGTCGAGTCGAACACCGTGATGGCCGCGTCTCCGCGCCCCGCGAGCTTGCCCGCGACGAGCTCGCCGATCGTCCCCTGGATGTGCTCGCGGTGCAGCGCGCCCGCGTGCAGCGGCACGTTGACCTCGCCGCTCTCGGTCGCCTGCGCCCAGTCGTCGATGATCACGCGCGCGTCCCGGAGGATCTCCGGATCGAGCTCCTGCTTGCCGGGCGCGTCGGCGCCCATCGCGTTGATGTGCGCCCCAGGGCGGACCCACGCGCGCTGCACGACCGGCGCGCGCGCGGGCGTGGAGGTGCAGAGGATGTCGCAGCCGGAGGCCTCTTCCACCGAGACGGCGCGCCCGCCCGCCTCGGCCGCGAACCGCTCGCTCGCCTCGGGCGACACGTCCGCGGTGAGCACCTCCAGCTGAGCGCCGTAGACGGCGCGGTGGGCGTCGAGCAGGAAGCGCGCCTGCACGCCGCAGCCGATGAAGCCGAGCGTCCTCGGGTTCGGCCGCGCGAGGAGCCTCGACGCGATCGCCGCCGCCGCGCCGGTCCGCACCGCCGTGAGGCGCGTCGCGTCCATCACGGCGAGGGGCGACGCCGTGGCCGGATCGCTGAGGATGTAGAGCCCCATGACGGACGGCAGGCCGAAGCGCGCCGGGTTCTTCGGGTGAGAATTGACCCACTTCACCCCAGCCGCGCCGTCGGCGTAGGCCGGCATCGCACGGAGATCGCCGTCGTGAGCCGGCAGCCCCAGGTACACCTTCGGCGGCATCGCGGCCTCGCCGCGGCCGTGCGCCGCGAACGCCGCCTCCACGGCGGCGATGGCCGCGTCCATGGCGAGAAGGGAGACCACATCGGACTGGGACAGGAGCAATGTTTTCTCGGACTTCATCGGCCGCGACCGTACGCGAGGCCGAAAGCGAACGCACGCCTTCCAGCGGCGGGCAGGTGTGCTCGCAGGGTCCGCGCGCCGCCTTCGTGCGCCCTCTTTCCACGAAAGGGACGCCTGGCCTGCTCGGATCTCCCGGCCGAGGGCGGCCGGTCACGGAACGCCGGCGACATGAACCGGGGGGTTGGCAGGCGAAGCCATTGCGCTGAAGATGGCGTCGCTGCGCCGTGGGGTGGGGTGCACCTCGCGTCTTGACGATCTCTCTTCTGGTGGAGCGAGTGGATGAACGTACGACTCGTTGCAGGTCTCTTTGTGCTCGCGTTGTCGGCGACCGCCGGATGCGGCGATGATGAAGGCGAAGGTGGCAAGGGCGGCGCCGGCGGCGCCGGCGGGAGCGGCGTCACGGGCAGCGGCGCCGGCGCGTCGGACGCGACAAGCACGGGCAGCAGCGGCGGCGCTGAGCCCACCGGCTCCGGCGGCTCCGGCGGCGCCGAGCCTACCGGCACCGGCGGCTCCGGCGGCGCTGAGCCCACCGGCACCGGCGGCGCCGGCGGCGCCGAGCCCACCGGCACCGGCGGCTCCGGTGGAGGGACGTCCGCCGGCCATGGCGCGGCGTGCACCTACGATGCGGCGTGCGCCGGTGAGTACTGCATCACGGAGACCGACTGGGGCTGGCCGGCCGGGGCCTGTGCGAGCCTCTGCGATCCCGCCGTGGGCGCATGTTCCGACGGCGCCGTCTGCGTCGATTTCGGCGAGGCGCTCGGCCTGTGCATCCTTCGTTGCAGCACGACCGACGAGTGCCGCGATGGCTACAGGTGCAGCGACATCGGCGGCGAGATCACGGCGTGCATCCCGGGGTGCACCGTGAACTCGCAGTGCGCGGATCTCGGCGTGTGCGACAGGCTCGACGGTGTCTGCAAGCTGGGTGAGACCGACTGCTCCGACGGCGAGGACGACGAGGGCGACGACCAGATCGATTGCGCGGACAGCGACTGCGCCGCGACCTGCGGCCCGCTCGTCGACGCAGCCTGCGCGGGCGCGACGCCGGTGACGACGACGATCGAGGGCGACACGTCGAGCGGCACGCGCGCGCTCCAAGGCAGCTGCACCGGCGACGGGCCGGAGGAGCTCCACCTGTTCACGCCGCCCGCGGGCCAGTCCGGCACGCTCCTCGTCGTGCTCCAGTCGGAGACCAACCACGGCCTCTATACCCGCACGGCGTGCGCGGATGCTCGCACCGAGCTCGCGTGCGCGGATGAGCACGCCGCCTCGGACGCCGCGCCCGAGGAGGAGTCGCTCGCGATCGTCGTGCACGAGGGCCAGGCGGTGCCGATCGTCGTCGACGCCCGCACGCGCGCCGACGCAGGGCCGTACACGCTGGAGCTCGATTTCTCTCCGGCCACCTGCGGCGATCGGACCATCAGCGCGCCCGAGCAGTGCGACGACGGCAACACGGTCAGCGGCGACGGCTGCTCCGCCGCGTGCACCGTCGAGGTCGACGACGTCTGCGAGGACGCGCCCGTGGCCGTGGTGGGCGACAACCGGGGCAACACGACGGGCGGCACGGCGCTGTTCGCGGGCAGCTGCACCCGCCCGAACACGCCGGAGAGGATCCACTCGTTCACGCCGCCGAGCGCCGGCAGGCTCAGGCTGGTGCTGTCCTCCGAGACCGATCAGGGCATGTACGTGCGGACGCGCTGCACGGGCCCAGAGCTCGCGTGCGTCGACGCCGAGCTCGGAGGCCGCGATGAGACGCTCTCGGTCAGCGTCCAGGGCGGCGTGCCCCTGCTCATCTTCGTCGACACGGACAGCGTGAGGAGCGCTGGGCCTTACACGCTCAACCTCTCCTTCACCCCCTCTCCCTGAGCTCCGGCGCCGCCGCGCGGCGCGACCGAGCGCCCTCCGGACGGGGCGGATGAGGTACGCTGCGCGCGTGCTTGCCGCCCCGCCTTCCGCTCCACCGCCTCACCGCACGCGCCTGCTCGCCGCCGTGTTGCTGGCCGCGTACGGCTGCCAGCCGGCCTCCACGCCGCCGGCCCGCGCCTCCCAGGACGCCCCGCCCGGCGTCGCAACGCCGTCGCCTCACGACGCCGCCCCGGCCCCGCAGCCCGCGCCGTCGATCGCGGGCGATGGCACGTCGGGCGCGGGCGCCGGCGCGACGCGCGCAACGCTCGACAGCAGGTCCCCCGTGAAGCTCGCGCCGCCGCCGTTCGGCCAGGCGCTCGTCCGGCCCGCGCCGGCCGGAGGCTCCGCCGCGCCGCGCCTCGTGAAGATCGCCGAGCGGAAGAACGAAATCACGGACGGGGCAGCGTGGTTCACCACGAACGGCCTCTCCCTGCCGACGCTGCAGGTGCCGAGCGCGGCCGCGGGCGGCGCGGGCGGCGCCCGTCCCCTCCCTTCCTTCGTTCCCGAGGGCTACCGCGATCAAGCGCTCGTCAAGGCCATCGATCACGGCGACCACATCGCGCTGTTCTACGGCCCGGACTTCGCCGAAACGCGCTTCGTCGCGATCCTCGACGCGGCGCACAAGGTCGTCGCCTTCTTCGACTTCGAGAGCTTCCTCACGCCGCCCGAGTTCGCGCCCAAGGAAGCCGCGTTCGTGCGGGGCCACGTCGGCTGGGCCGTGGTCAAGGACGGCGTGCTCTACGTCTCGTCGGGACACAGGACGTATGCGGCCTCGTCGAAGGGCAAGAACGCCTACCTCTCGGCCATCGATCTCGCCTCTGGGCAGCTCCTCTGGCAGAGCGCGCCGCTCGTCTGCAACGCCGAGAACTTCGTCCTGCGCGGAGATCATCTCCTCTGCGGATACGGCTTCACGGCCGAGCCGGATTTCCTCTATGTCCTCGAGCGCGCCACCGGCAAGGTGGTCTCGAAGCTCCCGCTGAAGAGCGGACCTGAGTTCCTTGTCGAGAAGGACGGCAAGCTCTTCGTCCGCACCTACGACACGGATTACGTCTTCGAGATCCGCTGAAGCGGCGCTCGGGGTGCGGCCGGCGCGCCCGCTGACGGCGGGGGCCGGCACGCCGCGATCCGAGGGCCCCGCGGGACCTGCAGCTGCGGCCAGGCCCCCCCGGCGCTTCGCGCCGAGGGTGTCCAGCGCCCCGGAACGGCCCGGGAGAGGGGCGCTATGCCCCAGGGCACCGGCTGCTCCTCCGAGGGCGAGACGAAGGTGACGCCGCGAGATCTCGCCCTCGTGCTCGCTCCTCTGCCGTTCCTCGGCGCCGGCGCGACGACGCGCCGTGCGCACCTGCTCCCGATCGGCACGGCATTTCGGCACGGCGGGCGGCCCCTCGCATCGTTCGGCGCGAGGGTCCGCCCGCCGCAGTGGCCGCCCCTCGCTGCCCTACATGGCAGAGCTCGCCCGCCGAGCACTGACACGCTTTCCTGGATCCGACAGGCGCGTAGAACGCCATGAAATGCAACGGAATGACGCGAGACGCCCCGGGTGTCGCAGATTGCCCCAGGAGAGCACGCTCCGTCGCTCCTCGCCCACGCTGCCCGCGCCAGCCTGGAGATCCACGAGGGACGCAAGAAGCTGCTCCTGTCGCGCAGCGCTTGCGCCGCCCGGACCGCGCCCGGCGTCGCTCGACCGCGGATCTCGCCGCCATCGGGCTGCCGCACGGCTGAGCAACCCCTGGCAGCGAACTTGCTACTTGCTCCCTTCAAGCACACACGAGGAGTTACCTCACAGATCCGGAGCGACGCGCGTTCCGGGAGACCGCGCAGATGCTCGCGAGGCCGGGACAGTACCCGGTGCCCCCATCGGATGCCCTCGCACATGCACTGGAATCGGCTGGTAAGAATCAGCGTGCACATCGACTGCAGTGACGCGTCCAAGCGACGCAGGATGAAAAGGAGCGAGCATGCAAGTGGAGCTCACCTTCCGGCACATCGATAAAAGCCCCTCGCTCGAGGAGCTGATCCGGGAGCAAGCGGACAAGATCCAGCGCTTCAACGACCACATCAACAGCTGCGCCGTGGTCGTCGAGCGCGAACACGCGAGCCAGGGCACGGGCGGCGAGTACCGCGTGCGCGTCGACCTCCACGTGGCCGGCAAGCACGAGATCGTGAGCGAGGAGCGGGCCGCCAGGAACCTGCTGCCCACGGCGGTGCGCGACGTGTTCCACCGCGCCGGTCGCCAGCTGAAGAAGCTCGCGAGCGAGCAGCGGAGCGAGGTGAAGGCCCACCCGGCGCAGGACACCGCCGGCGTCATCACGAAGCTGTTCAACGACTACGGGTTCATCAGGACGATCGAGGGTCGGGAGATCTATTTCCACGAGCGAAGCATCGTATCGGCGCCGTTCGCCGAGCTGAAGATCGGCATGGGCGTCGCCTACACGGAAGAGGACGGCGACGAGGGGCCGCAGGCGAGCACGGTGCGCGTCGTGGACGCGCGCGGCGGCAACCGCGGCCGCGAGGAGATACCTACGCTCAGCTAGGCCGAGCGAAGAGAGCGCGGGGCTCGTGCGCGCGGCGCGCGGACCCCGCCTCTCCCTCGTCCGCCCTGCGAGCGGCTATATCCTCGTATCGCGCGGCAACCGCGGGAGAGGCGCCCGCGGCGGCGTCGTGTCCATCGGGGGCTCGGCCGGCGGCGTCGCGATCTCCTCCTTCTCTTCCTGTGCAGGCACCGCGTCCCCGTCCCGAGGAGGATCTGGCTGCGACTGCGCCCTCTGCCGCCTCGCCTCCCACTCCTCGCGCTGCCGCTCCAGATCGTCGATCCGGTCGGAGGCCTCGTCGAGCTTGCGCTCCAGCCAGCCCACGCGCGCGGATTCACGCCTCAGCTCCGAGAGCGCCGCCCTGAGCTCGTGATCTCTCGAGCGGAGGGCGGCCCTCACCCGCTCGCGCTCGCTCTCGGCTTGCTCGATCCGCGCCGACAGGCGCTCGCGGTCGATCTCGAGCCCGGCGATCTCGTGCTCCATGGCGCTCTTCGACTGCTCGTAGCGCACGTCGGCCTCGGCCTTCGCGGCCGACGCGGCCTGGGCCGCGCGCCTCGCCCGGAGCTCGGCGTGCTCGGCCAGGCGCTTCGCCTCGTTCATCGACTCCTTGGCGGAGTTGGCGCTCTTCGCGTCGTCGCTCGCCCGCATCGCCAGGGCGAGCGCCTCCTCGGTCGCGCGCTGCGCCTCGCTCATCTTCGCGAGCGCCTCCTGCGCCGAAGCGTTCGCGGCCGCCTCGAGGCGGCTGTGCTCCCGCGCGGCGCGCTCGGCGGCCTCGGCCGTCTTCCGCGCTCGCGCCGCGTGCACCCAGAACACGGTGGTCGTCGCGACCATGCCCATCAGCACGACCACGCCGAGGGCGAGGAGCCCCCGCGTGAGGCGCTCGCGGCGCGCCTCCGCCGCGACGGCGGCGTCGAGGAAGGCGCGCTCCAGAACGGTGAGATCGTCGATGTCCCGCGCCCAGGCGGACAGCTCGTGCAGCGCTTTGCCGCGGGGCAAGAGCCTCGGCGCCTTGCCGCCGAGGACCCACCTCGTGAGCGCCTCGTCGAGCTCCTTCTTCGCCCGACCGAGCCGGTGGAGCGCGCTCGCGACCTCCGTCATGCGCGGCCGCGCCTCGGGCTCGAACGACAGCACCCGGTGGACGAGGGCGACGAGATCGGGCGGCGTGGAAGCGCTCATCGGGGGCGGCCATGCCCCGCTCGGCGCGTCGGGCGTCCGCCCCTCGAGCAGCTCATAGAGGATGACGCCGAGGGAGTAGACATCCGCCTTGACGTCGACGCTCCCGGAGTGGCGCTCCTGCTCCGGCGCCATGTAGCTCCTCGTCCCGAGGCCCCACACGCCCTCTTGCGTGAACGGCATCGTGGGCTGTCCCGCTCCGTCGCTGTGCGGCGCGGGCTCGATCGACGCGCGCGACCCCCGCGCCACCGCGGAGGAGGCCGCCTCGGGCGGGATCTCGACCGACGCGGGGTGAATCGCGGGCCTGCTGACGCTCACGACGGGGAGGCTCCTGAGCGCGTCGTCCTCGTCCTCGCGCGCGTCGCTCTCTGACGTGGCGCGCGCGGTGCCCGCCGCGAGCGCGGGGCCGTTCGTGGTGGCCACCGTCGGCGCCGGCCGCGTCGAGAGCTCGGTGCGGATCGTGGGCACGGACGCGGGCGCGATGGAGCCTCTCCCCTCCAGCTCCAGCACCTCGGGGAGACCGCCCCAGAGCACCTTCGCGATGCCGAAATCGAGGATCTTGACGCGGCTGCCCCCGGGCGCGAGCTCGTCGTCGACCACCATGATGTTCTCCGGCTTCAGATCGCGGTGGACGACCTTCGACGCGTGGGCCGCGGCCATGGCCGAGGCGATCTGGTAGCCGAGGCGCACGACCTGCCGCGGCCGATCCGCGGGCGGCGCCGCCTGCACCCAGTCGCGCAGCCCCTGCCCGTCGAGGTGCTCCATCACGATGTAGGGCGAGCCGTCCTCGAGCTCGCCGGAGTCGAAGACACGGACGATGCCCGGGTGGTTGATGATGTTGACGGCGATCGCCTCCTGCCGGAAGCGGGCCACGACGTCCGGCCGGCGGGCGTAGTCGCCGAGCAGCACCTTGATCGCCGCCCGCGCCCGCGTCTTCGGGTGCCGCGCCCGGAACACCCGCCCCATCCCGCCGCGGCCGAGCTCGCCTTCGATGAGCCAGCCGCGCAGGACCGCGGGGAACGGCGCGAGGTCGTCCTCGATGCGGTCGGAGGCCGGACGCATCTCCATGCCCGACCATCCTGCACCTGCCCGCCCTGCGGCGGAAGCCCCGACGCGCGCCGGCGCGCCTGACCCCTCGACCGATGGGACGGGGGGCATGGACGCGCCGGCGCGAGGGGCTCAGGTCATCCCGCGCTCGCGCAGTAGCCTGCCCACACCTCCGGGATACGCCGCTCGCTCAGGCCCATGACGGGCGCCGGCGGCAGCCACTTCGGCTTCACCGGGGCGCGGAGCAGCTTCATGCCGGCCTGCTCCGGCGTCCGGCCCCGCTTCGTCGTGTTGCACGCGTAGCAGGACGCGACGATGTTGTCCCAGACGGTCCTGCCGCCCTGCACGCGCGGGACGACGTGGTCGTAGTTGAGCTCGCGGGCCTCCTTCTTCACGCCGCAGTACTGGCAGCGGAAGCCGTCGCGCAGGAGGACGTTGACCCTCGAGAACCTCACGCCGCGCTTCATGGTCAGCGTCGGCCGCTTCAGCCGCACCACCGCGGGCGCCTTGATCGAGAGCGACGGCGACCGGATGTCGTCGTCGTATTCCTCGATGACCTCCACCTTGCCCAGAAAGCTCATCGTGACAGCGGTCTGCCACGAGATGACCTTATGGGGCACCATCCATGGCGTCAAAAGCAGCGTCTGCGCGGTCATGGCCCACCTCTCTAGCGTCTCTTTCTCTTCATGATGTCACTCCACGTCACGTGCGATCGGTGCCCGGGGAGGGAGTCGAACCCCCAGTAGGCTGGGTCTAAGCCAGCAGCGTTTGCCGTTTCGCCACCCGGGCAGGGTGTCACCGGTGGGACTCGAACCCACATACCCCGAAGGGCGCAGGATCTCAGCCTGCTACGTATGCCGTTCCGTCACGGTGACGTCCGCGCGCCGCGGTCTGGGTGGGAGGATTCGAACCTCCAGCCCCCGGCTCCCCGAGCCGGTGCTCTACCAGGTTGAGCCACACCCAGAGGGTCTTCGTCGCGCGTCGCGGCGAGGCGTCGCCTCTCCGCGGTCTGGGTGGGGGGATTCGAACCCCCAGTCCCCGGCTCCCGAAGCCGGTGCTCTACCAGGTTGAGCCACACCCAGAAATGTGTCGCTGAGATAGAATTGGCAGGCTCGCTCGCTCGGGCGCGGGCTCCCGAAGTAGCACGCAGGCGAGCGGAGCGGCCCGGCGTCCCCAGCGGGATTCGAACCCGCGTCTCCGGAGCGAAAATCCGGCCGCCTGAGCCTCTAGCAAGATGGGGACGTGGTCACGTAGCCCTGCAATAGCGGCCGCCGGCCGCGGGAGCTCCCGCTCCGCGACGTCGCGGGCGCGGTCCTCTCCCGAGGCGCGGCTCGTGGCTGGAGCGGTGGAGGAGAATCGAACTCCCGTCGCGAGCTTGGCACGCTCGCACTCTACCATTGAGCTACCACCGCAGGTTCTCCAGCGACTCGACTCTCGCGTCAGATCTTCATCGTCATCTCCTTCTCCATGGGCTCCATTGGACGGCCGTCCGTCGGTTTCGTTGGGTCAGGCTCGCTCTTTTTTGGAGGGAGCCGGGCGTACAGGAATAGAAGTGTCTCGCAGGAGCTCTGTAGAGCTCTCGAGGCGCCCCCGAGGAGGATCGAACTCCCCTCACCTGATCGACAATCAGGCTGCCTCACCAGATGCATACGAGGGCAACACGGCGCCGCCGGCGGGACTCGAACCCGCGACACCCTAGGTAATGATAACCGTCCTCCTTCGGCCCGGGTCGGGCAAGCGGGCGGAGAACGGTATAGGTGCTCTACCAGGCTGAGCTACAGCGGCAAGGTCGGGATCCGAGGACCGTCGTCCCTCGGCCCGTATCGGGCAATGGGCGGACAACGGAGGGCGGGATCCCGGCGCCCCCGGCGGGATTCGAACCCGCATCGACCGGCTTCGTAGGCCGGCCCCTATCCATTCGGGCTCGGGGGCAGCTCCTGGGAGCGGAACGCTGGAGTCGAACCGCACCCGGCGTCGGACGGACGGGCCGGCGGAGCCCGTCCGTCACGCTCTCTGTCACGAGGCACCCCGGGTGAAATCCGCCATCACCTGGGGGGCCGCCCCGTCGAACCCCACGATATCGAGCATGCCGGGGTCCGTCGGGTCGGCGATCGAGAAGCCGGTCGACGTCATGCCGACGACGACAAGCTTCGCCGGTCGGCCCATCGCCTGCCGGTAGTCCCTGAGCGCCTGAAACGGGTGAACGCCGCCCGCCCAGGTCTCGTTGTCCGTGTAGATGACGAACGAGTCGACCTCCACCCGGTTCCGCTTCGCCCAGATCATCGGCAGAGCGCAGTCGGTGCCGCCGAAGGGGAGGCCCTCCACCGCGCGCAGCACGTCATCGAGCCGCTGCTCCGGCGAGATCGACAGCGGCAAGAGGCCGGAGACTCCCCCGCCCCACTTGCCGCCGTACCCGCCCGACGCCGCCGAGAAGCCGACCACGCTGTACTCGCGCTCGATCCTCGCCGTCGCCATGGCCATGGCCGCGCTCGCCACGCGCGGCGTCAGGCCGGAGACACCAGCGATGTTACCGCTGGTCATGGATCCGGAGATGTCGAGCGCCAGGAGGTGCTTCTTCCTGGTCGGCTCGACCGCCCGGAACGCGAGGTAGAACGCCTCGTTCAGCGCGTCGACGATCTCGCGGACCGGGGTCCACGAGAGCGCGTTGGCGCGCCGGCGAGCGCGCTCGCCGTGGCCCTGCTCATAGACCTTGAGGGCCGAGAGCACGGCGACGGGGTGGACCCGCGCCGCGGCCAGGCGGCCGGCGTCGGTGAGCTGCTGCGCCACCCTGCGGGACGCGTCGCTCATCGGCGAGAGCACGCCGATCGCGGTCATCTTCCCCAGGTTCCGGAGGAGCGCGGTCTGCGGCATGTGCTCGAGCAGCGCCTCCCAGACCGCGGGGTCGTTCTTCCACTCGGTCTGGAGCATCTCGTGCGTGAAGCGATGCTGCCTGATCAGCGCGGTGACCTGCTTCCGGTTCGTCGCCGCGCGGAGCGACTCGAACGCGCGCACCGCGTCCGGCAGCTCCCCCGGGGGCAGCGCCTTGCCACGCGCCGACTCCTTGCCGAGCGCCTCGATGCCGCCGACGATCCAGCGGTACAGGGCGTCGTGCTGCGGGGTCGGCGCGACCGGATGCGCGAGCCGCAGGAGATCGCGGTGGCTGAACCCGTCGCGCTGCGGGTACTTGATCGCCTGATACGCGACCCTGTCGACCGGCTTGCCGTTGTACCAGGCAGCGACGGCGGACCGGAGCCCGCGCCCCCACTTGCGGAACCCCTGCACGTCGCGGGCGAAGTGGAAGAGATCCGTCCCCGTGCGGCATACCTCGGGCAAGGCCGCGAGGGCAGCCTTCCGGGTCTCGATCTTCGGGTCGGCCGAGGCCATCGCGAGCGCGAAGATCGCAGGCGCGTTCTTCGGCGCTCGCCCCGAGCCGCTGATGTCGACGAGGCGCTGCACGGCGCGGGGCCCGTCCGCGGCGAGGCAGGCCTCGACGGCGCGGGCGTTCTCCACGGTGAGCTTCCGCTCGGTCGCGTAGTAGGTCCCCCCCTCCGCGCCGAGGATGAGCCAGCGGTCGAGCCTCGCCCACTCGTCGAGGGCGAAGGCGAAGCCACCGGCGCTGTTCTTCGCCTGATCGGCGCGGGCCTTGTGCCGCTGCGGGGTGACCAGCGCGGCAAAATGCTTCAGATAATTGGCCATGACATCACCTCCGGCCCGAGAGCCCGGGCAAAAGAGGACGGATAAGCGGCGCGCTCGGAGGATCTACCAAAGATAACCGAGCGCAATCGACCCGTCCTGGGTGGGCGTACGGGGATCGAACCCGCCTTCGCAGGGTCACAACCTGCCCTCTTCACCAGAAGAGTAACACCCACGCAAACTATCGTCGGGATGGCCGGATTCGAACCGGCGGATCTCCTCACCCCAGATGAGGCGCCTTTCCACTGGGCTACATCCCGGAGCGTCTGCCCACGGCAGGCGCCCACGGCCCCCGGGCCCGGAGGCGAGCCCGAGCCTCGCGTGAGCGAGGCGGGCTCTGCCCTCCGAGCGCCGGGGGCGCGGCTCCGGCGGGAGGGATCGAACCTCCAACCCTCCGCTTAACAGGCGGACGCTCTACCATTGAGCTACACCGGAACATGGAGGCGCAGCGCGCCTCCATCTACATTGTACATCCTGGTTGTCACAGAACGAGCGACCCCTCCGCAGAGGGATCCACGAGCGCGCATCGACGATCTCTGCGCTCTCACGCCGCGCTCGCCGGCATTTCACGCCGAGCGGTGCGCCGGGTGGACCCGAGAGGAATCGAACCTCCAGCCGTCCGCTTAAGAAGCGGCTGCTCTATCCATTTGAGCTACGGGTCCGCACGGAGGGCGCACCTCCGCATCGCCTGCCACGCCGACAGGCCATCCTCCTCTGAAGAGCTCGAACCTCCACGTCGAAAGAGCGGATGATCTACAGCCGCTCTGGCCATCCCTCGCCCGGAGCGGGCGTACACGAATCCCGATCGCGCCCCCGCGAGCGCGCCATGTCCCCCGAACGTCATTCGTTATCGATTCGAATGCCTCCAGCGCATTCTCTACCGCGCCTCCTTTCCATGGGCGCAATTCCCCCCACGGCGCGCGACGACCTCGCGCGCCTTGCAAGCAAGACAATCCCTCTCCTCATGAGCCGACAGCCCGCACCCCACAGCGGACCCGAAGCCCACAAGGGAGCCACGGCCCACAACGGGCCTGCAGCCCACAACGGGCATCCAGCTCACGAGCCCCAAAACGCCGAAGGCCGCCTGGGTTTCCCGAGGCGGCCTTCGCGAACGTCGTGGATCGACGCGTGCTTAGCTGCCTCTAGGCGCTATTCTCCGGGTTACCGAGCTTCCGCGACGGGCGGAGGCCGCAGGAGTGTCCGGGGTCGTGCGCCAAGGAATCGCCACCCAGCAGATGCTCCCATGCCACGATCGCTTCAGGCGTTCCCACCTTCGGCTGGCTGGCGATGCTCTGCATGTTGTCGCGGCGGCTGAACATAACGAATCCTTCTTGTGCCGAATGAGTACTCCCCTCGGACGGGCTGTGCAACCGAAAAGTTCCTCGAGTCGATTCATTTTTTTCGCCGCCGTCGATACCTGGGCTCTCCGGGCTCCGACGCGGGTCAGCGCGCGGGTCAGCGCAATCGGGGAATCCCGCGGTTTTCCGGAGGTTTGCCGGCATATGCCGAGGGCGGCGGCGGGCCCGATCACCAGGCATCATGGGACGGAGGCGGCGGAACGTGGCTGCGCGGAGAACGCCTCGTGCCTTATCGGGCGCCGGCCTCGATCCGGACGAAGCGTCCGGAAGACCGGAGCGCGCTCGAGGTCATGAGCCCTCTCCGACTCGGCGCCTCGCACGCGCCCCGTCACGTCGCTACAGCGCGCGACAGGGTACTACAGGGCGCCGGCGCGCCCCGCGGCCGCCTCGGCGGAGCGCACGGCCGCGTCGATCCCGGAGCCGTGGAACGCCGAGCCGGCGAGGAGCACGCCGCTGCCGGCGAGCGCCTGCTCGGTCTCCCGGACCCGCGCCGCGTGGGCGGGCGTGGAGACCGGGAGCGCGCTCGACCAGCGCGAGACCCACGCGCGCTCGGAGGGCCCGCGCACGGGCAGCACGCGCGCGAGCGAGGCCTCGGCGCGGGCCGCCCATGCGTCGTCGTTCATCTGCTCGAGATCCGCCGGCTCGGGGCGGAAGAAGAGGCGAAGCGCGACATGGCCGGCGGGGGCGCGCTCGGCAAACTTCGAGGTCGTGAACGTGCACGCGCGAAAGCCGTGCGCCTGGTGCCCCGCGGCGACGACGAAGCCGGTGCCGTCGAGCGGGTGCTCGATCGCGGCGCGCGGGTAGGCCAGCGACACGGTCACGCTGGAGAGCGTCTCGGCGTCGCGGAGCGCCCGCGCCGGCTCGCCGAGCAGCGCGGCCGCGCCGGCGGCGTGGGTCGCGATCACCACGACGTCGGCGTCGATCTCGGCCCCGCCGGCGAGCGCGAGCCGCAAGCCGCCGGCCGCCCGCTCGAGCGAGACGGCCGCGGCGGAGGTGCGCACGTCGACGCGCTCGTCGCTCGCGAGCGCGCGCGCGAGCGTCTCGGTCAGCTGCGCCATCCCGAGGCGAAAGGTCCGGATCCCCTTGCCGAGCTCGTCTCGCGGCACCTGGAAGCCGAGGAACGCCGCCGCCTCGCCCGGCGCGAGCTCCCGCAGCGCGGCGCCGTCGAAGCCGAACGACCTGTGCGTCTCCTGACCGACGAGATCGCCGGCGATGCCGAGCGCGTCCGCCAGCGCGGGGACGGCCTCGCTCCGCGCGATGAACCCCTCGGCGCCGTGCTCCACCACGAAGCCAGACGTCCGCTCGGTCCAGAGCTGCCCGCCGATCCGCGGCGCCGCCTCGACGAGCGTCACCCGGTCGCCCGCCGCCGCTCGCCTGAACGCGACGATGCACCCGGCCAGACCGCCTCCGACGATGGCGATGCGTCGCATCGCACCCCTATACCACGACGCGGCGCCACGAGAGGCACGCTCGGCCGCGACCCCATGGAGGTCGATTGGCCCCGATCGCGCTCTTCAGGGCCGCTCCACAAGGTGGCTGTAGTGCCCGGCGTGCCCGGCGCGGCGTCAGCCTCAGCCGAGCTGCGACAGGAACTTCCTGAGCTGCTGCGCTTCCACCATCGTCATCACCGGGACGAGCCAGGCCTCGAGCGAGGTGGTGTCACGAAACGCCTTTCGGCTCGAGTTGTGCGCGTCCCGGATGAGCCGCTCGACCTGGAGACCCAGGATCGCGTTCGCCACCGGCAGCAGGTAGACCGTCCGATGCACCGTCGCGTTCTGGACGCGCATCATCTCCAGGAACTTCTCGGCGCTCTCGGGCGCGAGCACGTCGACCTGGAGCAGCTCGATGCACACCACAGCCCCGTGCCGGTTCTGGGTCACGATGCCCTGGATCCTGGCGATGCACGCGTCGACCTCACCAGCCGGGAGCGGTGAGGCGAGCCTCACCTCGATGAGACGACCGGCTCTGTTGTCAACGGAGTACATGAGCGAAATTAATCGTACCGTAGACGTCCGAGCCAGAGCGCGTCAATGAACGGCGAATTCGTGCGGTGCGGCCCCGTACGCGCGCCCACGCCAATGGCGCTTTGTCTGCGGCCGCCTCCAGAGGACAAAACCGCCCGAGGCGGCGCTCACGCGTCGGGCGCTCACGCGTCGGACGAGAAGATCACCTTCCCGGGGCGCGCCTCTTCCTCGGAGGCCGCCTCCCGCTCGGCCTCGATGGCCTTCGCCTCGGTCTCCAGATCGGGGAACCGGTACCGGATCCCCTCGCCCGCCTCGAGATCCACGTCGCCCCCGAGCGCGACCACCTCGCGGGTGATCTCCTCCGAGCGCGGCGCCTCTCCCGCCGCGTCCTGCCAGGCCCGCTGGAGCACGGCCTCCGTGATCGGCTCCCGGCCCTGCCTGGCGCCGATGCGGGTGAGGATCGCCTGCAGCACCGCCCGCCGGGCGTTCCGCCGGGCGAGCCGCCGCCGCTTCAGCGGGCGCAGGAGCGCGCGGCCGAGCGGCAGCGCGAAGAGCGCGAGCGAGAAGACGAGCGGCACCACCCCGAGGGCCACCGCCGTCCCCGTGGGGGGCAACTCCGCCATCGGCACCCCGCGGGCCAGGAGCCCGAGGTTGTCCAGCGTGAGGTTCGCCCCGAGGGCGTAGAGGCTCATCAGCAGGTTGAACCCGTTGAGCGCCACGATGAGCGCGTTCGCCCCCGGGCCGTTCCCGGTGAGCGGCGGCAGCTCCTCACGCTTCGCCCAGACGGGCGCCGGCGCCCGCGACGGCGCCCCGGCCGCCGTCCGCCGGATCGCCTCGAACCGGTAGACGATGCCCCCCTCCTCCGACACGTCGACCGTGCCGTCGTAGTCGAGCATCAGCCGCGCCATCAGCGGGTCCGCCTCGTCGCGCGACAGCCCCGTCACGCGCATCACGTCGGCGAGCCCGATCCGGCCCCGCTGCGCGCGGATCTCGGCCAGGATGAGCTTCTCGTTCTCCAGCGGATCGGGCGGCGCCGGCGTCGGTCCGAAGAAGAACCGGTTCACCTTCTCGTAGAACGGCGTCTCGTCCCGGCGCTGCCCGAACGCCCCGCGGCGGCCGTGCGACGAGGACCACGGCGGATCGGCCGTCCACACGAACGGCGAGAACGGGTGGAACGTCCAGAAGATCGCGTCGAAGATCATCCGGAAGAGGAAGTAGCCCGCGAACGATCCGGAGAAGCTGCCGTGATCGCGCGAGTCGCTGCTCGATCGGGCGAACAGCTGGGCGAGCAGGATCCCGACGAAGATCACGACGTACGCGATCAGGACGATCGCGATCCACGCGCGCACGACGAAGCGGGCCACGCCGGCGGCGCCGCGGAGGACGGCCCCGAGCGCGCGCTCGATCCGCGTGCGGGTCACCCACGGCTTGGTGAAGCCGTGCGGGAAGCGGAAGAGCAGCTCGCCTTCGGACGTCGCCTTGAGGTGCCCGCGGTACTCGCTGACGAGCAGGTGCAGGCCGCTCTCGGCGTCGCGCAGCGGCAGGCCGCTCCTGGCCGAGGCGTCGGCGAGCGTCAGATCGCCGGTGTGCCCGCGCAGGGCGGACTCCAGGATGCCGGCGGCGCGGCGGGCCTCCATCAGCTTTGGAGATTTCAGCGTCAACGGTCGCTCGCCCCTCGTTCCGCGGCGGCGCAGCCGCCCTCGCTCGCGGCACCGCCGCGACCGCTGGCACGGCGTCGCCGCGCTCGTTTTCGGAGGCACAACTTCCCCCGTGCTGACCTACATGGTGACGCGCAGGGTTCCGCGCAAAGGTCGCGACGATTTTTTTCGCGCGCCATCCGCGCGCGTTCGCGGCGGCCCCCGTCGCGTCAGCCGCCCGCGGTCGCGGCGGCCGGGGGCGGGAGCGATCTCGGCGTGGCGTCGACCATCCGCACATCGAGGCCGAGCGCGTCGCGCAGCATCCCCGCCTTCGCGACGACCGTCCACTCCTCGAGCGCTCGGTCCTCCGCGCCCTGCACCTCGAGCACCAGCGTGTCGTCTTCGATGCGGCCGCTCACGTCCACGACCTTGGCCCGATGCTCGCGATCGAGCGCGTCGGCGATGCGGAGGATCGACGCCATCGTCTTGACCTTGGCGCGCGCGTCGCGCGAGAGCGCGCGGAAGTTGTCGTGGTCCATGCTGGGCGGCGACTTCCTGTGGTAGCGCGCGATGTTCGCGACGATCGCGCGCTCCTCCGGGGTCAGGCCCATGAGGTCGCTGTGGGCGATGATGTAATAGCTGTGCTTGTGGTGCCCCTCGTAGCGGACGAAGTCGCCGATGTCGTGGAGCAGGGCCGCCGCGCGCAGGAGGATCCGGTCGCGCTGGCCGAGGCGGTGGCGCGGCGCGAGGTCGTCGAAGAGCCGCTCGGCGAAGCGGGCCACGAGCGCGCCGTGCTGCTCGTCGAAGTGGTAGCGGCGGCCGAGCCGGGTGCAGGCGTCGCTGACGGCGGCGGCCTCGCCGCGGAAGTCGGGCCCGAGGAAGTGCGCGTGGGCGAGGTCGACGAGCACGCCCTCCTTCAGCCCGACGCCGGGCGCGACGATGAGCGGCTGCGCGAACGTCCGGACGATGCGGGTCAGGATCGTCGCGGCGGGGACGATGGTGTCGGCGCGGTCCGGACGCAGGCCGTAGACCTGCGCGCGCTCCTCGGGCGTCTTCGACGCCAGGTCGTCGAGCAGGCGCGACATCGCGGCCACGTCGATCGCCCGCCCCTCCACGGGCGCGCCCGGCATGGGGCAGAGGTCCGCGAGCGTCTCGATGTTGCCGCCCGTACCGACGAGCAGATCGACCCCCGAGCCCGAGCCCTCGCCGAGCAGCTCCACGATCTCGCGCGTGGCGTCGGCCATGACGCGGTCGACGTACTCCTCGACGAGCCGCCGGTGCCCCGCGTCGACCGGGCGGCGATCCTCGAGGAAGGCCTCGACCATCCGCACCGTCCCCACGGGGAGCGAGCGCGAGAAGACCGCCCCGCGGCCGCGCAGCAGCGTGAGCTCGGTGGAGCCGCCGCCGATGTCGATCAGCAGCGCGGTCCGCTCGCCGAGCGGGACGCGCTCGCAGACGGCGAGCTGGACGAGGCGCGCCTCCTCGACGCCCTCGATGACCTCGACGTGGACGCCGGCCTCACGCGCGGCGCGCTCGACGAAGAGGTCGCCGTTCTGGGCCTCGCGCGCGGCGCTCGTCGCCACGGCGCGGTAGCGGTCGACCTTGGCGGCCTCCATCGCCGTACGGAAGCGCCGGAGCGCCTCGCAGGCGGCGCCGATCACCCCCGACTCGAGCCGCCCCTTCGTGAACACGTCGTGCCCGAGGCGCACGGGCGCGCGATCCGCGTGGACGTCGCGGAACGGGTGGAAGCGCGGCGCGTCATGCGCCCCGGCCGGGCCCCCGGCGAGCGCCGGCTCCCGGCCGGCGCCGAACGCCCCGAGCGCTGGAGGATCGACGTCGACGATGCGCAGCCGGATGGCGTTGGATCCAATATCGATCGCAGCGAGCCGCGCCATGTCGGGAGAAGTAGCGAAGCTCCGGGCTGTTGGCTACTCTCATGCCGCTCATGTGGAGGAAGCTTCAACGCGGGTCGGGGGCCCACCATCTCGGTCCCCTTCAGCATCGGTCTTCAGAGCGCGCGCTCGCGCCCGGGTCTGCCCGGGGCGCGCCCCGTCTCCTCGGCCGGGCGCGCGAGGCGGCGCGCGCCGCGCTCGGGATCGCGGCCGCGGCGCTCGCGCTCGCCGGCTGCGGCGGCGGTGAGGCGCGCGCGCCGAACCCGCTGCGCTCCCTCGACGAGCGCCGGGCGATCGAGGTGATCCGCCGGGCGATGGCGCACGAGGGCGCGAAGCCGGTGCTCGGGCGCCAGATCGATCTCGTGAGCGGGGCCAAGGTCCGCATCGACGTCGGCGTGCAGAGCCGCTCGTACGGCGTCGTCTACGTGACCGAGGAGGACGCCCAGACGCTCGGCGCCGCGATCCCGCCGCCGAACGGCCGGGACGAGAAGCTGCGCATCGTCCGCGGCGGGCCGGACGGGGCCATCCGCATCGTCCTCCTCTACCAGCAGAACTACCTCTACGACGATCTCGTCGGCGAGTCGCACGAGCGCACGACGATCACGGCCGAGCGCGAGCTGACGCGCGACGTGCAGGACTTCATCACCTACGCGCGGACGCAGAAGTTCCAGTGAGCGCGCGCGAGCAGGACGAGGGCGCGCGCCGACCCGCGCGCCGCCGGGGGGGACAGCCGACAGCGACCGAGGGCCGCGCGCGCCGCGCGCTCGGCGGCGGGGGGTTGCTCCTCGTGGCCGGGCTCGCGCTGGTCGGCGTCGGGCCGTCCGACGCCGGCATGGGGCTCACGGTGCTCGCGCTCATCGTGCTCGTCTACGGCATCCACAGCTTCGGCCGGCTGGGGCCGGAGCGTGACGAGCGGGCGCGGCTTCCGTCGCGTTGAGGCTTGCGGCGCGCTGCGCCTTCGAGCATATCCGCCGCCATGTATCGCCCTACGCGCCAGCACCAGCACCTCACCCTCAAAGTCGCCCAGAAGCAGGAGAGGAGCGCCCAGAGCTCCCGCAAGCCCGGCCGCAAGACCAAGCGCTGGAGCAAATTCCTCGCGCAGTACGCGCCGCCCGTCGCTGGCGCCGAGACGGCCGCCCCCGCCGAGAGCTGAGCTCCGACGCTGGCCGACGGCGCCCCCTCGGCGCCCGGCCTCCTTGATTTCCGTTCTTTGTTACAATTTTACAGCGCCATGACCGACAGGCGCGAGCCGCGTCCGCTCCGGGCGACGGCCGCGCCGCCCCTGCGCGAGGCGGCGGCCGCGCCGCCCTCCCTGCGCTTCCTGCATTTTTCGTGATGGCGTCGCGCTCCTCTCGCCACACAGCCAAGAGAACACCCCCTCTCCGCGTCTGACTCGCGATCGCCTGGCGGCCTGTCATCCACTCCGCGCGAGACAGGCGCGCCGGCGCAGCGCGCGCGCGCCGTGTGCGACGCGCGAAGGGCCCACTCCATCTCTCGCGCAAGGAAGGATCCATGGCCGTTCGCCCTCCGTCCCCCGCTGCCCGCGCAGCGGCGTTGCTCATGAGCTCTCTCGTCGTGGGCGGGACATCGCTCATCTCGGGGTGCCTGAGCCGCCCCATCGCCCATCAAGATACGCGCACGACTGGCACCGTCGTCGAGCGGCTCCCGCAGCGCGTCGACAAGATCGATCTCCTCCTGACCATCGACAACTCGGCGTCGATGAAGGACAAGCAGGACATCCTCGCGCTGGCCGTACCCGACCTCGTGAGGCGCCTGGTCGACCCCCGGTGCATCAATCCGCTGGTGCCCACGGAATCGTCCCCGCCGATGAACGGCAGCTGCCCGAGCGGCACGGAGCGCGAGTTCGAGCCCGTCCTCGACATCCACATCGGGATCATCAGCACGAGCCTCGGCGACCACGGCGCGGCGGGCCCGTGCGAGGGGGCGGAGAAGCACCCCTCCAACAACGACAAGGGGCACCTCATCGCCAGGAGCGACACGGACGACGACAACGAGCTGCCGACCTATCGAGACAAGGGTTTCCTCGCCTGGGACCCGGAGCAGAAGCTGACCCCAGCGGGCGAGTCCATCCTCGACGACGGCCAGGGTGGCGGCCTCGTGCCGACGCTGACGAACATGGTCAGAGGCGTGGGCGACGTCGGGTGCGGCTACGAGTCGCAGCTGGAGAGCTGGTACCGGTTCCTCGCGGATCCTGCGCCCCACGACAAGATCGTGGAGGTGAACGACAACGCGGTGCGGGAAGGGCTGGACACGACGTTGCTGGAGCAGCGCAAGGCGTTCCTCCGGCCGGACTCGCTCCTCGCGATCATCATGCTGTCGGACGAGAACGACTGTTCCATCCGCGAGGGCGGGACGGCCTTCTGGGTAGCGAGGTCGAGCCGGATGCCCCGGCCGCGCAGGGAGTGCGAGACGAAAGGCCCAGATGACCCGTGCTGCCGGTCGTGCGCGTCGGAGAGGGGCGAGTGCCCGGTCGATGAGACCTGCACCGAAGGGGGCAGGATCGCGCCGCTCGACGTGAAAGAGGACGCGAACAACCTGCGCTGCTTCGACCAGAAGCGGCGGTTCGGGGCCAACCTGCTCTACCCGATCGACCGCTACACGAAGGCGCTCACGGAGGCGCGGATCGAGGATCACGAGGGCGATCTCGTCGATAACCCGATCTTCTCGGATCTCGATCCGACCGACGAGAACAGCACGGTTCGGCCGCCGGAGCTCGTCTTCTTCGCGGGCCTCGTGGGCGTCCCCTGGCAGGACATCGCGCGCCGGAACGACGCGGGCCAGCCCGACCTCCGGAGAGGCAAGGACGGGGAAGGCAATCCGATCGGCGGCTTCCAGAGCGCCGAGGAGCTGAGCGCCCCGAACGCCGGCTTCTCGAGCACCTGGGACATCATCCTCGGCGATCCCAAGGCGCGCCGCCCTCCCGCGGACCCCCACATGATCGAGTCGCCGGCCCCCCGCCAGGGCGAAAACCCGATCACCGGGACGCGCATCGCTGGCCCGGACTCGCCGGACAACGCAAACGAGATCAACGGCCATGAGTGGAATCCCAGGACGGATTTCGGCGACCTCCAGTTCGCCTGCACCTTCCCGCTGCTCGCGCCCACGCGAGGCGGAGACTGCGCGAACGACGGGGCAGACCGGAATAGCCCTCTGTGCGAGGACAACCCGGACGGCACCGACAGCGAGCTCCAGGTCCATGCGAAGGCCTATCCGGGCCTGCGGCAGCTCGAGCTCATCCGGGACCTCGGGGAACAGGGCATCGTCGGCTCGGTGTGCCCGGCGCAGCTCAAGGACTCGGCGCCGGGTGACTCCGACTTCGGCTATCGGCCGGCGATCGGCGCGATCGTCGATCGCCTGAAGACGAGGCTCGGCGGGCAGTGCCTGCCCCGCGCCCTCCAGCCGAACGAGGCCGGACAGGTCAGCTGCCTGGTCCTCGAGGCGCGAAGCGTGGCCGACGGGCAGTGCAGCTGCGACGGGCTCGCGGCGCGGCGGAAGGTGCCCACGGAGAACCTCGCCGCCGAGCGGATGGTGCTCGACGATCCGGTCGCGGCGGCGAACGGCTGGAACTGCGTCTGCGAGGTCGAGCAGCTCGGCGACCCGGCCGAGCTCAAGGCCTGCCAGGAGACGATTCCGCCGGCGCCGGTCGAGGTCGGAGGCGAGAAGGTGCACGGGTGGTGCTATGTCGACCCGCGGCTCGGCCTCGGCAAGGACGAGGTCGTCGCCAGGTGCCCGTCCACCGAGCGCCGGCAGGTCCGGTTCACCGGCGACGGTGAAGCCCGCGACGGCGCGACGCAGTTCGTCATCTGCTCCGGCGACACCGCCGACCAGTAGCGCGGCGTGGAAACGCACGGCGGCGGCGTTCACTCCGGCAGCCATGCCGGGCGAACGCGAGCGCCGGCGAGCCGCGCTGACACGCAGACTCCGCGAGCGGCGGGCCGAGCGCTCCCCTAGACTCTATGCTGCTGTCCCCAGGTCCCCGGCGCTTCCCTCGTCGCCTGGACGATCGCGCGCCATACCCCCAAGCACCGCTCCTGGTCCGCCACGAAGTCGTGCGGATCGAAATGCGTCCATTTCCCTGTCTGTGCCGCGAGCTCCCTGCACAACCGCCTCCGATCCTCGACCGGGAGCGAGAGCCTCGACAGCTCAACCACCGACACCGAGGGCGAGTACCTCTTCCCTCGCCGCAGCCGCTGTCTCGGGCCAAAGCGCCCCTTGTGCTCCGACCAGTACGTCCGCCAGTGCGCAGGATCTGTCGACGGCACATCCAGCGTCTCTCTCGACCCGACCGGCGGGCGGTCGCGCGGATCACTCACCAGCTCTCCAAGCGGACGACGCCCGCGGAACGGCTCTGGGTTCGGATCGATCACCACGACATCCTGGAACGCCTCCGGGTCGACCTCCACCTCCTTCACGAGGTTGGCGCCGAGCAGCCGCTCGAGCGCGGAGCCGGCGGCGAGCGTCACCGCTTCCGCCTCCGACTCGAGCAGGTCCAGCAAGCTCGGGATCGCCTCCACGAGCCCGGCCCACCCCACGGCCTCGACAGCGGCAGGCGTTGGACAGCGCTGCATGCGCTCGAGCAACCACCACGCGTCCTCCTCGCCGGCGACCAGCGCCAGCCGCACCAGCGCCCGATCGCCGAGCGCCGCTTGCGCCGCCCTGCGCGCAGCCTCGACCGTGCGCCGGTGCGCCGCGATCATCATGGCATCGAGCGCCGCCGCCTGGACGTCGAGGAGCTCGTGCGCGAGCGCCCGCTCGAGCGCCTGTTCGCAGCGAGGATGTCTCGCCGCAGCGAGCGCAGACAGCCCGAGCGCGAAGACGCGCGGATCCTCCTCCTCGCTCAGCTCCTCGAGCTCCGCGGGGGTGAGCCAGCCGCGGTACGCCAGCACCTCCACTCCGATCGCCCGGCATCCGCGCTCGGCGGATGTCGACAAGGCCCGCAGGCAATTCGGCAAGAACGGGTTCTGCGCGAGCTTCATGGCCGATACAAACGCCTCGGCGACGACCCGCTCGCCTGGGCCGAACCGGAACAGCACCCGTTCGGCACAGGCGAGCGAATCGCGCCCCTCCAGGCACCCGCCGATCATCGCAGCGGCAAAGACGCGCATGGGGTCGACCGTCGGCGCATCCATGGCCAACGGCTCGATCTGCGCGATCGCCATCGAACCGAGCGCGGCAAGAGCGTCGATGGCAGCAACCAAGCGCAGCTCCAGCGTTTGACACGACCGCCAGTCGTCCCCCGGGAGCGGCGCCCGCTGGACTCCGAGCATCCCAATCTCCTCGAAGCACGCGCGCGACCAGCGACGAACGAAGTCACCTTCCGAGATCACGGCCGGCGGCGCGAATGCAAACCCGGGAGGTGCCGCTTCCCCCGCCGGGCCCAGCTTCGCCCGCGCCGGCGCTGGGCTCGCCGGACGAAGAAGTGCCTTCGTCCGCTCTCGTGCCAGGCGGCGCATCGCCTCCGCCACGGCGGTGAGGTCATCGAACGTCCTCGGCTCCATCAGCGCCGGCTCTCGTGCTTCAGGCTCAGGCTCAGGCACCTTCGGCGCACGCAACGATGGCACGAGTGAAGGCCGCTCGACGAGGTGCAACGGCGGACGATCGACGCCCGCCCGAAGCCGGGCAGCGCCCGCTCTGGCGTGCGGCACACGGGAGAACCGCTCCTCGGCGGCGACGAGCTCTGCGCACGCGTCCCGGAGCGAAGCGAGCACAGGAGGCAGACCCGCGCGGGCCAAGAGAACGGCGGCCGCCCAGACATGCCCGTGCGCACGACTTACGGCCGTCACGCGGTCGGCGCGGCCATCAAACGCATCGTACAGCGCGCCGAGGCCTATCTCGATCTTGCGCGCCGCGGGCGCGAGATAGGCGCTCGGCTCACGCTGTCCTTCGATGAAGCGCGCGACCGCGTGAATGAGCGTGTGCGCGCGCTCCAGGTGCTGAACCCAGGGCGCGCCAGCGTCGAAGGCGGGGAGATCGTCGGACATGTCCGGCCGCCTTACCCGACGCCTGCCATGCGTACGTCCCATGCGTGATCGCCGCGTCCGGCGCCGCTCGACATGAATCAGAGCCCTCCCTTGTTCAAGAACCCTGGGCTGCCCGTGATCCCCACCATGCCCAGCTCCACGAACACGATCGGCGCTCCCATCACGATGAACGACGGCCCGCCGGTGTTCAGGCTGATCACCTCCTTCAATGTCCCTGGCTCATTGCCGTGGCACGCCTTGAAGCTCGCCCCCACCGTCAGGATCTTTGCACCGCCCATCTTCGTTCGTACCGGAGCGTTCTTGATCCCCTCGGCCGAGCTCGCGAACACCGGATACGGCACCGGAACCGGGCTCGGCGCGGCCGGCGTCGTACACACGCTGACCGCCAGCGGGACCATCTGGTGCCCAGACTCCGCCGTGATGCAATCCATCATGCAAGCTGTGATGCTCATGCCCACTCCTCCCGCTCCGACCTTCGTGATGCGCTCGCGAGCACCACCGCGGCCCGCTCCCCACCGTCGTTCCCCGCCGTCGCGAGCGCCACGCGCGACGGCGCATACCCGTGCTCCCACGCTGTCGCCGCGATCGCGACAAATAGCGGTATCGCCGCGGCTCCGAGGTAGCCGATGCGCTGCGCTGGAGACTCGATAACATAGGGGCGACCGAGCACATCCTGCACCCTGACGAACGCGGCCTGCCACTCGCGGAGCCGCCGCATCTCGCCCGTGAGATCGGTCAACATCCACCCCGCCGTCTCCCCTGCCCGCGAGAGCTGCGCGGCCGCCTGCTGCGTCGCGCTGGTCAGTCCAAACGCCTCGTAGGCCGGCGCGTCGTCGTGCGGCCCTGCGCGCTCCCTCCCGGTCCCCACACCCAGCACGCGCGCCAGCGCCCGGAGCCCCTTTCGGTCCGTGTCCGCGTCGCGCATCAGCACGAAGAACGCCGCAGCTTCCCCCGGGATACGCGCGTCGAGGTTATCCGGAGAAAAGAGCCGCCCGCTCTCCTCGAGCGCCGCGATCGTGAGCGGGTCGTAATCGCTGTGGACGCCGCCCAGGATCACCGCGTCGACCCGCCCCGACGCGAGCGCATCCAGCGCGTCGGTCAAGAGCCGTCCCAAGGCTGCCTCCCCTCCGGCGACGATGTCCACGGTCGCTGCCGGCATCGAGCGCTCCACGACGGCCGCGAGGAGCTGCGTCGCCGCCGGCGCGTCCGCGACTGCCTCATCCACCGCGAGCTGCACGAGGGTCCTCTCGTCGCGGATCAACGAGGCCGCCTCCTCGAGCGCGGGCGCCGCGAGCAGGACGAGCCGCTCCGGCCCCACGATGCGCGGATCGATCGTCGGTACGAACCCCATCGTGATCGCCTCGCCCGCCGAGCTCGCGAGCGGCGCCTCGGCGATCGCCGGGAAGCCCGCGCGCAGCAGGAAGCCCGTCTGCCGGGCGTTCAGGCCGATCGGCGTCCGTGCCCCCACCTTGACGATCCCCACCCTGCTCACGCGGCCTCCGTCTCGGTCACGACGACGTCGACATCCTTCATGCGCCGCGGCGGCCGGAACGCCGCCCGCCACACGAGCTCGACGACCACGCCCGACGGCGCGAGCGCGTCGACCAGGACCGTATCGACATCGGGCAAGAGGACCTCAGGCGCACGCCCCCTCGCCCTCATCGCGATCTCGATGACGATCCTGGGGAGCCGGAAGACCGTCGTTCCCCCTCCCGGCGTGAGGTTGAGCAAGGCCACGTCCTCTCCCCCGCGCAGCGACGGGGTCGCGATGAGCCCTGGTGAGGCGCACAGATTGGCGCGGTCGTCGTGATCCAGGGGCAAGAGCGGCGCGCGCTCCGTGCGCCAGGCAGCGTCATAGGTCCCCAGATAACGCCGCCGCGGCTCCCAGTGCCGGCCGGTCGCGCCGAGCCCCGCAGGGGCCGGGCGCGTGCTCACCGAGCCGATGAGATCCGCCGGATCCTCGATGAACGGAGCAGGCTTGTGCGTCAGCGCTACAGGATCGCGCGCGATCCCCATCCCCACCGGATTCCGCGGCTCCTCGACAGGACGCGACGGATCGCTCGGATCGAGCCCGCCCCATGCGTAGTCGTACCGCACCTCGATCCCGGTCGTGGGGTGCGGCTCCGTCAGCCCGGCGCCCTTCGCCTCCCAGACACGCAGCCCGAAGATACGGACGACCTTCTCCAGATGCCCGAGCCGCACGCCGGCATCGAAAAAGGGAGCGGGTCTTCCGCCGGGCGCATGCGCCGCCGCCACCACGATGACGTCCGTGCCTGGCTTCGCGATGCACAGGTCCGCTGGATATTTGATGCTGCTCTTCTCCGGATCACCCCAGGGCACGTCGGCGCTGCGGATCCGGCGCCGCTGCGCCCTGTCCGAGAGCTCGAGCTCGGTCTGCCCCACGACCCGCACGAACGTCGCTTTCACCACGACGACGAGGCGCTCCCCGTCCTTGCCGACGAGCAGGAACGGCGCAGCGACGAAGTCGGTTCTGTTGTCCACACGCGGCGCATCCATGGCTGCCTCACATCAAGGATACGTTGCGCTTCACCCGGACGTTCGGCGCGGCGATCGTGACGAGCCCAGCCTTGATGGTCACCCCTCCGCCGTCGATGACCACCTCGCTCGGGCCGCACCTGAACACGATGGCGCTCGAGGCGTCCACCTTGTGAAAAGCACCGATGAACATGCCCTTGTTACCCGCCAGGACGGTGTGCGAGCCGCCGATCTTGTCGACCACTGCGCCGCCCACCATCGTCGTCCGGCTTCCGCCGACCACCTCGGTCTCGGGCGCGCCGCTCACGATGACCAGGCCAGCCGCCTTCTCGGTCTTGTCGGCGAGGCACGTCTCGGCCCGCGTACCGGCCACGAGCTCGATCCTGGCAGCCCCGACATCCTGCGTCCGCGCGCCCCCGACCGTGGTGTGAATACCCGCCGCAGCGATCGTCGCCTTCATGCCCCCGACCTTCTCGTCGTGCGTCGAGGCACACACGTTGACGGAGTGCCCCGGCCCGGTGGCGCTGTCCGATGCCGAGTTGCTCGCCACCGCGCCATCCGGTCCCGCCGCGCTCTCGCCCGAGGAGCCGTCGCCGCCGCCCCCGCCATGGCCCGACGCGTCGCCGGGACGAGCCCCGCCGCCGTTCATCGCCCCCCCGAGCAGCGCATCGAGCCAGTGAGCGCCGCCGCCCGGAGCCACAGACCCGCCGGCGGCCGCCCCGAGAGACGCGCCGAACGCAGCCGGTGAAGGCAGGCTCGCCACCGCGTCGAGCGCCTTCGCCGCGGCGCCGAGGTCCCCGACGCTCAGGGAAGCCATGGCAGCTCCCACGTCCCCGAGCTGGCTCTCCAGCGCGTGGATCGGCGCCATCACCTGGTTGACCTTCGCCGCGACGGCCCGGTCGAGCGCCCCGAGCGCGCGGCTCGCCTCCGCCTTCGCCGCCTCTGTCGGCGCGCTGCCGGCGAGGGACAGGAGGGCGGTGGTCGGACTACCGTCCATCTCCTTCTGAGTGCCGCCCACCGTCGTCACGCTCGCACCTTTGGCGGTGAGCCCACAGACGGCGTTGACCTGCACCGTTCGGCTGCCGCCCACGCTCGCGGTCTGCGCGCCGGCGACCGCGCTCAGGTAGCCGTTCGTCACCTGGATCTCCTGGTCCGCGCCCACCGTGAGTCGCGCGTCGACCTTGACGCTCTTCGATTCATCGACGCCCGTGAAGCGAGTCTTGTTGTTCTCGGTCGCAAACGTCGTGTTCCTCTGAGACCGGAGGACGAGCTCCTCGCTCCCGGCGCTGTCCTCCAGACAGATCTCGTTCGCGCCCGAACCGCCCGGCGACGAGCTCGTCCGCAGCGCGCTGCGCGACTTGCCCTCGGGCAGCGCGTAGGGTGGCATGAATCGCCCATTGAAGACGCGCCCGGTCACGAGGGGTCTGTCGGGATTTCCCTCCAAGAACTCGACGATCACCTCCCATCCCACCCGCGGCAGGAGGATCGCCCCGCTCGCCTGCGGCTGCGCGACACGGATCCAGCACGAAGCCGTGTCATCGCTCTCGCCGTGGCGATCCCAGTGGAACTTGACCTTGCACCGGCCGTGCGCATCCGTGTGGAGCTCCTCGGCAGGCGCGGAAGGCGGCGCGACGACCACGGCCGTCTGCAGGCCCTCGATGACCGGCGCCGGCGTCCGCTGCGGGCTACGGTAGCGGACGCTCCGCGGAACGGTCGTGGCGCGGACGACATAGATCCCGTCGCGCAGCTCGTGCACCGCAGCTGTGATGAAATAGTCGCCGTCGAGAGGTTCCGGGGCGTCGACGAGCGTCAGCCACCGACCGGCCGTGAGCCGCGCGCAGATCGAGTCGAGCTCGAGGAGCGCGCGCTCGGCCAGCAGGGCTTCGAGTCGGACCCGGGCGAGCCGCTCCCCCTCGCGCCGGTCCTTGTACAGCCCAGGATAGTCGTACACCTCGAGGTCCGCGTCCGTCTCCGCCGCCGCGGTCACCGTCTGGTCCAGCTTCGGCGCCTCGAAGTCGACATCACGCAGGACCACCTTGCCCGTCGTCGTGCGGCACCGCTGCGTGATGACGCCGATCGCGTCCTCGACGGCCGCGAGCCCGGCACCAGCGCGATAGGGCACCTCCTTGTCTCCGTCGATCGGATCGCTGGTGGTGCTGTCGTCGCGGAAGACGACGGTCTCGCCAGCGTCACCGGCCTCGGCGTGGAAGTAAATGCCCTCCTCCTCGAGGAGCCGAGAGATGAACGCCAGCGAGCTCTCGTCGTACTGCACGCAATGAACGCGCTTCGGATAGCTGCTCGCGAGGCGCCAGGACTGGCGTCGCTCGTCAATACCGGCGCTCCGCAACACCCCTGAGACGATCTCCTTGACGTCCTGATCCTGGAAGATGCGGCAGTCGACCTCGCGCTCGAGCAGCCCCATCCACGAGGCGACGTGGATGCGGTAGAAGGCGCCCTGAAGGTCGTCGTCCGCGGGCGTGGCGGCGATCTCGACGTCCATCACCACACCGTGGACCTCGTGATCCGGACCTTCTCGGCCGAAGGCGAGGTAGGCAGGGCTGCCGAGAAGCTCGTCCGGATCGACGTAGGTCCCGGAGCGCAGCTCGATCTCGGCCCTGGTGACGTGCCCCAGCCGGCGCTCGACCCGGAACCCGATGACGTCCCGCGACGCGATGGCCTGGGCTCGGAAGAACGTGCTCAGCGTCCGCGGTGCCATGGCTCAGTTCTCCTTGATGATGCCCAGCTCGTGGCAGTCGCCGTCGAACGTGATCGTGACGCCCGCGATCGACACCGACGCCGGGGTCATGGTGATGGTCGACGCCCCCATGACGACGCTGAGCAGGGTCTTGGCCTCGAACACGACGTTCGTCGCCTTGACGATCTGCGCGCCCCCCGCGATCTCGAGGAAATCGGTCTCGCTCACGTCGTGGCGATCCCCGGCGACGTGGCTCAGGATCGCGCCTGCGGCCTTCTGGCTCAAGCTCGTCCCGACCTCGACCCAGCGGCCGCCGCCGGCGAGGATCACCTTGGCCGCACCCGCGGTCTCGCTCCGGCTCCCCTTCACCGTCACGGTCCGGTCCGAGGCGGTCACCTCGATCAGCGCCGCGCCGACCGTGTCCTCCATCGTGGCCATCGTCGCCTCGTCGACCGAGCCTGCGGCGAGATCGACCTGCATCCCACCGAGGGTCAGCGTCGAGCTTCCGGTGACGGTGCGCTTGTGATCCCCGCCCGCCTTGAGATCGCGGTCGCCGCCCACGGTGAGCGAATGGCTGCCGACGTCATCGACCATGAACGTCGAGACGCGCACCTCCTGGTCGCCGCCGATCGCAAGATCCTGGTTCGCGCCGACGGTGGCGGACATGCTGCCCTCCACCGCCAGCGAATGATGGGCCCCGATGGATCGCGACTCGCTGTTCCCGATGGTCTCGGTCGCGTTATTTCCCGCGCGGACCGAGCCGTCCCGGGACGCGTTCATGAACACCTCCTCGGCGCCCGCCCGGTCGTCCATGCGGATCTCGTTGACGGACCCGCCGCCTGGGCTCGTGGCGGTCTGCAGGGCCGTCCGGGTCTTGTGAGCCGGCAGCGGGTACGGGGGCGGACAAGCCGCGTTGTACAGCCGTCCTCCCACGAGCGGCTTCTCAGGGTCGCCGTCGATGAAAGCGAGGCACACCTCCCAGCCCACGCGCGGCGTCAACATGCCGCCGCCGAGCGGGAGCTGGCTCGTCCGGACCCACGGGCTCGAGGAATCATCCGCCTTGTCCCGCCGGTCCCAGGGGAATAGGACCTTCACGCGACCCTGCTGATCGGGGTGGATCTCCCTGCCCGGCGGCCCGGTCGTGACGGCCGACTGCGCGCCCACCACCCTCGCCGCGCGTGGAGCTCGCGGGGGTCGATAGGTGGTCTTTGACGTCGGGATTGCGCGGAAGGCGACGCGCGCCCCGCGGCCCTTCGCCTCTCCGCGCGGATGAGCCGCCGCGCGCGCCTCCAGCGCAGTGTCGACCTCCACGAGGAGGTACTCCTGATTGAGCGGCTCGTGCGGATGGTCCGTCAGCGCAAACCTGCGCCCGGGACGCGCCCGGAGGGTGTTCGTCGTGCCGCTCGCGAGCGCGCGCCGGGCGCGGAGCGACTCCAGGAGCACCTTCGCACGACGGTCGCCCACCGCCGGTTCGGTGAACCGGCCGGGGTGCAGATAGACTTCCAGCGCTCTCTCCGGGTCGTCGTCCCCTTCGGCCCTGGCGTCGAGCTCGACCCTGGGTCGCTCGAAATCGCGATCGCGCAGGTGCACGCGTCCCGGAGCGGTCGTTCTCTCGTAGGAGAGGGTCGTGATGGCATCCCACGTCGTATCGAGCCCATCCGACGGACGGAACACCAGCTCTTTTCCACCCTCCAGCTCCTCGGGTTCGATGTCAAAAAAGACGACCGTATCGGTCCCCGTGCTCGAATCGATGAAGAAGGTGATCCCCTCTTCCGCGAGGAGTCGCCGGACGAAATCGTGATCCGTCTCGCGGTACTGCGCCGCGGTCTGCCGCTTCGGGTAGCTGTCCACGAGCTGCCAGCGCTGCGCCGAGGCGGGGATACCGGCGCCCGCGAGGACCTCCTTCACGATGTCGGGCGTCGACATGTGCTGGAAGATGCGGCAGTCGGCGCGCTGGGTGAGACGGAAGAGCCGGGGGCGCGCGACGAGCCGCGTCCCCGGCTCCTCCGCGCCCCGCGCGGTCCTGCGCTCGGCCTCGACGATGTAGCCGGCCAGCTTTCGCTCCTCCAGGCCCTCGCGGCGCGACAGCGTGAGGAGGAGCGGCCTCCCGATGAGGGTGGCCGGGTTCGGCCCGCCCGCGTGCTCGGTGATCTCGCACCGAAGCCAGCCGATGTCGTCGAGCGCCTCGTGCGCTTCGAGCCAGCGGAGGGGGAACGGAACGCCGCCTATCGTGAGCTCGTGCCCGATCTCGATGAGGTCTGCCACGCCGTCCCTCGCTCACCCGATCTTGAGGCTCGCTGCCTGGCGGACGATGAGCGCCGCGTTGATTGAGATCTTCGAGCCCTGGATCTCCATCGGTCCTCCGTTGAGCTTGATCGCGCTCCCGCCGCCGTTGAACTTCCCCACGCCGCCCGCGATGACGATCTGCGGGGCCTCGACGATATAGTCGCCGCCGACATTGCGCAGGTGCAGCCCGCCGATGAGCTGCTTCACCTCGCCCGCCTGCGTGGAGAGCGCGCCCACGCTGTGGATCTCTCCCGCGGACGACGTCTGCTCCTTGCTCGTCGCCACGCTCTCGACGCTCGTGCCGGCTACGAGCTGCGCGATGAGGGCGCCCGCCGTCTCGTCGTAGGTGGAGAGCATGTTGTCATCGATCGAGGCAAGCGAGACGCTGGCCTGGACCGAGCCGACATCGCGCGTGAAGGCGCCGGAGATCTGCTGGCGGACGCCGCACGAGATGGTGATCTGGTCCCCGCCCACGGCGTAGTCGCGAGCTCCGCCGACCTTCTCGACGAGATCGGCCTTCGCGTGGACCTGGTCGCCGCCGCCCACCGAGATCGTCTGCGCGCCGGCCACCTTGATCTGAAGCGCGTTGCCGACCTCGACCGATTGATTCGCGCCCACGGCGACCGACTCGTTCGCGCCGACCCAGACGGCGTAGTTGCGCCCGATGCTCTGCTCCTCGTCGACCCCCACGGTCTCGTCCTTGTCGTTGCCGGTGGTGATGTCGAGGTCCTTCTTGGCCGAGATGGATAGCTCCTGGCTGCCAGGCGTATCGCTCATGGTGATCTCGTTGTGCCCGGCGCCGCCCGGCGTGGACATGCTCTTCAGCGCGCTCCTGGCCGCCGCGCCGGGCAGGGCGTAGGGCGGCGTGTCTTCCGCGTTGAAGACGCGACCGAGCACGAGGGGGCGATCCGGGTCACCGTCGAGAAAGCCGACGGAGACCTCCCAGCCGACGCGGGGCAGGAGCATCGAGCCGCCGAGGCCGAGCTGCGATACGCGCAGCCAGGCGCTCGACGTGTCGTCCTGCTTGCCCGAGCGATCCCACAGGAAGCGCACCTTGATACGGCCGTACCGGTCGACGTGGACGGCCTGAGGCTCGCTCGACGGTCCGGTGACGATCGCCGTCTGGAGACCGCGAGCTCTCGGCTTCTTCGTGCGACGAGGCGTGGCGAACGGCGCGCCCTTCGGGATGGCGGAGAACTCGTTCTCGCACGCTTCCGCGCCCGACCGGCCTCGCGATCGGAGCTCGATGACCACAAGCTCGCCCCCGAGGAACGGCTCGATCGCCCCCTCGATCGTCATCGGCGTACCGCAGAGGAGCCCCGCCGCACGGGTCTTGCCGCGGCAGACGTCCACGTCATGGCGGAGAGAGCCCAGCCTCCGCGTCGCCTTCCGTGCGCCTTCGGCTCCCGTGGTGAACCCACCGGGGTACTCGAAGTGGCGAATTGCCCGGTTGCCGGGCGCCGCGGCCGAGGCCGTGGGAAAGACATCAGGCTTCTCAAAATCGTGGTCGCGCAGCGCGAGCTCCGTGGGCCTCAGGCTCTTTCTTCGCCGCAGATCGAGCACTGGCCGAGCGTGCGAGCGCGCGCCCTGCCGGACGGAGAGCAGCACCTCGGGTGTCCCGTCCTGCGGCGCGAAGGCCGCGGGATCATCGGCGAGGACGAGGGTGTGTCCGTCTGGGCCGTGGAGGAAGAAGTAGAATATCCCCTCGTCTTCGAAAAGCCGGTGGACGAAGTCGAGCTCTGTCTCGCGGTACTGGCACAGGAACTCGCGAGGTGCATAGCGCTGCCGGAGCCGCCACTCCACGCCGCGGTCGACGCCGGCGTCGGCCAGGATCGTCTTGATGACCTCCACCGGGCTCTTGTCCTGGAAGATGCGCGAGCCCTCGCGGTGATCGAGCGCCGCGAGGGCGGGCCGGAGCCGCACGTGGAAGAGGTACTCGCCACCCCGGTACGCGAGGAAGCCGACGCGATCTGGCAGGCCGTCGTAATGCCGGATGCCTCCGTGACCATCATCGACCTCGAGCAGCATCCGGCGCTGAAGGCACGCATCGACGCAAAAAGACGGGTCGCTTGTCGAGAACTCAACGTGGACGGTGTACGGCAGCGAGATCGCCTCGTGCGCTTCGTACGATTGAACCCGGACGTCGCGGGGCAGACCGCCGCCCGCAAGAACGAGGTGGCCGAGCGTGCCCTCCATCAAGCGCCTCCCCCACGTCGCAGGCCACTCGGGGAGCTCCGTGCTCGCCGTCGCTGGCAACAAGCCTCATGCGCCGCCGGCCGGGTCGCCTTGAAGCGAAGCGCGCAACCGCGCGGGCGCGGGCTCAATTCAACCTCAAGACCCGCCCGACGAGGCGGAACAGCCCACGGGAGGCGGCGCTGATACGGCTGCCGATCACCTCGACCTCGCCATCCTGACGGATACGGATGGCGCCGTGCCCCGAGCGCAGGAGCACTTCCTCATCTCCCTCGATGTGGATCGTGGCCGCCCGCAGCCGGAGCTCGCGAGGTTTGCGCGTCGCGAGCGCCGCGACGACGAGCGGCGGTTCGCCCTCGCAGCACTCGACAAGCACCGAATCGCCGTTGGCCTGAGCGTCCGCGATCACCTCGGGATCCACCTCTTCTGCGAGCTCCGCCTCGACCGGCGCGGTCGCGCCGCGGAGCACGATCGTGGCGCTGCGGCCCACCACGCCGAGCACGCGCGCGGTGCGCGTGCCGGCCGCCGGCGCGCGGGCGGTCGCGCCGGCCGCCTCCGCGCGAAGCGACTGCTGCGGCGAGACCGACCCCGGCAGCAGATCCTCAATCGAGATGCGCGACGCCGCCTCCGCCTCCGGAGCGGCGTCCGCCTCCTCCAGCGCGACGATCGCGCCGTCCGGAGCCTCAGCGCTCTTCATGTGAGCCCTCCTCATGCCACCGACCCCGTCTTCGCCGCGTGGGCTGTATCGCAGTCCCCATGTCCACCGTGACGCGGACCTGTGCACGCACCCGATCGCGAAGCTCGCCGGATGTCCTCTGGGCCGTGCTCCCACGCGGCGTTCGACGGTGACGGGAGCTGCTCATCGGGCGCATGCTAGCGACGGCCGCCATGGAAGGACGAGCTCGGGCTCTCCTCGGCCTCGCAGCGGAGCGCCTCCTGGAACCGCCGCTCCGACTCGGGATCCTGCGCCATCCGGCGGCTCCAGTGCTCGCTGGCGCGCACGTAGTCGGCCAGGGTCACCCCGACCTTCGCGAGCGCCGCGTGCACGTCGCCCGTGGATTGCAGCAGGCGGGTCACACCGGCAAACTGCTCCAGCGAGATCGGCGGCGCCGCTGCGCGCTGCTCCGCCTGGTAGGCGGCAGCGTAGGTGGCGAGCAGCGCCGGTACCCCATCGGACTCGTCCGCGACGGCCGCGGAGAGCCGCGCCTGCCAGTACGTGTCGGCGGCGTCCCATCGCGCCTCGTCGAGCCCGTGTCGCGGGAGCACGTCCTCCTGCGCTCCGCCGGATGCGGCGAGCTGAGCCATCACCGTCGCGTACGCTTCCAGATCGAGCATCATGACCGGGTTCGCGGAACGTATGCGATGCCGAGGGGCCGATCCAGGGTGAAGCGATGGAGTCGGGCGAAGGAGCGCTCAGGGAGCGGCAGCACCGCCGGGGGCGCCCTTGTGCTCCTCGTGGAGCGCGATGGCGCGCTCGAGCGCCTCCCTGGCCCCTCGCTTCTCCCGGGGGAACGCCTCCACATGATCGCACCGAGGCCACTCCAGCGCTCGTGCGATGTCCGGAGCCGGCAGAAGAGGTTACTTGGCTTCATGTTCGGCCCTCATCTCTTCGTAAAGCGCGATGGCGCGATCCAGCGCCTCCTTGTCACCGCGTTTCTCCTCGGGGAAGACCTGCACGTGATCGCATCGAGGCCAGGTGAGCACCTGAATAATATCAGACGTTGGCGTCTTGTCGATGTCTTCTCGAAGATAACAGTCGATCAGGAACAACACCGGGACGGCATCGGGGTCCCGCCCTGCCGAGATCAGATCGGCGCGAAGTCTCAGGAGAAAAAGTCGATTCCGTTTGAAGCGATACGTCTGATTGTCAGTCACAAAAACGATGACATTCGCACGTTTTAGCGCAGCGAGCTGCTGGGCGAAGTAGGTGCTGCCGTGCCCCTCGACGGCCTCCTGAGCCGCCCATTCCGCCATGGTTGGGACCGGCCATGTACCGCGCATCCAGACGAAGAACAGGTGGAGGGAGTACACGACGTCGCCGCGCGGCCAGAGCACCCGGCCCTCGTACGGCACTGAGCCGTCGGCCACTACACCATCACGACCTAGTGAGCAGAGGAGCCGGAGATGCGCGTCGGGGGCGCTCATCGTGGCCTTGTAGTAGAGCACATCCAAGTGCGGGAGCGGCAGACAGGGAATCACTAGCCCATCCTAGGATCGATTTCGATGAAATAGCCAACCCGTTGATTCTCAAACATCGCCGTCGCGTGCTGCTCGTAGCTATCGAATACCATCCCTTGATCGTAGTCGACTATTCTCCCGTCAGGATCCTTGTTCACCCAGTGATCGGTCCACTTCTTGGGCTTACCCGTGCTGTCGTCCCATGACGCGAGATGCTCGTTGCTTCCGTCGTCCCGGTCCGGTCCTAGGATATTCACAGGAAAACCTCCGCCGATGCGAGTTGCGTCTGTGGCAACGTTCGCGCATTGCATCGCGTTCTTCGGCTGCTTGATGGCGGCCTGACGCGCCTTGAGCACTGGATCCGCCTCGAAACTCGCCCGGGCCGCGTCGCGCAGTGCCTTCCTCTCGGCATCGCTGATCGGCTCGGGCTGGACGATGCGTTTACCGTAAACATCGGCCTCCGCTGTCGGATCCACCCCTCTCGCATAGAGGTTCACCCCCCCTTCCAGCCCGATCGGATCCGGGCTGATGAACCTCCCCACCTCCGGGTCGTAGTACCGGTGCCGGTTGTAGACGAGCCCCGTCTCCTCGTCCGCGTACTGCCCGAGGAAGCGGATCGGCGTCGTCACGCCCCCCTCCCCGCCCTCCTCGATCCGCTTACCCCAGGCCGACAGCCGCAGCTCCCCGGCGACGTCGCCGCGCTCGTCCAGCAGCCGCTCCGGCGTCCCCAGGGGGTCGTTCACATAGTGGTACCAGCGCGACGCCACGTCGCCATCCACCCGGCGCGTCTCGCAATGAGCGAGCGGGACGGCGCTCCCGCCGTCGAAGACGTAGGTCCGCTCCTCGACGACCGCATCGCCCTCGCGCGTGCGCACCTCGTGCACCGGCACATGCCGATCCCAGTAGAAGCGCGTGCGCGAGACCAGCCGCGCGCCCGCACCGCCCAGCGTCGACACGCGCTTCTCGGTCCGCCGCGCGAAGGCGTCGTACGAGAACTCCACCCGGCGCCCGTCCGGCGTCTCCACACGGCGCAGGAGGCCGCGCCCGTCCCACGCGTAGCGCGTGACCCGCGCACCCCCCTCGTGCCTCTCCACGAGCCGGCCCAGCCCGTCGTAGCGGTACGCCACGTCGCCGCGCCGGATCAGCCGGTCGCCGGGCCCGTGCTCGCGCGCCGGCGCTCCGGGGGCCGCATCGACCAGGTTCCCCGTCGCGTCGAAGGCGAAGATCTCGGACAGCCCCGCCTCCGCGAGGACCTCGAGCAGCCGCCCAGCCGGATCACGATGGTAGGCCGTGCGGCCGCGGGTGAGATCCTCGACCCCCTCGAGGCGCCCCGTGGGATCGTAGCTGTAACGCGCGTCCACGACCGTTCCCGCCGGCCGCGGGCCCGCCCCGTCGGGCCCGCCAGCGCGGACCGCTGGACCGCTCGCGGCGCGGCGCACCAGGCGGCGCGAGAGGCGCCCGACGACGTCGAAGGCGCTGTGCACCTCCCCGCCGCCAGGCAGCACGCGCGCGATCTCCCGGCCGAGCGGATCGAAGTGCCGGCGCACCACCTGCCGGCCGTCGAGCGTCACCTGGGCCGCGCGGCCGTCCGGCGCGGGCTCCCACGACAGCGCGTGACCGAGCGACGTCCTTCGCCCGATCGCTCGCCCCTCGGCGTCGCGGCCCACCTCGACGGTGAACGCAGGACCGCCCGCGGCCTGCTGCGCCTCGCGCACGATCCGCCCCATCGCGTCGCGCTCGAACGCGACCGTCCCGTCCGGACCCGACACCGACGCGAGGAAGCCGCGCACGTCATACGCATACGCCTCGCGCTTGCCCTCGACCTCGCGGGCCACGAGCTGCCCGGCGAGATCGTAGACGAGCTCGACCGGCTCGCCGATCCCCGGCTCGACCCGCGTCTGCTGTCCGGCCGGATCGTAGCGGTAGCGCAGCACGCGCCCGTCGAAGGTGCGCTCCTTCACCCGGCGCAGGGCGGCGTCGTACTCGAACACGTGCTTCTCGCCGCGCGCGTTCTCGACCTCCAGCACCTCCCCCTCGCGCCCGTAGCGCATCCGCGCAGATCGGCCGGTCGCGTCGGTGACCTCGTGAAGCCAGTGATAGCCGCACCAGGCGATGCGCGACGTGCGCCCCGCGCGGTCCGCGACGGAGACGAGCCGGCCCTCGCCGTCGTAGGTGTAGCGCGCCGTGGCGCCCGCCGGATCCGTGGTCGCCACGAGATCCCCGCGCGGCGAGTAGTGGAAGCGGCTCACCGCGCCCGTCGGATCCGTCATCGACAGCGTCCGGCCGAAGAAATCGTAGGTCCACTGCCACCTTCCGCCGCGCCGATCGAGGAGGGAGACCACGTTGCCGTGCGCGTCGTGGCCGACACGGACGACGCCGCCCGTCGCGTCCTCGGCCTCGATCATCTGGCCCCGCGGATCGTACGCGAAGCGCCGCACCGCGCCGGCCGGATCCGTCGTCCGCACCGGCAGTCCGGCGGCGTCGCGCTCGATCGTCGTCGCGAGCCCCGCGGGATCGATCACGCGCACGACGTCGCCCCGCGCGTCGCGCTCGTAGCGCACGACGCGGCCGAGGGGATCGGTCCGGGCCAGCAGCCGGCCGCGCGCGTCACGGTCATAGCGTGTGACGGCCTGGAGCTGATCCGTCTCCGAGAGCAGGTGCCCGGCGTCATCGTAGGTCGCCGACACCGCGTGCCCGCCGTCCACCTCGAGATCGAGCAGGCCGTGGCGATTGCCGAAGAAGCGCTTCACCTGCCGGGAGTTGGCGACCTCGCGGTAGCCGTCCGGCAGGTAGGCGAAGCGGCAGTGATAGATGCCTCTGGCGCGCGTCGTGCCGTCGGCGAGCAGCGGAGACAGCCCGTCGGCGAGGCCGGGATCCGGCCGCCCGTCGTGGTCGCCCCACGTCTCGACGCAGCGCCGCTCGCCGTCGTAGCGATAATGAAACGTGAGCCCGGCACGATCGACGTGCTCGGTGAGCAGGTTGCGCTCATCGTACGAGTAACGCGAGGGGAGGCCCTCGGCGTCGACCGCGGCGATCAGGCGGCCGAGGTCGTCGTGCTCGTAGCGCGCGAAGGAGACCCAGCGCCCCTGGGAGGTCGCATTATAGACGCTGATGGCGACGATCCGCCCCTCGGGGCTCGACGCGAAGCGGGCGCGCCGGCCGGCGCTGTCCAGCACCTCCGCGATCCTCGATCCCTCGTAAGAGATCGAGATCCGGTTCCCGAAGCGGTCCCCGATCTCGGTGAGCAGCCACTCCCGCTCACCGCCGAGCGGCAGCGCAAAGACCAGGAGCACGCCGTCGCCCCTGTCGAGGCGGTAGCCGCCGCTCTCGCGCCGCAGCAGCCAGCCCCAGGGCCCGATCGCCTCGCTGCCTCCGGCCAGCAGGGGGAAGTCGATCGAGATGCCCTCGTCGGTCCAGACACGGATCGCGCGCCGGGTGAGGGTGACCCGCCAGCCGAGGCTGTGCGCCCAGCCATAGCCGAGGCCGACGTCGCGCTCGGCCATGGCCGAGGAGTAACGGCGGACGAAGGAGAACGGGAGCGGGCCGGGCAGCGAGAGATCGACCCGCGGCACGGTGTAGACCCGTCCGGTGACGACATCGACCGGCTCTCCCTCGGACCTCTGCTTCCCCTGCCCGGAGGGAGCGTGCTTCTGATCGCCGCCCCCGCCCTGGCCGCTCCCGCTCCCGCCGCCGCCTCCGCCGTCTCCACCGCCGCTGCCGCCACCGGCGCTGTCACCGGCTCCACCACCGCCTCCCAGCACGGCGACCCCCGGACACATCCCCGGGGGAGCAGCGGCATCGGGCGCGGGCGCGGTCGACATGGCTCAGCGTGCTCTCCGGGTGGGTGTTTCGGACGAGTGATCGCGGCGAAGCACGGCGCGAACATATCGTCCCCGCGCGGCGCGTTGCAACGCCGCCCGCCCGCATGACCACGGTCCGAAGCGCCGAGCACGCGAGCGAGGCGCGCCGGCAGGGATCGCTTGCAGGCGAGCGCTCGCCGCCGGCGGAAGGGCCCGACGTCGCGCGCCGATCGACGCGGAGCCCCGCGGGAGCGAAGCTGCAGGTTAGGATGGGTGCGATGGGTACGGGGCTGACGCTGGAGCGGGTTGCAGAGCTGCGCGCGCAGATGGAGGCCGGCAGGCTCCGCGATGAGGTGCTCGCGCGCGCCGGGCTCACGGCGGAGGATTGGACGGCCGCGCAGCGCGATTGGCTCGAGCGAATGGGAGAGGAGCTCGATCACGGCTGCTTCGAGCTGACCAACCGCTACACACAGGCATTCCTCGAGCACCAGCGGGACATCGTCGCAGCCTCGCCGCCGGCGGGCACACGGCCTGGTCCGATGCCGATCACGCCGCCGCGAGCCGCGCCAGCGCCGCGGTGCTCGGAACCGACCGGGCTCACCGGCACGGCGCCGCTCCCTGACATGTCCGCATGCATCGCCGCCCTGCCCTTCGTGCCGCGCGCGCCGCCCAGGCCGGTGCCGGCCGCGCCGGTGCCGCCCCCGGCGCCTCCCGGCGGCACCGCCCCGCTCCACGACATGCCCGCGCTCGTCGCCTCCCTGCCCTTCATCCCGGCCCCGGCGAAGCGTCCCGCACCAGCAACACCGCCGACCGAGCCCATCGCGGCTCGCACGGCGCCCGCCCTTGCGCTGGAGCATTACGCCGCGCTGTGCGCGGAGCTCTCGCTGGATCCGCGGGGCGCCGCGGCCATCTACCCGCGCTACGGCCTCCGAGATGCGGCCGCGTGGCAGGCCGCCGACGCCGAGTGGCAGGTCCGGATGCGCGGCGACTCCGCCCTCGAGGCGCGCTGGCAGCAGCTCATCGCCTACTATCGAGCCTATTACACGACGACGCGCTGAGCCGAGCAGCTCGTCGAGCCAGCCGCCGGACGCGCGCAGCCCTCCCTGCTCGGCTGCCGACCCGGAGCGCCAACGCCGATCCCCTGGTGATCGGCGTGATCGACGCCGAGCACCGTCGTTGATGCCGGTGGTGCGCTTGTCGGGCTGCTCCTTCCGAACGGAGGTCGCCGAGCGGATACCGCGAAATCGTCGAAGCCGGTCCTGTGCGCGGCGTCACCCGACGCCCGGCCACTCCTCGAGATCGCCCGTACCGAGCCTCGCGCCGAGCTGTCGCCCCGGGCCGCCCACGGCCCGCGCAAGCGCCTGCTCGTGCAAGTGCCGCCGCTCCTCCGGCAGGCGGGCGCGGAGGCGCGCCTTGACCGTCGCGAGCTCGCTCTCCGGGTACGAGCGCTCGATCAGCGCCACGAGCGACCGCCCGGCGGCAGCGTGGCGCACCTCGTCGCGCAGCAGCGACTCGAAGGTCCGCCGGATCGATGGCTCCCCGGCGGCGCGCACGTAGGCGCGCAGCGTCATCACCGACGCCTCTTCGACGAGCACGAGCTCGCGGGCGGCGATCTCGAGCGCCCTGGCCGCGGCAGGTTCGTCGGTGCGGGGCATCCGCTGCCCCCCGAGATCGATGTGGAGCGACTCCCATCCTCCGAGCCAACCGACGACCTCTGCGCACAGGCGGGTGTGGCGGAGCTCGTCTCCGATGATCCGGTGGACGGCGGCGAGCGCTGGGTACGGCGCCGCCGCCTCGACGAGGGCCGAGAGGAGCTCGGTGTAGATCACCACCCCGCGGTACTCGCCCACGACACGGTGGCTCCAAGCGAGCTGAGCGTGCTCGATGTCCTCCGCGGTGAAGCGATCGAGATCGGGCCTCGCACCGGGTCCGTCCTCGACGCCAATCGAGGCCTGTGCGTCGAGATCGCGCGCGAAGCGGGCGAGTATCGGATCGTCCGTGGCGAGCTCGATCATCTCTTCTCGATCCGATTGTTCGCGCCCAGCGTGAAGAATGCGCCCATGTGCTTGAAGTGGGGTCGGAGCTGCATCTCGAGCCTGTACCAGTCGCTCTCGTGCTCGGTGTTCAGGATGCGCACCTTCACCTTGCGCAGGGGTTTCCGCGCGCGCGACGCCGCGGTCACCACGTCCCGATTCGCGACGTACTGAGCCAGCCAGTCGTTCAGCTCCTTCTCGGCTTCCTCCGGCGTCTCGAAGGCATGCTGGTAGGAGCGATAGATGACCTTGAGGTAATGAACGATGCGGGCGACGATGAAGAAATAAGGGAGGCGGGTCCCGAGCATGTGGTTCATCTCGGCGACCCTGCCCTCCTCCGAGTCGCCGAAGGAACGGGGCGCACGCAGGGAGCTCGCCGAGAAGAAGCACGCTTGCCCGGGACCGAGCGCCACGAGCGGGATCAGCCCGCGCTCCGCGATCGCGGCCTCCTGAGGGAAGGACAGCCCCACCTCGGTGGGGGCCTCGATCGCGCCCTCGCCCTCAGGCTGCGGCAGCCCCTCGATCAGTCCGCCGCCGCCGGGACCGATGATGTTCGGACACCACCGGTAACGCGCGAAGCTGGCGGTGAGCCGCGTGGCGAAGGCGAAGCTCGCGGCGCCCCAGCAGTAGCTCTCGTGGCCTTCGGTGCTCTCCTCGTACGCGAAGCTCGTCTCGGTGCGCTCGCCGCGCCCGAACGGCGCGCGCAGCAGGAAGCGGGGCAGAGCCAGCCCGAGCGCGCGTGCGCCCTCTTCTTCGCGCAGCCGCTGCAACACGTCGGGCACCTGGCCACCGTCTGCGGCGCCGAGCGCGTGATAACTCGCTATCCCGAGGAGACGCGGCGAGGCTGCCGCCACGAAGGGCGCCTGCGCCAGCAGCGCCACCGTCGCGCATCGCTGGAGCAGAGCCATTTCCTCCGGCTCCGGGCCGAACTCGAGATTCGCGAGGATCGCTCCGTAGGGCTCGTGCCCGCTCCCGATCGCGCGCGCGTAGACGATCGCGTGCAGCCCGCCCTTGTCGGCCGGGCCTGCGGCCTCGAAATCAACCCGCAGGTCCTCCTTGGAACAGTTGAGCAGCTCGATCCGGATGTTCTCGTCGAATTGCGTTCTCTCGACGACGAACCAGAGCCCACGCCAGGCCCGCTCGAGCCGCTGAAAGAGCGGGTGGTGGAGAATCAAGTCCACCTGCTCCGCGATACGCCGGTCGATGCCCGCGATCACGTCGGCGAGCCTCTCCGGGAGCAGCTGCAGCATCCGATCGTCATCGATGGGCCGGTGAGGCGTCAGCGTCATGGTGAACGAGTAGAGGCGCATCCGTCGCGATCCGCAAGCGCATCCCGCCAATCTGGGCGTGCCAGGAATGGCGAGAGAGGCTGGCGTCGAGGCTAGTTGCCAGCCGTGTGGGCGATCGCGAAGATGAGGTTCCGCTCGAGCCGGATCCCCTGCGGCGTGCGCCACGCCTCGAGCTCCCTCGCCAGCCGCTCGCGCACCTCGCGCTTCTCCTCGGCGCTCAGGTGCGAGAGGTGATTGCCGAACGAGCTCGAGCCGCTGTGCCGCAAGATCTCATCGATGTCGGCGGCGTGGTCGACGAAGGTGCGGATCTCCAGCGTGTCCACGATGAACCCGGCGCGCTGGAGCAGCGCCCGGGCCTCGTCGACCGTCAGCTTGTACGGGAGAGTGCCCTGCGCCTCTTTCCCGAGCTCGGCGAGCACCTTGCGCTGGATCGGCTCGAGCTGGTGCGGCTTCTCCCGCGATCCGGTGCTGAACCCGAGCTTGCCGCCGGGCTTCAGCACGCGCGCCGCCTCGGAGATGGCGCGCTGCTTCTGGACCTCGTTCAGCCAGTGAAGGACGCTGTTCAGGTACACGACGTCGAAGCTGCTCGTGGCGAAGGCGGAGAGATCCTCGGCGCGCCCGACCGCGGGCGTGAGGTTCGCGCGGGTCTTCTGCCGGGCGATGTCGACGCGGAGCGGGAGGGGATCGATGGCCACCACGCTGCCCTCGGTGCCGACGCTCTCGGCCACGTGCGCGGCGAGTCGGCCGGTGCCCGCCCCCACATCGAGCACGCGCTGGCCGCGCCGCACGCCCAGCGCTTCGATGAGGAGCTTGCCGTGGTTGAACTGCCGGTCGCTGCCGCGCTCGTAGGCCTGGGCGAGCTCCGGGGTATCGAGAGAAAGGCTGATCGTGGTCATGCGGGCCGCCTGAGCAGGGGGCGTGCCGGCGCCCGGTGCGGCGTGGCCAGCCGCGGGCGCAGCGAGCCGCGCCGGCGCCCCCCCCGCGAGCGAGCCGCGGCCCGCGATCGCCGCTGCTCGTGGATCAGCAGCGCTGCTGCTCGGCTGCTGGGCGCCGAGCAGCTCGGACAGCGCGCTCCCAGCCGCGGCCGGGCCATCCCGGAGCCGGCGGGCAGCGGCACAGGGCGTGCACTCCACGTGAGCTCGAGCCGCCTGCGCATCCGCGCGCCCGGAGCCCCCGGCGGGCGACGCATGCCCGCCGGCGCAGGACCTGCGAGATCTCTCGTGTAGAAGGGATGATTCAGATGGAGAAGCGACGGATCGGATCGCTCGACGTGTCGGTCGTGGGCCTCGGGTGCAACAACTTCGGCGGTCGCATCGACGAGCAGCGGACGGCGGCGGTGGTGGACGCGGCGCTCGACGCGGGCATCAACTTCTTCGACACGGCCGACATCTACGGCGGTACGCGCAGCGAGGAGCTGCTCGGCCGGGCGCTCGGCGGCCGGCGCAGCCAGGTGATCATCGCGACAAAGTTCGGCCTCCCGCTCGACGACGAGCGCAAGGGCGGCGCGAAGCCGGCGTACATCCAGCGCGCCGTGGAGGACAGCCTGCGGCGGCTCGGCACCGACTGGATCGACCTCTACCAGATCCACCGCCCGGACCCCGAGACGCCGATCGGCGACACCCTGGAGGCGCTCGACGCGCTGGTCCGCGCCGGCAAGGTGCGCGAGATCGGCAACTCGAACTTCTCGGCCTCCCAGCTGCGCGGCGCCGAGGAGGCCACCCGCCCGGGAGCGGCGCGCTTCGTGAGCGTCCAGAACGAGTACAGCCTGCTCCAGCGCGAGCCCGAGCGGGAGGTGCTGGCGGAGAGCGAGCGCCTCGGGCTCGCCTTCCTGCCGTACTTCCCGCTCGCGAGCGGGCTGCTCTCCGGGAAGTACCTCCCCGACCGCCCCGCCCCCGCGGGCGCCCGGCTCTCGGCGCCCGACGGCGGGCTGACCGCCCGCTTCCTGACCGAGCAGAACCGCAGCGCCGCCGCGGCCCTCGCCGCTTTCGCGTCGTCCCGGGGCCACACGCTGCTCGAGCTCGCCTTCTCGTGGCTCGCCGGCCGGCCGACCGTCGCCTCCGTGATCGCCGGCGCGACGTCGCCGGAGCAGGTGCGCGCCAACGCCGCGGCCGTGAGCTGGCGGCTGACCGCCGACGACCTCCAGCAGCTCGATCGCCTCGCGCCCGCGCCACGCTGAAGAGGGGCCGGCAGCCCTGAAGCGCCGCGCCCCCGCCTCCTGGCGTGACGCTACGACGCCTTGACGCCCTGGGCGCTCGGGTTCCCGGGCCCCTCGAGGTACTCGTCGTACGTCCCGTTGTACAGCTGCGGCCCCCGGGGCGACAGCTCGAGCACGCGGGTGCCGAGCTTGCCCACGAAGTGCCGGTCGTGGCTCGTGACGATGACCGTCCCCTTGTAGTCGATGAGCGCCTGGAGGAGCGCGTCGATGCTCTCGACGTCGAGGTGGTTCGTCGGCTCGTCGAGCACCACGATGTTGTTCTTCACCAGGATGAGCTTCGCGAGGAACAGGCGCGCCGCCTCGCCGCCGGAGAGGTTCTCCGTCTTCTTCAGCCCGGCCTCGCCGCTGAACAGCAGCTTGCCGAGCACCGAGCGGACGTGCTCCTTGGGCGCGCTCGGGTCGAAGCGGTACAGCCACTCGTAGGCCGTGAACCCCGGCTCGATCGCCTCGTGGTGATCCTGCGCGAAGTAGCCCACGTTCGTGTCGTGGCCCCACGTGACCTTCCCGGCGTCGGGCGAGAGCTCGCCGACGAGGAGCTTGAGCAGCGTCGACTTGCCGATGCCGCTCGGCCCGATCACGGCGAGCTTGTCGCCGCGGTTCAGGTTGAAATCGAGCTTCTGGATGACGTGCAGGTCGCCGAAGCTCTTGGCGAGGCCCTCGACGCGCAGCACGTCGCGGCCGGAGGGCTTCTCGATCTCGAACTTGATGTACGGCCGGACGACGCTCGTGCGCCGCACGTGGATGCCCGCCTCGAGCTTCTCGATCTCCTTCACGCGCGACTGCGCCTGGCTCGACCGGCTCGCGCTCGCGCCGAAGCGGGCCACGAAGTCCTTGAGCTCGGCGATCTTCTTCTTCTTCTGCGCGGCGTCGGCGTCCGACTGGCGCTTGCCCGTCGTCTTCTGCTCGATGAAGTCGTCGTAGTCGCCCGTGTAGAGCGTGACCGTCTGGTAGTCGACGTCGGCGACGTGCGTCGCGATCGCGTTCATGAAGTGCCGGTCGTGGCTGACGACGAGCAGCGTGCCGCGGAAGGTGTCGTTGAGGTACGCCTCGAGCCAGCGGATCGAGTCGAGGTCGAGGTGGTTCGTCGGCTCGTCGAGGAGCAGGACGTCGGCGCCCGCGAAGAGCGTCTGGGCGATGAGGACGCGGAGCTTGTACCCGCCCGCGAGCGTGCTCACCGTGCTGGTGTGCCGGGCGGTCGCGATCCCGAGCCCCTCGAGGATCTCGGCGGCGCGCGCCTCGGCGGTGTAGCCGTCCTCCTCGCCGATCGTCCCCTCGAGCTCGGCCAGCCGCATGCCGACCTCGTCGGTCATCTCGCCCTCGTACAGCCGGTCGCGCTCGTGCATCGCCTCCCAGAGGGCCCGGTTCCCCATCAGGACCGTGTCGATGATGCGGTGGGACTCGTAGGCGAAATGGTCCTGCTTGAGCACCCCGACCCGGAGCTGCTTCGGGATCTCGACGGCGCCCTGATCCGACTCCTCCTCGCCGGAGATGACCTTGAGGAGCGTCGATTTCCCCGCTCCGTTCGCGCCGACGAGCACGTAGCGCTTGCCGGGGTCGAAGCGCATCGACACGTTCTCGAAGAGAATTTTGGGACCGTACCGCTTGGTGAGCTTTTCGAGCGTGATCATCTCAGCGGCGCGGGGGATAGCACGTGGGCGCCTGCGCTTCCGGTGAATTCCGGCGGAAGCGCGCCCGGGCCAGCCCGGTCACGACGAACGTGGCGCGCCCGCCGGCCGCGCGCGCTCCAGCCGCAGCTCCTGCAGGGGCTCCCGGTGAGCTCCGCAGGAGCTCCCGGTGGCGGACGCCCACCGCGGCCAGGCGCCGCTGCGGCGTCCGCGCGCTGCTCGCGAAGCTCTCGCCGACGCGCACCAGGCTGGGGTCGCCCGCATCGAGCGCCAGCGCCAGGGCGTGCCGGAAGGCCGGCACGAGCTCATCGTCGTGCGAGACGGTGCCGCGGAGGTCCAGGCGGGAGAGCGCCGCCTGGCCGATCTCGATGGGCTCGGCGTGGACACGTCGGCCCTGAGGTCCTCGGCCGAGTCGTTCCTGCGGATGTGGGAGCGCGCCCAGGGCCCGCTCCCCCGCCGGTCGCCGCTGCGAGCCCTTGACCCGCCTTGCGTGCGCCCGCTGGATGGCGCCCCGGGTGATGGGCGTACGGATGCCGCCGGCGGGGGTTCCAGGCTCCGGATCGCCATCAAGGAGTCCCTATGCCCCGCGATCATCGACATGCGGCCCACGGGCCCCGCGGCCCAACGCTATGGCTCACTCGCGTGCGTCTTCGCACGTCGCGTGCAGCAATTTGTCGGGCTCACTCGGACCATTGCGGATTCCAGACAACCTCCCAGAGATGACCATCTGGGTCTTGGAAGTAACCGGAGTAGCCGCCCCAGAACGTGTCGTGCGCGGCCTTGATGATGGCGGCTCCCGCTGCCCTCGCCGTTGCCATGACAGAGTCAACCTCCGCCTTCGATGTGACGTTATGGCCCAGCGTCATCTCGGTCGGGCCAGCACGACCTACGGAGAGGCCCGTGTCCTGCGCGATGCTCGCGCGAGGCCACAAAGCCAGACGCAAGCCAGGCTGAAGCTGGATGAACACAACAGCGCCGTATTCAAATTCTTCGCCAACGATGCCTTCGGTCTGGAAGCCGAGGCCCTCCCTGTAGAAACGCAGCGACGCTTCGAGATCGTCGACGCCGAGTGTGATGACTGTGATTCGTGGCTTCATGTTCTCTTCATTTCGTCGTCCTGACGCGGCCCCTCCGCGCGCTTGACGAAGGCGCTCATCAACGCGGCGCATTCGGCCGGATGGGTCTCGAGCAGGAAATGCGGGCCGTCGAGGATGTGCGCCTCCATGCGCGGGAGCGCCTTCATCCAGGAGAGGGTCTCCTCGAGGTCGAAGAAGATATCGTGCCGCCCCCACAGCATCAGCGCCGGGGGCTGCCAGCGATCGAGATAATCGGCGATCTCCGCGAACCGCGCGAGATGGCTGCGATAGTCGAGCACCAGCGCGCGCTGCGTCTCGAGCCGGCCGGGGAGCGACATGATCCGCCAGTCCTCCTCCCACCGGGGATCGATGCGATCGGCGATGTCGCGGGGAACGCCGCCCACATATTGGTCGCGCGTCCCCTCGAAGGTCAGGTGTGCGGTCGCCTCGGTCTCCCGCTCCGGCGTGGGATCGTCCCAATAGGCTCTGGTCGCCGACCATTGCGGCCCCATCCCGATCTGATGGGCATTGGCATTCTGGACGATGAGGCTGCGTATCCTGCGCGGCGCGCGCGTGGCGAGATGAAGCCCTACCGCCGCTCCATAATCGTGAAGGTAGAGGTGGAAGGCCCCGGCTCCGAGCCGCGCGAGCAGTCCGTCGATCATGTCCGCGAAGCGCGAGAAGGAGGGCCGCTCAACCGGCTCGGAGCCTCCGAACCCCGGAAGGTCCGGGGTGATCACGAAGCAGTCCCGCGCGAGGGTGTCGATCACGTTCCGGAACGACTCCGAGGAGCTTGGAAAACCGTGGATCAGGAGAAGCGCCGGCTTCTCGCGATCGCCCGCCAGGCGGACCGCCATTTCGGCGCCTTCGATCTCAAACCTCACCAGCTCCGGTTCTCTCATCGCACCTGGCTCCTTCGATGCCTTCCCAGGTCTCTGCTGACGGCATCGAGCGCCGCCTCAAGCGGTTCGAGGGTTCGCCCTTCCATGAGGTCCTCCGTCCGACGTCGGCACGGAGAGCATGCCATCCCTCCGCCGTCGCCTCAAGCTCCGCCCGGCTCGGGCGGGCGAAGCAGCTCCACGCCCGAGGGGGAGCGCACGACCCTTAGCAGGATCCACCCCGTGCGCCGGCGGTGCGGAGGTCTGGCCTCGCGGAGCCGGTGCTTACGCCTGTCAGCGTCATCGGGCAGAGCTCGCTGAGCACTCGGATCATCGGGAGCGTGAGCGCCCGTTTGCGGCCCAAGACCTCCGAGACGCGTGCCCTGGAACCGATCAGCCGCTCAAGCTACTTGCGAGTCCACCCGAGTTGCTCGCAGCGCGCCTCGATCGCTGCGATCGGGTCTGGCGGCGCAATGGGGAGCTGCTTGCGCTCGTACGCGTCGACCAGCGTCGCGAGCGCATCGAGTTCTTGCGCCTCGGGCGAGCCTGGCTCGGCGTCCCAGAGCTCTTCGATTCTGCGGAGCGCCCGACCGTGACTCTCCTTATCCACAACAGGCTCGATCATCGCGGTGCCCTCATACGCTCGTCGCATCAATTTTGTCGTATTCGGCGCTGCCTCCCGGTGATGTGGTCGACTTGATGGGGGAGGATTGAAGTTTCTTGAGGAAGCTGGCAGTACTCACACGCGCCCTGAGCGCGCCGCTGTACCGTCTCCCGCACATCGTTCGAGAGCTTCACGAAGCCGCGCGCATCGTCCAGAAATCCTCGGCCTCAAGCTTGAGGAGGCTGAACCGGTCGTTCAAGCGGACGATCTCGGCGTACTCCCTTCGCTCCTCCGGGGTGAGCGCGCCTTCGGCGCTCTTCTGCGCGAGCTCCTCGACGCGTGGGGCCAGGTCTCTGCTGACGGCATCGAGCGCCGCCTCAAGCTGTTCGAGGGTTCGCCTTTCCATGAGGTCCTCCGTCCGACGTCGGCACGGAGAGCATGCCATCCCTCCGCCGTCGCCTCAAGCTCCGCCCGCCTCGGGCGGGCGAAGCAGCTCCACGCCCGAGGGGGAGCGCACGACCGGTAGCAGGATCCACCCCGTGCGCCGGCGGTGCGGAGGCCTGGCCTCGCGGAGCCGGTGCTTACGCCTATCAGCGTCATCGGGCAGAGCTCACTGAGCACTGAGCACTGAGCCCGTCTGCCGAACGACTGGCGTTAAGCTGTGTGGTCCCGAGCGCAGCGAGGGCCACGTCAGCTTTAACGTCCGAGTTCGGCAGCGACAGCTCCCGCGTTTCGCTGGTCCTACTCGCAGTAGTATTCTTCGTGCTCCGGCACACCATCCTTGATGACGGGCGTCTGTTGCGCCCATTGCATCCAGTACTCTAGCCGCGTCGCCAAGAACTCCCTGCGTTCAGTACTCATCAACGCATTCGCGAAAATCGCTTCACGAAGCCCTGCAAGGTCCACCAGCCCGTCGGCGTTGTACGGGCCGATGAGAAACGTGGGCGGCACATGTAGCACGCTGAACTTTCCACCGGGCTTTGAACGATCGACCCGCAGGGTTAGGGGGGAATCCATCCTCTCACTCGGACGGAGGCGGTCATACGTCATTAGAATCTCGTCCGAATGCGCAAGCAGTGCGCGGCTCTTCGCGAACTCCGAATTTGCGCGGGCCTCGTTTTCCCTGCCGTATATGAGAGCGTAGCACTGAATGAACTGCCGAGTCTCAAGCCTGCGTTGGTCTATTCCGTAGAGCTTTGTGAACTGGATGATATTCTCGGGTTCTCGAAACCAGAGCTGACCTGTCTCCCTGTCGCGATCGGGGCGCATCGCGGGGAAGGCTCATTGCCAAGGCCATTCCCGGCCGGCGTTCGGATACTTGCGGTCCCAGGGCGTCGGGGAGGGCCACCCAGCCGGCGCCGGCCGCGACATCGGCGGCGTGCTCGGCGCGCACGGCGGTGAGGTGATCACGGAGCGGGGGGACCAGGCGGAGCGGCAGCATCGTGATTCGATCGTTCCTGCCCTTGCCGTCACGAACGAGGATCTCGCGGCGCCTAAGGTCGAGGTCCTTCACGCGGAGCTCGGCGCATTCAAGCAGACGGAGGCCGGCGCCGTGGAGGAGGGAGGCCATGCGTCGCGGGACGCCGGTCATGCGATCCAGGAGAGCGCTCACCTCGGTCGGAGTGAGCACCGCGGGGAGGCGCGCGGGGCGCTTCGCTCGGGTGAAATCGACGTGCTGCGCGAGGGAGAGCGCGAGGACATGTGTGTAGAGGACGAGGATGGCGGCGGGGGCCTGGTTCTGCGTCGAGGCGCTGACGTGCTGGTCGGTCGCCAGATGCGTGAGGAACGCCTCGGCGAGGGCGGGGCCGAGGTCGCGTGGATGGCGGCGGCCATGCGAGAGAATGAAGCGTCGGCCCTCCTATACAAGCCCCGGCCCCCTCCTGCGCGGGCCCGTCCGCCCTCCGGCGCAGCCCGCCGATCCTCCTGCGCGGCCCTGTCAGTCCTCCTGCGCAGGCCGTCGATCCTCCTGCGCATGCCCCGGCGCCCTCCTGCGCGGCCCCGTCGGCCCTCCTGCGCAGCCCGTCGACCCTCCTGTGCAGACCCCGGCGCCCTCCTGCGCGGCCCCGTCGACCCTCCTGCGCAGCCCGCCGGTCCTCCTGCGCAAGCCCCGGCACCCTCCTGCGCGGGCCCGTCGGCCCTCCTGCGCAAGCCCCGGCCCCCTCCTGCGCAAGCCCCGGCCCCTCCTTCGCACCACCATTGGTGTCCTACGCTACACTCGCCCCCGTCCTGCGCGGCCCCCGCGCCCCTCCTGCGCACCCCTGTTGGTGTCCTTCGTCACCATCGCCCGGCTCCTGCGCGGCCCCGGCGGATCTCCTGCGCAGCCCCGGCGTCGTCTCGCACCCCTTTCGTGGTTGCTGCGCAACATTTTCTCCCTCGTGCGCCCTCTTCGCCAGCTCCATGGCCCGCTGCCCGCTGCGCCGGGCACGCCGCTCCCCCCGATGCCGCGGCACGCGGCCTCTCCCAACCCTGGGCCCCAGCGCCTCCCTCCCTCGCGACGTGACCGACTCGTGCTCTCCGCTGGCCAATGCCTTGTTCGCCGCTACCCTCGCCGATCCTGCGGCCCCCCACTCCGAGGGGCGCTGGCCCCGACAAGGAGGCGTATCTTTACCATGGCAAAGGCATCCACCACCACGTCGCCCAGGACCAACAAGGTCGCGAGGAAGCGCGCTCCGCGCGAGGCACAGGGCGCGCCCCGGTCCTCGACGAGAGCAGCAGCGTACACGCTGAGCGCCGCCCGCGAGGCCGAGCTCCTCGGAGAGGCCGCGTCGCTCGGGGACAACACCCTGGTGTTTCCAGGCAAGCTCGCTCGACGCGTCATCTGGGCGAGCCGCATCCAGCTCGCCGCCGAGCGCGACGCAGCCGACCTCGTCCGCACCCCGTTCCCCGAGGACGAGCCCGCGCTCACACGCGAGGAGATCCATGCGCTCCGCGACAAGATCGAGCTCCTGCGCGTCACGCAATCGCGCTGGCAAGCCGCGCAGCAGCGTCAAGAGCGGGCCATCGCGATGTTCAAGGGGCCGGCCACCGAAGCCGCCTCGCACCGGCAGACGCTCCTCCGCTTCTTCGATCTCCGCTTCAAGAAGAGCCCTGAAGGTCAAAAGCGGCTCATGGCGATCCGCGCAGGCCGCGGCGACGCGGATCTGGTCCAGGACGTCTCCGACCTCCTCTTGCTCTGCTCCGAGCACGCCGAGGCCCTTCACAAGGCGCCTTGCGGCGAGGCCTCCGCCGCGGCCCGCCTCCGCGAGCTCTCGCCGCGGCTCGCGCGCATGCTCGCCGACAAGAGGCTCTCTCCCGAGGCGCAGCGCGCGCGCAAGCTCCGCGACGCCGCGTACACCCTCGTCGTGCACGCCGAGCGGAGGCTGCGCACCGCCACGGAGTACTTGTACGCCGGCACCGACAAGATGAAGGACTATGCGCCCTTCCCCGTCTCCCGCGGCGCCGCGTCCACCGGAGAGGAGAAGGAAGGCGAAGCCTTCGCGGAGGACGGCGCGCCGGAAGGCGACGCGTCAGAGGAGGGCGCACCGGAAGACGGCGCGCCAGGCGAGGGCGACGACGAGGGGTAATCGCCCCTGGCCGCGGCGGGCGCGTCCATGAGGGGGCCGCGTCCGTCGATCGTCAGGAGAGCACTTCGGTGGCAGTCTTCGCCCCGAGGACGTTATCGATCCAGCGGTCGAGGGTCGCGATGTCCGTGCATGCCTGGATGCGCGCGCTCTCGTTCTCGGTGAGCACGATCCCTGCACGCGCGAGCAGCCGCAGCAGCGTGTCCCTCTTGCCCTCTCGCATGCCCTTGAGCTCGCCCTCTCGCATGCCCTCTCGCATGCCCTTGAGCTCGCCCTCACGGATGCCCTCGAGCTTGCCGCGATCGATGAGCTTTTGCACGAACGGAGGAAACGTCGCCTCGCCTTCGATCTGCCGTTCCATGACCAGTACCTCCAGCGCCTGCCTCATCGGCTCACGCAACCCGTTCCAGATGAGCTGAAAATAGACCATCGCGTGCGCCTGGTCGAGCCGGCCGAGGCCGGCGAGCGCCGCCTGGACCACGGTCAGCCCGCTCGGCCCGTTGCCGTGCGCCACCGCCGACAGCACGGCGAGCTCCGTCTCGTTCTCCGCGTCGGCCGGGTCGGTGATCTCGGGGACGACCCCCGGACCGAGCACCAGCGGCTCGACGTTGCCGCGGCCCAGGCCGAGGTCGATGTTCTCCGCGGCCCAGGCAGCCACGCCGGCGTCCGGCGCGACCACCAGGACGATCGTGCCGCAGCGCTTCCTGGCGCGCACGACCGCGACGTACGCCGGCCACGAGTACTTCTTGTCCGGGTCCACGTCGCGCTGCACCTCGATGACGATCGCCAGCACGAGCGCGTCGCTCTCGTCCCGAAGCTCCAGCACCAGATCGGCGCGGAACTCCACCGGGATGAGCTGGTCGAGCGACGACTCGACAACCGCAACCGAGGCGTGCGGCGGCACCTCGACGTGGAAGAGCGTCGCGAGCAAGCGCGGCGCGAGCTCCGGGTGCTCGCGGAACATCTCGACGAGGGCGTTGTGCTCGAGCGTCGGCATGACGCTCGGCCTTCAGCACCCCCCATGCCGGCACGAAACACCGGGAAAATGCGAGCAGAGCTCCAGATCAGGGGGTGGCGGCGCCATGGCGGACGCAGGCGGCCAGCGACGCCGGCTGGGAAGCAGACCGGGCCGGCGACAATAGCTGGACCGGAGCTCGCCCGCGCCCGCGCAGCACCGATCTGGGCTTCTGCCGCGTGTGGATGCGCTGCGCGCACCCGCGCGTCGGTCAGCAGGCCCTTGTTGGGCGGAGCTATCCAACGCTCGTTCGGCCACCCCAACCGACGAGCGAGCAGGCGATCCGCGTCGCCGCGAGGACAGCGATCATGAGATTGCGTTCAGGCGCCGCCCTCGCCCGCGGTGAACGGTGAACGCCGGCGATCACGCGGCGGTGGCTGAAGCGGCTTGAAAAGCACGAGTTGAAAGGCCCGTCGTAGCGCAAGGCGCTGCCGTGGATCGTAGTGGAAGCAGGACCTCCGGCAGTTCATGCCGAGCTGGATGGCCTTCGACATGCGCCTGATGAGCGAGCGCTTCCTCACCGAAGGCATGCTCCCCGAGGCCGGCGATGTGGTACGTCTCACCACGCTCCTGGGACGCCCCCTGCGCTCCTACCGCGACTTCGCCGCCGAGATCGCGACCTCGGTCCAGCGGCCGAGCGACACTCAACACTCACGACAAGGAACATCCTCATGATCTATTCGACCGCCACCGTCCCGGTGAACCCGGAAGGCGAGACCGAGCTGACCCGCGCGCAGGCATGGGAGGGCCTGGTCCTCAAGGCCCGCGACGCCCGCCTGTTCCTCCCGCCCGGCCTCTGCACCCGTTGCGACGTCGTCGAGGAGAGCGGTTCTCACATCGTGCGTGAAGCCACGATCGCAGGCGACGACCTGCGCGAGATCATCACGTTCGAGCCGCAGAGCAAGGTCACTTTCTTCCAGGCCACCGGTCCCCGCGAGGGCGCGATCATCAACGAGCTGTTCGAGGACACCGACGGCACGCTCCAGCTCCGCTTCTACTGCTACCTCGGCCTGCGCGGCAAAGAGCCGAACGGCCCCGAGGAGCAGGCCGAGCAGGAGTGGATGAACGGCGACAAGGGCTACAAGAGCGCCTTGCTGTCGACGCTGAAGCGCACCCGCGAGCTGCTCGCGGAGGGCCGGCTCTGATCACCACAAGGGACATGAACGACGGGACTGCCTCTCAGGAAGCATCCCGCTCTCCAAGGTAGCTAGTCGCGATCCACCTCGATGTGCAGCTGATCAAGCAGGCGTGACGCCGCGGGCAGCGCCGGCGAGGACGGGGAGCCCGGCGCACCAGTCGAGCACCTCGGAGAACCGGCGAGCGACCAGGACGCCGAAGAGCGGAACGCGCGCGAGCTTGGCCTGGGTGGTCGCCGGGCTCGAGAGGCCGCAGAGGAAGCGCGCCGCCTGGCGAGGGTGACCCAGGGCGCCCCCGTGCGCCGCGCGCAGCGCCGTGAACGCGGCGACGTCGAGCCCCGCCGGCATCGGCGGCGCGCGCGGCGGCTCCGGCAGCCTCAGGGCGACCCGGGTGCGGCAGAAGGTGCAACGCCCGCACGCGGCGTCGAGGCGCTCGCCGAAGTACTCGGCGAGCGCGGCGGCGTGACAGCGCTCCGCGGTGAACAGCTCGAGCACCTGCCGCACGCGCGCGATCTCCGCGTCCTCGCGCCTCGCGAACCGCGCCAGGAGCTCGCCGACGAGGGCGGGCGCGTCGTCCGGCGGCGCGACGCGCACGAAGCGGTGCCGCAGGTCCGACGCCTTGAGCTCCGCGAGCCCCTGCCGCTCGAGGTACTCGAGCGCGCGCACCACCCGCTCGCGCGGCTGGTCCAGCGCGGCGGCGGCGGCGGCCGGATCGATCGCGTACAGGACTCGCCCCCTCTTCGCATGGCCGAAGAGCGCTTCGAGGAACCGCGCCGGCTCGCCCTTCACCGTCGCGACGACCTCCTCGAGCTTGCGGTGGAGCCGCACCTCGTAGCCGGCGTAGAACGGCGTGAGCTGCCGGACCGCGCCCATCAGCTCGAGGTAGGTCAGCGCGGTGCGGAGCACGAGCGGCCGGACGTCGTGGCGCGCCGACAGCGCGTGCAGGCCGAGCTCCACCTGGGGCGCGCCGAGCACGACGCCGACCACCCCGTGGAGCGCCTCCGCGGTCGGCGTATCGCCATAGGCGAAGTTCTCGAGGACCGCCAGATCGTCGCCGCACACGAAGAGCTCGACCGCCGAGGGCGCCTGATCCCTGCCCGCGCGGCCGATCTCCTGGCTATAACTCTCGAGGCTCTTCGGGAGATTGTAATGGTCGACATAACGCACGTCGGCCTTGTCGATCCCCATCCCGAACGCAATGGTGGCGACCACGACGCCGCGGTCGCTCTGCATCCAGTCGTCCTGCACGCGCGCGCGCTCCACCGCGTCCATTCCGGCGTGGTAGGCGCGCGCCGGCAGCCCCGCCGAGGCGATCTGCTCGGCCACGTGCTCGGCGGTCTTCTGGAGCGTGACGTACACGATGGTGGAGCCGGGCGGCCGGGATCTCAGGCGCTCGATCAGGATCCGGTCGCGCGCGGGCGCGCTCACCGCCGTCGCGCGGATCTCGAGGTTCGGCCGGTAGAAGCCGGTGACGACCGCGTGCTCCTCGCGGATGCCGAACGTGGCGCAGACGTCGCGCACGACCCCGGGCGTCGCGGTGGCCGTCAGCGCGAGCACGCGCGGCACGCCGAGCGCCCGGGCGGTGTCCGCGAGCCTCAAGTAATCGGGGCGGAAGTTGTGCCCCCATTCCGAGATGCAGTGGGCCTCGTCCACCGCGAACAGGGCGATCTTGAGCTCTTTCAGCAGCGCCATGAAGCGCTCGCTCACGAACCGCTCGGGGGCGACATAGAGCAGCTTCGTCTTGCCCGAGCGCAGGTCCCTGTGCGCCTCCGCCGCGTCGTCGGTCGACAGCGACGAGTCGAGCCGGACCGCGGCGATGCCGCGCGCCGTGAGGAAATCGATCTGATCCTTCATCAGCGCGATCAGCGGAGAGATGACGATCGTGACCCCGTCGAGGAGCAGCGCGGGGAGCTGGTAGCAGAGCGATTTGCCGCCGCCTGTCGGGAAGACCGCGAGCGCGCTGTGGCCCGAGAGCAGGGCCTCCATGACCGCGCGCTGGCCTGGGCGGAGATCGCGGAACCCGAACCGCGCCTCGAGCACGTCGAGCAGATCCTGGCGGGGGAGCGTCGGCCGGTCCAAGGGGCGCATCCTACACATCGTTCGCGCCGAGGGGGGTCCTGCCCCGCTTCCGTCGACACCCCCGGAGGCGCCAGGGGCAGGGATGGGACGGAGAAACAGGAGGGCGCTCGAGCCCGGGCGGCGGCGGGCGGACGACCCGATCGGGGATCGGTGTAGACTGCGAGGCCGGAGCTGGGCGATGGGCGGCAAGCTGTTCAACCTACCGAGGATGCCCCGAGGCGAGTACCTGGCGATCGAGGCCGAGGTGCGGCGCTACCTCGACGTCAAGCTGCCGGGGCAGCACCGCATCCCGCGCTACTACGGCGACAAGCCGGACTTCGGGGACATGGATGTGATCGTCGCGTCGCGGCCGGACTGGGGCGAGGTGCGCGCCGAGATCGCGCGCGACCTCGGGGTCACGCAGACCAGGGCCGTGGGGCACGTGTTCTCGACGGTGTACCGCGGGCTTCAGACCGATTTCTTCCCGGTGCCGGAGCGCTACCTCGAGAGCGCGTACAGCTTCATGTGCTTCAACGACGTGGGGAACTTCATCGGGCGGATCTGCCGGCGCTTCGACCTGAAGTACGGGGAGCGCGGGCTCGCCTACGTGTACCGGCGCGAGGGGGGCAATTACCGGGCAGACCTGGAAGTGACGCGGGATTTCGAGCGGATCTGCGGCTTCCTCGGGTTCGATCACGGGGCATGGCAGGCGGGGTTCGCGTCGCTGCCGGCGGTGTTCGACTGGGTGATCGCGAGCCCTTATTTCTCGGTGGCGCCCTACCTCGATGATGGCGAGAGCCCGCTGCGGGAGCGCGCCGGCGTGCGGTCGACCGTGGCGCGGTTCATCGAGTACCTGAGCGCCCGGGGGATCGACAAGCGGCCCACCCTCGGGGACCGGCGGTCGTACCTGCCCATGATCCTCGCCGCGTTCCCGGAGGCCGATCTCGGCGGGCAGATCGAGCGCGAGCGCGCGGCCGAGGCGCGGCGGGCGCAGATCGACACGAAGTTCAGCGGGAAGCGGGTGATGCGGCTCGTGCCGGGGCTGGAGGGGAAGGCCCTCGGCGAGCTCATCACGCGGTTCAAGGGATCGTTCGACGACTTCGAGGGATGGCTGCTGGCGACGCCGGAGGAGGAGATCGACCGGCGCATCACCGAGTTCGCCGCGCTCCTCGATGCGGAGCTGCGTCCTCCCGGCTCCTGAGCGTCCTTTCCCGCCCGCCGGCTCGACGGACCCGCAGGGCGGCTGCAGCGGGCCTGCGGCTCACCCACCACCCGCCCGAGCGGCTCCCCCCGCAGGCACGCCAGGAGCTCCGCCAGGAGCGCCGTGGAGATGCGCCGGTTTGCTGAATCGCTGGATTGGAGCTCGCCCAGCGAACCGCGGCGGTAGAAGACGGCACGTCCACAGGCCCGGGGGCAGCGGCCCGCCGCTACAACCGCGGGTGCAGAGCCGCGGTTGGCTCGTCACTGGACGTCCAACCATCAGAGCTCGGTGGGACCGCATGCGGCGCTCACATCACCTCTTTCTCCAGTAGCCCGGCCTCTGCTTTGCGTGTGCGATGGCCACGACAAGAATGCGCGTTGGCTCGTCTCGGTACACGACGAGATAGGGAAACCGTGTCAAACGCACCCGACGCGTCCCGTCACGGGTAGAGGGCCAGCGGTCCGGCGCCTCCGCAATTCGGGTCAATGCTGCCTCGATCCCTTCGGCGAACCGTACCGCTACGCGTGGATCCCGTTCCGCGTACCACGCCGCAGCCTCCTCGGCTTCCGCGAGCGCGGCTGGCAGTACCTCAACGAGCTTCACGACGGCCGTTTGCAGCCGCCAGGATGCGGCGCCGGGCTTCCGGCCAGGGGACCGGCGTGACGACCCCGGCGTCGACGTCAGCGAGACGTTGCTGGATCTCCTCGGCCCACGCAGCCTCGACCTCCTCGGTGGTCTGCTCGGGCTCGTCGAGGCTCTGGATCAGCGCGGCCGCCACGGCCGCTCGGTCCTCCGCCGACAGACGCAGCGCTATGACCAGGACATTCTCGACGTCGCTCATGATACAGGGAGCTTACCGCAGGTTCGGCCGGGTCACGAGCGGGACCCGCCTCGATGCGGGTCCTGGGCGAGGGTCCATGGCTCGCGGCGGCCGCGGTTGCTGGGCCGCTGCGGGCGATGCCCGGCCTGCAGGTCACGCAGAACGGAGCCTGGCTTCTTCCCGACCAGACGCCGCTCGCACCCGAGCTGGAAGCGTTCCTCGCGGCCGGCGAGCCGCCCGTCTACGTCAGCTTCGGCAGCATGCCTGTGGACCTGCAGACCGGCCGCATGGTCATCGAGGCCGTGCGGGCAGCGAGGCGCCGTGTCGCGCTGCCTCAGGGGTGGGCCGAGCTCGGTCGGGTCGACGACGCCGCCGACGGCATCGCGAACGGTGACGTCAACCAGCAGGCGCTGTTCCCGAAAGCGCCGCGATGGTGCACCACGGCGGGGCGGGGACGACCACGACCGCGGCGCGCGCGGGCGAACTTCCCGGCCGCCCGCGGAGAACGCCTGCTCTGTCGGGTGCCCCTCGGGGCGGTCCGGGCACACCGGGCCGCCCCGAGGGCGATCGGGCGGCGGGCGCGCGCTCAGCCCTCGCGCGCCACGCGGATCGCCTCCGCCAGCGCCTCTGGCGTGACCTCCCGGTCCTGCAGCACCACCGCCGCCCAGGCCGCGACATCGGCCGGCGTCCCAAAGATGTTCGGCGCCGGCCCCTGCGTCCCGCGAGCCTGCAGCCGCATCATGACGGCGCGGACCGAGGCGGCGATGAACCCCTCGGCCTCGACGAGCGTGGCCATGCCCTTCATGCACCCCCCGGGAGCGCTCGCCACCCGCTGCATCGCCGCCCGGGTCTCCTCGTCGGGCGGCATGGTGCGCTCGCGGGTCACCACGATCAGGAACGCTGCCCCTCCCGGCTGGCGCTCCGCCCAGGGCCGGAAGAGCGCCCGGGAACGCTCGATGCCGGCGACGCTGGCCTGCCCGCGCCAGACGAGCAGCATGAGCCGCCGCCAGGTCGCCACCACGTAACCGTCCGTCCGCTCCAGCAGCTCGACCTTCACCGACGAGGAAGAGGTCACCATCGTACCCGATTGTCCTCCCCGCGGGGTGGCCACCGCAAGGCCCGGCGTGTCAGGTCAGCAGCCCGGCGTCGCAGCCGCGGCGACGCAGCTCCTCCCAGAGCGCCTGCGCCACCAGCCAGGCCGCGCGCGGGGGCCGTGGCGACGCATCACGAACAGCCTGCACCCCCCGGAAGATGCCCATGAAATCAAGCGGCCGGAATGGTTCCAACGAACAGCGCTGCCATGGCCATTGATCTGACAGCAACTAGCGCGTGGGCTCGATGTCTCGCGGCATGACCACCCAGCCATGCATTCGCTCTTGAAAGTATACAGCCGCGTGTTCTTGGTCGAGCCGGCCGAGGCCGGCGGGCGCCGCCTGGACCACGGCGAGCCCGTCCGGGCGCGCTGCCGAGGCACGAGGCTGCGCGCACTGTCGGCACCCACGGCCTGTTCGGCGGCACCTCGTTACATGTTCCTTGCATGTTCCTTACATGTTCCTTGGCCGGATCCGTGCCAACCAGGCGACGCTCCTGCTTGCCGACCATCTCGCTTGCCACGAGCTCACTCTTCCGTCACGTCGAGCGAGACCCGCACCTTCTGATGCACGATCTGCGTCGTCCTTTCGTGTTTGATCTCGAGGTCCCCGTAGCATTCAGTGGGCGTCGCCGTCGGTTGGTCTGCGATCGGAGCAGTGACGCTCACCACTGCGGGCAACGCGTCGTAGCTGCCCTCGACGAGCTCAACGATGAAGGACGATCGGATCGGACACCCGAACACGAACCCCGCGTCGCTCACCGCCCAAGGATAGCTGCCTCCGTAGGCGTCGTAGATCTCAAACTCGACTGGTTCAGCCTGCTCGCCGACATTCGCGGTGAGGTGGACCTCGTTCGTCGAAACTTCGATCGGCAAGAGCGTGTCATAAATCACGAGAGCTGGTGCGACTTCGATCTCGGTGGTGATGGCGAGCTGGGCGGAGAGCCTGATCGGACGGTCGAAGAGCTGATTTGGAGAAAGCACGAGCGGCTCTGTGCTCTTGCCTGCGGCAGTAAAATCGAGCCAACCGGTGACCTCGTTCTGGCCGCTCTCGGTGAGTTTGACCGACCAGTTGAAGGCGCTCCCGTCGCTCGCCACCATCGGAATCGTGAGAGCTTCGGGAGGTCCCCCGTCGATACGCCGGCGAAAAACGATATCAGCCCGCTCAAATCCCTGATGCCCGACGAGCTCCACATGAACGACCGTGTAGGTGATATCGACCACGAGCTCCTGGCACGAGCCCTCCGAGCAGCCTCTCACCAGAATCTGACCCCGAAATACCCCGGGAGGAAGCGAAAGAGGGGCGGCCTTGGTGACACGGACGCGGGCGATACCGTTCGAGTCCGTCACCTCCAGCCCGCTCACGACGACGTGGGGCTCTCCGAGCTCTTCGTGGGAGACCGGGATGGCGGAGACCGTGACGACCCCTTTGAGCGCCTCGACCTCAACGATCGCTGTGTACTCGTCGCTCCGTGAGTCGAATTCGATGTGCGTCGTGCTCAGTCGGAAGAGTTCATTCTCCGCGGGCCTTGGAGTGGATCCCATGCCGCCGCTGCCGTTCGTCGTCGAGCCGGTCCCGCCCTGGCCACCGCTCCCGCCAGAGCTCGTTGCTCCGGCCGCTGCTCGGCCTCCGCTCTCGCCCGCCTCGGACTCTGCCGAGCCATTTTCACAGGCAACTGAAAGGATCAGGGCGATGAGGAGGGGAACGAGCCAGCAGCGGCGTGTGAGCTCTCGCAACATACCGACCGAGTATCCCCGAACTCCCCGCAAATGACCAGAACGCGAGATCCTTTTCTCCCGCACCCGGAGAGTCCACCAGTAGGGTACAGCGATAGGGTAGGATGCGTTCCGCTCGGTGCTACGTCGCGATAATCGCAGGCGTTTCAGGCGTGGAAGGCCAGCGCGCTGCTGGACCAGGCGGGTCAACGCGCCGCGTTGCCCGCTCGTGCTCGCCGACCTCAGCCCGCGGCCGGCCCCGTAAGTCCAGACAGGGCACCGAGGGCCCGCCCGTGCCCGCTCGGCGTGCAGGCCGTACGCGATCGTGCTGGCCTCCTCGACAGCGCGGGGTGGCCGTCGATTACGCTACCATGATCCATGATGGGATGCGTGGAAGCGGATCGACGCGGTGGGCGCGGAGCTCGACGTAGCGCTCCCCTCGCGTGCCCCCGGACCCGGGGCTCATGCGAACGCCGTGTTGGGTCCGTCGCGACCGACAAACCTGGATGGACCGAGCGGACCTGAAGAGAACTGGAGATGCCGATGATGAAACCTGGGTTGAGGACATGCGCCGGGCGGCTGCGCGCTGGAGCATGCCTCGCGTTGCTGGCGGCGGCCGTGGGGTGCGGAGGGTCCGTGATCGTAGAGGACGATCCCGGGACGCCTGTCGTAGAGGACGATCCCGGGACGCCCGTCGGAGAGGACGACCCCGGGACGCCTGTCGTAGAGGACGACCCCGGGACGCCCGTCGTAGAGGACGACCCCGGGACGACACCACTCTCTGATACCGGCGTGTGGCCAAAGACGGTCACGTTGGCGGTGCAGAACTTCGGTGAGGTCGGCGAGCACGTGCGCCTTTCGGATGGGGCCGTGTCCGACGCTGGAGACCTCGGTGTCGAATTGACGAGGTTCATCTCTCTTCGGTCTCCTGTGGGCGGGTCGATCTGCGAGGTGGGAAGGTCCTTCGCCGAGCTGGCGGACATCCCGACCGACGTGGCCGCTTGCTCCGAGTGGTTTTCGACCGTCAACCTGACCTGGAGATTCACCCATGAGAGCGACGAGTCGGAAGTCATCGGGTTCGGGTTGCTTGTGTGGGATGCCGAGCATGCTGCGCTCTACCGGCTCCGGGTTCTGGGGGATTCGTATGATGTGAACGCTGGTTCGACAGCCACGTTCGAGTACGAGCCGGTGCGCTGACGCTCGGCTGGCTGTTACCGAGGGCCCTGCTGCCGCGGGCCGCTCCAGTCCGGGGCGCTTGCCCCTTCGAGCCTCGTTGCGCGACGAGCGCGCGGCCATTCTTCACTGTCCGAGTGCTCTCACAGATTTCTGATCCACTGTTCGAGCTCACCCACCGGGCACTGCGGGTGCAAGAGGGTGCAAGAGGGTGCAAGAGATAGACACGAGCGCCGTCTGCGGCGCGGACCCTCTCGATCAGGTGATGCGGCTCGATCCGAAGCTCTCACAGAATTTCGAGGTCCTCGGTGAGGTTGTCGAGCCGGGCTGCCGTCCACTCTGTTACTTCAGCAGCCGTCTTCAGGTCGGCGACCGTTGTGATCATCGTTGCTTGAAAGAGCGCTTCGAGCCCACGCGGCCGAGGTGCGTGTCGCCGAACGCCGTCCCGTACTTGAGCCCATAGCCCAGCATCCGATCGAAGCCGATGTGCCCGACCCAGATCGCCGCGCCGAGCAGCAGCGCCGGCGAGCCAAGCGCGGCCGACGCGACCGCGAGCAGCGCCGGAGCCAGATGGCTGTGCCCCGCGTTGTAGGCCACCGCGCCCACGCGCGGGCCCGCAAGGTAGCCGAGCAGCGACAGGTCGGGCAGGAGGAACAGCGCCGCGAACCATCCCCAGCTCCCGCCCAGGTGCGCGTAGGCGAACAGCGCTGCTCCGAGCACGAGCGCGCCCTCGAGGCGCAGGAGCGCGCGCGGCATGCCCTTGGCCCCGCCCGCCGAGACCTCGCAGGCGGGCTGCGGCACGGGGCGGCGGGTAGAGGGAGCAAGGTCGAGCGCAGGGAGCATCGCGGCGGTGGTCATGGTCGTTCTCCTCGTCGTGCGTACCGGCGCGGGTGCCGGCGACGTGGAGAGCATGGTCGCTGCGGGTGCTCATGAACATTGTACAAATGCGTCCATCCGCTCATCATCTTTTGATGAGCCCAGCCGAGCCCTCGTGGGACCTCTACGGCGCCTTCCTTGCCGTCATGCGCACCGGCAGCCTCTCCGCCGCCGCGCGTGCCCTCGACGTCGCGCAGCCCACCGTGCGCCGCCAGATCGAGCAGCTCGAGTCGCAGCTCGGCGTCGTGCTCTTCACCCGCGCGCCAAACGGCCTGGTGCCGACCGAGCTCGCGCTTGCCACGCTGCCCTACGCCGAGTCCATCGCCGCGAGCGCGCGCGCCCTCGTGCGCGCCGTGTCGAGCCCCACCGGTGCCGACCGCGGCACCGTGCGCGTCACGTGCAGCGAGGTCGTCGGCGCCGAGGTGCTTCCCCCGATGCTCGCCGCGCTCCTCGTGGCTCATCCGCGCCTTCAGATCGAGCTCGTCGCCACGAATCGCACCGAGGATCTCCTGCGCCGCGACGCCGATGTCGCCGTGCGCATGGCGGAGCCGACGCAGGCCGGCCTGGTGAGGCGCTGCGCCGGGCGCGTCGAGATCGGCCTCTTCGCCACCAAGGCGTACCTCGCCGCGCACGCTGCCCCGACGTCGCTCGCGGGGCTCGTGCCGGGCCACGCCCTCATCGGCGCCGACGGCTCCCGCGCCATCATCGACGCGCTCGCCGCCGCCGGGCTCGTCACCACGCCGCGCGATTATGCGTTCCGCAGCGACAGCGACATCGCGAAGCTCGCCGCGGTGCGCGCCGGCCTCGGCATCGGGGTGTGCCAGCTCCCGCTCAGCCGGCGGCCGGTGCCGCTCGTGCGCGTGCTGCCCGCGCTCGCCTTCCACCTGGACGCCTGGGTCGTCATGCACGAGGATCTGCGCGCCGTGCGCCGCGTCCGCCTCGTCTTCGAGCACCTCGTCGCGCAGCTGGGTGCCTACGCGACCCAGGCACGCGAAACACGGCCCGTGGCGGCGAAGGCCCGGCCGCCGGGCACGCGGGGAAGGCCCAGCTCGGGCTGAGAAGGCGTCTGACAGCGCAGCGAGATCTGCGTGCCTGGGGTCGGCGAAGCGCTGGGAACGGGAGCGGGTTCGTGGCGGAGCGCTCGCCGGCGTCGAGCAGCTCGGCACGCGGCACGGGATCGAGGGCGCTGCGCGGCTCAGACCGATGTCGCGTCGAGCCGTGCTCGGCGGGGCACCTTTCCGCTCGACGAACGCCCGGCCGAGCGAAATACAAATACGTTCACGGGCCCGCGGGCATTCCAGGGGTGATGGAGCGGTGGCAAACCCGGGCATCCGAGGGCGTTCCGAGTGGCAGCCGGACGTTTGCGTCCATTGAGGCAGGGGAATTGCGACCATGACAAAACGCATGAACCGAAGAATTTTCCTCCGGGGGCTGGGCGGAGCTTGCGTCGCGGCGCCGTTCCTCGGCTCGATCTTCGACCGCACCGTGATGGCTCAGCCGGCCACGCCACCGAAGCGGTTGATCGTGATGTACACGCACTATGGCTGCATCACGACGCGGTGGTTCCCGACGAAGTCGCACGGCCCGCTCACCGCCGCGGACCTCCAGTCGACGACGCTCAAGCACCTGGCGCCTTACGTCGACAAGCTCCTCATGCCCCGAGGCATCCGCGCGATGAACGAGTGGACGGCGACGCTGGCGCGGGGGCAAGGGAACGATCGCCACACGCAGGTGAACGGGTCGTACTTCACTTGCCACCCGGTCACTCCCAACAGCGACGACCCGTTCAGCTTCGCCCTGGAGACGAAATTCAACGCCATGCCGACCGGTCCCTCGCTGGACCACGTCATCGCACGACAGCTCAGCCCGCAAGGCACTCCGTTGCTCTTGAACACGACGGGTCAGACGGAGAACGCTCAGTCAGCGATCTCCTACTCCGCCGCCGTGACCCTCTTCAAGGGCCTGAACGCGTCGCAGGCCTTCAGCAGCCTCACGGGCATCTTCGAGGCGGGGAAGCCGCCGTCTCCGGACACCTATGCGGCGATGCGCGGCAAGAGCATCCTCGACATCGTGAAGGATGATCTGCAGACGCTCGAGCGGTTCGACATGAGCCGGGCCGACAAGCAGAAGCTCGCAGCCTGGAAGGAGCTCCTCCACTCGACAGGAGACGTTGTGGCTTCTGCGCAGTGCGACACGTCCCTCGCCACGGCGCTCGGTGTGACGCAAGAAAACATCGACCTGACGAGCACGGCCCCGGGCGTCGACGACAGGCTGACGCGGCGAATCTCGGACGGTCTGGACGGAGCGGACCTCTGTTCGAACCTCGCCGTGCTCGCGGCGGCGTGCAACGCGAACCCCGTCATCTTCCTGAAGTACCCCGGGAACTACACCTTCAAGGGGCTCGGCCTGACGCAGGAGAGCGCGGGTCTCTCGGGTCGCTTGGGGAGCGCGGGCATGGTCGGCACCTGCGTCCCCGGTGCGATCGACAAGCTCCTCACGATCGACGACTACTATGCGAGGAAGTTCGCCCACCTCGTCGGGCAGCTGAACGGTATCGACGAGGGCGACGGGACGCTCCTCGACAACTGCGCGGCCGTCTGGCTCCAGGACGTGTCGGACGGCTGCGCGCGCAACCTCAACAACCTGCCGATCGTCCAGGCCGGCAGCGCCGGCGGCTATTTCAAGACCGGCTGGGCCGTGAACGTCGATGACGGCTCGCCCGATCTCACGACCGGCAACAGCGAGATCACGTGTGCCGAAGGCACTCCGAACGAGGTCGACGGGATGTCCCAAGAAACGGGGACCGATCCGTCGCTCGCCAACGCGCCGATCAACAAGTACTTCTGCAGCTTGATGAACGCCCTCGGGGTCAAGGCAGGCGTGGATGGTTTTCCGGCACGGGGCGGTTCGGAGCCGGTGACCCACTTCGGCATGTACGACCGGACGGAAGACTTCATCGGTGGCGAGATCAATCCCCCCACCATCCACGATCCAGGCGAGTTCGCCGCGCTCAGGGCGAGCTCCTGAGCGGTCTCGTTCCCGAGCCTGTCGCGCGCCCGGGTCATGAACGCGCCGCGGCGGCCCGGTGCTCCGGCGTCGACCTGGGCTTCTGCCCGAGCTCCAGAGGCGTGCAGAGAATCGGAGGCTCGAAGCCACCAGCTCGGCAGATTTCCTCGATCTTGGAGCGCATCGTGGCGTTGGCGATGTGCGCGCAGTTCCAGGTGAGCAGGTAGCGCGTGCCGTGCGCCGCGGAGAGGCCTACCTCGACGAGGACCGGCTCACGGCCCTGGGCGTCACCTTCACGCTGGGGCCGCCGGGCAAGGGCGGCATCCGCCGGGACGACCAGAGCAAGATGATCTCGGGCGAGGACGGCGTCGCCGTGGAGATCGCCGGTTTCCTGAATCGCTGGAGTGGAGCTCGCCCGCGCCCGCGCAACGTCCCGCCGATCGTCAGCCGGCAAAGACCGTCGGATTCATCGCCTTGTCGGGCCGCACCATCCACCGTCAGGAGAGCACTTCGGTCGCCGTCTTCGCCCCGAGGACGTTCTCGATCCAGCGGTCGAGGGTCGCGACGTCCGTGCATGCCTGGATGCGCGCGCTGTCGTCCTCGGTGAGCACGATCCCTGCACGGGCAAGCAGCCGCAGCAGCGTGTCCCTCTTGCCCTTGAGCTCGCCCTCACGGATGCCCTCGAGCTTGCCACGATCGATGAGCTTCTGCACGAACGGAGGAAACGTCGCCTCGCCTTCGATCTGCCGTTCCATGACCAGTACCTCCAGCGCCTGCCTCATGGGCTCACGCAACCCGTTCCAGATGAGCTGAAAATAGACCATCGCGTGCGCCTGGTCGAGCCGGCCGAGGCCGGCGAGCGCCGCCTGGACCACGATCAGCCCGCTCGGCCCGTTGCCGTGCGCCACCGCCGACAGCACGGCGAGCTCCGTCTCGTTCTCCGCGTCGGCCGGGTCGGTGATCTCGGGGACCACCGACGGACCGAGCACCAGCGGCTCGACGTTGCCGCGGCCCAGGCCGAGGTCGATGTTCTCCGCGGCCCACGCAGCCACGCCGGCGTCCGGCGCGACCACCAGGACGATCGTGCCGCAGCGCTTCCTGGCGCGCACGACCGCGACGTACGCCGGCCACGAGTACTTCTTGTCCGGGTCCACGTCGCGCTGCACCTCGATGACGATCGCCAGCACGAGCGCGTCGCTCTCGTCCCGAAGCTCCAGCACCAGATCGGCGCGGAACTCCACCGGGATGAGCTGGTCGAGCGACGACTCGACAACCGCGACCGAGGCGTGCGGCGGCACCTCGACGTGGAAGAGCGTCGCGAGCAAGCGGGGCGCGAACTCCGGGTGCTCGCGGAACATCTCGACGAGGGCGTTGTGCTCGAGCGTCGGCATGACGCTCGGCCTTCAGCACCCCCCATGCCGGCACGAAACGCCGGGGAAATGCGAGCAGAGCTCCAGATCAGGGGGTGGCGGCGCCATGGCGGACGCAGGCGGCCAGGGACGCCGGCTGGGAAGCGACCCGCTGTGCGGCAGGCGAAGAAACCTCGCCAAGCCTTGTCTGTGCCTGACGATTTGCCAATCTGCTGCGGACGCCCACCCGGAGCGAGGAAGGGCGCACGTCAGCAGCATTGGCCTCTCATACCAAGAGCCGTCAGATCAATGGTTCGGTTCAGTCCGACGAACGCGAATCTTCATGTCCGCTGCAACCACGAAGCCCCCGGTCCAGCGCTCGACGTCCTCTGTCCGGAAGAGACACTCGAACTAGGCCTTGAGTACCCGCCGGCCTGGATCAGCGAGGCGGACGAGCAGGAGCCCGTGGTGTGTTCCAGGGGCGAACTGCCGCAGATCCGAGAAGTCGAGATCCTGCGTGACCAGAAAACGCTTGTCCGCCTGAGCCGCCGCCCATACGCCGGCGTTTGGCGACCCCTGAAGCCCCTCTTGCTGCACCGAGTCCGCGTCGTGGCCGAGCTGCACAAGCGCCTCGACCAGGGAAGTCGGCAGATCTCGTCCAGTTTGATGCGCATCAGAACCCGACGACCTTGGTCGCCGGTAGATCTTCCCGGACGGAATCCGCGGCGAACGCGATCACTGCGCGCACGTCGTCCGCGGTCAGGGTCGGGTAGTCGCTGAGGATGTCCTCGATCGAGTCGCCGTCCGACAGGCTGGCGAGCAGCGTGCGGAGCGTGACCCGCGTCCCCTTGATGACCGGCTCGCCCCCGCAGACGAGAGGGTCTCGCACGATTCGATCGCGGTGGTTCATGACGTGAACTTTGCCAGAATTTCGGCTCGGGTTCAGCAGGCACGGGCGGGGCCGGCGGCTGCGGCGGACGAGGCGGCCAGGGGGCGGAAACGGCTACCCGAACATCGGCCTCGTCGCGCTGCACGCCAGGGTGACCGTGCGCGACAGCGAGATCGAGGCGTCCAGAGGCGGCGACGGCGGCGAGCCCCAGCGAGGCGGACGAGGCGGCCGGGACGCACCGGGCGGCGTGCTGGAGGACCGCTCGGCCTATTTCTGCAACGGCGGCCCCGGGGGCGACGGCGCCGAGGGCGGCTACGGCGGCCCGGGGCGCGGCGGCGACTCGATCGGCATCGCGCATCGCCTACCTCGACGAGGACCGGCTCACGGCCCTGGGCGTCACCTTCACGCTGGAGCCGCCGGGCAAGGGCGGCATCAGCTGGGACGAACAGGGCAAGAGGATCTCGGGCAAGGACGGCGTAGCCGTGGAGACGCTCCGGTTTACCGAACAGCTCGACTGGAGCTCGCCCGCGCCCGCGCGACGACCTGGGCTTTAGGCGCGGCGCTAAGCGCCATCGCCTGCAAGCCCTTATTCGGCGGCCCGTTCCCAGTCACCCTTCGATCAGGCTGCGAAGCATGCCCGAGTCGTCCGCTTTGGCCTCGTCCTCGGCAGCGTTCAGCTCCGGAAGCAGCGCCGGAGACTGATCTACGGCCCACTGCTCGAAGTGTTTCGCGACTCTCTCCTTGTAACCGGGATCCTTGATTCCCCGCCCCCATTCATTCTCGCAGGCGGACCAGATGTTGCCGTCCTTGAGCAGGTGATCCCTGGCGCTCTCAACAATTGCAGCGACGTGAATCCTCAAGAACGCCTCGACCGTTCGTTGCCGTCGATCGGCTTCTTCAGCGATCACGCTACGACCGTCGTCGTCCTGATACCATGGATTCGAAAGCAGTGCCTTTGACGTGTTGTCTACCTGATCCGTAAATGGTGCGAGGATGCGGTTGAGCTCCCGCGTAGTTGCCGACTCCAGCATGGCCCAAGCATTCTGCGACCGACCCTGGCCCCGGTTGACGATCACCGAGCGCAACGTTGAAGGATGAAGCGCACGGCACTCGTCGGCGAAGGGCTTGAGAAGATTGGAACGGAATACCCGAGCCTTGCCAAGCTGCTTCTGGACTACCGGAGAGAGATGCTGCTTAAAAGCGGAAACCACGGCTCGTCGCTTGGCCTGTCGTTTGGCATCGCCAAGGTTTCGAAAAAAGTCCTCCGCATCCTTGACCGCAAGAGAAAGCCTTGCCTCGTGGGCGGAAGCCATGCGCTCCACGGCCTTCTGAAGGAGCTCTTGCAGGGGCTCGCAGCCGCCCTCGAGAATGTTGACGCAACGTACGCGGCTTCTTGCATCGTCGACGCTCCAGCGGTTGACATGACCGAGTCCTCGCGGACAACCAAGACTTGCAAGGTTCTCCGCGCAGCGGTCTTCCTTCTGGTTGCGCTCGGTCTCGGCATCTGCGAAGTTGCCCGCGCCCGCCTTTCCGGGATCGACAATGGCAAGGACCGTTCGATCCTCAAGCGTCTCGCCGAAGAAGATAGCTTCGTCCATCATCTGCTGAAGCAGTTCGACGGACGGAGCTGGCGGCTCGTTGAACTGAGCACCTACAACGATGACGGTCCAAGGCGATTTGAGCAAAAGACGAAGATCCTCGCGCTCCGCGAGTGGATGAAGGGGCCGTGCCCCGCTGTCCCCGGAACCCACCGCGGGGAGCCCGAGCGTGTCAATGAGGGGGAGGTCGCGGTCGTTCCAACGAACCCCGGTCGATGGAACTCGAATCGTTATGCTCGCGGGAAACGGCTGGTCCTCGAATTTTCCTTCGATCAGGTTGAGAAGCGTCTCCCGCAGCCAGCGCCGAACGTCGCCGGTAGGGAGCCACTGGAGGCGTTGTCGCTCGGGGAGGCGGGCGAGCTTCTCGACTTCGGCCACAAACGCGCTCTTCTCGGGAAAGCCCTTGGCGAGTTCCTCGGCCCTGTCGTGCTTCGGAGGTACCGCCTTCTTCCCGCTCGCGCCAATGGTCGGCGACGAGACCGAATGCTCGGGGAACCCGGCAATTCCGCGGACGACACGCTCGATGTCCGGCTGCAGGCGCGGTGGGCGACCACCCGCCGGAGGTTCTTCATTCCCCTGGTCGGAAGGTGGGTGGGGCTCAGCAGGCTGTCGCTTGGGATCGTTCGCCTTGTGCCATGCCCATTCCGCAAATTGCCGCAGTCGAGCACGGGTTTGATCGACCTCCTCCCGCTCGACACAAACCTCCCAGTGCCCCGCCTCGACTCGTATCTCGCAAGGCGTGGTTCCGCCGTTCCCGAGCGGCAGTATCGCACGCTGGTTGAGCTGTCGTGATGTTGCGTCCGCTGGTGGAGGCGTTTCATCGAGCCAGAGGCCCGCTAGGGCGTTGATCAGCGTGGACTTCCCGACGCCCTTGTGGGCGACGAACGCGATCCGTGGGTCGGGGTTGTCGAGGATCTCCTGCCGGGACAGCAGCGCCGTCTCAAGCTGCTGCGCCCGCTGAGCAAGTTCGGAAAAGTGCTCGGCACCCTGCTCGGTCCGGAACTCACGTAGCTTCGCTGCAAGTTTTTTCGCGGTGGACATGGTGCGGCGAAGCACAACAGGGGGAGCGACCGAAGGCAAGAGGAATTGCATGTCTGCGCCTCGTACCCCGTGTCGGTTGTCCCGAAGGCCCTATCCAGCCGGGGTGGCCACGCGGCAAGCCCGCCGAACGTCGCAATCAGCTGTGTTGCGCGACATATCTTCGCGTTTTCGCATGTAGGCTGCGAACCGTGGTGCCCGATCATCGTATTCGCACGGGTGAGTCGCGGCGCTCCGCAGCATATCTCGTTATTCCCGCGGATAAGTCGTGATCTTCCGCAGGCTATCTGCGCATCTCCGGAGATAGGCCGCCGCCGTGTAACTATGTATCCCCGTTAATGGGCTTCGGACAGCGACGGCGTACCGCGAAGCAAGATACGTGCTTGTGATTGATTGCCTCGGGCGAGCCACAGCTTCGCGACCCACCTGCTCGAGCAGGGCACCGACATCCGGACGATTCAGACATGGCTCGGCCACAAGGATGTGCAAACCACGATGATCTACACCCACATCGTCGACCGCGGCCCTGTCGGCGTGATCAGCTTTCTCGACCGCTGACCGCCGCTCCCGGGTGGAGCGCCATGAAACCCGATCCCACCCCCTCGTGCCGCCCCCACGCATCGTGGGAAGTTAGCGTATCCGACGGCTGCCCCACCTTGTCAAGGAGACCAGCGCAGGACCGAGCGGGCTCTACACCGGACGAAGGCGCGCGGCGCCGTCGGCGCACCCGGCCAGGGCATCGGGCGCATCAGCGAGGCTGGCTGGGAAGCGGGCTGGGCCGGCGACGGCGGCTGGGGCACGCCGGGCCAGGGCGGCGGCGGAGGCGGCGGCCGCAGGGGCGGGCTCGGCGTGTGCGGCGCGGTATCCAAGGGGGGCGCCGGGGGAGGCTCGGGCGGAGCCGGCGGCTGCGCTGGCCGAGGCGGCAAGGGGGCGAGAACGGCGACCCGAGCATCGGCATCGTCGCGCTGCACGCCAGGGTGACCGTGCGCGACACCGAGATCGTGGCGCTCGCCGGCGGCCAGGGCGGCGACGGCGGCGAGCCCCAGCGAGGCGGCCGAGGCGGCCGGGGCGCACCGGGCGGCGTGCTGGAGGACGGCTCGGCCTATTCCTGCAACGGGGGCCCCGGGGGCGTCGGCGGTGAGGGCGGTTATGGCGGCCCGGGGCGCGGCGGCGACTCGATCGGCATCGCAACCCTCGACGAGGACCGGCTCACGGTCGAGGGCGTCACCTTCACGCTGGGGCCGCCGGGCAAGGGCGGCATCAGCTGGGACGACCAGGGCAAGATGATCTCGGGCGAGGACGGGGGCGCTGTGGAGACGCTCCGGTTTGCTGAATAGCTGGATTGGAGCTCGCCAAGCGAACCGCGTCGGTGGAAGCCGGCGCGTCGGCAGGCCCGGGTGCAGCGGCGGCCATGGGAGTGATCGGTCGAGCGCCGCAGGCTCCCCCCACCAGCCGGGGCCGCCCCGTCAGCGGGGCGCGTTGAGCTTCCCGAGGCTCGCGCCCGTGGGCGCGGCGGCGCCGTCCGCGATGCAGAAGAACTGCAAGCTCCGCGGGTTGTGGTGGACGACCGGCCGTGCCGCCGCAATGGACCGACGAAACGACGGCGATGAGCAACAACGCCGCGCAGTTCACCATCTTCCGCATGCTCGAATCCTGTGCGGCAGGCGAAGTGTCTCCGAGCCCTGACGACGTCAAGGGGGTCGCCGCCGGCCTCCTGCGCCGCTCCGCGCGCGCAACGCACCACTCACCCGCGGCGCGCAGCGCCGTCGGGTGCAATTCCTTGCTGGGTGGAGTTGGCACCAACTTCCTCGTCGATGATCTTGGTATCAAGAGCCTCTTCCCAGCGTCCGCCGAGATGAATTGCTGTGAGCCTTTCAGACCACTCTCGCAACGCTGCGTCCGCCACCGATTCACTCGTCGCTTCAGCAACTCGACGCGTTAGATCGTCAGCCAACGATGCGAACCATGCCTCCTGCGCTTCCGTGGTCGCCGTGCGCATGACTTCTGTCATGCCTTCCTTGACCCCGGCCAAGATCTTAGCGTGTTCCTCGTTGAACGACGAAAGCTGCCTACGGAAGTAGGCGCTTGGTGGTTCGGAGTTCGCAATCATGCGACTCTCGGCGCCTACTCTCGGATTGATGGCCATCCCCTTTGCAGGCAATCCACTCGCCGACCCAAGCCAGACAGAGAGACGAAAGTGCCCGAAGAATTCGATATACGCGACCCAGTCGTTGCCAACGTCACAGATGAGCACGCTGTGCTCGAACCCTGATACTGCAGTGGCTACGCCGGCCCTGTGGCCGAGCAGAGTCACATTTCGCGGCCATTCGTTCACATAGTCCCATCCCGCGAATGAGCCGATATTTGGAGTGCCCCACCTTGTCGCCATCCGAAGCGTTGCATCTGCTCGTTCTCGCACCACAGAGTTCCCGTAAAGCACGCACGCGGCGGTCAGCGCCGTCTTTGCGACACTGCGGAACGCGACTGGGCCACTAATCGACATGTTTAGATTTGTCCATGGCGCCTTTTGCTGCACTCGCTGAGCACCGACAACCTTAACAGGCTCTCCTCGCGAGCGAAGAATGTCGATCACCCGTTTGGCATCTTCCTCATCCTTGACTGGGATCGTAGTGGGGCCTGTCACGGTTCCCGTCGGCGGAATCTGCGCAGCTCGAACTACCGGAACAAATCCAGGTGCAAGATCGTACTTGGGACCATTTTCAAGAATGCCGGCACCACGAATCGTGGGTGGTGGCCCACCTCGCCCGGTCCAAATCAACAGTCCGCAGCGCGCAATAATAAACGATTCGGCAAGCGAATCATCTATTTTATCATCGGCAGCGAAACCGTTGTTACATATTCCGCATGTGGCTCGACGCGTAGCGACACGGCCGCCGAGTGCAGCGAGAAAAACGTGTTCCAGGCTGCCGGGCGTGAGAGACTTATCACAAAAGATGCATCGATCCATAGTATCTGCTCCCTGAACTCGAATCCGTCGGGGGAATTCTGGATGGAATATCGATCAATTCTGCAATTGAGCGTGCCACATGACACATATTCGCATTGTTGCATGTAGGCTGCGAACCGTGGCGTCCTATCCCCGTATTCTCGTATTCTCGTGGATGAGCCGCGGCGCCCTGTGGCAATATGTCCGCACTCCCCCGAAAAGTCCACGGCCTTCCACAGGCTGCCTGCGCATCTCCGGAGATAGGCCATCGTTGCATAACTACGCAACCATCGTTGATGGACTTCGGACGGCGACGGCATAGCGCGACGCAAGAAGCGCTCCTGCAACTGAGAGCCTCGGGCGACTAATGTGCGACGGAGCGGAGATGTCCGCGCCCGATTCACGGTCGCTTAAGTCGACCCACATCCTTGCGCGCGCGGGCCACAAGAACTGCATCCGGATTGGCCCTGGCCGTAAGCAAGGAGTTGCAGAAGTCGATCACTCGGCCTCCCGGCGCTGAGTGACGAGGCAGCTCGTCAATGACCCGGTTCAGCACAAAGCCGAGCAGAATCCCCGCCAGGGGCACCACATGGGCAATCGACGGGTCTACGATTCCCGCGGCAGAAAACCCTGCCGACATGAGTCCCACGACGTTAACACTCTTGAGCAAATCAGGCCGCTTCTCGTAGTGGCGAACCTCGGCATTGAACCTATCGATCGCGTCCTTTAGAAAATTGGGATCGACATTCTCACGCGCAATTCGGTCGACAAGATCCCGTAGGCGCCTGATGTCTGCCGAGGAGAACTCTTTCGCCAAATCGACCACATCTACCTTACTGCTGAGCGCGAGCAGATCTGATACGGCCGAAAGTGTGGAACGGGATCGAGTTGACCCGACGAAGCCCCCGCCATAGATGCCCGCTACCAAGTCGCAAGCGGCGCTTTCGTCGTACTCGCCAGCGGAGGACGGGAACACGTGGGCGCCGAGCGCAGCGGACCACTCCACCTTCTGAGCAGCGGACCAGAGTTCAAGCCGCAGGTCTCTTCCCGTCACTTGCTGGTAGACCGCGCTACTGATAGCCCCAATGCCCAAATGTGATGTCCCCATCGCGCCGCGGCTACCCACGGACCACTCAGCACCCGCCCATGTCGCGCCGAGCTCGTTCATGAATTGAACAAAGTCAGCGGCACGCGCAGGGCCGACGAGGTTTGACGCTTGGTCCGTGAGCATGTGAAGCATTGCGTGCCGCTCGCTCGGGCTCAAGGGAGGGTAGAGCAGCGGCACGCGGTTGCGCGCATCAGCGACGGTGGCAGCGGCCAATCGTCGGGAAAGAAGAATGCTCTTGGGCGCGCGCTCCGCGAGGGCAGCCAGCCAGTTGAGCGGGTAGCGGTCGATCGCTTGGGGGAGAAGGATCCGAACCCGACCCAGCTCGACCAGTTTTGACAATTCTTTGCTGGATACGCCTAGAGCAGTGCAATTCTCTTCGAATGAATCCTCGAGCGGCAGCGCGAGAAGCACCGTGTCATAAAGACAGAGTTGAGATCGAATATCGTCGGGGGCGAACACGGTCGCGTCGACGAGACAGGAGAGACCGCGGGAGTGTCGCCAGGCGACGGGGAGAAGCTCGGTGGCGCACGAATCGCTTGAGGCGAACAGCCGCTCTCGACTGGTCGCCCATGCCTCCTCGTCGTCCTCCATGAGGAAACGAAGATCTCTGGAATACTTCGTCGGCAGGCGTCGACTCGGCAGCAGATCGATGTCGCCTTGCCCGAATTCAAATCGAAACTTTTCATTCTGCGGGTCCCGCGAAGGATCGACTGCGAAAAGGATCTGGACGACGTAGCCCATCTCCGCGTAAGCGGACGAGACTTGACTCTTTTCGGTGTCTGAGAGTTCCCGGGTTGTGACGAAGACGACGTCAATCCCGGGATCGTCGATGGTGAACGGAGGAAACTCAGGTGGGAGGGCCAACCCGAGGTCTACGAGGACATCACGGCGGGTCCTGGGTGCACCAGCTAGCCGCGCCCGCTCCTCACAGGTCCGTTCAGGCACGCGCTCGGCGCCCGCCGGGCACTGTTCGACAATCTTTACCGGTGCAGTTACCACCCTGCACTGCTTGTCAAACCACAGGCGAAGATCCTCGCCTCCTGCAGTCTTCGCAGTGCTTAGAGTCGGGCAAACAATGTAGTGCTGGTATCCCTGCCGCCAGAGACCGGCGAACTGGATCTGCGGCTGCTGAAGAAGCAGCTGCTCGTACGACCAACGGCAGTAGTGATCATCGTAGAGTGTCATGGCATGAGGCTCCCTCGGTCTGATTAACGACTGCTCGGCCACAAGGATGTGCGGGCCACGATGGTCTTCACCCACATCGTCGACCGCGGCCCTCTCGGCGTGATCAGTCCTCTCGACCGCTGACCGCCGCTTCCGCGTGGAGCGCCTTGAACTCCGAGGCCACCCCCTCGTGCCGCCCCCACACATCGTGGAAAGCTAGCGTATCCGACGGCTACCCCACATTGTCAAGGAGACCAGCGCAGGATCGTGCGGGCTCTACACCGGACCAAGGCGCGAGCGGACCCTCGATGCCCTACCCCTCCGAAGCGAAGAAGTGGCCCTGCAACGGCCCGGCCGATCAGCGGCGGGGCTACTCAGGTTGCAGCGGCCTGCCGAGTTCTCCACCACGCGGGACGGCGTCCGAAGCCGGAGCAAAGCACGCGCCGACGATGAGCCAAGTGGAGAAGCGCGCGGATGGCCGAGGGCTGTCGAGGTGCGGACATCGGGGTCTGACTGTCAGGCGCCGGCGGGACGCTTGCGCGGCCGGCCGCGCTTGATCTCCGGCATCGCGGCGCTGCGAAGAAGAACCCCGGGCGACACATCGAGCGCGTTCGCGAGCCTGACGAGCGTGCCGAGGCTCATGCTCTGCCGCCCGACCTCGATCGCCTGCATCGTCCGCAGCTCGATCCCGGCGGCTTCCGCGAGCTGCTCCTGCGTGTTGCCGCGCTGCTGGCGTAGACGCCGCAGGTTCGCCGCAATGTAGAGCAGGAGGGTATCGAGCGTGAGCGTTCGCACGCCTTCGCGTACCCCCGCGCCGGGTTCAGAATAATGATCCAGCAGATCGGATTTCCTTGACCTACCAGCTGTCAGTTCCTAGCGTGGCGAGACCACATAAAGTGCCGCCCGCGGGTGCTGGTAACACCCCGGGCGGCGTGGCCGAACCCCGCTTCCACGAGGTCCGACATGGAAACAGTACGTCTACGCCCTGAACAGGGCCAAGAGATCGATCCGCCCTCCCGTCGCCGCCCCCGCCCCGCTGCTGGCAGCCGGCTCGCCCGCCCGCCCAAGACCCACCACCAGCCATCTCACCCCGCCGTCTATCTCGACCCCACCGCGCTCCTCGAACAGCGCCCGCTCATCCGCCGCACTCTCCGCGCCCGCGGCGTTCTCTCCGCCGATCTCGACGACCTCACCCAGGACACCGTCCTCGGCGCCTGGCGCAGCCTGCGCGCCGGCCGCTTCCGCCCGTCCCCCGCTCTCCCTCCCGCCGACGCCATCCGCCCCTGGCTTGCCGGCATCGCCTCGCGGCAGGCCTCGCACTACCGCGACAAGGCCCACCGCCGCCACGAGCTCCCCGCGGTCGACCCTGACCGCCTCGCCGCCTTCACGGCCCCCTCTCCCGAGGCCCGTCTCGTCGCCCGCGGCCTCCTCCGCGCCTTCCACCGTCTCCGCCCCGAGCTACGCGAGATCCTGTCGCTCGCCGCCACCGGCCTTTCCTCGCTCGAGATCGCCGCCTCCCTCTCGCTCCCGCGCCCCACGGTCGCCACCCGCCTCCGCCTCGCGCGCCGCCTCTTCGCCCGCGCCCTCACCCGCTCTCGGAGGTGGCCCCGATGAGCCCGATGAGCCGCGCCCCCATCGACGCCCCCGCCGAGACGGCGGCCGAGCTGCCGACCGCGACCGAGGCCACCCTCCTCGAGATGGTGCTCGGCCTGCCCGGCGTCGGGCCGCGCCTCCTCGGCACGGCCGCTCTCCCCTCGCTCGGTCGCCTCTCGCCCGCGGCGCTCGCCGAGCGCACCCAGATCGCCCTCTTTGACGCGACCCGGCTCGCCGCCGCCTTCGAGCTCGGCCGCCGCTACCACGCCGCCCGCGCGCGCCGGGGCGCGCTCCTCACCGACGCCGCCCGCGTGGCGCGGTACTTCGGCCCGAGGCTCGCTTCCCTGGTCCACGAGGAGCTCTGGATCGCGGCGCTCGACGCCCACGGCCGCGTCCGCGAAACGCGCCTGCTCGCCCGCGGCTCCGACGACGCCCTCTACGTCGGCCGCTCCACCGTCCTGCGCACGGCGCTGGACATGGCCGCCCACAGCTTCGTCCTGGCCCATAACCACCCCAGCGGCGACCCGACGCCGACCCGCGAGGACGAAGCGATGACCCTGGAGCTGCGCCACCTCTCCGCGGAGCTGCACGTCCCGCTCACCGCCCACGTCATCGTCACGCCCAGCGGCCGCTACGCCGCCGTCCACGAGTAGGTCTCCTCGCGCGGCGCAGCGCCCCTGCGGAGGGGCGCCCCGCCCCTGCGGGATCACACCCGGAGCAAGGCCCGGTCAACCTCCAGCACGGATGTGGCGGCACCGCGAAGGGCCGGACGTTTCAGCGCTCGCTTCCACCAAGCAAAGCGGCCACGGCTGCCCGAAGACGCGTGATCTCTCCTTGGAGCGCCTCGTTTTCGCGCCGCAGACGCGCCTCCGCCTCCCGTGAACGCGAGAGATCGGATCTCTGCGCCTGAAGGACGTGGAGCAGATGGCGCCTCTCGATGAGCTGCGGGCGGTTGAGGTGCAGTCGCTGGATGTGAAACCAGCCACGAGGCGTGAGCCCGATGAGCCGGCCGTGGACCGTCTCCTCGACGTGCGCGCCGAAATCGTCACGCTGAGGGCGAAGGAGCCGCAAGCTCTCAGGTGCATCGTGTGCGGGCGCATAGTCGCCCTTGAACCGGTTGCACGCGGTGCAAGCGTAGACGAGGTTCTCGATGTCATCGGACCCACCCGCTGCCAGCGGGTGGAAGTGATCAATCTCCAGCTCGCCCCCCACGGACGTTTCGGAAACGCCGCAGTAACCACACCGGCCACCGAAGGCGACCCGGACGATGGCGCGCGTTTCCGTCGAGACGGCCATTCACGCAGCGTGCAGCGGGCCGCCGGCGATGCGGGCAAATCCGTCGAGGATGGAGGCGCGGCGCCGGTCGAACTCCTCGAGGAACCTGCGCGTGTCGGCCACGAGGGCCTGTTGCTGGGCCATGAGCTGGGCCAGCTGTTCGTTCTCGCTCTCGACCCGAGCCAGCTCGGCCGCCACGTCTCCGGCCTCGGCACGCAGCCGAGCCATTTCCGGGGCAAGCAGCGCCGCCTCCTCCGCCTCGATCCGCGCCATGAGCGCCGCTAGCTCCGCCTGCTCGGGCTCCGTCAACGTGCCGGAGAGCTCCTTGCCACGGAGATGGTCGAGCTTGCTCTGGTCATCCTTGGTCCAGCTCATGAAAGCCACCCTAGCCATACCAGGCCAGGAGCACCGGGGCAACGGCCGGCCTCTCCTACCTTGCACGAGAGCATGGTCGTTGAGCAGGACAGCTCGTCGCCGTCGTCGCGGCATCTCCTCGCCGATGGGGAAGCGCGCCTGGGCAGCCTCCGAGCCGCGCGGTACAATCCCTCCGTGAACCTTCCCGAGCTGGAAACCGAAGCCCTGAAGCTGCCCGTCGCGGAGCGCGCACGCCTCGCAGAGACGCTTCTGGAAAGCCTGGATGAGCTCTCCGAGGAGGAGCACAGGCGCCTCTGGACCGAGGAAGCGACGCGCCGGGACGCAGAGCTTGACGCAGATCCGTCCCGGGGGCGACCGGCCGAGGACGTCTTTCGTGACGCCCGCGCGCGGCTCCGGTGACGCTCCCGGTCATCTTTCACGACCTGGCTGAGGTCGAGCTGAACGAGGCCGCCGCCTACTACGCTCGGGCACGTCCTGGCCTTGGCGACGCCTTCGTCGCCGAGGTCCAAGGCGCAGTCGATGCCTGGCTGCGTCACCGCTCACGGGGAGTGCTGTGGAGAACGATGTTCGCTGGTGGCTCGTGCGGCGATTTCCCTACAGCGTGCTGTACCGGGTACGCGACGATCACCTTCGTATTCTCGCGATTGCACATCAGAAGCGGCGGCCCTTCTACTGGCGCGGGCGCCAATAGTCCGGCTCCGCGCCTGCTCGCCCGCGGTTCCGACGACGCCCTCTACGTCGGCCGCTCCACCGTCCTGCGCACGGCGCTGGACATGGCCGCCCACAGCTTCGTCCTGGCCCATAACCACCCCAGCGGCGACCCGACCCCGACCCGCGAGGACGAAGCGATAGCCCTGGAGCTGCGCCACCTCTCCGCGGAGCTGCACGTAAGAGCTGGGATCAGCGGAACCTTGAAAGAGTCCCCTCCGGCGTTGATACGTCGCTCATCGACGAGAACCTGCGCTTGACTCCCACCGAGAGAGTCGAGCGCATGCGGAAAGCACTGGAGTTCATCGAGGAAGCGAAGGCAGCCCATGGTCACCGACTTTCGGCGCGTCGTTGAAGCGCTCAGCGGTGAGCATGTCGATTGGCGCCATAGACCTGCTGGGCGATGTGCCCGGAGTGGGTAGCTTCGACGACGTTGTGAAGGGGTCGGAGGATATCCAGCTCTACGGCTCCGCGGTTCGAATCCTGGGGCTGGACGCCCTGGAACGCGCCAAGCGCGCGGCCGGTCGTGCCAAAGATCTGCTCGATCTCGGTGAGATCGCTGCGATCCGTGCGCGCCGATCCCCCTGATACCGACCGACGTCGACCTGCGAGAACGAAGCGACGCCGGCTACCGCAAGCCGGCTACCGCATGCCGGCTACCGCGACCTGGTCGGGTTCCGCTGCCGCACCCACGCCGCCCGCGCGCGCCGGGGCGCGCTCCTCACCGACGCCGCCCGCGTGGCGCGCACCTTCGGCCCGAGGCTCGCCTCCCGGGTGCACGAGGAGCTCTGGAGTCCAGACGTTTCGGAGACGTCAAGTCCCACCGTTGGGACTCTTCATCCAGGATTCCGACTCGCAGGACAAGACAGGGCAGACCCGCCTCGGCGGGTCCACCTGGGGCGGCGTGAAAGGGGATCCCTGCACCGGCCCCAAGCCTCGCCTCTCGATAAATCGCAGTTCGATCGTCCACGGAAACATTGACGAAATGAAGCCGCGTCTACACTCCGCGGTACGTCGAGGGAGCTCGATCGCTCCGGCACACGCCGGGGCGATCCGTTCGCGCTGCCGCCCAGGCCGCGCCGGCCAGCGCGGCACGGCCAGCCAGGGGCGGGCGCGCCAGGCTCGAGTCCTCTCGCAAGTCACGTCTTCACGGAGGAAAGCCAAGCTTATGTCCTATTTGGCGCCGGCAGAATTTGTCACCAAGATGGTCGACGCGGGCGAGTCCAAGGTCTTCATGTCGACCCGGGACACGTTGATCCGAGCCTACATGGCCGGCGCGCTGCTCGCGCTCGCCGCCGTCTTCGCGGTGATGGTCACCCAGCAGACGGGATACCCGATCATCGGCGCGATGCTGTTCCCGGTCGGCTTCTGCATGCTGTACCTGCTGGGCTTCGATCTGCTCACGGGGGTGTTCGTGCTGGCGCCGCTGGCGCTGATCGATCGCCGCAAGGGCGTCACCCTGGGCGGCGTCCTGCGCAACTGGGGCCTGGTCTTCATGGGCAACTTCGCCGGCGCCGTCACCGTCGCCGTGATGATGGCGGTCGTCTTCACCTTCGGCTTCTCCACGGAGCCGAGCGCCGTCGGCAAGGCCATCTCCGGCATCGGCGAGGCGCGCACGCTCGGCTACAAGGAGTATGGCGCCGCCGGCATGCTGACGCTCTTCGTGCGCGGCGTGCTCTGCAACTGGATGGTCTCGACCGGCGTGGTCGGCGCGATGATCTCCAACACCGTCGGCGGCAAGGTGACGGCGATGTGGATGCCCATCATGCTGTTCTTCGCGATGACGTTCGAGCACTCCGTGGTGAACATGTTCCTGTTCCCGTCGGCCATGCTCCTGGGCGGCAACTTCTCGGTCATGGACTACATCGTGTGGAACGAGATCCCGACCGTCGTCGGCAACATGCTCGGCGGCATCACCTTCACGGGCCTCACCCTGTACGTCACCCACCTCAAGACCGCCCCCAAGCACGTCCCCGCCGCCAGGGAGCGCGAGCTCCCCGCCGAGCCGCTCCGCGCCTCCACCAGCTCCGCCTCCTGACGCGCCCGCAGGCACCAGGGCCAGGTCAGCCCGTTCTACCTTCGTCTCGAACGCGTTTCTTCCAGACAGACGGGCTGCGCCGCTGATGGAGTACGGCAAGGAGGACCGCGGCCCGCTCGCTTCCTTCAACACGGAGCAGGAAGTAGACCGTGTAGGGGAATCGCTTGAGCAGCGCGCCGGACACCCCGCCCGACATCGGGGAACTGCGACGGAAGGTCGCTGATCCGGTGGACGATGTGCCGTAGCTCGTCGACGAACTGTCCGCCCAGCCCGTCCTCCTCACCCTCGTACCAGTCCGCCGCCTCCCGGATGTCCAGCTCGGCAGACGGGCGAACGAGGAGCCGACTCATCGACGCATTGCGAGGCGCGCACGGAGGTCGGCCTCGACCTGTTCCCAGGACCGGCCAGCATCCGGTGCGGCCTCGTACTCGGCGAGCCGGCGATCGAGCTCGGCCTTGTGCCACTCGGGTACCGGCACCTCGTCCTCCCTCGCCGCGATCCGCTCCCAGAGCGCCTGGACGTACTCGATCTGCTCGTGCACGGTGAGATCGTCGAAGCCGGGCGGCGGGCCCTGGATGGCTCGTTCCATGAGCCGCAAGATACCACGAGGCACCGGGACGGCGCAGCACACGGCCCTCGCGGTCGAGAACGAGCGGCACCGACGGCGGACCACGCACTGCCGCGCCGTCCGGCCGAGCCCAGGCCGCCTCGTCATCGCGGTCGGCGGGGAGGAGCCGGGGTGCTCCTCGTGCTAGGCTCGACGGCGAAGCAGGCTTGCCTCCCGCGTCCACCCCGGCGCGATGTCGACCGCCACCGTCACCCTCGCTCTCCCCGAGGCGCTCTACCAGCGGCTGAGGGGGACTGCGCTCGCGACCCGACAGCCGCTCGAAGCCGTGATGCTGCGGGCGCTGAGCCTCGGCAGCCCTCCCGCCTGGGACGACGCGCCCCCGGAGTTCCAGGTCGACCTCGCCTGCCTCGACAAGATGGACGACCAGGCGCTCTGGCAAATCGCGAAGAGCCACAGGTCCGAAGCAGAGCTCGTGCGCTACGACGAGCTGCTCGACCGGAACACCCAGGGGCTCCTCACGCCGGCGGAGCGCATCGAACTCGAGCGTCTTCGCCACGAGAGCGACCTGTTCATGCTCCGCAAGGCGCACGCTGCGGCGCTCCTGCGATGGCGCGGGCACGCCGTCGCTTCGCCGTAGCGCGCGCCCTCCACGAGATGGAAGGCGGACTGGCAGGCCGCCGAGGCCGGCTCGGCGTGGGACCGATCGAGTACCGGGAGCGCTTCTCCGGGAACGCCCGCGCGCGTGGCAGGAAATGACGGCAGTTCGGCGGGGCGCCCGGCCAGCGAGCGCGCACCCTCCTGGAGCTTGGCCTTCGCCGGCAGACAGGAGCCCCCGCCATGACCCCGCAGATCGCCGGAATCCACGCCCCTGACACGCGCCTTGCCCATAACCACGGCCGCCCCTACGTGCCGGGTTTTCAGCCCTTCGACGCCAGCGCCCTCCTGGAGGGCCCCCTTCGACAGCTGAGCTGCACGGAGCGCTCATGAAGATCACGGCGAACCGGATCCAGATCCATGTCCGGGAGCGAGGCGCGGGGGACATCGCCCTCGTCTTCCTCCATTACTGGGGCGGCTCATCGCGCACGTGGGCGGCGGTGGCCGAGGCCCTCTCCCCGAGGTGCCGCACGGTCGCGATCGACCACCGCGGCTGGGGCGACTCCGACGCACCGGAAGAGGGCTATCGCATCGGCGATCTGGCCGATGACGCGGAGGCCGTAATCCAGGCGCTCGGCCTCGAGCGCCACGTGCTGGTGGGCCACTCGATGGGCGGCAAGGTCGCGCAGCTGCTGGCGTCCCGTCGGCCTGCCGGACTGCGGGGGCTCGTCCTCGTCGCCCCTGCGCCGCCCACGCCGATGCCGCTCAGCGACGAGCAACGCGCGACCCTGGCCCACGCCTATGACTCGCCGGAGTCGATCGGCTTTGTGCTCGATCATGTGCTGACCGCGCGTCCGCTGAGCTCCGCGCTGCGCCAGCAGGTGATCGAGGACAGCTTGCGCGGCGCGCCCGCCGCCAAGGCCGCCTGGCCGCACGTCGCGTCGCAGGAGGACATCTCCGCAGACGTTGCGTCGATCGACGCGCCGGCGCTGCTGATCGCCGGTGAGCTCGACAAGGTCGAGCGCCTCGACGTCCTGCGGCGCGAGGTGGTGCCGCGCATCCCCGGCGCAGGCCTGCGCGTCCTGCCCGGCACAGGGCACCTGTCGCCCCTCGAGGCGCCCCTCGCGCTCGCGTCCGCGCTGCGTGGTTTCGTCACGCAGCTCGAATCCGCGTGAGCCGGAAGGCGCAAATCGCGGCGCCACCGCTCGCCGCCAGAACCCGCTCGTGGAGGAAGATCGGTTGCAGTGTACCTCGGGCGCCCCTGACGAGTAGGCCCTCGCGGGGCGCAGCGCCCCGCCGCAGGCGCGCCGCGCCCCTGCGCATCCAGCCGAAAGCCTCCAGCGCACCGCCCCCGCCCGAAGCCATGGAGTTCTCCTGGCTTCTTCAACGTCGATGATGGCTTCGCCACCATGGAATGATGGACTGGCCATCGTTCCATCCTGGAACGGCCATCCGCCGAGGCCTGCGAGGTCAACGCCGGAGCAAGGCCCGGCCAGCTCTCAGCATGGGCTCAGCGGCCAGATGGCCAGATGGCCAGATGGCCAGATGGCCAGATGGCCAGATGGCCAGATGAGGTGGTCAGGCGGTCGCCCCAAGGCTTGACGCCCGTATCGCCCTCTGGCTTCCTGACCCACTTGTTCAATTTGCTGGCGAGGCCACGGCGGCCTGGCGGACGCAGGTTGTTCGGCGGAGTGGTGGATGACGATCGAACGGCAGTGGCGCAGCGGGAATCTCGGCCTTTTGTCGGCGGCCATCTCGATGCTGGCCTGGGCGCTCTTGACGAGCTGCTCGGACGGGAGCTCCGCCGACGCGACGACGAGCACGAGCGGCGCGCACGCCGGTGGGGGCGGCAGCACGGGGAGCGGCTCCGGGGAGGGTGGGGCCGGCGCCGGTCACCCGTTCGACGACCCCGGGACCTGCTCGGACGGCGAGCGCAACCAGCGTGAAGACGACGTGGACTGCGGCGGCCCGTGCGAGCCCTGCGTGTTCTGGCAGCGCGTCGCGCCCTCCGGCGCGGTCCATCTGTTCCTCACCCGGCAGGGGACCCTGCTGGGGAGCAATGAGGTTGACTGGCTCAGCCGGCTCGAGCGGCTGGACGGCGCGTGGCAGCGGGTGCTGGCGGACGGTGAAAACGTCACGGTGAAGCCGCTGGCGAACGGGAGCAGCGGCGAGATCTATGGCGCGGGCGACGGCCTCGTGCGCTCCGACGACGATGGGCTGACATGGCAAGTCATCCACCCCGAGTTCAGCCCCAGGTTCTTGAAGGTGATGGATGACTCGCTCTACGCCGGGCTCGGCGACGATCTCTACCGGTCGACGGACGCCGGGGTGAGCTGGGAGCTCGTCGCCGGCGGCTTCGGAGGTGGCGAGCTGGTCCGCCTGGAGGTCAACTCCGACGGGATCTGGTTCCTGCTGTCCCACAAGCTGGTGATGCGGTCGCTGGATCGCGGCGCCACCTGGTTCGAGGTGGCCTCTACGGAGGGCGATACGAGCGCCTGGCTTGTCGAGCTCTCCGATGGAGTCGTGCTCGTCGGGCAAGGGGCGCGTCCCCCCGTATCGTCCGTCGATCGCGGCGACTCCTGGCAGCAGCCCGAAGCGGGCGACGTCACGGCGTCGGTGCTCGCGGCCAACTCCACGGATCTGCTCTTCGCGGGCGGGACCGGCGTGGACATGTCCGAGGACGGCGGGCTCACCTGGACCGAGCGGGGCGACGGCGACCTGTTCGGCTTCCGGTCGATGGTGATGCTCCCGGACGATCGCCTCGTGGTCCTCGACAACAACGACCCGGTGTTCGTGAGCCGGCCGACCACGTTCTGGGGCAAGCACGAGCGCCGTGGCGAGCCCCTCCCGGCGTCGTGCACCGACGGAGCCCAGGGCCCGGGTGAGCAGGGCGCCGACTGCGGCGGAAGCTGCCCGGCGTGTCCTACGTGGCGGCGCCTCGCCGAGGTGAACCTCACGAACCTTCAATGGGTGGCAGCGACGCCGGATGGCACGCTGTTCTTCGACAATCAGGAGGCAAGGTACCGGTCGACGGACGCCGGCGCCTCGTGGGCTCCCGTCGAGCTCGACGGCGAGCCGCTGCCGTTCATCAGCACCCTGATCCAGATGGGAGATGGAACGATGCTCGCCACCTCGGGCGCCGAGCTGTATCGCTCGTCGGACCGCGGCAGCTCGTGGAGCGTGACTGACGCGACCCTCGACGTGGGCGCGATCGCCCTCCATCCAGACGGCCGCCTCTACAGCATCAAGCAAGGGTTCTCGAGCGACGGCGGCGCGTCCTGGGAACGGGTATCGGATGAATCACGAGACATCACGGGGGTCGTCTTCACCGACAACGGCGATCTCTACGCTCATGGCTCACGGTCTCTGGTTCGCTCGCTCGACGGCGGCAGGACGTTCGAGCCCCTCGACGGCGTGCCCCTCGACAACGACGAGACCTACGTCAAGCTCGCGGCCGCCCCGAACGGCCACCTGTTCCTCGGCTCCTCCAAGGGCATCTTCCGCTCGATCGACAGGGGCGTCTCCTTCACCGAGGTCACCGCCGACGCCTGGAATGTGCTTGTCGACTCGAAGGGCAACGTCTTCGCCTTCGGACAAGGCATCGCCATGTCGCGCGACGACGGCGACACCTGGGAGAGCCGCCTGCTCGGGGTCAACGCGGCGCCTCGGGCCGTGGCCCTGGCCGACGACCGCATCTACCTGAACACCGCTCTCGGCCACTACCTGAGCGCGACGACCACGGCGTGGTGAACGCCGCGGAGCAAGCAGCTCCGTCCGCCCGGATCGTGATCGGCGAAGGGCAGCCGCGAGCACCACGCCATGCGTCGAGCGCCGCGATCAGCAAGGTCTCCCCGGCGGCTCTCGACACCCTCGGGGTTGAAATTCAATTCTCCCCGGAGGCTCAGCTCGGGCTCTGCGACGCGATGAGCGATCGCAGCCAGTCGTCCGAGGCCTTGCGGTACTCGGGGACGCGGCTCCGCTCGGCCGCGGCGAGCGCCTCCTTCAGCCGAGGCGCGTCGAGGTCGTGGATGTAGCAGGGGGTGCCCGGCTGCTGGCGCCACGAGTCCTCGAGGCCGCCCGCGTCGACCGGATCGAAGCCGAGCTCGTCGACGAGGCGCATGACCTTCGCCCGCGCTTCCGGCGGATCCCCCGCAATCGGGAGGGCGACGCGCCCCGGCGTGCCCTTCGGATTGCCCTTCGCGAGCAGGCTCTCGAAGTAGATGTTGTTGAACGCCTTGACCACCGGCCGCCCGATCTGCTCGGCGACCCACGCGCTCTCGACCTGCCCCGCCTCGATGGCCGGGATGCTGCCGTCGCGGACCGGGTAGTAGTTGTTTGTGTCGATCACGACCACGTCGGCGGGCACGCCGGCGAAGAGATCCTTCGGCAGGTCCACGACCGCGCGCTGGGGGATCGTGACGACCACGATCTCGCCGCCGCGCGCGGCCTCCGCGGCCGTGACGGGGGTGGCCCCGGTCTCGGCGGCGAGCTCGCGGAGCGTTTCCGGCCCGCGCGAGTTCGCGATCACCACCTGGTGACCGAGCTTCCCCAACAGCTTCGCCAGCGACCCGCCGATCAAGCCGGCACCGATGATTCCGATCTTCATTCGTCACTCCTTCGAGCCGAGCCGCCCGCGATCGAGCGCGGAGGCCGGCGGTCCAGGTGCGTCGTCTGACGCAGACGGGCGATCGCTCGCGCCGTTCACGTCGGAGACGGGCTGTACCACGACGGGCCGCCCCCGGCCCGCGCAGAGGCTGCCCCCAGGACGACCTTGCCCTCGGGGTATGACCTGACCCTCAAGGTAGGCGACCTCATCCACGGACAGCGCGACGTCGCCCCCTTGCTGCGCCAGCAGCGGGCGCGTGCTGCGCGTGCTGCAACACCCGATTCGGCACAGCGGACGAGTGACCGCAGCAGCTAAGCCAGCTGACGCAAGAACGACAGGACCACCTCTCCCAGGCGCTCGGGTTGTTGAAATGGAAGGCCGTGGCCGGCGTCCTGTACCTGCTCGATTCGTACGCGTGGGTTGAGCCTCCGCAGCTCCGTTGCCATCTCGAGCGTGACGACGGGGCTGCTGTCCCCCATGACGAGCAGGCTCGGGACGTCGATCGCGCTCACCACGTCGCAGTACTCGGGGTTGGGCGGCGTGAGGACGTCGAACGCGCCCATGCGGGTCTTCAGTCTCGCCTCGGCTTGCAGCTCGACGATCTCGGGCGAGCGACGCGGGTGTCGAGCTCGGGCCTGCGCGACGAGGTCAGACTTCTGCAAGCCGAGGGCCTGGCGGTGTTGATCGGCGACGTCGCTGTCGCGCACCTCGCGCTGGCGCTCGGGGCTCAAGAACGTCGGGTCGACAAGGATGAGGCCGCGGATGACCCCCGCCCCTCGACTCGCCACCACCGCGGCGGTCATGCCGCCCATCGAGTGGCCAAGCAGAACCGGACGAGAGAGCTCCAGGCCGCGGATGAGGCCCACGACGTCGCTCGCGTGATCGTCGTACCGGTATCCGTGGTGCGGCGCGCTCGAACCGCCGTGCCCTCTGGCGTCGGGCATGACGACGTCGAATTCACCTTCGAGCGCCCGCGCCAGGGGAGTCCAGCACGCGCCGCTCCCCATCAATCCATGGAGCAGAACGACGGGATACTTGGCGCCTCCAGTTCGGAGGTAGTGGATGTCGATGCCGTTCGTTTCGCAGACTCCACGGATCCAGGTCGTCTGAATAGCGGGATTCGAGCTCGCCCGCGCCCGCGCAACGCCCCGCGATGAATCAGCCGGCAAGGCCCGTCGGATCCATCGCCTTGTTGAGCCGCGTCCGGCCATCGTCAGGAGAGCACTTCGGTGGCAGTCTTCGCCCCGAGGACGTTATCGATCCAGCGGTCGAGGGTCGCGATATCCGTGCATGCCTGGATGCGCGCGCTCTCGTTCTCGGTGAGCACGATCCCTGCACGCGCAAGCAGCCGCAGCAGCGTGTCCCTCTTGCCCTTGAGCTCGCCCTCACGCATACCCTTGAGCTCGCCCTCACGGATGCCCTCGAGCTTGCCGCGATCGACGAGCTTCTGCACGAACGGAGGAAACGTCGCCTCGCCTTCGATCTGCCGTTCCATGACCAGTACCTCCAGCGCCTGCCTCATCGGCTCCCGCAACCCGTTCCAGATGAGCTGAAAATAGACCATCGCGTGCGCCTGGTCGAGCCGGCCGAGGCCGGCGAGCGCCGCCTGGACCACGGTCAGCCCGCTCGGCCCGTTGCCGTGCGCCACCGCCGACAGCACGGCGAGCTCCGTCTCGTTCTCCGCGTCGGCCGGGTCGGTGATCTCGGGGACGACCGCCGGACCGAGCACCAGCGGCTCGACGTTGCCGCGGCCCAGGCCGAGGTCGATGTTCTCCGCCGCCCAGGCAGCCACGCCGGCGTCCGGCGCGACCACCAGGACGATCGTGCCGCAGCGCTTCCTGGCGCGCACGACCGCGACGTACGCCGGCCACGAGTACTTCTTGTCCGGGTCCACGTCGCGCTGCACCTCGATGACGATCGCCAGCACGAGCGCGTCGCTCTCGTCTCGAAGCTCCAGCACCAGATCGGCGCGGAACTCCACCGGGATGAGCTGGTCGAGCGACGACTCGACAACCGCAACCGAGGCGTGCGGCGGCACCTCGACGTGGAAGAGCGTCGCGAGCAAGCGGGGCGCGAGCTCCGGGTGCTCGCGGAACATCTCGACGAGGGCGTTGTGCTCGAGCGTCGGCATGGCGCTCGGCCTTCAGCACCCCCCATGCCGACACGAAACGCCGGGAAAATGCGAGCAGAGCTCCAGATCAGGGGTGGCGGCGCCATGGCGGACGGGGGCAGCCACCTCGCGCCACGCCAGGGCACGGCGGCCCAACGTCGTCGTTCAGCCGTGCCGCGAAGCGGCGTCGGCTTGAACGATCGGTCAGCTATCACTCCATAGGCTGGCGGATGATGGTCTTCCACTTGGCCGGTTCGGCGCGACGTATGTCGCTCAGATATACCTCGTGGTGCTTTCCTGCAAGCGCCGAGCGCGTACCAATAAAATCATGAACTCGCTGGATGGTCGGCCCTTCTTCAGTGAAGGGGCCAATGTGAAGTATCTGAGCACATGATCCTTCGGTGAAGCTCTCCAGCCTGAGCGCGTCCATCGCGGGGAGCGCCTTCTTTCGCCTCACCTCCACCATGGCCCCCTGAATCACCGCCTCCTCCACAAAATGAGGCTGCATGATCATCATCGTCCATTTCCACCTTGACCTATCGTCGGAGGTGAAGACGGACATGTCGTCCGACCACCAGAGGCCTTCGAGAGGCATCACCGCATAGTCAATTCCTTGCGCCCCCTTCTTCACCATGAACTTCGTCGTGTAGGAGACGGAGAACAGCGCTTCCACTGCCTCGGCATACCCCTGTGATGTGTTGGGGTCGCCCTCGCCGTCGATCATGAGGAACTGAAATGTTGGCACTTCGACCTGAACCACCTCCTTCGCGGATGCCTGGTAGAGATATTTTAGTTCCCTCTTGAGATCAACCTTCGACACGAATGCACCTGTTGATAGCGAACGGCCACGTGCTCACCAGCGGCTGGCCGAGCGTCGAGGCCGGGCGGCGAGCCCTGGATGGCTCGTTCCATGAGCCGCAAGATACCACGAGGCGCCGCGACGGCGCAGCACACGGCCCTCGCGGGGCGCAGCGGCCCCGCCGCCGGGGCGCTGCGCCCGTGCACATCCAGCCGAAAGCCTCCGTCGTTCGGGGAACCATGAACTCCCCCTGGCGGGGTCAAGGTCGAGGGTGGCTTCGTCGGCATGGAATGATGGGTCGGCCATCATTCCATGCTGCAACGGCCATCGTCGAAGCCTGCGGGGTCAACCCCGGAGCATGGCTCGGCCAACCTCCAGCACGGGTTCAGCAACATCGCGAACGACCAGGCGCCGGGCAACGGCGCCATCAGCTGGGACGACCAGGGCACGATCATGCATCTGCCCAGATCACACGGACATCGTAGGGCGTCATGAGCCGATCGGCGGTGACGAGCTGGATGTCCTCGACCTGGGCCTGCGCGACCAGGATCCGGTCAAATGGATCCTTGTGATGCGGGGGAAGTCCGGCGACCTGGAGGGTGTGCCGTTGCTCGATGGGCAGAGAAAGGTGACCGAGGGCGGCCATGCGAGAAGGAATGTATTCGGCGGGCGGGATGGGAAGGGAGAGCTTTCCGAGCGCGTGCTTGATGACAATTTCCCATGCTGTCGCTGCCGAGATGTAGACGTCAGTACCTTCTGCGACGAGCATCTCCACGACGTCGCGCCTGATCCTCTCGGGGTCGGCGACGAGCCAGAGCCAGCAGTGTGTGTCGAGCAGCAACCTCATGTCTCGCCATCGAACGCTCGCTGTAGGTCCTCCGGCAGCGGCGCGTCGAAGTCATCGGCGATCTGGACCGTACCCCGATCCATGCCAAGCGCTGCCCGCTTGTCGAGTGGCGCAGCCTTCTGCGGGGAGGTGATGAGGACGATCACCTCCGCTGGACCTTCTGGAAGGTCTGCGGGCACCTGCAGCTCTACCCGACGGTCTGCGGGGATGACGATGGGGATCTTGGCGGCTTGCACGGTGCTTCCTCCTGCTCCGTTATCGGCGATCTCAGCCTAGCGTCAGAGCTCCCCGGCGTCACGCGCGATGCCCGAGGCGGGCCGGCGCGTCGGGCAAGGAGAGGACCTCTGTCCCGGTCGCCTCCAGCGCCTCTCTCGGCACGTCGCGGAAGCGCGCGCGGAAGGCCGCCGACGGGCGCAGGGTCACGGCCTGCCCGGTCGACCTGCGGCGATACGTGGTCGCGACGCCGGCCTCCACGGCCCCGCCGCGCCGTGGATCGCGGCGACCGCGCGGAGCTCCTCGTCCGGCGCCTGCATGGCCGGCCGGCCCGGCGCGGGCCGGTGCCCGTGAGCATCGCCCGCGGGCCGGTGCGACGCCCGCGCGTGGCCCGCGGGGTGGCGGGCGCCGCCGTCGGTGGTCGCACCGCCGCAATGAATCGAAGAAACGGCGGCGAGGAGGATCAACGCCGCGTGGATCACCGCCTTGCGCATGCTCGCACGAGCCCCCGTGAGGCCGGCGAAGTGTCCCCGTTCGCGGGCGACGTCAAGGGGCGCCCCGCGCCGCTCCGCTGCGCCGCCGAACCGCGCGGGCGCGGGCGTACCTTGACGGTTTCGCGCCCCGCCGCGCCAGACCGGGGTAACATGCGCCCGTCATGCCCCGCGCGCCCGTCAGCCATCCCTGCCGCTCTCGCCGCGCGGGCGTCGCCGGCCTGGCCGGCGCCGCGATGATCCCCGTGGCCACGACCGGGGGTGGTCTTCGCCGATGACCCGAGTCGAACCCGAGGGCTTCCGGCCGGAGGCGCTGGTAGGCCAGGTCCTGCGCGGCAAGTGGCGCCTGGAGCACCTGCTCGGCTTCGGCGGCATGGCCATGGTCTACGCCGGCACGCACCGCAACGGGATGCGCGGCGCGGTGAAGATCCTCCGCCGCGAGCTGTCCGAGGACCAGGAAGCGCGCTCGCGGTTCCTGCGCGAGGGCTACGTCGCCAACCGCGTGGACCACCCGGGCATCGTCCGGGTGCTCGACGACGACGTGACCGACGACGGCTCGGTGTTCCTGGTCATGGAGCTGCTCGAGGGCGAGACGGTCGAGGCGCGCCGCGCGCGCGAGCCGACCGGCATGCTCGGCGTGAACGAGGTGCTCGGCATCGCCGACGACCTGCTCGACGTGCTCGCCGTCGCGCACGAGCGCGGGATCGTGCACCGCGACCTCAAGCCGGAGAACCTGTTCCTCACGCGCCAGGGACAGCTGAAGGTGCTCGATTTCGGCATCGCACGGCTGCGCGAGCTCTCGTCCCCGGCGAACAACGCGACAACGCGCGCCGGCACCCTGATGGGGACGCCGCAGTTCATGCCGCCCGAGCAGGCACGGGGACAGTGGGACAAGGTCGACGCGCGCACCGATCTCTGGGCCGTCGGGAGCACGATGTTCCAGCTCCTCTCGGGGCGGTACGTGCACGAGGCCGAGACATTCCCGCTGCTCCTGCTCGCCGCCATGACCCAGCCGGCGCCGCCCGTGGGCAGCGTCCTGCCCGCCGTCCCCCCGCCGATCGCCGCCGTCATGGACGTGGCCCTCGCGTTCGATCCCGACCGGCGCTGGCCGAACGCCCTTGCGATGCAGCGCGCGCTCCGCCAGGCGCGCGGGGGCGCGGCGTTCGACCCGGCCCCGGGCTCGCACGCGGATCCGGCGCGCAGGTCCGCGCACCCGGATCCGGGGCGCAGGTCCGCGCACCCGGATCCGGGGCGCGCGCCCATGTTCTCGGATCCCGGGCGCCCGACCGTGCAGGCGCGAGGCCCGGGGAGCGGGCCGCGCGGCACGGAGTTCACCGCGGCGAGCCCGGGGAGCGGCGGCGCGGTCAGCGCCGGCTCGGCCGGCGGCGGCACGGCCAGCGCCGGCACGGTCTCGCCGGTCGTGGAGCGCTCGGTCGGCACGGAGCGCCCGGCGCCGCGCTCGGCGGTCCTGGGCGCGATCCTGGCCGGCGCCGGCGCGCTGGCCGTGGGTGCCCTCGTCGCGCTCGTGTGGTCGCAGCGGGGGAGCCCGGGCGGGGACGCAGAGCACCCGTCCAGCGGGTCCGCGGTGGAGGCCGAGCCGCGCCCAGCCGAGAACGCCGGGGCAGAGCCGGAGCCACCCGGCGGCGCGGGCTCGCCCGGTGCGGGCGCGCAGCCCGCTCCGTCCGGCGATGCGGTCCCGGCGATCGCGCCGTCCGCGCCCGTGCCCACGCCGCCGCCCGCGCCCACGCCGAGCGCGTCCGCGACCGGGACGCCGTCGAGCGCGACCGCGGCCACCTCGAGGCCCGCCGCGGGGGGCAAGGCGCGACCGCCCGCGACCGCGCCGGTGAAGACGCCGCCCGCGCCGACGCCGGCGCCCGCGTCGACGCCCGCGCCGACGCCGGCAGAGGACCCGTACAACCGGAGACGTTGAGGTCGCACGGATGGGTAGATTGAGCTCGCGTAGACGATTCCCGGCCGAGGTGCTCGCCCTGGGAGGGGCCGCGCTCCTCGCCTGCCCCGACGCCTCGGCGCAGGCGCGCGATCCCGCGGCGGCAGAGGCGCTGTTCGACGCCGGCAGGGCGGCGCTCCAGGCGAAGGACTACGAGACCGCGTGCCCGAAGTTCCGGGAGAGCTACGAGCTCGATCCGGCGCCCGGGGCGCTGCTCAACCTCGGCGACTGCGAGGAGAAGCGCGGCAAGATCGCGACCGCATGGTCGATCTTCCGGCAGCTCGCGCGCGACCTGCCGGCGAACGACGACCGGCGCCCCATCGCGCAGGCGCGCGCCGCCGCCCTGGAGGGCCGCGTGCCGAGGCTCACCATCCGGCTCGCGCCCGGCGCGCCGGTGGACACCGCCGTGCGGCGCTCGGGCATCCCGGTCGGCGCGGGCTCGCTGGGCGCGCCGTTGCCCGTGGACCCGGGCGAGGTCCAGGTGACGGCGACGGCGCCGGGCCGGAAGCAGAAGACGTTCACGGCGCAGCTCGCCGAGGGCGCGCAGGCCGAGCTGGTCGTTGCGCCGGAGGAGCCCGCGGCCGGCGGCGCGAGCGCAGGGCCCGCGCTCCCCCCGAAGGAGGGCTCGCAAGGAACGGGGAGCTCGACCTGGCGAACGGCCGGCTGGATCGGCGCCGGCGTCGGCGCGGTCGGGATCGGCCTCGGCGCCGCGTTCGGGCTGCGCGCGCTCGGGAAGAAGGGCGACGCCGAGGCCTACTGCAACGAGGCCAACGTCTGCGGGGAACAGGGGATCCGGCTGCAGGAGCAGGGCGCGACCGCAGGGACGATCTCGACGGTCGCGTTCCTCGTCGGGGCGGCGGCGCTGGGCGCCGGCGCGGTGCTCATCTTCACGGCGCCTTCCCCGGCGCAGGCGTCGTCGGCCCCCAGGGCGATGGTGGGCGTGGTGCCGGGAGGCGCCGTGGCGAAGGTGATCTTTTGACGGCGGCCGCACGCGCCGCGCCACGGGAGGCGGGAAGATGACGCGCGATCTCATGAGCACTCGACCCCTGTTCTGCGCCGGGCTGCTCGTCGTCGCGGCCGCAGGGGGCTGCAACGCGATCATCGGGCTCGAGGTCGGCGAGCTGGACTCATCGTCCGGCAGCGCGGGCGCGACGTCGGCGAGCGTGTCCGCGGGCGGCGCGGGCGGCGGCGGCCATGGCGGGGGTGGCGGCGGCGAGGGTGGCAGCGGCGGCGGGGGTGGCGGCGGCGGCGGGGGTGGCGGCGGCGGGGAGGAGGCGCTCTGCAGCCATGTCCGCGAGGGGGCTGTCCGCGCGCCGTCGAGCGCGTGGGGACGGCTGTCGGGCCTGTCGGTCGCCGGCATCGCGGCGCTGGACGGCGCGGTGACGGCGATCGTCAAGGAAAGCCGAGGGGTCGCCACCGCGTCCGACAAGGTCGGGTTCTCGGTGGCGAGATGGGACCCCTCCGGGACCCTCGACGGCGCGTACGGGATGCGGACCGGCGACCTGCCCGGCAGCGTCTGGCCCGAGCACCTCCTCGTCCTCTCGGACGTCGCCTACGTGACCGGGTCGTCGGATGCGCCGTTCACCTTGCTCACGCCCGATGGCGGGTGCTCGGTCGGCGCGCACGCCGATACCGGGCGTAAACCGAGCTTTCTGGCGGCGCTCGACGAGCTGGGCAAATGCAAATGGATCTGGAGCGTCGATGCCGCGCTCAACACCTCCCCCATCGCTCTGGCGGCGACGCCCAAGCGGGTCGTGTTCGCTGTCTCGGTGTCGGGAGCGGCGCGCGCGAGCACCGGCGATTGCATCCTCGGGACCGGCGACGAGCGCGGGTCCACGGAGCTCGTGGGGCTTGACCCGGACGGCATGTGCATCTGGAATCTCGCGTTCGAGACCACCGCGACCGTGCGCGTCGAAGAGCTCGTCGCCGCCCCGGAGACCGGGGAGGTGCTCGTCGTCGGCGACTACGATGCGCCGGAGGGGGCGATCAAGATCCAGACGAAAGAGCTCCCCGCCACGCCGGATCGCGACCTGTTCGTGGCGCGCGTCCAGCTCGAGGACGGCGAGGTGACGGAGGTCATCCCGCTCAGGGCCCCTGGAAGCCAGTCGGCGGCGCGACACGGAGCCGCGCTGCTCCCGGGCGGCGACGTCGTGATCTCCGGGACGTACACCGGGCCGTCCTTCAGCTTCCAGGACGACTGCCCGCTCCTGCCGGAGGCGGGGAATACGGAGAACACCTTCGTCGCGCGCGTCTCGAAGGGTGGAGTGGTCTGGAGCCGTGGATTCGGCGACGCCGCGGCAGATCAGATGGCCGTCAGCCTCGAAGTGGACAGCGACGGCTCGATCTACGTGGCGGGGACGCTCGAGGGCGAGATCCCTCTGGGGCCCGGCGAGAGGCTCGCGGCCGAGGCGGATCACCTGTCGAGCTATCTGATCGTGCTCAGTCCGGGCGGCAACGTCCTCTCGGCCACCACGCTCGCGGGGGCCGGCACCGTGGCTGTCTGGTCGGTCGCGCCGGGCGCGACGCTCGGCGATCCGCTCACCATCGCGGGTGAGCTGACGGACACGTCCCCTCTCGTGCCCATCAACGACCATCCCATCCAGGCGCCGGGAGAAGGGTTCATCGCTCGGTTGAAGGGCATGCCGTGACCGCCGCGCGCGGCCTCGAGCGCGCGCCCGGCGAACAGTCCACGACATTTCCACACGACACCGCAGAGCCTGCCACGGTGCGGCGCGGCGCGGCGCATAATCCAGCCGCCGGTTGACGCCGGTGGGATCGGCAGCTTCCATTCATGCATGCGCTCGCTTTACCGATGTTTCCACCTGGCTCTCCCCACCGCCGCCGCCGCCGCTCTGAGCGCCGCCGCGGGGTGTGATTTCCCCGACGCCACGTTCACCGACGACACGAGCGCCGCGAGCGCTGGCGGAGCCGGCGCCACCACGTCGTCGGCGAGCACCGCCGCCTCGTCCTCGTCCTCGGACGCGGCGGGCTCCGGCGGAGGCGCGGTGACCTCCGGCGCGGGCGGGGACGGCGGCGGCGCGGCAGGCTCCGGCTCCGGCGGCGCGGGCGGTGACGGCGGCGGCGGCGGCGCGGGCGGCGGCGCGGCGACCTCCAGCGCGAGCTCCACCTCGGCCGTCTCCGGCTCCGGCGGCGGCGCGGCGAGCTCCAGCGCGAGCTCCAGCTCGGCCGCCTCCGGCTCCGGGGGGGGCGGCAGCGTCAACTGCGACGCCGACGAAGACGGCTATCGTTCGACCGCGTGCGAGGGCGGCGACGACTGCAACGACGACAACCCCTCGGTCCACCCCGGCCAGCCCAGCGTGTTCTACGACACGCCGATCAGGCCGGGGGGCGGCTTCGACTACGACTGCAGCGGCGCGGCAGAGCCGGAGTTCGGCGCGGTCAAATGCACCGGCCTCCTCGTGTGTGGCGTGGCGAGCAACGTGTTTCTGTCGGACGTCCCGTGCGGGGGACGGGGCCCGTTCGGGTCCTGCAACCTCACCTGCCAGTCCGTCATCACCTACGATACATACCTCAGGGCCTGCCATTGACCCGCGCCGGCGCGATGGCGGCCTCGGGGATGCCACGCAGCGGAGAGCCGATCCGATGAAACGCGAACCTCGTACGATCCGATCCGTCGTGTCCTGCGCCGGCCTGTTCGCCGCCGTGGCGGGCGGCTGCAACGCGCTCATCGGGCTCGAGGTCGGCGAGCTGGATTCATCGCAGGCCGGCGCGGGCGCGGCCCCGGGCGCGACCTCCTCCTCGGAGGTCTCGGGCACGGGCGGCTCGGGCACGGGCGGCATGGGAACGGGCGGCATGGGCGCGGGTGGCTCCGGTGCGGGTGGCTCCGGCGCCGGAGAGTCGGGCGGCGGGGGCTCGGGCGACGGGGGCAGCGGCGGCGGGGGCAGCGGCGGCGGGGGCAGCGGCGGCGGGAGCCCGGTGTGCAGCGACGCCGGGGGCGCCATCATCGAGCCGGCGGCCGAGTGGGGCGAGACCCTCGGCTTCGACGTGGGCGACCTCGCCGCATCGGGCGGCGCGTTGACGGCCGTCGTCACGGATGTCCTCGACGATGCGGCGTATCAGTTCACGGTCGCGAAGTGGAGCGCCGGCGGGGCGCGCGACAGCCGGTACGGGCTGGCGGCGAAGGGCGTGTGGGGTTTGCACCTGGCTGCCGGCAGTGACTTCACCTATGTGACCGGGGAGTCCGAGGGGGCCGTCAACCTGCCCACCGGGAACCTCAGCGCATGCCGCGTCGGCCCTGCTCTGCTCGGGACCGCCTTCACGACGAGCTTCGTGGCAGCGCTCGGTCCAGAGGGCAAGTGCGGGTGGGTGTGGAGCGTCGACGCCGAGCACGGCACCACCGCGCGCGGCCTCGCGGCGACCTCCGAGGCGGTCGTCTTCGCCGTCGACGTGTCGGACGCCGGCAGGAGCTTCGGGCCGTGCGCGCCCGGGGACATCCCGGCGGATTCGGCGCTGCTCGCCGCGCTCTACCCGGCGGACGGCGCGTGCAGGTGGCAGCGCCGCCTCGGACCGCGAGCGGCCGTGACCGTCAAGGCGATCGCCGCCGACACGAGGTCAGGGTCGAGGCTCTTGACCGTCGTGGGCGACTACGACTCGCTCAGCGGAGACGTCTCGTTCGGCGGAGACACCCCCTTCGCCTCGCAGCGCCGCGATGTCTTCATCGCACGCTACGTGTCGAGCAACGGCGCCCTGCAGGACGTGAAGCCGCTGAACCTCGACGGCGATCAGCAGGTGGCGCAGCACGGGGCCGCGCTGCTCCCGGGCGGCGACGTCGTGATCGCCGGCACGTACCGCGGGCGCATCAGCTTCGGCGATCGCTGCCCGGCGCTGCCCGACGCGGGGGAGACGGAGAACTTCTTCATCGCGCGCGTCTCGGACGATGGCGTCGTGTGGAGCCGCGGGTTCGGCGACGCGACGGAGAGCCAGGTCGCCGCCGGCGTGGCGGTGGACGAGGGTGGCTCGATCTATGTCACGGGCGAGTTCACGGGCGCGATCGCGCTGGGGAGCGCCGGGATGCTCACGACCTCCCGGAAGCGGGCGGGATTCCTGATGAGGCTGGATGCCCAAGGCAACCTCATCTCGGCGGCCCGGTTCGAGGGAGACGGCTCCGTCGCCCTGCGGGTCGTCGCGGCGAGCGGGACATCCGGCGAGCCTCTCTATGTCGCAGGCGCCGTGACGGGGACCCTCGACCTCCCCGGGCTCGATAAACCGCTCGGCAGCGACGGCGATCCGGAATCGCACGGGTTCGTCGCGAGGCTCTCGGGCATGCGCTGATCCGCGATCGCGGCGAGCACAGCTGGAAGCGCCGGCGCCGCGCTCGCGTCCCGTACGGCCTCAGCGGCCATGAGGCGTAAGGGGATCCCTGCGGTCGACTTCAAGGGCGGCTCTGTTGATCCGCGCGCAACATTGTGTTTCCAGAAGACGTCGTGAGCAGCAGAGACGCCCCGTCCGGGGCCGCATGACGCTCTGCCGGCCCGGACTCAGGCACACTGCGTGTTCGAGAGGACCGGTCATTGAGTCTGCGCTCGCCTCATGGCGGCCACGACTGCGCCGTGCAATAGAGGTCGACGCAATGAAGCGCGCTCTCACGAGGGTCCGGGCTGTGTTCTGCGCTGGGCTGTTCGCCGCGGGCGCGGGAGGTTGCAACGCCCTCATCGGCCTCGAGGTCGGTGAGGCCGATCCAGGCGAGATCGATGACGGCGCGCCCTCCTCCTCCGCGGGCGGCTCCTCCGCGGTCAGCGGGGGTGCTGGAGGGGGCGGCGGCGCCGACAGCGGAGGGGGGGACCTCGCCTGCAACGGCGCGAGGCCGGGAGCCATCGCGGCGCCGTCGGGCCTCTGGGGCGACACGATCGGCGTGGACGTGGGGGACATCGCGGCCCTGGACGATGCGGTGACGGCCCTCGTCAACGAGACAGCCTCGTTCACCGTGGCGCGGTGGAGCTCCACCGGGGTGCGCCAGAGCGGGTATGGCCTGTCGGCGCCGGGCGTCTGGGGCACGCACCTGGCCATCGGGGCGGGCGTCACGGTCGTCGCCGGGGAGTCGGCGCAGGGCGTCGACCTCACCGATGCGCGGTGTCACGTCGGCCCGCACGGGGGCGCCACGACCACCCGGCCCAGCTTCGTGGCAGCGCTCGATGCGGCGGGTCGGTGCGCCTGGGCGTGGAGCATCGACTCCGATCGCGGCACCGCCGCGCGGGGCCTCGCGGTGACCTCCGATGCGGTCGTCTTCGCCGTCGAGTCAGTGGACAAGGGCAGGAGCTTCGGCCCGTGCAATTTCAAGCGCACCGTGACGGAGGAGTCCGTGCTGGTCGCCGCCTTCGAGCCGGCGCGGGGTGCGTGCAAATGGGACCGCAACCTCGGGACGCGAGCGGGCGTGACCGTCAGGGCGCTCGTCGCCGGCGCGACGTCGGGGGCGGGGTCGGTGGCGGTGGTGGGCGACTACGACACGACGCGCGGCTCCGTCGCGTTCGGCGAAGATACGCCCCGCGCGGCGGAGGGCCGCGGGATCTTCGTCGCGCGCTACGCGTCGAGCGACGGCGCTCCGCAGAAGGTCACGATGCTGCGCCTCGAGGGCGCTCAGCGCGTCGCGGCGCACGGCGCTGCAGGGCTCCCGGACGGCGACGTCGTGATCGCCGGCAGCTATGCCGGAGCGCTCGATTTCGAGGACCCTTGCCCGCGAATGCCCGAGGCGGGCGGCACGGACAACGCCTTCGTGGCGCGCGTCTCGGAGCACGGGACAGTGTGGAGCCGCGGGTTCGGCGACGCGGCGGCGATCCAGACGGCGGCCGGCGTGGCGGTGGACGACGCCGGCGCGATCTACGTCACGGGGCTGTTCACCGGCGAGATCGACCTGGGCGCCGCCGGGAAGCTCGCGGTCCGGCCGGGGAAGCAGGCAGGGTTTCTGATCAGGCTCGACGGCGCGGGCAACGTCGTCTCGGCGTCGACGCTCGAAGGGGACGGCGCCGCCGACCTGCGCGTCGTCGCGGCGGGCGGGGCGCGCGGCGGTCCCGTCTACGTCGCGGGGAACCTGACCGGACCCCTCGAGCTCGGGCTCGACGAGCGGCTCGGCAGCCACGCCGACGCGGAGCCTCACGGGTTCGTCGCGCGGCTCTCCGACGCGCCCTGACGGGCGTCGCGCCGCGCGCCGCCGTGCTGCTCCTGCATCCGCCGGCGGAGCAGCGGCCCGGCTCCTCGCAGCCGGAGATCTTCGCGAGCACGAGATCGGTCTCCGGATCCAGAGCCAGGGGCCGCAGGCGCCTGGCTCGACCTCGGGGGCGCCTCGCCGTCGCGCCGGAGCCCTGGATCTCGCTCGGATGCCGTGACCTGCTTCACGAGCCCGAGCGGCTCCGGTTGCGCCGGCGAGGCGCGCCGTCGCAACCTCGCGCGCGATGCCCGCCAGCAGCTCGCTCCGCCGGCCGCGCCGCGCCGCGACCGCGACCGCGGCGCTCTCCTGCGCCTTGCTCGCGTGCGCGGCGCTCTCCTGCGCCGCGCTCTCCTGCGCCCCGGCGCCGGCGCTCTCCCCCGCGACGGAGCCGGCGCCGCTCCGGAGCCTGCGCATCGCCGACGGTGATCTCGACGGCGAGCCGCGGACCGTGTCCGCGGCCGAGGCGCTCCGCGATCTCGACGACGCGCGCTACGCCTTCGAGCACGCCTACGCGGGCCTCGACGGGCGCTCGCCGTCGCCCTCGCCGCTCGCGATCGCCCGGGCCCAGGGCGCGCTCCGCAGCCGCGCGGCGTGGCGCCCCGGCGAGCTCGCGCGGCTCCTCCGCGACGTGTTCGCGGCGCCCGACGGCCACCTCGCGTTCGGCCACGGCGGCCGCGCGCCGCTCTGGCTGGCCTCGACCCCGCCGCCCTCGACCCCGCCGCCCGCGACCCCGCCGCCCGCGACCCCGCCGCCCGCGCCGCGCCTCGAGCGCGCGGCCGCCGCCGAGACCGCGCCCCTCGCGGCCCCTCCGTGGCGGCGCGATGCCCCTCCGCGGCGGCTCGACTCGCCGCGCCGCCTCGGCCACGGCCCGCCCGTCGAGCTCACGCGGAGCCGCGATGGCGTCCCGGTGCTCGCCATCCGCACCTTCAGCAGCGCCGCCGCCCCGGCGCTGGCGGCGCTCCCTGCGCTCGCGGCCGAGCTGCGGCGAGCGCCCGCCTTCGTCGTGGATCTGCGCGGCAACGCCGGCGGCAACTACCTCTTCGCCGAGCGCTTCGCGCTCGCGCTCACCGACGCGCCGCTCTGCGCGCTCGACGAGCGCGAGGTCCTCTCCGTCGCGGCGGCCGAGGGGCGCGCCAACAGCGTCCGCCGGCGGCTCGCTCGCGGCGACGTCCCGGACGAGGCGCGACCGCGCTTCGTCGATCACCTCGCCGCGCTCGAGCGCCTCGCCGGGACCCTGCGGGCGCGCGCCGTGGACCGCGGCGCCACGGCGCCGCGCGCCGACCTCACGACCCGCGGCGCGCAGATCCGCGGGCGGGCGGCGGGGCCGCTCGAGGGGCGCGCCGTCTTCCTGGTCGACCGCGGCTGCGCGTCGGCGTGCGAGATGCTGCTCGCGCTGGTCCGACAGATCCCGGGCGTCCTCGTGGCCGGGCAGAACACCCGCGGCGGCATGAGCGTCGGCGAGATCGCGTTCTTCCGGCTCCCGCGCTCGGGCGTCACCCTCTCGTTCGGCACCCGCGCTTTCCGCGACCCGCTCGGCGACTTCGCCGAGCTGCGCGGGTTCGAGCCCGACGTCCGGCTCGACGGCGCGGACCTCGCCGAGGAGGCGGCTGCGCTCGCGCTGCGCGGTGCGCCCTCGGGCGCACCCCGCCGCGACGCGCGGACATCGTGCGCGCCTCGTTGAGTTCGCGAGCAGTCCGCGTATCCTGGCCTCGCTGCACCGAAGCCACCCGCAGTTCCTTGGAGTCGCCGCGCGAGCGCGACGGGAGCCAGCATGCCGATCGGGCAAACGGAAGGGAGTATCGTGCCGCGTCGCCGCCTCGCAGCGCCGCGCGCCCGCTGCGCGCAGGCCGCTGCGCTGCTCGCCGCGCTGATCGGGCTGGCCGCACCGGCGGCCGCGCAGGTGCCGGCCGCGCCGCCGGGGCCCGCGCTCGGCAGCACGTCCGCGAGCGCTCCTCCCACGCCCGCGGGCGCTCCTCCCACGCCCGCGAGCGCTCCTCCCACGCCCGCGGGCGCTCCTCCCACGCCTGCGGGCGCTCCTCCCACGCCTGCGGGCGCTCCTCCCACGCCTGCGGGCGGCGCGCTGGTGCCCGTTCCGCAGGGCTACTACTTGCCGCCGCCGTCGCTCCCGCCGTGGGCGAACCCGCGGACCATCCAGTACGAAGAGGGGGACCCGATCCCGCGCGGCTACGCGCTCAGGACCAGGCCGGACCGCACGCTCCTCGGGGCGGGGCTCCTGACGTTCGGCGTCCCGTACGCGATCTCGTTCACGGTCGCGGGCATCGCGACCCTCGCGGAGGAGGATTTCGACGAGTTCGGGCCGCTGTTCATCCCGTTCGTCGGCCCGATGATCGGCACGGCGACCATGGACGTCGAGGGCGCGGGCCTCTTCTGGCTCACGATGGACAGCGTGCTCCAGGTGAGCGGGCTGCTCCTGTATGCCGCCGGCTTCGCCCACGAGGAGGTCTATCTGGAGCGCCAGTTCTCGGTGAGCCCGCGCGGCCCCGAGCACGCTGCGTCCATGTGGCCTGCGATCTCGATAGGCCCGTCGTCCGCGGAGCTCCGATGGCGATTCTGAGCCGGCGATCCTGCGCCGGGAGCTCTCACCCCGAAGGGAGACGCACGTGATCGCGATCCGCACCGTCCTCTCGATGGCCTCGCTGCTCGGCGTGCTCGCGCTCGCTACGCCGGCCGCCGCGGAGGGCGTCGCACCGCCCGTGCAGGACGCGCAGCCGCCCGCAGGCTACCCGCCGCCGCCTGGCTACGCGCCGCCTGGCTACCCGCCTCCAGGCTACGCGCCCCCTGGCTACGCGCCTCCTGGCTACGCGCCCCCTGGCTACGCGCCTCCAGGCTACCCGCCGCCGCCGGGCTACGCGCCAACTGCACCGCCCGTCATCCTCGGCATGCCGCGGACGCTGCCCTTCAAGGAACGCGAGCCGCCGCCGGAGGGCTACCGCCTCGAGACGCAGATGAGCCGCCGGCTGGTGATCGCGGGGACCATCGTCCTCGGCACCGCGTGGGCGCTCTCCGCGCTGACGGCCGGGAGCATCCTCGCCGAGGGAGAGAGCGGGGCCGGCAGCTACGCGCCGCTGCTCGTGCCGGTGGGCGGCCCGTTCATCACGCTCGCCACGGGCGAGGACATCGACTTCTCCAGCGACGACGGCCGGGTCGCCGGCTCCCTCGTGCTCCTCGACGGGCTCACCCAGGTGACGGGCTTCGCGCTGCTCGTCGCGGGCCTCGTCTCCAACCAGCAGGTCTGGGTCCGCAGCGACATCCCGCGCAAGGTGTCGCTCCACACCCCCGAGCTCCTCGTCGGCCCGACCGGCGGGACCCTGCGCGTCCAGTTCTGAGGCGCGAGCGCCAGGAGCGCGTCTCGGCTCCCGGCGCCTCCTTGCGTCCCTCACGCACCGCCGGGGCCCGCCCTGCGCAAGGCAGCGCCCCCCCGGGGCGGATGCCCCCTCACCGCGCCAGCCGGTACGTCGCGTCGAACGGCGAGCCCCCCTGCGGCACCTCCCGAACGACGCCGCGGTCCGGGTTCGCCGCGAGGTGGCGCAGGATCCAGAAGACCGTCTCGACGTCGTCGGTGCCCGCCGCGCGCGCGATCTCCTCGATCGGCAGCGCGCGCCCCGCGCCGGCGGCCAGCGCCGCGAGCACCTTGGCCTGCAGATCCAGCACCACCTGCGCGGCCTTCTTCCCGGCCTCGACGCCGGGCTGGTGGTACGCGTTGATGCCCACGAGCGACGCATACAGCCCGACCGCGCGCTCGTAGAGCGCGATCAGCATGCCGACGGCGCGCGCGTCGACCGCCTCGATCGTGATCGAGATCGACTCCCGCCCGCTCTCGCTGAGCGCCTTGCGCGTCCCCTGGAGGAAGCCGGAGAGGTAGTCGCCCGTCGTGACGCCGGGGTCGACCTCGATCGCGCCGCGCGAGGGCGCGCGATCGCGGAGCACCTCGATGAACGTGACGAAGAAATTGTCGAGCCCGTCACGCAGCTGCTGCACGTACGCGTGCTGATCGGTCGAGCCCTTGTTGCCGTAGACGGCGATCCCCTGGCAGACCTCCTTGCCCTGGCGATCGAGCCGCTTGCCCAGCGACTCCATCACGAGCTGCTGGAGATAGCGGGAGAAGAGCTCGAGCCTGTCCTTGTACGGGAGCAGCACCATGTCCTTCCGGCCCACGCCGCCCGTCGCCGAGTACCAGGCGAGCGCGAGCAGCGCCGCCGGGTTCCGGAGCACCTCCTTCGAGCGCGTGACCTCATCCATCTCGCGCGCCCCCTGCAGCATCTCCACGATCGACAGCCCCTGCAGCGCCGCCGGCAGCAGGCCGACCGCCGAGAGCTCGCTCGTCCGCCCGCCGACCCAGTCCCACATCGGGAAGCGGGCCAGAAAGCCGTGCTTCGTCGCGAACCTGTCGAGCTCGCTCCCCTCCCCCGTCACCGCGATCGCGTGCGCGCCGAGCGAGAGGCCGAGCCGCCGGTACGCCGCCTCGAGCTCGAGCATCCCGTTGCGCGTCTCCTTCGTCCCGCCCGACTTCGAGACGATCACCGCGAGCGTCGCGCCGAGGTCGTCCCCGATCGCGTCCAGCGTGCGATCGATCCCGTCAGGATCCGTGTTGTCGAAGAAGTACGGCTGCATCCGGTCGGCCGGCGTCCCCAGCGCCGACGCGACGAACTGCGGCCCGAGCGCCGAGCCGCCGATCCCGACGACGAGCACCTTGCGGAAGCGGGCCGCCCGCTCCGGCCGCACGCGCGCCGCGTGCACGTCCGCCGCGAAGCTCAGGATCCGCGCGTTCGTCGCCTCGATCGCGGCGCGCAGCGCGGCCTCGGGCGCGAGCTCCGGCGCGCGCAGCCAGTAATGGCCAACCCGGCGGTCCTCGTCGGGGTTCGCGATGCTCCCGCCCTCGAGCGCCGCCATCTCGGCGAGCGCCGCCTGAATGCGCGGTTCCATCGTGGAGAGAAAATCTTTCTCGAAGTGAATCCGGCTCACGTCCAGCCAGAGACCGAGGCCGGGGTCGTGGAAGAGGTGGGCCCGGAAGCGATCGAAGGGGAGGACGGCGGGCGCCGGTCCTCGACCCGGGGTTGCGCGGTCTTGATCCATGGGCCCCCTTCTACCGCTTCTCCCTACCGTTTCTCCAGGCGCTCGGACCCCTTGTCCGAGCGATGATCCGCCCCATGCGCCGGAGCCATCGGAAAACGACTCTAGCGTGCCGCCCCGACCCGCGTTATTTGCACGACGAACACGATGCAGCTTGATTTCGGAATCAATGCAGGGCTCGTCGAGGAGCTCTATGCTCAGTACCTCGAGAACCCCGAGTCGGTAGACCCTGGCTGGCGCTCGTTCTTCGAGAGCAAGAACGGCGGGGCGGCGCCCATCAGGCTGCCCGCTCCCGCCGCGCTGCCATCCATCCAGCCTCACGTGCTGCGGCCGTCGACGGCGCCCGGGAACGGGCACGGCAAGACGAACGGCGAGGCCGCGAAGACGCTGGAGGCCGCGTTCGCGCAGACGCTCAGCGAGCACCCGACCTCGCTCGAGACGTCGCGCGATCTGAAGGTGCTCGCGGAGGCCGCGCTCAAGGCGCGCGTGTACGCCCTCGTGAACGCCTACCGCGTGCGCGGCCACCTCTTCGCGCACGTCGACCCGCTCGGCCTGCCGCCCGCCACGCCGCCCGAGCTCGACCTGACGAACTTCGGGCTCCGCGTCGAGGACCTCGACCTGGCCTTCCCGACGACCGACCTCGCCGGCGTGCCGCCCGTCCTCACGCTGCGCGAGATCATCCGCCGGCTCGAGGAGACGTACTGCCGCTCGATCGGCGTCGAGTTCACGTTCATCGAGGAGCCCGAGGCGCGCCAGTGGCTCCAGCAGCAGATGGAGTCGACGCGCAACCGCCTGACGCTCGACCGCCAGAAGCAGCTCCGGATCCTGACGAAGCTCTCCGACGCCGAGATCTTCGAGCAGTTCATCCACAAGTCCTACGAGGCGGGGACGAAGCGCTTCTCGCTGGAGGGCGCCGAGAGCCTCATCCCGCTGCTCGACCTCATCATCGAGCGCGCGGGGTCGCACGAGGTCGACGAGATCGTGGTCGGCATGGCGCACCGCGGCCGGCTCAACGTCCTCGCGAACATCATGGACAAGAGCCTGCGCGAGATCTTCGCGGCCTTCGAGGACAAGGAGGCGGAGCGCCACCTCGGCAGCGGCGACGTCAAGTACCACCTCGGCTACTCGACCGACCGGGCGCTCGAGAACGGGCGCAACGTCCACCTCACGCTCACGTTCAACCCGAGCCACCTCGAGTTCGTGAACCCCGTCGTGCAGGGGCGCGTCCGCGCGAAGCAGGACCGGCGGCTCGCCGACGGCGCCCCCGACGCGCGCCGCCGCGTGATGCCGCTGCTCATCCACGGCGACGCGGCGTTCATCGGGCAGGGCGTCGTCGCCGAGACGCTCAACATGATGAACCTCCCCGGCTACACGACCGCCGGCACGGTCCACGTCATCGTGAACAACCAGGTCGGCTTCACGACCGATCCGATGGAGGGGCGCTCGACCCGCTACGCGTCCGACATCACCCGGATGCTCAAGGTCCCGGTGTTCCACGTGAACGGCGAGGACCCGGAGGCGGTCGCCCACGTCGCGCAGCTCGCGATCGACTACCGCGCGCGCTTCGGCTCGGACGTGGTCATCGACATGTACTGCTACCGGCGGTACGGCCACAACGAGGGCGACGAGCCGCGCTACACGCAGCCGCGGATGTACGCCGCGATCGACAAGAAGCCGACCGTGCGGCAGGTCTACGTCCGGCGCCTCATGGAGCTCGGGCAGATCACCGAGGAGAAGGCCGAGGAGATCGTCGTGCGGCGCCGCGAGGCGCTCGCCGCCGCGCTCGACGAGGTGAAGCAGAAGGGCTTCGCGCCGGTGCTCTACTCGATGGGCGGCGTGTGGTCGCACTACCGCGGCGGCGCCGATCACGCGACGCCGGACGTGCCGACGAACGTGCCGGCCGAGAAGCTCATCGCGCTGTCGGAGCGGCTCCTCGAGCTGCCCCAGGGCTTCAAGGCGCACCCGAAGGTGCTGCCGACGCTCAAGCTGCGGCACGATCGGCTCGTCGCCGGCGAGCCGTTCGACTGGGGCACGGGCGAGATGCTCGCCTACGCGACGCTGCTCGCCGAGAAGACGCCGGTGCGGCTCTCCGGGCAGGACGTGCAGCGCGGCACCTTCAGCCACCGGCACGCGGTGCTGCGCGACGTGGAGACGAGCACGCGCTACGCGCCGCTGTCGCACGTGGCCGAGGCGCCGGGCCGCTTCGAGGCGTTCAACAGCCCGCTCAGCGAGGCGGGGGTGCTCGGCTTCGACTTCGGCTACAGCCTCGACTACCCGGACGGGCTCGTCATCTGGGAGGCGCAGTTCGGCGACTTCCTCAACGGCGCGCAGGTCATCGTCGATCAGTTCCTCACGTCGAGCGAGGACAAGTGGCACCGCCTGAGCGGCATCGTGCTCTACCTGCCGCACGGCTACGAGGGCCAGGGGCCGGAGCACTCGAGCGCGCGCATCGAGCGCTGCCTGCAGAACAGCGCCGAGGACAACATCCAGGTGTGCAACCTGACGACGCCGGCGCAGCTGTTCCACGTGCTGCGGCGGCAGGTGCACCGGCCGTGGCGCAAGCCGCTCATCATCGCGACGCCGAAGAGCCTGCTGCGCGTCCCGGCGACGTCGAAGGGCCCGCACCGGCCGGTGTCGACGATCAAGGACCTCGCCGAGGGCAAGTTCCACCGCGTGCTGCCCGACACGAGCGGGGTCGATCCCGCCGACGTGAAGCGGGTCCTGCTCTGCTCGGGCAAGGTCTACTACGACCTCGCGCTCGCGCGGGAGACGCGCGGGCTCAAGGACGTGGCGATCCTGCGGCTGGAGCAGCTGTTCCCGCTCAACGAGGAGATCGTGAACGCGCTCGCGCCCTACAAGGACGGCACGCCGCTCGTGTGGGTGCAGGAGGAGCCGCGCAACTACGGGGCCTGGTATTACATCCTCGCGGTGCTCCGGCAGCGCATCGGCGACCGGCTGCCGCTCTCGTGCGTGAGCCGATCGCCGAGCGCGAGCCCCGCGACCGGCTCGCGCGCGAGCCACCTCCTCGAGCAGAAGATGCTGATGGACGAGGCGTTCGTCGGGGGCAGGAGCTGAGCGAAGCGGCGAGCCTGCGGGACAGGTAGGCGCCGCAGCGCCGCGGCTTCGGGGCGGGCCTGCGAACGACAAGGGGCTCCGGCGGCTGAAGAGCCGCGCGAGGGCGAGCTGGTACGCCCGCGGCCCTGTGGCGGCGTCGTGGGGTGAGCGGCGGGGCGGCCTCTCGCGCCGCCGCGCCGCCCGTCCGCGACCGAGAAGGCGGTGCGCGCCGCCCCGTGGCACACGCGATGCTCGCGCCCCGGCGAGCGGCGTCCCCGGGCGGGTCGCGCGGCGCAGGTCGCGCAGCATGGAGCGCGGATCGCGGATCGGCTCCGCCGCCTCGTGGCGCCGCGAACGAGGAGGATCCGCAATGAAGGCAAACACGGGGTTCGTGGTCGTCGCGGGCGCGCTCGGCGTGCTCTGCGCGCGCGCCGCCTCGGCGCAGGATTTCGGGGGCGAGATCCCGCCGAGCTACCTGAGCTCGCCGCTCAGGGCGCCGAGCAACGCGCTCGAGCTCGGGGTCGGCGCCGGATACACGCAGGGGTTCGGCCACATCGCGAGCGAGCGGCGCCTTCGCGACGTGTCGGGCCCCGGCGCCGGCGTGGCCGTGAAGCTCGGCTACCGCGCGACGCCGAAGCTCGGCCTCGGCCTGACGTCGAGCTACGAGCAGTACATGGCCATGGGCCCGGACCGGCGCGAGACCGACGTCCGCGGCCTCACGGCGGGCGTGGAGGCGCGGTTTCACCTCGCGCCGTTCGAGCGCATCGACCCGGTGATCTCGCTGGGCAGCGGCTACCGGGCCCTCTGGTCCGCGGCGCCGGGCCGGCAGCGCGACACGCTCACCCACGGCGTCGAGCTCGCGCGCCTCGGCGCGGTGATCGACGTCCGCATGTCGGACAGCGTCGCGCTCGGCCCATCCATCGGCGGCGGGCTCGACATGTTCCTCCTGGAGCGCGCCGGGGGCGCGAGCGCCGCCCGCGAGATCCGGGGCAGCCGCGTGAACAGCTTCGTGTTCGCGGGGCTCGAGGGGCGCTTCGACATCGGCGGCCAGCGCGTGCGCGAGATCGTCGAGATCGCGCGGCGCTGAGCGCCCGGGGACCGGCGCGCGCCGGCAGCGTACGTCCTGAATCGACTCCTCCCACCTGCGACAGGCCATCTCGCGGCCGCGCCGCTCTCCCCGTCACCGCTCGACACGTGCTGGACACAACGTAGCTCCCCGTCCGGGAGAGGCGCCAACCGAGGACACGACACCCGCTCTCGGAGAAGCACATTCGTGACGGAGCAAACAACGATTTCTATGGACCCTCAAAAACCGATACCGTAACGTACGAGACATCGACTCGACGAAGGCGGCGCTGACGGGGGACACGACCGCTCGGGAGCTCTTGAAGGCGGAATAGCGGTCTGCCGACGCGGCGCTCGCGGGCAGCGCGGGGCGCCACCTCCTGGCGCGCGTCGGCGTGACGGCGGCCGCGTTCGTCATCGGGCGGGGCGATGCGGGATCTTGCTTTCAAGGGGGCCACCTCATGACCACCATTCTCCTCGTCGAAGACAACGAGATGAACCGTGACATGTTATCGCGACGCCTGCTTCGCCGTGGATACGCCGTGGTGACCGCCGTGGACGGCGAGTCGGGGGTGGAGATGGCGCGGGCCAGGCGGCCGCAGCTGATCCTCATGGACGTCGGCTTGCCCAACATCGACGGCCTCGAGGCCACCCGTCGGCTCAAGGGAGACACGCGCACCAGGGACATTCCCATCATCGTCCTCACCGCCCACGCGATGACCAGCGACAGAGAGCAGGCCATCGAGGCGGGAGGCGACGACTACGACATCAAGCCCGTCGAGATCGAGCGCCTCGACGCGAAGATCCAGACGCTGCTCGGCCGGGAGTCGCCGTGAAGCGCCCGGCCGATCCCCTCGCCGGGCGCGGCGCCGCGGTGAGCGACAGGCCTGGCCGACAGGAGCTCTGGAGATCGCTCGTCGCGCACCTCCGCCACGAGCTCCACACGTCGCTCACCGCGATCGTGGGCTACGGCGACCACCTCCTGGAGTGCCTGCCCCTCGACGCGCCGACGAGCACGTTCGACGCGCTCAACGGGCTCCGGGGCATCGGGGCCTTCGTGCTCACCCAGGTCGACGAGCGCATCTCGGAGGAGGCCCTCGGCAGCCGCGACTCGCAGGCGCTGCTCTGCAGCCTGCGCGAGCTCAACGCCGCCACCGAGCCGCACACGAGCAAGATCGAGCCTCTCTGCGCGGAGCTGCTCTCGCGGTTCGAGCGCGAGGAGCGCTTCGCGTTGATCCCCATCCTCTGCAGGATCCAGGCGGCGGGGGTGATGCTGCGCAACCTCATCGCGGGGTACTCGCAGAGCGGCCTCCCGAAGGCCCCGTGGCTCGGGCTGCCGCTCGGCCAGGACGAGCCTCCCCCTCCTGCGCTGCTCCCCCAGACCAGGGCCGGGGGCATCGGAGGGCGCCTGCTCATCGTGGACGACAACTCCATGAACCGCGACATGCTGACCTCGTGCCTCGAGCGGCGGGGGTACGAGGTGGACCAGGCGCCCGGGGGGCGCACGGCGCTGCAGCTCATCCGCGAGAACGACTATGACTTGATCCTGCTCGATCTCGTCATGCCGGACCTGAACGGCCTCGAGGTCCTGGAGAAGCTGAGGGGCGAGGGGCGCCTCGGCTTCGCGCCGGTGGTCCTGCTCTCCGCGTCCGACAAGCTCGGCGACGTGGCGCGCGGCATCGAGTGCGGCGCCGAGGACTACGTGACCAAGCCGTTCAACATGGTCCTGCTCCAGGCGCGCATCCGCGCCTGTCTCGAGCTCAAGCGGCTCAGGCAGTGCGAGGAGGCGTATGTCACGCTGCTCCGGGAGCACCGGGCGCGCGCGGACGAGGCGCAGCGCGCGGCGCGGGGCGCCGCGAACGAGCAGGGCGGGGGCTGAGCGAGGGGGACCGCTCCGGCCGGGGCGCGTCGCGGGGCGAGGGTCCGTGAACACAAGTGCGCCTGGCCGCGGCGTGCCGCGGCGGCGCGGAGCGGCAGGCCATGCAGGTCATCCACAACATCGTCAGGGAGAGGCGCGAATACAACAGCTGGGTCGCCAACGAGACCATGGAGGACTACTCCCTCCGCTACGCGCCGAGGTCGTTCCGGAAGTGGTCCCCGGCGCTCCTCGCCAACACGGCGCTCGGCGGCATCTCGTTCCTGGCGCTGGAGGCCATCGGCGGCTCGCTGATCGTCAGTTACGGATTCACGAACTCGCTCTGGGCGATCCTTGTCTGCAGCGCCGTCATCTTCCTCACGGGCCTGCCGATCACCTACTACTCGGCGACCTACAACCTCGACATGGACCTCCTGACGCGAGGCGCCGGGTTCGGTTACATCGGCTCGACGATCACGTCGATCATCTACGCGTCGTTCACGTTCATCTTCTTCGCCCTCGAGGCCGCCATCATGGCGCAGGCCCTCGAGCTCTACTTCGGGCTGCCGCTCGTGCCCGGGTACCTCGTGTGCTCGGCGGTGATCATCCCGCTCGTGCTCTATGGCGTGACCCTGATCAACAAGTTCCAGCTCTGGACCCAGCCGCTGTGGCTCGTGCTCATGGCGCTGCCGTTCGTCTTCGTGCTCCAGAAGGACCCGGAGGCGCTGTCCGGCTGGACCAGCTTTGCCGGCAGGTCGCCGAGCGGCAACGCGTTCGACCCGCTCCTCTTCGGCCTCGCGGCCAACGTGAGCTTCTCCCTCATCGTGCAGATCGGCGAGCAGGTCGACTACCTGCGGTTCATGCCGGACAGGACGAGATCGAACCGCCGCCTGTGGTGGATCGCGCTGATCCTCGCGGGCCCGGGGTGGATCCTCCTCGGCGGCGCCAAGCAGCTGGCCGGCGCCTTCCTCGCGTCGCTCGCGGTGAGGCAGGGCTCGAGCATGGACGCGGCGCTCCGGCCGGTGGTGATGTACCTGGCCGGCTACGAGCACGTCTTCTCGAACCGGAGCGTGGTCCTCCTCGTGGCGATGGCGTTCGTCGTCGTCTCGCAGCTCAAGATCAACGTGACCAACGCCTATGCCGGGTCGCTCGCGTGGTCGAACTTCTTCTCGCGGCTCACGCACCGCCACCCCGGCCGCGTCGTGTGGCTCGTGTTCAACGTCGCGATCGCGCTCCTCCTCATGATGTTCGGGGTCTTTCAGACCCTCGAGAAGGTGCTCGCGATCTACTCCAGCGTCGCGATCGCGTGGATCGGCGCGATCGTGGCCGACCTCGTCGTCAACAAGCCCCTTGGGCTGAGCCCGCGGTACATCGAGTTCAAGCGGGCGCACCTCTACAACGTGAACCCGGTGGGGGTCGGCGCGATGGGCGTGGGCGCCGCGGCGTCCATGCTCTGCTTCGCCGGGGTGTTCGGCCCCGTCGCCGCGGCGTACTCCTCGTTCATCGCGCTCGGCCTCGCGTTCGCGCTGTCCCCCGCCATCGCCTGGCTCACCAAGGGCAAGTATTACATCGCCCGCCATAACACCCATTTCTCGAACGACAAGGACCAGGGTATCGCGCAGTGCTGCGTCTGCGAGCACGGCTATGAGCCGCAGGACATGGCGTACTGCCCCGTGTACGAGGGGGCGATCTGCTCGCTCTGCTGCACGCTGGACGCGCGCTGCCACGACGTCTGCAAGACGCCGCGGGCCGGGGTCGACGCGCGCCGGGCGACGGCGCTCCGCGCCTTCGTGGCGGAGCGGCTGTCGGCGCGGCTCTCGTCGCGGCTCCTGCGCTTCGCGCTCGTGTTCCTCGCCATGGCCGGCGTCGTCGGGGCGCTCTTCTGGCTGTTCTACTGGAGCGCTGCTCTGACCCCCGAGGCGCGGCCGGAGGTCCTCGCCGCGTTCATCAAGCTCTATTCGGCGGTCGTGGTCCTCATCGGCGTCGGCGCGTGGTGGCTCGTCCTCTCCTGGGAGAGCCGGGAGCTCGTCGAGGAGGAGCTGGATCGGCAGAACGAGCAGCTGCAGCAGGAGATCGCCCTGCACAAGGAGACGGAGCGGGCGCTGTCCCAGGCGATGGAGAGGGCCGAGGTCGTGAACCGGCAGCTCTCCGAGGCCAAGACGCACGCCGAGGCCATGGCGAGGGCGGCCGAGCGCGCGAACCTGGCGAAGAGCCAGTTCGTCGCCAACATGAGCCACGAGCTGCGGACGCCGCTCAACGCGATCCTCGGCTACAGCGAGATGCTCCAGGAGGACGCGACCGACCTCGGCAACCACGCGTTCGTGTCGGACCTGAAGAAGATCCATCAGGCCGGCACCCACCTCCTCGGCCTCATCAACGACGTCCTCGACATGTCGAAGATCGAGGCGAGCCGGATGGAGCTCCACCCCGAGTCCTTCGACGTCCAAACCCTGCTCGACGAGGTGACCTCGACCGTGCGCCCGCTGGTCGCGCAGCACCGGAACACGCTCTCGATCCACCGCCCCGACGGCGCGATCACCCTGCACGCCGACCCGCGGAGGACGCGGCAGATCCTCTACAATCTGCTCAGCAACGCGGCGAAGTTCACCGCCGACGGCGCCGTGCGGGTGCGGGTCGCGGTCGAGGGCGGGTCCGGCCGGCCGACGCTGCACCTGCAGATCGAGGACGAGGGCATCGGGATGACGGAGGAGCAGCTGAAGCGGCTGTTCCAGCCGTTCGTCCAGGCCGACTCGTCGACGTCGCGCAGGTACGGCGGCACCGGGCTGGGCCTCATGCTCACGAAGCGGCTTGTCGAGCTCATGGGCGGCGCCATCGACGTGACGAGCGAGCCCGGCAAAGGCTCCACGTTCAGCGTGCGGCTGCCGCTCGCGGCGGCAGCCGACGAGGCCGCTGCGCGGAACGGCGCGCTGGACGGCCACGGCCGCGCCGGCGTCGAGGCGTGGACACCGGGTCAAGGGGACGTGCAGCGGCTCGTCCTCGTGGTGGATGACGACGTCACGGTGCGCGACCTGCTCAAGCGGCACATCGAGGCGCTCGGCCACCACGTGGCGCTCGCGCCGGGCGGGAAAGAGGGGCTGCGCCTCGCCGGCACGCTGTTTCCCGATGTGATCACGCTCGATCTCCTGATGCCCGAGATGGACGGCTGGCGGGTGCTCTCGGCGCTCAAGTCGACCCCGGCGCTCGCGTCGATCCCCGTGATCGTCATCTCGATCGTCGAGGAGCGGGGCATCGGGTATTCGCTCGGCGCCGCGGACTACATCACGAAGCCGGTGGAGCGCGAGGCCCTGGAGCGCGCCCTCGCGCGCTGCGCGCTCCGGAGCGGGCGCAGCCCGCGCGTCCTGGTGGTCGAGGACGACGCGCCGAGCCGGGAGGTGCTCGAGGGGATGCTGCGCCGGTCGGGCTGCGACGCGCTGTCGGCGGCGAACGGGCGGCTCGCGCTCGATCTCCTGGCCACCGACACGGAGGCTCCGGACGCGGCCATCGTCGATCTGATGATGCCGGAGATGGACGGGTTCGAGCTGATCGAGCGGCTGCGCCTCCACGAGCACTGGCGCCGGATGCCGCTCATCGTGCTCACCGCCAAGGAGCTCACGGACGAGGATCGCGCGCGGCTCCGGATGGGCACGGAGCGGGTGTTCCAGAAGGGCCAGCTCGGCCTCCAGGAGCTGCTGGAGGAGGTCCGTGTCTGCGTCGAGGCCGCGGCGCGGGCCGGCGCCTCCCGGGCGCCAGCGCCGGCCGGAGCGCCCGCGGCGTGAGCTCGCCGGCGCGCTCCGCGGCTCGGGCCGCTCCGATTCCGGTCCCGCGCCGCCCGGCCTCGGCTATTCTGCCCAGCCAGCGCGGCGCCGCCGCTGCGCGCCCTGCCCACCGATGCGGTTGTACGTCGCCCTCGCTCACTTTGAAGGCTGTCCCTTCGACTTCCTGAACAGCCCGACCGAGCTCCGCGGGGTGCTGGAGGCGGCCGTGGCCGCCGGGTCGTTCACCCTGCTCGAGATGGTGGTCGTCCCGTTCTCGCCGCAGGGCATCACCGCGTGCGCGGTCGTCAGCGAGTCGCACGTGGCGCTGCACTCCTGGCCCGAGTCGGGGCGGCTCTTCGTCGACGTCGCCTCGTGCAGCACGCTGGAGAGCGTCCGCCGCGCCGTGGCCGCCATCGGGAGCGCGCTGCCCGCGGGGGGGCGGCTCGCGGTGCTCGACGAGCGGATCGTCGACCCCGGCGGGGCCCGGGCGCCCTGACGCGGGCGGCGCCCCCCGTCTCGGGGGCGCCGCCGCGCCGGGATCCGCCCGGTTCACTGATTGCCGATGACCCGGCGGAGCGGCTTGTTGAACGCGAACATCGCGGCGCCGGCGCCGATGCCGAGGACGGTGAGCATCAGGAAGAACATGTCCTTCGACCAGCGCTCATAGAAGATGCCGAGGAAGCCGCTCAGCGTGTTGCCGAAGAAGCTCGAGACGAACCACATGCCCATCATCATCGAGACGATCCGCACCGGCGAGACCTTGGTCACGAGCGACAGGCCGATGGGCGACAGGTAAAGCTCGCCGATGGTGAGGAGCAGCGTGCAGAAGAGCGGCCAGAACAGGCTGCCCTTGCCGTCGCCGACGGCCTGCGCGCCGAGGATCATCACGATGAACGACACCCCGAGGAGGGTGCAGCCGATCGCCATCTTGGACACGCTGGTCGGCTCGGTGCCCCGCCTCGCCTGCCAGCGCCAGAAGATGTCGAGGAGCGGGGCGAACAGGATGATGCAGAGCGGGTTCCACGACTGGAACCACGTCGAGGGGAGCTGGAAGCCGAGGACGCTGGGCCATATCGTCTTCTCGTCAGCCCAGCTCTGCATCGTGTTGCCCTGCTGCTCGTAGACCGCCCAGAAGACGATGTTGAGGGCGCAGAGCGCCACGAGCGCGCCGACGCGCTTCCACTCGTCGCTCGTGAGCGGCTGCTTCTCCTCGCCGGTGCCCTCGGCCGCCTTCATCAGGTTGTCCTTGGCGAGGTACTTCTGCCCCATCAGGTAGACGACGAGCCCAAGGCACATCCCGACGCCCGCGGCGGCGAAGCCGTAGTGCCAGCCGTAGACGGCGGCCAGCGTGCCGCACGCCAGGTTGCTGATGAAGGCGCCGAGGTTGATGCCCATGTAGAAGATGGTGAAGGCGCCGTCGCGGCGAGGATCCCCCTTCGGGTACAGGCTGCCGACCTGGGTCGAGATGTTGGGCTTGAACGCGCCGTTACCGAGGATGAGCAGGAGCAGCGCGAGGAAGAACGAGTTCTCCAGCGCCATCACGAAGTGTCCGACGGCCATCAGGACGCCGCCGATCACCACCGTCTTGCGCTGGCCCCACACCCGGTCGGCGAGGATGCCGCCGAAGAACGGCGTGAGGTAGACGAGGCCCGTATACAGCCCGTAGAGCACGGACGCCTGCTCGCCTGGCGCGCTCGGGAGCAGGCCCCGGATGAACTCCCAGCCGAACACCGAGGCCGGATCGCCATGGACGAGCTCGCACGGCGGCGCGTGCTGTCGGCACCCCTGGTACGCCTCGCGCGCCGTGACGAACAGGTAGTTCGCCATATACAGCTTGAGGAGGCCGCGCATGCCGTAATAGGAAAAGCGCTCCCACATCTCCGCGAAGAAGAGGATCACGAGCCCCGGCGGGTGCTTGAAGCGCCTCTCGAAAGCGGTGACGGGGAGGGCGGGCTCGATTGCTTGCTCGCTCAATGCGGTCTCTCCACGAGCTGGGACCACGCTGCGTGGTCGTCGGGCGATGCAGGGGATCGTGGGGCGTGATGCCCCTCGCGGGCGGATGCTAGACGATCCGCGACGCCCACGTCACGCCCTTGTTGCGCACAGCGTCGAGCCGGGTGAACAGGGTGTTCACGTGGGCGGCCCCGCGGCGCCGTGGCGACAACCCGGCGTTCCAGACCGGCGGGAGGCGCTGGGGTCGCCCGGCCCCGGCAGAGCGGCCGCCGCGCCGGCGGAGAGGCCGTCGCGCTGACGCCGCCCGGCGGGACGGCGGTCGCGGCGACTGGGCAGCACCGGCGCGCGCTGTCCTCGGTTGTGCCGGGAGCGTCACGGGGGCCGCGGGATCCGCCCTGGCCGCGTGCTGTCCCTGTCCTCCGGCAGGGGAGATCCACACTCGAGGCTTCCGGTGAGGCGCCGCCGGTCGCAGGTGATCCGTGATGCGAACTCCCCAGCTCCGCTCCGTCCCGAGGGACAGAGCACGTTCGAACAATCTCCTCTGGATTCTGCTCCTCCCGGCCTGCGCCGGGATCGAGCCCTCGCCGCCCGCGGCGTGCGCTCCCGGCGAGGCGCTCTTTCGCGGGCGGTGTGTCCACCCTGCTGCCCGCTACGAGCCTGAAGAGCGCATCGACCGGGACAACGTCGTCGCCTTCGGCGAGCCGCCCACCCGGCTCACGCTGCCGGAGCCGCCGCGCAGCGGCTTCAGGATCATCGCGCCGCCGCGGACCCTCGCGCCCGGCGAGGAGGCGACCTTCTGCCTCTCATGGCCCTTCCCTGCCCTCGTGAACGAGACCGTCCACGCGGCGCGCGTCTACACGACGGCCGGGCTGCACCACAGCAACGTCATCGCCAAGCCGGTCAATCCATCGCTCGGGCCGAACCCGTACCCGGACTGCCATCCTGGCGCCGACGACCCCTTTGGCGCGCTGCCGGCGGTCATCCCGGACGTCCTCTTCGCGAGCTCCACCCAGGTCGTCGGCGACGAGACGCTCGTCTTCCCGGAGGGGATGGGCTTCACCCTCGACACGTCCCGCGAGATCGCGACGAGCGTCCACCTGCTCAACGCGTCGGCCGAGCCCGCGCTCGTCGAGATCGCCTACGACTTCTTCACCATGCCTCTGTCGGAGCGCACGGAAGAGCTCGTGCCGTTCGTCATGAGCGTCAACGACTTCCTCGTCCCGCCGCGCGCCACCCGGACCGTCGGCGCCGCGTGCTCGACGTTCGGCGGAAACATCGTCTCCCTCATGCCCCACACGCACCGTTACGCCGAGGCCTTCGACGTGGATGTCGTCCGCGAGGACGGCGGTGAGGCGCGCATCTACGAGGGCGGGGCGTTCGACCTGGAGGGCGACATCGAGGTCTACCGGCCGGCGATCGCGCTCGAGGAGGGCGACTCCCTCCGGTACGCGTGCAGGTTCCGGAACACGTCAGACCACGATCTCACCTTCGGCCTCGGCGACAACGAGATGTGCATGCTGTTCGGGTACATGTACCCTCCCGAGAAGCAGCTCGCGGCGATCTCGGTGCGCGACGGAGAGCCCTGTCTCTCGTTCGGTATCGGCGCGTTCCGGTGAGGGGCTGTCGGGCCGGCGGGCCGCTGCGCCTCGGCGGAGGGTCTGTCGAGCGTCGGGGATGGAGAGCGTCAAGGGTGGAGAGCTCACGCCGGCCGGTCCGTCACCTCGGACCGCCGTGATTGCCGAGCTTGCCAGCACCCTGAGCCGCGCCTTCGACCTCCGTAATGTGATCTAGAACACTTTGTTCCTCGCAAAAGATTAGACAATCATTGCACATTCATGAACAAACGATACACATCTGAGTGCGCGCCGCGCGGAATAGTGATCTAAACCACAATCGCCCTTCGTTCGAAGGCCACGTTCAGGAGATTCGACCGTGAAGCAAGAGCTCCTCCATTCACCGCACGTGATGCTGGGCGCAGCGCTCCTCGTCTCGGCCCTCGGAGGGCTGGGGGCCTGTCAAGAGACCGAGGGAAAGCCCACATCGGGGGCACCCGAGGCAGCGACCGATGAGCCCGGCGGCGTGGGCACGGGCGGCGCCGTCTTTCAATGGCCCGAGCAGGCCTGCGTCGACCCGATGGCCGGCGAGCCGGCCGGGCAGAGCGACGGCAAGGTCTGCACGTTCGGCGCGATCTCGGGCTGCACCGAGCCCGGCCGCCTGTTCACCGACTACGCGTCGTGCGAGCCGGTCCTCACGCAGCGCCCGTACTGGCCCGCTCCTCCCTCGGAGTACAAGACGCCGAGCGATGATCCACGCCTCTCCGACCCGCAATGGCTCGGCGAGTTCGCCTGGGTCACGGAGCAGACCGAGGCGTGCGGGTGCGTGTGCTGTCACTCGGAGGAGGCCGCGCCGGCCGCGGGGCCGTCGAACTGGTACATCGAGGCCGGGCCGGTCTGGACCGACAGCTTCTATCCGGCGGGCCTCGCGCTGGTCGCCGGCTGGGTCTCCTCGGATGCGCTCGGCGCCTATCCGGCGGACAAGAACAACGGCTTCTCCCGCGACGTCGCCGGCCTGCCCACCACCGATCCGGCGCGCATGGTCGCGTTCTTCGAGGGCGAGCTCCAGCGCCGCGGATTCACGAAGGAGGATTTCGCGGACCAGACCCCGTTCGGCGGGCCCCTCTACCAGCAGAGCCTTTATACGCCGAGCGCGTGCGCGGCGGGGGAAGGCGTGGACGCCGCAGGCAAGATCACCTGGACCGGCGGCGACGCCCGCTACGTCTATGTCTTATCGGCGGACGCCGAGAACCCGGGCGCCCCGCCCAACCTCGACCTGCCCGAGGGGACGATCTGGCGGCTCGACGTGCCCTCGAGCGGCGAGCCTGTGAAGAGCGGTATCCTCTACGGCGAGGTCCCACCGGATACGAAGCAGGGCTATCCCGCCGACGGGAGCCCCGAGGAGCTCGTCCCGGGCACGAGATACTACCTGTACGTGTGGGCGGACGTCGCCATCCCGATCACGCGGTGCCTGTTCGAGGCTTCGCCCTGAAGCCGGCCTGATCGACCGGTGGGTGTGACGCCGAGCGCGATGAGCGTGCGCCGGGTCAGGCCGCTCGGCGGGCTCTCGTCGAGCGCCGCGCGGAGGAGCGTCGTTTGCAGCGGTCTCTCCTTCTGGTCCAGGAGGCGCTCGGGATCACTCATCGCACTCATCTCGGGAATGGCCCCGCGCCTCGAGCCGCCTCACGGCGGCCTGGAAGTGCTCGCGCGCGCGGCGGAGGCGGGAGGCGACCGTGCCCGGTGGGAGCTCGAGCATCACGGCGATGGCCGCCATCGTCATCTGCTCCAGCTCGAACAGCACGAAGACGGCGCGCAGATCGAGGGGCATGCTCTCGAGGATGGCGTCGAGCGCGGCGCGGGCGCGACCGCGATCCACCATCTCCTCGGGATCCGGCGCCGGATCCACGCGATCGTGGGGCTTGTCCTCGAGGACCTCCCGGCGCCGCCGCTGCGTCCTCCGCGCGTGCCAGGCGATCCGCTGCGCCGTGCAGAACAGGAACGCGGACTCACGGCCGGTCTCGATGACCGCGAGCTTCCGGGTCGCCACGAGGAAGACCTGCTGCACCGCGTCCTCCGCGTCGGCGCGCGGCACGCCGAGCCGCACCAGCGAGCGCCACACGAACTTCGAGTGCTGCGCCACGAGCGCGGCGATTCGCCCCGCCGCCGCCCGGCTCTCGGTCAGCGCGGCGGCGGGGAGCTCCGTCAGGGTCAGCGCTTCACCACGGCTCACACTTCGTGCAATCTCCGGATCGCGGCCGTCTGATCATCAAAACGAAACGCTCGGGCCAACGTGGAGCGCCCACGTGACCGGGAGCACCTCGTCGAGGAGCAGCGCGGGCTTCTCGAAGACGAACGAGCGCCGCAGCAGCGGAAATTGCGGTCCACCTTGCGCATCGACGCGCACGCGGGCGCCGAGCGAGTACAGGTTCACTGTACCTGGCGGGCTCGTGCGCTGACTGCACGAGCTGCTCGACGGATAACGAGGAAGGCCGCACTCGCCTGGCGACCCCGAGTTCGGTAGGGTGCGCGCTCGAGGGATGGCACCGATGCACAAGAGTTTGATTTCGATTGGGCTGCTCACCTGCTTGCTCCTGTCTTGCGACTCGTCAACGTCGGGTCCGGACGATGCCGCCCCGGACGACGCCACCGGCGGCACCGGCGCCACCGGCGCCACCGCGAGCACCGTTCAAACGGGAGGAACCTCGGCGAGCTCCGTGGGTGGCGCGGGCGGAAGCGACGCTGGAGGCAGCGGTGGGGCGCCGGCCGGTACCAGCAGCGGTGGTCAGATGAACGAGGGTGGAAGCGGTGGCACGCCCGACGCTGCTTCCGGAGGCACGGGGGGCGCGGAGGACGACCCCAAGAACCTGGCGGAGAAGTACGCGAGCTACTTCCCGATCGGGGCAGCGGTGGATTCGCAGTCGTACATGACGCACGCCGCGCTGCTGAAGACGCACTTCAACAGCATCACCGCCGAGAACGAAATGAAGTTCGAGTCGCTGCAGAGGACCGAAGGCAGCTTCTCCTACGGCCCGGCGGATGGCATCGTGAATTTCGCGGTCGCGAACGGGATGAAGATCCGCGGACACGCCCTGGTCTGGCACAGCCAGAACCCCGCTTGGTTGTTCTCGAACGGCTCAGGCGGCACCGTCTCGAAGCAGACCTTGCTGGCACGCATGAACAGCCACATCAGCAACGTGATGCGTCACTTCCGGGGCAAGGTCTACGCGTGGGACGTCGTGAACGAGGCCATGATGGAGGACGGTACGTACCGCACGGGCAACCTGGCGGATGGCCAGAAGAGCCGCTGGCACGAGATCATCGGCGAGAGCTATATCGCGGAGGCCTTCAAGTCCGCGCACGCCGCCGACCCGGACGCCAAGCTGTTCTACAACGACTTCTACAACTACATCCCCGCCAAGCAGCAGGGCATCTACAACATGCTCAAGGGCTTGCTCGCTCAGGGCGTGCCAGTCCACGGCGTCGGGCTGCAAGCTCACTTCAACATCGAGCCCTCCACGGTGGCCACGAACCAGGCATATTACCAGCACGTGGCCAACCTGGAAGAGGCGATCAAGCTCTATTCGTCGCTCGGCCTGGAGGTGCAGGTCACGGAGCTCGATCTCTCGTTGTACATCCCCGGCATGACGTACAACCAGAGCACGTTCTACACGACCGCGACCTTCACCGACGACCTGAAGGCCAAGCAGGCCGCGCGCTATCGGGAGTTCTTCGAGCTGTTCCGGGAGTACAAGAGCGTGATCACGGGCGTCACCTTCTGGGGCATAGCGGACGACAACACCTGGCTGTCCGAGTTCAGCTCGGGGCGCAAGGACTTCCCCCTGCTCTTCGACGTCAACCACGACCCGAAGCCGGCCTACGACGCCGTGGTGGATTTCTGAGCGGTCACGAAGGCTCTACGAGCTGACCTGGTGCGACCGGGAGGGCGTTCGACCTGGAGGGCGACATCGAGGTCGACCGGCCGGCGAGCACGCTCGATGAGGGCGGTTCCCTCCCCCTCAGGTCCCGTGGATCGGACCAGGGCCCTGGCGCAACCTGGCGGCGTCGAGCCCGCGAAGCCGGATCCCCAGCGCGATCAGGAACACGCCGAACACGAGCGCATACGCCCCGATCCACACGATCATCACGAGCGCGCCGACGCCGGGCGACGCGAACATGAGCACCCCGAGCGCGATGGAGAGCACCCCCGCGAGGCCGAGCAGCCACTCGCCCTCGATGTGATCGCGGAGCCGGATGGCCAGGCCTATCTCGAGCGCGCCCCGGAGGATCGCCCACGCGCCGATCCAGAAGACGAGCGCGACGGCGGTGATACCCGGCAAGAGCAGCGCGATGAGCCCGATGCCGACGCCCACGATTCCCTCGAGGAGCAGCACCCACCAGCGCCGCCGCTCGTCACCACCCCGGACGGCGCCGATGATGCTCGTCACGCCCTCGGCGACGGCATAGACGCCGAAGACCAGAATGAGCGCCTTCAGGCTGATCCGCGGCACGGCGAGCGTGAACGCGCCGAAGAGCACCGCGAACACGCCGCGGAGGACGGGCGCCCACCAGTTTCGAACAATGAAGTCGGTCATCATCGCATTCTCCAGGAAGGCGCGCCCTCGGGGCGCCGTGCGTCCCGAGGGGCACCCTCGCGAAGGGGCTGAGCCTGCCGCCCGCCGCCGTAACGACCTATCTGCCCGCCCGCTCGCTGCCGCTGCATTCCGGTGGATTGACCGCCTGCCCCCTGAAGTGCCCGCCGGCCCGTCGCGCGGCTGCTCTGCTTGCCTTGCTGCGACCTGGAGACCGGCACGCTCTGACCCGCCTGCTGGCGCTGCTGTTCCGCCATGGGAACCTCCTCTCACCCGCGTGCTCAGCAAGCGCAGTGCCGCGACGCCAGCGTGAAGCAACGCGCTGCACGGCGAGCGGGCGCGACGCCTCGTGCTGTGCAAGCCCTTCTCCTCACTCCGATCGCTACCGCCGACCGCCCCTCCGCGCTACGGTGGCCGCCGTGGACGCACCCCGCCCGTCCGGCACTCGCCGTGCGCTGCTCATCGGCCTCCCCCTCGCCGCGCTCGCCGCGGCGGCGTTCCTCTTCCTGGACCGCGACGAGCCCCCCGCCCTGAAGGCGCGGCCGTCGAGCGCCGAGTCCACTGCAGACACGAGGCCGGAGCGACGCGATGAGTCATCCGTCGTTCCCGCGCCGCCCGCCGTCGCTGCCACCGTGAGCGCCGCAGCAGAAGAGTCGGAGCCACCGCCGGACACGGACCCAGAGGCCCGTGTCATCGAGCGTATGCGCGCCGCGTTGACGAGCGACCCCGAGGAGGTGCTCCGGCTCGACGACGCCGCGTCGCGCGACTTCGGCGACAGCCCCCGCGTCGCCGAGCGCGGCCTGCTCCGCGTGCGGGCGCTCGTGCGCACGGACCGGACCGGCCAGGCCCGCAGCCTCGCGGAAGACCTCGTCGAACGCTATCCGGACGACCCCTCGGCGAAGAGCGCCGCCGCGTACATGGGGATTCACCCCAGGCCGCGTGGGCCCTCCCGGTAAGGCGAAATACCCTGGCTGCCTTGCAGGAGAGACGATGATCTCGCCAGGACCGCTGTGACAATCATCTTGTAGCCATGGCAGAACGTTGCGCGCCGAGTCACTGAACCGATTAAGAGATCGGGCTGGCTCGCCCGCGCGTTTCTGGCGATAATCGGCCCATGCGCAACTGGCTTTCTCTTGTTGGGGTTCTCCAGCTCACCACGGCTGGACTGGGCTGTGGCGACGGAACGGGCTACGGCGGCGAGGGCGGCGCGGGCGGCGACCCAGCGGACAGCGGCCCTACCGGCAGCGGCTCCTGGGGCACGACCGGGCCGACAGGCACGGGCGCCGGCTCGCCCACCGGCACGGGCGCCGGCTCGCCCACGGGCGGGCCCGCGAGCACGGGCAGCGGCGACCCCGTGGGCAGCAGCACCAGCAGCGGCGGAGAGCCCAGCGCCTGCACCGACGAGGACGCCTGTCCGTTCGATGCAGGGGTCGAGATCGCCTGCCGCCTCCGCTTCATGTACGGCGTCAACTACGCCTGGCGCGACTTCGGCGCCGACTTCGGCGGTCAGTCCCGGTGGAGCCAGGCGGGCATCTCGGGCAAGCGGAGCCAGGTGCTCGCCGATCTCCAGGACATGCGCGAAAGCGGCGTCGACGTGGTCCGCTGGTGGATCTACCCCCGCTTCTACGGGGACCAGATCGCCTTCGACGGGCAGGGCAATCCGACCGGGCTCGGCGGCACCTCGAAGCAGGACATCCTGGCGGCGCTCGAGCTCGCGGACCAGGCGCAGATCAACGTGATGTTCACGCTGTTCTCCTTCGACGGCTTCCACAAGACGTCGCACAACCCGCCGGACGGCCTGTCGGTCTGGAGCATGGGGCCCATCGTCGCGGACGCGGGCCGGCGCGCCCGGCTCATCGAGAACGTCGTCCGGCCCATCGCCCAGACGGTCGCGTCGAGCCCACACCGCAGCCGCATGCTGGCCTGGGACGTCATCAACGAGCCCGAGTGGGCGATGACCGGGCCGAGCCTCCACGGCGGCGACCCGCCGTTCGAGGGGGACTCCAGCAAGTTCGACCTCGTCACGCACCAGCAGATGGAGGCGCTCGCCAAGGAATCGGCCGCCGTGCTGAGGGGCGAGACCGGCGCGCCCGTGAGCGTCGGCAGCGCCGCGATCAAGTGGGGTCAGGCGTGGACGAAGTCGGACGTCGACTTCTACCAGGTCCACATGTACGGCTGGGTCAACGACTACTTCCCGTACAACAAGCCCCTCTCCGAGTACGGGCTCACGGACAAGCCGGTCGTCATGGGCGAGTTCCCCATCAACATGGCCGACATGGACGTGGGCTACGACAAGTTCGTGAGCGACCTCTACAACATCGGCTATGCGGGCGCGCTCTCCTGGTCGATCACCGATGGGAACTTCCCCTGGTCGTCCCACAAGACCGCCGTGAAGGCGTTCGCCGATCAGCACCCCTGCGAGACGCGGTACTGAGCACCGGGTGAGCGCCGCTGTCCGCGGCGCCCCGCATCGATCCATCGAAGCCGAACCTGGCTGTCACGCCAGCGTGGCGAGCTCGTCCTGGACGGGCCCGGCCGCGCGTGCGTGACAGCTTGCCCCAGCGTGTGGCGCATTGGCGCATCGGCGCTCGACAGCGCCGTATCGAGCCCGGTGAGGCCATCTCTCGGGGGGCCGGCGCTCCTCCCCCGCTCCTCCGGGCACGTCGGTTGCTGTGCAAATGGACCCGCGGCTCACGGGGTGTCCGCCTGGGTGAGCCTCGAGAGTTGTACACCAGCACCCATAGGGAGAGCGACATGGCACGAGATCGCTACGATGACCGGGGCTTTCGTGACGAGGGGATGCGCGATGACTGGCGTCGCCGGGAAGATCAGGGGCGCTTTCCAGAGAGCGACGATCCACGCGGCCTCCGCGGCCACGAGGAGGAGCGCGACGCGTTCGAGCGAGGCTCGTACAGCCGAGGCAACTACGCGAACCAGAGCGGTGGCAGCCGGCAGGGCGAGCTGGGCCAGGAGCCGCGGTACGGACAGCCGCAGTACGGACAGCCAGGGCGCGGCGAAGGCAGGGGTCCGTGGCAGGCAGGCGGCCAGCGCGGACCGGAGGACCGCGGCGGGTTCGGCGGGCGCGGACAGGAGCAAGGAGGCTTCGGCGGACGCGGCTACCGGGCGCAGGAGGAGAACCGCGCGTACGGAAAGGACAGCCCGTCGTGGGAGCGGAGCGGCGGGCGCGGCGATCACTTCAGCGGACGGGGCGCGGAGGACGAGCGCAGAGGGTTCGGATCGGCTCAGCGAGGGCGCGACGATTACGGCCGCGAGGAGAACCAGCACCGCGGCTACGGGCGAGAGGAGGAATACCAGGGCCGCGGCCACGAGGGCCAGAGCCGCGGCTACCAGGGCCGCGACGACTACCAGAGCCGCGGCTACCAGGGCCACGGCGACTACCAGAGCCGCGGCTACCAGGGTCGCGACGACTACCAGAGCCGCGGCTACCAGGGTCGCGACGACTACCAGAGCCGCGGCTATCAGGGCCGCGACGACTACCAGAGCCGCGGCTATCAAGGCCGCGACGACTACCAGGGTCGCGGGGGCCAGAGCCGCGGCGACGGCTACGGGCGCGGCGATGGCCAGGACCGCGGGTATCGAGGCGGCAACGAGCGCCAGAACCCCGGCCATCACGGCTGGGGCGACGAGCGCGGGCTCAGCGGCGGCGAGCGCGGCCGCGACGAGCACCAGCGCTCCGGCGGCCGGGGCTGGGAGGCAGAGCGCGGCGGGCTCAGCGGCGACGGTCGCCGCGATCGCGACGGGGACCGCGGCTACCAGGGCCGCAGCGACGAGCGCGAAGGCCACGGCCGCGGCCAGGAGCGCCGCGGCCAGGGCGAACCGTACAACCGCCCGGAGCGCCGGCCCGGGTTCGGCCGCTTCATGGGCGACGAGCTCCCGCAGGGGTACTCGACCCGCATCCACGAGCGCGACGACGTGCGCGCCTCGCAAGGCCAGGGCCGCTCCTCCGCCGAGGACAGCGGTCGATCCGAGCACGAGCGCCAGAACCGGACCTGGAACTGAGCGCCTCCGCGGCGCGCCGCCGCGATAGACACTCCCCCTCCTCCGAACGCCCGCCGCGCGGGGCGCGCAATCGACTCCCCCGCCGGGCGAGCCTGCGCTCCGGCGGCGCGGAGGACATCAACCGATCTCGGCGTCTCCACGCCCGCATCGCGGAGTCTGACCCGGTTCGCAGGGAAAGATTGGTGTTGTGTGCGCCACGGACTTGCAGCATCCTCCGCCGCATGAAGACAGCAGCTTACTCAAGCCTCCCGAAGCTCGCTTTCGCCTCCTGCATCGCCTTGTCGGCGCTGGCCGGGTGCGGGGACGACGATCCGAACGGGACGACGGGCGCAGGCGCAGGCGCAGCCGCATCGACCTCGACCAGCGCCTCGGGCGCAGGCGGCGACGGCGGCACCGGCGAGGGCGGCGCAGGCGAGGGCGGCGCAGGCGCAGGCGCGACGACGTCGAGCACGACCGGGACCGGCGGGGGAAACCCCTCCGGGGACACCATCCGCTTCATCGGGCGCTTCGACACGACGAAACCCGAAGGCCCCCGCTTCTCCTGGGCTGGCAGCGCGATCGCCACGCGGTTCTCGGGGACGTCAATCAGCGTCCGCTTCAACGACGCGTCGACCGCGGCCCAATCCAACTTCTTCCAGGTGGTGATCGACGGCGAGTCGAAGGGCGTCCTCAAGGTCAACGAAGACGAAGAGCTCTACACGGTCGCCGAAGGGCTGCCCGACGGCGAGCACGATCTCCTGCTCCACCGCCGGACCGAGCCGCTTGTCGGGGTGACGCAGTTCGTCGAGTTCGTCCCGGAGCAGGGCGAGGCGCTCCTGCCGGTCCCGCCCGCGCCCGAGCGCCGGATCGAGGTGATCGGCGACTCGATCTCCGCCGGTTACGGCATCGACGGCGCGGACGAGACCTGCCCCTTCACGAGCGACACCGAGAACAACTACCTCGCCTACAGCGCCCTGACGGGCCGGATGCTCGGGGCCGACACAACGATCGTCGCCTGGTCCGGCAGAGGCGTTTACCGGAACTACGACGATGAAGCGGCCGACACCATGCCCGAGATCTACGGCCGGGCGATCGCCGACGAGCCGGAGCCCGCATGGGACTTCTCGTCCTGGGCGCCGCAGGTCGTCGTGATCAACCTGGGCACGAACGACTTCAGCATCAACGTCCCGGGCGACGCCCAGTTCCGCGCGCCGTTCACGAACGCCTATGCAGGCCTCGTCGAGACGGTCCGGGAGAACTATCCGGAGGCGTTCATCTTCTGCACCATCGGCCCCATGCTCAGCGACGATTACCCGGAGGGCGCCGAGGCGCTCAGCAGGGCGCGCGACTACATCGGCCAGGTGGTGGAGGACCGGACCGAAAGCGGCGACGATCGGGTGCGCTTCCTCGAGTTCCCCCCGCACGCCAAGGAGACGGACGGGCTCGGCTGCGACTGGCACCCGAGCGCGAAGAAGAACCAGCAGATGGCCCAGCAGCTCTCCGACGCCATCAGCGAAGAGCTCGACTGGTAAGAGCAGGGCGACGAGGCGCAGGGACATCGATCCTCCCCTGCGCCCCCAGCCGCGCCGCGGCTCGTCGCTCTCTGCTCTGCAAAGAGCAGCCTGGCCACGAGATCAGCCTTTTCTCCAGCACCCCGCAGCAGCTCGACGCGCCGTGCCACCGCGGTACGGCACCGGGCGTCGTGTCACCGGCGCCTCTCATCGGCTGTGGCACCCCGCTACACCCGCGGCACGTCCGGTACAGCGCGCGCGTCACGGCGCGTGAACACCGATCCGATTTCCTCGCCAAAGCGTGATCAGGATGGCGTTCCAGCCTTGGTACACGCGGTGCATCTCTCCATCTCAGAACACCGGACGGGCGGCGCAGCGGAAAGCGCGTGGGAGTGCCGCCGAGCGAGGAGATTATCCATCATGCAGACCAAGCAAGACGGCTCCCAGCGGGCCACCCGCAGGAGCCACGGCCAGGATATCGTGGAGGCAGCGCGCAACAGCGCGAGTCGCTCGGACGATCGCGACGCGTTCATCCCCGACCCGGGGGACGGCCCCACGCAGGGGGTGGACGAGTTCGCCGAGCAGATCGCCGAGCAGTACCTCGCCTCCGCGACATCGGGCAGGGGCGACCCCTCCGAGGAGTACGAAGACACGATGGATTCCGAGGAGCTCGGGGGCCCCTTCATCGTCACCACGGCCGAAGAGGAGATGGGGTACAGCAGGGATTCGATGAACCCCGACGACGCCGAGGTCGAGCCGTTCCCCCTGGTCAGCCGCTCGCCCCTCGGCTGAGCGTCCGGCGCGAGCGACGGCTCGCGCCGGCGCGACCGACAGCTCGCGCCGGCGGATGCGAGCGGCAGCTCGCGCCGGCAAGACCGTCCGACAGCGCATCGCCCACGCGGCAGGTCGACCGGCGCCTCGAAGCCGGCGGCCTGGGTGGATCTGCTTGGCATCCGCCCTCCGCGCGCCTACGACCGCCGCTGCCGCACAGCTGCACAGAGGAGGATGCGACCATGGCCCAGACCAAGTTCAAGGGAAGCCCCGTCCACACCGCCGGCGAGCTGCCGTCCGTCGGCGCGATTGCCCCCGATTTCACGCTCGTGAAGAGCGACCTCTCGGAAGGAAAGCTCTCGTCCTATTCCGGCAAAAAGATCCTCAACATCTTCCCGAGCGTCGACACGGGGGTCTGCGCGAAGTCCGTGCGCACGTTCCACGAGCGCGCCGAGAAGCTCCCGGGCGTGACGGTGCTCAACATCTCGGCGGACCTGCCGTTCGCGCACGGCCGCTTCTGCGCGGCCGAAGGCATCAAGAACGCGGAGGGCCTCTCGACCTTCCGGGGCGATTTCGGCGAGAAGTACGGGGTCAAGCTGGTGGACGGGCCGCTCGCCGGCCTGCTCGCGCGCTCGGTCCTCGTGCTCGACGAGCAGAACAAGGTCGTCCACGCGGAGCTCGTCCCGGAGATCGCGCAGGAGCCCGACTACGACGCGGCCCTCGCCAAGGTGCGGTGAGCCGGATCGCGGGCGCCTGCGCCCTCACGCGCCCGCGCGCCTGATGAACCGGATGCGCAGCCCCTCCGGCTGCATCGCGAACGCCATCCGCTCCCGCACCGGCGCGGTGTGATCCGCGAGGTGCACCGTGAAGCTCCGGAGCACCATGCCGACCGTCACCGCGCACTCCAGGAGCGCCATCGAGCGACCCGGGCAGATGCGCGGCCCGCCGCCGAAGGCGAGCGCCATCCTCGGCTCGTGCGGCAGCGTCGCGGGCGCGCCCGCGAGCCAGCGCTCGGGGCGAAACGACTCCGGATCGCCGAAATACTCGGGCTTACGCCCCGCCGCGCGCGTGAGCGCCATGACGCCCGCGCCGGCGGGCACCGCCACGTCGCCCACCGCGGTGTCGTGGTTCGCCTCGAGGTAGAGCAGCGGCGCCGCGGAGCGCAGGCGCAGCGTCTCGTGCGTGACGGCGCTCGTGTACTCCAGGCGCTTGCTCTGCTCGAGCGTCGGGATCAGGGCGCCGCCGAGGACGCGATCCGCCTCCTCGCGGGCGCGCGCCTGCACGTCGGGGCGCGAGCCCAGGTAATAGAGGATCCACGCGAGGGTGCTCGCCGTGGTGTCCTCGCCCGCGAGCAGCATCGTGAGCACGTTCGCGTAGACCTCGGCGTCCGAGAGGCGCGCCTTCGGGTCCTCGCCGTCGCGCGCCGCGATCATGAGCTCCAGGAGGGTCCGCGGGCGGGCGGGCCGGTCCGTGCCGTCCTCCATCTCGCGCCGCGCGGCGGTCACGAGCTCGAGGATGAACCGCTTCACCGCGACCAGGGCGCGGTCGTAGGCGCGGTCGGCGGGGAGGCCCAGGTAGCGCCAGTAGGGCAGCGGCGCGAGGATCCGCCGGTTCAGGCCGAGAAAGACGCGCTGGAGGTGCTCCTGGAGCGCGTCCGGCCCGCGGGCGAGCGTGTCGAGATCGCGGCCGAAGGCGACCGACGAGGTGACGTCGACCGAGTAGCGCATGAGATCGCCGAGGACGTCGCGCGCGGCGCGCTCGTCGGCCGCCTGCGCCCAGAGGTCGCGCAGCCTGCCCGTGATCTCGCAGATGCTCGGGAAGAAGCTCTCGACGTGCCGCGCGTGGAACGTCGGGTGGATGAGCTGCCGCTGCTTCCGCCACGCGTCCCCGTCCGCCGAGAACAGCCCGACCATGTCCGCCTCGCGTGACACGTCCTCGATGGTGCGCACCCGCCGGAACACCGCGGGGCGGCGCTGGAGCACGTCGCGCACGAGCTCGCCGTCGGCCACGACGAGGATCGACCGGCGGCCCAACCGCACGACGAACAGGTCTCCATGGACGCGCCACCATCGCTCGAACTCGAGGTGCCAGCGGTCGGGGTGGATCGCGAGCAGATTGCCGATCACGGGCAGCCCCCTCGGCCCCGGGAGGTCCGCGAGCGTGCGCCGCGGGCGCGCGGGCTCGGCGCCGCGGCGGATGGAGTCATCCATGGCAGGGAGCGTGGCATTCATGCTCTCTTCATACAGAGCCGGCGCGCCCCGGCGCAAACCCGACAGGCCATGAAGGACGCGCGCTTGTAGCGCTGGCCCCCTCGAGGCAGGCGCGTGCGTCGCCGTCCGACACCGGCGCCGGCGGGCGCGGGTCGAGGCGTTCGTGGCGGTGCGGCTCGCGGCGCCTCGCGGTCGGCCGGGAGGGGAGCGCGGCGCTGGCGTGGCGGCGTCGGCGCAGGTAGAGACGCGGACATGGCGGAGCCGCTGGAGAGAGAGCTCGCGAGGCTGTCCGGCGAGGAGATGGTGGCGGCGCTCGGCCTCGGCGGGGCGCCGGCGTGGGTGCGCCGCGCGGGGTGCGCGGCCTTCGCGGTGCCGTCGTTGCCGCTCGGGCGGGTGCTGGCGCGGTTCGATCGGCGCACCGGCGAGGCGGGGCTCCACGTGGCGGCGCGGGAGGCGCTCTCCGGCTTCGGCGCGCGGTGGGCGGCCGACGCGGCGCCGCCGTCGCGGAGGGCGCTGCTGGTGGTCTCGAATCACCCCGGGGCCTACGACGCGCTCGCGCTGATGGCGGCGCTCGGCCGGGGGGATCTCATGATCGTCGCGGCCGAGCGGCCGTTTCTGCGGGCGCTGCCCCACGTGAGCCAGCGGCTGCTCTTCGTGCCGATCGACGCGGGCGGCGGCCGGCGCGAGCTCGCGGCGCGGACGGCCGGGGTGCGCCGCGCGCTGCGGCACCTGCGCGGCGGGGGTGCGCTGCTGCACTTCCCGGCGGGTCGCATCGAGGCGGATCCGGCGTTCGCGGGCGCGGGCGAGGCGCTGCTCGGGGCGTGGCACCCGAGCGCCGGCACGCTGCTGCGCGCGGCGGCGGCGGCGGGGGGGCGCGTCGCGGTGGCGGTCGTCTCGGGGGTGCACTCGCCGCGGGCGAAGCGGCTGGCCGTCACACGGTGGGCCGAGCGCCGCGGGATCAGCACGCTGGCGCCGCTCCTCCAGGTGGCGCTGCCGGGCTTCGACGACGTCGACGTGCGGGTGCGGCTCGGCGAGGCGCGGGAGGCGGCGGCGGTGGTGGTGGGCGGGGGGGACGATGACGCGGGGCTCACGCGGCGGCTCCGGGAGGAGGCGGCGGCGCTGCTCGCGGGGGACGCGGGACGCGCGGGGGGCTCACCTCTCCAGCGGCCCTCCAGGACTTGGGTCAGCTCGCCGGGGGACTACAGAAAACGAGATTGTCCCGGCTGCTGCGGTTGAGTCACGCAACCACCTCGAGCGGCCGGCCGACGCCACGGACAGCCAGACGTCTGACCAGGAATCGATCGTGCAAGCGCGCAAGTGTGCAAGCGCGCAAGCGCGCAAAACGAGAGCACGAGAGTACCGCAACAGGTCAGGGCAATTCGAGCCGATGCAACGAAGCACACAGGTGAGTCCATTCCCGCGAACAGGACAAAATTGCCGCACTTGAGTTGATTATCGTTCAAAAGGCTCACGAAAAGGGATGAGGGTCGACGGGAAGACGGATTTTCACACTCCCGACCCTCATCATTCCCATGGGCTCACATAAATTACCGCGATCGAACGCGTGAATTGGTCGATTTGATGATTGACTTGTGGATCGGCCACGCATGATCCTCACGACTGAGGACACCCATGCTCAGAACACTGCTCGCCACCGCGTTGTTGCTCGCGCCGCTCGGGTGCGGCAGCGACTTCGAGCCGCCGCTGGTCGCGGGGAGAGCCGTGCTCACCCTCGGGGCGAAGCAGTTCTTCCTTGATACGGGCAACAACGGCGAGACCGCGGTCGCGTTCGACGAGGACAATCAGCGCAGCTGGTACACCGATTGTGGGGTGAAAGGCGATGAGTTCGAGGTGATGATCCTCAACAGTCCCATCCGCGAGAAGAAGGGGTTCTGGGGAATCACCCTCCGCGCATCCCACGACATGAGCCAGGACGCCTGGAACGTGTCCGCCAACCTGGGCGACGACGCGCTCAACGGTGTTTGCCAGCTGAGCCACAAGACGACGCGCGAAAAGGACCCTTACGAAGGGGAGCTCTCCGTGGCGGCGTGCATCGTGAAGGACCCGACCGCCGACGCGGACGGCCTGCAGGAGGCCCGGTTCGACGCCTTCGTCCGCGCCAAGCGGTGCTTCCTGCGCGATCCCGTCGGCGTCGCGGAATGACGGCTCAGCGGGCGTTGGGCACCCGCGCCACCCGCGCGAGCACCGCGCGCACCGCGACCGCGGCGCCGTCCCAGGTGGGCAGCGCCGCAGCCCGGAGCAGCGCCGCGCGGCCCATGCTCGCCCGCAACGCCCCGTCCTCGATGAAGCGGGAGAGCGCCCGCACGAGCCCCTCGCCGTCGTCCCAGAGCAGCGCCTCGGCGCCGTCCTGCACGACCTCGGCGATCGCGCCGGCGCGGGCGGCGAGCACCGGGACGCCGGCGCGGACCGCCTCGGTGAGCACCATGCCGTAGCCCTCCAGCAACGAGGGCAGGACCAGCGCGTCCGTCTCGGCGAGCGCGGCCGCGAGCGCCTCGTCGTCGAGCGCGCCGGGCACCGCCACGCGCGCCCGCAGGTACGCGGAGCCGGCGATCGCCCGGCGCACCCGCTCGGCATAGGCCGGATCGCGCGCCGCATCGCCGATGAGGCGCAGCGTGGCGCGCGCGCTCCCGACCCGCTCGAACGCCGCGAGCAGCTCCAGCAGCCCCTTGCGCGGGATGAAGCTCCCCACGAAGGTGAGCCGCAGCGGGCCGCCGTCGCGCGCGGCGCGGGGGCGCAAGGGGAGCCGGTCCGCGCCCGGCATCGCCACGTCGACCCGGTCGAGCCCGTGCTCGCGCCGGAGCCGCGCCGCGGTCGTCGCGCTCGTCGCGAGGTGCGCGTCGGAGAGCCGGATCACCGCCCCCTCGGCGAGCGAGAGCGCCGCGCGCCGCGCGCCGGGCGGGAGCTCCCACGCGCTCAGGTGGTGCACGAGGAGCACGCGCGCGATCCGCCGCGGCAGCGCCGCGAACGCCGGCCCGAGCTCCGGGAAGCAGAGCTCGTCGCCGACCACGACGGCCGGGTCGATCCGGGCGAGGCGCAGCGCGAGCGCGAGCCCGGCCAGCGCGCGCGACCGCGGCGCCGGGTCGAGGGACACGACCTCCACGACGTCGCCCCGCGACCGGAGCCGCTCGACGACGAGCCGATCGTAGATGTACCCGCCCGTGGTCTGGTCGAGGGCGCCGTAGACGATCCAGGCGATGCGCATGGGTCCGGAGAGCAGCTCGACCTGATATACCCCCCTCGCGCCGCGCAGCAACGCGCCGCGCGGCGTCGCTCGCCCGACGCCTGCCCTGGCCGCGCGGCGTCGCTCGCCCGACGCCTGCCCTCGCTGCGCGCCCCCGCGGCGCTCGCCCGGCGGCGGGCGCTACAGGTCGCGCTCGAAGCCCGCGTACGCCGACGGCGACTCGCGGACGAGCACCCGCAGCGTCGCGCCCGGGTGCGGCGCCTCGTCGGCGGGCAGCTTCGCGATGTCCGCAGCGAGGAGGCCGGCCACGTGCTCGGCCACGCGCTCGGTCGTCGAGGTGCGCCCGGGGAAGGCCTGGTGCTCGTCGAGGTTCTTGTAGTCGATCGTGTCGAGCGCCCGGCGCAGCGACGCGTGCAGCGCGCCGATGTCCATGACCACGTGGTGCGGGCCGAGCGCCGTCGCGCGGATCTCGACCTCGATGGCGTACGTCGCGCCGTGCATCCGGGTCGCCGGACCGAAGAACGGATCGGAGAAGCTGTGCGCGATCATCACGTGATCGCTGACGCCGAGGAGGAACATGGCAGACCTCTAGGTTGCCTCTCGCGTACCCGATCGCGCGCCGTACTGGAAGACCGTCTGCAGCCTCGCCCCGGGCGCGGCGGCGAGCTCGGCGTACACCGACGGCGCGGCGTCGAACGGGACGGGCGGGTCCAGCAGCGCGTCGAGGGCGGCGTCCTCCAGGAGGGCGCGCACCAGCGCGAAGCGCCGCGCGTGATCCCAGCGGGGCGCGCGCTCGGGCGGGATCGTCGAGACCTGGCTCGCGCGCAGGCGCAGCCGCCGGCGGTGGAACTCGGCGCCGAGCGCGACCGGGCTCGTCCGCGCCCCGTAGAACGACGCGACCGTCACCGTCGCCTCACGCGCCGCGTGCGCGATCGCGCGGTCGAGCTCGCCCGGATCGCCCGTCGCGGCGATCACGACGTCCGCGTCGCCGCACGGCCGGTCGTCCTCCGGCCGGATCGCCGCGGCAGCGCCGAGCGCGAGGCCGGCGAGGCGCCGCCGCTCGCTCGGCTCGATCAGCCGCACCGTTGCCCCGGCGCGCCGCGCGAGCGCCACGACGAGCAGCCCGACGACGCCGCCCCCGAGCACCACCACGGCGTCCCCGAGGCCCACCCCCGCGTCCCACACGCACGTGATCGCCGTCTCGAGGTTCGCGGCCAGCACCGCGCGCTCGCCCGGGATCGAGCGGGGCAGCGCGCGCGCCGCGCCCGGCCCGAGCAGGTGCAGATCGCCGTGCGGCGCGAGCGCGAAGACGCGGTCGCCCAGCCCGAGCGCCGCGCCCTCGCCGCGGGCGACGACCTCGCCCACCCACGCATAGCCGTAACGGCGCGGGTAGGTCGGCGCGCCCGGCGCGTCGAGCGAGGGATCGAACGGCGTCGGCCCCTCTCCCCGGAAGAGCAGGAGCTCGGTCCCCTGGCTGACGCCCGAGGCGACCGCTCGCGCCACGACCTCGCCGGCCCGGGGCTCGCGCGCCGGGGCGCCCCGGCGCACCTCGACGAGGCCGGGCCGGACGAACCAGAGCTCCCGGGCGGGCGGCGCGGGCGCCGTGAGCGGCGCGGGCCTCTCCGGCGGCGCCGGCCTCTCCGGCGGCGCCGGATCGTCAGTCGGGATAGGCAACTTTCCCTCGCAGGAGCAGGTTGCTCCCCAGGAGCTCAAGCGCCGTCTCCCGCAGGTCGATCGCCGAGACGAGCGACGCCTCTCCCAGGGCGCCGACCGCGGGGATGGCCGTATCGCCGAGCAGGCGCGGCGCGATCTCGACCTCCGCGCGGTCGGCGAGCCGCGCGCGCAGGAACGAGGTGAGCACGGCGCCGCCCCCCTCGACGAGCAGCCGCCGCACGCCGCGCGCGTGGAGCTCGGCGAGGGCGTGCGGCAGCGAGACGCGGTCGTGGTCGTCCGCGGGCACGACGACCACCTCCGCGCCGCGCTCCTCGAGCCGCGCGCGCGCAGCGTCCAGCGCGCGGCCTGCCGCGCCGATGACGAGCACGCGCCCGCCGGCCGGCTGCCCTCGGCTGGACGACCGCAGCAGGCGCGCCCCCTCCGGCACGCCGAGGGCGCTCGCCAGCACGACGCGCATCGGCTGCGGGCCCTCGCACAGGCGCACCGTCAGCAGGGGATCGTCAATCACGACGGTGCGGATCCCGACGAGCACCGCGTCGTGCTCCGCGCGCGCCCGGTGGGCGTGCTCGAGCCCCGCGGGCGTGCTGATCTCGACGCGCTTGTTGGGGGTCGCGATGCGGCCGTCGAGCGTCTGGGCGAAGTGGAGCGTGACCAGCGGGCGCGGAGGGCTCATGGCGTGCTCGCGGGCGCCCGCGCGGCGCGGCTGGACGCGCGCGCCGCGCGGGCGTTGGGGGACGGCGTCTTCGTCCCGAGCTGGCAATCGAGCCTCCGCGCCACGGCGCCACTCTAGAACAGAACGCCTTATCCGGGGAGGAGGGCGCGCCCTGACTTCGTGCCCTCTCCGGAAGCAGCCGTGCCCGCGACAGAAGCCTTCGTGCCCGCGACGGAAGCCTTCGCGCGGGCGCCGGGGCCAGAGCTCGCTTGCCGCGCCGCTCCGGGCGCCCTAAGCGGGCCCCGGTGCCCATCGGCTGGCCAGATCTCTCGGCGCGCTGCGACCGCGCGGGTATCCCGCTGCGCGGCGGCTTCCACCCCCTCGACGCCGACGGCGTCCCCGCGGCCGGAGGCCTCGCCGCGGGGACGCTCGTCCTGCTCGGCAATGCCGGCCCGTCCATGTGGCGCGCCTTCTCCCGCGCTCGCGAGCAGGCCCCCGATCTCGCGCTCGACGACTGGACCTTCGCGGTGGTCTCCGCGCTCGCCGCGGAGCTCGGCGCGGCCGCGCTGTTTCCCTTCACCGGCCCTCCGTACTGGCCTTTCCAGCGCTGGGCGCAGCGGGCCGAGCCGGTGTACCCGTCGCCCCTCGGCATCCTCATCCACCCGCGGTTCGGCCTCTGGCACGGGTACCGCGCCGCCCTCGTCTTCGCCGAGCGGCTGTCGCCCCCGCCGCGCGAGGACCGGCCGAGCCCCTGCGCGTCCTGCGCCGACAAGCCCTGTCTGGGCGCCTGCCCCGTCTCCGCGTTCTCGCCCCGCAGCTACGATGTCGCCGCCTGCCTGGGCCACCTCGACGCCCAGCCTGCCGGGGCGTGCATGAACGGAGGGTGCCTGTCGCGCCGCGCGTGCCCTGTCGGGCAGGAGCACATCTATCCCGACGAGCAACGCCGCTTCCACATGCGCGCGTTCCGCCGCGCCGCGCCGCCCGCGGGACGCTAGAGCACAGCGCCGCCCGACGCCGCGAATCCGGGGAACGACGCAACTCGCGTGCAGGACGCGATCGCAGATGACAGCACGGGACCGCTGGCAGATAGTGAGCCCGCCATGAACCAGCGCCCCCTGCCAGCCCTGATCGCCTCGCTCTCTCTCGTGGTCGCGTGCAGCAGCGACAGCCCCGGCGCGGGCGGCGGAGGCGCGGGCGGCGCGATCTCCCAGGACGGGGGCGGCGGCGGCGCAGGCGGCGCGGCTTCCGGTGCGTCGTCGAGCAGCACAGGCAGCGGCAACACGTCCGGCAGCGGGAGCGCACAGGCGAGCTCGACAGGCAGCAGCAGCGGCGGCGGCGGTGGATCCGGCGGCGCGAGCCCGACGCCGAGCGCCGGCTGCGGCGAGGACGCCTCGCAGGCGCTCGATCAGTGGGTCGCGCAGCCCGACCTGAACATCGAGTCGGTCGATCGCAAGTGGTGGGTATGGCTGCCCGCGAACTACGACCCGACGCGAGCCTACCCGGTGGTGTTTCTCTTTCATGGCTGCAGCTCGGGCGACAACAATGTGCCGATGCAGCGCCAGACAGGGGACGACGCCATCCTGGTGCGCGGCGTCGGCGTGTCGAGCAACACCTGCTGGGACACGTCCGCGAACGGCCCCGACGTCGCTTTCTTCGATCGGATGCTGGACGCCGTGCTCCAGGATCACTGCGCCGACGCGTCGCGCGTCTTCGCGGCCGGTTACAGCAGCGGCGCGTGGCTCATCAACACGCTCGAGTGCCGCCGCGGCGACAGGCTGCGCGCCGCCGGGTCGGTGGCGGGCGGCGCGGTGAACCCCCGCGACTGCGTCGGACAGGTCGCGCGCATCTTCGTGCACGACATGAACGATATGGACAACGACATCAGCGGCAGCGTGGTCGAGCGCGATCGCCTGCTCGAGGCCAATCACTGCGACGCCGAGCTCGAACCGGTGGCCGAAGAGCCGGCGCCGTGCGTGCGCTATCAGGGCTGCGACGAGGGGTACCCGGTGATCTGGTGCGAGACCAGCGGACAGGGCCACGATCGCCAGGACGCGCTCGCGCCCGCTGCGTTCTGGGGCCTGTTCACCGAGCTCTGAGCCGTAAACGAGCGACGCGCAGCTCCGCGCCGCTCAGCGCGGGCTGCACTGCACGACGCAGATGGCCGAGGCGCCCTTCGCGCGCGCGCTCGCCTCGCACGACCGCTTGGCTTGCTGCGAGGCGAGGAAGCGGTCCTTCCCTCCGCCGTTGCCGAACACCATCTGATAGTTGCAGGCGCCCGCAAAGCCGCAGACGCGCACGGAGGCGCTCGCCGTGCACCACCAGGACGCCCCGCCCGTCGCGCCACCGCTGCTGGGGCCTCCGTTCGAGGAGCCCTCGCTCGGAGCGGTGGGCGCCCGCCCCGCGGCCAGCGAGGGCGTCGGCGCTTCGCCCGTCCCGTCGTCGCCGGAGGGCGCCGCGACATCGCCCGGGGCGGGGTCGCCGCTGGACGGGTCAGCGCCCGCCGCCTCATCGGCTTCGAGGTCCGGGCGGAGCGGGGTGCTCGTCGGCGCGGGCGGCACGGGTAGCACCGGCGAGACGCCGCCCGTGGTCGACACGTCGGAGAGCGCGGGCTCGCCGACCGCTTGCTCCGGCTCCGCGCTCGCCACCAGGTACACCGCGCCGCCGATCACGACGAGGGCGCCCACGCCGAGCGCGAACAACCCGCCCACGACGGCGAGCACGATCACGAGCGGCGACACGCCCGGCTTCGGACGCCGCGGAGGGGGTGGCGGAGGAGGGTAGTAAGGCGGCGGATGGGGAGGATAGTAAGGCGGCGGCGGAGGACGGTTCTGAGGATGCCCGGGACCGAACATCCCGCAGTCGTAGCGCAACGGAGCCGTCCGCGCTGCGTGGGATAGCTGCCCACGCTGTCGGCGAACGAGGGTCCTCGAGGCGACCGAGCCCGCCCGCACGCCGGCCTTGCCGCGAGCTCGCGGGGAGGCGCGCGCGCCTTCGCCGGCTCAGCGGGGGAGGCTCGGACCGGGGGCTCATCCCCTGCCTCGTGGCGCTCCCGGCGACTCAAAGGCCGACGTCGTGGGTCTCGAGCGACAAGGGCTGACGAGAGGCGCGCTCAGTCCGCAAACGTGGGTTTCCAGGGCGCGAGCATGTTCTCGACCGTATAGCTTGCAGCCTCGGCCGCGCTGAGCTGCTTGGACTCGCGGGCCCGCTCGCTCGGCTTCGCGCCAGGTCCCGTGGTCATGTACTCGGCGAAGCGCGCTGTCGCGAGCGTGTTTTCGCTCATGCGGACCCAGCCGACGGGCGAGATGTGCGCGCCGAGCTCGGTCCCGAGGTAGGTGGCCGCCCCGTAGGGTCTCCAGTTGCGACCGAGGGCGATCGAACCGGACCGGATCGATCCGACCGCCGTGGCCTTTCCTCCGAGGAACACGATTCCGAAAGGAATCGATGCGTCCGTGCTCGGCGCTGTGATCGCCGTCCCGCTCGCGACGTTATGGACCGTACAGTCCTCGAACACGGCCGTGGCGCCTCCGAAGATGAAGTCGACGGTGCCCTCGATGTAGCAATCCCTGAAGTACTGCGATCCGCTCTTCACATAGAGCGTGTCCTGGTACCCGATGGCCCGGCAGTGACGGAGCTGCACGCGACTGCCGGAGACGAGGAGAGCCACGGCCTGCACGCCTGGGCCCGTGCTGTTGGCGAAGGTGAGGTTCTCGGCCGAGACGTCGCTCGCCGAGATATTGACGCTGAAGCTCCCCGAGGTGCCCAGCGTGCCCCCTGCGCCATTCGAGGTGTTCGCGCTATCGCCGTAGGTGAGCACGGTCGTCTCCGCCTGACCTGTCTGGCCGCAGAGCGTCACGTGGGGACGGTCGACGACGAGCTTCTCGGAGTAGGTCCCGGGGGCGATGCGAAGGATGGTGGGCGTCGTGTTCGACCTGGCGACGCTGTTGATCGCGGCCTGAACCGAGGTGAAATCCCCCGATCCATCCCGGTTCACCTCGATGAGCGCCCCACCCGTCACGCTGTTGCAGTCGGAGGCACCGCTGCCGCCGTCTGAACCACCGGCGCCTGAACCACCGGCGCCTGAACCACCGGCGCCTGAGCCGCCGCTGCCGCCGGTCCCCGAGCTCCCGCCGGTGCCGCCAGACACGCCGACGCTTCCGCCGGTGCCTGCGCCTCCCGAGCCGCCGTGCGACGCCGTGCCGCCGCTCCCCGTCGTGCCGCTCGATGGCCCGCCGGACGCGGCGAGCGAGCCGCCTCCTGCGGGCGCGGCCGGATCATCGGCGCCCTGCTCGCTCGAACAGGCGAACGAGGCGAATGAACAAGAGAGAGCGAGAAGGGATGAGAGTGCGAGACAGGACCAGGGACGCAACATAGGGAGTTCTCCAGAACGCAAGCAGGACGCGGCTTGGGGGCCTCGTCTTGAGCGGGCATGGCGAGGGGCGCGCCTCCGCCGGCTCAGCGGGGGACGAGGTTGCGGCAGCCGCTGCCGCAGGCGTCGCCGTCGAGGTTGTTGCCGTCGTCGCACTCCTCGACATCCTGCACGGTGCCATCGCCGCAGAACTCGCCGAGCTGGCAGCTCGGTCCGCACTCGCCGTAGCCGCCGTCGTTCACGCCGTCGTCGCACTGCTCCCCCAGGCCGACGACGCCATCGCCGCAGATCGCGGTGCACTCGCTGCGCGCCGTCGCGAAGCCCTGCAGCGTGAGCTTGAACGTCGACGCCGCGGTCTGGCGCTCGGCGTGGAACACGGCGATCTGATAGACGCCGCCGTCCACCAGGCCGAGGTCGACGGTCCGCGCCGGGATGTTGTCGTCCTCTCCTCCGGCGTAGGTCACCCTGCCTGCCCCATTGGCGCCGATGACGAGGTGCCCGGTGACGGCGCTGTGGATGCCGCCCACGTCGACCGCGAGGCGATCGTTGATGAACACCCACACGTCGTCGTCGCCGGTGAAGTCGAGCACGTACTCCTCGCCCGCCGTGTACTGGAACCAGTAGCGGATCTCGCTCGTGAAATGGAAGTTGTGGTCCGGGGTGCCGTCCTCTTTCAACCAGCTCCCGTCCCCGTAGCTCGGGAAGATATCGGCAGGGACGCGCTCGGCCGCCGGGGTGAATCGATCGCCGTCGACCGGAAAGAACAGCGGGTTCCCGTCGTAGGTGGCGTCCACGTACCTCGCCCAGTAGACCCCGCCGCGCGCCTCGCAGCTGTGGAACTCGGGGCTATCGAGATCGCCGCAGGCCGCGGTGTTCTCGGTCGTCGAGGTACAGGGCTCCCCGTCCTCCTCGTTACCGACGTTGCCGCAATAGTGCGCGCTCTCCGGGGACAGCAGGGTCCACGGCTCGCCTTCCGCGCCCCAGCGGTTCACGAAGCGGCCATCCCCGGTGTCCCACAGCGTGAGGGTGGCGACCGTTGTGCTGTTGGTGCCGGGCACGTCGTGGTACCAGTCGGCGAAGCTCTGCGCGCTCGTGACCAGGCTGTTCGCGACCGCCATGTACCCAGGCTTCTTCTCGGCGTCGAGCCGGTTCGCGACCATGCCGAAGACCGGCACGCTGCGGCCGGGACCCTTCGGCTCGAAGTCGGGGTGGGCCGCCCGGAAGTCGCGGAACACCACCGGGACAGCCATGGATCCCGAAGGCTGGGGCACGGCGCAGCGATACCCGGGCTCTGTCGCGCAGGCCCCCGAGCACCCGTCACCGTCGATGTTGTTGCCGTCGTCGCAGTCCTCCGCGAGCACGAGGCCGTCTCCGCAGCGGGAGGCGCAGGAGCCCGCGGCGCAATCGGGCTCGGCCTGGCACGTCGAGGAGCAGCCATCGAAGGGCAACGTGTTGCCGTCTTCGCAGCTCTCGGCCCCCTCCTGGGCGGTATCGCCGCAGGTCGTCTCGGTGCAGGCGCTCGGGCTGCCGTCGCATTTGTAGCCCACCTCCACCTTGCAGGTCGGCGAGCAGCCGTCGCCCGGCTCGGTATTGGCGTCGTCGCAGAGCTCCGGAAACACCACGGCACCGTCCCCGCAGCGGGCGGCGCGGGTGCAGGCAGCGCCGGGCCTGGGGCAGGACCAGCCCAGCTCGACCGAGAGGCAATCTCCGGGGCAACCGTCGCCTCCCGCGCGGTTGCTGTCGTCGCAGGCTTCGTCCGAGGTCAGGATCCCGTCACCACAACGGAACGTGCCGCCGTTGTCGCCGATACCGATGCCGCCGCCGCCGCCGCCGAGCTCGCCGCCGGTGCCGGTGTTGTCCCCGGCGCCCGAGCCACCGCCGCCGGGGGTGCCCGTGGTGCGCTCGCCGGACGCAGAGCAGCTCGCCAGCACGGCGAGGCTGCTCGCGATGGAGATCGTCGACCCAAGCCACGAAGCACGAGGACGCATGACCCGCTCCTTTCGGCCGCCCCCCGATCGCTCGGGACGCGTGAAGCGGCCGCAGTCTTCCACGCGGGTGCCCTGAACTCGAGCCCCTCGTGCGCCGAGCCGACGCCCGCACGATCGTGGCGTGAAGGATACGCCTTCGCTGCGCGGACAAATCCCGACACAGCGTCGTTTTTCTGCGAGGGCGGATCACAGAGGGCGCTTGATCAACCAGGTATGCAGCGTGGCTGTATGATGGGACGGAGGCCGCGAGGGGCTTGATTTTCGGACGGCGCGGCTCACTGCTTCGTGATGCGATACCCCGCGCGCGGGAAGTGCAACGCGATCTCCCCCACGGCCGGATCGTGGCGCCGGACGGTGATCTCGGAGGCCGAGAGCCGCACGACGACGCCCCGGCTCTCCTCTGGACCGTAATCGTCGGCCGCGATCGCCACCGCATCTCCCGGCCGGAGGCCCTCTCCTGCCGCGATCTCCCCGCCTGCGACGTCGGCCGGCTCGGACGCCCGGGCGATCGCGAGCGCCTCGGCGGCGCTCATCGGTCGAGCGTCGCCCGGGCCGAAGGCCTCGATGCGCGCGAGCCACGCCGCGAGCGCCGGCCGCGCCTCGACCTCCGCGAACAGCCTCGCGCTCTGTTTCATGAACCACAGCGGGTGGAAGCACGCCGCGTCCGCGATCGAGAACGCGTCGCCCAGCAGGAAAGGCCGGTCGCGGAGCTGGCCGTCCAGGCGATCGAGCGACAGCAGCGCCTGGCTCAGGGCGTGCGGCGCCGCCCCGAAGATCGCGTCTTTGCTCAACGCCGGCGACATCGCCGCGCGATCCGCGAGGATGCCGGGCGGCAGGAAAGGAAACAGGTCGACGATCACCGGCGGCACGATCTGCTGCATCAACCGGTGGTCCGCCCAGTCCTCGAGCAGCCCGGCCAGCCCGGCCTCCCCGGGCGGGATGCAGGCGGGCTCCGGCCGTAGCTGCTCCAGGCGCCGCGCGATGCACGCCGTGTCGCAGTAGACGTCCGCGCCGATCTGCAGGACCGGGATCCGCCGGTAACCGCCGGTGAGCGGCGTCAGCTCCGGCTTCGGCGCCATCATCGGCTGTTCGACCGAGCGCCACGCGATCTTCTTGTATGCCAGGATCCTGCGGATCTTCTCGGCGAAGAGCGACTGGGGATAGTGGTGGAGAACGATCTCGGCCATGGGAAAACCTCACGTTGGGGCGACCTTCTCTGGTCGACGCTCATCCTAGACACCGCGCCGCGCGCCGTTCTTGGAGAATCTTGCGATCTCCGAGCCATCGCCGGTGGCTCTCGGCGGAGCGCCCAACAGGCCGGCGGAAGCCGGCGTGACACCCGTCCTCGGATCGGGTAGCTCGACGCCATGCACCGAGCGATCACGGGCTACCATCGGGACGACGCGAACGACTGGGTGGCCGAGCTGAGCTGCGGTCACGGCCAGCACGTCCGGCACACCCCGCCCTTCATGGTGCGCCCCTGGGTGCTCACGCCCGAGGGCCGTGCGTCCATGCTCGGGACCGAGCTCGACTGCGTGCGTTGCGATCGGCTGGAGATGCCCGACGGAATGGTCGCGTACAGTCGCACGGCCGAGTTCGACGAGGGCACGATCCCGGGCGGCCTGAGAAAGAACCACACGACAAAGCCCGGTGTGTGGGGCGTGATCCACGTCGTCTCGGGGCAGCTCCGCTATCGCATCGACGGGCTCGGCGGTCGCGAGATGCTGCTGGATCCGGAGTCCCCGGGGATCGTCGTGCCAGAGGTGCTGCACCACGTCGACCTCCACGGACCAGTCCGGTTCTTCGTGGAGTTTTACCGCAAGGCAGGGTGACCCCGATCGGCCGGCGGTGTCGATTATCGGTAGAGCGTCGCTTTTCCAGGAGAGTGAACGAACCGCTTAAGTTTCTATGTCCGAGCCAGCGCGCGCAACGTGACTGTACGCTGCACGGCCAGCTGCACGCGAACTACACGCGAGCTGCTGCAAAACCACCTCGACAAAGAAAAGAGTCTTGACTTTCGCCACGAATTTGTATGAATGTTCCAATCCCCCTTGGCGCCCCGGACCGTTCCCGGCCGGGCGCCGCTGTCGGTCGCCGGACGTTCAGGGGCCGACTCCGAGCGGGGCTCCTGTCGGGATAACTTGCTTTTGGCGGCTGCGCGTCCGAGCTGCTCTTGCTTTCTAAGATGCTCGGCCTCCTCGCGCGGGGTATCCGCAGGTGAGCATCTCTCCGACCCACATCGTGTAGGCCAGGCATGTCGTCGGCACAGGCCCGCGGGAGCAACCGTGATCGGGAGCACGCTGGCCGTTCATCTTGAACTCTAACCAATGGATCGGGGCAGATCGCGGGCGTCACGCTGGTTCACAACTCTGCCTTGAGCAGAAGCCTGCGACCCGACCGGTCCGATCATGGAGAACCTTAATGCGTATCACTCGCTTGCTTGGCTACATGTCCGCTTCACTCGCATTCAGTGTGCTCGGATGCAGCGTTGAGCCTCTCGAGGACGAGGATCTCGACCATCTAGACTCCGCCTTGGACAGCGCCGACAACTCGATGTCGGCGGCTCTCATCCTTCGGTCGGACTGGGGAAACGGCTACTGCGCGGACGTGACGGTAACGAACAAGAACCGCACCCCGGGGACCACCGGCTGGAGCGTGGACGTCGCGCTCAATGGCTCGTCGAAGGGCACCCCGTGGAACGTGACCGTAACGGACTCGAACGGGCGGTTCACCGCCAGGAACGTGAGCCATAACGGCGCGCTGGCTCCGGGCGGCTCGACGACGTGGGGGTTCTGCGGGACCGGCACCGGGCGGCCTTCGATCGCATCGGTCACCGGCAGCGGTGGCACGGCCGGCACGGGCGCTTCGACCTCATCGAGCAGCAGCAGCAGCTCGACCTCGTCGAGCAGCAGCTCATCGTCGAGCAGCAGCTCATCGTCGAGCAGCAGCTCGGGGACGGGCGGCAGCGGCGGGGCGGGCGGCGGCGGCGGCAGCGGCGGCTCCGGTGGTTCCGGCGGCGGCGGCGGTTCCGGCGGCGGCGGGACGGGCGGCTCCGGCCCCGTCGAGGACAGCGGCGCGAGCTGCCCCAGGCCGGCCTTGCCTGCCGCGTCGTCTCTCCCGGCTCACGAGGCGCATCAGGATCCGTTCCTGATGACGAGCGGCTCGCGCATCGCGAGGAAATCGGACTGGGCATGTCGACGCGCCGAGATCAAGGCGCAGGTCGAGGAGTACGAGTCCGGCGCGAAGCCCGTGGTGTCCAAGGACAAGGTCACGGGTTCGTTCTCGGGGAAGAAGCTGACGGTCAACGTCAGCGAGGGGTCGAAGAGCACCTCCTTCGGCCTCGACATCAACCGGCCTTCCGGGGCGCCTTCCGGTCCGATTCCGCTGCTCATCAGCCTCTCCGGCTTCGGCGCGATCACCCTCGACTCCAGCGTGTTCAGCGCCAACGGCGTCGCGACGGCCATCTACAACAACAACGAGATCGGCGCCCAGAGCGGGGGCGGCTCGCGTGGGACGGGCAAGTTCTACGACCTCTACGGCAGGAGCCACTCGGCCAGCTCGATGATAGCGTGGGCCTGGGGTATCAGCCGGATCATCGACGCGCTGGAGAAGACCCCGTCAGCCAACATCGACCCGAGGCGCATCGCCGTGACGGGTTGCTCGCGGGATGGAAAGGGCGCCCTCACTGCAGGCGCGTTCGACGAGCGCATCGTGCTGACGATCCCTCAGGAGTCGGGCGCCGGAGGCTCGGCGAGCTGGCGCGTCTCGCAGGCAGCCGCCAACTCTGGGCAGAACGTGCAGACCCTGTCCAACGCGGCCAATGAGCAGCCGTGGTTCCGCCAGAATTTCGGCTCGACCTTCGGCAGCAGGGTGAATAACCTCCCCTTCGATCATCACATGGTCATGGGCCTCGTCGCTCCGCGCGCGTTGCTCGTCCTCGACAACAGGATCGACTGGCTCGGCATCGACAGCACCTTCACGGCTGGGTCCATCGCCCACGCGATCTGGGAGGGGCTCGGCGTGCCCGACAAGATGGCTTACTGGCAGCTCGGCGGCCATGAACACTGCCAGTTCCCCGCCGCGCAGAGGGCGCTCCTCGAGGCCTACGTGAAGAAGTTCCTCGTCGGAGGCGGCTCCGGCGAGACCAACGTGGTCAAGAGCGACGGGGCGAGGGCCGACCTGACCCGGTGGATGAAATGGACGGCGCCGCGCCTCGAGTGACCGCTCCCGCCGAAGCGGTCGCCTGGCCACCGCACGAGGCGAGCTTTCGCCGCGAATAAGAGAAACCCGAGTCCTTGCGGTCTCGGGTTTTTCGCGGCGTCGGTAGCCAAAGCCGACGCGTCTGCCTTGGGCGCCAATCGAGCTCGGTCTCCCGATCGACGAGCCAGCAGAGGACTCGCCTTACTGCAGGGTGGGGGTCTCCCAGTCGATCACGTCGGTGAAGTCCAGATCGAAGTTGCCCTCTTGCGGCTGGATGACGATCTCGGTCTGTGCGTCCATTCCTTTGAGGAACCTGTCCACGAATGCCTTGACGCTATCCTGTTGAGCTTCCGGGGCCACGCAGTGGCCGTGGTTGCTCGTGAAATCGAAGCCGATGTTCTCTGGCGCTCCCATGGCCTTCCAGACCTCCTTGGCGGCGTTGATCGATTTCCATCCGGATTCATCACCCAACCATTCAAAGTCCTGGTTGCCCAGGGCGATGATGGCGCGGGGGGCAATCATGGCGATGAGCTCATGGTGGTCGTGGGGCAAGCTGTAGGGGTCGAGCTGCTTCATGCTGCCCAGGAACCAGGAGCCGTTGGTGTTGTCGATCTTCTCGATGTTCGTCCCCGTACGGGTCGTGAAGTTTTGAGACGTCCTCCAGGAGGTGATGCCACCCCCTCCCGACTCCTGGGCAACGGTGAGCGCCACCCGTTCATCGAACGCACCGCCGAACAGGGCCATTTTCCCGGCGTAGGAGCAGCCCTGCAGGCCGATCTTGGTCGGGTCGACATTCAGCTCATCCTTCACCTGCTCGATACCGTCGATGAGGCGGCTGATACCCCATGACCAGGCGTTGTACTTCCCGATTTTGCCCCACAGCTCGGGGTACACTTTGTAGAAGGGGTTGTTTTGATCGTGCGAGCCGCCGCCCCCGTCGTAGCCCACCACTTGATCGTGCATGAAGGGGATCTGGGTGCAGCCGCTGATCAGGCCCGCGTTCCCGTTCATCCCGATGGCGACGCAGCTGCCCGACCCTCCGATGGCGGAGGTGAGCGTGATCGAGCCTGCAGCTGTCGTGACGACTACGTTCAGCGTGTCGCCGGACACGCTGGCCTCAACCATCGGGGGCTCAGGCTTGGGGCCAATCTCGTACTTCTCAATCTCCGTCTTGATCTCCGCTCGCCGGCACTTCCATGCTGCCTTGGTGGTGATGGCGGTTCCGTCGTTCATGACGAAGGGGTTGGGCAGATTGTCATTCTTCTTCAGTTCACCGGCAGTTACCTCACAGTCGGCGCCGGTGTGCTCGGGGTAGCCATCACCGACGACCGGACCGCCCCCAGTCCCCGGGCCCGAGCCGCTGGCGCTCGAACCGCCCGTCCCCGTGCCTGCGCCACCGGTCCCACCCCCACCGGCGCCGCCCGTCGGCGACGTGCTGCCGGCCGACGAAGCGCCGCCGGTCGGATCGCCGGCGCCGGTGTCGCCCGTGTCATCGCTCGAGCCGCACGCGACGAGCAGGGGGAGGAGGGCGGCTGCGGTGAGCTTGGAGTACTTCGGTCGAAAGGACATGGTGGGCCTCGCTGAGTCTAAGGGGCTCGGCATGGTCATGGTCGGACAGGTCGTGCTGCGTGTCTTTCCGTCAGAAACACCGCGCAGCGCGACGGCATGTACATTCCCGGTGAAAGGCGTTTCGATCAGCTTCCTCGTGGTCGCGATCGCCGTTGTCACGATGCTTGCGTTCAACGCGTTGCCATCGTGCGCGACAGGCCGCATCCGGGCGATCGGGTGCAGGCTGGAGCTGGCGCGCCGCCACGCGTCGAAATGGCCGCTGCGCAGCGCACGCGCCGTCTGCTGATCTCCCCGATCCGGGTACCACACGAGGGGTCGAGAGAAACCACATTTCACCCCTGGCAGAGCGCGCCGGTGGCCTCGCTCGGCGGCGTCACGCAACGATCGGTAACACGCGGACCACGTCGCGCTACGATCGGTAACACGCGGACCACGTCGCGCTACGATCGGTGACAGGAGCGGCGCTGGCTGCGCCACGTCGCGGCGCACAGGCCGTGCGCGGCGTCGATCCAGAGAAGATCGGTGCACTCTGGAACGAACCAGCGCTCGTCGCCCATGCACTCTTCACCTGTACGATAATTCTACGCCAATTACCATGTCTTCTTACGGCTTACGGCTTACGGCTTACGACGCGTCACGGCGCGAACTTGAAGAAGCGGATAAGCCTGTGAATCGAAGCACACAAGACTGCTGCGGCGAGGTGACCCGCCGCGCCAGGATCTGAATCGCCGCCGCCTTCTGTTTCGGGTCGCTCCAGTCGAGGTCGAGCCCGGCCTCGATGCAGGGACCTCCGGACGCGGACGAGATCATGGCCTGGCGAGACCGTCGAGCCTTCGATCGAAGCGCCCGGAATTGTCACCAATCCACCTGAACGGTGCTCTACGCTGCCGCCATGGCCGAAGGGGAATCCGAGGACTTCGCCGCGGCGCTCAACGCCGCGAGCATCGACGGCTGGGTCAGCGCCATGGGTCTCCGGCTGATCCGCGCCACGGGCGACGGGGTGGAGGCCGAGCTCGACATCGGACCGCAGCACCGGCAGGCCTACGGCATCGTGCACGGCGGCGTCCACGCGGGGCTCATCGAGACGCTGGCGTCGGTCGGCGCCGCGCTCCACGCCCTGCCGGACGGCCGCTCGGTCGTCGGGCTCGAGAACCACACGAGCTTCCTGCGCGCGGTCCGGTCGGGGCGGCTCCGCGCCACGGCGCGGCCGCTCGACCGCGGGCGGCGCACCCAGGTCTGGGAGGGCTCGGTCCACGACGAGGAAGGCCGGCTCTGCGCCACGGGCCGCGTGCGCCTCCTCGTGCTGGAGCCGGACGCCGTGCTCGCGGGCCAGCGCGCCGGCACGCCTGGCTGACGCCGCCTGACGCCGCCCGGCCGCCTGATCGCAGCCGCCTTCGCGAGGTGCCCCCGTTGCGCGACGCAGCCGCCCTCCGGATGATCGATCGCATTCCCCGGCTCGGGTGGGTCGGCGCGCCCTCGCCGGTCGCGGCGCTGCCGCGGCTCGCCTCCGCGCTCGGCCTCGATTTTCTCGGGATCAAGCGCGACGACCTCTGCGAGCCCCTCCACGGCGGGATGAAGATGCGGAAGCTCGACTACGTGCTCGCCGCGCCCCCGCTCTCGACCGCGGCGGCGTGGTCCGCGGCGGGCGGCATCGGCTCGGGCAACGTGGCGGCGCTCGCCGCCGCGGCGGCGCGGCTCGGCCGGCGGGTGCACGCGCACCTGTTCTGGACCGACCCGTCCAGGAGCGTGATCGACAACCTCGCGTTCATCGCCTCGGGGCCGACCTCGATCCGGTTCTATCCCTCGCGCCTCGAGCTCGCGCTCGCGCGCCCTTCGCTCTTCCTGCCGCTGCGCGCGCGGGACGGCGACGGCGCGGCCATCGTGCCGCTCGGCGCCACGTCGGCGCTCGGCATGGTGGGCGTCGTGCGCGCGGCGCTCGAGCTGTGCGCGCAGGTCCGCGCAGGCGAGCTCCCCGAGCCCGAGCGCGTCTACGTCCCGCTCGGCTCCGGCGGCACCGCCGCCGGGCTCGCCGCCGGGCTCGCGCTCGGCGGCCTGCGGTCGCGGGTCGTCGCCGTCGCCGTGGTCGAGCGCCTCCTCGCCTCACGCTTCCGCCTCCGCGCCCTGACGGCCGAGCTGCGCGCCCTGCTCGCGCGCAAGGGCGTCGCGCCCCTGCCCCCCGCGGCGCCCATCGACCTCGTCCACGGCTACCTCGGCCGCGGGTACGGCTCCCCGACCCCCGCGTCGCTCGCCGCCTGCGAGGCGCTCGCGGCCGAGGGCATCTCGCTGGAGCCGGTCTACACCGGCAAGGCCATGGCCGCGCTCATGGCGGACGCGCGGGATCGGCGGCTCGGCCCGGTGCTGTTCTGGCAGACCGCGCGGCGCGAGCCCCTGCCCCGCCCATCCGACTTCTGCGAGCGGCTCCCGCCCGCGCTGTCGCGGCGGCTCGACACCTACTGTGGCGGCAGCTCTCGATAAAAAACCTACCTACCTACCAGCGCGTCTCCTGTGGACCGGCCGCTGTCGCGTCGTCACAATTTTGTGCTTCGACCCGCTATGATGGCGGGATAAGATCGTTTTCTCCCTTGCGCCCTGGGCCGGCGTTTGGTTTGGCTGCCCTGGCGCGTGTCCGCGCAACTCACGCTCAGAAGGAGGCTTCGCATGCTTCAGCCGCTGCAATCGAATTGGTGTGCTCCGCTCGCAATGATGCTGGTCCTGGCCGGGGTCGCCTGTGGCGGCGGCGACGGTGAGTCGACCGGCTCCGGGGACAGCTCCGGCGCCGGGGCTGGCGCGGGCGCGGGCGCGGGCTCGAGCGGCGACGACTTCGGAAGCGGCGTGACGGGGCCGGGCGCGGGCAGCGGCAGCGGCAGCGGCAGCGGTTGCGACGCGAACCTCACGGGCATCGTGCGCGACTTCCGCGCCTACGACCGCGGCGACGGGCACCCCGACTTCGAGACGTTCACGGGCAGCGGCCTGAAAGGCATCGTCGAGCGCGAGCTGGGGCCGGATCAGAAGCCCGTCTATGCGCACCAGGGGGGCACCGAGCACACGACCGGGCCGGCCGAGTTCGAGCAGTGGTATCGCGACGTGGAAGGGGTGAACATGCCGATCCAGTTCACCATCACGCCCACGGTCGACGCGGACGGCATTGCCACCTACGACAACCGGGCGTTCTTCCCCATCGACGGGGAGGGCTTCGGGAACGAGCGGAGGGAGCACAACTTCCACTTCACGTTCGAGCTCCACATGAAGTTCGTTTACAACGGCGGCGAGGTGTTCTCGTTCAGGGGCGACGACGATCTCTGGGTGTTCATCAACAACCGGCTCGCCATCGATCTCGGCGGCCTCCACAGCCCGCAGTCCGACGAGCTCGACCTCGATGCCATGGCCTCCGAGCTCGGGATCGTGCCCGGCCAGGAGGTTCCGCTCGACTTCTTCCACGCCGAGCGGCACACGAGCGAGTCGAATTTCGTGATCCAGTCGACGCTCGCGTTCACGAACTGCGAGCCCATCTTCGTCGACTGAGCACGGCGCGCGCGGCGCCCGGAAGAATTTGAGTCACAGAGGACACAGAGCTTCTTTGTTCTCTCCTCTGTGTCCTCCATGCCTCTGTGGTTCGAACTCTCATGAACCCACGGACGGCGTGGCGACGCGGCGCTAGAACCGGAACGACCCGCTGACGAACGTCGAATCCGCGAGCCGGTAGGGCACCCCCATGATCTCCCTCGGCCGCGGCCCGCGCGCGAGCTCGCGCGGGAGCTCATAGGTCTGGTCCATCAGCCGGATCTCGAGCGGCCCGGAGTCCTCGACCTCCAGCGACCACTCGATGCCTCCGGGCGGCAAGCCCATGTAGGTGAATCCCCAGCGGACGTTCCTCCCCGCCGCCGCGCCGCGGGCCGACTCCTCCACGCGCCGCCCGTCCACCTCCGCGCGGATCACCTCGGTCGGGGACGCCACCTCGGCGAGCAGCCAGGGGGCTCCCCGGGGCGACGCGACGCGGACCCGGAGCGACCGGACGCCGCCGCGCACCGCGTCGTCGAGCACCGTGAGCGAGGGCGGCGGGAGGGCGAGGGACGGCGCCTCGCTCTGGTGCGTCACGCTCACGAACGGCACCGTGAACGAGGGCGACTGCTCGCGCTCCGCCGGGAAGTACCCGGCGGTCCACGGGTCGAGGTCCCGGTCGGCCGAGAGCCAGTGGGCCTGCTCGGCGGCGGTGTCGAGCGCGTACGCGAGGCTCGCCGGCCGGGGCTCTGCCTCGGTGAAGCCGAGGGGCGCGCAGGCGACGGCGAGCGCCGCGAGGCCCGGGAGGGCGAAGGCGAGCGCGAGCCGCCGCGAGAGGCCGCCGCCGAGCAGCTCGGCGTGCGGCAGGAAGAGCCCGAACACGAGCGCGACGGCGAGGGCCGGCGCCGCCGCCATCGGCAGCCCCAGCGCGACGAAGAGCAAGTACGGGCCGGGCACGGCCAGCGCGACCACCGGCACCGCGGCCGCGACGAGGAGCGCCGCGTCCGCGAGCGTGGGAGGGGCGTCGCCGCGCCGGATCGTCACGGCGAGGCCGAGCAGGGCGAACGCGAGCGGCCAGGCGAAGTAGAAGCTCGCGCCCGGCATGAAGAGGCTCGCCCCGACGAGGAGCAGCAGCCACAGGAGCAGCGCGCCGAGGGCGAGCTCGCAGGCGCCGAGGCGCCGCCGGAAGAGCCGGTAGCCCGCCGCGGAGACCGCGAGCGCGGCGAGGGCGAGCGCGAGCCGGAACGCGGGCGCGTTGTACGGCTCGAACGGCATCGCCCGCAGCACCGGGTGGACGCGCCGGAGGATCCACCCGAGCCCGCCCACCGCCACGGCGGCGCCGGCGAGCAGCGCCAGAAAGGCGAGGAATCCCGCGGAGATGCGGCCGAGCGAGGCGACCCTCCGGCGCCGCGCGACAACGACCGCGCCGGCGAACAGGCCGGCGACAAGCGCGGCGATCGGGAGCGCCCAGCCGATCGGGTGGGAGACGACGTGGGCGCCCCAGGTGTTGAAGTACACCGCGTCCTCGCCGTCCCGGTGCCGCAGGTCGAGCCCGCCGAAGCGGCGCGCGAGCGAGAGCGCGTAGTCCCCGGCGTGCTGCACGCTCCGGAGGTCGAGGTTGCTCAGGGTGTCGGACGGCGTGTGGTAGTGCGCGGCGTCGTCGCTGAAGGCGAAGTTCAGCCCGGGGATGCCGGCCCGCTTGAAGACGCTGAAATCGGTGCTGTGGCCCAGCCGCCGCGCGACCTCGGGGAAGAGCGACGACGCGATCGGGAACGGCGCGGCGCGGGCGAGCTCGCGGACGGGAAACGCGTCCCCGGGCCCGGTCTCGAACATCGCGACCACGCCGCCGGCGCCGCGGGCGTCGAAGTTGAGCGCGATCCCCACCTCGCCGCTCAGCGGGTGCTCGTCCATGAACGCCTTGCCGCCGAGCACGCCTCCCTCCTCCGCGTCCGTGAACAGGAGCAGCACGTCGTTGCGCAGCGGTGGGCCGCTCTTCAGCGCGCGCAGCGTCTCCAGCAGCGCCGCCACCCCGCTGCCGTCGTCGCCCGCCCCCGGACTGCCGGGCACCGTGTCGTAGTGCGCCACGAGCGCGACCGCCCGGGTGCTGTCCGCGCCCGGCAGCCGCGCCACGAGGTTCTCGACGTGCGCGGCGTCGTACGGCAGGCCCCACTGCCGGCTGAGGACCGAGGTGCTCTGGATCTCGGCCTGCACGCCGAGCTGCGAGAGCTGCGCGAGCAGGTAGTCGCGCGCCCGCCGGTGCCCCGCCGAGCCCGTGGGGCGCGGCTCCGCGGCGATCTCCAGGAGGTGCGCCCTGGCCCGCTCGGCCGAGAACACGTCGGGCGGGGCGCTGGCCGGGACGACGCTGGGAGGGCTCAGCTGCGCGATGCGCAGCGCGACGAGCGCGAGGAGCGCGAGGGCCAGGGCGAGACGGGGCGACCGCGCCATGCCGCGGTCGTATCACCGTTGTGCGGCGGCGCAGAGCGCACAGCTCGCCCGCCTTCGCCCGGGCTCCGAGTCAGCCCACCGGCGGCGCGTGCCTCGCGCCGCCCTGCGGCTTGCCGCCGCCCCCACCGGGCCGGTCGATGTCCGGGCCGTCGTCCTCGGGCCGGCGCGACAGGCGCATCGCCGCGCGCCGGTAGAGCTCGGTGAGCGGCGCGCGGTGCGCGGCGAGGAGGATCGTCGCCCCGGCCAGCCACAGCAGCGCGAGCGGCACGAGCGCCGAGGACGTCGTGTAGATGAGCACGGGGTGGAAGACGCGATCGCGCGTGACGAGCTCGCGGCTCGCCTGGACGGCACGGTCGTAGTCCGGGAGCGTCAGCGCCACCGGCGTCACCCCCTCCAGCACGGCGCCGCCGGGCGCGAGGGAGCCTCCGCCCTTGGCCTTGGCCTGGTCCTCCGTGCTGGCGATGCGCGCGGACGAAGACGGCGCCATGGACGTCTCGTACGAGGAGTTCCATCGCTCGCCCCGGTAGCGCCCCGCCGAGACCGCGAAGAGCCCGACAAGCAGCGCGACGCCGCCCATGCCGAGCAGCACCACCATCGCGACCGCGCGGCTCGTGCCCTTGAAGAGCCGCCCCACGAGCCACGCCGCCCCGGCCGTCGCGATCCCGACAAGGAGCGCCACGAACGTGGCAGGCGCCACGAACCACAGGCCCGCCATGATCAGCCCGCCCAGCACGCGCAGCGCGCGCAGGCGCCCGCGGCCCGGGGCCCCGCCGGGGCGGACGGCGATCCACGCCGCCACGAAGCCGAACACCACGGCGACGGCGTCGCCCGAGTCCGCGAACCACACCGGCCGGTCCCCGCCGAGCAGCGCGAGCGGCACCACGAGCTCGGGCAGCCCGACCGTGAGCGCCACCTCGCTCGCGGTGAGCGGGTAGCTCGGCATCGGCAGCTCCATGGATCCGCCGAGCGGACGCACCACCGCCTGCGCCAGCGACTGCACCTGGATCCTGTGGCTCCCCGTCTGCAGGGGCACGAGGACCTCCTCCGCGGCCGCGCCCTGGTGCATGATCCGCTGGGCCTTGCCGTCGGTGGCGAGGAAGATCGGCCGCCCGCCGGGCGCGTAGGTCAGGTAATCGATGCCGTTGTTCTCGTAGGTCAGCGCGTCGTCGGCCACGAGATCCCCGCGCTCGGTCAGGATCAGGGTGCGGCGGTGCTCGCGCACCACCGCGGCGAGCACGTCGACGCCCGCGAGCGGCTCGACCTCGACCTCGACGCGCTGCCCCCGCTTCAGGAGCAGCAGCCGCGACGTCGCCTGGGTCCGCGGGATCGGCGACTCGGCGGCGTCGACCTGGCGAATGTCGCCCTTCACCGTGAGGCGGTGCTCCACGTCCGACTCGAACAGCCACCACTCGTAGGCGGAGCGCGGATCGGGCGAGAAGCCCCCGACCTTCGGGAGCGTGCCCGAGATCGTCATCTCGGCGGTGCGGCCCGACGTGGGCAGCACGAGCTCCCCGCCCTCGACCCGGAAGCCGCTCGCGCCGGTGACGTCGAGCACCTTCTCGCCGAACGCGAGCGGCAGGCGCACCACGCCGAGGTCGCTGCCCGACCGCAGGACGAGCCGGTACTCGAAGCTGACCTCCCGCCCGACGCGCACCGCGCGCGCGAGCTGGAAGACCGTGGGGCCCGCGCTCTGCGCCGTCGCGCCCCCGTCGCGGGTGAAGTGGAGCGTCGCCCCCGAGAGCCCCGAGAGCTGGGCGCCCTCCGCGACCGAGCCGCCGGTGACGTCGGCCTCGAATGTGTTGAGCGGACCGGCCACGAGCAGCGTGAGGTCGCCCTCGAGCCACAGCGAGCCTCGGAGCACGAAGCGGCGCGCGGCCGTCCAGAGGTAGTAATGGCCCTCCGCGAAGCTGATCGGCGCGGCCTCGCGGCGCGACGCGGGCCTTCCATCGTCGAGCACGGCCTCGATGCGGAGGTGCGCCGGCGGCCCGAAGAGCGGGATCGCCACCGGGCCGTCCGCGAGCACGCCGCCCGAGAGCTCGAACTGGAGCGGCCCCTCGCCCACCGCGCCGGTGATGCGGAGCCGGTCGAGCGCGTAACAACGCTCCGCGCACCGCCCCGCGCCGCGGCGCTGGTCGACCCAGCGGGAGAGCATCTCCAGCTGGCCTGCCCACGAGTCCGGCGGAGGCCCAAGCGCCTGTGCCTGGGCCTGCGCCGCGGCCGCCTTCGCCGCGGGCGCGGGCGCCGCGCCCGCGGCAGGCGCCGCCGTCGGCTCGCCCGGCCCCTGCGCCCGCGAAGGCAAGGGAACGGCGAGCAGCAGCAGCACCACGAGGAGCCAGAAGAGCCTTGAAGGCGCCGCCTTGTTCCAGCGCGCTAGCGACATAGGGAAACTCCCTTCCTTGACCTGCCGAGCGAACGCGATGGCCGCCGCAGCGTCCTCATCAAACAACCTAGTGAAAAACGACTGCAACAAAATCGACATGAACCCTTGACAGTTAACGCATTGCGTCGCAGTGTCGTGACGTCGCGCTTGTGCCTCCGACGGGCCCACCGAGTGGCGCGGTTGGCTGGCATGGCCGCGCGGCGAGGCCCCTCGCTCCAGTGCACATCGCGTCTTGCGGCGACGCGCGGGACCGGGGGGTCTGCGCTCGATTGGATCCTTTCTGTACGCCCGCGGCCGTCGCGGGAGGACAAACCGAAGTGGGAGGCAGAGCATGAGTGAGACCCAGAGCATCACGGAGCCGAAGGCCGGAAACAGCGTGAACGGGAGCGCCGCCCCCGCAACTCCGGCGGACGCGGGCGCCGCGGCGCCGGCGACAAAGCCGCCTTTCGTCGAGACGCTGCGCGAGCTGGGCACCTCCTGGGCAGAGGTGGCGATCGGGTATGGGCGGATCGCGCTCGAGCACGCCGCGCGCACCCTCGACCGGACGGCGGGAAAGCTCGGCGAGCTTCAAGGGAAGCTCAAGAAGGGCGACGTGGCCGCGGCCGAGGGCGCCCGCTGAATTGCCACTGATCCGGCGCGCCGCCGAGGAGCGTTCATCACGGCGCTTCTGGCGGCGCGGGGACCGGCGCGCCGATGATGCCGACCGCAACAGCGTAGATCGAGCCGGCTGCGCCCCCGACATAAAGGGTCCTTGTATCGAAGCCGGGGCCCGATCCGAACTGCGCATTGGCGACCCCGGTCGGAAAGCTCGCCAGGAGCTCCGGCCCTCCCAGGGCCGCACCGCCCCGATCGAGCCGCACGCGATAGAGCGCTCTGTCCTTGTTATCGAGCGTGTAGAGGTGACCGCACGTGTCGAGGACGAGCCCATCGAGCGTGGCCGACGCGACCGTCGCCACGAGCGCGGGCCGCGCGTCGGGGGCGGCAAGGTCGATCCTGCGGATCTCGCCCGCCGAGGAGTTCGTGTAGAAAACCGCCCTTCGCGCCGGGTCGAAGACGATTCCGTTCGGCTGGCTCACCTCGGGAGCGCCGCTCGCGATCTCGTCGACCGTGGCGTCGGGGTTGAGGCGGAGCACCCGGCCGCCGGCGAGGTCCGTCGCCCAGACGTTGCCGTCCGCGTCCGGAGACAGACCGTTCGGGTCCTGGAGATCCTCGACGTACTCGGAGACGATGCCGGTCGCCGAGATCTGGACGACGTCGCCCTGGTCGGGCCGCGCCGCCACGAGGGTCCCGTCGGACCGATAGCGCAGCCCGAGCACGTCGCCCGGCAGAGACGCGAAATTCGAGGTGTGCCTCGTGGCGTCGAAGCGAACGAGGTTCGGCCCCTGCTTCGCGACGAGGTAACCCTGGCCATCGAACGCGAAGTCCTCGCTGCCGCTGAACACGTTTGTGACCAGCGTCGGCTCGAAGGGCCCTGGCGCGACCGCCGCGCACTCGCCCGTCGGGCCCCCGCCCGCACCCACGCCCACGCCCACGCCCACGCCGCCGCTGCCCGCCGCCCCGCCGCCGCCTTCACCGCGGCCGCCTTCACCGCCGCCCGAGCTCGCGCTGCTCGACGTCGCGTCGGCCCCGCCGCCCGACGTCGCGCCGGTCGTCTCGCCGATGTCGCCGCCGCAGGCCGAGGGCGCACCTGAAAGGAGCAGCGCCCATCCGAGCAGCCGGTAACCTCTCCTCATCTACCTCGCCTCCTCGCGGCGCACACTACACGTCGCCCCCCGCATTGCCTACGGTCGACGGCGTTCGTGCAGCGCGGCATCCATCCGGCGCCCCGTCCGGAGACCACCACCGCGGCGCCCCGCGTTGCCCCACGCGGCGCCAGAGCGGGGGCCACCGGCACAGGAGACGAGGACGACGCCGGCGCCGACGATGGCAGCCGCCGCCCACGTCGTCGCGGAGGCGCGCTCGCCGCCGAGCAGGATGCCGAGCGCGATGGCGACGATCGGGTTCACGTAAGCATAGCTCGTCGCGATCGCCGGGCGCGTGTTCCGGAGCAGGAACGTGTACGCGCTGAGGGCCACGATCGACCCGAACACCGTCATGTAGCCGAGCGCGAGGAGCGATCGCGCGGACGGGGGCGCCGCGAGGTGCTCGCCGGTGAGCGCGCTGATCCCGAGCATCACCGGGCCCGCCGCCAGCATCTCCGCCGCGACCGCCATCGGCCCCTCCGGCAGCGGCAGCGAGCGGCTGTACAGCGAGCCGAGCGCCCACGCCACGGGGGCCAGCACGATGAGCAGCGCCCCGGCGTGCGCCGCGTGGAGGTCGCCGCCGAGGTGGAGCAGCGCCGCGCCGGCGAACCCGACGAGGAGCCCGAGCCACTCGCCCCGGGAGACCTCCGGGGCCCCGGCGGACGCGCCGCGCGCGCCGCGCGCGGTCGTGAACAGCGCCAGCCAGAGCGGCATCGTGGACACCACGACCGCGGCGACGCCGGAGCTCACCCACTGCTGCGCGACGACGACGAGCCCGTTGCCGAAGACGAGCAGCAGCACCCCCACCCGCGCCGCCGCGCCCCACTGCCGCAGGGTCGGGCGAGGGACGCCGCGCAGCCGGAGCCCCCCGTAGAGCAGCGCGCCCGCCGTCACGAAGCGCACCCCGGCCAGCAGGAACGGCGGCAGCGTCTCGAGCGCGATCGAGACCGCCAGGTACGTCGAGCCCCAGATCAGGTACAGCGCGGCGAGCGAGAGGAGCACGAGCCAGCTCCCCCGCGCCCTCGCGAGCGCCGCCCGCGCCCTCTCGCTCGCCGCGCGCACCGTCCTCTGCGCCTCGCCCGCGGCCACCGCGATCTGCGCCGGCTCGAGCGCCTCCACCACGAGGAGCCCGCGCCCCTCGCCTCCATAGCTGGCCCCCGCCTCCAGCACCACGTCGTCCGGCTCCCCCTCCCGGGTGAGCCAGACCGAGCCGGCGGTGCAGCTCAGGAGGAGCGGCCCGCCCCGGAGGCGGTGCGTCCACAGGCCCCCCTTCCCCAGCTCGATCCGCGACGACTCTCGGAGGCGCGAGCGCGCCTCCGGAACAAGTGAGGTCAATTTCATGCCGCCCAGCTTGGGCTCAAGCGAGCGACCGGCACAGAGGCAGTCCGCCCAACATTGAGGCCAGCACAGTTCGCGAAACCGGCAACTGTGCTGGTCCTCACGCTCGCCGGCTGTACCGGTACCGCAGCGCCCGCCCGGCTGTACACTCGTCCCTCGTGCTGGTGCCCATCGAAGCGGAGGCCGAGGCCCATCTCTACGATCGCGTCGCCGCGCACATCGCCGATCTGATCGCGCGCGGCGCGCTGCGGTCGGGCGACCGGATCCCCTCGGTGCGGCGGCTCAGCCGGCAGCAGGGGGTGAGCGTCGCGACGGTGCTGCAGGCGTACCTGCAGCTCGAGAACCGCGGGATCATCGAGGCGCGCCCGCAGTCGGGGCACTACGTCCGCGCCCGGCGCCTCTCGGCGCTCCCCGAGCCGCGGGCCGCGCGCGCCTGCACAACCGCCTCGCGCGTCAGCGTGAAGAGCCTCGTCTCGAAGGTGTACCGGGCCTCCCGGGATCCGCACATCGTCCCGTTCGGCGCGGCCTGCCCGAGCCCCGAGCTCCTGCCCACCGACAAGCTGAACCGGATCCTCAGCGCGATCGCGCGGAGCGCGGGCGGCGCGGGCGTCTCGTACGACCCGCCACCCGGCCTGCCGGCGCTGCGGCGACAGATCGCCCGGCGCTCGGTCGAGTGGGGCGTCGCGCTCTCCGCCGACGACCTCGTGACCACGGTCGGCGCCATGGAGGGGCTCCACCTCTGCCTGCGCGCGGTCGCGCGCCGCGGCGACACGGTCGCGCTGGAGTCGCCGGCGTACTACGGGCTCCTCCAGCTCATCGAGAGCCTCGGCATCAAGGCGCTCGAGGTCCCGTCGCACCCCCGCACCGGCATGGACCTCGACGTCCTCGAGGAGATGCTGGGCCGCCACCGCATCAAGGCGTGCCTCGCGATCCCGAACTTCAACAACCCCCTCGGCAGCGCCATGCCCGACGAGGCGAAGGAGCGGCTCGTCGCGATGCTCGCGCGCCGCGAGGTGCCGCTCATCGAGGACGACATCTACGGCGACCTGCACTTCGGCGACGTCCGCCCCCGCCCGGCGAAGGCGTTCGATCGCAAGGGCCTCGTGATGCTCTGCTCATCGTTCTCGAAGACGATGGCGCCGGGCTACCGGGTCGGCTGGACGGCCCCCGGCCGCTTCCTCGACGAGGTCGAGCAGCTCAAGTTCGGGCAGAGCGTGGCGTGCGCGACCTTGCCGCAGATGGCGGTCGCCGAGTTCCTCGAGATCGGCGGGTACGACCACCACCTGCGGACGCTCCGGCGCCGGCTCGCCGCCCAGGTCGCACGCATGAGCGAGGCGATCGCCGAGCACTTTCCCGCCGGCACCCGCGTCTCGCGCCCGGCGGGCGGCTTCGTGCTCTGGGTCGAGCTCCCGCCCGGCACGAGCGCGCTGGACGTGCACGAGCGCGCGCTCGAGCACGGCATCAGCATCGCGCCGGGGCCGATCTTCTCGGCCAAGCACCGGTTCTCGAACTACATCCGGGTGAACTGCGGCTACCCGTTCACCGACCTCACCGAGCACGCGATCCGGACGCTCGGGCGGCTCTGCGCCGAGGCGTCGGAGGCGTGACCCGCCCGCCGAGACGGCGAGGGGCGCCCGCTCGTCGGGACGGCGACGGCGTGCCGCGGCGGACGGCGCGGCTGATCCCTGATGGCGGCGCCCTGGATGCCGTACCCGCCCTGAAGTAGAACCTCGTCGCTCGCCACGAGCGCCTCCGACGAGCCCACGACCTTGCGTCCCAGACATCCCGCGTCCCTTCCTTTGCCCGCGCCCCCGCCGCCGCCCGGGCTCCGTCCCTCCGGGCCCGCGTGCGCGACCCGTCCGTCGCCCGCCCGCGCGGCCTGGGCGCTCGCGGCCCTGCTGGCGGTCGCGCCCGCCTGCAGCGCCGGGGCGACCGCCTCGCCGGGCGCGCCGACGCCCGAGGCGCTGCGCGCGCTGCCGGATCGCATCGACGGCAGCACCCTGCTCGGCAGGGACGCGCAGCGCGCCGCCGAGGCCGGCGCGGGCCCGCTCCGGGTGATCGGCGCCGACATGGCGTCCGACGGCGATCGGGTCGGCGCCTTCGTCGAGGTGCCCGCCGGGGAGTGCATGCTCGCGATGGCGCGCGTCTCGCCCACGATCGGCGACGTCGACCTGTTCGCCTTCGAGGACGACGGCAGCGCCTTCTCCACGGACGAGGCCGCCGACGCGCGCGCCTCCATCCTCGTCTGCCCGCCGCACCCGCGGCGGCTCTATGTCATGGCGCGCGTCATGTCGGGCGCCGGGGCGGTCAGCGTCGGCGTGCAGGGCGTCCCGCTCAAGGCGGCCGACGCCGTCGCCCGCGCCGTCGGCGCGCGCGGCCGGGCCGGCGACGAGAGCGGGCGGCTGGAGTCGTGGCCCGGCCTCGAGGCGAAGGTCCGGGCGCACCGCGGCGCGATCGGCGCGCGCTGGGAGGACGTCCGGCGCGTCGCGCTGCCCGTCGGCTCGAGGACCGCGAGCCGCATCGGGGCCACCCTCGAGGGCGGCCGCTGCATCGACGTGCTCGTCTCGCCGAGCGACGAGGTCGCCTCGCTCGAGGTGGTCGCGGAGGACGAGACCGGCAGGATCGTCGCGCGCGCCCGCGAGCGGGGCCAGGATCGCCTGCTGCTCCTCTGCTCGACGATCTCGATCGAGCTCTCGATCGCCGTCCGCTCGCGCGGCACCCAGGGCCTCGTGGCCGTGGTCGTCGGCCGCTCGCAGCCGGGCGCCGAGGCGGAGATCTCCGGGGCCACGCCGATCGAGCGCGTGACCGAGAGCCGCGACCTCGCCGAGGCGCGGGCGGCCCACGGCCGCGCGCTCGCGGGCCGGGGCTACGGCGCGCCGCGCGTGTCGACCGGGGCCGCGCGGCTCGGCAGCCGCACGACGCTCCCGATCGAGCTGCCGGCCGGCTGCGCGCGGATCGACGTGCTGGCCGGCAGGCCGCTCGCCGACGTGCTCGCGGAGCTCTGGAGCGACGCCCACGCCCTCCTCGGCCGCGCCCGGGGCGGCGCCCGGGCGACGCTCTTCGCCTGCGGGAGCGGCGGCCCCGCCCGGATCGACGTCGAGTCGATGGCGCAGCCCGGCCCGTTCGCCGTGGAGGTCCGCAAGGAGCCCAAGGCCCCGCCCGCGCTCGTCGCGCACCCGCTCGCCGCCGCGAGGCTGCTCGGGCGCATGAGCGCCGCCGGCCTCGTCGACGCCGCGGCGGCCTCCGGCGCCCAGACGGTGGCGCTCGACGCCTCGCGCCTCAAGATCCTCCCGCTCCAGATCCCGGCCAACACGTGCGCCGAGGTGATCGCGGCGCTCGACGCCGGGGGCGCCGGCGTCGATCTGCGGCTCGTCGACACCTCGACCGGGGAGAGCTCGCTCGCCCGCGCGCGCCATATCGTGTCCGACAGCCGCTGCGCCGGCGCCTCGCCCGTCCCCGCGTCGATCGAGCTCCGGCTCGCCGACGGCAAGGGCGAGGCCCTCGTGCTGACCCGCACCTCCTCCCGAGCGCCGTCGCCCTGAGGCCGCCGCCGCGGGGCGGCGCCCCCGCAGGCTTGACAGCGGACACCTCGGAGCCCTCAGATACGGCCGAGAGGCCCTTTCATGTCGTCGGGTCGCTTCGCCATCGCCACGCACGCCCTGGCGCTGCTCGCGCAGACCGGTGAGAGCTGCGCGAGCGACGAGCTGTCGGCGAGCATCAACACGAACCCCGCGTTCCTGCGGCGCATCCTCGCGCGCCTGTCGCAGGCCGGGCTCATCGAGGCGCGGGAGGGCCGCGCGGGCGGCTATCGCCTGGCGAGGCCGGCGAAGCGGATCCGGCTGAGCGAGGTGTACGCCGCCGTGGAGCCGGAGGGCGCCATCGCGCCGAGCCCGTGCGAGCCGAACGCGAAGTGCCCGATCGGGGCGGGGATCCAGCGGGCGTTCGACGAGGTCGCGGACGCGGCCAACGAAGGGCTGCTGCGCGGCCTCTCGCAGAAGACCGTCGCGGACATCGCGCTCCGGGCGCAGCACCTCGGCCGCCCTGCGCCGGCGCCGGTCAAGGCCCGCTGATCGGCCCGCGCGGCGGTCTCCCCGCCCCTGGCAGAAACTGAAACCGTGCCTATAACAGTTCATGCGAGCGTCGCTGTCGCGACCAGGCCGGCGTCGAGCCGGCGCGCGCGGCCAGGGGCGCTCGCTTCCGAGAAGAACTGAAAGGACAGCGCCATGGGCAGCAGCAACGTCATTGAAGTCAACGACCTGAATTTCGCGCGAGAGGTCCTGGAGACGGACACACCGGTGCTCGTGGACTTCTCCGCGTCCTGGTGCGCCCCCTGCAAGCGGCTCGCGCCGATCGTCGATGAGATCGCGGCGGAGACAGCGGGCCAGGTCAAGGTGGTCAAGCTCGACGTCGACGCGTCGCCCGCGGCCGCGAAGCGCTTCGGGATCCGGGGTCTACCGACCGTGGTCGCCTTCCAGAACGGCGAGCCTCTGGGGCGGCACATCGGCCTCACGAACAAGAAGACGCTGCTCGCGCTCCTCGGCCGTTGAGCACGTTGAGCGCATCGAGCGCGCGTTGAGCGCATCGAGCGCGCCGGGCCTTCGCCGGCGCCTCACCGCCGATCGCCGGCGTCGTGATGCTCCCCACACATGACGCGGATGCCGCCGCGGCGCCGTGCGCGGGTTTCCGACATCGACCTTCATTTACGCGAGTCACGCGCCTTCACCGCAGCGGCGCGCGTGGTGTGCGACGCTGCATCGCTCGTCCGCTGTCTTCGACGGACGCAGCATCCCGTTGACATCACCCCCCGATACGAGATCCTCTCGGCAAGGAAGCCCAGCATTCCGCAGCGCTGCTCGCGGCCGTCCGTCAAGGAGGTCCGGGGTCGCCACGCGGAGCCCTGCCGGTGTGGGGTTTTGCTGGCATGGCGCGACTCAGCCTGGCTTCCCGAAGGCCATGGCTCTGTTCGACGACGACTTCGAGACGCTCGAGCAGCTCCCCGAGATGCGAAAATCTCGCGGAAAGGGCGGGGATTCGCACGGCCAGAGCCCCACGCCGGTGAACCCCGGCCGCGCCCGGGCGGAGCTCTCGGATCTCACGAGCGACGGTCCCCGCTACGAGGTGCGCTCGCTCCTCGGCGTCGGGGGGATGGGGGAGGTCCACTTCTGCAGGGACCGCCGCATCGGCCGCGACGTGGCCATGAAGGTCATCCGCGCGGAGCACCAGGGCGACACGACGCTCCGCCACCGGTTCCTCCGCGAGGCCCGGGTCCAGGGCCAGCTCGAGCACCCCTCGATCGTGCCCGTCTACGACCTCGGCCTGGACGCCAAGGGCTCGGCGTACTTCACGATGAAACGCCTCCGGGGCCTCACGCTGGCGAGGATCCTGAACGAGCTCCGCGAGGGCGACGCGACGGCGCTGCAGAGCTTCTCGCGCCGCAAGCTGCTCACCGCGTTCTCGTCCATCTGCATCGCCGTGGACTTCGCCCACTCGCGCGGCGTGCTCCACCGCGACCTCAAGCCCGCCAACATCATGCTCGGCGACTTCGGCGAGGTGTACCTGCTCGACTGGGGCGTCGCGAAGCTCATCGATTCGCCGCACCAGACGATCGACATGGGGGAAGATCCCATGAGCACGAGGACCATCCCCGGCGACGTGCTCGGGACCCTCGGGTACATGTCGCCGGAGCAAGCGCAGGGGTGCGTCGACACGCTCGACGTGCGCAGCGACGTGTACTCGCTCGGGGCCATCCTCTTCGAGCTGCTCACGCTGAAGCCGCTCCACCCGAAGAAGGATCGCGGCGAGATGCTCGACTCGCTCATCCACGGGGCCGACGCGCGGGCGTCGGTGCGCGCGCCCGAGCGCGAGGTGCCCCCGGAGCTCGACGCCATCTGCGTGCGGGCGACGCGGCGCGAGCCGTCCGAGCGGTACCCGACCGCGCGCTCGCTCTACGAGGCGGTCGAGCGGTTCCTCGACGGCGACAAGGACGTGGAGCTCCGCCGCGGCCTCGCGGCGCGGCACGCGGGCCTGGCCGAGGAGAAGGTGGCGATGGCGCTCGCCGGCGGGAGGGAGGCCGAGAGCGCCCGCAAGGCGCTGCTCAGCGAGGTCGGCCAGGCCCTCGCCCTCGATCCGGAGAACGAGCGCGCCCTGGAGACGCTCCGGCGCATCCTGACCGAGCCGCCGCGCGAGATGCCGCAGGAGGTGCTCGCCGAGCTGGACGCGACCGCGGCGACGCGGCACCGGCTGCAGCTGCACGCGGGCATCCGCGCCGAGCTGCTCGCGACGGCGATCGCGACGCTCGTGGCCGCGGTGTGGCTGGGCATCCGCGAGTGGCAGGTCTTCGGCTTCATCCTGGGCTTCACGGCCCTGGCGGCGCTGATGAAGTTCATCGCGGCGCGCCTCGTCCACCGCCGGTCCGCCGAGTGGTACGCCTACGCCGGGTTCGTCTTCAACGTGCTCAGCTTCCTGTTCATCGCGCGCGGCTTCGGCCCGCTGCTCTTCATGCCGATGCTCCTCGTGATCTTCACGTACGGCAACTCGTTCACGTACCGGACGGCCTACCGCGTCGCCGTCGTCGTCACCGGCTGCGTCGCGGTGCTGGCCGCCGCGTGGATCGAGTACTCGGGCATCCTGCCCCGCTCCTACGAGTTCACGGGCGGCGCGATGGTCATCCTGCCCCAGGCCGTCGAGCACTCGATGGTCCCGACGATCACGGCGCTGACGCTGACCACCCTGTTCATGCTTGTCGTGCCGGCGTTCATGATGGGCCAGCACCAGCACGCGCTCCGCGACGCGGAGCGACGCGCGTTCCTGCAGGCGTGGCAGCTCCGCCAGCTCCTGCCGGAGCGGGCCCAGTCGGGCGCCGTGACAAGGCCCACGCCGGAGCCGATCACCTCGCGCCGCCCGAGGCGCCCCCGCACGGAGGGGTGAGCCGGCGTCAGTCCATGGGCCAGACCGAGAGGACCCAGACCGGCGAGCCGCCGCGCGCGGACACGCGGACGGCGGCGCTCTCCTCGATCTCGGAGCAGAAGGCCACGCCGGCGCCCTCGCCGTGCTCGCCCGCGTCGTCGCGCGCGGCGCGATCGCCCAGCTCGACCGAGATCCGGAGCGCGCGCATCTCGCCCCGGACCAGCGCCGCCGCCGCGAAATAGCAGCGGCCCGGCTCGACCTGGACGGGGACGAGCGTGTCGCCCTGCGCGCCGACGGCCTCGACGATCGCCTGCGCGCGCGGCGCTGGCGCGCGGCGGCGCTGCAGCGCGAAGGCCAGGTTGCCCCGGGCGCGCGCGCCGAAATGCCCCGGCACGTGCGGGGGCATCGGCCACTGCGCGTCGGACAGCACGACCTTCACCGGGCCCGCCGCCCCGAGGAACGGCACCTCGACGACCCCGGGCTCCCCGAGACAGAAGTCGAGCCGCGTGTCGGGCGCGTCGGACCGGTCGCGACCGAGCAGCCTCCCCGTGCCCGCCTCGCGCGCCTCGGCGTCCAGGTCGGTCGCGCGGCGCACCGCGACGCCCGGGACCTCGGCCATCAGATCGAGCCGGTGACAGCCCTCGCTGAGCTTGACCGAGAACTGTCCGGTCCCGACCGATGAGGCGCGCATGTCGATCGGCGCGACGCGCGGCGCGCCCTCCGCGCGCGCGCGGCGCGCGGCGCGCGCGACCCGGGCGTCGAGCGGCCCCGGCTCGGCCGGCCGCCCCGGGTCGCCGCGCGGCGCGATGGGCCCGGAGACCCGCTCGGGCAGGATGGACTCGAGGCGCTCCGGCGGCCCGCTCGACGCCGCGACCACGACATCGAAGGCGCCTCGCGTCGAGAGCACCTCGACCGCCACGCGGCGCAGCCCCTCGCGCGCGGCCCCGCACCGGAGGATCGCCGCGGCCCCGGCGACGCTGTGGATGCGGCGCTCGTCCTCGGGATCCGGGCCCCGCAGCCGGTGCACGAGGCCCTCCAGGGCGGAGGGCTCGCCCGCGAAAGAGTCCGGCTCCAGCGTGAACTCGACGGTGCGCGGCGCGAGGAACACGACGGTGAGGCACTCCTCGGCCTTCGGTCCAGCCGCGCCGGCCGCGCCGGACACGCCCGCCGGCGGCGGATCCACCGCCACTACCCTGACGCGGCCATGCTCGATGAAGAAGGGGGGGAGGCGCGCGACGCGCGCGCCCGAGAGCGACCACATCCGCGCGACGCGCGCGGCATCGTCGCTGAGGTCCGCGCGCGCCGGCGCCCCCGCGGAGAGGCCGGCGAGCGCGGTCAGGAGCGCGAGGGCCGCGCCGCGCGCGGCGCCGGCGGCCGCGCGGCGGCCCCGCTCGACGAGGCCGCGCGCCGCCGCCATCACGGCGCCAGGGCTACGACGAGCTGCGCATCGCCTCGATGAGGATGCGCGCGACCTCCGGACGGGAGAACTCGGGCGGCGGCAGCTCGCCGCGCTGGAGCAGCTCGCGCACCTTCGTCCCGGACAGATTGACCTGCGTCGACGCGTCGCCCGGCGCCGTCTTCGCGGTGGCCATCGCTCCGACCACCGTCGAGTAGAACGCGTTCTCGAAGTTGAGCGTGGCGATGCCGAGCTCGCCGGGGCTGAAGACATTGAAGATCTCCTGCGCGTCGTACGTGCCGTAGTAGCTGCCGACGCCGGCGTGATCGCGCCCCACGATGAAGTGGGAGCAGCCGTAGTTCTTGCGCGCGAGCGCGTGGAAGATCGCCTCGCGCGGGCCCGCGTAGCGCATCGCCGCCGGGTAGATCGAGAGGAGCACGCGGTCCTTCACATAGTACTTCGCGATGAGCTCCTCGTAGCAGCGCATCCGGACGTCCGCCGGGATGTCGTCCGACTTTGTCGCGCCGACAAGCGGGTGGATCATCAGCGCGTCGCAGCTCTCCAGCGCCGTCTTGGTGATGAACTCGTGCGCCCGGTGGATCGGGTTCCGCGTCTGGAACCCGACGATGCGGCGCCACCCCTTCTCGGCGAAGTACGCCCGCGTCACCGCCGGGCCCCGGTCGTACGACGGGAACGGCGACTCGACCGGCCGCTCCAGCACGCGGATCTCGCCGCCGACGTACACGGCGCCCGTGCTCATCAGGTAGGCGACGCCCGGGTGCTTCGTCTCGGTCGTCCGGAACACCTCCTGCGCCTCGATCTCCTTGTTGGGCCGCCACTTGTCGCTCAGCTCGATGACCGCCACGATGCGGCCGTCGCGCGCGCGGAGCGCGGCCTCGGAGCCCACGCGGAGCCCCTCCGCCGCCTGCTCCGAGACGGCGAGCGTGATCGGCATCGACCACGGCAGGCCGCTCTCGAGCCGCATCTCGCGCACCACGCGCAGGTAGTCCTTCGAGTTCATGAAGCCGCGCAGCGGCGAGAACGCGCCGACCGCGATCATCTCGACGTCGCTCTCGGTCCGCTCGTCGAGCTCGATGACCGGCAGGCCCTTCGCCCGCTCGGCGAGCGACGCCTTCTCCGCGCCCTCGACCCACCGGTTCACGAGCTCGCCGCCGTGCGGCGCGATGAGCCCGCGGCCGCCGCCCGCCGCCGCCCCCGCGGCAGCAGCGCCGGACACCGCGACCGCGGCGCCGCGGCGCGGGACGTACCCGACCTCCTCGAGCTTGGCGAGGATCTTGGCGAGGCTCTCCTCCTTGGTCTCCTTGTCGGTGTAGACGACCACCTCGGGGCTCTCGGGCGCCTCGTACGGGTCGTCGATCCCCGTGAAGTTCTTGATCTCGCCCGCGAGCGCCTTCTTGTAGAGCCCCTTCGCGTCGCGCTCGGCGAGCACGGGGATCGCACAGGAGCAGTACACCTCGACGAACTGCGGGATCTGGGCCCGCTGCTCGTCACGGATCGCCTTGTACGGGCTGATGGCGGCCGTCATCGCGCACGCGCCCGACCGGGCGATGAGCTTCGCCACGTATCCGATCCGCCGGATGTTCGTATCGCGGTCCTCCTTCGAGAACCCGAGGCCCTTCGAGAGGTTCGTGCGCACCTCGTCGCCGTCGAGCACCTCCACGTGGACGGAGCGGGCGCGGAGCTCGGCCGAGAGCATCGCCGCGAGCGTGCTCTTGCCTGCGCCGCTCAAACCGGTGAACCAGACAACAAAACCTGACATTTAGGCAACTCCTTCGATGATCAAGTGACAACTACAGAATCAGCCTCGCTGGGCCTCGGGAGTCGATCCCTGCAAGCGGGTGCGGGCAGCGCGAGGACGGCGGACGCGCCCCGGCGCGATGAGCTCAATCGACGACGGTGAACGTCGACGCGACGAACGCGGCGCCGTCCCAGACGAAGAGGCGGTGCTCGGCGATCCGGGGCTTCCCTTCCGGGCCCCCGTCGCCGGAGCCGCCGCGCACGCTTGTGACGAGGAACGCGAGCGGGAACGCCGGCCCGGGCCCCATCACGATCTGGGCCCCCTCCTCGGCCGGCGGCTCACCGCCGCTCATCATGGCGGCGTCCGTCGGGCTGAAGTAGGCGCCGGCATCGAGGTGCGAGTGGTACAGCACCTTCACCGGGCGCCCCTCCGCGGCCCCCTTCTCGACGGCATCGGAGAAGCGCTTCCCGTTGAAGTCGAAGAACGTCCGCGCCGTCCGGAAGTACCGCTCCGGATCGACGGCGTGGAGCTTGTTCGCGATGTTGTCCATCCGGACGTGCTCGTCGCAGAGCAACGACTCGCCCGCGGGCCCCTTCAGGTACCCGCAGGCCTCCTCGTCGCGCGCGTAGCCGGCGAGCGCCTCGTCCTCGACCGCCTTCAGGACGCCCGCCTTCAGGACGACCCCGCCGGCGGTCCACGGGTGAGGTGACATCACCATAGGTAACGCTTCTCCCATTTCATGGGCGCAAAATAGCGGTCGCCCCGGTCCGGGACAATCGCCACAACGCACCCTCCCTTCTGTTCGAGGTGCAGGCGCTTCGCCACCTCGAAGGCCGCGAAGATGGCCGCGCCGCCCGAGTGCCCCACGTGCAGCGCCTCCTCGCGGGCGAGGCGGTCGGACATGTCCCAGCCGTCCTCCGTCATGATGCGCATCGTCTCGTGGTACGCGCCCGCGTCGTGGATGGCGGGCACCAGCGAGCTCGGCAGGTGCTTGAGCCCCTCCAGCCCGTGGAGCGCGTCCGCGGGCTCGACCGCGATGCAGCGGATCGGCCGGTGGTGCTCCCGGAGCCGGCGGCTCGTCCCGACGATGGTGCCGCTCGTGCCGACCCCGGCCACGAAGTGCGTGATCCGGTCGCCGACCGCCTCGAGGATCTCCCGCGCGGTGCCGTGGTAGTGGGCGAGCGGGTTGTCCTCGTTCGAGTACTGGTCCGGGTAGAAGTACTTCTCGGGGTCCTTCTCGACAAGCGCGCGCACGTGGCGGATCGCGCCGTCGGAGCCCTCCATCGGGTCGCTGAAGATGAGCTCCGTGCCGAACGCGCGCGCGATGTCCTTGCGCGCCTTGGACACGTTCGACGGCATGACGAGCGCCACCTTGAAGCCCATCGCCGCGCCGAAGATGGAGTAGGCGACGCCGGTGTTGCCGCTCGTCGAGTCGATGAGCGTCTTCTGGCTGGTCAGGCGACCATCGGCTGCCGCGCGGCTCATCATCCGCAGCGCGGCGCGGTCCTTCACCGAGCCGCCGGGGTTCGTGAACTCGAGCTTGGCGTACACCTCGACCGACGGCGTCTCGCGGCCGATGCGCGAGAGGCGCACGAGCGGCGTGTCGCCCACGGCGTCGACGACCGACCCGAGCCGGATCGAGCGGGCGAGGGAGCGCCTCATGACGGCCCGCCCTCCGGCAGCCCGCCCTCCGGCGCGCTCCCCTGCCCCGCCCCGGCGCCGCCCCGGCCGAGCGCGGCCCGCATCTCGGCGAGGGCCGCCCGCGCCCCGGCGAGCACCGCCCGCGCGGCGGGCGACGCGACGAGCTCCGCGGGCGCGAGCGCGGCGACGTCGATCGCGCCCTCCGCGAGCGCGCCGAAGCCGGCGCCGCGCGCGTAGCGCTCCGCCACCTCGTGCGCGAGCGGAGGCGCGCCGCCGCTGCCGCCGAGCACGCGCGCCGTCGCCGCCCCGAGCCTCGCCTGTCCCTCTGGACCGATCTCCGCGAGCAGCACCTGGCGGAGATAGCGCGGGTCGTCCACCTCAGCCCCCGGCGATCGCGGGCACGATCGCGATCTGATCGCCGCCCTTCACGGGCGTCTTCAGCCCGTCGAGGAAGCGGATGTCCTCGTCGCCCACGAAGATGTTCACGAAGCGCCGCACCCCCTTCTCGTCGAGGAGGCGGTCGCGGATGCCCGGGTAGCTCTTCTCGAGGTTCTCGATCAGCTCGCCGACGGTGCCGCCGGCGGCTTTGACCTCGTCCTGCCCGCCGGTGAGGGTGCGGAGCGGGGTCGGGATGCGGACGGTCGCGGTGTCAGCCATGGTCTTGGTCTCCAGTGTTGAGGTGGGTCGGGGAGCCGCTCTCGCGGTCCGTTTCAGCGTGGGTCGGGGAGCCGCTCTCGCGTCCCGTTTCTACGTGGGTCGGGGATCCGCTCTCGCGGTCCTGTTCAACGTGGGTCGGGGATCCGCTCTCGCGGTCCTGTTCAACGTGGGTCGGGGATCCGCTCTCGCGGTCCTGTTCAACGTGGGTCGGGGATCCGCTCTCGCGGTCCCCTCGTTCTGCACCACACGAGATCACGTAGCGGGACGCGTCGATGGTCGCGATGTCGGCGCGCTCGCCGCACAGGGCGCAGCTGGGGCGCGCAGCGACAGGGACGCTCCGCAGGGTGTCCGAGAGGCCGTCGTAGGTCGCGATCCGGCCGTAAACCGACGTGTCGCCCGCGAGGATCGCGAGCGCCCGGTCCGCCGCGAGCGCGCCGGCCACGCCGCACACAGGGCCCGCCACACCGGCCGTGGCGCAGTCCGGCGCGTCCCCGGTCGGCAGGTCCTCGAACAGACAGCGGTAGCAAGGCCCCCCCTCCGCCGCGACCGCCATCACCGTCGTGCACCAGCGGATCGCCGCCGCGTGCACAACCGGCGTCCTGGTGAGGCGACACACGTCGGCGATCAGGAACCGCGACGCGAAGTTGTCGGTCGCGTCGACCACGACCGAGACGCCCGGCAGCAGGCCCGCCGCCGCGCTCGGCGCGAAGCGGCCGTGCCGGCGATCGACCCGGAGCCCCGGGAAGCGGCGGCGCAGCGCCTCGGCAAAGGCGTCGAGCTTCGGGCGGCCGACGTCGTCGGCGTCGAACAGGATCTGCCGGTGCAGGTTGGTGAGATCGACCTCGTCGTCGTCGACCACCCGGAGCTCCCGCACGCCCCCCGCCGCGAGCGCGAGCGCGGCGGGCGCGGCGATGCCCCCCGCCCCGACGAGGAGCACGCACCCGCGGATCGCCTCGCCGTCGCCGCCGCTCATCGGAAATACTCGTCCAGGCTGAAGTACCGCTCGCCTGTGTCGCAGAGGACCGTCACGACGTTGGCGTCGGGGCCGAGCTCGCGGGCGACGTCGAGCGCCACCCGCACCGCGGCGCCGGCGCTGATGCCGACGAGCAGCCCCTCCTGCCGGGCGAGCGCCGTCTTCGTCTCGTACGCGGCGCGATCGCTGACCGTGCGCACCTCGTCGACCACGCCCGCATCGTAGTTCGCCGGGACGAACCCGGCGGCGAGCCCCTGGATCTTCGTGGGCCCGCGCTCGCCGCGCGAGATCGTCGCGCACGACTCGGGCTCGACCGCGATGACGCGCGTCGCGGGGCGCAGCCGCTTGAGCACGCGCCCGACGCCGCTCACCGAGCCGCCCGTCCCCACGCCGGCCACGAACGCGTCGATCGCCAGCGACTGCCGCGGGCCGGATCGCCCGGGCCCGTCGAGGCCGGCCATCGCGTGCAGGATCTCCCGCGCGGTCGTCTCCGCGTGGACGCGCGGGTTGTCGGGGTTGTCGAACTGGCTGAGGATGACCGCCCCCGGGATCTCGGCCGCGAGCGCGCGCGCCCGCTCGATGGCGCCCTCCATCTGCAGCTCGGGCTCCGTCAGCACGACCTCCGCGCCGTAGGCCTCGAGCAGCTGGCGCCGCTCCAGGCTCATGCTCGCCGGCATCGTCAGGATGCACCGGTACCCCTTGGCCGCGCACACGATCGCGAGCCCGATCCCGGTGTTCCCCGACGTCGGCTCGATGACCACGCCGCCCGCGCCCGCGCCGAGCCGCCCGCGCGCCTCGGCGCCCTCGACCATCGCGAGGCAGATCCGGTCCTTCAGCGAGCCGCCCGGGTTGTACTGCTCGGCCTTCCCGAAGACGCGCCCCCGGGGCGTCGCCGCGTCGACGCGGCAGATCTCGAAGAGCGGCGTGTCGCCCACGAGGTCGAGCACGCTGTCGACGACGCGCGGGTGCGAGGGCAGCGGGGGCAGCTCGGCCGCGCCCGCCGCGGGTGCGCGGGGGACGCCGGGGGACAGGTCGGCTCGGTCGGGGCTTCTCATGGCTGTCAGCTCAGATCACGTAGGTCGATCGCTCCGGCCGCCCCTTGCGGCGCACGCCGAGCTCGACCCCGCGCTCACAGACGTCGGCGATCGACACCGAGTCGAAGCAGCGCTCGATCGCGAGCGCCAGATCGAGGAACACCGCCGTGGGCGGATCGAGCGGCGAGCTCTCCGGGCTGCCGTCGTCGTCCGGCACGAGCACCGCGACCGGCCCCTCCAGGGCGCGGACGACGTCGCCCAGGCTGATCTCGCTCGCCGGCCGCGCCAGGTGGTAGCCCCCGCGCGGGCCCCGCTTCGAGCTGATGAGCCCGGCCCTCTTCAGATCCTGGAAGATCTGCTCCAGGAACCGGGCCGGGATGAGCTCCCGCTCCGAGATCTCGCGGATCTGCGTCGGCCGCCCGTCGTTGTGGAACGCGATATCGAACAATGCGCGCACACCGTAGCGACCCTTGTTCGACAGCTTCACCGGCAGCCATATGCATTGGTGCATCGGAGAAGTCAAGAACCCCACAAAGAGCGACTTGCGCTTCTTTCCGTGCGACACGGCACCCGAACAGCGCACAGAAACCGGCCGGCGCGCCGAAATTGACAGCCGGGGTTCACCGTCCGCTGCGTCACCGCGACGCGTCGCTCGGCTTCCTGTTGAATCGGATGGGACGTGTTCAGTAGCTTCGAGTCGATGAGGCTGCGAGTCGCCGCGCCTGCCCGCATGGGCGCGCGGAACCGGATCGACGCGTCCGCGTCGGACGGTTCGGGCTGCGGCGCACCAACCCAGGAGTCGGCCGGTGGCTTTCTATCAAGACCCCCCATCACTCGGGAACCAGTACGACGATGACCGCGTGCTGCGGTCCTACCTCGCGCGGGTGCTGCCGCGCGAGGTGGCCGCGTCGATCACGCCCTCGCTGCGGGAGATGGGCGAGCTCGCGGGCGGCCGCCTCTACCGCCTGCAGCTCGCCGATCGCCCGAACGAGCCGAAGCTCACGTCGTGGGACGCCTGGGGCAAGCGCGTCGACCAGATCGAGGTGACGCAGCTCTGGAAGGAGGCGGCGCGGATCGCGTGCGAGCACGGGGTCGTCGCGACGGCGTACGAGCGGGCGCACGGCGCGTTCTCCCGTGTCCATCAGTTCGCGCTCGCGTACCTCTTCGACGCGTCGAGCGACGTGTACACGTGCCCGCTCGCGATGACCGACGGCGCCGCGCGGGCGCTCCTCGCGAGCGAGAACCGCGCGCTCATCGACCGCGCGGTGCCCCGCCTGACGAGCCGCGACCCGGCGCTCGCCTGGACGTCGGGGCAGTGGATGACCGAGCGCACCGGCGGCTCGGACGTGGGGCGGAGCGAGACCGTGGCGCGGCCCGGGCCGGACGGGGCCTACCGGCTCCACGGGACGAAGTGGTTCGCCTCGGCCGCCACGTCCGAGATGGCGCTCGCGCTCGCGCGCCCCGAGGGCAACCCGGAGGGCAGCCGCGGGCTCGCGCTGTTCTACGTCGAGCTCGCGGGCGAGGCGGGGCGCCGCGAGGGCGTGCTGCTCAACCGGCTGAAGGACAAGCTCGGCACCCGCAAGGTCCCGACCGCCGAGCTCACGCTCGACGGCGTCCTCGCGACGCCGGTCGCGGGCCTCACGAACGGCGTCCGGGCGATCGCGCCCATGCTCAACGTCACGCGCACCTGGAACGCGGTCGGCGCCATCGCGGGGATGCGGCGGGGGCTCTCGCTGGCGCGCTCCTACGCCCAGAGCCGCGTCCAGTTCGGCACGACGCTGGCGGAGAAGCCGCTGCACATGGACACCCTCGCCGAGCTCCAGGCCGAGTTCGAGGGCGCCTTCCACATCACCTTCCGCGCGATCGAGCTGCTCGGGCGCGAGGAGACGGGCTCGCTCACCGACTCGGAGGCGAAGCTCCTGCGGCTGATGATCCCGCTCGCGAAGCTCACGACCGCGAAGCAGGCGGTGTCGGTGCTGAGCGAGGTGCTCGAGGCGTTCGGCGGGGCCGGCTACGTCGAGGACACGGGGCTGCCGCGCCTGCTGCGGGACGCGCAGGTCCTCACGATCTGGGAGGGCACGACGAACGTGCTCGCCCTCGACGCGCTGCGGGTGATCCAGAAGGACGGCTCGCTCGACGTCCTCGCGGCCGAGGTGGCGCGCCTCCTGACCGGCGTTGTCGAGCCGAAGCTCGCCGAGGCCGAGACGGCCGCGTCGCGCGCGGTGTCCCACGCCCGCGCGTGGATCAAGGAGATGGCCGCCAAGGACCGCCCCGGCCTCGAGGCGGGCGCGCGCCGGGTCGCGATCACCCTGGGCCGGGCGCTGCAGCTCGCCCTGCTCGTGCGCCACGCGGCGTGGGCCATGGACCGCGAGCGCAGCCGGACCGCGCTGGCCGCGGCGGTCCAGTTCGAGCGCAACGGGGTCGACTGCATCCGCGACCACGACCCCGACACCATCGAGGCCCTCGCCGAGACGCGGCAGAAGCCCGCCACCTGACCCGACGACGCCGCACACGGCACTGAACAGCGCCCCGCCCAACCCGGGTGCTGCGCCGGCTTCAGCGGCCCGATCCGTCCTGCCTCGCGAGCCTACGACGATTTTTCCTCGGGTTACATGCGTTCTAAGATCACAGAATAAATGATTGGTTTCAGATAGTTGCGGACGCGGCGGCGGCCCGGAGGCGGACGACCTTTGTCCTACCGGCGCGCGAAGGCACTAGACGGAACTAACTGAACGGGCATACAGTAATCCGTAGCTGCGGCGCTGAACACGTGCCCGACGGGGGTGGCGTGCGGGTGGTCCTGTCCCTTGGGGCGGGCGCCGCCGGCGCGGCGTCCCCGGAGGGGTGAGATCCGCCTGCGCGCGCCCGCTCCGGCGCGCGAGGGACTTCGTCCGCCTCGTGGACGGATCGGGCACGCGTGGCCCCGGGCACGCGTGCGGCGCGCGGTGCTGGCGAGCGCACACGACGAGCTGCGAAGAGGCGAGATGAAGACGCAATACACGCTGCTGTCCGGCGAGACGGTCGAGTTCGCGACGCCGACCGGCGAGCTCGGCACCTTCCTGTGCCGGGTGCTGGCGGCGGCCCGGGATCCGTCGGTGTCCGAGGCCGAGCTGGCCGATCTCGTCCTCGGTCCGGAGAACCCGCTGCTGGACAGGACCGCCGTGGCGGGGCGGAGCGTCGCGACGGCGGAGGTGTACCGCGATCCGGCGTTCCACGTGATGCTCGACTGCCTGGCGCGCAAGCGGCTGCCGCCCGAGTCGGCGGTGGCCACGCCGCGGACGCGTTACACGATGACGGTGCCGGAGGCCGCGCAGCAGCTCGGCATCTCGGAGAGCGCGGTGCGCCAGGCGATCTACGCGGGGCGGCTGGGCGCGAGCAAGGAGGGCGGCACCTACTACCTCGATCCGCACGCGGTGGCGGGCTACCGGGTGAGCAAGCGCGGGCCGCGGCGGCAGGACCAGGACGCGAAGGGGCCGCCCGGCGGGACGCTCGACGCGCGCATCGGATCAGGCCCGGACGCGAGCTTCCGGGTGAAGCACAGCCGCGACGACTTCGAGCTGACGGAGAAGCGCGGACCGGAATGGACGGGCAGGATCCCGGCGGGGTGGCGGCGCATCGCCGTCCTCGGCACGTCGAAGGATCGCTCGCGTTACTGGGAGATCGAGCCGGCCGAGGGGGAGAGCGTGCTGCACTTCGAGGGATTCTACGTCCGCGGAGGCTTCCGCATCGTCGAGACCGTGAGCAGCACGCAGCGGGCCGTGGCGGCGTTCAAGGGCTTCCAGCCGCGGTGAGCGCGGGCGGCGCCCGCCGGATCAGAAGCGGGCCTGGACGCTCGTGCCGATGCCGAAGAAGTCGGGGTTCACGAAGGTGCGCAGCGCCAGGGTGCCCTCGGAGGGATCGCGCTCCATGAAGGTGCCGTTGTTGTCGCGCACGTACTGGACCCACGCGACCGCCGAGAGGATCCGGCTGATATCCCACTTGAGGCTCGCGCGGGCCTGGAAGATGGGCACGGCGGACCGGTTGTAAGGGAGGATGGACAGGTTGCCCTGCTCGCGCACGACCACGGTGCGGGCGATCGGCGCGCTCATGATGTCGAAGGAGGTGGTCTTGAACGTGGCGGGGAGCTGGAGCCCCGCGCCGATGCCGGGGGTGAGCCGCGCGGACGCGATGTAGTAGTCGGCCGCCAGGGCGAAGAAGAGCTCGTCCGCCGTCGAGGCGCCGCCGGTCTCCGGGATGGTCTGGAACGGGATGAAGCTCGGCTGGTTGCGCAGCACGAACGGCAGATCCCGGTAGATGCCGGTGACGCTCGCGCGCGCGTACCCCGACTTGAGGACCGCCTGGAGGGCGGCGGCGCGGGCCGACTGGAGGGTGGTCACGCCTGCGGACTCGAAGTCCTTGAGGTTCTGGTAGAGGTTCGACGCCTCGAGGCTCACCGCCCAGGTGGTCTTGCCCGGCGTGTAGGTCTCGGGCTTGAAGAGGATCTGCGGCCGGTCCGGGTCGTTGCGGTAGAGGAGGAAGTCCACCGACTGCGGGATCGGCTCGCCCTTCGTGTGCGCGACGACGCGGGCCGAGGCGCCGAGCGTGTAGACCGGATCGCCCGCGACGTCGGGCCAGTCGAACCTGCCCTGCTGGAAGTAACCGGCGCCGAGGTCGGCGTGCACGTAGGGGTGGAGATCGGCGCCGCCGCCGATCAGAAAGCCGTAGTTCGTCTGCGCGACGCGGATCTCCTCGACCTCGCTCGTCCCGGGGGTCAGCACCCGCTGGAGCTGGGTGAGGCTCGCGACCTTGAACCCGGCGAAGACGCTGAACCGCTCGGCGTCGTACTGGACCTTCGCGCCGGGCGCGGCGCCGATGATGCGCGGGAAGATCGACTGGTTGATCGAGGCGTTCGTGCCGCCCCACGAGATGTCGTAGAGGTAGCCGAGGCGAAACCGGTCCGTGTCGAGCGGCCAGAGCGTGATGCCGAGTCCGGTCTTGCCGTCGGCCCTGCCGTCCGTGTGATAGAAGGCGCGAACGAACGTTCCGGAGTCGTAGAACGCCTGATTGACGTTGTTGTTGTTCCTGGACAGCGCGGCGAGATCGACGCGGAGGACGAGCGAGGCCTCGGTGTCCAGCCCCTCGATGAACCCCGGCATCTTCTTGTAGAGCGCGAGGTGCGTGAGGTTCTCGCGCCCGCTGAAGCGGGAGTTGAGGTTGTCGAAGAAGAGCCGGTACTGCTTGCGATCGCCGATGCTCAGGTTCGGCGAGAGCGGCTGCGCCTGGCCGGTGTCGTGGAGCAGGTCGTCGTCGCCGAGCGTCCAGGTGAGGCGCGTGTCCATCGCGTCCCCCACCCGGACGGGCAGCTCCTCGGCCGCGACGCGGCGCTCGAACCGCGGCAGCGCGGTCGGGGCGGGGGCCTGCGCCGGCGCGGGCAACGCGGTCGGGGCCAGCGCGGCGGGGGCCAGGGCCGCCGCAGCAGGGGCCGGGGCCACCGCGGCGGGGGCCGGGGCCGCTGCCGCGGGCTCCGGGGCCAGCGCGGCGGGGGGCTGGACCGGCGCGGCGGGCTCCGGGGTCGGCGCGGCGGGAGCCTGAGCCGGCGGCGCAGGCGCCGGCGCGACGGGGGTCTGGACGGGCGCAGCGGGCGCCGGCGCGGCCTGGCCAGGGGCCGGCTGGGGCTGGCCCAGCGCCGGCCGCACGAGGGTGACGAGCAGGGCCGCGGAGACAGCAGGGGCGAGGAGCGCGCTTCGGTGCATGGCGGGCGGTGGGCTTCCTTGGGCCAGGGGGATCCGGCGGGCGCGGCGCGGCCGCGGCGAAGGGAGGTGGCGGCTAGTTGGTCTCCGCGTCGTTGTCGTTGAGGCTGCGCCGCCGCACGCAGGCCTCGTTCGAGGGCTTCGCGGCGGGCGCGCAGCCCGGCGCCTCGCAGACGAGATCGTCCGGACAGCGGGCCTCGATCGTCCAGTTCAGCGAGCCGCCCGAGAAGTTCCGGAGCGTGCCCGTCGCGGCGCCGAGCACCTCACCCCGGTGAGACGTCGGATCGAAGGCGCTCACCGTGCCCGTCTGGATCTGGATCATGCTCGACCCGTCCGTGACCTTGTAGTTCCCGCGCGCGGAATAACCCGTCCACTCGCTGCACTCGGGGTCGCGCGAGCACGCGTTCCCGCAGCTCCCCTCGGCCGGGCTCTCGAAATCGACCTGGCCGTCGCCGTTGAGATCGCAGCTCGACTGCTCCGGGCCGAAGACGTTGTTCCTCGCGGGCTTCGGGCCGAAGTTCTCGCTGATGTGGAACCCCTCGACGCGCACGAGCCCGCTCTCGAGGCGCTCCATGGCCGAGGCGTCGGCGATCGTCCGCGCGTCGAGCGCCCTCGGCTCCGGGACCTGGCACTCCGCCCCTTCCTCGAAGGGCGCGATCTCGTAGGAAGGGAACGAGAGCTCGGTGAAGCCGAAGAACTCGTTCACGGTGCCCGCGAGGTACTCGAGCCGATCGCAGACACGCATGTTGGCGGGGGTGTTGAAGTTGTACGCGAAGAGGTGGTTGTACCCGCCGTCCTGGCCCCCGAGGTCGGTGACGTAGAAGCCATCGCTCGCGACGCGCGTGACGACGACCCGCTGGGGAGCGGCGGTGTTGACCTCGATCCCCTCGAACGCGTAGGGCGTCGCCGAGCCGCCCCCCTGGATATCGGCGACGCGCGGCAGGGCGTAGGCGACGGGCTTCGAGGCGCCCGCGCTGAAGGTGCCGCCCTCCTCGGTGTCGTCGTCGGCGAACGCGCACCCGGGGTCGGCGGGGAAGTCGATGAGCACGTCGCCCGGCGCGTCGTCGTTGGCGCCGTTCGCGCACGCGGGCTGGCCGTCCCGGGGCGCGGGCAGGTAGCCGACGTCCTCGACCCAGAGCCGGGTGGGCCCGTAGACGGCCGTCACGTGGACGACGCCCTCCGCCACCCCGCCGCGCAGGCGGAGGTTGCGGCCGACCGCGAGCCCCTCGTCGTCGGCCTCGACGTCGACCACGGCCCCGGGCTCGACGCTGAGCCGGACCATGCCGTCGAAGGGCGCCCGGCGACCGGCGGGATCGCGCGCCTCGACCCGGAACGCCCAGGAATCCACCGCGTCGCCGCGGTTGGCCGGCAAGGGCGCGTCGGCGGGAGGCGGCGCCTCGCCGTTCACTTGAACGACCTGGACCCAGAAGCTCGAGACGCCCCGGGGCGGTCCGGCGTCGCTGCCGCACCCGGCGAGCGCCGCGGCGAGGAGGGCCGCCCGGAGCCGCGCCCGCGGCGTCACTGGCCCACCATCCGCAGGCGGCCGTCGGAGAAGTTGCCGAGCCGCCGGTCGACGCACGGCAGGTACTTGCACTGCTCGCCGGCGGCGCTGCACGGGGCGAGCGCGCTCTCGCACTGCCGCCGCACCTCGGCGGTCGGCGCCGCGGCGCAGACGTCGCGCTGGTAGGCGGCGACGTCGTCGCGGCAGCGCGCGAGCACGCACGCGCCCCGGGCGCACGGCGCGTCGCCGGTCGTGCACACCGCCCCCTCGACGACCGACTCGGGGCACGCGCAGATGTAGCCCTCGCCCACGCCCGCGCAGTCGGCGTCCCGCTGGCACGACGCGAGCTCGCCGCGGTCGTCCGCGCCGCACGGGCGGCCGGCGCGGATGTAGTCGATCAGCGCGTCGCGCTGCTGCACCTGGGTGTCGAACTGGGTGGTGTTGCGCTGGAGCACGCGGAACCCGCTGCCGCCCTGGGCGAGGTAGTTCGACGTCGCGAGCTCGTAGGTGGAGATCGGATCGATCGGCTGCCAGCACCGGCCGGCCTCGACGTCGCAGCTGCCCGAGAGGCCCCCCGGGCAGTCGGCGTCGCCGTCCGGGCACGCGATCGGCGGGTCGTGGGCGCCGATGTAGACGTGGGTCGCGACGCCGGGCGCGGCGCCCTCGGAGGCGCGCCCGGCGCAGTCGATGACGACCCGCGCGCCCGCGATCTGCGCCTGCGACACGCACCCGCGGCCGCTCGATCGGCGCGCCACGAAGTCGAAGAGGTCCTGCACCTCGAGCCCGGAGAGCTGCATCTTCGAGATCGAGTTGTCGAAGGGGAAGATGTTGAACATCTGCTCGACCGTCACGGGGCCGGGCACGAGGTCGGCGCGGATGCCCGTCGTGTTGGTGAGCGAGAAGTCGGTCTGGATGCCGAGGCGCAGCCACATCGCCGCGGCGATCATGTTGCCGAGCGGCGAGTCGCCGCCGCTCGTCGAGAAGCGGCGCGAGCCGTCGAGCGCGTAGCCGACCAGGAGATCGAGGTTGGCGAGCGCGTCGAGCCCCTGCGCGTACGGCTCGAGCACCGAGGCGACGATCGGATCCGCGGGCACGCTCTCGGTCACCGGGAAGAGCTCGTAGCGGTTCGAGATCACCTCGAAGCCGTTCAGCGGGTCGTGGTCTTTGCCGAGCTCCGAGGCGTCCTTGGACAGCACGAGGTCGAGGCGGCCGACGAACTTCGCGAAGGCGCCGGAGTGCGCGAGGACCACGTCGCGCGGCGCGCAGTAGCGCCGGCGCTTCTCGCCCTCCTCCGGGGAGCGCTCGTCGTTCAGGAGGATGTAATGGCTCTGCTTGTCCTCGTCGTAGTACCGCGAGCAGTCGCGGACGCGCTTCGGCGGCTGGAGCACGATGTGGTTGTGCCCGCCGAGCACGACGTCGATGCCCGTCGTCGTCTCGATCATCCGCTCGTCGACGTCGAGCCCGAGGTGGGTGACGAAGACGATGACGTCCACCGTGGGGCGGAGCAGATCGACGTAGAACTGCGCGACCTCGGTGGTGTTCAGCGGGGTGACGCCGAGCCGGTTCGGCGCCTCGAAGATCGACGTCAGGCTGGAGAGGTTGCCCATCCCGATGACGCCCACCCGGAGGCCCTCCAGATCGAAGACCGTGAACGGCTGCAGGATCGCGCCGAGCGGCGAGGCGCCGGGCTGCGCGGGGTCCTCGAGGAGGTAGTTCGCCGCGAGGATGGGGAAGCCGGCGTTCTGCTGGAGCTGGATGCCGAGGTTCAGCGCGCCGCGGTCGAACTCGTGGTTGGCGACGATCATGGCGTCGACGCCCATCGCGCCGAGGGTGCGGATCTCCGCCTCGCCCGAGTAGAAGTTGAAGATCGGCGCCCCCTGGAAGCAGTCGCCGCCGTCGAGGTGCAGCGCGCGCGACGACCGCGCGCGCTCGCGGCCGATGATATGGGACATGCGCGCGGCGCCGCCGACGTTGGCGATGGAGGTCGCCTCGCCGAGGCCGAGCCCCGCGTCCACCTGGCCGAGCTGCAGGTTGTACGGGAAGAGCCGCGAGTGGATGTCCGACGTGTGGAGCAGCGTCAGGTGCACCTGCCCCACGAGCCGCGTGGGCGGATTCTCCTGCTCGCAGCCCGCCGCGCACAGGCCGAGCGTCACCGCGCCGGCGGCCAGCGCGCGCGACACGCGCGACGCGGCCGGCGCCGCGGGCGAACGCCCCGCCGCGCCCGTCACGCCGCGCGCCGGAGAGAGGAGAGCCTCGGAGGGCCGTGTCGTTGCCCCCGGCGCCGCGCCCATGGCTTTACGGGACTTCATGGAGCGGCATCACGCTAGGAAGCCCTCCACGCGAGCTCAAGCGAAAAGGAGGTGAAGGCGGCGAGGCGGTCGACCCGCGGCGCACGTCACCGCGCGTCGCGCTCTCCGGTGAGCAGATCGTAGAGATCCGGCGCGAACGCCGCGGCGACGCAGCACTCGACCTCCTCCGCCGTGGCGTAGGCGAGCGCCTCCGCCGCGACCGACTCGGCCTCGGCGACCGTCACGCGCCGGAGCGTCTCCTTGATTTCAGGGATCGCCGCCGCCTCCATCGAGAAATCGCGGAGCCCGAGGCCGAGCAGGAGCAGGGCGGCGAGCGGGTCGCTCGCCATGGCGCCGCAGAGCGAGACCGGGCGACCGAACTCCTGCCCCGCCCGGATCACCTTCGTGATCAGCCGGAGGATCGACGGATCGAAGGGCGAGGCCAGGTAGGCGAGCGAGCGGCTGGTCCGGTCGACCGCGAGCGCGTACTGGATGAGATCGTTCGTCCCGAGGCTCATGAACGCGGCCTCGCGCGCGAAATGGTCGACCATGATCGCCGCCGCGGGCACCTCGATCATCACGCCGAGCGGGATCTCGTCGGCGCACGGCTGGCCGCGGGCGCGCACCTGCTCCTGCGCGCGGTGGAGCAGCGCGCGCACCTGACGGAGCTCGCCGAGGCCCGCGACCATGGGGATCATGATCCGCACGTCGCCGTAGGCGGAGGCGCGCACCATGGCGCGGAGGTGCTCGAGGAAGACGTCGGGGCGCGAGAGCGCGAGCCGGACCGCGCGGAGGCCGAGCATCGGGTTCATCTCCGGCGGCACCTGGAAGGTGGAGACGAACTTGTCGCCGCCGATGTCGAACGTGCGCAGCGTGACCGGCTTCGGGCGGAGCGCCTCGACGACGGCGCGGAAGATCTCGAACTGCTGGTCCTCCGACGGGGGGGACGTGCGATCGATGTAGAGGAACTCGGTCCGGTAGAGGCCGATGCCGTCGGCGCCCTGGTCGCGCGCGAGGATCGCCTCGGCCGGGAGCTCGACGTTGGCCCGGAGCGACACCTTGACCCCATCCTTCGACTGGGCCGCGCGGTGCCGGGACTCCGAGAGCGCCTTGGCGAGCGCGCCGAGGCGCTCGGCGCGGGCGCGCGCCTCGGCGAGCTCGGCGGGCCCGGGGCGGACGATGACCGAGCCGCGCAGGCCGTCGATCACGACGAGGTCGCCCGTGATCACGCGCTGCCGCACGTCGCTGACGCCGACCACGGCCGGGATCTCCAGCGCGCGGGCCATGATGGAGGTGTGGCTCGTGCGGGTGCCGACCTCGGTGACGAAGCCGACGACCGGTTCGTCGACCATGGCCGCGGTGTCCGCCGGCGACAGATCGTGCGCGATGAGGATGGTCGGCCCGGAGAAGCGCGGCAGCGCTGCGCCGAGCGTCGCGGGCATGGCGATCGAGTTCTGCAGCTCGATCAGGCTGCGGGTGGAGAGCGGCGAGGTGTCCCGCGAGGACGGCGGCTCCTGGGGCGGGAGGCTGAAGGCGCGCAGCAGGCGCTCGCCGATGAACATGACGTCATGGCTGCGCTCGCGCAGGTACGGGTCGTCGAGGGCGGCGAAGCGGCCGGCGATCGCCTCGCACGCGGTCGCGACCGCCCACTCGGCGCATTGCCGCTCCTCGGTGACCTGGCGCTTCACGGCGTCGGCGAGCACCTCGTCGCCGAGCATCAAGAGGTACGCTTCGAGGATCGACGCCTCGGCGCGGTGATCGCCGACGCGCTTCGCCATGTCGCGGAGCTCGTCCTGCGCGCGCTCGACCGCGGCCTCGAAGCGCTCGATCTCTGCCTTGATCTCGCCGGAGCTGACGCGGCGGCGCGGGTGATCCGTCCTGTGCCCGCCGATCACGACGGCGGCGCCGATGGCGACTCCGGGCGACCCGGAGATGCCCCGCAGCGTCTCGGTCCGGGCGCCGGGCGGCAGCGAGCTCCCGCGGGCGCCGGGCGCCGCCGGGTCCTGGGCCCCGGGCGGCTCCGGGTCGCTCCGGACGCCGGACACCGTCGCGTCGCCGCGGACGGCGTCCGCCGGGGCGGTAGGAGAGCCCGGGGCCCCCGCGGAGAACGCGCTCCGGCCGCGCGTCACTCGGGCTCTCCGAAGCGCGAGGCGATCAGCGCGCCGATGGCGGAGACCGCCTCAGCGGCCTGATCGCCGGTCGCGCGGACCTCGATCACGGTGCCCATCGAGCCGCAGAGCAGGAGCACGCCCATCACGCTCTTCGCGTTGGCCGACTGCCCGTCAGGCCCCATCAGCGAGATCTCGCAGTCGTAACGGCCGGCGAGCTGCACCAGCTTCGTCGCGGCGCGCGCGTGCAGCCCGCGCACATTGATGATGGTGAACCGCATCGTCACCGGCTCGGTCGTCACCGCTCGCCCCCCGTCACGCTCTTGTCCGACGCCGGGCGAGACTCCGGCGCGGCCGCTCCCGGCTGAACCCGCCGGAAATCCACGCTGGGCGTCCCGGCCATGCCCTCACCCGCCCCCGAGGGTACTACACTACTGCTCACCCGGGCGACGTCCCGGTGCACGACCGTGATCGGGAGCCCCGTCTTCCGCCGCAGGCTGTCGCTGAGCACGTTGGTGAGCACGACGGAGCGGTGCCGGCCCCCGGTGCACCCGATGCCGATCGTGAGATAGCTCTTTCCCTCGCTGGCGTAGCGCGGCATGCAGAACGAGAGCAGCCCCTCCGTTCTGCTGATGAACTCGAGGGCATCGGCGTTCTTCAGGATGTACTCCCGCACCGGCTCGTCGTTGCCCGTCAGCTCGCGGAGGCCGTGGACGAAATACGGGTTGTCGAGGAAGCGGACGTCGAAGAGCAGGTCGGCGTCGAGCGGGATGCCGTACTTGTAGCCGAACGAGATGAACCGGGTGGACATCCGGGGCACATCGACCTTCGTCGGGCGCAGCCGCTCGATGACGACGCGGCGCAGGTCGTGCGTCGACAGCCGCGTCGTGTCGAGCTCGATGGTCGCCCTCGCCCGCAGCGACGCGAGCCGCTCGCGCTCGAGGAGGACGCCGTCGAGCATCGCGATGGCGCCGCTGCCGCCGGTCGTCAGCGGGTGCGGGCGCCGGGTCTCGCTGAAGCGCCGGAGCAGCGTCTCGTCCGAGGCGTCGAGGAAGAGGATCACCACGTCGCGGCCGACCCGGATCGAGTCGAGCGCCGCCGTGGCGCCCGCGAGGAACGAGCCCACCCGGACGTCGATGCCGAGGCCGATCCGGGTGATCCCGCCCGCCTCGCACGCCTCGACCGCCGGCCGGACGAGCGACGTGGGCAGGTTGTCGACGCAGAAGAAGCCGAGATCCTCGAGGGCGTGGAGCGCCGTCGACTTGCCCGCGCCCGAGAGGCCCGTGACGACGACGACGCGCGACGTCGCGCCGTCGGACGGCGGCTGCGCGGGCGGCTGCGGATCGCCTCCGCCGCTCACCCTCGCCTCCTCGGCCGCGGCAGGCTCACGGACGACTCCGTGGCGTCGAACCCGGGGCTCGGCCGCTCCGGGAGCGGGGGCGGCCTCCCCCGCTCCACGGGCTGCCGGAAGGCGCTGCTCGGCGGGCTCTGCAGGTCCCCGTGGCCCGGCCGCGGCGGCCGGGGCGGGCCGTGCGGCGCCGCGTGGCGCGGGGCCCCCTCCTCCGCGAGCCGCACCGGCGGCGGGACCGACGACTCCTCGGCCGAGCGCTCGCGGAGCAGCTCGCCCTCGACGGCGCCGAAGAACTCGCGCGCCGCGTGGAACCCGGCGTTCTTCAGGAGCTCGTTGCGGGCGGCGACCTCGAGGATCGACGCCATGTCGCGGCCCGGGCGCACCGGGATGACGAGCTCGCGGATCTTCACGCCGAGGATGGTGTGGTACCGCTCGTCGAGCCCGAGCCGGTCGTACTCGGTGTCCTTCGACCACTCGACAAGCTTCACCACGACGTCGATCCGCTTGCGCTCGCGGATCGAGGTGACGCCGAAGAGGTCCTTCACGTTGAGGATGCCGAGGCCGCGCACCTCGAGGTGGTACCGGAGGAGCTCCGCCGGGGCGCCGAATACCATGCCGGGCGGGCGGTAGTCGCACTCCACGGCGTCGTCGGCCACGAGCCGGTGGCCGCGCATCACGAGGTCGAGCGCGCACTCGCTCTTGCCGATCGCGCTCGATCCCACGAGCATGAGGCCCACGCCGAAGACGTCGACGAGCACGCCGTGCAGGCGGATGCGCGGCGCCAGGCGATCGTCGAGCAGCGCGTGCAGGGCGGTGATCGTGACGCTCGACCGCACCGCCGAGACGAGGAGCGGCGTCCCGCTCTCCTCGGCGCACTGCGCGAGCTCCGGCACGGGGACGAAGCCGATGCCGGAGCCGTTGGTCTCGAACGGCTGGTCGCCCTGCGTGATGATGACGCAGCAGAGGCCGAGCTCGAAGAAGCCGCGCAGCGACAGGAGCCGGTCCTCGCGGGTGAGCTTGTGGAGGAACGAGAGCTCGGTCTGTCCGAGGATCTGCACCCGCGTCGGGACGATGCCGTGGAAGTGGCCGACGAGCGCGAGCCCCGACTTCTGGATGCGGGTGTTCATGATGGGCCGGTCGAGGCCCGCCGCCCCGGCGATCAGCGTGAGCTCGATGCCGAGCCCTTCATCGGCCGTCAGGCTCCGCACCGTGAGGGCGGGGCGGTCGGGCCGCCCTGCGCCGGTGGGGGGCACCCGGCCGCCTCCGTCCCCTTCCTGTGTGCTGCCGCGCGAGCTGCTCATGATACCGACCTCCCTTCCTCGGCGGCGATGAGCTCGAACGCCGCCCGCCCGGTCGAGGCGCCGAGCAGCCGCCTCCTGAACGCCTCGTCCCGCAGGAGGCGGGAGATGCGCGCCAGCGTCTTCAGGTGCTCCCCGGTGGCTCGCTTCGGCCCGATCACGGCGACGAGGATGGACACCGGCGCCCCGTCGATCGCGTCGAAGTCGATCGGCTTCGGGCAGAGCAGCACGGCGCCGATCAGCCGCTCGATGCCCTCCATGGCGCCGTGGGGGATGGCCACGCCGCTGCCGACGCCGGTGGACTGCAGGCGCTCGCGCTCGGCGAGGACGCGCTCGATGTCCTCGGTCTTGACCCCCTGCTGCGCTGCCGCGAGCAGGGCGGCGAGCCGGTGGAGCGCGTCCCCCTTGGAGCGGACGACCCCCTCCTGCTCACTGGCGACGGATACCTGGTGCGCGGTCAAGATGTCGCAGACTTGCATGCTGATTTCGGCGCTCGGGAGAGGTGAGAGGGCTCTGGAGTGGCGCCCGTGGCACGGACGGCGCGGCGCTCGGCCAGGGCCAGGCGCGCCGACGGTGGCCATCGTACCCTGGGGACCTCGGGTACGCGACTCAAGGACGCTATCGCGGCCAGCGGCCCCGGAGGGACCGTCCTTCGCCTCGTGATCGCAGGCGACCGCCGCAGCGCGGGCGGCGGGATCCTCGGGCGCGTTGCGCGCACGCGTGCGGGATCAGGCCCGCGGCGACGGTCGCCGTTCGACGCCGCGGCGGCTCGCCTGCGGGAGACCGCCGCCGCCGCGACCGCGAGCGCTGCGGCTCACCTGCGGGGAGCCGCAGCCACCGCGGCAGCGAGCGCGGCGGCTCGGATGGGGTGCGCCCCGCCGACTCGGCGGCTCAGGATCGGGTGCGTCCCGCTCCTGCCACCGCTTCCTTCTCCACCTCGGCGGCGTACTCTCCGGCGCTCGTGCCGCCGCGCTTGCGCGCTATGGTGTGCCCCTTTCCATCGCGGATCTGCCGCTCGATCTTGTCGTGGACCATGTCGATCGACGCGTACATGTCCTCACCCCGCTCGGTCGCCTGGAAGGCCAGGCTGCCCGAGGAGAGGCGGACATCGGCGACGTGGGTCAGGCCCTCGACGGAGAGGGTGACCTGCGCCGTCATCGCCTGCCTAAGGAATTTCTGGAGCTTGGCGACCTTCTCGTGAGCATACTTTTTGACGGCCTCGGTACCCACCATGTGCCGGAACGTGATCGTAATGTTCATCAGGCCAGCCTTCCTTCCCTGACGCGTAGAGGAAACAATCGACTACGGCTACAGAGCACCCCTCCATCACCATAGTAACACTGCTGTAGAGCTCCGGTCTGCCCTCAACGGCGCGGCGCTTTCGTTTTGTTTGGCTCCGTTTCGTTCTGCTCGTTCTGCATGCCCTTGCTGGGTCTCGCCGAGTTTTGCCGCGTCTTGCTGCGTCTTGCCGCGCCGCGCCGCGTCCGGCGTGGCCTCCACGCGTCCTCTTCAACAAGTCTTGGCACGCCCGGCTTGTTCCAGGGCCCGGCGCACCGTGTGCGGAGCGTGGCCAGAAGCCAGCGCGATCTCGCCGATCGTGGGTGTGCGTCCAAGCTCGGCCGCGAGCCGCCTCGCGCTCGCGAGGACCGCGCGGAGCACCTCGACGTCGCCCGAGTCCAGCGGCTCGGCCACGCGGAGGCCCTCGGACTCGAGCTGGTCGATGATGTACTCCACCTCCTCGTACGAGACCGGCCGGCGGTCGATGACGTCGGCGATGTCGTTGAGGTCCACCCGACCGGTCGACCGATGGCGCGTAAGGAGCTCCTGGATCACATCGTCAATGACAGGCCGCACGGAGCCAGGGTGCCACCTTCGCGCAGGCCGCGCACGCGCAGGCAGGCCGCGCACGCGCAGGCCGCCCCAGCGCCGGCGCCCGCACCGCGGAGCCGCCCGAGCGCTCCGGCCCGTCCTCGCCGACCGCCCCGGCGGCCGGGGCGCTCGCAAAGGCCTGAACAGCTGGCTCGCGGGGGCGCGGGCCGCCTCGCCTGTCCCCACGTCATGGCCACGGCGCCTGGTTTCCGTCCTCACCTCGCCTGCTCCACCTCGGCGCATTGGCAGCACCCGCACCGGCTCAACAACGTTTCCGCCAGGAACCGCGGAGATATGATAGACACAGTGGCGTCATCGAGCGGATACATATCAGGAGATCTCTCCATGCGCTGGGCTCCTCCCGAATCGCGATCCCGTTATGCGATCCGCGACCATATCGAGGCGAACCTCGATCCGGTCAAGGACCATCAAGAAATCGCGTTTCTCACGACATGCTATGATTTCCCGTGGGACACGCAGCGCGCCCTCGAGCTCGCGCTGCTCCGTGTCTTCGGCATCGCGAAGGGCACACCGCTCCTGGTGCAGACAGGGGAGCTCCTGCAGCGCACCCAGAAGCGCTACGACGACACGACCCTCATCCTCTCCGAGATCCTGGAGAACGGATACGACAGCGAGCGCGGCCGGGCGGCGCTCCGGCGCATGAACCAGCAGCACAGGCGCTACACCATCCCGAACGACGAGTACCTGCACACGCTGTCGACCTTCATCTTCGAGCCCGTCCGCTGGAACGAGCGCTTCGGCTGGCGGCCGCTGACCCGGAAAGAGAAGCTCGCTGGGTATCACTACTGGAAACAGGTCGGGACGCTCATGAACATCCGGGACATCCCGCCGAGCTTCGAGGCGTTCGAGCGCTTCAACCTCGAATACGAGGCGGAGCACCTGCGGTTCTCGGAGAACAACCATCGGCTCGCCGTCGCGACGCGCGACCTCATGCTCGGCTGGGTGCTGCCGAAGGCCCTGTGGCCGCTCGGGGCGCAGGTCATCCACGCGCTCATCGACGATCCCCTGCTCGACGCGGTCGGGCTGCCGCGGCCGCCGCCCGCGCTGCGCCGCATCGTCGCGGCGGCGCTCCGCGCGCGCGGCCCGCTGCTGCGGGCGATGCCGCGCCGGCGCTCGCCGCGCCTGCTCACCAGGATGAAGAGCCGCACGTATCCGGAAGGTTACCGCGTCGAGGACCTCGGCGCGCGGTGACCCTGCATCGACCCCTCAGCGCATCGGCGCATCCGCGCCGGAGGGGACACCGCCTGTGCGTTCAGGGCAGCTGGCGCCGCAGGAACTTGAGCGCCTCGCGCGCCGCCGGGTTCACCGGCTCGTAGACGTCGGGGGTCTTCCGGAGCGGCGCGCCGATCGGCTCGCCGGGACGGGCGCCGAGGATGCGCTCGACGTCCTCCAGGAGCGATTGCATCGAGTCGAAGCGGTTCCCGGGCAGCTTGCGGAGCGCGGTGGCGACGAGCGCCTCGAGGCGCCGGTCGATGCCGGGGCGGATCGTGCTCAGCCGGGGGGCCGGCGTGCAGGCGTGCTGGGCGACGACCACCACGTCGTCCGGCGAGGAGAAGGGCAGCTGGCCGGCGAGCATGCGGAACATCGTGATGCCGAGGGCGTAGATGTCGGTGCGGCCGTCGACCGGATCGGCGAGGGCCTGCTCCGGGGCCATGTAGGGGACGGTGCCCAGCACGAGGCCGGCCGCGGTCACGGGGCCCGATCTCAGCTTGGCGAAGCCGAAATCCATCACTTTGAGCACGCGCGGGCCGCTCGGGGAACGGACGAGGAACATGTTGTCCGGCTTCACGTCGCGGTGGATGATCCCGACCGCGTGCGCGTCGGCGAGCGCCGACGCCGCCTGCCGTATCAGCGGCAGCGCGACGGCCTCGCTCACGGCCACCTCGCGGCGGAGCAGGACGCCGAGCGACTCGCCGGTGAGGAGCTCGAGCACGATGAAGGGGGACCCGTCCTTGCGCTCTCCCGCGTCGAGGACCCGGATGATGCTGGGGTGCCCGAGCTCGGCCGCCACCTCGAGCTCGCGGAGGAACCGCTCGCGCTGGGTCCGGTCCGCGGCGAAGTTGCGGTTCAGGATCTTGATCGCGACCTGCTCCTTCGTGCGGCTGTCCACCGCGAGGTACACGCGCGACATCCCGCCGGCGCCGATGAAGCCCTGGATCACGTAGCGATCCTCGAGGACGGCGCCGAACTGCCGCGTCGGGTGCGCGGGCGGCGCGGACGACAAGGACTCGACGAGGCGGGCGCCGTCGTCGGGACAGAAGCCGTAAGAACGGTCGGCGTACGCGCGGTGGCAGCGCGGGCAAATCATGGACGCGCGTCATGATGGCGGCGCGAACGGGGAACCTCAAGAGAACTTGCGCCCGGCGGGCAATCTCGCGAGGGCCGACGAGCGGCCGACGAGACGAGAGGGCGGGCCAAGGGGGTGAGGCCGCGATCTACCTCGCCGGAGCGGCGGCGCGTTCCGCCGCTCCGGCGAGGTAGATCGCGGCGCGCACCTCGGCTATGTGTGCGACTTTCCTCGTCAACGCGACGATCACCTCGAGCCCGAGAAGAGACAGACCGTGACCTCACCGAAGCACCCTGCGACCCTCATCCCCGGCGACGGCATCGGCCCCGAGATCGTGGAGGCGACGCTGCGCGCCCTCGACGCCCTCGGCGCGCCTTTTGAATGGGAGACGTGCGTGGCCGGCATGGCCGGCGTCAAGGAGGCCGGCGATCCCCTGCCCCGGGCCACGCTCGACAGCATCCACCGCACGCAGCTCGCGCTCAAGGGGCCGCTCGAGACCCCGATCGGCGGGGGATACCGCTCCTCGAACGTGCGCCTGCGGCAGGAGTTCAAGCTCTTCGCGAACGTGCGGCCCGCGCGCACGCTGGTCCCGGGCGGCCGCTACGAGAACATCGACATCGTGCTCGTGCGCGAGAACCTCGAGGGCCTCTACGTGGGCTTCGAGCACTACATCCCGATCGGCAGCGACGAGCACGCGGTGGCGATCGGCTCGGGCGTGAACACCCGGGTCGGCTCGCGCCGCATCGCCGAGTTCGCCTACGACTACGCCGAGAAGCACGGCCGCAAGAAGGTCACGATCGTCCACAAGGCCAACATCATGAAGGCCCTCACCGGCCTCTTCCTCGAGACCTCGCGCGAGGTGGGCAAGGGCTACGAGGGCCGCGTGGCGACCGACGAGCGCATCGTGGACGCGTGCGCGATGCAGCTCGTGCTGAACCCGTGGCAGTTCGACGTCATCGTCACGACGAACCTCTTCGGCGACATCCTCTCGGACGAGATCGCGGGCCTCATCGGCGGCCTCGGCATGGCGCCGGGGGCCAACATCGGCCAGCACGCCGCCATCTTCGAGGCGGTGCACGGCTCGGCGCCGGACATCGCCGGCAAGGGCGTGGCGAACCCGATCGCGCTGATGCTCGCCGCCGCGATGATGCTCGACCACGTGGGCCACCAGGAGCTCGCCGGCCGCCTGCGCGCCGGGATCGACGGGGCGCTGAACGTGGACGGGGTGCGCACCGGCGACCTCGGCGGCAAGTCAAACACGAAGGCGCTCACGGACGCCATCGTGGCGCGCATCCAGAACGGCTGAGCGGCCGCGGCGGACCTCGTGTCGGCCGTCGCCGCGGGCGGGCGCGGCGCTCGCGTGTCGGCCGTCGCCGCGGAGGGCGCCGCGGGCGCGGGATCAGTCGCCGCCCGAGGTCGCGGCCGGGAGCGGGAGCGTGAAGTGGAAGGCCGTCGTCTCGCCCGGCTTGCTCCGCGCCCAGATGCGACCGCCGTGCGCCTCGACGATGCCCTTGCAGATGTAGAGCCCGAGGCCCGTCCCGGGCGGGCTCCGCCTGGACGGGGCTGACGAGAGCCGCTGGAAGCGCTGGAAGAGCCTTGGCAGATCGTCCTGGTGGATGCCCGGCCCGCGGTTCTCGACGGCGATCTCCGCCTCGGTGTCGCGGCGCGAGAGCGTCACCCGGATCGGCGCGGCGGGGTCGCCGTACTTGGCGGCGTTGAGGAGGAGGTTCCCGATCACCTGCTCGATGCGCGCCTCGTCCACGTGGACGAGCGGCACGTCGTCGTCCGCGGTGAGCACGACGTCGCGCCCCGGCCGCTCCGCGGCGGCGAGCTCGACGGCGTCGCGGAGGTGGGCGCGCAGGTCCGTCGGCCGCCGGTCGAGGGAGAAGCGCCGCGCCTCGATCTTTGAAGCGTCGAGCAGATCCCCTGTCATCCGCTCGAGGCGCTGGACGCTGGCCAGGATCTTCTGGCTCCACGGCCTGATATCGGCGGCCTCGGACCTTCGCGACAGGATGCCCGCGCACGCGGTGATCGCGGTGAGCGGCTGCTTGAGGTCGTGCGCCACGAGGGTGATCCACTCCTCACGGAGCCGCTCGCGCTCCATGAAATGGGTGACGTCTTCGTAGCTGGCGATGGCGCCGAGGATCGTGCCCTGGCCGTCGCGGATGGGGCCGGCGCTCACCACGACGGGGACGTGGCTCCCGTCGGTCCTCCGGAACCACAGCTCCGCGCAGGTCGTCCCCTGGCCGCGCGCCGCCCGGACGAGGGGCATCTCGTGGTGCGGAAGGGGCTCCCCGCCCGGCGCGCAGAGGAGCACGCGCTGGGCGGGCGCGGGCGTCGTGAGGGGGTGCGGGCCGCCGCAGAGCTGCTCGCAGCGGCGGCTCGCGAGGAGCGAGCGGCCGCCGCGCTCGTCGAAGACGGCGATCGCGACGGGGAAGTCCTCGATGATGCTGCGCAGCCACCGCCGCTCCGCCGCGAGGCGGGCGTCCGCCTCGCAGGCCGCGGCCCGGGCGTCCCGGTGGAGCGCCTCGGCGCCCTGCTCCGCCTGCGCGCACGCGTCGGCGTCGTCGACGGGCGCGCCGTGGAGGCGGCGCTCGGCGCCCCGTTCGACCTCGCGCTCGGCGGCCGCCAGGGCAAGGGCGAACAGCGCGCCGAGGGCCTGGACGCGCGGGAGGAGCTCCAGCGAGGGTGCGCTGCGGCCGCTGAACGCGCAGGTGAGGACGCCCAGCAGCCGGCCTGCGCCGAGCAGGGGGGCGGCCAGCACCCAGCAGGCCTTCAGGCAGGTCTCGATCGCGCGGACATCGGCGAAGCGCTCGAGGGCCGCGTCATCCGCCGCTGCGTGCTCGACGCGGCGACTCTCTGCGGCGCTCAGGGCGAGGGACGGGGTGCTCGTGAGGTCGTCGAGCGCCCCGGCGAGCGCGCCCGGCAAGCCGGAGGAGGCGAGCAGGCGGAGGGGGCGCGGGCGATCCTTCGGCCCCCACACACGCACGCGCGTGCCGTGGAGGAGAGAGAGGTCGGCGCCGAGCAGCCGGGTGGCCTGCGCGGCGATGGTGTCGTGGATCTGCTGCGGATCGAGCTTCCCGGAGAGCGCGGCGGACGCCTCGACGATCGCCTCCGCGAGCTGGGCGGAGGCCGCTGCGGGCTCTCCGTTCGTGCCCGGGGTCCGGTCATGCGCCGAGATCATCGTCACGCGTCCTCGGGCGTTGGCCTAGCACCTGCGGAGGAAGGTGCCGCTGGAGCGGAGGGCGCGTCGACGTCGTTCGGGCGGCGTGAGCGAGCGGACTGAGGCGGCCGGTCCGTGCTGTGGGCCGAGCTGTCGGCGGTCAACGGGACGGATCGAAGCGGCGTTTGGCCCAGCTCACGAGCGGGCTGTTGTCGCGGGTCCGCGCGGCGCCGGGCGCGCCGCGGCGTTTCCGCCAGTCGCCTTCGCGGACGCGGCGGCAGCCTGCGGCCTGTTCCATCGAGAGGAGGTAGGCCTGGGCCTCCCGCCCGTCGGCGAGGCGAACGGCGGCGCGGCGGTGCAAGATCGGGTGTCCCCGGTGCACGTCGAGCGCGGCGAGCGCGGCGGGCGCGATGGCGTAGAGCTCGCCGGTCACGGCGACGAACCCGCCCTCGACGAGGGCGCCGCTCGTGCCCAGATCGACGAGCGCGTACTGGGGGGTCGTGCTCGCCTCCCCGAGCGGGCGGGCCGCCGCGAGCCACTCGTGCTGGTCCTCGCCCTTCATGAGGTTGTCGTAGACGAAGAGCGCGATCTCGCTGGTGGTCATCTGGCGTGGTCCCCGGGACGGGCTCGGCGGCCCGGCAGAGACCCTCGCAAAGGGAGGGGGCGGGCGCAAGGTCGGCCGGGAGGACGCGGGCGGGGAATCAGCGGGAGATGCAGCGCCATGGGAACGTTGCACCTGCCCGCTCGGGGAGCTGCGACTCGGGGATGAGGCTCGGAAGAGGGGGTGCCGCGAGGAGGGGAGATGGCTCATCGACTCGTGAGCTGTCGGTCAGCGCGTCGACGAACGCGCCTCGCGTACGTCGGTCTCCGCGACACCCGATCTCGCCACGGGCTCTCGCGATCGGCTTTGCGACCGGATTGACCGCCCGTTACCGCCCCGCGCGCGGCCCTACCAGCTCACCACGAACTGCAGCGCGTCCGGCCCTCGCACATCCACGGAGATCGTCGGCTTGGCGCCGTATCCCATGACGAGCGCCTCGAAATTGCCCAGCGGGTACTCCAGCGTGCCGCGGAAGCTGCTGATGTCGATCTGCACCTCCGACGGACCCAGCTGCCGCGCCCTGGCCGACGGCCCCTTCACGAGCGCGCCGAGGCTGCCCGTGTAGCGCATCAGCGCGGCGCCCGGGTCGGTCGCGAGGTGCATCGTGATCCGACCGAGCGCGCTCTCCCTGAACGCCGCGACCTGCTGCCGCGCCAGGCGCCGGTACGCCTCGCGCGAGCTCCGGTTCGGGTGCGAGAGCCGCGCGGCCGCGTCGTAGACACGCAGGAAGTCCCGCATCGGATAGTCCGAGAACGGCAGGTAAAGCCCACCCCGCGGCGGGCTCGACAGCGTCGTCACCACCTGCACGAACCGCTCCCCGAGCGTCGCCGCCAGCGCGTTGAAGAACATCCCCTTCATCGCGTAAAACTCGGGGACCCCCGCCACCACGGCGTCGATGTCGATATTGCCGAGGAGCGGGTCGGACGGACGCACGTCGAAGGACGCACCGTTCGGTCCCACGAGCGGCCCCTCGGCGGCCGGCGCGCTCGCCGGCATGACGCTTCGAGGCACGGTGCGCATGACACCGCTTCTGGGAATCGGCGTCTCGTTCGCTTGCCGTTGCTGGTCGCTGCGGACCTCTTTCATCATGGTGCTCGCCGCGGAAAATCCTCGACACGGGGCCGCTTGCGGTAACCACCGCAGCAGAGGGAACACCCCCGCTACTGCAACGGCCATGCCGCCCGATGTCGACACGAGTCACCGCACGAACACGGGGGTTCACGGCGGATTTCCCTTGCATGGATGAAACGCCGCTTCAGCGGTGCAACCGGGGGCGATGGCCCGGACGGCACCGACCTCCGCTCCGGCCTCGAGCGCGCGTGGGCGGAGACACACATCCGAGAGCGCCCGGGGCGAAGGGACACCGCGTCATGTCTCCTGACAGCACGCTGTCAGGAGGGCCGTCGTAGATTGCCAGTGCGCGCGGGCGGAAGTCCCGCGAGGAGGACCTCATGAAGACAGGACTGGGTGGTGTGATCGTCTATGTGCCCGATGCGGTGGAAGCCGCGGCGTTCTACGAGCGCGCGTTCGGCTTCGAGCGCAAGTTCGTCTCCGACGGCAACGATTACTGCGAGATGCACGGAGACGTGCCGCTCGGGTTCGTGCAGGAGGACTACGTCCAGAAGCACCTGCCCGAGTTCGTGAAGAACCGGTCCGGCGCGCACCCCGCCGGGTTCGAGATCGTCGTCACAAGCAAGGACGTGGACGCGGCGTTCGCGCGCGCGGTTCAGGCCGGCGCCGCGCCCGTCACGGAGCCCCACGACATGCCCTGGGGCCAGCGCGTCTCGTACGTGCGCGATCTGAACGGCGTGCTGGTGGAGATCTGCTCACCGTGGACCACCCCATGAGATCGACCGCTGCGCCGCGGCGCCATCGGGGTGACGCAGTCGCTGCGACGCAGTGCGCCGCCTGCCGCGCGGGTGCGCCCTGTCACCTGACAGCGCTCTCCTGACAGGCGCCTGCGGCAAGTCCTTGCCGCGCCTGACGCGGCCTGCTTAACCTCCGCGCGTGAACGCGAACGGTCGGACACGGGTGCATCTGCTCGTGGCAGCGGCGATCGCCCTGCTCGCGGCCGGCCCCTCGGGGCTCGGCGGCGGGCCCGTCGCGGAGGCCAAGGAGGCCGCCGGGGGCAAGAGCAAGAAGAAGAAGGCGCCGCAGTACGAGTGCCGCCCGCAGAGCCCGCAGAAGTTCCTGAAGCGGCGCACCTTCGTCCAGAAGGGCATGCTCAACCCGAAGAAGCACGCCAAGGCGGTCCGCTACCTCGCCGAGCATTACGGCCACGTCGATACCGAGGAGACGCGGCGCTACAACACCGAGAGCGCCCACGCCCAGGCCACGACCGTGCGGTTCATGGGCCTGCCGCTCTCCATCCACGAGAAGGTCGCGCCCGCGCTCCACTGCGTCGAGAAGCGGATCCGCGCGACGTGCAACAGCAAGTCCCGCCGCTACACGCCGCGCGCTGTCGGCGGGTTCCGCACGGCGAACAGCTACCGCGGCGCGGAGATCTCGAACCACCTCTTCGGCACCGCGATCGACATCGATCCCGAGCGGAACCCGTGCTGCGGCTGCGTCGATCCGTGGCCCACGAGCCCGCTGTGCCACGAGAAGAAGCGCACCGCCTACGAGCGCACGGCCCTCTCCCGCTGCTGGATCAAGGCGTTCGAGCGCTACGGCTTCGACTGGCTGGGCCACGACGACCTCGAGGACACGATGCACTTCGAGTTCCTCGGGGATCCCGACCGGTTCAAGAAGAGGTAGCGCCCGCGCTCACGCCCCGTCGCGGCCGCCCCCGCGCCGGGAGAGCCGGCGCGCGCGCCGCTCTGCCGCGGCGTCGGCGAGGCGGCGATCCTCGTCCGTCTCCAGCCGGAGCGGCGGCACCGCCGTCGGCCGCAGCGACGCGTCGACGGCCACGAACGTCACGAAGGCCGTGACCGTGGGCCAGACGTCGCCCGTCGTCGCGTCCTCCCCCTCGACCGACACAAGGATCTCGAGCGACGTGCGGAAGGTCGCCGTCACCCGCGCGGACAGGCGCACGACCTGACCGACCTTGATCCCGCGATCGAACGAGAGATCGTCGATGCCGGCGGTGATCACCGTGCTGCCGGTGTGCCGCTGCGCGCAGATCGCGGCGCACAGGTCGACCCAGGCGAGCACCTGCCCGCCGAAGATCGACCCGAGCGCGTTCGCGTGCGTCGGCAGGACGTACTCGGTCATCGTCGTGACCGAATCGGAGGCGCGCTTCTCGTGCTGTGCTTTCACCCGCCAGATGTATCACCGCGCCGCCCGCGCTCGTCCTCGAGCGCGCGGACGACGCGGCGCTAGCTAGCTGGAGGAGGAGACCCGCCCCGGGCTCGGGAACAACGCCGGCTCCTCCGGGGTGGGCGCGCGGCCCGGGCTCGACGAGGAGACCGGTGGCATGGCGAGCCCCGCCGGCCCCGTCGGGAGCGTGGGCTCGTCCTCGAAGCGCATCGACGTGACCTTCAGCCGCGCGAAGATCGCCTCGGCCCGCTCGTTCATCGTCACCGCCTCGCGCCGCGCCGCCATGTTCGCCAGGAAGCTCCGGTCGGTCGTCAGGAACCGCGCGTAGGCCTGGAACGTGCGCGCGAGCTCGAGCTCGTTCCCCGTCTCCTCGAAGATGCTCACCGACCGCGCGAAGTAGGCGCGCGCGCTCTTCGTGTTCGCGCTGCCCCAGCCGCCCGCCGCCGTGATCTCGCCGAGCGTCCGCAGCGCGATGCCGAGGTGCACCTTGCTCCGGACCGAGGCGAACAGGTCCACCGCCCGGCTGATCGAGTCGCGCGCCTTCTCCAGATCGCCCCGGAGCATGTAGGCCTTCCCGAGGGCGCGCCGCGCCTCGGCCAGGCCGAGCCGGTCGCCGAGCTCGTCGCAGAGCTCCTCGGCCTGCTGCAGCACCCGCACCGCCTCGTCGGGATCGCCGCTCCGGTAGAGCGTCCCGCCGATGTTCGTCAGGATGAGCGCCGTCCGGTTGCGATCGCCGACCTGCCGCGCCACCTCCAGCGCCTCCTCGAAGAGCTTGAGGGCGCGGCGGTGGTCGCGCTGATCCTGGGCGATCATCCCGAGGTTGTTCAGGGTCACCACGACGCCGAGCAGATCCGAGATCTCGCGCCGGATCGCGAGCGACCGCTCGAACGTGTTGAGGGCTTGCTTGAACTCGCCCGAGTCCTGCAGGGCGAGGCCGAGGTTGTTCAGCGACAGCGCGATCGAGCGGCGGTCGCCCATCCGCTCGCGGCGGGAGAGGGCGTCGCGCAGCCACTTCAGCGCCTCCTGGTACTCGCCCCGGAGCCAGTGCAGCTTGCCGATGTCGTCGATGGTCGAGGCGATCCCCCGCTCGTCCCGCGCGCCCTCGAAGAGGCGGAGCGCGGTCGTGAGGTGCTTGCCGGCCTCGTCGAGCGAGCCGCTGTCGCGGTAGAGCCGCCCGACGCGGTTGTGCGCGGCGCCGCCCTTGCGCCGGTTGTCGAGCCGGTAGGCGAGCGTCAGCATCTCGCGGAAGGCGGCGAGCGCGTCGTCGATCCGCCCGGCGAGCTGCAGGACGTCGCCGTAGTCGTGGAGCGCGTCGATGCGCCGCGCGACGTGCGCGTCGCCGAGCAGCGACAGCCCGCGCGCGTAATACTCCGCGGCCTTCGCGTTCGAGTAGCGGCCGCGCGCCACGTCCCCGGCGTCGAGCAGCGACAGCCCCGCCCGCACCGCGTCGCCGATGCGCTCGCGGTGCGTCGCGAGCTCGGCGAGGAACTCCTCGCTGGCGCGCACCGCCACCTGCTGCTCCAGCCACTCGGCGATCGCGTGGTGGTACCGCCGCTGGGCCGCGGCGCTCATGCGCTTCTGGAGCGCCTCGCGCTCCTTGTCGTGCATGAACACGAACTCGTCCGAGCCCGCGAAGCTCGACTCGCTCTGCTTGCGCAGGTAGCCGCGGTCGCACAGCGAGCGGAGCGCGGCGTTGATCCGGTCGAGGTCCTTGTCGCTCTCTTCCTCGCCCCACAGCTCGGGCGCCTGACAGCCGGCCCGGCCGAGCACGAACAGCGCGCCGCTCCAGAACGCCGGGCCGATGGTCGCGGCCTGCTCGAGCAGCTGCCGGCAGTCGTGATCGAGCGCGGCGAGGCGGACGTTCACGGCGTCCTCGACCGTCATCGGGAGGTGCGCCGTCGACAGCTTGCCGAGCTGCACGCGCCAGCGCGGCCCGCCCGAGTCGGGCGCGAGCTCCTCGATCACGCCCTGGTCGTGGCAGATGCGGACCATCTGCTCGATGAGCGCCGGGTTGCCGTTCGCGAAGGAGCAGGCCGCCTCGACGAGCTCGGGCGGCGCGCCCGGCCGGCCCTGCGACTCCGCGCCCGCGGCGTCGACGACGACGACGTCCTCGCCGCCGCGCGGCATGCAGGGCGCGAGCAGCGCCCTCGCCAGCTCCGCCGCCTCGGCCTCGCCGAGCGGCGTGAGCTCGACAAGCGCGTGGCGCCGCTCGCCGACCTTGCCCCAGTCGTCCTCGCGGGTGAGCAGCTCCGGGCGGGCCGCGCAGACGATCAGGACCGGGCCCGCGAGGTACTCGATGAGGTAGCGCAGGAGCGCGAGGGAGTCGTCGTGGGCGGCGTGGATGTCCTCGAAGACGAGGCACACGGGGCCCTGGGCGGCGTCCGCCTCGAGGAACGCCTTCAGCACGGCGCGGCGGATGAGGTCGGCCTGCGCCGGGTCGTCCTGCACCGCGCGGGTGAGCGGGCTGTCGCCGAACGCGAGCCCGATGAACTGGCCGAGGAAGTAGATGACGTCCCCGACCTTGCGGTCGCCCATCACGTGCGCGACCTGCGCGCGGACCTCGGCGCGGGCCGCGTCCTTGTCCATGCCGTCCGAGAGGCCGAAGCGGGCGCGCAGGAGCCGCGTGAAGATGCCGTACGCGGACGCCATGTCGCCGGCGCTGCCCGCGTAGACGCGCAGCGCGGCGGAGCCCTGGCGCTGCCGCTCGAGGAAGTCGCGCGCGAGCCTGCTCTTGCCGATGCCCGGCGGGCCGACGAGCGTCACGGTCCGGGTGGAGCGCTCCCGCTCGACCGCGTCGAGGGCGCGGGCCAGCGCCGACAGCTCGGCCTCGCGCCCGATCAGCGGTGCGCGGGCGGGCGTCGCTGCGCCAGTTGCACTGTCCTCTCGGCTCATCTCCATGGCCTCCACGTCCCCGGGGGCCGCAGCGCGGGACATTCCCCTCGGCTCATCTCCCTGCCTCTGCGTCCCCGGGTGCCGCAGCGCGGGGACACGATGTCCCGAGCCTATACCAGGTTCGGCTTCGGTGGCGCGTGCGGTAAGCTGCGGGCGTGGACGACGAGGTCACGGGGACGCCGTGGAGCGCCGGCAACACGGCGCGCAACGCCGCGGAGATCCGCGGGCGCATCACGGCCTGCTTCAGCCTGGCCGAGCTGCGCCGCTTCGCAGAAGAGCTCGGCGTGCCCGACATCCCCTGGGATCGGGGGATCCAGGGGGCGGCGCACGAGCTCGTCCGCCGCTTCGAGCAGCGGCGCGAGCTCTTGTCGCTCGTCGAGCAGCTCCGCGCGGTGCGGCCGCTCGTGGAGTGGCCCGACATGCCGATGGTGCCGCCGGCCACATCGATCGCGCAGGCGCACACGGACATCCCGCGGCCGGCGCCGCTGCCGAAGCTCGCGCCGCTGCAGGTCCCCTCGCCTCCCACGGAGGTCCCGACGCTGGCGCCGCCGCCGATCCCGCCGACCACACGGACGCCGACCGTCCCCATGGCGGAGCCAGCGCAGCCGCGGTCGCCCGGCGCCGCCGGGCCGGCGTACCGCGCGGCCGGCCCTCCGGGCGCCGCCGAGCGCGCGCCGTCCCGCGCCTCGCGCCGCATCGACTCGCGGCTCCTGCTCGCCGCCCTGGGGCTCGTGGCGGTCAGCCTGTTCGTTGCCTTCCTGATCGGCAGGGCGTCGAGCGCGCCGGACGACGCGGCGGCGCGGGCGAGCGCCGCGCCCGCGAGCGCCGCTCCCGCGAGCGCCCCGCCGCCGGCGGCCCGACCGGACGGGGTGGCGGCGCGCGCGGCCGCCGCGATCGATCGCCGGCTCGAGAGCGTGGCGCGGGCGTGCGAGATCCCTCCGGGCTCCGCGGAGGACGTGATGCGCCGCGCCTTCGAGCGCTGCGGACCGGCGCCCGCCCACGCGGCGCAACGGACGGCCCCGGCGCAGGGGAGCGATGCGCCGGCGGCGGAGCGCCCGGCGTTGCCGCCGGCCGCTGCAGGGGCGGCGCCTCGCGCGGCCGCCGCGGCCGGCAACGCGCCCGCCGGCGGCAACGCTGGGTGCGTGGGGGCGTGCGAGCGGCGACACAAGGCGTGCAGGGCGACGAAATGCGGCAAGGAGCCCACGCAGAGCAGCCAGTACCAGCGCTACCAGAGCTGCCTGTCGACGTGCCTGGAGCAGGCGTCCAGGTGTCGCCTCGGCTGCCTCTGAGCTGCCTCCCGCTCGCCAGCGTCAGAGCGGCGGGCGGCTGCGGCGCATCACGCTGACCGTGTCGGTCGGCTGGTGCTCGGGGCAGCCGGTGCGGCCGGACCGGTTCGGGTCGAAGTCGATGCGGAGGCAGGTCTTGCAGACGCAGAGATAGGCGTCGTAGAACTCGCGGTAGTTCAGCATGTCCGCAGCGAACAGGCTGAGGACGATGTCGCTGAGCAAGTCCTCTTCGCGCGGGCACGACTCCCAGAGCGCGGCGTCTCCGGCGCGGCGCACGCGCCCGCCGTCGATCGCGGCGGCGAGGAAGCGATCGTCCGCGGCGGGCGGCATGAAGGCGCGGAGCGAGGCGAGCACCCGGAACCGCGCCGCCTCGACGAGCTCCTGGAGCTCGGGCCCGTCCGGCTCTGCCGGGGCGAGCGGGCCGAGCGCCACCTGCTTGGAGAAGCCCTCGGTCACGTAGGCCGGGCGCGGCATCCGCCCGGGCGCCACGAGGTGCTTCTCGAACCAGCGCGCGAGCGCCACGCCGCTCTGGGGAGGCTTGTCGATGAACGTGAGCGCCGCGAGCAGCGCGCGCCGATCATGACCGCTGGCGACGAGCGACGGAGCCGATGGAAGCGTGGGAATCGAGGTGTGGGAGTCAGCTTGGCGCATGAACACCCCCCTTTATCCACCCCAGTCTGCACGAGGATTTCTCTCGCGGTCCAGATGCGATGGCGCCCCGGTCAAAGATTGAGGAACCACCTGTAACGCGTTGCGTCATAGGTGCCTGACCGTGGCGGTGCGCGGGGAGGCGGGTCTCAGTCCGTGATCTTGAGCGCCCCGCTGTCGTCGAGCGCGCCGCTCGCGTCGGCGCCGTCCGAGTCGGCCTCGACGTCGTCCTGGGACGTGGACTTCCGCAGAAACGACAGGTCGAGGCCGCCCATGGGCTGCTGCGCTGCCGCGCGCGCGGCGGCGGCGGGGAGCGCGTCGGCTTCACCTGCGCGCGGCGCGGCGCGGCGCCCCTCCTTCTCAGGGGGCGGCTCCTCGCGGCGCGGCTCCTCGCGGCGCGAGCCTTTCGCGGGATCGCGCCGGCTCGCTCCGGCCTCGCGGGGCCGCTCCGGCGCGGGCGTCGCGGTCGCCGCCCGCGGGCGCGCGGCCCGTGCGCGGGCGGAGGGGGTCCGGAGCGCCTTGTCCGCCTTCGCCATGCGCCCGCGCGTGCGAAACGAGGGCGCGTTCTTCGCGAGCTCGATGCAGCTGCCGCGCATGGCGCGCGGGCAGGAGATGCGCACGTGCATGTGGTCGTCGTGCGGCTCGGCGCCCGTCGGCTGCATCATGGCGAGCTGCGCGCGGACGAGCAGCGCGCGGGAGACGCCGATGCGCTTGGCGTGGGCGAGCAGCGCGTGCCGCAGCGGATCGGAGATGAAGATGTGGCTCACGTGAGCGCGGGGGTCGGTGAGCAGGTGCTGCACGAGCAGCCAGTTGCGCGGCACGTCGAAGCGCGCCCCGGGCAGGCTGGTCGAGGCGAGCCGGGCGTTGAATTGCAGGAAGCGCGGCGCGTGGACCTGCTTGCCGCGGCCGTCGAGCGCGTAGAAGCCGAGGTCGACGTCGCGGCCGCTCTCGTGGGAGTTGTGGCGGTGGACGTCGCCGCCGCGCTGGCGCGACAGGTCGCCGACCTCGAGCACGGCGCCCGGGAAGCGCCTGGCCACGCCGCGCGCCGCGCGCTCGATCATGCCGACGAGCGCCGGCACCCCCCAGCGGACGTCGGCGTGCGCGTAGGCGGGCACGACGCGGATGTCCTTCCGCGAGGTGTCGAGCCGCACGCCGCCCTCGAGGCGCCCCTCGTTGGGGTGGCCGACCGACGCGGTGGGCGCCCTGGGCGCGGCCTTGGTTTTGGCCGGCTCGGCCGATCTCGCCCCTGCGTCGCCGGCGCGGGGACGGTGGCCCTTGCCGGCGTCCTTCGTGACCCGCGCGCGCGGCGACCCCGCGCGCGCCCGTGTGCCCGCGGCGGGGCGCGCCTTCGAGCCCGCCGGCTCTTTCGCCGCAGAGCGCGCCTTCGAGCCCGCCGGCGTCTCCGCGGCAGAGCGCGCCTGCGCGTCCGGCGCCGCGGCCGCCGGGGCGCCGGGCAAGGAGAGCGCCAGGATCGTGAACAGCAAGGAGAGCGGTCGAGGCACACCGGTGCGTTACGGGGTTTCGGCGGGCAGGGCCAAAAAGCCGGCGCCGCCCGGTCCCCGTGCCGCGCTGCGGCGGCAGCGGAGGCTTTTGCCTCGCGGCCAGTTGGGGTACCTCTCGGTCGGCCATGGACAAGGTCTACAAGAGCGCTCTGGATGCCGTGAGGGACATCCCCGGCGGCGCCACGATCCTCTCGGGCGGCTTCGGCCTCTGCGGCATCCCGGAGCACTGCATCGCTGCGCTCCGCGAGCTCGGCACGAAGGATCTCGTGGTCGTGTCCAACAACTGCGGGGTCGACAGCTTCGGCCTCGGGATCCTCCTTCAGAACCGCCAGATCCGGAGGATGATCTCGTCGTACGTCGGCGAGAACAAGGAGTTCGAGCGGCAGTACCTGAGCGGTGAGCTCGAGGTCGAGCTCACGCCGCAGGGCACGCTGGCCGAGCGCATCCGCGCCGGGGGCGCCGGGATCCCGGCGTTCTACACCCCGACCGGGGCGGGCACGGCCATCAGCGAGGGCGGGCTGCCGGTGCTCTACAACCCCGACGGCACGGTGAAGAGGTACTCCGAGAAGAAGGAAGTGCGGCAGTTCGACGGCCGCGACTACGTGCTCGAGCCGGCCATCCGCGGCGACTTCGCGCTCGTGAAGGCCTGGAAGGGCGACCGGTTCGGCAACCTCGTCTACCGCCACACCGCCATGAACTTCAACCCCATGATGGCGATGGCCGCGAAGGTGACGATCGCCGAGGTCGAGGAGCTCGTCGAGGTCGGCTCGCTCGACCCGGACCACATCCACACGCCCGGGATCTTCGTTCACCGGATCTTCCAGGGCGAGCGCCACGAGAAGCGGATCGAGCGGCGCACGGTGCGCAAGGCGTCGGCCGCCTAGGCGCGGCGCCGGGACAGGGGAGACGATGGGACTCACGCGGGAACAGATCGCGCAGCGCGCCGCGCTGGAGCTCAAGGACGGCTACTACGTCAACCTCGGCATCGGGATGCCGACGCTCGTCGCCAACTACATCCCCGCCGGGGTCGAGGTGGTGCTCCAGAGCGAGAACGGGCTGCTCGGCATCGGCCCGTACCCGGTCGAGGGCGCCGAGGACCCGGACCTCATCAACGCCGGCAAGGAGACCGTGACGATGCTCCCCGGCTCGGCGATCTTCTCGAGCGCCGAGTCGTTCGCGCAGATCCGGGGCGGCCACATCGACCTCGCGATCCTCGGGGCCATGGAGGTCTCCGAGAAGGGCGATCTTGCCAACTGGATGATCCCCGGCAAGATGGTGAAGGGGATGGGCGGGGCGATGGATCTCGTGGTGAGCGCGAAGCGCGTCGTCGTGATCATGGATCACGCGGCGAAGAACGGCGCGCCAAAGATCCTGACCGAGTGCGCGCTGCCCCTCACCGGGCGCGGCGTGGTCCACCGGATCATCACCGATCTCGCCGTGCTCGACGTGACGCCCGAGGGGCTCGTGCTGCGCGAGCTCGCGCCCGGCGTGAGCGCCCGAGAGGTGCAGGAGAAGACACAACCAACGCTCCGGGTCCCCTCCGATGTCCAGGAGATGGGCCAGCGGGGCGCCTGAGGGTTCGCCGATGACCTGGCCCGAAAAGACCCTGCCGACGACCGACGCGAGCGAGAAGCGCTCGCTGGGAGCGGGCGTGTTCCGTCGCTGCGACGGCTGCTCGCACACGCACGACGCCTCCGAGCTCGCCCGCACCTTCGAGGTGTGCTCGCAGTGCGGCCACCACCACAAGCTCGACGCCGAGGGGTGGCGGAGGCTCCTGCTCGACGACGGCGAGCTCGCCCAGTGGGACGACCACCTCGTCCCCAACGATCCGCTCCGGTTCAGCGACGGCAAGAGCTACCGGGACCGCGTCGCGGCGCTCCACAAGAAGGGGCGCGCGAAGGAGGCGATCGAGATCGGCCGGGCCAGGCTGGACGGCCGCGACATCGCGTACGGCGCCTTCGTCTTCGCCTTCATGGGCGGGAGCATGGGCTCCGTCGTCGGCGAGAAGATCACGAGGCTGTTCGAGCGCGCGACGCGGGAGGAGCTCCCGGTGGTGCTCCTCCAGTCGTCGGGCGGCGCGCGGATGCAGGAGGGCATCCTCTCGCTGATGCAGATGGCGAAGAGCGTCGCCGCGCTCGAGCGCTACCGCAAGACGCGGCTCCCGTTCCTCTCGGTGCTGCTCCACCCGACCACGGGCGGCGTGGCGGCGAGCTTCGCCTTCCTCGGCGACGTGAACATCGCCGAGCCGAAGGCGCTCATCGGCTTCGCCGGCCCCCGGGTCATCGAGAACACGATCCGGCAGACGCTGCCGGAGGGCTTCCAGCGGGCCGAGTTCCTGCTCGATCACGGGATGGTCGACGCCATCGTGCCGCGCCCCGAGATGAAGGCGTACATCGGCACGCTGCTCCAGCACCTCGTGGGCCATCGCCAGGCGCGGCGATGAGCTCGGCGGCGCCGCGGCTCCCGGCGCTGCTCGCGGCGCTGGGGCAGCGGGCGCCGCGGGGCATGGTGCTCGGGCTCGACCGGGTGCGCGAGGCGCTCGCGGCGCTCGGCGACCCCCAGGCCCATCTCCCCGCTGTGCACGTCGCCGGCACCAACGGCAAGGGGAGCGTGTGCGCGATGGTCGAGTCGGTCGCGCGCGCGGCCGGGCTCCGGACCGGGCTCTACACGTCGCCGCACCTGTCCCGCTTCGCCGAGCGCATCCGCATCGGCGGCGACGCGATCGGCGACGCTGCGCTCGAGCGCGCGCTCGCGGCCGCGCTGGAGCGGGTCCCCTCGCCGCTCACGTTCTTCGAGGCGCTGACGGTGGCCGCGTTCGTTGCGTTCCGCGACGCGGACGTCGACCTCGCGCTCCTCGAGGTCGGCCTCGGCGGGCGGCTCGACGCGACCAACGTGATCGCGGCGCCGCTCTGCACGGCGATCACATCGATCGCGTTCGACCATGTGGACCTGCTCGGCCCGACGCTGGCCGACATCGCCCGGGAGAAGGCCGGCATCCTCAAGCCGGGCGCGCCCGTGGTGCTCGGCCCGCTCGATCCCGAGGCCGACGCCGCGATCGAGGTGGTCGCACAGGCGATCGGGGCGGGGCCGCGCCTCCGCGTTGCGCGGGCCGAGCACGGCGGGCGCGCGGGCGAGATCGCGGTGGGGCGCGCGGGGCCTGAAGCGCGCGCGACGCGCATCGCCGGGCCGGGGCGCCGCGCGCTCGAGGTGGAGCTCGGCCTCCGCGGGGCGCACCAGGCGGAGAACGCAGGCGTGGCGTGCGGGATCGCGTGGCAGCTCGCGGGCCGGTGGCCCGAGATCGAGCGGGCGCTCCCGGAGGGGCTCGCCGCGACCCGCTGGCCCGGCCGGCTGGAGCGGCTCGACGCGGGCGCCGCCCAGGTCCTGCTCGATGCTGCGCACAACCCGCACGGCGCGCAGGCGCTCGCCGCGTGGCTCGACGAGGAGGGTCCGGGCGCGGCGCGCACCGCGCTCGTGTTCGGAGCGATGGGCGACAAGGGGTGGGGCGAAATGCTACAAATGCTCGCCCCGCGTGCGCAGCGGCGGTTCTACGCGACGCCGCAGGGCCGCGCGGCCGCCCCGCTCGATGCGCTGCGCGACATCGCGCCGGGCGAGCCGATCGGCGATCCGCGCGCGGCGGTGGCGAGGGCGATCGAGGTCGCCGGGCCGGGTGGGCTCGTCGTCGTGGCCGGCTCGATCTACCTGGTCGGCGAGGTGCGGTCGGCGCTGCTCGGCATCGTGCCGGACCCTGTCGTGACGCTCTGAAGCGAGCGCGCCGCCGCGCGATGTGCAGGCGCGTCGCTGCGTGGCGGCGCGCCGGTCTGGCACGGGCGATGCCGGTCCGGCGGCATGGCATTCAGGAAGCGGCGTTCTCCGGTGCTCTTTCCTGCGGCAGCCCTCGGGGCGGCCGCGTTCGCGCGGACGGCGTTCCGCGCCCTGCGGCGGCTCGACCTGCGCGGCCGGGTCGTGGTCGTCACGGGCGGCTCCCGCGGGCTCGGGTTGCTCCTGGCCGAGGAGTTCGGCCGGCACGGCGCCCGGGTGGCGATCGCCGGCCGCGACGCGGGGGCGCTCGACCGGGCCGAGCAGCGGCTGCGGACGCTCGGCATCGAGGTGCACGCGGTGGCGTGCGACCTCGGCGATCGCGCCGCCGCCGAGGCGTTCATCGACGGCACGGCGAGCGTGTTCGGTCGGATCGACGTGCTCGTGAACAACGCCGGCGTGATCCAGGTCGCGCCGATGCAGGACCTCGGCGTGGAGCAGCTCGACGAGGCGATGCGCTCGAACTTCTGGAGCGCGGTCTACACGACGCTGCGCGCGCTGCCGCACCTCCAGCGGCAGGGGCGCGCGGCGCGGATCGTGAACGTGGTGTCCATCGGCGGGCGCGTCGCCGTGCCGCACCTGCTCGGGTACAACGCGTCGAAGTTCGCGATGATGGGCTTCTCGGAGAGCCTCCGAGCCGAGCTCTCCCACGGCAGCGCGCGGGGCCCGCGCGTCACGACGGTGATCCCCGGGCCCATGCGCACGGGGTCGATCTACAACGCCGAGTTCGGCGGCAGCCCGCAGCGCGAGTTCGGCTGGTTCAGCCTGGCCTCGTCGATCCCGATCGCGACGATCGACGCGCGGCGCGCGGCGCGGCAGGTGGTGGCGGCGGCGCGCGAGGGGCGCGCCGAGGTGAAGCTCGGGCTGTCCTCGCACCTGCTCAGCTGGGCGCACGGGATCGCGCCTCAGACGACGGTGCGGTTGATGGGCCTAATCAACGCGCTCCTGCCGTCGCCCCGCGGCGGCGAGGGGACGACGCGCGGGCGGGATCTGCACGCGCCGGCGCAGGGGTCGGTCCTGCTGCGGCTGAGCAACGAGGCGGCGCGGCGCAACAACGAGGCGCCGCCGGAAGCGGCGCGGTGACCGGTGGCGCGGGGAGCGACCGCGTCACACGGAAGCGGCGCGATGAGCGACCGCGTCACAAAAGCGGAACGATGAGCCCAGGGTCGCCGCGCCGGCAGTTGGCCGTAGGCTGTCTTGGCAAAGGTTGCTAAGGGTGGTCTCCTCAGCCCAGACCCACAGAGAGGGACCGTGCCGAAGCACACCAAGAAGGATCATAGGGAGGGCGCTCCGTCGGCGACGGGCGCACCACAGAAGGCCTCCGCGGGGCGCAAGCTCTTCGGCACCGACGGGGTGCGCGGCGTGGCGAACCAGCCGCCGATGACGCCCGAGATGGCGCTGCGGCTCGGGCGGGCGATCGCCTTCGTCGCGAGCCACGGGAAGTCGCGGCAGGTGCGGGTGGTGATCGGGAAGGACACGCGGCTGTCCGGCTACATGCTGGAGACCGCGATCGCGTCCGGCGTGTGCGCCATGGGTGGCCGCGTGATGCTGAGCGGGCCGATCCCGACGCCGGCGGTCGCGCAGCTCACGCAGAGCATGCGGGCCGACGCCGGGGTCGTGATCAGCGCGAGCCATAACCCGTACCAGGACAACGGCATCAAGATCTTCGGGCCTGACGGCTACAAGCTGCCCGACTCCGCCGAGGAGGAGATCGAGCGGCTCATGGAGAGCCACGAGCTCGACGAGGCCCGGGTGGTGGGGGCGGCGATCGGCAGCGCGGTGAAGCTCGACGACGCGCGGGGGCGGTACGTCGTGTTCTGCAAGAGCACGTTCCCCACGGCGCTGTCGCTCGACGGCGTGAAGATCGTCGTCGACGCGGCGCACGGGGCGGCCTACCGCGTGGCGCCCTCGGTGTTCACCGAGCTCGGCGCGCACGTGACAGCGCTCGGCGTGAAGCCGAACGGCCGCAACATCAACCGCGAGACGGGCGCGCTGCACCCGGAGAACGTGACGACCGAGGTGCTCAAGCGGGGCGCGGCGATCGGCATCGCGCTCGACGGCGACGCGGACCGGGTGATCATGGTCGACGAGCGCGGCCAGGTCGTGGACGGCGACGCGATCATGGCGCTCTGCGCGCTCAGGATGCTGCGCATCGGCAAGCTGCCGCGGAGCACGATCGTGACGACGGTGATGTCGAACCTCGGCCTGGAGCGCGCGCTCAAGGCCCAGAACGGGCACGTGGTGCGGACGGCGGTCGGGGACCGCTACGTCGTCGAGGCGATGCGGAACGGCGGTTACTCGTTCGGCGGCGAGCAGTCGGGGCACCTCATCTTCCTCGACCACGCGACGACGGGCGACGGCATCGTGGCGGCGCTGCAGGTGCTCGCGATCATGATGGAGGAGGACAAGCCGCTGAGCGAGCTCGCCTCGAGCGCGATGCAGCGGGTGCCTCAGGTGCTGGAGAACGCGACGTTCTCGACGCGGCTGCCGCTCGACAGCATGCAGCGGACGCGGATCGCGGTCGATCGCATCGAGAAGACGCTCGGGGACAAGGGGCGCATCCTCGTGCGGTGGAGCGGGACGGAGCCGAAGCTGCGCGTCATGGTCGAGGGCGAGGACGCGTCGACCATCGAGGCGTACGCCCTCGAGATCATCGAGGCGGCCAAGCAGGACGTCGCCGGCGCCACGGCCTAGCGCCCCCCCTCTCTCCCCCCCCACCCACGGCGCAGAGCGAGGCCCGATCGCACAGGAGACGGGCCCAGATCGGCGTTTTCGGCGCGCAGGCGTACTCTCGTACGCCGAGCACCGAAAACGTCGAGATGGGCCCGTATCCGAAGCGAGCGGGCCTCGCTCAGAGCGAGGCTCGCTCAGAGGGCGCGGCGCATGAAGAGGTCTTCGAGCGTCTCGCGGCGCGGCGTCACCTCGACCACCTGCGCGCCCGCGGCGAGCGAGCGCTGAAGCACCTCGCGCACGCGCGCCTCGCCCTCCACGTCGACCATCACGACGTCGCCGCGGCGCGTGGTCGCGAAGCCCAGCGCGCCGAGCTCCTCGAGGAGGGCCGGGCTCGCGCCCGCCAGCGTGACGTCGGTGCGCAGCACGTCGCCCCGCAGGAGCTGCCGGATCGCGCCGCTCACCACCACGTGGCCCTCGCGCAGGATCGCCACGCGATCGCACATCGCCTCGACGTCGCTCAGGATGTGCGTCGAGAAGAAGATCGTCCGGCCCTGATCACGCTCCGCAAAGATGAGATCGCGCACCTCCTTGCGGCCCACCGGATCGAGGCCGCTCATGGGCTCGTCCAGGATCAGCATCTCGGGATCGGCGACCAGCGCGGCGGCCAGCCCCGTGCGCTGCAGCATCCCCTTCGACAGCCGGCGCACCTGCCGATCCGCGGCATACGCGATCTTCACCTGATCGAGCACCTCCATCGTCCGCCTGCGCAGCGCCGCGCCCCGCATCCCGGACAGGCGGCCGCAGAGCTCCACGAACTCGCGCGGGGTGAGGTAGGGATACACGTACGGGTTCTCCGGCAGAAACCCGATCTTCCGGCGCGCCTCGGGCGACGGCACGCGCGCGCCGAACAGGTACGCCTCACCGCCGGTCGGGGCGATGAGGCCCGTCAGCATCTTGATCGTCGTGGTCTTGCCGGCGCCGTTCGGCCCGAGGAAGCCGAAGATCTCGCCGCGGCGCACGCCGAAGCTCACTCCCTTGACCGCCTCGACCGCCTTCCGGCGCAAGAAGCCCACCTGGAACGTCTTGAGGAGTCCACGGACGTCGATCAGCAGCTCGCCGTCCAGCGCCTCCCCGCCGGCGCCGGCCGGCACGGCGCGCTCGCCGCGCTCCTCGACGATCGATCCGGCACCGCTGCTCATGCGCCCTCCTCACCCTCGGGGCTCTCGCCGGATGCGCCGTCTCCCGGCCGCGCCCGGCCACGCCCGGCCGCGCTGTACTCGTGCAGCTTGTACTGGATCTTGCGCGGGCTGATCCCGAGGATCGTCGCCGCCTTCGAGGTCGAGCCCTTGCACGCCTCGAGCGTGCGCAGGATCGCGTAACGCTCCAGGTCGTAGATGGTGCTCCCGGGGACGCGCGGCATCGCGTCGGACGCCTCGGCCGGCTCGGACCCCATCTGCGCCGGCAGGTGCCGGAGCTCGATGCGCGCGCCGTCGCAGAGCACCGCCGCCCGCTCGATCGCGTTCTCCAGCTCGCGCACGTTGCCGGGGAACGAGTAGCTCGTCAGCGCCGACAGCGCCTCGTCCGTGAAGCCATCGATCCGCTTGCCGTTCTCCTGCGCATAGCGGCCCAGGAAGAACGTCGCGAGCTCGGGGATGTCGCTCCGGCGCTCGCGGAGCGGCGGGATCTCCAGGGTGACGACGTTGAGCCGGTAATAGAGATCCTCCCGGAACAGGCCCTCGGCGATGCGCTGGCGAAGGTCGCGGTTCGACGCGGCGAGGATCCGCACGTCGACCTTGAGGGTCTCGTTGCCGCCCACCCGCTCGAACGTGCGCTCCTGCAGGAAGCGCAGCAGCTTCACCTGCGTGGCGAGCGGGATCTCGCTCACCTCGTCCAGGAACAGGGTGCCGCCGTTCGCCTGCTCGAAGCGGCCCTCGCGGCGGCCGACGGCGCCGGTGAAGGCGCCGCGCTCGTGGCCGAACAGCTCGCTCTCCAGGAGCGACTCGCTCAGGGCAGCGCAGTTCAGCCGGACGAGCGGCGCCTTCGCCCGCGGGCTCGCGCGGTGGATCATCTCGGCGATGAGCTCCTTGCCCGTGCCCGTCTCGCCCACGATCAGCATGCTCGCGCGGCTCGGCGCCACCTGCTCGACCATCCGGAGGAGCTTCGCCATGCTCGGGTGGCTCGCGATCACGTGGCCGAACGCGTTGCGCTCGCGCAGCCGCTCGCGCAGGCGCGAGTTCTCCTGGAGCAGCCGCGCCCGCTCCACCGCGCGCTCGACCACGACCGCGAGCACCGAGAAATCGAGCGGCTTCGTCAGGTAGTTGTACGCGCCCTTCTTCACCGCCTCGACGGCGCTCGAGATGGTGCCGAACGCCGTCATGACGACGAACGTCGCGTCCGGCAGCGCGAGCTGCGCCTTTTCCATCATCCGGATGCCGTCGAGCCCCGGCATCTTCAGGTCGGTCAGGACCACATCGGGCGCGAACTCCTCGAGCTTGCCGAGCGCCTTGAAGCCGTCGGCCGCGGTCTCGGTCGTGTACCCCTCCTCGCGGAGGATCTCGGAGAGCGCCGCGCGCGCGTTGGCCTCGTCGTCGACGATCAGGATGCGCCCGCGGGATGCCATGGTGATGGCCTTCCTAGCATGCGCGCCCGCAGAATTGGCGTGCGGCGCGGCCTGTCGAGGAGCTGCTGCCGAAGAAAACCGCTGTTTCGTGTGCCGCCCGGAGTGATACAACGGGCCGCGCGCGAGGTCTCCACCGTCCCGATTGGCGGGCGTTTCCTTGTTCGATCTCGCGGATGAGGCTCGATGCATACGCTTCGGAAGGTGTTTGCCGACAGGCTCCGGCGCGCTGCGCTCACGGCGCTGCCGCTCGTCGGCTCGCTCACGCTCGCGGGCGCTGCCGAGGCGCAGCAGCCGCAGCCGCCCTTCGGACCGCAGCCACCTCCGGGCCAGCCGGCGCAGCCGCCTGGGTCGTTCGGGCCCCAGCCTCCTCCCGCCCAGCCCGGCCCCTTCGGGCCGCAGCCGGGCTTTCCGGGCGACGCGCCCCCGCCGCAATTCGGCCCGCAGCCGGGCTTTCAGCCGGGCTTTCCGGGCGACGCCCCGCCGCAGTTCGGCCCGCAGCCGGGCTTTCAGCCGGGCTTTCCGGGCGACGCCCCGCCGCAGTTCGGGCAGCAGCCGGGGCAGCCGCCGCCGGACGCGAGCTTCTCCTTCGGCGCGCAGGCGTCCGCCGGCGATCAGGGCCTCCAGGCCGGCGCGACGGCGCCGCGCTCCACCGCGTGGGACGAGGAGGAGCGCGCGCTCTCGCTCACCGCGCAGCCGAACCTGTGGGGGTCGACCGGCCTCCTCAGGACGTCGTACGCGGGCTCGGGCGCGCCGGGCACCTTCCGGGTGTCGTTCCTGCTCGACTGGTTCTCGACGAGCGGCTTCCTCTGCGATCCGGCCGAGTCGACGCTCGCCGGCCACCCGATCACCTGCGGCCCCGACGCGCAGGAGGACTCGGCGAGCCACGTGGGGGCGTTCTTCACGCTGAACGCGACCCCCCTGCCCTTCCTCGAGGGCTACGCGTCGATCCGCACGTTCGCGAACGCGAACGACCAGGGCCGCCCGCGGCTGCTGCAGGTGCTCGGCGACACGACGCTCGGCGTGAAGGCGTTCACGCCCCCGAAGATCGGCAAGCCGTTCACCTTCGGCGGCGAGGCGCAGCTGCTGCTGCTCAACGGCACGGGCGACGTGGGCCTCGCCGGCGGCGGCACGAGCGCGGTCTTCCGCGGGCTCGCGACGCTCGATCTGCGCAAGCCGCAGGGCAAGGGGTTCCCGCTGCGGGTGAACGTGAACCTCGGCTACAAGGTCGACAACTCCGGCAAGCTCGTGGAGGAGGTCGAGAAGGAGCGGGCCAAGGCGTTCACTGACGAGCGCGATCGGCAGCCGATCTCGCGCATCGAGCGGTTCGGGCTCGGCATCAACCGGGTCGACTTCTTCCAGACCCACCTCGGCGTCGAGGTGCCGCTGCCGAAGGTGCAGCCGTACCTCGAGTACACGCTCGACATCCCGGTGAACCGGCAGGGCTACGAGTGCCACACGAGCCGCGTGTCGCGCGGCGACGTCTGTCTCGGGCTCGACGACTTCGCGTCCCCCGACCCCCAGAGCCAGGGCGGGCCGGGCTACGCCGCGGCGCCGTCGCGGCTGTCGCTCGGCGTGCGGGTGACGCCGTTCGAGAAGGCGTTCCGCGGTCTCTCCGGGCATGCAGCGTTCGACCTCGGCCTGTCGGCGACCTCCGTGTTCATCGAGGAGGTCGCGCCTCAGGCGCCGTGGACGCTGTATCTCGGGATCGGCTACGCCTACGACACGAAGCAGAAGGCGCCGCCGCCGGCCCCTGCGCCGCAGATCATCAAGGAGCCGCCGCAGCTCGTGCCGGCGCCGCAGAGCTTCGTGCGCGGCTTCGTGCACGAGCAGAACCGGCCCGACGCGGCGGTGGCCGACGCCATCGTGACGGTCGAGGGCGCGCCCCAGCCGCCGTACGCGACCGGCCCGGATGGTCGCTTCCTCACGCGGCACCTCGAGCCGGGGACATACACATTCAACATCCGGGCGAACGGCTACAAGCCGGGCACCTGCCAGGCGACCCTCCCCGCCGGCGGGGCGGCGCCCGGGCAGCCCGGCATGTTCGGCCCGCAACCGGGGCAGCCCGGCGCCTTCGGTCCGCAACAGGGGACCTTCGGTGGACAGCCCGGCGCCTTCGGTCCGCAACAGGGGGCCTTCGGTCCGCAGCCCGGACAGCCCGGCGCCTTCGGTCCGCAACAGGGAGCCTTCGGTCCGCAGCCCGGACAGCCCGGCGCCTTCGGTCCGCAACCGGGGCAGCCCGGCGCCTTCGGTCCGCAACCGGGGCAGCCCGGCGCCTTCGGCCCGCAGCCCGGACAGCCCGGCGCCTTCGGTCCGCAACCGGGGCAGCCCGGCGCCTTCGGTCCGCAACCGGGCCCCTTCGGCCCGCAGCCCGGGCAGCCGGGGCCCTTCGGCCCGCAGCCGGGGTTGCCCGGCGGTGCACCGAGCGCGGCGCAGCCCCAGGGGCCGACGTTCGTGGACGTCGACTGCTCGCTCGAAGCGCTGCCCAAGACGGGCAACATCGTCGGGACGGTGAAGGACGCGGAGAGCGGGGACGCGGTCGCCGGCGCGACGATCCGGCTGGTCGACGTGGCGGGCCGCGAGCAGACGGCGACGGCCGACGCGAGCGGCGCCTTCCGCTTCCCGGATCTGCCGGCCGGCGCGGTGACGCTCAAGGTCGAGGCGCAGGGATACATGAACCACGTCAACCAGGCCGACGTCCGGACGAGCGAGGACACGCGCGCCGCGCTCACGGTGAACAAGCGGCCGAAGGTCTCGCTCGTGAAGGTGCAGGGCAACGAGATCAAGATCTCGCGGCAGATCCACTTCGAGACCGACTCGGCGAAGATCCTGGGCGACTCGAACGCGCTGATGGAGGAGATCGCGGACGTGCTCCAGCGGAACCCGAACATCCGCAAGGTCGAGATCCAGGGGCACACCGACAACACGGGCGGGCGTGAGCACAACCAGACGCTCAGCGAGGCCCGGGCGAACTCGGTGCGCGCCTGGCTGGCCAGGGCCGGCGTGGACGCCTCGCGGCTGCTCGCGAAGGGCTACGGGCAGGACCGCCCGGTCGCGCCGAACGTCACGCCCGCGAACAAGGCCAAGAACAGGCGCGTGCAGTTCATCATCGTGGAGAAGTGAGCCTGGCTCGCCGTCGGGCGGATCCGGCGCACGGCCGCGCCCCGGGGTCGCTTGTCGGCGCCGGGGCGGTGCGATAGGGCACGCGCATGATGAAGCAGGTCGTCGTGGGCGCGCTCGCGGTGATGACGGGTTGCGCGGCGCCCACCCCGGCGCCGGACGCCCGGCCCGCCGAGAGCGCCCGGCCCGCCTCGGCCGCGCCCACCGCGGCGGCGGGCGCGGCCGAGGCGGCGCCGCGGCCGGAGGACGCAGGTGCGCTGGGGTCGCCGCAGGATGGGGGCGCTCGCACGGCGGCCGAGGCGGCAGCGACGGACGGGTCGCCCCCGCCGGGATCGCCGCCTGTCCCTGGCGCGGATACCGGCGCCACGGCCACCGCCCTCGCGACGAACAAGATCCTGCCGCCGCTCGAGAGCGAGGAGCTCACGGCGCGGGCCAGGGCGCTGTTCGACGCCATCGTGAGGAACGAGCCGGCGCTGGCCGATCCCTTCTGGTTCCCCAAAGAGCCGTTCATCCCGCTCAAGGACGTGAAGGATCCTGGCAAGTACTGGGACCACCTCCACGCCGCCTACGCGAACGACGTGAAGGCGATGCACCGGAAGCGCAAGAGCTGGCAAGGCGCGCATTTCGTCGGCTTCGAGGTCGGCTCCAGGGCGAAGTGGGTGCCTCCGGGCGACGAGGTCAACAAGATCGGCTATTACCGCTCCTTCCACGGCAAGCTGAAGTACGAGATCGACGGCAAGCCGGCGAGCCTCGATGTCCACACGATCATCTCGTGGCAGGGTCGCTGGTACATCACGCACCTCGGCGACTTCAAGAGGCGCTAGGTGCCCGCTCCCGGTCGCCGCGGCGACACCTCTCGTGGAGACGAAGGACCCCAGGGGAACGCGATGGAACAGCCAGAGCGCGTCGCGAGCAGGCTGAGGGCGCGGTACGACGCCGTCCGGGCGTTCACGGAGTCGCTCTGCGCGCCGCTCTGCGCCGAGGATTACGTCATCCAGTCGATGCCGGACGCGAGCCCGGTGAAGTGGCACGTCGCGCACACGACGTGGTTCTTCGAGACGTTCGTGCTCGGCGAGCGCGCCGGATACACACCCTTTCACCCGCGGTTCGGGTACCTCTTCAACTCGTATTACGTGAGCGTGGGCGAGCGGCACTGCCGCCCGCGGCGAGGGGTCCTGTCGCGCCCGACGGTGGAGGAGACCTACCGCTACCGGCGCCACGTGGACGAGAGGATGCGCGAGCTCCTCGACGAGATTGGCGCGGGCCGGCACCTCGATCTCGCCTTCACGATCGAGGTGGGGCTGCACCACGAGCAGCAGCACCAGGAGCTGATCCTGACCGATCTGAAGCACGCGATGGCGCAGAACCCGCTGCGCCCGGCGATCTTCGGCGGCGCGCCGCCGGGCCGGAGCGGCGGAGCTGCCGGGGAGCTCCGCTTCGTGGAGCACGCCGAGGGCGTTCGCTGGATCGGCCACGGCGGGGACGCGTTCGCGTTCGACAACGAGACGCCGCGGCACCGCGTGTTCGTCGGCGCGTTCGCGCTCGCGGAGCGGCCGGTGACGTGCGGCGAGTACCTCAGGTTCATGCAGGACGGCGGGTACGCACGGCCGGAGCTCTGGCTATCGAGCGGCTGGGACGCGGTCGTCGCGAACCGGTGGGAGGCGCCGCTCTACTGGGAGCCTCGGGACGGAGGGGTTCAGCTGTTCACGCTCCATGGGCTCCGCGAGGTGGACGTCGACGAGCCCGTCTGTCACGTGAGCCACTACGAGGCCGACGCCTACGCCCGCTGGGCAGGCGCGCGGCTCCCGACGGAGGCCGAGTGGGAGACGGCCGCGCAGGGCGCGCTCTCCGGCGCGGAGGAGGTCCCCGGCCGCGCCGCGCCGGGCGAGGCGCGGCCGGGGAATTTCGCCGAGCGCGGGCGCTTTCACCCGGAGCCTGCGAGCGCGCCGTCGCGACCGGGAGCCCCGCGACAGCTGCTCGGCGACGTGTGGGAATGGACGTCGAGCGCGTATGCGCCCTATCCCGGGTTTCGCCCGTGGCCCGGAGCGCTCGGCGAGTACAACGGCAAGTTCATGAGCAGCCAGCTCGTGCTGCGCGGCGGCTCCTGCGCGACCCCGGCGACGCACGTCCGCGCGACGTACCGGAACTTCTTCCCGCCGGACGCGCGGTGGCAGATGAGCGGCATCCGGCTGGCCCGCGACCTCTGACGCGGGCCGTATCGGCGCGCGCCCGGTACCGCCATCGCGACTCGCCGCGCCGACGCGCCCCGCCGGCGACGCGCCGGCGGCGCTCCCTTCCTGTGGACGCTGCGCCGGCGCGCCGCCATGGTCTCGGCGTGGCGCCGCTCGTCTCCGTCTTGCTCCCGTACCGGCAGGCAGAGGCGACGATCGAGGAGGCGCTGGAGAGCGTGCTCGCCGAGCGCGAGGTCGACCTCGAGGTGATCGCCGTGGACGACGGCTCCACCGACGCCGGCCCGGCCAGCGTCGCGCGCATCGCCCGTCGCGACCCCCGTGTCGTTCCGGTCGCGACGGGCGGCGTGGGGATCGCGCGGGCGCTCTCGCGCGCGACAGAGGCCGCGCGCGGCGAGCTGCTCGCGCGCATGGATGGCGACGACATCTCGGTCGGCGGGCGCCTCGCGCGCCAGGTCGAGGCGCTCCGGCGGGATCCAGGGCTCGGCGTCGTCGGGGCCCGCGTCGAGGCGTTCGCGGCGGGGCCGATCGGCGAGGGCATGCTCCGCTACGTGGACTGGCTGAACTCGATCCTCACGCCCGAGGACCACGCGCGGGAGATGTTCGTGGAATCCCCGCTGTGTCACCCGTCGGTGATGCTGCGGCGGAGCGCGCTGGAGCAGGTCGGCGGGTTCCGAGAGACCCCCTGGGCGGAGGACTACGACCTGTGGCTGCGCCTCGACGCCGCCGGCGCGCGGATGGCGAAGCTCCCGGAGCTCGGCCTGCGCTGGCGGCACCGCGAGGGCCGGGCGACGTTCGCGGATCCGCGGTACGCGATTGCGCGCTTCCTCGAGGCAAAGGCGCACTACCTCGCGAGAAAGCTCGGCTCGGCGCGCCCCGTGGCGGTGTGGGGCGCGGGCAAGACCGGCCGGCGGCTGGCGAGGGCGCTCGCCCGGAACGGCGTGACGCCGGAGCGGTTCGTGGACATCGATCCGCGCAAGATCGGCCGGATCGCGCAGGGGGCGCCGATCGTCGACCCGTCGCGGCTCTCGCGGGGCGCGCAGACCCTCGTCGTCGCCGTGGGGGCGCGGGGGGCGCGCGCGCTCATCCGCGCTCACCTCGCCGCGCGCGGCTTCGTCGAGGGCTCCGACTATGTGTGCGCGTCCTGAGCGCGCGGCGCGCGCAGAGCGGCTATTTGCAACCGCGGGCTCTGGTGGGAGGATTCGGCCCCACAGCGATGCGCGTCCCGGTGCTCACGAGCAAGCTCGACTTCCCTCCGCCCGAGCGCGCGACCCCGGAGGGGATCGTGGCCGTGGGCGGCGAGGCCTCGCCGGAGCGGCTGCTGGCCGGCTACCGCCGGGGCATCTTCCCGTGGCCCCACGAGGGGCTGCCGCTGCTCTGGTTCTCCCCGGATCCGCGCTTCGTCCTGCCGCCGCGCGAGGCGCACATCCCGCACTCGCTGCGCAAGCAGGTGCGCCGGGGCGAGCTCGAGGTGCGGACCGACACGTCGTTCGCGGACGTCATGCGGGCCTGCAGCGAGTCGCCGCGGCCCGGGCAGAGCGGCACGTGGATCACCGAGGAGCTCGTCGACGGATACTCCGCGCTGCACGCCGCCGGGATCGCGCACAGCATCGAGGCCTGGTCGAACGGCGAGCTCGTCGGCGGCCTCTACGGCGTGTCGCTGGGGCGCATGTTCTTCGGCGAGTCGATGTTCGCGCGCGCGCCCGACGCGTCGAAGGTCGCGTTCGCGACGCTGCTCGGGAACCTCGTCGCCTGGGACTTCGCGCTGGTGGACTGCCAGGTGTACACGGACCACCTGGAGCGCTTCGGCGCCGTGGAGTGGCCGCGGCGCGAGTTCCTCCGCGCGCTGACGACGGCGCTCGACGCCCCGACGAAGGTGGGACCATGGCGCTTCGACCTCGAGCCCGCGCAGGCGATCGAGCGGCTCATCCCGCGGTGATCGCGCCCGGGGAGCGCGCGGCGCTGCCCGGCCCCGGCGCTACGAGCGCGGGTCTCCTGGCTCGTCCTTGATCTCCCGGAGCAGCTCATCGATCCGCCGCTCGGCGTCGGGGCCCTCGTCGTAGAAGAAGCGCAGCGTCGGCACGACGCGCAGGCCCATCGTGCGGGCGACGTCCCTGCGCAGCCGACCCGACGCCGCCTCCAGGCCCTTGAGCAGGGCGCGACGCGACGCCGCGTCCTCCGCCCCGAACTCGTGGCGCACGTGGATCTTCGCGCTCTGCAGATCGTCGGTGATCTCCACGCGCGACACGAGCACGCCGGCGATCCGCGGATCGCGCATATCCCGGAGCAGGTTGGACAGGTCCTCGCGGAGCCGTTCGGCGACCCGCGTCGCCCGCTTCACCGTGCCGCTCATTCGTCGTCCTCTGCGTCCTCGAACCTGTCGGAGGGCGCTCCCAGATCCCCATCCTCGCGACCGAGCGCCTGCTCGATGCCGCCCTGCACCCCCGCTCCTCCCTCACCGAACGACACGATCTCGGTCGCCCGGTCGGTGAGGACGGCGTGGGGCAGCGATCCGGCCATCGCGGCCACGTCCGCGAGGACCTTGTCGCACATGGCCGCCGAGTTCGAGACGACCGCGACGCCGAGCGTCGCCCGCCTCGGATCGTCGAGCACGCCGACCTCGGCGATCGACACGCGCATCCGGCTCTGCGCCCGCTCCTTCAAGGAGCGCACCACGCTGCGCTTGTCCTTGAGGGAGCGGGCCCCGACGATATCGAGGCGGAGACGGAGAACGCCGACGAACATCTAGCGGCTCAGAGCCTCGTCTTGACCTCTTCGATCTCGAAGCTCTCGATGAGGTCGCGCTCCTTGATGTCCGAGTAGCCATCGAGCGAGATACCGCACTCGAACCCCTCGACCACCTCTTTCACGTCGTCCTTGAAGCGGCGCAGCCCCGAGAGGCGCCCCGTCCAGATGACGGCGTTGTCCCGGATCAGGCGCGCCTCGGCGGTGCGCTTGACCGAGCCGCTCACGGCCATGCAGCCGGCGACCGTGCCCGCCTTCGTGATCTTGAAGACCTGGCGAACCTCGGCGCGGCCGAGGACCTTCTCCACCTTTGTCGCGGGGAGGAGCCCCTCCATCGCGCTTCGGATGTCATCGACGGCGTTGTAGATGATGTTGTAGAGCCGGATCTCGACGCCCTCGTTCTCGGCCAGAGCGCCCGCCTTGCCGGCCGGTCGGACGTTGAAGCCGACGATGACCGCCTTCGACGCGACCGCCAGGTTGACGTCGCCCTCGGTGATGCCACCGACGGCGCCGTTCACGATCGTGACCTTCACCTTCTCGGTCGTGAGCTTCGCCAGCGCGTGGGTGATCGCCTCGACCGAGCCCTGCACGTCGCCCTTGATGATCAGCTTGAGCTCGAGCTGATCGGCCTCCTGCAGGTTCTTCGTGATCGACTCGAGCGAGACGCGCGAGTCCTGCGGGATCAGCGTCTTCGACGCCTTCTTGCGGCGGGTCTCGGCGATCTCCTCCGCGGTCTTCCCGTCCTTGACGGCGTGGACGGGATCGCCCGCGCTCGGCACCTCGGCCAGGCCAAGGACCTCGACGGGTGTCGCCGGGCCCGCCTCGGCGACGGAGCGCCCGAGCTCGTCGGTCATCGCCCGGACCTTGCCCCACGCGGCGCCGGCCAGGAGGATGTCGCCCGTGCGGAGCGTGCCGTCCTGGACCATGACGCGCGCGACCGGTCCGCGGCCACGATCGAGCAAGGCCTCGATGACGGTGCCGCTGGCGCGCTTCTTCGGGTTGGCGCGGAGGTCCTGGACCTCGGCGAGGAGCAGGACCGACTCGAGGAGCTGGTCGATGCCCTGACCCAGCTTCGCCGACACGCTGCAGAACATCGTCTCGCCGCCCCACTCCTCGGGCTGCAGCCCGAGCGCAGCGAGGTCGCGCTTGATCTTGTCCTCGTCGGCGCCCGGCTTGTCGATCTTGTTCACCGCGACGATGATCGGCACCTTCGCGGCCTGCGCATGCGAGATCGCCTCCTTGGTCTGGGGCATCACGCCGTCGTCGGCCGCGACCACCAGGATCACGATGTCGGTGAGCGAGGCGCCGCGGGCGCGCATCGCCGTGAACGCCTCGTGGCCCGGCGTGTCGAGGAAGGCGATCGTCCCGCGCGGCGTGTCGACGCGGTAAGCGCCGATGTGCTGGGTGATCCCGCCCGCCTCGCCCTCGGCGACGGTGGCCTTCCGGATCCTGTCGAGCAGCGACGTCTTGCCATGGTCGACGTGACCCATGACGGTGACGATGGGCGGACGGTTCTCGAACTCCTCGTCGGCTTCGGTGCCGGCCTGCATGGCGGCGGTCAGCGTGTCCTGCTCGCTGACAGCCACGTCCTCGACGCTCCAGCCGAACTCGCTCGCGAGGATCTTCGCCGTCTCGGCGTCGAGCGTGCTGTTGATGTTCACGCCCGTCATGCCCATCGACAGGAGCCGCATGAGCACATCCGTGGCCTTCAGGCTCATCTTCGCGGCGAGCTGCTGAAGGGTGACCTGCTCCTCGATCTTGATGACCTTCTTGTGCGAGGCCATCTCCTGCGTGGAGACCTGGACCGGCTTGCGCGGCATAGAGCCCGGGCGCGGCCGCCCGAACATCCCCGGGCGCGTGTTCCGGCCGCCCATGGGCCGGCCGCCTGGACCGAAGCTGGGACCGCCGGGGCGCGCTTGCTGGGCGTTCGCACGCGGATCGTAGGTCGTGCGCCGCGCCGGCGGCGTGCCGGTGCGGGCAGCAGGCATCGTGACGCCGGGGCGCCCCTGCCACACCTCGATGCCGGTCTTCGGCGGCGAGGACGGCCGGCGCGGCGCCTGGTTCGCGCCAGCCGGGTCGTCCGGCTTGGCCGCGGACGCCGATACGGGCGGCGCAGTCGGCCGGGATCCCGGGCGGGCCGCGGACGACGCAGGGTGGTGCGCCGGACCGGAAGGCCGATGGGGCGGCTGCGTCGCCCGTGACGCCCCTTGCGCCGGGGCAGGCGCCGAGGGCGCAGCCTGCGTCCGGGCCGGCGCAGACGCCGCGGTGGACGCGGGCGCTGCAGGCTTCGCCGGAGCCGGCGCAGACGCCTGCGCCGCGGTGGACGCGGGCGCTGCCGGCGCGGCGGGAGCAGGCGCTTGCACCGGTGAGGGCGCAACCGCGGCGGGGGCCGGCGCGGCAGGCGCCGACTCGGCGGGGGCCGGCGCGACGGCGGCGGCAGATGGCGCCGCGACGGCGGCGGGCGGAGCAGGCTTCGGCTCGGGCGAGGTCACCTTCGTCTCCTCCGCGAGCGCGGGCGCGGACGCCGCGGCAGACGCGGGTGCTGCGGGAGCGGGAGCCGCCGGAGGCGGCGGCGCTGCCGGCGCTACCGCAACGGGCGGCGCTGCCGGGGCAGGTGCGCTGGGCGCGGGCGCTGGCTCGCGCGGGCTCGCGGCGACCACCGGCTCAGGCGCCGGCGCCGGGGGCGCTGCGATGGAAGCGGCGGGCGGCGGCGGAGCGGGGCGATGGACCGGCGCTTCTTCCTGAGCAACGCGCTCGTTCGGCGGGGAAGCTGGAACCGACGCAGCCGCAGGCCGCGAAGGCGCCGGCTCCGGAGCGGCGTGCACCGGCGCCTCCGGGTCCGGCCCGCGGCCCGGCGACGACGGCTCGGGATCGGCCCCCGGCCGAGCGCGGCGCTTTACGACCGTCGGGCGGATCCGCTCCTCCACCACCTCAGGCGACTTCTGCCGCTCGAGGTGCCGCTTGACCCGCTCGACGACGTCGGATTCGACGGCGCTCATGTGATTGCGCACGTCGCCAATACCCATGGATTGGAAGAGCGCGACCAGCGTCTTCTGGTCCATGTTCAGCTGCTTGGCGACCTCGTAGACCCGGACTTTGCTCATGCACCTCGCTCCACGTTAACCAATCCGCTTCACCCATCCGCGCGGGCGACCCGTTGCGGCCACTCTGTCCACCGTCGTGGAGCGTCCGGTCGAACCGGACATCGCCACCGTGCCCCCGACAGGGCCGCCTTCCCCGGTGCCCCGCGCAATTGCAAGAAGCCGACCGGACCCACTCTTTGACGCCAGCCGCTCGTCGCGGCCAGCAAGCCCGCCCGCCGGGCTGTCAGGTTTTTCCCTGACCCCCTCGGACGCCGGCCGAGCGCCAGGGCTGAGGTGCTCGACGTGCTCGACGTCCACCCCAGCCCTCCCCGAACCACGGCGAGGGGCCGGGCCAGCATGGCCGGACGCAGCCTTCCGTCGCTCGGGGACCCCACCTGCTTCCGACCGGACAGCCGCGTTGCGCGCCGACCGCCCCCTTCGACCGGAGCTGCCGCGCCCGCCCTCCGCCGCGCCCTCGCCCCGCTCGATGCGGGCGCAGGCGTCCACGACGTGCGCTGCGTGCGCAACGGCGGCCGCGAGCGATGCCGAGGAGATCGCCATCACCGCCACGCCGCGCTCGCGCGGGCCGCCCGCCAGGGAGCCAAGCACCTGTTGGGTGCCCCATGCGACAGCGCGCCCCTCCGCGATCGCCCGCCGCACCTCCGGCCGATCCGCGCCTGCCGGCGCGTCGCACGCGACCAGCAGGAGCGCGGCCTCGCCCCGCTCGCACGACCCCACGACCGCATCGGCGCCGATCGCCACGCTCTGAGAGCGGACGGCCGCACGGAGGAACCGCTGGAGCCGGCGCTCCGTCGCCTCGCGGATCGCCCGCGCCAGCGAGACGGCCGTGAGCGGCTCCGCGCCCGGGGCGGCCTGATCGCCGGCGCCCTCCGCGCCCGGGCCTGCATTTCCCAGGATCGCGTGGACCCGTCCCTTGGCGGCACGGGCGAGACCCCGGGCGACCGCGGCCGCCACGCAGTCCCGCTGCGGATGGACGTGCGCGCCCCGCCCGAACCCGCCGTCGCCCGGATCGACCGCGACCACGCCGCCGGGACCGAGGATGAGCCGGACGAGCGGACGAGCGCCGCGGACGTCATCGACGCCGACGCGCTCCCCGCAGCCGACGCACGTGCGCACCCGCCCCCTCTCGAAGGGCTCGCGCTCACCCGCGTCGTTCTGTCTGCTCACCACTGATTCCATCCTCGGTCCTCTGAACCCCGCTCCTTGAAACGCGTTACACGTGTCTCGCTTCGGCGGCGCGACGAATGTCCGCCCGCGCTGCATCGAGCACCTTTTGCTCGCTCTCCACGAAGTCCCGCGCGCCCTGCTTGATGGCGCGCGCCTTCTTGATGCCAAGGCCCGTGCGGATCGCCAGCCGATCCTCGTCTTCTCGCAGCAGGTCCTCCACGCTGCGGTACCCGGCTTCCTCCAGCAGTACCACCGTCCGCTCGCCGACGCCGCGGATGAACATCAGCCGCTCGCGGTCGGTGAGGGGCTCGGTGCGCGAGCTCGCGGTACGGATGCGCTCCTGACGCAGCCGCTCCATCGTCGTGTCCGCCTGCGCCTTGATGCGCTCGGCGGCCTCGGCGCCGCCGAGGCCCGGGATGGCGGCGAGCTCCTCGACCGAGGCCTCGCTCACCTCTTCCAGGGCGCGGAAGCCGAGCCGGTACATGGACTTGGCGATCTGCTCGGTCACCCAGTCAATCTGCTGCAGGGCGGAGATCGCCTCCTCCTCCATCTGCTTGAACTTTGTCTCGCTGATGATGTCGAGCTTCCAGTTGGTCAGCTGCGCGGCGAGCCGCACGTTCTGGCCCTTGCGCCCGATCGCCAGCGACAGCTTCTCGTCCGGGACCACGAGCTCCATGCGCCCGTCGGCCTCGTCGACGATCACCTTGTGCACCTCGGCCGGCTGGATCGCGGCGATGACGTAGCGCGCCGGATCCCGATCGAACGGCACGATGTCGATCTTCTCGCCGCGGAGCTCCTGGACCACGGCCTGCACGCGCGAGCCCTTCATGCCCACGCACGCGCCCACCGGGTCGACGTCCGCGTCGCGGCTGGTCACCGCGATCTTGGAGCGGGCGCCCGGCTCGCGGGCGACCGACACGATCCGCACGATGCCCTCGTAGATCTCGGGGACCTCGGCCTCGAAGAGCTTCTCGACGAGCCGAGGATCGGAGCGCGAGAGGATGACCTGCGGGCCGCGCGCCTCGCGATCGATGTCCTTCACGTACGCGACGATGCGGTCCCCCGGCCGGTACGTCTCGCGCGGCGTCTGCTCGCGGAACGTGAGCACACCCTCGGTGCGGCCGATGTCGACGATGATGTTGTTGCCCTTCTCGAACCGCCGCACGATACCGCGAATGAGCTCGCCCTTGCGATCCTTGTACTCATTGAAGATGAGATCGCGCTCGGCGTCGCGCACGCGCTGGAGCAGGACCTGCTTCGCCGTCTGGGCGGCGATGCGCCCGAAGGTCGTGCGGCCGTGCTTCAGCTTCAGGATGTCGCCGTACTCCTTGTCCTGATCGCGCGCCTTCTCCGCGTCCTCGGGGCGCCAGAAGACCTGGAAGCCGAGCTCCTCGCCCAGGGTCGCGTCCAGCTTGAGCTTGTCCACGTCAGTGATGGAGATCTCGCGCTCCGGCTCCGTCACGGCCTCGACCACGGTCATGTACTGGAAGAGGTCGATCTGCCCGCTGTCCTCGTTGAAGCGCGCCTCGAGCTCGCGGGTGGGGCCGAAGACGCTCTGCGCGGCCTTCAAGATCGCGGCCTCGATCGTCTCGACAAGGATCTTCTTGTCGATCCCCTTCTCCTTCGCGACCTGATCGAGGATGCTGCCGAGGCTCGTCTCCGAGGTCGGCATCGCTGCCATCGTTGCCATGACGTCCCTGTCTCCTGATCTTTCTTCTCTCTACTTGCGCTTCTCGGAACCGCGCGCGCTCCGCATTGAGGCAGGTCGCGGAGCCGCCTCCGCGAGCCGCTTCGTCGGCCCCGACTCCTTAGCGGTCTCCTTGCCCTGCCGCTGCCCCTTCTTGGGCTTGGGCTGCGACGAGAGCTCGAAGACGAGGCGCGCCTCCACGACATCCGAAAACGGCACCTCGATCCGCTTGCCGTCGACCAGGACCGCGACCTGCCCCTCCGGAGCCGTGAGGAGCTCGCCCCGGAGCAGCCGCTGGCCGTCCGGCGCCGGGCGCGACAGCTTCACCTTCGCCGTCTTGCCGAGGAAGCGAACGAACTCGGCCGGTGTGCGCACCCGCCGGTCGAGGCCCGGAGAGCTGACCTCGAGGTTGTAATGGTTGGGTATGAGATCCTCGACGTCGAGGACCGACGAGACGTCGCGCGACACATCCACGCAGTCCTCCAGCGTGACGCCGCCGCCCACCTCGGCCGCCCCCTCGCGCTCGATCGTGAGCCGCAGCGTCCAGCCCGCACGCTCGGTGGTCCACTCCAGGTCGACGAGCGTGACCCCGTGCGTGGCAAGCACCGGCGCGAGGGCGTCGCGAACGCGCCCGAGATCGAACACAGCTCTGGTCGAAGGCTCCATCGGTTGCGGCTGCGGCATGGGAGAGACGTCACCCTTGGCGGATCCGGGAACTTTCAGCGCCATGAACCCCGAGCGACGGTGCCCGGCGCCCCTGCGCCAAAAAAAAAGAGCCGATTCCCGAACTGGGAACCCGGCTCGCGGATCCGCCTAGTTGTCGGCGGACAACCTAGTCGAATGCTGGACCTCATGCAAGGGGGGATACGGGCAAACCGCCCCCCCGTGGCCGGGGATCTCCCCGCCGGTTCGCCCCCGCCTTGGCCTGCGCCGCGTCACCGCCGGAGGGCGGGCTGCCTTACGCCAGATTCGGCAGCGCGACGATATCCACGTGCAGGACCTCCTCAAACGCCGCGATTTCCTTCAGGCAGGCTTCGCTCGGCCGGCCGGAGACCCGCATCTTCGTGCACGTGGCAGTGGCCCCCTCGAAGACGGTATTTGAAATCTCCTCGATGTTGATCCCGTGCCGTTTCATGACGCTGAGCGTGTTCGCGAGCACGCCGACCTTGTCCAGCATCCGGACGACGACCGCGTAGCGAGCGGGCGAGGTAGCGCAGATGTTGACCACGTTGGGCAGCTCCTCCTCCGTCATGAAGGAGCGGATGATCCGGGCCGTCTCGAGGGCGATGGCCCGCTGGGCCTGCTCCGTCTGCGCGGCGATGTGCGGTGTCCCATAGACGAGCCCCCGCGCGAGGAGGTGCGACTCGAACGACGCCGACCCCTTGTCGGGCTCGCCGGCGAAGACGTCGAGCCCGACCCGCAGCCCCTTGCGCGGGATGAGCTCCTCGAGCGCGGCGTAGTCCAGGACCTCGGGGCGCGCGGCGTTCACGACGATCGCGCCGTCGGGGAGCGCCTCGAGGACGCTCCGGCCGACGATGCCGCGCGTCTGCGGGGTGGCCGTCAGGTGGATGGTGAAGATGTCCGAGCGGGCAGCCAGGTCCTCCAGGGTCCGGGCGTAGCTGACGTCGAGCTTGGCGGCGCGGCCCGGCGTCAGCGAGCGCGACCAGGCGTGCGGCTCGAGCCCGAAGGCGCGGGCGCGCACAAGCACCTCGCGGCCGATCGCGCCGAGCCCCGCGATCCCGATCCGCCGGCCGAACAGCCCCCGGGCCGCCGAGTACTTCGTCTTCTCCCAGCGGCCGGCCCGGAGCTCGGACGTCGCGTCGACAAGCCGGCGGTCGAGCGCGAGGATGAACGCCATCGTCAGCTCTGCCACCGCGGTCGCGTTCTTGCCGGGGCAGTTCGCCACGTAGACGCCGCGCGCGCTCGCCGCCGCGACGTCGATCGTGCCCACGCCGACCCCGGCCCGCACGATCAAGTTGAGCTGACGGCCAGCCTCGATCGCCTTCGCCGTGACCTCCGTCGAGCGAACGACGAGAATGCCGATGCCGTCCAGGGCCGCCGGCAGCGTGTCCTGGGTGAGCTCGGGCCGGGACTCGATCTGGATCCCGAGTACCTTGAGCTCTTCCAGAGCCGAGAGATCCATCTTATCGGCGACTAGCAGGCGCATGCGGATGGGAACGGTAACAGAAAAGCTCTCGCTGACGATGTGCGTTCTGCTCATCTCCTGCGCCAGCGATCATCAGGTCTCGCCCTGGGGCGCCGCGCGCCGGCCGCCCCTCGGCGCGTACGTCACGCCCCCGGACCTCGAGGCTCAGCTGCGCGCCATCGACGTGGAGACCGCCGAGCTCGGGCTGAAGCTCGAGGTCGAGCTCCGCGGCGCGCTCCCGCGCCGCGGAGGCGAGGTGGTGCTGCGCGGCTACCGCGGGACCGACGCGCTCGGGCGCCGCACCTCGGCGGTCCGCGTGGCGACGCCGCGCGGCGTGGTCATGGCCGCCGGGCCCCTCGACAGCGGGCGCGTGGACCGCAGCCAGGCGACCCAGCTGATGCCGTCGCTCCTCCCGGGATCGCAGCCGGACGCGACGGAGCAGCTCGGGGCGTTCCGCTCGGGGACCGATCTCAACCGCGACGGCGCGCCGGACGTCGTGCTCAGAAACGAGGCGGGAGAGCTGGAGATCTGGGGCGTACACCCGCTCGGCGCGACCCGGTACGCCGTCGAGCTCGCGATGCCGCCGCGGTTCGCGCTCGACGTCGACCACGACGGCACGCTGGAGCTCGCCGGTCGGATCCGCGTGGCCGAGGAGGATCCCATCGCGCCGGATCTCCTCGACGTCGCGGGCTTCGAGGGCGATCGCTACACGCACCGGGGCAGCGCGGCGCAGGCGTTTCATGAGACGCGCGCGCGAGGCCCGGGCGCGGAGGCGGCCGGGCCGAGCAAGCGGCAGGAGCCGCCGAAGGACGACGCTGCGCGGCTCAGGGGCGCGCTCGAGCAGGCCTGGCACGCGCTGCTCGCGGGCAGGCCGGCGGCGGAGACGCTCGCGGCGCTCGACCGGGAGCCGGTGCCGCCCGCGCTCCGGGGGGCGTTCGCGGCCCACCGCGCGCGGGTGGCGAGCGCGGCCCCGGCGGCCCCGAGGGGCGCCCCGGCCGGGGAGGAGCCACGCGAGCGCGACGGCGCGCCTACTCGTCCGCGGGGAGCATCGGAAACGCCTGACCGGCGCTGAGGACGATGATGCCCGGGATCGCACCGGGCCCCCTGTAGCCGCGCGTGAGCGGGAAGCCCCAGTCGACGCGCGTGACGATGCGGTTGAACTGCGGGAAGAGGGCCCGGAGCCCGAAGCCGGCCGACTGCTTGAGGCGCAGCTCGTCGTAGCCGTCGAACGCGTCGCCGGCGTCGAAGAAGGCCGCGCCAGCGAGCTGACACGACCAGATCTCCACCGGGCGCGTGCGGAGCTCGAGGTTCGCGGAGAGCACGTCCTCGCCGATGAACGCCGCCGACTTGTACCCGCGGAGGCGCGTCTCGCCGCCGAGCGGCGACTGCCTGTTGAGGTAATTCCGGTAGCGGTCGAGCAACCGCACGTCGAGCACGAGCCGCCCGACGCCGAAGCTCGGCGTGTGCACGCGCGCGCGCGCCTCGATCGAGGCGTCGAAGATCCGGGAGCCGTCGAGCTCCGTGACGGTCTCGACCACCGCGCGCGCGAGGCCGTCGCCGAGCGCGACGGTGTACGCCGCCGCGGCGGAGACGCCGAGGAAGCTCCGGGTGGAGTTGAGCGCGGTCGTGACCGGGTAGAGCAGGATCGAGAGCTCGTGTCCGAGCCGGTAGTCCTCCTGCAGCGCGAGCGTGTTGAAGTCGAGCACGCGCGAGAAGCGGGTCGAGTACGTGGAGTACTTGAACGTCGGCGCGACGCGGGTGTCGCTCACCGGCATCACGCGCGCCTCGAACTCGGCGATCGCGGCCGGAGCGAAGCCCGCGGGCGCGTCGAGGCGGTACACCTTGCGGCTCGCCTCGATGCCCACCGAGAAATCGTGCTTCACGGCCGAGGCGGCGGCGCCGAAGCTGCGCGTGACGGCGTAGCCGCCCACCAGGAGATCGCTCCGGTAGCGGTACGGGATGCGATCGTCCTCCGTCGTGGCGCTCGCGTCGAAGGTGGCGAGCTTCGTGCCGATGAAGCGGCGGGTCACCTCGTCGCGCCAGGTGACCTCGGCGTCCCAGGCCCACTCCGCCGCCGTCGCGTAGAGCGGCTGCCCGTACACGAACTCGCCGCGCGTGCCCTCGAGCTCGCCGGTCTTCCGATCGACGATCGCGTTCAGCTCGGTCCGCATCCGCACGTGGCTGCCCCCGATGCCCGGCATCGCGTAGGCGACGCCGAGCGAGAGCGCGCCGGGATCGAGCGTGAGCTGCGCCGCGACGGCGTGGTGGATGCCGAGCAGGTTCTGCTCGGCGGCCTGCAGGAAGAGCTTCTCGAGCTCCCCCTCGGCGATGCGGTAGTCCGTGTTGAGGCGCAGGCTCCAGACGTCCTTTGTGGCGACCGCGACCCGCACCCGATCCGGCGCGCTGCCCCGCACGGCGAAGACGAGGACGAGCGACACCTGGCTCAGGCCGCGCAGGTTGCGCGCCGACTCATCGGCGAGCGCCTGCGCGTAGGGGCGCCCGACCGCGAGCAGCACCTCGCGCCGGATGACGTACGGCCGCGAGAGCGCGTGGAACCAGTTCAGGAAGGACGGCGCGGGATCGCGGTCCTCGATCACCTCGAACGGGACCACGTCGATCCCCTCGACGATCTTGCCCTCGGGGGCGGGATCGAGCGTCGCGCCGAGCCGCGCCAGGGCGCGCTCGATCGTGGCGCTCTCGTAGCTCGAGTAGCCCTCGTGCTGGCGAGGCTCGGCCGGCGCAGCCGGCGCGCTCTGCTGCGCCTTCGCCTGCGACGCGATCGCGATGAGCGCCCCGAGGAGCGAGGGCGCGCAGCGCATCAGCACGATCGATGCGCGCCGCACGAGCCGCTCGCCTCAGAAGGAGTCGCTGGCAGGGTACGTCGCCATGACGTTGATCTTGTACTTCACGTACTGGTGCGGGATCGTCCCCCAGTCGGGCGTCGGCATCGCGCGCTTCACGCAGCGGAGCAGCTCCTTCGTCTTCGCGCGGTTCACCGTCGTCGACTTGCCGGCGTAGACGTTGGTGCGCTTGCGCCGGAAATCCATCTCGAAGACGAAGCTCACCGTGATGCTCGCCTTGCCGGTCGGGGCGCACTGGACGTTGTCGCGGATCGCGCGCGCGAGGGCGTCCTCGAAGAAGGTGACGTGATCGCAGCGCTCGGGCGGCGTGGTGCCCGGGCCGGGGTTCTCGCACTTGATCGTGGTGAACGGCGAGAGCTTGACGCCCTCCGCCAGCGCGGCGCCCGCGTCGGCGAGCGCCCCCGCGTCCCAGGCGTAGGCGCCGGCGTCGGCCGTCGCGGCGTCGGCGGACGGGATCGACTCAGGCTTCGGGCGGCGCCAGAGGTAGAGCGGCACCGCCACGAGGATGAGCCCCGCGACGAGCGCGATGATGATCTGGAGCCGCACGGGGCGGTCCCCGCCGCCGCGACCGAGGTAACGGTACGGCGAGGGCTGAGACGGCGGGCTGGACGGGAACGGAGGCCGGCTGTTCATCGGACGCGTTCAGGTTCAATCGATGAGCGTCCGCGCGGGGCGCCCGGGCTCGCCCTTCACCAGCGTCGCGCCAAGCTCGAGCGTCTCGGGGAGCATCCCCTGAACCTGCGCGACCACCTGCTCGACCACGTGGCGAGCCTCGTCGATGCTCGGACCCACGATCGAGACCACGAACTTGAGCGGCCCCGTCCGCCCCGCCACGGCGGGGGTGAGGCTGAGCAGGAGCATCTCGGTCAGATCGATCACCCGCTGCGCCGCCTTCCGCAGGGCGAGCATCTCCAGGATGGTCGGGCGCTCGCTGACCTGGCGGTTCGGCCCGCGCAGCTCGTAGCGCGCGACCTGCATCGGCACCTCGGCCCAGTCGGCGAACAGGCCGTCCTCGTCGATCGCCTTCATCAGGTGCTCGCGCACGAGCAGGCCGGTGAGGCCGTCGCGCTTCGCGAGGTACTGCTTCGCGCGCCGGTGCTGCGGCGAGTCCGGGCCGAAGGTCACGAGCTTCATCCGGCACTCGCCGACCTGCACCTCGCCGCCATGCAGCAGCGAGACCTGCGACTTGCGCTCGTAGTTGAAGTCGGCGTAGGTGCCGTTCGTGCTGCCCTGATCCTCGATGAGCCACGAGCCCGTCTGCCACTTCAGGATCGCGTGCGCCCCCGAGACGGTCGCCTCGGGCACGCACAGGCTCTGATCGCTGCGCCGGCCGAGCGCGAGCTTCGTGTCGTGCAGCGGGAGCAGCGAGCCGACGATCTCGGGCGCGTTCGTCGCGTACGTCACGAGCAGCGACTGCGCCGCGGGGGTGAAGTTCAGCTTGAGCGCGCCGCCCGGCGGCGGCCCCGGATCGAGGCGCTCGCGCGGCAGCTGGATCGGGCTCGTCGTGAGCTGCGACGGGTTGAAGAAGCGCATGTGCCGCGCCTGCGGCCGCATCGACGGATCTTCGTTGAGGCCGCGGAAGATCTGCCGCACCTCGTCGATCGACAGGCCCGCCGGGACGTCGAACATGATCTGCTGCTTCATCGTCTTGAGCCGCGGCTTGTAGCCGGGCTCAGGGACGCGGCAGGTCCACATCTCCCAGAGCGTCAGGGCCATGGCGTACACGTCGTCCTCGGGGCTCGCGCCGCCGTTGCGCAGCCGCTCGGGAGACATGTAGTTCGGCGTGCCGCCGTCGGGCGGCGCGCCGGGGCGGCGCGCCGAGGCGCGGGCGCGCTCCTGCGCGAAGCCGAAGTCGAGGATCACCGCGCGGCCCTCGGAGACCATCACGTTGCCGGGCTTCAGGTCGCCGTGCACGAGGCCCTGCGCGTGGATGGCCGCGAGCCCGTTGCAGACCTCGCTCGCTATCTTGCGGAACTCGTCCGCCGTGTAGCCGCCCTGGGCCTTGCGCTTGCGGATGTGCGTGTGGAGCGTCTGCCCGGGGATCTGCTCCATCACGAGGATGGGGCCCCACGGGCTCGGCGCGAGGTCGTGCACGCGGCAGACGTTCGGGTGGCCGACCGAGCGCGCGAGGAGGAGCTCCTGGCGGAGCGCCTCGTCGTCGCCCGGCATGCGCGACTCTTCGCGGACCACCTTCAGAGCCACGGTCTGCTGGGTCGAGCGATCGAAGGCCAGGAAGACCTCGCCCATGCCGCCTTTACCGAGGCTTTGACGGATGTCGTAACGATCGTTGATGACCGTTCCGGCAGTAATGGGAGGAGGGGGTGTCTTGGTCACGGCCCGCGGTGGATAAAAGGAGCGCGAACCGGAGCGTGCCCGACACCGGCTGCGGCGCACAGCGTCGTCCATCTGAACGTGGAGCGCAACGGTCGTTCTGAGGGACAGGCAGGACACCGCGCCGCGGCAGCCGCCGGCCCGCTGGTTTGTGCCGAGATCGCCCCTCCGGACGCCCCGGGCGCCGGGATTTCTTGACGATGGCCGCTGATTTGTTTACGCGCCTCGGTCAGCCCGGCGCGACCGCCGCGCGCCGGCGCTGGCGACGCGCGGTGCGCCGGGCTGAGCGAGCCGGTGGAGCCGTGATCCGGCGCAGCGCCCCCGCCGGCCCGGAGCCCGGGACGGACGCGATCACCGGACCGCAGCGCCGCGGATCCTCGGAGGCATCGATGCGCTGGGACGGCTGGATCCAACAGGGAAGAGCGCGCCTCGCCGCGGCGGCGCTCTGCGCGGCGGCGGCGCTCGCGCTGGGCTGCGGCGACGACACGGACGGGAGCGCCGGAGCGACGTCGGGCGGGAGCGGCGGCGCGGACGGCGCCGGGTGCCTGGACGCGCGATCCCACGACGCGCTCTTCTCGCTTGTCGACCCCGCGTGGTGCGCCGTCGCCGTCTACAGGACGGACGAGGAGCTCGGCTTCGCCTCGGTGACGTGGGGACGGCACGGCGGACCGATGCTCGCACGGAGCGACGCCGAGGGCGCGGTCGAGATCGTGCGGCTCACGCCGCCGGACGAAGCGGACGGGGCGCTCGCCGCGGCGCGGACGACCGTCGACGCCGGCCTCCCCGACGGCGCCTTCCTCGGCGGACAGGCCGTGGACCTGCCCTTCTTCGGCTGGACGGCGATCTCGTGGACCCGCGCGTTCCCCGACACGCGCGGGGAGCTGGTCCTGATCGAGGACCGCGCGGTGGCGAAGCGCTACGAGGTGAACGGCTTCTTCGCGGCCGCCGCCGTCGAGGGGCGCCTGCTCCACACCGGGCTCTCGCCGCTCGGCGATCCCGCCGCGGGCCCGAACGGCCTCTATGCAGCCGACCGCTGCGGCGCGGCGGGGCAGGACGCGCGGCTCGTACCGGAGGGCGACGCGAGCTGCGCCGAGCCCGCCGCCGTCGCGGCGTGGGGCGACAGCTCCGGCCCTGTCGCCGCGGACCTCCGCGGCAACGTGTTCGCCGTCCTCCCGTCTGCAGACGGAACGCAGCAGGCGCGCGGCTTCGCGGCCAGCGCGATCGCGCGGGGCGCCGGGCCTGCGGAGGGCGACGTGCTCTTCTCGCTCCCGGGCAGCGGCATGAGCCTGGCAGCCCTCGCGCCCGAGCAGGGCGCGCCGGGCCTCCTCGTCTTCCAGCCGAGCGACCCCGCGACCTACGAGGCGCTCGCGCCGGTCGCCGTCGCCTTCAGCGACGACGGCGGTCGCGTGCGCGCCGACGGCTCCCCGGCCCCGCTCCTCGAGCTCGCGACGGCGGGCACGTCGCTCGCGCTCCTCGCCGACGACGCGAACCGCCTCTGGATCGGCGGCCCCCTGCCGAGCGGCGGGTTCCTGTTCGCTGTCGCCGTCCGCCGCTGAGCCACCTCCGGCGGCTTTCGGCGCGATCACCGCGCCGGGAAGCCACCGCACCGCGGCTCACCGACCGTCCGGACGGCAGCGCACCACACGTCGCGCATTTCCTGCGTGTATCGTGGCACTGCAGATTGACACGTCAGAGTCGCCTCAGTCACACTGCTCCCGAGGCGGCTGCTGTGTGTCCAATCTTCACCTCCTCACGCTGCCCGAGGAGAGGCACGACATGCCTGATGGCCGACAGCGAGAGGTAAACGGCAGCTCGAGGGCATCGAGGTCTGCCGCGCCGGACCCGCTGCTAGGGCGTGTCATCAACGGCCGCTTCAAGATCGTCAGCGTCATCGCCCGCGGCGGCATGGGCAAGGTGTACAGGGCCGAGCAAGCGCCGCTCGGCCGCATCTGCGCGCTCAAGGTGCTGAGCCCCAAGTACGAGGGCGACCACGATCCCGAGTTCCACAGGCGCTTCTTCCTCGAGGCGTCGACCGCGGCGAAGCTCTCGCACCCGAACACGGTCACCGTGTTCGACTACGGCCATAGCGACGACGATATCTACTACATCGCGATGGAGTACATCGAGGGGAAGACCCTCCACCGCGTGCTCCGCGAGGAAGGGCCGTTCGCCGAGGTGCGCGCGGCGCACATCGCCCGCCAGATCTGCCGGTCGCTCCGCGAGGCGCACGCGCTCGGCGTCGTGCACCGCGATCTCAAGCCGGGCAACGTGCTGCTCGTCGACCACGAAGACGAGCAGGACCACGTGAAGGTGCTCGATTTCGGGCTGGTCAAGGACACCCAGAGCGGCGAGGACCTGACGCAACAGGGCCTGTTCATGGGCTCGCCCAAGTACATGGCGCCCGAGCAGATCGCCGGCTGCGACGTGTCCGCGCGCACCGATATCTACGCGCTCGGCGTGATGATGTACGAGATGCTGTCGGGACAGGTGCCCTTCGACAAGGGCGCGAGCGTCGGGACGCTCATGTCGCACGTCCACGACCCGGTCCCGCCCATGCAGGTGCACAACCCGACGCTCTCCATCTCTCAGACGATGGAGGGGATCGTCTACCGCTGCCTGGAGAAGGACCCGGCGCAGCGCTTCTCCTCGATGAACGAGCTCGTGACCGCGCTCAAGTTCGCCGCGGGGGGCATCTCCACGCGAGACACGGGCGAGACCGCGCCCATGCTGCCGGGCGCGACGAGCTACCGCGCGTCGGCCCCCTCGTATCCGTCGGCCTCGTCGTATCCGCCGATCCCCTCGTATCCGTCGGCTCCGTCGTACTCGACGACGGGCGATCTCACGCGCCTCTCCACGCCGAACTCGTCACCTCCCACGAGCGCGCCCGTGACCTATACAGGCCCCCTCGCCACCGACAGCGCGCTGAGGCCGCCGGCGGCGCCCCTCTTCGTCGCCCCGTCGATCACCGACTCGATGGGGCCGCGCCCGGCGCCGCACGCGGAGGGCCTCGCGTCGACCCAGCACGGCGCGAGCCCGGGTCGGAGGGTCGTCCCCTGGGCGATCGCCGCGGCCCTCGCGGCCGTGGTCGGCGTCGCCGCCGTCATGACGACGCGCGCGCCGGCGGCGGAGACGAGCGCGGCGGCGCCCGAACCGGGCGCAGGGAGCACGCCGGCGGACGAGGCGGCCCCGGCGGCGAGCGCGCCCCCGGCGAACGCGCCCCCGGCGCGCCCGCTCCAGGTCGAGAGCACGCCGCCCGGAGCGGCGGTCAGGGAAGGCAACAAGGAGCTCTGCACCGAGACGCCGTGCGAGATCATCTGGCGCGGCAGGGCGGCCGCCCTCGCGTCCGAGCACGAGCTCGTGTTCGAGAAGCAGGGCTACAAGCCCGCGATCGTGCGCGTCTCCGGCGCCGAGGAGAAGGTGCGCGCGAAGCTCGATCCGGCCCCCATCACGGCGCCGGAGGCGCCGGGCAAGCCCAGGACGAACGCCCGGAAGACCGAGCCGTACAAGAGCAACCCGTACTGACGAGCGCGCGGACGCGCGCCCGCCGCTTTGCTAGAATCGCCGCCCCTTCGCGGCCAGAACCTCTTACCATGACCGCGGTGGGCTCGCGCGAGGGGCGTGGCGGGCGCTCCTCGCGTCGATGAAGTGTTCGGTGTGATGTGGGGAGCAGCGCCGTCCGCGCTCCCGAGCTCTCGCCGGGATCGCCGTCGCGACCCGGCCTTTGTCGCCGGAGGCTCGCGGTCGCGCCCCCGGCCCCGATGAGGACAGGGCGAACGCATGTCGTCTTCCGATTCCTGCTCGCACGGCCTCCGCGACGCCGTCCCGGCGCCCGCCCCGACGAACGACGCCCGCGCAGCGCGGCCGCGCAGCGGGGCCGCGCTCGGGCGGAGGCTCTTCGCCTGCGCCGTCGCCCTCGGCGCGATGACCGCCGCGCGAGGCGCGCTCGCCGACGCCCGCACCGAGGCGCGCGTCCACTTCCGGGCAGGCATGGACCTCATCGCCCAGAAGCAGTTCGACGAGGGCATCCGCCAGCTCCACAAGGCCAACGAGATCCTCCCGCACCCGAACGTCGTCTTCAACATCGCGCGCGCGCACGCCGAGGCCGGCCACCTCGAGCAGGCGATCGCCGCGTACCGCGAGTACATCGCGAGCGACCCCCCGGACAGGGAGCTGGCGACGCGGGTCGTGGAGCAGCTGGAGCAGCGCCTCGCCGCGCAGCGCGCCGCGGCGGCCCCGGAGCCGAAGCAGCCGCCGGCGCCCGAGCCGCAGCCGCCCGGGCCGCAGCAGGCCGCCCCCGGCGACGCGCCCGCCCAGCCCACCGCCGAGGGCGCGCCCGCGAACGCCGCGGTCCCGGCGCCGGCGCCGGCGTCGAGCGCGGCCCCCGTCGACGCCGCGGGGATCGTCGGCGCGGCCCGCACCGAGGACGTCTACCAGGAGACCGTCATCACCGCGTCGCGCGGCGCCCAGAGCCCGCTCGACTCCCCGAACTCCACGACCATCGTCACCCGCCAGGACATCCGGCTCTCCGGGATGACCCGCATCCCGGAGCTGCTCCGGCGCGTCGCCGGCATGGACGTCATGCAGATCACGGGCGGCGACGAGAACGTCTCGATGCGCGGCTTCAACAGCCGCCTCGCGAACAAGCTCCTCGTCCTCGTGAACGGGCGCACGGTCAAGAACGACGTGCTCGGCTCGACCTTCTGGGAGGCGCTCTCGATCGACGTGGACCAGATCGAGCGCATCGAGGTGGTGCGCGGCCCGGGCTCGGCGCTCTACGGCGCCGACGCGTTCGCCGGCATCGTCAACATCATCACGATCGAGCCCGGCGTCGGGAAGAGCGGCTTCCGCGCCGGCTACGGCGATCACCAGCAGGGCTACGGCTCGGTGTGGACCTCGGCGCGCGAGGGGGACTTCGCGTACCGCCTGTCGGCGGGCTACACGCGCTACCCGCGGTGGACGCGCGAGGTCGCGGACGACCGGATCGACCTCGAGACAAGCGGCCAGAGCCAGGATCTCGGCGCGCAGAACGTGCGCATCGACCTCCGGGCCACGCAGCGGCTCGGGCCGCAGCGCGAGCTCGCGGTGGGCGCCGGCTATTCGCGGAGCGAGCTCGACGTCTACGGCATCGGCCCGTTCAACGACTACAACCTGGAGGCCGCCAACACGGACGCCTCGGTCGCGTACCGCAGCGAGAACGTCAACGCGCGGACGTACTACTCGCACATCGACGGGTACTCGCAGCTCAACGCCGCGTACCTCGGGCACCCCCTGTACGCGGGGAGGCCGCGGCAGCACATCGTGAACGCGGAGCTCGAGTTCGTGAAGACGCTCCGGGCGCCCGCGCCCGTCGTGCACGACTTCCACATCGGCCTCGGCTACCGGCTCAAGGCGACCGACTGGAGCTACCTCGACGACGACATGCCGATCGAGCACCACGGCTCGGTGTTCCTCCAGGACTCGATGAAGCTCGGAGAGCGCGTCACGCTGGTCGCCTCCGGCAGGCTCGACTACGTGCCTTACCTGGAGCGGCTCATCCCGTCGCCGCGCGGCTCCGTCATCGTCAAGCCGACCCCGCGCCAGGCGATCCGCGTCTCCGGCTCGACCGCGTTCCGCTCGCCGACGTCGCTCGAGGCCTACGTCGACCTGCCGATCCAGCTCGCGCTGCCCGGCCTCGAGTTCCTCTCGACCACGCGGCCGCCGGTCAGGTCCGACGTCATCGTCGACCCCGAGCAGATCATCACCGCCGAGGCGAGCTACCTGAACCAGCAGAGCGACCAATTCGAGTTCGAGGTCACCGCGTACTACAACCGCGTGAGCAACCTCATCGTGCTCGCCGAGCCGCAGCGCACGACGCTCTCGCAGCGCGCCCAGGGGTTCGGGGGGCTGAACCCGGAGACGGGGCGCTACACCTCCGGCCTCGGCGGCTTCGAGAACCAGTGCGACATCTACCACGTGCTCGGCGGCGAGCTCGGCGGCCGCGTCTACCCCGCCGAGGGGCTCGACGTCTTCGCCAACTACGCGCTCAACGTGTCGGAGCAGGAGCTCCCGGCCGGCTGCAGCGCCCTCAGGGACGGGCGCACGAGCCAGCACAAGGTGAACGCGGGGGTCCAGGTCCGCACCCCGGTCGGCGTCGACGGCGAGGTCACGCTCCACTACCAGTCCAAGCAGGAGTGGGCCGAGCAGGTCCCGGCGGGGACGGTCATCGACACGCACATCTACGCTCTGCCCGCGTACACGCTGCTCAACGCGCGCCTCGGCTACCGCTTCCTGAACAACCGCGCCGAGATCTCCGCGACCGTCTTCAACGCGCTCGACGGGCTCGGCGATCAGCCGCTGCAGATGCACCCGTTCGGCAACCGCATCGGCCGGCGCTTCATGGGATTCCTCAGGTACTCGCTCTAGGCACCCCCATGCTCCGACCCACCCCCCGCACCGGTCTCTCCCTGCTCGGCGCACTCCTCGCGGCCCTCCCGGGCTGCGAGGCGGTGGACGTCTTCATCCCGCTGCCGGACCACAGCGGCCCCGCCGGGGTGCTCGACGGCACGGTGACGTACGCCGGCCCCCGGCCCTGCACGAAGGACGGCCACGTCGTCGGCGCCGCTGTCGTGCTCGGCTTCGACACGCGCCTCCTGCCGCCGCCGGAGGGGCTCGGCACCTCGGCCGCGAGCCTCGACGTGATCCTCGGCGACGAGCTGTTCGGGGGCCTGGGGGCCGCGCTCGATCTCACGAGCGACGGCGTGCTCCGCTGCCCCGAGCCGGACGATCCGCCCGTGACCGTGAGCGCCACCTGGAGGCTGTCGCCGCTGCCCGCCGGCACCTACCAGATCCGCGGCTTCTACGACCACGACGGCGATTTCGACCCGACCTTCAGCATCGCCAACCTGCCGAGCCGGGGTGACGTGGCCGGCGGCGCGATCGAGAACGCGACCGAGGTGCTCGGCGGCGCCGCCCCGCGCTACCGCGAGATCACGCTCGCCGCTCCCATCCCCGCGACGGGCGCGCGCGTCAGCGGCATCGCGGTCACCCTCGGCCTCCCGCTCCCGCTGGAGCGGCCCATCTTTCACGTCGCCGAGGTCCTCGCGCCGGCCTCCGGCGTCGGCCAGAGCTCGAGCGAGGTGGTCATGGCGTCCGACTTCCAGCTGGAGACGTTCACCCTGGCCGATCCCGTCGGCGCCGAGGCGTCGCTCCTGCGCCTGCGGCTCGCCGCGGGGGTGCCGGACAGGGAGGTCGCGAGCGCGGCGAAGCCCCCGATCTCGCTGCCGGTGGGCGGCGAGCCCGCGCCGACCCTCACGTACGCGCGCCAGGACGTGAACCGCGACGGGGCGATCGACGCCGACGACCACGTCCCCGACTCGGCCCAGATCCCGGCGCTCTTCCCGATCTCGGTGTTCGCCAAGCTCGACGACCACGACCCGCTGGTCCGCCAGGCCGCGCCCGCGGTGCTCCTCCAGGGGCTCACGATCTACGACGACCTCGTGACCACCGCCATGCTCGGCGCGGCGCCGCTGGACGAGCCGCGCGAGAGCGTGCTCGTCGGCGTCCGGCCCGCTGCGCTCTGCCTGCACCCGACCGAGCCGAAGGGCGTCCTCGTGATCAGCCACGAGACGGACGCGGCGGGCAACGCCATCCTCCCCGGGCCGGAGGACGAGGACGCCGGCGCATGGGGCGTCCGCGACGTCGAGGAGGCGCTCACGCGGCAATTCGGGCGCACGATCGAGGTCGTCTACGGCTGCCTGCCCGAGGGGCGCTACGCGCTCAACCTCATCTACGGCACCGGCCAGGCCTGGACCGTGCCCAACGAGGCCGGCGTGTGCGCGCCGTCGGAGAGCGCGTCCCCCGACACATGCGGCGCGCGACCGCGCCTCGCGTCGCAGGACATGGTGCTCCGCATCGGTCCGCCGGACGACCCGACGTACTGCGCCCAGCACCCCACCCCCGCGGCCTGCACGCCCTCGCCGCCCTCGCCCTGAGCGCCGCCGCCGCGCCCGGTCCACCGCGGCGCGCAGACCTCCGCGAACCGGGCTCGGGCGCGGGGAAAGCGCCGCTTTCCTGCGGCGAGCGCCGGTTGCCTCGCGCGCATGGACCGATGGTAGGGTCCCGGCATATGCGCTGCATTCGCTTTTCCTCGCTTGCTTTTCTGGGGGCGCTCGGCGGCGCCGCGGCGGGCGCGCTCGTCCCCTCCGATGCGTCCGGCGGCTGGCCGCCGCCCCCCTCGGCCAGCGCAGCGGACATGGCCGATCCGGAGAGCTGGCCGAGCGATCCCGAGTACGGCACCTCGGCCACGCAGAGCGGGCAGTGGAGCTTCTACTCCTTCCTCCCGGCCCCGAGCGAGGGCGTCCGCCCGCGCCCGGAGGAGACCGCCGCCGGCATGGCGATCGATCTCGCGTGGCGGCTCACCCAGGGGGACCCGCGCGTCAGGATCGCCGTCACCGACTCCGGGATCCTCTGGGGCGAGGAAGATCTCCTCGAGAAGGTGTGGATCAACCGGGGCGAGCTCGCGCCCTACCCGCCGCTGCACGCGGACGGCGCGCCGTGCGGGGGCGACGGCGAGCTCGCCGGCTTCGACTGCAACGGCGACGGGGTCCTGTCCGTCTCGGACTACAAAGACACATCCTGGCTCACGCCCGCGGCGTCGGAAGGGCGGCCGCAGGGCGACCGGAACGCGAACGGCCAGCTCGACGCCGGTGACCTCATCCTGCACTTCTCGGACGGGGCCGACGGCGATCTGAACGGCTACGTCGACGACATCGCGGGCTGGGACTTCTTCAAGAACGACAACGATCCGTTCGACGACACCCGGAACGGCCACGGCACCGAGGGGGCGAAGACCTCCGCGGCGCAGACGAACAACCAGCGGGGCGGCGCGGGCGTCTGCCCGCGGTGCAGGGTCGTCCCGCTGCGCGTCGGCGACAGCCACGTCGCCGACGCGCAGGACCTCGCGAAGGCGCTCCTCTACGCGGCCGACCTCCGGGCCGACGTCGTGCAGTGCCCGGTGACCGCCGTCGACAGCACCGCCTTCCTCCAGGCGGCGCTCGACCACGCCCACGCCAGGGGGACGCTCGTCGTCGTGTCGATGGGCAACGAGGGCTCGCGCCACCACAGCGCGCCCGCGGCGAGCAACCACGCGCTGCCCGTGAGCGCCGTCCGCCACGACGGCCAGAGCGTCACGACGTCGACCTCGTTCCTCGACGCCTCGCCGTGCTCGAGCTTCGGCGGCAACAACCTGCTCGCCGTGTCGAGCGCCGGCTGCGCCAGCGACGCGACCGCCGAGCTCTCCGGCATCGCGGGGCTCCTGTACTCCGCCGCCCTGGAGCGCGGCGTGACCCTGTCCCCCGGGGAGGTGCGGGGCCTGCTCATCGCGAGCGCCGACGACATCGCCGTGCCGGAGTCGCGCGAGCCGGGGTCGCCGTACCGCGCCTCGCAGCCCGGGTTCGACCAGCGGTTCGGCCACGGCCGCGTCAACGCGAACCGCGCCGTCGAGGCGCTCAGCGACGGGCGCGTGCCGCCCGCCATCGACCTCACGTCGCCGCGGTGGTTCGAGGTCCTCTACAAGGATCAGGTCCAGGTGCCGGTGCCGATCGAGGGCACCGTCTCGGCGAAGCGGGCGACGGCGTACGACTACTCGGTCGCGTGGGCGCCGGGCGTGCAGCCGCTCGCCGCGGACTTCAAGGTGATCCACCGGGAGGTGAACGTCGCGCCGACGGTCACCATCGGCGGCCAGGGCCCGATCGCCTCGCTCGACGTGCGCACCATCGACACGTCCCACGCCCGCGACGCCGACAGCCCCCACGGCGAGAACGACCGCGCGATCACGGTGCGCATCCACGCGGTCGCCCACTACGACGGGGCCACCGGCGACGTGGAGAGCGAGGCGCGGCGCACGTACTACGTCGCCAGCGATCCGACGCTGGTCCAGGGCTTCCCCCGCTTCATCGGCGACAGCGGCGAGGGCAGCCCGAAGCTCGCGGACCTCGACGGCGACGGGGCCCGCGAGCTCATCTACCCCACGGCCGGCGGCGAGCTGCACGTGCTGACGATGACGCCGAAGGGACCCGAGCCGCTGCCGGGGTTCCCGTTCCAGACGCGGCTCGCCGACGGCCTGCTCGATCCCGCGCCGTCGCCGGCCACGCCCTTCTACCGGAGCGCCCGCGCGTACGACGAGGTGGCCTGGGCGCTCGGCCGCGAGCCGATCCTTGGCGCGCCCGCGATCGCGGATCTCGACGGCGACGGCGCGCAGGAGATCGCGGTCTCCACCTGGCCGGGCACGGTCTACGTGGTCGGCGCGGACGGCCGCCTCCGGGGCGGGTGGCCGGTACGCCTGCCCGAGATCCCCTCGTGCCCGCTCGATCCCGGCGCGCCGGCGAGCGCGCCGTGCATGTCCGAGGGGGCGCGGATCGCGCGGGGGGCCTCCGCCTCGCCGGTCATCGCCGACCTCGACGGCGACGGCCGGCTCGACGTGATCCAGGCGGCCTTCGACGGCAAGGTCTACGCGTTCGACGCGAACGGCGGCGCGCTGCGCGGCTGGCCCGTGGAGGTGCACTACACGGGACCGCTGGCCGCGGAGCCTGCGCGGAGCCGCCTGCTCGCGACGCCGGCCGTCGCCGACTTCAACGGCGACGGCCTCCCCGACCTGCTCGTCGGGTCGAGCGAGCGGCTCGGCGACGACGGCGAGGCCGGGGCGGTCTACGTGCTCGACGCGCGCGGCACGGCCACGCCCTCCGGGCCGGTGCTCGCGGGCTGGCCTGTCACGATGCCGTCGCTCTCGCTCGCCCCGCTCGTCGCGGGGGGGATCACGGCCTCGGGCGTCGTCGGGCGGTTCGACGGCGCGCTGGCCGGCGTCCTCCAGGGCAACGGCGCCGCGCCGCTCGTGCTCCCGGCCTCGCCTGGCGCACAGGACGCGCTCCTCTCGACCCCGGCGGGCGCGCTGCCGCCGGCGCGGGGGGGCTCGCAGGCCGGGCTCGACCCGACGTTCGGCCCGCTCTCGCCCGCCGCGGGCGCGCGGACGATGCTCCCGCTGCTCTCGCATCCCGCGCTCGGCGACGTCGATCAGGACGGCACGCCCGACGTCATCGCCGCCGGCGCCTCGGAGACGGCCGCGCTGGCCCTGGCGGGCGCGCCCGGCGCGGAGCAGGCGGGGCCTCACCTGCTCGCGGTCTGGAGCGGCAGGTCGGGCGCGATGCTGCCGCGCGCGCCGTTCGTCCTCGAGGATCACACGCTCGGGAGCAGCCAGGCGGTGGTCGATCTGAACGGCGACGGTTATCCCGAGGTGCTGACGGGCTCGAGCGGCTACTTCCTGCACGCCTTCGACGGGTGCGGCCGGCAGCCGCGCGGGTTCCCGAAGTTCACCGGCCAGTCGATCGCGACGACGCCTGCCGTGGGCGATCTCGACGGCGACGGGACGCTCGAGGTCGTGGTGGGCACCCGCGACGGCTGGCTCTTCGCCTGGCACACCGAGGCGACGACAAGCGCGGTCATCGCCTGGGAGAGCTTCCACCACGACAACCGGAACACAGGCAACCTCGAGACGCCGCTCGATCAGGGCAGCGGGCGGCGCGCGTCGCGCCCGCTCACCGTGGACCTGTGCGAGGGGGCGCAGCAGGCTCCGGTCCTCCTCCGTCCAGGCGGCGGCTGCGCCTGCGCGACCGCGGGCGACCCGCAGCGCGGGGGCGGCGGGGGCGGCGAGCGCGCGGCGCTGGGGGCGGCGCTGCTCGGGGCGATGGCGCTGTGGGGGCGGCGACGGGGGGCGTAAGGGCGGCCCGGCCGCGGCGAGGCCTGCGCGGGAGCTCGGTGCGGCCTCTCGGCGCGTCACCGAACTCGGCGCCTGGAATCTCTGTCCGGGGCGGGCTGGAAGCGCGCAGCGTAGAAATCCGAGTCCTACGTGCGTGCACTTCACGGACGCGCGAGCAAGCACGTCCCCATCGTGCTCGCTTCGGCTGGCCTGGCGTTCGCAAGACAGCATTCACGCCAACAGGAGATGCTCTATGGCAGCAATTGTTCGTGGACTGTTTGTTGCTGCATCCACACTGACGACGTTCATGAGCGTTGACGCTCGTGCGTACAGGGACCCGGAAGCTCGGGAGGAATGTAAGCGAGCCTGTGACGCTGAGAGGAACTTGGAGCTGTATAAGTGTTCCAAGCTTCCGGTGAATGAGCGGCGAGCCTGCTTCGATCGTATACTGAATTATGTATATCCGCGTTGTCTTAGAAACTGCGATAGCAGAGGCTGCTTGGTTGACGACATGCGGGAAACATGCATTGACGATGCATGAAAAAAAATCTAGGTGAACGACGATTGAACTTCACTCCGCCCGGCGGTCAGGCCGAGGTCGTGGTTGCCCGCTTCGGGTACCCCTACCAGGCGGACGATGGCATGTGGTGGGTCGATTGGCAGGTCATCGGGGCCGAGAACCCCGGGACCGTTCGTAAAGCGGGCGGAACCGATGCCGCGCACGCGATCGTATCCGCAATGAACTGCCTCGATACAGAGCTCGGCTCACTCGCGATGCGTGGCGCGCTGGATTCGGACGGCGAGCCAGATCGCTGGCGCTTCATCCCCAAGGACCTGTTCTGCCTCCAATAGTCAAGAAGTCCGTCCGGTGCGATGCGGCTCCGGGCGCTCAGGGCGCTTCGCTTACAGCTCTCGCATGCGGTGAGCGCGAACCCCGATCGGCGCGTCCTCCGAGCCGCGCCGGCACGGTCAACGTGGACCAAGGCAGCCGAGCCCAGCGGACGCGGCGCTTCTACCTGGAGGAGATGATCGCCTCGTCGAGAGGCGAGCCACCCGAGCTCCCCCGCGCGCCCGTGCTGCCGCTGACGGCGCTCGCGGCCCTGGAGCGCGCCGGCGTCGACGACCACGGCGAGTCCGGGCGGCACCCCGCTGCTCCCTCGTCAGAACTGGCAAGGCAGGCAGTCCGCGCCGCAGTCGATGTCCTCCTCGTCGCCGTTTCTCATGCCGTCGTCGCACGTCCTGGGCTGGCACTCTCCGGCAAAGCAAACCTTGTTCACGCAGTCGTCGTTGACCTTACAGCCCTGCCCGTCATTGCACGGGCCACAGTACTGGCCGCCGCAGTCCAGGTCCGTCTCAGTGCGGTTCTTGACGCCATCGCCGCAGCGTTCGTAGACGCATTTCTTGTCATCGCCGCAAACTCCGCTGAAGCAGTCCGCATCACTGTTGCAAGGATCTGTGCCGATGCATCCGTCACATGGACCGCCACAATCTCTACCTGTTTCTCCTAGTGACTCGTCGCGCACCTCGTTCGCGCACGCGAGGGGAACGCAGCGGCCATCCCGAGAGCACGTCAAAGACGTGTCTTCGCAATCCTCGGCGTTGAGGCAGTCAACGATGCGTCCGCTGTCGTTACAGAACCCAGTACCGTCCGGTACCGGTCCTGGATCGATGAGATCGTGGCGAGGGGTTACGCTGTTACCCGTCTCGCCGCAGTAGTCTCGCGTGCACGGGTTGCCGTCGTCGTAGAAGTCTTCGAGCGCCGGTCTGTCCACGCCGTAGCCGGCGCTGTCGCACATCTCGACGTGGCAGTCTCCGCGGAGGTCGCTCCGGCTCTGCGTGTAGATTTCCAGCTTGCAAAATCCATCGACGCACGAGCGCATGCCGCACAAGTGGGTCAACGCCGCGGGGCAGTCTTCCTCGGTTTGACATGGCTTTGGAGCCCACGGATTGAAGACGGTCGGTGGTGTTTCGGCCGAGCAAGCGAACCAGAAGGCCGCGGCGGCGACTGCGGCGAGGGCTGAGCGAAGTGGCTTCATCAGGTGTCTCTGCGGTTCAGGGGCGCTCGTCGGCGCCGGTGTTGAGGTAGAGCGGGCAGGGCTGGCACGTGCCGCCGCAGTCGATCTCTGTCTCGTGACCGTTCTGGGCGCCGTCGCTGCACGATGCCAGCCAACATTGGCCTGTTCTGCAAATGCCGCTTTCGCAGTCGTCGTGCGCATGGCACTTCAGCTCAGCAGCGCACGGCGGACAGCTAGGCGAGCCGCAGTCGACATCTGTTTCGCTGCCGTTCCTGATGCGGTCGTCGCACTCTGGCGCCGTGCACTTCTTGTTCGTTCCGCATTTTTGTTCGATGCAGTCGGAGTCGGATTCGCAGGCGACGCCCACCGCGCACGGGTCGCACGGGCCTCCGCAGTCGATGGCGGTCTCGCCGCCAACGGTGTCCTTGACGCCGTTGGTACACCACGATGGAACGCAGCTCCCTTGCAAGGAGCAGAAGATCGCGGGGTCGCCGCAGTCGTCGTCGGCAACGCACTCGACGCGTCGTCCAGCTCCGTCGCATCGCGCGGCGCTGCCTGGTGATCGTCCCGCGCTGTAAGGAGTGTTCGCGCTCTCAGAGCCCATGCACGTGTCAAACGTGCACTCGTTGGCATCATTGAACACGTCTGTCGGATCTTCCTCGAAGAGGATGCGGCCGGTTGGGTCGCAGACCCTGCTCTTGCAGTCGCCATCAAGCTGGACAAGCGACTTGGTGATCTCGAGGCGGCACACCCCTCCAACGCACCGCGCGTTGCCGCACCGCGAGTCGACCGGTCCCGCGCAGTCCTCCGCCGTCGTGCAGAGATCCACGTGACACTCGGCGGCCGGACGGCACTTCCGCTCGCACTCGTTGAACGCCGCGCCGGGCTCGCAGCACGCCTCCTCGTCGGGGTTGGGGCACTCGCAGTACCCCTCGATGCACTCCGTTCCATCCTCGTACTCGCCGCTGGGGCATTCGTCCGTTGTGTCACATGGAAGCTTGAGCCGAGCATCGACGAACGTCTCCCCGGCGCAGGCTCCCCAGAGAAATGGGATCGCCACGATCATCAGACAGCAGGCGCCGGCCTTCTTCCGCATGCGCGGGAGGGTACCAGAGCAGCAGGCGAGCGAGAGCCGACATGGTGGACCGGCTTCGAGCGCGGAGGCGAAACCCCGAGCACGACCCCATTACGCACAGCACCGATATTTTTCCACGCAAAGGTGGCGAAGAGCGGGTGGAGTGGCGTTCTGCCTTGCTCCGCGGCCTACCAGGAGACGGAGACCCCCGCCCCGGGAGCGCTCCCGACCCGGACCGGCGCCTCCGGCGCCAGCAGGTAGGCTGCCGCCCCGGCGCTGGCGGCAGCCAGCCCTGCACCGATGAAGGCGCCGACGGAGATCGCCGTCCAGGTCGTCGCGCGGCCGTCGGCCGCCGTGAACTCGCCGCAGGCGGAGGCGCCGGGGCAGCCGTGCGCGTTCTCCCATCGAACATGGTGAAGGGCCGCGGTCCGGTCGTCGCCCGCATCGTTGGCCTTGACGACCGAGACGCCCCCGAGCACCCCCAGCGCCGCGGAGCTGGCGGCCAGCGCGCCCGTGGTCCACCAGCGCAGCGTGGGGCCGGGCTGGGAACGCGGCGGCGCCGCCGGCGGCAAGCCGCGTCCGCCGCTCGCTACCGGCCGCAAGGGCGGCGCCGCCGGCTGGGCGGGGACGAACATGAGCCGCACGGTCCGCTCCCCGCCCGCCTCGACAGCGACGACATCGCCGACCTTCGCGCCGCCGAGCTGCGCCGCCACCTGGTGCTGGCCAGGGGCCACGAAGACGGGGTGCTTGAGCGGAGAGACGCCCACCTGACGCCCGTCCACGAGCACGTCAGCGCCAGGGTCGCTCACGCGCACCTCGAGCGCGCCGATGTGCCGGCGCGCCTCGGCGAAGTTCGCCCGCGCGGCCCCGTACTTGTCCTTGTGGCCGGGCGGAACCTGGATCTTCGGCGCGTCGGGCGTACCGACCCTGTCGAAGTAGATCGTCAGGAACTCCGCCGCGGTCGCGAACTCGCGGAGCCTGAACGACAGCATCCCCACGTTGAACGCGTCAGAGGCGCTCCCGGTGAGGCGCCACAGCGTCAGGTGAACGTCACGCGCGTCGGCGATGCGCCCTTCGGCGACCAGCCGCTCGGCCTGCTGCTGCAAGTCGTGCTCCGCCTTGCTCGGCGGGGGGCGCTGCGGCAGCGGCGGCTCCGCCACGGCAGGCGACGGACACTCCAGCAGCAGCGCAAGCGCGAGGACCGGGCCATAGAGCAGGCGTTGCATGGTCTCACTCCGGGAGCTCGGGGGTGGGGATCGCCCCGCGCGTCCGGGGCGTCGTCATCGCTACCTCCATCCGGGCCGGCGGCGAAGCGCTCTCTCCCCTGTCCGCGCCGCGTCGCCCCTGCCAGCACCTCCCGGCGGCTGCCCCAGCTACCCCGGGACGCGTGCCAGCAGCGCTCCGCCGCGTACACACCTTCGCGCTCGCGCTGCTCTGGACGGTTCCGTCAGGGCCTGCAGCTGTTGGTATGAAACGGATGGTGCCCCCATACGACCGAGAAGAGACAGAGGTAGATCGTAGCTGTCCCCTTCCATATCTTGTCCACGTCAGGAACAACCTCATTGCCGAGCGCCGGGGGGATTGGCTGGTAGCCGCGATAGGTGTCCTCGATTTCCTGAGCGATGTCGCTCGTCACCGGCTCCTCGTGGGGGTCGTCCGTGCGATGGACGGCGTAGTAGGGACCGAGGAAGCTCACGTGGAAACCGAGCGAGTGCGTGGGAAGGATGATGTGGGCCGAGTACGCTGGGTCGACCCACCCTGCCAAGATATGGAGCGACTCGTCTTGCAGGCGGTATCGAGCCCCCAACCGGCGGAGCATCGTCTCCCACGTCCCGTATTCTGCCCGTCCGCGTTTTGCGGAGTCCACCAACCGGCGGTGCTCCTCCGTAGCGTCGTAGCCGGGATCGTGTCTAGGCATACCACTTGGGTAAAAGCGGTAGATTACGTCAAACAGATCGGAGCGTGTCACGGCCATTATTTGACCCTGGCGCCGAGCTTTGGGTAGCGAAGCGCGAACAGTTCTTCCATCTTTTCCCGGAATTCTCTGCAGAACATTGCTGTTGGTCGTTTGCGATCGTCTGGCCAAGTCGGTCCGCCCGGCCGCCGTCGCGGCCGAGCTGGGCGTCACCCATAGCGACCTCGCGCGCCGCTCCGCCCCCCGGCCAGGTGGACATCGACGGTCCCGGTGGCTACGGCGGCCCCGGGCGCGGCGGCGACTCGATCGGCATCGCCTACCTCGACGAGGACCAACTCACGCTGGCGGGCGTGACCTACGAGCTGGGACCGCCGGGCCGGGAGAGGGCGGCGTGAGCTGGGACTGGTCGGGCGAGACGATCACGGGGGAGGATGGCATTCAGGTAGAGACGCTGCGCTTTCCTGAGTAAATGGATTGAAGCTCACTGCGGCGAGCTATCCGGCTCGATAGGACCGGGCGCGAAGGTCGACGGTCACGTCGGCGAGCTCGGCCCGCTCTGGACGGTTCGAGCCCGGTCCGCTGCGCTTCATGCTCTGCCAGATCGCTTGGGGTGCCGGTGAGCGCCGAGGTTGAGAGCATCACCGGCTTACCATGCGTCTGAAAAAAGGCAATCGTATAGCCTAGCCTCTCCCAACCGTCGTAGATTGGTCGCCACGTCCGGCACGACCACGTTGCCGACCTCCGGTGGCATGCGCTCGTATCCCCATGTCGCTTCGATCTCCTGGGCGATTCCCGCAGCGTACGGCTGCTCTTCGGGCGATAGATTGAAGCAGATGACCTGCCGCGTGGGTTTATCTTCCATCGAAGGTGGCTCAACAAGCTCGGGCTTGACCAGCCTGATCAGCTTGCCAACCCAGGCGGGCAGGATGTAGACCGTATCATGGACGAAGATCGTAACGGCGCGAGGTGGCGTCGCGCGGAGCGTTTTCTCCCTCTCGATCTCCTCGAGATCATCAACGAGGCGCGAGCTGTAGACGATGTAATAAGGAACCAGGAAGCTCACCCTCAATTCAATTGCATGTCGGTATTCTCCGGTGGCCTTCGGAAGATAGAGAGAGCCGGAATAGCAGGCATCGTGACTTCCCGTCGCGAGATGGACCGAGAAATTGTCGACCTCGTTCTCGGGGAACTGCTCACGCAGGCGCCGCAACATGCCAAGCCACCGTTCGCAATCGGCGCCGGCTCGGCGACGGGCGTCCACCAGCCGTCGATCCTCTTCTGTTTGCACGCGGCCAAGATCCTCGTACGGAACCCGCCGAGGATAGTAACGATGTACGACGTTGAACAATTCCTCGACCGCGTGCTTCATGGCTGTGTGACTCTGGATCCACCCACGCGCTTACGGAGGCTGATGTCCATCTCATCCTTTAACATAGCGCAGTAGATCCCTTGCGGAATAGTGGGGTTTGCCCTCATTACTTTACGCGTAGCTTTGCTTGCTACGTCGGCACTGATACGCGCGGCCTCGTCCGCTGAGATCTGCCCCTGAGCTCTGTTTCGCAGTGGCATCCCAAACGTCATCTGTGGACATTCCCAGAATTCCGGATACACCTCGACCCACCGCTTGATCTTCAGACGAACGGAGGCTTTCTGCCAGCCTCCCGATTCGCCTGTTCCGTCGTCGGTGATCGTCGTGACGAACCTGAAGATGTTTGGCGAGAAGCCGTTCACTCCGGCCGGCGGGCACTTCGAACTGCAGCGGTCACTACAGAATACATAAGTATGGCCGTCTCCGGTGGTGTCACCGGGACCTGAGCATGTGCCGTTTGTCGGACTCTCCGAGCTGTCTTTCGGGTGCTCTTCTTCCTCTTCTTCTGAGCTATCCGTTTTGTTGCACTGGATCTTTTGCTCACTGGCGTCTTGCCGTTCTCCCGATGGCGCATCTCCGAAGTCACCGGATGCGCTGGAGCTGAAGACCGGGATGGGCTCTGAACCTGGACCCGCACCTGCGCCCGAGGTCCATTCCTCGCGAGGGTAGCAGTCTCCCACCGTCCAGTTGCATGCCGCCAACACCCAGATCGCGATGGCTACAAATAAAAACAGACTCCTTCTTGAGCTCATTTGGCACTCCATCGCACCACAGGGCCGGCAACGACAACGACGGATGCATGGCCTGGGAGCACAAGACTTCTTCCGCCGATCCAATCCACATTAGCGCTCGCCGATATGCCCAGCGGCCCCATAACGTACGCGCTGGCTTGCGCATGTCCGCCTACCGCCATCCCGGCAACCTGTCCACACAAGGTGTTTCCATTGGTCGTACCGTCCAGAGCGTGGGCCACTGCGCAGCTGTCCGCGGCGCCAGTGTTCGTCAAGCTGCTGGCACCGGCGGTCAGTCCATGTAGCCGTGAGAGCGCACGGACGGCGGTGCGCCCTGGGCTGCACGACGTCGCCCGCGTGCCAGCGCCACGAGCGAACGCGACCCGCCGCGACGCCCTGGGCGGGCCGCCGCCGCGGTTGACGGCGCGCCGGCGCGCCGATCGTCGTGGTGAGCCCGGCCTCGTCCGAGCGGCCCTTGGTGATCGACGGCTACAAGCGGGTGCGGCTGCTTCGTCGCCTGGGGCAGGACACGGTGTGGGCAACGGCATGGGCTCTGGGCGCGCGCTCGAGGAACTCGCCGGCGACGGCCCCGAGCTCACGCGGCGCTTCTACCTGGAGGAGATGATCCCCTCGTCGAGCGGCGAGCCACCCGAGCCGCTCGGCCTGCTGCTACAAGTCGTGCTCCGCCTTGCTCGGCGGGGGGCGCTGCGGCAGCGGCGGCCCTGCCGCGGCAGGCGACGGACACTCCAGCAGCAGCGCAAGCGCGAGGACCGGGCCATAGAGCAGGCGTCGCATGGTCTCACTCCGGGAGCTCGGGGGTCGGGATCGCCCCGCGCGTCCGGGGCGTCGTCATCGCTACCTCCATCCGGGCCGGCAACGAAGCGCTCTCTCCCCTGTCCACGCCGCGTCGCCGTGCCAGCACCTCCCGGCGGCTGCCCCAGCAACCCCGGGACGCGTGCCAGCACCCGCTGGTACGCCTCCTCGGACCTGCTGGTACGCCTCCTCGGACCCGCTGGTACGCCTCCTCGGACCTGCTGGTACGCTTCCTCGGACCTGCTGGTACGCTTCCTCGGACCTGCTGGTACGCCTCCTCGGACCTGCTGGTACGCTTCCTCGGACCTGCTGGCACGCTTCCTCGGACCTGCTGGTACGCTTCCTCGGACCTGCTGACACGGTTCCGGGTCGTCTCGGCGGCGCTGGCCCCGCTCCCCGGCCCGCCGGCCGCGCTCCGCGGTCTGCTGGATTCGCGCCCCGGCCTGCTGGGGCGCGTCCCGGGCGCGCCCCAGCAGCTGCCCGGCGTTGACAACGTGCTCTTCGGACGGCCGTGCCCGTCTGGATTGGATTGCCCCGAGCCGGCGTTGACAACGGGCTCTTCGGACGGCCGAGCCCGTCTGGATTGGATTGCTCCGAGCTCTGCCGTGGTGTTACGCTCGCCCGCTCGGTACCCCCACTGGAGGTAGGTTCATGGGAATCGAACTGTCGCAAGAACAACACGCGGTCCTGAAAGAGACCCGCGCCGTCGCTACCCCCGCAGAGTTCCAGTCCTTCCTGGAGACCGCGCGCCCCGAGATGGACCGCATCGTCCGCGAGGTCATGGAGCCGAGCCAACCCATCTCGACCACCCTCACGGAGCTCCGGGACCTCTATCTGTCGGTCGTCCAGTACGAGGCGCCGCTCGCGAGCAAGGCCTACGGCCCCGAGCGCCGCGCGCTGCTCCGCGGCGCCATCCAGCTCCTCGACACGGCGAACCTCTGGTTCGGCGAGGGCAAGCGCACCGGCGCCTACCAGGTCCGGCCCGTCGACCAGGTGATCAAGGCGAGCCGGCCGTGGCGCGCGCGGCTCAAGGCGTTCGCCGACCAGGCGTTCGCGTTCGAGCCGGACGTCGCCGAGCAGTTCGCCGACGTCAACACGAGCGGCACGCTCACCGAGGAGACAAGCGATCTCGCCATGCTGCTCCGGCTCGCCCAGCAGCACCAGACCCGCCTCTCGCCCGTCGGCCTCACCGAGGTCTTCCTGCGCGAAGGCAGCGCCCTGCTCGACGAGGTGAGCGGCCGCGACCTGCTCGGCATCCTCGGCCTGCGCAACCGGGAAGAGGCGATGGTGCTCCGCAACGCCATCGTGACCTATGCCACGCTGCTCGGGAACGAGGCGCGCGCCGCCGGCGTCAACGCCTGCTGGGACATCCCCGAGGGCAAGCGCCGCTTCAGCGCCACCTCGTTCCGCAACGCCCTGCGGAGGCTCCGCCCGAAGCGCCGGGGCACCGCCGCCGCGCCGGACGAGCCTGCGCCGCCCGAGCCTGCGCCGGGCGAGCCGACAGGCGCACAGGTCTGACGCCGCGCCGGATCGAGAACGCGGCACGCTAGCGCTGCGGACCCGCCGCAACCCCTCCGTCATTCCGGCAGGAGCGCCTGACTCAGCCGGTCGCGCTCCGCCAGGGCCGGGCTCTCCTCCGGGAAGATCAGGTTGACCTGCTCCGCGCCCCGCGCGAGGCACCGCACGAAGCCGGCGAGCCGCGCGAGGTTCTCATCGGCGCGCGCTGGCCGTTTCGGGAGCGCCTGCGAGGGGCTGCGGCGCGGGTCATCGGCCTGGGCGCGGCGCGGGCGGGAGCGGCGGGGAGACCGCGCCTGCGCCGAGGGCGCGCGCCGCGAGCGCGCTCGGTGGAAGCGGCGCGCCGCTGCGCGAGGGCTCGCGACTCCGCGCGACGGCGGGCGGCCGGCGAGCGACGCGCGCCGCGCCGCGGCGGCCTCCTTGTGCGGCCGCCGCGCTCGGATCACGAGGCGCGCAGTCGCCCCTGGCGGGTGCGGGCCGAACGGCCTGGCCATGCACCCGCGGCGCGAAGCGCCGTCGGGTGCATGACGTGGTTGGGCGGCTCATACCACGAACGTCGCGTCGGGCCAGAGTTTCACCAGCGCCTCCACACGAGCGGCAAACAGACCCTTCAGAGCATCGCCGGCGGCCCGGGACGCGCGCGGAACGTGCTCGCATGCATGCATCGGGATGTACGGCAGTTCGATCATGAAGTCGCGGAATGACGCCCACGGTGAGGTCGGGTCAATGCGGGCTGATGACCACCCCTCGCCGAACTCCACCATGTTGCGCCAGTAGGGCTGCACGACGCCGCTGACGACCCGCGGGAACACGTCGAAGTACGACCAGTTCCAGTCGATGTACGGCCGAACCGACGGCGCTGCTTGCGCGATCTGCGCCTCGAAGTGGTGCGTCCGCAACGGCTCGATGCTGACGGTGATGAGAGGCACCGCCGTGGCGGCTACCCCACCGCCGCCAATGAACAGCAACGGCGGGCAATCGGGCGAGTAGTAGCCCCAATCGAGGCCGAGGTGCTTCGGGTCTGACTTCCACCGATCGAACTGATCGCGGAGCAGAGTCGTAATGCCACAAGGAGGTTCGTGATTGGCCTGCATCTGGTCACCCAATGAGCGCAAGGGAACCGCAGAGCCGACGCCGCGTTAACCGTGTGGAGCGGCCCGGGGTTGCGCGGGCTGGCGCGTCTGCGTAGCTCTCATCGGCATCACGGTCCGCCCGCCCAACGCCCTGCCGGTCTGCCGCGGCGCGCAGCGCCGCCGGCAGCAGCGGCTGGTTGGGCAGCTTCATGGTTCAATCATCGGGCGGATGCCAACCCACAATGACCCAGCCTCGCCGGGCTTCCACGACCTCGGCGCGGTTCAGGCGAACCGCAGCGATCGTGGCTCGGCCAGTTGGCGTCTTGCCGATGATCAGAGATCCCTCCGTGCTCCAGCTGAAATGATCCAGCCAGGTCTGCTGTCGTGGGTTGAAGAGACGCACGACTTCCCCGGTGTACGGGTCGGGAGCAGCGATTCGATTGCCCTTGTGATCGTTGCACATCGAGCATGCGAGCCAGAGGTTTTCCCTGGCCGTAGCTCCGCCCAGCGACTCAGGGATAATGTGGTCGATCTCCATCGGCGTGCCGACGATACGCGCCGAGGTCAGGCAGTAGCCGCAGCGATGGCGCGCCTCACTGGCGACCTGCTCACGCAGCGCCCTCCCGATGTAGCTACGGCTCATGTCCTTGGTGAAGCCCCGAGACGTCATGACCTCGCTGTTTGAGCAGCGCGGCAGATCGGGAACGAACCAGCATGATCCGCCTGTACTCCTTCATGAGCGTCGCGAGCGCCTCGATGTCCGACGCGGAGAGCCCTTCACTCTGGCGCTTGATGTGCAGCTCCTCGAGATCCGCGGCCTTCTCCGGGGCGAGGCTCTGCCTGGCGGCCCGCCATAGATCCTCGTCACCTAGCAAGTGCAGCGCGGCGATGGCCTCCGCCATGTCGGCCGGCAGCCCATCGGGCTCGTCAGGGAGGGAGGTTGCCACCGCATCGACGAGCTCGGCCTCGACGGTTCGTTGCGTCGTCTGCGCGCGGCGAGCCAGGCGCTCGTACAGCGGCTCGGGCAGGTTCACGGTAACGGCTTGAACGGCCATGTCCTAGTTTACGATGAGCCGTCGAGGCAAGCAAGCTCGGCGGTGCAAGGCAGCGCCGACGCGCAGCCGGCCAGTCTCCTCTGCCGTGCCATGATCGGTACCATCGTCTGCCCAACGTCGCAATTAGCTGTGACGCATGACATATCTACGCATTTTCACATGTAGGCCGCGAACCGTGGCACCCTATCTCCATATTCCCGAGGATAAGTCGCGGCCCATCATGGCCTATCTCCGCAATCCCGCAGATAGGCCGCGACCTTCCGCAGCCTATCTGCGGGATTGCGGAGATAGGCCGCCGCTGCGTACCTACGTATTCCCGTTGCTAGGTCCCGGACGGCGACGGAGTGTCGTCGCGCAAGATTCGCGCCGATGGCTGGGTACCCATCCGCTTCCACAGCGGCAACCCCCCCACGGCAGATGGGCGCGGAAGAGGTCACGGCCTTCCTTGACGAGCTTGCGGTCGCACGCCGCACCGCGGCATCCACGCAGAACCAAGCGCTGTGCGCGCGCCTCTTCCTTTACAGGCGGGTTCTCGACCTGCAGATACCCCGGCTCGAAGCGCTCGAACGCACACGCCGGCCGGAGCACCTCCCCTCGGTCCTCTCGCGGCAGGAGACGCTCACCTTGCTCGAAGACTTCGTCCCGCCTTTTCGGCTCATCGGCGAGCTCCTCTACGGAAACGGCCTCCGGCTCCTCGAAGCGCTTTCGATTCGCGTCAACGACGTCGACCTCGATCGACGACAAATATCGGCAGTGCAACAAGCAAGTGCTGCCCGCGACGGCGCCAACCGTCCGGGCAGCGTGGCCGAACCCCGCGCAAACGAGGTCCGACATGGAAACGGTACGTCCACGCCCCGAACAGGGCCAAGAGATCGATCCGCCCTCACGCCGCCGCCCGCGCTCCACGGCGCGCGGCCGGCTCGTCCGCCCGCCCGAGCCCCATCGAGAATCGCCGCCCCCCGCGGTCTACCTCGAAGCCGCCGCGCTCCTCGAACAGCGCCCGCTCATCCGCAGCACGCTCCGCGCCCGCGGCGTTCGCGCCGCGGATCTCGACGACGTCACGCAGGAGACCGTGCTCGGCGCCTGGCGCAGCCTGCGCGCCGGCCGCTTCCGGCCGTCTCCGGGACAGCCGCCGGCCGACGCCCTCCGCACCTGGCTCGCCGGTGTCGCCTTGCGACAGGCATCGCACTACCGCGACAAGGCGCACCGGCGGCACGAGGTGCCCGCGGTCGATCCTGACCGGCTCGCTCCCCTCGCGGCTCCCTCTCCGGAGGAGCGCATCGTCGCGCGCGGGCTGCTCCGTGGCTTCCACCGTCTCCGCGCGGAGCTCCGCGAGGTCCTGGCGCTCACCGCCTCCGGCCTGACGATGCGCGAGATCGCGGCGGCGCTCGCGATCCCGAGGCCGACGGTGGCCACGCGGCTCCGCCTCGCGCGGCGCCTCTTCGCCCGGTCCCTCACCCGCCGGCGGAGGTGGCCCCGATGAGCAGCGCACCCGCCGACGCCCCCGCCGAGACGGCGGCCGAGATCCCGACCGCGACCGAGGCCGGCCTGATCGAGATGGTGCTCGCCATCCCGGCCGTGGGGCCGCGCATCCTCGGCACGGCCGCCCTCCCCTCCCTCGGTCGCCTCTCTCCGGCGGCCATCGCCGAGCGAACCCAGATCGCGCTCGTGGACGCGACCCGCCTCGCCGCGGCCTTCGAGCTCGGCCGCCGCGCCCACGCCGCGCGCGCTCGCCGAGGCGCGCTCCTCACCGACGCCGCCCGCGTGGCGCGGTACTTCGGCCCGAGGCTCGCGCCCCTCGTCCACGAGGAGCTCTGGATCGCGGCGCTCGACAGCCACGGCCGCATCCGCGAGACGCGCATGCTCGCCCGCGGTGTCGACGACGCCCTGTACGCAGGCCGCGCGACCATCCTGCGCACGGCGCTGGACATGGCAGCCATCCGCTTCGTCCTGGCCCACAACCACCCGAGCGGCGATCCGGCGCCGACCGGGGAGGACCAAGCGATGACCCAGGAGCTCCGCGATCTCTCCTGCGCGCTGAACGTCCCGCTCCAGGCGCACGTCATCGTCACGCCCAGCGGGCGGTACCACGCCGTCCTCGAGTAGGCCATCGTGGGGGCGGCGCTCCCGCCTCACCTGACCCCCTCGTCCCCGGAACCTCCGCGCGGCGCCGCTGTCTTTCCGCAGGCACGACGGACAGCCGGCCAGCGCGGCCGAGCGCCCGCCTGAAGGACGCGGATCCGCGCGTCCTCGGCGCGGTTCCTGATGACGTGAGCGCGCCGCTCCGCGCGGCGCACAGGGGAGATCTATGCCCAGCGCGAACACGACGGACGCCGGGGATGGCGCCACCGCCGCCACCGATCCAGACCTCACGGCCGCGGGGCCTCCCGACGCGGCGAGCACCGGCGAGGCCGCCGAGGCCGCGGTGCGCTCCGTGGAGATCCTCATCTCCTGGGGCACGACCGTCCTCCTCGTCCAGCACCTCGCGCCGCCCCGCGCGTTCGACGTCGGCGAAGGGCGCGACGACGAGCGCCCGTGCGACGGCTTCCTCCCCGAGCGCGTGCTCGGCGCGCGCCGCGCGCCCCTCCTTGAGGTCGATCGCGCCGGGCGCGTCCGCTTCGTCCTTCTCGGCGCCGCGACGGGGACGCTCACCCTGGGCGGCGCGCCCCTGTCCGCCGCCGCCGCGCGGGAGCGGCACGCCGGCGCGGCGCACGCGGAGATCCCGGGCGCGGTGCGCGTCCCCCTCCCCGCGCACGCCCGCGTGGACGTCGAGATCGCGGGCGTCCGGATCCAGGTCGGCGCCGACGTCGCCGCGGGCGAGCGCGCGCGCCGGTCGCTCGTGAACCGGAAGAGCCTCGCCCTCCACGCCGCCTCGGCGGCCCTGCACCTCGGGCTCCTCGGCGCGCTCGCGCGCTGGGCCCCGCCCCTCGTCGACCCGTCCTCCGGCATGAGCGCCGATCGGATCGCGCTCGTGCAGCGGTACCTCGCGTCCGCGGACGAGCGCGAGCTGCACGCTTCGCACGAGGAGGAAGGCAAGCGGAGCGCGGACGCGAAGGAGGGCGGCACGGGAACGAGGGCGAAGGGCGAGGAAGGTTCGATGGGCAACCCGCCCCCGCCCGGGACGGCGATGGGGAACCTGTGGGGGGTGGCAGGCCCGAGCGATCGCCCCGCGCCGCACGGGACGCCGCAGGAGGCGCTGCGCGACGCCGCGGAGTTCGGGATGATCGGCCTGCTCCACCACGGCGCCGGCGGCCAGCCGAGCGCGCCGGCGACGGCGTGGGGCCACCCCAGCGCGCCCGCGGGCGCCGGCGGATCCGGCCTCCCCCTGGACGGGCTCGGGGACGGCGCCGGCGGCCTCGGGGACTCAGGCGGCGGAGGGCTGGGGCTCGGCGCCATCGGGACGATCGGGCACGGCGCGGGCGCCGGGACAGGCCAGGGGTTCGGCAGCGGTCACGGGCGCGCCGGCGCCGCCGCGCCGCCAGGATCGCCGCGGGGCGCGGCCGCCTACGCTCCGGAGGCCGAGGTCCCGCTCGATCCGAACGGCCGCTTCGCGACCACGTACCGGCCCGGGGGCGGTCACCTCGCCGCCTTCGAGGCCGCCCTCGCGCGCGGCGTCGTGCCCGAGGCGGAGCGCGAGCTCGTCAGCGACGTCGGCGCCCGCTACGCCCCGGAGGTCCCGCTCGCGCCCGGCAAGGCGCTCGGCCTGCGGACCGACCTGGAGCGCGCCGCGCTCGGACCGGGCGGCGGCGCCCTCCACCTGCGCCTCGCGCTCCGCTCCGCGGCGGCGGCGGCGGCGGCGCGGCCGCACCTCTCGGTGCACCTCGTCCTCGACACGAGCGGCTCGATGGCCGGCGCGCCGATCGAGAGCGCCCGCCGCGCGGCGCAGGCGCTCGTCGACCGCCTCGCGCCCACCGACGACTTCTCGCTCACCACCTTCTCGAGCGACGCCGAGGTGACGATCGAGGACGGCCCGGTCGGCCCGCGCCGCGCGGCGATCCGCGGCGCCATCGAGGAGATCCGCGAGGGCGGCGGCACGAACATCGGCGCGGGGCTCACGCTGGGCTACGCGCAGGCGAGCCGGCCCGGCATCCCCGAGGACGCCGTGCGCGTGGTGCTCCTCGTCTCCGACGGCCGCGCGACGAGCGGCGTCACCCACGGCGAGCGGCTCGCGGGGCTCGCGCGGGGCGCCTTCCAGCGCGGCGTCCAGACGAGCGCGCTCGGGCTCGGCGACGACTACGACGGCCAGCTCATGAGCGCGATCGCGAGCGACGGGGCCGGCGGCTACTACTACCTGCGAGACCCGGCGCAGATCGCGCCCGCGCTGTCGACCGAGCTCGACAAGCGCCTCGACCCGGTGGCGACCGCCGTCGAGGTGCGCGTCCGCCTGAAGCGCGGCGTCGACCTGCTCCGCGTCTACGGCTCGCGCCGGCTGAACGACGCCGAGGCCTCCCGCGTCCGCGCCCAGGAGATCGCCGCCGACGTCGCCGCGCTGTCGCGGGACAGGATCGCGGTCGACCGGCGCGACGATGCCGAGGGCGGCATGCGCTTCTTCCTGCCCATCTTCGCCCGCGATGACCGGCACGCCCTCTTGCTCAAGCTGAGCGCCGAGCCCGGCACCGGGAAGCGTACCCTGGCGACCGTCGAGCTCAAGTACAAGGACCGACTCTCCAGGAAGAACGTGATCGAGGAGATCCCGATCGAGGTGCGCTACGCGGACAGCGACGCGGCGAGCGCGGCGTCCGTCGACGCCTCGATGACGCGGACTCTTCAGGGCTTCGCCGCGGGCGAGTCGCTCGCCGAGGCCGCCGCCCGCGTCGGGCGAGGCGACCCGAGCGGCGCGGCCACGCTCCTCGCCGAGCGCGAGGGCATCCTGCGCGAGGCCGCGGCCCGGCTGAACGAGCCGCTGTTCCTGGAGGACGCTGCGCGCCTCGCGCGCCTCCGCTCGCACATGGGCGCAGAGCACGGCCTCGGCGACCCGCTCGTGCTCGCGATGCTGCTGGAGACGGCGGGCCGATCCCACCTGCGCTGACGCGCGCAATCGCAGCGCGCGCACGGGCGGAGGCGTCGCCCAGGTGGTAGGCTGAGCGCGGCCATGACAGAGAGAGTCTCATCGACCGGCCGCGCTGCGCTGCGAGAGTCGCTGCTCCAATTCTCCGCCTTCGCCGACGCGCTCGAATCCCGTGCCATGCGCGAGGCCATCGAAGCCTGTATTACCGTCCTGGACGCTCCCGGACCCCTTGACAAACGCGTCCTTGCCCCGTGGCTCAAGGTCGTCCACGAACGCGCTGCCGAGGTCTTTCGTCGGGGCATCCGCGAGACCTCGGGGATGCTGCGCCAGCAGATGATGCACGGGCTGAAGCAGGCCGAAGAGGACGCGGTCTGGATGCAAGAGGCCATCGACGCGCTGAGTCGAGACCACGCCAACTGACACGCCGGGAGGAAACGGCGTCGGGGGTCCTGGGGACCGCGCGCTCGTACAAGAGATCTGTATTCCTCGAACCACGCTGGAAGCGACGCGGCGTGGGACGATGGTTGTGGATGGACTGCTGACCGACTGCTGATGGATGAGCGCGCCTCGTCAGGCTGCGCTGTTCGGGTGTCACGCCTCTCCGCGCCGAGCCCGACAAACCGACTTTCTTGGGCCGAGTCAAGAGGGCATTCTTCACCGGATCTGCCGGGAGTCCAGGGAGCTCCGCGGGTCGGACGAGACGAGGCCGAGCGCATCGCCCCCGCGCGCGCGGGGGGGCGATGCGCCGCGGGCGCTGCAGGGAGCCGCCCCACGCCGGCGTAGCACGGGGCGCGTGGTCCGTGCTACGCAACGGGCCATGTTCGCCTCGGCGTTTCCGCTGCTGCTCCTCGGCTTCTCGCTCGGTATGCGCCACGCCACCGACGCGGACCACGTGATCGCGGTGGCGACGATCGTGAGCCGCGTCCGGAGCCTCGGGGTGGCGCTGCTGATCGGCGCGATGTGGGGTCTGGGGCACACCCTCACGCTGATGGTCATCGGGGGCGGCATCCTCCTGTTCGGGCTCGTTGTGCCGCCGCACGTGGGCCTGGCCATGGAGCTCACGGTCGCGCTGATGCTGATCGGCCTCGGCACGTACCACCTCCTGCGGCTCTACCGGTCGGTCCGGCGGGGCGAGCCGCAGGCGCAGGGGGCGGAGCATCACGACGGCCACCGGCACGGCGTCGGCTGGGCGGATCGCGTGTTCGGCCGGTCGCGCCTCTACGTGAGCTTCCGGCCGCTGCTCATCGGCGTGGTGCACGGGGTGGCGGGCTCCGCGGCGGTCGCGCTCCTGGTGCTGACCACGGTGCACGATCCGCGGTGGGGGCTCGGGTACATCGCGCTGTTCGGCGCAGGCACGATCGCCGGGATGATGCTGATCACCGGGATGCTGGCCGTGCCATTCGCGTACACGAACGCCCGCTTCGGCGGGATGCACCGCGCGCTCGGCGCGGCCGCGGGCCTGCTCAGCGTGGGCTTCGGCCTGTTCCTCGCCTACGACATCAGCATCGGGTCCGGGCTGTTCACGGCCAACCCGCAGTGGACGCCCGGCTGACGGCGCCCGCCGCGGGCCACCGGGCGCCTACCGGCTCGCGGTCGACCACGCGCGCTCGGCCTCGCGCGGCGGCGGCGGCGCGAGGTGCGCGTCGATCTGGGTCATCAGCCAGTCCATGAACTCGTCCTTCAGGATCGTCTGCGCCACGTGCAGGTCGGTCCAGACGGGCGCGCGCGCCGCGGCCCGATCGCTCGTCTGCACCACGACCGGGATCGTGCAGAACCTCGCGTCGGCGCGCATCGCGCGGATGAGCTCCATCCCGTTCATGACGGGCATGTGGACGTCCACGATGGCCAGCGCCACGGGCTCGCTCGAGAGCAGCGCGAGGGCGTCGCGCCCGTTCTCGGCCTCGAGCACGGTGAAGCGCGGCTCGAGGATGAACCGGTAGCACTCGCGGATGTCCGCGTCGTCGTCCACGACGAGGACGGCGACCCCCTCGACGGCGCCGAGCACGCGCTCGACGGCGGCGCGCAGCTCCGGGGCGGTGACGGGCTTCCGCACGTAGCCGGCGACCCCTCGCAGGATCGCCTCCGCCGGCTTGTTCACGACGGAGACGAGCATCACGGGCACCCGCTCGCGCGATTGCACGAGCCGGTTGAAGGCGAAGCCATCCATCTCGGGCATCAGGAAATCGGTGAGGATGAGGTCCGGCGTCCAGGTCCGGAGGAGCTCCAGCGCCGCGCTCCCGCCGCTCACGGTCCGGACGTCGTACGCCGCGCCGCCGAGCGCCTCGGCCATCCACGCGAGCGTCCCCGAATCATCGTCGACCAGCAAGAGCTTGGCCATGTCATCCCTCCCTTGGCGTCTCGCGCTGGGCCTCGCCGCCCGCCGCCTCGCCCGCCGCGCCGACGCGCCGCAGCCGGACCCAGAACCTCGCCCCGCCTTCCGGCCGCGCCTCGTGGCCGATCGCCCCGCCCCACCGCTCCACCGCGATCCGGGCGCCGTAGAGCCCGAGGCCGCTGCCCGCCCCCGGGTCGCGGCCGTACGCGAACTTCTGGAACAGGCGCGGCGCGATGGCAGGCGAGACGCCCGGGCCCTCGTCCTCCACCGTCACGCGAGCCCACCCGGGCTCGTCCTCGTGCACGAGGACCCGCACCGACGTGCGCGCAGGCGCGAAGCGGAGCGCGTTCTCGACGAGGTTGGAGACGACGCGCGCGAGCCTGCGCCCCTCGCCGAGGACGCAGCACGGCTGTCCCCCGCCGCTCTCCGGCGGCCCTTCCAGGCGAACACACCGGCTGCACGCCATGGGCAGGAGCGCCTCGATGACCTGCGCGATGGTGCCGCGCAGGTCCGCCACCTCGGCGAGCTCGCCGCCGGAGGCATCGAGCGCGGCCCCCTCGGCGGCGAAGGTGTCGAGGATCTCCCGGATGAGCTCGCGCTGGCGCAGGGCGGCCTTCAGCGCGACCGCGGCGAGCGCGCCGCTCTTCTCGGGGAGCGGCTGCTCCTGCAGCAGGGACAGGGCGCCGAGGAGGCTGTTCAGCGGGCCGGAGAGGTCGTGGACGATGCAGTGGACGAGGACGTCCTTCCGCTCGACCTCGCGCGACAGCGCCTCGTGCACGAGGCGCAGCTCGCGCGCCCGCTGGAGGACGCGGCGGCGCTCGTGAAACAGCGCGTCGTTCCGGGTGATCACGAGCAGCCGCGAGGAGCCCACGCAGAGCGCCGTCGCCTCGAGGTGCAGCGCCTCGTCGTCCTCGGTCATCTGCGTCCAGCCGTCGGATCGCACGCTCCCCTGCGTGCAGCCGCCGGGTCGCGCGCTCCGCGATGCGTCCGTGGACCAGGCCCGCTCCGCCTCGGGGAGGAACACCTCCAGGAACGGCAGCGCGCGATCGATCCGGAGCGGCGTATCGCGCCACGGCGGCGCGATCCCGAGCCGGAGGAACCACGGCGGCGGCTCGCCGCGGACGACGAAGGTGCCGTCGCGCAGGCGCTCGAGCACGAGCTTGTCCAGCGCCGAGAGGAGCCAGGTGTCCACGTCCATCAACCCCGCCACAAGGGAGCATCGCTCCCCAGCATGGCGCGCGCGAGCGCGCTGAACGCGCCCTCGACCCCGGCGCCGGTCTTGGCGCTCGTCCTCGTGACAAGGAGGCCCGCCCTCCTCAGCCTGGCCTCGGCGGCCTCGTCGATCTCCCACGCTGCCGTGAGATCGGCCTTGTTCAGGGCGACGACGGACGGGAGCTCCCCGGCCGTCGCCCGCGCGGCGGCGTGGAGGCGGAGCCCCGTCTCCACCGTGAAGCGCCGCGTGCCGTCGATGACGAGGAGCAAGCCCGCGGCGCCGCGCACGTACGATATCTGGACGTCCTGGAACTCGTCCTCTCCGCTCAGGTCCCAGAGGAGGAGGTCGAGCTCGCGATCATCGCACCTCACGCGCCGCGTCTCGATCGTCACGCCGATGGTCGTCAGGTAAGACTCGGAGAAGATGCTGCGCGCGAAGCGGGCGACGAGGCTCGTCTTGCCGACCCCCGTGGCGCCCAGCACGCAGACCTTGCGTTTCTCCGCCATGACTCACTCCTTGCTCGCCGCGCGCAGGTCCACAAGGAAGATCACGCTGCGCGCGCGCCGCTCGTCCGCGCCGGCGATACACCCTGTCCGCGCCGCTCCCCCGGGGCAGGACGGGGACAGGAGCTCGCGCCGCAGGCCCGCGCCGCTCGCGCGCAGCCGGTCGGCCGGGACCCCGCGCGCGCCGAGCTCGGCCGCGACGTGCTCCGCGCGGGCCAGGCTGAGCGCGCGATTCGACGCCTCCGATCCGACCGGATCCGCGTAGCCGATCACGCGGATCTCGGCGGTCATGCCGGCCTCGCGCGCGAGCGCGAGCAGTCGATCGGCCGCGGCCGCGGCCTCGTCGACGCGCGCGCGCTGCTCGGAGGAGAGCCGCGCAGCGCCGCGGCGGAAGAGGAGCTCCACCCCCTCGAGGGAGCTCGCCGCGGCGCGCGCCCGGTCGATCGACTCCTGGGCCTGCAGGCGCTCGCCGTCGAACCCCGAGACGCCCGGGAGCACCGCCGCCGACCAGCGCGCGCGCTCGATCCAGCGCTCGGGCGCGACCCCGCTGGCCACGAGGACGCCGTCGCGCAGCGAAAGAGAGACCCCCGGCGGCGGCTCCAGCGCGCGCGCCGCCCGGCGCTCGACGATCTGCGGGTGGAGAGAATAGAAGGGCTCGAAGCGCAGCGTGACCGCCGGGGGCGCGGGGACGCCGCGCTCGATGACCGCCCTCGGATCGGCGGCGAGCGGATCGCGCACCCCCGTGAGCACGACCTGGCCGTCGCGCCGCTCCGCCGCGGTCACAAGCAGGCCGGGCTCGCGCCGCAGCGCCTCGACGCAGCCGGCGAAGCGGCGCTCGTCCTCCCGCGAGGCGCGCATCCAGAAGACGAGGGCGGTCGCGGCGAGCGCTGCCAGCACGGCGGCCGCCGCGAGCGCGGCCCGACCTCGGCCCGGGGCCGACCTGCGTTGCTGTTGCAGGCAGCGCGAGAGCAGCTCGCGGGCGCCGGAGAACGGCGTCCGATCGCCGCGGAAGCCGGCGAGCTCGCCCCCGTACGCGAGGTGAACGCGCTCCAGCGTCTCGCACAGGACGGTCCCGTACGCCGGCGGCGCCACGCCGCGCACGATGGCCACGAGGAGGGCCGACGGGCCATGCTCCACCCACCCCGTGAGATCTCCCACGCGAAAGCGCTCCAGCCGCGCATCGGTCCGGAACGCGTCGTGGGCGAACGCGTCGATGGCGGTGAGCATCGCCGAGACCTGATCGGGATCCCTGTAGGGGATGTCCTCGGCGGTCACGTGCTCGAGGACGATCCCCGTCCCGCGGTGGACAAGAAAGAGCTGCTCGGTCCGGTAGACCATCGAGCGGAGCAGCACCACCTCGGCGAAAGACCGCCCCGTGCGGCGCGCCTCGAGGCGCCAGCGCAGGCTCTCCCAGGACAGGCCGAGGGCGAGCGCCTCGTTGAGGCGCTGGATCATCGCGCGGAGAGCGCAGGCCACGGCCCTGCGGATGGCCGGCCCCATGGCGGGGGAGATCGCGTCCGCGAACGACCCCGGGTCCCGGCGCACGCGCTCGTGGATCGCGGCGGTGATGAGCGGCTCCAGCGCCCACGAGAGCGCCTCGCCCTTCTTGCGGCTCTCGATCACGGCCTCGGGCAGCGCCCCCGCGACCATCTCGGCCATGGACTGGTCCAGCCGCTCCTCGATCCGCCGGATGCGGCGCTGCTCGGGGCCCACGAGCAGGGGGCGGAGCTCTTCGAGCGTCCTCACCGGCGAGGGTGCCCCGCGACGCGCTCTCGGCTGTCCCATCGTTCGTCTCCGAACCTCCGCGCCCGCTCGCCGGAGCGGCGCCGTCGCCTCACGCGGCCTCGTCCGAGCGGCGCTCCGTCTTCTGGTACCGCTCGGACTCCGCGGCCCCCTCGCGCGTCGGCGTGTCCGGCGCGCCCGCGTCGGCGCTGTCGGTCCACATGGCGGCGAGCTCGCGCTCGAGCAGGTTGCTCAGCTCGCTCCGCGTACGCCGCGTCTCGTCGAGGAACGAGTTGGACTGTTCGAGCAGCTGTTGCCGGAGCTCGCGCTGCGTGCGCGCCACGAGATCTTCCAGCCGCTGGACCCGCTGCTCGAGCAGCTCGAGCCCCTCGCGCGAATCGCGCGCGATGTTGCCGAGCGCGCCGACGCCGGCCGCGCGGTGGGCCTCGATCGACGCGCTGAGCGCCTCGATCTCCCTGCGCACGTGCGCCTCCAGCACGTCCAGGCGCCGTCGCGCCTCGATCCGGAGCTCCTCCGCCTGGGCGGCGACCTGAGCGTCGGTGTGCGAGAGCCGGCGAGCGAGCTCGCGGAGCTGGGCGCCGCACAGGATGTCACGCACCTGCTCCAGGCTGTTGGTGATCGCGGATTCCGCATGCCCGGCGCTTGCTTCGAGCTCCGTCCGCCCGCTCGTCCTCATGGTCATGATGAAGATCCCCCCGACGCGCTACATGGGTCAGCGCCGCGGCTGCTGGTAGCCCTCGGGAGGCCGTCGGGGCTGGCCACGGCGCGGGCCGAGAAGCCGCTCGGCCGCTCCGGGGCGGCGCACAGCGCACGGGGGCTCCCGGAGCGCGGGAAGAGGCGTGCGCGCGGGGACGGACGCGGTGACAGCCATGGTCGCGAGGATCGCGCGCCGGACCGCCGCCGTGGGACGCTGGCGCCACGGAGGGCCTTCGGGGCGCCATGGAGGGCCTTCGGGGCCGGAGAAGGGCTCGGGGCGCCAGAGGGCTCAGGAGGGCCCTCTGGGCGCCACGGAGGCCCTCAGGGCGCCACGGAGAAGGAGACCGGCTCGCCGGGGAACGGTCCGCCGCCCTGCACGATGCGGTTGTTCTCGAACACCGCGTTGATCACGCTGGCGGTGATCGGCGCGCCGGCAGCGCGGAGCTTTTCCCAGGCCGCCGCGTCCGGCGTGTAGCTCAGCTTCGTCGTGAACACCCGGAGCAGCCCCTCGCGCTCTGCAGTCGAGAAGACAAGGAAGTAGGCGCGCCCGTTGATGGGCGTCCCGTGCGCCCGCGCCGCGCGCACCGGCCCGAGGAGCGCGCCGACCTCCGCCCAGAGCGACGCCCCCGCCGCGCCGGAATCCCCCGCCCCCGGCGCGGCGCCCGCGAACCGCAGCGCCGGCGCGGCCCCAGGGGCCCTCCACTGCGCCGCGCCCGCGACACGGAAGGTCAGCTCCGGCGCGGCGTCGCCGGCGAGCGTCGCGCCCTCCGCGGGCGCATCGAACACCGTCCCCTGCGACGGCTCGTCCTTCGGCGCCGCCGCGAGCAGCGCGAGCAGCGCCTCGTCGGTCGCGCCGCCCTCGTAGATGACGTCGTCCACGTCCGGCCCGGACGACGTCCCGCTCGACGTGTCCCCGTGGTCGTGGTCGTGGCCGCACGCCCCGGCGTACATCCCGGCCGACACGAGCGCCGCCAGCGCGGGGACGAGGAGCGCCCTCTGGAGGATGGGGGCCCGGCTCACGGCGCCTCCGCCCACGGATCCGCGTAGCGCGGGTCCTTCAGAAACTCATCGTCGGTCAGGCTCTGCAAGAAGGCGATCACGTCTGCTTTCTCCTCTGCTGTGAGATCGAACCCGGTGATGAGCTCGCTCTTATACCTGTTCTCGCTCCCCACACCGGCGCTGGGGCCGTCCTCGATCGTACGCCCTCCCGCGGCGTAATGGTCAAGCACCTCCTCGAGCGTCGCGACGCTGCCGTCGTGCATGTACGGCGCCGTGAGGGCGATGTTGCGCAGCGTGGGCGCGCGGAACCGGCCCATGTCCGCCTCGTTGCCGGAGATCTCGTAGACCCCGGCGTTGCCCTCGGGGTAATCCCCGCTCCCGCCGATGTTGTAGAGACCCGTGTTGTGGAACATCACCTCCGTGAAGGTGGTCCCGTCGTGCTGCACCGAGTCCGACAGGTTGAAGCCGCCGTGGCAGTGGAAGCACTCGAGCTTCTCGGAGAAGAAGAGATCCATGCCGCGCAGCGCCGCGTCCGGCATCCCCGAAGGGTCGCCGTCGTAGCGGTACCGGTCGTAGGGCGAGCGGTACGAGAGCAGCGACCGCTCGAACGCCGCGATCGCCTTCGTGATGTTGGCGAGGTCGATGGGGGCCTCGTCGCCGGGGAAGGCCGCGGGGAAGAGCTCCTGGTACAGCGGCTCGTCCCGGAGCCGCTCGAACAGCTCTTCTTCCATGCCCGCGAGCCCGAGCTCGACAGGGGTCTCGCCGAACATGGGAAGGAGCGCCTGCTCCTCGAGCGTGTCGAGGAGCGGATTCCCCCAGGTCAGCGTCGTGAGGTAAGCGACGTTGACCAGGGCCATCGAGCCGCGCGAGTGCAGCTGGCCGGTCGAGCCCTCGGCGCTCGCGAGGCCGTCGGTGAACGCGAGCTCCTGGACATGGCACGAGCCGCAGGAGTACGTGCCGTTGCCGGACAGGCGCCTGTCGTAGAACAGCCGCCTGCCGAGCTCGACCTTGGCCGACGACATCGGGTTGTCCTGGGGGACCTTCGGCACCGGGAAGCCCGGCGGCAGCCCCCAGACGTACGCGCCCGCGTCGCCTCCCCCGCCGCTTCCACCATCGCCCCCGCCCTGGCCGCCGGCGCCCTCCCCCGAAGGCCCGCCCGCGCCCGGCGAGACGACGTCGTCGCCGCAGGCACAGGCGAGGGCCGCCAGCGCGGCCAGGACAGAGGAGAGCGCGGAGCGGCGGAGGGCGGTCACCAGAGCGAACATGGTCATGGCTCCTAGTCTATCCTGAAGAACGACTGCTGCTCGGGGCGCGGCGAGCCGTCGGCGATGTCGACGCCGAGATGGACGAACAGGGGCGGACACTCGGGATCCGTCGGATCGGACATGCAACCCGGCGTGTCGTCGGGGCTCCCGGACACGTCGCTGTCCGTCACGAGCGCCGCATAGTCGACGAGCACCTTCGTCGTGAGCGGGTCGATGCCCTGGAAGGCAATCTCGGCCACGTTGGGGCGGTCGCACGCGGTCATCTCACCGCCGTCGCCGGCGACGCAGCCGGTGCTCCCGAGATGGACGAGGAAGGGGCTCGCGCCCACCTCGGAGACGCTGTCGAGGCGCAGGAACTTGTACCCGGCGTTCCAGCTCCAGAACAGCCCCGACAGATTGAGCGGCGACGGCGCGACCGAGGCGTCGCCGTGGTTGAGCTCGAACGGAACGCCGAGCTTGAACGACAGGCCATCGTACTCCCCGGCCGGAACCGTCCCGCGCACGAGCCCGTTCATCTCCCGCGTGCCGTTGGCGCAGCTGCCCGACCTGTCCTCGAAATCGAGGAGCACGACGTCCTCGTGCTGCCACAGCCCGTCCTGTTCGAGCGAGAGCGGCACCTCCTCGCCGTCCGCGCGGTGCAGGCGTACATCGTGAATGTACAGGCGGAAGTCGTTGAGCTTCACGTCCGTCGCCGCGGTGCCGACAGCGTAGGTGTCGCTGCAGGAGAACACCTCGTCGCCGACGCGGCCCTCGAACTGCAGCTCGACAGCGACCGCCGCGTCGCCGCCGCCGGCCCCGCCGCCGCCGGCCTCGCCGCTCCCCCCCTCGCCGCCCGACCCGCCGTCCCCGCCGGCCCCGCCGCCGGCGGCGCCCGTCGAGGTCGATGAGGTGCCATCGACAGGGTTCACCCCACCATCGCTGCCGCACGCCGTGAGCGAGAGCGCCGCCCCGACCAGCGGGAACAAGAGCCGTGATGCACGAAGACCGCGTTTCATGAGAGTCCTCCTGAGGAACCAAGGAACAACGCGCGCCACGATAGGCCGCGTCGTCACCAACCTGAATGCGTCATCTTGTCGCGATCGCTGTCGCGATCCGCTCCAGCGCACGAATCGAGCGGGCGCTGAAAAGTAACCCCCGCTCGTCCAGGAGCGGCGCCCGGCGGCCAGCGACAAGGAACGCCGCGGACACCCCGCGCCCGCCGCCTGAAACCTCTAGCAGGCGCGCCGGTGGGGTCCCAGGCGAGCGAGCGCATCCAGCTGCGTAGCACGAATTCATAAAAACGTGCTACGGAGCGGTCCCGGTGTGACCCTCTCCCTGCGCACGGCGCTCGCGCCGCTCCTTATCATCACCACGGCCGCCGTCATCACCACGGCCGCCGTCCCGGCGCGCGCCGGTGACGCCGCGCCGGTCGCGGTCGTGGTGCAGGGCGCGCCGCCGCCGCGCAGCGCCTCGGAGACGGTGCGGGAGCGGGCCGAGGTGCGGGCCGCGCCCCACCGCACCGCGAGCGACGTGCTGCAGCTCGTGCCGGGCGTGTTCGCCGCCCAGCACAGCGGCGAGGGCAAGGCGCACCAGATCTTCTTCCGCGGCTTCGACGCGGTCCACGGGCAGGACCTCGAGATCTGGATCGCGGGCGCGCCGGTCAACGAGGTGTCCAACGTCCACGGGCAGGGCTACGCCGATCTGCACTTCGTGATGCCCGAGGTGATCCGCGAGCTCCGCGCGCAACCCGGGTCGTACGACCCGCGCCAGGGGGACTTCGCCGTCGCCGGCACCGTGCGCCTCGAGCTCGGCTACGACGAGCCGGGGATCACCGCCACCGCCTCCGCCGGCTCGTTCGGCGCGCGACGGCTCTTCCTCGCCTACCACCCGGAGCACGCCGACGAGACAACGTTCGCCGCCTTCGAGGCGTACACGACCGACGGCTTCGGCCCCGCCCGCGCCGCCAGCCGGACCTCGGCCATCGCGCAGGGCGTCTACGAGCCCCTCGCGGGGGTCCGCGCGCGCGTGATGGTGTCGGCGTTCGCCTCGCGCTTCGGCTCCGCCGGCGTCCTGCGCCTCGACGACCTCGAGGCGGGCAAGGTCGACCGCTTCGCCTCGTACGACCCGGATCAGGGCGGCGACTCGTCGCGCGCGCAGCTCGTCGTCGACCTGCGCTCGTCCGGCGGCGACACCGCCCGCGGCGAGGGCCTCTCGCTCGCGCCGTTCGTCGTGCTGCGCGCGCTCCGCCTGCGCTCGAACTTCACCGGCTACCTCACGGATCCGACCTCCGGCGACGCCACCCAGCAGCTCAACGAGGCGATCACGGCGGGCGCGACCGCCTCGTACCGGCTCAGGTTCCCGGTGCTGTCGGATCGCGACACGTTCGAGGCGGGCATCGTCGCGCGCACCGACTGGATCGAGCAGTCGCAGCGGCGCCTCGCGGCCGTCGACGGCCGGCCGACCGCGACGCTCGTCGACGCGAAGGTGCGCGCGACCGACCTCGCCGGCTACCTCGACGCGTCGATCCGGCCGGCGCGGCGGGTCACGGTGCGCGGCGGGCTCCGCGCCGACGGGCTCGCCTACCAGGTCGTCGACCACGCCGGCGAGGGCGCGCAGGCGCGCAGCGCGCAGGGCGTCCACGTGGGCGGCAAGGGCACGATCGACGTGACGCTGCTCCCCGGGCTGCACGCGCTCGCCAGCGTGGGCCAGGGGTTCCGCTCGCCCCAGGCGCGCAGCCTCGGCGAGGGCGAGCGGACCCCCTTCACGCGCGCGCTCTCCGCCGAGGCCGGGCTCCGCTACGCGGACGAGCTCGTGAGGGCGTCGGCGGCGCTGTTCCACGCGCGCCTCAGCGAGGATCTCGTCTTCGACGAGGCGATCGGCCGCAACGAGCCCGTCCCCGCCACGGCCCGCACCGGGGTGGCCCTCGACGCCGTCGCGCGCCCCGCGCCGTGGCTCGTGTCGAGCGTCGGCCTGACGTACACGCGGGCCGCCTTCACCGCCGCGGGCGGGCGCTACGCGGCGGGCGATCTCCTCCCGTTCGTGCCGCAGGTCGTCGCGCGCGCCGATCTGGCGGTGACGCCGCGCCTCGGCGCGCTGTTCGGCCGGCGCCTCGAGGCCCGCGCGGGCGCCGGCGTGACGCTGCTCCACGGCCGCCCGCTGCCGTACGGAGAGCTCGGCCGCGACGCGCTCCTCACCGACGTGACGGCGCACCTCCGCTACCACCGCGTCGAGCTCGGGCTCGACGTCTACAACCTCCTCGACGCGGCCTGGTTCGACGGCGAGTTCGTCTACCCGTCGAGCTTCACCCGGGGCGCGGCGCCCGACCTCCTGCCCGCGCGGCACGTGACGGTCGGCGCCCCGCGCAGCTTCCTCGTCTCGCTCTCTCTCTTTCTCGGATGAGGTCCTCGATGACGTCCACCACAGCACACGAAAGGCCCCGCCGGCGCGCCGCGCTCGCCGCGGCGGGGCTCCTCGCCGCGGGCGCGCTCGCCGCCGGGTGCGGCGCCGCGGACGGTGACTCGACCGCCGGCAAGCGCCTCACGCTCGCGACCGAGATCGCCGCCGACACGGCGCCGGCCGAGCCGTTCACGAACGCGCTCGGCTGGACGATCACCCTGTCGAAGGCGCACCTGTCGGTCGGGCCGCTCTACTATTTCGAGGGCGCCCCGTTCACGGCGCGGCGCGGGGCGCCGGGCGGCGGCGGCGCGCCCTCGCTGCTCGACCGGCTCGCCCGGTGGGCCGTTCCGGAGGCGCACGCCCACCCGGGCCATTATCAAGCCGGCGAGGCGCGGGGCCAGATGACGCAGCCCACCTCGGTCGACCTGCTGGAAGGGGCGACCGCGCTCGCGGACGCCGACGCGGTGAGCGGCGTCGTGCGATCGGCGCGCTTCACGTTCGGCGCGCCGCCCGCGGGCCCGTTCGCCGCGGAGCTCGACGGGCACGTCGTCGCCCTCGAGGGCCGCGCCGAGAAGGGCGACGTCGCGCGCGTGTTCCGCGCGCGCGCCCTGCTCGCGGACGTCGTCAGCGACGCGACCGGCGAGCCGGCGGTGGAAGGGTGCGTCTTCGAGGAGGTCTACCTCGACGGGCCCGGCGTCGTCACGCTCGTGGTCAAGCCGGCGGTCTGGCTCGACCAGGTCGATTTCGAGGACGTGGCCGGGAGCGACGACGGCGCGCCGGCCGATCTCGAGCCGGAGAGCCAGGCCCGGCGCGGCTTCGTGCGGGGCCTCAAGAAGGGGACGGCCTACGCGCTCTCGTTCGCGCCCGGCGCCCCGCAGGAGGAGGAGAAGGAGCGATGAGGATCATCGAAGGACTGTGCGCGGCGGCGCTGTCGCTCGCCGCGACGGCGCTCGCCGGCTGCGGCGACGACGGCGCGTCGGGCGCCGGAAGCGTGGCGTTCTCGACGTGGGGAGAAGAGTACATCGAGCAGGAGATCCCGGCCGCGGATCTCGAGGACGGCTGGAGCATCCGGTACGAGAAGTTCCTGCTCGTCCTCCGGAACGTGACCGTCGCCGATCGCGAGGGGAACGTCGGGGCCCGGATGGAGGGCTCGATCCTTGTCGACCACACGAAGCCCGGCGTGAAGCCGGTGGTGGCGTTCGAGGGCCTCGAGGCGAAGCCCTGGGAGCGCGTCTCCTACGAGATCAGCCCGGCGGACGCGGACACCGCGCTCGACGGGGCGACCGGAGAGGACAAGGCGCTGATGCTGGCAGCGGGCGCGTCGGTGCACATCGAGGCGATCGCGCGGAAGGGGGACGGCGGCGACGAGAAGCGCCTCGACTGGACCTTCTCGCTCGCGACGCGCTACGCCGACTGCCAGGGCGAGAAGGCCGGCAAGGAGACCGAGGGCGTCCTCGTCACGAACGGCGGCACCGACACCGTGGAGCTCACGATCCACGGCGACCACTTCTTCTACGACGACCTCCAGTCCGCGACCGCGGCGCGCCGCTTCGCGCCGATCGCCGCCGCGGACGCCGACGGCGACGGCGCCGTCACCCTGGAGGAGCTCGCCGCGGTGCGCCTCGTCGCGATCGAGGAGGGCGGCTACGGCACGGGCAGCGCCGGAAATATCAATGATCTCGGTGCGTTCGTCGCGGCGCTCTCGCGCACGCTCGGGCACTTCCGCGGCGAGGGCGAGTGCGTCTCCGAAGACCCTTGACCAGACCGGCCGGCCGCTAGCTCCGCCCGCGGAGCTCACTCGATCGCGACGGTCGTCGAGACCTCCTGGAGCTCGTTCCCGTCGAACGGCGGCACCCGCGTGGAGCCGAGCACCATGTGCACGCAGCTCCCGGCCGGGGTCATCGCGACCCTCGGATCGATCCCGATGCGCTGCACCGCGCCCGCGGGGTTGAAGAACACGCGCGCCGTCACCGCCTTCGGCCCCTCCCTGCCCTTGCAGTGGACCGGCGCGGTCGACCCCTTGCGTTGCAGCGCGGCGTGGGCCGCCGCGTGATCGAACGGCCTCGCCGCGCTCGGCTGCGCCGTGGTCGAGGGCGCGGGCGCGCCGCCTTCGCGCGAGGGGCGCGGGGCCTTCGGCAGGGGCACCAGCCCGTGGCGAGGGCCGGGCGCCGGCTGCTGGGCGTCCGCGCCGTCCGCGCCGGCGGCCGGCGGGCGCGCCCCGTCGCCGCGGCCCGCGCTGACCACCGTGGGGCGCGCCGGCGCGGGCAGGCGCTGCACCAGCTCGACATCGCGCGGCGTGCGGGCGGTGGCGAACGCAAGCGCCGCCGCCGCCGCGGCGCCGCCGAGCAGGCCGCCCGCGAGGAGCAGCATGGGCCTCCACCGGGCCGGCCGCCGGAGGGCTTCCGCCGGCGCGCTGCTGGCCAGGGCCGGCGCGCTCGCCGGCGCAAAGGACGCGCCCTGCCGCGACCCATCCGCCGGCTGCGAGGAAGGCGGCGCACCCCAGCGCGCGCCGGGGGCCGCTGACGGCGGGCGCTGCGCGTCGGCGGCCACCTCGGTCGGGCCGGTCATCGAGAGGCGCGAGGCCGTCCCCGCGGAGGTGACCGCCGCCGCCCCGATGCCGGGCGGCGCCGCCGAGATCACGGCGCCGGCGGGGCGCGCGCTGCGCGGGTCGGCGAAGAGCGCCGGCCCGAGCGCGTCGAACGCCTCCTGCGCCGTCTGGAAGCGCTCCGACGGCTCGCGCGCGAGGCAGCGCGCGAACCAGGCGTCGAACGGGTGCACGAGGCTGCCGGCGCTCCCGAGCGCCGTCGCGCGCGTCGAGGCCGGGTCGATCGGCTCGAAGAGGATCTCGCGGAGCAGCACCGGCATCGCGGTGCCCATCGGGTCGTTCGCGGCGCGCCAGTACGTGCGGCCGGTGAGCATCGCGAAGGCGATGAGCCCGAGCGCCCACACGTCGGTCGCCGGCGCGATCTGCCCGCGCGTGTCCGTCTGCTCGGGCGCCATCCAGAGCGGCGTGCCGAGCGACGCGGTCGCCATCGTGCTCGCCTCCGCGGCGATCTTCGCGATGCCGAAGTCGAGGACCTTGACCGACCACGGCGCCGTCGCGCTGTGCGTCCTCGCGAGGAAGACGTTCTGCGGCTTCATGTCCCGATGGACCACGCCCGCCCGGTGGGCGGCGCCCAGCGCGTGGCAGAGCTGCCGGAAGATCTCGTGCACCTCCTGGGGCGGGAGCAGCCCGCAGCGCTTCATGCGCTGCGCGAGGTCCTCCCCTTCGAGCAGCTCCATCGCGAGCCACGGCACGCCGTTCGCCGGGTCGATGCCGGCGCCGATCACCTGCACGATGTGATCGCTCTCGACGAGCGCGCCGACCCGCGCCTCCTGCTCGAAGCGCTCGCGCAGCCGGGTGTCGGCGCAGAGCTGGGGGTGCATGAGCTTGAGGGCGCGCAGCTTGCCGGTGCTCGCCTGCTCGGCGATGTACACGGCGCCCATGCCCCCGGCGCTGAGGGGTCGAACGATCCGGAACTCTCCGAAGAGCATCCCGGCCGCCGGCTGAATCGGCGCGATCATGGCCGGCGATGCTAGCATGGCGCTGTCGGGGGGGGCCGGCGCGCACGGGCGCGGCGCGGGTCGCTACGGGTGCGCGCCAGCGCCATCGCCATCGCCAGCGCCATGTACGCCCCTCGGCGGGAGCGACGCGACGAAGCGCTCGATCCCGAGCCGGCCGACGACGAGCGCGCCCGTCGCCGCGGCGCGGAGCGCGTCGGACGCCACCTGGGGTCTGCCGGCGAAGTGGCGCATGCCGAAGCGCAGGAACGACGGCTCGCCGAGGAGATAGCGCTCGACGCGCTCCCGCGGCGCGCCGTAGAAGGCGCGCATCATCCGGCGCCGGAACCGGATGTCCAGGCCGAGCAGCGAGCGCTCGACGCGCCGGGCCCAGTCGTGGAACCCGAGATCGCGGGCCTCGAGCTTCTCGGCGAGGTACTCGCCCGCGAGGGCGCCGTACGCGATCGCCTGGGCGATCCCCTCTCCCAGCATCGGATCGATGCCCGCGGCCTCGCCGACGAGCAGGGCCGCAGGCCGCGCGACCGCGGCCCTCCGGTCGAGACCGCGCTCGGCGAAGCGCTTCCGCCGGTAGCGGTCCGGGTCGAGGCCGAGCGCCGCGAGCCGGCTCCGGAGGACGCGCTCGGCGTCGGGCGCGGGGCGCGCTGCGCCGAGGGCGCCCTCGTGCAGCACGTACGCTCCCCGGCAGACGAGCTCGCGCCCGCCCACGATCGTGGGAAAATCCCACAAGTAGCCGGGGAACGAGCGGTCCCGCATCTCGAAGTGCAGGAGGTCGCGCGCCCGGTCCCCCGCGACGGGCTCGGTGTCGACCTCGACGGCCTGCGCGCGCAGCCTGCCGAACGGCAGCCCGATCGCGCGGCGAACGACGCTGCCGACCCCGTCCGCGCCGACGACGACGCGGCCGTCGAAGGCCCCGGCCGAGCTCTCGATCCGGGCGCCGTGGGGGCTCAGGGAGGCGCCGGTGACCCGCGCCCCCTCGACGATCCGGACGCCTCGCGCCCGCGCGGCGAGGGCGAGGGCGCGATCGAACTCGACGCGCCGGACGACGCGGCCGATGTTCCCCTCGCGGAGCGCGATCTCGCCGGTCTGAAACGCCGCGCTGACGCCGTGCACCACGACCGAGGGCACGTCGATCGTCACTCCGATCGCCGCGAGCGCCCTGTCCGCTCGCTCGCCGAGCCCCCCCGCGCAGCACTTGTCCCGCGGGTAGCGCTCCTTCTCGAGCACCACGATCCTGTCGGTGAGGGCCGGGCGATGGTGGGCAAGGAAGATCGCCGTGCTCAGGCCCGCCGGCCCGCCGCCGACGATCACGACTTCATGCGCCGACATGAGGCGCCGCTCTAGCACGGCGCCTCCCGCAGCGGGCGTGCGGGACGCTCAGCGCCGCTCGTAGAAGGCCACCAGCGTCCGGTATGGAAAGAGGTACACGCTCTTGCCCGCGAGGTCCGGGTGGTTCCCGGCCAGCTCGCGGACCTCGTTCAGGACCGCGTACCGCTCCTTCAGGGGAAGCACGGAGATGTAGCTGATCGAGGCGACGCGCTCGAGGAGCCCGTCGAGATCGAGCTCCTGCGTGTGGGTGAGCTCGTGCTCTCGGATCGACGCGAAGAGGCGGGAGTCGGAGAACGGCTGGCGCCAGGCCCCGAACCGGTGGACCGGGGCATCCCGGCCGTAGCGGTCGAGGATGTGGGAGATGCGAGCGACCCAGTCGACGCGCTCGTCCCGCAGGTTGAAGAGCAGGGAGAGGCGCCCCCTCGGCCGGAGCACCCGGTGGATCTCGGTGAGCGCGAGATCGCCGTGGAACCAGTGGAACGACTGCGCGGCGACCGCGGCGTCGACCGACGCCTCGGGCAGCGGGATCGCCTCGGCCACGCCGTCGAGCGGGATGGCCGACGGGACCATCTGGCCGAGCTTGCGGCGCATCCCCTCGACCGGCTCGAGCGCGAGGAGCCGGGCGCCCGTCGGCACCAGGAGGCGCGTGAGCTTGCCGGTCCCCGCGCCGAGATCGAGCACGGTGCTCGCGGCGTCGATGCGGAGGGTGTCGAGCAGGAGCTCGATCGCGCCGCGCGGGTAGTCGGGGCGCCCCTTCTCGTAGGCATCCGCTGCAGTGGCATAGCCCTGTGCAGCGAGGCGATGGAGAGTCATGGCCTGCATCCGCTCCGCGTGAGGATGAGTTCGTGCAGCGCCGGAGGGACCACCCACCCCGACGGCCCTGTCGAGAGAGACTACGCAGCCTGGAGCCTCGTTGGAAGCGGATTATCGCTCAAGGTGCGCATTACGTTACCGCGCAGCAACTTGCCGATGACACGCTCGCTCAACCCAGCTTGGAGCAGCGCATCCGTCAAGAGCGGAAGATGGGCGGCATCGCACAGCTCACGTGTGGGAACGATGAAGCCGTCCCAATCGGATCCGAGCGCGGGGGTGTCCTCGCCGGCAACGTTGATGATGTGCAGGAGGTGCTTGACCACGGGGGCGAGGCCGTTGCCGCCGAGGTAGAGCGGGCAAAAGATGATCCCGGCGCACCCGCCGCGGTCGGCGAGGGCGCGGAGCTGCTCGTCATCGATGTTGCGCCAGTGCTCGAACGCGCCGGCAACGCCGGTGTGGCTGACCATGGGTGGCCGGCGCGCGAGCGCGCATGCCTCGAGGAAGCCAGCGCGGTTGATGTGCGCGAGGTCGACGATGACGCCGAGATCCTCGGCGCGGCGCACGACCTCGCGGCCGAACGGGGTGAGGCCTTCACCGTCCCTGCGCCCGCGGCCGTAGGCGGGATAGCACACGTCGTTGGCGCTGAAATGGCAGAGCCCGAGGTAGCGCACGCCGCGCCGCGCGAAGCGATCGAGCGTGTCGAGGTCGCCCTCGAGGGCGTGCGCCCCCTCGATCCCGAGCAGCGCCGCGACGGCGCCGCGGGCGCTCGCCGCCTCGATGTCCTCGGCGGTGAGCGCCTTCAGGAGGCGGCCCGGCTGCGCGCGGACGGCCTGCTCCAGGAGGTCGATCTGCTCGTCGACGACGGCGGCGAGCCCGCGCCGCTGCCCGATGGGCACCGAGACAAGGCCGAAGAACTGCGCGCCGACGCCGCCCTCGACGAGGCGGGGGACATCGACGTGCCCGGCCAGGGCAGCGAGCGGCAACGGCGGCTCGTGGCGCTCGTGCAGATCGTAGCCGACCCAGCGCGCCCACATGAGGCTGTCGGCGTGGAGATCGATGGCGGGGAACTGCGCGTGCAGGGCGCGGGCTTCGGGGGTTCCGTGCATGGAGGGAAGGTTAGTCGACCCGAGGCGGTCAGTCGTGCGCGCCGGGGGCGGCGATCGCTCAGGAGCTCGACAGCTTGAGGCCGAGGATGGACACGACGAGCAACGCGAGGAAGCCGAGCCTCGCGGGCGTGGCAGGCTCGCCGAACAGGAAGATGCCGGCGATCGCCGCCCCGAACGCCCCGATGCCGACCCAGACGGCGTAGGCCGTGCCGATGGGCAGGGTCCGCGAGGCGGCCTCAAGGAGCACGAGGCTCGCGACGATCGCCGAGATCGTGAGCACGGTGGGCAGCGGGCGCGTGAAGCCCTGTGTGTACTTGAGCCCGACAGCCCAGCAGACTTCGAGCAGACCTGCGAACAGCAACAGCAGCCAGGACAAGACGAATCTCCTCGTGGTGTGGCTGCGTCGTCTTGTCCTGACCGGGTACGGCGCGTCTCGTCCGGGACGCTCTTGTGGAGCGCCGCGGGGAACCTAGCAGGCAGGACGGGCTGCGCAACGAGCTGGTCAGCGACGCGGCGCGGCGCGGACAGGACGCACCGGGGCCACGACGCGCTGTCGAGCCGTCGAGCACCTCCTCCTCGGGCACCGCGAACGAGGCCTATCGAGGCCTATCACGAGCCGGGGCGACGAGGTCGCTAGTCGAGCTCGTCGCCCTCGAGCATCGCCAGGCTGCTCTCTGCATCGCTGATCAGCGCGGCGGCGAGCTCGTTGATGTACTCCTCGACCGCTGTGTAGCCGGACGACATCACCCTGCTGTGATCGTCCGCGTTGGACGGGCTGAGGCCGTGCGCGCGCTCCCACGCGTCCGCCATGCCATCGCGGTCGGCGTCCGCGGGCGCCGTCCCGGGGGTGAGCCCTTCCATCAGGTTCTTCGCGTAGCGAGCGCCCCACGCGCCGTCGCGGCGCTCGATGTTCTGAAGGACGCCTCTCGTCACGACGTCGTGCGGCAGCGCGCCCGCCTGCGCGAGGACGAGCCGAGAGGCGTCCGCCGCGCTGTGCGTCGTCACGGGGATGTACCCCGGGACGTCGCGCGAGAAGTTGAACTGCGACGACGCGCGGTGCGACTCGGGCTTGTTGAGCCGGCTGAAGCTCGGATGGAGGTACGGCTTCTGCCAGGGGTTGTTCACCACCCCCGTGAACTTGCCAGGATCGTCGATGTAGTTGTCGGCGAGGAAGTACTTGAGCCCCGCGCCGGCGCTGCCGTCGAAATAGAAGGGGATCAGCTGATCGCTCGGCCCCTTGATGTACGCGTTCCCCACGATGTTGAACTGGCCGCTCGCCCGGTTGTGATGCACGAACCCGTGCCTGACATTGTAGGCCACGTTGTTGCGGATATCGGCGGGGCCGTTCGCGACCGCTGGGCACCTCGCCTTGTGATGCGCGAACAGGTTGTGATGAATCGTGATCCGATGGCCATCAGGGCCGTTGATGAGACCGTAATTGTGCGCCCCCTCTGGATGGCCCGTGATCGACGACGACTCGATGGTGGACCACTGCACCGTGACGTCATCTGCCTCATAGAGATCCAGGGTCTCGTCGACGCCCCAGGCGATGGAGACGTGATCGAGGATCAGCTTCGAGTTCAGCGAGAACTGCGCGCCGTCGAACTGCTCTCCGGCCGAGCCGCCGAACACAGGGCGGACTCGCAGGAATCTTACGATGACATTGTTGACCGCATTCGAGTACCTGGCGAGGAGGCGGCCGCGCACGGTGATGCCCGCGCCCGGCGCCGTCTGGCCCGCGATGGTGACGTTTCCATTGCGGATGACGGCATCTCCTTCGATCACGCCGCTCACGTCGAAGACGATGATGCGCGGCCCGCTCGCGTCGAGGGCCGCCTGGAGGCTCCCCGCCCCGCTCGCCCGCAGGTTGGTGACCTTGATGACGCGCCCGCCGCGCCCGCCGGTCGCGACGGCGCCAAAGCCCTCTGCACCGGGAAACGCCGGGAGCGCGCTCGCCGGAGCCGACAGCGCCGTGAGCGCAGACACCGCTGCAATCGCGCAGCCGAAGCGGCGAAGCCCCTGTGCTCCAATGGAAGAACAAGTAGGAAGGTATGTCATGACGTTCGCTCCCCTTTCGTACGTCTTAACCGCAAGCCGTAGTGTGATGACCCTACAGGACCAACTTCATCGACGGCAATCGACAATTGCCAATCTGTGCGACAGGGCACACCAAAAGCGATCTGGCAATTTCAACTCGCCATATGAAGCGAGCTTGGTTATCCTGCACGTGAAGCGCACAAGCGGGCTCATGACACACCGAGACGCTCCCACCTGCGACGACAGTGGGCACACGCAAGAATAGACAAACACCGAACAACGCGCGCGCGGAGATGGGCAGAGGGTAGATTGCCAGTCTCGACGATCACGCAGATCGATTGAACACGCCCGCGCGCTCAGCGGTCGAGCGCGTCGAGGTGCGGAGAGAGCACCTCGGTGATCCAGCTCATCACCGCGCGCACGCGGCGCGGCACGCCCCTGCCGTGCGTGTGGAGGAGCGAGACCGGCATGGGCGCGCAGGTGAGGGCGGGCAGGACCTCGACGAGCACACCTGCGGTGATGCTCTCGAGCACCCCTACCCGCGGCGCCTGGATGATGCCGAGGCCCGCCACGCACGCCGCGCGATAGGCGTCGGCGCCGTTGACCGTCACCACGCTGCGCATCGGCCGCTCGCGGTAGCCGCCGTCGTCGGGGTACTCGAACGACGGCGCTTCGGCGCCGAGCGCGGACGAGTAATGCACGACGAGGTGCCGGTCGAGATCCTCGAGCCGGCGGGGCGTGCCGTGCTTGCGCAGGTACGCCGGGCTCGCGCAGTTCATCATCCGCAGGACGCCGAGCCTGCGGCCGACGAGCTCCGCGTCGCCCGGGGCGCCGACGCGCACGACGCAATCGAAGCCCTCGCGGAGCGGCTCGACGCGCCGGTCGGTCGTGCTGACGACCATCTCGAGCTCGGGGTGGCGCGCGAGCAGCTCGGGCAGGCGCGGGATGATGACGTTGCACGCGAAGTTCACCGGCAGATCGATCCGCACGCGCCCACGCAGGGCCCTCGCCGACTGGAACATCCCGCCGATGTCGTCGGCCTCGAGCACGAGGCGGCGCGCCCGCGGGAGGAGCGCCTCCCCGTCCGGCGTGAGGCGCACGACGCGCGTCGAGCGCTGGAGGAGCCGGCTGCCGAGCTCCGCCTCGAGCGCCTTGAGCCGCAGCGACACGCGCGCCTTGGGCATCCCGAGGTGCTCGCCGGCGCGCGTGAAGCTCTCGAGCTCCGCCACCTTCACGAAGACCTTCAGCGACTCGAGATCGACGCTCATTGTTTCGCCTGGCGAAACAGTGTGTCGGATCTTCCGGTCTTTATCAACACGGAACGGAGCGCTATTCATGCTCGCAGACAGCGGCGAGCGGCCGCGTCACCCGCGAAAGGACCTGATCATGAGCACATCGAAGCGCAATCCCGTCGCCCTCATCACCGGCGGAAGCCGCGGCCTGGGAAAGAGCATGGCCCTCCACCTCGCCGATCGCGGCGTGGGCGTCGTCATCACCTACCGCAGCGCCGCGGCCGAGGCGGCCGACGTGGTGAAGCAGATCGAGGCCAAGGGGCGCACCGCAGCGGCCCTCGCGCTCGACGCCGGCGATGCGCGCAGCTTCGACGCGTTCGCCGGGGCGGTGAAGGCGGAGCTCGCCGGCCGCTTCGGGCGCGATCGCCTCGATTACCTGGTGAACAACGCCGGCATCGGCGCCCACGCGAGCTTCGCCGAGACGACGGAGGAGCAGTTCGACTCTCTCATGAACGTCCACCTGAAGGGGACGTTCTTCCTCACGCAAAAGCTCCTTCCGCTCATCGCGGACGGGGGGCGGATCCTCAACGTCTCGTCGGGGCTCACGCGGTTCTCCTTGCCCGGGTACGCCGCCTACGCCGCGATGAAGGGCGCCGTCGAGGTGCTCACCCGCTACATGGCGCAGGAGCTCGGATCGCGGAAGATCGCGGTCAATGTGCTCGCGCCGGGCGCGATCGAGACCGACTTCGGGGGCGGCGCCGTGCGCGACAACGCCGAGCTCAACAAGATGATCGCCGCCCAGACCGCCCTCGGCCGGGTCGGGCTCCCCGACGACATCGGCGGCCTTGTCGCGCTGCTGCTGTCGCCCGAGGGCCAGTGGATCAACGGCCAGCGCATCGAGGCGGCCGGCGGAATGCAGCTCTGAGGCGCGCGCCCTTGGGGCCATGGCGGTCCCCCTCGCAGCCCGACTTCTCGCGGTAGCGTCAGAAGACGCCTCGCATGGCGGCGCCGAGGTGCAGGATCTGGAGCGGCGTGTCCGAGGGCGTGCGGAGGGGGCGGACCTGGTATTCGATGACGAGCGTGGGCTGCGCGTCCTCCTCGGGGAAGAGCGCGAAATCGAGGCCAGCGCCCACGTAGAGGTCGGCGCGAAGCGCGCCTTGCTCGCCGCCGACCTCACCGCCCAGGCTCAGAAAAGGGTCAATCCGCTCGTAGGTCGCACTCCGGGCGAAGGCGAGCGGCCGGAGCTGGCCGCCGAGCGCGAGCACGCCGCCGCCGCGCCCCTCCACCTGCTCATAGCGGATCGCGCCGGCGAGACCGATTCCGCGCACGCTCATCGAGGCGCGCAGGCTCACCCCGCCCGGATCCTCCCAATCGCTGATCGCGGCTGCGGCGCCTATCTGGGCCTGGCCCCAGAAGCGGAGCTCATTGAGCGCCTCGACGACGGCGGAGCCCAGGCCGGTGAACGCGGGCGCCGAGCTCGAGGCGCTGGCCGAGGCCGGAGACAGGAGCGCGGCGGCCACGGTCGCGGCGGCGAGGGCGCGTCTCGCGGGTGAGTTGCACGGGCTCATTCTGGCCAGATCAGCACTGGGCGCCCGCAATCACAGGAGTGATCCGAGCGCCCACGCCATGCCGCCCCCACACCTGCCGGACTAGCGCTTACCTGAAGCGGTCGACGCCGAGGCCTGCGCGGGCGGCATGATGACGCGGAATTTCCCGCTCAGGTGCAGCAGGGACATCGTGTAGAGCATGCCGTCATAGTACCGCCACTTGCCCGTGGGCGCCTCACGTTGATACACGTCCTCGACGAAGCGCCAGGCCCGCGGATGGGTGGCAGCCAGCGCCGCAACGCCGTTCATCGACACGAGTCCGAGCGAGTCGTGCTCGACGATGGGCTTCCCTTCGAGGGTGAAGTTGGCCCGGTACTTGGGGCCCTGTGACTCGAAGAAGGCGAGAAGTCGATCACTCAGCTCGGTCTCCCGCGGATCCTTCGCCCACCACGCCGCGTCCACCGACCAGTTCATCGCGGTACGGAACGCGTCGTAGCGGAAGTTGGCGGTCCCCGCGTCCCAGGAAGCCGCCTTGGGGGTGCCATCGAAATTGGAGTAATCCGGAGCGAGCCCGGTCTTCGGATGGGTCGTCTTGACGAAGTAATCGCGGCTCACCTTGGCCGCTTCGGCCCAGAACGCGCGATCCGCCTCGGGGCCCCAGACCGCCCAGATCTCGTAGAACGCAGGCAGGTGATACGACGGATCCGTATGATCGCCGTTCTTCGAGAAGTTATCCGAGTCAGGCGTGAACCGCACCATCTTGTGCTCGGCATTGAAGAGCGAGAGCAGCGTGGTCTTGCGCTTGTCTGCGTTGACCGGTCCGGTGATGGACTTGCGGTTCTTCATCGCATCGAGGAGGCTCAAGGCCTCCTTCCGGTAGTCGTAAATCCCCTTGCCGTTCCCCCAGCGATGGGACGCGAACAGCAATGCCGTGGCGAAATACTCCTCCGCGTCGGCGGCAGGGTTCTCATCGATGGCCGTGCCGTCCGGGCGCATCTGCCAGGAGAAATAGCCGAACCCGGGGTGACGCGGATCCGCATGATACATGTGAGACTTGGCCCAGTTCCACAGAGCATCGAAGTCATCTTTTCGATCGACCTGCACGGCGATCATCATGCCGTACGACATCCCTTCGGAGCGGATGTCATTATTGCCGATGTCCATGATGTACGCCTTGGGGCCGCTCGCGTTCTTCCCCGCCGCGAACATGACGGCTTGTTCCTTGGGATCGCCATGGAACAGCTGCGCGTAGGCCTTCGCGATCTTGGCGTCGATCTCGGCGGGTTTGTGCCCCAGCTCGGCGAACAGATTGCGATATTCACCCGTGAAGTACGCCCCTTTGGCGGCCGGCTGAAGCGGGGGACCCAGGGGCGCAGGCTCCGCCGCCGGGGACGCCTGAGCCGTGCCGCTCTGGCTCGAGGTGCCGGCCGGAGCGGCGCTGCTGGCTTGATTTGTAGCGCTCACCTGATTGGGAGAGCCAACCTGGTTGCCTTGGTTGCTGGGCGCGCAGGCGATCACCGTGAGCGCAAACCATGACGATGCGACCGGAAACTTTAGCATTCTCAAGTTCATCACTGTCCTCTTTAGCGAGCTCGCATCCTATCGGAAACGTGCTCCGCGTCAACATCATTGACGAGCTCACGTGTGCCATGCTCGCAAAGTGCCGCCTTCACTTTACAGCCTGCGGGGCTCCTCCGTCGCGGCGCGCCCCCATGCGGCCTCGATGGCGGCGCGGAGAGGGTGAGCCAGCGAGCTCTCGTCTTCAGCCGCGAGCGACAAGCCACCTTCGCCAGGAGCGATGGCGGCCTCGATGAGCCACGACGGCAGGCCGGTTCGTCCTCGATCCATCTTCCCGGCAGCCGCGGCCCTCGCCCGGCGCGCCGGGCGAGGAGCAGGAGCGCCCGAGGATGGCCGCCCCGGCGCGCGCCCTTGGGAACGACGCCCTGGCGCGAGCGCCGCTCGAGGCGCGACCCCACGGCCCGCCGGGCGTCGCGCCCGCGCCGGACGGCGCACCGGAGACGGCGCAGCGACCGCCGAGCACGAAGAACGGCGCGCCGTGCTTGGCTAAGTCAGCTCGGTCTGCCCATGACCGCTTCCAGCACAGGAAGATGTTTGTCGTTGCACGCTTGCGGCAGGTTTGATAGCCATCCTCTGACGCCGCGAGACCGTCCCCGTTCTCGACGGTCATTCTCCCGGCCGCGGGGCGCGATCCATAGGAAGGACCATGAGCACATGCCTCAATTGACCGGCAACGCCTGTGAAATCGATGAGCTTCCGGATGGTGTGACCGTGACCATCAAAGTCACGACCAACTCGAGGCACACTCAAAAGATCACCGTGACTCGCAACGATGAGGTGCTGTGCGTCTTCGCGGGCTCTGGTGAGCGCAACGCGATGACGGGCCAGTCGACCATCGTCTCCAATTCAAGAGCGAAGCTGCAAGCGAAGTTCGAGTATCAAACGGACATCAACGCAGAATGGATCAAGTCCCGCCAGCTGAAATCTGGCGGTCCTTATACGATAGGCCACTACAATCTCATGGTGATCGTCGCTGAAAATGGAGACGACGGCGACTACAACGATGGCATCCTTGAATTCAGCTGGAACACGCCCACGTAGCACTGTCCGGAGCTCCGGAGACGGGGCGCCGGGGGGTCAGCGGGCGGCGCCCGACGGCCTATTTTCGTTCGATTTCCGTTCGATACCGTGCTTCGTCCCGGTCAAGTTCGTCGGGTCGAGAGGCCCCTCGATCACCGCGCCGGGGCGCGGCGCCCCTCGACCGCCGTGAGATAGTCGAGCACCGACTGCTGCATGCCGACCTCGAGCGCGAGCGCCACGAGGTGGTGGCCGATCGACACCTCCTGGATCTGCGGCGCCTCGCTCACGAGCGGCGCGAGGTTCTCCACGGTGAGGTCGTGCCCCGCGTTGATCCCGACCCCGGCCGCCACGGCGGCCCGCACGGTCGCGACGATCTTGTCGAGCTCCGCGCGGTGATCGCCGCGATCGAACGCCTCTGCGTAAGGCCCGGTGTAGATCTCGATGCGATCGGCCCCCATCTCCGCGACCACCGGGACGACCGCGGGGTCCGCCTCGACGAAGAGGCTTGTCCGGATCCCCGCCTCCTTGAGCCGCTTCACCACCGGCTGGAGGAGGAAGCGCCACTTCACGACGTCCCAGCCGCGGTGCGAGGTGAGCTCTCCGGGCGTCACCGGGACCAGCGTGCACTGCGTCGGCCGGAGCTCGAGCGTGAGGTCCAGGAACTCCTCGCGGAGATCGCCCTCGAAGTTCGTCTCCACGGTGGTGATGTGGCGAGTCACCGCCCGCGCGTCGTCCGGTGTGATGTGCCGCCGATCGGCCCTCGGATGGATCGTGATGCCGTGCGCCCCGTAGGACACGATCTTCCGGGCGAAGGAGAGGACGCTCGGGGCGTCGTGTCCCCGCGAGTTCCGCAGGAGCGCGATCTTGTTCACGTTGACGCTGAGCTTCATGGGGGCATCCTCTCGCGGGCTCGGGCGCGGCGCTCGCGACGCCGCTATACACGATCGACGCCGCGAGGCGAACACGCCACGAGCCGGCCGCGGGGACGCGGCCTGCCGGCGACGCCGGACCGGACGCCGCGCCGCGCGCTCCCGCTCGCCGGGCCCGACAGCGCCTACAGGCGCGGCACGGTCCGCGACCCCCGCACCGCGACCTCGGTGGGGACGAAGGACACGATGAGGAGGCCGATGGCGACGAGCGCGTTGTTCCACACCGTCCCCGCCGACAGCGCCGGTATCCACCAGGTGCTGACGAAGAGCCAGAGCGCCAGGATCGCGTTGAGGTAGCGCGCCCGGGGCGCCCAGATCGCGAGCACGGCGAAGAGCACGCACAGCGCGCCCACCACCCAGGTGTTGGTGAACTGCCCCTGGCTGTGCCGCCAGAGGAACGCGGAGATGACCAACCAGACCCCGAGCGCGATGTTGATGCCGCGCACGGTCGCCGTCCGACTCTGCATGGCTTCCCCCCTCCTGTCCTGTCGCCGTGCCGGCGCTCTCCGCCGTGCGGCGCTCCCGCTCCCTCGCTCCCCCGCCCGCTCGCCGTGGCCCGCGCGCAGGCGTCACGCCCCCGAGCGGCCCCGGAAGGGCCGAGTCCGCTCACCCCCTCTGCCGAGCGCCGGCGTGCCTGCGCCCGACCCACACATCAACGAGCTCGCCGAGCTCCGTGCGAATCCAGTGCCACCGCCGCGGCCCGCGCGGCCCATCCGGCTCGCCCGGTAGCCGCAGGGCCGTTCGTGAGGGCCGCCGCGCGGCGGTTCGGCTACAAGCCCGGTCGCCATGGACTTCTTCGCGACCGCCGCCAAAGGCACCGAGCCCGCCCTCCGCGACGAGCTCCGCGAGCTCCGGTTCCGCGGCGTCCGCGCCGATCGCGGCGGGGTCCACTTCGCCGGCGCGCCGGACGAGGGCTTCCGCGCCTGCATCGAGCTCCGCACCGCCGTGCGCGTGCTCGCGGAGCTCGCCTCCTTCGACGCGCCCAGCGGGGACGCGCTCTACGAGGGCGTCTCCCGCGTCGACTGGGCGCCTTACCTGAGCCCGGTCCACACGCTCGCGGTCCGCTCGTCGTGCCGCTCGAGCGCGTTGACGCACACCCAGTTCATCGCCCAGCGGACCAAGGACGCCATCGTCGACCAGATCCGGCGCCGCGTCGGCGCGCGCCCGTCGGTCGACCTCGAGGACCCGGACCTCGCCCTCTTCGTCCACCTCGTCCACGACCACGCGACGCTCTACGCGGATCTCGGCGGCGCCGCGCTCCACCGCCGCGGCTACCGCACGCACATCGGCGGGGCGCCGCTCAAGGAGACCCTCGCCGCCGCGCTGCTCCGCCTCTCCGGCTGGGACCGCGCCCGCCCGCTCGTCGACCCGATGTGCGGCGCCGGCACCATCGCCCTCGAGGCGGCGCTCTGGGCGCGGGACATCGCCCCCGGCCTGCGCGCGCAGCGCTTCGGCTTCGAGCGGTGGGCCTGCCACGATCAGGCCGCCGCGCAGCGCACGACCGCCCTCCGCGACGCCGCCCGCGCGCGGATCCGGCCCGAGGGCCCGCCCATCCTCGCCGCCGACATCGATCCCCGCGCCGTCGAGATCACCCGCGGCAACGCCCGGATGGCCGGCGTGCAGCTCGACGTGCGCTGCCAGCCCATCTCCGTGCTCGCGCCGACGGCGCCGCCGGGCCACGTGCTGACCAACCCGCCCTACGGCGAGCGCCTCCCGGGGACGCTCGACCTCTACCGCGACATGGCGGCCGCGCTCTCGCGGCTCGCGGGCCACCGCGTCGCCATCCTCGCCGGCACCGAGGACATCGAGCACGCGATGCGCCGCCGGCCGGAGCGGTCGCTCGTCGTGTTCAACGGCCCGATCGAGTGCCGGCTGCTCACGTACGACATCCCCTGAAGCGCGCCTGCCCGCGCGGCGCGCGCCGGTCGCGCGGGCAGGCGCGGCGCGCGCCGGCGAAAGCGCGTCAGGAGAAGAGGCGCATCAGGAGCGCCATCGCCGCCGCCGTGAGGATCATCCCCGCGACGAAGCCGATGATGAGCCCGCGCTTGCCGGCGAGCCAGCTCGGCTCCCGCGCCGGCGACCGCGCCGGCGGCGCCTGCGGCACGAGGAAATGATCCGGCATCGTCGCGCTGCGCTCCAGGATCGTGCGCTCCGCTGTGAGCGTCGAGGCGAGCCCGAGCGGCAGCGACTCTGCTGCGGCCCCCGGCGCGGCGCTCCCGGCGACGTCTTCGCTCGCCGCACCCAGCCCTGACGGGCTCGCCGCCTGCAGATCGCCGGGCTGTACCGTGGGCATCTGGCTGTCGGCCGGCGGCGGGTACGAGACAAGCCGGAGCGTGTTGGCGACGCGCTTCGGTCGCCTCTCCCACGCCGCCGCGTCCGGGTCGAACTGCGGGCTCGGCGGCGTCGGCGGCGTCGGCGCGGAATCGACGCGCACAAGGCCGACCTCGGCCCGCTTCTCCGGCGTGCCCAGCCCGAAATCCTCTGCGGAGCGGAGCGTCGCCTTCACCTCACGCCCCGGCGGCGTGAGGTCGAGCTCGTCGCCCTCGTCATACGCATCGTACGACCCGGTGTGGACCCGGACCCTCGCCGGACCGAGCAGCTCGTCGCGGCGGACCATCGTCAACGTGCTGTCCTCGCCCGCATCGCCCGCATCGCCCGCATCGTCGGAGGAGCCCGGCCCAGCCAGGCCGTTCCCCGAGAGCAGCGCCTCGCTTTCGCTGTGGGACCAGGACGGGAGCTGCAGCGAGATCTCCGGCACCGACTCCGCGGCCCAGCGCTGCGGCTCGGCGCCCATCGACGGATACACGCCCGGCGGATCGAGCGTGGGCGGGAACTCCAGGGACGGCGTGCGGAGCTGCACCGGCGGCGGGGGCCCCGTCTCCGGCGCGACCGTCCCGGAGACGAGCGTCCGGGCCGACTCGATCGACGCCTCCGCCCGCGGCTCCGGGCCGAAGAGCGGCACCGACGTCGAGCTCGGCAGCGACGTGAGCGGCGGGAGCGACGACTGCGGCCGCGGCGGCACGTCCCGCGAGAGCACCGAGCTCGGCTGCCGGCGCGAGATCGGCCCCAGCCCCACGGCCGTATCGGGCAGATCGGCGAGCAAGGTGTGCAGCGCATAGCCGAGCTCGCGCGCCGTCTGATGCCTGTCCGTCGGCTGCTTGGCGAGCGCCTTCACGAGCAGCGCCTCGAGCCGAGGGTCGATCCCCGGCGCGCAGCTGCTCGGCACCGGCACCGGCGCATGGATGTGGAGCGTCGCCGTGTGGAGCGGCGTCTCCCCCTCGAACGGCAGCCGCCCCGTGACGAGCTGGAACAGCAGCACCCCGCACGTGTACAGATCGGCCCGCTGATCGATCGGCAGCAGCCCGCATTGCTCCGGGGACATGTAAGCCGGCGTGCCCACAAACGTGTTCGCGCGCGTGACGACCGACAGCGGATCGGCGTGGAGCTCGGGCTCGTCGCCCGCGGAGGCGGTGTCGAGGATCTTCGCGATCCCGAAATCCAGCACCTTCACCCGCTCGCCGTGAGGGTGCGTCAGGTCCGGGACCACCATGATGTTCTCGGGCTTGAGATCGCGGTGCACGACGCCCATCTCGTGGGCGACCGCGAGCGCCTCGCACACCTCGGAGAGGATGCGGACCGCCCTCGCCTGACCGATCGCGCCGTGGCGCTCGAGGAGGACGTAGAGGTCGTCGCCCGCGAGCAGCTCCATCACGATGTAGCTGAGCGCGCCCTCGATCCCGTACTCGAAGATCTTGACGGAGTTCGGGTGCTTCACCCGCGCCGCCGCCTTCGCCTCGCGCTGGAAGCGCCGGACGAACGCGCGGTCGGCGGTGAACTCCGGGTTCATGATCTTGATCGCCACCCGGCGGGGCTCGGCGTCGCGCTCGGCGATGAAGACGCTGGCCATCCCGCCCTCGCCGAGGAAGCGGGTGATCGTGAACCGCCCGGCCACCTTGCGGCCGAGGAGAGCGTCATGCCTCATGCGCCTGGCACCCGCCCGCGCCTGCGACGTTCGCTCGTCACCGGGCCGCCGTACCGCCCACCTGCCCGCGGGCGCCCGCGCAGAAGCGCACCGCCACCAGGGCCGTCCGCGCGCCTGCGCGACCCGCGCGCTCGATGCGAGGGGGAGTGCACGCGGCGACCATACCAAAGAACGTGACAGGGGACGACTTGTCGGCCCCCGGCGGCGAACACAGCCGCCTCCCAGCGCGCCATCGGCCGTCCCGACCACCGTTCCCGACCACCGTCACCCCGGACACGGCGCCGGTCGCAGGCTCGACCGACGGCAGTTAACTCTTTAACGCCACCCCAGGTGCAAATGTGCGACAGGTGCTTAACTTATCGAAAGGGTTCGCCTTCGAGCGTTGGCAACATTTTTGCTTGGGGGAAACGCCTCGCGCCGCGCCGGGTGCGTCGCGAAGGGCCGGCTTGTGCATCGATCTCGACAGGCAGCTTCCGGAGGATCGTTGATGAATCGAATTTTTAGGCGCGCGGTGCTCCTTGGCACCGTTGCGCTGACCGTCGTGGGGGCGGGCTGCGCAGAGGAGCGGCAGTCCATCAGAAAGGTCCAGAGCGATGCGCTGGCCAAGTCCTTCTTCGTCGGAGGGAGCCTGGGCGACATCGCCGACGACCCCGAGTTCTACATGCGGGGCACGGTCGTCGACGTCGGGTACGGCGCCGCCCAAGATGGCCTCTTCACATCGACGTACGCCCAGCCCGTCTCTCGCATCAAGTGGGAGGTCACCGAGCGCCAGCTCAATGCCCGGCTCGCTTACGAGCGCATCGAGGGCACCGACACAAAGGGCAACACCTATAACGGGCTCACAAAGAAGACGACGAACGACGGCCAGATCGTCGCGAGCTACGCGATCGAGTCGCACTTCGACATCCGCCGCGACTACAACCCGGCGACGGGCGAGGAGTCGAACGTCATCGTCGAGAACACGACCGACAAGCTCTGGTTCGATCGCGAGTACATGCGCGTCGACTGGTCGCGCAACCTCGCGACCGACGCCTACGACTTCGACACCCTCTCGATGCTCGGCCTCTACGGAGGCGTCGAGTACGAGCCGCTCGCCTATTACGTCAACGATCCCAACGCCGCCGACGCCCCGAAATTCGACGCCACGAACGGCTACTTCGACGTGACGACGAAGGCGTTCGCCACGCCCGCCATGCTCGACCTCTCCAGCCTCGGCTGGGGCATCGACAAGTTCCCGGCCTGCATGCTCCCGGGCGAATTCGCCGGCGGCACCGACCCGTACGGCAACTGCAACCCGGTCGAGATCACGATCCGGCAGTCGTTCAAGAAGGTGGTCGACACCGACTACGAGCCGGTCGACTTCGACGGCGTCCGGTTCCAGGCGTTCGGCATCTTCAACTTCGACTACCGCTACGGCTACGAGCGCAATTACGGGATCCTGGACAACCAGTGGCGGCGCTTCGCGGCCCGCTACAACCTCTGGAAGCGCAGCCACTTCTACACGAGCCCGGAGACGATGGAGGGCGCGATCGCCTGCGCGACCCGGGAGACGACCCAGGGCTCGGGCGACGTGACCGCCGATCCGAACCGCGACGAGGACAAGGACGGCACCGCGGACGAGTGCGCCGCGGCCGGCCCGGGCTCGCAGTGCGACGTGTACAAGCAGAAGTGCACGCTGCCCTACGCGCAGCGCGAGGCCGTCGTCATCCCCTGGTACCTCGGCGGCAACACGTCGGAGGACCTCTTCGAGGCGACCCACTGGGCCGCCGAGGAGTGGGATCTCGCGATGAAGACCGCGATCCAGACGTCGCGCCTCGTCGAGTGCAGGAAGACCGCCGGCGCCGACTGCGACGCGCGGTTCCCGATGTGGAGAGGCCAGCAGGACGACATCGACGAGGCCACCACGATCTCGCGCGACCTGAACGCGTGCCGCCGGGCGAACGGCTGGGACGCGCCGCAGTGCGACGAGGCGGCCAGGGCGGCCGTGCAGGACCTCTCCGCGCGGCGCGGCAACGACCAGGCGACGCTCGCGATCGGCAGCGTCGTGACGCAGCCGCCCGTGATCGTCCTCTGCCACAACCCCGTCATCGCGGGCGATCACCCGGCCTGCGGCGAGGAGGGGCTCTCCCCGCGGCTCGGCGACCTCCGCTACAACAGCGTCCTCATCGTCGACAAGCCGCAGACCCCCTCGCCGTGGGGCATCATGGCCGACGCCGACGACCCGATCACGGGCGAGAAGCTGGCCGCCAGCATCAACATCTGGAGCCACGTCACCGACTCCGCGGCGCAGGGGCTGCTCGATCTCGTCCGCTACATCAACGGCGAGATCCCGACCGCCGAGATCACCGAGGGCAAGTACATCCGCGACTGGTCGCAGGCGAGCCGCGTCTCGGGCGGCGGCCAGGGGCCCACGATGACGAAGGACGAGGTCACCTCGCGGCTCGCGAGCGCCACGAAGCTCGACCCCGAGGCGTACAAGGCCCTCGTCGCGCAGGGCGCCTCCCCCGCGCTCAAGGCGATCATCCAGCCGATGAAGGCCCAGGTCGCCGACATCGCGGTGCGGGGCGACATCGCCTCGCCGCAGCAGGCGGTCGTGAGCGCCCGCATGAAGGCCGCCCGCGGCAGCCTCGCCGAGGCGGAGCTCATGAACCCGGCGATGCTCCAGCGCGCGGGGATCCCCGCCGGCATGCCCGTCGAGGGCCCGCTCGCCGACGCCGCGTCGCCGTTCGGGATGAACAACCCGAAGGTGCAGTCGCAGCTCCGCCGCATGCACGACAACGCGCTCGCCAAGCGCGGCGCCTGCATCCTGCACGAGGCCCCCGAGGCCTCGGCGATGACGGGCCTCGCGGAGGCGCTCCGCGAGAAGTTCCCCGCGGGCGCCAAGGAGACGGACGCGGACAAGCGGGGGCGCTACGAGCGGATGTTCAAGTACATCCAGCGCCGCTACCAGTACGCGGTCATCGCGCACGAGATGGGGCACTCCATCGGCCTCCGGCACAACTTCGTGAGCACCTACGCCTCGCTCTTCTTCCGGCCCCAGTACTGGCAGCTCAGGACGAAGAACGGCGCGATCAAGGCGGCGTGCACCGGCGAGGCGGGCGAGAACCCGGAGGAGTGCGTCGGCCCCCGCTACTTCGACGCGATCACGGACGAAGAGCAGAAGAACATGATCTGGATGTTCCAGCACTCCACGGTCATGGACTACCCGGGCGACGTCTCGCAGGACCTTGTCGGCCTCGGCGTCTACGACTTCGCCGCCGCGCGCTTCTTCTACGGCGACACGGTGAGCGTCTATGACAACGGCGACCGCAACTACGCGGCCGGCGGCAAGGTCGGCGGCGCGCTCCTCGCCGCGACCGACTCCTTCGGCGGGCTGGCCGGCATCAAGTACGGCACGTTCGCGAAGGGCAACGCCAGCGTCACGGACTTCCACTACTCCCAGCTGCACTCGCAGTACGGCATGATCCGCGACTGCTACGACGTGCCGACGGAGCCGCCCGCGAGCTGGAACGAGGCGGTCGACGGCAAGTGGCACCAGGTCATCGACGGCGGCATCGTCACGGTCGGCAACGAGACGAAGCGCTGCCGCCAGCAGCCGGTCGACTACGTCGGCTGGAAGCACCTGCGCAAGCCGACGGACAAGGAGACCGCGATCGGGAGCTTCCGCGGCGGTCCGGCGGTCGACGAGCAGAGCCGGGTCCGCGTGCCGTACGCGTTCGCGAGCGACAACTGGGCTGACACCGGCAACGTCTCGGTCTTCCGTCACGACAACGGCGCCGACCCGTACGAGCAGCTGATGTTCCTGCTCACCTCCCAGGAGAACAGGCACATCTTCGACAACTTCCGGCGCGACCGCACGACGTTCAGCGTCCGCAGCGCGGCGGATCGGTCCTACAGCCGCTACAGCGAGAAGCTCCTCGGCATCGCGGGCGGCATCGGGTTCTTCGGGACGATCTACCAGGATCTCGCGACGAACCAGGGCCTGTCGTTCGACACGCTGTGGCCGCTCCTCATCGACGGCGGCCTGGAGGAGAACGTCGTGGCCGCGACGGTGGCCTTCGACCACTTCGCCCGGCAGCTCTCTCGCCCGGAGGATGGGCCGCACTACCTGCGCGATCCGCTGTTCAACGACCCGGTCCTCCGCTCGAACAAGGACGGCGACGATTACGGCGCCGGCACCAACTTCGGCGGCTTCGGCGGCACGGTCAACAGCCCCGTGCTTGTGCAGATCCCGAACGGCTCGACCGGCTACCTGAAGGACGTCGGGTTCGGCGGTCACCCGCTCGAGAACGCGAACTCGGAGGACAACGGCGACTTCGACACCGACTTCACGATCAACGCGGGCAGCTACTACGACAAGATCCACGCGGCGATCCTGCTCTCCGAGTCGGAGGACCGGTTCGTGAGCAGCTCCCGCCGCGACTTCTACGACGCCCGCTTCCGCGCGGTCGGCATGGCCGACGTGCTGCCCGAGGGCTACCGCCGCCTGCTCGCCAACGCCCTCACCGGCGATCGCTCGCTCCTCGCGCCTCGCCTCGAGGCCGACGTGAACGGCTTCCCGGTGGTCGACGCGGACAGCACGGATCCCGACCCGCTGGCGAAGGAGTTCCCGGCGCGCCCGATGGGCTGGGTCAGCTGGTGGCCGAACGAGGGGCCGAAGGTCTGCTTCCCGACGGACGGGAAGAACCTCTGCTCGAACTACCTCGGCGGCGACTTCAACCCGGAGACCGTCCCCCGCACCGTCGCGGTCGATCCGCAGATCGGCTGGGAGGTGCAGAAGTTCCTGATCGCCTGGACGCTCGCGTACATCCCCGCGAACGGCAAGACGAACTGGATGGACATGCTGCGCGTCTACCGGCTCGGCAGGGACGCGGATCCGGGGATCGAGCAGCGCATCGAGTGGCAGGATCCGACGTCCGGGCAGGTCTACTACGCCCGCACGTACGGCATGGAGTGCCTCTTCGGGATCGGCAAGGACAGGGCGGCCTGCGAGGGCACCGGCGGCAAGTGGGTGCAGAAGGGCATCGCGGCGCGCGTGCTCGAGTACGCCAACGCCCTCACCGCGAAGGGGTACCAGCTCGACCCGAGGCACGAGGCGCAGCCGGGCAACCCCACCGACAGCATCCCCGCGGATCCGGCGTACGTGGGCGGGTACGGCCCCGGCTTCAACAGGTACGGTCGCGCGATGGTCACGTACCACCCCGACGGCACGGCGATCATCATCCCGGATCCGGCCGTCAGGGATGTGCCCCCGCTCGGCGATCTCAAGGAGGTGCCGGCGTGCGATCAGAACATCAACCCGAACTGCGCGCAGCTCACCATCTACAAGAACCACTACGCGTACGAGCTGAAGAGCTACAAGTCGGTGCCCGACTACATGCTCCAGATGATGGCCAGGTTCGGCCTCGCCGATCCTGACCAGCTGGGCGTGTACCCCGACTGATCCGCGCCTCGCTGCGCCGGGGGCCCCTCGCCGGGGCCCCCGCCCTCCTCTCCCCTTCCAGCTCCAGCTCCAGCAACCCGAGCGCGCGGACCACGGCCTTCGCGGTTCGCCCCGCGCGCGGCCGTCGCCGGCCCTCAGCCCGGCTCAGCCGGGGGCCGCCCGGACCCCGCCCCCGCTGCCGTTGGAGGTCGCGCGGGCGCCGCGGCGGCATTACGCTCCCCGCGGCGCAGCGCGCGCCACGGCATGGACGTTTCTCCCGCCCTCCCCGCCATCACCCCGGCGCAGCACTCGGACGCGCGGGCCTTCATGACCTACCTCGTCGAGCACATGGCCGAGTCCGGCCGCCGCGGCGTGCCCCATTTCGCCGTCGTGACGTCGCTCGCCCCCGACGAGGTCGAGAAGAGCGCGCGCGACCGCTGGAGCAAGGCGCTCGACGAGCCGCTCTGGGGGCGGGCCTGGCTGCTCCGATCGACCGAGCCGCGGGCGCGCGTCATCGGGCACATCGAGCTGCGCGGCGGCCGCGTCTGGTCCGAGAGCCACCGCGCCGTCCTCGCGATGGGCATCCTCGGCCCCTACACCGGGCAGGGCCACGGCCGGCGCCTGCTCGAGACGGCGATCGCCTGGGCGCGCGACAAGGCGGGCCTCTCGTACCTCGATCTCGGGGTCTTCTCCAACAACGAGCGCGCCCTGCGGCTCTACGCGCGGATGGGCTTCGTCCCGATCGGCACCCGCGAGGACGCGTTCCGGGTCGACGGCGCCATCCTGAACGACATCCAGATGACGCTCGCGCTGCGGGATCCCGGCCCGCGTCCGGACGCGCGCGGGGCCAGACAGGCCGGGCGCTGACCCCCGGCGCAGCGGCGCCCCGGGCCGGCGCGCCGGCCGGGCGGGGCCGCCGAGGCGCGCTGGAGGGTACCCACCGCGCCGCAGATGGGTCATGAGGACACCGCCGTCCGGGCGCCCGTCTGCCGATCCGGCCACCTCCGGCGCGGATCTCCGCGGTCCTCACCGCCGTCATCGCCACCGAAAGCCACCATGCTCCGCTCGCCGCTCCTGCCGATCTTCCTTACCGTCTTCGTCGACGTCCTCGGCCTCACGCTCGTCCTGCCGCTGCTCCCGTTCTACGCCGAGCACTTCGGCGCCAGCGAGCTCATGGTCGGCGTGCTCGCGGCGAGCTACGCGGTCTGCCAGCTGATCTCCGGGCCGATCCTCGGGCGGATCTCCGACCGGGTGGGCCGCAAGCCGACGCTGCTCGCGAGCCAGACCGGCACGTTCCTCGGGTTCCTGGTGCTCGGCTCGGCGGGCTCGCTGTCGATGCTCTTCGTGGGGAGGATCATCGACGGCCTCACGGCCGGGAACCTGACGATCGCGCAGGCGTACATCAGCGACGTGACCCGGCCGGAGGAGCGCACTAGGGCGTTCGGCCTGATCGGCATCGCCTTCGGCTCGGGGTTCCTGCTCGGCCCGGCCGTCACGGGGGAGCTCGCGAGCCGGTTCGGCTACGGCGCCCCGGCCTACGGCGCGGCGGTGCTGTCGCTGCTGTCGATCGTCCTGACGGCCACGCTGCTGCCGGCGAAGCCGATCGTGCCGGCGGCCTCGCCCGAGGCGGCCGCGGCCGCGCCTGCTCGCGCGGCGACGACCGGCCGCGGGGACGCCTTCCGCCGGCTCTTCGATCGGCCGCTCCCGCGCCGCCGGCTGCTCGAGTTCTTCGCCTTCACCCTCTCGTTCTCGACGCTCATCGGCGGCCTCGCGCTCTTCCTCGAGCGGCGCTTCGCGTTCGGCATCAAGGAGACGGGCTACCTCTACGCGTTCTCCGGCCTCATCGGCGGGAGCATCCAGGGCGGCGCGATCGGCCGGCTGGCGAAGCGGTACGGCGAGGAGCGGCTCGCGCTGATCGGCTTCGGCGCGATGGCGGTCGGCTACGGGCTGCTCGGCGTGGCGTCCGCGCTGCCCACGCTGCTGGTGCTCGTGGCGATCGGGGCGTTCGGCTCGGCGGTGGTGCGGCCGGCCGTCACCACGCTGCTCACGAAGAGCGTCGGCCGCGACGAGCAGGGGGCCGCGCTCGGCGTGAGCCAGTCGCTGGCGAGCATCTCGCAGATCGTCGGCCCCATCAGCGCCGGCTGGCTGATCGAGCACCGGGCGCTCGCGGCGTACGGCCTGATGGCCGCGAGCTTCGCCGCCCTCGGCGTCGTCCTCGGCCTGCAGAAGATCCCGGTCGGCGAGCCGGTCGAGTCCTGAGCGGGGCGCTCGGACCGACCCCGGGGCGGCGCGCTCAGGGGCGCGCGCCCTTCACGAAGGGCAGGACGGCCTCGACGAGCGGCGGCGTGGCGTCGTCGAGCTTCCGGGGGTTGTACCAGGCGAACGGCTCGACGAGCCGCGAGGGGCGCAGGCCGAGCTTGCCGCGCGAGCACTCCACGAGGAGCGACAGCGCCCCGTGGCGATCGTGGAGCCAGTCGATCTCCAGGCCCGCCTTGCGGATGCCCCAGGCGAAGCGGACGTAGGACATGGCGCGGTACGGCCTGCGGTCCGCGGCGCGCGCGACGCGCAGGGCGAAGGCGCGGTGCTCGGCGGCGTCGGCCACGGGCCAGAGGCTGTGCGCCGGCGGGTACAGCACGGCGCCGCCGGCGCTGTGCAGCGACAGGGCGCGGTCGATCCGGCGCGAGGACAGCGCATGCGCGATCGCCTCGACCTCGGGCTCGCTGGCGGGGCGGCTGCCGGGCGAGACGACGAGCCCGATGAGGCGCTGCACGAGGCCACGCTCGTACCACCCGGCGTCGAAGTTCCGGTTGAGGTCGACGCCGCGGGCGTTGCCGCGCACGTAGCGGTGGCGGCCGGAGCGGAGGTTCATCTCGACGCGGAGGAGCCCGTCGGGGTTCACGATCGGGACGGCGAAGATCGACCGGCCGCCGAGGTCCTCGGTCGCGAGCCGGTCGAGCAGCGCGAGGTGCGCCTCGATGCCGACCCATTCGAGGGGGTGGATCCCGGACAGGATCACCGTGGTCCGCCCGCGGCCGCGCGGCCCGGCGCCCGCGGAGCCGCGCGGGTCGAGCGGACCGGCGCGCACGGGAGGCTCCGCGGCGGCGGCGTCGCTCGCCGACGGCTCGTCCGCGCCGCCCGGCGCGCCGCTGCCCCCGTGGGCGCCGCGGGGCGGGGCGCCGTTCGCGGAGCTCCGCCCGCCCTGGGAGAGCAGCGCCGGGCGCCCCCTACCCGGCCGATCCCCGTCGGCGGCCGGGCGGGCTGCGCCGAGGTGAACGGCGAGCAGCGGCTCGCCGCGGACCGAGCGCCCGATCAAGGAGAGCTGCGCTCCCCGGTCGGCGAGCCGCTCGATCGCCTCGAGGAGCTCGCCGTAGCCGCGGTAGGGGCCGAGGCCGCGGCGGGCGAGCAGGCGCGAGAGGGGCGCGCGGCGATGCACGAAGAGGGCCGCCCTCAGGGCGGCCCGACCTTGCTCTTCCGACGCCGGATCGGACTTCGGCATGCAGGGCTCACCTTTACCCGAGATGACATGAACTATAGAGCACCGGTCGCGCCTTCGCGCGACCCGGACCAGGCCGATCCCGGGATTACCGTGGCAGCGGGCGCGCGAATGGAATTCGATAGCAACGGGTGGGCGGAAGGACGTATCGAGCTCTTGCCGCCGGGCCGGGGCTGGTCGCTGCTGTCGCCCGAGCCGGAGGCGCGGATCGACGAGCACCGCTGGGCGCATCAGGCGCGCGTCTTCTTCGGAGCGGAGCTCGCGGTCGTGCAGAAGAAGGCGTATCCGTCGGGGGCCACGCCGATGGTCGACGCCGTGGAGGTCGACATCGCCCGCGCCGGCGGCGCGCCGAGCCGGGTGCTCGTGCTGACGGCGCCGCTGGATCGCGCGCCGCTCCTGCGGGCGGCGGCCGCCGCGGGGGTGCGGGCGATCGGCGGGCGCGGGTTCGACGCGCTGCTCGCGCGGGCGCGGCGGGCCTGGCAGGTGCGCGAGCCGCCGGTCGGCGGCGACGACGCGCGCGCGCCGCTGGTCGTGACGGCGGTCCTCGCGGCGGTGCTGCTCGCGCCCGTGGTGCCGCCCGGCGAGGAGACGATCTTCGGGGTGAAGGGGGCTCGGGAGCGGCTGCAGCGGCTCGGCTGGTGACGGCGCGGCGCGGGACGCTCGTTCCGTGGAGCGCCCTATCGCGCCGCCGCCCGCCCCTATCGCGCCGCCGCCCGCCCCTATCGCGCCGCCGCCCGCCCCTATCGCGCCGCCGCCCGCCCCTATCGCGCCGCCGCCCGCCCCTATCGCGCCGCTAAGGTGCCTCCTTGTCGCGCGCCTGTACTAGCTTGCGCGCCCGTGCGCACCCGCTTCCCGCTCGTGGTCGCCCTGTTCTTCGTCTCCGGCGCGACCGGCCTCCTCTACGAGGTCGCCTTCTCCAAGCTGCTCGCCTACGTCTTCGGCGCCACCGCCTATGCCGTGAGCACGGTCCTCGCCGCCTTCATGGGCGGCCTCGCCCTCGGCGCGCACCTCGGCGGCCGCCACGCCGCGGCCGCCCGCCGCCCGCTCGTCGTCTACGGCGTGCTCGAGGCGATCGTCGGCGTCATCTGCGCCGTCTCGCCGTTCGTGTTCGAGGCGCTGACCTCGGCCTACGTCGCCGTCGCCCGCGCCGCGCCGGACTCGCTCGCGCTGCTCACCGCGGCGCGCGCCGCGCTGACCGCCCTCGTGGTCGTCGTCCCCACGGTCGCGATGGGCGCCACGCTCCCGGTGCTCTCGCGCATCCTCCGCGCCGGCGCCGCGCCGGACGGGGGCGCGCTCCCCGCCGAGCACGAGGCCGCGCGCCGCCTCGCCTCGCTCTACGCCATCAACACGGCGGGCGGCGCGGCCGGCGCGCTCGCCGGCGCCTACGTCGTCCTCCCGCACCTCGGGATCCGCGGGGCGCTCTGGTCCGCGGCGATCGCCAACCTCGTCCTCGGCGCCGTCGCGATCGTCGCCGGGCTCCGCGGCCCGGCGCCCGTCCCGTCCACCGCCGTCGCGACCGACGCCCCCGAGGCTCGCTCTCCCGAGGCTCGCTCCTCGAGCGCCCCTCTCCCGCCCGCCATCGGCCGCGCCGAGCCGCCGTTCCTGCTGCCGCTCGCGTTCGCCTCGGGCTTCCTTGTCTTCGCCGCCGAGGTGGTCCAGACGCACCTGCTCGCGCTGCTCATCGGCAACAGCGCCTACGCCTTCGGGCTGATGCTCGCCGTCTTCCTCGTCTGCCTCGCGGCCGGCGCCGCGCGCTCGCCGGCCCTCGCGCGCCGTCACGGCGAGGGCGCGCTCTGGCGCGGGCTCGTCGCCGCCGCCCTCGCGCTCGCCGCCACGATCCCGCTGTGGGACCAGCTCCCGCGGCTCTTCGCCTTCGCGGGCAAGCACGTCGACGGGTGGGCCGGCCGCGAGGCGTGCCGCGCGCTCGCCGCGCTCGCGATCCTCGCGCTGCCCACGCTGTGCATGGGCATCACCTTCCCCCTCCTGCTCGCGCGCGCCGCCGCGCACGCCGACGTCGCCGCGCGCGTCGGCAAGCTGACCTCCGCGAACACCCTGGGCACGATCGCCGGCTCCATCATCACCGGCTACCTGATCCTGCCCGCGCTCGGCTCGGAGCGCGCCCTCCTCGCGATCGCGCTCGCCTTCGCCCTCACGGCCGTCCTCGCCGCCGCGCGCGTCCGCGCGGAGCTCCCCCGCGCCCTCGCGGTGGCCGCCGCCGCGGCGGCCCTCGTCGCGCTGTCGCCCCGCTGGGACATGGCCCGCCTCACGAGCGGCGCGAACGTCTACTTCGCCATGGGGCCGCGCCCCGAGCGCATCGACTTCGTGCGCGAGGACGTGCACGGCGGCGTCACCACCGTCGCGCGCCGCGCCGGCGTCACGACCATGTACACGAACGGCAAGTTCCAGGGCGACGACGGCCCCGAGATGACGGCGCAGCGGCGGTTCGCGCACTTCCCCTCGCTCTTCGTCCGCGACACGCGCGCCGCGCTCGTCATCGGCCTCGGTACGGGCACGACGACCGGCACCATCGCGGCCTACCCCTTCGAGCGCATCGACGTCGCCGAGATCTCGCCCGCGATCGTCGAGGCCTCTCGCCGCTTCTTCGCGGGCCCGAGCCTCCACGCCCTCGACGACCCGCGCGTCCGCCTCTCGCTCAACGACGGCAGGAACGAGCTGCTCGTCGCGCCCGAGGGCCGCTACGACCTCATCGCGATCGAGCTCACCAGCGTCTGGTTCGCGGGGGCCGCGAGCCTCTACAGCCGCGAGTTCTACGAGCTCGCCCGGTCCCGGCTCACCGAGGGCGGCGTCCTGCAGCAGTGGGTGCAGCTCCACCACATCCGGCGGCGCGAGCTCGCCGTCGTGATCCGGACGATGCGCAGCGCCTTCCCGCACGTGGCGCTGTTCGTGGGCGGCGCGCAGGGCATCCTTGTCGCGAGCGCCGCGCCGCTCTCCGCCTCGGAGGCGCGCCTCGCCGCGCTCGACGCGCGCCCGGCGCTCCGCGCGACGCTCGCCGGCGCGCGGCTCGCGGATCTCCTCGACGATCTCGTGGCCTCCGGCGACGATCTCGACCGCCTCATCGCCGACGCGGCCGAGGACGGCGGGCCGATCCTGTCCACCGACGACAACCTCTACCTCGAGTACGCCACGCCGAAGGGCAACGTGCTCCCGTACGGCGCATCGCTGGAGGCGGCGCTCGCGTTCCTGGAGCGGTACCGCACGCCGTCGCCGCGCGCGCGGCACCTCGCGCCCTGAGGGCGCTCACGCCCTGAGGGCGCTCAGCCCCCGCCCGCCGGCGGAGCCCCGCCCTTCGCGGGCGCTTCCTTGGCGGGCGCGCTCGGCTTGAGCGGCTCGCCCTCCGGCCCCCCGGTCTCGACCGGCGGCTTGACCGGCACCGGCTTGATCTCGTCGCCGGTCGCCACGAACGCCTTGCGGGGCGGGGGCGCCTTGGGCGCCGCCTGCGCTGCGCGCAGCTTGCGCTCCTCGAGGCTCAGCACCTCCAGCGCGAGGCCGCCCGCGTACGGGTCCTGCCCCTGGAAGGGGCGCCCGTTCACCTCGGCCACGTGGAACTCGACCCGGCGGTTCTCGCTGCGACCTGCCGCGATCTCGTTCGGCCCGAGCGGGCGCGACTCGCCGAAGCCGACCGCGATCAGCCGGAGGTTCTCGACCTCGCGGTCGACAAGCCAGTCGGCGACCGCGAGGGCGCGCCGCGCGCTGAGCTCCTGGTTGCGCTCCTCGCTCGACTGCGCGTCGGTGTGCCCCTCGATCCGCAGCCGCGTCACCTCGGGGTGCTCCTTGAGGAACTGGAGCAGCGTCTCCAGCGTCTTCTCGCTGCCCGGCCGGATCACCGCCTTGCTCGTGTCGAAGACGATCTTGCCCTCGATGTAGACCTGGCTCTCCCCGCCCTGCTCCGACCAGGCTCGCTCCGGATACCAGCGCGGGAGCGGCCGCTGATCGTCCGCGCGCGGCAGATCCCGCGGCGGCAGCCGGTTGTCTCCGCACCCCTGGCCAGCTTGCGCGGCGACCGCGAGCGCCACCGCGACCGCGAACGGCAGGGCGGTGCGGCCTGCCTGCTTCCTCTTCGAGTCCATCTCGCCGTTCAGCGTGTCAGAACCGGCGCTCGAACCGCAAGTAACCTGGCGGCATCGGTCGCGGATCCCGCGCGGGCGCCGGGCCGACCGGCGCGCCAGACGGCTTGTGGTAAAGGGAGGATCCCCATGTCCGCGCCGTCGCTCACGCCCGAGGGCTCCCCCATCGACCTCAAGCTCGCCGGGCTGCGCGCCCGGCTCCGGGAGCTCGGCTCCGTCCTCGTCTGCTACTCCGGCGGGGTCGACAGCGCCTTCGTCCTCGCGGTCGCCCACCAGGAGCTCGGCCCGAGGGCCGTCGGCATGACCGCGGTCTCGCCGAGCCTCGCGCCCGCCGAGAAGGACGATGCCACGGCGATCGCCCGGCGGATCGGCGCCGACCACCGCCTCGTCGCGTCGTCCGAGATCGACGACCCGCGCTACGTGGCGAACAACCCCGACCGCTGCTTCCACTGCAAGAGCGAGCTCTACCGGATCGCCGTGCACAAGCGGTCCGAGTGGGAGCTCGCGGCGATCCTGAACGGCACCAACACCGACGACCTCGGCGACTACCGCCCCGGGCTCGAGGCGGCGCGCGAGGCCGGCGTGCTGAGCCCCCTCGTCGAGCTCGGCTTCAGCAAGGCCGACGTGCGCGCCGGCGCGGCGCGCGTCGGCCTGCCCATCTGGGACAAGCCGGCCGCCGCCTGCCTCTCCAGCCGCATTCCCTACGGGACCAGCGTCACCCGCGAGCGGCTCGCGCAGATCGGCGGCTTCGAGGCCGCGCTGCGCGGCCTCGGGTTCCGTCAGGTCCGCGTCCGCTACCACGACGACCTCGCGCGCATCGAGCTCGACGCGGGCGAGCTGGCGCGCGCCGCCGAGCCCTCGTTGCGCGCCGAGATCGTGGCCGCCGGCAAGCGGCACGGCTTCCGGTACGTGACGCTCGATCTCGGCGGGTACAGGACCGGCAGCCACAACGAGGTCCTCGTCGGTCGCGCCCTCAAGATCGTGAGCTGACCGGCGGCGCGCCCCGCCGGGAGCTGGCAGGAGCGCGAGCTCCCGGCCGACGCGCTCTGGATCCTCGACCCGGGAGAGACGCGGGCGCTCGCTCGCTGAGCGGGCGCGGCGGCGACCGGCACGCCCATCTGGACACGCCGCATGCCCATCTGGACACGCCGCACGCCCATCTGGACACGCGCACGCCCATCTGGACACGCCGCATGCCCATCTGGACACGCCGCACGCCCATCTGGACACGCCGCACGCCCATCTGGACACGCCGCTTTCCTGCCTTCGCGCCGTGCGGCGGCGTCGCGCGCCCCGCTCGGCCGCGCGGCCTCACATCAGCGACGAGCGCGCCGCCTTCGCGCGCTCGTCGCGCTCCTTCAGGTGCTCCAGGATGATCACCGCCGTCTCCTCGATGGCGCGCCCGGTGACATCGACCACCGGCCACTCCGGGTGCGCGGCGAAGAGCCGGCGCGCGTAGTCGAGCTCCTGCCGGACGTGCTCGCGCATCGCGTAGTTCGTCTCGGAGGGCATCCCGAGCTGGCGCAGGCGCGCCTGCCGGATCTCGCAGAGCTGGTCGAGCCCGATGGTCAGGCCGACGACCCTGTCCTGCGGGGCGTCCACGAGCTCGGGCGGCGGCGCCACGCCGAGCACGAGCGGCAGGTTCGCGACCTTGAGGCCGCGCTGCGCCAGCAGCGTCGACAGCGGCGTCTTCGACGTGCGCGAGACGCCGACGAGGACGATGTCCGCCCGCTTGAAGTTCCTCGGCTCCTTGCCGTCGTCGCTCTTGACCGCGAACTCCACCGCCTCGATGCGCCGGAAGTACTCCTCGCTCAGCGGCAGCATCGCGCTCGGCAGGTTGATCGGCTCCCGGTCGAGGAAGGTGCCGAGCCGGCCGATGAGCGAGCCGATCAGATCGATCGCCTCGATGTTCAGCTCGGCCGTCGAGGCGTGCACGAACTCGCGCAGCTCGGGGCTCACCACCGTGAACACGACGAGCGCGCCCTCCCTGGCCGCGCGCTCGAGCACCGGCCGCGCGATGTCCGGCGTGCGCACCCGGGTGTGGAGGCGGATCTGCACCCCCGCGTCCGGGTACTGGAGCAGCGCGGCGCGCACGGCCTTCTCCGCCGTCTCCCCCGTGGAGTCGCTCAGGACGTCGATGAACTTCGGTTTGTCCATGTCCGATGCCTCCTTCGCCATGTCGGCTCAGGCGCTCGAGGCAGCGCTCGTGCCTCGGCGTTCAGCGGGACGCAAAGGATCGCCCGCGGGCGCGCGGCAGGTCAACCAAACAGGCCCTTGAGCTTGTCCATGAAGCTGGCCTGCTGCGGCTGCACGCTCTCGCCGAGGTCCTTCGCCAGCTGGGCGATGAGCTCTTTTTGCGAGGCGGTGAGCTGCGTCGGCACCTCGACGCTCACCTCGACGAGCTGGTCGCCGCGCCCGCCGACGACGCGGCGCGGGATGCCCTTGCCCTTGATCCGGAGCACCGAGCCGGGCTGCGTGCCCGGGGGGATCCGCAGCCTGCCCTTCCCGTCGAGGGTCGGGATCTCCAGCTCGCCGCCGAGCGCCGCGCGCGCGAACGAGATCGGCACGGCGCACACCACGTCGTCGCCGATGCGGCGGAAGAGCTCGTGCGGCGCGACGCGGATGGTGAGCTCGAGATCGCCCGGCCCGCGATCGGGGCGGGCGGCGTTGCCGCCGCGCTCCACGAGCCGGGTCGCGCCGTTCTCCACGCCCGCGGGGATGGTCACCTCGATGGTCTTCTGCTTCGCCGCGAGGCCGGCGCCGCGGCACGTCTTGCACGGGTCGGTCACGATCCGGCCCGTGCCGCGGCACCGGCCGCAGGGACGCTCGATCGCGATGGGGAACATCCCCTGCTGCATCCGGACCCGGCCGCGGCCCGCGCACGCCGCGCAGCGCTCGGTCGACGCCCCGGGCGCGGAGCCCGAGCCGGCGCAGTCGCCGCACGGCTCGACGCGATCGTAGGTGATCTGCTTCGTGCAGCCGAACGCCGCCTCCTCGAAGCTGATCCGCACCTCTTTCTGCAGCGTCCCGCGGTCGCCCACCTTGATGCCGAGGGCGCCGAGCAGGTCGCCGAAGATGGCGTCGAGGTTGAGGTCCTGCATGTCGAAGGGCACGCCCTGGAAGCCCGAGCCGGCGGCGGCGCCGACGGCGGCGGGGCCGAACCGGTCGAACGCCGCGCGCTTCTGCGGATCGCTGAGGATCTGGTAGGCCGCGTTCAGCTCCTTGAAGCGGACATGCGCGCCCTGGTCCCCCGGGTTCTTGTCGGGGTGGTGCTGCGCGGCCAGTCGCCGGAAAGCGCCTTTGATTTCATCCTGCGTCGAGGAACGCTCGACGCCCAACACTTCGTACGGATCCCGCACGAGGTGCGAAATAGCATCGATCGCCTTCCCGGGACAGCGGCTACCGGCGCGCCTATTCGGCTGGTTTCGGCTCGGGTCCGGCGAGGTCGCGCTTCATCACCTTGCCCGTCGGGTTGCGCGGCAGCGCGTCGACGAAGACGATCTCGCGCGGGACCTTCGGGCCCGCGAGCGCTGCGCGGCAGTGCGCCTGGATGTCGTCCTCGCTCGCGGCCGCGCCGGGGCGCAGGGCGACGAACGCGCGCACGCGCTCCCCCCAGGCGCGATCCGGGACGCCCACCACGGCGGCCTCGGCGACCGCCGGGTGATCGTGGAGCACCGACTCGACCTCGGCGGGGTACACGTTCACGCCGCCCGAGATGATCAGGTCCCGCTTGCGGCCTTCGATGTGGTAGCAGCCGCGCGCGTCGCGGCGCGCGAGGTCGCCGACCGAGAAGTAGCCGTCCAGCATCGACTCGCGCGTGGCGTCCGGATCTCTGTGGTAGCCGGAGACGAGCAGGGGGCTCCTCACATAGAGCTCGCCCACCTCGCCGTCGCGGCACGGCTCCCCGTCCTCGCCCACCAGCATGAGCTCGCTGCCGGCGACCGGGCGCCCGATGGTGCCCGGCGACGCGCGCAGATCCTCGGGGCCCGCGATCGTCACGATGCCCGTCTCGGTCGCGCCGTAGAAGTTGAAGAGCCTGTCGCCGAACACCCCCATCACCTTCGTCGCGAGCGCCGGCGGCAGCGGCGCGCCGCCCGTGAAGATCGCGGTGAGCGACGACGTGTCGTGGGCGCGAATGCGCGCCTCGCCGAGCTCGAGCACGCGGTGGAGCATCGTCGGGACGACCGCCGTGGTCGTCACGCGATAACGCTGGATCGCCTCGAGGAAGAGCTCCGGATGGAACTCCGGGAGGATCACGATCGTCGCGCCGAGGACCAGCGAGAGGTTCACGAAGCCGAGCGCCGTGAGGTGGTAGAGGGGGCACACGGCGAGGTGCACGTCCCCCGCGCGCATCGGGGTCGCGCCGATCGCCCCGAGCGCCGACGCGACGACCCCGCCGCCGAAGCCGCGCACCGCGCCCTTCGGCTTGCCGGTGGTGCCGGAGGTGTACATCACCACCGCGGCCCGCTCGCTCCGATCCGGCGCGGCGCCGCGCTCGGCGATGAGCTCGTCGAAGTGCGCGAAGCCCGGGGCGCGCTCGCCGACCGCGATCATGCTCTCGCGCGGGATCCCCTCGAGCCGCGGCGCGGCCTCGCGGATCACGTCGGCGATGTCGGCGTCGAACACGAGCAGGCGCGCCCCGGAGTGGCCGGCGAGGTACGAGAGCTCGGCGGGGGTCGATCGCCACGAGGCCGTCACGACGGACGCGCCGACGCGGGCGAGCGCGATCTGGCTCATCACGAACTCGGGGCGGTTCTTGAGCGCGAGCAGCACGGTCGCGCCCGGGCCGACGCCGCGCCGGTCGAGCGCGTAGCCGAGCCGCTCGATCGCCTCGTTCAGCGCGAAGAACGAGTAGACCCGATCCTCGGCCGGGGCCTTCACGTCGCCCTCGGCCGCGCCGCGCGCGAGGCGCCGCGGGTCGACCACCGCGATGCGGTGCGGGCTGTTCTCGGCGTAGAACCGGAACAGGAGCGACGGGTTCGCCTTCCCCTTCGCGAGCTCGCGCGCGAGGACCTTGAGCCCCGGCCAACGCAGCGCGGCGAGGAGCCCCGTCTGCGTCACCGCCCGCCCGGCGACGAGCGCCCCGTCCGTGAGCGCGCCGATCCTGCGCCGCCCGCGCGCGACCGCGGCCCTGGCACCACCAAGTTCCATGGCCGGCGACTTTACTCTGGGCCGCGCGCGCCGTGGTAGGGTGGTGCCGTGACGGAGACGGACCGCCGCTCAGCCCACCGGGCCGCGATAGAGCTGAGCGTGGAGTACAAGCGACTCAACACGTTCTTTGCCGACTACACGCGCAACATCTCGAAAGGCGGGACCTTCATCCGGACCGATCGCCCGCTCGCCATCGGCACCGAGTTCGTCTTCGCCCTCTCGATCCGCAACCTGGCCGAGCCGCTCCGCCTCCGCGGGCGGGTGAAGTGGATCGTGATGCCGGCCGAGGCGACGGAGGAGGCGCCGGCGGGGATGGGCATCGAGTTCCAGTATGCGAGCGAGGCGGAGAGCGCCGCGACCGAGGCGGTGGTCGAGCAGCTGATGATGAGCGAGCTCGGGGAGACGCTCGCGTCCAAGCTGCTCGGCCGCAAGCTCGGCGACGCCTCGCGGTAGCGCCGGCGACAGAGCGCCCCGGGGGGTGCGCGCACGCTTCGCCCGTGTACACTGCCCCCCAATGTCGCTGCCGACCTTGTTCCCCCGGCGCCGTCTCGCCCGGGGTCTCGCCGCGCTCGCCCTCGCGCTCTCTCCCCTCGCCTGCGGGGCCTCCGGCACGCCGGGGGCAAAGGGGCCGCCCGGCGCCGAAGGCCGCGTCGCGGTCGTCGAGGTCCGCGACGCCGATTTCTCCGGCAGCCTCTACACGATCGTGCGCGACGGCAAGCAGAGCCCGCAGCGCACGGGCCTGCTCATCGGCGTGGTCCGCAGGCAGCTCGCGCACGCCGCGGCGCGCTTCCACGCCGGGCAACCCGACCGGGCCGTCGACAGCGTCCTCGGCGCGCTCTACCTCGTCCGTCCCGGCGAGGGCCACGCCGAGATGATCGACGCCGTGGGCGAGCGCGCCCTCGCCGGCGCCATCGAGCGGATGAGCCCGCGCGGAGACGAGGGGCGGGTGCGGGCGCTCATGGAGCTCCGCGCCGCCGCGCTGCCGCGCGGCAGCCGGGCCCGCGCCGAGGTCGACGAGCACCTGGCCGCGCTCGATCGCTGGATGAAGGAGACGCGCACCGGCGGGCCGCTCGAGCAGCTCGGCATGGAGCAGCGCGCGTCCGTCTCGCGCGCCCTCATCGACAGCCGCCCGGAGACGATCCAGCGCGCCGCCGCCGCCACCGCGGCGTGGATTGACCGGGCGATCGAGTTCAACATCGAGTACCGGCAAGGGGGGAAGCGGCCGGAGCGCGAGGAGGCGGTCGAGGCGGCGCGCGCGCTGGAGTCGGGCGGCGCGAGCATGGCCGCGCTGCTCCTCCGCTACGGCGACGCGAAGGGCGCGCTCGATCAGATCGACCGCACGAGCGCGCGCCGGGTGATCCCGCCCGGCCTGTACGAGCGGATCAAGGCCGCCGCGTCCAGCGACGACGCGGTCTCGTGGCAGGCGCTCGCGACCGCCTTCGCCCTCCACGACACGCAGGAGCGCGACGCCGAGACCGGGATGCTGCAGGACCTGCTCAACGGGGCGATCTGGGGCACGGCGCTGGAGGCCTACCGGCGCGATCCGCTGAGCTACGACAGCGCCACGCTGCTCTCCCAGGTGATGATCCGCCTCGGCATGTCGGAGGCGACGCCGCTCGTGGTCGCCGGCGCGCTCGGCGACCGGCCGAGCCCCGGCGCGCTCGGGGCCGCGCTGGGGCTCCTCCTGGGCGCGCTCTCGGAGGAGGCGTCGACCGACGATTTCGAGGCCGCCCGGCGCACCTACAGCGCCGCGGGGCCGCTGCTCGCGCTCGCCGACCGGGCGGCGCGCGGCGGCGCCGTGCTCGATCCGTCGGGCGCGCGCGTCCGGTCGCTCATGGCGTCGCTCGAGCTGCGCGCCGGCCACCTCGCCGGCGCGCTGCCGCTCCTCCGCGCCGCCACGGCGGCCGAGCCGACGGTCAACGGGCTCACGCTGCTCGCGATGGCCGAGCGGCAGTCCGGCGAGCTCCAGGCCGCGCTGGAGGACGTGCGACGGGCGCTGGGAGCGCCGGATGCGCGCACCGCGCCGCTCGAGATCATCCAGGCGCACCTGCTCGCCTTCGAGCTCCACCGCGAGGCGGGCACGCAGGAGCGGGCCAAGGAGTCGCTCGACGCGGCGCTCGCCGCCGCGCTCGACGCCCGGCAGCGCGCGCGGGATCCCGGCACGAAGGCGCGGACGGAGCGGCTGCTCGGGCGCATCCTCGACGGCTATGGCGACGAGAAGGGCGCGACCCGCGCCTACGAGCGGGCGTTCGCCCTTGTGGCCGCCGAGCCGCCGCAGCTCGGCGCCACGATGCTCGACGCCGTGGGGCGCGCGCTCGTCGAGCGCGATCTCCCCGCCGCGCGGCGGGCGCTGAAGCGCGGCCTCGAGGCGAACGTGGACGAGGAGGATCTCGTCTACGGCGGGCTCTGGGTCCTCCTGCTGGAGCGCGCCCTCGGCGTCGCGACGGACGGCACCGCGGGCCGCGCGCTGGACAGCGCGGCGAATCGCGCGTCCTGGACAGGGAAGCTCGCGGCGTGGGCGAACGGCAGGCTCAGCGACGCGGATCTCGGCAAGCTCGCCCAGAGCGCGGCGCAGCGCGTGGAGACGCAATTTTACACGGCGATGGCCAAGAAGGCGGCCGGCGACGCGGGCGCGGACGAGCGGCTCCGGGCGGTGTCGAAGAGCCCCGTGATCGACCTGCTCGAGGTGCACCTCGCGCGCGAGATGCTGGCGCCCGAGCTGCGGATCGAGCTGCCCCGCAACGCGGGCCTTCCGTGAAGGCAAGGTGGGAGGTCGTCCCCCGCGCTGGGCAAGCGGCGAGGTGATCGGATGGCCAGCGCGCGGGCGCGCGAAACCGCGCGCGGAGAGAAAAAAGCTCCCACGCCTCTGCGCACTTGCTCGATCATCGATGGATGCCCGATGACCGGAACGATCCTCTCGAGAAGCTCGCCGCCGCTCACCGGAGCCTGGAAGAGAACCTGAACGACCTCGCGCGCGCCGCGCGGGCGCTCAACGATGCCCCCGGGCGCGCCGCAGCGCTCGAGGGTCTCTCCGGCGTGGTGGCCTACTTCGAGCGGTCGATGAGCCGGCACCAGGAGGACGAGGAGCGCTCGCTGTTCCCGCGGCTCGCGGTGCTCGAAGCCATCGCGCCGACCCTCGATCGCCTCCGGCAGGAGCACAAGGCGCATCAGCGCGCGATCAACGCGCTGCGCACCGCGATCGAGCGCGACGGCGGCCCCGAGGCGGTGGAGGTGCTCCCCCAGCTCATCGAGAGCCTGCGCGCCGCGTACCAGAGCCACGTGGCCTGCGAGGAGCAGGAGGTCTTTCCGGCCGCTCGTCGGTTCCTGCAGGCCTCGGCCATGCAGGGGATCATGAACGAGATGGAGACGCGCCGGGGGCGCGGCGCGCAAGGCAACCCTGCCAAGGGGATCAGCGGGCGCCCTCACCGCCCAGGCGGGATGCGCAGGGGCCCGTAGCGGCTCGGCGCCGCCTGCTCGAGTCGCTCCTCGAGCGCGGCGCTCGGTCCGCTAGAACGTCTCCTCGCTCGCGCGCTCCAGCGCCGCGCGCAGGTGGTTCTGCGCCCGCAGCGTGTACGCCCCGTCGGGGTGCTGCTCCAGGTGGCTGCGGAACGCCTCCGCCGACTGCACGAACTTCCCCAGCCGGTAGAGGGTGACGCCGCGGGCGAGGTGCCTGGGATACTCCGGGTCGAGCGCGGCGAGCTCGTCGATCTTCTTCAGGCGATAGTGCTCCTCGGCGCGCTGCGCCTCCGCCGCGCGGAGCGCCGCCGCGCGGAGCGCCGCCGCGGGCGAGCGCGGCCCCGGCTCGCCGGCCTGCTGCTCCGGGCGCTCCGCCGCCTCCGCGGCGGGAGGCGCCGCGAGATCCTGCGCGCTCCTCCCGCCCCCGCCGAGCGGGTGCGACAGCAGGAACTTGAACAGCGCGCGCTCCTCGTCGAGCGCCACCCCGAACGGAGCGCGCTGGAGGCCCACGATGGCGCCCCAGCGCTTCTTGAAGAGCACCCCGAGCACCGCGCCATCCATGGCGATGCGGCGCGCCTCGCCGCCGCCGCGCAGCCCCGCCTCCCCTCGCCTCAGCCATGTGTTTCGGCGGAGCAGCCCGATGAAATTGCCGCCGAGCTCGCGGAGCTCGTCGGACTCCTCGCCAGTCGCCTCGAAGCGGCGCACCTCGCGGACGAACGAGCTCATCTGGTAGGCCCGCAGCCGGAGCACCGCCTCGTCCCCCTGGGCGAGCGCGGGGCCCACGGCCTCGAGCACGCGCTTGCGCGCGGCGAGGAGCTCGGCCTCGGTGTGATCCGCGTCGGCGTCCACGACCCCGAACGCGCGGATGGCGGAGCCGAGCTCGCGCACCTCGGCGTCGAGCCCGAGCTGCTCGGCCTCGCCGGCGCGCGCGATGTCCGCGTCCCGCGCCCGCGCGAGGGCCTGCGCGTCGGCGAGCGGCAGCGGCAGCTCGGCGGGCTCGACCGATCGCGGCACCGCGAGGATGGCCGCGGAGCCCGCGATGAAGATGGCCACGAGCCCCGGCTCCCAGCCTTCGAGGTGCCGCTTCCAGCCGCGGCGCTCCGCGGCGCCCTCCGCGCGCGGCGACGCGGCGGAAGATGCGGCGGAAGACGCGACGGCCCGGCTGCGGCTCGACCGAGCCGAGCGCGGCTCCCGGCGCTTGACAGCGACGCTCTCGGCTCGCGACATTGATCGTCTCCTCTGCGCTTCAGAATACCCCACGCGGCGACCTCCAGCGCCGCGCACCTAGCCAGCGAGGCACGTGCCAGATCACCGCAAGCACCCGCGCAAGCCCATCGAGCTCTCGATCGCGTTCCGGATCGGCGACGGCCCGCGCGTCGATGCGACATGCCGCGACATCAGCCTCGGCGGGATGTTCATCAAGACCAGCTCACCCGCTCCCTTCGGAGCGACCATCGAGGTGCTGCTGTCCCTGGCGGGCCTGAAGCAGGCCGCCGCGATCCCGTCGGTCGTGCGATGGACCACCTCCGAGGGGATGGGGGTGCAGTTCGGGGTGATGGGCGCGCGGGAGACCTACGCGCTCACGCAGCTCCTCGGCTCGCTCTGAGCCTCCGCGCGGACGACGGGCAGCGCTCCGCGCGACGGCCGCGCTCAGTCCTCGATCGTCAACGGGATGGCGAGCTGCCTCGGGCCTTCCGCGAAGCGACCCTGGTAGAGGCCTGCAGCGCAGGCCTGCAGCGCGGGCCGGAGCGGCGGGTCGAAGCGCAGGGCGGCGACGCTGCCGTCCGGGTGCACGGAGATGCGCAGCGTCGAGACGATCGACCTGCGGACCCAGGACGAACCGCCAGCGCTCTCGCGCGCGAAACAGCTCGACAGCAGCGACTGCACGGACGCTGACGTCAGCGCCGGCGGGTGAGAGGTCGCCTGCGGGTCGGGGACCGGCTCTGCGACGGCCAGCGACGGCTCGGTCGCCGACGGCGGAGGCGGCTCGTCGACCACCGGGGCGGCCGGCTCGGCGACCGCCGAGAAGGCGGGCGCGGCGGGCTCCTCCACGTGAGCGACGGCCACGGGGGCCGCAGCAGCTCCGCTCGGCGGACGCACGCCGGCGGTCGGCCGGGGCGACGCAGGCGGACGCGCCGGCTCCGGGGGCGCGGCGGGGGCGCTGTCCTGCGGCGCGGGGCGCTGGAGGAGGCGCGCCTCGCGGCCGCCGTCGAGCGAGAAGGTGCCGCGCGACGGACCGACGAGCAGGTGCGCGGTGGTCGCGCCGCGGTACGCCGCGGGACCGACCGCGACGGTGCCGTGCTCCACGTCGACCTCCACGCGATCCTCCAGGCGGGTCACGGTGAAGAGCGTGCCGTGCACCGCGACGCGGGTGCCGTCCACCTCGACGGCGAACGCCTCGACGAGCCCCTCCTCGGGCGCGCGCGTGACGACGTCGGCCCGCACCGAGCCCCGCTCGAGCGCGATCACGTGGCCGACCCCCGCCGCGCCCACGACGCGCACCACGGCGCGGCTGTCCGGCAAGAGCGTCCAGCGCACCGACCCGACATCGGCGAAGGAGATCGCGTGGGTCGCCGTCTCGACGGAGTCGCCTGGCCGGAGGGCGCGAAAATCCAGGTCGTCGGCCGCCCCGGCCGCCCTGGGCACGTCCGCGAGATCGCGGGCGCGCGGCGGCGTCGACGTCGCCACGACGGGCGGGGCGGAGCGCCCGGCCGCGAGGACCGCGAACGCGATCGCCGCCGCGGCCGCCGCGAACGCGAGCGCGCGCCCGAGCGGCGAGCGCTGCGGCGGAGCGGCGCGACGCACGCGACGCTCCGAAGAGGGCCGATCGATCCGCGCGAACAGCTCGCGCTCGATGGCGTCCCAGCGAGGCTCCGGAGGCTCCTCGGCGCGGAGCAGCCGGTCCATGTGCTCCCGTGCCCGCTCGTACTGCTTTGCGCCGCTCACATGTCCTCCGCGTCGACAGCCGCTTGATCCGCCGCGGGATACCCCACAGCGGCGGCCCCTATCGAAACCCGTTCGCGCGTCGCCTCCGGACCTGTGGCGTCCACCTTGTCCGCGCCGCCCTCGGCCAGCTCGACGGCGAGCTGGGCGAGCGCGGGCTCGGCGCGCATCATCGCCTCGATCTCCCGGCGCGCATAGAACAGCCGCGTCCGGACGGTCAGGACCGGGGCGCCGACGATCTCCGCGATCTCGGTGGGCGCGATCCCCTCGAGCTCGTGGAGGACGTAGACGACCCGCTTCTTCTCGGGGAGGCGCTCCAGCACCCGTCGGAAGGCGTCGATCCTGCGAGCGCGAGCGGCGTCCTCGTCCGGGAGCATGCCGCGGTCGGCCTCGAGATGGATGCTGGGCTCGCCCGCGAACACCGGCCGGGAGCGCGCCGCGCGCCGGGCCATCAGCACCGCGTTGACCGTCACCCGGTGGAGCCACGTCGAGAACTTCGACTGCCCCCGGAAGTCCCCCAGGCTCCGGTGCACCTGGATGAACACCTCCTGGATGACGTCCTCCACGTCGGCGGTCGGCCCGAGCATCCTGAAGACGAGCCGCGCGACGTCGCGGCGATAACGCCGGAAGATCTCGGCAAAGGCCGTGGGGTCACCGCTCTGGAAGCGACGGATCCACTCGCCCACGTCGTCGGGCTCGATCACGGGCGGAAGCCTATCCGCCCCTTCGGCGCTCATGGAGCTCGATGGCGAGACAACGAGCGCCGGACGGCGAGACAGGTCATGGCGCGCGAGCGCCGCGTCGAGCGCCACGCGCGCGTCCTGCGCGGCCGGGGCGTCCGCGCGGCCGTTCGGCGCCCCCCAGAGGGGAAAGAACGACCGCGGGAGGTGCGCCCAGAACGCCCCCGTCTCGACCGCCACGGTATGCACGAAGGTCTCCGATGCACCGAGCAGCCGGACCATTCATGGCGCTGCGAAGCGCCGGTAGCCCGTGCAGCGCCGCCCCGGGCCGCGATGACGCCCGGAAACGCACAAAAGTTGTTCCTCCGGGCACATCGGCGCGACCTTCCGGCGCATGATCCTCATCGCCGTGTCGCTGACCGTGGCCCTCGTCGCCGCTGACCTGCTCGAGCTGGGCTCGCGACGCCGCGATCGCGCGTAGCGACCGGCTTCAGGCCCTGGACAAAAAAATGCCCGGCTTGAGCCCGCTTCGGCCTCAGGCCGACGTGCGCTCAAGCCGGGCGACGGAAAAAACCGTGGGGGTGCCCGGGTCGTCCGGCCGGGTCAGCCCGCGGCCTCGGCGCCCTCCGCCGCGGCGCCAGCCTTCTTCGGCAGCTCGAAGAGCGCCGACAGCTCGATCTTCTCCTGCTTCTTCTGCTCCAGGATGCGGTTGACCGCGCGCAGCAGGCGCGTCTTCGCAGGGCCGCTGATCGGCTTGCCCTGCAGCGCCGCGCCCAGCGTGCGGTCGGTCACCGGGCGGCCGCTGCGCGGCTTCTTGGTGCTTGCGGCCTCCTTCTTTTTCGCAGCGTCTTCGCTGCTGCGCGCCAGCCGCTTGGTCAGGCGGATCGCCCGATCCTCCGGCTGCAGCCGCTCGATCTTGACCGACACCGCAATGATGCGGCGGGGGTCGATCTTCTGTTCCTTCAAGAAATTTTCGATCTTGGTGCCCATCGTCGTCACTTGCCCCGAAAGGGCGGCGACCCTACCACGCTCGGTGCCGCTGTGCATCTGCGACGTTTACCTCCCGCGTCGCCCTCGGCTAGCTTGTCGCGGTGACCCTCCTGGCCGAGCTCGACGAAGCAGCGCGCATCATTCACCAACGAATTCCGGCGCCTCCGAGCATCGGTGTGGTGCTGGGATCAGGGCTCGGGGGCTGGGGCGACGAGCTCTCCGGGCTCGTGAAGGTCCCGTACGCGGAGATCCCCGGCATGCCTCGGCCCGCCGTCGAGGGGCACGCCGGCTTCCTCTGCGCCGGGCGCGTCGGGGACGTGCCGGTCGCCTGCTTGCAGGGGCGCGCGCACCTCTATGAGGGGCACCCGCCGGCGAAGGTCGCGTTCGGCGTGCGCGTGCTCGCGCGGCTCGGCTGTCGCGCCGTGCTCCTGACGAACGCGGCGGGCGGCATCCACCCCGGCTTCGCCGCCGGCGACCTCATGCTGCTCACCGATCACCTGAACCTGATGGGGGTGAACCCGCTCCTCGGGCCGAACGACGACGCGCTCGGCAAGCGCTTCCCCGACATGACCTACGCGCACGATCCCAGGCTGCTCGAGCTCGCGCGGGCGGCGGCGAGCGACGCGAGCGTCTCGCTGCGCGAGGGGGTCTACGCCGGTCTGCTCGGGCCGACGTACGAGACACCCGCCGAGATCCGGATGCTGCGCACGCTCGGGGCAGACGCGGTCGGGATGAGCACGGTCCCGGAGATCATCGCGCTCAGACACATGGGCGTGCCGGCCGCGGCCATCTCGTGCATCACGAACCTCGCGGCGGGCCTGACGCAGCGCGAGCTCGACCACAAGGAGGTCGAGGAGACCGCCCGGAAGGCGCGCGCCCGGTTCACGGCGCTGCTCTCGGCGTGGGTCCGCCGCGCCGGCGAAGGCGCCGCGGCCGGGAGCCCCGCGTCGTGAGCCGCGCTCCGCAGGACGCCGTCGAGGCGCCCGCCGCGACCGAGGCGGCGCAGGCGATCGACTGGGACACGCTCGATGGGGCGGCCCTCGCCGTCCGGGAGCGGGCGCACGCGCCGTACTCGGGCTACTGGGTCGGCGCGGCGATCCTCGTGCGGTCGGGCCGCGTGTTCGCCGGCTGCAACGTCGAGAACGCCTCGTACGGGCTCACCCTCTGCGCGGAGCGCTCGGCCATCGCGCAGATGGTCGCGGCCGGCGAGCGCGACCCGATCGCGCTCACCGTCGCCACCAGCGGGCCCGTCCTCGGCAGCCCGTGCGGCATGTGCCGGCAGACCCTCGCCGAGTTCGCCGTCGATCTCCCGATCCGCCTCATCGCCGCCGGGGGCGGCAGCGTGGCGCCTCGGCTCACCTCGCTGGCAGCGCTCTTGCCCGAGGCGTTCGGGGCGGCCGCGCTCTCGCGCTGACCGCCCCCCGCCCCGCCAGCGAGCGCCGCCGGCTCACTCGATCGACAGCGCCTCGCCCTGATCGATCTGCGACAGCGCGGAGGCGAGCGCCTCCCGTGCGCGCTCCAGCGAGGCGCGGTCCTCGCCCCACTTCGAGCGCGCCTTCTGCAGTCGGGCACGCTCGACGGCCAGCTGCTCGGCGAGCTGCTCGCCCTGCGTCCTCAACGTGTCGCGCTCCTCGGTCCGGTGCGAGAGCTGCGCGCCGAGCTCGCTCTCCCGCTGCTCGGCCTCGGTGAGCCGGCCCTGGAGCGCCTCGACGGCGCGCGCCCGCTCGGCGAGCTCGCCCAGCAGGCGATCGCGCTCCTCGACGCGGGTGGACAGCTCGCCCGTGCGCTGCTCCAGCTGCTGCTCGAGGTCGCGCGAGCGGGCCTCGAGGTGCGCCACCTGGTTGCGCGCCTGCCCGAGCTCGGTGGAGAGCCCGCGGGCGATCTCGTCCAGCTCGTGCTTCTGCGCCGTCCAGGCGGACTCGCGCTCGGCGATCTCGGCCTGGTGTACGCCGCGGAGGTCGGCGAGCGCCTGCGCGTGCGCCGCCTCGATCTGCGCCTGCCGGTCGGCGGCGCGCGCCTCGAGCTCGGACACCCGAGCCGCATGCGCGTGCTCGGCGGCGCGGACGGCCTGCTCGCGCTCCTCGATGAGCTCGCGCTCTCGGCCTGCGAGCCGCGCCGCGAAGTCGTCTCGCGCCGCCTCGAGCGCCTGCGCGTGCTCGTTCGCCTGTCCCTCGATGGCGCGGGCGTGCTCGGTTCGCAGGCTGAGCAGCGCGGCCGCGTGCTCGCGATCGCGCCGTTCCCCGTCCTCCGCATGCTCGCGCCGCAGCGCCTCGACGGCGGTCGCGTGGTCGCCCCGCAGCGCCTCCACCGCGGCGGCGTGCTCGGCCTGCTGCCGCTCGACGGCGGCGACCTGCTCGGCGCGCACCCCCTGCAGCGCGGCCGCGTGCTCCGCGTTGATCCGCTCGACGGCGGCGGCGTGCTCGGCGCGCGCCGCGTCCAGCCCGGCCGCGTGCTCGGCGCGCGCCGCGTCCAGCCCGGCGGCGTGCTCCCGGTCGCGCCGCTCCGTCTCGCCCGCGTGCTCGCGCCGGAGCGCCTCGACGGCGGCCTCGTGCTCGCCCTGCGAGACCTCGACCGCCGCGGCGTGCTCCGCCCGCAGCCGGTCCAGCGCCGCAGCGTGCTCCGTGCTCAGGTCATCCACGGCCGCGGCGTGCTCGGTCCTCACGCCGTCCAGGGCGGCCTCGTGCTCGGCCCTCAGGCCATCCGCCAGCGCCGCATGCTCGGCCCTCACCCGATCGAGCGCCGCAGCATGCTCGGCCGCCTGCTTGTCGATGGCCGCGGCGTGCTCGCCGGCCAGCCTGTCGGCGGCGGCGCGTTGCTCGGCGGCCTGCTGCTCCACGCGGGCGGCGTGCTCGGCGTTCAGCCTCTCGACCTCCGTCCGGTGCGCCGCCGTCGCCTGCTCGAAGCGCTCCCGCTCCGCCTGCGCGCTCTCCTCGATCTCGCGCCGCGCCGACGCTTCGACGGCCGCGATCGCCTGCGCCCTCTCGTCCGCCGCGGAGCGCAGCGCCTCGGTGTGCGCGGCCTCCGCGCTCATCAGGGCCTGCCGGGCCGCCGAGACCTCCGTGTCGCGGGCGACGACCTGCGCCTGCATCTTCTCGGCGCGCGCCTTGAAGTCGTCGGCGCGCTTCGCCGCGAGCTCCTTGTCGGCGCGCAGCGACGCGAGCTGCCCGTCGAGGTCCTCGCTCGCACGCTCGAGCTCCAGGATCCTGTCGACCTGATCGGCCTTCTCCCGATCGAGCGACAGCGATTGATCCCGGAGCTCCAGGAGCTCCTTGTCCTTGCGCGACATCTGGTCGCGGAGCGCGAGGATCTCCTTGTCTTTCTTGTTCAGCGCCTCGCGCAGATCGAGGAACTCGCGGCTCGACACGCCGCCGGGCCTGGAGCCGCTGCCGCCGGCCGCGAGCTTCGCCTTGAGCTCGTCGAGCTCGCGCCGCAGGCGGACCGCCTCCTGGCTGCCGTCGTTCGCCGTGGAGATCTCGCCCTCGAGGCGGAGCGACGTGGCGCGCGCAGCGGCCACCTCCTTGGAGAGGCGGACGATCTCGCTCTTGGACCTGTCCAGGTCGGCGCGCAGGCGCTCGATCTCGCCCGCGTCGGCGTCGGAGCGATGCGGCGCCGGCGGCGCCGGGGTCAGCCGCCCGCGCTCGGAGACCGGGGCGCGGTAGGCGCCCCCGCGCTCGGAGACCGGGGCGCGGTAGGTGGCCACCGGCGACGAGCTCACCGGCGGGGGCACCGAGGCTGGCAGGGGCGTGCCGGTGGACGTCGGCGTCCGCGTCGACGGCACGACCGAGGGCGTCCGCGTCGACGGCACGACCGAGGGCGTCCGCGTCGACGGCGCGACCGACGGCGTCCGCGTCGACGGCGCGACCGAGGGCCTGACGTCGGTCGGCTCCTCCTCTTCGTCGCGGATCAACCGGGTGAACGCGCCGCCGATGAACTCCTCGATGTCCTCATCCGACCTGCGGGAATCCGACCTCACGACGGCGGCCTGAGGAGGCTTCGTCGGTCCTGGCGCCCGCCCACGCTCCTGGGCGGCGGCGGACGGCGGCGCGGCGGACGGCGACGGCGGCGCGGCGGACGGCGGCCTCGGCGCGGCGGACGGCGGCCTCGGCGCGACGGACGGCGGCCTCGGCGCGACGGATGGCGGCCTCGGCACAGCCGACGGCGCCGGCGGCGCGACGCTCGCGGGCGTGCCGTTCGAGCCCACCGCCGCGGTGATGATCGTGGGATCCCCGGAGTCCTCGTCGATGTCGGCCTCGAGCACCTCGGCCTCATCGATCATGATCGGATCGGCCTCCGCGTCGTCGCCGTCGAGCGGGACATGGTTGCGGATGTGCTCGAGGAGCTCGCCGAACGCGATCGGCTTGTGGATGTAGTCCTCCGCGCGCGTCCTGAGCTTTCGGTGCTGCTCGAACGTCTCCTCGCTCGACTCGCTCGACATGATGACGAGCGGGACGTCCTTGAGCTGCAGGTCCTTCTTGAGCTTGTTGCAGACCGAGAAGCCGTTCATGCGCGGCAGCTCGATCGACAGCAGGATGAGGTCGGGGCGATCGGCCGCGGCTGCCTGCAGGCCGACGTTGCCGTCGTCGACGACCTGAACGGTGCAGCCGAGGCGGCCCAGTTCCGTGCGGAGCTCCCCGGCAAACGCCGGATCACTCTCAAATACGAGGACTTTCGTCATGTTCCGGGGTGTGCGCGGGTTCGGAGGGGAACCCAAGATATCGGCCCCCTTCGACGAGTGTCAAACACGAGGCGGGTCGCCACGCTCGGGCCGTCCGGCCGGCGGCGCGCCGCGCGAAGGACCCCCGGCGGCGGGCGAATCTGGACAATCCGCCACGGTTCCTGCCGGGCCGACGGCCGACAGCAGCACACCCGCGCGCCCCGGATCAGGTGGCGGCGAAATGGTCGGACGGCTCGTCTCCGAAGCACAGGCCCATCTCACGGGCCGTGACGACCGCGTCCGAATCGAGCGGCACCGTCTTCGTCTTGCCGGCCACGTCGTCGAGGGAGACCAGCTCGATCCGGTTCGCCCGCAGCGCGACCATCCCGCTCCCGCAGTCCTCGACGAGGGCGCGCATCGCGGCCGCGCCGAAGCGGAGCGCGAGCAAGCGGTCCGCCGTCGTGGGTCCGCCGCCGCGCAGCAGGTGGCCGAGCACCATCGAGCGCGCCTCCTTGCCCGTGCGGGTGGCGAGCTCCTTGGCGACGCGCTCCGCCACGCCCCCGAGGACGGCGGCGCGGCGGAAGGCGTCGCCCGCGTCCTTGATGACCAGCTCTCCCCCCTGCGAGCACGCCCCCTCCGCCGCCACCACGATGGAGAAGCGCCGCCCGCGCGAATCCCGGAGGCGGATCTTCTCGGCGATCGGCTCGTACTGGAACGGTATCTCCGGCATCAGGATGACGTCGGCGCCCCCGGCGATCCCGGCGTTGAGCGCGATCCAGCCCGCGTGCCGCCCCATCACCTCCACGACCATGATCCGCTCGTGCGCCTCGGTCGTGGTGTGGAGCCGATCGAGCGCCTCGGTCGCGATGGAAACGGCCGTGTCGAAGCCGAACGTGACGTCGGTGCAGCAGACGTCGTTGTCGATCGTCTTCGGCACGCCGATGACGAGGGGCAGCCCGCGCTCGAGGAGCTGGTGCGCGATCCGCATCGAGCCGTCGCCGCCCACCGCGATGAGCGCGTCGAACCCGAGCGCGCGGAACCGCCGCACGAGATCCTCGGACCGATCCCGCGGCACGAGCCCGTGCTCGCCCGGCATCGGATAGTGGAACGGATCGCCGCGGTTCACGGTGCCCAGGATGGTGCCCCCGAGGTGCGCGATGCCCCGCACCCGCTCGCGGTCCAGCCGGATGAGCCCGTCCGGAGAGTCGTCGAGCAACCCGCGGTAGCCCTGCCGGATCCCCCAGACCTCCCAGCCACGCTCGATCGCGGCGAGCGTGGCCGCGCGGATCACAGCGTTGAGCCCGGGCGCATCGCCGCCTCCGGTATTGATAGCGATCTTACGTGCCGCCATGAGGCGGCCAGCATCGCGAGCCCTCCTCGGCGACGCAATAGACAATAGACATCTTCCTCGCCCCGGTCTCGAGAGCCGCGGAACGCGCGCGAGAGCCGCGCTTCGCGGCGACCACGAACGTCGACGCGCGCCGCGCCGGACGAGCGCTGGACAACCCAAGGAACGCTCCCGCGAAGCGTCATTCGCATCGGCCACGCTCGTCCTGCGGTCGAGGCCGCCCCGGGACGCGTCTCGCGCGCCGGGCGGAGCGCCGCATGACGGTCGCGAGCGCCGGCGACAGGGTATAGGGGGCATGCGCAGCGATCACCCCGGCTGCGCGCCCCCGTATGAACCGCGCCACCCTGATCCGAGGCATCCAGGTCGTCGTCACGCTCACGCTCGCGTCGTTCGCTTACGTGCTCTACAGCGAGATCCACGACAAGCAGGAGAGCCTCGCCGCCGGGCTCGCGCACGTGCGGCCGGGCTGGCTGCTCGTCGGCGCCGTGCTGGCGCTGCAAGAGGGCGTGTTCGGAGGCCTCAGGATCTGGGTCCTCGGGCGCGTGCTCTGGCCCGGGCTCAGCTTCCGCACCGCGGTGACCTCGGAGTTCGTGCTGATGTTCTGCGCCGGCGTGACCCCGGGGCAGGCCGGCGCGGCGCCCTCGCAGGCCGCCGTGCTCGTCCACGGCGGCATGCGGCTCGTCGACGTGGCCACGGCGGAGCTGCTCACCGCCTCGTGCACGGTCTCGTTCTTTCTCCTCTCGGCCCTGACCCTCTTCGCGCTGCGGCAGAACGGGATGCTTGTCATGCACGGGGGGCCGCAGATCGAGTGGTTGCTCTTCTTCACCGTGACCATGTTCGGCTCGGCGCTCGTCGCGCTGATCGTCGCGGCGGCGTACCCGCCGCTCCTCAAGGCGATCGTGCGCGCGCTGTCGGTGCCGTTCGGGGGGCTCCTGCGCGCCGCGCTGCTCGGCGCCCGGCGCGTGCCCCGGCTGCGGGCCCGCGCCGACGCCGCGCTCGCCGCGCCCGGCGCCATGACCGCGCGCCTGCTGCGGAGCGTGGACGAGTTCCACGAGGGCTTCCGCGTCTACATGCGCCGCGGCAAGCGCGCCTACGCCGCCGCGCTGCTGCTCACGTTCGGCTTCTTCTGGTCGCGGTTCGCGGTCGCCTACTTCATCCTGCTCGGGCTCGGCATCCCGACGTCGCCCTCGACCTTCGTCTCGGTGGGCCCGCCGATCGTCCAGGTCGTCCTGACCCAGACGCTGCTCAACTTCGCGCTCTACATGAGCCCCACGCCCGGCGCGAGCGGCGTCGCCGAGCTCGGCTCGAACGCGCTCATGTCGCCCTGGGTCCAGGGCGCGTTCGTGGTGCCGTACATCGTCATCTGGCGGGTGCTCGCCCTGTTCCTCTGCATGTTCGTGGGGGGCATCTATGTCTTCCGCTACCTCGGCGCCGACGTGCTCGAGGAGCGCGTGAAGCAGACGGAGGCGGAGAAGCGCGCGCTCATGGAGGCGGCGCGCGCCGCGGACGCCTCGCCTGCGAACGCGCCCGAGGGAGGAGAAGAGACCGCCGGCCGACGGCAAGGCGTGGGGTGATCGGGAAAGACCGGCGCGCGCCGGCCGCGCCGCAGGATCAGCGCGCGGGGATGGGCACGGCCGCGAACTGGACGACCTTCCCGCGCCGCACCTTGAGGAGCGCCGTCGACCCTTCCTTGACCTTGGTGATGGCCACGCGGAGGCCGGCGCTGTCCTTGATGGGGGTGCTGTTCACCTCGACGATCACGTCGCCCACCTGGAGATCCTGGACGTTGCTGCCCGACGCGAACCCGTCGACCCGCACCCCGCCGCCGGGCGCGTCCGAGATCTGGATGCCGAGCTTCTCGTCGCTCTGCTGCCGCTCGGGCCGGGCGCCCTGGCTCGGCCGCGCGCGGCTGGCCGCGTCGCCCTCCTCGTCCTGCAGCGCGTCCAGCTTGGCCCGGAGCTCGTGCCGCTTCTGGGCGCGCACCACGGTCACCTCGATCTCGGCGCCGGGCGCGTTGCGCGCCACGTTGCGCCGAAGCTCCTCGGCGTGGTGGATCGGCACGCCGTTCACGTCCACGATCACGTCGCCCGGCTTGATGCCTGCGCGCGCGGCGGCGCCGCCCGGCTCGACCTCGGCGACGAGCGCCCCCCTGGGCGCGTCCAGCTGGAGCGCCGCGGCGAGCTCGCGCGTGACGGGCTGGAACAGGAGGCCGAGCTTGCCGCGCTCGACGTGCCCCTTCTCGCGGAGCTGCGGGAGCACGTCCTTCAGCGCGTCGACCGGGATCGCGAAGCCGATGCCGTTCGCGCCCGCCCGGATCGCGGTGTTGATGCCGACGACCTCGCCCCGCCAGTTGAACAGCGGCCCGCCGCTGTTGCCCGGGTTGATCGAGGCGTCGGTCTGGATGAAGTCGTCGTACGGCCCCGCGCCGATCGCGCGCGCCTTCGCGCTGACGATGCCGAGCGTGACCGTGTGGCCGAGCCCGAACGGGTTGCCGACCGCCAGCACGTGCTCGCCGACCCGCAGCTGCTCGCTCGTCCCGAGCGGCGCCACGGGCAGGCCGTTCGCGCCCTTCAGCCGGAGGAGCGCGAGATCGAGCTTGGGATCGCGCCCGACGACCTCGGCCTCGAACTCCCGCTCGTCGGCGAGCCGCACGCGGACGCCGGACGCGTCGTGGATGACGTGCTCGTTCGTCACCACGTAGCCGCTCGGATCGATGATGAAGCCGGTCCCGAGCGCCGTCTGCGGCGGCCGCGGGCCCCGCGGGTTGAGCCGGCCGCCGCCCTGCGGGCCGAAGAAGTACTCGAAGGGATCGAGCCCCTCGGGACCGCGCGACTCATGCATCGTCGTGATGTTGACGACCATCGGCCTGACCCGCTCGGACAGCGCCGCGACATCGAAGGTGGCCGGCACCGGCGCCGGCGGAAGCGTCACGGTCGAGACGGGCGGCGGCGCTGCACCGGGGGGCGAGGCGGCGGCAGCCTGGGTGGAGGGGGGCGTGGCGTGCGCCTGCTGGCCGCACCCACCGAACGCCAGCGCCGCCATCGAGAGCAGCGCGAAGGCCGAAGCGCGAGAGCGATAGGAAACCGCTTGAATCATGGAATCTCCGTCGGGCAGTCGAAAGGTCCCGTCCTGCGTTCGGCGAACAGGGAGCCGACTGCGTTCATTCCGCCGCACAGATAACGCCACGGCGTCCGCTGACAAGGGCGCTCGCCGCGCGCGGGGGGAAGGCGCGCCGCGCGTCCGCCCGCCCGTCCATGGCAGCACGCCGCGCCGGCGGCGATGACCGTCGAGATTTGAACCGCGGGCTCGGCAGGGCTGCTAGGGTGCGCGCACTTGGAGGTGAGCCTGGCGATGGGGAGCGACGACGGCCGGCTGCGAGGGCGCAAGATCGGGTTTCTTGGCGGCGGGAACATGGCAGAGGCGCTCATCCGAGGCCTGCTCCAGGGGGGCGCCGTGGGCGCGGAGCAGATCCGGGCGAGCGATCTCAAGAGCGAGCGGCTCTCGTTCCTCCACACGCGGTATGGCATCGAGACCACGGAGGACAACGAGGCGCTCTGCCAGTGGGCCGACGTCCTCGTCATCGCCGTCAAGCCGCAGATCGTCGATCGCATCCTCGCCCCCCTCTCGTCGGGGCTGGGCCGCACGGATGTCGTCATCTCGGTGGCGGCCGGCGTGCCGATCGACGCCATCGAGGCCCGCCTGCCGGAGGGCGCGCGCGTCATCCGCAGCATGCCGAACACCGCCGCGATCGCGCTGGCCGGCGCCACGGCGATCTCCGCCGGGAGCCACGCCACGAGCGACGACATCGAGATCGCGCGGACCCTGTTCCAGGCGGTCGGCCGCGTGGTCGTGCTCGACGAGTCGCTGCTCGACGCGGTGACCGGCCTGTCGGGCAGCGGCCCCGCGTACATCATGCTGATCATCGAAGCGCTGGCCGACGGCGGCGTGAAGGTCGGCCTCGGCCGGGACGTGGCGCTGCTGCTCGCGGCGCAGACGGTGTACGGCGCCGCCAAGCTCCAGCTCGAGACCGGCGAGCACCCCGGCCGCCTGAAGGACATGGTGACGAGCCCCGGCGGCACGGCGATCGCGGGGCTCCACACGCTGGAGGCAGGCGGGCTCCGGCGCACCTTGATCGACGCGGTCGAGACCGCGTCGAACCGCTCGGCCGAGCTGGGCGCCCAGATGGCGCAGAAGCTCCGCCGCACCTGAGCGAAGGGGCAGCCTGTGGCGGGCGCCGCGCGGAGGTGTTGGCGTTCGGCCGTCTCTTGACTATGTTCGCCGCGTCGCAGCGGGACAGGCGATCGCCGGCGGCCGGGGAAGCCCGGTCGCGGGAGGAAAGTCCGAGCTCCGCAGGGCAGGGTGCCGGGTAACGCCCGGTGAGAGCGATCTCGAGGAAAGTGCCACAGAGAACAGACCGCCGCGCCGCGCGCTCCGTGAGGGGCTCGCCGCGCGGCAAGGGTGAAACGGCGGGGTAAGAGCCCACCGCGCCCTTGGCAACAAGGGCGGCACGGCAAACCCCACCTGGAGCAAGGCCGCGTAGGGAGGCGTCCGCGGCGGCAACCGCCGCCGCGGCAAGGGTTGCCCGCCCCATGCCTCCGGGTTGGCTGCTTGAGGCGCGTGGCAACGCGCGTCCTAGAGGAATGATCGCCGGCGCAAGGGGGGCGACCCCCCGCGCAACAGAACTCGGCTTACGTCCCCTGCGACCACGGAGCCTCGCCTCGGCGGGGCTCCGTGCTTTTGTGCTCGCCCGCCGCTCACCTGTGGCAAGTCGCTACGCTGCGAGCGGCTGGAGACGGTCGCGCAGCTTCTTCTTTGCGCGCGCCTCCAGCTGCCGAGCTCGCTCGCGCGACACCCCGAGGCGGCGCCCGATCTCGGCGAGCGACAGCTCCTCCTCCGGATCCGCCATCATCCGGGTCTCGACGATGTACCGCTCGCGCGGGTCGAGGTTCTCCACGGCCTGCGTCAGCCGCTCGCGGAGCAGCGCCCCCTCCTCCGCGCGGGAGAAGCGCTCCTCCTGGTCCTGGTCGTCCGCCGGCAGCGTATCGACCAGCGACCGGGCGCCGTCCTCGAACACCTTCGTGTCGAGCGAGACGTCCCGGGCCTCGAGCCGGTGGGCCATCTCCAGCACCTTCTCCGCGGGCGCGCCGAATTTCTCGGCCAGCAGCCGATCGCCCTCCTCCCCCTCGCCCACGAGGCCCGCGATGCGCGCCCGCTCCCGCCGCAGGCGAAAGAACATCTTCGAGCGGAGCGGGCCCGAGCCCACGCCGACCAGGCTCCAGGAGTGAATGACGTGGTTCAGTATGTACGCCCGGATCCAGTAGGCCGCGTAGGTCACGAAGCGATTTCCACGGTCCGGGTCGTACTTGCGGATCGCGTGGACGATCCCGAAGTTCCCCTCGGCGATGAGATCGGCGAGCGGGATCCCGTAACGCCGGTAGCTGATCGCGATCGAGACAACATGCCTCAGGTTCGCGAGCGCGAGAGCGGCCGCGGCCCGCTCGTCGCCGTGGTCCCGCCACCGTCGAGCGAGCTCGACTTCGTCCTCGCGCGACAGCTCCGGGATCTGCCGAACATGCGTGATGTAGCGCGAAACCGCGCTGGCCTGATCTCGGGACGTTTGCACAGGGTTTCCTTCGAGGTCCGAAGACCCCGGTTCGGTTGATGAGGCCGGCCGACGCCGGACCTCGGCTCCTGCTGTCGAGGCCGGCCGACGCCGGGCCTCGATCGCGTTGATCGCTTCGCCGGCACTTGCCGCCGAAGTGGTTGGTTCGAGATACCGAAGAGAGCAGCCCACCCAGGCTGCGATGCAGCTGGCATGCCGCCCCGGGCGGGCAGGTTGTACACCGTGGCTGCGAAGCCAAAGCGCACGGCGCTCAGGCTCGCGCGCGCGAGCACCGAGGCAAAAAGGAGGGACGAGAGAGCCGGGAAGGTCTCGATGCTCCGGGCGGACACGCCCAGGGGCTCGTGTGCATCTCACGTCGGCCGCTCCGCCAAAGGACGGAGCGAGCCAGGACGGACGCGAGGTTCAGGCGGAGTGCGAGCGCGCGATCAGACGGAGAACGAGGAGCCGCAACCGCAGGTGCTCTTCACCGTCGGGTTGCTGAACTTGAAGCCGGAGCCGTGGAGGCCCTCGACGTAGTCGATCTCGGTTCCGTCGAGGTACTGGTAGCTCAGCGGGTCGATGTAGAGCTTGATGCCCCGGTCCTCGAACTCCTCGTCGAACTCGGTCGGCTTGTCCTCGAAGTACAGGTCGTAGGAGAAGCCTGCGCATCCGCCGCCCACGACGCGCAGGCGCAGCCCTTGCCCCATCAGCTCCTCCGCGGTCGCGATCTCCATCACCTTCTCGGCTGCCTTCTGCGTGATCGTGATCATCCTGAAATCTCCTCTGCGTGCTTTGTCCGGCCGGGGGCGGCTGCCCTGCCCGAGGGGGCGCTCGCCCCGCTGGAGGCGAACCGCGCGGTGAGCCCGGCCGGCCGTGCCCTGGGGTGGGGTGCTCAGGGCTAGCCAAAGATACGCACCTCCAGCGATGTCCGCCAGTGCCTCAGCCGGAACGGGGTACGCGATCGACCCGACGCCGCCCGTCGAGGTGTAGCCGCCATTCGCCCCGGGGCCCGCCCCCTCGTCCCAGGTGAGGCCACACCAGGTGAGGCCTCGGATCCAGAGGAAGACCGCCGCCCTCGCCGACCGCAGGCGGCGCTTGACGCGTGCCCGCAGGTCCGCCAGTCTCTAATCCGTTCATCCGGATTAGTAGATACATAGAGCAGGACCATGAACGGAAGCGACCCCCCCGCCGCGCGCATCGAAGAGCTCCTCGACGCCCGGATCCTGTGCCTCGACGGCGCGATGGGCACGATGATCCAGCGCTACGGCCTGGGCGAGGCCGACTACCGCGGCGAGCGCTTCCGCGACCACGCGATCGACCTCAAGGGCAACAGCGATCTCCTCGTGCTGACGCGGCCGGACGTCATCGCCGAGATCCACGGCGCGTACCTCGAGGCCGGCGCCGACCTCATCGAGACGAACACCTTCACGGGCACCTCGATCGCCCAGGCCGACTACCGGCTCGAGTCGCTCGCCTACGAGATCAACGTGACCGCGGCCCAGATCGCCCGGAAGGCGGCCGACGCGTGGACGGCGCGCACGCCCGGCAAGCCGCGCTTCGTCGCGGGCTCGCTGGGACCGACGCCGAAGACGCTGTCGATCTCGCCGAGCGTGAGCGACCCGTCGTTCCGCGCGGTGACCTTCGACGAGCTGCGGCGGGCGTTCGCCGAGCAGGCGCGCGGGCTCGTCGACGGAGGGGCCGACGTGCTCCTCGCGGAGACGTTCCTCGACACGCTGAACCTGAAGGCGTGCATCGTCGCGATGGAGGAGGTCTTCGCCGAGAAGGGGCGGCGCCTGCCGATCATGCTCAGCGTGACGATCACCGACCGGAGCGGCAGGACGCTCTCCGGCCAGACGATCGACGCGTTCTGGACGAGCGTCGAGCACGCGAGCCCGCTCAGCGTCGGCCTCAACTGCGCCCTCGGCGCGAGCGACATGCGGCCGTACCTCGCGGATCTCGCGAAGCTCGCCCGGGCGCGGGTGAGCTGCCACCCGAACGCCGGCCTCCCCAACGCGTTCGGCGAGTACGACGAGCTGCCGGAGACGACGTCGCGGCTGCTCGCGGAGTTCGCGGAGAGCGGGCTCGTGAACATCGTCGGCGGCTGCTGCGGGACGACGCCGGACCACATCCGCGCGATCGCCCGGGCGACGGCCGAGCTCAGGCCGCGGCCCCTGCCCGCCGAGCGCGACGGCTTCGGGCGCTTCAGCGGCCTGGAGACGCTCGTCCTCCGGCCCGACACGAACTTCATGATGATCGGCGAGCGGACCAACGTGACGGGCTCGGCCCGGTTCATGGATCTCATCAAGAAGGGCGACTTCACGACCGCGCTGGAGGTGGCGCTCGACCAGGTGCGCGGCGGGGCGAACCTCCTCGACGTGAACATGGACGAGGGCATGCTCGACTCCGAGCAGGCGATGACGACGTTCCTGAACCTCATCGCCACCGAGCCCGAGATCGCCCGCATCCCGATCATGATCGACAGCTCGAAGTGGTCGGTCATCGAGGCGGGGCTCAAGTGCATCCAGGGCAAGGGGATCGTCAACTCGATCAGCCTCAAGGAGGGGCCGGAGGACTTCCTCGAGAAGGCGCGCGTCGTCCGGCGCTACGGGACCGGGGTCGTGGTGATGGCCTTCGACGAGCTCGGCCAGGCCGAGACGGTGGAGCGGAAGGTCGCGATCTGCCAGCGCGCGTACAGGCTGCTCATCGAGGAGGCCGGCTTCGACTCGCAGGACATCGTCTTCGACCCGAACATCCTCGCGATCGCGACGGGCATCGAGGAGCACAACGAGTTCGCCAAGAACTTCATCGAGGCGACGCGGATCATCAAGGCGACCTGCCCGGGGGCGCGCGTGAGCGGCGGCGTGTCGAACCTGTCGTTCTCGTTCCGCGGGAACAACGCGGTCCGCGAGGCGATGCACTCGGCCTTCCTGTACCACGCGATCCGGGCGGGCATGGACATGGGCATCGTGAACGCGGGGCAGCTCGCGGTCTACGAGGACATCCCGAAGGACCTGCTCGAGCGGGTGGAGGACGTCCTCTTCAACCGGCGCCCGGACGCGACCGAGCGGCTCGTCGAGTTCGCCGAGCAGGTGAAGGGCAAGGGGAAGAAGAAGGAGCTCGACCTCGCCTGGCGCGAGGCCCCGGTCGAGCAGCGGCTGTCGCACGCGCTCGTGAAGGGGCTCGTCGACTTCATCGAGGCGGACGTGGAGGAGGCGCGCAAGAAGTACGAGAGGCCGCTCTCCATCATCGAGGGGCCGCTGATGGACGGGATGAAGATCGTCGGCGAGCTGTTCGGCGCCGGGAAGATGTTCCTCCCGCAGGTGGTGAAGAGCGCCCGGGTGATGAAGCGGGCCGTCGCGTACCTCATGCCGTTCATGGAGGCCGAGAAGGCCGCGGGCGAGTCGTCGTATCAGGGGAAGATCGTGATGGCGACCGTGAAGGGCGACGTGCACGACATCGGCAAGAACATCGTGGGCGTGGTGCTCGGGTGCAACAACTACGAGGTGGTCGACCTCGGCGTGATGGTGCACCAGGACAGGATCCTGGAGGCCGCGCTGAACGAGAAGGCCGACATGATCGGGCTGAGCGGGCTGATCACGCCGTCGCTCGACGAGATGGTCAGCGTGGCGCGCGAGATGGAGCGGCGGGGCATCCGGCTGCCGCTGCTCATCGGCGGGGCGACGACGAGCCGGCAGCACACGGCGGTGAAGATCGCGCCGGAGCTCGGCGGGACCGTGGTGCACGTGCTCGACGCGTCGCGGGCCGTGGGCGTCGTGTCGAGCCTGCTCGACGCGGCGAAGCACCGGGCGTTCGACGCGCAGAACCGGGAGGAGCAGGCCCGGCTGCGCGAGCTGTTCGCGAGGAAGCGGGCGAAGCCGCTCGTGACGCTCGCCGCGGCGGACGAGGGGCGGCTCAAGATCGCGTGGCGGCCCGAGGACGTCGCGGCGCCGTCGTTCACGGGGCGGCGCGTGGTGGACGACCTCTCGCTCTCCGAGATCGCCAAGTACATCGACTGGACGTTCTTCTTCACCGCGTGGGAGCTCAGGGGGCCGTATCCGCAGATCCTGGAGCACCCGCAGTACGGCGAGGCGGCGCGCGAGCTGTTCGAGCACGCGCAGAAGGTGCTGCAGCGGATCATCGACGGCGCGCTGCTCGAGGCGCGGGGCGTCTACGGGTTCTGGCCGGCGAGCGGCGAGCAGCGGGACATCGTGCTCTACGGGGACGCGGCGCGCTCGCGGGAGCTCCTCCGGTTCAACATGCTGCGACAGCAGCAGGTGAAGGCCGCGGGCGGCGCCGAGGAGGACGGCGAGAAGGCCGCCTTCGGGGCGAAGCCGCACCTGTCGCTCGCCGACTTCGTGGCGCCGAGGGAGAGCGGGCTCGCCGATCACGTCGGCGCGTTCGCGGTGACGGCGGGGACCGGGCTCGACGAGGTCGTGCGCGCGTACGAGAAGGACAAGGACGATTACAGCGCGATCATCGCGAAGGCGCTCGCGGACCGGCTCGCGGAGGCGTTCGCCGAGCTGCTCCACGCGCGGGCGCGGAAGGACTGGGGGTACGGCGCGGGGGAGGCGCTGACCCACGAGGAGCTCATCCAGGAGAAATACCGGGGGATCCGTCCGGCGTTCGGGTATCCGGCGTGCCCGGATCACACCGAGAAGCGCAAGCTGTTCGCGCTGCTCGACGCGCCCGCGGTCGGCATCGAGCTGACCGAGACCTTCGCGATGTTGCCGGCGGCGAGCGTGAGCGGCATCTACCTGGCGCACCCCGAGGCGCGGTATTTCATGGTGGGGCGCCTCGGCAGGGACCAGGTCGCGGACTACGCGAAGCGCAAGGGGATCACGGTCGAGGAGGCCGAGAGGTGGCTGTCGCCGAGCCTCGGGTATGACCCGAAGGCGGCTGCAAGCGCATGAGGCAGGCGCGCGATCTTCCTCGCCCCGCAGGGCCCGAGCCGAGCGCACCGCATCCGCCTGGTCCGGGCAAGCGAGACTGGGGGCTGCTCGGCGTGCTCGTCGCGATCGGGCTGCTCGAAGTGGCCGCGAGGCTGGAACAGTCGTGGACGTCCGCCTCGCTGGTGGTCGGCGTCGCGCTCATGCCCACGGTGTTGTGGCGGCGATCGCGGCCGCTCTTGATGATCTCGATCCTGTTCGGCGCGACCGCAGCCATCGCGCTGGCCCGGCTCTTGACCGGCAGCGACCTCCCCTCGCTGTACACGGCGGTCTTCCTGCTGTTGCTCCCCTACTCCCTGCTCCGGTGGGGCGCGGGACGCGAGGTCATGATGGGCGCCGCCCTCATGCTGGCCTCGGCGTCGCTGCGTTTCCTCTCGGAACAGGCGAAGGTGAGCGATGTCATCGGGGGCTTCGCCGTCCTGCTCTCCGCCATGGCGCTCGGCGCGGCGGTCCGCTATCGGGCTCGCGCGCGCTCTCACGAGATCGAGCAGGTGAAGATGCGTGAGCGCGAGCAGCTCGCCCGCGACCTCCACGATACGGTCGCCCACCACGTGTCGGCCATCGCCATCCGCGCGCAGGCCGGCCTGGCCACGGCGCCCACGAACCCGGAGGCCGCGCTCGACGCGCTCCGCGTCATCGCGACCGAGGCATCGCGCACCCTCACCGAGATGCGTGCGATGGTCCGGCTCCTGCGGCGAGACGAATCCGCCGATCTCGCTCCCAACCCGCGCATCGCGGACCTCGAGCGCCTGACCCAGCGGCCCGCCGAAGGCCCCGAGATCCATGTCGATATCTCCGGGGACCTCGACGACCTCTCACCGTCTGTTTCAGCCGCCATCTACCGCCTCGCGCAGGAGTCGATCACCAACGCTCGGCGACACGCGCGGCACGCGACGCGGATCGACGTCGGAGTCACCGTCGACGGTGCCTCGGTGCGCCTGCGTGTCAGCGATGACGGCGACCCCACGCACGCTCGGCAGCCCGCCTCGGCGGGCTACGGGCTCCTCGGCATGATCGAGCGAGCGGAGCTGCTCGGCGGCACGTGCCACGCGGGCCCCAACCCGGAGCGCGGCTGGGCGGTGACCGCCGTGCTGCCTCGACAAGGACCGGCCACATGAGCATTCGAATCATCATCGCCGACGATCAGGAGATCGTCCGCACCGGACTCACGATGATCCTCAACGCCCAGCCCGACATCGAGGTCGTGGGCGTCGCCGCCGACGGACTCCAGGCCGTGCGGCTGGCGCTCGACCTTCACCCCGACGTGTGCCTGTTCGACATTCGCATGCCCGGTATGGATGGCATCGAGGCCACGCGACGGCTCGCCGGCCCGAACGTCGACCGGCCCGTCGGCGTCGTCGTGATCACCACCTTCGACCACGACGACTACGTGTATGCCGCCCTCAAGGCCGGCGCCCGCGGCTTCCTGCTGAAGGATGCCGGCCCTGACCTGCTCGCCCAGGCCATCCGCGCCGCCGCGAGCGGCGACGCCCTGATCGCCCCGAGCATCACCGCACGGCTGCTCGCTGCGTTCGCCGACTCCCGGCGCGACCTGCCGCGAGCGCAACCGAGGGAGGCCCTCACCGACCGGGAGGAGGAGGTCCTCCTCACCGTGGCCCGCGGGCGAACCAACGCCGAGATCGCCGACGAGCTCCACATCAGCCTCAGCACCGTCAAGAGCCACATCGCCAGCCTCATGACCAAGCTCGGCGCGCGCAACCGGGTCGAGATCGCCATCTGGGCGTACGAGACCCATCGCGTCCGGAGCTGATCGGCCGAAAGTACGACTTCACGGTCGAACTCTCGGCCAGCTCAGATCTGGCCGCTCTGCCGATGTTCTGCGACCGGAGCCATCGTTACGCTCGAGCGCATGATGAATGAGAGCGCTGCGGCGTCCTGTGCTTCGCCCTCCCTGTCGCCGCCGAGCGGCAGGCGCCTGGAGGGCGGACAACAAGGACGGTCGAGCACGACGATCCCCTCGGAGAAGGGGGTGTGGCGAGCGCCCGCGCTGCTGATCGCGCTCAGCGCGGTCCCGGTCGTCGCCGGCATCGTTCGCCTGGTCGGGCTGGCCGGCGGCGCGGAGATCACACCGGAAAACGCGCGGTTCTTCGCGGCCCCCCTGCCCGCGGTGCTGCACATCGTCAGCGTCAGCGCGTGGTGCGTCCTGGGTGCGTTCCAGTTCTCCTCCGGCCTGCGCCGCCGGAGCCCCGGCTGGCACCGCGCTGCTGGACGGGTGCTGGTTCCTCTCGGGCTTGCCGCCGCGCTCTCGGGTCTGTGGCTGACCCGGACCTACCCGCCTGCCGACCATGACGGCCCGCTCCTTCATGCCATCCGGCTGGTGGTGGGCTCGGCGATGGCCCTGTTCATCTGCCTCGGTTTCGTCGCCATCCGCCGCCGGGACATCGCCAGGCACCGCGCCTGGATGGTGCGTGGCTATGCGCTCGGCCTCGGCGCCGGCACGCAGGTGCTGACCCACGTGCCCTGGCTCCTGTTCGGAGGCATCCAGGGCGAGCTCAGCCGGGCGCTCGCCATGGCGGCCGGCTGGGCGATCAACCTCGCCGTGGCCGAATGGATCCTCCGCAGGCGACCCGCCCTTCCGGCGCGGTCCCGCGCGCTCGGAGGTCCATGATGAAGGCGCGCCCCACCGGCGACGTAGCGCGACCTGGCGCACGCGCGATCACGGCAGCGTCCGCGGGAGGCCGCGGCGCGATGCGGCGCGATGCGGCGCGATGCGGCGCGGCAGGAGCCGTGATAGACAGGCTCCCATGATCGAGGCCGAATGGTTTGACATGAACCGCGCTGCCTGGAACGGGCGCACCCGCGTGCACGTGGCGTCCAAGTTCTACGATCTGGCCTCGTTCCGGGCCGGCGCGAGCTCGCTCAAGCCGATCGAGCTCGATCAGGTCGGCGACGTACGCGGCAAGTCTCTCCTCCACCTGCAGTGCCACTTCGGTCAGGACACACTGTCCTGGGCGCGCCTGGGCGCGCGCGTGACCGGGCTCGACCTCTCCGACAAGGCCATCCTCGCCGCGCGCGCGCTCGCGGAGGAGCTCTCGCTGGACGCGCGGTTCGTGGAGGCCAACGTCTATGACGCTCCAGCGGCCGTCGGCGGCGAGACATTCGACATCGTGTTCACATCGTACGGTGTGCTCGGCTGGCTTCCCGACATGACGCGCTGGGCGCGCGCGGCCGCCGCGTGCCTGAAGCCTGGGGGCGTCCTGCACCTCGTCGAGTTCCACCCCGTCGTGTGGACGTTCGACGACGCGTTCGAGCACATCGTCTATCCGTACGACGGGCACGGAGAGCCGATCCTCACCGAGGAGACAGGCACGTACGCCGACCGCGACGCGCCCGTGAGGCTCAAGGAGGTCGGCTGGAACCACGGTATCGGGACGGTTGTGACAGCGCTCCTCGACGCCGGGCTCACGCTGGAGCGGCTCCGGGAGATCGACTGGTCTCCGTACGACATCTTCCCGGACATGGCGGAGGGGCCGTCCGGGCAGTTCCGCATGAGGAGGTTCGGGCGCCGCCTGCCGCTGGTCTATGCGCTCGCGGCGCGGCGGCGGTCCTGACGGGGTTCACCGGCTCGCGACGGGGTTCGACCCCCGTACAGCCTGGCCTTGGGCCGGGTCGCTGGGCGGGGGTCGACCGAGAGGAACGGCGCGCCGCCCTTGAGCGTCAGCCGGACCGAGTCGAAGCCCGCGCGCGCCGCCTCGATGCGCTCCGCGCGCTCGCTGGCCAGCTCCTCGAGCGTGCGGCCGAAGGCAACCCGCTCGCGGGCGCAAGCCTCGCGCACGCTCAGGGCGCCGCGCCGCCGGCCGCCTTCGTATACGAGCTGCCCGCCGGCGCGGTGAGGTGCGGGTTTCTCTCGACCTCCTCCGCGGCCGCCGCGGACCAGCGCGCCATCGCCGGGAGCGACGTGAGGGTGCCCGCATACGCCCGCGCGACGTCATCGATCTCGACATCGTACGAGAGCAGGCGCGTCACCACGGGCGCGAACATCGCGTCGGCGATCGAGAAGGCGCCGAACAGGAACGGGCCGCCCTGGCCGAACCGAGCGCGGCAGTCGCGGAAGATCCCGAGGACGCGCGCGATGTCGCGGGCCGCAGCGTCCGAGACCGCGCGCCGCGGGTGCCGCCGCGCGATGTCCATCGGCAGCTCGCGGCGCAGGTCGGCGAAGCCGGAGTGCATCTCGCTGCTGACCGCGCGCGCGACGGCGCGGGCCTCGCGCCCCTCGGGCCACAGACGCGCTCCGGGGAACGCCTCGGCCACGTACTCGCAGATGGCGAGCGACTCCCACACGACGAGCTCGCCGTGGCACAGGACGGGCACCTTGCGCGTCGGCGAGCGCTGCGCCACGCGGTCGACCCAGTCGGGGAGCTCGTACGGGATCACGTGCTCCTCGAACGGGACGCCCGCATGGGACATCGCGAGCCACGGCCTGAGCGACCAGGACGAGAGGTTCTTGCTGCCGATGTAGAGGTGAAGCGCGGGGGTGCTCATCGTTTCGCCTCTTATCCCCTCCCCACGGCATCTGCAGCAACCCCGATCGTCGCAACACAGAGCGGCGCTCCGCCGCATAGAACGCGCTCGTCGACCGGGAGTCGCGGACTGCGCTCGGGGTGCGCGAAGCTGCCGGGCGATCGCAGCGCGTCGCTGAGGCGCACGTCGGCCAGCGAGACGAGCGCGTCCGGCGTCGCCGGCAGCGGGCCCTCGCAGGCGATGGCGTGCACCAGCGCGTAGACCGTCGGACCGGGCCGGAGGAGGCTCTCGTACAGCGCGTGGCCGAAGACGAGCGCCGCGGCCTCGCCCCGCTGCACGGCGCCCTGCACCTCGCCGGCGCAGCGCCGCAGATCGGAGGCGTCGACGAGCAGGGGCGCCGCGCGCGCCTGCGCGTCGTCGTAGAGCAGCAGGAGCCCGCCCTCGTCGAGGAGCGCGAGCCCGTCCAGCTCGCGCGTGCGCGCCGGCGGGAGCGCCTCGGCAGACGGGTCGAGGCGCGCGGCGATCGCCCGGTGCTGGCGCGCGTGGAGCGCCGCCTTGGCGCGCGGGAACGCGGCCCACACAAGCATGTTGAGGAAGTCATGCCAGTTCCTCGGACGCGTGGGCACGCAACCCTCGACGTGGATGCGCGCGTCGTAGAGCGCCGAGAGGTCCAGCGGCCCGTGCCGCCCGCGGCGGCGCGACCTCGGCGGCTGCTCGACGAAGCGGACGGGGAAGCCCTCGCCGAGCGCCCGGTTGTAGTCCTCGACCGGCGGCCAGTCGACGCACCCCGCGAACGCCTCGGCCCGCGGACGGATCGACCAGTAGAGACGGCTCTTCTCGTGGAAGAGCGGCTCCCAGGGGACGGGGCTGCGCCCCGGTGCGCCGCCCTGGCGCGGCGCAGATCGGCCGTCGGCGCTCACGCCGGGCAGCGTAGGAGCAGGACGGCGAGAGCTCAAGCCGCGACGGTGCGCCGCCTCGGCGGTCCGCCCGGCGCCGTGGTATCGTCGCATCCCGATGACGCCGGACCTCATCGTTCGCGGGTTGCGGGTGGTCACCGGAGGCGCCGTGCGGCCGGCCTCGGTGCACATCCTGGGCGGCTCGATCGTCGCCGTCGCCGGACATGACGAGGTGCCGGAGGGCTGCCCCGTCGTGGACGCGCAGGGCGCTGTGGTGATGCCCGGCCTGGTCGATGCGCACGTGCACATCAACGAGCCCGGACGGACCGAGTGGGAAGGGTTCGAGACGGCGACGCGCGCCGCGGCCGCGGGCGGCGTGACGTCGCTCGTCGATATGCCCCTCAACAGCATCCCGCCGACGACCACGGTCGCGCACCTCGAGGAGAAGGCGCGCGCGGCGGAGGGCCGGTGCCTCGTCGACGTGGGCTTCTGGGGCGGCGCCGTCCCGGGCAACGCGGGAGAGCTGATTCCGCTGCTCGAGGCCGGCGCGCTCGGCTTCAAGTGCTTCATGGTCGACTCCGGCGTGGCGGAGTTCGGCCACGTCGCCGAGGCGGATCTGCGGGCGGCGCTCGAGGTGCTCGCGGGCACGGGGGCGCCGCTGCTCGTCCACGCCGAGCTCCCCGGCCCCATCGACGCGGCGCGCGCGGCGCTCGCCGGCCTGGATCCGCGGACGTACGCCGCCTACCTGCGCTCGCGGCCGCGCGAGGCGGAGGACGAGGCGATCGCCCTGCTCGCGGCGCTCTGCCAGGCGACGGGCGCGGCCGCGCACGTGGTCCACCTCTCGTCGGCGACGGCGCTCGGCATCCTGAGGCGGGCGCGCGACGGCGGCGCCGCGCTGTCCGCGGAGACGACGCCGCACTACCTGCACTTCGCCGCCGAGGAGATCCCGGACGGCGCGACGCCCTTCAAGTGCGCTCCGCCGATCCGGGAGCGGGAGAACCGCGAGGAGCTCTGGGCCGCGCTCCAGGGCGGGCTCATCGATCTCGTCGTCTCCGACCACTCCCCGTGCACGCCCGAGCTCAAGCGGCTCGAGGCCGGCGATTTCGACGCCGCCTGGGGCGGGATCTCGAGCCTGCAGCTCGGCCTCTCGATCGTGTGGACCGACGCCCGCCGCCGGGGCATCCCGCTCGCGCGGCTCGCGGACTGGCTGTGCCGGGGGCCGGCGCGGCTCGCCGGGCTGCGCCGCAAAGGGGAGATCCGGCGAGGGTTCGACGCGGATCTCGTGATCTGGGATCCCGAGGCGACCTTCCGGGTCGAGCCGCCGCTCCTCGAGCACCGGCACAAGGTGACGCCGTACGCCGGGGAGGAGCTCCAGGGGGTCGTTCAGGCCACCTACCTCCGCGGCGAGAGGGTCTATGACCGCGGGAGCTTCTCCGGGGAGGCGAGGGGGCGATGGCTGAAGAGAGAGGGGTGACGGGGCCGGCGTTCGCGGAGGCGCTCGACCTCGCCTCGGAGCGCCTGGGCGGCGCGGTGATCTCGGCGAACGACGAGTTCTTCGCGCCGAAGGAGAACCTGCTCAAGGCCGGGAGACCGGTGTTCCTGGAGCACGAGTACACAGATCGCGGGAAGTGGATGGATGGCTGGGAGACGCGCCGGCGCCGGACTCCCGGGTTCGACTGGTGCCTCGTCCGGCTGGGGCTGCCCGGGATCATCCGCGGGGTCGTCATCGACACGGCGTTCTTCCGGGGCAACTACCCCGAGCACTGCTCCATCGAGGCGTGCGCGGCGCGGCCGGATACGCGGGTGGAGGAGCTGCTGAATCCGCGGACCCACTGGGTCGAGATCCTGACGCGCTCGGCGCTCGCCGGCGACGCGCAGAACGCGTTTGCGGTGAGCTGCCCTTCCCGGCTCACGCACCTCCGCCTGAACATCTATCCGGACGGCGGGGTGGCGCGGCTCCGGGTGCACGGCGATGCCGTCCCCGACTGGCGCCGGCTCGACCGGCCGGGCGCGGAGCTCGACCTCGGGGCCGCGGAGAACGGCGCCCGGGTGCTCTCGTGCAGCGACATGTTCTTCGGGGTGCGCCACAACCTCATCCTGCCCGGCCGGGCGGCGAACATGGGAGAGGGCTGGGAGACGCGCCGCCGGAGGGGGCCCGGCTACGACTGGGCGCTCGTGGCGCTCGCGGCCCAGGGCGAGATCCGCCGGATCGAGGTCGACACGAACCATTTCAAGGGCAATTACCCCGACAGCTGCATGATCGAGGGGATCGACGCGGCGGGGCGCCCCGTGGAAGAGCTCGCCGGCGCGGGCGACTGGCGGGAGATCGTGCCGCAGACGAAGCTCCAGGCGCACACGCGCCACCTCTTCGAGGACGAGCTGCGCGCGGCGGGGCCGTTCACGCACGTCCGCCTGAACATCTATCCTGACGGCGGCGTGAGCCGGCTCCGCATCTTCGGCAAGGCGACCCGGAGCGGGGCGGCGGAGCAGCGGCTCCGCTGGCTCAACGCGCTCACCGAACGGGAGGCGGAGGCGGAGCTCCGCGCGGCGTGCGGGGCGTCCTCGTGGGCGTCGCAGATGGCGGCGGCGCGGCCGTTCCGCGTCGAGGAGGCGCTGCTCGCGACGGCGTCGGAGGTGTTCGCGCGGCTCGGTCCGGACGACTGGCTCGAGGCGTTCCGCGCGCACCCCCGCATCGGGGAGACCTGGTCGCAGGCGGAGGCCGCGGAGGCGAGCGCGACGGCGAGGCGATTCTCGAGCCAGGAACAGGCGGGGATGAACGCCGCGGCCGAGGAGCTGCGGGAGGCGCTCGCGCAGTACAACCTCGCTTACGACGAGAAGTTCGGGTTCATCTACATCGTGTGCGCCACCGGGAAGAGCGCGGACGAGATGCTGGAGATGCTGCGCGAGCGGATCGAGCACACGCCGGAGGAGGAGCTGCACATCGCGGCGGAAGAGCAGCGGAAGATCACGGAGATCCGGCTGAAGAAGCTGCTGTGGGGCGGGTAGATCCGGGGACGCACGGCCCCCGGGGCGGGAGTTCGTCCTCGGCACGGCGCCTGTCCGGGCTGCCGGGGTGTCCGGGCTTCGGGCGGGGCGATCAGCGCGAGAGCTGGCCTCGCAAGGCGCCGTCGGGGAAATCGGCGGTGCGGACGGCGACGTAATACCGCTCCGGCGCGGTGAGCAGCGCGCTCAGGTCGTCGCGGGCCGCGCTGACGCAGCCGCTGGAGCTGCCGCCCGTCGGCGGCATCAGCGTGATGACACCGCGGCCCGCGTGGCCGGCAGGGCCCTCGTGGATGCGCGCCGCGACCGCCGGCGCGATGCCGGCGACCGTGAGGTCGAAGCAGACCTCGCCCCGGACGAGATCGAACGTGAGGCGGGCCGTGCCGCTCCCCCTCGGATCGCCGGGACCGGGCACCTCATCCTGCCCGGTCAGCGCGGCTGTGAGCGGGCGGGCCGGGCGCACAGGCAACGCGGCGCGCGAGAGCGCCGTCGCGAGCAGGACGGCGCCCAGAGCGGACATCGTGAGATGCTGCATGTCTCCCTCCTGCACATCCCAGGGATGCGCCATGCAAGGGCGCCACAAGGAGCAAAGACGACGCCGGGCCCGCGCGACGCACGCCCGGCACGTCGAGCGGCGGCGCCCGGCGAGGGCTGCGACGGACACGCTTTCTCCACCGGTCGCGTCCGGCAAGCCGAAGAGAGGACGCCAGCGGAACAAGAGCGCAGCGAGAGCGGCCCAATGCATGAACCGGAGTCGCCGCTTCTGCCGAGATTGAACCCGGATCGACGGAAGCGTAGGGTGTCCGCCTCTCATGATCTCGACCCGAAAGCCGTCCCGCGCCGCGACGTCCCGGCGCGTCGAGGGCAAGCCGCCCCGGCAGCGGCTCGACCTCGACGCGCGCCGCGCGCAGCTGCTCGCGCTGGGGCTCGAGCTCTTCAGCCAGCGAGCCTACGACGACGTATCCATCGACGAGGTGGCGCAGGCCGCAGGCATCTCGAAAGGGCTTCTTTACCACTATTTTCCAACCAAGCGCGATTTCTATATCGACGTCCTGCGTGAAGCGGCGCGCGAGCTCGTCGAGCGGTCGCTGGACGTCGACGACGTGCCGGAGCCGGAGCGGCTGCGCACCGGGCTGGACGCCTATCTGGCGTATGTCGAGCAACAGGGGATCTCCTACGCTGCCATCTTCCGGGGCGGCATCGGCTCGGACGCCGAGGTGCTGGCGATCATCGAGGAGACCCGCAGCCGGTTCCTCGACAAGCTGCTCGCCGATGCGCCGGTGGCCGAGCGGCCCCCGGCGCTCCGGGTGGCGCTCCGCGGGTGGATCGGGTTCGTGGAAGCGACCAGCCTCGACTGGATCGAGCGCCACGAGCTCGACCGGGCGTCGCTGCGCGATCTCCTCGCCGATCTGCTGCCCGAGGTGGTGAGGCTGGCCCTGCTGCACGCGGGCGGACAGGGCGCGGCCAAAGCAGCGGCGGAGGCGCCCGCATGAGATCGCCCGGTCCGTCGCGGCCGGGGGTCAGGGTTGACGGCGAGTCCGCGTTCTGCCAGGAGACGGGCGCGCGCGACGCGCGCGGAGAGCACGGCGGAGGACCACGATGAGCACAGAGAACCCGAAGATCGAAGACGACTGGACCATGCCCAAGCTCATCGCGCTTGCAGCCGCGACGCTCACCGTGGCCTTCACGGTCATCTACCTCATCTCCCCCTGACCGCGGCGCCTGACGGCGCTGGCCAGCGTCGCCTCACGAAGCGCGGCCGGCGCTACAGCGACCTTGCGCAGCGGACCCCGAGCGCGTCCGTGAGATCGGCCGGGTCCCAGCTCTCCCGAAGGCGAGTGGAGATGTCCTCCGCGTCGGGCTGCCACCAGCTGCCGCCGCGGATCACCCGCGTGGAGCCGCCCTCGACCTTCGCGCAATCGGAGCACCGGGCGAGGTACGGCCCATGGAAATCCAGGGTCCACTCCCACAGGTTCCCCGCGAGGTCGGCCTGCCCCCACCGGCCATCGCCTCTCGGCGATTTCGAGCCGACAACCGCGCTGCCCGCCGCGTTGTACACGGCGTACGTGGCGTTGGGAAACGCGTTGCCCCACGGATAGTCCCGTTGCTCGCCCCCGCCGGCAGACGCATGGTTCCACTCCGCTTCCGTCGGGAGCCGCCCGCCATCCCAGGCGCAGAACGCGAACGCAACGAACCAGCTCACGCAGCTGATCGGCCTCGCCTCGTTCTCGCCCGCGTCGTCCGTCCACGTGTGCAATCCCGGCTTGCACTTCAATGCTTCCCTCAGCTCGGCCTGGGTCGCCGGCAAACGGGAGCCCCACCCGCCGTCCCAGCCGCTTTGCGGGATCGTCGGGTGAGCTCCGGCGCCGCCGGAAGGTCGGCTCTCGGGATACGCCTCGACGAAGCTGCGGAACCGTCCGACCGTGACCTCGTACCGGTCCATGCGAAGATCGCTCACCTCCGCAGGATAGGCCTCGTCGTTGCTCCGGTTGTACCTGCCGCCCGGAACGCGCGGGCTCGCGCAGCAAGGCTGGTTCCGCTCCGGACCGCAGGCCTCGCCTGCTCCGGGCGAGCCGCCCTGGCAGCTCCGCGGCACGACGCACGCGCCCGCGCCGCACCACCCGGCGCAACCGACAGGTCGCCACTGCCCGTCTCCGCCGCACTCCTCCAGGAGATCGCCGGCGCACCGCGCCTCCGCGGGAGAACACGCCACGGGGCTCCCCCCGCCGCTGCCAGCGCCACCGCCACCCGCCTCGCCGCCGCCAGCGCCGCCGCCAGCCTCGCCGCTGCCAGCGCCGCCGCCAGCCTCGCCGCCGCCACCGCCTCCCGCAGCGGCGGATCCACCTGCTGCACCACCGGCGGCGCCATCGCCTCCCGTCGCGCCTGGATCGACGAAGCGCCGCTCCTCCGGCGCACACCCGGGCGAGGGCGCGACCATCGCGACGACGAGCAAGCCAGCACCGCGCCGGCGATCCCGCGCTTCACCTGAGCGAGTTCGTAGAGAGCCCACCGTTTCCCCTCCAGCTGCCCCAATACCGGGCAGCGTCCATCGTATCATGAGCTCCATCGCCATGCGTCACGCGGGAGCCGCCGCCGCGGGCCCCTCGATCGCCTCCGCATCAGGCGCGACAAGCGCACGCGCTCCAGCGCGCGACGCTCGAGCGCCCATGCTCCGTCGCACCGCCCGCGGGGGCGCGCTCAGCTCTCAGCTTCCGTCTCAGCTTCCGCCTCAGCTTCCGCGGTACGTGGCGTAACCGTAAGGGCTGAGCAGCAGCGGGACGTGATGGTGCTGCGCCGGGTCCCGGATCTCGAAGCAGATCGACACGGTGGGGTAGAAGCTCTCGACCCCGAGCGCGGCGTGATAGGCGCCGGTGTGGAAGGTGAGCCTGTAGGTGCCCGCGAGCGGCCGCTCGCCGGGCGGGAGCAGGCCTCTCTGCCGGCCGTCGTCGTCGGTCGTGCCCCGGCCGACCTCCCGGTAACCGCCGCCGTCGCCGACCTCCAGCACCACCAGCACGCCGCTCGCCGGGCAGCCCCGCGACGTGTCCAGCACGTGCGTCGTGATCGCGCTCATCGGTTCTCCTCGGGCCCGCGGCCCGTGCCCCTGTGCGATTCGTCCGTTCCGATGCTCTCCTATCACACGCTCCGGCGCGCCACGATGGCATGGAAGGATCGGCCCCTGAGCTCGTCCGGCGTGAGGCCGGTCCTCTCCGCCGCCTCGACCTCCGTCATCGCGCCCGCGCTGATCGCGCGCAGGAAGAAGCGCAGGAGCCCCTGCCCCGTCGCGGCGTCGTCGAACACCGTCCCGACGACCGTCGCCTGGGCGGCCCGCTCGATGAAGCCCCGCAGCCGGGCAGAGGTCGCCTCGACGCCCTCCAGGAAGAAGGCGTAGGTGGCCGCGTAGCGCACCGGGAGCTCGGCCGGGTGCAGGTCCCAGCCCTGGTAGTAGCCGCTCCCGAGCGCGCGACGGACGTGCTCGTACTTCAGCCGCCATGCGCCCACGACGGCGCGGCGGTTGTCCTCCACCTGCTGCGGTGTGAGCGGCGCTCCGCCGGGCCGCGCGCGGTGCGGCGCGACGGGCAGGACGTTGCTCGCGCCGTCGGAGAGCCAGACCCCCGAGCCGGCCAGGGCACTCTGCATCACGTGTCGCGCGAAATCGCACGCCGGGTGGGCGAGGTGCTGGTGCGCGGCCGTGATCTCGCAGCTCGCCGTGTAATCGTAAGCACCGAAATGCGCCGCCGCGCACCGCCCGCGGGCCGCCTCGACCAGCCCGGGCAACGCGATCTCCCCGCGCGGGCCGAGGATCGACGCCGGCGTCTCGACCATCAGCTCGATCCGGATCGAGCCGGCGGGCAGGCGCAGGGCGCCCTCGAGCGCGTCGAGGGCGTCGGCCAGCGCGGAGACCTGCTCGGGCGCGACAACCTTCGGCAACGTCACCGCGAAGCCGGGCGGGAGCGCGCCGCCCGACGCGGCGACGAGCGAGGAGAGGAAGAGGTCGAGCGTCCGCAGGCTGCGCTCGGCGCATTCGTCGCCGAGCGACTTGATCCTGATCCCGAGGAACGGCGGCAGGCCGCCCGCGGCCATGCCGAGGGCGACCTCGCGCGCGGCGGCGGCGGCGTGCGCGTCCTCCTCGTGGCCTGGGCGCACGCCGTAGCCGTCCTCGAAGTCGATGCGCAGGTCCTCCACGGGCTCGCGGCGGAGCTTGTCGAGCACGCGCGCGTACACCGCGTGCGCGAGCCTCGCCGGCCCGGAGGCGCGCGCCGCCGCGCCGCCGCCGGCCTCGATCGCGGCCGAGAGCGCGAGGGCCTCGGCGTGCTCCTCCGGGAGCCCGTCGGCCCCCGGCAGGCCGATCGCCCGGGCAAAGGCGGCGAAGTCGGGGGCGTGCTCCTCGACGACGCGGAGCGCCACCGCCCCGAGCTTCCGGGCCGTGTCGGCCTTGAACAGGTGGGCGCCGCCGTAGACGGTATGGACCGGCTGGCGCGCGCCGGCGCGGCCCCGCTCGGGAGGCCCGCTGCGGAGGCGCGCGAGGGCGCCGCGCAGCGCTTCAGGGGAGAGGTGGGTCTGGAACATGACATGCTTTCAGCGGGTCGAGCCCGCACGAGAGGCCGCCTTACTCGGCACGTCAAGTAGCCCTCGCGCCCTTCGCGCGGAAGCGCCATGCTGCGGCCCGCGGCGCCCGAGCGAGCCCGAGGAGCGCGCGGGCGCGCGGCGCGAGGGCGGGCCCGGCGCCGCCGTTGCGCGCGCAGCGCCCGGGGTGTATCCGTCGTTGGAGGACTTCAATCGATGATGAGACGCCGAGACTTTCTTCGCGCCACCCTGGTGACCGCCGGCTCGGTGGTCGTGTCGACGGCCTGCACCGACGAAGAGGGCGGGCCCGGCGCCTGCGACGTACAAGAGGATGACGCGTCCTTTCCCCAGTCGGTGGCCTCCGGAGACCCGAAGCCCGACAGCGTCGTGCTGTGGACCCGGCTCGTCGACAGCGACCAGAAGACGGATCTCAGCCTGTCGCTCGTCGTCGCGCTCGACGAGGGGTTCACGCGGCTCGTGACGCTCAAGGCGACCTCCGGCAACGCGGCCACCGTGGGATCGAACAGCACGCGGTTCCCCGTGACCGCCCGGGCGGAGTTCGATCACTGCGTCAAGGTCAAGGTGAGCGGCCTGAGCGCCGGGACCACCTACTATTACCGCTTTTACTACACGACGGGAGACGGCTGTGTCAGCTCGCGCATCGGCCGGACGCGGACGGCGCCGGCGCCCGACGCGGACGTGCCTGTGCGCTTCGCCTTCGTGTCGAGTCAGGACTATGTCGGTCGCTACTACAACGCGTATGCGGCCCTGGCGAGACAGCAGCTCGATTTCATCGTCCACCTCGGGGACTACATCGTCGAGACGACCGGCGATCCGAGCTTCCAGGCCCCTTCGGAGGAGCGCAAGATCACCTTCTCGGACGTGAACGGCGCCATCGCCTTCGAGCCGGCGCAGGGCGCCCCGTACCACGCCGCCAAGTCGCTGAGCAACTACCGGGAGCTCTACAGGACGTACCGGTCCGACCGGGCGCTCCAGAGGGTGCACGAGCTGTTTCCCATGATCGCCGTCTGGGGCGATCACGAGTTCTCGGGCGACTGCCACGGCGCGACAGCGACCTATTTCAACGGCCGGCAGCCGGAGACGGACGAGGAGCGGCGCAAGGCGGCGAACCAGGCCTGGTTCGAGTACATGCCGGTCGATTACACGGCGGGCGACGATTTCCGCTACAACAAGACGGTCGAGTACCCTGAGGACATCACCATCTACCGGGACTTCACCTTCGGGAAGCACGTCCACCTCGTGATGACGGATCTCCGCACTTACCGCGCGGATCACCTGATCCCGGAGGAGGGCTTCCCGGGCAAGGTCTTCGCGACGGATAGCGCTATTGTGAGCGCGGGCGGAAGCGTGCCCGACGTAGCGGGCAAGTACATCGACATCGATGACTACGACGGCTACTACGCGAACGTGCTGAAGGAGGCCGCGCCCGTGTTCGGCTTCGATCCGAACCTCGGGTACACGCAGGACGAGCGGACCCGCTCCATCAGCGTCGCCTTCATCAATGCGATCGTGGAGAAGCTGAACGAGCAGGGGGCAGAGCCGCCGCTGCGCCTCATCGACAGCACCATGAGCGCCTTCTTGGATATTGGGCTCGCCTACGTCGACCTCGGAAAGTACGTCGATCTCGCGCTCGAGAAGCCCGACTACTACAGCGCGTTCGGGTCGCGCTACTTCGTGGTCAAGGACACCTTCGATGCGGCCTCGCTGATCGCGTTCAACTCGCCCACCGGGCGCCCCGCCGAGGCCATGGTCATGGGGGAGGCACAGCTGGCGTGGTTCAAGGACAAGATCAACGGGTCCAAGAGCACATGGAAGGTGTGGGGAAACGAGTACTGCCTTTCACAGCTCGCCATCGATATAACGATGTCCGCCACAGAGCCGCTCAACCGGCGCTTCTACCTGAGCTGCGACGGCTGGGACGGCTTCCGCGAGCAGCGGAACGCGCTGATCGGCGAGATCGCGGCCCGCAACGTGGTGGCGATCTCGGGCGATCCCCACGCCTTCCTCGCAGGGACGCCGGCCGTGGACAGCGCCGACGCCGACCCGCCGAAGATCGTGGAGTTCGCCGGCGCCGCGATCTCGTCGATGACGTACCAATCGCGGCTGCAGAAACAGGTGGCCAGCCATCCGCTGCTGAAGAACGTCAACGAGATGGCGAACATCGCCGAGCTCATCGAAGTCGACCCCTTCAATCCCAAAGAGGCGACGATCAATCCGTACCTCGCCTTCAGCAACACAAAGAGCAACGGATTCTGCATCGCCGAGGCGAACGCCGAGGAGTTCGTCGTGAGCATGCACATGCTCCCCGCCGACGCGCTCGCGAAACCCCTGTACGAGGAGGCCGACGCGGCGACGCTCGATGACCAGATCACGATCACGCGGTTCAGGACGGCCGCGGGCGAGTCGGAGCTGTACCTGGACGAGCAGGGCACCTGGAAGAAGTGGACCCCGAACACGGCGAGCCAGGACGGCTGACCCACGGCCGTCCCCGGAGCACCGCGCGGGCGCGCTGACCGCAGCCGCGCGCGGCAGGCAGCGGGGGGCGTAAGGGCCCGGGCGCGCGGCTCAGCGCGCCAGCATCACCACGGTGCCGTCACGGCAAGCGATCGCCATCCGCTCCTCGCCCGCAGGGACGACGGCGACCGGGGCAGCGCAGACACGCTCGGCGGCGATCGAGACGTTGCCGTCCGCCTCGACCACGCCGGCGCGGCCTCCCGCACGCACGAAGCCGACGCGGCCCGTGCGATCGATCACGACCGGCGGGCTCGGCTTCGCGTCCACCGGGCCCAGGAGGCCGGAGAGCCCGGCGGCGGGCGGGGCGGCGAGAGGCCGGTCGATGGCGACCCGGAGCGCCTCGTTGCCCGAGGCGTCGACCCCGAGGAGCAGGCCGACGGTCGAGAGGACCACGGCCACACCGCCGACGCCGACGGCGGGCGGCCCGTCGAGCACGCCGAAGGCGCCGCCGAGGCGGACCCCGGTGGTCCCGGTCGGCAGATCCAGCGCGACGAGGCGGCGGCCGTCGATGACCGCGAGCAGCGTGCGGGCGTCGGCGAGCGCGGCGCCGCGGCGGGGCAGGCCGCCGAAAGAGCCGAGCCGCCTGGGCGCGCTGGGCGGACGCCAGGTCAGCACCGCGCCCGACTCGGTGGTGACGAGCGTGCCGCCGGGGCCCGCGAGCAGGGCGCCGGTCGCGCGATCCGGGATCTCGGCGCGGGCGCGCACGCTCCCGTCCGCGGCGAGCTCGACGAGGGAGCGCCCCGCGGCGACGACGAGCCCGCCGTCGTCGAGCGCGAGCGGCGTCACGTCGGCGTCGCGCCCGCGGAGGCCAAGGGGGACCGCGAAGCGCACGCTCCCCGCAGGCGTGAGCCCGACGGCGAGGCCAGACGAGGTGATCAGCGCGAGGGTGCCGTCGCTCGTGATCGCGGCGGGCGCGAGCGGCGCGCTGTCGCCGATGCGCACGCGCCAGCGCTCCCGACCGTCGGCGCCGAGCTTGACGACCTCGGGGACGGTCAGCGTGAGGAGAAGGTCGCCGTCGGCGTCGACGAGCGGCGCCGCGTCGATGCCGCCGCGGAGCTGCCTCCGCCACGCCTCGCGCGCGGGGAAGGGCAGCCGCGCCGCGGAGCGGCCGGTGCGGCGCGCGTCGAGCCGGTCGCTCGGGGCGAAGCCGCGGGGCGCGCCGACCACGATCGTGTGCGGCCGGCTCGTGTCCACCGCGTCGGCGAAGGCGAGCGGCGCCGCGGCGAGGAGCAGGGCCGCGGCCGCGGCGAGGCCCGCCCTCCAGAGGCGACGCGGCCGGCGCGGCCGGCGCTCTGTCGCGCGCGCGACGCTCATCGGGCGCCCTTCAGGGTGAACTCGACCCACACCTCGGGGATCTCGGCGCCGCCCGGCGCGGCGAACGGGGGCGCGACGCTGCCGTAGGCGGTGAGGACGTCCCCGCGCTGGGCGGGGTTGTCGGCGCCGTGGACGAGCCGGACCTTGCACGCATCCGGCGAGCGCGCCGCGGCGCCGGGGCTCGCGCTCGCGGTGGTCGCGCCGGCCTCCTGGCAGCCGGAGGCGGGCGGCACCGAGAGCAGGATCAGCGTCGAGTACCCCTGCCGGCGCGCCTCGAGGACCTCGCCGGTCAGCGCGACCGGCTTGCCGATGTGGTCCTTCCCGCCCGCGGCGAGCTCGGCGTAGCCGATGGGACCGCGGCCGGCGAACTCCTTCGCGGCGGTGGCGAGCCGGTCGACCCGGCGCACCGCGATCTTCGCGATGCGCGGCGCCATGCCCTGCATCTTCGCGCGCACCTCGAACTGGGTCGCGCCCACGGACGAGACGTTCATCACGTGCGCGAAGGTGCCGTCGGGGCGGACGGCGATCGGGTGCGCGCCGGCGAAGAGCTGGGCCCCGCGGGCCGTGCGCCCGGCGAGCACGAAGCTCTCCTTGTCGATGACCACGCTCGGGCCGGGCGCCTCGATGCCGAGCGGGACGATGCCGACCGCGACGCTCACCATGCCCTGCTCGCGCGGGCCGTCGGGCGGCACGACGGTGTACGGCACCTGCCGGCTCAAGGTCTTCGTCTCGTCCGAGAGCCCGGTGACCGCCGTGGTGACGTCGATCGACTCGATGGCCCGGCCGCTCGTGAGCGCGACCTCCTTGCCGTCGAGGATCACCTGCGTGCCCTTGCTCGCCTCGACCACGACCTGGATCGAGGGGCGCTCCCCTTGCAGGGTGCCGAGGTCGGGGCGGATCCGGTAGGCGACGTGGATGGAGACGCCGACCGTCTCGTCGCGCCCCCTCCCGGGGCGGTCGATGGCGACCTTCATCCGGTTTTCGCCGACGGAGAGCGGGCTCGCGAGCGGGATCTGCGCGACGCGGGCGGCGATGGTCGCGCGGCCCTCGCCGGTGGAGACCGCCGTGCCGTCGGGGCAGCTGTCGCACCGGAGCTCGATGACCTCGCGGCCGCCGGCGTCGGCGCGGGCGCGCGCGGTCACCGGGGGCGCGCTCGGCCAGAGCAGCGCGAACAGGACGGCGCCGAGCGCGAGCACGCCGCCCGCGGCGACGACGACGACGGCCCGGCGGGACGTGCGCGCGCGCGGCGGCGCCGGCGCCAGCCGCTGCTTGAGGCGCTGCGGGCGCATGAGCTCCGGGTTCCGCAGCGCCGGGGCACGGAAGCGCATGGGGGCGATCGTCGCGCCGAGCTCGCCGGCCGGCTGGTAGCGCGCCTCGAGCTCGGGATCGGGCCCGGGCTCGGCCGCCGGAGCGCCGGGCGCGAGCGGCGCGATGCCGGGCCGGGCGACGCCGACCAGCGTGCGGGACGCGGCCGGCGGCGGCGCCGGACCGCGCGCCGCGGCGAGGCTCGGGGCGAGCGGCACGGTATGGTCGAGGAGCTGCGCGCCCGGCGGCGGGTACACCGGCGCGCCCGGCGGCGGGTACGCCGGCGCGCCCGGTGGCGGGTACACTGGCGCGCCCGGCGGCGCCGGCGCATCGAAGCGCGCGCCTGACGCGACTGCCCCCGGGGTCCCGACGGCAAGCGTGCCCCCGGACAGGCGCGGATCCGCCTGCACGGGCGCCTGGCCGAAGATCGCGGCGGGCATGCCGACGATCGTGCGCGAGGCGGCGCTCGGCGCGCCGGCCATGGGCGGCAGCGCGGCCTTGCCGTGACCCGCGCCGCCCGGATCGGCCGGGGCGGGCGGCGTCTGCCGGAGCAGGTCGGGGAGCGCGACGCCGACCATGGTGCGGGCCGCGGGCTTCAGGCCGTGATGGCCCGCCGCTCCGCCCGGCGGCATGAGCGCGGCGCCACAGTGCGGGCACGCGTTCGAGCCCTCGGAGATGGGTTTCCCGCAGTGCGGGCAATGCATGGGCGCCATGGTAGCGAGGAACCGCGGCGCGGTCAGGCTCCGGGCGTCCGGTCCCACGCGCGGCCCGGTCGCCGCGACAGAAACGCCGGCGAAAGCGCGGGAGGGCGCTCGCGCGTTTTCGCCGGCGAAAGCGCGCGGCGCAACAGTTGGCCCACGCGCGGCAGGTACGCTAACGCCCACGTATGCTCGCGAAGCGCATCATCCCGTGCCTCGACGTCAAGGACGGCCGCGTCGTGAAGGGCGTCCGCTTTGTGGGGCTGCGGGACGCCGGCGATCCCGTCGAGGCCGCCCGCCGTTACGACGCCGAGGGCGCGGACGAGATCACGTTCCTCGACATCACCGCGTCGCACGAGAAGCGCGGCATCATCCTGGACGTCGTCGCGCGCACGGCGGACGTGCTGTTCACCCCGCTGACGGTGGGCGGCGGCGTCAAGTCCGAGCAGGACATCGAGGCGCTCCTCCACGCCGGGGCCGACAAGGTGGCGATCAACACCGCGGCCGTGAACGATCCCGACCTCGTGCGCCGCGCCGCGGACCGGTGGGGCGCGCAGGCGATCGTGGTCGCGATCGACGCGCGCCGGATCGCGGATCCCTCGCGCGTGGCATGGACGGTGGTGACCCACGGCGGCCGGCGGGATACGGGGCGCGACGCGGTCGCGTGGGCCGAGGAGATCGCGCGCGCGGGCGCCGGCGAGCTGCTCGTCACGAGCATGGACCGCGACGGCACGCGGGACGGGTACGACCTCCTGCTGACGGCCGCCATCGCGCGGGCCGTGCCGGTCCCGGTGATCGCGTCGGGCGGCGTCGGGACGCTGGATCACCTGCGCGCCGGCCTCGTCGAGGGCGGCGCCGACGCCGCGCTCGCCGCGTCGATCTTCCACGACGGCGAGTACACGATCGGCGAGGCGAAGGCGTACCTCGAGGCGGCGGGGGTGCCGGTCAGGCCGGCGCGCGCGAGCGACGCGGCGGCGCGGGGGCTCTCGTGAGCGCCTGCGTCACGCTGGAGGAGGTGCTCGCGGCGGCGCACGCGCGGTGCGCCTCGCTGGTGCCCGAGACCTCGGGCTACCTCGCGCTGGCGGTCAGCGACGCGACGTCGCGCCTGCCCCTCCGGCTCGATCATCGCGCGGTGCTGCTCACGACCGAGGGCACCGTCACGCTGCGCTCGCGCGGCGAGGCGGTGGCGCCCACGGAGGCGGCGCGGCTGCTGCGCGATCTGCTCGCACGGCTGCTCGCCTCGTCCGCGGGCAGCATGCCGAGCCTCGCGGCGACGGCGCGCCCGCGCCCCGCGTCCGAGCACGACCCGGACGCGGTGGCGCGCGAGCTCGAGGCCGCGCTGATCCCGGTGAACCGCAACGCCGCCCGGCGCGCGCTGGCGCGGCTCGCCCGCGAGACGCTGCGCGCCAAGGAGGCCGGCCGGCTGAAGCGCGCGCGGGCGGAGGTCCAGGCGAGGCCCGCGGCGCAGGAAGCGAACGAGAGGGTGCAGCCGCCGCCCGCGCGATCGCAGCACGAGCCGCGCGCCGAGGCGGCGGTCGCGCCCCGTGACCAGGCCGCCGTGGCGCCGCGTGACCCAGCCGCGATGCGCGACGAGGCCGCGCCGCCGGCGCCGGCGATCGTGGAGCTCACCCTCAGCCCCGGGCCGATCGCGCCGGCGATCGTGGAGCTCACCCTCAGTCCCGGGCCGGTCGCGTGGGAGACCGCCGGGCCGCCGCTCCCGGCCTCTGCGGTGGCGGGCGAGGTCACCGGGACCGCGGCCGTCGCGCCGTCTCCCGAGCATGCCGCGCGCGCCGGCGAGCAGACCGGCGCGCCCGAGCCCCCTCCGCGCGCCGAGGCGCAGACCGGCGCGGTCGAGCCCCCCACGCACGCCGGCGCGCAAGCCGAGGCTTTCCCGGAGCCGACGCCCACCATCGTGCAGGCGGTGGTGGAGATCGAGACGGCCGGAGCGCCGGCCGGGGTCCCGGTGATCCCGGAGCTCATCGAGCCTGTGCGGTCGATCGCGCCCGTGGCGCTCATCGCGTCGCGCTCGCCGATCGCGCCGGCGGTGGCGGCCGTCGCGCCTGAAGAGACGCGCGCCGTGGCAGCCTCATCGCCCGTCGCCTGCGCCTCGGGGTACGGAGAGGCGCTCACGAGCCCCGAGGGGATCGAGGTGTTCCTCGTCGACTTCTCCCCTGCCCCCGCCGGCGTCGCGCCGCCTCCCCGGGAGCCCACGCCGACCGACTCGATCCTCGTCGAGCTCTCGCCGGATCCCGCCGGCGTCGTCCCGCTCTCGCCGGAGCCGACGCCTACCGTGTCCACGGCCGTATGGGCGGAGAGGATGGCGCCCGAGTGCGCCGCGGCCAACCGCCTGGCGGAGACGCCCGCCGGGGCGACCGAGGTTCCGGCGGAGGCCGTCGAGACTGCGCGCGCCCCCGCCATCCATTTCAAGGTCGAGGAGGCGGCAGCTCTCCAGGTCACCCCGGCCTACGGCGGCTGGCCGCTCGTCCGTCGGGAGCACCTCGGCGCCGTGCCCGCGGGTCCTCGAGCGCCCGTCGCGTCGCTCGAAGAAACGCCGGAAGCGCGACACACGCTGCCCTGGCCCCTTCCGGCGCAGCGCGGCGACGATGCTCCTGCCGCGGCGGCCCTGGCGGCACCGCCTGCGCCGGCCGAGTCCTCGCCGGCGGTGGAGGCGGATGCCCCGCTGTCGGCGCTCGACGCCGTGCCGCCCGCGGACGCAGCCCCGGCGGACCCGCCCGCGGACGCTGCGCCGGCAGACCCGCCCGCGGACGCTGCGCCGGCAGACCCGCCCGCGGACGCAGCCCCGGCGGAGGAGCCGTGCCCGGCGGGCCTCGGTCCCATCGACGCCATCGTGTGGAGCGCCTCGCGTCGATCCCGGAGCGCGCGCCCCCCGGCGGACGGCGCCGGAGCTTCCCGGGTCGACGACCTCGTCGCGCGCTTCGTGGCGCAGTCGGAGCACAGCACGCAGCGCCGCGCCGCGCGCAGCATGAAGGCGCTCGCAGGCCTCGACCTCACCCTCACGCCTCCCCCGGTCGCGGCCCTCCCCGCGAGCTCCGCGCTCGCCATCGCGGGCGTGCGCTCGCCCGTCCCCCGGGCGGGGCGTCCCGTTCTGTCCGAGCGTGCCGCGCCCGAAGCCGAGCCGGTCGCGCTGGACGAGGGCAGCAGGCCGCCTGCGCCCCTTGTGACCCGGCGCCGGAGAGGCCTGTCCCTGTGGCTCGCGCTCGTCGCGCTCGCCCTGCTCTTCGCCGGGCTCGCCGGGACGCTGCGGCCGGAGCTCTTCGCCTCGCTGGCCGGGCCGCTCGCGCGCGGCGCCCTCCACGTCGTGCCGCACGCGGAGGCGAGGACGCCGTCCCCTCACGATTGACGTTGCCCCGGAGGAGCGACGACACTCGTCGCCATGCAAGAGCAGAGCATGGCGATCGTGAAGTCGCTCGTGAGCGTGGCGTGGGCGGACGGCGAGTTCCACGACACAGAGCGCGAGATGGTGGAGGGGCTGATCGCGGCGTTCGAGGCGAGCGAGGACCAGGCCAAGGAGATCCGCGCCTACGCCGCCGAGCGAAGGACCCTGGACGACGTGCCCCTCGGCGAGCTCGGCGGCGACGACCGCCGCACGCTGCTCCAGCACGCGGTGCTGCTCACCTTCGTCGACGGCGAGCAGCACGACGCGGAGAAGCAGTACCTCACCGCGCTGAGCAAGAAGCTCGAGATCGCCGAGCTCGAGTCCGAGCAGATCATCCAGTCGGCCGAGGCCCGCGCCCGGCGCCTCCTCACCTTGCTCTGAAGCCCGACGCGAGCCCGAGCGGCACGACGTCGAGACCGCCGCGATCGAGGCGGACGGAAGACCAGCCAGCACGCATGCGCCGAGGATCGCCGTGGCACCGCTTCGATCCAGGCGATTCGCGCCTCGAGAACGGGCGTGGAGGCAACGCCGCGCTGCCCGTCCCGGCGAGATCCCCGGCAATCACCGGCCATCGACGCGATGGGTCCAGCGGAATCTCTTGACAGGGCGGTCATTCTGCACGTACATAGCCGCCTCAGCTAGCGACTTTCATTATCATCTTCATGAAAGGGTCGTCGATCATGCCTTCGAGGAGAACCTGGCCGTCCGCTCATCGGACCGTTCTCGCAACGTTCGGAATTTCCTGGTGCGTGCTGTTCGGCGGGGTGGCTGCATGCGGTGACGACACCGACGGCCAGGAGAATTCTGGAGGCGGCGGGGGCACAGGCGGCGCGACCTCGAGCAGCACCGGCGGGGGCGGTGCAGGCGAGGGCGGCGGCGCGGGCGGCGCGGGCGAAGGCGGCGGCGGCGCGGGCGGCACCGGCGGCGCGGGCGGCACCGGCGGCGCGGGCGGCACCGGCGGCGCGGGCGGCACCGGCGGCGGCACGGGCGGCGCGGGCGAAGGTGGCGGCACCGGTGAGGAGCCCTGGGCGGACGGCTTCGCAGGGGTCGTGGCGCTCGATGAGGCCGCCGACGACCGCTTCTGGGCCGTGGCGTTCGACGCCGAATCGAAGGTCTACGCCGCGGGACACGTGGCCGTGGAGGGCGACACCCACATGGTGGTGGCGCGCTTCAACACCGATGGCTCGCTCGACACCACCTTCGGCACGAACGGGATAGCGAAGGTCAACGTGGTCGCGGGCAGCACCGCAGAGACCGCGCGCGGCATCGTCCTGCAGTCGGACGGGAAGGTCGTGCTCGCAGGCAATGTCGAGCACGATCCGAGCGCCACGCCCCCCGACGCGGATATCGCGGTCGTACGGTTCAACACCGACGGCACGCTCGACACGACCTTCGGTACGGACGGCATCGCCATCCACGATCTCGGCGCCGGCGAGGGCAACACGGGCGACATGCTCTGGGGCGTCGACCGCGACATCGACGATCAGCTGGTCCTCTTCGCCTCCAAGAAGGCGGAAGGCCGCACCGATCGAGACCGCGCGATCGTGCGGCTCACCGCGGACGGCGATCTGGACACCACCTTTGCGACCGAGGGGGTTCACACGCTCGACATCGACGGGCTGAACCTGGGCGACAACCCGCGCAACGGGTTCGTGCAGCCCGACGGCAAGATCTTCTCTTCCGGCTACACGAGCGTGGGCGGCAGGAACCAGATCGTGCTGCTGCGGCTGAACGACGACGGGACCCCCGATACGACCTTCTCGTCGGACGGCGTCGTGAGGCTCGCGCCGTTCCCGGTCGGCATGGCCGAGGCCTACGGCGCGGCCCGCCAGTCGGACGGCAAGTACGTGACCACCGGATACGGGCGCGCCGAGGAGAGCGGCCCTGTGGATCTCGTGTCCTTCCGCGTCACGGCCACCGGCGGATTCGACGCCTCCTGGGGCGTGGGCGGCGGCTTCCTGCTCGACGTGGCCGGCGACAACGATCGCGGGCGCAACCTCCTCGCCTTGCCCGACGATCGCGTCGTGATGGTCGGGAGCGCCACCCCCGCCACGGGGAATGTCGATGCCATGATCGCCCTGCTCGATCGGAACGGCGCCCCGGACACCCGCTTCTCTCCGAGCGGACATCGGCTCTACAGCTTCGAGCGCTCCGATGACGCGCTCTACGGCGTCGCGGTGTCGCCGAACGGCGCCTGGATCGCGGCCGCCGGATACCGGTCCGACGGCAATGGGCCCGAGGATGACGACGCGACGCTGGTCCTGCTGCCGGTCCCGGCCCCGAGGGACTGACACGACCGATACGAGAGGCAGCGCGCTCCCCGCCTCGTGTTGACGGACGGGGGGCGACCGACGATCCTCCCGCGAAACGAGCCTGGTGCCGCCGCGACGCCGCGGGGCCCGGGCGAGTGGCCGTACCCCAGGAAGGCAGCATGAACAGCGTGAGGCCGAGAATGAACCGGGCCCGGAACGGGAGCGCAGCCCGCCGCCTCCCGACGGCGCTCCTGCTGTCGCTCGCCGGCGTCGCCACGGTCGTCGCGTGTCGTAAGCCTCCCCCGAACGAGGTGGTCTACACCGGCCAGAACGCGGACCCCGGCGGCGCGCAGCCATCGGGCAGCGGCGGGGCCGCGCCCGCGCCTTCGACCGGGAGCGGCGCCGTGAGCGCCACGACGGGGAGCGCCACGACGGGGAGCGCCACGACCGGCGCCTCCACGAGCGCCGCGACCGGCGGCGCGGGGGGCGGCGAGTCGGGCGTCGGTGACGTCTGCGCCCCGGTCCCCATCGCGGAAGGCCCCTTCACCAAAGCCAAGCTGCTCTCGGCGGCCGCCGACTGCGCGCTGAACCGCGCCTGCGAGTTCGAGGCGCAGGCGCGCGCGCTGAACGACAGCGCCTCGGCCCTCGCCAGCGCCCCGGGCGAGCCGAGCGCCTCCGCCGCGCGCGGCGCCTGGCTCGCCGCCATGACGGTCTGGCAGGAGGCAGAGATCTTCCGCTTCGGCCCCGCGGCGAGCTCCGCGCAGCCCGGAGGGCAGGATCTCCGGGACCAGATCTACGCCTGGCCCCTCGTGAACCGGTGCAAGATCGAGGAGCAGATCGTGAGCCGGGCCTACGCGCAGCCGGGCTTCTCCTCGTCGCTCATCAACGCCCGCGGCCTCGCGGCGTTCGAGTACCTCGTCTTCCACGGCGGCGGCGACAACGCCTGCTCGCAGTTCTCGACCATCAACGCGAACGGCACCTGGGCGGCGCTCGGCGCCGGAGAGCTCGCGCAGCGCAAGGCCGATTATGCCGCCGCGGTGGCCGCGGACGTGCTCACCCGCGCGGGCGCGCTCGCGCGCGTCTGGGCGCCCGAGGCGGGGAGCTTCCGGGAGAAGCTCACCCAGGCCGGCCACGGGAGCCCCGTCTTCGCGACCGAGCAGGACGCGCTCAACGCGGTGAGCGACGCGATGTTCTATATCGAGAAGGAGCTCAAGGACTGGAAGCTCGGGCGGCCGCTCGGCTTCACCGCGGACTGCGTGACGCCCACCTGCCCGGAAGCGCTGGAGTCCCGCTTTGCCCTGGTCTCGACGGCGCACCTCCGGGCGAACCTGAGGGGCTTCCGGCGCCTGTTTCAGGGCTGCGGCGAGGGCGGCGAGGGCGTCGGGTTCGACGACTGGCTGCGCGAGATCCGCTCGGGCGATCTCGCCGATCGCATGCTGGAGGCGCTCTCGGGAGCCCAGGCGGCCGTGGACGTGCTCGACCTGCCGATGGAGCAGGCGCTCGCGACCGATCGGACGAAGGTCGAGGGGGTCTACAACGCCGTGAAGGCCCTGACGGACCTGCTCAAGACCGAGTTCGTCAGCGCGCTGAACCTCGAGCTGCCCCAGTCGTCGGAAGGTGACAACGACTGAGCTCCCTGACCGCGCGCCCCCCCGCGGGCTCGCGGCGGCGTGGTCGCGCGCGGCCTGGGCGCTGGCTCGCCCGATCGACATCGCCTGGCTCGCCGCGTTCCGCGCCCTGTTCGGGCTCACGATGTGCGTGAGCATGGCGCGCTTCATCGCGTACGGCTGGATCGACGAGCTCTTCGTCAAGCCGAGCTTTCATTTCAAGTACTGGGGCTTCGCCTGGGTCGAGCCGCTGCCGCCGGCCGGGATGCACGCCCTGTTCTGGGCGCTCGCGGCGCTCGCCCTGGCGATCGCCCTCGGCCTCCTGTTCCGCGTCGCGGCGCCCTTGTTCGTCGTCGGCTTCACCTACCTGCAGGTCATCGACGTCACGACGTACCTCAACCACTATTACCTCGCGAGCCTGCTGGGCCTCCTGCTCGCGGTGTCGCCCGCGCACCGCGCCTGGTCCGTCGACGCGCGGTTCTCCCGGCGCCGCGAGCGCTCCGTCCCCGCCGCGTGGCTCACCTTGTTCCGCTTCCAGGTCGGCGTCGTTTACACGTTCGCGGGGCTCGCCAAGGCGCACGCCGACTGGCTCCTGCACGCGCAGCCGCTCAGGATATGGCTCGGCTCGCGCACCGACATGCCGGTCCTCGGCCCGCTCTTCACGGACCCGTGGGCCGCGCCGCTCATGAGCTGGGCGGGGTTCCTGTTCGACACAAGCATCGTCTGGCTGCTCCTCGTCCGGAGGGTCCGTCCCTTCGCCTACGTCGCGGTGATCCTGTTCCACGCCGTCACGCGCGCCCTGTTCCCGATCGGGATGTTCCCGGTGATCATGGTCCTGTCCGCGCTCGTGTTCTTTCCCCCGGCGTGGCCCAGGCGGCTCGTCGCCCGGGCGCGCGCGCTCCTCGGCCACGGCAGCGCCGGCGGCCACGGCAGCGCCGGCGGCCACGACAGCGCCGGCGGCCACGACAGCGCCGGCGGCCACGGCAGCGCCGGCGAGCGGCCCGCGCTCGCGGGCGACCTTGCCGCCTCGCCGGCGGCGCCCGCCTCGCGACGGCTGCGCGCGCTCGGGCTCGCGCTCGGCGCCGCGTATTGCGCGGTCCAGCTCGCGCTGCCGCTCCGCTTCCTGGCGTACGGCGGCAACGTGCGCTGGCACGAGCAGGGAATGCGCTTCTCCTGGCGCGTGATGGTCCGCGAGAAGAACGGGAGCGTCACCTTCATCGTCCGCAACACGCAGACCGGCCGTACGTGGCACGTGAGCCCGCGGGAGTACCTGACCCGCCAGCAGGAGCGCGAGATGGCGGGCCAGCCCGACCTCATCCTGCAGCTCTCTCGCCACATCCGGGAAGACTTCGAGCGCCGCGGCCGCGGGCCCGTGGAGGTGCGCGCCGACGCCCTCGTCTCGCTCAACGGCCGCCGCATCGCGCGCCTCATCGATCCCGGCGTCGACCTCGCCTCGGTCCGCGACGGCATCGGCCCGGCGTCTTACATCCTCCCCGGCCCGGAGGAGCCTCCGCCGCACCTCCGGCCGCTCTGATCGACGCCGGGCTCCGCGTCAGAACGACGCCTTGGCCCCGACCTGGATCCAGCGCGGCGCGTTCGGCCGGGCGCCGAACGGCCGGCGCGAGACGATGTACTCGGAGCCGAGGAGGTTCCGCGCGTTCGCGTAGAGCACGATCGGCCCGACGACACGCACCCTGGCGCTCGCGTCGATCAGGAGCTGCTCGTCGGTGGCGAGCGCCTGGGCCATGGGCTCGCCGCCGGCCTTCTCGCGCATCGCCGACACGTAGCTTGCGCCCACGACGACGCCGGCGCGCTCGTGCTCGACCCCGACCGACAGGCTCGCCTGGTGCCGCGGCACGTAGGGCATCTCGTCCCCCTTCGCCACCCGGCCGAAGATGGGGTCGTCCGAGGTGAAGCTCGCGAGAAACTCGGTCTGGGTGAGCGTGTAGGCCACGGTGATCGGCAGCTTCAGCTGGCCGAGCGGGATCTCGTGCTCGGCGTAGGCTTCGACGCCGTAGATCCTGGCCTCGCCCGCGTCGTACTGGCGGTCGAGATCCGCGTCGAGGCAGCCGCTCGAGAGCGTGCAGACGTCCGTGATGTTCGAGTAATCGTTGTAGTAGCCGATGAGCTCCGCGCGCAGCGGTCCGTCGGCGAAGCGCGCGCCGCCCTCGTAGTTCACGCTGAGCTCGGGCTGGACGTGCTCGTCGCTCCCCGGCGCCGGCGGGCTGAAGCCGCGGTAGACGCCGGCCAGGAGCCCGAGCGCCTCGGTGAGCGCGTAGTAGGCGCCGGCGCCGGGCAGGAGCGCCCGCGCGAGCCGCGTCTGCTCGCTCCCGGCCGCGCGATCCACGAGCGCGGAGCGCAGCATCTCGATCCGGACGCCGGGCGTCACCGTGAGCGATCTCCACGTGACCGCGTCGCTCGCATGGAGCGCGGCCGCCTCGGTCCACGCCTCGTTGAACTGGGTCACCACGGTCGGGCCGCCGTCCGGCACGAGCGTGCCCCCGAGCACGTGAAACCCGTTCTCGCTGTGGCGGCGCTCGACCCGATCGTAGTGCAGGCGCAGGCCGTACTCGAGGCGGTGCGAGACCGGCCCCGTGGTCGTGTTCCAGCGGACGCGGGTCTCCACGCCATGGGCGGCGAAGTCGCGCTCGTTGGGGCCGATGAGCAGCGCCTCTCCCGGCGTCGAGCTGTCGAGCTGCCCGGTGAGCACGGCGTAGTACACCGCGTTCTGCGGCGTGTCGGGGGCGGCGAGCACGTCGAACAGGTTGGCCCCGCGGAAGCCGTTCACCTTGCGCCACGCGCGCGAGAAGTCGTTCCGGTAGACGGTCGTCGTCACCGACACGTCCGGGGACGGCTCGATCACGTGCGTCAGGGCGACCGCGGTGCGGTGGTTGCGCATCCGGTCGAGCGCGCTCGCGCCGTAGCGGCGGAGCGGGTTTTCCTCGAAGTCCTCGTCCGTGATGCCGAGGTACGTCTCGTTCGAGAGCTCTTCCGAGTACGTGAGCTTGAGGCGGAGCTCGTTCTTGATGCGCGCGGTCGGGTCGACGACGTAGCTGCCCTTGAGCATCACCTCGTTGCGGTAGAACCCGGTGTCCTCGCCGCCCGGGAGCTCCTTGAACCCGTCGCTCCGGAGGTGCACGCCCTCGACGAGGAAGTCCATCTGACCGTCGCTCGACCCGAGATAGCCGTGCGCCTTGCCGTAGCCGTACTCGCCGAGGGCGAGGTCGAGCGCGCCCGAGGCGAGCGACGGGGCGGAGCGGGTGATGAGGTCCACCGTGCCGCCCACGGTCTGCGGGCCATAGGCGATGGCGCCGGGCCCCTTGATCACCCGCACGTTCGACATGCGCGTGATCAGGGGAAAGTAATAGGCCGCTGGCGCGGAGTACGGCGCAGGCGAGATGGGGACGCCGTCCTCCATGAGCGTCACCTTCTTGCTGCGATCGGGGTTGACGCCGCGCACACCGATGTTCGGCCGCAGGCCCAGCCCGTCTTCGCCCCTCACGTACACGCCTGGGACGCTGATCAGCACCGCGTGCGGGTCGTCGTGCTCGAAGCGCTCTAGCTGGCGGCTCTTGATCACGTGGGCCGAGCCCGCGGTCCTCGTCACGCGCGTTCCCGCGACCGTGACCTCCACCGGCGCTTCGTCGCGAGAGGCCGCCTGCTCCGGCGCAGCAGCGCCCTGGGCCTCCGTCGGCGCTCCGGCATCCGGAGGGGAACCCGAAGCGGATGGGTCCCCTGTGGCCCCTGGGCTCGGTTCAGGAGACTGCGCATGGGCGCGGGCCAGGATGAGCAGAAGCACGGGCGCGGCGAGGCCAAGCCCGCGCAGGGAGGTACGGAGCAGCATCAAATGTACAAAATTTACAAACTAGAAAATTACCGTGCTGCGCGCTCGGCGGGCTCGCAGCGTCTCGAGCGCGCGGGTATCACGGGCCCGCGCAAAATGAAAGTCAACATCAACTAAGGCGGCGCTCTACCGCGTCGGGTACGGCATGCCTGGAACGTCGGCGCGGCCCGTCCTTCGAGCCACGAGCCGAGGCTTCCGCGCGATGTTTGCCGCGCCGTCGCGCGCGCGTCGCCCCTCCAGCGCATCCTCCCGCCGCTCGGACCGTCCCGGAGCGTTCGTCGTCGAGGAGTGCTCATGAAATACGATATCGGCATGATCTGCCAGGCCTGCGGCTGCGTCACCATTTTCCAGGCCGGCACCAACACCCCGCGGCGATGCGCTCGCTGCGATGACGTGGACATCGATCCCCCGCCCGCGCTGCCGTCGCGCGAGCGGCCGGCGTGCTCCGGCGGGCGCAGCCGCCGGGTCGAGGCCGCGCAGCTCGACTGGATGGAGTGATCAGACCGGCGCGCCGAGCTGCCGGAGGAGCTCTCGCACCACCCCGCGAGCGCAGTGCTCCCGGTAGGCGCGCGTCGAGCGCACGTCATCGATGGGCGAGATGTCCTGCGCCACCGCGGCGTCGAGCTCCGCCGCGGTGAGCTCGTCGAGCGGGCGCGACAGGCAGAGCGCGCGCACGCTCGGCAGGAGCGCCGTCGTGGGCGCGACCGACGCCATCCCCAGCCCGAGCCGAACGAGCCGCCCGGATCGCACCTCGGCCACCCCCGCGAGCGCGACCTTCGAGATCGCCTGAGCCCGGCGCGCGCCGACCTTCCGCCAGTACCAGGGCGATCCGGGCTCCGGCAGCGCGATCTCCACGGCGACGATCACCTCGTCCGGCGCGCGCGCCGTGCGCTTGTAGCCCGTCTGCAGGGCGCTCATCGGGATGCGCCGCTCCCCCCGGACGCTCTGCACAACGACGATCGCGTCGTAGGCGGCGAGCGCGGCGACGCCGTCGGCCGCCGGCGACGCGGTGGCCAGGTTGCCGCCGAGCGTGCCGCGCGCCTGGATCTGCACCGCGCCCACGTCGCGGCTCATCCGCGCGAGGAGCGGCGCCCGCAGGGCGATCGCGTCGCTCCGGCGCATCTCCAGGTAGGTCGTCGCGGCGCCCACCCGGAGCGTGTCGCCCGAGATCGAGATGCCGCGCAGGTCCGGGAGCCGGGACACGTCGACGACGATCGGCGGCGCCGCCGGATCGGCGCTCGCCGGCGGCGCCGCCGGGGCCGGGGTGGGCACACCGAGCGGAGGCCTGAGCTCCTGCTCGACGACCCAGTCGGTGCCGCCGGCCAGGAGCGCGACCGGCGCGCCGCGCGCGGCCTGCTCCGCCACGAGCTCGCACAGGGGGCCGAGCCCGGAGACGCGCCGCATCTCGAACAGGGGGAGATCCGCGATGCTCACGGGGCCCTCCCCCCTCCCCGGCGCAACGCCGCCGCGGCGCGGACGCTCTCGACGATCCGCTGGTAGCCGGTGCAGCGGCACAGGTTGCCCGCGAGCGCCTCGCGCACGTCGAGCTCCGAGGGATCCGGGTTCCGCACGAGCAGCGCCTCGGCGGAGACGAGCATGCCGGGCGTGCAGATCCCGCACTGCGCGCCGCCCTCCTCGACGAAGCAGCGCTGCAGCGGCGACAGGTGCCCGGCGGCGGCGAGGCCCTCGACCGTCGTCACGTGCCGCCCCTCGCACTGCCCGATCGCGACGAGGCACGCGTTCACGGGGTCGCCGTCGATCAGCACCGTGCACGCGCCGCACTCGCCCTCCGCGCACCCCTCCTTCGTGCCCGTGAGCCCGAGCGGCCCCCGGAGCGCATCGAGCAGCCGCGAGAGCGGCGGCAGATCGACCTCGCGCGGCGAGCCGTTGACGACGAGCGATACCTTCATGCGCGCTCCCCTCTCCCCGCCGCCGTCCGCGGCGCCTCGGCGCCGCGCGCCGCCTCGAACAGGCGCTCCGGCGTGAGCGGCAGCGCGCGCGCGGCGATCCCCGTCGCGTGCTCGACCGCCGCGGCCACCGCGGGCGCGCCGCCATCCATCGGCATCTCGCCGATGCCCTTGGCCCCGCCGCCCGGACCGAACGGGAACGGCGCCTCGACAAGGACGACATGGAACGGCGGCGCGTCGAGCGACGTCGGGATGATGTAGTTGGTCATCCTCGGGTTCCTGATCTTGCCGCCCTGCCAGACGATCTCCTCGGAGAGCGCCCAGCCGATCGCCTGGAGGCTGCCGCCCTCGATCTGCCCCTTGCACATCACCGGGTGGATCGCCTTGCCCACGTCCGCGGCCGACCAGAAGTCGACGACGGTCACCTCGAAGGTGTCGAGGTCCACCTCGACCTCGACCACGTCGCACGCCCAGCCGAAGCACGGGTACGCGTCTCCCTTGTAGGCCTCGTCGTCCCAGCGCACGTAGCTCGGCGGCTCGTACTGCTTCAGCGACGTCACCTTCCCCTCGCGGGCGAGCAGGCGGTCGGCGGCCTCCTCGAAGCTCAGCGCCGGAGGCGCCGCGCTGCTCGCCTGCCCCTCCTGCGCGGGGCGCGGCTGCCGCGCCGCCTCCTGCTCCTCGCGCACGCGGCTCGCCAGCTCGCGCGCCGCGGCCTCGAGGATCGACCCGACCACCATGACGGTGCGCGACGCCACCGTGGGGCCCGAGTCGGGCACCGTCGTCGTGCACGGCACCTCGAAGTCGACCCGGTCGATCGGCAGCCCCGCCGCGTCCGCGGCGATCTGCCGGAACACCGTCTCCGTCCCCTGGCCGATGTCGGTCGACGCCGTGCGGATGCGGAGGCGCCCGCCGGGCGCGAGGTCCACCGCGATCTTGCCCTTGTAGTAGCGCTCGCCCGACCCGGTGAAGCCCGCGCCGTGCATGAACACGGACAGCCCGATCCCGCGCGCCACGCGCCCGCGCACGACCGGACCGGCCGCGCGCTTCTGCCGGTAGCCGCTCGCCGCGATCGCCTTCGCGATGCACTCCTCGCCCGCGACGCTCTCGCGGAGCACCTGCCCCGTCGCGGTCGAGTCGCCGGGGCGCAGCACGTTCTTCGCCTTCAGGTCGAGCGGATCGCAGCCGAGCTCCCGCGCGACGCGGTCGAGGTGCCGCTCGATCGCCCAGATCGTCTGCGGCGCGCCGAAGCCGCGGAAGGCGCCGTTCGGCGGCGTGTTCGTCGCGACGGCGGTCGCCTCGATCCAGACGTCGTCCCAGCGGTAGGCGCCCGACGCGTGGAGGGCGCCGCGCGACAGGACCACCTGCGACAGCGTCGCGTACGCGCCGCCATCCATGAGGACCCGGATCTTCAGCGCGCGGAGCGTCCCGTCCCGATCGCAGCCGCTCGTGATCTCGCAGGACGCCGGGTGGCGCTTCGTCGTCGCCTCGATGTCCTCCGTCCGGTCGTAGATCATCCGCACCGGGCGGCCGCTCTTCCTCGCCAGGAGCGCCGCGTGGAGCGCGATGATCGACGGGTACTCCTCCTTGCCCCCGAAGCCGCCCCCGGTCACCGACTGCGTGATGTGTATCCGGTCGGCCGGCAGCCCGAACGCCTTCAGGAACGCCTTCTGCACGTAGAACGGGCACTGGATCGAGCCGGTCGCGTGCGCGCCTGCCTCGTCCCACCAGGCGATGACCCCCTGCGGCTCGATGTAGAGCTGCTCCTGGTGGTGCGAGGCGTACGTGCCGGTGACGACCACCTCGCAGCGCGCGAGCGCCGCGTCGATGGCGGCCTCGCTGCGCTCACGCTCGGCGTCCGCGCACCCCTTCGTGATGAGGTACCGCTTGATGACGTTGTCGGTGCCCCAGAGGATCTCCTCGCCCTCGAGCGCGGCGCGCATGTCGAGCACCGGCGGCAGCGGATCGATGTCGAGCGTGACGGCCTGGAGCGCCCGCGAAAGCTTCAGCCGGTCCGCGCAGCCGAGCAGGACGATCGGCTCGTAGGCGTGGTTCACCTTGCCGGTCCCGAGGATCGGCTGATCGTCCAGGATCAGCGCGACCACGTTGACCGGGACGTCCTCGGCGAGCACCACCGTGACGTCGCTCCAGTCGAACGCGGGGTCGAGCCGCACCCCTCGGAGGATCCCGCGCGGCACCGGGCTCCGCACGGTGCGCCCGAAGATTTCGCCCGGCATCGCCGGGAGATCGTCGACGTAGCGCGATGCCCCCGTGACCTTGGGGGGGCCGTCGGCGCGGGGCACGCTGCTCCCCACGGCGCTTGCTGAGGCTGGAGGGCTCGTCGCCATTCTTCTGCTCCTCCTCGCTGACGATAGCCCGGTCGCCCGGGTGACGTCGACCCGGGCGCGCTGCGCGACGTCGTCGACGAGCGCCGATCGCCCTCAGGTGAGGAAGCGCGGCGGCCCCCCGAGCACGCGGATCACGTCCACCGGGATGTTCAGGTCGTGCAGCACCCTCGGATCGTCCACCTCCTCGCCCACGCACCTGTCGCCGAGCGCCCTCAGGTGCTCCCGGAGCGGCGGCGGATCCGGCTCGAGGTAGCGCTGCAGCGCCTCGGCGCGCAGCACCACCGGGTGGCCGCCGCGGCCGAGGTGCCGCGGCCGCACCGCGAGCGGCGGCGCCTCGGACGGCGCGCCCGCGTCGAGCCGGGCGAGCAGCCGCGCCACCGTCGCGGCGCTCGCGGGAGGCACGTCGACCGGCGTCACGACGACGGCATCGGCGTCGCCGATGCGCGGCGCGGCGACGGCCAGCGAGCCCGCTGGGCCGAGGTCGTCCGGGGCGGTCCACGAGACAAGGTCGATGCCCGGCCGCACGTGGGCCAGGAGCGCGTGAAAGACGGACGTGCGCACCACCACGAGCACCCGCGCGCTCTCGGCCGCGAGCCGCGCCTCCGCGTGCGCGATGGCCAGCGGCCGCTCGACCCCTCCCTTCGCCCCCGCGGGCCAGGCGAGGAGCGCCTTCGGCCCCCCGAGCCGCTTGCCCGCGCCCGCGGCGAGCACGATCGTGATCACGGTCTTCATCGAGCCTGCTCCTCCCCCGCCAGCGCGGCCGCGGCGGGCGACCCCCGAGCGCGCTGTCGCCCCGAGCGCCAGGCGACCAGCTCCGCGGCGAGGGCGACGCTGATCTCGGCCGGTGTGCGCGCCCCGATGTCGACGCCGACCGGCATCCGGACCCGCGCGACGTCGCTCTCCGACACCCCCTTCGACTCGAGCCGCGCGCGCGTGCGCGCCGCCTTCGCCCGGCTCCCGACCCCGCCGACGTAGCCGAACCCGCGCGCGAGCGCCCACTCGATCGCCGCCTGGTCGAGCCCGTGGTCGTGCGTCATCACGAGCGCCGCCGCCTCGCCGAGATCCCTCGGCAGGCCCGCCGCCACCTCGGGGTCGTCGTGATCTGCGAGCACGAGCCGCACCTGCTCCGCGAGCGCGGGCAGGGGCCCCTGCGGCGCGCCGTCGTGCAAAGGCGGCACGCCGGCGAGCGGCGCCGACGGCGGCACGCGGGCGGGATCGGCGGCGGCGGCGCGCGCGTCGCAGAGGGTGACCCGGAAGCCCAGCGACGCGAGGAGCGGCGCCGCGAACGCGCCCACGTGCCCGGCGCCGATCACGAGGACGTGCACCGCGGGCAGCATCGGCTCGATGAGGACCTCGACCGAGCCGCCGCAGCACATCCCGAGGCTCGGGCCCAGCCGGAAGGTCTCGAGCTTCGGGGTGCTGGCGAGCTCGTCGAGCGCGCGCCCCATGATCCCGAGCGCCGCCCGCTCGACGGCGCCGCCGCCGATCGTGCCGATCGCGGTGAGATCCTCGAGCAAGCAGAGCTTCTGCCCCGGCGTCGACGGAGCCGAGCCGTGCCGCGCCACCACCGAGGCGAGCACCACCCGCCGCCCCGCCTCGAGCGCGCCGAGCGCCGCGCGCAGCACGTCGTGCGGCAACGCCGTCCGCGGGATGACCTGGCTCAGATCCGGCATGGTGGAACTCTAGCGACCCGGGGACCGAAAACGAGAGCGCCGAGAGGTCCCACGCTGAAAGAGCTTGCCGGAACGGCGCGCTTGTCGCGAAAGTCGAGCGCGCGCGGCGAGCGACGCAGGCACCCCCTGGATCCCGGCCGGCTGCATCCGCCGGGATCCCCAATGAAAACGTGGAGATCCCAGACTCGATGAGCTCCCCCGCCACGCCCGACCCCGACCTTCAGCGCGCCCTCTCGGACCCGGGCTTCACGCCGGGGCGCCGCCACTTCACCGCCCTCCTCTCGCTGCTCGAGACGGCCGGCGAGCCCGCCGAGCTGGCCGAGCGGGCGCTGCGGCGCGCCGGCGCGGCCGCGCTGCCGGCCGCGCTCGAGCGGGCCGCCGGCGCGGCGCCGTCGCTGCGCGCGCCGCTCACCCGGCTCATCGGCAAGCTGATGGCCGCCGCGCCGCTCGATCCCGAGGTCTCGGAGCGGGCGCGCGACTACCTGCTCGCCTGCCTCCGCGACGACGATCGCCGCACGCGCCGGATGGCGGCGGTGGCGCTCGGCAAGCCGAAAGCGGCGGATCTCGGTCGCCCGCTCGTCGAGCAGGCGCTCGCCGATGCGGCGCGCAGCGAGCGCTCGCCCGACGTCCGCCGCGCGCTGATCGACGCGCTCGGCAAGGTCGGCGGCGGCGTCGCGCTCGACGTGCTGGCCGAGCTCGGCGGCGACGACGTCGCCGGCGTGCGCGCGCGCGCCGAGCTGCTGGCCAGGAGGACCCTGTCGCGCGGCGAGCCGTCGGAGATCGCCGGCGATCGCGCGCCGGAGCTCCCTGTCCGCGTGGCGGTGCGCTGCCGGCGCGGGCTCGAGGCGATCCTCGCCGAGGAGCTCGCGACGCTCGACAAGGGCTCTCCCGGCGGGGCGCTCGTCCCCGAGCTCCGGAGCGATCCGTGCGGCGGCACGCGCGTCGAGGTGATGCTGAGCGGCCGCCTCGACGTCCTGTTCGGGGCCCGCACGATGCTGTCGATCGCGCTGCCGCTGCCGCTGCGGAAGCTCGATCCGGGCGCCGATCTCGCCGCGGCGGTCGCCGAGCGCCTGCTCTCGCGGGAGTCGCTCGAGATCCTGCGCCGCTTCACGCTCGGCGCGATCCGCTACCGCATCGACTGGGCCGGCGGCGGCAAGCGCCGGGCAGCGGTGTTCCGCGCCGCGGCGGCGGTCGAGGCAGGGGCCCCGGAGCTCGTGAACGATCCGACGCAGAGCACGTGGGACGTGGTCGTCTACGAGGGCGCGGGCCGCGTCCGGGTCGAGCTCGCGCCGCGCCTGCCCGACCCGAGGTTCGCGTACCGCCAGGGCGACGTGCCCGCGGCGTCGCACCCGACGATCGCGGCGGCGCTCGCGCGCATCGCGGGGGTGCGCGCCGACGACGTCGTCTGGGATCCGTTCGTCGGCTCGGGCCTGGAGCTCTGCGAGCGCGCCCTGCTCGGGCCGTACCGGCGGCTCGTGGGCTCGGATCGCGATCCTCGGGCCCTGGAGATCGCGCGGGAGAACCTCGACGCCGCGGGCGCGCGCGACGCGGAGCTCCTCCAGCGCGACGCGTACGGCGGGCCGCCCCCGGGCGACGCCCCCACGCTGATCCTGACCAACCCGCCCCTCGGCAGGCGCGTCGAGCGCACGGGAGATCTCGACGCCCTGCTCGACCGCTTCGTCGAGGGCGCCGCGCGCGCGCTCGCCCCCGGCGGCAGGCTTGTGTGGATCTCGCCGTTCCCCGAGCGGACCGAGGCGGTCGCGCGCCGCTCAGGCCTCCGGCCCGAGGCGCTCCAGCGCGTGGACCTGGGCGGCTTCGACGCCCAGATCCAGAGCTTTCACAAGGCGGCCGTCCAGCCGCAGGCGAGCCTCGACCGAGGCGACGGCCGGCGCGGGGATCGGCTCGACCGTCCCCTCCCCGGGCGCGCCGGGCGCGGCCCCCAGCAGGCCGAGCTGCGCGGCGAACAGCATCGCCCCCGCCGCCAGGAGGAGCGCCACGAGCACCGCGATGATCATCCCAAGCCGCCCCGAGCGATCGGGGGGCGGGTCGCTGGTCATGCCGTCGAGCCTGCCGAAGGGCGGCGACGCCGACGCGGCTGAGCCCTGCTGCACCGGAGCCGCGCTCGGCTGCGCGGCGAGGGCGTTCTGCGGGGGCGGCGATGCTGGCTGTGGCGGGCTGACGGCAGCGGCGCGCGGCCCGGGGAGCCCGCCGCTCCCGGCGTCGGGGTTCCCGGACGCAGGGGCCAGGGGCCCCCTCGGCGCGCGATCGACCGGCGCTCCAGCGGGGCGGCCTCTCGCCGCCGCGTCGGCGAGCGCCCGTGGCGTGCTGACCGGCGCTGCCGCCGTGACCTGAAGCGGCGCGTCGGACGTGGTCTGGGATGCCTCCCGCGTCCGCGTGGGGACGTCGTCCTCGTCGTCCTCGTCGTCGACGATCGTGGGCGCATCCAGCGTGAGCTCGTCGTGGAGGTCGTCGTCGAGATCGCCCAGGAAGGGCATGTCGTCGTGGCGCTGCGGATGCGGCCTCGCCTGCGCGCCGTGCTCCGCGCCCGGACGCTCGCGCCCAGCGAACGCCGCGGCCGGCACCCCGAGCGCCGACGGCTCGCGAGGACCTCCGGCGGGCAACCCCGCGCTCGCTCCGGGCCGCCCGGCGCTGCTCACGCGGTGCGCGACGGAGGGCGTTCCTCCGAAGGGTGGCGGCGCTGCGGCCGCGGGCCCCGCCGCTCCGCGGAGGTTCAGGGGCGACCCCTCCCGCGTGAGCGTCATCGGCTTCTCGCCCTCGTCGCCGAACGACTGGGTCACCGGGACCGCCCCGACGCCCGGGAGCCGCCCGCGCGCGGCCGGAGCGCGGCCTCGCGTTGCTGGAGCGGCTGGCGCGGCCACGGGCGCCCTGGGTACGGGGGCGGCACCCAGCCGCGGCGGCGACGCGCCGTGGTACGCCGCTGGAGGCTGCGGGCGCTCAGGCGGAAGTTGCGGCGGCGGCTGCCCTGCGGCCGCTGCCGCCGTGCGCTGCGCGATGATCGCGTCGAGCTGGCTCGAGCTCAGCGGCGCGACGCGCATCAGCGTCCGCACCTCGTCGTCGTCCTCGTCGTTCGTCGCGTCCTCGTCGTCGAGCGGGAGCAGCGTGCGCACCGCGGGGTCGGGGTGCCATTCCTCGAGGGCGCGCCGGAAGGCGGCGGCGTTTGTCGTGCGGACGGAGCGATCGCGCTGGAACGCGTCGTCGAGGACCCGCTGGAGATCGTCGTCGCCGACGTCGAAGACCGCGAGCGGCGCCGGCGAGGAGCTCGCGATCCGTTGCCGCGTCTCGGCGTCGCTCCCGCCGCCGAAGGCGCTCGTCCCGGTCAGCACCTCGTAGAGCGTCGCCGCGATGGCCCACACGTCGTCGCCGGGCGAGAGCGTCCCGCCCGCGATGCGCTCGGGCGACTGGTAGGCGGCGCGGCTCGGCGTCTGGCGCAGATCGGCCAGGATGGCCCTCGAGGTGCGGTCGACCGCGGTCGTGAGCACGCACTCGGGCGAGATGGCCCCGTGCGCAACGCCGAGGGCGTGCAGCGCCTCGATCCGCTTCGCGAGACGGATGGCCCAGCCGACGGCGTCGAGCTCGTTCAGCGGGCCATCGCGCAAGATCCGAGTTGCAAGCGTTTCCACTTACGAAGCCAGGGTAGTACCGGTTCGCTGAACTTTGTACCGGGATCCGCGTGCAGTTCGCACAGGGACCGACCAATTCCGGGATGCGCGTCCAGCCGCGCACCTTCCTCGGGGGCGGCGCCCCCGACGGACGGCGCCGGCGCGCGGATCTGCGGCGCGGGGGGACGCGCTCGTCACGACCGCTCGCCTCCGGTCGCGTCGGTCGGGACGATGCGGACGCGGCGCACCCTCCGGCCAGCCACGTCCATGGCCACCAGCGTGTAGCCCTCGCACTCGACGCGCTCACCGGCCTCCGGTGGGTGCTCGAGCCGGCCGAGCATATAGCCGCCGACCGTCTCGACGGTCTTCACCTCGGGCAGCAGCACGATATGGGCGTCGCGCTCCAGGTCCGCGAGCAGCACGCGGCCGTCGACGTCGACGATACCGCCGCCGCGGCGGTGGATGGGCGGCACCTCCTCGTCGTTCTCATCGCGGATCTCGCCGACGATCTCCTCGATGAGGTCCTCCATCGTGACGAGCCCGATGAACTCGCCCGAGGCCGAGGTGATGATCGCCACCGGCACCTGGCGCGCCTGCATCTCGAGGCGGAGGCGCTCGACCGAGGTGTTCTCGCGCGCGAAGATCGGCTTGCGGAGCAGCTCGGCCACGCGCGTCGCGCGGCGTCGGTGGCTCAGGACGTCGAACAGATCGCGGAGGTGCAGGTAGCCGAGCACGTTCTTGCCCTGCTCGTCGAGCACCGGGTACCGGGAGTACCCGGCGTCCGCCACGGTCCGCACCGCCTCCTCGATCGTCATGTTCGCGCGCAGGATCGCCGCGTCGGAGCGGAGCGACATCACGTGCCTCGCCGTGCGCCGGCGCAGGTCGAAGATGCGCACGAGCATGCTGCGCAGCGCCGGATCGAGCCCCGCGGGGCTCTTGGTCAGGAGCAGCCGGAGCTCCTCCGAGGTGTGCGCGATCTCGGCCTCGCCGACCGGCCGGAGCCCGAAGAGCCGGACGAACCCGTTCGCCATCGAGTTGAGCACCCAGATCACCGGCCACATCAGGACGAAGAACCCGTGCAGCGGCCGCGCCGCCCAGAGCGTGACCTTCTCCGTCCGCTGGATGGCGAGCGACTTCGGCGCGAGCTCGCCGATCACCGTGTGGAGCGCCATGATCACGATGAACGCGATGCCCACGGCGAGGGCGTGCGCGCCGACGCCCGACCACGCGCCGATCGGCGCGAGCATCGGCTCGATCAGGTGGGCGATGGCGGGCTCGCCGATCCAGCCGAGCCCGAGGGACGCGAGCGTGATACCCAGCTGGTTGGCCGAGAGGTACTCGTCGAGCCGCTGCGACATCTGCAGCGCGAGCCGCGCGCGCGCATCCCCCTCGCGCACGAGCTGCTCCAGCCGCGTCGGCCGCATCTTGACGATGGCGAACTCGGAGGCGACGAAGAACGCGTTGAGGAGCACCAGGAGCGCGGTGCCCAGGAGATAGACAAACGTCATGCCGGTCGACGTCCCCCCGTGGGGGCGCCTGCCCCCCCGCGCCTCCCCGGCGACGAACCGCGCTTAAATCCGCGCACGATCGAGGATCTTGCTTCGCAGGTCCGGGTCGTCGTTGCTGAGTCCATCGACGAGAGCATCGGCCGGGGACTGCCCCTTGGCGATGAGCGCGCTGAGCCGGTCGAGGTGGACGCGCTCGTCCTTGCCGCTCTTGTTCAGGCGCGCGCGCCGCTCGAGGCCGCCCGAGGCGATCGAGACGAGCTGCTCGGCCATCGCCGCGAGCGGCTTGCCGCGGAATGTAGCGCGGAGCGCGCGCTCGGCGATCATCGGGCGCACGGCCTCGAGCTCATCGAACCTGAAGCTCTCGGACAGGGCGTCGGCCTCGTCGAGCGCGCGCGCGTCGTACAAGATCCCCGTCCACAGCGCCGGGAGCGCGCAGACCAGGTTGCCCGGCAGCGAGTCCGCGCCGCGGACCTCGAGGGTCCGCTTCAGTCGGACCTCCGGGAAGAGGGTGTTGAGGTGCATCTCCCAGTCGGCGCGGGTGGCCCGGTGCCCCTCGCGGCCGTGCTCCAGGAACTCACGGAACGTCTGCCCCGTGTTCTCGATCACCTCGCCGTCGCGCTTGATGAGGAACATCGGCGCGTCGACCGCCCACGCGACGTAGTCCGAGAAGCGGCGGCCGCGCTCGAGCACGTTGCGGAGCAGCCCCTGCCGCGACGGGTCGACGTCGAGCCAGACCTTGGCGCGGTAGCTCCGCCCGCCGAACAGCGCGCCCTCGTAGAACGGCGAGTTCGCGAAGATGGCCGTCACCAGCGGGGAGAGCCGGAGCGACACGCGGAGCGCGCGCATCGCCGCCTCCTCGCTGGCGTAGTCGAAGTTCGCCTGCACCGTGGCGGTGCGGCGCATCATGTCGAGGCCGTGCGCGCCGCGCGTCGGCAGGTAGCGCCGCATGATCGCGTAGCGCCCCTTGGGCACCCAGGAGAGCTCGGCTTGGGACGCGAACGGGTGGAACCCGATGCCGAGCCACGCGAAGCTGAGCTCGGCGGAAATGTCGCGCAGCTCCGCGAGGTGCCCGCTCATCTCCATACAGATCTGGTGGATGTTCTCGAGGGGCGCCCCGGACAGCTCGAGCTGCCCGCCTGGCTCGAGGGTCACCGAGGCGCCGGCCCGGGCGAGCGCGATCAGCGGACCGCCGGGGGTCTCGTGCTCGGGCGTCCAGCCGTGCCGCTCGACGAGCGCCTGGAGCACGGAGAGGATGCTCCGCTCACCCTCGTAGGGGATGGCGGCGCCCGTCCTGGCATCGACCCCGAACTTCTCCGCCTCGGCGCCGATCCGGTGGAGCGACTCGGGCTTCACCGCTTCGTGGAAGGGAAACATCAGATCGTCGAACGTCTTCAACGGTTGAGACATCGACTCGCTCGCGTGGCTTGCATCGGCCATCATCACGGTTCCGGTTTGTTTCGTTCTCGCCTAGAGCGCACGCCTAAGCAGGGGCGCGCGCTGCGTCGTACGGAGCATCTTCGCGAGCGCACCGAGGTGCGCCAGCGTTGTCCCCGTCCCTCCCCCGAGCATTCGCGCGCCCGCCTCGATGAGCCGCGCCGCGGACACGGCCCAGGCGTCGCACGCCTCGGCGGGCGAGGGGCGTTCGGCCCCCTCTCCGTGCGCGGGCCCGACGCCGAGCAGCACGCCGACCTGGGCCTCGTGGGCGACGCCCTCGAGGCGCCGGAGGATGTTGAGCCCGAGGTCGACCGACGCGATCTCGAAGAGCAGCGCGTCCGCGCCGCTGTCGAGCGCCCCCCGGGCGACCTCCTCGAAGCCCTCGCCGTCGGCGGTACGTCCGGCCCCGTCGAGCTCCACGAGCGCCCACGTCGCCAGCTGCGTCGTGCTGGCGCTGACCACCGCCGCGCGGCGCGCGAGCCGCGCGACCGCGGGGGAGACGCACGCCGCCTGGACGGGATCGAAGCCGCAAGCGACGAGGATCTCGCAGCCGGCGGCCGCCAGCCTGGCCGCATGGACCGCGTAATCTTCCGCAATCCGGTCGGCCATGGGCGCGGCGGCAGTGTGCCCCAGGATACCGGCCACCGCCACGCGGCGTGCGGCCGCGCCTGCCGCCTCCGCCGCGAGCTCGACCGCTGTTCCGGTCAGCGCGGCGGCTCGGAACCCCATGCCGATGGGCGCCAGGGCACGCGTCGTCGTCGCGGACGTGAGGGCCCGGACCACGTCGATCCCCAGCGCGATCTCCTGCTCGTGGAGCTCCGCGATCGTCCGAGGCGACTCGCGGAGCAGCCGGCCGAGGGCGGTGCTGGAGGAGACCGAGGCGCCCCGGCCGCGGAGCGAGGCGAGCGGATCGCCGCTGATAATGAGCGGACGACCTACCGGAGGCCGAAAGGTGGAGGCCTCGAGCGCGTTCACGTCCTTCGCTGCTTTCCAGGGCTCCTCTACCACCGGTCTATAAGGGGAAACTAGCCCAAGACAGCCCCTCCGCGTCGCGAAATGGTGCGGGCCAGCGGTCTGGAGCACAGCGATCCATGCAGCGGAGTCGGGGGCAACCTGACGGATGCTCACCGGTGCTGGGCGTGATGGCGGCGCGAAACGGGGGATCAGCGATCATCGGGGCTCGGTTGTGCCGCGGGCCGTCATACGGCGGGGAGGCTCCGGCCTCCTACCCCGCGGCCGCGACGCGCGACGAACTTCCGGTCGAAGAGCCGCACCCGCCGGGCGAACAGGTCGAGCAGGAAGACGAGCATGGCGGCATAGATGAACCGCTGCCAGAGCTCCTCGTGGAAGGTCACCTTCTCCCCGGCCGGGTCGAAGATGGCCGCCACGCCGTTCGGATCGACCACGCCGCCGGTAGACGTCGCGGCCTTCTCGAGGGTCGTGAGCTCGGGCTCGAAGCTTGCGTACTCGCGGGGGTACGGGTTCGAGACGTGGCCGTAGCTCACGGCGACAGGCCGGAGCGAGCCGTCCTCGGCCTCGCGAAGGTGTTCCGCCCGCAGCAGGAAGGAGCCGTACCGATCCAGCGCGAGCGCCGTCTCGTACCGGCCCGGCGCGGTCTGACGCATGTCGACCACCCGCGTCGTCCCGCCCGGCTCGGGCCCGATGATGCTGAGCCGGGAGGTCAGGTTGTTCTCGAAGCGGTCATCTGCCCCGAACGCGTCCACGGACGCGCGCAGGTCTCCGTCCACGATCTCGGCCTTCATGTCGAGCTCGCGCCGGTGCTTCTGGCGCATGTGCTCATGGACGAGCTGCCCCCAGAACTTCTCGAAGCCCGGCCACCTCAGCCACTCCACGGCCCAGCGCGCCTTGACGTCGCTCGTCCAGGCCAGCGTCCACCCGAGGCCGACCCGCCAGCGCGCGAGGATCGGCTCCTCGGTGTCGCTCGTGAGCAGCTCCTGGGCCGGCGACGGCTTCAGCTTGGTCGAGACGTAGCCGTGCAGGTTCGGCGCCGTGCGGATGTCGATGCCGCGGAGGAACGCCGCGTCGCCGACCTGCGTGACCGGAAACCACTCCTCGACGGCAGCGGCGCGCGCGACCATCTCGGTCTCCTTGGTGAAGATCCGCGGCAGGTTGTTCGGATCGGGGACCGCGTGGAAGCGCCCTCCGCCCACGTCGGCGATCATCTTGAGCAGCTGCTCGTCGAGGTCGTTCCCCAGCCCCACGGTGGTCACCGTGATCGACTCCGCGATCATCGCGGACACGAGGTCGCGGATGCCGCCCGTCGACGCCTTGCCGTCGGTGAGGAGGATGACGTGCTTCTTGCGCGCCTGGGTCACGGTCATGTCCTGGTAGGCGGCGTCGAGCGCGGCGAAGATCTCGGTCCCGCCGCCCGGCTGGATGCGCGCGATCTCGCCGGCGATCCGCGAGCGGTTGCGCGCGGGCTGCATCTTCACGTACCGGGTCGGCGCCGAGTCGAACGCGATGACCTCGATCAGGTCGTCGGACGACAGGACCCCGGCGGTCGCCTTCGCCGCGGCCTTGGCCATCTCGAGGGGCAGCCCGGTCATCGACCCCGAGCGATCCATGACGAGCGCCATCGCGACGCTCGGCATGTCCTTCTTCCGCTCGTTGTCCATCCGCACCGGCAGGATCCGCTCGATGGTGGTGCGGTACCAGCCGCCGAGGCCGTACCCTGACTCGCCGCCGGCGAAGAGGAACCCCCCGCCGAGATCGCGCACGTAGCTCTCGATGATCTCCTGCCCCTGCAGGCTGAGCGCTTCCTTCGGCGTATCGGACACGATCAGGAAGTCGTAGCGCTCCATCTCCTTGAGGGAGCCGGGGAAGCCGGCCGGCGGCCTGACGTCGACGTCGAGCTGCTGCGCGGTGAGCGCGCTCGAGAGCGGGCCGGCGTGCTGCGGCGTCCCCTCGATATAGAGCACCGACGGGCGTCCGGGCACGTCGATGGTGGTCGCGTACCGGTTGTTCTCCTTGAACTTGTCGTCGGCGATCTGGTCGAGCTCGAGCGCGTAGGTCACCTGCCCCGCGATGCGCACGACGCTCCTGAACACGACGTCGTTCGGCCCCGCCTTGAGCTCGAGATCCCGGATGCCTTCGAGGCCGTTCAGCGCCTCCCCCTGGAACAGCCGCACGCGGGCCTTTGTGGCGCGGCTGGCATAGATGTCGGCGTGGATCTCGAACGTCTCGCCGACCTTGACGCGGTCCGGCATCCTGAGCTCGCGCACCGCGACCTCGGGCGGCGCGGGTCGCCGGTACGGGATGGAGAACAGCCGTACCCCGAAATCGCGCGCCCGGTTGGCCTCGGCCAGCACGTCGCCGTCGGTCTGGACGCCGTCCGACATCAGCACGGCGCGCTTGAGATAGCCGGGCGGGTACAGCCCGTAGGCCAGCTGGAGCGCCGCCTGGAGGTTCGAGCCTGCGCCGAGATCGCCGCGCTGTCCTTTCTCGTCGAGGTGGCGGCCGATGGCCGGCGCGCGCCGCTCTGCGTCGCGGCCGGCCGCCTCGCCGGCGGCGTGCTCGACGAGCCGCGGCCGGCGCGCGAACGTGATCACCTTGATCACGCCGTCCTCCGGCTTCTCGGCGAACGCCTTGTCGACCGCCGCGCGCGCGTCGCCGAGCGACTCGTCGGTGACGGACTCCGAGACGTCGATGAGATAGATGGTGGCGACCTTCTCCGTTGTCGCGGTCCTCGCGAGCCGCGACAGCCCGAGCGCGATCAGCGCGACGAAGGCGATCCTCAGCAGCACGGAGAGCACGCGCTGCGGGAGGGGAAGGTCGGCGAGCGATCCGGCGAGGACGCCCACGAACCAGGGGGCGAGCAGGAGCGCGCCGAGCATCTTCGGGTTGAGGAGCTCGTACTTCACCCCCTCGCGCACCCACGTGAGCGTCGGATCCGGATGCAAGATGACGTACTTCCGGTACGCCCAGAACAGGATCCCACCGAGGGCGGCGCAGGTGATGGCCCACGCGACGACGCGGAACTTGCGGCCACTGAACGCGCTCACACCGTCACCCTCCTGTGGTACGTGAACCACTCGATCGCGGTCACGAGGAGCACCGCCGCGAGCAGGTAGACCCAGAGCTCACGGCGAACGCCGATCTTGAACTCGCTCACCGCGCCCGCGCCGCGTCCGTCGACCTTGAGCTCGGCGGCGGGAGCGATCGCGCTCTCCTGCGGCGCGGAGAGGTTCGCGGCGAACATGCTCTCCTCCTGCGCGCCGGCGGCGCCGACGCGCAGCGTATAGAAGCCGGCGTGCTGTCCGAGGAAGACGGCGCGCCCGTCCTGGATCGGGACCGCCCGCTTCGTCCCGTCGGGCAGCTCCAGGCTGGCTGACTCCGCGGACGAGGACGCCGGGATGTGCCAGACGGCGCCCGTGCGGAACGAGGAGATGTAGCTCGTGTCCTCCTCGACGAAGTCGTTGATCGCGTTGAGCAGGAAGAGCGGCCAGGCGATGCGGAGGGGGAAATCGCTCTCGCGGACGTCGAAGCCGAGCGCGACGAATTTGACGCCGCCGCGCCGCCCCGCGATGAGCAGCGGGCCCTTGTAGCTCCGGCCCACGACCCTGTCTTCCTTGTTGCCCTTGAGCACGTGGGCGCGCGCGATGTTCACGTCGCTGAGCGCCGTGTAGCGCAGGAGCGGGTGCTTCGCGTCGAGCTCGTCGAACCCCAGACGGTAGTTCGGGTCGTCGTCCAGGATCTCCTTGCCTACCTCGAACGGGAGGGTGGTCCCGGTCGGGTCGAGGTAGAGCAGGCTCCCGCTCCCCGGCGCGACGCTCGGCGCCACGCCGTCGAAGATGGTCACGTCGAACGACGACGCCGTCGGGTAACGCTGCGGCTCGACGTACGTCACGTCGAGGTACTCGTCGAGGAGCAGCGCCGCCTCGAGGAACATGTTCCCCGCGGAGACGACCTGGACGCGCGCGCGGCGCCGCTCGGGGAGGAGCGCGTACGCGCGGTTGTCCGCCGGGAGGTCATCGGAGCTGCCGTCGGCCAGCGCGAGCTTCGCCTCGAGCGTCTTCGATGCGCCGGAGAGGTTCGGGTAAAAGCGGGGCAGCTTCTCCTTGGGCTTGAGCCGGATGCGCGTCAGATCCGTGAGCTGGCCGTCGCCGAGCAGCGACAGCTCGAGATCGAGCGGCTCGTCGCTCGTGTTCGTGACCTCGAGCATCACCTCGTAGCGGCTCTTGTCGAGCGGGTAGCGCCGCACCGAGAACTCGGTGATGGCGGCGTTCCTCTGGCCCGTGCCGATGGGCAAGAACGAGAGCTTGATGTCGCCGAGGTGCACCGGCCCGCCGGCGTCGGCCGGCTCGCCGAGCGCGCCGTCGCTCACGACGATGACCTCCGGCGACGGGAGCCCGCTCAGGGTATCGCCCGCGAAGCGGAGCGCGCGCGCAAAATCGGCCGTGGCGTCGGTCGGCTTCACCGCCGCGACGGCGGCCTCGAGATCGGCGATCTCGCCGGTGAGCGTGGACAGCGGCGTGACGGCCGCGTCCATCTGGGCCAGCAGCATGCGGTCGCTGCCGGACAGGCCACGGACCATCTTCCTGACCTCTTCCTTCGCGAGCTCGATCCGCGAGGGCGCGACGTCGATGGCCTGCATGCTCGCGCTCGCGTCGACGAGGACGACGATGTTGCGCCCCTCGACGAGGTTCGCCTGCGGGCGAGGATCCCCGAGCGCGAGCAGGAGCAGCGCGAGGAGCGCGAGCTGCAGCAGGAGCGAGAGGAGCCGCTTCAGCTGCGAGAACAGGCTCGTCGCCTCCTTGTCCCGGAGGACGCGCTCCCAGATCTTCGAGAAGGGGACCGCGACGGGCCGCCGGCGCAGCTTGAGGATGTAAAAGACGACGACCACCGCGCCGGCGAGGGCGCCGATCTGGAGCAGGGTCTGCAGCGGGACGCCGGTGAAGTGCAGCATCGCTACCGGAGGAAGCCGCCTCTGCGGAACACGCGCAGGATCAGCTCGTCGAAGGGGACGGACACGTCGGCGCGGAAGTAGCTCACCTGCCGCGACGTGCAGAAGCGGCGGATCTCGTCGAGGTACTGCTCGTACGCCTCGGCGTAGCGATCGAGCACCTTCGCGGTCACCGTGACCTCGCGCTCGTCGCCGGTCTCGCAGTCGTAGACGCGCACGTCGCCGCGCAGCGCGGGCCGCGCCTCGCGCGGGTCGACGATGTGGAGCACGAACGGCTCGAACCGGTTGTACCGGAGCACGTTGATGCCGCGCTCGAAGCCCACCGGATCGTAGAGGTCGCTGAGGATGACGGCGAGCCCGCGCCGCTTGTGCTGCGCCACGAAGGTCTTCATCGCCTCCCCGAGATCGGTCGCGCCGCCTTTGCGCGCCTGCCCGAGGAAGCGGAAGATCCTGAAGATGCGCGCCTTGCCGCGGGTCGACTGCATGCGCCCGCTGATCTCGTCGGTCGCGGTGACGATCGCGATGCGGTCGAGGTTGGCGAGCCCCACATACGCGAGCGCCGCGCAGAGGCGCTTCGCGTGGCGCAGCTTCGCGCCGTCGCCGAACGCCATCGACGCCGACGTGTCGAGGATGAAGTAGATCGAGAGATCTTCCTCCTCCTCGTAGAGCCGGATGAGGAGCCGGTCGAAGCGCTGGTACGCGGCCCAGTCGAGGTACCGGAAATCGTCGCCGGGGGCGTAGTCCCGGTGATCGGCGAACTCGACCCCGGAGCCGGTCTTCTTGGTCCGCCGCTCCGCGCGCATCGCTCCCGAGAAGACGCGACGGCTCACCATGGCGAGGTAGTCGAGCTTGCGCTGGAACTCGTCGTCGAAGAGCTCCTCGTCGGGGGCGCCGGCGGAGAGCGCTGAGAGCCGGCGCAGCGGCGCGGCGGCCCTCTTGAACGCGTCGAAGAGCCCCATGCTACCCTAGACGGCGCCTCATTTGCTCTCCGGCAAGTGCTTGAGGATCGCCTGCAGCACCTGGTCGGTCTTCACCCCCTCGGCCTCTCCCTCGAAGTTGAGGAGCACGCGATGGCGCAGCGCGGGCAGCGCGCACGCGCGCACGTCGTCGACCGACGCCGCGAACCGCCCCTCGAAGAGCGCCCGGATCTTCGCGGCGAGCAGGAGCGCCTGCGCCCCTCGCGGCGACGCACCGAACTTCACGAACCGCTTCACCTCGTCGAGGCTGTCTCCCTCGGTGGGGTGGGTGGCCTGCAGGAGCCGCACCGCGTAGTCCTGCACGTGCTTCGCCACGGGCACCTCGCGGACGAGCCGCTGCATCGCGACGATCCGCTCCCTGTTGAGGACCGGGCGCGCAGCGACCGCGTCGGTCCCGGTGGTCCGCTCGAGGATCGAGTTCAGCTCGTCGCGGCTCGGGAACGGCACGTGCAGCTTGAAGAAGAACCGATCGAGCTGCGCCTCGGGCAGCGGGTACGTCCCCTCGCTCTCGAGGGGGTTCTGCGTCGCCAGGACGAAGAACGGCTCCTCCAGCGTGTAGCTCTGCCGCGAGACCGTGACCCGGTGCTCCTGCATGGCCTCGAGGAGCGCGCTCTGCGTCTTCGGCGTCGCCCGGTTGATCTCGTCGGCGAGGACGATGTTCGCGAAGAGCGGCCCCTTGCGGAACGAGAACGACCGCTGCCCGCCCGCGCTCTCATCGATGACCGTGGTGCCGATGATGTCGGCGGGCATCATGTCGGGCGTGAACTGGATGCGTGAGAACTGGAGCTCGAGCGCCTCCGCCATGGTGCGGACGAGCATCGTCTTGCCGAGCCCCGGCACGCCCTCGAGCAGCGCGTGCGAGCCTGCGAGCATGCACGTGAGCACCCCATCGATCACCTCGCGGTTGCCGACGATGACCTTCCCCACCTCCTCGCGCAGCCCTCCGATGCTCGCGCGGAACTCGTCTACCTCGGCCCGCGCTGCTTCCTTCGTCTTCTCGGCCATAGCTTCCTGCTTCGTGCCCGCTGTCGCGGAGCGCCGCTAGAGTAGAGAGGCGCGGTCGCGTTCGAGCCGCCGGCTCGACTCACTCGCGCGGCCTGATGAGCTGGAAATACCGGTTCACGTAGAACCGGTATCCATCAGGGATCTGGTCCTTGTTGATCTGCTGCTCCGCGACCGTGTGGTAGTCCGTGAAGACCTTCTTGTAGCCGGTCCCCTTGAAGCCCCGCTCGGCGGCGCTGAGGATCACCTCGCTGTTCGACGGCCCCTGCTGCGTGTCGAGCCCCTGGGCCTGGACGTCCTGGGTCCCCATCTTCGGGTCGGTGCGCTTGCCTGCGACCTCGCCGCCGCGGCTGGAGCCGGCGCCGTCGCCCCCGGGCTGATTGCCGCCGTTGCTGTTGCCCTGGCCGCTCCCCTGCCCGTCCTGCCCCTGCCCCTGCCCGCCGGGCATCAGGATCTTCTTGCCGCCGGGCCCGATCACCAGCTCCTGACCCTTGCCCTGACCGCCCTGGCCCTGACCGCCCTGGCCCTGCTGACCGTTCTGGCCTTCCTGCTCGCCGTCGCCCTTCCCCTGCTGGCCCTGCCCCTGCTGCTCCTCGCCGCTGCCCTGGTTGCCGCGCGCGCGCTTGCCGAAGCGGAGCATCCTCGCCATCCGCTGCTTGCCGCCCTGCCCTTGCTGGCGCACGAGCTCCCGGAGCTCTTCGAGCCGCTGGCGCAGCTCTTCCTTCTCCTGCTCGGACATCTCCTCCTGCTGCATCCGGTTGATGTCCTCGGCGGCCTGCTCGAGATCGTCCGCTGACATCCCGAGATCGCGCATCAGATCCTCGGCGGCCTTGGCGAGCTCCCGGTCGAGCCGGTCGAGCTGGCGCCCGGTCCGCTCCTTCTGCTCGGCGTCGCGGTCGAGCCGCTCCAGCTCGCGCTCCTTCTTCTTGAGCAGCCGCTCCTCTTCGGACTTCTGCTGCTCGTTCGCGGAGGCCTTCTGCTTCTGCTTGAGGAGCTGCTCGCGCACCTCGGCCCGCTTCTCGTTGATCGCGGCGAGGGCCTCCTTGCGGCGCGAGGCCGCCTCGGCGAGCGCCTTGCGCAGCCGCTCGATCTCGGCCTTGTTGAACTTCTGCTTCTTGTCGCGGAGCTTCTCGGCGAGCTCCTTCAGGTCCTTCTTCGCCTTCTCGAGGTCCTTCTTCTCGAGGGACTCCCCCACGCCCTTCGCCAGGTCGCTCTTCTTGAGATCGATCCCGGTCTCCTTCAGCGCCTCTTCGAGCGCCTTCAGGTCGGCCTCGGCGCCCTTGAGGAGCTCGCGCTCGAGCGCCTCCATGCGGCGGAACGCCTCGGTCCGATCGAGGCGCTTGTTGGCGATGTCCTCGATGAGCTGGTTGAAGCGCTCGACCGCGGACTTCATTTCCGGGCTCTGGTCCTGCCGGTCGAGCGCCTTCGCCGCGTCCTTGAAGAGCTCGAGGTCGTCGGGCGACATCGCGAGCGCGTCGATGGTCTGCGCGACAGGCGCTTGCTTCCGCGGGATGCGCACCTCGAGCAGCGCCACCGCGAGCACGCCGAGGCCTACCGCGGCCGAGGTCCAGAGCTCGCGCGGGAACGCGAGCGGCGCGGCGCCGGCGGGGCGCAGCGTCGCCGCGTGCTCGCAGGCGTCGTCGATCGCCGCCTCCATCAGGGGGGTCCGCTGCGCCGCGGGCAGCTTCTCGAAGGCGAGGGCGTTGGTCAGCCGGTCGTGAAGACCGTGGTGCCGGTCGAGGGCGATCGTGCCGGCGCGGGGAGGCAGGCGGCGCAGCATCGCCAGCGCGAGGGTGGCCAGCACGAGCAGCCCCGCGCCGAGCAGGATCTGCCGCGTACGCGGCTCGCTCAGGTGCGCGGGGAGCGCCTTGTGGACCGCCAGCGTCCCGGCTGCGAGCGCCAGCGCGAGGGTCAGCGCGGTCGGCAGAGCGCGCAGCGCGCGTCCGAACCGGAGCCTCAGCTCGACGGCAAGCGCGGCGCTGCGGATACGGTCGAGATGCTTCGTGCGAGAGTCGCTCACGGTGCTCAGCGCTCCGGACGCCCCCCGCGGGGGCCCTCGAAGAGGAAACGTCGCAGCATTGTACCCGCTGATGGGTCAGGCGCCCGAAAGTTCCTGGGAGGCTGCGCGCGACGCGTGAGGGCATGACGCGCGGCGAACCTCGATCATTCCCGCGCAGGACAGCCTCTGCGCTCAGCGGCCTTCCGGCATCGATCGCGCTCCGGGGAGTGCGCGAGGGCTCTTCCTCCGATTTCCGACCGGATGGATCTCCGGCGCCCCGGCGCCAGCAGGCGAACGCGTGCGTTCTATGGAACGACGTGACCGGGCGCGCGCACGGCGCGGATCCCAGGGTGGTTACTTCGCCGTCTTCTTCTTGGGTGCCGCCTTCGTGGCGGCTGTCTTCTTCGCCGCAGCCGGCTTCTTCGCCGCGGCCTTCTTGGACGCCGCTTGCTTCGCGGCCGGCTTCTTCGCCGCGGCCTTCTTGGACGCCGCTTGCTTCGCGGCCGGCTTCTTCGCCGCGGCCTTCTTGGACGCCGCTTGCTTCGCGGCCGGCTTCTTCGCCGCGGCCTTCTTGGACGCCGCTTGCTTCGCGGCCGGCTTCTTCGCCGCAGCCTTCTTGGGCGCCGCTTGCTTCGCGGCCGGCTTCTTCGCCGAGGCCTTCTTGGGCGCCGCTTGCTTCACGGCCGGCTTCTTCGCCGACGGCTTGGCGGCCACCGTGTTCGTCGCAGCGCCGTTCGCCGCCGACTTCTTCGCCCCGGTCGCGCGCGCTGCGGACGGTTGCTGCGCGTGCGGCGCATCCGCCTCGCGCTCCTCGCCTGCTGCGCTCGGCTGGACCTTGCTGCCGTTCGCTTCGGGCAGCTGCTTCGCGTAACGCGCGAGCGTCTCGCGCACCCGCGCATCGAGATCCGCGAAGTCGAACGGCTTGTTCAACCAGGCGTCCGCGGCGAAGAGCGGCGACGTCATCTCGTTCAGGTTCTCGCCGATCCCGGTGAGCATGATGACGCCGGTGCTCGCGAACGGCCGGCCGTCGGACGTGTCGCTCTTCAGCCGCTTGCAGATCTCCCAGCCGCTCATGCCGGGCATCATCACGTCGAGGATCACCAGGTCCGGCTGGTGCTCGCGCGCGAGATCCCAGGCGGAGTCGCCCTCGGAGGCCTCGATCACGGAGAAACCCAGGTTCCTCAGGTGACGCGCAACGAGGCTCAACATCGCCGGTTCGTCTTCGGCCACCAGCACACGGGGCGGCATCATGCTCGCGGAAGGCATCGTGGATGCGGATGAGAGTACGTGCGCGCGAACCGGTCAAGAGAGAACGATCCCGCGGCCGCGACGGGCGCTCGGAGCCGTCCCCCCAAGGACGCCCCGAGCGCCGGCGAGGACGCGATCAAGCGGCTCGCGCGAGGGCTATCTTTTCCGTCTGCCCCGCCGCGTAGAAGCGTCGAAGCGCGGCGAACAGCTCGGCGTGCCGGCCGCGGCGGGCAAACTCGGCCTCCAGCCGGCCCGCGAACCGCGCCGCGAGGTCGTTCGCGATCCGGTAGCGATCGCCGGTCTCCGTGCCCGGGGGATCCATGAAGGTGACGCGCTCGAACAGGTGGGCGCGGATCCGCGCGGCGCGCTCGGGCTCGAAGCACGCGGGCCCCGGTGGAGCGACCTCGCGGCGGCGCCGGAGCGGCGGGCCCGGAGGCTCCACCTCCTCGGCCAGGCCGCCGTGGACGAGCAGCACGTACTTGTCCACCTCGGCCTGGAGCTCGAGCTCGAGCTGGGTCGCCGGGAGCTCCCTGCGCGCCCGCTCGGCCACATAGATGAAGTGGCTCACCCCCTCGACGATCTGGCAGATCTCGTCGAACGTCCCCTCTCGCCCCCGCGTGATCGCGCGGCGGGGCAGGTGCAGCGCCACCTCGATGTCCCCGTCCGCGTGCCGGATCAGCAGCGCTTCGCGCGCCCTTCCGTCCGTCGGCCGGATGAAATCGTCGACGGCGGGCGCGTCGTCGAGCGCGTAGGTGCGCGCGAGGTGCTGCTGGATCCGACCGGGGAAGGTCGCGCCCGGCATCAGTTGAGCCCGCCCGTGCCACGGCCCGGCACGATCCCACGCGCCCCGAGCTCCTCGGCGAGGCGGCTGGAGCCGGTGCGGACCCAGCGCTCGTACAGCCGGAGCACCGAGCGCTCGTCCCGAGCACCGGACGCGAGCGTGCCGTCGGCCACATCGTTCAAGACGCTCACGAAGCGCTCGAATTTCTCGGCCATCTCCGAAAGGACATCCGGGCCCTGGCCGACGCGCGCGTTGAGGCGCAGCATAGCGGCGGCATGGTGGTAGGCGGTCGACCCGACCCCGACCACGTAGCCGCGATCGACGCCCTTGAGCTCGATGTGGCCGCCGAAGAAGCCGACCACATAGAGGACGCCGTCGCCGAGGTTACGCAGCCGGCGGAAGCGCTCGGCTCCGGAGGCCTCCAGGGCATCGCGCAGGAGAAAGGTCAGGGGTTGGTTGAAGGCGGACTCGGCGTGCTCGTCCGGGTGAGCGAAAGCACAAAGCAGGCTGACCAGGTAACTCGACGCCGCCTCGGTCGCGGCGACGTTCCGAACTCGGAGCGCCTCGTCCACAACCTCTTGGAAGTAGCGGGTCATGCTCGGGGACACAGAGATCGCTTGGCTCACGGGGGCACCTCACCTGCGCGGGCGCCCTGGATACCGACGTAACCCGGGCCACCGCGCGCTCAGGCCAACCAGACACGTCCTGTCGGCCTCCATCGGGCTGGAGACCGTGAGGGCGTCGCGTCACGCTGCTGCCGCATTTCCGCCCTCATAGGCTCACTCTAGCCGATGACCCTGACCGAGCCCAGCCTGACGCCCCGCACCTTTCCTTGGGATCTTCAGCATTTACAGCCACCCCAGCGCCTGGCTGCCAGCCCGCAAAGTGCCGGACTGGCCCGCGCTTGACACCCCGGAGAGGGTGGCTATCTTCCGCGCGCTCGCTAGCACTCCCATGAGGTGAGTGCTAGCAAAGTGCCCAGACTGCAATCGTATGGGACCTTGCGGCAGCTCAGGCGGGCTGTCTGGGTCCCGCCGTCTCGAGGGACGCGGCCGCTCGTCCCCGGAGGATTCGCAAGATGAAGATTCGACCGCTCCAGGACCGCGTGATCGTTCAGCGCGTGAAGGAAGAAGAGAAGACCAAGGGGGGTCTCTACATCCCGGACACGGCGAAGGAGAAGCCGATCGAGGGCACGGTCATCGCCGTCGGCAACGGCAAGGTCGGCGAGGACGGCACCGTGCGGAAGCTCGACGTCAAGGAGGGTGATCGCATCCTCTTCGGCAAGTACTCGGGCACCGAGGTGAAGATCGACGGCGAGGAGCACCTCATTCTCCGCGAGGACGACATCCTCGGCGTGATCGAGAAGTGACGCGGGCGACAGCAGGAACTTAGGAGAGACACCATGGCAGCCAAAGAAATCATCTACAACGAGTCCGCCCGCAGCATGATCCTCGCGGGCGTCAACGCCCTCGCCGACGCGGTCAAGGTCACCCTCGGCCCGAAGGGGCGCAACGTCGTCATCGAGAAGAGCTTCGGCTCGCCGACGGTCACCAAGGACGGCGTCACGGTCGCCAAGGAGATCGAGCTCGAGAACCGCTTCGAGAACATGGGCGCCCAGATGGTCCGCGAGGTCGCCTCGAAGACGAGCGACATCGCCGGCGACGGGACGACCACCGCGACCGTGCTCGCCCAGGCGATCTACCGCGAGGGCTCCAAGCTCGTCGCGGCCGGCCACAACCCGATGGAGATCAAGCGCGGCATCGACAAGGCGGTCGAGGCGATCGTGGCGCACCTCCACAGCACGGCCAAGCAGACGAGGGACGCGAAGGAGATCGCGCAGGTCGGCACGATCAGCGCGAACGGCGACGAGACGATCGGCAAGCTCCTCGCCGACGCCATGGAGAAGGTCGGCAAGGAGGGCGTGATCACGGTCGAGGAGGCCAAGAGCTCCGACACGACCCTCGACGTGGTCGAGGGCATGCAGTTCGACCGCGGCTACCTCTCGCCGTACTTCGTGACCGACCCCGAGGCCATGAAGGCGAACCTCGAGGACGCCTACATCCTCATCTCGGAGAAGAAGATCTCCAACATGAAGGACCTGCTCCCCGTGCTCGAGGCGATCGCCAAGAGCCAGAAGCAGCTCCTCATCATCGCCGAGGACGTCGAGGGCGAGGCGCTCGCGACGCTCGTCGTGAACAAGCTCCGCGGCACGCTGCACTGCGCGGCCGTGAAGGCGCCGGGCTTCGGCGATCGCCGCAAGGAGATGCTGAAGGACATCGCGACCCTGACGGACGGTCAGGTGATCGCGGAGGAGCTCGGCCTCAAGCTCGAGAACGTCACGATCAGCGATCTCGGCCGCGCCAAGACGGTCATCATCGACAAGGACAACACCACGATCGTCGGCGGCCAGGGCAAGAAGGACAAGATCAAGGCCCGGCAGCAGGAGATCCGCGCCCAGATCGAGAACACCACGAGCGACTACGACCGCGAGAAGCTCCAGGAGCGGCTCGCGAAGCTCGTGGGCGGCGTCGCGGTGGTCAAGGTCGGCGCTGCGACCGAGACCGAGATGAAGGAGAAGAAGGCCCGCGTCGAGGACGCGCTCCACGCGACCCGCGCGGCCGTCGAGGAGGGCATCGTCCCGGGCGGCGGCGTGGCGCTCATCCGCGCGCAGAGCTCGCTCGAGAAGATCCAGGTCAACGACGAGCAGCGGTTCGGCGTGAACATCATCCGCCGCGCCATCGAGGAGCCCCTCCGCCAGATCTCGGCCAACGCCGGCGAGGAGGGCTCGATCGTCGTGCAGAAGGTGCGCGAGGGCAAGGACTCGTTCGGCTACAACGCGGCGTCGGGCAACTACGGCAACCTGCTCGAGATGGGCGTCATCGATCCGGTCAAGGTCGTCCGGTCGGCGCTCCAGAACGCGGCCAGCGTCGCCAGCCTGATGCTCACCACGGAGGCGCTCATCGCCGAGCGGCCGAAGGACGAGAAGGCGGCGGCCGGCGGGGCCCACGCGGGCCACGGCCACGACTTCTGATCGCGGCGCGGGCAGCTAAGCCCGGCGGGCGAGGGCCGGCTTCCCCCTGGGGAAGTCGGCCCTTCGCCATTTCGACTTCCGGCAGGCCGCGACGCGTGATCTGATCCGCGCAGGTCCGCGATGAGCACCCTGACTACCGAGCGCCTAGATCTGACCCCGGTCTCGCTGCCCCTGCTCGAGGCGGTCATCCGCGGAGATCGCCTCGAGGCTGAGGCGATCTCCGGCGCGCGCTTCCCCGACGCCTGGCCCGGGCGCGCGCTCGTCGAGCGCGCCTTCAGCTCGCCCCTCGACCGGCTGCGCGAGGATCCGGACGCCTTCCTGTGGGGCACGCGGCTGATGGTGACGCGCGGGCAAGAAGAGCGCGTCGTCGTGGGCAGCGTGGTGCTGAACGGCCGGCCCGACGCGACCGGGACGGTGGAGATCGGCTACGGCGTCGAGGGCAGGTCCCAGGGACAGGGCTACGCGACCGAGGGGTCGCGCGCCGTCCTTCGCTGGACGCTGCAGCAGGCGAGCGTGAGGCGCGTGATCGCCACCACGCCGGCCTGGCACCGCGCGTCGCTCCGGGTGATCGAGAAGCTCGGGATGCGCCCTGCCGGGACGCTCGATCACGACCTCCTGGGCGAGCTCCTCGTCTTCGAGCGCTTCCGCGAGTAACGGCCCCTCGCCCCGCGCGGACACCGCGCGGCGGCGCGGCTCAGCCGCCGGCGCGGCTCACGCCGCCGCGCGGGTCGCGCCGCCGAGCCCATTCGCACAGGGTCATGCCTGCGGCGATCGCCACCGGGTACGAGTGGTTGATCCCGTACATGGGGATCGCGATCACGTCCTCGCACGCGTCGAGCAGCACCGGCGGCAGCCCGTCGTCCTCGCTGCCAAAGAGGAAGACGAGCCCGTGGGGCAACGGCGCCTCCCAGAGGGTCCGCCGCGCGTGATCGCGCTCGACGCCGATGAGCGGGCGGCCGCGCGCCGCCTCCAGGAAGGCCGCCTCGTCGGGGCACTCGACGAGGGTCTCGTACTTCTGCATGCCCATCGAGGCGCGCTCGTAATAGGGCTCGGTCCCGATCAGGAAGATCTCCCGCACCAGGAAGGAGTGCGCGACGCGGATGATGGCGCCGATGTTGAACGGGTTCTTCGCGCGGCAGACGGCGATCGAGAAGTCATTCCGCAGGGGGGCGAGCTCTTCGCGGATCTCCAGGGTGGTGAGCCCGAACGGCGGGATCTTCACGGCGCTGGCTCCCTTACTCGGCGGCAGAGAAGCGATCGAACAGCGGATAGATGGGCCCCTCGTGGACCCTGAGCCGCTCGGTCGCGCCTGTGGCGTGCTTGACCAGGAGCACGAGCCCGGCGCGCGGCGCGGCGTCGAACACGCCCCGGATCGCGGCGACCGACAGGCGTCGCACAGGCCGCCCCGCAATCTCGAGCACCTCGTCGCCCTTGCGGAGCCCGGCGCGCTCGGCGGGCCCTCCCTCCACGGTCCGCGCGATGAACGCGGAGCCCGAGTGCAGCTCGTACCAGAAGCCGAGGCCGAGCTTGGCGTGGGCCGGCTCGAACGCCAGCGTGAGCCAGCCGCCCCCGTCGAGCTCGACCTCGATCTCCGCGCCGGCGCGCTGCGCATCGGTCGGCCGGCCGATGTCGCGTACCCCGATCGGCGTGTCGAGGAGCGCGTCCGACTCCCAGACCTCCACGCGGAGCCGATCCTCGGGTGAAATATGAAAATTTCCGCTGGGAGCGTCGGGCCACGTCGGGTCCAGGGTGTCCGATTGCACCTTGGTCCGAAAGATCTCCTCGCCGTTGACCAGGACGCGGGCATAGGGGTCGGGGAGGCCGCCCGCCTCTGGATCCCAGGCTCGACCGTCCCGCGTGCGTTCCGGGATCCTGGCCTGGACGATCCGGAGCCACCGGACGTCCTCAGGCGGCGGAGGATGCAGCTCCTGCCCTGGAGGGGGCTCGTGGAGCCGCGTCGCGAGCTCCGGGTAGAGGAACGAGCAGCCACCTGCGGCGAGCAGGATGCTCCCTGCGGCGAGCAGCTTGGACAACACAGGCGCGCAGAGCGCGCGACGCTTTCGGAAGGCCACGATGGCGCCATTTTTGGCCGGTGCCGGCGTCAGCCGCAACTAAACCGTGCTATTTCGGGCCCCCATGCAGGACTCGCCCGTCATCGCTACCAGCGACCTCAGCGAGCACGTCGACAGCAGGGTCGTGCTCCGGGGATGGCTCTACAACAAGCGCTCGAGCGGCAAGCTCCACTTCCTCGAGCTCCGCGACGGCTTCGGCACCGTCCAGTGCGTGATGGCGAAGAGCGACGTCGGCGACGAGGTCTTCGCGGCGGCGGACAGGGTGACCCAGGAGAGCGTGATCGAGGTCACGGGTCAGGTGAAGGCGCACCCGAAGCGCGCCGGGGTGGTCGAGGTCGTCGCGTCCGGCTTCCGCCTGCTCGGCCCCACCTCGGGCGAGTACCCCATCTCCCCGAAGGAGCACGGGACCGATTTCCTCATGGATCACCGCCACCTCTGGCTGCGATCGAGGCGGCAGCACGCGATCTTGCGCGTGCGTCACACCATCATCCAGGCCATCCGCGACTTCTTCGACGGGCGAGGGTTCACGCTGGTCGACGCGCCCATCTTCACGCCGAACGCGTGCGAGGGGACGAGCACGCTCTTCCAGACCGATTACCACGGCGACAAGGCGTACCTCACCCAGTCGGGACAGCTCTACATGGAGGCAGCGGCGGCCGCGTTCGGGAAGGCGTACTGCTTTGGCCCCACGTTCCGCGCGGAGAAGTCCAAGACCCGCCGCCATCTGGCCGAGTTCTGGATGGTCGAGCCCGAGGTCGCGTTCATGGACCTCGAGGGGGATATGGACCTCGCCGAAGACTTCCTCTGCTTCATCGTCGAGCGCGTCCTCGAGCGGCGCCGGCCCGAGCTCTCCGTGCTCGAGCGCGACGTCACGAAGCTCGAGGCCGTCAAGAAGCCGTTCCCGCGCATTCGTTATGACGAGGCCGTCGCCCTCCTGAACGAGGCGCGCGTGGAGAAACGTAAGATAGCGGCAGAGTCTGAAGTTCCGGACTTTCCCTGGGGCGAGGACCTCGGCGGCGAGGACGAGACGATCATCTCCAGCCGGTATGATCGCCCCGTCATGATCCACCGCTATCCGGCCCAGGTGAAAGCCTTCTACATGAAGCGCGATCCGACGGACGACCGGCTCGCCCTCTGCGTCGATGTCCTGGCGCCTGAGGGCTATGGTGAGGTGATCGGGGGCGGGCAGCGCGAGGACGATCTCGCCACACTCGAGCGGGCAATCGAGACGCATCAGCTGCCCCCCGAGGCGTTCAGCTGGTACCTGGATCTGCGCCGGTATGGCACCTTCCCGCATGCGGGCTTCGGGCTGGGTGTCGAGCGGAGCGTCGCCTGGATCTGCGGCCTGCCCCACGTGCGCGAGACAATCCCGTTCCCGCGTATGCTGAATCGGCTCTCGCCTTAGTGCCGCGCGTCAGAGCTCCTGACGGTATGTCTTGCCGCCGCTCTGCCGCGCCTCGCACCCCGCGCGGGGCTGCTCCTCGGGTCTCGGCCGCGCGCTCTGCCCCGAGGCCGCGGATGCACAGCTGCCGCTGCGCAGCGGCCCGCGGCGCAGCAGCCGCCGCCTGCGCCGGCCGCACGTCGCGACGCCAGCGCGAGCTACCGGCGGGGCGGCCGAGCGCTGGAGGACGCGCGCCACGGCGCGATGCGCCACGGCCTCGACGCGATGAGCCGACGCGCAGAGCAGAGCAGACGAGGCTAGCCGCTCGCGGGGGAAGGAGCGAGGAGGAGAGGGAAGGAGCGGCAGGTAGGAGCGCGTCGTGCGAGGAGCGTGAGTAAGAGGTAACGCGACCGGCACCACCGGCACAACGAGAACGAGAACGAGCGGCGGGCAGTGTGGTCAAGCCGTGCCCGCGACCAGCGTCGCCGCTGGGGATCCGTTTTTGCTCCGCTTGCAGGGCGACTCTGTCGTATCAAGAAAGCATAGGGCGCAACCCGCGACCCACGCTCACTCGGCCGACCGACGGAGCCACCCCTGCTTGCAGATGAGGGAGCGCTCTACCGGCGAGCCGGACCCTGCCCCGCCCCCCGGCCCAACTCGCGAGGACAAAGCTATGGCTCGTCTCGTCGGCTTTATCGGTAACCGTCCGGATCTCGGCGCGCGTGCGATCGAGCTTGAAGACCGTGCCCTCACGGTCCGGCGAAGGGAGGGCGTGATCCCTGGCTGGGGCGTCGGCTTCTACCAGGGAGGAGAGATTCTCCTCAAGCGCCGGCCGATCGACGATCGACCCGAGATCAGCCTGGTCGACATGACCAAGGATGTGCGCGCCGACATCCTCGTGGCGCATGTCCGGGCTGCGACGGTCGGCAGCCTGCGCACCGAGAACACGCACCCCTTCCGCTACCGGCAGTGGCTGTTCGCCCACACGGGCACGGTCGAAGGGTTCGCCCGACTGCGGAGCCAGCTGAGCGACTCGCTGCCGCAGTTTCTCCAGCGCGACGTCCGCGGCGAGACGGACAGCGAGATCCTCTTCCACCTGTTCCTGTCGTTCCTCCACGACAGCGGCCAGCTTGATCGGCCCAACGTGGACGCGGCGAGCGCGCGGGCGGCCCTCCGGTCCTCCGTATCGCTCGTCGATCGGCTCTGCGCGGAGGAAGGGGCCGGACCGAGCGCGATGAACATCGTGGTCACGAACCCGGAGTACCTGCTCGCGGCCCACGGCGGCACGCCGATGGCGTACCGCATCTACCAGGGCAGCGACGACATGGAGCGGCTCCTGAGCGACGGCGGCCTCGGCCGGATGCGCATGCCCGACTACGCCGCGAGCCGGTTGACGCTCGTCGCGTCGGACTTCGACGACGACCAGGCCCCCGCGGGGTGGACCGACGTCGGCGAGCGTGCGATCGTGACGTTCACGCGCGCCGATGCTCCAGCGATCGAGCCGATCTGACCGCCCCCATGGCCCGCAGGGGGCCGGGGTGCATGCATGGCCGGCCGGCGTCCCCGACGCCTCGCAAGCGCCGCCGGCGCTCCCTTCGCTGCTCATCGCCGTGCTCATCGCCTCATCCCTCCTGGGGTGCGAATTTGGAGGAACGGCCTCGTTTCCCACCGCTTCCGAGCTCCCCGACGAGCGTCGCCGCCCGGACGGCGTGGCGATCGATCCGACGAGCGCTCCGCCGCAACCCGCGAACCAGGCAGACGCCAGCGACAGCGTCGTGACCCTCCGGACGCCGCTCGGCGTCGGCCTGGCGCTGGACGTCGTGGCCGAGTTCTTCAAGCGGATCATCGCCGAGGACAGCGAGGCGCTGAGCGAGCTGCTGACGCGCGATGCCCTCGCGATCCACACCGGCTCCGGCGGATCAGGGCAGCCGCCGAGCGCCGGGCTCTGGTGGGAGCAGCGGTTCCGGCGGCTCGAGTACGGCAAGCTCGCCGGAGAGCCGGTCTACCGGGAATCGGAGCTCCAGATCTTCCGGGCGGAGGACGTGCTCGCGACGCCGCAACACCCAGCGATCCAGCCCGAGACGCTCGACGACCAGGACATCGTGATCCGCGTGCCGATCATGACGGCTCGGATCGCGGCGGATCGGCTGCTCGGCGACGAGCTCGTGGTCTGGCTGCGGCGAGACGGACCGAGATTCAAGATCTATCGGCTGCTCGAGGACTTCCAGCTACAGTAGGCTTTGCGCTTGTGCCACATCTCCGACAAGATCAGGGCTCGATGAGCCGCCTCAAGATCGCGTTCGTTGGCTCCGGGGGGGCGGCGCGAGGCCTGGCGCACCTCGGCGTGCTGAAGGCCTGCGAGGAGCTCGGGATCCACCCAGAGATCTACGTGGGCGCGGGAGCTGGCGCGCTGGTCAGCGCGACGTACGGGCAGGACATCCCGCTCGATGTGCTGCTCGACGCCTACCGCCTCCCGTGGAGACGACGTCACCGCGGACCTCGCCTCCACGTCTCGAGCTTCTTCGGACCGCCCGCGCTGCGCGATCTGCTCGACCCGGGGTACCTCTGCTCGGGGGTGTTCTCGATCGATCGGCTCGAGCGCTACGTGCGCCGGACGCTGCCGATCAACGATTTCCGGCAGCTGCCGCACGCGGTCTACGTGACGGCGGTCGACGTGGACAGCGCCAAGCGCGTCGTGTTCGGACCGGGCTACGACGAGGCCACGCCGATCAGCCAGGCGGTGGCCGCGAGCTGCTGCGTGCCCGGCCTGTTCCGGCCCTACCGCATCAACGGCCGCTATCACCTGAGCGGCGAGGTGATCCGGACGCTCTCCGCCGACGTGGCCGTGAACGCTGGCGCGAACATCGTGATCATCTCCAACATCTACCGTCCCGAGGAGCGCGACGAGTCGCAGCGCTCGATCGCGAGGAGCGGCGCGCCCGGCGTCGTCCGGCAGTCGCTCAGCATCCTCCTGGCCGAGAAGGAGCGCCGCGGCGTCGAGCTCCTCTCGAAGCTCTACCCGAGCGTCACCTTCCTCGACGTGGCGCCCGCGATCGGCCGATACAGCTACATGAACCGGTTCGCCGCGAAGCCGCTCGTCCTGCGCGGCTACCGCACGGCGCTCCGCGTGCTCGCCGCCGCGAAGGAGAAGGGCGTCTTCGATGCCCCCTCATCGAAGAGCGCGCTGAACTAGCTCCGCCCCCTGCGTCGCTCGACGGCGCCACAGGGCAGCGGCCGAGCGGCTACATCCCCGCGACGATGCGGTACTCGTCCTGGTGCTCCACCAGCTCGAGGCGGTTGTCGTCCACCTTGCGGCGCCACTCTTCGCCCTTGCGACCCGGGATGCGGTAGCTGGCGCTGAAGGTGTAGTCGACGAAGATGAGGTCATCCTCCCTGAGGACGCGCCGGTAGCGGATCTCGTAGCGGATGGCGCGCGCGTCCTGGAACTTGCCGTTGAGGTACTCGCCCAGGCCGGCATAATCGAGGTCGTCCGCCGCGTCGATGTTGCCGCCGTCCTCGTAGTACTTGGGCGAGGCGAGCTGGAGCAGCGCACCGACGTTCTTGCTCTCCACCGCGTTGCGGTACTTCTCGCAGAACGAGATGATCTTGCGGTTGTCGTCGTTGTCCTCGACGTCCGTGTTCGGGATGTAGTGGGTCGCGCAGCCGGCGAGGACGGTCGAAGCGACGACGAGGAACGAGGCGACAGCTTTTGTTTGGCGGCAGAGCATACGCGGGCAGGACAACGCTCAGTGGAAGTAGCTGATTCCAGCCGGGGACCTTGCCAGATCGAGGTGCAGATCGGCAAGCGAAGCGATCAAGACCACGGCGGATGACACGGACGGGCGTACCCGCTACCCGTGCTCATCGAGCCAGCGGAGGAGGGCGAGATGACCGACCGGCCCCTCGTGGTCGACAGGGAGGTCGAGCTCAACCTGGCGCAGGCGCCCGGCGTCGCCGGGTGCCGCCTGGAGGAGGAGCGCGACGGCGCCACAGGCGAGCGCGCGGTGCTGCGCGCCGGTGAGGCCGAGCAGCTCGCGCGCGACCGGCCCCGCGTCGTCGGCCGCGACGACGACCATGCGATCGGCGTCGGAGGACGCGACGAGCTCTGCCGCGGCGCGGAGCGCCTCCAGCGCGCCACCGAGCCCGGCGCCGACCGCGAAGCTCGGCCCGGTGAGCTGGTACGCGATGGCGCACTCACCCGCGATCGCGTTCGGCGACGTGGCGGGAAAGAGGCGCGGCTCGACAAAACGGGCGCCGCGCGCGCGACGGCGGGCGTCGTAGACGTCGTTTGTGTCGATCGTCGCGAGCGCATGACCCGCGACGATGCCGGCGCCCCGCAACGAGTCGGCGCCGACGACGTCGGCGAGGGCCGCCACCGCGGTCAACCCGAGACGGCAGAGCGCGTCGAGGCGCGCGAGGCGGTCGCGCGCGATGCCGGTCGCCTCGGCGAGGCGTCCGAGATCGAAGCCCGTCACGCGCGCCTCTGCGCGAAGGTACACCGGGCGAGCGCGCCGCGGCGTTCGACCGCTCGCGCAGGACGTGAGCAAGAGCGCGGCGTTGGCGCCGCCGAAGGCCGCCGAGAGCTTGAGCGCCGCAGCGAGCGGGCGCGGCTCGGCGCGCTCGAGCAGGAGGGCCGGAGCGTCGGGATCGAGCTCGCCTTCGGACGCCGCCGGCGGGGCGATGGACGCCGCGAGGGCAGCCGCGGCCGAGAGCGTCTCGAGCACGCCCGCGGCCCCGAGCGTGTGTCCGATCTGCGCCTTGAACGGGTGGACCACGGGCGGTGGGAGATGGGCGCCCGGCGGCTCGCCCGAGCCCTCCGCGGGGCAGGGCGTCGCGAGCAGCGCGGCGATCGCGCGCGACTCCATCGCGTCGTTGTAGGGCGTCGCCGTCGCGTGGGCGCTGACGAGGCCGACGCGCGAGGCAGGCCACCCGGCGTCGGCGAGCGCCGCAGCGCCGGCGCGCATGAGCCCCGAGCCCGTCCGATCCGGGGCGGTGATGTGCACCGCGTCCGTGGAGGCGCCGAAGCCGGCGACGCGAACCATCACCGGGGCGCCGCGGCGGCGATCCTCGCGGACGAGGGCGACGACGGCCGCGCCCTCGCCGAGCGCCATGCCGTCACGGCCGAGGCGGAAGGGCCGCGACCTGGACGCGGTCGTCGCGCGGAGCGCCTCGAAGCCGGCGGCGACGAAGGTGCTGAGGGCGTCGTAGCCGCCGGCGAGCACGAGATCGCAGGCGTCGCGATCGAGCCAGCGGAGGCCGAGGCCGATGGCCAGGGTGCTCGCCGCGCACGCGGCGAGCAGGTGCGTGCGCCGCGGGGTCCGCTCCAGCCCGAACGCGGCGAGCGCATCGTTGAACGGCGCGAAATAGGTCGCGCCCGCGGCCAGCACGGCGAGCGAGGCGGCGTCGGCCCCCTCGGCCCGGGCAGCGAAGAACCGCTCTGCGGTGAGCATGCCGCCGCTGGACGTGCCAAGGGCGATGCCGATGCGCTCGCCCCGCCAGCCCGGGCGCACGCCCTCCAGCGCCGAGAGCGTCTGCGAGAGCGCGGCTTTCAGGAGATCGGTGGCGCGATCGGTCCCCGGAGCGACGCCGAGCGCTGCGGGCGCCCGAGCGGCGAAGGGCCGCAGGAGACCGGCACGCACGAGCGCTTCGTCGCGCGCGATCGCGACAGGCGCGGGCTCGCCAGCGTCGGGGACGCGGTAGGCGAGAGGGCCGAGGCCGAGCGCGGAGACAGCGCCCGAAGCGATGACGCAGGCATCGCTCATGAGTCGTCCCCCGGCCCGGTCGCATCGGGATCGACGAAGGCGCGCGGATCCGGCGCGCGGTCCCGCTCCTCGGCCTCGCAGAGCACCGTGACGAGCAGCCCGGTCGACGCCTGCGCGTAGCGGACGTGGCCGCAGCCCATGCCCTGGGCGATCACGATCTCCTCATCGAGCCGGCGCCGGCGCGCGCCCTCCGCCGACCACGTCGTGCGGCGCGCGCCGATCAAGCCGCGGTCGTTGATCCGCAGATCGATCACGGCGTCGCCGTCACGCAGGACGAAGGCGGCCGTGCTCGCGGCGCGCTCGTACCAGAGCAGCGTCCCCGCTGCCGGGTGGAGCATCCACCAGCGCAGGAAATCTACCGGCAGGCCGCGGAGCGATGCCCGTGGCGTCGCTGCATCGCCGCGCTTCAGCAGATCGAGCGCGGGGACGGCGAAGCGGAAGCGGTCGCCGCGTGCCCATAAATCGAGCGCGGTGGTGCCGCCCGGCCCGAGGAGGATCATCCGGAGCGCGCCCTCCGGCTCGAGGACCGCGCTACCCGCCGCGCGGACGCTCCCGTCGAACGCTGGCGGTGCGATCGCGATCGCGCCGCGGGCCTCGAGCACCTGGCCGGTGCGCGGCTCTCGCAGCGCCAGGCGGACGCGGAGCGTGCGCGGGCCGGCCCCCTCGACCTCGCGGCGGAGCTCTGCGAGGCGCGCTCGCCCCTCGCGCCACGCCGATCGATCCAGCCGCGCGGCGGACGTGCCCGGCGACGGGAGAGGCAGCATCCGCGCGAACTCGGCGTCGAGCGGGCTGCCGCGCCGCGCGACATTGGCGGCGCAGGCGGGGGCGCACGCGAGCGAGAGCAGGAAGCACGCGGCGCGCACGAGGCGGCGCACACGACGGCCGGGCGCAGGCAGCGATGTCGTCACGCGTCGCCGGGAGCGACCAGCAGGATGGCGTATCCGCGGTCGGGTGCGCCACCCACGATGAGCACGCTCGCGAGGGCGCCGCTCGCGAGCGCCGCGACCGCCGCAGCCGCAGCGAACCCGCCAGCGCCCTCGTGATCGCCTGCGCGCGGCGCCAGCGTGGAGCACGGAACCTCGGCCCACGGCGAGCCCCGCAGGCAGGCGACGATGCGCTCCGCCTTCCGCCCGACGAACACGGCGGCGGGCGTCGGGACGCTGGGCTGCACGCGCTGCGCGACAGCTTCGGGAGGGCCGGGGGGCGCCGGCGCCGGCGCTCCCGCGAGCATCCCCGCGCCGTCGCCGCGCCAGGAGCTCCACCAGGCCACCGTCGCGATCGGGCGCGCCCCCCGCTCGCGCACTCGCGCGGCGCTCTCGAAGAGCAGCACGGCGGCGCCCTCGCTGCGCACGCCGCAGCTGACGACCTGCGAGCAGATCGGACCGAGGCACCGCTCGACCATGGGGCTCGCCTCCTCGACGCTGCCGGCGGCGAGCACCTCCCCTTCCCCGGCGGTGATGAGCTCGATGGCCGTGACCATGGCCGCCTCCGCGGTCGCGCCGAGATCGGCCATGGCGAACACCGGCCCGCGGAGGCCCAGGTAGATGGAGGCGTGCCCGACCGGTGACGAGGGGACCAGGTTCGGGAAATCGGCGGGGCTCGCGTACTTCGCCCCCTTGTCGTAGATGCGCCGCATGTAGGCGGTCGAGGCGTCGACGCTGCCGAAGGAGGCGCCGACGATGGCGCCGGGCAGGGTGCGGCTCGGCGCGACGTCAGCCGCCGGGTCGTCCGCGCCGGCAGCGCCCTGAGCCGCGCCGCCGAGGCCGGCATCCGAGATCGCCGTGAGGATCGCGGACGTCGCCAGGCGGCCGGCGCGATCGAGCCGCCTCGCGCGCGCGAGATCGAGGTGCGCGCCCGTGTTGAAGGCGATGGGGCCCTCCGGTGGCGGAGGGCCGGGCTCGAGGTACGCGGCGCCGCCGCGGGACGCGAGGACGCCGAGCGGACCGATCGTCGCGGCCGCCGTCACGACGACCGAGCGCCGCACAGGCGCGCTGCCGACGCCGAGCGGCGGCGGAAACCGATCGGGCTGCGTGAACACGAGCACGCTGTCCGTGCCACCGAAGCCGAAGGAGTTCGACATCGCCGCCCGGATTGGCGCCTCGCGCGCCTCCTTGAGGTGCAAGAGCTGGCACGCCGGATCGACCTCCTCGAGGCCGCCGGTCGGCGGCATCACGCCGCGCGCGATGGCGAGGGCGGTGATCGCCGCCTCGACCGCGCCCGCAGCGCCGAGCGTGTGCCCGATCTGCCCCTTGGACGACGAGACGGCGATGCGGCTCACCTCGGCGCCGAGACAGGCGCGCAGGGCGGCGCTCTCCATGGCGTCGTTCAGCGGCGTCGCGGTGCCGTGCGCGTTGACGTAGTCGAGATCCGAGGGCGAGAGCGCCGCGCACCGGAGCGCGTCGCGCATGACGCGGGCGGCGGTGCGCCCCTCGCGCTCGGGGTTCGTGATGTGATGCGCCTCGGCGCCGGTCGCCCATCCGCGGAGCTCGACGATCGGCTCCGCTCCCCGCGCGCGCGCGGCATCCTCCGACTCGAGCAGCAGGAACGCCGCAGCCTCGCCCAGGTTCAGCCCGGCGCGCCGCCGATCGAACGGGCGGCACGGATCCGGATCGACGGCCGCGAGGGCGCCGAAGCCGGTGTACGTCAGCCGGCACAGGCCGTCGGCGCCCCCCGCGAGCACGCGGGTGGACAGGCCGGCGCGGAGCCAGGCCGCGCCCAGCAAGACGGCATTGGCGCCGCTCGAGCAGGCGCTGCAAACGCTCCTCACCCGGCGGAACGGGCCGACGACGGCGCGGACGTGATCGGCGGTCGACGAGAGCGGGTGCGAGAGCATCCGCTTCAAGGGAGCGATCGCGCTGGGATCGTGCGAGAGCCAGGCGAGCAGCTCCTCCGTCTCGAACATCCCGGCGGTCGTCCCGCCGACCACCAGGTCGACCGGCATGGCCCCGGGGTCGACGCCCGCGTGTGCGAGCGCCTCGCGGGCCGAGAGCACGGCCATCGCGTCGGTCCGAGACCACCCTTCCGCCTCGCCCGGCGGAGCGACCTCCTCGGCGGAGAGATCGCGGACCTCCGCGGCGATGCGCGCGCGCGTCCCGGGGATCTCGAACAAGGAGAGCGGCGCGAAGGCCCGGTCGCCTGCGATGAGCCGGTCCATCGTCGCCCTCGCCCCGCGCGCCAGAGGCGAGACGACCCCGATGCCCGTCACCCAGATTCGCACGCTCGAACGGCTCTCTGCGGCGGGATCACGCGGCCGCGGTCGACTTGAGGATGTGGGCCACGAGCGCGTCCACCGATGCGAAGATCGGCCTCGCCTCGTCGCCCTCCGGGATGCGGACGCCGAAGCGCTCCTCCACGCTCATGGCGAGCTGGAGCGCGTCCAGCGAATCGAGGCCCAGCCCCTCGCCGAACAGCGGCGCGGCGTCGTCGATGTCGGCCGGCGTCTTCCCCTCGAGGTTCAGCTCCTCGACCATGAGTTCTTTTAACTTCTGCCGCACGTCCTGCGCGTTCATGAGCACGTCCCTGCGGGGTAGCACAATCTCGCGCCATTCTACCAGGGGGCAGCGCTTTTTCTGACGGTTTGGTAAAGAGGCCCATGGCTCTCGTCGACTACGCCACCTCTGCAGGCGTCGCGCTGCTTACCCTCAATGATCCGCCCGTCAACGGGTACACCCACGAGATGATGAAGGACCTCGACGCGGCCATCCTCGAGGCCCGCTTCGACAACGATGTACATGTCATCGTCATCACCGGGCACGGCGAAAAGTTCTTCTGCGCCGGAGCGAACATGAACATGCTCCGCGAGTCGGATCCGACGTTCAAATACTACTTCTGTCTCCACGCAAACGAGACGCTGAGCCGCCTCGAGCACACGCCAAAGCTCTGCATTGCGGCGCTGAACGGTCACACCGTAGGCGGCGGCCTCGAGATCGCGATGGCCTGTGACCTCCGCATCGCCCGCAAGAACGCCGGAAAGATCGGCCTCCCAGAGGTAGCGCTCGGCGTCCTTCCCGGCACGGGCGGCACCCAGCGCCTCGCCAGGCTCATCGGTAAATCCCGGGCGATCCAGCTGATCTGCGAGGGCCAGACGTTCGATTTCGAGACGGCGCTCGCGGTCGGCCTGGTCAACGACGTCTGGGAGACGGCCTCCCACGACGAGTTCATGGACCGGATCCTCGCGTACAGCCACACGTTCACGCTGCCGGATCGCGCGGCCCTGGCGGTCGGACGCATCAAGCGCGCGGTGCAGACAGGCTTCGAGGTCGGACTCGAACAGGGGCTCGCCCTCGAGCGAGAACTGCAGGCGGAGCTGTTCGCATCGGAGGATGCTCGCGAGGGGCTCGCCGCATACATGGAGAAGCGGAAGCCGGTGTTCCAGGGCAAGTGAGCTCACGTTGCACGTACCAGTGAAATTTGTAGTTTATACTACAAATGAGCAACCTCCCTGGGGTGGTCTGACGATTTTCAAATCGGTGGGGGCTGCTGCACGTAAGTTCAGGCATGCAAGAGCCTCTTGGGCACGTGCCGCTCCTGGAGCGGCCCAGCTTCGAGACCGTGTACACGGTTGGCCTGTCGTTTCTCCGGCAAGCGCTCCGCTGGCTCGGGGTGGCGGAGCGCGACATCGACGACGTCCTGCAAGACGTGATGATCGCTGCGTACCACGCCCTGGAAAGCTTTGATCCGAGGCGCAGCACAGACGGGGCACGCGCCGGCCACCCCCCTTCCGGGCACGACCCCAGCTCGGAGCGCAGGGCGCCGCAGACAGCGATCCCGCTCGGCGAACCCCTCAAGCGCTGGCTGTTCGGCATCGCGTGGCGACAGGTAGGCCACTACCGTGGGCGAGCCCATCGCCGCCGAGAGATCGCGGTCGGCGCGGGGACGAGCTGGCCGTTCGACCTCGCCGACCCAGGCTTGAGCTCGGAACAGCTGCTCGCGCGCGAGCAGAGCGGCCAGCTCGTCGGCCGGTTGCTGGGAGCGATCGACCTCGAACGACGGGTCGTCCTGATCTTGCACGACCTGCTCGACGTGACGACCGCCGACATCGCGCGCGATCTGGACGTGAAGGAGAACACGGTGCGCAACCGCCTCCGGCTCGCCCGCGAGGACTTCCGCGTGGCGGTGAAGCGCATGAACGCCGAGGACCGGCGCGCGCTCCGCGATCCCTTGAGCCTCCCGGTCGCGGAGCGCTCACGAGCGGTGGACGGAGAGGCGCTCATGAGCGCGGCCAGGCTCGTCCCCGAGGTGCCGGATGCGATCCGGCGCAGGCTCTGGATCGCGGTGACGCGCGCGCTCGCCCACGCGCACACGGCCGGATCGAGCGCGCAGGCAGCCGCCGCGCCGCCCCTTTGAGCGAGCACCGAGCACGTCGAGACGGGCGCCGCCGGGAGCGGCGCGCGGATCGGGCGCGATCAGTGCTCCAGCATCCTGCCGTAGTGCTCGGCGAGCGCCGCCCCACCGAGGCGGGAAAAGAAGGATGAATAGCAGATCCAGATCGCCAGCCCGTTCATGTCGTCGAAGAGCGGCGGGAGATACGGGGGCGGGCGGATGATCCCGTCGGTCACGTGCGCGTGGAGAACGGGGACGTCCTCGTGCGCGACCTTCCCCACGAACAGGAAGGGAATGAGCATCGCTCGATCGTTCTGGATGGCAGCGCGCATGAAGGCGTAGTTGAGGACAATCCCCTTGCAGTAGCAGGCGTCCTTCGTGAACGGCGCTCCCCCGGCGAGCACGCCGCCGCGGAAGACGCGCCGGGCATTCTGGAAGCACTCCTCTTCCTCGTAACCTTCGGTGCGGTACCACTCGAACACGTCGAGGAAGGACGCCCCGTCCTCCGCTTTGTCCACCGCGAGGATGCGGTCGTTCAGCTTCTTCGCGCGACGCGGCGTGCTCCTGAAGGTGAGGATCTCGAGCAGGACGGCGAGCCCTTCCTGAACCGCCGTGGTGCGCGGAGGCCCCTTCGCCAGCCAGCGCGCCACAGGTTGAGCCTGACCGTTCAGGCTGGTCGCGACGTGCACCCACCCCTCGTGCGCCTCGAGGATGTCGACGTCGCTCCTGGAGAACATCGCGCCGCTCCTGATCTTCACATAGTCGCTGCCAGCGGCGGCGTCCGCGAGGAGCGAGTCGTCCACGTGCACGCGGATCGACGCGCCGCCGAAGAAGCGGTCGAAGCGGCCGTTCAGCTCGAGCGCCGCCATCTCCGCCGTGATCTCGCGCTGCTGCGACGGGCCGAGCCGCTCACCGCCGATCGCCGTCAGAAGATCATAGAGCACGAACCCCATGTCCCGAACGCTCGTCTTCCCGTCGGGCAGCTTGTCCTTGGGGGAGCCGTAAAGCTCGCGGGACAGGGTGTAAAACGCCTTCGTTCCCCGCCCCATGAGCATGGTCACGACCTTCCTGTACTCGTCCGCGGTCGTGCGGAGGATCTGGCCGAGCCGATCGCGCTTGCCGAGCTCCCGCTCGGCGTCGCGGAGGATCTCCTCGAGCTCGCGCTGCTTCGCCGCCGGGTCGAACCCGAGGTCGTCCAAGTAGGTCACCCTGGGAAGCTCGCGCTGCTTCGAGCGGAAAAACTGCTCCTCGACCTCGGCTTCCCACCGGAGCGCCTGGAGGATCCGGATCGGGCGCTGCGCCTCAAGCACCCGCTGGGCCAGGGTCGCGAGGATCTCCTTGTAGGAACGCCACGGCCCCGCGACCGGCGGAAGCGGCGCGTGCGGGATCGGTCCGTCGTGCAGGCTCAGCGACTCCAGCGGCGCCGACGGCGCTTCGCCGTTTGCCCCACCGTCCTCGTCAGGGCCGCCCTGTCCACCCGCCGCGGGGGCCTCGATGCCGTCCTCCGCCGCGCCGGTGCCGCCGCTGGACGGCTCGTCCGCTGGCTCGCTCACCTTGAGCTCGCGCTGCGCCTCCCCGTCCGCCGCGTGCGTCCCCCTCCTCTCCCGGGCCTCAGAGCTCTGCGCCATTACAATCGATTGCTAACACTGGCTCACCGGTCGGAGCAAACCTCCACGGAGCAGAACCGCGCCGCGGCGAGCGCTGGCTCCGCCGGGTCCTTGTCGGCATCGCGGCCTCGGGGTACGAGCCCTGCCCGTATGAGCGATCCCGAGCACACGAACGACGCCGAGACGACCGCCGACGAGGCGTCGAGCTCCCTCTCGGATGCCGCGCTCCTCGAGCGCACAGCGGAAGGAGCCAAGCGGCTCCGCTCGGCGATCGCGGCGGCGGTGGTCGGGCAGGACGACGTGGTCGAGGCCATGCTGATCACGCTCGCCGCGCGCGGGCACGCGCTGCTCGTCGGCGTCCCGGGGCTCGCCAAGACGCTGCTCGTGTCGTCGCTCGCCAAGGCGCTCGACCTCAGCTTCGGGCGCGTCCAGTTCACGCCGGATCTGCTGCCCGCCGACATCACGGGGACCGACGTGCTGCACGAGCAGCACGGGTCCCGGAGCCTGCGCTTCCAACCCGGCCCCATCTTCCACAACCTCGTCCTCGCGGACGAGGTGAACCGGACGCCGCCGAAGACGCAGGCGGCGCTGCTCGAGGCGATGCAGGAGCGCAAGGTGACCGTCGGGACCACCACGCACGCCCTGCCCGACCCCTTCCAGGTGTTCGCGACGCGGAACCCGATCGAGCAGGAAGGAACGTACCCGCTGCCAGAGGCGCAGCTCGACCGCTTCCTGCTCGAGATCCACGTCACGTACCCGAGCGAGGCCGAGGAGCGCGAGGTGGCGCGGAGGACGACCTCGGGGAAGCCGCCGGTGATCGCGGCGGTGCTCCGGGCGGCAGAGGTGCGTGCGATCGGCGGCCTCATCCCGAGGATCCCGGTGACCGACGAGGCCGTGGATCTCGCGGTGCGCCTCACCAGGGCGACGCGGCCGGGGACGGAGCGCGCCGCGCAGGAGGTCCGGGACTACGTGCGCTACGGCGCGGGGCCGCGCGGGAGCCAGGCGCTCGTGATCGCCGCCAAGGCGCGCGCAGCGCTCCGCGGCGAGGCAGCTGCAGACGTCGACGACGTGAGGGCGCTGCTGATCCCGGCGCTGCGGCACCGGATCGTGCTGTCGTACCGCGCCGAAGCGGACGGCGTGCGCGACGTCGACGTGCTGAGCGCCGTGGAGCGATCGGCGCGCTGAGCGCGCGTCCGTACCTCCCCGCCGCTCAGCGGGAGCGAGGCGCCGGCTGCTGCGCTTCCTTCACCGGGTCGACCGCCTTCATGGTCTTCAGATCCAGGGCGAAGCGCAACGTCCCCGGCCCACGCCCGTCCCAGCTCACCGCAACGACGCCGCTCTTCTTCAGGCCTGTCCAGCCGACGTCGCCGAGCAGCGATGTCACCAGCGCCGACAGCGAGGGCTCGTGCCCCACGAGCGCCAGCGGCTGCGGCCCCTGATACTGCGAGAGGAGGCGGAGGATGTCGGCGGTGTCCCGCGAGGGAGAGAGCTCGGCGACCACCGAGACCTCATCGGTCAGCTCGGCAGCCTCGGCGATGATCTCCGCGGTCTGCACCGAGCGCACGAGGGGGCTCGTCCAGAGCGCCGCAGGACATCGGCCCTTCTGCTTCGCGAGCCACCTGGCGACGCGCCGGGTCACCTTGCGACCCTTGCCCGTCAACCAGCGACCGGCGTCACCGAGGTCGGGCGCGTCATCCACGGCCTGGCCGTGGCGAATGATGAGGATCTCCATACCGTGACCTTAGCCCGGGTGACCGCCAGCAGGGGAGCGCCGTGCGCGCGGACGAGGCGAGGGCGCCGGCCTCCGGGCCCTCAGAACTCGCACTGGCTGGTCGCGTCGTTGCAGTGCGAGCCCGGTGCCACGAAGGGGCAAACGCTCCCGAAGAAGCTGTTGCACGGCAAACCGCACGTGTACGCCGTGTGCGCGTAGCAGATCTGCCCCGCGTCGCAGTCGGCGTCCGAGGCGCATCGGCAGTTGAAGTCGTCGGGGATCCCGTTGCCGTTTTCATCGAGGCCGTCGCAGCACTCCGTCACGTAAAAGTCGCTTGCGCTGCAGTCCTCGTCAGCACAGTCGAGCGTGCCGTCGCAGTCGTTGTCGATCCCGTCGGTGCACGCGGCGGACCCGAACTCGGGGCCAGGCGCGGCGCCGTTCGCGCAGCCCCGGCAGGGGCCGAAGGCGGCGCAGTCGGGATCGGCGCAGTCGACGTGGTGATCGCCGTCGTTGTCGAGATCGTCGTCGCAGCGCTCGCTCGGGTTCGGGACGATCTCGACGTTGAGCACGAAGGGGCCCTCGTTCGCGCCGCTCCCGGGATCGATCGTGTAGCCATCGAGGAAGACGAAGTACGTGCCCGGGTACAGGATGCTGAAGTCGAGCAGCGAGGACCCCGATTCGCCGCCGCTGTCGTCGTCGCAGCCGATCTCCCGGCCGGCGTTGCAGATGCCGGTGCGGACGTAGAGCACCGAGTCGAAGCTCGACCCCCGCGAGTCGAGGCGCACGCGCGACGGCGTGGTGAGCACGAAGAAGAAGACCGCCTCGCCGGCGTCGCCGCCGCACGCGCCCAGGGTCTCGCTCACGTGGCCGGTGGTATCCCCCGTGTAGGTGCCGGTCCCGCCGATGCGCCTCGGCGAGAGGCAGTTCGCCTGCGCGAGCACGCACACCGGGCTGCTCGCGCAGTCCGGATCCCGGCAGTCGATCAGGGCGTCGCGGTCGTCGTCGAGCTCGTTGTTGCACTGCTCCGGCGTCGGCTCGCAGTTCGGCGCGAAGACGCAGGCGGCGTCGGCGCAGTCGATGTGCTCATCGCAATCGTTGTCGAAGCCGTCGTCGCAGATCTCCGGCACGCAACGATCGCAGGCCGGCGCGGAGATGCACTGCGGGTCCGCACAGTCGATCCTCCCGTCGCAGTCGTTGTCCTGGCCATCCTCGCACCGCTCCAGCGAGCCGGGCGGCTCGCACACGCAAGGGAAAAAATTGCGGCAGTCCGGGTCGGCGCAGTCGACAAGGAGATCGCAGTCGTCGTCCGCGCGGTTGTCGCAGAGCTCTCCCTGGAGGCTGCAGGCGCACAGCGGGTCGGCCCCGCAGTTGCCGTCATCGCAGTCGAAGACGCCGTCGCAGTCGTCGTCGACGCCGTTGCCGCACTTCCCGATCTCCGAGGCGGAACAGCCGCAGACGGGGGTCCCCGAGCAGTCCGCGTCGAAGCAGTCGACGAGGGTGTCGCAGTCGTCGTCGACGCCGTTCTCGCAGCGCTCGCCGGCGTGGCTCGGGGTACAGCCGCAGTCCTGCCCTGCGGCGCACGCGGGATCGAAGCAGTCGCCCACGCCGTTGCAGTCGTTGTCCGCCGCGTCCGTGCAGATCTCCGGAGCGCCCGGGAAGACGGACGGGTTGAAGTCGTTGCAGTCGCTCCCGCCGCAGATCGTCGGCCCCAGGCCGTCCCGGTCGTCGTCGCGGGGACGGTGCTCGCAGCGCCCGTCCTCGCAGTCGTCGCTTGTGCAGGCGTCGCCGTCGTCGCAGTCCGTGGGGCCGCCGCAGGCCGCGAAGCCTCCGGCGCCGTCGCCGCCGTTCGACGACGCGCTGGTCGTGCTGACGAGCCCACCTCCGACGCCGGCCCCGCCAGCGCCGGCATCCGAGAGCTCGAGGAGGCTCGTCCGGCCGCACGCCCCCACCAGCGCGCCGAAAGCCGCCCACGCCCCGAGCGCGAAGAGGGATCGTCGAATCCCGGGGGACCGCGGACACGCCTCCCCGACCCATGCTGAAGAGCCCGGCTTCATCTCTCACCCTCTCGGACCGGCCGCATGGTGCCCACGCGTCGATTCACTTTACACGCCCGGGTTTCCAGGAAGGCAAGTCTTGATCCCCTGACGCTGTCCGGTCGGTCTGCGCGGCCCCGGGGCCCGCCGCCTCGAGCTGCGCGGCTGAGTACGAGGAGGTGCCAGGACGGCTGACGGGCGGGGTGGTGCGCCGATCAGGCTGGCTCGCGCCGCGGATCAAGTTGCGGGTCGACGCATCCGCGTGTAACGAGGCTCGGTGGGCGCGCAGCTCCAGATCGAGTACGAGCGGCCGCCTGCCGGCCTTCAGCGCGGCCGTTACCCTGCGCCACAATGGGTCATCCTGGCGGTCGGCGCCGCCGTGGTGCTCGGGGCGGTCGCCGTCCTGATCTGGCGAGCGCGGCGCGCCTCCCGCTCACGAGAGAGAGGCGGGCCGCGTTCGGCGGGACACCGGTGACGCGGAAAACGCCGGTCGCTCGCTCCCGGCGGATGAATGATCGACAGCAGGTGCGATCGCAGGTTGACACCGAGCAGACCGGACCGGTAGGCACCATAGAGGGACGCGCTCCCGGTCGGCTGATGTAGAGTGCCGCCCGAGCGCGCGACGCGCCCGCAACAACCGGGGCCGAAAACGCGGCCTAGTGAGGCCCTTTGGTTCCTGAAGAACGCCGCGCAACTGCGGCCCGTGGATACATGGCACCGATCGAACGTGGCGTTGAGCTTGTGCATCGGGTGGTCGCGCAACTGAAGAAGCGCCCTTCCAGCCATGCCGCCGTGGGAGCGAGCCAGGCGGCGCTCGATGCGCTCGAGTCGAAGTTGATGGTCGAGCTGCCGCCCACGCTGCGGGCGTTCCTGGAGTTCGATTTCGCCCTCGATAGCCTGGGCCCGCGGTTCAAGGGGCGGCATCGCTTCGGCCAGGACCCGTCGGCGCCTCGACCGAAGCTCACCTCGGTCCGCAAGCTGGCCGAGGCGAAGACCGACCTCGGCTGGACCGAGTCGCGCCTCCGGAGCAAGGTCGTGCGGTTGCCCAACCTCCCCGGTCAGCCGTGGAACGCGCTCTACCTCGGGGAGGCCAGGCGGGACGGCGAGCTCGTCATCCTCGGCCTCGACAACGAGGACACGAACGTCCGGGTCTTCCCTCGCTACACGGCGTTCGACCTGTACCTCGTCGAGCAGTGCGGCCTCGCCAGGCTGTCCGAAGCGCAGCGGCTCGAGGACCTCGAGTCGCACATCGCGCTCAACCCCGAGCTCGGGACCGCGGAAGAGGACGACGAGGGCGATACGGAGTATTGATCGCACGGCGAGCGACGCCCTCGCGCTGGCGCCGCTCGGCCGCGAACGACGCCCGTGACGAACGCGATGGCTGCCGGTGGGGAAGCGCTCCACTTCCGAGTGGGCGACGGCGACCCGCGTGACCGGCTCGACAAGCTCGTCGTCCACCTGCTGGAACGCGCGGGCCGCGCGACCTCACGCGCGGCGGTGCAGCGGTGGATCGCCACCGGTCGGATCCTCGTCGACGGGGAGCCGGCGCGCGCGTCGGTGGCGGTGCGCTCGGGCGCGCTTGTCGACATCCGGCCAGAAGAGCCGGCGCCCTCCGCCGCGGCGGCCGACCCTAGCGTGGCCATCCCGGTGGTGTACGAGGACGAGCACCTGCTCGTGATCGACAAGCCGGCAGGGCTCGTCGTGCACCCGGCGCGCGGGCACGAGTCGGGCACGCTGGTCAACGGGCTGCTCGCCCTGCCCGGGTTCGCGCTGGCGCCCGCCGATCCGCGCGATCCCATGGGCCATGTCCGCCCCGGGATCGTGCACAGGCTCGACCGAGGGACGAGCGGCCTGCTCGTCGTGGCCAAGGACGAGCCCACCCGCGAGGGGCTGAAAGCGCGGTTCGCCAGGCACGAGATCGAGCGCGAGTACGCCGCGATCGTGGCCGGCGAGGCGCGAGACGCCACCTACGACACGCTCCACGGCCGCCACCCGACCGACAGGCTCCGCTACACGTCCTGGATGCGCAGCGACGCCGGCCGCAGCGACGCCGGCGCGCCCGGTGCGCGCGCCACGGCGCCGCGCCGCGCGGTGACGCACGTCCGCGTGCTCGAGAGGCTCGGCGACGCGGCGACGGTCGTCGCGTGCTCGCTCGAGACGGGCCGCACCCACCAGATCCGGGTGCACCTCGCCGAGCGCGGCAGGACGCCGGTCCTCGGAGACCCCCTCTACGGCAAGCCGCCGAAGAAGCCGGCGGTACGGGCGATCGCCGAGGAGCTCGGCCGGCAGGCCCTGCACGCGCGCGTGCTCGGGTTCATCCACCCCGCCACGCGAGAGCCGATGCGCTGGGAGAGCGCCCTGCCAGCGGACATGCGCAAGGCGCTCGACCAGCTGCGCAGGCTCGCTACCAGATCTTCGATTTGATGTGGCCCTTGGACTTGACCAGGATGTCCACGAGGGCGCGGTCGTAAAAATTCTTCTGGAAGAGATCCGGCGACACGCGGCTCTTGTAGAGGGCGCGACCCTCCTCGACCTCCTCGGACAGGACCGTGAAGAGGTCATCCTGCTGGATGCCCTGCACGATCTTCTCCTCGTTGTAGAGCGAGAGATCGCTTGCGATGGCGCGCGCAAGGCGTCGCGCCGCCTCTTCGGTTTCAATCAAGGGCATCCGTCTCTCCTCCAGGTTCGCCGGCCGGGGGCACGCGCTCCCGAGCCGGCGGGCGCCTAGAATGCAGCAGCCCGGGCGGCGCTGTCAAAGTAGCTCGTCTTCCGGCCCGCTCGGAGGCGCGGAGGCCGCCTCGCCCGTGGGGTGCGGCGCGCCGGCGCGAGGCGGCTCCGAGCTCTGGCGCGCCGCGGCGAGGGCGGCGAGCCCCGAGAGGAGGGGGAACGCGACCAGCGCGTAACGCCCCGCGCCGAAGAAGACGGCGTGCGTCGCCGCGGTCGCAGCGAGGACGGCGAGCGCGGCGACCGCGAGCACCGGCGCCCGGAGGAGCGCGCGGCCCTGGAGCAGCGCGAGGCCGAGGAGCGCGAGGTAGCCCACCCACGCATGCACGTGCAGCGCGGCGACGACCCCCAGCGCGAACAGCGCGAGCCGAGCAAGCAAGAGCGCGCGCTGCGCGAGCCGGCGACGGCGAGCGCGATCATGAGAAGCGACGGGCGTCTGCGCGGGCTTACGCGCTGCCCACATGAGCGCGAAGAGGAGGACGAACCGCTCGAACACGGTCTCGACGGCGCCGAGCGCGACCTTGCCTTCCTCGCTGAACGCCGCCGGGTTCGAGGCGTGCAGGTACCACCCGGCCGCGCCGCAGTAATCGAACGTCGCCGCGAGCTTGCGGGGCACGAGCCCGAGCCATGCGCCGGGGTGCTCCGCGATGTAGCGGCGCGCCTCACGGCCGAAGCAGGCGTCCTTGCCGGCCTCGTCGAAGACCTCGCGGCACGCCTCGGGCACCTGGATGGGCGCCCAGGCGCCGGTGGAGGCCGGGTCCGCGCCGATGAGGAGGTTCCAGCCGCCGTTCACGCTGACCAGCGCGCACTGGTTCATCCGCACGCAGTTGCGCGCGGTCCAGGGCGCGCAGACGAGGAGCGCCGCGATGACGGTCACCAGGACCGGCGCCGCGCGTCGCGCCGCGCGCGCGGCGAGGGGCCCATCGATCCGGGCACCGACGCCGGGCGGAGAGCCCAGGAGGGCGAGGCCGGCGAAGAGGGGCGCGAGCAGGAGCGCCTGCGGGCGGACGAGGGTTGCGACGCCGACGAGCAACCCGAGGACGGCGAACGGAGCCAGCGCCGGGCGGCGCTCGCGCGCCCACGCAGACGACCACGCCGCGCAGGCGACGAGCGAGCCGGTGACGCCCTCGGTCATGAGCGCCGGGGTGTACGCGACGAGCCCGGGGTGGAGGGCGACGAGCGCGCCCGAGAGCGCCGGCACGGCGCGCGAGCGCGGCGCGGCGCGGGCTGCCAGGCGGTGGACGGCGAGCGCCGCGAGCGCGCCGAGCACCGCGTTCAGCAGCATCGCGACCGCAGGGTGCGCGCCGAGCAGCGCGTACAGCGCCCCGACGGCGCCCGGATAGCCGACCGGATAGTGCGCGGCGTACGTGACGACGCCGTCGGGCCACAGCCACGTGTAGCCGAGCCCCGCCGCGATCCGCTCGGCGATGCGCTGGTAATAAGCGCCGTCGGCCGCGGGCGGGAAGCGCCCGGCCGCCCAGACGACGACGGCGATCCGCACCGCGAGGGCGAGGACGAAGACCGCGCCCCCGTCGCGCGGGCGCGCGGCCATCGAGACGTCGTCGCTCATGACGAGCGCGCGGGCGACAGCGGGAAGCGCGCGAGCAAGCCGGTGGCGCGCAGCGCCGCGACGACCTCGCACGCGGGCAGGCCGACGACGTTGGAATAGGAGCCATCGATGCGCGCGACGGCGAACGCGCCGACGCCCTGGATCGCGTAGGCGCCGGCCTTGTCGAGCCCCTCGCCGGTCGCCGCGTACGACGCCACCTCGTCGTCGTCGAGCTCGCGGAAGCGCACCCGCGACACGACCGTCTCGGCGTGGAGGGCCTCGGCGCGGCCCGGGACGGCCGCCGGCGCGAGATCGGCGTGACCGCCGCCGGCGATCGCGAACCGGGTCCAGACCTGGTGCTCGCGGCCCGAGAGGGCGCGGAGCATGGCGCGCGCGTCCGCCTCGTCCCGCGGCTTGCCGAGGATGAAGTCATCGAGGATGACCGAGGTGTCAGCGACGAGGATCGCGCCGGTCCCGGCCGCCTGGCGCAGGCGCCGCGCGGCCGCGAGCTTCGCCAGGGTGACTCGCTCCAGGTAGGCCATGGCCCCCTCGCCGGGGTGCCCCGCCTCGTCGACCTCGGCCGCCGCGACGCGGAGAGGCAGGCCGAGCGTGGTCAGGATCTCTCGCCGGCGCGGCGAGCCGGAGCCAAGCAGGAGCGGATGCGCGTCGTCGATCATGGTCGTGCGGACGCCGGCGGTGCCGGGCCCGGCCGGGCGTGGTCGTAGCACGGCGCGAGAGCGACCGCGGGACGCAGCGCGCCGCGGAGCGTCGGGTGCCCCCCGGATCGCGCCGAGACGATTGCTGTTTTGACTCTCACCCCGGCAGTAGTAGAGGGTCGGGCGCGATGCGCGCCAACTGCAGGGTGCCGGCACGATCAAGCCTCCCGCTGCTGGTGGCCTCCGGGATCTTCATGGCGGCGCTCCTTCCGGCGCTGGCACGCGCGGACGAGTGCGCGCCAGCGAACGGGCTGTCGGGCTGCATCGACGCCGACAACCTCTGGCCCCACGCGGGCGGCGGCCCCTTCTTCGCCGTGGGGAGCACGGGGACAGCTCCGAGCGCGAAGGCCTCGTTCGGCCTCGTGGCGAGCTACCTGTCGCGGCCGGTGGCCCTGCGCTACCCCTCGCCCGACCCTGACGGGACCGTCGTCCACGTGCTCGACAACATGTTCGACGCGACCTTCCTGTGGTCGCTCGGGCTCACCGATCGCCTCGAGGTCACGGTCGCCGCTCCCGTCACCCTGTACCAGGACGGCGCAGGCTTCTCCGATGTCCTCGGCACCGACACGGAGCTGCAGCGCAGCGTGATGCGCGACACGCGCCTCGGCGCAGCGTTCGCGATCGTGCCGCCGCCCGTGCAGGGTCCGCTCGACGGCTTCTCGCTCGCAGCGCGCCTGGAGCTGGGTCTGCCCACCGGCGACGAGACCGTGTTCGCCAGCGCCGGGACCGTCACGTTCGCGCCGACCGTCACCGCGGCGTACCAGCTCGGCGAGCTCCGGCTCGCGGCCGAGGTCGGTGCCAGGCTCCGCGGATCGAGCGCGCTGATCGACGTCGCGATCGGCTCGCAGCTCCTCGGCGCTTTCGGCGCCGCGGTCGACGTGCTCCCGGACCGCTGGCTCACGGCGTCCGCAGAGGCGTTCGCCCTCTACACGCTCGCCGAGCAGCCCGTCCGGAACGCGGCGCCGGTGCCGGCGGAGTGGATCGTCTCGATGACGAGCGCCCCGCTGCTCGCCGGCGACGTCTCGCTGTCCGCCGGCGGCGGGGGCGCCATCCCGTTCTCCTCCGAAGGCGCGCTCACCGCGCCGCGCTTCCGGTTCAACCTGGGGCTGCGCTATGCGCCGACGGGGCGCGACGCGGATGCCGACGGCGTCCTGGATCGCGACGACGCGTGCCCGCTCATCGCGGAGGATCGCGACGGGTATCAGGATGGCGACGGGTGTCCCGATCCCGACAACGACGGCGATCGGATCCCCGACGGGCGCGACAGGTGCCGGGACGAGGCCGAGACGATCGACGGCTTCCAGGACGGCGACGGCTGCCCCGATGCCGACGACGACGACGACGGCGTCCCGGACGACACCGACACCTGCCGGAACGCCGCCGAGGACCGCGACGGGTTCCAGGACAGCGACGGCTGCCCCGATCCCGACAACGACGGCGACGGGATCCCGGACGAGCGCGACACGTGCCCGAACGGCGCAGAGGACGCCGACGGCTTCAAGGACGACGACGGCTGCCCCGATCCCGACAACGACATCGACCAGGTCCCTGACGCCCGCGATCGATGTCCGGACGCGCCCGAGGATCGCGACGGCTTCCAGGACGACGACGGCTGCCCCGATCCCGACAACGACGAGGACGGCGTGGCCGATGCGGCCGACGCATGCCCGGTGACGGCCGAGACGATCGACGGTACGAACGACGCCGACGGCTGCCCCGAGCCGGCGGCCAGGTCGCTGCCGCAGTGGTCCGGCGACCGGATCCTCCTTGACGGCCTGGTCCGCTTCCCTGCGGGGAGCGCACGGGTACCGCCGGCCCTGGCGGCTCAGATCAGCATGATCGCCCAGCTCATGCGCGGGCGCATGCCCCTCGACGTCGTCATCGTCGAGGCTTACCCCGATCGTCAGGGCGATCAGTCGACGCGCGCGATCGAGCTCGCTGGCGCGCGCGCGAGCGCCGTCAAAGAGCTCCTCGCAAGCGCAGGGTTCCCGGCGGACCGGATCACGGCCGCCGCTGGCGACACATCAGCCATGCGCGCGAAAGACGCGCCCCAGATCGAGGTGACGGCGACCCGTGCTCGGCGCTCGGAAGAAGCCCCCCGTGCGCCGGGCGCAGCCTCCTCGACCCCCGGAGAGAAGAAACCGCGATGAACGTTCTCGAGGCACGCCGTGCCCGCCATTTGATCATTCGCCTCGATCGAGGCGAGGAGCTCCCAGCAGCGCTGGTGCGCGCCCTTGACGAGGCCGAGGCGCGCGCCGGCTGGATCGAGGGGACAGGCTCACTCGAGAAGGCGGAGGTCGCGCTGTTCGATCAGGCCTCCCGCACCTACGCGAAGACGCGCGTCCTCGAGGGGCCCTGCGACGTGGTGGCGCTCTCCGGGAGCGTCGCGCTCCAGCAAGGCGAGACCTCGCTTCGCCTGTCCGCCACGCTCGCCCGCGAGTCCGGCGTCGGTCTCCAGCTCGCCGCCGGCGAGCTCGTCTGGGCGCGCGTCTACGGGCTCGAGCTCCGCGTCACAGCGTTCGACGATCTGCCCCTCGTGCGGACGTTCGACGATCGAACGGGCCTCATGCAGCTCGCAGCCCAGTCGACCGGCATCCCGGCGACCGTGAGCGAACCGCCCCGGATGGCGCCGCCGGCGCAAGCCGCCGAGCCGACGCGCGCGGCGCCTCCGGCGCAGGCCGCGGAGCCGCCCCGCGCGATGGCCGCCGAGCCGCCCCGCGCGATGGCCGCCGAGCCGCCCCGCGCGGCGGCGGCCTCAGTTGCCGAGCCCGCCCGCGCGGCGACGACCTCCGTCATGGAGCCCGCCGTTTTGCCGGTACCGCACCGCCCGGTCCGCCCTCGCCAGGAGGAGGAGAGCTATCCGGAAGTCGGCGACAGCGTGACCCACTTCCACTTCGGCGAGTGCACCGTGATCAGCTCCGACGGCGAGCGGATCCGCCTCCGCCAGGAGCGCGACGGGCGCGTGCGCGAGGTCTCGCTGACGATGCTCCGCATCGAGCCTCACACCGTGGATCCGGCGACGGGCAGGAAGCAGTTCCGCCTCGCACGGAAGAACTGAGCGCACTGCGCGCCACCTCGCTCGAGAGGTGGCGCGCTGCGCGTCGTCGCTCAGAAGACGCGCTGCGCGACGTTGATCGAGTCCCCTGCCTGGAGCGGCACATCGGGGATCTTGTTGTCGATGATGTCCTCGACCGAGACGGTGGCGAACACGGTCTTGCCCTGGGACTTCCTGCGGATCGTGACGCGATCCTTATTTGCGATGCTGTTGAATCCCCCCGCCATCGAGATGGCGCGGAGCAGCGTCATGCCAGGTTGAAGCGGCAGGGACCCGGGCTTCTGCACCTCGCCGAGCACCTCGACCCGCTTCGAGTTGTACTCCTTGATGCTCACGCTCACGCTGGGGTCGGTGAGGACCTGCCCCTCCATGAGCTTCGCGCGGACGAGCTCCGCCACTTCCTGAGGCTCCAGGCCTGCGATCTTGAGCCGCTTCACGTAGGGGAAGTCGACGGTGCCATCCGGCGCGACGGTGAACGCCGTGGGCAGCTTGTCTTCCCCGACGATGCGGAGCTCGAACACATCTCCGACACCGATGGTCGTCGCCTCCACCGGAGGGGGCAGGTTCACCGGCCCAGGTTGACGCGACGAGCAGGCGGCGATCACCAGCGCGAGGAAGGCGGCAGCCCACCGACCGGAACGCCGCATCACATGAACCAGCGCACGCCCAGGTAGGCTTCGAGCTGCTGCCATCCGAGATAGTTCGTTGCGTTATCGTCGAGGATCCTCAGCGCGGTGCTGCTGACGTTATTGCCGTACCGCAGGGTCGAGTTGATCCCCAGAGAGTCCCCTATCCGGTACTCGCCGAACAGAGAGGCATCGATACGGACGTCCGTCCAGGGCGCCTGAGGCTCGACCAGGCGTCCGTTGCCCGCCGGGATCTCGGGAAACACGTGGGCTGCCACGCCGCCGTCGACGATGAGCAGAAACCGGCCGCCGAAGAAGTAGGTCAGCTTGAGGTACCCGCGATCGCGCTCGAAGTAGCTCGCGAGGAAGCTGTCGTGAAAATCGCGCGTGAAGCCAGCCGAGAGCGACGAGAGCGCGAGCGTCGCCGCCTCAGGATCGGTGGACGGGTTCGGCGTCAAAAACCACTTCAGCTCGAGCTGGCCGATGACGCTGTCGAAGTCGTGCACGACGTCCCCGGCGTCGTTTGGCGTGTAGAAGCTCGCGCCCCAGCCGGCCATCGCGAGGAGACCGAAAGACGACGTCACAAGACCGTTGATCCCGATCTGGGCCCGCAGAGGATGAGAGGCGAGCTGAGTACCCGGATTCGGGTAATCGACGAACCCGAGCGACGCGTCGTAGATGAGCGCGGTGCGCGGCAAGAAGCGCCAGCGGCCCCGCGTCCGGACGATGTGATGCATGTTCGTCAGGCTGTCGTGCTCATCGACCTCGAAGAACGTGCCCATGAAGCGATAGCCCAACCGCCAATCGAGCAGCCCCCCGCCCGGCGTCCACACCAGCTCTGCTCCCGCGCCCGCGTTGACGCGCCGGAAGCTCTGGTTGGAGATCCCGATATCGGAGGAAGCGATGGTCCGGCCGAGCGACGCATCGAGGATCGCGGACCACGGGCGTCGGGGCAGGATCGTCAGGTTGGCGTCGAGTATGCCGCCGATGTTCCGCTGCTGACTCAGCCGCTCTTGCCCGAGCTCCGACCCGGATACCGGGATGAACTCATCGTAGGTCGCGGCGATGCCGCCGCGAAACTCGACATCTGGCGGCGGCGCGTCGGGCGTCGCCTCCTGGCGCTGCTGGCTGAGCGTCGAGAGCGAGAAGGACGGCGTGATCCGGAGCCGCATCGAGCCCACAGGCCCGATGTCGTCCGGGCTGGCCTGGTCTCTCTCGGCCCTGCGGAAGAAGTTGGAGTCATAGCCGAGCTCAGCGGCGACCCCCGGGTGCAGCTCGAGGTCGCCGGTGCGTATCCCGATGCCCTCGGTGTAGCGACGATCCTTGAGCCAGGGCTGATCCTGCGCCAGGGCCAACGCCGGGGACAGAGTGAGTGTCAATACGGCAGCGACTATGGTTTCACGAAGTTTCATCGCCTATTGGGCAGTGGCAATCCGAGAGAGGCGGTCGCCTACCGAAAACAGCTGCTGCACGCAGGCGGCTCGATGATGATCGGGTTGACGGGATACTCGGAAGGATCCTCCTTGGGGAGATTCGGATCGATCGTGGCTGTGACGGCACTGTCGCCGACGAAGCCCGCTTCCTGGCCGATGCACTGGTTGGCCTCAGCCGTCAGTTGCTCGGTCCGCTGCCGCAATACCGTCAGGATCGTGAACTCGTGGTTGGAGAGATCGGCATCCTGCCGATTCACGGCGAGTTCCAGGCCCTGCCGCCGCTCGCGGGCGGAACGGATGGCGACGTCGACCTGATTCAGCTTGTCGTTCAGGCAGAGCGTCTTCACGACGTCTCGCTGCGAACGCGCCGTCTCGAGCTGGCGACGAACGGACGTCCGGGCCCCGTCCATCCGGGCAAGGAAGGTCTCGCTCTGCGCGAGCTGCTCGGCAGGCGAGAGCGTCACCTGTCGCGCGAGGCCCGCGGACGCATCCGGCGGAGGCGCCGTCTGCGCCTGCGCAGCAGCGATGCCATGGCCGATCACGACCGAGATCAGCGCGACTGCTGCGAAGCCGGGGATCTGTTCACGCTTCATCGAAGCCTCCGAAAGTCAGGCCCGCGCAGTATAAGTGCGGGCAGACGCGGTTGTCAAAACGCAATGAACATGCCGGGCATCCAGCAGCTCACCCCATCGGGAGGACCCGTACGAGGTTCTTCCCCATTGGATGCGCGACGCCAGCACGCCATTCACCTTCAGGCGAAGCGAGAGGATTGCGCCTTGTCCACGGAGTCGGGTGGCATCGGGTCTATTGGCTCACGAAGGTGACAGGAATCACAACCGTCGCGCCGCCGCCCTCGGGCGGCGCGAACTGCGCGCTCTGGACGCGCGCGACGACGCAGGAGACCACGGTCCCGGACAGGCCGGAGCCGCCGGAGGGAGTCGCCGAGAGCACCTCACCGTTGGGGCCGATCTTCGCGGTGACCCGGACCGACCCCTTCATGCTCGGGTCCTCCTGAAGACCTTTGTTGTAGCAACGACGGAAGCCAGCCGTCATCCCTGCCACGACGGAGGGTGCGTTCGAGACGCTCCCGCCGGAGACCGCGGCGCCGCCCACCTGGGCGTTGCCCACCGGTCCCTTCACCGTCTGCGCCGAGCCGGCGGTCGCCGGGCCGCTGGTCCCGGTGTTGCCGATGCTCGCAAGGCCACCGCCGCCGGCGGAGCCAGGTCGCACTGTGCCCCCACCGGCGGCGCCCATGTTCAATCCCGCCACACCGCCCTTTCCGACGCCGGACCCGGAGGCGGCCGCGTTTTCGAGGAGGCCGGTCGGCACATCGCCCGAGCTGAGGACGCTGGCTGTGGCGTTCGCGCTCGAGTTGAGCGCGCCCAGCATCTGCATGTCGAGCTGCGCGAGCTCGTTGGTGAGCGCCGAGGCGCGAGCGTCGCTCAACCCGCCGGAGCCCTTCCCCGGGCTGGCAGCCGCGCCCTTGTTCCCGCCGCCGCTCGCGGCCTTGGGCGCCTCGGCGGTGGGCGCCGCCGTCGCCGCCGTCGCCTCGGCGTTCTCCTTCGGCTGCTCGACCGCCGGCGGCGGGGGCAGCTGCCTCACGGACTCGAGGAGCGCCGCGACGTCGACCTCATCGTCGACGACCGGGTCCATCCAGTCGGAGTAGATCGACCCCACGGCACCGAAGTGGAACAGGAACGAGAAGGCGGCGATGATCGTCGTCGTCCAGTCGATGTCGTTCGCGATCCCTGACTTCACCGAGACGGGCAGCTGCGGCTTGGGCTGCACCGGCGGCGGCGCGACGAACTGGAACAGGAACGTCGTCTCCCCCACGACGATCTTGCCGCGCGCCTCTTCGCTGAGCTGGACCTGATAGGCCTGGGCATTGCCCACGGCCGCGCGCTTGGCAGACGACTTGAGCGTGGAGAGCTCCGAGACGCCGGCCTTGAAGGCGACCCGGCCGGTCATCCCGTCCAGAAAATTGAGGAAGTACTCGCCGCCCACGAGCTCGAACAGCCGAAAGCTCGGCGGGATGCTCTTGCTCGGGATGACGAACATGCTCTTTTCGCTGGGACCGATGGTGACGTGGGTGCGCTGCTTGATGACACGCTCCTCGATCACCTTTCCCCCCTGGACCAGGCCGATCCTGAGGACCTTCGGGCCGGTCACCGGTGCGACCGCCCGCATGACCGCGGTCATCTGCCCGGGCTGCCCGGGGCGCGACGGGGTGGGGTGCGGGTGCTGCTGGGTCATTCCAAGGGACTCCGGGAGAGAGGGGACGCTGCAGGGGCCGCCGCCGATCGCGCGCAGCAGGCAGAGCCGCGCCCCCGGGCCCGGTGGGCCCCGGGCCTCGAACCGCGGAAGGAGCGCTGCACGGCGGAGGGCACCACAGCTCGCGAGGGTACACGGACAGGTGGGGGCGGTCCAGGAGAGCGCGCCGCGCTCAGGGGCGCGCGCGGCGCGATCGCCGCGGTGATGCAGAGGGCGCGCCGGCGGCCCGGACGACGCTGTCGAGCGGTCCCAGAGCGACGCCGACGAGCGCATCGACGGCCTCGCGCTTTCGCGAGGCGGCGGTGCGGCCGGCGCGCCCGGCCGCCGCGGACGCGATCGCACCGGCGGCGCCCGCGACAAGGACGAGCGCGATGACCGATGGCCCGGCCTGCGCGAGGAAGGAGAGCGTGGCCAGGAGCAACGCGGCGAGCGCCGAGAGACGCGCCGCCGCGCGCGGCCAGCCCGCGCCCGCGTCGAGCCGCTGCTCGAGCTCGACGAGGAGATCGTTGGCCGCCGCGATCTTCGCGCGCGGGTCCGCGGCGGACATGACCTCGAGCGCGAGCCGGCGCTCCCAGCTCTCCGGCGGCGACCGCCTCGCCAGCTCGGCCAGCCGCGCCTCGCCGGGCAGCGCGCGGAGCGAGCGCGCAAGCGCCGTCAGGTCGCCGCCCGTCGCGCGCGCGACCTGCGCCGGATGCTTCCACGCCATCGCGACGCACGCGCCGCTCGCCGCGAGCGACACCGCGATGAAGAGCGCGGCGGACACACCGCCGCCTAGCGCTCGGCGCGCGAGCTGCCGCCGGCGGCGCGAGGCACTAGAACGGCTCCTTGAAGATCGCTTGCTCGATGCGGTCCAGGAAGGGCTGACGCAGCTCGGCGAGCGTGAGCTTCGGCTGGATCCGGCTGACGTCGACGGCCGCGATGGGCTTCTGGATGCGGCCGGTGATCGTCACCTCGGCGAGCGTGATGACCCCGCGCTGCTTGCCCTTCTCCTGCGCGCTCGCGCGCTCGCCGTGGCAGAGGATCGCGAGCAGGACCGAACCCAGCGCAAGTGTCTTGTACATGCTCATGGCCTCCCTCACCTGTCGGTCGCGGCGTCGGCGACGCCTCCATCCGCCGCGGCGGCAGGAGGAGGAGCCGCGGGTTGCGCTGCGGCTGCAGCCGCGTTGAGCTCGCCCTCCTTGAGCTTGGCGCGGTTCAGGAGCTCCTCCGAGTCGTCACGCTGGCCCTTGTTGCGCAGCTCCTGGAACTTCGTCAGCGATTTTATCGCCTCCGCCACCTGCTGCTTGGGCGTCATGCCGGGGACGCTGGGGGCGAACAGGTAGAGCAGGCCGAGGTCGTAGTGGACCTGGGGCAGGTTCGGATTCCGGGCGAGCACCCAGTCGAACTCGCGCTTCGCGTCGCCGTAGCGCTCGAGCAGGCGGTAGGCGTCCCCGAGGTTGAGGTGCGCGGCCACGTGCTCGGCGTCGAAGCGGACGGCGCCCTCGAGGAGAGGCAGCGCCTCCTGGGCGTTGCCCGCCTCGAGCAGGTAGGTCGCGAGCTGCACCCGCGCCTCGACGAGATCGGGGCGGCGCGTCACCGCCTTGCGGAACTCCTCCAGCGCCGCGGCGCGCTGCCCCTGCTCCCGGAAGATCAGGCCGCGGAGCAGCAGCGCCTCCGCGTTGTCCTTGTCGCGCGGCGGGTTCTCGTTGACCGGCTCGAACCCGTCCAGGATCGCCTGGAGCGCGTACAGCGCGAGATCGAGGCGCCGGTTTCTGTAGTGATCGCGGGCGATGACGACCATCGCCGGCCGGTAGTCCGGGTTGATCTTCAGCGCCTCCTGCGCGATCCGCTGGGCCGAGCCGGTGTCCTTCTGGAGCGACTTGACCTCCGCGAGCGTCGCCGCGACGGCCGCCGACTTCGGCATCTGGCCGCGCTTCTCGTTGAGGAGCCGCTCGGCCTCGCCGAGCTGGTTCTTCCGGGCAAGGAGCATCGCGTACGCGATGATGGCGGGCTCGTAAGCCGGCACGAGCGTGAACGCCTGGCGGTAGCTCGCGCCGGCGCCCTCGTCGCGGAGCCGCTCCTGCACCACGCCGAGCGAGTAGAAGGCCTGGTGCGCGCGCGGATCGGCCTGCGTTGCCTGCGCGAACTGCGCCCTCGCGCTGGCGAGGTCGCCGATCGCGAACGACTGCAGGCCGCCCTGGTAGAACGCCGCCGCCCGGGCGTTCATGGCCGGATGCGTGGCCTGGGCAGGCTGGTCGTACGGCCGCGTCGAGCTCGGCGCGTCGTTCATGCCGTACGGCGCCTGGACGGGCGGAGCCGCGCCAGGACCCGTCATGGGGCGGGTGGGCACCTTGGGCGGCGGCGTCGCCTCATCGCCGCAGGACGCGAGGACGAACGGCGACACGACCGCGAGCAGGCTGACGAAGAGGGTGACAGAGAGGCGGCGCTTCATGGGACGACCGGCAGGGGCAGGGGGAGGCCGTCGGGCGCGAGCGGCGGAGTCATGCCGGGCCGCGTCCGGAGGAAAAGGCCATCCTTGTACTCGAACGGACGCTTCGTCTCGGGGTCGATGATCCCCTGGCTCCACTCGCGGAGCTTGGCGTCGCCGAGGATGTCCGTGAAGAACGCGAGCCGCTGGATCGCATAATCCACCGCCGGATTCCGGACCTTCCACGCCTTCGCCCAGATGACGGACTCGACGTAGAACTTGACCATCGCCTTGTCGGCGTCGGTGAGGAGCCGCTCGCGCGCCGCGCGCCACTGCTCGCGCCGGTTCTGGCGGAGCGCGTCGGCCGTCTCCTGGAGATCCTCGCGATCGCTCGTCTCGGCGAGCTTGAGCAGCTTCTCTTCCTTGTCCGTGTAGAGCCTCAGGCCCGGCGGGCGCGCGTTGTAGAGGCCCGTGCGGCAGGAGTCGTAGAGCGAGCCCTGCCGCGCGCGCGCGGCGACCGACCACTGCCGCGATTCATAGGCGGCGATGACCTCCTGGAGCTCCTTCCAGTACCGGTCGTTGGCCTTGGTGATGTCGGCCTCGAAGGCCCGCTTCACCTGATCGATGACCCCCTCGTAGCGGTGGTGCCCCGTGTCGTAGTCGAACTCGGCCTTGATGCGATCATCGATGGCCTTGTAGGCGCACTCCGCGGCCATGTCGGCCTGCACCGATCCCAGGGGCTTCACCTTGTCGCCGGTCGCCGAGCTCCGGAACGACGTGAACGCCGTCATGGTGTTCTTGCACCAGTCCCGCGCCTTCGGATCGGCGGCGGCGCTGCGCATCTTGGACGCGTGGTAGGCCGCCTGGACGACATACCCGCGCGCGGCCGGGTTGTTCTTGTTGGCCGCATAATAGGCCTCCATCGATTGCATGGCCTTGGTGCGCGCAGCGCGGTTCGGGCCCTCGTCGGACCCCTGCTCGTCCCAGGCCTTCAGGTCGGCCGACGCGACGAGGAAGTCGATGTCGGCCTTCTGCTCGGGGGGCGGGTTCAGGCTCATGAAGGTGGCGCGCGAGGCGGTCATCTTGTCGCGCTCCCCGATGTTCGCGTAGAGCAGCACCGAGTTCCGGGCTGCGTCCCGGCGCGCCGCCTGCTCGAACCGCGTGTTGCGCGCGATGGTGTCGTAGGTCTCGGCCGCGCTGCGGTAGTTGAAGAAGAGGACATACGCCGCGGAGAGCGCGTCGTAGGCCTGCTTCAGGTACGTCACCCGCTCGGCGTAGCGCTTCGGATCGGGGTTCTTCGGAGGGTTCGCGTCCGGATCGCCCTTCTCGAGCTTCGCCAGGTTCTCCTCGTTTCCGTACTCCTTGATGAACAGGGAGTACATCGCGATGGCCTGGTCGTAGTCGCCCACCTGCTTGTAGCAGTAGGCGCCGTTCATCGCGGCCTCAGGCGCCTCGTCGCGGGCCGGCGCCTTCTCGAGCGCGACCTTGTAGAGCGCCGCAGCCTCGCGCCAGGCGGCGACGCGCGCCGGGCCGTCCGGCATCTTCTCGGCCTTCTCGAAGGCCCGGGCAGCGTCGAGGTAGTAGCCGCGCGAGATCGTCGGCCGGGCGATGTCGCCCTCCTTCAGCTTCTGCTCCTCGCTGACAGCGCAGCTCCGCGTGAGCGCCGCCTCGGCCAGCTTGCGGCTCTGCTCGACGTTGTTCTCGAGGTTCGACATCGTCGTGAGCCGCTCCCACGCCTTGTAGCCGAACTCCGTCTTGCCGCACTGCGCGTTGTAGATGGGCTCGAGCCGCCTGCGCGCCTCGGCGAACTGGCCGTAAAGGAAGTAGTAGTCGGCCGCCTGGAACGCATAGAGATCGATGTTCTTCGGGGCGTCGAGCGCGGGCGGGACGCGCTGGATGTACTCGTCCCGGGCGGTGACGGACGCCTGGACCTGCGGGGGCAGCGGCTCGGCGATCACGCGCTGCTCGTCGCCCTCGCCGACGATCTTGACCTTCTCGCGCGGCTCGAGCCCCTCGGCGCCGTTCGTCCGCTGGAAGAGCTTGTGCCGATCCAGCAGCGCCTGGTGGGCGGTGTCGACGACCATGTACGCCGCGGGCTGCAGGTATTTGTCGTCCTCGTTGGAGTCCCGCACGCTGACCGCAGAGCTCCTCGCCAGCTCGACCTCCTGCGGGGTGGGCGAGCGATCCATGGCCACCGCGATCACGACGACCATGTGGTGCGCGTCGGCCAGCCAGTACCGGCTCTCGTACGCGTCCGGAGCGTTCTCGTCCTGGGCCAGGTAGCCGGCCCAGCCCTGCGCGGCGAGGCGATACTCGCCGAGCGCCCGCTCGAAGATCGGGTCGCGCGTCTCCTTCTCGCTGACGGTCAGCGCCTGCTGCACGAGGGCGCTGCCCGCGTTTGTGTGATCGGCGGCAGCCCGGCGGAGCCCGCCGCGCACGAGCCGCTCGGCGGTCTGGATCGCCTCAGGATCGTCCTTGTTGGCCTCGACCCACGGGGTCGTGCCGACGTACTGGGCGAGCTTCGTCCGCGCCTCGAGCGCCTTCGCCGAGTTCATCGCCCGCTCGGCCGTCCCCTCGCGCGACTGCGACGTGAGCGTGTCGTAGATGTCCGCGATCTGGTTCTGGATCACGGGCGCGTCGCGGTGCATCGGCCACTTCTGGAGGATGATCTCGCTCACCTCGACCGTGTTCCGGTACTGGTTGAGCTCCTTGAACTCCAGCGCGAGCGCCTTGTAGATCTCGACCGTCCACTTCTGATCCTGCGGGATCAGCTTGGGATCCTGGACGCGCTCGATGGCGATCCGCATCTTCTGCTCGGCCATGCGCGGGTCGGTCTCGACGTCGAGGACGTCGTTGCGCGGGATGTAGGGCTCCTCCGGCCCGGGGCCGACGAAGTCCAGGTACGTGAGCGAGCCGGCGATGTAGGTGTACGCCTCCGCCCGGAAATCCGCGCCTGGATCGCCCGTGAGCTTCTCCTGCTCGTCGGTGTAGCGGAGCAGCTCGATGAACTGGCGTACCGAGGTCTCGTAGCGCTGCTGCTTGAAGTACGTCCAGGCGAGCTTGTACATCGCGACGCCGTGGACAGGAGGCTTCTTGTACTTGATGGACTGCCGGTAGGACGACTCCGCCCTGTTGTAGTTGAACGGGCCGCCGGCGCGGTCGATCTCGTTGAAATGGTAGTCGCCGATCTGCCACCAGACCTCGGCGATGTAGCGGGGCTCGGCGCCGAGCGCCGTCTTCTGCGGGATCGGCTGGCAATCGTCAGGATACGGAGCGACGTAGGCCGTCTCGTCCTCGACGACGGGGGCCGTCCCCCTCCCGGCCCTGCGGGCGGGCTGGATCGCCCGGCCGCCCGGCGTGGAGCCGATGGGCGTCGGGTGGCGCGCCTCCCAGCCGGTCCAGTAATCGTCGTCGTGGTCCTGCGGGAGCTTGCCGACCGTGTCGCGCGCCGGATCCTTCGGGTCGGGCGCGACGGGATAGGGATACCTGTCGTGGCACACGAGCGAGCGCCACACCTGCTGCGCCTCGGGGAACCGGACCGAATCGTTCAGCGCATGGCCGAGGTAGTAATAGATCCCGGCGAGCTCGCGGTACTGAGGAAACTCGTTGATGACGCGCTTGTAGAGCGCGATGGCCGGGAGCAGCGCGAGGCTGAGATCCTCGCTCGCGTCGGTGTCGGTGCGAGCGCGCTCCTCGTAGAGCGCGGCCAGGCGGAACATCGCGTCGGGGGTGTTCTCGGGGTGAGCGTTCGGGCCGCTGTAGCGCTGGACGAACACCTCGAGCCGGCGGATCGCCTCTTCCCGGGCGTCGCGGAGGCCCTTCCGCTCCGTCTCGATCTCCCGGTCGAGCGACGAGAGGATGCGGCGGCGCCTGTCCTCGTAGTGGTGCTGCACGATGCGCGTGATGGCGCTCCGGTAGTCGCGGGCCGCGCTCTCGTAGGCGGACGCTTCCTTCTCGAGCGCGGCGAGCGCGGCGAGCTGCGCGGACGTCGGAGGTGGAGGCGGCGGCGCCTGCTTGCGCCCGACGGACATGGGCGGCGCGAAGGGTTGCGCCGGCGTCAGCGCCGCCGGCGCGGGGGCAGGGGCGGCTCCGGCCTGCGCAGCAGGCGCCCCGGCCCCAGGCGAGGCCGGCGCCGCGGCCCCCGGCGAGGCCGTGGTCGGCGCGGTCGCAGGAGCGGCGGAGGTCGCCGGCCCGGGCGACGGCTGGCCGCCTGGCTGCGAGCGCGCGAGGGGCGCGACCGCCAGCACCAGGGCAAGGCTGGCAACCCCGAGCGCGCCGCGCGGGCGACGGCGCCCCGTTCTCACGCCGTCGCCGAGCGGCACGCGCGCCCCCCCGGGCTCGAGGATCTGCGCCCCTGCCCCTGCGCGCGGCGCGTCAGCGTTCTGCGGCGCGCTCGCGCCGCCCTGCTCCTTGCTCACTTCTCGTCCTCCGGATCGCCGCTGTCGTCGAGGACCTCGTTGAGCTCCTCCTTGAGGAGCCGATCCTCACGGGCGCGCTCGACCTGCAGGCTGCGAACACGCGTCATCTGCTCCTCGCGGACCTCCCACGCCTCCTCGGTGATGCCGACGTCGGCGCGGAGGATGATGTTCTTCAGCCTGTCGCGGACGAGGCCGAAGTTTCGCATCGCGACCTCGCCGACGACGAGGCGCGCCTCCCGGTCGAGCGCGTCGAGCTGCACCGAGTAATGCACGACGCTCGCCGTCTCCCGGCTGACGATCTGCCGGAGGCCCGAGGACTTCTGGGCGACCTCTCCCTCGATCTCGCGGAGCGCCGCCTCGACCTTTGCGTCCGCCGCGTCGCCGGCGCGGAGCACCGGCGTGATCCGCTGCGCGTACGCCGCGAGATCCGGGCCGCCGGCGCCCGCCGCGGCCAGCGCGACCTCGCGCGTCAGAGCGTCGCGGTGCGCCTTGCGCGTCTGCGCGTCCTCGATGAAGCGCTGATCGCCGAAGCCGACCTGGACCCGGCCCGCGCTCACCTGCTTGCGGAGCACGTCCGCCTGCTGGCGGTAGAGCGCGAGGTCGCGCTCGTTCTGCGCGAGCTCGTGCTCGAACCGGGCGATGCTCGCGGGATCTCGGACGACCCCGGCGTGCGGCCCCTCGCGGAGCAGCCGCCTGAGCCCGTTGACCGTCGCCTGCAGCGTGTCCATCTGCAGCGTCAGCTGCTGGAGGCGCTGCGACTGGGTGTTCCACTGCTTGAGCGCCTGCGTCTCGCGATCCTGGAAGTCACCGTCGGTGACGGGCACCCGCGAGAGGCGCTTCTCCAGCGCGCGGCGCCGCGCGCGGACGCTGCCGATCTCGCCCGAGAGCGAGCCGTCCTCCACGTCGTCCATGCCCTGGCCGAGCGCGAGGCGCGCGAGCGCGACCCGGTTGAGCAGCGCGAGCGCCCTCTCCTCGCCGGCCTTGAGCTCCGGGAACGCGCGCACCCGGTTGGGCGAGCTGAGCACGGCGTTCAGCTTCTCGATGAGCTCGTTCGACTGCTTGATCAGCTCGCGGCAGTAGTGGATGTCGTCGATGACCGCGAACGCAGCCGGACCATCCTCGGCCTCGCGCGCCCACTGCACCGCGAGCGGCGGGAGCGCGGAGGTCGTGTCGAGCGCCTCGAGCTGCTCCTGGCTCAGCTTGTCGTAGTAGACTGCGGGATCGCTCGTCGAGCCGAGGAAGGCGTCCACGCGCGCGCGCATCGGGTCGTAGGTGGCGCGGACGCCCTCGTACACCTTCAGCGCCTTCTCGAAGCGGCCGGCGCGCAGCATCAGGTCGCCGCGGAGCAGCGAGCCGTCCGCGATGTTCTGGCTGTCCGGCTCGGCGATGGCGAGGATCTCGAGCGATCGCTGGGCGCGATCCACGTCGCCCAGGCGGACGTACACCCAGGCGAGCTCGTAGAGCATGGTCCCGAACTCGGGCGAGACGCGGTCGATGTGGCCGTACGCCTGCACGGCCTGCGCCCACTGGTCGGCCTCGTAGAAGAGCCGCCCGATCGCGAGCCACGCAAGGTCGATGACGCGCCGGTGCTCCGGGGTGTCGGCCGGCAGCTGCGTCACCTTCTGGAACAGGTCGATCGCGGCGACGTAGCGGGTCTTGGGCACCGCCGGGGGCACGTCGCCCTCCTTGAGCGGCTCCGGCGGGGGCGTCGCTTCCTTCACCGCGATGAGGCCGAGCAGGTATCTCGCCTGGTGGAAGTACTCGCTCCGCGGGTCGACCGCGCCGAGCGCAGCCTTCGCGCCGGCGAAGTCCTTCTTCACGTAGAGGCCCTTGCCGCGCGCGTACGAGAGGGCGCTCCCCGCCGCGGAGGACGGGATGTTGTTCATCGACGCGAAGATGGCGTCGAGGGCGTCGTAATCCTTGATCCGGAGGCAGATGTCCACGAGCCGTCCGAGCGCCTTCGCCTGGTAAGCGGCGAAGCGCGGCTCGGCGCTGCTCGCGACGATCCGCTGGAACGCGCGGCGGGCCGAGAGGTACTGCTTCGAGCGGAAGTACGTCTCGCCGAGCAGCGTGAGCGCGTCCGGGAAGGCCGACGGATGGTCAGGGTACTTCTCGACCACCTGGTTCAGCACGTTCGCCGCGCGCTCGTAGTCCCTGGAGCCCATCAGCAGGACGGCGTCCGCGATGCGCTGCGCCGGGGTGCGCTGCTCGCCGCGGGACTTCTGGATCGCCGCCTGGATGGCGCCCAGCCCGGAGGCGACGCCGCTGATCTGCTGAGACGCGCTCGTGTAGGCGCGCTCGGAGTCCAGGGCCCACGCGTCGGCAGGGGCCACGGTCGTGGCCGCGCCGAGCAGGAGCAGGCCAAGCAAGGCAGGGGTAACCCGCGATCCGGAGTCCCAGGTCATGGCGACTTGTCCTAACGAGCTCGAACCTACTTGCCACCCGCGGCGGCGGCCGGCTGCCCGGAAGCATCCGAGAGGCCGCTCACAATCTTCTCGACGAAGCGGACCGCCGGGCGCTCTTCGAGCGGGGTCGTGACCCCCCCCTTCTCGAACGCGACCGCCTGGAGGTTCATCGTTTTCCCCTCGACCGCCGTGAAGGAGTGGCTGGAGCGCACCTCGAAGCGGTAGCCGCGGAGGTAGGAGAACACCCCGTAGCCGTTGCCCTGCAGGTTCACGAGCACCTGGAGGGTGTGATCCCCCGGCGGAACCGAGCCGTTGAAGATCGGGATCTCGGTCTGCTCGGCGAGGGCGCCCGACTGATCGGTCTTGTTGTACTGGACGGCACCATCCAGGACGATCAGCACGCGGGTCACGCGGAACGCGCTCGACAGCTCGTTGTTGAACCGGATCGAGGCGCGCGAGCCGGCGCCGCCCCCGGAGAGGATCGTGTCGCTGAGGAGCGAGAGCCGCGTATGGCTGCGGCGGATCTGCTCCTTGAGCTCATCGATGCGCTGCTCCAGATCGCGTAGCCGCACCGCGTAGGTCGGGCCGTCCATCGCCGGGGCGGCGGTGGTGCCCGCAGCCGGCGCGGCCGTCGCGGCAGGCGATGCAGCCGCGGCGCCCGTCGTGGCAGGCGATGCAGCCGTGCCCGCAGCCGGGGCGCCCGTCGTGGCAGGCGATGCAGCTGCGGCGCCCGTCGTGGCGGCGGGCGCAGGGGCGGCCTGCGCTCCCGCCGCAGGCGCTGAGGCGGCCGGCGCCGCAGAGGCGGCAGGAGCAGCGGCCTTGCCCGACGCGCCGCCGGGGCTCTGCGCGAGGGCGGGCATGGCCATCAAGAACGAGGCCCCCACCCCCACAGCCAGCATCCTGATAAGTCGCATCGAAAGGTAACCTCGTGGTTTTACCCTCGTCAGCAGAGGGGGGCGACCTCACGCCCGGTGCCGGGGAGTCTAGTGGCGGCGGGCTTCCGAGCGCAACGACCTGGACAGCTTCCTCATCACCCCGCAGAGCGCGCCGCCGCTCGCGGCGCAACGGCGGCGCGAACCGTGCAGCGGAAATCGTGCTGGGGCCCTCACCCAGCGCACGCCCCCGGCGTCCTCAGCCGGTCGGCGATGCGCTGCCACGAGGACGTCACGCGACCGAAAGCGGGCTCCCCTCCGGACGCCCGCGAGCCTCCCCTCGCCGCGCGCGAAGGAGGCTCGCTCGCTCGGGGGCGGATCCGCTAAGGTGCGCTTGTGTCAGGGGAAGGAGAGCGCCTCAGATCTTCGAGCCGCGCTGCGCGTCCGATCCGACGCCGCGGTCGTCGCCACGAACACCCCGCCGATCGGGCCGCCGAAGGAGCGCCGCAGAGGCTCGGCCGCTCCGGGAGCTAGGATGGTCCCGATTTCTCGCGAGGAGGTCACCGACGAAGCCCTGATGATGCGTTTTCAGGGCGGCGACCGCGCCGCATTTGCCGGGCTCGTCCGGCGGCACAAGACGCCCATCTACAACTTCATCCTGCGGCAGGTCCGCGGGCCTGCGATCGCCGAGGATCTGGTGCAGGATGTGTTCGTGAAGATCGTGCAGAGCGCGTCCGATTTCAAGCATGAGGCGAGGTTCACCACCTGGGCCTACGCCATCGCGCGCAACGTCAGCATCGATCACCTGCGCAAGATGTCGCTCCGGCGCCACCCGTCGCTCGACCAGGGCTCCGGTGACGGCGGCGACGGGCCCACGCTCGGCGAGCGGACCGCGGACCCGGCGCCCCAGGCCGCGGTGGACCGGGTCGCGATCGGCGCCGAGATGGGGCAGCTCATCGTGCGCGCGGTGGAGGGCCTGCCGCACGAGCAGCGGGAGGTCTTCCTGCTCCGGGAGATCGGGCACGTGCCCTTCAAGGACATCGCCCAGATCGTGGGGGTGCCCGAGAACACGGTGAAGAGCCGGATGCGCTACGCCCTGGAGCGGCTGCAGGAGGCGCTCTCGGAGTACGAAGATTACGCGAGGGCGCTGCGCTAGCGCGCCGGAAGAGCTGTCTATGGACTGCGAGAAGTTCGACCAGCACGTGATGGACGCGCTCTACGACGAGCTCGACGAGCTGACGCATGCGGCCATGAAGCGGCACATGGACAGCTGCGGCCGGTGCGCCTCGGCGTTCGCCGGGCTGCGCGCGGCCCGCGACGCCGGCCCCTTGCCGCTCGAGGAGCCGAGCGAGGAGCTCGAGGCGCGGATCCTCGATGCGGTCGAGGTCGCGCAGAAGAAGACGCCGTTCCGGCGCAAGGCGCTCCGCGCGCTCGCCTGGGCCGGCAGCCATGCGATGCGGCCGCAGCTGGCGATGGCGGCGCTCTTCGTGCTCGTCATCGGCTCGAGCCTGCTGCTGCTGCGGCCGAAGACCGGCGTGGCTCCCGTGCGGGTCACCGAGTGGGGCCAGCCTGCGTCGGTTCACCAGGAGCCGCCCAGCGTCCCCGCGCCGGCCGCCCTGGCCACGCCGACGGAGGAGGGCGATGCCCGGCGCCTGGCCGAAGCGAAGGCGGGGGAGCCACCGAGGGCGATGGTGGAGGCGACGAAAGATACGGCGAAGGAGAAGAGCGCGCGCGCGGCCGCGGACCCCGAGGACAGCGCGAGCGCCGCGCTCCGGGAGGCGCAGGCGCTGCAACGGAAATCGGGCTGCGCGGCCGCCGTCGGCAAGCTCGACGAGGTCGGCGCGCGGTACCCGGGCACGCCGGCCGCGCACGCGGCGATGTGGGAGGCGGCCCGGTGCTACGAGGCTGCCGGGGAGACGGAGAAGGCGCGGGAGCTGCTGCTCGCGCTCCGCGCCGCGAAGGGGTATGGCGAGCGCGCCGAGCAGGTGCTCGCGGGCCTCGAGACGAACGTCGGGCGCTCGCAGGCCAAGAACGCGATCCCCATGGCCTCCCGCCCCGCCGCGGCAGCCCCACCTCGCCGCGCCGCGCCGAGCGCGAAGCCCGCGGCGCCGCCGCGCGCAGACGACGCGCAGGAGCCGGCGCAGGCGGCACCTGCCGACGACGTGATGGGACGCTGACGGGCCGCGGGCGCACGCGCCGGCGTCAGTTCGATCTCACCGGCGCCTCGCGGATGTAGGCGATCGTCCTGATCGTGTCGACGATGCGCTCGCGAGCGTCGGGCGTGAGATCGACGAAGCGGATGCCCATGCCCGGGTTCGGGTTGTCATGGAGAGGGCGCACCTCGTTGATCCACTGCACCGTCCCCTCGAGCACGTACGAGCCCTCGGCCCCCGGCGGCGAGAAGCGGAGCGTGAGCCGCGTGCCGATCGAGAGCGGCTGCGTCGTGCGGACGAAGATGCCCATCTCCGAGATGTTGGTGATGGATGCGTAGAGGAACGTCTCCTCCGTCTCGCAGTCCACGAGCCACGTGACGTCGAGGCGCTCGGACGAGCGTCGGTTGAGCGAGTCCGGGGCGGAGCCCTCGCGCTCGTCCTCCCCGCCGGCGTGGCGTTCATCCCCGTAGGCGCCGCTCTGCGCGGGGGATGCCGATGAACCGCCAGGCACGTCGGGCGGATGGTTTGAATCACCACGGCCCCCGGTCATGTTTCTGCGACTAGCCGCTTTCCGCACGCGCGTCGAGGGCGCTCGACGACGAGGACCGCGCGCGCGTCGCCCGGCGCCCAGGGGAACCCGCGCGCCGCGGCATGCGTCGGGAACCCCACAACGAGCGGCTCACCGCACGCGGATGACGCCGCCGCGGATGCGGTTCTCGTGCTCAGGCCCGCGCGTCACCTGAAAGCGCGCCTCGCCGGCATAAAGACCGAAGTAGAACGCGTAGTCGCCCGGGGTGAAGTTGGGCTCGAGCCGGAGCTCATGGTCGTCCACGATGACGTCGCCCGGTTGCCACAGGCTCAGCGGGTAGCGCCCCTCGAGCACGGGGTGGTCGCCGTTGTAACGGCGCTGGAACCCATCGATGTGGACGAACATCTTCCAGTTGCCGATGATCGACCGGTGGACCCGGAAGTAGGTCCGCAAGTGGTAGGTCTTCTGGGGGACCACGCTCGAGACCTTCTGGCCATCGTCGTCGGTCAGCTCCCAGCCGAGCACCTCCAGCTGATCCTCGAACATCACGTCGATCGGGTTCGCGGGCGCGACGGGTTCGTCGAGCACGACACGGCTGAGCCAGCTCTCGTTCGGTCGACCGCCGAGCTCGTTCGACGCGAGGAGGATCTGGCTCGATCGGCCGTCGAGCACGGGCAGGTTGCGCTTGTGGTGCTTGCGGAAGAGGCTGTTCAACCTGGGGAGCTCGTCGGATTTGACGACGAGCCAGCGGCGAGCCCCGGGAGCGGCGGATCCCTCCGCAGCGCTGTCCGCCGTGGCGGTGAGCCAGGCGAACGCCTGCGGGACGTCGTCGAACGACGCGATCTCACCGCCCTGGTAGTAGGCCGCCGCGCGGCTCCGGACGCCGAGCGTCGCGAGCGGCTCGCCGGGTCTGCGCAGCAACCCGTACGACTCGAAGACCGCCTTCGGGGAGAGCTGAGCCGCGAGCGCCGGGTAGTACCAGAAGCTCAGCGCGAAGCCGGCGAGGAGGCCGGCGAGCGGCGTGCCGAGGGCGCGGGGCATGGCGGCGCGCGCGACGACGAAGCGGAACGCGTCGCGCACCGCGATGAGCACCACGGGCCCCGCCGCGAGCAGCAAGGGCAGCGCCCACCACGCGTTCATCCCGTAGGCGGCGAGGTGGTTCGGCATCCGCGCCACGGTCCCCCATCCGATGCGCCTGCCGACGAAGAGCATCGCGCCGACGCCGACGAGCGCCGCCTCGAGGACGATCAGCAGGAAGAGCAGGTTGCCGCCCCAGATGCGGGCGAGCTCCCCGGCGCCGGCGTGGAGCTCGTCGGCGAGGCGCCGCGCCCACGCCTTGAAGGTGCGATCGAGCGCGCGGGGCTGCTCCTCGAACCAGGTGAGCGCGACGAGGCCCGCGAACGCGATCAGGACGAAGCGCATCGCGGAGGCCGCCTCTTCCTCGAAGCTCTTCGGGAAGACCGGCTTGTCGACGGAGAAGACGCTGAGGGCCCTGTCCGGCGAGAGGACGAGGTCGCGATAGAGGACGAACGCGAGCACGGAGCAGCCGACGGCGAGCGCTCGCGAGGAGGGAGCGCCGCGCTCGAGATCGCGGATGGCGAGCGCGGCGAGCGCGGCGAGGAGCGCGGGGCCGCTGAACGGGAGCGCCCCGGCGTGCGGCGCGAGCAGCGCGAAGGCGCCGTAGGCGAGCGCCGATGTGACGACGAGGGCGATCCGGACGCCTGCCTCGCGATCGAGGCGGGGCGCGACGGCCGCGGCCCCTGGCTCCACGGCAGGGGCGCGGAAGATCCGGCCGATGGCGAACGGCAGGAAGGCGCTCCACGGAAAGAGGGCGTGTCCGAGCTGGCGCAGCGTGAGGTCGAACGTGGACTCGACCGGCGGCTTCTTGAGGAGCGCGACGCCGAGGGCGCGGGGAAGCGGCGCGTCGGCGCTGGAGCTCGCGAGCACGAGGAGGCCCTTCGCTGCCGCGGCGACGCCGAGCAGGAGCGCAGCGCAGCCCACGAGGTCGCCGAGCGTGGGGCGCGGGCCCTCCGGCCCGGGCCAGGCGCCGGACGTCCGGAGCACGAGCCAGGTCAGGCCGGCGCCGAGCGCGGGGACGGCGACCCCGATCAGCAGGCCGCGGCTGAGGTATCCGGCGGCGAGGCCGAGGATCCCCACCGCGAGCCACGCGGCCGGCGCGAGCAGGGCGCCGCGTTGCGCTCGTCGCCCGCCCTCGAGCAGCGCGCCGGTCAGCCCGCAGAACGCCATCGTGAGCGCGGCCATGGTGACGATGTCGCCGAGCATGGTGCGGGCCTGCATCACGTAGAGCGGCATCGTCACGAGCACCGCGACGCCGTACAGGCCGGCCTTGCGGTCGACGAGGCGCGCGAGAAACTCGTAGAGCACGAGCGCGCCGGCCAGCCCCCACAGCGCGAGCGGGAGACGCCCGGCCCAGTCGTGCAGGCCGAACAGCCGGAAGCCGAGCGCCATCGAGGTGAACCCGAGCTCGCCCATCCCGAGGTCGGTCAGGGTCGGCAGCTGCCCGACAGACGCTGCGAGATCCACGCCGCGCGCGCCGAAGATGTGGAGGGCGATACGGCGGGCAAGGTCGGCGTTGTCGAGCTCGTAGGGGTCCCAGATCCCGCTCGTGCCGATAAGAGGCAGCAGCGCGAGGGCCGCGAGCGCGAGGGCCGCGAGCCGCGCAGGGCCGGCTCTCCAGCCGCCGTCCACCGCGCCGGCGCGGACCCTGGCCGGCGCGCTGTCGGTCGCGGCCGAGCGGTCCTCGCGGGGTGGCGCCTCGTCGTGGGACGGGGCTCCGGTCGCGTGCGGGTCGGGGGCGGCGGGCGGGGCTCCGCTTTGGGGGTCCCCTCGGTGGACGCTCGACATGCGAGGCATCCCCTTACCGCCTTCGCGCGCGCTTGACCACGGATCGTAGGGAAGCGTTTGTAGCCCCCCTGGGCGTCTGCTATCGCGCGCGGCGTGGTAAAAGGCCGTCCCCAGAGTGCGCCCAAGGGCGCGAAAGCGCGCCAGCAGGCGTCGAAGCCCTCCCCGGCTGCCGCCGGCCCCCGTCCAGCCAGGAACGGTGGCCGAGGCAGCCGCCGGGAAGCGCAATCCGGCGAGGAGCACCGGGCGGGCGAGGCGGCGACCCCGCCGGCGCGCCCGCCCCGGCGTGAAGACGAGGCGCACGCCGACGACAGGTCGCGAGGCGCGGGTAAGCGGGGCGGCGCCGAGCGCGCTGCCGGGCGGGGCGGCGCCGAGCGCGCTGCCACCAAGGCAGGGGATACCGAACGGGGCGCCAGGAAGAGCCGGAGCTCCGCGGCGCGCTCCTCCGGCGCAGCCCGCGGCCAGGCAGGACGTGAGCCCCGCCCCGCTGGCGACGCGAAGGGGCGTCCGCTCCCCGAACGGGCGGCGGGCGCGCGAGGCGGCGGGCAGCAACAGCGAAGGAAGAGCGCCGAACCGAGGCGGACGGAGGAGCCGGACGCTTCTCTGCCGCGACGATCCGGGCGCGTGGCCCTGGTAGGGCGGCCCAACGTGGGCAAGTCGACGCTGCTCAACGCGGCGCTCGGCCACCCGCTCGCGATCGTCTCGCCGATGCCGCAGACGACGCGCGACGCGATCCTCGGGGTCGTGCACCACGGCTCGGCGGAGATCGCGCTGCTCGACACGCCCGGGCTGCACCGGCCGCGCACCGAGCTCGGGCGCGTGATGAACCAGGCGGCGCGCGAAGCGGCGCGGAGCGCCGACGTCATCGTCTTCGTGACGGAAGCGCCGGATCCTGCGCGTCTTCCGCGGCGCGCGAAGGAAGGCGAGGACGGCCCGCCGCTCGTGCCACATCCGGGCGACCTCACGCTGCTCGCGGACCTGGGGAGCGAGGCGCCGGTGGTGTTCGTGCTCAACAAGGTCGACCGGATGCGGGACAAGGCGCGGCTGCTGCCGCTCCTCGACGCGTTCGGCAGGCTCCGCGATTTCGCGGCGATCGTCCCCATCTCGGCGCTGCGCGAGAACGGCGTTCAGCGCGTGCTGGACGAGGTGGCGAAGCTCTGTCCCGAGCGGGACTGGGGCTTCGCGCCCGATGAGCTCACCGACAAGCCGACGCGCTTCTTCGCCGCCGAGTACGTGCGCGAGCAGATCCTCCGCGCGACGAAGGCCGAGGTACCGCACGCCAGCGCCGTGCAGATCGAGCGCTACGTCGAGCCGACGGGCGACGGCGTGCTGCACATCGACGCGACGATCCACGTGGAGCGGCCCGGGCAGAAGAAGATCTTGATCGGCGCCGGCGCGGAGCAACTGAAGCGGATCGGCACGGAGGCTCGGCTCCGGATCGAGGAGCTCGTCGGGCGGCAGGTGAACCTCAAGCTCTGGGTGCGGGTGACACCGGAGTGGCGGGAGTCGCTCCAGCGACTGGAAGAGCTCGGTTACAACAAGGGAGAGACCACGTGAGCGCGGCAAAATCAGCTCTTTCAAGGACGACGACCAGGCGCGGTAAGGATGCCGCCGGAGGGGGTCGGGCGACGAAGAAGGGCGCTGCCCCCGAGAAGAGGCGCGGCGTCGCCTCCACAAAGGGCGCTGCTCCCGAGAAGAGGCGCGGCGTCGCCTCCTCGAAGGGCGCTGCCCCCGAGAAGAGGCGCGGCGTCGCCCCCACGAAGGGCGCTGCTCCCGAGAAGAGGCGCGGCGGCGCCCCCACGAAGGACGCTGCCCCCGAGAAGAGGCGCGGCGTCGCCCCCACGAAGGGCGCTGCTCCCGAGAAGAGGCGCGGCGTCGCCCCCACGAAGGGCGCTGCTCCCGAGAAGAAGCGCGGCGTCGCCCCCACGAAGGGCGCTGCCCCCGAGAAGAGGCGCGGCGTCGCCCCCACGAAGGGCGCCGCGGTCTCCAGCAAGAGCGCCGTCGCTCCCAGAAAGAACGCGGCCGCGTCCGGCAAGGGCGCTACCGCGTCCGGCAAGGGCGCTACCGCGTCCGGCAAGGGCGCCGCCGGTTCACAGAAGGGCAGAGGATCGGGCCCGAGCAAGGGGCGTGCTCCCTCCGAGCAGAGCAGCCACGATCCGACGGAGGACAGGGAGGAGCTCACGGCGGAGCTCGCCGATGAGGCCTTCGCGGCCGCCGAGGACGCCGCGGCCGATGCGCCTGCGCCGCTTCCCTTGGCCGGGATCGTCGCGCTGGTCGGGCGGCCCAACACCGGGAAGAGCACGCTGTTCAACCGGCTGGTCGGCAGGCGCGTCGCGATCGTGCACGACGAGCCCGGGGTGACCCGCGATCGCCACTACGGCGACGTCATCTCGCGGGGACGGCGCTTCGCGCTCGTCGACACGGGCGGGTTCGACCCCGAGAGCGGCGATCCCATGCGGCAGGGGATCAAGCGCCAGATCGACCTCGCCATCGCCGAGGCCGACGTGATCGTGTGCGTGCTCGACGCCGTGACGCCGGTCACGCCGTCCGAGCACGCCGAGCTCGGCCTCCTGCGCCGCGCGGGCAAGCCCGTGATCTACGTCGCTAACAAGGCGGACTCGACGCGCGCCGAAGCAGAGGCGGCGGAGCTGTACCGCCTCGGGATGGAGCGGCTCATCCTGATCAGCGCCCTCCACGGCCGCGGCATCTCGGATCTGGAGATGGCCATCGAGGCCGCGCTGCCCGAGAAGCCCACGGCGCCCGAGGAGTCGGCCGAGGGGGCGCTCCGCATCGCCATCGTCGGGCGGCCGAACGCAGGGAAATCGTCGCTCGTCAACCGCATCGCGGGCGAGGAGCGCATGCTGGTCGACGCGCAGCCGGGCACGACGCGCGATCCGATCGACACCCTGGCCGAGCGCGATGGGAAGCGGTTCTTGCTCATCGACACGGCCGGCATCCGGCGCAAGGCGAAGGTGACGAAGGAGGACAGCGCCGTCGAGGCGGTCAGCGTGATGCACGCGATCCGCGCCATGGAGCGGGCAGAGGTCGTGCTCCTGCTCTGCGACGCGGCCGAGGGCGTGGCCGAGCAGGACGCGAAGATCCTCGGCCTCGCGGTCGACCGGGGGTGCGGCATCGTGATCGGCCTCAACAAGATCGATCTCCTCGACCGGAAGGCCCTCGCGAAGGCGGAGCAGGACGCCCGCGACAAGCTCGCGTTCGTGTCGTGGGCGCCGATCGCGCACGTGAGCGCGCGCAACGGGCGCGGCGCGACGAAGCTCCTCGAGACCGTGGTCCAGGTGGCCGACGCCTACCGGAAGCGCGTGCCCACCGGGGAGCTCAACCGCTTCTTCGAGCAGATCCTCCTCACGCACCCGCCGCCCACGCACGGCGGTCGCGCGCCCCGCCTGTTCTTCGTCACGCAGGCCGAGACGTCGCCGCCGCTGTTCGTCGTGATCGCGAGCGACCCCGAGAAGCTCCACTTCAGCTACCGGCGCTACGTGGCGAACCAGCTCCGGCAGACGTTCGGGCTGGAGGGCGTTCCGGTCCGGGTAAAGTACAAGGAGCGCCGGCGCGGCAGCAGATAGCCGGCGCCGCGGGCGCGCCTGTGGCCACACCGCAGGCGCGCGCAGCGCCGCACGTCGACAGGAGAGGTGGGGGCTACCCCGCCGCCCCGGGCAGCGGCGCCAGCACGTCGGCGATCCTCGCGAGGCCGGCCACATCGTAGATGTCGTAGGGGAAGGCCGGGACGTCGACGCGGACGCTGCCGCCGGTCTGCTCGTCTTCCAGCGCCGCATCGAGGGCGATGAGGTTCAGGTGATCGAGCTTGCCCATGCGGCTCTCGTCCTCGGCGGCCTGGAGCAGGCGCGCCGCGGCGCCGGGGCCGAGCGCGAGGCCGCTCCCGTCGAGCGCGGCGGCGATCTCGGCGGCGCCGGGGATCGCGCCGTACACCGGGTGGACGCGGTTCACGACGAACGCGTCGCGCCGCATCTCCTGCTCGCGCAGGCGATCGGCGAAGTACAGCACCTCGCGCACGCAGAGCGGATCGGGCGTCGTGACGAGCACGTAGGCCACGTCGGGGCCGCGCAGCGCCGAGGCCACCGCGTCCGCCCGCTGCTTCCAGCCGCCGAAGACCGCGTTCATCTCGTGGATGAACGCCGCGATCTGCTCGAGGAAGCCGCTGCCGGTCAGCTTGCCGATGCCCCGCAGCACCGCCGCGGTCGAGCGCGCCAGCAGGTTGAGCGACACCTTGCCGGAGCTCTGGAAGGCCTGCACGAACCAGCGCGTCGCCGCGCTGTCGATGGCGCCGACGAGCCGCTCCGGCGCGTCGAGGAAATCCAGCGCGTTCGCCGTGGGCGGCGTGTCGAGCAGGACGAGGTCGTAGCTCGGGTCGCTCCTCACGGCGTAGAGCTTCTCCATCGCCATGTACTCCTGCGTGCCCGCGAGCGACGTGGAGATGTACTTGTAGAGCACGTTGCCCAGGATCCGGTCGCGCTGCTCGGGCGACGGGGCGAGCGAGGCGACGAGGCTGTCGAACGTCGACTTTGTGTCGAGCATCATCACCGTCATCGAGCCGGGCACGTCGACCCCCGCCCTCTCGAACCGGGCGGGCTCGATCGTCTGCGCCTCCGTCTTCATCTCCTCGATCCCGAGGCTCTGGGAGAGGCGGCGCGCCGGGTCGATCGTCAGGCAGAGGACGCGCTTGCCGCGGCGGGCCGCGGCGAGGCCGAGCGCCGCGGTGGTGGTCGTCTTGCCGACGCCGCCGCAGCCGACGCAGAGGATCACCCTGCGCGAGGCGAGCAGCGGGGCGAGGCCGGCGTCGTCCGCCAGGAGGGATGCGTGAACGGCGGGCGGGGTGTTCCGAGGGGGTGCGAGCGGGCCGGGCATGGCGCGCGACCTGAGGCCGCGGCCCCTTGTAGCACGAACCGGGGAACGCGAGCGCTCGGGCTGCTGCGGGGCGAGCGCTCAGCCTGCGGCCGGGCGAGCGCTCAGCCTGCGGCCGGGCGAGCTCTCAGGCTGCGGTGCGCAGGATGCGCAGGCACCCGGCGGCGGCCCGCGCGATGGAGGCGCCGCGCTCCGCCGTGCCGCCGCGGCCGCAGAGCAGCACCTCGCTGCCCGCCACGGAGAGGCTCTGGACCTCGACCTCCGCGGTGAGCGCGGCGATGCGCGAGCCGAGCGCCGCGCTCTGGACGGCGTCCGGGTTGACGAGGAGCGGGGCATAGGCGGCGAGCTCCTCGCACGCAGGCCATGCGCCCGCCCCCGCGACGAGGCAGCCGCTGTCGTCCACGAGCACCACGACGTCCAGGTTCGCCTCGGAGCGCGTCGTCGAGAGCTGATAATGCAGCGCGGTGATCGGGTCGTCGCTGCGACGGCGCCGCCGTTCGGAGGCGGGGACCGCCTCCTCCGAGGCGTTCGCGCCCCCCTCGGCCGAGAGCGCGCCTGGGTCGACCGGCCGCTGAGCGCGGCCTCCGTGCTGGTCGCCGCGCAGGCCCCCCGCGCAGCCATCCGACCCGGGCTGAGGCACAAGCTGCTGGTTCGATAACGAGAGCGACACGAACACCTCCTCGACGCGAAGGATGGTCGTAGCGCACGACGGCGGCCAACTTTGCTAAGTTCGAGGCCACGATGCGCGGCTTCATCGATCTCCACTGCCACTGGGTCGCGGGCATCGACGACGGCGTCCGTACCGTCGAGGAGAGCTTCGCCCTCCTCATCGCCCTCCGCGGCGCCGGGTTCGACACCGTGGTGGCCACGCCGCACATGCGCCCCGGGATGTTCGACAACACCCAGCAGAGCCTCCGGGCCGCCTATGACGCGACCTGCGCCGCGCTGCGCTGCGCCGACGGCGCGCGCGACCTGCCCGCGCTCGACCTCTCGTCGGAGCACTTCTTCGACGACGTCGTCTTCCAGCGCCTCCTCGACGGCAGCGCCCTCCCCTACCCCGGCGGCCGCGCGGCGCTCGTCGAGTTCCCGACCCGGAGCTTCCCCGTCCGCATCGCCGAGCGGCTCTTCGACCTCAGCCGCCGCAAGCTCCGCCCCGTCATCGCCCACCCGGAGCGCTACGAGCCCGTCCTCGACGACTGCTCCTCGCTGGATCCGCTGATCGACGCCGGCGCGGTCCTCCTCCTCGACGTCGCGGCCCTCACCGGCAAGTACGGGCGCGCCCCCCGCCGGGCCGCAGAGCAGCTGATCGAGGCAGGCTACTACTACGCCGCGTGCAGCGACGCCCACGCCGCCAGCGACGTCGCCGCCGTGCGCGGCGGCATCGACGCCCTCTTCGCCAGGGTCGGCGAGGAGGAAGCGACCTTCATGCTCATCGACGGCCCGCGCGCGATCCTCGAAGGAAAGATCGAGCCCTGAGCCCACGAGGGCCCGCTCCCTTGACGGCACCGCGCGCCCCGCTATAAGTGAACCAACCGTTCACTATTTGCCATGGCACAGGTACTCAAGGACGACGTCCAGGAGAGCATCGCCGCTGCCGCGCTGACGGTCTTCGCGCGAAAGGGGTACGAGAGCGCGACGATGGCCGAGATCGCCCGCACGGCCGGCGTGTCCACGGGCAACATCTACCGGTACTACGCGAACAAGGACGCGCTCTTCTACGCGGTCGTGGACGACGGCTTCGCCCGCGCCCTCACGCTCCTGCTCCGCCGCCGGATGAAGGCGCTCGACGGCGTGGAGGACCTCCGGACGCTCGCGCCGACGGCCCCGTACCACCGGGTCGCCGAGGAGCTCCTCCGCTTCTGCATCGAGCACAGGCTGCGCGTCGTGATCGTCCTCGGGCGGGCCGGCGGCTCCAGGTACGAGCGGTTCTCGGAGGAGACCGTGGAGCGCCTCGTCGCGCTCTCGATCGAGCACTTCCGCTCCGTGAACCCGTGCCTGTCGGTGACCGAGGCGATGCGGTTCAACCTGGACCAGATCTACCAGAGCCTCGTCAGGACGATGGTCGGCGCCCTCGCGCGCTTCGAGGACGAGGCCGCCATCCGCGAGGCGATCCACGGCTACACGAAGTACCACCTCGCCGGGCTCAGGTGCTTCTTTGCATGAGATTTTTTTCGTCTCAAAAGTGAATATATCGTTCATCAATGCGAGCTCAGCCCCTCGCCACGGCGAGGGCGCACGGAGGCCCACCATGCTGCAAAGCAGGCTTGATCTGCCGGTCGAAGCGCGCGCCGTCATCGAGGAAGAGGAGGCGCTCCTCGAGCGCGTGCGCGCGGCCCTGGAACGGGCGCGGGAGCGCGCCGCGCGCCCGGCCGCGCCGCGCGAGCTCAGGTCCGTCGCCGCGCTCCGGGAGCTCCGCGACGAGGCCGCCGCTGCCTCGGTCGACGATCTGCCGGCGGTGCTGCTCGAGATGAGCGTGCGCCAGCGCCTCATCGCGCAGGAGACCGGGGAGGCGCTGCCCGACCCGCTCTGCCCTTACCTCGCCCACCTCCGGGTCGACGAGGGCAAGGGGGCGAAGGACTACCTGCTCGGCCACGCGACGTTCCTGGATCCGTCGGCCGACGTGCGGATCCTCGACTGGCGCGTCGCGCCGGTCGCGCAGATCTTCTACCGGTACCGCGAGGGCGACGAGTACGAGGAGGCCTTCCCGGGCCGCGTGGCCGAGGGCGTGGTGAAGGCGCGCCGCATCGTCGTCGTGGAGCGCGGCGCCCTCACCCGGATCGTGGGCGACGGCCTGGTCCTGACGCAGGGCGGCGACGGGCGGTGGACCGTGGCGGACCGCGCCGCGCTCGCCCTGCAGCCCGGAGGCGCCGGGACCGCCGCGCGCCCCGGCAGCCTGGGCGTCGGCGCCGGCGCCCAGGAGCGCGCGCGGGCCGCCGAGGTCACCGCCCTGCTCGACGCCGACCAGTACGCCGCGGTGTGCGCGCCGCCGGAGCAGCCGCTGCTCGTGCTCGGCAGCGCCGGGAGCGGCAAGACGACCGTGGCGCTGCACCGCCTCGCCAGGATCGCCGCGCTCGATCCGGCGCGGTACCCCCTCGCCGCCATGAGCGTCGTCGTCCCCGAAGAGGGGCTCGCGCGGCTGTCGCGCCGCCTGCTCGCCCCGCTCGGCGCGGGCGAGGCCCAGGTGAAGACGCTCGACGCCTGGTCGTCCGCGACCGCGCGCGAGGTCTTCGGCCAGCCGATCGCCCTCTGCGCCGACCCCCCGGCGCTCGTCTCGAGCCTCAAGCGCCACCCGGCGCTCTACCGCGCGCTTCGCGACCGCTTCGCGAAGCTCGCGCGGGCGAGCACGACGCTCCCCCGGCTGCGCCGCCGCCTCGCCGATGTCTTCACGGATCGAGGGTTCCTCGAGGGCGTCGTCGCCGCCTCGGGCGGGGACGTCCCGCGGAGCGCCGTCGAGGTGACCGTCCGGCACACCCTGCTGCAGATCGCCGAGCCGCTCGACCGGCAGCTCGCCTCGATCACCGTGGCCTCGATGAAGCGGGCGCTCGACGGCCGCGCCATCGCCGAGGGGACCCCGGACGAGCTGGCCGGGACGCTCGACGTCGATGATCTGCCGATCCTGCTGTTCCTGCGCGCCTCGCGCGCCGGCCTCGACGGGGCGGGGTGGTCGCACCTCGTGCTCGACGAGGCCGAGGACGTCTCGCTGTTCGAGCTGTTCGTCCTGGGGAAGCTCCTTGGCGAGGCGCGCAGCGTCACGCTCGCCGGCGACGAGGCGCAGCAGACGTCGTCGAGCTTCGCCGGGTGGGACGGGGCGCGCTCGGCGCTCGGCGTCGGCGACGCGGCGACCTGCCGCCTCGCGGTGTCGTACCGGTGCCCGCGGCCGGTGACGGAGCTCGCGCGGCGGCTCCTCGGCAAGCTCGCGCCCGAGGCGCCCGCGCGCGCGGCGCGGGACGGCGCGCCGATCGGGTTCTTCCGCTTCCCGAGCGAGGCGCAGGCGCACCTGTTCCTCGCCGGCGCGCTCCGCGACCTCGCGGACCGCGAGCCCCGCGCCTCCGTGGCCGTCATCGCGCGGGACGAGGCCGCCGCGCGGCAGTTCCACGCGCTCGTCGCGGAGCTGCCGGAGGCGCGGCTCGTGCTGGAGGGGGAGTTCTCGTTCGAGCCGGGCATCGACGTCACCGACGTGGACAGCGCGAAGGGGCTCGAGTTCGACTACGTCGTCGTGCCCGACGCGACCGCGGCGGCGTACCCGATGACCGACGAGGCCCGCCGGCGGCTCCACGTCGCGGCGACGCGGACGTCGCACCAGCTCTGGTTCATCTCCGGTGCGGCGTGGTCGCCGCTCCTCGGCGACGTGGGGGCGAGCTGACGCTGCTCGCGGCGCTCTCCGCGCGCGGCCCGGCCGGGGCGGTGAACGCGGCCGGCGGGAGCGGGCTGTCCTTCACCGCCGAGGTCCCGGCGAGCGCGACCCCGAGGACGGCTGCCCCGAACGCCCACGCCGCCTGCGCCCACCGCCGCGGGGAGCCCGAAGGCTCGGTCTCGTCGACCGTGCCGCCCCCCGGATCGAGCGACTCGAGCGCGGCGCGCAGCTGCTGCGTGCGGAGGTGGGACGCGTCCCCGAGGACCTGTCCGATCCAGCTCGCGACCAGCACGTCGTTGCCCGGGTGCGCGGCGCCCGGGACCGCCTCCTCGAGCGCGCGCATGAGCTGCGCGGCGGTCGCCGTGCGCGCGGTGGGCGACTTGGCGAGCGCCTCGGAGACGAGGCGATCGAGCGCGGACGGGATCAACTCGGGCGGCGGCGCCGAGCTCAGTCGCTCCGCGAACCCGCGACGGGACGGGACGGCGCGCGACGACAGCGGCGCGGCGGGCCGCTCGCTCGCGATGTGGGTCATCGTGCTCTCGCTGTCGTCGGCCTGGAACGGGTGCGCGCCCGACAGGAGCTCGTAGAGCAGCACCCCCACCCCGAAGAGATCGGCCCGCCGGTCGCAGGGTTGCCCGCGGATGTGCTCCGGCGCCATGTACGGCGCGCTGCTCCTGAACAGGAACGCGCCCCCCTCGCCGCCCGCCGCCGCGGCGAAGGCGCGCCTGCCGTCGCCCCGCAGCGACGGAGGCCGGCGCTCCGATAGCCGCTCCTCCTCGAACTTCGCGATGCCAAAATCGACCAGGCGGACGAGCCCCTCGGACGTGATGAGGACGTTGTCCGGCGAGACATCGTAGTGGAGGAGCTCCCGGGGGTTGCCGACCTCGTCCCGCAGCTCGTGCGCGGCGTCGAGCGCCGCGCAGATCTGGTAGGCCAGCCTGGCCGCGGCGAGCACCGGCGCCGGGCGCCCGCGCGCGGCGCGCAGCACCGACGAGAGGGGCTCCCCGCTCACCCACTCCATGACATAGAAGAGGGTGCCTCCCTCCTCGCCGAGATCCACGACGGGCACAACGTTCGGGTGCCGGATGCGCGCCGCGAGCGCGGCTTCCTCCAGGAACATCCGCACGGCGTCGGGGTCGGGCGAGAGCTCGGGACGAAGCACCTTGATGGCAAAGAGCTTCTGAAACCCGTGCTCCCGCCGGAGCCGCCCCGCCCAGATCTCTCCCATGTCGCCTGCGGCCACCCGCAGGACGAGCTCGTACCGACCGAGGGAAAACCCCGGGAAAAAGCGGCCCCCACCCCCCACTTGGAAGGTGTGGCCCACAGATGAAGAGTCCGCCAGCGCTCCCCGTGTGCGACGATCACGATTGTTGCCGGGATTGTGAGACTCCACATCAGCCGGGAAATCGCGCTTCCGACCGCGACAGGATCGCCCTGTTCGGAGGCGGCCAGTCCGGGGGTCGAGCCCGGGTCGCGGCCCGGCGCGCCGCCGAGCGCGCCCGCTGCCAGGTCCGGCCCGGCCGGGTCGCTGCGCGGACGTTTTCGGTCCTATCCTGGGTGCGGGAGTCTTGCTTCCTGAACAGCCGGACAGTAAAGCTGCCGGAAACTGTTGGCCCGCGCGTCGGGGGTTCGCCGGCGCGATCCCCTTCGGTCTCCCCCTCCCTTTGGCCCCCTCTCCGAGGTACGCATGAGTGACGAGAAGAACACCAAGCAGAAGTCTGCCGCCCTCGAGCTCGCGATCGCCAGCGTCGAGAAGGAGTACGGCAAAGGGGCGATCATGCGCCTCAAGGACGGGCAGAGCCTGCACGAAGAGGTCGCGGCCGTGCCGACCGGGTCGCTCGGCCTGGACATCGCTCTCGGCATCGGCGGCTACCCGCGCGGTCGCATCGTCGAGGTCTACGGGCCGGAGTCGAGCGGCAAGACGACCCTCACCCTCCACGCCATCGCGGCCGTCCAGAGGGCGGGCGGGACGGCGGCGTTCATCGACGCCGAGCACGCCCTCGACGTGAACTACGCCAAGCGGCTCGGCGTGAAGACCGAGGAGCTGCTCATCTCGCAGCCCGACTACGGCGAGCAGGCGCTCGAGATCGCCGACATGCTGGTCCGCTCGAACGCCGTCGACATCATCGTCGTCGACTCCGTCGCGGCGCTCGTCCCCAAGGCGGAGATCGAGGGCGACATGGGCGACAGCCACGTCGGCCTCCAGGCCCGGCTGATGAGCCAGGCGCTCCGCAAGCTGACCGGGACGACCTCGCGCTCGCAGTGTCTGCTGATGTTCATCAACCAGATCCGCATGAAGATCGGCGTCATGTTCGGCAGCCCCGAGACGACGAGCGGCGGCAACGCCCTCAAGTTCTACGCCTCCGTCCGGCTCGACATCCGCCGCATCGGCGCCATCAAGGAGGCCGCCGCGGGCGGCAAGGAGCCGGCGGTCGTGGGCAATCGGACCCGCGTCAAGGTCGTGAAGAACAAGATGGCTCCCCCGTTCCGCGAGGTGGAGTTCGACATCCTCTACGGCCACGGCATCAGCCACAGCGGCGACGTCATCGACCTCGCGACCGAGGCGAGCATCATCGAGAAGAGCGGCTCCTGGTTCTCGTTCCAGGGCGAGCGCATCGGCCAGGGCCGGGAGAACGCCCGCACCTACCTCGAGCAGCACCCGGCGGTGCTCGACAAGATCGAGTCGATGGTCCTCTCGAAGCACGGTATCTCCCGCACCGGCGCGGGCGCCGCGGCGAACGGCGCCGCAGCCGCCGGCACGAAGGGCGGCGCGACCGCGGCCGCGGCCGAGCCCCCCGCGCAGGCGAAGGGTCGCGGCGAGGCAGCCCCGGCCGGCCCGGACGCCCGACGCACCCCGGGCAAGACGAACTGACGATCGCCCCATCGCCATGCACCTCTACGTGATGCGGCACGGCCCGGCGGAGGACCGGTCGGCGAGCGGACGCGACGCGGACCGGAGGCTCACCCCCGAGGGCCGCGCGCGCGTGGAGCGGGTCGCGATCGAGCTCCATCGCCTCCGGGGCGGCGCCCCCCTGTCGCGGGTGCTCGCGAGCCCCCTCGCGCGCGCCCGCGAGACCGCCGAGATCGCTGCGCCCCTCTGCGGTGCGCCGGAGGTCGAGGTCCGGGACGAGCTCTCGGTCGACGCAGAGCTCCCGCTCGCGCTGGTCGCCGCGCTCGCCCGAGGCGGGGCCGACGCGCTCCTGATCGGCCACCAGCCGAACGTGGAGCACCTCGTCAGGACGCTCATCGACTCACCCGGCCGGGGCGCGACGGGCCTGCTCCTCGCCAGCTTCTGCACGGCCCTGGTCGTCGCCCTCGAGCCCGAGCCGGCGCCGCGCGCGCAGGACCGCTGGCGCGTGGCGCAGATCGTCGACCCCCGCGCGCTCACCTAGCGAGGGCGCGCCGTGAGCGAGGGCGCGCCGTGCCATGGAGAGGGAGCAGGAGCAGACGGCACGCGTCCGAGGCGGAAGGCGGCTCGACCCGAGCCAGCTCGACCGGAGCGGTCCCGCGACGAGCCGCGGCGGCTCATGCAAGTTCATGAAAATACATCAGAAATCCGGATGGCGGGCGGACGGCGACGGCGACTCCCGCCAACCCCCTCCGGCGAGGTCGGCCTCTTGCTTACGTAATCATAAAGCCAAACGATTTCGATGATTTCGGCCGCTCGCTTGACAAGGATCCCACCCGAGAATACGCCCAAATAAGGAGGATTGAGATGGCGGGACAGATGGCCTTCCCCTTCGCTCAACCCCCTCCAGGCCGTCTGTCGCGCAGCGGTGGGAAGGGCGCAGCACCCTCTTCCCTGTGGCCGCGCCTCTCCCGGGCCGTCGTCCGGGTGCCGGACCCCCGTCACCATCCGCTCCACATCGGCCTGCCGTCGGGCCAGCCGCAGATCTACGTGCACGAGGGGGCGCGCCAGGCGCTCATCCGGCGCCTCGAGCTGGCCCAGAAGCGGCCGGTCCTCCTCTCGGTGACCGACAACTACCGGCAGATGATCTCCTCGTCGCTGCGGGAGGGCATCCTGCAGGCGCGCGTCCACCACATGTTCCTGGATGCGCCGGCGGTCGTTCAGGAGGCGCTCGTCCGGTACGTGGTGACCCAGGACCGGGCCGCGTCGCTCGTGGTCGGCCAGTACATCGACGAGAACGGCCACCGCATCCGGGCGAGCCAGCCGGTGAGCACGCCGCTCTCGACGCAGGGGCAGACGCACGATCTGCTGACCCTGTTCCAGAAGCTCAACCACGCGTACTTCGGCGGCGTTGTCGACGCGCTGATCACCTGGGGCAAGCGGACCAGGGCGCGGAAGCCGCGGCGCACCATCAAGCTCGGGAGCTACTCGGCGGTGGAGCGGCTGATCCGCATCCACCCGGTGCTCGACCGGCCCTGGGTCCCCCGCTACTTCATCTCCTACGTCATCTACCACGAGATGATCCACCACGTGATGCCCGCGAGCCACGGCAACGGGCGCCGGATGCTCCACCCGCCCCAGTTCCTCGCCCGCGAGCGGCTCTTCCGCGACTACGAGCGCGCCCTCTCCTGGGAGAAGGACCACGTGGTCAGGCTCCTCCGCACCTGAGGCGCCGTCTCCGGCGGACGCTCGCCATCCGGCATCGCCGAGCGACGAACCCGCGCCGAGCGACGAACCATTGCGCGGAGTACCGGCTGGCTCTAAACCGGCGGACCCCGTGCGGGCCGCGCGAACCGGCGCGCCACGGGCGATCCCGTAACCTCGAAAGTGTGGAAGGCCAGCGTGCAGGAGATTCTCACCCAGGAAGCGAGCCCGAAGCGGGCCATGGAGGCGCTCGAATGGGCCGTTCAGCGATCAGAGACGGCGGAGCCCGCGCAGCCCGAGGCGGCCGACGAGCCACGCTCCTCGGCCAGGGTGATCTCCGGGCGCCCCGCCGACTTCAAGGCGGCGGCGGCGATCTACCTGCCTGACGTCCGCAAGCAGCTCGACCGGATCATGATGAGCAAGGACGCCGAGGCCGGGCTCGACGCGCTGCTCGAGTCGGGCGCCCTCGCGGCGATGCTCCCCGAGGTCGAGGCGATGGTGGGGTTCGGCGACGGAGAGTGGCGTCACAAGGACGTGTGGAAGCACACGAAGCAGGTGGTGCGTCAGGCGGTCCCGAGGCTCGAGGTCCGCTGGGCGGCCCTGCTCCACGACATCGGCAAGACCAGGACGCGCTCGATCTCGCCGTCGGGCGAGGTCCATTTCTTCGGTCACGCCGAGGTCGGCGCGCGCATGTTCGACAAGATCGACCGGCGGCTGCCGCTCTTCGCGAAGGAGGAGGCGCTGAAGGGCAGCATCCGCTTCCTGATCCTGCACCACCTGCGGGCGAGCCAGTACGAACCGTCGTGGACCGACAGCGCGGTGCGCCGGTTCGCGAAGGAGATGGGCGATTGTCTGAACGACGTGCTCGACCTGTCGCGGGCGGACATCACGACGAAGCGGCCGGAGAAGAAGCGGAAGGGGCTGAAGCAGATCAGCGACCTGGCCGAGCGGGTGCTGCATGTCCAGGCCGAGGACGCGGTGGTGCCGCCGCTGCCGAGCGGCATCGGCGACGCCATCATGCGGGCGTTCGGGCTGCCGCCGTCGCGGCGGGTGGGCGAGGTCAAGCGGGCGCTCGAGGAGGCGGTCGAGGCGGGCGAGGTGCCGTCGCACCAGGAGGCGGACGTCTACATCGCGTTCCTCCGGGAGCACGCGGCGCGCTTCGGGATCTGAGAGGCGGCGGCCGGCGGCCGCTCAGCGGAGGGGGGCGTCGCAGGTAGCGCAGCGGGGGGGGATGCCGTCCTTGTGGTAGAGCTCGCCGCAACGGCCGCACAGGCGGGCGTCGGCCTCGAAGGAGATCAGCTTGTCGGTCGCCTTGCAGTGGAGCCCGGCGACCTGCGGCGGGTCCAGCGGGCGCACCTCGCCGGCTGCGTCGTCGGGCGGAGGCAACGCGCCCTCCTTGATGTCGACGACTCGCCCGGGGACGCGCTTCCTCGCCTCCGCCAGGACGCGGGAGGCCGCGGGGAGATGCGCGCGCAGCGGGATGGCGAGCACGGTGCCGCCACCCTGAACCGTGAGTGAAGACTCCGTGAGCAACAGGCCCGTGACATCGTGCCAGCCGACACGCTCGATCTCGCCAGGCGCGTTCTCGATCGCCACGCCGGCATCACCGACACGGACGGGCTTCATCGACCACTGACCGAACAGACCCGCCGCCGCGCCGAGGAGCAGCGCGCCGACGAGCAGGTACGGAGCCGCTGGGTGCGAGCCCGCCTCCTCGCCCCGGAACCACTGGCCGTAGACACCCGCCCCCGCCAGCAGCGCCGCGACGGACATGCCGAGCAACGTGAGACCGAGCTCCAGCGAGGCCTTCGGCTCGAAACGCCGCTCGCTCCGCGGATCGGTCCGCTGCCGCAGAAGAACCTCGCCCCCCTGCCCCGTGGCCCCCGAGCCCTTGCGCTTGCGCTTCACCGGTCTGTCGCCTGCCATCGGCGGCTTCCTATCGGAGGAGACGCCCGGACGCAAAGGGGCTCGGCACGAACGACAGCGCTCCGCACGAGCAGCCAGCCCGATCCGAGCCCCGACCGCGCCGCAGGGACGGAGAGGTATGCTGGGGCAACCATGATCTCGATGCCCAACGCGGCGACCTATGTCCTGCCTGCGCTCAGCATCGGGCTCGCAGCGCTCGTGATCCTGGGACCAGGAGCGCAGCGCATGGCCACCGGCGTGCGGGTGTGGGGAGCGCCCGTCGCCGGAAGCGAGGCGCTGGCGCTCCGCATCGAAGGGGTGCGCCGGCTCCACGGCGCCGACGATCCAGCTGCGCTGCCGGAGCTCGAGGTGAGCGCGACGTCCGCGGGGACACCGCTCGAGCGATGGATCGGCTCGACCGGGAAGGACGGCATCGGCGAGGCGCTGCTGCGCGCAAGGGACGGGCTGAAGGAGCCGGTCGTGGTGCGGATCGCGCGGGGCGGCGACACGCTCCTGGAGCAGGAGCTGCCGCTCTTGCCTCCGCTGCCCGCGGCAGAGACGAGCGCGCTGCCCGGCGCGGCGCACACGAGCGCGCTGCCCGGCGCGGCGGACGGGGAGCTCCGCCTCCGGGTCACGGCCGCGCGGGGCGCCCTGGCAGCGCCGTTCCCGGAGCCGGTGCGCGTCGCGGTCGAGACCGAGAACGGAGCGCCGGTGCCGGGGGCGCGCGTGGAGGCGAGCGCCGTCGGGGCGGATCTCGAGGGGCAGGGCAGCGGGCCGGTGCAGCTCGCGGCCGATGCGCGCGGCGCCGCGGAGCTCACGATCAGGCCGCTGGCGCACGCCGTCGAGCTCACGCTGCGCGCGACGCGCCCGGGGAGCGCGGCGCCGGGGCCGCCGGGGTCACGGGGGACGAGCGGCACCTGGGAAGGGAGGCTGCCCGTGATCCCGGGCGCGATCTGGCTCGACCCGGCCGGGCTCGCGGGCGAGCGGCCGCAGCTCCGGCTCACCTCCCCGGCGCCGAGGCCGCGCGCCTACGTCTCGATCGGAGGCGCGCACGGCCGCCTGCTCGGGGCGGTCGTCCCGCTCGCGGCCGACGGCGCAGGCTTCTTCTCGGGGACGCTGGCGCTCCCGGAGGGGCCTTCGCCCGGCGCAGCGGGCTGGGCGGTCGTCGCGAGCGACCCCTACGAGCAGGGCGCGGGGACGGTGGCCTGGCCGCTCTCGCCAGCCGCAGGCCCGGCCCTGCCGCGGCGCGTGGCGCTGCTCGCGGACGGGATGCCGGCAGCCGAGGCGCGCGAGCAGGGCCGCGCCTCGCAGGCGCGGCGCGCAGGCCTCCTGGTGCTCGGCGCCGCCGGGATCGCACAGATGATGCTGCTCGCGCTGCGATCCCGGACCGCGCGGCGGCGCCTCGAGGCCCACCTCGCCGCCGCGTCGGGCGGCGAGGGCGAGGACGGAACCGACGGGGCACCGCTGTCCAGGGAAGATCGCGGCCGGCTGCTCGCCGCCGTGCGGGCGGAGCCGCTCGTGTCGGTGCTCGCGCTCGCCGCGCTCGTCGGGCTCTCCTTCGCGGCGGTTGCGGCGCTCGCCACGTTCCGTTGACCCGGCAGGCGCGAGGCGGCACCGCATGGTTTTCATCCGCTGCGGGGGCCCGAGCCGCTAGACTGGGCAGGCAGACGGGACGGGGCGGGAGGACGACAGACAGGGCATGTCCGAGCAGCAGCGTTACCGGGTCATCAAGCGCCTCGCCTCCGGCGGCATGGCGGAGGTCTTCGTCGCCGAGAGCGCGGGGATCGAAGGGTTCAAGAAGCAGGTCGCGATCAAGCGCGTCTTGCCGCAGCTCAGCAAGAAGGAGCAGTTCATCGCGATGTTCCTCGACGAGGCGCGCCTCTCGGCGCACCTCTCGCACTCGAACGTCGTGTCGGTGTTCGACATCGGCGTCGGCGACGGCACCTACTTCATCGTCATGGAGTACGTGGACGGCGCCGACCTGAGGGCCCTCCTCGAGCACCAGAAGAAGGTCGGCCGGCCGATGAACGTCGAGGTCGCCGCGTTCATGGCCGCGAAGATGTGCCAGGGCCTCGCCTACGCGCACGATCTCGCGACCGCGGACGGAAAGCCGCTCCAGATCGTGCACCGGGACATCACCCCCGCCAACGTGCTCATCACCCGCTACGGCGAGGTGAAGATCGTGGACTTCGGGCTCGCGAAGGCGTCGAGCCAGCTCGCCGAGAGCGACGCGGGCATCATCAAGGGGAAGTTCGGCTACCTGGCGCCCGAGACGGTGCTCGAGCAGGGCGTCGACCAGCGCGTCGACATCTTCGCGCTCGGGATCATCCTCTGGGAGATGCTCGCCGGGCGCCGGCTCTTCCTCGGCGACTCGGACTACATCACGGTGCGGCTGGTGCGCGACGCGGTGGTCCCGTCGCTCCAGCAGGTCAACAGCGAGGTGCCGCGCGAGCTGGAGCAGATCATCCGCCGCGCGCTCGCCCGCGATCCGGGGGCTCGCTACCGCAACGCGCGCGACCTCGGGCGCGACCTCACCCGCTTCCTCTACCGCTACGGCCGCCCGGTGAGCGAGGACGACGTCGCCGCGCTCGTGGAGCGCACGAAGGGCGGGCCGGCGCGGACGATCGACGGGACGCAGAAGATCGCCGAGCTCATCGACCTGATGCTCCTCGAGTTCAAGTCGCTCACGAAGGATCCGACCGCGGGCGGCAGCGGCCTCAGCCTGCTGCCCACCCTGGACGGCGCCACGGGCCTGACGCACGGGCACGCGCACCCGAGCTCCTCGCCCCCGCGCAGCGAGGCGCCGCTCGGCGGGCTCGCCGACGAGCTGGAAGGACCGGACTCGCTCCACCAGGACGAGTCGTCCTCGTCGGTGGCGGCCTGGTTCCGGGGGCTCATCCCGCGCTGATCCCGCGCGGGCAGCGACGTTGACACCCGCGCCGCACCGCTCCATCGTCCCACGAGCGGCCACCGGCCAGGAGGAGCCTTCCTCCGGCCCACAGCAAAGGTAAAGAGAAGATGAGCGTCGAGATTGGAAAGCCGTTCCCGAGCTTCGCCCTGCCGAACCAGGACGGCAAGACCGTGAAGCTCGAGGACTTCGCGGGCAAATGGCTCGTCGTCTACTTCTATCCGAAGGACGACACGCCGGGTTGCACCATCCAGGGCAAGTCGTTCACCGCCTCCAAAGAGGACTTCGACAAGGCCAATGTCACCGTGGTCGGCGTCAGCGCGGACGACGTCGCGTCGCACAAGAGCTTCTGCGACAAGTTCGCGTTCACCATCGATCTGCTCGCCGACACGAATCACGAGCTCCTCAAGGCCGCAGGCGTCGGGCAGAGCGAGTGGAAAGGCAACCTGTACTGGGACCGGACGACGTTCGTCGTCGATCCGCAGGGCGCGCTGCGGAAGACCTACCTGAAGGTGAAGCCCGAGGGGCACGAGCAGACGCTCCTCCAGGACATCGCGGAGCTCAAGGCCCAGGGCTGAGCTGCAAGGCGCCCGCGGCGCGTCCCGGGGGCCGGGGATCCGGCAATCCGGGAGTCCGGGAATCCGGGAGGTGAGCGGGGCGTCCTGCGCAAAGCCTGCTCCCGCTGGATTTGCCAGCGTTGCCCCCCTACCCTGTCGCCTTTGTGGCTGCACGCCTTCCCTTCACGCCAGGTCGAGTCGTATCGCTCACGGCTTTCGCGGCGCTCGCCGCGGCGGCGCTCGCGACCGCCGCCTCCGTGGGCGCCTGCAAGGACCCCGGAGTCGGCGGGGCCGGCGGCGGCTCGGGCATGGGCGGCGCCGATGGCTGCCCGATGGGGCCGCGAGAGGCGATGTTCACCATCACCGTGCGCGCGAAAGGCGCCCCCGTCCCGCCGAACACCACCGTTCACGTCGCGTGGAGCGCAGCGGAGGAGCCGACCTTCGTCCTGAACGACCCGACCACCTGGAAGACGCTCGACGAGGCCAACCTCGTGTGCGCCGTCGATCGCGCGAAGCCGCCTCCGGACGCGCTGGAGGCGCTCGTCTGCGAGCTGTGGACAGCAGGGGTGACGCAGGTGGAGATCTCGGGGACAGGCTATGAGGACTTCGAGCAGACGCTCACGCCCGTCATGAGCGAGGACTGCGAGGACTCCGTTCCTCAGGAGATCGACATCGAGCTCGTGCCGGCGGTGGACGGGGACAGCGAAGAGTAGCCGGCGGGAGGCCTCGGGGGGCGAGGTCCTCGATGTTCGCGCCGCGCGAGCATCGGCGGCATCTGCGCCGCTCGAACCGCACCGCGCCTGTCCCTCGCTGCTGTTCGTCGCCCTCGGAGCGTTCTCCGCGGGCGTCTCGGTCTGCTCTGCGGGCGTCTCGGTCTGCTCCGCCCGCGTGTCGGCCTTCCGAGGCAGCGCCAGAGGCGACTCCGACGCCGGCGCAGGCGACTCCGCCACCGGCGCATACAACTCCGAAAAACCAAGGGTTGGACGCGGACTTACCGCGTAGCGTCGGGAGCTTGCTCTCGCTTTGACGAGCTCGCTCGGTCCCCGTACGGTCTCCCCTTTCAAGCGGGAGGTTTTCGCGTGCAGAACAAGGTAGGAAACGTCGTACCGTCGGAGAAGGTGATCCAGGGGCTGGTCGAGCAGCTGTCGTCGATCGAGGGCAAGGTGAAGGCGTTCACCGTCGAGCTCACAGGGGACGAGCGCAAGGCCACGACGAAGATGCGCACCGGCGGCGAGCCGATCGCGAGGCTCGTCGGGGAGCTGGCCGACGCGAACGGCGTCGCGCTCCCCAAGATCAACGTGGAAGGGATGAAGGCCGATCTGCTCCTGATCGAGCGCATGAAGCCGCTCCAGGCCGCGCTCGACGACCTCTCCCAGCGGATCGCCGACACCATCCTGCAGGCCCAGAGCGAGGCATGGTGGGCCGCGACGGCCTATTACACCACGCTCTCCCGGATGGCCGCCGCGGACGCGAAGCTCGAGCGCTCCCTCAAGCCCGCGGTCGACTTCTTCGCGATCGGGCGGCGCAAGAAGCCCGTCGAGCAGCCCGCGGACAAGAAGCCTGTCGAGCGGCCCGCGGCGCCGGTGGACGGCGATGTGTAGCGGCCGTTCGCGCGGCTGAGCCGTCCGTCCGAGGGCCGCCCGCGCGCTCGCCCTGCCGGCGATCCTGGAGTTCGTCGAGCGCGGGCCACAAGCTCACCGTACCCTCGCTCAGGACGCCCCACCCATCGAAACCCCGATGCCGGTCACCGCACCCGGACCGACATGCCGCTCGACGGCCACGCGCGTGACGATTTCCCGCTCCGCGGGCGCCATCGGCCGGTCCACATACGGGCCATGACGCCATGAGCGCACAGGATCGGCAGCGGCGCGCAGCCATCGGCAGCGGCGCGCAGCTAGAACGTCGAACAGGTTAAAATTCAGCTAAATTCAACAGATTGTGGCGCCCGTCGGAGCCGCCGAGGAGCACGCTGGAAGGGCACGGCACCCAGTCAGACGAGAGACCGCAAGGGCGCGAGAGGCGCAAGGGAACAGAGATAGAATTATATTCTTCTCCCCCTTGCGCCCCTTGGTCCCGGTAGGGACGGCCCGTGCTGACCTACCTTCGGTCAACCCGGACCGCCCCCCGGACAGAACCCGGCGAGCGGATTTCCCGCACCGGGCTCCCACCTCGGGTCGACGGACTGGCTCGCGGTAGAGCCGGCCAGGGATGATGGATGCGGGGCTGCAGGAGAGGGAACCGCTGCTCGAACCCCGTTCGTTGCTGCCGGGACCAGTGCGCGCGCTGGCTTCTCCGCTGAAGCTGGCGGTGCCAGCTTGCGCGCACGCGTTCCCGAAACTGCTGCAACGCCCGGTAGTTTGTGGGCACCCCGTAGTACCGGAAGTGCCCTTCGAGCACGCTGGAGAGCCATGCGTGCTGGGCTCGCACGGGCTCATGCCGACGCTCGCGCATTTCTTCGCGCAGGCTCGCCAGCTTGGCGTTCCGTTTCTTCCGCGAGGTACGACGCTTCAGCTGGAACTCGCCTCGCCGGCTTACGCCGGCGATGTGCGTGAACCCCAGGAAGTCGAACGTCTCAGGGCGTGGGCGCCCGTCGCGCTCGGCGTCCTGCCGGGCGAATCTCCCGAACCGAATCACCCGGGTCTTCTCCGGATGCAGCTCCAGGCCGAACTTCGCGAGCCGGGAGGCCAAGGCCTCCCGCATCGCGCGCGCGTCCTGCTCGTACTGGAAGGTCATCGCGAGATCGTCGGCGTAGCGCACGATGTACACCTCTCCGCGCGCGTGCCGCTTCCTCCACTGGTTGACCCACAGGTCGAACGCATAGTGAAGGTAGGCGTTCGCAAGCAGCGGGCTGATGCTCCCGCCCTGCGGCACTCCTTCCTTCACCTCACGTAGCTCGCCTCCCTCCATGACGCCTGCGTGCAGCCACTTCATCAGCAGCCGCACGTCACCCGGCCCGCTCACTCGTCCCCCTACGCTTCGCCTCGTGGGTCGCCCCACGCTGCGCAAGGGTTGGCCTTCCCAGGGGTGGACTCCTCCCGGGGCAGGACTTGCTCGATTTGCTGGTGCTGCTCCTCGTTGCTCACCTGCTCCCTCATGCCGGTCTTGACCGGCGCATCCGTCCTTGCGGTCCTCTTCCCATGAGTCGATTTTAGCGGAATTTCAATGTGATCGGCGTTCTAGCCGCAACGTGGAACGGGGGATGGGAGCTCGCACCACCTCGCTGGCTCCCCCTCGCCTCCCCGCCTATCCTGCCCTCATGGCCGCGCCGACCCCGCTCCGCCTCGCCTGGGCGACCGACGTCCACCTCAACTTCCTCTCCCGCAAGGAGCTCGCCGCCTTCTGCTCCACCCTCGCCGCGACGGCCTCCGATGCCGTCCTCTTCACCGGCGACATCGCCGAAGCCGCGAGCCTCGGCCCCCTCCTCGAGACCGTCGCCCAGGCCATCGAGCGCCCGCTCTACTTCGTCCTCGGGAACCACGATTTCTACCGCGGGAGCATCGCCGCCGTGCGCGCCACGGCCGCCGAGCTCTCGGCCACCTCCCCCTGGCTCAGGTGGCTCCCGTCGATTCCCCACGTCGAGCTCGGCCCGGACACCGCCCTCGTCGGCCACGACGGCTGGGCCGACGCCCGCCTCGGCAACTACGAGAGATCGCCCGTGGAGCTCAACGATTACGTGCTCATCCAGGAGCTCGCCTCCCTCGACCGGCGCCGCCGGAGAGAGGCCTTGCACCGCCTCGGCGATGAGGCCGCGGCGTACCTGCGTCGCGTCCTGCCCCTGGCCCTCGAGCGGTACCGGCGCGTCATCGTCGCAACGCACGTCCCCCCGTTCAAGGAGGCCTGCTGGCACGAAGGCCAGATCTCCAACGACGATTGGCTCCCCCACTTCACCTGCAAGGCCACAGGGGAGGCGATCCGCGAGGCCGCCGAGCGGCACCCGGAGCGGCAGATCGAGGTGCTCTGCGGCCACACCCACGGCGCCGGCGTGGCGGAGATCCTCCCGAACCTCGTCGTGCGCACCGGCGGCGCCGAGTACGGCGAGCCCGCGGTGCAAGGCATCATCGCGACCGTATAGACTATCATCGCGCCGTGCACCCCGCCTTCCTGCCGCCTCGCCACCCTCGCGGGCGTCCATCCCAGGTGCCTTCCTACCCCCATCCGACGTATCCTGCGCGCGCACTGCCCCCGCCGACCTCGGCAGAACGGTGAGCCATGCCGACGAACGACCCCGATAGCCAGCTCGACGAGCTCCTTCGCGCGCTCGACGCAAACCCTCGCGCCGCCGACGTCTTCTATCCCACGCAGGTGAGAACGAGCCCACCCGCCAGCGCGACGGACTACGATATCCCCGTCGCCCCCGGGGTGACGCTCGGCGCGCGCTGGCACCTATCCGCCCCGGACAACCCGACGGTGCTCGCCTTCCACGGCAATGGCGAGACCGTCCCCGACTACGACGACCTCGCCGAGGCCTGGCAGGACATCGGGCTCAACCTCTTCATCGTCGATTACCGCGGCTACGGCTGGAGCGGAGGGCAGCCGACGCTGCGCTCGCTCCATGAAGATCCCTTGAAGGTCTCCGAGTTCTTCGAGCGCGAGCTCGCCGAGACGAGCCGCGCCGCAGGCCTCGACCGGCCGCCGAAGCCGCTGCTCTTCGGCCGATCGCTCGGCAGCTCCCCGGCGTCGCGCATCGCCGCGCACCGCGGCGACGCCTACCGCGCGCTCGTCCTCGAGAGCGGGTTCAGCGATGTGCGGCACCTGCTCGCCCTCTTCGAGATCGACCTCGGCGATCTGCGCGACGAGGCGCACCGCCGCTTCTCGAACCCGGAGCTCCTGAGACAGGTCGACATCCCGGTCCTCTTCCTGCACGGCGCGCGCGATACGCTGCTCCCGCCGGACCACGCCCGCGAGAACCACGCCGCCGTCCCCCACGACAGAAAAGCCCTGCACCTCATCGACGGCGCCGGGCACAACGATATCCTCAACTTCGCGTCTGCCTATTTCGGAGCGATACGGGCCTTCCTGCAGAAGCACTGACAGAAGCGCGGCGCAGAACCACCGAGCGGCGCTCGCCCGCTACACCTCGAACAGCAGAAACGACTTACCCGTCAGCTTCCTGAGCAGCGGCATGGCCACGTTGTAGACCGGAGTCCCCTTCGGCGTGCGCCCCTCGAGCGCCCCGTGGTGCGCGTGGCCATGGAAGACCACGTCGGCGCCGTACAGATCGATCGGCGCGACAAGCCGGCTCGTCCCAAGGAAAGGCCTTATCTCCACGTTCTCGCCGACGGTCGTCTCCAGGATCGGCGTGTAATGCATGATCACGATCCGCTTGTCGCTGTCGAGCTGCGAGAGCGCCGCCTCGAGCTTCAGCGCCTCGGTCACGGCCTCCTGGACGAAGGCCTTGAGCGGGCCCTCGCCGAACGCCTGCAGCGTCGCGTTCCCGAACCCGCCCATGAACCCCTTCACGCCGGCAACGCCGAGGTCGTCGCGCAGGATCAGGTGATCCCCGTCGAGCACCTCGACGCCCGCGTCGCCCAGGAGCCTCGAGACCTCGGCGCCCGCGCCGCGGTCGAGGTCGTGGTTGCCGAGCACGGCGGCGCACGGCACCGACAGCCCGGAGAGCGCGTCGGCCAGCACCTTCGCCTCCTCGGGATGGCCGCGATCGGTGAGATCGCCGCACAGGACGAGCACCTCGGCCTCCGCGTTCACCGCCTTCACGAGCTCGCGCATCCTTGCGCCGTGCTCCGGCCGGCAGTGCAGGTCCGAGGCCGCCGCGACGCGCCGCTTGCCGTGGTCCCCGCGGTCCCCGTTCCCGCCGGCCCCGGCGCTCATGATCCCGGCTTGCGGAGCCGCGCCGCCTCGACCTCCGCCCCCAGACGCTCCGCGCCGCCCGGAGCCCCCTCGCGGATCGGCACCCCCTTGCCGAGGGGCCGCCGCGCCGCCGCGGGCGGCCGGCGCTTCCGGCACAGCGCCCCCCGCATCACCTCGGGCTCGGGCCCGGCGGGCGCAGCCATGAGCCCGAGCTTCTCGTAATCATGGATGTACTGCCGCCGGCTGATCAGGTTCCCCCGACAGACCCGGTGCGGCGCGTCGCCCGCCCGCGACTGCTCCAGCGTGCGCCGGCAGAGCTCCTCGACGAGCCACTCGGGCACCCGGCTCCGCGCGCCGGGATAGACGAAACGGTAGAGCGTGAGGTGCGCGAACAGGACCTCCCAGTGCGGGCCGAACCGGCCGAGGAGCCGCTCCCAGTCCATCTCGTCGCCGCACGCGTAGATGAGGTGGTTCACGTCGGCCCCGTCGTACCGCTCCCGCTCGTCCACGAACGCCTTCGTGAAGATGATCTCCTCGACCGGCGCGATCAAACAGCTGTGCCCCAGGATCGTCGCCGGACGCGCGTGCTCGAACCAGCCGCAATCCACCACGCCCAGGCCGTTGCTCGACGAGAAGATGAGATCGATGAACCTGTCGCCGGCATACGCCTTCGCGATCCACCGCGGATCGAGCACCTCCGTCTGGAAGCCGGCCCGCTCGAGCGCCCTGAACGCCGCCGGCACCTCCCGCTCGTGCAGCATCACGTCGAGATCCTTCGTGTCGCGGAAGATGCCGGTGTACGCAAAGAAGGCATACGCCCCCGCCACCATGAACGGCACACCGGCGCACAGGAGCGACTCCAGCGCCTTGACCCTCACCTCCAGCTCGCCCGCACGGGATAGCGGGCCGGCGGCATCGTCGACGGTCGGCGGAGGGAGCGTCGCGCGCTCGCCGGCCCGCATCGCCCGGGCAGAGACCGCGCGCTCCGCGTCGTCAACGGCAGGGGATCCGCTGCGGGCCATCCCGCTCTGCGTAATGAACAGAACGTGCGATGGCGACCCCCCTCCGCCCCCATGCGACCGCGAGCTGCGGCGGAGGGACGAAAACCGCGGGAACGGGAACATAGGCGGGCTCGTCCTCGCTGACCATTGCAAGGAGAGGCAGGTCTGGCTCAAGCTCGCCTGCCGGGATCGCTCGGCGCGCCCTGCGCAGGCAGGAGACAGGGCGCGGCCCCCGGAGCTCGAAGAGGAGGCACATCCGTGAACACGGCCATCGCGACGATCAATCCAGCGACGGGAGAGACGCTTGAAACCTTCGAGCCCCTCTCGTCGGCGGCGCTGGAGCAGAAGGTGGCGCGCGCGCACGCCGCGTTCCGCAGCTTCCGGCAGACCCCGGTCGCCGACCGCGCCCAGAAGCTGCGCCGGGCGGCCGAGATCCTGGAAGGGGAGAAGGAGCAGCTCGGGCAGCTCATGACGGTCGAGATGGGCAAGACCATCGGCTCCGCCATCGCCGAGGCCCAGAAGTGCGCGACCGTGTGCCGCTACTACGCCGACAACGCCGAGCGCCTGCTCGCCCCCGAAGAGGTCGCGACCGACGCCGACAGGAGCTACGTGGCGTTCCACCCGCTCGGCCCGGTGCTCGCCATCATGCCGTGGAACTTCCCGTTCTGGCAGGTCTTCCGCTTCGCCGCGCCGGCGCTCATCGCCGGCAACGTCGGCCTCCTCAAGCACGCCGCGAACGTCCCCCGCTGCGCGCTCGCCATCGAGGACATCCTCCGCCGGGCCGGCTTCCCGGAAGGGGTCTTCCAGGCGCTGCTCATCGGGACCGACGCGGTGCCGCGCCTGCTCGCCGACCCGCGCGTCGTGGCCGCGACGCTCACCGGCAGCGAGAACGCGGGGCGCAGCGTCGGCGCCCACGCGGGGAAGCACCTCAAGAAGGTGGTGCTGGAGCTCGGCGGCAGCGATCCGTTCATCGTCCTCCCGAGCGCCGATCTCAACGCCGCCGTCGGGACCGCGATCAAGGCGCGCATCATCAACAACGGGCAGTCCTGCATCGCGGCGAAGCGCTTCATCGTGCACGAGTCGATCGTTCCGGAGTTCGAGCAGCGCTTCGTCGCGGCCATGCGGCGCCTCCGGGTGGGCGATCCGATGGATCCGTCGGTCGACGTCGGGCCGCTCGCCACGGCGCAGATCGTCACGGAGCTCGAGGAGCAGGTGCGGGCGTCGGTGGCCGCGGGCGCGCTCCTCCTCACCGGCGGCAAGCGGCTGAGAGGCCCGGGCAACTACTTCCCGCCGACCGTGCTCACCGACGTCCGGAGCCCCTCCCCCGCCGCCGACGATGAGCTCTTCGGCCCGGTCGCCGCCGTCATCCGCGTCGCCGACATCGATGAGGCCATCTACATCGCGAACGCCACCCGATTCGGCCTCGGGGCGAGCGCCTGGACCCGCGACCCGCAGGAGCGCGAGCGCCTCATCGACGAGCTCGACGCCGGCCAGGTGTTCATCAACGGGATGGTCGTGTCCGACCCGCGGCTGCCGTTCGGCGGGATCAAGATGTCCGGCCACGGCCGCGAGCTCTCGTCCTACGGCCTGCGCGAGTTCGTGAACATCAAGACCGTCTGGATCGCCAAGGACGAACGCCAGCGAGGCGTGCCCGCGCCCGAGTGACCGAGTGACCGAGTGACCGAGTGACCGAGTGACCCATCCCACAGCGAGCGCGTGCGCCTGACCTGGCCTGCGCTGACCTGACAGGAGCCTGACAGGAGGAAGAGAGCGCCCGAACCGGAACGTCGCGTCGCCACGCGCAGCCGGTTGCGTCCCCGTGGGCGTGGACCTAGCGTGGGCGATTGTGTCGGAAGATCCGGCCGTGGCCGCTCTGCTGAGCGAGTACCCACCCGCAGCGCAGCAGCTGACCTTGCGCGTGCGCAAGCTGCTCCTCCGCGTCATCCCCGACGTGCACGAGCACGTCTATCCAGGGTGGCGGATCATCAGCTTCCGGATGGGCGACGGGCACGAGCACCAGATCTGCTGGCTCGCCCCGCAGCGCTTCGGCGTGAACCTCGGCTTCGAGCACGGCGCCGAGCTGCCCGATCCGAACCGCGTGCTCACCGGCAACCCCAAGCCGGCCAGGAACGTCCATATCCGCTCCGCCAAGGACCTGGACGTCTCCAAGATCGCCGCGCTTGTCGCGACCGCCATCGCGCTCCACCGGGACCGCTGATCGCGCGGGGCCCCGCGGCTCGGGAGCGACGGGGCTCAGGAGCGACGGTAGACGACCCGCCCGCCGGTCTTGCCGAGCGCGTACGAGAACCCAAGCTCCAGGGTGGAGCGGGTGACGATGTCCCCGAGATCGAGCCCCTGCTCCACCATGAGCCGCGCCGCCTCGGGCGCGATCCCGACGAGCACCACCTCGGACCCGAGCATGGCGGCGGCGCGCGCCGCCTGCACGAGGTGGCTCGCCGCGCTCGCGTCGACGACCGCCATGCCGGTGACGTCGATGATCACGACGCGCGCCTGGTGCTCGGAGATCTCCTTCAGCATCGCCTCGATGAAGCGGCCGGAGCGCGTTGCGTCCAGCGCGCCGACGATCGGCATGACGAGGACGCCGGGCGCGATCGGCACGACCGGGCTCGACATCACGGCGATCGTGTCGAGGAGCGCCACCTGGCGGCTGCTCAGCGACTCGAGCTCCCTCGTGCGCTCCTTGATCCGCGAGAGCAGCCGCGCGTTCTCGAGCACGACGGCCGCCACCGAGGCCACGCGCTCGAGCAGCGCCAGGTCGTTCGCCGAGCACGCGTCGGGCTGCGGGCTGCTCAGGACGAGGACCCCGAGGACCGCGTCCCGGGAGAGCAGCGGCACGCCGACCAGCGTGCGCGCGCCGTTCCAGCGGGCCTCGACGACATCGCTGAAGTGCTGGTACTCGCTCGACGCGGTGTCGATGACGAGCGAGCAGCACGAGCTCATCACCCGGCCCACCAGGGAGTCGTCCACGACCGGCGCGCGCTCGTCGTCGACGAGGCTCTCGCGCTCGGCCATGCCGATCACCAGAAACTCGAGCGCTCGCGCGCGGCTCGCCGCGCCCAGCCTGCGGTTCGCGACCCGGCGGGCAGAGCTCATGGCGAGGTGATCCGAGAGCGCCACCGAGAACGGCGTGCGCTCGACGGTCACGACGTCGACGCCCGTGTCGATGAAGCGCGACGCCGGCAGCTCCGAGAGCGCCGCCTCGGCGCCCCGCGTGGCCATCTCGTAGAGCACCTGCACGCAGCGGTACCCCATGTCGTACTCGCGCTGCACGATCGCGGCGTGGATCACGCCGTCCTGGAGCATGGCGACCGTGGACGTGATGAGATCGAAGGCGAGGATCTTGAGGTCTCCGGCCCTGCCGAGCGTCATCGACGCCGTGCCGAAGCTCGGGCCGTTCTCGCTGCACACCCCGAAGGCGCCGGCGATCCCGGGCTTGTCGCGCAGCGTGGAGAGGGCGAGCTCGATCCCGCGGGCGGGGTCGAAATGGTTCTCCAGGGGCGCGTCGAGGCGGGTCGCCGAAGCGGCGACGGCCTCGCGGAAGCCCTCGAGGCGCTCGCTGGCGTTGGACACGGCGAACGAGGGCGCCTGGGCGACGACCTGCCCGCCCTGCGGCAAGAGCCGCTGCATCATCTCGCCCGCGAGCCTGCCGGCGACCCGGTTGTCGGTCCCGATGTAGACCGGGGCCGCGCTGCCCTCCACGGTCGGCGAGTCGATCGCGACCACCGCGACCCCCGCCGCGACCGCGCGGCGGATGAGCGGCTCGAGCGCGACCGGATCGATGGGGGCGACGGCGATCCCCTTCACGCCCCGGCGGAGCCCTTCCTCGAACAGCGCCTCCTGGGACGCGGGATCGGCGCCCACCCCGCTCCTGAACCCCACCGCGACCCGCAGGTCCCGCCCCGCGGCCTGCACGCCGTCGCGCACGTTGTTCCAGTACGCCGTCATGGGCCGGCGGGGAGCCCGGTAGAGGCGCAGCGTCCGCCGCGCATCCGCCGCGGAGCCTCGCCCCGCGTCCTCCAGGATGGCGAGGTCGATCGTGCCCCAGCGCGGGCCCGTCTGCACGCTCCTGATCCCGTCCGCGAGCGTCTCGATGAGCTCGAGGAGATCGACCGACTCGGCGACGGAGCTCAGCACCTCCTCGAGCAGCCGCAGCTCCTGCGCGACCTGCGCCTTCTCCTCGAACAGGCCGCGCCGCTCGAGCGCGGCGCCCGCGCTCTCCGCGACCGACTCCACGAGCGCGCGGTAAGGGCCCGACAGCGGCGCGTCGTCCGGCTGCTCCAGCGCGAAGTAGGCGCCCGGCGCGCCGAACAGGTGCACCGGCACGACCTGCACGTGGGCCCCCTCCGGAGGCCAGCCGGGCCGCTGCGCGACCTCGGGCAGGTGCGCCCGGTACCACACGGCCGCGGGGACGAGGCACGGGCCGCGCGCCGCCTCGGGCGCCGCGGCGGGGCCGAACGGCGCCGACGCGCTCAGCAGCCCGCCGTCCGACGGCATGTGCACCCGGCCCGGCAGGATGCCATCGAGCCCCACGGACGCGCTGTACACGAGCCGCCGTCCAGCGCGCACCAGCAGGCTGCCACGCTGCGCGCCGGGGAGGCTGGCGATGGCGCGCTGCACCAGGTGGTGGAGCGTCGAGAAAACATCGAGTCCGGTATTCATGCAGATCCGTTCAGCCGGTCACCCGGTCGCACGTTGCGCACGGCGCAAGAGAGCACGAGCGCTAGCAGGCGTGAGCCGCGTCGTGCTTGTCAAGCGAAGACGATGAGACCACCGTAACGCCACGAGGAGCTCGCCCCCGCATGAAGCTCGCCTCTCTCCGCGGCCCCGGCCGCGATGGTACGCTCGTCGTCGTCCGCCGCGACGGCCTCGCCTGTGCGCCGGCCGGCGCCGCCTTCCCGACGCTCCAGGCCGCGCTCGACGACTGGGAGCGCGCCGAGCCCTCGCTCCGCCGCATCGCCGACGACATCGAGCGCGGCGACGCGGCGGTGGCCCCGCTCGTCATGGAAGAGCTCGCCGCGCCCCTGCCCCGCGCGTACGAGTGGATCGACGGATCCGCCTACGTCCACCACATCGAGCTCGTGCGCAAGGCGCGCGGCGCCGAGCCCCCCGAGACGCTCACGACCGATCCGCTCGTGTACCAGGGCGGCTCCGGCGTCCTCCTCGGGCCGACCGACGACATCGTCCTGCGCGACGAGGCGTGGGGCCTCGATTTCGAGGCCGAGGTCTGCGTCGTCCTCGGCGACACCCCGCAGGGCACGCGCCGTGACGAGGCCGAGCGGCACATCCGCCTCTTCCTGCTGGCCAACGACGTGACGCTGCGCAACCTCGTGCCCGCCGAGCTCGCGAAGGGGTTCGGGTTCTTCTGCTCGAAGCCCGCCACGGCGTTCTCCCCGTTCGCGATCACGCCGGACGAGCTCGGCGACGCCCTCCGCGACGGGCGCGTCCACCTGCGGCTCCGCTCGACCTACAACGGCGCGCTCATCGGCGATCCCGAGGCCGGCCCGGAGATGCACTTCTCGTTCTTCGATCTTGTCGAGCACGTCGCCAGGACCCGCAGCTTCACGGCCGGGACCCTCCTCGGCAGCGGCACCGTCTCGAACCGGGATCCGGCGCGCGGCGTGTCGTGCCTGGCCGAGCAGCGCATGCTCGAGATCCTCTCGCACGGCGCGGCGAGGACGCCTTTCATGAAGCCAGGAGACACGATCATGATCGAGATGCTGAGTCGCTCGAGCGAGAGCCTGTTCGGGCGCATCGCGCAGCGGGTGGTGGCCGGATGAGCGCCGCGATCCAGGGGCTCACGCTCTACGGCTACTGGCGCAGCTCGTGCAGCTGGCGCGTGCGCATCGCCCTCGCCCACAAGGGCGCCCCGCACGCGTACCGGCCGGTGAACCTCGTCCGGGACGGCGGCGAGCAGCTCCGCGACGACTACCGGGCCAAGAACCCGATGGCGCAGGTGCCGCTGCTCGAGTTCGAGCAGGGCGGCGCCGTCCGGCGCGTGTCGCAGTCGGTGGCGATCATCGAGCTGCTCGAGGAGCTGTTCCCCGCGCCGCCGCTCCTGCCCGCGGATCCGTACCTGCGCGCCAAGGCGCGGCAGCTCGTCGAGATGGTCAACTCCGGCACGCAGCCGATGCAGAACACCGCCACCCTGAAATACGTGCAGAGCGAGCTCGGCGGTGACGAGAAGGCGTTCGCGAGGCGCTTCATCGCGTCGGGGCTCGCCGCATTCCAGGCCGCGGCGGTCGAGCTCTGCGGCCAGTTCTGCGTCGGCGATCAGGTCACGGTGGCGGACGTGTTCCTCGTGCCCCAGCTTTACAATGCGCGACGCCACGGGGTCGACCTCGCGCCGCTCTCGACCCTCACGCGGATCGAGGCGGCATGCATGGCGCTGCCCGCCTTCCAGGCCGCCCACGCCGACCGCCAGGCCGACGCGGTCGCCGCGGGCGCGTAGCTCGCTCCCTGCGTACCCCCTCGCGACGGAGGACCGGATGGCCAAGGTGGAGTCGATCGGCATCAAGCGGGTGGAGGCGCTGCACTACTACGTGCGCGACCTGGAGCGGAGCCGCAGGTTCTACACGGACAAGCTCGACTTCCAGGAGATCGCCGCGAGCTCGCCGGAGCTCACGGCGGCGGCGGCGCAGCGGTCGGTCGTCTTCCAGGCCGGCGAGTGCGCCATCGTCTGCTCGCAGCCGCTCGGCGAGGGCGGGCGCGCGTGGCGCTACCTGCGCAAGCACCCCGACGGGGTGGGCACGATCATCTTCGAGGTGGAGGACGTGGACCGCGCCTTCCGGCTGCTCGAAGGCCGCGGGGGCACGCCGATCGACGAGATCCACCGGGCGGCGGAGGGGAGCGGCACGTTCGCGTCGTTCTCGATCACGACGCCGTTCGGCGACACCACCTTCCGCTTCGTGGAGCGGCACGGCTACCCGGCGCTGTTCCCCGGCTGCGTGGCCCACGACGCGCCGCGCGGCGGCGAGAACCGCTTCGGGATCGCCCGGTTCGATCACATCACCTCGAACTTCCAGACGATGGCGCCCGCCCTGCTCTGGATGGAACACGTGCTCGGGCTCGAGCCGTTCTGGAAGATCGCGTTCCACACGGACGACGTCGCGAAGGGCGCCGGCCACGGCTCGGGCCTGCGATCGGCCGTGATGTGGGACCCGGCCTCGGGCGTGAAGTTCGCGAACAACGAGCCCTACCGGCCCTACTTCAAGAGCTCGCAGATCAACGTCTTCAACGAGGAGCACCGCGGCGACGGGGTGCAGCACGTGGCGCTCGCCGTGGACGACCTCCTCGCGGCCGTGCGGGCGATGCGCGCGCGCGGCGTGGAGTTCATGCCGACCCCGGCCGCCTACTACGACCTGCTGCCCGAGCGCCTGCAGCAGCTCGGCGTCGGGCAGCTCGACGAGGATGTGGCGGCGCTGCGAGAGCTCGAGGTGCTTGTCGACGGCGACGGCGAGAGGTCCTACCTGCTCCAGATCTTCCTCAAGGAGTCGTCGGGCACGCACCGCGATCCCGACGCCGGGCCGTTCTTCTTCGAGCTCATCCAGCGCAAGGGGGACCGCGGCTTCGGCGCCGGCAACTTCCGGGCGCTGTTCGAGAGCATCGAGCGGCAGCAGAAAGGGGAGGGGCGCGGCTGATGCTCGATCGCGTCGTCGCCGGGAGCGTCCCGCGCAAGCACCACATCGCCCTCCGGAGCGAGGCGGGGGAGCTCCGCTACGAGGAGTGCCTGACGCGGGAGGGCTTCGACGGCCCCTACACGATCGCCTACCACGAGCGCCGGCCGCACGAGCACCGGGTCGCGCGCGCCGCGCACGGCTTCGCGCTGCCGGTCGCCGCGCCGGCGCGCCCGCTCGCGAAGCGGCACTACCGGTCGCAGGACCTGCCGCGCCGGGGCGGGCCCGCGATCGACTGCCGCGTGCCGCTGCTCTTCAACGACGACGTGGTGATCGGGATCGCCCAGCCGGACGACGACGATCCGGTGTACTTCGCGAACGCGGACGCCGACGAGCTGCTCTTCGTCTTCCGCGGCGGCGGCGTCCTGCGCACGATGCTCGGCGATCTCCGCTTCGAGCAGGACGACTACGTCGTCGTCCCGAAGGGGCTCTTCCACCGCTTCCTCCCGGACGCCGCGCCCCAGCTGTGGCTCTCGATCGAGGCGGCGGACATCCACCTCCCGCGCAAATGGCGCAACGAGGTCGGCCAGCTGCGGATGGACGCGCCCTACTCCCACCGCGATTTCCGGCGGCCCACGTTCGTCGGCCCCCTCGACGAGGGCATCCGCGCGCTCGTCGTGAAGCGCGGCGGCGCGTTCCACGGCTTCGCCTGCGAGCGCTCGCCGCTCGACGTCGTCGGCTGGGACGGGACGGTGTACCCGTTCGCGTTCCCGATCCAGAGCTTCCAGGCGCGCGTCGGGCTCGTGCACCTGCCGCCGGACTGGCACGGGACGTTCGCGGCGCGGGGCGCCCTCATCTGCAGCTTCGTGCCGCGCCCTGTCGACTTCCACCCGGAGGCGATCCCCTGCCCTTACCCTCACTCGTCCGTCGACTGCGACGAGCTCCTGTTTTACTGCCGCGGCAACTTCACCTCGCGCCGCGGCGTCGGCCCCGGCAGCATCTCGCACCACCCGGCCGGCGTCCCGCACGGGCCGCACCCCGGCGCGTACGAGGCGAGCCTCGGGAGCCGCGAGACGAGCGAGCTCGCCGTCATGCTCGACACGCTCCGCCCGCTCGCGGCCACCCCGGCCGCGCTCGAGGTGGAGGACCCGGGCTACCAGGACAGCTTCATCGCGGGCCCCTGAGGGCCCAGGCGATCAGCGACCCTGGAAGCAGAGGTTATTGCACTCGTTGAAGCGCTGGACCTCGTCGAAACTGGTCCCGTTCACCCCGTCGCAGGACACGCTGAGGATGCACTCGGCGTTGCACGCGATCTGCTCGGAGCACGCCTCGGCGCCGGGCGCGAAGAAGCCCCCCTGCCCGCACGCCACGAGGTGGTCCTCGGCGTGCTCGCAGGCGGTGCGGAAGACGAAGACGCCGCACTGGCGGAGGCTCCTGTCCTGGTCCTCGCAGACGTCCGAGGAGAACGCATCGTCCTTGCACTCGCTCTCTTCCTCGAGGCAGGCCAGGTACTCGTCGAAGGCGGCGGGGCAGCTCGCCTCCGCCGCGGCCGTCTTCGCGGTCTCCGTCTTGTCGACGCAGTCGAGGTACCGCGCCTCGCTGCAGCCGGTGCAGTCGCAGAGGAGATCGCACGCGCGCTCCTCCTGCGAGGGGCAGCCGGCGGACAGGAGCGCGCCGCCGGCGGCGACCAGGGAGAGGAGCACCTCGAGGAGGCGCGGCGGGCGGGGTGTGGCGGGAAGCACGCTGGCCCGCTCCGCTATTTCGGCATCTTGCCGAGCCGCTCGAGGAGGGCGCGCACGAGGAGCGGCCAGGCGACCGTCGCGTCGGCGTACACCTCGGAGAAGCGGCCGCCCTCGCGCGGCGGGGTGAACTTCCCCCAGCTCACGCCCTCGGAGTAGGTGCAGCCGGAGAGGCCGCCCCAGTGCACGGGCTCGGGGCAGATGCGGACGCCGTACTGGAACCGCGGGTGCTCGACCTCGATCCCGAGGCGATCGCCCACGATGTCGTAGAACGGCGCGACCTGCTGGGCCCAGTTGCGCGGGACGCCGCCGCCGATGGTGAAGATGCCGAGGCGCTTCTTCGTGCGGACCAGGCGGGCGTAGCTCAGGAGGTCGAGGAACGGGTTGTACGAGGGCGGCACGGCCTCGCGCCACACGTCGAAGTCGGGCTTGTCGCCGTGCTGCGCCTTCACCTTGCGCAGCATCCACGTCGCCACGTCGAGGCCCATCTCGCTGTCGGTGAAGGCCGGCACGTAGACGGGGACGTCGCGGAGGTACGCGCTCCGGAGCACGCCGGGCGAGTCGCCCATCTCGGCCAGCGCCTTGCCGAGCTGGCGGCAGATGATCTCGCTCGACCAGGGCGACCCGGGGTCCAGCTGGTCGAGCTCTTTCCGGACGAAGACCTCGATGGCGTTGAGGTTCTTCTCCATCTCGAGCGTGTCGTAGACCCGGTTGTACCCCTTGTCGAAGTACGTCTCGTCCGAGATGCCCGGGTTCGCCTTGTAGTGGGTCAGGCCGACCGCCTCGCTCAGCCCGTGCGCCATGAGCGCTCCGGTGCTGATGACGCAATCGATCATGCCGGCCTCGATCATCCGGACGATGACGACGCCCATCTTGGCGACCGTCATGGCGCCGGAGAAGGTCGCCACGACGAGGCAGTCCTCGTCGCGCACCATCGCCTCGAGCACGTCGCACGCCTCGCCGAGCGCGCGGCCGCCGAACGCGGTCCGGCTCATCGCGCGGAGCAGGTCGTCGAACGACCCGATCTTCAGCGGGTCGAGCGCCTCGAGCGGGACGAGCTTGTCTTCGACCCCATCGCCGAGATGTCGGTGCGAGGAGCTCGGGTGTTTCGGAGAGGACATGGCGCGCGAACATATAACCGCCCTGGGGGTGGGGCGTCGAGCACGAAGGTCCTCGCAGCAGCGGCGCTTCAGGGCCGGACAGGCAGGGAGCACGCGAGGCGGCGCGCTGTCTCGCGTGCTGTTCCGCGTGCTGTTCCGCGCGCTGTCCCGCGTGCTGTTCCGCGGACCGCTCCTCCGCCCCTGCCAACGCCTTCCCCGATCCCGCGCTCGCCACCTTCGGCGCGCCGGGCCGCGAGATCGGCGCGGACGAACGCGATCTCGCCGGCGCCGGCGCTGGGCTCGCCTTCGGTCCGGCGATCGACATCGATCAGCGCGGCGACCTTCGCCACGCAAGCGTCATGGCCTGACACACGAACGTCATAGACAACCGTGCTCGCGATCGCGCCGTGACCGTCGATGGCCACGGAGGCGCTCGCGCGGTCGAGCACGAAGCGCGCGCCGCGCGGGCGCGCGGGGCACGCCGGCAGGCGGGTGAGCTCGGTGCGGACATTCGGGGCGATCTCCCAGCCGTCGAGCGGCAGGAGCGGCGGGACCTTTGCGGGCGCTGCCGGCGCGCTCTTCTCCGGAGGTGCTCCCGGCGCGGGCGCTGCCTGCGCGCCTCGCTGCGCGGGCGCTGCCGGCTGGGTCTTCTCCGCGGGCGGGATCGGCACCGTGCGGCCGAGGGTCAGGTCGCGGAAGCCGAGCAGCAGCGGCACGCCGGCGCTCGTCGGCTGCCCGAGCGCGCGCGCGCCGCGGCTCGCGAGCGAGGCGATCGGCCGCGGGGCGTCGCCGGATTGCCAGGCGATGAGCGACGTGCCGCGGAGCCACGCCATGGGCCCGTCCGGCGCCTCGCTGAAGGCGACCTCCGCCTCGGGCATCAGCTCCTGCGGCACCTCGACGACCTCGGGGCCGCGGCCGGGCCTCGCCCGGATCAGCAGGTCGCGGCCCGGGGCGCGCACCCCGAAGACGAGCCGGTCGCCGGACGCCGCGAACCGCGTGAGGATCGCGTCCCGGCCGACGCCCTCGGGCGCGGGGCCCGTCCACGAGCGGACCCTGGCCTGGAGCTCCGTGGGGTCGAGCCAGCGCAGCGTCCACGTCACGCGCGGCGCCGCGGCGGCGCCGCCCCCCGGGCCGGCGCTCCTGGCCGCGCCGTCGGGCGCGCGCGCCTCGAGCACGGCGACGGTGGAGAGCAGGCCCCAGCGCCGATCGCTCACCGACGAGACGTGCCGCTGCCCCGTGGGCGCGGGCTTCGCGTCGCTCGCGAGCAGCGCGAGCGCCTCCTGCGCGCTGCTCGGCGGCGGCACGCCCGGCGGCGCGGGCGGCGGGCCCGGCTGCGTCGTGCAGGCGAGCGCGCGCTCCGGGAGCCCCGGCGCCGGCGGCGGGCGGTGCGGCAGGAGCGGCGCGGCCTCGAGCGCCGGCCCGGCGGCGGGCGCCCCCTGCGCTGGCAACGCCGGCCCCCAGCCGACGCGCAGGTGGGCGTCGATCTTCAGGCCGACCTCGTTGACGGCCAGCACCCCGGGCTCGGCGAGCAGATCGCCGAGCTGGGCGGCCGCATCCAGGGCGCGGGGCGGGACCTCGATGGGCGCCCACGAGCGGCCGGCGTCGGCCGACGCGAGCACCTTCCCCTCCCCGACGGCGACGCCATGGCCGCCGTGGATCAGGGCGTGCGCGGCGCCGGCCAGGCGAGCCCGCGACGCCTCGCCGCCGGGGGGCAGGACCACCGCGGTGAGCTCGCCGGCCTCGTCGGCCACAACGAACGACAGGGCGCCGTCGTGCCCCTCCTCGATCGGGCTGACCACGTGGATGTCGCCGCCCCCGTCGCGCAGCCAGCGGAGCGGGATCAGCGGCGCCTCCCTGCCGCGGGCGTCGATCACCGCGACGTGGGCGCCGGCCGCGGCGCCCTCGCGGCCCTGGCCGCCGCGCGGCGCGGGCTCCCCGCGGGGCGCGGCGTCCTCGCGCGGCGCCACGTCGCTGTTCCAGAGGCCGCGCACGATCGCGATCCGGCCATCGGCGAGCGGCCCGGCGCCGCGCCAGTGGATGTCGGTGCCCGGGCGGACCGTGATCCATTGCCCGCTCGGCTGGCGCACGCACGCGCTGCCCTCCTCGTCCGCGTCGCACGGCGCGAGCAGCATGGCGCCGCCGCTCGGCGACACGCGCAGCTCGGCCTCCCCGCTCCGCAGCAGGACCGGGGGCACGCCGCCAAGGGCGCCGGCGGCCGTGACCTGGAGCACGCCGAACGGATCGTGACGCCTGTCGGCTCCCTCCTCGCCGAGCGCGCAGGCCACCCACGCCGAGCGCCCCGCGCGACCGACGCCGCAGGCGTTCAGCCACCGGTCGCCGCGGCCCACGGGGGCGACCTCGTGCAGCGCGCCCGAGGCGAGGTCCACGCGCGCGAGGAGGCCGTGGCTCGCCGTGATCGCGGGGCCCGTCCACGCCGCGCCGCTCGCGATCGCGGCCTCGAGCGGGTGGCGTCCGGTCGCGCGGATCCAGCGGAGCAGCGGGGAGCCGGCGCCGGGCTCGGGCGCGCCGCCGGCCGGCGCGAGCCGCGCCTCGGCGACAAGGATCCGTGCCTCGCGCTGCCCGGGCGGCGCGGCCGCGCCGTGCGTCACGGCGAGCAGCTCGTCGCCGCGCAGCCGCAGGCCGGCGATGTGGAGCAGGGCCGCGGGGTCTGCCTCCTGGCCGTCGTCGCGCAGCGCCGGGGCGACGGGGCGCCACGACGCGCCGCCGTCGGCCGTGACCGCGAGCCCTGCCGCCTCGAAGAGCCCGGCCCCCTGCCGGGGATCCCGGAACGCGACGGCGCGGAGCGGCAGCGCGGGCAAGCCCGGCAGCGCGCGCGGCTGCCCCGTCTCGATGTCGAGAAAGCTCGGCAGATCTGAGGCGGCGTCCCACACCGCGACGACGGCGGGCCCGCCGCCCAGGCGCAGGAGCTCGGTCTCGGACCGGGCGAGGAGCGCGGGCGCGCCGAGCGGATCATCGAACCGGTAGACGCCGTGGACCCCGCGCCCGACGAGCCGCGGGCCGGCGGCGGACGGCACGAGGGCGAGCTCGATCAGGGGCTCGGGGCAGGCCGCGGTCTCCGGCCGAGCTGCGCCGTCGCTCCCGACGAGGAAGCGCCGGCCGCCGAGCAGGGCCATGGTGCCGCCGGCGACCCGGGGACCGACCGCGGTCGCGCCGCTCGCGTCGACCCAGCGGGCGCGCAGGAGCCCCGGCGCCGGCCGCGGGGGGTGCGCCGACGCGGGCGCGCGGCGCTCCTGCGGCGGCGCGGGTCGGGGCGGCGCGCCCCCGCAGCGGGCGAGCGCGAGCGCCGCGAGGAGCGCGGCCGCTCGCCGAGACCGGCGCGGGGGAGCTGCGAGGCGGGGAGCGCCCGCCGCTCTGGGCTGCATCATCGCGGCGGAGCCTACCGTGATCCGCGGCCGTGGCGACGCCGCGACCGGCCGCAGGCGCCCGCGCGGCGGTCTCGGCGAGCGGCCACCGGCGTTCACCGGATGCGGGGTGTCCACGGACGCTGCGGGGGCGACGGAGGCTCAGTGGACGGTCGAGGCGGCCTGGACCGGGGCAGCCTCGCTGTCCGGCGACTCGGCCCTGCGGGCGAGGAGCGCCACGAGCCCCTTGGCCCCGAGCACGGCGTAGTCGGACACGCAGTTATTGAAGATCGCGTGTACCCGCTCCGCCTCCTGGGAGAGCCGCGCGACGGTCCCGGCCCACGGATCGAGCTCTGCGGGGTCGTAAACGTACCTGAACTTCTCGTTCACGCTGACCGAGGCGTCCCAGGTCTCCGCGCGCCGGCCATGAAAGCGCACCACGGCGAGGCGCGCATCGGCGACGAGCGGGGTGGGAGGCATGCTGTTCTCCTTGCCCTGCGGCTCGTCGACGACGACATAGAAGGCGCCGAGATCTCGCAGGAAGTCGACGACGCGCTCGATGCGATCGGGCGCCCCCCACGACGCATGCCGGAGCTCGACGGCGAACGGGATCCCGTCCATGCGGCCGCGGCAGTCCTCGATGACCCGCACGTTACCGCGCGTCGCCGTGAACCACGGAGGGAACTGGAAGAGCACGTACCCGAGCTTTCGCGCCTGTCGCAGCGGATCGAGCGCTTGCCGGAAGCGCTCCCAGAGCACGTCCATGGTCTCGGCCGGCAGGTCGCCGGGATAGAGGCGCCGCCTGTCGACGAGCCCTGCCGGCAGGGCGCGCTGGACGTCCGCGGGGAGGCGGGCGGGCTCCACCGGGTGCTGGGTGAGCGGCGCGAACGCCTTCATGTTGAGCACGAAATCGGGCGCCGTCCGCTGGACCCACTGCTCCACCATCGCCGGGCGGGGGAGGGCGTAATAGGTCGAGTTGACCTCGACGACCGGGAACTGGGACGCGTAGAACTTGAGCCGTTGCTCCGGGCTCGACACGCCCTTCGGGTAGAATCGCCGGCTCTTCACCAGGGTGGGATCGGTCCACCCGGCGGTCCCGGCCAAGACGCGATCGAGGCGGGCGGGCACAGGCGCGCACGCCGCGAGGGCGATGGCGCGCGCGAGCCGCTCCTCGTCCTCGTGTGGAGTCTCCTCTGAAGGCGACCGCGGCGGGTCGCGCAGGGCTGCTTCGTGCATCTCGAGAACACTCTAAGGCTTCTTCGCATCGACGGAAGCGCTCTCCGGGAAGAGATGGCGAAGGGTCAACGTGTCTTTGGACGGTCCGCTCTCGCCTCCTGTGCAACCGCCCGCGCCCGCTCGCCGCCCTCGGCACATTCCGTCGACATCGGGGAGTTCTCACACGTTCTGCGGGCGCTCGGCGGGGTCGCGAGCGGGTCGCAGGGCGCCTGTGGTTCACGAGGGAGCCGCGACGAAGCCGCCGGCGGGCGGCCCCTGCGCGGCGGGCGTCGCCGTCCCCGCCCGGCGGACCGAGCCGAGCCGTCCCGCGACCGCCGCCTGCGACGGGCCGCAGCGGCAGCCGGTTCGGGTCGCCGCGCCGGCCGCGGTCGCCGGCGGCGCGCCGCTCCTCCGGCGCGGCGAGCGCGAGCTTTGGTCCCCTTCCGCCGGGCCTTCGCCTATGCTGCCTTGCTCCCCGGACCCAAGGGCAATCGCTGCCCTGCCTCGCCGCACCTCGCGGCGAGGTGCTCCTGGAAGCGCGCAGCTAGTCGAAAGGGCGCAAGCCGATGCTGAAGAAAACTCTCTTGGAAAAGTTAACGACGGCGAAGCAGGAGATCACCGATGCGGAGGGCAACCTCGAGCAGGCCCTCGCGGAGATACAGGTCGCGCCGCGCGCCGACAAGATGGCCGTCAGCGAGGTCGTCCAGGAGGCGTTCACCAAGCTGAGGGCCGCGAGGGTCAACCTCACCGAGCTGGAGCGGCTCGTCATGAGCGAGGAGGACTGAGCCGCGCGGGAGCACCGAAGCACGGAAGCACGGGAGGAACGAGCGGCGACGCCGACCTCGGTACGAGGCGCGCTCGGCACGGAATGGAGGAGCTCGCCGCGCGCGATCCTGCGCTCCTCTCCACGTCCAGCGCATCCGCGTCGAGCTCTTCTGCACATCCCCTCGCGCCCGCCGGCCAGCGCGGCGTGCTGGCCTGTGATTGGCTGTCCTCAGCTGATGTGACTTCGATGCAGGCGCTCTCCCGTTACGCCCTCTCGTGGCCGATCGGCGCCATCCAGGAGAGCCCAGATTGTGCATGCACCGCGCCGTCGACTGCGCTATACTGTACAAGGGCAGGGGCTTGGTGCATTCCTGCGCGACCGAGGTGGTAGATGTATTCAGCGAATCGTCGCAGGAATATCGAGCGGGAGGAGCGCATGCTCCTCCGCGGGAAGCGCGAACAGGCGGCAGGCAAGCTCCTTCAGAAGGTGCCGGATCTGACGAGCTTGAACCTGGAGATCCGCGAGAGCCGCCCCAACGGACTCACGAACGATACGCAGTACATCCGTCGTGTCGTCGTGGAGCACGCCCATGCGCTGTTCGAAATGCCGTGCTCGTACTCTTCCTGCGACAACGGCGGCTACGACGTGACACGAGAGGTCCTGAACGCCCTCGCCTCGCGCGCGGCGCGCTTCGAGGGTGAATGCGCCTGTCGGGGGAGCTGTGGTGGCGAGTTCTGCTCCAGGGTCCTCCACTACGTCGCCACGGCCACGTACCGGTCGGGCCCCGAGGCGTAGAGGCTGGGGGGGCGAGCGTCTCGTCTATCGCCCCGTCATCACGCCATCACCTGATGGCGTGTCTCGGGTGATGAGGCCATTGCTCGACGGACGCCGCGAGCGGCCCGAGCCCCGGCGATCGACGTTGCGGGCCGTCTGTACCGTCTGTACCCGGGCCAGAGCGGTGCTTGAACGAAGAAGAATGAACCGCCGAGGCCCCAAGAAGAGACCTTCTTGGTTCCCTTGGCGTCCTGGCGGTCTTCTTTTCTGAGTCGTTGCACCGGATGAAGCCGGTGCACCGATCGAGAGCGGTGATGTTACGTTACGGCGTCTCGGGCTCGAGGTGTCTGCGCCACTCGTTCCGTGCGCTTGCGTACGCGGTCCGGGCGGCGAGCTCACGCTCCACGCCGGTGATGGCGGGCATCTTGCGGTGCAGCAGCTCGCTCGGGAGGTTGATCTCTACCTGAGTCCGCGCTTCGCGCAGCGTGCCTGGCCATCCGCCAGCAGCGGGGCGGCCTTCGCGATGAAGGTCTTGACGCCACTGCTTGGCCCACGCCTGTCCCAGCGTGGTCGCGCTCTGCTCGATGAACCGTCGCCTTGCGGTGGTCTGCGCCGAGTTTTCCGGATCAGTCTCTGGCTCGGACGGGGCGCTCTCGGCGCCCTGGCTCGGCGCGACGCGTTTCACTCTACGACCGGAGGCTGAGGCCCCGGGATGATCCCCGCAATGTCCGGATCCTCTCCCGGTGAACCGTTGTCGCCGGGGCCCTTTTCCTTGCGGCGTGCGACGCGGTTCGCGTCTTTCTCGCGCTGCTTTTCTTGGCGCGCGCGTTCCTTTTGCCGCTTCAATGCTCCCTGCTTCTGCATGCGGAACCAGGCCTTTCGGCGCCTTCGGGCGCGTTCTTCAGCGCCCTATGGCGCATTGAAGGCGCAGGCGCGGCGGCGCACGAGCTCCGCCGCGCCGCGCCGGTGATCAGTACCGGTCGCGACCGCCGCGGCCGCCGCCACCGCCGCCGTAGCCACCGCGGCCGCCACCACCACCGCCGCCGCCGTAGCCGCCACCGCCGCCACCGCCGCCGAAGCCACCACCGCCGCCGCCGCCGCCGAAGCTGCGCGCCGGGCGCTCCTGCGCCTCGTTGACCTTGAGCGCGCGACCGTCGAGGACGGCGCCGTTCAGCTGCGAGATGGCGCTGTTCGCGGCCTGGGCAGAGCCCATGGTCACGAACGCGAAGCCGCGCGGCTGCCCGGTCTCGCGGTCGGTCGGCATCGCGACCTCACGGACCTCGCCGGCTGCGGCGAACGCGGACTCGAGGGTCTCGCGGGTGGTGCTGAACGAAAGGTTTCCAACGTAGAGACGATTTCCCATGCCATCCTGCTTTTTTTACGGCTTTCTGGTGCGCCATGCGGCGCTCTCGGCCTGCCATCCGACGAAGCCGTATCGGATCGAACGGAGACGTGCCGCGCGGAACCCCCGCGCGGTCACACGGTGCGTCGTCCAGTCGTCCGAGCGAGCTGCAGTCTCCCTCACGAAGGAGGGAAGAGGGAAAGCGTCGTATCGAGGGCCAGGGACGTTCGTGAGGAGGAGCATCCTAGCCCGACGCGACGTCTTTCGCAAGCAGGCCGTTCCGTCTTCCGTCGCGGAGCCTGCTTCCGGCGCTGCGAGCGCTTGGTTGAGCTCGGTTCCGCTCGGTTCCGCTCGGTTCCGCTCGGTTCCGCTCGGTTCCGCTCGGTTCCGCTCGGCCCGCTGGCTGTTCGCTTACGGACGGCTCGGGGGATCGTCGGCGCGGGCGAGGCCGTCCTCTGCGGTCGCGACGTTCCCGCGCGGTGCGGGCTCGGCCGCGGCGGCGCCGACGTCGACCGGGGCGGTGCGGCTCGCGAACCAGAGCCACACGACGACGGCGCCGAGCGCGATGCGGTACCAGCCGAACGGCGCGAGGCCGTAGCGCTTGAGGTAGCGAAGGAAGACCGCGATCACGAGCAGGGCGACCACGAACGAGACGGCGAGCCCGATGACGAGGGCCGCAGCGCCGCCGGGCGCTTCGAAGAGGGCGCGGCCATTCTGGGCGAGGTCGAAGACGGTCGCGGCGCCGAGCGTCGGGATGGCGAGGAGGAACGAGAACTCGGCGGCCGCGGCGGTGCTGAGGCCCGAGAGCTGGCCGCCGACGATGGTGGCCATCGAGCGCGACGCGCCGGGCCAGAGCGAGAAGCACTGCGCGACGCCGATCGCGAGCGCGCGCCGCAGCGTGACGTCCTCGACGCGGGGAGCGCCCTGGTCGGGCCGGCGCCGGCGGGCGGACTCGACGCCGATCATCAGGAGGCCGCCGGCGATGAGCGCGACCGCCACGGGGCCCGGACCGAAGAGGTACGCCTTGATGGCCTTGTGGAAGAGCAGGCCGACCACCGCGGCCGGGATGAAGGCGACCGCGAGGGCGAGCGCGAGACGGAGGCTGTCGGGGTCGCGGCGGAAGACGCCGCGCACGGTGGCGGCGAGGCGCTCGCGGAAATAGACGACGACGGCGAGGACCGCGCCGAGCTGGATCACGATATCGAGCGTCTTCGCCGCCTCGCTCTGGTGACCGAGCCACGCGCCGAGCAGGATGAGATGACCGGTGGACGAGACGGGGAGGAACTCGGTCAGGCCCTCGAGGACCCCGAGCAGGACGGCATCGAACCAGAACATTGCGCGGAGTCTAACCGCACCCCGGGCGCGGCGGATCGAGAGCGCGCAGAGGATCGACCGGCGTGGCGGCGAGCGCCGGAGGCCGGCGTGAGGGTGGAGCCCTGGCTCACCAGCTCCGGCGCGCGATCCGGCCAGCGAGCGCGCTCCTGGCGAGCCGCAGCCTGCTGGCGGCCGTGGCGGGGCTCAGGCCATGCGCCCTGGCGTGGGCGGCGAGGGTCCGAGGGCCGGCCGCGACGCGGAGGAGCTCGCGATGGCGGGCGGACAGCTCGGCGAGGGCATCGAGCGCGGCGCGGGCCAGGAGCCTGCCTTCCGGGTCGATGCTGCCCTCATCGACCAGCGCGCGCGGCTCGTCGACCGGAATCTCGCGGCGGACGCAGGCGCGCCCCAGGTGATGGCCCGCCTGTCGCCACGTGATGCCATGCAGCCACGACTGGAGCGCGCGCCGCGGAGCGGCCCGCGGATCGGGGCGGTACCTGCCCGACTGGATGGCTTCCCAGGCGGCGATGAGCACGATCTGGAGCAGGTCCTCGCGATCGCGCGCGGGGACGCCGCACGCAATGAGCCTGGCCGCGATGAGGCGTCGCTCCGCGACGAGAGCGTCAAGGGATGGGGAGACCGCAGGGCGCAGCGGCGTCGAGAGCGGCGGAGCGGGCGGAGCGCCGCGCTTGCGACGGCTCACCGGGAGCTCCGGCACACCGGGGCTCGGGCGACCGGCGGGGGGCTGCGGGCAACGGACCGTTCCTCGGAGCGGTCTGCGCTGGCGGCATGCAGGAACACGCGGCCAAGCGCAACCCCGGTGATCCAATCCTGTCTGCTGAACGGCGTCTGCATGCCCGCGGGTTCCCGGACAGGCCTGCATGTCGCTGCGAAATCGACCCGGCGCACAGGGCCTTTGCGGCCCGTTCCGTCGCGAGAGCTTGATGTGAATCTGCACGACTGCCTCCGTCTCGGTCGCGAGGGTCATTCCTTCCACATCTGCCATGTCTCCGTGGAGGCGAGGGCACGAGTCTGCACGAGGCCATACTTCGGCCAGCGCGTCAGGCGAGCCCGCGGGCCGTCGCGGGGGGAGCGTCCCGCTCCTCACCACCGATCATCGAGTGCGTCCTCGATGGCGGGCAGGTACGCGCTGCCAGGGAAGGTTTCGCGGAACCGGGCGGCGCGGGCTGCGGCCTCGGCGCGCCGGCCGGCTCGGGCGAGGGCCTGGATCGCCAGGGTCTCGCGCTGCTGCGCTCTCGGGCTGCCCGGGTGGCTCCGCGCGTGGCGGTCGAGCGCATCGAGCGCCGCGGTCGCCTTCCCCGTCCCCAGCGCGGCGATGGCGCGCTGGATCAAGGCCAGGTCCGTGTCCATCGGCGCGACGACCGTCTGCGCGCTCGTCGCGGCCGGCGACGCCGGCGCCGCCCGGGGAGGAGCCGCCGGCACGTCATCGAGCGCGACTGTCGCGCCGGAGCCGATCGGGACGGCTGCGAGCGTGTCGCCGCGAAGGAGGGCGACCTCCGGCGGCGGGGCAGCGCGCGGCAAGGCCGCGTGGCGTGCGGCGGCGGCGCCGGTGCCGGCTCCGGCCATGAACAACGCTGTGCTCGCCGCGACGAGCTTGGCCCGCGTGATCTCGATACCCGCCCGCGCGAAGCGCGCCGGGGCGTGGCGCGCCACCCACCCGGGGAGCGCCTCCGCTGCGCCATCCAGGCGCGGCAAGGCCTGCACCGCCTCGCTGGCCGGCGTGTCCCCCTCGCCGGCCCCGGTGGCGAGCAGCGCCTGAAGCTCTGCCCACAGCGAATCGCCGAGGTTTTCCGGCAGGTCGAGCCGGACATCCCCGAGCTCTTGCAGGAGCGGCCTGTCGGCCAGGGCGAGCGGCGCCAGCGCGAGCCGGGCGCCGAGCACGCCGAGCGCGTCGCGGTCGCGGGCGCTCAGCCGCCGGACCGCGGCCGCGAGCTCCTTGCGGGCCCGCCGCAGCCGATCCCAGGCGGTGTTCTCCGGGATCTGGAGCGCCTCGGCGATCTCGCGCATCGGGACGCCCTCGATCTCGTACAGGATGAACACGAGACGCCGGTCGTCCTGGATGCGCTGGACGAGCGCGCGGACGACGCGCTGCGCCTCCGCCTGCGCGAGCAGCGCCTCCGCGTCGCCCGCCGGATCCGCGGCGTCGACGCGCTCGGCCTCGGAGCGCGCGAGCAGCTCCCGCCGGTTCCTGGACAGCCGCAGGTGCCGCAGGGCGAGGTGCGACGCGATGCTCGCCACCCACGCCTTCATGGAGAAGCGAGGGTCGTAGTCCCCGAAGCGGCGGTGGACGACCAGGAACACGTCCTGGGCCACATCGCGGAGGTTCCGCGCCGGGACCCCCATCCGCCAGAGCACCCGGAGGACATACCCGAGCAGGCCCGTGTAAACCTCCTCGAAGGACGGCCGTGGCGGCGCTGCCGCCGGTTCGGGGGTGGCGTCAGCGGCGGGAGGCGGCGGAGGCTGGCGGGGTCGAGAGTCCGTCATCAATACTTATTCCGCCGAGATGGGCCGGGTTGTGGCGGAATCGTCCGCGGGGTAGAAAAAAATCGGAGGCCTGGCCCTGCCACGATGGGGCTCCCGCCCGACGCCCGGCGCCGGCAAGGACGGGACATGGCCCTGTCGGGCAGTGAGCCTGAGAAACATCGATCGGATTCCGCAATGCCATGCGACCAGGTTCTCGTGGGCTGAGGTCTTCTCACGAGGCTCGCCTCATGGTCTCCTGGCGCGCGATCGCGTCGGGTGGCTCCGGTCGATGTGGCCGCGAGCGCGGCAAGGAGATGGGACGATGAGCAGGATGACTCGGCGCATGAAGCACGCGGTCGTGGCAGCATGGGGCGCCGCGTCGCTTGGCCTGGGGGCCCTGGCTGGCGGGTGCGAGGTCCATGGATACGGGTTAGAGGTCGTTTGTCAGGATCCGACCTTCCCAGGTGCCACGGATCCCGGTGGTGCCTGTTATGATGCCGGGACCGACGCGGCCGCGTGCGGGGATGCCGGCCCGGACGCGGGCGACGACTGCGCCGACGCCGGCGCTGACACCGAGACCGACACCGCCACGGCCCCCGGGTTCGACCCTGCCCAGCCGGAGCTCTGCCCAGAACAGTGCGTGCCGAGAGAGCCGCTCGGCTGGTCCGAGCCGGTGCTGCTCTGGATCGGCCCGCCGGACCAGGCGCCCGACTGCCCCGCCGCCGCGCCCAGCATCGGCTACGAGGGCCATGCGGACTTCACGGCGCCACCGCCGCGCGCGTGCCCGGCCTGCCTGTGCGACGCGCCGGACGCCTCGTGCGAGCTGCCGGCCGGATGGCGGGCGCACGCGAGCTTTCCTTGCGGTAGGCCCGGCGCCGCCGAGACCTCGTTCGCGGCACCGGACGGGTGGGACGGCGCGTGCACCTCCACGAACGTGATCGGGGCCGGGCAGGTGTGCGACGGCGCCCTGTGCGCGCAATCGCTCGAGATCCCGCCACCGCGCGTGCTCCCCGGAAGCTGCGCGGCGAGGAGCGCCGAGGCGCCGGAGGAACCAGGAGAGCCCGAGCCCGGCGGGAGCTTCGCGCTCCTCGCCCGGGCGTGCACCGGCACCGTGGTCGCCCCGTGCGCCGATCCGGGGATGACGTGCACGCCGTCGCCGCCGACCGGCGAGGGCGCGCCGCCCGAGGGGTTCCTGACGTGCATCCACCACGAAGAAGAGCAGGACTGCCCGGCGACCTACCCGGACCGGCACGTCTTCCACGCAGGGGTCGAGGACACGCGCGGCTGCGCTCCCTGTGGCTGCTCGGAACCCATCGGAGGCACGTGCAGCATCCTGGCGTCGGCGTTCAGCACTGAGGCGTGCTCGCAGCTCGTCGTCAGCGTGGTGGTGAGCTCCGAGGCTCCGATCTGCGTTGGCATCGTCCCCGGCACGGCGCTCGGGAGCAAATCAGCGAGCGTGGTCCAGCGCGATCCCGGTGCATGCCAGCCAACGGGCGGCGAACCAACGGGCGGCGTCGCGCTGCTCGGCGCGGCGACGTTCTGCTGCCGCCCTGCGTCGGTACCTGAGCCGGTACCCACCTGAAGCAGGCCGACCTGGGTGCTCACGGCTGCGTCCACGCGCCGCCTTGCTCCCATGCTTCCAGCGAGCGCGACGCTCCCGGCGAGCGCGCCACGCTCGTTGAAAGATCGCATCCAGCTCAGAACGAAGCGACGAGGCGCAGATCGCCTGCCGCGGAGATCGCGGTTGCGGACCAGCTCGGAGCGCCGGAGATGTGCATGATCGGGCGGATCACGTGGGTGAAAAGCTCGCCGCTGAGCTGCGCGGCAAGACGGGGCGAGATCGGCACCTCCAGGCCTGTGCGGAGCCCGAGCTCTGCATAGGGCAGTGCCATCTCCCCCATGAGATTGACCGTGCCGGCGTGCCGCACGCGGCCTGCGGTGGCGAGGCCACAGCCGAAGAACCAAGCCACGTGCCCGCAGGGGACGATCGAGCCACCGAGCCAGGACACCTCCAAGAGCGCCCCACCGTCGAGCTGGGCGGCGACCGGCAAATGGATGCGTCCCTCCAGCGAGAGCGAGAACGCCTCCCACCGGGCGCCAACGACCCCCGAGAACCCGACCGCCGGGGCCGGCGCGAACCCGCCGGCGATCAGCGCCCCCACGCTGATCTGAAACCGTGGCCAGGCCGGCGGCGCCCCCACGCCGATCTGAAACCGTGGCCAGGCCGGCGCGGGGCTGCGGCGCTCCACGGGCCGCGCCGGAGCGGCGGGCGGGCACGGCGGCGCCGGAGCCGGCACGCGCGGAGAGGCGTCTTTCGGCGCTGGTACGGAGGCTGCTTCCGGCGGCGCCGGAGCCGATAGCGCCGATGCTGGGGGCGCCGGAGACGCCGGCGCCGGAGGTGCCGGGGGCGACGGGGCCGGCTCCCGCGCCGATCGCACAGGGCGCAGCACGATGGCGAGGGCGGTGCCGACGTCCTCCACGAGCGCCCCGCAGGTCGCGCTCGTGAGCTCCTGGCCGCCGAGCCGCCGGCCGTCGCTGTCGAGCAGCGCGATCTCTCCCAGGAAATGGCGTCCCTTGCGCCGAAGGACCACCTCGACCTGCCGGCCGCCGCCGTCCACGAACGGGTCGGTCCCGCCGAGCTGCGCGGCGATGACGTCCCGGAGCGCCTGCTCGTCGGCGCACCCCTCCGCGCCGGGGCCGCGCGTATAGGACAGCCGCGCGCCGCCCGTCGGGGCCTGACCCTGGGCCGGGGGCGCCGCCAGCACCAGGGACACGGCAAGACTGCACCCGATGGCGTTCAGACGTGGATAGCGCAAGGGACTCCGCTCGAGCGTCAGGTACCGGATGCAGGCCAGCGCCGAGGGGTCACGATCGGCTGCGCCCTGCACCGAATGGAATTACGGAACACGACCGGGATCCGACAACGGACTTTTCCGCGCCGGAGCCACCCGCCGCGCCCACCCTGACGGGAGCTGAAGACCTCGAGGTCTGCGGAACGGGTCGATCCCCCGTTCCGGAAAGCCCACCGGCCTCTCAAACAGGTCGCCGACCCCTGGAAAGAACCCGATCGGCCTGCGCCAGCACGACGGCGACCCGATCCCGGAAGCCCGGGGGTGTCTCCGGGCCGGACGGCGACCCGTCCGGGAACCCTCCGGGCATCGCCGACGGGACGGCGACCCGCCCGGGAACCCTCCGGGCATCGCCGACGGGACGGCGACCCGTCCGGGAACCCTCCGGGCATCGCCGACGGGACGGCGACCCGTCCGGGAACCCTCCGGGCATCGCCGACGGGACGGCGACCCGTCCGGGAACCCTCCGGGCATCGCCGACGGGACGGCGACCCGTCCGGGAACCCTCCGGGCATCGCCGACGGGACGACGACCCGTCCGGGAACCCCGGACGGCCCCCGGGCAGGGCTCACCGTCGCGCGGCCCTCCCCCTCCCCCGCCCGCGCCGGCGGTCGCCGCATTCCGAACAGGGAGACGGACCTGCAGGGGCGAAAGACATCAATGATTCTCTTCCTCTTCCCCTCCTCGTGAAGGCTCCCCGGCATCCACCCGCCCGCCTCCATCCGCACGTGCCATGGCGCCGAGAGCACATTGCCGACGGCCGGTGCGCTGGACTCGGGGATACCATCGTTCATACCATGCGACCATGGATCCCACGTTCGATGCTTCCATCTATGTTCGCGCTCCCGTCATCAACATCGCCAACGGCGTGACCCTCGCCCACGCGCTGGTCGCAGCCTGTCCCGAGGCGGCGCCGGAGAACGTCGCCAAGGCATGCACGAAGCTGAAGGCCGCCGGGGAGGCAGGCCAGAAGGCGCTCACCGCGCGCCGCCGCGAGAACGGCGCCCTGTCCGAGGAGGACGTGCGGGGGCTCGACCGCGAGGCCGACGGCAGCTTCGGGGCGCTGCGCATGCGCCTCATCGCGACCTCGATGCTCCCCGCCGAGCGTTACCCGCAGGCGCGGCGCGCCGGGGAGCTCGTCAAGGAGCTCTTCGGTGACGACGGGTTATCGTTCCTCACCGCCGAGTACTCCGTGCAGAACACCGTCATGACCTCCATCGTCGAGCACATCCAGGAAGCGGATCTCCAGCCGGAGATCGATGCGATCGCCGGGCCCGAGTTCCTCGAGCAGATCGGCAACGTCCTGCCGCGCTACGACGTGATGGTGCGAGACAGGCTGCAGAAGGAAGTCGCCGCGACATCGAACCTCGCCACCGTCATGCGCGCCATCCAGTCCGCCATCGTGAGCTATGCGACCAAGGTGGTCGGCATGGTCGACGAGGACGAGCCCGCGACGATCGAGGCCGTCCGGAAAGCCCTCCGCCCGCTCGACGCGCACCGCGAGGCCGGCGCCCGGCGGGGGCAGGGCGGCGCCAAGGGCGAGGCGGCGACCAGCGCGCCGGCCGCGCCGGCAGGACCGGGGGCGCCGGTAGCGCCGGGGACGCCAGGGACGGGCACCGACGGCGGCGGAGCGCTGAGCGCGCCGGTCTGACACGGACCCTCCCGACGATCCGAGCGGGCCGTCATCGAGGCGCTCGAGGACCTGGGCAAGCAGGGCCAGATTCGGGTCGTGGTCCTGTTTGAGCAGGAAGGCGGGAAGGCGGGAAGGCGGGCGCGCGGGCCTGGATCAGGCGTGCATTGAAGCAGCTCGGCTCAGCTCGCGGTCGTGCCGCTCGGCGCGCCATCCCCCCTGCCCCGGGCGAGCACCGACGCCTTGACCCAGGAGCGCACCATCGTGAGGTGGCGCGCCTCGGCGGCGCGCGCCGCCTGGAACTGCGCCAGGACCTGCGGGTCGTTGAGCCCCTGGCACATGCCGATGAGCACGTCCCACGCGTCGTTGTCCGTGAGCTCGGCGATCAGCATCGCCTCCAGCGCGTCGGCCAGGTTGGTCCTCGGATCCGTGACGACCTTGATCAGGCCACACGAGGCGACCCCGTGGACGTCGGCGAGCGGCGTCTCGGCCGTGGGATCCGCGCCCAGCATCCGGATCACGGAGGCGACCAGGAGGAAATGCTCCGCCTCGTCCCCGGTGATCTGCTCGATCTCCGCGCGCGTCGGGCCGCCCTCGAACGACCCGAGCGCGTCGAACTTCGAGAGCACCCCTTTCCATAGCCGGCTCCCCGCCCGCTCGAAGGCGAGGCGCTCGCCCAGCTTGTCGAGCAGGACCAGCGGCGCGTCGCCCTTCAGCGCGTGAATGGCCGTCTTCACGGCCCCCTTGAGCGTGCCGGGAGGAGGCATGGTCCCGACCCGCTCTTCCCGCCGCGCGTAGTGGGCGATGAGGGTGGCGATGGCCGAGTCGTCGCCCACGCTGCTCGGCGGCAGGATCGTCGCTCCCACGACGACCTCCTTCGAATCCATCGGTGACATGTCCATCCCGGTGCGGTTCATCCCCGCGGTCGTCTCGGTCTTCATGCTGACCTCACTTGAACACGCCTGGCGCCGTTGCCGTTCGCTCCCTTGACGGGACCCGCCTGCACCGCGAGCTCCGTCCCGGGGACCCACACGTACCCCGCGGCGACCGCCTCGGACGGCGATCCGCTCCTGTTGATCCGCTCGCGGTAGGCGAGCGTCTGCGGGGACTCCGGCACCTGCGCGGGATCCACGATGCTCTCGCCGACGGCGCGCAGGTGCACCTCACCCTGGAGGACGCGACGCACGAACTCGCGGTGGCTCCTGAACTCGATGGGATCGGGCAGCTCCGCCGGCAGGAGCTCCGCCGAGTCCCTGTTCTCGATCCGCTCGAAGAGGCGGCGGACGTGGTGCAGCTGCCCGAGCTCGTAGTCGACGAACCGCTCCCAGAGGGCCTTGATCCGGGGGTTCGACTCGGCCTTCGCACAGCTGTAGTAAGTGTAGACCTCGGTCGCCTCGTGCAGGAGCCACTTCTCGAGCCAGCTCTCGCCGGGATCGATGATCGACTCGTACTGCGTGACGTGCTGCTCCTCGATGGAGGCGATCTCCGCGTAGAGCTGCCGGGCCATGGGATCGGCGAACGTCGGTCCGACGTTCATGTAGTAGTCGTGCGTCTGATGCTCGGACGCCATGATCGTGAGCGCGTGCAGCTTGGTGAGCGGCGTCGCCGTCCTCCGGTCGTAGGGGGCGCGCAGGTCGTCGTCGGGGTGACGGTGCTCGACGCTCGTGGGCCTGCCGGGGCAGATGTCCGTGTAGCACTGCAGGATGTTGTTCGAGTCCTTGCCGTGCACGCGATCCATCAGCGCCGAGTAGCGATACAGGTGGTCGAAGTCCTCGAGCATCCCGAACCGGTAGACCTGGGCCAGGTACTCGTCGGGCTCGTTCATCGCGACCGCCGCGGTGACCTCGATCGCCACCTGCTCGAACCCGATGGTCGTCTCGAGCACGGACAGGTCGCCCGGCAGGAGCCAGTTCACCATCGTCTGCTGGTGGTGCTCGATCCGGCGGATGCGGGCGAGCTCCTGCTGGAGCGCGCCGTTCATGCGAGCACAGGCGTGCGAGAAGCGCACGGCCTCGGACTCGATGCCGTTCATCAAGATGATCCGGACGCGGGTGAACGCGTCATCGTTCAGCTTGCTGGACGGGATGCTGACCAGCTCCCGCCAGTCGAACTGCTGCTTGTCTAGCGGTGTGCCCCGCTCGTTCAACAAATCAAGTGCCACATTGACCTCCAGTCCCCTGGCGCCGCGCCTTTACCGCGCCTTTACCGCGCCTTTACCGCGCCTTTACCGCGCCTTTACCGCGCCTTACCGCGCCTTTGCAAAGCGCGCTCCACGCAGGCGCCTGCCCTGTCCACGACAGGCGAGCGCCGGATGGGGCACTCGGCCACAGCTGTCGCAAAATCGCCCCGCGCTCCTTGCCTGACGGGCTCAGCGGAGGTCCGGGGCGCGCACGACTGGCAGGCTCCATGAGGGTAGAGACGTACCTCACTGTGAAGATTCGAACATCGGACATTTGTTAATTATCGTGCATCCGCGGTCGCGAGCCCGAGGCGCGCTTCCGCAGCCGCGATGAGCCCGTTCGTTCACGTTACATCCCTGACGTCCCGGCTACCTGGAATACCCCAGTTCACGCAGGCCGAACGGAACTCGAGATCTCCGTGCTGGCCTGTTGAGAGGGCGTGTTGCGGTGTTGACTCCAACAAACCGGGTCGTGTAGATCTCCAAAGCAGAGGCCGTCGGCGCGGGGGGCGCCGGGCAGGCGCTCACCACCACGCAAGCGCGCTCGCGCTCCTCCGCGACCAGCGGCACAGGACGCGGACCCGCGATCGTCGCAGGAGGCAGCCACCGTGTCATCGACCGTAAGAGCTCATCGCACCTCTTCGGAGGGTCAACACAGAGGCGCCGTATGCTCATCGTCCCGGAGGAGATACTGCGTCCTCGTTGTCGAGGATGATGAGCAAGCGCTGAGCAGCATCTCTGCGGTGCTCTCCACGGATGTCGACGTCGTGGAATGTACGTCGGCGGAGCAGGCGCTCGCGCTGCTCGAAACGAAGGAGTTCCACCTGGTCTGCGCCGATCTCATGATGATTGGAATGAAGGGAGACGAGCTCCTCCGGAAGGTCACGAGCATGCCCGTTTACACGAGCTGTCTCCTGATCACCGGGGCCGAGGAGTACGCGCGCTCGAAGGAGGCGGGTGTTCTCCATGTGCTGCTCAAGCCGTTCCATCCTGAGCGGCTGATGGCGATCGTCCTCCAGCTGGCGCGCCTCACCGAGATGAAGCGCTCGGTTCACTCGATGGCGGACTCGCTCACGCCGACCGACCCCGGGGGCGAGCTCATCTCGTGCGACGGCTCCGACGCCGGGGCGGCGCCGGAGTCGTCGTCGCGGGCGCCGAGATCCACGAGGTTCGAGGCCCGCGTGACGCGCGGTGCCGCGCTCGGTCTGCAGGAGCCGGAGCCGTCGCGGGCCGCCGCGCTCTCGTCCCGCGCCCTGCGACGGCCGGCCCGGTGAGCCCGCGGGCCGCGGTACGCGCCGCGGCCCGCAGGGGCGCGTGCGGCGAATCGGCGAATCGGCGGCGGGGCGGCCCGGGAGGAGGCCGCGCGGCTCAGGCGCCGCTCGGGCCCTTCTCGTCCCACCACCTCGCCATGCGCACCTGCATCTCCTCGACGGAGACGTCCTCGATGACGGCCGAGAGGATCCACTGGTGCCCGAACGGGTCCTCGATCCTGCCTTCGCGCCGGCCGTAAAACTGGTCGTCGATCGGGTAGATGATCTTGGCCCCCGCCTCGACGGCGCGCGCGGCGACGGCGTCGGGGTCCTCGACGTTCAGCGTGATGACGATGGGCGAGCCGCCGAGCGCCTTCGGGCCGCGGGCGTTCCACTGGGGGGCCTCGTCCGCGACGCTGACGACCGAGTCGCCGAGGACGAGCTCGGCGCAGACGATGGCGCCGCCGAGCTTCGGGTCGGCGAGGCGCATCTTCTCGGTCGCGCCGAACGCCTTCTTGTAGAACGCGATGGCGTCCGTCGCGCCGGCGACGACGAGGTGCGGCACGACGGTGTGGTACGGGGGCGGGGCGATGGGGTGAGGTCGCTGGGTCATGGGCGGAGGATGCCCACGCGGCCCGAGCGGGTATTGTAAAAACGTGCCGGCCGGATCAGCCGTCGAGCGGGACGTGGTTCCGCTCGCGCCGCCTCGCGACGTACTCGGTCGGGGTGAGGCCCGCGAACGCGCGGAAGTCGTGGATGAAGTGCGCCTGGTCGTAGTAGCCGCACGCGGCTGCGACGCCCGCCCACGAGATGCGCTCGTCGCGCGCGATCGCCGAGATCGCCTGCTGGAAGCGCTGCACGCGGCAGTAGCGCTTCGGGGTGAGGCCGACCTGCTCGGTGAAGCTGCGGATGAACCGCTTCGAGCTCATCCCGAGCTGCCCTGTCACGTCGGCCACGGTGGTCGCGCGGGACGGGTCGGCGAACGCGGCGAGCGCGAAGTCGACCGCGGGGTCGCGCGCGAGCGGGCGCGCGGGGCGGCGGAGGAGCCGCGCCGTGAGCGCGGCCTCGAGCGCGCGGAGCCTGGCGTCGGGGGTCCTCGCCTCGAGGACGCGCTCGCGGACGAGGGCGGCCTCGCGGCCCCAGAGCGCGTCGAGCGAGACATGGGCGCCGCTGAGCGGCTCGGTGTCCGGGCCGAAGAACGGGGAGGCGCCGCCCGGCGTGAGCTCGGCGCCGACGATCGCGCGCTGCTCGGCCGTGTCGATCGCGAAGTGCTCGGCGTGGGCGCCGCAGACGGCGATGCCGGAGAGGCGGTGGCAGCGGGCGGCGGCGGTGGCGGCGGTGGCGGCGGTGGCGCCGGCGGGGGTGGCAGGCGCGGCCTCGTACCAGCGCAGCTCGTCCTCGGCGAGGTTGATGAGGAGGCTCATGGCGCCGGTGGGGAGCACGCGCTCGAGCAGGTCGGGGAGCTCGGGGGCGGCGTAGTACCAGAGCAGGCGGACGAAGCGGCCGAGCGGTGGAGGCGGGGCGTACGTGACGAAGCGCATGGGGCGGCCCGTGGGAGGCAGCATGCCACGAGAGGAGCGGAGGACGGGCCTCTTTGAGGAGCATCAACTCCTCGACGATGGAGCATGGCCGCCGAGCTGCCCTTCGAAGGCCGCGCGGGCGTTCCGCGGCGCTACCGTCCTCGCCGCGGAGCGCCCGCGCGAGCCGCGCGCCGAGCCGCCGCATCCACGGGATCGATCGCGGGAAGTCGGCAATCCCATTCAGTCACGCTCCCCCGCGCGCCAGGCTGGCAGCCACGACTCAGAACCGCAGACATCACGTCACGCCCCCGACGACGTCACGCCCCCGACACCTCTCTCCGAGCTGCCCGGCGCTCTCCCGCTGCGCTCCGACGTCGCTCGCACATGCGGCCCAGAGCGGCGGGCACCCGCACAGGAGACGGGCCCAGATCGGCGTTTTCGGCGCGGAAGCGCACTCCAGTGCGCTGAGCACCGAAAACGTCGAGATGGGCTCGTATCCGCAGCGGGTGCCCGCCGCTCTAATCGAGCAGCGCGCCGACGGCGGCGAGCGCGGCGAGGAGGACCGCCGCCCCCGCCCACAGCGGGCCTGCGGCGAGGCCCGGCGCCGCGTCGAGGAACGCGATCGCGCCGAGCAGCGCCGCCAGGAAGAGCGCCACCGCGAGCGCGCGCACCGCGGGGGGGCGCTCCACGTCGTGCAGGACGTAGCCCGGGTCGGTGCGCAGCGGGCCCTCCTCGGGTAGGGCCACCCCGGACCGAAAGTCCGGCGGACGGAGCCAGACGAGCAGCTTGCCAGAGAGGCGCGGCTCCGCCGCCGCCATGCGCACAAGCTTCCGCCACGGGTCGACGTTCGCGCGCAGCGCGCTGAAGCTCGCGAGCGGCTGGACCACGCCGTACCGCGGGGGCGCCTTCTCCGCACGGAAGGTGCCGAACAGCCGATCCCAGACGATGAGCACGCCGCCGTGATTCCTGTCGAGATACTCGGGGTCGACGCCGTGGTGCACCCGGTGATGAGACGGCGTGTTCAGCACCCACTCCAGCGGACCAAGGCGGCCGACGAGCTGCGTGTGGATCCAGAACTGGTACAGGATGTTCAACGTATAGGTCGTGACGAGCATCCCCGGCGGAAAGCCGAGCAGAGCGAGCGGCCAGAAGAACGGCCAGAAGAACGCCCGCTGGAGCCAGCTCTGGCGCAGCGCGACCGAGAGATTGTAGTCCTCGCTCTGGTGGTGGACCGCGTGCGCCGCCCACAGGAAATTCACCCGGTGGCTCGCGCGGTGCGCCCAGTAATAGCAGAAGTCGACCGCGACGAAGCAGGCCAGCCAGCTCGACAACGCGCCCGGCGACAGCCGCACGAGCGCGGCATGCTCGAAGAGGAAGAGATAGACGAGCACGCCGCCGCTCACGACGGAGACGATGGCCTGCTGCCCGACCCCGCACGAGAGGTTGGCGAGCGCGTCCGAGAAGCGGTAATCGCGCCGCCCGCGGCGGCGGCAGAGCCAGAGCTCGATGCCGATGAGCGCGAAAAAAGCCGGCACCGCAAACAGGATCAACGTCGGAGACATGCCCCCGTCCTCCGCGGAGCCACCGCGCAGCGGCTGAGCTCACGCTCACCCATTCTAGCCTCAACGCCCCCGGCACGCCCGGTGACGCATCCCACCGGCCGACCTCGCCTCGCCACGCGCCACCCTCGCGCCTGCGGGGGCTCTGCCACCCCGCCGAGCACCGCGCGTACGAGCCAAAGCGGCGCTGCCGCACACGCTCTTCTCTGTTGACGCTGAACCGTTTAAGTGGTCTGCCACGACGCGCACCGGTGCGAGGGTGACACCCCGCGTGGAGATTTGCATCGGCGCGAAAACCGGGGAGCTCGCTGTGGCCACGGCAACACGATCACCACGACGGCGACGCGACAGCCCGGCACGTCGCCCCACGCCGGCCGTGGGCTCCAGGCGGCAGAGCTCAACCACTCTTGAGGAACGAACCTCGTACCAGATAAGGAACCGACCATGAACAAGACCTTCTTGCTCGCTTTGGGTTTGCTCTCCCTCGCCGCGTGCACCTCCGACACGACGGACCCCAGGCCCACCGGCGGCACCGGCGGCACCGGCGGCACCGGCGGGTCCGGCGGCAACGACGCCACCGGCGGCGGCGGCGGCAGCGACGCCACCGGCGGCGGCGGCAGCGACGCCACCGGCGGCGGCGGGGACGGAACCGGCGGCGGCGAGCCGCTCGACTGCGCCGAGCAACCCGAAAAGTGCTACGTCCGCGCCGATGGGAGTATGCTCACGCTCGACGGGAAACCGTACAAGTACATGGGCACGAATTTCTGGTCAGCTCCCTACATCAGCCTCGAGCGCCTGCGCCTCGAGCTCGACATCCTCGAGGCCCATGGCGTCATGAACCTCCGGCTCATGGCGCTCAGCGAGGGCGACATCCCCGAGGCGCAGCAGAACGACCAGCAGTACGGCCCGCAGCGGATCTACCCCGCGTCGTCCAACGAGCCGTGCGCGGATCCGGAGCTCGAGACGTTCGCGGACAACCTGGCGACGGTGCTCGACGAGATCCACAGCCGCGGCATGAAGGCGGTCATGACCCTGAACGACTTCTGGCACTGGTCCGGCGGGATGCCCCAGTACATGAAGTGGGCCCACGACGAGGCCGACTCCTCCTGCGGAGAGGACTTCGGCGCGTACCAGGTCGGCCTGACCCACCCCGAGACGGGCGCCGATCTGCTCGAGGCCGGCCACCACGTGCCGTTCGCCGGCTCGATCCGGTTCGAGGAGGGCACCGGCGAGGACTGCCAGGCCGTCGCCATCAACGAGTGGGCGATCCCGCACTCGGGCACCCTCGACCCGGCCACGAACCCCTGGCCCGACCAGATGGACCTCTCCAGCCTCTTCTTTTGCAACAAGAAGGCCCAGGAGTTCTACTTCAGCCGGGCCAAGGTCGTGATCGAGAAGCTCAAGGATCACCCGGGGATCATGGCGTGGCAGCTCGGGAACGAGCCGCGCTCCTTCAAGGGCTGGGGCCCGCTCTTCAAGCTCTGGGTCGAGAGGAACGCGAAGTTCATCAAGGACATCGACCCGAACCACCTCGTCTCCATCGGCTCGGAGGGCGACCTCTCCTACAACTGGGGCGACTACGCCAACAGCGACTTCCGGGACTTCCACAACGTGCCCGGCATCGATTACCTCACCTTCCACGTCTGGCCGGAGAACTGGGAGTGGTACGACCCGTCGCTCCCGATCGACAGCTCCGCCGACAGGTCGCTCCGGTCGGCCATCACCAAGAGCGACGAGTACATCGAGCTGCAGATCGCGCACGCCAAGGCGCTGAACAAGCCAATCGTCGTCGAGGAGTTCGGCCTCGCGCGGGACGACAAGTCCGAGCCGGTCGGGTCGCCCGTCGCCAAGAGGAACGAGTACTACTCGTCCGTCTTCGACGCCGTCGTCAACAACGCAGAGCTCGCCGGCGTCAACTTCTGGGCCTGGGGCGGGACCGGAAGGCCGTCGGACGACGACAACGAGTACTGGCTCCTCGGAAACGACTACATCGGCGATCCGCCCCACGAGCTGCAGGGGTGGTACTCGGTGTACGACAACGACACGGAAACGCTGAACGTCATCATGAGCTACGCCGATAACATCAGTGCGATCGAGTAGCTCCGGCCCCAACACAGCCCACATTTCTCATCATCTGACTCGGAGGTCACCTTGATTCGTCGCTCCACCTTTCTCATGGCGCTGCTCTCTCTCACGTTCTCGGCCGGCTGCTCGAAGCCGGCCTCCGAAGGCGAGCCGGGCGCGGCCAAGACCGAGGACAAAGCCGCAAAGACCGCGGACGCCAAGGGTCCGGAGAAGAAGAAGATCACCATCGGCTTCTCGATGGATACCCTCAAGGAAGAGCGGTGGCAGCGCGACCGCGACCTGTTCAAGGCGAAGGCCGAGCAGCTCGGGGCGCAGGTGCTCGTCCAGTCCGCGAACAGCGACGACGCCCTGCAGAACTCGCAGGCAGAGAACCTGCTCACGCAGGGCGTCGACGTGCTCGTGGTCGTGCCCCACAACGCCAAGACGTCGGCCACCATCGTCGAGTCGGCGCACAAGCAGGGCGTGCCCGTCATCGCCTACGACCGGCTGATCCTCGACTCGGACCTCGATCTCTACGTGTCCTTCGACAACGTCCGCGTGGGCGAGCTCCAGGCCGACTACCTCGTGAAGAAGCAGCCGAAGGGGAGCTACGTCCTCATCGGCGGCTCCCCCACCGACAACAACGCGAAGCTCTTCCGCGATGGGCAGATGAACATCCTGAAGCCGCTCATCGACAAGGGGGACATCAAGGTCGTTGCGGACCAGTGGGCCAAGGACTGGCAGCCGGTCGAGGGGCTCAAGATCACCGAGAACGCCCTCACAAAGAACAACAACAACGTCACGGCGGTCGTCGCCTCGAACGACGGGCTCGCGGGCGCGGCGGTCCAGGCCCTCGGCGAGCAGAAGCTCGCCGGCAAGGTCGTCGTCTCGGGGCAGGACGCCGAGCTCGCCGCCTGCCAGCGCATCGCGGCCGGCACCCAGAGCATGACCGTCTACAAGCCGCTCAAGGCGCTCGCCGAGAAGGCCGCCGAGCTCGCCGTCAAGCTGGCGAAGAAGGAGCCCGTCGGCGAGAAGACGCAGACGGTCAACAACGGGAAGAAGGACGTCCCGAGCGTGCTCATCACGCCGGTCGCCGTGGACAAGGACAACCTCGCGTCCACGGTGATCGCGGACGGGTTCCACAAGGTCGAGGACGTCTACAAGGACCTCCCCAAGGACCAGTGGCCCGCGACGGGCAAGTAGTCGCCCTCAGGCCGGGCCGCGCCGCCCGGCAGGCGCCCCCGCCGCCGCGCTCGCCGGCGGCGGCCGCGCTCCCTCCCAGGACACAATCACGCCCGTCGCGCTGAGGGTCCGGCAAGTCCGGATTCCTCCTCGTGGTCATGCACGCTCGCGAATCCGGAGCTTCGCCCGTACGCCGAGCTGCACCCGAGCGCTGCGGCGCGGCGCACGCCTCGCGCGGCGACGCAGGTTCTGCAAGCGCACCGCGGCCGGGCCGACGCGCGGCCGCCCCTGTGGATCCCGGTCGGCGCCGGGCCCGGCGGTGACCGCGGCGCAGCGCGACCGGGCTCGTCAGGTACGTGGCCCGACTCTCGCAAGTCTCTCGCAGATCGCGCCCAGGCCACGACGCCCGCACGCCCGAGGAGACCATGAACGCCCCGCAGACCCTGCCTGAATCCGATCCCTCACGCCAGGTCCGCCAGCTCGTGGAGGCGGTGTTGCCGGACGCGCGGGTCGAGGACGTCACCACCCTGGGACCGGACGGCGGCCCGGGCAACGACCTGACCGAGAAGGCCGCCGGCTACGGCGTCCCCCGGCGGATCACGGTGGTGAGGCCCGACGGCTCGACGCAGAGGCTGGTCCTGCACACGTCGACCGCCAACGCGTTCGGACACGACAGGCGGTCGGATCGCGCGGCGGAGATGCTGCTCGCGTTCGACACCTTCGGGTCGATCCCGGCGCACGTGGAGGTCGTGGACGTCGGCTCGCTGACCCGCGACGGGCGCTTCCTGTCCCTGCGAGACGCGGGCGAGTTCTACGTCCTGACCACGTACGCCGAGGGCGACGTCTACGCCGCGGACCTGCGGCGGATCGCGAAGGAGCGCCGCGCGCGCCCGGAGGATCGGAGGCGCTGCGAGGCGCTCGCCAACTACCTCGTCGCGCTCCACGGCGCGAAGGGCGCGCAGCCGGGCAGCTACCGCCGCGCGGTGCGCGACCTCGTGGGCCACGGCGAGGGCATCTTCGGTATCATCGACGGCTACCCGGACGACGTGCCCGGCGCGCCGCCCGCCCGGCTCCAGGCCATCGAGCGGCGCTGCGTGGAATGGCGCTGGAAGCTCCGCGGCCGGGATCAGCGGCTCGCGCGCACGCACGGCGATTTCCACCCGTTCAACATCGTGTTCAACGAGGCGTCGCAGCTCACGCTGCTCGACACGAGCCGCGGGTCCCAGGGCGACCCCGCGGACGACGTCACCTGCCTCGCCATCAACTACGTCTTCTTCGCGCTGGGCGCGCCCGGCGCGTGGCAGGGCGGCTTCCGCGCGCTGTGGGAGCGGTTCTGGGACGTCTACCTCGGCTGGAGCGGCTCCGCGGGCGTGCTCGACGTGGCGGCGCCGTTCCTCGCGTGGCGCGCGCTCGTGCTGGCCAACCCCGGCTGGTACCCCGCGGTCACGGCGAGCGCGAGGGACGCCCTGCTCGGCCTCGTGGAGCGCGCCCTCGACGCCCCGCGCTTCGATCCGGCCGACGCCGAGAGGCTCTTCGCGTGAGCGGCGGCGTCGTCTGGATCACGGGGCTCCCCGCGTCGGGCAAATCCACCCTGGCCGCGCGGGTGCACCGCGAGCTCCTCGGCGAGGGCCGGGCGAGCTGCCTGCTCGACGGCGACGAGGTGCGCGACGCGCTCGTCCCGCGGCCCGGGTATGCGCCGCGAGAGCGCGACGATTTCTACGAGACCCTCGCGCGGCTCGCGGCGCTGATCGCGCGCCAGGGGCCGCTCGTGATCGTGGCGGCGACCGCGCACCGCCGCGCCTACCGGGAGCGCGCCCGCGCGCTCGCGCCGCGGCTCGTCGAGGTGTACATGGATGTCCCTCCCGGGGTCTGCCGCGAGCGCGATCCGAAGGGGCTCTACCGGGCGGCCGGCGCCGGCGAGATCGACGCGCTCCCCGGCGCAGGCCCCGACTACGAGGCGCCGCCCTCGCCGGAGATCGTCGCGCGCGGCGGCGAGGATGAAGCGGCGCTCGGGGCGATCCTGGAGCGCGCGAGATCGTGGTCCGCCGCCGCGGAAGCGCGCTCATGGTAGGCTCCCGCGCCGTGCCCGCGCACGAGACGCTCTTCGACGAGATCAAGCGCTACGTTCGCTTCGAGGACGAGGACGCAGGCTGGCTGGCCGCCTTTCGCGCGCACGCGGCGCCGCACTTCCCCCGCATCGCGGACGAGTTCTACGATCGCATCCGCGAGCACGAGGGCGCGCACGAGGTCTTCACCGGCGAGGAGCAGGTCGAGCGCCTCAAGCGATCGCTCGTCCGCTGGATGACGCGGATCTGCACCGGGCCCTACGACGGCGCGTACTTCGACGAGACCGCGAAGATCGGGCGGATCCACGTCCGGGTCGGCCTGCCCCAGCGGTACATGTTCACGGCGATGACGCTCATCCGGCTCGCGTTCTACGAGATCGCCCAGGGCGCGCTCGGCGCGGAGGCGATCCCGGTCCGATCCGCGGTGAGCAAGGTGCTCGATCTCGAGCTCGCCATCATGCTGGAGACGTACCGGGACGACTTCCTCGCGCGCGCGCAGCGCGCGGAGCGCCTGGACCGGGAGGAGGTCGGCCGCACGCTCGCGCGCACGGAGCACCGGTACAAGAGCGCGGTCGAGCTCGCGCGCGTCCTGGTCGTGGGCCTCGACGCGCACGCGGTCGTGCGGCTCTTCAACCGCGAGGCCGAGCGGATCACGGGGCTCGGACGCGAGGACATCCTCGGGATGCCGTTCGTCGAGATGCTCCTGCCCGAGGAGCTCCGCGCGGATCACGGCGCGCTCGTGGAGGACGTCGCCGCGGGCCGCCGCGCCGGCGCCGATCTCCTGGAGAGCAGCCTCCGCACGCGCGCCGGCAAGATCCGCGACGTGCGATGGCAGCTCGCGTACGCCCCCTCCGCGGCGGATGACGAGGTGGTGCTGTTCGCCATCGGCCAGGACACGACCGACGAGAACGCGCTCGCCGCGCGCGTGCGTCAGAGCGAGAAGCTCGCCGCGGTGGGGACGCTCGCGGCCGGCCTCGCGCACGAGATCAGGAACCCGCTCAACGGCGCGCAGCTGCACGTGACCTTCCTCGAGCGGGGGCTCGCGCGCGCCGGCATGAACGACCCGGACACCGTGGAGGCCATCCAGGTCGTCCGCGACGAGATCCGCCGCCTGTCGGAGCTTGTGAGCGAGTTCCTGGACTTCGCCCGGCCGAGGCCGCTGGTCGTGAAGCCGACGTCGGTCGTCTCGCTCTGCGAGCGGGCGGCGCGCGTCGCCGTGGCGTCGGACGGCGACGGCGCCGGCGCGCACGCCGAGGTGAAGGTCGATCTGCCCTCGACCGACATGGTGCTCGACCTCGATCCCGCCAGGATCGAGCAGGTCCTGCTGAACCTCCTCCGCAACGCGATGGAGGCGGCGGGGGCGGCCGGAGGCGGCACCGTCACCCTCCGCGCGCGCCGGAAGCCGCGCCACGTGCTCCTCGAGGTGGAGGACGACGGCCCCGGGGTCGCGAGCCCGGACGCGCCGATCTTCGACCCGTTCTACTCGACGAAGCCGGACGGCACCGGGCTCGGCCTGGCCATCGCACACCGCATCATCACCGATCACGACGGGACCCTCGATTTCCAGAGCCGCCCGGGGAAGACGCTGTTTCGCGTGACGCTGCCGATCCGCCTCTCCGGCTGAGCTCCCCGCCGTCCGCGGCGCGCGGGCCGCACGCCGGCGCTGGCACGCAAGTTGGTAGATCGCCCGGCGTGGAACCACGCAGCATCATCGAAGAGCCGCTGATCCTCCTCGTGGATGACGACATCCGCACCGCTCGCCTGCTCGCGCGCCTGCTCGAGGACGACGGCTTCCGGGTGGAGCTGGCCACCGACGGCGCCTTCGCGATCGCGCGGCTCGCGCGGACGCCGGTCCCCGACATCCTGGTGACCGACTTCCGCATGCCCCACGCCGACGGCATCGCGGTGGCGCGCTTCGCGCGGTCGCTCCGGCCGGATCTCCCGCTCTTCGTGCTCACCGGCTACCCCGAGCTCGTGGCGCGGCTCGGGCGAGGGCTCGTCCCCGAGGCGGTGGTGCACACAAAGCCGGTGGACTACTCCGCCCTGAGCGCCGAGCTGCGCTCCAGCGTGGAGGCGGTGTCCTCCAGCGCCGCGCGCGCGCAGCCGAGCGCTGCGGCCCCCGGTCCGCTCCCGTCCCCGATCCCGGCCTGAGCCCCCGGCGAGCGCCCGCCCGGGCGAACGGCTTGCGCCCCCGTGCAACCGCTGCGATCCGTCACCCCGCCGCGGCCGGCGGGCAGGCCGCGGCGCGGCCTCTCTCCGCCATGGATCCCGGGCCTGCGGCGCGCCGTCGACGCAGGCGCGCGACGCAGGGGGCAGGGAGCCGGGCGGGGGCCGGCGTGGCGCGCCTCGTGCACAAGGTCCGGGCATGTCCCTGTGCCGATTTGAACATGGCGCCGTGTGCGCAGAGCTCACCGAGACCGCAATCGACGTCGCGCGCAGGATGCGCGACTTCCGCGTGGGCTGCGTCGTCGTCACGCAGGGCGCGCGCGCCATTGGCATCCTCACCGATCGCGATCTCGTGATGCGGGTGATGGCCGACGCGCGCGACCCCGGGAAGACGCTCGTGTCCGAGATCGTGACGTACGATCCCACGACGCTCCAGCAGACCGACAGCATCGAGACGGCGCTCCGCCTGATGCGCGATCGCGGCGTCCGGCGGCTGCCGATCGTCCGTCACAACGGCAACGTGACCGGCATCGTCACGGCCGACGATCTCACCGTGATGCTCGCCGCGGAGCTGGCGGACCTCGGCGCCGGCATCCGCGACAACGTCGACGCAACCGAGAGCCGCTGACGGCGCCTCGTCCTCTCCAGCAGACCCACGCGACGCGCCGCTCGCCCCGCGGCCCTTGCGCCACCCTCCGGGCGGTGCTTGCCTGCCGCGCCGTCGCCGACGGAGGCGCGCCGCAGCCGGAGGAGAGCCGCGACGCGCCTCCATCGACCGCGGCGCGGTATCCTCTGGCGGTCTTCGGAAGGGACGACATGAACGCTGAGAAGAGGCAGGGCTCGAGGGTGCTCGTCGTGGACGACGAGGCGAGCGCGCGCTCGGGGCTGGAGAAGCTCCTGCGACAGGAGGGCTACGCCGTCGACGCAGCGGCGGACGGCGTCGAGGCGCTCGAGGTCGCGGCGGAGCGGCCGCCGGACGTCGTGGTCACCGATCTGAAGATGCCGAACATGGATGGCGTGACGCTGCTCGGGAAGCTCCGCGAGCAGGACCCATCGCTGCCGGTGATCGTCGTCACCGCGTTCGGCGACGTGAGCTCGGCGGTGCAGGCGATGCGGGCCGGGGCCGAGGACTACCTGACGAAGCCGGTCGACTTCGACGCGCTCCTCCTCTCTCTCGAGCGCGCCCTCGAGCGGAGCGCGCTCCGGGTCGAGGCGGAGAACCTCCGCCGGCAGCTGCGCGAGCGCGAGGGCGAGGGCGTGGAGGGGCTCATCGGGACGAGCCCGGCGATGCAGAAGGTCTACCGGATGGCCCGGCAGGTGGCGGGCGCGCGGGCGACGGTGCTCATCACCGGCGAGAGCGGCACCGGCAAGGGGGAGCTCGCGCGCGCCATCCACGCGAAGGGCCCGCGCGTCAAGGGCCCGTTCGTGACGCTGCACTGCGCGGCGCTCGCGGAGTCGCTGCTCGAGAGCGAGCTGTTCGGCCACGAGCGCGGCGCGTTCACCGGCGCCGACAAGCGGCGCATCGGGCGGTTCGAGCAGGCGCACGGCGGGACGCTCTTCCTCGACGAGGTCGGGGAGATCGCGCCGTCGACGCAGGTGAAGCTGCTCCGCGTGCTCCAGGAGCGGAAGTTCGAGCGCGTCGGCGGGAACGACACCGTGTCGGTCGACGTGCGGCTCATCGCGGCCACGAACCGCGATCTCGCGGCGGCCGTGCAGGAGGGCCACTTCCGGGAGGACCTCTACTACCGGCTCAACGTCGTCCACATCGACATGCCTCCGCTGCGCGTCCGCGACACCGACGTGCTGCTCCTCGCGAATCACTTCCTCCGCCGGTTCGCCGCGGAGAACCACCGCAAGATCGAGGGGTTCACCGATGAGGCGCGGGCGAAGCTCATCGCGCACCGGTGGCCGGGGAACGTGCGCGAGCTCGAGAACGCGATCGAGCGGGCCGTCGTGCTCTGCGACGAGACGCGCATCGACGCGGAGCACCTCCCCATCGACGCGGCGCCGGTCGCCAAGGGAGCCCTGCGGGTCCCGGGCGCCACCATGGCGGAGATCGAGCGCTATGCGATCCTGTCGACGCTCGAGGCGACGAACGGCTCGACGACGCGCGCGGCCGAGCTCCTCGACATCAGCATACGCACCATCCAGTACCGCCTGCACGAGTACGGCCTGACGGCGAAATCCAAGCGATCGCCGGCCACGGAGTAGGCGCCGCGCGAGGAGCCCGCGCCGCGCGACGCCCGCGCGGGATCCTCGTCAGACCACGTCGTGCATCCAGCCGTGCCGGTCGGGGGCGAGGCCGTGCTGGATGTTGAGCAGCGCCTCGCGGAAGCGCGCCGCCACCGGCCCCGTCTCGTTGTTGTGGATGGCGAAGCTCTCCTCTCGGGACTTCACGGCGCCGATCGGCGTGATGACCGCGGCCGTGCCGCACGCGAACGCCTCGGTCATGCGGCCCTCGCGCACCGCCGCGCGCCACTCGTCGAAGGTGACCCTGCGCTCCTCCGCGCCATAGCCGAAATCCCGGGCGAGCTGGATGATGCTGTCGCGGGTGATGCCCGGGAGGAGCGTGCCTGTCAGCTCGGGCGTCACGAGCACCGTGCGCCCGCCCTCCTCGTAGACGAAGAAGATGTTCATTCCCCCCATCTCCTCGACGACCTTGCGATGCACCGCATCGAGCCAGACCACCTGCGCGCAGCCCTCCGCCGCGGCGTTCATCTGCGCGAGCAGGCTCGCGGCGTAGTTGCCGGCGAACTTGGCCGCGCCCGTGCCGCCCGGCGCCGCCCTGACGAAATCCTCCGAGATCCAGACCGTCACCGGCTTCACGCCCTGGGGGAAATACGCGGCCGCGGGAGACGCGATCACCAGGAAATCGTACTCGCGTGACGACCTCACCCCGAGCGCCACCTCGGTCGCGAACATCAGCGGTCGGATATACAGGCTCTCGCCCACCGCCGCGGGCACCCACGCGCGATCCTGGCGGATCAGGGCGTCGACGGAGCTCACGAACAGCGGGACCGGCATCTCCGGCATCGCGAGCCGCCGGGCAGAGCTGTTGAAGCGGTGCGCGTTCGCCTCCGGCCGGAACGTCCTGATGCGCCCGTCCGGCTGGCGGTACGCCTTGAACCCCTCGAAGATCGCCTGACCGTAGTGCAGCACCATGGCCGCGGGATCCAGCGTGAGCGGCGCGTACGGCTTGAGCTGCCCCCGGAGCCAGCCCCTGTCCGCGGCGTACGGGATCACGACCATGTGCTCCGTGAACACGCGCCCGAAGCCAGGGTTCTGCATGCGCTGCGCGCGCTCCGCGTCGCCGAGAGGGTGCTGCGTGGGGAGGATCTCGAGATCGACCTTCGTGGCGGACGCGCTTTCGGTGCTCATCGTGCTCGACTTCCGCGACGGACGGCGATCGATCCGGCTCAAGGGAGCCGGTGCGCGCTCTCGTCGTGCGGCATTTTTCGGAAGAATCCTGCCAGGATGCAAGCACTTTCTCGCGAGAAAGCGGCGCCGGCGCGCGGGCTGTTCAAGGCGGGAAGGCGCGAAGATGCCGGGGCTCTTCTTCCAGTTCCAGTTCCAGTTCCAGCGTTCCCGCTTTACACGTCTTCGCCCCAGCGACAGCGCGATCGGCCGGCGGCGGATCACGCACGCAAATAAGGGTTTGTGTCGCGTTCCTCACCGATGGTCGTGGAGGGGCCGTGTCCGGTCACCACCCGGGTCGACGGGTCGAGCGTGAGCAGCTTGCCCCGGATGGATGTGAAGAGCGCCTGCGCGTCGCCTCCCCAGAGGTCGGTCCTGCCGACGCTGCGCCGGAACAGGGTGTCCCCCGTGAACGCCACCGCGCCCGTCGTCGAGAGGGCCAGGAACGACACGCTGCCCGGCGTGTGCCCCGGCGTGTGGAGCACGTGCAGATCGAGCCCGCCGGCCTTCACGACCGCGCCGTCGTTCAGGTCGCCGTCGAGCTCGCAGCGCTCCGGCAGCGCGATGCCGAGGAGCGCCGCCTGGTCGGGGAGCAGATCATAGAGGAAGCGATCGGCCTCGTGGATGCGCGCCGCGGCGCCCGACCAGCGCTGGAGAGGCGCGGTGGCGCCGACGTGATCGATATGGGTGTGCGTGTGCACGATGGCCGCGACCGTCGCCCCGGCCCGCTCGAGGCGCGCGCGGATCTTGTCGAAATCGCCCCCGGGGTCGATGACGACCGCGGCCTTGCTGGCCGGGTCGACGACGATCGAGCAGTTGCAACCCAGCGGACCGACGGCGAACGTCTCGAGCAGCACGGGGCGGGCTTGTAGCACGCCGCGCCCCGGCCTCCACGCGCGACCTCTACTTCGGGGCGCTCACGATGGTGCCGCCCATGCCGAGCCCGTTGGTCCAGTAGACGCGGTTCGCGTCGAGGGCGATGCCGAAGGGCGACAGCTCCCTGGCGGCGAAGGCCCCGATGATGCCGTTCGGCAGCATCCGCATGATGTGCGGCGACGTCGGGTCGGTCCAGTAGACGCCCGTCGCGTCGGCGACGATGCCCCTCGGGTTCTCCTGCTCCATGATGATCGCCGGCGGCTCTCCTCCGGTCTTGGCCACGCGCATGACCGTGCCGGTCCTGCTGGTCGTCCAGTACACGTGCGTCGCGTCGATCGCGATCTCGCGCACCTCGCCTTGCTCGGTCGCCAGCTCGTTGAACGGACCCTCGCCCGTGGAGTCCTTGGGCGCGGACATCACCCGGCCGATCTCGTCGCGGACCGTCCAGTAGACATGGGTCGCGTCGACCGCGAGGGCGTGGGTCGTCCCCCCGCGGTTCGAGATGGTGACGAACGGTCCATTGCCGTCCGAGTCCTTTCGCGCGCGGACCACGGAGCCGCCGCGCTCGCGGTTCGTCCAGTAGACGAACTCGTCGTCGAGCGCGACGCCGAACGGGGCGGCCTGCGCTGCGGCGAGGGCGATCGGCGCCTCCTCGCCGCCGATGCGCGCCCTCATCACCTGGCCGTCGTTCATGCCGCTCCGACCCTGGTTGGCCCAGAAGACGTGGGTGTCGTCGGCCTTGATGTCGGCCGGCTCCGGCTGATCGATGGCGAGGTTGATCGCGACGGCCTCGCCGGGCGACCACTGCCTGACGACGCCCTGCTCCCCGTTGGTCCAGAACACGGTGCCGCGGGAGACCGCGATGTACAGCGGATCTTGCTGGCCGGAGACGTGGGTTGTGGTGCCGGCGCAGACGCCGGCCCGGCAGATACCGTCACACACGACGGGGCACGTGCCGCAGTGGAGGGCGTCGTTCGTCACGTTGATCTCACAGCTGTGCTCCTCGTCCGCGTCGCAGTCGACGTAGACATCGCCGCACACCGGCGGCTCGTCGACGATGACGGGCCCCGCGCCGGCGCCCCCGGTACCCGCGCCCGCGCCCGCGCCCGCGCCCGCGCCCGCCTCGCCCCCGCCGCCGTCGCCGCCCACGCCCGCCGCGCCCCCGTCGCCCGGGGCGCCGCCCTCGCCTCCGCTCGCGGAGGTCGCGCTCCCCGGTCCGGAGCCGCCGGTAGCGAAGAGGCTCGACGCATCGGGAGAGGAGCAAGCTGCCACGGAAAGTCCGGAGAAGAGCGCGAGGAGAACGGTGCGACGCATTGTGCTCTGCATGGAAACCTCCACGAATACAGGCTACACGAGCCCGTCGAGAAAACGCATCTGCGAACTTGGCGTGTTGCTCAAACGGCGTTCGTCCACGCACGACGGGCGCCGATGTGGGCTGCTCGTGGCAGAACAGCGGGCGCACGCCCGCCAGAGCCGGCTCGGCCGTCCGGCCGGCGCGCGGGGCCGGAGCTCCGGCGAGGTCGCGGGATCTGCCGAGAGGTGGTCGCGCTCCGCCGGCGACGGGCGGGCGCCGCCCGGCGCGCAATGGGGCCTCTCTCAACGGGGGTGCGGGCGCGACTCCGCATCTCGTATCCAGCGTCTCTTCCAGCGTCTCTCCTTGTTCGCGCCGCCGCGGGCCACAGGCCATGAGGGCTCCTGGCGCGCTGTCCGGCCGGAGGCACGATGCGCCTGTGCCTTCAGAGCAGGAGACGGCGCAGCCCGGCGATTCTCCGTCACGGCGGAGCGGTCGAATCCCGGGCGCGTGGCGACGAGGGCACGACGATCCGCGGGCAGCCCCCGCCGAGGGCGGCGAGCGCTGCCGTTCCCGGGCTCGCTCGGGAGGCGCGGCTCACCCGTGCTCCGTGAGCTCCAGCCTCGGCGCGCGGGCGGGAAGCGCCCCCGCGCGAGCGCCGAACCGTGGCGATGGCGCTGGGCACGGAGGGGCGCTACCCTCGGAACGCCCGGTGCGTGAGCGTATGATGTCAGCAAGGGTGGAACGGCCGTTCCACCGCGAGACGCCTTGTGGGCGCGGCGCGGCTGTGCCCGCCCTGCGCGGCGGCGCGGCCTGCGCGCGAGGGGCTCGGCCTGGAGGCGCCGCCGCATGACCGGGCCCATGGTCCTCGCGGGTGGTCAGGCGAGCTCCGCGGCGCACGAGCGGGCCATGACGCTCATCGGGCGCACGCTCCTCCACCGGTACCGTATCGAGGAGCTCATCGCGATGGGCGGCATCGCCGCCGTCTTCAGGGCCACGAAGCTCGCGACCGGCGAGGACGTGGCCGTCAAGGTGCTCCACCCGGACGCCGAGGAGCTGCCGGAGCTCATCGAGCGGTTCGAGCGCGAGGCCATCGCCGGCCGCCACATCTTCCACCCCAACGTCGCGGCGGTCTACGAGATCAACCAGCTCGACGACGGCGCGTGGTTCATGGTGATGGAGTTCATCCGCGGCATCACGCTGCGCAAGCTCATCGACCAGGGCCCCATCCCCCCGCCGCGCGCGGCGAACATCGCGCGCCAGATCGCGACGGCGCTGAACGCGGCGCACGATTTCGGGATCGTGCACAGGGACGTGAAGCCGCTCAACATCATGGTCCTCGACGGGCCGGAGGAGCGCGTCCAGCTCATCGACTTCGGCCTCGCCAAGGTCCCGATCGAGCAGTTCTCGTTCACGGACGAGGGCTCGCGCCGCTCGCTCACGAACGCCGGGGTGCTGCTCGGCACGATGGCGTACATGGCGCCCGAGGCGGCGCTCGGCATGCGCTCGGTCGACCGGCGGGCCGATCTCTACGCGCTCGGCATCATCCTCTACGAGATGCTCGCGGGCCAGCACCCCTTCACGGCGGTCGAGCCCTCGGCGCTGTTCGCGCAGCACCGATCGACCGAGCCGCCGCCGATCGCCGAGCGCTCCCCCGGCATCGTCGTCCCGCCCGCGCTCGAGGCGGTCGTGATGCGCCTGCTCGCCAAGGATCCGGATCACCGCTTCCCCCACGCGCGCGCGGTGCTCGTGGCGCTCGACGCCGCCATGCAGAAGGTGGGCGCGCGGGACAGCAGCCTCGGCATCGCCGCTCCGGCCAGCCTCCGGGCGGCCGCCAGCTTCATCGAGCGGCGGACGTCGCGCGCCGTGCTCGCCGGCGCTGGCATCCTGTTCTTCACGCTGGGGAGCGTGATCGCCTGGCTGCTCGTGTCGCGCTGAGCGCGCGCCGGCGAACACCGTACCTCTCTCGAGCACGGAGCAGCCAGAACACGTGATCTCGGCCGCGGCGAGCGCCGAGGAGCCCTCCGCGGCGCCGCGGCCCGCGAGCGGGGTGGATGCGAGGTAAGCGCTCCGTCCCGGGCGCCCCTCTCGGCGCTGCGGCCCGCGCGCGTGGTCGCTCCGGATCACAGGCGAGCTCGCCAAAATCTGGCACGGCGGCCCGGACGAGAAAAACGCAAGACGCCGAGGACACCAAGAGAGCCGAGACTATTTTCTCCCTGGCGTCCTTGGCGCCTTTACAGTTCAAATCCCTCTCTCCCGAGCACCGCGATTGACCCGCAGATTCATCAGCGGCCCACGACCCCGACGGGCCTGGATGACAGGGAATCACCTCGACTTCCGTCGTCAGGCAATGAGCCATCGGATTGACGAACACCCTTTGCGTGCCTCACCTACTCGTGGGAGGCTCTGCGATGAGTGATTCGAACAACGAAAATGGCGCGCCGAAGGACCTGGATGTATCGATAAAGGAGCTCCGCAATGCCATCGACGATTTGTCGAGCAGGCTGGAGGAAATGGAAATAGCGAATCCGGCCAGCTACAACTGTAGCTGTAACTGCGGCTGGAGCTGTGGTTGGAGCTGCAATTGTAGCTGCGGCGGCCACAACTGCGGCGGCCACCGCTGCGGCGGCCACAACTGCGGCGGTCACCGCTGCGGCGGCCACCGCTGCGGCGGCCACAACTGCGGCGGCCACAGGTGCGGCCACAGGTAACGCTGAAGTTAGCCCGAAGGCCGGCGAGGCCGAGCTATCGAGCTCCCGGGAAAGGCGAGGAGCGCGGGGGACCCCAAAAGCATCTTCCCGTCTTCCTGGGCTCGCCACGATCACGCGAGCTCGCGCGCCAGCCGCGCGCGAGGTTCCCCTCTCCTTTGCTTGTCGGGGCGCCGCTCCGCGAATGCCAGGGTTGAACCTGTTGAACCTGTTTACCGAAGGTGCAGCGCGGCGCCGGTCGAGACGCCGCCGCGCTGCCCTTTCCTGGAGATCTCGGGTGACCATCCAACTGCCCAGCGCATCGATCGCCGCTTCGTCGCTCGGGGGGACCGCCGCGCCGGCGGAGGCGCACGAGAAGCTCGCGCGTTCGCGTGTCCTCGTGGTCGGGCTCGAGCCGTGGGGCGCCGTCGCGGCCACCGAGCTCGCGTCCGCCGGCGTCGGCGCGCTCCACGTCCTCGACGACAGGGAGGTCACGGCGGACGATCTCGGCCCCTTCACCGAGGGGGATCTCGGGGAGGATCGCGCGGCTTCGCTCTCGGTCGCGCTGTCGCGGCTCGCTCCCGGCTGCGCGGTCACGCCGGGGACGCTGATCGCCGAGGCCGGTCGGCCGCTCGCCCTGGAGGACACCCGATGGGACCTGATCCTCGCGTGCGTCCCGGGCGATGATCTCCTCGTCCTTCAGGGCGTCGCCCGCTTCGCTCACGAGGCCTCCGTCGTCTCGCTCAGCGCGCACCTCGAGGGGCTCGAGGCCGTGATCGGCCCGGCCGTCGTGCCGGGCCATACAGCGTGCTGGGACTGCTGCCGTCTCCGGAGGCTCGCCACCAGCGCTCAACCCGAGGCGGATCACGCGCTCCAGGCGTCGCTCCTCGCCGGGCGCCCAGGGCGCCGCGCGCGCACCTACCTCGCGCCGGTGCCGGCGCTCCTGGGCCACGCCGTCGCGCTCGCGGCCCTCGATCTGCTCGTCACCCGAGTCGCTTCGCCGCTCGCGGGGCGCTTCCTGGTCCAGGACCTGATCGACCTGGAGGCGTCGTTCCACGCCGTCCTGCAGATGCCCTGGTGCCCGGTCTGCGGCGGCGCCGAAAGCGCCCTGCGCAGGGGGAGCGCGCGGAGGCGCCCGCGCGTGCACCTCCGCGACGCGCGCGACCCGGCGGCGCTCCGGCGGATGCTCGCCGGCATCGTCGACGCGCGGGTCGGCATCGTCCAGCACCTCGCCCTGAGCGCGACGAGCCCGGCGCTCGCCCCCGAAGCGCCCGTCACGGCCATGGCCGTCCTCAGCGACTTCACCGACGGCTCGGAGCACGCTCACCGCGGCGAGGAGCGGCAGGTCGGCACCGGAAAGGGCCTCACGGCCGTCGAGGCCCTGGTCCGGGCGACCGGCGAGGCGGTCGAGCGCTACTCCGCCGGGATCTTCGACGAGCAGGCGCTGCTCCGCGCCCCGGTCGCCGAGATGAAGGGCGACTTCATCGCTCCGGAGCGGCTCAGCCTCTACGCCGACGAGCAGTACGCGAGGCCCGAGTTCCCCTTCGCGCGGCTCGATCCGGCCACGCCCATCGCGTGGGCCGTGGGGCGCTGGCTGGACACCCACGCACCCGTGTACGTGCCGGCGCTCCCGACCTACTACAATTACTGCGCAGGGCCCGACACCTTCTGCGAGGTGACCTCGAACGGGCTCGCCGCCGGCGCGACGCTCGAGGCCGCGTCGATGGGCGCCGCGCTCGAGCTCATCGAGCGCGACGCGTTCATGATCTCGTGGCTCGCTCGCCGGCCGGGGCAGCGGATCTTGCCCGACGACACGGTCGACCGCGAGGTGCACGAGATCGCCCGGCAGCTCGAGGAGCGCGGCGCCCGGATCGAGCTGTACCTCCTCGACGCCGGCATCGCGGTGCCCGTGGTCATGTGCGTGGGCTACGGCGACGGCAAGCGCTGGCCCGGCGCGGTGGTCTCGGTCTCCGCCCACCTGAGCCCCCTCACCGCGATCAGGAAAGCCATCCTGGAGCAGGGACAGATAGGCCATTACGTCTTCCGTCTCATGACGGGCGAGGCGGTCGCCGTCCCCGAGCGGCCGGAGGACGTGCGCTCGCTCGAGGATCACGCGGTCTATTACATTCCCCCGAGCCGCGCCGCGGCCTTCGACTTCCTCCGCCGCGGAGGGACGGTGACCGCCGCCGAGCTGGAGGAGCCCGAGGAGGTCTCGCTGTCCGAGCTCGCCCGGCGCGTGGAGGCCGCGGGGCTGCGCATCGCGATCGTGGACGTGACGTCGCCCGATCTCGCGCCGACCCCCTTCCGCGTCGCCCGGGCCCTCGGGCCCGACTTCCAACAGATCCACTTCGGCCACGAGCGCGCGCGGCTCGGCAATCCGCGCCTCCGCGCGATGGCCCCCCGCGGGATCAACCCTGACCCTCACCCGATGGCCTGAGAGAGGACACCATGGCAAGGAGCAAAGAGGCGGACGTCGCGCGGCTCTATCATCTCCAGTCCTCCCACGTGAGATCGCGGGGGATCGAGCCGCCGTTCGACAAGGATCTCCAGCCGCTCCGCTTCCGCACGTACGCCGGCTCCACGCGCACGCCGCTGCCCGGGCGCGATTTCTCGATCGACGCCCCGCTCGGCGCGGTGCTGGAGCGGCGGCGATCGGTCCGCGATTTCGCCCTCGGGCCGATGCCGGCGGCGACGCTCGGGCGGCTCCTCCACGCGAGCTACGGCGTCAGTGGCATGCGAAAAATCGAGGGAGAGTGGAGCCACGATCGCCCCGCTCCCTCGGCCGGCGCCCGGTACCCGCTCGAGATCTACGTGGCGACGCAGGCCGTCGAGGGGGTCCCGGACGGCCTGCACCACTACGACGCGCGCGCGCACGAGCTCGAGCTCCGCCGGGAGGGCGTCACCCACGCGGCGCTCGCCGAGCTGGCCGTGGACCAGGACATGGTCCTGAACGCCAACGTCGTGGTCGTCATCACGGCGGTCCCGTTCCGCACGATGTGGAAGTACGGCCAGCGCGGCTATCGCTTCCTGTGGCTCGACGCGGGGCACCTCGGCCAGAACCTCTATCTCGTCGCGACGGCCATGGGCCTCGGCCCGGTGGCGATCGGCGGCTTCTACGACGAGGAGCTCAAGCGCTTCCTGGCGCTCCCCGCCGAGGAGGACGCCATGTACCTCGTCTGCATCGGTCAGCCCGCGCCGGCAGAGGGCCGGACCGGGGCCCAGCAGGCCTGAACAGGGATCGTCGGAGAGCACCATGCCCAGCATTCGACTCAGCCGCTCGGCCAGCATCACGCCCACGGACGTGGGCGTCATCCTCCGCTCCGATCTCGGCAGCTTCCAGCTCACCGGCGCGGACGTGGGCGCGTTCCTCGAGCGGATGGCGCCGCTGCTCGACGGGTCGCGCGACCGCGAGGCGCTCGTCGAGGCGCTCGCCGACTACTCGCCGCGGAGCGTGACCGCGTTCCTCGACCTGCTCGAGGCGCGCGGGCTTGTCGAGCCGGCGCCCGACGCGCCGCCGTCCGTCGATCGCGAGCGCCTCCGCGGGCAAGGCGAGTTCCTGCGCAGGTGGTCCTCGGCCCCGGAGCAGGCGGCCCAGCGGATCGCGAGCGCGCGCGTGCTCGTCGTGGGCCCGGAGCCCTGGGGCGCCGCGGCCGCCCTCGCGCTCGCGGCGGCGGGGGTCTCGGCGCTGCGCCTGATCGACGCGCGCGGCGGCGCGATCGACCCGCGCGACGTCGCGGTCGTCCAGGCGCGGGGGCAAGCGGCGCTCGGCGCGCCCCGCCGCGGCGCCGTGGCGGCGCTGATCCGCGAGCGCGCGCCGCTGTGCCGGGTGGACGAGAGCCCCGCCGCCGCGCTCCTCTCGGACGACCTCCTCGCGCCCGACGAGCGCCCCCACCTCCTCGTCGCGGCGGTGCGCGGCGACGACGCGGAGCTCCTCTCGCGCGTCGCGCAGTTCGGCCATCGCGCGCGGATCACCTCGCTCTTCGCGCACCTCGCGGGGGCGACGGCCGTCCTCGGCCCCCTCGTGTTCCCGGGCGAGACGGCCTGCCGGGTCTGCGCGATGGCCGAGGCGCTGAGCCCCCTGCCCGCGGCGGCCCTCCGGGCCGAGCCCGCGCCCCACGCCGGCGCGATGGGGCAGCTGCTCGGCCAGCTCGTGGCCATGGAGGCCCTCAAGGTGCTCTCGGCGTACACGCCCTCGAGGCTCGGGGGCCGGCTCCTGATCCAGGACCTCTCGACCTTCGAGACGTCGCGCCACACGCTCGTGAGGCTGCCGTGGTGCAGGTGCTGCGGCGAGGGATGACGCGGGGGCGGAGGTGCTCTAGCCTGCAGCCGTGAAGAGGGCTCGCCCCCAAGCCGCCGCCTCACGCTCCGCCGACGCGCTCGCCAAGGCGGCCGTCGCCGACGCTCCGGGCCTCCCGTCATGATCGGTCGAGTCCTCGACGACCGCTACGCGATGCTCCGGCTGCTCGGCCAGGGCGGCATGGGCGCCGTCTACGAGGCGCGGCACACCGGCACCGGCCGCCGCGTCGCGGTGAAGGTCATCCTCGGCCAGGCCGCCGACGACGAGCTCCTCCGCCGCTTCCAGCGCGAGGCGCGCGCGGTCGGCGCGGTCGAGTCGGAGCACATCGCGCAGGTGTTCGACACCGGGCGCGACCGCGAGACCGGCTCGCCGTACATCGCGATGGAGTTCCTCGACGGCGAGGACGTGCAGGCGCTCATCGAGCGGCTCGGCCCGCTGCCGGTCGATCTCGCGCTGCGCATCGGCCTGCAGGCGTGCCTCGGGCTCGAGCGCGCGCACGAGGCCGGCGTCGTCCACCGCGACATCAAGCCGGCGAACCTGTTCCTCGCGCGGAAGCAGGGCGGCCAGCGCATCGTCAAGCTGCTCGACTTCGGCGTCGCCAAGATGACCGACCAGAGCCTCGGCAACGGCGGGATGACGAAGAGCGGCGCGCTGCTCGGCTCGCCCCTCTACATGTCGCCCGAGCAGGCGCGCGGCAGCGGCGCCATCGACGCGCGCTCGGACCTCTGGTCGCTCGGGATCAGCCTGTACCACGCCCTGTCGGGGCAGCGTCCCAACCAGCACCTGACCGGCCTCGGCGAGCTCGTCCTGGCCATCTGCACGACCCCCGTGCGCTGGATCCAGGAGATCGCGCCGTGGGTGCCGCCGGAGGTCGCCCACGTTGTGCACCGGACGCTGATCATCGATCCGGCCGGCCGCACCGCGAGCGCCGGCGAGCTCGCGGCGGCGCTGCGCGCGTTCCTGCCGCACGGCGAGGCGATCGTCGAGGCGATGCTCGTGCCGCTCGACGCCGCCGTGCGCGCGTCGCGGGCGCCGTTCGGGGCCGCCGCGCCGTTCGGGGCCTCCTCGGGACCGCCGCGCCTGTCGGGCGCGCCGTTCGACGCCGCGTCGACCCCGCCGCGCCTGTCGGGCGCGCCGTTCGACACCGCGTCGGGCCCGCCCCGCCTGTCGGGCGCGCCGGCCGGGCCGCACGCGCTGTCGGGCACGGCGCCCGCCACGAGCATGGGGCTGTCGAGCCGCAGCGAGCGCCCGGCGTCGCGCGCGCCCATCGCCCTGGTCGCCGGCGGCGTGCTGGCCGCCGCGATCGCGGGCGGGGCCGGCGTCTACCTCGCGGTGCGCAGCGGGTCGCCCCCGGCCGCCCCCTCGGCCGCCCCGGAGCCCCCGCGCGCCGAGGCCGAGCCGCCGCCGCCGTCCGCGGGCGCCGAGACGAGGCCGGCGCCTCGCGCCGAGGCCGAGCCGCCGCGCGCCGACGCGCCGGCGCCGGGGGACGCGCCGGCCGCGGCGTCATCGACGCCCGAGGCGCCGCCCTCGGCGACCGCGCGCGTCGCTGCGTCGGCGAGCGCGGGCGCCCTCGCGCGCCCGCCCGCGCCGAGGCCGCCCGCGGCCAGGCCGCCGTCGACTCCCAGGCCCCCGAGGAATGATGATGACGAGACATCGAGGAAATAGCCGCGTCGCGTGGTGTGTCGCCGCGCTCCTGTCGCTCTCCGCGGGCGTCGCCCGCGCGGAGCCCTCGGCGGATCAGGCCGCCGCGGCCGAGGCGCTCTTCCGCCAGGGGCGCGATCTCGTCGCGCAGGGCAAGCTCGTCGAGGCGTGCCCCAAGTTCGCGGCGAGCCAGCGGCTCGACCCGGGCTACGGCACCCAGTGGAACCTGGCGGACTGCCTCGAGCGGCTCGGCCGGACCGCGAGCGCCTGGGCCGCGTTCCGCGAGGCCGCGGACATGGCGAGCCGGGCTGGCCAGGCCGACCGCGAGGCGAAGGCGGCGCGCCGCGCGGCCGATCTGGAGAAGCGGCTCGAGCGCCTCGCCATCGCGGTGAGCGCGCCGGCCGACGGGCTCGTCGTGCGGCGCAACGGCGCGGTCCTCGACGCCGGCGCGTGGAGCGCGCCGCTCCCGGTCGACCCGGGCACGCACCGCATCGAGGCGACCGCGCCCGGCAAGAAGCCGTTCTCGGTGGAGGCGCAGACCGCCGGCCCCGGCAAGGTCGTCACGGTGGCGGTCCCGCCGCTCGAGGACGACCCCGCGGCGGCCGGGGCGACCGCGGCGGCCCCGCTGCAGCCCGGAGGGCCATCCGCGCCGGCGCCCGGGGCGCCGCTCCGGCCGGTCGCGGGCGGCGACGGCGATGACGGCGCGAGCACCCGCCGCACCCTCGCCTTCGTGGCCGGCGGCGTCGGCGTCGCGGGCGTCGTGACCGGCTCGATCTTCGGGCTCATCGCCAGCGCGCGGTGGGGCCGGGCCCAGGACGACCACTGCCGGACCGCGACGCTCTGCGACGATCAGGGCGTGGCGCTGGTCGGCGACGCCAGGAGCGCGGCGACGCTGTCCAACATCGGCTTCGTGGTCGGCGGGGTCGGGCTCGCGGCCGGCGTCGCGCTGTTCGTGACGTCGCTCGGCGACGCCGAGCCCGCGGCGGCGCGGATCATGGTCACGCCCGCCGTCGGGACCACCGGAGGCGGCCTGGGGATCCAGGGCCGCTTCTGACGGGCGGCAGCGGTCGCCTCTGACGCGCGTCTGACGCGCGGCGGCCGCCCGCGCGGCGCCCTCGTGGAAGAGCGCGCGCGCGAGGAGGAGCCCGCCTCAGTTCTCGACCACGAACTCCACGCGGCGGTTCTTCGCCCGGCTCGCGTCGTCGTCGCCCTCCGCGAGCGGCTTGTCCGGGCCGAAGCCCTCCGCCGTGAGCCGGCCAGGGCTGACGCCCTTCTGGATAAGGTACTTCCGGACCGTGTCCGCGCGCTCCTGGCTCAGCCGGAGGTTCAGCTCGCGCGTGCCGGTCTCGTCGGTGTGCCCCTCGATCCGCAATCGCTCGACCTCGGGGTTCGCCTTCATGACGAGCGCCACCTGGTCGAGGGTCCTGTACGACTCCGGCTCGAGCTCGGCCGACCCGGTCCGGAAGCGGACGGTATTCCGCATCACGATCTGGCCCTGCTCGTACGTGACCTGCGGTTCGCCCTTGTCCGGGCAGCCGTCGTCGTCCTCGACGCCGTTGATCGTCTCCTTCTCGTCCGGGCACTCGTCATCCGCGTTCGCCACGCCGTCCTGATCGTCGTCGGCGTCCTCCTCGGGGCAGCCGTCGCTGTCGTAGTCGGCGTCGCGATCCTCGGGCACGTCGGGGCACTGGTCGCGCTCGTCGTCGACCCCGTCGCTGTCGCGGTCGTGCGAGGTCGGCGTGTACTTCACCCCCGCGAACGCGCGGAAGATCGGCACGCCGTAGCCGGCCAGCACGCCGATGCCCGGGCCCGCGACGATCTCCCACTCCTCGCTCGGGTTGATCTTCACGTAGCCGAGCGCCTCGAGCGGCGTCTCCTCTTCCTTCAGGTCGTCCGCGGTGAAGCCGATGCCGCCGTTCGCCTCGGCGCCGATCTCGACCTTCCCGTCGATGCCGCCGAAGCGGTAACCGAGGGCCGCCGCGTAGGTCAGCTCGCTCCCCGCCTCGACGTTCGCGTACGCCGTCCGCTCGCGGATCGCGACGCCCGCGTTGACGCCGAACCGCAGGCCGGGCGCGAACCGGTGATCGAGGATGATGCGCGGCCAGAACACCACGTTGCGCGCGCCGCCCGAGAAATCGCCGGTGTGCGTGGGCACGCGCAGCTCGGCCACGAGGCCGAGGCCGATGGAGTCGCGGTCGTCGAGGATGCGCAGCTTCGGCACGAGCCGGATGTCGCCGATGCCCCCGAACGACGGCGAGCCCTCCCCCGACTGGAAGAGGAAGAACGGGATGTCGAGGCCGAGCGCGAACGGCTCGGCGATGGTGACCGAGGCCATGAGATCGGCGCCCAGGCGGCCGCTCACGATCTGGGTCCGCAGGTCCCCGTCGCCCGTCGCGACGATGAGCGGGTTGCGCGCGTAGTTCAGCAGCAGCCCGAACTCCCAGGGGTCCTCGGGCTCCCGGACGCCGGAGCCCTCGGTGACCACGAAGGCGTCGTGCGTGACGGCGGGCTTGAAGCGCTCGATGTCGATGTCGGTCTCCTGCGCCGACGCGCCCGTCGCGGCGGCGAGGATCGTGAAGATCGTGCAGGTGGTGGCGGCGGTGGTCCGTGCGCGCATGGGTCTCCTCTTCATCGGCCAGCCCCCGGTCCGCGGCGGGGACGTCTGCGCCAGGCGAGCGCGAGCCCGCCGGCGGCGAGCAGCGAGAGGGCGCCGCCGCCGAGGGGCGCGGGCCCCGTCGTGCAAGCGCAGGCGCCGCCCTGGACCGCATCGCCCTCGAGCAAATCCGGCTCGCCGGGCCCGCCCGCGCCGCTCGACGCAGCGCCGTCGACGCAGCGCCCGGTCGGCGCGCAGCGCGCGTCCGGGCCGCAACTGTCGCCGCCGAGCGAGCACGGGCTGCACTGCCCGCCCACGCACACGAGGCCGCCGCAATCGACGTTCGACGTGCAGCTGCCCGACGGCGCGGGGATGCACCGGTGATCCGGCGAGCAGTCCTCGTCCCCGGCGCAGTCGGTGTCGTCGACGCACGACACCGGCAGCACGCAGTCGCCTGCGACGCACACGCCCGCGCCGGCGCAGTCCGCATCGCGGGTGCAGCCGGACGACGGGACGATCACGTCGGGCACGCGGTCGCCGTCCCCGTCGTCGGCCACGCACGAGGCGGAGAGGCCGATGTCGAGATCGCCCGGCCCGATTTCCGCGGCGTCGTTCACCGACCGGAAGTACAGGTTCGCCGCGCACGCCACGCTGACGCCCACGATGGCGAGATCGATGGAGCCCTGCACGTATGCCCGCGTCGCGTCGCCGAGCAACAGGGGATCGACGTCCGTCCTTGCCTCGGTGGCCACCTGCATGTCGGTGACCGTGACGCGCTCGTAGCTCCCCGGCGGCTCCACGAACCTCCAGACGTCCGAGAGCGTGCCGTCGCCCTTCACGCCGAGCACGTACTCGTAGCCGCCCATCGACGCATCGGCCGTGAACTTCGGGTCGATCTCGGGCGCCCTCGCCGTGCCGCCGGTCCCCCGGTTCTTGTCGGCGTCGATGAACACGAAGAGCGTCGTCTGGGCGCCGATCGCGGTCGTCCCCGACACGTAGGCGCGCACCCAGAGCCGCCCGGCGTCGGCGACCGCGTAGGCGGTGCGGAAATCGATCGACTGCTCCGGCTCCGCGAACGTCGCCGCGCCGTCCTCGGCGACGTCCTCGTCGCCGTAGGGCCAGCGCGGCTCCCCGGTCCTGTCGATCGCGACGATCTCGTCGAGCACCGGCGTCGTCCGCCCGCCGGTCCACGTCTGAGCCGACGAGCTCTTCGGAACGAGCGCGACGGCGAGCGCCGCGCTCACAGCCAGGGGCGCGGCCAGCCGACGCCCCCTCCTCCACCCCTCTCGATGATGTGCCATGGCGGGCAGCATCCTCGCATAGGTCGCTGCAACCCTTGCAAATGAACGGCGAAACGCAGACGCGCTGCGCCCAGGGTACGCAAGGGTGCGCGCGCCGTGGCGCACGCAACCGAGCGCCCTGCTTTTTCAACGCTGGCCCTCCACGCCGCGATCTCCGGCGCGTCACCTCCGCTTGGCCGCGGGCGCGGGTTCTGTAACTGTCCATAGGTCAGTTACGCGTCGCTGCGCCTGTCTGGGCTCGGGTTACCGGGCTGCGGCCTCCGGCGGGCGAGATGAAGCGCCTCTTCCGATCGAAGGAGACCGGATGCACTGCACTGTCCAGAAACACCGCCCCGGAGCGTTCCGGGTGGCCTGCCTGCTGCTTGGATCGCTCGTCGCGGCGTGCTCGGGGGAAGGCCCGGCGCCGCTCGAGGGGAGCGCGTTCGACGTCGAGCGATACGATCTCCGGGGCGAGTTCGACTGGGAGCGGGGCCGCCTCGTCGCGACGCTGGGCCTCACGCTGTCGGTCACCGGCGACGGCCCGCGCGTCGTCGTGCTCGACAGCGCCGTCGCCGAGGTGAAGGAGGTCCGGCAGAGGGACGGCGGCGCCCTCCCGCACGAGCTCGATCCGACGCGCGCGGCGCTCGCGGTCGATCTCTCGAGCGTGCCCGAGGCGACGCGCGGCGAGCCGATCGCGATCGAGATCGACTACGAGGCGCTCTCCGGCGACGCGCTCCGCGCGGTGCCGGCGCGCATGGGCGATCCCGTCGCCGTGCGCGCCGTCTACACGGTGTCGGAGCCGCTCGGGGCGTCGCGGTGGATGCCGTGTCACAACGCGCCCTCGGACCGGGCCTTGTTCTCGGTCGCGATGCGGGTCGACGGCGGCGAGTCGCTGATCGCGAACGGCGATCTCGTGAGCGACGAGGACCTCGGGGCCTCGGGCCGCCTCGTCCGTTACGAGACCGCCTATCCGCTGCCGCCTTACCTCATGGCGTTCGCGATCGGCGATTTCGAGGTCGAGCGCGGGGCGAAGGGGGACCTCCCCATCGCGATCTGGCGCCGCCGCGGGCTGCCCGGCGATCACGGCAAGATGCTGGACGAGATCGCGCGCGCCATCGGCCGCTTCGAGGAGCTGCTCGTGCCGTACCCGTTCGAGAAGTACGCGCTCGTGCTCCTGCCGGACTTCTCGGTGGGCGGGATCGAGCACGCGAGCATCAGCTTCCAGCGCGAGGAGCGGAGCACGGAGCCTGCGCTCGCCTCGGATCTCCTGCTCACGACGCACGAGCTCGCGCACCAGTGGTTCGGCGACCTGGTGACGGTGGAGACCTGGGACGACCTCTGGATCAAGGAGGGCATGGCGACGCTGCTCGAGCAGGAGGGCGTCCGCGCCTACACGGACGAGAGCGGCGCGGGGACGCTGAACGGCGACGAGCTCGGCCCCCACGCGGGCGATGCCGTCCGCGATCCATCGCTCGCGCCGGGCGAGAAGTACACGAGCGGCCCCTACGGCCGCGCCGCCTGGCTGCTCACCCAGATCCGCAGCCTCACCGGCGAGGACGCCTTCTGGTCGGCGCTCCGCGGGGTGCTCGAGGAGCACCGCTTCGGGACGATCGGCACGGACGAGTTCCTCGACGCCTTCGCGCCGGCGCTCGGCCCGGAGGCGCTGGCCCGCGCGCGGCGCGCGGTCGCGGCCAGGGCGCTTCCCTGGCTCACGGTCGAGCCCGCGGCCTCCGGCGGGGCGTTCGTGACGCTGCACGACCCGGACGGCGCGCTCGTCGCCCCGCTGGAGCTCGCCTGGGTGGCCGGGGACGGCCTCACCCGCGTGCAGACGCTCGCGCCCGCCGAGCGCGTCGAGGTCGCGCCCGGGGCGCCTTCCGAGCTCCTCGTCGTCGATCCGCTGGATCGCCACCCCGAGTGGGCCTTCCTGAGCACCGAGCGCGATCTCGACGCCTACGCCGCGACGCTCGCCCCGCGCCGCATGCCGTCGGATCCCGACGCGGTCTCGCGCTTCCTCGACGTCGGCGGCGCGCACCAGCTCGCCGCGCTCCAGGGCGGCCTGCCCGCGGGGCTCGCGCCCGAGCAGCTCGAGGCGTTCGTGGTCGGCCTCGACGCCGAGGCGGCCCGGGCCGTCGCGCTCGCCGCCGCGTGCGACGCCGCGAGCGCGCCGGGCCTCGACGTCGAGGTCCGCGGCGCGTGGTCGAGCGTGCTCACCGGCATCTTCGCCGGGGCTCCCTACAGCTACGGGCTCGACTACGTCGACAGCTACGCGGCGTGCAGCAGCGTCGTCTCGCCCGAGGATCTGTTCGCCGACGACTGGTCCGCGCTGCGGACCGGGCTCGCGACCGGCGGCGTCTCGGACGCGCGGCTCCAGTACCTGTCCAAGTTCAGGTTGCCGCCCGACGCGGCGCTCCGCACGTGGGGCCAGGTCGCGCTGGCGTCGAGCTCGGTGCGCGCGCGCGTGCTCGCGCTCCGGCACCTCGCGGCGTACCTGGAGGGGCTCGACCCTGCCGCCCTCCCCGCGTGGCGCGCCTTCTTCGCCGGCGTGCTCCGCGGGACCGACGTCTCCGATGTCCTCACCGCGGATCTTGGCGCCGTGGTGGCCTCTGCCGCGCCCACGGCGGCAGGCAACGAGGAGGCGCTGGAGGGCCTGACTCGGGTGCTCCGCGCGCCCGCGGCCCGCTCGGTCCACCCCCGCGCCGTCTGCGCGGCCCATGCGTTGACGGGCGGTGACGAGCAGGCGTTCCGCCGCTTCGCCGCGGGTCTCGACGGCGCCGACTTGACGGATCTCGCCGCGGCCTTGCTGCGTACTCCCTCCGACTGCGGCTGAGGCATCGCTCGCCGCGACATGGCGCCTCGCCCGGCCGGCCTCGTTTCAAGGCGAGGCTGGCCGCCTGCGCCGAAGCGGAACGCTGCTAGGCTCCTCTGCCCATGTCGGAGCTCATCCAACTTCTTCGCCAGAACGCCCCGGTAGCTCGCCTCGCGGAGCACCTGGATGGCTTGACGCACGACGAGCGCCTCCACGCCCTGTCGACCACGACCCGCGCGGATCAGCGGTCGCTCTACACCGCCGCGCTCCACGCCCCCCCGCTCACGCTCGACTTCTTCGTCCCGGACGGCACCCCGCGTCGTGTTGCAGTTCATCACAAGGGCAGGAACAGTCTTCCTCTCCCGTCCCTGCTCCGCTTCTTCGAGAAGCGCTTTGCCTTGCCCGAGGACGGCAGCGCGCGGCTCTTTGGTTACAACGAGGGGTTCACGCGCTCCTGGATTGGCCCTGGCTTCTTCGTCGCGCTCCCGACGGCGGGCAATCTGGCGTGGCAGGAGCGCGGCGCGGTCGTGATCGATTATTTCCAGGTCCCGGACGGCCCCGTGCCCGACGGCTGGCCCCCGGTCGTTCCCAACGGCAAAGGCCTCCAATTCTTTGTCTACAACGGAACGCGCGACTTCATGCGCCGGGTTTCAAAGGACGTGTCCATCGGCGCCGCGTTCAAGGGTGAGAAGTCGCTCGATCATTATTTCACGCTCTGTCGGTCCCCGTCGTCCTAGCCCCCCTCACTTCCCAAAGGCGTATCCGCCGCTCCCTAGTTCGGCCCCGCCCCGCCCGTCCCCGACAGCCGCGCGATCATCCCCTTTCTCAGGAGCCCCACCTTGTTCCGCATCGCGGTCACCTGCTGCCGCATCCCGTCCGCCTGCTCCGCGAGGTCCACGATCCCCGCCTCCGTCGCCGCCTGAGCCAGCCCGCGCGCCTCGTCCGCGAGGCGCCCCATGCGCCCTTCGACCTCGTCCATGGCGGCCACCACCTCCCCGATCTGCTCGGGGCTCGTCGCCTCGCGCTGGCGCGCCGCGGCCTCCTGGACCAGCTGGTTGATGTTCCGCCCCTCCTCGCCGAGCGCCGCGAAGCGCTGGAACAGCTCCCCGAGCTGCTCTGCCCGCCGCTTGATCTCCTCGCCGCGCCCCGCGAGCCCCGTCGCCGTCGCCTCGTGGCGATCCCGCGCCGCGGCGATCGCCGCGATGAGCGACCCGAGCGCCACGCTCACGCGCTGCTGCGCCTCCGCGGCCTCGGTCGTCGACCTCGCGGCGCGCTCGAGCCCCTTGCGCGTGTCGAGGGGCAGCCTCCGCGCCGACTCCGCGAGCTCCTCGAAGCGGATGAGCTCGCGCTCGAGCGCGCGCGCCGCCTCGGCGAGCTCGCCCCCGCCCTTGCCGTGATCGTCCTTCCCGCCCCCGCCGCGGCCGTTCTTCTCGCGCTTGTTCACGTTGTGCACTCTCGACCGCCCCTTGCGTCCGTCCGCGTGAGGCGCCCTGCATCCTGCACGATCCCCGGCCCGCGCGGCAGCCCCCGCTCTCGCCCGGCGCGCGATCCCGGCCGAGCGGCGCCGCCGCCACGGGCGTGTCGCGGGCGCGCCGGCGCCTGCGGCCCCCCTGCGCCGGCCCGGGCAGCGTGGTACCGGATGGCCCCCTACGCCCGCGTCCGGTATCCTCGCGACCCCGATCCCCTCGCGGTCTGTTGTTGTCCATGAGCACGAAGAACAGCACCCGCGCCAGGCGGCCATCGAGCAGGAAGAAGAAGCCAGCGACTGCGCAGGTCACACCCAGGCTGGATGTTCGTACGCCTGGCCCGGTCGCCGAGAGCGCGGCGAACACCGGAGCGCCGCCCCCCCGCGAGCCGCTCGTCCATGCGAGCCCCACCTATGTCGTCGGGATCGGCTCCTCCGCGGGCGGCCTCGAGGCGCTCAGGATCCTGATAGGTGGCCTGAAGGCCGCCGACCGGATGAGCCTCGTCATCGTGCAGCACCTCGCGCCGCAGCATCGGAGTCGGCTCGTCGAGATCATCAGCCACTCCACCGCCCTGAGCGTCAAAGAGGTCTCCGAGGGCGAGGTCCTCTGCGCGAACACGGTCTATGTGACCCCGCCCAACGCCGACGTGGTGGCCGACGGCCGCGTCCTCCTCCTGCGGCAGCCCGAGACAAAGGTCGGCCCGAAGCCCTCGGTCGACCTGTTCTTCAGGTCGATCGCCGAGCACTACGGCGAGAACGCCATCGGCGTCGTCCTCTCGGGGACGGGGTCCGACGGCGCGCAGGGCGTCCGCGCCATCAAGGCCGCGGGCGGGGTCACCCTCTGCCAGACCCCCGAGTCGGCCAAGTACGACGGGATGCCGCGCGCCGCGAAGCAGACCGGCGCCGTCGACCTCGAGCTCGGCCTGGAGGAGATGGCCAATCAGCTCAGCCAATTCAACGAGCTCGCCGGCCGCTCCGACCAGCCGGACGCCTCGCTCAGGCAGCTCAGCCTGAGCCAGCAGGATCCTTATCACAGCATCCTCACCTTCCTGGAGAAGGCGAGCCGGGTCAACTTCGCCCAGTACAAGCAGACCACCGTCCGCCGGCGGATCGAGCGGCGCGTCATCGCCACGCGCTGCGAGTCCATCGAGGCCTACGCCGACTACCTCCGCGTGCGCCCCGAGGAGGGCAGGATCCTCTTCCAGGACATCCTGATCTCGGTGACGTCGTTCTTCCGCGACGAGCCCTCGTTCAGGGCCCTCGCGGCCGCCATCGCGGAGCGGATCGACCGGAAGCGGCCGGGCGACAGCTTCCGCGCCTGGGTCGTCGGATGCGCCACGGGCGAGGAGGCGTACTCGATCGCCATCCTCGTGTTCGAGGCGCTCGCGAAGGCGAACAAGCAGCTCAACGTCCAGATCTTCGCGACGGACATCGACGAGCAGGCGATGTCCGTCGCGCGCAAGGGGCTCTATCAGAAGGCCTCGGTCGCCGACATCCCCTCCCGGCTGCGGTCCAGATACTTCGACGAGCAGGACCCGTCGTTCAGGATCAAGGACTACATCCGCGACGCCATCGTCTTCGCGCGCCACGACGTCGCCCAGGATCCGCCCTTTCTCAAGCTGGATCTCGTCTCGTGCCGCAACGTCCTCATCTATTTCAACCCCCACCTGCAGGATCACACGCTCAAGACGTTCCATTTCGCGATGGACGACCAGGGCGCGCTCTTCCTCGGCAAATCCGAGGCGGCGACGACCGTGGGCGATCTGTTCGAGCTCGCGGACAAGAACGCGAAGATCTTCGTCCGGTCCGCCAGGAAGGGCGACCTCCCGCGGTCGTACTCGAGGCAGGAGTTCAACCGCGAGAGCGCGCTCATCACGAAGGATCGCCAGTCCACCACGGCCATCGATCTCTTCAACGCCATGGTGAACGGCTTCGCCCCGGACTCGGTCCTTGTCGACGACGACCACCGGGTGCGGCACGTGTTCGGGAACGCCAACCGGTACCTGAACTTCCCCAAGGGCGAGCCCACCGTCTCGATCCAGAAGCTGCTCCCGCCCGACGTGGCGATCGAGCTCACCGCGCTGCTCCACCGGGCCGGGCGGTCGGGTCACGCCGCGAAGGGGGACCAGCGGCACGCGTTCGTCGTCGACCGCGAGGAGACGAGGCTCCAGCTCACCGTCGTGCCGCTCCCGTCCGACGGCCGGACCGAGTTCATCATCCGCTTCAGCCACGCGCCGCACGCCCCGCCCCGCCCCGTCAAGGCGCCCGCGAGCGCCTCCCGCCTCGCGCCGGGGGAGCAGATCCGGCGGCTCGAGCAGGAGCTCGCGGCGACGCGGGAGCACCTCCAGACCCTCGTCGAGGAGCACGACACCGCGAGCGAGGAGCTCCAGGCCCTCAACGAGGAGCTCCAGTCGTCCAACGAGGAGCTCCAGTCCACCAACGAGGAGCTGGAGACCACGAACGAGGAGCTCCAGTCGGCGAACGAGGAGCTGACGACGCTGAACCAGGAGATCAACGTCAAGTCGTCCGAGCTCATGACGCTCAACCAGCGGCTCGTCGCGATCCAGAACGTGATCGCCTATCCCCTCCTCGTCATCGACAAGAACCTCCGCCTGACCGACTACAACCCCGCCTCCCGCCACCTGTTCCGCATCTCGGAGGTGGATCGCGGCCAGCACGTCCGCGCCGCCCTCGCGCACATCAACGTCGATCCCGTCCTCGAGATGATCATCGAGAGCGCGCGCGAGCGGCGGCCGATGAGGCTCCAGCTGGAGGTCCTCGACCGGCACTTCGAGGCGCGCATCCAGCTCATCCAGGGGCCGAAGGGCGAGGTGGACGGGGCCGTCGTGAGCTTCGTCGACAACACCGAGCTCGTGCACGCGCTGACCCAGAGCAGGGTCAGCAAGGAGCGGCTCTCCGCCATCCTCGACAACACGCCGGCGCTCGTGACCATGAAGGACTCGATCGGCGCCTACGTCTACGTCAACCAGCGCTTCTGCGACGTCCTCGGGCGCGCCGAGAAGGACGTGCTGGGGAGGACGGACGAGGAGCTGTTCGGCCAGAGGGCCGGCAGCGCGCTGCGGGAGCGCGATTTCGAGGTGCTGAAGAGCCGGTCGCCCACGTGGCTGGAGGAGAGCCTGCATGTGGGCGGCAGGCTCCGTTACTGGCTGTCGTCGAAGTTCCCCCTGCTCGACGACAGGCGCAACGCCCAGTCCGTCTGCACGATCGCGCTCGACATCACGGAGCGGGTGCTCCACGAGCAGCACCTCGAGGTCTTCAAGAAGGTCGTCTCCGCGTCCAACGCGGGCCTCGCGATCCTCGAGTCGGACGAGGGGCTCTACCGGGTGACCTTCGCTTCGAATGAGTTCGCCGACAAGGTCGGCAGGGGCGAGGCCGAGCTCCACGGCCTCGCGCTCGACGCGCTGCTCGGCGTCGTCCTTCGCGGCGCGGGGTCGCCGCGCATCGCCGATGTCTCGGAGGCGGCCCGCCAGAAGCCGCTCGCGTCGTTCACCATCAACCTGGCAGAGCGGACGGGCGGCGAGCTCTGGATCGAGCTCCGGAGCGCCACCGTCAGCTTCGGCGCGGAGGAGCCGAGCTACCTCATCCTCCTGATCTTCGACATCACGCAGCGGGTCCAGGCGCAGCGGGTCATCCTCTCCCAGCAGGAGGAGCTCTCGAAGTTCAGCAAGCTCGCGTCGCTCGGCGAGGTCGCGGCCGGGATCTCCCACGAGATCAACACGCCGCTCAACGTGATCACCACGAAGACCGATCTCCTGAAGAGGCTCGCGGAGCGGGGACAGCTGGAGAAGGAGCGCCTCGCCCGCCTCGCGACCGACATCGACGGCATGGTCGAGAACATCACCAACGTGATCTCCGGACTCAAGTCCATCACCCGGATGGAGTCCGAGAAGCTCCGCCCTCACAACGTCCAGGAGCTGATCCGGGAAGCCGTCCGCGTCAGCGGCTTCCGGCTCCAGCCGGCGAGCGTTCAGCTGAGCTTCGATCTACCGCGGGAGGAGCTCGTCATCGACTGCTACCCCGTCCAGATCGTGCAGATCCTCATCAACCTGATCAACAACGCGGTCGACGCCATCTCGGCGCTCCGGGAGCGATGGATCCGGATCGAGGCGCGCTCCTCGGAGGACAAGGTCTACGTGCGCTTGATCGACAGCGGAAAGGGGATCGATCCCGCGCTCGCGGAGAAGATCATGACCCCGTTCTTCACGACGAAGAAGGAAGAGCACGGCACCGGACTCGGCCTCAGCCTCTCGCGGAACATCGCGCAGCACCACGGAGGCGATCTGAAGCTCGTCACGGAGCACAAGAATACCTGCTTCGAGCTGGAGCTGCCCCGGAAGCAAGCTTGAGGCCGCCCGCGCACCTGGTGCGTACCTGGGGTCGCCGCAGGCGCGGGCGGGCCGCCGAGCGGCGCCCCGGGCTTCGTTCCCGGGGCCGGCCCCCTTGAATCGGCGGGCGTTTTGCGTAGAATACATGACTTCATGTAAGGTCGAGCCTTACGCCTGCGCTTACGTCTGCTCGGAGCGCCGGAGACGGCCCGCGCTTCGGCGCTTCGACCAGGGCGCGCCCCTGGGACTGGAAACCTCGACGTCCGTCGCACGAGCTGCTAATCCGTCGTGAATGTCCTGCGTGCATGTTGGCACGCGGGCCCATGCGGTGGTGGGAGCATGCTCCTGAACATCATCATCGTCGAGGACAGCGAGGAGCTGTGTGAAGGGTGGCAGGACATCCTCACGCTCGACGGCCATCACGTGCACTGCTTTCTCCACGGCAGGGATGCCCTCGAGAACCGGGCGCTCATCCTGCAGGCCGACGTCCTGGTCACGGACTATTACTTACCCGACATCAATGGATTGACGCTGGTCTCCATGGTCCGGAAGGTCCGCACCGACCTCCCGATCATCCTGCTCACCGGCACGCGCGACCCGGCCATCCAGGAGAGCCTCCGCCAGGTGGAGAACGCGATGTTCCTGAGCAAGCCGATCAGGATAGAGCAGCTGGAGCGCAGCATCCGCGAGCTCATCGCCGCCTCGTCGAAGGCCCCGTCCCCCGAGCCGGACAAGGCGGACCGCACGCGCTCCTCGCCGTACTGAGCCGCGCGCTCCGGGGCGGGCCTCGCGAGGTGCGCGAGGTGCGCGAGGTGCGGGAGTGTGAGGGGGACGCGCTGCCCCGCCTGCCGCACTTTCCGGAAGGGCGCCGCCGTTTCGCGTGCAGCTTTCGCGTGCAGCGGTTGTTCGGACCGGTGTACTGTATCAAAACGGCGGACCGTACGTCCGACGCACCTCGGAGGAACCGATGCGAAGCGCGCTGCTCGTCCTCGTCGGAGTTCATGCCCTGCTGGGCTGCGGGGCGGCGTCGCGGAGAGAGCCGGCAGCCGACGCGGGTCCCGCGCACGTCCGGAGCGCCGCCCTGCACGGCTCGCTCGGAGAGACGCGCGCCGCCCTGCCCTCGCCCGAGGAGGCCGCCCTGCCCTCGCCCGAGGAGGCCCCCCTCCGCGCGCCCGAGGAGAAGGAGCGCGCCGCCCTGCGCTTGCCTGGAAGCGAGCGCGCCCGCGACAGCGCGCCTGACGCCCCGAAGGAGCGCGCCCCGATTCCCCTGTCCGACAAGGAGCGAACGCCCGTCCGCTCGGCCGACAAGGAGCGAACGCCCGTCCGCTCGGCCGACAAGGAGCGAACGCCCGTCCGCTCGGCCGACAAGGGACGCGCCGCCCGCTCGCTCGAGGCCGACTGCAAGGCGCTCGGGCCGGAGGTACAGAAGGCCTCACGGATGATCGAGGTGCTCCGGCAATCCGATCTGAGCACGCCGCCCGACGTGCTCCGGCGGATCGCGGACCGGCTCGACCTCTGGGCCCGCACGCCCGCGGTGCAGGCCTCGGATCCGAAGCTCGCCCAGGCGGCCAAGGAGCTCCGGGAGAGCTTCGCCCGGACCGGCGCCACGGTCCGCAAATTCCGGGCGTCCCTCGTCGCGCGCGACCGCAAGAAGGCCGGCGTCAGCCGCGCCGGGCTGGAGCGGGAGCTCGATCAGGACGGGAAGGTCGTCCGGAGCATCGTCGGCCGTTGCAAGAGCAACCCCTATGATCCGATCAAGGGCAAAGCCCACATTCCACCCCAGGTCGTGCGGCGCGTCGTCCAGGAGAACTTCGGCGCGATGCGCGCTTGCTACGAAAAGGGCCTTCGCCAGAACCCGAAGCTCCAAGGGCGCATTCCCGTCCACCTCGCCGTCGATGGCCAGGGGAAGGTGACGTACGCGGGGGACGCCGATCACCCCCCCGCGGACGCGCCCCTCCTCATCGCGCTCCCCTCGCCCGGCGCATCGGCGCCTTCGTCGACCGCTCCGCCGCTCCACGACCCCAAGGTCGTCGGCTGCGTGCTCGACGTCTTCCGCGGCCTCCGATTCCCCTCCCCCGCGGACCGCAAGGGCGTCGCCACGGTGGTCTATCCCGTCGTCTTCGGTGTGGACGACAACCGCCCTTCGGCCACGTCCGCCAGGTGACGCAGAGCGCAATCGCCGCGGCGAGGCGGTGAACATCTACCGTCCGAGCGGGGCCGGCGCCAAGCATGCTCGCGGCCTGACGTGCAAAGTTATTTCCTTCTCAGGGGCCAGAGGGTAAGCATTTCCCTGATGAAGCTCTCGCTCACCGAGCTCCAGGACATCCGCCGCACGCTCGCGGCCCGCATCGTCTTCGGCCTCTCCACGCCCGGCACCGAGATCGCCGCGCTCCCGGCTTACCTCGCGCCGCCGCCGGACGGGATGACGGGCCGCGCCGTGGTGGTCGATGCCGGCGGCACGAACCTGCGCGCCGCGGTCGTGGAGCTCCTGCCGGGCGGCGTGTCGCGCATCGTCGCGGGGCCCGAGCCGGCGAAGTTCCCGGGCGGACCGGAGGTCGCGGGCGACGCCTTCTTCGATGTGCAGGCGGAGCTTGTCGAGCGCCTCGGCGCGGTGCACGGGCTGCCGGTGGGGTACTGCTTCTCGTATCCCTCGGAGACGCTGCCGTCGCTCGATGCGCGGCTGCTCCGCTGGACCAAGGGCGTCCAGGTCGCGGGGGTCGAGGGCACGTGCGTGGGCGAGCGGCTCGGCCGGGCGCTCGGCGCGCGGAGGCTCCGGCCTGGCCCGGTCCGGGTGCTGAACGACACGGTGGCGAGCCTGCTCGGGGGCGCCTTCGCGCACGGCGGGTCGCAGGCGGCGGCGTTCATCGGGCTCATCGTGGGGACGGGGACCAACATGGCCACGTTCTTCCCCGCCGGCCGCATCCCGAAGCTCAAGACGGGGCACTTCGTCGCGCCGATGGCGGTCAACCTGGAGAACGGCAACTTCAACCCTCCGCACCTCCAGCCCTTCGACGCGGAGGTCGACGCGAGCTCGGAGAACCCGGGGGCCCAGCGCTTCGAGAAGGCGGTGTCCGGGGCCTACCTGCCGCGGCTCTTCGCGCGGCTGTGCCCGGACCATGCCCCCCTGACGAGCTCCGCCGATCTCGTGCGGCTCCGCGACGAGGGCGCGGGGGACGCGGGGCGGGTCGCCGGCGACCTGCTCCAGCGCTCGGCCGACCTCGTGGCCTCGGCGCTCGCGGCGGTCGCCGACGTGCTCGAGAGCCCCCCGGGGATCGGCATCCTCGCGGAGGGCAGCCTGTTCTGGGGCGACCCCCGCTACGCGCCGCGGGTCCAGGAGACGCTGCGCTCCCTCGTCGGCGCGCGCGTCGAGCCGCGGATCGCCCGGCTCGACCATGTCAACCTGATCGGGTCGGCCTGCGCCGCGCTGTTCGCCTGATCGGCCGCGCGCGGCGAGGAGCGCGCCGGAACCCGCAGCGCGAAGCCTGAACGGGCTGCCGGCGGCGCGAAGCGTACAGATTTCCAGGATTTCCGCTTGTCTGTCCAGAGCGACCGCTGCGTCCGGCCTGGCGGCGCGACCGTGCCTCGGGCATCCTGTGGCGGCAGGATCGCACATTTCTGGCCGTATCCGCCGTTTGGGACCACCATGGCGCAGCGTTGACCCCGTCGGAGGAGCTCGGCCGGTGATGTGTGGAACAGCAGCATGCTTCGGCGTTGCCGGACCGGATGGACCGGCGGGACGTCTCCGGTCGTCGCGGGCGGGCCCTGGCAGCCGGAATGGCTATTGTCGTTAGAGACATGCTCCCGTCGAACCGCAGACTCGCGTTCCGAAGGCAGCCGCACCTGCTCGACGACAGCGGGAGCGTCGGCGTGTGGATCACGCAGCCGTCGGGCATGGTCGTGCAGCTCCTGCGGGAGACGGCGGCGACAGGCGACCTGGCGCGGTTCATCTCGGTCGACGCGTACCAGAAGCTCGTGGGCGTCATGCGCCCGGGGGAGCGGGCGTACTTCATCTACGACATGGCGCTCATGGTGCGATACGAGACCGAGGCGCGCGTGGTCTTGACGCAGTGGGGGCTCAGCGTGCGCGACAAGATCGAGCACATCGTGGTCCGCCCGCCGCCCGAGATGAACAAGCTTGGGCGCATGGGGATCCAGACGATCGCGGCCGCGATGAGCCTGGCCGGGGTGCAGCTCGACGTCACGGACGACCTCGAGCCGTTCCTGCGCGAGCGGAACCTGCGGCCGCGGATCAGCCTCACCTGAAGGGTGCTCCTCTCGGAGGGCCCTGGGCCCCCTCCTGGAGGCCCGGCCCGAGGGGGGAGGTCCGGCCGGCTCGGCTGGACCTGCTCAGCCCTGCGCTATCAGGAGGGGAGTGCGGAGCCGGCGAAGGTCAGTGCCCGCCGCCGGTCCCCTTGATCTCGAGCTGAGGACGGGAGGGATGCGGCCAGTCGAGGTGGAAGGACTTGCCGCGCGGCTGGTCCGTGCGCTCGTAGGTGTGGGCGCCGAAGTAGTCGCGCTGCGCCTGCAGGAGGTTCGCGGGCAGATGGGCCGCGCGGTAACCGTCGTAGTACGACAGGGCCGACATGAACGCAGGCGCCCAGACGCCGTTCTGCGCGGCGATCGAGACCACCTTGCGCCAGTTGGACTGACCCAGCTTGATCTGATCGTTGAAGTACGGATCGAGCAGGAGGTTCGTCAGGCCAGGATTGCGCGTGTACGCCTCCGTGATCTTCTGGAGGAACCGGGCGCGGATGATGCAGCCGCCGCGCCAGATGCTCGCGATCGTGCCGAAATCAAGCTTCCACTTGTACTCCGCCTGGGCCGCCGCCATGAGCTGGAACCCCTGGGCGTAGGCGCAGATCTTCGAGCAATACAGCGCGTCGCGGATCGCCGTGATCGTCCCCTGCCGGTCCTTGACCGGGGTCGGGGTCGGTCCGACGAGCTGCTTCGAGGCCTCGACACGCTCGTCCTTCAGCGCCGACAGGCAACGGGCAAACACCGCCTCGGCGATGGCGTTCGCGGGAATGCCCATATCGAGCGCATTGCTGCTCGTCCACTTGCCCGTGCCCTTCTGCCCCGCCGTGTCGAGGACGAAATCGACGAACGGCTTGTCCTTCTGGACAGGATCCTTCTGCTGGAGGATATCGGCGGTGATCTGGATGAGGTACGAGTCGAGATCGCCGCTGTTCCACTCGGCGAAGACCCGAGACATCTCGTCCTTCGACATCCCGAGCAGCCCGTCGAGGAGCGTGTACGCCTCGCAGATGAGCTGCATGTCGATGTACTCGATGCCGTTGTGGACCATCTTCACGTAATGGCCCGCGCCGTTCGGCCCGATGTACGCCGTGCACGGCACGCCGCCCTCCACCGGCTTGCCAGGGGACGCGTCCTCGAGCGGCTTGCCGGTCGCAGGGTCCACCTTGGCGGCGATCGCGCGCCAGATCGGCTCCAGGTGCTTCCAGGACCCGGGGTCGCCGCCGGGCATCAGCGAGGGGCCGAAGCGCGCCCCCACCTCGCCGCCGGAGACGCCCGAGCCGAAGAACTTGCACTGCTTCGCGTACTCCTGCTCGCGACGGATGGTGTCGGTCCAGAGCGAGTTGCCCAGGTCGACGACAATGTCGTCCGGCTCGACGCCCGCCTCGAGGAGCTGCTTGACCACCATGTCCACCGGCGGACCGGCCTTGACCAGGATCACCGCCTTGCGCGGCTTCTTCAGGGCGCGGACGAAGTCCTTCAGCGTCTCGCAGTAGACAAGGCCGCCGGGGGTGCTCGGGTTCCTCGCGACGAAGTCCTTCGCGACCTGCACCGTGCGGTTGTACACGGCCACCTTGAACCCGTGGTCGGCCATGTTGAGCGCGACGTTCTCGCCCATGACGGCCAGGCCGATCATGCCGATGTCGCAGCTGGATGTGGCATCATTCATCCCGGTTCTTCTCCTTCACGCGTTGCTCATGCTCCGTCAGCGACCGCTTGTCTTGCGCGCATCGGAGGGCTCAGCAAGGCCTCGGTCCGCGCGCCGTCAATCTCGTTGGGTCGGCTGGCAGCCACGGCCGCGCATTCTGAGCAGGCCGGCGGCGCGGCGTCCAGTGCGCTCACGACCGGCCGCCGCATGCGCTCGCGCTGGACGCCGCGCCGCCGGCGTGGAGCCGCGCTCGCGCGCCGTGGTAGGCTCGCGCCAGTGCGACCGGGCCCGGCGCTCGTAGGCCTCCTCCTTGCCGCGGCCGCAGCCTCGGCCTGCGGCCCCGCCACGTACAACGTCCGCGCGGCGCGCGCCTTCGCCAACGAGGACGCCCGCCGCGCGATCATCGACGACCGCGCGGCCGATCTGGAGCGCGCGGCCTGGCTGGCCGACGAGGCCCTCGCGAACACGCCCTACTCCCCGGGAGACACGTGGGTCGCGGCGCTCCGCCTCGACGACGACGAGGGCGAGCGGCTCCGCGAGCGCTTCGAGGAAGCGGCGCCGTACGACGGGGAGCACGAGGTCCCGCTCGCAAAGCTCTACCGCGTGAAGCTCGACGAGGCGCTCGCTCGCGCGGCGGCGCCCCGGCCGGCGCCGCCCGCGTTCGCGCGGCTCTTCGACGCGCTCGCCGCGCTCGCGGCGCCCGCGTCCGCGTCCGGGGAGAGCGCCGCGAGCCGCCTGCCGGCCGCGTGGCAGGCGCTCGCCGAGCACGCGCGGGCGCTCGCCGCCGAGGAGCGGAACGTCGAGCGGCTCTCGGCCGGAAGGCCCCTCGGCGCCCCCGACACGCCCGAGATCGCCGCCGCGAAGGGGAGGGCCGCCGCGCGGCGGCGGGCGCTCGCCGGAGCGCAGCGGGACATCGCGGGCGCCGCCGCCACGCTCCGCGCGGCGAGCGCGGGGCAGGAGCCCGCCGCGACCCTCGCGCGCGACGCCCTCCGCGTCACGTCGTTCCTCCTGCGGATGCACACCGAGGCGCTCACCGTGGCGCCCTACGTCGTGAAGCAGGCCCGGCGCGTCGCGCGGGGCGAGCCCGGCTACGGGGCCACCGTGGCGCGCGCGGAGGCGCTCTCCAGGGTCCTCGAGGAGCAGCGCGAGGCGCTCTCCGCCTGCGCCGAGGCGCTCGCCGTGCCGGCGCGGACGCCGCTCGAGGACACGGCGGGCTTCGAGATGCAGGAGAGCCTGCTCGATCAGGGCAGGGCGATCAGCCTCGACGCCGTCCACCTGCAGCTGAAGAGCGACGTCGAGCTCCTCTTCTTCCACCAGCTCGCGAGCCCGAGCTCCTCCGGCGGCATCAACGATTACCGGGGCAGGACGCGGCGGCTCGCCTACGACGTCGATCCCGTGCTCATGGTCGGCGGGCGGGCGCTGCTCACGTACGACTTCGAGCACGTGCGCAACGCCGCGCGCCTCAACGCCGGGTTCAAGACCGACCGGCTGTTCTCGTCGGGGGGCGACATCGCGTACGATAACTCGCTCGGCAGGCTGATCGGCCTGAACGGCTTCGCGAGCGACGTCTTCGACATCGGCGCCGACCTCGCCGGCATCAGCACGAGCCTCAAGATCGCGCGGTTCACCGCCGGGAACGTGACCGAGCTCGCCGTCGATCCGGTGACCGGGCGGGACGCCGGCGCCGTGGCGAGCGCGCCATTCCAGCTCCTGGTCCGCCAGGTGGACGTCGGCTTCGACGTGACGAAGCTCTTCCCGGAGGCCGCGGACGATCTCTATCTCGAGGAGCTGCTCGTCGGCTTCCGGTACATGGATTACAAGCTCCCGCGCATCTTCTATGCGCTCCGCGAGCGGGATCCGGGCACGGGCGACGTCTACGTCTTCGAGCGGCAGAGCCCTGCCCAGAGCGTGACGTCGCGCTTCTACCAGGGCGGCTTCAGCCTGCGGATGGGCAACGGCGAGTGGCCGCGGCTCGCGCCGTTCGGCGACCTCGGCCTCTACGGCGGCGCCGGACCGGTGCGCTACGCCTTCCCGGCGGATCCCGCGGTCCCGGGCGGCGCGCCCGAGGCCGACGAGGCGACGATGATCGCGCTCTCCGGCAACCTGTCCCTGGGGCTCCGGCTCCGGCTGACCTCGAACCTCAGCCGGCTCCGCCTGCTGACCGAGCTGTCCTACAACGTCGAGGCGATCGGCCAGGGCATCGTGTCCAGCATCCACGCGACGAGACGCGGAGACGAGACGACCTACACGGTCGGCCGCAAGCTCGATATCGGCGGCTTCGACCTGTTCCACGGGCCCCGGCTGCTCGCGGTGCTCGTGCTCTGAGCTGGATCTGCCGTCGCCCTGAGCCTGTCTATCGAGGAATGTCGCGCGGTCACGGCCGGCGCCGACAACGAGCCTCGACAACGCATCGCGAAAGGCGCAGATTGCGTAAACACGCAGACAGCGCAGACAGCGCAGACAGCGCTGGTCGAACGCGCAGCCCCCACACCTCGCCGTCGCTGTAGGGAGGCCTGCGACGTTCAGTTCCTGAGTGCAGCCGTCCGACCTCAGGTGTAAGCTCGTTCGACGCGGTGGACCCATGTCGCTGAACTTCAACGAGGGGAGGCTGTTCGCAGGCAGGTACCGCATCGTGCGCAGCATCGCGACCGGCGCGATGGGCGCGGTCTACGAGGTCGTGCACGTCGAGACGGAGCGGCGGCGGGCGCTCAAGGTGATGCACCCCCACCTCGCCGATAACCCCGAATTTCACGCCCGGTTCAAGCTCGAGGCGCGCATCGCCGCCCGCATCGCGACCGAGCACATCGTCGAGGTGTTCGACGCGGGGATCGACGAGGAGACCGGCATGCCGTTCCTCGTCATGGAGCTGCTCCGCGGCGAGGAGCTCAACAAGCGCCTCCGCCGCGCCGGGCGCCTGTCGCCGGCGGAGGTCATCGCCTACCTGCGCCAGACGGCGGTCGCCCTCGACAAGACGCACGCCGCCGGGGTCGTCCACCGCGATCTCAAGCCGGCGAACCTCTTCCTGGCGGCGAGCGACGACGACGACGAGCTCCGCATCAAGGTGCTCGACTTCGGCATTGCCAAGCTCGTCGCCGAGACGTCGCTCGACTCGGCGACGACCGCGGCCCTCGGGACGCCGCTCTACATGGCGCCCGAGCAGTTCAGCGGCGCGTCGATCTCGAAGGCCGCCGACCTCTTCGCCCTCGGCATGATCGCGTACACGCTCCTCGTCGGCAAGGCCTACTGGCTGAACGACATGCGGGAGTTCAGCAACACGCTCGCGTTCGCGGTGATCGCAATGTACGGCCCGCAGGAGCCCCCGTGTGCGCGCGCGGAGGCCGACGGGGTGACGCTGCCCCCGGCCTTCGACGCGTGGTTCACGAAGGCGACGGCGCGCGACCCGACGGCGCGCTTTTCGACCGCATCGGCCGCCGTGGCGGCGCTCGCCGAGATCTTCGACATCGTGCCCGCGCCGATGAGCTCGTCGCTCCTGTCCAGGGTGGACACGCCGGACCCGCGTGGGGGCCAGGGGCCCGCGTCGTCGGTGCCTGCGGCCGCCCAGTCCTCCAGCACGGGCGTGGAGACCAGGATCGTCGTCGCCGCGAGGCCGCGGGGCCGGTCCGCGATCGCTGCCGCGGCCCTCGCCCTGGCCGGCGGAGGCGCCATCGCGCTGGCCTCGCTGCGCGGGGGTGTGCCCCCTGCTCCCGGCGCTGCGGAGGACGTGCCGGCGGCGGTGGCTGCAGCCGCCTCGCCGACCCCCGCGCCGACCTGGGCCGGGCCGGCTCCCGCTCTCCCCGAGGCCTCCGGGACGCCTGGAGCGCCCGGCCTCGTGACGCCCGCGACGAAAGCCTCCGCGTCGCGCGAGGACGGCGACCGGACGCCCGCCCCCGCAGCGGCGTCCGCGAGCGCGAGGGCCTCGATGCCGCCGCCCGGCGCAGCGCCCTCGCCCGCCGCAGCGCATTCGCCGGGCGCGGCGCCTTCGCCGGGCGCGGCGCCTTCGCCCGGCGCAGCGCCTTCGCCCGACGCGGGGCACGGCCCCACGCCGGCCGCGGAGCCATCCGCTTCCTCCTCGGCCAGGCCCCGGGAGTCGCTCTACTCGGCGGACTGACGTCGCGGCCTCTGCGGCGGCCGGATGCAGCGGCAGCAGAGCGGTGCTTTTCTTGCCTGGGGCGAACCCGGGGATGATATCTCCTGCTCCACCAATGCGATTCGTCTGGCCTGCGCCCGTGTTGAGCGGATTGCTGAGCATCGCCCTCATCGCTCCGGCCAGCGCGCAACCCGACGCCATCGCCGTGGCCGAGTCGCTCTTCAACCGCGGTCTCGCGGACATGCTGGCGGGCCGATATCCGGCGGGCTGCCCCGCCCTCGCCGAGAGCTATCGGCTCGATCCTCGCGCAGGGCGGCTGTTCACGCTCGCCGAGTGCGAGGCCCGGTGGGGGCGCATCGCCACCGCCGTTGCGCGCTACAACGATTATCTGGCGCTGTATTCCCGCATGTCGGAAGCCGAGAAGCTCCAGCAGCACGAGCGCTACAAGGTCGCGCTCGAGCAGCGCAACGGGCTCGCGCCGCTCGTGCCGCAACTCACGCTGTCGCTGCCGAGCGGCGCGCCCGCGGGCACGGTCGTGCAGCGCGACGGCATCACCCTGGAGCGGCCTTCCCTCGGTATCGCGCTCCCCGTCAACCCGGGAGAGCACGTCGTGACGACGAGGGCGCCAGGGGGGCCCGTGCACGAGGCGCGTTTCACGATCGACAAGTCCGCGTCGAGGACGATCGAGCTCGAGGTGAAGCTCCCCGTCGAGGAGCCGCCGCGCGCGAGGCCGATGGATCGGCCGCCCAGCCAGGTCGTCGGGCCGCCCGTGAAGCCCATCGAGGGACCCGCTCCGTCCACGGAGGCGTCCGGGCCCAGCGGCCGCCGTGTCGTGACCTACGTGGCGGGCGGGCTCGCCGTGAGCGGGCTGGTCCTCGGGTCGGTGACCGGATGGATGGCGCTCGACGAGAGCAGCCGCGCGGCCAAGGCGTGCAAGAACGACCGCGACCGCCCCGGCGCGGCGATATGCAGCCCCGAAGGGAAGGCCGCCGGCGAGCGCGCGAAGGACCTCGGGGAGGTGAGCACGATCGGCTTCAGCGCCGGGGCGGTGCTGGCGGGCGCGGCGGTGCTGCTCTTTCTGACGGAGCCGTCCCCGCCCGGCCCGCGGGCGGCCGCGGCGGCCCGCTCGCGAGCCAGCGCCGCACCCCGCCCGAGGGCCGGCGCGGTGAGCTGGTCGCTGCTCGCCGGACCGAACGGCGGCGGCGTCGCGGTCCACGGCCGGTGGTGAGCCAGCCCGCGCCCGTCGCCGCCGGCGCGTACGCCCGGTAGCGCTGCGCGCCCACGGCGCCGCTCGCGCTGCGCGCGCTCACGTGTCCTCGCGCTCACGTTGCCACAGGCGGTGCACGGCGAATCCATGACGGGATCTCCCCGACTCGTCGAAATCGTGCGCCTCGTCGTGGGACGCGATCGGATATAGTATCCATAAAAAACTACAGGCCCGCGTGCCCGGGTGGTAGTTGGCGATGAGGAAAGGACAACTCATGATCACGAAGACCACGATGGCCATGTTCGGGCTCGCCGCCTCCGGGTTGCTCGCGGGCTGCACGGAGACGCTCGACTCGAAGCAGATCCGCACTGGAGGGATCTCGGCGACCCTGGAGGCGACCGCCGAGAGCGCGTCGTCGACGAGCCTGAAGGCCATCCTCAAGGCAGGCGGCGACGAGAGCAACACGTACGTCATCCTGAGCGCGGGAGACCGGATCTCGGCGACGGCGGACGACGAGGAGGTCGAGATGCGCTCCGAGAGCGCCGGGGTCTATGTGGCCGACTTCGACGTCGGAGAGGGAGGCACCGAGTTCACGGTGCGGCTCGACCGCGAGGACGACGACGACGCGCCGGACAACGCCGGGACGCTCCCCGACCCGTTCGAGCTCGAGGCGCTGCCCAAGGAGCCGGTCTCGCGCGCCGAGGACCTCACGATCGCGTGGTCGCCGAGCGCCTCGGGGGACGACATGGTGATCCGCGTGGACGGCGACTGCATCTTCTCCAAGACGTTCGATGTGGGGGGCGACACGGGGACGTACACCATCAAGGCGGGCGAGCTGGACCCGACGAGCTCGCAGGAGCCCGAGAGCTGCGATGTGGACGTCGTGATCAGCCGCACGCGCGGCGGCACGACGGACAAGGTCCTGGACCCGGAGAGCTCGTTCGAGCTGAGCCAGGTCCGGGAAGGCCGCTTCACCTCGGCGCCCTGACGCGCCCCCGGCCCTCTTCCCCCCTCGCGCGGCGCCTCCCCGGCGTCAGCGCGGGGCGGTCGTCCTCGCGAGGGCCCACCAGCATCCGGTCCCCATCACCAGCACGGGTCAGCCCGTCGAGATCTGCGCCTACCGGTAGAAGGCGACGTCGTCGACCCAGATATCGAACGCCTGCCTCGGATCGAAGCTGAAATAGAAACCCCAGAGCTGATCCATGGCGGGCGCGTCGAACTGCTGACCGAACCCTTCCTGTTCGAGGCACTTCGCTGGAATCTTGAAACGCTTCCAGTCGTCCGCCAGCACGACGCGCTTGTGGAAATGGTCGTTGCATCTGTCGTTCGCGTTGTCGCAGATGCCCCCTGTATGACGGGTCTGCCGCTCGACGAACATCACCTTCAGCCTCCTGGACGAGCCCTCCGCGGCGCGGGCCCAGAAGGTGATGCCACGGTACTCGGAGGCATCGCCGTAGTCATCGTGGTACAAATAGACGGCGACACCGGCTCCCCAGACACGGAAGCCGTTATTGGCGCTCGTGTGCAGGGCCACGAGGCTATCGCCGCGCGGAGGGTCGAGGGGGGTCATCAGGTCAGGCTCGTTGACAGGCTCGTGGATCCCGTCCTCGGACTCGTCGTGGTCCATGAACCAGATCCCTTCCCGAGGGGCTGGGCCGTCCCCGTCGAGGATCCAGAGGTCCTCGTCTTCCATGTCGTCGATGATCGACAGGTCCAGGCTCTCCCCCGGCAACACCTCGAGGACCTCACACTCCGGATCCGCACCGCCGCCCCCAGCGCCCCCTCCCCCGGCGCCGCTGCTGGCGGTCGCGCCCCCGGCGCCGCTGCTTGCGGTCGCGCCCCCGCCGTCACCGCCTCCTGCGCCGCCGGCCCCGGCGGCCCCGCCCACGGTGTCGTAGTAGCTCTTGTCGAAGCCGAAGATCTGCGCGCATCCGAGCCCGAGCATCGCGATGGCACATGCGCCGGCGCACCCAACGAAAAACAGCCCTGTCTTCCTTCTCATGGCAGTCTTCCCGACATCTTTTATGGACGAGGGTAGGACGGTGACCGCCCAAATGAAATGGGAGACATGGCCGGGGCGCCTCGCTACCGCCTGCCGCCGCCCTGCCCCCGAGGAGCCGGTCGCCGCAGATCCCCCGGCGGCGCGCTGCCGCGCATCCGGGGCCCGCAGGGGAGCGGCGCCGGCTCAACCGAACAGCGCGGCGTAGTCGTCCTCGCGAAAGCCCACCAGCACCCGGTTGCCCTTCACCAGCACGGGCCGCTTGACGAGCTTCCCATCCTCGGTGAGCCACCGCGCGACCTCCGCGTCGCTCGCGGCGTCCACCCGCGCCTTGCCGAGCGCGCGGTAGCTCTGCCCGCTCGTGTTGAGCCACCGGCGCACCGGGAGCCCGCTGGCCGGGACCCACCGGGCGAGCTCCTCGGCCGTCGGGGGCTCGTCGACGATGGGCCGGACGGCGACGTCCACGCCGCGCTCGCCGAGCCACTTCAGCGCCTTCTTGCAGGTGCTGCAGCCGGCATAGGAGAGGATCTGAACCTTGCTCATGGCGGGCTTCTGCCGTCTCCGCCGTGGGGAGGCAAGCCCCGACGGGCCCGGGCGGCCTGCTGGGATGACGCCGAGCCCGGAGAATCACTGCTCGCCGCGAGCTCCACGAGAGAACGGTACCCTCGGCAGGGCGACGTGAGCTCCCGTGACATGTCACGCCCAAGCGTGACATGTCCCGTGACATGTCACGCCCGAGCGTGACATGTCACGGCTGCAGGGCGACGAGCACCGTGCGCTCCTCGAACTGCCCGTGAAGCGCTAGTCCCTTCGCGTGCGGCGATCTGGCGGGATTCTCTCATTGACCGTCGAGGCGTGGCCGGGCCCATGGTCAGCGTTCCTGGCACCATGGGTTCGGCACGATCGCTGCAAGATGCGGCGCGCGCTCCGTCTTCTGAAGAGATCGATCGCCTTGATCGCAGTATCCTCGAACCCTTGAGAGAACCCATGAGACATCTTCTTTCGATTGCTCTGGCAACGATATCCGCGCTTGCCGTCGGCTGCGTCGAAGGCGAACCGCACGGGCCGGGCCTGTCCGGCGATGAGAGCGACGCTATCGGCGAGAGTCAGCTGGCGCTCGGCGAGGCGGCATGCGCAACCGTCGGGCTGTCGAGCTCAGGCGACCAGAACGGGATCACCCGCTCGACCGTCGGCGCGCAAGCGAGCCCGGATTGGACTTACAACCCAGTGGGTTGTCCTTACCAGTACATCGTGGAGTACACGAATCTACCCACAAGCCCCAACCAAGCGCTCCGGGCCTATCCTCGGTTTCTGGACGGCAGTCATTTCGACGACATCACGAACGAGATCGACTGCGAGCGGTCGCACCTGTTGACGGGCACGTATGTCTGGCCTACCAGCACCACGACCGACCCCACCATCTACACCCATGTCCAGGATGGTGTCTGGAGCGGGACCTCTTGCAGCTATGACTCCTCGGGCACGCTACCGCGCGTTGATGGAGTGCACAAGATTCGAGTCGCGGCGCGGGCATACTACTGCGCCCTCGCAGATGGCTGCTCTGCCTACACGCGCACGAGTCTCCGGGTCGAAGTCGATCCGATTTGGTCCCTCGAGTGAACAGCAAACCTGACAGCTGATGCGTCGGGCGGCGTGCGCTCCTGCGCGTCGTTCGAGCCCTTCCGTGGGGCTCCGAGGCGCTCGTGCCGGCGATCCGCAAGAGCGAAGCGGCGTCGGGCGCAGATCGCGAGCAAGCTTGCCCGCCGCTGTCGCCTCCGCCGCTCCCAACGCCGCTGCTCCCGCTCTCCATGGCGCCGCCCGTCGCGCCGCTTGCGCCTGTGCTGCCGATTACAACCGTGGCGCCCCGCCGCCGGTCGAGCCGCCCGAAGCGCCGTCACCCTCCGAGGAAATGCAGGAGAAATGCAGCCGCGCCACAGCCAAGGGCTGCGCTGGAAAGATTCCCCATAGCCGGAGAGAGGACCTAGCTCTCATAAGCAAAGACCTCGGTCCGGCAGCGAGCAAAGCGCAGATCGACGCGGCTCGATCAGGGCTCGGCGGCGCGCCCAGGCCGCCGCGCAGGGCGCAAGAATTGCCACATCGCGCGACGGGCCGTCTGGTATACGTGCGCGGAAAGGAGCCGCCCCCCCGCGGCAGCGACCCTCGTGATCCGCCTCGATTCTATCAGCAAGCAGCACGGTAAGCAGATCCTCTTCCTCGAGGCCTCCGCGGCGGTGAACCGCGGCGAGAAGATCGGCCTGGTCGGGCCGAACGGCTCCGGCAAGACGACGATCTTCCGGATGATCACCAAGGAGGAGGCGCCCGACGGCGGCCAGGTCGCGATCGACCGCGGCGTCACCATCGGCTACTTCAGCCAGGATGTCGGCGAGATGAAGGGCAGGAGCGCCGTCGCCGAGACCATGGACGGCGCCGGCCCGGTCTCCACCGTCGCCGCGGAGCTCCGCGACCTCGAGGCCGCGCTCGCCGACCCCGAGCGCATGGACGAGATGGAAAGCCTGATCGAGCGCTTCGGGCAGGCGCAGGCCCGCTACGAGGAGCTCGGCGGCTACGCGCTCGACGCCAAGGCGCGCGAGATCCTCGCCGGCCTCGGCTTCAGCCAGGCCACGATGGACGGCGACGTCGGCGCCCTCTCGGGCGGCTGGAAGATGCGCGTCGCGCTCGCGCGCATCCTCCTCATGCGGCCTGACGCGCTCCTGCTCGACGAGCCGACCAACCACCTCGACATCGAGTCGATCATCTGGCTCGAAGGGTACCTGAAGCAGTATCCAGGCGCGCTCGTCATGACCTCGCACGATCGCGAGTTCATGAACCGCATCGTCACGAAGATCATCGAGATCGACGGCGGCGAGCTCACCAGCTACTCGGGCAATTACGAGTTCTACGAGCAGCAGCGCGCCATCAACGAGCAGCAGGCCGAGGCCCAGTACGAGCGCCAGCAGGCGATGCTCGCGAAGGAGATGCGCTTCATCGAGCGCTTCAAGGCGCAGGCCGCCAAGGCGGCGCAGGTCCAGTCGCGCGTGAAGAAGCTCGAGAAGATCGACAAGGTCGAGCCGCCGAAGCGCCGGAAGACCATCCGCTTCGAGTTCAAGCCCGCGCCGCGCTCGGGCGACGACGTGGCGCGCCTCGACGGGGTCAGGAAATCGTTCGGAGGCCGCCCCATCTACGACGGGCTCGATCTCCTGATCCGCCGCCGCGAGCGCTGGTGCGTCATGGGCGTGAACGGCGCCGGCAAGTCCACCCTCCTCAAGCTCGTCGCGGGGACCTCCGCGCCGGACGCCGGCGAGGTGAGCGTCGGCGCGAGCGTCAAGATGGGGTACTTCGCGCAGCACGCGATGGAGCTCCTCGACCCGACCCGCTCCGTCTGGGAGTCCATCGTCGCGAGCTTCCCCCAGGCCTCCATCGGCTCGCTCCGCACGCTCGCCGGCGCATTCGGCTTCTCCGGCGACGACATCGAAAAGCCCTGTCGCATCCTGTCCGGCGGCGAGAAGGCGCGCCTCGTGCTCGCGATCATGCTCTACGATCCGCCGAATTTCCTCGTCCTCGACGAGCCGACAAACCACCTCGATATGGCGACCAAGGAGATGCTCGTCGGGGCGCTCGCCTCGTTCGAGGGCACCATGCTGTTCGTCTCGCACGATCGCCGCTTCCTCGCCTCGCTGTCGAACCGCGTCCTCGAGCTCGTGCCCGAGGGACCGCGCGTCTACGGCGGCGGATACCTGGAGTATGTCGCCCAGAGCGGACACGAGGCGCCAGGCATCCGGAGCTGACGGGGACCTCGCGCATGGCCGCGCGGGGCGCGCCCGGCCATGCGGGCTGCACCTGAGCCAGACTCCCGCTCGTCGGCTCCATTCACCGCGCGGCGCGAGGTGAACACACGCTCAAGGTTTCGCGCTATCGTAAGGGCCTAGATGGATCAGCTCGGTAGACCGAGCCCAGAGCGGCTCTCCGGCTTCATCCAGCGCCACCGCGACGCGGTCCTGGAGGCATGGAAACAGCGAGTCCGCGCGACGAGCCCGGCGCGGCGGCTGTCGGATCCGATGTTGATCGACCATGTCCCGCACGTCCTCGCCTACATCGCCGAGGTCACGGGCAGCGCGAGCACGGGGGCCGCGGTCGACCGGAAGCTCCAGGACATGCCCGGGTATCACGCGCTGAGCCGGCTGGCCCACGGGTACGACCTCGCCGACGTGGTGATGGAATACGCGGCGCTCCGCGCCGTGATCCTGGAGATGTGGGAGCGGGACGGCGGCGGGGACGGCGGGCGCGAGCTGATCCAGCTGAACGCGGCGATCGACGAGGCGATCGCGGACGCCGTGTCGCGCTACCAGGAGGCGCGCGTGCGCCTGCTCCAGGCGCTCGACGTGATCTCGGCGGCCGCCCTCGGCAGCAGCGACCTGGACACCTTCCTGAACGCGCTCATCCGGGCCACGCGGGAGGCGGCGGCCGCCGTGGACGTGGCGATCGTCCTGCTCGGGGACGCGGACAGCCTCGAGGTGCACGCGACCGCCGGCCTCGACGACGGGCCGCTGCTCGGCCCGCCGCTCGAGGCGACGCGGGAGCTCGCCCGGGCGGTCCTCGCGCTGCGCGGGCCCACCTCGCTCGACGCCGCGCTCCCGACCTTGCCCGTGACGGCGCGGGAGATCCGGTCGAGGGGGCTGCGCGCCGTCCACGGGGTGCCGCTGCTCCACCAGGGGCATCCGATCGGCGTCGCGATCCTCGGCTCCCGCAGCGCTAAGGAGTTCTCGGACGAGGACCTGCTGATGCTCCGCACGATGACCAGCCGGGCGACCGGGATCATCGTGCAGGCGCAGCTCGTCGCGAAGGAGCGCGCGTCGCGGCACCAGGCGGACGACGCCCGCGCGCTGCTCGCGACCGTGGTCGAGCAGATGCCGGCGGGGCTCATCATCGGCGAGCGGGAGACGGGGCGCGTCCTGCTCACGAACCAGCAGGCCACGGCGATCTTCCGGGGGTCGCTCGCCGGCATCCAGAGCGTCGAGGGCTACAACCGCTACCGGGGTTTCCACCCGCGGTCGGGCAAGCCGTACGAGACGTGGGAGTGGCCGCTCGCGCGCACCGTCACGACGGGCGAGGTCGTGAACGACGAGGAGATCGACCTGCTCCGCGGCGACGGCACCTGGGGCCGGATCCTCGTGCGCTCGTCGCCGGTCCGGGATCCGGGCGGGCGCGTCTCGGCGGGGGTCGTGACCTTCTTCGACATCACCGAGCGCACGCGCGCCGAGCAGGGGCAGCGCTTCCTCGCCGCCGCGAGCGCCGCCCTGAGCGACAGCCTCGATCTCCAGGGCACGCTCGACCGGCTCGGCCGCCTCACGGTCCCCGAGCTCGCGGACTGGTGCATCATCCAGACGCTCCCGGAGCTCGAGGCGGCGCGGCGGATCACGGTGACGCACGCGGACCCGGAGGCGGTCCGGAGGGCGCGCGCGCTCTTCCGCGAGGTGGATCCGCCTCCGGGGCTCGCCGCGCTGATGGAGAAGGCCCCCTGCATCGAGCGCCCGGAGCTCGTCCGGGACCTGTCGCACCCGCTGCTCGCCTCGCTCGGCGAGCACGCCGCCTTCCGCCGGCTCGTCGGCGAGCTCGGGATCACGTCGGCCATGGTGGTCCCGATGGTCGCGCGGGGCCGCACGTTCGGCTGCATCACCCTGGCGACCGCGGAGTCCGGCCGGATCTACGACGAGGCGGACCTCGCGGTCGCGCACGATCTGGCGCAGCGGGCGGCGCTCGCCGCGGACAACGCCCGGGTCTACGAGGCCGCGCAGCGCGCCATCGAGCTCCGGGACAACGTGCTCGCCACGGTGTCCCACGACCTCAGGAACCCCCTGAGCGCGATCATCACCGCGGCCGCCGTGATGACCAAGCGCGCGGCGGTGCGCGGGGACACGGGCGATTCGAAGGCGATCCAGGCGATCCAGCGCTCGGCGCACCGGATGGATCGGCTGCTCCACGACCTGCTCGACTTCGCGAGCCTCCGCGCCGGCCGGCTGGCGCTGCGCCGGCAGCCGCAGGACCCGCGGGAGATCGGCCGGGAGGCGGTCGAGACGTTCGAGCCGCAGGCTCAGGAGAAGGGGATCCACCTGGGCGTCGTGTCGTCGACGGAGGACGTCCCGCTCGTCGTGTGCGATCGCGATCGCGTGCTCCAGGTGCTCTCGAACCTCCTGAGCAACGCGGTCAAGGTGACGGGCGCCCAGGGGTCGGTCACGGTGCGGTGCGAGCATCGGCAGGAGCACGTCCTCTTCTCGGTGGCGGACACGGGGCCGGGGATCCCGGAGGACGAGCTGCCCTATCTCTTCGAGCGGTTCTGGCGCGGCCAGCGGAACGGCTACAAGGGCACCGGGCTCGGGCTGGCCATCGCCCGGGAGCTCGTTGTCGCGCACGGGGGGACCATCCACGTGGAGAGCCGCGTGGGCGTGGGGACCACCTTCCGGTTCACGATCCCCGTGGGGAACGCCGAGGCTGAGCCGGCGGCGGGTCGCGCCGCCGGGCAGGAGCGGCCGGCGGCGGGTCGCGCCGCCGGGGGGTGAGCCCGCGGCGAGCGCGCCGGCACGGCCTCCGCGGAGGAGTGGACGATCGCGCGCGCCGGCCCCAGAGGCCTCCGGAAGGAGGAAACATGGGAGACGAGACAACGCACGACCAGCTGGGCACGCCGCGGGCCGCGCGCGAGGTCAGCGAGGAGAAGCGGCCCCACCCGCAGGCGGACGTCCCCGGCGTCCGCGGGCCGATCACGTCGTCCGGGGAGCGGGAGGACGCTCCCCCCGGCGAGGTCGAGACCTGGGGCAGCGAGGGCGGCGCCGGCGTGTACGAGGGGGGGGCGGTCGTCTCGGACACGAAGCTCCCCGCGGGGAATTCTGGCCGCAAACCTTCGTAATTACATATATTTTAGCGAAGCCTCGGTTCGCGGCGGCCGCCGGCTCACGGCTGCTGCTGCTGTGTCGGCCTGGGCGCGCACCGCTGCATGTAGGCGGGCTCGGGGCAGCCTTCGTGGGTCAGGATCTCGTTTTCCTGGCACTTCACGAGCGCCGCCCGGATGTCGAGGCACTTCCCCGGCCCCGCCTCCACGCACCGGTGCACCGGGGTGGTCCCGTTGGCGCAGCCGTCGAGCTGCCCCTTGGGGCATGTAAGGAGCGGCCCGACCGAGCAGTCGCTCTCCGGTGTCGGGTCGGTCGCTGTTGTCGACGTCCCCTGGGTGGCCTGCTGCCGGGGCGTGCAGGCGGCGCTCCCGGCGAGCGTGAGCCCCGTGAAGAGGAAGAGCAGGCCCCGGCGGGGCGAGCTGCTGCGCGTGTTCATGCGGTCGTTCTCCGTGGGTGAGGTCGAGCCGGGAACCCGAAAGGCAGGTCGCCGCCCGGCGCGCCCGGCAGACTACTCCACGGAATGACGTCGTCCGGGCGCTTTTGCCGGCTGCCCGCGCACCTCAACCACGGTCGGAACGAGCTGAGCCGTCCGCCCGCCTCAACCCCGGTCGGGTCGCCTCAACCCCGGTCGGGCCGCCCCAACCCCGGTCGGGCCGCCCCAACCCCGGTCGGGCCGCCTGGCCGCCTCAACCCCGGTCGGGCTGCCTCAACCCGGTCGGGCCGCCTGGCTGCCTCAACCCCGGTCGGGTCGCCTCAACCCCGGTCGGGCTGCCTCAACCCCGGTCGGGTCGCCTCAACCCCGGTCGGGTCGCCTCAACCCCGGTCGAGCCGCCCCAACCCCGGTCAGAACGCGCCGCCGCCGTGCGCGAGCAGCGCCCAGCTGTCTCCGCCCGTCTGGCTCGCCGCGCCGCGGACGGTCAGGTCGTCGAAGAAGGCAGGGCGGAAGTTGAGCCGGGCGCCCAGCTTGACGTTGCGCGTGACAAGCCGCTCCACCCCCGCGGTGAGCGGCACCGACACCGCGAACGCGTCGCCGCCCTCGCCCGCCCAGCCCGTGTAACCCACCCCCGCGACAACGAACGGCTGCACGATCGCCTCGTCGGCGCGCAAGACGTTGTAGCGCAGCCCCGCATCGAGCGAGGTCATCACGAGCGACCTCCCCAGCGTCGCTCGCTGGTTCACCGAGCCGATGTAGTTCCCCTCGACGGCCACCCGCGGCGACATGCTCCCGGTCACGCGCACGTTCCAGGTGGGCCCGACGCCCGCGGTGCCGCCCAGGTAGCCCAGCATGCCGAAGCCGCCCTCGACCGCGATCGAGGGCTCGGGGATGCGCCGGATGAGCGGCTGATCCGCCGGAGGGACGTTGCCCAACGGCCGATCGCGCTGTTCCGGTCGCGCCGCCCCCTGCGCTTCCGCCGCGCCGGCGAGCGCCATCATGGCGGCGGCGGCCAAGGCCGGCGCCGCGAATCGTTGCGTGCTCATTGCTGTTCTCCCCCGGTAGACCGGTTCCGTCGTCGACGACCGCCTCGTGCACACCGCAGGCCACACGCGGCTGTGCAGCGCGGGCCCGGCGGCCCCACCCCGCGCCACACGCCCGCCCTCGCGCGGCCGCGCCCGCCGGCGAAACCGCGCCGCCGCTCGCACGTAACCCGTACGTGGAAGTGAAGCGCGGCGCGCTCCAGCGGCCGCTCGCCCGGATCGGACGCCGCCTGCGGCCTCGAACCAGCTCGGATCGACGGCCACATCGCGCGAGCGGATGGGGGGACGGGCAGCCCCGATCCTCCTTCCCGTCCTCCTGCCATCCTGTTCAAGTGGAGAGCGCCACGCGACCGGGGCGACCGCGCATCAACCGATGGAATCCAGGAGACGATCATGACGACGATGCGAACAAGGCCCCTGCTCCTCCTCGTGCTCGCGGCCGTCGGGTCGGGCGCGGCCGCATGCCAGGGGGAGCCGCCGCCGCCCCTCGCGCCCGCCGCGACCGAGCTCAAGGCGCCGGAGCCGAAGGCGCCCGCCGCGGCGGCCTTCGCGATCGACAGGCCGGGCAGCAAGCTCGAGCTCGCGATGGACGCGCCGCGGGAGAAGATCCGCGGGCGGATCGAGGGCGCCGCCGGGGGAACATTGCAGGTCGATCCCGCCGACATCACGAGGACGACAGGCCTCATCACGGTCGACCTCGCCACGCTCGAGCTCTTCCAGACCGCCGTGGGCGACGACGGCAAGCCCGGCGAGGAGAAGAAGAGCGACCTGCAGAACGAGCACGCGCGCACCTGGCTCGAGATCTCGAAGGACACGCCCGACGACGTCCGAGCGAAGAACGAGAAGGCCCAGTTCGCGATCCGGTCGATCTCGACCGCCGGCGAGAAGGACCTCTCGAAGCTGTCCGGCGCGGAGCGGACGGTGACCGTCACCGCGTCGGGCGATCTCCTGCTGCACCAGCGGCAGACCCCGAGGACCGTGGAGCTCATCGCCACGTTCAGGTACGAGGGCGACAGGCCCGCCGCCGTCACCGTGAAGACGGCGAAGCCGTTCTCGGTCGGCCTGGCCGAGCACGACGTCCGCCCGCGCGAGGCGTTCGGCAAGCTCGCCCAGAAGACGCTCGAGGTGCTGTCGCCCAAGGTCGCCAAAGAGGCGATGGTGTCGCTGGAGCTCACCGCGACCGCCGGCGCTGCGCCCGCGGGCGGCGCCGCGCGGTGAGCGCCGCGCGCGCCGCCGGCGAGCCCCCAGTGAGCCGTTGCGGCGCCGTGGCGGGTCTGAGAGACATGGCGCTCCGGACGCCGCCGGGAAACCGGATCACGCCGCGCCCGTAGGGGGTGCAGGCCCGTCGATGACGAGAACCAGAGGAGCCACACGATGCTGTCGAAGAAGAGCATTTACGAGACGCTCGCCGCGCTGAGCGCGGGTGCCATGCTGATGAGCGGCTGTGGCGGCGCGCAGGCGCCGGTCAACGCGACCGAGGTCCCCGCCGAGCAGGAGGCGACCCCGGTCGCGCCGGCCGAGCCCGCGCCGGCCGAGACCACCTCCGGCGACGCCGCCGCGGGCGCGAACGTCCCCGCGGCCCCGGCCGCGCCGGAAGCCCCGGCGCCGGCGCCCGCGAGCGACGTGCAGTCCGCCGCGACGGCGCCGCTGGTCGCCCCGACGGCCACCCCGGCGCCCGTCCCGCCCACGCCGACCGCCGCCCCGGCCAAGCCCGCCGCGAAGAAGGCGGGCGCCAAGAAGGCCGGCCACGCGGGCTGCGGCCAGGGCACCTGCGGCTGATCCCGATCGGCCCTGCCCGCCCCGCCCCCCCATGACCGGCAGCGCGCTCACCGGCGTCGGCCTCGGGCTCCGATGGGAGTTCCTCGACGAGGTGCTCACGGCGCTCGATGCGCCCGGCGAGGGCGCGCGCGGGGCGGCGCTGCCCGTCCCCTTCTTCGAGCTCTCCCCCGAGAACTACATGCGCCGCGGCGGCTACTTCCCCGCCGCGATCGAGCGCGTCCGCGAGCACCGCGCGATCCTGACGCACGGGCTCACCCTGTCGGTCGGCGGGGTCGACCCGCTCGACGACGGCTACCTGCGCGCGCTGCGGGGGTTCGTCGATCGGCTCGATCCTCCCTTCCACAGCGATCACCTGTGCTTCTCCGGCGTGGACGGCAGGTTCCTCCACGACCTCCTGCCGCTCCCGCTCACCTCCGCGGCCGCCGCCCACGCCGCCGCCCGCATCCGCGAGACGGCGGATCGGCTCGAGCGCCCGATGGCGATCGAGAACATCACCACCTACCTGGTCCCGGGCCGCGCCTCGCTCGACGAGGCCGACTTCCTCGTCGAGGTGCTCGAGCGCGCCGGCTGCGGGCTCCTGCTCGACGTGAACAACGTCTACGTCAACGCCCGGAACCACGGCTTCGACCCGGCCGCGTACCTGGAGAAAATTCCACCCGCACGGGTCGTCTCGATGCACGTGGCCGGGCACGAATGGCGCGACGACGCGGAGGTCCTCGTCGACACGCACGGCGCGCCGGTCATCGAGCCCGTGCTCGACCTGCTCGCCCGCGCGGTCGCGCGGACCGGGCCGGTGCCGGTGGTGCTGGAGCGCGACAACGACGTGCCGCCGCTCGATGCCCTGCTCGCGGAGCTCGCCGAGGTCGACGCGGCGTACCGGCGCGGGCTCGCGGCGCGCGAGGCGCGGGCGTGAGCGCGGCGCGCGGAGACGCGGGCGTGAGCGCGGCGCGCGCGGCGCTGAACGAGCCGCCGCCGGAGCTCGCGGCGCTGCAGCGGGCGCTCCAGCAGAGCGTGAGCGCGCCGGACGGCGAGGCGATCGCGGCCGATCCGCGCGCGTGGCTCGCCCGCGCCGGGCTCGAGGGGCCGGACCTCGAGGCGATGGCCGCGCTCCCGCCGAAGCGGCTGCTGCTCTACCGGAGCCTGATCCGCCGCGGGCTGACAGGCGCGATCCGCGCCGGGATCCCGCGGACCGCGGCGCGCCTCGGCGCCCGGTTCGAGGCGGACGCGGCGCGCTTCCTCGACGTGGAGCTGCCCCGCTCGCGCTACCTCCGCGACGTCGCCTTCGAGTTCGTGGGCTTCGCGGCGCCGCGCTGGGCCGAGGACCCGGAGGTGCCCGCCTACCTCGCGGATCTCGCGCGCCATGAGCTCGCCGCCTTCGCGGCGTCGTTCGCCGAGCCGGACGAGGAGGAGGCCGACGCGCCGGACGCAGCGGACGCAGCGGACGCGCCGGACGCAGCGGACGCGCGGGGCGCGCCGGCCTCCCGCGAGGAGCTCTCGCTCGACCGGGGCGTGCGCTTCCAGCGGGCCGCGGCGCTCGTGCGCTACGAGCACGCGGTCCACAGGCTGGAAGGCGGCGAGTCGGCGCGCGACGTGCCGGCGCGCGAGCCGACGCGCCTGCTCGTGTACCGCGACGCCGGGCACGAGGTCCGCTTCCTGGAGCTCACGCCCCTCGCGGCCGAGATCCTCGGCCGCCTCCTCGCGGGCGCCGCGCTCCGGGACGCTGTGGTCGAGGGCTGCGCTGCGCTGGGCCGCCCTGTCGACGGCCCGGTGCTGGAGAGCACCGCCGCCCTCCTGAGCGACCTCGCCGAGCGCGGGGCGCTCCTCGGCACCGCCGCGCCGTGACGCTTGCCCCGCGGCGCTGGCCGGGGGTAACGCATGCTCGGAGGACGTCGATCGGTCGATGCAGCGCACACTCTTCTCGCTCGTCGCTGCGGCGCTCATCGCAGCGGCGCGCCCCGCGCGCGCGTCCTCCGGGGAGCAGACGGCATCGCTGAGCTGGGTCCGGCTCGCTGGCGCCGAGGCGTGCGTCGGGACGCGCGCGCTCGCGCAGGCGGTGGAGGCGCGCCTCGGGCGCGCGGCGCTCGTCTCGGCCGCCCGGGCCGACCTCACGATCGAGGGGCGCATCGAGCCGGGCGGCTCCGGCGGGTGGCGCGCGGTGATCGCGGTCGCCGATGCGGAAGACGCGCTGCTCGGGACGCGCGAGATCGCCACGACGTCGCCGCGCTGCAGGGCGATCGACGACGAGCTCGCCCTGGCCATCGCGCTCATGATCGACCCCAGCGCGAAGCTGTCCCCGAGCGCGCCGCCTCCTCTGGCCACGCCGGCGCCGCCTCCGACGCCATCGCCCGCGCCCTCGCCGCCGCCGCCGCAGGTCATCGTGCAGCGCATCCTGATCCCGGCCCCCCCGCCGGCCCCCCCGCCGGCGCCTCCGCCTCCGCCGCCGGCGCCGTGGCGCATCGAGGTCGGGGCCGGTCCGCTCTTCGGGCTCGGCCTCCTGCCCGCGCCCGGCGTCGCCGCCGTGATCCGCGCGCGCCTCACGCCGCCCGGGTCCTGGTCGTTCGAGGTCGGGGGGGCGGTCTGGGCCCCGAACGAAACGACAGCCGGCGCCTTCACGACGCGCTTCTCCTGGGGCGAGGGGTTCGTGTCCGTGTGCCCCGTCTCGATCGGGAGCGCCACGCGGCTCTCCGCGTGTGCGGGCGCCCGCCTCGGCGCGCTCCGCGTCAACGGCATCGGGTTCGGCGTCGACCGGACCGACGAGCGCCTGACCGCGGGCGGCACGCTCGACGTTCGTCTCTCCCGGCGGCTCATCGGCCCGCTCACCGCCGGCGGCGGCCTCGGGCTGATCGTGCCGCTCGTGCGAGACACCTTCTACTACATCGATGGGCAGGGCCGGAGCCGCGAGGTCTTCCAGATGGCGCCGCTCGCCGGGACGGCGGACGTCCTGCTCGGCGTCGATTTCCCCTGATCGACGCTCGGCATCGCTTTTCTTTCATAAAAACTCGTCCTTGCGGCCATGAAGGGCTGGAGCCGGCCTTCCTTGGGCCCCGGCCTCGCGCGATGACCCTGGAGGAGATCTTCGAAGAGAACGCGGCGTACGTGTGGCGCGTGCTGCGAAGGCTCGGCGTCGGCGAGGCCGACGTCGAGGACGTCTGCCAGGAAGTCTTCCTCATGGTCCATCGGAAGCTCGACACCTTCGACGGCAGCTCGGCGCTGCGCACGTGGCTCTACGGCATCTGCCTGCGGCTCGCGTCGGAGTACCGGAGGCGCCCGCACCGGAGGCGCGAAGAGGTGGCCGACACCGTCCCCGAGCAGGTCATGGCGGCGCCGCAGGACGAGACCCTCGATCGCCGCCGCGCGCTCGACCGGCTCGACGCGGCGCTCGATCAGCTCGACGACGACAAGCGCGCCGTGTTCGTCCTGCACGAGATCGAGCAGCTGCCGATGGCGGAGATCGCGAAGGCGGCGGGGTGCCCGCTGCAGACGGCGTACTCGCGGCTGCGCGCGGCGCGGGCGCAGATCGAGGCGGCGATGCGCCGGCACGAGCTCGGCGCGCCGCGGGCCGGGGCCGCGCGGATGACCGAGGGGAGCAGCGTATGAGCGGCGATCCTCGCAAGATGAGCGGTTCGGGCGGCGGCCCGGACGCGCTCGGCGTGGCCCTCGAAGCGGCCCGGCGCGACGCGCCGGACAAGGCGCAGCTCGCGCGGCTCGCGGCGCGGTTGCCGCTCCGCCTGCCGGGCGGACCGGGAGGCGGCAAGGACCCCGGCGGCCCGGCGGAGGGCGGCGGCCCGGCGGAGGGCGGCGGCGCGGGCGCGCCGGCGATCGGCGGTGGCGCGGGCGCGCCGGCGGCGCTCGCTCCGGCAGGGATCGCCGCGGCGGGGGCTGGCGCACCGCCGTCGGTGCTCTCCGGCCTGGCGGTCGGCGCTGCGCTGGGCGTCGTCCTCGTCGGGGCGGTGTGGCTCATGCCGTCGCGCTCGCAGCCGCCGCCCGCGCCGCTCGCGCCGACAGGGGCCGCGGTGGTCGCGACCGCAACGCCGAGGGGGGCCGCGGCAGCGCCTGCCGCGGAAGCGCCGGAGATGCCCGCGGAAGCGCCCCCTGCGACGGCGCCGCGCGCGCCTGCTCCGGAGCCGCCCCGCGCGCCTGCTCCGGAGCCAGCGAGCGCGCCGCTGCCCGCGCGCGCGTCCGCCTCGACGACCGGCGCGCCGGCGGCGGGCGGCTCGGCGCTGCCCGACGCGGAGACGGAGCTCGGCCTGCTGCAGCGCGCGCAGGAGGCGCTCGCGGCGCGCCCTGCGGAGGCGCTCGCGCTCGCCGACGCCCACCGCGGGCGCTTCCCGGGCGGCGCGCTCGCCCAGGAGCGCGAAGTGATCGCGGTCGGCGCCCTGAAGGCGCTCGGCCGCGGCGGCGAGGCGCTCGCTCGCGCGCACCGTTTCATTGCGGAGCACCCGAGCTCTGCCTACCGCCGCAGGCTCGAGATCCTCGTTCCGGAGCTGAGAGGCGAGCAGCGCTGACAGGAGGCAGCGGGCCGCCATGGCCGCAGCGAGGTCGGGGCGAAAGGCGGTGGATCTCTCGAGATCTCGATCCACGAGCGTTGCCGCCCCCCGACGTCGGAGGAGGCGACTGCTCTCCTGGCGGCGGAGGCCGCTTCATCCGAGGCACGATCGAGATCGTGAGTGTCGATGCACTGGAGCTCGTGATCAGGATCGAGGGGACATGCACCTTCGAGATCGACGTCAGCGGCGTCCACACCGCGCCCCGCTGCCCGCGGCAGCGCCGCCGGCCGCTTTCGCGCGGCGCTGCGGCTCGTCCTTCTCGCTGCTGCTGCCTCGCGCGGCGCCACCGCCTCCGCCTCGCGCAGAGCCACCGTCGCACCCGGACGAGAAATCGATCGGGGGATCATAAAAACATACGATTGACGCCATTCATCGAGTGACGACGGGCTGCGCTTACAAGCCCGGGGAGATATGAATGCGACATCTCGTGGACACATCCATTTCCTTGTTTTTCGGGCTCATGATGCTCCAGACCTTCGCCGCCGGATGCACCGCCCGGGTGCAGGTCGGCGATGACAGCGGCAGCGGCGATCAAGAGGTCGGGTCCCATGGCGCCGCCGGAGTGGTCGAGTCGTCCGCCGGCAGCGGCGGCGCCGACGGCGGCGTCACCTCCACCTCGGTGACCAGCGTTGCGGTCAGCTCCGGCGGCTTCATCTCCACCTCGGGGAGCAGCGTTGCGGTCGGGGCCGGCGGGGGCGGCTCCACCTCGGGGAGCAACGTTGCGGTCGGCTCCGGCGGGGGCGGCTCTGCGCCGACAGTCGGCGCGATCGCGTTCTTCAGAATTGACACCCCCGGCGAACAGCCGAACGACTCCGGGAGCAGTGCCTCCGTGGGCGGCGGGCCGGGCACCGATCCGTACGATCTCTTCTTCGCCATCGGCGTCCCGGTGAGCTCCTGCGCGGAGCTATCCAGTGGCCCCCGCTGCGGCGACTGGCAGCTGGGCATCAGCATTCCCCCTGCGCTGCAGGTGCCCGGCATCATCGATCTGAGCGCGCCGGAGGTGTGGTCGTACTACGTTGCGAGCAGCCCCGACAGCGGAGGCGGCTGCTGGTCGGGCGAGGGCGACTTCGTGTCCGGCACGCTCGAGATCGTGAGCATCGACGCCGCGGAGGTCGTGCTCCGGCTGAGCGGCACCGATACCCTCCATTTCAACGCCAACGGCGAACACACCGCAGCTCGATGCCGCTGAGCCGCGCGCGGAATGCGCGCCGGCCCGCGAGCGCGAGAGGAGCCTGAGCGGCCAGGCCCGAGCGGCCATCGAGGCCTCGAACGCCCGGGCAAACGTCGGGCAGGCATGTCGCCGTCGCGAGGTGCTGGTGGATCCGGGCGACCTGCGCGTGGCCGACGACGGACCGAGCGCGACGGCTCTCCTGGCCTCTCGCGCACCGCGCTACGCGCCACCGCGCGGAGGGTGTATACCGGCGGAGCCGTCATGGATGAGCCCGCTCTCAATGCAGCCATGGACCGGTACGCGTGCGGCGACGCGCGCGCGTTCCCGGAGCTGCACCGCGCGCTCTCGGCGCGCCTCCTCGCGTATCTCACCCGCATGTGCGGCTCCGAGACGCTCGCGGGCGACCTGACGCAGGAGACGTTCCTGCGGATGCACCGCGCCCGATCGACCTTCGCCCGGGGCGGCGCCGTCGCGCCGTGGGCGTACGCCATCGCCCGGAACGCCTACCTCGACCACGCGCGCGCCCAGAAGCACCGCAATACCGAGCGCCTCCCGAGCGATCCGGGCGCGGAGCCGCCGGACGCGCACGGCGCCGACGGCGAGGCGGTCGCGATCGCCTCCGAGACGGCGCGGGCGGTCGAGCGCGTGCTCTTGTGCCTCCCGGCGTCGCAGCGCGAGGCGTTCATCCTGCTCCGGTACGAGGGGCTGAGCGTGCAGGACGCCGCGGCGGTCCTGGGGACGACCGCGACCGCGGTGAAGCTCCGCGCATTCCGCGCCTACGAGGCGCTGCGCGCCGCGCTCGAGGAGCTCAAGCGGCGGCCCGAGGCGGAACGAGGCGCCGGCAGGAGCGTAGAGAACAAGAGCGTAGAGAAGGGCATGGAGAAGGGCGACAGGCCCGCGGCCGCGAGGCCGGAGCGGAGCGGCCGCCGTGGCAAGGGGCAGGCGGGCGTCCGGGGAGGTGCCGATGGCGAATGAGCACGACCTGCTGAGGGGGATCGAGGACATCCCGGATCCCGCGGCCCACCTCGCCGCGCGCCCGCCGCCCGCCCTGGCCGAGGCGCCGGCCGAGGCGCCGGCCGAGCCGTCGCTGACGCGCCCGGCGCGCGAGCGCCGCGCCCTGAGCGCGACCCTGGCCGGGCTCGCCTGGATCCTGCTCTTCAGCTGGGGCGAGGGCCTCCGCGACGACCTCGGGTCTCCCCGGGTGGCCGTCCCGCTCGCCGTCGCGGCGGTGCTCTCGGGCCTCGGCCTGCTGCTCGCGCTGAGGCCGCGCGCCCGGGGGCTGCCGGCGAGCGTGAGGGCGATCCAGGCGCTCGCCGTCGCGGTGCCGGTCGGGTTCCTGGCCGCGGCCGTCGTGAGGTCGGGCGTGGCCGACCCGCCGGTGCCTCTGGAGCTGCACCTCCGGTGCGTCGCGAGCGCCCTCTGCACGGCGCTCGTGCCGTTCGCGCTGGCGGCGCTCGTGCTGCGCCGCTCGTTCCTCTCGGCGCCGGCGTGGCGCGGCGCCGCGATCGGGTCCCTGTGCGGCCTCGGGGTGGTGGTTGGCCTCGAGGCCCACTGCGCGCTCGACGATCTCCTCCACGTCGCCGTCGCCCACGGCCTCCCGATCGCGGCCGGCGCGCTCCTCGGCGCCGCCGCCGGGGCGCTGCGCGGGCGCGCCTGAAGCGCCGCGCCGCATCGTACGCCCTCCCCGGAAAGCGCCGCGCGGGGCGCATCGGCCGAGCACGCCTCGCCCCGCGTCGCGACGGGGAGCGCCGTGGCGCTTGCCCCGCGGCGCGGTCCGGGGATAACCCAGGTCCAGGTGAACGTGGATCGAACGATGCAGCGCACCCTCCTCTGCCTGGCGGCCGGACTGTGGCTCGGATGCGGCCGATCCGGTGCCGGGACCGCGAACAACGGCGCGACGACGGGCACCTCCGGGAGCGGCGGTGACAGCATGAGCCAAGGCAACGGCACGACAAGCACCGGCACCGGCAGCCACGGCAACAGCGCGAGCAGCACCGGCGGCGGCACCGGCGGCGGCGGCGGCGCGCAGCCCACCGGCGCGCCCCTGGTGTACGTCGGGGGCCACGAGGGCATCTTCGTCTTTCGCCTGGACGACGCCGACGGCGCGCTCTCGGCCGTGCAGGGCCCGCTCGACGCCGAGATGAACCCGACCTTCCTCGCCGTCGATCCCGCGCGCCAGCGCCTCTTCGCGGTGAACGAGCTGAGCGAGGTGGACGGGGAGATGTCGGGGGCGGTCAGCGCGTTCCGGATCCACCCGCAGGACGGGACGCTCGAGCTCATCAACCGGATCTCGTCGAAGGGCCGGGGCCCTGCTCACCTGTCCACGGATCGGTCCGGGCGCTTCGTCCTTGTCGCCAACTACGGCGGCGGGACGGCGGCGGTGCTCCCTGTCGGCCAGGAGGGCGCGCTCGGCCAGGCGGCCTCCGAGGTGTCCTTCGGGCGCCGGACGAGGTCGCACCACGCCGTGACCGATCCGGCCAACAGGTTCGCCTTCGTCACGAACCTCGGGAGCAACGCGATAGCCCAGCTCACCTTCGACGCGGAGACGGGCCGGATGGAGCCGAACGACCCGCCGGCGCTCTCGTTCTCCGCGGGCACGGCGCCCCGGCACCTCGAATTCCACCCGAACGGCCGGTTCGCCTACGTGATCAACGAGTCCGCCGACTCGATTACCACCTTGAGCTACGATCCGTCGCGCGGGACGCTGTCCGCCCTCGACACCGTCTCGACGCTCCCCGACGGCGTGAGCGGCGAGGAGAACACGTGCGCCGAGATCCAGGTGTCCCCGTCGGGCAAGTTCGTTTACGGGTCGAACCGGGGGCACGACAGCATCGCTATCTTCGCGGTTGATCCCGAGCGGGGCACGCTCACGCCCGCCGGCCACGCGCCGACGCGGGGCAAGACGCCGCGCCATTTCCAGATCGCGAAGACAGGCAAGCTGCTGCTCGTCGCGAACCAGGATTCGGGGAACATCGTCGCGTTTCACGTGGACGACGCGACGGGCGCCCTCGAGCCGACCGGCCGGGTCACGGAGGTCCCCGCGCCCACCTATGTCGGGATCGTGACCGAGCTTGGCCGGTGACCGGGGCGCCCTCCCCTGGGCACGTTCCCGGGCCCTCCGGGGGCTTCGCTACATCGCCGCGACGCGCCTCTGCTTCTCTTCCAGGGAGAGGTCCTCGATCCGGTGCGCGAGGCCCCAGCGATGGCCGTACGGATCGCGGAGCCAGGCCATCCTGTCTCCGAACGGCTGATCCTGCGGCGGGCGCTCGATCGTCGCGCCCGCCGCGGCGGCCTGCGCGGCGAGCGCGTCCACGTCCTCCACGTAAACGACGATGCTCGCGCTGGTGCCCTTCAGCGTCTCGGGGCTGACGGCGCCGAGCTCGGGATACTCATCCGACAGGAAGAACCGGGCTCGACCGATCGACAGCTCGGCGTGGCCGATCCGCCCATCGGGCATCGTGACGCGCCAGTCCTCGCGCGCGCCGAAAGCGCGCTTGTAGAAATCGATCGCCTCCACGGCGTTGCGCGCGCTCAGGTAGGGAAAGCACGTCTGACCTTCGGGGATGGGGGGTACCTGGCTCTTCGTCATCGTCGCGCTCCTTGGTGCTCGAATCGCATCGCCATCGTTCCCTGGGGAACGACGGATGTCGCCTTCCTGCCTAGAGGATCGCGCCGCCGACGTATTGGAAGAAATTTACCTGCGCGCCTTGGATGCCGGTGAGCCCGCCTTCTCGGTCGGCGCCGGTCGCGTCCCCGTCATCTCACCCATGGCTCTCCGCTGCCCCCATCGCCCAGTGCTCCTTGACGCAAGCGTCATCCACACGTATGCCCACTCACAACAATTGCGTGAGCTGCGCAAAGACCTCGTGCTGCAACGAGTACGACACGTGCGCCGGTGATGCTCGCTGTGTTTGCCTTGTCGACTGCCTGGCCGGTGACAACCCAGTCTCTATCTGCACCCTGCCCGAGAACTGCGGCCCCGCCGATCGGGTCTTCACGGAGGCAGCCTCGTGCCTGGACGACGCCTGTCAGGCGCTGTGCCCGAGCCCGGGCGCTCTCGGCGCCGACTCGACAGACCGCGCGCCGCCCAGCGGCGCGAAAGACGTCGGCGTCGGGGCCCCTCCGTTCGCCGGAGACGCCCCATGAACGCGAGCGCTTGGCGGACGTTCGAGGTCGCCGAGCATGGACGGTGGGACACGTCGGAACCGAAGCAGGAACTCATGGTCATGCCCACTGAATCGACCGAGCGCGCGACCGTTGCCGCGGTCGGCGACGAGCTCGCCGGCACCCACGTCTGGCACGTCCTGAGCCACGCGCTTCAGGTGAGGCTTTCCCTCGACGAGCGCGAGGGTCTACCAGGGCTCATCCGGCACAGCGAGAGGCAGGAGACCACGGGCCCGATCTGCGACTCGGGACGCTTCGCCACGGCCCTGGTGGGAAAGTTGCGCGTCGACCGGCGAGGCGAGCTCGCGGACGCGATCGTGTCGTTGCTGGGCGGCGGTCCGATCGACGCCGACCCGATGCTCTGGCTCAACGAGGTTCAAGGAAAGATCGCCGTCAGGAGCCAGACGGCCGCCGCGCACCGCGCCCGCGGGCACCACGAGATGGCGAGCCTGGTCGAGAACACCCTGTCGCTCGACCTCCGGGTGGCGCTGAGAGAGCGGCTTTGCGCCGATGGGCGCCGCGACCTCGCGGATGCCATCTCGAGGGCGACCTATGCCTACGAAGAACAGGAGCGCAGCGAAACAGGAGCGCCGGCTCCGGGCCAGCCGCCCGTACCGGCGACGAAGCACGAGCCCCCGCCCGATGTCGCTGCCCGCTGGGCCCTCGCCGACGCGCTCGGCCGCACCCACCCCGCGGGCGTCCTGGCCTGTGCGCTCGTCACCAAGCTTCGCTCCGAGGGCCGCGACGTGCTCGCAGGCTCGCTCATGATGTTCTGGGCGCGCGGTATTGCCGGGCCGATCGTCGACCCGGCACGGCTCGCGGCCGACCTTGTCGCTCAGCTCCGCGTCGAAGGACGCGGGGAGCTCGCGGACACCATCGCATTGCTGCTGCGGGGCGCCGTCATCGATCGCGATCCGTGCGACATCATGGCAGTCTGGATGAACGAGCTCGCCGGACCGATCGTCGCCCCAGAACCGCTCGCCGCCGCGCTGGTCTCGGTCCTCCGGAGGCAGCAGCACGACAGGCTCGCGGACGGCGTCGAGGCCTTGATGCGCTGGAACCCGTGAGCGCACATCTCCGTCGCGTCCGAGAGCGAGCCGAGGACGATCTCGATCGCGCGCGCCAGGGGGAGCGCCTCAGCTCGTCTCCGCCTATTCAGGAAAGCGAAGCGTCTCCACGGCGACGCCGTCCGCTCCCGTCGTCATGTTGCCGGCCTGATCCCAGCTGATCCCGCCCACGCCGGGCGGTCCCAGCACGAAGGTGACGCCCTCCACCGTGAGCTGGTCCTCGTCGAGGTAGGCGATGCCGATCGAGTCGCCGCCGCGCCCTGGGCCGCCGTAGCCGCCGAGACCGCCGTCGCCCCCATTGCCCCCGTCACAGCCGTACGTGCCATCGCCCAGCGCACCTCCCGGCGCGCCTCGGCCGGGCCTGCCGCCTTGCTCGGGCGGCCCGCCATCGCCGCCCGGGCCGCCGTGGACCGTCTCGATCACGCTGTCGCGCACGGTCACCCTGGCGTGCAGCGCGACGACACCGATCACCGGATGGCCGTTCTCGCCGCCTCGTCCGCCTCGGCCGCCGCAGCCGCCGGCCCCGCCCGATCCGCCTCCGGCGCCTCCCCTGGAGGCCACGTCGCACACGCCGAGCCCGCCCCGACGGCCGCCGCCCCCGCCGCCGCCCTGGCCCGGCATGCCCCGGCCGCCGTCGCCGGCCTTGTCTCCTGTCCAGCCAGCCTCGCTGATGCGCCCGAGGCCCGCGCCCGCCGCCCCGGGGGTGCCTGGCGTGCCATAGATCCCGAAGTGCCCGTCCGTGCAGCCGACGTCTGCCGCGTTCCCGCGTCCTCCCTGTCCGTGGCTCCGCGGGTTGGGGGCCGGGGTCGGCTCGCCGTCGGCCCCGTCCTCGGCGCCGCTGGGCAGTCCATCACCGCCCTTGCCGCCAACACTCGGGATCCCGCCGTCGCACGGGTTCACCACGGCAGCCCCGCCGGCCACGGTCTCCGCGGAGCACGCGTCCCCGCCGTACATGCCGTGCGCGCCATCTGCTGCGCGATTCAGCCCGCGCCACGGCTCGCCATCCTCGCCCACCCATCCGCGAGCGGCGCGAATCGAGCTCCGGGTGATCTCCACCGCGGTGTTGGATCGAGCCAGGATCGCGAGGGAGCTGCTCGCAGAGAACTTCACGTCGACGATCGTCGAGACCCCGTCCGCTGCGCCCGTGTCCCCCGCGCTCGCCGGTTCGACGGTGAGGAGAACATCGTCCGGTCGTTCGTCCTGAAGGAGAGTGACCGTATCAGGTATGCGCATCCAATCCAGGCAATAGAACCCCCCGATGAGATCCACGCCGGAGATCAACGTGAGGGGGCCGAAGAAGCCATCGGTGCACGCAAACACGCGCCCTCGCCCGGTGCGCGCGAGCTCGACGCCGCGCTGGAGCGTGCGCACCGGCTTCTCCTTGGTGCCGGGGTTCGCATCATCGCCGCTGCCGAAGACGCCGGCCACGAACACGCCGCATCCATTCTCCAGTACACCGGCGGAGAGGCGCTCGAGACAGACGGACTCCGGCGGTGCCGCATCCTGGCACGACGAGGCGCCGTCGCACGGTGCTCCGCCAGCGTCGCCTGTGACAGGGGCGGTGCCGCACCCGGCCACGAGGATCGGGAGGACGAGAAACGGACAGGTCGCTCGGGGAATGCGCATGGTTCTCGCTCGACACCGCGTGCCGCGCACACGGCCCTTTAACTCGGTGGTCCTGGATCCGGCACATCGAACTGACGGTAGGGCATGGCATCGCCATCCTGGCCTTGGCCCACGTTATGGCCAGAAGATGCATTGCCTGCGGTGCCGCCGTCGCCATGCGCTCCCGTGTGTGCGGTGGCGCCCGGCCCGAAGGTCACGGAGGCGCCGGCGGACGCAACGCCGTAGGAGGAACCGCCGATGCCGCCGCCGGCGTCGCCGCCGCGACCGCCGTCGCCTCCGTGTCCGCCGGGGCACGCGGGCCACATGGCACTGCTGCCAGGAGGGGGCGTTCCCCCGTGGCCGCCCCACGCACCACCGCCGCCCGGTTGACCCGTTCCGCCGACCCCGCCGTTGCCGCCGTTGCCCGTGGTGACCCCCGTCGCCTCGAGCGTCACCGCGCTACCGTACAACGCGACGATGCCGATGCTCGATCCGCCATATCCGCCCCCCTTGCCGCCCAGGCCACCGCAACCGCCGCTCCCTCCAGAGCCGCCGGCCGCGCCGCCCTCGGGGCTACCGGCTCGACACGTGACCATGTTCCCTCGGGCCTTGCTGCCGCCACCGCCGCCCCCTCCCTGGCCGACGCCGCCCTTTCGCCCGTCCTCGCCCCGGACGCCGATCCAGCCATCGAGCCCGAGGTAGCCTGCGCCGACGGCGCCCGCAGCGCGCCCGGCGTCGACACCGCCTGCGCCCGGTTCTCCCGGTGTGCACGGCGTGCTGCCCGCGCCGGTCCCTGCAAGGCCGTTGCCCACCGGATTCTCCGCCGGCTCGGGTTGCCCCGGAGCGCCATCGCGCCCCTCGTCGACGCCGCCGTCACCTCCGTATCCGCCCGTCGATTCGATGCCGTCGTCGCACACGGTCGCCACCGTCAGGGCGCCCGTCACGACGTCCGCCGTGCAGGCGTCCGCGCCGTTGTTCCCCTTCACCCCGTCCTTCGCCGGGTCGCGGGCGGCGTCCGCTCCCGGCTCCCCGTCCTTGCCGTTGCCCGCGATGATCTCGCTCCCTCGCACGATCGCCCTCGCCCCCTGGCTCAGGATCATCGCGATCGACGACCTCCCATCGCTCGCCGAGGCGTCCGCCGCCACGACGCGCACGCCGAAGATCACCGACGCCGCGCCTCCTCCCTCGACGACCCGCACCGGGATCCCCACCGGCCCCGGCGCGATGGTGGTCAACCGCCCGGCCCCCTCGAACGACGCCCCGTACGACCAGTCGCCGTCATCACAGCGACGGCCGCCCCAGAGGTGGACACCCGAGATCAGGGTCACCTCTTCCTCGAACGTCTCGCCACAGACGTAGACGTGGCGCAGGCCTCGCGCTTGCGCCTCCACGATCGCCTGCTGCAACGAGCTGAACGGCTCGAACCGCGTGCCCGTGCGCGGGGCATCCCCGGGAGCGCTGGAGCGGACAAACACGCCGCACTCATCCATCACGGGACCCACGCTGGGCTCGAGCCCGTCACAGGGCGACGCCGGGGGTGCGAGGCACATCCGCTCGTCCCAGCAGTCCTCCGGGTACATACAGCCGGAGAGCCCACCCGCGCCGCTCGACGAGAAGACAAGAAGTGAGAGAGCGCGCGCAAGGGAACGCATGCACGGACGCTACGTACCGCCGCCGCACAGCGTCAAGCGGCATAAATCTGCAAGAACCGGCCCTTTTGCGCGAGAAAATATCGCTTGATGCCGTAAAGCTATCGGCGGTCCCCCGGGGATCGGGGGGACCTTCCTGGTCCCCTCGCGACCGCCCTCGCCCGCGACCACAACGCGTCCTGGTCCATCGCGACCGGACGGGTGATGTCCGGATCCACATCGGCGCCACCCGCATTCCGGATACTCGCGCGGCGCATCCCGGACCCCCCGCTCTACTGAAGCGAATCTGAAGCGACGCCAGGGGGCACGAACAATCCCTGGCAAATTTTGGCCACCATCGTCTCGAGCATGGGTCTTTCCCACCGTGCTCAAAGAAACCGTCACGCGCAGCGCTCGAGTGTGCCACGACATCGTCGTTCCCGGGCACCTCGATCCGGTCGGCCGTAGCAGGAGTGGCACAACCTGCTCCAATTTCCGCGAATTGGGCGCCCGGCACACTGTTTGCCAATACATGCGCCCATGTCAAGAGCTGCGCTCGTCCACGTTCGTAATAGTTTTTTGCTGATGCTGGTGCTCGCCGCGCTGTCGGGCTGTGGCGGAGAGAGCCGTAACGCCGAAAGCGGATCGGGGGGCATCGGAGCCGCGGGCGCAGGAGCGACGTCTGGATCCGGCGGTGGTTTGGATGACGGCGGCGCTGGCTCGGGCGGCGCGAGCACCGGCGGCTCGACGACCGGAGGCTCGGAGACCGCTGGCACGACCACCAGCGGCACCGGCGCAGCTCCACTCACCGCGCAGTGCCCGGAGACCATTCCTGTGCCGGCGGCGGAGTGCCCGACGCAAGGCGGGTCCTGTTTCTATGGCGACTGCGAAGACGGCCAGCGTACGGTCGCGACCTGCATGGCATCGAGGTGGACGGTCGAGACGCGCCCCTGCAGCACGTTCCTCTGTGCCATCAGCGAGGAGTGCATGCCCGGCGAGATCTGCTCGGTCTACTCGGGCGGCGCCTTCTGGGGGGAGTGCATTCCCAATCCCTGCGGAACGGGCCCCGTCACCTGCGAATGTGCCAGCCCGGGCTGTGGCCAATGCAGGGTCGACGATTCCGCGGGCGGCATCAGCGTCACCTGCAACCTCTGTCCGAGCGGCAACTGCCCGTAAGTGCGCTCCCCCCGCCGGTCTCCAGGATGAGCCGTGGTAGCACTCCACGAGTGCTACCACAGGCTCCGCGCGGTCCGCCGGCGGTCGCGGGCCTCGGCGCGAAAGATCCGTCGCGCTACGACCGCCATCATCTTCATCGGGCTGGCTTCGTGCCGGACCGGAGGCACCGAGAGGTGCACGGAAGCCGCTTGCCGCGATGAGCTAGAAATCAAGCTCGAGCCCGGACTGACCGCGCCCGGTCACTATCAGTTCAAGGTGGAGCTGGACGGCGTGACGCGGCGCTGTGATGCATCCCTGCCCAGCTCCGGCCAGCAGGAGACAATGGCCAAGTGCATCATCCATGAGGGCAGCGGCTCCCTGACGGCCATCACGATCCCCGACATGCGACCGAAGGGGGTCGCTCTCCACGTGGCCCGCGACCACAACGCATCCTGGTCCCCCCGCGAGCGCGCAGGTGGTGGCCCGAATAGCCCCGCGAACCTCGCATCTGGGCCACTCGAAATCGGCGTTTGAGCCACTCGATGCGGTCACGTGTCCGGGCTCACGTCGGTTGTGTCCGGAACCACATCGGTGCCACCCGCGTTCCGGACGCTCGCCAGGCGCATCCCGGACACCTGCATCCACTGAAGCGAATCTGACGCGACGAGCGCGCGCGGCCGACGGTTGAGCAGCGCCTGTGCGCTCGCATGGGCATACATCTGCGCGACGTGGCGCGACAGCGGCCACAGGGCACGGTTGCAGCGTGGTCGCATCCCGTGATACTCGTCACTTTTCTCCGACGTCTGGCCGGGGTAGAGGGAGGCGCATGGACGAACTCACGTTGTATAGCGACGGTGGAACTCTGGTGACATCCACGAGGTTCGTCGTGGGGACTTCGACGTACGCAATGTCTCAGATTACAAGCGTCACCACGGTAGCCATCCCCAAGAGCACGCGTCTACTCATCTGGGGTGTGGTCGTGGCCTTGTGTGGCGTGTCGTGCGTTGGCATCGGCGCTTCGTCGAGCGGAGGCGGCGCATCGACGCTAGGGGTTCTACAGTTGCTTGTGGGTGCCGCCATGGTCGCTGCATACGTCCTGGTCTTGAAAGCCCAGTACGCGGTGAGCATCGGCACGTCTGGGGGGCAGGTCCGCGCGCTCGTGTCCACGGACATGGCGGCCGTGGCCAAGATCGCGGGAGCGCTCACGCAGGTGATCGTCATGCGGCGCTGATGTGGGTTGTGGATGCGGGCAACAGTCAGTTCTGGTCGGCCGGCTCGTCCTCGTCTTGACGGTCGATCCGGAGCATGAGCCATGCCCTCAGCGCGGCCTCCTCCTCCACGTCCCACCCGTACCGCTTCATGAGTTCGATGTGGGCTAGGTGAGCCTCCGGGATCACCTGCATCAAGAGGTCGTCGGCGTCCTCGCGCAGGTAGACGTCCGCCTCTCCGCGCTCCGCATGGATCTCCACGCTCACCACCATCCGCGCGCGCTCCGCAAGGAGGAAAGAGCCCACGGCGGGCACCTCCGAGAGGTGCAGCCGCTTGGTGATGGCGTGACCGCCGTTCTCCAGGATGAGCCGCACGCGCATGCTGCGACCCTACCACGAGCGCATCGAGAGCCCGCGCGCGCCAGCAACCGAAAGCGCGAAAGAGCCGTCAAACAGGCTGTAATCGCGCATGCGGGCTAGGACATCGCGCGTCCGAGCCACACGGAAACGCCGAGAAACATAGGCGTTCGGTGCTATCTTTCGCGAATACTTAGCAAAGCGCCCCGCCCTCAGTTCGCACCTGAGAGCGGGGCTGCAACACACCCTGTGGTGGCCCACAGAGCGCGCGTCGCACCGCGAGCATGGGCCGGCCCGGGGAGAGAGACAAGGCCCGTCATGCCCGCACCGCTCCTGCTGGAGACGCGCGTCCGCATCGCGTCCGCCCTGGTAGAAGGCAACTCCCTGCGCGCCACCGCACGCATGGTCGAGGTGGCGCGGGGGACCGTGCTGGACTTCGCCCTGCGCCTCGGCGAGGGCTGCATCCGGCTCCACAGCCGCAAGGTGCGGAATCTAGCGGCGCATGTGATCCGGATGGACGAGATGTGGAGCTATGCGCAGAAGAAACAGGCGCGCGTGACCGCGAAGGACGCCGCCGAGCATGGCGACGCGTACCTCTACGTCGCGCTGGACGCGAACACGAAGCTGGCGATCTCCTACCACGTTGGCAAGCGCGACGGCGAGAGCACAGAGACGTTCGTCAAAGACCTTCGCGCGCAGCTCACGGTAGTCCCGCACGTCACGAGCGACGGCTGGCAGCCGTACATCGAAGCGATGTTCGCAAACTTCCGCGGCTCGGCGGACTACGCCCAATGCGTCAAAAACTACCGCGGCGGGCCGCAGCGCTCGCCCGATCATCGGTACGAGCCTAGCAGGGATGTCTTCGTCACCAAGACACCCGTCTTCGGCGCACCCAAGGACGAACTCATGAGCACGAGTTTCGTCGAGCGCTTCAACCTGACCACGCGCCACACGGTCGGCCGCACGCGCCGGCTGTGCCTGGCGTTCTCAAAGACGATTCGCGGGCACCGCGCCGCGATCGGCCTGGGGATCGCCTCCTACACGCACGCACGGCACGCTCGGCACCACCCCGGCCGTTGCGGCGGGCTTGGCAGAGCGCCCGTGGACCCTCGCCGAGTTCGTCACGGCGGCCCTCGCGGAGGAGGAGACGGCGCCGCCCGTAGCGCAGCCGCTCAAGTTGGAGCCGCGCCCTGGTGAGGAGCCTGCGCCAGCGCGAGAGCTCCCAGGGGGCAGTGGGTGGCTCCGCCTCGTCTCGGGCGGGTCAGCCCCGTCAGCGCCCACTGATCCGCAGCCCCCGCCCGTGGCGCCAGCCCCGGTGGCGGTCCCTCCGCCGGCCCTCGCGCCCGTCGCAGCACCAGCGGCGCCGTCTGCCGTCGAGCCTGCCGCAGTTCCGGGCGAGCCCTCCCGCCAGCTCGACCTGTTCGCGTGGCGTCCGAAGCCGAGAACGCAGGTGCAGCTGTCGCTGTTCGTGGATCCGCCGTCACCCGCACCGTCATCGAGGTAGGTGAATTGCTGGACACAATGTCGTAAAATGGCGGTCATGGCCCTACTCTATGAACAGCGCTTGCCGCTGCTTGCCCCCTTTGGCTTCGCGTGCGCCGCCTGTCTGGCGCTCGGTTGCCAAGCCATCCTCGGCATCCATGACGTCGAGCGCGACACGTCCGGCGGAGGCGCGGGAGGACGCGACACATCGTCGGGCGCCACCAGCAGCGGCGGCGGAGGCGCCGGAAGCGCTGGCGGCAGCGGTGGGGCTGGAGGCTTGGCGGGAACCGGTGGCGGCGCGGGCGGCGCCGAGTGCTCTCCTGACGAGAAGAGATGCTCCGAGAACACGCCTCAGCGCTGTGCAGATGGGCGGTGGGAGAGCGGGGAAGCGTGCGCCGGGCAGACGTGCGTGGATGGGACGTGCACCGGGGAGTGCGGCCCGGAAGAGACGCGCTGCTCGGAGAACCGTGCCCAGCGGTGCGATGAGCGCGGAGCGTGGGCGGACGCGGAGCCTTGTCCGGCGGCAGCGCCCGTATGTAGTGCAGGGGTGTGCACGACCCCGCCGAGCTGTAATGGATTACCTCCGACGTGCGGTCCTTTGGGCAATGAGAGCTGCTGCGCGACCGCGATGGTTCCCGGTGGCAGCTTCAACCGGAGCAACGACCCTGCATATCCGGCGACGGTAAGCAGCTTCCTCCTGGATCGGTTCGAGGTGACGGTGGGTCGGTTTCGTAGGTTCGTCGAGGTGCATCCCGAAAGCCGGCCTGCGGCTGGGGCAGGCGCGCATCCAAGAATCGATGGAAGCGGGTGGGATCCGGACTGGGACAGCAACCTGCCTGCGGACGCTGCCGCGTTGGTGGCTGCGGCGAAGTGCCACGACACGTACCAGATGTGGACGGATGAAGCGGCAGATCGTGAGCATCGGCCGATGAACTGCATGAGCTGGTACGTCGCCTTCGCACTTTGCGCGTGGGATGGGGGCCGGTTGCCCACGGAAGCCGAGTGGAACTACGCAGCGGCCGGAGGGCCCGAGCAACGCGTATATCCGTGGTCAATTCCGCCCGAATCGGCCACGATCGATTCCAGCTATGCGGCGCATTACTGCAGAGGCGAGGTGGATGGGTCCAACGACTGTATGTTAAACGATATCCAACCCGTCGGGTCGCGGTCGCCGAAGGGAGATGGGAGGTGGGGGCAAGCGGACCTCGCGGGTAGTCTATGGGAATGGGGATTGGACGGGTATGGGGACTACACCGACGCCTGCACGGACTGTGCTACCATATCAGGCGCGTCAAGCCGGGTGCTCCGGAGCGGGGCTTACGGTGATGCTGCGTCGTATCTATTATCGTACTTTCGCAGCGATGGTAATCCGTCGAACCGCTACGCGAGTGCCGGGGTCAGATGCGCGAGAAGCCTGTAGGCCACGCGCTGAGTCGTCGGGGCTGGTTCAGGGTGATCCCGCGCGGGTCCGCGCCGTCGGCGCCCTCCGCTTCGCAGCCGCGGCCCGTGGCGCTCGTCGAGGCGTCGCCGGAGCCGCCGCCTGCGCCGGGGCCGCGCAGGATGGTGCAGCTGAGCTTGTTCGGCGAGGCCGAGTGATCGCGGCTTGCTAGTGGATCATCGACGATCCAGACTAGGCGGTGTCGCACAAGCAGGCGCTCCACGATCAGCTCTCCCGGGTCGTCGGACGGGTCGCACCGCTCGGCTTCTGCCGCCTCGCTTCCGGGTCGCAACCGGAGGCGGGACGTTTTTGTCTAAGATCCTCAGATCATACGACTTTTCAGCGGGGAAACCCCTCAGAACGGTGCGGGAGAGGGACAGAATGGACGGGGGATGTAAGAGCCGCGACCGGCTGCGCGTCGAGGTCCCCGGCGCCGAAGTCCTCCTCGCGCGCTGGTTTGACGCCGGTCGCAACGTCGGCAGCCTCGCCGCGCGGACGCTGCAACTGCTCGACGCTTACGGCCCCTCGATCACGACCGAGGCCGTCGCGGAGATGATCGCACGCGGCACCCACGACCCCGGTGCCCTGGCGATCCTCTGTGAGCAGCGCCGTCGAGGTCCCGTCGGACCGCCCGCTGCGATCCACTTCGGCGATCACGTCCGTGAGCGCGACGTGATCCCACACGACCTTGGAGATTACGATGAGTGATCTGCACGAGGGCCTGTCGCGCCTCGGTCTTCGCGTGCCAAAAGAGGCCCTGGACGCGCTGCTCATCCATGCCCAGAAGAGCAAGCTTTCCCCCACCGAGCTTCTCGAGGGGCTGGCCGCCATCGAGCAGCGCGAGCGCGAAGCCCGCAACCTGGCGCGGCGCGCAAAACACGCAAAGCTGGGATCACCCAAGGGCCTCGATCGATTCGACTGGAACCACCCCCGGGCCATCGATCGCGAGCTTTACGAGCACCTCTACTCCACGCTCGAGTTTCTGCGCCGAGGTGAGAATGTGCTCTTCCGCGGCCCGGCGGGCGTCGGCAAGACCACGCTCTCCCAGAACCTCGGCCTGCGCGCGCTCGCGTGTGGCCATACGGTCCTGTTCTCCACGCTTCCGGCGGCGCTCGCCGATCTGATGCGCCAGGAGTCGCTCCCAGCCGTCGAGCGGCGTCTCCGCCGCTACACATCCTTGGATCTGTTGATCCTCGACGAGCTCGGTTATGTGCCCTGCGACGCTCGCGCCGCGGATCTCTTCTTCCACATCGTCAGCCGTCGCCACGAGCACAAGCCGATCGTGCTCACGACCAATCTCGCCTACAAGCAGTGGACGTCGGTCTTCAAGGATGCTTCCTGCCTCGACGCCCTCGTCGACCGCTTCGCCCAGCACTGTCATACGCTCGACATCGACGCCGATTCCTGGCGTCAGAAGTCCTCTCTCCGCCGCTCCCCCAGCCGCTCCCCGCTGCCTCGCACCGACAACGGCTGACGCGTCCACCACCTCCCGCCGCGGGGGCAGGCTGGTCCGCTACCGCGGCCTCGTGTCCGTGGCCGCCTGCGCTCGCCGCGCCCGGCTCGATCTCGTGGCTCAGGAGATCGACAAATTCTACGGATCACGATGGCCGGCTACAGGCGCTTGCTGAAGCCGTTGCAGAGCCGGGTGAAGCGGCGGATGTGCATCTGGATCGTAAGGTTCTGCCGCTCGATGTGGCTCGTGCTGGCGCGCTTCATGTCGGGTACGCCGAAGACGGGCATCTTCGTGATGAAGGGGTCTCACGGCGGCTCGTAGCGGTGATCGTCGTCCTTGCGGGCCTTGCGGTTGTAGCGCTTGATGACCTGGGCGTAGTCGGCCGAGCCCGGGAACGACGCGCCGACCGCGGCGACGTACGGCGCCCAGCCGTCGCTGTAGAGCTGCGGGACGCTCACCAGTCAAGCCCGGAGGTCCTTGATGAACGCGCTGGTGTTCTCCTCGTCGCGCTTGCCGACGCGGTAGGCGATCACGAGCTTCGCCGCGTTCGCCATGCCGACGAAGGTGTATGCCTCACCCACGTCGGGCGAGTCGGCCGGCTGAAAGCGCGCCTGCTTCTTCTGCACGTACGACCAGATTTCGTCGACCTGGACCGTGCGGCAGTCGACGTCGCGCACGAGTCGATTGTGCAGCCGCTCGCAGCCTTCGCCCACGCGGAGGAGCAGCGACAGAATCGCCGGCTGGCTCACGCTGGTTAGCCTCGACGTGGGCCGGATGCCCGCGCCTTCAACGAGATGTGCGACGACCTCGACGCGCTTCGCCATGGGCAGCACGTGTGCCATGCAGGGGCTTGCCTCTCTCCCTCGGCCGGCCCATGCTGCGCCTTGCGACGAGCGCTCTGCGGGCCACACACAGGGTGTGTTGCAGCCCTGTCTCCGGGTTCCAGCCGGGGGCAGGGCGCTTTGCTAAGTACCCTGCAAGATAGCACTAAACGACTTGTTTTCTCGGCGTTTCGGTGTGGCTCGAACAGTGGATGTCCTAGCCCGCATGCGCGATTACAGCCTGTTGACGGCGTTTTCGCGTCGTGGGTCGCGAGCGCCAGCGGCCCGCGCGGTGCGCGTGGTAGGGTCGCGGCATGCGCGTACGGCTCATCCTGGAGAACGGCGGTCGCGCCATCACCAAGCGGCTGCACCTCTCGGAAGTGCCCGCCGTGGGCTCTTTCGTCCTTGCGGAGCGCGCGGGGATGGTGGTGAGCGTGGAGCGCGTCGCCTAGTGCGGCGAGGTGGACGTCTGCCTGCGAGAGGATGGCGACGACCTGTCCATGCAGGTCATCCCGGAGGCGCACCTGGCGCACATCGAGCTCATGAAGCGGGACGGGTGTGATATGGAGGAAGAGACGGTGCTACGCGTTGAACTCGGGCATGTAATCGACCGACAGGACGACGAAGTGACCATTGCTCAAAATTGAGCAGTACCCTGCGCTCGGTGAGGTTAGCGAGCGCGGAGATGGGCCTCAAACCAGTCGCGCACCTGCTCCCAGGTCTTATCCCCAGCGGCGATCTCGTCCTGCATGTCGCGGAGCCGCTTGAAATCGGCTCGCATCAAATACATGCCGTTTACGCCTGCCTGCTGGTAGAACGCGCGACCCGGCAACTGACCGGCGGCATCGCCTAGCAGGCCCGCGTTGAAGCTGAGAGCGAAGAACAGCGCCGCGACCTCTTCCGTAACCGTGGGCGCAAAGCCGGCTAGATTCTCCGACTCGTCGATGCATCTGCGGAGGTCTGCACTGGACGGGTACTTATCCCATGGAGACTTCGACCGGGACTCGGCCTGGTCGCAGAGATCATGCAACTCCTCGAGTTCCAGCATCCATGCGCGCTATCTCATTTTCGGATCGCGCCGGTCAAGCTCGTCGAAGAACTCCTGCCACTCCGGAGGTGCAGCGGCGAACATGGCATCTAGGCGAGCGATCGCGGCGTGGTTGCGCGGACGACGTCGTTCAGGGGAGTCCTCCACAGCGCTAGTCGCACTGTCCCGTCGTTGGCCTGTGGCCGCCGTCCTCGTGCTGCCGTCCATGATCTACCTCTTGGCTAGTGTCTACAACTGCATATACGTCACGACGTATCAAAAATCCACTTGCGCTAGCGCCATCGAGCGAACCCAAGTAGGTGGGCCTCTTGGCACGGGTCGTGCCCAGTCTACGCATACGCGTACACTGTTACTGTACGGTGTGCCGTACAGGGGCATGCCGGAGCGGTCTGCCCGACCGCCTCACGGCGCGCCACATGACAGTCCTGTCATGGATCAAGATCTGACCACCCTTTCGGCGTCCAGTCGTCAAGGTTGCGGCGGGCCGGTTGGTCAAAATTGACCACTACCAGCGCGCCCGCCCGCGACCGCAACGCGTCCTGGTCCCCTCGCGAGCGCGCTCGACCGCGACCACAACGCGTCCTGGTCCCCTCACGAGCGCGCTCGCCCACGACCACAACGCGTCCTGGTCCCCTCACGAGCGCGCTCGCCCACGACCACAACGCGTCCTGGTCCCCCCGCGAGCGCGCTCGCCCACGACCACAACGCGTCCTGGTCCCCTCGCGAGCGCGCTCGCCCACGACCACAACGCGTCCTGGTCCATCGCGAGCGCGCTCGCCCACGACCACAACGCGTCCTGGTCCGCGGAGATGGATCTTATGAAGATTGCTTGACTTTTTATGACAACGTGAGCCGAATCACAGTTTCAGGCACGACTCACGCCGGATCGGCCAGGGGCTCATCTTCCGCTTCCGCTTCCGGCGGCGCGGCAGGCTCGGCTTGCGTCTCGGGGACATCGCTGGCGCCGCTGTTCGAGCCCACCGGCCGCGATTGCCACGCCGCGAGCGGCTCGAGCAGCGCCGCGCTGACCTCCTCGCTGCCGGGCACGTCCGGGTCCGCGTGCGCGGCGACGCGGGTCGCATAGTCGCGAAGCCCGGCGAGCGTGGCCATGAACGCGGCGCGCACGTCGCCGGTCGGAGCGCTCTCGGGCTTCGGCGCGGTGATGTGCAGGGCCCGGCCGTAGGCCTCGTGCGCCTCCTCCAGGTGCGCGAGGAACCCCTCGCCGCCGAGCTTCTTGAACGTCCTGTCGTGCCGCGCGCCGCGGAGCGCGTCGAGGCGCGCCTTCGACTCCTTCCATTCGAGCTTGTACGGGAGCCGGGTGAACGAGAGGCCGTCCGGGTAAAGGATCTTGAAGAGATCCTTCGCCTCATCGAGGCTCGGGTTCCGCTCCGGCGGGAGCTTGCACCAGCCTCCGAGCCAGTCGAACGTCGCGCTCCACGCGCCGTCGAGGAGACGATCGGCCTTCGGCTTTGTCTTCGTCTCCACCGGGTCGCCCCCCTGCGGCCGGGTGAGCGCCTCGAGCGTGGCGACCGCGGCGACCAGGCGCCCTTTCGAGCGCCCGATCGCCTCCGGGAGCTTCTTCGGCTTGAGCCGCCGCTCCCTGGCGTCAGCCACCGTGATGAGCTCCGTGGCGAGCACGACCGACTCGGCGGCGTTGAGGCGCGGGAGCGCGACGAGATCCTGGGAGGTGAATGAACGGGCCATGGTGAACTCCTTCCCTGAAACGGCACAATCGTTTGCGCCGGGAAGGCGCGCCATGGCAAGAACGGAGCCACGCGCGACACCTCGGGTTTCGCGCTCTCCAATGCCCCGTGCATGCCTCTGACCAGGCCTGGACCGACCTGGACCGGCCTGTCTTGGCCGGCCAGACCAGGCCGGCCTGGCCGCGCACAGGCCAGCGCGCAAGTCGCCACGAGCGCGACGCGCCGAGCTCTCCAGGCCTCCGGAGACCGCGCTCCCCAGGCGCGGCCCTTCCCCCCTTCAGAACGTGGCGTCGAGCTGGAGGCGACCGACGTGGCGGCCCTCGGAGGCGTCTTTGCCGAAGATGTAGAAATAGTCGCCCTGGAGCTTCAGGGCATAGCCGTTCAGGTAGTAGTTGAGCCCGCCGCCGACCTGCTTTCCCTGCGTGTCGACGAGCTCGACGAGCTTCGGATCGGTGCCGCGCTCGGCGAAGATCTGGTCCCATCGCGCGGCGACCTCGACCCGCTCGGTCAGCAGGAAGCCCGACTGGACGAAGTAGCCGTAGCCCGACCGGGTCCACTGCCGCGCGGGCGCGCCGTCGATCTCACCCTCGAAGGAGTCCCTCTCGGCGTGGCGCGCGACCGCCTCGGCCGAGAGCGAGAAGCCGGCGTACTTGAAGACGAGATCGGCCGCGCCATGCAGGTAGTCGGCCGCGCCGAGCGAGAGCGTCGTGCCGTAGGTGCTGTTCTGGCGGTTCGTCTGGTGGTTGTAGGCGCCCGCGACGCCGATCGCGAGCCGGGGCCTCGCCTCGCGCGAGAGGTCGCCCTCCTGGTCGTCGTCGAAGGCGCCGAACGGGCGGAACGAGAGCCGCGCGGCCAACAGCGGGCCGTGCTTCTGGCCGCCGAAGCGGTTGCGCCCCTCGCCGCCGCCCACGAAGAGATTGTAGGAGATCCGGCCTCCGAGGCCGAAGAGATCGGGCGACGAGAGCATCAGACCGACGTCGCGATCGAGGGTCAGCTCGCGGACGGCGATCTGGCGATCGACGAGCTGGAGCGTGAACTCCCGCGTGGTCCGCGCCCGGTCGAACGGGACGAAGAACTGGCCGACTCGCACGTTGAGATCGCGGATCCCCGTGTACTCGACGAAGGCGTCGAAGACCGGAGAGGCGCTGTCCTTCTCGAAATCGTTGCCGCCAAAGGCGAGCTGCACGTTGTACTTCAGGTCGGGCGAGACGACATGACCGCTCGTCGTGAGGCGCACCGTCTTGATGTTGATCTCGTTTGTGTCGTCCTCCGCCGTGTGCGTGAGGGTCTCGCGGATCTGCACGCGGGCCCGGATCGTGGACGAGAAGCTGTCATCCGCCGCCCTGACGGTGAAGCCCTTTCCGGGGGCCGCCGTCACCTTGACGCCGCCGCCCTTGTCCTTCGCCTCCCGCTTCTGCCCGGCAGCCGCCTCCTTCTCGGCGGCCGCCCGGCGCTCCGCGGCGAGGCGCTCCTCCAGCGCGCGCTGCTGCTGCTCGAGCTCCGCGACCCGGCGACTCAGCTGCTCGACAGCAGCCGCCGCGCCGGCCTCCTGCGCCGCCGGAGGCGCCGGCGCAGCCGCCTGTGCCGGTGGCGGCGCCGAGGGCTCCTGAGCCGACGCCTGGAAGGGGAGCGCGGCGGCGAAGAGCGAGAGCGCTGCCGCCGCGCGGACCGTGTGCGACTTCGTTCGGTTGATCGATTTCAAGCGTCTTTATCCTCGGATCAGACCCTCTGCTGCGCGTCCAGCCGGCACAGGCCGCCGGCGCGAAGGCGCACCACGCCCTCGCAGGCGGCGGACCCTCGCTCCCAGGCCTGCGCTTCACGCCACACGCGCAGACACCGGACAGCAGCCACGAGCGCCCCGCTGGGATCAGCGACGCCAGCAGGGAGCCACCGTGTCCTTGTCCAATATAACGGACGGTCGAGGCTGTCAAGACATCCTGAAGATGGCACTAGCAGCGCCAAAACGCAGGAATGTACGCGCCAACACCTGCTTCAAACATCCGTCATGCCGGACACCGAGGACCGTCTCCGGCAGCGCTCGCCGGCAGTCGCCGGGCGCGGCGGTGGAGGGCGGCGCCGGGGCGGCGCGGACGCCGGATCGCGCGAAAGAGTTCCAACCGACCGCGGGGCCACTAAGATGGCCCCGACCACGCACGAGGCGCTCCGATCGGCGCCCCGTCGCGGCGCGTAGAGAGCTCATGAGCCAGAACCCGGACCGCAGCGATCCGCTCCACATCGCCGGCAGCCTGATCGCCGACAAGTACAGGATCGAGCAAGCCGTCGGCGAAGGCGGCTTCAGCGTCGTCTACAGGGCCGAGCACATCATCTGGAAGCAGCCCGTCGCCCTCAAGTGCTTCACGCTCCTCGCGGACGCGCCGGCCGAGCAGCGCGAGCAGCTGCTCCAGGCGTTCATCCAGGAGGGCAAGCTCATGGCAGAGCTCTCCAGCCGATCGGCCGCCATCGTCCAGGCGCGCGACATCGGCACGTTCAACGCGCCCGACGGGCAATGGCTGCCCTACATGGTCCTCGAGTGGCTCGACGGTAAGCCGCTCGACCGGGTCCTCCACGAGGAGACGACCCAGGACGCGCCGCCGCGCGATCTGTACGCGATGGTCGCGCTGCTCGAGTCGGCGGCGATCGCGCTCGAGCTCGTGCACTCGCGGAGCATCGCGCACCGCGACATCAAGCCGGCGAACCTGTTCGTCATCGGCCCGCCGCGCGACGCCTCCACCTTCGTGAAGGTGCTCGATTTCGGCATCGCCAAGGTGATGGCCGAGCACGCGGCGGCGGCGACGGCGCTCGCCCACACCGGCAAGGACATCACCGCGTTCACCCCGAGCTACGGCGCCCCCGAGCAGTTCAGCCGCACCCACGGGGCGACCGGGCCCTGGACCGACGTGTTCGCGATGGCGCTCATCATGGTCGAGGTGATGCTGGGCGGAGCGCCGGCGCTGCAAGGCGACGACTATCTCCAGCTCGCCGTCGCGAGCCGCGATCCGTCGCGCCGGCCGACCCCGCGGACCCTGGGGCTCACGGTCAGCGACGAGGTCGAGGCGGTCTTCGCGAAGGCGCTCGCCGTCGCGCCGGCGGAACGCTTCCCCACCATGGGCCGCTTCTGGGCGGCGCTGCACCAGGCCGTCTTCCCCGACAATCCGGGCTGGGCGCTCGCCACGGGCGGCGGCTCGCTCGCGCCCCCCTCCGGGGCGACGGCGGCCCGCGGCTCCGCCCCGCGGATGTCCTGGCCGCAGATCGCGCCGACCATGGCGGCGCCCTCCACGGCGCCGGGGTCCCTGCGCGCGGCCACGTCGCCGACGGTCGCCGCGGTCGGCCCGAGCACCACGAGCGGCACCGCGAACGACGCGTCGACGCAGCGGTCGTCGGCGACGGCGGCGCCGAGGTCGAGGGGCGCGCTGGCGCTCGGCGGCGGCGCGATCGCGCTCGCGGCCGGCGGCGCGATCGCCTGGAGCCTGCTCCGCTCCGAGCCGCCCGCGCCGGAGGCGTCGCGCATCGATCCGGTCGCCACCGCGTCCGCCGCGGCGGCCCCGACGGCGAGCGCCGCGGCCGCGCCGGCGGCGCTGCCCGCGCGGCGGACCGAGTGCCCTTCCGGCATGGTGCTGGTCCCGGGCGGCAAGTTCTTCATGGGCTCCGACGAGCCGGCGTTCAAGCTGTGGCAGCCGGCGCACAAGGTGACGCTCGACACGTTCTGCATCGACATCCACGAGGTGACCGCGGGCGACTACAAGGCGTGCTCGGACAAGGGGGAGTGCAAGCGGCCGCCGTCCACGCCCGACTTCCCGAGAGCGGACGGGGTGTCCGACGCCGAGCACGAGAAGACGCTCACGGCCCTCGCCGAGCTCTGCACCTTCGGCAAGCCCGAGCTCGAGAAGCACCCGATCAACTGCGTGCCGTGGAGCCTCGCGGACGCCTACTGCGACGTCCACGGCAAGCGCCTGCCGACCGAGGCCGAGTGGGAGTACGCGGCGCGCGGCTCCGACGGGCGCAAGTTCCCCTGGGGCGACGCGCCCGGCGATCGGACCTTCATGAACGCGTGCGGCACCGAGTGCACGGCGTGGGAGAAGGCGCGCGGGCTCACGCCGAGCACGCGCATGTACGAGGGCGACGACGGCTTCTTCGGCACGGCGCCGGTCGGCTCGTTCCCGAAGGGCAAGACGAGGTTCGGCGCCGACGACGTCGTCGGCAACGTCTGGGAGTGGACCGCCGACTGGTTCGAGACCTACAAGGACGAGGAGCAGGTGAACCCGAAGGGGGCGCCGGCCGGCGATCGCAAGGCGATCCGGGGCGGCGGCTACAACGGCGGCGTCTCGCTCTGGCTCAACCCGGCGTTCCGCTACCACCAGCTCGCGACGGCGAGCGCGCCGGGCATCGGCCTCCGCTGCGTGACGAACCTGTAGGCGAACCCGCCGTGCCGGTCCCCGCCTCGCAGCTCGCGAACCCCTCGATCGCCGGCCCGCTCGGCACGCTCGCGTTCTCGCAGGTCCGGCCCCTGAGCTCGTCGCTCGCGCTGCGCGCGATCCGCTGGCACCAGAGCCTGGAGCGGCTCGGGGTGGTGCTGCCGTTCGCGCTGGTGCACGACGCGGGCCTGCTCTTCTCGACGCCGCGCGAGCAGATCGAGATCGGCCCGCGCTGCGACGCGAGGGAGCTCGCGGGCCGGCTCCGCGACGCCGAGCGCATCCTGGACGGGTACCGGGCGGTGCTCCGGGAGCTCGCCGAGAGCGAGGCCTCGCGCTGCGCGGCGCAGCTCCGGATGAGCGACGACCTCGTGACGGTGGTGCTCTCGCGGCTCTTCAGCGCGGTCGCGGCGCGCACCCACGCGGCGCCGGCCTACCGCGCGATGCTCCCCGCGGACGCGGCGCTGTTCGACGGGATCGAGCCGCAGCTCCGCGGCCTGTTCCTGTCGGCGCGGCGCGAGTTCGAGCAGCGGGCGCTGGAGGCGCTCGAGGTCTCGCGGCTCTACGTGCTCACGATGTCGGACGCGCTCGACATCGAGACGCTGCGCCTGTTCGGCATGCTGGGCTCGGAGGCGTCGGCCGGGGCGCTCGCCCAGGTCGACCTGCTCGCGGCGCTCTCGTCGCCCGAGGCGAACGACATCGTGAACTTCTCGCTGGAGATCTTGCCGAGCGTGCTCGAGACGAAGACGCGCCCGGCGGCGGGCACGACGGCGGCGCACGGCTACTCGGGGCTCGGGACGCGCGGCTCGATCGACAGCATGGTGCTGACGGAGCTCGCCTGGGACGACGTGGAGCTCGCGCGCCGGATCGCGGACAACGAGGTGCTCTATTTCGCCCGGGAGCAGAGCCGGGACGAGCAGCGGCGCATCCACTATCTGCTCATCGACGCGTCGGCCTCGATGCGCGGCGACCGCCAGACGTTCGCCCGCGGGATGGCGATCGCCACGGGCAAGCGGCTGCTGCTCGAGGGCGAGGACGTGGCGTTCCGCTTCTTCGACGCGCGCCTCTACGAGCTCCACCGCGCGAAGAACGGCCAGCTCCCCACGGCGCACCTGCTGTCGTTCAAGGGGGAGCGCGGCAGGAACCCGGCGCGCGTGTTCGCCGAGCTCGCGACGGACCTCGATCTGACGCGGCACCACGACCCGCGCACGCCGGTCGTGCACCTCTTCACGCACGCGGCGCTCTACATCCCGCGGGAGATGGTGCAGGCGGTGCTCCATCACGCGCACATCTCGGCGGTGTTCATGCTGCCTTCCGGGGGGCAGCTCGACCTCGAGTACCTGGACCTCCTGGACGCACACTGGGTGGTCGACCACGCGACGGTGGCGAGCGGGGCGGCGAGGACGAGCGCGGCCAAGGCGATCCTCGGGGAGAAAGACCGGCAGGACCGGCCCGAGGAGGGAGGCCCCGCCGCGCGGCGCCCGGGGGCCCCGCCGAGCTAGGTTCCACGAGACGTGGTGCTTGCCGGCGCTGTTCCGGCTCTACCGCAGCGAGGAGCTGTGCGAGCGGCAGCGGCGCGCGCATCGCCGCACCACCGAGCTTGCCCTCCTCTCCGCGGAGCGCGACGACAGCGGACGCGATCGCGAGAGCGTCGCCCGCCGACCACCCGGCCGCAATCGGCGCGGGCTAGCTGCTAGCCTTCACCGCACATGGACGTCGTCTCGCTCTGCCCGCTCCGCGTGTCCAGTGTGCCCTGGCAGCCACGCCCGGGCGCGCACGCGCTCACCGTGGTGTGCAAAGCCACTTACGAGCTTCATCCAGGGACATCGGCGCTCGCCGCCGAGCAGGAACCGCCGTGGGAGGACGACGTCTACAGGGACGACGATCCCTCGCGGATACGCGCTGCGAACGATCTCGCGCCGTTCAAGCGGAGGGTTGACGTCCTCGTGGTCGGGCACACGCACGCGCCTCGTGGACCCTCTACGCACGCGGCCGTGGCGCGGCTCGTCGTTGGACGACTCGAGAAGGCGGTCGAGGTTCGCGCGGAGCGGGCGGAAGCAGACCTGCTCGGACTCGGCCCGATCGCGCCGAAACGATCCGCGCGTACCGCGATGCTCGGGCGCCACGCTGCGACATGGGATCATCGGGCGTGGAACACGCAGCCGCTGCCCGAGGACGTGGACGGCGCGTTCTTCAACGCGGCCTCCATGGATCAGCAGCTCCCGGAGCTCGCGGGCGACGAACCGATGGTGATCGAGCTCCTGCACCCGAGACATGCGCGCCTGGCGACGCGCCTCTCGCGCGTCGTGCCCAGGGCGCTCGTGCAGCGAAAGAACACGGCCCCGCAGGAGCTGCGGCTGCGCTGCGACACGCTGACCATCGACGCCGATCGAGGGCTGGCGATGCTGGTCTGGCGCGGCGTGGTGGTGCTCGCGCACGCCGGGGAGGACGGGCGCGTAGCCGTGACGGCGGAGAGCGACGACGAGGAAGCGTGCTCGACGCTGTCCCTGGCCGCGCCGGCGCCGCCGTTCCTCATGGGCAAGCTAGGCGCAGAAGGCGGGGACGCGGTCGTCTCCGGTGCTTCCACCGAGCCCTCGAGCGAGGGGGTCGCCATGACGATGATGCCGCTTCAAGCGCAGCGAAGCGCGAGACCGGCGCTCCCTTTTGTGCCAGCAAGCCTCGACGACGCATCCGTGAGCCCTGACGAGGAACGGCATGCATCCCGGGCACCGTGGCCGACCGACAGCGAGGAGGACGCGGGCACGGGCACGACCTTCTTGCGGTATGCGGACGTCCAGACGACGCTCGAGCCAGTGATGCCGTTCCGGCAGGAGCTACCGCGCGCGACGGAGACTCCTGCCTCACCGCTGGATGACCACGCGCGCGGCGCGCTCGGCCCCGTGGCGCGCGCGCACGTCGACGTACCTCCGCCGGCCATGGTCGAAGAGATACAGGCAGCTGCAGGTCGGGTCGTGAAGAAGCCGCCGATGCTCGGACCCTTGGCGGGGGCCGAGGTGGCGGTCCTCGCGAGCAAACCAGGCGTCGCGGTCGCAGAGAGACCTGCCTCCGAGGCGCCTGCGGCGGCGCCTGAACCGACGCAGGTGGAGCTCTCGATCGAGCAGTGCGCAGCGATCGCAGCAGAGATCGCCGAGGGACGCGCGGAGCGCGCCGGGGTGCTGGAGGCACATGGACTCGGCGAGCGCGCGTGGCGCGAGAACGAGCGGCGGTGGCGCGCGGCGATCGCGGAGGAGGCCGGAGCCGGAAAGCAGGCGCTGCGCAGGGCGTACGACGACGCCTACCTGGCGCGCGTCGAGGCCTTTCGCGGGCCGATCACGATGGAAGAGTACCTGCGGATCGTCGTGGGCCTCGAGAGAGGGAAGGCGGACGCAGCGCTGGATGCGCTGCGGATCCAGAGGCCAGCGCTGATGCCCATCGTGCGGTGCTGGACGAGGAGAGTGGCGGAGGACACGAGGATGGCGGGCAAGGCGCCAGACGCGCTACGAGCGGCGAGAATGGGCTGAGCGGCGTCTCGATGGAGTGCTGCCGGCTTTCAGGGCTCGATGACCGTGCACGGGCCTCGGTTCGGCTCGTTGCCCAACAGCGGGGCGAACCGGGAGATGAACGCGTCCGACTCGCCAGGGTTCGCCCGTCGCGTCCAGGCGAGCCCTGGGTCGTGGGCGAGAGCCACCACTCCATCCGCGCCGCCAGAGACGACGAGCGGCGCGTGGGGGTGCACGTCCAGGGTCGTGACGAGGCCCGCGTGAGCTTGCCATGTGGTCTGGCGCGCGCCCGTCGAGGCGTCCAGCGCCAGTACCTCGCCTGATGCGCCGGGAGCAAAGAGGCGCTCCCCGCCCGGAGTGAAGGCGAGCGCCTCGCTCACGCCCCAGGGGAACTCCACGTCGTCCGGATTCGGATCGAGCTCTGTGACGAAGCGGACGTCGCATGAGGGGAAATCGTGGACCTGCACCGCCGTCGCGCCCGAGCCGCCGACGAACGCCACGGCACCCGGCCCGAAGACGACGCGCGTCACCGGAAACCAGCACACGAGCTCCGCCGAGTACCACCGGACACCGCTCGCCAGCCACTCGGCGAACCAGGTGGTCGTCGCCATCTCCGCGACGCTGCAGACAGCGAGGATGCGCCCCTCGGAGTGCAATGCCATCGGCCCCCCAGGGCCGAACCTGGTGGACGTCCTTTGCCCGGTCGCCCAGTCGAATCGCTCCCCGACCCCGCGCCCCAGGGAGTGCGACTCCACGAACTGGCCGTCCGCCGAGAAGCTCAGGCCCCAGTACCCGCGCTCCCGGGTCGCATCCGCCTGCTGCAAATCGCCCAGCGCTGCGGCTGAGGTCGCGCGGGCGACGTCCCACAATCCCAGCAGCCGGTCCTGACTCGCGAGCGCGACGATCGGGTCGCGCGGGTGGAAGGCCAGGGTGGCCATGGGAACATCGACGGCGATGGCGGTCGAGAGATGGCCCCGGGGGCGAAGCGTCGTGCCGTCGAGCTCGAAGACGGCCACGTTGTCGGTCGAGGCGGGCAGCACCGCGAGGTACCGACCGGACGCGTCGAAGCGCACGCAGCGCACTGGACTGCCGATCTTGACATCGGTCACGACGCGCACAGGCCCTACCCTCCTCGACAAAATTGGTTGCGGTCTGCCTCGATCTGCTGAGCGGTCTTGCCTTCCTGACCTCGGATCATCTCGTGCGTGTAGTACACCGGCACATCCGCGCCCAGGTTCGAGTCCAGCAGATCGTGGCAGTTGATGCGGCCCGTGCAAGGGGCCCGCTCCGTGTAAACGGCCACGACCTTCGCCGCGTCCACCTCCGACAAACCCATGAGCACCCGCTCGGCGTGATTGCCGCCCCCCTCGCTGGCGCGCACAATGACCGTTCCGTCGTCGAGCAGCACGGCAGCGACGTTACGACCGCGAAGGTCGCTCCGGCTCTTCCCCTGGATGAACTCACTGACAGCGCCGAACAAGGGGTGGTCGTCGTACGGAGCTTGCTTCAGCACGATCAGACCGAGCGGGTCGAACCACACCAGGCTGTCGGGAGCATAAGCATACTCCCCCGTCCCGGCGAGTAGACCCAGGGGATCGGGGGAGACGTAGCTCCCCGCGTCGGGATCGTAGTAGCGGAAGCGGTTGTAATACAGGCCGGTTTCCGGGTCCTCGTATTGCCCGGGCCACCGCCAGGGGCAGTCCTCCGGGGATCCCCGCTCGACGGCGGCCCGTCCGACTGTGTCCGCTTCGGCAGCCCATACCTGGACGCCCCTGCCGTCGAACAGGGTCGTCGGGGCGCCCAGGTGATCGGGGATCACACTCCATACTTGGCCATGACGCTCGCGGGCGACCGGCGCGAACTGTCCCGGCTCCCAGTACCAGGTCGTCGTGCCGTGATCGCTCGTGATCTCATGGAGCAGGGTATGGCCGTCCCACAGGAACCGTGTCTCCGAGTCGACCACCTCCTCTCCCGAGCCCCCGCGCCGGAGGATCCGCTTCGCCGTCCGCCGTGCGAACGCATCGTACTCGAAGAGCGCTGCCCGCCCGTCCGGCAGCTCAACGCGTCGGAGCAGACCGTGCCCGTTCCAGTGAAACGACCACCGCAGGCCGTCACGCTCCTTCGTTTGCAGGCGGCCAGCCGCATCGTAGGTGTATTTAACGCCCGCGCGCTCGGTGACCCGGCTGCCGGGCCCGAAGCGCGCAGAGCCTGGCTCCCTGGCGAACGCATCCGCGGTGAAGCTCCGGACAGGTCGCGCGACGTCGCCCCGGGGCGAGCGTTCGTTCAGCAGACGGCCTGCACCATCATACTCGAATGTGCGTACCCCACGAGCCTCGTCCACGATCGCGGCGATCTGGTCCTCGCCTCGCCACCGGTAAGCGCGGGCGTCGAGACGCTCGGCGCCGCCGTCGACCCGGGATGTCCGTCTCGCGAGCGGCCGCCCCGCGATGTCACGGTCCCACCGTAGCTCGATGCCTCCTGGCAGGGTGCGGGATAGCTCTGCTCCCATGGGATCCCGGGTGAAGGCGATGACCGCCTCAGGCGACGCTCCATCACCCAGGTGAAGCGCGCGCGCACCCAGCCCAGCCTCGTGGACGATGGTGCACCTGGCGCCGAGCGAGGACTCGATTCGATGCCGCGCGCCACCGGGGAGATACGTGGACACGACGCGTCCGGCTGGCTGCGCCTCGGCGAGTATACGTCCCATGGCGTCGCGGTGGCACGACGTCTCGGAGTGCTCGTTCCTGGCCCACTCGAGCTCGCCATCGACGCGGTAACGGAACTCGAGAAACGTGCCGTCGCCGTGGCCGACCCGGGCGAGGCGCCCCGCGGCGTCGTAGGTCATCGTGGACGTGAGCCCCGTCGGGTCGACGAGGGCGCTCACGCGTCCGGCGGCGTCGCGGCGGTAGCGCCATGTCGCGCCGCTGAAGCGCGTCTCTGTCGCGACGTTGCCGCTTGCATCGTAGGTGAACAGGTACTGCTCCCCGAACTCGTTCCGGGCCGCCAGCAGGTGACCTTCGCTGTCATAGCGAAAGCTGATCTCCCCGCCGCCTTCCCTCCGTCGAACGAGGCGGTGGAAGTGACCGTACTCGAGCTTCACCCGCCGCGTGTCGCTGTCGATCTCGACGAGGTGACCCTCGGGATCGTACCGATGTCGCTGCACGGCGCCGCTCCGGGTTCGCCGCTCGAGCGCGCGCCCTTCGGCATCGTAGGACGTCGTCACGACGGCGCCACGGGGATCGCACGCGGAGATCAGGCGCCCCCGCTCGTCGCGCTCGCACGTGCTCTTCCCGCCGCCGCTCGAGCGTACCTCGCAGATCTCCTTGCGCTCATCGTATTCGACGTGGATCTTGCGGCGATCCGGGAGCGCCAGCGCCACCAGCAAGCCACGGTCCCAGGTCAGGTGCGTCGCCTCGCCCAGAGGATTCACGCGACGCACGAGGTTGCCGTCCTCGTCGTACTCCCACCGCCACTCACCGCCCAGGGCGTCGACTGCACGGACGGGTCGATCGCCACGGTTGTACTCCAGCTGCACCTTCGAGCCCGCCCCGTCGCCGAGCTCGACGAGGTTCCCGCGATCGTCGTAGCGACGTTCGATGGCGACGCCTGCAGGATCGACCTCCCTGGTGCGCTGTAGCGTGATGGGATCGACCTGATACTCAGTCGTTCCACCGAGCGGGTCGACGACCTTCGTCACCAGGCCGACGACGTTCATGTAGTAACGGGTCGTGTTCCCGAGCGAATCGGTCACGACGGTCACCCGCCCGCGCTTGTCGTACTGGAGACGATGGTCGTAGATCCCGTCGTCTCCCCAGGTGCGAACGCAGAAGGCGTCGTCGCCGAGCCCGTCGTAGGCGAAATAGAACGACAGGCGGTTGCGATCCGCCTCACGCACGAGCAGGTGCGTCACGTATTCGAAGAGCCACTGGTGGCCGAGCGCGTCGCTGACCGCGACCAGGTCACCCTGGCCGTCGTAGCGGTACCGCCGGTGCGCCGCGAAGCCGCGGCCGCGCGGGAGCGGCAGGTTCAGAGCGACCAGGCGGTCCTCGTCATCGTGCTCCAATCCGACGAGCCGCCCCGCCGAGTCTCGCACCCACTCGAGTCGCCCTCTGGCGTCGTATGCGAGAAGGATCTCGTGGTTGCGACACCGCGAGCGTATCCGCTGCAAGGCGGCCCTCGCCTCCGGGCGCCCCGGCACCGGGGCGAACTCGCGCACGGTCCCGTCCCGGGCCTCGAGCTCCCAGCGGCTACCGCCCAGGCAGCGCAGGCTCAGCCGCTCGATGGGATGGTATACCGCCTCGCCGGGGGGCAGCGTGTGACCAGGGTGGTCGAACGTGTCGAACTCGATCTCCCGGCCGTCTTCAGCGAGCAGGACCACCTTGCCGCGCTCGGTCCAGATCGCTTGATCCAGAGAGAGGCTCCATCCGTAGCCCAAGGGGCCACGCCGTGAGGCGCACGCGGAAGAATAGATCCGCTCGATGCGGAGCGGCATCGGTCCGCCGAGCTCGGCGTCCACCGCCTCCGTGAGGACCTTGCCAGACGCTACATCGACGGGGTGACCAGTGAAGAAGCACACCGCGCGGTGCAGGAAATTGCGAAACCGGCTCGGGCGGAGCCGGCTGACAAGGGCATGGAGCGAATCGCTGACGAAGCGAGTGCGCAGCGAGGCCATGACCGCGGACATGAGGTCGAGCGACGGCGGGCCGCCGATGAGGATCGGCGCTCCCTTGGGGATCGCGAGCACGATGGACGACGGCAGCCGGATCGGCTCGGAGCAGCTCAGCAAGATGTCGCCGAACCGCACGGCGTTCGAGCCCATCACGGTCACGGTCTTCGAGCCGAAGACGCAGATGGCGTCGTTCTCGGGCTTGATGGGGAGGGCAGGCGCCGGGACCTCACCAGGGTGGATCACGGGCTTCGGCGTCTTCGGGAACGGCGCCCACGCGACACCAGGCGGGAAGAGAATGTGGCCAGGGATGTGGATCGCTTCCGTGCCCGTGTTGGTCGCAGGGAAAAAGCCCCAGTAGACGACGGGGCCCGTCGGCGGTGCGCCACAGACGGCGCCCACGAGGTTGCCCAGCACGAGGCCGGCGGCGAGCCCCATCGGGTCGAAGATGATGCCCGTGAACGGATTGGGAATGGGCAACGGCAGCGGCGCCGGCGTGGGCACCATCTCGAAATGGATGTCCAGGCCGAGGACCAGGTCGAAGAAGCTGCTGGCCAGCATGCTCAACCTCCGGATGTCCCGACGGACGTCGGGCTGGCTGTGGTTCGGCCCCTCTCGAGGCGATCTGCCTGCTCCTCCAGGGACGCAGCCTGGACGCGCCACCCCCGCGCGCGGCAGAGCGCAGCGAGGCGACGCGCCGCCTCGGGGCCGCTCGATAGCTGCGCGACGTCTGGCTCGCTGTCTGCAGCCACCCGGACGGCCTCCTTCAGGCAGTCGATGGCCTGTTCCTCCGCGTTGATGAGGAGCCCGAGCTGCCCTGCGAGCCGCCAGCCCTCGATGGCAAGGAGGGGCGAGCCGGCTGCCTCCGCGGTCCGCGCCGCATTCACGTACGCGCGGGCCGCGTCCGTGAACCGCTGCCCGAGGGCATGGACGAGCCCCAGCGCGAGCAGCGCCTGGCTCTCCTGCTGCGGGAGCCGGTGCGCGCGCGCGACGCTCACGGCCCGCTCGAGCTCGTCGACCGCAGCCTCGGGGCGGCCGAGCGCCGATAGATAGCTCGCCAGGGTGACGCGGCAAATCACCTCGACCACGGCAAGATCGAGGCTGGCCGCCAGGTCGCACGCGCTCCGCTGCTGCGCGATGGCGTCAGGGCCACGCCCCTGCTGCATGGCCAGGGCCGCGCCGAGGATCTGATCGCGGAAGCGAGCCGACTCGTCGACGAACGCGGGGTTGATCCCCGCGCCGCGCAGGAGTGCATCGCGCTGCTCGCGCGGGAGCTCGGGGGGAGCGTCGACACGCCTCGGCGGCGCCACGCCGCGCGGCCCGACGACGCCCCCGGAGGCGCGCGCGCCGTCGGGCGCCGACGCCAGGAACGCCGTGAAATCCGCCTGCTTTTGCCGAGGCTCGACAGCGCAGCGGGTCTCGACGGCGAGCGGTCCGGCGACCGCCATCGCTCGCCTCGGCGGAGGCTCGTCCAGATCGAGCACGAGGACGATGCGACACGCCGCCAGCTCGCGCGCAGCGAGCAGCCGCGCGACCTCCTCGTCGAGCGCCCTCGCGTCGTCGACGATCGTCGGAGCCACGACGAGCACGAGCCCCCGCAGGGGTTCACGCGAGGCGCGCAGCACGGCGCCCGTCATGAGCTCGAAGACGGAGAGGTACGGGCTCGGTCCGGCGGTGGCAGATTGCCTCAACGAGGCAGTCGCGGGGAGCGGGACCGCTCCGACCTCGATCCCGTCGCGCGCGTAGGCTTCGCGCCGTCGTTCCCACGCCGCCGCGAGCCGGTTCGAACGGGCCATCCAGCCGGCGTCCTCCCCGACCCTCGCGTCGTCGAGGACGATCCAGGGGCTCCGGTTGTCCGCGTGAAATTCGAACCCGGGAAGCAGGTCGAGGACGGCGCCGCGGAGGTCGCCGGACGTGCGGACGACGAGCAGCCGCAGCTCGCGCGCACGAGTGAACCACGCGGCATCGTCGTGCAAACAGCTGAGCGCATCGGATATGGATTGCATCGCGCGTTCGCTCCGCGGCTCAATTGATCTTCACGACACCGCCGCTGATGTCCACGAAGCCGCCGGTCGCCTTGACCGAGGGGCCGCTGATCTCCACGCCGGCTCCGCTGATCTTGATGGCTGCCCCGCCGGCCGAGAGCACGATCTCCCCCTGCGCGGTCACCGAGACGTTCGCGCCCTGGAGGGTCCCGTCCGCACCCGCGAGCAGATCGAGCTTGCCGCCGGCGTCGATCTTGCCGTCGCCGCTGGCCTCGACGGTGTATGCGGCCGCCACACGCTGCGTCATCGCTGCCTTGGCCGTCACGATCACGTCGCCGTCCACGTCGTGGTTCATCGTCCCGCGGACCGTGACAGAACGACTCCCATCGACCGTCTCGTCGACGTTGCCCACGACGTGGGTCTTCTGGTTTCCTCCGACGGTCCGCTCGCCGTCGCCGCTCACGCGCTCGGTGTGGCTTCCCTGCACGGCCTCGCTGTGATCGCCGTGTACGGTCTCCGTGCGGTTGGCGTGGACCGCGAGCGTCTGATCCGCGCCCACGGTGGTGGTCTGGTTGGCTCCGACGTCGACGGTCTGGTCGGCGCCGACCTTCAGCTTCTGGTTGCTTCCGACCTCGGTGGTCTGGTCCACGCCGACGCTCGTGCTCTGGCTGGACCCTATCGTGCTGCTCTGGTTGGAGCCGACCGCCACGCTCCGATTCGCGCCGACGATCACCGACTCGTTCGCGCCGACGACCTCCGTGTTGTTCGCGCCGACCATCGTGCTCCGGTTCGCCCCGGTGCTCTCGTTCCTGTCGACGCCGACCGTCGAGGCGCTGTTGTTGCCGACCTTCTCGGTCCGATCGTTTCCGGCATCCGAGTCCCAGTTGTACGGCGTGTGCATCTTGATCTGCTCTTTGCCTGCGGTGTCGTCGAACGTGAGTTCGTTGAACGCCCCCGTCGCCGGGCTCGACATCGTCTTGAATGTGCTCACCGTGGGCGCCCCTCCGGGGGGCCGGTTCTTCCCGTTGTACACGCGACCCACGATGATGGGCCTGTCGGGGTCGCCCTCCTCGAAGTCGACGATCACCTCGACCCCCACGCGCGGGTGGAACACCGCGCCTTCCCCGACGCCCGCGAAGACCTGGTTGACGCGCACCCAGCACGATGTCGGCTCCTTTGCGTGCCGCGCCGTATCCTGGTCCCAGTGAAACTTCACCCGGACGCAGCCAATCTCCGCGCCTGGCGGCCCTCCCACGTGAATCTCCGCCCCCTTGAAGCCGGGCTCGGACGTGACGAACGCCGTCTGCGATCCCTGGATCCGCGGCTGCGGCGTCATGCGCGCCGGTCGAAAGCCCGACTCGGAGACGGCGCCCTTCTTCCCGCGCCGCGCGCACTCGAACCTCACGGCGTAGGGAACGCCCATCGCTGGCATGGCGGCGACCATGCCCGGCGACAGGACGCCCTGCTGCTCGCCCTGCGCCTCGATCCTTGTGACCAGATACTCGCCCTCATGCCGCGGTTGCACGTTATCGAGCTCGAAGACGCTGCCCGCTGCGAGCGTCCGGCACGTCCCCTCGCCGACCGCATAGCTGGCCTCGACGCCGAGCCGCTCCAGCTTCGCAGCGGCGAGCGGCTGACCCATGGTCGGCGCCTCGGTGTAGCGGCCCGGATACTCGTGATCGACCAGATCCACCGCCGATGGCCTGCCGGGGACCAGCACCGACATGTCGAGCGCGGGCTGCTTCCAGTTGTAGTCGACCAGGGAGACCTTGCGAGGCCGCAGGCGCGCTCCAAGCTTCATCGAGGAGACGGACCGGCCAGAGAGGCCGGGGCCGACCGGCATGAAGGGATCGAGGCGCGCGCGGCCCCCATCGCTGTCCGACAGCACGAGCAAGCACGTGCCGTCGCCGTTCTCGAAGTGGTAGGAAATGCCCTCCTCCTCCAGGAGGCGGGACACGAAAGCGAAGTCGCTCTCGTTGTACTGCACGCAGTAGGGACGTGTGGCGACGTTATCGATGCGCGCCGCGTCCATGACACGCCAGATGAAGAGCTCGCGCGCTGGCGTGAACGCGGTGTCATCGCCTCCGTCAGGTTGCACCGAAGCGCCCCCGGCCAGCGAGAGGTCAGGATCGCCCTGGAGCACCGCCTCGATGATCTGCCGCGTGGTCTTTTCGAGGAAGATGCGGCAGCGCGTCCGGTGCAGCGCTCGCGCGATCGGGGGCATCATCACGAGGCGGTAGAGCACTCCGTCATGCACCTGGCCGAGCTCCTCGGCCTCGACCACGATCCCGTGCACGACCCGGTACGCCGGGGTCGTGAAGGTCGAGACCCGCAGCGTCGCGCTCGCGCCGATGAGCTCGCCAGGGTCGACCTCGGGCGCCGGCTCGCGGGCCAGGCAGGAGATCTCGTAGCGGTAAAGGATCGAGATGGACTCGAAGCCGCGGAATGCAGCGACGCGCAGGTGGCTCCAGGGCCCCTCCACGCCGGAGGCGCCCTCCCAGGCAAAGGTGAAATCCGTACTGCTCACGGCGGGTCCACTCCTCGGGGCTCATGAGGGCAGCAGGACGTCGGGCGGACCGGATGCTTCCCCCGGGCATCGGTCCGGTGATTCGACCCATGAAAAACGATTGCTGCGCGCTCGTCAAGCTGAACCCGTGCATTGTCCGTGAGGGGCTGCCGGGCGGCGCTCGTCGGAAGGCCGCCGGCGCCCCGATCCAGTCGAGACGAGGGGCGTGTCGCAGCAGAACGCGAGGCAATTGCGATCCTCGGCGGGCTCTTACGGACCTGCTCCCGCTCGTTCTTGTCCTCAGCTTTCCGACGGCGTTCGTAGTCATCAAGCGCCTTCAGAAGTCCCTGGGCGCTGCATTTGCGCTGATGGCCCTTGACGACACCGTTGAAGCGTTCGTTCTGCTCGTGCTCCCCTGGGCGTGAAATCCACGTTCAGTGGTGCGCGATCAGGCCCAGCATGTCGAACGGGCTCGACTCGTACTCCTCCTGGGTCAGGAAGTCCTCGAGGTCGAGCCACGCCGCGAGGGGCCGGCACGCATGCACCTTCCATGGCTTGATGAGCGCCGCCATCTCCTCGGGCGTGCGCGGGTAGACCTTGATCCCGGCGAGGGCCCCTGCGCTGTTCAGGTGGTGCGCCGCGGAGGCGCCGCGTGGCACGAGGAAGCTGAGGGCCAGCACGCTGCCAGGGGCGCAGAACGCGTGCATCTTCCGCAGGAGGTCGCGCGAGCTCTCCTCGTCCATCATGTACATGATACCGATGCATCCGAGCGCGATGCGGCGGTCTGCGCCGAAGAACTGCGCCGCGGCCGCGAGGAGCGGCGACGGATCTCGCAGATCGGCCTGGAGGTAGCGCATGTTCGGCTTGTCAGCGAGGATCTCCTCGCCGTAGATCACGCTCACCGGGTCGATGTCCGAAAACAGGATGCGCGCCTCGGGCAGATAGTCGTTGAGGTGGCCCTGCGTCGGTAGCCCCGAGCCGACGTCGAGCACGCTCGTGATACCCGCCTCGGACCATTGCTGTCCCACGAGCTGGATGAACCAGCGGTTGAGCTTCGCCCACTTCGGATAGGTCGGCACGAGCTTCATGATCTCCGTGGCAGCGCGGCGATCGACCTCGTAATTGTGGTGTCCTCCGAGGACGTAGTCGTAAACCCGACCGATATGCGGCTTTGTGGTGTCGATCTCCATGGTCCCCTCCTAGAGCGATGTCGCGGTGCGCTCGTCAGCGGCCGCGGGACAGGCGAGCAGCCCCGCGCTGCGCGAGCGGACTGGCGCACACTTCGAGCCCCTCGCGCCGCAGCGCATAGACGATACCGCTTTGAAGGTTGGCCAGGACCACGATGCCCGCGAGGTGGGCGCCCTGCTCGCTCAGCGCACGGGCTATCTCGGGGCGGATGCCGACCAGCACCGGGTGAGCGCCGAGGAGGTCGACCGCGCGCGCGGTGCGCACGAGCGCGTCGATGGCCTCCGCGTCCATCGCCGGCACGCCGGTCACGTCGAGGATCGCGGTGCGCGCTTGCCGGTCCACCACGTCACGCAACAGGCACTCGGTGATCCTGCTCGCTCGCTCTGTATCGAGCTTTCCGATGAGCGGCAGCACCAGGATGTGGTCGTACACCGGCATGATCGGCGTCGAGAGCTCCAGGATCACGCGGCGCAGCTCGCGCTCGCGGTTCTGTATCGCGCGCTCGAGCGCGAGCTGCATCTCGTCGCGCTGGACGCCGATCTCGCGCCTCTCCTGCTCCGCCACCGCGTCCACGAGCAGCGTGAGGTAGTCGTTCACGCGCGCCGCCTCCTCCAGCGCTCCGGGCGCGTTTCCGGGCAGGCGCGCCAGCACCTGGCGCAGAAGAGCGCGGCTCAGCCCGAGGAGGGCGCGCAGCCCGAGCCCCTGCTGCCCGAGCTTGTGCCCGAGCGACAGGACGGGCGCCGTGTCGCCGGCGGACATGAACTGGAACAGCGCGTCCAGGAGCTGCTGCGCGACCTGCGGCAACCGGAACGGCGGGAGGCCGCTGCGGTTGTGCACGACGTTGTCCTTGAGCACCTTCGCGGCGCTCTTCGCCAGCGCCTGGCGCTCCGGGTCGATCCAGCTCTGCATAGGACCTCCGCTTCCCTGGCCTTGGCCATGTCGTATGAATGCTCACGAAGTAGAGAAATAGATCACCCTTGGGCCGCGCAAGCTTGTCTGTGCGCCAGACTGGAGCGGATCTCGGCGCCATGCCGCGATCTGCTCGTCATGCAGACGAATGTCGTGACTTCGCAAGGCGCTCCCCCTACCGAGATGCGGCCTCACGCCCCCGTGCCGTCTCTCTACATACCAGTATCCTGGCCGTCTGTGCTCCATGACAAACGCGGCGTGCAGCGGCGCAACCACGGCACCCGGTGGGCCCGCAGCGCGGCTTGCAGGGACGGATCTGGCATGAGCGAGGGCTCCGTCTCCGATGCAACCAGGCTACCAGCATCGGGAGGCGACCGACTGCCGTTCTGGCGCTCGGAGCGACGCGCATCCCACAGCGCTCGCGCCGCCCTATCGGCGAACGGGCGCTACAGCCGGTACACCCACCAGACGCGCATCACGCCGTCCCAGGGGTCGAGCGTGGCGAGGACGCGATACCGCCCGACACGCAGGCGCATGACGCCGGTAGGGTCAGCGGGGACGTGGCGGACGTTGCCCTCGCCTGTCGCCGCGAAGAGCTGCACAGCCGCATCGACCCTGCCGGCGTCAAGCCAGTGAATCTGGCGCAGCGAGACGCTACCGGATGGGGTCCACTCGACCTCCCAGCTCATCGAGGGCGTCGAGTCGGCGCGCGCGCGCGTAGATCTCGTCGAACTCGGCACCGGCGCCTTCGGCCTCCGCCCGCTTCCTGAGTTCAGCCGTCGCCACTTCGCCGGGGATCATCGGCCCGGCAGCCCCCTCCGCCATCGCCATGCGCTCCTCCACCGTGAGCGGCTCGTCATCGACGGGCGCGTGGAGGAACGCCTGCCACACCGGGTCGTTCTCGGGGATGACCGGCTGCCGAGCGGGGGCGGTGCTATCTCGTCGCGGGCTCATGTCCGAGAGGTTACTACGGCACCCTCGTCGGATCGACGGCGTTCGGCGTGGAAAATGCCGACAGCTGAAGGGAATGCGCTTCGGCCGAGCTGCTCCCGCTCGCAGCGCTCCTGCTCCGCGATCGCCATGTCGGCAGCTCGGACGCCCCCGACGAAGAGCGCCGCGTCCGCGGGGTCGTTCAAGTCCAGGCCGAGCCGAAGCAGTACGGCGCGGTCGCGCGGCGGGACCGAGCGAAGGATCTCGGCGGCGGAGCGGCGGCGGGGCACGGACGCGGGCCTGCCCCGCCGAGCAGGCCGGTAGGCCTCGGCTCCAGCATCCCGTGATGCCTAGGGTTGTTGACCGTAATACGCCGGCTCCTGGCCGGGCTTCCACTTGATGTTGCAACCGATGCTCGGGCGCTGATCCGAGGGGACGGGCGCCGACGCGAGCACCGCGTCGATGGCGGCGCGGAGGTCGCGGCCAGTCACCGGGACGTCGTTGCCAGGACGGCTGTCGTCGAGCTGACCGCGATAGACAAGCCGGCGATCGGGGCCGAACAGGTAGAAGTCCGGCGTGCAGGCCGCCCGATAGGCCTTGGCCACCTGCTGCGACTCGTCGAGGAGGTACGGGAACGTATAGCCGACCTCGCGCGCCTCCCTCGCCATCGCCTCGGCGTTGTCCGCCGGATAGGCAGCGATGTCGTTCGGGTTGATGGCCACGATGGCCACCTCCTCGGGGCGATAATCGCGCCGCAGCCTGGCGAGCTCGTGGCGGACGTGTTTGACGAACGGACAATGATTGCAGATGAACATCACGAGGAGCGCCCGCTCCCCGGTGAAATCCGACAGCGCAACCTGCTTTCCGTTGAAGTCCGGCAGCCTGAAATCGGGCGCCGGGGTGCCCAGCTCAAGCATCGTGGACGGTGTGCGTGCCATGACAGGATTCTCCTCTCGCTGTAACGGAGCGCACCCTACCACGCGGGAGGGCAGGAACGCCCGCGCCGCGCGCACGGGCGTCGCCGCTCCCCGCCCCCGCCGCCTGCGGCTCGGCCGCCGGCCGCCGGCCGCGGCCGCGCCGAGCCGCAGGCGGCGGGCGGGCAACCCCAGGCAGGCGCGCCGACGCCATGAGCCCCCGGACAACCGGGCACGCCAGACAGCCCGGGACGAATGCACACCTCCGCGAGACGGCTGACGGACAGCGCACGAGAACGCACGAGAACGCACTATAAACAGACGCTCTCGTGCCTCATTGGTCCACGCGCACTACATTCATCGGATGCGACTCCAATCGCTGGACATCTTTCGCGGGATGACGATCTTCGCGATGCTCCTCGTCAATTTCCAGGACAGCTTTCCGGCCGTCTACCCGCCCCTTGTCCACTCGTACTGGGATGGCTGCACCCCCGCAGACACGATATTTCCTTGCTTCCTGTTCATCATCGGTGTGACCCTGCACATTTCCATGTCGGCCCGCCGCGCGCGCGGGGCGACCGACGGGGAGATCGTCCTCCAGGTCGTCAGGCGCGGCGCGATCTTCGTCCTCCTCGGGCTGTTCCTCTCGGCGTTCCCGTTCTACCCCGAAGGGCGCCTCACGCAGCTGCGCATCCCGGGCGTTCTCCAGCGCATCGGCCTCGCGTACGTGCTCGCGGCGCTCGTCAGCCTCAAGACGACGGCGCGGCAGCAGGCGGGCATCATCGCCGCGGCCCTGATCGGCTACTGGCTCCTCCTGCGGCTCTATCCGCTCGACGACCCGCTCCAGACGCTGACGGCCCGGGTGGATCGGTATTTCCTCGGAGCCCACATCGCGCCCAAGGGGTGGGACGCGATGGGCATCCTCGCCACCGTCCCCGCGGCGATGACGGTGATGCTGGGGGGCCTCGGCGGCCGCTGGCTCACCTCGACCGCGGGGCTCCGCACGCGCGTCGCCGGGCTCCTCGCCGCCGGCGCCGCGGCGATCGCGCTGGGCCTCGTCTGGGGCCAGTGGTTCGCGTGGAACCGCGGCGTGTACTCGAGCTCGTTCGCGCTGTTCACCGCCGGCGTGGCCGCGGTCGTCCTCGCCGCCTGCATGTGGATCGTGGACGTGAAGCAATGGCGGCGATGGGGCGCCCCGTTCCTGATCTTCGGCGCGAACCCCATCGCGGCCTACGTGGGCTCGACCATGATGTGGCGCCTGCTCTATCACTCGAGCGTGACCGGAGACGACGGCGCGAGCACGAGCGCGCTCCAGCTCCTCTACGCGCGCCTCTTCGCGCCGTGGCTCTCGCCGCTGAACGCCTCCCTCGCCTTCGCGCTCACGGTGGTCGCCCTGTGGCTCGCGCTCCTCTACCCCCTCCACCGCAGGGGCATCTTCCTCAAGGTCTGAGGCGCGCGGGCAGGCAGGATCGAGCGCCGCGCTCACCCCGGGGAGCGGCGCCCGCGCTCCGTCTTCCCACGCGCTTCCCGCGCTCCTGCCCGCGCGCGCCGCCCCCTCCAGCGGCCGCTGCCGTGGTGTACTACGCTCGCTCCCCGCATGACCCAAGGCGTCCGCCCCCTGCACGAGCTCCGCGACGAGGCCCGCTCCGCGCTGGCCAGGAGCGATCTGCCCCGCGCGCGCGACGCGCTCTTCAGCGCCCTCCAGCACACAATCGCCCGCGAGGACGACTACGTCGCCATGACGGACGAGCTCCGCGACGTGCTGGTCCGGCTGGGCGAACCAAGGAGCGCCCTCACCGTGGCCTGGTACGCGGGCAGCGAGCACAGCCAGCGGCCCCTCATCGCGCACGTCCCGCCCATCGACCGCGCGCGCACCCTGCTCGCCTGGGCCGAGCGCGAGCAGGACCCCGAGCGGCAGAAACGGCTCCACGCCCGCGCCGCCGACGAGTACGAGGCCGCCGGCCTCGTCGCGCAGGCCGCCATCGCCCGCGAGCGCGGCCAGGACTTCGCCCGCGCCCGCGCCCTCTGGTCGCGCCTCGCCCAGCTGCTCTCCTCGTCGGGCAGCGATCTCTACGCCGCCGGCCTCGCCCGCTTCAACCTCGCCCGCACCTCGCTCCGCACCGGCGACGCCGCGGCCGCGCGCGAGGCCGTCTTCGCCTCCGTCCACCTGCTCGAGGAGGCCGCCGACCGTTACGAGACCATCGGCCAGCGCGAGCGCGCCTTCGACTGCTACCAGGTCCTCATCGCCGTCGGCCGCGAGAGCCGCGCCTTCGAGCACGTCCTCGAGGGCTACGTGAACGTCATCCGCATCCTGCGCGAGGACCACCTGCGCTACTACGCGCTCCAGTCCTACGAGGAGGCGGTCGCCGCGGCCGAGAAGCAGGGCGAGATCTCCGCCGCCGCCACGCTCGCCCGCGAGATGGCCACGTACGCCCGGAAAGAGGGCCTCACCGCCGTCGCCAACTTCGCCGTGCTCACGCAGGCCCGCCTCTGGCAAGAGGTGTCCGCCGTCTCGCAGAAGCGCGCCGCCCCGCCCGAGATCGCCGAGAACGCGCTGCTCGCCGCCGTGATCGCGCTCGGCGAGGCGGGGCAGTACAGCAAGGTCGGCACCCTCTATCGCGCCCTCACGCAGCTGCCGCTCGCGGAGACCCGGAAGAAGCACTACGCCCGCGCCGGCGGCCGCTACGTGAGCGCGCAGGACCTGCCGATCGACGCGTCGCCGCTGCCGGCGCACCTCCGCCACGAGCTCGGCTTCCCCGACGTCTGGCACATCGATCTCGTCGAGTGGGAGCAGGCCGGCAGCGCCAGCCAGGCGTGCGGCGACATCGTCCTCGACCCGGCGCAGTGGTCCGAGGTCACCCGCCGCCGCGCCATGCTCGCCCGGCTGACCGCGCTCGCCGTGGAGGGCGCGACGCCCGAGGCCGCCCCGGCGCAGCGGTCGCCCGCGCAGCAGCTCATCAGCCTCGCCGAGCAGCTGGCGACGGTCGAGCTCTACACGATCCTCTCGCCGCTCGAGCACCTGTTCCGCCGCCCCGAGCCGAAGATCCGGGTGGCCGTGGTCCGCGCCCTCTCCCGCTTCCTCTACAAGCGCACGTTCATCACGCTCCGCGACGCGCTCGTGGACCCCGACCCCACCGTGCTCCACGAGGCCGCGCGCGCGCTCGAGGAGCTCCGCTTCGCCCACGCCTTCGAGCCGCTCGCCCGCATCTACCGCGAGTCGCAGGCGCCCGCCGTCCGCGCCAGCGCCGTGCGCGCGATCGCGAAGATAGACACCCTCGAGGCCGGCGAGATGCTCCTCGGCATCCTCCAGCACGAGGGCGCCGAGGAGCGCGCCGCGGCCGTCGAGGCGCTGAAGCGCGCGCGCGGCATGAAATTCGTGGAGCTCGCCCGCGCCTCGCTCGCCGAGCTGCCAGGCTCCGCGCAACTGGTGGTGCGCGAGATCCTCCAGAGTCGCGGCATCAGCCCGTGAGCGCACAAGCGCGCCTGCGCGCCCACCGGTCGCCGGCTCCCCGCGCCGGACAGCGCCGGGGTGGTGGCCTGTCCGGACGTCAACAGCAGACTGCGCCCGGTCCCCACCCCCGCTCATGCGCTGGAAAGCGGATCAGACGAGTAACCCCGCGATTGTGCGCCGCGGCAAGGGGATTCCCCTAACGACTTTGTGTCTGGCGTCGCGATGGGGGGGTGCACGGCACCTTCCAGTCGGGATACCCTGCACGCGCCAATCCAACTCATCCCGAGAGCCGCTCGGCGCGTAATGTCGTAAGCATTGAAGCGGACGGAGCGCTTGGGGGAGCGCTGGGAAACCGCCGTCCGGGCTCCCGGTGGTGCGCTGCTCGACAACGGTCGACTTCTCAGCGCGCCACCGGCGGCTCTTCTTGCGTGGGCAGCAGCTGGGCGCCGTCGCGCGGCGCCCAGCTGCCCTGGCAGACACGGCGCCGCCGGGGCGCACGCGCGCCGGCTCCGCCGCGGGCGCTCGGCGGCCGACGATCGGCTCGAGCGCGGCGCGCGCGGGCGGCGAGCGGGGCTCAGCGGCGGAAGATCGACTCGAGCGCAGGCACAAGGCGGGCGTGGCGGAACGTGTAGCCGAGCTCCTCCGCCCGCCTGGGATGGACGCGCTGCCCGGTGGTGACGATCTCGGCCGCGTCGCCCATCCCGAGCTTCACCACCGCCTCGGGCACCCGGAGCCACGACGGCCGGCGGAGCACGGCGCCGATCGCCTGCGCGACCTCCTCGCCGGTCGCCGCGTGCGGCGCGGTCACGTTGAAGGGGCCCCGCACCGCGTCGCTGTCCAGGGCGAGCAGGGTCATCGCCACGACGTCGTCGCAGTGGATCCACGAGATCACCTGCTTGCCGTCGCCGATCGGCCCGCCCAAGAAGAACCTGAAGGGGGCGATCATCTTCTCGAGCGCGCCGCCGCCCTCGCCGATCACCACGCCGATCCGCAGCTGCACCGAGCGGACGCCGTGCTGCTCCTCGACGGCGCGGGCCGACTCTTCCCAGCGGACCACGACGTCGGCGAGGAAGCCCTCCCCGGGCGGGGCGCCCTCGTCGAGCACCTTCTCGCCCGGCTGCGGGCCGTAATAGCCGACCGCGGAGGCGCAGAGGAACACGGCCGGCTTGCGCCTGGCCTTGCCGATCGCCTCGCCCATGAGGCGGGTCGTGTCGACGCGGCTGTTCACGATCTCGCGCCGCGCGTCCTCGGTCCAGCGCTTGGTGATCGACTCGCCCGCGAGGTGGATGACCCCGTCCACCCCGTCGAGCTCCTCGAACCACGGCCCCGCGCTGTAGGGGCTCCACGACACGACGCGCGCCCCGGGCAGCGTCGCCTGCGTCCGCCCCACGTCGCGCGTCAGCACCGTCACCCGATCCCCCCGCGCGAGCAGCTCCTTCACGAGAGCACGACCGATAAACCCGCTGCCGCCGGTGACAAGAACCGTCTTCACGAGCTCGTTCTATCACGGCTCGGACGGAGGCGGGGCTTCCCTTCGGGCGCCTCGGGCGCCACGACGGAGGCGCGCCGGACAGGCGGCAGCTGTCCAGTCGTGACGCGGAGCGCGGGAGACGGTAAGACGCCGGACGTGATGGATGACCTAGAGACCTTCAAGAAGCTTCCTCTCGGCGGCCTGGATCGCCGCTCGCTCGTCGGGGCGCTGGCCGAGCACGGCGCGCGCGTGGCGACCGAGCAGCTCGCGGCGCACCGCGCCCGCATCCGCCCGGCCGGCGCGAAGATCGCCCCGGACGCGGCGGTGCTGATCCTGGGCGGCTCGAACGGCATGACCCGGGCGCTCGCGCTGCAGCTGCTCTTCGGGGAGCGGGCCGCCGTCTTCGCCGTGCACTTCGACAGCGAGAAGATGCAGATCGGCCCGCACCACGTGAAGGCGATCACGGACGCGGCGGAGGCCGAGGGGCTCACGGCGCGCTTCTGGAACAGCGACGCCACGAAGCCGCAGGTGATCGACGAGGTGGTCGCCGCGCTGAAGGAGCGGTATCGGGCGGTGCACCTCGTGAACGGCATCGCGGCCGGCGCGATGAAGCGCTACGCGGAGCACGGGCCGACGAAGGTGAAGGACCTCGACGTCGCGTTCGATGCGGTGCTCCAGGTGCCTGATTTCTCGCGCCCCGAGAACGTCCGCAAGCTCGGGCTCGTCGAGGTGGACGTCGCGAACGAGGCGGACATCGAGCGGACGAACAAGTTCATGGGCACCTCGTCGCTCCTGTGGGCCGAGCCGCTCGCCGCGGCGGGGCTGCTCGCGAAGGGCGAGAGCGTCGTGTCGTTCTGCGACTACGACTACCCGAGCGACGATCCGGTCTACGCGATGGGCCCGCTCGCCGGCGCGAAGCAGCTGCAGCGCAAGACGATGGCGGAGATCCAGGAGCGGTTCGGGGTGCGGACAGCGCGCATCTGCTATCCGGCGCTGGCGACGACGGCGCTCGGGGCGATCCCGGGGGGGCTGCTGATGTTCGGGCTCAGCACGCAGATCCTGAAGGAGCGCGGGCAGTTCAAGGACGTCATCGATCTCGCGGGCGAGACGATGGAGATCTGGCGCCCGGGCTGGGATGGGAGCGATCTGCGGGTGGACGCGGCCTATCAGGCCTGTCTTCCGGAGTTCAACAAGCGCAAGGATCAGCTCGGGCCGAAGGACGTCCCCGGCGCGTTCCGGCTGCTGTTCACGTAGCGTCGAGGGGGGCCGCGCGCGGGGGGCCGGCGCGGCCGGCGCGCCCCTACCCTTCGGCCCGCGCGGTCTCGGGCTCGAGCCGGGCGATCTGGCGCTTGTCCGACATCTGGAGGATGCCCACCCAGCCGAGCACGCGGATGACCTGGTAGGCCGGGTCGATCTCGAACCACCGCACCGCGAAGTTCGGGCTCATCGCGTACTTGTGGTGGTTGTTCTGGAAGAGCTCGCCGAGCGTCACGACGTCGAGGACCAGCGTGTTGCGCGAGTCGTCGTCGCTGTTGAAGTTGCGGTAGCCGTAGCGGTGGCCGCACCAGTTGACGATCGCCCCGTGCAGCGGGCCCATGGTCCAGTGGAGCGGGAGGAACAGGAACTGCCACCAGTGCGAGGCGAAGGCCACGTAGAGGAGCGTGTACCCCGTGCCCCACGCGAGGCGGCTGATCCACGAGTTGCCGATGCGATCGAGCGTCGGCCACTCCGGGTAGCCGCCGAGGAAGCGCGGCTCCACGTCGGCCTTGCCCTCGTAGATCGCGTCGTAGCGCTTCGCGGTGTCCAGCATCATCGAGACGACCCCCGAGTAGTACCGCGGCGAGTGCGGATCCTTCGGCGTGTCGCTGTAGGCGTGGTGCATGCGGTGCAAGATCGCGTAAACCCACGGAACCAGGTACGACGAGCCCTGCGTGAGGTAGGTCAGGAAGTGAAAAGTCCGCTCCCACCGCTTCGACATCGTGAACATCCGATGCGAGGCGTACCGGTGCAGGAAGAAGGTCTGGAAAAAGACCGAAAACGTAGAGTGGGCGATGAGAACGATCGCGATCTCCATGCTCCGGTCGTATCCCGGCGCTCGGCGGGGAGGGGTCAGGGCACCGTCACGTTTCCGTAACGGGGGCCTGGATCCCGCGTGTTTTCGGGTTGCTTTCGACGTCCCTGGGCTCTCCCGGGCCCGTTCGTGGTAACGGCGGCGTCGTGAAGGCCGTGATCATCGGTGCGGGCCGGGGCAGCCGGCTGCGTCACCTGACCGAAGAGCTGCCGAAGACGCTGGTTCCGATCCTTGGCCGCCCGATGCTCGACAGCATCCTCGACGCGCTCGCGGCGGGCGGCTTCAAGCGGTCGGATGTCGTGTTCGTCTGCGGCTACAAGGCCGACGTGATCCGGGCTGCCTACCCGGATCTGACGTACGTCGAGAACCGCGACTGGGAGCAGAACAACATCCTGCTGTCGCTGCTCTGCGCGCGCGAGCACCTCGAGGGCGGCTTCGTCTCGACGTACGCGGACATCGTCTATCGGCCCGAGATCGTGGCGGATCTCGTGCGCTCTCCGCACGACATCACGCTCGCCTGCGACACGGACTGGCGGCGCCGCTACGTGGGCCGCTCGCAGCACCCGGAGACCGACGCGGAGAAGCTCCGCGCCGACGCGGCCAGCGCGGATCGCGTCGTGGAGCTCTCGCGCCGCATCCCGCCGGAGGCCGCGGCGGGCGAGTTCATCGGGGTGATGAAGCTCTCCGCGCGGGGCGCCGCGCAGTTCTTGACCGCCTTCGACGCCGCGCGCGCCGCCTTCTCGGAGCGGCCGGAGTTCCGCGAGGGGCGCTCGTTCCGGCGCGCCTACCTCATCGATCTGCTCCAGCACATGCTCGAGTCCGGCGCGGCCCTCCACAAGATCGACACGCACGGCGGCTACATGGAGATCGACACCCTGGAAGACGCGTCGCTGGCCGACGCGTGGTGGCGCGGCGCGACCTGAAGCGGCCGCTGCGCGCGCGCGGCGGCTCGCGCCGCCCTAGAAGGCGTCGGCGAAGTCGGCGCCTTGCGCGAGGAGGCCGGGCAGGCCGCCGGTGTGCAGGAAGAGCACCCGCTTGCCCGAGAGCTCGCCCCGCTCGGCCATGTCCCAGAGCCCGGAGAACGCCTTGCCCGTGTACACCGGGTCGAGGATGAGCCCCGACAGCCGCGCCACCTTCAGGATCCGCGCCCGTTGCTCCGGCGTGGAGACGGCGTAGGCCGGCCCCCTCGCGGAGTCGTCGATCACGAGGTGGGCGGGCGCGCCGAGGCGCGGATCGAGCGCGCGCGCGTCGTCCATGATCTGGACCGCGATGCGCGCGAACGTGGCCCTGTCCTCGCACACCGCCATCGCGCGCACCTCGCCGGCCACCTCGTAGCGGGCCGCGCCGAGCGCCGTGCCCGCCGCCGTCCCGCCCGAGCCGCACGCGTGCACGATGACGTCGAACGGCTTGCCCCCCGCGAGGCCGAGGTCGAGCTGCTTGCGGATCTCCTCCATCGCGCGCACGTAGCCGAGCGCGCCGAGGCCGTTCGAGCCGCCCTCGGGGATCACGTACGGCCGGCCGCCCGCCGCGCGGAGCTCGGCGGCCGCCTCGGCCATCACGGCGTCACGGCCCCGGTACGCCTCGGGCGAGATCAGCCGGATCTCGGCGCCGGCGAGCCGGTCGAGCAGCGTGTTGCCCTGGAGCGGCGCCCCGGCCGACGGCTCGGCGGTGCGCAGGAACAGCACCGAGCGCAGGCCGAGCGAGGCGCAGAGCAGCGCGGTCGCGCGCGCGTGGTTCGACTGCAGGCCGCCGCAGGTGAGCACGCAGTCGGCGCCCTCTTCGCGCGCGGCGGCGAGCAGGTACTCGAGCTTGCGGATCTTGTTGCCGGCCTCCGCGCCCGCCGTCATGTCGTCGCGCTTCACGTAAAGGTCGACGCCGAGCGCCTCGGCGAGCCGCTGCGGGCGCTGGATCGGGGTCGGAAGGTGGCTCAGCGCGAGTCGTTTGCGCATCGTTTCTCTCCCATGCGGTCAATGGATCACGCCCAGCTTGAGCGTGAGCAGGTACTGGTCGGCGAGCTCCGTGCCGGAGGCGTCGTCGAACGCGCCGCCGGGGAAGAGGACGCCGGCCTCGGTGCCGAACTGGATGGTGACGAGCCTGCCCATCGCGATGCGCGCGTCGACGCCGAGGTCGAGCTCGACGCCGAGATCGCGGCGGCGCGGGGGGCCGCCGTCGTAGTTGGCGAGGTGGCCGCCCGCCCGGGGGGTGCTGTGCGGGTCGACGAGATCGGTCGTCGCCTCGGCGATGATCGCCCCTGCCTTCAGGTCGAGCCAGCGCGCCGGCCGCACGATGACCCGCGGGTTCACGTAGGCGGCGCCGAACACGCCTCCCTTGGAGGGCAGCGACCGGATCCCGGGCTCGGGGGACGCGGCGAAGAGCTCCCGCTCGGCGATCGTGGCCGAGCGCGCGGTCTTCCAGGCGAGCACCTGGTCGAACAGGAGGAGCCCGACGTTGTGGCTCGGGTCGAAGGTGAACCGCCGCGACACGCCGTCCCTGGGGTCGTCGTCGCCCGACGCGTAGCCGGCCTCGATCTCCGTGACGACGCGCCCCCATCGATCGGCCGGCCGCCGACCGCGGCCCGCGACGTGCACGGCCCCGAGCGTCGCCGCGCCGCCGATCGAGCGCACGGCCACGGGCGCGCGCCCTGCCGCCGCGCCCGAGGGCGGCGCGGGCCCGCGCGGGATGAACGACGTCGAGCCCAGGATCACCGCGGCCTCGATCTCGCCGTAGACGTGGGCGCCGCCCCCCGGCACCGGCGCGTCGAACTTGCCGGTCACGTCGATCACGGCCGAGGCGAGCGTCTCGGTGGACCGGGCCGGGCTCGTCTTCGCGCGGCGCTCGCGGGCCTGCTGCCGCAGGGCGCCGTAGATCCCGACCTCGCCGCGCCGCTCGCGCCAGAGCGCCGACACGACCGCCTGGAGCGCGCGATCGCCCTCGCCTTCGTCCTGCCCCTCGACGTCGTTTCCGAGCAGGTCGGCCGCGCTGTCCTCGAACACGAGGTCGCCCGCGATCGTCACGAGGAGCGGGCCGGTCGGGCCCATCGGCGTCGCCGCGAAGAGGACGCGCTGGACGAGCGATCCGCGCTCGTAGTCTCCGAAGAGGGTCGCGCGCTCTCCGTCGTTGGCGACGAGCCCCATCCCCCAGTGCGCGCCCTGCTGGCCCAGCCGGAAGACGCCGACGGACGACGGCAGCTCCAGGTAGAGGTAGCGCGGGTGCACCTCGTACCAGGCGAGGGAGGCGCGCGCGTCGCGCACCTGCTCGACGTGTTGCGTGACGTCGCCGGCGATGAGCCCGCGGACGACGTCGATCTGCGCGACGATGGACGCCTTGTCCTTGTAGTGGAAGCGCGGCGAGAGGCGTAGCCAGTGAGCGATGTACTGGTTCTGCCCGAGCGTCGTCGCGCCCGGCGCCGAGCGGCGCGGCGCCCGGAGCCGGAGATCGCTCATGGCGCGGTAGCGGAGCTGGTACTCGCCCTGGAGCGAGAACGTCGACCGGGTCGGGTCCGGCGGGGGCGGCGGCGAGCGGCCGGTGTCCAGGACGAGCCGCTGATCGAAGCGGTCGGCGGACGGCGCGGACGGCGGCGCGCCCGACCCCGCGCTGCTGGCGCCGTCCGCGTCCTCCGCGCTGGCGGCGTCTGCGCTCGCGTCCTCCGCGCTGGCGGCGTCTGCGCTCGCGTCATCGACGGGCTGAGCGGCGCTTGGCGAGGCGAGCGCGACAGCAAACGCAAGGGGGGCGAGGAGGGCAAGGGTGAAGCGCATCGGAAGCAAGCAACCGCGCGCCGGCGCGCGGCCGGGAACGCGCCGGCGAGGATAGGCGGATCGATCCCCGCAGGGCACTGGATTCTGCGCTTTCCAGCCGGGGCGCTGCCGAGGCCCCGCTGGCCGCCGGCGAGCGGTCGAGCGGCGCCGCGGATCGCCGCTCGGGCGGCTTTTCTCGAGGCATCCACCGCTCTAGCGTGCGTCCCCGTGACCCTCTCCACACCGCGCGCCGCCGCTGTCGCTCCCTCTCCGTTGCTCCTGGGCCGCCCCCTCTCGCTCGCGGATCTCGAGGACGTCGCGCGACGCGGCCGTCCGGTGGCGATCTGCGCCGAGGCGCGCGAGCGCGCCGAGGCCTCGCGCCGGGCGATCGACGCGATCGTGGCGGCGGGCGACGCCGCGCCTGCGGTGTACGGGATCAACACCGGCTTCGGCGCGCTCGCGGAGACGCGCATCGCCGATCACGACATCCGGGCGCTCCAGCGGAACCTCGTGCGGAGCCACGCCTGCGGGGTGGGGCCCGATCTCGGCGAGGCCGAGGTGCGCGCGATGATCGTCCTGCGCGCGCAGGTGATCGCGCTGGGGCACTCGGGGGTGCGCACGGAGGTGCTCGACCTGCTCGCCGCCCTGATCGAGCGCGGCGTGTGCCCGCGCATCCCGGCCCAGGGCTCGGTCGGCGCGTCGGGCGATCTCGCGCCGCTCGCGCACCTCGCGCTCTCGCTCATCGGCGAGGGGGAGGCGCGCTTCGAGGGGCAGCTCATGCCGAGCGCGGTGGCGCTGGCGAAGGCCGGCGTCGCGCCGCTCGCGCTCGCGGCGAAGGAGGGGCTCGCGCTGATCAACGGGACCCAGTACATGACCGCGCTCGGCGCGCTCGCGCTGCGGGACGCGGCCGCGCTCTGCACGGTCGCCGACATCGCCGGCGCGGTGAGCCTCGAGGCGCTGATGGGCTCGAAGCGGCCGTTCGACGAGCGGCTCATGCGCGTGCGCCCGCACCCGGGCCAGGCCGGCACGGCCGGCAACCTGCGCACGCTGCTCGGGGGCAGCGAGATCATGCAGAGCCACGCCGACTGCCCGAGGGTGCAGGACGCCTACTCGCTCCGCTGCATGCCCCAGGTGCACGGCGCGACGCGCGACGCGCTCGCCTGGGCCACCGAGGTGCTGACCCGGGAGGTGAACAGCGTCACGGACAACCCGACGGTGTTCCTCGGCGAGGGGGGCGCCGAGCTGCTCTCGGGCGGCAACTTCCACGGGCAGCCGGTCGCGCTGGCCCTGGATCTCGCCGCGATGGCGGCGGCCGAGCTCGCGAACATCAGCGAGCGGCGGGTCGAGCAGCTGGTCAACCCTGCGCTCTCGACCGGCCTCACGCCGTTCCTCGCGCCGCGCAGCGGGCTGCACTCGGGGTTCATGATCGCCCAGGTGGCGAGCGCCTCGCTGGTCAGCGAGAACAAGGTGCTCTGCCACCCGGCGAGCGTCGACTCGATCCCCTCGAGCGCCGGCCGCGAGGACCACGTGAGCATGGGCAGCATCAGCGCCCGGAAGCTCTCCCAGGTGATCGAGAACGTCCGCAGCTCGCTGGCGATCGAGCTCATCACGGCGGCGCAGGGGGTGGACCAGCGGCGCCCGCTCCGCCCGAGCGCGGGGGTGGCCGCCGCCCACGCCGCCATCCGTCGCGTGGTGCCGGAGCTCCTCGAGGACCGTCCCCTCTACCTGGACATCGCGGCGGCCACCGAGCTCATCCGGAGCGGCGCGCTCATCGCCGCGGTGGAGGAGGCGGTGGGTTCGCTCAACTGATTATTTCTGTTGTTATAATTACAACTGAGACGATCCTGTGGAAATCTGATGCGACTCATCGGAATGCAAATGCTCCATCGCAGGGCGAGTTGCTGTACATTGGCTCAGTGCCCATTCCGGTCAGCACCCCGCCATTTCCATTCGATGCGGTTCGAGATCTGCTCGGCGTGGTGCGGGCGATCTACGCGGCGGCGAAGGACGGGGGGGCGTCGCGGGAGCAGCTCGCGCGCATCGAGCGGGTGGGCCGGGAGCTGAGCCGAGCGCTGGACCTGGCGGGGTCGCCCCAGCAGGGGGTGTCGGGTCACTCGACGGCGTGGAAGGTGACGGACAAGGCGATGCTCCAGGTGAACGACCTTGTCGATCCGCTGACGCCGGCGGCGCCGCTCCTGCTGGCGGCGCGGAGCCGCGTCACGGGGAGCCGGCTGGCCGTGCGGAGCAAGCCTCAGGGACGGTAGGGGGCTGGGGGCGAGGGCGGGGGCGAAGGCGAGGCGTCCGGGCGGGGGCGCCGGGAGCGGGGGCGGCAGGGACGGGGCCGCTGGGAGCGGAGACGCTGGGAGCGGAGGCGGGCAGGAACGGGCTGCCGGCCGGCGCGCTTCGAGGAACGCACCGCAGGGGTGGAATCGTCAGCTGCGACCGAAAAACCTGCGGCCGCGGGACCGCTCGGCGTCGCGCCGGATGCCCTGCATCACCATGCGGATGAGCTCGCGGTTGTAAGCACGCCTGTCATGCCGCTTGTGCTCGGGCAGCTTGACCCCCAGCGCGTGTGCAAGACGTTCGACGTTCTCTAGCTTCGCCTCGCGCAGACAATCGATATCCAGATCCATGTAGTGGCGCTCCCATTACTAGAGTCGACTTGGTTTGTCGAGCCCAGAGGAGACAGGGCACGGCTGCGCGCCGGCGTGGCTTCGACCGTGACAGGCGCCATCAGCCCGTGACGGGGGCGCGGCGTCTCGGGCACGTCAGCGCCACGAGGGACACAGAGCGACCTAGAGCGACCCGGTCCCGTTCGAGGCGGGCATCGAGGCGGGCATCGAGGCGGGCAAGCAGCTCAGGTCAGCTGCTGCCGCGGGAGGTGGATCCGCCGCTGCCGCTCGGTCCCCGGTCGTCGTTCCCGCCCGTCGTGACGCATGATGTCAGGGCAAGGTCACGAGCTCACCGCAGAGAGGGTGAGGGGGAAGCGCTCCGCAGCAGCGGAGGGTGTGAGGTGCCGTGAGCGGCAGCAGAGGGCGTGTCCGGTGGGGTCCCGGCCGAGCGCCCCTGGCAGGGAGGGAGAGGAGAGAGGAGAGAGGAGAGAGGAGAGAAGGGATTGCGACGAAGCTGCAAGATGGCCATGAGCCTGGCGGACGCGACGCGACGCGAGGACGGCAGGCGAGCTCGGCCTCGGAGAGCTCGCCCCGCTCGACGCCGCGATCCCGGAGCTCCGCGCCGAAAGGGCGGCGGGAAAGGGCGGCAACGGCTCATCGGGGGCGACGTGCCACGGGGGCACCATCCAAGAAAGCCAACGAATTCGCGTGGTAGCCCCGGCCGGACTCGAACCGGCACGCCCAAGAGGGCCGCGGATTTTAAATCCACCGCGTCTGCCTTTTCGCCACGGGGCCAAGATGCTGATTTTATTTTTGTTTTTGTCTCTGACGCCCCGCCCCCTCCCTCTTCTGTGCCGTCTCCTGTGACGCTTCCGGCGAGCTCGGGGATCGCCTCGGCGAGGGAAGCTAGCTCGCCAAGGCCCAGCTCTGCAAACGTCCTGGGGCCTCGGCGGCACCTCGGGTCACGACGGAGCCCCGGTGCCGGGGCCGGTCGGCGATCCGGGTCTCGCTCCGGCGGTTCGCGAAGGCGACGGGGATGAAGGTCGAGCGCGTGTCGTGGGCGCGGACCTGCTGGCGCTCGTCGGAGTCCTCGAAGAGCTCGGGGCGGTCGATGCCGGCAAGCTTGAGGTGGGCGCGGAACCGCTCGGCCGCGTGCTCGACGCTGAAGCGCTCCCCGTCCTCGTTCACGAAAGCGGCGCGGAGGTGGCCCGGTTGCCGCGGAGCGCGAGCCATGCGCGCAACGCCTGCGGCACGCCGGGCGACAGCGCCCATGCGCGCGGATCGTTCGTCTTGTTCTTCTCGAGGCGCAGCACGCCGCGATCAAGGTCGACGCCCTGCACCTGCAGGCGCGCCGCCTCGCTGATGCGTGGGCCCTCGCGGTTTAGGAAGCCCCAGAGGACGCGCCAACACAGCGGGATCGCGGTGCAGGCCATCAGGCGCGCGCCCTCGTCGGGGTAGAGGCACGCCTTCGCCTTCGTGGGGCCAAGCTTTGGGAGGAAGCCGCGGGGCAGCGGGTTCGCCGCGAGGAGACGGCACGGGAAGACGGCCATCGCCATGAGCCGGTGCAGGAGCTGCGCGATGTGACGGCGCGACGCGGGCGGCATCGGCGGGAGCGTGGTCCTCCCCCGCTTGCGCGGACAGTCTCACTATGCCGCGAGCGCGGTCACGTGCGCCGTCGCACCGCCCGAGTGTCGTCGGGGCAGCTGCCCGGGTCTCCGGTACCGGTGCTCGGGCGTCACCAGAACGACCGCTCGGGTCACCTGAACATCTGCCCGGGTGCCGTCGGAACGACCGCTCGGATCGGGTCCGAACGGCCGTTCGGATCACGTCGGAGCACACGGCGACGGCGCAAGAGGGCGCCCCTCGGGCCGTTGCTAAGGCTTGGGGCTCTCCTCAAGCGCCAACGAGGCGATGCCGCCCCGTTGCCGAAGGGCATCGGCCCTCCGCTGCTGACCTCGCCACCTCCGGAGTCGCCGCCGCCTACGACGCGTCGCAACAGTGCGTCGATCGAGTCGCCTTATCGACTCCTACCGAAGGCTTGACATGTCGGGTTGGCCGTCGGCTACGCTACCTCCCTACGATGCGCAGGAGGGGCACGAGGGGTGGGATTGGATCTATCGGCCGTCCACGCAGAAACGACGATCCGCGGACCCGGAGCCTGATGACGCCCAGCTGGCCGCGATCGAGGAGGGCCTTGACCGCATCCTCAAGCACGCGCTGGCTGCGGATCGACGGGCCGGCCGAGCGCACGCGCCCCCTCAAACTCGATGGGCCCCCATGAGACCGGCAACGCAGGGCGCGCGGGCGCCCAGCCGTGGCGAGCCGCGCGCGTCCAGGGCCGCCATCCCCAGCCAGGTCGATCATCCAGCCAGACGCTCCGGAACAAGCGAGGCAGAACTCCCGGAATCAACCATCGGAGTGGGAGTGCGCAAGATGAGGCGACTGGAGGATGCTTCGACCGGATCCCGGTCGCGCGGTGTGCGGTACCATCGGCACGGATCTTGTGGCGCGATCAGCTGGGGCGTCGGCGACCTAACGAGGGGAATGCGTGGTTATGCACCGGCGGCCTATCTCTCTCCGGATGTCGCGAGGGTCCGGGCCTATCTCCTGGGATACGGAGATAGGCTGCTGGGAGATGCGGCTCATCCGCTGGAATACGAAGATGGGCAGCAACAGGTCGCGGCCCAGATGCTGGACCACAGAGATAGGACGTGCGTCACAGCTGATTGCGACGTTAGGCAGACGATGATGGAGTCCCCTATGGCCGACTACGATCCTATCGAAGCTTTCGTTCGCATCGCTGCGGCGCTGCGTTCCCTGAGCGAGCAAGATCCCATTTTTGCGGAACGCGTTCGTCGGCAGGCCGAACTTTACAAACAGATGGCAATCGTAGAGCCGAGCTCTCTTCGCCGCGAGATTACACAGATGCACGCTCAGCCGGAACTGTCGGCCGACTTCGTGCGTCATCTTCTAGAGATCGCGCTTGAGATCCCTCATCCGCCGAGTAATGACTTCGACTATTTCCCTTCCGCACACGACTTGTTTAACTTCTTTCGGCGCGGCGTAGAAGGCTCCTCTCCTCAAGTGATTAACGAGCTCATCTCGACGGCACTCAACTTCGACATGGGCATTCTGCGGGCGGCGCTGATCGAAGCGACGCAGCCCGACCCATCAGCAAGCTTCGAGCGGCGGACCCGCGTCCTGTCCGATGTTCTGAAAAATACGGCTGAGAACTGGTACAAGCCCATATTGAAGTGCGCTCTGAAGGTATCCTATCGTGTTCGGGGTCGAACCGACGCTGTTGCACCGGATGAACTTGGTGCCCTGATGAGGGCATGCCGCGACTCTCACGATGTGCCGCTCTCGATTCTATCGGACCACGTCAGGATCATTCGAAATTCAGTAGCTCACAGCCAGACCGACTTCGATCTCGTGAACCTCACAGTAACTTTCGCAAACCAGAACCGTCGCGGTGTCCGCGAGACACTTGGTCCCATTTCCTGGGACCAGCTAAAAGAGATCTCGTACCATTTTCTTGAACTTTGCTGGGCGCTATCATTGGTATGTCGGCGGCAGAGGCGACTCACGGCGAACAGAGATGCCTAACAAGCCCATACTGCTGACCTCGTTTCGCGCGGCAGCAGATGGACGGGCCGTTAGCCGAAATTATCTGCATCACGCCATGGCTACGGACGAAGCGACGCATTGCATTTCCGCAAGGCACCGTCCTCTTCCTTCGACTCCGACGGATCGTGACGCCCGTTAGCAGCCGGGCGTCGCTCACAACCATGTGGCTTTGGAACTCTGAGCATGCAGCGAACAATCTCAATTCATCTTAAGGACGTCAGCCAGGTCCCGGCCGGTCTCAGAGATTCGCCTGCGTCGAATACGCCCGCGACTGCTGTGCCAGTTGACCTTGGAAGGCTCTACCATCACTACTTCTTCGATGGCTACGGCGCTGCGCCGCCGGATCCGGACCCAACATGTTTTGAGTACGCCCAACTGCTGAGTTGCGAGTGCCCGGACTTTCGCTTCGGTACCTTCATTTCCGATGCGAGCACGACGCGAAAACACGCGATTTCTACAGAACTGGGACAGGCATTTTGTCGATGGATTCTTCATGACCACTTTGGCATGGTCTATTTTGCCCACATGCGAGACGTGCTCGACAAGCCAACGCATCCCGCCTTTGGCGGCATGTCGATCCGGCGTGTAGTCAAAGGTGACGTCCCAGATTATCTGTGCGCAAGGAAGGTGGACCGGCCCTGCATCGCCGAGGCAAAGGGTCGGTTCTCCGCGATCTCCTTCGATAGCGCAGAGTTTTCTGAGTGGCGAGCTCAGCTCGGCCGCATTCGAGTTGTAGACCAGCATGCAGGGACGCTTCGGCTGAAGACTTTTATTGCCGGAACGCGCTTCGCTACAGTAGAAAATCGCGCCTCGACGCGCAGTGCCATCTATCTTGAAGACCCACCCACGATCGGTGAGCGCGACTACGAGCCACAACGGGACGCAGGGCTTCATAGGGGAGCAATCGCAATACACTATGGCAGAGTAATGTCAAAGTTGGACCTTCCTCTGCTTTCTGCCGCCCTGAGCCATGGTTTCGTGATGCCCGATGAGCTCGTGTTTCAAGTGGTGGCGTGGGAGTGTCTTGTGCCGCCGCTGGATGGGGTGCGCTTTATTGGTGGGTACATGTTGCGTGCCGGCCACCGCCCGCCCAAGCTGGTGAAAAATGGTTGGGCACATGACACGTTCGAACTCGGCCAAGGTCACGCGCCTTTCGTCGGTTTGAAGCTTGACGTGGCTCAGGGACTCTCTGCTGCTGTCCGTGGCGACTGGCCGCGTTTGAATGAACTGCCTGTCCTTGACTTTGACCAATCAAGGCCGAGTCAGCTGACGTGGCTTGCAGACGGCACAGTGACCGGCCCTATCGAGTTCTTTCGTCCCGTTGACCTGGTTGTATTATGACGAATACTTCAAAGTATTTTCATAGACTTTCAACTGCGCCGGCTAACCAGCGCTTGGTTCCGACGAGCGGATGCGCTGCGCGCACACGCTTGCGGCACAAGCCTGGCCGTTGGGCGGCAGCGCCGGCCGACCGCGGGTACACTAAGCGCGGACGTCGATGCGAAAGTAATGGCGCCGATGATCTATGACCTAACCCAAGCGCTCTTGAATCCACAGATTCCGTGGAGTAGCAGTGGATCTGCGATCACGGCGCATTTCGAGCCCTGGGTCTGTGGCATTGGCCACGGCCTCTACGTTCAGTACTTCGAAAATGACGCAGCGCTGCCGGTGTACGACAAGAACCGAAACTTCGCGCGTGGAGGCGAAGGCATGCTGCTTATCGACCCACACGGAGCCTCTCTAAAACCCGGGAAGTTTCAGGATGGCTTCCTCCGACGACGAAGACAGGACGCTGACCATCTGCACCGAACCCGCAAAGACCAGTTTGGGCACACCTATCGAGAGTGCCTCAAGCTCGCCCTCGTTCTCGATCTCACGAACGACCGTACCCTCACGCGTTCAGCAACGAAGGAGGTGGAAAAGCTCCTGAAGAGCAAGGTCGACGAGTGGCTTCGACGACGTGACCTTCTCCACGCGATGTCGACTCGGCGCGGTGACTGGAGACGCCTGCGCCGTCTCGTGCCGCCGGATGAGCTGAAGGAGCCGATGCTCGCCATCGTTGCTCAGACGGCAATGGAGGTTGGCATCAAGGTTGATCGAACGTGACGCAGCCGCCCAACAAGCGGCTGGTGCTGACGGTGCGCCGAGCCTCGCTGCGCTCGGCACGGCGCCCCTCAGCACACCCGCAGGTCGTTGGACAGCCGAGCCATGCGACCGAGCCGCCGCGAGCCAGAACCACAGCCGGCACAAACGACCCGATGGTGGGCCTTGGAGGAAGACATGGACTTTAGCACCTACACTGATGACGATTCGAAGCCTGACGTTTCCGATCTCAAGGCACTCTTCGGCTCTCTCGATCGAAAGGCATCACACGTTACTCCGCGGGACCCGCAAAAGGAGGCGCTCGTTGGCCTGACGGAACAACTCCAGAAACGCGACCTGGTGCTCAAGATGAGCACTGGGTACGGGAAGACCACCGTCGCCTTGGTCTTTCTCTACTCTCATATGCTGCGAACGGGTCGACCGGTTGTCTATTTGTGCCCTACGACGCAACTGGTCCACCAGGTGCTTCGCGAGGCTGACAACCTATCCATCAAGGCGTCGTACTACCCGCCCAAACAGTCTCATCCTGATCCGGACGCAACGGCGGGCAAGGCGATCATCGTCTGCACGTACGATAAGCTATTCAATGCCAAGACCACCTTCGATCGCAACGATGTCAATATCGTGCCGGAGGCGATCGTTCTCGACGACGCCCATTCTGGGATTCAGGAGGTGCGCGACGCGTTTACCATTCGGATCGGTCGAGTTGACCACGCTGAGTTGTACAAGAACGTGTTCGCCGTTCTCAAGGCACCCTGTAAGGGAAATCAACCTGGAGTGTGGGAAGGGATCGAACAGGAAGACGACCAAGCCGTTTTGGAGGTACCGTTCTGGCTGTGGGCACCCATCGTCGATCAGCTGCGGCCGATCCTCGAACAGCGATATCAGCTCGAAGCGAGCGCTAAGGGAGAAAAGAAGGCCCTGCTCTTCAAGTGGGGGTACCTTCGCGACTGTCTGCGTTGGTGTCGCTGTGTTATCTCGGGCAACGCCGTGGAGATCCTTCCGGACGTACCGGCCGTACAGTTCGCGAAACCGTATGCGCAGGCTTCGCATCGCCTATTCATGTCGGCAACGTTGTCTGATGATTCTGCACTGGTGCGCGAACTGGGATGCGATCCGGATGCGGCAACGACCCCCATCGTGGCGCCTTCAGATGAAGGCGTTGGCGAACGTATGGTTCTCGCCCCATCATTGATCGATCCGAGGCTCGACCGGAAGTGGGTGATGGAATGGTGCAAAGGCTTGGCTTCAAGCTATCGGGTCGTCGTGCTGACCCCCAGCGAGAAGATCGCGAAGGTTTGGGAGACAGTCGGAGCCACCGTCGCCATCGGCGACGAAGTGGGCGCATCAGTCGAACGCCTCCGCGCTGGAACGCTTTCCTTCGCCGCATTCGCTCAGCGGTATGACGGTGTGGATCTACCCGACGAGTCGTGCCGGATCCTTGTTCTTGACGGAATGCCCGTCGGTCAGGGCATTACCGAGGACCTGGATCGCAAGACTGCGGGGAGAACGGGTGGGGCATACCGGCGTTGGATCTATCGAGTCGAACAGGGAATGGGACGGGCCGTTCGTTCACAAGTAGACTACGCCGTCGTCGTGTTGACGGGACCGGACCTCGTGCACTTTCTCGCGAAGCGAGACGTTGTTGAACTCATGGGCTCTTCCACAAGGGAGCAACTCAAGGCGTCTGAGAAGCTGACCACCATGGCCAAGTATGACAAGCGCGGTGCCCACGTGGTCGTGCACGAGACGGCTCTTCAATGTCTGAATCGATATTCTGGCTGGAAGGGCTTTTACGAGAAGCAAGTTAAGAAGAAGATTTCGAAGACCGCAGACAAGCCTGACGCTCAGCAGATTGGAGTGGCCGCCGCCGAGCAGGCGGCTCAGCGTGCCGCCATGTCGAATGCGGCACGCAAGGCCGTCTCGATTCTCGGTGCAGCCATCAACACGTTGAAGCCGCCGCCGGAGCAGGTGGGCTGGCTTCTGCAGCGAAAGGCGAACTACGCGTACTCTTATGATCCGGCTGAGGGCCTCAAAGTTCAAGTCGCTGCGTTCGAGTACAATAACGACATGTGCACTCCACCCGGTGGAGTATCTATCAAAAAAGCTAAGGGTGGTGCCACTGTCGGCAACGTTGTCCTCGCTTGGTACAGCGCATTCGATCATCCCAATGGGGCAATTGCTGCGCTCGCCGAACTGAAGGCTGGCCTGTCATTCGACGCGAAGCCTCGCGTTCTGGAGGAGGCGCTCATGGATGTGGCGGCGATTTTTGGTGCAAATGGTACTCGCCCTGAAAAGACCTATCGGCGAGGCCCTGATGACCTGTGGGATTGGCCTGAATTCTCTTGGATCATTGAGGCCAAGAATGATCGGCAGGACAAATTGCCTAAGGTGGACGGTGGGCAACTTCTTTCCTCTATGGAATGGTTCCAGGAGGTCTACGCCGAACGGCTTGGCTTTCCGATCGTCGTGGCACGCAAGACGCAAATGGAGCGCGACGCGTACTTCCCGGAAGGAACGAGAGTCATCACGCCCGAAGGCTTGACGCTCCTCGTCGATAATCTCGATCGATTTGTTGCAGCCCTGGTTCAGAAGGAGCCCATCCTCTGGACCGCGGAGGAGGTTGGGCAACTGTTGATGGCTCACAAACTCGCAGCTAATCAATTTTCCGGTACATACACCAAGGTTCTCACGAAGTAGGCGATCTCGACGGCATCCATCGGCTCTCAACTCCGCAATGCAGCCGGCGATCCGTGCAGCCGCGCCTCGCGCGGCTGCACGCCCCGCGGCTGATTGCGAGTCGTTGAGCAGCTCGCGAGTTCCGGAGCCGCGCAGATGCCTGTGCCTTGAGGGAGAGAGAGCGTTGCTTCGCGCCGTCAGTTCGTCTATAACTAGGACCAAAGATGCGGCTACCAGTGATTGGCAGCGTCCTCGCCAAGCTCGCAAACCCTGCCGGGGCCGGTGTCCGAGTACGAACTACAAGTGAACTCGTGCGCCTTCCTGGAACATTACCCCCGGAAGATGAGCTACCCATGTTCGTCAAGGGGCTCCTGGAGGGCATTGAAGCAGCTCGCCGGACCGAGCACTTCCGGATTTTGGATGAGTCGCGCACGAAGAAGCTGATGGTCTTTTCGGACTTCTCCGCAAGAGCGTCCGGCCGCTGGGCAACCTCCGTGCTGTTGTTCACCTCTGAGAAGGCTGCCACAAGCCTCACGAAGACCATTCGGAGATTCCGTAAAGAGCACGGTCTCCAGGACGGACGGCGATTTGAGTACAAGTCCCTCCGCGACGAGAGACGCTGGCGTGTGCTCGATGAATGGCTTCGGATGCTTGGTAGGTTGCGAGGGGTAGTGGTGATCCTCGTCGCCGATATCGACGTGGTGTCCGCGTTCAAGGTCAACACTCCGCAGGAACGCCTCGATATTCTCAGAGAGATCGCCGACTCGGGGTTCGGCGACTGGTCGGAGACACGAAGTGGAGGACGACTGCTCGAGGACGCCTTACGGACGATGCACATCATAGGGTTCATGCATGCGCTACTCACTGGCGGGCGAAGCGACTTACGATGGATTTGTGACAATGATGACATCCTCGATGGAACGCTTCGACGAACATCTGCGAGCCGCCTGCTGCCCGCAATTATTGAAAAGTATTCGGGGTTTAAACGGATTGTTGAGATCACCACTGAAGCAGCTCTCGGCACATCCGCGCTTCGTGACTTCCTTTCAGTGCCCGATTTACTCGCAGCGGCTATCTTGGAGTACCATCGCGGCACAGATCAGGGGGCATCAGACATGATCGCAAAGGCGGCGGTAGTCATGGAATGGCTCGGGATTCCGAAGCCGCTTCAAGTGATATCGCTGCAGCTGACGCCACATGAGAACGGGGGAATCTGGTGGAAGGCGTACCGTCCATATTGCGATAGATCCATCCTTGTTGGGAGGAAGCCTGCCCAACAAGGGCCTGCACCCGGCAGCGCTCCGCGCCGCGGGTGAGGCCCCATCCGTTCGGCGGACACGAACACTCGCGTCTTGGCGCGACTGTCGCCGGGGCCGGCTTGCGGAGAGATGCACGACATGCGCGACTCGGTCGCAAATTCTTCACGAGCGGCCCCGTTCGGAGTTCGCGACCAGCTCCGGGGCCCTGTCGATTCGGTCGTGCCAGGCTGTTAGCGCTACCGGTGAATGATCGGTGGAGCCCCCTGCCCGCTCAGGTAGGACGATGGTTCGCTCACGCGTGCGATGGCCATCGCCCATCCGGTGTCCGGCCCCCCCGCCAGAGGCTCCGTCCTCCCATCGCCCACGCGACGCGCCCGCCGGTGCGCAGCCGCCGAATCCTGCGAGGGAACCCTTGGCGCGTCCGAGCACCCCGGCACCTCAGGCCGGCGATGGGCTAACCATCATGCGCGCGACCGAGGCCCGCTCACCGGCGCGATGACCATCAACGAGCCCGAGCGAGATAGCATCAACCAGCTTGATTCTCAACGGGGCGCCCACGTCATGGCGCTCGGGCACGGCCGATCCCGGCAAATTGCCGGTCTCGTGCGGCGGGCTCTATCCTTTGCGCCGAGATCATGCCGAACCTCTCCCTCTCGTTCGCCTCGAAGGAAGCGTCGCTCTCCGTGCGCCGCTTTTCGGTCCGGGAGCGGATGTCATCGCTCTTCGAGGTCTGCGTGCTGGCCGCCTCCGAACGTGACGATCTCGACTTCGACAGCATCGTCGGCAAGGCCGCTGCTTTCAAGGCCGAGTCGGGTACGGCGCACCCCCTCTCGCCAGCGCCGGTCTGGGCCGGCCTGGGCGCTGACATGGAGCAGGTGAAGGCCGAGCCGACGGGGCTCTCCACCTACCGGCTGCACATCGTGCCCTGGCTGTTCCGTACGACGCTCCGGAGCAGCAGCCGCATCTTTCAGCACCTCACGATCCCGGACATCGTTCTCCGGATCCTTGGCGAGTGGGAGATCCAGCCGGATGTCCTCCTCGGGGCGAAATATCCGGCGTACGAGTACCGCGTCCAGTACGGCGAGACCGACTTCGCCTTCCTGAGCCGCTTGCTCGAAGAGGCGGGCATCTCGTTCTGCTTCGCACACGGCGAGGACAGCGGGCGCGCGGGAGTCGAGCTGAGCCGGCTCGTCCTGAGCGATGCGCCTTGTCAAGCGACAGTAACTTCGGCTCTCCCGCACTTTTGCTGCACACGACGCGAGAGCAGCCGGCCTCTTCCATCGGTTTGTTCGCGGATCCCAGAGGTGGCGAGCCGGCTCAACTGAACCTTTCCGCAAAAGTGCGAGAGAGCCAGAGTAGTTGACGTCGGTCACTGCTGGAAGCAAACCGCCCGGGCGCCGCGCTGTCCTACGCGCCGGGCTCACCTGCCCCAGCATCGCTCGGTGCGGCGAGCAATTCGCCACCGCCGACACAATCATCAGCACCGTCGAGGATCGACGCGAGAACGCTCCGCCGATGCCTACGACGCCAGGCCCGGCGTGCGGGTGCTGATCGGGCCGCGACTCGCCCGCGCCATGCGCCGCAGGGGCCTCGCGCTGGTAGATGCGCCGCCCGCGCCCGAGAAGGCGCTCCGCGATCACGGGGCCGGCGACAGCGTCGCGGGCTCCGTCGCCTTCTTTTCGCCCGGCCTCTCTCGGTCGAGGAAACGTGCCGGCGCCGCGGACAGCACAGCGCCGTGGTGCTGCCAGGAAGCGATCCGATCGAGGACAGACGGGACGCGTCGCGCCATGCCGCCGGCGCGCTCGGCAGTTCCGTGCGGTTCGCCCGCCGTGTGGGCCTGCTGCCTCCCCGCCGCGACGTGTCCACCCGCTCCGCCGGGTCCGAGGGGGAGCGCTGTTCGCGGATTCCATGTCGGAGCAGCGCGGAGAAATCCTGTTGCAGCGGAGGATAGGGCGGGCAGAGCATCACCGCCGGAGGCGAGCGCGGCGGGGGGCCCGTCGGTCATCTTGAGCGTCGACGTCGGGCCGGTTGCGCGTCTAATCTTCGCGATGGGGGCAGCCATGGACGACCAGCGGCACGACGACGGACGGAACGACACGAGCACCGAGAAGCTCCCGGGCGGCGGGGATGGGCCGCCCTCACGACCGCGGCCGCGCGGCGTCTCCGTCTTGTTTTGCCATCGCGGTGGTGTCGAAGCGATGCGGATCGAGCCTGACCAGCCGTCGATGGTCATCGGCCGGCGCGCGCCCGCGGATCTGTGCATCCCCGACCCCATCATTTCCCAGCCGCATGCGCGGTTCACGCTTGTCGACGGCTACGTCCTCGTCGAGGACCTCGACTCCACGAACGGAACCTGGGTGAACCGCGAGCGGATCGACAGGCCTGCCATCCTCACGCCGGGCGGCGAGGCCATGCTCGGAAACGTCAGCGCTCATGTCGTCGCTCTCGGTCCCGTCGCCACGCCGATTGTGCTGGGCGAAGCGGCCTTCTATCGGGAGCTCGACGTGGAGCTCGCGCGTGCGCAGTGCTTGAACCGAAGTTTTGCGATCTTTGCAGTCCGCCCTGGCGAAACGGAGATAGCCCGCGCCAGGTCCGGATCGTGGGCCATGCAGCTCCCGGCGAATCTGCGGGCTGTTGATCGTGTGCATCTGTGCAGGCCGGATACCGCGCTGATCCTGCTACCCGAGGCGAGCGCGGAGGACGCCGTTCGGATGGCAAGCGGGGTCGCCTACGGCGCCGGTCAAGGCGGAGTTCGCCGCGTCGGCTTGGCCGTCTACAAAAAAGCCGGAAGCTCGGCACAGAAGCTCGTCGACCGAGCACGCGAGGCGGCGGGCCGCGCGACCCTGGAGCGTCCCGTCGTTGATGCGTCGACCAGCCGAAGGTCGGAGGGGGACGTGGACATCTTCGACGCCCCGATCATCGGCGCGTCTCAGCAAGAGCTGTTCAGCAAGGCCCAGCGCGTGGCCTCGGCGCGCGTTCCCGTACATATCAAGGGCGAGACCGGTGCGGGCAAAGAGGTGCTCGCGCGCTTTCTCCATGAGCGCGGTCCGCGCTCAGGCAAGCCCTTCGTCGCAGTAAACTGCGGCGCTATCCCTAGCAACATCGTCGAGAGCGAGCTCTTCGGCCACGAAAAGGGCGCTTTTACCGGTGCTGATCAGTCAAAGCTAGGCTATTTCGAGGCAGCTGACAAAGGGACATTGTTCCTCGACGAGGTCGGCGAGCTAGACCCGGAAGTGCAGAAGACGCTGCTCCGAACGCTCGAAACGCGCAGCATCCGCCGGGTCGGCGCGACCCAAGAGACGAAAATCGACGTGCGGGTCATCTCGGCCACGCACCGCGACCTTAAGGCGATGGTCGAGGACGGCCAGTTTCGCGGGGATCTAATTTTTCGGCTGAACACGATTGAGCTGGAGATGCGTCCTCTGCGCGAGCGGTCTGATGAAATTGAGGCGTTTGTGGAGCGCTTCCTGAAACGCGCGAACAATGACAACGGCCGCAGCGTGCGTGGCATCGCCCCCGAGGCGATGGCGCTGCTCCGCGCGTACAGCTGGCCGGGGAACGTACGCGATCTCCGCAACGCCATCGATCACGCCGTCGTGTTGGCCGAGGGCGATCAAATCCAGCTGGAGGATCTGCCGCCGCGTCTGCTCGCGAACGCCCTACCGGCGGGAGCCGAAGGTGCCCCTATGGCAGTTCTGCAGCCGGATCTCGCCGAGAAACAAACGACCGGCGGCAAACTCCGGTCAGAGCGGGATCGTACGGAAGCACAGCTCATCAAGGATGCGCTCCTAAAGACGGGGGGGAATGTGATGAGAGCGGCGGAGCGACTCGGAATCCCGCGCGGTACGCTGAGGCACAAGATCAAGGTTTTCGGCATCAAGCTCCCGAAGCGATAGGCCATCGTTGGCGACCGGGTGGCGAACCTTGGCCCGTCGGTGGCGAACCTTGGCCCGCCGGTGGCGAACCTTGGCCAGCGCCCCGCGCAGGCGATGAGCAACGATGCGGATTTTCGCAGGGATCCGCGACGCGCCTGGCTCGGCATGCAACGTGCTGAGTGTCCGCGACGTGAGCGCGAAGAGCGAAGGCAGCACGACGATGCCGCAGAGGAGACCTGAGGGGGAATGCCTCCAAGGGCTCGCGTCTGCCGCGAGGTCTCCCCGGAGGATAGGACCCCAGGCCGGCGTCGAAGCTGCGGTAGCCTCCTGCTCTCGGATGAGCGACAAGCAGGGAACAGCCAGCGACGCACCGGACGAGCCTCGCCAGCTCGGCCCGTACCGGATCATCGAACACCTCGGCAGAGGCGGCATGGGCGTCGTCTTCCGCGCCGCACACGCCCTGACAGGCGAGGAAGTGGCCATCAAGACGGTGCGCGGCGTGAACGACGCCGACCACCTCGCCGCGATACGCCGTGAGACGCGGGTGCTCCGCCGCTTGAACCACCCTGGCATCGTTCGCTTCCTCGACGAGGATGTCACCGGCGGGGTGCCCTGGGTCGCGATGCCGCTCCTCCGGGGCGGCACGCTCCGGGATCACATCGCGGCTGCCTTTCCGAAGGACGCCGGCATGGGGGCGGCGATCACCGTTCCCGCGCAAGCCTCGGGGTCCGTTGCGGCCAGCGTCCGCCTGCGCACCGATGGGCCCGTAGCGAGCGCGGACGCGCGCCCGCTCGGCCCGATGCTCACGCTGCTCCGTCGCCTTTGCGCGCCGCTCGCCTACCTGCATGGCGAGGGCCTGGTGCACCGCGATCTCAAGCCCGCGAACATCGTCCTCCAGGACGACGGACGCCCTGTCCTCGTCGACCTGGGGATCGCTGTTCACTTCGGCGGCGCCGGCCGCGAGGAGCTCGACGTGGATCCGCTCGCCGGCAGTTTGGCCTACACGGCCCCGGAGCAGCTCCAGGGGGAACCGGTCGACGCGCGCGCCGATCTCTACGCGCTCGGCTGCATCCTCTACGAGTGCGTGACGGGACGAACTCCCTTCCTTGGCGACGCCTCGTCCCTTTGCGAGCAGCACCGCTCCGCCCCGCCTCAGCGCCCCTCGGCTCTTGTCACGGCCCTCCCCGCAGCACTCGACGACCTCATCCTCGCGCTCATGGCGAAGAATCCACAGCGTCGGGTCCAGTACGCCGCCGACGTCGCCACAAAGCTCGTCGCGCTGGGCGCGGCGGCCGAGCGCGACGACGGTCCGCCGCCGCGCGTGTACCTGTACCGGCCCGTGCTCGCAGGCCGCACCGATGCCGTCTGCAAGCTGCAGGTGCTGGCCCAGCGCGCCGCCTCCGAGCGGCGAGGCGGCATCGCGCTGGTGCGCGGGGAGAGCGGCTCGGGCAAGACGCGGCTCGTGCGGGAGGTGAGCCGCACCGTCTTGGCGAAGGGCCTGCCGCTCCGGGTGTTCTCGGGCCTGTGCGTTGCGCCTGGGGCCGGCGAGGCGGGTGCGACGGCGGCGATGGCCGCCCCGCTGCAACCGCTGCGTACGACGCTCTTGGCCGCGGTCGATCAAGCGCGCGCATCCGAGGCCGAAGCAGACCGGCTCTTCGGCGGGCGCCGCGAGGTGCTCGCAGCCTACGTGCCAGAGCTGCGAGCGCTCGGGTGCCCGTCGGAGCCGGCGCCCCTGCCGCCCTCGCAGGCGCGGAAGCGTGTCGTCTCCGCGCTGCGGGAGACCCTTCGGGCGCTGGCCGAGGCGAGGCCGCTCTGCCTTCTCCTGGACGACCTGCAGTGGGCCGATGATCTCACCCTGGCCCTGCTCGATGCGTTTGCCCGAGCCGAGCCCGACGAGCGCGGTGGCGTGCTGATCATCGGCACCTACCGGATGGAGGAGACGCGCCCGGAGCTCGAGGATATCGCGCACGTCCCGGGGGCCACCTCGATCCGGCTCGACAAGCTGGCCGCTCGCGACATCGAGGACATGGTCGTGGGCATGCTCTCGCCGAGCATGCCGCCCCGGACCGTGCTCGACGCGCTCATCTGCAACGCGAACGGCAACCCCTTCTTCGTCGCCGAGTACCTTCGCGCGGCCCTCGACGCAGGGGAACTCCAGCGGGACCAGGGCGGCAGCTTCTCTTTCAAGGGGCGCGGCGCCGCGGCGCTCGCGTCCCTCCAGATCCCGGACACGCTGGACGAGCTGCTCGGACGGCGGCTCGACCTGCTCGATGCGGAGGCGCGTGAGGTCGCGGCGTGGGCGGCGGTGCTGGGACAGGAGCTCGACGACGAGCTCCTCTTCGCAGGCCCACGCGGACAAGACGCAGCCACCAGGGCAGTTGCGGAACTCCGGGCGCGGCGAATCCTCGAGGAGACGGAGACAGCACGGCTGCGCTTTGTGCACGACAAGCTGCGCGAGAAGGTCTACAGCCGGCTCGACCCGGGAGCGCGGGCCGCGCTGCACCGGCGCGCCGGCGAGGCGCTCGAGGCGCGCGGCGCCCAGGCGCCGGTGCTCGCGCACCACTTCGCGGGAGCAGGCCTCCACGGCAAGGCCGGCGCGCACTTCGCGCAGGCCGCGCAGCGCGCCGCCGAGGTCTATGCGAACCGCGACGCCGTCCGCTTCTACCGCTTGGCCATCGACGCCCTCTCGACCGCTGGCGTCGCGCCCGCAGCGCTCGCCGACCTCCACGAGGGGCTGGGCGACGTGCTCGGGCTCATCGGGCATCAGGCAGAGGCCCGCGATGCCTACGGCGCGGCGCTCGGCTCGGCCACTTCCCGCGTCGACCACGCTCGGCTCCACCGCAAGGTCGGCAAGACCTGGGAGATGCACCACCAGCACGCCAGGGCGCTCGAGTGCTATGGGCAGGCGGAGACCGCCCTCGGTGAGCAAACCGAGCGAGCCTCAGGCGAGGCCCAGACGTGGTGGAACGAGTGGATCCAGATCCATCTGGATCGCATCTCCGTGCATTATTGGCTCGCCGATCTCGCCCGGCTGGACGCCCTCATCGAGACCGTCCGCCCCGTGCTGGAGCAGAGGGGGACACCGCTGCACCGCGCCCACTACCTCCACGCGCTGACGCAGCGGGGCATCCAGCGCGATCGGTTCGTCGCGTCCGCCGATACGCTGCGCTACGCCGACGAGTGCGTCGCGGCGTACCACGCCGCGGACGCGCCGCCCGAAGGCCACTGGGCCCTGGCCGCTCGCTGCAGCCTCGCGATCGTCCGCATGCTGTACGGCGATCCCGACGAGGCCGAAGCCGAGATGCGCGACGCGCTTCCGATCGCGGAGCGGAGCGGCGACCTCGAGGTCATGACGCGCTGCCTGACCTATCTCACGGTCATCCAGCGCAGGCGGAACCTCGTCGAGGGTGCCGAGAACCTGGCCAAGCGGACCTTGAAGCTGGCAAGGGCTGAGAACGTCCGCGAGTACGCCGGAGCCGCCCTGGGCACCCTCGCGTGGTGCGCGCTCCAGCGCGGCGACCTCGCGCGGGCGGAGGAGGCAGGCCGGGAGGCTCTCGCCTGCTGGGAGCCGCTCCCCCTCGTCTACCCCTTCGAGTGGTTGGCCAGACTGCCGCTCTGCCGGGTGGAGCTCGCGCGTGGTCGCCTGGAGGGCGCCATCGCGCAGGTACGTGCGGTGCTCGACCCGCGGCAGCAACGCTTGCCGGGGCGGCTCACCAAGCTGCTCGACACGGCAGCTCGCGCCTTCGCAGCAGGCCGCGAGGCCCGCGCTTGCCGGCCGCTCGCGCTGGCGCTCCACGGCGCCCGCCACGGCGGCTACACGTGAGCTGACCCTCGACTCAACCGGTTTTCTTGACGGCGCGCCGAGGCCCGCCGCGCGGCCCCCGTCCGCGCCCGGTCCGCGCTCGCGCACACCGCGTGTGAAGTTGCGATGACAAAACGAGAACGGAGCCGAGCCATGTCCGACGAGATCCAGTGCATCAACGATCAAAGAGGCCTTGTCTTCACCATCGATCGCGAGTCGAACCCCGTTTACCAACTGGAGTCCAGCGCGTGGGCGAGCGCAGATAACCGCTGGAACGAGTGCGATATCCCACCCGAAATTCGCGCCAAGGTCGCCTCCCTCAAGGAGACCGGCAAGCCTGGAGCATTCGTGCAGTTTCTCCAGGGCGACGTCGGTGTCTATGTCATATGCGAAAAGAACATCAAGAACCTCCCCGAGACGGCCTGCGACGATCTCGTCGTCCAGGAGGCGCGCGCGAAGCTGAGCAGCGCGCGAGGGCTCGCCGCTTATGATCTGGTCATCTGCGCCAAGAAAGGCACGATCCGCGCAGAGAGCGGCGAAACCTTCGAGACCCGCGAGGGCGACTACTACGTCGTCCACTGCCAATCGTGGGGACGCTTCGTCCTGAATCCCTCCTTGAGACCCGGGTTCGTCGAGACGACCAAAGAGGTCTTGCTCTTGCTCGAGGGACTGCACCGCAAGAACTTCCTCTCCATGAGCCCCGACCCTACGGGCGAGCGGCTGCCCCCGGACTTCGCGCAGCCGACAGCCGTCCCCGTCGGGATCAACTGCTACGTCCTCAACCTGTCGCGCTTCAAGCGCTGAGCGGAGAGCCGGGGCTTCCATGACCACCTCCACGAACCGCGCCAGCGCCGAGCAGCGATCAGGCCCTCCGCCGCCGGTGCCCAAGCACTATCTCGCGGGCACCCACCGCCTCGTCTCTCCCGATGAGACGGTGGAGAGGGTCCGGCCTCTCCTGCCCGCGATGGGCATCACACGGATCGCCGACGTCACCGGCCTCGACACGCTCGGTGTGCCGGTGGTCATGGTCATCCGCCCCAACGCGCGATCGATCGCGGTCTCGCAAGGCAAGGGCTCGACGCTGGCCGCCGCGCGCGCCTCTGGCGTGATGGAGTCGATCGAGCAATGGCACGCCGAGCACATCCAGCTCCCGCTCAAGCTCGGCACCGTCAGCGAGCTCCGCCACCGCCACCGCCTCCTCGACGTTCACAATCTGCCGCGCCTGTCCGTCGTCGACTTCCATGAACATCTCCGCCTCTTCTGGGTGGCTGGCCTGGATCTCGTGACGGGCGCGCCCACCTGGGTCCCGTTCGAGGTCGTCCATACGGACTACGCGCTGCCGTTGCTCGCCGCGAGCGGAGCCTTCGTGATGAGCTCGAACGGGCTCGCCTCCGGCAACCACCCAATCGAGGCCGTGAGTCACGCGATCTGCGAGCTCATCGAGCGCGATGCAGCCACGCTCTGGAAGCTCTCGAGCCGGGACCAGCAGCGCCGCACCCGGGTCGACCTGTCCACGGTGGACGATCCGACATGCCGCGCCCTCTTGGAACAGGTGGAGCGCGCCGACGTGCGCGCATTTGTTTGGGAAATCACATCCGATATTGACGTTCCGGCCTTCTGCTGCACGCTCGTCGACCGCGCGCCCAACTTGCACCGGCCTATCGCGCCGATGGTCGGCTTCGGCTGTCACCCCGCCCGCGGCGTGGCGCTACTGCGCGCGATCACCGAGGCGGCGCAGAGCCGGCTCACCGTCGTCACCGGCGTGCGCGACGACGTCCGCGCCCGCGGCAACGGGCCCGACGACGATCTCCGAGCGGCAAGCCGCTTCCTGGAGGAGCACGCGGGCGAGCCGCCCCAGCGCGGCTTCGACGACGCGCCCGATTACGCGGGCGAAACCTTCGACGACGACGTCGCCTGGGAAATCGAACGCCTGCGCACGGCGGGGCTCCACCAGATCGTCGCTGTCGACCTCACCCGCCCTGAGCTCGAGATCCCGGTGGTGCGCGTGGTCATCCCGGGCCTCGAGCCGCTCGACGATGTCCCCGGTTACATACCCGGCGCGCGCGCGCAGCGGCGCCTTTCGGAGCGCAGACCATGAACCTTTGCATCTTCACAGGTCCCACCCTCCCGGCAGCGGAGGGCCAGCAGCAGATCGACGCCATCTTCCTGCCGCCCGCGGCCCAGGGCGATATCTACCGCGCGGCGCTGAACAGACCCGTCGCCATCGGCCTCATCGACGGTTACTTCGAGCGCGTCCCGTCCGTGTCCCACAAGGAGATCCTCTGGGCGATGGCGCAGGGAGTCCACGTCCTCGGCGCGTCGAGCATGGGGGCGCTGCGCGCCGCCGAGCTCTCGCTCTTCGGCATGGAGGGCGTGGGCGCCATCTACGAGGCGTACGCGCGCGGCGATCTCGACGCCGACGACGAGGTCGCCGTGGCCCACGCGCCCGCAGAGGACGGTTATCGCCCGCTGAGCGAGGCGCTGGTGAACATCCGCGCCACCTTGCGCGCCGCCGAGCGAGCCAGCGTGATCCCGGGCGCAACGCGCGAGCCGCTGGAGGCGCTGGCCCAGCAGCTGTTCTACCCGGACCGCTGCTATCCGATTCTCCTGCGGCGCGCCGAAGAGGAGGGCGTGCCGCGCGAGCAGACCGCGGCGCTGCGGGAGTTCCTGCGGGATGGCCGGGTGGACCAGAAGCGCGCCGACGCGCTGGCGCTCCTGGAGGTCCTGCGCGGTCACTTCACGGGTGCCGTCGAGCCGAAGCAGGTGCGCTATCACTTCGAGCCGACCGACGCGTGGGAACTGATCCGCGAGCGCGTGGACCGCCGCGCCGCGAAGCCCACCGCGAGGGCGATGGAGGTAGGCCGATGAGCTCCAGCGAACATGTCGCCCTCTCCGGCCTGGGCACCTACGTCCTCGGCCGGCTCCTCTGCAGCCTCAAGGGTTTCACCCCGCACGAGATCGCCCAGATGCTGATGTTTCTTTTCAAAGGTAGGCGAGGTCAAAACGACACGACCCGACTCATTGAGAACGAACTCATCGACTTCGTGCAATCCGGTTTCGCCATACGCGTGAGGAGATCTGCCTATCAGATCACCGGCGACGGTCAAAGGGCCATCCGCGCGACCCTCCGCCTGGCGCACCACAAAAAGGTAGCCTGGCCGGAGATCAAGGATCTCGTAGCGGCCCGAATGCTCGACGAGGAGACGTCAGCGGCGAGGGGCCAGAGGGAGATCGCCGTTGACATGCCCACCGTGGAGGCCACGAGCATCGCGACGCGCCTCGCCAGCGCCTTCCACCTCAATCTTGGCCAGGCCCCATCGCTCTCACGCGTGCTCGGCGCGGTCGCCTGGAGCGCCATCGGCGTCACGACGGCAGATCCCTTCACGCTGGAGGCAGGCATGCGGGTCCTGCTGAGCCGTCAGGCCGACGCGCCTCCTCAGGGGACATTGAAGCAGGCGATCGACCTGCTCGTGAGAAAGGCGTCGGCCCTCGGCACGGAAGCGCGCGGCCTGCTCGCTCCGCAGGCAGCCCCCCTGCCCGCGGACGAATCTGCCTTCGCCGCGCGCGTGCTCGAGGCGGCGCAGGCGTCTAAGAGCGGGCGGTTCGGGGACAACAAGGTCTTCATCTCGCACGTGCTCCGGCGCCTCGCCGAGGACGGCGTCGCGACCGGCGACGCTGACGCGTTCAAGGCCCGGCTGGTCTCCGCGCATCGCCGTGGGCTCCTGGCGCTCAACCGCGCCGACCTGGTCGAGGCCATGGATCCGGCCGACGTCGACGCCTCGGAGACCCGGTATCTCAGCACGACGTTCCATTTCGTGCGCATCTGACGTGGGGAGCGCCGGCGAGGTGCGCGCGCAGGGCGCGCACCGCCGGCGTCGACGAGCAAGAGGGAGAAGGGGTGCACCATGACGAAGCAGGACGCCCTGCTCGACGTGTTCCTGTCGACAGCGAAGAAAGAAGTGTTCCACTCCGTGGAGCACCGCGGGCAGATCTGGCGCGAGGATCCGTTCGACGTCGATTCCGTACATGATGAGGCCCGCACGGCCTTCCAGCGGCTGCTCACCCAGGTGACGACCCCGCCGGGCCTCGATGCGGGCCGAATCCTCCTGCTACTCGGCGAGTCCGGCAGCGGAAAGACGCACCTCGTGCGCGCTTTCCGAAACCACGTTCACCTCAACGGGCTCGGCTTCGTCGGGTATATGCAGATGACCACGTCGGTCACGAGCTATAGCCGTTACCTGGTGAGCAACCTCGTCGACTCGCTCGACCAGACCTACTACGAGGCGCTGGGGACCGGCTCGGGGCTGCTCCGGCTCTCCAACGCGGTCGCGGCGAGGTGCGGTGATCCGGAGTCGATCCGCTCCTTAAATGAGCGCGAGGACCTGGACGAGGACGAGGTCGTCGATCTCGTCGAGCGCACCGCCGACAGGCTCATCAGGCACCCCCGCTACGCCGACCTCGACCTGGATCTCATCCGCGCCCTGCTCTATCTGCAGCGGCAAGATCCGGCGCTGAAGAAGCGGGTCGTGAAGTACCTGCGCTGCGAGCTGCTCTCGGAGCGGGAACAGAAGCTCCTCGGGGGTCTATCGCCGAAGCGCGAGGACGAGGACGCCCAGCGCGTCGTCGAGGAGCTCGGCCGATTGATGTGGGCGTGCGACTCCCGCGCTCTGGTCCTCTGCGTCGACCAGTTCGAGGACGCGTACCGTGTCAACGATGCCGAGTCCCTGTTCCGGCGGGTGATGTCCTCGCTCTGCGCGGTCGCGGATCAGGTGCCCTCGTCAATCATCGTGATCGCCTGCCTCAAGGACTACTACGACACGATGCGCGTCCGCCTCACCCGGTCGACGCTCGATCGGGTCGAGCGCGACCCGGCGCCTGCTCTTCTGGTCGCGGAGAGAAGCAAGGAGGAGGTTGAGCAGATCATCCAGAAACGCCTCGCCTACCTGTACGAGACGGCGGGGCATGCGCCGGCGGACGGCGCGGCCGATCCCCTCTACCCCATCCCCCGAGAGTTCGTGGAGCAGCTCTCGGGGATGAGCGTCCGCGCGGCGCTCAACGAGTGCCAGATCTTTCGGGATGCGTGCATCGACGCCCGCCGGATCGTGGCGCAGTGGGGCACGAGCGCTCCTCCCAGCGCACGGCCCCGGGCACCCGCGGATCAAGACATCCGCGCGGCCAAGGAGAAGATCGAGCAGGAGTGGAACGACTTCCTGGCGCAGTTCGAGGACGACCCGTCCGGGGACGACGCCGAGATCGCCGCCCTCTTTGGGTGGGCGGTGAACCATTGCGCCGAGGAGATCGAGAGTGGCATTCGTTTCGATGCTCGGCCACGCGACAAAGCGATCGAGATCGACATCCGGGTCCCGCTCCCGGGCGGAGCGACTCGCGTCGTCGAGGAGATCCTCGTCGTGGTCTGCAACCAGGCACCCCAGGGCGGCGGGCTTCGAATCCAGTTCGAGAATGCGCGCAAGCGGGCCGGGCGCCGGACCCTCGCGCTGCTCCGCTGCGGCGAGTTCCCGCGCAATCCGAACACGCAGGTGCACTCGGTGCTCGCCGAGATCCTCAAGAACGGCGGCCGCAAGGCGGTCTTCGAGGAGAGCGATCAGCGCACGCTGGCCGCGTTCCACAGATTCCACGAGACCCACGCGCGACGCGAGCATTTCCGCGATTGGCTCAGGGAAGAGAACCACATCTCGCGTCTCTTACCGCTCATCCACGTGCTGGATCTCGACCGCCTCGACCGCTTCGAGCAGGAGCTCCCACCGTCCACCCCGGCGCCTCGGTCGCGGGGAGCCGCGCCGTCGACCTTCGATTCGTCGCCTGCGAGCCCGGGCGCGCCGTCCCCGGCCGCCGGTACCGGCGACGCGACGCCAGGCAGCGCTGACGGAGCGGCGCCGCGGGAGGCCCTCTCCCTCGCGCTCGGCACGACGGGGGAGCTCGTCTCCCACAAGCTGACGCTCGACGCCGGGCAGCTCACGGCGCACGCCGCGTTCCTTGGCAGCACCGGGAGCGGGAAGACCACGCTGGCGCTGAATCTGATCGAGCAGCTCCTGCTCCACGGCGTTCCCGCCATCCTCATCGACCGCAAGGGGGATCTCTGCGGCTATGCGCGCCAGACGCTCTTCACCCGCGCGCCCCCGGAGGCGGCGCTCGACGTGCGGCGGCAGGCGTTCGCGGAGCGGCTCGACGTCGCCCTCTTCACGCCGGGCCACCCCGGCGGCCGCCAGCTCGGGCTCTCGCTGATGCCGAGCGGCATCGAGGCGCTCCCGGATCTCGAGCGCGATCAGGCCGCCGGCTATGCGGCGCACGCCCTCGGCGACATGCTCGGCTACAAGCAGACGCGCAAGGACAAGGGTCTTCGTACCGTCCTCGTCCAGGCCTTCCAGCTCTTCGCCGCGCACGGCGCCTCGCGCAAGCTCGACGTCGCGTCGTTGATCGAGCTCATCGCGAACGAGGACCCGGCCCTCGTCGCTACCCTCGGGCGGCTCGACACACGGCTGTTCAAGGACCTTGTGCACGACCTCGAGGTGCTCAAGCTGAACACCTCGGACCTGCTCTCTATGGACGGCGAGGCGCTCGACGTCGAGCTGCTCTTCGGTCTCGGGCCTCACGCGCAGCCTGGGAAGACGCGGCTCAGCATCGTCAGCACGAAGTTCCTGGGCGACAGCGCGCGTGTCCTCTTCTGGGTCGCGCAGCTCCTGCTCGCGCTGAGCCGCTGGGTGGGCCGCGCGCCGTCGCCCCACCTGCGCGCGGTGGTGCTGCTTGACGAGGCCGACATGTACCTGCCGGCGCAGTCGCAACCAGCGACCAAGGCGCCCATGGAGAACCTCCTGCGCCGCGCGCGCTCCGGCGGCCTTGGTGTCCTGCTGGCGACCCAGAGCCCGGGCGACCTCGACTACAGGTGTCGTGACAATCTCCGGAGCTGGTTCGTTGGTCGGGTGACCCAGCAGACGGCGCTCGACAAGATGAAGCCGCTCCTGAGCGACGCCCGGGTCGACGTCAGCGCCCGCATCCCCGGCCAGGAAGCAGGCGAGTTTCATCTGCTCCAGGACGGACGGGTGACGGCCTTCAAGAGGGATGTCCCGCTGCTCCGCGCCGAGCAGGTGCCAGAGAGCGAGATCCTGAAGCTCGCGAGGCGCCGCCCGCGCGACGCCGCCCGCTGAGCCGGTGCGGGCGACGGCGAGGCGCACGTTTTTATCGTTGGATTCATCGGTGTCGATCGGCGCGAGGAGTGACACAGTGAGCAGCGCAATCAGCGATTTCGAAGAAGAGCGATCCAGGCATGGCGAGCTGCTCGGGCGCGACAACGTGGTCGAGAGGCTTCTCTGGCTGATCGAGGAGAGCGCGCCGCGTGGCGGGTGGGTGCTCTTCCTGGGGAGCGCCGGCGCCGGCAAGAGCGCCATCATCAATCGCCTTCTGGACCTGTTGCCCCCGCACACGCCGCACCATTTCATCCGGCGTGATCACGACGACTGGGATCGACCCGACGCGGTGGCGCACAACCTCTGCGCGCAGATCGAGCGGATCCACCCGGAGCTGGCGGATGCCGAGCAGCCCGCGGAGACCCGGCTCGGGGAGCTCTTGCGGCGCGTCTCGAAGCGCCACCTCGTGCCTCGCGGCGACAGGCTCGTCGTCGTCATCGACGGGCTCGACGAGGCGGCGAAGGACCGAAGCGGCAAGAGCCTCTTGCCGCGCTTCTTGCCGCGCGTGCCGCCAAAGGGCGTCGTGCTCCTCGGCGCCTCGCGGCCGATGTACCGCCGGCACGACTGGCCCGGCGTCCTCGAGCACGCGCGCACGCTCGACCTCGACGACGAGGAGTGGGCGCCCTCCAACGATGCCGTGTGCCGAGCCATCTGCGAGCAGCGCTCGCGCTCGCTCGCCGCGCCGTTCGACGCCTCGCTCATCGACGTTATCGTGCGCAGCGCGCGAGGAAACATGCTGTACGCGAGCGGGATCTGCGACTGGCTCGCCGGCCAGCCGCTGGCGCAACGCACAGCGGCGCGCATCATGCAGGGGCTCACCCCCTTTCTCCGCCAGATATTCGACGAGCTCCGCGACTTGGACGAAGCGCGACGCAGGCTGATCCTCAAGGGCCTCGGCCTCGCCTGCGCCGCACGCGAGGCGCTCCCGCCGCACGTCTTCGGCGAGCTGCTCGGCAGCGATCCGACGATCGCCGCAGGCGACGAGTTCCTGCGCGCCACGTTTCACCTGCTGCGCAAGGAGCCGGCGCACTGGCACGACCACAGCCAGTTCGGCTATCGGCTGCGTCACGAGCACGTGCGCGAGGTCTTCGTCAACGAGCTCGGAGAGCGGGTGATCCGTAATCATCACCTGCACCTGCTCGGAGGGCTCGCGGCGTGGCCGCCCGACGAGGGAGACCCGGCCGGACGGCGCTACGCCCTCCGGCATGCGGTGATGCACCGAATCGAAGCGGGCGACGTGGACGGCGCGCAGCGCCTGTGCGTCGACGTCGGCTATCTGGACGCGAAGTGCCGCGAGCTCGACGTCACCTCCATCGAGCGGGATCTGGAGGCGGTCATCGGCGCCTCGGAAGGCAGCGCGACCTTCGATCTCACAGCCGTGCTCGCCGCGGTGCGCGCGGAGGCGACCCGGCTGTCCGCCTACCGCGATCAGGGGCTGCTCCCCTCGCTGCTCTACAACCGCCTGCGCTGCGCCGGATGGCCCTCCGAGGAGATCGCGCGCATGCTCCACTTCGAGGGGAACCTGCCCCCGCTGCGCCTTCTGCACGGGGTGCGTCTCGGACCGACGCCCCTGCGCACGTTCTGCGAGCCGACCAAGGCGATCGTCGCATGCGTCGTGAGCCCGGACGGCCGCTGCGCCGTGTCGGCCTCGGCCGATCGCTCGCTGCGCTACTGGGCGCTCGTGTCCGGCGAGGTGCTCGCGACGATGCAAGGACATAGCGACGAGCTCACCGGCTGCGCGCTCACGCCGGACGGCAAGCTCGCACTGTCGACGTCCGTCGACATGACGGCGCGGCTCTGGGACCTCGCGACAGGCAGCTGCATCGGCGTGCTCGACAACCGCGGTCGTTGGGCCACGACCTGCGCGATCAGCCACGACGGCCAGACGCTCGTGATCGGCTCGGACAACGGCGCCCTCACGCTCTGGGATAGAGGCTCGCTCCAGATCATCGGCACGCTGGAGGGTCACGGCGATTACGTGACTGTGTGCATCACGACCCCCGCGGGTCAGCTCATCTCCGGCTCGCGGGACGCCTCGGTGCGCGTCTGGGACCTCGCGTCCCGAGAGTGCCTGTTTGAGCTCTCCCCGACGGGCGAGGCGCGCTCGCCTTCGCCGGCAGCCTCGGAGCAGGGTTGGTTCACCGCGCTTGCCCTGATGCCGGGCGGCGAGCAGGTGCTCGCCGCGAGCGGAGACGGCACGCTCTCGCGCTGGGATCTCGCCCTCGGCCAATGCCTCCAGCGCGTCGGCTCGGGACAGGGCCGCGTGGACGCGCTCGCGATCCTCCCGTGGGGTGGCCACCTGCTCTGCGGGATGGCAGACGGCGCGATCGCCGTCTGGGATCTCGCCGCCGAGCGCCGCATCCTGCGCCTCGCGGCGCACGCGAACGCGGTGTCCGCGTGCGCCGCGACGTCGGACGGCCGCCGGATGCTCTCCGCGTCGCACGACCGCTCGGCCAGGCTGTGGGAGCTCGGAGGTCCGGAGAGCCTCATGGCCCAAGACGGGCACGCCGCGCCGGTCACCGCGGCCGCGGTGACCCTCGACGGCCGGCTCGCGGTCTCGGCATCCGAGGACCGGCTGCTCAAGCTCTGGGACACCGCGACCGGCGTGTGCCGCGCCACGCTGACGGGGCACGCCGACCTGGTGACTGCCTGCGCGATCTCCCCCGATGGGCGTCGCGTGCTCGCCGGCGCGCGGGACGGCGGCGTGCTGCTATTCCACGTGGATCTCGAGCGCGCCGAAGTGCGCGTGGAGACCGCCAAAGCGCACCAGAAGCTGGTGAGTGGCTGCGCGTTCCTGCCCGACGGACGGATGATCACCGCCTCCCACGACGGCGCGCTCTGGATCCGCTCCGATGCGGCGCTCGACCAGCCCTCGCAGCTCGGCGCGCACGATGGGCAGATCAACGGCATCGCGCTGACCCCCGACGGAAAGCGGCTGTTGTCGTTCTCTCGAGACGGCGCGGTGAAGCTCTGGCACCTCACCGACCCCTCACGTGCCCCCTCGTCGATCCGCCTCACGGGCGGGCTCCTCGCCGGAGCGATAACGCCGGACGGCGGGCGCGCGGTGCTCGCCCGCGCCGACGGCCAGATCGAGGTGCGCGAGCTGCCGAGCTTTGGCTATGTGCGCCAGATCCCCTGTCACACCCGGCGAGTGTTCGGCTGCACCGTCTCGCCCGACGGCGCGCGCGTGTTCACGGCAGCCGAGGACGAGACGGTGCGGGCCTTCAGCCTGGAAACGGGGCGGCCTCTGGGAACTCTGGTCGGGACCTCGTGGTTCCGGTGCGTCGCAGCGTGCTCCGGGCTGCTCTGCGCCGGGGACGAGGAGGGCAACCTCTGGATGATCGTCGACGGCCTGGCCGTTGTCGACCCCCGCGCGAGAAGGAGCGAGAGGCGGCGACCCACGTTGTCCGACAGCGACAGATTCCGCCTCCGAGACACGCTCGCTGCGCTCTACGACACCGAGCACACCGCGCGGCGCATCGCCAGGGAGGCGGGAATCAGCCTGCTTCTGGTTAAGATTTCCGGGAGCATCATCGACATCTGGGACGCCATCCTCGAGGAGGCAAAAAAACAGCATCGCCTCGCAGATATCGTGCGTTGCGCGCTGAGAGAATACCCCGACGACGACGATCTCCTAGAGCTCGCTCGCTGAGAGACGCACGTTGCGGCTTGAACGCGGCGACGACGCCGGCGTGCTCCACCGGAGAACGAGGAGATGATGAACCAGGCTCTTTCCCCCGAAGCGATACGCACCTTGCGAGAGGCTCTTTCGTGGAAATACCCGTCCGACGCCGAGGTGCGCCGGTTCCTCGCTGATATCAAGCTTGACGCGACCCGCATCGCCTTCCACAACCGAGCGGACCTCACCTGGCACAGCGTCCTCGACGAGGCGCAGAAGCGGGGCGCGCGGTGGGTCTTCGCGGTGCTCGACCGCGCCATCGAGGAGTACCCCGAGGACGAGATCCTCAGGCGCTTGCGCGAGGGCGCCGCGGTGCGCTACGCCGAAGGGCCGAGCATCACCTCGCTTCCGTGGCGGGGCAGCGGCGGTCGGGCGCTGGAGAAGATCCTCGGCGCCCAGAGCGCGCTCGTCCCGGTGAACTTCCTCCAGATCGGCACACGCCGAGAGCAGGCGGTCGCGCGCGTCAAGGTCTCCGACGGCTCGCTCGGAACGGGCTTTCTCATCCCCGGTGACCTCCTGGTCACCAATCACCACATCCTCGGGGACCGAGACGCCGCTGCCGACGCCACCGTCCAGTTCAACTACCAGAAGACGGTCGAGGACCGCGACGCAGAACCGGTGGAGTTGTGCTTCGACCCCGACGCCTTCTTCGTGACCTCCAGCGACGACGACTGCACGATCGTCAAGGTCGCGGGCGAGCCCTCCGCACACTGGGGGACGATCGCGCTCCAGCCGGCCCGGGTCGAAGTCGGCGAACGGGTCAACATCATCCAGCACCCCGGCGGCGATCAGAAGCAGCTCTCGTTCTTCCACAACCTGGTTGTTTACGTGGGCGAGGGCCGCGTGCAGTACCTGACCGACACGCTGCCCGGCTCATCCGGCTCGCCCGTCTTCAACAAGCACTGGGAGCTCGTCGCGCTGCATCACAGCGGCGGATGGCTCCTCGAGCCAGGAACCGAGGACCGCTTCTTCCGCAATGAAGGGATCCATGTCGATCGGGTGGTGGATGTGCTCCGCAGGTGCCGTTGAGGTACGGAGCTCATCAGCTGCCGAGCCAGACCAGAAAGCTTCATCCGCGAGGTAAAATTCAATGAAGCTCGCAATCGATCTTCCTTCAGGAGGTACACGATAATGAATCGAGTTATCCTTCTCTCGGGGCCTGTAGCGTCCGGCAAGACGACGCTCAGCGATGCCCTGGTGAACCGGTACCGGTTCAAGCGGCTCAAGACCCGCGATCTCATCCACGCGATGGCGGGGACGGCGGCGGAGCGGGGCGCGCTCCAGGAGGCCGGAGAGCGGCTGGATCGCGAGACTGGCGGGCTGTGGGTCGCCGAGGCGCTGACCAGGTCGGTTTCGCAGCTTGGGGAGAACGTGACGGTGGTCGTGGACGCGGTGCGCATCGAGGCTCAGGTCGACGCCATTCGGAGGGCGTTTGGCCTCCGTACTACGCACGTGCACCTCACGGCCTCCGACGGCATTCTCGCGCAGCGGTACCGAGACCGAAACCGTGCGGTGAAAGAGTTCACGTCCTACAACGAGGTGCGCGCCAACGCGACAGAGAGCGGGATCGAGAAGCTCAAAGACATCGCCGATGTCGTGATTGACACCGCGCGGAGTTCTCCTGAGGACGTCTTCGTCCGCGTCGCGAGCCACCTCGGGCTCTACGGCCGAGGCGTTGAGCAGGTCGTCGACGTGATCGTGGGCGGTCAGTACGGCAGCGAGGGCAAGGGGCACATCGCGTCGTATCTCGCGCCCGAGTACGATCTCCTCGTCCGGGTTGGCGGGCCGAACGCAGGGCACACCGTGTACGAGGAGCCGGAGCCGTATACCTTCCACCTACTCCCCTCGGGCACCCGGCGCTCCGAGGCGAAACTCGTGCTCGGTCCCGGCGCCACGCTCGATGTGAATACGCTGCGCAAAGAGATCGCGGACTGCCGGGTGCCACAGGGCCGGCTCTTCATCGATCCGCAGGCCATGGTCATCGAGGCGGCAGACATCACGTTCGAGGCAGAGAAGCTCACGGGCTCGATCGGCTCGACCGGACGAGGCGTGGGGGCGGCAACATCGCGCAAGGTCCTGCGGACGGCGGCGGCCCCGCCGGTCCGTCGCGCTCTCGACGTGCCGGAACTTGCGCCTTACATCCGGCCGACGCGGGAGGTCCTGGATGACGCGTTCTCTTCGGCCAGCCGGATACTGCTTGAAGGGACCCAGGGCACGGGCCTGAGCCTGCACCACGGCCAGTACCCATTCGTCACCTCACGTGATACGACGGTGAGCGGCTGCCTCGCCGAGGCTGGCATCGCTCCGAGCCGGGTACGCAAGACGATCATGGTCTGCCGAACCTATCCCATCCGGGTACAGAACCCGAGCGGCGGGACATCCGGAACGCTGGTAGGCGAGCTTGACTGGGACGAGATCGCGAGGCGCTCCGGCATCGACGTCGAGGAATTGCGAAAGGCTGAGAAGACCTCGACGACGAAGCGCAACCGGCGCGTGGGCGAGTTCGACTGGGCCCTTCTGCGGAGCGCGGCAAGCCTCAACGGACCGACCGACATCGCGCTGACCTTCGTCGACTACATCCATATCGCAAACAAGAACGCCCATCGCTTCGAGCAACTCACACCGGAAACCATCCGCTTCATCGACGAGGTTGAGCGCGTGACATCAGCGCCCGTATCGCTCATCACAACTAGGTTCCACTTGCGCGGCATCGTCGACCGGAGGAGGTGGTGATGGGAGTGACCCGCGAAACACTCGCGATGCACTACCCTCGCCTCTATCACATGGCCGAGGCCGGAAGCTGGCCTGGGATCATGCGCAACGGGCTGCTGAGCACAAGCGCGCTCCTGGACCTCTTCGAGGTTCGTGGACCGGACCGAGACGCCATCGAGTCCACGCACCGGCCCGGATCGCTCACGATCACGCACCCGATGCACGGGGCGGCGGTCATACGAGACCAGAAGCCCATGAGCGACAAAGCGCTCCGGCGCGCCCTTGGGGGCAGCCTCTCACCGGCCGAGTGGTACCGGCTTCTGAATGGAATGGTCTTCTTCTGGCTGACCGAGAAGAGGCTCAAGCGCCTGCTCGAAGCTGTAGAATATCGTGACAAACGACAGACAGTGCTCACGATCGATACAGCGCGGCTCCTCGAGCGTCACGGGCATCGCGTGCGGCTCTCGCCGATGAACAGCGGAAACACGAGACCCTATCCCCACCCTCGCGGACGCGACACCTTTCTTCCGCTCTCGGAGTACCCCTTCGAATCAAGAAGGATGCGCCGCCTTGAGCCTGCCGTCGAGCTCACCGTGGAATACTCGGTCCCGGACATTCGCGACGTCGTCTTGCACGTCGAGGAGACTGGCGGCGGACGCCCCCCGTCGGTGTTGTCGATGGCTGCGGTTAAGAAGTAGCTCGCGGGCAAGCCTCTGGGAAAGTGCGTCGTACTGGAGCTGCACGAGTGGGATGCGATGCACGTCTTTTTGTCCCGGGATGCGATCGTCACCGCCCCCGGACCGCTAAACACATTCATCAAAACCCACGCGATGCAAAAATATGAAAAGAAGCTACCGTAGCACACGCTGCCCCTCACCACCAATGCAGCGGACGAAGCACGCAGCTCCCAACGCCGGACGGCAAGGATCAGCGCCATGAAAACGAAGGTCCGCCCAATGAACATCAGACTTCTCAAGCCCAGCATGGCCGCCGCCAAAGACGCATTTCGAGATCCGACGTCGCTGACCAAACACCCCCTTAAGAAGAACATCGGCTTCAAAGGCTCCCTATTCCTCCCCGCCGTTCCTTCACACAAGCCGCCCGCCTGGGTCGACCTGCTCAACGAAGGGGTCGTGTCACCCCTCTCCCTGGTCAACGCATTCTCGTCGGCGGTGCTGATCGTGGAGACCAGCAGCCGGTTCTTCGCGATAAGCTTCGGATATGGGAGCAACCTGCTGCGCCAGGAGCTCATCGAGCGAGATTTCGGTCTAAAGGTGGCCCTCAACGCAGTCGACCCCGACGCGCTTCGCAGCGTCGACATGCACACCATGGAAGACCTGACGTTGCACACGAGACGTCAAGCAAGCACGGGCTCTCGTTTGTCGACGTTCGGAGTGGACATCACCCGGGATCTCATGCGATCCGTCACCGGTCGGCCGAGAGACGCAAACATCGGCAGGCAGGTCACAGGAGGCGACGCCCTCGCTCTCAACGCGGAGATCGAGTTCACCGGCCTCGGCGCCAAGTGCGACCGGCTGCTCCATGAGTATGGCAAGAAGGACTATCTCAAAGAGTTCGCATTCATCGATCACGTTCGGAAGATTCGCGACTCCAACTTAGGAGACGAGCTCGACCAGCTACTAGTCCAGGATCTACGCGCTGGCACCTCGAAGAGCGCTTACCTCGCCGCCCCGAAGCCCATCGAATGGGATCGGTTCGCGGCCTTCAATTACTCTACCGAGGGCCACGCGGACGATCACCCGGACTTGGAGCTCGCGCACTACCTCGACACGATAGACATCGGCGCGCTCTCCATCAACAAACTGAGGAAAGATCGCATAGGAATAAAGTACGCCGACGCCGACGTCACTCGAGAGAAATGGTCCGTGTATGACGCGCTGGTGTACGAGACGGCACACAGGGATGATCTTTACGCGCTATCAGCCGGAGAGTGGTACGTCATCGAGCAAAGCTACGCGCGTCAGATAGAGAGCGACATAAAGCAAATTCCCGGTTCCGGGCTGAAGCTGCCCGCAGCGAATCCGAACGAGGTGGAGAATGACTACAACAAGCGCGTCTCCGCCACGATGAAGGACATCGCGCTCCTCGATCGGGGGAACAAGAGAGTGACTGGCGCCAACGCTCCGATCGAATGCTGCGACCTTCTCACGCTCAGTGGACAGCTCGTGCACGTGAAGAGGAAGAACCGGTCCTCGACGCTCAGCCACCTGTTCTCGCAAGGCGTCGCCTCAGCCGAGGCGCTTTTCTGGGACGATAGGTACCGCAAGGAGATCGTCTCGCTGCTGACAGGCCACCCCGCCCATGCCGCCCTGCTCGCAGCTCCCACGTTCAACGCCGCGTCGTTCGAGGTCGTATACGCCGTCATCACCAAGCGCACGGCCACCTGGCCCGCATCTCTCCCATTCCTGAGCCAGCTCAACCTCGCAAACGCAGCAAGAATCTTGCGGCGAATGAGCTACAAGGTTTCGTTACTGAGAATTGACGTACCGTGACCCTAGTCTAGAGCGGCGGAACGAGCATCGCGGCCCTGATCGCCGCTATGCTCGTCTCCTCCGACCTTCCTGCTTGAGCGCTGCTCGACATTTCGCCAGTCCGGCGGCATCGACACAGACGTCCTTCGGGCGCCTGCTGTCGAGTCCTCGGTTAATCGCGTTCATCCAGTGATCGGCCCAGCGCGGATCTCGGTATATGATCGCCTCGTTGCGCAGCTCGTCTTGGAGGGTCTGGATATCCGCCTTCTGGTGCGCCACAGCGGACCGGCGCTCCTGCTCCGTCAGGAGCTCGAGACGGGCCGAGCGGTCCTGCTCCTCACTTAGTCCTCCCAGGGCGCTGATCGCAGCATTGCCCAGCGAACGCAGTGGTCGCTCCAGCCAAGCTGCACCGTCCATATCTCCGAGTGCGTCGATCACGTGTTTGATGAGCGCGCTCCTCCTCAGCGCCTCCACCTCACGCCTCTCTTCGGCAGCTTTCCTCGCCCTCTCCTCTGCCGCGAGGCGAGCCGCCTTTTGCGCGAGGCGATGCTCTTCGCGGCGCAGCTCCTGCTGCTCTTCGAGCGGTAGACCCAGGAGGTTCTTCTCTACGGGAGCGCCTGCCTCGTTCATCCGCTTCAGCCGATCGAGGTGCTCGATCAGTGAGTCGTAAGCCCATCCGCCGGCCATCGCCAGCGCGGCAGGTGATTTTTCGAGGCCGTGATGTGCGGTCTGCAGCCACCATCTCACGTCTACCCAGCACCCGCTTGGAAGCGAGCGCAGCACGTTCAGCTGCCTTTTGAGCTCGGCCACGCGGAGAAGTCCATCGTCGATCTTGCGCAGGCGCTTCTGGGCCTCCTGCGCAGCCGACGTGTCGCGAGACCACCCGTAACGCTGCTGCCGCAGGATGTGCCGCTCGGTGAGAGAGCCGAGATAGGCTTTAACGACCTCTTCGGGAGACTGAAACCCGGGTTCCAGAGCGCGGGTAGCCTTGGCTAGGTTATCGCTGATCGGCCTGACAAACCGGGGATGCACGAGGCCGCGGCGTCGCAAAAGGCTCAACGCTTCCGCACTGGTGAGAACGGTATCGAACAGGGATTTATCGCCAAGGATGAACCGGTCCAAGAGGAACGACTGCCACGCCTCGCTCACGACGGCGAAGCAAGCGCCCCCCGCGAGCTCGACTCCGACGAGCCCCGCCAGCCCGGCGCTGTGGACGCGGTCGATGTGCTTCTGTTCAGCCGGTGCCCTCCGTCGTGGCAGCGCAGCCGCGGTCTCGCGGAAGTACGCAACGAGCTCCCTCGCCTGCGCATCGAGGAGGCGACGTATCCTCTGCTCGCGCTCGCGTTCCTCCGCGACGCTGCGTTCGAACTCGGCGCGCAGCTGCTCGACCCTCTGCTCCTGGACGTTGTTGAACAACCACCTGCGAGGAGCGGAGGCGATGATGGCGTCCTCCATCTCCTTACGAGAGACGTTCCGGGGCATTCTGGAGAGGTCTATCTCGATGCCCGCCATCCTGCGCGCACGGATCAAGCCGATCTTCTCGGACTCGCAAAAGTGCGTGACCGCGACCTCGATGAGGAGCTCCTTGGTCTGCCCTTTTCGGGTGATCCGGGCGACCACGTCAGGGCGCATGCCCTTCAGCCACACCTCGACGACGACTTCGTCGGGCCTGAACTCCTTCCCGGGATGCACGGCCGAACGGAGGCCTTTGTACTCGGCCTGAACCGCGGGCAGCATCACCAGTTTTCTCTCGGCGATCACCTGCTTCGCAAGCAGGTGCAGCATCGTCTCGTAGGCCTCGACGCAGTCACGGATCGAATGATGAGCAAAGTGATGCGTCTTCTTCGTACCTTTATTGGCGACCAGCGGGCCCCTGCAAGCTGGGCAAACGCAGCCGCAGCCGAGCCCTGAGCTCACCTCCGAGATGTGCAAGAGTCGGCCATCTGGCGCCATCCCGTAGGGCAGCATCACGTCGCCGGCTTCGTCGCCGCCCCGCGCACCTCCAGAACAGGAAAGAACTCCACGCGGCACCTGGCCCTAGCCTCCTCGTATCCCGTGAGTAGCCGAACTATACCGCACTCAGGACGAGTTTGTAACCCACGCTCAGAGCTTCACGAGGTGATAGAACCAAGCCGTGGATGACCGCCGGGCAGGAGCGCGCGGGCGGAGAGTTCGTTGCCGCTCAGTCCGCGAAGGGAATAAGACGAACGGGGAGCGCCGACGCCCTCGCCGTCGACATCACCGCGGCCCGCCACATGGGCGTCGTCGCCCCGACCCTCTTTTCGATCCTCTCCGCCGCGTGTTCCTGGTTCGGCGACCCTGCCGGGCGGTCGAGGTCGCGGGCTAGGCTCCTCGGCGCGGAGGCGCCCCTGAGTTCGACCGGGTGGACGCCAGCGGGACCGACCCCACCCGCCGCCCACCGCCGCTAACCTTCCCAAGCTCGGCCACGCGCGCCTCGCTCCGGCAGCCGCGCCACTGGTAGGCGATAGACTCCCACCATCGCGCACCAGCTGCCCCGAGCGGCCCCTTCGCCGTGGTAGGCCCCTTCCTGCACTGGTCGACCTGTCCCCACCCTGCTCGACTCCGTTTCGACGGCCTCTCCGCCGCTCGCCCCCCTGGCGAGAGCCTCCCCATCACCTCGGTCCGCGATGCACTCGGTCTCCCGTACGACAAGATCCGCGTCCTGAACGCCTGGAAGCCGCCGCGCTCGTCCGAGTTCCTCGTGGCCCCTGGCATGAGGATGCTGAGGGCTGTACACGCCTGCTCGGCATCTCAAGAGGTTGCCCGTGGCAGCGCGACGTATGTTGATTCCGATGTTCGAGCGCTCACATGCGAACGACGACACCAATTATGGAGTCGTGGCGCTTCATCCGGAACTCCTCCTCGTAACCGCTTGGCGGCACGGCATCTGATCGCGATGCCCCCGCATTCAAGGCCGCGCCGGATCTCATCGTCCCCTCCGCTCACGCTCCCGGGCCAGGTCGAGCACTTCGGCCGCGGCCTCGCCCTGCGGTGACGTCGGCCCTCCGAGCAGCCGCCCGATCGCCTCGTGCGCGACGCGCGCCGTCTCAACATCGCCTGCCGCAACAGCTGCCGCCAGCCCCTCCCCGAGCTGCACAAGCAGCATCGCCCTCACCGACGCCCCCCTCGCCCCCGCCCCTTCTCCGCCCCGCTCTCCCCCCGCATCACTCCCCCCGATCGAATCGCCACGCGCCCCCTCTGAATCGTCACACCCCCGCTCCAACCGCGTCGATCCGTCGCCACCCCCCTCCGATTTCCCCGGCAATTATCCCGCTTCGCCCCCGTTCCCCCGCCCCAGAGCGCCTTTTAAATCCACCGCGTCTGCCATTTCGCCACGGGGACAAATGTTTGATTTTGCTTCTATTTTTGTCTCTGGCGCCCCGCCCTCTCCCTCTTCTGTGCCGCCTCCTGTGACGCTCCCGGCGAGCTGGGGGATCGCCTCGGCGAGGGAAGCTAGCTCGCCAAGGCCCAGCTCTGCAAACGTCCTGGCGGCTCGGCGGTACCTCGGGTCACGACGGAGCCCCGATGCCGGGGCCGGTCGGCGTGCCGGGTCTCGCTCCGGCGGTTCGCGAGGGCGACGGGGATGCCGGTCGCGCGCGTGTCGTGCGCGCGCACTTGCTGCCGCTCGTCCATGGCCTCGACGAGCTCCGGGCGGCCCATGCCGGCGAGCTGGAGGTGGCGCGGAGCCGCTCGGCGGCGTGCTCGAGGCTGAAGAGAGCGCCGTCCTCGTCGATGAAGAGCGGCGCGGAGGGCGCCGGGTTGCCGCGGAGCGCGAGCCAGGCGCGCAGCGCCTGCGGTACGCCGGGGAACAGCGCCCACGCGCGGGGGTCGTTCGTCTTGTTCTTCTCGAGGCGCAGGGCGTCGCGATCGAGATCGACGTCCTGCACCTGCAGGCGCGCCGCCTCGCTGATGCGTGGGCCCTCGCGGTTCAAGAGGCCCCAGAGGACGCGCCACCACAGCGGGATCGCGGTGCTGGCCAGCAGGCGCGCGCCCTCGTCGGGGTAGAGGCATGCCTTCGCCTTCGCGGCGCCGAGCTTCGGGAGAAAGCCGCGGGGGAGCGGGTTCGTCGCGAGGAGCCGGCAGGGGAAGACGGCCATCGCCATGAGCCGGTGCTGGAGCTGCGCGATGTGACGGCGCGACCGGACCGTCGTCGACCCCGGAGCCTGCGGCGTCGCGGACACGCGCCTTGGGTGCCATGCCGGCAGTTGGGGCGGGTTCGCTGCGAGGTGCTCGCTGACCGGCCGACAGCTGATGTGCATGGAGCTGCGGCTTAGCCGCCCGGAGTTCTCAAGGAGGAAGACCGGTTGTCCTGTTGAGGATTCCGCTGTTGCACCCGAAAGACGGGCAGCCGAGGACGGCTCTCATGCACGGGAGCTGGGTGATGACGAGCAGCCCTTTAGTGTACCTCTCGTTTACAACGTCTACCCGCAACGTCTGGTATGCTCGCAAGGTACCTTTCGCCCGCTATCCCCGCTCCGCCGCCGAGTTCGCGCCCGTGGTCGAGAGCAAGAGATCACCGACGAGGAGCGTGAGGCGATCGCAGCCCCGCTCTAGACGCCGCGCGCGTACTGGCCTGGCGTCGTGCCGACGATGCGCCGGAAGTGCCGGTTGAGCTGGCTCTGGTCGTAGAGGCCGACCTGCGGGGCGATGTCGCGCGGCCTCACGCCGGCGACGAGCATCTCCTTCGCGCGCATGATCCGCAGCCGCGTCAGGTACGCGTACGGAGACATGCCGACCTGCGCGCGAAACGCGCGGCACAGGTGGAACTTTTCGAGGCCCGCGTGCGCAGCGAGGTCGTCGAGCGTCACCGGCTCGGCGAGCTGCCCTCGCAGGAGCTCGATCGCGCGGCGCACCGGTCGCGTGTACTCGCACTGCGCGTCACCCACCGCCGCGAGCGCGCCGATCGCCTCGGCAACCGCGACCTCGAGCTCGAGACGATCGGCGCCGGCGCGCACCGCGTGATGCAGGCGGTGGAACGCCGCGCCCCGCTCGTCACCGGCGGCGAGCAGTGGAAGGACGCAGACCTTGCCGATCACGCTCTCGACAAGCTGCGCCGAGAACGCGACGCACTGGCCCGTGCCCGGGCCGTCGCGCGAGATGTCGCGGTGCACGTCGCCGGGTTGCAGGATCTGCAACGAGCCCGGGCCGCACCTCCACACCTTTCCGCGGCTCCACCACTCCAGGCGCCCAACCTCGACGCGAGCGATCGCGTACATCTCCTTCATGCCGGCGTAGAGCTCGTCGGTCGACCAGCGCGTAACGCGCACGCCGGGCACGGGGACAGCAACGAGGTCGGCACGGGTCGCCACGCCCCCATCTTATGACCGACGCGCCCCCTCGGCTTGGGCATTCTTGGCCGCCCTCTCGACCGGCCAAGAATCACCAAGGCAGCGCCCGCGGAGATCTCTAGCCAGGGGATATGCAAGACAGACCCGTCGCCCTGGTCACCGGGGCCAACAAAGGTATCGGCCACGCGATCGCGAAGGAGCTCGCGGCGCGCGGCCACACCGTGCTCGTCGGCTCGCGCGACCTCGCGCGCGGCGAGGCCGCGGCGAAGCAGATCACCGGCGATGCTCGCGCGATCGCGCTCGACGTCACGAACGCCGACTCGATCGCCGCCGCCGCAGCGCGGATCCGTCGCGAGCTCGGCCGGCTCGACGTCCTCGTCAACAACGCTGGCATCGCCAAAGGCGGAGCGCAGAGCGGGGTCACGGTCGACGAGATCGCCCAGAGCGGGAGGCCGAGCGTGGCCTCGCTCGCCGACGTCCGCGAAGTGTTCGATACCAACGTGTTCGGAGTGATCGCCGTGACCCAGGCGATGCTGTCGCTCCTCCGCGAGGCGCCGGCCGGGCGAATCGTCAACGTGTCGAGCCGCCTCGGCTCGATGACCTGGATCAGCGATCCCGCCACTCCGGTCCGCGGCGTCGGCGGCGTCGCGTACAGCCCGTCGAAGAGCGCGCTCAACGCGGTGACGATCGCGTTCGCGCAGGAGCTCGCCGGCACCGCGATCAAGGTCAACGCGGTGTGCCCCGGCTACGTCGCGACCGATCTCAACAACCACAGCGGAGCGCGCACCGTCGCCGAAGGCGCGCGCGAGCCGGTGCGGCTCGCGCTGCTCGGTCCCGACGGACCGACTGGCACCTTCTCGGACGACACAGGCCCGATCCCCTGGTGAGGAGACGAGCGCGCGCCGGCAACGAGGTCTCGATGACACGATAGATCGATCCGGCGCAAGCTCGCGGGCGCGGGCATATCGTCGGAGCTGCATGTGCACCCAGGAGCGCCGCACGGATTCGAGTCGATCGCGCCCGACGCGGACGTCACGAAGCGCTCGTGGGCCGATCGGTCGCGCGCGCTCGCGAGTCTCTGAACCTGGAGGGCCGCGCCTCACCTCGATGGGGTGGCGACGTAGACGCTGCGCCAGAAGCGTTCGAGAGCTCCCGAGAACAGAAAATCGGAGGATTGTGTCATCACTATCCCGATTAGCTCGCGGCTCGGATCATTGATCCAGGACGTCCCGAACCCGCCGTCCCATCCATAGCGCCCAGGCACCTCCGAGACGGCGTCCGGCGCGGTGAGCACGGCCATCCCATGACCCCAGCCATGCGTCTCGAAGAAGCCCGGGAAAAATGAAGACGCCGCTTTCTGGGCCGGTGTGAGATGATCGGTCGTCATCTCGCGCACCGAGGCGGCGCTCAAGATCCGCCGGCCCTCGTGCACGCCGCTGTTCGTGAGCATGCGCGCAAACAGGAGGTAGTCGTCCACCGTCGACACGAGCCCGGCAGCGCCCGAAGGGAACACGGGCGGGCTGGCGTAGGCGCTCTCGGCCCCGTCGCGATCCATGCGCGTCTTCGCCATCGTCTCCGGGTCGGTGAAGTGACCGCAGCCGGCGAACCGATCGAGCTTGTCCGCCGGCACGTGGAAGTCGGTGTCCCGCATCCCGAGCGGCGCGAGGATGCGCTCGCGCACGAACACATCGAAATCCTTGTCGGCCACGCGCCGCACGAGCACCCCCTGCACCAGGCTCCCCGTGTTGTACATCCACTGCGCGCCCGGCTGATGCATCGACGGCAGCGTCCCGAGCCGCCGGATCCACTCGTCTGGCCCGTGCGGCGTCATCGGTACCGGCTCCCCGTTGACGAGCTGGAGCTCGTCGATGGCACGCTGGATCGGCGACGAAGCATCGAACAGGAGTCCAAAGCCCATGGTGAACGTCATCAGGTCGCGCACCGTGATCGGCCGCTCAGCGGGCACCGTCTCGTCGATCGGACCATCGATGCGTGCCAGCACCCTCCGGTTCGCGAGCTCCGGCAACCAGCGGTCGACGGGGGAGTCGAGGTCGAGCTTGCCTTCCTCGACGAGCATCATCACCGCCGTCGCGGTGACCGCCTTCGTCATCGAGGCGATCCGGAAAATCGTGTCCCGCCGCATGGGTGTGCTGCCGCCGATCTCGGTCACGCCCACCGCGTCCGCGTGCACGTCGCCGCCGCGCGCAATCAGCCAGACCGCTCCCGGCATCTGCCCCGCCGCGACCTCTGCCCCCATCACCTCGCGCACGGGCGCCAGCGCGGCAGCCGGCCCCGCGCCGGCCCCTCCGCTCTGCCCTGGCCGCGCCTCCTCTCGCTCCACGTCCCCCCCACAGGCCGGCGCCACGATGCTGCCCAGAACTCCCATGAACTCTCTCCTTCTCATCATCATCGATGCCTCTCCGAGCGGGGACGCCTGTCCCTTGCGAAAGCACTGACTGCCCGCGCCCGAAAAAATCATCGGTGCCGAGACGATCGCCGCTGGGTGGCCAAGGTACGCCGCGCTACCACAACATCAGCAACGTCGGAGGACCCGCACGGGCTTGCCGGGCGGCGACCGCTGACCGCTTCGTTTCATGGGGTCAGCGCAGGGACTTGATTACCTCGTAGAGGGCGGTCCAGTTGTCGGTGCCGCGCCCGGCGGCGATCGCCCTGTCGTAGTGCGATTTGACCGCCTTGGGCACCTCGAGGTCGATGCCGAGCGTCTCGCTGGTGCGCACGATGTGATCGGCGGTGGCGCCCATCATCCGCACGGTGCTCAGGTCGCCGGGGTGCACGCCGGTCTCCAGGCTCTTGGCCAGCTCGTGCCCGCCTTCCATCATCACCGGGATGCCGGTGAACGTGTCGAACGCGTCGGGCAAGAAGTCGCCCACCGGCACGCCCGCCGCGCTCACCAGCGCCGCCGCCTGGAGGAGTCCCGACAGCGCGGTGAGGAAGACGGTCAGCTGCGCTTGGTACCACAGCTGGGCCAGACCGGGATCCTCGCCGACGTAGCGCGGTGCGCCGAGGAGTCGGAGCACCGAGTCGTGCTCCCGGAGCAGCGCCTCTGGACCGCTGTAGTACACATACGCGGCCTCGGTGCCGACCATCGGGGCGGGCACCATCACGCCGCCGGTCAGGAAGCTGGCGCCGTGCTCGGCGGCCCACGCCGTGGCCTCACGCGAGGCCCCCGGTGTATCGGAGCTGAGGTTGACGAGCACTTTGCCGGCCAGCGCGCCGGTGAAACCACCGAGGATGTCGTACATCGCCGGGTAGTCGGTGAGGCTGAGGAGGATCAGCTCGCTGGCCACAACGGCGTCGGCCGGCGTGGGCGCCAGCGTGGCTCCCGCAGTGACGAGCTCATCGGCGCGGCTCGGCGTGCGGTTCCATACCGTCACGGGGTGCCCGGCGTTCATCAGCGTGGTCACCATCGCTCGACCCATCGGGCCGAGGCCGATGACGGTCACCGGGGCGAGATCGTGAGATGCGTTCATCGGGTGCTCCTCAGTTCTTCGAAGATGCGGGCGAAGCCTTCCTTGCCGTGCCCGGCGGCGATCTGGCGGCGGATCATCTGGTGCACCGGTTGCAGCACCTCGGCGCTCACGCCCTGCTCGGTGCTCGCCGAGACGAGCTTGGTGAGGTCGGAGAACTCCAGACTTTGCTGACCCTCGCCCGCGTAGTCCTTGGCGTCGATGGTGGCGGCGAACCCGGCGAACGCGCCCGTCATGGCGGCAAGGAACGGGGTGGCGCGGGCGGCGAACTCGCTCGCCGACACCCCCTCGGAGCCGACCATCGCCGCGCCGTGCAGGAAGCCGGCGAACATCGCGTACATGCCGGCGAGCATCGCCAAGTCGTAGAGCGAGGCCATGCCGGCGTCGGCCCCAAAGTAGGTGCTCTCACCCCACAGGTCGAGCAGCGCCCGGTGTGCGTCGAACGCGGTCTGCGAGCCGCTGTAGAGGATCGCCGAACCCGGGCCGCCGATCATCTCGGGGACGGCCATGATCCCGCCATCGAGGTAGTCGATGCCATGGGACGCCGACCACGCCGCCAGCTCACGAGCCTGGTTCGGTGTGCTGGTTGTGAGGTTCACGAGGGTGCGCCCGCGCAGGCTCCCTGCGGTCGGGCCGAGCACCTCGTGGACCGAGGCGTGATCGAACAGGCAGGCGACGATGAGGGGGCTGGCGAAGACGGCAGCCTCGGCGGAGCCCGCTGCGGCAGCGCCGCGAGCGACGAGGGGCCGTGCCCTGGCGGGAGAGCGGTTCCAGACGGTGGTGGGGTGCCCGGCGTCGATCAGCGCGGCAGCGAGAGCGGAACCCATCGCGCCGAGGCCGAGCACCGTAGTCGGGGTGGTGTCGTTGCTCATGGCAAGCCATCCTTTGCTCGCACCCCCGAGCTGACAAGTACCTACTTTTTTGTTGGATACACACCTTTTGGTAAGGATCGAGCGGACGCAGTCATGACACAGAGGAGCTCGATGGCAACGACAGCGAGACGTGGTCCGTACATCTGCGGTATCGACGCCGCGATGGACGTGGTGTCAGGCAAGTGGAAATCGCTGATCCTGTGGGAGCTGAACAATTACGGCACCCGCCGCTTCGGCGAGCTGAAGAGTGGCCTGCCGGGCGTCAGCGAGAAGATGCTCATCCAGCACCTGCGCGAGATGGAGGAGGACGGACTTGTCCATCGCGAGGTGTACCGCGAGGTGCCACCCAAGGTCGAGTACTCGCTCACCGAGCACGGCCGCACGCTCAATGAAGCCCTCCGCCCGCTGGGCGACTGGGGCGCCGAGCGGGTGAAGCGCCTCGAGGCCGGCCAGCGATGATCCCGCCGGGATCTGGGCAAGAGGGCTCGGAGATCGCCGCCGACTTCCCGGAAGCCGCGTCTAAAAAAAACGAGGGCGACCGATGAGTTTTCGCCGCCGCCCCGGTCTCAAGGGGAACGTGCCTCGAAGCCTGGGGCACCCACCTCGACAGGAGCACCGACGATGAAACTGTACGAATTTGCGCCGACGCGATCCATTCGTGCCCGCTGGACGCTGCAGGAGCTGGGGGTCGACTTCGAAGCCATCGAAGTCAACCTCGTCGCGGGCGATCATCACCGCCCCGAATTTCGCAAGATCAACCCCGTCGGCAAGGTGCCCGCGCTCGTCGACGGAGACTTCGTGGTCACCGAGTCGGTGGCGATCGCGCTCTATCTCGCGGAGAAGTACCCGCAAAAGCGCCTTTTGCCCACCGATCTACGGCAGCGGGCCGAGGTCGACCGCTGGCTTTTGTTCACCGTGACCGAGCTCGAGCAGCCGCTCCAGCGCATCGTCAGTCACACGTCGCTCTACCCCGAGGCGCTGCGCCTGCCTTCCGAGGTCGACCTCGCCGGCCGCGAGTTCAAAGAGATGGCCGCGGTGCTCGAGGGGCACATGCAGGGCCGCCAGTTCGTTGTGGGCGACGGCGTCACCGTCGCCGACTTCGTGCTCGCCTACACGCTCGACTGGGGAAACGAGGTCAAGCTGCTGGGCGATTGCCCCAAGCTCATCTCTTACATGGAGCGAATGTACGCTCGCCCCAGCGCACCGCCGCGTATCGCACAGGCCGTGGCGAGCCTCGCGGCCAGGTAGGTCGCCTTCGCCCGCGCCACGCGGGCCCCTTCGCCATCGCCGGCAGCATTTGCGGGCTTGAGGTCTCTGTGAACGACGCCTCGCCGGTGGATTTCTGTTCACACCCGCGCCGGCGCGGGTCTGCCTCGAGGAACGCCGGCGGAGGGCCGGCCTCACCCGAGGAGCAGAGCCATGACTCGCATCGATCCGAGAGCACACCTGTGGACCAAGGCGGCGCGGACCCTGACGGCGCTGGGCGCCCTGCTGGCCGGGGCGGCCGCCCCGGCCAGCGCGCGCGCCGAGATCCTCGCTTACGACGAGCACGACGGCGAGGCGGGCGGCGCCGTCGGCTGGACGGACGATTGGCCCTTCGCGCGGGCGGGCGGCGAGCTCGCGCAGACCTACGGCTACTGGCGGCGCCGGTTCGCGGCCCCGCTGTCGGCCGCGCACGCCACCCGGTGGATCGCCGTCACCGGGCGCATGGCCGCGCCGTCCGCCGGCTACGCGTACCACGTGCCCATGGGCGTCAGCTCCTGGACGACCGCCCACCAGCACCACGGCCTCCATTTCGACACGTCGAGCCCCGCGGGCCTGCTCGTCGACGGCGCCGGCCCGACGAGCGCCATCGCCGGGACCACGCAGCAGACATGGCTCGCGCGGTACGTCTTCGGCCCCGCCAATGCGAGCGGCCGTCACGGCGCCACCGTGAGCATCTGGGCCGGCTCCGGCGCCGGTCGCCGCATCGATCCGGGGGCGCCGCCCGCCGTCGTCCGCACGCTCACCGACACAACGCTGGACAGCCTCTATTCCGGGCAGAGCGACGCCCAGAACATCTTCTTCGTGGAGCGCGAGAGCGTCGCCACAACGGCCCGGGAGGCGCTCGCCGCGCCCGAGCGCGATCTCTACGTCGTCGCGCACCAGGACGACGATCTGCTCTTCATGAACCCCGATATCGCGGATTCGATCCAGGCAGGGAATTTCGTGCAGACCGTCTACGTCACCGCGGGCCTCGGCGGCAATGGCCTGCCCGTCATGGACGAGCGGGAGGCCGGGATGAAGGCCGCCTATGCGGCGATGGCTGGCCTCGCCAATGGCTGGAGCTGCGCCGAGGCCGCGGTGCTGGACAAGGAGCTCGTGCGCTGCGCGCTCGACGGGAGCGCCGGCCGCGTCGGGCTCGTGTTCCTGCGGCTCCCCTCGTCCCCGGACACCGCGCTCCTGAGCGACCTCTGGAATGGGGGCGCACCGACCGTGCCGCGCGTCGACCGCACCGACGATGACCCCGCCGGCGAGGTCCCCGTCGATTACACCCGCGAGGAGCTCATCGCCGTCCTCTCGCGCCTGATGCTCGATTACCGCGCGAGCCGCGTCGGCACGCTGAACAGCGACCACGGCCACGCCGGCGACCACACCGACCATTACTATACATCGATGTTCGCGTTCGCCGCGCACCAGGCCTACGCCGCCGGGCACGCGCTCCAGACCTACCGGGGCTACGACATCTCCAACGAGCAGGCGAACGTCGCCGACGCCGAGTTCGACATCACCTGGGACGCATTCCGGTGGTATGCGCAATGCGACCGGTTCACCTGCACGGACATGAGCGCGTGCGGCACCGGGACCACCTGCGACCCGGACAAGCCGGACTATCGCGCCTGGGCGCGGCGCCGGTACGTGGGATCGGCCATCGCGGGCGTCTCGGGCCGCCTCGGCGCGCCCGGGGGCAAATGCCTCGCTGCCGTCGGCACGTCGAACGGCGCGCCCGTGGTCCTCGCCGATTGCTCCACGGCCTCGGCGCAGCCATGGACCGTCGCGGAGAGCCGCATCGGCGGCATCGGCGGGCGCTGCCTCGGCGTCGCCGGCGGCAACACCGCGAACGGCGCCCTCGTGGTGCTCGAGAACTGCGCCGAGACCGCGGGCCAGGGGTGGACGATGCTGGACGGCGGCCAGATCCGCGGCCTCCAGGGGAGGTGCCTCGCGGTCGCCGGCGGCAACACCGCGAACGGCGCGCCGGTGCAGATGATCGACTGCAATGGCGGCGAGGCACAGCGGTTCGCGATTCAGCTCTCGGCGCCCACGCGCTGGTCGTCCGGCAACGATTTCTCGGACGCCCAGATCGGCACGAGCGAGTCCACCACCCGCACGGTCCGGCTCGGCGACGTGAACGGCGACGGCAAGGCCGACGCGTGCGTGCGGCGCGCCGACGGCGTGTATTGCGCGCGCAGCAACGGCGCAGGCGGGTTCCTCCCCGCGCAGCGGTACACGACGGAGTTCTCCGACGCGAACGGCTGGCAGCCCGCGAGATACGGCAACACGATCCAGCTCGCCGACATCGACGGCGACGGCAAGGCCGACGTCTGCGGCCGCGGTATCCACGGCATCCTCTGCCAGGTCGCGAACGCCGCCGGCGACGCCTTCGTGACCTCCGGCGGCGTCTGGTGGACATACAGCTTCTCCGACGCGGAGGGATTCGCCGACGCACCGAGCCATTACCGCTCGATCCACCTCGCCGACGTGGACGCCGACGGCCACGCCGACGTGTGCGGCCGCGGCGCCGACGGGGTGCGCTGCGCGATCAACACGAGCGCCGGGAGCTTCGGGGCGGCGACGCTCTGGCTCGCCGAGATGTCCGACGCGAACGGCTGGCTGCCGGAGCGTTACGGCGCCACGCTCCAGCTCGGCGACATCGATGGCGACGGCGCGGCGGACGCCTGCGGCCGCGGGCCGTCGGGCGTTGTGTGCGCCGTGGCGAGCGCTTCCGGCCCCGGGTTCGTGCGGCCGCACGTCTGGTCGTACAGCCGCGGCGGCGCGCCCGATTACGGCGACGCGTCCGAGTTCGACGCGGCGCCGGGCCACTGGGGGAGCCTCGGCCTCGGCGACGTCGACGGCGACGGCGACGCCGACCTCTGTGGCCGCGGCACCTCCGGCGCGCTGTGCGCCATGTCGAACCGCCTCGATTTCGGCGCGGCGCGCCCCGCTTCGCTCGGCGCCTTCGGCGATGCCCAGGGGTGGCTCCCCGCGCGGTACGGGGCGACGGTGCAGCTCGGCGACGTCGACGGCGACGGCCGCGCCGATCTGTGCGGCCGCGCGTCGGACGGCCTCTGGTGCGCGCTCGCGCCGTGAAGCGGTGTCCACGGTCGAGGCGTCGATCCCGATCACGATGAGCGCCGTCGCACGGCGGCGGGCTCGTCGACCGCGGAGGGTCGGCGGACGATGATATCCTCGGCGCCACGATGTCCGTCGATCGAGAGCACCTCGAGCGCGAGGTCCGCGAGCACTGCGAGAGCGGCGCCGTCACGCGGGCCGCCGAGCTCGCCATCCGCGGCTACGGGCCCGAGATCCTCGGCTTTTTGACCGCGCTCCTCCGCCGCGAGGAGGACCCCGACGACGTCTTCTCGCTGTGGTGCGAGCGCATCCTGCGCGGGCTGCCGACCTTCGCGTGGGAGTGCTCGTTACGCACCTTCGCTTATACGATCGCGCGGAACGCGGCGAAGAACCACGCCCGCGACAGGCGCGCCCGCGACAGGCGCGTGCGCCCCTCGGTCGGGACGACGGAGCTGAGCGCGATCGAGCAGCAGGTGCGCACCGAGACGCGGCCCTACCTGCGCACCGACGCGAAGGACAAGCTCATGGAGCTGCGCGAGGCGCTGCCGCCGGACGATCGGATATTGCTCGTGCTGCGCCTCGACAAGGGGCTGGAGTGGAAGGACGTGGCGCGGGTCATGCTCGATGAAGAGGCGGTGGTGGACGAGGTCGCGCTGAAGCGGGAGGCGCAGCGGCTGCGCAAGCGCTTCCAGACGGTGAAAGATCAGCTCGTCGAGGCGGGCCGGCGCGCGGGGCTGTTCGGCGAGGGGTGACTGGCTTCACGTGTCAGAAATCTCGCCGGAAACACCGGTCGATGACGAGCGGTCGCCGGAAACAGTCGAGATTTTCATCCCTCGCTCGACGCGGCGCTCCAAAGGAGACCCGCCAGCCTCGTCCTCCCTCGGGATCGAGGACAGCCGCAGGCCGGTCGATTGGAATTGACATCCAACATGTGAACGCTCACATTGGCCGGAAAGGGCATCCTTTTGCTTGGGCGATCGACGGCGTGCCGCCGGGGTCCGTATGGAGTCGCTATGAAAACCAAATCGAGTTGGGCTTTCACCTGGGCCGCGCTGGGCATGATTGTCGGCGCTTGCGGCGGCTCAATTGACGACGGCAACCTCGGGGGAAGCGGCGGAGCCCCGGCGGCCACAGGAGGGAGCGTGAGCGGCTCGGGCGGCGAGCAGGCGGGCGCCACCGGGGGGCCTCTGCCTACGGGCTCGGGTGGCTCACAGAGCACGACCGGAGGGTCTGAGCCCTCCGGCTCGGGCGGAGGAGCGCCTGCCGGCGGCGGGGAAATGGCGGGCGGGAACGGAGGCTCGGGCGGCGGCGGCGGCGGCTTTACCGGCACGTGCACCGAGTCACAATCGGCTCGTCAAAACATGTCGGGGAGCGGCCCTCATGAGGTGGTCGTCGAGACGAATTCAGACCCGGGCATCAACCAGGGCACCATATTTCGTCCGGCGGATCTCGGTAAAGACGCCAGGTATCCGATCTTCGTCTGGGGGCAGGGCGGATGTTCGCGAGACGGGTTCGCGACTGAGGCGGCCATGGCCGAGATTGCCTCGCACGGCTACTTCGTGGTGGCGGACGGGACACCGGGAAACACGGAGCCCAACCGCGAGCTCGGGGGCGGAGGCGACGTGCTGCTCGCCTACATCGACTGGGTGATCGCCGAGAACGGGAAGCCTTGCAGCGCCTACTACCAGCGTATCGAAGCCACGAAGGTCGCCTCGAACGGCTTCTCCTGCGGCGGCTTGATGGCGGCGGGGACCGCTGCAGATCCCAGAATGACGACCTGGGGACACACGAGCAGCGGCTCTTTCTCGGCGAATCAGGCATTCTACGACTCGATTCATACGCCCGTGTTGATCGTCACCGGCACCGAGGATAGCCTGGGCGCGGACGAGAACGGCGCGAGAGACTTCGAGAACATCGCCGCCTTGGGTGATATCCCGGTCATGATGTTCGCCAAGGTAGGCGCGGATCACGGGGGCGATCTGTGGGCTCGGAACGGCGGCGAGTTCACTCAAGTCAACCTGGCGTGGCTCAACTGGTGGCTCAAGGGCGACGAATCGGCCACCGGCAAGGGCATGCTCGTCGGCGCGAGCTGCCGCTTCTGCAGCGACAGAAGCTGGAATATCTCTTCTGCCAATCTGCTTTAGAGTGGATCGCCAAACCGCCTTGCTCCGAGGAGCAGGGCGGTTTGACCGGCAAGGCGGGCCCCGCGAGCCGTGGCGTGAACGCGCCCGTCGATGCGTGGATAAGCTGTTTGCCACGTCGCAGGGTCATGGGGCCCCCCGTTGCAGGGTCATCGGGCCAGGGGGCCGCCCCCGCCCTTCACGGGCTGGCCCCATGAGGCCGCAAGCTGGCACGACCGCGAGCGGGAGCAGGACCGTCGGGCGCTGACAGGCGCGCGCGCGGCGCGGCTTGTCCTACATCATCGCCTCCTCCTCGCCCAGGCTGCGCCTCGCGCGCTCGCGCTCCGTTGTTCCACCTTGACAGGTGAACAGTACTGCGCAAAAGTTCGACCGGGTATGCCCTGCGCCCGCACCCCCTTCGAACGAGGAGACGACAATGCCCATGATCGGACGACAGTGCACACGCGATGGCAGGACGGTCTGCCTTCGGATGAGTCAGACCGATCTGCCGGTGAATCAAGAGGAGCCCGGGCTCACGCTCGTGTACGGGTGGTCGAGCGAGGAGCGCCGCGCGCAAGGGCTTCCAGCTTCGATCCAGGGAGTCGAGCTCCGCACCGACTCGGGCAAGCTCCTCGCGTTCGACTACTGCCCGTTTTGCGGCGAGAAGTTTGCGGGGAGCGCGAGGAGCGTCCGAGCGCCCGTCGCGCGGCGCACCGCTTCGGTAGGCGCCCGCACCGAGTCGCCGCCGGTGGTGGCTGAGCGCGCGCAGCGGGCCGGGCGCGCGATCGAGGTCGTGCCGCCTCCCCCTCCGAGCGCACCGGCTCCGAGCGCACCGGCGCGCGCGCAAGCGGCGACGGGCTCGACGGCGCTGAAGATGCTTCGCGAGAAGCTCGGACTCTCGCAGGCCGAGCTCGGCGAAAAGCTCGGCCTCGCGCGCAGCTCTGTCGCCAACTACGAAAACGGACGGTCACCGCTGTCGCAGCGGCTCCGCAAGTGGGTCGCAAAGCACGAAGCGAAGCTCACCGAAGGGCGAAACGGCGCAGCCGGCCGCGGGAGCGCGGCCGCCTAGCACAGCGTTCCCCGAGTTCGTCCCTGGATCTGCGAGACGACGCAGAGGCTGGCCTTCACGGCGCAGCACGCGCTCGAACCCACCGTCGAGCTGTTCTCCATGGCCGGGGCGAACAGGGCGCTCGACCCCACCCGCCGGGGCAATGCGCGGTTCCGCACCGTGATGTCCGGGCTGGCGCGTAGGACTCGCCCCGCGCTCGAGACGACAAGTTTCAGCTGAAGTACAGCTGGATCGTCGTCTCCTGCCCGCTCAATCCACGACGACCTTCGCCGTCGTGAACTTGACTGTCCCGCTGTTGGACTGGGCCTCGAGCAACAGCTTGACCTCGTGCAGATTCCCCAGGGGAAGGCCGAGCGCTTCCCACTGGGTGAAGTGTTCGGAGACGGAGATGGTGCCGCACGTGCGAGCCGTCCGCCGGATGCTGAAGTACTGATCGAACGTTTCACTCGAACCCGTGATGGCCGGCTTGTTCACGCGGGTTTTCTTCCACACGTCGTAGGTCTCGCCATCGGCAGTGAGCGTGCCCACCTCGTCCCGCGGCGTCCCGTCGGAAGAAAACCCTCCCGGCTTCTGGCTCCCCCAGTCGTCGAGGATGTAGAACTCGCGCAGCGGGTTGACGGTCCAGCCGTAGATGCCGATGTACGTGAAGCCGCCGGCCTCCTCCGTCTTTGTGTGCGCGAACTCCGCCGAGAAAGTGCCGATCTGGGTGTGCTTCTGGGTTTGGTTGAAGTCGAGCCCGACGCGCGCCAGGAAATCCTCGACGTTGTTCCATTCCGCGCTGAACGTGGCGTCGACGCCGTGCACGGTCATGCAGCCCGACCCGCCTCCTTCCGCCCAGAGCTCATAACCGTAACCTCTGCCCGCATTGCCTCGGCTGTTCGAGCAATACTCCATGCCTCCGGTCAGGGGTGTCGCTGGCGGGCAGGTGTCCGCGCCGGCGCCCGTGGACCCGCCGCCGCCGCCGTCGCCGGTGGAGCCACCTCCACCCGTCGCGCCGCCCGCGCCAGGGAGCCCACCGCTGCTGCTCGCGCCGCCACTCCCCGTGACGCCACCGGTAGCCGGGCTAGCGCCCGCGCCCCCGGCGCCCGGTGGGCCACCGCTTCCGCTCCCGCCGGTGGATCCTGCGATCGATCCGCCGCTCCCGGCTTCGTCCTTCACCTCCCCGGAGCCGGCACAGCCCGTGAAGGCCGCGCCAGCCAGGCAAGCGACGAGAGTACCCAGCGACCAGGGGGACGGAACGAGAAGCTTCATGGTCGGAGCATGCCAGGGTCTGCACATTTTGATCAAGCGAGGCGAACCGTTTGAAGGATGGCTCGTCGTCGGGTTGGTGCATCGGGCAGAAGTTTCCAGACCCGCGCAAACATCCACTTCACTTCGTCGCGCCCGACACTGCCGAGTGAGGATCAAGGTCCCCGCTCACCTCACAATCGTCGCCCCCGCGCGGCGTCGATCGCTCGAGGGCCGGCGCTCCTGTCACGCCCTATCGTGCGACGGGCATGGGTCAGCGACCGCAGCTCGGCGGGCGGGAGCGGGCGCCGGCCGGCGAGCTGGGCACAGAACGCGCGAAAGCCGCGGGTCACGTAGTACGCGTGGAGCTCGCTCGGCATGAGCTCGATCACGCGCCGGTGGAACGCCGGGAGCGCGTACCAGGGCACGCCGAAGCTCGCGTGGTGCTCGAAGTGGTAGTTGATGTTGAAGGGGGAGGTCAGGATCGACGTTGCGTAGAAATACGTCCGCGTACGCAGATAGGGATCGGCCTCGCGGGAGAGCCCCGAGCCGTGCTCCTGGGCGATCTTGATGAGGTTGAGCAGCGCGGTGACGTTGAACGAAAGGACCATCACGACGGGCACCTGGAAGCCCGCGAGCTTGACGCCGAGCGCACCGAGGCCGACCCAGATCGCGAGCCCTGCGCCGAGGCGCGGCAGGCTGACCGGGTAGCGGCGCGAGGGGTTCAGCGCGAGCGCGCCGCCCGGGAGCAACAGCCAGCGCATCCGCGCGAGGAGCCGCCGGCCATCGAGCGGGTCGGGGTTCTGCGGGTCGCGATCTGGGTCGGTGGGGTGGAGGTGGTGCGGGAGGTGGCCCTTCTCCCAGTGGTTCTCGTAGTCCGTGAAGAGCATCACGCCGAAGAGCCACCCGATCCGGTGGTTGAGCGCGCGCGAGCGCCTGGGATCGGCGAGGAGCACGAACATCTCGTGGCTGCACTCGTGGATCACGAGGATGAACAGGCCGAAGAGCATGCAGCCGAGGAGCAGGCTGCCGATGGGCACGTAGAGCCAGACAGGCACGCTCTCGCTCGCTGCCCCCACAAGCCCACCGCCGCAAATCAGCGCGGCGAGGCTCAGGAGGTTGATCGCGTTGTGCCGGATCCGAGGTTGTCGAGTAGAGTGCAGCTCTCGCCCAGCGGCGATGGCCTGCCGCAGCCATTCCGGGTGCTTCATCGCGGTCCTCCAGCGGAGAGGGTCTCGTGAGGGTTCTCGTGACAGGCAGCACCGGGATGATCGGCTCGCACCTGGTGCGCGCGCTCGCCGCCGAGGGGCATGCGGTCCGCTGCCTGGTCCGACGCCCCGCCGAGCGGGCGGAGGCTCTCGGACCCGCGGTCGAGGTCGTGCTCGGGGATCTCGGCGACGCCGGATCGCTCGGGCGGGCCGTGCGCGGCATGGAGGCCGTCGTGCACACAGCCGGCGTCGTCTCGTACTGGGCGCCGCGGCGCGACGAGCTCCATCGCGTGAACGTGCTCGGCACGCGGGCGCTCCTCGACGCGGCGATCGAGGCTTCCGTGCGGCGCTTCCTCTTCACGAGCTCGATCGCCACGCTCGGGTTCGTGACCTCCGCCGCGCCGGGAGACGAAGAGACGCCGTACAACTGGCAGTCCGCCGGGATCGGCTACTTCGACACAAAGACGCAGGCCGAGGCCATGGTCCGCACCGAGCCGCGCATCGAGGGGCTCTCGGTCAACCCAGGGATCACGTTCGGCGAGCAGGACGTCCACATGAACGCGAGCCGCATGCTGCTTCAGGTAGCGCGCGGGGGGCCGCTCGGCTGTCCGCCTGGAGCCACGACGGTCGCGACGATCGAAGACGTTGTCGCGGGGCACCTCTCGGCGCTCGTCCGCGGACGCCCTGGCGAGCGCTACGTGCTCGGCGGCCACCTGTTGACCTTCCAGGAGCTCTATCAGCGGATCGCGACGATCCTTGGGCGCCCCGCGAAAGCCCGCGTCCTCTCCCCGTCCCTGCTGCGCTGGTACGGCAGGCTCGCGCTGATCCGCGGGGCGCTCACCGGCAAGGAGCCGGAGTTCACGCCCGAGCTCGCCGAGATCTCGTCGCGCGACCGGCGCTACTCGTCGCAGCGCGCCGAAGCGGAGCTCGGCTACCGCGTCTCGCCGCTCGAGCCGTGCCTGGCCCGGACCTGGGCCTGGGTTCGGGCGCGCATGTGAGAAGAGCGTGGCTGCCAGCGGATTTGCCCCGGAGTGATTCACATGATGGCGGGAAGACGGGAAGATCATGGAGCTTCTCTTCGCGCCTTCCCGCCTTCATGCTCAAACCCGGCCACCACCTACGCTACCCCGCCAGCGTGACGGCGAGGCGCGCGGGGCGCCGCACGCCGCGGGCCTCCATCCACGCGTCCGCCGAGGCGACGAGCGCGCGCCCCTCGTCGCCGCCGAGCCAGGTCCCCCGCACGCGGCGCGCGGCGGCCGCCACGAGGGCGGCGCCCTGCCGGTCGAGCGCGGTCTCGGCGCCGCGCATGCGCTCGGCCGCCTCGATCGCGCGGCCGCGCTGCCCGGCGACGCTGGCCCGGATCATCGCGGCCACGGGCGGGCCCCACCAGACGTCGCGCCGATCGAGCGCGCGCGCGTCGGCGAGGGCGAAGACGCGCAAGGCGATCGACCGGGCGCCGCCGCGCGCGGCGACCGCGAGCGACGCGAGGGCGCGCAGGTAGTGGAGCTCGCCCCGCACCACCGGGATCGCGACCATGCCGGAGCCGATGAGAGGCGGCGTCCCTGCCAGGACGAAGCGCAGGGCCGCGGCCGCGTCGCCCTCGTAGAGCGCGATCCGCCCGCGGGCGAGGACCTCGCGGAAGTGCTGGAGGTGGTAGCCGGCGCGCGACCAGCGCTCCATGGCGGCGTCCACCGTGGCGCGCGCCGAGGCCGGCCGATCGGCGGCGAGGTCGAGCAGGTACGCGCCGTTGAGGCGGATCATCGTCTCGCGGTAGCGGTTGCCGCGCTCGCGCGCCTCGGCGAGGCGATCGGCCGTTGTCGCGGCGAGGCCGGGGATCTTGCCCTGGAGCCAGAGCACCGTCGCCAGCAGCGCGTGCGCGAAGCTGGCGGCGCTCCCGCCGTCGCCGCCGTGCGCCCCGAGCGCCGCGCTGCTCTGCCGCAGGAGCAGCTCGGCGCGCTCGAGCTCCCCGCGGACGAACGCGGCCACGCCCCCGGCCATCCGGTGAAAATGGCGCGTCTCCGGGCGCGGCGAGCGCGCGGCCACCTGCTCGAGGAGCGCCAGCAAGGCGGCGGCGCGCCGGCCATCGTCGCGCCGGCCGCCGCGGACCGCGGCATGGATCGCCTCGCGGGTGAGCGCCTGCGCGAGGCGGTGCGGCTCGCCGGCGTCCAGCGCGAGGAGCAGGTGCCTCGCCGCGAACGGCGCGCTCTGGACGGGCGCCGCCACGGCGAGGCTCGCGGCCGAGTGGCAGGCGTCCATGGCGAACAGGTCCCGGTCGGGGATCTCGCGCTCCGCGCGCTCGCGGAACGCGAGGCCACGGGCCCACAGCCGCGCGCGCAGGGCGGCCGTCTGCGCGAGCGCCTCGAGCGTCGACGCCGGCCTGGAGAGCCCCAGCTCCGAAAGGACGCCGTCGAGCACCGACAGCCCTTCGTCCACGTAGCCGCCCGCGAGGAGCAGCTGCATCGCCTGCCGCCGGTGGGAGAGCGCCTCGCGCGGCGGCTCGCGCGACGCGAGATCGAGGTGTGCCTCCGCCGCCTCGCGCGATCGGCCGGCGCTCGCCAGCGCGGAGGCGAGCGCGAGGCGGGCGTCGCGGGCGACGGCGGCGTCACGCTCGCCCAGCGCGAGGGCCTCGCGCGCGAAGCGCGCCGCCTGATCGAAGGCGAGGGCCGCCTGCGCCTGCGCGGCCGCCTCGATGGCGCAGGCCGCGGCCTCCGCGTCGAGCCCGGCCCCGCGGAGGTGGTGCACGAGCAGGGACGGCTCGGCGCCGCCTTCACCCCGCAGCGCGCGCGCGAGGCGAAGGTGGTGCTCGCGGCGATGGGCGTGCGGCAGCGCGGCGAGCACGGCCTCGCCGACACGGTCGTGGTACGGCAGGAGCTCCTCGCGGTCGTGCGCCTCCCGCACGCGCACGACCTGCGCGGCGACGAGCCGCGAGAGCGCCTCGGGCTCGTCCAGCGCCTCGCCCTTCACCTCCGCCGCGCGCGCCGCGGTCCGCCGCGCGATCGGCTGCCCCGCCACCGCGACCACCTCGAGCAGCCGCCGCGCCGGCGCGGGGAGCCGCCGGATGCGCCCCGCGAGCAACGCGGACAGGTCGGGCGCGGCGCCGCCGCCCGGAGGGCCGCTCTCGCCCGCGAGGCGCGCGAGCTCGGTGATGAAGAGCGGGCTGCGGTGCGCCTCCGCCGCGATCCGCGCCGCCGCGCCGCCTGACGCGCCCGCGCCCGCGAGCAGCGCGCCCGCGAGCGCCACGGCGTCGGCGGGGGGCAGCTCGCCGACGTCGATCTCGTGCACGCGCACGTCCGCCGCGAGGCCTTCGCGCAGCGCCGCGAGCAGCGCGCGGAGGACGGGGCTCGTGGCGGCCTCCTCCACGCGGTACGAGCCGATGAAGAGCAAAGGCGGCGCCGCGGGAGGGCGCATCAGCTCGACGAGCAGCGCGACGCTGTCGAGGTCGCCCCACTGGAGATCGTCGACCGCGAGCACCAGCGTGCGCGCGCGGCCGAGGCGCGCGCACAGCCCGCGCAGCGCGGCGAAGGCCCGGCGCCTGCGCTCCGCGGCGTCCGGCGCCGCCCCCTCGCGCGGCGCGGCCGCCGCGATCGCCGGCACCTCCCGGAGCACCGGAAAGACGCGCCCGAGCTCGACAACGTCGTCGGGCAGCCACAAGGCGAGGTCCTCCGGCGCCGCGCGGGCGAGGAGCCGGCCGAGCTCGTCGACGACGCCGTCCAGCGCCTTGTACGGCACCGACTCCTGCTGAAAGCAGCGCCCCGCGAGCCTGACGGCCGGGGGCCCGCCTCCCGCCGACTCCAGGAACCGCTGCAAGAGCGCGCTCTTTCCGATCCCCGACGATCCGCGGAGCAGCGCGACCACCGTGCGCCCCGCGCGCGCCTCGTCGAGGGCTGCGTGGAGCCGCCCCAGCTCGGCCGCGCGCCCCACGAAGGGAGCCGCCGGCGCCGGGGGTCGCGCGATCGGCGCGCCGGCGGCCTGGCCGAGGAGCCGCGCCGCGACCTCGCGGGCCGTGGGTCGGAGCGCGGGGTCGTGCGCCAGGAGCTCGCGGCAGAGGCGGTCGAGATCCTCGGGCAGAGCCGTCGCGGCCGGTCGCGGCGCGGGTGTTGCGCCGCCTTGCGCCGGCAGGCGGCCGGTGAGCGCCTGGTGGAGCATCACGCCGACGGCGTACATGTCGGCGGCCGGCCCGATCGCGAGCCCCGCTGCCTGCTCCGGCGCCATGTACCTCGGTGTCCCCGCCCGCACGGGCGCCGTGGGGGCGTCGAGATCGGCGATGAGCCCGAAGTCGAGGACCTTCACGGCGCCGGCCGCGTCGACCATCACGTTCGACGGCTTGATGTCGCGGTGGAGCTTGCCCGCGTCGTGCAGGAACGAGAGCCCCTCGGCGATCTCCCGGAAGGCCGCGCGCAGGCGCGCCTCGTCCGGGCCTTCCTCGCCGCGCACGTGGGTGATCACGTCCGTGCCCGAGACGAGCTCCAGGGTGAAGAACCAGCGCGCGTCGTCCCGGTGCAGCTCGTAGAGCCGGACCAGGCGCGGGTGGACGATCCCGGCCAGCGCGCGAAACTCCTGCTTGAACAGGTAGATGGCCCTGGCGTCCGGGCGCCGCAGCACCTTGAGCGCGACGAGCGCGCCGCGCTTTCCGTCGAAGGCCTCGTACACGGTGCCGAACCCGCCGCTCCCGAGGCGCCGGCGGAGCGCGAAGCGCGGCGGATCTTCACCGGCGGCGAGGAAGGCGCCGCTCTCGTCGGCGTCGAGGGAGGCGACGGGGACGACCTCGGGCACGCGGGCGATCTGGCGGAGGAACGCGAGGGACGGCGAGGAAGCGGTGGAGCCGCCGCACGAGAGGCTGTCGGCGTCGTCCGTGACGCCGGAGGATGGCTCGGATCGGTGGCCTTCGCGGGACAAGCAGGGGCTCCTGGGGGAGGAGCATACCGCGGGCGCGCTTGACGAGTCAGGCTCCGCCGGCGCGAGCGCGGGTGTGAGGGGTGGTTTCGCCCCCGAGGACGTTGTCACCGGTGCGACTCGTTACCGCGGTAGTTCGCTCCCTTCATGCTCCCTTCATGTTGACCGTGCGCTTCGCGGGCTCCGCCGATGAGCCTCCAGAAGTCCACCCGCCGCTCCTTCTGGCATACATGGTGAGTCTTTGCGGAGAACTTCCATGTCCATGAAACCGTCATCCGGGAGGATAAGATATTTCCAGGGACATGCGACCCCGCGTGCCTTTTATGTCACATCCTGTCCACAGCAGTCGAAGGCCGGGAATGCGTGAATAGCCTCCGTGCTTGGTGCCTCCGCAGTACCTGCCCATGGGTGGGCAGGAGGAGGAAACCACATGCACTGGCTCGATCGCGCTCAGAACCTCCGTCGTTTCACTCCGTCCCGCTCCCTGGGCTTGCGTGCCCTGGTGGGCGTCGGCCTCCTCGCGGGGGCAGGCCTGCTGCTTCCCGAGGTGGCCTCGGCGCAGGAGGAGGACCCCATTCCCTGCCCCTTCGACGGCGTCCTCTGCCTCTTCGAGGAGGAGGGCTACGGCGGGGAAATCTTCAACGTCCGGGCGCTGAACCCGCAGGTGGGCACGTGCGTCAACCTTCCGGAGCACGGCTGGGAGGGAAAGGCACACTCTGCCTACAACACCAACGGCGTCGGCGCCGCGATGTTCCAGAACGAGGACTGCATCGGCTATCCGTATCCCATCTACGCGGAGAGCGGCCTGAGCCCGCTGCCGTTCATCCCGAAGAGCGTCTACGTCTTCTGACGCCATGATCGGGCGAAGTCCATCACGTCGAGCTTGAGCTCGGAGCTGTCGTTCCCTTCGGCGCCTCCGGGGCATGGACGCGGGTCCACGTCTCGCCGTCGAAGCGCGCGATGTCCGTGGGGCCGACGCACCAGAGGACGCCGCCGGCCTGTTCGATCGTGTGGATGTAGCGCAGCTCCTGCTCGAGGCCGGTGCGCACCCGCACGGCGCGCCGGCGCTCGAGGTCGTAGCGGAAGAGACCGTAGTTCGACCCGAGATAGAGGGTCTCCTGGTACATGGCGACGGCGTGGAAGAGGTGCGGGCTCCTCTCCCTCGACACGCTCCGGAAGCCGTCACGGTGATTGCCGACGAGCAGCGCTCCCTCGTGCCCGCACACCCAGATGCGCTGCGCGCTCTCGACGTGAACCGCGTTGAGCCCGCCGCTCGGCGGCGCCTCGAGGCGGCGCCACCGCGGGCCGCTTAGGTGATACAGGCTCCCTTCGAGCCCGAGCGGGCCGAGCTGCTGCGCGGCCAGGTAGATGTCGTCCTCCGCCGGCCCCTGGAGGTCGATGGGCCGCACGAGATCCTTGAAGTCCACGCCGGGCGCCTGGAGGAGGCCCGCGTCCGCGTGCGCCCAGCGGCCGGGACCGAGCCTCCGGTACACCTGCCCCGCGCTCCCGCAGGCGAACAGGCGATCGCCGACGCGGCGCAGCGCCGTGAGGAAACCGTATCCCTTCGACGTCGGCCCGTAGAGCCCGGCCTCCGGGATCTGCTCGATCACCGCGCCCCGCGCAGGCAGGAGCTCGACCTCGCCGTCCAGGGAGAGCGCGAACAGCGTGAGATCTTCCCCGGGGGCGGCATGCTGCTCCAGCCCGACCGTGAAGAAGCCGGCATCGTGCGCCGTCCACGGCGGGGCGCCGCCCTCGTCGTACAGGAAGAGCCTTGTATGCGGGGTATAATCGCCCGGCGTGGCGAAGGTCGCCGAGAGATAGACGCTGGAGGCGCTCAGGGCGAGCGCGCCCGTGATCGTCATCGGGGTGTCGCCGGGATCGTCCGGCGTTGCTCGGGGATCCGCGCCGCTCGAGTTCATCTGATCTTCACTCGCTGGGTGGTGTCGATCCCTTGAAACGCCCTGGTCACCTCGCGGAGGATCTGGGCAGTACACTCCGGCTTGTACGCGATGGTCACGCGGAGCGCCGATCCTATTACGTCGGAGAGCGGGAGGGTGCCGTCGGTCGACAGGCCAGCGGCGACCTTGTTGTTGAGGAGGCTGTTCAGGTCCGCGTGGATGGCGTTGTGCAGCGTGCCCTTGATGAAGGCGTTTCCGGGGATGCAGATGGCGGCGCCGTCGTCCTCGGAGAGGATCCGGTACTGGGAGCCGTTGCGCGTGCCCGATCGCACGAACTCGTCGGGGACGATGTGGTGCGACTGGGAGCCCTCGCCCGGCAGCAGCTTGCAGATATTCTTGAGCTCGCCGTGCCGCCCCACGATGCACCGGGGATGCGTGACCCGGACGTTTGTGTCGAGCCTCGGCGACGCGCGGGGGCCGAGGCCCATGTCCAGGCCCAGGAAGGGCGTGCGCATCGGCCGCTGAGACGGATCGGTGAGCGCGTCCTCGGTGAGGGCACGGGTCCGCGAGATGCCGATCAGGCCGATGCCGCCGGCGATGGCGCCCCACGCCCCCGCGCCGACGGCCGCTCCGCCGGCCGCCGGGCCGAGGGTGGACAAGGCGCCCGGCGCCGCCCTCCTGGCGGCCTCCGCCGCGAGCTGCCTGGCGAGCTCCTCGTCGAGGAACGCCACCTGCGTTCCCTCTCTCTGCGTCGTGTAGACGCGCCCGAGCGCGTTGGCGGCTGGGTTGCCGTCGCCGGGCGTCTCGCCCCGAACGGAGGCGTCGATCTGCGCGCTGGGAGGGAGGGCCACGGCGTCAGGCCTTCACGTTCATCCAGCAGCGATCGCCCCTGCGCACGATGCGCCGGCCGTCGGCGCGGACGTTCGTCGACGCCTCGTGCGACCACACCTTGCCCTGGTTCACGCCCGACTTGACGCCTCCGCCGGTGCCGGGCTCGTCGCCCTGAACGGTCGGCGCCAGGCTGTGATCGTAGACGTAGGTGGGCTTGCCGTTGAGGTTCACGTGCTCGATGCACTTCATGCTGCTGTCGAAGCTGGCGTAGAGCATGTACGGGACCGGCACCATCGCGCCGCCCACCGGGGTCAAGCACACGTCCGGGGCGAGGGTCACCGCGTAGAAGCTGCTGTCCTTTCGAGCTCCGATCGGCATGTTCTTCCTCCGTGCTTCGACTAGGCCGCGCCCGTCTGTTTCATGTACCCGAGCGCCAGGAGGCTCATGCCCTCGACCTCGAGCGACGCCGGGATGCGCGCGCGCCACACGAGCGACAGGCGCATCTGCTCGAGGTCGACGATGACCGTATCGATGGGCACGGCGGCGAAGCTCACCGCGTCGTCCTTGCCGGTGAGCCGGACGACCACGGCGGCCTCGGGCACGTGGAAGCGGCAGGCGGTGCCCGCGGTCTCGGGCGCCACGCCCGGCGCGCTCGACGGCAGCAGGTTCCACAGCTCCGCGAGCTCGCCGCCAAACAGGTAGTCGCACTGCATGTCGGGGTGCGCGCCGTTCCAGTAGGCCATGTCGAAGTCGGGCGGCATGTACGGCCAGCGCTCGGCGAGCCAGCGAGCATCGAAGGTGCCGGCCAGCTTCAGCCGCGGCTGCCAGGGCTTGGCGATGACGCCGACCCCGCGCGGCGACAGCTCCGGCACCTCGCCGGCGCGCACCTCGCCCGCCACCATCCGCGCGAAGATCTCCGCCGTGATCTCGGCGCCGGGCGCCTCGATCTGCGGGGCCGGCCAGCGCTTCACCTCGACCGCGTCGGCGTACCAGCCCTCGAGGAAGCCGACGCCGAACGGATTGTACGCGCAGGTCGCGTGCGCCACCGGGGCAGCGTCCGCCTCCGGGTGCGCCCGGCGCGCCTCCTCGCTCAGCCGGTGCGCGTCGTCGACCCGCTTCGCGGCCTCGTCCTCGGCGTACACCTTGAGCTGGCCGCCGAAGGCGTGCTCGTAGCGCAGCGGCAGCGCCACGAAGGGCTCCGGATCCGTCAGCGCCCATCCATCGTCCTTGCGCTCGAACGCCCGCGCCCCGCGGACGGCCAGGTGGTGATCCAGCAGCGTGCCGGCCTCCGCCAGGTCGGCGATCGCGGCCAGGCGCCGGATGCGGGCTCGCACGTCCACGCGCGCCACAGCCTCGCCGGCCGGAGCGTGCGCTGAGCCGATCACGATGACGTCGCACCTCGGCTTGCTCTGCGCGAGATCGCTCTCGTACTTGACGCTGCTGCGGTTGATCTCGCCGTGGACCACATCCGAGAATACGAGCTCACCCTCGGTGATGGCGGCAACGTGGGTGATCCTCGCGCCGTCGCTCTCGCCCGCCTTCGGCGCGGCGCGCAGCGCGTAGCTGCCGCGCGCGACGACGACGTGCGATTCGTCGCCCCGAGGGTCGACGACGTCGTACTCCAGCGCAGAAAACGGAGTGCGGTTCTCGAGCTCCATCGCGGCCGCGGCAGGATACCCGACCGCTTCGGAGCGGAGCAAGGCCGCTCGCAGCGGGGACTCGCGGCGGGGATCGGCGTGGAATCGGCCGGTGCGGCTTGAAAGGCGAGGCCGCTTGGGGGCAGCATCGGGCGCATGAATCCTATCGAGTTCGTCGACGTCGCGACCGCGAAGGCGGCCCGCGGCGTCCGCGTTGTCGCGTCGGGGATGGTCCCGAGCCCCTGGTCGGAGGCCGCGAAGGGGCTGTTCCGGCTTCAGGGCGTGCCGGTGCGCGTGGTGCGGTCCTCGCGGGACGACGCGGAGCTCGCGGCGTGGATGCGCGCCGACAACGTGCCCGCCGTCTTCCACGACGACGAGCCCCCGCGCGTCCACTGGGCCGCAATCGCGACCCTCGCCGCCCGCCTCGGCCCGCCGGGCGCCCTGCTCCCCGACGACCTCGATCACCGCGTCCGCATCGTCGGCCTGCTGCACGAGATCGCGGGCGAGGAGGGCCTCGGCTGGAACGCGCGCCTCCTCATGATCCACGCCTCGATGACGAGCGGGGGCAAGCGCGGCTTTCCGCTGCCCGTCGCGCACTACCTCGCGGCGCGCTACGGCTACTCCCCCGCGAGCGACGTCGACCGCGTGCGCGCCCGCATCGTCACCACGCTCTCCGCCCTCGCCGCCCGCCTCGACGGAGGCCGCGACTACCTCGACGGCGACCGACCGAATGCGCTCGACGTCTACGCCGCCACCTTCCTGACCCCGCTCTGCCCGATCCCGGAGAGCGACTGCCCCCGTCTGCAGCCCTTGCTCCGCCAGGCCTTCGGGACCGCGTGCGAGGCGATCGGCGACGCGGTGCCGCGCGCGCTCGTCGAGCACCGGAGCCGGATGTACGAGCGCCACCTCGGCTGGCCGATCGAGATCTGATGGCATAGGAGCCTTCGATCGAAGCGCCCCCAATTATCACAAAATCAAACGGATCGGTGCTCTAACAGCGCTTCGACGGCAGCTACACATCTCAGCCGCTCGACCGCGCTTCCCCGCCCGACAGAAATGCGATGAGGCCGTGCGGGGCGGTTTCGCCGAAGCAAAGCTCGAAGGTCGCCGCGGCTTCGGGAGCGGCCTTCGCTCCACGAACGAACATCTCTTCTTCGTATTCGGCGAGCGCGGCTTCGAGGTCATCCGGGTGCGCGGCGATGGCCTTGCCGAGCTCCGCGCCGTCGTACATCGCGAGGTTTGCGCCTTCCCCGTCGGGCAGGCTCAGGTGCGCGGCGTCGCCGAGGAGTGTCACGCCGGGCACGCGATCCCAGCGATGCCCGGCGGGGAGCTTGTGGATGATGCGCGGGACCGGATCGGTCTCGCCGTCGGTGATGAGCGCGGTCAGGGCCGGGGCCCAGCCTTCGAACTCCGCGGCGACGCGCGCCCGCGCCGTCTTCGGGTCGGTGAAGTCGATGCTCTCGATCCACGCCTTTGGCTTCGTGAGCGCGACGTAGGTGTGGAGGACGCCGTTCGTTTCGCGGTGCGTGATGATGCCTTTGCCGGGCGTGAGCGCGTAGAACGCGCCCCCGCCGACGAGCTTGGCGCTGGCGGAATGCCGCGCGTCGGCGTCGAGCAGGTACGTCTCGATGTAGGCGGTGCCGACGTATTCGGGCTTCACGTCGGAGAGGAGTGGCCGAATCTTCGACCACGCGCCGTCGGCGCCGACGACGAGGCCGGTGGTCACGGTCGACCCGTCCGCGAAGGTGAGCTCGTGCTTTCCGTCGCCGAGCGCGCGCACGCCCGTGAGCTTGCGGCCCCATTGCACGGCGTCAGGCGGGAGTGAGTCGAGGAGGATGCGCCGGAGGTCGCCGCGGAGCACCTCGGGGCGAATGCCGGTGCCGTCGTCCGGCTGGTCGAGGAGGACCGTGCCCTGCGGATCGACCATGCGCATCGCCTCACCGCCTTCGTGGACGATGCGGCGGAACTCGTCGAAGAGGCCGGCGGCCTTGAGCGCGAGCTGGCCGTTGTAGTCGTGGATGTCGAGCATCCCGCCTTGGGTACGCGCCTCGGCGGAGGCGTCCGCCTCGTACACGGTCGCCCGGATTCCGTGGACGTGGAGGACGCGTGCGAGGGTGAGCCCGCCCGGTCCGGCGCCAATGATGGTGATAGAAGTCATCGTGATTCCTCTCAGTCTTCAGCGTGGAACACCGTTCCACTCATTTACTTGGAACGCCGCTCCAGAACTGTCAAGATGGAGCCTTGGCGAAGAAGGCGACGCGAGGGCCGGAACGCGAGAGACGCCGCGAGGACGCGCTCTCGCGCGAGCGGATCGTCGAAGCGGCGATCGCGCTGCTGGACGCGGACGGTGAGGATGGGCTGACGTTCCGCGCGCTCGCGACGAGCCTGGCGACGGGCCCGGGCGCAATCTACTGGCACGTCACGAACAAGAGCGAGCTCCTCGTCGCCGCGACCGACGCCGTGGTCGCGCGCACGATGGGCGAAGTGCGCGGCTCGACCAAGCCGCACGAAGCGATCCATGGCATCGCGCTCGGCGTGTTCGACGCGATCGAGGCGCATCCGTGGGTGGGTGCGCAGCTCTCACGCGCTCCGTGGGAGACGGCGATGCTGCGGATCTACGAACGCCTCGGCCGCCAAGTCGAGGCGCTGGGCGTTCGCGGGAGCGCCCAGTTCACCGCGGCGTCGACGCTGCTCGGCTACGTCATCGGCGTGAGCATCCAGAACGCCATGGCGAGCCAGTTCGCGCGCCGCGAGCTCGCGCCGTCGACGAACCGCGTCGACTTCCTCGATGCGGCAGCGGCGCGGTGGCGGGAGCTCGACGCCCGTGAGTACCCGTTCACGCGAAACGTCGCCGCCCACCTCCCCGGCCACGACGACCGCAAAGAGTTCCTCGCCGGGATCGACCTGATCCTCGCCGGAATCGCGGGCTCGGAGTAAGCCGCGGACGTCGCGATGCAAGCGCCGGTCGGTGAAACCTCCGAGGGCGCGAAGACGCGCATCGTCGCCAACGACAACGCGGACATGCGCGGCTACTTCGCCACAATCACGTAGCCAGTGCGGTCCCAGAATAAGGATGCGCCGGGCCTGCGCTGCCGCCGCTGCGCTGGATGCGCCGTCTCGACAGGCTCCACGGAGCCGACGCCGCGGTGCAAGCCGCGCTCGGCGCGCTCATCGATCGGATCGGCGCCCGCTCCGGAGTGTTCGCACAGAAGGCCGGCCTCGCCGCGCCGCTGGTCGCGCCCACGCCTGGGACGCCTTCGAGAGAGGGCCCGCAGTGGAGGATAGGGTGGGCAGAGCATCGCCGCCGGAGGCGAGCGCGGCGGGGAGCCCATCGGGCATGTTGAGCATCGACGTCGGGCGGGTTGCGCCTCTACTCTTCTTCGCGATGGGAGCAGCCATGGCCGACCAGCGGCACGACGACGGACGGAACGACACGAGCACCGAGAGGCTCCCGGGCGGCGGGGATGGGCCGCCCGCGCGCCCGCGGCCGCACGGCGTCTCCGTCTTGTTTTTTCATCGCGGCGGTGTCGAAGCGATGCGGCTCGACCCTGGCCAGCCGAGGATGGTCGTCGGCCGGCGCGCGCCCGCGGGTCTGCGCATCCCCGATAAGCGGATTTCCCACCTGCACGCGCGGTTCACGCTCGTCGACGACCACGTCCTCGTCGAGGACCTCGACTCCACCAACGGCACCTGGGTGAACTGCGAGCGGATCACCGCGCCCACCATGCTCGCGCCAGGCGGCGACGCCATTCTGGGAGACGTCAGCGCTCACGTCGTCGCGATCGTGCGCTCGAACGTCGGCACCATTCACGACGGCTCGCGCTCCAGGTTCTCGCGCAGCTTACGCAGTCCGTCGCGCGCTCGGCCGCGCATCACGCGGCGCAGGAGTGGGACCACAAGCCAGCGAAACCACCACCGCTGATCGCGGCTGACCATGCGCCACTCGACGCGCGTCTCGTCGTCGGAGAGCGCCGCGAAATCCACACTCATGCGGGGCAAGAGGAAGCCCTCACTTTCGGTCATCAGACGCTCCCCGACGCGCGCCTCCTTCACCTCGATGTCGATCGTGCCGGTGCGCCCGAAGGGCATGCGCACGGTCTCCCGGTAGCGCTTGCCGACCTGCCCGTGGTCCAGCGTGTCGAGCTCACGCATGGCTGCGACGCCCGGGAACCAAGCCGGGAAGTTCTCCATGTTGAACACGTACGCGAACGTTTCGTGCAGGGGCCGGCCGATCTCCACCGAGCCCTGCGCCAAAAGCTCCGGCTGCGCGCCGCTCACGAGCGCCTCCTCGGTGCCGTCTTGATCTCCATCGGCCTGAGCAGGCTCTGCTCCACGCTCCGACGCATCGCGTGGACGTAGCGCGGCCGGGACCAGCTCCGCTCCTCGATGAGCTCCTGCCAGTTCCCGATCGACAGGATGGTGGCCAAGAAGTCCGCCACACCCGACGCCGACCATTCGTCGGCCAGTGCGCCTTCGGCCTGAAGCCGCGCCACGAAGCCCGCGCAGACGCCCGTGAAGCCGCGCATGGAGTTTCTCAACGTGCGCGGTGCCTCGATCACGAGATTGCAGATTACCGGCTCCGGGCGGACCTCCATCACGACGACGCCGCCGCTCTTCCAGCCGAACGAGTGGGTGAAAGTAACGCCCGCCGCATTGTTGGGCACCTGGTTCAAGCCGACCAATCAGGCCGGATTACTTTCAGGGTCGATCTCGGCCGGGCGCACACGTTGAAGCAAAGCACCGCCGAGCAGCTGGCTGCGGCGTCGCTCAATCCGAACTACTTCGTAACCCGCAACGTGAAAAGCCGCAGGGCTTCATCGTGTCAGTAGTTCCGGACTCGGCTCGCACGCAGACACGCAGTGACTCCGATGCCGAGCCAGGAAACGAGACCGAGCAACCTCCCCTCAGACCCGCGAATGGCAGCACCCGCACGCGACCCGACGTGGGAGCCGATGGCGTTCGGGTTCGACGCGCAGCCGTGATGGCAGGCCGGCGGCCCGGCTCCCCCCGCCGGCGTGGGCGCGCAAGTCGTGTGGACAGGCTGGCCCTTAGGACAGCGAACCGAAGAACTCCCGCAGATCGACGGCCAGCGCCATGGGCGTCTCCGTCGCCAGGAAATGCCCGCCGCGCGCCAGCTCGGTCCAGCGCACGATGTGGTGGTCGCGTTCGGCCAGCCGGCGCACCGCCACGTCCTGCGTCAGCGACACGGCCACGGCCATGGGCACGGTGCCGCGCGGCCTGGGCGCCCAGGCGGACGGGTCGTTGAAGGCTTCATAGTACAGGTTGGCCGAGGGGCCGCTGGTACCGGTGAACCAGTACAGGCTCACGTTGTCCAGCAGCGCGTCCAGGCCCACCGCATCCTCCGGCAGCGCGGCCGCGGGATCGGTCCATTCCTTGAACTTCTCGACGATCCAGGCCAGCTGGCCCACCGGCGAATCGTGCAGCCCGTAGCTGAGCGTCTGCGGCCGCGTGCCCTGGATCTGCGCGAAGCCCATCATCCGGTCGCGGAAGTTCTGCAGCCGGTCCAGGCGCTGCTGCTCCGAGGCCGTCAGGCCTTCCAGCTCGGCGGGGTCGCCGGATGGAAACGTCACCAGCGCATTGCAGTGCAGGCCTCTGACATGCTCGCTGTCGATGCGGCCCAGCTCCACCGCGATGAACGCGCCCACGTCGCCGCCTTGCACGCCGTAGCGTGTGTAGCCCAGGCGCTGCATCAGCGCCGCCAACGCACGGGCACAGCGGCCGTGGTTCCAGCCGGCGTCGGCCAGCGGCATCGAGAACCCGTGACCCGGGATCGACGGGATCACCAGGTGGAAAGCCTGCGAGGGGTCGCCGCCGTGGCGGCGCGGGTCGGACAGCGCGTCCACCACGCGGTCGAACTCGGCAAAGCTGCCGGGCCAGCCGTGCAGCAACAACAGGGGCTGCGCGTCCGGCTCGGGCGAGCGCAGGTGCACGAAATGGATCGTCTGGCCATCGATCCGGGTGGTGAACTGCGGGCGGCTGTTCAGGTGGGCCTCGCAGCGTCGCCAGTCGTACTTGTGCTGCCAGTGCGCGGCCAGCCGCTGCAGGTAGGCCACCGGCACGCCCCTCACCCAGTCGCCGCCCGGCAGTTGCGCCGGCCAGCGCGTGCGCTCCAGGCGTTCGCGCAGGTCGTCGATGTCGGCTTGCGGAATGTCGATGCGGAAGGGGTGGATCTCGGAGTCGCGGTGCATGGGGGCCCTCGGGTTGGTCGATATCGCCGGTGCGAGCCGGCGGCGCCACCGTATCCACCGGGGTGGGCCCGGTCTTGGAAGAAAACGACAGGCTCAGGCCTCGACGGACCGTCTGGGCCCTCAGCGCCTAGGCCCGGGCCGGGCCGCAGCACGCACCACTTCGCCGGGCGTCCTGCCCATGATCCGCTTCAGCGAATTGCCCAGGTGCGCCTGGTCGGCGTAGCCGCAGGCGGCAGCCACGTCGGCCGGCGCATCGCCATGCATCAGCTGCTGCAGCGCCGCCTGCGCACGGTGGATCTGTGACAGCTGCTTCGCCGTGAGACCGGTGGCGCTCAGGAACCGGCGCTGCACCGAGCGCAGGCTGGTGCCGGCGGGATCGCCTTGCAGCACGCGGAACACCACCGGGTCCGCCACCAGCAGGCCGGCTCCGATGATGCGTGCCACCAGATCGTCGGCGTTCTCGAAGTCGGGCACCTCGAAGGCTTGCGGCCCCAGCAGGAACGAGCGCGGGTTCGCCAGCGGGCGCAGCACGCCCTGGTCCAGCATGCCCATCGCCGGCACCCCCGGCATGAACACGCCTGGCCGGAAGGCGATGCTCAGGTACTCGTCGCCGGTCTCGTAGCCCAGCGTCACCGGGTGCGTGATCAGACCGGTATGCAGCACCTGCAGCCGGCCGCGGTGCTTCATGAACACCAGGTCCCAGCAGCCGTCGGGCAGGGACTGGTCCTGCGTGTCGTCGCCATAGGCGACGTGCGTGATCCGCTGCACCAGCGCATGGTCGCTGCCGCGGATGGAGCGCGTGGTCCTCATGGGCAGCTTCCCTTCGTCATGCTGCGCAGTATGGCGCGACCCGCGCCGCAAGGGGAATTCCTACGCCGGGCGCGGGCGGACGGCTCGGTCCGACCCCAGCTGCCTAACTGGCGTCGCTCCGCGATGAGGAGGCCTGTCGTCGCCGGAGGGCGAACGCGGCGAGGACCGCCGTCAGGAGGCCAAGGATGTCATCCCCGCCGACGCCCGTGACACGGCAGCCGCAGCCCTCGCCGTCACTGGAGGCGTCGCCACCCCCGCCGGCCGCGCCGCTGCCGCTGCCGCTGCCTGCGCCCACGCCCGTGCCGCCTGTGCCGCCCGCCTCACCCCCGCCCGCGGATCCGGTGCCGCTGCCCATCCCACCCGCAGATCCGGTGCCGCTGCCCATCCCGCCCGAGCCGGTGGTGCCGCCGCCCGCGCCCCCTTCACCGGAGGGCCCCGGCGGTGGCACCGTCGCGCAGTCGCCGAGCGAATGTTCGAGCGCGCCGAGCGTGAAGCTCCCGCTGCCCGGCCGCCCGCGCGCGCAGTAGTCGTCGGTCACCGCGGCCTCGGCGGGCGCTTGGCCGACGAGCGACGCCACATCCCCTTTGAGGTGCAGGTCGCCGAGACCTGGATTTTCGTACCACGTTTGAAACGTCGCGAGTCCTACCTCGGCCAGGTTGTCACTCTCCTGATGCGTGCGCCCGTCGCGGTCGCGGATCTTGCCCGTGAGCACGTTGCCGCGCGCGACGCCGCTGATCGTCGCGAAGCGGAAGTCGATCCCGCTCGTCGCGATCAGCGTATTGAAATGGAGCCGCGTGTCCGTCGCGCGGTTCAAATAGATCCCGACGTCCGAGCAGCTCGCGATGATGTTGTTCCGCATCGTTCCGCCGGTGTGCTCGACCTCGCAGGGCACGTCGGGGTCGTAGGTCGGGGCGCAGTACTGCGCCCCCGTGCCGCCGCCGCCGAACGACAGCCCGATGCGCACCCCGTCCGGCGAGCCGCTGGTGGTGCAGACGACGAGGTTGCGCTCGAAGAGCCCGTCCGAGCCGCCGCTCTTCATGAACGCGCCGTAGCTGACAGCGTCGCCGCCGTCTTTCTGGAAGTCGTGCAGGTAGCTGTCGCGCACGCTCCAGCGCTTGCCGCCGTCGATGTTGATCTTGGTGACGGGATTGCTGGTCCTGCGCGGGTGGGTGTCGAACAGCTCCGATCGCTCGATCAGCCCGTCGTCGGGGGCCGTCCAGACGCCGTCCACCTGCGCGGCGTTGATCTTGAGCTGGGCGTTGAAGTCCCGCACCTTCGAGCGGCGGAGGGTGAAGCGGCTGGCAGCGCCGAACACGTGGAAGGCATGCTCGCAGTCCGAGTCGTCGGCGCAGACGCCGCGGATGTCGAGGTCTTCGAAGTGCCAGTTCGGGCCGCTGACCTTGAAGCCTTCGAGGCCCGACAGCTCGAGGATCACGCCGAGCGGCTCGGCGGCGCGCACGACGATCGGCGCGGCCTCGGTGCCTGCGGCCGCGCAGGAGACGCCGTCGAAGGCGTCCAGCACCGCGAGCTGGGAGGCCGACGCTGCCGTGGCTCCGCCCGGGTCAGCCACACGCGCCCGCCCGAAGCCGGTGGTCGCCCAGATCGCCGCCGAGCTCGGCCTCACGACGGAGGCGGTGAAGACGCAACACCGCCGGGCCATCGAGCGGTAGGAAGCGGAGAAGCGCCGCTGGATTGCCGAGGAACGTGCGCGAGGACGGGATGGGGACGCCTGCGTGCCGCTCGCGTTCGGGAGCGCGAAGCGCTGCTCAGGCAGATTCGCTGACGTATCGGCTGTCCGTCGACAGCCAGTCGGGTAGGCCGGTGTCGATTTCCCGCCACAGAGCGGCATCCTGAGGCCGCCGGCGGCCGTTGATGATTTCCGCCTTTACCAATTTCCACCTCTCCGACCACGGCGTGCAGCGTCATCACCCTCATGACCGCCGCCCGGTATGAAAAATTCTATCGCGGGAGCTGCGCGCGAGGGGTGACCGGCGCGCTCGTGAAGGGGCTCGCATCGCTCTCGGCCGCCGTCACGGTCCTCGGCATGGCCAGCGCGGCGCAGGCCACGCGTCCGCTCCGCATGGTGCGCGGATCGCGTGGGTAGAGCGACGCTCGGGTGGCGGGTAAGCGAACGGGTCGGGACGTCACAGAAAAATAATCTGAAAATATCTGAAGGGTCACTCCCCGTGGCGGCATGAAGTGCGCAGAGCTCCCCGAATCGGGCGGCGGGGAGCGCGCCATCAGCGAGCTCAGGCGTAACTTTACTCTAATTCTACTCGGCGAATCCATGCCCGCGGGGCGTCGACGCCGTCGACGCGAAGCAACAACCTGGAGTTCGCGCCGCGCTCGCAGGGTCCACACGTTCATTTAGAACGCCTCTTGAAACCTCCCGTCGCCAGGCAGCCCTCGGCTACCCGGCGACGGGAGGTTCTGAGAGGCGCTCATAGTGCATTTACGTAGAATAATTATAGATAATTAGAATCTGGAATCGATCGGCTCCGCGCGATCGGGCATCGGCTCGGATTGCGCCGGTCAGTCCGACGCTCCGGGGTAGGACGAAAAGGCGGTGGACGTGGTGAAGATCGTACAACAACGGTGCGTGGCGGCGCTGGCGGCCGCCTCGCTGGGCTGGGTGTCTGGCTGCGCCACCGAGGCGCAGTCCCTGGTAGATGAGTCGATCACGGGCACGGCCGCGCCGGCGATCATCGGGGCGAACGTGACCGAGGTCCTCGTCTACGACAATCCGGACCTCGCAGATGACCTGCCGCGAGAAGTGCCGGTCGTCGTGAGCTTCAAAGACAACAAGCCCAACGTGGTGTTCCAGATCGGCTGCGGCTCGAACTACGGGCCGCTGCTGGAGGGCTTCGGGTATCCGCGGACCCTCGACCTCAACCAGGCCGCGTTCTACGACTCGTTTGACGCCATGAAGGCGCAGATCGAACGCGACGCGGGCGGGCAAGTCCCCATCCATACGCTGCGCTGCGACGCAGATCCCAACGTCACGCGCCAGCAAATCTTCCAGGTCTACCGGCGCGTCGACGCCGATCTGGGGAAGGGCGAGGCCGAGTACTACCTCCGTCTCCGCGACGACCCCGGGACGATCTACAGCGTCGGCTGCAGCAACGTGCTCTCGGCGCTCTCGTGGACGAAGGCGGACGGCAGCAACCTCGAACAGGTGAGCATCCCCATCAACCGCGCCGTCCTCGACGTCTGGAAGGCGCAGGAGATCGCCGCGCGGGAGATCAACTGCCACTCGATCACCGGGCGAGCGCTCCCGCGGGCACGCCGCGATCTCCCGCAGCAGCCGAGCGAGAAGAGCTACACCGCCGAGGCGGAGCTCTACCTGGTCCGCTACCCGTTCACCGGGATCAGGACGCGCGTGACGCCCTACCTGATCGCCGGCGGGAAGGGCTACGCGATCAACTGCGGCTCGAACGCAGACATGATGAAGCAGGCCTTCGGCTTCGACCCCGCCGCGACGCTCGAGGAGCTCTCGACGAGCGACCCGCGCTTCACCGCCTCGGATCCCGACCGGCAGCCGCACCTCGCCTGCGACAGGAGCGTGAAGATCTTCCAGACCGCCGACCAGTCGCCCTCGGCGCGCTATCTTCAGCTCGACGGCGGCAAATCGCTGGTTCGCTTCACGTGCCCGAGGGCGGCGAGCTTCTTCGCCGAAGGGGCGCCGGCGGCGCAGTCGATCCCGAGGGCGGCCGTGCCGTATCTCTTCGTCGACCCGAACGCCCCGGCCAGCCAGTCGCGGATGCTGGAGGTCGGGTGCTGGGGCCCCGGGCGCGCCAGGATGGCGCAGCTCTTTTTCTGGGTGTTCGGGCGGGAGCCGAGCGACGGAGAGCTTGAGAGCACGACGTCGCTCTACGAGGAGCTGCACAGCGGCACGGGCGACCCGAGAGAGGCCGAGGCCCAGACGATGGCGTCGCTCGCCTTCGGCGTCGCCGCCGGCCTCACCGACCCGCTCAACGACATCCTCGGTCGCGCCGTCGGCAACGGGAAGAGGAGCAACCCGCGCCGCACGAACCTGGACGGCGGGCGTGTCTTCGGCGAGGAGCGGACGTACTTCACGAACGAGATCAACGAAAGCGCAGATCAGGCGTCCCGGTACGGACTCTACAGGTGGGTGAACGACCGCGTGGTGAACGCGACGCCCCCGTCGCGTGACGAGCTCAACGCGAGCTACGATTGGGCCTTCGGATGCGGGCAGACGCCCGTGACCGTCGGCGCGTGCCCCGCGCCTGAAGGGGTCGCGTGGTGGATCAGCGAGTTCTACGAGCCCGCCAACAAGGACAAGAACTATACGCGACGCTCACTGGAGGCGGAGCACGCGAAATATCTCAAGAAGTGCTCTGATCGCGCCAGCGGCTGCTTCTACGAGATCGAGAACGTCACCTCGCGCGCCTGCCACAGGAGCGGCAGATCGTGCGTCGGAGACGCGAGCTGGGCGGACTACATCGCGGCGATGATCCGTGATGGCTGGATCCCCGCGAACTACGCCTCCGTCATCTGCCTCGTGGAGACCGGCGGCAACCCTGGGGCCGATGCCTCGGGTTGCCGCAGAGAGCGCTGACGCCCGCCCCGATGGGAGTAACATCATGAAGATCCGCTATCTAAGCATCGTCGCCGGCGCCGCTTGCGTCGTCGGCTCGGCCGGCGCCGCGCACGCCGCCATCGCCCCGCCTCCGGCGTGCGGGGCGGCGGCCTCGGAAGGGTCGGTGTTCACGCAGAACAAGCGCCTCTGTTACGAGATGCTCGCCGCTCGCGGGAACTACCAGGAGATCGTCGATCTCATCGAGGTGGAGAGCCTCGGGCTCACGCCGCAGGAGCGGTACTTCCTCGGGACGGCCTACTTCGGGCTGTCGAACCGGACGGGCGCCGACAGCCTCCGGTGCCACGCCGCGGTCCGCGCCAGCGAGCTCCTCGAGGCGTTCCTGACCGAGCAGCAGGTGCTCTACCGCGAGCAGCACTCGTTCGGCACGTCCGACGACATGAAGTACTCGTACCACGCGACCAAGATGATGGCGGCCCTCAAGTCGGTGAAAGGGTGCGAGGACTCGTCGCACACGCCGGCCAGCCTGGAGCGCTACGGCCGGCGGTACGCGGTGGAGCGCCTGCGGGGGCTCTTCTACAAGACGTCGGGGCCGGACGCGCTCCGCGATGGCTTCGGCGAGAAGATGACGCAGCTCGGCGACCAGATGAAGGCGTTCGTGGCGACGGCGTCCAGCGTGGAGACGCGCTACGGCCTCAACCTGACAGAGGTCGACGTGGGGCGGCAATACCTCTTCGGGATCCGCGACCGCATCAACGGCCTCTTCGGAGCCGGTGCGGTCAAGGTGGCAGAGCAGCCCGTCGGGGGTGACGAGTCGTTCCCCAGCTTCGTGTACGACGCGACGTGGAAATCGCAGATCCTCGGCACGATCGGCGCCAAGAAGACCCACTTCACGGATCTCATATCGCCGGAGAAGCGTGGAGAGATCGCGGTCATCGAGGCGGAGATCATCGCCGCGATCGGCGGCATGTCGATGGAGGATTACGTGAGCCGCAAGGAACGAACGGTGATTGAGCTCAGGGATGTCTCGACGTCGTTGATCCTGGCCACGAACTTCTGGACGGCGATGGAGGCGCCCGAGCAGACCGGCAGGGCCGCGCTGAACGACGCCCTCTCGAAGCCTAACCGGGACGAGCTCGCGCGGACAGCCGCGCACGTCGAGACGCTCTGGCAGGAAGGGATGGCGAGGTACTGCAATGCCTCGAGGCCGGCCTGGTACTGCAGGAGGACGCCGTGAAGAAGCGCGCTTGGCATGTCGTCCTGGCCATCGTGCCGCTCTCGGCGCTCGCGTCGCTCGCCTCGCACGCAGCCTCGCTCCCGACCCCGAGCGGCCCGGCGATCGAGGTGCCGTCGTTCATCGATGTCGACGAGGCGTTTCGCCGGGCGACCGCGGGGCGGCCGCTCGATACGGCGCTCCTCTCCTTCGCCTCGAACGAGCTGCGCCCGCCCGCGTCGGGCGGCGGCAGCTCGGGCGGCGGCATCATCGAGGAAGACGTCATGCCGATCGAGGAGGTCACCGGATCCTCCACGACCGTGCGCCTCCTGCCCATCGCCGGCGTCGCGCCGGAGACGGCGCGCGACCTCCACCGCCGCGTCGCGCTCCTCGAGCTCCTCGTCGGGGCGCTCCGGAGCTACCGCGAGCCCGAAGGCGCCGCGGCGGGCCGGAGCGACGAGGTCCTGCAGATGGCGAACACCGCGCACCTCGAGCTCTTCGTGGCCCATAGCCTCGCGTACCTCGAAGGGCAGACGCGGGAGGAGAAGTGCCTGTCGTACCAGCGGGCGATCGAGCACGCGCGCTATGTCGGGTTCGGCGCCGACTTCGGCCTCCCCGTACCGGTTCGCGCCGGCTGGGAGACCCTCCTCGACGAGGCCCGGACGTTCCACGCCGGGCCCTTCGCCGATCAGATCCCGGCGAACCTCTGCGCGATGCGCAAGGCGGTGCGCAAAGCCGAGGTCGAGTCGATGGTCCGCGCCGGCATCGACCAGCGGATACGCCTGCGCGTGGAGGCGGAGATCGACGCGACGTCGCAGAGCCTCGCCGAGAAAGAGCGGCAGTACGCGGCGGCCCTCCGGGACTCGGCCGTGGAGCTCCCGACGCGCGAGATCTTCCTGCTCAAGAAGACCGTAGAGGACACGGCTTCGCTCTACGAGTTCGTGGAGCGCGACACGCTCGGCCTGGAGCGGGCGCCGGCCACGACGCCGCCGGGACAGCCGCTCATCTCGCGCCTCCGCGCGAAGCGCGGCGAGATCGATCGCATCCGCAACAACGCCAGCGCCGCCGGGGTCGACGCCGACGTGGCGGCGGCGCGCGCCACGCTCGAGCGCCACGCGGCGCTCCTCGGCGCCGTGGTGGAGACCCTCCGCGCGATCGCGCATACGCCCGGGCTCGACTGGGCGACCCAGGAGAGGCTCGGCGCGTGCGCGACGATCCCCGACGCGCTCACGCCGGAGAACTTCGCCGATTACGCCGGACGCGTCGACGCCTGTCTGACCGAGGCGGCGCGCGCGTACGGCGCGCTCAAGGACGCGGCGGGCGCGAGCGACCCGACCCAGATGGCCTTCGTCGAGAGAGTCTCGGGGCTCTCGAAGGCTTATATCGGGTACATCAATAGCCTTTAGTCCCGCGGCAAAGCTTGTTGGAGCAACGCATGAAACGACTGCTGTCTTCATTCGCCCTTGGCATCTTGCTGCTGCCTTCGCCCGCCCGCGCGCAGGAGGCGCAGGAGATCGAGTGCGTCCCCTCGAACGAGGCCGCGGTCCGCGCGGAGGTGGGGCGCCTCGTCTCGGAGCTCAAGATCGCGCAGTACCGCGCGAACATGGCGCTCCTCGAGGACAGCTTCGGCGATCTCGAAGCGCTCGTCGGCGCGAGGGGGACGTGCCCCGAGTCCATGACGGTGCGCGTCTGTGACGTCGAGTGCTATTACCAGCGCGCGAACGTCTATCGCTTCCGCGCCACGGGGCTGCCGCTCCTCAACGCGAAAGGGGGCGGGACGCCCGACGACGCGCTGACGAGCCCCGCAGAGCTCCTCACGCAGGCCACGAAGGGGCTCGAGATCGTGGAGCAGGGGATCGCGCGCCTGCCGCGGCAGACGAGCTCGGGGACGGGCGAGGAGCAGAAGAACATCGCCTTCAACCGATATCTCAAGGCGATGGCGCAGCTCCAGGGGCTCAAGGCAAAGCTGCTCGTGGCGGCGGGCGACGTCTGGTACCGCGAGGCGTCCGTCGCGCGGCTCGACCACATGAGCTACCTGGTCGGCGAGGCGCTCGGCGACGCGCCCGCGGCGGACGGGGACAAAGGGAGCGAGTACTACAAGGCGTCCACGTATTACGATCAAGCGTTCTGGCTCGTCCTCGAGGCCAGGTACTCGCTCCCCGATCGGGACCTCTTCACCGCCGAGCTCGCGACGCTCGCCACGGTCGAGAAGGACGTGACGCTCCGCCTCGACTCGGTGCGCAAAGGCTATCTGTACATCAACATCGATCCCGAGGATCTCCCGCTCGTCAGCATCGAGCGGCTCGGCCAGCAGCTGCGGCTGCAGGAGGCCGCGATCGAGCAGCAGGACCTGAACATCCAGAACATGCTCGAGGCGTGGGCGCGGAAATACACCGATCTTCAGAACCAGAAGTTCGACATGGCCAACCTGCAGCATTCTCGGGCTATCGAGCTCGAGGTGTACAAGGTGGCGCAGATCCAGGACATGGCCGAGCAGCTCAAGAACAACGTGCAGCAGAAGCTGAGCGCGCTCCAGAGCGATATATCGACGTTCGAGCTCGAGCAGAGGATCCGCGTGCTCGAGCTCGCCTTGAAGCGCGAGACGAAGGAGCTCCAGAACCAGATCGTGCTCCTGAGGGGCCAGCGCGAGCAGGATCTCCTCGCGCTCGACCAGGACGCGGTGCGCGAGCAGATAGCCGAGATCCAGTTCAACATCGACATGACGCTCGCCGCCTTCAACTTCGAGATGCAGCGCGACGGCCTCGAGCTGCAGATCGACGAGCTCTCGAACCGTATCGCGTCCGACGACAAGGAGCTCGAGCTCGTCGACAACCGAAAGGCGCAGATCGACCGACAGATCGCGCTCGAGCAGAAGCGCATCGATGGCTCCGAGATCATCACGAGCCGGCTACGGAGCTCGCAGGAGACGGTGTTTGAATCGATGCGCGTCCCCGTCGTGCACCAGATCTGCTCGGTCGACGCCGAGCTCGCGTTCTACACCGGGGCGGCGCAAGGGTTCACCGATCCGATCTCCGGCGCCTCGTGCACGAATCCGCCGTCCATCGAGACGCCCAAGCCGGCGCTCCTCGATGAGATCTGTATGGCGCGCAAGGAGCTCTCCACCAAGACCAAGGAGGAGATCGACAAGATCAGGGCATGCATCGACGGCTCTGGCACGAGCTGCTCCACGAAGGACGAGAACCTGAAGCGGGTCGCAGAGGAGCTCTACAAGCAGAACCTCAAGATCTACGACCACCAGCGCGATATGTGGCAAACGACGATCAATCAGATCAAGACCCGCATGCGCGCGCTCGACGACGCGATGGCCGAACAAAACAGCCTTGATGCGGTGAAGGGGACCGCGCTCGCGCTCTCGGCCACGGCGGCCGTCCTCGCGGCCATCCCGGACGGCGACACGGGCATCATGGGCATATTCCCCGTCAAGACGTTCCGCATCGTCGAGGCGGCGGCGGCGGCGGCGAAGGTCGCGGCCGACACGGCTGCGCAGGTCTACGATTGGCAGTTCGGAGAGCTGCAGTTCGAGGAGATGATCGCGCAGGAGAGGCACGAGCTCGATGTTCGGGTCGAGGAGCTCAGGAGGGAGATCGCGGCCCTCGACATCCACAGGCTCATCGAAGAGTGGACAAAGAAGCGGGCCCTCGCCGAGATCTCGGTCCAGCTCGCGCAGCTCGACAAGGAGGTCGTCGAGATCACCGGCGAGGAGAAGCTGCACGCGATCCAGTGCAGGCTGGACCGGGCAGAGATCGCGGCGACGGTCGCCAAGCTGCAGGCCGACCGCGCGGCGCTCGTGGCCGATCTCCAGACCAAGTCGGACGAGTCGGCGCTCGTCGACTTCGACATCGACGAGCAGGAGAACGTGCGCGAGCAGGCCCAGATCGAGATCCAGCGGCTCACCCTCGCGCTCGGGGAGCTCGACATCGAGGTGAGCAAGATCCAGCAGGACAAGCGGAACCTCCTCGCCATGCGGTCGTCGATCGAGGCGCAGATCGGTCGGATCAGCCACTACCAGGGGAAGGTGCACGATCTGGAGGGGCACTACGACGCGACACGCGAGGTGCTGAACGACATCCGGGAGAAGATCCGGCAGAACACCATCAACATCTCGGAGGGTCAGATGGCGTTCCTCACGTCGGTCATCGAGGACGAGAGGGCGGCGACCTTCGTCCAGATCGACGACCTCCGCCGGCAGATCCGGATGGTGGAAGAGGCGAAAGATCTCGAGCACGAGCTGCTGGCTATCGAGCGGGAGATGCGCGACGCGGTGCTGGCGAGCCGCGCTCGCATCATGGGGCTCGTCGAGATGGCGCCCGTGAACCACGCCGCCGAGGTCCTCTTCTGGGACTTCGAGAACATGCAGGCGGAGCTCACGCGGGGAGCGAGCGAGTTCCTCGAGGCCAAGCGCCGCGTGGTCGAGAACGTCAATTTCACCTACAATCTCTATCGGAACCGCTACAACGTGCTGAGCGACTTCGCCGGCGACGTCGGGCACCTGTCTCCGGACAGGACGTTCATCGGGACGGCGGCCGAGCTGGATTCGTTCCTCAGCGACTGCGGGACGGTCGGCACGAGCGAGGTCTGCCGGCCCTCTTCGCTCGCCTGGAGCACCGAGACGATGGCCGGCAGCGTGGCCGAATTCACGCTGGAGAAGACGAGCGGGTTCGTATCCGAGCTCCTCGAGAATGGACGCGCGCGCTTCGAGATCTCGCCCTTCGCTGCCTCGCAGGAGGATAGCCGGAACCTCGGCAACTTCGTCCTCTGGGACGAGATGACGATGAACGAGAGCGAGCCGATGCGCCTCGTGCACGTGCTGGCCGGGATCTCGAGCACGTCGTGCCGCTCTCAGCAGATGCAGATAACCCACCTCGGGTTTGGCACCGTCTTCTCGCGCCTGTCGAGAGACAGCAGCGAGATCGTGCCGAGCCTCGTGGTGAAGCGGCCGGTCACGGCGTTGATCCCGGTGTACGGCGGCTCGGACATGGATCTCATGAACGACGAGTACCTCCGCTTCCGTCGCGGCCCGTACACCGCGGAGGGGCTCGAGCGGCGCCTGACCGACGGCCTGATCCAGAACGCGTATCCGTTCGTGGGCCATCCGCTCGTGGGGACGTACGAGATCACCGCGGACGAGAACCTGGTGCGCTGCCTGAGTCAGGGTGCTCCGTCGTTGAAGCTCGGGTTCATCTTCGTGCGCAAGCCGGTGCGCTGACCTCCATGCGCAGTCCGGCGAGCTGATGCGTTTCATCTGATGAGAGAAGGAGTCTGGCCGATGGTTCGACAGGATTTGGCGTCCTACATCCCGCTGGTCGTCGCGGCGGTGTTCGCGACGCTCCCGGGGGCGAGGATGGCGGCGGCCCAGGAGGACGACGAGTGCTCGCGCAACCTCGCGTCCTGCGACCTGCAGGAGCGGAAGACGCACCTCCGGGCGCAGCTCTGGTCCGGTCCATGCGATCCGTCGCGGTGGGACGCGCTCCCGCGGCAGGGTTATCCCCTCGAGAGAGTCGATGGGGATCAGAAGATCAAGGTGGGGCCGCGCGCGCCGGTGCACTTCCTGAACGGCGTGTGCGAGGCGCATCGTCGGGACGGCGACGTCGACCACGGCCTCCACGAGCTCGAGAAGGCCGCGACGGTCGGCCTGCTCCCGTCGCAGAGGAACACGGCGGCGCTGCTCGAGGGGCTCCTCCACTGCCGCAAGCTCGCGCAGCTCGAAGATCGGTATCAGGCCGAGCTCACCACGAGGCTCGCTCCCCGCGAGGCGTTCTGCATGCACCGGGGCATGGCCAAGGCGAGCTTCACGCGCGTGCGGTGGGAGGGGCTCGAGATGAGCTACGACACCTCGGACTTCAGCCTGACGGGGCACGCCGAGAGCATGGCGCAGTGCTACGCGGAGCACCTGCACGGGGGGTACGACGCCACGTGCGGTGTCGTGTCGTCGCCCTCGCCGGCGGCCATCGACGCGGCGGCGGAGACCGTCTCCCGCGACATCCTCACGGATTATTTCGGCAGCGCGACGGAGGACGCCCCGCCCGGCGACAGGGCGATTCCGCCGCTCAAGGCGATGCTGGCGCGCAAGATCGATATGGCCGACAGCTCGCTCCGGGACTCGGCGGCGCTCCTCGACGGCCTCGTGCGAAAGAAGGACCTCCTCGTCACCTCCTACGAGGGGATGGCCTCGATGTTCTGCCTCCCTGGGAGCGAGACCACGGGGCTCTGCTCGGGGCCGCTCCCCTCGGCCGTGGCGGGCCTTCACGATGGGTACGAGCGCGCGGTGCTGCGGAGCCAGAAGGTCCTCGATTTCGTCGATCGCTGGGTCAGCGGTCTCTACGAGCACCAGGGCAAGGACGTCCGCGTCGAGCTGCAGAGGAGCCATGAGGGCCTGCGCGACATGCTCGCGCGCGCCGAGCTGCCGGCGGTCCCGAACGAGATGACCCTCTTGCAGAAGCTCGATCTCATGAAGCGCGACATGGCGCTCCTCGCCAACCGGAGCGCGGTGGAGAACGACACCCTGAAGCGGCAGTGCAGCATCTACTTCTGCGAGATCCGGAACCGCAACCGGACGTTCTTCACGAACGCCTGCAACCAGACCGACGCGGTCGCCGGCCGCCCGGTGAAGGACGTGAACGCGCTCTGCGCGGCCGACGTCGCTGGGACCGTCGTCGCCGGCACGCGGACGGCCGCCGCGCTGTGCACGGGCGCGGGGCTCCCGGCGTCGTACGTCTCCAACACGGCGATGAACGCGAGGGCGGTCGACACCTGCATGAGCGAGTTCCACCCGTGATGTTACGGAGCGAGGCCAAGATGATGACGCGAAGATGGTTATGGGCGCTCGTTCCGGTCGTTGCGAGCGCGTGCGGAGATGCGGGCGGAGATGCGGGCGAGCTGGTGATACAGAGCGAGCATGCCCTCGCGGCCGCCAAGCCGACGCTGTTTCGCTACCGCGCGCTCGGCGCGGCGGGCTCGGAGATGCGGTATGCCGCCGAGCTGCCGCAGGATGACGGGACGACGATCCTGCTCCGCCTGGAGGGGTGCCTCGAAGAGCGCGTCGTGCGCGAGCTCCTCGGCGTGAGGCGGAGCGCGATCGCCGAGAGGACCGACGTCGTCATCGACGCGACGGCGCCGATGATCGCGTGTCCGGATCGGATCGCCGCGGATGCGAATGTCTACGCGGAGCCGAGGACGCAGGGCCTGTCGCGCCTCGAGTACCGGCTCGATGGCGAGCCCCCCGCGAGCGGGCCCGGGCGCTATCTCGTCATCCCCAACCGCTGCGGGGGGCTGATGAAGCACCTCGGGATCGCCGAGCGCGCGCGGCGCGCGCCCGCCCCTCCTCTGGGGAGCCCCGGCTGGACGCCCGAGCCGGGCGCCACGCCGATCCAGCTCTCGTGCGCGAACGAGCGCGCGGCCGAGCCCTACGACGGCTGGGAGGTTCACTCGGCCTGGTTGCCGAGCGTGGAGTTCCGGTGGATGGTGCTCGTCAAGAAGGGGAATACGTCGTTCTTCGTCGAGTCGCTCGACGGACAGCCCTACAACGACCTCACCGACGCCGGGCGCGCCAAGGCGCTCGGCGACCTCCGGAAGCTCCTTGCCGTGCCGAGCTCGTGGGAGTCGACGAACGTCGTCCCGGAAGACGAAGAGATCCGGCCCGACATGCCGTTCTTCGACGTGTGCCTGTCGCTGTGTGGCGCGGCGGACTGGGTCCCGGCGCACAAGGTCCTGAGGGACGGCTATCTCGAGTGCGAGAGCGGCTCGCTCGATCCGAGCACGGGCGGGTGCTTGGACGCGGAGCGAAAGGGCTATACGGACCGCCTCGAGCTCAACGGGACGACGAGCCGGCGCGCGCCGCTCGGCGGCGTCGTCCTGGATCTGCCCATCTGCACCGCGGGCGAGACCTGGGAGCGCCATTTCGGCCTCGCGGGCCACGACGGCGGCGGGACGTGGCTGGCGCGGCTCATCGCAGCCTACAACGCCGGCAAGAGCGGGGACACGGCGCCGCCGCTGGTCTCGCTTCCATGCCTCGTGCCGGACCGCACGTGCTCGGTCACGCTCCGCGAGGGCGCAGACCTGTCGACCACGACCGTCGCCACCCTGACGCGGAACTGCGCCGTGGACGCCGAGGCCCTGGAGGTCCGCGTGGGCAAGCGCGCCACGTTGAGCCGGCCGCCGTTCACCCTGGACGCGGCGGCGCTCCCCGCGAGGATGCGCAGGGTGCGCATGGTCGGCGAGCCGGAGGGCTCGATCATCAGCGTGGCGCAACCGACCTGCGGCTTCGGATCGAGCACGGCGTGCACCGAAGCGCAGCCGGCCGTCCAGGTGCAGGGGGATCTGACGATCGATCTCGAGCATCTCCGGCTCGTGTCGCGCGCCCCCACCGGGAGCACCGCGGGCCCGCCGGCGCCGCTCGCGCGCGTGGCCGTGCAGGCGACGGGCAGCCCTGCGCGAGGGCTCGTCCTGCGGGTCCGCGACGTGGTCATCGGCGGCGACACCGCGCCGGTGTTCTACAAAGGCATCGTGTTCTCGGGAGGCACGCTCGCGCTCCACAGCTCGAGCGTGCGCGCCTTCACCGATGGGGTGTCGGCCGACCGGGCACGCGTATCCATTGTTTCGTGGCCGGTCGCCGGGGCCCATACCATCGAGTCGCTCGCCCAGCCTGGGCTCACGGCGGATGACCTCGTGGATCTCCGGGGGGAGTGGATCGGGGGCTCGGTCTCGAACTTCCGCGCGCTGACGCTCAGCGCCGATGTGCAGGCGTTCGTCGTCGGGATGCACGTGTCAGGGCCCATGGCGGTGGCGTGGAGCGACGACCGCGCGACGTGGACCGAGGATGGGCTCCTCGCGGTCGACAGCACGTTCACGAGCGCTCCCGGCTACTTCGATCGTGAGTCGGTCATGCTCTCGGTGGCGGGCAGAGGCCAGCTCAACTTCGTGAACACCCAGGTCGTCAACTTCGGACACGTGCTCCGCTGTCCCTCGCGGCTCTCGGGAGGGACGGCGAGGATCACCTTCGACAGGCCGGAGTTCGACGAGATCACGTATGGCCTGAGGCAGGGCGCCTGCACCTTTGAATCGGCGACGCTGTGGGATCCCACGGGCGAATAAGGCGAGAAGGACCATGACGAAGAGAAAGAGAATCGTCGCCGCGGCCGCGGCGGTGGGGATCGTGTCGCTCGCGCTGTCGCTCGCGTACGTCGTGCTGCGCCGCGCCGAGATCGATCGAGGGGTCGATCTCGAGCTCGCGCAGTCGGTGAGCGCTGACTTCGGGGCGCGCGTCGAGGACCTCCTCCAGCCTTACCTGAAGGGGCAGCCGGGCGTGCGCGTGCGCGTGACCTACAGGCCCCTCGCGGCAGAGGAGAGCTTCGCGGGGGCCCGCGGCGCGCACCTCGTCCTGCGTCCTTTCGAGCCCGCGGAGGCGGGCGCCGTCGCACCGCTCTTCGCCGCGGACTATGCGGTGCTCGCGTACGACCGCAGCCGCGTCGCCGAGCCGCCGGCGAGCTTTCCGGATCTCGTGGCGCAGGCGCTCTCGATGAAGGCGAAGGGGGAGGTGGCGTATGGCCTCGCGCTCCCCGAGGAGGCCTATCACCTGCTCCCGTTCTTCTCGGACGTCTTCTGGCCTGAGGCGCCGTCCCAGGCAGCAGAGACGATCGCGCAGGACGCCTTCGCGCTCCTCGGTGATCTGCGCTTCACGTACGGCCTCTCGCCTCACGCGTGCGCGTCGGGCTGCGCGGCGCGCTTGCTCGTGGAGGGGCAGGCGCCGTTCGCGATCCTCGGCGAGTGGCGGATCCCCGAGCTCCGGCGCGCGCTCGGCGAGCGCCTCGGCGTGGCGCCGCTGCCGTCGCTCGCGCGCGGGGGGCCGCCGCTCAGGGGCGTGCGGCGCACGTACGGCGTGCAGCGCGCGCCGGCGCTGAAGGATCGCGAGGCGAGCGCGGCGGTCGGCATCATCGCCTATCTCCGCGGCGACGGGCAGAAGCGCGTCTTCGCCGCCCTCGGGAAGGTGCCGCTGTCGGAGCCGCCGGGCGGGGCCGAGGGCGGCGCGGACGCCAGGGCGCCCGAGCAGGTGGAGCAGGAGAGCGCGCTGCGCGCACCCGCGGTCTCGATGGATCGGGCGAGCGTGCGCGCCGCGGAGACGGCCCTCGCTCCCCTCTGGGCGGAGTTTGCCGATGGGCGCATCGGCGCGGAGGGCGCCGCGCGGGCGCTCGTCGAGAAGGTCTTGGCGGTTACTCGTTGAAAGGAGTGAATTGGCGATGAAGCGAAGAAGTTTATGGCCTGGCGGCTTAGCATTCGTGCTGATCGCGTGCGGAGGTAACCTACCAGAGGACGACGTGACGAGCTCCGGGGAGGAGCTCTCGAGCCAGCCGTCGTCGACGGCCCCATCGCCCAGCGATCTGTCGGCGCTGGGGGCGCGACCGGCGCTCGGCGTCACGGTCTCGCCGGATCGCGGTGAGCTCTCGGCGAGCCTTCCGTTTCCCGCCTTGCCGTCACGCGCATCCTCCAGAGTGGGGGTCGCGCTGTCGTATGGGGCCGTGGCCGCCGACCTCTCGCAGGGGTTTGGCGTGGGGTTCAGCCTGAGCGTGCCGTCGATCCAGATGACGACCGACTGGGGCGTGCCCTACCGTGCTCGCCTGAGCAACTCGCAGGATGTGACGGCACGCCTGTCGCTGGGCGCCGAGCGTCTGATCTGGGAGAAGACGGAGACGGTGAGCGGCAAGACGAGGATCGGATACCGGCTCGACGCCTCGGAGACGACCGTCCGGCTCTACCGGTATCCGCAAGGCGGGGCCGTGGCGATGCGCGACGCGTCGGGCGCGCTGCAGAGCGTGGCGTTCACCGGGTTCGAGGTGGTGTATCCGGACGGCCGGCGGGAGATCTACAGCGAGGACGCGAGCGTCGCGGAGGGGGTGGCGGGCGCATCATCTTTCTCCCCGACGCGGTGGCCGCTCGTGCACGCCATCTCGCCGACGGGCGACGCGGTGTCGTACGAGTACACGAAGGCGGGCGAGCGCTCGTACCTCAGGAGCGTGCGGTTCGCCGGGGGACGCTCGGTGTATACGCTGGAGTCGGTGCCGCGGACCGAAGGGCGGGTGAGCCACTTGATCGGTTACCCGCAGGGGCCGGGGCAGCTTTACACGAAGCTGACGGCGAGCTTCGACGGCGAGCCGATGTACACGTGGTGCTTCGTGCACGCGGTGCACGGCGAGGGCGGCCCGGAGATCGTGACGCACGCCGATTGTCAGGCGCTGGCGAGCGAAGACTTCGAGTCGGACCGGCAGCGCACCGCGGCCGCCCTCAGCAGTGAGAGCAAGCTGCTGGGGGTGTACCGGTTCGGGCGCAGCGAAGCGCCGTTCGATCGGCCGACGCCGGCCGAGCCGCTGATCCGGTTCCGCTACACGGCGTGGGCAGCCGACGACCTCTCCGGCCACGAGCTGGTCTATGACATGGACGTGCCGGACGTCTCCGGCTTCGGTCCGAGCGGCGGCTCGGAGCTGATGGACATCAACTCGGATGGCCTCGCGGACATCGTGCGGTATTCGGCGCGCGAGGCGACCAGCGTGCCGTCGTACAACAGCGGTGATCTCGCCGAGGCGAGCCTGTTCACGACCCGCGGCGCGCCGCTCACGGTGGAGCGGACCGTCGGCGGGGTGTCGCGGAGCGACGTTCCGCGGTTCGACGCAGCGGCGCAGGCGACGGGCGTGTTCCTCCCCGGCGACTTCGACGGCGACGGTCGAACGGACCTCGTACAGGCGACGGCGTCGGGCACGCGAACGGAGCTCGCGCACCATGCGGGCCGTGGGGACCGGACGCGACCGTTCGCCGCGGCGCCGAGCTCGACGTTGGTCGATGTCGAGCTCTCGCGGTTCGCGCGCGGCCGGACGCAGGCCGTCGACCTGAACGCCGACGGCAAGGCGGACCTGTTGACGACGGTGGCCGGGTCGACGGACAGCACCTGGACGGCGTTCATCAACGTGACGGAGCCGGGCGCCGCCGCGCTGTCGTTCAAGCCGCTCGTGGGGTTGACCTTCCCGTACCGGCAGGGAGCGGGGACGGAGCTCGACAACCCGGCCTATCGCTTCCTGGACGCAAACGGCGATGGACTGACCGACTTTGCGGTGATCCGGTCGAGCGGAGCCGGAGAGAAGGGCATCTGTGTCTACGAGAACCAGGGCAAGGTGGCGGCGTATCCGGCAGGCTCATCCTCGGCGGCGAAGCTCGCGACCGGATCGCTCCTGTTCGGGGACCCGAGCGCGAACGACCCGGTGTGCGCGCAGGGCCGCTTCGTGTCGGTCCCTGGGCTCTCGGCGAGCCAGAACATCAACGCGATGTGGCTGATCGACGTCAACGGCGACGGGGACATGGACCTGGTCAACGTGACGGCGGCGGCCAACGAGCTCGGCGTGTGGCTCGGACAAGGGGAGAAGGGCTTCGCCGCCGAGCGGCGGATGCCGCTGGACGAAGGGGTGTCCGTCGATCCGGAGAACAAGTGGAACACCCGGGTCCTGGACATCGACGCCGACGGCATGCAGGAGATCCTCGTCTACGAGCCGAACGCGGGCGGAGGCCGGATCAAGGTCATCGACTTCAACCGAGACGGGGTGAAGAACCTGATCGGCCCTGACCTCTTGTCGGAGGCGGAGGAGGGCCCGGGGCTCAGGCACGCGGTGCAGTACGCGACGAGCACGGATGAGTTGATCCGCGACGCCCGCCGCTTCGGCCGGGACGACGCGCGGGTGCGGGCGCTGCCGTATCCGGTGACGGTCGTGAAGCGGCAGCTGACGGCGGTGGGGGCAGAGCCGCCGCGGGTGCAGGAGTTTCAGTACCACGCGCCCTACTTCAACGAGCGAGAGCGCAACTTCGCGGGCTTCGGTAAGTGCGAGGAGCTCGATGTGGGCGACGACAGCTCGGCCAGCGTCGTTCGCCGGCGCGCTTACCAGGTCTCCTCGGCGGCTGCGCAAGTGAGGCGGTTCTTCGCCGGCAAGCTGCGCACCGAGGAGTCGTTCCACCCGCGGCTCTCGGGCGCGCAGGCCGCGCGGATCGCGGCGAGCGCGGGCATGTGGCCGAGCGGCATCGAGGGGGTGTCGCACACGGCGGAGACCTGGAGCGAGCAGCCCTACGAGGTCGAGGCGCTGCTCGCGGTGCACGAGGAGAAATGGGCCCTGGTGCCACCGGCGCCCGGGCCGAAGACGCCGGCGTTTCTGCAGCAGGCGAGCCTGCGGGACGCGCATTGCGGCGGGGCGGGCTGCCCGCCCGCGTGCGCCGCGGGGCCGTGCGCGGAGGCGGCGACCGTGACGCAGACCTTCACGTACGACACGACCTACAACCGGCTCGTCCGCCAGGAGGAGTCGGCGTCCGCGGTCGCCGGGCCGAACGGGACGGAGGTGCCGGCGCGGCGTCACGTGAACACCTTCGCGTACGACGCGGGCTGGGAGGCGCGCGGCGTGCTCACGGCGCGACGGGAAATCGCGCTGCTCTCGGGGTCGTCGGGGCGGGTGCTGGACAAGACGTCCTACGAGTATGGAGCCGACCATCCGCTGCCGGTCCGCTCGACCCAGCCCCTCCTCATCGAGGCGGAGGCGCTCGCCGCATTGCCCGCCGCGGTGCGGGCGCCGCTGGAGGCGCCGCGCACGCAGGTGAAGGCGTACCGCTACGACGCGTTCGGCAACGCGGTGGAGAGCTCGGATGCGCACGGGCTCCTGAGCACGAACATCTATGACCCGACCGGCGTCTTCCTGCTCGAGACGCGGAACGCGCTCGGTCACGCGACGCAGTATTGCTACGGCACGACGGGCTGCGCGCTGACGACGCTCGCCCCGCAGGCCGAGGGCGTCGTCCCGGCGCGGAGCATCTTCCCCACACATCACCGGACGCCGCAGGGCGACGTGACGCTCAACGAGTATGACGCTCGCCATCGTGTCGTGCGCGTGGCGCGCTCCAGCGGCGCAGAGAGCCGCTACGCTCACCGCGACGCCGGCGCGCAAACCCCCGCGCTGGTCCGCATCGTCGTGAAAGGCGCGGAGGCGGGGCGCCCCCCCGTCGAGCGCCTCGCCGCCTTCCGCGCTGACGGCCTCGTCCTCGGCGAGGCGGTGGCGCACGAGGCGGGGGGCGCACGCATCGTCTCGTTCACCCGCCACGGGCGCCGCGGCGAGCTGACCTTCGACGCGCTCCCTTACTCCAGCGAAATGTCCGTTGGCGAGGCGTTCGACGCGGGTCGCTTCCCTTCGCCGCCCGAGGGCGCGGCGCGCGGGGAGACCTCGGTCTACGACGGGCTCGGGCGCCGAACGACCCGCACGGACGCGACGGGTCTGGTGACGCGCGTCGCCATGGAGCCCTGGGGCCGACAGATCGAGCGGGACCTCGGCGCAGGGCACGGAGCGGGCCGCGAGACGCGGCGCGAGGTCGCGCGCAACAACGAGATCTACGCGATCGTCGACGAGCTCGGGCACGGGCATCGTTACGAGCGGGACGAGCGCGGGCGTCTGCGCGCCATCGTGCTCGCGGGCTCCGGGGCGCCGCGCCGCGTGGCCTACGACTCGGCCGGGAGCGTCGTGATGACGTCGCTCCCCGGCGGCCTCACGCGGCTGTGGATCCGTGACGCGCGCGGGCGCGTGACCGATCAGCGCACCTGGGACCGCGCGTCCAGGGTCTCGGAGAGCATCGCGACGACCTATGACGCGCTCGATCGCCCGATCTCTGTCTTCACGTCGTCGTCGTCGCGCCCGGATGGCTGGGACGAGATCGAGCTCACCTACGACGGTCGCGACGGGGATGAGGCGCGCCCCGAGCTCATCGGGCGCCTCGGCGAGGCGACGATCCTGGATCGCGTGGACGGGCACCGCGTGCATGAGGCCTTCGCCTACGACCGCGATGGTCAGCTCACGGGCCGGCGGGTGACCTTCGAAGCCGAGGACGCGCGCCGCGAGTACGAAGAGCGGTTCACGTACGACCTCGACGGGACGCTTGCCTCGTACCGTGATCCGTTTGGCAGTGAGTTCACCTTCGAGCGCACTCCATCGGGGGCTCCTTCGTCGATCGCGTGGTCCGCTGGCGGGCGCGCGGCCGTTCCGCTCCTCGCGGACATCACGTACAACGCGCGCGGCGATCTCGCGAGCTACCGTATCCCGCAAGCGCGGCTTCACCGGCAGCTCGGCTATGACGCGGGCTCGGGGCAGCTCGTGCAGCTCAAGGCGTGCGCGGGCGAGGCGTCGTGCGCGAGCGGAGCGCTCCAGGATATCACCTACGACCGTCGCGCGGACGGGCGCATCATCGCCGCGCGAGACGCATCGGATGTCGCGTCGTATGAGTACAGCGCGCGAGGCGAGCTCACCGGGGCTGTCGTGGCAGGCGCGGCGCACACCTACAAGTATACGCCGTCCGGCCAGGTCGACGCCCTGGGCGAGGCGGCGGAGGCGCGCCCGTTCAGCGTCGATGTCGCGGGCGGCGGGCTGCCGCTTCCGGAGGGGAGCCCTGGCGAAGTGGACGAGTTCGGGCGCCTCGCCGCGTTCGGGTCGTTCCGCCGCGCCGAGTACGACCCCTGGGGGCGGCTCCGTCGCGTCGAGGTCGACGGCGGGGCCATCGTTTACGGCTATGAAGTCGCCGGCGATCGGGTCTCGAGGCGCTCGCTCCGCCGCGAGGGAGAGCGCGAGATCCCGGAGTCGCTCGTCGTCTATCCCACGCAGACGACACGCGACGATGGGGTGGAGCGCCAGAGCCTCGTGCGCCTCGACAAGCGGCGCGTCGCGCTCGTCGTCAACGAGGCGCGCGTGCTCGCGCTCGTCGACGATCAGCTCGGGGCCGTGCGGCGCGTGGTCGACGAGCGTGGCGAGATGGTCCTCTCGGCCGACCCGACGCCGTTCGGGACGCTCGCGCAGGGTATCCGTGACGCGTCATCGGGGCTTGCCAGCACCGAGATGGTCCTTGGCTTCACCGGCCAGCTGCGCGACCCTGACACGGGGCTCGTGCACATGGGCGCACGCGAGTATGTCTCGACGCTGGCGAGCTTCGCGACCCCCGATCCGTATGCGCTCATGCGACCGGAGTTCTGCGTGGACCGCCTGCTGGAGTGCCACCCGTACACGTACGTGGGGCACGATCCGGTCAACTTCACCGATGAAGCCGGTCTCATGGGCAATGGAGAGAGCAGCCAACACCGCTCGTCGCGCCACCACCGGTCGCACCACCGCCAGCACGGCCAGTCGTCGACGAATCACCAGCAGACGGAGGGGACGTCGCACTCCGGGTCGGGGGCGGCTTCTTCGAGCACGACCTCGCACGCTCCATCGAATGGGTGGAACTCCCAGATCCGCGCAGAGCTCGATCGACAACTGTCAGTTCTGGCGGTCGACGGAAACTATGCCTCTGCCGTGAGACAGGTGAATCAATTGCTCGACACGCTCCACCCGTATGGTGTCTCCGACAGGCCGGCTGCGCTGCTTGCTCGGGAAACGCAAACCAATCCCGACTTCCGTAGTCGCCTGTACAACACAACGACGCTGGGCGCGCACGTCCAAGCACAGCACGCAGAGGTGGAGATATTCCGCTCAGAGATTCAAAACTTCGATACGGTGTCTCGCAGCATAGCGAGCGTCGATCCGCGTATCCGAGGGTGGCTGTCTTACGCATTCGCGCAGCGCCTCCCCGAGCCGAATGTCGACTCGAGCAATCCGTTCGAGTGAGCGCATCACGCGCCTGGGTCGTATCGCCAGGGGGGAGCCGAGAGCTCCCCCCTGCCCCGGGTCCGGCGCGCCGCATCGCGCGATTCGTACGACCGGTACCGGTGCTGGTCCTTTTGACATCAATACCGCTCGCAGGTCCTCGTCGTAGGCGGTGATGCCAGCGTGAGCACGACGGCGGATCGGGTCACTCGGACGCGCCTGTCAGAAGGGTCAAGTCCGATGCATCGGATCCGCCTCGTGCTTTCCTGCCCCTCATGCCGAGCGCGTGCCGGGGGCACACCTCGATGGATGACGCACGATGAAACGAAGAATCTTGTGGTCTCTTGGCCTCCCCTTCGCGCTGGCCGCATGCGGGGGCAACGTTCCCGGGGACGACGTCACGAGCTCCGAGGAGGAGCTGTCGCGCCAGGCGTCGTCAGCGGGCGGGTCGCCCAGCGATGTCTCGGCGCTTGGGCCGCAGCTCGGGCTCGGCGTCACGGTCTCGCCGGATCGCGGTGAGCTCTCGGCGAGCCTCTCGTTTCCGGTGCTGCCGAGGCGCGTATCCTCCGATGCGGGGGTGGCGCTGTCGTATGCGCAAGCGCCCGCCGACCTCTCGCAAGGGTTCGGCGTGGGGTTCAGCCTGAGCGTGCCCTCGATCCAGATGACGACGGACCTGGGGGTGCCGTACCGGGGCCGCGAGGCGGACACGCAGGATGTGACGGCGCGCCTGTCGCTGGGCGCCGAGCGTCTGGTCTGGGTGAAGAAGGAGACGGTGAGCGGCAAGACGAAAATCGAATACCGGCTCGACGCCGCGGAGACGACCGTCCGGCTCTACCGGTATCCGCAAGGCGGGACCGTGGCGATGCGCGATGCGTCGGGCGCGCTGCAGAGCGTGGCGTTCACCGGATTCGAGGTGGTGTATCCGGACGGCCGGCGGGAGATCTACAGCGAGGACGCGAGCGTCGCGGAGGGGGTGGCGGTCGCGCAGGGGTTCTTCCCGACGCGGTGGCCGCTCATCCGCGCCATCTCGCCGACGGGCGACGCGGTGTCGTACGAGTACACGAAGGAAGGCGAGCGCTCGTACCTCAGGAGCGTGCGGTTCGCCGGGGGACGCTCGGTGTACACGCTGGAGTCGGTGCCGCGGACCGAAGGACGGGTGAGCCATCTGATGGGCTATCCGCAGGGGCCGGGGCAGCTTTACACGAAGCTGACGGCGAGCTTCGACGGCGAGCCGATGTACACGTGGTGCTTCGTGCACGCGGTGCACGGCGAGGGCGGCCCGGAGGTGGTGACGCACGCGGATTGTCAGGCGCTGGCGAGCGAAGACTTCGAGTCGGACTGGCAGCGCACGGCGGCCGCCCTCAGCAGCGAGAGCAAGCTGCTGGGCGTGTACCGGTTCGGGCGCAGCGAAGCGCCGTTCGATCGGCCGACGCCGGCCGAGCCGCTGATCCGGTTCCGCTACACGGCGTGGGCAGCCGACGACCTCTCCGGCCACGAGCTGGTCTATGACATGGACGTGCCGGACGTCTCCGGCTTCGGTCCGAGCGGCGGCTCGGAGCTGATGGACATCAACTCGGATGGCCTCGCGGACATCGTGCGGTATTCGGCGCGCGAGGCGACCAGCGTGCCGTCGTACAACAGCGGTGATCTCGCCGAGGCGAGCCTGTTCACGACCAGCGGCGCGCCGCTCACGGTGGAGCGGACCGTCGGCGGGGTGTCGCGGAGCGACGTTCCGCGGTTCGACGCAGCGGCGCAGGCGACGGGCGTGTTCCTCCCCGGCGACTTCGACGGCGACGGTCGAACGGACCTCGTGCAGGCGACGGCGTCGGGCACGCGAACGGAGCTCGCGCACCATGCGGGCCGTGGGGACCGGACGCGACCGTTCGCCGCGGCGCCGAGCTCGACGTTGGTCGATGTCGAGCTCTCGCGGTTCGCGCGCGGCCGGACGCAGGCCGTCGACCTGAACGCCGACGGCAAGGCGGACCTGTTGACGACGGTGGCCGGGTCGACGGACAGCACGTGGACGGCGTTCATCAACGTGACGCAGCCGAGCGCCAGCGCGTTGTCGTTCAAGGCGCTGAAGGAGCTGACCTTCCCGTACCGGCAAGGGGCGGGGACGGAGCTCGACAACCCGGCCTATCGCTTCCTGGACGCAAACGGCGACGGGCTGATCGACCTTGCGGTGATCCGGTCGAGCGGAGCCGGAGAGAAGGGCATCTGCGTCTACGAGAACCAGGGGAAGGTGACCGCGTACGCAGCAGGCTCGTCGTCGGTGGCGAAGCTCGCGACCGGATCGCTCTTGTTCGGGGACCCGAGCGCGAACGATCCGGTGTGCGCGCAGGGCCGCTTCGTGTCGGTCCCTGGGCTCTCGGCGAGCCAGAACATCAACGCGATGTGGCTGATCGACGTCAACGGCGACGGGGACATGGACCTGGTCAACGTGACGGCGGCGGCCAACGAGCTCGGCGTGTGGCTCGGACGAGGGGAGGAGGGCTTCGCCGCCGAGCGGCGGGTGCCGCTGGACGAAGGGGTGTCCGTCGATCCGGAGAACAAGTGGAACACCCGGGTCCTGGACATCGACGCCGACGGCGCGGAGGAGATCCTCGTCTATGAGCCGAACGCGGGCGGAGGCCGGATCAAGGTCATCGATTTCAACCGAGACGGGGTGAAGAACCTGATCGGCCCTGACCTCTTGTCGGAGGCGGAGGAGGGCCCTGGGCTCAGACACGCGGTGCAGTACGCGACGAGCACGGATGAGTTGATCCGCGACGCCCGCCGCTTCGGCCGGGACGACGCGCGGGTGCGGGCGCTGCCGTATCCGGTGACGGTCGTGAAGCGGCAGCTGACGGCGGTGGGGGCAGAGCCGCCGCGGGCGCAGCAGTTTCAGTACCACGCGCCCTACTTCAACGAGCGAGAGCGCAACTTCGCGGGCTTCGGGCAATGCGAGGAGCTCGATGTGGGCGACGACAGCTCGGCGAGCGTCGTTCGCCGGCGCGCTTACCAGGTCTCCTCGGCGGCTGCGCAAGTGAGGCGGTTCTTCGCCGGCAAGCTGCGCACCGAGGAGGTCTTTCACCCGCGGCTCTCGGGCGCGCAGGCCGCGCGGATCGCGGCGGGCGCGGGCATGTGGCCGAGCGGCATCGAGGGGGTGTCGCACACGGCGGAGACCTGGAGCGAGGAGCCCTACGAGGTCGAGGCGCTGCTCGGGGTGCGCGAGGAGACCTGGACCCTGGTGCCACCGGCGCCCGGGCCGAAGACGCCGGTATTCTTGCGGCGGACGAGCGCGCGGGACACGCAGTGCAGCGGGGCGGGCTGCCCGCCCGCGTGCGCCGCGGGGCCGTGCGCGGAGGCGGCGACCGTGACGCAGACCTTCACGTACGACACGACCTACAACCGGCTCGTCCGCCAGGAGGACTCGGCGCCCGCGCTCGCCGGGCCGAGCGGGACGGAGGTACCGGCGCGGCGCTACGTGAGCACCTTCGCGTACGACGCGGGCTGGGAGGCGCGCGGCGTGCTCACGGCGGTGCGGGAGCAGTCGCTGCTCGCGGGGCCGTCGGGGCGGGTGCTGGGGAGGACATCCTATGAATATGGCCCTGACGTTCCGCTGCCGATCCGCACGACCCAGCCTCTCCTCGTCGACGCAGAGGCGCTCGCCGCACTGCCCGCCGCGGTGCGTGCGCCGCTGGAGGCGCCGCGCGCGCGAGTGCAGGTCGCCCGGTACGACGTCTTCGGCAATGTGGTGGAGACCTCGGACGCGCTCGGGCCCCTGGACACGAGCGTCTACGACGCGACCGGCGTCATGCTGGTCGAGACGCGGAATGCCCTCGGCCACGCCACGCACACCTGCTACGGCACGGCGGGATGCGCGCTGACGACGCTCGCCCCGCAGGCCGAGGGGGTCGTCCCGGCGCGGAGCTTACTGCCCACGCATGTCCGGACGCCGCAGGGCGACGTGGAGCTCACCGAGCGCGACGCCCTCCATCGCCCTGTACGCGTGGCGCGCTCCAGCGGTGCGGAGGCGAGGTATTCGTACCGGGACGCGCGCGACAAGGGCCCCGCGCTCCTTCGCCTCGCGGAGCGGCGCGCAGCGGCGGCGGCAGACGGCGCGCTCGTGGAGCGCCTCGTCGCTTTCCGCGCCGACGGCCTCGTCCTCGGCGAGGCGGTGGCGCACGAGGCGGGGGGCGAACGCATCGTCTCGTTCGCCCGCCACGGGCGCCGCGGCGACCGCGTCTTCGAAGCGCTCCCGTATTCCAGCGAGGTGGGCATCGGCACGGCCTTTGACGAGGGGCGCTTTCCCTCGCCGCCCGAGGGCGCGGCGCGCGGGACGAGCACCGTCTACGACGGGCTCGGGCGCGTCGTGGCCAGCACCGACGCGGCGCGCCTCGTCACGCGCATCGCCCACGAGCCGTGGGGCCAGCGCGTCGAGAGGGACCTCGGCGCAGGACAGGGAGCAGCGGTCGAGACGCGCCTCACGATCGCGCGCGAGGGGGACGAGGTCCACGCGATCGTCGACGAGCTCGGACAGGTGCATCGCTACGAGCGGGACGAGCGCGGGGGCCTGCGCGCGATCGTGCTCGCGGGCTCCGCGGCGCCGCGCCGCGTGGCCTACGACTCGGCTGGCGACATCGCGATGACGTCGCTGCCGGGCGGCATCACGCGGATGTGGATCCGCGACGCGCGCGGGCGCGTGATCGAGCAGCGCACCTGGGATCGCGCGTTCACGGCCTCGGAGAGCATCGAGGCGACCTACGACGCGCTCGACCGCACAAGCACCCTGTTCGCGTCGTCCTCCTCGCGCCCGGAGGGCTGGGATGAGATCGAGCTCGCCTACGACGCGCGCGACGGCGAACCGCAAGAGCCCGCGCTCGTGGGACGCCTCGTCGGCGCGACGGTGATCGATCGCGTGGGCGGGCACCGCCTGTACACGGCGTTCGAGTACGGGCGCGACGGTCGCGTCACGGGCCGGCGCACGACCTTCGAGGCCGACGATACGCGCCGCGCCTACGACGAGCGGCTCTCGTACGGCCTCGACGGCACGCTCGCCTCGTACCGCGATCCGTTCGGCAACACGCTCGAGTTCGCGCGCACCCCGGGTGGCGCCCCCTCGTCGATCGCGTGGTCGGCCGGCGGGCGCGCGGCCGTCCCGCTCCTCGCGGACATCGCTTATGACGCCCGCGGCGAGCTCGCGGGCTACCGCGTCCCGTCCGCCCGCCTGCACCGTCAAGTCGGCCATGACCCGAGCTCGGGGCAGCTCACGCATCTCGGCGCGTGCGCGGGCGACGGCCCGGCTCCGTGCGATCGAGGGGCCCTGCAGGACGTGACCTTCGACCGCCGCGCGGACGGGCGCATCGTCGCGGCGCGGGACGCCGCCCCCCGCGCCGGCGACGTCGGCGGCCACGCTCCTCGCGTCACCTCGTACACGTACAGCGCGCGCGGTGAGCTCCTCGGGGCGGTCGCCCCAGGCGTGGCCCACACCTACGGGTACACGCCGTCCGGCCAGGTCGACGCGTTCGGCGAGGGGACGGAGGCGCACCCCTTCGTCGGTGAGGCAGGGCGCGACGTGCTGCCGCTGCCGGACGGGGGCCATGGCGAGCTGGACGAGCTCGGGCGGCTCGTCTCCTTCGGGCCGTTCCGCCGCGCCGCGTACGACCCCTGGGGGCGGCTCAGGCGCGTCGAGGTCGACGGCGGGGCCGTCGTTTACGGGTACGACGCGTTCGGCGAGCGGATCTCCAGGCGCGCGCTCCGTCGCGAAGGGGACCGCGAAGTCCCAGCGTCGCTCGTCGTGTACCCCACGCGGACCACGCGCGACGACGGGGTGGAGCGCCAGAGCCTCGTGCGCCTCGAGGATCGGCGCGTCGCCCTCCTCGTGAACGAGACGCGCGTCTTCGGGCTCGTCGACGACCAGCTCGGGGTGGTGCGGCGCGTGGTCGACGAGCGCGGCGAGGCGGTCCTCTCGGCCGATCCGACGCCGTTTGGCGCGCTCGCTCAGGGCATCGAGGACAGGTCGTCCGGGCTCGACAGCACCGAGATGGTGTTCGGGTTCACGGGGCAGCTGCGCGATCCCGACACGGGGCTCGTGCACATGGGGGCGCGCGAGTACGTCCCGTCGCTCGCGAGCTTCGCGACGCCGGACCCGTACGCGCTCGTGGAGCCCGAGCTCTGCGTGACGCGCTTGCTCGAGTGCCATGCGTACGCCTACGCGGCGCACGACCCCCTGACCTTCATCGACGAGTCGGGCCTCGCGAAGAGCTCGCCGACCAGCTCATCGGCGGTGGCGCGGCGCCAGACCCTGAGCAAACCCATGCGAGCGCCCCGCGGGCCCAGCAAGGTGGGCTCATTCCTGAGGAGATGGCTCCACAACTACATCCAGCACGCGATTTTCGAGCTCAAGCACGGCGCCGAACCTACGAATTGGCCAATGAACGGGCCGGAGGCTGCGATGGATCGCACCACCGAGGCTGGCGCATCGTCGACGCAAGCGCGGCTCCAGTTGTCGACGCAGGCGCGGCCTCAGCGGAACCTGAGTGAGACCAGGGAGAGGAGCGCCCGCGCGACTTCCGGCCCGTTGCGTTGGGTCGAGCGGACGTTGCGCGTCGCGAGGAGGTTCGCGTCGCTCGGGCAGCGCAATCAAGGGGCCAGAGACGCGTCGCTCGGCGCCAGCGTCGATCCGCGACCGAACGGCCGCCGGAGCTGGGACGCCATTCTCAGGGCCGCCACCAGCACGAACGGCGAATAGCTGGGTTCTTCATGGCGGCCGAGGTCGCTATCGAGGGGGCCCGTGCCGCGCAGCGTGGGTGCCGGCGTTCCCATCGACAGCGGCGCTGGCGAGCGCGAGCTCGCTGGCGCCCGGCCGTGCGGGCCGGCCTCGGGCCGTGCGACGGATCGCGGACCCCGCTCCCCACGACACGCCCTGGAGGGTGGTCGCGGCACGCCCCCTGGAAAAGCGACGCCATATCAACAGCTTACACACAGATCGAAGTGTCCGCCTCCACGCCACAGCCTGCGGGAGCTCGTCCAAAGGCGCGCGAGGAGCCTGGCGCCTCGGTGGATCGAACTCCGCTCTTTCTGGCGGTTTCAATTCGCCTGTCGCCCCGGGCGGTCCTCGTAGGAGAACGCAGCGCGGATCCTACCGTATAGCCGCACCCTACTGGCGTGCTTCCCGGGAAGGGTTTTCGCTGGGACTTGAGCGCGGCCTGATTGCAGGGTGACAAGACAGCGCGAGCGGTTGACGCGACGGCAGGCCCTGGGTCGGTTCATTGACAGCGGCGCCAGGGGATCAGCCCATCCATATAGTTAAACTCGACGGACGCTCTTCCCGTGCCACCGACCGTGGCGCGGAGTTGCACGTTGACCGTAGCCGAGGTGGCACCACACGGGGCGCTGCCCGCTTGTCCCCCGGCAGGCATAGAGAGCAGCTCGAACACCCCTTCGACGTCCGTGTCGATGTTCTCAAACGTCTTGGAGACGCTGGCCGTGCCGGCCAGTGATTGGCTTGCTTGAACCGTGACGACAGCTGCGTCTTCGGTATACACGTCACCAAACACATCCAAGGACGGCGCATCGAACGTGTAGCCCGCTGGAAACGTATAGGTGACCTCGACGTCACAAGCGACGTCGTATGTGCCAAAGTCGTCGCGGCCCCCGCGAGCGTCATCGAACGTGAGTGCGTATTCCGTGTTGATAGCCCCGACCTGCGTATTCATAGTTCCGCAGCCGGAGGCAGTTGCCTTGATCGAGACCTGGCTCGGGTCAGGCACGTCGCCGTCGTCGAGGGCGGCCGGCTGGCTCTCCACTATCTCGACTTCGTCGGAGGTGTCGGCGCACGCGACGCACAGGGAGGAGCAAAGCAGCATCGCAAGACACGACCGAACATGACGGTTTAAAAGCTCGTTGGCAAGTTGAAATCGTCTCATAACGTCCTCTCATGGTGACCGGACAAGCCGGCGCGACATGCAGCTCTGAGCTATCGATTCGTGCGACACACGTCGCCCGCAGACCGTAGGAGATTGTCACGCACGAGTTACCCCCGGAGGGGCCGCGCGGCGTCGCTTCAGTCCGTGACCAGAGGCCCGATGCGGTCGGCGAACGGCCACCCCTGGCTCTCGTCGGTGTGGATCTGCCAGTCGAACGCCCCGCGGAGCGTCGGGTGGTTGCCCTCGACCTCGTTCCACGTGGGGATCGCCTCGTCGATCGACATGTAGTGCTCCGCGTCCCAGATCCCGAAGCCCACGACGACGTGCGTGGGACCGAGCAGCCGGACCCACTGGTCCACGTTGTCCACGATGTAGGACTGCTGGTCGAGGTCGGGACCGTCGTAGTACTGCGGGGCGGCGTAGTCCATGGCGCCGGCGTCCACCATCACCTTGCAGAAATCCTTGTCGCGCTGGTTCCAGGGCGCCGGAGGCGCGGTGATGATGAAGCCGGGGAAGCGCCGCTTCAGCTCCAGGCTGATCCAGATCATCTCCTCGGTGTCGGGGTTCTGGTTGGCCTCGAAGGTGTTCCAGTCGATCCCGTCGAACCCACCCAGATCGTTGTAGATGCCGACCACGCTGTCGACGAACGTCTGCGACTTCCCGCGGTCCGGGAAGCTCATTCCCTGGCCGGCGCCGCCGATGGACAGGATGATCCTGCGATCCTGGGTCGTCCGGGCGTACTGGATGTCCTCCTTGAGGTGCGTCGCCGCTCCCATGCCGTCGCCCGGCGGCGTCCAGGTGACGGCGCCGGTGGTGCCGGGCTGCCCTCCCACGGGATGCGCGGCGAAGAGGTAGATGAGGTTGTAATTGCTGTTGATGTCGCGGATGCGGACGGGCGACGGCGTCCAGTTGGGGTAGTAGCCGGCGACGACCTTCGCGGGGAGCGCGCCGACCGCGCCGGGCTCGGGGGTGTCAGTGCAGCCGGGGTGCGGGTCCCAGAAGTACGTGCTGACCGTCGGGATATAGCCGGGATTGCCGTGCTCGGCGATGTAGGCCGATCCCTGGTAATTCACAATGGTACCCTCCTCGTACCATTGCCCTTCCTGCCATTCCGGAGAGCCAGCGCACACGGCAGATTCGTTGTGCCCTACATCGGCCTCGCCCTGCGACGACCCGGAATCGAAACATCCGATTCCGCCCGCGGCGATGGCGACAAGGAGAAAAGACATTCTGGCAGCAGTGAAGATAGAATTATGCAGCATGGTAGAACCCTTTCGCACATCGGCCCAGAGCACACAGGACAGCTCGCCTCCCGGATCCGGGCAGCTCATGGACTTGATGGCGCGACGGGGACCAGCCCTTCAGATTATTTGATCAGGGCGTGTTCAGCCCGTTCGCTTGTCCGCCGCGTGATGATGCGGTTACGAACGGGTTAACCATGTACCGAGGCGTGGTATTTCCTGCCGCGACGAAATCATCCGTGGTCGCGGGACCACGGATTTACCTGGGTGACGCGGTGTTGACGCTGGAGGTACGAAGCGCGGCGGTCGCCGGGGTGGCGTGCCGATGAGCGGCCTTGGCGCAGCGCTTCCGGCAGCTCCTTGAGCACGCAGGGCGCGATCTCGGGATCGCAGGTGACCTGCTCCTCGAGATCGGGGTTGATCCCGGACCCGGTGAGCCTGCCGGCCGCGATGTCTGCCTGCGGGTCGCAGAGGCCCGGGTCCGTCACGATCTCCTCCGAGCCTTCCATGGCCGGCGCGTACCGCGACGTAGCACCAAGCGGAAGGCATCCTACCGTATGGCTGTACACTACTGGGCTGAAGCTATCGACGGAGGGGCTGTCGACCACCACGTCGGGGATGTGCCACAACGCATTGCCGTTATGCTGGGTGAACTGGTCGCTGGTCACGCCGCTGTCGCCGGCATCGCGCCGTGGCGCCGCCTCTTCGATCACGCGCTGGGACACCCCGCCCTCGCGCACATCAAGGGTGAAGCTTTCTCGTCGGTGCGCCCTCGAGCGCATCCCGGTGCACGTGCACGCGCTCCGACGTTACGCTCCCTGACCGAGGACCCTCGTTCAGCGGAAGGCGAAGCGGTCGACCGTGATCTTGTAGCTGAGCTGTTCGCCGCGCTCGATTCGGCCACCGAGCGATATGTTGTGCTCCTCGCCGCTCGTCGCCACGTACTTCGCGTCGGCCGCCACGAACGTGCACGCACCCTCGATCGGCTGCGGGCGCTCGAAGAGGCAGCCGTAGCCGTCCTCGGCGACGGGGCGACAGATGCGGGTGTCGATCTTCAGCGCCTCGACCTCCTCGCGCGAAAACAGGCGCTCCTCGTAGGTGATCTTCATGGGCTCCTCGCAGCGAACGTAGATGGGCAGGTACTGGTGCTGCGCGTCCCGGTACACGACGCCGTCTTCGATCTCCTCGCGCGTGCCCGCGGCCACGTCCAGATAGCCCTTCAGGCGGACCGGCGCCTCGACCGCGGCGGGGAGACCCTCGGCGGGCATCGCCTCGGCGTGCGGGTGATCGCCGGCGTAGACGAGGACGTTGAGGAAGCGTTGCCGCGCACCGTCCCCGGCGGGGTCGAAGATCTCGCTGACCGCGTCGCATCGTGCGGCCTGCTCGGCGGAGCGGCTCTCCATGTTGCCCCCGCTCGACTCGAACCCGAGCTCGTAGACGCCCACGCTCGCTCCCCAGGCATTGTCGTTCTTGGACGCGGCCAGGCCGGCGGCGTCGTTGTCTGGGGCGATCCAGAGGTTGTTGGTGGTGAGCGCGGGGACGTGCGTCAGCGAGCGAACGAGGGAGCCGTTGTCGCCGCAGCCGCGCCCGATCTGTTCATAGGTGGTGTCTACCTCCGCCGGAGTCGACGGGGTTGCCGGCGCCGCGGTGGGCTCGGCGATCGTGTCGCCGTCCGATCCGCCGCAGCCCGCGACGAAGATGAAAGGAGCCCCCACGAGAACCAGCGAACGAAAGCAGTGACTCATGACGGCGGTGGGAAGCAAAGCTCGTACCTCCCCGATCCATGCGAATTTTCCGCCTAAATCGTGGCGCGAGACGCGACGCGTGAACGGGGCGCCACACCTCGGTCGCTTACGTCGGTTGTCCTGCGTCTGCGGCGATGGGCAGCGTCTCGCGGGTGATTTGCAGCAGCACTTCGACTTTGCCTTCGTCGCTCTCGAGCCCGATGCGATGTGCGCCGATTCCCCAGTGCTCGTCGGGGCCGAAGACGAGCGTCTTCTCTCCGACGAGGTTCCACGAGTCGTCGAAGCCGCCGTCGTGCTCCTCGACCCTCGCCGTGAGCGGGAAGGAAATGCGAGGCGCATCGCACGGTCAAGGACAGGTAACGTAAGATATCTTCTGCGAAAGAGGCCAGAGGCCCCCGCCGGACCAAGCTACCATTTTGGGTGCCCGCGGAATGTGCGGGGCGTGCCGACCGCGACACCTCTGCCATGGCCACTCCGAACGGGGACCTCCACGCCTCCGCCACGAGCTCCCTCGACACACGCCGTTCGCCACGAGCGTCTCACCGCGAGACGGCGACAGCCTCGCTATTGCACGCCGCGCGGCAACATGATTGCTCGCGCTGGCGCTCTCCACGCTGGGCGCGGGCTGCGGGGACGAAGCGGCCGATAACGGCGGGCGGGGAGCGACGCTGCCGTGCTATCCGCCGAACGCCGCGGTGGCCGACGGCGACCCGAACGCGCTGTACGCAGCCATCGACGTCGCGCGCTTCGACTTCCGACTTCGCGACGAGACCTGGGCGGAGCTCCAGGCGAACGCGCTCGATGAGGAGTACGTCGAGGCGGAGGCTTGCTATAAAGAGAGCAGCCTGGGCCTCGTGGGCCCGCGCTTCAAGGGCGGCTACGGCAGCCTCGAGCTGTGTTTCGAGGAGCCGCAAAGGCTCCCCTGCCCGAAGCTCAGCATGAAGGTGAGGTTCGACGAGTACGTCGACGGAAAGCGCTTCTACCGACAGAAGCGCCTGAACTTCCATTCCATGATTCGCGACCCCACGAAGCTCCACGAGCGGCTCGGCTACGATCTCTACAGGGACATGGGCGTGGTCGCCCCGAGGAGCGCGTGGGCCACGCTGTACGTGAACGGCGAGCCGCTGGGCCTCTTCTCGATGGTGGAGGACGCCGACGGCCGCTTCACGGAGAACCAGTTTCCCGAGGATCCGGACGGCAGCCTCCACGAGGCGGCCTGGCCGGTCACGGTCGACCCCGATTACTACGCCGAGAAGATCGCGACGAACGAAGAAAAGGCCAAGCACGATCGTTTCAGCGCGTTCGCGGAGGAGCTCGCGTCCACCGAGGGTGCGGAGCGCCTCGCCGCCCTGTCGACGCGGATGGATGTCGAGGAGCTGCACCGCTACATGGCGGTCGACGACGCCATCCTGAACTGGGACGGGGTCACGACCTTCTACGTCGACGAGGAGGGCTCCGCAGCAAACCACAACTACTTCGTCTATGAAGAGCCCTCGTCGGGCAGGTTCCGCCTCGTCCCGTGGGATCTCGACAACACCATGAGCGTGTGGAGCCGGCGCTACTTCGGCACGGTGCCTCACTGGACGGAGACGCCGGACCCGTGCGACGAAGACATCGCGGTCCTGGATGGCAGCTCGCACGTGCGCGCGCCCGGCTGCGACGTGCTGTTCAGCGCCCTGAACCAGGACCTCGCAGGCTACCGGAGCGCGGTCCGGGACCTGCTCGAGGGCCCGTTCCGCGAAGGGCGGCTCGAGGAGCAGGTGGACCGCTACGCCGAGCTGATTCGCCCTTCCCTCGCGCAAGAAGCGCGCGGGCTCCCCCTGTTCACGTGGGACGAGGACGTCGCGAGCCTCACGCGGGAACTATCGGAGATGCGCAGCCGCATGGAGCGCCTCCTCGACGACGCGGCCCGCGCGGAGCGCGGCGACTGAGGGGTCCGCCGCGCGCGCGGAGCGCCTCGGCGCCTCAGGGCGCTCTGACACCGCCTCCGGTCAGCGCGCTGTCCAGGTGCCGTTCATTGCCTCGCAGATCAGCCTCGCGGCCTCCTCCGTGAACCCTTCCGCACGGTAATAGTACATCGTCATCGTCTCCTCGCCGCGGGTGAGGACGCAGGTACCCAGCACGTCGTCCGTGGAGCAGCTATCGACGAGCGTGGCCTCGAGGTCTGCGGAATCTTTGCATTGGCTTTCCTGCTCGCCGATGTCGTCGGTCTCGATCTCGCCGCAGCTATGGACCGTCACACCGCTCGCGTTGGAGGACCTGAGCTCGCAGGCGACCTTGCCGGCGGCCTGATCATCACCGCCGCATCCAACGACGAGCACGAACACGAAGACAAGAATGTTGCGCATGGCGATTCCTCCTTGATGAGCGCTCGCAGGAGCGCGACGTGGTGAGATGTCCACCTCGCGCGAGCAGGGTGGCCGGCTCCGCTCGCGCTGATCGTGGTCTCCCGGCGCCATGTTCGGCGCCGAGCGCCGGGATCACGGAATCGTCACCCCGCCCCTGGCGCGAGCTCGACTTCTACGCCGAGCTCGCGATGCCCATCCCGGCGGCGGCCATCGCCGAACTCCTCGGCCTCGACCCGGCGCTGCGCGCCCATTTCCAGCGCTGGACCGCGGACGTCGTCGCCACCGCCGCGGCCACGCCGGAGATGAGGCCGGGCATCCGCGCCACCATCGTCGAGCTCGAGCAGTACCTCCTGGAGGTCATCGCGCCGCGCCGCGGCGCGGGACGATCTCGTGAGCGACCTCCTGGCGGCCCGGGTCGACGGCGTCGCGCTCACCGAGCCCGAGCTCGTGAGCTTCCTCAGCCTACGGGGCTCACGCGACCTGCTGGCGTTGCCGATGGTGCTGCTCGCGTGCTGGTGGTCGAACAATCAGGGGAGAAAACGATGAAGAGGTGCTATCCGCCGGCGACCTCCCGCGGCTTCCCCTCGGCGATGGGCTTGCCATCGTCCAGTACCACGATGCGATCGGAGAGGATCATCGTCGCGTGCATGAGGTGCTCGAGCATCGGGGTCGTGACCCCCTGACCGCGGATGTGGCGGACGATATAGATCCTCCGCGCTCGCCCCGCCTCGGGCCCGGGGACCCAGGGGTCGGCCTGCCCAATTTCACGCGCCTTCCGAGGAGCGTCGACTGCAGCCGTGGAGAGGGTCTAATGTGCCATTGAGAGCCAGAGCTGGCCGTGGTCGTGATCCCCCCAGCAGTACACCGTACCATCCGTCTTCAGCCCGCAGTTGAAGTTGGTACCCACGCTGATCTCGACAAAGGTGCCCGTGGGGTCGATGGACTGGCCGTACGAATTGCTCCCCCAGCAATCGACCGTGCCGTTCGCCTTCAGCCCGCAGGTGTGATCTCTACCCGCGCCGATCCGGATGAAGGTGCCCGCGGGCTCCGCGGCCTGGCCAGCAGCGTTGCTCCCCCAGCAGTCGACCGTGCCGTCGCTCCTCAGCCCGCACGAGTGGTACCAGCCCGTGCTGACCTGGGTGAAGGTCCCCGGCGGGTCCGTGGCCATTCCGTTGCTGTTGCTTCCCCAGCAGTCCACCGCCCCGCCCGTCCTCACCCCGCACGAGTTGCTCCAGCCCGCGCTGACCTGGGTGAAGGTCCCCGACGGAGCCGTGGCCATTCCGCTGCCGTTGCTTCCCCAGCAGTGCACGGTGCCGTCCGTCTTCACGCCGCAGTTGTGAAACGAGCCCGAATCGATCTGAGCATAGTCTCCAGGCGGATTGGTGGCCTGGTTCCAGTTATTATCGCCCCAGCAGTACACCTTGTTGTTGGACGTCAGCCCGCAGGAGTGAAGGTTGCCCGCGCTGAACTGGGTGAAGCTCGGGGGCGGCGTGAGGCCGGCAGGCAGCGTGGCCTTCCCGTAATCGTTGCGCCCCCAGCAGTAGCTCGTGCCATCCGTCTTCACCCCGCAGCCATGGTCGAGACCCGCGCTGATTTGCGTGAACGTGTCCGTCTGCGGCGCGGCCTTCTGCGCGTAGTTATCTCCCCAGCAGGCCACACGCCCGTCCGCCGTGATGCCACAGGCGTGCGTGGCGCCGGCGTTGATCTGGAGGAAGATCCCGCTGGGCGGTGACGACTGGCCGGAGGTATTACTTCCCCAGCACGTCACCGTGCCGCCCACCCTCAGCCCGCAGCCGTAGTAATTGCCGATGCTGATCTGCGTGAAGGTGCCGTACGGCGGCGAGGACTGGTTTTCTGTGTTGCGCCCCCAGCATCCTATCGTGCCGTCTGTCTTCAGCCCGCAGCTGTGGTACATGCCCGAGCCGATCTGGGTGAAAGTGCCCGGCGGGTCCGTGCCCTGGCCTTCTCCGTTGCGCCCCCAGCAGAGCACGTTGCCGTTGTGCCTCACTCCGCAGGTATGGAAGCCGCCGGCACTGACCTGGGTGAACTCGACGGTCTGGTCCTCAGCCTGGCCGTCTCCGTTGAGCCCCCAGCAGTCCACAGAGCCCCATCCCGTCTTGACTCCGCAGCTGTGGTAGTAGCCCGCGCTGACCTGGACGAAGGTGCCCGGGGGATCCGTGGACTGATTTGTGGTGTTGTCCCCCCAGCAGTTGACCGAGCCGTCCTGCCGCACGCCGCACGTGTGGTAAGAGCCGGCGCTGATCTGCCGGTAGGCGTCGCTCGGTTCCGTGGACTGGGCATAGGTGTTGCTGCCCCAGCAGACCACCGTGCCGTTCGTCCTCAACCCGCAGGTGTGCGCGCCCCCCGCAGAGACAGCGACGGGACCGAAGGCTTGCGGGCTCGGGTCAACTGAAAGTGAACCCCAGCAGTCCACCGAGCCGTCCGCCTTCAAGCCGCACGTCATGCCGGCGTGTGTGCTGATCTGGGTGAAACCACCCGGGGGGTCCGTCGCGCCGCCCTCGTTGTTAGACCCCCAGCAGGCCACCGTGCCGTTCGTTCTCACCCCGCAAGTGTTGTTGTAGCCCGAGTTGATCTGGAAGAAGCTGCTTGCAGACTCCGCGTGCTGGTTATAGCTGTTGTCCCCCCAGCAGCGCACCGAGGCGTCATACTCCAGCGCGCAGACGTGCTTCGAGCCGGCGCTGACCTGGACCCACAAGCCCGTAGGCTCGATGGTCTGTCCGACGTCGTTGGCCCCCCAGCACGAGAGCGAGCCGCTCGTCATCACCCCGCAGGTGAACTCGCCGCCCGCGCTGACCTGCGTGAAGGTGCCGGTGGGAGCGGTCGCGCGGCCGTGGGCGTTGTTCCCCCAGCAGTGAACCGTGCCGTCCGTCCTCACCCCGCAGGTGTGGGATGAACCGGCGCTGACCTGGAGGAACACGCCCGGGGGATCGTCCGCTTCGCCGATAAAGTTCCACCCCCAGCAGTCCACGATCCCATCTGTCCTCACGCCGCAGGTGTGGTGCCAACTGGCGCTGATCTGGACGAACGTGCCCTCGGGAGCCGTCGCCTGGCCGTGGTCATTGTTCCCCCAGCAATGCACGGTGCTGTCCGGTCTCAGCGCGCAGGCGTGCCCGGCGCCGGCGGTCAGGATGGTGTCGTCGGGGATGGCGTTGATCGGCGCGTCGTCGTCGCGGAGACCTTGCGAGACCGCGGTGAGCTCGCTGCTGTCCGCTTCCGGCTCTCTCGGCATCTCGCCGACACACCCGAGGAAGAACAGCGCCAGGACGTTCAGCGCGGCCAGGGTCGAGAGACGCTCGCCGCCCCTCGCGCGCAGGCACGAAGTCAAGCCTCTTCTAGGAACGTGGTTCAACATAGATCGTTAAATTACCTTGTTTGACACCCAAGAACGCGACCGCCGCGAGAGCTGGATCCGCAGGCCGCTCGACGCTGCACGTCCGCGCTGCGGCGTCCTGCCGATCGCGCTGTCGCTGCCCGCGAGCGTCCTACGAGGCTCCTCGCCGGTGGTGACGAGGCGCCGGGGCCATCGCGTGGCAATCCTCGCGCCAAGGCTCGCAAGCGGTCGCTCAGCCCGGTTCTGGCGTTAGCACCGGCCGAGGCGCTGTCCGCCGGGTGTGGGATGTCACGCCCGCACCGTGACATGTCACGCTCGCACCGTGACATGTCACGCTCGCACCGTGACATGTGAGGTCCGACCCAGCGCCCGAGCGCGTCGTCGATACCGAACACGGCGGATTGGTTGTCGCACGTGTCATCGCAGCTGCCTGGTCGCATAAGGCCCGTTCTGTCGATGAGCTCGTACAGTCGGACTGCACGAGTCAGGAACGGCTCCGAGAATCTTGACTTTGCGGAGCGCGTTTGCTTGTCCTATCCGCTCACGCTCCCCACGCCGCTCCGGGTTCAGGCCAACATGACCTACACCGTCTCGGTGTCGAACAGCAGCGAACGCTGGTACGCTGCCACGAACGGCGGCTTCAATTCGCCATCAACAACCGCAACCTGGTCACCTTCGTCGGCAGCGGCGTCTACAGCACCTCGGCCGGCGCCCGGCCCACCCAGACGTACCAGAGCAGCAACTACTTCCGCGACGTCGTGTTCGAGGCCGAGCCGTTCGTGACCTTCAGCGACAACTTCGAGGACGGCAACCTGAACGGCTGGGACCAGTCGTACGCCGGCTTCACCGTGGCGACCGACGGCGCCAACAAGGTGCTCACGTATTCGTACAGCAACTCGAACGCCAAGCTCTTCCCCCAGGCGGTCAACTGGAAGGACTCGAGCGTCGAGGCCCGGATCAAGATTCCGAGCTGGTCCGGCGCGGGCAGCGTGGGGCTCAACGCCCGCTACAACATCCACACGCTGGACCGCTACACCTTCATGTACAAGAGCACGGGCGAGCTGGAGATCGCGGTGCGCGACAACGACGTGGTGGTGTCCTCGGTGAGCAAGTCGCTCACCCTGACCCCGGGGACGTGGCACACCTTCGAGGCGCTCGTCGAGGGGACCAGCCTCGAGCTCTACGTCGACGGGAACCTGGAGCTCTCCACCACGGGCTCGCCGCGTACTTCGACGATTTGTCCGTCACCCAACCCTGATCAGCGGCGGCGCCTCGCGCCGCCGCTCCCTCACCCGGGGATAGCCAGCCCTCCCGCTGGAGCTGCGGGCATACCGGGCCACATCGGAAGGATGTCATCATGGCATTGTTGAAGAACAAGGTGATCATCATCACGGGCGCCACCTCGGGCATCGGGGCGGCGACGGCCATTGAGGCGGCCAGGGAGGGGGCGTCCGTCGTGCTGGCCGCGCGCCGGGAGGAGGTCGGCGCGGCGCTCGTGGCCCGGATCCGCGATCAGGGCGGCACGGCGACATTCGTGCGGACCGACGTCACGCAGGAGAAGGACATCGAGAACCTCGTGGCCCGGACGGTGCGCGAGCACGGGAGGCTGGACGGCGCGTTCAACAACGCCGGGGCGCTGGACGCCCTGGGGACGCTGGATGCCATCTCCTCCGAGAGCTACCAGAAGGTCCTGGACCTGAACCTGCGCTCCATCTTCCTGTCCATGAAGTACCAGATCCCGGAGCTGAAGCGGCAGGGCGGGAGCATCGTGAACTGCTCCTCGATCGGCGGCAAGGTCGGGGCGCCCGGGTTCGGCGTCTACGTGACCACGAAATTCGGCATCATCGGCCTGACCAAGGCGGCGGCGCTGGACCACGCGGCGGAGGGGATCCGGGTGAACGCGGTGTGCCCCGGGCCGGTGGAGACGGAGATCTGGGATCCGCACGCCGAGCAGGGCAAGCAGATGCTCCAGGGATTCGCGGCGGCCACGCCCATGAAGCGCTATGCCCGGCCGGAGGAGCTCGCCAGGCCGGTGGTCTTCCTGCTCTCCGACGGCGCCTCGTACATCACCGGCACCGAGCTGCTCGTCGACGGCGGCTACACCTGCGCCTGAGCCATTCCCATGACCGATGCCCCGGCCGGGGCAACCAACTCGAGGAGGTACCATGTTCGCAACCACGAGGCAGATCGCCGGCGCGAGCCTCGCATAGGTCATTCTCGCGTGCGGCTGCGCCACCGAAATGGCGACGGACGCCGAGCCGTCGGAGGCCTGGGCGCCCGTGCAGTCGGAGGCTCAGGCGCTGTCGCACCAGCCCATCCAGTACCAGCTGGTGCGCGCGGCGGAGTACCGCGGCCACTCCACCACCGCGTCGGGCGGATAGGACAAGCAAACGCGCTCCGCAAAGTCAAGATTCTCGGAGCCGTTCCTGACTCGTGCAGTCCGACTGTACGAGCTCATCGACAGAACGGGCCTTATGCGACCAGGCAGGCCTTCCACGCCTGAAACGCCTGGGATTACCGCGACGTAGCACCAAGCGGAAGGCATCCTACCGTATAGCTGTACCCTACTGGCGGCGCGCCACGGCGCGTTCGGCCCGAGCACGCCGCTGCGCCTCAGCAGCGGGCTCGGACGCGCCCCGTAGATGGATCCCCGCGCGCGACCCTGGTCCGCAGCCGAGCTTTGACCAGACGGCACCGCGCCTCCTGGCACGCGAGCGCCTCGATACCTTCCGCGTGAGCGCACCGTTGAACGATCTCAGAGCGGGCGGGCACTCAGCGAAGTAGCACCGACGCCAGGTCGCCGGCCCGTCCGTAGACCTGGGTCGCCGGTGCTCTCACGCGCCAGGTCTCCCGCTGTTCTCGGGAGCTCGCGGCGCGCGTTCTTCTTCCACCCGACTCGACGGCGTTTTTCGGAATCTCGGTCTTCGACCGCCCTTTCAAAAAGCTGCAGATCAGCGCTCGATACCCTCGAACGCCGATTCAGGTCGCACTTTTCCCCGAGGAGCTCGCATGAATCGTAGTCGTTATTTGTTCTCGGCGCTGCCCTTCCTGTCCGCTCTCGTGGTCGTCGCGTGCAGCGACGCCGAGAAGGGCAGCAGCGGCTCATCCGGCTCCGGTCCGGAGAACGGCAACGCGGAAGCGCTGCCGTGCGACGTCGACAAGATCCTCTCCACGAAGTGCCAGACCTGTCACGGGGCGTCCCCGATGTTCGGCGCGGCGTTCCCGCTGGTCGACCGGAGCGATCTGCTCGCGCCCGCGGTGAGCGATCCCAACAAGAAGGTCTACGAGCTCGTCGCCGCACGCGCCCGCGACACCGCGCGCCCCATGCCTCCGCCCCCAAACGAGCGCCTGACCGCCGCGGAGCTCGCGATCTTCGATCAATGGATCGCCGCCGGCATGCCGGCCGGTAAAGACACGTGCGTCGACCCGGGCGGCGGCGGAACCATCGACCCTCCGACCCTGAGCTGCACACCGGATATCCTGCTAGCGCCGTCCGCGCCTTACGTCATGCCGAAGGACGTCCAGGACCAGTATATGTGTTATGGGGTCGATGTAGAGATCGGCCAGAAACGACACCTCGTCGGGATCGCACCCCAGATCGACAACAGCACCATTGTACACCATATCCTGCTCTTCAAGGCGGATGAGGCGTCTCCCTCGACGCCCACGCCCTGTGAGGGGGGCGACATCCAGGGGGCTCTTTTGTCCGTCTGGGCGCCCGGCGGCGAGGCCACGGAGCTGCCGCTAGAGGCGGGCTTCCCGCTGGAAGGCACGGCACACTTCGTAGTCCAGGTGCACTACAGCAACATCAAGGGCCTCGACGGGCAGCAAGACAGCACCGGCTTCAACGTCTGCACGACGACGGAGCTCCGCCCCAACGACGCCGGCATCTTCTCGTTCGGCACAGAAGACATCGACATCCCGCCTCACGGCTCGCTCGACGTGAGCTGCGATTACCAGTTCCCGCGGGATATGGGGGCGATTTCGGTCATCGGTGTTATGCCGCACATGCACGATCTCGGCAAGCACCTGTCGAGCAACACGGTGCCCACGGACGGCAGCGAGCCGAGCAACCTGGGGCTCGCCGATCCGTGGGACTTCGACAACCAGATCTGGTACGACAACGATACTATCCTTCGAGGCGGCGACACCGTGAGGACGCGTTGCGCGTGGGACAACCCGGGCAACAGGGCCGTGGAATTCGGGGAGCGGACGGAGGATGAGATGTGTTATAATTTCGTGATGTACTATCCGTCTCAAGAGATAGAGTTGACTACTCCGACGGACGACGCGTCCTGTGTGACGACAAAATAGACCAGCTCGTGCAAGACGCGCGGCCTGTGCCCGAGCGGAGGCGCGCGCCGTTCGGTGAGAGCGCTCGGGCCACGGCCGGCCCCTCGGTCGGCAGCCCCAGGTGGACCAAGATAGCGGTCACCACCTCGGGATCGTGAAGGTCCGCGATCACCCGACGCCGACCGCCACAAGGGCAGGCGAGGACATCTTCGAGGTACACGCGGCGAAGCAAACGGGCCCAGTCGAACCGCGCGCCGACGACCTGCACCACGCCGCTGCCGAGGCGGGTCCTGCCTGGGCTCCAGCGCGGCACGTCGCCCTCCTCGGGCACCTCGTCACGCCTCGCGCCCCCATCGACGAGGCTCGCCGCCGCGTTGCCGTCCTCCTTCTCCTTGCCCTTGCGCCTCTTCCGCTTCGGGGCGTCGTGGGCTGCCTTCGCCGCCGCAACGCCTCCGCGGCCGTACACCACGACGGCGGCGCGCCACGGCGCGTTCGGCCCGAGCACGCCGCTGAGCCTCAGCAGCGAAAATCTCGGCGGAGGAATCAGCCCTGCAACGCGGGCCAAGAAAGAGACAGGCGTCATGCTCCTGGGGTTCGCTCGCGCGGGCGCGAGGCCGGAGCCGGGCGCGCGCGCCGAGGTGCGCCCCGTGATCGACGACCTCATGGTCGAGCTCGTCCCTGTCGCGGTGGAGCTCGGCGCGGAGCTCCGCGTCGACCCCTTCGCCCCGTGCGCGGTGGCCGCGAGCCCCGGCGTGCTGACAGCATCCTCGCCAACCTGATCCGCAACGCGCTCAAGTACCTCGGCGACGCGGCGACCTGTCGCGTCGTCGTCCGGGTGCTCGACGACAGAGATGCTGTGCGGATCGAGGTGGAGGACACGGGGCCTGGCATCGCGCCAGCCGTCGAGCAGCTGGTGTTCGAGCCTCACGTCCGAGCGCAAGGCGCTCGAGTGCCGGGTCTGGGCCTGGGCCTCGCGACCGTCAAGCGCCTGACCGAGGCGCACGGCGGCCGCGTGGGGCTCCGCACCGTCGTCGGCGAGGGGAGCGTCTTCTGGTTCGAGCTGCCCAAGGCGAGCGCCGAGGCGGCGCGCGCGGCCGACGTCGGCTCCAGCGCCAGCGCGTGACCTTCCGGGAGGCTGCGACCCGGCCGCTCCGCAGGCGGCGCGAGGACGCGCCAGCGCTGCTGCGGGAAGTCGCCCCGGTTCAGCAGAAAGACCGGCAGCGCCTACCGTGACATGTCACGTGACATGAGACATCGGCAGCGTGACATGTCACGTGACATGAGACATCGGCAGCGCGCTGCCGCGCTGGAACCGTGCTCTCAGGCTGGGTTCGCGGCGGCCCTTGCCTCGCGGGCTTTACGCTCATGCGCCGGGCACCGCCGCGATGCCAGGCCGCGTCGGATGGCATCATCGTTGCCAGACGAGCCCTCCGGGCGATGCCAGAGGACAGAAATAAGCCGACCTTGGATGGTCTGCGCGCCGCGAAGCGCGCGCCACGGCCTGGGGTGCCGCCTGCTCATGCCAGGGCCATCCGCCCATGCACCGCGGCATGGTCGCGGCGCACGGTCGCCGTGCACCGGCTCGTCGGTGCTCCCTGCCGTGATGTTGACGATAACCGTACGACCCTCATCAAGGAACCAAAGGACCTATGCGCTTGACGCAGCGGCTTGCAACGATCTGCGCCGGAGCCTTGCTCGCGCTCGCCTCCGCCCCAGCCGGGGCGGACCCGCCTCCGGCCCCCTGGGGCTACGACCCTCCCACGGTGGAAAGCACCACGTACGAGGCAATGTGCAGCCACCACGACGAAGAAGAAGGGCCGTTCGAAGGAGATTCTTTCACTGGAGTTGGATGTACTGGTGTTCCTCCGATATCGCCGACGTGCGAGGGACCTTTCTGCCCCACGGTCACGTGCTCTCCCTGCGCGGAGCCCAACGAGGCGCCCTCCACATGCGAACAGAAGTGTTGCACTTCGCCTGTCACCACGACCCAGAAGTGCCCGGGGACCTTGGAGGTGCATGAAAGGCACAACGGCTGTGGTTATGATGAGGATGATGAGGATGACGATGATGAGGAGGACTGCTGTAAGCCGGGGTCCGTCGACTATTTGAATGGTGTAGTGAATGTCCTGCCCTACCTGGAGAGGCCGGCGGAATGGCCGTTCTCTGCCGACCCCGACGTCGACGATAGCTGCACCGTCGACGACAGCCCGGGCATCGCGACGGCCATCGAATGCGCAGCGTCGCTCTCGACCCTGAGGCGCACCGTCTATTTCCCTGCCGGGCGATACGTGGTGCGCACTCCGATCAGACCTCATTACGACGATCTGACCCTCACGGGACCGGAGCTGTCCGCGGACGCCGTCTCTGGCGATCCCGACACCGCGACCCTGGTGGCGGTCCCCTGCAATCCGGAGCAATTTCCCGGGGTAATCCAGGTCGACACGGCCCTCAGGGCGGACGACACCATCCCCGAGGTCCTCAACGAGGTCTGGATTCGCAATTTCCAGGTCGCGCTCACGGACGGTCCACGGTCGAGGGCCAACAGCGGCATTCACGTCAACAAATGCTCGGACTGCCTGGTGGAGAACGTCATCATGCGATACGAGCCCCTCGTGGAAGAGCTGCCTTCCTGCAAGCCGTCCAACCTGGATGGCATCACGTTCGCCGTGGGATCCGGGGGCGCGATCCGCAATGTCATCGTGGACGGCGTACCGAAGGGCGGCATCTACCTGGCGTCGGACGCCGCCCTGCATGGCACGCCGTCGATCGAAGTGGAGAACTGCGAGCTCAAGAACATCAACGGTCCGGTCGGAGCCACCGCGCTCAAGATCATCGCCGCCAACGTGACCGTGAGGAACTGCGAGATCCACCACAACCAGATTCATCCTGCCAGTGGATCATGGGCCAATGGTGGGCACGGAGTACAAATCTTCACTCAGGCGCCGCTCAACGCCCCAGTCGCGGTGCCCGCAGACATCCGGATCGAGAACACCTACTTTCACCACAACGCCGGCTCCGGCGTCGTGCTGGCGAGCGCCACGCCGGGCTACGTCCCGACGGGGATCCGGTTCTATAGGGTCAAGTCCGCTTACAACCAGTACTATGGCGTGAACATCCAGGCGGGCACGGACGTCGAGATGAAGGACGTCTGGGCCTGGGGCAACGGATCTTACGGCATGTACCTGACCGCGAAGGGGTCGCTGCCCGCCAGCACGTTCCGGATCGGCGACGTACTCCTGGAGGACCCGCTCGTCTTCGACAACCATCTCAAGTTCGGGTCGGGTACCAACAACGCGGGTATCAGGATCGAGGCCAGCGACGTCACCGTCCTCGGCGGCGAGGTCGCGGTTTGTACCGAGGAGGGCGAGGTGCAGGGCAAGTCCGTCCAACAGATGTGCTGGAGGGCGGGCCCGGAGGATACGCTCTTCTACCCGGTGGGCAACGTCGTGTCGGGCGTGATCGCGACCACCACGTCCGAGCCAGAGATAGGGGATTGTCCTTATGATTGAGTCGAGCAGTCCACGGGTTCTGCGCGTCATCAAGCCCCGGCGGGAGGTCTGACGCCCCGGGCTCCTGCTGCGAGCGCTCGACGCGGGCGGGCAGCCCCAACGTCCTGGCACACGTCGTGTCACCCCGGACGCTCTCCTGGAAACGTCCGAGCACACGCAGCGTCACTCGGCCCCCACCCGCCCGCCCCGCCGCCCCTCACCGCTCCGTGCGGTCGAGCCACGCGCGCGCGTCCTTCTCCAGCAGCGGATCCCCGAGCCGCACCGACAGCTCCAGCAGGTCCTCGTACTCGCGCCGCGCCAGCGCGTCGTTGCGCGCGTTCTTCAGCAGCATCGCCGCCGCCCAGCGGCCCTGCAGCACGTCGTGCCAGTGTATCCGGACGACAAGCCGTGAAGACGTGAGCCGGTACACCCGCCTTGGGCAGGGCAGCGCCGCCGGTGCCACCGATCTCGCCCGGCGTCGCCGTCGCCGATGTCGCCCCCGGGTCGCGCGGCACGAGCTACAGCTCGCCGGCGAGCGCGAGCACGAGCTCGCGGTGGGGCACGCGGCCGCCCTGGCAGGGGTCGCCCTCGTTGGCGTCGCCCTCGCCGGGGCTCGCCCCGTCGCCGCCCGCCCTGGCCAGCGCTCGCCCCCGGTGGGGGTCGCCGGTCGCCGATCTTGAGCGCGCACGCCCTCGCCGCCGGTGCCGGTCGCCGGTGCCGCCGGTCGCCCCATGGGCATCGCAGGGCAGGACGTCGAACACGAGCTCGCCGTGGGGCAGGGAGGTGCCGCCGCCCGCGCCCCCGGTGTCGCTGTCGAGCACGCGCTCGCCGATCTGGCCGGCGTCGCCCTCCCCGATCTCGGGCACGAGGTGCCGCCCTGCCGGTCGCCCTCGCCTGGGCAGGGCATGGCGGTGCCGCCGCCGCTCACCCTCGCCGCGGGCGGAGCGCCCGTGTCAGCGCATCGATCCCGCGAGCACGCCACTTGTAGGCCGTGCTGCGGGGCGCGTCTTGCTGCTCCGCCGCTTCATCCATCGACATTTCGTAGAGGTCGTGGGCCATGATCACCGCGCTCTCGTGCTCGGGCAGCTGGCGCAGCGCCTCGAGCAGGGCGACGCGCATCTCCTGGCGCTCGACGGCTTGCTCGACGTCCGGCCGCGAGTGCGCGGCCACCGGCGGATCTGCAACGACCTCCTCGCGCCGCACCCGAGCAGACTCGAGGTGATGGCTGACATGGTGATAGGCCAGCCTCCGGAGCCAGCACGCCAGCGCGCGCGACGGCTGCACGTCCGGATCGGGGCAGTAGCGATCCTGCTCCGAGGCTTCCCACGCTGCGAGGAGCACGTCTTGCGCGAGGTCTTTGACGTCCTCCCTCGTCGCCTTCCCTCGAAGGGCGCGGGCGATGAGGCCTCGCACGAGGCGCGCTTGTCCGACGAGCTCGGCGGGGGTGATGCGCCTTGCGGCAAAGTCCCGCCCCGATCGGTAGATGGCCGCGAGCGCAAAGAGGACAAGATGACACAGCGCTACGTCGAATCCCGAGATCGCCATATGCTCGCCACGTGTACCGCGATAAGGGCCATGAACATCACGATGAGGATTTGTTGGGCTCTCTGCCAGGTCAGGAAGATGTTGCCGCGGTAGGGTCCACCCGTGACCATCGCGAGCTCAACAGAGACGATGATGCCGGCCGCAAGCGCGCGGAGCGACAGCGGCTCACGCGACCGGAACCAGATGAGGAGACAGCCGAGCGACGCGCACATCGCCGCGAGCTCGACGGCCAGGTAGAAGCGCTGCAGGTCTGCGCCGCGTGGGTAGGTCGCCACCATGAAGGCCAGGGCGGCCGCGTAGGCCAGCAAGACACCCAATGGCCTGCGCTTGGCGAAGATCCAGATCGCGAGCGCGGCGACGCCGGCGGGCCAGGCGATGAACAGCGCGCCGTCGACATCGACCGCTACGCGCTCCCAACCCGTGAAGGGAATGGCCGCGGGTTCAAGGCCCTGCGCCCGCATCGCGTCGCGCGCGGGCGCGATGACGAGCTCCCGCAGGGCGCGCCGGCCAAGGTTCACGAACAGGTAGAGGGTGAGGAGCCAGGCGATGGGCCGGTGATCAGGCTTCCGACGGGCGATGGCCCACGCGAGCGCGGCCGCCGCTGCGGTCGCCGCGTAGGCCAGGAGCACGAGGTTCATGGCCCGCGCTCCCGCCCCGCCGCAGGCACCCGGCCGGACATGTGAAGCAACATGCGGGCGAGGCTACTTGGCTGCCCACGGCGTCCAAAAACCCGGCGCTGATCAGCGGCGACGGCGAGGGGAGAGCGATTCGGGCGGCTGCCGGATCACCGGCCGGAGGAGAGGTGGATCAGGAGCGCGTGCGCCTCACGGTGCGGCGCACGAGGCCCAGCCCGAAGCCGAACACGGCCAGGAACTGCGCGAACCAATGGGAGACGATGTGGGGATCAGGCGGTTCTATGGCGAGCATGGCCGCGAGGCTACCAGGGCCGGCCCGTGGATGTCGTCCGCTTTCTTGGCCCGATGGATCCGCCTGTGGCACGCGCGCCCGCGCGAGGGACCGGCGCAGCGTCAAGCGGGAAGTCGCGCTCGAGCGAGGCCTCGCCGTGACGGCGCCGCCGGCGGGCAGCCGGCCGAGCGCGGAAGGCTACCAGGGCTTCCGGCCGGTGGGTGTCGATTTCGCGAGACGAAATCGGGCGCGTCCGTAAGCGCCGCTCGCTCTCGAGGCGTAGCTCGCCTCCTCGCCGCCGCGCTCCCCGGCGGAGCACCGGAGCGCTCGCGGTGCCGCTCGCCCCGTCCGCCTCGCTGCCCGCCGCCGGGGGCAGGGAGGTGCCGCCGTCGTGCCGGTCCTCGTGCACACGGGCGACGTCCGGATGACGGCGAGCGCCCCGCCGCCGGGGCAGGGAGGGTCATCCCTCGCCGCCCTCGTGCTCGAGCTCGCGATGCGGCTCGCGGTGCCGCTCGACCTGGGCAGGATGGCGCCGCCGCGCTCGAGGTGCGTCTCGACCTGGGCAGGGCAGCGCCCCCAGAGCGCCCCCCGGCGGAGCTCGCGGTGCCGCGCCCGCTGCGCCGGGCGACGCTCGCGCCCACGACGGGGTGAGGACTCGGCGAGCGGCTAGGACATCCAAGGGCGATCTGCTGCGGAGCCCCCCGTCGGCGCTCCGCCGCCGATGCACGGACCGCGGCAGCTTGCCCGCTCCAGGCGCAGCGCTGGCGGCGTGTGGCCTCCGGCGGGCACACGTCCCCTTCGCCCCCTTCCTCGCGCTCGCGTCACGCTGCCTCGCACCCCGTTGGGTCGCGCGCTCGGGCCACGGCCGGCCCCTCGGTCGGCAGCCCCAGGTGGACCAAGATAGCGGTCACCACCTCGGGATCGTGAAGGTCCGCGATCACCCGACGCCGACCGCCACAAGGGCAGGCGAGGACATCTTCGAGGTACACGCGGCGAAGCAAACGGGCCGTCATCACCAGGTGCGTCGCCCCGTTGCGCCTCGGCCTTCTCAACCGATACGCCACACGGCCGTCCGGCAGGAGCGACAGTCGCTCCAAACTGAACGGCGGACGCGCACCGTAGCGGCAGAGTCGCTCGCGTCCCTCGCATCGTCGGCGCGCACCGTGATACCCGCATTCACGTTGAAGCCACCGACCTCCGCCACGGCACCTTGCCTCGTGGCGCATGCGGCTCGTCGTCGTCGCTCCCGAGCTGCGCGCCGCCGTCGCCGAGTCGCAGGAACACACCGTCGAAGAGCCCCATCTGCATGCACGCTTCGAGCGGCTCGACCTCGCGTGGCTCGTTCGAGCGCTCCTCGGCGGGTCGCTCGTCGATGAGCTTCCTTCGCCGGAGCCACCGCACCATCCGCTTCTCGACGCGCGCCGCTACGTGCGCGATCTCCTCGTGCGACGGCGCCCGCCCTTCGTGAAAGACGAGCGCGCCGTCGTCCGCCTTCGTGAAGACGCCGTCGACCGCCACGACGTGCAGGTGCACGAAACACCGGAGCATGGAATCGAACCGCTGGACGAACGTGACCGCCCCGGTCTCCCCGCCCTGCACCCCGAACGCCGCCGCGCGTTGCTTCTGCCACCGCGCGATCTCCTCGACGAAGAAGCGGTTCTGCGCGGTGAGCGCGTCAGGCCGCAGCGCGAGCACCCGACGCACTTCATAGGGCGCCGTGAGCACCCACTGCCGGAGCGGCACGTCGGGCAGCACGTGGTCGACCAAGTGCGCCGCGCTCCCGCACATTCGCCGCGCCGAGCAGCTCGGGCACGCGCCGCGGCACTTGCACGAATAGGCCACGAGCATCTCGTCGCCGCACCGCGCAGCGGATAGGACAAGCAAACGCGTTCCGCAAAGGCAAGATTCTCGGAGCCGTTCCTGACTCGTGCAGTCCGACTGTACGAGCTCATTGACAGAACGGGCCTTGTGCGATCAGGCAGGTCTTCCACGCCTGAAATGCCTGGGATTACCGCGACGTAGCACCAAGCGAAAGGCATCCTACCGTATAGCTGTGCCCTACTGGCACGGCCTGGACAAGGACTTCAAGCTCAACCTCGAGACGAACCACGCGACGCTCGCCGGCCACACCATGGACCACGAGATGCAGGTGGCCGCGGACAACGGCATGCTCGGCAGCATCGACGCCAACCGCGGCGACTACCAGAACGCGTGGGACACCGATCAGCTCCCCTACAACATCAACGAGACGGTCGAGGTGATGCTCATCCTTGATCACCCAGCCGGCGCCCATCAGGAGCGCTCTGTCGCCCTCGCCCGGCGCGCCGAAGAGCAGCACCCACGGCATGTGGGTCAGCACCTGAGTCCCCTCGCCCAGGCCGATAAAATGTGCAGCACGACGGGAAGTGGCGCAGCGAAGAGTTACAGGCAGAGCCCCTGTCCGCAGACGAGCCTGCATTCACAGCCGGTCTCCTGGACGCCTCCGGAGATGTTCATGCTGGTGGTGGTGCCGGCCGCGCGCAGGTTGGCTTCGATCATCTCGAGGGCGCATGCCTGGAGCTTGAAGTTGTCGGTGATCTGTACGTCCTCGCCTACGCTGCGCAAGGCATCGAGCCGCAGCGCCGCGAGCTCCGTGTTTCGATGGATCCAGAGCCGCTCGTCGACGGCCTCGATCTTGCGAAAGTCGGCTTCCAGCAGCTCGAACGCCAGATAGATCCACAACGTACCGCGAACACGCACCAGGTTCGGCATGCGGATCGCCTTGATCTGCGCCGTGACCAGCTCCCCGCTCGAGGCACTGCCCTCGGCCCGGATACCGCCCACGTCGAGCAAGCTGGGCAAGTCGAGCGTTCCGGCGAAGTCGGGGCTGACCGAAATCGTGCCGTTGATCGTGGAGTAAGCGCGCGCCGCGAGGGCGTCCGCGTCCGACGCGATGAGCAGATCGCCTTGATGGACGCTGCCCTCGAGCGCCTCCGGGCCGCTCTCGCAATCTCCAGCGCCGCCCTCTCCGGCCCCCCCTGCGCCCCCGGCAGAAGCGCCCGACGTCGCGCCAGGGTCCGAGTCTCCGCCCGAGCCGCCCTCCCCCGCCCCGCCGCCGTCGCCGCCTCCGCCCAGACCTCCCGACGGACCGTGAGAGGCCCCGCTCGTTGCGCCGCCCGAGCCCCCCGTGACCGTGTCGCCCGCGCTGGCGCTGTTCCCATCGCCCGAACCGCACGCGACGAGCAACGACACCGCGGCCATCGACGTCAGCCGGTCGAGCCACGATCGAGCCGACCGTCGGATTCTTGCGCCTTCGCCGGCAGTTCCGGGAGCTGAATTCACACCATTCATGAGAGAGGAGGAAATCGAAACCTCTCGGAAGCGTCAAGCCCGCAACGGCGCTCGAGGCGACGGCGACCTGCAACGACCTCGATTACCTCCGTCCGCGCCGGAATGCCCCCGTCGCGCGTCCCGAACAAGCGGCGGCATCGAGCCGCGCGAGCCTGGGCGCGCGACGGCGCAGCGTCACCTGCCGTCGTACGGCCCCAGGATCACCAGCCCGGGAGGCGGATAGGACAAGCAAACGCGTTCCGCAAAGGCAAGATTCTCGGAGCCGTTCCTGACTCGTGCAGTCCGACTATACGAGCTCATCGACAGAACGGGCCTTATGCGATGGGGCAGGTCTTCCACGCCTGAAACGCCTGGGATTACCGCGACGTAGCACCAAGCGAAAGGCATCCTACCGTATAGCTGTACCCTACTGAGCGCGCGTGCGTGCGTGCGCGCCCGTAAGGGGAGGAGAAAATATCCCGCAACATCCCGCAGTCGCCGAAAGCCCCCGCCGTTGCTCGGCTTTCCTTGCGGGATGTCGTGCGGGATGTCGCGATCCCACATCCCGCTGCCGAGTCGCGTCGCTTGAGCGCCAGCGACCGGAAGTCTGCCGCCGCCCGCTCCGCCGTGGTACATCGGCGCCATGGGCCTCTTGACCTTCGGACTCAACGTGACGCTGGACGGGTGCTGCGACCATCGCGAGGGGATCGCGGACGACGAGCTGCACGACTACTTCACGCAGCTGATGGACGCAGCCGGGGCGATGCTGTGGGGGCGCGTCACGTACGAGCTCATGGAGAGCGCCTGGCCGGCGGTGGCGCGCGACGAGAACGCGCCACGCGCGATGCGGGAGTGGGCGCGCAAGCTGGAGGCCAAGCCGAAGTATGTGGTCTCGGCCTCGCGCCGCGACTTCCCGTGGAACAACACCTTCCGCGTCGAGGGGGATTTGCGTGAGGCCGTAACGCAGCTGAAGGAGAAGACCCCGCAAGGCGTGCTAGTGGGCAGTCCCACGCTCTCGACGGCGCTCGAACGGCTGGGGCTGATCGATGAGTACCGTCTCGTCGTCCACCCCGTCCTCGCCGGCCACGGGCCAACCTTGTTTCAGGGCCTGGAGCCCTCGCGGCGCCTCGAGCTCGTCTCGACGAGCCGCATGAAGTCCGGCCAGGTCGCGCTGCATTACCGCCGCAAAGAGGGATGACCCGATCAGGCCGGGCGGTCCTCGTCGCTGCGCCTTGGCGAGGATCGAGCTGCGGATAGGACAAGCAAACGCGTTCCGTAAAATCAAGATTCTCGGAGCCGTTCCTGACCCGAGTGGATATCGACGCGGCCGCTCCGCGATCAGCCAGACGGACATCGAGGGTCCCGAGCTCGCCGGCGTCCATCTCGACGCCGCGGCCGTGCTGCCTGCTCTGGCACCATTCTGCTCTGGCACCATGTAGCGCGACGCCTGTCACCCGGATGCCTACCGCTCACGCCCGTACAGCGACCACGCGGCTACCCAGCCGCGCGGTGGCGCGCTCACACCGTTCGCCTGGACGCGCTCTCGTCAGCTTGAGCCAGGCTCGACCCAGTCGCGTGACCGCGCAGTTTGCCCGCAACGTCTGGTAGGCTCGCGGAGTGCCTTCCGCCCGCTATCCCCGCTCCGCGGCCGAGATCCTCCGCACCGTCCCGCGGCGCCACCGCGCCGTGCTGCTCGGGTTAGGCGTGAACCTGGACGACCCTGCGGACGCGGAGCTCTTCGTCTCGGGTGTCCGTGCCGCAGAGGACGCGATCACGGCGCAGGAGCGCTGGGAACGGGAGAGAGGGCTGCGTTGAGCTGGTCCATCCCGAAGCGCGACCCCGAACCACCTGCCTGACGCCCCCGAAAACCGGCGGCGGCGAAGCTCGGGCCGGCTATCTGCATGGTTCACGGAGGCATGCGCCGTGACCCGGAACATCTACGACGATCCCGGATTCTTCGAGGCCTACAGCCAGCTTCGCCGGTCCGTCGAGGGCCTTGACGGCGCGCCCGAGTGGGTCAAAAAAAGATGGGTCGCACCCATCTCCCGGTGGACGTGCCTCCAAGAAAAGATGGGTCGCACCCATCTCCCGGTGGACGTGCCTCCAACAAAAGATGGGTCGCACCCATCTCCCGGTGGACGTGCCTCCAACAAAAGATGGGTCGCACCCATCTCCCGGTGGACGTGCCTCCAAGAAAAGATGGGTCGCACCCATCTCCCGGTGGACGTGCCTCCAAAAAAAGATGGGTCGCACCCATCTCCCGGTGGACGTGCCTCCAAGAAAAGATGGGTCGCACCCGTCTCCCGGTGGACGTGCCTCCAACAAAAGATGGGTCGCACCCATCTCCCGGTGGACGTGCCTCCAAGAAAAGATGGGTCGCACCCGCCGCGGCGTCAGTCCCCGTCAGCCCCGTCAGTCCCCCCCGACGCCCACCTCGCGCCAGCGGATGTCCACCCGCTTCGCCCCGAGCTGGGTCGCGAGCGCCGTGAGCTGCCGCTCGGCCTGCGCCCTCGCGCGCACCATCACGTCCCCCTCGAGCGCGGCCTTCTCGATCGCCTCCGTCGCCTCCTTCCGGGCCCGCGACTCGAGCTGCTCGTTGCGCCGCGCGAGCAAGCTCGTCGACCGCGTGTAGACGTACGTCCCGTCCTCGTCGAGCCGCGTCGAGAAGACCTCCGGCGCCGGCAGCGTCATCCGCGCGACGCCGGTCTCCGGATCCATCGCGATGTCGTCCTCGCCGAGCCGCGCGAGATCGACGCCGATCGTGACGTGACCCACCGCGACGAGCAGGAGGGCGTCGCTGGCCTGCACAAGGCCGAACAGGCGGCTCTGGCGGTCGGCCAGATCCACGACCTTCTCGACGTGCACCTCCGTGGTCTCGAGCCGCGACAGGTCGCGGATCGCGACGAGGATCGCAGGAGACGGCCGCACGACCACGCCGCTCTCCGGCGCGGGCGCGCGGAGGCGCGGCGCCACGACGAGCGCGCCGAACCCGATCGACGCGAGCGACGCGACGACGAGCAGCGCGATCCGCGCGGCGCGGCCGGCCTGCGCGGGGGGGCGGGGCGCGTGAACGGCGACCGAAGCGTAAGGATCCTGGAGCGGGCCTTCCATCGGGGGCTACCTCGGAGGACCACAGGCGCGCACGCGCCCACGGCAGCTCGGCTGGACACAGACCCGAGGAGCCGCGCGTCCTCGGGACAGAGTTCTGAGAACACGAAGGCCGGAAGGCGAGAAGAATCGACCTGCCGGCCTCACGCCGCCCGCGTCACGCACCGCGGCGCGGACATCACCGGCCGCGCGGCCGAGGATGAGAGCGCCTGCTCGAGCATCCCGTCGTCGATCTCGCCCTCGGCCGCCTGCTCGATGGCGAGCCGCACGTCGCGGTTCGCGCAGCCCTCGGCCGCGATCCGCAGCCGCTCCGCCGTCTGGACGTCGCGCGACGACGAGAGCGCGAGCGCGGCGCCGATGCGGAGCTCGGCCGGCGCGCCGCCGTCCTCGAGCACCGCGAACGCCTGCTCCCGCGTGAGCTTCGCCGTCCGGTAATCGGCGCCGGCCTCGCTCAGGAGGCGGTGCAGCGCCGCCCGCCAGGCCGGCGCAGGCAGGCCGCGGCGCTCGAGGAGCGCGCCGGCGCGCCCCACCTCGCGCGCGCCGCACCCGCTCCGCTCGCGCAGCAACGCGAGCAGGTGCTCGCGGCGCCGCTCGGCGAGCACCATGCTGAGCCCCGTCTCGCTGGGGTCGCGCAGCAGCTGCGGCGACACGAGGGTGAGCGGGAGCTCCTCACCCCCCGTGAGCAAGAGCTCGACCCCGAGCGCGGTCTCGTCGACCCGCTCGATGCAACCGAACGAGACAAAACGCTCGCCGGCCTCGTCCCGGAGCGAGAGCCCGTCGCTGCCCGCCACGAGCACGCGGCGCGCAGAGCCCTCCCTGAGCAGCGCCGCGAGCGCCCACGCCGAGCCGCCCGTGATCACGCCGAGCGAGAGCGCCAGGTCGAAATCGAGCACCGCCCAGCAGATCAGGGACACGAGCGTCGCGACCCCGACGAACAGACGGCGCCGGAGCAGCGGCGACACGTCGTCATACAGCCGAGCGCTCCACGTGCCCCGCGCCCGCCCGGCGGCGATCGCGCCGACCAGCCGCTCCGCGTCGACCGGGTCGTCGACGCGCACGCGGATGACATCGCCGTCGTCGGTCCTCAAGGTGACCTCGCCACCGGAGCTCGAGAGCCCCGCGCGCGTGAGCGAGAGGAGCGAGAACGACCTCCGATCGCCAGGACGCTCGATCCACAGCGCGTTGCTCACCCGGACGACCGACGCGCCGGACGAGCCCACCGCCGCCCAGAGCCAGGCGATCGGCGTGTACAGCATGCACGCGACGCAGAGCAGCGCGAGCAGCAAGCCGAGCAGCACGAACGGCGTCAGGAGCACCGTCGCCAGCGGGCCGGCGATGGGCTCGACGAGCGAGGCGACCGAGAAGACGACAAGCAGCCAGGCGAGCGCCGACATGAGCATCCGGCCGACGAAGCGCGCGTCCGCGTAGGGCTGGATGAGCACCCCGCAACGCTTGAACACGCCGTCCCTTCCAGCGGTCCCTGCCACCCCATCACGGTGAGCTCCCCCGCCCGCAAGTTCAAGCGCACAGCGCGATTCCAACGCAAGCCAACGCAAGAAGCACCCGTGCGCCGCCGCGGCGGCGGCCGCCCTCAGTACGCGTCCGCCGGAGCGCGCGCGTCCGCAGGGAGCGTGAGCGGGAGCATCCCCACGGCCGCATCCCCGCCGTCCAGCCACTGATATCGCGCCAGGTTCGAGAGGACACGGCCCACGTAGCCGCGCGTCTCGTCATACGGGATCCGCGCCACCCACACGTCGGTGTCCCGGTCGATGCTCCCCTCGAGCCAGTGCGACACGGCCTTCGGGCCGGCGTTGTACCCCGCCGTCGCGAGCGGCAGGCTGCCCTCGAACGTCCGGAGCAGCTTGCCGATGTAGAAGCCGCCGAGGCGCAGGTTGATCGGCGCGCTCTTGAGCTGCCCGAGCTCGAAGCCGAGCGAGAGCTCGCCCGCCGCCTTCCGCGCCGTCGCCGGCATGAGCTGCATCAGCCCGACCGCGCTCGCAGGGCTCACCACGACGGGATCGAACGCGCTCTCCTGGCGCATCAGCGCGTGAACGAGGCCCTTCGGCAGCCCGTGCTGCGCCTCGAGCGCGCGCACCTCGCCGACGTACGGCTCCGGATAGACGCACTCCCACGTCCAGCGATCGGCCCCCGAAGGCGCGCGCTGGAGCGCCGCGGCGGAGACCGCCTGCGTGCCCACCCGGTAGCGACGCTTCGCGGGCGAGAGCATGCCGTACATCCTGCAGAGCGCCTCGCTCTCCTGCCCCGCATAGGCCGCCGTCACCTCGCGCTCGTTGTCGGCGAGGTAGCTCTCCGCGTCGCGGTCGAGCCCCATCGACGCGAGCAGCGCCGCGGCCGGCGGCAGCTTCACCTCCGCAGGCGGCGCGTCCGGGAGCGACCCCGGGACGAGCAGCGGCGGCATGGGCGCGCCCACGGCCGCGAGGCGCGAGCGCGCGAGCAGCGCGCCCCACGAGAGCGGCTGCTCCTTCATCACCTGCGTCCAGAGCCGCACCGCGCCGGCGCGATCGCCGCCGCGCAGCGCCGCCAGCCCCGCGAGCTCGCGCAGCCTCGCCGCGTCGACCGCGCGCGCGCCGCGCGCGAGCTGCTCCAGCGGCTGGCGCGCCCGCGCGGCGCCGCTCGTCGAGAGCGTCGCGAGCGCGCGCTCGTAGACGGCGTCGCCGCGACGCTCGCTCCGCGGGTAGGCGGCGATGAACCGGCCGTACTGCGCGACCGCCTCCGCGTAACGGCCGACCTGCATGAGGAGGCGCGCGGACAGCAGGCTCGAGAGCTCGCCCCAGCGGGTCTTCCGGAACCTGCGCGCGACCGCGAGGTGCCGCTCGATCGCCTCGGCCTCGCGGTGGAGCCGCGAGAGCGAGCGCGCCGCGAGGTGCAGCTGCTCCGCCTGGCGCGCCGAGGGCGAGGCCGCGACCTTGAGGAACGCCTCGGCCGCGCCCGCGTAGTCGCGCGCCTGGTACAGCGCCGTGGCCCTGCGGTGGCGGAGCTCCGACGCCGGCACGCCCGAGAGCTTGTCGAGCTCGGCGATCGCCTCGGCCGCGCTGCCCCCGGCGACCATGGCGTCGACCTTCTGGAGCCGGTCCTCCTGCGAGAGCTGCCCCGGCATCGCGGCGAGGAGCGCCGCGGCCTCGCGCCCGTCGGGCGACGACGGAGCGTTCTTCACGATCCACCGGAGGTCGGCGAGCGCGAGCGCGAGCGCCGCCGCCGCCGCCTTCGCGCCGCCCTCGTCCTGAGGCCGCTCGGCGGCGTCGCGCACGCCGAGCTGGACGCGCGCCCGCGAGAGCCGCGCCGCCGCCTCGTCGCGCGACCTCCGCGCGCGCTGCGCCGCCGTCACGGCCCGATCGGCGAGCGCGCGGGCCTGCTGGAGATCGCCGCCCTTCATGTAGGCGATCGCCGCGCGCGCGAGGCCGGGCGCGGCGCTCGAGGCCTCGAAGTGCGCCGCCGCCGCGAGGAACGGCCCCACCTCGAACGCCGCCTCCGCGCGGTAGCGCGCCACCTCGCGGGCGAGCAGCGGCAGCTCCTGCTCCAGGCCGTGGAGCAGCTCCACCGTCTTGCCGTGATTCCCGCGCTCGAACGCGACGCGCGCCCGCGCGTACTTCATCGCGGGCAGCGCCCGCTGCGCCATCGGCAGCGCGTCGAGCCGCTCCGCCGCCTCGGCCCAGCGCTCGAGCCGCACCGCCTCGACCCACGCGCCGTCGGGCATGAGCGGGGTGAGCGGCGCGAGCGGCGCGACGGCGGCCGCGGCAGGCGGCGCGGCCGAGGGCGCGGCGCGCGCGGTGCTCTGCGAAGGCGGCGGCCCGGACGCATGGTGCTCGGCGCACGCGACGAGCGAGGTGCCGAGGAGACACGCGGCGGCCAGCCGGCGGCGCGCCTCCCGCGACGGCTTCGATGGCGACGGAGCCCGTTTCATAGCCGACCCGGCGCGGTGGACGCCCCACCGGCAGCGCGCCTCGAGGACCGGGCCCCGCGGGACGACGGCCTCCGCGCGCAGGCCGCTCGCACCGCAGCGCTCGCGCTGCCGACCCCTCTAGCTAGCAAGCTTCGGCCCGAGGTCACAAACAAAGTGTCGGGCCCGACGCGATCCACCGCTTTCCGATCTCGACGTCCTCCTCGAACAGGAAGGCCTCGACCTCGTCGAGCGAGCCGGCGCGGTTCGGCGGCGCACCGAGGCGGAGCGCCGCGGCCTTGCCGAACGCGGCGACCACCGGGTGCGGCGAGCTCGCGAGCCGCAGGAGCTCGGGCACGAGCTCCGTGGCCCCGAGCACCCCCGCGAGGATCGCCGCCAGCGGCCGCGGATCGGCGGGGCAGTCGTAGCTCCACGACAGCGCCGAGCGCAGCACCGCGATCGTCTCGGGCGCCGCCGCGCGCGCCGCCGCCGTGCGGTAGCCGCCCCCCGGGAGCACGAGCTGCGCGGCGCCGCGGCTCGTCGCGCAGACGCCGTCCGCCGCCTGCAGCAGCGCCGCGGCGATCGGCTCGGTCACGCCGTCGCCGAGCACCGTCAGCCCGTCGATGTCGCCGGCGACGGGCCGCGCCGCCTCCTGCGCATAGCCCTCGAGGTTGGCGAGGAGCCGATCGAGATCCACCGCGCCCGCGGCGCGGCCGGCCAGCACGTCGCGCGCGGTGTGCACCGTCACGAGGCTCGACACGACGGCCGGCGTCCCGCCGCGCATCGTGTGCGAGACGTCGACGCTCACCCGCTTCACGGCGGGCCACCGCAGCACCCGCGGCTCGGTGTCCGGGTCGACGAGGATCCCCCAGGGCACGACGGCCATCGCCACCTCGCGCGCGCCGCGCTGGACCCGGAGGCGCTGCTCGGCGCGGGCCAGCGCGAGCACGCCGAGCGCGCTCCCCATCGCCATGAGCCCCAGCGAGAGCGCCTGGCTCCCGGCGCTCCACATCGCCGCGGAGGCCCCCGCGAGCCCCGCGGTCCCCGCCGCGGCGAGCGCGCCGGGCGAGCCGGGCCCCGGATGGAGCCCCACGTAGCGGAAATCCGGCGGAGGCAGCTTGCGCAGCACGGTGACGACCCCGGACAACGACTCTAGGCTGCCGCGCCGCCGCGCGCCACCGGATGCGCGGGCGCGCCCCGCGCGCGGGATGGCGGGATGGATGATGGCGCAGGCGGGCGCTGCCGTCGTCACCCCACCCCACCCCACCCCGCGCGACCCCGCGCGCGAGGCGGTGATAACTTCGCGGGCGGTGCTGCTCTCCCGCGTCCGCCTCGCCCATGTCGGCCCGTTCGATGACCTGTCGCTCTCCTTCGAGGACGCCGCCGGCGCGCCCCGCCGGCTCGTGGTCCTCTTCGGCGGAGACGGCGTGGGCAAGACCTCGATCCTGTCGGCGATCGCGTCGACGCGGCCCGGGTACGCGGTCGCACAGCTGAGATCGCGCGGAGACGACGGCTCGCCCCCGCTCGTCGTCACCGACTGGATGCTCGGCACGGACGACCCGGCGCGCGCGCACCCGCTGCGCGTCGCGAGCCCGAACGCGCGCCTCGACGAGCCCGAGGACGCGGCGCTCGTGCGGCGGAGGGAGCAGGCGCTGTTCGAGCGGCGCGCGGCGGAGGGGGGCTTTGTCCTCGTGGCGCTCTCGGGCGCGCGCTGGTTCTCCCGCACGTCGATCCTGCTGACGACGCCCGAGCGCAGCGTCCTCCGCTACGACGTGCGCGCGGCGGCGAGCTTCGACGACGCGACGCGCACCGATCTCGCCCGCGAGACGAAGCAGGTCCTCTCGTTCATCCCCGTCGCGGCCGCGATCGCCCGCGACCGCGCGAAGAGCCAGCCGGAGGCGCGGCCTCCCGCGCGAGCGGACGCACAAGGAGAGCGGCTCGGCGCGCTCGAGCGCGCGCTCAAGGACGTGCTCGAGGCGCTGCTCGAGGGCCACGACGTGACGTACGCGGGCGTCGATCCGCTCCGGCTCGAGCCGCTCTTCGAGCGCGCGGACGGCCAGCGCGTCGATTTCGACGAGCTCGGGCGGAGCGCGCGGCACACCATCGCGTTCGGCGCGCTGGCGCTCCGCGCGCTCGCCTCCGCGCACCCGACCGGCGATCCGCGGCTCGCCGAGGGGGTGGTGCTGATCGACGACATCGAGGCGCAGCAGCCGGTGCACCGCCAGCGATCGCTCACCGCGCGCCTGCGCGCGGCGCTGCCCAACGTGCAGTGGATCGTCACGACGTCGTCGCCCGCGATCGCGCTCGGCTGCGAGCTCTCCGACGTGATCGCCCTCCGCCGCGAGCCCTCGTCGGGGCGCGTCGAGCTGCACGAGGGCCCGGACGCCGTGCTGCACTGAGCCGCGCGGCGGCGGCGCTGCGCGCGCCGCCTCTCCCCTGGCCCCCGGGTCCGGGCGCCGCGCGCGTCAGGCGAGCGGCACGGCGAGGAGCACGATCTCCTTGCCGCGGACCTCGATCTTGTAGCGCATGGGCTTGCCGTGCTTCTGCCCGAGCTCGAGCTCGCTCGACTTGAGGCGGGCGACGAACGCGTCGCGGGTGATGTGATCCACCGGGTCGCCGAGCGACCTCTTCGCGGCGATGTACTCGGCGAAGATGCGCGCGTAGTAGGCGTCCTCCGGCTCCTCGAGGAGCGCCTTGGCGTCGGCCGGGATCTCGCCGGGGGACAGCGCGGCCATCCGCTCGTCGACGTCGAGGGCGTCGCGGAACGACGCCGACGTGGGCGCGCGCGACGGGCGCCCCTCGGCGTCGGTCTCGTCCTCCTGCACGCCGAGCAGCTGGTTCAGGAGCGAGTTCAGCCGGAACACGAGCCCGCCGAGCTCGGCGTGCTCGATCTCGAACCGGAGGTCGGTCCGGCCGTTCATGATCGCGAGCAGGCCGTCCTCGATCTCGGAGACCGGCTGCGAGATGTACGCGTCCAGGAAGTAGGCGGCGATCACGACGAGCACGAGCCCGAGCGCGGTGACGCCGAGCAGCGGCCAGAGCAGCGAGCTGGCGAGCCCCGGCGTCTGGAGCTGCGCGATGCTGAGGAGCACCGCCCGCCGCCCGTCGCCGTACCCGTCGAGCGCGTGCCCGACCGCGCTGTACTCGCCGGAGAGCCCGCTGATGTCGATCGACCGCCCGGAGCTCAGCGCCTGGAGGGCGCTGTCCTTCGCCGGCGACGCCGTGAGCGCCGCGACGAGCTGCGGCCGGGCGTCGCGCGACTTCGCCACCACGTCGAGCCCGTCGCCCGACTGCATCGCGACCACGAGCAGCCGCCCGCTCGTGCGCTCGCTCGCGTTGGTCAGCCGCTCGTCGTTCAGCGCGGTGCCCACCGCGACGGCGCCGATGATCTGCCCGGCGTCATTGCGGATCGGCGCGTACGACGCGAGCAGCTGCTCGTTGCGCGCCCGGCTCACCCACACGTCCGAGCCGGTCACGCCCTGCTCGATCGCGCGCTTCAGCGACGGGTAGACGGCGCCGAGGTTGTCCCCGCGCATGAGCGCCGAGGCGTTCCGCCCGAGCACCACGCCCTTCGTGTCCACCAGGACCACGAGAGAGGGCGGGGTCCTGGCCAGCTCGGGCGAGGCGGCGACCGCCTCCCGGATGGCGTTGGCGGCGCTCGTGGCCGCCTCGGCGCGGGCCGGGGCGGTGCCGGCGTTGAACGGCTCGCGCAGCTTCGGGTCGCTCGCGTGGGAGGCGAGCCACCGCTCCAGCACGAGGCCGTCCACCTGAAGCTGCGCCATGGCGGCCGCGAGCGCGCGCGACGCCTCGCCCGGACGCCCGATCTCCCCGAGGGAGGCGCGCGTGAGGGCGTACGAGAGCCCTCCGACCATGAGGACAATCACGGCGAAGACTGCGATGATCTTTCCGCGCATCCTGCGTCTCCACTCCTTCTTTCCGGGGCCCAGGGCACGCTACCATCCGCTGCGGCGCTGCTACAACTCTCCACCCAGCTCATGGTGCACTTGAATCAGCCGCACTCCGAGGCCCCGCGCCTCTACGTCGTCGACGACGCGCTGTTTGAACAACATCGCGCGCGCGGCGCCCACCCAGAGCGCCCGGAGCGCCTCGAGGCCGCCCGGCGGGCGATCGAGCGCTGCGCGGCGTCCGGCCTCTCGCTCGAGAGCGTCGCGACGCGCGACGCCACCGAGGAAGAGCTCGCCCGGGTCCACGCCCCCCGGTACCTGGAGTCGCTGGGTCGGGTCAGCGGGCACTACGCGGCGCTCGACCCCGACACGTACGTCGTCCCGCGCTCGGTCGACGCGGCGAGGCGCGGCGCCGGCGCCGCGGTGGCGCTTGTCGAGGCGGTGCTCGCCGGCCCCGGCCGGCTCGGGGTCGCGCTGCTGCGGCCGCCCGGCCACCACGCGACGCGCGACGCGGGCATGGGCTTCTGCCTCCTGAACAACGTCGCCGTGGCGGCGAGGGCCGCGTTGAACAGCGGGCTCTCGCGGGTGGCGGTGATCGACTTCGACGTGCACCACGGCAACGGCACGCAGGACATCTTCTGGGACGACCCGCGGGTGCTGTTCTGCTCGCTGCACCAGTGGCCGTTCTATCCCGGCACCGGCGCCGCCGAGGAGCTCGGCGGCGGCGAGGGCTCCGGCTACACGGTGAACGTGCCGCTGTCCGACGGGGCGACGGATGCGGTCTACGAGGCGGCGTTCGACGAGCTCGTCCTGCCGGTGCTCGACGAGTACGCGCCCGAGCTCATCCTTGTCTCGGCCGGGTTCGACGCGCACGAGCGCGATCCGATGGCGGCGATGAAGCTGTCGCGCTCGGCCTACGCGGCGATGGGTCGCCGGCTCGCGGCGATGGCGAAGGCGAAGGCGGGGGGGCGGCTCGCGATCTTCCTGGAGGGCGGCTACGACCTGGCCGCCCTCGAGAGCTCGCTCACGGCGGCGCTGCTCGCGGCGTCCGGCCGCGAGACGGCGGACGAGCCGACCGGCGCGGCCGGGCCGCCGGCGCAGCGCGCGCCGATCTCGACGCGCCACCGCGCGGACCTCGACCGCGCCCGCCGGGTCGCGCTGCGCCGGTGGGCGACGCTCTGAGCGGGAGGCGTCCGGGGGGGCGGGCGGGGGGGCGCAAATCCTCCGGGCGCCGGAGGCCGCCGGAGGCCGCCGGAGGGAAAGAGCGACGCGCGGAGCGTTTACCCGATTGCACTCTGCGCGGGGCTGAGTATTCTGCCAGGCCTTCGCAGCCCTCGGGCCGTGAAGAACGGTGGGTATAGCTCAGTTGGTAGAGCACTGGATTGTGGCTCCAGTTGTCGCGGGTTCGATTCCCGTTACTCACCCCAGGTAGAACAGCCCGAAATCGTTAGCGAACCCCGTCAGGCCGCTCTCGTCGGGGTTCCCCTTCGCTACGTCGACCAGAGCACCGAGAGGTCGAGCTCGACGGCGTCGAAGGGCTCTACCCGAACCCGCGCCGCGTCGCGGTGGACGGGGCCGCGCTCCCAGCCCCGGCCCGGGCCGAGCGAGAAGACCTCGAGCGTCCGTGCGATCGGGTCGACGAGCCACGCGTGCCGCACGCCCTCGCGCGCGTAGATCGGCATCTTCTCGTTGCGGTCGAAGGCCGCCGTCGACGGGCTCAAGACCTCGCAGATCCAGTCCGGGGCGAGCGCGAAGTAGGCCGTCTCGGGCAGCTCGGGCATGCGCTCGCGACGCCAGCCAGCGACATCCGGCACGATCGCCTCTGCTTCGCCGGGCGCCGCCGGGTCCGGGAAGTGCAACTCGGGCTCGTTGAGGATCCACCAGCCGCCTGGGCCGCCGCGACCGCGATGGAACGGGCCGCCGATCTCCATGATGAGGGCGGCGCTCGCGTTCGCATGGCGCGGCGCTGGCCGGGGCATCACGTGCAGCTGGCCGCCGACGAGCTCCGCCACCTTGTTCGGCGGGACGGCCTCCAGGTCGGCGACCGTGGCGCGGCGCGGCTTCTCGGCGGGCTGGCCCATGACCGGAGCCTGCCCGGGGACGCACGGCGGGGCAAGGCGAGGCGGCGGGCGGTGGGGAGGGCGCCGAGGAGCCGGCCGCCGGGTGCCTCTCTATCTGGCAGACCGCAGAGCTCGATTCATGGATATCCCCCCATCGCGGTGAGCCATTATCCCCTCTCCCGGAGACAGCAAGTCTCGCCTCTGTAACCCGTTCGCCACAGTACCTGCGTAGCGTCGGCGCGCATGAAAACCACTCTCCCTGGGAGCCGCGCGCTGGCCGCGCGCCTCCTCTCTGCCGTCTTCCTCGCGGCCTCCGCGCCCGGGCTCGCGGCGTGCGCCGCCCCGCCGGGCGATGTCGCAGATCCTGCCGAGCTGCCGGCCCCCGGCGCTGTCGATGTCGTCCAGCCGCTCAAGCTGTCCGAGCGCGCCCGCGTCCCCGAGAAGGAGCCGGGGTTCGTCGCGGCGGAGCTCGGGGATCACGAGCTCGTCATCACCCACGACGGCAGCCTGCCGCCGTTCGCGGCGGGCGACGTGCTCGGCGGCACGCAGGGCGGCGGCTACCTCGCCCGCGTCGTGCGCGTCCGCGTGCTCGACGCGGCGCGGGTCGCGCTCGAGACGACGCCCGCCGACCTCACGGAGTTCATCACCGAAGGGCATTTCCACGTCCACTACGACGCGCGCGAGTACGCGCAGGCCATCGACGAGCACCTCGCGCGCGCTCGCGAGATCGGCGTGGAGGACGGCGAGCAGATCGCGAGCCAGGCGGAAGCCCTGAAGATCTCGTCCGGCGCCTCGATGAAGCTGTTCGAGCTCTCCTCGGCCTCGCTCCCGGCCTCGTGCGGGGTCAGCGCGCACGGGACGGCGGCGCTCGACGTCACGGCCGAGCTCTCTCCGGTGCTCGACTTCGAGGTCCACGTCGGCCCGCGGGGCACCGTCAACCCGGTGCCGGAGCTGAAGCAGCTCCGCTTCGTCGCGTCGGGCAGGCTCGACGTGAGCGCCGAGCTCCACGGCGCCGGCACGATCACGGGGCGCTGCACCGTCGATCTCCTCGAGCTCGCCGGGGGCGTCCCCAGCGTGCCGCTGCCGACGCTGACGTTCTGGGTGGGCCCCGTGCCCATCGTCGTCACGACGAACGTCGTGCCGAGGGCGAAGGCCGATGTGGGGCTGTCCTTCACGGCCGCCGAGGTGGTGGCCGAGGCGCAGACGACCGCCGAGCTCAGGGCCGGGGTCGAGTACAAGAACGAGACGTGGCGCACGATCTGGGAGCCCTCGTGCTCGGCCTCGGGGACAGCCTCGATCGGGGCGCCCGGCCCGATCACGGCGTCCGGCAAGGTGAGCGCCGGCGCCGAGCTCCGAGCGCGCCTCTACGGCATCCTCGGTCCGAACATCGGAGTCCAGGCGTATGCGCGCGTCAGCGCGGAGACCGCGCCGCCCTACTGCTCGTACGACGCGCGGGTCGACGGCGGCGTGCGCGCCTACGCCGAGGCGGAAGCCGGCGTGTCGGTCGGCCCGCTGGACCTGACGTTCAAGAGCCTCGATCTGGTCGATCTCGAGCTCCTGCGCTTCGACGGACCGCACACCTCGGGCAAGCTCCGCGACGCGCCCGAGTGCGACGCCGAGCCGTGATCGCGCCGGACATCCTCGCGCCCGCTATCCGGCCGGGAGGCGCGGCGCGCCCCGCCTCCCGCGCGGGCGCGCGACGGGCTCAGGGGTCCGCGCACGCGACATAATCACAGGACGCTTCGTTCACGCACGCCTCGGTTCGTTCCACGAGATCGGCTCCCTCCATGCCGAGGCACGCGGTCTCACAGGTGGTCTGGCTCGGCGGCGGTGCCTCTTGCTCCTCCGCGCAGAGGATGCGGTGCTTGCAGAGCTCACTGCACGCGTGCAAGCTCTCTTCTCCCTTGCACCCGGCGGCGACCGCGGCAGAGAGGCCGAGAGCGGCGGCGATGACGAGGGGAATCGATCGGAGTCCTGCGTTCTTCATGGGCAGCTCATCTCGGTTGTAGGGCTCTTCCCGGCGAGCGACCGGCTGCCGGCCGGCAGCCCCGGTCAGCGCACGAGAAGACGAGCGCTCGACCCGGCACGATCGCAGCGCTCCGCAACAGGCCTGCAGGCCTCACCATGAGGCCACGCCGCCGCGCCCAGCATAGACGAATCCCAGACCGCCGCCCACGGCGCGCGCGCCCGGCAACGCGCGCGCCCGGCAACGCGCGCGCCCGGCAACGCGCGCGCCCGGCAACGCGCGCGCCCGGCAACGCGCGCGCCCGGCAACGCGCGCGCATGGAAACCTCGCCGCACCGCAGCGCTGGCTCGATGCGCAGGACGTGGTACATCGTGGCATGGGCGCCCCGACGCGCCTCCACGTCCCAGGCCGAATGTCCTCCAAGGAATCCGATACCCTGCTCGAGGCCGACCCAGCCCAGCGGCCGGATCGCGAGAAGCCCGAGTCCACGCGGCTCCCTCTCGTGCTCGTGGTCGACGAGGACAGGAGCCTCTGGCAGCCGCTCGGCGCCCTCCTCTCGGAGCGATATCACCTCGTCGTGTGCACCTCGGCCCTGGACGGGGTCGCCGCGTTCACCGAGGATACCTGCGCCGTGATCATCGATGTGCGGATGTCGGGGCAGGACGGCTTCTGGGTCTGCGACCAGATCCGGAAGGTGCAGCCGGAAGTGCCCGTGATCTTCTATTCGGCGTATCAGGACGAGAAGGACTCGTTCGAGGTCATCCACGCGCACCGGCCGTTCGCCTACGTCGACAAGCACGGCGCGGCGCAGAGGCTCCTCGACGCCCTCGAGAAGGCGACGCGGATCTTTCAGAGCACGCTCCGCAGCAGGCGGATCATCGAGCGGCTCCAGCGCCGCCGGCAGGAGGCGGTCTGACGCCGCAGACGAGCGGGCCGCGCCGGCGCGACGAGCGGCGAGATCTGTGGCGCACGCTGGTCCAGCTGGCGCTCAGCCTGGGCGCGCTCTTCGCGCTCATCGCGCTCGCGGCGCACCTCGCGCGCGACCAGCTCGACGCGCTCGGCCGCGGGTTCGTGCAGCGCTTCGGCCTCGCCGGGATGTTCGTCGGCACCTACCTCGCCGATGCGTTCTCCTTCCCGATCCCGCCGCAGTTCTACATGCTGACGGCGATCTCCTCGGGAGGCTCGCAGGTCGCGCCCATGATCACGATCTCGGCGGCCTCGCTCCTCGCCGGCTGCACGGGGTACCGCCTCGCCGGCCACCTCGCGCGTCTCCGCATCTTCGCCGCGCGCCTGGAGCGGACGCGGCCCAGGATAGACCGGCTCTTCGACCGTTACGGGTACTGGGCGATCGCCGTCGGGAGCCTCTCGCCGATCCCCTTCTCGATGCTCTGCTACATGTCGGGGCTGTACCGGATCCCGCCGCGGTACTTCTTCCTTATGGTGCTGTTCCGGGTGCCTCGCCTCCTGGTCTTCTACGCCCTCATCCGGCTGGGATGGAGCCAGTGACGCCGGAGGCGTGAGCCCTATCTGGGGCTGTCCGTCTCCTCGGACGGGTTCACCCGGACGCGCTCCAGGATCTGATCGACCATGCCGAGATCGATCCCGGAGCGCTCGACGACGTTCCTGGAGAACAGCCGAGTCGCCTCCTTCGCGAGCTCCTCGTCCGGGAGGAACGGCCGCGCGGGCGACCGCGGCGCCGGCAGGCCGATCTCCTTCTCGAGCTCGGAGATCGCCCGGATCATCTCCTGGTAGCAGGCGGAGGCGATCTGCACGGAGAACGGGAAGACCTGGGCATTGCCCCGGCCGGCGCGCACCGCGTGCAGCGTCGCGGCGGCCTGCTCGGCGAACTGGCGACTCCCGAACGCGTTGGCCATGTGCGCGTACATCGCGATGGACTCCTGGTCCGCCGCGAGGTCCTCCTCCCTCGAGCGCGGCGCCCCGGCCGCAGGCGCCGAGGACCACCGGACGATCGTCCGCGCGTAGTCGTCGAGCGCGCGCCGCTGGAGGGCCAGTCGCACCAGGAGCGCTTCCCGCCGCTGTCTCTTGAGCTCCGCCCTCTCCTCGTGCTCGGCCCGCCGCTCCGCGCTGAGATCGGCCGATCTGCGCGCCAGGTAAGCGCCGATGAAGAGGGCGACGCCGTTGCTAACAGCGATGAAGAGCATCTCCAAGATCTTGGGATCCATGCCGTTCTCAAGACTTCTAGCACGTTCGCGCGGAACGCAGAGATATGCCGCATGACGCGAAGAAAAGTTGGCCACCTCCCTCCCCCCGTGCAGGTGCGTCGCCATCCCACAGGCAGCCGCGGCGCAGCGCTCGCCGGCGAGCTCGCCGCGCCATCGCGCCCGGCGCGCCCGGGGGATACGATGTTCGCATGACCGGCTCACGCGACGCAGGGGCGGGCCCGCACCTCGCCTGGCTGGAAGGCCCGCTGCGCGAGGCGCTGGAGCGGAGCCTCGCCGACCGGCTCGCCGGCAGCCCCGGGGCGGAGCTCAACCTGGACAACGCGTTCTGGGGCGCCCCCGCGCCCCGCGACCTCGGCGAGGCGCTCACCCGGCTCGGGCCGACGTGCGTCAACGTCGTTGCGCGCGTCTTCGAGCGGTTTCGCGACATCGACCCTACGCTCGGGCTGTGGGCGCAGATCAGGTATCTGCGCAACGTGTGGGTCGGCGGGAGCGCGGGATTCAAGGTGGTCTACGCCGAGCCGGCGGCGATGCGCGAACGCCTCGACGGCCAGTTCGCGGGGACGGGCGGCCGCCGCATGGCGCGCGACACGATCCTCGGGGGGATCGAGCACCAGCGAGGCGCGCTGCTCGGCGCCCTCGCGGGGAGCATCCGCTCGCTCCTCCGGGGCGGCGAGCCGCTCGACGCGGACAGCTGGCGCGAGGTGCACCGGCCCGATCAGGAGGCGGTGCACGTCTGCGTGGGCAAGCGCGAGCCGCGGCTGCCGGAGCTCGATGACATCCACCTCGACTGGAGATCGCCGGTGGTGGGCGTGAACGAGGCGACCCGCCGCTGCCGGTATGGCCTCCTCATCGGCGTGGTCCACTGGACGCAGGCGCGGTTCGGGCTCGGCAACCCGGTGTTTCCGTTCCAGAGCCTCGATGACCGGATCGCCGCCCTCTCCGCGCGCGAAGGCGCGCCGGCGCGCTGGGCCGAGCTCGCGGCGCGCTGGCGCGACGCGCGGTGGACGCTCGCGATGCGCGGCAGCGACGGCGCGGACGAGGCGCTGCGGTGGCTCCGCGAGTGCGACGAGCTGGCCCCGGCGCAGGGAGAGGGCGGCTGAGGGCCCATGCCCTACCCCGCTCCCGACGGCACCGAGCTCGTCGAGCACCTCGGCGCGGGCGCCACGTTCGACGTGGCGCTGGTCCGGCTCGGAGGCCCGCCGCGCGGTCCCGCGCTCGTGTGCAAGCGCCTCGTCCCCCGCGTCCTCCACGAGCACGCCGGGCGGGCCGCCATGGTCCGCGAGGCGAAGGCGCTCTCTCTCGCCCGGCACCCTGCCCTGCCCGCGCTCGCGCGCGTCGGCGCCGACCGCCACGGCCCCTTCCTCCTCGAGAGCCGGCGCGAGGGCGCCTCCCTGCGCGACGTGCTCGACGGATGGCGCGGCCGCGGCCGGCCGCCGCCCGCCTCGCTCGTCGTCCACGTCGTCCGGGCCGCGATCGAGACCCTCGCCGAGCTCCAGGAGATCGAGGACGCCGGGGGGCCGCTCGGCTTCGTCCACGGCGATCTCGGCCCCGATCACGTGCTGCTCGGTCCGCTCGGCGACATCGGCCTCGTCGATCTCGGCGCCGCGCGGTTCCGCGGCATGGATCCGGATCTCGAGACCGCCGACCGGGGCACCCTCCCGTTCGTTGCCCCCGAGATCGCCCGCGGCGAATCGCCGCCGACCGCGCGCGGCGACGTCTACGCGATGGCGGCGACCCTCGTCGCCTTCGCCACCGGCGCGCCGCTCACGCGCGCGCGCGAGCAGGCCGCGATGCTCGTCGAGATCGGCGAGTCGGGCCTCCGCCTCGAGGCGCTCGCCGCGGCGGAGGCGCTCTCGCCGGGGCAGCGCCGCGCGCTCGTTCGCGCGCTCGATCACGATCCAGCGCGCCGCGTGGAGAGCGCGCGGGCGCTGCTCGACGCCTTCGACGCAGGCGCTCCGCGGGGCTAGCTCCGCCCGCGGCAGCGGGGGAGGACCCCGCGCGCGCCCGGCCCTCGTGCCCGCCAGGAGTGGACGCACGCGGCCCATGGGATAAGTCTCGCTCGCATGAAGCCCCACCTAGGTCACGACAGGCTCGCCCTCGACACGCTCGCCATCCACGCCGGACAGCCGCCGGATCCGACGAGCGGCGCGGTCATGACGCCGATCGTCCTCGCGAGCACCTTCGCGCAGGAGCGGCCGGGCGATCACAAGGGGTTCGAGTACTCGCGCAGCGGCAACCCCACCCGCAAGGCGCTCGAGACGTGCCTCGCCGCGCTCGAGGGAGGGCGCCACGGCTTCGCCTTCGGCAGCGGCTCGGCGGCGACCGCCACCCTGCTCCACACGCTCCGGCCCGGAGATCACGTGCTCTCGGGTGACGACGTCTACGGCGGCACCTTCCGGCTCTTCGACAAGGTCATGCGGCCGATGGGCATCGGCTCGACCTCGGTCGACATGAGCGACCTCGACGTCGTCCGCAGGGCCCTCACCCCGGCCACGCGGATGATCTGGATCGAGACCCCGACGAACCCCATGCTCAAGATCTCCGACATCGCCGGGATCGCCGGGATCGCGCGCGCGCACGGGGCGCTGCTCGTGGTCGACAACACGTTCGCCACGCCGGTGCTCCAGCGGCCGCTCGACCTCGGCGCCCACGTCGTGGCGCACTCGACAACGAAGTACCTGAACGGGCACTCGGACGTCGTCGGCGGCGCGCTCATCACCTCGGAGGACGCGCTCGCCGAGCGGATCGGGTTCCTGCAGAACGCGCTCGGCGCCGTGCCGAGCCCGTTCGATTGCTACATGGTGCTCCGCGGGATCAAGACGCTCGGCGTGCGCGTGCGCCAGCAGTGCGCGTCGGCCGCGCTCATCGCCGCGAAGCTCGCCGAGCACCCCGCCGTCCAGGCGGTGCACTACCCCGGCCTGCCCACGCACGCCGGCCACGCGCTCGCCGCGCGGCAGATGCTCGCGCCCGGCGCGATGATCTCGCTCGTCGTGCGCGGCGGCCTGCCCGTCGCCTCGCGGTTCCTCGAGCGGCTCGCGATCTTCTCCTGCGCCGAGAGCCTCGGCGGCGTCGAGTCGCTCGCCGAGCACCCCGCCCTCATGACCCACGCCTCCGTGCCCGCGGCGGCGCGGGAGGCGCTCGGCATCGCCGACGGCCTCCTCCGGCTCTCGGTCGGCCTGGAGGCCAGCGAGGACCTCTGGAACGACATCGCGCAGGCGCTGGGGGACGCGCACGCGTGAGGCGCGGCCGCCGTTTGATCGCGGACCCCCGAGTACGATAGAAGCGAGGTGCGGCCTCGGGGCCGCCATCTACCACCGGAGCTTGCCATGAGTCTCGCCCGCCTCGGCTTCGTGCCCGTGCTCGGTCTCCTACCCCTGCTCGGCCTCGGCTGCAGCGACGCCGAGGCGCCTATCCCGCGCGGCGCCTACTCCCTGAATTTCGTCGACCCAGGCAGCGCCTGCAACGTGTCAGGGCACTCGGAGCTCCTCGGCGACGTCACCGCCGACCAGAAGACCCGGATGCTCGCCGACGGCGAGGAAGGCGCCACGGTCGACTGCTCCGTGACCGGATCGGGCACCTTCGACGTCACGGGGAAGGCCAAGAACAGCGCCACCGCCACGGAGATCCGCGTCAAGATCGACGGCATCAGCCCCACCGCGACGAAGGAGATGCCCGCCACCGGCAGCGTCAGCTTCTCGTCGGCGAAGACGAGCGGCATCGCCTTCACCTCCACGACGGAGGAACAGTGCACGTTCTGGTTCGACCCCGGGAGCGATCAGGGGGTCGACGCAGGCAAGATCTGGGTCGCCTTCGAGTGCACGGCCGTGAAGGGCGGCCGGGATACCTGCGAGATCAGGCTGGGCACCCTGGCCTTCGACAGCTGCGGGGCCTGAGCCGACCGGGACGCCCGGGGTGCTGACAGCGCGCTGACCGCGCGCCCCGGGCGTCAGCTCTTCTGGGAGCGCGAGCTCGACGCCGCCGGGACCGTCGAGCGCTCGCCCAGGTTGACCTGCTGCGAGTCGGCGGGCGGGCCGAGGGTCGCGCTGTTCGGGAGCGCGGCCTCGTCCTGCTCGTCGATCCGGATCACGAGCGCCGTGATGTTGTCCTCGCCGCCGTTCTCGTTGGCCTTGGCGATGAGCCGGCGGCACATCTCCGGCACCTCCACGGTCGAGCTCACGATCTGGAGGATCTGGTCGTCCGAGAGCATCCCGCTCAGGCCGTCGGAGCAGAGCAGGTAGACGTCGCCGGGCTGCGGCTCGTCGTTGATCAGATCCACGGCGACGCTGTCGTTCATCCCGAGCGCGCGGGTGATGACGTTGCGCGGGAGCTCGGCCCGCTGCTCCTCGGTGAGCTCGGGCATCGCCATGATGTAGTCGTTGAACAGCGAGTGATCGCGCGTGAGCTGGCTGATCGAGCCCTTGCGGACGCGGTACGCGCGGCTGTCGCCGACATGGCCGACGTAGATGCGGTTCTTCTTCTTCGAGAAGAGCGCCCCCACGATCGTCGTGCCCATCCCGGCGCAGTCGCGCGACCGGATGCTGCGCTCGAAGATCTGGCGGTTGGCCACGCGGATGCCCGCCTGGAGCCGGTTCTCCTCCTCCGACAGGCTCGTGTCGAAGTGGAACGGCCAGGTGGCGTCCTCCCGCGACGTGGACCGGAAGAAGTCCGCGATCGACTCGGTCGCCAGCCTGCTGGCTACGTCCCCCGCGCGGTGGCCCCCCATGCCGTCCGCGACGATGAACAGATCGTACTCCGACAGGACGGCGTAGCTGTCCTCGTTGTGGTCGCGTTGGAGACCAACGTCCGTCATTCCTGAAGCGATCGCTCGCATAACCTCGGGAATCCTTGAGACGGCTCCGGGCCTTCGGCTTCGAACACCAACCGTTTCATGCTACCGAAAACCTGTCAAGCAGGGCCTCTCGCACCGCAATGGGCGTCTTCCACCCAAAGTCCACCAAAGTCCACCAAAGTCCACTCGCCGACCTTCCTGATCCTACCGACTCGAACCGGGGGGACCGCAAGCCTCTTTTTCATTGAACGCTTTATTGTCGGCCCGGGCCTTGGTCCCGGCACAGCCTCGGGTCGCGCGCCGACAGCACGGCGAGGCGCCTCCGGGGCGTGTTCAACGAGGCGCACGCGTCGCACGAGCCGCACGCGCCGCCACCGCCCCTCGGTCTTCGAGCTCGGTGGCCGGCGCCACGCTGCCGCGGACCCCGCTCACACGTCCAGGATGTCCTTTTCCTTGGCGGCGATCACCGCGTCGACCTGCCTCGTCCCCTCGGCCACCGCGTCCTCGACCTTCTTCTTCGAGCGGTCGGCCTCGTCTCCGCTGACCTCGCCGTCCTTTTCGAGGGCGTCGATCATCTCGTTGGCGTCCCGACGATGCTTCCGGATGGCAACTTTACAGTCCTCTCCGTTCTTCTTCGTCAGCTTCACCATCTCGCGGCGCCGCTCCTCGGTCAGCGGCGGGATCGGGAGCCGGATGAGATCCGCGTCGACCTGGGGGTTCAGCCCGAGGTCGCTCTCCCGGATCGCCTTGTCGACCGCCTTCACCTGGTTCTTCTCCCAGGGCTTGACCGTGATGAGCCGCGGCTCCGGCACGGACACGGTGGCCATCTGCACGAGCGGCGTCGGCACGCCGTAGTAATCGACGCGGATGCCGTCGAGCATGGCCGCGTTCGCGCGCCCGGTGCGCACCTTCGACAGGTCTCGCCGGAGAGCTTCGATGGCCTTGTCGATCCCTTCGCGCAGCTCCTTGATGACGTCCTCGAGCATGATCCGGCTTCCTCCGTGGGGGGCTCGCCCAGCCCGCCCTCTTCGCGGGCGGGCGCGGAGCTTACCGCGTATTTCTGGGCCGGCGGAGAAATCAATCCGCCCCGGTGCCGCCGGCGTCGCGGTCGGACGAACGCTCGCCCCCGTCCGGGCGCGGCGCAGGCGCGCGCGGCCGGGCGCGCCACCTCGGCTGTCACGGTCGCGCCGAGCTGTAGTAACTCTGGGAGGCAGGGCGACCCGATGCGCGATCTGGACTGGAACAGCTTCGACGTCCTCGTCGTCGACGACGAGCAGGACAACCTCGATGCGTTCCGGTTCGCCTTCAGGAAGTCGTTCAAGCTCCACTATGCGCTGGGCGGCGCCGAGGCCCTCTCGCTCCTCGATCGGCTCGATCCTGCGGTGATCGTCGCGGATCAGCGGATGCCGGGGATGAGCGGTATCGAGTTCCTCAAGCAGGCGAAGGAGCGGCGGCCGGACGCCGCGGGCGTGCTGCTCACCGCCCACGCCGACATGGCGGTGCTCATCGATGCGGTCAACTCGGGCGCGGTCGACCGCTACGTCCAGAAGCCCTGGAACTCGAAGGAGCTCGCCGTCATCCTCCGGCAGGCGATCGGCGGGGTCGCGACCCTCCGGGAGAACCGGCGGCTGCGCGAGCAGCTCGCGCACTACGCCGGCTACCTCGAGCGCGAGCAGCGGGACCCGATCGATTTCGGGGAGATCGCCGGCGAGAGCGGCGCCATGCGCGAGGTCGCCGCCCGGATCGGCGAGGTGGCGAAGGCCGCGACGCACGTGCTGATCGAGGGCGAGGAGGGGGCGGAGAAGGAGGTCGTCGCCCGGGCGATCCACGTGGGCTCCCCGCGGGAAGAGCAGCCGTTCGTCAAGGTGACGTGCGCCGCGTTCCGGGGCGACGCGCTCGAGCGCGAGCTGTTCGGCTGGCGGCGAGGCGCCTTCGACGGCGCGTTCGCCGAGCGAGCAGGCCGGCTCGAGCTCGCCCACCGGGGGACGATCTACCTCGACGAGCCGGCGCCGCTCACGCCCTCGCTCCAGGCGCGGCTGCTGCGCGTGCTCACCGACGGCGAGGTCGAGCGGCTCGGGTCGACCGAGACCACCCGCGTCGACGTGCGCGTCGTGCTGTCGCTCACGCCCGGCATCGAGGAGGCGTGGGCGCGCGCGGGCGTGCTGCCCGAGCTCGTCTCCCGGCTCTCGGTGTTCCCGCTGCGGCTGCCGCCGCTCCGGGAGCGGCGCGAGGACATCCTCGCCCTCGCCGAGCACTTCCTGCGCAAGGTCGCGCGCCGCAACGCGCGCGCGGCCACGGCGCTCTCGGACGAGGCGATCGCGAAGCTCACGGCCTATGCGTGGCCGGGGAACACGCGCGAGCTGGAGAACGTGGTCGAGCGAGCCGCCATCCTCTCCCGCGGCGACGTGATCCTGCCCGAGCACCTCGCGTTCACCGCGCGCCCCCAGCCGGCCGAGCCGCCCGCCCGCGCGCCGAAGGCCGCGGACCCGGAGGCGGACGCGACCGGAAAGGCGCTCGCCTCGCCGTCGTCGTCGCGGCCGAAGCTCGACCTGAGCTCGCAGCTCGACGACATCGAGCGGCGGGAGCTCCTCGCCGCCCTCGAGCGCTGCGGAGGGAACAAGGCGGAGGTCGCGCGGCAGTTCAGCATGCAGCGCACGACCCTCTATTACCGGCTGAAGCGGCTCGGCATCGACACGTGACGTCGCGCGGGCGGAGCGCGGCGGCGCGGCGTCAGCGCGCCGCGCCGCCTCGCCTGTCGACGCGGGCGGCGACTTGCGGCAGATTGCGGCGACATGCTGAAGGTCGGTGAGCTCGCGCCGGAGATCGACAAGCTGGCGACGGACGGCCAGCGCTTCGTGCTGTCCGGGCAGGGCGGGCTCTGCACGGTCGTGTTCTTCTTCCCGAAGGCGTTCACGCCCGGATGCACCGTCGAGACCCGGCAGTTCCGCGACAACCACGCCGAGCTCGTGCTCGCCGGGGCGAGCATCGTCGGCATCAGCACCGATGATCACAGGACGCAGTGCAGGTTCGCCGGGTCGAACAAGGTCCCTTTCCCGATGATCGCCGACGACGACCGCAGCGTGAGCCGCGCCTACGGCGTCCTCTGGCCGATCCTCGGCGTCGCCCGGCGGGTCACCTACGTCATCGAGCCCGGCATGCGCATCGCGGCGGTGTTCCATCACGAGCTCCGGGCCACGAAGCACCGCGACGACGTGCTCTCGTTCATCGACGAGCGCTTCCGGGCGGCGCGCCCCCCCTGAGCGGGGCGCGCTCGCCCCGCGCGCCGGACGCCCCGCCGGAGAGCCGAGAGCCCGCCATGCGCCCCACGCCCGAGCCTCACACGCCCCGCGACGGAGTCGCCGCGCTCCTCGAAGGAGCGGCGCCGCTGCCGCGCGACTTCTACGCTCGACCCCCGCTCCTCGTCGCGCGGGCGTGCATCGGCAAGGTGCTCGTCCACAGGAGCCCCGAGGGCATCGCCGCCGGACGGATCGTCGAGACCGAGGCCTACCGCGGCCCGGAAGATCTCGCCGCGCACAGCGCCGGAGGGCGACGGACCGTGCGGACGGAGGTCATGTTCGGCCCGGCGGGCCACGCCTATATGTTCATGCTTTACGGCATGCACTGGGCGTTCAACCTCGTCGTGGCCTCGGAGGGGGAGCCGCACGTGGTGCTCGTGCGCGCCATCGAGCCCGTGCTGGGGCTCACGCTCATGAGCCGCCGGCGGGGCGTCGCGCCCGGGCGGGTCGAGCTGACCAACGGCCCTGGTAAGCTCTGCAAGGCCCTGGGGCTCGACCGCTCCGCCTACGGGATGGATGTCTGCGGAGCCCAGCTCTCGCTGCTCCCCGGCGCGGCTGGGCCCATCGGCAGGTCGCCTCGCATCAACGTGGACTACGCAGGTGTGTGGGCGAAGAAACCGTGGCGCTTCTACGAGCGCGGCAATCGCTATGTATCGGTTCCGCCTCGCCACTGAGCGGGCGTGAGGGCGCGCGCTCGAAGCGCTCGCGCCCGGGCCACGGATCGCGCGAGAATGGCCGCATGGGATTCTGGCCTTTCGGGAGCCGCGAACCTGCCGACGTCGAGAGCGCTTCGCAGGTCGTCACGGCAGCCATGCGCCGCGAGACCGTGAGGGGAAAGTTAACGCTCTATTTCAAGGATCCGCAGACGCAGAGCGCCGCCGAGAGGGCCGCGGAGCGGTGCGCGCAGCTCGCCGGAAACCTGCTGCGCGAGACCGGCGAGCAGGCGCCGCTCCTCGGCAGGGAGGCAGAGCTCGCCGCGACGATCGCGGCCCGCGCGCCGCGCGGCGTCCCGGCGCTGCGCGCGATCGAGCTCGCGGCCCTGCACGTCGTGGCCGAGCGCACCACGCAGTCGCGGCGCAGCGGGCCGACCCCGGTGCCGCCGCTCTTCCAGGAGGCGCCGTCGAGCCGGCCGCCGGCGGGCGGCGCCGGCCGGCCCACCAGCGCGGCGCCGCCGAGCAGCCGCGGCTTCGGGCCGGTGCCCGGCGCATCGCCGGTCGTCGACCCCAACCCGCCGTCGAGCATCCCCCCTCCCCACAGCGTGCGCTCACCGCCGAGCTCGGGCGCGTACCGCCTCCGCGGCGCGGGGGCGGGCAACGGGCGGGGGTCGAGCCCGGGGCTCATCGGCTCGCCCCCCACGGTGATCGCCGCCGCGCTCGCGCCGCTCCTGCGCGACGCGTCAGCGCGGCTGCTCCTCGGATGTCTGCGGGCGCACGACCTGATCATCGTGCGCCGCGTCGCGATCGACCCCGGCTCGGCCGATCACCTGGCGGCGCTCCTGCCGGTCTCCGAGGCGCCGCCGGGCGAGTTCGAGGCGAGCCGGGCCGCCGAGCTCTCTCGCTGGCACGCGGCGCTCGGCTCGCCCGTGATCAGCCAGCTGCGCACCGAGTCGTGCACGATCAGCGCGCAGAAGGCCCGGATGGCGCTGAGCACCGCGGCCATCGCGCCGGGCCTCGTGGGCGAGCTGGTCGACGCGCTCTGCCGCACCGCCTTCCCGGGCCTCGCGCTGTCGAGCGCCCACATCGTTCGCTACGTGGAGCGCGATCTGAGCGAGCTGGCGGCCGAGAGCGTGGCGCGCATCCTCCGGCACCCGAACTCGAAGCAGCTGCGGCTCGCGCTCGGCCTGCTGCTCGACGCGGTGCAGACCGACATGGACGCGATCGTGAGCCTCGCGAAGGCCGCGCTCGGCAGCCCGCCGTGAGGCCGTCGCTTCCCGGGGCGCGTTCCCTTCTCCGCGGGCTTTCGCTAGAAGGCGCAGGTGCGACACCATGGTCTCCTCGATGAGCTCTCCACCGTCCAGAGGTCGCACCGTGGCGGCCTTCCCCTGCTCGTCGCGCTGCTCTGCGCGTGCGGGTCGGCCGAGCCCACGGTCGCGCCGCCCGCGCAGCCCGGGGCGAAGGGGCCCGTCGTGAGCGCGGTCGACGCGCCGCCCGGCGCCGCGGGCGCGGAGGCGGGCGCCGAGCGGGCGCTCGCGGCGCTGTCGACGCGCGTGCTCGAGGAGTACCTGCGCGACGAGCCGGTCCGCGCCACCGAGGCGGGAGACCACCGGTACGACGGCGCGTGGCCGGACGTCACCGAGCAGGGCGAGGCGGCGCGCCGGCGCACGATCGAGGCCGCGCTGTCCGAGCTCCGGGCACTGCCCCTGGAGCAGCTCGGCCTCCAGAGCCGCGTCGACGCGGCGATGATCGAGAACCAGCTGCGCTCCTGGCTGTTCGCGATCGACGAGCTCCGCGAGGCGACGTGGAACCCGATGGTCACCGCCGGCCTCATCGGCGACGGGCTCGACCCGCTGATCACGAGGAGCTTCGCGCCGCTCGAGGAGCGCCTGCGGAGCCTCGGCGGCCGCCTCTCGGGCATCCCCGCGCTCGTCCGGAGCGCGCAGCAGCGCCTCACGGCGGCGCCGCCGCGCATCCACACCGAGACGGCGATCGCGCAGAACAAGGGGCTCATCGCGCTCTGCAAGGCCGAGCTCCCGGCGCTGTTCGCGTCCGCGCCGGCGCAGAAGGCCGAGCTCGACGCGGCCGCGAAGGCCGCCGCCGCGGCGCTCGAGGGCTTCCAGGCGTTCCTCGAGAAGGACCTGCTCCCGCGGAGCGACGGCGACTTCCGGCTGGGCCGCGCGCGATTCGAGGGGAAGCTCCGCTTCGCGCTGGACGACGCGTCCGTCGACATCGACGGCGTGGTGACGGGCGCCCGCGCGCTGCTCGCGGCGACGCACGCCGAGATGCTGGAGACCTCGAGGGAGCTCTGGCCGGAGCTCTTCGGGAAGCAGCCGTTCCCGCGGGTCGAGACGCAGGACGAGAAGATGGCGGCGATCCGGAGGGTCCTCGACGCGATCGCGGCCGATCGCCCGACGAACGCCACCATCGTGAAGGCGTCGGAGAAGCTGCTCGCGGAGGCGACCGACTTCGTCCGCAAGCGCGACCTCGTGCGCGTCCCGGACGAGCCCTGCCGGGTGATCGAGATGCCGGAGTACCGCCGCGGCGTCGCGATCGCCTACTGCGACGCGTCCGGCCCGCTCGAGGCGAAGCAGGAGACGTTCTTCGCGATCGCGCCGACGCCGAAGGACTGGCCGAAGGCGCGCGTCGACTCGTTCTACCGCGAGTACAACACGAGCATGCTCGCCGACCTCACCATCCACGAGGCGATGCCGGGGCACTTCCTGCAGCTCATGCACAACAACGAGTTCCCCTCGAAGCTCCGCGCGGTCTTCTCGAGCGGCCCGTTCGTCGAGGGGTGGGCGGTCTACACCGAGTGGCTGATGGCCCACCACGGCTTTGGCGGCCCGAAGGTGCGGATGCAGCGCCAGAAGATGGTGCTGCGCATGGCGGCGAACGCCATCATCGACCACGGGGTGCACGCGGGCGCGATGGACGAGAAGGAGGCGCTCGCGCTCATGACGAAGGACGCGTTCCAGGAGGAGGGCGAGGCCGTCGGCAAGTGGCGGCGCGCCCGGCTCACGAGCGCGCAGCTCACCACGTACTTCCACGGCTTCACCGAGATGATGCGCCTGCGCGCCGAGCACCAGGCCAAGCCCGGCTTCTCGGAGCGCGCCTACCACGACCGCCTGCTCAGCCACGGCTCGCCGTCCGTGCGCCACCTCAAGGCGCTCCTCTCGCAGTAGCGCGCCGCTCCGAGCGGCACGCACCCGCACAGGAGACGGGCCCAGATCGGCGTTTTCGGCGCGCAGGCGTACTCTCGTACGCCGAGCACCGAAAACGTCGAGGTGGGCCCGTATCCGAAGCGGGCGCGCGCCGCTCAGACCGGGCTGATCGAGCCGCCTAGCTCCACGAAGCGCGTCTTGGGGAACGCCTTGGCGCAGGCGTCGAGCTGCCATTCGCCCTTGAAGAGCACGACGGCGTTGCCGTGCACGTCGCGGGCGCCGTAGCCGTAGAGGCTCGACTCGAGCTCGGCGAGGGGCACCGGCTCGCCCTCGACCCAGCGGGCCAGGCTGAACGAGAGCCGCTCGAGCCGGGCGTCGACGCCGTATTCGGCCGCGAGCCGGTGCTTCACGACGTCGAACTGGAGCTCGCCCACGACCCCGAGGATGGCCTCGCCCTCCCGCCCCTCCGGCGGCCGGAAGAGCTGCACCGAGCCCTCCTGCGCGAGCTGATCGAGCCCCTTCTTGAGCTGCTTGCGCTTCATGGGGTCGATCATGAGGACGCGGGCGAACTGCTCCGGCGGGAACTGCGGCAGCGCGGCGTACTTCACAGGCGGGCCGCTGCACAGGGTGTCACCGATGAGGAACAGCCCGGGGTCGAAGACGCCGATGATGTCGCCCGCGAAGCCGTCGTCCACGAGCGTGCGCTCCTGGGCCATGAACTGCACCGGGTTGGTGAGCCGGATGTCGCGGCCGAGGCGCACGTGGTGCACCTTCATCCCGCGCTCGTAGCGGCCGGAGCAGACGCGGAGGAACGCGATCCGGTCGCGGTGGGCCCGGTCCATGTTCGCCTGGATCTTGAAGACGAACGCGGTGAAGCGGTCGTCGTCCGGGGCGATGGGGCCCTTGTCGCTGCCGCGCGGCGCGGGCGGGGGCATGAGCTCGATGAAGGCGTCCAGGAACTGCGGCAGACCGAAGTTGGTGATGGCGCTGCCGAAGAACATCGGCGTGACCTCGCCGCGGGCGAGCTTGTCGCGATCGAGCGCGTCGCCGGCGGCGTCGATGAGCTCGATGTCCTCGCGCAGCTGGCGCGCCCCCTCCTCCTCGAGCACCTCGACGAGCTCGGGCGCGTCGAGCGACACGACCTCCATCGGGGCGATCTCGGCGCCGTGCGCGACGAGCTCGAAGAGGAACACCTGCTTGCGCTCGCGGTGGTACACGCCGCGGAACTTGCCGCCCACCGAGATGGGCCAGGTGACCGGGTAGACGCCGATGCCGAGGACCTCCTCGACCTCGCCGATGAGCTCGAACGGGTCGCGCCCGGGGCGGTCGAGCTTGTTGACGAAGGTGAAGATCGGCATCTGCCGGAGCTTGCAGACGCGGAAGAGCTTCTTCGTCTGCACCTCGACGCCCTTCGCGCAGTCGAGGATCATGATGGCCGCGTCGGTCGCCATGAGCGCGCGGTACGTGTCCTCGCTGAAATCGGCGTGGCCGGGCGTATCGACCAGGCTCAGCAGGCGGCCCTTGTAAGGGAACTGGAGGACGCTGGTGGAGATCGAGATGCCGCGCTCGCGCTCCATCTCCATCCAGTCGCTGACCGCGTGGGCCCGCGCCTTCTTCGCCTTCACGGCGCCGGCGAGCTGGATCGCGCCTCCGTACAGCAGGAGCTTCTCGGTGAGCGTGGTCTTGCCAGCGTCGGGGTGGGAAATGATCGCGAACGTCTTTCGGCGGGCGATCTCGCGGGTGAGCATGGGATCGGGCACAGCGGCGCGGCAGGATAGAGTCCGGGAGGGCTGCGTCAACCCGACGGGCGACGGACCCGGGGCGGGAGGGGGTGGGGGCGCTATCTGGGGGCGCGGAGGGAGAGGGTGACGGTGACGCCCACGGGGTCGGCGCTGGGGGTGCCGATGTGCCGGTTCTTGAGGAACTGACGGATGCAGCGCTGAGCGTCGGGGGTCACGCCACGGGAATCGAGGATCTCGACGCCCTCGGCTCGGCCCCGGACGCGGACAAGGAACTGGAGCTTGATGGTGCCCGTCACGCCGGAGAGGCCGCCATGATCGGCGACGCACTTCGCCAGCTCGGGGGAGACCTTCTCCAGCCGCTTGGCCACGTTCGGGACGTCGCCGTTCATGAACTCGGGCTCCTTGACCTCCACGAGAGGAGGCGGGGCCGAGACGATCGAGGCGTCAGGGGCGCCGCCGTCGATGGGGCCGCCGTCGGGCGGCGGGGCGCCGGCGTCGTCCGGAGGGGGCTCGGGCTGCGGGGACGGCGGCAGCCAGCCGGCGTCCGCCTCGCCCGGCTCGAGACACCGCACGAAGCCACGGTGCGGGTCCTCCAGCGCGCCGTGCGGACACCGCGGGCCGGCATCCGCGTCAGGCGTCGCGGCGGTGATCCACCCCTGCGCCGGCGGATCCTGCGGCGACGCGGCCTGCGCGCCGCCTTCGGTCGCCGCGCCGACGCAGGCGCCGATGGCGCTCATCGAGAGCGCCAAGGAGACCAGCCACTGACCCAGACGCCCACCTGCTGCTCGCCACCTCATCGGCCGCTGTGATACTGCGGAACGGGCGCGCGTACAGCGGAAACGGCGCTTTTTTGTCCCGGATCAGAGGGCGATCTGCGCGAGCGAGCCCGCCGAGGTGTCCCAGAGCGCCCGGGCGCGGGCGAGGACCTCCGCGTGCGCCTCGGTCCCCGCGGCGGGACCTGTCACCGAGACCTCGCCGCCGGGCCCGAGCTCCACCCGCTCGACCCCGGCGTCCGGGAACTCGCCGCGGAGCTCCCTGGTCATCCGCTCGCCGATGCGCTCGAGGAGACGCGCGAGCCGGTCGGGCGTGATGTCCCGGAACATGAGCACCTGCGGGAGCTTGAGCTCCGAGACGAGAGGCGCGCGATCGGACAGGCCCCGCTCGGCGAGCCGCCGCTCGACGAGCGCCGCGAACACGCTCCCGTAGGCCCGGTCGACCTGCTCGCGCCGGAACCGCTCGTCGATCGCCGGACCGAGCCGCGTCTCCAGCTGCGCGACGCCGTTCAGCCCGTTGGCGAAGCGCCCCTCGTTCTGCGCGAAGTACTCGCCCCGCGCGCGCAGGTCAGACGCCAGCGACGCGAAATGCTCGCCCATCGTCGAGAGGGCCCGCAGCACGAGATCGGTGAACCGGAGCTCCTCCCGGATCCAGCCCACGTCCGTCACACGGTCGGCCATGAACGGCCAGGCGACGAGGTTGTAGTAGTTGTTGAAATCGAGCAGGTACTTCAGCCGGTAGAGCTCGAAGCTGCCGAACACCGGATACATGCGCTCGTAGAGCCGGAGCGTGCTGTCGTACTTGAAGCGGTAGTACGCGTCGTACGCCCCCACCCTCTCCTCGAACCCGGACCGGTCGCCGCCCACGTCGGCGAGGATCATCTGCGTGATGAACTCGTTGGCGGTCGCGATGAAATCGGAGCCGGGGCTGTAGAACGGATCGGTGAACGCGCCCGCCTCGCCGGTGACGGCGTAACGGTCGGTCGAGAAGTACCGATCCGCGTGGTACGGCAGGTGCGCATAGCTCTGGAAGTCCTCCAGCTCCGCCCCCTCGAGCAGCTCGCGCACGGCGCGGTGGGCGCCCAGGAAGCGCTCGAAGTCGGCGCGCGTGCGCGGCCCGGGCAGCGCGCCGGCCGGCGCGTTCCCCTCGCCGATCCGGTCCTTGTCGAAGACCACCCCCACGCTCATCAACGCGGGTCGGGGATCCGCGTTCGCGGTCCCCTCCAGGTCTCCGGCGAGCGGGATGAACCAGATCCAGTACCCGTCGTACATGAAGTGGTTCGTCGACAGGTGGCGCGACGTGTACCGCGCCCGCGACCGCCACGCCGCGTCGGTGACCGCATCGAGCCCCGCGACGCCGCGGTAGCGCCCCCACGCGGCCGCCGTGTTGAGCCGCGTCTCCTTGTGCACCTTCACGCCGAGCTTGCGGAGGAGCACGTGCCGCCGACCGGAGGCGTCGCACACCCAGCGGCAGGCGACCTCGCGCCGCTCGCCGCCCTGCTCGTAGACCACCCTGTGCCGCCCGCGGCCGTCGATCGCGACGTCGACCACCTTGGCGCCGAGCTCGACCTCGGCGCCCGCCGCGCGGTTCATCGCGACGAGATCGCGCTCCAGCCGCGCGCGCTCGAGCTGGAAGCTCGGGTGGAACGGCATGTGGTCGGAGCCGATCTCGCTCATCCGGGGGAGCGGGAGATCCTTGCCCGGCGAATCGAAGAAGAAGCGGAGCCCGTTCTTGGGCAGCTGGTGCTGATACAGGTACGTGCCGAGGTTCAGCCGGCGAATCATGTAGTTCGCCGCGACCTCCACCGTGCTCTCCCCGACCTTGTAGTCTTTCATCGCCGCGGCGGCCTCGAGCACGAGGACCCCGAGGTCGGGGCGAGCGAGGCGGAGCTGCCGCGCGAGGAAGCCGCCGGCGATGCCGCTGCCGATGATGACGACGTCGAACGTGCGCATGACGCCGGCCCTTATACCCCGCCGCGGGCCGGCGGCCCGGGCTCTCCGAGCAGCTCGGCGCGGAGCGCGCCCGGCATCGCCGCCGCCTCGTCCGGGCGGAGCAGCCCGTCGCCGTGGACGATCGACGCCGAGAGGCGCCCGCCGAAGCGGCTGAAGATGACCTGGAAGCCCGGCGGCGTGACGACCGCAGGCAGCGGGTACGCCGAGCGCACGGGCAGCCCCGCGAACCGGTCCACCGTCACCGCGCCGGGGTTCGAGACGATCAGCGAGGCGAGCTCGCCATGGAACGGCTGGTCGCCGAGCCAGCGGTAGACCGGCCCGGGGAGCCAGCGGGCCAGATCGAGCGCGGCGACCATGCCGAGATCGAGCCGGTCGCGCACCATCGCGCGCTGCTGCTCGGCCAGGCGGGCCACCGCGCGGGCGTCGTCGTGGAGCTCGTCGCGGCCGAGCGAGAGCAGGACCATCGTGAGGTGATTGCCGAACAGCCGCCGCGCGCCCGCCTTGGCGTCGAGCGAGAGGGGCAGCGGGACCACGTGGTGCGGCGGGGCGAAGCCGCGGGCCACGAGCGCGCGATCGGCGAGCCGCGTCGCCGCGATCAAGAGGAGGCTCGATTCGGCGAGCCGCGCGCGCTGCCGCACCCGGAGATCGAAGGCGCGGGTCTCCTCCGCCGAGAGCGTGAGCCGGACGACGCGGGAGGTCGCGGCCCGCACCCCCGGACAGGCGCGCGCGAGCGACAGGATGGGCGCGCGGCCGAGCGCCAGCACGTGGGCCTTGTACGCGCGCGCCAGCGCGAGCCGCTCGTCGCGGTCCATCGCCGCGAGGAGGCGCTCGGGGGCGTCGTGCCGCTCCTGCCGCAGCGGCGGGTCGTCCGGCGCGTCGCCGCTGCCCGAGCCGAGCCACGCGACGAGCCGATCCGCGCCCCTGCCGTCCGTCAGCGCATGGTGGTGGCGGAGCACGACCGTATCGCCGCCGCCCGCCCCGCGCACGACGTCGAGCGCCCACGGCCGCTCGCCCGAGGTCCGGTCGGCGAGCAGCGCCTCGATGCGCGCCGCGCGCTCGCGCTCGCCGGCGACCTCGTGGAGGCGCGGCTCGGGGGCGCGCCGGTGGTGATCGACCACCCAGCGGGGCCGCCCCACCCGCCCGAGCACGCTGTTGTCGAGCCGGAAGCGCAGCTCGGGCAGCGCCCGCGTCGCGCGATCGAGGCGCGCCGCGAGCCGGCCGAGGTCGAGGCGACCGTCGAGCTCGAGCACGAACAGGCAGTGGTTGCCCGCCTGGCCACGCGATCGCATGGCGCGATCGTTCATGAGGTGGAAGTGGTCGATCCCCCCGAGCAGAACGGTCGATGTCATGGTCTCCGCGGGGCGCCGCCGGTCAGGTGGAGCCGCGGGCGACCCTAGCAGCCACCCCGGCCGCACGACAGCGCCCGCAGGCGCCGGGCCGCGCACGTTCCGGGCCGCCCGTGCGCTCCGGCACACCCCGCGCGCAAGAAAACGTAAGTATCCATCCTGTGGATATACATTTGATTCTATATTCCACGGGTGAATCTATCGGCGATCGACGTCAACCTCGTCATCGCGCTCGACGCCTTGCTCCAGGAGCGCAGCGTGACCCTCGCGGCCCGCCGGGTGGGGCTCAGCCAGCCCGCCATGAGCCACGCGCTGACGCGGCTGCGCGAGCTCTTCTCCGACCCGCTGCTCGTCCGGGTCGGCCGGCAGATGGCGCTCACCTCGCGCGCCGAGGCGATGACCCCGCAGGTCGCGGCGATCCTGCACGATCTCGCGAGCCTCTTCGGCGGGACGAGGCCGGCCTTCGACCCGGCGACGAGCGGGCGCACCTTCCGGATCGCCACGACCGAGTACGTGGAGCTCCTGCTCCTGCCGCAGCTCAACGCGGCGCTCGCGGAGGGCGGACCGAAGCTCGCGCTCCACCTGCTCCCCCTCGACGCCCGCGCCGTCGACGCGCTCCGGAACGGCGAGATCGATCTCGCGATCGGCGTCTTTCCGGAGGACACCCTCCCGTCCGGCCTGCGCCGCGCGGCGCTCTTCGACGATCGCTTCGCCGGGCTCGCGCGCGCGAGCCACCCGACGGCGCGCGGGCGCGTCGACCTCCAGAGCTACGCCGCCCTCGGGCACGTCGTCGCCCCCCGGCACGGCGCCCACGACGGGGCCGCGGACGACCTCATCGCGGCGCGCGGCATCGCGCGGCGCGAGGCCATGGTGGTGCCGCACGTGTTCCTCCTGCCGCACGTCGTCACGGCGTCGGACCTCGTGGCCACCGTGGCCACGCGCCTCGGCAGGGCGTTCTCGAGCCTGCTGCCGCTCCGCACCTTCGACCTGCCGTTCGAGCTGCCGCCCATCGAGATCGCGATGGCCTGGAACGGCCGGACCGAGGACGACCCCGCGCGGGCATGGCTGCGCGACGTCGTGACGGCCGCCGTCCCGACGATGCGGGAGGCGGCCCGGCGGAAGCGCGTCTGACGGGGAACTCTGACGGGGAACTCTGACGGGGAACGCTGACGGGGAACGCTGACGGGGAACTCTGACGTGGAACCGCGCGCCGCGGCGAACGCGCGGCGGCGGGAGCGCTAGCGACCGAGGGCCTCGGCGCGGTTCACGATGCGCGGCGTGAGGAAGATGACGAGCTCGCTCCGGGTGTCGCTCGCGCGGCGCCGCTGGAAGAGCAGGCCGAGGACGGGGATGTCCCCGAAGAACGGCACCTGGTCGAGGTTCCGGCCGGTGTTGCGGGTGAAGATCCCGCCGATCACCGCCGTGTGCCCGTCCATGATCAGGAGGTCGGTCTCCGCCTCGCGCTTCAGGATGGTGGGATCGCCGCGGGCCGAGGTCTGGTTGAAGTCGGGCTCGTCGCGGTTGATCTTCACGTGCATCGCGACGCTGCCGTCCGACGTGACGTGCGGCTTGACGAGCAGCTGGAGCTTGGCCTCCTGGAACGTCGTCTGCACGCCCTGGGCGCTGATCTGCGAGAACGGGATCAGCGTGCCCTGGCTGATCCGCGCCTCCCGGTTGTCGAGCGTGAGGATGCGCGGGCTCGAGATGATCCGCAGCATGCCGCTGGCCTCGGCCGCGGAGAGCCGGACGCCGAGGTTGACGGTGTTGTTGATCGAGCCGAGCGTGAAGCCGAGCGCGCCGCCCTGCCCGGCGCCGACGATGGCCGGCAGGTTCACCGCGAAGTTCGGGTTCGCGACCTGGCTCGCGAACGGCGAGAGGCCGCCGGTCGGGGTGTTCGAGTCGGTCGCGCCGCCGGCGACGCCGATCGCCGAGGGGAACACGAGCCCCGTCGGGTTGCCGGTCGCCGCGCTGAACGTCCCGTCGCCGCCCCACTGGATGCCGATGTCGCGCACGTAGCGGCTCGTCGCCTCCACCACCCGCGCCTCGATCAGCACCTGCGGCGTCTGCGTGTCGAGCGAGCGGACGAGCTCCTCGATCTGGTTCAGGTTGCCCGCGACGTCGCGCGCGATGAGCACGTTGGTCCGCTCGTCGACCGCGAGCGAGCCGCGCGGCGAGAGCATGTCCTTCGAGCGATCCTGGAGGTCCTTCGCGTCCGCGTAGTTGATCGGGATGAGCCGCGTCTCGATCGGCGCGAGCTGGAGCTCGCTCTTGCGCCGCGCGATCGCGAGCTCCCGCTCCTTGTTGAGATCGGCGATCGGGGCGACGCGGATCATGTTGCCCTGCCGGACCACCCCGAGGCCCTTGGCCTGGAGCACCGTCTCGAGCGCCTGGTCCCACGGGACGTTGCGCATCCGGATGGTGACCGTCCCGCTCACGTTGTCGGCGGTCACGATGTTGACCCGCCCCACGTCGGAGATCAGCCGGAGGACGTTGTGGATGTCCGCGTCCTTCAGGTCGAGGTCGATGCGCCGCCCCGTGAACCGCCGCTGCTGCCCGGCGAGCGCCGGCGTGAAGGCGCCGGCCTGGTCCGGCTCGACGAGCGACTCCTGGCTGCTCGCGGCACCTTCGAACGAGGTCTCGATCTCCGGCGCCCCGGCGCCCGGGAGCTCCTCGCGCGCGACCGTGCGGGTCCGCCGCGCCGCGCCCCCGTCGACGCCGATCCCCGAGAGGGTCGAGGGCAGCGCCCCCTTCGCGACGCTGAGCACGAGCGCGTTGCCCTCGCGCGCCAGCGCGCCCGCGGCGCCCTCGGCCTGCTCGACCTCGACGACCACCCTGGAGCCGTCGCTGTTGCGCCGGAACGTCGAGATCGCCCGCACCGGGCCGCCGAAGGCGCCGACGTCGAGCTTGCGCTGGAGGGCGTCGGGCAGCCGGACGCCGCTGAGCTCGATGACGCGGCGGCCGGCCCTGCCGGTCGACTCGCGGTAGCTCGGGATCGACGAGAGCTCGATGATGACCCGATCGAGCGTCGCCTGGTGCTCGAAGCGCACGTCGGTGATCGTCGCCGGCTCGCGCGCCGGCGCCGCCGCCTGGGGCGAGGCCGGGGCCCGCGCCGCCATGGGCGCGGTCGCGTCGGCGGCGGCGAGCTCGATCACGAGCGCGCCCTGCTCGGCGCGGATCCGGTAAGCCGCCGGGCGCGCGAGCTGCACGAGCACCCGCGTGGTGCGCTGCGCCGCCTTGCCGAACCCCTGGGTCATCACCCCCGCCACGATCGCGTTGCCGTCCGTGATCGCGCCGGGGGCCCCCGCCGACGACTCCGCGCCCTCCAGGTCGACGAGGAGCCGCTTGCCGCCGTCTGCCACGCGCGCCGAGAAGCGCGGCGCCCCGCTCGTCGCGACCACGATCTCGGCCCTGCCCTCTGAGGGCGCCGTGAGCCTGACGTCGCTGACCTGGATCGGGGCGGCCGCGTCTGCGTCTCCCGCAGGAGCGCCGAGGGTCAACATCATCCCGAGTGCCGCAGCACGGCGAAGCGCGCCCCGCCTCGGGCGATAGTCTCGATTGCTCTTCATTGCACTCCCGCTTCGCGGTGACGCGAGATCTGCGTCACGCTGCCGGGAAGCTACTTCGGGTGCCCTGGCCGGGCCCAATTCGTGGCGGTCAGGGCGAGCCGAAGGTCGGCTCGTTCGCCTCGCCGAGCGGCCTCAGCGCGATCACGCGCGTGGTCGGCGGGATCTCCGGGTGCGACGGGTCCTCGCGGATGAAGACGAGGTCGGAGTCGCGGATCCGATCGACGCGCCAGTTCACGGCCACGTCGACGCCCGTGGGGCCGCCGGCGTGCACGATCTCGGCCTTGCCGACGAAGTCGCCCACCTTCACCACCCACCCGAGCCCCGTCGGATCGGTGAGCAGCGCGCGGGCGGGCGCGCGCGAGACGACGCCGACCAGCTTGAGCTCGTCGAGCGCGAAGCGATCCACGAGGACCTGCCGCTGGATCGTCACCCGCCCCCGGACCTGCGTCGCGAAGAGCGACTCGAAGCTCCGGAACGGGTCGCGGCTCCGGTCGCTCTCGGAGAAATCGGCCTCCTGGAACTCCCGGAGCGGCAGCGGCGGCAGCTCGGGCACGCCGGCGTCCGCGGCGGCGGACGCGGGGGTGCGCGGCGGCGACGCGCTGGCCTGCGGCTTGGCCTTCGCGCCCGTCTGGCTGGAGGTGACGACCGGCTCGTCCTCGCACCCCGTGAGCGAGAGGGCCGCGGCGGTGATCGCCCCGAGGGCGAGCAGCAGCATCCGGCCGGCGTTCACCGCACACCTCCGGGGCCGCGCCGCTTCACGCCGCTCGTCGGGGTCTCCCCCGCGCGCACGGCGCGGAACGCGGTCGCGAGGCACTCCACCTCGACCTCCACGTCGGACCCCACGACCTTCGGCTCCTTGATCTGGACCTCCTCGAGGTTGATGATGCGGTCGAGCTGCCCCACACCGTGGAAGAACTTCGCCACCTGGTGGAACTTGCCGGAGAGCGTCAGCTTCATCGGCACCTTGGAGAAGAACTCCTGCGCGACCTCGTCGGTGGGGCTCCATGACGTCAGGTTGACGCCGGAGACGGTCGCGACGCCCTGGATCGCGGAGAGGAAGGCCGGCGTCTCGGACTCGTCCGGGAGGATCTTCTTCTGCTCGCGGCTCAGCTGCTCGCGGCGGGTCTTCTCGTCGAGGTCCTTCTGGTAGGCGGCCTTCGACGCTTGCGCCTTGGTGAGCTCCGCCTGGAGCGACTGCTGCCTCTGGACGGCGCTCTCGATCTGCGAGTCCACCTCGGCGTAGAAGCCGACGAAGTACAGGATGCCGACGAGCGCCGCGAAGAGCGCGCCGACGCCGACCTTCGCGAGCGGCGGCAGCCGGTCGAGCGCCGAGCCGGCCTGCACGGGCTGGGGCTTCGTGGCCATCAGTACCTCACCTTCAGCTGCAGCGCGAACGAGACGAGCTCGAGCCGCGACGCCTTCTCGTTCTCCTTCTTCCCCGGCAGCAGCTGCACGTCGTGGAAGTACGACGACAGCTTGAGCCGCTGGGCGAGCTCGTAGACGTCGGTGCCGTCGCGCGCGAGCCCCTCGACGCGGACGGTCCGATCGGACTCGATGTAGCTCGAGAGCCACAGCCGCCGGCTGTCCCAGGAGGGGTTGTAGACGGCGAGCGGGTTCTCCTTGCGGAGCTGCGCGAGCTTGTCCGGGTCGGCGGTCGGTCCCTTGCCGTTCGTGAGCAGCTGCGCGAGCTCGAGCAGCACCGCCGTCGGCCCGCTGCGCGCCGCCTGGAGCTTCGCGATCGCGTCCTCGCGCGCGCGGAGGACCTCGAGGGATTTCTTGATCTCCTCGTGGTTCGCGACGAGCGTGCGGATGTCCTGGATCTGGCTCTGGAGCACCGAGTTCTTCCGCGTCTGCTCCCCGAGCTCCTCGACCTTCGTCTGGTGGAAGAGGAAGAGCGCGACGATCTCGAGGATCACGACGCCGAGCGTGACGAGCAGCCACCGCTGGCTCGCCTGGGGAGCGGCCCCGCGCGCGCCGCGCCGCTGCGGGAGCAGGTTGACGCGAATCACGAGCGCTTCTCCCGGTCCTTGCGCATCGCGAGCCCGAGCGAGACGCAGAACTGCGCCGCCCGGAGCCGGAGCAGCTCCTGGTTGACTTCCTTCGCTTCCACGGTGATGCGCTCCATCGGCTGGATCAGCTCGACGGCGACCCGGGCGCGCCGCCCGATCGCGGCGGGCAGCGCCGGCAGGTTGGACGAGCCGCCGGTCAGGTAGATGCGGTGCATGTCGCCCTCACCGCTCGTGGCCAGGAAGAAGTCGAGCGAGCGCTGGATCTCCCCGGCGATGGAGTCGCACACCTGCTCGATGGTCTCGATGACCTGGGCGGGCACGCCGCCCGGGCCCGAGGTCACGCTGGCGCACTTGAACTCCTCGGCCTGCTCGAAGCTGATCCCGAGCTTCCGCTGGATCTGCTCGGTGATGTAGTTGCCGCCGTTGCCGATGTCGCGGGTGAACGCGCTCGCGCCGCGCGACACGATGTTGATCGACGCGAGGCTCGCGCCGACGTTGATGATCGCGAACGTCTGGTCCGGCGGGACGCCGCGGTTCACCTCGAACAGGTTCTGGACGGTGAACGCGTCGATGTCGACCACCATGGGCTTGAGCTTCGCGTTCCTGGCGATCTGGGTGTAGTCGTTGATCTCGTCGCGCTTCGCGGCGACGAGCAAGAGGTCCATCTGCCCGGCCTCGGGGCGGCGGCGCAGCACCTCGTAGTCGACGTGCACGTCCTTGATGTCGAAGGGGATGTGCTGCTCGGCCTCCCACTGGATCTGCTCGTCCAGCTCGGCGGCGGTCATGAGCGGCACCGTGATCTTGCGGATGATGACCGCCTGACCGCTGATGCTGAGCGCGATCTCGCGCTGGCGGATCCTGGCCTCCGAGAAGGCGCGGCCGAGCGCCTCGACGATGGCCTGCGCGTTCATCACATGGCCATCGACGATGGCCTGCGGTGCGAGCGGCGCGTAACCGAGCCGCACGAGGCCGTAGCCCTTACGGCCTTCCTTGATCTGAGCGATCTTGATCGCGCTCGATCCGATGTCGACCCCGATCAAGTTCTTGCCTTCCGACATCCCGTCCGTCCTGATCCGCGCCCGCCTCGATGAAGAAAGGGAGGCCGGGCCGCGTTGCCCGGTCTCCCGGGCGCCCGATCCCCTCTGATCGCTTCTGGCCGCTTCTGGCGAAGCTTCGCACCCCAGCCGATCGCGGGGCAAAAAACCGCTTTACGCTTGCCTCTCGCCCGCCTATCGAAGCTCGATATGCGGCACGGCGCCGCCGGTCGAGCCGGCAGGCGCGCGCCAGCCCAGGGTAGCACCGTCCGGGGCTCGGTCGTCGGGCACGGATGAGGTCAGGTCAGAGTCCCCTCATGCATCCGGAGATCTCCCGTTTGTGCGGCACCGGCGGCCTCCGTTCCGGGACCGCGATGGAGCCCCGCCCGCGGCCGTCGCGCCTGCGGTCCATGGTCGCCGCCCTCGCGGCGGCCTTTCTCCTGAGCGCCGCCCCCGGCGCGGCGCTCGCCGAGCGCGCCGAGGACGGCCAGCACACGGTCTACGCCGGCCAGACGCTCGGCAAGATCGCGAAGCGCTACCGGATCACGGTCGACGCGCTCCGCGAGGCGAACGGGCTCAAGCCTGGCCAGCGGATCCACCCGGGCCTCGTCCTCGTGATCCCCGAGCGGGGCAAGCCCGTCGCGCGCTCCACGCGGGCCACGCCCGGCCGGGCGGCGGCCTCGCTGCGCAACGAGCCGGAGCGGGGCCGCGGCGCCAGCGCCAAGCAGCGGGTCGCCGAGACCCGTCCCCTCGGCAAGGGGTCGATGAAGCAGGACGCGAAGGCAGATGCCCGGTCGCTGCCGCCGAACAAGCGTTACACCCAGCGGCCCAAGCGCCCCGGATGGGTCCGCCTGGTGCGCGGCGCCGAGCGGCTCGAGCTCCGGGTGCTCACGCCGAAAGGGCGCCTCGTCCCCAAGGCCCTCCCCAAGCTGAGCCGGCTGATGCGCGCGTCCCCCACCGCCTCGATTCCCATCGATCCGCGCCTGGCCACGCTGATCGGCATGGTCAGCGACCACTTCGGCGGCAGGACCGTCCGCGTCGTCAGCGGTTATCGCCCCTACTCTCCGACCCAGTACACCCCGCACTCCAACCACAACTTCGGTCGCGCGGTCGACTTCATGGTCGAGGGCGTGCCCAACACCGTGGTCCGCGATTTCTGCCGCGGTTTTCGCAACGCGGGTGTCGGATATTATCCCAACTCGACTTTTGTTCACCTGGACGTCCGATCAGACAAGGTCTACTGGGTGGATTACTCGAGGCCTGGAGAGGCGCCGCGCTACGAGGGCGCCAAGGGCTCTGTCGCGGCCGACGAGGCAGCGCGCGATGTCCCCGTCTCGGCGGAGGAGGAGGTGTATGGGTCAGGTGAGCCCCGCGCCACTCCGGCGCAACCATCGAATACTACAGGGGCAAATTCGGACGCGGGGCGCAGCGGTAGCGCGCCGCCGAAGAGCGTGGGTGCAGGAACACCCACCCCGGCTCCTGCCACGTCAGCGACGGGAAAGTGAGCTGCCCAGGTCGCTGGCTAGTTTCCACACACTGAACATCCGCACCAGACACAATTGCACGGCTCTACCTTGCACGCTGCGAGAGTTGTGGCACCAATCCACCTCACGTGCAGCAATCGACCCGACTGCAGCGGGAGGAGTTTGCTCCTCCCAGGCCACTCCCCCCGTGCTGTGACGGGGAAGAGTTTGTCCAGCCGGTCATCCTGGGCACGACGTGCCCGGTCGTCACGTGTGATCGCGCGCTGATCGAGGCGCCCGGCGCGGTCGACCTCGACGCGCTGGACGCTGTGCCTGGCGCCGCGGCGCAGGAGCCCGTCGCGGCGCGCGATGCGTGGGAGTCCGTAGAGGTCACGTCAAGCTGCGCGCACGACATCTGGGAATCTGCGGAGACCCCGTCCCCCTGCGCGTACGAGGAGGGGTGGCCCGCCGCGGAGCCGGACAGCGGCGCGAGCTGCCCGCCGTGCTGTACCCAGGCGGCCTGCGCGAGCGGGTTGCAGCGCCGCGAGCCGCCGGGCGCGCCGCTCCGTCCGGAGGTGCTGAAGGGGTACTTCCCGCTCGTCCGCAAGCTTGTGCGCCAGGTGTCGCGGCACCTGCCGCCCAACGTGCAGCGCGACGATCTGCTCAGCGCAGGGATGCTCGGGCTCGTCGACTCGCTCCGCAAGAACGGCGGCAGCGACGGCGAGACGTTCGCCGGCTACGCGAAGCTCCGGATCCGTGGCGCGATCGTCGACGAGCTCCGCGCGCAGGACTGGCTCTCGAGGCGGGCGCGCGAGGCGGTCGAGGCCGAGGCGGCCGGCAAGGTCGGCGGAACGACCGTCTTCGTGAGCCTGAGCGAGGTGACGCCCACGGAGGAGTCGGCGCACATGTCCGGCGGCGACGACCCGATCGAGGTGATCGCGGCGCAGGCGACCCGGCGTGCCCTGTCCTTCGCCATCGCGCAGCTCCCCGAGCGGGAGCGGCGCGTGATCGGCATGTACTACTTCGAGGGGGCCAAGCTGAAGGACATCGGCGCCGAGCTCGGGGTCGGCGAGCCGCGCGTGTCGCAGCTGCACACGCGCGCGCTCGGGATGCTGCGCGGCATGCTGTCCCACGCCTGACCGCCGCGCCCGACCGCCGCCCGACCCGACCGCCGCCCGACCCGACCGCCGCCGATCAGGGGCGCGCCCCCTCCATGAGCCACCGCGCCCGGCCGGGCATCGCGAGGCCGACCGCGAAGAGCGCGGTCTCCTCGTAGGCCTGCTGCAGCGCGGGGTCGCCGGAGGCGCGGTGCACGAACGCGTTGCGGTGCGCGCCGCGATCGAGGGCGACCACGCGCGCGCAGCCGAGGTCGAGCAGCGCCTCGGTCGTCGCCTCGTCGCTGTCGAACGTCGTCGTGGCCACGAGGAACGTCCCGTCCTCGAGCACACAGGCGGCGCTGCGCCGGCGCATGGTGCCGATCTCGCGCGCCTCGGGCCGCAGCCTGCCCTCGTCGGCGGTGAGCGGCAGCTCGGTCGCGTCCGTGCCCGGCGCGACCTCGACGCCGCCGGCCGGGCGGATCTCGACGCGGCCGCGGCGGACCAGCAGCAAGCCCCCCTCGCCCCGGAAGCGGAGCCCGACGGTGCCGTCCACGGCGAGCCCGCGCGGGCCGCGCCGCCGGCCGGTGCCGACGCCGATCGCCGCCATGACGCGCGGCCGCTCGTCGGCCGGCACGTCGGCGTCGAGCTTCGGCGCGCTCCGCGGCGAGATCTCTCGGGAGCCGGCGCGGAGGCGGAAGAGGAACCGATCCGGAGCGAGGGCGTGGACGCGGACCTGCGCGCCGAGGTGCACGGTGTCGGCGGCGTACACGGCCGGGCTCCACGCCGGCGGCGGCTGCGCGCCGCTGTCCGCGGTCCAGCCGACGCGCTCGCCCGGGAGCGATAGATCGGGCGCCGGCGGGCCGTCCGCCGAGCGCGACTCGAAGTAGAGGAAGGGCCGCGGGGAGGCCGACGCGACGTGCGCCGACGGCGCGAGCGACATCGCCGGCGCGAGGCGCTCCGCGGTCAAGCTGCCGTCCTGCTGGCGGCTCAGGAAGGCGACCCCGAGGGGCTCCGGCGCCCGGCCCAGCGAGACGCCGGCGAGGCACCGCGCGCGCTCGAGCGCCGCCCTGATCGCGGCCGCGTCGGCGGCGCTGCTCCACGCGTGGACCACGAGGCCGCGATCGGTCATGCACAGCGCCGAGCGCTCGACGACGAGGTCGTCGCCGTCGCCGGGCGAGAGCGTCGCGTCGGCCGGGGCGCGCTCCGCGAGGGGGCCGGCGAGGGCGGCGAGCGCGGCCGCGGGGCTCGCCGCCTCGAAGAGGGAAGGGCCCTGCCAGAGCGCCCAGGGAAAGCGCTTGCCACCCGCGTCGCCGAGCTCGCGGGGGCTCGCGGCCGGCGGGCGCTGCCAGAGCGCCCAGGGCACGCGATCGACGTCGCCGCCCGACGGCCAGGCGCCGAAGTACGGCCGGCCCGAGAGGTCGACCGCGAGCGTCGCCGCGCCGTCGCGCGGCGGCACGAGCGCGCGGCCGACGACGACCATGCCGAGCGCCTCCGCCCCGGCGGGGGGCGCGGCCGGGTCGTGCCGCCCGACGCCGAGGCCGATGGCTCCACGGAGCGTCGAGGCGTCGGGGAGCTGCCCCGTGCCGTGCGGACCGACGGTCGGACTGGGCGCCTCGAAGCCGGCCTGCAGGGTGAGCTTGATGTGCCGCGTGTCGATCGCGAACAGGTGGACGCGCACCTGCTCCCGCTGCGGATCCGGGCGGATCGTCGTCGCGGCGAAGGGGCTGGACGGGCGCTGCGGGTCGCCCTCGATGCCGGGGAGCACGCGCGGGAGCGAGGGCGCCACGAGCACCCAGTCTCCCTCCCCCGGGAGCGGGGGCTCGACCGCCGGCAGCACCTTGGGCGGCGGCCAGAGCGAGGGCCACCCCTCCGGCGCGGGCTCCGGCGACGCGGCGCCGTAGGTCAGGTACGCGGCGGCCGGCTCGGCGCGGAGGCCCGCCGCGGCGCGGTCCGCGGCGAGCGCGAGCCGCTCGACCGCGGCGGCTGCCCCCGGACCGAGCAGGCGCCCGGCGGACGGCCCGGCGAGCTCCAGGAACGACGGCACGCGGCGCGGGACGTGGTGCACGCGGGCGCCGAACGCATCGCGCCCGCCCGTGTCGACCTCGCCGGTGGCGGCGTTGAGCGCCGCCGGCACCGCCTCGGGTCCGAGGGCCATCACCAGGCCCTCGTCGACGAGATCGAGCCGCGCCGACGCGGGCGGGCTCTCGAAGACGATCTCGCTGCGCGACGCGCCGTCCACGCTCCCGGTCTCGAGCCAACCGTCGACGGCCGCGCGGAGCCGCTCGCCGAGGGGCCGAGGCCCCGGGGGCGCGCCGCCGCCGAGATCCAGCAGCGAGATCCCCTGCACGACGCCGAAGGCGGAGGTGGTCACCGCGACGCGGCGGCCGCGGGCGACCAGGCTGCGATCGTCGCCGAGGGGCGTCTCGGTCAGGTTGTGGACGCCGCCGAGGCTCACCGGCCGGCCGGAGCGGGTGAGCCGCACGCGCGCGCGGTACAGGTCGGCGGCGCCGCGCCCGTCCGCCGCGGGCTTCCCGTCCGCCGCGGGCTTCCCGTCCGCCGCGGGCTCACCGGCCGGCGGCCGCGGGACGCCCAGGAACAGCACCCGGCGGCCCAGCAGCGCGTCGGAGAGGAACCCGCCGCGCTCCTCCCAGACGAAATCGTCGGGGCTGACAGCGCCGCCGATCGCCTCCCCGAGCATCCCGGCGATGGCGTCGGCGGTCCGCGCCGGCGGGGACGGCGTCGAGAGCCGCGCGACCGCCCCGAGCAGGGCGACGCCGAGCGCGATCGGGAGCCGGCCCCGGAGGTGATCGACCCATGTGGAGAGCGGCCGTTCGGTCATTCCTGCGCGAGCGCGCTCCCCCCTGCAGCCGCGCCGGCCTGGGTCGCCGCGGCGCGCGGTCCGATCCCGAGGAGCTGGCGCGCGCGGTCCGGATCGACCACCTCTCGGCCGATGCTCCGCGCGAAGGCGGCGGCGCGCGCGACGAGCGGCGCGCTCCCCTCGGCGAGCACGCCCCTGTCCAGGTAGATGTTGTCCTCCAGCCCCACCCGCGCGTGCCCGCCGAGCTGCATGGCGAGCTCGGTCATCGGGCGCTGGTGGCGGCCGACGGCGGCGACTCCCCAGCTGGAGCCTCGCGGGATCTGGCTGATCATGAACCGGAGCACGTCCTCGCGCGCCGCGATGCCGCCGGGCACCCCCAGCACGAACTGGAAGTGGAGCGGCTCGGCGAGGAGCCCCTCGGCGAGCAAGCTGAGCGCCTCATGAATATGGCCGACCTCATAGCACTCGAGCTCGGGGATGCTCCCCGCCGCGCGGATCCGGGCTGCCATGTCCCGGATGAGCGGCCGGGTGTTGTCGAAGATCCCGTCGCCGAAGTTGAGCGTGCCGCAGTTCAAGGTGGCCATCTCGGGGTTGCAGAGCAGCGGCTGGGCGCGCTCGTCGACGCTCATCCCGACGGCGCCGCCGGTCGACGTCTGGACGATGACGTCCGTCGTCTCCTGGATGGCGGCGATCGCCTCGGCGAAGAGCGCGCGCGACTGGCTCGGCGTCCCGTCCGGGTTCCTGACGTGCAGGTGGACCACCGCGGCGCCCGCGTCGCGGCAGCGCGCCGCCTCGTCGGCGAGCTCGCGCGCCGTGACCGGCAGGTGCGGCGTCTGCGCCCGGGTCGTCTCGGCGCCGACGATCGCCGCCGTCAGGATCAGGGCGCTCTGCAGCGGCGTGACGATGATCCGGGGGGGCGGCGTGATGATCGGCCGCGGCTCCGGGAGCTGCGCGTGGTCCGGGGGCGGCGCCGACAGCGCCGGCAGGACGAGGCGCGGCCTTCGCTGAAGCTCCTTCGGGACGACACAGGTGCCGAGCGCCCGGCAAACGATGATCGGCTCGGCCAGCGCGTCCGCCGCCGAGGGCGCTACCCCGGCTTCGCGGACGCTGGCGACGACCTTGCGCGCCTCGAAGGCCATCGCGCGCGACGTGGCGCCGACCTTCGTGACCACCCCGGTCGCCTCGATGAAGTCGCCTGCTCGGACCGGAGCAAGGAACTCGACCGCCTCGTACGCACGGAAGAGCCCCTCGTCGCCGTCCAGACGGATGAGGAGCTCGGTGGCGACGTCACCGAAGAGCGCGAGAATACGCGCGCCATCGCACAGCTCCCCCGCGTAATGTGCGTCGTGCGCGCCCATCCTGACGCGCAGCGTGATCGTGAGACCAACCCCAGTGCTCATGGGCGTGAAGACTCAACAGTCGACAGTCGTTAGTCAACAAGGGAAACTCCCCCTGCCGATGAACCTCGTAGAAGCCAGAAATCTCCCGCGCCACGTCGGAATCATCATGGATGGCAACGGCCGCTGGGCGGAGCTGCGCGGCGAGCCGCGCGAGGCCGGGCACAAGGCCGGCAGCGCCGCCGTGCGGCGGATCGTGCGCGTCTGCCGGAGGCTCGGCGTCGAGGCGCTGACGCTGTACGCGTTCAGCGAGCAGAACTGGGCGCGGCCTCAGAACGAGGTCGACGCGCTCATGGGCCTCTTGCGCGAGTTCCTGATGACCGAGCGCGGCGAGATCCTCGAGAACGACATCCGCCTGGTCGCGATCGGCGACATCAGCCGGCTCCCCGAGGCCGTGCGCGACGTGCTCGACCCGCTCCGGAAGGCGTCCGCCACGAACCGGCAGATGACGCTCGCGCTGGCGCTGTCCTACGGGGCGCGCGAGGAGATCGCCGCCGCGGCGCGCGAGCTCGCGATGGAGGCGGTCGCCGGCAGGCTCGATCCGGAGACGATCGACGGGGCGCTGCTCGCCGCGCGGCTGCCGAGCCTGAGCGTGGGCGAGCCGGATCTCATCATCCGCACCGGCGGCGAGCAGCGGCTCTCCAACTTCCTGCTCTACGGGGCCGCGTACGCCGAGCTGTCGTTCACGGAGCGGCTGTGGCCGGACTTCACCGAGGACGACCTCTTCGCGGCCATCGCGGCCTACCAGCTGCACGACAACGCCGACGAGCCCGCGGAAGGGGCGGAGGGCGGCGGCGAGGGCGAGGCGGCCCGCGCGAAGGGCGCGCTCGGCGCGGGACGGCCGTGGCGCGCGCTCGATCTCGCCTCTCACAACGGTTCACGAACGGGAGTCTGACGCTTGGCTGCTTCCAACCTCACGATGCGGATCATCACCGCGATCGTGGCCGCTCCGATCCTCCTCTCGCTGCTCTACCTCGGCCCGAGCTGGGGGTGGGCCGCGCTCATCGCGGCCGCCGCGGCCATCGGCGCGCTCGAGTTCTTCGCGATGACGCACGCCGACGACCGCGCGTCGCGCGTCGCCGGCGTCGCGCTCACCCTCGCCGTCGTCGGCGTGCTCTGGCGCTTCGGGGGCTCGCCGGGCGCGCTCCTCGCGCTGATCTTCCTGCTCCCGCTCGTCGCGATGCTCGTCACGCTCGTGCGCCTCGGCGAGATGCGCACCGCGGCGCTGCGCGTGCTGGCGATGACCTTCGGCCCGCTCTACGTGGGCGGCGGGCTCGGCGCGCTGGCGCTCCTCCGGCGCGACGCCGGCGCCGACGGCCCTTCGTTCGTGGTGCTGGCGCTGCTGCTCTCCTGGTTCTCCGACACGGGCGCCTACTTCGCCGGCCGCTTCCTCGGCCGGCGCAAGCTCTACGAGGCGGTGAGCCCCAAGAAGACCGTCGCCGGCGCCCTCGGCGGCCTGCTGTTCGCGGTGCTCGGCGCGCTCCTCGCCCACGTCTGGTTCCTCCGGTCGCTGCCGCTCGTCGACGCCGTCGCGCTCGCGATCGTCGCGGGCGGCCTCGGTCAGGCGGGGGACCTCGGGGAGTCCCTGTTCAAGCGGTCCTTCGGCATCAAGGACTCTGGCGGGATCGTGCCCGGCCACGGCGGCATCCTCGACCGGGTCGACGCCCTGCTCGTCACCGGGACCCTCACGTATCTGTACGTCCTGTGGTCGCGATCATGAACGGCGCCTCGCGTCGCGCGGCGCCGCATCGCGCACTGCCAGGCTGACGCATTGTCCCGGCCGTCTGGAGTCGCGATGACGCAGCGCATGATTGCGCCCACCGGCATTGAAATGGTGGGCGCGGCGCACTAGAAAGTTACAGAGCCATGGAAGATCAAGTCAGTACCAAGGTCACGACGGCGTCGGTGAGCACGCCTCCTGCGCCGGGCCCGAAGCACAAATACGAGTTCTTCAAAGTCATCCAGGGTTATCTCGACGAGGCCGCCCGCCTGATCGAGCTGCCGGGTTACATCACCACGATCTTGAGCCAGCCCAAGAACGAGGTCATCGTCAATTTCCCCGTGCGGATGGATGACGGCAGCATCCGGCTCTTCAAGGGTTACCGGATCCAGCACAACAACCTCCTCGGGCCGTTCAAGGGGGGCGTTCGCTATCACGAGACGGTGTCGCTCGACGACCTCAAGGCGCTCGCCGCGATGATGACGTGGAAGTGCGCGCTCATGAACCTGCCGCTCGGCGGCGGCAAGGGAGGCATCAAGTTCAACCCGAACGAGGTGTCGCGCGCCGAGCTCCAGCGCATCACGCGCCGCTTCTTCCATGCGCTCGGCTCGAACATCGGCCCGGAGACGGACATCCCTGCTCCCGACGTCGGCACCGACGCGAAGACCATGGCGTGGGCGATGGACACGTACATGAACACCGTCGGACAGCTCTTCAAGCAGGCGGTGAAGGGCGTCGTGACGGGCAAGCCGGTGGCGTCGGGCGGCACGTACGGTCGAGAGAAGGCCACGGGACAGGGGGTCGTCCACTGCATCACCGAGTGGGCCGAGGACAACGACGTGAACCTCGGCGGCGCGACGCTGCTCGTGCAGGGGTTCGGCAACGTCGGCTCGAACACGGCCGTGCTCCTGTCGAAGCTCGGCGCCTCGACGATCGCGGTCGGCGACCACACCGGGTATCTCTACAATCCGGAGGGGTTCAATCCGCACAAGCTGCAGGACTACGTGAAGAAGCACCGCTCGATCGCGGGCTACCCGGCCGGCAAGCCGATCAGCCGCGAGGAGTTCTTCCGGCTCAAGGCGGACATCTTCATCCCGGCGGCCCTGGAGAACCAGGTCGGCGTGGAGGAGGCGAGCTGGCTGCAGGTCCGGCTCGTGGCCGAGGGCGCGAACGGGCCGTGCTCGCCCGAGGGGGAGAAGGTCCTCCTGGAGCGCGGGATCGACATCCTGCCGGACGTCCTCGCCAACTCGGGCGGCGTCACGGTGAGCTACTACGAGTGGGTGCAGAACAAGCGCTCCGAGACGTGGACGCTTGAGGAGGTCGACGCCCGGCTCGAGAAGGCGATGAAGCGGGCCTACCGCGAGGTGACCGAGATGGCGCGGCAGAAGAAGTGCACGCTGCGCCTCGCCGCCTACGCCGTGGCGCTTCAGCGGCTCGCCGCCGTGTACGGCGAGCGCGAGATCTTCCCGTGAGCCGGGGCGCGGCGCGGGCCGCGCGCGGCTGAGCCGCGGAGCGGGGTGGGGCGGAGGATTCCGGGGCGGGGAGCGGGAGCTGCCCTTCCGGGACACGGAACCGCCCTTCCGGGACACGGAGCTGCCCTTCCGGGACACGGGTGTCCGTGTCCCGGTGCCGTGGGCGACACCCTAGGCCATGAACTCGATGAGCAGAGGGAGGTGGTCCGAGCCTACCTTCGGATCGGGACGCCGATGCTTTTGATCGCAGAGGTCCGTCCCGCCCGCCCACGGCAAGAGCGTCACCCTCAGATCGCCGCAAAGCAAGAGCTCGGCCGACATCAGCACCTGATCCGGCCTGGACCAGGGCCCCGCGCCGTCCTTGCTCTTGTCGCGGTAGTAGCTCCCGTAGGGCGGGTCGTCGCGCTGCGAGGCGGAGGGTGTCGGCGTCGCGTTGTAGAGAGGCCGATACGAGATGTCTCGCCGGCTCGCCCTCGACAGCACCCATTCAGGGCAGCTTCGCGCGTAGAAGCCATCGCGGCCCACCATCGCGAGGTCGTGGGGCTCCAGGTTGAAGTCGCCGAGCACGATCTCACCCCGGCCGGGATCGCGCGCCCTGAACCTGCGGAGATCATCGCGCGGCTCGCACCGCGAGAGGGTCCGCCGCTCCTCGGAGTCCTTGAAAAGGATCGGCAGGTGCAGGTTCCACAGCCAGAGGCCGAGCCCCCCGGCGAGAGGATCGACCTTGACGACGAGCCCCCTCCAGCCCTCCATCGTGCCGTGATCACGCACCCTCCACGCCGGCTGGAGGACCGCGGTCGTGATGCCACTCAGGTCCGAGATGACCCGATACCTGGGGCCGAGCTCGAGCTGCCCGAGATCGTCGGGTGCCTCCTGGAGCGCCACAAAGCTCGGAGCGTACATGGCGATCAGCGTCCTGAAGACGGAGAGCCGCGAGAGCCGGACGCGCTCGGAGAGCTCAGGATCATGGTAGATGCCCATGTTCCACTGAAGGGCGGTATACGGCCGGCTCCTCACGGCTCCGGCGGCTCCCGCGCAGCGGCCCGGAGCCGCCGCACGAGCTCGAGCGTGTTCTTGCGCTGCGCGAGCTCACCCAGGAAAGTAACGATCTGCTCCTCCTCGCTCAGCACGTGCTCTTCGCTGTCCCAGTCCGTGATCCGGATCTCCCCTTTCCCGATCTCGCGGATCGCGAGGAGCCGAACTTCCGACCTGGGTTTGCCCACCGGCGCGAGGACGAAATCGAACGCGGCAGGCTCCCCCGGGACGTGACCGAGCGGCTTGACGCTCGCGATGACCAGGCCGTCGGTCCTCGCCTCCAGCCCCTCCGCGAAGGAGGCGATCGTCGCGATGGGCCCCTCGATGGGCACCATCGACTCGCTGACGTGAGGCCACAGCGCGCGCACGTCGCGCGGGCCCGTGTGCCCCGGGGCATCCGCGGAGAAGCGCCCGACAAGATCGCCAGCGCTCGTCCTCACACGCCACCACGCGCCGGCGGGATCACAGGAATCCTCGGAGGGCGACCTCTCCCATCCGCAGATCGGTCCCTCGTACCCCACGGCCTTCGCCACCAGCGCTACCAGGACGGACCCAAGGATCGCCGTGCACCTCTCGTCCGGTCGCGCCACGTCGTCCTCTCCGAGGACGCTGCTCGCGGCGGAGAGGATCGCTTCATCCATCTCTCGCAGCAAGGTCAGTCCGACAGCGGAGAAGGCAGCGCTGATCAAGGCGCTCGCCCGCGCTCGCTCTGTGCGCCGCAGCGCGTCGAGCAGCTCGTTCGAGAGCGCGGCCCTGCCCTGCGCCTTGATCATGTCGTCGTGCTGCACGCAGCTCTTCCAGCGCTTCCTGTCCGCTGCCCGGACGGCCTTGCCGTCGAGCACGAGCTTCGCGGCCGCGAGCGCCCCGCGCAGCAGCTTGAGCGCAGCGCCGTCAGCCGAGGTCTCGTGGAGCGCTTCGACGAAGCTCGCGAGCGCCTCTGCGAGCGCGGCCTCGCGCGCGCCGGGGCGCGCGATGTAGCTCGAGATGGCCTCGAACAAGGCCACTGGCCATGAAGCCTCAGCGGCGCCCTGCCTCTGCGGGACGGGAGACAGCGCGCGGCGGCGCCCTGAGAGGTGCTCCTCAGCGCCGATCTTGACGAGGCCTGCCGGCCCGCCGTCCTCGCGCAGTCCGTGAAGCACGCCGACGCGAAATGGACGTCCGAAGCAGAACGCGATGCTCCTCAGGTCGCGGCGGAACACGTCGCGGTCAAGCTCCGTCGCGCCCCGCGGATCCACGGCGAGGAGCCAGCGGACATCGCGGCGATCGCGCTGCTGACGGATCAGGTAGTAGGTATAGAGCTGCCCCCGGAGGCAGTGATCGTCCTCTGAAACGTGTCCTTCTGCAGTGGTCAGGCGGAGGTTGCCGCGGCCGGAATGCAGCTCCGCGTCAGTGATCCCCTGCCAGAGCATCGGCCTGGCCGCGGGCCTGTCGATGGTCCAGTCGTCGCACGAGAGCACCGCGCGGACGATGCGCGCCGTCCTCCACTCCAGGGACAGCATGGCCGCTACGCGCGCGGAGAACCGGGTGCCGTCCTCGCAGGTCCCCTCCAGGTGAAGGCCGCGCAGGTCCTCCAGCACGGTGCCGCGCAACGAGACGTCCGGGCTGTCAACCTCGGCCGTGACGAGGAGCATGTCGCCTTCCACACGGAGCCTCCTCGGGATGAGGCTCCGCTCCGAGCCCACCGCCCGGAGCTCGATGAGCTCGCGTTGCAGCACCGAACCCGGCAGAAAGCCACGCGAGAGGCGGTGGAACGCCGCGGACATCGGCCCGGGGATCTCGATGCGCGAGCCCACGTCGGCGCTCATGGCGAGGAAGGGCCTCGGGCGCGGCGAGGCCGGGCGGTGATGGTCAGCACGTGGCCGAACATACACGAGGCGGTGTCGTGATTTCAAACCGACCCCGGCGGACCCCGACGCAGCCCGTGGAAGTCAAGGGCCGCGCGAGCCCTGAGCACCCTCCGTGTCCGAGATGACGAGCACGTCGCGTCCGTCGCCGTGCGCGAAGGAGAGGGACAGCCCGGCGCTCCTGCATAGCTCTTGGATGAAGTCGAAGTCGCTGCGGTCGTGCTGGACCATGCGCTCGCGCGGCTGGTGCTCACGCTTCAAGCGCAGGACGAAGTCGTCGCCCTCCGCGAACCCGGCGGCTTGCAGCTTCTGGACGATGAGCGCGGGGACGGTGAGGTCAAGGAACGTCCCCCTCGCAGGCGCCCGGGTCATCTGCCAGACACGCGGAACGAGGGCGAAATGAAGGCTGATGCTGCCGCGGTCCGCATGCTGGACCTGCGAGAGCTCCGCGATCATTCCCTGCACGAAGGACTCCTCCCCGTTCACCACGAATACGAGCGTCGCGCGGCTCTTCCAGATCGCACGGCCGCGCAGGCTCGCCGGATCGTCCACCGCGAGCTCGACGTCATAACGATACAGGCCATGGCCGTCGATCGAGGGCCGCGTCCTGCACAAGACGAAGGGGACGCCGGCCAACACGGTTGACTCCAGGCGAACGGAACGCTGAGCCATCGCGAGCCCTCCGCGCCTCTCCCCGTCTGCCAGGGAACGCCGAACGCCACGACCGTATCAAGAGGACGATCCATGTCAAGAGAGCCCAGCATGCTTGTCAGCGAAGTTTCTTTGCATTGCAAATTCACGAATATAATTCTCATTCACGCAGCAAATTTTTTTGTGGGGCAAAGGCTTTCCATGGGCATTTTTTTCTCATCGGAATGAGAATTTAATTCTGTCATACACAATGAGCAGCGTGCGGGATGTGCTCTCCAGCCTTCCCGGGGGGAACACTCGCCGTTGCCGCGTTGCCATGACCTCGGCCGCTCGGAGAGGTGCGCATGCCGGGCGAACCAAGCTTCGCGCGCGCGCACATGGTGAGCTGCAAGGGCAGCCCGAGGAAGCACCAGGAACACGAGCGACCGGGGAACCCCGGCGCCGCGAACGAGGGCGTCGGCGGATCCGTCCGCTCACGCGGCCTACACGCGCCCGGTCGCCCCCTGCTTGCCGGAAACTACCGCCCTGGCGCCGCGCCGCTCGTCTTAGGGCTTCGCGGCGGGGGCGCGCGTGATCTCGGCCGCACGGCCGGCGACCCGGAGCGCCGTGCCCTGGAGGGCGTGCTTGTACTTGACGTAGCCGAGCGCGAGCACCCGCTGCCCGCGCGGATCCTTGACCTGGCTCGTGACGGCGCCCACGGCGGCGCCGTCGGGCAGCGCGATCTCGGCGCCCGCGGGCACGTCGCCTTCCCCCTCGACGGCGAGCTGCACGAGCCGCTTCTTGGCGTGGCCGCGCATCTGGAGCATGAACACCGTCTCCTGCCCCAGGTAGCAGCCCTTGTTGAACGAGACGGCGCGCTCCTCGAGCGAGGCCTCCTGCGGGAAGTTCTGGTCGTCGAAGTCGACGCCGAACCGCGGGACATTGTTCTCGACCCGGAGCACCTCCCACGCCGCCGACGTCGCGGGCAGGACGGGGCCCGCCTCGCCCGGGGCCTGGAGGAGCGCCGCGAGCACGGCGTCCTCGGCCTGCCGGGGCGCGACGAAGAGCGCACCCCCGAGGCCGGTCCAGTCGACGATCGCGGCGTCCGCGCCGGCCGCGCGCCCGGCCACGGAGAGATCGGCCGCCCGCGGGCCGTGCGCGAAGACCCAGGCGTGCTCGCCGGAGGCGTCCGCGAGCTCGGCGTCCTCCATGATGAGGTAGCGCTCGAAGCTCTCGCGCAGCGCCTCGATGCGATCCCGCAGCGCGCCGACGTAGATGCGGTCCTCCGCGATCACGAGCCACACCTCGGCGAAGATCTTCCCGGTCTTCACCACGTTGAGCCCGTACGCCCCGCCCGCGGGGGGCGGGACCTTCGCCCCGGCGGGCAGCGGCTTCTGCGGGGCGAGATCGCAGGTGACCAGGCCGTTCAACCAGGTCTGCCGGTCCGAGCCGGTGACGATCAGCGTCCCGAGCTCGGGCATGGCCTGCACGAGCGCCCCTTCGCGGAGCGCGTGCCGCTGCTCGTCCAGTTCGTGGGCGTTGTTCATCAGAGCCAGATCGTGGAGGCGGGAGCCCGGGGCGTCGAGGGGCAGCCCGACATTTCGGCGGCCGCTCCGCCCGCGCTCAGGGATCGACCTCGGCGACGAGCGCCGGGAACTGGGCCGACGTGTGGACGGCCGGCGGCACGATCACCGCGTCGACGTGACCCGCGAGGCGGCGGAGCGCGTCGGCGTCGGCCGAGAGCACCTCGGCGACGACGGTGAGCGCCCTCGGGAGCGACGCGATCGACGCGATCACCGCCTCCGCCGTGGCGCCCCGGACCAGGATCGCGCGCGCGCCGACCTTCGCGGCGGCCTCGACCCCCTCCGGGCTCTCGGCCAGGGCGAGCGGCAGCATGCGCATCGTCCTCGCCCCCTTCGCGAGGCGGTCCCACTCGTCGAGCGGCAAGAGCGCGTCGATGCAGACCCCGTCCGCCCCGTGGTAGCGCGCCGCGAGCGCGCCGTCGCGATCACCCACCCGGGACAGGCAGAGCGACGGCACGGTCCTCGTCGCGCGCGCAGCCCCCTGCATGGCGGGCCCCGCCTCGGCAAACGCGAGGGCAGAGATGTTGAGCTCATGGAGCCGCAGCGCATCCTCCGCGGGCGATTCCGAGCCGACGAGCCCGACCAGAGCCATGTTCTTTCTACGGGTGGAGATCACCTGGAGAAGATCGCGTGTGGACGGGACGATCGATCCCGCATCGAAATCCGGCATGGGAGGGCCGGTAGACGAGCCGAACGCGCGGGTCAAGCGAGGGATCGCTCGATCTCCTCGAGCGCGGGTCGGGAATTCATGGCTGGAACGTCCTGCGCGCGCATCCACACCGCCGTCTGATCGCCCTCGTAGCAGACGCGGTCTTCGTGCCGGAACTCGAACGCATAGCGGATCATGTGCCGCTTCTCGCCGAGCCGGGAGCGCGTCGCCACGCACGTCGCCTCGATGGGCGCGCCCGGCTGGACCAGCTTGCGAAAGACCACCCGGTGGATGTTTGTGCCATAGCCGATCCAGCCCTCGCGGTGCCGCAGGCCGAGCAGGTGGTAGGCGTGCACGAAGCCGAGCATCCCCGTCGCGTGCACCAAGATCGCGCCGGCGACGTGGCGCGGGTGCAGCAGCGGGTGCGCCCGCTGCGCGTCGACGAGCGGCATCGGCCGGTCGGTCGGCATGCGACAGCGCACCAGGCTCTTCCCGGCGTCCACCTCGAGGAGCTCGTCGAAGAAGAGGACCGAGGGGTCGTAGGGCAGGTCCGCGAGGAACTCGGCGTCGAACGGACCCAGCTTCACAGGAGGGGGCGCGCCGCTCGCCGCGCCGGGTGCAGAGGTCGTCATCGGTTGGCTCCGGGATCCCGGATCCCCGAGGCAGCTCCCTAGCAGCGGCCGATCGCGTGGGCAACGGTCGTCACGAGCCGGAGAAAATTCGGCGGCTCATCGGAATGGACCAAGGGGGGGTGCCGCTGGAAATCGTTGGAGCTCCAGGGATTTCCAGGCGCTCTATCGAAGGTCTGCGGCTAAGGTTCTGTGATGCACACGACAGACTCCCTCGACCGCTTCATGGCGGATGTCCGGGCGGGCCTGAAGGCGTCGCCGAAGCACCTCTCGCCGGAGTATTTCTACGATGCGCTCGGCTCGCACCTCTTCGAGGCGATCTGTCAGCTCCCGTGGTATCCGCTGACGCGCGCGGAGGGGGCGCTGCTCGAGCGGCACGCCGAGGAGATGGTCGCGCCGTTCGGGGCCGGCGCCTCGATCGTCGAGCTCGGCTGTGGCAGCGGGGAGAAGCTCGCCTTGCTGGCGGCCCCGCTCTGCAAGCGGGTGCCTCGCCTCAGCGTACACCTCGTGGACGTGTCGGAGACGGCGCTCGACCTCTCGCGCCGGACCCTGGGCCGCCTGCCGCGCGTGGAGACCTCGGCCCACCGGGCGAGGTACGAGGAAGGCCTGTCCCGCGCGACGGCGCGGCGCGCGATCGACGCGCGGGGCGGCGAGGGCGCCGTCCTCGTGCTGTTCCTCGGCTCGAACATCGGCAACCTGGCCCCGGCGACCGCGGCGGCGTTCCTCGCGGCGCTGCGCGCCTCGCTCCGCGCCGGGGACGGGCTGCTGCTCGGCGCCGACCTCGTGAAGCCCGCGGCGGATCTGGTGCTCGCGTACGATGATCCGCTCGGCGTGACCTCCGCCTTCAACAAGAACCTGCTCGCGCGCATGAACCGGGAGCTCGGCGCGACGTTCGACCTCCGCTCGTTCGATCACCGCGCGACGTGGAACGCGCAGGGCTCGCGCGTCGAGATGCACCTCGTCAGCCGCCGGCGGCAGTCGATCCGCGTGGGCGCGCTCGACCTCGAGGTCGCCTTCGAGGAGGGCGAATCCATCTGGACGGAGAGCTCGTACAAGTACGAGCCGGACGACGTCGTGCGCATGGGGGAGCGCGCGGGCTTCCGCTGTTCCAAGCAGTGGATCGAGCCGATCGGGCGGTTCTCGACGACGCTGCTCCTCGCCGAGGAGCGCGCGGGGAGCCGATGAGCCAGCAGGCTCAGCGCGGCGCGCCGTCCGGCGGGATCGCGACACGGCGCGCCGCGCGTCATGCGCCATCAGGAAATGGCCGTACGCACAGGCATCCTAATTTGACGCGTTGCCCGGCGTCGCGTAATCCACTCGGTCATGTCAGGCAGTCGTAGTCCTCGCGGGCCTGCTGCGCTCGCGCTCTGCGGGTCGTTGCTGGGACTGGCGTTCAGCGCCTCGTCGACGTTCGACTACATCCGGCACCTCGACCGGCAGGTCCACGATCTGCACTGCAGCTTCATTCCCGGCCTCGACGCGCAGGCGGGCGCCGACACCGCGTGCCGCGTGGCCATGTACAGCCCCTACTCCGCGCTGTTCCGCGAGAGCTTCTGGGGCGGTATCCCGATCTCGCTGTTCGCGCTGGGCGCGTTCGCGTTCTTCGCGGCGTTCGCGCTCTACGTGCTGCTCTCGGGCCAGCACGCGCCGCGGCGCTCGGCGCACTTCCTGTTCGTCGCGGGCCTGACGCCGCTCGCCGTGTCGATCCTGATGGCGCTCATCTCGGCGCTGCGCCTCGGGGTGTTCTGCAAGACGTGCGTCGGCATGTACGTCTCGTCGGCGCTGCTCGCGGCCGGCGGCATCTGGGCGTTCGTCGAGGACCGCAGGGCGGCGCGCGCCGCGGCCTGGTCCAGCGCGGCGCCGCGCCCGGCCGGGGCGGCCGGGGTGGGGCCCACGGTGCCCATGGCGCCCCTGGGCGTCGACGGGCCGGGCAGGGCGGCCCCCGCGCCCGCGCGCCGCATGGGCTCGAAGCTGCTCCTGCCGGGGTGGCTCGTCGCGCTCGGCGTGTGCACGGTGACGCCGGCGCTGCTCTACGCGAGCGCGCTGCCGAGCTACGCGCGCTACCTGACCGGCTGCGGCAAGCTGGAGAGGCCGACCGAGCCGAACGGCGCGCTGCTCCACGTGAAGCCGCCGGGCGCGGTGCAGCCGGCGACGATCTTCGTCGATCCGCTCTGCCCGACGTGCAAGGCGTTCCACCAGCGGCTCGTGTCCGAAGGGGTGTTCGAGAAGCTCGACACGACGCTTGTGCTGTTCCCGCTGGACAGCGAGTGCAACTGGATGCTCGACCGGCCGGTGCACCCGGGCGCGTGCCTGCTCTCCAAGGCCATCCTCTGCAGCGATCACCGGGCGATGGATGTGCTCGAGTGGGCCTACGACAACCAGGAGGATCTGCTCGAGGGGGCGAAGGCGGGGGCCGGCACAGCCAACGTGCAGGCGGCGATCCGGCAGCGCTGGCCGGGGCTCGACGCGTGCATGGACTCGAAGGAGACGGCGCTGCGGCTGAACCGGATGCTCCGCTACATCGTGGACAACAAGCTCCCTGTCTCGACGCCGCAGATGTTCCTGGGCACGACGCGGCTCTGTGACGAGGACACGGACATCGGGCTGTCGTATGCCATAAGGCAGCTCGCGCCGGCCCTCCGGACGAGGTGAGGTGGTCATGAGAGGCGCAGGGATCATCGGGATCGTGGCGGGGTGCGCGATGCTTGTCGCGTCCGGCGTGACGGTGCACGGGGAGGTGCAGGCCGCTTCGCAGCGCCTGAAGACGGGGGTGGCCGCGGCGGTGAGGCCGGCGGTGGCCATCGCCAACGACGCCGAGGCGCCGTACTGCACGCCGGCGTTCAAGACGGTGCTGCAGCGGGTGCTCAACGCGTGCGGCCTGGTCGGGGCCGAGGCGCGGCGCGGGTGCCAGCCGGCCGACGTGAAGACGCTCGCGTCGATCAGCGACGACGACTTCAACGCGCTCTTCACGCCGCTGAAGACGCGCGGCGGGGTCGTCATGTTCGACGACGCCTCGGAGAAGCTCGACGACGACTCGAGGAAGATGGTCGAGGAGATGTGGCTCGATCGGCGCGGGGCGCGCTACTTCTTCATCGTCGCCCGGGCGTCGAAGACGGGGACGCCGGAGTTCAACCGGACGCTGTCGCACAAGCGCGCGAACAGCGTGCTCTTCGACATCTCGGACAAGTTCAAGGACCAGGACCTGGACAAGAAGGTCGGGATGCTGTGGCTCGGGAACGAGTTTGCCCAGCTCGGCGCGGAATACTGCCAATGGAACGTCTCGCGCAAGAACAAGGCATGTACGGCAGAGGCCATCAACCGGAGCGCGTTCGTCTCCTGGGTGGACTGCCAGCTGTGAGCGCCGTCAGGAGGAGCTTCGCGCTCGTCGCGCTCGCCGTGGCCGCGGGGCTCGCGGGCGGGTGCGACGGGGAGAAGGCGGATCTGCCGCTGCCCCCGACGCCCGGCCAGGGGCGGAGCAACGCGGTGACGGCGCCGGGCGCGGCCGCGACGGCGAGCGCCAGGGCGCCCGCGAGCGCGGCCGCGCCGGCGGCGCCGGCGGCGCCGCGGCTGCTGTGCGCGGGGCAGTCGCCGCGGCCGGCGCCCTCGTCGGGCGGGCTCACGGCGGTCGCGGCCCAGGGCGCGGAGCCGCTGCCGGCGAACATCGGGTTCGGCGTCGGCAAGTGGGTGTGGGTGAACTTCTGGGCGGCGTGGTGCAAGCCGTGCCTGGAGGAGATGCCGCGGCTGCTCGCGTGGCAGCAGAAGCTGCGGGCGGCCGGCGTGCTCGTCGATCTGGCGTTCATCTCGATCGACGACGACGAGCGGCAGCTGTCGCGGTTCCTGGAGGCGCAGCCGGGCACCGGGGTGCGCGCCTCGTACTGGCTGCCCGACGGGCCCCAGCGGGCGGGGTGGCTGCGGGCGCTCGGCGTGAAGGAGACGACCGAGCTGCCGATCCACGCGCTCGCGGCGCCGGGCGGACAGGTGACGTGCGTGATCCAGGGGGCCGTGGAGGACAGCGACTATCCGACCCTCGCGGCGCTGCTCGGGGCGAAGAAGTAGGCAGCGGCTCTCTTCGAGGCGGCCGGAGAGCAAGAAAGCGCCGCTCGCGCGGCTTGTTGGACAGTCGCGATCGCGCTTATGCTCGAAGAAGCGCCCTCGTGAGAACGTCCCTGCCAAGACATCCTGTCGCCTTTCTCTTTCGCCTTTCCTCGCTGATCGCGTCGACGGCGCTCCTCTTCGCGAGCTGTGACGGCGGCGCGCCGCAGCAACCGCAGCAGGGGTCAGGGGAGCCCTGCGAGAGCGCAAAGGACTGCGCGGACGGCGTCCCCTGCACCGTCGACCGCTGCTCCGGCGGTCGGTGCGAGTCGGTGGCGGACGACACCCGCTGTCCGGGCGGGCGCTGTGATCGGGCGAGGGGTGGCTGCGTCAACGAGAAGGCGTGCGCGACGCCGGCCGACTGCGTGGATGCGGATCCGTGCACCCAGGAAGAGCGCTGCGACGACTCGCTCCGGCAGTGCGTCTTCGAGGGGCTGGACGGCGATGGGGACGACGCGCTGCCCGTGATCTGCGGCGGCGCGGACTGCGACGACGACGATCCACGGAACGCCCCGACGTTCGGCGAGCTGTGCGACGGCGCCGACAACAACTGCAACGGCGCGGCCGACGAGGGCGAGGGCAGCGCCCTCTGCGGCGCCGAGGACGCGCGCTGCGTGAGCGGGCGCTGCGAGTGCCCGGCCGGGCAGGGTTACTGTCCGCTCGTGACCGCCTCGGGGTTTCACTGCATCGACGTGCAGTCCGATCCGGAGAACTGCGGCGCCTGCGGGCGCTCGTGTCCCGGGGTCACGACCTGCGTGGGCGGGCAGTGCACGTGCGCGGAGGGCCTCGCGCTGTGCGGGTCCACGTGCGTCGACCTCTCCGAGGACGAGCTCCACTGCGGCGCGTGCGGCGAGTCGTGCGGCGCGAACGACTGCATCGACGGCGTCTGCACGGCGTGCGGCGGGGTCGGCGAGCCCTGCTGCGGCGGCGTGAGCTGCAGAGGCGATCTCGGCGAGTGCGGGCCGGGCGGCACGTGCGCCGCGAAGGCGTGCGCGGAGCCGTCCGAGCCGCTGCCGGACACGCACCTCCCGCGGTGCTCGGCCGACACGCTGCCGTGCATCGACGCGTGCACGGTGAGCTCGTGCGTCGACGACTGCTTCGAAGCGGACACCACGATTCCTCGCATGTTCGACGGGGTATGGGTCGACTGCGCCGGCTGCGTCGACTATCAGGTCCAGGCCTGCGCGGCGCGGAGCTGCCAGCCGAGCCTGTCTGCGGCGTATTGCTGCATCGAGGAGCGCTGCGGCGGGACCCTCGACAGCGCGTGCGAGGACCGATGCGCCGTGGAGCTCGACGAGTACTATCGCTGCTCCGACGCGACAGACTGCGGCTTCTTCCTACGAGCGGAGGAGCCGCGCTCCTGTTTTCCCTGAGGCGCCCTCGTGCGCGAGCAGCCACCGCTTGCGCGGGAGGCCGCCCGCGTAGCCCGTGAGGTCCCCGCGGGCGCCCACGACGCGATGGCAAGGGATGACCAGACAGACCGGGTTCCGACCGTTGGCCAGGCCCACGGCGCGTGACGCCGACGGCTGCCCCAGGGACGCCGCGACCTCGCCGTAGGCGCGCGTCGCGCCCGGGAGGATGCGCTGGACCTCCGCCCAGACGCGGCGCTGAAACGGCGTGCCGCCGGGCTCGACCGGGACGCCCGAGAGCGCGCCGAGATCGCCCCGCCAGTAGGCCCTCAGCCGGCCGGAGAAGCCGTGAGGATCGGCGGCGCTGCGCAGCGTGACCGCGCCGTACCGCGCTTCCAGCGAGGCGCGGAGGCGGGGCCCGTTATCCGCGAACTCGAGCCCGTGGACCATGCCGCCCCCGGCCGCGAGGAGCATGACCCCGAGCGGCGACTCGATCTCATCCAGCAAGAGATCCATTCGATACCTCCCTCTCCGCGGGCCGCGCGCCCCGCGCGTCCGCCATCCACAAGAGCATCGCCGCGTAGGCGCGCCACGGGCGCCACGCCTCCGCCATCGCCAGGAGATCCGCGCCGGAGACGCCGCCGAGCGCGCGCCGCAGGCCGAGATCGGTGGCCGGGAACGCGTCCGGCTCGCGCAGCGCCCGCATCGCGACGTACTGGGCGGTCCACTCGCCGACGCCCGGCACGCGGCAGAGCGCGCGCACGGTCTCCTCCAGGCCGCGCGAGGCGTCGAGCGCGACCTCGCCGCGCGCCACGTGCGCCGCGAGCGAGGTGATCGCCGCCGCGCGCGCCCGCGGCACGCCGAGGTCCGAGAGGTCGGCCGCGGCGAGCGCCTCGGGCGTCGGGAAGACGAGGCGGAGGCCCTCGGCGCCCTCGGACGGGCCGCCGGGCAGCGAGAGCGGCTCGCCGTGCCGCTCGACAAGGCGGCCCGAGAGCTGCGTGGCGGCGCGCACGCTCACCTGCTGGCCCAGGATCGCCCGCACCGCGAGCTCGAAGCCGTCCCACGCGCCCGGCACGCGCACCCCCGGCAGCGCCGCGACCCGGGGGGCGAGCTGCGGGTCGGCCCCGAGGTGCGCCGCGATCGCGTCGGGATCGGCGCCGAGGTCGAAGAGCCGCCGCAGGCGCTCGGCGCAGTGGATCAGCCCCTCGGTGCCGGGCAGCCGCAGCCGCGCGAGGAGGCAGGCCTCGCCGGGCACCGGGCGCACCTCGACGACGCCGTGCCCGCCGGCGACGCGCACCGTGCGGCGGTACGCGCCGGGGCCCGCCGACTCCACGCCCGGGATGGCGCGGGCGCCGAGGAAGCCGGCGAGGGCGTCCCAGTCGAGCGGCGGGCGGAACGGGAGGCGGAGCGCGATGTCCGGCGCGCTGGCGTCCGCTCGCGCCGCGCCGCCGCCCCGCCGCGACGCAGCTTGCCGCAGCTCGCGCGGCGTCCGCGCGTAGGTGGCGCGGATCGCGTCGTTGAAGCGGCGGACGCTCGAGAACCCCGACGAGAGCGCCACCTCGGTCATGGAGAGCGCGGTCTCGTCGAGGAGCTTCTTCGCGAAGAGCAGGCGCCGCGTCTGCGCCACCGCGAGCGGGGAGGCGCCGATGTGCCGCAGGAAGAGCCGCCTCAGGTGGCGCTCGCCCACGCCGAGCCGCGCCGCGAGCTCCGGGGCGTCCGCGTCGTCGAGCGCGCCCTCCGCGATGAGCCGCAGCGCCCGCGAGACGACGGCCGAGGTGCCGAGCCACGCGGGCGTCCCGGGCGAGGCCTCGGGGCGGCAACGCAGGCACGGGCGGTAGCCGGCCTCCTGCGCGGCGGCCGCCGAGGGGAAGAAGACGCAGCGCTCCCGCTTCGGCGTCCGCGCCGGGCAGATCGGGCGACAGTAGATGCCCGTCGACTGCACGCCCGTGAAGAAGCGACCGTCGAAGCGGAGGTCGCGGGTCTCGATCGCGCGATAACAAGCGTCTTCGTCGAGCCGCATGCAAAGCGTCGTAGCGCAGGCGCCGCCGCGCCTCTGGCGCTTTTCGGACCTGGGAGAGCGGACGGTACCGGCCGCTCCCGATCGCCCCCCGGCTGCCCGCCGCTCCCGATCCGCGACCCAGCCCCCTCAGCGCGCCGGGCCGGGCGCCGGCTCGACGGCCGGGCCGTTCTTCAGGGCCTTCACCGCCTCGACCATCAGCGACACCGCGAGCCCGATCAGCGCGAGCCCCACGAGGCCGTTCAGCGTCGTCGCGCTCAGCGTGAGCCCCTCGGCCCGCACGGTGACGAGCGCGCTCCGCACCTGCAGGATGAGGGCCCACAGGGTGATCGTCATGACGAACACCATCGGGATCGCCGTGTACCAGATGCGCCGCTTCTCGCAGTGCAGCCAGACCGTGACCGAGAGGAGCGTCAGCGCCGCGAGCAGCTGGTTGCTCGTGCCGAACAGCGTCCAGAAGTCGAGGTACGCGGGCCGCACGCCGGGCGCGGGCGGGCGCGCGGTCATGATGAACAGCGTGGGCGGCGCCAGCGAGAGCGCGGTCGCGGCCGCGGACAGCGCCCTCCCCTTCCAGTGGAACAGCTCCTCGAGGATGTAGCGGCTGAGGCGCGTCGAGACGTCCAGCGTGTCGAACACGAAGGTGGAGAACGCCATCGCGCCGAACGTCGCGGCGAAGAGGAAGTGCTCCTTGCCGATGATCACGGTGAGGAATTTGCCGATCCCGTCGCCGTAGATCTTGCCCGGGCCGCCCAGCTTCGTCCCCTGCGCCACGATGACGAGCGTCGCGAGCGCGATGAGCGCGACGAACGCCTCGGCCAGCATCGCGCCGTAGCCCACGGAGTGGGTGTGCGTCTCCTTCGAGATCTGCTTCGACGTCGTCCCCGAGCAGACGAGCCCGTGGAAGCCGGAGCAGGCGCCGCAGGCGATGGTGACGAACAGGAACGGGAAGAGCATGCCCGTCGCGCCGCCGGCGTCCCACGTCGTGAACGCGGGCTGCCGCAGCTCGAACTCCCCCGGGTACCGGAGGTTCCCGAAGAAGATCCCGATCACGCCGACCGCGAGCGCGATGTAGAGGACGAACCCGCCCAGGTAGCCGCGCGGCTGGAGGAGCAGCCAGACCGGCAGGAGCGAGGCCAGGAAGCAGTAGACGAGGATGATGAGGCCGAACGCGCGCTGCGGGTTGTCGACCGGCAGCACGAACGAGGTCGAGATCTTCGTGCCGAGCCAGACGACGGCGAGCGTCGCGGGGACGAAGAGCAGGGTGGTGAGCCAGAGCGGCGGCCTGAGGTACCGCTGGACCACGCCCATGGTGAGGGAGAGGCCGAGGTAGGCGATGCTCGCCGCCGCCACGGCGCCGCCGGGGTTGAACTGGAACGTGCCTCCCTCGAACTCCTCGGTCTTGCCGACAAAGGTGCTCGCCGTGATGTCCGTGAAGGCGACGATCACGTAGGAGAGCGCCAGCCAGATGAAGATCATCATCGACAGCCAGGCGCGCCGGCCGATGTGCCGCTTCGCGATCTCGGCGACGCTCTCGGCCTCGTGGCGGACGCTCGCGATGAGCGCGGAGAAGTCGTGCACCGCGCCGATGAACACGACGCCGATCGCGATCCAGAGCACGCACGGGAGCCACCCGAACGCCTGTCCGGCGAGGATCGGGCCGGCGATCGGCCCCGCGGCGGCGATGGCGCTGAAGTGCTGCCCGAAGAGGTAGAACGGCTTCGTGGGCACGTAGTCCTCGCCGTCGTTCACCTTGACCGCGGGCGTCACCGCGTCGTCGTCGAGCGCGTAGTTGCGCGCGACGAGCCTCCCGTAGAAGCGGTAGCCAAGGCACAGCACGACGATGACGGTCAGGGCGAGCAGCGGCAGCACGCGGCGGAGTATAAGTCCAACCGCGCGCCGCTGTGATCCTGCAAACGGTCCGAACCCCGAGGGGCGGCGAGGGGGGACGCGCGCCGCTCCGGGACGCGAGCGCGGGGCCCTCCTGGACGGCGCAGGCTCAGGACGGCAGCATCAGCGGCGCGCGCACCTTCGCGGCGACCTCCTCGCCGCGGAGCCGCGCGACGAGCGCGAGCGAGAACGCCATCGCGGTGCCGGGCCCCTGGCTTGTCACGAGCTGCCCGTCCTCGACGACCGGGCTCGCGACGAGCGCGCCGTGCGCCGACACCACGTCGTTCACGGACGGGTGGCACGCCATCTTCTTCCCCTGGAAGAGCCCGTGCGCCGCGAGCGCGATCGGCGCCGCGCAGATCGCCGCCACGAGGCGGCCCGCCTGCGCCTGCGCGCGGAGGCGCTCGCCGACGGCCGGCGAGCCGGCCAGACGGTCGGCCCCGCCCTTGCCGCCCGGGAGGACCACGACGTCGAAGTCGCCCGCCACCGCCGAGAGCTCCGCGTCCGGCACGAGGCGCACGCCGCGGCTGCAGCGCACCGGCCCCGGGCCGTCCAGCCCGGCGAGGACGACCTCGACCTCGGCGCGGCGGAGGACGTCGACAAGGATGGTCGTCTCCATCTCCTCAGCTCCCTCGGCCAGGATCACGAGCGCTCGCGGTGTCTTCATGAGCGCCGCCATGGCGCCGCGAGCCACCGGATGCAAGCGGACGTGACGAGGGAATGCAGAGGGAAGAAGCAGAGGGAAGCGGAGGGAAGCAGAGGGAAGCAGAGGGAAGCAGAGGGAAGCAGAGGGAACAGAGAACCTGGGCAGGCGGCGCCGAAGCCCCTTTGCCTGCGAACGGCGACGCGCTAGGAGCGGGGCATGGTGGAGCCGTCCGACGATCCTTTCGGCCTCTCGGGGCAGACCATCGAGGGGAAGTACCGCGTCGCGGCCGTCATCGGCGATGGCGGGTTCGGCGTCGTCTACCGCGGGGTTCACGAGGGATTTGGCGAGCTCATCGCGATCAAGTGCCTGAAGATGCCGACCTCGCTCGACGCCGAGCAGCGCGACGCGCTGCTCGAGACGCTGCGGGGCGAGGGGCGGATCTTGCACCGGCTGTCGCGGGCCACCTCGGGCATCGTGCAGGCGCTCGACGTCGGCGCGTTCACGACCCAGGCCGGCGTGTGGGTGCCCTACCTCGTGCTGGAGTGGCTGGAGGGCCAGACGCTCGGGCAGCACCTCCGGGACCGGCGCGACCGGGGGGAGTTCGGCATGTCGATCGCCGAGGCGATCCAGCTGCTCGCGCCGGCCGCGCGCGCGCTCGCCGTCGCGCACGCGCACAAGGTCGCGCACCGCGACGTGAAGCCGGCCAACCTGTTCCTCACCGACGTCGGCGGGGTGCGGACGCTGAAGGTGCTCGACTTCGGCATCGCGAAGGTGCTGGCCGACCACCCCACGTTCACCGAGGCGCTCGCGGCGACCCGGCAGGGGCCGAGCGCGTTCACGCCGCGCTACGGGGCGCCCGAGCAGTTCAACAGGGCCCGCGGCGCGACCGGCCCCTGGACCGACGTGTTCGCGCTCGCGCTCATCTTCGTCGAGCTCGTGAGCGGCAAGCGCGCGCTCGAGGGGGACGACCCCACGCAGCTCTACATCGCCTCGGCCGACCCGGCGGTGCGCCCGACGCTGCGCGCGCGCGGGCTCCCGGACGCGCCGGAGGCGATCGAGCGCGTGCTCGACAGGGCGCTCTCCATCGAGCCCAAGCACCGCTTCACGAACGCGGGCGAGTTCTGGGACGCGCTGTCGGCCGCGGCGCGCGGCGAGCGCGCCGGGTCGGGCGCGGGGCTCGACGCCCCGGGCGCGGAGCACGCGGGCGGGCTGTCGACCGCGGAGTACGCGGCCTCGCGCGGGCTCGGCCTCGCGACCGGACACGCCGGCTTGCCGATCGAGCCGACGATGCTCGCCGACGCGCTCGCGCCCGCCCCGGCGCGGCCCGCCGTGGTCAAGGTGAGCCACGGCGCGAGCGGGCATCCGACGGGCGGCGCGGCCGGCGCGGCTGCCGCGGCTGCCGCGCTGGCGACGGGGGGCTCCCGGACCGCGCAGGTCGACGACTCCATGATCGAGACGGTCGCGCCCGCCGCCTACCCCGCGGCCCGCCCGCCGCCCCCGCCGCCCGGCGCCGCCCCGCCCCCACCGCCCGCGGCGGGCGAGCCGCCGCACGCCGCGCCGCCCGTCGCCCCGCCGCAGCACCGCCGCAGCCCTGCGCGCGCGGCGCTGCCCTGGCTCCTCGCGACGCTCCTGCTCGGCGGCGCCGGCGCGGCGGCGTACTTCCTGACGCAGGCGCCCGACGGCAAGAAGCCGGCGCGGGCGCCTGCCGCGCGCGCCCCGGCGAAGGCGTCGCCCACCGGGCGCGCCGCGGCGGCCCCCGCGGGCGCGGCGCCGGCGATCGCCACCGCTGCGCCCGCGGAGAGCGCCTCGGCGGCGGCGTCGGCCGCCGTGCCCGCCGCCGTGACGGCGCCGCCGGCCGACATGGTCTTCATCGGGCCGCTCACGACCACGATCGGCGCCGCGGGCGAGGCCCGCCAGGTGACGCTCACCCGCGGGTTCTACATCGATCGCAACGAGGTGACCGTCCGCGCCTACCGCGCCTGCATGCAGCAGCGCATGTGCTCCACGGCGGATCACGTCTCGCTGACCCCCGAGCTCCTGCCCGGCGCGCTGGCGCCGGCGGCGTCCGAGGACCAGAAGGAGGCCGACCTGTGGTCGCGTCGCTGCAACGAGCCTCGCAACGCGACCGGGCACCCGATCAACTGCGTCGACTACTCCCAGGCCGAGAGCTACTGCCGCTTCCGGGGCCGGCGGCTGCCCACAGAGGCGGAGTGGGAGGTCGCGGCGCGCGGCGCGGCGGGCCGGGCCTTCGTCTGGGGCGACGACGCGCCGACCTGCGAGCGCGCCTGCTACGACCGCAACGAGGCCTGCCTCGCGCGCGGCACCGAGGTCGCGACCTGCGCGTCCGGCGCCCACCCGAGCGATCGCACGCCCGAGGGCGTCTACGATCTCGCCGGCAACGTGTCCGAGTGGGTCTCGGACGGCCTCGTCTTTCCGCCGCCCGGCGGCGAGGATCCGCAGGGCGACCCGTCCTTCCCGCTCAAGGTGGTGCGCGGCGCGAACTTCCTGGACGGCCCCGAGAAGCTCTCCACCACGTACCGCACCGCCGCGGCGCCCGTGACGGCGCACGCCTGGATCGGCTTCCGCTGCGCCATGGATGTTCCGGCGCCGGAGGCCGCCCCGGCGCCCGAGGCCGCCCCGGCTCAGGAGGACGCGCCGGCCCCGTGATCGCCGCGTGACGCGGGCGGCGGATCGCCCGCGGCCCCGGCGAGGCGCGGCGCGGGCGCCGGGCCGCCCGCGGCCCCGGCGAGCAGCACGATGGCGAGCGCCCCGACCACGATGAGCGACAGCGCCACAGGGAGGCTCGTGGCCGCGGCGATGTGGCCGACCACGGGCGGACCGCCGAGGAACGCCAGGTACCCGAACGTCGCGACGGCCGCGATGGAGGTGCCCGTGGGGCCGGTGCGCGCGGCCGCGCTGAAGACCGTCGGGACGACGCACGAGAGCCCGAGCCCCACGCTCGCGAACCCGAGCAGGCCGGCCATCGGACGGCCGATCAGCAGCGCCGCGGCGAGCCCCAGCGTCACGAGGACGGCCCCGCCCCGCACCACCGCGACCGGGCCGAGCCGGGTGCTCACCCCGTCGCCGAGGAAGCGGCCCGCCGCCATCGCCACCGAGAAGGCCGCGAACCCCGTCGCCGCGAAGGCCGCCGACGTGCCGAGCGTGTCGCGCAGGTACACCGCGCTCCAGTCGGCCATCGCGCCCTCGCCGAACATGCACAGGAAGGCGATCGCGCAGAGCGGCCACATCGCGCGGGGCGGCAGCGCGAAGGGGTTCCCCGGCGGCTCCCGCGCCGGGACGCCGGGCCGCACCCAGGCCGAGAGCAGCCCGACGAGGAGCAGCGCCGCCACCGCCGCGAGGGAGAGGTGCGCGGCCGGCGCCACCCCCGCGTGCGCGAGCCCCCCGCCGACCGCCGCGCCGGCGAGCCCCCCGACGCTGTAGAGCGCGTGGAACGACGACATGATCGGCCGCCCCCACGCGAGCTCCACCTCGGCGGCGTTGGCGTTCATCGACACGTCCATCACGCCGTTCGAGACGCCGAAGAACGTCAGCGCCAGGAACAGCTCGACCGGCGTCCGCGCGAGCGCCAGCCCGAACAGGCTGACCGCGAACGCCGCGCCGGAGGACACCGCCACCGCCCGGCTCCCCAGGCGCGCGACGAGCCACCCGGCCATCGGCATCCCCACGAACGCGCCGAGCGCCGGCGCGAGCAGCACGTTGCCCAGGGTCGCCTCGCTCAGCGCGAGCGCCCGCTTGAAGTCGGGGATGCGCGTCACCCACGTGCCGATGCAGAAGCCGTTCGCGAGGAAGATCAGGAGCCCGGCGATGCGCTGCGCCCTGAGCCGCGCGGCGGGCGTCCGCTGCCCGTCCTCCCTGGAGGTCTCCACGTCGCGCGCTGCCATCACGAGACCGCGGCCCGTGCGGGGATCTCGCCGCTCACCGCTCCACCGGCGCCCCGTCCCGTAGCCCGAGCGTCTCCTCGCGCGCCGACAGGCACGCTTCGCTCCCCACCACGAACGCACGGCAGTTGTCCGGCCTGAGCTCGTAGATCGCGCAGCGCAGGTCCTCGCCGAGGTGCTGGCACCGCCCGCTCGCCGCGAAGCGCAGCGTGATCTTCCCGTCGCGCGCCCGCCGCACGTAGGCGCGCGCCGTGAGGTCGCCCCGCCCGGCGTCCCGAAAGCGCGACAGGTCCACGTCGTCGAGCACCACGTGCGCGTCGTGGCAGCACGCCCCGCACGCGAGGCAGTCGAGCGCCACCTCGCGGATCGCCCCGGGGTGCACGCTGTCGCGCTCGCACCAGTCGAGGACCGAGCCCTCGTACTCCCGCTTCACCCGCGCCGTCGCGAGCCCCAGGGCCGGGCCCTCGCTCACGCGCCGGAAGCGCTGCTGCTCGATCGACAGGAGCGACCACAGCCCGAGCTCGGTCAGCTTCCCCTGCGCGTCGACGGAGAGGAGGAGATCGACCCGCTCGTCCGGCAGCACGATGGCCGCGTGTCCGCCGGCCCTCACGTGCGCGGCGGCGCGGGGCAGGAAACGCGGGCGAAACCGCCGCCACACCGGGCGCGGCACGACATAGGAGGACATCGGGGAGCATCTTCGCGCCCCGGCCCCGCGCTGCCAAGTCCCGCTCTCGCCCGCCGGCCGCTCTGCTATGTTGAAAGGGTGGGACATCCGAAGAAGATCGTCATCGTCAAGACCGGTGAGCCCGTGCCCCCGGTCCTCGAGCGGCGCGGCGACTTCGCGGCCCTGATCGAGCAGACGATCGGCGCCGCGTGGCGCGGCGGATACGCCACCTTCGACGCCCGCGCGGGCGACCTCCCCGCGCCCGACGCCCCCGGGACCGCCGCCTTCGTCCTCACCGGCTCCTCGGCCAACGTCCCCCACCGCGAGCCCTGGATGCTCCGCTGCGAGGCGTGGCTGCGCGACGTCGTCCGCGCCGGCGCCCCCACGTTCGGCATCTGCTTCGGCCACCAGATCCTCGCCCAGGCCCTCGGCGGCGAGGTCATCCGGAACCCGCGCGGCCGCGAGATCGGCCGGATCCGCGTCCAGCGCCGCGCCGACGACGTCATTTTCGACGGGCTCCCGTCGAGCTTCGAGACCCACGCCACCCACATCGACACGGTCGGCGCGCTGCCCGAGGGCGCCTGCAGCCTCGCGTTCACCGGGCTCGACGACCACCAGGTCATCCGCTTCACGAACACCTGCTACGGCGTGCAGTTCCACCCCGAGATGGACCACGACGTCATCGCCGGCTACATCGCCTGGCGCCGCGAGGTCTTGCAGGCCGAGGGCCTCGACGTCCCGGCGCTCCTCGCCCGCATCTCGCCGGATCAGCTCGGCACCCGGACCCTGCTCAACTTCATCGCGCACATCGTCGCGCCGCGCCTCGGCCGTACGCCGTCCACCGGACCGGCATCGTCACGGCCCTGACTGACGCGCCGGTCAGTCCCCCTTCGGCCTGGCGCGGCGGGCGCGCGGCGGGCTCGACCGCTCCGCCCGCGCGGGCGCCGCGTCCTCCGGCGCGGGCGCCCCGCGCTCGCCCTCCCCGCGCGGCGCCGGCTGCCCGGGCGCGGCGTCCATCCGGAGGTAGCCGCGCCGCAGGAGATCGTAGAGCGCCGTGACGATCCGCTCGCGCGGGCGGGCCTGGTCCTCGAGGGCGTTCTCGAAGAGCACCTCCTTCAGCGCGCCGATCGTGAACGTCGCGTAGAGCTCGGTGTCTCCCGGCTCGATGATGCCGAGCCGCTGCCCCTCCGCGAGGCTCCGTTCCAGCAAGAGCTTCACCTCCTGCCGGAAGGCGCGCAGCTCCTTGACGAACGCCGGGTCGAGCCCCGCCGCGTGCGACAGGAGGATGCTCGTCAGCGCCGAATCGTCGAGCAGGACGGCCACGATCGCGCGGATATTGTGCTTGATCTGCGCCTCCACGTCCGCCGACGGATCCACGCGCAGGATGGCGCCGCCGAGGCGCGAGAACAGCCCGCCCACGAGCTCGCCGAACACCGAGCGCTTGTCCGGGAAGTAGAGGTAGAACGTCCCCTTCGCGACCTTCGCGAGCGCGACGATGTCATCGACCTTCGCCTCGTGATACCCCTTCTCGGAAAACACGGTGCGCGCCGCGCGGAGGAGGGCTTGGCGGCGCTCGGACTTGTTCATGGGTCGGTCGCTTTACCATCACCGGCCCGTCACCTGGGGTTCGATGTCTCCCACCGCCGTCGCGCGGACGGGCCGCCCGAAAAGCGCCTGGAAAGATCGGAGGCAGGCGGACGCTTTGCGCAGGATGCCGTGCCGAGCCCAGCGACGAAATCGTGCACCCTGGACGCAGATCCCCGGAAAACCGCGTTCCGCGATCTCCAGACCCGGCCGAGACACACCGAATCATTTGATTTTCGGGGCATCTCGTTGTAGCCATCACGACTGACCAGCCAGTCAGTCGGACGCTGGTGACCGGCGACGGCGGTGGGAGGAGCTCCGATGGGAAGGCAGATCCAGGATCCGGTCGTGGTCGGCATCGATGTCGGCTCGACGACCGTGAAGGCGGTCGTGCTCGATCCGCAGACGCTCGAGATTCTCTGGAGCGACTACCAGCGGCACCAGACGAAGCAGCCGGAGAAGGTGGCGGAGCTCCTCGAGGTGATCGAGGCGTCGTTCCCTGCCTCGCCCCGGGAGCGCTGGCGGGTGTTCATGACGGGCTCCGGCGCGGCGCCCCTCTGCGCCGGCCTCGGCGCCAAGTTCGTCCAGGAGGTCAACGCGGTCACCCTCGCGGTCGAGAACCTGCACCCGGACGTGGGCAGCGTCATCGAGCTCGGCGGGCAGGACGCGAAGATCATCATCTTCCAGCGGGACGCCAAGACGGGCGACAAGACCGCCGCCCCGTCGATGAACGACAAGTGCGCCTCCGGCACGGGCGCCACCATCGACAAGTGCATGATCAAGGTGGGCCTGCCGTCGAGCGAGGTGGTCAAGATCCACTTCGACGACTCGAAGCTCCACCACGTCGCCGCGAAGTGCGGAGTCTTCGCCGAGACGGACATCGTGAACCTCGTGAAGAGCGGTATCCCCCCGACGGAGATCCTCTGCTCGCTCGCCGACGCGATCGTCCTCCAGAACCTGTCGGTGCTGACGCGCGGCTCGACGTTGAAGCACAAGGTCCTCCTGCTCGGCGGCCCCAACACCTACCTTCCCTTCCTCCAGGAGTGCTGGCGCAAGCGGATCCCCGAGACCTGGGACGAGCGCGGCTACGCTTGGCCGAAGGACCAGCCGGTCGAGGAGACGATCTTCGTCCCGGAGAACGCGCAGTACTACGCGGCGTTCGGCGCCTGTGTTTACGGGCTCAAGGAGGCCGCGGAGGTCGGCCTCTACGCCGGCAAGGCGGGGCTCATCGAGTACATGACGAACGGCAGGAAGGCCCGGCTCGGCGAGAGCGCGGGCCCGCCGCTCGTGAAGACCCGGAACGAGGTCGACGAGTTCCGCAAGCTCTACAGCATCCCGCGGTTCACGCCGATGAAGCTCACCCCCGGCCAGGTCGTGCGCGGGGTCATCGGCCTCGACGGCGGCTCCACCTCGTCGAAGGCGGTGCTCATCGACGAGGACGGGGGCATCGTCTGCAAGGCCTACCAGCTCTCGAAGGGCAACCCGATCCAGGACGCGAAGGAGCTCCTCGCCCAGCTCCGGCAGTACGTGCTCGACGAGGGCGCGACGCTCGAGGTGATCGGGTTCGGCGGCACCGGGTACGCGGCCGACGTGCTCCAGGAGTGCATGCGGGCCGACGTCAACATCGTCGAGACCGTCGCCCACATGATGAGCGCGGTGAAGTTCTTCGGCGACGTGGACGTCATCTGCGATATCGGCGGACAGGACATCAAGGTCCTGTTCATGAAGAACGGCGATATCGCGAACTTCCGCCTCTCCAACTCGTGCTCTGCGGGCAACGGCATGCTGCTCCAGGCGATGGCCGACCAGTTCGGCCTGAAGGTGACCGAGTACGCCGACACGGCGTTCGGCGCCGAGCTCGCGCCGAAGTTCAGCTACGGCTGCGCCGTCTTCCTCGACACCGACCGGGTGAACTTCCAGAAGGAGGGCTTCTCGAAGGAGGAGCTGCTCGCCGGCCTCGCCCAGGTGCTGCCGAAGAACGTGTGGCAGTACGTCGTGCAGATCCCGCGGCTCGCGGCGCTCGGCACGCGCTACGTGCTCCAGGGCGGCACGCAGTACAACCTCGCCGCGGTCAAGGCGCAGGTCGACTACATCAAGGAGCGCGTCCCCGGCGCCGAGGTGTTCGTCCACCCGCACACCGGCGAGGCCGGCGCGCTCGGCGCCGCGTTCGAGACGCTCCGGGTCGTGAAGCGCAGGGGCCGGTCGACGTTCATCGGCATCGATGCGGCGATCGCCCTCGAGTACACGACGAAGAACGACGCGGAGACCGTCTGTCACTTCTGCCCGAACGAGTGCAAGCGGACGTTCATCGACACGACGCGGCCTGACGGCTCGACGAGCCGCTACATCTCGGGCTTCTCGTGCGAGAAGGGCACGGTCGAGAGCGAGCAGGCGATGCTCGCGCTGGTCGCCGAGCGGAAGAAGATCGCGAAGCAGTTCCCGAACCTCGTCGACTACGAGTCGAAGCTCGCCTTCCGCCACTTCTACGACACGGCGCCGCTGCCCGAGGGCGGGGCGCCGGTGAAGGACGTTGTCGTCAAGAAGGGCTTCCTCGGCATCCGCCGCGTGGAGACGACGCGCCCGTTCCTGCGGAGCGGCCCCGAGACGCGCGAGCGCCTCCGCCGCGTCCGCATCGGCATCCCGCGCGTCCTCAACATCTACTCGACGGGCCCGTATTACCGGTCCTACTTCGAGGCGCTCGGCGTCCCGAAGCAGAACGTCGTCTTCAGCGACGCGACGAGCGAGGAGATGTGGGTCGAGGGCGGCAAGTACGGCTCCATCGATCCGTGCTTCCCCTCCAAGGTGGCGCAGGCCCACGTCCACAATCTCCTCTTCCACCACCACACGGACGAGAAGAAGCTCAATTACATCTTCTTCCCCATCCTCACGCACGTGCCGAGCTTCGGCGAGGGGGTGATGGACAAGACGAGCTGCCCCATCGTCGCGGGCGTGCCGGATGTCATGAAGGCGGCGTTCACGAAGGAGGTCGACTTCTTCAAGACGCGCGGGATCGAGTACCTCGATCCGGCGCTCACGTTCTCCGAGATGACGCTGACGGCGCGCCGGATGTTCGAGACATGGGGCCCGCGGCTCGGCATCACCGAGGACGAGAGCGATCACGCGCACCGCGAGGGGATGCGGGCGCTCTCGCAGTTCGAGCGCGATCTGCAGGACAAGGGGCGGGCGATCCTCGAGACGGTCGAGGCCGAGAACCGCGTCGCCATCCTGATGGTCGGGCGGCCGTACCACTCCGATCCGGGCCTCAACCACGGGATCCCGGAGGAGTTCCAGGTGCTCGGCTATCCGGTCCTCTCGGTGCGGTCGATCCCGCGCGACATGGATTACCTCGCGCGGTACTTCAAGGACGAGATCGCGACGGGCCAGCACCCGCTCGACATCAACGACGTCTGGCCGGAGAACTACTCGGCGAACAGCGCGCAGAAGGTCTGGGCGGTCAAGTTCGCCGCCCGCCATCCGAACGTCGTGCTGCTCGACCTCTCGAGCTTCAAGTGCGGCCATGACGCGCCGACGTACGGCATCATCGACAGCATCGTGACCTCGAGCGCCACCCCGTACGCCGCGCTGCACGACATCGACGCGAACAAGCCGGGCGGCTCGATCAAGATCCGCGTGAAGACCTACGCGCACAGCCTCAAGCTGCACGAGGAGGCGCTCGAGGACTCGGCGAAGAAGAAGGCGCAGCTCGTCCAGCGCATCGACGAGAAGCGCCTCGAGCTGCTCCAGGTGAAGCGGGAGCAGCAGGCGGCGCGCAAGATCACGGATCCCACGCTCGAGCGGGAGATCGCGGCGCTCGCCGACAAGGTGAGGAGCTACGTCGCGCCGGTGTCTCCGCCCGAGGTGCCGAAGACGGGGCTCGTGCAGCTCAAGAAGAAGCAGTCCGACGGGACCGTCGTCCCCTTGGAAGCCTGAAGACACGACCGAGGTCGAGGGGGGGGCGGCGCGGCCGGCCCCCTTCCAGCATCCAAGTGAAGGGAAGCCACGCCATGGAACAGACGATCACGCAGAAGACGCGCCTTCCTCTCGTGGGCGAGACGAGATCCAGCAAGACGGACATCGACATCGAGGCGGAGCTCCGGGCGTTCGAGGAGGCCGAGCGCGAGCGGCTCGGGATCAAGGCCGAGCGGCGGCAGTGGGTCGACGGCATGCTCAAGCCGAAGATGACGAAGAAGGAGCGCGACAACGTGACGCTCCTCATCAGCGGCCTCACCGCCGCGCAGGACTTCCTGTGCGAGGGCGCGCTGAAGGGCCTCGGCTACAACGTCACCTACTTCGGGATGAGCGACAACGCCGGGCTCCAGACGGGCAAGGAGTTCGGCAATCGCGGGCAGTGCAACCCGACGTACTTCACCGTCGGCGGCCTCGTGAAGCACCTCATCGACCTGCGCGACAAGCAGGGGATGTCGACCGAGGACATCATCAAGAACTACGTGTTCCTGACGGCGGGCGCCTGCGGGCCGTGTCGGTTCGGCATGTACGTGACCGAGTACCGGAAGGCGCTCCGCGACGCCGGCTTCGACGGCTTCCGGGTGATGCTCTTCCAGCAGACGGGCGGCCTCTCGCAGGCGACGGGCGATGACGTCGGCCTCGAGATGAACCCTGCCTTCTTCATCGCGATCATCAAGGCCATCGTGTGCGGCGACACGCTGAACGCGCTCGGCTACCGCATCCGGCCTTACGAGATCGAGGCCGGCGCGACGAACCGCGCGATGGAGAGCGCGAAGCGCATCCTCTACAAGGCCCTCTTCGAGCAGACGAACATCTTCCGGGCGCTCTACGACGCGCGCAAGGAGTTCGAGGGCGTCCGGGTGGACAAGCTCCGGCCCAAGGCGAAGACGTCGATCATCGGCGAGTTCTGGGCGATGACGACCGAGGGCGACGGCAACTACGCCCTTCAGAAGTTCCTCGAGAGCGAGGGCGGCGAGAACGACATCCAGCTCACGACCGCGTGGCTCCTCTACAACATCTGGGAGTGCGCCCGCGACACCCGCGAGCGGCGCGACCTGCGCGGCGCCGACGAGGGCAACTACGGCCTCGCCAGCCTGGACGAGTTCGGCGTCGCCAAGCGCCTCGCGACGATGCGCCTCGCCGAGGGGGCGCTCCGCGTCGGATTCCAGGCGTTCGCGCTGCCGCTCGGCCTGCTCGACTACCACCTTCCGGACATGGATCTCGTGGCGGAGGTGGCGAAGGACTACTACTCGAACGACCTCCGCGGCGGCGAGGGGCACATGGAGGTCGGCAAGCTCATCGTGAACGCCGTGAAGGGGAAGGCGCACGTCACGGTGAGCGTGAAGCCGTTCGGGTGCATGCCCTCGTCGGGCGTCTCCGACGGCGTCCAGTCGCTGATCACGTCGCGCTACCCCGGCACGATCTTCTGCGCGGTCGAGACGAGCGGCGACGGCGCGACGAACTTCTACTCCCGCGTGCAGATGTACATGTTCAAGGCGCGCATCCTGGCCGAGCAGGAGCTCGCCCGCGTCTACGAGGAGACGGGCGTCACGGAGGCCGAGGTGCGCGCGTTCCTCGAGAAGAACCCGAAGTACGCGAGCCCGCTCCACCACGCGCCGCACCGGGTCGCCGGGTCGGCCGCCAACCTTGTCTACGAGGTGGCGCCGCTCATCAAGCAGTCGGCGGCCGAGCGCGCCGTGGTGAAGGCCAAGGCGGCGGCGGGGGCGCTCCGCGAGGCGGTGATGTCCGCGCCGGCGAAGGCGAACGCCGCCAGGGCGTTCCTGACGAACCCGGAGACGCTCTCCAAGGCGCGCGAGGACGTCGCGCTCCTCCGTGACATCCTCGGCGGCAAGGCCTCGGAGCGCTTCAAGCCGCTCGTCAAGCGCCTGGCCGGCAAGGCGTACTTCGAGAACAACCCCGAGGTGAGCCCCGCGGCCTACAGCGGGGAGGCCATCGCGGCCGAGTGAGGTGGACGCCGCCGGGCTCGGCCCGGCGGTCACCTCGGCTTCTCCGGATCCACTCGGGTCGCGACGCGGCGGCGAAATTCTGCTAGACATCGCCCGCCATGACTGAACTGCGTTCGTTGTCCCCCGAGGCTCTTGCCTCGCTCACCCGGGAGCTCGAGGCACGTTATGCTGCCTTTGAAGCCCGGGGCCTCAAGCTCGACATGACGCGCGGCAAGCCGTCGTCCGAGCAGCTCGACCTCGCCAACGGCATGCTCGGCCTGCCCGACGCGAGCGATCTCGTCGCCTCGGACGGCTCGGATACGCGCAATTACGGCGGCCTCGACGGGCTGCCCGAGATGAAGGCCCTCTTCGCCGAGCTGCTCGAGGTGCCCTCGGCGCAGGTCATCGTCGGCGGCAACAGCAGCCTGACCATGATGCACGACGCGGTGGTCCGCGCGCTCGTCCACGGCGTGCCCGACGGGAACGGCGCCTGGTCGAAGCAGCCGAAGGTCAAGTTCCTGTGCCCGAGCCCCGGCTACGATCGTCACTTTGCGATCTGCGAGCACCACGGCATCGAGATGATCACGGTCGATCTGAACGACGCCGGCCCGGACATGGATCAGGTCGAGCGGCTGGTCGCCGAGGACGCGGCCATCAAGGGCATGTGGTGCGTCCCCAAGTACAGCAACCCGACCGGCGCCACGTACGCTCCCGAGGTCGTCCGCCGGCTCGCCAGCATGAAGACGGCGGCCGCGGATTTCCGCCTGTTCTGGGACAACGCCTACGCGGTCCACGACCTCTACGCCGAGGGCGATCGGCTCGCGGACATCGTATCGGCGTGTCAGTCCGCGGGCAACCCCAACCGGCCGTTCGTCTTCGCCTCGACGTCGAAGATCTCGTACGCGGGCAGCGGCATCGCGGCCATGGCGTCGAGCCCCGCGAACGTGGCGGACGCGAAGAAGCACCTCGCCATCCAGACCATCGGCCCGGACAAGGTGAACCAGCTGCGGCACGTGCGGTTCTTCAAGGACTACAAGGGCTTGCTGAGCCACATGCAGCGCCACGCCGAGCTCCTGCGGCCCAAGTTCGAGGCGGTGACGAGCAGCTTCGAGCGCGAGCTCGGCGGCAAGGGCATCGCCAGCTGGACCTCGCCGCGCGGCGGTTACTTCGCCAGCCTCGACACCCTCGACGGCTGCGCGAAGGAGGTCGTGCGTCTGGCCAGCAAGGCGGGCGTGAAGCTCACCGGCGCCGGGGCGACGTACCCGTACGGCCGCGATCCTCGCGATCGCAACATCCGGATCGCGCCGTCGATGCCGCCGCTCGATCAGATCCGCGTCGCCATGGACGTTGTCACGGTCTGTGTCCAGCTCGCGAGCGTGCGCAAGCTCGCTGGCTGAGCGCCCTTATCCCCCTCATCGCCATCTTCCTTGCCGCTCGCGCGCGTTGCGAGCGGCGGACCCCCGTGCCAGGCTCGCCGCTTCCTCCTGGAGCGCCTCATCATGCAGCAACTTACCCCCGAAGGTCAGCGGAGAGTCTCCGACCTGTCACAGCGCTATTTCGTCAGCACCGACGCGGTGATGACGCTCCTGCAGGCGCTCGTGAACGGTCATGGAACGATGGCGCAGTTCTACCACCCCGAGCTGGGCGGTGGAGGGCAGTGGATGCAGGGCGGCATGACCATGATCGGGGACATGTTCAACAGCTCCCTCAAGGCCAAGGTGGAGGGCCTGTGTGCCGAGCTGTCGAGTCTCCTGGCGAACCAGCCGTTCGCTCCGGCGCCTGCGAGCTATCAGTCCCAGACGCACGGAGGGCAGCAGCAGCAGCAGGGTGGCAGCGGCGGCTTCGGGGGCTCGCCGGTCAGCCTGTTCGTTCCGGCGTCGGGGGGCGGCTCGGGCAGCTGGTGGCCCGGGGAGCTCGGCGTGCCGAGCTCCAGCGGGTCGCAGAACAACATCCGGTATGCCTATTTCCCCGGAGCGCGCCGCGTGGCGGTCGATGTCAACGGGCGAGTCAGCGTCTATGACACGCTCGATCATCAGATCAGCGGTGTGTCGCAGCAGCAAGGGTCGGGGTCGTCGGTCACGTTCACGAGCCAGTACGGCGTGGTGAGCGTGCTGAGCTTGCCGATCATCTCCGGCGACCTCGCCGTGCAGCAGGCGCCGAGCGCTGCCCCCGCGCAGGCGCCCGCTCCGGCGCAGGCCGACGCCGCCCTGCCCCGCTCCTCGTCGGCTCCGGAGGCGGACATCTTCGCTGCCATCGAGCGGCTCGCGGACCTGCGGCAGAAGGGGATCCTCACCGAGCAGGAGTTTGCTGCGAAGAAGACGGATCTCCTGAACAGGCTCTGAACGCGAGCCCGCGAGACGCGCGATCGCCGAGGGCGAGAAAGAAGAAGGCGAGAAGGAACCTACCTCGCGAACCGCGCGTCCTCGCGCTCCAGCCCGCGGAGGACCTCCTCGAGCGCTTCCTGGGTGATGAGACCTACGTGTCGGAACGCCTCCCGCCCCTCGGGGTCGAGGATGACGACGCTCGGCACGTGGTGTAGCCCGGCGAAAGGCCCCTCCCCGGCGATCGTCGGGGCGTCCGCGAGCGCAACCGGGTACGGGAGCTTGAGCGTGGCGACGAACGCCTCGACGAGCGGCCGGTTCTCGGGCGCCTCGAGGACGAGGAGCGCCGCGTTGATGCGCGGCGTGTGATCGCGGAACAGCCCCGCGAGGAACCGCGCCTCCACCTGAGACGCCACGTCGTAGGTCGCGACGAAGGCGATCACGCTGAACCTGCGCGCAAGCGACGCGGTGGAGAGCTCGCCCCCGTCGAGCGTCTCGTACGAGAAGCTCCGCACCGGGCCACGCGCCGGGGCCGCCGCCGCGACCTGCGGCGCCGCCGCGGGCTCCCGGACCGCGTCCCCCCCGCCGGCGCAGCCGCTCGCGAGCAGAACGAGCGGCAAGCAGACTGGCGCCAGCGACCTCATGGCAGCGGATCCCCCTCCAGGTGCGCGTCGAAGAGATCGGCGCAGAGCTGCAGCGACGGCGGGAGCTCGGCCCCCTTGCGCTGCTGCGCGAGGATCGCATGGCACAGCTCCTCGATGACCAGCTTGATCGGCGTCACCTCGATCTGCGCGCCGTCGAGCAGCATCCCGGGGCCGGGCGCCTCTTCGGCCCGGACGATCGGGTCGTGCCGCGCCCAGGCGATGCCGTCCTCGGGGAGGTAACGACACCAGAGCACCCGCACGAAGCGCAGGTAGAGCGGCGTCACGAGCGCCACCACCCGATCGCCCCCCGCGGCGATGCCGCGCAGCGCGAAGCCCCCGGCCGGACGCGGGGCGAGCTCCCCGTCCTCCTCGCCCATCGCGATCGCGATCTCGATCCGCTCGCGACGCGCCGCGTCGCTCTCGACCGACAGCAGCGGCGCGTAGATCGCGACCGTCGGGACCTGCAGCTTGGGTGCGTCCTCCGCGAGCACGTCGAGCCACGCCTCGCGCGCCTCGGGGCCGAGCTCGCCGTACACGTGCGCCGCGGCGATGGCAGCCTCGGCGTCCGTCGCGAGCGCGGCCAGCCACTCCCGCCAGGCGGCGAGGATGCGCGGATCGAGCAGCGCGCTCGAGGACGCCGGCAGGCCCTGCGCCGCGCCGTCGTGAGCAGCGACATCCAGCGAGGCGTCCTGGACGAGATCGACCGAGCTCGGATCGCGGTGCTCCGTCATGCCCGCCTCAGCGTTGCGCGCCGCGGCGCCGCGCGCCGACGTCCTGCTCCAGATCGCGCAGGAGCTCGGCGAACTCGTCGCCCCGACCGAGCGGCGCCGCGAGGGTGATCTCACCGCCGCGCTCCGCGAACAGGAGCGCGATGCCTTCGCTCGCCTCGACGATGCCCTTCACGAACACGACGTCCGCTGGGTGGACCAGGACATCCTGGACCAGCATGCCGACGCTCGCCTCCGCGATCGAGAGCGGGCCGCGAGCGGGCCCGAGCGGCCCCACGCCCGCCACCGAAGAGTGTCCATCGGCCGGAGACGCGGGGGCGACTCGGCTTGAATTGCTGTCGCGCCGGCCCATCGACGGCGGAGCTAAGCACCGCTCGCCGGAGGGATCCAGCGGGCATACAGGGCGGGGATGACCAGGGCCCTCGCCGCGTCAAGAGGCCGCGGTCGTCCCTCGATCCGCGGACCCCGAGCCGCTCTCGAGCCAACCGAAACGCTTCGCGAGATCGTCGGGGCGCTCACCTTCGAACGAGCCGAGCTCGGGGCGCGGCGGGGCACGGGCCGGAGTCGGGCGGCGGTGGCGCTCCGCGCGCCGCGGCAGGCGGGCTCCGGAGGGCGACGGAGCGCGTGGAGGAAGCGCCGCGCGGGGTGAAAGCGCCGCGAGGGGCGAAAGCGCCGCGAGGGGCGCTACACTCCCGCCGATGTCAGCTTCACGAGCCTGCAGCGAGCGAACGGAGCCGCGCCGCGAGACGTGCCCGGCGCCGCAGCCGAAGACCGCGATCGACGAGGATGAGCGCGAGCACGACGAGCACGACCACAAGCTGATCGACCTGCCGCCGCTCGGACACGAGGAGGAGGAGGCGGGCGACGAGAGCTTCGAGGAGCTCCTGCAGACGCTCGACGACGCGGAGCACGGGCTCGACGACGCGAACGCGAACGACCTCGAGGTAGGCGTCGAGCTCGCCGTGGACGACGGCGCGAGCGGGGAGGACGAGCCCGCGGAAGAGGGCGTCGACGTGGGGGCGCTCCACGAGGGGATCGCGGACGCCGACGCGGGCTCGTGGCTGTCCGACGAGGCCGCCGAGCACGACGACGCCGAGCACGACGATCTCGACGACGGCGAGGGGCACGGCGACGACGGCGGCGCGGAAGGGACGGGAGAGGATCCGTCGGACGACGTCGACGAGGGCGAGCTGCCCGCGCTCGACGCGGACCAGGACGGCACCTACGAGGGCGAGGATCTGCTCGCGGAGCTGCCCGACCTCGCGGACGACCCGGCCCCGGTCTGGGACGCGCTGCCGTGGACCGTCGTCGAGGGCGCCGGGGCCGCGGTCCCGTGCAGCACGCTCGCGGTGGCCGGCGGCTCCGTCGTCGCCGGGGGCGCCGGCGCCGAGCCCGCGCTGGCGAACGAGCCGGCCCCGCGCGCGGCAGGCCGCTCGCGCCGCGCGGACCGGGCGGGCGGCGATCGCGGGACCGTGCTCGTGGTCGACGCGGGAGCGCTGTCGGCGCGCCGCGCCGGCGTCGATACGTCGGCGTCGTCGATCGCGCTGTCGGACAGCGCGCTCCTCATCGCCACGCGCCGCGGCAACCTGCTCCTGAGCGACGACCGGGGGAAGACCGCGAGCCCGCTCGGCGCGTGGGGGTCGGGCGGGGCGCCGGTGACGCTCGCGACGACGCCGGGGCGGCTCTGGGTGCTGGCCGGCAAGACGCTGTGGTCGCCCGCGACCGGCGCGGTCGCCGTCCCGCCGGAGACCGGCTCCGCCGTGCCCCCTGGCTCGCCGCGCCGCGACGCCTCGCCGTCGCGGGGCGCCCCGTCGCTGTCGCCCGGGCCCGCGCTGCGGGACGGCGTGCTCCGGATGAGCGCGAGCGAAGGCGTGATCGTGGCGCTCACGATCGCGGCCGGGGGCCCGCAGCTCGAGCGGCTCCGCGGCGACGACGAGGGCTCGCCTGTCGTGCCGCTGTCCGGGGCGGCGCGGCGCGCGGCGGAGGCCGACGACGGCCAGCTCGCGGCGGCGGCGGGCGGGCGCTCGATCGCGCTGTCGGGCGCGGGGCTCCTGTGCGTGTCGCGCGACGGGGGCGAGAACTTCCGCGTGCTCGAGGGCCTCCCCGCGGTCGTCGCGCTCGCCTTCGCGGGCGACCCCAAGGGCTCGCCGCTGCTCGCGCTCGTCGCCCGCGAGGGCGAGCGCCGGGCGCAGCTTGTCCACGTGCCGTCGAACGCCGCCCCCACGGTGGTCGCCGAGATCGGGGCGACGCCCCACGGCGCGGCCGAGGAGGACGCCGCGTCCGTCGGTCCGGCGGCGATCGCGTGGGACCCGTCGCGCGAGGTGGTCTGGGTCGCCTGCTGGGCAGGGCTCGTCGCGCTCACGCGGCAGCGCAAGCACTAGCGTAGCGCGGGGCTCAGGCCTCGACGAACGACGCGTGGAGCAGGCGCTGCGCGGGCGCGGCGTCCGCGGCGTCGACGAGGGCGCCGAGGCGCAGGGGGCCGGCCACCGTGAGCCGGGAGGCGATGCCGGCGCGGCCGAGGACCTCGACGAAGCGGGCCAGCGGCTCCGCTGTCGCGGTGAGGCCGTCGCCGACGACGCTGACGGCCGAGAGGCCCTCGACGAGCTCGATCGACGGCAGCAGCGCGGCGAGCCTTCGCCTCGCGCCCTGCCAGTCGGGCACGTTGAGGAGCGGGAGCACGAACGCCCCGCCGCCGTGGCCGAAGGAGAGATCACGGAAGCCCAGCCCGAGCTCACCGGCCGCGCGGAGGAGCTCGTCGAGCCGGAGCCCGCCGTGAGCCCGCGCGAGGACGACGTTGCCCTCGGCGACGATCGCGCGCGCCGAGAGCGTCGAGGACGCCGAGCCCGGCGCGAAGCGGCGCACCACCGTCTCCCGCGCGCCGGGACCGGCGTCGAAGGTCGAGCGCGCAGTGAGGGCGACGCCGGAGCGCCGCGCCCACTCGACCGCCTGGGCGCAGACGACCTTCGCGCCGCACTCGGCCATCTCCTGGAGGACCGCGCAGTCGAGCTCGGGCAGGTGACGCGCGTCCGGGACGACCCGGGGGTCGGCCGAGTACACGCCGTCGACGTCGCTGTAGATCTCGCAGCGCTCGGCGCCCAGCGCCGCCGCGAGCGCCACCGCCGTGGTGTCGGAGCCGCCGCGGCCGAGCGTCGTGATCTCGCGGCGGTAGCTCATCCCCTGGTAGCCGGCGACGATCACGATGCGGCCACGCGCGAGCTCGTCCTCGATCCGGAACGGGCGGACCTCGATGATGCGGGCGTCGAAGTGGCGATCGTTCGTGAGGATGCCGGACTGGGAGCCCGTGAACGAGATCGCCTCGAAGCCCCGGGCCTGGATGGCGATCGAGAGGAGCGCCATCGAGACGCGCTCGCCCGTCGAGAGCAGCATGTCGAGCTCGCGCCGGGGAGGATCCGCGGCCGCGCCCGCGCTCGCCGCCTGCCGGGCGAGGGCGAGCAGGCCGTCGGTCGTCTTGCCCATCGCGCTGACCACGACCACGACGTCGTTGCCGGCGCGCTTCGCGGCGACGACGCGCTCGGCGACCTGGCCGATCCTGTCGACGTCGGCGACGGACGAGCCGCCGTACTTCTGCACGATGATCGGACGGCCGGGCTTCGCGGGCGAGGCGCCCGACGCGCACGGCGAGCCCTCCTGCTGGACGCGGTTCGGCGGCTGCTCGGGCTCGGCCATGCTGCACCTCCAGGCGCAGCGCGCGCTGCGCAGGAGATCCGGCTATCACGGGCGCGGAGCGCGGGCCAAGCGCGCGGCGGCGCCGGGCGAGCTCCGCGCTGACGCCGTCAGGTGAGCTCGCTGTGGAGCAGCATCTCGTAGAGCTCCGCCTCGGAGTCGCGCCCCTCGGCCCGCGCCCTCCTGGCGAGCCGCGCGAGCACGTCGCGCCGCCGCGGCGCGACCTCCAGACGGGCGGCCTCGTCCCCCTCCTCCAGGCGCGCGGAGAGCAGGGCCAGGAGATCGAGATCGCGGCCGAGCCGCTCCAGCACGTCGGCGAGCGCCATCGCCACGGCCTGGTCGGTGGGATCGGCGCGGACCCGATCCGCGAGCCGCTCGGCCAGGAGCTCGTCGTCGACGCCGAACGCGCGGGCCAGCGGCACCTGCCCCTCCGCGAGCGTGACGCTGTTCGGGACGGGCGCCATGTCGGTCGCGGTGTCGCTGCCGTCGAGCGTGGGCATCTCGTCGAGGAGCCCGGAGTCGCCCGGCGCGATCGGCGCGGCGACAGCCGGCGCCCGGGCGACACGGGCAGGCGCGATCGGCGGCGACGGAGGGGGCGCCGGGGCGATCACCACGGGCTCGGGCGGGAGCGTGCGCCGGCGCGGCACAGCGACGTGGACCTCGATCCGCTGCTCGGTCGCGCGGGGCCGCCGGGCCGGGCTCGACGGCGCCGCTGGCGGGGGCGCGATCGGCGGCGCCAGCTCGCCCGAGACGCGGCGGAAGGCGGCGGTGATGGCCGGGTCGCGCGGGCGGAGGCGCAGCGCGAGGCCGAGGTGGCGCTGCGCGGCGAGGAGATCCCCCCGGGAGCGCTCCTCGATCTCGGCGGCCTCGGCGAGCATGGCCGCGACGGCGGCGGGGCCGCCGTCGAGCAGCGAGCCCGCGGCGCGGGCGGCTCCGGTGTCGCCGGCGGCGCGGCCCTGCAACGCGAGCTCCACCGCGTCGCGCAGCCGCCCGAGCGCGACCGACGCTCCCCCGAGATCGCCGAGCTCGGCGCACCAGCGGCCCTCGAGCAGCCGCGCCTCCAGCGCCTCCGGCGCGCCGGGCGGGATGGCCCGCACGCGCGCGACCGCCGCGGGGAGATCCCCGGCGATCTCGGCGAGGCCGCGGCCGAGCTCCAGGTCGAGCGCGCCGGCGGGCGCCCCGCTGCGCGCGGCGAGCGCGCGCGCCCGGGCGAGCAGGTCGAGCGCGCGCCTCCCCTCCCCGGCCGCCCGCAGCGAGCGCCCGAGGCCCGCGACGACGTCGGGGCTCTCCGGGGCGTAACGGAGCGCCCGCTCGAAGAGCACCCGCGCGTCGGCCGCGTGGCCCCGCGCGAGGAAGGCCTCCGCGGCCCCGCGCGAGACGGCGTGGCGCGCCTCGGCCCCGCGCGCCGAGGCCTCGAGGTGCTCGGCGTCGGCGAGCGCGCCGCGCACGTCGGCGACGTCGAGCCGCGCCGCGAGCCGCGCCCAGCGCAGCGCCTCGATCCCGGGCGCGCGCGCGACGCCGAGGTTCAGCGCGTCGAGGCGCACGTCGAGGGCGTCCGCGAGCCGCGCCGCGCGCAGCCACGCGAGCGCGGCGAGCGGGCCGTACGGCTCCGCGTGCGCGGCGCGCGCGAGCGCCGAGAAGGCGCCGTCGCGATCGCCGACCGCCTCGAGGAGCGCGCCGCCGAGGAGGCCGGCGTCCACGGCGGGCATGGCGTCGACGACGGTCGAGAGCGCCCCCTCGGCGCGCTCGCCGATCACGAGGTCGATCCAGGCGAGGCGCGAGGAGATCTCGGGGTGCCGCGGGGCGCGCTCCAGCGCGGCGAGGTAGGCGCGGCGCGCGTCGTCGAGGCCGCCCGCGAGCGCGAGCTCGTCGGCGACGCCCGCGAGCTCGGCCACCTCGAGCGCCCGGAGCGCCCGGTCGCCCAGCGCCGGCGGCGCCGCGTCGAGCGCGCCCTCGGCGCGGAAGCGGCCCGCCTCCGCGACGACCGCCGTCCACTGCACCCCGGCCACGTCGGGCGCCCTCGCGCCGGCGGCGGGCAGGAGCAGGCGGACGATCCGCTCGACCGCGGCGTCCAGCACGATCGCGCCCTCGACGATGCGGCCGTGCGCGCCCGCCATCATCGAGAGCGCCTGGAGCGCGAGCGCGTGCGGCGGCGCCCCGAGGCCGACGCCGCGCGCGCGCTCCGGCAGGAGCCTGAGCGCGCGCTCACCGGGCGCGACGGCGACGTCGAACGCGAGCGCCGTCTCGCCCGACCGCAGCGCGACGAGCGCGCCCTCCTCGATGGGCGCGATGATCAGCTGCGGCGTGCCGTCGCCGAGGAAGCCGCGGAGCCGCGGCGCGGCCCAGCCGGCGAGCTCGGTCCCCTGCGCCTCGACGGCGAGCCGCGCGAGCTGGCCGCGCCGGTGCCGGAAGCGCGCGACCCCGCCGGAGAGGTCGACGGGAAACCGGATCCCGGCGAGCCGCACGACGAGCTCGGTGACGCGGAGCGGACCGAGCGCGAACGGCTCCCCGAGCTCGATCGCGAGCGCCCCCTTGCTGACGGCGAGCCGGAGGACGGGGCGGTCATCGGGCGGGCGCGGGGCCGCACCGCCGCCGGGCGCGAGCGCGCGGAGCGACGGCGCCAGGCCCAGCGCGCGCGCCGGCCGGCCGCGCCTCTGTCCAGCAGCCATACCCGCCAAGGGTATCAACCCTGCGGCGATCCAGGCGAGTTAGCGGCGATCACGCCGGACGAAGCGCGGCGTGACGGAACGGGCGCTCAGAGATCGCCCTTGGCGAGCTTGTCCTTCATTTTCTGGATGAGCGCGGGGAACCCATCCTTCTTGATGATCTTCGTGAACTGGGCGCGGTAGCTCCCCACCAGGCTGACGCCCTCGGTGACGATGTCCCGCACGAGCCAGGTGCCGCCCTTCTGGGAGAGCTTGAAGGCGATCTCGACCGGCTCCTCGCGCGCGTTCGTCCTGGAGACGGCCTTCGTCTTGACCGTCATGACGCCGCCGCTCTCGGTCTCGCCTGTGTACTCGATGTTGAAGCCGAGCGTCTTCTTCAGGTTGCGCTCGTAGGACCTGCGGACGAGCTGCTTGAGCAGATCGCTGAACTGCTTCTTCTCGGCGTCGGTCCGGGCCGCCCACTCGCTGCCGAGCGAGCTCTCCGCCAGCGCCGAGTAGTCGAGCATCTCGTCGAAGACCGAGCCGACCTGCTTCTGGCTCTCGCCCCCTCCCTTCTTCAGGAGGTCGAACAGGACCGTCTGCTTGGCCTTGACGACGTCCGTCGCCGGCCCGGCGTTCGCGAGGCCCACCGGGCCGAGCGTGAGCGCGAGCAGCGAGAACGCCGCCGCGAAGAGATGGGTCATCGTGCGTGTCACGTAGGGTTCTCCTTCTGTGCCTGCGGGCTGCGAGCGAGCCTCGCGTCGCTTGTACGGCGCGCCCTGGGGCCGCGCCCTCTACGTAGTACGAGGCAAGCGGCCTGCCACGTCGGACGAGGGCCACGGCGGCCCGGTGACGTCCTGTCCTGCTCTCCATGAACGCCGCGAAACGACACGGCAATCCGCCGGCGCTGGGCCGCGCTCCAGGGGCAGACGACGATCTCCGCCGGCTATTCACGCGCGGGGGCGGGCTCCGCGGCCACCTCCCGCTCCCCGGCCGCCGGCGGCCGGTCCGGGACCCGGACCCGGAACGCGGCGCCCTCGCCCTCGCGGCTGTCGACCTCGATGGCGAAGCCGTGATCGTCGAGGATCCGCTTCACCACGGCCAGGCCGATGCCCATGCCGTGCGTGCGGGTCGTGAAGAACGCATCGAAGAGGCTGTCGCGGGCGGCCGCGGGGATGCCTCGCCCCTGGTCGCGGATCTCCAGGAGCCAGGCGCTCGGGTCGCGCCAGAGGCGCACGGTCACGCCCGCCCCCGCCGAGCTCGCCTGGATCGCGTTCCGCACGAGGTTCCAGACGACCTGGCGCATCTGGGCGGCGTCGGCGATCACGGGGGCGGACGGCGGCCCCTCGAAGCGGACCTCGACGTCGCCGCCGCGGCCCGAGCGCGCGGCGAGCACGACGACGTCGCGGGCCGTCGCCGAGAGGTCCACGGCCTCGAGCGCCGGCACCCGCGGGCGCGACAGATCGAGCATGTCGCCCACGAGGTCGTTCAGGCGCGCCGTCTCGCGCTCGACGATCTCGCAGAGCTTCCGGTCCTCGTCGGAGAGCGTCCCGCCCGTGCGCAGGAGCTCGATCGATCCCGCGATCGAGCCGAGCGGGTTGCGGATCTCGTGGGCCAGCCCCGCGGCGAGGCGGCCCAGCGCCGCGAGCCGCTCGGCCTGCTCCGCTCGCGCCGTGGCCTGCACGAGCCGGCCGCCGGTCGCGCGCAGCCGCTCCGCCAGGTAGCTCGCGAGCAGCGTGACCACCACGATCGCGAGCAGGTTGACGAACATGGGGTACCGGAGCTCGTCCCACTGCGTCACGTACGCGCCGGAGGGCTGGTCCGGCGGTACGCCGAGCAGCTGCAGCCCGAGCGCGGCGCACAGCAGGAGGTACGCGGCCGCCCCCGACGCGGCGGCGACGATCGCGCCGGGGAGCCCGAGCAGGATCGCCCCGGTCAGGCAGGTGAGGCCGTAGAGCGACGTGGCGCCGCTCGTGGCCCCGCCGGTGATGTACACGAGCGCGGTCCAGGTGATCTGGTCGGTCACGAGCTGCGCCCTGGCGATCGCGCGGAGGGCGCGCTTCATGCGCAGGAACACCGCGTAGATCCCCGAGACGCCGTACGCCGCGGCGACCGTCACGAGCGCGACGATGCTGGAGAAGCCCCCGGGGGTGAAGCCGCGGAGGTACACCGCCGCGGTCACGACGAGGAAGACCGTGAGCACCGCGAGGCGCAGCGCGATGAGCCAGGTGAGCCGGCTCGCGAGCGGCGTCTCGGCGCCGCCGGGAGCGCCGGACGGGAGCGGCGTCGCGACCGGCGAGCCGCGGGCGTCGGGCGAGCCGCGGGCGTCGATCGACGGCCCGGCCTCGATCCGGTCTCGCCGCGCGAGGGCCTCGCCGCCCGGGCTCGCCGGCGAGGCCGAGGGCGGCATCACTCCGCCTTGATCTTGCCGGCGAGATCGAAGATCGGCAGGTACATCGAGATGAGCACGACGCCGACCATGCCGCCGACGATGACCATGAGGAGCGGCTCGAGCAGCGACGTCAGCGCGGAGACGGCGACGTCGACCTCCTCCTCGTAGAAGTCGGCGATCTTGTTCAGCATCGTGTCGAGCGCGCCGGTCTGCTCGCCGACCGCGACCATCTGCACGACCATGCCGGGGAAGACCTGCATCTCGCCGAGCGGCTCGGCCATGTTCTTCCCCTCCGAGATCTTCTGGCGCGAGTACATGAGGCCCTCCTCGACGACGACGTTGCCGGCCGTCTTCGCGACGATGTCGAGCGCGTCGAGGATCGGCACGCCGGAGCCGAGCAGCGTGCCGAGCGTGCGCGAGAACCGCGCCACGGCGATCTTCTGCATGACCGGGCCGAGGATCGGGAGCCGGAGCACGAGGCGGTGCACCATCCGCTTGCCGGCCGGCGAGCGGTAGAAGTAGGTGGCGCCGACGACCCCGGCCACGGTCAGCACGACGATGAGCGGGAGGTAGGTGACGAACCCCTTCGAGGTCGCGATGACGATCTTCGTGAGCTGCGGGAGCGCGTCCTTCGCCCCGAACTCGGCGAACATCGTCTCGAAGGACGGGATGACGAACGACATCAGCACGACCATGACGACGATCATGATCAGGATGACGGCGATCGGATACGCGAGCGCGCCGCGCACCTGGCGCGCGAGCTTGACGCGCTTCTCGATGTAGATCGCGAGCCGGTTCAGGATGCTGTCGAGGATGCCGCCCACCTCGCCGGCCTGGACGAGGTTGACGAACAGGTCGTCGAAGATCTTGGGGTGGCGCCGGAGCGCGTCGCTGAACGTGGCGCCCTGCTCGACCGTGTTCTTGATGTCCCGCAGCGCCGCCTGGAAGACCTTGTTCGGCTCCTGGTTCGACAGGATCTCGAGGCACTGGACCAGCGGGAGGCCGGCGTCGATCATCGTCGCGAACTGGCGGATGAACTTGACGAGGTCCTTGGCCTCGACCCCCGAGCCGAGGCTCAGGTTGAAGCTGAACCGCGCCCCCTTCTTCTTGACCCGGGTCGGGCTCAGCTGCTGAGCGCGCAGCCGGTTCTGCACCGCCGCCTCGTTCTCGGCCTCCATCGTGCCCTTCCGGATCTCTCCGGAGCGGCCGCGCGCCTCCCAAACGAACTCCGCCATAGTGCTTCCGGTCTTCTCCCTGGTCCACGGCGGTCCGAGCCGACGCGCCGGGGCGGTCCCGCCTCCGGGAACGCCAGGATAAAGTTCCGGGCGGTCCAGGGTCAAAGACGGTGGGGCGTTCTCTGATCCGGCACGGCGCTCGGTGCGCCCCGACGTGAGCGGATGGCACACATCGTAGCAGTTCGCGCCTGAAAGGTGTGCCACCAGGACGCGGAAGCGCGTCGTCTGGACAGGGGGATGGGCCATCTGGACATCGAGGTGGGCCATCTGGACATCGAGGTGGGCCATCTGGACATCGAGGTGGGCCATCTGGACATCGAGGTGGGCCATCTGGACAACACAGCCCTCAATGCGACCAGGGAGGGCGACGGCCCCGTGGTCGAGACATCGCAGCACCGGGTCGGAAGCCCGACGATCGCCACGAGGTCAAGGGCGACGCCTCAGCCGCGCTGCACGACCGGCACGAGACGCTCCTGCACCTCGCGCACGAAGCGTGCGAGGCCGCACGCCACGCCGTTGGCTTCGAGGCGCTCGACGGGAACGTCGGCCCAGCGCGCGTCCGCACCTCGCCCCGCGCTCGTCAGCACCGTGAGGACCCGCTTCGCGTCCTTGCGATCCGCGGGGTTCTTCGAGGTGAGCCGCTCCGGCTTCGCGCAGGGGTCGAAGTGGAGCTCGCCGCGGAGGGCGGCGAGCCGCTCACGCTCCGAGTCGTCCTCGGGGATCCACGCTGCGATCAGCCAGGCTTCGATCTCGGGCTGCGCAAGGGCGCCGATGACGGCTTCGAACGGCCAGCTCCCGGCCGCTACCGCCTGCGCAAAGCCCTCGGCGCGCTCCGCTCTGCCGTCCAGATCGCGCGCGATCACCACGGCTACAGGGGGCTCGGCCTCCTCTGCGAAGAGCAGGAGCGCGGCTCGGTGCATCCGCGCATCGGCCTCCCCCGGATCCCCCGCGAAGCTGCCGTAGATGCGGAGCCCGCGCTCGCGGGCGAGATCCGAGGCGCGGTGGAGGTCGAGCCAGCCTGAGCCCTCCACGCCTCGCCAAATCCGGCACGCTGAAAGAGGATCAGCCGTCGATCCCTGGCACGCCTCGAAGGTCTCTCTTACCCACCCGATCCCGTCGATGAGCATGCGATCCACGAGCTGCTCGAGGATCCGTGTATCACCGGCGCCCTCGGCAGCGATCCCGATGCCAACAGCGCTCACTCTCGTCCCTCGCTCACCCATCCCTCGCCGACGAGGCTCCACAGCTCCCCCGGCCGGAGATATCCGCCGCGCTTTTGCGATGTCGGGTGCTCGTCGAGCCGGCGCAGGGCCGAGCCCCCTTCACGGCCGCGGCTCATCACGAGGACCTCGTCCATACGCAGCTCGTCCAGGAGGAACGGCGAGTGGCTCGTCGCCACGATCTGCAGGTGAGGCGTCGCGTCGAGCACGCCACGGAGGTGCGCGACGAGCCTGCGCTGCGCAACGGGGTGCAGCGCCTTGTCCAGATCGTCGAGCAGGACGAGGCGCGGCGCGTCGAAGCGCACGACCGTGATGAGGCCGAGGGCGAGCAGCGTCCCCTCGGAGAGCTGACCGGCCGGCACCCACCCCAGCCCTTCCCACTCGATCTCGAAGCGGGCGCCGGTGACCTCGCGCGACTGATCGGCCCAGAAGTCCTGGCCACCGACGGAGATCCGTTGCTTCTCCCGGCGCCGGACGCGGGCGGGGAGCGCGCGGATACGCCGCGCGCCGGGGACGATGGTCGCCAGATCCCGTTCGATCGCTTCCAGGGTTCCGTCACGTAGCCCCTGCAGGTATTGCAACACGGAAGCCAGACCCTCACCGTCGTGTCCGACGCCTGGGATCTCCTCTTCAGAGTAGTGCTCCGCGGCGAGCGTCTCGGCGTGCAGCTTGAGCCGGACGACCGATCCGAGCTTCGCCTCGCGGGGACCTCGAAAGAAGAGCCGTTCTTCCTCCTGGTCGTCGCAGGGCAGAGAGAGCTCCGTCTGCTGCCCTTCCTTGCCGAACCACAGGTGCAACCACTCAGGTTCCGGCTCCTCCTTCGCGGCCCCTGCGCGAAGACCGAACCGCCTGCCGTCCGCCAGGACGGTCTCCAGCTCGAGCTCGGTGGCGTCCGGCTTCGCGACAAGGTCTTCCACCGCGCGTCTGCCCAAGAAGAGCGAGCCCGGACGGGTGCTCGCGGACCCGAGCTTCGCGGAGGCAAGCTGGAGCAGGTAGTGCATCCCCTCCAGCACGGTGCTCTTGCCCACGGCGTTCGGGCCGACCAGCACGTTGAGCCGACCGAGGGGCAGCCTCACGTCTCGAAGCAGCTTGAAATTCTTGAAATTTGCTTCCGCGAGCATCGCCGCTTCCCTTACTCCGCGATCAGCGCCGGGTACAGGAGCCCCCGTCTCCCTCTCCACCGCCACGGACCCCGGCGCCGGCCGAAGCGAAGCGAGTTCCACCTACCAGGAGTCCGGCCAGGGATCCGGAGAGAGATTTCAACGCAAAGGCGCAAAGGCGCAATAAGAACAAATCTCGTTCATTTTTGCGACTTTGCGTTCTTGGCGACTTTGCGTTGAAATCTCTCTCCGCTCGCGAGGCAGATTCCTGGCAGGATTTCTGACCCGCGAAGCTAGGGCTGCCCGCGCTCCGCCACGTAGCGGACCGCGCCGTGCACCTCGCGGAGGAGCGCGCCCTGCCGGCGCTCGACGCGCATGAGCTCCTGGTGGCCCTCCCACGCGCCGACCGGCGCGACAAGGACGCCGCCGTCGGCCAGCCGCTCCTCGAGCGCGGCCGGCGGCTCGGTCAGCGCGTAGGTCACCGCGACCTTCCACGGGCGCTCCGAGGGCGGCGTCCGGCCGCACGCGAGCGCCCGCTCGGCGAGCGAGCGCCCGTCGCCGCACAGCAGCGCGACGCTCGCGCCCTCGTCGGAAGGGCCGGCGCTGCTGCTCGCGAGCGCCTCGTCGTCGCCCCGGCGATCCGGCCGCGCGCCGAGGAGCCGCGCCGCGCGCGCGTGCAGGGCAGGATCGATCTCGATCGAGGTGACGTGCCCGGTCGGGCCCAGGATGCGCCGCGCGAGCGCCGCCCCGTAGCCGGTGCCCGTGCCCAGCTCGAGCACATGATCGCCCGGCACGAGGCCGAGCAGGCTGTACGTGAGCAGGTACGCGTGCGGCGCGCTCACGGTCGCGTGCCCGGCACGGTCGAGCGGCAACGGCGTGTCGTCCGCAGAGGCCGCCACGTCCTCCGGCAGGACGAAGCGCTCGCGCGGCACGAGCAGGATCGCGTCGAGGTAGCGCGCAGGGAACTCGAAGCGGCGCGCGAGCTCGGTCACGAGCGGCGCTCGCGCGACGCGCCCGGCCTCGGCGAGCTCGACGTCCTGCGCGATGGCGGCGTCGAGCGGCTCGGGGACCTGTGCCCAGCGATCGGGGCGGCGATCGTCGTACCTCGCCGCGAGCGCAACAAGCGGCGCAACGGCGGCGCGGGAGTCGATGCTCGGGGGAGAAGCCACGGCGAGATCCTGAAGCAGGACCGACCGCACCGCTCGATATTTCGGGGACCTGCCGGGGATCGTTCCGCGTTTCTCCGGGCCCATCCGGCCCACCGCCAGAGCTCGTTTGACAAGGGCGCACGAGCCTCTTCATCCTCGGCCATGGCCCTCGCCGATCTCACGCCGATCGCCGCGATCGCGATCGAAGAGCACCGCGCCGCGCCCTGCGCCTGCGTCGCCGCCGCGGTGCGCACGCGAAACGATGTCCGGTACGGATCCGGCGCCGCAGGACGGCTGTGGTTCGAGGACAGCCCGCCGGCCGGCGCGCGCGGCGCGACGCCGCCGGCAGCGACGGGCGACGCGATCTTCGATCTCGCGTCGGTGACGAAGCCGTTCACCGCGCTCGCGTTCGCCCGGCTCGTTCGCGCCGGCAGGATGAGGCTCGACGAGCCGCTCGGGGAGGTGCTCCCCGAGCTCGCGGGCACGCGATCGGCGCGCGTGCCGCTCGAGCTCCTCGCCGCGCACCGGGCCGGGCTCGAGGCGCACCGCCCGCTCCACCCGCCCGGCGACAGCGCGCCGATCGATCCGCTCCAGGCGCTGCTCGCCTGCGCGGACGAGCGCCGCGCGGCGTGCGCGGGCGATCCTCCCGACGGCGGGTTCCCGCCGGTGTACAGCGACCTCGGCTACCTGCTCCTCGGCGCCGCGGTCGCGCGGCGCGGCGAGGCCGAGCTCGACGAGATCGTCGCGCGCGAGGTGACAGGCCCCCTCGGGCTCGCGGTCGCGTCGCCGAGCCGGCTCCGGCGCCACGATCCGCGGTTCGACGAGCGCGTCGTCCCCACCGAGGACGTGGGGTTCCGCGGGGGAGTGATCCGCGGCGCGGTGCACGACGACAACGCCTGGACGATCGCGCGCGACGGGATGGCCGGGCACGCGGGCCTCTTCGGCGACGCGATGTCCGTGGCGAGGCTCGGGGTCGCGCTGCTCGAGGCGCTCGCGGGCGAGCGGCCAGAGTGGCTCTCGCGCGACGAGGTCCGGCGGCTGATCGAGCCGCGCCCGGGCGGGTCGCTGCGCGCCGGGTTCGACGGCAAGAGCGGCGAGAGGCCGAGCGCCGGCGCCCGCTTCGGCCCGCGGACCTTCGGCCACCTCGGCTTCACCGGGACGAGCCTCTGGATCGACCCGGACGCCGAGCTCGTCGGCGTGCTGCTCACGAACCGCGTCCACCCGACGCGCGCATCCGACGCGATCCGACGCGCGCGACCCGCCGTCTACGATGCGATCGCGGAGGCCATGGCGCGCGCGCGATGACGCGAGGAGGCGATGGCGCGCGCGATGACGCGAAGAGACGCGAGGAGACGCGAGGAGGCGATGGCGCGCCGCATCGAGCCCGCGTTTTCGCGGGCTGACGCCGAGCGATGCTAGGCTGCCGCGGTGTCACACGGCGCCGCCTCCGAACCGCTGGGCCCGTCCTCCGGGTCGCTCCGCTCGCCCGCCGAGCCCGCGCGCGCGCCCGGCGAGCTGCGCCCCGGCGCGGTGGAGCTCGAGCCCGACAGCGCGCCGAGGCCGCTCGGCAGCGCCGACAGCGCGCCGAGGCCGCTCGACGACGCGGACGCTACGTTGCCGTCCAGCGGCGCAGTCAGAGCGCCGAGGCCGCCCGACAGCGCGCCGAGGCCGCCCGACAGCTCAGGCGCTGCTCCGCCGCCCGCGGCGCTCCATCCGTCGCAGCGCCCCGAAGCGCAGCCCCGCTCGCTCCGGCAGAACGCCGCGCAGAGCGGCCGCTTCATCCGCGCCTACCTGACGACGTTCACCGTCATCGCGAGCTACCTCTGGTTCTTCTTCCTGCGCCGCCTCTTCGGCGACGCGTGGGCGCAGAGCCGCGTGGACGAGGTCCACGCGAGCAACGCTCGGCGCATCGAGCGCACGATCGTCGAGCTCCAGGGCCTCTTCATCAAGGTCGGCCAGATGCTCAGCATCATGGCGAACTTCCTCCCCACGACGCTGCGCGCGGGGCTCGAGGGGCTGCAGGACCAGGTGCCGCCGCGGCCCTACGAGGAGATCGAGCAGCGCATCGCCGAGGAGCTCGGGCGCCCCATCGACAAGGTCTTCGCCCGCTTCCACAAGGAGCCGCTCGCGAGCGCCTCGCTCGGCCAGGTGCACGAGGCGTGGCTCATGGACGGCACGCGCGTCGCCGTGAAGGTGCAGCACCGCGACATCGACGAGATCGTCCGCCTCGACCTGCTCACCATCCGCCGCATCATGGCGATCGTCGCGAAGTTCGTCCCCGTGCAGGGGCTCGACGCCTACTACCACCAGATCCGCTCGATGATCCTGGAGGAGCTCGACTTCGTGCGCGAGGCCAGGAACATCGTGCGCATCGCCGACAACTTCGCGAAGCAACCGCAGGTCCAGTTCCCCAGGCCGATCGAGCCCTACTGCACGCGGCGCGTGATGACGACGACGTTCGTCGAGGGCATCAAGGTGGGCGACGTCGCGGCGCTCGACGCGCACGGCATCGACCGCAAGGCGCTCGCCCGGCACATCGTGCAGGTCTTCTGCCAGCAGATCTTCATCGACGGCGTCTACCACGCGGATCCGCACCCGGGGAACATGCTGGTCGGGCCGCGCGGGGAGCTCATCCTGCTCGACTTCGGCGCGGTCGCCGAGCTCTCCCAGGAGATGCGCGAGGGCATCCCCGAGTTCCTCGAGGCCGTGATCCGCCGCGACACCGAGGGGATCATCAAGGCGCTGCGCAAGATGCGCTTCTTCTCGCGGCGCGACGCCGTCGACATCAGCGAGAAGGTCGTCGAGTTCTTCCACCAGCGCTTCCAGGACGAGGTGAAGCTCGAGTCGTTCAACCTGAAGGACATCAAGCTCGATCCGCAGAAGGGCATCGAGAGCCTGATCGACCTCAGGCGCATGAACATCGGCCTGAAGGAGCTCTCCGCCGCGTTCCACGTGCCGCGCGACTTCGTGCTGCTCGAGCGCACCCTCCTCCTGCTCACCGGGGTCTGCACGCAGCTCGATCCCGACCTCAACCCCATGGATGTCGTGCGCCCGTACCTGCAGGACTTCGTCCTCGGCAGCCGCGACTGGGCCCAGATCGCCCTCGAGGCGGCGAAGGACATGGGGATCAAGGCGCTGACGATCCCGGACGACCTGCGCAAGTACCTCACGCGCGCCAACCGCGGCGAGGCCGAGGTGAAGGTCCGGGGCCTCGCCCAGGCCGCGTCGCTGGTCTATACGGGGGTGCGCCAGCTCGTCTACGCGGCGCTCGCGATCGCCGCGGGCTTCGCGGGGCTTCAGCTCTACCTGGCTGGCCACGCGGCGCTCGCGCGCTATTGCCTCTACGGCGCCGCGGCGGCCGGGGCGCTGCTCGCTGGGAGCATCCTGTTCACGAACCGAGGTTGACGACACGCCATGAGCTCGATCGATCTGTCGCAGTACGAGGCCGAGGTCGCGGCCGCCGAGGCCGAGGTCACGCGGATCAGGGCGGCGAACGCGGAGCTCGCCGAGGAGCACCGCGGCGATCGGGCGCACGGCGCGCACGAGATCCTGCGCCGCGGCGCGGCGTCGCTCGCCGCCGCGCGGGACCGCCTGGAGATGGCGCGCGTGGCGCTGAAGCTCGCGGAGACGACCGGCTCGCCGCACGGGCTGCTCGCGCGCGAGGGGTTCGTCCTGGGCTCGGTGGCCATCGCCATCCCCGCCGGCACGACGAGCGGCGCGCGGGTCCGGCTCATCGAGGAGGCGCTGGCGGCCGAGCTCACGGGCGCGGCGCGCGACGTCGGGGTGGTGCTCGCCGCCCCGGCGGAGCGCTACACGCGGGAGCGACCCGGGCGCGACGCGGAGGGGCGCACCGTCCTCGACGTCTGCGGGCACGTGGAGGGCGACGTGCTGATGCCCGCCATCTCCAGGAACGCCAAGAACGCGCGCAGGAGCTGAGCGCCGCGCGCCCCGTCGTCGCGGCGCTCAGGCCTTGAACGCGGCGATGGGCGCTCAGGCCTTGAACGCGGCGATGACCGCCGCGGCGCGCTCCTCGACCCGCGCGCGGAGCGGGGCGAAGCGCGCGTCGGCCCGCGCGCGGTCGAGCACCGCGCAGCGCTGCATCCAGAGGGCGTCGAAGAGCCCCGCCTCCACCGCGCTCGCGAGCGTGCGGAAGAGCGCGTCGTCCTCGCCGAGGAAGGCGAGGATCTCGGCGTACATCTGGAGGAAGAGCGGGCGCAGGCGGCTGCCCGGCTCGGAGCCGTCCGCCGTCGAGCGCAGGAACGCCCGCTGCTCGTCCGACAGCCGCGACGTCGCGAGCACGTCGCGGTAGAGGCGCGCGTACTGGACGGGGACGTTCTCCATCCCGTGCGGCAGCTCGTCGATGACGAACGGAGCGCGGTGCCACAGCCCGAACCGAGCGCGCATGATCGCCTTGTGAAAGCGGCTCGACGGGTCCTCGGCCGGCAGATCGAGCAGCGCGCCGGCGGCGGCCCAGTCGCCCAGCAGCGCGCGGCCGCGCGCGAGCTCCCAGCGCGGGAACAGCTCGCCCGGGTCGAGCGACAGCGCGGTCTCGAGCCGGAAGACCGCCTCGTTGACGAGCCCCGCCTCGAGGAGGATGCGGCCGAGCAGCTCGTGCGCCTTGGCCAGGCTCGGCGCGCACTGGAGCGCCTTGCGCAGCGCCGGCACGGCGCCGACGGGGTCGGTCGCGCTGAAGCGGACCGTCGCGAGCGCCACCCACGGCTCGCCGAGCGAGGGGGCCTGCGCGATCGCGCGCTCGGCGGCCTGCTGCGCCTTCGCGAGCTGCGCCCTGCCGTCGCCCCGCGCGGCCATCAGCCGCGCCGAGGCGACGGCGTAGCCGGACAGGATGTTCGGGTCGTTCGGCGAGAAGGACAGCGCCTCCTCGAAGAGCGCCACGGCCGGCGCGGCGTCGCCGTACCAGAGGTGCCGCAGCTGGTGGCGCGCGCGCAGGTACAGGTCGATCGCGCGCGGGTCGCTCGGCGCCTCGCGGTCGCGGCTGGCCGCGTCGACGGTGAGCGCCCCGGCGATGGCGCTCGCCGCCTCGTCGCTCACCTCGAGCAGCGCCTCGGGCGCGCTGTCGAACCGCTTCGCCCAGAGCTGGAACCCGTCCTCGACGCTGATGACGCGCGCGGTCACGCGCACGCCGGGCGCGAGGCGCGGCCCCGGCCGCGAGTGCGGCGCCGCAGGCTGCGAGCGCGGCCCGTCGAGCCCGTGGCCGGCGCCGCCGGTGCGGCGGATCGATCCCTCGACGACGACCTGCACGCCGAGCTCGCGGCCGATGTCCCGCGGGTCGCGGTTGTCGAGCCGCACCCGGGACACCGCGGCGTGCGGCCGCACCTTGAGGCCCGCGGTCATCGAGAGGGTGTCGGTGAGCTCCTCGGTGAAGCCGTCGGCGAGGTAGTCGTCGTCCGGGGCGCCGCCGTTGCGGAACGGGAGCACGGCGACGGTCTTCAGCGCCGGCGAGGACGCGGACGAGGGCGCCGGCGCGGGCGTGAGCACAGGCGCCGAGAGCGCGGGCGACACGAGCCGCGGCTGCGGCGCGGTGATCGCCTCGGCCGACGCGGCGACCCGGGTCGGGCTCTGCTCGACGGGCTGCGGCGCGGTCGGCGCGGCCGTGGCCGACGACGCGGCGATGACCGAGACGAGCGACTGCGCCGGCTGCGGGGCGATCGACACCCGCGAGCGCGCGAGCAGCAGCGAGCGGTGGGCCTCGGCCGCGCTGGCGTAGCGGTCCTCGCGCCGGATCGCCATGCACCTCAGGACGACGTCCGCGACGACGAGGGGCACGTCCGGACGGACGGAGCGCGGGTCGGGCGGCGGGGACCGCAGCCGGGACATGGCGGCGGCGATCGCGCCGGCGCCCGGCCACGCGCGGCGGTGGGTCAGGCACTCGAAGAGGATCATGCCGAGCGCGTAGATGTCGGTGCGCGCGTCGATGTCGGGCTCGCCCGTCAGCTGCTCCGGCGACATGTACGCGGGGGAGCCGAGCACGAAGCCCGCCGACTCGCCGGCGCTCGGCCCGGACGAGGTGCGGGCGATGCCGAAGTCGGTGATGACGACCCGCCCGCCCCTGTCGAGGAGCACGTTCTCGGGCTTGAGGTCGCGGTGCACGATGCCCGCCGCGTGCGCGGCGCCGAGCCCATCGCAGAGCGAGCAGCCGATGCCGATGGCCTGCTGCGCCGGCATCGGGCCGGTCCGCGCGAGGACGCTGTGCAGCGACTCGCCCTCGACGCACTCCATCGTGAGGAACTTCTCGCCCTCGTGGTCGCCGAAGTCGAACGTCCGCGCGACGTTCCGGTGCGTCACGCGCCGCGCGAGCTTCACCTCCTGCCGGAAGCGCTCGATCATCCCGGCCGAGCTCGCCAGATCGCGCCGCAGCATCTTGAGGGCGACCACCTCGTCGAGCTCCACGTCGCGGACGCGGTAGACGCTGCCCATGCCGCCGGTGCCGAGCAGGCCGAGGATCTCGTAGCGCCCGGCGATGCGCTGGGGCGCGGCGACGAAGCCGGAGCTCTGGCTCTCGCTGCGCGGCTCCGCGCGGGACGTCGGCTCGGAGGCCGTAAGTCGCCTGTCGCTCACGCGCTCAGTCTACCCACGGCGAAGGGTAGAAGTCAGCGCGAGCGAGCGGCTGGACAGAAAACATGAAATACGCCGCATCCCGCTCACCTCGACACACCTTCTTCCCGCTTCCTTCCCGCTTCCGCTTCCGGCGTGGGTCCGTTATATGTACGTGCCCCGCGGGTGGACGAATGCAGCATCGCACCAAGCATGAGCCGTCGTCCTCGCTGCTGGAGGTCACCCTCGATCCGGGCGAGGCGCTGCTCGCGGAGGCGGGCGCGATGGTCGCGCGCTCGCCGAGCCTGCGGACGGTGGTCCGGCTCAACGCGGGCCGCGGGGCCGGGCTCCTCGGGCGGCTCAAGGCCTTCGTCATCGCGCTGCTCCGGAAGCTCTCGGGCGGCGAGACGTTCTTCGTGAACCACATCGAGGCGCCCGAGGGCGGCGGGTGGGTGTGGCTCGCCCCGCCGCTCAGCGGCCGCGTGAGGCACGTCCCCCTCCAGGGGGAGACGATGCTCTTCAGCGCGGGCTCGTACCTCGCGAGCGCGGGCGACATCGACGTGAGGGTGCGCTGGGGTGGGCTGCGCGCCGTGCTCGCGCGCGAGGGCGTGTTCTTCATCGAGGCCTCCGGTGTCGGCGATCTCTGGATCACGAGCTACGGCGCGATCGAGGAGCTCGTCTGCGACGGGTCGCTCCTCGTGGACGGCGGGCACCTCGTCGGGTTCGACGCGTCCCTCGCGCTCGAGCTCAGGAGCCCCGGCGGCGGGCTGATGGGCCTCATGGTCTCGGGCGAAGGCGTCGTGTGCGAGTTCACCGGCCGCGGCCGCGTGCTGATCCAGTCGCGCAGCGCCGACGCGCTCGTGGGCTGGCTCGCGCCGCTGCTCCCGCCCTGAGCGGGCGACGGAGACCGACGTCCGATGCAGGTGAATCTCCTCTACCGTCCCTCCCAGGCCCTCGCGCAGTGCTGGCTCGCGCCGGGCGAGCGCGTGATCGCCGAGAGCGGCGCGCTCGTGGGCATGTCGACCCACGTGCGGATGGAGACGCAGGCGGGCGGCATCATGTCGGGCCTGAAGCGGATGCTGGCCGGAGAGTCGCTCTACCGGAACGCGTTCGCCGCGGAGGGCGGCGGCGGAGAGGTGCTGTTGGCGACGCCGCTCTCCGGGGACATGACGGTGCTCGAGGTGGGCGACAGGCAATGGTGCGTCCAGAGCAGCGCCTATGTCGCGTCGAGCCCCGAGGTCGAGGTGAAGACGCGCTCGGGCGGCCTGCGCGGCTTCTTCTCGGGAGCGGGGCTCTTCGCCCTCGAGACGGCGGGGCGAGGTCAGATGATCATCGGCGCCTTCGGCGCGCTCGAGGAGCTCCCGGTGAGAGGCCACGTCGTCGTCGACACGGGCCACCTCGCAGCGTGGGAGTCGACGCTCTCCTGCCGGATCGGCAAGAGCACGCCGACGTGGCTCGGCACGTGGCTCTCGGGCGAGGGCCTCGTCTGCCACGTCGAGGGGCACGGCAGCCTGTGGGTCCAGTCGCGCAACGCCGGCAGGTACGGCGCGGCGATCGGCGCGCGGCTCGCCCCGCGGCAACCCTAGAGATCCAGGGGACGGCGTGCGCGACGAGATCCGAGACAACCCCGAGTTCGGCGTCCTCCACGTGACCTTCGAGCACGCCGGCGAGCAGATCATCGCCGAGAGCGGCGCGATGGTGGCGCGCGACGCGGCCATCGACATGAAGACGAGCGTGCAAGGGGGGCTCGCCAGCGCGGTCAAGCGCAGGCTGACGGCGGGAGAGAGCCTCTTCCAGAACACCTTCACCGCGACGGCGCCCATGCAGTCGATGCGGCTCGCGCCGGCGCCCGAGGGGTCGATCGAGCGCATCGTCCTGCGCTCGGGGATGGAGGTCTTCCTCCAGTCGGGCGCCTATCTCGCCTCCTCGCCCGGCATCACGCTCGACGCGAAGTGGCAGGGGGCCAAGGGCTTCTTCGCCGGCGGCCTGTCGCTGCTCCGGGCCTACGGCGAGGGCCTGATCTGGTTCTCGAGCTACGGCGGTATCCACGCGATCGACGTCGGCCGCCAGCACGAGGGATATCTCTGCGACAACACACACCTGCTCGCGTTCACCGAGGGCCTGCGGTATCAGGTGCGCAAGCTGGCCGGCCTGAAGGGCCTGTTCCTGTCCGGCGAGGGGCTCGTCTGCGAGTTCCAGGGGCACGGGCGGCTCTGGCTGCAGACCCGGAACCCGGGGGCGCTCTCGGCGTTCCTCCACCCGTTCCGGCCCGTGGGAGGCAGCCATTAGCCCGCTGCGCATCACGGAGGCCGCGGACCCGGGGCGGATGGCCGGCGGATCGCCAGACGGCCGCGATCTTCCGCTGCGGCTGCGCGCGGCCCCGGCGCCGCCGCGTCCCGCCGGCGGGCTGCGGGCGGCTCGCCGCGCGGGGACGCGCGCCCCGGCGGCCGCGCCGGCAGGCTGGCCCGCCCGGTGCTTGCCCGGCGCTGGCTGGCCGGCGGCCGGTGGGACGTTGCGGTCCGGGCCGCCCGCCATGGGGTGGTGCGCCGTCGTTGCCTTCCCGGAGGCGGACTCGCTAAAGTAGGCGGGCCTCGCTGAGGAGGCTCGCACGGCGAGCGGTGGATGCCACGGATCGACAGGCGCTCGCGGAGCGAGCCTGGCTTCGCCTGAATGCCCCGAACCCGCTATGTGGAAGCTGACGATCGAGGATGACGAGGGGAAACAGACGGGGCTCCCCCTCGCCCATGAGGAGTATGCGCTCGGGCGCGGAGAGTCGAACTCGATCCGGCTGACCGACCGCAACGTCTCGCGGCAGCACGCGTCGCTGGCCAAGAACGGCCAGGGCTGGGTCATCCGCGATCTCGACAGCTACAACGGCACGTACGTCAACGGCGGGCGGGTCACCGGCGAGCAGCACCTGCGCCACGGCGACCTCGTGCAGCTCGGCGACTACCGCATCGAGATCGTCGATGAGGCGCTCTCGTCCGCGGTGACGAGCCCGACGCCGCCGCCCGGCAGCCGCAGCACGGCGCACCTGCCGCTCCACACCCGCCCCAACCGGCTCGTCATGGTCGTCGGCCCGACCCCCGGCGCCGAGTTCCCGCTCGACGGCGAGCGGTTCACGATCGGGCGCTCCGAGGACGCGACGATCTCGATCAACCACAGCTCGGTGAGCCGCCTGCACGCCGAGCTCATCAGCCTGGGCAACGGCCGCTACGAGGTCGTCGACAAGCAGAGCGCGAACGGCGTGCGCATCAACGGCGTCGAGCTGAAGCGCGGCCTGCTCGAGGCGGGCGACGCGCTCGAGCTCGGCGACGTGCGGCTCCGCTTCGTCGCCGCCGGCAAGATCTTTCGCGCCGGGCCGGACGGCGCTTCCGGCTCGACGGCCGCGCCGGGGTCGTACGGGAGCGTGGCCGCTGCGACGCCGTCGTCCCGTTCGCTCGGCGGGACGAGCAAGGCGATGGGGATCCTCCTTGCGGTCGTCGTGATCCTCATCCTCGCCGTGGTCGCGGTCACCCGCGCCCGCTCGCAGGGGCCGGAGGCGCTCGAGCCGGAGGCGCGGCCCGCGGCGCCGGAGCTCGGGGGGAACGACGCGCAGATCCTCGACGCGGCGCAGGAGCACTTCCGCGCGGGGAACATCGACGCCGCGCACCGGAAGCTGCAGGAGATCGCCGAGACGGCGCCGGTCCGGGAGACGCAGCGCTTCCGGGAGATCGAGGAGCGCTGGGCGGAGGGGATGTTCCAGCAGGTCGAGCGGGCCGGGACGAAGGACGAGAAGCTCACGCTGCTCAACGAGATCGCGAAGACGACGAGCGTCCCGACGGCGCTCCGCGCGCGGGTGGCCGAGATGCGGCGGCAGGTCGACCCCGAAGCGCCGCCCGAGCCGGAGCCCGCGCCGCAGCAGAGCAGCCCGCAGACGACGTCCTGGTCCCCGCAGCACACGCCCTCGCCCGCGCCCGCGCCGCCGGCCTCGACGCCCAGGGTCGCCGACGCGGGCGCCCCGCAGGCGAGCTCTTCCCTCGACTCGACCGCGTACCCGGCGCAGCGAAAGGCGCTCGAGCCGAGGGTCTGGGGCGGGCGCGCGTCGGCCAGCGAGATCAAGCTGCTGCGCGCGATCTGCATCCACCAGGGCGACATGAGCTGCCGCGACAGGGCGTCCGCGGCCCTGGACAAGCTGGAGAAGCGCCCGCCTCCTCCCGATCGGGATGCGTCCCCCTGAGCGGGGCGTGTCGCCGCAGAGCGCCTCCCTCTCCCGTCCGCGCGCGTCGATGACCTCCACGAGCAGCACAAGCGCCCACGAGCCGGCCGTCCATGACATGCCTCCGCCCGGCGGGCGCGACGCTCCTCCAGCGGGCGGCGCGCCGGTGGGTTCGCCGCGCAATGGGCTCGTCTCGTCGGCGGCCGGGGCGCTGGCGACGCTCGCGCTGCTCGTGCTGTTGCCCTACGCGCACCCGGGCCTGTCGCGGCTGCGGCTGCTCACGCCGCTGCCCGAGGGCGAGGGGCTCGTCGTGGTCCCGGCGCCGGCGCCCGTGGCATCGATCGGGGAGACGACGCTCGTCACGGAGACCACCGAGCAGGCCGAGCTGCGCCAGCCCGAGGAGGTCGCGCTGCCGGCCGCCGCCGCAGAGCTCTTGCCGGCCGCGGTCGCCTCCGAGGGGAAGCCGCCGCGCCCGATCGAGGACCCGAGCGGCAAGGCGATGACGCCGTTCTTCCGCGCGCTCGCCGCCGTGGAGCGCAAGGCGCCGGGCTCGATCGCGCGCATCACCTACTTCGGCGACTCCATCGTGGCGAGCGACTTCGTGACGTCGACGCTGCGGCGCAAGCTGCAGAAGCGCTTCGGCGACGCGGGCCACGGGTTCATGCTGATGGCCAACGCATGGCCTGGATATTTCCACAACGACGTTGTTCGCCTCGCGGTCCCCGGCTGGCAGGTGAGCCGCGTCGTGGGCCCCTTCGCCAAGGACGGGCTCTACGGGCTCGGGGGCGTGTCGTTCCGCTCGCAGGGCGCGGGGGTGTTCTCGCGCTTCGCCACCGCGGAGACCGGGACCTACGGGCGCGCGGTCTCGCGGTTCGCCGTCGATTACCTGAAGCACCCCGAGGGGGGGCGGATGGAGATCAAGATCGACGGCGAGAGCCGGGAGATGATCGACACCCGGGCCGCCGAGGCCGGCTCGGCGATCGCGACCTACGAGGTGCCCGACGGGCCGCACGGGATCGAGGTGCGGGCGCACGGCCCGGGGGTGCGCGCGTTCGGCGTCTGGATGGAGCGGGACGAGCCGGGGGTGGTGCTCGACGCGATCGGCATCCAGGGCTGCCGCATCCGCTTCCTCGACAAGAGCGACGACGCGCACTTCGCCGAGCAGCTGCGCGCGCGGAGCCCGTCCTTGACGGTGTTCCACTACGGCATGAACGAGAGCGAGGACGGCGAGCTGTTCCCGCTCGATCAGGTCGAGTCGACGATGAAGGCGGTGCTCGAGCAGGTGACGGCGGCGCTGCCCGGGTCGTCGTGCATGCTGGTGGGCCCGATGGACCGCGCCGACAAGAAGGGCGAGGTCTACAGGAGCCGCCCGGTGATCCCGAAGCTCGCGGCGATCCAGCGCCGGGTGGCCGCGCAGGTCGGCTGCGGCTACTTCGACACGTTCGGCGCGATGGGGGGCTCCGGGTCGATGGGGGTCTGGGTCCAGCGGGGGCTCGGCGGCGCCGATCTCGCGCACCCGTCGGGCGCGGGGGCCGAGGTCATCGGCCGCTGGCTGTACCTGGCCTTGATGGAGGCCTACGAGGCCTGGAAGGTGAGCGCGGCCGCGGGCCGGCCCTGACGCGGGTTCGGTACGTCGGAGATCCGTCAGCGCACGAGGGGCTCCGAGGCGCCCTTCAGGCCGGTCAGCACCCTGTAGCGGGCGGCGATGGCCTCCAGCTCGCCGGGGGCGAAGACGTCCTCGATACGGTCGAAGCCGTCGGGCGCGCGCTCGTAGGCGATCTGCAGGGCCTGCTCCGGACCGTTGCGGCGATTGGCGGCGACGATGGCGGCGGTGGGGGGCAGGCGCTCGGCCTCGTAGGCGGCCAGCGCTTCCACCGGATCGGCATGGGCGGCGAGCGCGCCGACCAGGGCGCGGGCGTCCAGGATGGCCTGGCTCGCCCCGTTGGAGCCGTTCGGATACATGGGATGGGCGGCGTCGCCCAGCAGCGTCATGCGCCCATGGCTCCAGCGCGGCAGGGGATCGCGGTCGACAAGCGGGAACTCGTAGATCGCCTCGGCGCTCCGGATCAGGCCGGGCACATCCAGCCAGCCGAAGCGCCAGGCCTCGAACCTGGGCAGGAAGTCGGCGGGGTCGCCCAGCCGGTTCCAGTCCTCCCGTCGCAGGTTCCTGGCGACCGCGAGATCGGCGGCCCAGTTGATCCTCTGGCGGCCGTCCGGCTCCGGTGGGGAAATGGGATACGCGACGAACTTCTGGTCCTGATGCCCGGCAATGATCATGCTGGCGCCGGTGAGGAAGGGCGCCGCCAGGCTGGTCGCCCGCCACAGCATGCGACCGCCGTAGATCGGCGGCCCCTCGTCCGGATAGAGGCCGGCGCGCGCCGCCGAGTGGATGCCGTCGGCGCAGATCAGGAGGTCGGCGGGAACCTTCCACGCCGCGCCCGCGCGATCGAGGAAGAGCGCCTCGATGCGGCCTTCGCCCTCTTCATGATGGCCCGAGAGGCGCCGATCGCAGATCACCCGGTCAGGGCCCAGCCGCTCGACGGCGGCGTCGAACAGCACGCCCTGCAGGACGCCGCGGTGCAGGGAGATCTGCGGCGCGGCATGCCCGGCGAAGCGGCCGCGCGGCTCGCCCCAGATGCGCTGACCGAAGCGGTTGAAATAGACAAGCTCGCGGGTCGCCACCCCGTGGGCCAACAGGGCCTCGAGCAGGCCCAGCTCGCCCAGCACCTCCACGGCGTGGGGCAGGAGGTTGATACCGACCCCGAGCGGCAGGATGCTGGACGCCGCCTCGAACACCGTCACCTCATGACCCGAGGCGTGCAGCGCCAGAGCCGCGGCCAGGCCGCCGATCCCGGCGCCCGCAACGATCACTTGCATAAGTCCTCCCGTGGATACGCGGCTCGACGCCGCCCCTTGTTGAAGCCTTTGCCCTCTCGATCGCTGGTACGGCGGCCGCGGAGGGTCATCATCGCAGCCGTCGTGCATTGAAATATCCATTCTCGTGGTCGAGCATCCGTGCTGCGCCGCCACATGGTGTACCGGAGACATGGATATATGCCGTGACAGCGCACGGTCTGTGACCGCGCCAGGCGCCGGTGTTCCTGCAGACTCCTTGTTCTATTGGCGCTCGTGGAAGGTGAGGCTCACCCGCGCGACGCGAACCCCGGGTCGGAGCTCACGCACTCCTTCGTGTCGAGGATGAGCAGGGGCCGTCCGCGCGCGCCTCGAAGACCGGCACGAGCGCGCCGAGCGGTCCACAGCTCCTTACCACGATGACCTCGCCGTCGGATCGAGGACAGCACGTATCTGGCATCCAGCACCGTGCTCGTTCCGAGGAGCTGGTAGTCCCCTCCTCCGGGGAGCACCGAGCCCGACGGGCCGCTGAGCAGCGTTCCACCAGGGACCGTGCCCCCGGTGGGCCTGGGCTTCGTCGATACATTCGGCGCGCGACGGGCACCGCGCCGCGCTGCTGCTCGACGGCCGCGTGCTCGTGACGGGTGGAGCCACCACCAGCGCTGCTCACCCACCACCCGCCCGAGTGGCTCCACCCGCAGGCACGCCAGGAGTTCCACCAGGAGGTCGACCCGGCCGGTCGCTTCGCCGCCCACTTCTTCGGCCACATGCACGAGGGCACCGCCACCTCGACCGCCCACGGCGGCGGCCACGCGCGTCACGCCCTGCAGGGCGCCTCCCTCTTCGGTCTCGAGGAGCACCACGGCCCCGGCGGCCGCGGCGTGACCCGCCCCCATGGCTTCAGCGCCGGCCGCTTCGAGCTGCTCCCCGGCGCCGCGCAGGCCCGCGTGCGCGTCTTTCCCCGGCGCATGTTCACGAGCGCCGGCGGGCGGAAGATCGACCGCGACGTCTCCGCCTACCACCTCGATGAGCGCGGGTCGTTCGCCTACTGCTCTCGGGGTCGATCGACGCGATATTCGGCCCCTTCTTCAGGCTGCAGCGAACGCTGCATAGACACAGGTTGTGGACATCATCCGAACCACGATGTTGCTTTCAGATGATGTGGTCTACCTGGTGGGGCAAGATGGATGCGTCCTGCGGAAGGTGGCAGTACTCGCATGCCCCCTGGGCGCGCCGCTGGACCAGCTCACGCGTGTTGCTCGGCAGCTTCACGAGGCCGCGCGCAGGGGCCATACCTCCTCTGCCTGAAGCTTGAGGAGGCTGAGCATGTCGTTCAAGCGGACGACCTCGGCATACTCTCTGTGCTCTTCCCGGCGGCGCGGAGGACGGGCGCGACGAAGTGTCCCCGATCCCTGGCGACGTCGATGGGGTCGCCCCCCCGGCGTCCCGCGCCGCTCCGCCCGCCCAACGTCCCCGCATTCAGCTGCGTGGTCCAGAGGGAGCGAGCGACCGATGGCCACGGCAGCTGCAATGCGATGTTGTGCAGCCCATTGCGTCTCCCGCAGCAGAGGACCCTTGACGTGGTTCCGGCGCGAAGGCGTCCGGGCGCGGACTCTGGCCGCGTGATCTGGCATCGCCGACCGGAACATGGTACATGGCATCAATGAGCCTGAAAGACGTTCTAAAACAGCGTGGGGAAGAGAAGGCGACCGACCTCGAGGAATTCAAGAAGGTCGTGACAACGCTGATGGGCGACATCAGCAAGTGGGTGGAGGGGTTGCCGCTATCGGTACAGGAGTGGAGCGTGCTCGTGCAGCACATCGACAAACGTCTCAATCTACCGGCGATAACAATCCACTTCAAAGACGACCAAGTGACCGTGCAGCCGCGGTCGTTTCTAGCGGGGCGACGACCTCAGGTCGAGGTTAGCTCGGGCGCGCGCGCCGCCCTCTTGGAATATGTTGGCGCGTCCGGATGGATGTATTCCTGGGAGGGGGTTCACGGCCCGCTCGAGCCTCTGACCGAGGAAACCTTCCGCGACGAAGTTCTCGCAGAGCTTCTACGATGAATCACCTCGACAAGGCTAAAGCATGGTACGATACCCAGCTTTCTCGACTGAAACATATCCAGGAACTCAGTGAAGAGCATGACCAGCAGACTCACTTACGAGCGCTGCTTGGCGACCTGTTGCGCTTCAAGAAGGGCGAGCGGAAGGCGCGGCTCAAGGAGGAGCGCGAGGACCTGTACCGAGTAGCCCTCATGCGACTGTTTGCAGGGTTCGAGGCGGACTTCAAGGATGGCTTCTTCGAGTACATCGCCAAGCGCAGCGGGATGTCGAAGAAGCAAGTTGCAGAAACGCTGCCGGACGCGATCTCAACATGGCTAGTGATGTATCGCGTCCTCGAGCCGCAGAGCTTCTCGGAATCGTTGTTGGGTCAGATTAATCGAATTCGTGACGAACGCAATCGACTGGCACACGGAGGGTTCCACCAGGAGCTCGCCCATACCACTCCCGACGAGGCATACGGCGCACTCAGGCAGCCACTCGAGACCCTTGCCGCAAAAGCTCAGGGCTAGAGCACCGATCAGTTTGCGCGTGCGACCCGTACTCCGACGCCCTCCTGGCCCCATCGGACCCGCCAACTTACCGAATTCGTGCATGCTTCCGGCGCATCGAGACGGCGTCGCGCTCCGGGCATCACGTCAACGGGCATGTGGGGCAGGATGGTACTGGACCGCCGGAAGGCGTTTGGAAGCGCTGCCCTCGTACCCTCTACCCCCTACCCTCTTTCCGCGACAGCGTTCGGCGCGCGCTCGCGGGTCGACCGGCGCTAAGGTCGCGCTCATGACGTCCACCGTCACCCGCAACACCGGCTCCACCATCAAGTACGCCGTCATCACGGCGGTGCTCGCCGGCCTCTCGTTCCTCTGTTTCCGCGCGATGATCGACCGCTCCGGTCCGCTGTGGCTGCTCTGTCTGGTCGGCGGCATCGGGTTCGCGGTGTTCGCGTTCGGGTCGCTCCTTGTCGCCAGGGACCTGGCCGGCACCGCGACGTGCCCGCGCTGCCAGGCGACGCTCGCGGAGATCGAGCTCAACCACACCGACGACCCGGCGTTCTGCGACAAGTGCCAGGCCGCGTACCTCGTCGACAAGCGCGTCCTCACCGTGCTCGCCGGCGACTACGTCCACCCGCAGCCGGGCTTTCCGGTGCCGGTGACGAGCGAGACGATCCGCTGGCCGGAAGGCTGCTGCGTGTGCGCGAAGCCGGCGACTCGCGGCATCGAGGCGAAGGCGGACGACGGCCAGACCGGGACCAACGTGGCCGTCGCCGCGGCCGGGCTCGCGCTCGGGAGCATCGCGGTGCGCACCGGCGGCGGCACGAGCTACACGCTGCGCATCCCGCACTGCGCCGAGCACGACGACGGCGCGAAGCTCGAGATCAAGAGCGGCAACGAGCCGCCGCTGCAGATCCGCTTTCGCTCGTACGCCTACCAGCGCCGCTTCCTCCAGCTGAACCCGAGGCCGGCGAAGGCCGCGTAGATCCGCTTCAGCCCTGACGGTTCGGCGCCGCGGAACAGTCCCGCCGGGGGAGCTACGCGGCCTTCAGGCCCTCGGCGTCCGGCTCGTCCGCGGTGCGCCGCTTGTGCTCCCGGGCGATGCCGATCACGACGCCGAGCCACACGAGCGCGAGCACGATGTTGACCATCGCGAAGTGGCGGATGGAGAGCGCGAGCACCTGGCCGACGATCACCCCGACGGCGGCGAGCACGTCGCCCGCGCGGACGACGAAGGTGTCGATGGCGGCCTTGGCGCTGTACTTCGCGTCGCGGCCGACCGGCAGGAAGAGCGCCTGCCGCGCCGTGTTCTGGACCGAGTAATCGGTGCTGTTCTCGGCGATCTTCGCGACGCGCACGACGGCGAGCGCGGGCAGGACGGCGAGAGACGCGTAGCCGAGGACGGCGATGGCCGGGAGGAGGAACAGGGCGAACCGCACGCCGAGGTACTTGAAGATGCGCGAGACAAGGAAGAGCTGCAGGATGACGCCGAAGGTGTTCACCCAGTAGAAGAAATCGCCCTTGAAGGTGCCGATGATCGCGCCGAGCGCCGCCTTTTTCCCCTTCTCGGTGCGCGGGTGGACGAGCCCCTTCCCGGCGCCCTCGACGACCTTGCCGCCGGCCTCGACGTCGAACACCCCGCCCTTGACGGCGGTGACCTTCCCCTCCAGCAGGCGCGACGCCTCCGGATCGACGAGGTAGACCGGGGCGCCCGCCGCGAGCGGCGCGCCCGGGTCTGCGCCCTCGGCCCCGGCGGGGGCCGGCTCCCCCTCGTCTGCGGCGCGCGGCGCGCTCTCCGGGCTGAGCGCGCTCGTGGCGGACTCGATCAGGGTGCGATCGAGGATGTACTCGCCTGTCGAGTTCACCCAGTTGAGGACGAGCGTCAGGCCGGCGATGAGGAGGAGATAGCGGTCGCGCGCGATGATCTTGAAGCCGCCGGCCGCGCCTCCGGGCGGCGCGTCGGCCCTGGCCTCCTCGCCGCCGAGGCGCGCGAGGTCGTTGCGATGGACGATGTGCGTGAGCCACAGGCAGACGAGCAGCACGCCCGCCGCGAGGAGCATCATGTTGTAGGGGCCGATGGGCACGTAGACGCGCTTCGCGATCTGCGCGCCGAGCATGGCGCCGAGCGAGCTCCCGATACCGACGATCGCGAAGAGCCGTTTGCCCTGCTCGGGGGTGTAGATATCGTTGGCGAACGACCAGAACTGCGCGATCACCGTGAGGTTGAAGCAGCCCACCCACAGATAGAACGGCACCCCGAGGGGGACGCCGAGGCGCGCGAGGAAGAAGAAGAGGACGAGGTTGCCGGCGAAGAAGAGCGTCAGCGCGGTGGTGAGCTGCATGCGCCCGAAGCGCCTGGCCATGGCGCCGTAGACGCGGACCACGCCGACGAGGAGCAGCGCCTGGCCCGCCGCCGCGTAGGCCTTCACCTCTGGACCGTCGAGGTCGAGCCGCTGTCCGCCGATCTCGAGCCCGCCGCCCGCGAGGATCAGCGGCTCGCGGACCACCTTGAGGAGGTAATAGCCCGTGAGCAGGAGGAAGACGTTCAGCGTCAGGACGAGGACGCTGAAGACCTCGCGCGGCTTCACCTCGGCGAAGATGGAGAGGAGCCTGTGAAGCCCCCCTCGGGATCGTGTCTCGTTCTCGCCTGTGCTCGCCACGCGCCGCTCCATCCCGGGTAGACCGCCGTTCAGGCGGCACCGGAACAGGACCGATGCCCGAACGCGGGAGGCTATCGAGCCTGGTCCCGGCCGGCAACATCCCTCTCGGCGCCGGCCGTGTGAAGCGCCGTACAGGGGGGTTCGGCGTTCGACAGGCGCGCGCGTGGCGCGGACAAAAGTCTCGCGGGCCGGGAACTCCGCTAGGCTCCCGCGTGGCGACGTGCGAGAGACGGGCGGATTGGGCACGAACGAGAAGGGATGGACGCGCGCGCTCAGCCCGGGTTGGCGGCGGCGCACGGCCGCGCTCGCGAGCTGCGCCGTGCTGTCGCTGTGCGCCGAGGCGCTGGCCGCGCCGCAGGCGGGGGGCGCTGCGCCGACCCCGCCGGGGCGATCTCCCGCCGCGGCGCCGCGGGAGCAGGCGCCCAGCGCGAAGCGTGCTCTGCCGGACTACGATGGTCGTCCGGACGAGGGGGCGAGCGCCGGCGACGCGCTGCTCTGGGTGCCGCGCGTCGCGTTCTTCCCCGCCTACCTCGTCAGCGAGTACCTGGTCCGGCGGCCGCTCGGCTATCTCACGGTCGCGGCGGAGCAGGGCGAGTGGATCGAGGAGCTCAAGGACATCTTCACCTTCGGGCCCAACGACACCATTGGCATCGTCCCCACAGCGCTCCTCGATTTCGGCTTTCGCGAGAGCGTCGGTGTTTACATCTTCTATGACGACCTGTTCTTCCCCGGCAACGAGCTCCGCGTGCACGCGGCGACCGGCGGGGACGACTGGCTGAGGCTCACGATCGCCGACCGCATCCCGCTCGACGGGCGCGCGCACGTGAAGCTCCGCGGCGAGGCGGACGCCCGGCCTGACTGGCTGTTCGCGGGGATCGGCCCGAGGTCCGTGGGGCGCGACTGGGCCCGCTACAGCGCCCGCAGCGTCGAGGGGAGCGCGACGGTCCACGTCGGTTTCGACGCGTTCAGCTTCGTCGAGGCGTACACCGGCGCGAAGACCGTCGATTTCGACGACATCTGCTGCGGGCCGACGGTCGGCTGGCGGGTCGCGAACGGCCGCTACCCGCTGCCCCCCTCGTTCGACACGGGGTACACGGCCTACCGGATCGGGGCCCAGGCCGCCCTCGACTCGCGGCGGCCGCGCCCCGAGCGGGGCCACGGCGTCCGGCTGGAGCTCTCCGGGGAGCACGCCGCCGACCTGGAGCGACCGCTGCAGAGCCGGTGGCTCCGCTACGGCGGCACGCTGGGCGGGTTCGTCGATCTCACCGGGCACGACCGCATCGTGAGCCTCGCCCTCTCGGCGGCCTTCGCGGACCCGCTCGGCCCCGCCGAGGTCCCTTTCACCGAGCTCGTCGAGCTCGGCGGCGGCGCGCCGATGCATGGGTTCCGCGAGGGGCGCCTCCGCGGGCGGAGCGCCGCCGCGGCGACGCTCGAGTACCGTTACCCGGTCTGGGCGTTCGTCGACGGCACGGTGCAGGTCGCCGCGGGCAACGTGTTCAGCGAGCACCTCCGCGACTTCGATCTCGACCTTCTGCGCATGTCGTTCGTGCTCGGCCTGCGCACGAGCGATTCGCGCGACCACTCCTTCGACTTCCTGATCGGCTCGGCGACCGAGACGTTCGAGCAGGGCGCCAGTCTGCAGGAGCTGCGCCTCATGATCGGCGCCAGCCACGGGTTCTGAACGGCGGGGGGGAGCTCAGTCGGGCGGATCGGCCTCGTCTGGACGCTCGATGCCGACGAGCTTGTAGCCGCGGCGCGGGCCGAGATCGTAGAGGTGGGCGCGCAGCGGGCCGGGCGCCTGCCCGTTCAGGAGGTCGACGATGGCGTAGCGCGAGGGCGCGTCGTCGGGGGCGCCGCCGTCCGTGGCGATGTGCGGGAGCGAGAGGCACACGCGGCCGTCCGGCGAGGGGCGCACGACCGGCCCCGCGCGCGGGGAGAGCACCTCGCCGGCGTACATCGCGGCCTCGTAGCGGAGGTCTTGCGCGCGCGCGACGCCGGTGCGCCGCGCGAGGTCGACGCCGCACAGCTCCGCCGGCGAGGCCAGGGCGACGTCGGCGATCGGCGACAGGCGCGTGAGGTAACGCGCCAGGATCGCGCGCTTGCGCTGGATGAGCTTGTCGATCAGGAACGCTGTGTGCCGCGGGGCGGTGAAGTCGCCGGTCCGCACCGCCGCCTCGATGAGCTCCGGCGTGAAGCGGGCGAGCGCCCGGGCGGCCCAGGCGCCGTCGAGCTCGGTCATGCGCGCGAAGGCCGGGTTGGGGTAGCCGCCGCGCCAGTCCTCCGGCCGGAAGTCGCGATCGCTGAAGAAGCCGAAGATGTCGCCCTGGGGGTCGCGGGTCGCTCGGTCCCACGGCCGCTCGGGGATGCCGAGCGTGGCGAAGTCGAGGAGCGCGTACTCGACGTCGAAGTAGTAGGCGTGGCCGAGGCGCTTCGAGATGTCCTCCCACTCCCACTCGCTGCCGAAGCAGTCGCCGAGATCGATGGCGTAGTGCCGCACGTGGCCCGGCGATGCGTCCTTGTCGTCGCCGTCCTCGGCGAGCCAGACATCCATCGAGTTCTGCTCGCGCGAGTCGAAGTGGTTGAGCCACGCGGCGAGCAGGCGCCCCCCGCGCAGGTCGCGCCGGTCCTCGTGCGGGATGACGTCGTTCGGGTCGTCCTCCCGGGTCCCCTCGTACTTGAAGGGCCCGAGGGCGCGGCCCGGCAGCCAGCGCGAGGCGACCATGCGCACCCGGTCCCCTCGCTTCGAGGCCTTGGCGAGCACGCCGTCGAGCGCCGCCTGGTCGAAGGGCCTCGTGGTCCCGCTGTTGTCGGTCACGGTGAGCCCGGGCGAGAGCTTCAGGACCGACGGCTTCAGGTAGACCACCGAGTCGCACGGCGCCCAGAAGCCGGCGGCGTGGTAGAGGCGCGCCGCGATCGCCGTGGCGCCGGTGGCCCGCTCGGGCTGTTCCGATGGATCGGCCTTGAGCATGAACTTGCCGATCCCCTCGACCTTGATCCGGAAGCCGGGGTTCGCGCCGTTCGGCTTGCCCATGTCGATGACCCAGGAGCCATCCGGCGCCTCGTCGTCCAGCGTCCTGTCGCCGCACGGCCCGCGCACGAGCTCCTCGGCGGAGAGCGGCTGCTTCCCGATCCGGTTCGTGAACCAGCTCGAGTCCGGCACCTCGTCGAGGCTGTTGACGTTGACGGCCTCCCCTCCCGGATCCACGGCGAAGAAGCGCGTCACCGGCCGGAAGACGAGGTTGTCGGCCGCGTCCCACGCGAACGACGACTCGTACGGCGCAGGCGTGCAGAGGCGGTGCTGCGGATCGTCCCTGAGCGCCTCGGGATCGGGGCTGCAGGGCACCGAGACGGGGTTCAGGTCGGCGTCGCGCCAGACCGGATCGCGCAGGGGAAACCGGCGCACGTCGCCGCTGCAGGCCGCGCTGAGCAGGGCGAGCAGCGGGAGCGAGCAGGTGAGCGGCGCCTTGAGCATCGGCCGGGAAGGGTACTGGACGGGGCGCCGTTCGGGGCGGCTTTCGCTCGTCAGAAGCCTTCTTGCCGGAGCCGCTCGATCACGGCGCGGTAGAAGTCGGTATAGAGCCAGGGGTTCCCGTCGCCCGGGCTCTGTCCGAAGAGCTGGCCGATCTCGTCGAAATGGTCGGCCGGCAGACAGCCCCAGAAGTGGCCCCACCGCGCGTCCCGCGCGCGCACAAGGCCGTCGTTCGGAAACGACTCGCCGAAGCCGCCGTCGAGGATCGTCTCGGTCAACGAGAGCAGCGGGTGCACCGGATCGAGGCCGTCGTCGAACTGCGCGACGAAGGGCGCCGGGACGAGCGTGGTGCAGTCGCGGCCGCCGAGCGCGCGGTCGGTCCGGCCGCCGAAGGAGGCATAGAACACCCCGGGCGCGTCGGTGTACTTCGCGTTGAACTCCGCGATGCCGGGCGTCGAGAACTGCTCGAGCGACGTGAAGACGCTCGTCTCGTTGCCTATCTGATCGTAGAGCGGCGCCCCGATGGCATTGAGGAGATCGTCGAGGACGTCCTGCAGCCGCTCGTGGGCGACGAGCTGGAGCGCGATGTCGGCGACCTTCGAGCCGAGATGAGGCGTGGCGACGGTCACGACGGAGGCGACGAGATCGGGCCGCTCGTGCGCGACAACGCGGGCGTCGAGGCCTCCCTGCGAGTGGGCGATGAGATTCACCTTCTCGTGGCCCGTCTCGGCGAGGATGTGCTCGATCCGCGCGAGCAGCTGGGCGCCGCGGTACGTGGAGCTGTTGAACGGATCGACCGAGGGCGTGAAGACGACCTCGCCGCCCTCACCGAGGGAGTGCTTGAGGTTGTAGAAGTAGCTGACGTATCCCGCGCCCGCGAAGTCCTCGAATCCGAAGAAGCCGTGGGCGAGCACGATGGGATAAGGCGGCCCGAGCTTCCCTGACGACGGCCAGCCGCCGCCGCCGCTGCCCGGGCCCGCGCCCTCCGCGGCGCTCTCCCAGCCGCCCGAGGCGGAGCTGCCGCCCGCCCCCGTGATCACCTCCTCGCCGGTGCCCCACGGATCGAACTGCTCCTCGGCCGCGCCGCAGCCGGCGAGGAGCGCACAGGATGCGAGTGTCGCACACCTCCAGAGACCAGCGGACACCCGTCGTCCCCTTGGACGAGCGTCCGTGTGAGACTTCCACTTACGCGAACCGCCAATACGCGATGATGAGAGTGCGGATGAAGAAAGATCCAGCACGACCACCTCCTGCCGGAATCAGCTCAGGCTCTGCTGATGAGGCTCTGATGTCAAGTACTGTCGGAAAACTGAACCATTTGAGAGGGTATGGCGAGAGGGTATGGCGAGACCGGAGATGGAGAGCGACGATCGAGAGCGACGATCGAGACGGACGAGAACGTCGAGGGCGTCGAGGGCGCCGAGGGTGCCGAGGGCGCCGAGGAGGCCGTCGAGACGACTGGCGCATTGCGTTGTGAACGGGGGCGCGGGTTTCCTGCATTGCGCCATGGGGCTTCGAGGATGCGCTGGCGCATTGCGTCGCGGGGTGATGTTATTTTTCCATGCGGAGGGGCGCGCCGGCTCCGGTAGGTTCGTGGGCCATGCGATCTGTCCAGAGCTCTTTTGCGCTTGTTCTGATGGGTTCCCTGGTCGCTTGCGGCGGCGCGACGCCTCCTCCGTCGGAACCGGATCCTGCGGACGCCGAGATGGCGGCGACGCCGGCCGCGGCGTCGGGCGGCGAGGCGGCGGAGGAAGGGGACGGGAAGAAGGAGGAGGACGCGGCGGCGGATGCATCGAAGCAGGTCCCGACGACGTGCGAGCAGCGGGACAAGATGTGCTTGCCGCCGTCGGCGTTCGTGAAGCGGCTCTGCGGCGGGTTCTATCCGGACGTGGCGCTCAACCTGTTCGCCAAGGGGACGCCGTTCACGCGCGGGTACCTCACCCGCGATACCGAGGCATGGAACGCCTCCGGCGGATCGTCATCGAACGACAAGCTGCTCTTCGATGAGGAGGTGCTGATCCTCTATCAGCGGGTGCCCGACACGGGCGGCATGGTCGTGAGCGGCGCCGGGGGCGGCTACGACGTCCTGCGCTGGGACGGGACCTGCGCGTCGCTGATGACGGAGGAGGTCCGGCTGCACGTCCCGCCGAAGCCGAAGTTCGCGCCGATCCCGTGGAAGAGCCTCGATCAGAAGACGCGCGACGCGTTCCAGGCCGACGAGAAGGTCGGCAAGGTGGTCACCGAGCGGCGGAAGGAGTGCAAGGGCGCGACGATGGGGGCGGTCAGCGCGAAGTGCGAGAAGGTCGACAAGCAGATGGGCGCAGCGCTGATCGAGTTCGTGCGCGGCGGCGGAGCGCTGCCGGCACCCGGGTCGCTGCCGTGAGAGGCGAGCGGGGGGGGTGATCCGGGGGGCGGGCGGTGCGGAGGAGGGGGGCCGGGGCGCAGGACCGCAGCCGGCAGGTGACGGGAACGCCGCCGGCGACAGGGCCGGCGGGGAGCGGCTACTCCTGCTTGTCCTTGGGCGCCACGTAGTCGGGCGGGAGCTGCGGGGCATCGTTGCCGCCGCTGAAGAAGTACTTGTCGAGCTCGGTCATCCAGAGCCGCTGGCCGGCCTCGGAGATGAGATCGAGGCGGTACTCGTTGATCAGCATCTTCGAGTGCTCCAGCCACATCCGCCACGCCTCCTTGGAGACGTTGTCGAAAATCCGCTTGCCCACCTCGCCCTTGAGCGGCGGCTTCTCCAGCCCCTCCGCCTCACGGCCGAGCTTCACGCACTGGACCATCCTCGCCATAAGTTGCCCGTCTCCTTTTCCTTTTCGCGGGCTTCTTAGCCGAGCCAGGGGGAGCCGTCGAGAGAAGCAGGCAGGCAGGCGAGGTCGGCAGGAAGAAGCGGGGGCGGCCGGAGTGGGGAGGAGCGGCGGGTGCGACCGGCGTGGGGGGAGCGGCGGGAGCGGCGGGTGCGACCGGCGTGGGGGGAGCGGACCGGGCGTGTCCGGAGGCAGGCGCGAGGAGCTCGCCGGGGAGCGGACCGGGAGCACGGTGGAGCCGGGACGCAGGCAAAAACGCAGCCGAGAACGAGCCGTGCTGGCTGGAAGCGCCCGAACCGAGCCGGCAAAACCGGAGAACCGCGGATCGACGGTCGACGGCGGACGGCCGACGGCGGACGCGAAGCGCGCTCAGCGGCGGAGCGATCTGACGCCGAGGGGCGCGGAGGGGTTGACGGCAGCGCAGTTTCTAGCAATGTTTGGTCCGTCTGAACGAACCACGAGGGGGCGATCGGCTTCGACGTGGGGACTGAAGGTCTGTCTGCGTGCTGGCGGCTCCTGCTCCGCCTATCAAGCGGGACGTACAATTGCGAACGACAACGCATACGCTGTTGCGGCCTAAGAACCGCTAAGCCATCCGAAGAGAAGGTCGTCCTAGTACTCTAAGGGTGTCAACCACAGGGCTGGGCCGCGTGAGGATGCCCTCGATAACGCGACCGAGATTCAGTGAGGGATAGGTCGTAGCCGAATCTACGAACGCCGTCGTCAGCGTAAGGCGACTACGCACGTGAACGAAGGTAGACTGGATGCCTTGCGGACCCGGGTTCGATTCCCGGCGCCTCCACTAAAAAGACACGGTGAGAACCGTGTCTTTTTTCTTTTGTGTGCCCTGCGTGTGACCTGATAGATTTCAGCAGGGGTGGATTGCTGCGCAGCCGGACGTAGGCGGGACCACCGCCGGGAGCGGGCGCGGCGGGTGACGCCAGGGTACGGGGCTCCACGAAGCTCCACGGCGGGCACCAGGCCGGCGGGGCGAACCCCGGGTCCGAGTCTGCGTGCTGGCGCAGCCCGGAGGCCGAGCGAGCGGGCGCTACACATGGGGATATGAATGACCATAGGGTTCCCGTCCTGCGGTCCACCCCTTCCGCCCTGCCGGCGACCCCCTGCCGAGCGCATGCCCTCTTGACACGGGACGGCATCTCCGCTGCCCTTGCAGAGCGGGGTAGCTATGAGGGTAGCGGGAGCGGCAGCGAGGACCAGAGAGACCGCTCTGAACGCGGTGCCCGGTCGCGCGAGCAGAAGGCTCCGCCGCAGCTGCCTGCGACGTCAGCGGAATGGTCGTCTCGTTGTCATCTACCTTGGTAAGGATAGGAGCACTGTCGCTGTTGGCAGAGCTAACGCTCGGCAGCGCCGACGCGCCTACACCGCCCAACGTATGGCCACGAGGACGAAGCGCAGGCGCAAGGTCATGATCGAGCCGGCTACGTGACGTGAGGGGTGATGTGAAGAGCGAATGAGGCATTCGCATTGCTGCCTTTTGGACGGCATGGTACGCCCAGCGCGCGATGCGTTCGGTTTCGTACTCGGCGCCGAGGTCGGGTGGCTGCAGAGATGTTGTCCTCCGCACTCGCAGTCTTGGCCGGCTCGCGTCTCCTATCGCTGGCTCGGTCCGATTCTATGAGGCGCTCTCACGAGAGCCGCAGCCCCGGAATGAGAATGGCCCGTTATATCATGCGACACTTTGTATTCACGGAGTGTACAAGCTGGTCGGCGTCGCCGATGATCTCAGCGACGGCGGTCCCCACCGCGCACTTGACCGCGTAACCTGTGCCGTGGACGGTGCCGATGCCAGGGACGACATTGAGGTTGCTGTCGCTCAGCTTCCACTCGTCGATCGTCTGGCACAGCAGCTCGATCCGGTAAACCAGGGAGTTGACCCAGATGTTGATCCCGACCAGGACCTGGCTCGCCGGGCAGATCACGTTGCCGGGTGAGCCGCCGTCGCCGCCGGCGGTCACGGTCTGGAACGCGGTGCCCAGGGTGCCGTCGCTGGCGAGCGGCGCGCAGATCAGGCCAATACGGTCAATCGAGCCGCCGCTCCGGCCGTGGACGCCGACAGCCACGTTGCCGCTCCCACAGGGGATCTGGTAAGAGATATCGCCGGCCGTGCCGCCAGCGCCGGCCGTGCCGCCAGCGCCGGCCGTGCCGCCAGCGCCGCCAGCGCCATCTGTGCCGCCGGTGCTGCCCGCTCCCGCTCCGCCCGTGCCGCCGCTGCCCTGCGCTGAACCGCCGGTTCCACCAGCCCCGGTCCCATGCTCTACGCTGCCGCTAGCGCTTGCGGTGCTGCCGGCGTCATCGCCCGCCCCTCCGGCCGGTCCATAGCTGGACCAGTCCGCGCCGATCAGCCACGCACAGCCGCCCGATCCGGAAATCGCAATCCCACCCAGGAGCACGGACACGTGCGACCACTTCAAGCCTGCCATGGCGGTCAAGCGTCGTCCTCTTGCGCCTCCGTAGTCAAGAAGGCGTCGATGCATCCGCTGTGGACGCAATGTCGCCTCAGTCGTCTCTCTGCGCTTGCACTACTGCGACCCGCCGGGCTTATTTCGAGAAGATCCAGTGCCCATCAACGGTCCGCTCTAGCTAGTGGTCCTCCCCCGCTTCCGTGGACACCCCCGGAGGCACCAGGAGGCAGGGATGGGACGGAGAAGGAGGAGGGCGTTCACGCCCGAGTTCAAGACGGAGGCGGTACGGCTGGCGAAGGCGGGCTACCGAGCGGCCTGCTCTTGACACGGGACGGTATCTGTTGCCGAACTTGAGGACCCGCAGAAATTTGGACAGCCCGAGGCCGTCTGCCCCTCGCGGGAGGCAGGCGCCGGAGTGCTCGCGTGCGTCAAGAGTCCCCTCGCGAGCTCGGCGCTACGCGCCCTTGACCCACGCTCCGCCCTCCGGAGTGTGGAGGGCACGCGAGGGGCAGACGGATGCCGCCGGCGGACGCTCAGGACTCCGGATTCTCAACCCCTCCAGATCGGGCTCGCCCAGAATTGCGCGGTTTTCGATGAGCGTTGACAACCCGCGGCGACCTCGACGCCGCCCGGCGGTCCTTCTACCGCCAGCTGCCTTTCCTCCGGTTCATCGTCGCGCACGACCTGCCGCGCGCCATCTCAGCGGCCCTGGAGCTGATGGGCACTCGGGTCGGGCCGCTGCGGGGCCCGCTGAAGCCCCTCGAGAAGGAGCGGGTCGGCTCTCGCACCGGAGCCGCGCGAAGCCCCGGCAGAGCAGCCCGCAATCGGCAGGCGCCGGGGGCAGTGATGCGCCGCGCGGCGGTTGACGTATGTCGCCCTTTCGCCATGTTCATCGTGTCAGAGCTCGATGGCGCACTCCTGGGCGCGATGAGAATCGCGGCCCTTTGGCCGAGTTCGCCGCCCTGTGAGGCTCTTATAGGGAGGGAGATATGAAAAGGATTTTATCGGCCGTGTTCTCATCCACGCTCGTCGCAGGGCTAGCGCTGATCGGCGGTTGCTCCGGCGCCGAACCCATCGAAGGCGCTGAAGCGCCGGAGGTGAGCGCGGAGACGGGGGAGAGCGGCATGAGCCTGGGGAGCGCGGACGTCACCGAAGACTCCCTGGCCGAGGCCGACGAGGATGCGCAGGGCGCGGAGGAGATCTCGAGCGAACCTGCGGCGGAGGGCGAGACCTGTACCCCGGTGAGTCACCTGGAAACGGAAGCTCTGGCCGACGAGGTCGCGTCGGCCGACAATGTTCACCGGAAGTCCGCCAAGTGCGCCTCGCCGCGCGGAAAAAGGATCAACATTTCGTGGGGTGACGGCAATATCTCCACCACCGTGTACTACAACAACCACTGCGACGAGCGGCGGAAGATCGTGCTCACATTCGTGCGGCAGAACCATTGGGGGCTGAGCGAGATCTACTACAGGTGCATCGAAGCCCCTGCCCGCAAGAAGGACAAAGAGAAGGTCGGGGCCGCCCGCCCGGTAGCTGTCACAATCATGAAAGCGAGCGATGGCGATTGCTGAGCGGGTAGGAAGCGCTAGCACCACTGTGTCACAGCCGGAGGGACTGGAGCCTGGGGACCTCGGCGTGTCGATGGTGGCAGCTGGGGCACCGGGGTAGCCAGCGGGTCAGCACGTGGGCGATGACGAGACGGCAGGTGGCGAAGGAGTCGCTAAAATGGCGCTCAGGCCGCGAGTGGGAACGGCGCGGGGAAACGCGTTCGTTCGGCCGAGGGGGAAAAGGCCGCGCGCGTTCGGGTATCCGTTCGGCGACCCGCATGCTTTCCTGGAGCGCCGGCGCTGCGTAAAACCCCGAGCCGGAGGTATCGATGGACGAGAGCACACGCACCTGGCGCGATCGAGGGGCGCGCTGGCATAAGAGCGGGCACTCAGCCCGCGTGTTCGCAGAGCAGGAGGGGGTCAGCCCAGGTACGCTCTACTCCTGGAGCCGGCGACTGGGGATGAAGCGGAGCGAGTACCGACAGCGCTCGGACGCGGCGAAGCTGCCTTCATTCCTCCCGGTAGTGGTAGCCTCCACGGAGGCGACGGCGCCCTCCTCGGGCGCACCGCTGGAGATCGTCTTGCCGGACGGCGCGGTCGTCCGCGTCCCGCCGTCGTTCGATGAGGTTACGCTAGCGCGCGTGATTCGTGCGCTCGGGGGGCGCGATGATCCCTGGCCGCGTCTCGATCTACGTTGCCACCGAGCCGCTCGACTTGCGCCGCTCGCTCGATGGTCTCGCTGCCGTCGTGCGCGAGGTGCTGCGACAGGACCCGCTCTCCGGAGCGCTGACGACGATCTCGAGGAGGCTCCACTCTAGCTATAGATGCACGACGTCGCCCGCACGCCAGCGTTACCCGCAAGCGTGGGCAGGTATCGGTGACGCCGACGCGCTCGACGAGCTCGCGCCGCAGTGCCTCAGTGCCTCGACGCCGCGCCGCGCTCGAACCCCTCGACGGCCCCGAGCTCGCCCACGGGGTCAGCGTTGCGTACACGAATCGCGCCGCTGCCCAGGGCCTCAGGCGTTGCCCGTGCTTGCCTGTCGCGCCCGCTCGCCCATCCTATTCAGGGAAACGCAGCGTCTCGACCTTGTTGCCGTCCTGCCCCGTGACCATCTCGTCAGACCAATCCCAGCTCGTGCCGCCCTTGCCCGGCGGTCCCAGCTCGTACGTGACCCCCTCGAGCTTGAGCTGGTCCTCGTCGAGGTAGGCGATGCCGATCGAGTCGCCGCCGCGCCCGGGACCGCCGTAGCCGCCGGGGCCACCGGTGCCACCATTGGCCCCCTGGCAGGACCACATGCCGTCGCCGAAGGAGCCGCCCGGCGCGCCTCGGCCGCCTTCACCGCCATCCTCGGGGGGCCCACCGTCGCCGCCTGGGCCTGCTTCGAGGCTGGTGATGAGACTATCGCGCACCGTCACCTTGGCATGAAGCGCGACGATGCCGATCGTCGGGTACCCGTTTTCGCCCCCTCGGCCGCCCCTGCCGCCGCAACCGCCAGCGCCTCCCGAGCCGCCGCCGGCGCCTCCCTTGGTGGCCACGCCGCACAGCGCGAATCCGCCTCGCTGACCGCCACCTCCGCCGCCGCCCTGGCCCGGCATGCCCCTGCCGCCGTCGCCGGCCTTGCCCCCTTCCCAGCCTGTCTCGCTGATTCGCCCGATGCCCTCGCCGATCGCGCCCACCGTTCCCAGGGCTCCAGCGCTCCCGGGGGACCCCTGATCACAGCCGAGGTTGTCCTGCTCCGCACGTCCACCGCGTCCTGTGTTCGTGGGGTCCGACGCCGGGACGGGCGAGCCGGTCTCCCCGTCTTCCGCGCCATCGGGCAGCCCGTCGCCACCTTTGCCGCTGATGCTCGGCATTCCGCCGTCGCACCGGTTCACCGCCGCCGCTCCACCAGGGACCGTGGCCGCCGAGCACGCGTGCCCGCCATACTGCCCGTCAGGCCCCGCCGACGCCTGATTCGGCCAGGGCCATTCCTCCCCGTCGCGGCCTCCCCATGCGTTGGAAGCGAAAATCTCGCTTCGGAGGATCTCCACCACGGTGCCGGACTGAATCAGCATCGAGATCGGACCATTCGACCGCATACGGATGTTGGCGATCGTCGATACGCCGTCGGCGGCACCCGTATCGCTCGAGCTCGCCGGTTCAACGATTATCAAGGGGTCGGAGTTCGTTATCACCTGAAGGGTGGACACCTTGCCACTATTGGCGCGTCCCCAATGCCAACAGTTGAAGCCCCCAAAGAGATCCACGCCGGAGGGTAGCCTCACGTTGCCGGCAAACCCGTCGCTGCAGATGAACACGCGGCCTCGTCCGCGACGCGCGAGATCGATGGCGTATTGAACGGAGAAGATAGGCTTGGCCTTCGTGCCAGGGTTGGCATCGTCGCCGCTCCCCGCAATTCCGGCAACGAACACGCCGCAGCCATCGTCGAGGATATCGGCGGCCAGGTGCTCAAGGCAGACCGACTCGGGCGGCGCCTCGTCTGGGCATGACGAGGCGGAGCACGGTGTCCCGCCATCATCTGGTACGTTCGGAGCCGTGCCGCAGCCGATGGCCCATGGCGATAGGATGATGAACAAGGCAGTGGCGGCCGTGATTCTCATAAATGTCTCCTGCCGTGAGTCGCCTGCACAAGAGCCGTTCATTGAGGCGGCGCCGGGTCGGGTGCATCGAACCGATACCAGAAGTAGGCAAATCCCGGAGCTCCCTCGCCCTCGTCATCGTCATCGTCCGGGGTCGCGTTCCCTGCGGGACCACCGCTTCCGCCGTTTCCGTGACTAACGCTCGCGTGTTGGCCAAGGGTGACCGTTGCGCCCACCGATGCAATGCCGAGCGAATGCCCACCGGAGCCGCCGCCGGCATCGCCCCCGCGACCGCCGTCGCCGCCCCAACCGCCATGACAGGCGGGCCACAGCGTGTCAAACGGATGAGACCCGCCGCGGCCACCTCCAGCGCCTCGACCTCCCCATTGCCCGGTTCCGCCAACCCCACCGTGGCCGCCGTTGCCAGTGAGCACGTCGCTGGCCTCGACCGTCAACTCGGCGCCCTCCAGCGCAATGATGCCGATGCTCGCCCCGCCATGGCGGCCGCCTTTGCCTCCCAGACCGCCGCAGCCACCGCTGCCTCCCGAGCCGCCCGACGCACCCCCTTGCGGTCGACCCGTGTGGCACGAGCCCATGTCGCCTCGCCCCTTGCTGCCACCGCCGCCGCCGCCGCCATGGCCAATGCCGCCCTTCTTCCCGTCTGCACCTCGCACGCCGACCCATCCGTCGATGCTGAGGTGACCAGGACCCACCGCGCCGGCCGCACGACCGGCGGAAGCACCGGCGGCACCGCTGCTCCCTTCGCCGCATCTCGTGATGTTCGCGCCGACGCCTCCAAGGCCGTTGCCCTCCGGATTCTCCGCGAGCCCCGGCTGTCCCGGAGCGCCATCGCCGCCGACGTCAAGCGCACCGTCGCCGCCGTATCCGCCGATGGACTCGATACCGTCGTCGCACACCGTCACGACCGGGAGGGCGCCCGTCACGAAGTCCGTTGTGCAGGCGTCCGCGCCGTGGTTCCCCTGCTCGCCTTCCGTCGCCCGTTCGGTGGACGCGTCCTCTCCCGGCTCCCCCTCCTTGCCGTCGCCTGCGACGATCATGCTGTCCCTCACGATCGCCCGCGCTCCCCGGCTCAAGATCATCGCGATCGACGACTTCCCGTCGCTGGCCGAGGCGTCCGCCGCCACGGCGCGCACGCCGAAGATCACGGACGTCGCGTCGTTCCCTGCGATGACCGCATCGCCCCCGCCGAGGACCCGCATCGGGATCCCCTCGGGCGGCACGATGACGGTCGACGCATTCGGTCCGCCGAACGACCCTTCGTACGACCAATCATCGCCGTCATCACAGCGACGGCTCCCCCAGATGTCGACTCCGGAAGGCAGGGTGACCTCCTCCACGAACGACCCATCGCACGCATACACGCGCCGGCTCGGCGCCTCGCCGTCGCCCCGGCCGCTCGCGGCGAGCCCGATCGCGTGTTGCAAGGTCCTCACCGGCGCGCTCTTCGTGCCAGGGCTCCTGTCGTCACCCGTCGACCGGCTGACGAACACCCCGCATTCGTCCAGCGCCGGCGCCGTCGCTGGGTCACCATCACAGGGAGATTTAGACAGCGAGAGGCAGACGCGTTCATCATAGCAGCTATCGTCGTAACCGCACCCGGAGAGGCCGCCCGCGCCGCCCGTGGAGAGGGTAGCCACGGTGAGCAGCAGCCCCATTCGTCGCAATTCGGGTCGAGGCATGTCCTTGCTCCCCTGATCAGCTCTCTGCTCTCTGATTACCACGTTACCACGCGCCGTAGACCACGAGGCCAACCTGTGCCGGCGTCACCGTCGGCGTCAACGCGATCCGCGTTTTCGTGGGTTCGGCCCGCAGAAAAGAGAAGTCCGTGAAGAACGAAGCCAGGGTCGCGGCGCCGACGACGCCGCTCGTCACCACCATCGCCGTGCCGAGCCCGGCGAAGAGGTCGCGCTCTCGTCGGAGGCGCGTCAGCTCGGCGCACGTCGCCGGTTTGGGCGGTTCCCGACACACCCCCGGCGAGACCCCCGCCGCGTCGAGCTCCTTGTTCCGCTCCTCGAGGTCTCCATCCGCCGTGCTCGCGCGGACCATGAACACCGCGCCGAGCGATGCTGTCGCCGCGGTCAAGCCGATGCCGGTGATGCGAAGCGTCCCCGGCCAGGATGCCCACGGGCTCGTGGCCTGCGGGCGCGCAGCGGGCAAAGCGCTCACCGCCGCCGGGGCCGCCGGCGCTTCCTTGGCGCTGCTCACCGCCAGGCGCGGCAGCTGCATGGCGATCTCGAGCTCCGAGCCCGCGTCGGCGCTGACCACGTGCAGCGCGTCTTCACTGCCAGGCGCCCGGGCCCGCACCATGTGTCGTCCGGGATCGAGGAACAGCTTGTAAGTCCGTGCGGTCCTACCGATGGCTTTGCCGTCGATGAACACCTCGGCGTCCGGCGGATCGACGGACAGCAGGACTCGGATGAGGTAAAACGCTGCCTTCGCCTGTCCGGCTTCGAATCGTATCCGGACCTCGTCGGTGAGCGCATGGCCCTGCTCAAGGCTCCAGGTCAGGTGCTCCGCCGCCTCACGGTACTTGCGGAGCGCGAGCGCGCAGAGGCCGAGCTCGCCGGCGAGCTCCGCGCGCTCTCGAATCGCGCTGGGCACCGCCTCTGCGGCGTCGAAGGCCGCCTTGTAGGCGTCATAGGCCTCGTTCCACTTCCCCAAGTTCCGCGCCTTCCGAGCACGGCGAACAAGGTCCTTCATCGCCGAATCAGCGGCTCGTGCCTGGGTCGAAGGCTGTCCCTCCGCGTCGGCTGCGCTGGCCAAGCCCGCTGAGGCGCCAAGCGAAAGAAAAATGAAGAGCAGGTGCCCGCCGCAACGCATGCAGGGACCCTACTTGCGCCTGGCGCACGACGTCAACCGAGACCCAATCGCTGGCGAACAGCGCTTTGGGTGAGAATTTTTTGGTGGATGGCGGAAAGTATCCGTTCACTCCGTGTGCAGGTCATCTTGTAGCCAGCCGGGGCCTGGTTACATTTAACCACATTATCGCACCAAAGTAGTCCCGTCCGTGCATTTTGCTGACCCCGAGGGGGCGGCTCAGACGTGCTACCGGCGTGGATAAGCCCGTGAGCCTTTCCAGCAGCTTCGAGCTCTTCCGGCGCATCGCTCGGCGTCTCGGGGTCCCTGCGCGCTACGCCGAGGACGTCGCGCAGGACGCGCTGCTTCGCGGGCTGGAAGCGGACCCGCGGATCGAGCTGAGTGGGGACTCGGCGGCCTATCGCGTCGCGATCGCTGCAAACCAGGCGCGCGACCACGTGCGCAGGGCGCGCCGTCGAGGCGAGGTCCTGACGTCGTTCGACCAGAGCGAGATGCGAGACGAGCTCCCGAACCCCGAGGAGCTGCTCCGCCGGCGGCAGCGGGCCGCGCGCACGCGCTACCTCATCGGCCGCGTGGATCCGAAGTACCGGCACCTGCTGATCCAGCACGACCTCGAGGGGATCCCGCTCGCTCAGATCGCCGCCGAGCTGGGGCTCACGACGGAGGCCGTGAAGACGCAACACCGCCGGGCCCTCGAGCGGTTGAAAGTCGAGAAGCGCCGCTGGCTCGCCGAGGAACGTGCGCGCGGACGGGATGGGGACGCGTGCGTGCCGCTGGTGTTCGGGCTGCACCGTCGCGCGTCGTGGCCGGCCACGCTGCGCCGCCTGGGCCTCCGGATCATGGCGCAGGGCGCGTTCGTCGTTTTGATCGGCACGCTCGTCTCCTGGGTCTCGCCGAGCTTTGAGCCGTGGCGGTTGCCCGCGGCGGTACGCGCTCCGGGGACGGCGCAGGTGGAGCAGGAGGGAGCCGCGTCCGCCCAGGAGGGCGGCGCGAGCTCCGTCGCGGCGCACGTCGCGCCGGCCGCGCGCGACGTCTCACCGCCGACGTCCCGGGCCGACCTGCGCACGGATGCCGCCGTCCACCAGACGCCCGCGCCGTCGATCACGACCGCTCCTCGTTCCTCCGCGCCGGGGAGCGCCGCCCGCCGCACGGTCAGCCAGCGCGAATGGAGCCTGATCCTCGACGCCCGGAGCGCGCTGGACGCGCACAACGCCCTCGCCGACCTCGAGGCGCGCCGGCTGCTCGAGGGCCACGCGCGGGAATTCCCGCGAGGCCGTCTCGCCCGCGAACGCGAAACGCTGCTCAGGCAGCTTCGCTGAATCGTCGGTTGCCCATCGACAGCAACGACTGGCGGCCGCGCCTACGGCACCGCCGTGGAGCTGGCCGAACCGGCCGAGCTCTCACCAGCGCTGAACGTACGCACCATCGTCTGCTGGTGCACCCGCGCACCCCGGTAACGCAGGCCGGGGATCTCGGGCGTCGGACCGTGCCTGGTGAAGCCCATCCGCCCGAAGAACCCGATCGCGGGCTCGTTCTGCACCACCGTTTGCAGATAACAACCGGGGACGCGATGGGCACGCAGCCGGTCGAACCAGGCCTCCATCAGCGCCCGTCCGGCGCCGCTGCCGCGGGCCTCGGGCGCGACGTTGATGTGCAGATGGGCCGGCCAGCGCGGGTCGGAGGACCCCTCGGCAGCCGTCGGGACCCGCCGCTGCCTGGCCGAGACCAGATCGACCATGCTGCGGGCGAAGAAGCGCGCCGGGCCACGCCTCATGATCAACCGGTACTCCTTGATCACCTGGGTCATTCGCTCCGTCGCGTTCGGAAACGCGCTGCTGTCCACACAACCGGTGAGATAGCCGACCGGCACGTCGTCAATGACGGCGAGGAAGACCGAGTCCGGGTCGGTTTGCAGGTACGGCTCGAGGTAGAGGGCGGCCTCCGACGCCGGATGCTGCCAGAGGGTGGCGGTGGGCGAGCCCTCGCCAGCGCGAGCGAACAGGGCCAGCAACGCCTGGTGATCGCTCGGCCGATAGCTGCGTACCTGCATGAATCGCCCCTCGCTCCGACGACCGCCGTTGACAGCGTACACGGGTCGAAGCGGTCAGGAAAGGCTCCGCAGCCGGTCACCGACGCGGCACTGCCAGAGCTCTGGATGCTGGCGCTCGCTGCAAACCGCGGAATTCCGGACAGCCCGAGCGCTGGGTGAGTCGTTCGTCACCCCCCAGGGTCACCGAGATCGTTTCGGGCGTGGTGGAGGCGACGAGCTGATCGGCTGAGGAGGCGGGAAGGTCACCGCCTCCGGGCGCTCGCGTCGCCCGGGGCAGGCAGTTGCCCCATCGGCGGCACGCGGCTTCGCCGCAGCGCGCCTGCGGGCGACGTGCACGCGGGCGGCGACCTCGGCGTCGACCGCCGTTTCCTCCGCTCGCTGCTGGGCCCAGCCACCCTTCGCCGCAGACCGCTCTTGCTCTCGCATCGCGTCGCGAATCTACGGAGACGGCGCGCACCACGCGAGGATGCGGTCTACAGGACGGATTCCATTTCGAGGGTCGCCAAGCGCTTGATCGAGGGCTAGGTGCTCGCGTGCAAGGGGGCGAGCGCGAGCACCGCGCTCAGGAACAGCGTCGTAACCAACCGCAGTGCACCAGTTATCATCGTGAGTCCATCTCAGATGCCGTCTGGGTGAAACGGCATCGTGGGCACGGGTCGCGGGGAGGATGCCGGCTTAGCAGGTGACGGCGCGGGAGACGTCGGCGACGCCTGCGAGCTTGCCGGCGGGAAGGGCGCCACTGTCAACGCTTCGGCAGCCGAGGACGCTGTGGCCGGAGCCGCAGCAGATGCCGAAGCGTTCGGTGGCGCGGAGCTTCGCGCGGGGCCGGCAGGTGCCCTCGAGCCTGGCTTCGCGATCTGGCCTCCCAGGATCGGTGGTGATCCTGCCGTAGCGGATAGCGGCACTGCAGCTTGGGGGAGCAGCTGGGAGCCGGGCAACTCGGCTCGCGGCGCCGTTTCGCTGGCGGAGGCATGGGGCGAGGCTTCCGCGCTTGGTGCAGTCGCTATCTGCATAGACGGAACGAGGGCAGGCTGCGAGCGTTCGGCTGTATGAATCGCTGGTGCGGGCGAAGACGCGATGCTGACCAGCCAACTGTGGAGACCGATCATGACTGCTCCAAGGGTGATGAGCGCAGCGGTGGTGGCCAGAATCCAGGCGTTGCGCCGATGAGCACCGGCACGTGTCGTGTCCGGCTCCGTTCGTGCCCTGGTAGCGGCCACGCCGTTCAACGAGGTGCTCGTTGGAAGAGCAATCTTCTCGAGCCGCACGGTGCCGCTCGCACCCTCCATCGGTGACAAGCTCGGCAGGGAAGCGCGGCTCCCGCGCATTACCTGGTCCAGCGCCTCAGCCATCTGCTTGGCGGACGCGAACCTGCCGGCTGGTTCGCGGCACAACGCCTTCGCGAACCAGGCGTCGATGTCCGGGGGAAGGTCGGTCCGGACCGCGCACGCCCTGGGAACCGGCGCGGTATGCACCGCGAGCGTGACGGCGGCCATGGTCTCGCCGGGAAACGGAAGGTGGCCTGTGAGGGCACGATACGCGACTGCACCGAGCGACCAGAGGTCTGTCCGGAAGTCGACGTTCTTGGTGCTCAGGAACTGCTCCGGACTCATGTAGAGCGGCGTGCCCATGATCGCGCCGGTGGCAGTCATCGTGACGTCGTCCACCCCGACCTTAGCTACGCCGAAGTCGAGCACCTTGACGAGGAGTTCGCCATCACTCTCCGTGAGAAAGATGTTGTCCGGCTTGATGTCGCGGTGGACGATGCCGAGATGGTGGGCTCGCGTCAGCGCCTTCGCGACATGGTGAACGATCACGCGAAGTTCGCTGGGATCGATCCGCCCCTGACGGGCAATGCGCGTGCGGAGGTCCTCCCCCTCGAGGAGCTCCATGACGGTGAAGGAAATCCCCTCCTTAGTAACACCATGGTCGAAGACCTGGGCGACGTTCGGGCCTTTGATCCTCGCCGCAGCCATGGCTTCGCGCCGGAACCGCTCCACGAATTGACTGTCTCGCGCGAGCGGCTCCGACACGAACTTGATCGCGACCTCGGTCTCTAGCCTGAGGTGGTGTGCCACCCACACGCTCCCCATCGCCCCCTTGCCGAGCGGCCGAACGAGTCGAAGTGTGGGCGTGACATATGTGCCGGCGTCCATGACGCTGCCTGCCATTGGTCGGGGCGTCGCGCCCTGAGCCGCGAAAACGGTCGGTGCTTGAATCCCGGGCGAGATTATGGCCGTACCAGGACACAGTCAAGTGTATGTTGCATGTCGAGCAAGGACGGTACGGCTTGGACGGCCAGACGTAATGCGGCGAGTATGCGCGCCACGGCCCCGCGTTGGCCGACGTGCGCCTCGACCGCTGCGGCCGCAGCGGCGGAGCGGGGCCGCTCCGAGCTCGCGCCCGCGCCGCTCCGTGCTCGGCCAGGCGGAGAGCGATCGACGGCGTGCAGCCTGACGTGTGCCTCGACCTGGGCGGCGCCGCTGCCCAGGACCGCGCCGGTGTCGAGCGCGCTGATGTTCAGGAAGAAGCGGCTGACCTCGCCTCGCAGGAGTGCGGGCTTGAAAGCACTCCGCGCGTTCGATGACGCAAATTGGCCGTGCATCCAATGACGCAAGGTGAATGGGAGGACTCAGGGAGATGTAGGCGCTCCGCGGACCGCGTTCCGGAGCATCCTTGTGGAAGGAAGCCGAGTGCGTAGAGTGGCCTCGCGATGGCGAGGCGACGGTCCGGCGAGGCAGGTATCGAAGTCCCGAGCACGACGACGAGGGTGCTGGAGCTGTCTGCGCCGCGCCCCACCGCCGTCGCCTCAGGTGCCCCGCGCCGGCCCGCGCTCGACGGGCAGGTGCTCGCGTCGACTCCAGTCGACGTACGAGCCGTCGTACATCCTTGTCCGGTAGCCCAGGTAGCGGGATACGAAATAGGCGAACGACGATTGCATGCCGGTGCGACAATAGACGACCACGGTGCGATCCTCGCGTGCCCCGGCCCGTTCGAACATCGCGCGCAGCTCGCCGGCGGGGCGCAGGCGACGCGCGTCGCGATCGACGAAGAAGTCGCGCCAGAAGAGGTTCTGGGCCGTCGGGATGTGACCGCGGCGCGCGACGTCCCCATTCCCTGCTTCGCCGCGGAACTCGTCTGGCGGGCGCGCGTCCACGAGCACCACGCCGGGATCGTCGAGGTGGGCAGCCACCCAGTCCGCGTCCACGACGCGCTCGGGCTCCGGCTTGCTCGTCAGCGTGCCCGGCCGAGGCTCCGCGGCCTCCGACGAGATGGGATGGCCCTCGGCCCGCCAGGCACCGAGGCTCCCGTCGAGCAGGGCGGCCCGATGGCCATGCCCGATGACGTCGAGCGCGAAGAACGCGCGGGCGGGCGCGAGGCCGTCCATCCCGCCATAGAGCACCACCTGGGAACCATCGACGACCCCGGCGCGCTCGAAGGCGGCCTTCACCTCCGCGAGCGGAGGCAGCTCGTTGGGGACGTCCCGATCGATCGCCAGGGCGTCGACCGACAGGAAGCGCGCGCCGGGGATGTGCTCCCGGTCGTACGTGCGGCGATCGCGGTCGACGTGGATCACGACGACGCTCGGATCATCCAGGTGCGCCGCGACCCAGGCCGGCGACCGGAGGAGGCTCGCTCCTGGCTGGGGCGCGCTGGCGCTGGTCTCCAGGGCCTCGGCGCGCGTCACGCAGCCGGACAGCCCGAGGGCAGCCGCGATCAGGGTGGCTCTTCGGGATGCGCTCTTCATGGCGGACCTGCGGAGAGCAACCGGCGTTCCGCGCCGGCGCGGCGCAGAGGACGAGCCCGACGCGGCGCTTGCCGCATCCGCCGTATCCGGACGAGAGCCGCCCGCGCGGACGAGCTCATCGAGCGGCTCCCTCTCGGCGATCCGACCCTGATCGGTCGCGGCGGTGTGGCGCTCTCCGGCGGCGAGCGGGCTCGCCCGGCCGAGAGAGGGGCGCCGCCGCCATCTCGCCATCCCATGAGAGCGCGCTCCGCCCTCCCCCGCTCCCGATGCTCGCCCGGGCTGCGGGAGGGGGAGAGGGAGAAGGGAACTTGGCCCGAGGGGGCGCCGCCCGGCAGCGTTACGCGGCAATGGTTGGAGCTCGCCGGTGAGCCATGGCACACGAGGGGGCGGAGGCGGCCGGGGGGCAGGCGCGCGCCCGCCGCACCCGGCGACCGTGGTGCAACGCAAGGGGCTGCCGCCGCACCCGGCGACGGTGGTGCAGCCGAAGGCGCCGCACCCCGCCACGGTGAGCCAGCAGCGGCCACCCCACGCCGCCGCGGTGGCTCAGCAGCGGCGCGCGGCGGGCGCACCGGCCGGCCGGACGGCGCCGGCGCCCGCCGTCGCTCAGCGGTGGTGGATCCTCGACGCCATGTTCGGCAGTTGCACCGATCGGTTCCGGCCAGCCCCTGCCTATGTGCCGCTGGGAAACGTGGCCATCGGTCCGTCGCTCGCCGACCTGCGGGCCATCGCTGATGCCGACGCCATGTTGCAGCGGAGCAACACCATCTCTGGAGACCAGTGCTCGGGGAACGCTGTGGCGGCGTTCGAGGTGCTCACCGGAGAAGAGGGTCCGAGCATGCGTGATGGGCGCCGGGACGACTGGGGCGGTCTCGAGCGAGCCTGGGAGCGGGGAGACGGTGTCTTCAGATTGGATATCTCGATCGGGGAGGTGATGCCCTCCTGGGGTCATGCGTTCGTGCTGCTCAAGGTCGGCGGCGCGAGCATGCTCTATCAGGCGTTCCTCGGTCACTACACCATGAGGGAGTGGATCGCCGGCGTCTTCGAAGACGACATGAAGCGCCCCGCGAGGCTCAGAGACCGATGGGACGCGGCGCTGCTCTTCGAGGAGATACGAGCCGTGCTGCAGCTGGTCGCTCGCGACTCGCTCGACGAGGCCAAGGGGACGTTCGGACCGCTCAACCGCAAATGGTTCGCGAACGAGACCGACCACGAAATGAGCCTGCGCTGGTTTCGCGACTGCTCTCAGTTTCACACGTACTGGAGCCGCGGGGTGCCGCGGATCGGGTGAGCGGCGCAGGAGAGGCCGACGAATTGGCCGCGTTGGGCCCCCGACCATCCCGCCCCGCGATGTCGTCCTCCCGCTGGAACCCGACCGCAGCGCCAGCGGCGCGCCTTCACACCGCTTCCGTCATCGCCGGGTTCGTACATCGGAGACGCCAACCTGGCAGAGGATGGATCGCTGGTGTTGCTAGTTGTACTGCGTCAGGATCCGAGGGAAGGGAGTCAAGCTCATGCGCTCATTCAGGCTCATGGTAGGCGTTCTGCTGGGTGCTGCGACGCTGGCTGGCACGCAGATCTCCTGCGGTTTTGGCGGGGCTGCTCCACGTTCCCCTGTGCCCGGCGGCGGCATCGCGCCAGGTGCCTCGGATGCAGCGGAGGCATCCCCCCGGCGGCCAGACATGTCGTTTTACAAGTTCGCAGATCTGCCCGCGCGCACGGCCAATCTCTGGCCTCTGGAGAGCGGGCAGATCCTGCTGGAGAGCAAGGGGACTTCCTTCGCGTTGGTCCAGAATGACCGTCTGGGCACGACGGAAGAGCTCGGCGAGGGATTGCCTCCGACAAGCTCAGATCCGGGAGGGACCGTGAGGACGATCCTCGGGCGCTGGCCCGATGCGGTATGGCTGGTCTGGCGCGCCGTCGACAGATGGAGTCGTCCTTACGACATGTACTACGATCGTGCATTCCGGCTTCGCGGCGATCACTGGGAACAGGTCGATGAGGCGCCACACGACGAATACATCAACCATGTGTATCAAGGTCTGTGGGATCAGGGCACAGGATGCCTGGTTGGCTTGCTCGCGGACGATGAGCGCGCCCAGAATGCTTGGGTCGCATACCAAAAGGTGCTGGATTGCAAGGGGCAGACACCGCCACGTCTCTCGTTCAAGGCGACAGGGCAAAAGGAGTACGGGGTCGCCGCCGCGCGGGGCTGGCCCTCGGGAGACATGCTGGTGCTCGAGGTGCATGCAGAGATGAAGGAGGGCGAGCCAGTCCCGGCCCGCCTCGCCCTGTCCCGACCGGGATCGCCGAACCGGGCGGAGGTGGTCCTCCCATTACCGCCCGAGATCCAGCGCAAAAAAAGGAAGTTCGAGCTGTACTACAGCCATCTGCTCGGGAACACTCCGACCGACGTTTACGTCGTCGGCAATCACGCGCTCGGCGAGGTGCCACGGTACGGCCCTCCTCCTGGAGCTATCTCATGGCTGCCGCTGCTCCTCCGCTTCGACGGAATCTCCGTGACGGAGATGCCTGCCCCGCCGGTCGAGGTCATCCTGGATGCCGACCGAGGCGAGGATGGCACGCTGGTGATCGTCGGCAGGCCGCCAGGCGATTCCGAAGCGCGCGAGGTGCAGGAGGTGTGGGCCCTCCCGCGAGGCGGCGCCTGGGTGCGGATACCGATGCCCGTCGATGCGGCGGTGAAGGCCGCGTACATCCCGGCGAGCATCGCGGCGCGGTCGCTCTCGGACGTCTGGGTCGTTGGCTTCCACGGGCAGCATGGGAAGGATCTCCGGGTCGCTCTCTTCCGCTCCCACCGCCTGGCCGAGGCCGCGCCTTTCGCAAACACGACGCAGCGGTAGCCACCACGCGAGCGCACCGAGGAACGATGCGATCTCCGCCCCCGAAGCCAGGTCAACCCGCCGCCAAGCAGGGCGAGACAATCGCCAGCATCGACACGCACATGGTACAAGCCGGCCGCGCACCTCGGCGACCCGGCGCTGACCTGCAACGACCCGACAACAGGGCATGCGATGTTCGCTGCAGGCTGACGCCGCGCCGCGCCGCGCCGCGCTGCGCTGTTGCGGGGCGCCGAGGTCTCAGACCTCGGCCGAGGCCGCCGCCGAGGCGCCGGCGCTCTCGCGCTTCGTCGAGGAAGCGCGCGGCGCCTTGCTGCGCGTGGCGCTGCGCCGACCGTCGACGCTGACGGGCACGTCCCCGTCCACCGTCACCCGGCGCACCACGCGGTGCTGGTCGCCGTAATCGTTGATCGCATAGTGCTGCGTGGCGCGGTTGTCCCAGACCGCCACGTCGCCCACGGCCCAGCGCCACCGCACGGTGTTCTCGAGGCGCGTCACGTGCTCCTGGAGCACCTGGAAGAGGTGCGCGGAGTCATGGGACGAGACGCCGACGAGGTTCTTCACGAAGTGCCCGAGCACCAGCGAGCGCTCCCCGGTCTCCGGATGGACGCGCACAACGGGGTGCTCGGTCTCGTAGACGGTCGACGTGAACACCTCGTGATAGCGGCGCACGTCCTCCGCCGAGGACTTCGGCTTTCGCGACTGGTAGTCGTACTGATTGCTATGGACCGCCCACAGCTTGTCGGCGAGCTCGCGGAGCGCGGGCGTGAGGTCCTCGTACGCGGCCACCGTGTTGGCCCAGACCGTGTCGCCGCCGTACGGCGGGACCACGAGCGCCCGGAGGATCGATGCCTTCGGGTACGCGTCGACGAACGTCACGTCGGTGTGCCAGGAGTTGGCGCGACCGCCGTACCGCGAGTCGAGCTCATGAATGAACTCGGTGCCCTCCACGACCGGGACCGTCGGGTGCGCGACGGGCTTGCCGCTGAACAGCGCGGTCAGCGACTCCTGGCTTCCGTCGTCGAGGTGCTGCTGGTTCCGGAAGAAGATCACCTTGTAACGGAGCCATGCCTTGCGGATCTCGCTCACTGTCGCGGCGTCGAGATCAGCCGAGAGGCGCACGCCGCGCACCTCCGCGCCGATCCGGCCGGCGACCGGCACGATCTCGAGAACATTGCTTGTGGGATTGACCTGGGCGCTCATGCGGCTCTCTCTCCTCGTGGCCATTCGGCCGATGGACAAACTGGGATGGCGTCGCGGGACGGCCGTCGGCAGACGGACAGGCCGGCTCAGTGCGACGCGGGCTTGTGCGCGATGGCGAAGAGCCTCTTTCCCTCGAGCCGGATGCCCTCGGGCGTCCGGAAGGCCTCGAGCTCGCGCTTGATGTCCTCGATGGCCTGGCTCCGCAGCGACTCGGGCAGGTGCCCGAGGAAGTTGCCGAACGAGCTCGCCTGCGAGAACGCGATGGCGGTGTTGCCGTCGGGCTGATGGTGGACGTTCGCCTGGGCCTCGATCCTCTGCGCGGTGAAGCCGGCGCCGCTGAGCAGGTCGGCCAGCTCCTGCGCCGTGACCCAGTGGGGCGTGCCGGCCTGGGCCTCCGGGTACCGGGCGTAAGGCTCCCTCGACAGCACCTGCTTCTTGATGCTCTGCAGCCGGTTCGGCTGGTCCTTCGCGCCCGTGGTGATCCCGAGCCGGCCACCCGGCTTGAGCAGGCGATGGATCTGCTTCAGCGGCTCCGTCTTCTCGGGGAGCCAGTGAAAGACGGCGTTGAGGTACACGACATCGAAGCTGCCCGCCGGGAGCTCGCCGAGCGCGTAGGCGTTCCCGACCTGGAACGACAGGTTCGGCCGCGCCTTGCGCTGGGCGATCTCGATCCGCAGGGGGAGCGGGTCGATCCCGAGCACCCTGCCGGTCGGCCCCACCAGGCCCGCCACGTGCTCCGCGAGCAGCCCGGTGCCGCTCCCGACGTCGAGCACGTGCTCGCCCGCGCGGACGCCGAGCTCGGCGATCAGCCGCTGGCCGTGGAGGAACTGCCGCTCGGCGCTGCGGACCTCGTATTGCTGGGCGAGCTGCGGTGTGTCGAAGGAAAGACTGAGTCCGCTCATGGGATGCTCCAGGTGAAGGGGTTATTCGGGACGTTGTCGGCGAGGCGACGCCCTGCTCGGCGTCTTCGCCCTCTCGCCTCGCTCCGCGCTCCCCGCTATCGCACGCGCCGTGCCAGGCGTCTCCGCGCGATCTTTTGGGGGCTTCGCGCGCCGATTGCTGCGGTATGAGCACGCGGTCAGCAGCTCATGCTGCGCAGGCCGCATCTCGCCTGCCGCGGGCCACTCCCCTCAATGACCCGACACGTCGTCGACCCGCGCAAACGCCTCGATGAGGCGCTCGCGGGCCCTCGCCGCCAGCGGCGGGGCGTCGATCGACCGCGCGTTCTCCAGCAGGTGCGCCACGCTGCTCGTCCCCGACAGGATCACGTGAGCGCCTGGCTCGTCTCTGCAAAAGCGGTACGCCGCGTCCGGCAGCGAGGAGATGTCCTCCCCCTCCAGGAGGCCGTCCAGCCCCTCGGCGGCGAGCTCGGGCGACACCTTGCCCCGCTCTGCCAGGTCGGCGAGCAGCTCTCTCAGCCGCTCGGGTCGGCTCAGCGCGCGCCGGACCGCGAACATGATCAGCGTGCCGACGTTCTTCGCCCGCGTCAGCGGGAATACGCTCGTCCGCGCCGACTGGTTCAGGAGGTTGAACCCGACCATCACGACGTCCCAGAAGTCGTCTCGAAGCGCCTGCTCGAGCATCGCGTGCGACGGGTCGGCGGCGAACGCCTCCGTGATGCCGAGGAACCGGATCTTCCCCTGCTCGCGCAGGCGCAGGAGGACAGGGACGATCCGCTCGCGCAGGTCGGCGTAGTGGTGCGGGAGCACGCCGTGAAGATGATAGACGTCGACGTGGTCCGTACCGAGCCGCTCCAGGCTCGCGTGCAGTGACGAGACAACGTCCTCGGGCCGCACGGGCGCATCGAGGCGAGTCGTCTTCTTCGTCGAGAGCACCACGCGCTCGCGCGGCACCTCGCGGAGCGCCTTCCCGAGGAGCGCCTCGGTCCCGTACGCCTCCGCCGTGTCGATGAAGCTCACGCCCCGCTCGATGGCTGCATGGACGAGCCGGAGCGAGTCGGCCTCGGCGATGCGCCCGGCGCCGAGCCGGCTGTCGCCGCCGGCGCCCAGACCGAGCACGCTGACCTCCAGGCCGGTCCGACCCAGGATGATGCGATTCACGTGGTCCTCTCTTTCTGTGTGCGGGGGTGAGCCCTGTGGCGCCCCGACGCGGGACGCCCGCGCGGCCGCAAGCTCACTCCTTCGGAGCGACCTTCCACGACGTGAAGCGCCGCTCGACGCGCATGAGCAGGTGATTGAACGCCAGTCCGAGCGCGGTGATCGTCAGGATGCCGACATACATGCTCGGGATCTGGAAGTTGTACTGTGCGTAGATGATGAGGTAACCGAGCCCGGCCTTGGCCCCGATCATCTCCGCCGCGACGAGGACGAGCAGGGAGTACGCGCCCGAGAGGCGGATGCCCACGAAGATCGTCGGGACGGCCGCCGGCAGGATCACCTTGCGGAACAGCTGGATGGGCGAGAGCCCCATGGTCCGCGCCGACTTGATGAGCAGCGGGTCGACCCCGCGCACCCCGCTGATCGTGTTGAGGAGGATCGGCCACGTGCACGAGTAGATCACGAGCGACACCTTGGACGCCTCGCCGATCCCGAGCAGGAGGAGGAACACCGGCAGGAGCGCGAGGGCCGCGGTGTTGCGCAGCACCTCGAGCAGCGGGTTGATGGCGTCCGCCACCCCCTTGTACCACCCGATCGCGAGCCCGAGCGGCACGCCCATCACGATCGCGAGGGTGAAGCCGAGCAGAGAGCGCGACAGGCTCGCCTTGATGTGGCTCAGGAGCTGCCCGTTCTGGAGGAGCTGCCACCCGGTCGCCAGGACCTCGGAGAGCGGCGGCAAGAACGCCGGCTCCACGAGGCCCACCCGCGGCGCCGTCTCCCAGATGGCGGCCACGAGGAGCAGAATCCCGGAGCGGGCGGCGGCGCGGCCGAGCCACCTCCCCACGTCGGAGAGGAGGTGCGTCGGCTGCGCCTCGTCGCGCAGATCGAGCGATTGTTCCAGGCTAGCCATTGACCGCCACCGCGACAGCGCGGCTCTCCACGGCGAGCTTGAGCTTCTTGCTCCGCTCCTGCTCCTCTGCCCTGAGCACCTCCTCGCGCAGGAGCGTCCAGATCTCGTGGCGCAGCCGGCCAAACTCCGGCGTCGACCGCGCGTCCTCGTAGCCCCGGAGCTCCTGCGGGATGTCGATGACCCGCTTCACGCGGCCGGGCCGCGAGGTCATGACCGCGACCCGCTGACCGAGGAACACCGCCTCATCGATGCTGTGCGTGATGAAGAGGATCGTCTTGCGCGACCTCTCCCAGATACGGAGCAGCTCGGCCTGCAGCGACTCCCGCGTCTGCGCGTCGAGCGCCGCGAACGGCTCGTCCATCATCAGCACCTCCGGGTCGTAGGCGAGGCTCCTGGCGATGGCCACGCGCTGCTTCATGCCGCCCGACAGCTCGTGTGGATGCCGATCCTCGAAGCCCGAGAGGCTCACCAGATCCAGGTAGCTGCGGGCGATGTCCCGGCGCTGGCCCACCGGGACGCCCTTGGCCTCGAGGCCGAACTCGACGTTCTCGAGCGCCGTCCTCCAGGGGAAGAGCGCATATTGCTGGAACACGATCCCCCGGTCGAGGGCCGGCCCCGTGATGGGCTTGCCGTCGAGCAGGAGCTTCCCGCTGCTCGGCTTGGACAGCCCGCCGAGCAGGTCGATCAGCGTCGATTTACCGCAACCGCTCGGCCCGACGAGGACCATCAGCTCGCCCGCCCTCACGTCGAGGCAGAGGTCCTCGATCGCCGTGAACCGCGCGCCCTCCTTCGACCCCGACGGCCCCTTGACGGCGAACGTCTTGCTCACGTTGTGAAACTCGATCTTGTTGCTCATGCTTCCTCCTACCTGAGCTGAGCTCATCCATGCGCGGCCGCGGCGGCGCCCGTCTCGATCTTGCCGGCGTGGTTGAGGGGGCCGCCCGCCCCGCACGCGGATGCGCCAGGGGCGGGGCTGCACGAGCGCGAGCGCCGCGCGAGCTCGCCGAACTGGGCGAGGCGAGCGCGCACCACGTTCCGGCTGATGCCGAGCAACCTCGCAGTCTGGAGCTGATTGCGCTCGCAGTACTGGTAGGCGGCGCGGATGATCGTCTCCTCGACGTGCTCGTAGAGGTTCGGGACATTCTGGTCGAAGAGGTCGAGCAGCGCGTCCTCCAGCGAGCTCCGCTGCGCATTGCCGGGCGGCGGCGCCGGCGTCTTCGGCAGGAGCGTCGAGAGCCGCAGATCGGCCACGGCGATCCGGCTGCCGTGGCACACAAGGAGGGCGTGATGGATCGCGTTCTCCAGCTCGCGGATGTTGCCAGGCCAGGGGTGCTCCACGAGGCGCTCCGCGGCCTCCCGCGAGAGCGTGACGGGGCCGGAGCCGAGCCGGGTCGTGTACAGGTCGAGGAAGTAACGCGCGAGCGCGAGGATGTCGCCGGGCCGCTCGCGCAAAGGCGAGAGCGCGAGCGTCGCGACATTCAATCGATAGAACAGATCCTCGCGGAATTTGCGCGCGACAACCGCCTCTTCCAGGTTGACGTTGGTCGCCGCGATGAGCCGCACGTCGATGGGTATCGGCTGGCGCGACCCGAGCCGCACGACCTCGCGCTCCTGCAGCACCCGGAGCAGCTTCACCTGCAGCGGCAGCGACAGATCGCCGATCTCGTCGAGGAACAGCGTGCCGCCGTCCGCCGACTCGAACCAGCCCGCCTTGGCCCCGATCGCCCCGGTGAACGCGCCCCGCTCGTGACCGAAGAGCTCGCTCTCGATCAACGATTCGGACCACGCACCGCAGTTCACGGTGACGAAGGGCTCCTTGTTCCGGCGGCTCAGCTCATGGATGTGGCGGGCGACGATCTCCTTCCCCGTCCCTGTCTCGCCCGTGATCAGCAGCGTCGCGTCGCTCGGCGCGAGCTGGTGGATGCGTTCGAGCAGCTCCCGCGATCGCGGGTCCTCGAAGACGAATGCCCTCGCGCGGACCGAAGGAGGAGTGGAACCGACGTGAGGGAGCGCAAGCAGCGGTATTGTCATAGACGTTCGCCGTGTACTTCACCAACGGATGCGTATCCATTATAACGGATGAGTCGGTCTTGCCAAGCGACAACTCGCATCGGTGAGGCGATTGCGCGGCCCGCCGGGAAAATCGGGGGCCGGCGCGGCACGGCGGCTGCCCGCGGTGGACGCTCACCTCCGCGCAGCGCAGCGCCCCGCATTACATTGACAATGGAATCTGTTGGTACTGTCGGAGATTGCGGCGATCGGCAGACGATCACCAGGAAGCGCGCCACCCGAGGCCGGGCAGCTCGCTGCCTCGCCCGAGCTTCTACGAGCCTCTCGGCGTCTCGAGGATGTAGCTGCGGACCTCGTCCGCGAGGGTCTTCAGCGCGTGGTCCGTCCGATCGCGCGGGTGCGGGACGCCGACGGGGACGACGCGCTTGATGCGCCCCGGCCGCGGCTGGAGCACGACCACCCTGTCGCCCAGGAACACCGCCTCTTCCACGTCGTGGGTCACGAGGACCATGGTGATCCCCTCCTGCTGCCAGATGCGCTGGAGCTCCTGCTGCAGCTTCGTGCGCGTGAGCGCGTCGAGCGCGCCGAACGGCTCGTCGAGGAGCAGGATGCTCGGCCTGTTGACGAGCCCGCGGGCGATGGCCGCCCGCTGCGCCATCCCGCCGGAGAGCTGGTGCGGATAGGCGCGCTCGAAGCCGGACAGGCCCACGAGGGCGATGTGCTCCTTGACGGCCCGCGCCTTCTCGTCGCTCGACAACGTCGAGTTCTCCAGCCCGAGCGCCACGTTCTGCTCGATGGTGAGCCACGGGAAAAGCCGGTGCTCCTGGAACACGATGCCCCGATCGAGGCTCGTCCCCCGGACGCGCGATCCGCCGACGAGGATCTCGCCCTGGTAGTCGTCGTCGAGGCCGATGACCAGCTTGAGGAGCGTCGATTTGCCGCACCCGCTCGTGCCCACGATGCTCACGAACTCGCCGGGCTCGATGGTCAGGTTCAGCCCGTCCAGGACCGGGAGCACCTCGTCCTTGACGACGTATTTCTTGCTCACATCTCGAATGCTGATGACTTCGGGCTCACTCATGATCGACTCCTTGAATTGTCACACGCTGCGGACGCGCCAGCGGAGCAGGCGGCTCTCCACGACCGAGGCGACGGTGTTCAGCCCGAACCCGACGAGGCCCGTCACGAGCACCCCGAGCAGCACGATGTCCATGGCGAACCGCTCGCGTCCGTCGGTCATCAGGTTGCCCACCCCCGGAGCGGGCTCCAGCAGGTACTCGGCGCCGATGGTGCCAAGCCACGCGTAGATGAGCGCCTGCTGGACGCCCGCGAAGATCGACGGCGTGGCCGCCGGGAGGATGACCTTGCGCAGGACCTGCCAGCGCGAGAACCTGAACACGCGGGCGATCTCGATGTGCTCTATCCCGACGCTCCGGACCCCCTCGTGGGTGTTCACGACCACCGGGTAGAACGCCGCGAGCGCGATGAGGACGACCTTGGCGGCCTCGCCGGACCCGAGCCACACGGACATGAGCGGGATCCACGCGAACAGCGCCACCTGCTTCGCGGCGTGGAAGCTCGGGCCGAGCAGCCTGTCGGCGAGGCGCGACAGCCCCATCGCGCCGCCGACCAGGAGGCCGAGCGTCGTACCCAGGGTGAACCCGGCGAGATCCCGGGCGAGGCTCGCCTGCAGGTGTTCGAGCAGACCGCCGCTCGCGAGCTGCGCCTTCGCGGCCGCGAAGACCGCCTGCGGCGGGACCAGGATGTGAGTATTGACGAGGCCATACGCGCAGGCGAGCGTCCAGCCCGCGAGCAGGGCGATCGGGAGCGACAGACCCCGGCGCGCCCTCGCGCCGATGGAGAAGTGAGCTTTTGAGTTCATGATAGGACCACCTCGCGAGAGGTCACACCGCCCCGCGGCGCCAGTGGAGGAGGCGCGCCTCGATCTTCCCGAGCCCCGAGTCGAGCAGGAGGCCGACGACGCCCACGACGAGGATCGACGCGAGCACGAGGTCGAGCTGGAAGAGCTGCCGCCCCCACACGATCAGGTACCCGAGCCCCTCGGACGACGCGAGCAGCTCGACGGTCACGAGCGCGAGCCACGCTTGCGTGAGCCCGTACCGTATCCCGACGAAGATCGAGGGGACCGCCGAGGGGAGCACCACCTTGCGGAGCAGCTGCGCGCGCGAGAACCGATAGACCCGCGCGACCTCGAAGTACGAGCGGGGCACGCCGCGGATGCCCTGGAGCGTGTTCAGGGCGATCGGGACGAGGCTCGCCTGCGCGATGAGGATCAGCTTGAGCGGCTCGCCGATGCCCACGATCATCATGAGCAGCGGTAGCCAGCCGAGCACGGGCACCTGGCTGAGCGCCTTGAACGTCGGATGCAGGTAGTCCTCGACGCGCCGCGAGAGCCCCATGCCGACGCCGAGCAGCAGGCCGGCGGCGCTGCCCGCGGCGAACCCGGCGAGCACGCGTCCAAGGCTGATGGCGATGTTGCTGGGCAGGTCCCCCGTGCGCACGAGATCGACGAGGGTCGCCCAGACGACGCCCGGCGCGGGGAGGATCTGCGGCGGGACGAGCTCGCGCTCCGCCGCCACGCTCCACGCGACGAAGAGCGCCGCCGGGAGGCAGAGCCCGAGCGCCGCGCTCGCCGCCTTCGACCCGAGCCGCGAGACCGCCGTGCCGGGGAGCGCCGCCCGCGACGGCGCGAGGTTGTACGCAATGTCCGGCTGATCGCTGTGAACTGTGGACTGAGTCATCTCTTGAGTGCCTTTCTCACGGCGCGACCGCCGCCTGGCTCACGGCGGCGGTCGCGCTCGGCTATCCGGCTCTGAAGCGCGAGCGGAGCTCAGCTGCCGGGGCGCTTCAGGTTGCCGCCCGCGTCGAACTCCGGCCAGTAGCGCTCGAGGTTCAGCTCCTTGAGCGCTTCCCTCAGGAAGCGCTGATCGATCCACGCGTCGACGTCGAACGTGTTCCGGATGAGCCCGAACTTCTTCGCGTCGGCGACGGCGCTCTTGTAGCGGGCGACCAGGAACTCGTCGAAGAGCGGGCTCGAGCGGACCTTCAGCGACTCGCCCGTGTGGTCCTCCTTGTAGTTCGCGAAGGGCACCCCGGACTTCGACCACAGCTGGTAGACGGCGGCCGGGTTCTTCTCGTTCTCCGAGACCCAGTGGGCCGCCTGGACGAGGACCTTCACCACCCGCTTCGTCGCGTCCGGGTACTTGTTCGCGAACTCCTCGGTGACGATCAGGTGAGCGTTCCGGAGGAACGTCGGCGACTGGCTCTTCGTCGAGTAGACGATCTTCACGATCCCCTGGTCCCTGAGCGACAGGAGGTCGGCCCCACCGAACGCAGCGTCGATGTCCTTGGTCGCCAGCGCCGCCTTGGCGGTCGCGGTGTCCATGTTGATGACGCGCAGGTCGCGCTCGGTCAGCCCGCTCCCCGCGAGGATCTTCGCGATCGCGAGCTGGATGTTCGTCCCCTTGAAGATCGCGACCTTCTTGCCCTTCAGGTCGGCCAGCGACGTGACCGGGGAGTCGGCGGGCACCGCCAGGTACGTGTGCTGCCGGATGGCCGTCCCCGCGAGGACCTTGGTCTTCAGCCCTCCGGCCCTCCCGATGGTCGACGGGAGATCGCCTTGCAGCGCGAAGTCGAGGAGGCCGTTGGCATAGGCCTCGTTCACCGCGGGGCCAGCCCCCCGGAAGAACGACCACTCGATCTTCACGTTGTCGCGCTTGAACTCCTCCTCGAGGAGCCCTCGCCCGTGCACAACGCTCAGGCTGCTCCCGCCGACGACGGGCCGGTTGCCGACGCCGACGCTGGCGAACCCGATCCGGATGACCTTCGGCGCGTCCGCGAGGGCCGCGCCCGCCGGGAGCGCCAGGAACACCACAAAAGCGAGCTTCAGTATCGTGATAAGTCTTTTCATGAACTGCCTTCTTCCTGCATCTGTCTACGGGCGAAATGGTGTCTAGAAGCCGCCCTGGAGCTGAGCGAGCACCTCGTTCCCCGCCCCGAGCGTGTCCGCGCGGTCGTTCCGCCTGTTGTAGTTCAGCTGAAATTTCGACGTCTCCGCGAAGAACACGTTGAGACCGAGCGTGTAGGTGTCGACGCGGCTCCTCGCCTGGTCGAGGTCCGGATCGAACGTGTCGATGCGGACGAACGGCTGGTAGGTCTTCGGCCACCAGTCGTCGTACCTCCCCTGGTTCCTCATGCTCTTCAGGAACTGCGCGCCGAAGCTGTAGAAGAACGTCGCCACGTGCGCGACGCTCTTCAGCTCGGTCTTCCGCGGGTCCTCGGCCGTCGTGCCGAGCGTCACCTCGTCCTGGCCGTAGATGAACTCGTACGTGATCCCGAACGGGAAGTGGTTGTAGTAGAGATCGGCGCCGTACCGGCGCTTGATCCCCTTCCCCGACAGCGTCTTCTTCTCGTCCTTGAGGAACGTGTTCTGCCAGCCGAAATAGACGCTCCCGCCCAGCGTGATCTGCCGGAGCCACGAGTGGTAGTCGGTCGGGACGGTGAACGCGAGGCGCCCGATGAAGTCCTTCTCGGTGTTGTCGTCGGTCGTGTTGGGGCCGTTCCCATCGATGACGCCGAGCGCGTACGCCAGCGTGCCGACGCGGTAGTCGTAGCCGTAGTCGACCTGAGGGAACAGGTCGCCGCGGACGATGAGCCCGATGTCGCGCCGGGCGAGCCCCAGCCGACTCGTGAACTGGGCGTTCGTGATGACCGGCTTGAGCTCCTCGTTGGCCGGCACCTCCAGGCCGAACGGCAAGAGCTGCTGCCCCAGGGTGATCAGGAGGGTGGACTCTTCCGGGCTGATCGTGGGGACCGGAGAGTACGAGATCTGAGCGTCGAGGAGGTTGAGGAAGCTGTTGTTCGTGGCCTGCTGCGGCGAGGCGCCGAAGCGCAGCTGGTAGGTCAGGTTGCGCCCTTCCTCGTAGTCTCGATAGAGCGAGCCGTTGAACGAGAGGAGCGCCGCGCCGATGCTGAACGTCACCCTGCGGTCATTGACGGTCGCAGAGCTCACGGGCTCATCGCTCCACCCGACGCGCGTCTGGATGACCCCTCCGATGAGGAGTCCGCGGGTCGTGCGGGCGGTGTGCAGGTCACGCTCGCGCTGCCATTGAAACTTGAAGTTTTCTACATCGGAGCTCAACCCCCGCAGATCGTCCTGCGTCACCTCGTTGGGATCGTAGTCCGGTATCTCGGCCGCGGGCTCCGCCGCCGCCGCGCCAGCGCCTGGCTGCGGCGCCGCGGCGTCCCCCGGAGGGGAGCCCGCGCCGGGCGCAGCCGGCTGCGCTGCGGCGGGTGCGGCGGGTGCGGGGGGCGCTGCGCCGGGCGCGGCGGGCGCGGCGGGTGCAGCGCCGGGCGGCGCCGGCTGCGCAGCGCCGGGGGCGCCCTGCGCGTGCGCCCGTCCCGCGCTGAGGACGAGCCCGCACGCGAGGGCCGCCCATGAGGCTCTTCTGGAAGGGTCAAACGTTGTCATCCATCGATCCCGAAAGCTCGTTGTATCGTCACGCATGATTGGAGTGTCGCAGGCGGGTCTACCAGGGCCCTGCGGAGCTCGAGGCTCGGCTCCGCGTCAGCGCCGCGCGGGGCTCATGGGGGCGAGCCCGGCGCGGCGCCCGGCCTGTCAGGCCGCCTTTTCCTTTTGGAGCTTCTGCTCCACGGCGGTGCCCTTGAAGAACTCCGGATTCTTGCCGGCGAAGAAGCTGTACGGGTGCGTGAACACGAGGTCGCGGAAGTTCGCCTCCGTCAGCGCCCCGCGCTCGACGAGGCTCCACGTGTCCGCGAGCACCTCGGTGAGGTCGGGAACATCCCAGTGCCCGCTGTCCGACGCCCAGAAGGCGTTGAGCTGCACGCCGAGGGGGTTCACCTTGGTGTTGAACGCGTACGCGATGGTCGGGTCGTCCGCCTCCGAGCCAAAGTAGAAGTTCGGCACGTAGCGATCGCGGATGTCCTCGATCCGCTCGATGCCCGCCGCCGCGAAGTCGTCGAGCGCGCGCGGATCCTGCGGCTGCCTCCGGGAGTTGTTCGACACGCCGAGCGCGCCGCCGAGGACGGCGTTGATGTCGCCGAGGCGCGCCTCGACCTCCTTGCCGCCATACTCCTTGTACAGCGCATGGAGCAGCTTGGCGTCGATATGATCGGGGTTGTAGTTCTGAACGGCCTTTCCGTTGCGCTTCTCCCAGTGGCCGACGAGATCGGCGTAGAGCGTCGCGCCCCAGGCCGCGCCCCCCTCGAGGAAGCCGACGCGAAGATCCGGGAATCGCCGCGTCACTCCGCTGAAGAAGAGCGACTTCGCCAGCGCCTCCGAGGCAGAGGCGAAGTGGCCGATGTGGTTGTACATGTAGCTCGTGACCGAGCTGCGGCTCGTCCACCCCATCCCGGCGGAGTGGGTGGTCAACACGGTCTTGAGCGCGACCGCCTTGGCCCAGAACGGATCGTAGTTGTGCTCGCTGTCCACGCCGAACGTGTCCAGCCAGTTCGCGTGCCGCGCGACGTCGGGATGGTGGCGCGACGGATACTTGTCGGCGATCTCCCGGATGGGCCGGCGGAGGTTGCCCGGGATGAGCGCGACCTTCAGGCCGAGCTGGTGGACCGCGAACTCGAGCTCCTCCACGCCCTCCTCCGGGGTGTGCAGCGGGATGGCGGCGACGGGGGTGAGCCGGTCGGCGTAAGGCCGGTAGACGTCGGCGTGATAGTGGTTGACCGCGCGGACGAGCACGCGACGGAGATCCTGCTTGCCCACGTGGGTGGCGAAGGTGGAGACGTTCGGGAACAGAACGGCGTAGTCCGTGCCGGACTCCTCCAGGCGCTCGTGGAGCAGCCGGGGCAGCGACACCGTCGCGAGGTCCAGGGTGTTCTTCGTCGGGAGAGCCCACCACGGCGGGCGCGTCGCGCGCCGGGCGGCGCGCTGCTCCGGCGAGAGCTCGTACCACTCGTTGCTCAGGTAGCCGAAGCCGCGGTTGATGGCCTCGCGGAACTCGTCGACCGCGCTCGCACCGCCGTATTTCGCGATGTAATCCTCCAGGATCGGCGCGAACTCGATGGTGTGCAGGTCGGTGTCGATGACCGGGTAATCGAGGTTGGCGCGGAGCGCCCTCGAGCGCGACGGCTTCTTCAACTGCGTGGTTCCCATGACGGTATTCTCCTCGCGCGGTCGCCGGCGGGACTGCCGGGCCGCGTTCGCTTGGCCTGGTAAGGTGAGCTCTCGAGCCGGAGCGCCGGCTACCTCGGGTTGCCCTCTGTCCCGTACGGAGGACAGCGGTCCACGAGGCGGATCAGCGCGAGCGACACGGCGGCGAGGCGAACCAACAGGTGCTTCATGGGATTGCGAAAGAGGACAAGCGGGTGCGGCTGGCGTCGCGTCGCTCGTGATCGAGCCCTCGAAGCCTGGGTCGCGCTCCTCGCCGACGCGTGCTCAGCTGGTGCTTGCAGGGGATAGCAGGCGGCGTGCCAAGGCCCGGATCCGTTTTAACGGACGAAACGCCCATGAGGCGGGCAGCGGGTGCTGCGCCAGCAGCAGCTCCGTGCTTCCGGGGTGCTGCGCCAGCAGCAGCATCCCGCTCGTCCGTTCAGCGTGAGGCCGCCGCCTCAGGTCAGGGAGGTTGTCGTCCGATCGGATCCGATCACGCCGGATCAGTCCCCCTGGGACGTCGGCTCCGGCGGCGCCGCGAGGGCTCCCCCGGCGTTCCGGCGCGTCATCCGCGCGCGGGGCGCGGGCCGCACAGCGGGCGCAGCGCGTCGCGCTCGGCCGGGGAAAGCACCGTGACCGGGTGCTTCGGATGGCCGCTCGCGCGGTCGAAGAACGGGTGTGGCCACGCCTTGCCGCGGAGCTTCCAGCCGAGCAGCGTTCGGATCGTGCGCGCGAGGAGGCGCACGTTCGGCTTCACCGACCCGGGCGGCGGCTCGCCGACCGCGAACTTGCCGAAGATCCCGCCGCGCGGCGCGCCGAACACCTCGTCGCACGGGCGTGCGCTCGGCGCTTGCTGGAACAGCGCGGTGACGATGCCGACGAACGGCAGCCGCGGCGTGAGCGTGTTGCCGAGCGGCGTCTTGCAACAGCTCGCGTACCAGCGATAGAGGCCCTTCGGCGTGAGGCGCACGGCGGTGATGAGCTCGCTGCCGCGGTCGAACGACATCGACGAAGGAGCGACCTGCACGATGTCCGAGCCGCCGTGCTCGTCGAGCAGGTCGGCGCGGCCGAGATGGTGCAGGAATGCCTGACAGTCGTTGCAGTAGCAGACGGCGCGGTTCACCGTGCTCGGCGCGGCATCGCGCACCCATCCATGGACCTTCCCGCAACGACACTGGAGCTCGACGTCTCTGGACATGGGGCTCGCATACCATGTCTCGACGGAGCTGTCCTGGCTCCTGGTCATGGCCGACCTGGATCGACGCGAACGCACGCCCCGAGCGGTCAGGTCTTCACGGCGCCCGCGGTGAGCCCCTGGACGAGGTAGCGCTGGAGCAGGAGAAACCCGGCCACCACGGGCACGCTGACGACCACCGAGGCGGCCATCACCTGGTTCCAGTAGATGTTCGACTGCGTCGCATACCCCTGCAGCCCCACGGCCAGGGTGCGGCCGTCGTCGCCGGTGAGCACCGAGGCGAACAGGACCTCTCCCCACGCCGTCATGAAGGCATAGATCGCGACCGCGACCACGCCCGGCTTGGCCGCCGGGAGCACGACCCGGAGGAGCGCGGTGAGCGGCCCGGCGCCGTCCACCAGCGCCGCCTCGTCGAGCTCGCGCGGGATGGTGTCGAAATACCCGGCGATGAGCCAGATCGAGAACGGCAGTGAGAACGTCAGGTACGTGAGGATGAGGCCGAGCCGCGTCCCGTGCAGCTCGAGCCCGGTGGCCCGCTCGACCGTGACGAAGAGGAGAAACAGCGGGAGCAAGAACAGGATCCCGGGGAACATCTGCGTCGACAGCACGGTGGTAAGGAACACGCGCCGGCCCCAGAAGCGGTAACGGCTCACCGCATACCCGGCGAGGATCGCCAGCGTCACCGAGAGCACCGTCGCGGCGGCCGCGACGACCGCGCTGTTCACGAAGTACCGCGCGAGCGGCACGGTCCGCCACATGTCCACGAACGGCTGCAGCGTGACCTCCGTCGGCACCCAGGTGAAGGGCCCCTGGACGTCGCGCAGCGGCTTGATCGCCGAGATCAGCATCACGTAGAGCGGGATGACGGTGAAGACCGAGAGCGCCGCGAGCACGGCGCGCCGCAACCAGACGACCCACGCAGCCTCACGCATGGCGAGCGCTCCTGCCGGTGATCAAGAGATAGCCTGTCGTGACGACGAGCAAAAAGCCGACCAGGAGCACGGACATCGCCGAGCCCAGCCCGAAGTTCCAGGTGATGAACGACGCCTGGTAGATGTGGATCGCGATGACGTCGGCCTCTGGCGGCGCCGCCCGCCCGAAGAGCGTGTACGGCGTCGTGAAGTCGTTGAAGCTCCACAGGAAGAGGACGAGCAGCAGCACCTGGTTGACCGGGCGGAGCATCGGGAGCGTGATCGACCGGAAGCGCGTCCACGGGCCGGCGCCGTCGACGCTGGCCGCCTCGTAGAGATCCGACGGGATGGCCTGCAGGCCCGCCGTCACCGTGAGGAAGGCGAACGGCCACGTCCGCCAGATCGCCACCACCACCAGGCTGACGAAGCTGTTGTCGCCGAGCAGCCAGAACGGGCGTTCCTGGACCAGGCCGAGCTGATCGACGAGCACCGTGTTCACGATGCCCGTGTCGCGCTGGAGCATGAAGCTCCACGTGATGACGCCGGTGAAGATCGGCATCGCGAACGGGACGAGGAACAGCGTCCGCAGCGCCGAGCGGCCGCGGAACGGCCTCTGCAGCGCGACCGCGGCGGCCGTCCCGAGGAGCCACGAGCCGCCGACCACGAGGACGCTGACGGCGACCGTGACCGCGAAGGAGCGCAGGAGCTCGACGCCGACAGGAGAGCTGAAGTCGACCGCGATGCGGTAGTTGGCGAGCCCCGCGAACGGCGCCTTGCCCCAGTGGCGGATATGGCGCTGCGTGAGCTGGAGGAAGCTCATCCACGTCCCGACGAACATCGGGACGATGTGCACGGCGAGCTCGGCGACGAGCGCGGGCAGCAGGAGGACGTACGGAAACGCCCGCGGCCAGCGCGAGCCCACCCGCGGCCTCGCGACGCCGCGCGCCGCGGTGGCCGCCCCGGCGAGCCCGGGCGCGTCCCCCCCGGCGCCCCCCGCGCTGCCCTCCTGCATTACTTGCCGCTCGCCATCTGCTGGTTGGCCCTGGTCAGCTTGGCGCGGATCGCGGCCTCGTCCACCGCCTTGCCGGAGGCGGCCTCGGCCAGGAGATCCTTCATGGCCGTGCCCACGAGCGTCTCGAACTGCGCCGTCTCCTCGATCATCGGCATCGACTCCGCCGTGTCGGCGAGCACCTTCTGGAACACCTGGATGTTCGCGGTCTTGAAGCGCTCATCCGAGTAGGCCTCCGTCACGACCGGGAGGGAGTTGAAGGCGGCGTTCAGGATCTTCTGCTCCTCGGCGCTGGTCATGAAGGCGACGAGCTTGAGCGCAGCGTCCTTGTTCTTGCTGTCCTCGAAGACGGCGAGGTTGATGCCGGCGACGTGGCTGTTCACCCGCTTGCCGTTCGCGGGCAGCGGGTCGGGCAGCGGCATCGGCGCCACGCCGTAGGCGTCGCGGGGGAGGCCGTTCTGCTCGATCGCCGTGGCGGCGTAGCTCTGGATCATGAGCATCGCCGCCTTGCCGCCGGCGAAGTCCTTGAGGATCTGCGTGTCGTTCACGTACTCGGCGTTGCTCGGGTTCACGACCTTGTGGACGCTGAGCAGGTCGATGTACTGCTTGACGCCGGTGACCATCTCCGGGTCGTCGAAGCGCGCCTGCTTGCCGTCGAAGATCTTGGCGCCCTGCTGGCGGCCGAACATGAACGCGAAATGGGCGTTCTCGCTGTAGCTCGCGCCCATGATGGCGAGGCCGTAACGGCCGCTCTTCGCGTCGGTCAGCTTCTTGCCGACCGTGATGAGCTCCGCCCACGTGGCCGGCGGCTTCTCGACGCCCGCGTCGGCGAACATCTTCTTGTTGTAGAAGAGCCCGTAAGCGAGCCCGTAGAGCGGCACCGAGGCGGGCGGCTGGCCCGGCGCGCCGGTGGCCGACATGCTCGCCGGGATGAACCGGTCCTTGCCGCCGATCTTGGCCAGCGCGGCGTCGTCGAACGGCAGGAACGCTCCGGTCGCCTGGAGCGACGCAGACCACGAGTTGCCGATGTTGAGGACGTCGGGGCCCTTGCCGCTCGTTGTGGCGCCGAGGATCCGGTTGAGCAGGTCCGACCAGGGGATGACCTCGAGCTTGACCTTGATCCCGGTCTGCTTCTCGAACTTGTCGAGCTCGGGCTGCAGGATCTTCTTGTCGTCTTCCACGCTGGGCGCCTGGTTGCTCGCCCAGTACGACAGCATCACCGGCGCGGCCCCCGGCGAAGCCGCCGCGGCCGACCCTGACGGCGAGGACGACGACGACGACGGCGCGTCGCCCCCGCTCTTGCCGCACGCGGCGGCTCCGAGGGCGAACAGGGCAAATGCGGCTACGGCATCGATCGTGCGTGACCTCACGGTGACTCCCTCTCTCTCTGAAGATTCACACCCTGCCGCGCGGGTCGCGCGAGCCCGGGCAGGCTACCCCCTGCGCGGCGGGGCTTGCAACGGGCAGCGCGGCGGGACGAGCCGCCGCTCGGCGCCCGATCGCGGGCTCACGACAGAGCGCGCGAGCAGAGCACTTAATCGGTTCAGAGTCAACGGCCAGGAGCGGGCGGCGCGCCCCACCCGACCCGGGCTCGCGGGCGTGGCCGGCGGCACGGGGGGAGCGCCGCGCCTCCGGCTCCCGGCCGTGTGACGCCGCCATGGCGACCGGGCGACCTCATGCACGCGATGCATAACGTCCATGCTGCCTTCGAGCTGGAAGGACGCTGGCGGCTGATTTAAACACCCGTCGTCGCGCCGATTCCACGCGACCTCGCGCGGGCGGTCCCGCTGGACAGCCGCGCCTCCCCTTGCGCTCGACGTGGGACCCCGACGGGACGCGTCCTCCGCTGACGTTCGCGCCTCGCAGAGCGAGACACGGCACGTGTCCATCGCGTCGAGCGCGCGCCCGACAGACGGAGATCGCAGCCCCACGGGCACGCGGCGCAAGGCGGGCGACGAAGCGCGGGGTATCGGGATCCTCGGAGCGACAGGAGAAGCAACCCGTGCGCGCACCTGTATATGCTTTGCTCTCATTGTGCCTTGTCGCCTGCAGCGTGGAGGGCTACGGCGAGACCTCCGAGGAGATCGCCGCGACGGACGACGCGCTGATCGGGGGGCAGCCGGCCCTCGAATCGCAGTATGCGTCGACGGTCGCCGGCCCGGGGTGCACCGTGGCGAAGGTCGGGCCACGGCACTTCCTGACCGCCGCTCACTGCGTGGATGACGAGTTCACGGCCACCGTGCACCCGGCCTACGGGCCGGGCAGCTCGTACTCGGTCACCACCGACAACACGCCCCCGCTCTCGCCGTACGTCAACCTGACGATCCAGCAGACGTACCTCCACCCGGAGTGGATCGAGGACTGCGCCGCCGCGCTGTCGGGGGGAGCGACCGATTGCGCGGTCAACGTCCTGAACCCGGGGTACACGCCCGACCTCGCGCTCGTCGTCGTCAACGAGCTCTCGCCGACGATCCCGGCGGCCGTGGTGGACGGGGCGCCGGTCGCGGTGGGAGATCCCGTCGTGGCGACCGGCTACGGCTGCGAGGACCCGAGCGGCTCGGGCGGCGGCCTCTTCAAGCTCCAGAACCTCAGCGCGTCGCCTTCCTCGATCCTGAATCACCCCGGCTCCTACGTCTCCGGCCCCGCCATCAACGACGTCGCGGCGGCGTACGTGCTCACGCCGGGCTACGCCAGCAGCACGAGCTACGCCAGCCTGTGCCCCGGCGACTCGGGCGGCCCGCTCTATCGCCAGAGCTCGACCGATCTCGTGGTCGTGGGCGTCAATGCCTATTACACGTTCCCGTCCGGCTGGAGCGGCCCGGCTCCCTCGCAGACCAACTGGCACACGCGGCTCGACACCGGGGCGCGCTACCCGGTGACGTCGTGGCTCCAGGCCCTCGGGGTGAGCGTGATCAACGGCGGCACCGCGCCGACCTGCACCGACGGCGTGCAGAACGGCACCGAGACCGACGTCGACTGCGGCGGCACGTGCACGGCCGACTGCGCGAACGGCGATACGTGCAACACAGGCGCGGACTGCACGAGCCAGAACTGCGTGGCCGGGATCTGCCAGCCCAGCACCGGGACGGCGCCGTGCAGCAACCTGTGCACGAGCCCCACCGTGTTCACAGGCCCGGGCTACAGCTCGGGCAATCTCGGCACCGGCGCGCGCTGCTTCGAGACCACGGCGAACCTGAGCGGCATCAACTGCGGTAACTTCATCAACGGGCGCTCGCTCGCGATCAACGGCGCGGCCGTGACCTGCAACGGCGGCAACGTCACGCCGCCCGCCGAGCGGAACGGCGGCTACTGCTTCCAGGCCGCCGCCGGCGACCCGGCGTGGGCCTACTTCACCACCTGGTGAGGCGAGCCGCGTCATGACCGGTCCGCGGCCGCCCCCCCGGCGGCCGCGGACGCTCGATCACCGGAGCGCCGCCTTCTCCTTCGCCGGCGGCGCATCGAGCCCGAGCTGCTTGAAGAGGAACGCGAACACGTCGGCTTGCTCCTCGATCTCCTCCGAGAGCGGCGTCCCGATCCCGTGGCCCGTCGAGCCGCTCGCCCTGAGCAGGATGGGCGCCGAGCTCGACGTGGCCGCCTGCATCCGCGCCGCCATCTTCCGCGAATGGAACGGGTCCACCCGCGCGTCGTTCGCGCCCGTCAGGAGCAGCGTGGCCGGGTACGCGGTCCCGTCCTTGACGTGATGGTACGGCGAGTAGGCGTGGAGCGCCTTGAAATGCTCCGGGTCCTTGACCGTGCCGAACTCGGTCACGTTGAACGCCCCGTTCGGCGTCAGCTCCACCCGGAGCATGTCGTAGATGCCGACGTGCGAGACCACCGCCTTAACCATCTCCGGGTGCTGCGTGAGCTGCGCGCCCATCAGCAGGCCGCCGTTCGAGCCGCCCATGATCGCGAGCCGGTCCGGGCTCGTCATGCGCCGGTCGACGAGGTGCTTCGCGCACGCCGCGAAGTCGTCGAAGACGTTCTGCTTCTTCGTCAGGTTGCCCCCGCGGTGCCACGCCTCGCCGAACTCACCGCCGCCCCGCAGGTTGGCGACCGCGAACACCCCTCCCTGGTCGAACCACAGCCGCCAGATCGGGTTGAACCCGGGAGATACGCTGAGCCCGTAACCCCCGTATCCGGTGAGCAGCGCCGGCGCGGTCCCGTCGAGGGCCGTGTCCTTGCGGCGCAGGATGCTGATGGGCACCTGGGTCCCGTCCTTCGACGCGCACGCCTCGCGGACGACCTCCACGTCGGCATAGGAGACGGGGGCGGTCATCGCGAGCGGCGTCTTCGTCACCTTGCCGTCCCTGGCCGAGTACGCGAACCAGGCCGCGGGCTCTGTGTAGCTGACCCCGCGGAAGAGCAGGTCGTCGCCGGTCGCGCGCACGAGCTGCCGCACCGACGAGACCGGCGGGATCGGCACGGTCCCGAGCGCCTTGCCCTTCAGATCGAAGACGCGGACCTGCGACGGGCCGCCGAGCAGATCCCGGACGTAGAGCCGCCCCCTCGTGGGCAAGAAGCCCTGGATCACCGCCTCGCTCTCGGGCACCACGAGCTCCGCCTTCGCGAGATCCAGCTTGCCCGGCGCGAGGCGCACCACCTTGCCGCGCGGCGCGTCCTTGCGCGACAGGAGGTAGAGCCGGTCGTCGGCGCCGAACCCGGCGTGGATGATCTTGTCGGGCAGGTCGGCGAAGCGGGTCCATTGGCCCGAGGCGTCGAGGAGGTAGTGCCAGTACTCGCCGCCATCGCCGTTCTGCACGCTGGCGAGCACGAGCCTGCCGCTCTCGCTCGTCGTGAGCTCCACCTCGGCGATGCGGGGGAATTCCTTGCCGAGCGAGTACCTGTCTTCCTTCTCCGGCGCGCCGAGCTTGTGGAAGTAGATCTGCTGGAAGAAGCCCATGTCCTCCTGCGGGCGCTCGCCGGGGCGCGGGTGGCGGGTGAAATAGAACCCCTTGCCGTCGCCGCTCCAGGCGAGGCTGCCGCCCGCCGTGCCGCTGCTCGCGTAAGGGATTGTGTCGCCCGTCTCCTTGCCTGTCGCGACGTCGTAGACGCGCACGGTGCCGTTCTCGGTGCCGCCCTCGGACAGCGAGACAGCCACCTTCTTGCCGTCGCGCGAGGGGACGAACCAGTCGATGGTCGTGTGCCCTTTCGGGTCGACGACCTCCGGGTCGACGAGGATCCGCTCGGAGGCGGGCTCGCTCGCCGACCTCAGGACCACGAGGAACGGCTGCTGCTTCGGCGGCTGGTCCTTGAGCGCGAAGAGCTGCCCGCCGGCGTCGTCGAGCGCGTAGTAGTTCGCCGAGGTCGCCGACAGGATCTCCTGCACGCGCGCCCGGACGGCGCCGCGCGCGGGCAGCGCGTCGAGGTAGCCGCGCGAGAGCCGGTTCTGCTCCGCGATCCAGCGCTGGACCTCGGGAGAGCTCGCGTCCTCGAGCCACTGGTAGTCGTCGACGACCTTTGTGCCATGGTACTCGTTCGTGACCGGCCGCTTCGCGGTCTGCGGGTACGGAAGGCGAGCTCCCCCTGCCGGGAGCGCGGCAGGCGCGGCGAGCGGCGGCGGGGCCGCGGCGGTGGGGGCCGCGGCCGGCTCGTCCGGCGGCCTCGGCGCAGGCGCGCTGCACGCCGCGAGCAGCGGCAGCGCCAGGGTGATGGCGGGGATCGTGCGCAGGCGGTTCATGCCGTCGAAGCTAGCCGCGGCCACGGCCGCCGCGAACGAGAATCGGTCCAGCGGGCGGGCGCCTCGCGGTCCTGCAACGGTGCAAGGCCGCCCTCGCAGGATCGAAACCGCAGCGTCGGTGTCCGAGACAAAAATGCGGGGAAATCCGTAGGGATGGACCTGGTACGGACGGTGCTTATCCCCCGGCCAGCACCGCCGGCGGCCTCCGCTACCCCCCGAGGCGCCCGGCGGCGCTGCTATTTTGTCTCCCGATCTCGGGAGCTCGTCCCTCGTCTCCTCGTGGTTGCGGGCGCAGCGAGGGGCGCGGCCAGGATCGCGCGAGTTGCTGGAGCCGGTCTGGGCCGGCCGCGCGGGCGCCGGCGTCACGGCGTCAATGGCAGAGGTCGCCCAGGCGCCGCGGGCAGCGCGCGGGGCGCGGCGCTCTTCGTGCTAGCGTGCGCCGCATGACGACGACCTACGAGAAAGAAGGAGCGACCCTGACCGCAGACGCCGAGGTCCGCGAGGTCGATGACGGCGTCCTGAAGGATCTCGAGTCGAAGTACGCCGACGTGGCCTGCCCGATGCACGGCGGGCCGCCGACCTTCGAGCTCGCCACCGACGGGTCGGTGGTCGAGCGCTTCTGCTGTCCGGCCCTGCTCTCGATCGTCCGCGAGCTCCAGGTCGCCGCGGGCGAGCGGCCCCCGCCGGCGGATGAGGACGAATAGAAAGAGCCTGTGCTCCCGAGCTACCGCTCTCCACGACAGATGGCCTGAACGATCTCGCGCGTGTGCCCGCGCAGCCACGCGTGTGCCTTGTCGCTCTCGTAGCGCTGGTGCCACAGCTGGACGATCCGGAGCTCCGGCACATCGAGCGGCAGCGGGAGGGCGCTGAGGCCCACCGTCCGCAGAGTCGGGCCGCAGACGCGCGCCGGCAGCACGACGACGAGATCGCTCTCCTGAACGAAATGGATGGCGGCCGCGCTCGTGGGCGCTGCCGCGACGACGCGCCGCCGCAGCCCCAGGGCCTCGAGCGCGTCGTCGATGGGATCGCGCAGGCGACCGCGGCGTGACACGATGACGTGGAGCGCCTGGGCATAGCGCCTGGCGGTGAGCCGGCCGCGCGCGAGCGGGTGGTCCCGGCGAACGGCGACGACGAGGCAGTCCTGGCCGACAAGCTCCCCGCGGATCTCGGGGAGGGCGGGCTCCGCCGCGCCGATCTCGAGATCGACGCGCCCGTGACGCAGGTCATCGGTATCTCCCGTGGGCTCGCCCAGGAGCCGGAGCTGCACATGAGGGGCCTGCTCCTGCACCGCGAGCAGCAGCCGCGTACCGAGGGCCGACATGAGCGCGTCGTGGCAGCGGACGGTGAAGGTGCGGTCGAGCTTCTGGAGGTCGAGCTCCCGCTCGGGCGCGAACACCGCATGCGCCCGCTGGACGATCGCCTGAACCTCCTGCCGCAAGGCCAGCGCGCGCGGCGTCAGCGCCATCGTTCGCCCGGTGCGCACAAGGATCGGGTCCCCCGTGGCGTCCCTGATGCGCCCCAGCGTCCGGCTCATCGCGGGCTGAGAGAGGTGCAGCCGGGCCGCGGCAGCGCTGACGCTCCTCTCCTCGAGCAGCGCGTCCAGGGCCGTCAACAGGTTCAGATCCACATGCATGGCGGTAATCCTTCGCATACCAACTATGCATTGGACGACATACGTCGTCCAGCGTTTACTTCTGCGAGCGAGGGCTCGCGAGGACGCGCGAGCCGCTCGACTCAGGAGGATTCATGTCGACACATTCCGAGCCGATGACCGACCGCGCGACGCGGCGGGACCGAAGCGCGGGCCACGAGGAGGACGAGTCCCTGCTGCCCGCGGTCGTCGCGGCGCTGTCCGCGGCAGGCGAGCGGCTCGTCGGCCGCTTCTCGACAGAGCCTCGCCTCGAGAGCCGCGAGGACGTCCTCGCCGCGGTCCGCGAGCGCGATGCGGTCTCGCTCGACGCGATCCGCGAGCCGCTCTCGCGCGCTCGCCCGGGTGCCGGGTGGGTGGAGGACGAGTTCGCGTGCGGGCCGCTCCCGGAAGGGGAGTGGTGGGTCACCGACACCGTCGAGGGGAACATCAACCACGTTCACGGGATGGCGGACTGGTGCGTCACGGCGACCCTCGTCCGCGACAACGAGCCGGTGCTGGCGGTCGTGCACCTGCCCCTGAGCGGCGAGACGTACACCGCCCGGAAGGGCGCAGGCGCAACCCTGGGGAACAGGAGACTTCGCGTGTCGGCGAAGGCGGCGCTCGACGCGGCCTACGTCGGGACCGGCCAGGCGAAGCCCGGCGAGGACGAGCAGACGTACCGGCGGATCGGCCAGTCCGTCACCGCGATGCTCGGGAGCGCGCTCGTGCTGCGCGTGTCGGTCCCGGCCACCCTCCTGCTCGTCCAGGTCGCGGCAGGCCGGATGGACGTCTTCTGGCAGTACAGCCAGCTCCGCTCCGGGCTCGTCGCGGGCGCGCTGCTCGTCGCCGAGGCCGGGGGCGCGGTCACCGACACACGCGGTAACCGCTGGAGCCTGGCCAGCGACGACTTCCTGGCTGCAGCGCCGCGGCTTCACGCCGGCGCGGTCGCCGTCCTGTCAACCGTTCGCTGAGAGAGGGGGTCTGAACATGGAGCGCGTCTTGAAAAATATCGGAATCCTCGGCTCGGGCCGGGTCGCCACGGTCCTGGCCAACAAGCTTGCAAGCGCCGGGCACGCCATCACCATCGGCACCAGGGACCCCGCGCGAGCAGCAGAGAAATGGCCGGGAGCGCGCGTCGAGCTCAGGGATCCGGCGGAGACCGCGCGCCGGGCCGCGGTCGTCGTCAACGCGACGCCCGGAGAGACGAGCGTCGAGCGGCTCGGCGCCCTCCGTGATGAGCTGAAGGGGAAGATCTTGATCGACATCTCCAATGCGACGGTGCGTGGCCAGGACGGCCTGCCCGGCAGCCTGCTCTACCCGAACGGCAGCGTCGCCGAGCGCCTGCAGGGAGCGCTGCCGGAGACGGCCGTGGTCAAGACGCTGAACACCATGCTGTTCACCGTCATGGCGGATCCCACGAGCCTCCGCGTCCGCCCGACCGCATTCCTGTCCGGCAACGACGAGGGCGCGAAGGCGGTCGTCGGAAGCCTGCTCGGCGACCTGGGGTGGCCGGCTGACTGGATCGAAGATCTCGGAGACATCGCGACCGCGCGCGGGCCCGAGGCGGTCGTCTTGCTCGTCGCCTCCGTGCTGAGAAAGCGAGGGCTCGCCCCGTTCGCCCTCGCGCTTGCCCGGTGAACGTCACGAGGAGCGGCGGCGATCGGCGCACCTGAGCGCATACCGCCTGCGCGGCAGGGCCGAGCGCGAGAATTCGTCAGCCAGCGCTAAAGGACCCGGGGGATGACGCGGAATAGGGTCATCGAGGTGGCGGGCCTCCGCGGTGGGCTCCAGAAGAGCGCTCAGGGGAGCGCTGGCATCGAGGCGGCTCTCCCCGAGAGAGTCACCGCCGGCGCGACCGCATTCTACAGCGCGTATTTCGACATGACGGACGCGCTGGGCGCCGTGGCGCACGAGTGGGACGATGACTACGATGATCTCGCGAACGTGCCCCGGAGCCTCGGATCGAGCTACGGGGTCGAGCTCTACGCGCGGCGACGCCTCACCCGGCAGCTCGGCGGATTCGCCTCGTACACGCCCAGGATTTCTGCCATCCAGGGTTCGATGAGGGCGCTGGCGAGGGCTCGGGCGCCACGTTTCGTGTGGGCTCCGGCGCGACCGAGCGGGTCGACCTCGCGATCCGCGGCGACCATCTCTTCTTCGACCGGCTGGACGAGGCGGCGGCCGAGGTTCGATTCGACCCCATCGCCGGGGCGGACACCGATCCGGCCTATGGAAACGCCGACGGCGAGGTGACCCAGGGAGAGCTGCTGCGCGTGCCGCTCTCGGCCATCGAGCGGGCTGACGGCGCTTACTTCGCCGAAGGGCCGATCGACCTCGCCACGTGGATAACCATGCGCATGGCCCGCGTGGCTCACCTCGGCGGTACGGAGGTTTGCTCGTCCTCCGATCTGGAGTAGGTCGGATGAGGTACCGGTCCGGTGGGCTGAACGCGCCCGTCGATCCGTGCACGGTACCGGCGCGACCAGGCGGCCAGCGCGCGGCGGCGACTACCCCGCCAGCGCCTCCGTGAGCTTCCAGAGCCGCTCCTGCGCGGCCTCGTCGAGCGCCGCCGCCGCCGCCGGCTTGATGCGGCTCTTCTCGAAGTACTCCCCCGTCACCCCGGCGCGATCCGGCGCGGTGGCGACGTGCAGCGAGCACGCGGCGCCCTGCTCGGGCGTGAGCATGAACAGGCTGAGGAGCTTCAGGACGAGCTTCGGGTAATCGCGCGAGAGCTCCGTCGCGACCACGCCCGGATGGACCGCGTTGACCGTGACGCCGGTGCCCTCGAGCCGCCGCGAGAGCGCCTTGGTGAAGAGCACGTTCGCGAGCTTCGACTGGCAGTAGGCCGCAAACGAGCTGTACTTCCGCCGCTCGAACTGCAGATCGTCCCAGCCCATCTGCCCGCGGTAGTGCACAGCCGACGACAGGACCACGATCCGCGACGGCGCGCTCCGCTTCAGCAGCGGCAGGAGCTCCTGCGTGAGCAGCCACGTGCCCACGTGGTTCACCCCGAACGTCGCCTCGATCCCGTCCTGCGTCGTGCTGCGCGAGCGCTGCCACACCCCCGCGTTGTTCACCAGAACATCGAGTCGATCGTGCTTCGCGCGGAGCTTCTCTCCGAAGGCCCGGATACTCGCCTTGCTCCCGAGATCCAGCGCGATCACCTCCACGTCCCCGCGGCCGGTGGTGCGCGCGATATCGTCGCGCGCGGCCTCGGCCCTGCCCACGTCGCGGCACGCCAGCACCACCGTCGCGCCACGCTGCGCCAGCCCACGCGCCGTCTCCTTGCCGATGCCCGTGTTGCCGCCGGTGACGACGCAGACCTTCCCGTTCATCCCGTTCTCTCTCTCAGGTTCTGGCGGCCAGCGCAAGGCCGACCGCCCGATTGACCCTCACGCCGCCGGGCGGGTAAACCCCGGAGCGCCTGCCAGAACACCCATCAGGGCGAGCGCGTCAGGCGCGGCTCTCGCCGGCCATCGGCTCGCCGTCGGCGAGCAGCCGCTTGAGCGTGGCGAGATCGACGGGCTTCACGAGATGCTCGTCGAACCCGGCGCCGCGCGCCCTCTCGCGGTCGCCCTGCTGCCCGTAGCCGGTGAGCGCGATCAGATAGACGTCCTTGTGCTGGGGCTTCTCGCGCACGCGGCGCGCGAACTCGAGGCCGTCGATCCCGGGCAGCCCGATGTCCACGATGGCGATGTGCGGGAGCACCTCGTCCATGAGCTCGATCCCCGAGATCCCGTGGTCCGTCGAATGGCACTCGAACCCGGCGCGCGCCAGGAGCGCGCAGAGCGCCTCGCGGCTGTCGGCGTTGTCCTCCACGACGACGAGCCGCGATCCTTTGGGGAACTTCTTGAGGTGCGAGCCGCGCGTCGCCTCCTTCTCGGACGTCCGCTCGGTGATCGGCAGCTGCACCTCGAACTCGCTGCCTTTGCCCTCCCCGTCGCTCCGCGCGCTCACGGTGCCGCCGTGCTTCTCGACGAGGCCCCGGACGAGCGTGAGCCCCACGCCGAGCCCTCCTGCCGACCGGTCCAGGGTGCGGCTCGATTGCACGAAGAGCTCGAACACGGTGTCGAGCATCTCCTTCGGGATCCCGACGCCATCGTCCTTCACACGGACCACGGCGTGTCCGTCCACGCGCCTGGCCTCCAGGGTGACATGACCGCCCCGCGAGGTGTACTTCGCAGCGTTGTTCAGCAGGTTCACGTGAACCTGCTGGAGCCGCGCGGGGTCGCCCTCGACCCAGATCGGCTCGGGATCGACCACCGCCGAGAAATCGACGCCGCGCGTGTCCATGAGGTTCTTCACCGCGTCGGCGGCGTCCTTCACCACGGAGCCGAGGTCGAGCACGCGCTTTCGCAGCTCGATCTTGTTCTGCGTGACGCGGCTCGCCTCCAGCAGATCGTCGAGCAGGCGCGCCATCTGCGCGGACTGACGCTCGAGGATCTGGAAGACCTTCTCGTCGGGCCCGGACGCGCCGTTCGACGCGGCGCAGTCTTCCTTGAGCAGCGCCGTGGCGTGGACGATCGCGCCGAGGGGGTTGCGGAGCTCGTGCGACAGCATGGCGAGGAACTCGTCGCGCCTCCGGACGGCGTCCTTGATCTGCTCCTCCGACCGCTTCTGCGCGGTGACGCTCCTGAAGATCCCGATGATACCCACGATGCGGTGCGCGGCATCGATGAGCGGGAGCCGCGTGACGAGGTCCCACTCCACGCCGCCATCCTGCCGCACGCGCTTCTCCAGCTTGTAATGCTGCGCCTCGCCGGTCCGCAGCACCACCTCGTCCTGCTGGTGAACGGCGAGCGCCGCCAGGTGCCCCGGCAGCTCGAAGCCGGTCTTGCCCGCGGCCTCGCGCGGATCCGAGAGGCCGAGGCGCTCGGCCATGGCGTGGTTCGTGCGAATGAACCGGCCGCGCGCGTCCTTGAAGTAGATCGCGTCGGGCACGCTGCCGAGCAGGCTGTTCAGGAGATAGCGCTCGTGGAAGAGCGCGTCCTCCGCCGCCTTCAGGCCGCTCACGTCGATGAGCGTGAGCACGACCCCCGCGACGGTGCCCTTGGCGCGGTAGGGGAGGATGCGGAGAAAGAACGAGCGATTGTGCCGATCGCGCAGCTCGCGCTCCACGCGCTCCCCCGTCGCGAGCACGCGCCTGAGATCCTCGGTGAGCTCCGGGTGGTCGACCGCATACGTGAACGTCTCGATCGGCCTGCCGACGTCCTGCAAGAGCAGGTTGAAGCTCTCCGCGATCTGCGGCGTGAATTTCCGGATCTTGAGCTCCTTGTCGAGGAAGATGGTGCCGATGTCCGTGCTCGACAGGAGGTTCTCCATGTCGTTTCCGAGCTCGGTGAGATCGGCGATCTTCCGCTGGTACTCCGCGTTCACCGAGTAGAGCTCCTCGTTGACGCTCTGGAGCTCCTCGTTCGTGCTCTGCAGCTCCTCGTTGGAGGCGAGGAGCTCCTCGTTCGCCGCCTGCAGCTCCTCGTTGCTCGCCTCGAGCTGCTCGGTCGTCGCCTGCAAGGTCTGCTTCGTGTAGCCGAGCTCCGCCTCGAGCGCGCCGAGCTGCTCGCGCGAGACGTCGTCCAGGTCGATCTCCTTCTCCGGGATCGCCGCCCGCCGCGGCGCCCCCTCGAGCGCGTCGAAGGTGATCAGGACGTGGGGCAAGGTGCCTCGCCGGCTCTCGACCCGGCGCATCGTGATCTTGTAGACGCCGCCCTCCGCTTGCACCCCCTTGAACACGATCGCCGTGCGCTCCTTGATGACGCGCTGCAGGCCCCCCGTCAGCACCATCTTGAGGTCGCAATCCAGCATCTCGAAGGCGTCGAGCCCCTGTCTGCCATCCTTGACCTTCAGGAACCGGCTCGCGCCGCCGAACGCCTGGACGAGCTCGCCGGCGTCGTTGACGAGGAGGCTCGGGGGCATGAACTCGTCGAGCAGCGCGTCGTAGGTCCCGAGCAAGTGCGACACCGGGTGGCGCGCGACGGGCGCGTTGATCCCCGAGCGCGGGGCGCTCTGGCCCTTCGTCGACGCCGGCTGGAAGCGGGGCTCGACCTGCATCCGCCGGTCGCTGTACTTCCGGTAGATCCGCCATTGCTTGTCGACGATCTCGAAGTCGTGCGCGAGGTGCCCCGGGGTCTCGCTGGGCCCGAGCAGGACCACGCCCCCGCGGTTCAGCGCGAAGTGAAAGAGGCTCAGGACCTTCTGCTGCGCCGCCGGCTGAAGGTAGATGAGCATGTTACGGCAGCTGATGAAGTCGACGCGCGTGAACGGCGCGTCCTTGATCACGTTGTGGTGCGCGAAGACGACCGCCTGGCGCAGATCGGGGACAATCTGGTAGCTGCGCCCGCGCCGGATGAAGTGCCGGTCGAGGCGCTCGCGCGAGACGTTCACCACCGCCTCTTCCTCGTAGATCCCGCGCGTCGCGATCTCGAGCGATCCGTGGTGCACGTCGGTCGCGAAGATCTTGAACGGACGGTGGCCGCTCCGGGACGTGAGCTCGTGGAGGAGGATGGCGAGCGAATACACCTCTTCGCCCGTCGCGCAGCCGGCGACCCACACGCGGAACGGCGCGTCGCGCGGCCCCGCGCGCAGGAGCTCGGGGAGCACCTCCTGCTCGAGGCGGTCGAACGCCTCCTCGTTCCGGAAGAAGCGCGTCACGCCGATGAGGAGGTCACGGTAGAGCACGTCGAGCTCGCTCGACTCGCTCTTCAGGCGCTTGACGTACTGCTCGATATCGTCCGTATGCGCGAGCTGGATTCGTCGCTCGATGCGCCGGGTGACCGTGCTCGGTTTGTAGTGCGTGAAGTCGATGCCGAACTGCTCCTCGAGCATCGTGTAGACCGCGCTCATCCCCTGATCGGCGCCGGCCGCGTCCCGCTCCGGCCGGCGCCCCTCGGACCTCACGTGCTCGAGGAGGACGCGCGGCATGTCCTGGGGAGGCAGGACGCAGTCGGCCACGCCGGCGTCACGCGCGGTCTTCGGCATCCCATCGAACTGCGCGCTGTCGACGTCCTGCACGACGACCAGCCCGCCCGCCTCGTGGACCGCGCGGATCCCCCGTGAGCCATCGCTCCCACCCCCGGAGAGGATCACGGCGATCGCCCGCGGGCCGCAGTCCTGCGCGAGGGATCGAAAGAACACGTCGATCGGCAGCGCGAGCTCCTGGTCGCGATCCCGCTCGCTGAGGAGGAGGCGGTCGCCGGCGATGATCATCTCCTTCTTCGGCGGGATCAGATAGATGTGGTCGGGCTCGACGAGCATGCCGTTCTCGACGAGGTGAATGGGCAGCTCGGTGCGGCGCCCGAGGATCTCGTCCATCAGGCTCTTGAAGTCCGGCGACAGGTGCTGGACCACGACGAAGGCCATCCCGCTCTCCTTCGGGATGTTGTCGAAGAAGTGCTCGAGCGCCTCGAGCCCCCCCGCCGAGGCGCCGATCCCCACCACGTAAGGCGCCACGGCGGGCCGGGCTGCGCGGGGTCTTGTCGTCATGGGGTCGCGCACATCGCGTTCGGTCGACATAGCCGACCTCAACGGCAGCAAGCATGCCCAGGCTGTGTTCGCTCGCGAATGCGCTCACCGGGGCCAAATCCTCGGAATTTGGGCGGCCCGTGGGCGTCCGAGGTGTGACAAAATGTCACGCTGTGCGCCACCTGTGGTGGTCTTGCGGAGTCGATGTCCAACACGAGCGAGGAAGTGACGGCCGCGCGCCACGTCACGCCGCCGGGCGGGCACCTCGCAGCTCCGCCGGGCCTCCAGGAACAGCGCTCGTCGCGAGCGTTGACAGGGCGAGCGTTGACACGGCGAGCGCGCGCCGCGAGCATCGTGCGCTCCAGCCATGCGTCGACCTTCCCTGTCTGTGTGTCTCGTGGTGCTGTCGGCGCTCGCGTACGGCGGCCCCGGCTGCGGTGATGACCAGCTCTGCGCCCCGGGCGCGCGCTCCGTGTGCTTCCTCCCCGACGGGGGGCTCGGCGCGCAGCAATGCAACGAGGAGGGCACCGCGCTCGGCGCCTGCGGCAGCGCGCCGGGGGGGCTCGAGAGCGGGTGCGGCCACCTGAGCGAGGCCTGCTGTCCCTCGCTCCCGGCCGAGCTCCGGGCGAGCTGCGACGCGGCGGCGGCCGCGGCGAACGACGCCGCGTGCGACGACTATGCCGGCAGCGCCAGCGCGGCCGGGTTCTGCGGCGGCGGCGCCGCCGCGCCGGACGGCGTCCCCTACGGCCCGGGCTGCGCCGGCCTGCTGAACGACTGCTGTGCGTCGTTGCCCGCGCAGCTCGGGTCCGCCTGTCAGGCCACCGGCTTCCGCGGCAATGAGGGGCTCTGCCACGGCTTCCTCGAGCGGGACGCCCAGGCGAGCGGCTTCTGCGAGGGGGTCGATCACGCGGCCGAGAGCTGCAGCTACCTCGCCGACCGATGCTGCCCCTCGCTCCCCGGAGGTCCGCGCGAGCGCTGCGAGGACCTCGCCGCCGAGGCGGACACCGACCTCTGCCTGGACTACCTGAGCGGCGCCTCGGACGCGGGCCGCTGCCCCACGCTCGGCGGCGGCGAGCCGCCCTCGGCGGCCGCGTGCGACGCGCTGCTCGAGACCTGCTGCAGCACGCTCGAGCCCACGCTCGCCCACGAGTGCGATCTGAGCGCGCTCTCCGGGAGCCGCGCGCGCTGCGAGGTGTTCGAGGGCGCCGCCCGGGCCGCCGGCCTGTGCCTCGGCGACGGCGGCGGCGGCGCGGGCGGCGGCTGCGGCGACACATCGAGCGACGTGGACAACTGCGGCTTCTGCGGGAACGTGTGCGGCGACCAGCACGCCGTGCCCTCCTGCGCGGCCGGAGCCTGCTCGCTCGCCTGCGACCTCGGCTTCGGCGACTGCGATCGCGACGCCGCGACCGGCTGCGAGGTCGATTTCGAGAGCGACGCCGGCAACTGCGGCGGCTGCGGCGAGGCCTGCAGCGACAGGAACGCCTCGGCCGCCTGCGAGGCGGGCGCGTGCGTGCTCGCGTGCGACGCGGGCTTCGCCGACTGCGACGGCGCGCCCTCGACGGGCTGCGAGGTCGAGCTCGCCTCCGATCCGTTCAACTGCGGCGCCTGCGGCAACAGCTGCGCCGGCGGCGCCTGCGAGGACGGGACGTGCGGCCCCGGCGCGCTCCAGCTCGCCTCGGGCCTCGCGGTCCCCTCCGCGCTCGCGGTCGACGCCGCGTCCGTTTACGTCGTCGGCTTCCAGCCCGCCGGCGGCATCGCCGTCCGCGTCGACAAGGCGTCCGGCGCGACGACCTGCCTCGCCACCGGCGCGGCGCCGGGCGCCTCGGCGTGCGGGAGCGAGCGCTTCGAGGGCATCGCCCTGACGGGCGCCGGCGCGTTCGTCACCGGCTCCACCGGCGTGCTCCGGTTCCCGCCCTCCGGCGCCGCGGCCACGGTCACCGCGAGCGTGCCCGACCCGTGGGCCGTCGTCAGCGACGGCGCCGCGGTCTGGTTCACGTCGCTCTCCCAGGGCGGCCTGTACCGCGCCGAGGCGCTCTTCGCCGGGCAGGTCGCCGCCGAGATCAGCGGCGCCGCCGGCGATGTGGGCGGCGCGCTCGCCGCCGACGCCGATCACCTCTACTGGACCTGGTCGGACGGCACCGTCATGAAGCTCCGCAAGGACGGCTCCGAGCCGCGTCAGATCGCGTCGGCGCAGGATTTCGAGCGCACCAACCTGACGCCGCAGTACCTCGCGGTCGACGCCGCGCACCTCTTCTGGAGCACGCCGAGCGGCTATCTCTTCCGGCTCGACAAGGACGGCGCCGGGCTCGTGGCGCTCGCCGACGGACAGCCCGGTCCGGCGGGGATCGCGGTGGATCCGGAGGGCGGCGGGGCCCTCTACTGGGTCAACCGCGTCGGCTCGGTGCGCAAGGTGTCCAAGGCGGGCGGCGACGTGGACACGCTCGCCGTGGGGCAGGTCGGCGCGATCGCGATCGCCGTGGACGAGGCGTTCGTCTACTGGGCGACCCAGGCGGGCGACCTGCGGAGGATCGCCAAATGAGCCCCGCTCATCGACCCGGCCGCCGCTCGCTCGCGCGCCTGTGCGGCGCGGCCGCCCTCCTGCTCGTGGGCGGAGGGCTGATCGGCGTGGGCTGCAGTCAGGAGCCGCCGGCGGGCGCCCTGGCGCCGCCGGCGCTCGGGCCGCAGGCCGACAGCGACGCGTGCGAGTGCGCCGCGGGCTTCTATTACAACGACGAGCCGATCCCGCCCGAGCAGACCCGCTGCGACGCCTTCGCGTGCGGGCGCGACCTCATCGCCTATCAGTGCCTCGACGGCGACACCGCCGCCGACACGTGGCGGAGCTATCCCGAGAACCGGTGCGGCGAGCTCGCGTGTACGGCCAACGGGACGTTCTGCGGCGAGGACGTGGTCAACGGCGAGCCGGCCGCGCTCTACGAGTGTCCCGGCGCGGGGCAGATCCCGCTCTCGTGGCGCATCTGCCCGGGCGGCTGCGAGGACGGCGCCTGCACCGGCGCGGCGAGCGGCGAGTGCCCGTGCCCGATCCCGCCCATCCCGGGGGGCGATCGCATCCCGCTCCACTGCGGGATGACCCTCTGCTTTCCCACGGGCGTCGGCAACGCCGGCGTGAGGCAGGTGTGCTCGGCCGAGGGCTGGCGCAGCCTCGGGCTCTCGTGCAATCAGCCGCGAGGCGCCTGCCCGGCGTGCCGCGGCGTGCAGGACAGCTCCGGCCGCGAGGTCACGATCACGGCCTGCGGCGAGGAGGTGTGCGGCCTCGGCGTCGGCAACCGCAGCCGCTGGGTGTGCGGGGAGGAAGGCTGGATCGACCTCAACCTCCCCTGCGAGCCCGGCAAGTCGACGGGAGAGGCGGGCGCGGAGCTCGGCCGGTGTCCGGTGGAGTTCCGCGACAACGATGGCCAGTGGAAGGGCGTCGAGCCGGGCCAGACCTTCTGCGGAGAGCAGGTGTTCGGCGGCCGCGCCAACAAGGACCTCGCCATCAACGCGGGCGAGCAGGACCTCCGCATCCGTGGCCGGGCGGATCATCTCTATTCCTGCCCGGGCCCCGGCGCGCGCCCCGTGCCCTACCGCAGCTGCGGCGCGGGGAACGGGAGCGGCGCGTGCATGCCCGTGCGGGAGATCCCGCCCGTGCGCTACCATGAAGTGACGGGCTACCAGTCCGCCGCGAACGCGCCGAAGCTCCGTGACTGGGACCGCTGCGACGAGTCGTGCCTGCCGGTGAGCAAGCCGTGCCCACCGGAGGACCGGTCGTGCAAGCGGGAGCGCGACCTCAAGTACTTCCACATCCCCGGTGGGAACAACGGGTACAACGATTGCCAGCATCTCTTCTGCGGCCAGCACGAGATCACCGGCCGCGTCGGAACCCTCTATCGCTGCGCCTACGAGTTCGGTGCCTCGTACACGTGCCCGCCCTCGGCGGGGGACACGGCGGCGGTCGTGGGGCGCCCCGTCCCGTACGAGGAGTGTTCGAGCGGCTGCGGGCTCAGGGATGTCGGGAGCAACAGCGACCGGTGCGACGGGCAGTCGGAGCAGCAGCCGTTCGGCATGCCGGATCCCACGCCCACTCCGAGCATCACGTCGGAGTGTGATCCGACCGTCGACTACCAGGGGAACCCGGTGCCCGCGCGCTCGCTCCGCCTGGGCTCGCAGATCTGCGGCCCGGGCGGGCAGGTGCTCGCGTGCGACGAGCGCCGGCTGAACCGCCCTGACGGCTGGCGCGCCACGGGGATCTCCTGCGGCACCTCCTGCGGCGTCTGCAGCCCCGACCCGTACGGCGCGCAGACCCCCGTCTGCGAGTACTTCGCCAGCGCGGAGGGCCTCACGTGCGATGACGCGAGCTTCGGGCAGAGCTGGGATCCATGCTTGAACGGCAACCAGAACGTCACGGAGAACAACCCGGCGTACTGCGGGCACAACCTCGCCGGCCGCGCCGCCGGCGACCCCAACATGCTGTATTTCTGCAAGGCGTACTGCACGAGCGTCGAGGATGGGAAGACCGTCACGAAGCCGTGCGACGGCGTCGAGGGCGATGGCCAGGGCACGCGCTCATGGTCGCGCGAATACCGCTTCGATCGCGCGGAGTACTGCGCGTTCGGTTGCCAGAAGAACGACCCGGAGAGCGACGCATGCAAGCGGCCCGGGGGCGGGAAGCGGAGCGCTCCCCTCCGTGACAGCCGCGTGGTCCGGGGGTTCGGCGTCGTGGCCGATGACTACGGCGGCCGCCACCTCGGCGAGGATCTCGTCATCTCGGGCGGCACGGCGGGCGCGGAGGTGCATCCCGTGGCCAACGGCAGGCTCCTCTGGAAGGGCATCAACAGGTCGCAGTACCTCGGCGTGGCGCTCGTGGAGCACCCGCCCAAGGCCGAGACCGGAGAGCGTTACTGCTCCTTCTATGGCCACCTCGACGTCGACGGGCTGGGCCTGGACCTCGTGGCGCGACAGGAGGTGACGACCGACGACGTGCTCGGGAAGGTGGTGCGCTGGAACGATATCCCTCGCCTGCACAACCTCAACTTCGCCGACAAGTGGGTGGAGTGCCCGACGTCCTCGAAGGATTTCGACTGTGATCTCGTCGTCGGGCCGCGGGACAACTCGCACCTGCACTACACGGTGCTCTCCGACGAGCAGTGCAAGCTCTTCACCGGCAGCGTGGGCACGCCGTACGGTTACGACGAGTGCAAGACGCCCGACGAGGACGCCGTCGCCCTCACCGCGATGACGGCGGCAGACGACTGCACGGCGCCGATGTCGGGGGCGACGACGGAGGGGTACATCTCGCCGACGTGGTTCCTCGAAGCGCCGCCCCAGTGAGCGGCGCTCTCCTCAGCGGGCGACCGCCGCTCCCTCAGGGCTTGCCGAGGAAGTCCATCTTGCCGATGTCGAGCCCGTTGTGTCGCAAGATCGCGTAGGCGGTCGTCACGTGGAAATAGAGGTTGGGCAGGGCGAAGTGCAGCAGGTAGGTCTGGCCCTTGAACTTCAGCGGCTGATCGCGCGTGGGGATCGTGATCTCGCGGTCCTCGGAGCCGTCGAACTGCTCGGGCCGCAGGCTGTTCAGGAACTCGATCGTCTTGGCGATGCGGGCCTGCAGCTCGTCGAAGCTGGCCTCGTTGTCCTCGTACTTCGGCACGTCGACGGCTGTCAATCGCGCTCCACAGCCCTTGACCGTGTCGCTGACGATCTGCACCTGGCGCGTGAGCGCGAGCATGTCCGGGGCGAGGCGCGCGTCGAGCAGGACGCGCGGCTCGATCTTCTTCGCCTCGGCGTATGCGGCGGCCTTCTTGAGGATCGCAGACAGGTTGCCGAGCGCCCTCACGAACACGGGAATCGAAGCCTGATACATCGAGATCGCCATCTTTATCTCCTTGCTATCGCACGGTGCGGAAAGCGCGGCCCCCGGGTACGTCACGGGGAGCGCGGTGCGGGAGCACCGCCGGCGGGGACGCGCGCAGGCGCCAACCTTGTGGTCGCCCCGCGGTCTAGGCAAGCGCTCCGCCGCACAGAAATCACCTGTGCCTTCCCGGGCGCTCCAGCGCCGCCCTCGTCCGCCGGAAACCACGTACTCCGGCGCCGCGAGCGCGCCCCGCAGGCGCTCCGACGAGCGGAGGACCTGTGAAGTAATGTAAAACCTATTGACGAACCGGGGCTCCGGCCTTCTTGCGGTGCTCCTCGACGGCCGCTCCGGCGGCGCGCTATAGGAGATGGTCATGCGGAATCATCTTGTTATCTGCTTGATCTCGGCGGCGTTCGCGGCCGCGTGCGGCTCCACGACGACCGATCCCGATCCGACCGGGAGCGGCGGGTCGACCGCCAGCTCGACGAGCGCCAGCTCGGCCACCGGGACGTCGTGCGTTCCCGGCTCGACGATGCCGTGCACCTGCCACGCCGTCGGCGGACCGGGCGTCGCGACGTGCCTCCCCGACGGCAGCGCCTACGGGGCGTGCATGGGCGAGGACGGCGGCGACTGCATCTGTCCCCCGGGGCGCGGCGACGGCTGCTGTATGGGCGACGGCCTCTGCTGCGCGTGCGTGCAAGGCTGCGATCCGAACACGGATCCGCAGCAGGATCCGGAGACGGACGCGCTCATCGACTGCGTGTGCGCGGCGGGCGTGTGCGCGGACGAGTGCGAGGTGGAGTGCGCCGGCGGGGGCATCACGGCGAACTGCGCGCCCTGCGTGCAGCAGGCAGGGATGGACGCGTGCAAGGCGCAGCACGAGGCCTGCGGCGGGACGTGAGCGCCGCGGCGCGGCGCTCGGGGGGCGCCGCGTCCGCATGGCGTTCAGTTCGATGCTCTCCAGTCCATTCTCGCTCTCGACGAGCCGCTCTCTAACGTCGACGCCGCGCTGCGCGCCGAGCTCCGGGTCGAGGTCGCGGCGCTCTCGCTGCCCGCCACTCCGGGCGTGGCGCTGCTCTACGCGCCCGCCTCCCTCCTGGAAAATTGAATCTGCATCAAATATCCATGCATCGAAGGGGCGGCCTTCACTCCACTGCCTGCTGGGCTCGATACCCACGTGCCTGGGCGCATCGAAGACAGAAACGATCAGTCCCTCTGGATTCTGGGAAGCGGAGTTGAGCAGGTGGTACTGGAGGCGAAAAGGATGCTGATCTTGAGATCAAAATTCGCGATCGCGGGAATTGCTCAAGACCCATGGCAAAAATCGCGCGCCTAGGCGCGGCGGACTGGACAGTCTTGGCAGCGGGTCTCTCCCTCATGCGATTCGCATGCCGATCGGCAGAGGATCCCCAGATGCCCAGCCCGGCGGGCGGGACATCCGCGTCTGGCGGCGGCGCAAGCGTGGGCACGGGAGGGGCCGCCGCTGCTGCTGCTGGGGGAGCCCCCCCCAACTGGCGGTACTAGCCGTGGCGGCGAGGGGAACCCCGCCACTGGCGGGCTGATGGCGAGTGATGGCACCGGAGGCACCAACGGTGGTGTCTACAGTCCTGATTCAAAGAGTTTCATGGTGAGGATCGCGCCACCGGTGAGCTCCTGGAGGTAAACACCAACAAGGAGATCTCGCCCAATGATTGATAAATATACAGGCACCGTAACACCAGACGTTCTTGTTGACGGCGCATGTATACCACTGGTAGAGTGCGGCTGCCCGCCCGCTGTGGGGTGGACGTGTCTGACGGACTGAGCTTAACCGGCCTGCGAGAGCGATATGCTATTTAACGACCTGCACCACGCATCTGCAACCGACCGCCGTACATCCCGACGACGCCTGGCCACTCTCGTGGCACTGACCGCGTTGGCACTTAGCGCATGCGGTGGTGAAGACGACAACTCGTTGAGCGGCGCGGCGGAGGGCGGCGCCGGCGCCGGTGGCCCCGGGGCGACGACAGGCGGAGCAGGCGGCCCGGGTTCGGGCCCTGGCTCGGGTTCCGGCTCGGGTTCCGGCTCGGGCTCCGGCTCGGGTTCCGGCGCGGGCTCCGGCTCGGGCTCGGCCGGTGTCGGTGGCAGTGGCGGCACGGCCGACCATGAAGACATGAGTGACCACTGCGTGTACGGCTACCCTCCCCACGAGACCGACTCGAGCCCCACGATGAAGGATGGCGCCGCGGACTTCTTTCCGCCCGGCAACAACGATCCGAACATCGTTGATACCACCGTGCAGCCGGAGGTCCTGAAGTGGATGTACGACAACTCCTGGCAGGTGGCCCACATCGAGTGGCACGCGGTCCGCACTTGCAATGGCCCCTTCGGCGGTGGAGGGAGCAAGGTCGGCATTTGCGACTTCAAGCAGCTGATCCCGGCGGATCAGAACTGTCAGACCCCAGGCGACGGCTACCAGTTCCTTGTGTTTCACCGCCACATGATTCAGGCGCTGAAGCAGCTCTGGCCCAATCATAGCGAGCAGTTCACGGGCTTCACCAAGTTCCCGACCTCGGCCGAAGACGTGCCGCCCCAGTGGCGCTCCGCGTGGCGGGACTGGGATGCGTCCGCCCTCGAAGCCGGGAGGATCGGCGACGAGATCGACAAGCCCGAGAACCTCGCGAGGTTCCCGGACGAAGGCACGCTCGGCTTCTGGCTCCAGTGCAACGTGGGTCAGGCGCTGAGGGGGGCGACCAACATGCCGTGGGTAGGCCTCCACTTCGTGCTGCACGCCAAGTGGGCGCGGCCGGGCAATATCACGCACGGCGTGAACAACACCGAAGCGAACATCGACAACTACATGTTCTGGAAGCTCCACGGCTGGATCGACAACGTGTGGGAGAAGTATCGCATCGCCAAGGGGATGCAGCCGACGGATCAGAAGTTGAAGGACGATCTCGTCGCGCAGTGCCGCGAGATGGACACCCACATCAAGATCATCAAGCAGAACCTGGACCCCGACGACGTCAACAATCCCAACGAGCCTTTGCCGGTGGAATCAGGGTTCTTCCACGAGAAGGTGCGGCCCATCTTCGCGACCAACAAGAACCTGTGCACCGGCTGCCACGGCGAGACGGGCGCCAATGCGAAGCTGATCCTCGGTGGCCACATCAGCTCCAGGAAGATCGTCGACGGTCTGGTCAACAAGCCCTCCCGCGACGGCGGCCAGTACAAGCTCGTCGTCCCGGGCGATCCCGAGAACAGCTGGCTCTACCGCAAGGCCGCCGGCACGGCGGAGACCGCCGGCTGCGTGCCGTCCGCCACGGCACAGTGCATCTCGGGCGTGATGCCCCCCAGCGCGGCCGGGCCGACCGTCAGCCAGGACGAGCTCGCGATCTTGCGGCAGTGGATCCAGGACGGCGCCGCGGGCCCGCCCTGATACGTAGCAGCGACCCGGGACAACGCCTGCCCTGAGCCCCGGCTACGTCCCCCCCGTCGGCTCCACCGCCCTCGCCGGCTCCACCGCTCTCGCCGGCAGCAGCGCCTCCACGCGGCGGATCAGCTCCGCAGGATCGATCGGCTTCGGCAGCACGCGGCCCCCGTGTGCTGCCAGGAACCGCCTGCTCGCCTCGCTCGTCCCGCCTCCGGTCATGAACAGCACCCGGTCCGCGAGCGCCGGCAGCTCCGCCTCGATCCACTCGTGGAGCTCGATCCCCGTGCCTTCCTGCATCACGAGGTCGCAGAGCACGACATCGAAGTCCGCATCCAGCCGGAGCGTCCTTTGCGCCAGGGCGCCCGAGGACACGCACACGACCTCGTGGGATGTCCCGAGGAGCCCCCGCAGCGCCCGCAGGATGAGCGGCTCGTCGTCCACGACGAGGATCCGGGCGCGCCGCGTCGGCCCCTCCTCGCGCGCCGGCGCGGGCAGCGCCGCGGGCTCCGCGCTCGTCCAGGCGGGCAGGCGGACGCGGACGCAGGTGCCCACGCCGGCCGTGCTGCGGATCTCGATGGTCCCGCCGCACGACTCGACGATGCTCCGGCAGATCGCGAGCCCGAGCCCCGTCCCCTCCCCCGCGCGCTTCGTGGTGAAGAACGGCTCGAACAGCCGGTGGATGTGCTCCTCGGCCACGCCACAGCCCGAGTCCACGATCTCCGCGACGACCTCGCGCCCCTGCTCGCGGGTGCGCACCTCGACGGCGTTGTCGGCGACGCGCCCCTCCCGGATGGACTGCGCCGCGTTGATCAGCAGGTTCACGAACACCTGCGTGAGGCGCCCCTCCGCCCCGCCCACGCGCGGGACCGGGGCGAGCTCGCGCACCACGCGCGCGCGGTGCTTCATCTGGGCGTGGACGATGTTGAGCGCGCTCTCGAGCACCGCGTTGACGTCCGTCGGCCCGATCGCCTCGTTCGCCTCGCTGCGCGCGAACACCCCGAGATCCCGGACGATGTGCATCACCCGCGCCGCGCCGTGGCGGGCGTCGTCGAGCGGCTGGGCGAGCTGCTCGGTGGCCACCCCCTTGCCGGCCAGGCGCCGTATCTCGCGGGCGAGCAGCTCGAGGTTCGCCACCACGTAGGCGAGCGGGTTGTTGATCTCGTGGGCCACGCCCGCCGCCAGCTGCCCGACCGCGGCGAGCCGCTCGCTGCGCTCGAGCCGGAGCCTCAGCTCCTCCCCCCGGCGCCGCCCGGTCACGTCGCGCAGGAGCGCCATGCGCGAGGGCCGCCCCTGCCAGTCCACGTCGACCCAGCGAACATCGATGAAGACCGTGTGCCCGCCGAGCTCCAGGCTCGTCTCGCCGGCGAGCAGCGCCACCGGGCAGCCCCGCCCGGCGACGAGGCGCCCCTCGCCGAGCAGCGCCTCTGCAGCGGGGTTCGCGAACAGCACTGTGCCGCCGGGGTCCAGCACGATCACCCCGTCGGCGCTCCGGGCGATGAGCTGGTGGAGATTGGCCTCGTTCTCCCGGGCCTCCGCCATCGTGCGCGCGAGCTGCGTCACGAGCTGCTGGCGGCTGACCGCATAGCGGATGGCGCGCCACAGCGTGTCGGTGTCGAGGCTGCGCTTCACGAGGTAATCCTGCACCGAGGCGCCGAGCGCGCGCTCCGCGAGGCGGACGTCGTCGTGGCCCGTCAGCACCACGATGGGCACGTGGGGATCCACGTCCCGGACGCGCTCGACCACCTCGAGGCCCTCCCCGTCGGGCAAGGAGAGATCGAGGAGAACGACATCCCACCCTTCCTTCACGCGCGCGAGCCCTGCCGCGAGCGTCTCCGCGTGTGCGAGCTCGGCGCGCTGCCACGGCACGGCGTCGAGGTGGCTCTGCACGATCGAGGCGGCGATGGCGCTGTCCTCGATCAGCAGGAGGCGAAAGCACGGCGCTGGCGGAGCCCGGCTGGATTCGGCGGACATGAGTGACCCCCCTGGGTCTAAGGAGCTCAAAGGCCTTCCCGGAAGTCAAGCGTCTCGCACGCGCGGCGGCGCCATCGGCGCTATCGTCGGCGGGAATGGAGTTCCTCCCCTTCCCCAAGATGCCGTGCCTCGGCGCGAGCGATGCCCCGACGTGGGTCGCGCTCGAGAAGATCCACGGCGCGCAGCTCGTAATCGGTGTCGACGCGGCCGGTGTCCGCTTCGGCAAGCGCAAGGAGTGGCTCCGGGACGACGACCCCTTCTTCGGCTGGCAACTCCTCCGCGCGTCGCTGCGGGACGCCGCCCGCGCGGCGTTCGCGGCGGTCGGCGCGGAGCGGCTCGTCCTCTACGGTGAGCTCTTCGGCGGCGGCTACCCCCATCCGGACGTCCCCACGGGCGGCGTGATCCCGGTGCAGACCGGCGTCTGGTATGCGCCCGACCTGCGGTGGGCGCTCTTCGAGCTCCGCGCCGTCGCTGAAGGCGAGGACGCGTTCCTCGCCTTCAGCGAGGCGGCCGCCGTCGCCGCCGCCGCCGGGCTCATGATGCCCCCGCTCCTCGCCCGCGGGCGCAAGGCGGAGGTCGCCGCCCTGTCCGAGCGCTTCCCGTCGCGCGTCGCGTCCGTCCTGGGGCTGCCGCCGCTCGGTCCGGCCAATCTCGCGGAGGGGCTGGTCGCCAAGCCCGATGTCCGCATGCCCGCCGGCGCCTACATGGCCTTGAAGCGCAAGATCGCCGAGATGCGGGAGGACCGCTTCGACGAGAGCGCGCCGTGGGATCCGGAGCGCCCGGTCGATCTGCCCACCCTGGTCCGCTGGGGCGAGCGGCTCGCGAACGGCCCGCGCCTGGCCTCCGCTGCCTCGAAGGTCGGGCGCCACGACCGCGCGACCCTCGACGAGGAGGCGGCCCTCGACGTGCTCGTGGACCTCGATGCGGCGTTCCCGGGCGCGATGAGCGCCCTCTCGCCCGAGGACGGCGATGCGCTCGAGCGCGCCGTCAGGGCGGCTATCGCGGGGCAGCAGCTCTAGACGAGAGCGGTGCTCGGACGAGAAGAAGAACAGGAGAACAAGAACCGCCAAAGCTCCTGCCCGATGGGCGCATTGCGTACTTGCTGAAGACACCTCGGCGACGACGCACTCACCGCGTCATGAGTCCAATGGAGTTCATCGCCCGGCTCGCGGCTTTGATTCCTCCGCCGAAGATCCCGCGCCCGCGTCGCCGTGCGCTCCCCCGGCGCTCTCAGCGAGGTCTCTCGTGCATGCCGACCCCACGGTGCGAGTTGAGCCGACCCCGATCTCGGTCTTGCACTCGGGCTCTGCGCCGCGCGCAGCGACCGGTTCTCGTGGCGCGCCTGGCTGGCGAGGATCATGGCGGCGCTCGCCGGGGCGCTCGCGCTCTGCCCGGCCGTCATGGCGGCGCTCGATCCGTTCGGCGTGCGCGAGGCGAGCCTCGGCGCGTGGTCCCCCGGCGCCGCCACGCGCTACCTCGTCTGCTGGGGGCTCCACGCCGGCGCTTACCTCGGCGTCCTCGTCGGCGTCTTCCTGGAGGGCCGACCCGCCCTCAGCCGATCGCCCCGGCCGTGAAGTACGATGACGAGCTCATCCCACACCGTCCTCTCTGGAGAGAGCGGGAATGACCCGCCGCGACCCTGCGTTCCGGCGGCCATGGCGCGACGCGTGATGAGCTGGGTCCTGATCCTGTTCACGATGGCCCTGGTGGGGTGCGATCACGCGACCAAGGCGGTCGCGCAGGCCGCGCTCGAGCGGCGAGCGCCCCTGTCGATCGTGCCGGGGGTGCTCGACCTCCGCTACGCCGAGAACCGCGACATGGCCTTCAGCCTGCTCCGGGGCATCCAGTCGCCGGCCAAGGTGGCGTTCCTCTTCGCGTGCTCGATGATCGTCCTCGGCGGGGTGATCCTGGGCTGGTGGCACAGCCGCCGCGCCTCGCTCGCCGAGCAGGCCGCGTACGCGCTCATCGTCGCCGGCGCGATCGGGAACGCGATCGATCGCGCCGTCCGCGGGTACGTCATCGACTTCATCCACGTTCATCGCTGGCCGGTGTTCAACGTCGCCGACATCGCCCTCGTGGCGGGCGGGATCCTGCTCGGGATCGTGATGTTCAAGCGTGCGCGCCGGGAGCCGCGCGAGGTGTCCTGAGCTCCGTTGACACGAGGCGGCGTTCCCGGGCGCAATGCGCGCCTCCTCGCCCGAGGACAGCGAGGCGCCAGGACGCCATGAGAGAGGGAAGAGAGGAATGGTACGCCGGCGCGGCTGGCGGCGTCGGTTTCATTTCGACCCCAGTACGCTTCTGGCGTCCTTGGCGTCCTTGGCGCCTTGGCGCCTTGGCGCCTTGGCGGCTCATTCTCCTCTCGCGGAGCACCGCCGTCCGCCACGGATCTGAGCTCTCGACCCACGTCGGCCCTTCGCTATCATCGCCCGGTGCCGACCGAACCGCCGCGCCTCGTTCGACTCGTCCTCGTCACCAGGGCGGGAGAGCTCCTGGGCGCGCTGCCGCCCTATCCGGTCGCGATGCCGTGGTGGCAGGAGACCCAATCGGTCATCGAGGGAGCTCGCGAGCGCCACGGCATCGAGGTGACGGTCCTCCGGATGCTCGCCGCCGAGCTCCCGGTTCCCCACGGCGGCGCCGTCACCTACCTCGCGGAGACCGAGGCGCCGCCGCCGCCCGGCGTCGAGCCCTGGCGCGAGGCGCTCGACGATCACCCGCTCCGGCAGCCGTGGGCTCGGCCGGGCGGGCCTTCAGACGACCTCGCCTGGGCGGACTCGGTCCTGCGCGCTCGGGGCTTCGCGCGGACGGCGCCCGCCGAGCAGATCCGGAGCTGGAACCTGTCGAGCGTGTGGCGGCTCCGGGCCGGCGGCCAGACGGTCTGGCTGAAGCACGTCCCGCCGTTCTTGGGGCACGAGGGGGCCCTCATCGCGCGGCTCGCGGGCGGGCCCGTACCGGCGCTCCTCGGCCACGACGGCCGGCGGATCCTCATGCCGGAGATCCCGGGCGAGGATCTCTATCACGCCGAGCTGCCGATCCTGGAGCGGCTGGTCTCGCTGCTGGTCGACCTTCAGCACGGCGCGAGCCGGCAGGTCGGCGACCTCCTGGCGCTGGGGCTGCCGGACTTCCGCGCGCCAGCCCTGACACGGCTCATCGCCGGCGTGGTGGCCCGGACGCCCGGGCTGTGCGCCGGGGATCGGGCGACCCTCGGCGGATTCGTCGATGGCCTGCCCGAGCGCTTCGATCGCCTGGCCGAGACCGGGTTGCCCGACACGCTCGTCCACGGCGACTTCCATCCCGGCAACGCCCGCGGCGACGCGACGTCTGTCGCGCTGCTGGACTGGGGCGACAGCGGCATCGGGCACCCTCTGCTCGACCAGCCGGGGTTCCTCCAGCGGATCCCGCCCGGCGACATCGACCCGATCCGGAGCCTCTGGAGCCGCGCGTGGCGCGCCGCGGTCCCGGGCTCCGACCCCGAGCGCGCCGCCGAGCTGCTCGCCCCCGTCGCCGCTGCCCGCCATGCGGTCATCTTCCGCAAGTTCCTCGACGGCATCGAGCCGTCGGAGCACCCCTACCACGCCGGGGATCCGCTGGAGTGGCTCGAGCGAACAGCCGAGATGGTGCGCTCGCGCCCGTAGAGCACCGAGAGAGCACCGAACACGTTAAAGTCCATGGAAGATCAGAGAATGGAAAGAGGACCGCAAGGGCGCGAGGGGCGCAAGGGGAAGAGGGGTGCAAGGGGAAGAGGGGAACAGATTTTTTCTCTGTTCCCTTGCGCGCCTCGCGCCCTTGCGCTCTCTCTCCTTCCCGCACTCCGTGTCCCTCCAGCTTTCTCCCCGGCGTATCCGGCGGGTGGCGCAACCTATTGAGCTAGGCCGCCGCGTCGGCGAGCCATTCGCCGTGGAGCCCCAGCGGGACGCGGCACGGCAGGCGGACGCGCGCCACGGGAGGCGACGCGAACCTCGACGCGTCGAGGACGACGAGCTCGGTCGCGGAGCCGTCGCGACGGTGGACGAACAGGAGGACCCACGCGTCGTCCTCGGCTGCGCTCCCCGGCCGCGGGGCGACGACGCACTCGCCGGGCATCGCGTCGCCCCCGACGTCGTGCAAGGCCGCGGCGCCTGTCTCGAGATCGTGCTGGCGCGCGACGGTTCGCGAGAAGCCGACGTCGGGGCCGAAGTCGCAGAGCTCGGTCGTGTAGGCGCGGCGATGGCGGGCGCCGACGACCGCCGGGTGCACGCGGGGGAAGTCGAGGAACCGCGGATCCAGCTCCGCCTCCGCGACACGGCCGCTGGAGAGGTCGAACGTGAACCGGTGAAGCGCGTGCGGCGCCATGATCCGCGGCGCGCGCACCGCGTCGAGCACGATCGCGCCGCCGTCCTCGAACGCGTTGACCGTGTGGCTGATCGTGCAGGGCGCGACATCGAACCATCGCATGTCCTCGTTGCCGCCGTCGCGGGGCAGGACACCGATGCGCGCGGGGAAGTCGTCGTCCCACCGGAGCGGCACAGGAGATCGCACGTCCCCGAGGAGCACCGGGAGCACGTAGAAGAGGACGTATCGTTCGGTGATGGCGAAATCGTGCATGAACGTCATCGCGGGGACGTCGAGCGCCGCGCGATGGACCACGCGGCCGGCGGCGTCCGCGCGGTGGTAGGTGAGATGCGGGCGCGAGGGCGCCTGAGAGAAGAAGAGGAGCTCGCCGGTGCGCGGACAGATCTTCGGATGAGCCGTCATCGCGCCGCCGAGCGCACGGCCTGGCCGTGCTCCTGACGCAGGGGCAGCTCGGACGGTACGACAAGCCCGTCGAGGCGGCGCAGCTCGCGGGCCTGGTCAGCGGTTGGCTCATGGAGGGGCTCCAGCCGCGGCCGGCGGAGCCTCCTGTGGAGTCTCCTCCTGCGGCCCCACCCGCCCCCGCCAGCACAGCGCCCTCGGGATCGCGGCGACGAGCCGGACGGACGCGGGCATGACGGGCCTGCCGGCCCCGCCCAGAGAGCCGCTGCTCCGGCTGCGGCTACCGGACGAGCATTGGACGCACCGGTAGCCGGTCGCCGGTCGCCAGTCCCGCAGAGCGCTCGATCGCCGAATGCGTGCTCACGTGGCGCCGCTCCTTGCAGGCCGCCCCCCGTCTCCTGGTACACTGCGAGTCAGCGACGCTCTCTTCGAGCTGACGGCGGACGGGCGTCGAGGGAGGGGAACAGGGGTATGGCGACGCGAAGCGTACTGTGCACGCTGGTGAACTATACGGGCGAGCCGCTCACGTTCGTGGGCCCTCCTCGGCTCGACCACGGGATCCTCACCCCGGGCCGGGAACCACCGCCGGCGTGCCGAGCGACGGCGGTCTGGTCGGCCGAGTCCGACGGCGTCATGACCGGGACCGAAGGCCGCGTGACCTACCGCGGCCCGAGCGGATCGGTGACTGTGTACTGGAACAACCCCTTCGTCGGCGGCAACGACTACGGCGCCACACCGGACGGCGCCTACATCATCACCAAGGTGCAAGGCCCGAAGGTGGGCAGCAACGTGAACGCTACCTACGTCGTGGACCGCAAGCAGGAGGCGGCGCCGGAGGCCGATGCGCCCGGCGGGGCCGCGCAGGCACAGCCGCAGGCCGAGCAGCCGGAGGAGCCGGGGAAGAACAGCCACCTGCCCACGGGGACAGGGCAGGTCACCGTGATCAGCCCGAAGGACTGGCTTGTCGACATCGCCTGGCAGGCCGTCAACAGCATCGAGTGGAGCCCGCTCATCCTCGAGATCACCGAGAACCGACACGGCAGCCAGAGCGGCGCTGCGTGCCCTGGCATACTGCCCACGTTCCCTGGGGTCAAGGCGAACGGGAAGTGCCCGCTACGGCACCAGGCGATGGCAGCGGAGCGAGAGGCGAAGTACGCCGCAGCGTTCGAGCGGCTCAAGAAAGAAGGAATGGAAGAAAAGCTCGCCCAGGCCAGGGCTCGCGAGGAATTCAGCCAGATTTACAATGACTTTCACTCCTGGTGCGGCGACTTCGTGACCTGGGTGTTCTGGAAAGCCTGGGCCTTGCGTGGCGAGCCGGAGGACAAGATCACGAGCGCGGAGCTCGGCAAGTTCCTCAACCGTGAAGCCCTCAACGGCGCGTGGAAGCCCGGAGCGAACCTGAACATGGTCGAGGCCTATGCGAAGGGTCTCTCGCTGGAAGCATTCCGCGAGGACCAGAACGCGCAAGGTACGCCCACCGGCCTCCTCGTCTGGCATGCGCCGGGGGACGGGTATGCGCCCAAGCCGGGAGACATCTTCATGGCGAACCGCAAATCCGGAGGCCATATATCCATCGTCGCGTCCTGTGAGCTCGAGGCGATCTACGCCCCGTCGGACAAGCAACAGCAGCATCCGCACTACCGATTCACGACGCTGGACGGCAAGTCTTTCGATTTCCGCGACGCCGACGGCGAGGCCGGCTGGAACGAGGCGCTGGCGGAGCTCAGCCCAGACGAGCGCAAGGAGATCGAGGTTCCTCAGGGAAAGTGGCAGGGGGTCGCCCAGAACAAGCGCACCACCGACGCGACGAAGGACCCGCTCCGGGGCTTCATCGACACCTCGAAGCTCCGGGAGGCCCTCGGGTACCGCTGATACGGGATGGGCCGGCCGCTTCGACCAGGTTCGTGGCCGGCGCGACCAGGCGGAGCCGCGGCGGCACGCCTAACCTCCTTGCACGCGTCCACCGGGTAGCGGTCGACGCGCTTCGTCACGATGCTTGGAGGTACCTCATGATCGATCGAATGCGACTCGCGCGAAACCCGAGGAGCCATCGGCTCGCGGTGGCCATCGCCACGGCCTTCGCCTTCACTGGATGCTGCGCAAATCCGACCGACGACAACCACGACGGGAGCGGCGGCACGCCGGCCAGCGCAGGCTCGGGCGGCAGCGGAGGCTCGGGCGGCAGCGGAGGCTCGGGTGGCAGCGGAGGCTCGGGGGGAGATGGCGGCGCAGGCGACAGCCTCGCCCCGACCCACAGTGGCATCATCTCCATCCAGGATGTCTCCATCCTCGGTGCGCCGCAGGCGGGTCACGGCCTCACGGTGCAGGTCCTGTTCACCGCGGCGAAGCGTCCCACTTACGAGGAGATGCCCGGTCAGCTCACCGGGTGCAAGGGATGGGTCTACGACGTGCAAGACGATCCGCCTTCGCCGCTCACGGATCAGGGCGTCATCACGATCTCCGGGCTCGCGGGCGGTTCGCTCGATTGCCGCTTCCAGGGTAGCGGCTACGTCTGCCCGACGCACAGCGGAACGGGCCAGACGAGCGTGACCCCCGGGCAGATGGGCACCGCAGCGTACGTGATCAGCGGCGCGATGTTCTCCGCGGCCGACGTGGGTCGCACGCTGCGCGTGGACGGCGCAGCGATGGGCGAGAACAACGGGGCGTTCCCCATCGTCGCCGTCGAGTCGAGCGAGACCGCGGTCGTGGTCAATCCGCGCGCCGCCGAGGAAGCGTTCGCGGCCAACCACGTCGTGCTCGCCGGCGCAGGGCCCATCCCCGGTAACCCGAACGATCCCATCGCGAGCGGCGATGAGGTCGTCGTGGGCATCGAGCCCGGTGGCGCGATGGCCTTCGAGTTCCCCGATCTGGGCCCCCTCGCGGCAGGGGGAGAGTTCCAGCTCGACGAGGCGTCGCAGTCCCTCCTCGGCGCGGTGCCGCTCGACGGCACGCCGATGACCCTGAGCTGCGGCGGGGAAGGCGGGAGCTGCGGGGCCGCGCAGGGCACGCTGGTGCGCATCACCACCACCGACGGCAGCGTCGAGGGAGCATCGCCGTTCGCGATGCCGCCCCCCACCGGCAAGCAGGTCGAGATCCAGTGCGTCACGCTGGGAGACGGCTCGCTCACGGTACCGGCCGAGGCGATGAGGCTGCTCCAGGAGGCGCACCAGGCGTCCTCCATCACGCGCATCCGGACCGCGTTCATGCGCGAGGGCGTGGCGAGCGCCACGAACCCCGAGCCAGGGCCCCCGAACACGGTCTATGTCGTGGCGGGGCACGGGATCCTGGGCTTCACGAGCCCCTGAGCCCGCACGAACAGCGCACGCCCTGATCGCCGCGTCATGCCCGGCGCGCCCACGAAGCCTCCCGCTGCACGGGGTGCCGTCCACGAAGAGCATCGGTCCTGGCATGCTGCATGCTGGGGCCGAGCGCATGGTGCGCCCCCAACCGACGGTCGTGGCGAGGGTGGTCCAGCGTGTCGTCGACCAGGCGCTGCGGGACGGCGTGCGGCCGGACGCCCTGCGCCGCGCGGCGCGCCTGCCGCCGACGCTCGCCGAGGACCCGGGGCGACGCATCGAGTTCGATCACCTGATCGAGCTGTGGGCGTATCTGGGTCGGACGCTCGACGACCCCTCGTTGCCGCTCCGGGTAGCGCAAGCGGCGGCCATCGAGGACCTGCACGTGCTCGGCTTCGCGCTGATGACCGCGCCGTCGGTGCGCGACGCGCTCGACACCATCGCTCGCCATGGCGCGCTGCTCACCGACTCGGGTCGCTGGGAGGTGACGGAGGTCGCGAGGCGCGTCCACCTCCGATGGTACCGCGCGCGGCCGCTCACCCTCGGGCACCGCTTGTCCAACGAGACGGCCGTCGCGCAGGGCCTCGGGTGTCTGCGGCGGCTCGCCGGCGCGGATCTCACGCCCATCGAGGTGACCTTCCGCCATCCCGCGCCGCCTCGCCGGGGCGGGCACGGCGCGTTCTTCGATTGCCCCGTGAGCTTCGACGCTCCGCACGACGGGCTCTCCTTCCGTCGCGAGCTCCTCGACGCGGTGCCTCCCTCCGCGAACCGGACGCTCTGGGAGTATCTGTGCAAGTCTGCAGGAGCGCTCTCGGAGCAGCTCGCGCCGCGGTCGCGCGAGGACGCCGTCCGGCACGCGATCGCCCGCGAGCTGTCGAGCGCCGACGGCGGTCTCCTGTCGCTCCCGCGCGTGGCCCGCGCGCTCGGCACGACGGAGCGGACCTTGCGCCGGCACCTCGAGGCCGAGGGGACGAGCTTCCGGCGCCTCGTCGACGAGGTGCGCCGCGAGCGCGCCGGCAGCTTGCTCCGGAAGGCGACGGTCAGCGTGACCGCGGTCGCGCTTCAGCTCGGCTTCGCGGACGCGACAGCGTTCAGCCACGCGTGCCAGCGATGGTTCGGCTGCGCTCCGCGCGAGCTGCGGGGGAGCCTCCGAGCCGCGCCCGGCCCCGGCCCGTCCTCGCCACATTGACGAGGTGCAAACCGGCCGGGCGGGCTCGTGCCGTTCGGCACGCACGATCGCACCAGGACCACGCATCTCGGCGCTTGACTACGGCGGCGCCGGTTGATATTCCTCCGCCGCCTCGACGGAGACAGCCATCCGACGACGGCTCGGCGCACTCGGGGTCTTCTCCGAGAGGCGCCGAGATGAGTGGATCTCCAGATCCCTCGGTTTCTGTGCTCGACGTTTGCGGGAGTAACTCAGTGGTAGAGTGCAACCTTGCCAAGGTTGACGTCGCGGGTTCAAATCCCGTCTCCCGCTCCACGACCTAGACGCTGCAATGCGCGCCGCGCATGCCCAGGGCGCGTCAGTCCGCCCCGGCGCCCAGCGCGAGCAGCGCGAAGCTCGCCAGCCAGTGCTCGCCCATGTAATCGCCGGCCACGTGCGGCAGGCTGGCGTCGAGGTGCCGCTCCGCCGCGTCCAGGGCGCGGGCGCGCACCGGATCCGCTCCGGGCAGGGCCGCGGCGAGCGAGCGCCAGCAGAAGGCGCGGCTCAGGTTGAGCCCGTCGAGGTGGACGATCTTGCCGTCGCTCCGGTCGCTGACCGTCGCCGGCTCGAACAGCGCCGCGGGCTCGCCCGCTGCCGCGCGCGGCAGGAACCGCGCGAACCAGCCGCCGAACTCCGGCCCGGACAGGACCCGGCGCATGCACTCGGCCTCCATGAGCGCGGGCGAGAGGAAATCGTCCTGCGAGGGCTCCCACGCCTGGCAATCCGCGTCGCGGCCATACCACGCCCGCGCGGCCTCGGCGCAGCGCCGCGACAGCCGCTCATCGCCCTTCACGGCGGCGTACTCCAGCGCGAGCGCCACCGCGAAGGCGCTGTTCGTGTGCGCGCCGGCGCGGACCGGGTACGTGGCCCTCGGCAGGTGCTCGACGAACCGCTCGGCGAACGCGTCGCCCAGCGGGGCCAGCGCGGCCGACCACCGCCGGCCCTCGTCGGTCTCGTACCGCGCGAGCTCCGCCGCGAGCAGGAGCAGCCACGCCCATCCATAGGGCCGCTCGAAGCCGCGGCTCGCCGGCCGCCGCAGATAGGCCAGCTCGACGGCGACCTTCTCGGCCGTGAGCTGCGCGTCGAGCAGCCCGCGGATCGCAGCCGCGCAGGGGGCGCCGGGGAAGAGGCGGTGGACCCGCGCGAGGAGCCAGTGGCCGTGCACGCACGAGTGCCAGTCGAAGCTGCCGTAGAAGATGGGGTGCAGGTCGCGCGGCCCCTTCACGTCTTCGGGACCGGCCATGACGTGATCGAGCTTGTTCGGATACTCCCGCGTCACGTGCCCGAGCGCGATGGAGGCGAAATGCGAGGCGATGTCCGGTGTCAGGACGTGCGTCATGGGTGGAGACCTCGGCGCCCGAAGACGAGCACGTCCACGAGCCGATGGCCACCCGGACGCGGTGAACGGGCGCGGCCTCAGCGCCGGAAGACGAGCAGGTACATGAGGAGCGTGTTCCCGATCAGCAGGAGCAGCGCGGTGGGGAGCTGGGCCTTGATCACGCCGTCGCGGTCGGGCAGCCCGAGCAGCGCCGCGGGCACGATGTTGAAGTTGGCGGCCATGGGCGTCATCAGCGTCCCGCAGAAGCCGGACAGCATGCCGATGGCGCTCATGACCGCCGGGTCGCCGCCGAGCCGGCGCACGATCAGCGGCAGCCCCACGGCCGCGGTCATGACCGGAAACGCCGCGAACGCGTTCCCCATGATCACCGTGAACACCGCCATGCCGACGGTGTAGGCCGTCACCGCGGCGAGGCGGCCGCCGAGCGGGAGCACGCTCCCGGCCAGCCCGCCGACCACGTCGCCGACGCCCGCGGCCGCGAACACGACGCCGAGCGCGGCCAGCATCTGGGGCAAGATCGCCGCCCAGCCCACCGTGTCGAGCAGGCGCCGGCCTTCCTGCAGCGGCGCGAGCAGCGGCGGGCGCAGCCACGCCACCGAGACCGCGAGCGCGAGCACCACGCCGAGGGCGAGCGAGATCAGCGTGGCCTGCCCGGGCTCGAGCGCGAGCCGAAGAGGAAGCTCGCCGCCAGGAGAGCCCAGAAGAGGGTGTTCTTCCAGCGCTTCTGGTTCTCGCGGTCGACCGCGCTCAGGGCGGCCGCCGCCACGAAGAACAGGCCCGCCGCGATGTAGCCGACATCGAGCGTGATCATTCGCGCGCCACCCCGGCGTCCGCGCCGGCGAGCTCGCGCTGGAGCCGCCGGTCGAGCAGGAGGAGCCGTGTCCCGTGGATCAGGAGCGCCAGCACCGCCGTGGGGATGGCCCAGACCGACAGCTGGAGCGGCTCGACGAAAATCCCGTTCTGCTCGAGGAAGCCCTTGATGAGCAGGATCGACGCGATGGCGAGGAAGATGTCCTCTCCAGGAGACCGATGACCGGCAGGACCAGCCAGATCCACGGGCGCGCGCTGGATCGAGCGCGCTCCGGACCGCGCGCCGGCGCCTCCTCTTGACGCCGCGCGGTCCCTCGGATGCCCTTCCCGGAGAGCGACGGACACACGGGTCGCTGGAGGAGCCGTCAGGGACCAGGACCCCGAGCGCGCAGGCTGAACGGAGGATCGCCACAGTGGAGCATGAGGCAGCTGAAGACATCGTCATCTCGTCGGACAAGGCGCTCCTCGACGTCGAGCGGATCCACGCCTTCCTCGCGTCTGCCTACTGGAGCACGGGCATCCCCCGGGAGGTGGTCGAGCGGGCCATCCAGGGCTCGCTCTGCTTCGGCGTCTACAAGGCGGGAGCGCAGATCGGGTTCGCCCGGGTGATCACCGACCACGCGACGTTCGCGTACCTGGCCGACGTGTTCATCGTCGAGGCGGAGCAGCGCCAGGGATACGGCAAGGCGCTGATCGCCCACGTCGCCGAGGCCCTGGGTCACCTCCGGCTGCGGCGGACGCTGCTCGCCACCGCGGACGCGCACGGGCTCTACCGGCAGTTCGGCTTCACGCCGCTCGAGAAGCCGGACCGGTTCATGGAGATCAACGTCAAGGACATCTACCAGCAGGGAAAGGCGGGGAACTCTTAGCCGAGGGGCGCGCCCATCCGGGGGCCCTGTCCCCCGCGGGCGCGATCTCCACCGGCAGGGACTGCAGGTTGCGGAGCATCGCCGCCTCGCGCTGCCAGTCCTCCTCCTGCCTGGCGGGCCGGATCCTCGGCGGGTACGGGAACAGCCGCTCGCGGACGACCTACCCCGAGAGGAGCGCGCGCGCCCTTGCCTCAGCCTGGGGGGTGAAGCATTTCAAGAACGCTCGCTCACCGGGCCGCTGGAACGCTATGAGGTCGCTGGAGACCGCCAGGGTCGCCCAGTCATCGGTTCCGATCGGGTCGACAACGAGCCCGAGACGCTCGCAGAGCTCGACGATCGGGAGGTCTGAAGCGTGCGTGGCCGCGATCTTCGCGTCGAAACGAAGGATACGCTCGACGTAGGCGGCGTAGCTCGACGCCGAGACGGACCACAGGTCGTCCTCGAACGTGTAACGGTAGATGCGGCGGTCCTCACCGAGGTAGAGGAACGCTTCCGATGTCCCGATGTCCCAGTAGCCGACGAGCAGCCGCGATGACTCACCCGCCGGAAGCCAGGGGTCACCGGATCGCAGGAGCGGCGATTCGAACGCCTGTGCGGAAGCGGCGCCCGCGAAGAACTCTGCGTGGCAGAGGACGGGACCACACATGGCGGCTCGATCGAACCGCCGGATGCCACGCCCGATGCCAAGCGCGTCCGAGACGGCATCGACGAGGCACGATGACGGTCCTTGTGCATGCAGCCATGCGAGGAAAGCGGGGCAGCCCTCGTCGTTGATGACCACGAATGCCGGGACCGTGGGCACGCCGTCAAACGACGACTGCCACGGGTCGTGCAAGCGCGCTGTCGCTCGTTTGTCGAGCCCCAGCGACATCTCCCCGCCAGGGAGGCGGTAGCGGACTGCCGCGCTGCCGTTGCGCACCAGGAAGGCCCCCTCGACGCCCGGCTCCCGGTCATCGAACAACAGCCCCTCGCCTTCCAGCGGCTCGCTCTCGGCAAGCACGGCCGAGTAGGCAGGGAACCAGATCGGCTTGCGAGGCTGCCGCTCACCGAAAGCCCGGAGCCAGGGGACGAGCTGCTCGGCGCTTCGCGCATGAAGGCACCACGTATCCCGGTTCTCGGTGACCAGCACCGAGCCCTCGTACCACCTGAAGGAGCCACACGACTCCGAGGCAGGCGGCACGTCACCACCCCGCGCGCGTACGGCGTCGAGGATCTCGTCGCGGGCGACGGTGGGGGCGCCCGTGCAAGCGAGGTAGCTGTCGTTCCACCCCGCGAAACGCGAGCGGAGCCGTTCGCGGTCCCTGGACGGGATGCCGGGGAGCGCGGGGAAGTCGAGCACCTGTGGTTCCAGCGATGAGGTCATAGCTGCTGCCATTGGCCATTCACGTAATCGTACGTGCCCGGGTTCATGGCGCCGACCCGCCCCACGCGTCGGTCCCGCTCGGCCCGTGACATCTGTCCAGCGGCCACTTGCTGGTCCAGCGTCTCCGCGTACCTCGCCGTATTTGCGCGGTTCGCGTCGGCCACATTTCCGGCATTGATGTCGTTGCGGAGCTGCGTGTTGGGAAGCGCCCCGCGAGCCGCCGTCGGCGGCGGCAGCGGGGTGCCGGGCGGGGCGTTTCGCGGGTGCTGTCCGCCGAGTGGAGGTGCGGCCGCCAGCGACGCCGGAGAACATGGCTGCCCACAAGCGCGACGTGGAGATCATCCGGGAAGCGTTCGAGGCAGCAGCCCGCCGGGAACCGGCGAGCGCCTGGCCGGAGCTCTGGGCGCGGCATGAGCGGCTCGGCAGGTGCCGCCCGCCCCCGGCATCGTCGATCCTCTCCTGCGCGCGATGGAGGTCATGCTCGGGTTGAACAGGAGCGCGCCGTCGCGCGGTCGCCGTCGCGTGGGCTGGCGAGGGCCGCGTCATCGACAGGTCACGTGAACGTCCGCACCGCGCTCCTCGAGCGCCCTGATGTTGCCCGCCTGGGAGGACCAGATTGCTGGGAATTCACCCGGCCCTCCCTCGACCCCCTCCGGCTCGATCCCCCCGCCCCCCCTCACAGCCCCAGGCGCCGCAGCGGGAGCTCGCGCGCGCGCGTCTTCGTCAGGGCGAACACAGCGTTCGCGATCGCCGGCGCCACAGGCGGCACCCCGGGCTCCCCGACGCCCCCGGGCGGCGCGTCGCTCTTCACGATCTCCACGTGGATGCGCTGCGGCACCTCCGTGGTCCGCACCACCGGGTAGTCGCGGAAGTTCGTCTGCTCGACCGCGCCGCCCTTCACCGTGATGGCGCCGTGGAGCGCGATGCTCATCCCGAAGACCACCGCGCCTTCCATCTGCGAGCGCGCGCGGTCCAGGTTGATGACCGTGCCCGCGTCGGCGACGAGCCACACCTCGTCGACCTGCACCTTGCCGAGCGCGTCCTTCGACACCGCGGCGACGACCGCCACGTACGTGAGGAAGCTCCGGTGCGCGGCGAGGCCCACCGCGCGGCCCGCCTTGCGCGCGGCGCTCCACCCCGAGATCTCCGTCACCCGCTCGATCACGTGCCGCAGGCGGCCCACGTCGACCGGGTGCTGCTCGATCGGCGCCCCGTAGTTCGGGACCTTCTGGACACCCAGCTCGGCCGGCGTCGCGTGGCGCGCAGGGCCGAGCACCTCGAGCAGCACCTCGCGCGGATCGGCCTGCCGCGCGTGCGCGATCTCGTCGATGAAGCTCTGCACCGCGAACGCGTGGAAGATGTTGCACACCGACCGGAGCCACCCGATCCGGACGTGCGCCGGCGCGTCGCAGGCCTCGGCGCGGACGTTCGGGGCCGCGAGCGCGAGGTCGAGCACGCCGAGGCCGAGCTCGTTGTCGCTCGGGGTCTTCACCCTCCCGTCGAACGTCGACGGGATCGGCGGAAACGCCGTCCGGTGCAGCCAGGCGCTCACCTTGCCGTCCGCGTCGAGCCCCGCCTTGAGGTACTGCGCGCTCACGCTGTGGAAATAGCCGCTCTGCACGTCGTCCTCGCGGGTCCACTGCACCCGCACCGGCGTCCCCATGGCGCGCGCGAGCAGCGCCGCCTCGGCCACATAGTCCGGCTTGGACTTCCGCCCGAACCCGCCGCCGAGGAACGTCACGTGCACGGTGACCTTGGCCTCGTCGACCCCGAGCGCCCGCGCCACCTCGGTGCGCGCCGCCTGGGGGTTCTGCGTCGGCGCCCACACCTCGCAGCCGTTCGCGTCGACCCGCGCCACCGCCGAGGGCGGCTCCATGGCGGCGTGCGCCAGGTGCGGCACGTAGTACTCGGCCTCGAGCGTGCGCGCCGCCTTCGCGAGCGCCCCGTCCACGTCGCCGACCTTCCGCACGACCTTGCCCGGCGCGCGCGCCGCGCCCGAGAGCGCCTCGCGGTAGGTCGCCGAGTCGTACGCCGCGTTCGCGCCGTGATCCCACTCGATCTGCAGCGCCGCCCGGCCGCGCATCGCAGCCCACGTCGTGTCCGCCACGACCGCGACGCCGCCGAGCGGCTGAAACCCGACCGCGCCGCCCTGCGGACCCGGCAGCTCCACGAGCTTCTTCACGCCCGCGACGGCCAGCGCGCGCGCGCCGTCGTACCGCACGACCTTGCCCCCCACGACCGGCGGGCGCGCGATCACCGCCGTGAGCATGCCCGGCAGGCGCACGTCCGCGCCGAACTGCGCCGCACCCGTCACGATGGCCGGGCCGTCGAGCAGCGGGAGCAGGCCGCCGACGCGCTTCAGCTCCGAGACGGGGCGGAGCGCGACGGTCTTCGCGTCGGGGACCGGGAGCTTCGCCGCGTCGGCCACGAGCTCGCGGAAGTCGAGCGAGCGCTTCGACTTCGCGTGGTGGACCGCGTGCTGCTCGGCCACGCACTCCGCGGCGGGCACGCGCCACTTCTTCGCCGCGACAGCGACGAGCATCGCGCGCGCCGTCGCGCCCACGCGGCGCATCGGCTCGTAGCCGTCGCGCACGCTGCGCGAGCCGTCGGTGTTCTGATCGCCGTAGGCCTTGTCGCCGTCGCCCTGCACGATCTTCACCCGCGCCATGTCGGCGCCGAGCTCGTCGGCGACGAGGACCGGCAGCGAGCTGCGGATCCCCTGCCCCATCTCCGACCGGTGGCAGACGACCGACACCGTGCCGTCGGTCGCGATGTGGAGGAACACCCCGGTCCGGAGCCCCGGCTGCGCCGGCAGCGCGGTGGGCCCGAGCGGCGCGGGCGGCGCGGCCTCGGCGTCGCCCGCGGCGAGCCCGAGCGCGAGCCCGCCCGCCGCGAGCCCGAGCCCCGCGAGGAAGGAGCGGCGGAGGAGGACGACGCGTTGCTGTTCCATCTTCACTCCGTGGGGAGGCCGGCGGCCTTGCGGACCGCGGCGCGGATGCGCGTGTACGTGCCGCACCGGCAGATGTTGCCGGCGAGCGACTTGTCGATATCGTCGTTCGACGGCCGCGGGTTCTTCCGCAGGAGCGCGGCCGCGCTCATGATCTGCCCCGCCTGGCAGAAGCCGCACTGCGGGACGCCGAGCTCCACCCACGCGCGCTGCAGCGGGTGATCGCCGGCCGGGCTGAGCCCCTCGATGGTCGTCACCGAGCCGCCCGCCGCGCGCTTCACCGGCGTCACGCACGCGCGCACGGTCTCGCCGTCGAGGTGCACGACGCACGCCCCGCAGAGCGCCTGGCCGCAGCCGTACTTGGTCCCCGTGAGGCCGAGCACGTCGCGCAGCACCCAGAGCAGCGGCGTCTCCGGATCCACGTCGAGCTTCTGCTCGGCGCCGTTCACCTTCAGGATGATCATGGTCGGGACTCCTCGGGCGGGCACGCGGCGCCCGCCTTCACCCACGCGTCGATGAGCGCGCCGAAGGCCGCCTGCGAGCCGGGCGCCTTCGTGCGGCCATGCCCGGGCGCCCAGCCCCACGCGACGAGCTCGTCGTGCGCGGAGTGCTCGACGATCTGCGCGAGCGTCTTCTTGCCGTTGCGCGCCGGATCCTTGATCTGCGCGCAGATCGCCGCCGGCGAGCGGCCGAGCCACGCCATCTCGGCCGGCGCGAGGTGCCAGCCCGGCGCCCCGGGCACGCGGGCGAAATCGAGGTTCTGCGCCTGGTGGCACGACGTGCACTCCATCGCCGCGAACCCGCGATCGGCCGGACCGCGCTCGACCGGCGGGCTGTGGCGCTCGCCGACGTCGCCCTGGCGCGGGACGCCATCGTGCGGATGGCAGTTCACGCAGCGCGGATGGAGCAGCACCTTGCTCGCCTCGAGGAAGATCGTGGCCGCGCGCGCGCCGTCGTCCCGGATCGACGCGAACGCCTCCGGACTGCGGAGCTCGCCCGCGGGCACGGGCGGGAGTTGGACCGGCCTGGGCGCCTCCGCGGGAGGGGCATCGCACGCCGCGGCGAGGAGGCCGACGCCCGCCAGGAAGCAGAGAGAGAGAGGCTGCATCGCGGCGCCTAGACTGCTGGTTTCCGGCGCGCCGCACAAGCCCTTCCTCCGGCCCCGGCGCTCCGCGGCGCTCGGATCCCTGGAGCAACGGGCCTCCGCATCGGGTACATGCCGCGCAGCGCGGTGGTCCCCCCCCGAGGACCTGAAGCAGCCCGTCACGCCTTGATGGCGTCGAGCTCACCCGGGTTGCTGATACCTGGCCCGTCGGTGACGTTGCCTGCGCCATCCGTGGTGAACGACGGAGCGGTGCCACCGAAGCCGACCGAGACCGCATCCGACACGCCGAAGCGATCGACCGGAATCCAGTCGGGTGTCCCGGCGCCGAGCGCGTTGATCAAGGTCGTATAGAGCTTGTTCAACGGGACGGTTCCGCCCGATGAGCCGGTGTTGCCGCTGTTGTTCTCGGCCTCCCCGCCGCCCGCGCAGCTGGCTTCGCTGTTGCCCACCGCGAGGTTCCCGCCCGCGAGGTTCACCGCGACGCCCTGCTTGAGGTAACCGCCGGCGCCGCCGGCGATCACGATGGGCAAGTTGTTTGTGTTGTGCGCGTTGCCATCGGCGAGCTCCGGCAGCCACATGACCGCGGAGTTGTCGAGCAGGGTGCCGCCCCCCTCCTCGATGCTGTCGATGGTCTTGACCAGCTTGGCGTAGCGGCCCGCGTACCAGCGGTCGATCTCGTGGATCTGCTCGAGGACGCCGCTCACGCACTGGCCGCCGGTGGCGGCGCTCCCGTTCCGGTGCGAGAGCCCGTGATGATCGTGGGTGTGGCTGATGCCGTCCCACTTGAACGTCACGAAGCCCGGCCACTGGAGCACGATCGATCGGTTATTGTCGCACATCATCGTGAGGGCGATGAGGCGGATCATCATCTCGCTGCCCAGGGTGTACACCGCCTCGCTGTTACCGAAGCCGCCGCCGCGGGCGGGGTAGCCCGCCGCCGTGAGGGCAGCGTCCGTGACGCCGAGCGCGGCTGCAGCCTCCGCGGTGCAAGCCGAGGGGAGGACCCGCTGCTCCGTCTCGCGGAGCAGGGCGAGCCAGTCATCGACCTTCCTCCGATCGGCGCCGCTCATTTTCCGGGCCTTGAGGGCGTCCAGATCATGGGTCACGAGATCGATGATGCTCTCGCCGCGGGCCACGCGATGATCCGCCTCGGTCTCGGAGCCGCTCGCGAAGAGCCCGGTCAGGCTGCTGTACACCGTGCGCGCGTTGGTCACGGGGGCGAACGGCGTATTCGACGCCGAGTACGACACGATGCCCTTGACGTTCGTGAAGGCATTGCCGACGGAGAGCACGAGCGGGATCTTGTTGGTGCCCTGGTTGAAGCGGCGCGCGATCTCGTGGTCGAGCGAGTGCGACAGCGCCCAGTGCTCCCCGGCAGGATCGAGGGGCGCGCAGGTCAGCTTGCTGCCCATGCCCTGATCGTGGGGATCGAAATGCACCGCGCCGTCCACCTTGTTGTTGAAGCCGCTCAGGGGCATCGCGAGCCCGCGCGGGAAGAGCAGCTTCGCCGCGTAGGGAGCGAGCGGGGCGAGGGTTCGAGGCTTCCCATCCGCCTGCACCGTCTCCAGGGACGCCGCGGTGACGCTTCCCGCCCCGTTCTCGATCGTCGGGAACCAGCGGTTCGTCAGGCAACCGTTGTTTGTGTAGAAGATCACCAGGCGCCGCGGCGACGGGGCTTCCTGCGCTCGCGCGGAGCGGACGAGCGAATTCAAGAAGGGAACCGCGAGCGCTGCGCCACCAATTCCGCGCAGGAATAATCTTCGGTTCACGGCGCCACCTCCGTCTGCAGTGCACGATATCGGAACGACTGACTTTGCGTGAGGTCTGCGATCAGGTCGAGCACGGTGTAGCCGCCCTGGGTGAGCTTGGCGGTCAGCTCGTCCACGGTGCAGGAGTCTTCGTTGTTGAGCTCGCGCTGGTAGGCGAACGAGACCCACTTCCGCACGTAGCACCTGTGCGCCTCCGGGGAGCTCGCGATGGCCTCGGAGAGCGCCACGGGGCCATCGAGCTCCACCACGTTTTCGCCCATGTCGACGCTCACCCGTGTGTCGATGGGCGCGCCGGAGAACGACTCCGTCTGCTGGTAGGCGCCCACGGCGTCGTACGCCTCGAGCGCGAAGCCCGTCGGGTTGATGTACGGGTGATGGCAGAACCTGCAGGTGTCTCCCGCCGTCTGTGCGTCGACGCGAGCGCGGTTTGTCGTGAGGTTGTCATCCGTGGGCAGCGGCGTGCCTTCCACCATCGGTGGTGGCGGTAGGATGTTCGCGCAGAGGATCTCTTTCTGCAAGAACGCGCCGCGCAAGATGGGCGACGTCCGGTCGTACCCCGAGTGCGACACGAGGAAGCCCAGGCGAGTGAAGAGGCCGGAACGCTGCGCCGGGTCGAGATCGACCGGGACGAGCTCCGCGCCGTTGAACTGCGCAGGATCCAGGTCATAGAGCGGCGCCAGGGAGGCGTTGACGAAGCCCACCGGCGTGGTGACGAGCTCCTGGAACGTGCCGGCCTGGTCGAAGACCACGTGCTCGACGAAGCGCTCGGTCTCCTCCGACAGAAGGGGGACCATCGAAGCATCGAAGTCCGGGAAGGCGGCCGGATCACGCTGGATGTCCGACCAGCGCGTGCCGGGCCCCATGTGGAGGTAGTGCTCATGGAAGCCTTTGACCATCGCGCGGCTCCTGGGATCCGCCAGCATTCGCTGCGCCTGCGCGAGGATCTGCTCCGGCGTGAGCAGCGCGTCCTCGTCGGCTGCGGCGAACAGCGCGTCGTCCGGCATGCTCCCCCAGAGCAGGTACGAGAGGCGCGACGCCACCTCGTGGCTGTTCAGCGCGAAGTACTCGCCCTCGGCCTTCTCGCTGATCTCGGCTCGCGTCAGGAAGGAGGGCGAGAGCAAGAACGCCTCGATGATCAGCTGGGCGCCGTCGGCGAACGAGCCGGTCGGCGTGAGCGCCTGGCGGCGGGCGTAGAGGGCCTGGAAGAGCCCTCTCTCCTCGTCGGTGAGCGGGCGCCGGAAGGCGCGCCGTCCCAGCGTATCGATGAGCTGGTGCGCGCACGCGGTGCCGTCGGCGTCCGGGGTGCAGGGGATGGTCCTGGCTCGCGCGCTGGGGTCTGCCATGACCGCCGCCGCCACCGTCGCTGCGGCGGTTTTGTACCCATCCCACGCGCGCTGATCGACGCTCCCGACGCCGTCCGGCGCGAGCATCGACGACGGCTGGCTGTCGATGCCGACCAGATCGCGAATCGTGTTGTCGTACTGCCCCCTCGTCAGACGCGGCAGCGCCGACGTTCGCGGGACCCCCGGCACGCACACCGTCGGCTCGACGTCGGGGTTGCCACCCGTCGATCCGCTCCCGCCGGTGCCGGCTCCGCTGCCGGGCCCGCTGCCAGGCCCGCTGCCGGGCCCGCCGCCGGGCCCGCTGCCAGGCCCGCTGCTTCCCTCTACGTCGTCTCCGCCGCCGATCATTGCGGTGCAACCGGACATGGCTGCACAACTCGTCGTGAGCAGCGCAGGAACGATGAACCGTCTCGCCCACGTGTTCATAGCACTCACCTCATCCGGGGGGCGCTTACACCGGCCATCGCCCAGACATAGAATGCCCTGCCATGGGCCGCAGATCACTATTTTTCTCGTATTTTCGTGGTGGCGCAAGTTTGCTTCTGCCACGAAATTCCCTCGGGCGAGACGTCTTGACGTCTTGGGGCCGGCCTTGTCGAACCGCGCGCCGTACTCCGCCTCCGTGCGCTCCGTGCGCTCCGTGCGCTCCGTGCGCTCCGTGCGCTTTTTGCCCGGACGACACGCGCATCGTGCGGAGTTCGATCAGCTTCGAGAGGGTGAGTCGACGAGGGTGTGCGACCGCGAGATCGATTGATTTCATCAGGGTTTCAAGGACTCACGCGCGCTGTGGTGCGCCACCTTCGACGGGGCGTGGTGCCCTCCGCGGCCCCCCTTGGTGTAGCGAACTGTCACGAGGGCTCTGCGCAGCGCGGCCCCACGCCACGGTGCGCCACGCCGACGCCAGCTCATGCCCCCGTAACCCCTCAAGCGAGACGCTGGCTCGCCGCATGCAAGCCGGCTCCCGCATGAGCAACACGGTAGGAATGGGTGAGCCCACACAGCCATCGCCGTGCCTGATCGCCCCATCCGAGGCAATCCGCCACAGCGCGCCGTCGAGCTCGGAACGCGGGCCGCTGCCCGGGATGCAGGTGAGCTCGCAGCTCCGGCTCCTCCGCGCGCTCGGTCAAGGCGGCATGGGGAGCGTCTGGCTCGCCGAGCACGCCGCGCTCAGGACGCAGGTCGCCGTGAAGTTCCTCCGCGACATCTACGTCGATCACCCGCTCGCCGTCGTCCGCCTCCGGCGCGAGGCGGAGGCCGCCGCCCGGATCCAGAGCCCGCATGTGGTGCGGGTGTTCGACCTCGGGCTCACCGACCAGGGGGTCCCGTACATCTTGATGGAGCACCTCGAAGGCGAGACGCTCCAGGACCTCGTCGAGCGGCGCCAGCGGCTCTCGCTCGACGAGGCGGTCTCCATCCTGCGCCAGACCTGCGCTGCGCTGGCCAAGGCGCACGAGTCGGGCATCGTTCACCGCGACATCAAGCCCGAGAACATCTTCCTCGTGGAGGGCGAGCGCGAGCCGTTCGTGAAGGTGCTCGACTTCGGCATCGCCAAGAACACCGTCGAGGAGGCCGAGCGGCTCACGCTCACGGGCGCCATCCTGGGGACGCCGCACTTCATGTCGCCGGAGCAGATGGCGGGCGGAGCGCGGGTCGGGCCGCACAGCGATCTCTGGGCCCTCGGCGTCGTGGCCTACTTCTGCCTGACCGGGCAGATCCCCTTCGGCGGGGCCACCATCGCGGCGGTGGCGGTCGCGATCGACCGCGGTTCGCCCCCGCCGCCGTCCCGCTTCGCGCCGGGCCTGCCGCCCGCGATCGACGCCTGGGTCCTCTCGCTGCTCGAGCCGGACCCGGCGCGCCGCGCCCAGAGCGCCCGCGCCGTCCTCGATGCGCTGGACGCCGCCGTCGCCGCCCCGCGCGACGCGCGGCCCTCCCCCGGCCCGACCGAGCTCATGCCCCCGCGCGACACCCTCACGTCGAGCGAAGGCTTCTCGTCCCTCGTCACCACGCTGATGCCCTTCGGCACCCTCGGCGCCACCTCGCCGCAGCAGCGGACGCGGGCGCGCACCTGGGCCGTGGCGGCGGCCGCCGTGATGGGGATCAGCACCCTCGCCTGGGCCGGCGTCACCCGGACGACGGCGCCGACGGCGCAGGCCGCGTCGCTCGCCATGATCGGGGCCGGGCCGTCGGCGCCCCCCGCCCTCGCCGCCGAGCCCGCGGCCGAGTGCGCGACGAGCGCGCCGCAGGCCGCAGCCGGCGCGCCGCCCCCGGCCACGGCGCCGCAGGCCACAGCCGGCGCGCCGCAGCCCGACGTGCAGCCTGCCGCCGTGGTGCAGGCCGCGGCGCCGCCCGCCCCCACGGCGCCGGGCGCCGCGCAGGCGGCGCGCGTGGCGCCCGTCAAGCAGGTGGCCACGCGGACGCGCCCGCGCCGCGATCTCGGATTCTGACGGGGGAATGCATGCACTCCGGGCCCAGGACCCTGATGATGATCGCCGGCCTGATCGTCGCGGCTTCACCGGCGCTCGCCGGCGAGGACGCGGTCGCCGCCGCCGGCGGCGAGGCGGACGAGAAGGCGCGGATCGAGGCCCGGGAGCTCGTGTACATGGGTGACGAGCTCTTCGCCCAGAAGAAGTACGCGGAGGCGCTCCGCACCTACCAGCGCGCCGAGAGGCTCGTCTGCGTGCCCACGACCTCGATCGAGGTGGCGAAGACGCTCGCCGCGATCGGGCGGCTCAGCGAGGCGCGCGAGCTCGCGTCGACGATCACCGCGTCGCGCGCGCCCCCCGGAGAGCCCTGGCCGTTCACGCAGGCGCGGCGCCGCGCCGACGCCCTGCGCAGCGAGCTCGACGACCGCATCCCCCGGCTGAAGGTGAGGCTCACGCCGAGCCCCGCCGGCGCCCGGCTCAAGGTCGACGGCCAGGAGGTGAAGACCTCCGCCGAGGGGTCCCTGATCGATCCGGGCAACCACTGGGTCGAGGTCGAGGCCGACGGCTATGTGGGCGCCCGGCAGCGGGTCTATGTCCCGGAGCGGGAGGTCACGACGCTCGACGTCGCCCTCACCCCGGAGGCTCGCTCGGGCGGCGCCTCGGCGTGGGCCATCGGCGGGTTCGTCGCCTCGGGCGCCGGGCTGGCCATGGGGCTCGGCGCGGGCGCGGCCTACCTGAGCGCGAGGAGCGACCTCGAGGAGGCGTGCCGGCAGCGCGCCTCGGGCTGCTCCGACGACGCGCGAGGCAGCGCGAACGCGGTGGGGTGGGTCTCGAACGTGGGGTTCGGCCTCGCCCTCGCCGGCGCGGCCGTCGGGGGGCTCGCCCTCGGGCTGGAGCGCTCGAAGACGCCGGCGTCGAGCGTCACCTGGGCGGTCGGTCCGGGCTACATCGGCGTACGAGGGACGCTGTGAGGGCGCGCCGCGCTGCCGCCTGCGCGTTCGCCGCGTGGGTCTCCGGGTGTCAGGTCGTCGCCCCGCTGCCCGGCGCGGACGGCGAGGGCGGCGGTCCCTCGGCCGAGCGCACCGGTGTCGACGGCGACGCCGCCGCGAGGGACGCGGGCGACGCCGGCGATGGAGGCCAGGAGCGCTGGGCTCCGCCAACGCAGGAGACGGGCCCGTGCGAGATCGCCGCGTGCTCGGCGCACTGCGCCCGGTCGATGGATCTCTGCGAGCTCACGCCGCAGTATCCGTCGGTCGAGGCGTGCTGCGCTGTCTGCGAGGCGATGCCGTCGCCCGCGGGCTATGCCGGGTGCCGCGCGGTGGAGAGCGGCGATCCCGCCGGCTGCACCTCGGCCGGGCCGCTCGGCCCGGCGGGTGGCGCCGGGTGCGTCGGGCGGTGCGAGGCGATGTGCACGCTCTACGGGGCCATGTGCCCGCGCGAGCTCGCGGACATCGTGGCCTGCGAGGCCCTCTGCGCGATCTTGCCGGCGCCGCAGGTGTTCGACGCGTGCGGCTCGCTCACGGCCGAGGGCTCGCTCGGGTGCAGCACGCAGCAGATCTACGCAGCGCTCGGCGCGGTCGACAAGAAGGCGCGCGACAAGGTGTGCCGCGACATCCTGGAAGGCCGCTGCCCCCACCCGGCGTGCGCGGACGGCGACTAGCTCGATCCTGCCTCGCGAACGGCACCGCAAGCGGGGGAGTCTGCCTGCTCTCCGCCGGTGCGTTCGCCTGGGCAGCCGATCCCTGGGAGCGGGAAGCGCTCGCCGCGGAGGCGGGCGGCGATGAGGTGTCATGTGCCCGGCGCGCGGCGGGGTGGCGTCACGCGCGCAGCGAAGGGAGATGGGAGCGATGACCGCCCCATTGCCGATGCGGCTCGTCTTCAACTGCGCTCCGTCGGAGGCGCAGGAGGGGGCCTTTCCGAGTCCCGTCGTTCAGCCGGTCGCGCGGCGGGTTGACGTGCCGGTGGCGAGCCCGGCCTTTGCGGAGCACGAGCGGCTGGGCCAGGCGCAGCTGGGGTCCTGACCGGCACGCAGGGGTGTGCTGCTCTCGTTACGGCGCCTGGTAGCTGTTGGTGTCAGCACGCACCATGCCATCCGCGTGTGGCGGTTCGCGGCCGACCGTTGCCGTTGCCGGCAGGGCTGCCCAGCAGCCTCCCCCAGACCGTTTCCGTTGCCAGGAGGGCTGCCGGCTGCCTCCCCCAGACCGTTTCCGTTGCCAGGAGGGCTGCCGGCTGCCTCCCCCAGACCGTTTCCGTTGCCAGGAGGGCTGCCGGCTGCCTCCTCCAGACCGTTTCCGTTGCCAGGAGGGCTGCCGGCTGCCTCCTCCAGACCGTTTCCGTTGCCAGGAGGGCTGCCGGCTGCCTCCCCCTGACTCGACCGAGCCGCCGATCGACAGAGCCGAGCAACATCGCCCGCTTCCTCACCGCGCTCGGTGAGCCGACCGACGTTCCAGACCGCTCACCCAACCGAGGGCCGCCCTACTGGGGGTTCGGGGCGCAGGGCGCCGCAGGCGACCCGGAGCCCCGAGCGTTGAAGAGCACCGCCCTGCGCCGCAATGCGCTCGGGGACGCCGCGTCGCCGCAAGAACATCCCGGGCCAGACCAACGCCCGGAGGGCGATGTGTGCCCGCGGCACGCCGATGCGCCCCTTTGCACGCTCTGCGCCACGCTCGACCCACTCTTTCGACCCATGAACGACGCGTCGCGACGCTCGCGGTCCCGCCACTTCGATTCGCCGCGCCACACTTCTTCGCGCAGCGATCCGGCTTCTTTTACCTACGCGCCCAGCGGTGCTGTCGGCCGGGGTGGCGGTGGCCGTGATGACCATCCGCGGCCGTTATGCCGAGGTGTCCGCCGGAGATCGCGAATCGCTGCCGGTCGTCGTCAGGTCGGGTTACCAGCTCCTGGTCACCCCGCCGTTCCAGTTACCACATCCCCTGGTAACGGCCTCGTCGCGACGCTCACAATCCATTGAAATTCAATGACTTGGCGCGATGGCCCGAGAGCTGCTTCAGGACCGGGCAGGAGGCTTTCCCATGGTAACCGCATCGACGTCCCGCCACCTCACGCTCCCCTTCTTCCTCTCCACCCTGATCGTCGCGTGCGCCGGAACGACCGACAGCGGTAGCTCGAACGACGGCGCGCCGCCCGACCCGGCGCCTCACCCTGGCCAGGTCCCCGACCAGCAGCCGGCGCCCGGCGTGAACTCGGCGCCCGATCTCGCGTACCCTGGCAAGGGCTTCATCGTCCACGAATGGGGCACCGACACCGTGGTCGTCGGCTCCGACGGCTCGCTTCAACCGGGGCTGCACCACGAAGAGGAGGACCTCCCCGCCTTCGTCTATGACCGGCTCGAAGCCGGCTCGCTCGATGGCGCGACGTCGACGAGCGTCAACGTGAAAATGGAGACGCCGGTCACCTACTTCTACGCCGAGGAGCCGCTCACCGCGTTCGTCCAGGTCGCGTTCCGCAAAGGGATCTTCACGCAGTGGTACCCCGCCGTCCGCGAGTTTTACCCGCCCATCTTCGCGCCCAACACCGTTGCCGGCGTGACGACGTACGAGGACCCGGCGTTCGACCCCGAGTTCCCCTTTGGCTCGCCGATGTGCTCAGAGATGTACAGCCCGAACGCGAACGGCTATCTCGAGTGGGGTGCGTTAGACATCCTCGAGCGCGACAGCGACATCCCCCTGCCCGAGGCGCCGCTCGATCGGTTCACGTGGGCCCACGCGCGCCAGGTCGGCGCCAACCCGCTCCGCATCGCAGGCGTGCCCGGCGCGACGGAGGCGCCCCAGCACGAGCGCTTCCTGTTCTATCGAGGGCTCGGCAACTTCGACCTGCCCGTCCGCGTGACGGCCGGTGTCGACGGGGCGATCTCCGCCGAGAACACCCTCGGCGAGGCGATCGGCACCGCCTTCGTCCTCCATGTTGGCGCCTCGGCGGGCGCGTTCGTCGCGCATCCCGAGGGGATCGCCAGCGGTGGCACGCTCGTCGAGCATGCCCCCTCGCTCGAGGGAGCTCCACCCCTCGACGAGTTCGTCGAGGCGCTCGGCGCGAGCGTGATCGACGCCCTCGACGCGACCGGCCTGTACCATGACGAGGCCGTCGCCATGGTGAACACCTGGAAGCGCCAGTGGTTCCGGACGCCGGGCGTGCGGGTGCTCTACCTCGCCCCGCAGGCGTGGACCGACGCCTCGATCCCGCTCCTCGTCCAGCCCACGCCCGACGCCGTCGTGCGCGTGATGATGCTCCGCGTCGAGGTGCTCTCCCCCGAGACCGAGGCGGCCGACGTCGGCGCGGCGCGGCGGCTCGCAGACCCGTCCACCGCCGGCGAGGCCGAGCGCCACTTCGACGACCTCGAGCGCTTCGCCGAGCCGCGCCTCCGCCGCGCGCTCGCGCTCCTCGGCGAGCCCGCGTACGGCGAGCCCCTGCTCGCGCGCATCGCAGCCGGAGCGACGGCGAGCGCCGCGCGCGAGTAACCTCTCCGCCATGCTGCACGCCCCACGGCGCGAGCCCTTCGTTGCCCATGCTCGGTACGAGCCGGGCGAGATCCTCGGACACGGAGCGCAGGGCGTCGTGGGGCGCGTGATCGACCGCGAGGCGCGGGGGCGCGAGCTCGTCGCGAAGGTGTTCCGTCAGGGCGCCTTCCGCGAGGACACCCTGCTCGGCGAGTTCGCGCTGCTCGCGCGCCTGCGCGTCCCCGGCGTGGTGCGGGCGCACGATCTCGGGCGGGACGAGCGGACGGGAGTCCCCTTCCTCGTCGAGGAGTACGTGGCCGGCGACGACGCCGCGGCGTGGGTGCAGGGGGCTCCGGCCGTCGAACGCCCGGCGCGGCTCGCGCGCGTGCTCGGCGGCGTCGCGATGGCCCTCGCCGCCCTGCACGACGCGGGGTTCGTGCACAGCGATCTCAAGCCGGCGCACGTCAGGATGCGGCCTCTCGGCGGGGGCGGCGCCGAAGCCGTGCTCCTCGACCTCGGGGCGGCGGTGTCGAGGGCGCGCGCGCCGGGCGGCGCCGTTGCGTTCACCTCGGCCTTCGCGGCGCCCGAGCTGCTCGCCGGGGGCACGCCTTCGCCCGCGTCCGACCTCTACAGCCTGGGGGCGCTCGCGTGGTGCTCGGCCGCAAGCCACCCGCCCGGGCCCTGGCGCGCGCGGCGCCCGCTGCGCGACGCCGCCCCGTGGGTCCAGCCGAGCGTGGCCGAGGTGATCGAGGCGCTCCTCGCCCTGCACCCGCGAGACCGCCCCCCCGAGGCCCGCGAGGTGCTCCGGCAGCTCGGCGTCGCGGCCGCGGAGGCGGGTATCGCCGTCGGGGCGCCGCCCGCGCCCATCGGGCGGGAACGCGAGCTCGAGGCGCTGCAAAAGGCGCCTTCAGGACGCGTGCGCTACATCACCGGACCGAGCGGCGCCGGCAAGAGCCACCTCGGCCGCGAGCTCGTGACGCGGGCGCTGCTCGGCGGGCGGAGCGCTCGGTACGTGGCGTTCCCGCGCGAGGCCGACCCGCTCCTGCCGCGGCTCATCGCGTTCTTCCGGGGCGCCGAGCGCGCGCCGCCGTTCGTGACGCCGCCCGGCGATGGGCTGCCGCTCCTGCTCTTGCTGGACGACCTGGACCAGGCCCCGGCCGAGCTCCGCGCCGCGCTCGACGCGTACCGGTGCCGGCCGGCGGCGCCCGGCGGCGCGGCGATCGAGGTGGTCGCGACGGTCCGGAGCGCGCCCGAGGGCGCGGAGTGCGTGGCGCTCGATCCGCTCAGCGACAGGAGCTTCGGCGCGCTGTGCCGCGCGCTCGGCGTGGACGACGAGGCGCGCCTGCGAGAGGCCGCCGCGGCGTCGGGGAAGAACCCGGGGTGGCTCTTCGCGTCGCTCGGGCGCGTGCCGCTCACGGAGGACACGGCGATCGAGCGTGTGCGCGGGCTGTCGGCCGACGCCTGCGCGACGCTCGCGGCCATCGCGATCGCGGGCGGCGCCCTGCCCGAGGCGCTCTGCCGTCCCGGGTTCGGGCGCGGCGGCCGTGCGGCGGTGCGCAGCGGCGGGCAGCCGGCCGCCTCCGGCGAGCGGGCCCTCGGCGAGCTGCTCGCGGGTTCGCTGATCGCGAGGCGGGAGGAGGCGGCCGGCGCGCTCTACACGCTCTCCGCTCCGGCCCTGGCGAGGGAGCTCGCCGCGGCGCTCGCCACGCCCGAGGTCGCCGAGGAGGTCGCCGCGGCGCTGCTCGCGGATCCCAGCGCGCCTGCGTCGGCGCTCCTCTCGGCGGCGGCGTCGCCGTGCACGAAAGCCTGCCGCGCGCAGCTCCACGAGCGGGCCGCGGCGCAAGCGCGCGAGGCCGGCCTGCGGTCGGAGGAGATCGACGCGCTGCTCGCGCTCGGCGAGGACGCGGACCGGAGGACCCCGGGGCTCCTGTGCAGGCTCGAGCGGCTGACGCGGGACGCGGGCGTGGGCGCGGCGCACCCGCAGGTCGTGGCGTGGCTCGACGAGGCGGCGCAGCGGGACGAGCGGGTGCTCGTGCTCGCGCTGCGGCGGCGGGCGGAGAAGCGCGCGCGGGATGGGGACGCGACGGCGGCGAAGGAGCAGGCGCTCGCGGCGCTCGCGGCGGCGCGGAGGCTCGGCGGAGGGGCGGCCGAGGCGTTCGCGCTGTCGACGCTGGGGCTCGTGGCGCTGATGCGCGCCGACTGGGGCGAGGCGGAGGCGTGGCTCGCGGGGGCGCTGGCGAAGCTGCCCTCGGCGGGCGAGCGCGCCGACGATGTGGAAGAGGTGGCGCGGCTCCACCACAACGCGGGCATCGTCGCCCTCTACCGCGGCCAGGTGGACGACGCGGTGCGGACGTTCGAGGCATCGCTCGCGGTCAAGCGGAGCCTCGGGGACCGAGCCGGGATGCGGTCGTGCCTGATGAACCTGGGGATCGCGCTCGGGAAGGCGTCGCGTTACGAGGACGCCTTCCGCGCGCTCGACGAGGCGATGCAGCTCGCGCGGTCGCTGGGTCAGGTGGCGGGGCGCGGCTGGTGCCTGTCGGCGCGCGCGGACATCGAGGTGCGCCGCGGCGACGCGCGCGCGGCGGAGCGTTGCATCGAGGAGGCGTGGGCGCTCGCGGCGTCGCTCCCTGCGGCGATCCAGGCCGATCTGGTGATCGCGCGGGCGAACGTGGCGTTGCTCGACGGCGACGGTCCGCGGGCGCTCGCGGCGCTCGCGGCGCTGGAGCCGGGCGTGCGGGCGAGCGACCCGCTGGTGGACGCGCGGGCCTTGGTGGCGGAGGCGCAGGTGTCCCTCACGAAGCTGCCGGCGGAGCCCCGGCGGGCGGCGCGGGGGGCGATCCGGGCCGCGCGGCGGGCCCGCGCGGCGATGCTCGCGGAGGTGGAAGCGCAGGCGCTCGACGTGCTGCGCTCGGCGCGGCAGGGCGTGCGGCGGGCGCCGGCCGCGGCGGCGGCGCGGGGCGGCGCCCGCCCGGCGCAGGGCGCACCGGCGGCGGCGCAGGGCGCACCGGCCGCGGTAGGCGGCGCGTATGCTGGCCGAGGCATGACGGCGGTGGCGAGCGGGGAGGACGACGCGCTCTGGGCATGGCTCGGGTCGGTGGCGGCCGCGGGCGACGGCGCGAACGCGGCCGCGGAGGGCGCCGCGGAGGCCGCAGTCGGGCTCGCACGCGCCCTCGTGCAGCAGTCGGGGGCGGAGCGCGCGCTGCTCGCCGTGGTCGACGAGCAGGGACGGGTGGCCGCGGCCTGGGGCGCCGACATCGACGGGATGGAGATCGCCGAGGCGGCCCGGCGCATCACGGCGGACCTGGCGCAGCTTGCGCTGAGCCGGGCCGCGTCCGTCCACTACCAGCGCGACGTGGAGACGCCGGGCGGCCGCGGCTCGCGGCTCCTGCTGCGTGGCGGCGCGGACCACGCCTCGATGGGCGCGCGCGCCCTGGCGGCGGGCGCGGCCGCGCCAGGTCCGGCGCTCCCCGGCGCTCTGCGCGCGCTCGTCGTGATCGAGCATCGGTTCCGCCCGGCGTGCTTCGACGCCGTCACGGAGGCGCAGGCCGCTCGCTGGGCGTCGCTCGCGGGGCTCTTCCTGCGGATCTTCGCCCGCCCCGGAGCGCCGGACGAGCCCCGCCGCATCGCCCGCCCCGGAGCGCCGGACGAACCCCGCCGCGAAGGCCTGGCGCCTGCCGGCCTCGCCTCGCTCGCCGAACCCGCGCCCGATCTCCGGCGCGCCGAGACGACCGTCGTGCCCGCGGCCCCGCTGCGGAGGAGCTTCCCCGACATCCTGGGCCAGAGCGCCGCGCTGCGCCGGGCGCTCGCGCGCCTCGACGCGGCCATCGACAGCGACCTGCCCGTGCTCCTCACGGGCGAGACCGGCACGGGCAAGGAGCTCTTCGCCCGCGCGCTCCACGATCTCGGCCCGCGCCGTTCGCGCGAGCTCGTCGCCGTCAACTGCGGCGCCATACCCGACGCGCTCTTCGAGGCGGAGCTCTTCGGCCACGCGCGGGCCTCGTTCACGGGGGCCGAGCGCGCGCGTCCAGGCCTGCTCGCCCGGGCCGAGGGCGGCACGCTCTTCCTCGACGAGCTGGGGGAGCTGCCGCTCGCGCGGCAGGCGGTGCTGCTGCGGGCGCTGGAGTCACGGCGCTATCGCCCGGTGGGCAGCGACGACGAACGGCCGTTCGACGTGCGGATCGTCGCGGCCACGAACCGGGATCTGGCGCAGGCGGTCGCCGAGCGGGCGTTCCGGCAGGACCTGCTCTTCCGCGTGAACGCGCTCGAGATCCACGTCCCGCCGCTCCGCGACCGGGAGGGCGACGTACCGCTGCTGCTCAACGGGTATCTGGCTCGGACGGGCGCCCCCATCGAGATCGCGCCGGGCGCGCTGGCGGCGCTCGATGCCTATTCGTGGCCCGGCAACGTGCGGGAGCTCGTGCACGTGGTCCAGCGCCTGGCCGCGCTCGGCGTGGGCCGCGTCGAGCGCGAGCACCTCCCGCGGGCGATGCGAGCGAGCGCGCGCCGGACGCCCACCGCCGCGGAGCGCCCCGCGGCCCCGGCCCGACCGCCGGCCGGTCCCGTCCCGCCGCCGGCCGCGGGGCGGAGGAGCTCGGGCGAGGCGCTCCGCGTGCTGGCCGAGGACGACGAGCGCGAGCCGATCCGGCGCGCGCTCGCGGAGACCGGCGGGAACATCAGCCGCGCGGCCGAGCGTCTCGGCATCACGCGCCACGGTCTGAAGAAGCGCATGACGCGCCTCGGCATGCGCGCCCCCTCCGGGTCGCAGAGGAAAGCGGAGTGAATCCCTCGTGAACGCTCTGCTGACAGAGAAGCAGGCAAAGACAGCATCGGAGGACTCTTTATGAAGGGCAGCGGTTCCGGAGCACTGAACACGTCGAGGCCCAGGGAGGATCACCATCGAGGCCGCGAGGCGGGAAGAATCGTCCCTCCGATCTTCCCGTGTCGCCGTCTTCGAGGTCCGAGCTCTCGCCGTGGATCGAGCGGCCGGCTCGCTCTCGCGCTGTTCATCGCGGGCTGCTCGCCCGCGGTCGTCGACGACTCGCCGGCTCACCTGCCGGACGGCGGAGGTGGCGCCCCCACCACGCCGCCGTCACCCGCTGCATGCGACGCCTCTGCGGCCGACGGTGTCGCGGTCTCCGCCTCGTACGTCCACGCAGGCGTCCCGCAGGCGCCCGGAGCTCCCCCCTACGCGATCGACGGCTGCTGGCTGGTCTACGTCGCGGCGCCCGAGGCTGGCGACGTGAGCGGCGATCTGAAGCTGCGTCATCTCGGCACGGGTGAAGAGCTCCTCCTCGCGCCCGCCGCCGAGGCGCCCCGCCGGCCTGCGCTCGCCGGCGATGTCGTGGTCTGGGAGGCGACGGAAAATGGAACACGCGTGGTGCGCGCGCGCCGGGGCGGCGAGACCGGTACGATCCCCGGCCCGTTCGATCATGCGGGCGAGCCGCGCGTGGAGGGAGGCGCGGTGGTGCTGACGGGCTGGCTGACCGCGGACGAGGCGGGCGACACGGACGTCTTCCTGTACGAGACCGGCCAGGCGGAGGCGGTCCGCATCGCGTCCGGCCCGGGGCAGCAGCGCTTCCCGGACATCTCGGCGACGCACGTCGCCTTGGCCGACTTCTCCGAGGATCCCGACGGCCGCTTCGACGAGGACGCGCGCGATCTCGCGGACATCGTGGTCTATGATCGACGTACGAGGCGCGCCACCCTGCGCGCCCGGGAGGGCAAACAGGCCTTCCCGATGCTCGGCGCCGGCGAGAGGATAGCCTATCTCGAATGGGCGCCGGCTCATCCGGAGCCCAAGTTCGAGCAGTTCGAGCTGCGGATAGGAGACATCGTTGCGCCAGGGAGCGGCGACGCCGTGGCGGCGAGCATCGCGATCGCGAGCGCGCCGTTCGTGCTTCCCGCGGTCCGTGGCGAGCTCGTCGAGTGGGTGGAGCGGCCTGAGGTGGGCGGCGAGGCGTCCTTACGGCGGAGGCCGGCCGATCTCTCGGCGCCTGCGGTCGAGGTCCCCGGGCTCTCGGGCCTCGAGCTGTTCGGGCCGTCGGCCTCGGCGACGATCACGGTGCTCGGGGCGCGCTCGCCGGGCGGCGCGCTGGAGCTCCGCGGCATCCCGCGGTGATCCACAGGGCCACCTGCCGCGCAGGCTGGCTCCTCGGCGACGCGGTGCGCGTCCGGGAATGCCACCTCCCGGCGGCGATGGATCTTGCGAGGGGAGTCCTTCGCGCAGCGATCCGGCTTCTTTTACCTACGCGCCGGGGGGCGCGAGGATGGGGATACCAGAGGACGGGGGCGATGGCCCAGATGGCGTGAGGTGTCTCCCGAGGAACCGCTGCCAGGACGGCCGACCGGCGCTACACGCGCGAGGACGTCGCGGCGATGTGCGGCCAGGCGGGGCTCAGCCTCGTCTGGGCGAGGCCTGTGGCGCTGGGGATGTGGGAGCAGGAGCTCGCGGCGGACGATCCGAAGGCGAAGGAGCTTCTGTTTCTGGTGGAGCGGGGCTGAGCGATCTCTCGACCGGTTGCTCGTCGGCGCTCCTACCCGTTCCCTACTCGAAGTTCATCTCGACATCCCTCCGGCTCATCTGGACAGCCCCCTCGCCCATCTGGACATCCCGGCCGCTCATCTGGACATCCCCCCGGCCCATCTGGACATCCCCCGGCCCATCTGGACATCCCACCCCTCGGCCTCGCCTCCCGGGTCCCCCCACCCGCGTCCAGGCGCTGTTCCGTGCTGAACGTCTCCACGAACGAGCTCATCCTCGACGCTTCGCGCCGTGCCCCGAGGGGCGCGGGACGCAGGAGGAGGGGTCCAGCAGTCATCATGGCAAAGCAGGGGAAGGACTTCGAGCGCTGCGTCTAGGTCGCCGCCGAGACGGGGCGGACCGACAACCCGCTGAACATTCCGTACGATATCGCCGGGCGCGAGGCGTGGCCGCCGCGGCGTTCGTGAAGAAGTACTGGGAGCCCGACGGCGATCGCCGAGCTGCTCCAGCAGCGACGCGAGGATCTCCTGCTCGGAGGCGAAGCGACGCGCTCGTCCTGCCGACACCGCGGCCACGCAGACCCCTGCACGCTCGAACGCCTCGGAGACGAGCCGGACGCGGTCCTGTAGACGCCGTATTGACCCATCTTGCCCTTCGCCCCGACGACGTGCTCCTGAATGCCGAGCTTCTCGAAGCGAGCATTCCGCTCGCCGACCACGTAGAGCGCGTCACACGCTCGTCTCCGGCGGCGCCTCGTGTTCGCTTGCCCCCTGCTCCGCTACAGAGTTCCGCCCATCTGACGAGTCCGGGTATTGCGAGGAGACCATCCACCTGGCCTGGCCGAGCGGCGCCCCGAGCCCGGGGCATTGCGAGCTCCTCCTGCCGCGCTCAGCCCCTCCTGCTCCAGCAGGATTCCGACGCTCGCGCCGGCGTCGCCGAATCCATTCTCGGGTGCACGCTCTCTGCTGAAATTGCTGCTTGACGCCCGATCGCGACATCTCATAATCGTTCTTTATGACGTCTCGCCTTATTGTTTGCCCTTCGTGCGCCAACCTCGCCAAGCCCTCGGAGTCCCACTGTCTCACCTGCGGCGCGCGCCTGCGCTTGCCGGCGGGCTGGACCGGCCCCATCGCGCCCGCCGCGATGGTGCTCATGGGCCTCGCGGCCGCCTCCTGCACCGAGAATGTCACCGGCGGCAGCCTGGACGGCAGCGACGGTTTCGACAGCAGCGGCGGTATCGACGGCAGCGGCGGTCTGGGGGGTGCCGGCGGCATCGTGACGACCAGCGACACGACGGTCTCGGTCGTCGCCGGCTACACCTCCGCGGTCAGCGTCGGCGGGGGCTTCGGTGGATCCCTGGGCGGCGGCGGTGAGGGGGCCGCCGCCGGTGCAGACGGCGCGGGCGGCACCGGTGGCGCCGCGGGCACGGGCGGCGCCGGAGGCACAGGCGGCGCCGCGGGCACCGCGGGCGGCGGCAGCTAGGTGAGCTCCGTGGAGACGCGCGGTCGTCCGCCGGTCCCGATCCGGATGCGGCGTCCCGAGGACGGGGAGGGGCACATTCCCCTTCACGCCGTCTGGGAGGTCACGATGAAATGCGACCAGGCGTGCGACCACTGCGGGTCGCGCGCGGGGCCGGCGCGGTCGAGCGAGCTCTCGACCGAGGAGTGCTTCGATGTCGGCAGGGCGCTCGCCCGGCTCGGGTGCCGCGAGGTCGCGCTCATCGGGGGCGAGGCGTACCTCAGGCACGATATCCACGAGATCATCCGGTTCCTGGTCCATCTCGGGCTGCGCGTCGTCATGCAATCGGGAGGGCGGACGCTGACGGCGGCGCGCGCGCGGGCGCTCAAGGAGGCGGGGCTCTCGGCGGTGGGCATCTCGGTGGACGGACCGGCGAGCGTCCATGACCGGCTGCGCGGCAACCTCGGGAGTCACCGGGCGGCCATCCACGCGCTCGACGTGGCCCGGGAAGCGGGCCTCGTGACCACCGGGAACACGCAGATCAACCGGCTCAATCACCTGATGCTGCGGGAGGTCTGCGCCGAGCTCAGGGCCCACGGGATCCAGTCGTGGCAGGTGCAGCTCACCGTGCCCATGGGGCGGGCCGCGGACAGGCCGGAGTGGATCATCGAGCCGGCCATGGTGGTCGAAGTCCTCCGCACGCTCGCGGAGATCCAGGTCGAGGCGGCGAAGGAGCCGTGGGGCGAGGTGCCGTTCAACGTGGTCTGCGGGAACAACCTCGGCTACTTCGGGCCGCACGAGGTGATCCTGCGCTCGCGGCCCGGCGGCGCCGTGCAGCACTGGGGCGGGTGCAAGGCGGGCGTCGACGTCATCGGCATCGAGTCCGACGGGACGATCAAGGGCTGCCCCTCGCTCCCGACGGCGCCGTACACGGGCGGGAACGTGCGCGACTTATCGCTCGAGCAGATATGGGATCACAGCGAGGCGCTGCGCTTCGCCCGGGAGCGCTCGCTCGACGAGCTCTGGGGGTTCTGCCGGACCTGCTATTACGCCGAGGTGTGCAAGGGCGGGTGCTCGTGGATGGCGCACTGCACGCTGGGGCGGCGGGGGAACAACCCGTTCTGCTACCACCGGGTGGTGGAGCTCAGGAAACGAGGCATCCGCGAGCGCCTCTCGCTCGCTGAGCGCGCGCCGGACCGCCCCTACGACTTCGGGCGCTTCGATATCGTGGAGGAGCCCTGGACCTGAGCGGGCGGCGGAGGTCGCGGGCCGCTCATCCATGAACTCCGGCGTGGGCTCGTTGCCCTCATGGCTGACCCTGCTTCGCGGTGAGGGTGAACTGACGCTCGACGCGCGGCGTACGCGCTTGGTAGAGTGGTTTCATGATGGGGGATGAGAAGTCGGTCGAGGTGGCTGGGGCGGGGACCCGCGCCGCGCGCGGGGAGGCGGCGCCGCTCGCGCTGATCGAGGCCTCCGGCGATCTCCGCGATCCGGTGATCGCCGGATGGAGCGAGGCCGCAGAGCGCCTCTTCGGGTACACGGCGGAGGAGGTCCTTGGGCAGAGCCTGCTCGACACGCTGTCGGGCCGCGGCGGCCGGGAGGCCTTCCGGCGCCTCGCCGAGGACGGCAGCGGCGCGCCGCATCGCTGCGAGAGCGCGCGGAAGGACGGGAGCGAGGTCGTCGTCGCGTGGGCTCAGCATCCCCTCCGCGACGGGTCCGGGCGGCCGGCCCGCGCGATCTACGTGGGGCGCAGCGTCGGGCGTGACGAAGAGCAGGGCACCTCGGCGCGGGCCCCGGCCGAGGCGGAGCCCGGGGTGGCGCAGCAGCTCCTCCAGGCCATCCTCGACCATTTGCCGATCGTCGTGTGCAAGTACGATCGCGAGGGTGTCTTCACGTTCCATGACGGCAAGGGGACGGAGGCCGCCGGGGTCAAGCCGGGGCAGTTCCTCGGCGCGAACATACTCGAGCTGTACGGCAGCGACATGGAGGCCTCGTGGGGAATGCGCCGCGCGCTCGCAGGGGAAGCCGCGCGAGACGTCTCCGACGTGCAGGGCGCGAGCTGGGAGACATGGTATCTCCCGGTTCACGACGCTCGCGGGGAGCCCGACGGCGCGATCAGCGTCACCCTGAACGCTTCCGAGGCGAGGCAGAAAGAGATCGAGCTCCGGGCGAAGCTGCAGCTCATCGAGAAGCAGCAGAAGGTCATCCGCGATCTCTCGACGCCCATCATCGAGGTGTGGGACAAGGTGCTGACCCTCCCGATGGTGGGTGTGGTGGATAGCCTGCGGCTCTCCGAGGTGATGGACAACCTGCTCTCGACGATCGTGAGCAAGGACGCTCGGTATGCGATCCTCGATCTCACCGGCGTCGATGCGGTCGATACGGACACGGCCCGGCACCTCATCGAGATGATCGACGCCATCCGGCTCCTCGGCGCGGAGGGGATCGTCACGGGGATCCGGTCGAACGTCGCCCAGACGATGATCACGCTCGGCGTCGACCTCTCCGGCGTCACGACGGTGGGCAACCTCCGCGCGGGCCTCAAGCTCTGCATGCGGCGCATGGCGGCGACGGGCGAGGCCGGCGGCGCGCCGGTGAAGTGAGGAGAGGGGGCTCGATGGCGCGCCCCTTGACTGACCGGCATTGGCCCTGGGCTCGCTTCGGCTTCGGCGACGAGGAACGCGCGATCTCGACGACCTTGCCGCGGAGGAACCGGCACGCGTCGTCGTCGGCGGTGCTCGACGGCCACAGGAGCTCCGTCGGCATGCCGTTGATCACGAAGGGCAGCGGGCGCGTGGCGAGGTGCCGGCGGGTCTCGCGGATCTGCGCGGCGATCGTGGCCACGTGGAGGTGATGGCGCTGGATCTCGCGAGCCAGGCGAGCATCCGCGCCTTCGCGGAGAAGCTCCGCGCTACGCGATCCGCCCCCCTCCTGGGAACCTGACGCTGTATCTACGACTTATCCATGCATCAAAGGGCCATCCTTACACTTCGACCGCCTGCAGGAGGTCGTCCCAAGCGCGCCGAATTGTTGGAGGGCCGGGGCGCACATGGGATGCTCGGCAAACGACCATGGCCAGATCTTCGTCGTGGACAGGCTCCCCATCGCGGGTCGCGGGCGCACCACACCCCGCCACCGTGGCGCAGAAGAAGGCCGCTCCACGGTGGGCCGGGACCCCTCCCCTGCCTCCCCATCCAGCCACCGTCGCGCAGCGGAGGGCGTCCCCCGGACCGAATGCCGCCCCCGACTTGCCGCCTCACCCCGCCACCGTCGTCCAGCCACGGGCCGCCGCCCCGGGCCTGCGCGGGCCGGGCGGCGCCGTCATCCAGGCCGCACAGGCCGTGTCCTTCAGGAATCTGACCATCGTCGCCGCCACCGACTACAACAACCAGACGCGCGAAGGCGGCAAGGGGATCGTCGCGGGGTCCAAGATCCCTCACTCGAACATCCACTTCGACCTCGGGAGCGGCGACGTCTCCTACAACATCGACGACATGTGGACGAACAGCCGCGCCGGCAAGGTCACGCTCGAAAAAGGCATCCACAACCTGCGGATCAAGAAGCACGAGCTGCGCAACCTCCTCGTGGCATGGAACGGGAGCCGTTCGATCTTCGACGTGCTCGCCGAGGAATACGTGCTCGACGGCACGAACCCCGCCAACTGGCGCAGGCCAGGCATGGGCGACGGCGACAACATCCAGATTCAGCTCGCCGACGGGCTCGCCCTGAACAGCCAGTACACACGACGCGCGGTGCTCCACCTGCTCTCCATGAGCGCGGGGATCTTCTGGCGCGAGCGGACGATCAGCTTGCTGAGCGGCAATGTCCGCTACAAGGAGAAGGTCAACAATGGACAGCCGGCCGACAAGACCGTCGCCGTGAACTGGGCGTCGGTCACGGCGCAGGTCCGTGGGGTGGTCCGCGACAAGCTGCGGCGGCACCAGGACCCGCCCAAGAACGACGACCACCTGGACGTGCCCCCCTCCAACCCGGCCGTCGGCCCGAGCTACGACGCGGCGATCGCCGAGATCCTGGAGCAAGAAGCGGGCTTCCGGTGGCTGTTCGAGAAGGGGCTGATCAAGAAGGCCCACGGCCAGTACGACCCCGCCTCCGCGGCGACGTGGGTCAGGGACCCGGCGCTGCAGACGACGAAGCGCCAGCTCGTGAGCACGGACGACGTGATTCAGCCCCTCAACCACATCCGATTCATCATGTACATGGAATGGCGCGGCGTGCGCGAGATCCAGAAGGTCCTCAACGACTGAGAACGGAAGCCGCGGCGCGGCGGTTCGGGCCTGCTTCCGATATCGGAGCCAGCCGGCGACGGCCCGGCGCTCTGCCCCTCGGGCGGCAGGGGCGCGCCGGGCGGAACAGGCGCTGCGGCCTCGCCCTCGGGTTTACCGTTCTTCCGGGCGGCTCCCCGGCCGCTCGGCCCGACGCTCCAGTTCGCAAACGGCGAGAGCAGCTCGATTTAGCTATCCTGCGCGGGTGGCTCGACAAAAATACAAGGTCATAGCCGTTCGTCGGTATAGCGTCGAAGGTGAACCAGGTCGCGAGATCGTTCTAAAGATCGGCGAGCCAGTAGGGTACCGCCATACGGTAGGATGCCTGCCGCTTGGTGCTACGTCGCGGTAATCCCAGGCGTTTCAGGCGTGGAAGACCTGCCTGATCGCATATGGCCCGTTCTCTCAATGAGCTCGTGGAGTGATCCAGCTCCTTGCGGTGCCTCTTCACCGCCGCGACGTCGCGGGCCGCGCGCACCGAGCTGTTGACGATCAGGCTGGCTTATGCTCCGCCGAGCAGGCTCATTGACGGCCATCGCGGGCGTGCTCGGTTGCGTTCAGGACTCGCGACGGCCATCGTTCGGGCGCGCACCGCAGGGCGCCTGACGATCGCCATCATCGTTCGTGACCGCCGATATCGGCGCCGGCGAGGGGTTCCTCCGCCGGCGCCGAGGGGGCGCGTGCCGTCTCGGTCCGCGTCAGCTGCCGTCCGTCCCCAGGTCGCCGACGAGCCGCGCCATCACGTCGCGCTCGACGAGCTTCTTCTTCCGCCGCGCCGCCTCGCGCAGCGCGGCGGTGGCCATGCGGTCGATCTCGCGCAGGCTTGAGCCAGCCGCCTCGTGGAGCAGGCTGAGAGCGTCCGCGGTGAAGACGTCGCGGTGAAGACGTCGCGGTCGGCGCCGGCGCGGCTCATCCGTAACCGCACGTACTCGCCGGTGTCGTCGGGGACCATCGCACCAATCGACAGACGCCGCTCGATGCGCGAGTACAGCGAGCGGTTCTTGCGCAGCTCAAGCCGGCCTTGGAGGTCAGAGAGCCCTACCAGGATTAGCGACAGCAGCGCGCGGCTGTCCCATTCGTAGTTCAACAAGATGTGAAGATGATCGAGCGTGTCCTGATGGAGCAGGTGCGCCTCGTCCAGCAGGAAAACCGGGTGGATGCGCTCACGGCCCAGGGGTTCGACATGAGCGCTGACAGCGTAGAAGGCGGCCGCCGCGGTCGCAGCGGGGTTGAGGCCGAGCGCATGGCAGAGCTGGCGATAGATGTCGCGGATGTCGCTGCGCGACATGCGCGCCCACCGGCGCAGCGTGGCCCAGCCGGCAACGGCGCTGTCGCCGAGGATCTTGGCCGGGCTCACGCACCGCCGGACCTCGGCCACCGTCACGAGCTCAAGACCCCAGCGCGCAAGGGCGAAGCCGATCGCGGCGGCGCCGTCCTCGGGTGAGCGCTCGCCCACGCGCGCGGGCGCTACCACGAAGGTGGCGGCGAGAAGAGCGAGGGCGAAGGCGCGACGGCGAGCCATCGGGCGGGACGGTATACGGGCGCGGCGCGGGGTGGAGGAGGGTGCGGGGGCAAACGTGGGGGCGGAGGCGGAGGCGGAGGCGGAGGCGGCAACCGGAATCTGATCGAGTACCGCTGTTGAGGAAGGGGAACAGGTCGAGTGCCGGATGGGCCATGGACCTTGCCAGGTGTGGCGGTCGCCATGTTCGAATTGCATGCCGCCGGACCGGTACGAGCGGCATGAGCAGAGGAGAGCGCAGCCGGGAATGGGCGGCGAGAGCAGCAGGAGATCGAGGGGAAAGCAGGGGGAAGCTCCCGCTCTTTGCTTGCTCCCATGTTGACGACATCACAGATCTCATGCACGATCGTTGCTCGTCGTACCAGGGACGGGGGACGTATCTCGACAAACGCAGGAGAGCTATGCACCTTCGTCGATCCCCTATTGCTTGCATCGTGCCGCTTTGCCTTTCGCTTTCGTCCTCTGCGCTCGCTTCGGTCTGGCAGGGCCTGCCGGACATGGCCGTGACACGCCACGGTCATGCGGCGGCTTTTTTCTCGGGTATTGGCGTGGTCGCCGCGGGCGGGCACACGAACCTGGAGCCGGGGGATGGCTCCTCGTTCGAGGCGCTCGATCTGGACACCGGGACGTGGACGCCGCGAGACCCCGCGCCTGTAATGTATTTCACGACAGGGGCTCTGCTCCCAGATGGCCTGTGGGTGGTCCGCGACCTCGAGCAGGCCTACACGTATGACCCCGTGAGCGATACCTGGGTCGCAGAACCCCTGCTCGCCTCGATCTTTCTCGACGATGTGACGCTCAGCGTGCTCCCGGACGGCGATGTGCTCCTCACGGGCGGAACTATGGACTTCGACACGGGGAGGAGCTCGCTCCGTTATGATCGCATGGGCCAAACACTCCTCGATCGAAGCCTGAATCAAGGCCGCGCGAGCCATACGGCGACGACGTTGCCTTCCGGGCTCGTGCTCGTCGCGGGCGGCCGGGCGTGGGCCCCGACGGAGGAAGGCGACGATATTCAGATATCTTTGGTCGAGGCCGAGGTGTACGACCCCGCGACCGATACGTGGACCGTCGTTTCGCCCATGCACGCGAGCCGCCAGCGGCACACGGCCGCGCTCTTGCCGTCTGGCGACGTGCTCGTCGCGGGAGGCTCTCCGAGCACGGCGACGGCAGAGGTCTATGATCCGGCCGCGAATACGTGGGTCGATATCGCGCCCATGAACGAGGCGAGGTGGGGGCATACGATGACGTCGCTCCCGAGCGGGCGCGTGATTGTCACCGGCGGCGTCGGCGCAGGTAGCGGCACGGCGCTCACGTCCGTGGAGGTGTACGATCCCGTGACCGGGACATGGACCTTGCTCCCGCCCATGGCAGGGAACCGCTGGCGACACACGGCCACGTTCGTGCCAGGGCACGGTCTGCTCGTGACCGGCGGACAGACGTACGCGTTCTCCGAACCCAAGGTGAGCGTGGAGCTCTACCCGCTCGGCAATGCCGCGCTCGACGCTGCATGTGTCATCGGCGATGAATGCGCGAGCGGCGATTGCACGGGCGGCGTGTGCGTGGATGGCAGTGGCGCAGGCGGAGCTGGCGGTGCCGGCGGAGCGGGCGGAGTGGGCGGCGTGGGCGGCGCAGGCGGCGCAGGCGGAAGCGGCGGCGCGGAGATTCCTCCCGGTGGCGGTGGCGGGCAATGCGGGGTCGCCGCGCGCTCCTCGGGGAATGCCGGATGGCTCGCGCTCGTCGGCATCGGCCTCCTTCTTCGCCGCCGTCGACGTTGACATCTCCGCGGCATCGACCGCGTGCCATTCTCGCGTGAGGGCACGAGGCAGCGCCGCGGGGGGCGGAGGCGGAAACGGAAGCGGAGGCGGTAGCGGCAGCGGCAGCGGGGGCGGAGGCAGACATGGGGGCGAGCTTCTTCCGCGGATTTCCGCGGATTTCGAGGCCGGTGCCAGTAGGGTACAGCTATACGGTAGGATGCCTTCCGTTTGGTGCTACGTCGCGGTAATCCCAGGCGTTTCAGGCGTGGAAGACCTGCCTGATCGCACAAGGCCCGTTCTGTCAATGAGCTCGTGCAGTCGGACTGCACGAGTCAGGAACGGCTCCGAGAATCTTGACTTTGCGGAACGCGTTTGCTTGTCCTATCCGCACAAAGCGAACACCTGCCTATTCGCGAGCGCCTCTCGGTCGCCGCGAAGGCGCTATTCCGTTGGCCAGGGGCGGTTCCTGCGACCAAACCGGGCCATCATTTCCCTGGCGCGCGGAGATGAGCTCAGCCGGTTCGCCACCGCCGGATGATCGGCCTTTCCTGCGTGTTCGATCGCAATCACGGCCTCGGCTGCCGTGTCCATGTCTCGATCGAGCGCTTCAGCAAGCACGGATAGAGTCTCGTCGTCCTTCCAGCCGATGCATCGGAGGGCCTGGATCGCTTCTGCCGAGCAAATTCCGGTTGAATCGCGAGCGGCGTCGCGCAGGAGAGGCTCTAGACTGATGGCTTGCGCTCCCATGAGTCGGGCGGAGATCAGAGCGCATCGGTAGACCTCCCCGTAGCTCCGGTACGAATGCCCGAAAGGATTGACTGCCGAGCCATCCAGTACCGATCGTATGGCAGCCAGAGCCGGCGCGCCCATTTCTGCCATTCGGTGTGTCGCAAAGACTCGAGCGGCAGGATCGGAAGAAAGCGTGATGAGTTCTTTGCGGAACGCGTTTCCAGATCGGTCGCCGAACCCCGTGCGCTGCAGGGGAGCGATGCCACGCCGCCCTTGGTCCGACCCATGACGAGGGTCGGGTCATCACCTCCCAGCACCCAGCTCCCGCTCCGGCAAGCTTTGCCGACCTGAGCAAGACTTGCGTTCTCCGCGCGCTCCTTCGAGCAATGTTTGCTCCCGGCGCAGCGCGACGGCAGCGGCGCCGGCCGGCATCGAATGGCCGTCGCCCGCGAGACGGGGCGAGCTGCGGCCCACGCCGGGACGAGCCGATACGAGCTGGTACGACGCATGCTCTCACGTCCATCGAAAGGAATCGTCCTTGAAGAAATCCAATCCGCACCGCCTGCCCGCGATGGCCCTGTCCATCGTCCCCGTGCTCGCCGGGGGCTGCGTCTCTCCTGACGCAGGCTCCGGAGCAGCTGTCGGCGCGCTCGCCGCGCCGGAGGTCGAAGCGCTCGCCGCGCCGGAGGTCAAAGAGCTCGCCGCGCCGGAGGTCAAAGAGCTCCCCAAGAAGCGGTGCCGATCCGAGCCGCTGTCGTCGGCCGGCTGGGCAATGGTGGGTGTCCCCGGCGTCAGGGACCGGCTCGCCCCCTGCGCGCAGTTCCCCAAGCACTGGCTTTACGCCATCGACAACAGCACCGACACGTTCAAGGACTACTTCGCTGCCGTCGGCGATGAGCTGCTGAAGACGCGGAGGGCGTTCTCGCACTCGTCGCTCTACTTCCACGAGGAGTACGGCTTCCCTGACCGGCTGCTCAAGCTGCACCACGACCTCGCCCCGGCGCGGGGCGAAGTCCTACCTGACGAGCAGAAGCCGGTGATCCGGTTCATGTACGGCTTGCTCGACATCCCGGGGCGCCACGGCGTCGACGATATCTACAACAAGCTGACCGAGCGCCTGGGGACCGATTGGAGCCGCTGGAACGTCAAGGTGGCGGTCAAGGCGGCGTTCATGTCGCCTTCTTCGATCACATGCCGGAACACTCGCAGCCAGGCTCGCACGCGAAGTTCTACATGCTCGACGGCGCCGGCTTCTACGTCGGCTCGCAGAACATGTATCCCTCCGGGATCCGCTCGACGCTGCACATCCCCGAGCTCAACGAGTTCGGCTTCTACGTCGACGCCCGGCCGACAGAGCCCAACGACCTGTCGAACGAGGCCACGAAGCGAATCGTCGTCCCGAGCTGGGAACGAGCCCGGGAGCGCTACCAGGCCCACCAGCGGGTGGGCTGCGCGGCCCTCCCGCACCAGGTCCGCCTTCAGGGCAGCACCGGCGCGCCGGGCCACTTCACCTGCGCCAGCGCCTTCGATCTCGACCTGAATTTCTACGATGTCGCCTACGACGAGGTCGCCGCGGTCTCGGGGCAGACCACGTGCACGTCGGCCGGTCGGGTCGTGAACGTGACGATCGCCGGAAAGATCGCGACCGAGGGCGTGTTCACGGGCACGATCTCGGGCGTGGTGCCCGGCGTCGCCGCCGATACGGCGGACTTGCGCGGGACATTCCGCGAAGGCTCGCTCGATCTGTCGTTCGCGGACCTCGAGCCGATCCACGGCGTGAGCTACAGCGGCACGGTGCGCTCGCTCGGCGACTGAGCGGGACCTGATCCTCCCCCCGCTACCGTCGACGCTGAACCGCCCGAGCCGTCAGGCGCTCCGCCGTCACCCGAAGACGACCTCGGGCCGGCGGCGCCGGTCGGGCCGACGATCGCGACCGTCTGGCCTGGCATGATCGTGAGGTCGAGGTCCTCGATCAGGGGCTCGTCGGGCTTGTAGCGGAACGTCACGTGCTCGAACCGGACCTCGCCGGTGACCTTCGGCAGGGCCGCGGGCGGGGTGGCGTCGGGCGACTGGCCCTGTTCGTCGAGCAGCTCGAACACCCGATCTGCGGAGGCAACACCCGATTGAAGGACGTTCGTGACGGACGCGAGCTGGCCGAGCTGCTGAGAGAACTGGCGCGAGTACTGGATGCTCGGTCCGACCGCATCCTCGGCCAGACGAGGATGATCGACCTGCCGAACCGCGCGACGTGGATCGTCACCGCGAACAACCCGCACCTGTCGCTCGAGATCGCACGGCGCTGCGTGCGCGTGCGGCTCGACGCCAAGACGGACCGGCCGTGGGCGCGCACGGGCTTCAAGCACTCGCCGCTGCGCGAATGGACGAAGACGAACCGCGTGCGGCTGGTGCGCGCGGTTCTGGTGCTCGTTCGCGCCTGGCTCGCCGCAGGACGACCGCCAGGGAAACGCACCCTCGACTCGTTCGAGTCCTGGGCGGCTGTCGTGGGCGGCATCCTCGAGCACGCGGAGGTTCCCGGCTTCCCAGTAGGGTACAGCTATACGGTAGGATGCCTTCCGCTTGGTGCTACGTCGCGGTAATCCCAGGCGTTTCAGGCGTGGAAGACCTGCCTGAACGCACAAGGCCCGTTCTGTCAATGAGCTCGTACCGTCGGACTGCACGAGTCAGGAACGGCTCCGAGAATCTTGACTTTGCGGAACGCGTTTGCTTGTCCTATCCGCTCGAAAGGCGTGGCAAAGCAAGACCGCCAGCTCGATTGTCACATGATCGATGACGAGCTGCACAGCCACTCCTGCCGGAGGAGCGGTGTCCTTTCGGCCCTACGGCGGTGCCGTGCGAGAGTGCCTGTCGCGAGGTGGCACCGCGCGGGGGACAACCCTGCGCGGCGCGCTCGTCGAGGAGAGCCGCGTGATCGGTGGGGTCGCCTTTCCCTCCTCCACGGCGTTGCCTTGCGCGTCGATCACATCTGCCTTCTCGACGAGAGGCAGCTCCCCTCGACCTCCGGTCGAGCCGCGTGAAACTGCGGGAGCGACGCGACCTGCGCCAGCGCGTCAGCCGGCGCGTCGGGAGGGAACGCGGCCGACGAGCGACCGAGGCGCTCGATCCACCGCCGATCGAGCGGGCGCGCGAGGTCCCGGAGATCCACCGCCGCGCAGGTCGCTGTCTTGTTCTTTCCCGTCGACTCGCCCACGCCCACGGCGAAGCCCGCGAGCAGCAGCGCCGAGCGGGTCGCGGTCGCGCCGCTGTACGTATGCACGGTCGCGCCCGCGCGGCAGCAGCGCCGCAGCGCTGTGAAGGCCGCGAGCGTCCAGAGGTCGGGGTTGGCGCGCGGCGAGAACGGGTCCCAGAACGCCACGTCCGCCGCCGCCGCGGCCTCGAGGTCGAGGGCCGCCGGCAGCTCGCCGTGAACCAGCCGCCAGCGCGAGCGCGCCGTCTCGTGGTGTCCGGCGGCGAGCAACGCGCGGGCGGCGAGCCCGGCCGCGCCGTCGAGCCCGAAGTCGGCGGCGTGCTCGGGACGAGCCGCGAGCGCGAACGCGTCGAGGCTGTGATCGAAGCTGACGATCTCCAGCCGTCGCGCGCTCGCCGGCAGCGCCTCGGACAGCCGCCACGCGGCGCTCGCGTTGGACCCGGCGCCGAGGCCCACGTCGAGCAGCACGAGCGGCTCCGCGCGCGCGCCGGAGACCGGCGCTGAGAGCCGGGCCGACAGCCGGGCCGGCTCGCAGTACAGCCGCGCAGATTCGATCGACGGTCCGACCACGGGGTGCATCACCTCGCCGGTCTTTCGGTCGAGCATCGCCCGCGCGCCGCCGCGGGTGGTCACCACCTCGCAGCGCGGATCGCCGGCGCTCACGCGGTCGCCTCGGCGCCCATCCGGCGGCCGCTGTGCTCGTGCCGGTCGATGGCCTCCAGCTTGTCGCGGGCGTGAGCGGCGAAGTTGCCGGCGACGATCGCAGCGCGCGCCTCGGCCATCAGGGAGAGATAATGGTGGAGGTTGTGCATGGACAGCAGCCGCGGGCCGAGCGGCTCGCCGCACTTGAAGAGGTGGTGCAGGTAGGACCGCGTGAAGCTGCTGCACGTCGCGCAGGCGCAGTCCGCGTCGAGCGGTCGATCCTCGGCGGCGTGCGACGCGCGCGTGAGCTTCACCCGGCCCGTCGACGTGAACGCGGTGCCCTGCCAGGCGAGGTGGGTCGGCAGGATGCAGTCGAACATGTCGACGCCGGCGAGCATCGCGTTCAGGAGGTCGGGGGGCGTCCCCACGCCCATGAGGTACCGCGGCCGATCGGCGGGGAGCAGCTCGGCGGCCATGCGCGTGACGTCCTCCCGCTCGGCGCGGGTGTCGCCCACGGCGAGGCCGCCGATCGCGAAGCCGTCGAACGGGTGATCGGTGAGGAACGCGCCCGACTCCCGGCGCAGCTCGGGGAAGATCCCGCCCTGCATGATGGCGAAGAGCGCCTGCGGAGAATCGGTGCGCGAGGCGAGGCTGCGCAGCGCCCACCGGTGGGTCCGCTCCATGGCGTCGCGGGTGGTGGTCAGGTCGGAGCGCGCGTCGACGCAGACGTCGAGCACCATCATGATGTCGGCGCCGATGGCGGTCTGCACCTCGATGGAGCGCTCCGGCGAGAGCATGTGCACGCGCTGGTCGGTGTAGCTGCGAAACCGCGCGCCCTGCTCCGTGATGACCCGGTCGCCCGGCAGCGAGAAGATCTGGTAGCCGCCGGAGTCGGTGAGCACCGGGCCGCTCCAGCCCATGAAGCGATGGATGCCGCCGATGCGGCGAAACAGCTCCACGCCGGGGCGGAGCATCAGGTGGTACGTGTTGCCGAGCACCACCTGCGCGCCGACCTCCTTGAGGTCGGCAGGTGAGAGGCCGGTGACCGTCGCGCGCGTACCGACGGTCATGAACGCCGGCGTCTCGACGCGTCCGTGCGGGGTCAGGAGGGCGCCGCGACGCGCGCGTGAGCCCGGGTCGACTGCGTGCACCGTGAAGTGGAAGGACATGGACGGCGAAGTGTATGCCGAGCACCGGAGTCGGAGAGGATAGCCCTCGCAAAGACATTCCAGCCTGTCAAGAATTTTCCGCCAACGACCGGCAGTTGACATAACGTACAAAAGTACGGATCCACTGATCCGCCTACAAAAACCAACAGATCCAACAAGTTCACTCGGCTGTGGTATATTGTCTACACCACGCTGGCTGGTTTCCGGATGCGGGCACTATCCAGCGGCGGTAGATTGAGCAGCGGAGTGGCTGATCAGCCGTGACGGAGCCGTTCGTCGTTCGCAGCGCTTCACCGGGTGACTACAGCGACATGGCCGCCCTGCTTGCGCAAGTGGACGAGCTGCATCGCGTGAACGCGCCTTGGATTTTTCAGAAGCCTGAGGCGGACCCGCGGCCTCGGGAGTTCTTCGACGAGCTTTTGGCGAACGAGGGATCGATTGTTTTGATTGCCGATGCCGCGGGGGAGCTTGCGGGCGCCGCAACGGTGATCATGCGGAGCGCGCCAGACTTTGCGGTGTTCATCAACCAAAGCTGGGGCGTGCTGGATAGCATTGCCGTGGTGAGCTCCTGGCGCCGGCGAGGTGTGGGCCGCGCGCTCATTCGCGCAGCCGAGCAGTGGGCGCTCGGTCGCGGTGCCAGGTGGCTGGAGCTGGGTGTCTACGAGTTCAACGCTGAGGCGCGCGCATTCTATCAGGCGCTCGGCTACTCTCCCGTCAGCACGAAGCTACGCAAGGGGCTCTCGCGCGGGCCCTGAGCCCGCGTTCGAGTGGCTCGGCGACATGTCGAGCCGCAGCGCCAAACCAGCGTTGCGAGGCGACACGCAAGGTGCGACGGACACGCGCGTCGCGGGCACGCGCTTGGCGCCGATCACGATCAACGGTATCCCGGTGCCAATCAACACGGCGCCGCCCAAGAACAGCCAAGCTCCACCCACGCCCGGCCCGCACGACGTCGAAGCATCCGGGTTGTCGTTCCGGCAAGTCGACGAGAGCACACCGACGATCCACACCGTTGGTCCGGCCGCGGTCAGCACGATGCCAGCGACCATGCTAGCAGGAGGCTTGCGCAGCCCTCGCCCGACGCCGCCGCGTCTCCATCGATAACCGCTGAAGACATCCCGCGCCTGACGATCCAGAACCGCACTTTCATCGAGGGTGAAGGCGGCCGCTTCGATGCATGGATGAGGTGTTGAGCTAGCGTCGCCTTCTTCCAGCCGTCTTGCGAAGGTCCTTGCGCCCAACTGGCGGGTGGGCTACGGCGCGCCGCCGCCGTGGGTCGACATCAAGCTGCTCTCGACACGGACCACGCCCTCTCTGCTGAACTCTGCTGAAACGAGCGCCGGCGCTGCGCGTCGAGCAAGGCCAGCTGAGGCGCCATGAATGCTGAGCGACCCCTCCTCGAACAGGGTGCCGGCTGCGGCCGGCCGCTCCTCGCTCACGGGGACGTGCACGACCTCGCGCGACACGGGGACGGTGACCTGCTTCTCCTCGGTGATCACCTCTTTCGTGATCTGGACCCGGCCGACCTCCTGCACGGTCTTCCCGACCACGATCTCCTCTTCCGCGAGCGGCACGCGGATCTCCTCGCCCTCGTCGATCGCGGCCCCGACGGGGATGTTCGCGCCCCACGCCGAACAGCGGCTCCGCGCGCTGCAAGCGCGCGCGGGCGACATCCCCGAGCGGGCCGCGCATGTGCTGGGGCACTCGTCCTGACCGGGAGCGCGCTGGTCTGTGGGCGCGATGCTCCGCCGAACCAGCCGCTGGCGAGGACGGCTTCGCCACGCGGCTGTCCGAGGTGGCCTTCTCTTCCTCCTTGCATGTGAAAGCCGCCACAGGGTACCTTCTTGGCGCGATAGCAGTCCCCGCTCGAACAGCTCGAGGAGATTATCATGCCATGGTATGTCTATCCCGCGCACTTCTTCGGTGGGGCGTTCTTCGCCAATGCGCTCCCTCACCTGATCGCGGGCGTGTCCGGCCTACCGTTGCAGAGCCCATTCGCATCACCGCCCTTCAAGGGGCTGTCGTCGCCGACGGTGAACGTTGCCTGGGCGCTGGTCAACCTCGCCTTCGCGTATCTCTTGCTTGTGCAAGTCGCTGCATTCGACCTCAAGAACTGGTCTGATGCTGGTGTCTGTTTTGTTGGGTTCGGCACCATGGCCCTCCTGTGCTCTCGTTCTCTAGGTCGCCTTCGCAAGATGGCCGTCCCCTGAGCTACCCCGTCGCGAGCGACGAGAGCGCGCGCCGCGAACGCCATCAGCCTCTCATCCGAGCTACGCTGGGGCGGGCCGCAGCTGAACAACCAAACGTCGGGCGAGCGAGGGAACACTCCTACGCTGTATCGATCGCAGGGACCCATGCCGGAAGACCTGGACGTTCAGTACCTGGAGCGACTTGTCGCTGATCCAACGACCATGTTCGACGTGCCGGAGCGGAATCGCCACGGACAGCTAGACGCCTGGTGGTGCTGCGCTTCGTCCCAAAGTACAGCACCAGAGCTCAATTGCAGCACGCTGCGGGTGAGCGCCCGCCCGTCACTGGAGCACGACACGGACGAGCGCGAACTCCGACCCGAACCAGCCGCTCGTCGGCCGCGAGTACGTGACGTACTGCACTCGGCCGCCGTCCTCCTCGTACTCTGCGTGGTGAACCGCGTCGTACGGCGCGTGCTCCTCGGGGGCCGTATACAGCGTGGCCTCGTCCGACCAGGGGCCGGTGAGGTCGGGGGCGGTGCGCGCCACGATCCGATGGTCGAACGGGGGCGCGTAGACCGCGAGCCACGCCGCGAGGTGCTCACAGTACGAGACGGACATGATGGGCGCGCCGTCGAACAGCTCGGCGGCATCGGCGGCGTCATCGCTCCAGCCGCCGCCGTCGAAGTAGCGGAAGGCGCCTCGGTCGACGGGCGTCTCGAGCGGCACGCGCGCGAGGCGGCACGGCTTGGACAGGCCGCCGTCGCACGCGAAGGTGTAGAGGTCGTCGCCGTGGGTGACCACCCCGGCACCCCAGCCGGGCTCGCCTTCCGTGAAGAGCAGGTCGGGGTGCTCCGCGCTCGCGTCCACGACCGGCCGCACCGGCGCCTCGTCGAGGTGCTCCCAGATCGCGAACGACAGGCCCACGCCGCGGAAGTTGAAGTCGCCCGGCTCGGCGTAAATCAGGCCATACGGGATCAGCGCCCGGTCGCGCGCCGCATCGAACACCGGCGCGCCCGGCCACACCGCCCAGCGGGCGCCGCACGGCGCCTCGGCACAATCCTCGCCGGCGTGAGCGTCGTTGAACGCCTGCTCGACAGCGGTGGGCGCGATCAGATACCCCGGCGCCCCGACGCCGTCGGACGGCGACGAGAAGCCGCCGATGCCGTCCGACGCGTCGAGATCGTCCGAGATGTCGAACGAGTTGTGGTGCCAGTTGGTCCCGGCCTCGTCGGCCGTCGTGAGCACGGTATCGCCGTAGGCCCAGACCGACTTGCCCCACACGGCACCGCTGTCCCCACCGTCGCGTCCTTCGATCCACGAGCTCTTCTCGATGACGCTGATCTCCTCGGCAGACTCGACGCCTGGCCCTGGCTCCCCTCCACATGCCGTCAAGGCCAGGAGCGCGAGGGCAATGGGGACAGAACGGCAGCGCGTGATGGATCGGCGTACATCGCACATGACGCCATCATCGCACGGCGGCGGACCGCTCCTCGTCGCCATGATCACCGAGCCGAGCAACATCGCCCGCTTCCTCACCGCGCTCGGTGAGCCGACCGACGTTCCAGGCCGCTCACCCCACCGAGGGCCGCCCTACTGGGGGTTCGGAGCGTCGCCCCCGCGGAACAGTCCCGCCAGGAACACCGGTCGATGACGAACGGTCGCCGGGGCGCTCCGAAGCTCACCAGCAGTCGCGGGTGCTCCAACCGTTCTGAACCACGGTGGCACATGCCCGGCCGATGTTGTTCTCGATGAAGGTACGGTTGCTGTTGATCGGCGCCCAGATGTTGTCCACATTGGCGCCGGTACACCCTCCCTTGGAGTTGACTCCCAGGAGGACACCCGAACGAACGGTGCTATCTGGAGTGGTCGCTGCGCTGGTCAGGAAGCGCAGCGGCCCGCCCGAATCGCCGGCGCACAGGTGCGGGTCGGCCTGTGGGACAGTCTTTGTGTAGGCTCCGCCGCTCAAGGCAATACCAGAGAAATTTCCCCCGCGAAGCCTGGCGTCGCTCGCCGGCGAGTCTGCGTAGCCGTAGGCGGTCCCGATGGTCGAGTCACCGCCTGAATTCAGATAGGCTGCGTCCTTCTGCACGACGTTCGCGAAGTTCGTGCCAAAATTCAGCGTGGCGACATCGCGATCCGCGTTGTCACCGGTCCATGCTTGCGTCGCCGTGTGGTACACGCCCAGGTACGTCGACGGCACCGCCCAGCTTGCCTGCAATTGACAACCACCGGCAGGATCCGTGATGCAAGTCCAGGTGCCGTCTTCGTTCATTCGGTAGGCCGCAAACGACGTGGTCCCGGTATCCGGCGGATTGTAGTTGACGTTCGGCGGATTGGCCGTATCCGGCGTCAGCCAGCGACGAACACAGTGGGCGGCGAGCACTATCGCATCACGAGACACGACCTGCCCGCTGCAGCCGGACATGACCCACTGACTCCCGTTCCAGAAACCAATATCAACGATGCCGCCTGCCCAGCGATTCGAGACAAGCGTTCCATTCGCTAGCCCTTGTTCAGCTTCATCGAGCTCCATCTCGACGACCGCCGGTCCATCACCTGCGACCGGGTCGCCGCAGGACGCAAGTCCGACCGACAACAAGCCCATCCCTGCCAACACCTTGTTCATTCTAAATTTTTTGAACATTCATATCTCCCGTACCTGTGGAGGAGTCGCCCCTCCACGACCGCCACCCGGAGCGCCGAGCAGGTTGAAAATTTCCTGAATCCGATGAGTTCGAAGCCCGACCGCGCTGCCGGGAAGCAAGCTCCAGGGGCAAGGAATGAAGAGCCTCATGACAAGGCCTCCGGCCGTACAATCTCCGGGTTCCGTCCCCGCGATCACAAATTCGTCGCGCGCAGATCCCGGCGCCCGCTTCCATGCGGCCGGCGTGGGGGCTGCCCGGGCGCGCATCGAGGAAGCGCCGCCTCACGTCGAGCGCCGCTCCGCCGTGAGCGCGGCGGGCTGGAAGGGCGGCGCGGAGCGGCCTCCGCGAGGAGGTCGCAAGCGCGCGAAGCCTGACGGCTCAGCGGGGGCGGGCGCGCTCCATCCGTTCCGCGAGCGCGAGGTCGTCGGGCGTGCCCCGCGCGCGCAGCCCGGCGATGGCGCCATCGCGATCCTCGGGGCGGCGGTTCTGCGACAGCTTGAGCTTGCCCTCGATCCGCGTGATCTCCATCGAGAAGCCGACGATCGCGGGGAGCAGCGCGGATCGCTTCTCCGGCGAGAGCTCCGCGACGCTCCAGGGGTGAGCATGGGCGCGGCCCCGTCCGGAACAAATAGTCACCGACCCGAGGCGCCCCGACGACCGGCAACTCTAGAGGCAACCGCAAGCGAGCGAGCCTTCGCGCACCGAAAAGCCGTCGGCGTCGGCGTCGTCGGTCCAGAAGAACGGCTTGACGCCGCCGCTGCACTCCGCGTCCGGCGCGAGCGCGATGCCTTCGTTGTTGGAGTCCGGCAGCCCGCCGGGGTGCGTGAAACGCCGCTCCAGCACGAAGCGCCCGAGCGCGTCGTCGATACCGAGCACGGCGGATTGGTTGTCGCACGTGTCGTCGCAGGTAGCCCACAACCTCCCGGTGTCACGGTCGAGCTCGAGCCCCATCACGCCCCCGAGCGGCGTCGAGAGGCTGGCCACCAAGGTGGCCGCGCCGCTCTCGTGGTTCAGCGCGAAAGCGTACACCTTGCCGGTCTCCTCCACGCCCACCAGAAACAGGCCGGCGCCGTGCTCGCCGTAGTCGCTCGGGACGTAAGCTCGGGCCTTGCTCTCGTCGAAGAAGTGGTGCGCCGTGAGCAAGCTGTCAGCCGCCCAAGTGATCGCTTCCAGACCCGCGTTCGCGTCGACCTCGGGCAAGAGCGCGGTGAGGTTCCATTCGTGAGTCGCGGTCAGCGTCGCTCCGGCGGCCGTCACGTCGTAGCGCAACACGGACGGCCGGCTCACGGACGAATCGTCCGCGTCGCGCTCGGCGCACACATAGACGCCCGCGGCGCTCGTGGCGGCGAACGTCACGCCCTCCGCGTCGGGCGTGCCCTTGCCGTTCGGGTAGTGCAGCCGTTTGCCGGAGGCCCAGTCCTTGGACGTGTCCGGCGCGTAGCTCCCTCCGCTCTTCAACAACCGAAACAGCTTGGCGGAGAGGTTGTCGGTCGCCCACAGCACTCCGGGCGCCTCGTAGGTCAGCCCGCTCAGATCGCGCTCGAACGCGTCCTCCCTGTCGAGCGTGCGTACCTCGGCCTTGCCGGGCCACGGCGACAGCTGCGTCGAGCCCGCCGGGCACGCGCCGGCGCCGCCCGCCCCCGCGCTCGCTCCACCGGCTCCGGCGCCGCCGCCAGCGTTCGGGGTGCCGGCCACGCCGGCCGAGCCCGCGACAGCCGCAGCGCCGCCGCTCCCTCCCGCAGCACCTGCTTGTGCTGCGCTCCCGCTCGAGCCTCCTGCCGCGGACGAGGCGCCGGCCGCCGACATACCGCTTGCCCCGCCCGACGGCGCTGGCAGAGGCGGCTCGCTCGAGCCGCTGCTGCACGCGGCCAGCCATGCCATCGCGACGACGGTCGCGTGAGCCCGGAGGCTCATCGTCTTCTTACCCTCGTTCTTCCCCTCGGCCTTGAACTCTCGCCAACCGGTCGCTGACACAAAGCAACGATAGCGCTCGATCGCGCCACGCCACAATGGCTTGTGTTCGAGATCCTCCGCGCGAGCGTCAGCGTGGCGTGGACGAGTGGTGTGCCGGCGGTGCGTCACGTTGTGACGGCGCGTTCACTGCTGGCTGCGGCCGGCGGCATTTTTCCGGCTGTGCAGGACGAGCACGCCCTTTGCCCGGCTGGGTCGGCATGACATCGGTGAGGTGGGTGTGGTTCGGGGCGGCATCGCTCTGGGGATGTGGCAACAGCCAGCATGGGGCGCACGAGCAGGTGGGGAGCGCGGGCGGCGTGGCAACGTCGCTGCGGCCTCGAAGTACCTGCCGACCGTCTTGCGATCGAACCGCGTCTCGCGCGCGACGTGACGCGCGCTCTGCCCCGCCGCACGACGGCGGAGCATTTCCTTGATGTCAACCATGATCAGCTCTCGGTAGGGCATCGGGCTCCTTCCGACGGCGACCCGCGCCGTCGTCGGAAGGAACCCGTCTCAGATCCCGACCGCGGCGTCCCGAGCTGGCCCCATGAGGCTGCAAAAAACCTCGGAAGCTGGCCCCATGACCTTGCAAAAAACTGGGTCACGCCCCCGCGCGGGTGGCCCCATGACCCTGCAAAAAACGCCGTCAGGTGGCCCCATGAGGCTGCAAACTGGCAGGGATGAGTGGTTTGGTCAGCGTCGCCCCGCTCGCTGCGCTCAACCGAGCGACTGCAAAATCGAGCTGAATCCGTGCTGGCCGGGGCGGGTGCCCTGCGGGGACAGCCACGCTTCGTAGGTGTCGCCGCTCGGCGAACGGAGCTGGATGAACTCGAGGCTCACGAGAGGGTTGAAGGGGTTGCCGGGGCGGGAGCCGATGTCTTGGCCGGGATACGTCGCGTCTTGGCTGAAGGCGCGGGTGCCCTGATCGAGGGCGGCGTGGTGCTTGTAGTTGCCGCGTTTGCCGAAGTCGCTGTACTCGCGAGAGACGAGGACGCGGCCGCTGCTGGTGAGGCCGACGTGGACGTTGGGAACGTAGCTGGAGACGCCGATCGTGGCGGCAGATGCGGCGTTGAGGACTCCGCCGGCGATGCGGCGGGCCGTGCCGGCGGGCACCTGGTACTCGACTCCGCTCCAGTTGCCAATGATGCGCTCGCCGGGCTGGAGCTCGTAATACGGGGCGTAGAGGTCGCTGAATGTTTGCTCGAGCTGCTCCGGGGTCATGTTGGCGGCCTCGGCCATGGCCTTCTTGCGGACGTGCATCGAGTACGCGAAAGCGGCCGCCATGAACACGAGCGGGATCAAGTAATACAGCTGCATGACCATCTCCTCCTAGAGAACCCACGCTCCACTCGGGAGCCACCGAAGGCGATGGTTACGCGGCGGCGCACGCCAGGTCAAGGGGGCGCGCTTCGCGTGATCAACCAGCGATCGGAGTACCGTCGATACGCAAACGCCCCGTCAACGGCCGTGGCGCCCTCCTGGGCAGCCCCGACGTCCCTCCTGCGCAGCTACTTCGGTGTCCTTTGTGACAGTCGCACAGGTCCTGCGCCGCTGGCGGCGTCCTCCTGCGCACCCTCGCGCGTGTCCTGCGCAACAATAATTTGATTCCTGTGCCGCCGCGGCGTCTTCCTGCGCCGCCGCGGCGTCTTCCTGCGCCCTTGTCGAGAGAGGCCACGTTGCCTCCGCCGAAGGGCGTGATGACCATGCCCTCGGCGCCCGCCGCCGTCACTGCCTCTTCTATCTGCTGATTCTGGAGCTCCATGGATTTCCGTTGATCACCCGGAATCTCCTTGGGCCCGTTCACGTTCCCCGTGACCCGGAGCTCACCCATGGCGCGGTTCGCGCCTGTCGCGATCGGCGCGAAGAAGATGCCGCGACTCACGCGCTGGAGCGCGAGGGGCCGCGCGTCGCGGCCATCTCGACGCATCCGGCTTTCAACGCGGCATCCGGCGCGCCGAAGTGCGCGTGAGAGAGCCCGTGTCGCTCAAAAGGGCCAAGCAAGCCCACGCCTCGGCTCGACACGTCGAAAGACAGCGCATCACGCGCGATGTGTCGCGCAGCCAGCTCCAGTGCGACCGCGCGTATCGGCGCCAGGAGGACGCCCGGCGCGCCCTCGCCCAGGCCGAGCACGAGGCGGAGCGCGCGGCTCGAGGCAGAGCTCGAAGCAGCCGAGCGGCGCCACCATGCCGCCCTCGAGGCCGAGCGGCGCGCCCTCGCCGCCCGCACCGCCGCGCCCCCTGCCCTGGCCATCCTCCAGGCGATCCGCTCTGCGGAGGAGCGCCAGCGCCAGGCGACCGCCGAGCACGAGGAGGCCGGCGCCGCCCTCGACGCCATCGCGGCCGAACTGACCCCCCTCGAGGCGAAGATGCAGGCCAGCGACCGGGACCGCGCGGCCGAACTCCACGATCGTGCTCGGAAGCGCCGCCGCTACTTGGCCCACAGCGCCGAGCGATCGAGCTCGATGGCGTCGAACGGCTCGACGCGCACGCTCGCGGCATCGCGGTGGACCACCGCGGGCCCCCAGCCCCGGCCCGGGACGAGGGAGAAGACCTCCAACGTCCGCTGGATGGGGTCGACGAGCCACGCGTGCCGCACGCCCTCGCGCGCGTAGATCGGCATCTTCTCGTCGCGGTCGACGTCCTCCGTCGTGGGCCATCATCACGGCGCTCTCGTGCTCGGGCGCGCAGCCCCAGGGCACGCAGCCGCCGGCCGCGCGATCGCCGGCCGCGCCGTCGCCGGGCGTACAGCCGCTTCAGGCACCTCCGCAGACGGCGTGAGCCGCCGTCCCGCCGGACCGGCGCCGGCGCGCGCCGCGCTCGAGTTTGTTTGACTTCAAAGCAATCTGCGCGAAGCATCCCGGCCGGTTCGGCCCGGGACGAGCACGTGTCCCGCCGCCGTGTGCTCGGCACCAGATCCCGGAGATCGACGAAGTGAAGCGAACCCGATCGGGGCTCGCGGCGGCGGCGCTGCTCGCGCTGCTGACCGCGATGCTCATGTTCTCGACGCGCGCGGTCGCGGGGCCGCAGGACGGCCTGCCGCCGGCGCCCGCGGACGCGGACCGCTCGACGCCCCGGCGCGCGCTGCGGCTGCTTATCGACGCCTCGCGCGAGGGGCGCCGCGACGTCGCGGCGTACGCGCTCGACCTGTCCGCCATCCCGCGCGCCGCGCAGGCGGAGCGCGGGCCCGAGCTCGCCGCGCAGCTCACGTTCGTGCTCGAACAGCGGCTCTGGAACGCGTGGGAGGAGCTCTCGGACGAGCCCGAGGGCGACCCGGCCGACGGGCCCGGCCGCGACGAGGTCGGGCGCATCCCGCTCGGGGACACCGCGATCCCGATCGTCCTGAGCCGCGCGGCCGGCCCGGGCGGCGCGCCGCTCTGGCTCGTCTCGCGGTCGACGATCGCGGCCGTGCCCGAGCTGCACGAGGCGTTCGGTCCGGGGCCGATCGCCGAGCGGCTGCCGGCGGTGCTCTCCCGGGTGCGCTTCCTGGGGCTCGCCGCCTGGCAGTGGCTCGGCCTCGTGGCGGCGATCGCCGCGTCGTCGCTCGGCGGCCTGCTGCTTGGCCGCCTCGTCTCCGTCGCCGTCGGCAGGCTCGTGCGGCGGACGGAGGTGCAATGGGACGACCGGCTCCTCGACGGGATCCGGACGCCGCTGCGCGCGCTCTTGACGCTGGCGCTCGCGAGCGGCCTCGTCAGGCCGCTGCGCCTGGCCGCCCCCGCGCAGGAGGTCGTCGACACGCTCCTCCAGACCCTCCTCCTCGCCGCCGCGGCGTGGCTCACGACGCGCCTCGTGCGCTTCGCCGGCGACACGGTGACCGAGCGCGTGACCGCGAGCGTCACGGACATGGCGCTCGCGCGGGGCAGCAAGACGCGCGTCGCCATGCTGCGGCGCATCGCCAACGCCCTCGTGGGCGTGGTGGCCGTCGCGCTCGTGCTCCTCCAGTTCGACGTGGTCCGGAAGGTCGGGGTCTCGCTGCTCGCCTCCGCCGGCATCGCCGGCGTGGTCGTCGGCTTCGCGGCGCAGAAGTCGATCGCCACGCTGCTCGCCGGCCTGCAGCTCTCCTTCTCGCAGCCGATCCGCATCGGCGACACCGTGATCGTCGAGGGGGAGTGGGGCTGGATCGAGGAGATCACGCTGACGTTCGTGGTCGTGAAGGTCTGGGATCTGCGCCGGCTCGTCGTGCCGATCACCTACTTCCTCGAGAAGCCGTTCCAGAACTGGACGAAGGAATCGCCGGATCTGCTCGGCACGGTCTTTGTCCACGCCGACTACACGGTCCCGATCGACGAGATGCGCGCGGAGGTCGCGCGGCTGTGCGCGGCCGACGCGAACTGGGACGGGAAGGTCGCGGGCCTCGTCGTGGTCGACGCGACGGCGCAGACCCTGGCGCTCCGGGCGCTGGTCTCGGCCGCCGAGTCGGGCAAGCTCTGGGACCTGCGCTGCGCGGTGCGCGAGGGGCTCATCAAGCGGCTGACGTCGCTGGAGGGCGGGCGGTACCTGCCGCGGGCGCGCGTGGCGCTCGAGGGAGAGGGCGAGCCGCGGGGCGCCTCGGGCCCGACGGGGGGGATCGCGTCGGCGTGAGCCGTCGGCGCGCCGTCGGCGCCCTGCGCGGGCCTACGTCTCCACCGGCTGCGGCTCCTTGGGGAACATCCCGGCGAGGATCCGCTCCGCCGCGTCGGCCAGGATGTCGCGCGAGAGCCGGGTCTCCTCGTCGAAGAACCGCGTGGCCACCCCAGCGTCGAGCGCGTGCGTCGCGAGCAGCGCGAACGCCTCCGCCTCGTCGAACGTCGTCTCGGCGGTGAGCACGCGCTTTCCGGGCCTCAGGTCCTCCTGATCGAAGCGGCCCTGCCACGTCTCGCCGAGGATCACCGAGAAGTACTACGCGGCCACGTTCCCCGGGCGGGCCGTGTGCGAGGCAGCGACCACCGCCCGCAGCCGGTCGCGCTCCTCGGTGAAGCTCGTCGCCATGATCACCGAGCCGAGCAACATCGCCCGCTTCCTCACCGCGCTCGGTGAGCCGACCGACGTTCCAGCTGAGGCCCAAGAACAACGGATTTCGCATGATGGCTCCTTGTCGCCGCACGGGTTGACCGTGGGCATTTCGCGCCGGGGAGCTTTGATCATCGACGCTCGTCATGGAAGCGGGGAGCGGAAATCCCACCGGAGGCGGTCCACGCAAGGATCGCGCACGAGAAGCGCTCCGCCTACTCGGCCTGGGGCGGCGCCGGCGAAGGGCCTTCCCCCAGCCATGCGCGGGCGAGCGCGAGCGTGCGGGCGTTGGCGGAGACGTTCTCCAGAAAGCCCCTCCTGAACGCGGGATCGCCGATCCTGTCGGCGCGGGCGAGCAGCTCGTCTCGCGCCGCGCGGATGACCTCGCGGGCCGCCTCGGCGTCGCCGCTCGCGTGGAGCGCCTCGGCGTAGATCGCGGAGATCGGCTCCTGGATAGGTGCGAAGTCCGCGCCGGCGCGACGGTGCCAGTCGAGCGCCTCGCGGGCGAACGCGACGGCCTCCCCTGCCCGCCGCTGCCGGATCCGAATCTTGGCCTTCACCGACAGATGCGTAGCCCGGACCAGCGGCACCAGCGCGTCCGGGTCCCCCACTGCACGGAGCTCCTCCTCCGCCTCGGCGAGCTCGTCCCGGAGGAGGTGGGCCTCGGCGCGGAGCAGGCGTATCAGCCAGCTCCGGCTGGGCGCTATGTGCATCTCCGCTATCCGCCGGAGCGCCGCGTCGGTCAGCTCGAGCACCTCGGTGAGCCTTCGCCGCTCGAGGAGCGAGGCGATCCGGAACGTCATCGCGCCGCTCACGACGAAGGCGGGCGCGCCCTCGGAGGCGAGCACGCGCTCGATGTGCTGCTCGGCGAAGTCGAGGGCGCCGAGCGACAGGTAGTCCTGGATCACGAACGCCGACGTCAAGAGGGAGTGCAGGTGATGGCCGAGGGCGTCGAGGAGCCGCACGGCGGCGAGGTGGGCTTTGAGCGCTCCCCACGGGTCTCGCGCTGCCTGGCAGAGCCAGGCGCCCCGGGCGATCTGGACGCACGCCTCGGCGTAGGGATCGCCCTGGAGAGCTGGCGCGAGATCGCGCTCGAGCCAGTGCATATAGCGCGCTGCCAGCGCTGGCGCCCCTTCCCACAGCAGGACGAGCAGGATCTGGCAAGCGAACTCCGCGTTCTGGACGTCGACGGGGAGATCCTCTGGGTTCAGCCGCGGGAGCAGCGCCTCGACATCCCGTCGATCATCTAAGTTCGCGACGCAGGTCAGCGCGCCGGTCAGGGCGCGCCAGGAGTTGTAGCTGCCCGGCGTGGAGGCATCGAGCGCCAGGAGCGCCGACGCGTGAGTCGCCTTGTGGTCGTCGCTCAGGACGAGGGCGTGCATCCGCTGGACATGGAGCGCGGCCAGCGTCTCGCCCGCGGGCCCGCAAGCGATCCCCTTCTGCGCCCGCGCGAGCACCGCCGGTAGATCGGCGCCGCGCAGCGCCAGCTCGGCCGCGCGCAGGTACAGCTCGGCCGCCCGCGCGCCGTCTCCTCCCTGCGCGAAGTGCTCGGCCAGCACCATCGGGTCCTGCTCGCCGGCCTGAAGCAGCCACGCGCCGGCGAGCCGGTGGCCGAGCGCCCGGTCGCCCTCCGTGAGCATCGCGTAGGCGCCCTCCCGCAAGAGCGCGTGGCGGAAGCCGACCTCCTCCTCGCCCGCGAAGCGGGAGGTCGGCCGGCGCTCCAGGATCTCCCGCTCGAACAGCTCGGCCAACGCGTCGTGTTCGCTCGTCCCCGGCGCCAGGGCGCCGAGCAGCGCGCGCACGCCCCGCGCCCAGGAGACCTCCCCGAAGACGCTCGCCGCGCGGAGCACGCGCCTCGCCTCGGGGCCGAGCGCCGCGAGGCGCGCCTCCACCATGCCCAGCACCGTCTCCGGCAATGCGCCGCCGCGCCCCTCGGCCACCGCCCGGATGAGCTCCTCGAGATAGAACGCATTCCCCCCGGCCTGCCGCACGAGCGCGGAGACCTGCCCGGGCTCGATCGACGCGCCCAGCGCGCTCCGCACCAGCTGCTCGGCCGCCCGGGCCGGCAGCTCGCGCAGCCGGAGCTCCGAGAGCCCGCGCTCGGCCCAGAGCCGGGGGAACAGCTCGTGGACCTCGGGCCGGCCGAAGGCGAGCACCGCGTAGGGCCGGTCGCCGAGCTCGCGCAGCGCCCGGTCGAAGATCCTCACCGAGGGCGCGTCTCCCCAGTGCAGGTCCTCGAGCACCACGAGCACGGGGCGCACGCTTGCCACGGCGCGCGCGTAGTCGAGGTACGCTCTCTCGATTGCCCCGGCCATCAGCGCCGGGCTCTGTCGCGCGGCCCGCAGCGCCGGATGCTCCTCGTCCAGCAGGGCGATGCCGAGCAGCTCGCCCAGGAACCCGGCCACCCGCAGCCGGTCCTTGCCCGCGAAGAGCGGCTCGATGGCCCGCGCGAGCTTCTCCCGCCGCACATCCAGGGGCTCGCCTGCCGCGATCCCGAGCGCGCCCCGCAGCGACCCGTCGAGCATCGCGAAGGCCGAGCCCGCGCCGATGGCGTCCCCGCGGACGATGCCGAGATCCAGGTCGGGATGGCGTTGCCGCAGCGCCTCGACGACCTCGTGGCGCAGGCGCGATTTGCCCATCCCCGCCGCCGCGGTCACCAGCGCCGCCGCGGCGCGCCGCTCGGTAAAGCTCTCCTCGACGAGCTCGAGCAGGCTGCGCAGCTCCCGCTCGCGCCCGACATAGGGGCTCGGCTTGCCGAGGAGCATGCGCGCCCCCTCGCCGATCTCTCGCTCCTGCTGGATCCAGCAGCGCCCGTCCTGCTCCACGACATGGAAGCGCACGTCGAGCAGGGCCCGCGTCAGCGCGTCGATGTGGACGCCCTCGTGCCGGCCGTCCACGCCGTCAGGCGCGTCGGCCTCCTCCAGCAGCGCGGCCGCTCGCTCCAGCACCGCGCCGAGCGGCAGCCGCCCCGTGGGCTCGCCCCGCCCCGTCACCAGTACGACCGCCGCGCCGGGGAGCAGCTCGCGGATGCGCAGCGCGCAGCGCGCCACGAGCGCCGCCTGGTCCGTCGCGCTGCTGCCCGCGCCCGTCACCATCGCCACCAGCGCCCCGTTGGCCAGCTCCTCCACCTGCGCGCCGAGGGGCAGGACCTCGCGGCGCACCGCGGCGGGCGTGCTCGGCGATGACATGTGCAGCTCCAGGGACTCTGTCGTTCCGGAGAGAGAAGGACGCGGTGACCGCACCGCGACGATCGACGTCAGCCGCCTCTCCCCCTGGGTGATGACCTCGCCCAGAGGCGCGACCTGAGGACTCCCCAGGGCGGTGCCGCTCCCCTCCAGGGGACCGAGCGCGTCCAGGCGGCGCGCCACGGCCGCGCCGTCCGCCGGGCGCGCCGAGGGATCCTTGGCCAGCATGCACGCGAGCAGCTCGTCGAGCGCCGGCGGCACATCGGGCCGCAGCTCCCTCGCCGGCGGCGGGTCCTCCAGCAGCAGCTTCCACAGGAGCGCCATCACGTGCTGCGCGCGGAAGGCCCTCTGTCCGGTCAAGCACTCGAAGAGCACGCAGCCGAGCGAGAAGACGTCGGCGCGCGCGTCGAGCACCTCGCGCTCCGCCCTCGCCTGCTCCGGCGCCATGTACCCGGGCGTGCCTATCACCACGGCCGTCTGGGTCAACGGCGCCGTGGCGTCCGACAGGCGCGCGATGCCGAAGTCGAGCAGCTTGACCTTCTCGGGCGCGCCGTCGACCAGCAAGAGGTTGCTGGGCTTGATATCGCGGTGCACGATCCCGCGCGCGTGCGCCGCGCCGAGCGCGTCGGCCACCGCGCGCGCCAGGGCGACGCACTCCCCCACGCTCAGCCGCTGCCGCGACAGCCGGTCCGCGAGGCTCTCGCCGGACAGCCACTCCATCGCGAGGTACGGCTCCCCCGTCGGCGCCACCCCGTGCATCGCGTACCGCACGATGTGCGGGTGCTGCGCCCGCGAGAGCGCCAGCGCCTCTCGGGCGAAGCGCGCCTGCGCGCGCGGGTCCACGTTGCGCAGCAGCTTGACCGCCACGACCGCGCCGCTCGCCCGATCGATGGCGCGGTAGACGGTACCCATCCCTCCGGCCCCGGCGACTTCCGCGAGCTCGAAGCGGCCGTCGAGCAACCTGCCAGCCAGCATGCGCGCACAGGATGCTCCTTCACGCGATCCCCTGGCAAGGCGGGCGCGCCGCGCGCAGGAGATCGCGGTGAACGACGGGCATTCCGAGGCGACGCGACTTTCTGTCGGCGTGCGTCTCGAGGTGTGCCTCGCGCCGCGGCCCCGCGCGCCGCTCCGGCGGCCGGCGCCGTCACGAGGACCGGGGCGGCGGCCACCCGTAGGAGCCGACGACGGCCTCTGCCGTCGCTCCGGCGCCGCCCTCGTTCGGGTGGAACTCACGCAGGAACGGATCCATCACCCAGCGCCACGGCGCGAAGAAGCGGAAGCGCTCGGTATGCACCACGCGACAACGACGGCGACACGATGTGTGATGCTCGACGTGCTCGCGCGCGACGTGGGCGTCCGCGGCGTCTTCTCCGATTGGCCGGCCACCGTGGCGTACTACGCGAGCTGCATGGGCTTCTGAGCCGAGCGGCCGGCGCGCGCCGGGGAGCCCCATCGCTCGCTGACGTCGTCAAATCCCTCGTCGTCCAGGCCGAAGCCGATCAGCCGGACCGGCGCGCCGACCATGGCCTCTGTCATCGGCGTGCGATTGTAGGGCAGCGGCTCGATGTAGACCGGCTCCTCGAGGATGGCCACCGCGATGTCGTGCCCGGCGCCCTTGTTTGATTTGTCCCACTCGTGGTCGTAATGGGCCTCTTTGACGTTCACCCAGTACCCTGCTGCTGAGACCGTGGTGCCGAGGAAGGCCTCGCCGACCGGCCCGCTGGTCCTGTGCGGAAAGTCCATGCAGTGGGCCGTGGTCAGGAGCACCTTCGGAGCGATGAGCGCAGCGGTGCAGCCGCGGGCCGACGTGGATTGGCCCGATGGATCCAGGTAAATTCGCAGCTTCACCACGGCCGGATCGCCCTCGTCGATCTCGCCATCCGATGATGGCTGCGGAAGCGGCGTCCGTCTCGCTCGGGGGCAGGTCATCCACCTCTGCCGTGCACGCGGAAAGGCACGCTGCCGCCACAACAAGGATGTATTTTTTCATGGTAATCTCCGTTAAATTGTCAAACATCATGAACAGTCCAGGAGGGTGCGAGCCAGCGCCGCCGGCCGCCGCGGGCCAGCGATGGGCACCTGCCCTCAGCTCGGGCGGCCTCGCTCCTCGAGGGTCGGCGGGATCCTGCGTCGCCGCTCGATTGTCACCTGATGGATGCCACGAGCCCCGGGCGTCCTTCACGCGAAGGCACGGCCGCGGCGTTCTTCTTGCCGCGTTTCTTGCCGCGCGTGCGCGGGGAGGTGATGGGTTCGTGGTCGGGCGAGCCGCGGGCTCGACGATACGCACGGGCCTGCTCACCTCGCGGTGCTGTTGTCGATGTAGCGCCGCAACCCGGACTGCGTCCTCATGACCGCTGCTGGAGCCCGAGAGCCGCCTTCCGCATGCCGTCGTCTGTAGGACCAAGGTCCCATTGCGGGCACCGGGCCGGCGGTTGTACCGTTCGACATCGTTCGTCGAGGTTCTGTCCCTGGCGAACATTCCCAGCACAGCAGCCCATCCACGAAAGGATACGCCATGCCCTACTTCGCCTTCATGCAGCGGCAGGACCAGGAGTTCATCTTCGAGCTCACCGACCCCGCACAGATCGCTCATGCGCGCCGGATCCTCTCTGGCGAAGAGAAAATGGAGGTGCATGTCCACGGGAGGATCACCAAGAGAACGGCGCAATACAACCCGAAGTGGTCGTTTCATCTCGATCCTGCGACGATCAGGTTCTTCGCGATGGCGATCGAGGTGTGCGATGCCAACATGCAATATGTCGAGGACCACCTCGACGAAGCATGCGGCGCGTTCCTTCCTGGCTGCCACTGGTGTCCATGGGACTCCAAGCTGGTTCGAGAAGTGCAAGTGGGATAGACGATAGACCTGTCGCAGCAGGGAGCGTCTGAAGCGCTCAGCAGATCACCATCGGAGCCATGCATTGCTCGACCGCTCGATGTCCTGCTGAACCTCGACGCGACGACGTCTCGCGCGAGGGCGACGCGCACCTCGGTCCGCGGCTTCAGCGGTGAGCGCGCGCCCCGTCAGCGCGCGCTCTTCCCTCGATCCCCCCTCACGCCCAGATACCGCTGCTGCGCCTCGGCGTCGGCCATCATCTCTGCCGAGGTCGCCTCGAGCGCGATCCGCCCGTTGACCATGACCGCGAGGCGCCGCGCGAGCGCCGCCGCCACGGCGAGCCGCTGCTCCACGATCAGCATCCTGATGCCGCCCTGCGACAGCGACCTCAGCGCCTCGACGAGCTGGTCCACCACGAGCGGCGCGAGCCTCTCGGAGATCTCGTCCAGGATGAGGAAGCCTGTCTCAAGCCTGCTGGCATTTTCCGCCCCCTCTGTGCCAACGTCGGGTGAGAAATGCGATCCATAAAACAATAGACCGTGCAAATGGGGTTGTGTCGCGGCCGCTCCATGGTGTATAAATTTAGTCAAATGACCACATAATTTTCCAGAGATAGCATGGGTATCCGAATAAGATTTCGGACGCTGCGAATGACATCACGTGATCCCATGTGACCCTATGCGAACGTCGTTGTCTTCCCTGGTCTCAATGCGCGACAGAGAGTCCATGACAGGCGAGTCGCTTCGTGCGCATCTTCGGGAAACGCTCAGCGCCGGTGCTCTTCGTGCATATGATCACAATCGCCAGTAAGCAACATTGGAAAACATCTATGATAAATTCAAAGCAGAATCAATTCTCTCGTTGGTTCATACTGGCGTTCGCGTCAGTCGCGCTGGCAGGCTGTGGCGATGATGCCGATACCACAGGGTCCTCGAGCAGCTCATCGTCTTCTGGCAGCTCTTCATCCTCCAGCTCCGGCTCCGGCTCCAGCTCATCTTCGAGCAGCTCCAGCTCATCTTCGAGCAGCTCCGGTTCGTCTTCGAGCAGCTCTAGTTCGTCTTCGAGCAGCTCCGGTTCGTCTTCGAGCAGCTCCAGTTCTTCTGGTGGCGATACACCGGTTACACCCGTCCCCGATCTGTCCAAGTTCTCAGCCTACACTCAGAGGTACACTGAGAAAACGGTGATCACTTCAAATCACGCGACGGGCCATGTCGGTGATTTTTTCTTCACTCACTGGAAAGATGGCGGCTCGACATCTTTGACTGTGGACCCGAATGGCGAATTCAGCGTGACCTGGCAGGGCGGTGGCTACAACTATGTCGGTGGTCCAGGATGGCATTACGGAGATGAGAAAAGGGTGATCGGCTACCGCTTCAATAGCGACAGCGGCGCGAGCTATATCACCTTGTACGGCTGGGGGTACGACAAGAGCATGCCCACTTCAAACGCGGCGCACCTGGTGGAGTATTACATTCTGCAACGGTGGACTTATGATCCCAGCCAGGGCGCTACCGCTGGCAAGACCTTCACGAGCAATGGGGTTGATTATTCCACTTACCGCTCAACGCGGCAGCAGCAGCCCTCTATCAATGGTCGCACCACGTTTTACCAATACTGGAGCAAGCCTGCTCAGCAGCAGGCCCTCGGACAGGACCACAAAATCATATTCGCCGATCACGTGAAGGCATGGGCCGACACCGGCTGGATTGTTCCGAACATGAACAACCTGGACGCGAGCGACGATCCCACCTATCAGGTCATGGCCGTCGAGGTGTTCAACCCCGGTAGCAATGGAACTGCATCGGGTCGCGTCTGGGACGAGACGCCCTGATCGAAAGAGAATGTGGCACTCCTGAACGCTTCGTGGGTGATTAGCTGACGCCCAGAGCGCCACGAAGGCACACGCCCCCCTTACCCGCCACGATCATTTCGGCTGGTTCCATGCTCAATTGAGCCAGCGGGCGAGCTGCGAGCACTCCGGCACGTGCAGGGTCGTGCCCCGAGCCGGCCGAGCCAACTCCTGCGCCGCAAGGCGCTCGGGGACGCCGCGTAGCCGCAAGAACATCCCGGGCCAGACCAACGTCCTGTCACCGAGCCGATTGGCTGATGGGATTGCGCCCCGCCTGGATGATGGCCATCTTGCGGCCGCTCGGTAGGGTTCCAGCCGCCGGTGACCATCGCGGGCGTCGCTGTCCCACTCATGATTCAAGAGGACATGCAAGTGCGCCATCATGTCCGGGTGCAGCAGATGGGCCTCGTCGAGCAGAAACACCGGGTGCACCTGATCTCTGCGCAGAGGCGAATCGAGTAAGGTTTCCTGTATCAACCGGCACGTACGGCGTGGCTGTACGATGGGAACGTTCACAACGCGGCGCTTGACATTCGAATCGCGTTTGGATTCTCTAGCCCCTCGATCGCGTTTGGATTTCCTCGCCCTGTTGCTCCTCGGAACGCCTGAGGCGTAGTTTTGCATGCCAGCTGCAGCGCGGCGCGCGACCCGTGCGTCGGCACGTGTCGCTTGCTTGGGACACCACGGTGACAATGCAAAATGCGCCAAAACACTTGTAGCGCGGTCCATGGAACTAGCGCGGGCCACGGAACTCGAGGTTGACTTTTACGCACGTTGGAGGTCCTCATGCCCTTGAAGAACTGGCCTGCTGTCCTTTCGTTCTCGGTCATCTCTGTCCTCCCCGCCGCGGTGTATGCCAGCGACCCCGCTGGTCTTCCCGTCCCGCCCAGGGGTTTCGATGCCAGGGACGCCAGCATTCCCCATGGGAAGGTGGACGTCTCCGTCAGCTATCCGACCCGAAACTACGGAATGCGGAAGGTGTCGGTCTATACGCCGCCGGGGTATTCGACGAGCCAGAAATATCCTGTCGTTTACCTGCATCATGGAATCGGCGGCAATGAGGTCTCCTGGCTCGGCCAGGGGAGCGACGAAGGCAATGCCGACAACATCATGGATCATCTGTACTCGAAGCAGATGGCCAAACCCATGATCGTCGTGATGCCCAGCGGCAAGATGGACGGAGGGGACGATTTCGCGCGCTTCGCAAACTTCGGGGACGTCCTGCTCAACGACCTGATCCCCTGGGTCGAGGAGACTTATTCCACCGCCACCGACGCCGATTCGCGGGCCATCTCCGGCCTGTCAATGGGCGGGGGGCAGACCTTCAACTTCGGGTTCCCCAATACCGATGTATTCCATTACATCGGACCGTACTCGGCTGCGCCCAATACCCAGCAGCCAAGTCAGACCATCAAGGATGTAGCTGCGGTCAAGGACAACGTGAAGCTCATCTTCATCTCTTGCGGCAGTACAGACGGCCTGATCGGCAATAGCAAAAATTATCACGACTTCCTGGATCAGAACAACGTCGACCATATTTACCAGATCGAGCCGAACGAAGGCCATACCAAGACCGTCTGGAACCGCAGCTTGTACAACTTCGCCCAACGCATTTTCCTCGACAGGGACGCGACGGGCGGCGGTGGCAGCGGTGGCGGCGGTGGGGCCGGTGGGGCCGGTGGCGGCGGTGGCGCCGGTGAGGCCGGTGGCGCCGTGGGCAACGGCGGTAGTGCAGGGGACGGAGGCGGAGACGGCGGGGGCGTGACCGGAGGTGGTGCCGTCACGACAGGCGGTTCTGCAGCGACTGGCGGGCAGGCTTCGAGCAGCGCGAGCGGCGGCACCGACGAAGATACGCTTCCGACGGAAGACTCTGGCTGCGGCTGCTCGGTCCCCGGGTCCGAACCCGGAGCGCCGCCTTCGCGCTTCGGGATCCTTCTTGCCGCAATCGGAGCCGTCCTCTTCGGAGCGCGAGCAAGACGGAATCGAGGCTGAGCGGCCGAGCGTCGCTCGAGCTCGCACAGCGTGGAAGACGGCGGATGCGCCATGGAGGGCCCGTGGAGGGCACAGCGCGTGAAGGCGGCGCCTTGGATGCCTGGAACAATTGGTTGAGCTAGCGTCGCTTTCCCCGAAGGTGGTGGATCGCAGCCTGCGGGGATTGAAGCTCGTCGCCCTGCTCACCGAGCCGAGCAGCATCGCCCGCTTCCTCACCGCGCTCGGCGAGCCGACCGACGTTCCAGGCCGCTTTCCCAACCGGGGGCCGACCTGCTGGGGGTTCGGGGCGCAGGGCGCCGTAGGCGACCCGGAGCCCCGAGCGTTGAAGAGCACCGTCCTGCGCCGCAAGGCGCTCGGGGACGCCGCGTAGCCGCAAGAGCATCCCGGGCCAGACCAACGCCCGGAGGGCGACGTGTGCCCGCGGCACGCCGATGCGCCCCCTCGTCGTCCGCAGGGGTCCCTCGATAGGGCGTGCGGTGCGGCGAGCGCACGGCTTCGAACGGCGCGCCGCGGCGGGAGGTGCTACCCCCTCGCGCACCGTGAGCACCCGCGTTCCGCAAGAGCCATTCCCCGCGCCGGCCGCCCCCGGCGGCCGGACCTCTCCCCCGCCCCCGAGCGCGAGCCCGGTGCGGTTTCCCGAGGAGCTGCCCATCTCGGCGCGGGTGCACGACATCGCCCGGGCCATCGAGGCGCACCAGGTGGTGATCGTCGCGGGCGAGACAGGCTCGGGCAAGACCACGCAGCTGCCGAAGATCTGCCTGGCCATGGGCCGCGGGCTCACCGCCCGGATCGGCGTCACGCAGCCGCGCCGCATCGCCGCCACGAGCGTCGCCGCCCGGGTCGCCAAGGAGCTCGGCGTCGAGCTGGGCAAGGAGGTCGGCTACAAGATCCGCTTCTCGGACAGGACGAGCCCGACCACCTACGTCAAGTACATGACCGACGGCATCGTCCTCGCCGAGATGCAGGGCGACGCGCGGCTCTCGGACTACGACACGCTCATCATCGACGAGGCCCACGAGCGCAGCCTCAACATCGACTTCCTGCTCGGGTACCTCAAGCGCCTCTTGCCGAGGCGGCCGGATCTCCGCGTCATCATCAGCTCCGCGACGCTCGAGACCGACCGGTTCGCGGCCTTCTTCGACGGCGCGCCCGTCATCGAGGTCTCCGGCCGCACGTACCCCGTGGAGGTCATCCACCGTCCCCCCGAGAGCGGCGAGGCGGAGATCGCCGACGCGGTCGCCAACACGGTCGAGGAGATCACCGCGATCGATCCGCGCGGGGATATCCTCGTCTTCCTCCCCGGCGAGCGGGAGATCAACGACACGATGGCCGAGCTGGAGCGCCACGGCCTGCCGCACACGACCCTCTTGCCGCTCTACGGGCGGCTCCCTCAGGGCGACCAGCAGCGCGTGTTCCAGTCGCTGCCGGGGCGGCGGATCGTGCTCGCGACAAACGTGGCGGAGACCTCGCTGACCATTCCTGGCATCGTGTATGTCGTCGACTCGGGGCTCGCCCGCGTGAACCGGTACAGCGCCCGCACGGGCGTCACCCAGCTCCAGATCGAGCCCATCTCGCGCGCGAGCGCCGATCAGCGCAAGGGGCGCGCGGGCCGCGTGCAGAGCGGCGTCTGCTTCCGCCTCTACGCCGAGCAGGACTACCAGGCGAGGCCTTCTTATACCGATCCGGAGGTCCTGCGCGTCGGCCTCTCGGGCGTCATCCTCACGATGAAGTCGCTCGGGCTCGGCGCCATCGAGGATTTCCCGTTCCTCGACGCCCCGTCGAAGCGGGCCGTGGACGAGGGCTACCGGGTCCTCGAGGAGCTCGGCGCGCTCGACGACGCGGGCGCGCTCACCGACATCGGCCGGAAGCTCGCGCGGCTGCCGCTCGACCCGCGGCTCGGCCGGATGGTCCTCGGCGGCGAGGGCGAGGGGGCGCTCGCCGAGGTGCTGATCATCGCCGCCGCGCTCGGGGTGCAGGACCCGCGGGAGCGGCCGCTCTCCGCGCAGAGGCAGGCCGACGACGCGCACCGGAAGTTCAAGGACGAGACCTCGGACTTCGTGGGGCTCCTGAAGCTGTGGAGCTTCTATCAGGACGCGCAGGGCCGGCTGACCCAGAACCAGCTGAGGAAGGCGTGCCGCGATCAATTCGTGTCGTACCTCCGCATGCGCGAGTGGGTCGACGTGCACCGGCAGCTCAGCCGCATCACGCGGGAGATGGGCTTCTCGCCGAACGGCACGCCCGCGAAGGGCGACGCCATCCACCGCGCGCTTTTGCCCGGCCTGCTCAGCCGGATCGGCATGTGGAACCAGGAGAACAGGGTGTATCTCGGCGCCCGACAGACCCGCTTCCAGCTCCACCCCTCGTCGGGACTCGCCAGGAAGCCGCCCGCGTGGATCATGGCCGCCGAGCTTGTCGAGACATCGCAGCTCTTCGCCCGGACGGCGGCGGGCCTCGATCCCGCGTGGATCGAGGCCGCGGCCGGGGCGCTCTGCAAGCGCAGCTACGGCGATCCTCACTGGGCCGCGAAGCCGGCGGCCGTGATGGCCAGGGAGCAGGTGACGCTGTACGGCCTGCCGATCGCGAAGGACCGCAGGGTCGATTACGGGCCGATCGATCCGAGGTCGGCGCGCCGGATCTTCCTGCTCCACGCGCTGGTCCGGCAGGAATACACGACGCGCGGGGCGTTCATGGAGGCGAACCGCCAGCTCTTCGAGGAGGTCAGTCGGCTGCGCGACAAGGCGAGGCGGAGCGAGATGCTGGCCGACGAGCACGCGCTCGAGCTCTTCTTCGACCGGCGCGTGCCCGAGGGGGTCTACAGCGGCAAGACGTTCGAGGCGTGGCGGAAGGAGGCCGAGGAGAAGGACCCGCGGGTGCTGCACCTGTCGCTCGCCGACGTCCTGCTCGACGAGGCCGCCGAGCTCTCGCCCGAGCGCTTCCCTGACGCGCTCGACCTCCATGGCGCGGCCGTGCCGCTCTCCTACCGCTTCGATCCCGGCGAGGACGACGACGGCGTCTCGCTGTCTCTGCCGCTCGTGCTCCTGCCGCAGGCGGATCCGGACGAGCTCGAGTGGACGATCCCCGGGTGGCACGCCGAGAAGATCACCCTGCTGCTCGAGTCGCTGCCGAAGTCGCTCCGCAAGGCGCTGGCCCCTCTCCGGGAGACCGCCCGGGAGATCGCGGCGGATCTGCGGCCGTTCCAGGGCCCGATGCGGCCCGCGCTCGCGCGCGCCGTCGAGGACCGCACCGGCGAGCGCGTGCCGGCGGACGCGTTCCGGCCCGAGGATCTCCCGCCCTACCTGCGCTTCTACTTCCGCGTGCTCGGCGAGGACGGCCGGGTGATCGGGGAGGGGCGCGGCCTGCGGGAGCTGAAAGAGCGCCTGTCCGGCCGGGCGCGCGAGGCCTGGGCGAAGGTCGGCAAGGCGGGTCTGGAGCGGGACGGGCTGACGTCGTTCGCGATCGACGCGCTGCCCGAGGGCGTGCAGGTGGACGCCGGGGGACAGAGGGTGCTCGGCTATCCGGCGCTCGTCGACAACGAGACCTCCGTCTCGGTGCGCGTGCTCGCCTCGAGGGCGGCGGCCGCCGAGGCCACGCGCGCCGGGCTGCGGCGGCTCATCTTGCTGCAGCTCGGGAGCAAGATGAGCCAGATCGAGCAGCCGCTGCGCAGCGCCGTGGCCGTGAGCGGGCTCGGCGCCAGGGTGGCTCCGGGCGAGCCGGGCCTCGCCCGGCAGATCGCGCTGCGCGCGCTCGACGAGGCGTTCCAGCTCGGCGATCCCGCGTCGTTCCCGAGGACCCGGGCCGCGTTCCAGGCGCGCCTCGACGAGGGCCGGCGGTCGCTGCAGGGCGTGCTGGGGAGGCTCTCGGGGCTGGCGCGCGACATCGGCGTCGAGCTCGATCGCGTGCAGTCGATGCTCCGGTCGATGACGGGGAAGCCGGGCTCGCCGAGGCCGTCGCTCGACGACGCGCGCACGCAGGTCGACTTCCTGCTGCCGGTCGGGCTCTTCTCGCGCGCCCCGCTCGACCGGCTCGCGCACCTGCCGCGCTACCTGCGCGCCATCCAGATCCGGCTGGAGCGGCTGCCCAACGGGCCGCAGAAGGACCAGGCCAAGGCCGCGCAGGTGCTGCCGTTCTGGCAGGATTACCTCAAGCACCAGCAGGCGCTCCGCGAGAAGGGGGTGCCCGCGGAAGAGCTGGAGTCGTTCCGCTGGCTGATAGAGGAGCTCCGGGTGTCGCTCTTCGCGCCCGAGCTGAAGGCGGCAGTCCCGGTCTCGACGCAGCGGCTCTCGGAGCAATGGAAGCGACTGCTGGGGTAGCGGGGGCGGAGCCAGAGAGAATCAAGAAGCATTACGTTGAGGCGGCTCGGTTTTCCACTCGCCTGATGTTTTCCGTGATTCCCAGCGAGCTCCCCTCCGTGGGATCTGTTTTTGGTATGTAGCTCCTGGTGAACATCACGGTCCTGCGAGCGCTTGTCCGGTCGTTGCTCCTGCTGGCGCTGGTCCTCGTGCCTTCCGTCGGTCGCGCGGACGGCCCCTCGAGCGGGCCCCAGGGTCGACTCCAGCGCTCGGCGGACCGGGCCGTCGCGGAGGGCCGCCTGGCGGAGGCGCGGGACATGTGGTTGCAGATCTGGCAGCTCGATCCCTCGGAGATGGCCGCGTGCAACGTCGGGCAGCTCTCGTTCCGGATCGGGGACATGCCGAGAGCGGCCGAGTTCCTCACGGCGTGTCTGGAGAGGGCGCCGGCGCCGGCGGACGCCGGCGCGCGTGAGCGGCACCAGAGCCGGGCGCTGGACCTCGCGCGGGCGACGCAGGCGGTCGGCGCGCTGACCTTCGCCGTGCCCCGGGGCGCGGAGCTGTCGGTCGACGACCGGCCTGTGGGGCGGGCGCCGCTCGGGCGCGCGGTGTTCGTCGCGCCGGGCTCGCACCGCGTTCGAGCGGCGCTCGGCGAGGCGGCGAAGGAGGCCGCCGTGGAGGTGCGCGCGGGGGAAGCGCGCGAGGTCGTCCTCGATCTCACTGTGGCGACGGACACCGGACAGGCGGAGGCGCGCCCGCCGGCGCAGGCCGAGCCGGGCGCGCCGGCGCGGGCCGAGCCGCGCGCGCCGGTGGCGCCGCGCGCGCCGCGCGCACCGGCGCCGCGCCCACCGGCGCCGGTCGAGCCGGGTGCTGGGCCTTCGCCGGGGCTCGTCGTCCTGGGCGCCGTCGCGTCCGCCGGGTGCGTCACGCTCGGCGCGGTGCAGCTCGCGAGGTCGGGCGAGCACGAGCGCAGGTTCAACGACCTGCTCGAGCGCAACCACGGAGGCTACCGGATCGCCGGCCTGGAGCTCCAGCGCGCGCAGCGCGCCTACAGCGCGATGGAGCTCGCCGAGGAGCGCGCCGCGGTCGCGCTGACGGCCGGCGCGCTCCTGGCCGCTGGGACGCTGATCTACGCCCTTTACCCGAGGAGCCGCGGCCCCAGGCTGACCGCGATGGGGACGCGGCTCCACCTGGAGGCGACGTGGTAGACGGGTCTGGCCTGGGGTACCGGATCGTCGAGCGGCTGCAGGGTCGCGGCCCTGTGGACGTCTATGCCGCCGTCGATCGCGAGGGCCGGGACGCGCTGCTCCACGTGAGCGAGGCGGTGCCCGGCGGGTTCCGCGACGACCTCGCTCGGCTGCGCGCCGTCAGCCAGCGCATCGAGGAGGTCCCGCGGGTCCTCGGCGGCGGCCTCCGGGGCTCGTTCTGCTGGGTGGCGGTCGAGCGGTGCGACGGCCCGTCGTTGCGCGCCGTCCTCGAGGAGCGCCCCAGGGACATCACGCCGCCGTGGGCGCTCTCGCAGGTCGCCGAGTTCGCCGAGGTCTTGAAGGCCGCGCACGCCGCGGGGATCTTCCACGGGGATCTCTGCCCGGAGACCTTGATCCTGCTCGACGACGGCTCGTTCAAGCTCGCCGGCCTGGGTCTCGCGCAGCTCTTCGGTCTGAGCGCGGCGGACGCGGCGAGCGCCGCGATGTACCGCGCCCCCGAGCAGCTCGCGGAGCCCGCGGTCCTGGACGAGCGGACCGACGTCCACGCGCTGGGCCTCGTGCTCTACGAGCTCATCGGGCTGCGCCGGCCGTTCGCGGAGCGCGTGCCCGAGGAGCTCGTCCGCTGCGTGCTCCACACCACGCCGCTGCCGCTCGATACCTTCGTCCCCTTGCCGCCGGTGGTCGCGGGTGTCGTGAGGCGCGCGACCGAGAGGCACCCGGACGCCCGGTACCGCGACATGGCGGAGCTCATCGCGGCGCTGCACGGCGCGCTCGAGGGCTGGTGTCGCTGGCGAGGCGAGGTGAAGCAGGACGTCGGCTCCGGGGTGCGCGGCGCGAGCCCGGCGTCGCGCGGCGTGGGGTCGGAGCGGCCAGAGCGGCCGGCCGAGCGGCCGGCGCGGTCCTCGGGCGCGGCGAGCCCGCCGGCCGCGGACGAGACGCCGCGCGTGCCGCCGACCGATCCGACACCCGGGCTCGCGACCGAGCTGCCGCGCGACGCCCCCTCCCCGGCCTCGCCGGAGCCTGCGTCGGCGCCCCCGGAGCAAGCCCCGCCGGCCCGCTCACCGCGCGAGGGGCGGATTCGCGTCGCGCTCGCCCTGGGAGCAGGCGGGCTGGTCCTCGCGGCGGCGCTCCTCGGCGGCCTCCATGCCGGCGCGCTGTCGGCAGCCCGCCCCCCGGCCGTCGCGCGGCTCCCGCGCGTCATCGTGGTGAGCCCGCAGGCTGCGCCGGCGCCCCCCGATCCCCGGGCGGTGGCCGCCGTCACGCGGGAGCGCCCCCTCCGCTCGAAGCCGGCGCCTCCCCGCGCGCGCGGCGAGGACATGGCCCCCTCCCCTCCTCCGGTGCCGGAGCCGCCGCGACCGGGAGAGCCGCTGCCGCCGTGCGACGCGGACTGGTACACGTGCGGGGCCACCTGGCCCGATGCGCGTTCCAACACTTTCCGTTGACGCCCGCAAAGTTTCCACATTTTAGCAGCGGTTTCTGTCGATTTCTTACGCGCCTCTGCGACTGCGGTGCTGTATAGGAGGAGTCGTGTAGAGGGCAGTCCGCGGCCCTCGCTGGCCCTTTTGCCGGCGAGCGAAGGTGGGCGCCCGGAGGCTCTGTTCGCATGCACACTCTATTTCGCCGCGTGGTGCTCGCCGGCGCCGCGTGGCTCGTGGGCTCTTGTGCCGGAGATTCTCCCTCTCTGGGAGGCTACTGCGAGAACAAGGCCGATTGCCACACGAAGTACCAGGACATCCCCGGAGCCACCTGTGTCGGCGATCGTTGCCAGTGTGTCGATCCGGGCCAAGGGATCTGTTGCTCTCCTGACGCCGCGAAGGATCCGGACTGCGCTCTCTCGTGCAGGCCGTGCGCCGAGTGCGCTCCGGGCACGGCGGGGTGCGCTCCTGACGTGGGGCCCGACGGGGGTGTCGACGCCGGCTGCAAGAGCGACGCCGAGTGCCCGGGGCCGCCGAGCCGCGAGTGCGGCGCCGGGCGGTGCGTCGAGGGCGCGTGCACCGTCGAGATCAACCCGGGGCCGATCGCCTCTCAGCGGAGGGGCGACTGCCAGCGGATGGAGTGCACGGTCACGGGCGAGCTCATCGTGCTCGGGGACCCGTCCGACGTCTACGACGACGGCGAGCAGTGTACGTATGATAGCTGCGGTGCCAGCGGGCCCGTCAATGTGCCGATGACCGAAGGTGCGGTGTGTCCTGGCGAGCAACAGAGGATGTGCCATGCGGGCACGTGCGTCGCTTGCTTTGACGGCGACGTGACCATGAACGACTGTCCCAACGGCCTGGCGTGCTTCGGCGTGATGTGCGTGCCCTCGCATTGCACGAACAATGGTGTCGATCTCGCGCTCGGGGAGACCGCGAGGGACTGCGGCGGTCCGTGTCGTCCCTGCATCGCCGGCGAGGCCTGCGGAGCGGGCACCGATTGCGAGAGCAAGGTCTGCCGCGCGGGTCGCTGCGCGGCGCCGACGTGCGAGGACGGCGCGCAGAACGGGGATGAGACGGGGGTCGACTGTGGGGCGCTGCCCTGCCCGCTGTGCCCGGCGGCTCAAGGATGCAGGACGGGCACGCAGTGCGAGAGCGGCGCCTGCTGGGCGGGCATGTGCCGGGAGGCTTCGTGCATCGACGGCGTGATGAACGGCGGCGAGGCCGGCGTGGATTGCGGCGGCGCCTGCGCGCCGTGCCGGTGAGCTGGCGGCCTGGGGACGCGGCGTGCGCGCGGCGAACCCTGGGTGCCTGCGGGACCTGCGCGGCTACCTGACCAGCCGCACCACGACGAGCTCGCGCTGCCCGCCGACGGGTCCGAAGCCAAAGTCGCCGGGGCCGTCGAGCTGGCCGGCGAGGTAGACGGCGACCGTCACGAGCGCCGCCGCGAGGAACCAGCTCGCTGACGGCCCGCGCCGCTGCCGAAGCCCGCGCCCGTCGCACCTGGGCCGCCCGATGATCGATACCCCCATGAGGCCGAAGCTATCACGGATACCCGAGCGCCCCCCCCCGCGCTTCCTGCGCATACGCCCCGTGGAAAACATTACCGCTCCGGCATCCTTCGGCGCTCGCCAGAGATGGCCCACCGGCGCTTGTCAGAAAGGGTCCGGCCTTCCTCGACCACGCGTAGGCCCGCGGACTGTTCGTGGATGCCGCGCGTGTCAGGTCACCGAGGGACAAGGCGCGTGTCGAGGATCAGGTCGCGTACGTGCGTGAGAGTTGACATGTCTGCACTGGCCGCGCGACGATGAGCGGATCTCTGTCCTGATCCTTTTCAGCAATTCACGCCGCGCGCTCGCCTCGAACGACCGCTCGTGACCGTGGGGCACCACGACGCCGGCCTTGCGCCCGGCGAGGCTTGGCGCGGCTCACCACAACGAACGTCAGGGGAAATCTCCACATGAGAAACAAGACGAAGAGATTCCAACTATTATGCGCCGGAGTGACGGGCGCCCTCGCGGCCGGGTGTGCGGTCGATCCCGGCGGCGGTGGCGCCGAGGGCGTCGCTCGAGCGGCGTGGGCGCTCTCGACCGATGGACAGGTGTGCACGACGGTCCAGCGCGGCGCTGGGCCGGCAGGCGTGGCCGACGCCGTGCTCTGGCAGAGCTCGCCCAGCTGGAACGACGGCGCGAGCGTGACGCTCAGCACGGGGACGAGCGCGGGCGGTGGGCTCCGGCGCAGCCTGCTCCGGTTCGACCTCTCCGGCCTGCCCGCGGGAGCCGAGGTCGTGTCGGCGAGCCTGTCGCTCTCGCAGACCTTCAAGGGGGTCGACAGCACGGTCCGCGTCCACCGCGTCACCGACGCCTGGGAAGAGTCGGCCGTGACCTGGGCGAGCTTCGGCGAGGCCATCGACCCGGCGGTCGCCGCGTCGTTCACCTCCGGCGGGGGCTCCGGCTTCCGCTCGTCCGATATCACCGAGCTCGCGCGCGCCTGGGTGAGCGGCGAGGCCGAGAATCACGGCGTCCTCATCGAGGAAGATCCGGTCCAGAGGACCGACTTCCGGAGCAGCGAGAAGTCGGTCGTCGAGGACCGGCCGAAGCTCGACCTCTGCTATGTCACTTGCGACGACGGGATCCAGAACGGCGGCGAGAAGGGCGTCGACTGCGGCGGCTCGTGTCCCTCCTGCGACGGCCAGTCGTACGACGGACCGCCGGGCGGGAGCCCGATCGATCTCTCGGGGACCGGGGCGACGTACCCGTGGTCGGTCGGGGACGTCAACGAGCTACCCGAGGGCGTCGCGCGGCAGGGCACGCACCAGCCCTGCACGACCAGCGAGGATTGCCAGTTCGACCAGTACTGCGAGCACCCCGCGCAGGGCGCGTGCGCCCACGATCCGTGCGAGACGGGCCTCTCGCTCCTGTCGACCTGCAGCGGCTGCGTCGCGAAGGTCTGCGAGGCGAACCCGAACTGCTGCACCCAGACGACCATCCCGGCCGACTGCGGGCATGACGCCTGCGAGGATGCCCCCGGCGTCGCGACCCACATGACCGCGACGTGCGGTGACCCGTGCATCGCCAATATCTGCGCGGCCAACCCGCTCTGCTGCGACTTCAGGTGCACGTCGACCGCGCAGTGCGCGACCGTCTTCGGAACGGGCTTCACCTGCCCTATCGTGCTGCCCGGCACCCCGCGACGTTGCAGGCCGCCCAGCGGCGTGTGCCCGCCGGGAAGCGTCACTTCCGACGGCAAGTGCGCGGGGACCTGGAGCTCAGAGTGCGTCGATCTCGTGGCTACCGAGTGCCCTGGGAAGACGTGCGCCCCACCGACCCAGGTCTGGGACGCCACGTGCGTCGGCCTCGTAGACCAGCTGTGCGGCACCACCTGCAGCGCCGATCCGGACCAGCAACGAGGCCTCTGCAAGGGCTACCTGCCGAACCAGACGAACCCCGCATGCACCGGCGTGGATCTCACGGTCGGCGTGCCCTGCGGCGGGACGATCCCGGTCTGCAACCGCGGCAACACGCCGGCGCCCGCGGGCATCGCGATTCACCGCTACGCCGCGGGCGCGGGCCAGCTCCCCTCCTCGGCCCCGAGCCAGGTCCTCGACTCCTGCAGCCCGAGCGGCGGCACCCTCGCCTGCACGACCGCGCAGCCGATCGCCCCGGGCGAGTGCATCAGCGTGGCCGGCTGCACGGGCGTCGTCGACGACATGGAGCTCATCGTCAACCCGCCGGGCCCGGGGCACATCGCCGAGTGCCAGTGCGCCAACAACGGGAGCATCTATCAATCGGCCATGTGCGAGTCGCCGGGCTGCATCGCCACGGCCAGCGTCTCGCTGATCAGGCCGGCCACCCTGTTCGTGGCGCTCGATCGATCCACCTCGATGGTGCAGAACTCGTCGGGAGACGACGTGAGCGGCTCCCGATGGAACCCGGCGCGCGAGGCCCTCAGGGAGTTCTTCCGCGATCCGGCGTCGGCGGGGCTCGGCGTCGCGTTCCGGTTCTGGCCGCACGCCAACCCCGGCCCTTGCGACAACAACCCCGAATGCCCGGACCCCGGCGGCGAGGGCTGTGCGCTGCCGCTCGTCCCGTTCAACGGCGCCGCAGCCGACAGGTTGACCGAGCAATCCGCGATGATGGGAGATCAGCAAGAGCTCAAGCTCCTGCAGGCGTTCATCAATTTCCCGACGGCCTACGGCGATACGCCGATGTACCCGGCGCTCGACGGCGCCACGACCTGGGCGATCAACTACAAGACCGCCCACCCCGAGGAGGAGGTCGCGGTCGTGTTCGTGACCGACGGCGTCCCGTCGCACTGCGACACCGTCCCGAACCACATCGGGGACCTGGCGGGAAACGCCTTCGAGAACCACGGCGTCCGCGTGCACGCGGTGGGCTTCGGCAATTCGAACGCGGAGATCATCAACAACATCGCCGCTCGCGGCGGCGGACAGGCGTACAACCTCACCGCAGGCACGACGCTGCAAGGCAGCCTCCTCGACGCGCTCGTCTCGATCCGCGGAGAGGCGCTCCCCTGCGACGTGACGGTCCCCCTCGCCGGCGTCGCGGATCCCACCTCGGTGTCCGTCGTGCATGTGGACGGCGCCGGCACCGAGACCCCCCTCACTCCCCGGCCCGCCGGGCTGGGCAGTTGCGGCAGCGGCTGGTACTTCGCCGACGCGACGAACACGAGCGTCAAGCTCTGCCCGCAGACGTGCGCCGATCTCCGCGACAGCCCGGGGAAGGTCCGCGCGGCCGTCCCGTGCGCGGCCGCGAGCGTCACGCCCATCACCACGAGCTGGGAGCGCTACCACGGCGTCTGCCCGCCGGGGACCAAGGCCCGGTGGGAATACCTCACCTACAGGACGGTCACCCCGGATGACTCGAGCGTCGAGCTCTTCGTGCGATCGGCAGACGACCTCGCCTCGCTCGACGCCGCGACCGTGACGCTCGCCGCCACCGCCCACGCTACGCCCGGCGACACCCAGCTGTGCGATGAGACGTCAACGCCGCCGTGCGCGGTCGATCTCGCCGACCTGCTCGGAGAGCTGCCGGAGGCGCAAGCGAATTACCTGGAGCTCCAGGTGAGGCTCAATCCGACGAGCGACGGCACGGGCGGAGTTCAGGTGCAGGATTGGGAGATCGGCTATTCGTGTCCTGACGCGGAATGAGCCGGAGTAGGACCGCGAGATCTGCGGTGGACGCGCGCCACGTCATCCTCTCGCACCCAAGCCCTGCGCACTGACCCGCTCCGCCGGCATCGCGTGAGCTGACCGCTCATCGACCCCCCGCGTCCCACTCCCGCGCGCGAACCGCCTCCCCCGCGCGCCTCTAGCTCCCACGGCCACAGCACTGGAGAGGGCGCGGGGACCGGATGGGCCCACGATCACGCGCCAGGCGGCGTCCCCGCGGGGCTTGATACGGACGGAAACTCCACGGTTCCCTGTCCGCCGCGGCGGTCGCTTTTTGTTGACAGCCAAGTCGCCGAGGCCGCTATCGTCTGATGTGCGTTCAACCTCATTCTTGCACCGCCTCGCCCCCGTCCTCCTCGTCGCGTCGCTCGCCGCGCCGCTCGGATGCACTGGCACCGATGTCCCACGAAGCCGCGCAAAGGAGCACGGCATCGGCGCGGCCGCCGCCGCGCTCACCGCGCCACGCTGGGACGCGGCGCCGCCGATGAACGTCGCCCGGAGCAGGCACACGGCGACACGTTTGCTCGACGGGAGGGTCCTCGTGGCGGGCGGAGCGAGCGCCACGGCCGAGGTGTACGACCCCGTCACGACGACATGGTCGCTCGTCGCGCCGATGAGCACGCCGCACACGGACCACACCGCGACGCTCCTTCCGGACGGCCGGGTCGTCGTGGCCGGCGGCGTGACCGACGCCGTCGAGATCTACGACCCCACCACGGGCACGTGGACGCTCGCCGCGCCGCTCCTCGCGCCGCGCGAACGCCACACAGCGACGCTCCTGCCGGATGGCCGGATCCTCGTGGCCGCCGGCGAGTACGAAGAGTGGGTGATGAGGTCGAGCGAGATCTTCGATCCCGTCACGAATACGTGGACCGCCGCGGGGTCGATGGCGCTGGTGCGCTCCTCCCACACGGCCACGCTCCTGCCGAACGGCAAGGTCCTCGTGGTGGCCGGGGTGGACGCCTCCGGCGAGCCCATCGGCAGCGCGGAGCTCTACGATCCGGCCACGGGCACGTGGACCGCCGCGGGCTCGATCCAGAACCGGGAAGGGCACACCGCGACGCTCCTCGGCAATGGCAAGGTGCTCGTCGCCGGCGGTTACACCGATTACGGCGGTGAGGGGTTCACCTCCGCGAACCGCAGCGCGTCGCTCTACGATCCGGCGAGCAATACCTGGACGCCCGCGACGCCGATGAACGTCACCCACCACAGGCACACGGCCACGCCGCTCGCCGATGGCCGGGTGCTTGTCGCCGGCGGCGGCGCGCTCACCGAGGTCTACGATCCGGCGAGCGGGAGGTGGTCGCTCGGCAAGTACCTGAACTCGGGCCGGAGCGGCCACACCGCCACGGCGCTCGCGGACGGGCGGGTGCTCGTGGCCGGCGGCGGGAGCACGAGCGTCGAGCGGCTCACCCTCGCGGTCCCGGGCGATTCTTGCCTCTTCGCGGGCGAATGCGCGAGCGGTTTCTGCGTCGACGGGGTCTGCTGCGATGCCGCGTGTGACGCGGGCTCGTGTGACGCGTGCGCGGTGAGCGCGGGCGCGACGGCGAATGGCACCTGCACGCCGCTGAGCGGCGCCGTGTGCGGCAGCGCCGACGGCTGCACGGCGAACGGCGTCTGCCAGGCGGGCGCTTGCGTCGGGGATGCGCCGGTCGGCTGCCTGCCCGCGTGGACGCCGGCCGGGGACATGCCCGTGCCGCGACACGACGGCACGTGGGCCGAGCTCACCGATGGCCGCGTGCTCGTGGCCGGCGGGTACGACAACGACTGGAACGATACCCTGTCCGCGAACCTCTACGATCCGGCGACGAACGCCTGGAGCGACGTCGCGCCGCTCTCGCACGCGCGCCGCAAGCCCGCGTCGATCCGGGTCTCGACCGGCGAGATCCTCGTCGTGGGCGGTGATTCTCCGTCGACGGCCGAGGCCTACGATCCGGCGAGCGATACCTGGACGCTCACCGGCGCCATGGTCGCGCACCACGCTCCGAGCGTCGCGCCCTTGCGGCTCTCCGACGATCGTATCCTCGTCGTGGGCGGCGGGACGGCGGTCGCCGAGCTTTACGATCCGGCGACGAAATCCTGGGCTGCGACGGGCTCGCTCGGCGTCTCGCGCTCGGGGCACTCTGCGGTCTTCTTGCACAACGGGAAGGTGCTTGTGAGCGGCGGCGCGGGCAGCCCGGCGACGGCGGAGCTTTACGACCCGGCCACGGGGACGTTCTCCCCGGCCGGGACGCTGACCTTCGCGCATTCCGGGCACAGGGCGACGAGGCTGCTCGACGGCAGCGTGCTCGTGGTGAGCGGCGACGGCGCCGATCGGTATGACCCGGCCACGAATACCTGGACGCCCACCCAGGCGTTGCTCATGCCGCCCGCCGATTTCACGGCGGTGCTGCTCGGCGATGGTCGGGTGCTGGTCACGGGCGCGCCGAACGTCCCCCACGCGCAGGTCTACGACCCGGCGACGAATGACTGGACCGTGACCGGGCCCCTGGACGTCGCGCGCCGACGTCACACGGCCACGCTGCTCGGAAATGGAATGGTGCTCATCGCGGGCGGCAAGGAGTGGACGGGCGGCAGCGAGTGCGCCCTCCGCAGCGCCGCTGTGTACAACCCCGTGACGAACGGCTGGTCGACGGTGCAGAACCTGAGCAGGCTACGGGACGCGCCGTCGTCCGTGCTGCTCGATGGCAATCGCGTCCTTGTCTTCGGGGGGTTACGGGCAGGTTGCTCGTCCGGAGACGGCGACCCCGAGGCGCACGGAAGCGCGGAGATTTACGAGGGCGGCGTCACCCCGGAGGGCAGCGGCGGAAGCGGCGGCGCGGGCGGCGCCGGCGGAATGGGCGGCTCCGGCGATTCCGGCGGAACCGGTGGCGAGGGAGGAAGCGGCGGCGGAGGCGGCGCCGGTGCCGGTGGAATGGGCGGCTCCGGCGGAACCGGCGGAACCGGTGGCGAGGGAGGAAGCGGCGGCGGAGGCGGCGCCGGTGCCGGTGGAATGGGCGGCTCCGGCGGAATGGGCGAGGCCGGCGGCGGCACCGGCGGCACCGGCGGCACCGGCGGCACCGGCGGCACCGGCGGCACCGGCGGCACCGGCGGTCAGGGCGGTATGGGTGGCGTGAGCGGCACCGGCGGCGGCGAAGAGCCGGGCGGTGGCTGCCGCGCTGCCGGCGGATCCGCGGCTAACAGCGGGCGCGGCTTCGCGGCCCTCGTGGCGCTGGGCGCCGTCCTCGCGCGCCGCCGCAGGCGCTGAAACGCAGAAGGCCCGCCATGGCCCGCAGTGGCCGCCCTCGTCCTCACGCCGCATTCCCTCGCCACCTACAACGCCCTGAAGACGGACCCGACGCCACGACCGGCCTCACGCCCACCGAGACCGAGGCCCGCCTCGAGAGCCCCGCAGGCCTGGCCGCGGCCTCGGGGGGAGGTTGCGACAGCGGCCCGCTACGGCCGCTGGCTTGTCGAGCTCGACTACGCACCCTTCAAACCCGCCGCCCCCGGCGTGGACCCCCCTTGCGCCGGGCCTACGGCTGCTTGTCGAGATAGTAGGTTGTTTTGTCCTCGAGCTCCGAGAGGCTCTTGAGGCGGAGGATGGCCGTGTCGACGGGATCGAGCGTCACGGTGTAGGGATAGACGGTGAGCTGGCCCGGGGCCCCTCCCAGATTGGCGAAGCATTCGTCGGCGGTGCAGTTGCACACGTTGTTGTAGGGCATGACGCAGAGCTCGACGCGACCGCAATCCACCCGCTTCTCTTCATCCAGGGATTGGCCCGCGTAGCAGCCCGCCGGTTCCTCGCAGCCCGTCTCGCCGGTGACGAAGCTGTAGACCCCGTCGTCGTACATGCAGGCATAGCAGTGGTGTGAGTGCGGAGAGGGGACGGGCGTCTGCGCTGCGCACCAGCCCTCCCACACTTCCATGACCCAGACGTGAAACGACATCTCGCTGCCGTGACCGCTCTCGGCGACGACGGAGTACTTGAAACCAGGGTATTTCTTCAGGTACCGGAGCCCGAAGATATCTTCGGCGTCGTTGTCCTCCCTGCTCGTGAGGTAAGGTTCGTCAGGGTCGGAGATCGGAGGAAGGTCCGTCGGTTCCCCGAAGAGGAGCGTGCCCTGGCCCTTCGCGTCGAGCACGATCTCGACGCGCGCGGGGCCGCTGCCGGTCACCCATGTTCCTGCGAGCGGCGCGACGGCGAGCTCCGCGCTCTGGAGGGCCGTGTCGTGCGCGGCCTTCAGCGCCATCCCGATTTCCGGACACTCCTCTTCTGCCGGCAGCTCTTGTCCTTGGTTGGTCTCCACGTAGTCTTGGCAAAGCTCGGGCGGGATCACCTCTGTCCCGCCCATGCCCGTCGCGGTGGTGTCCCCGCCGCCCCCCACAGCGCTGGTGCCTGTCGGGGAGCCGCCCGTGCCCGTCGCGGTGGTGCCCGGCGGGGAGCCGCCCGTGCCCGTCCCGGTATCGGGACCACCCCCCTCGCTGGACGCGTCGCCAATCTGGAGCTCCATCCCGCAGCCGCCGAGGAGCGGCGAGGCCGCCGCAAGCGAAGCGAGAAGGAAGAGGTTCGCGGCGCGCCGCGGCAGCGAGGCGCGCGAGGAGAAGCGATTCGACATGGGTCATCTCCATCGAAAGGACCGCATCGTGCGGTCACTGGGTACGTGGAGAGATCGGCTCAATTTTTTGGAGATGGTTCCTCGAGGCCGAGCGATTCGAGCCTGCCGCGGTACGCGGAGCCGGGGAACCGCTCGAGCAGGCTCGCGGCGCGGGCGCGCGCCTCGCCCGCGCGGCCGAGGGCGAGCAGGGCGCGGATGGCGATGATCTCGCGCTCCTGACCGAGCGCGCCGGTGGGGAAGCGCCGCGCGTGCTCGACCGTGAGCGCGAGGGCCGAACCAGCGTCGGTGGCGAGCGCGTCCTGCGCGCGATGGAGCAGCTGAACCTCGGTCTCCGCCTCCTCGGCGGCGCCGGCGGAAGGCGGGCTCGCGCTCGGGGGAGCCCCGCCGCTCGGCGCGCCCGGCGAGGGGATCGCCGCCTCCTCGGCGCGCGGCGCGGCGGTGCCCGCGCGCGGGAGGAGCTCGTCGTGCGGCGCGGTCGCGCTCGAGGGCTCACGCGCCGCGCCACGGCCGGCCTCCGATCGAGCGTGTCCAGCGCCGTCGAGGCCGGGCTCCGCGGGCGGCGGGGGGGTGGGCGTGGGCGCGGCGACGCTCGGCCAAGCGGCGCTCGCGATGGCGCTGGGCGCGGCGTCGCGCGGCGCGGTGGCGGCGTCGCGCCACCACACGCCGCCCACGACGCCGAGGCCGAGCAGCGCGCCGAGGAGCGCGCTGGAGGCCACGGAAGGCCCCGCGGCGGCCGCGGTGAGGTGCCCGGGCGCGAGCGGAGGCGACGGGGGCAGCGAAGCGACCTGGGGCGCCCCGGCCGGCGGCGAGGCGCCCGGCGGCGAGGCGCCCGGCGGCGGGAGCGGCCCGAGCGGGAGACGCGCGGCGAGGCGGGCAAGGTCGGAAGACCCGGGCAGCTCGCGCTGACCCGCGCGCAGGACGGCGCGCACGGCGTCGGTCGTGTCCGAGGACGCATCGAAGAGCCGCGGCGGATCCTTCGGTTTGCTCAAGGCATCCTCCTCTCGGCCGTGGCGCGTCGCAGGGCGGCCTCGACCACCCGGCGCGCCGCGTAGAGCCGCGCGTACGCCGTCTGGAGCGGGCACCCCACCGCCTCGGCGACCTCCGTCATCGGCAGCTCCTCCAGCTCGAAGAGCACGAACACCGCGCGCTTGTCGTCGTCGAGCGTCTGGACGCACGCGTCGAGGAGCGCGCGCGCCTGATGGTCCTGGAGCGCCCCGTGCTGGTCCTCGGGCGCTACCTGGTCGGGCAGCTCGGCGCGCGTGGACTCACGGCGCCGGTGGGCGCGCTTGCGGTAGTCGGCCGCGACCCGGATGCAGATGCCGTAGATCCAGGTCTGGACCGAGGATCGCCCCTCGAAGTTTGCGAGGCGTCGGTGGACGATCATGAAGACCTCCTGACAGACGTCCTCCGCGTCGGCTTCATGGACGCCGAGCCGCCGCAGCGCGCGCCAGACGAACGGCGCGTGTTCGAAGAAGAGCTGCTCGAAGGGCGGGACCGGGCCTCCCGGCGCGGAGATCGCGCGCGGCCGGCCTTCGCGCGCGGTGGCGAGCAGGGACATGCGCTGGGGTGAGTGGACGCGCGGCGGACGCGTTTTGAAAGAATCGGCGCGGCCCGGTCACGGCACCTCGAGGCCGAGGCCGAGATCGAGGATCGCCGATACCGGCGACATCTGGAAGATATCGTGTCGCGCCCCCGCCGCGTCGGTGTAAAAATAGACGTCCCGCACGGTCGGCACCGCGATCCCGAGCCCGACGGCCCCGAACAGCGGCCCCACGAAGCGCCGCCGCACGCGCGTGTCGAGGCTCAGATCGAACACGAGCCGCTCGTGGCGGAACCTGCGCGGCACCGCGGGCCCCTCGACGCGCAGTGATCCGAGCATCGCGCCGACGCAGCCCGAGAGCGCCGTCCCGCCGCGCACGATCTCGATGGGGCACACGGACAGCCTCCCGTAGGCGAGCGAGAACGCCGGCGATCCGGGCGCCGCGCGGACGTCGGGGCTCGCCCAGAGCACGCCGCCCAGCTCGAAGCCCGGCCCGCGCGGCGGCATCGCGTGCGCGCGCACCCCGACCCCGACGCTCGCGGGCCCGGGCACGAGCCCGAGCCCGCCCACCGCCTCCACCGCGCCTCTCACCCGCCAGGAAGCGCTCGGCGCCGCTGGAGCCGGCGGACACGCCGGAAGCGCGGCGGCCGCCTTCGCGGCAGGGGGTAGCGGGGCGGGCCGCACCGCCGTGCCCGCGCCCGGCGCTCCCCCGCCGGCGCTCGCGGCCGGGCTGCCGGCGGCGCGGGGGAGCACGAGCGAGGCGTCGGGGTCGACGAGCAACGCGATCACGAGCTCGAGCTGATCGTCGATCGCCCGACAATCGACCTGATCGGCCTCGATCTCCCGCGATCCGATCGCCATCCCGCCCGCGCCGAACACGCGGATCGCCGCCCGCCAGACGCCGGCCTCCTGCGAGCGCTCAATCCACCCCTCGATGGCCACCTCGCCGAGGGTGGGCGGCACGAACGCGACCCGCCCGAGCCGCCGCTCCACGGCGAGCGCGAGCGTCCGCGCGTCAACGCACGACTCGGCCCCAGGCATTCGCACCCATGCGAGCGACGAGGTGCGCGGTCCCGCATCGGCAGGACGATTGAAGGTGCCCAGCGCAGCCCCGACGAGGAGCGCGAGCGCCGCGGATCTCATGCGGCAGCTTATTCAGGCGATCGTCGAGACCGTCAAGGAACGGCGCACGGTTTGCTCGCGAGCGCGCTGCGTGAGCTGTACGGCCGCAAGAGCCAGATGGTCTCTACCGAGCAGCTGATGCTGCCGTTCGCCGAGCTCGGCGTCCGGGGGTGATCACGAGGGGCGGTGGGCTTGAGCGCCGAGGAGGCTCCGGGTGAGCGGCCCCCCGTCGACGAGGAGCTCGTGCAGCGCCTCGCTGAGGTGCTCCTCGCCGACCGAGATGCCGCGCCCCGCGTCGGCCGCGAACAGCGCCGCGCGCCTCAGGAGCTCGCGGATGAATGCCGCGCTCACCCCCTCGGTCCGCGCGATGAGCGGCGCGAGAGCGTCGCCCCTGAGCGCGAGGCCACGCCCGTAGAACGCGAGCAGCTGCCGCCGGCAGTCGGCGTCCGGCAGCGGGATCTCCACGGCGAGATCGATCCGCCCCGGCCGCGTCGCCAGCGCCGGCTCCAGGGCCTGCGGGCGGTTGGTGGTCAGGAGGAAGATCACGTCGGTGTCCTCCGCGAGGCCGTCCATCTGGTTCAGGAGATCGAAGAGCAGCGGAGAGCGGCAGCTCGAGTCCGCGCTGTCGCGGTCCTGAGCGATGATATCGACGTCCTCGAGCACCACGAGCGAGGGCTGGAGCGACCGCGCCATCGCGCAGGCCTCCCGGAGGAGCTTCACCCCGAGCCCGGTGAGGAGCAGGGTGGTGCGCTCCCGCATCTGGCCCGCCAGGTACATCGCGGTCAGGGTCTTGCCGGTGCCCGGGGGCCCGTAGAGGAGCAGCCCGCGCTTCAGATGTCGCCCCGAGGCGAGCAGGGTCTCTCTGTGCCGGGAGAAGCCGATGGTCGACCGCTCGAGCCGCGCGAGCAGCGCTTCGGGCAGGATGAGCGCGTCGCGCTCGATCCGCGGGAGGCTCTGGAGCTCGATCTTTGTCCCGGGCGAGAAGCCGTCCGTGGTCTCGCTCAGGGTGACGATGCGGCTGCGGTAGACGTTGAGCCGGCGCATCAGGACGCGGAGCTCGGCGAGGAGGCGCTGGGCGCGCTCGTTGTCCCCCGCCATCACCTCGATGGTGAGCTGGCTGCGCCGGAACCCGGCGTCGCCGGGGCCGCGCACCAGCAGCGCGAAGCTGTCGCCCCCCTGGCCGAAGAGGTAGATGCCGCCGGCGACGCAGGCGATGACGCGCTCCTCGTCGAGGCGGACGTTGCGGTACTGCACGGGCCCCTGCGAGGGCGGCGCTCCGCCGAACCCGGGCATCGCCGCGGGCGGCGAGAGGAGATCGGGGAGGCTCACCCCCCGGAACATATCGCCGCCGGAGACCCCGAGCAGCTCGGAGGTGAACCCGCCGTTGCGGAGGTGGGTCTCGATCGCGAGCTGGAAGTTCGGGTGGTCCGAGGCCGGGAACTCCTCGGCGACGACGGGGAGGGCGCGGGGGTCGGCGCCGAAGTGCCCGCGGAGGAGGCCGAGGAATAACGGCTCCTGCGCGGCCTGGGCCGCCGCCATCGCGCCCATCAGATCGGTGAGAGAAGGGGTGGGGTTCTGGGGCTTGTCGTTGGCCATGGTCCTGTCACCGGCGTGGGGTGGACAAGCTATCACGAACGGGTGAAGACGACCGCCGGTCGTCGCGGAACATGCCTATCGAACTGGCTGAGAAAGCCCCGCAGGATGTGGCATCTGGACGTTCGCGAGCGCTGAGATTGGACGTCGCAGCTCGCTGGGCGAGCTCCAATCCAGCGATTCAGGAAATCGAAGCGTCTCGACGGTTGACAACAACTCGGTGATTCCACAGGCGCCCGCCGCGCCGTCGCTCGACGCGCCGCGCTCGCCGCCGGCCGCTCCGCGCGAGCCGCCGCGCGGAGCGCAGCGCCCCGAGGCGCTCAGCCGCTGTTGGCGCGCCGCACGGCGACGCCGACGCCGGCGGTGCTCCAGCAGGCGCCCATCGTCCACGAGAGGGTTGTGTTGGAGTTGGCCACGAGGTAGCCGGCCAGCGCGACCATGGTCGCCGGCTCGGTCAGGCGCAGGTTCATGGTGGCGGTCGCCGCGGTGGGGCCGATGGTGGGGCTGGCATTGGCGGCGCGCGCCGCCATCACCGTGTACACGAACGAGCCGGTCGCGCTGAAGTTGGTGCTGACCGCTCGGGACGCCGTGCCGCCGCAGTCCGTCGCGCTGACGTGGGTGCCTGTCGAGGTGGCGCTCGCGAACGGGTTCGACTGGTGCACGCCCTTCAGCTCCACCACGTTGGCGAAGTACACGCCCCAGGTGTTCGAGTTCGCCAGCTGCACCACCACGGGCTTGTTGCCGGTGGCGGCCGGAAGCTGGCTGTCCAGGAGGTAGTAGATGTGCGCCGCGGCGTTGTTCTCGCCCGACACCCGCTGCGTGTTGAAGAGCGTCATCGGCGTGCCGTCGTAGGTGACGCTCACCGGCACGAGCGAGTTCTCGGAGGCGACGACCCCGACAAGGATCATGCGATCGTGGTCCCGCGGCGTCTGCAGGGCGTGGTTCACGTTGATGAGGGGCGCCGAGTTCCCGATGGTGCTCAAGGTGCCGGTCGTGCTCGAGTTGACGACGACGATGTCCGGCGAGACGACGCAGTTGCCGTTCGAGCAGATGGTCCTCGTCCCCGAGCACACGTGGCCGCAGTCGCCGCAGTTGCTGGCGGTGCCGAGCTGGGTCGTGCAGCCGGCGCGGGCGTCGCCGCAAGCCTTCCAGCCCGGGTTGCAGGTGGGCACGCAGGTGCCGGCCGTGCAGGCGGTGGCGCTCGCGTTCGCCTGGAGGCACCGGGTGTTGCAAGCGCCGCAGGCGTTGATGTCGCCGGAGGTGTCCTTCTCGCAGCCGTTCATTCCGTTGCCGTCGCAGTTGCGCCACAGACCGCTGCACACCGGGCTGCAGCCCGACGAGCCGCATTGATTGCTGGCGACGTGGGCGCTGGCCCCGCTCTGGCACACGAGGTTGCAGCCGAGGCAGTTGCTCTCGTCGCTCCAGAGGTCGATATTGCAGCCGTTCTTCGGTACCCCGCACTCGTCGTACTGCGCGCTCGTGCACACCGGGTTGCAGGTGCCGTCGAGGCACTGATTGCTGGTGGTGTGGATTGTGTTGCACTGGGTGCCGCAGTTGCCGCAGTTCCCCTCGTCGGTCTTGACGTTGGCCTCGCAGCCGTCGGTCACCGAGCTGTTGCAGTTGCCGTAGTCCGCCTTGCAGCCGACGAAGGTGCAGCTGCCGCTCTGGCAGGTCGCGGTGGCGTTCGCGTAGATGTTGCTGCAGTTGACGCCGCCGGCGGCCGCGCAGGCGCCGCAGTGGGTCTGGTTCGAGTTGACGTTCGTCTCGCAGCCGTTGTCCGGATTGCCGTCGCAGTCGCCCATCCCGCTGTCGCAGGTCCTCACCTCGCAGGCGCCGCCCTCGCACTTGGGGGTGCCGCCGGCGATGGTGCACGTCTCGCCGCAGCCGCCGCAGTGGCCGAGGCTCGTCTCCGTGCTGGTCTCGCAGCCGTTGTCGTAGCCGCCGCCGCAGTCGGCGAAGCCCTGCTCGCAGCTGTCGATGGCGCAGCCGGTGGCCGTGCATTTGCCGGTGCCGTTGGCGACCGTGCACAGGCCGCCGCACGTGACGCAGTTCTCCGGATCGGCGGCCAGATCCACCTCGCAGCCGTCTTCGGGGTCGCCGTTGCAGTCGCCCCTGCCGGCCGGGCAAATCGTCTCGCCGCACACGCCGTCGCGGCACCAGGGACTGCCGCCCGCCGTGGGCACGCACTCGACGCCGCACCCGCCGCAGTTCAACACGTCGCGGGTGGTCGCCCTCTCGCAGCCGTCGCCGACCAGGCCGTTGCAGTCGGTGAAGCCCTTGTCGCACTCGACGTTGCACTCCGACGCCTCGCAATAGGCGTCTCCGTTCGCGGCCGGGCACAGCTCGTCGCACCCGCCGCAGTGGCTCGAGCTCGTCGATGTGTCCACCTCGCAGCCGTTCTCGGGATCGCCGTCGCAGTCGGCGTAGGGCGCTTCGCACTCCTTGACCTTGCAGGCGCCGCCCTGGCACTCGGCCGTCGCGCGCGGCAGCGCGCACTCCTGACCGCAGCCGCCGCAGTTGTCCGCGTCGACGCGCACGTTCACCTCGCACTCCCCCTCGGCCAGGCGATCGCAGTTGGCGTAGCCATCCGAGCAGGTGGGGCCGCACGCCCCGCCGATGCAATCGTCGCTGAGGCAGTCCCTGCTCGAGCGGCAAATCTCGCCGTCCTCGCAGCCCTCGCAGTCGGCGCCGCAGTCCACGTCGCTCTCGGTGCCGTTGAGCACGCCGTCGGAGCAGGTCGCCCCGACGCACAGGCCCTCCTGGCACACGCCGCTCTCGCAGTCGCTGGCCCGGTCGCAGCCCTGGTCGGTCACGCACTTCTTTTCGCAGCTCCCGCCGCAATCGACGTCCGACTCCGAGCCGTCGAGGGCGCCGTCGGTACAGTGCGCCGGCAGGTTGGGGTTGGGCCCCGGCGCGAACTCGAAGTCGGGCACGCTGCACGAAGCGGCGGAGATCCCCGCCGTCAGCGCGGCGGCCGAGAACGCGCGGAGCAGCGCGAAGCAACGCAGAAAGCTCGGGGTCGACATGCAACGACAAAAGTATCATTCGCTGGCGGATTTCGCGGCCACAAATCGAGCCAGCGTCAGCATCCGCGCGCGGAGCTCCGCCGGCACGCTCGCACCTCCGGCCACGACGCGGCGCGGCGTCGCGCCGCCACGTTGACAGGAGCGGAGGCGGCAAGTCACTATGGCAAGCTCACTATGGCAAGCGTCGCATGAGGAATTTTCCACGAATGTTCCGCGTCGCAGCGGTGAGGAATTTTCCACGAATGCTCCGCGTCGCAGCGGTGCTGCTGCTGCTCGAGGCGCCCGCGCTCGCCCAGGACGCCGACGAGCTCAAGCGAGCTCGCGCGCAGTTCCAGCAGGCGACCGAGCTCGAGCAAGCGGGCAACTGGGCCGCGGCCCTGCAGCAGTTCCGCGAAGTCGGTCAGGTGCGGATGACGCCGCAGGTTCGCTTCCACATCGCCGTGTGCGAGGAGAAGCTGGGGCGGCTCGTGGCCGCGCTCGGTGGCTACGAGCTGGCGCTCGCCGAGGCCGACGCCGTGGGGCCCGATTTCCGGGCCGAGGTCGAGCAGTCGATCGACCGGCTGCGTGCCCGGATCCCGAAGCTCGTCATCGTGCGCGGCAAAGGGGCGGCCTCCGCGGCCATGGCGCTCGACGGCATCGCCCTCGGCGGTGCATCCATCGGCGTCGAGGTGCCGCTCGATCCCGGGCCTCACGCGCTCACCGCCAAGGCTCCCAATTACAAGCCGTTTCAGGCGACGGTGGAGCTGAAAGAGGGGGTGACGCGCGTCGAGGTGACGCTCGAGGCGTTGCCGCAAGAGCTGCTGATCCAGGCGGGCGCCTTGCCGGAGAAGCCGCCGTCCAAGGTGGTGCCGTACGTCATCGGGGGCGTCGGCGCCGCGAGCCTGATCGGCTCCGGGGTGCTGTTCGTGCTCCGCCAGGGAGCGCTCCAGGATCTGGAAGACGCCTGCGGCCCGGCCGGCAAGTCGTGCCCGCCCTCGATGGAGTCACGCTACGACGACCTCAAGCTCTATCACTACGGCGCGCAGGTGGCGCTCGGCGTCGGCGTCGCCGCGGTCGGCACGGCGACCGCGATCTTGCTCCTTCAGAAGAAGAAGCCAAAAGAGCCCGAGAAGACCTCGCTCCAGCTCGTGCCCGTGGCGGGCGGATCCGAGCTCGGCGCGCGTCTCTCAGGAACCTTCTGAGGGAGTCGGGTCAGAACCCCGGATCGTGCTTCCACGACTTGGGCGGCGCGGGATCCGGCGTCGGGCTCGGCGCCCGGCTCGGCTCGACGGGCTTGTTCTGACGGCGGGGCGGCACGCTCGCGGGTGACACCGGGAGCGGAGCCGGCGCTGCGCTGGCCGAGACGGAGGCAGAGGGCTCGCCCGGGGGCGCGCCGGGCTCGGTCGCAGGGGGCGCTGCCTCGGGAGGCGCGGGCGCTGGGACGGCGGGCGCGGCGGGCGCGGCGACGGAAGGAAGAGGGGCGGGTGCGTCGGCGCTCCGGAGCAGCAGGACGGCGAGCACGCCGGCGGCGAGGAGACCGAGGATCACGACGGCGCGCAGCCCGCGGTTCCTGGAGCGCGCGAACGGCGGGATCTCGTCGTCGGGCGTGCTCCTTCCGGCCTCGCCCTGGGTCGCGGCGCGGAGGTTGACGGTCCTGAAGGCGCTCACCGCCGAGTGACCCGTGCCGGTCACGTCGGAGATGCCGAGGTTGTTGCTCAGCTGATTGCGGTCGGCGCGCTCCAGCGCTTCGGACAGGGCCACGCGCGTTTGCTCTTGCTGCTCCTCGAACAGCTCGCGGATGAACGTGGCGACGTCCTCGTCGGTGGCTCGCTGGCTGGGCGGCAGCGCCTTGTCGAGCGCGCGCAGCAGCTCGTTGGCCGTGGCGTAGCGCTGGTCGCGCTCTTTTTCGAGCGCGCGCAGCAGCACCGCCTCGAGCGACGCCGGGTAGTCGGGCTCGAACTCGTGCGGCGCCGGCACCGGGTCCGGTGACGAGATGGCGAACAGCGTCGCGCCCTCGGATTCCTTGCGGAACGGGTGTTTGCCGGTGGTGAGCGCGTAGAGCACGATGCCCATCGCGAACACGTCGACGCGCCGGTCGATCACCTCGCCGCGCACCTGCTCCGGCGCCATGTAGCTCACCTTGCCCTTGAGCTGGCCGGCCTGCGTCGTGCTGTCGTTGAGCGCGGTGGCCTTGGCCACGCCGAAGTCCACCACCTTGGACACGCCGGCGTACGTGACGAGGATGTTCTGCGGGGAGATGTCGCGGTGCACAAGGCCGACGAGCGCGCCGCTCTTGTCCTTGAGCTCGTGCGCGGCGTGCAGACCGGCGCAGGCCTGCGCCACGATGCGCACGGCGATGGGGACCGGCATGCCGTTCCGCCGCTTCGCGGTCTTCATCACCTGGTTGAGCGGAACGCCGTCGAGCCACTCCATCGCCAGGAACAGCACGCCGTCCTGCTCGCCGAGATCGAGGATCTCGACGACGTGCGGGTGGCGGATCTGTGACGCGAGCGACGCCTCCGCGAGGAACATGCGCTCGAACTGGTCGTCCTCGGTCAGCGTCGGCAGCATCGTCTTGACGGCGACGATCTTCTGGAAGCCGCGCGTCCCCTTCAGCCGCGCCGCCCACACCATGGCCATGCCGCCTGCTGCGATCGGCAGCAGCAGCTCGTAACGACCCAACACGGAGCCGGGCCCGAGCTCGGCCGGGGAGTTGGGTAGGACGTTCGGCGCAGGATTCACGCTACTCGGAAGGCTTGCTGCGTTCCCTGACTGTACGAGTGTGCGGCCACACCCAGCGAGTGCCTAGCGATAAGAAACACGGCGGAGACAAATTGCGACCATCGCACCAATACCCCCCACTTCCTTACATTTACCGACAGCTGGCGACGGCGCTTCGCGGGCGGGCAGCTGCCGCAAAAACTCCGCTAAGAAGTCCAAACGCTCTCCGAAAGTCAAGCCTCTCTTATCCGCCTACCATCGTACAGCCTCGTTGTACGCACGGGTGGAGGTAACGCCCCTTCTGCGATCCACCTGGTTCCATGAGAGGTGGAACGTCGATGAGCCGCGGCCTTCAGCCTCCGGCACCGGCGTCGCGTACCGTTGATTGTACCTGGCTGAGCTCCTGGATCGCGCGGGCGTGGGCAGGGCGTCGAGGAGATGGGCGTGGACCGTGTTGTTGTGTTGAGACAGGTGCGCCTCAGTCACGGCACCAGCTCTTCGTGCTCACCGCACCTACCTTCCGCCCTTTCCTGACGTCGCCGAGCTCGACGCCGCCGCGCCGGAGGCTCCGTGTCCACAACGCGGCTCTGTCCGACTTCGAGAGCCTCAGGGGCGCGCTCGGCGCGATCGAGGCCGGCTGGATCTGAGCCACCGCCGCCCGCGCTGTCGTCGGGCGGCGACTCCGAGCAGGCAGCCAGGGCACACGCGAGAACCGCGACCAACACGCATCTTCCACGCACGCTCGCGATCCTACGCTGCGTGGCCAGGACTCGACCGATGCCGCCAACGCTCGTAAGGTCACGCGCGACGCCGCGGATGACGACCGCCTGCTCGTCCCTGCAACGACCGCCCTCGCCTCGACAGGCGCGATCACGGCGAGGCGTCGTCCAGCCACGCGCGGGAGAGGGCGAGTGTGCGGGCGTTCGCGGAGACGTTCTCGAGAAAGCTCTTCCTGAGCACGGGGTCGCCGATCCTGGCCGAGCGGGCGAGCAGGTGGGCGCGCGCCTCGCGGAGGACGGCGCGGGCCGCCTCGACGTCGCCGCTCGCGTGGAGCGCCTCGGCGTGGAGCGCGGGGAGCAGCTCCTGGCGAGGCGCGAAGCCCGCGCAGGCGCGCCGGTTCCACGCGAGCGCCTCGCGGGCGAGCGCGACGGCCTCCGCCGCCCGCCCCTGCCTGAGCCGGAGCTCGGAGAGCAACGAGAGGTGCATGGCGTGCACGTTGGGCACCAGCCGGCTCGTGTCCCCGGCCGCGCGGTGCGCCGCCTCCGCCGCCGCGAGGTCGCCCCGGAGGAGATGGCACTCGACGAGGAGATGGCGCGCCATCGCGGCCAGCCTGGGATCGTCGCGCGTCGACGCATACTGGAGCAGCGCGCCGGCCCGCTCGAGCGCCTCTGCTGGCCGCCGCCGCTCCAGGAGCGAGAGGACCCGGAACGTCATCGAGCTCGAGGAGGCGAAGATGGCCGCGCCCTCCGACGCGAGCACGCGCTCGTTGAGCTCGTCGGCGGCGTCGAGCGCGCCGAGCGCCATGTGGACGAAGGGGAGGAACGACGACACCATCAGGGCGAGGAGGTGATCGCCGACCTCCTCGATGCGGCGCACCGCGGCCAGGTACGCGACGAGCGCGCCCCACGGGTCTTGCGCCGCGTGGCGGAGCCACAGGCCCTGGCACACGTGGATGCGGATCGCGAGATACGGGTCGCCCTCGCTGGCGCCGGCGACGTCCTCGTACAGCCGCCGCAAGTAGGGCTCCGCCAGCTCCGGCAGCCCCTCCCAGAGCAGGGCGGCGAGGATCCGGGAGATGACCGCTGCCCCGTGGACGTCGGTGGGGAGCTCCTCGGGCGGAAGGCGCTGGAGCAGCTCCTTGACGACCTGCCGGTCCTCGAAATGCACGACGCAGCTCAGCGCGCCGGCCACGGCATGCCGGTCGTGCCGGCTGCCGGGCGCGGCGATCTCGAGCGCCCGGAACGCGGCCGCGCGGCCCTCGGCGTAGGCGCTGCTCCAGATGAGCGCATCCATCCAGACGAGGTGGAGCGCGGTGAGGCTCTCCCCCGCGGCCCCGCAGGCGAACCCCGCCTGCACCCGCGCGAGCACCGCCGGCAGATCGGCGCCGCGCAGCGCCAGCGCGGCCGCGCGCAGGTAGAGCTCGGCCGCACGCGGCCTGTCGTCGCTCCGCACGAAGTGCTCGGCCAGCACCATCGCGTCCTGCTCGCCGGCCTCGAGCAGCCACTCGCCGGCGATCCGATGGCCGAGCGCCCGGTCGCGCTCGGTGAGCATCGCGTAGGCCGCCTCCCGCAGGAGCGCATGGCGGAAGGCGATCTCCTCCTCGCCGGCGAAGTGCGCGCCCGACCGGCGCTCCAGGATCTCGCGCTCGAAGAGCTCGGCCCAGGCTTCCGCCTGGCTCGCCCCCGGCGGCGCCGCGCCGAGCAGCGCGCGCACGCCCCGCATCCAGGAAACCTCCCCGAAGAGGCTCGCCGCGCGCAGGATCCGCCGCGCCTCGGTCCCGAGCGCCGCGAAGCGCGCCTCCACCATGCCGAGCACCGTCTCCGGCAGCGCGCCGCCGCGTCCCTCGACCACGGCCCGGATGAGCTCTTCCAGGTAGAAGGCGTTGCCCTCGGCCCGCCGGACGAGCGCGGTGACCTCCTCGGGCGCGATCGACGCGCCGACCGCGCTCCGCACGAGCTGCTCGGCGGCCCGGGCGGGCAGCACGCGCAGCCGGAGCTCCGAGAGCCCGCGCTCGGCCCAGAGACGGGGGAAGAGCTCGTGGACCTCGGGCCGGGCAAAGGCGAGCACCGTGTAGGGCCGGTCGCCGAGCTCGCGCAGCGCCCGGTCGAAGATTCTTGCCGAGGGCGCGTCGCCCCAGTGGAGATCCTCGAGCACCACGAGCATGGGGCGCGCGCCGGTCACGGCCCGCGCATAGTCGACGTACGCGCGCTGGATCCCCTCGGCCAGGAGCGCCGGGCTCTGCCGCGCGGCCCGCAGCACCGGCCGGTCCTCGTCCGGGACGGAGACGCCGAGCAGCTCGCCCAGGAACCCGGCCACGCGCAGCCGCTCCTCGCCCGCGAGCAGCGGAGCGAGCGCCCGCGCGAGCTTCCCCCGCCGCGCCTCCAGCGGCTCGCCCGCCGCGATCCCGAGCGCGCTCCGCACCGAACCGGCGAGCAGCGCGAAGGCCGAGCCCGCGCCCATGGAGTCCCCGCGGCCGACGCCGAGGTCCAGGTCGGCGTGGCGCCGGCGCAGCGCCTGGACGACCTCGTGACGCAGGCGGGATTTGCCCATGCCGGCCGCCGCGGTCACCAGCGCCGCCGCGGCGCGGCGCTCGGCGAAGCTCTCCTCGGCGAGCTCGACCAGGCCGCGCAGCTCCCAGTCGCGCCCGACGTAGGGGCTCGGCTTGCCGAGCAGCTGGCGCGCCCCCTCGCCGACGTCCCGCTCCGCCTCCACCCAGAAGAGCCCGTCCTGCTCCGCGAGATCGAAGCGCCCCTGGAGCAGGGCCTCGGTCATCGCGTCGACGCCGACACGCCCGCGCGGGCCGGCGGCGCGGGCGCGCGCGTCGACCACCTCCAGCAGCGTGGCGGCCCGCTCCAGCACCTCGCCGAGCGGCGACCTCCCTGTGTCCTCGCTGCGCCCCGTGACAAGCACGACGCTCGCGCCGGGCAGCGACGCCCGGATCCGCAGCGCGCAGCGCGCCACCAGCGCCGCCTGGTCGATCGCGTTGCCCGCGCCCGCCACCATGGCCACCACCACGCCGCTCGCCAGCACCTCGATCTGGGCGCCGAGCGGCAGGGCTGCGTGGCGGACCGCGCCGAGCGCGCTCGGCGACGGCGCGTCGAGCGACAGGGTCTCGGTCGTACCGAGCAAACAGGCCTGCGCCGGCCGGACCGCCACGACCGAGGTCAGCCGCTTCTCCCCGGTGGTGATGACCTCGACGGCCGTGAGGCCCCGCGAGGCGCCGCTCCGCTCCAGGGCGCCGAGCGCGTCCAGGCAGCGCGCGACCGCCGCGCCGTCGGCGAGGCGCGCCGCGGGATCCTTGGCCAGCATCCGCGCGACGAACTCGTCGAGCGCCGGCGGCACCCCGGGCCGCAGCTCCGCCGCCCGCGGCGGGTCCACGAGGAGCAGCTTCGACAGGAGCGCGACCGGGTGCTGGGCCCGGAACGCCCGCTGCCCGGTCAGGCACTCGAAGAGCACGCAGCCGAGCGAGAAGACATCGGCGCGCGCGTCGATCGTCTCCCGCTCTGCCCTCGCCTGCTCCGGCGCCATGTAGCCCAGCGTGCCCACCACCGCGGCCGTCTGCGTCAACCGCGACGTGGCGTCCGGCAGCTGCGCGATGCCGAAGTCGAGCACCTTGACCTGGTCGACCGCCCCGTCCACCAGGAAGAGGTTGCTGGGCTTGACGTCGCGGTGCACGATCCCGCGCGCGTGCGCCGCGCCGAGCGCGCCGGCCACGGCGCGCGCGAGGGCGACGCTGTCCTCGACGCTCAGCCCCTGCCGCGACAGGCGGGCCGCGAGGCTCTCGCCGGAGAGCCACTCCATGGCGAGGAACGGCTCGCCCGTGGGCGTCATCCCGTGCGCCACGTACCGTACGATGTGGGGGTGCTCGAGCCCGGCGAGCGCGCGGGCCTCCCGGGCGAAGCGCGCGGCCGCGCGCTCGTTCACGTCGCGCATCAGCTTGACCGCGACGACCGCGCCGGTCGCGCGATCCACGGCGCGGTGGACCACGCCCATCCCGCCGGAGCCGGCGAGCTCGCAGATCTCGAAGCGGCCGTCGAGCAGCCTGCCAGGAAGCATGCGCGCCAAGGATCACCCACGCCCGATCGCCGGGCAAGGAGCGGCGCAATCTGTCACCGCGCAGGCGCGAGCGGCGCGACCTCCCCGGGCAGGGCAAGGGCCATGTCGGCGGAAGCAGCGGCGGCCCAGGCACGCTGGACGCGACAGGTCGGCCGTGGGCGGCACCAGGCTGTTCCATCATGGGGCCTGCACAGGATTCGAGTGCTGGGGCTGCTCGACCACGTTCCAGGGGAGGTTTGACGATGTGCCCGGCGGGTGCGCCCCACGCCGTCCATTCTGAGGCTGTCCAGGAGGCACGGTCTATGATGCGCAGAGCGCAGCGGCCGCTTCGGCCAAGGGCCTACGGCTGCAAGTTCAGTCGACCGAGCAGCAGGCGCAAGGCATGAAGGAGGCCGCGATCAAGGCGCGCCGCCGGCAGCGCTCTATCGACAAGGGACTCGGCGCCGCTGCAGCAACGGCTCGGTCGAGGTCGCTCTCGACCTCAAGGACGGCCTCGATGCACTGACTCCTGTGGACGCGACGAGGCGTTCAAGCACAAGCGGAACGACGCCCCGCCTCGCCCACGCCCCGAGCGCCGCCTCGCCCACGCCCCGAGCGCCGCCTCGCCCACGCCCCGAGCGCCGCCACGACGAGCCATCCGCGCCGCCGGCGCGCGGCCTCGCCGTCGCCGCCGGGCGGTCGGAGCGCGCATCCTCCGGGCTGCCCGGGCGCGCCAGATTCAGGCCCGCCCGCCGCGGCCTCGCCGTCCGGCGGGGGCACGCAATCCGCGTCGATGTCCGGGCAACCCGGGTCGCAGGCCCCGTCGGGGCCGCAGCGGTCCGGGCCGGCGCAGTCGGGATCGACGGGATCGACGCACGCGACCGCGCAGATCCCATCCTCGCCGCAATGCGCCTCTGCGCAGTCCGGATCGGTCAGGGTCGGGCCGACGTCGCACGACGCGTCGCAGATCCCGTCGCCGCGGCACGGGTCGCCCGCCTCGATGCGGTCGATCTCGGGCTGGATGAACGCCTCGATCGCCGGGGCGTCCGCGCGGGCGCTCACGCCGTCGATCTCGCAGTGGGCGTCGCCGTAGGAGATCACGCCGGCGACGCGCTCGACGCCCCCCCGCGCGAGCAGCACGGGGCCGCCGGAGTCGCCAAAGCAGGTGTTGGCGCCGGGGCTCCGCGCGTAGAGCTGGGTGGCGTCGATGGGGCCGCTGTCCGTGTCCAGGCCGACGTCGTCCGCGGGCCCGACGGCGGCGATCGGGAACGCGGCGACGCGGCGCGCGAGCGAGGTGCCCGCCTCGTCGATGCCGTGCCCCACGAAGGCGAGGCGCGGGCCCACGTACCGCGGGCCGCCGTCCAGGGTCTCGCGCAGGAGCGGCGCCGGGGCGACCGGCGCCGCGGCGGCGAGCTCGAGGATCGCGAGGTCGCTGGAGAAGGTCGCCTCGTCGAAGCCCGGGTGCCGCACCGCCGCGACCGCGCGGACGACCGCCGGCGGCGGCGCCGCGCCCGGGCGGAGATCCTCGCCGAAGTAGATCCGGGTGATCCCTCCGCCGGGCCCGGCGCCGGGCTCGAGGCAATGCGCGGCGGTGAGCACCACGCGGCGCGCGACGAGGACGCCGGAGCAGAAGGCGCCGCCCTCGTCCCCGACGCCGACCGCGTAATCGCGCGCCGCATCGAGCGCGCCGCCGAGGATCGCGGCCCGACGCTCGCCGACGCGCTCCGCCGCGCCCTCGAGCGCGTCCCGGGGAGCGCAGCCGGAGAGGGCGGCGAGGGCGAGGAGCGACAGGGGCCGAAGGCGCCTTGCCGACATCGTGAACCTCACCGCCTCTCGCCGCCTCGGCACCTCAATGCCTCTCGCCGTCTCGGCACCTCAATGCCTCTCGCCGCCTCAGAAAGTGATGCCTGGCTTCATCCAGCGCTGCGCGCGCGTGCCGTTGCATTCCTCGATCTGGACGTTCGTCCCGAAATCGATCGCGCCGCCGCTCACCTCGAGGCAGCGCTCGTTGTTGACGAAGCTCCGCAGCGCGCCATCCGGCGTCCAGAGCCACCGCTGGGCGTTGCTGCCGTTGCACACGCCGATCTGGACGTTGGTGCCGGGCTGGACGTCGTTGCCCGTGGTGGCGGCGACCTCGAGGCAGCGGTCGTCGGCGACGGCGCTCCGCAGCTCGCTGGTCGGCGAGATGAACCACTGCTGCCCGTTGCCCCTCTCGCAATACAGAATGGCCACGTTGGTCCCCGGGGTCGAGCTGGCGCCGACGACGTCGAGGCAGCGGTTCGAGTGCAGGTCGCTCTGGATCTCGATGGTGTCGGTCCACTTCTGCGCGTTCGAGCCGCTGCAGGTCCCGGTCTGTACGGGCGCGCCCGACGCGGTGCTGCCGCCGGCCACGTCGAGGCAGAGGTCCGCGGCCAGCGCGCTCCGCAGCTCGCCGCTCGCGGTCCGGGTCCACTTCTGGGCGTCCGTGCCGTTGCACCCCCAGGTCTGCACCCCCGCGCCGGGCGTCGGGTCGCCGCCCGACACGTCGAGGCAGCGGTCCGGGGCCACGCTGCTCCGCAGCTCGCCGCTCGGCGTGAGCAGCCACTCCTGGGCGCTCGTGCGGAGGCAGCCCTGGGTCTGCACCGTCGCCCCCTCCTCCGTGCTGCCGCTCGACACGCCGAGGCAGCGGTCCGCGGCGACCCCGGTCCGGAGCCGCACGCGGCGGCCGTACATCGCCTCCAGCGCCCTGATGTCGCCGATCGACAGCGCCGCGCGCTGCGACGTGAAGGTCGACCCGTCCTTCTTCGTGATCGTGGGCTGGCCGTTGGCGGAGAACGCGAAGGCGCTGTAGTGCATGATCGAGCCGAGGTCGTACGGCCCGAGGTCCACGCCGTCGCTGCGATCGAGGTGCGTGAGGAAGTTGTTCTGGTGGCCTGGCTGGATGTTCTCGAAGTGCACCGTGACCTTCTCGTCGCGATCGGCCCTCGCCTGCTCGTGGTACAGGCCGACGGCGTGCCCGATCTCGTGGATGGTGCTGCCGGTCAAACAGTTGTCGCTCAGGCCGATGAACTGCTGGCCGCCGCTCCGCCCCACCACGGACGAGCACCCGGTGCTCGGCCGGAACGTCACGTAAGCGATCTCGGTCGTGCGGGGCGTGAACCGGAGCGGCGTCACGGACTGCACGTGAGCGATGGCGTCGTTCACCCGGGCCTGATTGAGAAGGCTCGGGTCGATCGTGTACGGCACGACCCCGCCCGGCCACCGGGAGGCGCCGTCGAGCCGCGCCGCCGAGCGCTCCTGCCGGCCCCGCTCGTCGAGGAGGATATCGCCCTCGAACACCGCCACGCCGCCGATCCGCTCGTAAACCACCTTCTGCGGCCCCAGGCTGGGGAGATCGACGATGCGCTCCTCGACGCGGCCGCGCACGCCGGGAAACGCGAGCTCCGTGCGCGCGTCGAAGGAGCTCTCGGCGTCCTCCCCGTCCGCGCCGGGCTCTCCGACGCACCCCGGGAGGAGCGCGAGCCCGAGACCAACTATCGCCTGAACACCGAACCTGTTTCGCATGATCATGAGTCCTCCTCGACGGGTGAGCGACGCGCCGAGGTCGAGAGAGCTCCGCCCTCCGCGCAGCCATGTCGTCCCGGCCCTCGGATCCGAGCGGCGCTCCGGCGAGCCCGGAGGCATCCATGGATGCCTGTGGCGCTGGCCGCGGATCATCGGCGGTCGCTCTCGTCGCGACCGCGGAGGTCATCCGGGCTGCAGCGCTGGGTCAGCCGCGGTCCTCGGTCGGACGCGGAGGTCTCCCTGCGGGAGGACCTCGAGAGACACGTCGATGCCCCGCTCGGGCGCGAGCCCGTCCCGGGACCCTCCTCTGCGCGATCGTTCACCTGTGCCCTTTGAATGCGGCCGGGCCCGGCCGGCCTTCATGGATTCGACCACGGCATATCGTTTTTTTCCGGAGCGCGTTCCGGGGAGATCTCGGGGCAAGCCGACCAGGCCCCCGCCTCGTGGGTCATCCCCTTCGCGCAGGTACGGGCGCGCGACCTTCCGCGCGTCGGCGGCAAGGGGGCCAACCTCGGCGCGCTGGCGGCCGCCGGCTTCCCCGTGCCGCCCGGCTTCTGCGTCACGACCGCTCGCCAGCGCCCGGCCTCGACGCCGTGGAGCGGCTGCCGCGGGCCGTGGATCGCGGCGTGGCCTCCGTGCCCGGCGCCGCCTTGAACAGGGTCTCCTCGGGGGTCGTGAGCTCGGCGCCCAGTTCCGCGCGCCAGGGGTCCGGGAGAGATTTCAACCTAAAATCCTAATAGAGTAGAGACGATGACGATGGGTCTGATCGGCGACAGGACCAAACTAGCCGTCGACATTGGCGATTACTGGGAGGGGTCGAAGCAGAACCAGCACATAAAGGTCTGGTTAGGCGGGAAAGACATAACCAGCGTTGACGACGTGGTGTACTTGCCGACTTTTTACCATAATCTAAAAAATGACATCGAGAAACTGAAGAACCATACGCATGTAAGCATTGACAAAAATTCAAGCGACGAATCGCTATTTATCCAATTTGAAATGGCTGACGCAGCTCAGCACAGGATTCTATCGTTGGACTTGACCACCATGTCTGCGCGCTGTTACTACGTCCACTCTCAAAATAGCAGCTACATAATCTTTTCCTACTGGGACGAAAGACATGAACCCAGGAGCGAGGTGGGCAAAGTATTTCACGTCGACATTAAAAAAGAAGAGATTGTTAATACTCTTCAAGAAACATTACATAATATTTCGACAAGATGGTATTAACGTCAACCTTGACCCGGCTTCCTAGCCCCCGACCCAGGCCCGGGCCCCTTCGAGCGGGCGGCGACCGAACGAGCCGCTGCTATCCGAGGGCCGCGCAGCCTCGCTCCCCTCGGCAGCGCGGCCACTCGTTAGCCGAAGGGCGAGCGCCGCGACGGGATCGGGCGTATCGCTTCGGGTGCTCCGGCGATGCGGTCGAGGCCGTGCCGATCGCGTTGTTCGTCGCGGCGACGACCGCGAGGGAGCCCCTCGAGTCGGTGATCGCGACGGCGGTCTCTCTGGGCGGTGACACCGACACGATCGCCGCCATCGCCGCCCAGGTCGCCGCCACCTCGGGACGGCCAGTCCCGGAGGGCCTCATCGCGAGGCTTCCGGAGGCTCCGCAGCTCGCTCCGGTGCTCGACCCCTTCATCTCTCTTCTGCAATGACGAGCGGGGCCGGTCTCTGCTAACATGCCGGTGCCGCCGGCGGGCGCTACGCGCCCGCGGCAGACCGGTAACGCGTCAGGTGCCCGAGGGGAGTTCACATGCCCGACCGTGTCGCCTCCTGCAGTTGTGGTCAGCTCAAGGCTCGAGTTACCGGCGAGCCTGTGCGTGTCTCCATTTGCCACTGCCTGGCCTGTCAGCGCCGAACTGGCAGCGTCTTCGGGCAGCAAGCCAGGTTTCGACGCGAGGACGTCTCGCTCTCTGGCGCCTCGTCTGAGTACGTCCGCGTGGGCGACGAAGGCTCTCATAGCAAATTCCACTTCTGTCCAGGCTGCGGATCGACCGTCTACTACGAGTCGGAGGGAATGGAAGAATACTTGGCGATCCCTGTTGGGGCGTTCGCTGATCCAAGCTTTCCAGCGCCGCTCGTCTCTGTTTACGAGGATCGAATGCACAGCTGGGTCATTCCCCCTCCCGACGCCGAGCACATCCCATGAGCAATCAGGCACCTGACCCCTCCATCGAGCGGACATGCCCCGGCGAGCCGGGTCATGCCGCCCATCAAAGAAGGGCAATCTACCCCAATGGAAGCTCCCAGCGTTCTCGAAGTCGTCGTGCCAGACAATATCTGGGTCATCGAACGTCCGATATGGTTCGGCGGTGTTCGCCTACGAGCGAGGACCACCGTCGTTCGACTCTCGGGTGATGCCCTCTGGGTTCATAGCCCCTGCACACCCACCGACGATGTATGCGCGGCGCTCGATGCGCTCGGCGAGGTGCGTTGGATCGTGGTGCCCAATCGGTTCCATCATCTACAAACTCCAGCTACTTCCGCCCGATACCCAAACGCACTTGTCGTCGGACCGAAGTCTGCCCAGTCGCGCAACCCGCACGTCAGCTTGACCGTGGGCACGGACGATCCCGCGTATACCCGCTCTACCCCTGAGCTGACCTCTATTCAGCTAAGGGGCGTTCCTTTTCTTGACGAGACAGTCTTCTTCCACGCGGCCAGCGGCTCCCTGATTGCTGCAGATCTACTCATATCCGCCTGCGCACACGACCACTGGACTTGGCGAATTGCAGCACGCATCTGGGGACGCTACGGAAAGGTCAGGACGCCCCCGGACGTCAGGATGCGTACTCGTGCGAGCACGGCGGTGGCTGAATCAATTGCGCAGATGCGCGCGCTGCCACTCCAGCGAATCCTCGTGGCCCATGCCGATCCGATCACGGACCGACCCGTTCAACAGCTCGCCGAAGCCTGGGACTTCGCTGTTCCTCCTCACCTGAGGCAATCCAGCGCCACGCTCTAGCATCGTGATACTCTGGCCTCGCGCCTCGCTCGACATTCGCCACCGTCCCGTTCAAAACGCTCGCGCTCCTGGCGCGCTCGATGCACCGCGACGACTTTGTTCGCCTCATCCCCACGGCGTTGGGGACCAAGCGATCACAGATCGCGTCGGCGACGGTGGGGTTTGCAAGCATCTCGTGCCAAGTTTTCGTCGGCACCTGGCTGGTCACCACGGTCGATTGCTGGTCATACCGGTCTTCCAACACTTCGAGCAGATCGCGCCGCTCGGTGTCTTTGAGCGGCGCGATGAGCAGGTCATCGAGCACCAGCACGTCGAGCTTGGCCAGGCGGCTCAGCGTGGCCCCGTAGGAGCCGTCGGCACGGGCGATGGCGAGCTCGGCGAGCAGCCGCGGGACCCTTCGCTCCGGGCGCGGCTCGCGGTGTCGCTACGACGGCGTCTCAGGATGTGACAACAGCTGCCGCGAAGCGGCTTCGTCCAACGCGACCACGACTCGGCTCTGGCGCGGCTGCGACGTCGAGGATCGTCGTTGCTGGCGCGATCGAGTCTGGACTTGCGCATCTACTGCGTTGCCGGTCTCGGCTTTCCGGGAAATATGCGCTGCAAGGCAGGTGCACCGGGCTTCCCGTTCACTGTGAGCGTCCCGTCTGGCTCGCGCACGATGACTGGTGGAGCTATCTTTGGAAGATCGAGCTGCCGGAACGCGGCAGGGTCCGAACGCGGCCCGGCATCGGGCCCGGCATACCATCCGATGTTCCCGCTCGGCAGCTTTCGTGCGACAATTACTCCATCACCATCGATCGGCCATTCATCTGGCTTATAGACGCCGGTCGTCCCGTCCGGGTGCTGGACAATGACAGCCTCGGAATAGCTGTCCAAAAGCTCGCGATTCCGCCGGATCTCTGCGGCGCTTGGCGTATGTTGCGGGTCGGCGGATTCGAGCTCTGGGGCATCTGGCTCAGATCGCGCTTGAACGTCGGACGGTTCGGTCTTTGGACCCCGCTCGACAAACGCCATACAGATAGCCAGTTGCGCCTTGGTCGAGGCGAGCTCGGTGCGTTCAGTCTTGCAGCTACCTCCGGTAGGCGCCGCAACCGAAGGCGAGGATGCTGTAGACGACGGCACCGGTGATGCGCTCTCGAGCGCCTGGGCGATGGATGCATCGCGCGGCACGGCGCGTCCGATGAAGACGCCGACGATGCCGGTAGCGAGGGCGAGCGCAATGAATCTATGATTTGTCATGCAAGATTTCGCTGCTACAGCGGGCAGCCTGGGGGTACAGACTGGCAAAACTCATGATCTTGATTCGGCCACTCCTGCGGAACGATGTCGATGTGACACGGTGTCAAGAAAAACGACAGATCGGCTTCAGGGCATAATTGGTTCCCCTGAGCATATTCCTCAGACACGCGATTCATCACGGTGAGCTCAAATAAGAGCTCTCTGTCACCGGCCGAGACATGGCTGCATGCAGGCGTGAATTCGACCGTATCCTTGGCTTTACAATACGCGGCGCAACCGACCGGTGGGTCCATATAACAGAATGGATTGTTTGGAGATTGACTGGGCTGCCCGCTGCTAGGAGCACATTTCTTGGCACCGATCGAGCAAAGAGCAAACACAAGCACCACAGCATGCGAAACGGATCGTTTCATCGAGTCTCCTGTGGGGTCAAGCTCAGCTAGCGCCCCGCACGCTTCGCGACGAGCGGCAACGCTTAGCCATGAGCGGGTCGCTGTCGTCCCAGGGAGCGGCGCTGTGTCTGGGCCCGACGCGCGACTCCAGAAAGATGTAATTTAGATCGCAAATGAGAGCCGGCCGCCCTATGCATTCGGAGGCGGTAACGGTTTTCTCACCGCATCGCGGCGTCAACAGGTAATTTGGATCACAAATTATGTCCGCGCGAGACAGCCGGACGAGCTGAGGCAAGGACCCGGCGAACCGGCCGTCCGGTCCCCTGAGGGTTGGCGCTGCCCCGGTCAGCGGTGGCAGGCACCAGGTCACCGCGGCGGGCGCCATGCTGGCTCGACGAAGGCCGGGCGCGCGAACGAGCCGCGCGCGGGGTGCGGGAGAAGGAGTAGCAGCGCGGGAGTCAGGAGGAACGGTCGCTGATCACCCCGCGCGGCGTGGTGATCTCCCGCTAGCTCACCCGAAGAGCGGCGCGGTCAACGCCTGTCTGGCGGAGACGAGCGCGTCGATCAGGGCCTCTCGCTCGGCAGCCGGCGTCGCGGCGATCCGCGCCCACGCCTCGTTGCGGTGGCTCGCCTTGACGAAGCGAAACGCCGCGGCGGGGCGGCCGCACGCCTTGGTTAGCCAGCGGCGCGCGTCCTCGAGCGGATCGGCGGAGAGCGCGTCGCCGACGCCCATCTCGAAGATCTCCGCGGGGGAATGGAGGTCCGCCCCGAAGACGAGCCTCCGGAACGCGCGGGTGGGACAGGCGGCGCGGACGATCTCGAAGGCGACGCGCGGAAAGGGGATACCCACGACGAGCTCGGGGAGCCCGATCTTGTAGTCGCCGGCGCCGAGCGCGATGAAGTCAGCGCACATCGCGAGCACGGCGCCGCCCGCGATCGCGTGGCCGTGCACGGCGGCGGCGAAGGGCTTCGGGAAGCGGAACGCCGCGCCGAAGGCGGCGTCGAAATCGTCGAGGAAGCCCGCGAGCGCCTCTCGCTCGAGCGACGCGACCTCGCGCAGGTCGAGCCCCGCCGACAGGCATTTGCCAGCGCCGCGGACGAGGACGCCGCTCACGGCGTCGTCCTCCGCGAGCCGCCGGAAGACGTCGGTCATCTCGCGGAGCACCGCGTGGTTCATTGCGTTGACCTTGGGTCGGTTCAACACGACCTCGGCGATACCGCCGCTGGTGAGCACCTCGATGAATTGCATGGCGCGAGCATCGCGCACGGCCGATCTCGGCGCAAGAACGCGCGTCCGGCGGCGATCCACCGACCCGCCGACCCCTTCGCGCGGCGCTCGCCCTCGCGAGCCGAGGACGAGCGTGCCCCCGCTCACGGCGTACACCGTTTCTTCGCGGGACGCGGCGCACGGCGAGGAGCGGCGGTATCGCCCCCGCCGCCTACCGCGCCCGGACGAGCGGCGTGTCCACGAGGTGCTCGGACAGGAACCACACCTGCATCTCGTTGACGCGGACAATCTGGCTCACGAGCAGGTCGTTCGTCCCGTCGTCGCCGCCCTCGGCCGCCTTGCCCGCCGCCTCGCGCGCCTCGATCAAGATCTGCTCGTGCGCCTCGAGCAGCCGCGAGATCTGCACCGGCACCTCCTCGCGCCCCCGCGGCGGCCGCTCGATCTTCGTCATCTCCACGACGTCGTGCGGCATCGCGATCGCGATCCCGCCGAGCGTCTGCGCCCGCTCGGCCAGGTCGTCGACGAGCTTGGCCTGCTCTTCATAGTGCTTGTCGAGCAGCAGATGCAGCGAATAGAAGGTCGCCCCCGACACCTGCCAGTGGTGCTTCTTGTACATGTCGCGCAGCACCATCGTGTCGCTCAGGATCTGATTGAGCGCCTTGACGCTCGCCGCGCGCACGTCGTCGCTCAGGCCGAGCGGATAGCGCGCCAGCGCCCCGTACGGCTGAATCTCCTCCCCGCGCTGGCGCAGGATGGGTTGCGCCTCGGGCCCCGGCCTGCCGTCCCCGGTCGTCTGCTCACGCACCTGAGTCATGATCGCCATGATCGCTCCTCTCACCACCATGCCTTCTTCGCGTCCGAACCGCCGGGTGGCAACCCTCCACGAGCGCCGTGAGGCCGCCTGTGCACGCCTGCCGCGCTCACCCCGCCGGCCGCCCTCACCCGGAATGAGCACTGGACGCAGAGCTCGCCTCGCTGGCAGGCTGGCCGCCGGTGAGGCCCCTCGCCGGGGTCCTCGGTGAGCGATGCAGGCAGGAGACATCATAGACGGCCGGTTCGCCATCGAGCACCTGGCCGCCTCCGGCGGGATGGGGGCCGTCTACCAGGGCCGCGATCAGGAGACCGGCGAGGCCGTCGCGATAAAGCTCCTGACCACCGAGGGCACCCAGCACCTCGGCCGCTTCACGCGCGAGGCGCAGGCGCTCGCGGCGGCCCGCGTCCCCGGCGTCGTGCAGTACGTCGCGCACGGCACCACCGCGTGGGGTCAGCCGTACCTCGCCATGCAATGGCTCGACGGCGAGACGCTCTCCGAGCGGCTCACCCGCCAGGGGCTCACCCTCGAGGAGACCCTGGAGCTCGGCCTGCACGTCGCGAGGACGCTCGGCGCCGTCCACAGGCTCGGCCTCGTCCACCGCGACCTGAAGCCGAGCAACCTGATCCTCGAAGGCGGCTCGCTCGAGCGCGTGAGCCTCATCGACTTCGGGCTCGCGCGCGCCGCCACCGACGAGCCGCTCACGGCCGCCGGCCTCGTCGTGGGCACGCCCGGGTACATGGCCCCGGAGCAGGCGCGCGGAGAGCTCAGCGCCGACGCCCGCGTCGACGTGTTCGCGCTCGGGTGCATCCTCTACCGCTGCCTGACTGGCCACCCCGCCTTCCAGGGGAACGCCGGGCTCGCCGTGCTGATGAAGGTCCTCCTCGAGGACCCACCCCGCGTGCGCGAGCTCCGGCCCGGCACCCCCGCGGCCCTCGACGACCTCGTCGCCCGCATGCTCGCGAAATCCCCGCAAGATCGGCCGGCCGACGGCGACGCCGTCGCGGCCGAGCTCGCCACGATCGACGGGCCCGAGAGCAGCGTCGGCGGGCCCCGCTCCTTCCCGCCGCGGGCCGTGGAGCTCACCACCGGCGAGCGGCGCGTGATGTGCCTCGTGATCACCCGCGAGCACCCCGCCGAGGGCGACGCGGCGGAGGAGCCGCGCCGGGCGCAGCTCTGGCAGCTGCACGACGTGGCCGAGCAGTACCGCGGGGAGCTCGAGCTCCTCGAGGGCCGCTCGCCGCTCATCGTGCTGTCGGGCGCAGGCACGCCGACCGATCTCGCGGCGCGGGCCGCCCGGTGCGCGCTCGCGCTGAAGGAGCTGCTCGCCGGCGCGCCCGTCGCCCTCGCCACCGGCCGGGCGGAGCTCTCGGCGCGCGTGCCCGTCGGCGAGCTCATCGACCGCGCCTTCCAGATGCTCGCCGGCGACGAAGGCCGCTTCCCCCTCGCGGGCGTCCGCATCGACGAGGTGACCGCGGCCCTCATCGGCGCCCGGTTCGACGTCACCGAGGACGCCGCCGGCCGCGTCCTCCACAGGGCGCGCGACGAGCGGACCGCGCAGCTGCTCGGCCGGCCGACCACGTACGTCGGCCGCGAGCGCGAGCTCGCGATGCTCGTGGCGGAGGTCGACCGCTGCATCGACGAGGGCGCCGCCGGCGCGGTGCTCGTGACCGCCGAGGCGGGCATGGGCAAATCGCGCCTGCGCCAGGAGCTCATCCGCAAGCTCCGCGAGCGGGGCGACCGGATCGAGGTCTGGATCGGCCAGGGCGACCCCATGGGCGCGGGCTCGGCCTTCGGCCTGCTCGCGAGCGCGCTCCGCCACGCCCTCGGCCTCGCCGACGGCGAGCCGCTCGAGGCGCGGCAGCGCAAGATCCGCCGCCGCGCGGCGCAGCACGCGGACCTCGACGCCGCCCGCGTCGCGCCCTTCCTCGGCGAGCTCGCCGGCGCGCCGTTCCCCGACGAGAACGACGTGCAGCTCCGGCTCGCGCGGCGCGACGCCGTGCTGATGGGCGACCAGCTCCGCCTCGCCTGGGAGGCCTTCCTCGGGGCGGCGTGCCGCACCGGGCCCGTGCTCCTCGTGCTCGAGGATCTGCAGTGGGGCGATCTCCCCACCGTCACGATGGTGGAAGGGGCGCTGCGCCAGCTCAAGGACATGCCGCTGCTCGTGCTGGCGCTGGGGCGGCCCGACGTGCGCCGGCTCTTCCCGAGGCTCTGGGAGGGCCGGCTCGCGCACGAGCTCCACCTGACGCCGCTCCCGCGCCGGGCGAGCGAGCGGCTCGTGCGCGAGGCGCTCGGCGCGCACGCGGGGCACGACCTCGTGGCGAGGCTCGTCGAGCGCGCGGACGGCAACGCGTTCTTCCTCGAGGAGCAGATCCGCGCCGCCGCGGAGGGCAAGAGCGAGGGCCAGCCCGAGACGGTGGTGGCCATGGTGCAGGCGCGGCTGGAGACGCTCGACGCCGAGGCGCGGCGGCTGCTCAGGGCGGCGAGCATCTTCGGCGAGACGTTCCGGTCGAGCGCCGTCGCGGCGCTCCTCGGGAGCATCGACATCGCGCCGCTCCTCTCGGAGCTGCTCCGGCGCGAGGTGATCGTGCGGCGGGGCGAGGGGCGGCAGCGGGACGGCGCCGAGTACTGCTTCCGCCACGCGCTCGTGCGCGAGGCCGCCTACGGCATGCTGACCGCGCGCGACCTGCGCATCGGCCACGCGCTCGCGGGCAGCTTCCTCGAGGCGGCCGGCGAGGGCGACCCGAGGGTCCTCGCCGAGCATTTCGAGCGCGGCGAGGAGCCCGAGAAGGCCGCCGAGTGGTACCTGCGCGCCGCCGACAAGGCGCTGCGCGGCAACGACCTCGCCGCGGCGATCGCGTGCGCCGAGCGCGGCATCGCCTGCGGGCCCGGTGAGGCCGCGATGGGCGCGCTCCGCCTCGTCGAGGCCGAGGCGCTGCTCTGGCGCGGGGAGGCCGCCCTCGCCGAGCAGCGCGGGATCGAGGCGACGCGACACCTCGCGCCCGGCTCCGTGGCGTGGTTCTCGGCGTTCACGCAGCTCGCCGGGGCGGGGCACAAGCAGCGCCACTACGAGCGCGTCGAGCGCTGGATGATGGTCGTCCTCGGCACCGCGCCGCTCGCCGGCGCGCTCATCGCGAGGAACGCCTGCCTGATCGAGGGGGCGATCGTGCTCCTGCTCGGCGGCCGCTACGCGTGCGTCGACGCGCTGATCGACGCGGTCGAGCAGGCGACGGAGGACGCGTCGGCCGCCGATCTCATGATCGAGGCGAAGCTGCTCTACCTGCACGGGCTGCTCCGGCAGCACAACGGCGATCCGAGCGCCTGCATCGCGAGCATGAGCGCGGCGCTCGCGGCGTTCGAGGACATCGGCGATCGCCGCGAGGCGTGCCGGGCGCGGCTCAACATGGGGCTCTGCTACGTGCAGTTCGGGTACTTCGAGGCGGCGGCGGAGGTCCTCCGCGCCGGGCTCGAGGAGGCGGAGCGGATGGCGCTCGACGACCGGGTGCCGAACGCGCTGCAGAACCTCGGCCTCGCGCTCGCCCACGCGGGCGAGGTCGACGCCGCCAAGGCGGCCCTGCGGAGCTCGATCGAGGCGCTGGAGCGCCGCGGCGACCGGCGCCGGGAGTGCGAGAGCCGGCTCCAGCTCGCGCGCGTCCTGCTGCTCGCGGGCGAGCCCGCGCTCGCCGAGGTGGAGTCGCAGGCGGCCGAGGCGCTCGCGCGGGCGGTGCCGGAGCGGCTCCCCGCGGCCATCGCGGCGCGCGCGCGCGCGCTGCTCGAGCTCGGGCGCGCCGGCGAGGCGCTCGCGGCCACGACGGAGGCGCTGTCGCTGCTCGAGTCCGGCCGCCGCGACGAGGAGGGCTTTCTGGTGCGCCTGGTCCACGCCGAGGCGCTGGCGGCGGCGGGCCAGCGGGCCGAGGCCAAGGGCGCCATCGCCCTGGCCCGCAATGGGCTGCTCGTGCGGGCCGGGAGGATCAGCGATCCGGCCTGGCGCGAGCGCTTCCTGAGCGATGTCCCCGACCACGCGCGGATCCTCGCGCTCGCGCACGACTGGCTCGACGAGGCGGCTCGCTGACGCGCCTGCGCGCCTGCGCGTCTGCGCGTCTGCGCGTCAGCGAGCCTGCGCAACGAGACCGGCACGACGCGCCGGGGAGCACGTATTCGTCGGCGGTGGTCTCCGCCCGACGGCGGGTGGAATCCTTTTCTCACGCTGGACAGCCGACATCGCAGGTAAGCTGAGCGCCTTTCCTCTGATCTCGTGATTGAACGTAGGGAGGCCGCTCCATGATCCGGTCGTCTGTCATTCTGATTCCTCTCGCAGCCATCGCCGTGGCCCTCTCGTGCAGCAGCGAGGATAAGCGCCGCCCTCCGACGTCGGGGAACCTGCCCACCGGCAGCCCCACGACCGGCGCCGGCGGGGACGGCGGTGGGCAAGGCGGCACCGGCGGGCAGGGCGGCGACGGCGGCGGCACCGGCGGACAGGGCGGCGATGGCGGCGGCGGACAGGGCGGCGGCGGCGCCGGCGGACAGGGCGGCGGCGGCGCCGGTGGACAGGGCGGCGGCGGCGCCGGCGGACAGGGCGGCGGCGCCGGCGGGGGCGGTGGTGAGCCCTTGGCAAGCTGTACCAACGGCGTGAAGGACAGCGGCGAGTCCGACCTCGATTGCGGCGGCTCCTGCCCTCCCTGCCTCGACGGCCAGGCGTGCGCTGGGCCCACGGACTGCGTCTCACGGCGCTGCGAGGAGGACGCCGGCGCTGGCGGCAGCGCCGGGAGCGGGGGTAGCGGCGGCAGCGCCGGGACCACGTGCGCGGCGGCGCAGTGCGATAACGGCGTGATCGACGGCGACGAGACCGACACCGACTGCGGCCGCGGCGCCTCACCGCGCGGCGGCAACCCGGCGTGCCCGCCGTGCGCGGACCTCCAGGACTGCGCGGTGGGCTCGGATTGCGAGTCGCTGAGCTGCGTGGCCGGCAGGTGCCTGCCGCCGACCTGCAGCGACGGGGTGAAGAACGGCAACGAGACCGGCACCGACTGCGGCGACCTCTGCGCCGGCTGCGCGGCCGGCGAGGCGTGCTCCAACCCGACCGACTGCAGCGACCTCGTCTGCACCGAGCAGGTCTGCCTGTCGGCGAACTGCAGCGATGGGGTGAAGAACGGCAAAGAGACCGACATCGACTGCGGCGGGACGGTGTGCAGGACCCGGTGCCCTGCGGGGCAGGGGTGCACCGCCAGCACCGACTGCGCGACGTCGCTCTGCAACGGCACGACCCGTACCTGCGCCTGCCCTCAGGGGATGGTGATCGCGCCCGTGGCGGGCGGCGGGAGCTACTGCATCGATCAGTACGAGGTGACGAAGCAGGAGTACGACGTCTTCATGCAGGCGAGCCCCCCGGTGCCCCCCGGCCTGCCGGCCGAGTGCGCCGGGAACATCTACCAGCCCTCGAACGGGTGGCCCTACACCGAGGGGAGAACGCCCATCAACTACGTCGACTGGTGCGACGCGTACGTGTACTGCGCTTACAGGGGCAAGCACCTCTGCGGCAGGATCGGCGGTGGAGCGAGCTCGCCCGCCGAGCTCGCGAACGCCGAGCAGAACGAGTGGTACAACGCGTGCTCCGGCCAGGGAGTGAACGAATATCCCTACGGCCACGTGTATGAGTCGAAGTGCAAGGTCGACGATCCGACCGGCAATTTCGCACTGAAGTCCGTGGCTCCCAACCCGATCCCGCCGATCTCGACGTGCGAGGGAGGCGCCAAGGGCCTCTATCACATGAGCGGCAACGCGGCCGAGTGGGAGAACTCCTGCGACACGGAGGGTAACTGCCTTGTCCGCGGCGGCTCGCGGGCCTCCGTGCGGGACGCAGAGGAGATCGAGAACGGGTCGTTCAAGGCGGCCAGGTGCGATGCGAGCCTGTCCGCTCCCCGGCGCGACAACACCGATCCGAACATCAGCTTCCGGTGCTGTCTCTGATCGTTCGCGCCTGAAGGCACGCAGGGCAGCGCGCCGGGCGATCGCCCGGGCGCTGCGCCTGCGCCGGGCGCTCGGGGCGCTCGCCGCGCCCCGCGCCCGGATCGCGCGGCGGCGGCGCTCGCCGGCGCCGCCGACCGGCCGCGGAGCTCAATCCGCCGCTTCGGGGTCGCAGCCGTAGAGGACGTCGATCTCCGCCCCGGCGTCGGCCTGGACCGCCTGGCACGCGTCGGGGCAGAGCTTGATCATGTCGTCCTCGATGAAGAAGGAGCCCGCCGCGCACGCCTCTGCGCTCGGCACCTGAGCGAACGACTGCGGCTCGCTCCCGTCGCCGGGCGTGTACTGGACGACCACGGTCGAGAGATCGATGACCTCCCCGACCGGCGGGTCCGGCACGGCGAACTCGCACTCGACCACCGCGCCGGTGATGACGCCCTCCGCGATCGCCCGGAACACCACGTCATAGGAGCTCGTCTGGCAGAGCGGGAACCTGAGGCCGCCGGTCCTCCTGCTGAGCGTCTGGTAGCCCGTGCCGGGCGCGACGGCGGTGCCGCACGTCTCCTCGACCACGTCGCTGTCGGGCCCGTAAGCGTCGGTGGCGGGCGTGTTCTCGAGGAGCCCGACGATGCTATGGAAGACGTAATTGGGCGCGGTGACGTCGCCGAAGACCGCCGGATCCAGGCCGAACAGCAGCTCCTCGAAGTCGGCGGCGACCTCGTCGGGGGGCTGCCTCGTGTCGTCGATATAGATGTTGCGCGGGAGGTGCGTCGACTGGCAGCCCACGTGATCGTCGGTGATCACCGTGATCACCTTGAGCGAGTCCTCGCGCACCCACTCGGACCACCCGGACGGCGCGACGCCGTGCTGGTCGGGCATGACGCCGTTGTAGCTGCCGAGGAGGACGCAGAGCGCGTCGTTGCTCCTGATCTCGTGGCTGTAATGGTAGAAGACGGGCGGGTTGTTCCCGGGCGCCGCCGGGACCGGTTCGCAGCTCGCCGCGCTGAGCGGGGCGCCGATACAGATCGAGTCGTCGACCCCCGCGGTGCCGTGCGCGGAGATCATGATGACACGGTAGTCGATGCCGCTCGCGCCGATGATCGCGGCGAAGCTCTCGTTGATGTTGTTCTGTACGCTGATGATCTCGTTCGCCATGCTGGGCGAGTTGTCGATGACGAACACGATGTCGACCGGCCGCTTCGTGAGCGTGGCCTCGGCGACCGTGGCGACGCACGCCGTGTCCGGCGTGACCGGGGGGGCGCCTCCCGTGTTCTGCCCCGAGCCCGCGCCGATGTCGTCGCCGCCCTCGCCGCCGCCGCCGGCGGTGCCCCCGCCGCCCCCGCCGCCGCCGCCCGCTCCACCGCTCCCACCGCCGCTCCCTCCGGCCGCCGCGCCTGCGTCGCCTTCCGCTCCGGAGCTACAGGAGCATCCCGCGGCGCCGGTCATCATCAGAGCACCCAACCCAAGAAGCGGAACCAACATCGTAGACCGGGAGAGCTTCACATGAACCTCGACCGCAAGGGCGCAAGAACGCGCCATTACAGATTGCACAGTTGCAACGAGATGTGGTGATGAATTTGACCCGAACGCGATTTTTTCTCGCTGGCTGCTCCGCATGACATCGGCCGAGTGAGGGTCGTTGTGCGCGGTTCTCGGCGCCGCGGCGCGGTGGCGCCGGGTGGCGCCGCGCGCCCGGCTCCTCCGAGCTTCCGCGCGGGCTCGATGGTCTCTGCACAATGCTCCCCTAGGATGCAGGCATGAGCCTACGTCATGACTTTCCTCCCATCGGCATCGATGCGATCGCCCTCGCCGTCCCCCGCCGCTACGTCGAGCTCAGCGAGCTCGCCGAGGCCCGGGGCATCGCGCCGTCCAAGTACCTGACGGGCCTGGGCACCCGCCGGATGGCGATCGCGGCGCCCGAGGAGGATCCGATCACCCTCGGGGCCAACGCGGCCCGCCGCCTGTTCCAGCGCTCGGGCGCGAGCCCGGCGGACATCGGGCTCTGCGTCGTGGGCACCGAGACCGCCGTGGACCACGCGAAGCCGGCGGCCTCCTTCCTCCACGGCCTGCTCGGGCTGCCGAGCGCGTGCCGGGTCTTCGAGGCCAAGCACGCCTGCTTCGGGGGCACCGCCGGCCTGCTCAACGCGGTGGACTGGATCGCGTCCGGCTCGGCCCGCGGCCGCGCCGCCCTCGTCGTCTGCTCGGACGTGGCCCGCTACGCGCTCGGCTCGGCGGGCGAGCCGACCCAGGGCGCCGGCGCGGTGGCGCTGCTCGTGCGCGAGCGCCCGCGTCTCCTCGAGATCGAGGTCGGCCAGACCGGCACCTACGCGCGCGACGTCTACGATTTCTGGCGGCCGCTCCACCACAAGGAGGCGCTCGTCGACGGCCATTTCTCGGTGCAGTGCTACCTCGACGCCCTCGCCGGGGCCTACGGCGAGTGGCGCCGCCTGGCGGGCGACGGCGAGCCGCTCGCGCGCACCTGCTACCACGTCCCCTACGGCAAGATGGCCCGCAAGGCCCACCGCCACCGGCGGACGATCGACGGCCTGACCGAGCAGGCCGCCGACGAGAGCTTCGCCGTCGAGGTGGAGCCCTCGCTCGACCTGCCGGCGCGCATCGGCAACATCTACACGGGCTCGCTGTACCTCGCGCTCGCGTCCCTGCTCAACGCCGAGGCGCGCGTCCTGGAGGGGCGGCGCATCGGGCTGTTCAGCTACGGGTCGGGCTGCTGCGCCGAGTTCTTCGCGGGCAGGGTCCGGCCGGAGGCCGCGGCGCTCGTCGCCGACCTCGCGATCGACGCCCCGCTCGACGGGTGTCGCCACGCCTCCGTCGCCGAGTACGAGGCGCTGCGCCAGAGCGACGAGGCCGCCGACCGGCGACCGGCGCCGGAGGGCGCCGAGCGCGGGGGCGCGAGCCTGAACCGCCGGGCCGTGTACCTGGGGCTCGACTCGAGCGAGCGGCGCATCTACGCGAACGAGTGAGCGCCGCGCGAGTAAGACGAGTAAGCAGCGAGGGGGTGGCCCGATTTGCCCCGGCGTGATTCACATGAAGGCGGGAAGATCGTGGATCTTTTGTTCGCGCCCTCCCGCCTTCATGTTCCGATCCGGCCACCCCTGAAGCCAGCGCCGGACGCGCCGGCGCGCCGGTGCAGCGGGCGGCTCAGCCGTCCGGCAGGTCCGAGACCTTCACGGTGAAGAGCTCCGCCCCGCCGGCCGCCGCGACGACGACCCGCAGCGTGCCGGAGGGGGCCGCTCTCTTCAGCTCCGCGGCGACCGCCCGCGTGACGGGCGACAGCGGGGCGATGATCTCGGCCAGCGCCGAGCGCGCCATCACGCCGGCCAGGACCGGCGCGCGTACGCCCGAGGCCAGGGCCGAGCGGAGCGTGCGCTCGGGCTCGAGATCCGGGTCGCGCTCCTGCAGGCCGATCGCGATGAGATAGCCTGTCGGCTCGCGCAAGGAGAGGAGATACCCGGAGAGCGACGCGGTGGCGCCGCCGCGCGGCGGCAGGCTCCGCAGCAAGCGCCCGAGCTCCGGACGGTGGTCGTCGAGCAGCTCGGCGCGCTCGTCGTGATCAGACGACATGCTCGGCCTGCCCTTTCTTCGCGAGGGCGCGCGTCGTGAGACCGCGATTCAGCCGGATTTCCGTCGGTGCGTGTTTCGTGACCATATGCCTCCAGCGAGGGCACCTGCCCTCTCTGTTGTTTGTTCCGGTCACTCCGCCGCGCGTGTCATGGAATCGGTCGCAGCGCTGCGAAGCTCGCGATCCGGCACCAGGGGTCCGCGCCGCCCCGGAGCGAGGCCCCTGCCCGTGCCCCGCCCGTCGCGCGGCCCCCGCCCGTCGCGCGGCCCTCGCCCGTCGCGCGGCCGGTCCATGGCCGGCCAGCGGCCAGGAGCGAGCGGCGAAGGAGTCATCGCGTCGGCGTGGCGCGGTCGGGCGCGTGAGACGCCGGCGGCGCTGCGCATCCCGGGTCGGGGGCGCGATCCTTGCGAGCATGCGCCGCGAGCTCGCTGCCCTTCCGCACGAAACGCTCCGGCGCCCGGTGCGCGCGCGCGAGGGAGCGCCAGCCAGATGGAGAACCAGCCCATGGGATATCGAATGGGGAGGATTGAACAGGTGATGGCGGCAGCCGCCATGGTGGGGGGATGCGCCTCCACGGAGGCGTCGCGAGACCCCTCCTCGTCGGTCGACGGCGCGGCGGCAGCGCCCGCGGCGCCGGAAGCCGCAGCGGCGCCCGCGCACCTGCGGGCGGCGTATATCGCTGCCGTGCAGTCGAGCGCGCCCGAGACCTACCGGGTCCGCGAGGTGTCTCTGGGCGGGAAGGAGCCCGGGCTGCGCGCGCCGAACCCGGCGCACCGGCTCACGGCCGATTTCAGCGCGTCGGGCGTGCGGATCGCGCCGGACGACGGCGAGGGGCGGTGGAGCTTCTCGATGGCCCCCGCCCGGTACGGGTGCCCGGGCGATCTGCGCGAGGTGCCGAGCGCGGCGCCGAGCGCCGCGAACAACCGCGTGGAGCTCCGCCGGCAGGGCGCATCGCCGGGCGAGGCGCTCGTGGAGTGGTACGTGAACGGACCGCTCGGGCTGGAGCAGGGCTTCACCGTGCCCGCGGCGCCGCCCTGCCGCGCGCCCGGGGACCAGGACCTCGTGATCGAGCTCGCCCTGGGCGGTGAGCTCCACGCGACGCCGCTCGGCGGGGGCGAGGGGGTCGCGCTGCGCGACGCCTCGGGCGCGGTGGCGCTCCGGTACACGGACCTCCACGCCAGCGACGCCGCGGGGCGGGCGCTGCCCGCGTGGATGGAGCTCGGCGTCGACGAGCGCACGCTGTCGCTGCGCGTGGACACCGCCGGGGCCGCGTACCCGGTGACGGTGGATCCGCTCGCCGCCTCGGAGCGGACGGCGCTCATCGCGGTCGACGGATCGAGCCAGGTCCACCTGGGCGGCGAGGCGATCGCCATGTCCGGCGACACCGCGGTCGTCGGGGCGCCCGGGAGCGCCGCGTACGTGTTCGTGAAGAGCGGCGGCGCCTGGGCGCAGCAGGCCAGGCTCGTCCCGAGCGACGGGGGCGAGGGCTACAGCACCTTCGGGCGCTCCGTCGCGGTCTCCGCGGACACGGTCGTGGTCGGGGCGCCCAGGGACCCCTGGGACGCCGGCGGCGTGAGCGCCGCCTACGTCTTCGTGCGAAGCGGGGGCGCGTGGTCCGAGCAGGCCAAGCTCGTCGCGAGCGGCGGGGTGTCGGACCGCATCGGCGCGGCCGTCGCGGTCGACGGCGACCGGGCCGTCCTGTCCGCCGCGAGCTCGGTCCACGTGTTCACGCGGAGCGGCGGCGCCTGGAACGAGGAGATCGAGCTCACCACCCCGGCCGGGGAGAACACCTGGACAACCCCGCCCGTCGCGATCGCGGGCAGCACGGTGGTCGTTGGCGCGCCGGGGAACGCGTGGTGGCAGGAGGAAGACGGCGTGGGCTCCGCGTTCGTGTTCGACGCGAGCGACTGGGGCGACGTGCGCAAGCTCACGGCGCAACCGACGGAGGGGCCGTACGATCGGTTCGGCAGCTCGGTCGCCATCTCGGGCTCGCGCATCCTCGTGGGCGCGCCGGGCGTCGTCATCCCGACGATGCCCTGGTACAAGCACGGGCGCGGCATGGCCTACGTGTTCGACCGCGTGGGCAGCGGCTGGAGCCAGGATTCCAGGCTGATCGGGACCGACGGCGCGACCGGCGACGGCCTGGGAGGGGCGGTGGCGATCTCCGGCGACGTGGCGGTCGCCGGCGCGATCCAGGCCGATCGCTTCGGCCAGCCGGACGCGGGGGCTGCGTACGTCTTCTCGCCGGCGTCCGGCGAGTGGATCGAGACCGAGCAGGCCAAGCTCACCGGCAGCGGCCCGACCTTCGGCGGCTTCGGCAAAGCGGTCGCCGTGTCGGGGAGCTCGGTCCTCGTGGGCTCACCCGCCTACGCGTTCGAGATGGCGCAGGACGGCGACGGGGACGGGGTGGTCGACGCGCAGGACAACTGCCCTGCCGCCGCGAACCCCTCGCAGGTGGACGGCGACGCCGACGGCCTCGGCGACGCGTGCGACCCGCAGTGCGTGACCTTCCGGCGCGGCCTGGACGGCGGGGTGGCCGACGCGACGATCTGGCAGGTATCGCCTTCCTGGAACGACGGCGCGAGCACCACGCTCACGACGGGCACCGGCACGGGCGGCGTCCGGCGGAGCCTCCTCCGGTTCGACCTCGCGGGCGTCCCGGCGAGCGCGGAGATCGCCTCGGCGACGCTGTCGCTCTACCAGACCTACAAGGTCGAGAGCAGCGCCGTGCGCGTCCACCGGGCCACCGCCCCCTGGTCGGAGTCGACCGTCACGTGGAGCAGCTTCGGCGCCGGCGGCCACTTCGATCCGGCGATCGAGGCCTCCTTCGTCACCGGCGGGACCGGCGGCACCACCGGCTTCCGCACCGTCGACGTGACCGCGCTCGCGCAGGCCTGGGTGAGCGGCGCGGCCGACAACCACGGCGTGCTGCTCGAGGAGGCCGCGGTCACCCGGAGCACCCTGCGGAGCAGCGAGAGCGGCAGCGCCGCCGAGCGGCCGGCGCTCACGGTCTGCTACCACGACACCTGCGAGGACGGGATCCGGAACGGCGCCGAGTCCGCCGTGGACTGCGGGGGTCCGAGCTGCGCGCCGTGCGCCCCCGGCGCCCTCCTCTGGAGCAGGCTCTTCGAGAACGGCTGGGGCGAGGGGATGCGCGCGTACACCGTCACGGTCGGCAGCGGGGACAGCGTGATCTTCGGCGGCTACGCCTATGGTCCGATCGACTTCGCCGGGCAGGGCAACCCGACGTCCGTCGACCTGTACACGAGCGGGTTCCTCGCGAAGCTCGACGCCGCCGGGAGCTACGTGTGGGACAGGCGCCCGGCCGGCATCAGCGCCTACCTGAGCGTCGCAGAGTCCGGGTCCGGCGAGCTGCTCGCGGGCGCGGATTTCGAGCTGCGGAGGTTCACCGCGTCAGGCAATCTCGTCGCGCAGCTCGACGGCCTCGAACACATCGAGGTCGCCCGGGCCGGCTCGGGCGCCGCGCTCGCGGCGGTCATCCGGGACACGGTGGATCTCGGCACCGGCACGCTCGGCGGCGGGCCGGGCAGCGAGCTGCTGATCGCGCGGCTCGACGGGGCGGGCGCGCCGATCTGGGCCAAGACCTTCCCGACGGCCCCGTACCAGAGCGGCCCCCGGAGCGTCGCCGTGGACGGCGCCGGCAACGTCATCGTGCTCGGCAGTTACGCCGGCATCCTCGACCTCGGCGGCGGGCCGCTCACGAGCTCGCCGGCGGAGGACGGCATGTACCTGGCGAAGTTCGATGCGGCCGGCCAGCACGTGTGGAGCCAGATCGTCTCCGGCACGCCGCAGGCGGCCGAGGTCGCCGTGGCCCCCTCCGGCGACCTTGTCGTCGCCTTCGGCGGCGCCGTGACGAGGTTCTCCGCCTCGGGCGCGCCTCTGTGGAGCGTCGACACGACCGGCCTCGGCCCGGAAGGCGTCTTTTACAACCTCCATGCTGTCGCCGTCGACGGGGCCGGCAATGCGATCATCAACCCGAACGGCGCGATCGCGAAGCTCTCGCCCTCGGGCGACGTGCTGTGGTCGGTCGACCCGATCGACGAGATGAGCAACGGCGGGATCCTCGATGTGGCCGTGGACAGCGCCGGCAACGTGATCGGCGCCGGCACGTACGACAACGGGGACGCGTTCGTCGTGAAGCTCGCCCCGTGACCCGAGCGCGCGCGGCGCCCCTCCCGCCTCAGCGCGCCGGCGACGCCCGCCGCGCCGCGGCGGGCTCCGCGCGGCCGGCCAGCGAGAACAGCAGGTAGAGCCCTCCCGAGACGAAGAACCCCACGAACCACGCATACGTGTAGATCGACCGCATCACCTCCGGGACGGCGTCCTTCATCGACGGGATCGCCTCGGCCAGGAAGCCGGGCAGGTTGATGAGCACGCCGATCGCGAGGGCCGCCATCGCCCGCCAGTTCACCCCGCCCTGGTACTCGTAGGCTCCGCCGCGCCGGTACAGGTCGTCCACGTCGAGCTGCGTCTTCCGGAGCAGGAAGTAATCGGCGATGAGGATCCCGCCGATCGGGCCGAGGAGCGCGGAGTAGCCGACGAGCCACGTGAAGATGTACCCCTTCGACGACTCGATGAGCTTCCACGGCAGGATCACCGCGCCGAGGACGGCCGTGATCACGCCGCCCGCCCTCGCCGAGATGCGGTGGGGCGAGAGGTTGGAGAAGTCGTTGGCCGGCGAGACGACGTTGGCGGCCAGGTTCGTCGACAGCGTGGCGACCGACAGGCCCACCATCGCGAGGACCGTGATGAACGGACCGCCGATCCGGGCCATCAGCTTCACCGGATCCCAGAGGAGCTCCCCGAAGATCACCGGCGTGGCCGAGGTGACCGCGACCCCGATGAACGAGAACAGCACCATGGTCGCCGGCAGGCCGAGCGCCTGGCCGATCGCCTGATCGCGCTGGCTGCGCGCGAACCGCGTGAAGTCCGGGATGTTCAGCGAGAGCGTGGCCCAGAACCCGACCATCGCGGTGAGGCTCGGCGCGAACACGCTGAGGAGCTGCCCCTCGGGGATCTTCGATGGCTGCGACAGCATCGGGCCGAACCCACCCGCGCTGGCGTACGCCCAGCCGAGCAGCACGAGGCCCATCACGATGAGGAACGGCGCCGCCCACGCCTCGAGGAACTTGATCGACTCCGTCCCCTTCAGGATGAAATGGAGGTTGATCGCCCAGAAGACGGCGAAGCCGAGGAGCTCGCCGGGGTGGATGCCGATCACCCCCTTGAACGCCGCCGAGGTGAGCGGCGCCTCCACCGAGGGCAGGAGCGCGACGAGGAGCTGCCAGAGCGCCTGCCCGCCGAGCCACGTCTGGATGCCGAACCACCCGCAGGCGACCAGCGCGCGCAGCACCGCCGGCACGTTCGCGCCCGTCACGCCGAACGACGCGCGGGCGAACACCGGAAACGGGATGCCGTACCGGGTGCCCGCGTGGGCGTTCAGGATCATCGGGAGCAGCACGATGACGTTGCCGAGCGCCACGCACGCGAGCGCCTGCCGCCAGCTCATCCCCTGATCGATGAGCCCCGAGGCCATCGTGTACGTGGGGATGCAGACGGCCATCCCGACCCAGAGCGCCGCGAAATGCCCGAGCTTCCAGGTGCGCGCCGCCTCCGGGGTGGGCGCGAGATCTTCGTTCGTCAGCGACATCGATGCTCCTCCCTGCCAACTCCGCCGGCGCGTGCGCGTTCGCGATCGTCGCGGGCTCCAGGCCGGCGGGTCAGGAGCCCGGGATCATGAGCTCCGCGCGCGGGCGGTGGCTTCCAGCCCGCCAGGCACGAAGTCTGTCCCCTTCTGGACACGGTCGTTCCACGTCTCAGGCGGCCTGCCTGAAGGCACCTCCCTCATCGTGATGCACCCGGAGACCGGGCACACAAGCGCGCACAGGTTGCAGCCGATGCACTCTTCTTCGTCCACGAACGGGACGCGCGACGGCGCGGCGACCCCGCTCGGGTTCGCCGTCACGGCGCGATCCGGGATCACCTTCGGGAGGTGGGTGTGGCCCGCCGCGCGCGCCTCTGCCTCCGTCCTCCCCGGCAGGTGGATGCACTGGTGCGCCCCGTCCATGCAGGCCACGTAACAGAGCTGGCACCCGATGCACTTCTCGGCGCTGATGTCCGCGACCACGCGGTACGAGAGGTCGAGATCGCCCCACTCCTGCACCTGCGGGACCGCCCTGCCCCGGAGCTCGCTCACCGAGCGCATCCCGTGCTCGTCGAGCCAGTCGCCGAGCCCCTCGATCATCTCCTCGACGATGCGGTAGCCGTGGTGCATCACCGCGGTGCAGACCTGCACGCTCGTCGCGCCGAGCGCGATGAACTCCGCCGCGTCGCGGGCGCTCGAGATGCCGCCGATGCCCGAGATGGGCAGCCGGCCGATCTCGGGGTGGCGCGCGAGCTGGCTCATGAGGTGGAGCGCGATCGGCTTGACCGCGGGCCCGCAGTAGCCGCCGTTGGTCGACGCCCCGCCGACCCGCGGCAGCGGGACCATCCGCTCCAGATCGACGCCCATCAGCGACTTGATCGTGTTGATCAGCGAGACGCCGTGCGCCCCCGAGCGGAGCACCGCCTCGCCCGGCTCGACGATGTCGCCGACGTTGGGCGTGAGCTTCACGATGACCGGCGTCGTCGCGAACTCGACGGCCCACCGCGCGATCTCCTCCAGGACCGCCGGCTCGTTGCCGACGGCCGAGCCCATGCCGCGCTCGCACATCCCGTGCGGGCAGCCGAAGTTGAGCTCGAGCCCGTCGGCGCCCGTGTCCTCGGCCTTGCGGATGATCTCGCGCCACTCGTCCTTCGTCTCGACCATGAGCGAGGCGATGAGCGCGTGGCCCGGATAGCGCCGCTTGACCTCGCGCATCTCCCGGAGGTTCACGTCGAGCGGGCGGTCGGTGATGAGCTCGACGTTGTTGAGCCCCATGAGCCGCATGGTGCCGTAATCGATGCCTCCGAAGCGGCTCGACACGTTGACAATCGGGTTTCCGAGCGTTTTCCAGACGGCGCCGCCCCAGCCGGCGTCGAAGGCGCGCCGGACCTGATCGCCGGTGTTCGTCGGCGGCGCCGAGGCGAGCCAGAACGGGTTCGGGCTCTTGATCCCGGCGAAGTCGATAGAGAGGTCGGCCATCGCTCAGCTCCCTTGCGGTGCGGTCCCGGGCGTCGCGTCGCCCGGCCGCGTCATCATCGCTTCGTGCATCGCGCGCGCGGCGATCTTCGCCTCGGCGACCGCGTTGACGACCTCTTTGCCGCCGTTCACGCAGTCGCCGCCGCTGTAGACCTTCGGGTTGCCCGTGCGGTGCGTCGCCGGGTCGACCACCACGCGCCCCCGCGCGTCGAGCGCCACGCCCTCGAACGCGAGCGCCATCCGCGTCGCCCGGCTCTGCCCGATCGCGACCGCGACGAGGTCGGCCGGCACGAGCTCCTCGTCGACCGGCGCCGGCGCGGGGCCCTGCGCCGCCGGCCGCGCGTCCGCGGGCGCGACCCGCAGCGCGACGACCCGCCCGCCCTCGCGCACCACCTCGACCGGCACCCGGTTCTCGACGAGCCGCGCGCCGGCGATCCGCGCGCCCTCGAGCTCGTGCGCGTAGCCCGACATCTCGGCCTCGGAGCGGCGGTACACGATCGCCACGTCGACCCCGAGCAGCGCGAGCTCGTGCGCGACGTCGAGCGCCGTGTTGCCGCCGCCGACGACGGCCGCGCGCCGCACGCCCGCGAGATCGAGGCGCGGATCGGCCTTGAGCCGCTCGATGAACGCGGTCGCGCCCACCACGCCCTCGCCGTCCTCCCCGGGGATGCCGAGGCGCGCGTCGGCGCCGAGGCCGAGCCCCAGGAAGACCGCGTCGTGCTCGGCGAGCAGGTCGCGCGCCGAGACCTCCCCCGGCGCGGTCGCCCGCTCGACCACCGAGACGCCGGTGCGGAGCTCGATGTCCCCGAGCGACAGCACCCAGGAGAGCTCGCGGAGCGCCTCGTCCCCCTTCATCTTGTAGGGCGCGATCCCGAGCGTGTTCAGGCCGCCGGGGATCGACCGCTGCTCGAAGATCACGGCGCGGTGCCCCTCGAGGGCGAGGTAGCCCGCCGCGGCGATCGACGCGGGCCCCGCGCCGACGAGCGCGACGCTCCGGCCCGTGGGCGGCTTCGCCCGGAAGAGCCGCGGATCGCGCGCGAGCGCCGACTCGACGGCGTGGCGCTGGAGGCGGCCGATCGCGATCGGCTCGCGCCCCCACGCCTTGTAGACGCAGTCGCCCGCGCAGAGCACCTCCACGGGGCACGCCTGCCCGCACGACTGGCCGAGCAGGTTGGCCGTGAGGATGGTGCGGGCGGCGCCCTTCACCTGGCCCGTCGCGATCTTCCGGATGAAGCTCGGGATATCGATGGAGGTCGGGCACGCCTTCACGCAGGGCGCGTCGACGCAGTAGAGACACCGGTTCGCCTCGGCGATCGCCTCGGACTCGGTGTAGCGCGGGCTCTTGTCCTCGAATCGCTCTTCGATCCGGCCGGACGGGAGGGCTGAGAGGCGGGTCGGGGCTCGGGTCATGCTCGTGCTCGTGCGCTCCTGCGGTTTCGACTACGCGGCCCGGGAGCCCTGGGTCGGGCTGAGCCGGCGCGGCAGGTAGCGCCCGGCGCCGCGCTCCACGTCGAGCTTGCCGTCCGAGCACTGCACCCGGCCGTTCACGACGACGTGCGTCGGCCTCCCCTTCACCTCGAAGCCCTCGAAGATGCTCCGGTCGCACCGGTGATGGTGGGTCTTGGCGGAGATCGTGCTCGTCCCCTTCGGGTCGAACACCACGAGATCCGCGTCGCCGCCCGGCACGATCGAGCCCTTGCGCGGGTACAGCCCGAAGATCTTGGCCGGCTGCGTGGAGAAGAGATCGACGAAGCGGTGGACGTCGATCCGCCCCGCGAGCACCCCGTAGGTCCAGAGCAGCGCCAGCCGGTGCTCGATGCCGGCGGCGCCGTTCGGGATCCGCGAGAAATCGTCCTTGCCCATGTCCTTCTGGCCGACCTGGTTGAAGGGACAGTGATCGGTCGCCACGGTCTGGATGAGCCCCGTCGACAGCGCGGCCCACAGCGCGTCCTGGTGGCCCTTCGGCCGGATCGGCGGGCTCATCACGTAGGCCGCGCCCTCGAAGCCGGGCTTGTCGTAGACCGAGTCGTCGAGCAGGAGGTACTGAGGGCACGTCTCGGCCATGACCACCTGACCGCGGCCCCGCGCCTCGGCGACCGCGGCGAGCGCCTCCTTGCAGGTGAGGTGCACGATGTAGATCGGCTCGCCGAGCACCCGGGCGAGCATGATCGCGCGCCCCGTCGCCTCCCCCTCGATCGGCGGGGGCCGGCTCTCGGCGTGGTGCCGCGGGTGGGTCTTGCCCTGCTTCAGCAGCTTCTTCTGGAGCGCCACGACCGCGTCGCCGTGCTCGGCGTGGACGGTCACGAGCGCGCCGAGGCCCTTGGCGGCCTCCATCACCTGGATGAGCTCCGGGTCGTCGACGCCGATGGCCCCGCGGTAGGCCATGAAGGTCTTGAACGACGGGATGCCGTGCTCGCGCGTGCAGGCGGCCATCTCCTTCAGGGTGTCGTCGCCGAACCAGGTGACGGCCATGTGAAAGGCGTAATCGGACACCGCCTTCTTCGCCTTCTCGTTCCACATCGCGAGCCCGTCGAGCAGCGGCTGACCGCGGCTCGGGATCACGAAATCGATGATCGACGTCGTGCCCCCGGCCACGCCCGCCGCGGTGCCTGTCTCGAAGTCGTCCGAGCTCTCCGTCCCCATGAACGGCAGCTCCATGTGCACGTGGGCGTCGACCCCGCCCGGGAAGACGAGCTGCCCCGAGGCGTCGATCACCGTGTCTCCCGCGCGCTCCTTCGCGAGCCCCGCGCCGACGGCCGCGATCTTCCCGTCCTCGCAGTAGACGTCGCCGATGAACCGGTCGCTCGCTGTGATGATCTCGCCGTTCTTGATCAGGATGCCCATGTTGCTCCTCCGCGGGTGCGCGCCGGGCGGCGGGTCCCCTCCGGGGGACGGCGCCGCCATGGCGAGGGAAACGCCGGGGGAGAGTGCCGGCCGCGACCAGCGCCCCGGCGCTGCTGGTGCCTTCGCGGTGGACGTCGCATGGCTCGGCCAGCGCCGCCGTCCTCATCGCCGCGGCCGAGGGCCCTCAGGGCAGCTGCTTCGTGAGCTCACCGTAGCTCTCGGGCCGGCGGTCCCTGTAGAACTGCCACGTCCGCCGGACCTCCTCGATCAGGTCGAGGTTCATCTCGGCGACCACGAGCTCGTCCTTGTCCTCGCTCCCTGTCGCGAGGAAGCTGCCCCGCGGGTCGCAGAAGTAGCTCGTGCCGTAGAACTTGCCGATGTTCCACGGCGCCTCGGTGCCGACGCGGTTCGAGGCGGCGATGAAGTAGCCGTTGGCCACGGCGTGCGCGGGCTGCTCGAGCTTCCAGAGATACTGGGAGAGCCCGGCGACCGTCGCCGAGGGGTTCCACACGATCTCGGCGCCGTTCAGGCCGAGCAGCCGCGCCCCCTCCGGGAAGTGGCGATCGTAACAGATGTACACGCCGATCCGCGCATACCGCGTCTGGAACGTGGGATATCCGAGATTCCCCGGCTTGAAGAAGAACTTCTCCCAGAACCCGTTCGTGTGCGGGATATGCGTCTTCCGGTACTTGCCGAGGTACGTGCCGTCGGCGTCGACCACGGCCGCCGTGTTGTAGTAGACGCCCGCCATCTCCCGCTCGTAGATGGGGATGATCATCACCATCTTGTACTTCTTGGCGTAGGCGGCGAGCCGCTCGACCGTCGGGCCGGGGACGGGCTCGGCCACGTCGCACCAGATCGCGTCCTGGGAGGGACAGAAATAAGGCGTGTTGAAGACCTCCTGCAAACAGAGGATCTGCACCCCCTTCTTCCCCGCCTCGTCGATGAGCGGGAGGTGCTTCTCGAACATCGCGTCCCGGATCGAGAGGACCGAGGCGCCCTCGTCGTGGATCGGGGTCGAGCACTGGATGAGCCCGCCAAGTACGTTTCGTGCCATCAGAACCACCTCGTGATGACGATCTTGCGCTCCGTGTAGAAGTCGATGGCCGTCGGGCCGTGCGCCTTCAGGTCGCCGAAGAAGCTGCCCTTCTGGCCGCCGAAGGGGAAGAAGGCCATCGGCGCCGCGACGCCGATGTTCACGCCGACCATCCCGGCGGCGACGCGGTGCTGGAACTCGCGCGCGGCGCGGCCGCTCGACGTGAAGATCGACGCCGCATTGCCGTACTCGCTCCGGTTCGCGATCGCGATCGCCTCGTCGAGGTCGTTCGCGCGCATCAGGCAGGCGACCGGGCCGAAGATCTCCTCGGTCGCGATCACCATCCCCGGCCGCACGTCGTCGAAGACCGTGGGCCCGACCCAGTTGCCGTCCGGATACCCCTCGACCTGCGCGTCCCGGCCGTCCAGGAGGAGCGTCGCCCCCTCCGACACGCCCTTGGCGATGTACGAGACCACCCGGTCCCGGTGCGCCGCCGAGATCACCGGGCCCATGGTCACGCCCTGCGTCGCCCCGTCGCCCAGCACGATCGCCTTCGCGTGGCGGACGAGCCCCTCGCGCACGGCCTCGTATGCGTCGCCGACGCACACGACGACGCTGCCCGCCAGGCACCGCTGGCCCGAGCAGCCATAGATCGACTCGGCGATGTTGCCGATCGTCTTCAGCCGATCGGCGTCCGGCATCACCACGAGGAAGTTCTTCGCCCCGCCGAGCGCCTGGACCCGCTTGCCCGCCTCGGCGGCGCTCCTGTACACGTGGCGCGCGACCGTCGACGAGCCGACGAACGAGACGCCCGCGATGTCCCTGTGCGCGCAGAAGGCGTTCACGACGTCGCGGCCGCCGTGGACCAGGCTCACGACCCCGGGCGGCAGCCCGACCTGCTCGATCAGCTCGAAGATGCGCTGCTGCGAGAGCGGCACCTGCTCCGACGGCTTGAGGACGAAGGTGTTCCCCGTGGCGATCGCGTAGGGCAGGAACCAGAGCGGGACCATCGGAGGGAAGTTGAACGGCGTGATCGCCGCGAAGACGCCGAGCGGCTGGCGGACCGTGTGGCAGTCGATCCCGGACGCCACGTCCTCGAGGGCCTGTCCCATCATGAGGGCCGGGATGCCGGCCGCGTGCTCGATGTTCTCGATGCCGCGGCCGAAGTCGTTCCTGGCCTCGACCAGCGTCTTGCCGTGCTCGGAGGTGCAGATGGCCGCGATCTCGTCGCGGTGGGCGTCGAAGACCTCGCGCATCTTGAAGAGGTAGCGCGCCCGCTGCACCGGCGGCGTCGCGCTCCAGCCGGGGAACGCCGCCTGCGCGGCCTTCACCGCCGCGTCGACGTCCGCCGCGGTCGAGAGCGGGACCTTCGCGAGAGATTCCCCGGTGGCCGGGTTCTTCACCTCGAGGTGCGTCGTCCCCGAAGAGCGAGACCAGGCGCCGCCGACGAAGTTTTCGAGCACGCGCATCGCGAAACACCTTTCCCCCGGCGAGGTGGTCCCATTGACATCCGCAGCAAGCAGGGCGCCGGCCCTGTCCGCTGGACAATACAACCCACCGATCGAGCGCTACATGCGGTGGGGGTCCTCCGTCAAGCCTCGGTGCGACGTGCCCGCGCCGCAGCCGCCGTGCGAAAGACCCTCCACGCACATTCCGTAGTATAGACCACAGCGTAGCTGACAGCCCCCGGTGCAACTGCCCAGCAGCACGTCATGAAATCCATTCGAAACAACTCAGGTACGCCCTGGTCCGGCCGCGCGGTCGATGACGTCGCCCCGTTCGGGCGGCGTCATCGACCGCGGCCCTCCAGGCCGATCCGGCACGGCGACGCGCGCAGCCCGGCGCCGAGACCTGCGCGCCGCATGGCGCCAGCACCGCGTCGAAAGTCGCTCCCGAGCGTTGCTGCGTCAATCGAACCGTCCTAGGTGCAACGCCATGGATCTCACGAACCCTGGCCCTGTCATCGGCCGCCCGGCGATGTCAGAGGACGATGCCTGCGCGAACTGGCGGCTCGGCGGCGCGACGACGTAAGCTCTGCGTGCGCTCGGTGAGACGATGACCCTACCCACCATGCTGTTCGACACGACGGAGCACGTGCTCATCGCCGTCCACGGCAGGGAACCGCCGAACGACGAGGACTGGGAGCTCTACATGCAGACGGTGCTGGCGCTCCCCCCCACCTGCTCCAGGACTCTGGTGGTGACCGCCGGAGGGGGCCCCAACGCGAAGCAGCGCGCGTCCGTCAACGATTTTGTAAGCAACCACACGCTCACGGTGGCGATCTGCACCGATGCGCTGCTCGTCCGGCAGATCACGATAGCGCTCAGCTGGTTCAACCCGAGGGTCAGGTCGTTCCGGGGCAACGACATCGCGGGCGCCCTGCGCTATCTCGACATCAGCGGGCCCGAAGCCGCCATGGTGCACCACAAGGTCGCGCGGATGCGGCTCGAGATCGAGGGCCGGGCGCCCCGCACGCCGCGCTGATCCGGGGCTCTCGTGGGGCCGCGGCGGCGCCGGCGCCCGGCGCCGCGACGCGCCGGGAGCGACCGTGATACCACGGTGGCCATGACCAGCTGGCAAGAGCTCATCTCTTCTCCTCGGCGACGAGACGCAGAATCGACCGAGTCGCGGCCGCGCTTCTTCCGGCCGGCGCGCGGGGCGGACGCCGAGGAGCTCGGGCGCCTGCTCCGCGACGACGCGCGCGTCCAGGTCTTCGACGCGATCGACCGGCAGCTCGCGGATCTGGTCAAGACGCGGCACCCGAGCCGCACCCTCGAGGAGCGCGAGATCGCGCGGCTCGTCGAGGAGCACCTCCGCGGCGCCCCGCGGGAGGCGTACGGCGTGTGGGTCCACTACCCGTGGTCGCACCGCCTCGTGCACCTGCTCGATGAGGCCGAGTTCGTCGAGCTCAGGACCAACCGCAACAGGTACAAGATCAGCCCCGAAGAGCAGGAGACGCTCGCCGGGCGGCGGATCGGCGTCGTCGGGCTCTCCGTCGGCCAGTCGGTGGCGCTGACCATCGCGCTCGAGCGGAGCGCCGGCGAGCTGCGCATCGCCGACTTCGACCACCTCGAGCTCTCGAACATGAACCGGATCCGGACCGGCGTGCACAACCTCGACGTGCCCAAGGTGGTCGCCACCGCGCGCGACATCGCCGAGCTCGACCCGTTCTTCAAAGTAAAGTGCTTTTCCGAAGGGGTCACTCCGGACAACATGGATCGCTTCCTGCTTGGAAGGAACGAGGGCGAGGACGAGGGCGAAGGCAAGCTCGATCTCGTCGTGGACGAGTGCGACAGCCTCGATATCAAGCTGGAGATCCGCTTCAGGGCGCGCGCGCACCGCATACCGGTCCTGATGGACACGAGCGACAGGGGGCTCATCGACGTCGAGCGCTTCGATCTGGAGCCGGACCGGCCGATCCTCCACGGGCTCGTCGGCGACCTCAGGCCCGAGCGCATCCGCGGCCTGTCGACGGAGGACAAGGTGCCTTATGTGATGCAGATCATCGGGCAAGACACGCTCTCCACGCGGTTCGGCGCCACGCTCATCGAGGTGCAGCAGACGGTGAGCACGTGGCCGCAGCTCGGGTCGGCGGTCGTCCACGGCGGGGCGGCGGCCGCGGACACGGCGCGCCGGCTCGTCCTGGGAGAGCCGGTGCGGTCGGGCCGGTACTACGTCGACCTGGAGCAGATCATCAGCGGTCCAGAGGGCGCGCCGGCCGGAGGTCCGGGCGCGTCGCCCGCGCCGCGCGGCCCGGCGCTCGATCCCGCGTCGCTCGCGCTCCCGCCCGGCGGAGAGGCCGGCGCCGTCCCGCTCGATCCGGAGCGGCTCCGGCGGCTCGTCGCGGCCGGGATCGCGGCGCCCTCGGGCGGCAACTGCCAGCCCTGGCTCTGGGTCTACGAGGCGCGCCGCCTCGGGCTGTTCCACGATCGGGCGCGCTCCGATTCGCTCGCCGACTTCCAGGGGGCGGGCGGCGTGGTCGCGCTCGGCGCGGCCGCCGAGAACGTCGTCCTCGCCGCGCACCGCGAGGGGCTGAGCGTGCGCCTCTCGCCCTTCCCGCTCGGCGGCGAGGACCTGGCGGCGACGTTCGACTTCTTCGGCGCGCCGGTGAGCGGCGCCGAGGGCCACGCGATGGATCGCCTCGCGGACTCCATCGGGCTCCGGCACACGAACCGGCGCCCGAGCCAGCGGGCGGCGCTCGCGGACGAGCACCGGGCCGCCCTCGCCGCGGCGGTCCGGTCCGTCCCCGGGGCGGACCTCCAGCTGCTCGAAGCGCCGGCGGCGCTCGAGGAGATCGCCGCGCTCATCGGCGCCGGCGATCGCCTCCGGCTGCTCGCGCAGAGCACGCACGCCGACCTGATGAAGGAGATCCGCTGGACCGAGGCGGAGGCGGAGGCGCGCCGGGACGGCCTCTTCGTCGGCGCGTTCGAGCTCTCGCCGGCCGATCTCGCGGGGTTCAGGATCTGCCGGGATTATCGCGCGATGGAGCTCGTGCGGCGCTGGGGCGGCGGAAGGGCGCTGGAGAAGGCGGCGCGCAAGGCGATCACCGGCGCGATGGCCGTCGCGCTGATCACCCTGCCGCGCGCCGGGCTCGCCGACTACTTCCAGGGCGGCAGGGCGCTCGAGCGGGCGTGGCTCACCGCGACGCAGCTGGGGATCGCCGTCTACCCGATGGCGACGCTGCCCTACCTGTTCGCGCGGCTCATCCGCGGCGGCGGCGAGGGGATGGAGCCGGAGACCGCGGCGGTCGCGAGGGAGCTCCGGGAGCGGTACGTCCGGCTGTTCGACGTCACCGACGCGACGGCGGAGATCCTGCTCTTCCGCCTGTCGCTCGCGGGGCCGCCCTCGACGCGCTCGCTCCGGCGCCCCCCCGAGGACGTGCTCGTCGCGCGCTGACCCGGGCCGCCGTCCCGGCGGCCGCCCGCCTCACGGCGCCGCGCGGTCGCCGAGGAGCCAGCTGCGCGCCGCGCCTTCGTCCTTGAAGACCCGCACGAGCTCCGCGGTGCCCGCTTCCCGGGCGATGCGGCCCGCCTGCAGCGCGGCGAGGTCGCTCTGGACCAGCTCGGCGGTCCGGATCACCCCCATCGCGGCCGAGGTCGCCTTGATGTCGCGGAGGAGCTCCGTCGCCTCCTCGGAGGCGATGGAGAACCCCCGGAAATCCACGAGGACGCGGATCTTCCGGCCGCAGAGCGAGCCGAGCGCCTTCGCGTACTCGACGGCATACGCGTGCGCCTCTTCCGTGCGCACGACGCCTTGCAACGTGACCTCGATGAGGGCGTTGATCTTGTCGATCTTGATTCGGTACATGCCGCCTCGGTGAGGGAGCTGGGATGGGGACCTGAACCGAGCTAGCGCGGCGGCGGCTTTGGCTCGGTGAGCTGGTAGACATGCTCTGCGAACTCCGGAATGAGCTCCCTCGCGATGATCCACAGCCGCCCTTCGCCGAGGTCGTTCAGTCCGGCAGTCCCTTCGTAGCTCACCCTACCGCGCTCGCCGAAGCAGATGAACGACGGCCGATCGTGGCTCCGGAACCAGCCGCACGCGGCGTCGAGCAGCGGGGCGAAGGCGGCGTCCCCGCCGGGGCGCATGGGGACGAGACGGACCGAGTCGAGCAGCCGGAAGAGGTTCGTGCCGAGCTCGCCGAGCTCGAGGATGGCGGCCGCCACCGGCTCGCCGCGCTGGCGCGCCACGAGCAGCGCGCGATCCCGCTCGAGCCCCGCGCTGCGCCAGCGCTCGATGCAGGGGCCCAGCGCGAGCCTGCCCGGCACGAGATCGAGCGCCTCCGCGTAGATGCGCGGCGACGTCGCGCACAGCTGGCCGAGGAGCGCCGCCTGCTCCGGCGGGGTCGCCTCGCCGATCTCGAACGGCGCGGCGTCCGCCCAGGAGGGCTCGGGGGGCAGCGCCGGGACATCGACGCCCATCAGGCGGAACGGCAGCGACAGCACGAGCCCTGTCGCCTCGTGCCTGCGGGCGAACTCGAAGAACGACCGCTCGTTCCACGCGACGTGCGCCTCGGCGTAGACGATGACCCACCGGCACTCCGGGTCGGCCAGCGCGTACTCGCAGCAGCGCGTGAAGATGTCGCGGAGCACCTGCCGGGAGCTCAGGTTGGAGGCGCTCTTGGGCCGCTTTGCGAGCTGATGAAACATCCACGTGCTGTGGTAAGGCTTCATCACCGAGAAATTGCCCTCGATGCCGTGCTCGGAGAGGCAGGTGACGTTGTGCAGGAGGTGCGGCACCGCCGCGGCCCGCTGCGCCATCCTCATGAGGCTCGGCCTCATGGCCTCGAAGTTCTCCGGGCGCCGCCCGGAGAGGTTGAAGTAGCCCGACGAGGCGAAGAGATCCCAGAACTCCGCCTGCCAGGCCGTCCCCCCGTAGGTGGTCGCGTGCAGGATGCGGGACACGAGCCGCAGCCAGCGCCGCTCGTCCTCGCGCTTCGCGGCGACGACCTGCACGCTGCAGAGCTGCGCGGCGGCGCCCTCGCCCGCGGACACCGACCGGACCTCGCCCTTCAGGTGAATCACCCCGTCGTCGCCGTCCGGGAGCTCCAGCGCAAGCTTGAGCCTCGCGTGCAGCGGCGGCTGCCCTTCCCCGAGCGCGAGCCTGAGGCTCGCGAAGGACACGTCGACCACCTCGGCCTCGACCGGCGGCAGGTGGAGCCAGTCGGGGTGCAGGAAGCGCGCGGTGAGCTCGACCTCGACGCCCCGCTCATGGAGGCTCCGGCGGAGGCGCTCCACCCGCGCCGGCAGCGCGGACACGATCTCGCCCGGGCGCACCTGCTCCGCCCGGATGTTGAAACGGAAGACGGAGCTGTGCCCGGCGATCTCGACCGCCGCCGCCTCGCTCCAGCCCTCGATGCCGAACCAGCGGACCGTCCCGACCTCCACCTCGCTGAGCATCACGCACAGCGACGGCGCGCTCTCGGCGGCGCGGCGGACGATGCCCTTCTTGCGCAGGAGGACGCTCAGGATGTCGCGCACCCGCCGCGGGTCGTCGATGACCTCGCGCACGTGCCCGGCCTCCGCGGCCGAGGACCTGAAGAGGCTCGAGGCCGCGGCCTTCGCCGCGCCGGCGTCGACGAGGGCGCGCAGCGCCTCGCGGATCTGGCCGCTCGCGCGCGCGGACACCTCCTGGAACGAGAGCCCGATGAGCGGGCCCCGCAGGCCCATCGACTGCAGCACCAGCAGGGCGGGGAGCGGGCCGATCTCGACGCCGCGGAAGTACAGGCGCACGGAGGCCACGCTGCCGAAGGGGAACGAGGTCTGGTAATCGGGCTCGATCCAGGCGCCCATCGCGCCGAGCAGGACGACCGGATAGCTCGGGTCGAGCCCCTCGATACGCAGCCAGACCTCGTCTCCGTCCAGCCAGCACGCCTCCGGCTCCTCGGCCGGCGCATCGTCCCCAAAGAGCGCTCGCCCGAGCGATAACCCGTCAGCGCCGCCCCGGGCAGCCCAGCTCGCCTCCTGCCCGAATCCGACCTTCGGAACCAGCGTCACGAGGTCGTCCCCCTCGCCATGAGACTACCTGTTCCAGGTGGAGAACAGGCGACCACGCCGCTTCGCCCGTGTGGCGAAGAGGCACAGCACCCCTCGGCGAGCTCGCCAACACCCCTCAGGAGCTCACCTGGAAGCCAGGAAGGAGGCAGATCCACTTGATCGTACTTCCATAACATCTGTACCGGATGTCAACAACCTGCGTCAAGCGACGCATGGCGCTCGCGTCGGCTAGCGTCGGCTAGCGTCGGCTAGCGTCGGCTAGCGTCGGCTAGCGTCGGCTAGCGTCGGCTAGCGTCGGCTAGCGTCGATCACCTGGATGGGCACCTGGATGGGCGCGCCCACAGCGACGCTGGCTTTTACCCTGCGTACCCTGCGCGCGGCGCCCCGCCCGCGCGCCCTGAACGCGGAAGCAAGATCGCCCCGGAACCCGCGGGGAGCGGGCGATGCACAGGAGACGTCGCGGGCATTCGCACCGCGTCATGCTACAAAGGGCCACCCCGATGCCCGACATGAGCGCCTTTCTGCACGCCGATGGCTGGATCACGCTCGCGACGCTCAGCGCGCTGGAAATCGTCCTTGGAATCGACAACATCGTCTTCCTCTCCATCATGACGGCGAGGCTGCCGCCGGAGCAGCAGCCGCTCGCCCGCCGCATCGGCCTCCTGCTCGCCCTCGGCATGCGGCTGCTCCTCCTGCTCGCGATCTCGTGGGTGATGGGGCTCAAGGCCACCCTGTTCAGCCTGCTCGGACACGACTTCAGCGGGCGTGACCTGATCCTGCTCGGCGGCGGTCTGTTCCTGATCGCCAAGGCGACCCACGAGATGTTCGACAAGCTCGAGGTCGAGGAGCCCAGCGAGCAGCAGACGAAGGCCAGGGCGTCGTTCCCCTCCGTCATCACGCAGATCGTGCTGCTCGACATCGTCTTTTCGCTCGACTCGGTCATCACCGCGGTCGGCATGGCGCAGCACGTCTCGATCATGATGGTGGCCATGTTCATCGCGGTGGGCGTGATGCTCGTCTTCGCCGGCACGATCGGCGCGTTCATCCAGCGCCACCCGAGCATGAAGATCCTCGCGCTGAGCTTCCTGCTGCTCATCGGCGTGGTGCTCGTGGCCGACGGCATGGGCCAGCACATCAGCAAGGGCTACATCTACTTCGCCATGGCGTTCTCGCTCAGCGTCGAGCTCGTCAACATGCGCCTCCGGCTGCGCCAGAAGCCCGTCCAGCTGCACACGAGGATGGGGAGCTCTCCGGACCTCCTGCAGGCGTCCGGACAGGCCCCGCCGAGGAGCTGAGGCCGCTCGGGGTCGCCCGCGGGAGCGCCGGTGGAGGGCGGAGCCGGGGCCGCCGGAGCGAGCTCCGGGAGAGCCTGTAAACAATTCGCACAGACGCTGTGTCCGAGGGTAGACGGCGACAGCAGCCGGTCCCAGAAGTGACACCGGGGTTCTCCACCGAGGTGAGCGTGAGCGACGAGCAGGGAGACGTAGCAACAAGGGGAAGGCGGCGGCGCATCGTCATCGTCGACGACGACGACGCCATCGTCGAGACGCTGGAAGAGGTGCTGCTGGCAGAAGGGTATGATGTCGAGGGGTACACCGACCCCCTCGAGGCGCTGGAGCGGCTGCGCTCCCAGGCGCTGCCGGACGTCATCGTCCTCGACTGCGTGATGCCGTTCCTGGACGGGCCGCGCCTCATGGAGACGCTCGCGGCCGAGGGGAGAGCGGTGCCGGTCGTGCTCGTGACCGCGCTCAGCGATCCCGGCTTCTGCATCGACCCGAACCACCCGGACGCGACGCGGATCATCAACAAGCCGTTCGACCTGGAGCAGCTGCTGGAGACGCTCGACGACCTCTCGAGCATGCCCCCGGTGAACGAGCCCGGGGCGCGGCGGCGCGCGCGGGCCGCGTCGACGCAGCAGACGTAGCGGGGCGGGGCCCCGGGGACGCGGCGGCGCGCGGCGCGGCCCGCCGCGCGAGCACAGGCGGGCCGCGGAAGGCGGGGGATCAGGGCCGGGGGAGCGCCGCGGCGAGGCCGTGGACGACGTCGGCGCCGACGGGGACGGTGACGCTCGCCCCCTGGAAGTCGCCGCCGATCGGCTCGTAGGAGCCGCCGAGGCACTGCGCGAGGAAGGTCTCGGCGATCGCGTTGAACGACATGGAGTTCTCCGGGCGGGCGAAGCCGTGGCCCTCGTCGGGGTACAGCGCGTACGTCACCGGGATCCCCTTGCTGCTCATCGCCTTGACGATCTGATCGCTCTCGGCCTGCTTCACGCGCGGGTCGTTGGCGCCCTGGCCGATGAGGAGCGGCCGCATGATCTTGTCGGCGCGGTGGAGCGGCGAGCGCTGGCGCAGGAGCTCGCGGCCCGCCTCGGTGCGGGGGTCGCCGACCCGCTTGGCGAAGAGCTCGAGCATCGGCGCCCAGTAGGGCGGGATCGACTCGAGCAGGGTCACGAGGTTCGACGGGCCGACGATGTCGACGCCGCAGGCGAAGGTCTCGGGCGTGAAGGCCAGGCCGACGAGCGTCGCGTAGCCGCCGTAGCTGCCGCCCATGATCGCCACGCGATCCTTGTCGGCGATGCCCTGCGCGATCGACCACGCCACCGCGTCGAGCAGGTCGTCGTGCATCTTGCCCGCCCACTCCAGGTCGCCCGCGTTGACGAACCTCTTGCCGAACCCCGTCGAGCCCCGGAAGTTGGCGCTCAGCACGGCGTAGCCGCGGTTCGCGAGCCACTGGTGCATCGGATCGAGGCGGAAGGAGCTGCGCGCCCAGGGGCCGCCATGCACGAGGAGCACGGTCGAGAGCGGCCGGTCCGGCGTGCCGTCCCCGTCGGGGTCGGCGGCGCGCGGGAGCGACAGGTAGCTCACGAGCTCGAGCCCGTCGCGCGCCTTGATGACCACGGGCCGCATCTTCACGAGCGGCTGCGACTCGAGCGCCGTCCGGTTCGTGAAGAGGAACGTCGCCTTCTTCGTTCCGCGCTCGTAGAGGTAGTACCGGGCCGGGCCGTCGGAGACGGTGTAACCGACGGTCCAGCGCTTGTCGTCGAGCGAGCGGCTCAGCACGTCGAGCTCGCCGTCGGCCACCGCGCGGAGGGCGTCGAGGTCCGGCTGGAGGCTCTTGTCGACCACGTGCCAGCGCTTGCGCTCGTGCTCGGAGGCCGCCGCCTGCACCTTGCCCGTCCTCGGGTGGACGATCACCGCGCTGACGTCGGCCTTCGCGTCCTCGGCGAGCACCGCGGGCTTCGCGGTCCTCGGGTCGAGTGCGACGAGCGCGGAGGTGTCGCGGCCGCGGCTGTCCCGGAAATAGAGCGTCTTGCCGGTCGCGTCGAAGCCGATCGCGTCGCTCGTGGCGGCGTCCTCGTGCCCGAACGCGACGAAGGGCTTCGGCTCCTTGCCGGTGAGGTCGAGGTACTCCTGGCCTCCGTCGGCCGTCATCCGCACCGCGAGCCGCGCCTTGAAGTCGTCGTCGGCGACGAACCCCGCGAACCCCTCGTTCTGCCGCACGAGCTTGCGCTCGCCGGTGCGGACCGAGACGCGGTAGAGGTCGTGGAGCTTCTTGTCCCGATCGTTCATGCCGATCAGGATCTCGTCCGGGATCTTCGAGCTCACCCCCTCGAACGTCGCGGCGATGCCCTCGAAGGGCGTGAGATCCTTGATCTGCCCGGTCTTGAGCTCGACGGCGTAGATATGCCAGTTCTCGTCGCCGCCCTTGTCCTGGCGATAGAGGACGTAGTCGCTCGCGTAGGGGAACAGGAAGGTGCGCACGCCGCGGCTCTGTTCCTTCGTGACCGGCCTGGCCGCCGCCGGATCGCCGGCCGGGCCGACCCACACGTTGAGCACGCCCTCCGAGGGCGCGAGGAACGCGAGCCGCTGGCCATCCGGGCTGATCTTGGGAGACGCGCGATCGGGGTTGCCGAAGAGCATGCTCCGCGGCAGGAGCGTCGCGTCGGCGCGCGGCGCGGCCTTCGCCGGCGCGGCCGGCGCCGCGGCGGCCGGGGCTGCCGGGGTCGGCGCGGCGGCCTGCTGGGGCGGCGCGGGCGCGGGCGCCGGAGCGCCGCCGCAGGCGAGCGGCGCGATGAGGGGCAGCAGGAACAGCGATCGGAGCTTCAGGGGTCGGTCCATGGGTTCATCCGGGGCGCGGAGCCGCCGGCTGCACCCCGCATGCGCCGCGCCCGCGCCCCGAGCGTCATACCCAGATCCCGGAGGCCGGTCTACGGCGGCCGCGTCCCTCCCACCGCCCCCGATCGCCCGGGGAGCACGCCTGGCCGGCGTCAGGCGGCTTGCTGCGGCGTCGTGGTGGTGGGCTCGCCGCGCGCGTCCAGCGCGAGCTTGCAGGACAGCCACCCGCGCACGAGCTCGAGGTGGCGCATCTCGTGCTGCTCGGCCACGCGGAACTCGGCGGCCATCTCGTCCTGGCCGTACGCGGTCGCCAGGTCGATGAGCATCCGCCAGCTGTCGTTGTCCGTGAGCTCGGCGACGAGCAGCGCCTGCAGGCTCTGCCCGAAGTTGATCCTCGGCTCGACGGCGACCGAGAGCACGCCGGCCGACGCCAGGCCGATCATATCGGCGCTGGGCGTCATCGCGGTCGGATCGGCCCCGAGCCGCTCGATCGCGCGCTTCAGCAGCGCGAAGTGCCGGAGCTCGTCGTCGCGGATCGCCTCGAGGTCGGCGCGGGTCGGGCCTCCCTCGAAGCTCCCCTCCGCGTCGTACTTGGCGATCAGCGCCTCGTAGAGGCGCGTGCCCGAGCGCTCGAACTGGAGGCGCTCGCCGAGCTTGTCGATGAGGAGCGCGGGCGGCCTGCCCTGGATGAGCTCCCCGGCCGCCTTGACCACGCCCTTGAGGCTCACCGGCGGCGGCACGCTGCCGACGGTGCCCGACTCCCGCGCGTACTCACCCCTGACCGCCGCGGCGTCGGCCTCGCTCCCGGGGGAGCTCGGCGGGATCGCCTGCGCGAACTCGATGAGCTCCTTGCTGTCGATGGGCGAGGTCGCGATACCGGTGGTGTTCGTCCCGATCGTGATCTGCTTCATGGCGTCGCCTCCTTCTGTCCGTCGATCTTCTCGGCGCGCCGCGAGAGCTCGGTGCCCGGCGTGAACTGGTATCCCGCGGCCACGATCTCGGAGGGCGAGCCGGCGGAGTTCATCTGCTGCCGGTAAGCGAGCGTCGCGGCGCTCTCCGGAACCACGTTCGGGTCGACGATGGCCTCGCCGACGGCGCGCAGGTGCACCTCCCTGGAGAGCACGTCGCGCACGAACTGGCGGTGGCTCTTGTGCGAGACCGGGTCCGGGAGCGAGGCGGGCAGGATCTCGGCCGCGTCGCGCCGCTCGATCCGGTTGAAGTGGTCGATGGCCACGTGGAGCTGCCCGAGCTCGTAATCGAGGAACCGCTCCCAGATCCGCTTCACGCGGGTGTTCTGCTCCTGCTGGAGGCAGCTCCAGTAGTTGTAGACCTCGTTGGCCTCGTGCAGGACCCACTTCTCGAGCCAGGTCTCCTCGGGGTCGATCATCGCCTCGTACTGGGTGACGTGCTGCTCCTCGATCGAGGCGATCTCGGCGTAGAGCAGCCGCGCCACCGGGTCCGCGAAGAACGGACCGACGTTGACGTAGTAGTTGTGCGTCTGCTGCTCGGCGGCCATGATGGTGAGCGCGTTGAGCTTCGTGATCGCGCTCGCGGTCCGGCGGTCGTAGGGCGCGCGCACGTCGTCCTCGGGGGCGCGGTGCTCCACCGCGGTCGGGCGGCCGACCGTCACGTCGGTGTACGATTGCAGGATGTTGTTCGCGTCCTTGCCTTGCAGGCGGTCCAGGAGCGCCGAGTAGCGATACAGGTGGTCGTAGTCCTCGAGCATGCCGAAACGATAGACCTGCGCGAGGTACGGGTCCGGCTCGGAGAGCGCCGCGTGCGCGGTGATCTCGATGGCGACCTGCTCGTATCCGATGGTGGTCTCCAGCGGCGATTGATCCGGCGGGTTGAGCCAGTTCACCACCGTGGTCTGGTGGTGGTCGACGCGCCGCACCTGGGCGAGCACGCGCCGCAGATCCCGGTTCATGCGCGCGAAGCTGTGCAGGAACCGCACGCTCTCGAGCTCGATACCGTTCATCAGGATGACGCGGACCCGGGTGAAGGCGTCGTCGTCGAGCTTGCTGAACGGCACCTGGACGAGATCACGCCAGTTGAACGACTGGCGGTCGAGCGGTATCCCCCGCTCTTTCAGGATATCGAGCGCCATGTTGCCCCCTCCTCGCGCGTCGGGCTCGTGCGCCGAGGCCTCGTGCGCCGAGCGATGACGGCTGCGGCGGTACTTGAGGCCGCCCTCCCTGCGGCGCAAGCGCGGGCGACGCCCGAGAGGCCGGGCCCGCGCGCGGCCTCTTCCAGGTGATCCTGCGAGTTCCAGGTGATCCTGCCAGGCGGTGTCCTGCGCGCCCTGGTCGGGCTGTGCTAGAGCACCCATCCACCTTCGCCGGCGGGGCCGGCCGTGGAGGAGGTCGCGTGATCTCGAGCAGCGTCCCCGAGCTCCGGCTCCGCACCCGCAACGCGATGCCAGTCCGCGAGGACGGCGACTACGTCCTTTACTGGATGATCGCGAGTCGCCGGACAAGGTACAATTTCGGTCTGGAGCGCGCGGTCGCCTGGTCGATGGAGCTCGATCGGCCGCTCGTCGTGCTGGAGGCGCTCCGGTGCGGCCACCGGTGGGCGAGCGACAGGATCCATCGCTTCGTGATCGACGGCATGGCCGACAACGCGCGCCGCCTCGCGGCGGCGGGCGTCATGGCTCACCCCTATGTCGAGCCCGCCGCGGGGGCCGGCAAGGGGCTGCTCGGCGCGCTCGCGGCGCGGGCGTGCGTGGTGGTGACGGACGACTATCCGTGCTTCTTTCTCCCCCGGATGGTCGCCTCGGCGGCGCGGCAGGTGCCGGTCCGCCTGGAGCAGGTGGACTCGAACGGCCTCTTGCCGATCCGCGCGGCCGATCGGGTGTTCACGACCGCGCGCTCGTTCCGCATCTTCTGGCACCGGGTGATCGGCGAGCACCTCGGCGCGCAGCCGGCGGTCGATCCGCTGAGGAAGGCGAAGCTCCGACCGGCGGCTCCCCTCCCCCGCGCGATCGCGCGGCGGTGGCCCGCGGCCTCGCCGGCGCTGCTCGGGGGCGACCCTGCCGCGCTCTCGGCGCTCCCCATCGATCACGCCGTCCCGCCGGTGCCGCGCCGGGGCGGCCCGGAGACGGCGGGCAAGGAGCTCGCGCGCTTCGTCTCGGAGCGGCTCCCGCGCTACCTGGACGAGCGCGATCACCCCGACGCGGGCGTGGCGAGCGGCCTGTCGCCGTACCTGCATTTCGGCCACCTCGCGGCGCACGAGGTCTTCGCCGCCGTCGCCCGGCGCGAGGGCTTCCGCGCCGAGCGGCTCGGCCGCCCCGACGACGGCGTCCGGAGGCCGAGCGGCAGCCGCGAGGGGTTCTGGGGGATGAGCGCCTCGGCCGAGGCGTTCCTCGAGCAGCTCGTCACCTGGCGGGAGCTCGGGTTCAACGCCTTCGCGCTCGGCGCGAGCGAGGGAGACGGGCCGCGCCTCTCGTGGAAGCGCGATCCGACCGACTACGAGTCTCTCCCGGACTGGGCGCTCGCGACGCTCGAGAAGCACGCGCGCGACAGGCGCCCGCGCGTCTACCCGATCGAGGCGCTCGCGGCCGGGGCGACCCACGACCGGATCTGGAACGCGTCGCAGGTCGAGCTCCTCCGCGAGGGTCGAATCCACAACTACCTGCGCATGCTCTGGGGCAAGAAGATCCTGGAGTGGTCGCGGACGCCGCGCGAGGCGCTCGAGGTCATGATCGAGCTCAACGACCGGTATGCGCTCGACGGCCGCGACCCGAACTCCACCTCGGGCATCTTCTGGGTGCTCGGCCGCTACGATCGGGCCTGGGGTCCGGAGCGCGAGATCTTCGGCACGATACGTTACATGTCGTCCGAGAACACCGCCCGGAAGCTGCACCTCAAGGAGTACCTGGCGCGCTATGCGCCGTAGCGCGCGCGGCCACCGCCGGCGCGGTCAACCGGCGCGGCCGCGCGCTCGCCCCCCCGGTGGATTTCCGGGGAGCGAGGCCAGGGAGCTCGCCCCCGGGGCGCTGGAGAGGCCCGGCGAGGCGGCGAGGCCTCTCGCGCCGCGCGGAGCTGCCGCGCGGGCCGGCGGCGCCCGTGGGAACACGACAGCGCTGGACGCCGGCGGCGGGCGCCCTGGCAGGGGCGCACGCGGGGTTCGACGCGGCCGCCGAGGTGAGCTATCGAGCGGGCGTGGAACTCCTCCGTGAATTTTTCAGCAGGCTGAGGGAGCTCGAGTCGCTCCTCGAGTGGGGCGGCTACCCCGTCCTGATGATCATCATCTTTGCCGAGACGGGGCTGCTCATCGGGTTCTTCCTCCCGGGGGACTCGCTGCTCGTCACGGCCGGGGTGCTCGTCAATGCGGGGCTCATCAACCCTCTCAATCTGACGAACTTCCAGAACCTGCTCCTGATGAACGTCACGCTGATGGCGATGGCGATCATCGGCGACGCGGTGGGCTTCTCGATCGGGCGGCGCGCCGGGCCGAAGATCTTCACGCGCGAGCAGTCGCTCCTGTTCCGCAAGGATCACCTGATCGCGACGCAGAAGTTCTACGAGAAGCATGGCGGCAAGACGATCATCCTCGCGCGCTTCATGCCGTTCGCCCGGACGTTCGCCCCGGTGGTCGCGGGCGTGGGGCAGATGGCGTACCGGCGCTTCGCGATGTTCAATGTGGTGGGCGGCGTTCTCTGGGTCTTCTCGATGACCTTCCTCGGGTACTTCCTTGGCAAGGTCTTCGACGCGAAGCAGATCGAGCGGGTCGTTTACCTGATCATCTTCGTCTCGGTGGCGCCGGTCATCTTCGGGGCCGTCAAGCACCGGCTCCAGCAGAAGAAGGCCGCCGCGCCGCTCGGCACCGAGCCGTAATCGCCGCCTTCCGGCGAGGCGGGGGGCGCGGCAGCCGCGTATCCCCCCGCGGAGTCAGCTCTACCCAGCCATAGCCCCTCCCGCAAAGCGCTTCCAGGGCCGCCGTCCGTCCCCGCCTATCATCGCGGCGCCGCCCTCCCGCCCTTCTCCCCGAGGGCCGTGCGCCTCTTGTACTCTGCGCCACCTGCCCGCTACGCTCTCCGCTCACCATGCCGCAGCAACCCGCCGTTCCTTCCGGCGTCCCCGCGCCCGGCGACGTCCTCGCGGGCAAGTACCGCATCGAGCGCGTCCTTGGAGCCGGCGGCATGGGCGTGGTCCTCGCGGCGTGGCACCTCGTCCTGGAGCGCCGCGTCGCCGTCAAGTTCCTCCTCCCCGAGGCCGCCGCGCTCCCCGACGCCGGCGCCCGCTTCCTCCGCGAGGCCCGCGCCGCCGCCGCCCTCGACGGGCAGCACATCGCGCGCGTCCTCGACGTCGGCGCGCTGGACTCGGGCGCGGCCTACATGGTGCTGGAGCACCTGACCGGCGACGATCTCGGCCAGGTGCTCCAGACCCGCGGCACCCTCCCGCTCGTCGAGGCCACCGACTACCTCCTCCAGGCCTGCGAGGCGATCGCCGAGGCCCACGCGCGCGGCATCATCCACCGCGACCTCAAGCCGAAGAACCTCTTCCTCACCCGCCGCCCCGACGGGACTCCCCTCCTCAAGGTGCTCGACTTCGGCCTGTCGAAGTTCATCGCCACCGGCGATTCCGTCAAGGAGGCGAGCCTGACCGCGACTGGCCTCATCATGGGCTCCATCCATTACATGTCGCCCGAGCAGATTCGCAGCCTGAAATACGCGGATGTGCGCACGGACATCTGGGCCCTGGGCGTGATCCTGTATCGCATGCTCACGGGGCGGCACCCGTTCGAGGGCGACAGCATGACCGCCGTCACGGCGGCCATCATGATCGACACGCCCACCTCGGTCATGGCGCTGCGGCCGGACGTGCCCCCGGCCGTCGCGGCGCTCGTGAGCCGATGCCTCGTGAAGGACCCGAACGCCCGCGTCCAGAGCGTGACCGAGATCGCCCGCGTGCTCGCGCCTTTCGGGACGTATCGCGCGAGGCTCTCCTTCGAGAGCATCGATCGGCTCCTGCCGGAGCCCGCCCCCCGCGCCGGCTCCTCGCCGGCCGAGGCCGCGCCCACCGTGGCGCCCCGTGCGGTCGGCGCGTCGTCGCCCTCGTGGGTCGGGGCGCCCGAGGCCGCGACGACGGCTCCCATGCCGGCTCCCCCGGGCACGCCGTCGTCGCCCGGCAGCGAGGCGGCGGGGACGGCGCACGCGACGCTGCCCCACGCCTCCTGGGGCAGCACCACGCGGACCAGCAAGCCACGCAGCCGCGTGGCGCTGCTCGCCGGCGCCGCCGGCGTGTGCCTGCTGGCCGGGTTCGTCCTTGCGTGGCGGCTGACGGCGAGCGGGCCCGTGAACGGCAACGCGCCCGTGACCTCGATCGCAGCGCCTGAGCCCCCGTCTGCGTCCCCCGGCGCGGCCAGCGCGGTGACGGTGACAGCCACCGAGGCTCCCACCGAGACCGCGCCCCCGGCGCCAGCGCCGCCCAGCCGGACGCCCGCCGCGAGCGTCTCCGTCGAGGTCGCGGCGGAGCCGGCACCTTCCCCGACAGCACCAGCGTCCGCGGCGCCGAAGCCGCGTGCAAGCGCCGCCCCCTCAGCCAGGGCGCCTTCACGATCGACGACCAGCCCACCGAAGACACCTGTGGATCCAGGGAGTATATGGCCTTGACGAAGCAAGCAAGAGTTCCCGCTGCGGGCCGTGGCATCCTGTCGCTCTCCCTCGTTTGCGCGATGAGCCACGCGGCCGCCGCGCAGCCCAAGAGCTCCAAAGCGGCCGACGCGCAGGCGCTCTTCGAGCAGGGCCGCGCAGCCCTGGAGGCGCGGGACTGCGTCCGTGCGATTCCGCTCTTCCGTAAGAGCCAGGAAACGTATCCGGCTCGCGGCACCCTGTTCAACCTCGCGCAGTGCGAGGTTGAGCTCGGGCGGTTCGCCAGCGCAACACAGCACTACAAGGAGCTCATCACACAGCTAACGCCCGACGACCCCCGTCTGCCCATCACCCAGCAGCGCATCGCGGAGCTCGAGCCGCGTCTACCCAGGCTGGTCATCCAGCTCGCGGACGGCGCGCCGGCGCCCTCGGAGGTGCTGCTCGATCGGGCCGCGATGCCGCAGGCCAGCCTTGGCAGCGAGCTCCCGGTCGATCCCGGGGACCACGTGATCGTCGCGCGATGGGCGGACGGCAGGCAGGCCGAGGCGCGCGTATCGGTCGCCGAGGGGGCGCGCAAGGACGTGCGTCTCGAGCCGCCGCCGGCCGCCGCCGCGCCGCCCCCGGACCGCGTGTCCGACGCGGCGCGGGCCCCCTCTCCTCCCCCGGACGCCTCGCCCTTGCCCGCCTCCAGCGCGCGGCGGACGCTCGCCTTCGTGGTCGGCGGCGTCGGCGTCGCGGCCCTGGGTGGGAGCTTCATCACGGGCGGTCTCGCGATCGGCGCGATGGGCGATCTCGAGAAGGAGTGCCCGGATCCCTCGCGGTGCAGCGACGAGGGCATGTCGATCAGCTCCCGCGGCCAGACGCTCACCACCACGAGCACCGTGCTCGGCGCGATCGGCCTCGCGGGGATCGGCGCTGGCCTTGTGCTCCTCCTGACGGCGCCAGAGCAGCGCACCTCGATCGCCCTCGCGCCCGCGATCCTGCCGGGCGGCGGCGGCGCGCTGCTGCGCAGCCGCTTCTGAGCTCCCGGCCCGGGGCGGAGGGCGGGCGATCTGACAAATTACCAACAATTTCAATTGGTTATGGCGAATTGAAAAAAAGCTCGCCCGGCGTGTCGATCCCGTGGCCCTCTGTTCGTCGTGACGGTGAAGCCAGGGTTCACCCCCGCCGGAGCCCCTCCGGAAGCCCGGCTTCCACCCGGAAGCAAGGAGACACGACCATGCGATTCATGATCCTGATCAAGGCCACCAAGGACAGCGAAGCGGGCGTCATGCCGAGCGAGCAGCTCCTCACCGAGATGGGGAAGTTCAACGAGGAGCTGGTGAAGGCCGGCGTGATCGTCGCGGGCGACGGGCTCCACCCGAGCGCGAAGGGCGCGCGCGTCCGGTTCTCGGGCGAGAAGAGGACCGTGATCGACGGGCCCTTCGCCGAGACAAAGGAGCTGATCGCCGGCTTCTGGATCTGGAAGGTGAGCTCGAAGGAAGAGGCCATCGAGTGGGTGAAGCGCTGTCCCAACCCCATGTACGAGGAGTCCGAGATCGAGATCCGCCAGGTGTTCGAGATGGAGGACTTCGGCCCCCAGCTCACGCCCGAGCTCAGGGAGCAGGACGAGCGCCTGCGGGCGCAGGTGGAGGCGAAGAAATAGCCGCAGCGCGCTCGGGCTTGCGCCGGCGGAGGAAGGTGCTCTGATCGAGCGCCGTGACGGCTCCCGACGCGCATCGCGCGATCCACGCGGTCTTCCGGATCGAGTCGGCGAGGCTCATCGCCGGCCTCGCGCGGATGGTGCGCGACGTCGGCCTCGCCGAGGAGCTCGCGCAGGACGCGCTCGTCACCGCGCTCGAGCGGTGGCCGGAGTCGGGCGTCCCGGACAACCCGGGCGCGTGGCTCATGGCCACCGCGAAGCGTCGCGCCATCGACGAGCTCCGCCGGAGCAAGCGGCTCGAGCGCAAGCACGAGGAGCTCGGCCACGAGCTCGAGGCCCAGCGCGCGATGGCCGCGCCCGACCTGGAGGCCGCGCTCGACGACGATGTCGGTGACGACCTCCTGCGCCTCGTGTTCACCGCCTGCCACCCGGTCCTCTCGACCGAGGCGCAGGTGGCGCTCACGCTCCGCCTGCTCGGAGGCCTGACGACCGAGGAGATCGCGCGCGCGTTCCTCGTCCCGGAGCCGACCGTCGCCCAGCGCATCGTCCGGGCCAAGCGGACCCTCGCCGAGGCGCGCGTCCCCTTCGAGGTCCCCCGCGGGGCCGACCTCGCCCCCCGCCTGTCGTCGGTCCTCCAGGTCGTCTACCTCGTCTTCAACGAGGGCTACTCGGCGACCGCCGGCGACGACTGGATGCGGCCTGCCCTCTGCGAGGACGCGCTCCGCCTCGGCCGCATCCTGGCCGAGCTCGTCCCCGAGGAGCCGGAGGTCCACGGCCTCGTCGCGCTCATGGAGATCCAGGCGTCGCGCACCGGGACGCGGGTCGGCCCGTCGGGGCAGCCCATCCTGCTCCTGGATCAGAACCGCGCCCGCTGGGATCACCTCCTGATCCGGCGCGGCCTCGCGGCGCTCGCCCGCGCAGAGCAGCTCGGCGGCGCGCACGGGCCCTACGCGCTCCAGGCCGCGATCGCCGCCTGCCACGCGCGGGCGCGCACGGCGGCGGAGACGGACTGGGCGCGCATCGCGGCGCTCTACGCGGCGCTCGCCCAGGTCACGCCGTCGCCCATCGTCGAGCTGAACCGCGCCGTCGCGCTCTCGATGGCGCTCGGCCCGGCGGCGGGCCTCGCCGCCGTCGATGCGCTGGCCTCGGAGCGCGCGCTCGAGGGCTACCACCTCCTGCCGAGCGTGCGCGGCGACCTCCTCGCGAAGCTCGGCCGCCTCGGTGAGGCGCGCGCGGAGTTCGAGCGCGCCGCGTCGCTCACGCGCAACGCACGCGAGCGCGAGCTGCTCCTCGGGCGCGCCGCCGCGTGCGCTCGCGGCTCGGCGCCGCCGCCGGCCCCCTCGGGCCGGTGACGGCCGCCGGCGTCACCCTCGGTCCACCGCCGCCGCGAACGCCGCCCCGCTCGCCGCCGTCGCCGCGCTGGTCAGCCATCGCTCCAGCGCCGCCGGGTCCTCGCACGCGAGCACCCGGGCCCGCACCGCCTCGGGCACCGCGAGCCCCCGCGCCGAGAGCACCGCGAGGATCGCGCGCGACTGGGTGCGCGACTGGGCGCGCACCTCGACCCACTCGTCCGTGAACCGCGACGCGTCGCGCTCCTCGAACAGCGCCGCGACCGGCACGGCGCCGAGGCCGTGCTTGCCCAGCTCCGGCAGGAGCGGCACCTCGGTGCCCAGCCGGTAGGTGATCGACGCCGTCCCCGGCCGCACGACCTCGAGCTCCCGCCGCTCCGCGTGCGCGATCCACACCCACGGCCACTCGTGCTCCAGGTAGAGCTTCACCTTCTCCTCGAGGTAGCGCTTCGACTGCGTGCCCCGGATCTCCACGGCCAGCACCGGGGTGCCGCGGTAGGCGTCGTTCCGCGGCGACGAGAGGTCGCCCACGACCACCACGTCCGGCGCCCGGAGCGACGGCCCCGCCGGATCGCTGAGGTCGCAGTACACGTCCGTCATCACCGTGAACCCCTTGCGCGCGTGCGTGCGGAACAGGGCGGCGAGGAGGGCCATCACGATGCCATGGATGTCCTTGCTCCCCATCTGCTCGATCAGCTCCCCGCGGTGCAGCTCCCACGGGCTGCCGTCGTGACAGTCGTCGGGCGTACCCAGCCGGCGGCCGTTCGGCCCGAAGTCCCGCAGCTCGATCGGCCCCGTGTTCCGGGGCGGACGGGTCGGCAAGCCGTTCGTGCGTGCCATCATACGGCGAGCATAGCACGGCAGCCCGATCCCCCGCGGCTGTCGGGCCAGCCGGGCCCGACAGCCGCGGGGGATCGCCGGGCCCCCGGAGCGCCTCAGGCCGAGAGCTTCTGGTCGGCGACGTCGAGCGCCGCGTCGAGCGCCGCGATCCCCTCCTCGATCTCCGCCTCGCTGATGATGAGCGGCGGCGCCACGAGCAGGTGGCTCACCCACCCCATGAGCGACACGCCGCGCTTCGCCGCCTCGGCGACCACCGCGTCGACCACGAGGGGCCGCCGGGCCGCCTTGTCCTGCGGCACATTGAACGGCTCCTTCGTCGCGCGGTCCTTCACGAGCTCCACCGCCCAGAACAGGCCGATCCCGCGCACATCGCCGATCGAGGGGTGCTTCTCCTTGAGGGCGCGGAGCTTCTCGCCCACGATCTCTCCCATCTTCGTCGCGCGGTTCAGGAGGTCCAGCCGGCGATACTCGTCGATCGCGGCGACCACCGGGGCCAGCGTGAGCGGGTGGGCCTCGTAGGTGTGGCCGTGAGGGAACATGTTGTCATCGAAGTAGTCCGCGATCGCGCGGGACGTCGCCACGACCCCGAGCGGCGCGGCCGCGTTCGTCACGCCCTTCGCGGTCGTCAGGATGTCCGGCACCACCCCCCAGTGATCGACCGCAAACCACTTTCCGGTCCTGCCCCAGCCGCTCATCACCTCGTCGGCGATCAGGAGCACGCCGCGCTTCCGCGCGACCTCGGCGAGCCGCGGCAGGTACTCGGGCGGCGGGATGAGGACGCCGTTCGTGCCCACGATCGGCTCGACGAGCACCGCCGCCACGTTCTCCTCGTGGTCGATCATGTAAGCCAGGTAGTCGGCGCACGCGACGCCGCACTCGGGGTAGCTCCGGCCGAGCGGGCAGCGATAGCAGTTCACCTCCGGGCCGAACACCACGCCCGGGATCTTGCCCGCCGGCTCGACGAACCAGCGGCGGAAGTCGCCCGTCGCGGCGATCGAGCCCGCCGTCGAGCCGTGGTACGACGTGTAGCGCGCGATGATCTTGTGCTTGCCCGTGTAGAGCCGCGCCATCTTGAACGCCGCCTCGTTCGCCTCCGTGCCCGACGTCGCGAAGAAGAACTTGTCGAGCCCCTTCGGCATCACCTCCAGGAGCTTCTGCGCCGCCCTCACCCGCACCTCGCACGTGTGCGCCGGGCTGATGTAGGCGAGCTGCCTCGCCTGCGCGCAGATCGCCTCGATCACGGCCTCGTTCTGGTGTCCGAGGTTCGAGCAGATGAGCTGCGAGGACAGGTCCAGGTAGCGCTTGCCGGACGCATCCCAGAACGCGCAGCCCTCCGCGCGGGTGACGTGGATCGGCTTCCAGCCGCGCTGGGCGCGCCAGGTACCGTACGTGTGCTTCGTGGTCAGCTCGACGATGTCATCGCTCATGGCAACCTTCGCGGTTCGAGGAGGTGCCCAGCGTAGTGGGTGATCCGGCCTCCCCGCACGCGAATTCCCCGGCGCCGCTCGCTCGGTTCCGCGCGGCACGCCCGCCATTCCGTGCGGCGCGTCGCCGTCGCCGCCGCGATGTCCGGACGGCACGAGCGCGCTCGCGGCGCCGCGCGAGATCGCATGAACAAGGACGGTCGTGATCCGTCCTTGTCGCCTCGCCTGCACGTCGGTCTCCTGCTCGCTCGCGCTCCTCTCTTCCGCGACCGGCGCCCGGATCTGTCCGCCCGCTGAGTCGCGCGCGTGCGGCGCGCGGCGCGCGGCATTGACGGACGCGCGGCGGCTTCAGCCCGCGGCGCCGCCCTCGGCGCGCGCCACGTCCCGCAGGCGCGCGACGCGGTACTCGAGCCGGGAGATGACGTCCTCCTTCGTCGCGCCCTCGCCCACATCCATCAGCACCTTCTGGCACATCGCGCACATCTGCAGGAGGTGGGACCGGAGCTCCTCGGGGGTGCACCGCCCGCTCCTCAGCTCGTCGAGCCGCCGCGCGAGGCCCTCCCTCTCGTGGCCTGCCTCGGCAGGATCCCCGGCGGCTGCCGGATCGTTCCAGCGCGCCGCGCCGGTCTCGCACAGAAAACACGCACCTTCGATGGGCTTTTGCAGCATGGCTCTCCTCGTGCAGTGGGTATGGAAGGACAACCTGGAGCCGTTCGCCCGGATCACAAGCCGGTCCGGCCTCTCCGGAGCGGCATCCCGGGCCGAGGTCGGACGAGCCCGCCGTCCGCCCCCTCCACGGCCGGGCCCTCCCCGCGGTGCTCGATCGGCTCGGTGAGCAAGGGCCGGCAGCACCGCGGGCCCCAGGGGCGGTCCAGGGAGGAGCGGCTGCGCGAGTTGCGCGAGCGCTCGCGCAACTCGCACGCAACTCGCGCGAAGGCGCGCGCAACGGGCCCCGCGAGGGCCGCCCTCATCGGCCATTTTGCGCGCCCGCGGCGCTGGCGCGGGACCTGCTTTGGGGAGGGGAGACGACGGACCGCGCGCGGCACGCCGCCGCCATGGTTCCGTGGCCTCAAGAGACCCTGAAGGAGGTCTTGCGCCCATGGACGGACAACTCGCTACGACCGGTTTTTCGAGCATGAACCACGGGATGAGGGCAGGAGACGCGAAGAGGAGCGACGCGCGCGCGTTCCTGGCGCGGGTCGAGGTGGACGAGCGCCTCGCGGAGGCGATGGCCGAGGCGGACGGGGACATGACGCGCATCCTCGCGATCGCCGCCAAGGCGGGCTGCTCGTGCACCGCGCAGGAGCTCACGAGGGCTTACGAGGAGCACGTGCGCGCGGAGCCCAGCGCCTCGGCCTATGACTTCGGTTATCCGGTGATCTATCTGAGCCTCCGCGCGCCCTCGGACCTGAGCCACGCGGCGGTGTACCTGAGCCTCCGCGCGCCCTCGGACGCCGGCGCTCTGCTGCCTTCCTGAACACCACGCGCGCGCCCTCGAGCGAGGAGAGCTGGCCATGATCCGATCCCCCGGTCCGAAAGGGCACCCTTTGCACGGCTCCTGGCCGGAGTTCCGCGCGGATCCCCTCGCCTTCCTGCTCGAGGGCACCCTGGCATACGGCGATTTCTTCCGGTTCCGGCTGGGGCTACAGGCGTGCTTTGCCGTCTCGGATCCGGCCGCGATCCAGGGGGTGTTCTCGGACCGGGAAGGCTTCACGGACAAGACGCCGCCGCACCGGATGCAGGACGCCTATCCAAAGAGCGTCGCCCGCCTCGAGGGGAGCGAGCACCTGGAGCGCCGGCGGGCCCTCGCGCCGGCGTTTCAGCGGGAGGCGGTCCTCGCGCGCGCCGACGGCGCCGAGCGCGTCGTGCGCGAGGCGCTCGGGCGCCTGCGCGCAGGCGAGACGCGCGCGGTGCTGCCGGTGCTCGAGGACGTCGCCCTGCGGAGCGCGTCGATGCTGCTCCTCGGGGACGCGGGAGAGCGGGTCGTGGAGCACATCGCGACCGAGCTGCCCCGGGTGGAGGCGTGGCTCGGGCACGCCGCGGACGACGAGGCGGCGTATGACCGGGCCAGGGAGGCGCTCGCGGCGTCCATCCTGAAGGCGGCGGAGCACCGCAGGGCCGCAGGGAACCCCGGCTCCATCGATCTGCTGGATCCGCTCGTGCGCGCGGTGGACGCCGGCCAGATGGACGAACAGGCCCTGATCGACGAGATCGTCATGATGCTTGTGACGCACGTGCCGACGGCCGCCGCATCGGCGTGGGCGCTCTGCGAGCTCGCGCAGCGCCCGGAGGTACGGAGTCGCCTCGAGGAGGAGCTCGACGCGATCGGCGCGCGGGGAGCGGAGGTGGAGCGCGCCCCGCTGCTGTCGGCGGTGGTGCTGGAGACGTTGCGGCTGCACCCGCCTGTATGGGTGCTGGCGCGCGAGGCGCGGAGGGAGTTCCGCCACGGGCCGCACGCGGTGAGCGCGGGAAACGAGGTCCTCGTGAGCCCCTATGTCGTGCAGCGGCTCCCTCAATACTGGAACGATCCAGAGACGTTTCTCCCGGAGCGCTTTCTGCCGGGCTCGCCGTGGCACGTGGAGCGCCCGTCGGCGGCGTACCTTCCGTTCGGGCTCGGGATGCGCAAGTGCATCGGCGAGCGGACCGCGGTTCTGCAGATGAAGCTCATGCTGGCGGCGCTGGTGCGGGATTTCCGGTTCGAGCTGCCGGCCGGGTACGAGGCGGGCGTCGGCGGCCGGCGGGCGCTCGTGCCGCGGGACGGATTGCCGCTCCTCGTGGAGCGGCGCCGCAGCGCGGGCCTTCGCGACCGGCAGCAGGCGATCGTTCGATGAGCGTCGCGGCGCGCCCCCGGCCCGCGATGCGCGGGGGAGGCCGGCGAGCGGCGCTCAGGAGAAGCCCATGGGGCACCGCGCTGCGGGCGGGGGCGCGGCGCCCTGGAGCACCGCGTCCGCCTGAGCGGTTCCGGGAGATCGCCGGCGCGCGCTCAGGCCTGCGGCTCACACCGCCGCACGACCTCGACGACCGCCTCGTCGAGCGGGAGCTCGCGCTGCTGTCCGCCCTCGCGCTCCCGGAGCGCCACGGAGCGGCGCTCGGCCTCGCGCTTGCCGACCACCGCCACGAGGGGGATCGAGGCCGCGTGCGCGAGGGCGATCTTCCGCGACAGCGTATCGTCGCCCGCGTCGAGGATCGCGCGCACCCCCTTCTGCTGGAGGCGCTGGAGGACCTCCTCGGCATAAGCTCGCTGCGCGCCTGTCACCGGCGCGACGACGACCTGCTCGGGCGATAGCCAGAGCGGCAGCGCGCCCCGGTAATGTTCGAGCAGGATGCCGAGGAAGCGCTCCACGCTGCCGAACAACGCGCGGTGGAGGATGGCGGGGCGCCGGCGCGCGCCCGACGCGTCGACATAGGTGATATCGAAGCGCTCCGGCAGCACGAGATCGAGCTGGATCGTCCCGCATTGCCAGCTCCGCCCGAGCCGGTCGCGCAGCACGAACTCGAGCTTGGGCCCGTAGAAGGCCCCTTCCCCGGGCTGCAACCGGTACTCGAGCCCAGCGCTCCTCGCCGCGGCGGACAGCGCCGCCTCCGCCCGGTCCCACACCGCGTCGCTCCCGTGGCGCTCGGCGGGGCGGGTCGAGAAGCCGACCGCCATGTCCTGGAAGCCGAAGCCGGCATAGAAGTCGCGGAGCGCGCTCGCGAAACGCACGACCTCGGCCTCGATCTGCTCCTCGACACAGAAGATGTGGCCGTCGTCCTGGGTGAACTGCCGCAGGCGGAAGAGGCCGTGCAGCGTGCCGCTCGGCTCGTCCCTGTGCACCATGCCGAGCTCGCCGATCCGCAGCGGCAGATCCCGGTACGACGGCGCCATGCGCGCCACGATCTGCATGTGACCCGGGCAGTTCACGGGCTTGATGGCGGCGGCGTGATCCTCCTCGGACAGCCGGAACATGTTGGAAGAGAAGTTGTCCCAGTGGCCGCTGGTCTTCCAGATCGCCTGCCGCAGGATCAGCGGGGTGCGGACCTCTCGATAGCTGTCACGCATCATCTGGCGCCGGACCGCCTCCTCCAGGAGGCGATAGAGCGTGAAGCCGCGCGCGTGCCAGAACACCATGCCGGGCGCCTCCTCCTGCAGGTGGAACAGGTCGAGGCGCTGGCCTAGATAGCGATGATCGTCTTCGTCGAGCATGTCAGTCTCCGTCGGCGGTGGCCGGCCAGACGGAGCGCTGCAAAGCGACGTGCCCCGTCCGGATCCCGGCGGGGCTTGGTTTCTCGTGTGATCGTCAGCTCACCGCATGCACACGAGACCCAGCCCGCCGGTGCGGGTCGTGGTCGTCGTGGTCGCGGTGAGAGGGTGGCTCACGAGGAGAGTCGTATCGCGGCGAGCTGAGCTCGTCAAGCGGAACGCCCGCGCGCCCCCCAGCGCGAGGTCAGCGCGAGGGCGCCGGCGCATCCCGCGCGGCCTCGGGGCCGGCCGGTCGGCCGGCGAGGGCGCGGGACAGGAGCACCGCCCCGGTGAAGAGGTAACCCGAGCAGGACCGGAAGACATCGTAGGAGCGGCCGATCAGCGGGGCGTTCCGGAGGAGGTCCCCGATACGCCAGCTCTCCTCGTGGCGCGTGACCTTGAAGCTCTCGCCTCCATCGATCATGTCGAACTCGTAGGTCAGGATCATCCGCACGGCGTACGCGCAGCGCGGGAACAGCCTCAGGTAGAGGGTGCTGTCCACGAGGGCGCGGCCCGCGTCGCGCCGCTCGCAGAGCCGGACGCTCAGCTGGGAGATGTCGAGGTCGAAACGGGCGCCGCCTCGAGCTCCGCAGAGGTCGACCTGGTACGTCTCGACGCCGCGGACGCGCCGCCACGGATTGACGAACTCGATGCCAGGGGCGAGGTAGGGATAGACCTCCTTCTCCAGCGTCGCGAGCGGAACGCTCGTGTCGTACATCAGGAGCGAAAGGCGCCTGAGGCGGTCCTCGATGTCGGCGAGCCCGAGGCGCGGCATCGTGGGAATCGTGAACGGGATGCAGTTCCCTTTTGTCGCCATGTCGTGACTCTCCATCTCGGTGCGTTCCCCGCCGGGTGTGAAGCGACGGCTCGGACGGGGAAGATGAAGGCCAAGACGCAATGGATGGGCCGAGGCGGCGCGCGCTCCCGGCGTGGGCTCGGCGGCGCCTCGCTCCGCCTCACGCGCCGCGTGTGGTCCGCCGCGCAGGGCGCTCGAAAGGCCCTGATCTCCGCGCGGTTCAGGGCGAGAATCGGCGCGCTCGCCGCGGATTGGCCTGGTCCCGGGGGCGCACGCCGCTATCTTCCCGCGCCGTTCGGCTCGCCGAGGCGCGCGGCGCTTCGCGTCGTCTGCCGCCGTCGGCTCACGAGGGAGAGGGAGTGTCACGGGTGCTGAAGCGCGCAGCGAAGGCCGCCGGGAGTTTCACGGAACCGCGCAGGGGGGCGGCGCGGCGGCTCGCCGCCGTCGCGGCGCTCGCCCTCGCCTCGGCGGCGTGCGCCGCGCAGGGAGCTCCGGCGCGCGCCGGCGGAGGCGCGGCCCCAGGCGCGGGCGCGCGCGCAGCGGCCCCCGGCCCAGACGCGGCCCCCGGCGCGAGCGCGGCGGCGGAGCCGCTCTTGCGCGAAGCGGAATCGCTGGCGAGCCGCCGCCGCGTGATCGGCGTGCAGCTCTTCGTGCTCGATGAAGCCGCGGAGGCCGGCGCCGCGGGCGAGCGCGCCGAGACGCGGCGGGCGGCGCTCGAGGCAGAGGCGGCGCGGGTGCTGGCGAGGACCGCGGCGGCCTACGCCGCGCTCGTCGACGCGCCGGCGCTGCGCGCGGCGAAGCAGCGGCCCCCGGCGCTCCTCGGGCTCGCGCTGGCGCTCCAGGACAGCGGGGACCTGCGCGGCGCCGAGGCGCGGCTGCGCCAGCTCGCCCTCGAGCACCCGGCGTCGCGCGAGGCGCCCGAGGCCCACCTCGCGCTGGCCAACCTGGCGTTCGCGGCGGGGCGCCTCGACGAGGCCGTGAGCGCCTGCGACGGCGCGCTCGGCGGCGCCGCGGGCGCGGCGCTGCGAAAGCGCGCGCTCTATGTGAAGTCGTGGAGCCTGCGGGGGCTCGGCGGCAGAGACGCCGTCAAGGAGGCCCTGGGGGCGCTGCGCGCGATCGTGCGGCTCGGCCCCGCGCCCGCGGGCTCGCTCGAGGCGACGATCGACGAGGCCGCGGAGCGAGAGCTCGTCGAGCTCTACGCGGCGCACGGCGACCTCGCCCGGGCCCGCGCGTTCTTCGCCGGCGCGGGCGAGCGCGCGGGCCCGCGCCTGCTCGGCGAGGTGGAGGCCCGCGCCGCGCAGCGGAGGCGCCCCGAGCCGCTCGACCGGCCGGCGCTGTGAGCGGCCGCCGGGAGCGTCACCCGCCGCCGGTGTCGACCCGGAAACGCGGCGCCTCGATGCGCTCCCCCCGGCACGCCGGGCAGCGGCTCGGCTTCGCGAGCGAGCGCCGCTCGTCGAACGCGTAGCCGCACCGCAGGCAGTGCGCCGGCGTCACCGAGAGCCGCTCGCCGCGCGCGCGCAGCGAGCGCGCGAGGTGCTCGAGGTGCGGCGTCACGTCGCGCTCGCGCAGCCCGAGTCGGGTGGAGAGCTCCCATGCGGTCGCGGCGCCCCTGCGGAGCTCCTCCAGGAGTGTGTGCCGCACCGTCTCCGACCGGGGCGCTGGGCTCGGCGGTGCCTTCGGCTCGCTCATAGAATTCCGGATCGTGACACCCCGGCCGCATCAGTCCACAGCCGGCCCTCCTCCACAGCCGACCCTCCCTCACGTGCGCTCCGCCAGCGCGCTCCTGCGCCGGTCGGCGCCGCGCGTTGACACGGCGCGGCCGGGACAGACGGGCGCCGTCGCGCGACGGCGGCGGGGCAGCGCGACGCGGCAGAGCCCGCGCGGCCATTGCGCAGACCACGGCGTGCATGGAGAATGCCGCTCCGGAGAACCGCAGCAGATGAGCCCGTGCCCGTCCGAAGACGCCCTGGCCGCCTGGCTCGAGGGCAACCTCCCGCACGAGGCCGCGGAGGAGGTCCGCGGGCACGTGGACGGCTGCGCCGACTGCCGCGCCCTGATCTCGGTGCCCCCGAGCGAGAGCGACGTCGGCGCGCCGCTCCTCCTCCCCACCACGCAGCGGTGCTCCGACAAGGAAGAGCCGCCGCCGTCGTCCTCGGAGCCGTGGGCGCCGCCCTCCGCCTTCGGCGACTACCGCGTGATCAGGCCGCTCGGCCGCGGGGGCATGGGGCAGGTGTACCTCGCCCACGACGACGTCCTCGACCGGCCCGTCGCGCTCAAGTTCGTCGCCGCGGACAACCCCGATCCGAAGACCATCGAGCGGCTGCGCGTCGAGGCCCGCGCGATCGCGCGCCTCCAGCACCCCAACGTCGTCGCCGTCTTCCGGATCGGCGAGGTGCGCGGGCGGCCGTACATCGCCTACGAGTTCGTCGAGGGCGAGCCGCTCGAGCTGCTCTCGAAGCCGGTCCCGTGGCCGGCCGCGCTGCGCATCGCGCTCGGCCTCGCGCGCGGGCTCGCCGCGGCGCACCGCCGGGGCGTCCTGCACCGCGACATCAAGCCGGCGAACGTGATGCTCGACGCGAGCGGCGAGGTGAAGCTGCTCGACTTCGGGCTCGCCAAGCTCGTCGACCAGCCCGCCGAAGGCGGCCTCGGCGCGGGGCGCCCCGCGCCGAGGGTCCCCGCCGCGCCCGCGCGCTGGGCGCCCGCGGACGCATCGGCGGTGACGACCGCCATCCCCGTGGAGGCCCGCGCGTTCAGCGCGCTGGAGACCGCCGGCCTGACCGACGGCGGCATGATGATGGGCACGCCGCTCTACCTCGCGCCGGAGCTCTGGACCGGGACCGCCGGCACGCTCCACTCCGACGTCTACGCGCTCGGGCTGGTCCTCTACGAGCTGTGCGTGGGCCGGCTGCCCCACGCGGGGCTCGACGTGCACGCCATCGCCAGCTGGGTGACGGCGCGGGCGCTCCCGCCGCTGCGCTCGCTCTGCCCCGAGATCCCGGAGATGCTCGCGGCGATCATCGATCGCTGCGTCCTGCGCGATCCCGATGCGCGCTTCGCGTCGGCCGAGGAGGTGCAGGCCGCGCTCGAGGAGACCGAGGCGCTCTGCCGGGCGTTCCACATCGTGCGCTCCGGGCCTGCGAGCGCGGGGGCGCGGGAGACGGACGCGGACGTCGTGAGCGCCTCCTTCGCGCGCCTCGCGCCGCGCGCCGAGGAGCTCGTGACGCGCTTCTACGAGCGGCTCTTCGCCCGCGAGCCGGCGCTCCGGGCGCTGTTCCCGCCGGACATGCGCGAGCAGCGGCTCAAGCTCGCCGCGGCGCTGCAGCTCGTGATCGACAACCTGCGCGCGCCGGACAAGCTGGTCGAGATGCTCGAGGCGCTCGGCCGCCGCCACGCGTCCTACGCCGCGCTGCCCGAGCACTTCGACGCCGTGGGCCGGGCGCTGCTCGAGGCGCTCGAGGAGCTGGAGGGCGACGCGTGGGCGCCCGCCACCGCGCGGGCGTGGGCGGGCGCGTACGCGCAGCTCGCCGAGGCGATGCGGCGCGGGCTCGAGGCCGCGCGGGAGGCGGCCGTCTCCTCGACGCGGGCGCCGGCGCAGCTGCGCGCGGCGGAGACCCGGTTCGCCACGAGCGCGGACGCGAGCCTGGCCTACAGGGCCGTGGGCGACGGGCCGCTCGATCTTGTGCTCGTCCAGGGGTGGGTGACGCACGTGGAGGCCGCGTGGGAGGACGCGCGCATGTCCCGGTTCTTCGCCGAGCTCGGCGCGGGGGCGCGGCTCATCGTGCTCGATCAGCGCGGCACCGGCATGAGCGAGCGCGAGGGCGCCGGCGCGCCTGCCGAGCAGCAGGCGGAGGATCTGCTCGCCGTGCTGGACGCGGCCGGCGTGGAGCGGGCGGCGCTCCTCGGCGTCGGCGGCGGCTTCGCGCCGTGCGCGCTGCTCGCGGCGGCGCACCCGGCGCGGGCGCGCGCGCTTGTCGCGCTCGGGAGCGCGGCGCAGATGGCGGCCTGGCCCGGGTGCCTCTTCGGCCTCGCCGGCGACGGCGTCGAGGAGGCCGAGCGCGCGCTGCGGAGCGGCTGGGGCGAGCCGCTCTTCCTCGATCGACTCGCCCCCTCGGCCGCGCAGGACGGCGCGTTCCGGCGCTCCTGGGCCGCGTACCTGCGCCACGGCGCGAGCCCGACCGGGGCGGCGCGCATGCTCCGGGCCCACGCGGCGGCCGACATCCGGTCCGCGCTGGGCCAGGTGAGCGCCCCGTCGCTGGTGCTGCACCGGGCCGGCGATCGGGCCGTCCCCGCGGCGGCCGGGCGCGATCTCGCCGCCCGCCTCCGCGGCGCGCGCTATGTCGAGCTGCCGGGCGACGATCACCTGCCCTTCGTGGGCGCGTCGCGGCCGCTGCTCGCCGAGCTGCGGGCCTTCCTCGGCGCGGAGGCCGCCGGGGGGAGCCCCGTCTCGAGCCTCGTGCCCGCCGCGGCGCTCGACACGGCCGACGCGGCCTCCGGCGGTTGACGCGCTGTCCCGAGCACGTCGTGAGTCGCTGGACGGCCGCCGGCGCCGCGACGGCGCTCGCGCCGCGGAGCTCGTGTGGGGGATACGCCGCTCGCGCGACGCGCCACCGGGCCGGCGTTCGCGCTCGCTCAACGCGTGTTCGAGCGCATTGAGCGCCTCGCGGAGCGCTCGTGTTCAGCGCGCGGCGCCGCTCTCTCCGGTTTTGCCCGACACCACTTGAGAGATCTCCTTAGTTAACTATCTTGTTGTTCAAAGAGGGTATCCGCCTTGCCGCTGCAGGTATCGCCCGCTAGCTTGAATAGATGATCCTGTGGACACGCGCGTTGACCTGTGGCTGCGCCGTGATCGGCGCGCTCGCGAGCGCTTGCTCCGGGACGGAGCCGAGCGCCGCCGCAGCGTCGGGCGCGGCGGGCGACGGAGGTGAAGACGGCGGCGACGGCGCCGGGAGCGCGGGCGACGGCGGCGCCGGGAGCGCGGGCGGCGGCGGCGCCGGGAGCGCAGGCGGCGGCGGCGCCGAGAGCGCGGGCGGCGGCGGCGCCGAGAGCGCGGGCGCGGGCGGCACCGAGAGCGCGGGCGACGGCGGCGCCGAGAGCGCGGGCGGCGCTGGCGGGGAGGCGGGCGGCGCGGGCTGCCCTCCCGGCGAGGAAGGCTGCCCGTGCGGGTCCCTTGACCGGTGCGACGGCGAGCTCCGCTGCGTGGACGGCGTGTGTATCGCGGGCTGTGCCTGCACCGATGGATACGCGATGGTCGACGGCGAGTGCGTCTGGCAGGGCGGCCCGCTGGATCCATCGTTCCAGAGCGCGGACACCTGGAGCACCACGGGCGCCGCGCTCGTCCACCCCGAGGCCGAGGGCAACGGCAACCCGGGGGCCGGGGTCATCGGGAGAGACGCGGTGTGCCAGATGGCGGGCTTCACTCAGCAGCTCACGATGCCGGACCTCGCGTGCGCCGAGCCGCTGCTCCTCACGTTCGCCGCGCGCATCGGGTGCGACGCCGCGATGGACTGCCTCGGCCCCCCGGGCGTGGGGGTCCGCATCAACGGGGGTTTCAGCAACCTCGATCTCATGCCCTCTTCGTCCTTCGCCCCGCAGCGCGTGTGCCTGGGGGAGCGCGCCTATGGCGGGCCAGTCGAGCTGCTCTTCGGGCCGTCCCGGAGGTCTCCCCTGTGCGATGAGGCGGCCGGGCAGGGCTACACGCTGGCCTTCGATGACGTCGCGATTCGGCCGGATGAGATGAGCGAATGTCCCCTGCCGGGCCAGGTGCTGAACGGCGACTTCGAGGGAGGCGCCGCCGGCTGGACGGCGACGCCGGAGAACGGTGTCTCCGGGATCGTGAGCGGCCTGGGCCAGGGCGGCGGCAAGGGCGGGCAGCTCGCCACCACGCTGTTCTGCCAGTATCCCTCGCTCGAGGGCGCGGTCTCGGCGCCTTTGCCCTCCGCCGCGTTGCCGAACCCGGCGCTCCGCATCTGGAGCCAGGGCAGCCCGGGCGCGGTCCTCAACGTGACGCTGAGCACGCACCAGCTGACGGCCCTGACGGGCACGGGCGAGGCGCAGGTCGCGCATGTCTGCTTGCCCCGGTGGGCGCTCGGCATGGCGCACCGGCTCGCCTTCACCTATCGGAACCGGAACAGCCAGCCGTGCACGGCCGAGAACAAGCGCGATTTCACGGTGGATGACCTCGCCTTCGTCTCTGACGATCGTTGCCCCGGCGACACGCCGCTCTTCGACCCCGGCTTCGAGAACGCCGGCGCCGGCGCGAGCCTCTCGCCGACATGGGTCCTGACCGCGGACGATCCCGCGCGTGGCAGCGCCAAGCTCGCCGTCGACGCGGCGACCGCCCACTCCGGCGATGTCTCGCTCTCGCTGTCCGTGAAGAAGCCGTGCCGGGAGCCCTCGGCCTCCACCGTGTTCACGGTGCCCGAGCCCGAGGCGACGGCCGGCCCGGCGCTGAAGTTCTGGTACCGCACGAGTCACCTCCACGCGGCGACCGCCTCCTCGACCCCGGGCGCCACCCTGCCTTCCAGCGAGAGCTGGACGCAACAGACGATCTGCCTGGATCCGCGCACGGCGGGCAGACCCCAGCACCTCTCCTTCAAGATAGGAGCCAGCGGCGTCTGCGACGAGCCGCTCGGCCACGAGACCTTGCATGTCGACGACGTCGAGGCGACGACCGACGCCTCCTGCCCGGCCGCGCCGCTGCCCTGAGCTCCGGAGCCCCCGCGTCACGAGCGCCACGGGCAGCCGCGCGCCTGGCGGCTGAGGCGCCGCCCGGCGCCGCGCTCTCCCTGCGGCGCGCGCTCTCCCTGCGGCGCGCGCTCTCCCTGCGGCGCGCGCTCTCCCTGCGGCGCGCGCCGCGCGATCCCGGGCTACTGCGTAATCGCCTTGAGGTCGAGCATCTCCTCGACGCTCGGGACCACGATGAGGTCGCACCGGCGGTTCTTGCGCCGCCCCTCGTCCGTGTCGTTCGTCGCGACCGGGTCGGTCTCCGCGAAGCCCGCGGCGCTCCATTTCGCGACCGGGAGCGCGCCGCCGCCGCCCTTCACGTCGGGCGGGCTGACCAGGAACAGCAGCACCTCGCGGGCGCGCATCAGCGACAGGCCCCAGTTGTCGCGGAACTGACCGCCCGCCAGCGGCTTGTTGTCGGTGTGGCCGGCGACCTGGTAGTCGCGCTGGAGCAACGACTTGTCGTTCGTGATGACCGTCGCCACCTTGAGGAGGATCTCCTTACCCTCCTTCTTCAGCGACTCGCGCCCGGAGTCGAAGAGGACGTCCCCCGGCAGCGAGATGACCATCCGGTTGTTCCGGATGTTCACCGCCAGGCCGAGCTTCGTGAGCTCGTCCAGCTTCTTCCTGAGCGTCTCGAACCGCGCCTTGATCTGCTCCAGCTGGCGGGCGCGCGCCTTGAACTCGGCGAGCGCCTTCTCGCGCTCCTCGAGCGTCGAGCTCAGCTGCGACACCTGCGTGCTCGTCGCCTGGAGGTTCTCGTTCAGCTTGCCGATGTCGACGCCGGCCGCCTCGAGCTGCCTCGTCAGCTCAGCGATCTTCGCCTGGGCGGCCTCGAGCTCCTGTTGCGTCTGGGCGAGGCGGCCTTCCGTGGTCTGGTGCTGGCCCTGAAGGCGGCTGTACTTGTCGAGCTGGGCCTTCCACTCCTCCTCGGAGTAGCCGCACCCCAGCGAGGACGACGCGATCACGGCAGGCAGGAAGGCCGCGAAAGCGGTTCGGCGACCTTTCAAGACACGAGGGTGCATGAGCACGCTCCTTCAATCTAGTTGGTGAACATGAGCGCGGGCCGATGGCCCGGCCCGCGCCCGGTTCCAGGTGACAGCGGCCCGTCAGGCCGTGCGGGGGCGTACCCTAGCGAGGTCGCGCGCGGTTGTAAAAGGGCGCATCGCACCACGTTGCCCTCCCGCGCGCTTCCCCGGCGCCTCGCCTCTGCCGGCGCGTACCGGCGCGTACCGGCGCGGCGCGCGGCGCGCGCCCTCGCGCTCGAGCTCGCTTGCCCATTGTTCCGGCCCGCACACCTGCTAAGGGGACGGCCCATGGCCTATCGCATCACGTTGATCCCGGGCGACGGCATCGGTCCGGAGGTCGTGAGCGCGACTCAGGATGTGATCTCCGCCGCCGGCGTCACCGTCGACTGGGAGATCCACCACGCGGGCATCGAGGTCGCGAAGCTGACGGGCTCGCCGCTCCCCCTCCCCGTCCTCGACGCCGTGCGGAAGAACCGGATCGCCCTGAAGGGCCCGGTGACCACGCCGATCGGGGGCGGGTTCCGGTCGGTCAACGTGACGCTCCGGCAGACGCTCGACCTCTACGCCAACGTGCGGCCCATCCGCAGCCTGCCGGGCGTCGAGCCGCGGTTCGACGTCGACATGGTCATTGTGCGCGAGAACACCGAGGGGCTCTACGCCGGGCTCGAGCTCATGATCCTGCCCGGCGTGGCCCAGAGCATCAAGCTCACGACCGAGCGCAGCTCGACCCGCATCGCCGAGTTCGCGTTCCGGTACGCGAAGCAGCACGGCCGGAGCAAGGTGACGATCGTCCACAAGGCGAACATCATGAAGCTCTCCGACGGCCTCGCGCTCGACTGCGCGCGGCGCGTCGCCGTCAAGCACCCCGAGGTCCACCTCGGCGAGATGATCGTCGACGCGGCGGCCATGACGATGGTCCGCGATCCGAACAAGCTCGGGGTGCTCGTGACGGAGAACCTGTACGGCGATATCCTCTCGGATCTCGGCGCCGGCCTTGTCGGCGGGCTCGGGATCGTGCCCGGCGCGAACATCGGCGACGAGGCGGCGGTCTTCGAGGCGGTGCACGGGTCGGCGCCGGACATCGCGGGCAAGGGCTACGCGAACCCGACGGCGCTCGTGCAGAGCGCCGTGATGATGCTGCGGCACCTCGGCGAGCACGAGGCGGGCGACAGGATCGAGCGGGCGCTCACGTCGGTCTACCGGGCAGGCCAGGTGCGCACACGCGACCTCGGCGGCGCCGCGAGCACCGACGACTTCACCCGGGCGCTCTGCGCCGAGATCGAAAGGCCTCGCGCGGAAGCGTAGCGCCAGGCATCCTGATCCAGCGGACGTGGGATCTGCCTGGACGTGGCTGCTCGAGCGGTGCGCCGAGGTCGTCGGCGCGACGGACGGTGCTGCCCGCTCGGCGGGCGGCGTCGCGAGGCGTCGGCGCCGGCTGGTGCTCGTTCTCCTGCTCTCGCTCCTCGTCGCGGCGAGCTGCTTCCTCGGCGAGCTCTGGGGCGCGAAGGGCCTGCTCCCCGCGGTCGCGCTCTTCCTGCTCGCGGTGCAGGCCTCGCGCGCCGTCCTCGACGCGCGCGCGTCGCTGTGGCGCGCCGCCGCCCTCGATCTCGACGACCCCGCGCAGCGCCCGAGCGAGTGCGTGGATCCGTGGTTCTCGCCGCCGACGGCGAGGGTCCTGCGCGCGCTGGCCGCCGTGGTCGACGCCGCGCGCCGCGAGCGGTACGCGCTCGCGCTGGAGCGGCTGCCGTCTGTGGATCGGGCCGCGCTCCGGCCCGACGAGGCGCGGCTGCTCGAGGCGGCGCGGGCGCTGCTCTCGCTCGGCCTCGGCGATCCGGCGCGCGCGGCGCAGCAGGCGATCGTCGCGCTGCCCACGGGGATCGACGCCATCGACGCGCGGCTCGGCCGCGTGGTGCTCGCCGACGCCTGGAAGAGCCCCGCGCGGCTCGAGGCGATCGATCGCGCGTGGCGGAGGGAGCTCCAGAGCGGCGTGACGTCCGAGGCGCTGGAGCGCCTCCTGTCGCTGTCGCGGCTGCGCTTCGTGCCGCACGCGGTGGAGGCGCTCAAGCCCGCCGAGGCGCGCGAGCTGTCGGCCGAAGCGTGGTCGATCGGCGAGGAGGAGCTCGCCGCGGCGCTCGAGTCCCGCGCCCGCGGGGGCGTCTACCGCTGAGCCTTGGGTTCAGGGCGGCGGCTCGCGCGGCACGGCGGGCGCGATCTCGCGCACGAGGCGGAGGCCGCCGAGCGAGATCTCGACCACGGCGGCGAGCCGCTCGGCGACGAGCCGCTCGGCGGAGGGGCCCGCGGCGCGCGTCTCGGCGATGAAGGCGAAGCAGCGCCGGCCGGAGCCGCCGAAGGCGACCGCGAAGCCGTCGATCGGCGCGCCGGGCGGGGCGTCGGCGACGCCGATCGCCACGACGGTGTCGAAGCCCTCGGGCACGTCGATCCGGCGCTCCACGGCGGTGAGGCGGAGGTCGGGGCGCGGCAGGTCGCGCCAGAGCCGCGCGCGCGCCTCGCACGCGGCGCGGCTCGCGCGGCCGTCCGCGCGCCAGGTGCGCACGAGCAGCGACGTCGACGACGCGGCGTGGGTCGCGACGAGCCAGGGGCCTCCGCCGTCCTCGACGCGGAAGCCGCGCGCGTCAGGCAGCGGAAGCCGGAGATCGAAGCGCTCGGAGCGGTACTCGCCGAGCTCGCCGTCGCCGAGCGTCGACGGCGGCGGGGGCGGCGCGGGCCTCGGCGGCGGCGACGGCGCCGCGGCCGGGGCCGGCGCGCACGCGGGCAGCAGGGCGAGCAGCGCGGCGGCGGGCAGGAGACCGCGGCGCATCGCGCGCGCGGCCGGCACGAGGCCGCGGCAGACCGCCCGGACGGCGGGCAGCAGGGTGCAGCGCGGCGCGTGCCGCGGCGTCTCGGTGGGCTCGACGCGCGCCTTCGGCATCATCGCGCGAGCAGCACGAGCACGGCGCCGGCGCCGCCCTCGGCGTCCGGGGCCGTCGTGAACGCGGCGACGTGGCGGGCGACGCGGCCGTTGCTGAGCCAGGCGGCGATCTCGCCGCGGAGCACGGCGTGCCCGCCGGGCGAGTGGTTGCCCTTGCCGTGCACGATGGCGACGACGCGGTCGCCGTCGCGCTGGCGCTTGCAGACGAAGGCCTCGACGGCCTCGCGCGCCGCCTCGAGCCTCAGGCCGTGCAGATCGAGGGTGCCGTCGAGGGCGTAGCGGGCGCGGCGGAGCCGCCTGAGCTCGCGCGGATCGACGTCGAGGCGCCTGCCTTCGATGCGCTCGCTGTCGTCCGTTGTCTCGAACTTGATGCCCTCGATGACGAGCGAACGCATGCGCGAGCGCGCCTCCTCGTCCGGATCGGCGACGATCGTCGGGGGCGCGGCGCGCTCGACGCGGCTCGCGGTGATGGGGATCCGGTTCGCGCGGTCCTCGAGCACGCGGACGCCGGCCATGTAGATGGCGAAGGTCTCGGGGTCGACGGGCCGCGGCGCCGGCTCGGCGCCTGTCCGTGCCGCCGCGCCGGCGCCCGGGGGCGCGGCCGCGTTCGCCCTGCCCTTCGCCTCCGGTGTCGCGGCCGGCTTGGCCTTCGCTTCGGGCGCCGCGGCCGCCCTGCCCTTCGCTTCGGGCGCCGCGGCCGCCCTGCCCTTCGCTTCGGGCGCCGCGGCCGGCTTGGGCTTCGTCAGCTGCCGGAGCGTGGAGAACGGCTGGTAGAACGCCTCACTCGCCTTGCGTGCCGCCGCCTTCGCGGCTCGCGCCGGGCTGGCCGCCGATTTCGGATCTCTCTCGCGCTTCGCGCCCTTCGCCATCCCCCAGAACATCGCTCGCGAGACCGCGGAGCGCAAACCGTACGGCCTCGATGCCGGCGAGCTGCCCGTCCTCGAAGTGCCAGTCGGGGTCGTCGAGGCCGGGAAAGTCGTGCGGGTTGCGGATGTCCTCGGCCGTGAGGGTGGGGATGAGGCGCCGCGCGAGATCGATGACCTTGCCCCGCTGCGCCTCCTCCATGGCGGCGAGGAGCTCGAAAACGCGATGGAAGAGCTCGGTGGGCGAGAGGCAGGCCTGCGGAGCGCCGGGGCCGGCTGCGTCGGGAGAGCGCATCGGGCGCAGGATACCTCATCGGACCGGAGCCGCCGCGCGCTCGGACGCCGGCGAGCCGGCGGCGCGGGAGAGCCCTGCCGCGCCGGCGACGCCGCTCGGCCCGCTCACGGCGCGCCGTTCTCCTGCGGGGCGGCCGGGGGCCTGTGCTGCCGGACGAGCTTCGCCTCGTAGATCAGGTTCCACGCTGGCCGCTTGTCGTCGCGGTATTCCTGCATCGAGGGGAGGTCACAGATCTCCACCCGGGCGACCACGCTCTCCGCGCCGGGGTACCTCGCGAGCACCTTGCCTGCCCACGAGGCCGCGAGCGAGCGCCGCATCGACGCGTCCTCTTCTGTCACGAAGAGCGCGACGAGGCTCCTGATCCGGAGCTGCGCCTCGGGGTTCGCGCCGGACTCCAGGACGTCGTCGATCCGCCTCCCTCGCGCGTCCGTCACCTGGAATCTCGCCCAGGGCAGCGCGCCGACGGAGGGCGCAAAGAAGTTGTAGCTGCTGTCGGCCCCGGAGAGCGCGCCGTAATAAGCGACCCCCCTGCCGAGCCGCCCTGCCCTCTGCAGGTCGACGTGGAGCGCCCCGAGGAGGACGCAGCCGAGGTGCGCCGCGGCGGCGGCCAGGGCCATGAGGGCGAGGCTCCGGCGTCGCTGTCTTCCACCCATGCGGCCCCCTTCCGATGGCCCCCGCCCTGGAGGACCGGCCCATCCCGCGTGGCGGGTGGTGGCCTGATTTGCCCCGGAGTAAATCCCATGAAGGCGGGAGGGCAGGAAGATCCTTGATCTCTTCTTCCCGCCTTCCCGCCTTCCGCCTTCATGTTCAAATCCGGCCACCACCGCCGCTCCTGCCGTGAGGTCAGCGACGGTCTTGGAGGTTCACGGCCGGCGTGGGGAGATCCCCTGCCGGCGTTGCCTCGGACCGCCCGTGGTCATGCCCGTGCGGAAGGAAGGGACCGTGGGGCCCGAACGGCCTGTGCGGCCGGAAGTGCCCATACGGCCGGAAGGGCCTGTACGGCATGAATGGCCTGTACGGCCGGAAGTCCCCATAGGGCCGGAAGGGCCGGTGATACGGGAGGTCGTCCGGGGGGATCCTGGCGTCGGCGAGCGCCGGGCTCGTCGTCTCCTCGACGATCACGAGATCCTGGATGGGTATCGTGTCCTCCGCTGCAGCGAGCTGCGCGGCGCCGAGCGCGAGCCCGGACAGCGCCAGCGCACCGAGCGCTTTCACCAGCTTCATCGCGGACTCCTTTCACGATGGGAGCGGCTTGCCGGGTGTCATCCCATGCAGGCTGCGTCCAGGGTGATGCAAGCGCGAGGCCCGTTCCCGGCGGACCGCTCGGCTCAGGGGGTCGCGAGGACGCGCGACAGGTCGTCGACGACCCGGCCGACGTCAGCTCCCTCGAGGTTGACGAGCACGGTGATAGAAGCATCGCTGTCGATCGCGTAATAGGACGACGACGTGAATCCCCAGATACCGCCGTCGTGTCCGTGCTGGACGCCGAGCGGGGATTCGCGGCGGGACAGCCCGAGGCCGTACCCGTTGACCTGGCCGGGCGGCGTGTCGACCCAGGTGGTCATCTCCGCGAGCTCGTCGGGGCCGAGCAGCGTGCCGTCGAGCAGCTTGCGGTAGAAGCGCGCGAGATCGCTCGAGGTCGAGACCAGCGCGCCCGCCGCGCCGGCCGCGGACGCGTGGAGCGCGGAGGTCATCTCGACGAGCTCCCCGCGGCTTCGCCCGTAGCCGTGCACGAGGCCGGGGAGGGCCGCCTCGGCGCCGTCGAGGTAGGAATGCGCGAGCCCCGCCGGCTCGAGGACGCGGGTGCGGAGCAGCTCGCCGATGGGCTCTCCCGAGGCCGCTTCGACGAGCAGGCCGGCGATGATGTAGTTCGTGTTGGAGTAGGCGAAGCCCTGCCCCGGCTCGAAATACGGCGGCTTCGACGCGGCGAGCTCGATGAGCTCCGCGGGCGTCCACGTGTGCGTCGGATCCTCGAGCGCCGCGGTCCAGAACTCGTCCATCCCGGTGTAGTTGAAGATACCGCTCGTGTGGTTCAGGATCTGTCGCACGGAGATCTGCTCGCCGCGGGGAATGCCGTCCACGTACGTGGAGACCGAGTCCTCGAGCGACAGCAGGCCTTCCGCGCGGAGCATCAGCGCCAGCGTGGCGACGAAGGATTTCGTGATGCTCCCTGCGCGGAAGAGATCTCCGGGCTGGATGGCCACGTCGGCCTCCGCGTCCGCCACCCCCGCGGCGCCGAGCCAGCTGCACCCGCCGATGGCCACGGCGGCGGCCGCGCCGGGGAGCCTCTGGGCCTCCACGGCCGCGTCGAGCGCTCCCTGAAGCTCGGCCGAGAGGGTGTCGCACGCCGCGTCCGGCGCGCCGTCTACGTCCGGCGCGCCCCCGGGTTCAGCGCCGCCTGCGCCCCCGGGTTCAGCGCCGCCTGCGCCGGCGCTCCCGACTCCGTCGCTCCCGTCGCCGTCGTCGTGTGATTCGGTCACCCCGTCGAGCGGTGTGGCCGAGGAGCTGCTGCACCCCGTGAGCAGGACGACGCCGGCGCAAGCAAAGAATGCTATTCGCCGAAGAACACGGCTCATCGATAGATCTCCAGATTCCCCCCACGAGGACCACTGCTGCGCTCCGCCGCGTTGCTCCCGAGAGGCTCTCAGGGCTGCCCCGCGAAGGGCGCGCATCAAGACGCGAGAGATCCGAGCGTGTCAACCAGCGCGCACGGCGGGAGTGCTCTCGCCTACACGATTGCCAGTCAAATCAGCCGTGCTCGGCGCTGGCGAAGTAGGCCGTGCTACTTCGGCATGCGACCCAAGGAGCCAAGTTGGGTCCTCCGCTCAGCGCCGGAGCGCCCATTGGCACGGAGAGGCAGACGCTCGTCGGCAAGCTCATCGTGAAGTTGCAGCTCATCCCGACGGACGGTTGGTTCAACGACCGGGCCACGACCTTCCGGCAGGTCTTCGGCGTCAAGGCCCAGCTCAAGCTCGGCCTCACCACGGCCAAACGCGCGTCGACCGGAGCGGTTCCCATCGCCGCCGAACGGCACCGGCTGACCGCCTTGCAGGCGCCGCGGTCAGCGCGGGGCCGAGGTCGCGGCAGCGAGCGCGCGCAGCAGGGTGACCACGGCGATCACGTGGCTGATCCGGCCGTCCTGCATCGCTGCCGTCACCTCGTCAGCGCTCATCACGACCGCCTCGGTGCTCTCGTGCTCGTCGCCCAAGGGCTCGCCGACCCGCCGCGCGCCGCGCGCCAGGTAAAGGAAGCAGCGATTCGCCTGAAGCGCCGGATTCGGGTGCACCCACCCGAGCGCCTCGAGCGACCCCGCGGCATATCCTGTCTCTTCCAGGAGCTCGCGCGGCGCCGCGGCCGCCGGCTCCTCCCCGGGATCGACGATGCCGCCGGCGGTCTCGATGGTCACCGCGTCGAGCCCGTGCCGGTGCTGCCGCACCAGGACGAACTCCCCAGCATCGGTGATCGCGGCCACCGAGATCCAGTCGGCGAGCTCCAGCGTGAAGACGGGGTATGGCGCGCCCGCGGCCACGACCTCATGGCGATGCACCGCCAGCGGACCGAACGTACCGGCGACCGCCGAGGCGTGCCGGCGAGGGATCGTGATGCCCATTGCGCCTTCCTACTACAGCGCGCCGCCCGCCGCCTTCTCCGGCACAGCGCCCGCCGCCTTCTCCGCCGCGCCGCCCGCCGCCTTCTCCGCCGCGCCGCCCGCCACCTTCTCCGCCGCGCCGCCCGCCGCTTTCCCCGGCACCGCGCCCGCCGCCTTCTCCGCCGCGCCGCTCGCCGCCTTCTCCGGCACAGCGCTCGCCGCCCTCTCCAGCACGGCGCTCTCGACCGCCGCCGGCGCCGCGCTCGCCACCTTCTCCGGCGCGGCCGCGGGCTTCTCGCGCTCCGGCGCGGCCGCGGGCTTCTCGCGGCGCTCCCGCCGGAGCACCTCCTCCGCATCCTCGCCGGACACCCCTCCCGTCGCCGCCCGCACGTCGTCCTGCGGCGGCGGCCACGCGGCGACGTAGCGGGGCACCTCGCCGGGCCCGGACGCGTCGATCCACGACACGCTCCCCGTCCCGGGAGCGCGCACGTCGATGTGCACGAACGAGCTGTTCGGATAGTACCCGCAGCCCGTGTCCACGAGCCCCCGGCAGGCTGCCGCGAGCTCGTCGTTGCGCACCCCCGCGATGCGCAGATCGAGCGCCCGCCCCGTCTGGTGCAGGCTGCCCTGGCTCTGCGGCCGGTACCCGCTCACGAGCGACACGAGCCGGCCCGGATACCGCCGCGCGAGCGCGTCGATGCGCGAGAGCAGCCCGGGGTCGAGCAGCCGCACGCCGGGCGCGATCTCCCCCACCTGCACCCCGCTTGCCTTGCTCGCCTTGCCCCCGGCGGCCCCCGGCTTCTTGCCGCCCGCCGACTGCCGCTTGCGGCTGGACGCCTCCGGCTTCCGCGCAGGCGCGCGCTCGCCCTCCAGGATCGGCCGCGGCGTGCCCCACGGGCGCGCGAGCAAGGAGAGGGCGCGCCGGGCCTCCTCGCGCGGCTTCCCCTTGCAGTCGACGAGCTCGAGGCGCTCCGGCTCGATCCCGCTCCGATCCATCGAGAGCACCGGCCCATGGCACGGCTTCGGAGGAGCCTCCCTGTCCAACCCCTTCTTCGCCCCGCGACGCTTGCTCTCGGCCGTCCGCGCCGCCCGCTTCTTCTTCTCCTTCTTCTTGACCGCCTTCGCCGCGCCCCCCTCCTTCGCAGCGGCGCTCTCGGCCGCCTGCGGCGCCTTCGCGCGGCCGCGGACCTTCCGGCTCCCCGCTCCGCTCGTCTTCTCGTCACCGGTCGCCACGGAGGCGGTCTTCCCCCGGCCGCGGATCGGCCTCTCCCGCGTCTCCGCCCGCTGCGCGCGCTCCGCGCCCGGCGGTGAGGCGGGAGAAGCCGGCGCACGATCGCGACGGTCCCGCTTGCCCGTCTTCTCCTCGGTCTTCTCGGTCTTCTCGGCCGCATGCGCCCTGGGCAGCGGCTCCGCGCACAGCCGCCCCGCCGGGACGGCCGGCACCGCCATGCTCACAAGCACCGCCAGCGCGGCAGCGCGAGCACGCCTCAGACGCGCTCGCGGCTCCGCGCTGCGCACAGCCCCGCCTGCGTCCCGCGGCGCCGGGCCTGCACTGCTCACGGATCGAAGGCTCATCATGGAAAGCTCCAGTCGGGTCGGGTGCGAGTGGCATCCACCACGGATCGGATCTCCCGGGCACGGCGTCGCCGCCCGCCCGCAGGATGTGGGGTTGGGAAAGGCAGTCGGCGGTCCGCTTCTTGAATCAACCTGGGACGAGGTCAGCGGCCTCGACATAGCGTCTCCGAGACGCCCCTCGCGGAAGCTCAGAAGGGAAGCTCGAAAGGGTCGAGGAGCCCTGAGGACACGAATGTCATGAAGTGCGGAGGCCAGCCCAATTTTCTGCGGCGCTGACCAAAGGCTGTGGTAGGAACCAGCTGCCTCGCGACTGCGGTCGGGTCGTGAGCGCGGTTCCGGGGTGCATGGGGGCACAGCCCCTCGTCACCAGGTCCGCGGCCGGGTATCGCCCGGCGCGCTACGCACTGCGACGGGACCCTGCCTTCACGATCAGCGCGTCCAGCGTGATACGCGCGGAGACAGGTGTCGCGCCCCTTGCGGAACACGTCCGGGCCGTCGCGAATCGCGGGGGAAGCCCGGTCAACCACGCACCAGCCTCATTCACCACACCATCAATGCAAGCGGGGCGCCACACGCGGGACGCGGAAGCCGAACCCGGTGGCGCGTCCATGATCGCTCCGAGGTCAGCAGGGGCACGACATGCGCCGAATTCGTAGAGACGCAACCAAGGTCTGGCACAATCCCGAGCTCCACACCGCCTATGGCCCTGGCCAGCCCAACAGCGCAGGGCTACCTCGCCCAACGCAGAGCGGCGAGGACCGGCGGGCAGCGAAGCAACACCGCGCCGCGCTCGAGGCGCTCTTCACGCCGCGCAAGGAGCCGGAGGTCGACGACGGCAAGGGCGGGCGGGTCAAGTCCGGGCGCGACGGGGCGTCCAAGGCGCCCGGGCGCATCGTCCTCGCGCCGCCTCCGCAGAGCGACCCGAAGGCCATCGAGCGCCAGCGGCTCCTGTCGAAGCTGCTCTGCGCGTCGGGCCGACCCAACATCTCCAAGGCCGCGAGCGATTTCCTCCGCGCCGGCCACACCTTCCCCGCCGAGCAGGACGTGTACCTGCAGCTGCTCGAGCACAGCGACGAGCAGCGCATCCAGCACGCGATCGACGAGCTCTCGGGCATCCTCGTCGGCGAGCTGCCGAAGCGGCGCGCCGTGCTCGAGTCGCGGCTCCGGCGCATCGAGGAGTTCGCCGAGGAGCCCGCGACGCGCGAGGCCGCCGAGCGCCTGCGCCGCCAGGTGAGCGGCAGGCTTGAGGCCCCGGCCGCGGGCTCCGCTGAGCCGATCTCCCAGGCGCGGCCGTCGAGCCCCCAGGCCGCCCCGCCCTGCGCGGCGGACGGCGCGGCCCAGCGCGGCGAGGACGGCGCCCTCTCCGAGGCGAGCGTCGAGGCGGAATGACGCGCGCGGAATTCGAGGCCGAGCTCCGCAAGCTGATCCAGGCGTTCGAGACGGGCACGGACAACGAGCGCTGCGTCGCGTGCGTCGCGTGCGAGCGCTGCGTCGACTGCACGTTCTGCCGCAACGCGAAGGCGCTGCAGAGGTGCCACTACTGCGTCGACTCCCAGCGCTGCTCGGACAGCACGCACTGCCGCGGCTGCCGCGATCTCATCGCGTGCAGCCACTGCGTCGCGTCCGAGCGGTGCACGCAGTCGTCGTACCTCGTGCGCTCGGTCGACTGCACCGGCTGCACCTACTGCTTCGGCTGCGTGGGGCTCGCGCGCAAGGACTTCCACATCCTCAACCAGCCGTACGATCGCGGCACGTACTTCAAGCTCACGGCGAAGCTGATGCGCGAGCTCGGGCTCAGCGCGGGCGGCGGGGCGGAGCCCGCTCCCGCGCCGCGCGCGGCGCAGCGCTAGCGATGCGCGCGGTCGTGCAGCGCGCGCTCGCCGCGCGGGTCGAGGTCGAAGGCCAGGTGGTCGGCGCGATCGAGCGCGGCCTCGTGGCCTTCGTCGGCGCCGCGAAGGACGACGACGAGGCCGACGCCGACCACATCGCCAACAAGATCGCGGGCCTCCGGGTGTTCAGCGACGAGGCCGGCAAGATGTCGCGGGCGCTCGCGGACGTGCGCGGCGGCGTGCTCGCGATCAGCCAGTTCACGCTCTTCGGCGACGTCCGGCGCGGCCTCCGGCCGAGCTTCGACGGCGCCATGGAGCCCGTGCGCGCCGAGGCGCTGTACGAGCGCTTCGTCGCCGCCCTGCGGGCGCGCGGCCTCGAGGTGGCCACGGGCCGCTTCCGCGCCGACATGCGCGTGTTCGTCGAGAACGACGGGCCGGTCACCGTCCTCATCGACTCGAAGCGGACGTTCTGACGCGGTCCGCCGCGCCCGGCAGCGACCGCCGCCCCCCTTCCCTCTCGGTGTCCCGCGGGCTACGTGGGACGCCATGCGGATCAGCATCGTGGGTGCGGGCGCGCTCGGGCGGGTCTACGGCGTGCGCCTCGCCGCCCAGGGAGACGACGTCACGTTCGTGGTCCGGCCCGAGCGCGTCGCGGACGTGCGGCCGTTCGTCATCGAGCAGGTCAACAGCGCCGATCGACGCGACACGCTGGAGCGCCCGCGCCTCGCGGCCGACATCCCGGCCGACGCGGAGGTCGTCCTGATCACCGTGCGCTTCGATCAGCTCGCTCCCGGCCCCGGTGTCGGCGGCGCCGCGGGGGGCAGGACGGTCGCAGACCTCCTCCGCGGCGGACCGGCCGCCCCCGTCGTCGTGCTCACGCCGCTCCTGCCCCCGCAGCGCGCGGGCCTGGAGGAGGCCGCCCTGCGCCGCATCACCCCCGCGATGCCGAGCGTCTCGGGCTACCTCGACGAGCGCGGCGTGGTCCGCTACTGGCTCGTCGGGTTCGCGTCGACGCTCATCGACGAAGAGGGAGGCGCCCCCGCCGAGCAACCGCTGCTCGAGGAGCTCGCGCGCCGCCTCACGAGCGCCGATCTCCCGGCGCGGCTCGAGCCGGACGTGGGCGCGCAGAACGCCGCCACGACGACCGCGTTCTTCCCGCTGATCGCCGCCATCGACGCGGGCGGCGGCACGAGCGCTCTCCTCGAGAACGAGGGCGTGCTCGGCACCGCGCTCGAGGCCACCAGGGAGTGCGTGGCGCTCGCGGACCGCGTGGGCAGAGTGGCCCCCTGGACGAAGCTCCTCACCCGGGCGCTCGGACCGTTCACGCTGAAACCTGGTGTCGCGCTCGCGCGCCTTGTGGTCCCCGAGGCGCTGCGGTTCCTCGACGCCCACTTCGGCCCGAAGCTCCATGCGCAGCACCTCGCGATGGGCGCCGCCGTGCTCGCGATGGGCCGCGAGCACGGCGTGAGCCTGCCGGCGCTCGAGCGGCTGATGACCCTGATCGAGGGCCGCGCCGGAGCGCGCTGATCCGCCCCCGGGAGCGCCGGCGCGTCAGCGCGCCGACGCGAGCTGCGCCGCGAGCGCGATCGCCTCGCGCATGCCGCGCGGGTCGGCGCGCCCTGTGCCCGCGAGATCGTACGCCGTGCCGTGGTCGACGCTCGTGCGCACGATCGGCAGGCCGAGCGTGACGTTCACCGCCTCGCCGAAGCCGAGGAGCTTGCTCGGGATCGTGGCCTGGTCGTGGTACATCGCGACGACCCCGTCGAGCGCGCCCCGCGCCGCGAGCCGGAACGCCGTCTCCGCGCCGAGGGGCCCGCTCAGCTCCGCCGCCGGACCCGAGCGCGCGAGCCGCCGCGCCGCGAGGCGGATGCCCGGCGCGATCCGCAGCTTCTCCTCGTCGCCGAGGAGCCCGCCCTCGCCGGCGTGCGGGTTCAGCGCGGCGACGGCCACGCGCGGCCTCTCGCGGCCGAGGTCGGCGAGCAGCCGCGCGAGCCACACCGCGGCGCGCGCCACCTCGCGCGGGCTCACCGCCTCGGGCACGTCGCGCAGCGGCATGTGGGTCGTCACGAGGGCGGTCACGAGCTTGCCCGAGGCGAAGGCCATCGTGACCTCGCGCGCGCGGAGCCGCCGGCCGAGGTGCTCGGTGTGTCCGAGGAAATCCGCGGACCCCGGCGCGCCGCTCGTGGCGATCGCGTGCTTCGACGCGGGCCCCGTGACCAGCGCCGCCGCGACCCCCTCGCGGACAAGATCCGTCGCCGCGTCGATCCACGCGAGCTGCGCCGCGCCGTCCTCGGCCTCGGGTCGGCCGAAAGCGCTCGGCCGCGAGAGCCGCGCGCTGCCCGCCCAGAGCCCGATCGCGCCGGGCGCGAGCTGCTCGACGGCGGCGCGCCCATCGACCACGACGAGCCGGCGGGCCGCGACCCGGACGAGCCGCGCGGCGCGCCGGAGGACCGCCTCGTCGCCGACGAGCACGCAGCGTACGCCCTCGACGGACGCCGCGCCGGCCACGGCGACCTCGGGGCCCACGCCGCTGGGGCACCCGACGCTGATCGCGACGATCGGCGGCGCGGCGCTACGCGAACGACCGCCGCTGCGCCCCGCGCCGCCGCGCCCCGCGCCGGCGGCCGTTCGCGCGGCGCCGCGGCGGTCCGGCGGCGTCATCGGGTGATGCGCCGCTCGCGCCCGGGGGTCGCGGCGTCGTGCGCCGACGGTCCCGACCGCCGCTCTCCTTGCGCGGGCTCCTCGGCCTCGCCTTCGCCCTCGTCCTCGTCGCCCTCGTCCGCGTCGCCCTGGTCGTCGCCGTCCTCGTCGTCGTCGGCCTCGTCGTCGTCGCGCGGCTCCTCGCCGTGGGCCTCCGCGCCGGCGCCGCCTCGCTGCTGCGCCCGGCTCGCGTCGCTGCCCTCGGGCCCCCCGGAGCCGGGGAGCGGCGATTCGAGCCGGTACCCGGCCCCGCGCAGCGTGACGAGCGGCAGCGCCGAGCCGAGCTTCGCCCGGAGGCGCCTCACGTGGATGTCGACGGTCCGCGCGCCGCCCTCGTACTGGCTGCCCCAGACGCGCCGGAGCAGCTCTGTCCGCGACACGACCTTCCCGCGGCGCTCGCACACGTACGAGAGCAGCGCGAACTCCTTCGCGGTGAGCGGCACGTGCATGCCGCCGACCGACACGTCGTGGGCCGCGCGGTCGATGACGATCGCGCCCACCTTCACCCGCTCCTCGGTCGCGAACTCGCTGCGGCGCCACTCGACGAGGCGCACGCGCGCGTAGAGCTCGGCCGGCACGTACGGCACGAGCAGGAAGTCGTCGAAGCCGCTGGACGGCTCGATCCGCGCGATCTGCGCGACGCTCACCGCGACAAGCGCGCCGACCTCCTCGAGGCGGGGCTCGCGGCGCAGCGCGCGCAGCGCTGCCGCGGCCAGATCCGGCCGATCGAGCGCCTCGACGACGATCGCCCGCGCCTTGCTCTCATCGTCGTGGAAGAGCCGCGGTGGATCGTCCCAGAGGTCCAGGGTCCGAACGTCAGCGCCCAGCGAGCGTAAGACCGATGCAGCGCCCTCCTCTCGTTCCAGGTCAGGTCCGTGTCCGACGATGGCTATGAACGAACGACGCGCCATGTACGCCCCGTATACGGGTGTCACGACGGGCCCGCAAGACGCACCGCGCTAAACCCACCCACACCGGCACGGCGCCCACCGTCCCCCCGGCGTTCCAGCCTTGAGAATCAGCCGATCCGCGTTCCGCCGACCGTGATGAGATCGATCTTGATTGTGGGGCACCCAACACCCACCGGAACGCTCTGTCCGTCCTTGCCGCACGTCCAGATGCCGTCGGAGGTGGCGACGTCGTGGCCGAGCATGGTGACGCGCCGGAGCACCTCGGGGCCGTTGCCGATGAGGTTCACGCCCTTCAGCGGCGCGGTCAGCTTCCCGTCCTCGATGAGGTAGCTCTCGGTCAGCGAGAAGACGAAGTCGCCGTTCGAGATGTCGACCTGGCCGCCGCCGAACTTCTTCGCGAAGACGCCGCGCTTCACCGACTTCACGATCTCCTCGGGATCATGGGGGCCGGCGAGCAGGATGGTGTTGGTCATGCGGGGCATCGGCGCGGAGGCGAAGCTCTCGCGCCGCCCGTTGCCGGTCGGCGTGAGCCCGTAGTGCCGAGCCGAGAGCCGGTCGTGCATGTACCCGACGAGCTTGCCGTTCTCGATGAGCGTGCTGCGCTCGGGCTCGTGGCCCTCGTCGTCCATGTTGATCGTGCCGCGCGACTGGAGGAGGGTCGCGTCGTCCACCACCGTGCAGAGCGGGCTCGCGACGTCCTTGCCGACCTGTCCGGCGTAGTTGCTGGTCCCCTTGCGGTTGAAGTCGGCCTCGAGCCCGTGCCCGACGGCCTCGTGCAGCAGGATGCCGCTGTCGCCCGGGGCGAGCACGACGTTCATCTCGCCGGCGGGCGCCTCGCGCGCATCGAGCATCGCGACCGCCTGCCGCGCCGCCTCCCTGGCGTGCCACTCCGGCGACCTGTCCTCGAAGTAGGCCGTCGTCATGCGCCCGCCGCCGCCGCTCGAGCCTTCCTGACGCTTGCCGCTGCGCTCGGCGATCGCCCGCACGCCGAAGCGGATGAGCGGCTGGACGTCGTGCGACATCCGCCCGTCGCTCGTGGCCACGAGGACCTCGCGCACCTCCTCGACGAAGCTGGCCTCCGCCTTGATGATGCTGGGATCGTAGGCGAGCGCCGCGGCGCTCGCGCGCTCGAGCAGGGCGCGCTTCGCGAGCCCGGGGGCGTCGAGCGAGATGCTGGGCAGCTCGTAGCGGCTCGGCAGCTCGCGGCGCCGGAGCTCGATCTTCTCCGTCCCGCCGGAGCCCGTCGCGATCTGCGCCGCCGTCTCGGCCGCGCGCCGCATCGCGTCCCAGGTGAGGTCCTCGGTGTAGGCGTACCCGGTCGCGTCTCCCCGCTGGACGCGGACGCCGACCCCCATCGACACCCCGCGCGACGCCGCCTTGAGGATGCCCTCGTCGAAGGTGAACCCGCCCGCCGCCCGGTACTCGAAGAAGAGGTCGGCGTAATCGCCCCCCTTGGACAGGGCGACCGAGAGGAGCCGCTCGCAAAGCGCGGCGTCGACTGCATTTTCCTCTCCGGGAGCGAACGGGGCACGGTAGGCCTGGCTGCGCGACATGGTGCCCAACTCTAGGTCCATTCGCCGGGGCGGTCGAGAAGCGGCAGCGCTCCGGGGCGCCATCCCGCCCGCCGCTCGGCCCGGCGCGGGCAGCGCGGCGAGCGGCGACCGCCAGCGCGCCTGCGGAGATGTATGCAGAAATGTGCAAGAACGCCGCTCGACTGCTATGCTTCCAGTCGTCCTCGCGTCGATGGCGGCGGTCGCCGCCTTCTCCGCGATCTCCGCGAATCCCCGGCTGATCAGCGCGCTTCTACGTTGTAGGGCGCGCTCTTCAACGCGCCTCGACCGGACCGCCCAGCGTCCGACCGGGGCGGGGGCTCGCGGCGGCCGCCCCCGCGGTCGCCGCGTCCCCGGGCGAGCCCGCGGGGAGCGCACGCTGCAAACAAGCACCTTGGCGGTAGCTTCGGAACTTCCGATGCCGCGCGCTTGTACGTGGTGGCGGGATTGGCTAGGTGTTTTTAGATGGTGAGGCGAGGGATGCCGGCGGGCGCCCGAGCCACGCCTCGCTGTCCTCAGTAGGAGATTCCCATCGCCGTGGCGGTCGATCGCGACAAGGTGCTCCAGACCGCGCAGAAGCTTGTCGAGCGGAAGCGCTTCGACAGGGCGATCGTCGAGTACCAGAAGCTGGTCGCGGAGGATCCGAAGGACGTCCGGACGCTGCTCAAGATCGGCGACCTCTACCTGAAGACGGAGGAGTACGTCGAGGCGATCACCACCTACGAGCGCGTCGGCCAGTTCTACTCCCTTCAGGGCTTCGCGCTCAAAGCGATCGCCGTTTACAAGCAGATCCGCGAGATCATCCACAAGCACGTCCCGCAGTACGAGGACCGCTTCGGCCACATCGTCCCGCGCCTCGCCGAGATCTACACGCACCTCGGGCTCACGAGCGACGCGCTCGCCGCCTACGACGAGGTGGCGACGCGCCTCCTCCGCGCGGGGCGCGACCGCGACGCGATCGACATCTTCAAGCGGGTCGTCGACCTCGACCCGAACAACCCGCTTGCCTATCTCCGCCTCGCCGAGGCGCTGATCCGGGTCCGCGACTACGACGGCGCGATCCAGCGCTTCGGGACGGCGGCGGAGCTCCTGCTCAAGCTCGGCCGGTACGACGACGCGCTCAAGGTGGTCGAGCGCCTGCTGCAGCACCGCCCGGACGCCCGCTTCGCCCGCATGGCCGCCGAGATCTACCTCGACCGCGGCGACCCGAGCGACGGGATGTCGGCCCTCACCAAGCTGCAGATCGCGTTCAAGGAGAACCCGCGGGACCTGGAGACGCTCGCGCTCCTCGCCCGCGCCTTCGACCTGCTCGGGCAGCCGGCCAAGGCGATCGAGGTGCAGAAGGAGTCGGCGCGCATCGCCAAGGAGGCCGGGCGGGTCGACCACTTCACCGCCCTCATCTCCGCCCTGGTGGCGCGCGCCCCGAACGACGAGGGTGTGCGCCAGCTCGCCGCCCAGCTCGTGCCCTCCTCGAGGAGCACGCGCGCGTCGATCGACGTCGAGATCGACGAGGACGACGAGGCGGAGGAGCTCGAGGTCGAGGACGCCGAGCCCTCGTCCGCGGCGCCGATCCCGCTGCGCGCGTCGCAGCCGTCGACGACCCCGGTCGCGAGCCCGCGGCAGCTCGTCGCGCACGCCGAGAGCCTCCGGCGCGACCGCCAGTACGACAAGGCGGTCGCCCTCCTCAAGGGCGGCATCGCCCGGCTGCCGTCCGCGCGCGAGCTGCGCGAGAAGCTCTGCGACGTCCTCATCGAGGCGGGCGACCAGGACGGCGCCATCGAGCAGATGCTCGCGTTCGCGCAGCAGCTGTCCGGCGAGGGCGCCGTCGACGACGCCGCGCGGCTCCTCGACGAGGTGCTGCTCCTCGATCCCGGCCACGCCCAGGCCACGGAGATGCTCAACCTCCTCGGCTACGCCGTGCCGCAGGACGACGAGCTCGCCGACGAGGAGCACACCGGGCCGGAGGTCTCGCCGATGTCCGGCGAGAACGACGCGTACGCGTCCGAGGTGCCGAGCCAGGATCTCTACGATCCCGACGCGCCGCTGCCCGCGTACACCCTCGACGAGGACGGCGTCGTCGAGGCGCTCCCCCGGCGACCGCAGCTCGTCACGCACCTCGACGATCCGTTCGCGAACGAGCCGCCGCTGCCGAGCTTCCCGATCGACGACGTCGAGGAGGTCGAGGAGGTCGAGGACGTCGAGGACGCCGAGCCGCTCGATGAGCTGGACGACGTCGACGACGAGGAGGAGACGGCGTCGGTCAGCCCGAGCCGTTCGCCCGAGCACCCCCTGGCGGTCGCCGCCTCGCAGGCGCCGCCGCCGCCCTCCTCGATGCCGCCGCCCCCCGTGCTCGCCGCGCCGCCGGCCCTGTACAGCCCGGCGTCGGCCCGGCCGGGGTCGGTCCGGCCGGCGTCGGGGCGCTCCGTGCCGCCGGGGTCCCTGCGGCGCGCCGACGCGCTCGACGAGGACGCCCTCGAGGAGGTCGAGTTCTTCGCGCAGCACGGGATGTTCGAGGAGGCGCGGAACATCCTCGAGGAGCAGCTCGCGCGGCTGCCGAACCACCCGCTCCTGATGGAGCGGCTGCGCGAGGTCACCGACCTGGCGTCGGATGCGCGCGTGGCGCGCGCGGCGACCGACAACGAGAGCGGCACGCGGGTCGTCCCGCGCGGCAGCGAGCGGCCGGACGAGGACCGCGCGTTCGACATCGCCGAGTCGCTCAAGCTGATCGACGAGCTCGAGGTCGCGCCGGGCTCGGTGACAGGCGTCCAGGACGATCCTCGGCAGGTCAGCGTCGAGAGCGTCTTCGAGCAGTTCAAGGCCGGCGTCGCGGCGCAGATCTCCGAGTCCGACGCGTCGACGCACTACGATCTCGGGGTCGCGTACAAGGAGATGGGCCTCTACGCGGACGCCATCGCCGAGTTCGAGCTCGCCGCCCGCGACCCCGGGCGCGAGTGCGTCTGCCAGTCGATGATCGGCGTCACCTACCTGCAGATGGGCAACATCGAGGGGGGCGTCGACGCGCTCATCCGGGGGCTGCACGCCTCGCACAAGACGGTCGAGCAGGAGCTCGCGCTGACGTACGAGATCGCGAACGCCTACGAGGTGCGCGGCATCCCCGAGCAGGCGCACTACTACTTCCAGCGCGTCGCCCGGATGAGCCCGAGCTACAGCGACCCGCGCGGCAGCGTCGCGGAGCGGCTGCGCCGCATCGACGTCCCGAAGCCGGCCGCACGCGCGGTCGGCGCCGAGATGATCGCGGACGAGTTCGACGCCGCCTTCGACGATCTCCTCCCGAGCGGCAAGCTGCCCTGAGCACCGCCGGCGCGCCGCCTCGCACGAGGCCCGGCGCGTCCATGGAAATGCCAGAAATTGGGCCGTGGCCAGCGCCCTCCTGTACCGGAGGTGCATGAACCGACCGCTGCTCTTCGCCGTCCTCACCTCGGTCCTGGCCGCCGGCTGCGGCGCCGGGATCGGAACGAACGCTCGAGCTGACCGCCCCCAGGGCGCCTCCGCCAAGGCAGCGGCCCAGGCGCAGCGCGAGGTCCCGCAGCGCGCGAAGGGCTCGACCGAGGCGAGCGGCCCGGTCGCGGACGAGACGGCCCCCGCGCGCGCGCCCGGCGATTACGTGGCCCACCGGTTCTCGGGCAGCTTCAGGAAGACGCCGCTGCTCCTCACGCAGCGGGTCGTCGCGCGCGAGGGGGACGTCCTCGTTGTTGACGTGACCCTCGAGGACGGCAAGGAGACCGAGGCGCTGCGCGTCCGCATGAGCGACGCGCCCAGCCGGCGCGGCGAGATCCTCAGCGCGGCGTGGGTCGACGACGGCGCCGAGCGGCCCGCGACCCTCTCGGTCTACGACGCGATGATGGCCAAGACCGCGCTCGCCGCCGACGAGAACGAGGAAGTGCTCGGCAGCGAGGCGGTGAACGTCGAGGTCGGCGGCGCCTCCATCGCGTGCCAGAAGACCAGCTTCCGCGTGCGCATCGGCAGGACGAAGGCGACGATGCGCACGCTCCAGAGCGACGACTTCGCCTGGGGCGACGTGGGCGGCGAGATCACCTCCGAGGACGGGCGCGTGCTCTACCGCGCCGAGCTGATCGACCGGGGGCACGCGCATCAGCCCGCGTCCGCCGCGGCCGCCGGCGCGGAGCCCGGCCTCGCGCCGCGGCCGGCGACGGTGGCGCGGTCCGCCGACGAGAGCGACGGCGAGTACGACGACTACGAAGACTGAGCCGGCAGGGGCGCGTCGCCCTGGTTCCCCTTGCGGTCGAGGATCTCGCCCGAGCGCACGGCCGCGGCCTTGACCAGGTGACCCATCTTCGGGTGCTCGGGCTCGAAGTCGGGCTCGATCCCCTCGGCGCGCAGCGCCTCCGAACAGACCGGCCCGATCGACGCCACCACGCCCCGCGCGAGCCCGGCGCGCAGCCGCTCGACGAGCCCCTCCTCGGCCGCCACGAGGAGCGCGTGCTCGACCTGCGCGCGGCTCGTGAAGAGCGTGATCGCCGCGCCGCCGTCGGCCAGGAGACGGAGCGCCTGCCGGAGCGGCGCGGTGTCCTCCGGGAGCGCCCAGCGGTACACGGGCACCGGCGTGACCCGGGCGCCGGCCGCCTCGAGCCCGGCGTAGAGCTCGTGGCTCGGCGCGCCGTGCTCCTGGACAGCGATGCGCTTTCCGCTGAGGTCGCCGAGCCCGCGGACGACCTCGATGATCTCTCGCCAGGTGTTCGGCTCCGGGACGGTGATGAAGCGGCTCACGCCCAGCTCGCGCAGCGCCGCGGCCGGCTTGGGGCCGCGCACGACGAGCTGCACGGAAGAGAGCGCCGCCGTCATGAGGGATACGCCCTGGGCGCCTGCGCCCCCGTCGCCATCGGGCGCCGCGCCGTCGGGCGCCGCGCCGCCGCCCTGGCCCGGCTCCAGCGCGGGGGCCGCCTCGGCCACGAGCGCCCGGGTCCCGGCGCCGGTCATCAGGATCACGAGGTCGAACTCGGCGGCCGCGAGGCGCCGCGCGAAGTCGAGCGCGCGCTCGTTCCGCTCGATGGGCACCTCGCGGAGCGTCGGCGCCGTGACGGGGACACCGCCATTCCGCTGGATCAACGAGGCCATCTCGGCGGCGCGGCGGCTCTCGAAGGTGATGACGCGGCGCCCGGCGAAATCAGGCGACACGGGACGGGGAGGACGGTCGTTCAGGGGGTGCGTGGGCGTGCTCACCCGGGCAGCATAGCCCGGGTACGGCGCTGGCGGGTTTCGGCCCGTTGACCAGTTTGCTAAGCTCCCCCTGTGAGCCATCCGATGAGCAACGAGGCTGGCGGGGTCCAGGGGAGCGGGCTCTCGCGTGCGACTTCGGAGAACAACGCCGGCCCCGATCCCGTCATCGGCGCGGGCATCGCGCTGCTCGGCATCTTCCTGATGGGGGTGGGCGGCGCGCAGGGCGCGCACTACCTCTTCAACTTCGGCGTGCTCGTGGCGGTGCTCGGGGCCGTCCTGTTCGTCCTCTTCGTGACGCTCACGGCGCTGAAGCAGCGCCGGGCGAGCCGCGCATCGAGCCCTGAGGCCGGCGCAGAGCAGCGCGACGCGCGCGACTGATCAGCCGAGCGGCGCCGCGGCTCTGCTCACGCCGGGGTCTCGTCGCCGGGCTCGCCGCGATCATCCGCCGGGGCCGTGGAGCCGGCCTGACCGCCGGTCTCGCTGGCGAGGTCCGGCTCGATGTCGGCGAGCGAGACGCCGAGCTCCTCGGCGATGCGCTCGATCTCGGCCCGCTCGGCCGGCGTGGGCGCGCCGTCCGCTGCCGCGAGCCGGATCAGGAGGCGCACGACCTCGACCCGTTCGCTCGCGTTGCAGAGCGCCTTGAGCTCGCGGTAGCAGCGGTCGACCTCGCCCTCCTGGAGCGCGGGCAGCTTGCCCTGGAGGGCGTTGAACACCGCCTCGACCCCGCTCGGCGCGAGCCCGTCGATGTGCGTGAGCAGCTCGCGGAGCAGCTCGTCTTCCTTGTCGGAGAACCGGCCGTCGACGCAGGCGACCTTGCCGAGCAGGACGATGACGGTCGCGATGTAGCGGAGGACCACCGCTTCGTCGTCCGGGAGCGCCGTGCGGAGCTCCTGCAGGAGGGCGTCGAGGTTCGGAAATGAACCCCCCTGCTTAAGGCCGAGCCAGGCGAGGAGTCCCACGGGGAGAGGCTACCAGATCCTCGCCGGGCAGGGCAGCCCGGCGGAGCACCGCCCTCGACGACCGTCATCCATCCCCTTCATGCCGGGCGCCTTAGTCCTCGCCCCCGCGCTCCGCAATCCAGTCGTCCACCGGATTGTCGGACTTCGGGGTCTTCAGGATCGAGCCATCAGGCCCGTCCTTGCGCACCACAAGCGTGCGCCGCGTGGTGGTGTCGGGCGTCTCGCGCGCGACCACGGTGATGACGTTCACCCCCGGCCGGAGCGGCGCCTCGAACGAGAACTCGGTCCTCTTCGGGTCCGCGCCGTCGCGGTTCGACTTGTAATAGAGCTTCCGCGACCCGACGAAGATGAAGGCGTCGAGGAGCCGCTCGCTGTCCGACGCCGTCCCCGTGATCTTCACGGTGCCAGCGGTCGTCGCCAGCGCCGCCGCGGCGATGTCGAGCGTCGGCGGCGCGTGCGAGTAGACGTCCTCGAACGCGATCGCCACGGGCGCCGGCCCGCCGCCCGCGCCCACCTCCCGCGCCGCGACGAACGCGAAGCGGCCCGCGCCGAGATCGACCTTGAGGAACCCACCCGGCGCCTCGCCGAGCACCTTGACCAGGGCGCCCGCCTGGAGCCGGCCGAAGCCGCGCGCGCTCGCCTCCGGCGACGGGAGCAGCGCCGCCCCCTGCGCGCCGACCTTCACGGTGGAGCCGCCGCCCGTGAGCTGGACGCGCGGAGAGATCGGGATCTTCACCTTCTCGCTGGCGAACTCGCGGAGATCGCGATCGCCGACTGAGAGCGTGAGGGTCGCCTCGGGCTCCGACAGCTGCGGCTCGACGTCGAAGCTGAAGACCACCTTGCGCACGTCGCCCGGCTTGATGTTCGAGACGTCGAAGCGCCCGGCGTGCAGCAGGAGCCCGTCGCCGGAGAGGTTCGCGATGTTCGCCTGCGTCTCGTACGACGGCCCCTTGCCGACGTTCTTGACGGTCAGGTACATGCTGACCCGCTCACCCTTCTGGATGAGCCCGTCGCCGTTGCCCTCGCGGTCGTCGGCGATCTGGTAGGCATACTGGAAGAGCGGCCGGTCGAGCGCGCGCACCGTGGGCCGGATCTCGACGGCGGACGGCTCCGGCGCGCCGGAGATCTCGAACTTCACCTTGAGCCCGTCGCTCCGCGAGAGGGCGTCCATCGGGATCTTGCAGGCGCGCTTCTCGTTCGCCTTCCTCGGCTTCGTCGAGCCGACCTTCCGCCCCTCGACCTCGCACCAGCCGAGCGGCGTCTTCGCGGTCTTCGTCTGGCCGGGGCCGATCTTGCCGAAGATGAGCTCCTTGCTGTCGAAGTACAGGTTGTCGCTCTCCGTCGTCCCGCGCAGGCGATAGACCGGCTGCTTGCCGTTGTTCTTGACCGTGACCCGGAGCTCCATCGGCTGGCCCGCGGTCACCTCGGCGTTCGGGCGATCGGTCTCGACCTTCACGTCGAGCTCGGACTTGGCCGCCGGGGTGGCGGCGGCGCCCTCGGGCGCGTCGGACCAGTCGACGCCGAGCCTCGCCAGCTCGGACGCGACCTTGCCGAGCTCCTCCTTGCCGACCTGCTCGATGTAGTCGTGCACCGCCCGGAGCTGCTGGATCCTCGGGGTGGTGGGCGGCATCCGCGCGGCGAGCTCCCGCGCGAAGCGGATCGGGAAGTCGAGGGCGAAGTCCTCGTCGATGTCGCCCCCGCGATCGCGCATCGCCTCGCGCTCGGCGCTCGTGAGCTGGTAGCGGACGACCTCGGACGGCTTGCCCGCCGCCGCCGCGCGCGCGTTCGAGAGGTGCGCCGAGAGGTCGCGCTCCCGGAGCCCGTCTTTCTGCACGGTGAGATCCATCTCGAGCTCGTCGACCGTCATCGGATCGAGCTCGATGTCCGGCGTGACGCCGACGCCCTGGATCGAGATGTCGCCCGGCGTCAGGTACTGCGCGATCGTCAGCTTGAGGGCCGCCTTCTCCGCCGTGACGTCGGGGAAGACGAGCTGCACGCTGCCCTTGCCGAACGTCTGCGAGCCCACGATGACGGCGCGGTCGTTGTTCTTCAGCGCGCCCGCCACGATCTCGCTCGCGCTCGCGCTGTTGCCGCTCACGAGCACCACCATCGGGTACGGCGGCTCCGTGCCGGGGCCCTTGGCGCGCTTCTCCTCGCGCCCCTCGGAGGCGCCGACCGTCGAGACGATGACGCCGTCGGCGAGGAACTTGTCGGCGATGCGCGCGGCCTGATCGAGCAGGCCGCCCGGGTTGCCGCGCAGGTCGAGCACGAGCCCCTTCAGCTGGCCCTTGGCGCGCAGCCCGTCGAGCGCCGCGTCGAGCTCGGCGGTCGAGGTCGCCTGGAACGTCTTGAGCCGGACGTAGGCGACGCCGCCGTCCAGCGCGCGCGACTCGACGGACCGGACCTTGATCACCTCGCGGGTCAGCTCGAACGCCTTCGAGCCCTGCCACCCGCCTTCGCCCTCGCGCGTCACCCACACGGTGACCGCGGTGCCGGGGTCGCCGCGGAGCCTCCGCACGGCGTCGTCGAGCGGCATGTTGAGCGTCGACTCGTTGTTGATCTTCACGATCCGATCGAGCCGCTTGAGGCCCGCCCTGCCCGCGGGCGTGTCGGGCATCGGGTTCAGGACGGTGAGCATCTGGTCGCGGATCGAGATCACGACGCCGAGCCCGCCGAACGCGCCCGACGTGGAGAGGTTCATCTCCTTGTACGCCTCGGGGCTCAGGAACGACGAGTGCGGGTCGAGCGTGTGCAGCATGCCGTTGCACGCGGCGTACTCGACGTCGCGCAGATCGACCTCCGTGCCCTTGAGGTTCTTCTGCAGGAAGCCGAAGACCTCGCGGAGGCGCGCGGAGACGTCCCAGGGGCCCTGGATGTTGTCGATCCGGAACTTCTTCTCGCTGGTCTCGACGCGGACGGTGACCTCGTTCGGATCCTCGTTGAGGACGATCACCTGCGCGACGTCGCGCTGCACGGCGTTCAGCGCCGACAGCAGCATCTCCTTCGGCTTGACGCGATCCGGCTCGACGTACTTGTCCCGGATCATCTTGAGCGTCTCGTTCACGGCCTCGAGGCGGGTGAGGTCGTACGGCGCCTTGGCCACCTGCCCGGTGACCGCGAGCGCCGGCTCGAACCCACGCCAGAGCCCTCCGGGGCCGAACTGAAGAACGAAGTACGCTGCCAGCGGGAACGCGGCGGAGACAACGAGCGCCTTGAGGATGCGCTCCAGGAGTCGGTGAGGCATACGGCGATCGAGTATAGACGCGCGCCGGCGAGCGTCGACACCCGACATCGACCCGTGCTGGCCTCGAGCACCGCGATCCGGTGCGGGCGCTACACGGGCTTCTGTGTGTCCTCTTCCTTCGTTTCGGGCTTCGCGGGGAGCTGCTTGGGCTCCTCGTCGTCGTCGTCGCGGATCCCCTTCTTGAAGTTCCGGATGCCCTCGCCGATCCCCTTGCCGATGTCAGCGATCCTGCCCGCGCCGAAGAGGAGCAAGGCAACCCCGATGAGAAGGGCGATTTCCAGCGGTCCGATGCGGCCCATAGAGGTCTTCCTTCGAAGGATGCCGCGCGCGCGGCGGCAGGCGGCGGACCACGGCCCGACGCCGGTGGACCCATACCACCCATCCTCCGCACGGGCAATGCAGCGGTTCGGAGCCTTGAAACCCGTGCTAGGCTCGCCCAACCGGCTTCGCTGGAGGAGAGAGGACGTGCGTGCGCACCCGCTCGCTCCGCCAGCGGTTCACAAATCGAGAACGGCTCGACGGCCCAGGTGGGGCCGCCGGCCGGCCGGACCGGACGCCTGCACGACGCGCGGCCGGCGGCGGTCCAGAGCGAGAGCCCTCGCGGGCTCCGCGACCATCGACACGGGGAAAACACGATGCCGATCAACCGCATGAATCGAAAGGCAGCGCATTGTCTGGCAGGAGCGTCGGTGGCGGCGGCGGTGCTCGCCGGCGCTCCCGGGCGCGCGAGCGCCCAGGAGACGAGCGACAGGGTGAGCGTCGACGGCAAGGGGATCGTCGGCGGCGCGCTGCTCGGCGGCGAGGTCGTGATGCTGACCATGGGGGCCATCGGGGTCGAGCGCGCCTGGCCGTACCTCGTCTTCGGCGGGCTCGGCGCGGTGGGGGGCGGCGTCGCCGGCTACTTCATCGAGGCCTCGGAGCCGCCCGCGGAGGTGCCGCTCTACATGCTCGCCGGCGGCATGGCGCTGGTCATCCCGACCCTCGTCGTTACCCTGAACGCCACCGCGTACAAGCCCCCGGAGACCGACCAGAGCGAGCCGATCCGCAACGAGCCGGCCGCCGAACCTCCCCAGCCGGGCGTCAACGTCCAGATCACGACGGACGCAGCGCCGGTCCTGCGGGGCCTCCGCCGGGAAGAGCCCCGGCTCGGCCTCGTCGACATCACGCCGCGCCGGGTCGCGCTCGGCATGCCGGCGCTCTCGCTGAAGCCGCTGTACTCGCAGGACGAAATGTTCAAATTCGGCGTGGCGCAGGGGCACGAGCTCCGCGTTCCCGTCCTCCGGGCGTCCTTCTGACCGGGGCGGCGTTGGCCTGGACGGCGGCGCCGGGCTTCCGCTCCCCTGCCCGGCGCGCCGGTCTCTGTGCCGATCGCGACGCCCGGCGTTAGGCTCTCGCCGTGGCCGATCTCCACGATCCCCCGCTCCCCTGGTCCACGCGGCTCTGGTTCGCCTTCGCATGCTTCTTCCGCGTGCTGTTCGATCCTCGGTTCGCCGCGCGGGCCTGGCAGGCGCGCGAGGCGGCCGCCGCCCTGCCGCCAGCTGAGCGGGCCGAGCCGCAGAAGCTCGAGCGAGCTCGAAAGAGCGGCGCGGCGCCCGCGCCCGAAGCCGTGTCGATCGAGCCCGCACCCGCACCCGGCGTGAGCTCGGCGCTCCAGCTGCTCTCGCTGCTCCAGCGCGAAGGGCGGCTTGTCGACTTCCTCGAGCAGGACATCGCCTCCTTCGGCGACGCGGACGTCGGGGTGGCGGCGAGGATGGTCCATGAGGGCTGCCGCAAGGCGCTGCGCAGCCATGCGAAGCTCGCGCCCGTGCGGCGCGAGGAGGAGGGGGCGAAGGTGACGCTGGAGTCCGGCTACAACCCGTCCGAGATCAAGCTCATCGGCAACGTGTCCGGGAGCGCGCCGTACCGAGGGGCGCTGCGCCACCGGGGCTGGCGCGTCGACGAGCTGTCGCTGCCGACGCCGGTCGCCGGCCACGACGCCAGGATCCTCGCCCCCGCGGAGGTCGAGCTGTGAGCGCGCGTTACATCATCGGCATCGATCTCGGCACCACCCACTGCGCGCTCTCCTACGCGCGCCTCCCCGAGGACGGCGCCGACCCGCGGCTCGCGCCGTCGCCCGAGGTGATGGCCGTGCCGCAGCTCGTGGCGCAGGGCGCGCTCGAGCCGCGGCCGCTCCTGCCCTCCTTCATGTACATCCCCCACGAGAGCGAGGGCCTCCAGGCGCTGCCGTGGGACGCCGAGCGGCGCTTCGCGGTCGGCGAGCACGCCCGCGCCCGCGGGGTCGACGCGCCGGCGCGCCTCATCTCCAGCGCGAAGAGCTGGCTGTGCCACCCGGGCATCGACCGGCGCGGGCCGACGCTGCCGATCGGCGCGCCCGAGGACATCGAGAAGATCTCGCCGGTCGAGGCGTCGTGGCGGTACCTCGAGCACCTCACCGAGGCGTGGGACCAAGAGCTCGCGAAGGACGATCCCGAGCTCGCCCTCGCGAAGCAGGAGCTCGTGATCACCGTGCCCGCGTCGTTCGACGCCGCCGCGCGCGAGCTCACCGTCGAGGCGGCGAGCGCCGCGGGGTTCGAGGACCTCACGCTGCTCGAGGAGCCGCAGGCGGCCGTGTACGCCTGGATCGACGCGGCCGGCGAGGCGTGGCGCAAGCACCTCGAGCCGGGCGACGTGCTGCTCGTCGTCGACGTCGGCGGCGGGACCACCGACTTCTCGGCGATCGCCGCGGTCCCGCGCGAGGGCTCGCTCGAGCTCGTCCGCGTGGCGGTCGGCGACCACATCCTGCTCGGCGGCGACAACATGGACCTCGCGCTCGCGCACGTCGTGAAGGCCAAGCTCGCGGCCGAGGGCAAGGAGCTCGACCGCTGGCAGATGGCGTCGCTCACCCACGCGGCGCGCGTCGCGAAGGAGCGGCTGCTCGGCGATCCGTCGATGACCGAGGCGCCGATCGTGATCGCCGGCCGCGGCTCGAAGCTGCTCGGGGCGTCGATCCGGACCGAGCTCACGCGCGACGAGATCACGCGGACGCTCGTGGACGGGTTCTTCCCCGAGGTCCCGTCCTCCGCGCGCCCCGCGACCCGGGCGCGCGCCGGCCTGACGCAGCTCGGCCTGCCGTACGCGCAGGACCCGGCGATCACCCGCCACCTCGCCGCGTTCCTGGGGCGGCAGGCCGGCGCGACATCGAAGCTGGAGGGCTTCGTCCCGAGGGGGGCGGAGGGCGCCGAGGCCGGCCGCGCGCCGCTCCTCCTGCACCCGACGGCGGTGCTCTTCAACGGGGGCGTCATGAAGAGCGCGGCCCTGCGCGAGCGGCTGATCGCGACGCTCGGCGCCTGGCTCGAGGAGGACGGCGCGCCCCGGCCGCGGGTGCTCCCGACCGAGGACCTGGATCTCGCGGTCGCGCGCGGCGCGGCCGCCTACGGCCTGGCGCGGCGCGGCCGGGGGCTCAGGATCCGCGGCGGGACGGCGCGGGCCTACTACGTGGGCATCGAGGGGGCCGTGCCCGCGGTGCCCGGCCTGGAGCCGCCGATCACGGCGCTCTGCCTCGCGCCGTTCGGCATGGAGGAGGGCACCGAGGCGACGCTGCCGCCGCAGGAGTTCGGCGTGGTGGTCGGCGAGCCGGTGCGCTTCCGCTTCTTCAGCTCGTCGGTGCGCCGGGACGACCAGGCCGGGGCCGAGCTCGAGGCCTGGAAGCCCGGCGAGCTCGAGGAGCTCTCCCCGATCGAGGTCACCCTGCCCACCGAGGGCCGCCGCGAGGGCGACATGGTGCCGGTGCAGCTGCGCGCCTCGGTCACCGAGGTGGGGACGCTGCTCCTGGAGGCGATCCCCCGCGAGGCGCAGAAGCCGAACGAGCGCTGGCGGGTCGAGCTGTCGGTGCGCGCCGAGACGTGACGGGCGGCGCGCCGGCGCCGGGAGCGACCCGGAGCCGGCCGAGCCGCGCCCGCCCGGCCGCTGGGCGCCCTATCCTCCCGGCGCACGCGCGCCCGGCGCGCGAACGGGCGAGGACCCAGGCGCCCGGGTCGAGGAGAGCCCACCGAGGACACGACATGACCCGGACGACTCGCAAGCTCCGTGTCGTCCACACGACGAAATATACCTACGATCGCCCGGTCGAGCGCAGCGTGCACAAGCTGCATCTCTGCCCGATGTACGACCGGGGTCAACGCGTGCTCTCGCACGCGCTCACGATCGACACACAGGCGCCCTCGGTGGAGCTCGAGGACATCTTCGGAGACTGGGTCACGTGCTTCGAGATCACCGCCCCGTCGACCGAGCTCAGCGCCGCAACAACGCGGGGCAAGGGAGGCAGGCGCCCAGCCTGCCCCTGCGGCCGCGGCGTGAATCGCCGGAGGTCGGCCGGGCAGAGCCCCGGGACCTCAGCGCGTCGAGATCACTCGCCCCTGTCCGCGAGGCACGCGCCGCCCTCCGTCTCGCACGCGCCGCCAACGGCGGCCGCCGTTTGCCCGCACAGGGTGCACGCCTCGTTCGGCTCCACGTCCGTTGTCGGGTCGCACGAGTCATAGCAGGCATCCCCCTCGGCTGCGCCACACGCCTCGCAGAGACACGCCGTGACGGCTTCGTACATTTCCTTCGAGGAGGCGCACAGATCGTCCGGGTCGGCCCCAAGGAGCAGGGGCGCCGAGCAGGGCACGCACGCCGCGCCGCTGCCGCCCTCGCCAGCGCCACCCTCGCCGGCGCCACCCTCGCCGCTGCCGCCCTCGCCGGCTCCACCCTCGCCGCCGTCACCGCCCGTGCCGGTCGTGCCGGTCGTCCCGGTCGTCCCGGACGTGCTGCTCGCGGTGGTCCCCCCGCCCGACCCCGCGTCACCGTCGTCCCCACACCCCGCGGAGAACGCGGTCGCGCCCAGGATGAGAGCCACCGAGCCAACGCTAACAAGATTAATTTTACGCATGATGTCCTCCAGCGCGCTTGAATGAGCGCAAGTCTTCGAGAATCGCTTCGTCAGCCGGTCCCAACGGGACCTGCCGGTCGCGGCATATCCCGCGCGCCAGCGGTGGCACACTACTCCACCCCGGCTGTGACGCTCAACTATCTTCGATGCGGCGCACAGAACCGACTGCCCGCGCTCCGCCCGGTCCAGGCGAGCAAAACACCATGGCATGAGCTCCTCGGACCAGCCCGGCAGCGCCGGAACGGCTCGGGAATCGCCTGACTCCTGCGCCGCGCCGTACAGCGCCGTAGTCGCCGTCGCGGGGCGCCGCGCGACGGAGCCCGGACAGGCCATCGGCACGCACGGCGGTGCCCGCAGCGTCGGCGCGTCTCGATGCATCGAGCGAATCTGGAGATGGAGGCGGACATCGACGGGAGCGCGCCTTCGACTTGAAGGTGGAAGTTGGAAAGCGCTCGCGATAGCGGCCCTGCGGCCCGGACATGCTATGATCAGAGGTGCGACGCCAGAGGCGCGCACGACCGCGGAATCGGGCCTCGCCCTGCGACCGCGCGCGCTGGGCGAGAGCGACACGGCCCCACGCGGGTCGCGGGGCGCCGGCGACGCGCGTGGCTCGTCGCGCGTCTGGGGACACGGGGAGGGCACGATGAGCTATCGGTTGCGCGTGTGTCTATTGGCGACGCTCGCAGGCCTGTGCGCCTGCGCGAGCACGCCCCTGCAGTGGCCCTCGCCGGAAGGGCAGCCGAAGCCCCCGCCCGCGCGGGAGATCAACCCGCTCCCGCGGCCGGACGCCGCGCATTCCGTGGCGATCGTCGGGGCGACGCTCGTGGACGGCCGTGGAGGGCCGCCCGTGCGGGACGCCGTCGTCGTGGTCCGCGGCGATCGCATCGTGGCCGCGGGCGCGCGCGGCGCAACGGACGTCCCGGCCGGCGCGGAGATCGTCCGTGGCGCGGGGCTCTGGGTCCTGCCCGGCCTCATCGACGCGCATTTCCACATCGACGGCGACGACGGGCTGCCCGGCCTCTTCCTCCAGCGCGGCGTCACCTCGCTGCGCGAGCCGGGGAACTGGATCGAGGCGTACGACGCCGCGCGCCGGCTCGGCCCGGTGCCGCGGCTCTTCCTGACGGGGCCGATGCTCGACGGGCCGTACCCCGCCTATCCGCAGAGCGCGATGCTGGTGCGCGACGCGGCCGAGGCGCGCTGGGCCGTCGAGCAGCTGGTCGAGCGCGGGGCGTCGGGGATCAAGGTCTATTTCCGCTTGTCGCTCGGGCTCGTCGAGGCGGTCGCGCAGGCCGCGCGCGCGCGCGGCGTGGTGGCCGTCGCGCACCTGGAGACGGTGGACGCCGCCGCGGCGATCCGCGCCGGGCTCGACGGCATCGAGCACATCACCTCGCTGGGCACGGCGCTCGTGCCGCCGCGCGAGGCGGAGCGCTACCGACAGTCGGTGATCGCCGACAACGCGGCGCGCTTTCAGGGCCGCTACGAGGTCTTTCGCGGCATCTCCCTCGAAGCGACCCGGACCGCCCAGCTGCTCCGGCTGCTCGCCGCGCGCGGCACCTTCGTCACCCCCACCCTCGCCATCTTCGAGCGCCGCGCCGGCGACGAGGGCGCGACGGACGCCCAGGTGCGCGGCTTCGACAACATGATGAAGCTCGCCGGCGCGGCGCGCCGCGCCGGCGTGCGGGTGGTCGTCGGCTCCCACGGCACGGTGCCGGGCGCCGAGCGTGGATGGGCCTACCAGCGCGAGATGGAGCTGCTCGTCGAGAGCGGCCTCTCGCCCATGGAGGTCCTCGTCGCCGGCACGCTGGAGAACGCCAGGTTCTTCCGCGCCGACGACCGGCTCGGCAGCGTCGAGCCGGGCAAGCTCGCCGACCTCGTCCTTGTCGAGGGCGACCCGCTGGCGGACATCCGCGCGATGCGCCGCGTGAAGCGGGTCATGTTGAACGGGAGGTGGGTCGCCCTGCCTCAGGGCGATCAGGCCCTGTCGGACGAGCCTTTGCGACGCGCTGTTGCGACGAGCCTTGCGTGGATCGCGCCGCGGCCAGCGCGCGGCGCGCTCCGGTGAGGCCCTTCAGCCCATCTCGACTTCGACGCGCACCGTCTTGCCGGCCTGGGCCAGGGGGATCACGTTGCCCGCGACGGTCTTGCCGTCCACGGTGAGCTTCTTCACGCCCTTGCACACCCCCGAGTTCTTGACGCTGATCTCGTAGGTGGCGCCGCGGAAGCGGCGGGAGATGGAGAAGCTCTTCCAGGCCTTGGGCACGCAGGGATCGAGCTTCAGGCCGTCGTACTGGGGCTGCACGCCCAGGATCCCCTGGCTGACGGACACGAAGGTCCAGGCCGCGGTGCCGGTGAGCCAGGCATTCTTCGCTTCACCGAAGACCGGGGCGTCCTTGCCCGCGATCATCTGCGCATAGACGTAGGGCTCGGCCCGGTAGGTCTCGATCTGGCTCTCCTTGGCCGAGGGGCAGATGGAGAGATAGTACTCCAGCGCGCGCTCCCCTTCGCCCAGCAGACACCAGCCCAGGTGGATCCAGGTGTTGTTGTGGCAGAAGATGCCGGCGTTCTCCTTCACGCCCGGCGGGTACGAGGTGACCTCCCCGAGCTCGAGGTGGTAGGTCGAGTACGCGGGCTGCTGCAGCACGATGCCGTTCTTCGTGTAGAGGTGCTTGTGCACGCTCTCCAGCGCCTGCCTGGCGCGGCCGTTGTCCGCGCCGGCGCCGCCCAGCACGCACCAGCCCTGGCTCTCGATGAAGATCTTGCCCTCGTCGTTCTCGTGGGTCCCGACCGGCCGGCTCTCGGCGTCATAGGCGCGGCGGTACCACTCGCCGTCCCAGGCCTCCTTCTCGACAACGGCCAGCATCTCCGCGTACTGCCCGCGCATGCGCTCCGCGTCGGGCTTCTGGCCCATCCAGTCGTACAGGGCGGCCATCTCGCGGCTGGCGTAGAGGAAGAGGCCGGCGATCATCACGGACTCGGCCTTCGAGTCCTTCACGTCGCCCGCGGTCTGGAAGCTCTCGTTGGGCTCGGTGCTGAAACAGTTCAGGTTGAGGCAGTCGTTCCAGTCCGCGTGGCCGATCAGCGGCAGGCCGTGCGGGCCGCGCTTCTTCATCGTGTACGCGATGGACGTCTCCAGGTGGTGCAGGAGGTCCTCCTTGGAGCCCTGCTTGTCGGCGTAGCCCACAGCCTCCTTGAGGATGGCCCTGTCGCCGGTCTCCTTGATGTACGCGCACGTGGAGAGGATGAGCCACAGGTGATCGTCGTAGAAGTCGCCGCCGATGTCGGCGTTCCCCTTCTTCGTCAGCGGCTGGTACTGGTGGTAGCAGGTGCCGTCGCTGAGCTGGGTGGCGGCGATGTCGAGGATGCGCTGGCGGGCGCGCTCGGGGATGAGGTGCACGAAGCCCAGGAGATCCTGGTTCGAGTCGCGGAAGCCCATGCCCCGGCCGATGCCGGTCTCGTACATGCTGGCCGACCGAGAGAGGTTGAAGGTCGCCATGCACTGGTACTGATTCCAGGTGTTGAGCATGCGCCGCGCGTGCTCGTCCGGGCAGTCGGCCTGGAAGTTCGAGAGCAGCCCGGCCCAGTCGTCCTTCAGCTGAGCGTACGCCCCGTCCACGGCGCCGGGCGCCGAGTACTTGGCCAGGATCTCCTTGCCCTTTTGCTTGTTCATGACGAAGGGCGCCTTGAACTTGGGCAGGTCCCCCTGGTCCACGTACGAGAGCACGAAGCTCAGGGTCTCGCTCGCGCCGGGCGCGAGCGAGAGGCTCACCTGGTGGCTGCCGATCGGGTTCCAGCCGAACGCCTTGGAGTTCGTGGCCTTGCCCCCGGCCGGCACCTGGGCCTCGTGGAGGCCGTGGTGGACGCTGCCGCAGAAGGCGTCGCGGCTCGTGTCGAACCCGTCGACGGCCCGCGTGCAGCCGAAGAGCGTGTAATGGGAGCGGCGCTCGCGGAGCTCGGTCTTGTGGTAGATGGCGCTCCCCTCGATCTCCACCTCGCCGATGGAGTAGGTGCGCTGGTAGTTCGTCATGTCATTGAGCGCCTCGAAGAAGCAGAACTCCTGGAAGGAGAAGAGCTGGATATCCTTCTTCGCGCCGCTCTTGTTCGTGACCCGGGTGCGCCAGATCTCGACGTTCTCGCCGGGGACGATGAAGAAGAGCACCTCCACCTCGACGCCGTTCTTCTCGCCCGTGATCTTCGTGTATCCCAGGCCGTGGCGGCACTCGTAGCGATCGAGGGCCGTCTTGACCGGCTTCCACATGGGGTTCCACACGACCCCGCCGTCGTTCACGTAGAGGTAGCGCCCGCCGACGTCCATGGGCACGTTGTTGTAACGATACCGGGTGAGCCGGCGCAGCTTGGCGTCCTTCCAGAACGTGTAGCCGCCCGCCGTGTTGGTGCAGAGGCCGAACATCTCGTCCGAACCCAGGTAGTTGAGCCAGGGCAGCGGCGTGTCGGGCCGGGTGATCACGTACTCGCGGCTCTCGTCGTCGAAGTGGCCGTACTGATTGCTCATGGACGCGCGGTCTCCGTGGATTCGGTGGAGTCGAAAGCTGGGTCGAAAGCGGAGGGCTTCTTCCCCATCAGCGACAAAAAAGAACCCGGCGGCAGAGCTGCCCCGGGTCGGTGCCGATGAGTGTTGGGCTTGGGGCCTCCGAGCAAGCTCAGAGGGCCGCCACTCTAGATCCCGGCGCCTCCGGTTGTCAACGGGGCCTGCGGCCGCGTCCGGCGGCGGTTTTCCTGGGGGAATACGGCGCTCCGGAGGCATTCCACCGCACCGCCGGTGTGCGGCAGACAACCCAGAATTGCGACGCGGGGAGAATTTTGCATAGCGCTTCTCCGCGGGTGGGGTGCGCGCCACACACTACAATGATTTGTTCGGACCGGCACGTCGCGCTCAGCGCGCGTATTCCCGTGATGGATTGACCACGATCGCGCGACATGCCCCGAGGTCACTTCGTCTTGATACGGAACTCCACGCGTCGGTTCATGGCGCGGCAGCCCTCGTCGTTCGTGAAGCAGATGGCCGCGGCGGCGCCGTACCCCGGCGCCGTCATCGGCGTCGTGACGCCGCGCTGGACGAGGTAGCGGACCACGGCGTTCGCGCGGCGCTCGGACAGCTTGATGTTGTGCTCCACCGTCCCCTGGTTGTCCGTGTGCCCCTCGACCGTCAGCGCGGTGATCTCCGGGTGCGTCCTCAGGATGTGCGCCACCGCGTCGAGGACCGAGAACGACTCGGGCCGGATCTCGTCCTTGTCGAGGTCGTAGAAGATCGGCCGGGCGATCTTGATGCGATCCCCCTCGATGACCGCCTCGGCAGGCGCCGCCGGCTGGACGGGCGCCGGCGGAGGCGGCGGAGGCGGCGTGGCGCTCGCCGCCAGCGACATCTCGGCATTCGCCGACCCGCACCCCGCCGCAAGGACGCCCATGACCACAAGCCAGATCGCTCGGTTCGCTCGCATTTCGCGCCTCTAGCACGGGGCATCGCCCGGAAGAAGCGCCGGCGGCGGCCCGCCGCGGGTGCGAGCCGACGCGGCCGCGCGCTGGACCTGCGGAAGGCGCGGCGACGATCCAGTATCGTTGCTGCGCGCACGCATGTCCGCCCCCGCGAACCACCCGAGCCTGATCGTCGGAATCGACCTCGGCACCACCCACACCGTCGTGGCATGGGCCGAACGCGACGCCGGGCCGGGCGGGATCCGCGTCTTCTCCATCCCGCAGCTGGTGACCGCCACCGAGGTCGAGGCGCGCCCGCTGCTGCCCTCCCTGCTCTACGCGCCCCTCCCCGGCGAGGCGCCGGCCGACCCGTTCGGCGACGCGCCCTTCGCGATCGGCGAGCACGCGCGCCGGCGCGGCGGCGAGGTCCCCGGCCGGCTCATCGCCTCGGCGAAGAGCTGGCTCTGCCACCCCACCGTCGACCGCACCGCGCCCATCCTGCCGTGGGGCGCGCCCGAGGACGCGGCCTCCCTGCCGCGCGTCTCGCCGCTCGACGCGAGCGCCCGGCTGCTCGCCCACGTGCGGCGCACCTGGGACGACGCCTTCCCGGATCGCCCGCTCGCGGCGCAGGAGGTCGTGCTCACGGTGCCGGCCTCGTTCGATCAGGTCGCGCGCGAGCTCACCGTCGAGGCGGCCCGCAGCGCCGGCCTCTCGGCGCGGCTCCTCGAGGAGCCGCAGGCCGCCTTCTACGACTTCATGCGGCTCGCAGGCACGGAGGGCCTCGACGCGCTGCTCGCCCGCTCGGGCGGCGACGCGACGGTCCTCGTCTGCGACGTCGGCGGCGGCACCACCGATCTGTCGCTCATCCGGGTCGCTCGCGCCGCCGAGGGCCGCCCGGCCGAGGTCTCGCGCGTCGCCGTCGGCCACCACCTCTTGCTCGGCGGCGACAACATGGACCTCGCGCTCGCCCACCTCTGCGAGCCGCGCCTCGTCGGCGGCACGGGGGAGAAGCTCGATCCGGCGCGCTTCGGGCAGCTCGTGCTCGCCTGCCGCGCCGCCAAGGAGCGCCTGCTCGACGGCGGCGCCTCGGCCGGCGGCGGCGCCTCGGCCGGCAGCCGCGACGCGCCCGCCCCGCCGGACGAGGCGCCGGTCACCGTGCTCTCGCACGGGGCGCGGCTCGTGGGCGGGGCGCTGACGACGCGCCTCCGCCGCGAGGAGGTCGAGGGGATCGTGCTCGACGGCTTCTTCCCGGAGGCGCCGCGCGACGCCCGGCCGCAGCGCGGGCGGAGCGGGCTCGTCGCGTTCGGCCTGCCCTACGAGCGGGACGCGGCGATCACCCGGCACGTGGCCTGGTTCTTCGCGCGCCACGCCCCCGAGGCGCGGGGGCCGACCGCGCTGCTCCTGAACGGCGGCGTCTTCCGCGCGCGCCGCGTCGCGGAGCGCCTCGCGCAGGTCATCGAGCGCTGGGGCGGCCCGCGGCTCGACGTGCTCCCGCACGCCGACCCCGACCTCGCGGTGGCGCGGGGCGCGGTCGCGTACGGCCTCGCGCTCGCGGGCCGCGGCGTGCGCATCGAGGGGGGCGCGGCGCGCGGCTACTACGTCGGCCTGGAGCCGCCCGCCGGCGGGGGGCCGCGGCCCGCGGTCTGCGTGGTGCCGCGCGGCGCGAAGGAGGGCAGCGTGCACGCGGCGGCCGGGCGGACCTTCGCGCTCGCCGTGGGCCGCCCGGTCCGGTTCGACCTGTTCGCGTCGGACGACGCGCGCGCCGATCGCGCGGGCGACCTCGTCCCCCTCGAGGAGGACCGGTTCGAGCCCCTGCCGCCGGTCGCCGTGGCGTTCGACGCGGGGGACGCGGCGCGCGCCGCGGCGGGCAAGCAGGCCGAGGTGCGCGTCCAGATCGAGGGAGAGCTCACCGCGATCGGCACGCTGGATCTCGCCTGCGTCGAGGTGGGCGTCCCGGCGCCGCGCCGCTTCCGGCTGGCGTTCCAGCTGCGCGAGGACGGCCGCGGCGCGCGCGCTGCCGAGGGGGGCGCCCCGGAGCGGGCGCAGGCGAGGCCTCCCACCGCGGCGACGCAGGGCGGGAGGCGCCTCGAGGAGGCGCGGGAGGCGATCGAGCGGGTGTTCGGCAAGGGGCGGCCCGACGTCGCGCCGCGGGAGGTGAAGAACCTCGTCCGCGAGCTGGAGCGCGTCCTCGGCGAGCGCGCCACCTGGACGACCGAGACCGCGCGGGCGCTGTTCGATACCCTCGCGCCGAGCGCGCGCTCGCGGCGGCGCTCGGCCGACCACGAGCGCGTGTTCTGGTCGCTCGCCGGCTACTGCCTGCGCCCGGGCTTCGGCGACGCGGGCGATCCGGCGCGCGTCGCCGCGATCGCGCCGCTCTTCGCCGAGCGGCTCGTGTTCCCGCAGGAGGCGCGCTCCTGGCAGCAGTTCTGGATCGCGTGGCGCCGCATCGCGGGCGGCCTCGACGAGCCGCTGCAGGTCGCGATCCGGGATCTCGCGGATCCGTTCCTGGCCCCGGCCGAACAGCGGCTGAAGAAGCCGAAGGGCGTGAAGCCGGAGGCGCTCGACGATCTGCTCGAGCTCTGCGCGTCGCTCGAGCGCGTGCCCGCCGGGCGGCGGAGCGAGCTCGGCGCCTGGATCCTGGAGCGCACGTGGACCGACCGCGACGCGCGGCTCTGGGCGGCGATCGGCCGCATCGGGGCGCGCGTCCCGGCCTACGCGAGCGTTCACCATGTCGTGTCGCCGGCGGCGGCCGAGCGGTGGCTCGATCACCTGATGCGCGAGAAGTGGCAGGAGCTGCCGTCCGCCGCGCCGGCCGCGGTGCAGCTCGCGCGCAGGACCGGCGACCGGGCGCGCGACGTCTCGGACCGGATCCGCGGCGAGGTGGAGCGGCGGCTCGCCAAGGCGGGCGCGCCCGAGGCGTGGGTGAGGGCGGTGCGCGAGGTCGTGGCCGTCGAGGAGGCCGAGCGCGCGGCGTTCTTCGGAGAGGGGCTGCCGGTGGGTCTGCGGCTCGTGAGCGAGTAGGGCTCCTGTTCAGACCGAATTCGCTCAACGAGCCGACGATACGCTGCATGATGGGCAACAGCGAAGAAGGCCTTGCAACAGGTGGATTGCGCAAACGACCTTCTCGGACGGGCCGCTCGGGCGCGTGGTGGCGACGAATTCAGGGGAGCTCGGTCGAGTCGAAGACGTGGTGCGTCCGAGGTGCACGCATCACCGCTGCTCCGGGTTCAGCGCCCGCTGGCCGGCGTCATGTACCGGAAGCCGCCTCGATGCACGCCTCGAGCTCCGGCGTCGCCCGCCAGCTACACGCGCCCGACTCGCCCCGCTCGCACACGCTGTGCGTCCCGTAACACGCGTACTCGTCGCGCCACTCGCAGGTGCTCGCGACGTCCTCGTCCGCGCAGATCTGCCCGCTGCAGCCGGTCACCACGCACGGGGCAGGGGCAGGCTCGCCGCCCCCGAGGCACGCCTCGAGCTCCGGCGTCGCCCGCCAGCCGCACTCGCCCGACTCGCCCCGCTCGCACGCGCCGTGCTTCGGGTAACACGCGTACTCCTCGCGGAACTCGCAGTCGGTGACCACGTCCTCGTCCGCGCAGACCTGACCGCTGCAGCCGGTCACCACGCACGGGGCAGGCTCGCCGCCCCCGAGGCACGCCTCGAGCTCCGGCGTCGCCCGCCAGCCGCATGCGCCCGACTCGCCCCGCTCGCACACGCCGTGATCGGCGTAACACGCGTACTCCTCGCGCCACTCGCACGTGGTGACCACGTCGTTGTCGGCATCGGCGCAGACCTGACCGCTGCAGCCGGTCACCACGCACGGGGCAGGCTCGCCGCCCCCGAGGCACGCCTCGAGCTCCGGCGTCGGCCGCCAGCCGCACTCGCCCGACTCGCCCCGCTCGCATACGCCGTGCTTCGGGTAGCACGCGTACTCCTCGCGGAACTCGCACGTGGTGGCGACGTCCTCGTCCGCGCAGACCTGACTGCTGCAGCCGGTCACCACGCAGGACCCAGGCGGGCCGCCCGCAGACCCCCCGCCCCCAGGCCCAGATCCGCCGCCCTCGACCGGGCCCTGACAGCCCTTGCCCTTGGCGCCGGTGAGCAGGGGGACGAAGAGAAGAAGCATCGCAACGACGAGCCGATGACGCTTGCTGAACAGATCCATAATCAAGCCTCCTATCAAGTGATCGACCCTGCCACCCGGCAGCCGCTGGCGCCAGGATTAGATGGCCGCATCACCGGACCGGGCCGGCGCGTCCTCGAAGCGTGAACGCGATCTCCCGCCGTGACGAGCCGCGTCCCACAAGGGGCGCGATCCGCCCTCCAGGTCATGAGAGCTCAGCCGGGATCACGGCGCACCGGCGGCGACGAGGCGCACGCTTTGCGGGCGAACCCCAGCCGCGGCTGCCCACGGGGCTGCACACTCTGGCACAGGCCCAACGTGCACCGTCGAAATCCGGGCATTTTTACGGCCTTCTGCCTGGCCTGAGGCTTGCTTGATGCGCCGTGCACGATGACGCGGATAGCGCAACACGCACCGGCGCAGCCATGACGCCCTGTGTCTTCGTGAACGAGGTGAACCATGACCTTCCTGTCTAGAACTTACGCCGGCTGGCTCGTCCTTGTGGCGGCAGCAGCATCGGCCGGACTCGCCGGCTGCAGCAAGGGAGGCGCGACCGGGCCTTTGCCGGAGGACGCTCCGACCGACTTCATCTCTGGCAATCCGAGTGGGAGCAACGACAGCGCGGGCGAGGACGGCGGCAGCGTCGGCTCCGCCGGTAGTACGGGCTCCGGAGAGGGCTCCGGGGCGCCGGACGAAGGAGCGGACGACGACCCGGAGCGCGCGATCACCGAGGCCGACATCATCCAGGTCAAGGACGGCACGCTCTACGCGCTCTCGCAATATGCGGGGCTCAGCGTCATCGACATCTCGCAACGCGACCGGCTGAGCCTGATCGGGCGCTACCGGGCGAGCGGAATGCCCTTCGAGATGTACCTGCGTGACGACATCGTCTACGCGATGTTCTCGTCGTGGACGCAGTACCTCTACGACGCGGACACCGGCGAGTACACCTATGAGGAGTCGAGCCGCATCGAGGCGCTCGACGTCTCCGACCCGTCGAATATCCGGCTGATCGGCTCGTTCGACCTGCCGGGCACCCTCTCGGACTCGCGCATCGTCGGCGACGTGCTCTATGCCGTCACCTTCGAGAACAACTATTGCTGGGGGTGCGGAAGCTCGCCGAACACCACCGTCACCTCCCTGGCCGTCGGCGACCCGGCCGAGATCAGCGTGGTCGACAAGCTGAGCTACAAAGACGACGACCCTTACGGCTACGGGTGGCGCCGCAGCGTGACCGTCACGCAGGACCGCATGTATGTCGCGGGCATCGAGTGGAACGGCGGCGACGACGAGGGACACTCCACCATCCAGGTCATCGATATCTCCGACCCCGGCGGCGACCTCGTCGAGGGCACGAGCGTCGAGGCCGTCGGCCAGATCCAGAGCCGCTGGCAGATGGATGAGCACGAGGGCGTCCTCCGCGTCGTCAGCCAGCCCGGCACGTGGTGGAACAACGCGGCACTTCCAGGCGTCCAGACCTTCACCGTCGCGTCCTCGCAGGAGCTCACGCCCCTCGGCTACACCGAGCTCACCCTGCCCCGGCCCGAGTCGCTGCGCTCCGTCCGCTTCGACGGCGACCGCGCCTACGCCATCACGGCAGAGCAGACCGACCCGCTGTTCACCATCGACCTCAGCGACCCGGCGCACCCCGCCCAGCTCGGCGAGCTCGAGATGCCCGGCTGGGTCTATCACATGGAGCCGCGCGGCAACCGGCTGCTCGCCCTCGGGTTCGACAACGCCTCCGCCGAGGGCTCGCTCCACGTCTCGCTCTTCGACGTCTCGGATCTCACGACCCCGACGATGCTGGAGCGCATCCACTTCGGCGGCTCGTGGGGGAACTTCGCCGAGGACCAGGACCGGATCCACAAGGCCTTCACCCTCCTGGACGACCTCGGCACGATCCTCGTCCCCTACAGCGGCTTCGAGGTCAATGACGACAAGGGCTGCGGCTCGTACCAGAGCGGCATCCAGCTCATCGACTTCACGACCAACACGCTCACGAAGCGCGGCTCCGCCCCCGCGCGCGGCCAGGCGCGGCGCGCCTTCGTCCACGACGAGCGGCTCTTCGCCGTCTCCGATCAGGAGGTCGGGACGTTCAACATCGACGACCGGAGCGCCCCGGTCGAGGTCACCGACCTCAGCCTCGCGACGATCGTCAGCAACGCGGTCACCACCGGCGATCTCGTGGTCCGCATGAGCGCGGACTGGTGGACGAGCGGCCCGCAGCTCGAGGTCGTGTCGGCCGCGGATCCGGCCCGCACCGAGCCGCTCGGGAAGCTCGACCTCGAGGCGCTGACCTCCGCGTCGGACGTCGAGTGCTACGGATCCGGCATCGCCGACGCGCGCCTCTTCGCGCACGGGCAATACGCCTACCTGCTCTGGCCCTCGTACGCGGACTGGACCAAGACGCACCTCGCCGTCATCGATCTCAGGGACCCCGAATCCCCCCGGATCGCGAGCCAGCGCGAGCTGCCGTTCAGCAGCCGCGCGCTCTACTGGTACTGGTACGGGTACTACGGCACCGCCATCCCGACGGGCGACTCCGTGGTGCAGGCAGGGAGCACCCTCGTGCTCCGCGACGCCGACGACGAGTACTACTACGACGACGACGGGGCCCAGGTGCCGGCGCCCGCCAAAGCGAGGCTCGAGGTCCTCGACCTCTCCGACCCGTCGAATCCGGCGCACCGCTCGGTGGCGCTGCCCTCCGGCGCTGGCCACACGGGCCTGCAGATCGACGGCACCACCGTGCTGACCTCGCACTGGGTACCGTTGCCGGAGGACCCCTCCAGGGCGCGCTTCTACCTCGACCGCATCGACGTGTCCGACCCGTCCTCGCCGGTCGTGCGGACGCCGGTCAACGTGCCCGGCTCGCTGCTCGCCTTCGACCGCACGTCCGGCCGCGCGCTCACGATGGATTACCAGACGGTCGAGTTCGAGGCGGCGGACTTCATCGCGTGCTACGCCACCTTCGGGCGGGCCGAGTTCCTGCCGCACAACCAGGAGACCCGGGAGGGCCGCGGCCTCTGCCGAGGCACGAGCCACACGCTCAAGCTCGTCGACGTCGGCGCCGAGACAGCGCGCCTCCGCGACGAGAGCCCGCTGGACGACAACCGGGCGATCTCGCAGGTGTTCGTGGGCGATGACCGCGTGTTCCTGTACACTTACGTGATCTACACCACGGGGAGCGACGAGTCCCCGGAGTCCCCGTACGGCATCCTCGTGGCCAGCGGGCTCGAGGAAGGCAGCATCGAGCTCGCGAGGAAGCCGCTCGCGGACTTCAGCGTCGGCTCGCCGCTCCTCGCGGACGGTACGCGCCTCCTCGTCTCCAGCTCCAACCCGCCATCGATCGCCGTCCTCGACGCGTCGGACCTCGACGAACTGACCTTCGAGACGAAGGCCGAGCTCTCCTCGTACGTCTACCGGGTGACGCTCGACGGCGACCGCGCGCTCTGCTCGCTCGGGCACCACGGGCTCGAGGTCGTCGACCTCGGGAACTGACCCGGCGCGCCGCGCCTTCGCCGCCCGCCGCCCGTCACGGGCAGCGCAGCGAAGGCGCCGCCCGACCCCTACCCCCTACCCTCCCGGCAGGCTCCGCCCGCCGCCGGCGCTTGGCGCCGGGGCCCGGCTGCGGCACACAAGGTCCATGGGCAGAGCCGAGCTCGGGCAGCTGATCGATCGCGGAGGGCTCGACGCCTCGAACGGCGCGCGGGGCCGCCTCGCGATCACGGTCCCGGCGGCGTGGGCGAGCGATCGCGCGGACGTCGAGATCACCGTGCCAGCCCTCGTCGCCTGCGCCCGCTGCGACGGCGGCGGCTGCGACAGCTGCGCCCGGAGCGGCGCCCACCGCGCCCCGGCCGAGGTCGCCGCGAGGACGCTGCGGCTCCGGCTGCCCCCGGATCTCACCGGCGGCGTGACGCTCCGCCTGGTGCGCCCCTTCGGCGAGCACGCCCCGCTCGACCAGCTCTTCGTCGAGCTCCGCGAAGGCGACGCGGCGTCGCCTGGCGTGCTCCGCGTCACGCCGCCCCCCTCGGACGCGCTCGCGCGCTCCTCGACGCCGGGCGGCGGGCGCCTGCGCGGGCTCGGCGCGCAGCTCAGCACGCCGGCCGTCCTCGCGACCCTCGCCGCCATCGCGGCGGTCGTGGGGCTCCTGCTCGGCCGCTGAGCGCGCCGGTCGCGGGCGTCCCTGGACGCGCCGCGGATCGCGCGCGTCCTCCGTCGGGCGCGGCCGCGCCGCGGATCGCGCGCCGCCGCCCTCGGCAGACGGGGGCGAGGCCGCCCGCAGGGTCTCGCTGCCGTGCAGGGCTCATGCTAGCGAGAGCCCCGCGGAAGCGCGCGGGAGTCGATCGCGCCGCGACGGCCGCGGACGGAGAGCAAGCACATGAGCCTCAGCGAGCCCATGCGGGCCAAGATCGCCACCATCATCCGCGAGAACGACGTCGTCGTGTTCATGAAGGGGACGCGGACCATGCCTCAGTGCGGCTTCTCCGCCACGGTGGTGAGCATGCTCGACGAGCACCTGCCCGAGTACCGGACGGTGGACGTCCTCTCGGATCCCGCGCTGCGCGACGGCATCAAGGAGTTCTCGAGCTGGCCCACGATCCCGCAGCTCTACATCCGCGGCGAGTTCGTCGGCGGCTGCGACATCGTGAAGGAGCTGCACGCGACAGGGGAGCTGGTGAAGACGCTCGGGCTCGCGCAGGGCGAGCCGCAGGCGCCGCCCTCCATCCGCGTGACCCAGGCGGCGATCACCGCGTTCACGTCCGCGCGGGAGTCCGACGCCGACTTCGTTCACATCGAGATCGACCCCTCGCACACCTACGGCCTCTACTTCGGCCCGCGGCAGGCAGGCGACGTCGAGGTCGAGGCCGGCGGGATGGTGTTCCTGCTCGACCGGGCGAGCGCGCGGCGCGCTGAGGGGCTGTCGATCGACTTCGTCGAGGGCGCCTCCGGCGGCGGCTTCAAGCTGGAGAGCCCGAACGACGCGCCGAAGGTCAAGCAGCTCTCGCCCGCCGCGCTCAAGGCGATGCGCGACGGCGGCGAGGCGCTCGAGCTCTTCGACGTCCGGACCGAGCAGGAGCGCACGATCGCGAAGATCGAGGGGGCTCGCCACCTCGACCAGGAAGGCCAGCAGTACCTGGAGACGCTCGCCAAGGACGCGCGGATCGTCTTCCACTGCCACCACGGCGGGCGCAGCCAGGCGGCCGCCGAGCACTACCTCGCGAGGGGCTTCCGGAACCTCTACAACCTCCAGGGCGGGATCGACGCGTGGTCGCAGGACGTGGACCCCTCGGTGCCGCGGTACTGACCGCCCCCACCCGCGACGCGCTCGCGACGAGGATCGCGCAGGCGTCCCACCGCGACTAGATTTATACAGCTACAACGCAACCTGCTCCGCGGATCCTCCAGGGTTGCCCGGGATCGGGTATGCCTACCGTGTGGGTGCTGACGATCAGTCCACGGTCAGGGCGTCCGACGCAGAGGCGGCGCCCACGGCGGCGGCGACGCCCGGCCTCGTGGTCATCTTCACCCGCGGGCAGCCTGCGTGCGCGCCGATCCCGCTCGGGGACGGCGCGGTCGTGCTCGGTCGCGCGTCTGCGGACGACACGGTGGTCGTCGACGACGAGCAGGTGTCGCGCCGGCACACCCGCGTCGCGCTCTCGGGCCAGGGCCTGCAGATCACCGATCTCGGCAGCAGGAACGGCACCTTCGTCGACGGCGAGCAGGTCGAGGAGCAGGTCTTCCCGTCGCTGCCGCGCTTGCTCCGGATCGGGGGCACGCTGCTGCGCTTCACCGCCGACGTCGCGCCGTTCCAGCGGGGCGGCGTCCTGGAGCACGTGGACGAGGTCGTCGGCCCCACGCTGAGGCAGACCCGCGAGCTGATCGCCCGCGCGGGGACGCGCGGCGAGACGCTGCTGCTCACCGGGCCGAGCGGCTCGGGCAAGGAGCTCGCGGCGCGCGCCTTCCACGCGGCGACGGGGCGCGGCGGCCCCTTCGTCGCCGTGAACTGCGCCGCGATCCCGGAGGGCCTCGCGGAGCGGCTGCTCTTCGGGGCGCGGCGCGGGGCGTACTCGGACGCGAACGCCGACGCGGAGGGCTATGTCCAGGCCGCGCACGGCGGCACGCTGTTCCTCGACGAGATCGGGGAGCTCGATGCGTCGGTGCAGCCCAAGCTGCTCCGCGTCCTCGAGACGCGCGAGGTGCTCGCGCTCGGCGACACGCGCCCGCGCAAGGTGGAGTTCCGGCTCTGCGCGGCCACCCTGAGGGATCTCCAGGCCGAGGTCGCGGCGCGCCGTTTCCGGGAGGACCTCTACTACCGGATCGGCCGGCCCGAGGTGCGGCTCCCCGCGCTGACGGAGCGGCTCGAGGAGCTGCCCTGGCTGATCGCGGCGGAGCTCAGGCGCGACGGCGCGCGGCTCGCGCCGGGCGTCAGCCTCGTGGAGTCGTGCGCGCTGCGCGCGTGGCCGGGCAACGTGCGGGAGCTGCTCCGCGAGGTGCGGCAGGCGGGCCAGTCGGCGCACGCGGCCGGGCGCGCCGTGGTGGCGGCGTCGGACCTCGCGCCGTCCGCGGGCCTCGACATCACGGAGGTCGCGAAGCGCACGCCGGCGCCGGTGGAGCTGCGGCGGATCGCCATCGAGATGGCGCTGCGGCGCGAGCAGGGGAACGTCACGCGCGCGGCCCGCTCGCTCGGGATGCACCGGAACCAGCTGCGCCGATGGCTCGTCCGCCACGGGGTCGACGCGGCGGCCTTCACCGGCACGGGCGCAGGCAAGGGCAGCGGAGCAGCCAAGGAGTCGTCATGAGCTCACACACCACGGTTCGAACCACGGATCTATGCGATGACCACCCGGACGCCGTCGCCGTCGCCGATCCGATCTTCCGGGATTACGGCGGAGCTCGCCTGTTTCACGGGCCCGTCTCGACGGTGAAGGTCCACGAGGACAACGTGCTCGTCCGCAAGGCGTTCGAAGAGCCGGGCCAGGGGCGGGTGCTGGTCGTGGACGGAGGCGGCTCGCTCCGCTGCGCGCTCCTCGGGGACAACATCGCCGCGATCGCGCACCAGAACGGCTGGGCCGGGGTGCTCGTGTACGGCTGCATCCGCGACGCGGAGGAGATCGCCCGCATCCCGATCGGCGTGAAGGCCCTCGCGACGCACCCGCGAAAGAGCCACAAGAAGGGCGCGGGGGACCGCGACGTCGCCGTGACGTTCGCCGGGATCACCTATGTTCCTGGCGGCTTTGTCTATGCCGACCACGACGGGATCGTCTTCGCGCAGAAGGCGCTCGTCTGAGGAGCTCGCAGGCGCGCTCGCGCCTCGACGGGGCAAAAACGCACGTTACCGAGCAATTTCGCCACACCGGAGGAGGGCGCCGCGCGGCGGTTGCTCGCGGGATGGATGGGCTCGGCTCCGGTCTGGACGCGCGGGCGTCGCGCGCCGCGTCGAAGCGCGCTGCCTGGCGCGGCCGATGCATTGGCGCCGGAGCTACCCACACCTCGTAGATACGGGAGGACAAGAATGAGCAACATCACGTCCGAGCTGAAGAGCGATCTGACCAAGAGCCTGGAGTCGCTCCAGACCCTGCGCGACGAGATCCGCGTCAGGCTCCACCTCGCCGGCATGGAGGCGAAGGACGCCTGGGGCAAGCTGGAGCCCACGCTCCTCGACGCAGAGAAGCTGGCCGAGGACGTCTCGGAGACCTCGCGGAACGCGCTGCGCGACATCCTGGAGAAGGTGAAGGAGTTCCGCTCGTCGCTTCCCTCCTGATCGCGGCGTCGACATGACGGCGTGAGTGAAGAGAGCGCCTCTCGACGGCGAGGGCGCGATGGGTGGCGCTCACCAGGAGCCTGGTGGGCGCCCTCTGCTTTGTGGGTCCGGTCCTCGCCCGAGCGCCGCGGCGCCCCCGCGCTGGATCACCCGCGCAGCGCGGCCGCCACGACGCGCGCGACGTGGCCCCACCGTCGATCGGCTGCGCAGCAGGCAGCGAGCCGCTCGCCCACGACGTGGGAGCGCCGGTGATCGACGAAGCTGGGCGGCCGAGGGAAGGTGGTGAGCGGCGCGCGCAGGACGGTCTTCTCGACCTGCCCGAGCATCGCCGTGTTGTGCACGAAGCCGAGCCCGCTCTGGATGTCCGCGAGCGTGGCGCTCGGGTGGCCGCCCCAGGGCGGGACGACGATCGCGTGCGCGGCGGCGGGCGCCTGGTTCACCGCGATCACGCCGTACCGGAGCTCGATCAGGGCGCGGTCGAGCGCGGCGCCGACGGCGGGGTCCTCCTCGCTGATCGGGTGCGCGATGATCGACGCGCCCAGGGTGCCCTGGAGGCGGTCGTTGCAGAGGCGGGTCGCCGCTTCCAGGAACTCCACCGGATCGCTCGAGCCGATCTCGACGATGGAGAGGACGCCGCAGGGCGGCTCGGTCGAGAACAGCGGCTCGTCGGCGTCCGACGCGGAGAGCCCGGCGATCAGCGTCCACGGGAGCGCGCCCGGCGCGGGCTCGCCGATGCGCACGACGCCGCTCGGCAGCGGCGCGTCGGCGGAGCCGTCGAGGCGCTCGCGCTCGAGCGGCGGGCGCCCCGCCGTGAGCGCGGCGTGCCGCGCCTCGGCCTCCGGATGGGCGGCGCGCCGCGGCGGCACCGCGGCGAGCGCGCGGTGGAGCATCCGGAGGAGCAGCGGCCGCTGCACGAAGCCCCTGGGCAGCACGAGGACGTGCGCCGCGGGGTCGCCGAGCGAGGCGCTGCTCACGATCCGGCTCGCGAGGAGCCGCACCTGGAACCAGAGCTCGTCCTCGCCGTAGAGCCACGGCGTCACGAGGACGGGGCGGATGCCGCCGAGCACCGAGGAGACGGGCTTGTCGAGCAGCCGCTCTCCCGACGCCCGCCGGAGCGTCTGCAGAGGGCCCGGGGGCCCCCAGACGAGCGCGTCGTGCGCCGCCGCCGCGCCGTTGACGTGGACCTCCGAGACGGCGGGGTGGGCCGCGAGGTAGGCGGCCGCCTCGGCGCCGCCGTACACGAAGCGGAGGAGCCCGCGCGAGACGAGCGGCGCGAGGGCGCGCTCGAGGAGGGCGCCGAGGGGGGCGCTCCCGGGGCTCATCGCGAGCGCCACGACCCGCCCGTCGACGAAGAGCTCGTGGAGCGCATCCCGGAGCGGGAGGCTCGCGGCGTCGCCCGCGCCGAGCACCAGCGCGACGCCGCCCTCGGGGTCGCGCTGCTGGTAGAAGCGCGCCTGCTCTTCCCGGACGCCGGCGCGCGTCGCTCCGGGCTGCATCAGGGCGCGCGCGCGGAGGGGCCCGTGGAGCGCGGCGTCCTTCAGGCCCGCCGGGAACACGTCCACCTCGATCCGGCCGTCGGCGCGGGCGCGCACCGCGCCGCGGCCGAGCTGCGGGCGGCCGCGCGCGGCGATGTCCTCGAGCGCCTCGGCCAGGAGGCGCACCTGCGAGAGCGTCGCGCACGGCCCCGTGAGCCACGCCTCGCCGCTCGCCGCCGCGCCGGGGTCGAGCCCGGCGGCGGCGCACGACGCCTCGACCTGCGGGCGCGCGGCGGCGAGCAGGCCCGGGAGCAACGAGCGGAGCAGGGAGGCCTTCTCGCGGGGCGGCATGCGCGCGAACCCGAGGGCCGCCTCGCCCAGCTCGAACAGCGCGCGATCGAGCTCTGCCGGGGAGGTCTCGGCGCCGCGCCCCGGGCCCGGATCGGCCGCCGGCACGGCCGCGGGCCCGCTGGAGACGAGGCTTCCGGGCGCGGGAAAGGCAGCGGTGACGACGTCGGGGACCGGCGGCATTGGGACGGAGACTACAGGCAGCAGATCGCGCGCGCGAGCGCAGCGACGGTCCGCGGCGCGCGTGTAGCCGGCCTGCTCGGGATTCGGTAGAGTCGACCGCCATGGATTGCGCTTTCACCACGGGTCGGGGCGCAGCGCGCGCGCCCTCCTCCGGGATGGCTCCCCGCTCGGCAGCCTGCGGCGTGCTGCTCGGATTCGGCGCGCTCCTCCTCGCGCCCGCGTCGGCGGCGCAAGAGCCCGCTCAGCCGCTCCCGCAAGGCCAGGGACAGCCCGGCGGAGCTGCCCAGCCGCAGACCGGGTATCCTCAGCAGCAGGGCTATCCTCAGCAGCAGGGCTATCCTCAGCAAGGCTATCCCCAGCAGCAAGGCTACCCCCAGCAGGGTTATCCTCAGCAGCAAGGCTACCCTCAACAGCAAGGCTACCCCCAGCAGCAAGGCTATCCCCAGCAGGGCTACCCTCAGCAGCAAGGCTACCCTCAGCAGCAAGGCTATCCCCAGCAGCAAGGCTATCCCCAGCAGCAAGGCTATCCCCAGCAGCAAGGCTACCCTCAGCAGGGCTACCCTCAGCAAGGCTATCCCCAGCAGCCGCCCGGGTATGATCAGGGTTACGCCCTCCCGGCCGGACCGCCGCCGCCCCCGATGCCGCCCGAGGCGACCTGCTGCCGCTGGTCGATCCGCTACAACGCCCTGGATCTCCTGTTCGGCCGGGTGACCTTCGAGGGCGAGATGGCCATCCTCGGACCGCTCACCATCGGCCTCGCGCCGTCCTGGATCTGGGGCTCGCTCGAGGACGCGACCATGGACACAACCGGATACGCGCTCGCGGCCGACATCGGTGTCTACGTGGAGGGCAAGCCGCTGCGGGGCTTCTGGGTGAAAGGACGCCTCGGCTACGAGTCGTTCGAGGCGGTCTACACGCCCTCCCAGGCCGTCACCGGGAAGCGCGACGTGAGCAGCGCCGTCCTCGGCCTCATCATCGGGAGCACGAACATCTTCGGCCGCGACGGGGGGTTCGCCATGTCGGGCGGGTTCGGGCTCGGCGTCGCGCTCGCCCCTCCGGCGGAGGTCACCGCAGGCAACTACCAGCCGTACGTCTTCTACGAGAAGACGGGCAAGATCAAGCTCATGGGGTCGCTCTCGCTCGGCGTCGCGTTCTGATCACGCCCGCCGCCCCCTGATCGGCGATCGCGCAGGCAGCGCGGCCCCCGCCGCGCCGGCAGGCCGGCGCCGGGGGCCGAGCGCCGCCCCCGGAACTTGGCCCCGCGCGCGGCGCCGTGGGACGTCTGCACCATGCCCTCTCGCATCGCCCGCCGCCCCGGGCCGGCGCTGCTGCTCCCGCTCCTGGCGGCGCTCGTGTCGCTCGCGTTCGCGCTCCCGGCGCGCGCGTGGGTCGAGGTGCACGTCGCCGGAGACGACGTGCGGCTCGCCATCGACCGGGCCGGCGCCGCCACGATCGAGCACAAGGTCACCTTGAAGATCTCGGGCGGGCCGCTCCGCGCGCTCGACATCCGCGGCGTCGACCCGGACGCCGAGCTCGATCCGGGCAGCTACGCCGTGCCCCTCAAGGCCGCGGAGGCGAGCTCGCTCGCGTCCGCGACGCCGGTCGCGATCGAGCTCCTGCCGCCCGATCTCCGCCCGCGCGAGGACGGCACGCCCCGCCCGCCGGCGCTGCGGGCCCGCTTCGACGGCAAGGGCCTGAGCCGCGGCGTGTTCGTGCTCTTCTTCCGCTACCGCACGGACCTCATGAAGCGAGGGCTCATCCAGCAGGACGGCCCGAGCGCCCGCATCTCGTGGACCGGGCCCCTCTGGGACGACGGCTACGACTCGGCGCGGCTCACCGTCGCGCTCCCGGCCGCGCCCGACGAGCCGCGCGTCGACGAGCCGCGCGCCGACGCGGCGGGCGAGGCGCAGGACGAAGGCGCGTTCGCGGCGCCGACGACGCTCTCCACGCTCCGCCGCTCGGTCGACAAGGACGAGATCGAGCTGCTCCGCCCGTACGCCCCGAAGGCCGAGCCGATGAGGTGGGCGATCCGCGCCGACGCGCGCGCCTTCCAGCCCGAGCCCGCCGCGGCGCCACCGGGCGCCGACGTGCTCGGACGGCTGGCGGACGCCGCGGCCTCGAGCCCCGACCGCAGCCGCACGCTCTACCTCGCCGCCGGCGCGGTCCTCTTCGCGCTCTACAGCGCCCTCGTCGCGCTCAAGGGGCGCGAGCACGAGCGCCTCGCGCGCGCCGCGGGCGTCGCGCCTCGGCCCCTCGTCCCGATCCCGCTCGCGCCGCGCGCCGCCCTCGCGGGGCTCGCGCTCGTCGCGGGCGTCGCGCTGGAGCTCCTGCTGCGGGACGGTACGGCGGGCGCCGCCCTCGTGGTCGCGGCGACCGCGCTCGCCGCGCACCGCACCCCCCGCCCGGAGCGCGCCGGCGCGGCCCTGCGGCGCCCGGGCAAGTGGCTCCCCGTCTCGGAGGCCGAGGCCTTTCGCGAGCCTCCGCGGGCGCGCGGCGTCTACCTCGACGTCTCGACGCGCGCCGGCAAGGCGCTGCTCGCCGCGCTGCTCGGCGCGCTCGGCGCGGGCGTCTACGCCGTGGCGGGCATCTCGCCGTACCACGCCCACCTGCTCGCGCTCGACGCGACGGCGCTGCTCGCGATCTTCTGCACCGGCCGCCTCGCCGAGCTCCCCGCCGATCCGGCGGCGCGGCCGGTCGCGTTCCTGCGCGACGTCGCGCGGCGCGTGCGGCGGTCCATCAAGGCGCCCGCGAGCGCGGCGCCACGCCCTGCGGCCAAGACGCCCGCGAGCGCGACGGCCAGGGCGACCAGCGCGGCGGCCCGCGCCGCGGCCACGGCGCCGGAGCTCCGCATCGTCGGCCGCCTCCGCATCCCGGACGGCAGCCCCGACGCCGACGAGCTCCGTCTCGGCCTCTCGCCGCGCGCAGCGCTCCCCGGCTTCGTGGCGATCGAGGTCGGCGTCGTCTACGCGCCCGGCGCCGGCGGCGCCATCGGGCTGCCCGAGATCCTGCTGCGCGTCGCCCCGGGCTCGCCGTGCGAGCGCGCCGTCGAGCGGCTCGCGAGGAGCGGCCGGTCCTCGCGCGGCCGGCGCCCCGGCGAGCGCGTGCTCGCCTTCACGCCGCGGCTGCCGACCGCGCGGATGACGGCGGCCATCGCCGCCGCGCTCGCCCGCGCCGTCTCCACCCCGCCCGCGGGCGCCACGCCGACAAAGCCGCAGGGCGCCGGCGCGCCCCGGGTGCTGCGCCCCCGGAACAAGACGGTCTCCACTGCGGCCTGAGGTGTGTACGACGGCAAGCCGATCGCAATAGGTGCTGGAGGGATCTCACCGATACGCAATCCATTCATCGGCCCGATCTGCAAAGCCCCGTGAGGAAGCTCCATGCCCCAGCATGCAGATGAAGAGCTGCGGAGGGCTGCCCTGGCAGCAGCCCACGAGCTGGCGACCAAGGAGCCAGAGAGGTGGAAGGCTTCATGGGACGAGCTCAACGACGTGATGGGCACGCTGTTCGGGGTGCTCAATCTCATGTACGCCTTCGCGGCGCCACGCTATCTCGCGCGGGGAAATCCCGACAAACGCCCCACGCCGGAGCAGCTCCTCGGGCTCTTCGACAAATACATCGCGCTCCTCGACGGCTGGAAGCGCACGACCGCCAACATCCACGACCATGAGTTCCTGCGCACCGAGGACGCGACCCGCCGGCTGCGGGCGCTGCTCGAGACCTGGGCGTGGAGCCTCGAGGCGCCCGCGCCGATCGTGCAGGCCGCGCGGGGCTGGCTCGCGGCGTACGGGGAACACGAGCCCGCCGAAGGCTGGGATCAATGGGTGGGGCCTGAAGAGGACGAAAGACCTGGACCCAAGGAATGACGCCGCGAGCTCGACCACCGAACGGCTTCGTTCGGCGGCTGTCCGCATCAGCCAGGCTCGCGCCGCAATGACCTCCACCATGCAGCGGAGCAGAGCGAACCCGTGATACAGGCGCTCTGCGCGCTGATGATCGTCCTCGGGCTGGCCACCCTCGGCGCGGCCGCGCTCGGCCTGCGTGCCCTGCTGCAGCGCCGGTGGGGTCGCGGGACGACGCTCGGCCTCCTCGCCGTGGCGGGAGGCGTCGCGTGCGGCGCCTTGCCCGTCGTGCTCGCGTCCGCCGTTGCATCGGGCAGCGCGGACGCCGCGCAGAAGGCCCAGCTGCTCGCAGAGACCCTCGCGACCTTGCTGAACTGCGCCGCGGCGGGGCTGTTCGCTGTGCCGCTCGGGGGCATCGTCGCGCTGGTGAGCATGGTCGGCGGGCTGAGGTCGCGCCGATAGCCCGACGAGGCAATCTCAATCGCCCTCGCCGGCCACCGTCGGTGCTTCGGCGTCAGCGCGAGAGACACACGCCCTACCAGGACAGCGCCCATGCAACGAGGCGTGCACCTGTGCGACACAGGCGCGCATCGCCACAGCGCGCCGTCCATGCGCATGCCTCCACGTGCAGTGACACCTCGCCACGTCGACGAGACAACAAATCGCAGGCAGCTCCACTCGAACCCATAGCGAGCGCCGACCCAAGCATGATAATCTCGCATCAATCGTCTTTATCTCAAACGCCAGCGCTGAAACGGATCGAATCATGCATGGGTCGGCGCTCTCGCTGTCTCTGCAGTGAGAGCTGAGCGGCCAATCGGCGCTCACGGCCCTACCAGCGGCCTGATGAGAAACGCTGGTATCCGGCCACACGGCGTTTTGGCACGTGATTGACCGGTCCCGGCGGAGCTCTCCTCTTCCGGCGTCGGCACCCTTCTCTTGATATCGGTCGTCTAGGACAGGCCCCAACAGACCGGGAGCGATCATGGCAAGAAAACGCGTCCTCTCCGCAACCACTCTCCCCTCCCTGTCCGCGTGCGCCGCGCTCTGCGCCGCGCTCCCCGCGGGCGAGGCGATGGCCGCTTACCGCTTCGACGCGACCGAGGCGGCGTTCGACGCGACGTACGCGGCGACCCCCATCGATGCCACCGGCGTCGTCGTCGACGAGGCGGGGGCGCCGATCGCGGGGGCGGAGGTGACGGCCATCGGCTGGGGGAGCGGCGCGGTCAACGACGGCGAGCTCGCCTTCACCGACGAGACGGGCGCGTTCACGCTGGCGACGCTCGCGCGGCGCTCGGTGCTGCTGCGCGTCGAGGTCGACGGGTACTACAGCGAGATCGTCCCCGCCGACCTGCACCGGCCGCTCGCCGCGGCCAGCGCCGAGGTCGGCCGCGTCGTGCTGACCGAGCAGCGCGCGGGCCGCGCCAGGCTCCTCGTGGGAGGCGATACGATGTTCGGGCGGCGCTTCGTCGACAGCGACGCCGACGGGGTCGAGGGGGAGACCGGCGACCTGATCCGCCCCGAGACGCGGGAGGCGGACGCGCTCGCCGTCCTCTCCTTCCTGCGCGACGTCCTCTCGTCGGCCGACTACACGCAGGTCAACCTGGAGTCCCCCGCCACCGCCAACGCGGCGACGCCCCACCCGTACAAGTCGTTCACGTTCTTCTCCTACCCCGAGACGGTCAGGGCGCTCGCGCTCTCCGGCGTGGACGCCGTGAGCCTCGCGAACAACCACATGTTCGATTACCTCGAGGGAGGCGTCACCGACACGCTCATCGCCGTGCCGAGCGCCGGCCTCGACTGGTTCGGCGCCGGGCCCGACGAGACGACGGCGAAGGGCACCGTGCTCTACCGGACGCTCCGCGGCGTCGACATGGCCTTCCAGGGGTTCAACCAGCTCGTCAACGACGGGACGACGGCCTCGGCGTACACGCTCACCGCCTCCGACGGGCCTCCCGCCAAGGCCGGCGCGCTCGAGCTCAGCCTCGCGGAGCTCAGCGACTTCATGGAGGAGGACGCGGCCGGGCGCTTCGGCATCCCGGTGCTGCACGGGGGCACCGAGTACAGCGACTATCCGACGTCCGGCATGCGGCGGCGCTTCGTCCAGCTCGTCCAGAAGGGCGCCGGCATGGTCGTGGCGCACCACCCGCACACGATCCACGGCGTCGGGCTGTACGACGCCGGCGCCGGCCCCCGCTTCGTCTTCATGTCGCTCGGCAACATGGTCTTCGATCAGGACGTCTTCGAGACGTACCAGTCGTACCTCGCCGCGATCGACGTCGACGAGGACTCGAGCGGCAACCGCGCGGTGCACCGCGTGCAGCTCATCCCGTTCCAGAACGAGGACTACGTCCCGAAGCTCGTGAGCGGCGCCTGGCTCGGCCGGGCGGCCCGCCACATCGGCCACCTCTCCACGACGCTGCCGGCGGCGCCGTCGCCCAGCGAGGCGGCGGACGGCATGACCGGAGCGGTCGTGTTCGCGAGCGGCCCGCGGGCCGTCGCGGTGAGCGATCCGTCGCAGTACACGACGAGCGAGCACGCCGAGACGCGCGATGTGCCGCTCAGGAGCCGCACCACAGGGCCCGTCGAGCACCTGCGGCCCTCCGCCTCGGACTCGCTCGCCGCCCTCCGGACGACCGCCGCCGCGAGCTGCGACTACGGCCGGGAGATCATGCTCTACGGCGATTTCGAGGACAGCGACGTCGACGACGCCTTCCACGAAGGCTCGATGTGGTCGATGAGCGAATACCGCTACATCCAGAACAGCGTCGTCCACGGCGGGACCGGCGCGATGGTGTTCCTGCGCAAGTCGAACAGCACGTCCGAGGTCTCGACGTACATGAACAACCGCGTCAAGTTCGAGCCCGGCCGCAAGCTGACCTTGACCGGATTCATGAAGGGGGACAACGCCGGGCAGATGCGCGTGCAGGTCTACTGGTACACGAGCGGCGGGGCGAGCGTGTCGAACAGCGTCGTGTTCACGCGCGTGGGCGGCACCTACGGCTGGCAGCAGTTCTCGGTCAACCTCACCCCGCCGGCGAACGCGGGCTCCGTGCGGCTCTATTTCCGGGCGGGCGCGCCGGCGAGCGGCGAGGCCGCCGCGTTCCTCGACGACGTGTCGCTCGTCGAGTGGGAGGGCACGGTCGCCGACAGCTCCCTCGGGTTCGCGTTCGCCACGCCGAACAACTGGAGCTTCGTCCGCTGCACCGCCGTGGATCCGGCGCTCACGAGCCTCGGCGTGACGATGACGCACCGGTCGTACGCGCTGGCCCCGGCGACGCCCTGAGGGCGCGGCCGCAGAGGAGCGACCCCCCGCGAGATCGCCGGCGACGTCGGCGACGTCGACGACGTCGGCGACGTCGACGGCGCCGATCCGGCAGGGCCGCGCGCGGGCCCGTGGCCTCGACTTCCGTGCTCTGCTTCGATACCATGAGCGCGCGGCGCCGCGTCGTGGACTCGACACCTGCACTGCGCCCGCGCGCCACGGACTCCCCACCATGAAGCCATCGCGGAAGCCACCGTATCTCGCGCTTTTACTGGCCCTCTCGGCGGTCGTCGCCGGCTGCGGCTCGGACCCGGAGGGCGCGGAGCTCGTGTGGCCGATCGGGGGGACGGACGAGCTCCAGCCGATGTCGTCGAGCTTCGGGCCCCGTCTTCAGACCTCGCGCGACGGCGTCTATGACTTTCACCGGGGCATCGATATCCCCACCGTCATGGGCACCCCGGTGTACGCGGTGGCCGACGGGAGGGTGACGCGCGCAGGCCGCTACGACGATTTCGAGGACGTCGTGGTGCAGATCGAGCACTGCGACGGGCCGGGCGCGTGCTTCTACAGCACCTACATCCACCTGGCGTTACCGCTCGTCGAGACCGGCGATCAGGTCGGGCGCGGAGAGCACATCGGCTACACGGGCCTCGCCGCCAGCAGCCTGTTCCCCCACCTGCACTTCGAGATCCGCGAGGGAGGGACCGAGAAGGTGTATTGCGTGCACCCGCTCCGCTTCCTCCCGACGCCGGGCGGGCTGCCCCCGGCGCTCGCCGTGCGCCGCACCGACGAGGACTCCACGTCGAGCGTCTCGGTCGAGGTCGAGGCCACCCTGCCCGGCATCGCGCCAGGCCTCACCGAGATCGCGGTCGCGACGGAGAGCCGCTCGACCGGCGAGGTCATCGAGGAGCGGGTGTTCAATTACGACGAGTGGAATCGCAAATATACAGCGGAGGGCGACGCCGCGATCATCGACGAACAGAGCCTCGGCGGCATCCGGATCGAGCCGGCGAAGTTCAACGCGGAGTCCTCGGCGTATCTCATCGCGTTCCGCTTCAGCAACCTCGACGGGACGGCGGCGGCGGACGACCTCCGGATCACGGCGCGGGCGCGCGACGTGAACGGTCATGTCGTCGAGGCGAGCGCGCCCTGAGCCGCCGCGGCGCGCGCGCTCGGCGGGCGCGCGGCCGGCGGCGGCGATCGGGAGGGCCCGGCTCAGACCTCGCCGACCACCGCCGCCATGTCCGCGGGCAGCGGCGACGTCACGACGAACGCAGGCACCGCTTCGCTGCCGCCCCACCCGATGTAGTGCGCGTGCAGCGCGTGGCGGCTCAGCCCCTCCACCGCGGGCCCGCCGTAGAGCACGTCGCCGGCCAGCGGATGCCCCACCGACGCGAAGTGCGCCCGGATCTGGTGCCGCAGCGCCCGCGGGGCGCGCGCCTCGACGAGCTCCCAGAGCCCCACCTGCCGCACGCGTTTGTACATCGTCGCCGCCGGCCGCGGCGCGTAGCGCACCACGTCGCGCGGGTGGATGCACGGGTAGACCCGCTTCTTGTCCTTCGGGTGCGGCGCGAGCGGCACCTCGATCGAGCCCATCTCCGGGAGATCGCCGATCTGGCAGATCAGCAGGTAGCGCTTGTCGAGCCGCCCCTCCTTCAGCCCGGCGCCCAGCGCCGCGAACGCCGCGGCCGTGCGCGCCGCGAGCACGAGGCCGCTCGTGTCGGTGTCCAGCCGGTGGCACAGCCCGGGCTCCCGCGGGGAGAAGCCGATCGCCGCCATCTCGGGGTACCGCGCGACGAGGGCGTTCGCGAGCGTCCCGCGCTCCCCGGGATCGAGCGGCGCCGTCGGCATCCCGGCGGGCTTGTTCACCACCACGAGGTCGTCGCGCTCGAGCACCACCTCGAGCGGCACCTCAGGATCCGGCGTCGCCGCCCCGGAGGCCTCGGTCGGCTCGACGTCGACCTCCAGCACCTCGCCCGCCGCCGCAACGTCGCCCTTCGACGCGCGCCGGCCGGCACCGCTGCTCCCCTCGCTGAGCACGCGCACGCGCCCCTCGGAGAACAGCCGCTTCGCACCCGCCCGGCCAAGCCCGGGCAACAGCTGCACGAGCAGCTTGTCGAGGCGCGTCCCTGCATCCAGCTCGGTGATCGTGATCTTCATAAATCCTACGGAATCGCCCCCTGCCACCCGAGGCCGAGCGCGGGCGCTCGCCGGCTCCCGACCACGCTCTCTCCTATCACTCCCAGCATGGGCAGGCCGAACCGGTTCCACGAGGGGCTCGCGGCACGGGCGCCTGTGGCGGCCGGGCGCGCCACGCACCACGCGACGCCCGCCCCCAGCAAGAACCCGCCGGCGGCGGCGCCGACCCAGGCCCGCTGCTGGGCCTCGGTCGGAGACTCGAAGACGAGCGGGCTGGCGAGCGCGGCGGCGCCCAGGCCGCCGAGCAGCGCGCCCACGTCGACCGTCAGGACCTCCGATGCGGTGACGTCGAGCTGCGTCGCCGCCGCGGCCGACGCCAGCCAGCCGAGCGCCGCGCCGTAGCCCATCCCCGCGATCGGCGTGCGCTGCACGTCGCCCCGGGCCGCCCACTCGACGAGCCCGCCCAGCAGGAGCCCCAGCCCGCCGCCCGACTGCGCCATCAGCGCGCCGCCCTCGGACATGCGGCCCAGCGAGAGCCCCAGCGCGGCCAGCGTGATCCCGGCGGTGCCCCCGATGAGCCCGGAAGCCCAGCGCTCCTGGCCCGGATCCGCGGCGTGCTTCGCGAAGCGGCCCTGGTAGATCAGGTGGCCCGCGATCGTCGGCCACCACGTGCCGGACCCGAGGTACCACGCGTCGGCCACGCCGACGTCCCACTCCTCCGCGATGATGATCGCCCCGCCGAGCCCGATGCCGGCCCCGACCGCGAGGAGCGGGTAGAGCAGGCGCGGGTCGTCCGAGCCGCTCGATCGCTGGATCGAGAAGCCCACGAGGCCGCCGTAGAGCGTCGCGTTGGCCGCGAGCGTCGCCTTCCCCAGGCTGCGCGCCGGCGTGGCGAGGCGCCCGCGGCACCGCTCGGCGCACGGCGCCTCGTGGCCGGGGAACGGGCCCGCGGCGCCGGCGTCGAGCTCGGCCACGAGATCGCGGAGCATCACCGCGGCGCGCACCGCGAGGTCGTCGCGCGCGACGCGCTCCACGCGCACCCGCAGCGACCGCGCGCCGCCGGACGCGAGCGCCAGCCTGAGCACCACCTCGTCGCCGCGCAGGTCGAGGCTCGGCGCGATGAAGAGCCTGTCGCTCGAGCGCGCGCGCTCCATGAGCTCGGCCTCGTCGGGCCGCGATCGCGAGGGGGCGCGGTCGGCCAGATCCACCGACAGGCCGAGGTCCTGCGCGGTGTCCGAGAGGAGCCCGTCGAGCGCGCTCGCGAGCGGCGCGGCGCGCTCGACGGCCTCGGGCGCGAGCGCCGTCGGGAGCACCACGGAACGCCGCGCGGGCCGCGCAGATTGCCCGGAGCCCGCCGGGTGCGCGGCTCGCCCGGAGCCCGTGAGCTGCGCGGCCTGGGCGGCTTGCCCGAGCCGCGCGGGCGAGGCCGCACCCGCAGGCTCGGCCGACGCCGGCAGCGCCGCGGTGAACGCCGCGGCGAGCGCCAGGACGCCCGCGCGACCGCGGAGGTGCCAGAGGTCGATCATGGTGTCGATGCTTCGGCCACCGGGCGCGCGCCGCGGTGGCCACCGCCGCTGGGGCGCCGCTCAGAACATGAACGTGCCGCTCGCGAAGAGGTCGAACGTGTTGCTGTCGTTGACGTAGAAGCGCCGGCCGATCGCGTTGATGGTCGGGCGGTAGTTGGGGTTCGGGCTGCCGGTGACGGTGAAGCTCCCGTCATCGTGCTGGCGGCGGCAAGGCCCGGCCGCGCCGACGCTGTCCTTGTACTGCGAGTTGCACGGCTGATCGCCGCCGATGCCGTGCCCCTGGTCGTGGCGGAAGCCGACGCCGAGCTGGAACTTCACGAGCTCGGCCGCCCTCCACGTCACGCTCGCCGAGCCGCGGTACGAGCCGTACGGCTGGATGTCGCTGAGCCCCGTGAAGTACGTCCGCTGCGAGCCCTCGTCGATGACCGACGGCGCGCACGCGCGCGCGTCGCCGCTCCGGCAGGAGGCGACGCTGTACGCCTCGTTCTCGCGGAACGACGCCCACTGCGGCTGCCGCAGCGTCGGCGCGTCGCTCGATCCGAGCGCGTCGAACAGCTCCGAGTAGTCGCGCCCCTCGGAGTGGTACTCGCCGGTGAAGCGCAGATCGAACGTGAGCCCGGTGAACTTCTCGCGGTTCTCCCAGGGGATGATCATCACGCCGAGCAGCACGCTGCCGACGAGCGGCGGGTGGTTGACCAGCGACGTCTTCAGGTCGGTGAGGCCGTAGTCGCTCGACTCCTGCTGGAACTCGAACAGCGCCTTGAACCCGCCGTACGGCTCGACGTACTTGACCCGCTTCGACAGGAACGTGTGCACCTCGAGGCCGATGGTGCCGCGCGAGACGCCGGGGTCGCGCTGGTCGACCTTCGCCGCCTCGAACTCGCCGTTGCTCGCGCCGCTCCGGTCGATGTCCCCCGGCGCCGCGCACTTCACCTGGCCGCTCCTCGGCGACTCGGTGCAGGCGTGCATCGGCTCGCTCACCGGGAAGCGCCCCTCGACGCCGAACAGCCAGGTCGGCTTCGTCCGGTCGCGCGCCTGGTTCATGATGTTCACGTCGAGGCCGACGGCGAGGTACTCGATGCCGCTCCGGTTCGGCGACGTGAAGGGCAGCGAGAACAGCTGCTCCCCGGGAGCCCCCGCGAGCGCGACGCTCTGGTGGCCTTCGCTGCCGTCGAGATCCGTGAGCTCGCGCGAGTGGTTCAGGATGAGCGGCATCCTGAGGTAGAGCGCCAGGTCGCGGTAGAGACCGACGTCGAGGCGCATGTTGAACTTCGACGTCGCCTCGCTGTAGCTCGCGACGTTGAGCAGGTTCGACGTGTAGCCGCCCGTCGACAGCCCCGGCCCCGCGATGCTCGTCTCGCGGCGGATCTTCGCGCTCTTCGACGCGTGCTCGAAGCCGAAGCTGAAGTTCAGATCGAAGGTGTCACCCTCGTCGAACGCGTCGACGACGCTCGTGAGCTCGCCGGTCTCCATCATGAGCCGCGGCTCGGTGGCGCTCCGAGGCTCGTCGGCGGCCGCGGGGAGCGCCGAGAGGACAGCCGCCGCAGCGACGGCGAGCGACGCGAACGCCGGGCCCCCAGCCAAGCTGATGGCGACGCGAGCGAGGTGGCCTTCGCAGTACCTTCTGCCGTGCATGCTCATGGTTATCCGTCGGACGGACGCTACCGGCCGGGGCAGGAGGGTGTCAATCCGCGAATCGCTCGCCCGGCACGCACGGCCCCGCCGAGCCCCGTCGATCGCCACCACGGCCGCCGCCACGGGCGCAACCACCGGCGGCCGCCGGGCCGCCGCGCTCCGTCCGGCGTGTCGGGCAGCGGCCGGCCGCGGGGCGGGGCTCAGCGGGCAGATGAGCTCTCTTCGACGGCGAACGGGTTCTTCCCCTCCTCGCTGTCGGGGAAGATCTCGTTCGTGATGTCCTCCGCGGCGAGCTCCTCGCGGGCGGTGGTCAGGTCGCGCGACGTCTGATCGAGCCGGTCGGCAAGCACCCCCAGGAACTGCCAGAGCAGCTTGACCGCGAGCTCGTGCTCCTTGCGGAGGATCTCGAAGAAGTCGGCGCGCCGGACGGCGATGAGCTCGCTCTGCTCGACGGCCGAGACGGTGGCCGAGCGCGGCATGCTGCGGATGAGCGCCATCTCGCCGAAGTGCTCGCCCGGGCCGACCTCGCTCAGCACGGCGTCGCCGCGGAGGATCCGGACGAGGCCCGAGAGCACGATGAACAGCTCGTCGCCGCGATCTCCCTCGCGGACCACGATCTGGCCGGGCTCGAACGAGAGCACCTCGGCGACCTGCATGACCCGGAGCATCTCGCGCTCCTGGAGGCGCGCGAAGAGCGGCATCTTCGCGAGCACGTCGCGCTTCAGGGCGAGCAGCCGGGCGCGGACGCTGTCGCGGTGATCGCCCTGGCCGAGCCGCACGAGGACGGCGGTGATGTTGTCCTTGCCGCCCTTCCTGTTGGCGAGATCGATGAGGCCGTTCGCGGCGACCTCGCCGTTCTCCTCCTCGAAGAACGGCTCGAGCTCGGCGGTGTGCGCGATGTACCCGTGGAGCCCGTCGGACGCGAGGAGGAACTGGTCGCCCGGGAGCACCTCGATCGTGAGCGTGTCGACCTCGACGCGCTCGTACACGCCGACGGCGCGGGTGATCGCGTTCTTCTGCGCGACCTTCTCGATCTGATCGCGCGTGAGCTTCCCGCGCTTGATGAGCTCGTTGTAGACGGTGTGGTCCTCGGTGACCTGCTGGATGCGGCCCTCGCGGAGGAGGTAGATGCGGCTGTCGCCGACGTGGGCGATGTAGCCGTGCGAGCCGGCGATGAGCAGCGCGGAGAGCGTCGTGCCCATGCCGCGCTTCGTCGCGTCGGCCCTCGCCTCCTCGTGGATCCGGGCGCACGCGCGCTGGACGGCGTGCTCGAGCAGGCTGAGGACCTCCTTCATCGCGGCGCGCCGCACGTTGCTGCGCGCCTGGTTCTCGATGAGGTCCCGCTCCTTCTTCAGCTCCTCGTGGATGATGCGGACGGCGAGGGCGCTCGCGACCTCGCCGGCGGCGTGTCCGCCCATTCCGTCGGCAACCACAAAGAGCGCGAGCTTCTTGTCGACGAGGTAGTTGTCCTCGTTGTGGTCCCGCATGCGGCCGACATCGGTGGCCGCATAAAACCTGATGTTTTCGGACAGGCCCATCGGTTCGGGCAGGCTACCCGAGGCCGCGGGAGGAAATCACTAGCGATTGCGCCCGCCGCGAACGGGACGTCCGTCTCGCGTCTCGACGGGCCGCCGCGCCGCCGCGCCGCCGCACCGCCGCACCGCCGCACCGCCGCACCGCCGCACCGCCGCACCAGGAGCGTGCCGGCGCCGTCGGGAGGCGCTCGGGGTGCGGGTGGGGGATCGACCGCGTGGCCGCGGCTGCGAGCGGCGGTACATTCGGAATGGGTAGAATGGAGGCTCGATGCGGCTCGTCCTCTTCGATAACACCGACCTCGGGTGGGGCAGCGCGCGGCGGGGGAACGGCGCGCGCCGCCGGCGCGAGGGCGCGGAGCCTGCGCACGGTCCGGCCCCCGAAGCCGAGGACCTCGCGGTCGTGGGCGAGGCGGTGGGCGCGACGATCGGGCTCACGCCGATCTGGCGCGCCGGAGCGCTCCTCCACCGCCTGCGGGGCGCGGCCGACGCGGGGCTCGCGGCCTCGAGCTGGACCGAGGCGCTCGGGTGGGCGGCGCGGACGGCGCGCGAGCGCGGCCGGAAGATCACGTCGCTGCAGGCCTGGGGGCACGGGGGCTGGGGGTACATGCGCCTCGGAGAGACCCGGCTCGACGAGGCCGCGCTGCAGCCGGGCTCGCCGCTCGACGGGGCGCTCGACGCCCTGAGGGCCGAGCTCGCGGGGCCGGACGCGCTCGTGTGGCTCCGCTGCTGCAGCGCCTTCGGCCACACCGGCCAGGCGTTCGCGCGGGCGCTCGCGAGCCGGCTCGGTTGCCGGGTCGCGGGGCACACGTACATCATCGCGTTCTATCAGAGCGGGGCGCACTCCCTGCGCCCGGGCGAGGCGCCGTCGTGGGATCCGCGCGAGGGCGTGCGCTTCTCCGGCGGGCAGCCGGCCGGCGCCGCGTGGTCGTCGCGCACGGCGCCGAACACCGTCTCGTGCCTGACGGCCGATCTCCCGCCGGGCTACTGACGCCGCGCCCCCGGCGTGGCCGGGCCCGCTCCACCGATGCCGCGCGCTGCGCGCCCGGCGACGCTCGACCCGCTTCCTCGCGCGGGCGTACCCTTGCCGGCATGACGCCGTCCGAAGCGCAGCGAGCCCGCGCGCTCGATCTGCTGAGCCGAGGAGACATGGCCGGCGGGATCGCCGGGCTCGAGGGGTACCTCGCGGGCGCGCCGGACGACGCGGGGGCGTGGCGCGCGCTCGGGGCGGCGTGCTCGGCGGCGGGCCGCTGGGCGGAAGCGGCGCGGGCGCTCGCGCGCGCGGTGGATCTCGACGGCGGCGAGGTCGAGGCGCGCCTCGCCTACGCCCGCGCGCTGGTCCGCCTCGGCCGGCTCGACGACGCGGCCGCAGAGCTCCGGCAGGGCGCCGCGATCGAGCCGCCCGACCCGCGGGTGCTGCGCGAGCTCGGGATCGTGCTCTACGACGAGCGCCTCCATGACGAGGCGGCGCGCTGGCTCGCGCGGGCGTGCGAGGCGGCGCCGGAGGACGGGCGGGCGGCCTTCGCGCTCGGGCTCGCGCACGAGGCGCGGCGGGACATCGCGTCGGCCATCGCGGCCTACCGCGAGGCGGTGCGGCGCGCGCCGGCGTTCGCCGACGCGCGGCTCACGCTCGCCGACGCGCTCGCGTCGATCGGAGAGCACGAGCAGGCGCTGCGCGAGCTCGAGGCGCTGCTCGCGCGCGAGCGGAGCCACGAGCGGGCGGCGCGCAACCGCGAGGTGCTGCAGCGCGCGCTCGCCGAGATGCGAGCGCGCCGGCTGCTCGGCAAGACGGAGCGGGAGCTCGCGCAATCGGCGCTCGTCGTGGAGGCGCAGCTCAGGCGCCGCGAGACGCTGGCGCCGCCCGTGGCGGCGGAGGGAGGGGCGGCGCGGCGGATCGTCCGCTACACGGCGCCGCTCCTCGAGCTCCGCGTGACCCTCGACGCGAGCGGGGGCCCCGGCGGTGGCGCGATCGAGGCGCTGCACCTCGCGCTGACCGATCCGGACCGCGCCGCGCGCGCCGAGGACGATGTCTTCAACGTCACCGTGATCGGCGAGGACGGCCGGCAAGCGCCGGTGAGCTACGCGACGGGCGCGTCGCTCACGTTCCTGCGCGAGGCGATCGGCTGCCCGATGACGCAGGCGAGCGCGCTCTACGCCTCGCTGCTCCAGGGGAGCCCCTCGGTCGACTGGGGCGGCGCGACGCTGCGGTTCGCGAGCGTCCCGGGCGCCGCGGGCAAGCCCGGCGGTGAGCGGCACGGCGTCCTGGTCAGCCGGCGCGGCTAGGCGGCCGATCGGCGGTGCCGGGCGGCGCGTCGCCGGCCTTGATCATCCCGAGATCGTGCAGCGACGAGTAGTGGCCGTCCGGCGCGAGGATGACGTGATCGACGAGCGGCACCCCGATCACCTCGCCGGCCGCGGCGACCGCGTCGGTCATGGCCACGTCCTCGGGAGACGGCGCCGAGTCGCCGCTCGGGTGGTTGTGCACGAGCACGAGCGCCGAGGCCGCGTCAGCGAGCGCGGCGCGCAGGATGTCCCTGGCCGTGACCGAGCACCCGTGGAGCCCGCCCTGCGCGACCCGTCGCGCTCCCCTCATCCCGTTGCGGCCGTCGAGCGAGATCACCCACATCTGCTCGTGATCGAGCGGGCCGAGCTGCGCCGCGCACCACGCCGCGATCGACGCCGAGGTGCGCACCGGAGGCCGCGGGCGCACCGCGCGCTCGAAGGCGCGCCGCCCGAGCTCGAGCGACGCGGCGATGCGGAGCGCCTTCGCGAGGCCGAGGCCGGGGTGCTCGGCGAGCGCGTGCGGACCGAGCCGCGAGATCCCCTCCAGCCCGGAGAAGCGCGAGAGGAGCGCGGCGGAGACGATCGTCACGGGGGTGCCGACCAGGCCGGTGCCGAGCACGATCGCGAGCAGGTCGGCGTCGCCGAGCGACCAGATCCCTTCCTCGAGCGCTCGCTCGCGCGGGCCGGCGAAGGCGGCGAGCGCCGCGGGATCGTTGGCGTACGGATCGGGGAGGTGATCGGACGGCAGCGCGGCGCGCTTCCACAGGCTCATGCGCGGGCGACAAGCACGCGACGGGCCCGGCGGCCGGCGCGCGGGGCCTCGGGGATCAGCGCGCCGGCGAGGCGGCGGAGCGGCGGCGGAGGGTGGCGACCGCCAGGGCCGCGCGGCGGGCCCGGCGCGCGGCGAGCGCGGCGCGCGTCACTCGACGCGGACGACCGTCCCCGCGGGCAGGCTCTCGGCGAAGGCGTCGCGCGCCGCGCGCACCTTCGCCTCGACGAGGCCGTCGAACGTGAGCTTCGTGCGGTACTCGACGCCGGACCACCGGGGATAGGAGCCGATGTCCACGTCGCGGTGGGCCTCGACCACGCGGTCGAGCATCGGCTTGAGCTGCCCCTCGTCGAGCGTCGTGAACACCGCGAACGAGATGAACGGCGTGCCGCCCGAGAGCTCCGCCTGGATGAGCGCCTGCTTCGCCCGGAAGATCTGCGGCACGCCGGGCAGCATCCACACGTTGCGCATCACCACGGCCGGCCACGCGGCGCTGCCGCCGGTCACGAGCCGCGCGCCGTCCGGGATGCGCGCCATGAGCAGGTGCCCCTCGGTGAGCCGGTCGCCGTAGTACTCGCGCAGCATGCTCTCCATGTTGGGCGCGCTGACCACCGGCACGCCGAACGCACGAGCGACGCCGGCGATCGTCAGGTCGTCGTGCGTCGGGCCCACGCCGCCGCTCGTGAAGAGCCAGTCGTGCGACGCCGCGAGCGCGCGCACCTCCGCGGCGATCACCTCGATGTCGTCGAGCACCATGACCGCCCGCTCCAGCTTGACGCCGAGCGCGCGCAGGGTGCTCGCGAGCACGAACAGGTTCTCGTCAGCGATCTTCCCGCTGAGCAGCTCGTTGCCGATGATCAGCGCCGCTGCCGTCCTCATCTCACCCTCGCTCCGCTCAGCCCTCGAACTCGCGCGTCACCGGGCGCCCGTCGGCGTCCATCCCGAGCAGCTCCTCGACGCGCTTCTCCGCGCGGTCGAGGCGCTCCTGCGCCGACCGCGACAGGCGGATGCCCTCCTCGAAGAGCGAGAGCGCGCGCTCGAGCGGCAGGTCCCCGCCCTCGAGCTCCGCCACGATCTTCGCGAGGCGGCGCGTCGACTCCTCGAACGACGTCGCGCCCGCGACCGCGGCCTTGTCGCCGCTCGCGGGAGCGCGATCGGCCTCGGTCGCGGACGGCGTCGATGCGGCGCGGGGCTCAGCGCTCGATTCCACGGCCGCGCCGCCCCCGTCCGTCGCGTTGCTCATCGTCATGAGCCAGCGTCCCCCGGAGGTGCGGCCGGCGCAAGCAGGACGGAGCTCACGCCGGGCGGCACCGCCGGCACGAGGAGCACGCCGTCAGGATCGGCCACGACCGGGACCGCCAGCCCATCCGGGCGGACGAGCCGCGCCGGCCGCGAGGACGCGCTCGCGGCCGCGCTCCGGTCGTTCGGGACGATCGCGATCCACACCACACCCGTGGCCAGCGCGGAGCGCGGCGGGGCGAGCGCCGGCGCGCCGGCGCCGGAGAGGGCGGCCCGCGCGAGCGCGCGCACCCCCTCGTCGGGATCGAGATCCCGCGCCGCGAGGAGGACCCGCCTGCGCTGCACCTCGGTGCGCCGCGACAGCCCGCGCACGATCGCGCGGCGCACCGAGGGGTCGTCCTCGAAGCGGTAGGCGCGCGCGAGGAGCGACACGCTGTCGGGCATGGGGTCGCTCCCGAGGCCGAGGGCGACGTGCGCGCGCACGACGGGATCGCTCCCCTCGAGCAGCCGCTTGAGCCTGCCGCGGACCACCTCGTCGTCGCGGGTCGCGAGCGCGCGCGCCGCGAGCGGCGACAGCGGCCCCCCCTCCTCCGCGAGGGCGGCGAGCCGCGAGGTCGCGATCGCCCCGCCCCCGGGCTCCGCGAGCAGCGCGACCCCCGCGGAGATCGCCGCCGCGTCGGGCGCGGCGTCGTCGCCGCCCGGCGCGGCGGCGCGGCGCGCGGCGAGCTCCGCGAAGAGCGGCGCGAGCGCGGCGAGGGCGCGATCGCCGAGCGCGAGCGCGCCGCGCGCCGCCGCGTGGACCGCCGCGCGATCGCAGGAGGCCGGAGAGCACCCGCCGACGACCTCGACCGCGTCGCGGAGGCCGAGCGCCACGGCGCCGAACACCCCGACGGCGCGATCGCTCGACCCCTTCGGCGCGGCGAGCGCGGCGAGGAGCCGCCCCTCGAGCGCCGCGGGCGCGTCGCGCAGCACGAGCCCGCGCACGACGCCCGCGCGCAGGCCGAGCCTGCGGAGGTCTGCGTCCTTCGCGGCGCGCGGGCCCTCGAAGAGCTCCGCGACGGCGGCCCGCGCCTCGGCCCCGGGCATCGTCGCCAGCGCGAACGCCGCCGCCGTCGCGAGCTCGGGGCGCTCGGTCGTCAGCCGGCGCAGCTGCCGCGCCGCCTCCGCGCCGCCCGCGCGGCCGATCGCGGCGACGGCGCGCGGCTGGGCGTCCGCCGGGAGCAGCGGGAGCGCGCGCGCGAGCGCCGGCGCGAGCCGCTCCGCCGGCGCGAGCTCGGCCATCCTGAGCCCGTCGAGCCGGCCGAGCTCGGATCCGAGCAGCGCGGCCACCGCGTCCGGCGCCTCCGGCGCGCCGAGGTGGACGAGGATCTCGACGGTCGGCTCGAAGAGCCCCGGCTCCGGCCTGCGCAGCCACGCGCGCGCCTTCGCCAGCGCCGCCTCGTCGCCGAGCCGCGCGAGGGCGCGCGCCGCGGCCACCTGCGCCGCCCGGTCGCCGCCCTCGAGCATCGGCCGGAGCGCCGCGATCGCCCGGAGATCGCCGAGCTCGCCGAGGAAGCTCACGAGCGCGGGCTCGATCCGCTTGCGGCTCCCGAGCAGGAGCTGGAGCGACTCGGGCGGGTACGCCTTGATCGCGCGCGCCGCGGCCTCCCCCGCGGCCCCGCCCTGCACGATCGCGTTCACGAGCGCGCCGAGCGCGCGCCGCTCGCCGGTGCGCGCGAGCGCGAGGGCGGCCGTGCCGCGCAGCACCTCGCCGAGCGGCGAGGCGGCGCCGCGCGCGGGGCCGCCGCCCTCCGAGAGCTCGCGCGAGAGGAGCTGGCGCACGCTGTCGCGCGGTGCGTGCGCGGCGAGCGCCCGCACCGCGGCGAGGCGCGCCCTGGGATCGCGCGCCGCGGGCGACCCCTGCTCGAGCGCGGCGAGCAGCGCGCTCACCGCCTCCTCGGTGCCGATCGATCCGAGCCGCTCGATGCCGCGCAGCCGCGCCTCCGGGTCCCCCGACGAGAGCAGCCGCTCGGCGACGGGCACGCCCAGGCTGCCGCGCAGCGGCGCCGCGCCGGCCTCGGCGCCCGCCGGCGTCTTGCCGCCCTCCTCCGCGGCCTGCGGCGCCCGCGCGACCGGCTGCGGCGCTGCCGAGCCCGCCACCGCCGTGGCCGCGATCGCCGCGGCGAGGCCCAGGGCGCGGGGGCTTCCAGGGAGGAATCGCATACGCTGCGCCGTACTATCCCGCGATCGACGGCCCGCTGTCACTCCCCAGGCTGAGCGGCGCCGGGCCCTGTCAGCGCCGCTCAACGCCGCTCAGCGCCCCGTGCGAGCCTGGAATTTGATGGAAGCACGCGCTAGGTCGACCTACGGTGCAGCCGCGAAATGCGCCTGTGAGTGAGGTGACGCTTGATCGACCTGGTACGGACACTGGAAAAGGCCATCACGGTATCCGCCAACAAGGCGTGGCCCGTCTTGCAGCGCCTGAGCCGGCTCGGCGGCGAGCCCAAGCCGTTTCACCCGAAGTGGAGCGACAAGCCGATCCCGAGGGGCGGCCAGCGCTCGAAGCCCCCGCTCGGCTGGCCTCGCGAGACGGACAGCCTGTGCCCGCGCTGCGTCAAGGAGGCGCGCGCCGAGATCCTGAGTGGCAAGGCGGACTGGACGAAGCTCATCCACGACAAGCCCGGGGAGATCCGCGCCAGCATCGTCGCGCGCGACGGGCGCGTGGTCATGGAGAAGACGTGCCCGAAGCACGGCTTCTTCTCGGACACGATCTCGATCGACCCGGAGTTCCTCGCCCGGATCGAGCGCCTCTTCGCCGGCCGCGACGTCGAGATGACGCCGGATAAGATCCACAACCACGGATCGAGCACCATCCGGTACGGGCGCGGCGCGGTGCTCACTGTCGATCTGACGAACCGCTGCAACATGATGTGCGACCCGTGCTTCATGGATGCCAATCAGGTCGGCTATGTGCACGAGCTGTCCTGGGAGGAGATCACGCGGATCCTGGACGACGCGGCGGACGTGCGCCCGCGCCGCCAGATGTCGATCCAGTTCTCCGGCGGCGAGCCGACGCTGAGCCCGCATTTCCTCGACGCGATCCGGTACGCACGCCAGAAGGGGTACTTCGCGGTGCAGTGCGCGACGAACGGGATCCGCTTCGCGGAGGAGCCGGGCTTCGCCATGAAGGCCAGGGAGGCCGGCCTCCGGATGGCGTACCTGCAGTTCGACGGGGTCACGAACACCGCGAACAGCCACCGGAAGATCGGCAACCTCTACGACGTGAAGCTGCGGGCGATCGAGGAGCTCTCGGCCGCCGGGATCGACGTCATCCTGGTCGTGACGATCGTCAACGGCGTGAACAACGACCAGGTGGGCCCCATCATCGACTTCGCGGTCCAGAACGCCGACAAGATCACGGTCGTCAGCTTCCAGCCGGTCAGCTTCACCGGACGCGACGAGGACATCTCCGACGAGCTGCGCGAGAAGCAGCGCTACACGCTGAGCCACCTCGCGCACGACATCGCCCGGCAGACCGGCGTGACCGACCCGCTCCGCGACTGGTTCCCCCTGTCGGCGCTCAGCCCCTTCGGCAACGTGACCGACCTGCTCGACGGCCCCGACAAGGACTGGGGGCAGATCAACTGCGGGTGCCACCCGAACTGCGGGATCGGGACCGTGCTGTTCGTCCACAAGAAGACGAAGAAGATGGTCCCGCTGCTCGACTTCATCGATGTCGAGGGGCTGCTCTCCGACCTGCGCGCCATCTTCGACGCCGGGCGCGGCCCCACGCTCACGAAGGCCCAGGTCGTCGCCGCGCTGCTGCGCCACTACCAGCCCGAGAAGGCGCCGTCCAACTTCAATCTCGCGACGCTGGTGAAGCAGTTCATGAGCCAGACCGGCGCCGCGCACGCCGGCGAGGGCGACGCCAGCGCGTACGAGTGGCGGGTCCTGTTCGTCGCGGGCATGTGGTTTCAGGATCTGTTCAACTACGATTTCCGCCGCACCGAGATGTGCATCATTCCGTACGGAACGCAGCTCGGCGAGATCAGCTTCTGCGCGTACAACACCGGCGCCGGGTGGCGAAACATCCTCGAGAAGATGAAGGCAAACGCCACGGTGGCCGAGTGGTACAAGAAGCACGGCAGGCATCCTGTGCACGCGAAGAATAAGGATCTTCCTTTACCGGCCTACGACAACCCCCTAACGATCATCGAGCACGATCTTGCATTGCACGAGCGCGAGCAGGGCGTCCCGCGCGCGCGACCGCCGGCCAGGCGGCTGCCGATCGTGAGCTGATCGCGCATCCTCCCCCCCGCGCGCGTTGCGCCACCGTCCCCGAGCGCCGACAGAGAGGTCACGCCGGCCCCGCCTGTCGGCGAACGGTCGTAGTACACCTCACATCGGCAGGGAGTCGGGTTGTCGCCGTGGCTGTGTGGGACGGGCGCGCGCAATGCGGAGAGCGGCGCATGACTCGTGGAGAACGCGCCACGCATGGTGTAGCCTGGCCATGTGACCTTGCACGGTGGCCGCTATGAGAGCTTGCGCGCCATCGCGTCGGGCGGCATGGCCACGGTGTATCTCGGGCGGGCCGTCGGCGCCGGCGGGTTCGAGCGCCTCGTCGCCCTGAAGATGATGCACCCGCACATCGCGGCGGAGCCCGAGTTCGTCGCGATGTTCCTCGACGAGGCGCGCCTCGCGGCGCGGGTCCGCCACCCCAACGTCGTCGCGACCTTCGATCTCGTCGAGGACCCGCTGTTCCTCGTCATGGAGTACATCGAGGGCCCGTCGCTGCACCTCCTGCTCCGCACGTGCGCGCGGGCGAAGCGGCCGGTCCCCATCGGGATCGTGCTCCGCATCTTCCTCGACGTGCTCGCGGGTCTCCACGCGGCGCACGAGCTCACCGGGTCCGACGGCGAGCCGCTCCACCTCGTGCACCGCGACGTCTCGCCGCAGAACGTGCTCGTCGGCATCGACGGCGTCTCGCGCATCACCGACTTCGGCGTGGCCCGCGCCGAGACGAGGCTCATGTCGACGCAGGGCAACGCGCTCAAGGGCAAGCTCTCGTACATGGCGCCCGAGCAGATCCGGGCCGAGCAGGTCGATCGCCGCAGCGACGTGTACTCGGCCGGCGTGGTGCTCTGGGAGATGCTCACGGAGGAGCGCCTGTTCAAGGCCGACAACGACGGTGCGTTGATCGCGCAGATCCTCCAGGGCCCGCCCGCGGGTCCGCGCGGCGTGGTGCCGTCGGTCCCGGCCGCGATCGACGGGATCTGCCTGCGCGCGCTGCGCGCCGACCCGGACGAGCGGTTCCCTACCGCAGCGGCCTTCGCCGAGGCGCTCGAAGAGGCGGCCGCGCACACGCCGGGCGTCGCGGTGTCGTCGCCTCGCGCCGTGGAGGCGCTCATCAAGGAGATCGGCCTGCGCGACGTCACCGCGCCCATCAGCGTGCGGAGCGGCCCCGCGTCCGGGCCGAGATCGGCGCGCCCGCCGCTCACCCAGCGCTCTCCTCGGAGCGAGCCCCTGCCCCTGAGCCAGCGCTCTCCGCCGAGCGAGCCCCTGAGCCAGCGCTCTCCACCGAGCGAGCCCCTGAGCCAGCGCTCTCCTCTGGGCCTGCGGATCCTCGGGGCGGCGCCGGACAGCTCGGGCGCCGACGGCAGCGCGCCGGGGCTGAGCGCCGTCGTCTCCGAGGCCGTGTTCCGCCGGCAGCACATCGTGCGCCGCAGCGTGATCGCCAGCGTCTGCGCGGTCGCGCTCGCGGCCGGGGTGGGCGCCTTCCTCGCCGTCGGTCAGCGCGAGCCCGCCGCTCGAGAATCGGCGGAGAGCGTCCCCGCCCCCCCGAGCTCACCGCTTCTCCCCACGACCGTGGCCGACAGCGCGACGGTCCACGCGGCCGCGCCGGAGCAGCCCGGCGGGCCCACCGAGGCTCCCGTCCCCGGCGGCTCCGCCCAGGGCCCTGCCCCGGGCGTGATCGCACACGGTCCTCCTCCCGACCGACCCGCTCAGACCCCCGTGGCTGGCCGAGCCGCCCAGGGCTCCGCTCTCGGCAGGTCCGCACACGGCCCTGCTTCCACCGCCAACCGCGCGACGAACGCGGCCCCGCGGCCGGCTCCCAGAGCGACCCCGCCCGTGGCCGTCAAGCCCAGGACGAGCCGGCCGGACACGCGCACAGCGAGCGGCTCCAACGTCTCGAAGACGAAGCCGGCGCCCCGCTCATCGGCCGTTCGCAGCGCAGCGCCGAAGGCGCCGGAGCCGAAGCGGAGCGTTCCGCGGGCGACCTCCCGGACGCCGTTCAACCCAACAGGGCTGTGACGCGCGACCCGGCGAAGCGGTGACGCGCAACCCGGCGAAGCGGTGACGCGCAACCCGGCGAAGCGGTGACGCGCGACGTCACGACGGTCGTGAGACGCCATCGGCGCACCTGCGTCCCAAAGACGTCAGCGCTGGACAGACGCGGCACGCGGCGCCTGAGCACCGGCGCGGCGGAGCGCGTCGCGCGACGCCGGCCTGGCGATGCTCCTTTTTGCCGCCTCGTCCAACACTCCGGCCATGGAGGCCCGTCCAATGCTCCGGCGACCACGACCTTCCGCTGCCTCGGCTCAGCTCGCGCGACCCGAGGTCGCGCTGTCACACATTGAACGCCTCGCTGCGTCACCTACATCGTCGCAAGAGACAGCAGAAGGTCAGTCGTCATCTCACGAGCGCGACATAGGAGGTAGGCTATTCTTGTCGTGGGGCGGTATGTGCTCGCCCAAGTGAAAGACGCGCCGCGCGTCAGACGTTACCCCGGGGGAACCAGCTCATGCGCTCGCTTTTCGAGCAGGTGGTCGAGTGCTGCGGCCTCGCGCCCACATTCGCCAGGAAGATCATCCAGGAGGCCTGCGACCGGAGCGGTGTGTCGCCGCCCGAAGCGATGACGCCTGCCGATCTCATCCGTTCACTCCCCCAGATCCGCCAGGCCCTCGGCGTCTTCCTCGAGCCCTCGGAGGTCGCGCTGAAGACGGCCGCGATGCGCGCCCTCGTCAAGGGCTCCTGGCCGTCGATGCCCGCCGTCGTCCCCCCCGCCCAGAACCAGGAGAGCCGGACACATCAGGAGGAGCCGAACGCCAAATCGAGCTCGTAAAGCTCGTAGTGCGATCGCTTCATTCCGAGCGCGACATAGGTCGACTGAGCACGCGCGTTCGCGGTCTCCACGTAGAGGCGGATGCCGCATACGTCCCCCGCGTCCGCCGCCACCTCGTGGACTCGCCTGTACAGCGCCCGGAAGATCCCGCTGCGCCGCGCCGCGGGTGACACGTAGACGGATTGGATCCACCAGAAAGTGCCGTTTCTCCAGTCACTCCATTCGTAGGTCACCATCAGCTGCCCAGCCACGTCGGAGGCGCGCTCGGCCACCAGATAGAACCCTTTGGCCTCATCCGCGATCAGCGCGGCGGCGCCGCGGAGGGTGGTGGCGGTGTCCAGCACCTTGCCCTCCGTCTCGAGCGCCATGGCCCGGTTGTTCGCCGCGATGATCGCCACGTCCGTGGGGACCGCCCGGCGGATGACGAGCTCTGTCACGGGGCGACCTCCCGGCGGGCGTCGCAGGGGCGTGCTCCCGGCGAGCGGCCGGAGGGCGGCCTGCAGGGGAGCTCGGGAGCGCGGCGTCGGATCGACATGGCCGACCCCATACCGCGGACCGCGCGGCTGCTCAACGGCTGCGTCCCGGTCTCGCGGCGAGAGCGCAGAAGGCAGCGGCGAAGGCGCCGCCGCGGTGCGTTATGTTTCGAGATGCGATCATCGACGTGAGCGGCGGGCAATCCGGCGCACCGCGGTGATCCACGGAGCTTCGCGCCGGCGCGGCGCCGTCCGGCCGCCCCCTGTGCCGGCCGGCGGGGAGGTTGTGCTCCCCGCCCGATCGCGCGTACCCTCCGGGCGCGCAGCCTCCGGAGGGTGCCCCTTGACACTGCTCGTCAGCGACTCGATTGCCCAGCGCGTCCAGCGCCTGGAAATCCCTTTCAACAGCTTCGGGGTCGATCCTTACGGCATCTCCCGGAAGCACCTGGGTCTCTTTTTCTCGCTCCTCGACTTCTTTTACCGTCATTATTTCTCGGTGGGCGTGACGGGCACGGAGAATGTCCCTGTGCGCGGGCGCGCGATGCTCGTCGGCAACCACTCGGGGGGAATCGCCATCGACGGAGCGATGGTGGTCGCATCGATGTTCTTCGAGATGGAGCCGCCGCGGCTGGCGGAGGGGATGGCGGAGAAATTCATCAATCGCCTCCCGTTCACCTCGCTCTGGTCGAGCCGCACAGGGCACTTCACCGGCCTCCCCGAGCACGCGAGCCGCCTGCTCGAGGACGAGCGGCTGCTCATGGTGTTCCCGGAGGGGGCGCGCGGCACCGCCAAGCTCTACAGCGAGCGCAACTCGCTCGTGAATTTCGGGTCCGGGTTCGTCCGGCTCGCGATGAAGACGAGGACCCCCATCCTCCCCTTCGGCTTCGTCGGCGGCGGGGACGCGGTGCCCACCGTCGCCAACTCGTACACGATCGGCCGGCTGTTCGGGGTGCCGTATATCCCGATCACCCCGTACCTCGTCCCGGCCCCGCTGCCGGTCCAGCTGGAGATCACCTATGGCGAGCCGATGACGTTCGCCGGGACCGGCGCGGAGGAAGACGAGGTGATCCTGGGCCACGTGGAGCAGGTGAAGGCGAGGATCGCCGAGCTCATCGAGGCCGGGCGAAGGCGGCGACGCAGCAAGCTCGCGCTGGACCAGCGCGGCGCCGCGCCGCCCAGGCCTGCTTCGTCGAAGGAGCGCGCATGAGGGTCCTCATCCCTGGAATCACGGGTCAGCTCGGCCGCAGGGTCGCGACGCGCCTCCTCGAGGAGGGGCACCAGGTGATCGGCATCGACCGGCGGCCGTGGCCCACCGCGCCGGCCGGCGTCGAGATGCACAACGTGGATCTGCAGAAGCGCGCCGCCGAGGAGGTGTTCCGCAAGAGCCGGCCCCAGGCCGTCATCCACATGGCGACCGTGACGCACCTCGTGGAGCAGACCGAGGAGCGGTATCGGATCAACCTCGGCGGCACGCGCGTCGTCTTCGACAACAGCCGCGCCTGCGGGGCCGAGCACGTGATCTTCGTCGGACGACACACGTATTACGGCGCTGGCCCCGAGTCGCCGCTCTACCACACAGAGGAGGATCCGCCGATGGCGGTATCCACCTTCCCCGAGCTCGCCGACCTCGTGGCGGCCGATCTCTACGCCTGCACGGCGCTCTGGCGCGCTCCCGAGCTCTGCACGACCGTGCTGCGGATGTGCTACACGCTCGGCCCGACGGGCCACGGCACGCTGGCGAGCTTCCTCCGCGGGCCTCACGTCCCGTACGTCCTCGGGTTCGACCCGCTATTCCAGTTCATGCATGAGCAGGACGTCGTGACCGCCATTTGCCTGGCGCTCGAGAAGCGCATCCGCGGCGTCTACAACGTCTCGGGCCCCCAGCCCGTGCCCCTGTCGCTCATCATCCGGGCAGCGGGCAGGGTGGCGGTCCCCCTCCCCGAGTTCGTGCTGCGCAACGCGCTCGGCCGCTTCGGCCTCCCGAAGCTCCCGCGCGCGGCGCTGACCCACATCAAATATCCTGTCGTCGTGGACAGCGCCGCCTTCCGCGCCGCCACCGGGTTCAAGCACGCCATCGACGAAGCCCAGGCCGTCCGCGAGTTCCGCGACGCGCACCCGGTCCAGGCGGGCCGCCCCTGAACCGTCCGGAGATCTCCGGACATCACCGCTCATAGCGGGATGCAGATTCGTGTGATACGGGCTCAGCCGCTAGGCAGGCGAGTGAGGCGTACGAAAGTACGCCGCAGCGAGCCGAACGACGCGGCTGAGCCCACAGCGCACGAAGATGCGCCCCGCGATAGGAGGTCCCTTTGTTGTCGGACAAGGTCAAGCAGTTCGCGCCGGCCAGGCTCACCGCGGACGTCAGCGCGCTGCCCGAGCCCGAGAGGAGGGCGCTCGGCAAGCTCATCGAGGCCTCGCGGTGGCTCGATCCCGTGTTCGACCGGCAGGCCTACGCCGCGAACCCCGAGCTCCGCGAGCGGCTCCTCTCGGACGCCACCCCGGAAGGGCGGGACAAGCTCGCCTATTTCGACATCATGCGGGGCCCGTGGGACAGGCAGGATCACCACCGCCCCTTCGCCATCGACAGGCCCCGACCGCCCGGCGCCGGCTTCTACCCGGAAGATCTCGCGGCCGACGAGCTCCACGCGTGGACGAAGCAGCACCCGGGCGACAAGGAGGCGTTCGAGGGCCTGTTCACCCTCATCCGCCGCGACCAGGGCGGGCTCGTCGCCGTGCCGTACAGCCAGGCCTACGCGGCGTGGCTCGGCCCCGCCGGCGCGCTCCTCGAGGAGGCGGCGGCGCTCACGGCGAACGAGAGCCTCCGCCGGTTCCTGAGGTCGCGGGCCGCGGCGTTCCGCTCGGACGACTACTATGCATCCGACAAGGACTGGATGGATCTCGACAGCCCTGTCGAGGTGACCATCGGCCCTTACGAGACCTACGAGGACGAGCTCCTCGGCCTCAAGGCATCGTTCGAGTCGTTCGTCACGGTGAGCGACCCGGCGGCCTCCCGGAGGCTCTCCAAGTACAAGGAGCTCCTCCCGGAGATGGAGCGCAACCTGCCCATCCCCGATGAAGTGAAGACGCAGCGCGGCGGAGAGAGCCCCATCCAGGTCGTGGACCTTGTCTTCAGCGCCGGCGACGCCCGCAAATCGGTCCAGACGATCGCGTTCAACCTGCCGAACGACGAGCGCGTCCGCGCCGAGAAGGGGGCCAAGAAGGTCCTGCTCCGCAACGTCATCGAGACGAAGTTCGAGCTGATCATGCGGCCCATCGCCGAGCGCATCCTCGACCCGGCGCAGCTCGAGCACCTGTCCGCCGACGCGTTCTTCAACGAGACGCTCTTCCACGAGCTCTCGCACAGCCTGGGCCCGGCGTTCACGCGCGCCGACGGAGAGCGGGTCGAGGTGCGGCTCGCGCTCGGCGCGACCTACTCGGCCATCGAGGAGGCCAAGGCCGACGTGATGGGCGCCTACAACGTCCTCTTCATGATCCAGCGAGGCCACTTCGCCGAAGACTTCCGGGAGAAGCTCCTCGTCTCGTATTTCGCGGGGCTCTTCCGGAGCACCCGCTTCGGCGTGGCCGAGGCGCACGGCAAGGGCGCCGCGCTCCAGATCAACCGCTTCCTCGAGGAGCGCGCCGCCCGCTTCGAGCCGCAGACCCGGCGCTTCACGGTCGACGCCGCGGAGCTCGAGGCCGCCATCACCCGCCTCGTCCGTGACCTCTGCCTCCTGCAGCACCGCGGCGACAGGCAGGCCGCCGGCGAGCTCCTCGCCCGCTACGGGGAGGTCTCGGAGCCCATGCGGCTGGCGCTCGGCGGCCTCGAGGGGATCCCGATCGACATCCGGCCGATCTACCCGCTCGCCGGCGAGTGAGCCGCGCTCACGGCGAGCGAGCGGCGCTCACGGCCCGAGCTGGACAAGGAACGCGTCGCCGGCGCCGCGGCTCGTGACCACACCGCTCCCGAGATCGAGGACGCCGTCGAAGCGGCCGGTCACCCAGCTGCCGCCGAGGGGATCGACGGCGACCGAGGCGCCTTGCTGCTCGCCCGAGTCGCCGAACGAGCGCAACCAGATCGGGTTGCTGGCCGGGTCGAGCTTGGCCACGAACGCGTCGGCGGCGCCCGTGGCCGAGCGCACCACGTCCCCGAGCTCGATGCTCCCGTGGAAGGCCCCGGTCAGCACGATATTGCCGGCCAGGTCGATCGCGACCGACGCGCCCTCCTGGTCGGCGTCGTCGCCGAAGTCCTCGCACCACTGCAGGACACCGTTCTCGTCCAGCCGGATGACGAGGATGTCCTTGTCTCCCGCGGTCGTGCGCACGGACTCGCCGACGGTGACCGAGCTGCGGAACGAGCCGGTCACGACGACGTTGCCCGCGCCGTCCACCGCGACGCCGAGCGCCTCGGCGGCGTTTGTCGCGTTGGCCGACTTGCTCCAGATGGGGTCGCCCGAGGGGTCGAGCTTCGCGATGAACAGGTCGCTCTTGGCCACGGTGGAGAGCCCCTTCTCGTCCCCCCCGAAATCGATGCTCCCGCCGAACCGGCCGACGAGCACGATGTCGCCGTGGCCGTCGACGGCGACGCCGGTGCCGGCCTGGTCCTCCGCGTCGCCGAACTGCCTGGCCCACTGGACGTTGCCGGCGGCATCGAGCTTGGCGAGGAACACATCGCTCTTGCCCTGGCTCTCCAGGAGGAAGCGCTCGCCCTGGCGGCTCTCGCCGAAGTCGAGCGTGCCCCAGAACTCGCCGGTGACGAACGCGTTCCCCGCCTCGTCCACGGCGACCGCCGTCGCGTGCTGGGTGGCGCCGTCGCCGAAGCGCCGGCTGTACTGGTGCGCCCCGGAGGCGTCGAACCGCGCCACGACGACGTCGGAGCGGCGCCCGCGGCCCTCGCGCACGCCGCCGCCGAAATCGACGTCGCCCGACGCGCTGCCCGCGAGCACGACGTCGCCGCCCGGCGCGAGCGCGACCCCCCGCGCGACGCTGTCCGCGAAGCGGCGGCTGAACCGGAAGCGCCCCTCGCGCCTGGAGGCGTCGCGGGAGAACGAGACGAGGAAGGCGTCCGGCTCGGCGAGCGCGCCCAGCTCATCCGACGGGCCCGCGCCGAGATCGGTGCTGCCGGACGCCGACCCGACCACCACGGCGGCGCGCGCGCCGACGGCGACGCCCATGCCGTGCTGAGCGCCGGTGCCGCCCAGCGCGACGCTCTGCACGGGATCGCCCGTGCACGCCCGCCCGTCGCAGTTCTCGTCCTCGGGCGTGGCGCAGCTCTCGAACGCGGGCAGCACCTCGTCGACGCAGGCGCCGGCGTCCGTCCCGTCGTCGTTGCACGTGGCGACGCCGGGCGTGCAGAGGCCGACGCCCTCCGTGCCCTGCGGCCCGGCGTAGCAGGCCGTCGCGACGCGGGGGACGCAGACCTCCACCTCCGGGCTGCCCCCGCCCGCACCGCTGCCGCCTCCGCTGCCGCCTCCCCCCTCGACCACCGGGTCCAGCGCGACGTCGGGGAACGGCGCGAGGAAGGCGCACGCGCCCATGCCGGAGCAGGCCAGGGCGAGCGCCGCGACGGCGCCCCTTCCGAGGCGGCGCGCGGCGCTCACAGGACCCCCTGCACGGCGACGCCCGCGCCAGTCACGCCGACCCACGGCGAGAGCGCCGTCGGGCCGGGAGCGCGCGGCGCGGGCGACGGCCGCCGGCCGGCGGCGTCCTGAGGCGCCGCGCGCGGCGAGGCAGAAGGCCAGAAGAGGTACGTGGCGAAGCCGCCCGCGACGAGGGCCGCCCCGGTGAGCACCGTGCTCGTGATGGCGAGCGCCTGCCCGCGATCACGCAGCGCCTGCCGCTCGCCCAGCGAGCCCGGAGCGGGGCTCGCGTTCTTCTTCAGGAAGGTGTGCCGCACGTCGTAGGCCATCACGCCCGTGAGCACGGCGGCGGCGCCGAGCGCGGCCGCCGCCCCCACGACGGCCACCGGCGGGATGCTCAGGCCCGGCGCGGGCGCTCGGGGCGGCGCCGGGCGAGCCGGCGCGCTCGGCCGCAGGACCGCGAGCGGGCGCTTGCGGCCGAGCTCGGCCCGGAGCTCGACGACCGCGCCCGTCTCGGCCTGCACCGTGGCCTCGAACCGCTCGGCGTAATTCTCGGCCCTCACCGCGATCCGCCGCGCCCCGGGGCTCACGAGGATGGCCGCGCCGACGAGCGCCGGGTGGATCGGCTCGCCGTCGATCGCGACGCGCACGCCGGTCGCGTCCTCGGGCAGCTGCAGGACGATCTGCGACGTCTTCGTGCGGAGCTTCTCGATGCGTGACCGCGACTCGCTGGCGAGCGCGAGCTCCTTCCGCGCGGCCGCGCCGGACATGGCGAGCTCAAACGCGTTGAGCGCCTCGACGACGTGGCCGAGCGCCTCGTGACAGACGCCGAGGTGATACCAGAGCGCCGGTGACACGACGATCTTGCGGATGCGCTCGTAGGTCTCGAGCGCCTCCGCCCACCGTCCCTGGTCCTCGGCGGCGAGGCCGAGCGCGAAGAGGTGCCGCGCGGACGCGAGCTCCGCGGCGCTCGGCTGCCGCGGCGCAGCGGCCGCCACCGTGTCGCCCGCGACGGCGCCCGGCGCAGCGGCCGCCGCCGTGTCGCCCGCGACGGCGCCCGGCGGACCGCGGTCGGCGCCCTCCGGGTAAGGCTCGGCGAACGCAGCCGGACCGACGCCGACCACGGCGAAGAATACCACTCCGCCGATGGTGATCCGATGCTCCACCCACGCCTCCTTCCTCAACGAAGCGATAGAGGCAATCTAAACGTACTCACGCTGCACTATTCTAGACAACTGGAAAATTGTTTGAGATTGGTGCCCGATCCTGGAACGCTCTTGCACAGCCCGCGAGAGCTTCAACATGGTCGGATTCAGGACGACACAGGAGTCGCAGGTACGAGCTGTGATAGCGCCCGTCGATCTTGTGCCAGGCCAATTTCTCGGCCGCTATGAGCTGCTGATCGCCATCGCGCAGGGCGGAATGGGCACGGTGTGGGCGGCCCGGGAGCGCGGTGGGGCGGCGGGCAACAAGATCGTGGCAGTCAAGACGATGCTGCCGGCGCTCTCCAGCGATCCGCGCTGCAAGCGCATGTTCCTCACGGAGTCTCGCATCGCGGCCCGGATCAAGCACCCGAATGTGTGCGCGATCCTGGATCAAGGTGAGCAGAGCGGGGTGCTCTACTTCGTGATGGAGTGGATCGACGGCGACGCGCTCGTGGCGCTGCTCGGCGGCAGCACCCGCACGCAGGGCCGGCCGCTCCCCCTGCCCGTCGCGGTGCGGATCGCGATCGAGACGGCGCGCGGCCTGCACGCGGCCCACGAGCTCCGGGACGAGGACGGCGCGCTGGTCGGGCTCGTGCACCGCGACGTCTCGCCGCACAACATCCTGATCACGCGGGAGGGCTCGGTCAAAATCGCCGATTTCGGCGTGGCCAAGGCCATGGCGCAGGCGGACAACCCGACGACAAACACCGGGCACATGAAGGGCAAGATCCTCTTCATGGCGCCCGAGCAGGTCTACAGCGAGCAGCTGGACCGGCGGTCCGACATCTTCGCGCTCGGGATCGTTCTCTATCAGCTGACGACGGGCACGCACCCCTTCGCCGCCAGCCACGACCTCGCGACGATGGCGCGCATCGCGCGGCCCGAGCCGGTCGATCCGCCGAGCTCGCTCGCCCCCGGCTACCCGCCCGCGCTCGATGCGGCGGTGATGCGCGCGCTCGCCAAGGATCCGGCCGAGCGGTTCGCGACGATGGCCGAACTCGCGGACGCGCTGGAGGCGGTGAACGCGACGCTGGGCGGCCGCCACGAGGAGGTCACGGGGTACATCCGCGACGCGCTCGCCTCGCGCTCCTCGCGGCGCGCGGCGGTGATCAAGGACGCGCTGCGCGCCGCGGACGACAGGTCGCGGGGGCGGTCGCCCTCCCGGCTCGATCCGCGCCGCCGCGCCCGGACGATCGCCACCGCGGCGGCGCTCGTCGCCTCGGGCGCGCTGCTCGGTGCGGCGACGCTCCTGTGGATCGGCCTCGGGGAGGGCCCCGCCGCGCCGGCCGTGGAGGTGCCCGCGGTGCCGCCCCTCACGGTGGAGCCGCACCCAGGGGTCGCGACCGCCGAGCCGCGCGCGCCGGAGCCGCCGCGCGCTTCCGCGCCGGCGCCCTCCGCCTCGCCCGCGACGCCGCCGTCCTCCGCCCCGGCTGCGAGCACGAGCCCGGGCCCGCCGCGCCCGCGAGCGCCCGCCGAGACCGGGCGCGCCAGGTTCCGCGAGCCCGGCTTCTAGCGCCGCGCGGCGCGCGGGGCGCTAGAAGCTCGGCGCGCGCCGCGCCCCGGCGCGCCTCGAGGAATATTCGGGCGGCGCCGGTTGTCCTCGGGCGGCCGGGCTTGCTATGAGCTCCCACCCGTTATGCACGACGTACGCGCCCTGAACGAGCTGGTCGCCAAAGAGAGCGCCTTCATCGAGACCCTGCTCAACGAGGTTGGCAAGGTCATCGTCGGCCAGACGTACATGATCGAGCGCATCCTCATCGGGCTGCTCACCGGAGGGCACGTGCTCCTCGAGGGCGTCCCGGGGCTCGCGAAGACGCTCACGGTGCGGACGCTCTGCGACGCCATCGAGGCGAAGTTCTCCCGGATCCAGTTCACGCCGGATCTCCTGCCCGCCGACCTCATCGGCACCGTCATCTACAACCACCAGAAGGGCGACTTCACCTCGAAGCTCGGCCCGATCTTCGCGAACCTGGTGCTCGCCGACGAGATCAACCGCGCGCCGGCGAAGGTGCAGAGCGCGCTCCTCGAGGCGATGCAGGAGCGGCAGGTCACCATCGGCGACACGACCTACCCGCTGCCGAGCCCGTTCGTGGTCATGGCGACCCAGAACCCGATCGAGCAGGAGGGGACCTACCGGCTCCCGGAGGCGCAGGTCGACCGGTTCATGCTCATGGTCAAGGTCGGGTACCCCGCGCGCGCCGAGGAGCGGCTGATCATCGACCGCACGACCTCGGTGATCGAGGGCAAGGCCGCGAAGGTGACGACGCCCGAGGACCTGGTCTCCGCGCGCAAGGTCGTGCGCGACGTGTACATGGATGATCGCGTGAAGGACTACATCGTCGACGTGGTCTTCGCGACCCGCGAGCCCGGGCAGAAGGGGATGCGGGAGCTGAGCAGCCTCATCGAGTACGGGGCGAGCCCGCGCGCCTCGATCGCGCTGGCGCTCGCGGCGCGCGCGCACGCCTTCCTGCGCCACCGGGGCTACGTGACGCCGGAGGACGTGAAGGCGATCGGCCCCGACGTGCTCCGGCACCGCGTCGTCCTGACCTACGAGGCGGAGGCCGAGGAGGTGACGTCCGAGCAGATCGTCCGGCGCGTGTTCGAGGTGGTCGAGGTGCCGTGATCAAGGCCTCGGGCTCGAAGAACCCGCTGCCGCCCGAGCTCCTGAAGCAGCTCCGGCGCATCGAGATCCGGACGCGACGGCTCGCCAACGAGCAGCTCTCCGGCACGTACTCGTCCGTCTTCAAGGGGCAGGGCCTCTCGTTCCGCGAGGTCCGCGCTTACATGCCCGGCGACGACGTGCGCTGGATCGACTGGAACGTCTCGGCCCGCATGAGCGAGCCGTTCGTGAAGGTGTTCGTCGAGGAGCGCGAGATGACCGTCATGCTGGTCGTCGACGCCTCGCAGAGCGAGCAGTTCGGCACGCGGCGGGCGTCGAAGGCGCGCATCGCCGCCGAGATCGCGGCGCTCTGCTCGTTCAGCGCCATCAAGAACAACGATCGCGTGGGCCTCGTGCTCGCGACCGAGGCCATCGAGAAGCTCGTCCCGCCGAAGAAGGGGGACAAGCACGTGATGCGCGTCATCCGGGAGATCCTCGGGCACGAGCCGAAGTACACGGGGACGAACCTGAAGCTCGCGCTCGAGACCCTGGTCAAGGTGGCGAAGCGGCGGAGCGTGGCGTTCGTGATCAGCGATTTCTTCGCCACCGGCTTCGAGCGCTCGCTCTCGCTCGCGAGCGCGAAGCACGACGTGATCCCGGTGATGCTCGTCGACCCGCGCGACGAGGAGCTGCCCGACGTGGGGCTCGCGACCTTCGAGGACCTGGAGACCGGCGAGGAGGTCGTGGTGGACACCGGCGACCGGGCGGTGCGCGACCACTACCGCACCGCCATGCGCAAGCTGCGGGGCGACCGGGACAAGCTCTTCAAGAAGCTCGCGCTCGACGCCGTGGTGGTGAAGACGGGGGAGAGCTTCGTGACGCCGCTGCGCGACCTGTTCGCCAAGCGGGCGCGGAGGCTCAGGCGATGAGGCCGCGCCGCTCCTGGATCGACGGCGCGGGCGCCTCGCCCGCCGCGCGCCTGCCCGCGTGGGCCGCGCTCGCGGCGGCGCTCGCGTGCGCGGCGCCGGCGCTCGCGCAGCCGGACGCGGGCGGCGCCGGCGGGCCCGCCGCTCGGGACGACGACGCGCCGCCGCCGCCGCCGCCGCCGCCGCCGCCGCCGCCCGCCGCGACGGAGCGCGGCGGGAGCGTGTGGGCCTCGTGCGCGGAGCACGTGCCGCCCGGCGCGACGCGGCCCAAGCTCCAGGAGACGTTCCCGAAGAACGGGTTCAGCGGGTACGCCGCGCCCCTCGAGATCACGGTCGCGCACGGCAAGGGCGAGACGGTGCTGCCGGAGGGGTTCAAGGTCCAGGGCGACAGCGACGCGGCGCGCGCGCTGGAGAAGGCGGGGTTCATCCTGCCCGAGGCCGACGCGGGCGCCGGGCCGACCCGCACGACGACGGCGACCGAAACGGGCGCGACGACCCGGCTGGTCATCCCGTTCGTCCCGCTCCCCAAGGAGCCGGGCAGGAGCGTGCTGCAGCTGCCGCCGGTGCCGATCGCCGTGTCCCGCGCGAGCGGCGAGCTCGTCACCGTCTGCACCCGGCCGCACGAGATCGTGGTCGAGGATCCGATCGCCAACGAGCGGGATCCCAAGGTCAGGCCGAACCCGCCGCCGCGGCCGCAGCGGGAGGAGTGGGTGCTCGCGAAGCAGCTCACGGCCGGCATCCTCATCGGCGCGGCGCTCGGGCTCATCGTGGCCTGGCTGGTCCGGCGCTGGATGCGCCGGCCCCGCGTCGTGGCCGCCCCGCCGCCCAAGCTGCCGTGGGTCGCCGCGCTCGAGGAGCTCGAGGCGCTCCGGCGCTCGAGCCTGCTCAGCGAGGGGCGGACCGACGAGTACTTCGACCGCGTGAGCGACAGCGTGCGCAAGTACCTCGGCGCGCGGTACGGCTTCGACGGCCTCGAGACCACAAGCGACGAGATGCGCGCGCTGCTCGCGCGGGTGCGCCCGCCCGTGCCGGTGCTGCCGCAGATCGCGCGGTTCCTCGCCGACTGCGACCTCGTGAAGTTCGCGCGCCTCCAGCCGAGCGAGGCCGACTGCCTCGAGGCGATCGAGCGCGGCGAGGTCATCGTGCACCGCACGACGCCGCCGGCGGTGCGGCCCGCCGAGGGCGCAGGGCCCGGAGGCCCGCCCGCCGCCAAGCAGCCCCCGCCCGCTCGCCCGTCCCGGGCGCCGGAGGAGGCGCCTTGAGCCGCGCGAGGCGCGCGGCGCTCGCGATCGGGGCGACGCTTGTCGTCGCCGCGCTCGCCGGCGTTTACCCCTACCTGGCCCGCCGCGACGCCTGGACGGGCGCGAGCTGGCAGACCCCGTGGTTCTTGCTGGCGCTCCTCGCGGTGCCGGTCGTCTGGTACTGGGGCATCTTCGCGGAGGACGCGCGCAAGCCGCGGCTCCGGCTCGGCACGGTCGCGCCGCTCGTGCGCGGCCCGCGCGGCCTGCGCAGCCACCTGCGCGACCTGCCGGGCGTGCTGCGCACCGTCGCGCTCGCGCTCCTGATCCTGGCGATGGGGCGGCCGGTCAGCGTGCTCCGCGAGCAGCGCACGGACGACAGGGGCATCGACATCGTCGTGGCGCTCGACCTGTCGGGCTCGATGCGCGCGATCCTCGACGCGCGGCCGAGCGACCTGCCCGGCCAGCCGAAGCTGCCGCGCAGCAAGCGGCTGACCCGGCTCGACACGGCCAAGCTCGTCCTCCAGGACTTCATCGGCCGCAGGAAGACCGATCGCCTCGGCGTCGTCGTCTTCGGCAAGGCCGCGTACGTGCTGTCGCCGCCGACGCTCGACTACCACCTGCTGACGCAGATGGTCTCGCAGATGACGCTCAACGTGATCGACGGCAGCGCGACGGCGATCGGCGACGCGGTGGGCACCGCGGTCGCCCGCCTGCGCAGGAGCGACGCGCAGTCGAAGGTCGTCATCCTCCTGACCGACGGCGACTCGAACGCGGGGTCGATCTCCCCCGAGTACGCGACCCACCTCGCGACCTCGCTCGGCGTGAAGGTCTACACGATCCAGATCGGCACCGACGACGAGGTCGAGGTCGAGGACGGCGTCGATCTCTTCGGGCAGCCGCGCTACGTGCGCCACCGCTTCCCGGTGAACCCCGCGCTGCTCCAGGAGATCGCGCAGAAGACCGGCGGGGAGTCGTACGTGGCGACCGACGCGAAGGCGCTCGCGGACAGCATGCACGACGTGCTCGACCGGCTGGAGACGACCCGCTTCGAGGCCTCGAGCGCCGCGTACGAGGATCTCTTCCCGTTCCTGCTCCTGCCCGGGGTGTTGCTGATCGGGCTCGACGCGCTCCTGCGCGCCTGGTTGCTCCGGAGGTTCCCGTGAACTTTGCGGCCCCGTGGTTCCTGCTCGGCACGGCGTTCGCCGCGCTGATCGGCCTCCTGCTCATCCTCGGCGGCTTCGGCGTGGCGCGCGCCATCAAGCGCTTCGGCGACGAGGATCGCGTGAAGGCGCTCACCACCGCCGACCCGGCGAAGCGCCGCGCGTGGAAGGGCGTCCTCCTCGTGCTCGCGACCGCGCTCGCGTTCGTGGCCGCGGCGCGGCCTCAGTACGGCAAGGGCACGCGGCTCGTGCCGGCGACCAACGTCGACGTGGTGGTCGTGCTCGACTACTCGAAGAGCATGTACGCGCGCGACGTCGAGCCTTCCCGCATCTTCCGGGCGAAGGTCGAGGTCGCCCGCCTGATCAAGGATCTCGAGGGCGCGCGCTTCGGCGCGGTCGCGTTCGCCGGCGAGCCGATGGGCTTCCCGCTCACCGCCGACGGCGCCGCGATCGCTCAATTTTTCCGCCAGCTCGACCCGAACGACATGCCGATCGGCGGCACCGCGATCGCGCGCGCGCTCGACCAGGCGAACGATCTCCTGAAGCGCGATCCGAAGTCCGCCGAGCACAAGCGGATCATCCTGCTCGTCACCGACGGCGAGGATCTCGAGGGTTACCCGCTGAGCGTCGCCCAGGCGATCGGCGCCCAGGGCACGACGGTCCACGTCGTGCAGATCGGCGGTCGCACGCCGGAGCCGATCCCGGAGATCGGCCCGGACGGCCGCATCGTCGGGTGGCGGACCGACCGCCAGGGCAAGCCGCTCACGACCGAGCTGTCGCTGTCGGGCGAGCAGCAGCTCGCGTCGATCGCGCAGGCGACGCCGGGCGGGCAGATCATCCGCGCGGAGAAGGGGACCACGGGCATCGAGACGATCGCGGCGGAGCTCAGGCGGCAGATGAAGAGCGAGCTCTCGGAGCGGGTCGAGACGGTCTATGCGGACGTCTACTTCTACCCGCTCGGCCTCGCGATCCTGCTCCTCATCGCCGAGGTGTTCCTCAAGGACGCTCCGCGCCGGCGGTTCGTGGCGACGAGCCCCAAGGCCACGCCGAAGCGCGCCGCGCTGCTGAAGGGGCGCGCGGGCGGCGCAGACCTCGCCGCGGAGGCGGGGCCGGCGGCGGAGGGCAACGCGGGAGGGCAGCATGCCGCGTCGTGATCGCAAGCGGGTAGATCTCTCCGGGTTCTTCGCGCGCCACGGGCGCTGGCTCGCGATGGGGCTCGCCGCGGCGTGCCTCACCGGGGCCGCGTTCTCGGCGGCGACGGGGTGCAGCGGGTGGGATCCGTCGTCCCCGTTCGAGCGGAACGCGCCGGCGGTCGATCAGGCGATCCGCGATCTCGACGCGGGCGACCTCGAGTCCGCCGAGCAGGCGCTCGAGAGCTACCTGGGGACGGGCGCGTGCAGCGACGCCGGCATCGGGCTGCCCGACTCCGTGCGCCAGAAGCCGAACGGCTCGTTCGACCTCGGGCTGACTTTGTTCCACCTGGCCGAGCGCTATGGCCACCGGTTCGGCGACGAGGGGCTCGCGGACGGCGGGCCGGAGCAGGAGCAGAACGACGCGCTGCGCGGGATCGAGATCGACTGCGCGCTGATCCTGGTGAAGGCGATCGGCGCCGATCCGAGCGTGCCGGCCGACCTGCGCGCGCGCGCCCGCTACCTCGCGGGCAACCTCGAGTTCTTGCGGCGCAAGTACGAGGACGCCGTGACGTATTACGACCAGGCGCTGGCCATCATCCCCGGCATCTTCGAGGAGGCGGGCGGCGACGGCATCGGCCGGGACGCGGCCTGGAACCGGGCCATCGCGCTGCGGCGCATCGAGGAGCAGAAGGACGCCGCGCCGCCGGACGCCGAGCCCGATGCCCCGCCGGACGCCGAGCCCGACGCCGGCGACGATGGTGGCGAGCCGGACGCCGGCGACGATGGCGGCGAGCCGGACGCCGGCGACGACGGCGGCGAGCCGGACGCCGGCGACGACGGCGGCGACCAGGACGCCGGCGACCAGGACCAGAGCCCTGACGCCGGCCCGCAGGATCAGCCGCCTGACGCGGGCCCGCCCGAGCAGCCCGAACCGCCGCCCGAGCAGCCCCAGGAGCAGCCGCCGACCGGGCGGCAGGACGATCGCATCCTCGACCAGCTCGAGGAGGCGCCGACGTACCAGGAGCAGGAAGCGAAGAGCAAAGCCGGCATGCGCCGCGGCCGCGCGATGGAGGACAAGTGACGCGCCCGCCGCGCTCCCCCGCCCCGCTCACGCTCGCCGCGCTCGCCGCCCCGCGCCTTGCGCCGCTCGCGACGGCGCTGCTCTTCGCGCTGCTCGCGCTGCTCGCTCCGCTCCGCGCGCGCGCCCAGCAGCCGGAGCTCTCGGCGCGCGCGAGCTCCACCGAGGTCGAGGTCGGCGAGCCGTTCACGGTCGAGGTGAAGGCGCTCGTGGAGCGCGGCGCCGGCATGCCGTCCGATCCGGAGCTGCGCGTCCCGCCCGACCTCTCCGTCGCCTCCGGCCCGAGCATCGGGACACAGATGAAGACGCAGCTCAGCGGCGGCGTGATGACCACGCAGCTGGGCATCAGCGCGACGTGGCAGATCGTCGCGAACAAGCCCGGCCGCTACACGATCCCGGGGCCCACGATCGTGTGGAACGGCAGGCGCCTGCCGGCGGATCCGATCCTGATCAAGGTCGTGCCCGCGAGCGGGCGGCCGCGCCGGCCGAACAACCCGTTCCTGCTGCCCGGCGGCCCGCTGCACGGCTTCCCGTGGCCGTTCAGCGGTCCGGGCGGCCTCCTGGACGACGAGGTGGTCGAGGACGAGCCCGAGGACCAGGCGCCGGAGCTCGCGATGCCGAGCGAGCCCGCCCCGGTGGTGTTCCTGCGCGCCATCCCCGACAAGACGACCGCGGTGGTCGGCGAGCAGGTCACCGTCTCGTTCTACCTGTACTTCCGCGAGAACGCGGAGATGAGCGAGCCCCGCGCCGCGCCCACCGCGGACTTCCTCCGCCACGCCCTGCTCGAGGACCCGCGCCACGAGCGGCCCGTGTACACGCGGGTCGGGGGGCACCGCTACGCGGCCCGCCTCGTCGACAAGCTCGCGCTGTTCCCGCTGAAGGCGGGCGAGCTGCACACGGGCAGCATGCAGGCGCGCATCACGGGGCGACGGATCGGCGCGCGCGTGCTGCGCGAGTCGAACGACGTGGTCGTCCGGGTCACCGAGCCGCCGCTCGCCGGCCGCCCGTCCGGCTACGTCCTCGGCGACGTCGGTCAGTTCACCCTGAAGGCGACGGTGCAGCCGCGCCAGATCGAGCAGGGCGGCTCGGTGGCCGTGACCGTGCAGGTCGCGGGCACCGGCAACTTCCCGCAGTCGCTCCGGGTGCCGGAGCGGACCGGCCTCGAGTGGCTCGACCCCGAGAAGCGCGAGTCGCTCGAGCCGCGCGGCGGCGCGATCGGCGGCTTCCGTTCGTTCGGCTACGTCGTCCGCGTCCAGGAGAGCGGCGCGGTGGATCTCGGGAAGATCGAGCTCCCCTACTGGGATCCGGCGCAGAAGCGCTACGTCGTCGAGAGCGCCGAGCTCGGCGTCATCCAGGTGACCCCGGTCGCGCCGCCGGCGCCGTCCGGGCCGCCGTCCGGGGCGCCTGGCGCCGGCGACGCCGCCGGCAGCGCCGGGCCGTTCGCCGGGATCCCGGGGCTCCGCACGTCGCTCGGCCCGTACTCCCCGCCCGCGACGCTGCCCCTCGACGGGGCGCCGTTCTGGCTGCTCCTGGCCGCGCCGCCGCTCGTCGTCACGCTGTTCGGCGCGGGCGATCGGCTCGTGCGCCGGGCGCGCGAGCGTCGCGCGGCGGGCGCGAGCTCGCCCGCCCGGCTCGCCGCGGTCGCGCAACGCGAGGCGGAAGAGGCCGCCGCGCAGGGGGATCTCGGGGCGACGGCCGCGGCGATCGAGCGCGCCGTGCACCGGGCGATCGAGTCCGCGACGGGCCTCCGCTCCCGAGGCGTCCTGCTCGCGGCGCTCCCGGACGAGCTCGGCCAGCGCGGCCTCCCCGAGCCGCTGTCGGCGCGCGCCTGCGAGGCGCTGGCCGCGTGCGAGGCGATCCGGTTCGAGCCGGCCGCGCAGGAGGGCGGCGCGGCGACCGCCGCGGCGCTCCTCGAGAAGGGCCGCGCCGTCATCAACGAGCTCGCCCGAAGGAAGCCGGCATGAACGGCCGCCGCTGCAGGCGCCGTCTCGCCGCCGCGCTCCTCCTCGCCGCGTGCCTCGCGCCGGCGCTGCCCCTCGCGGCGCGCGCGCAGCCGGCGGGGCCGCCGGAGGCGCTGTTCCAGCAGGGCACGGCGGCGCTCGGCCGCGGCGAGTACGGCGCGGCGGTCGACACGTTCGAGCTGCTCGCCGACCGCGGCTTCGTGCATCCGGACGCGAGCTACAACCGCGGCCTCGCCTACGTCACGCGCATCCGCGAGGGCGCGGATCGCCCCGGCGACCTCGGCCGGGCGGCGGCCGCCTTCGAGGAGGCGCTGCGCCTCCGCCCTGGCGACGCGGACGCGGATCGCGCGCTCGATCTCGTGCGCGCCGAGATCACCCGCCGGCGCTCGCGCCGCGCCGCGGATGCGGTCGACGCGCGCCCCACGCTCGACCGCGTCATCGTCGGCCTCGCCTCGGAGCGCACCTGGGCGGCGGCCGCGCTCCTCGCGTCGCTGCTGCTCTCGCTGGGCGTGGTCCTGCGGCGCCGTCCGGCCGGCCCCGCGCACGTCGCGGGCAGCGTCCTCGCGCCGACGGCGCTCGTCGCGCTGCTCGCGCTGGTGCCGCTCACCTATGCGGCGCGGCACCTCCGCCTCACGACCCGGGCAGGCGTCGTGGTCGTCCCCGAGGTCCGGCTCCTCGACGAGGGCGGGCGCGCGCTGCCCGCCGCGGCGCAGAGCCCGATCCCGGAGGGCGCGTCGGTCGAGGTCGCCAGGAGATCGGGCGGGCTGGCGGAGGTCCGCTGGGGAGCGACGGAGGGGTGGGTTCCGGCGTCGAGCATTCGGTTGCTCGCTCCATGAGCCGCGCCATCGTGTGCTAGGTTGTCCGCGTGTGGGTACGCCGCGCAGCCATTCGCCCCGTCCCCTCGTACGCTCAGGTGCCTGCGCGCGTCCTGTCCGAGATCGAGGATCAGCTCGCCGAGGATGACGACGACTCGCGCAAGCAGCTCGACGACGCGTTCACGCGCTTCGAGCAGACGCAGCCTGCGCTGGCGGACCGGATCTCCTCGGTGCTCTCCGGCCCGCTCGACGAGACGGCGCTCGCCCTCGGCTACTTCCTGACGCTGGCCATCTGGCTCGCCTTCGACGAGCTGTTCGGCCAGGACCTCGACGAGGTCACCGAGACGGCGCTCACGGGCGTCGAGGAGTCGCTGAACCTGGACGAGCAGATCCGCCTCCACGACCCTGCCGAGGCGGTCGACTCGGACGACGTCATCGCGATGGAGCAGCCCGACGTCCTCGCGTTCGTGCAGGAGCACCTCGACGCCGCCCTCGAGGCGAACGCGCACGAGGTCGACGTCGACGACGTCCACGCGATCTACCGGGTGGTGCTGATCGAGGTGCTGGCGCTGAGCTACGCCGTTCGCCCGCCCTCGAACTGGGTCGCCCTGACGACCGAGTTCACGGCCTAGCGGCCGTCGCAGCTCCCCATCCCCGTCAAACATTCGCGCTCCGAGCGCCGCTCTTACCTCGCGGAGAAGGTGGCGAGGAACGCGGGCATCTCGACGCTGCGTCCGTCCTCGAGCAGGACGGTACGGCGCGGGGCGTTGATGGCGTCGAGCACGGCGACGAGCTCGCGGAACGGGGTCCTGTCGTCGCTGTGGAGCACGGCCTGGTCGGCGCGGCGGTCGCTCGGGGCGCGGTGCTCGCCGCCCCGCTCCCACTCGCGCTGGATGGCCTCGCCGAGCTCTCTGTAGCGAATCGCGGTGGCCCCCGCCGCGCCGATCTCGACAGGATGTTTTTGTACGCTCACCTCGCTCAGCACGGTCGCGCCCTGCTTCCACACCAGGTTGAAGCTGTCCTCGCCGACGTGGACGTGCATCGTCTTGAGAGGCTCCTTCTGGCACTCCTCTCCGCACCCGGCGGCGGCCGGCGCCTCTGCGCTTGTCTTGAGGCGCGAGCTCGTGACCCACACCGCGGTGATCAGGAGAAAGGCGATCGTCACCATCAACAGATCGATGAACGGGATCATGTTGATCTCGCTGTTCCGCGCCCGCCTCTCGCCACCCCCCACGTCGACGCCCGCCATGGCTGCCTCCTTGTGTGTTCGTGATGTCGCGATGAGCGCTCATGACGCCGCGAAGCGCCACGGCTCCACAACCACGCTGCGACGGAGGGACAGAGGACGGCGCGCGCAGAATGTTCCTGGAAGGCACCGGACCGAGCGGCGCATCCGTGCGGGGTACGACAACGGGCAACCGCGGAGAGGCACGGACACGCCCGACCCTCTCACCCCTGCGCGCACACAGACGACGCCCCCTGGAGGGACGGACGATCGCGGGCGAGCGCGCGATCCGAGCGCTCCGCCTCGTCCACTATCTCGGCGGCGCTCCGCTCTGCTCTTGCCAAGAATAACGCAAAGCGCAATTCACCACAGCTTCGTCGCAATACTTCTTCGAGGTACTTTTCCATCTACAGTGCGCACGCTCTCGATTCCAGGCGAAAAATACGACACATTGCGCAACGGAAGAGATCGCTCGGTGGTGCCATAATTGACGCAACGCACCCAGAACGTTGCGTCATGGCCGAGCTATCCCTTGACATACAATCCGTTATAACGGATGATAGGCGCAGGGGTTGGAGGTAAATCGGATGCGCGCCCAGAGTGCTCAAGTGATCGATCTGGAGGAGTACCGACAGCAGCGGCGGGTGGCTCGGAACGAGCGTGCCCTCGAGAACGGCAGGGAGATGGAGATGTCGTCGGGCAGCTCGTTGACCATGCAGGCCGCCCTCTGGTGGTTCCCCGTGTGGACGTGGATGCCAGTCTGGCAGCTGCGATGAAATCGGTCCGCCAGAACACGCCGCGCGCCTCTTCCGGGTTGGTCCCCGGCGAGCCGTTCGATTCCTCGTTGCCCGTGCCGGGCTACGCGAACGGCGTGGATGCGTCCACTGGGGCGACGGAGAGCTCCGGACCGCGTTCGCACCGCAGGCCAGAGGGCTCTGCTGGCCTTGCGGGCTCGTACGCCAGCCGAGCGACGGCGGACGGGCCGCAGAGGGAGCCGTCGCAGCGGGACGTGGAGGAGACATCCGACGGGGCCTGGACCTACGAGATGGCCCCGCACGATGCCTCCTCGGCGCTCACCGGCATCGTGGGTGCCAACCTGCGCCGCCTCCGGACCAAGCGCGGGCTCTCCCTCGAGCGGCTGGCGAAGGCGTCGAGCGTGAGCCGGGCGATGCTCAGCCAGATCGAGCTCGGCCAGAGCACGCCTACGATCAACGTGCTCTGGAAGATCTCCCGGGCGCTGGGCGTGCCCTTCTCGACGCTGATCAGCGATCAGTCGCTCGGCGGCACAGCGCTCATCCCGGCCGCGCGCGCCAAGGTGTTGACGTCGCACGACGGCTCGTTCTCCTCGCGCGCCCTGTTCCCGTTCGATGTGCCGAGGACCGTCGAGTTCTACGAGCTCAGGCTCGCTCCCCTCGCCACGGAGCACGCGGATGCGCACCCGGCGGGCACGATCGAGAACCTCGTGGTGACGTCAGGGACGCTGGAGATGATCGTCGGCGCCGAGCGCCACCTGCTCGCGACGGGCGACGCGATCCTGTTCGAGGCCGACGTGCCTCACCAGTACAGGAACCCCACCAAGCTGACCGTCATCATGTACCTGGTGATGACGTACGTCGAGAAGACGGGCTGACCGGAGCGATCGGCGGATAGAGCCGCCGCGACGCGGGGAACGCCAGGAGACGAAGCGAGCCTCCCGCCCTGCGCCTGGAGGGGCTCAGGCGCTGCGACAGGAGCGCGCGTTCACTTGCTCATGCTGGCGACGTTCGAACCGCCGCCCATGTTGCTCATCCCGCTCGTGCCGCTGCTCATGCCCATGCCGGTGCTCATGCCCATCATCATCGGCATGCTGCCGCACATCAGCATCATCGGCATGCCCATGCCCATCATCTTCATCATGGCTTCGCAGCGCTGGCGCAGCATATCCATGCTCGCGCCATCCATGGGCATCATCTTGCAGACCATCCCCTCCTTGTCCATCTCACAGGTCATCCGCGCCATCATCGGCATCTGACCCATCATCTGGGGCATCATGCCCATCATCTGCGGCATCATCCCCATCATCTGGGGCATCATGCCCATCATCTGAGGCATCATGCCCATCATCTGGGGCATCTGACCCATCATTTGCGGCATCATCCCCATCGAGCCCATCATCTGCGGCATCATCCCCATCGAGCCCATCATCGGCATGCTCATCATCGGCATCATGGCGTTTCTCTCCGCGAATTCGTGGTTACGTCTGCGGCCCAGGCTAGGCGCTCACGCAGGTAGGGGCAAGCCGCGCCACCGAGTCGCGCCCCTTTTCCTCCGGTGAAGCAGACGTGTCGCCGCCCTCGACGGATGTTACGCCAATAAAGCAGAGAGTCATCCGTCATCACGAGACGCCACATTCTCCTGGGGGGTCAACCGGGATGTCCGTCTCCGGCGGTGAAGCCCTGGCAGTTCGTCCCGGCTCAAGCGGCCTCACGGTCGAGCTGGGTCGCCACCGCGATGGTGAGATAGCGCGCGAGCGCATCGTCGAGCGCCGAGAGCAGGAGCCCTCGCTGGCTACCGAGCGCGCTGTACCGGGGACGCGGCGCGACGAAGCCGAGCGCGCTGCCAGGGCAACGGACGACGAGCGCCGTGTCCAGGCGCGCCAGCGCGGCGCTCCGCGCAGCGAGCTCAGCCCAGGTCACCGCGTCGCGGTTCGCCAGATGCCAGAGGCCACCCTCGCCGTCGATCAGGAGATCGAGGGTCGCGTCGGCGAGGTCGGGTGTGTAGGTCGGCGTCACGATCAGATCCTCGGCCGCGCTGAAGGGGCGGCCGTCACGGAGCGCGCGCAGGGCGGCGGCGACGAAGCCGGCCTCGTCCCAGGGGTCGATGAGCGCCGCCGTGCGCACCACCAGCGCCGCCGGAAGGATCGAGAGCACCTGTTGCTCGGCAGCCGCCTTGCTCCGCCCGTACGCGCTGAGCGGCCTCGCCGGGTCGGTCTCGACATAAGGTGTCGTGCCCGTACCGTCGAAGACCTGATCCGAGGAGAACGTGACGAGCCGGACGCCGCGCTCACGGCACGCCGCCGCGAGCACCGCGGGCCCGGAGGCGTTCTCGCGCGCGCAGCGGTGAGGCTCGAGCTCCGCGTCGTCGACGCGCGCATGGCCCGCGGTGTTGATGACCGCCCACGGCGCGTGACGCTCGAGGGCGCGCTCGACCGAAGCGGGATCGGCGATGTCCATCTCGAGGCGGCTCAGCAGGCGGTGCGGCAGCCCGCGGTGAGCGCACAGGCGCGCAAACGCCTTGCCGAGCGTGCCCGTGGCGCCGGCGATCACGATCGGCGGCCCCTCGAGCCTTCCGGTCGGGCCGCCGGACGGCTCGACGCGCGTCGCGCCGTCGCGCTCTTCGACGCTGACCGCCGGATAGAGCAGCCGCTCCGGGCGGCGCCACCACCCCGGGGACGAGAGCACCGGGTGGTCAAAGGGCTCCCCGCGCGCAAGCGCACGGACGAGCCGGGCCAGCGCGGTCGGTCGCGGCGCCTCGCCGCGGACGTCGAAGACGCCCGGCTCGTAGCGCCCGCGATCGCGCACGACGAGGCTGTCCCAGTCGAATGAGCCGAGCAGCGCCCACACGGTCATCGCCCGCACGTCCGCGCCCGCCGCGCGCGCGTCCACCGCCGCGCGGTGCGCCTCGGCCAGCCAGCGGAGCTGCTCCTCGCGGGAGCCACCCAGGTGCGCCTCGGTGATCGCGACCGGCCGCCGGTAACGCTCCCAGACCTCCAGGAGGCGCGGGAGATGCCCGCCCACGCCTTCGGCGACCACGCGCACGGCCTCGAGATCGGCGTAGGCGTGCCTGTCATTGCCGCCGTGCATCCCCGGCGGATAGCGATCGAGGCGCTCGTCGATGAACCGCTCGCTCGTGATGTAGTAATTGATGCCGAGGAGGTCCGGCGGGCAGGGCGACGCGACGAACGCCTCGAGCTCGCCGGGGGACACGCCCCACTCGAGGAGCTGGGGATAGAACGGGTGATCCCGGTCCACTCGACCCATGAGCAGGTCGAGGCTCAACCACCTGCGGTGATTCTCGTGCTGCGCCTGGTACGCGAGCAGCGGCGTGCTGAACGTCCTCCCGAGATCCTCTGTCTGCACCAGGCGCGCGCGGGGGTTGATCTCGCGGACGGCGCGCATCGCCGCCGCGATCGCGCGGCACTGCGTGAGGAGCGCGCGGACGAAGGCGCGGCCATCCTGCCCGTGCGGGTACCAGTGGCCATAGAGGCCGGAGAAGCGCGCCGTGGTGAGCGGCTCGTTCACCGGCGTGTAGTCCTCGACCCACGGGTAGCGCTCGGCCACCGCGCGGGCGAAGCGCGCGAGCCCCTCGACGAAGCTCGGATCGAGGAGGCTCGTCCGGGGCGGCCCGCTGCCGTGGTGCACGAGCCCCACGATCGGCCGCACGCCGAGGTCGCGCAGCCTCCCGAGGCGCGCGTCGGCCCACGCGAAGCGCGCGCGGCCGTCGGGCGCCGTGCGCTCCCAGAGCACGGGGTACCGCAGCGCCCGGATCCCGAGCTCGGCGAAGCGGTCGAGGTCGTCGAGCCGGTGCGCGTGGCCGCTCCGATCGAGCTGATCGTGGTACACGTCGCGGACACGGTTCACCGTGCACTCGACGCCGCCCCACAGCTCGATCGCCGGCTCGCCGCCCTCCCCGGCGGCCCTGCTCACGCCGCCTCCGCGAGGGACCGCCAGCCCGGGGCGCCCGTCAGCTTCGTGTAGAGGGTGAGGGCCTGGGCGACGACCTGGTCCATGTTGTAGTAACGGTACGTGCCGAGCCGGCCGGCGAAGTGGACGCCGGCGGTCGACCGGGCGAGCTCCTCGTACTTGCGATAAAGCACCGCATTCTCGGGCCGCGGCACGGGGTAGTACGGGTCGCCGTCGCCCTTCGGGAACTCGTAGACGATCGTCGTCCTCGGGTGCGCCTGGCCGGTGAGGTACTTGAACTCGGTGACCCGGGTGTAGCTGTACTCGTTCGGATAGTTGATGACAGGCGCCGCCTGGTACACCTCCTGGTCCTTCGTCTCGAATTTGAACTCGATCGAGCGATAGGGCAGCTTCCCGAACCGGTAATCGAAATAGGCGTCGACCGGGCCTGTGTAGATCACCTCGCGGTGCGGGACGGCATGGCAGATCTCGCGGTAGTCCGTGTTGAGCAGGATCTTGATGCCCGGGTGGTCGATCATCCGCTCGAACATCCGCGTGAACCCGTGGAGCGGCATCGCCTGGTAGGTGTCGGCGAAGTAGCGGTCGTCCCGGTTCGTGCGGACCGGGACGCGCGCCGTCACCGAGGCGTCGAGCTCCGACGGGTCGAGGCCCCACTGCTTGCGCGTGTAGCTGCGGAAGAATTTCTCGTAGAGCTCGCGCCCCACCTTGCTGACGATCACGTCCTCCGACGTGCGGATGCTCTCGCGCCGCTCGGCCCTCGAGGCGAGGAAGCCCTCGACCTCCAGCGCGTTGAGGCTCAGACCGTAGAGGCCGTTGATCGTGTCGAGGTTGATGGGGATGGGCAGGAGCTGCCCGTCGACCCAGGCGCGCACGCGGTGCTGGTAGGGGCGCCACTCGGTGAACTGAGACAGGTAATCGAAGACCTCCCGAGAGTTCGTGTGGAAGATGTGCGGTCCATACCTGTGCACGAGGATGCCAGCGGCGTCGTGATGGTCGTACGCGTTCCCGCCGATGTGCATGCGCACGTCGCAGAGCAGGACCTTCTTGCCGGCGCCGCGGGCGAGCCGCTCGGCGAGGACGCACCCGGCGAAGCCTGCGCCGACGATGAGGTAATCGAACATGGCTCACCTCGTCGTCGCGGCCCGGCCGCGAGCCTCCAGCGCCCCCTCGAGGAGCCGGTCCATCCTGGCCCAGGTGGCGTCCCACGAGCCCTGCCCGAGGAAGTCGTCCGCGCGCGCGAGCCGCGCGCCGCGCTCCTCGGCGAGGGCCGCCTCCACGGCGGCCACGAAGTCGCCGGGCGCGTCCGCGATGCGCACGAGCCCGAGCTCGCCGTAGGGCCGCACCACGTCGCGGATCGACGTCGAGACGACGGGCCTGCCGCCGGCCAGGTACTCCGGCGTCTTCGTGGGGCTGATGAACCGCGTCGCCTCGTTCCGGGCAAAGGGCAGGAGCGCCACGTCCCAGCCCCCGAGATACGCGGGCAGCTCTTCATATCGCCTCTGCCCCAGGACATGAATGTTCGGCGCGCGGGGCAGCGTCGCCCGGTCGATCTTGACCACCGGCCCCACGAGCACGATCTGCCAGGCCGGCCGCAGCGCGGCCACGGCGGCGAGGAGATCGAGATCCATGCGCTCGTCGAGGACGCCGAAGAAACCGAGGCGCGGCCGCGGGATCTCCGCCTGGTCGGCGGGCTCGACGCGGGAAGCGGCGCGCGCGCGGGCGAAGTGCGCGACGTCGACGCTGCTCGGGAACGCGTGCACGCTCGGGTGCAGCGCGCGCTTCGCCTCGTAGAGGCTCGCGCCGCCGGCGAAGACCAGGTCGGCGCGGCGCAGGAGCTCGGCCTCGCGCACCTTGAGCGCCGGGGGCGCCCCGGAGAAGGCCGAGAGCTCGTCCATGCAGTCGTACACCGTCGCCGCGGGCACGAGGTGCCGAGAGAACGAGAGCGCCATTGGCGTGTAATACCAGAGCACGCAGTCGCTCATCGCGTGGCGCTTCATCATGCCGTCGAGGAGCTCGCGTTCCATGGCGGAGGCCCGCGACGGCTCGGTGCCGGAAGGCAGGTGTGGAGTCGCGACGCAGAGGCCGCCATGCTGGGTCGCGGTCTCCTCGAGGCGCGGGGGCCCGCCGTCGAACACCGGCTCTTCGAAGAAGAAGACACGGCGCCGCCGCGCGCAGCGCGTGAGCAGTTGCTGTGGCCGCTGAAACACGAAGCTGAAACGCAGGTGCGAAAAGCAGATCACGTCTGGCTGCGATCTCGCGCTCATCGATCCCTCCCGCTCGAGTCTCGGTGTGCACCTGGGTCCCGGCCCCGGCTCCGGACGAGCGCTATTCAAGGAGCATGCCCGGAAGCGCGCGCCGCGATGCGGCGTCATCGCTCTTCTCGCGGATTCACCGCGCGATCGCGGGGCAAAGGCGTGTACTTGGAGGGGAACAGGCCCTCCTCCCGCCCGCTCTCGCGCTGGGCTCCCCCGGCCGCGCTGTCATCGCGCCGCCCCCTACCGAGGAGCCCGGGCCCTCGCTGCATGTCCCTGCCCTCGCCCGCGTCCATCGCGCCCGCCTTCGCCGGCCCGCCTTCGCCGAGACGACCGTCGGCGCCCACCGCGCGCGACTGGCGCTGACCCCGGCGCGCTCCGCCCGCGCGCTCCGGCGGGTGCTACCGTTCGGCATGTCCGATTTCCGCCGCTTTCGAGGCACCGAACGCTACCTCACAAGCGAAGCGCTCGAGGCCGCCGTCAACTGCGCGCTGGTCCTGGAGCGGCCGCTCCTCGTCAAGGGAGAGCCCGGCACCGGCAAGACGCTGCTCGCCGAGGCCATCGCGCAGAGCCTGTCCGCCGAGCTCATCCCCTGGCACGTCAAGAGCACCACGCGGGCCCAGGACGGGCTCTACGTGTACGACACCGTGCAACGGCTCTACGACGCGCGCTTCGGCGACGGCGACGTGCGCGACATCCGGCGGTACATCAAGCTCGGCCCCCTCGGGAGGGCGTTCAGCGCTTCCATGCGGGTCGTGCTCCTCATCGACGAGGTCGACAAGGCAGACCTCGAGTTCCCGAACGACCTCCTCCACGAGCTCGATCGGATGCGCTTCCGCATCACCGAGACGGGCGATGAGGTCGCCGCCCGGGAGCGGCCGATCGTACTCATCACCAGCAACAACGAGAAGGAGCTGCCGGACGCCTTCCTGCGCCGCTGCGTCTTCCACTTCATCGATTTCCCGGACGCAGAGCTCATGCGGGAGATCGTCCGCGTCCACCACCCCGAGCTCGATCGGTCGCTGGCCGATCAGGCGATGCAGGTCTTCTACGAGATCCGGAAGAACACCCGGATCCGGAAGCGGCCCTCGACGAGCGAGCTCATCGACTGGATCGCCGTGCTGCGCAGGGCGGGCGTGAGCGAGGTGAAGCTCGACAAGACGCTGCCGTTCCTCGGCGCGCTGCTCAAGAAGGAGCAGGACCTGACGGCCCTGGCCGACCAGCTGGCCGGCGGCAGGCGGTACCGGTCGTAGCGATGTTCGTCGAGTTCCTCTACGAGCTCCGGGCCCGCAAGGTCCCTGTCGGCGCCCAGGAGGCGATCGGCCTCGCGCGCGCGCTCGCCGCGGGGCTCCACGAGAGCTCGCTCGACGGCTTCTACCACGTCGCGCGGGCGCTCCTTGTCCACTCCGAGGCGCACCTCGACGACTTCGATCTCGCGTTCGCCCAGCACTTCCGCGGCGTGCACGTGGAGGCCAAGGCGATCGCGGAGGAGCTCCTCTCGTGGCTCCGGGATCCGATCAAGACGCGCGCCCTCTCCGAGGAGGAGAAGGCGATGATCGAGGAGCTCGACCTGGAGGAAGTGCTCCGGCGGTTCGAGGAGCGCCTCCGCGAGCAGCGGGAGCGCCACGACGGGGGGAACCGGTGGATCGGGACCGGCGGCACCTCGCCGTTCGGCCGCGGCGGCTTCAACCCGAGCGGCATCCAGGTCGGCGGCTCCGCGCGGGGGCGGAGCGGCGCCGTGCAGAACGCCGACGCGCGCCGCTACCGGCCTTACCGCAGCGATCTCACGCTCGACGTCCGCCAGATCGAGGTGGCGCTGCGCAAGCTGCGCGCCTTCGCGCGCGAGGGCGGCGACCGCGAGCTCGACATCGAGGCGACGATCGACGCGACGGCCAGGAACGCGGGCGAGATCGAGATCGTCACGCGGCCCCCGCGCCGGCCGAACACGCGCGTGATCCTGATGATGGACGTGGGCGGCTCGATGGATCCCAGCGCCGCGCTCGTGTCGCAGCTGTTCAGCGCGGCGAAGCGCGCGACGCACTGGAAGGAGCTGAGGAGCTACTACTTCCACAACTGCGTCTACGAAAAGCTGTATAGAACCGAAGGGTTACAGGACCCTGTCCCGGTGCGGGAGCTGCTCCGCGAGTGCGGCAAGCAGCACAAGCTCGTGATGGTCGGAGACGCCTCGATGGCGCCCTACGAGCTGCTTGGCTCGTCGGGCTACGGCGGCGGGGCGGGCTCCTCGCCCGAGCCCGACGCGCGGCTGCCCGGCGCCGCGTGGCTGATGATGCTCCGCGACCATTTCGACCGCGCCGTGTGGCTGAACCCGGACGGGATCGGCCCCTACCCGCACCCGACCGTCGACGCGATCAAGGGGATCTTCCCGATGTTCGCGCTCACGCTCGAGGGCCTGGGAGAGGCCGTCTCCGAGCTCGTCCGCGGCCGCGGCCGCGCCTGATCCGGGCGAGGAGCGCGGGCGCGGGGTCAACGGCCCGCGCGCCTGAACACCTCCGCCGTGGTCGACGCGACGAGGGCGCGATCGAGCCAGCCATCCAGCGCGCGCTCGCTCCTGCACGACGAGATCTGCGCCGCCGCCGCCTTCGTGAGCCGCAGCCCTCGCCGATCGAGGACGCGCCTCAGCGCATCGCGCTTGCCCTCGAGGATCCCTTCCTCGCGCCCCTGTTCGCGCCCCTCTTCGCGCCCCTCTTCGCGCCCTGCAGCGAGCACGGCGTCGAGGTCGTCGTAGCCGCGCCGCTGGAGCAGGTTGGTCAGCGTGGCCTTCTCCGCCTCGCTGCGGTCGTAGAGCGCCTCGACGGGGACCGCGTTCTTCAGGATGCCCGGCGCGCTCAGCAGCTGCCCGGGGAGCACGACGCGCATCTTCCGGCGGGGCTCGTGCACCTCGACCCGCCGCGGACCGTTGAGGCGTACCACCCACAGGAGCTTCGTGCCGGCCTCGAGCAGGTCGGCGATCTTCTCCTGGAGCTTCTCCTCGTCCTGCCCCACGTCGGCGTACTCGATGGCGAGCTCCGGTACCCCCTTCACCCAGCCGGGCCTGTCGGGCACGTTCCCCACCGCGACGTCCGGCGCCCGGAGGGTGCCCTGGCCCAGGGTGTAACCCGTGTCCACGCCCGCCTCCTTGACCGCCGGATCCCACCCCACGACCGAGCTGCCCAGGTGGTTCGGCCCGGAGGCACGCCCCCCCGTGGGGGCACAGTAGACGGGGTGGCCATTCGACAGCTCGTACGGGTCGCCCGAACGGACGTGCTCCGCGCGAAAAGGGCCGCGTCCCGACGGATGGCGCTTGGCTTGCCCGTGCATGAGAGGACGATCATAGCACGCGGGTGGCGCGCCCCGACGCGCCGGCGCCACCGGCCGTGGGCTCGGCCGGCGCTGCCGGCTACTGGCTCGGCAGCCACATGCGGAACGCCGTGCCCGTGCAGCGATCCATCGTCGCCGTGATCTCGCCGCCGTGCGCCTCGACGATGGCCCGGCTCAGCGCAAGCCCGAGGCCGGTCCCCTTCACCTTGGCGGTCACGAGCGGCTCGAAGAGGTGGTCGACCACGCAGGGGTGGACGCCGGGGCCGTTGTCCTCGACCTCGAGGTACGTGCGCTCGTCGCCGCACCACGCGCGCGTGACGATCGAGCCGCCGGGGGCGTTGTCGAGCGCCTCGATCGCGTTGAGATAAAGGTTCGAGAAGACGCGCTCGAGCAGGATGGGGTCGCACAGGAGCGTCAGGTCGGCCGGCACGACGGCGACCTCGAACCGGACCGCCGTGCGCAGGACCAGCGCGTGCCGGGCGCTCTCGATCAACTTGCTGACATGCGCCGGTTCGCGCCGCAGCGGCTCGCCGCGCGCCAGCCCGAGGACGCTGCCGATGACCTCGTGCGCCTTGCGGATCTCGCACGTCACCCGGTCGAGGTGGCGCAGCAGGCGGGGCCGATCGTCGAGATCGCGCTGCGCCAGGTAGAGCGACGACTCCGCGACCGCGAGGGCGTTGCGCAGCTCATGGGCGACGCTCGCACCAACCGCTCCCGCCGCGGCGAGGCGCGCGGCGCAGCATTCGGTTTCGTGACCCTCTTTTGCCATAAAGCAGAGCGCAGCGTAGCCCATCCGCGGGCGATCGCCCGCGCGCTCCCCGCAGACGACGCGCCGCCGTCACCCGGAGGATCTTTGCGACGCGACCGTCCCGGGCTGGCTCACTCGGCGTCCGCGGCGAGCGCGAGGGACGGCGCCCGCTCCGGAGCCGACTTGACGCGGCGCGCCCGATCGAGGTCGAAGAGCGAGAAGCGCTCGCCCGCGGCGGAGCCCGCCGGCGCGGCGCGGCCAAACAGCTGAAGCCGCACGGCGCGGTGCGGCGGCGGCGTGATCGCGCCCGGCGCCTCCCCGGGCTCGCCCGCGATCACCGCCGCGACCTCGGACGATTTCACCGCGCCCGAGCCGCGGATGTCGACCTCGACCTCGACGGCGACGAGGTCGCCGACGAGCCCGGCGCGCGCGAGCGCCGAGAGCACGTCCGGCCCGCCGACCTCGGCCCGCACGAGGTACTGGCGCACGTCGACCATCTTCGCGAGCCGGTCGATCTCCCGGCGGATCGGGAGCGACGCGGCCGAGAGGACGGCGCTGCAGCGGGCGGCGAGGAAGGCCTCCGCGTCGCCGCCGATCGCCGAGCGCGCGAACGCGAGCGCGTAGCGCGCGCCGGCGATCAGCTTGCTCAGGGCGGGGTCTTCCGGGCCGAGCTTCACGGCGCCGCGGAACGCGAGCCCGCGGGGGCTCGCGGCCGACATCGAGGCGACGAGCGCGTCGAGCGCGGCGGGGTCGAGATCGCGCTCGAGGCGGAGGTCGACGTACTCGTCGAGGCTGATGACGCCGAGCGAGAGCGCCGGAGAGAACGTCATGTCGGGCTTCGGGTGGAAGCCCGCGGTGTAGGTCATCGGCATGCCGACGCGCCGGATCACGCGGGGCAGCTCGCGCACGACGTCCAGGTGGCCGAGCAGCGCCACCGGCCCGGTCTTCTCGAAGCGGAAGCGGTAGCGGAAGCCGCCGCGCCCCTTCGGCGCGGGCCCGTTCCGCTTCGCGCGCGGGGGCGCCTCGCCGCCGGCGGGGGGGGGCGCCGCGGCCTCGGCGCGAGCCGGATCCTCGTCGCCGGCGCGCGGGGCGTCGTCCGCGCCGGCGCGCGAGGGCTCCGCGTCGCCGGCGCGCGGGGCGTCGTCCGCGCCGGCGCGCGAGGGCTCCGCGTCGCCGGCGCGCGCCGGCTCGGCGGGCGGGCCGCCGGCGGCAGCCGCCGGCGCGGCGGCAGCCGACGGCGCGGCGGCAGCGTCGGTGAGCACCGGCAGCGAGCGCTTGTGGGCGCCGAGCCGGTCGAGGAAGGTCAGCCGCTCGTCGCGCATCAGCGTCATATCGCAGGCGACGCCGCAGTCGTAGCAGACGAGCCGCCGCGTATCGGCCGTGGCGTCGTCGAGGTTCGTGTGGTGCACGAACATGCCGGCGACCTTGCCGCACGGCGGGCTGAGGCGGCTCTGGAGCGCCTTCCGGTACTCCTTCGCGAGGAAGCCATCCTCGAGGCCGACGTCGATGTGATCCCACGGCAGCCGCGCCGTGACCGGAAGCGTGCCGAGGTACTTCGCCCGGTCGACGCCGGTGTGCGTGAACGCCTCCTCCCACATGGACAGCTTGATCTGATCGTCCCACGAGTCGAAGCGGGCGCCGCTGCGCCACGCCCGCTCGAGGACGTCGGCGAGGGGGCGGTCGCCGCGGGCGAAGATGCCCTCGAGGACGCTGGCGTTGGCCTCGTGGGTCTTCAGCGTGACGGCGCGGTAGGGCCGCACCGTGTCCTTGAGCAGCTGCTGCTTGCGCCCGACCTCGGAGCGCGTGTCCATCGCCGCCCACTGGAAGGGCGTGTGGGGCTTCGGCACGTGCGTCGACACGCTGACCGTCACGTCGACCGGCTTGCCCTTGCCGGCCGCCCTCCGGCCGGCGCCGGCCGCGCGGGCGCCCGTCTCGACGATGCCGCGCACGTCCTCGTCGGTCTCGGTCGGGAGGCCGATCATGAAGTAGAGCTTCATCTTGCCCCAGCCGCGGCTGAACACGCGCTCGGCCGTCTCGAGGAGCTGCTCCTCCGTGACGTTCTTGTTCACGACGTCGCGCATCCTCTGGGTCCCCGCCTCGGGCGCGAAGGTGAGGCCCGTCGCGCGCACGCGCTTGAGCTCGTCGAGCAGGTCGGGCTCGAGCCCGTAGGCGCGCAGCGACGAGACGCCGAGCGAGATGCGCTCCTTGGTGAGGCGCTCGGTGACCTTCTTGACGAGCGGCGCGATGCACGAGACATCGGCGGTCGACAGCGCCGTGAGCGAGACCTCGTCCTGGCCGGACTTCTGCACCGCGCGCATCACGGTCTCGACGATCTGCTCGGGATCGCGCTCGCGGACGGGGCGGTAGATCATCCCGGCCTGGCAGAAGCGGCACCCCTCGGTGCAGCCGCGGGCGATCTCGATCGACATCCGGTCGAAGATGGCCTCGGGGCCGCCGGTGGGGCTCTCGTCGGGGAACGGGTACTTGTTCAGATCGACGAGGGCGCGCTCGATCGGGAACGGGATCCCGGAGACGAGCGGGCGATCGACGACCTCGAAGCCGGTGTCGGGGTCGCGCCGGGTCGCGTAGAGCGAGGGCACGTACACCGCGCCGAGGCGCGCGATCGCGACGAGCCGCTCGCGCCGCGGCACGCCCTCGCGCTTGAGCCGGGTCCACAGGAGGGAGACCTCGGTCGCCTTCTCCTCGCCGTCGCCGATGACGAGGGCGTCGAGGAAGGGGGCGATCGGCTCCGGGTGCGTCGCCGTCGGGCCGCCCGCGATCACGATCGGGTCGTCCTCGCCGCGATCGGCCGCGCGCAGCGGGACGCCGCCGAGGTGCAGCATCGTGAGGATGTTGGAGTAGGTGAGCTCGAACTGCAGGGAGAAGCCCACGACGTCGAAGTCCCTGAGCGGGCGCGCCGACTCGAGCGAGACGAGCGGCAGCCCGCGCTTCACGAGCTGGGCCTCCATGTCGACCCACGGCGCGTAGCAGCGCTCGGCCAGCGTGCGCGGGTCGTCGTTCAGGAGCTTGTAGAGGATCTTGAAGCCGAGGTGGCTCATCCCGATGTCGTAGACGTCCGGGAAGGCGAGGCAGACGCGCGCCTCGACCGACGCCCAGTCCTTCACGACCGAACCGACCTCGCCGCCCGCGTAGCGCGCAGGCTTCTCGACCTGATCGAGAAAGGAGGCGTACGGGTGACCGGCGAGCAGGGGGAGGCTGTCCATGGCGCTCCGGCGCGTAGCATGGCCCGCGCGTAGCGGCACCCGCGGGCCCCGGTTTGTCGGGCGCACGGGCGCCCCCGGCAGGCTCGGCCCTGCGTGGGGCTACCACCGCCACCGCCGCCGACGGCCGAGCCGCAGCGCCCGGAGCGGCGCGGCGGCCCGCTCGGGCTATGCTCACGCGGTGCGCGAGCGTGACACCCACCACCACGTGGAGATCGACCAGCAGCGGCATATCGAGTACCGCGATCCCAGCGAGTTCGACCGGATCGCCTTCGCCATGCGCGCGCTGGACCGCCTCCGGCCAAAACGGATGACGGTGGCCGTCTACCCGGCCCTCGCCGCGCTCCGCATCGAGCGCGGGAAGAACCTGCAGCGCGGCGAGGGCGGATCGTGGGCGATCGTCGGCATCCCACCGCACGCGAGCCGCGAGCACATCGCGTACGCCCTCGCCGAGCTCGCCGGCGTCGAGTCGGTGCCCTACGCGGTGCAGAGCCTCCTCGCCGCCGACAGGAACGCCGAGGCCTAGAGCCCGGAGGCACCGGCCCGCTGCTGCCGGAAGTTGCCACCATCCCGAGATCTCCGGAGCCGGGAGCGCGCGGCGGATGGTATTGCGCCCCGCACCAGGGAGAGCGACGCTGCCCCCGTGCCTGCTCCGATCCGGCGACACATCGAGCGCCACCGCGCCGCAAAGGCGGTGTGGAGCGTCATCGTCAGCCTGGATCGCCACAACGGGCCGCGGGCCGCGAGCGCGATGGCCTTCGACGCGTTCCTCAGCCTGATCCCCCTCGCCGCCTTCGCCGGTTACGTGCTCAGCCGGACCATGGAGTGGTCGGACCTCGTGGCGCGGCCGCTCCTCCAGGCGGCGCCGCCGGAGGTCGCGAACCTCGTCTCGGAAGAGCTCCTCCGGCTCTCGCAGTCGTCGGCGGTCGCCCCGATCAGCATCACCGGCTTCCTCTGGATCACGTCCTCCGGGCTCTCGACCGCCATGGGCGTGTTCGACACGATCTACAACACGCGCGAGCGCCCCTGGTACGTGCGCAGGGCGATCGCTGCGGCGTGCGTGATGGCCAGCCTGGCCGTGGTGCCCGTGGTCGCCGGCGTCGGCGTGCTGATCGGCTCGCTCTCGGGCTCGATCGGCGCCCGCATCGTCGCCTTCGCCCTCCCCGCGGGGCTCGTCACCTGCATGGTGGCCGCGTTCTTCAGGCTCTCGATCCAGCGGCCCAACATCGAGCGGCGCCGGGTCTTCCCGGGCGCGGTGCTCACCGTGGTGCTCTGGTCGGCCGTGTCGACCCTCTTCTCGCTCTACGTGACCACGTTCGGCCGCTACGCCACGTTCTACGGGAGCCTCGCGACCGTCGCGATCTTCCTGTTCTGGCTGTGGCTGCTGGCGCTGGCGCTGCTCATCGGCGGCGAGCTGAACGCGCGCCTGGAGCGCGAGCGCGACGGGGTGCTGTCGGTTCCGCCCCCGGGCAAGTGGAGCGCGCTGGCGCTCTCGGACCTGGCCCAGCTCTCCGACCTGGCCCAGAGCGAGACGCCGCTGCCCCGGAGCGAGACGCCGCTGCCCCGGAGCGAGACGCCGCTGCCCCGGAGCGCCACGCTGCCCCACGGCGCCACGCTCCCCCGCGGCTCGACGATGCAGCGCCGCGACGGCCAGGGCGCGGGCGAAGCGGACGAAGGCGAAGAGCGCGGCGCCCCGAGCTCGCCGCCGACGCAACGGGCCGCGGGATAGCGCGGCGCGCAAGGAGGCCGCCGCCCCCGGCGGCCGCGCGCTGAAGGACGGACGGCCGCCGCCTGACGGCTCGGCTCGGCACGGGCGGTGAAAGCTCCATCGATCGTTCGCCGCTCGGCGCTCACTCGGCGCGCATTCGCACGGTGGGTGCGCGCACTTCGCGCAGGGGAATGTCGAGGGCGGGCGTGAGGGGGAGCAGTCGAGCGTGCACGCGCACTACGGAGCGGGGGGTGACGGGGGCGGCAGCCGACGCGCAGCGCCTCTGCCAGGAGACGCCGGGCTGTACTTTCTGGGAGCGCTGCACGAGCTCGTCGCCGTCGGCCTGCACCGCCCGGCCCTCGAGGCGCTGTGCGCGGGGCAGCGCGACCTCGCGGAGCCCCCCATCGACCGCGCCTACCTGATCAAGATCCTCGACGAGGAGATCTGCCGCCAGTTCGGGCACCCGCTCCGGCCGCTCATCGAGCTCGTGCTCAACGCCGCCGACGCGGCCCGCGCGCCGCAGCCGCTCGTCGACGTCGCCGTCAACGACGGGCGCGTCGACGTCAGCGACACCGGCGCCGGCATGGGGCTCCGAGCAATCCTCTCACGGCTGCTCATCCCGTTCGCGACAGACAAGCGCCCCGGGATCGATCTCGGCCGGTTCGGGGTCGGGTTCTTCTCGGTGCTCGGGCTCGGGCTCTCGGACCCGGAGAGCTTCAGCCTGCACGTCACGACCGGCGACGGCATCGAGGGGTGGGCGATCCGCGTCGTGGCCTGGCCCAGCGCGGGCGACGCGGGCGACGCGCCCGAGCCCGCCCCCGAGGCGCCCGAGCGCGCCTGCGGCCGCGCGTCGCCCGAGCTCACCGCCGCGCTGATGTGCTCGGTGCGCCGGATCGCGCCGCTGCTCGGCACGCGCGTGCGCGTCACGTCGTCGCTGCTCGAGGCGGGCGCGGTCCGCGCCTACCTGCGCGACGCGCTCCACTTCTTCCCCGCGAGCCGCGCCCTCGTGCTGCTCGACGGCGCGGCCGTGAACGACGGCCGGCTGATCTCGGGCGGGCAGCTCATCCAGGAGCGGATCGCGCGCGCGCCGCAGACCCCCGGCGACTGGCGCGCGTCGTCCGCCGGGGCGGACGACCCCGACGCGGCGAGCGGCCCGCGCGCGCAGGAGGCGCGCGACGGCCTCGAGGAGGAGCGCGACGGGGCGCTCCTCGCGCGGTTCCACGTCGGCGGGCGAGGGCTGCTCCCGAGCATCTCGGCGGCCACCTTCCATGCGGGGGTCAAGATCGACGCCTGCCTCGCCCTGGCCGAGCTCGCGCTCATCGATTTCCCGGCCGCCGTGGAGCTGACCGAGGGGCGCGACGCGCTCAAGATCGGGCCGGAGTTCACCGCGGTCGCGACGGCGTTCTACCGGCGGCTCATCCAGCTCGCCGCGGCGAGCGGCGAGGGCCGGCGCACGCGCGACCGGCTCGCCGAGATGGCCGCGCAGATCAGCGCGCTCATGCTGCAATCCGCGGGCTGGGACGAGGTGGCGCTCGATCTCGCGCGCGCCCTGCTCGGCCCGGGGCGCTGCATGGTGACCCCCGAGCGGCGCGAGGCGCTGCTCGGGTTCCTCGGGCCGAGCGTCGCCGATCGGCTCTTCGTGCCGGAGAGCTTCTGGGCGGAGCGCGAGTGGCAGCCCCACCTTCCCGGCGAGCGCGAGCTCCTCGAGGACGAGCTCGATCTCGATCCGCCGGAGACGCTCGCGGCCCTCGCGCGGCGCCGCGGCGACCTCGCGGGGCTGCCGCTGATCCTCGCGCGCGCGGCGAGCCCGCACACGACCCTTGTCGCCCTCTGCCGGAGCCGGCCCCAGACGCACCGCGGCGTGGGCGCCGCGCCTCCGCCAGGGGCTCCGGGCGCGCCCCCGCTCCCCGCCGCTGCGTGGCGGCGCCCGGCTGGACCGCTGCCGTGCCTCGGCACGCGCCGGGTCCTGCTCATCCGCGACGACAGCGCGGCGGTGCGGCGCCCCTCGGGCTGGTGCGACGGGTACGCGCTGAGGGCGGCCTTCGATCGGGCCTCCGGGGTGCGCGAGGCCGATCTCGAGCGCGATCTCATCGTCGGCGAACCCGTGGACGGGGCGGCCTGCGCCGCGCCCCGGCCCGGCGAAAGGACCTCCGGAGGCGAGCCATGACCCAGATCTCGTACGGGCTTTTCTCGGAGCTGCTCCTCGTGCGGATCCACGGGCGCGCCGAGGCCTATCTTCAGGCGAGCAGCGCGGAGCGCCTCGCGCTCGTCGCCGCCTGCCGCAGCGAGGCCACGGTGCCCGACCTCGCGCAGCGCATCCTCTCGCGCACCATCTACGCGCAGGCGTCGTCGCGGATCGGCCCGCTCCGCGAGCTGCTCCAGAACGCGCTCGACGCCTCGCCCCCCGGCGCCCGCATCGATGTCCGCTCGACCGAGGACGGGCGCGAGATCTCGGTCACCGACCAGGGCCGCGGCATGAGCCGGACCGAGCTCCTCGCCGACCTGCTCGTCCCCTTCCGGAGCGGCAAGGCGGGCGAGCCCGACGCGATCGGCGAGCACGGGATCGGCTTCTTCTCGGCGCTGGAGATCGCGCCCTGGATCGAGGTGGTCACGGCGACGCCCCTGGGCGGGCACCGGCTGCTCGTCGCGCCGCTCGGCGCGGGGCCGCCCTACGAGGACTTCTCGTGGACGCTCCTGTCCCTGCACCGCCTCTCGCCCGCGCCGCCGGACGACGGCGGCCCCGCGCGCGCCCCTGCGCCGCCGCGCCGCCCGGCGACGGGCACCTCGGTGCGGCTCTCGCTCGCGCAGCCGATCTCGCGGCCGGCGCTCGCCGCCGAGGTCACCGCGGCGGTGGGGCTTGTCGACCCGGCCGCCGCGCGGATCTACGTCGACGGCGCGCTGGTCAACACGGCGCGGGCGCGCCTCCGCCGCGCCGCCGAGGTGCCGCTCCGGCTCCCGCCGTCGGGCGCGCTCTGCGGCGCGCTCGAGCTCCTCGTGGGCCGGGGCGACGGCATCGAACCGCAGCTCACGATCACCCAGAAGGGGCTCACGGTGGCGACGCGGATCGACCCCTTCGCCGGCCCCGAGCTCGGCCTGCACCGCGAGCTCGCGCGCGCGATCACGGCGGCCGGCTTCGGCCTTGTCGCGGAGCTGCCGCTCGGCGTGCCGCTCAACAAGGGCCGCTCGGCGGTCGCGGCGAGCGCGTCCACGGCGGTCGAGGCGGCGCTCGTGGCCGCGTTCGAGCGCTTCATCCTGCGCGACGCCCTGTACGACCGCGAGCTCCTGCGCGCGGTGGATCACCGGCTCTCGTCGGTGCTCGACCGGTTCGTGCACGCGGCGCTGCTCGGCGAGACCCTCACGATCGTGTCCGCCCAGGGGGCGGACGAGCTCGATCCGGCCGCGCGCACCCCCACGGTGGCGGCCCCCGAGCAGGTCATCCGCTTCGCGAGCGGTCTGCTCGACGCGCCCCTCTTCCGGTCGCTCGTGGTCGACGCCGGCCAGCGGCCTCCGGGGGCGGCGCTGTCGCCGCTCCTCGGCCAGCTCCACGTTCGCAGCGCGCCGCTCACGCTGCGCGAGCTGCTCCAGGCGCACCGGGCCGGCGTGCTCCGCCCGCTCGAGGTCGCCCCGCCGGGTCCCGGCCGGAGCGCTGCCCGCTGGCCGCTCGGCGCCTCCGCCGCGGCGCCCGGGGCCGCCGCCGGGCGGGAGGCGCCCGGCGCGCGCCCCGGGGAGCTCGTGTACCTCGCGCTCGACGAGCCGCTCGCGCAGGCGTTCTGGCGGCGCCTCGCGAGCGAGGGCGCGGCCTCGCAGCCCCTCGAGGCCGCGGCGGCGGCGGCGGCGGCGGCCCCTACCCGCGCGCCCGGCGCCGCGGCGTGCCCGATGCCCCGCACCTCGCGCGACGCGCTCCTGACGATCGCGGCCGAGGTGCCCGGCGTCCGCGCCGTGGCCGCGGCGATGACGGTCATCGAGCGGCTCGACGCGGTGATCTCGGAGTCGGCGGACCTGACTCCATCGCCGATCTGGGTGCACCAGGATCTCTACGGCCCCGACGAGATGGCGCACACCGACGGGAGCGGGATCAGCGTGAACCTGGCCTCGTCGCGGGTGCGGGCGCTGCTCACGGCGGTGCTCCTGCGGGACGACCCGGTCGCCTTCACCGCGCTCACCGATCTCCTGCTCCACGAGAAGACGCACGTCTCGCTGGCGAGCTACGTCCCGCGCCCCACGGCCGAGCACGGCACGAGCTTCTACCGCCGCAAGGACTGGATGCGCCGCCGCCTGCTCGCGGCGATCGCGAGCAGCGCGGTCGCCGACCCGATGCGCTGGCTCGCGGTGGCGCGGCGGGGGCTCGCGAGCGCGGCGCTGCCGGCGCCGGCCGAGCTCTCGCGCGCCTTCCAGTCGGCTGCAGCCGCGGCGGCGTGAGGCGCGCTCGGAGCCGCCGGGGAGGGCAGCTCAGCTGCCTCCCCGAGACCGTTTCCGGTGCTCCGAGGCAGCTCAGCTGCCTCCCCGAAACCGTTTCCGGTGCTCCGAGGCAGCTCAGCTGCCTCCCCGAAACCGTTTCCGGTGCTCCGAGGGCAGCTCAGCTGCCTCCCCGAAACCGTTTCCGGTGCTCCGAGGGCAGCTCAGCTGCCTCCCCGAAACCGTTTCCGGTGCTCCGAGGCAGCTCAGCTGCCTCCCCGAAACCGTTTCCGGTGCTCCGAGGGCAGCTCAGCTGCCTCCCCGAAACCGTTTCCGGTGCTCCGAGGCAGCTCAGCTGCCTCCCCGAGACCGTTTCCGGTGCCCCGAGGGCAGCAGCGCGCTCCGCGCTGTAGTGTGCACCCCCGATGCGCCGAAGATCTGGGTTCCACCGGGCTTTGAGGACATTTACGAGGCCGCGCGCGCCAACTTCGCAGAGGCGCGCTCGGACGCTGGCGCCCTCGACGAGCTCGCCGCCCCCGACGCCGCGAGGCGGGCCGCGGCGCCGTCCAGCGGCGGCATGCTCGGGTGGCTCGCCCTATCGGCGAGGGGATCATCTCCTCCAGGTAGAAGCACCGCAAACGCTGGGCCCTTGCTGTCGTACGAGCCACTGACGCCCGAGAAGCCTACGAGCTGGCCGAGTCTCCGGCGCTCTTCCTGAGCTCGCCGATGCGCGCATCCCGATGCTCAACTACGCCGCGACCACAATCGCTGAAACCGATCGCTCGCATCACAGTCAACTGCGTGTACGAGGAAAGCATGCCGTACATGGAGCCGTGCTATGGAAACAAGAAGATTGCCGTTAACACGCTGGCATTTTGCGCTCGGATTCCTGGGCATGATGGGAATAAGCACAAAATCGATGGCCGAGACAGCGAGCCATGCCACCCATCACGTTGACATGATCAATGCCAACAACTACGATTCCACGACGAGCACAACGATCGCGGAAGAACCGTATTCTATCGACGAGAACGAGACCGGCGATGTATCTATATTTCCGGAATGGACGAAGAAGCAGTGCCGCAAGGCGTTCAAGCATAACGTGCAGCTCTGCAACAGGTCTCCACCAAATCTCCGATTACCGTGTATAGCGGCTGCTCTTTTACTATTTCGCGCGTGCCTAAAAAATGCGCAGTAGTTCAGGAAGTCTGCAACATGACACTCGATGACGAGATCACGGCGGCCGAAGACTTGGTTCAGGTCGCGCGAAGTACAGCAACCGAACATCTCGGACGCGCGACAAAGGATCTGCATCTCGAATGCGAGGCGATGAAACGATACCAGGATTTCGTGAATGCCACTATTGTCAATGCGGAATCCACGCTGAGACACTGTAGAGAAACAGCGTCAGAGCTGGCCGTTTTTGCTCAAACGTCCACAGCCATCGCGCAAGGACTACTTGCCGCAACACGCGATTCCATCAGACTGATGTATGCCGCAATGGCCGTCACCGAGGAGCTTACTGGAACCGGAGGCCAACTCAACGCATCCCAAGCTGGAACCGCGCACGCAATAGAAACTGCGGCACCCAGGTCATGCTCGTTCTGCGGAAAGACCGATAAAGAATCGAAGCTTGTAGCCGGGCCAGAAGCCAACATCTGCGCCTCCTGTACTCGCCTGGCCTGTGGAGTGCTAGGAATAGAGCTGTCCGCGAGTGAGACCGAGTAGCTCGATCTCGCTCGCGAGCGTGGACTCGCACGATCGCCCGGCGCGTCCGTTGACAACCGTGATCACGCTGACGCACCGGCGCGTCGGCCGGCACAGCACGGCACAGATTCCAGAGGGGCCAGCTCGCGCCGGAGTGGCCCCTGGACCGCGAGATCAGCGGGAGACGAGGTCCTTCATCCAGGCGACGTCGTCGGGCGTCGTCTCCACGATCGCGCCGGCCCACTCCTCGTCGGTCATGCGCTCGAAATCCTCGGTGATCTTCTCGAAGTACGACGAGGCGAGCCCCACGAACGCGCGCGGCGTGCCGCAGGGATCGGCGGTGACGACCATGAGCCGCGGCAGGCCGGTGCCCACGTGCAGCACGCGTCCGACCGGCGCCCCGCCCTCGTCGGTGGGCTGGGTGTGCACGTCGGCGATCGTCGGGTCCTGGGTCACGCTCTCGAGGACGTCGAAGAAGAGCTGGGCGTACCAGCCCTCGGCGCCCGCCGGCGAGCCGCAGCCACGCTGCACCCGGACCGCCTGGTTGATGAAGGCGAGGTGCTCCTCGGTGAGGGGCAGCCCGGCGCGCTCGTTCGCGGCCATCTCGCCGAGCGTCCGCGCGACGCTGTGCAGCCGCGCGAAGTACGCCGGCAGCCGCTCCGTGAGCCACGACGCGCCCGACAGCTCGAGCGACCCGACGACGCGGCCGCCGTGCTCGGCCAGCTCGGCGATGCGCGCGTAGAACGCCGGGTACGGGTCGACGTAGGCGTCCGGGAAGTCGCACGTGGTGCCGCCCGTGTACGACTGCTTGGCGTAGAGCAGGGTGTCGTGCCGGAGCTCGGCCCAGGAGGCGAGCTGCGTGTTGAGCAGGCGCCGGCCCCACGCCTCGGTCTTCGCCACCTCGGGCAGCCCCGCGGCGTCGGCGAGCGCCCGCGCCGGCGACAGCTCCCGCAGCGCGCCGAGCCAGCGGTTGTAGAGGTTCTTGCTCCAGAACTCGCCCGGGTGCGCGTCGACGAGCACGCGCATCATGTGCAGGTCGGGCGCGTAGGGGAACTGCCCGAGCTCGGGCGCGAGCAAGAGCCCCGCCTGATCGTTGCCGAGCGCGGCGAAGCCCACGTCGAGCGGGTCCGGCATCATGCGCTTGACGGCGCCGCCCTTCACCCGGTCGTAGACCACGTTCGAGAAGACGTGCGAGTCGACGACGTACCGCTGGCCGAGCAGCGCGAAGCTCGACGACAGGGGCATCGTGCCCTTGTCGAGGCCGTTGATCATGATGTGGCTCGAGATCCGCTGCGTCCCGTGGCCCTTCTTCATCACGACCTCGACGATCGTGTCGTCCGGGACGCCGGCGAGGCCGGCGGCGTCGCTGAGGCCGAGATCCGCGAGCAGCACGTCGAGCTCGGGGAGCGTCATGTAGTCGCTCTCGCCGACGAAGGCCTGGATCGCGTCGTCGATGCGCGTGTAGCGGTCGAGGGTCTTCTCCTCGGCGAGGGCGCGCAGCACGTACGCGCCCTCGAGCTGGCGCCGCTGGAAGACCTGCGTGCCGTCCTCCTGGGTCTCGATGAAGCGGAAGTCCACGCGGCCGAGCCACATCATGCTGCGGAAGTAGCGTCCGAGCTCGGGCGTGTCGGTGTAGTGGCCGCGGGGCTTGAACTGCGAGAAGTCCATGAGCCGCTCGGAGCCGAAGAGGCGCACCGCGCCCATGCCCTGGTGGGCCTTGGCGCCCTCCACGAGCTCGTCGATCTTCGCGGCGTCGGCGCCCGCGACGGGCGCGACGGGCGCGTCGGTCAAGACCGCGAGCGCCACGGCCGTGTAGAGGTCCGCGTCGGCGCGCGCCTCGGCGCCGAGATCGCCGCCTCCGCCCGCGGCGAGCCGCGCGCGCATCTCGGCGAGCATCGTCGCGAGCTCGGGGGCGAGCGAGGCGAGCTCGACCTGCTTCAGGATCGCGTCGTACGAGCGGTGGACCGCGTACAGGATGGAGTCGGCGGACACGTAGAGCGGCAGGTCGAGCGCGTAGATGCTCTCGTAGCCGTAAACGAAGGTCGGGAAGCTCTTCTTCTCCGAGATGACGAAGCCGTTCGCGGACAGCTTCGCGAGCTCGTCCGCGTCGAGCCCGAGCGTGGAGGCCTGGAGGAGCGACAGGTTGTCGGCGTCCGCCGGCGCGTAAGGTAGGCCCGAGGCGAAGGGGACGCGGTACTTCGAGGCGAAGTCCTCGGCGGTCATGCTCGCCGAGGACTTCGCCTCGGCGAGCAGCGCGCCGAGCTCCGCCTGCTGCTCGGGCCCGAGCGGCGCGGCCGGCGCGGGCGGCTGCTCCGATTGCGTGCCGCCGGTGTCGGGCGGCGAGCGGCCCTCGATGGAGCAGCCGCCGGCGAGGGCGAGGAGGATCGGGACGATGGAAAAGTGAAGGAGCGTCCTGGGCATCGTGTTCCCCTTTCGGAGCGCGCCTCTCCGGAGGCGCGGCGAGCCCGACATGGGCAAGGACGATGCCGGGCTCGCCGTCGCGGCCACGTCGCCTGTCAGATCAAGCCGGCTTCTGGAGCTGCTTCATGGCGTATCCAATGCCGGTCTGCAACGAGCCGAACGTGTAGATGCCACCGAGGTTGAACTCGAGCTCCATGAGCGCCACGGCGACCTCCGGCCGGATGCCGGTCAGCACCACCTGCGCGCCGAGGAGCTTGACCGCCTTCACCGAGTTGACGATGCCCTGCACCGCCCGCGCATCGATCTTCCGCACGCCGGTGATATCGATGATGACGATCCGCGCCTCCCGCGCCACGACGCCGTTCAGCAGCGTCTCCATGATCTGGATCGAGCGGCGATCGTCCACGGAGCCAATCACCGGCATGGCCAGGATCTGATCCGCGATCGGCATGAGCGGCGTCGAGAGCTCCTCGAGGAGGAGCGCCTGGGTCTCCACCACCTGCTCGAGGCGCTGGCGCTCCTCCTCCTCGAGGCGCTTGCGCTCGGTGAGATCTCGCGCGACGCAGACAAGCCCCTGGCTCTCCCCGACGCTGTCGGCGATGATGGAGGTCGAGAGAGAGACAGCGGCGATCTCCCCTGTCTTCTTCTGGAACGCCGTCTCCTCGATCAGGACGCTGCTCTCGTCATCGCCCATGACGCAGGGGAACGCGGCCGGAAAGATGCTGCTCGCAGGCGCGCCCACGAGCTCCTCTGCGGCGTAGGCCGACAGGCGGCACGCCGCGGCGTTCACGCTGGTGATGGTGCCCGCCTTGTCCACCACGACGACCAGATCGCTCATCGACTGGAGGATGTTATCGACGTACTCCCTGGACACCACCCTGGAGGAGAGCTCCTCGGCCACCATGTTCAGGCCGAGCGCCAGCGCGTCCCAGGAGTCGCCTCGCTCGCTGATCTCCGCTCGCTTCGAGAAGTCGAACGACACGATGGAGTTGAGCATCACCATGATGTCGTTGAGCCGGCGCTCCAGCCGCTCCTCCCTCGCTCGCCGCTCGATCACCTCCTCCACCAGCGCCTCGGCGGCGCGCTTCGCCAGGTCGAAGCTTGCTCCGCCTGGGACCGCGCCCTCCGCTGGACTCGCCCCGAGGAGGATCGAGCAGAGCTCGGCAACACGAGAGTCGGTCGACGGCTCTCCTTCGCTCACGAACGGAACCCTTTCAACCACTCGACCGCGGCCGCCTCGTCGGAAAAAATCTTGGACGGGTTGGCGCGTCGCCCGTTGATCGCGCTGTAGACCGCGAGCCAGATGTTCGCGATCGTCGTGCTCAAGGGCGAGTCGGTCAGCATCGCCAGAGCAGGCCAGCTCGCGATCGACTCGGGGCCCCCATAGTAGGACCGGGCGTCGCGGTCAATCGCCTTCACCTTGGTGAGATCGACGAGCGCGGGCCGCCGCGCGCCGTCGCCGATCGCGCTGATACCGGCGATGACCTCTCGGGCGATCTGGAGCGTCTGATGGGTCCCGGGCGCGAACTCGACCCGAATAATCCCGTTCACCTCGTCGAGCCAGATCTTACCGGACGAGAAGGTTACCACCGTGCTGTTGTCCACCCTATTCTCCTCACGCCGGCCATCCGCTCGCGGAGACCATCCGGCCGCGAACACACCAGAACGGCCGCTCCGTACGGGTGCCCCATAAACTTCTACCGTAATTCTATCGGACAGAGTAGCGTTTCGTTGTAGACACATCGGGGCGAGCAGCACAGCTGCACGCCCGAGCAGACGCGGAGCGAAGGATCACAGGAGCGCTCCATGTACTCCGCTCTGCCTGCTGCGCGCGGCGCGGCCCCCGGGGCCCCGCGCGCCTCACCGTGGTCCTCAGGGGCGGATGTCCGCGGCGAGCAGGCACTCCCGGAGCCGCTCTGCCAGGACCCTGACGTGAGGCTCCCGGAGCATCGTGTGATGAGATCCCGGTACTTCATCGATCTCGATCGGTTGTGACGAGATCCCATCCATGGGCTGATAGAGAGTCCCGTAGGGCTCGGTCGCCGGGCCAAAGGGGCCGGGCGGCGGCTGCTCCGCTGCCCGGAAATAGACCACACGACCACCATAACAGGGCATCACGTAGGAGCGCGCGGCCCGCCCGTGAGCCGCCCCAAGCCGCTTGACCGCGGCGGCGAAGCCCGGCGCCACGCCGCGCGCTGCGCCGAGGACGAGCTCCGTCAGCTCGCCCTCGTCGAGCCGGCAGAGCTCGTCGTACGCCATCCCGGGGCGGGCCATCCTCGCGGACTCGACGAGCTGCCACAGCCGGCGCTCAGGGCTGCTCGGGATCGAGATGTAGCCATCGATCATGGCCAGGAGCGCGACGCGCTCACCGCACCTCACGAGCTGGTGGGCCATCTCGAACGCAACGAGCCCGCCGAGCGACCAGCCGCCGAGCAGGTAGGGGCCCGCCGGCTTCACGGCCCGGATGGCCTCGATATAACGCGCGGCCATGTCCTCGATCCGCTCGTCGGGCGCGGCGCCGTCGTCCAGCCCGCTCGCCTGGAGGCCGTAGAAGGGCCGCTCCGTCCCCAGGTGGCGAGCGAGCTCGGTGTAGCAGAGCACCGGCCCGCCGAACGGGTGGACGCAGAAGAACGGCGATCCCTCGCCGCCGGGCCGGATCGCGACGAGCGGCGACCTTCGCGGCGCTCCGCCGTCCTCGGGCGCGCGCTCGCCGCCCGGCGGCGCGGGCAAGCTCAGCGCGTCCAGCGCGCGCTCGGCGAGCGCCGCGACGGTCGGATGCTCGAGCAGCAGGTTGATCGGCAGCTTGACCTTGAAGCCCAGCTCGAGCCGGTCGCGGAGCTCCAGGCTCATCAGCGAGTCGAGCCCGAGATCGAGCAGGCTCGCGCCCGGCGCGATCTTCCCCGGATCGTCGAGCCCCAGCGTCTGCGCCGCGGAGGTCTGCAGCCACCCCTCCATCGCCCGCCGGCGCTCGCCGGCCGTGGCCGCCCTGAGGCGCTCGACCAGGGCGACCGCCGCCGCGCCGCCCGCGTCCGGCTCGGGGGCGGGCGCGCCGCCGGACGCGCGCGGCGCGGCCGGGGCGTCCGGCGCCTCCGGTCGCTCGCGCTCGATCCAGTGCCGCGTCCGCTGCCAGGCAACCGTCGGCAGCGAGACACAGCGCCCTCCAGCCGGATAGAGGCGCTTCCACGCGACGGCATGGCCGTGCGCGTGGAGCGCCCCGAGCGACTGCAGCAGGCACCGCCGCGCCGGGAACCCTCGCCGCAACGAGAAGACCGCATGGGCCTCCGCCCCCCGCGCGGAGAAGCACTGCTGGAGGTGGCCGGAGAGGACGGGGTGCGGGCCGACCTCGAGGAAGATCCGGTACCCCGCGGCCAGCGCGGCGTCGACGGCGCCCGCGAACCGCACCGGCTCTCTCATGTTCCTCGCCCAGTACGCCGGATCGAGCTCGCTCCCCGCGACCGGCGCGGCGGTCACCGAGCTGAACAGGGGCAACGCCGCCCTCCGTGGAGAGAGCCCGGAGAGCGCGATCTCGAGCTCGCGATCCAGCGGCGCCATCTGCGCGCTGTGGAACGCGTGGCTCACCGGTAGCAGGCGGCAGTCCACCCCGTCCTCGCGCAGGCGGCGCAGCACGTCCGAGAGCGCCTCCTCCTCGCCGGCCAGCACGGCCGAGCGCGGATCGTTGACGGCCGCGATGGTGAGACGATCGCCCGAGCCCTCGAGGACACGCGCCGCCTCCTCGGCCGGCACCGCGACGAGGGCCATCTTCCCGCGGCCCTTCGTCCGCTGCATCAGGCGCCCACGCAGCACCACCAGCCGGACGGCTTCCTCCAGGCTCAGGACGCCCGCGAGGTGCGCGGCCGCGACCTCGCCGACGCTGTGCCCGACGACCGCGCCGGGCCGGATGTCCAGGGACCGCCAGAGCTCGGTCATCGCCACCTGGACGGCGAGGAGCGCCGGCTGGGCCACCTCCGTCTCCTGCAAGCGCGAGGTCGCCTCGGGCGCATCGAGCTCGCCCAGGAGCGACCAGCCCGCGTGGCGCCGCACGAGCGCGTCGCAGGCCTCGAGCGCGGCGCGGTAGCTCGGCTCCTCCGCGAAGAGCTCCCGGTGCATGCCGAACCACTGCGATCCCTGCCCCGAGAACACGAAGACCACGCTGGCCCGCGCTCCCGGCTCGGCGACGCCCCGGGTCGCCCCCGGAGGCGCCTGTCCCTCGACGCAGGCGTCGAGGGACGCCGCGAGCTCCTCCCGGGAGCTCCCCACCACGGCCAGGCGGTGGTTGTGGTGGCTCCGCCGGACGCTCGCCGTGTAGGCGATGTCCGCGAGGCGCGGAGACGCGCCGGTGACCGGCTCGCGCAGGAGATCCCGGAACGCCCGTGCCGCCGCGAGGAGCGCCTCCGGGCTCCTCGCCGAGAGGGGCAAGAGCACGACCGGCGCCTCGCCCGCAGAGGCGGCGGTGCTCGGCGGCGCCTCCTCCAGGATCACATGCGCGTTGGTCCCGCTCAGGCCGAACGCGCTCACGCCGGCGAGGCGCGCGGCGCCGCCCGCCTTCCACGCGAGCTTGCGCGTGGGGATGACGAGCGACGTGCCCTCCAGCTTGATGCGCGGGTTGAGCGCCCTGAAGTGAAGGTTCGCCGGGATGGCGCCGTGCTGGAGGGCGAGCACGGCCTTGATCAACCCCGCCACGCCGGCGGCCGACTCGAGGTGACCGATGTTCGTCTTCACCGCCCCGAGGACACACCCGGCCTCCGTCGCACGCGGCCTCCCCACGATCTGCGCGAGCGCCTCGATCTCGATCGGATCCCCCAGCGACGTCCCCGTCCCGTGTGTCTCGACGTAACCGATCTCCGAGGCCTGCACGCCGGCGTTCTCCAGGGCCTGCTTCAGCATCGATTGCTGGGAGAGGACGTTGGGAGCGGTCATCCCCGTGGAGCGGCCGTCCTGGTTGACCGCCGAGCCCCGGATGACGGCGCAGATGGGATCGCCGTCGGCCTGCGCGTCGGAGAGCCGCTTCAGGAGCACGAGCCCGCACCCCTCGCCGCGAACGAAGCCGCTCGCCTCCGCGTCGAAGACCTTGCATCGGCCGTCCGGCGAGAGCGCCCCTGTCGTCGAGATGAGCCGCATCATCACGGGCGACAGGATGACGTTGACCCCGCCCGAGAGGGCGAGCGAGCACTCGCCGCTCCGCAAGCTCTGGCACGCGAGGTGAATCGCGACGAGCGACGACGAGCACGCCGTATCGACGGTCAGGCTCGGCCCCTGGAGGCCGAGCGTGTAGGACAGCCTGCCTGAAGGGAAAGAGAAGAAGTTGCCCGTCATGGCGTGGATGTCCTGCGCGCCGGGATCGAACGCGCCGCACAGGTGGGCGTAATCGTTGGTGCTCATGCCCAGGAACACGCCCGTGCGGGTCCCCACGAGCCGCTCCGGGACCTGCCCGCCGCGCTCCAGGGCCTCCCAGGCCACCTCGAGCAGGAGGCGCTGCTGCGGATCCATGGCCATCGCCTCCCGGGGCGAGATGCCGAAGAAGCGCGCGTCGAACAGGTCGACCTCCCGGAGGAAGGCGCCCCAGCGGACCGCGCGCGCCCGCGGATCCGGGGCCTCGTCGGGCGCCGGGTCGAGGCGCCACCGCTCGGCGGGGATCTCCGTGACCGCGTCCACGCCGTCCTCGAGCAGCCGCCAGTAGGCCTCCGGCGTCGACGCGCCGCCCGGGAACCGGCACGCCATGCCGATGACGGCGATCGGCTCGGACCTGGCGCGCGCGAGGGCGTCTCGCTCGGCTCGGAGCTCCCGGATGGTGGCGATCGCTTGCCGTAAACGAGCCTCGTAATCTGTCACCGGCGCGCTCATACCGATCTCCTCCCGCTGGCTAGCGTCAACTCCTCGTCAAGAAGGCTCAGCAGCTCACGTTCATCGAGATCGCCGAGGACATCGGCGAAGGTCCGCTGGTTCGCCTCCTCAGCGGGGGCATCGACCGCCTCGATCTCGGTGAGCAGGTGGTCGGCGAGCGACGCGATGTTCGGGTACGTGAACAGCAGCGTCGCCGAGAGGCTGAGCCCGAGGCTGGACTCGAGACGGTTGCGGAACTCGAGGCTCGTCAGCGAGTCCATCCCGAGGCTGGCGAACACCTCGAGCGGGCCGATCGTGGCCGGATCCACGCGGAGCACACGGCCGAGCTGCTCCTTCAGGTGCCCTTCCAGGCGAAACCGCCGCTCCTCGGGCAGCTCCCTCTCCAGCGCCTCGCGGACCCGGACGATGTCCGACGACCTCGGCGCCGCGCGGGCGCGCTCGCGCGTGAGCCGGTCCCAGTAGCGCCACCGCGCGACGCTCGGGTAGGACTCGAGCCACCGGTGCACGTTGAACCGGACGACCGCGATCTGGGGCATGTCCGCCGCGAGCAGGCGCTCCAGCATCCGCAGCCCGTCCGCCTCCGTGAGGCTGTCCATCCCCCGGTCGCCCACGCGGCCCATGACGTCGGCCTGCCGGACCGCGATGCCCACGTCGGAGAAGATCCCCCAGTTGATGCTCAGCGCGGGCAACCCGAGCGCGCGACGGTGATGCGCGAGGGCGTCCTGGAACGCGCTCGCCGCTGTGTAGTTCCCGTTGCCCGGCGCGCCGAGCAGCGAGGCCACCGACGAGTACATCACGAAGAAATCGAGCGGCCTGCTCGCGGTCAGGGCGTGCAGGTTCCACGCGCCGTGCATCTTCGGGGCCATGGTCTTCCAGAAGCGCTCGGCGCTCTGCTCCATCACCGTGCTGTCGGCGATGACCATGGCCGCATGGACGACCCCGCGGAGCGGCGGGGCGCGCCGCTCGATCGCCGCGAGGAGCTCGATGACCTGGTCGCGGCGCGACACGTCCGCCTGGGCCACGACCACCTGCGCGCCCCGCGCCTCGAGCGCGTCGATCGCGCGCCGCGCCTCCTCGGATGCGCCGCTGCGGCCCGCCAGCACGAGGTGGCGAGCGCCCCGGGCCACCATCCAGCGCGCCAGCGAGAGCCCGAGCCCCCCGAGCCCGCCGACGATGAGGTAGCTGCCGTCCGGCCGCAGATCGACGGCGCCGGCGAGCCTGCCCCGCAGCGCGCCGCGCGCCATCCGCGCGACGTAGCGCTCGCTCGCCCGGAGCGCGATGTGATCCTCGTCGTCCGTGGCGTCGAGCTCTCGCACGAGCGAGGCGGCCTCCTCCGGCGCGCGCGCCGGGGAGAGGTCCACGCGCGTGCACCGGAGCTCCGGGTGCTCGGAGGCGAGCACGCGGCCGAAGCCCAGGAGCGGAGCCTGCGAGACCGACACCGGCGCGGCCTCCGCCACCGCCTGCGCGCCGCGGGTCACGAGCCACAGCCTCGGCGTGTCGCGCCATCCCCTGCGCAGGAGCGCCTGCGCGAGGAACGTCGCGCTCAGCGCCCCGAGGTGCTGATCCCGCTCCAGCGTCTCCAGCGTGACGCCGTCCGCGGCCTGCGCGTCGAGGCTCCACAGGTGCACGACGCCCCGGCACGCCGGGCGGCCGCCGAACGCGTCCTCGAGCAAAAACCGGAACGCCATGGGGTCCGCGAGGTCCAGCGCGTAGAGCCCGGACCCGAGGCGCGCCGTGATCTCGCCTGTCACCGCGACGACGCAGGTGTCGCCCCGCTGGCGCAGGAGCTCCGCGAGCTCCGCGCCGGTCCCGGCCTGGTCCGCGAGCACGAGCCAGGCGCCGCGCTGGGAGCGGCCCTCGCCGTTCGCCGGCACCGGCGCGCGGCGCTCCCATTCGACGGCGTACAGCAGCTCGTCGTCGTCGGCCGGCGCCGCGAGGTGCCCCTCGGGCCAGGACGCCCGAGGGCCCTCGTCGATCCAGTAGCGCTCTCGCTGCCAGGGGTACGCCGGCAGCGAGACGCAGCGGCCTCCTGACGGATACTGCCGCTTCCAGTCCACCGGGTAGCCGTGCGCGTAGAGCGCCCCGAGCGCCTCCAGCAGGCATCGCTTCTCGTCCCGCTCCCGCCGCATCGACGGGAGCGCCGCGCCCGCGGGCGCCTTCGCGCGCAGCCCCTCCTCGATGGCGGGCGACAGGACCGGGTGCGGGCTCATCTCGATGAACAGCGCGTGCCCGTCGTCCGCGAGCCGCTGCACGGCGCCCGAGAACAGCACCGGATCCCGCAGGTTCCTCGCCCAGTAGTCCGGCCCGAGCTCCTCGCCGCGGCAGATCTCCCCGCTCACGGTCGAGCGCATGGGCACCCGCCCCGCCCCCGGCGCGAGCCCGTCGAGCGCCGCCCGCAGCTCCCCGAGGAGCGGGTCCACCTGCGGGCTGTGCGACGCGACGTCCACCTTCACGCGGCGGCAGAACCCCCCTCTCCGCGTGAGCTCCGCCAGGATCTCGTCCAGCGCGAGGGGCTCGCCGGACAGCACCGTCGACCGCTCGCTGTTGCTCACCGCCACCGACACGCTCCCCGCGTACCCGGAGATCGCCTGCCGGGCCTGATCCATGGGCAGCTCGACGAGCGCCATCGCCCCCGCGCCGCTGAGCCGCCGCAGCAGCTTGCTCCGGCGGCAGATGACGCGCGCGGCGTCGTCCAGCGTCAGCGCGCCCGAGACGTGCGCCGCCGCCACCTCGCCCATGCTGTGCCCCACCACGGCGTCCGGCTCCACGCCCCACGAGCGGAAGAGCGCCGAAAGGGCCACGCCGATCGCGAAGAGCGCTGGCTGCACGACGTCGATCTCCGCGAGGCGCGATCGCTCCTCGCCCGCGTGGAGCTCCTCCAGGAGCGACCACCCCGTCTCCCTCGCGATCGCCGCGTCGCACGCGACAAGGGCCTCGCGGAAGATCGGCTCCTCCGCGAGGAGCTGCCGCCCCATCCCCAGCCACTGAGAGCCCTGGCCCGGGAACACGAACACGACCCGGGGCCGCGCCGCCGCGCGCGCGTCTCCGCGGGCGACGCCGGCGGCCTCCTCGCCCCGCCCGTAGGCCTCGAGGAGCCCGGCGAGCTCCTGCCGCGAGCCGCCGGTGACGGCCAGCCGATGCTCGTGGTGGCCGCGCCGCGCGCTCGCGGTGTACGCGAGGTCCGCGAGGTCCACACGAGCTCCGGCGGGATCCTCGACCAGGAGCCGCCGGTAAGCCTCCGCCATGGCCGAGAGCGCGGCCGGGCTCCTCGCGGAGAGGGGGAGGAGCACGACATGCGCGCGGTCGACCGGCGCGGGCGGGGCGGGCGGCGGGGGCTCCTGCACCACGACGTGCGCGTTGGTCCCGCTGATGCCGAAGGAGCTCACCCCGGCGATCCGCGGCGCGCCTCCGGACGGCCAGGGCAGCGGCGCCACCGGGATGGCGAACGGCGTGCCTTCGAGCGAGATCCGCGGGTTCAGCGTCTGGAAGTGCAGGTGCTTCGGGATGATCTCGTGGCGCAGCGCCAGCACGACCTTGATGAGCCCCGCCACCCCCGCCGCCGCCTCCAGGTGGCCGATGTTGGTCTTCACCGAGCCGAGCCAGCAAGGCAGCCCGTCAGGCCGCGGCCCGCCCAGCACCTCCTTCAGGGCCGTGAGCTCGATCGGATCCCCGAGGGAGGTGCCGGTGCCGTGGGCCTCGACGTAGCCCACCTGGGCCGGCGAGACGCGGGCGCTCTCCAGCGCCTGCCGCAGGAGCGCCTGCTGCGAGAGCACGTTCGGCGCCGTCAGCCCCGAGGAGCGCCCGTCCTGGTTGACGGCCGAGCCCCGGACCAGCGCCCAGATCCTGTCGCCGTCCCGCTGCGCATCCGAGAGCCGCTTGAGCACGACCATGCCGCAGCCCTCTGCCCGCACGTACCCGTTCGCGGCGGCGTCGAACGTCTTGCATCGACCGTCGGGAGAGAGCGCGTGGGTCTGGCCCACCAGGCACATCGTCAGCGGGGACAGGATGAGGCTGACGCCCCCCGCGATCGCCATGTCGCTCTCGCCGCTCCGGAGGCTCTGGCAGGCGAGGTGGATCGCGACCAGCGAGGAGGAGCACGCCGTGTCCACGGTCATGCTCGGCCCCTCGAGGCCGAAGACGTAGGACAGGCGCCCCGCGGCGGTGCTCGCCCAAGTGCCGGTCGCGCAGTAGGCGTCGAGCTGCCGGGGATCGAGCGAGGCGACGCGGTGCTGGTAATCCTGGGCCGCCATGCCGACGAACACGCCGGTCCGGCTGCGGAGGAGCCGCTCGGGGGGCTGCCCTGCGTCCTCGAACGCCTCCCAGGCCACCTCGAGCAGGAGCCGCTGCTGCGGGTCGAGGCTCGTGGCTTCGCGAGGCGCGATCCCGAAGAAGCGCGTGTCGAACTCGTCGACCCTGTCAAGCAACCCGGCCCAGCGCGTCCCCGGCGGGCCGTCGGGGATCGCGTCAGCGGGCCATCGGGCCGCGGGGACCCGCTGGATCGCGTCGACGCCGTCCTCGAGCGTTCGCCAGAACGCCTCGGGATCGCCTCCGCCTCCGGGCAGCCGGCACGACAGGCCGACGATGGCGATCGGCTCGACCTCCGGCGCCGCCGCGGGCTGCGCTGCCACGCTCGGGGCGCGCGGCGCCGGCGCTGGCGGAGGCGACGCGGGTCGAGCTCCGGCGCCAGAGCCGAGCTGCTCGACGAGGTACGCGGCGAGCCCGGCGACGTGGGGGTAGGTCCAGAGCAAGGTGGACGGCAGCGAAAGCCCCAGGCCGGCCTCCAGGCCGTTGCGCAGCTCCAGGCTCATCAGCGAGTTGATGCCGAGATCGTTCAGCGGCACGTGCCGGTCGATGGAGCCCGGATCGAGCCGCAGGACCCTGCCCGCGAGCTCCCGGATGAGGCGCTCGATCAGCGAGGGCCGCTCCTCCGGCGTCGCGCCGTCGAGCATCGCCCGGAGGCGCGCGACCTCGGGCGCGCGCTGCTTCACGCGATCGCCCTCCTTGCGCAGGTGCTCCCAGAAGGGCAACGCGGCGGCGGTCGGGTAGAACTCGAGCCACCGGCGCAGGTCGAACCTCATGACGCCGGCCTGGGCCGCCCCTCCCCCGAGCAGGCGCTCCAGCGCGGCCAGCGCGTCCGCCTCGGTGAGGAGCCCCGTCCCGCTGCGCGAGAGGCGCGCCGCGGCGCCGTGGCGCGCCTCCACCGGGGTCTCCTCGGAGAAGAGGCCCCAGTCGATGCTCAGCGCGGACAGCCCCATGGAGCGCCGGTGGTGCGCGAGCGCGCCGAGGAACGCGTCGACCGCCGCGGAGCCGGCGTCGCCAGGAGCTCCGAGGAGCGGCACCGCCGAGGCGTGCAGGAGGAAGAAGTCGAGGGGCCTGTCCGCCGTCAGCTCGTGCAGGTTCCACGCCCCGCGCGCCCGCGAGGCCGCCGCGGTCCAGGAGCGGTGCACGTCGCGCTCCGGCGCGGAGCCGCCCGCGGCGGCCGGCTCCGCGTGGACGACCCCTCGGAGCACGCCGAATCGCTGCTCGATCGCCGCCACGACCTCGGCCGCCCGCGACGGCTGCGCCACGTCGACCTCGGCCACGACCACCTGAGCGCCTGCCGCTTCCATCGCGGCGATCGCGCTCCGGGCCGCCTCCGTTGCGCCGACCTCGCCGGTGAGCAGGAGGTGGCGGGCGCCCTTGTCCACCACCCACCGCGCCAACGAGAGGCCGAGCCCCTCGAGGCCCCCGGCGATCAGGTAACCGCCATCGGCGCGGAAGCTCGCGCTCGCGCCGGGGCTGGCCCCGGGGACGCCGCGCGCGAGCCGCGCCACGTACCGCGCCGCGCCGCGGAGCGCGATCCGGTCCTCGCGGTCGGCCGCGTCGAGCTCCCGGAGCAGCGCGGCGGCCTCGCCGGCCGCGGGGGTCGGGCTCAGATCGACGCGCTTGCACCGGAGCTCCGGGTGCTCGGCCGAGAGCACACCCCCGACGCCCCAGAGCGGCGCCTGGGCCACGGACACCGGCGCCGGCTCGGTCACGGCCTGCGCGCCGCGGGTCACGAGGCAGAGCTGCGGCGCGTCGCGCCACCCCCGGCGCGAGAGCGCCTGCGCCAGGGACAGCGCGCTCAGGCCTGTGAGGCGCAAGTCGCCCTCGAGCGTCTCCGGCGTCGTCGCCTCCGTCGCCGCGGCGTTCAGGCCGAGGAGATGCACGACGCCCCGGCACGCCGCATCCCCCTTGAACGCGTCGTCCAGCAGCGCCGAGAACGCCGCGCCGTCCGAGGGGTTCACCTCGTAGCGTCCGTCCCCGAGGCGCGCATAACGCTCCCCCGGAACGGCGCGCACGCACGCATCGCCGCGCTGGCTCAGGAGCGCGGCCAGCTCCTCGCCCGTGCCGGCCCGATCCAGGAGCAGGAGCCACGCGCCGCGCGACGGGCGCGGGGCCGCGGGCGGGAGCCCGGGCTGGCTGCGATGCCAGGCGACGGAGTAGAGCAGCTCCTCCGCGACCCCGGGCGCCTCGGGTGTCGCCGAGAGATCGGGCGCGGGCGCGACGCCCTCGATCCAGTACCGCTCCCGCTGCCAGGGGTACGCCGGCAGCGGGACGCAGCGCCCGCCCGACGGGTACTGCCGCTTCCAGGGCACCGGGTAGCCGTGGGCGTGGAGGGCCCCGAGCGCCTGCAGCACGCTCCGCCGCTCTCCCTGGTCACGCCGCAGCGTGGGGAGCGCCTTCCCACCCGTGCCCCGCTCCGACAGGAGCTGCTGGAGGTTGGCCAGGAGCACCGGGTGCGGGCCGACCTCCAGGCAGATCTCGTGGCCGTCCGCCCACGCCGCGGCGACAGCCCGGGCGAGCTGCACGGGCTCACGGATGTTCCGCGCCCAGTACCCCGCGTCGAGCGCCTCGCCCTCGAGGCGCTCGCCCGTCACGGTGCTGTACATCGCGAGCGACGCCCGGACCGCCGCGACCTCCCCCAGCGCGTCCCGGAAGTCTCGCTGCAAGGGCTCCATCTGCGGGCTATGGAAGGCGTAATTGACCCGCAGCATGCGGCAGGGGACCTGCCTCGCCCGCAGGCTCACCACCACCTCCTCGAGCGCGGCCGCGTCGCCGGAGAGCACCACGGAGCGAGCGTCGTTGATCGCCGCGATCGAGATCCGGTCCGCGCGCCCCTCCAGGACGGCCGCCGCCTCGTCCTCGGACAGCGCGACGGAGGCCATCTTCCCGAGGCCGGTGGCGCGCTGCATGATCCGCCCGCGGATCGTCACGAGCCGGACCGCCTCGTCCAGGCTGAGGACGCCGGCGACATGCGCGGCCGCGACCTCGCCGACGCTGTGGCCGATCACGGCGTCGGGCGTGACGCCCAGCGACCTCCACAGCGCTGAAAGGGCCACCTGCACGGCGAAGATCGCCGGCTGGACGACCTCCGTTTGATCCAGCCGCGAGGTCGCCTCGGGGGCGGCGAGCTCGGCGAGCAGCGAGAAGCCCGCGTGCTGCTTCACGAGCGGCTCGCACGCCTCGATCGCCGCGCGGAAGGTGGGCTCCTCGGCGAGCAGCTGCTGCCCCATCCCCACCCACTGCGAGCCCTGCCCCGAGAACACGAAGACCACCTGGGGCTGCCATCCGAGCACGGTCTGCCCGCTCGCCGCGGCAGGGTGCCCTTCACCACGCGCGCACGCACCGAGCGCCTCGGCCAGCTCCTCCCGGGACCGCCCCACCACGGCGAGGCGAAACTCATGATGGCGGCGCCGCACGCTCGCCGTGTAAGCGATGTCCACGAGCCGGGTGTCGGCCGGAGCGCTGCCGAGGAAGCGCTCATAGGCCTCGGCCAGGGCGGCGAGCGCCCGAGGGGTCCTCGCCGACAGGGGCAGCAGCGTGAGGGGGGCGTCCGGAAGAGCGGGCGGCGCGGCGACATCGGGCGCCTCCTCCAGCACGATATGGGCGTTGGTCCCGCTCATCCCGAACGAGCTCACGCCCGCCCGGCGGGACCGCCCCCCGCGCGGCCACAGCTCGGCCGCCGCCGTCACCGCGATCGGGAGCTCGGCCCACGGAATGCGCGGGTTGAGCGCGCGCGTGTGCAACTGCGCCGGCAGCTCCCCGCGCCCCAGCGACAGCACCACCTTCATCAGGCCGGCCACCCCCGCCGCCGACTCCAGGTGGCCGATGTTCGTCTTCACCGAGCCGATCTTGAGCGGCCGGCCTCCGGGCCTCCCCTCGCCATGGACAGCCGCGAGCGCCTCGACCTCGATGGGATCCCCCAGCGCCGTCCCCGTGCCGTGCGCCTCGACGTAATCGATGTCGCCGGGCGAGAGCCCCGCGCTCGCCAGCGCCTGTCGCACGACCGCCTCCTGCGCCTTGCCGTTCGGCACGGTGATGCCGGCGCTGCGGCCGTCGCTGTTCACGGCAGAGCCACGGATGACCGCCAGGATGCGGTCGCCATCGCGCACCGCGTCTGACAGGCGCTTCAGCACGACCATGCCGCAGCCCTCGCCCCGGCCATACCCGTCCGCGTCCGCGGAGAACGTCTTGCACCGCCCGTCCGGCGCCAGCACGTGGAGGCGCGACAGGTACACCGGGAGATGCGGGGCCAGCATCAGCTGGACCCCGCCCGCGACGGCCACCCGGCACTCCCCTCCCCACAGGCTCCGGCAGGCGAGGTGGATCGCCGTCAGCGACGACGAGCACGCCGTGTCGACGGCCATGCTCGGCCCCTCGAGCCCGAGCGCGTGCGAGAGCCGGCCCGCGGAGAAGCTCGTGAATGTCCCCGAGAGCGTGTAGGCGTCCATCGCCTCGAGGTCCGCGTGCGCCCGCTGCAGGATGCCGTAGTCGCTCGGCCCGATCCCGACGAAGACGCCTGTCAGCGGTTGCTCGCCGGGCACCACGCCCGCGTCCTCCATGGCCTCCCAGATGACCTCGAGCAGCAGCCGGTGCTGCGGATCGAGGTGGATCGCCTCCCGCGGCGCGATCCCGAAGAAGCGCGCGTCGAACCGATCGGGCGCCGTGGCCAGGAAGGCGCCCTCCCGGACAACCATCTTGCCGGCCGCGTCCGGATCGGGGTCGTAGTACGCTGCGGCGTCCCAGCGGTCCGCCGGGATCGGCCTCACGGCGTCGACCCCCTGCTCGAGCAGCCGCCAGAAGTCCTCCGGGCTCTCCACGCCCCCCGGCAGGCGGCACCCCATCCCCACGATCGCGATCGGCTCGTTCCCGGTCGCGGCGCGCCCTTCGGCGCCGCTGGGGGCCACGCCGTCCACGCCCGCGCGCTCCTCGGTCCCCGCCAGAGGAGCCTCGCCGGGGCTGCTCGGCGACAGCTCGTCGAGCAAGAAGTCGGTCATCGCGACGACGTTCGGGTGGTTGAACGTCACGCTCGACGACAGCGGCCGGCCGAGCGCGCGGCCCAGGCGCGTGCACAGCTCCACGGCCATCAGCGAATCCATGCCGAGATCGAAGAAGCCCCGGGTCGGGCTCACCTCGCCGGCCTCGGCGAACCCCAGCGTCTCGGCGACCGAGGCCTGGATCCATCGCTGGAGCATCCGGCGCCGCTCCCGCGGCGGCGCCGCCGTGAGCTCGCCGCGGAGAACGGGCTCGGCGACGCCCGGCGTGGGCTCGGCGGCGCGCGGCATCTCCGACAGCAGCGGGCGCGGGCCGCTGCTCTCGACCACCGCGCAGAACCTCGGCCAGTCGACGTCGGCCACAACCACCTGCGCCGCCCCGGCGGTCAGGCAGAAGGACAGGGCCGCCATGGCCTGCTCCGGGCCGAAGGCCCGCACCCCGCGCTCCTCGAGCGAGGCGATCGCGCCCGTCGCCATACCGCCGCCGCGCCACGGCCCGAAGCTCACGGCGAGCGCGGGCGCCCCCGCGGCGCGGCGCGCCCTGACGAGCGCGTCCTGGAACGCGTTGGCCGCCGCGTAGCTGGCCTGCCGCGCCGATCCCCACACCGAGGCGATCGACGAGAAGCACACGAACGCGTCGAGGGGCCGGTCGCGCGTCAACGCGTCGAGCACCGAGGTCCCGTGGACCTTCGGCGAGAGCACCCGGCGGAGCCCCGCGCTGTCCAGGGCCGAGAGCGGCGTCTGATCGGAGACGCCCGCCAGATGAAACACCGCGGAGAGCGGCGGCAGCCGGGCGTCGATGTCCGCGAGCACGGCGGCCATCGCCCCCGCGTCGGCCGCGTCGGCCTGCGCGACGGTCACCGACGCCCCGAGCGCCTCGAGCGACGCGATGAAGGCGCCGTCGTCGCCTGACCCTCCCTGGCGGCTCGTGAGCACGAGGTGCCGCGCGCCCCGCTGCGCCGCCCACCGCGCGACATGCCTGCCCAGCGCGCCGAGCCCCCCGGTGATGAGCGCCGTGCCCGACGTGGACCAGGCCGGCGCGCCGGCCGGCGGCCCGCCGCTGCAGCGCACGAGCCGCTCGACGAACCGCCCCGACGGCCTGAGCGCGACGTGGTCCTCCGCGTCGGGGCTCAGCACCTGCGCCAGGAGCGCGGGGACGTCGTGTTCCCCGGGCGAGGACGGCAGGTCGACGAGCCCTCCCCAGACCTCCGGATGCTCGAGCGCCAGCGTCCGGCCAAGCCCCCAGAGCGCCGCCTGCGCGGGCGCCGTGACCGGGTCGCCCGCGCCCACCGACACCGCCCCGCGGGTCACGAACCAGATCCGCGGCCGCTCGCCGCGCTCTGCCTGCAGGGCGGCGCGCAGCAAGGCCGGCGCGCTCTCGACGCTTCGCTCGAGCGCGGCGTCCAGCGTGTCCTCGCCCTGAGGCGCGGCGCCGAGGCTCCACAGGTGGACCACGCCGCGCACCGGCCCGCGCTCGGCCGCGCGCTCCGCCCACCACGCCGCGAGGCTCTCCGGCGTCGGGTCGCAGGTCCACGTCGGCTCTGCCGCGCGCCGCGCGGCGCTCCCCAGGCGGAGCCGGGAGCATGTCGCGCCCGCCGCCTCGAGCGCATCCGCCAGCCTGTCTCCTGTGACTCCCTCGTCGACGAGCGCGACCCAGTGCCCGGGCGTGGAGGAGCGCGGGCGCGGCGGCAGGGGCTGCGGCTTCCACGAGAGCTCATGGAGCCACGGCTGGATCTCCGCCTCCGCGCGCTCCTGATCCACCCTTGCCCGCAGCGCCTCGAGCACCCGGCCGACGAGGCCGAGCTCCTCGGTCGAGAGCGCCGCCGAGAGCCCGAGCTGCGCCGCGAAGGCCGCCGCGTCGGCCGACCGGAGGAGCGACGGGAGCGCCGGAGGGGGCGCGCCCGGCGCCTCGCGCCGCCGCGTGTCCCCGGGCGCCTCCAGCCAGTATCGCTTCCGCTGCCAGGGATAAACCGGCAGCGGCACGCAGCGCCCGCCCGTCGGATACATCCGGGCCCATTCGACCGGGCACCCGCGCGTGTGGAGGGCGCCCAGCGACTCGAGCAGGCAGCGCCGCTCGTCGCGGCCCCGGCGCAAGGTCGGGGCGACCAGCCCGTCGACCCCTCGCGCCGAGAGGCACCGCTGCACGTTGGCCGAGAGCACAGGGTGCGGCCCCACCTCCAGGAAGATCCGGTGTCCGGCGGTCACGGCGCTCTCGATCGCGCGCGCGAGGAGCACCGGCTCCCGGAGGTTCCTCGCCCAGTACGACGCGTCGAGCTCCTCGCCGCCGATGCCGTCGCCCGTCACGGTGCTCACCATGAGCCTGTCCGCGCGGCGCAGCGCGATCTCCCCGAGCGCGCTCGCGAGCTCCCCCCGGAACGGCTCCATCTGGGGGCTGTGGAACGCGTAGTTCACCGGCAGCTCGCGGCAGTGCACCCGGGCGCGCCGGAGCTCCGCCACCACCTCGCCGAGCGCCGCCGCGTCGCCGGACAGCACGACCGAGCCGGGGTCGTTGACGGCGGCGATCGAGAGCCGCCCCTCGTATCCTTCGAGCGCGCGCGCCGCCTGCTCCGGGGACGCCTGGACGGAGACCATCTTCCCGAGCCCGGTCGCCCGCTGCATGAGCCGTCCCCGGTGGTGGACGATGCGCACCGCCTCCTCGAGGCTGAGCGCCCCGGCGACGTGCGCTGCCGCGATCTCCCCGACGCTGTGCCCGATCACGGCGTCCGCGGCGATCCCCCAGGAGCCGAGGAGCGCCGCGAGCCCGACCTGCACCGCGAACAGCGCGGCCTGGGCCACCTGCGTCTCGTGCAGGCGCGACGAGGCCTCCGGCGCCTCGAGCGCTTCCAGCAGCGACCAGCCGGCGAGCGTCGCGAGCAGCCTGTCGCACGCCTCCACCACGTCGCGGAAGACCGGCTCCTGCCGGAGGAGCGCCCGCCCCATCCCCGGCCATTGCGACCCCTGGCCCGAGAACACGAGCGCCACCGTGGGGCGCTGCCCCGGCGGCGCCTCGCCCTGCGCCGCGCCGGCACGCGCGACGCCGCCGCGCGCGAGGTCGTCGAGGGCGCCGGCCATCTCCTCCTGCGAGCAGCCCACGACAGCCAGCCGGTGCTCGAGATGGCTGCGCCGGACGCTCGCCGTGTAGCAGACATCGCGCAGCAGAGCGCTCTCCGGCGAGCGCAGCCGGGACGCCACCGATCCCGCGAGCGCGAGGAGCGCCGGCCTGGAGCGCGCCGAGAGCACGAGCAGGTCGGGCGGGGCAGGCTCGCCCGCCTCCGCTCGTCGGGAGGCCGCGTCCGGCCCGGGAGCGCGCGGCCCCTCGATCGGCACCGGCAGGGCGTCCGGCGCGCCGGGTGAAGCCAGCCGGCGCCACGCGACAGGCGCGCCGAGCATGTACAGGGCCCCCAGCGAGTCGAGCAGGCACGCCCGGGCCGCCTCGTCCCGCCGCAGCGACGGCAGCGCGACGCCGCTCCGTCCCTTCCGGGCCAGGCTGGACGCGACGGCATGGGTGAGGACGGGGTGAGGATCGAGCTCGAGAAAGACGCTGTATCCGTCGTCGATCAGCCGATCGAGCGCGCCGGCGAGGTGCACCGGCTCCCGCAGGTTGCGCGCCCAGTACGCGGCGTCCTGCGCCGCGCCGTCGAGGCGCGCCCCCGTCACGGTCGAGTAGATCGGCGTCCCGCCGCCGCGCGGCGCGATCCCCCCGAGGGCGCGCTGGAGCTCGGGGCACAGCGCGTCCATGTGCGGGCTGTGCGAGGCGTAATCCATCCGGACCTGCCTGCCCGTCACCCCCTGATCGGCGAGCGCCTGGAGCAGCGTCTCCAGCGCCGCCGCCTCCCCCGAGACCAGGGTGGATCCCGGGCTGTTGCTCCCCGCGATCCAGAGGCGGCCCTCGTGGCCTTCGAGCGCGCGCGCCGTGTCGGCGACGGAGAGCTCCAGGACGGCCACCCCGCCCGAGCCGCTCCTCTGCCTGACCAGCCTGCCCATGGCGCAGATGACGGCGGCGGCGTCCTCGAGGGTCAACGCGCCAGCGACACAGGCCGCCGCGACCTCGCCGATGCTCTGCCCCACCACCGCATCCGGCTCGATACCCCAGGATCGCCATAACGCCGCGAGCGCGACCTGGATCGCGAAGATGGTAGGCTGGACGACGTCGGCCTCCTCGAGCAGGCGCTCGTCGCCCGTCGCCAGCGCGGCGAGCAGCGACCAGCTCGCGTGCGGCTGCATCGCCGCGTCGCATCGCTGCAGGGTCGACCGGAAGACGGGCTCATCTTGCAGGAGATCGCGCCCCATGGAGAGCCACTGCGAGCCGTGCCCTCCGAACACGAAGGCGATCTTCGGCGGCTGGCCAGTCGCCTCGCCGATCGAGCCGCCCGGCTGCGCGTGCACGGCCAGGAGGGCGTCGAGGCGCGCGGCGAGCTCTTCATGGGAGGAGACGGTGAGCGCGAGCCTGTGCTCCTCCCCCCTGTGCTCCTCCCCGCTGAGCCGCGCCGCGGCCGCGCCGCAGAGCGCCTGCACGTGGGGCCGCTCGCCGCTCGAGGTGGCGAGCGCATGGACGCGCCGGACCAGCGCCGCGAGCTCCCCTGCGCTCGGCGCGGACAGCGGCAGGAGGTGCGCATCCCGGCGCCGCGCCGCCTCGAGCACGACGTGGCAGTTGGTCCCGCCGAATCCGAAGGAGCTGACGCCGGCCAGGGCCGGCCCGTGCTCCTTCTCGGGCCACCACTCCGTCGCTCGCTGCACCGAGAGCCGCAGATCGTCGAACGGGATGTGCGGATTCGGCTGCTCGAAGTGGAGGCTCGGCTGCAGCTCCAGGTGCCGCATCGAGAGCGCGACGCGGATGAGCCCGGCGATGCCCGCGGCGCCCTCTAGGTGGCCGATGTTGGTCTTGACGGACCCGATCCGGAGCGGCCGCTCCGGCGGGCGGTCTGCGCACAGGACGGCGCTCAGCGCCCTCGCCTCGATGGGGTCTCCGAGGATGGTGCCGGTGCCGTGGGCCTCGACGTAATCGACCTGCTCCGGCCTCACCCGCGCGCGCGCGTAGGCCTCGCGGAGGAGGGCTTCCTGCGCCTTCGGGTTCGGCGCGGAGAGCCCGTTGCTGAGCCCGTCGTTGTTGACGGCGCTGCCGCGGATCACGCAGTAAATGGGGTCGCCGGCCGCGAGCGCGAGGGAGAGCGGCTTGAGCACGACCACGCCGCCGCCCTCGCCGCGGGCATACCCGTTTGCGCGCGCGTCGAAGGCCTTCGAGCGGCCGTCGGGCGCGAGCGCCCCGAACTTGGAGATGGCGACCATGCTCTCCGGGGCGACGATCAGGTTCACGCCTCCGGCGAGCGCGAGGTCGCACTCTCCAAGCCGCAGGCTCTGGCACGCGAGGTGGACCGCGACGAGCGCCGAGGAGCAGGCGGTGTTCACGTGCAGGCTGGGCCCCTGGAGGCCGAGCGCATAGGAGACCCGGGCGGCGAGGATGCTCAGGTCCTGCCCGGCGGCCGTATGCTGGACGATCGCGTCGATATGGCCGCCATTCACCCTCGCGTAATCGCCCCACATGGCGCCGAAGAACACGCCGGTCTGGCTGCCCTCGAGCGACCGCGGCGGCACGCCGGCGTCCTCCAGCGACTCCCACGAGAGCTCCAGCATCAGCCTTTGCTGGGGGTCCATCTGGACGGCCTCGCGTGGCGAGATATCGAAGAATTGCGGATCGAAATGGTCGACCTGGTCCAGGAACCCGCCACGGCGCGCGCTCATCTTCCCGGGAGCGCCGGGATCGGCGCTGTAGAGCGCGTCGACCTCCCACCGCCCCGGAGGGACGTCGGAGGTCGCGTCCACGCCGCCCCGCAGGAGCCGCCAGAAGGCGTCACGGTCCGGCGCTTGCGGGAACCGGCAGGCGACACCGACGATGGCGATGGGCTCGGCGCCCCGCGCCCCGAGTGCCCCCTCACCCGGGCGCGCGCCGCGAGGAGCAGGCGAGAGGCTCGGTCCCTCGGCCACGTGACGCGCCAGCCGCTCGATCGTGGGGCACTCCCATATCAGCGTGGGGTGGAGCGGCCGCCCGATGGCCTCCCCCAGCGCGGCGATCAGGCTCATCGCAGCCATGGAGTCGAGCCCGCAATGGCTGAACCGCGCACCGGGATCGATCGACCGTGGCGGCGCGCCCGAGCGCTCCGCGATCCTCTCCGTGAGCCATTTCTGTACCTCGGCAAGGGTGGAGCGCTGCGTCAGTGGGTCGCGCGACATAGCCGTCTCCTTCAGGAGAGGTGAAGAGACCTCGCCTCCGATGGAGCTCCGGCGCCGGCCAGATCTCAGGGCCGAGACACCGAGAGCACAGCCCCTCCCCCATGGCAATCATTACAGGAAACAAGGGCTTACGCAAGTTTAGTTAAATGTATTGCCGATCAGTAACCAATCAAACGTTCGCGAATGCCATGAGCGGAGTTTAACGATGATTTATGCAGAATTCGTGGATCAACTCGAGTTGTCGTGTCGCTCGGGTCGCTCGGGTCGCTCGGGTCGCCCGGGTCGCGCCGCGCCGTGACGAACCCGGAGGTGCTCACGGGCTTGCTGGAAAAATGCGCCATGCACCTCGCTCCCGGTCGGGAGGGCGGAGACCGTCGGTTTTTTCGGGGAGCTTCTGGCGCCGTGGCTTGCAGAGCGAATTAAGGTCGAGACAGTCACGTATCGATTCCAATCTACTGGAGCAGCATGAGCACTCCATTGTCAATCGTATCCGCGCGTTGGCGCGGCTGGCGAGCGGCTCCGACAAGATGAGCTGATGTAATCACCATCCCCCGCCCCCATCGATCATCGAAGCTCGCGGGCGAGGAGCAGGACGCCGGGACAGAGCCCTGGATCGAGTGCGGCCCCGCTCAACGCCGGAGCCGCCGGCGAGGCGTCACCCCACAGGCACGCGGCCGCTGCCGATGTCCTCGGTCTCGGCGCATCTCCGGCTCGGAGGCACGACCAGCGAAGGACCGCCCCCTTCGCCCTTCGCCAGCTCACCACCCCCCCACGTCGGATTCTTGCTCCGCACGGCAAATGCCGCGCATCCGTCGCGCCAGCGAGATCCGAACCAGCCCGGGGTTCCGCTGCACGTCGGGCGTGACGTCGGCGAGTCGGATCAACTACAAGGGGCGCCGGAGGCTACCCCCATGTCCATCACGTTCTATTACTCTCCGATGTCCAGCGCCGGGCGCATCAGCCTGTCGCTCGCCGAGCTCGACCTCCCCCACGAGGCCGTCCGGGTCGACCTGCGCGCCGGAGACCAGAAGAAGCCGGCGTTCCTCGCCCTCAACCCCAATGGCAAGGTGCCGACCCTCGTGATCGACGGCACCCCGATGTTCGAGGCGGTGGCGATCCAGATCGCCCTCGGCGAGCGCTACGGCGTCCAGAAGGGCCTGTGGCCGGCCCCCGGCTCGCCCGAGCAGCTCACGGCCCTGACCTGGCTCGTCTGGGGCCAGGTCAGCCTCGCCGCCGCCCTGTTCCGCTACATCGCGAACACGAGCGACTATTTCGCGGAGGAGCTGCGCGACGCGAAGCAGGCCGAGCAGGCCCTGACCGAGACGCGCGGCCTGCTCCGCATCCTCGACGGCCACCTCGCCGGCCGCCCGTACCTCACCGGCGAGCGCTGTACCCTGGCGGATCTCGACCTCGCGTCCGTGCTCGGCTGGGGCCTCCCGGCGGCGAAGATCGACGTCTCCGAGCAGAAGCACCTGCAGGGCTGGCTCGGCCGCATGATGGAGCGACCGGCCGTCAAGGCGGCGATGGTCGAGACCTGAGCCCGCGGGCGCCCCGCTCGCCGAGCGGGCGAGGCGCCCCCTCCCCTGCGCCGCCCGCGCCGCCAGGACCGACTGTCATCCAGCGCTGTCGGCGCGCTGTCGGGCCCCGCGCCCGGGCGCCCTTGCGCGCGCCCGACCCATGCTAGAACTCGGCCGCAATGACGGTCCTCCAGGTCGCCGACCTCAGCTTCGGTTACGGCGCCGACAAGCTCTTCCAAGGCATCACCTTTTCCCTGGAGCCAGGCCAGCGCGCCGCGCTCGTCGCGCCGAACGGCGCGGGCAAATCGACGCTGCTCCGCCTCGTCGCCCGCGAGCTCACCCCCGATACGGGCTCGGTCGTGATCCGCAAGGGGATCCGGGTCGCCTACTTCCGGCAGTCGCACGAGCTCCACGCCGCGGGCACGGTGCTCGAGGCCTTCCTCTCCGGGTTCTCCGAGGTCCTCGAGCTGCGCCACGCCCTCACCGCGGCGCAGCACGACGCCGCCAGCGGCAGCGAGGCCGACCTCGCCCGGCTCAGCGACCTCACCGATCGGTACCACATCGTCGGCGGCGACGACCTCGAGCGCCGCGTCGAGATCATCGCGGCCCACCTCGGGTTCTCGCCCGCCGACATGGAGCGCCCGGTCGAGAGCCTGTCCGGCGGCGAGCGCGGGCGCCTGCAGCTCGGCGTCGTGCTCGCCATCGAGCCCGACCTCCTCCTGCTCGACGAGCCCACGAACCACCTCGACATCGAGACCATCACCTGGCTGGAGAAGCACCTCGCGGGCCTCGGCGGCGCGCTCCTCTGCGTCTCGCACGACCGCGCCTTCCTCGACGCCGTCTGCCCGAACACGATGGAGCTCGGGCAGCGCAGCTTCCGGGTCTACCCGCTCAAGTACAGCGACTACGCGGTCGCCCGCGAGGAGGACCTCGCCCGGGAGCGGGAGCTCGCCGAGCGGCAGGAGGCGTTCGTCGCCAAGACCGAGGACTTCATCCGGCGCAACATCGCCGGCCAGAAGACGAAGCAGGCGCAGAGCCGGCGCAAGATGCTCGACAAGCTCGAGACCGTCGACCGGCCCGAGGACGTCTGGGCGGTCGCCGAGAAGGTCCGGTTCCGGTTCGCGCCCGCCCCGCGCAGCGGGGACATCGTGCTCGACGCGCGCGGGCTCGGCGCCTCCCGCGGCGGGCGCACGCTCTTCTCCGGCGTCGACCTCCTCCTCCGGCGCGGCGACCGCGTCGGCGTCGTCGGCCCCAACGGGACCGGCAAGTCGACGCTGCTCAAGCTGCTCGCCGGCGCGGGCGCGCCCGAGGACGCCGGCGACGTGCGGCGCGGGACGAACCTCTGCCAGGGCTACTTCGACCAGCACCTCGGCTCGCTCGACCCGTCGAAGACCGCGGTCGAGGAGATCCGCAGCGTCCGCGCCGACATGAACGTCGACGCGACGCGCCAGTACCTCTCGCGCTTCCGCTTCTACGGGGACGACGCGCTCCGGAAGGTGCAGGGCTTCTCGGGCGGCGAGCGGAGCCGGCTCGCGCTGGCGAAGCTGCTGCTCGAGCCGCGCAACCTGCTCTTCCTCGACGAGCCGACGAACCACCTCGACATCCCCGCCGCCGAGATCCTCGAGGAGGCGCTCACGGGCTTCGAGGGCACGGTGCTGCTCGTCTCGCACGACCGGCGGTTCCTGGAGCAGGTGACGACGCGCACCGTCGCCGTGCGCGAGGGGCGCGTGGACATCTATCCCGGCGGCTTCCGCGACTACCGCGACAACCTCGAGAAGCTCGCGGCCGAGGCGGCGGCGCGCGAGGCGGAGGAGCGCGCGGCGGCCGGAGGCCGGCGCGGGGCGCAGCGGGGCGCGAGCGGGCCCGCGCCCGCGCCGCGCGAGGAGCCGGCGAGGGGCGCCGCGGCCGACAAGGGCGCGAAGCCGGGCCGCGCGGTGCGGCGGAGCGGCGCCACGATGCCGCCGCCGGACGCGGGGGGCGCGGGGGACGCGGGGGACGCGGCGGCGCGCCGGCGGACGTTCGAGAGCGACAAGGCGGCGGCGCGGGCCGCGGAGCGCAAGCGCAAGCGGGTGAAGGAGCTCGAGGCGGAGATCGCGGCCGGCGAGGCGAAGCTCGCCGAGATGCGCGAGACGCTGAAGAAGGACCCGGGCGGCGACTGGGCGAAGCTCGCGGCGGCGGCGCGCGAGGAGCAGGCGCTCGCGAAGCGCGTCGACGCGGCGATGGCGGAGTGGATGGCGCTCAGCGAGGAGCTCGGGGCCTCGGCGGCGACGGTGGGAGGCGAGGCGTGAGGCCGGCGCCGGGCGGCGGGCGCGGGGCGCGGGGCACGAGCGGCGTGCGCGGCGCGTGCGTCGCGTGGACGGCCGGCGCCCGGCTCGCGGCGGTCCTGCTGGCGCTCGCCGCGGCGGCGCTCGCGCCGGCGTGCAAGGAGCAGCGCGACGACGGCACCGCCCCGGCGCAGGCCTCCGCCGAGCTGCCGCCGCTCGAGCTGCGCGACGAGACGGCGAGCCTGATGCTCACGTGGGTCGACGAGAAGGGCGACACGCACGTCGAGCTCCACCCGGCCGACGTGCCCGCCGAGGGCCGCTCGATGGTGCGCGCCATGCTCTCGGACCGGACGGAGGGGACGCGCGACGTGTTCTACGTCGCGGATCTGACGCAGAAGCGCCCGGACGGCACGTATGCGGTCCGGACGATGCCGCGGCGGGAATGGGAGTCGCTGCTGGAGAAGCGGCGCGCCGAGCACATCGCGAAGACGGCGCCCCCGCCCGCGGCGGCGCCGGGCCCCGGCGGCTCTGCGGGCGCGGGCGCGCCGGCGGCGCCGAGCCAGCTCGCCGGGGTCACGGTGATCATCTACGGCGCGTCGTGGTGCAAGCCGTGCCACCAGGCCGCGGACTACCTGCGCGCCAAGGGCGTCGCCGCGGTCGTCAAGGACATCGAGGAGGACGCTGCCGCGGCCGCCGAGATGCAGGACAAGCTCGCGAAGACCCACCAGCGCGGCGGCAGCATCCCGATCATCGACGTGCGGGGGCAGATCCTCGTCGGCTTCAGCCCGAGCGCGCTCGACCAGGCGCTGGCGAGAGCGGGGCGCGGGACGACGCTCTGAGGCGCGGCGAGGCGCGGCGCGGCGGGACGTACTGCTGCGGCGGCACCGGATCACCCCGGCTCCGGTGCGCTCTGGCGCGCTCCGCCGGAGATCAGGAGTTGATCGACGAAGGCCGCGCGCTCCGCACATTGCCGCGCACGTTCGATTGGGCCGGAGCGCGCTTGGTCGAGGCCACCGCGATGTCCACCTCGATCCGAAGGGTGACAGGCATCGTCGACACCTGAGCTCACGCACGCGTGGCGGATGGCCGGTCTCGTTGGACACACCCGCACGCGCGACGCGCCCTCACGCGGCGCCCTCGCGCAGAGCGTCAAGTCGTCCCGGTCACACTCCGACGATATCTTGCGCGCGCCCCGTCATCTCTTGGTCAAGGATGCATTTTTTCGACTAGAATCGAGGGTCCCTTTCCGGGAGTGCTCATGCGCGGCGTGCCCATTGCTGTTGTTATCCTCCTCTCAGCCGCGGTCGCCGCGTGCGATCCGACCGCCCCCCCTTCCGACACGCCGCGCGACCCGGCGGCCCCCCAGCCGCTGTCCGTCGCGGTGGCGCCGGTGATCTCCGCCGTCACCTGGCCCCCTCCCGCCTCGGTCGATCGGAGCGCGCTCGCGGCGCTGCCCACGACGGCGGCGCACGCGGCCAGGACCTCGCAGGTCCCGGTCCTCGTGCCGTCCCGGCGCGCGCTCCTCGCGGCGCCGGTCATCGTGGCCAAGGAGCACTGGACCTCGTTCTGGGCAAGGACGGAGTCGATCACCGTCTCGCTCGCAATGACCCGTCTCGCGCGCAAAGTTCCGGGTATTCCACCGCTCCAAGGGGCCCATTCCGTGCGCGGGGCGCCGGCGTTCATCACGGCGAACGAGGGTATCTGGACCGCGTCCTGGCTCGAGAACGGCGTCTCGTACGCGCTCGACGTCGAGTGCGCGTCGCCCGAGGCGCCGCCCTGCGCCTCGGACGCGCTCCTCCGCGAGCTCGCCTCGGAGCTCGTCTACGTGGGCGGCGTCGGCGCAAAGGCGGCGGGAGACAGGCCATGAGCTCCGCGCCTCGCCTCCGTCGCCCCCGCCCCGCCGCCACCCCGCTCCTCGCGACCGCCGCGCTCGCGCTCCTGCCCACCACGGCCGCGGCCGATCCGTTCTCCTACCACCCGGCCGGCGAGCTCGTCCCCGGCTCGGGCGCGGGGCGCGCCGACGGCGTCGTGTATGCGCCGTCCATGCGCTTTCCCCTCGAGGAGGGCCCGGCGTTCGCGAACTCCCAGGTGTACAGCAAAGGCGGGGGCGCCGGCCCGCGCGGGGGACAGTGCGACGCGGACAACTACGCCTATCCGTGGCGCGACAACTACTGCGAGTCGCGGTCGTGGGACATGCCGCTCTGCCCCTCCGGCGCGGGTCACCAGGGGCAGGACGTCCGGCCGCCCACCTGCGAGGCGGGGAAGTACTGGGTCGTCGCGGTGGCGGACGGCATCATCACGAGCATCGGCGGCTACTCCGTGTACCTGACCGGCGAGGATGGGACTCGCTACGACTACCTGCACATGTCCGATGTCCAGGTCTCGCCGGGACAGGACGTGTCGCGGGGAGAGCGCATCGGCAAGGTATCCAACGTCTTCGGCGGCACGCCGACGACGATTCACCTGCACTTCAACGTGCGGCAGTCCTTGAGCGGCGTCGGCCTCGTGTATGTGCCGCCCTACACCTCGCTCGTGGCCTCGTACCAGGCGCTCCTCAACAAGCCTCCCGAGGGCGCCCTGGAGACCGCGGACTGCGCCGGCATCCGCGGCTGGGCCCGCGACCCGGACGCGGAGGGCGCGCCGGGCAGCGCGCGGCTCTACTTCGACGCCGCGGCGACCGACGCGGGCGCCGAGGGCCACACCGTCCCGGCGGACCGGCGCCGGGACGACCTCTGCGAGCCGCCCGGCCCGTGCGCGCACGGCTTCGAGGCGCCGGTGCCGCTCAGCCTGCTCGGCGGCGATCACGCCGTCCGGGCCTACGGGGTCGACGCGCTGAGCGGCGAGGCGATCGAGCTCCAGGGGAGCCCGAAGGCGCTCGCGTGCCCGCTCGATCTGCCCGACGGCGTGAGGCGGCCGCTCGGCGACCTCGAGGCGCTGGGCGCCTGGGGGTTCTCGCGGTTCTGGGACGTCGCCGGCGCGCCGGACGCGGCGCTCGAGGCGCTCCCCGAGGGCGACGCATTCCCCTCGTCGCCGCTGCTCGTGCGCGGCGACGACGGCGCTGCGTCCCTCTGGCTCGTCGACGGCGTCGAGCGGCGGGCGGTGCCGGACGCGGAGGTCGCCGCCGCATGGCGGCTCGATCCGGACGAGGCCCTCGTGTGGCCGGCCGCGCGGCTCGCCGCGCTGCCGCTCGGCCCGGCGCTGCCGCCGCGCCCGTTCCTGGCGCAGGGCTCCGCGCCGGCGCTCTACGTCATCGACACGCCGCCGCTGCCGGGCGAAGGCGGCGGTCCCGGCGCCGGCGGCTCCGGCGGCTCCGGCGGCGCTGCCGGCACGGGAGGCGCGGCGATCGATGTGCCCCACATGAACGGCGGGAACGGCCGCATCCACGGCGAGCTCCGCTGCGAGTTCGGCGCGGCCGGCGCGGGCGGGGCAGCGGCGGGCCGGCCGCTCGGGCTCTTCGCGGCGGCGGCGGCGCTCGTCGCGGCGCGGCGGCGACGCGCTGCCCGGCGTGTCAGCCCTCGTGGATCTTGATCCCCGGGATGCTCCGGAGCGGGCTCGCGTCGTCGACCCGCGAGCCCTCGAGGTACACGCTCTTCAGGCTCTTGAGATCCCGGATCGGCGACACGTCGCTCACCCGCGTCCGCTTCATCTGGAGCATCTCGAGCTTCTTCAGGCCGGCGAGCGGGCCCAGATCCGTCACCTCGGTCTCATCGATCTGGAGCTCGGTCAGGCTGGTGAGGCCGGCGAGCGGGGAGAGGTCGCTCACGGGCGTGCGGCCGATGTCGAGCCGGTCGAGCTTGACGAGGCCGGCGAGCGGGGAGAGGTCCTTGACCAGGGTGGCCGAGACGCGCAGCGACTCCAGCCGGAGCAGGCCCTTGATCGGGCGGAGATCGTCGATCTTGCCCGGCGGCAGGTAGAGCCCCTTGACGCCCGTGAGCTCGGGGAAGAGGCAGGGATCGAGCTCGTCGAGCCCCTGGGCGTCGGACAGGTTCATGGTCTTGATGTTCTTGAGCTCGGCGCGCTTGATCGGCCCCTCGGGCTTCTGGAGCTGCTGCCGCACCCTGGCCTCGAGCGCCGGATGCGTGAAGGTCACCGGGTCGCTCTTCGTGCACACGACCTCTCTCTTCGGCGGCGCGCTGGCCGCGGCTGCCGGGCTCGCGACGGGCGGCGCGGAGGCAGGCGCCTGAGCGGCGGGAGCGGCCGATGCGGCCGGGGCGGCGGGCTTCTGGGGCTCGTCGCAGCCCAGGAGGGAGACGGCGAGGCCAAGGGAGGCAAGGACCAGAGGACGAATCATCGCGTCGATGATACACGATCGGGATCGAGGCAGGCAGCGCCGAGTAGACCGGGGCGCTCGCTACAGCGGCAGGAGCAGGAGCCCTTGCCGGGCGTCGAGCTGCTCCGAGAACCACTCGCGGTGACGCCGCTCCACCGCGAGCGAGTGCCGGAGGAGGTCGCGCGCACGGTCGGAGAGACCTTCACGGGACGATATCATCCGTTCGTAAGCAGCGCAGCTGTCCTCCTCGTAATGTCTCATCGCCTCCAGGATGGCGCGATCTCCGACCATCCCGTTCGTCAGCGCCTTGCACTTCAGCTTGGGTCGGACGGCGGTCTCCACGGGCGGGTCGCCGAGCTCGTGGGCCAGGGCGGCGAGCGCCTCGAGGTGGCGCTCATGATCGTTCAAGAAGCTCGCGAGTCGGCTCTTGTCGCCTGGGCGGCTCATCCGTGAGAGCGCCGCTCGTAGCGCGTCCACCGCGGACCAATTGAGCTCGATCAGTTCAGTCAAGGACCCGATGAACGCGGCTTCGCCGCCGATCACGGACGCCATGGAATATCGCTCCTCTCGCCCCGGAAGCAGGACCGCCCGCGAAGAGAGAGGTGGGCGGGTGCTTCTCCAGGTCGTCGATGCTCGCAAGCCCGGTGCCGGAGCCCGCCTGTGCAGCGGCTATCCATCGCGGCGCGCGCATCGTCCAGGGATCCCGCGCCTTTCCACGTTTGTCGCCGCCCGCCGTGCCCGCGACGGCCGCTCCGGGGCCAGAACGCCCGGCGGATGCGAAGGCTCAGCCCAGATCGAGGCCACGGTCGCGCCGCGCGAGCCGGGCCAGGACGGAGCCGTGAAACGCCGGGGGCGCACGAGGAGGCGTGCTCACGCCGGGCGAAGCGACGAGGCCCGAGCGCGTCCTGGACATGAGGAGCGCGCCTCTGCCTCGAGGCGCGGAGGCCGCGCCGCCGAGGTCAGGAGCGGGTGAGGAGCTCGGAGGAAGCTCGGAGGAATGGAGAGGGCGGGCAGCGCCAGCGAAGGAGGCGATGCTACTTCTTGCCGAAGAGGCCGCCGAGGGAGCCCGCGAGGCTGCCGACGTCCAGGTTGGCGATGACCGGGGCCGCCGCGCCGAGCGCGGTGTCGACGTGGGCGGCGAGCGGAGCGGGGAGCTTCTCTTTGAGGAAATTGACCACCGTCTCCACGGCCACGCGGGCCTTGTCCTCCGAGATGCCCACCTTCTCCGCGACCTGTCGTACGAGCTCGTCCATGGCCTCGACGCTCATCCTTTCTGCGCGACCCGCGCATCCGGGGGGAGCATCCACGCGCCGATCGGCGCCGGCAAGGGAATTCAGCGCCGCGCGCTCGACGACGTGGCCCCTCGCACCAGCGCCGGCGGGCGGCGACTCACGGCGAAGGCCGCTGTTCGAGCGCTCAGCGAGCGTTGCAGGCGAAGATGTGCTCGATGGCGTCCACGCACATCTGCTCCGCCACCTCCTGGGTGATCCGGGACAGCGCCCGAAACCGCGTGAGCTCGGTCAAGGTCTGGCGAACGTTGACCTCGGCGATCACCTCTCCATCGCCCTCGGCGTCGGCGCTGGAGAAGAGGCGGATCAGGTTGTTTGCGTCCGCCGGCACGCCCCGGAGCAGGACGTGAAGCTCGATGCTGGGGGTCTGTTCGCCCACGTCACGCTCGATCCGGCAGGCATGGCCCGACGAGGCGAGCTCATCGCCGATGGCTTCGAACGCGGGCACGAGGATGTCGGCCAGGATCCGCCGAAAATCCCCATTGAACCGCTCGCGCCGGTCGGGCAGGTCAGACCCGCTCCTGCCCTGGTCCAGCCGACTGCCGTATTTCTTTTGAATGATCGCCAAGCGGACGCGGGCGTGCTCATGGATGGCCATGCTTGTGTCCCTCACCGGGCAGAACAGCGCAGGGTCTGGGGTCGTCCTCGCGGACGACCGGGTGGACGTCAGAGCAGCAGAACCTTGACCTGGCTCGGGACGATGGTCGTACCGTTCGTGTTGATCTGGTTCTGAATGCCCGTGGCGCCGAGCCGCACCGCCGGCTTGTTCTGCACGAGCAGCTTGGGATAGGGGACGAGACGCCGCGAGGGGCCCATGAAGCGACGGGAGACCACGCCGCCGAGGACCCCGGGGGTATCGCCGAAGGAGATGGGAATGGTGGTTTGCAGTGTATGGGCGGGACCGCGCCCCAGAAGGACCTTGCGCGCGAAGGCCGTCCCCATGGATTTGTTGGCCATATTTGGGTACGGGACGGGTCCCGGCAAGCAGACATCCGGGATGCCGAGGTCGAGTCCACCGCCCGAGGTAACTGCAAAGCACATATCCGGTCACCCTACCTGGATCTGGTCGCCATCGATCTTCACGAGGTGCGCCGCGGTGATCTTGGCGTTCTCGCCGTGGAGGGCGACGTTGCCCTTCGCCGCATAGTCGATGCGCTCGGCGCGCACATGGTCGGCCTCTTCCACGATGCGGTACGAGCGCTTCACCCTCTGCAACAGCCGTTCGAGCTGCGAGTCGAGGCTCCGGCCAATCAGCTTGGCCCGGTCGATCTCCCCGCGAGCCATCTTGCTGACGAACGAGAACAGCTCCAGCGCGACGTGCCCCTCCTTGGCCTGGACACGGAAGGTCGACGCGACCATGGAGAGGTCCTTGCCGGAGCGCAGGTGTACCCCGTCCGGCGCTGCGAGGCTCAGCGAGCCGCTCTGCAGCCGAATCTGGAGATCCCCGTCGGAGACGAGGCGTGAGGGCGCGCCTTCCTCCCGCTCGAGGACGGCCAGGATGTAGCGCGCGCCGCTCACGGTGGCGAGGAGCACCAGGTCTCCGGCGGCGGGCTCCAAGAGACAGCTCGTCGCCCGCCTCGCGCGGACCTCGCCCTCCTCGGTCTCGACGATGTACGCGGAGTCATCGACGCGGACCACGGCGCCGTGCTCGCCGTAGGATGCCCGCTCGTAGTGTCTCGCCCTTGCTACGCTCTGCATGGTTTCCTCATGAGTGAGGGGTGCTTTGACCCCCGGCGGGCCTCCCGAGAACGTTGGCCTGCCAGTCTTCTGCTTCTTTGATATCCTGGTCGTCGCCGTGCGCCAGCGCCTTGCTCGGTGGCCAGATCGTGCCCTTGTCGTTCACACGATGCAGCCGCGCGCGCGAGAGCGTCGCACCGGAGAGGTCAGCGAAGGACACGTCGGCGTGGGAGAGGTCTGCATAGCTCAGGTCTGCCCGGCAGAAGCGGGCCCCCGGGCAGCTCGCCCGGTGCCAGACGCTCGCATCGAGCCGCGCGCCCGAGAAGTCCGCGACGTCCGCGCGCGCATCGACGAGGAGCGCCTGGCTCAGGTCGGCCTCGGCGAGGCTCGCGTTCATCAAGGTCGCCTCGACAAAGACGGCCATGCGGGCGGTGGCTCCATCCAATCGAGCCGCGGTCAGGTTGGCGCCCGTGAAGTTGCATTGCGTCAGCGTGGCCCCGGAGAAGTCGCAGCCGTGCAGGTCGGCGTTGGTGAATTGCGTCCTGCTGAGGTCCATCCGACGGAAGTCCTTGGGCCCCAGCCGCACCTCGACAAGGATCGCCTCCACGAAGGTGGCGCCCGTGAGGGTGGCCTGGGACAGGTCCTGACGGAACAGGACGGCCTTGGTCAGGTTGGCCTGCGAGAAGTCCGCGCCTCCGACCTCGGCCTGAAACAGGTTGGCGTCGGTCAGGTTGACACGGACCAGTCGGGCGTTCTTGAGGTTCGCTCGCGAGATGTCGGCCAGCGAGAGGTCAGCTCCGGTCAGATCGGCCGATTCAAGATCCACATCCGATAAGCCCGCTCCCACCAGAGAGGCGCCGGCGAGCACCCCCCCCGCGAGCGTACAGTTCACCGCGCTGCCAAGGTGAAAATCCAGCCCCTTCAGGTTGGCGCCGGTGAGGTCACAGCGGTGAAAGATCGCCTCGCGCACCTTGACGCCCGCGAGGTTGGCGCCCGTGAAGCGGACATCCTCGAAGATCCCGCCGGAGAGGTCGAGACCCGAGAGGTCGCGGCCCGACAGGTCCAGCTCCGAGACGACCTCGCCCTGTTCAATCAGCTCGCGCAGCGCTTCCCTGTCCATGTTGCCTCTAGGCCTGTATCAACCGAAGTCGCTTGAGGTTGGCTCCCGCGAAGCTCGTGTCGCTATCTCCAACCATCCGGTCGGCGCACACACCAAACAGGTTGGCTTTCTCGAAGTTGGCCCCACGGACGCAGGCGTCGTTCATGACGCTCTGCCTCAGGTCGGCGGCGTAGAGGGACGCGCCGGTGAGGTTGGCTCCGGTCAGCATGGCGTCGGCGAGGTTCGCGCGATCCAGGGCCGCCTCGGTCAAGTCAGCCTCGTTGAGCAGCGCGCCGCGCAGGTCGGCGTCAGAGAAGTCGCAGCCGCAAAGGCGCGTCCCCATCAGGTTCGCGCCGGTGAGCGTCGCGCCGCCGAAGTCTGCGCCCGCGAAGGACGAGCCCTTGACGCTCGCGAGGTCCTTCGCCATGACGTTCCGGAAGATGGCGCCGTCGCCCTCGACGGCGATGAAGGTCGCGGAGCTCAGGTCGACCCCCGTGAAGTCGACATCGGTCACGTTCACCTCGTTGAACGTGCACCCCGAGAGCCGCGCGCCCACGAGGCGCGCTCCCGTGAGGTCCACGTTCTGGAAATTGGCCTTCTCCGCGACGACGTGCTCCAGGTTTGTATCGCAGAGATTGGCCTCGGAGAGGTCAGCACCCGAGAGACTGGCGCCGGACAAGTCCGCTCCCCAGAGGTCGGCCTTGGCGAGCACGGACTCGCCGAGATCGACGCCTCCAACGGCCTTCACGTCCCGCAGGCACGCCGAGCCGAGGTTCACCCCATCGAGCTTGGCCTCCGAGAGATCCGCGCCCACCAGGGTTGCGTGCGCCAGGATGGCCCCTGTGAGCGTCGCCCTTCGCAGGTTGCTCCCGGTGAGGAAGGCCGACTCGAGGATGGCCCCCGAGAGGTCGATCCCCTCGAGGTCGAGATGAGAGAGGTCGGCGCCCGTGAGGTCGCACCCCGCAAAGCTCCGCCCCTCCTTGTGACCGGCCTCCACTTCGTGGCGAAGTCGCAGAGCCTCCTCGCTGTCGAGGGGCGCGGACGCCGGCAAGAGGTGCGCGAGCAGCGGCCCCCCTTCGCCCCGATCAGCGAAGAACGAAGACCTCTCGTCCAGTCCCTCCGCAAACGCAACGTCCTCGTCCCCCGTGGGCTCACCGCCCAGGCCCTCGTCCTCTGGCAGGGGGTCGCCGGCTGGCTCCTCGGGCAGGGCGTGGGCGACCTCGGGCGCCTCGTCGGGGAGGCCGTAGGTGCCGTGGAGGTCGGCGTCATCGGCGGCCTGGGTTTCGTCCTCGAACGCTCGCCAATCCACCGTCGACACGAGCTCTTCGGTCTTCTCTGGCGTGACGCCCTCGCGCTCCAGCGCCTGCCGCAAGCGCTCGCGGATCTGCGACACCGCGACGTCGCTCGGAGGCTCGGCGGCGCTCTGACGCGCTTTCGCGAACAACGCATCGACGTCGACCCCGTGCACCTTCAACCCAGTGCGGGTCTTGCTATCGACCAAGCTGACCAGGGCCTCCTCGGATTCATCGAGGGGCGCCAGGTCGTCGGAGGGGCCCTCTTGCGCGAAATGCGCCTCCGGATCGATGCCATGGTCCCGCAGGTGCTTCCTGGCCCGTTCCACGAGCGCATCGCGCTCTCGAAGCGCCTCGCCGTCCTCGTCGTCGTCTGCCGCGACGGGGGTTGTCGTCGGGGCCGTGGACGCGATCGGCTCCGCGTCCTCCTCGTGATTTACCCCGGCGTCCGCCTCGGACCACGCGAGGCTCTCGTCTTCCTCCGTGTCCTCCGGCAAGTCCATGGCCGGCTCCGCCTCGTCCTCGCCGGCTGCGGCGGCGAGGTGCTCGGGGTCGATCCCCATCTCGGCGAGCTCGGCCTCCATCGCCTGGACGTCGGGGTCCTCCTCTGCTCCGGCCGGGTGGACACCGGTGGCGACGACACCGGCCCGAGCCGCGGCCGCGCCCTTGACGGATCGAGCCGGAGTACCTCCCAGGAACCCCTCCCGCCTCAGCCTTGACGCGAGCCCGGAGAGCTTGTCATCGGGCAGCGGCGGCGCCTCCGGATCCTCGGGCTCCGGCATGAGCATGTCGTCTTCGTCATCCGGGAGGGCGTTGTTCGGGGGGCCAAGCCGGGGGGTCAGGTAGTCATGGTAATACGCGACCGGCCTGGGGGCGCCCATGGCTTCGCAGGCGACCAGCACGGCCACCACGTCCTTCGCGTCGTCCGAGGTGATCTCGATGCCGCCGCGAAAGAGGACGACTCCCCGCTCGCGGTGCGGGAACAGGCGCACCGTGTCGAGCTTCATGGCAAGCTCGCGGATCGCCACGCCGTCGCGCGTCTTGAGGCAGACGAAGCATCGGCTCGCGACCCCGGGGAGCGCGCCTTCAATCCGAGGCTTGTCGGGGTGCATGTTCTCGACCAAGAAGGTCTCGTCGCCCCGGAAGAACCCGTCGATCTGCTGGTCGTCCGGGGCCATGTTGAACAGCGTCGGGTCCAGATCCCGCGCAAAACCGGGGAAGCACTCGTCGAGCCACGCTTTGTCGTGGGTGCCGATCTTGGAGAACCTCTGGGGCCAGGTCAGGTCATAGCCGTCGAGACCGGCGGGCGTCGGGCAGTCGTTGCGCGCGTGGATCAGGTGCCTGGGCGACTCGATGTTGGGGAGCGGTGCGCTCTTGTCGCCGTGGCCCTTGCCCAGCGGGTTCCTGGCGAAATCCTTTCCGCCGAAGGCATTTCGCCAGGTGACGGGCATCTCGGTAAAAGGCGTCGGATCCGACATGCCCAGCAGACCCCACGTCCGGTCGCCGATCACGTAGAGGCTCTTGTTGATGGGCCCGAGCTGGACGCGGACCGAGCTCGCGGGGCGAGCGATGCGGCCCGGCGGATAGCAGCGGCCCGTGACGAGGAGCTCGCCCCGGGTCTTGGGATTGAACTCGTCGAGGAGGCCATCTTCGCCGAGCTCCTCCGCGGCCATGGTCCAGACCGTCGGCTCATAGAGCAGCCCGGCCGGCCGATCATAGGAGAAGCCGACGAAGGTGGTGACCAGCAGGTGCGGGGTGCGCTGGTTCATGAAGACCCTCGGCAGCACCCCGAGACGCATGGGTTTGACGATTTTCATCCGGCGGAATCCAGGGTAGCGGGCTCGATGGGATCGTACGGCTCAGCGCTGGACGCGAGCCTGCTCCACACGCAGCAGGCGGATCACTTCAGGATGTGCAGATCCGCGTTCGAGAGGCCGAGGCGGGTCTTGATCAGATGGATCTCGGACGAAGCTTTGTAGCCCTTCGTCGCGATCTCCGCCGCGTTCAATTTCTTTATTTCCAAGGGGGCGCGCTTGAATGCCAGCCCCTTGATGTTCTCGTATTTTGTTCCGTGGATGATCTCGACGCGCGATCCGATCTTGGTCGTGTAAAGCCCCGTCACGACGGCTTCGGCGGGGCCCCTGACAGTCTTCTGGCTCGGCCCGACGATCGTGGACTTTCTTGGACCAATGACCTTGGTGGTGCTGCTACCTCTGATCGTTGTCTCGCTCGCCCCTACGACAGTGGTCTTTCGCCCTGCGTAATAGTTGTTGGTGGCGGGGCCGCGGATGTCCGTCTTTCGCGCACCTGTAACGTCGGTCTCGCTACGTCCGTTGATCGTCGTTTTGTTCAGTACGTTGACCGTCGTCTCTCGACCGGCGACGAAGGTGCTCTCGTCACGGCCCGTGATACGGGTGGTGCGCCTCCCGAGGATATTCAACACGCTGCTGCCCATGATCCGTACGTCGCGATCGGCCAGGAGCAAGGCCTCGTCGTCACCCTTGATCCTCGTGGTCCGCTTGCCCTTGATGAAGGTGTCTCGGTTCCCATGGACGGTCGTCTTTTCAGAGCCGAAGATGCTCGTCCTGCGATAGCCCAAGATCACGTTCTGCGAGTATCCGGCGATGAAGCTCCCCGAGTATCCCCCGGTGACGCTCAAGCGGAAGCCGCCCACCACGTTCTCGGAGATGCCCACGGTGAGCGCCGTTCGGTTGCCACACACGACGTTCTCGGAGGAGCCTCCGATGAACGTGAAAGCGTGGCCCTCCGTCTTGACTTCATACGTCGCGCCGGCGTTGGGCGCCCCCATCCGGAGGTAGGTGTTCGAATGGGGCGTCGACAGCGTGATCCGCTCTTGCCCGGCCTGGTCTTCCAGCTCGAGCCGGTTTCGCCCGCCCGTCTGGATCACGTTCCGCGTGCTGTTTCCCGCCGTGACCGGGCTCGGCGTCAGCGCGTTGGGCGCGACCCCGACGATGGACGGTCGGTCGGGGTCGCCTCCCGCAAAGGCGCACATGACCTCGACGCCGGCTCGCAGCGGGAAGTGAAAGCCCTCGATGCCACCGCCATGGGGCTGAAGCATCCGGACCCAGGTCGACGCCTTCCCCCCGCTCAGGTCGCTCTCGTCGAAGTTGAACTTGACCCGGTAGCGACCATGGCTGTCGATCTGGGCGTAGTCGCTGACGGCCGCGCCATCGATGATGGCTGTCTCGGTGCCGTAGATCCGCGGCCACTCGGTGACCTGCGGCGCGCGGAACTGCGCCGTCGCGGCGATGGCCTTGGCCTCGATACGATAAATTTCCGCCCACGGCGCGAGCTCCCGGAGCTCGGGCGCGCCTGGGGACTGGTTGGACCAGTGCTCGACCTCGGTGGTCAGATACTCTGTGTTGAACGCGGCCCGCGGATGGTCCTCGACCTCGAAGGTGAACCCAGGAATCAGCGTCGCCGCCCCGCCCGTCGCCTGGTAGACGACGCCGGCCGCGGACAGGCTCTCGGCCTTGATCCGCGCCAGCCGCTCCCCTTCGCCCGCTGAGAAGAACCGCGCACCGTACAGGCTGACCTCGCCGATGCCATTGGCGCTGACGGACGCCTGCCCGGCGACCGCCACGGCCGGATTGGCGTAGTCATAGTCCTTGAGGCGGACCGTGCCGGGCATGACGCCATGCCGGCAGGTGAAGGCGTGGATGGTGTTCTTCGCCGTGTTGGCGCCGCCGCTTTGCGGGTAATAGCGAACGGGCTTGTCGCCATGGGGCTGATGGGCCGAGCGCTCGTCGACCAGCACCAGCGTCTCGCCGCCCTCCCCGTGCTCGAAGTGATAGTAGATGCCTTCGCGCTCCATCCACCGGGCGATGAAGGCATAGTCACTCTCGCGGTACTGGCAGACATGCTCCTCGGCGCCGTAGGCGCCCCGGAGCTGGAAGGCGCAGTCCGTGACGCCGCCCTTTTGAAGGACGTCTTGAATGATCGCCGGGATGGTCTTCTGGCTGAAGACACGGCTGTGAAGCGACATGGTGAGCAACGCGAGCCGCGGAACCATGATGGCCCGGAAGACGCTCCGACCGGCAAAGTCGTTGATAAGCTCGATGCTGCCTAGGACGCCACTTCGAAGGAAGCGCTCGCCGCCGTCGCTCCGCTCCAGGGAGAGGGTCACCGGCTGCCCCACGGCCGCGGCCATATCAAAATCATGGCCGGCGTCGTTCGTCATCATCAGGTAGAGCTCGAAGCGGTAGAGCTTCGAGATACCCTCGGTGCCATGAAAAGCTGCGATCTGGGTGGAAGAGGGCAGGACGCTCGAGTGGACGACGAACTTGTCGGGCATAAGGAGCCTTGTGGTGGAGAGCCGTCGCAGGAAGAAAGGACACGCGCCATGTAGCGTAGACGGAGATTGTGACGATCGTGTGTCGGGACGCCTGCTTGTTGCTGTCGTCCAGCGAGGCGCTGGTCACCAGGCGGAGATTTCCGTGGGGTCCGCTCGTGATGCGGCGGAAGTCCGCGTGTTCGTCGGCGCGTTCGTCGGCGCGTTCGTCGGCGACGTGGCCGGGTCGACGGCGGCGTGGAGGAAGGACCAGGGGCTCAGAGCGCCTCTCAGGGGCAGCTCGGTCGCCACGCGTCGTCGGCGAAGTACCTGGCGATGAGATCGTGGAGCGGACGATCGTACTCGCGCAGCTCCACGCGGGTGTTGATCTCGTTGTGGATCCCGTTCCCCGGGATCGATTCGATGTTGGTGTCGAACCAGTCCTGGACCCCCTCGGCCCAGTATTCGTCCTTGTTCGTCGCGGCGTAGGTGTCCGCCCATTTTCCAGCCTGGAGCGCGCCCTCGAACACATCCGCGAGCTCCTGGTCGAAGGTCGGCTCGGCGAAGGCGATGCCCATGATCGCGATGGCGTGCGAGAACTCGTGCACAAGAATGTCCTCGCCCGTGTACCGATCGCTCGGATAACACAGGACGTTCTCCTCGGCGCAGGAGCTCGCCGGACGGGCGGGGGTCGCGCCGAGGCCGCGGGCCCGTGTGTCCCAGTCCGTTCCCGGGAACGCCTCGTCAAGATCGCTGTGCTCGGGGATGTCGGTCGTCACCTCCGTCTCCGCCATCACCGCGACGCGTGTGTGGTTCGCGATCATCGCCTGACGCACGTCGTCGCGCAGGCCGAGCATGCGGACGACGACCGAGCACGCGCGCAGCAGCGCCGCGTCCGGCGGCACCTCGGAGCTGACGACGGGAATTCCCGAGGCGTCGATGTACTTCTTGTAGAAAGGGTCGAGCCCCAGCTCGGCCGGCACCTCCGAGACGCTCGCGCACGCGCCCTCGGGTGCTCCTCCGCCTCCCCCGGTCCCGGCGCCTGTCGCGGTGCTGGAGCTCGCGCCCTCCGCCGCGCTCGAGCTGGTCTCCGCGGCGCCACCGGCGCCGCCGCTGCCGACTGGACCTGTGCCACCGCCGCCGGCGCCGGGGTCGGGCGGCGACTCCGAACAGGCGGCCAGGGCACACGCGAGGACCGCTGCAAATACGCATCTTTCACGCATGCTCGCGATCCTACATGAGCTCATGCCAGCGTCCAGGTTGCGCGAGGCGCTGCAGAACGGCTGCTGCCCGCATCCCGCGCACGGGGACGAGCCAGACTCCGCCCTGACCGGGGCCGACAGGCGTGCACGCATATGTATGATGGCACACAAATTGCTTCAAGGGTTCTGACAGAGGAATTGGATAGCACGATCCGATCTGCCGCGATTACGTCTGTATGCTGGACAACGTGTGCTGTGCAGGAGTAGTCTCGCGCTGCCGCTGGCGCCGAGCGTGGGCGCGGAGATCGGTACCGGAGTCGTGTTGCCGGCATGCCGGCAGCGCCTCGCAGGAAGCGAGCCCTCGCGTCGAGGAAGTACGAACATCCAGCATGCCGATTCCCGAGCCTGTCTGGGCGCATAGGCCCGCATAGGTAGAGGTCACGATCCTGGGGCTCGTGGAATGGGGAGATCTCTCCTGGTTCCAGCGACGAACTGCGCAGGTTGAGGCGGTCCCGATGCGATGACCACGCGCGTCCTCGCGTCGGGCAGTCGCATGTCACGTAAGAAATGCACTGGAGGAGGTCTTCGTGAAGAAATCGTGTGTGATGGTCGGAACACTGTTGCTGGCGAGCTTGGGTGCATCGAGCTGCGTGGCGGACAGCGTCGATGGCGCGGGGGAAGAGGACGCCCTCGGCGAGGCAGCCCAGGCGCTGACCGCCGACCCGGAGGTTCGTAACTTCGGAACGGTCTCGGGGCAGTCGACGGTCTGGAGCTCGGTCGTCGTCGATAGCCAGGGGGCGAGCCTGTCGGGCTGCCAGTGCAGCATGTCGAGCCAGTATTTCGGCTTCTCGAACTGCCCGACCTCCTTCCAGGGCACGCGGACCGTCAACGTGAGCTTCGCGCCGCCTTCGACGCCGGGGGCGTATATCGGGACGCTCAGCATCATGTGCAGCGGCTCGGTCTCCGGATCCAGCTACGTGAAGGCCGTGGTCCCCATCGGCGCCAACCACAACGGCACGCTCCTCCGGGTCGGTGGCGCGAAGAAGGCCGGGGGCAAGGCCGGGCGGCGGGCACGGACAGCAGCGGGCGCTGCGCCCTCGAGCCGCCGCCCGCGGTGACCCGCGGCGCGTGACGCGCGTGACGCCGCTGACGGGAGCCAGCGCCGCGCCTGAAGCCGCCGCGACGCGATGCGCGGCGGCTCGTCAGGCCAGCGGCGGGGCGGCGCGGCCCGCCGCCGCGAGGTTCTCCCGGCAGGCCGCGAGCGTCGGGTGACCTGGGCCGAGCGTCGCCTCGTAGATGGCGAGCGCCCTCTCCAGCAGCGGCCGAGCCGACGCGCGCTTGCCCTGCCCCAGGCGCAACACGCCGAGGTTGTTGAGCGCCATCGCCAGGTCGGGGTGGGCCGGGCCGAGGAGCTCGTCCAGGATCCGGATCGCCTTGCGGAACAGGCGTGCTGCGGCGTCGAGCTCCCCGTTCGCGTAGAGCAGGGCGGCGAGGTTGCTCGTGGTGAACGCGACCTCGTGATGCGCGGGGCCGTGCGCACGCTCGAAGATGGCGAGCGCGCGCCTGTAGAGCGCCTCCGCCTCGCCGCGCTTCCCCTGGGCATCGAGGATCGCGGCGAGCGCGGCGGCGTCCTCCGCGACGAGCGGGTGCTCCGGTCCGAGCGCGGCCTCGCGCAGCGCCACCGAGCGGCGCGCGAACGGCTCTCCGCGGGCGGCGCGGCCGCGGGCGTGCTCGAGCCCACCGAGGTTGTGAAGCACGGGCGAGAGCTCGGGGTGGTCCGGCCCGTGGACCCGCTCGAGGATGCGGAGCGCCCGGCGGTAGAGCCGCGCCCCCTCGGCGAAGCGTCCGCGGTACTTGCAGCTCATCGCGAGCTCGTTGAGGCAGGCGGCGACCTCGACGTCGCGGGCGCCGAAGGCCGCCTCGACAAGCCGGAGCGCGCGGCGGGCGCGCCCCGCGGCGTCCACGTAGCGGCCCTGGAGTCGAGCGCTCGCGGCGAGGGCGCGCCACGCCTGGACGCGGAGCCGCGCCAACTCGCCGCGTCCTCGGGCCGGCGCGAGGACGCGGACAGCGCGGCGCGCGTGCGCTTCAGCGGCCCGAGGGTCGCCGGACGTCGCCGCGATCTGCGAGAGCAGGAGGAGCGCGCCGGCCGACTCCGGGTGGTCAGGCCCGAGCTCCCGCTCGATGAGCGCGAGCGCCTCGCCGGCGTCCGAGCGCGCCTCCCGGAGCATGCCCGTCGAGAGATGATGGAGGGCGCGCTCGCGGAGAGCCCTCTGTGTGCTCTGTGGCGCTGAGGTTCCCTCTCTCATGAAACCGTGGACGAGCCTGGCGACACGGTGCCTGAATCGCCCCTCGCCGGAGGTGCGCTAGGTCTCCCGCTCTAGCGCGCGCACCAGGAGCGGCGCCACCGAGCGCAGGGCGCCGGGCGGTTCGGCGAGCTGCTGGCTGCCAGGGTGCGAGTCGGTGCCGAGCAGCGTCGTGAACACGCCGGCCTTCCTGATCTTCTCGAGCGAGTCGCCCGGCAGGACGAGGTGGCTCGCGACGGCGTGGACCTTGGAGGCCCCGGCGGCGAGGTAGGCGCGCCCCGCCTGGACGAGCGACGAGCCGGTGCGGACCATGTCGTCGTAGATGACGACCTCGCGGCCCGAGACATCGGCGTTGACGCCGGTCACGCCGAGCCCGTCGCCCCGCCGCTCCTTGTAGACGAACGCCGGCTCGACGCCGAGGCCGCGGGCGAGGCTCTGCACCCACTTGGCCCGGCCGGCGTCCGTCGCCGCGAGCACGTACGGGCGATCGCCCATCAGCTCGCGGACCGCCTGCGTGATGAGCGGAGCGCCGTACAGGTGGCGCGTCACGTGCGAGTCGCTGAAGTAGAACTCGATGCCGTCGGTGTGCAGATCGAAGAGGAAGACGCGCGTGCCCGCGTCGCACGCCGGGATCGCCGAGATGAGCCGCGCCCGCGTCTTCGCGGTCACCACCTCGCCCGGCTTCACGGCCCGCTCCATGGTCGCGTAGCCGAAATAGGGCATCACGATGGAGAGCGACCGGGCGCCGGCGCGCGAGATGGCGCAGCCGAGGTCGTAGATCTCGAGCCAGTCGAGGTCCTGCGGGGCGCCGCCGAGCAGGACCACGTCGCGCCCCCAGCACTCGACCGCGACGCGCAGGTAGCGCTCGCCGTCCGGGAAGCTCTTGCGCTCGACGAGGCCGCGCTCGAAGTCGCCTGCGGCCAGGAAGGCGGGCTCGAGGTACGCGTACGAGCGGATCGTGATGAGGAGACGGCGCTGGCTCATCGCGCCCCCCGTCGGGGCGCCCGGCCCGGCGCGGCGGGCCCTCGACGAGCGCCGCGGGCCGGCGCGCCCTTCGCGGGCGGCGCGGCCTTCGCACGAGGCGCGCCCTTCGCGGGCGGCGCGGCCTTCGCAGGAGGCGCGCCCTTCGTGGGCAGCCCGGCCTTCGCGGGAGGCGCGCCCACGCTGGCGAGGACGCTCTTCAGGTGGGGCTCCATGCCCGGCTCGCTCGGGAAGTCGATGGGATCGGGGAGATCTTTCATCTGCACGACGTCGCATCCTGCTTCACGCGCGGCCTCGTGCAAATGGCGCCGGAACTTGGCGCGCACGATGCCGCGGTGGTTTGTGCACGCGAGCAACCGGCCGCCCGGGGCGAGCAGGCGGAAGGCGAGCGCGGCGAGCGCGCCGAAATCGCTCGCCGCGCTGAAGCGACTCTTCTTCGTGGTCGCGAAGCTCGGCGGATCGATCACGATGAGGTCGAAGCGCTGGCCGGCCTGGGCGGCGGTCTTCAGCCACGGGAACACGTCGGCCTCGACCACGACGTGCGCCGCCGCATCCGCGCCGATCGCGTCGAGGTTCTCGCGCGCCCAGGCAACAGCGCCCCGGGACACGTCGACCGTGACGCTCTCGCGCGCGCCGCCCGCCACGGCCGCGACGGAGAAGCCGCCCGTGTAGGCGAACAGGTTCAGCACCCGCGCGCCCCGGGCGAGCTCGCGCACCCGCCGCCGGTTCTCGCGCTGGTCGAGGAAGATGCCGGTCGAGAGCCCGTCGCCGAGCCGCACCTTGAACGGCAGCCCGTGCTCGAGGACGGTGAGCTCCTCCGGGGCGCTCTCCCCGCGGACGGCGTGCCGCGGGGAGAACTCCTCGCGCCGCGCGTCCACGATGACGCTCGCGTGCTTCGGGCGCACCTTGAGGTAGACGCCCCTCGCCCCGAGCCGGTGGGCCGCGTCGAGCACGACGTCGCGCGGCGGCGCGCCCGGCTCGCCCTCGCCCGCGCCGAACAGCGACACGACGAGGTGCTCGCCGTAGAGGTCGACCGAGACGAAGGGCAGGCCGTCGCCCGCGCCGTGGACGAGCCGGAACGCCGTGGTGTCGCCGGCGCGCGCGACGCCGTAGCGCCGCTCGGCGGCCTCGCGCATGGCGCGCTCGACGACCGCGACGCCCCCCGCGTACGGGTCCACGGCCGAGGCCGCGAGCCACGCCTCGAAGGCCGCTGGCAGCTGCGATCGGAAGGTCGCGGCCGCGCCCGTGGCCGGGTGCTCGAGGCGGAGCTCGGCGGCGTGCAGGAGCAGGCGCGGGGCCTCGGCGCCGCCGTAGAGCGGATCGCCGGTGATGGGCAAGCCGATCGCGGCGAGCTGCACCCTGAGCTGGTGGGTGCGGCCGGTCTCGGGCCGGAGCTCGAGCAGGGCGCGGTCGCCGCGGCGCTCGAGGAGCCGGTAGCGGGTGATCGCCAGCACGCCGCCGGCGGCTTTCTGCTGGCCGCCCGCGCCCCGATCCTCCCGCCCCGCGCCCCGATCCTTCCGCCCCGCGCCCCGATCCTCCCGCCCCGCGCCCCGATCCTCCCGCCCTGCGCCGGCCTCGGCGATCGCGCGCATCGCGCCGCCCGGCGCCGGGACGAGGCGGTGCCGCAGCGTGCCGCGCGGCGCGCGATCGCCGAAGCCGGAGACGGCGGCGACGTACGTCTTCTGCACGGTGCGCCCCTCGAACTGCCGCGCGACGGCGGCGTTCGCCTCGCGCCGGCGCGTGAACAGGAGGACCCCCGAGGTGTCGCGATCGAGCCGCTGGTGGATCCCGAGGTACGCCTCGGCGTCGCCCCGGCCGCGGAGGAAGGCGCGGAGGCGCGTCACCACATCGTCGATCCGGTCCGCCTCCGGCGCGTGCGTCGACAGGCCAGCCGGCTTGTCGACAACGATGAGATCCGCGTCCTCGGCGAGGATCCACTCCGGATGGAAGTCGGGAAAGAGCTCTGAGAGCGAGAGGGGCGGGGTCATCAATTCTGCTTGACGTCGGTGCCGGGCGGCGCGGTGAACTGGAACTCCGCGGGATCGATCGACGCGGGCTGCGACGCGTCCTCGAAGTCGAACCGGTTCCGGTTGCCCTGCGCGTCGACGATGAGGACGCGGCGCACGACGCCCGGGTCCTTCTTCGCGAGGAGCGCCCTGTCGATATAGAACATCACGAACTCGTAGTGAGGAGTCGGCGCCCGCGGCTTGCCGACGAGCACGGGGCCGCCCGCGAAGCTCGCCTTCTCGTTGAAGGTGAACGTGAACGACGGGCGGAGCCCGTGGCCCATGAGGAACGAGAGGGCGCCCGGATACTCCGAGTTCTGCACCCGCGTCACGAACATCTGCCGGTCCTCGGCGACGTAGACCTTGAGCGACACGCCGTCGGAGACGATGCGGTTCTGGTTCGGCGGGTCGTAGCGAAACGAGATCCTGTCCGGCTTCGCGACCGAGAGCGTGCCGCTCTGCTTCTTGACGGCGCCGGAGATCTTCTGCGTGTGCTCCTGCTTGAAGCGGGCGAAGTACGTCTTCTTGCCGACGAAGATCGCGTCGACCTCCGCCGCCACGGCGTCCGCGGATCCGGCCTCGGCGGGCGGCACAGGGGGCGGCGCCCCCGCGCCCGGCGCCGGCGCGGTGGTCGCCGCCGGCGCCTCGGCACGCGCACCCCCCGCGTCGCCCGCTGCCGTCGCGCCCCCCGCGTCGCGCGCTGCCGTCGCGCCCCCCGCGTCCACGGGCGGCTTCCGGCCCGCGTCTTCCCCTGGCGCGCCCGCGTCCGCCGGCGCCGCCGCGTCGGCCGCGCCCTCCGCGCCCGCGGGCGCCGCGGGGGCGCTCGCCGGCGGCGCGACGGCAGGGGGCGGCGGCTCCGGCGGCGCGGCGGCCGACGGCGCGGCGTCGGCCGCCGCGCCGGCCGGAGCGGGCGGCGCGTCGCAGGCCGCCGCGGCCAGGGCAGCGGGCAGGGCGAGGGCGGCGAGGCGGAGGCGGATCATCGAAGAGCTCGCTTTCAAGGGAGTGTGCGTCGCGTGTTCTAGGACAGGTAGGGCCGAGGTGGTAGCGCCGACGACGCCGCTGCCCGCGCGCCGCCGCGCTGACCTCGAGGGCGCTCTCGCGTCGTCGCCGGGGCGCGCTCGACCAGCGCCGCTCGAAAAATAATGGATGGCGCGCTGCGAAGGACGCCGGCCCGACCACGGAACCGCGAGGGAAATCACGATGGAATCACGATGAAAACGGCCGCGGGAGCGACGGCGGACGCGACACGCCCTGGTCGACGAGCTCGCCTCGAGCATCCCGGGCGAGACCATGTCTTGACCCCTATTTCCACGTAGCCCAAACTCTCCGACCGCATGCGCGTGGGCACTCCTTCCCTGATCGATGCGTCGTCGCTCATCCTGATCCTGGACGTCTCGCGCAAGCTCGCGGCGCCGTGCGACCTCACGGAGCTGCTCGAGCTCATCATCAAGACGGGGCGGGAGGTGATAGGCGCCGACCGCGGGAGCGTCTTCCTCTACGACGAGGAGGCCAAAGAGCTCTACTCGCGTGTCGCCACGGGCGAGGCGCAGATCCGCGTCAGCATCGACAAGGGCATCGCCGGCGAGTGCGCGCGCAAGCGCCGGACCGTCGTCGTCGACGATTGCTATACCGACCCGCGGTTCAATCCGGAGATCGACCGCCGGACGGGATATCACACGAAATCCGTGATCACGGTGCCGCTCATCGGGCTCGACGACAAGCTCGTCGGCGTGCTGCAGATGCTGAATTCGGCGGCGGGCCACTTCGGCCCGGACGAGAGCGACGTCGCCGAGCTGCTCGCGGCGCAGGCGGCCGTCGCCGTGCAGCGCACGCTCCTGCTCGAGGAGCGCATGATCAAGATCAAGCTCGAGCACGACCTCACCATCGCGCGCGACATCCAGCAGAACATCCTCCTGCGCCGGCTCCCGCGCTGCCCCGGATACTCGCTGTCGGCGTTCAGCAAGCCGGCGGACGACACCGGCGGCGACATCTACGACGTCATCCGGCTCGACGAGCGCGCGGACATGTCCCCGATCCTCCTCCTGCTCGCGGACGCGGCCGGCCACGGCATCGGCCCCGCGCTCAGCGTGACGCAGTTCCGCGCGATGCTCCGCATCGGCCTGCGCCTCTCGGCCGACATGGACGCGCTCATTCACCATATCAACCAGCAGCTCATCGAGGACCTGCCGAACGACCGCTTCATCACGGCGTTCCTCGGGATCCTCGACCCGGTCACCCACCAGCTCCGCTACCACGCGGCCGGGCAGGGGCCGCTCCTCCATTACCGGGCGGCCGAGGGTCAGCTCGCGTGGCGCGACCCGACGACGGTCCCGCTCGGCATGTTCAAGGACCTCGACCTGCCTCCGCCGCCTCCCCTCGTGATGGCGCCGGGCGACCTCCTCGTGCTGCTCACCGACGGCTTTTACGAGTACCAGGACGCCGCCGGCCAGGTGTTCGGCAAGGAGCGCGTCGGCGACCTCATCCACCGCCTGCACGCGCGTCCCACCTCCGACATCCTCGGCGCCCTCCTCGCCGAGGTGCGCCGCTTCGCCGGCTCGGCGAAGCAGATCGACGACCTCACCGCCCTCCTCGTCAAGCGCGACGCGTAGAGCGGAGCTCGCCCGCTTCGGATGCGGGCCCATCTCGACGTTTTCGGTGCTCGGCGTACCGGAGTACGCCTCCGCGCCGAAAGCGCCGATCTGGACCCGCCTCCTGTGCGGGCGAGCCCCGCTCTGTTCCGAGGGGGCCGCTCCCCTGCTTCCCCTCCCCCCGTCCTTGCGCTAGCTAGGCCCGCGATGAGCGCTGTCGTTGCTGCCCCTCCTCCTGGCTCCCCCTCCCCCTTCCCCGGCGATCCGCCGGTCGACATCGCGCTCGCGCAGGCGCACAAGCTCTCGGCGAGCGAGTGGGAGCGCGCGCGCGAGCACCTCGGACGGCAGCCGAGTTTCACCGAGCTCGGGGTGCTCAGCGTGATGTGGAGCGAGCACTGCTCGTACAAGAGCTCCCGCGTGCACCTCGCCCGGCTGCCCACGACCGGCCCGCGCGTCATCCAGGGGCCCGGCGAGAACGCGGGCGTCGTCGACATCGGCGACGGGTTCGCGGCCGTCTTCAAGATGGAGTCGCACAACCACCCGTCGTACATCGAGCCGTACCAGGGCGCCGCCACCGGCGTCGGCGGCATCCTGCGCGACGTCTTCACGATGGGCGCGCGCCCCATCGCCAACCTCGACTCGCTCCGCTTCGGCCGGCCGGACCACCCGCGCACGCCGCAGCTGCTCCGCGGCGTCGTCGCGGGCGTCGGCGGCTACGGCAACTGCATCGGCGTGCCGACCGTGGGCGGCGAGCTCTTCTTCGACCGCGCCTACGACGGCAACATCCTCGTCAACGCCTTCACCTGCGGCGTGGTCCGCACAGACCGCATCTTCTACGGGCGCGCGAGCGGCATCGGCAACAACGTGCTCTACGTCGGCGCCAAGACGGGGCGCGACGGCATCCACGGCGCCACCATGGCCTCGGACGAGTTCTCCGAGGGCGGCCCGAGCCAGCGGCCCACGGTGCAGGTCGGCGACCCCTTCATGGAGAAGCTCCTGCTCGAGGCGTGCCTCGAGATCTTCGCCGAGGACCTGCTCGTCGGCGTCCAGGACATGGGCGCCGCGGGGCTCACCTCGTCGTCGGTCGAGATGGCGGGCAGGAGCGGCAGCGGCCTCGACCTCGACCTCGACCTCGTCCCGCGGCGCGCCGCCCGGCTCACGCCGTACGAGATGCTCCTCAGCGAGTCGCAGGAGCGCATGCTCCTCGTCGCGAAGCCCGGGTGCGAGGCGCGCGTCATCGAGATCTGCACGAAGTGGGAGCTCGACGCGGCGATCATCGGCCAGGTGACCGACACGGGCCGCTGGGTCGTGCGCGCCACGCCCGGCTACGACCCGCTCGGCGGCGCGGCCGCCGGCGTCGCTCGCAGCCCGGTCGTCGTCTGCGACCTCCCTGTCGACTTCCTGACCGACGCGGCGCCGAAGTACGATCGCCCGCAGCGCGACGACGCCGCGCTGCCGGCGCGCCGGGCGTTCGACCCGCGCACCCTCCCGGCGCCGTCCTCGTGGTCCGAGCTCTTCCTCGCGATGGCGGGCTCGCCGAACCTCGGCTCGCGCGCGTGGGTGTGGCGGCAGTACGACCAGATCGTGCGGGGCGGCACCGAGGTCCGCGCCGGCAGCGACGCGGCGGTGGTGCGCGTCCCCTGCGACAAGGACGACCAGCGGTACGAGAAGCTCCTCGCGTTCTCGAGCGACTGCAACGGGCGCCTCTGCGAGCTCGACCCGTTCCAGGGCGCGGCGATGGCCGTGGCGGAGGCGTGCCGCAACGTCGTGTGCTCGGGCGCCGAGCCGATCGGCCTGACCGACTGCCTCAACTTCGGCAACCCGGAGCGGCCGGAGATCATGCGGCAGTTCGCGCTCGCGATCGACGGCATGGCGGCGGCGTGCCGCGCGCTCTCGGTGCCCGTCGTGAGCGGCAACGTGTCGCTCTACAACGAGACCGACGGCCGCGCGATCCTGCCGACGCCGACGGTCGCCGTCGTGGGGCTCGTCGCGGACGCGGGCGACGTGCTGCGCGCCTCGTTCCCGGCCGCCGGCCTCTCGGTGCTGCTGCTCGGCGACCCGCGCGGCGGCCCGCTCGGCGGCTCGGAGTACGTCGCGCGCCACACCGGCGAGGTGAAGGGGCCGAGCCCCGCGATCGATCTCGATCGCGAGGTGCGGCTCCAGGGGCTCTGCCTCGCGCTCGCCCGCTCGCGTCCGCGGCTCCTCCAGAGCGCGCACGACATCTCGGACGGCGGGCTCGCGATCGCCCTCGGCGAGTGCTGCGCCGCCGCCGACGACCCGGCGGCGATGGTGGGCGCCCGCGTGCGGCTGCCGGAGGCGCCGAGCGATGGAGCGCGCGAGGAGCTCGCCGAGGCGTTGTTCGGCGAGGCGCCGAGCCGCATCGTCGTCAGCGTCCGGCCCGAGGACGCGCCCGAGGTCGCGCGGAGGGCCAGGGAGGCCGGCGTGCCCTGCACCGAGCTCGGCACCACCGGCGGCGACCGGCTCACGCTCGCGGCCGCCGGCGGCGCGCTGACGATCGACGTCGAGCTCGGCGCGCTGCGCGACGCGCGCGACCGGTGCCTCGAGCCGATCGTCGGGAGCTAACGAGCAGGCGACTCGGGGTCTGCCCATCGATGTTCCGGGCGGTTCCCCACGCGCTGCGTGCACCGTCCAACTTGCGTCCTGCGCCGGGACAAAGGAGATTGGTGCCCATGGCGCTCCGCAAAGCCGTGATCCTCCTCATCGAGGACAGCGAGATCGATCGCAGCCTCTACGGGCGCTATCTGAGGGACTGGGCGGACATCGATGTCACGCTGATCGAGGCGCCGACGGCCAAGGCTGCCCTCGAGGAGTGCCGGAAGAGCCCGCCCGATTGCATCCTTCTCGACTACCGCCTCCCCGACATGGATGGCCTGGAGCTGCTCGAGAAGCTCAAGCGCGTCACCGATGCCCCGGTGATCCTCATCACTGGCCAGCCGGCACCGATGATGCTGACGCGGGCCCAGTCGCTCGGCATCGCGGGCTATCTCTGGAAAGAGGTGGCCGGCTCCGCCCGGCTCCGCGAGGCCGTCCTGACCGCCCTCAGGGTGGGCGTCCTCGCCGTGGTGACGACCAGCGCCCGAGCGGACGCGCTCGCCGCTCCTGCGCGGACCGGCTCCGCGCCCCGCGCCGGAAGCGCCGGAACCTGACGCGCGGCTGCGCTCCGCCCGGGGGGATTCGCGCGCCCGCGCGGCGCCGGTCGCCTATACTTTCCTGATGAAACGCTGGCTCCCGCTCGGGCTCATCGCCCTCGGCGCCGTCCTCGCCGTGGTGGCGCTGCTGTTCTCGCCCTCCGAGGAGGACCGGATCCGCGACCGGCTCGCCCAGCTCGAGGCCGCGGTGCGCATCGATGACGGCGAGCGGAACCCGCTTGTGCGCCACGGCCGCCTTCGCAAGGAGTTCGCCGAGATCTTCACGAAGGAGGCGAGCGCCCGCGTCGTCGAGATCGGCGATCGGCTCAGCGGCCGTGACGACCTCGCGGCGGCCGCGACCCAGGCCGCGGTCGTCTATCAGACCGCGGACGTGAGCTTCGGCGACACGGAGATCCAGGTCGATCCGGCCGGCATGACCGCCGAGGTGACCGCCACCGCGACCGTCACCGGCGCCCGGCATGGACAGCCGGCCCGGCGCGACGACCTGCCCGTGGCGCTCCGGCTCGAGAAGGTCGACGGAGACTGGAAGATCGTCTCCGCCACCGTCCACCCCCGGCGCGCTCCCGACGACGACGGCCTCTGACCGCGACGCCGGGGCCCCCGGCCGACACGCTGGTGCGCTGGCGGGTCACGGGTCCGTGAGGGGCGCCTCGGCGAGGGTGAAGTAGAACGCCGTGCCCCCGGTCGGGGGTGAATCCGCCCAGATCCGCCCCTTGTGACGCTCGATGATCCGCTGGGTGATGGCGAGCCCCGAGCCGGTCCCCTCGCCGTACTGCGCCGCTGTCGAGAGCCGCTCGAACATCGTGAAGAGCCGGTGCCGCTCATCCGCGGGGATGCCCACGCCGTTGTCCTTGACGTGGAAGACGGTGGGAATCGAGGTCTCGTCGAAGCCCACCTCCACCCAGGGCGCGGGGCTCGCGTTGTACTTGATGCCGTTCGAGATGAGGTTGGCCAGCACCTCGGCGATCCGGATGCGGTCGCAGACCACCCTGGGGAGCCTCCGCGGCGCGCGGATCTCGGCGCCGCGCTGCAGGAGCGAGCCGGCCAGCCGCCGCTCGACATCCGCCAGCACCTCGCTCAGGTCGACCTCCCCGAAGGAGAAGTCCACGTTGCCGATGCGGGAGTATTCGTAAAGAGAGCTGAGGAGCTTCATCGTGCTCACGGCGAGGTCGCCGATGCGCCGCATGTAGCCCTGCGACTCGGCCGAGAGGGCGGCCCCGTCGTCCTCCATCACGAAGGTCGCGAACGACCCGATCCCGCGGAGCGGCTCCTTGAGGTCGTGCGCCACGATGTACCCGAACTGCTCGAGCTCGGCGTTGCTCCGCTCGGCCGCGGCGCGCGCGCTCCTCTCCCGGACGACCTGCCGCGTGAGGTCGAGCTCGATGAGCGCGCGCCGGAGCAGCTCGACCGCCTCGATCTCGGCGGGCTTCCAGGCGACGGCGGTCTGCTCCACGACCTGCTTCCACAGCGCGAAGGAGCGCCTGGGACCGAGCACCGCCCCCTCGGCCGAGCTCTCGACCGGCTTCTCGGGGTTGCCGCCCCAGCTCACCGTCTGGATCACCTCGGGCCGGAACCAGACAACGTACCAGGGATCCGGCTCGGGGATGGAGAGGCAGAGCACGCCGCTCGCCACGTCCTTGATGCGGGCGAAGTCGGGCTCGACCCTCGACAGGGACTCGGCGTGAAACACCGGCTGATCCGCGACGGTGCGCCGGAGCCACGCGTGCAGGCGCCTGAGCTCCTCCGGCCCGGGCGCGGCGCCGAGCGGGGTCGCCGCCTCGCCATGGAGCACGGCGACGCCCGGCGCGTCCGCGAGCTCCATGAGCGCTCCGGCGCTCTCGGCGAGCCCGACCCTGAGATCTTCCCGGCGCGAGACCGTCGCGACGATCTCGTCCGTCAGGGCCTTGAGCGCCTGCTTCTGCCCCCCGTCCTCGAGCTTCTCCTTGGCCGTGAGCTGGATCGACAGGAACCTGCCGCAGAGCTCGCAGCCCTGCCGGATCTCGAACGACAGCGGCCTTGCCGTGCGGTGGTGGCAGGCGATGAGCCCCCAGAGGACCCCCTCGCGGATGAGCGAGACGCTCATCGAGGCGCCGACCCCCATGTTCTTGAGGTACTGGATGTGCATCGGCGAGACGCTCCTCAGCACGGAGAAGCTGAGATCGATGGGCTCGTCCGGCGGAGGGACGATGTCCGACGGCCGGTAGTCGACGTCCGGGATGATGCGGAGCCAGCTCCGGAGATAGAGCTCCCGCGCCTGCGGCGGGATGTCGGAGGCCGGATAGCGCAGCCCGAGGTAAGGCTCGATGTCCGGCTCCCTGGCCTCGGCGATGACCTCGCCGTTCCAGGCGCGATCGAACCTGTAGATCATCACCCGGTCGTAGCCGGTGAGGCGCTTGATCTCCTCGGCCGTCGCCTCGCACGCGTCGAAGAGCCCCGCCGCCGACTGGATCCGCTCGATCGCCGCGTGAATCACCCGGTACACGCTCGAGAACGACACGTCGCCCGGCGCGCCTTGCGGCTCGAGCTCCACGATTAGCAGCTCGCCCGCCCGGTGCGCGATCGCGTCGAGCCACGCCGTCGCGCCCTGCTTCCTGGGGCTCACCTTCAGCGGGTTCAGCGCGCCGGGCGCCGGAGACCGGAGGATGGACTCGAGATCTCCTCCCGCCGCCGGAGCGATGAAATCGAGGAGAGAGCGCCCGAGGAGGTCTTCGGGCCCGCTCCCGAGCACGGCGCCGACATTGAGGCTGACATGCCGGACGGCGAGGTCGCGGGGAGAGAGCGCGACAAGCGCTCCGTGCGGCTGGATCCTCCCGGGGATATGGATGGGCTCGACCGCGCAATTCGAGAGGTCAACGCCCTGTCCCGGGTCACCGCGCCCCTGCATCATGTCCCGCCCTCCGCTGGACCACGCCCCCTCGACAGGACCTCGCGACGGCGAGGAGGGCGCGCGGCTCGTTCGAAGGGCTCGTCGTTACTGTATTTCTGTGGCCGAGTCGAGCCGTTCGGCCGCTGCCGCCCCGGTCGACCGGCGCGCGGTCGCTCCCCGGTGGGCCGCTCCCGGCAACACGGACGTCGGCGCGTGTTCGCGCCAGTAGCGCAAAAAAAAGAAAGGCCGGTCGGGAGAGCCCGCCGGCCTGAGGTCCGCTGCTGCGGCCCCACCGGAGCCGCTCAGGAGCGCCGGTGGAATGAGGATCCACCGGAGAGACCTGAAAGACCCGCGGTCACAAGAAACAAGTCAGGAAAGCCAGAAAAGCGACAGAAAGCAATAGAAAGCGCAATCAAGAACGAAAGAACGAGCAAAGAAGAAGTCGAAGCGGAGGCGAAGAGTAATACAATCCAAGAAGTGAGTCAAAGCAAAAGAAGAAGCGAAAGCAAAGGATGAAGCGCAGACCGGAATCGTAGGGGCAAGCTCAAGCGAAGCAGAGGGCAAGCTGAAGCGAAGCGCGAAGCAGAGTCGAACTCGAGAGCCGCAAGAGGTAAGAGAAGCTCAGACCAAGGTCGACAGGCCGATCACGATAAGCCATCTCGTTCGGCGACGCGCATCGCGCGTGCCTCGCTCATCCCTCCTTAATCGCCTCGCAAGGCGGTTATCGTCACGCAAACCGAAGCTCTCTCCGCCGGCGCACGGCGACAAGTCAATCAAGCAGCCGACAGCAAGGTCCATCGCATCCAGGTGGCGGCGGGGTCCCGATCGCTCGGCGTGGGCTGCCGTCGATCCCCTCGCTCGGCGCCCCCCAACGACGGGGGCTTGCACTGCGAACGATGTGCCAGAGGGGCCGCTCTCTTCGAATCCCCATGAAACCGAGCGGCGAGCGGGAGCGACATCTGGGGGATACACTCAGCAACCGGCGGGCCAACCTCGATCCCCCCGCACGAACGGGCCCCGGAGGCCAAAAAACCCGCAGAACCCGGCCTTCAGCAGCGGACCGCGCCGCCCGGAGGTGCGATGCCCGTCATACATTTCCGCAGGGACTGGTCCGATCCACGGATGGGTTCAGATCCAGAACTGAATTCTCACCTGGACATGAAAACGTTCACTCACCGGGGGCCGGTCACCCTGCATTGCGTCGTGAGAGCGGACGATTGCAATGATGCGGCACGCACCGCGCGACGCACCGCAGCGTATTTTGACGCTGCATACGGGTTCCAGCGCGCAGCACGGTACGCGGCGCGCACCGCGGCACGCGCGCGCAGCGCACCCCGGCACGCGGCGCGCGGCGGCCGGCAAGCGCGCAGCGCGGCACACATGCCTACGCAGGCACGGCGCTACCTGCACCCGGCCCGGATCAGCGGCTCGACCACCCGGCCGATGTTCTCCTGGGGCGCAGAGAACCTGTGGCCCTCGAGCTTCCTCAGCGCGCCAAGGAACCTTGGCCAGCTGCCGCCGCAGGTCGCGAGCAGCGCCTCGAGCTCCGGGGTCCCCGAGTTGTAGACGCGGAACTGCACGAGCGAGGCGTTGTTGAGCGGGCGGCGCGCCCCGATGTCCTCCTTGAGCCGGGCCAGCACCGCCTTCTTCTCGGCCCGCTTCTCGGCGTCTGACGCCGGGGACGCGTACAGCCGGTTGAGGTGGACGTAGGCGTCGTGCAGCGCGCGCGCCCGGGCCTCACTCCTCTCCTGCTCCCTCATGTAGGCCGTCTTCTCCGCGGAGAACGGGCCCAGCCGCTCATCCAGGTAGACCTTGGCGAGCTCGTCCCCGACGAAGCTCGCGAGGCTCTCGTTCAGCCTCGTCTGGCCCTTCACGTACAGCGTCGCGTGCAGCGACTCGTGCAGCACCACGTTGGCGAGCTCGCCGAGCGCCTCGTCCCCGCTCGAGATCATCGTGGACAGGACCGGATCCTCCAGCCAGCCGAGCGTCGAGTACGCGCCCGCCGGGCGCACGTCGACGTCCCAGCCATCCGCCTTGAGCGGCGCCGCGAAGGCCCTGGCCTCCTTGAGATCGAACCAGCCCACATAGGGAACGTTGCCGACGATGGGGAAGCTCCACGTCTTGGAGCGGAACCGGAGCGGCTCGCACGCGCTCACCACCCACACCGCGGCCGGGCGATCGAGCTCGACATACGTCCTGTAATTGCCGGTCGGGGTGAGCCCATGGCGCTCTCCGAAGCGCTTGATATGCGGGACCTCGCGCAGCAGCGCGCGCGTCCGCCACGGCCTGCGGGCGTCGCCGACGGCGTCCTCGAGCGACTCGGCGCTCCACGCCATCGAGAGCTGACCGAGGCCCGCCTGCGCGATGTAGCGGATCTGGGTACACGAGGAGAGCAGGGAGCAGAGCGCGACCGCGAAGAGCACGGAGGCCGCCTTGCCCGCGCGCGCCAGGCGGCGAGGGCGCGACGCAGACCACGAGGGCACGGCGCCGGGACGGGCGCTGGCCGGTAGCCGTTCGCTCATACTCTAGCTGATAGCTGGCCGCGCGGGCTTCACAAGATCTTCCGCGCGGAGGGCGCGCGTGCCGGCGGGACAGCGCCGCCCGGCAGATCAGGACGGCGCGGCCGCCCCCCACGAGCTGAACTGCACGGCCGGGACGATCGGCGCGCGCTCCCGCGGCGAGGGCTCCTCCGCGGCGTACAGGGGCTCACGCGCGAGCGGGTAATCGCGCGGGGCCCCGTTCGACAGCACCATCTGCACGGCGCCCAGGTACCCGCTGCGGAACGCGGCGGCGGCGCAGGCCAGGTAGAACTCCCATGTCCTCAGGAAGACGGCGTCAAAGCCGGTGACCCGCTCGATCTTCTCCCGGTTGTCCAGGAAGTTGCGGCGCCAGCAGCGCGCCGTGAGCGCGGAGTGGCGCCGCAGGTTCTCCGCGTCGAGCACGTCGAGGCCGCGCGCGGCGGCGCGCGCCGCCATCCCCTGGATCGATGGAGGCCAGTACCCAGGGAAGATGTGCTTTTGCACGAAGGGGTCAGTCCGCGGCGACTCCTGCTCCCGGGTGACGCTCTCGAGCAGGCAGACGCCGCCCTCGGCGAGCAGCGCCTTCACCTTGTCGTAGAACACGCCGATCCGGCGCGCGCCGGCGTGGCACATCGAGCCCAGGGAGACGAGCCGATCCCACCGCGGCTCGCCCTCGAGCTCCTCGCAGCTCATCACGCGGACCTCGACCGGGAGCCGCCGCGCCGCCGCCTGCTCGCGGATGTACCTCGCCTGGTTCTCGCAGAGGGTGATCCCGAGGCACTGCACGCCGTAGGTCTCCGCGGCGTGAAACATGAGGTGGCCCCACCCGCAGCCGAGGTCGAGGAGCCGGTGCCCCCGCCGGAGCGCGAGCTTCCGCGCGACGAGGGAGATCTTGTGCGCCTGCGCGTCGTCGAGCGCCTCGCCCGGAGACCGGAAGTAGCCGCACGAGGTCTGGAGGCGCCTGTCGAGGTAAAGTGGATAGAAGTCGTTGCCGAGCCCATAGTGGCGCTCGACGGCGAGCTTCTCGCGCCTCGCCGAGCCGGAGAGCAGCCCGAGCCGGAGCGCGTCGAGCACGCCCGAGAGGCCGCCCTCGCACGACGGCAGCGCGAGCGCGAGGCGCGGCAGGCGCGCCTCGACGGACCGCAGAGGCCGCGCGAGCTGGAACAGGCCGGCGAGCGAGTCCTCGAGATCTCCGTCGAACGTGACCTCGCGCCGGATATACGCCTCACCGAGACCCAGGGTGCCCCGGAGCGCCGCCTCGCAGAGCGCCCGGCGCGTCCTGAACGTCACGGCGAACGCCGGCGCGCCCGCGCCGAAGCGCAGCCGCTCGCCGCCCCACAAGCGCAGCTCGAACGGGGTCCCGTCATGGCGCTCCAGCAGGCGCGAGGCCGCCTCCATCACCCAACGGGACAACAGCGGAACTTCGCCCTTCCTGACGATGAACATCGGACCCCCTCCGCGACCCCCCGGCCGCCCGACGAGCTGAACCGAGCTGCGCTTTCCCGTCAAGCGACATGTCATCTTCGTCAACACCACGAAACGAGTCTCGTAACGCCCACAACGGCCGGCGAACCACCCGGACACGCGCTGTCGTCGGGGAGAGGAGGAACGTATCGCCGGGCGCGATCCGCATCACAGCGGGGTTCGGGGGACTCCCGACAACAGTTTCGTGTCGGGGAGGTTTCATGTTTCAGGAGAAGGGAAGAAACCGGGAAGAGGATTCCAGTTTCTCCTTATCTACTTCGGGTCGCGACCCGTCGCCGTCGCCGGTCCGCTCCCCGATCCGGTCGTCTGCTCCGCGGGCATCCGCCGCCGCGATCGCGACGTCTCGGCGCGCGCGTTCACGATCGGGATCGACGGCCCGTCGGGCGGCTGCGCGCACACAGCGAGCCGCGAGGACATCCGCCGCGACCTCGTCGCGCTCGACGAGCTCACGGACCACGTCGCGCTCGACGAGCTCACGGACCGCGCAGCGCTCGAGCTCCTCCTTGTGGAGAGCGGCAGCGACGCCCTCGCTGCCCAGCACGGCCGGGAGCGCGTTGACACAACGATCCACAGGACCGACGTCGCCGGCGGCCACCCGCAGAGCATCGACCACATCCTCTCCGCCGTGCGGCGCGCGACCACACCACGGCGCCTCCGTGAAACAGGCCTTCCGACGCGCGCCCCCCGCGCTCTCGCCCTGCGAGGAGCGCTCACACGGCCCACTGGAGTCGGCATACCGGAGCACATCCGCGCCGGGCGCGCGGCGCCGCGTCCTGTCAAAGGAGGACTGTGTCAACGCCGCTTCGGCTTCCGTTTCGCTGGAATACCGGTTCTATTGGACTGTAGGCGAACATTGGACAGCTGGTAGAGATTCGGAGGGGGCTCCGCCGGGTGGATCGACATCCGCCGCGACCGACGCGGTCGTCGCGCGATCACCGCGGCGCCTGACGGCGAGGCGGCGCGGCGCACCCCCTGTAGACCCGAGGAGGAGGCATCAGTGAGCCAGGCCCGACCCCATGTGCTGGTGGTAGACGCCGAGAAGAGGATCCTCGACAGGCTAGCGGTCGAGCTCAGCGACGGCGGCTTCGACGTCACGTGCGCCGAGAGCGGGCTCGCCGCGCTCGAGCTCGTCAAGGCGCGCCGGTTCGACCTCGCGGTCGCCGACGTGAGGGCGCCCGGCATGGAGGGCGCCGGGACCATCGCCGCGCTCAAGGCGATCAGCCCGGACCTCGAGATCATCGTCGGCGCCCCGTGCTCGAGCGCGCAGGCCGCCGTGGAGTGCATGAAGAGCGGCGCGTACGACATCCTCGAGAAGCCGTACGACATCGAGGACATGAAGCGGCTGCTCGGGGCGGCGATGCTGCGCACCCACCTCGACGCCGTGGCGGCCGTCCACCAGGCGAGCGCCGCCCTTGTCGCCTCCCTCTCGCGCGACGACTTCCCCGAGCGCGCCGTGGATCTAGCGGCGAAGGTGGTCTATACGACCGGCGCCGCGCTCTCCCTCGCGCTCGATCACGGGGCCGCGCTCTACCAGGCGGCGTCCGGCGCCGAGGTCCCTGCAGCGTTCATCGCGCGGCTCGTTGGCCAGATCGAGGGCGCGCTCGCCCCCGTCCGCCTGTCCGCGGACGACGCGCCCGATCTGCTCTGCACCGCGGAGGGCGATCGCTTCGGCGCCGCCATCGTGGCGCCGCTCCGCCTGGGCGAGAGCTCGTTCGGCGGCCTCGTGGTGCTCCGCGACGAGCACCTGCCGGAGTTCACCAGCCAGGAAGAGCAGGCCATCGGCATCTTCGCGATCGCGCTCGCGCTCGCGTTTTACGGGCACAAGGTACGGCGCGCCGGCCCCCGCGCCGCCTGACGCTGACGCTCGCCCCCCGCGCCGCGACGGCGCGGGCAGCGCGCTTCGCTCGGCCGAGATCTGCGGCCGACGCCCGCAAATTCTGCGGTGAGCGGGCTCGAGATTCCCTCTGGCTAACGCGTTCGCGCCCCACTAAAGGAGGGGAGCGATGAGCCCCACTGCTGCCCCATCGACTCTCCCCACCAGGGCCCAGCGCGTCGCGCTCTTCTACCGGGATCTCGTCGGCAAGAAGTTCGCGATGGCGCTGAGCGGCGTCGTCTTCTTCGGCTTCGTGATCGGCCACATGGCCGGCAACCTGCAGGTCTTCCTCGGCCGGCAGAAGTTCAATGACTATGCAGCCTTCCTCCACGGAACCCCCTCGCTGCTCTGGGGGACGCGGCTGGTCCTCCTCGCCGCCCTCGTCGTCCACGTCTACACGGGCGTATCGCTCGCGCAGCACAGCCGCGCCGCCCGGCCGGTCCGCTATCAGGTGAAGGGGCAGAGGCACCCGAACCTCGCCGCGCGCACGATGCTGCTGAGCGGCGGCGTCCTCGCCGCCTTCATCCTCTATCATCTGCTGCACCTGACGACGGGCACCGTGCACCCCGACTTCGTGCCGCTCGACGCCTACGACAACGTCGTGAAGGGCTTCAGCTCGGCGCCCGTGGCGATTGCCTACATGGTGGCGATGGGCCTGCTCGCGCTGCACCTCTACCACGGCGCGTGGAGCATGTTCCAGTCGATGGGCCTCAGCCACCCGCGCTACACGCCGGCGCTCAAGAAGTTCGCGGCCGCGTCGTCGATCCTGCTCGCCGTCGGCTTCTCGTCCATCCCGCTGGCCGTCCTGTTCGGCCTCGTCCGCTGAGCCCGGAGCGTCCGTCACCATGCAGCTCAATGCGAAGATCCCCGAAGGTCCCATCGAAAAGATGTGGGACCAGCACCGCTTCAACCTGAAGCTCGTCAACCCGGCGAACAAGCGCAAGTACACGATCCTCGTCGTCGGCACCGGCCTCGCCGGCGGCGCGGCGAGCGCGACGCTGGCCGAGCTCGGCTACAACGTGAAGAGCTTCTGCTTCCAGGACTCTCCGCGCCGCGCCCACAGCATCGCCGCGCAGGGCGGCATCAACGCCGCGAAGAACTACCAGAACGACGGCGACAGCATCTACCGCCTCTTCTACGACACCGTGAAGGGCGGCGACTACCGCGCGCGCGAGGCCAACGTGTACCGGCTCGCGCAGATCAGCGTGAACATCATCGACCAGTGCGCCGCGCAGGGCGTGCCGTTCGCGCGCGAGTACGGCGGCGTGCTCGCGAACCGCTCCTTCGGCGGCGCGCAGGTGTCGCGGACGTTCTACGCGCGCGGGCAGACGGGGCAGCAGCTCCTCCTCGGCGCCTACCAGGCGCTCGAGCGGCAGATCGGCCTCGGCAAGGTGAAGATGTACCCGCGCACCGAGATGCTCGACCTCATCGTGGTCGACGGCAAGGCGCGCGGCCTCGTCACCCGCGACCTGATCACGGGGGCGCTCGAGACGCACCTCGGCGACGCGGTCGTCCTCGCCTCGGGCGGCTACGGCAACGTGTTCTTCCTCTCGACGAACGCGAAGGGGTCGAACGCCACCGCCATCTGGCGGGCGCACAAGCGGGGCGCGCTCTTCGCCAACCCCTGCTTCACCCAGATCCACCCGACGTGCATCCCCGTCTCGGGCGAGTACCAGTCGAAGCTGACGCTCATGAGCGAGTCGCTCCGGAACGACGGCCGCATCTGGGTGCCCACGAACCCGGGCGACACCCGCGCGCCGGAGCTCATCCCCGAAGGCGAGCGCGACTACTACCTCGAGCGCCGCTATCCGAGCTTCGGCAACCTCGTGCCGCGCGACGTCGCGTCGCGCGCGGCGAAGGCGGTCTGCGACGAGGGCCGCGGCGTGGGGCCGACGCGGCTCGGCGTGTACCTCGACTTCTCGGACGCCATCCGGCGCCTCGGCAAGCCGGCCATCGCCGAGCGCTACGGCAACCTCTTCGACATGTACGAGCGCATCACCGGCGACGACCCGTACGCCGTCCCCATGCGCATCTACCCGGCCATCCACTACACGATGGGCGGGCTCTGGGTCGACTACAACCTCATGAGCACGATCCCCGGCATGTACGTGCTCGGCGAGGCGAACTTCTCCGACCACGGCGCGAACCGCCTCGGGGCGAGCGCGCTGATGCAGGGCCTGGCCGACGGCTACTTCGTCATCCCCTACACCATCGGCGACTACCTCGCGTCGACGAAGCTCGAGCGGGTCGACGACCTCCACCCCGCCGTGAGGGACGCCGAGCGCGACGCGGGCGCCCGGCTGAACAAGCTGCTCGCCGCGAACGGCTCGCGCACGGCCGACTCATTCCACCGCGAGCTCGGCAAGATCATGTGGGAGCAGTGCGGGATGGCGCGCAACGCGGCCGGGCTGAAGGGCGCGCTCGCGCGGATCCCGGAGCTCCGGGAGCAGTTCCACCGCGACGTCCGCGTCTCGGGCACGAGCACCGGCCTGAACCAGGAGCTCGAGAAGGCGGCGCGCGTCGCCGACTTCTTCGAGCTGGCGGAGCTCATGTGTCGCGACGCCCTCCAGCGTGAAGAGTCGTGCGGCGGGCACTTCCGCGAGGAGCACCAGACCCCCGAGGGCGAGGCGAAGCGCGACGACGACGCCTTCAGCTATGTCGCCGCCTGGGGATGGCGAGGCGAAGGTCAGGCCCAGGAGCTCCACAAGGAGCCGCTCCAGTTCAACGAGGTTCACCTAACGCAGCGGAGTTACAAATAATGCGCCTCACCCTCCATGTCTGGCGTCAGAAGGGCAAGTACGAAGCGGGCCGGTTCGTCACGTACGATGTGCCTGACGTCAGCGAGCACATGTCCTTCCTCGAGATGCTCGACGTGCTCAATCAACGGCTCATCCTCAAGGGTGAGGAGCCGATCGCGTTCGATCACGACTGTCGCGAGGGCATCTGCGGCATGTGTGGCTTCATGATCAACGGCCAGGCGCACGGCCCCCTCCGTGGGACGACCGTGTGTCAGCTGCACATGCGTCACTATAAGGACGGCGATGTGCTGTGGCTCGAGCCGTGGCGGGCCCAGGCCTTCCCCGTCGTGAGCGACCTCGCGGTGGACCGCAGCGCGTTCGACCGCATCATCGCGGCGGGCGGCTACGTCTCGGTGCCGACCGGCAGCGCGCCGGACGCGAACGCCATCCCCGTGCCGAAGCCGATCGCCGAGCGCTCCATGGACGCGGCGGCGTGCATCGGCTGCGGCGCCTGTGTCGCGTCGTGTCCGAACGCGTCGGCCTCGCTCTTCACCGCGGCGAAGCTCACGCACCTGAACATCCTGCCGCAGGGCCAGCCGGAGCGCGATCAGCGGAGCCTCAACATGGTGGGCCAGATGCGCGTCGAGAACTTCGGCCACTGCACGAACGTCGGCGAGTGCGAGGCGGTCTGCCCGAAGGAGATCTCGCTCGACGTGATCGCGCAGATGAACCGCGATTACCTGCGCGCGACGCTGGGCTACCGCGACGTGCAGACCAAGACCGGCACCGGCTGAGGCGCGGGCGCGCCGCGCCGCCCCGCCGGCCTGGACCGAAGGCCGGCGCTCTCCTTCTCCTCCTCGACAGCGAAGACCCTCCCCGCGCGCGCCGTGAACGGCGGCGCTCTCCGTCGCGGCCATCCCGCCCGCAACAGGCGGGGCTGCGCCCCGGCTGCGCCCCCTCCTCCCGGCGGTGACGCGCGCAGCCCTCCGGGTCATCGCCGCCGTACGGCGGGCCCCCGGTGCCTGAGAGGCGCAGGCTGCAGGGTTTCGGCGCGAGGATCACCCGAGCACCGCCCCGCGGCATGACAGGCGAGCCCTGGCGTCACCGTGTACGCCGGCGCGGCCACACCGCCCCCCACCGCCGCGACATAAAAGCGACCGCACCCGGTATTTCCGCACCATTTTTCACGGGAAACGCAAAGAATGCACCTCCCCTGTGGAAAGCGGACCAGGAGTTTCCTGAGCGGCGACTCAGGGACTTCCTAAACATTCTTCACATCTTCAGCGCAAGCCGTACAGCCAACATCGGATAAACACTCGGCATGTTTCGAGAACATCTCCTCGCGACTTGCGCCCACGCGAGTGGGGGGGTTTCCGAGATCGACGAGCCTCCGCTTCAGTGGCAGCGCAACCCGGAAGATGCCGTGGCGCTCTCCCGCGCAACAAAGAAACGTGTCAGGGTCAACTGCCGCTTGTTCGAGCTCGATAGTTAGAATAACTTCGAAGCTGTCCCGAACGGGATCAGGGCTCATAAGACAATTGTGGTCACCCCACCCGATGTCGTAGACTAGGTTCAACTTAGAGCGCCGCAGCGAGGGGGGGCATCCCGCCGCGAGCGCATCTAGATCGCATCGAGTCATCGCTCTTCTGCGGGGGGCCGGTCATGGGGAGGGCCGGCAGTAGGAGAAGCAAGGGCAGCATCCGCGGCGACCTTTCTCCCGGCGGGTCTCGAGATCCGCTTTCGACATGGGGACTATGCGCATCGGGACGCAGACCAGCGCGACCGGGTCCGGGCGGACCGCCGGACGACGCCTCTGCTGCGCCGTTCGTGCTGCGTGCCGGCGGCGCGGCCGGCGCGAGCGAGGCGGTCGGATGCGGAAGTTCGAACATCAGATCAGGTCTCTTTGACGAGCGAAGAAGTAGGAGGGGACTTCATGAGCAGCTGCATCGACGGCCTTAATCTGCATCCAACGAGCGTCCACGATGCTGCCGTTGTTCTCGACACCGTGACGGATCGCCTCATCGCCGCGGGCGATCGGCGGGCGGCGTTCACCGACGTCTACGGTATCGTCACGCGCGCTGTCGCGGCGCAGGTGGAGCGGCGCGATGGCATATTCCTCGAGCCGGCGTGGATCTCCCGCCTCGCCGGCCGGTTCTGCGAGCGGTACCTCGAGACGTTCCGCTGGTACGAGCGGGGCGCGGCGCAGGACTGCGGCGCCTGGCACATCGCGTACGCGAGCACGGCGTCGCGGTTCACGCCTCCCGTGCAGAACGCCCTGCTCGGCTTCAGCGCCCACATCAACTACGACCTGGTCTTCGGGATCCACGCGACGATCGTCGAGTTCGGGCACGGCGGCGATCCGAGGATGCTCGCGCGGCTCAAGCACGATCACGATGAGGTCAATACGCTCCTCCGCCGCGCGGTCACCGAGGCGCTCGAGCGCCTCGCCACCCGGCACGGCTGCCCCCTGAGCGCGATCTTCCGCGACACCGCCCCGGAGCTCGCGATCTGGGTGTCGATGGAGATGCTCTCGCGCTGGCGCGAGCGCGTCTGGGCCGACGTGCTGGCCCTGCTCGCGGCGCACGGCCCGGTCGAGCGGGCGGCGGTCGCCCGCGGCGTGGAGCAGCGCTCCGCGCGCATCGGGCGGATGCTCGCGCTGCCCTCGCTCCACCAGGCGCCCGGCGTCGCGCTCCGCCTCCTGTCAAGGGCCGCGTGATCGCGTGCCGGTCCGCAACCGGAGCCCCGTCCGATCGTAGAATGGGGCATGAGCAAGCTGCCCAAGGAGCCGCCCGCCAGCGAGATCACCCCTCCAGCGCTCTACCTGCGGCGGCGCGAGCTCCTGAAGAACGCCGCGCTCTTCGCCGGCACCGCGTCGACCCTCGGCGGCGGCCTCGTCTGGCTCACGGGCGGCGAGGCCGGCGTGGCGGACGCCGGCGGGCCCGGCGCCCCCGGCGGCGAGGCCGCGCCGCTCGCCAGCGCGCCCCCGCCGCCGGACGCCGCGCCGCCGCTCCTCGGGACGAGCGCGAGGACCCCGTTCGTCACCGACGAGGCGCGGACCGACTACGAGGCCATCGTCTCGTACAACAATTTCTACGAGCTCGGCCTGAGCAAATCGGAGCCGGCCAGGAACGCCGGCCGGCTCCGGCTGCGCCCCTGGGCCGTCGCGTGCGAGGGAGAGCTCAAGAAGCCCGAGGTCATCGACCTCGACACCCTGCTCAGGTGGTTTCCCCTGGAGGAGCGCGTCTATCGCATGCGCTGCGTCGAGGCGTGGTCGATGGTGATCCCCTGGCTCGGGTTCCCGCTCGCCCCGCTGCTCAGGCGCCTCGAGCCGACCTCCCGCGCCCGGTACGTCCAGTTCACCACGCTGCTCGATCCGGAGCAGCTGCCCGGCCAGCGGAGCGACGTCCTCGACTGGCCTTACGTCGAGGGGCTCCGGCTCGACGAGGCGATGCACCCGCTCACGATGCTGGCCGTGGGCCTCTACGGCAAATCGTTGCTCGGCCAGAACGGAGCGCCGATTCGCCTGGTGGTCCCGTGGAAATACGGGTTCAAGGGGGGCAAATCGATCGTCCGCATCCAGCTCACGGAGCGTCAGCCGCGGACGACGTGGAGCCAGGCCACGCCGGACGAGTATGGGTTCTATGCCAACGTGAACCCCGCGGTGGCTCACCCGCGCTGGAGCCAGGCCACCGAGCGGAGGATCGGTGAGCTGCGCCGCCGCCCCACGCTGCCGTTCAACGGCTACGCGGAGGAGGTCGCCGGTCTTTACGCCGGCATGGACCTGCGGGAGAGCTTCTGACGATGGGCTCCCCCGCGAGGCCGATGTCGCCGCCGGGCGCCCTCTCGCCGGCTGGCCGGAAGCTGCCCTGGCTCGCGCCGGCGGTCGTCACCGGCGGGCTGATCCCGCTGGCCGTGCTCGGCCTGCGCGCCCGGGCCGGGGCGCTCGGCCCGAACGCCGTCGCCGAGGCGCTGAACCAGCTCGGCCTCCTCGCGCTCGTGCTGCTCGTCGCCTCCCTGGCGGCGACGCCGCTCAAGCTCGTCTCGGGCTGGACGTTTCCGCTGCGTATCCGCAAGGCGCTCGGGCTGCTCGCCTTCTTCTACGCGTGCGCGCACTTCCTGACGTATGCGGTCGTCGATCAGGGGCTCGACGCCCGCGCCGTCATCGAGGACATCACCGAGCGCCCGTTCATCCTCGCCGGCTTCGTCGCGCTCCTTCTGCTCGCCCCGCTCGCGGCGACGTCGACCGCGCGCATGCTGAAGCGCCTCGGCGCCGCGCGCTGGAAGCGCCTGCACCGCCTCGCGTATGTCGCCGCCGTCCTCGGGGTCGTGCACTTCTTTCTCCGCGTGAAGAAGGACACGACGGAGCCGATGATCTACGCGGCGCTGCTCGCCCTGCTCTTCGCCGTGCGCATCGCGAGCGCCGCCCTGCGCAGACGCGCGGCGTCGCGCCGAGCCCCGGCGGGCTCCCGCGCGGCGTGAAGCTCACGGCACCGCCGGCGGGCTCCCGCGCAGCATGAAATAGATGAGCACGCCCGTCACCGACACGTAGAGCCAGAGCGGCAGCGTCACCCGCGCGACCCTGGCGTGCTTCGCGAAGTTCGCCTTGTAGGCGAAGTAGAACGACGTCAGCGCGAGCGGCACGATGCCGGCCGAGAGCACGATGTGCGAGATGAGGACGGCGAAGTAGACGGCGCGCAGCGGCCCGGTGCCCTGGTACTTCGTGTCCCCGTGGACGAAGTGGTAGGCGAGATAGCCGACGAGGAACAGCGACGAGGCGACGAACGCCGAGACCATCAGGTACTTGTGCACGACGATCGCGCGGCGCTTGATCGCGAGCCAGCCCGCGACGAGCAGCGTGGCGGCCGTCGCGTTCAGCGCGGCGTTCAGCGGGGGCATGAAGCGGAGATCCGCGCCGCCCGCGCCGCGCCGGATGATGAGGATGTAGGCGAGGAACGCCAGCGCGGCCGCGGAGAGCACGGCATTGAAGACGTAGAACGATCGATCGCTGGTGCGGGCGAGCAGGCCGACCGGCTTCAGGGGGGTCGAGGCGTGTGTCGACATCGCGCGGTCCATACCAGAGGAGCGCGCCGAGCGCGAACGCGAGCGGGCGAGCCGGAGCGAGCGGACGGCGGTGAATGAAGGTCGGCGGAAGCGGACGGACGCCGGCTGCAGCCGACCGATGCCGTCGCAAGCAGACGGGCAGGATCGCGCGGGCGCCGGGCGGAGCCAGCAGCCCGGCGAGCGCGCGCGCGGGCTACGCGGAGCTCGGCGCGATCCCCATCGGCGGGCTGCGATCTGCGTTCCGCAGCGGCTCGCGCATGGTCACGAACTCCTCGGCCGCGGTCGGGTGGACGCCGATCGTCGCGTCGAACTGCGCCTTTGTCGCGCCGCACTTCAGCGCGACGGCGAACCCCTGGATGATCTCGCCGGCGTCGGGCCCGACCATGTGGATGCCGAGCACCCGGTCGGTCATGCGATCGACGACCAGCTTCATCATCGTCTTCTCCTCGCGCCCGGAGAGGGTGTGCTTGAGCGCGCGGAAGATCGAGAGGTAGACGGCGACGTCGTGGTGCTCGCGCGCCTGCGCCTCGCTCAGGCCGACGGTGCCGACGTTCGGCTGGCTGAACACGGCGGTCGGGATGCCGGCGTAGTCCACGCGCGCGCTCTCGCCGCGGAAGAGCCGCTTCGCCAGCGCCATCGCCTCGGCGATGGCGACCGGCGTGAGCTGCACGCGCGAGATCACGTCGCCGATCGCGTAGATGGACGGGACCGCCGTCTGGAATGCGTCGTCCACCACGACCGCGCCGTCCTCGTCGAGCGCCACCCCGACCTCCTCGAGGCCGAGCCCCTTCGTCTTCGGCAGGCGCCCTGTCGCGTACAGCACGCAGTCGGCCGCGAGCTCGGTGCCGTCGGCGAGCGCCGCGCACAGCGCGTCGCCGCGCCGCTCGATGCTCTCGACGCTCGCGCCCAGGCGGAGATCCAGGCCCTTCTTCTGGATCTCGGTGGCGAGGAACGCCCGGATGTCGTCGTCGAAGCCGCGCAGCAGGTGCATGCCGCGGTGGATCAGCGACACCTTGGCCCCGAGCCCGTGCAGGATCCCCGCGAGCTCGACCGCGATGTAGCCGCCCCCCACGATGACCACCCGCCGCGGCATGGTCTTGAAGTGGAACGCGTCGTCGGAGGTGATCGCGAGCTCGCGCCCGGGCAGGTCGGGGATCCAGGGATAGCTGCCTGTCGCGACGAGGATCCGCTCGGCGGTGATCCTGGCGCCGTCGATCTCGACGGCGTGCGGGTCCACGACCCTGGCCTGGCCCCGGCGGATGTCGGCGCCCGAGTTCTTCAGGAGCCGCTCGTAGACGCCGTTCAGGCGCTCGATCTCCTTGTTCTTGTTGCGGAGGAACGTCGGCCAATCGAACGTCGGGCCGGCCTGCCCGTCCCCGCCGTGGCCGGGCACCGACCAGCCGTAGCCGGCGGCGTCCTCGAAGTCCTCGGTGTAGTGCGAGGCGTAGACGAGCAGCTTCTTCGGGATGCACCCCAGGTTGACGCAGGTGCCGCCGAGGTGATGCGACTCGGCGACGGCGACCCGGGCGCCGTAGGAAGCGGACATGCGGGCTGCGCGCACGCCGCCGGAGCCGGCGCCGATGACGAAGAGATCGTAATCGTACTTGGACATGGCGGACGACTATGCCTCATGCGGGGCGCCGTCGCCGCGCAGCGTTCGCGCCCCCAGGGGGACAGGGGTGGCGTGTGGCCTAGAGGCCGGGGGCGGCGCGCTTCCGGGCGCCGCTCCTCTGGGCCACCCCGGCGGGGATTCTGCTACGGTCCCGCCGTTGCGCTCCTCGACCCACACTGGAACCTTCGCCGCCGCCCCGCCGCCGCGCGACGCCCCGCCGCCGCGCGACGCCCCGCCGCCGCGCGACGCCCCGCCGCCGCGCGACGCCCCGCCGCCGCGCGACGGCGACCTGCCTGAGCGGCGCGCGCCGGGCCTCTGGGGGCGCGCGCGCCGCGCCCTGCCCTTCGCGCTGGCGGTCGCGCTCGTCGCCTTCGTCCTCGGCCGCCTCGACTTCGACGCCTTCCGCGCCGCCCTCGCGCGCGTCGACGCCCCGCTCTTCGGCGCCTTCGCCGCCCTCTTCATCCTCGCGCTCCTCGGCGCCGACACGTTCGCGACCGTCCTCGTCTACCGCCGCCTGATCGCCCCCGTCGCCTTCCGCGACTTCTTCGTGCTCCGCGGCGCCTCCTACCTTCCGTCGCTGCTCAACCACCACGTGGGCCAGGCGTTCATCACGGTCTTCCTCGCGCGCGCGCACGCCGTGCCGCTCGCGCGCGCCGCCGGCGCGACGCTCGTCGTCTATGCGTCGTGGCTCGGCTGCCTCCTCCTCCTCGGCGCGGTGGCCGTCCCCGCGAACGGCGGGCCGCTCGCCGGGTCCGCCCTGCTCCTCGGCGCGGGCGTGCTCTACCTCGCGCTCCTCGCGCTGCGTCCCGCCCGGCTCGCCCGCACGAAGCTCCTCGCCCCGCTCTTCGAGGCGGGCGTGCGCGGCCACCTTATCGCCCTCGCCGCGCGCATGCCGCACCTCCTCGTCCTGTTCGCCGGCACCTGGCTCCCCTTCTGGTTCTTCGGCGTGCGCATCCCCCTCGGGGCGGCCTTGACGTACATCCCCATCCTGATGGTGGTGGTGACGCTCCCCCTCACCCCGCAGGGCTTCGGCACGCGCGACGTGCTCGCCGCCGCGCTCCTCGAGGGCTTCGCGGCCGGCGTCACGCGCGAAGAGCGCCTGGCCGCCATCGCCGCCACCACGACGACCTGGGCGGTAGCGCTCACCCTCGTCGAGGCCGCGCTCGGCCTGGTCCTGCTCCGGGGCGTTTTGCCCCATATGGAGGCGAAGGTCCCCACCGCCGCCGCCCGAGCAGGCGCTGCCCCCACGGGCGCGCAACGAGAGCCGGCCTGACGCGGCTTCACGCGGCCTGTTGCCCCGGTGTTGTCACGGTATTTGCTAGTGCTCGTGGAATACTCGTGACGGGCACGCGGCTTGCCGTCCAATTGTGGTTCAATTGCAATCCGATGGGAATCCGAGGGTACTCCGAGGGCGACTGGAGCCCGGGGAAGCACCAATAGAGCGGCTGGGAGAACGGGAGGACGATCGACGGCGCCAGCTTCGAGGTATAGTCTCGGGTTCCCCGCCGTGCCTTTCGCCCTTCTTGCCGGGCGCCCCGCTGGACATCGCTGCTCCAGCCAGGCTGCGCAGAGCGACCCTCCATGAAGAACCTTTATCGTTTCCTTGCCTCCTCCGATCACAGCGTCGCCCGCGCCGTGCGCGACGTGCGCCGGCAGGTCCGCGGCTTCACCCTGCCCGCGCCGCGGCCGATCGTGGTCCCGATGCGCATGGCGTTCGAGGCGGCGCGCGAGGTGTACTACTTCGGTGCTCGTGTGCTCGTCTGCGAGCCCCACTTCAAGTCGCACTGCGCCCGGTACGGCAAGGGCGTCCGGACGGGGAACTTCATTCACTACATCCAGGGGCGGGGCGACATCGTCCTTGGCGACGATGTGGTGCTCGACGGCAAGATCAACATCGTCTTCGCCGCGCGGTTCTCCGACCGCCCGACCTTGCGGATCGGCGACAACACCGGCATCGGTCACGACTGCAGGATCATCGTCGGCAAGTCGGTCTCCATCGGCAAGCACTGCCGGATCGCCGGGAGCGTCTACATCCTCGACTCGAGCGGCCACCCCAGCGACCCGGAGGCCCGGAAGCACGGCCTGCCTCCGGCGGACACCGAGGTGCGGCCTGTCGTCATCGAGGACAACGTCTGGCTCGGCGCCCGGTCGATGATCTTCCCGGGGGTCACGATCGGCGAGGGCAGCGTGGTGTCGGCGGGATCCATCGTGATGGCCGATGTCCCGCCGTACACCGTCGTTGCTGGCAATCCGGCCCGGCGGGTGGCATCCCTGCGGACCGAGCCGCCGCCGGCCGAGCCCGAGGCGATCCGCGCCGGTGCGAGGGGCAACGTCGCGGACGACGCGGGGAGACGCTCGCTCGAAGGCCGCGCCTCTTAACCCTGGAGCTTGTCATGGCGATTGAGATGGAGAAGGTGATCGATGTCATCGTCACGGTGGGCAGCCTGCCGGCTGCGATCAAGCCCGATGACGACATCTACGACGCGGGGTTCTCCTCGATTCGCGCGCTCCAGCTGCTCACCGAGCTGGAGGACACGTTCAACGTGACGCTCCCCGACGACCGGTTCAGCCTCGCCCGCACGCCGCGCGCGCTGAGCGATCTCATCCAGGAGCGTGCCTCGTGAGGAAGACCGTCACCGTCGAGCTCGCGACGCCCGCGACCGAGATGGCGCAGGAGGAGATCCCGAAGCAGATCGCCTTCCTCTCGAAGGAGATCTCGAACATCCGCTTCGTCCGCGAGGGCGCCGCGCTGGAGTTCGAGGCCCCCGAGCAGAGCGCGGCCGATCTCGCGCGAGCGGCCGAGAGCCTCGCGCGCACCATGCAACGCAGCCTGCGCTCGCTCACGCGGAAGCTCGTGTACCGCAGCCCCGCGTGCGACCGGGTGGAGTTCCGCGGCGGCGCGCTCCCCGCCGGGGTCACGCAGATGGGACAGGGCCAGGTCGCCCTCGAGGGCATCCCGCTGCGGCTCTACCGCTACTTCGATCGCACGCTGGAGGCGCTCGGCGCGCCGTTCTCGCCGAGCCCGATCCTCGTGCCGACGTTGATCCCGGCCGCGACGCTGGCGAAGTGCGATTATTTCCGTTCGTTTCCCCACATCGTCACGTTCACGTGCCACCTGCCGGAGGACATGCCGCGCATCGAGGATTTCCGGGCGCGGCACCAGGACCGGGAGACGCTCGACGAGCGCGCGCTGAGCGACATGGCGCCGCCGGAGGTGTGTCTCTCGCCGGCGGTCTGTTACCACGTGTACGCGGCGAACCGGGACCGCGTGCTGCCGGCGGGCGGCGCGCGCTACGCCCTCGTGGGCCGCTGCTTCCGCTACGAGTCGAGCAATATGGTCGACCTCCGGCGGCTCTGGGAGTTCACGATGCGCGAGATCGTCTTCCTCGGGTCGCGCGAGAACGTCCTCGGGCTGCGCGAGCAAGGGAACGAGCTCGTGGCGCGCTACCTCGACGAGCACAGGCTCGCGGGCGAGATCCGGACGGCGAGCGATCCGTTCTTCATCGCCCCGGACGCGGCCGCCAAGACCTACTTCCAGATCAGCAGCGAGACGAAATACGAGATCTCGCTGATGCTCCCGGAGGACGAGCGGGTGGCGGCCGGGTCGCTGAACTACCACACCGACTTCTTCGGCCGCGCGTTCAGCTGCGAGGTCGAGGGCGCGGGCCCGATGCACAGCGTCTGCATCGCGTTCGGCCTGGAGCGGTGGGTCTACGCGTTCCTCGCCCAGCACGGCAACGACCCGGCCGGCTGGCCCGACGTCGTGCGGCGCGCCCCGGAGATGAGCGGCCTGTAGCGCGGAGCTCGGGTTCCGTTTCCCGGGTGATTCTGCGAGGCTCGTTGCCATGCAGCTCGAGCACGTCGACCCGATGGCCGCGGCGGAGGAGGCCAGCCTGGTCCTGCGCGAGGCGTGGCCGCCGCCGGCCCTTCACTACACGGCCGACTACCTGCGGTGGCAGCTCGGCTTTCCCGGCCCGGCGCCGCGGGCCGTGCTCGCGCGCGAGGGCGGCGAGCCGGCGGGCTTCATCGGCGCCGCGCCGCGCCGCTTCCGCTTCGGCGGCGCCGTGTCGGCGGGGTACGTCCTCTCGTTCGTGAGCGTGCGCCCGAGGTTCCAGCGGCAGGGGCTGGCCGGCCGGCTGTACAGCGAGCTCCTGGCCGGCCTCCGCGCGTCCGGCTTGCCGATCGTCGTGTTCGTGGAGGCGCGATCCGCGCCCGCCCAGCGCGTGCTCTTCAAGGCGGTCGAGGCGGCCGAGCTCAGGCTGAAGCGGCTGGCCACGTGCCAGAACCACGGCTTCGTCCCCCGGGCGAGCGCCGCGCCGACGCGGGCCGTGGCCAGGCCGGCGGGGGCCGTGGACGACGTGCTCGCGGCGATCGCGGCGTGCGGCGACGAGCGCGTGCTCTGGTCGGCGCCCAACGCGGCGCAGCTCGAGCACAGCCTGCGCGATCCGCGGTCGCGCAGGCTGCTGCTCGTCGAGGAGGCCGGCCGGTCGGTCGGCGCCGCGGCGGTGTTCCTGTCCGAGATCGCGACCGCCCGGGGGATCGACCGCGTGGCGACGCTCGACGCGCTCTTCCTGCCCGAGCCGACCGCCGACCGGCTCGCGGCGGTGCTGCGCGCGGCCTCCGAGGCCTTCGCCGGGCAGGCCACCACGCCGGTGGTGAGCGCGCCCAACCTGGCGATCGTCCCCCAGGACCAGCTCAGGCCGGCCGGCGCGCGCGCGACGGAGGCGAGCTTCGATGCCTTCGTCGTGCACCCGGGGGACGGGCCGTGGCTCGACGCCGAGGTGACCAACCTGGAGGTCGTCTGACGCACCGGCGCGGCCGGGGACCCATCTGCGATCCAGATGGGATCCATGAGGGGAATGCCGATTCACAAGATGGATCGGCGGACGCATGCTGATGGGCATGGAAAACACCCCTTCTTCGATGCAACTCCGCCGTTCCGGCGAGCGCGGCTATGCCGATCACGGGTGGCTGCAGTCATTCCACACGTTCTCGTTCGCCAACTACCAGGACCCGGACCACATGGGCTTCCGTGCGCTGCGGGTGATCAACGACGATCGCGTCGCGCCGGCGCGGGGGTTCGGGTCGCACCCGCACCAGAACATGGAGATCCTCACCTATGTTCTCGAGGGGGAGCTCTCGCACCGGGACAGCATGGGGAACGGGTCGATCATCCGCCCTGGCGAGGTCCAGCGCATGTCGGCGGGCACGGGCGTGTTCCACAGCGAGATGAACGCCTCGAAGACGGGCGTGACGCACCTGCTGCAGATCTGGATCCTGCCGGACCGGCCCGGGTATCCGCCGGGCTACGAGCAGAAGGCGTTCTCGGACGAGGAGCGCCAGGGCAAGCTGCGGCTCGTCGCCTCGCAGGACGGGCGCGATGGATCGGTGACGGTCCACCAGGACGTGAGCCTGTTCGCGGGCACCTTCGGACAGGGGGAAGAGGCGCGGTACGAGCTCGCGGCCGGGCGAAACGCCTGGGTCCACGTGGCGCGCGGGAGCGTCGAGCTGAACGGGACGCGGCTCGAGGCCGGCGACGCGGCCGCGATCGGCGCGGGCGGGGCGCTCCACCTGGTCGGGAAGGACGCGGGCGAGGTGCTGCTGTTCGACCTCGCCTGAACGGCCGGGCTCGCCACCTCGGCCCACGAGATCTCACCGGGGCTCGCCCTGGCGGAGATCGCGGCCACGGCCCTCGTCGTGCCAGGAGAGATCTGCAATCGCCCGGCGCCGCTCCCGTGCGTCCGCCCAGCTTGCTCGCGGGGCGGCGGCCGCTACATAGAAGCCCCTATGGACGCCATCGATCTCCTCGAACGCCACCACCGCGAGCTCGAACAGCAGTTCTCCGGCCTGAAGGAGGCCTCTTCCGTCTCCTCTGAACAGTTTTCCGCGGCCGCCGACCTCCTCGCCACGCACATCACGATCGAGGAACAGCACTTCTACCCCGCCGTCCGGGCCCATCGCACCGAGGATATCCTCCTCGAGTCGCTGGAGGAGCACCTGTCCCTCAAGCGCGTGCTGGCCGATCTCGTGGCGCTCGACACGACGGACGAGAAGTTCGGGCCCAAGCTCCACGTGCTGGCCGAGCAGCTCGAGCATCACCACAAGGAGGAGGAAGAGCACCTGTTTCCCAAGGTCAAGAAGCTCCTCGACGACGGCGCGCGCGAGGAGCTAGGGCAGACGATGCAGGCGAGGATGAGCGAGCTGCGGCAGGGGGAGCCCCGCAAGCTCGTCCTGGACCAGACCGACGAGGCGGCGCCCCTCGCCTGAGCCACACGATTTTTATAGAAGAGATTCCCGTACGGTTGTTATCGTACCCTGCCGCGAGTCTTGCGGCAGGGGGTCCGAGATGGCAGCGGGTGCGATGCATGCTGCGAAGAAGCCGGTGGAGAGGGCCTGATGCCAGGCGCCGGCGGCTCGGCGCAGCGCGCGCGAGCGGCGCTGGCGCTCGCCGGTGCGGGCGCGCGCTGGACGGCGCGGACGGGGAAACTTCGAAGGAGGTAGGATGACGCCTCGACCTGTACTCTCGATTGACACGTCCTTCGATCCGGACAGCGCCTGGTTCGCGTCTGGACGCACGCAGCTCTATGGGCGCATGGGAGAGCAGTTCTCCATCGTACCCTTCGGGCGCGCGAGCGCGGAGCGGAGGAGGATCCTCCGCCAGATCGCGCGGGCCGAGGGCGGGGGCAATCCCTTCCGTGGGATCGTCGTGTCGTCCCACGGCAGGACGAGCTGCGTTGTGGACGACGAGTCGCCCGATGGCCTCCTGATATCGCATGAGAGCCCGGCGCAGGAGATCGAGCTCTGGGCGCGGGGCCGCGTTCTGTATTTCTGCTGTGGCGAGACGGCGAGCGGCCCGCTGTTTGAGCAGCTCCTCGACGCGGGCGCGCGAACGGTGGTCGGCTTCACCGGCAGGCTCTGCGCCACGACCGTCGACGGCAAGTTCTTCTGGCGGCAGCTCGATCAGGAGCTCGTGACCTGCGCGCTGCACGACCAGCTGGCGCCGGGCTTCGAGCGGGCAAGGCAGCAGTTCCTGGAGCGCGTCGCGACGCGGCTCGCGGCGCTCCCCGACGGAGCGGTCCGGGAAGACCTCTCGAGGACGATGGACCTGCTCGCGTCGATGGTGATCCGAGGCGCCAAGAAGGGGTAGCACCGCGCCGCCCAGGCTCGTCTCCCGTCGCGCGGTCCGGTAGATCCAGGAGAGCGATGCGACGCAAGCCATCTATCCTGCTCTCCTCGGCGGCGCTCCTCCTCGGGGCCGCCGGGCCCGGCGACGCCCTCGCCAGCCCGCGCCCGGCCGCGAGCGGCTCGGCGAGGACTCCCTCGTTCCTGGACGGCGGGCGCCGCGTCGCCGTCGAGCGGCTCGGGCCGGCCGCGCTGGGCGCGTCGGGCGGCGCGCTTTCGCCGGTGCGGCTCCACTACCCCGGCGGCCGCACGGTCCAGGCGAGCGTGGGCGCGACCGCGATCGTGAAGGTCGACCCGGGCGCCGAGGGCGAGCTCGCCGGCGCGGGGATCGAGGTGGTGAGGCCGCTGATGCCCTCGATCGGGCTATGGCTCGTCAGGGACACCGGCGGCGGCGACGGCCTCGATCTCGCCGAGCGCCTCCAGGGCGCGGCGCGGCCGGCGTTCCTGCGCGAGGCGATCCCGGACCTCCACGTGCGCCTCGAGGCGCGCGGCGCGCCGTTCACGCCGGACGACCCGCGCCTGCCAGGACAGTGGTACTTCGCCGACCTCAGGATGGAAGAGGCCTGGGGGCGCACGCGGGGAGACGCGGCCACCTCCATCGTCGTCATCGACACCGGCTGCGACCTCGATCACCCCGACCTCGCCTCGAAGATGGATCCGGGCCTGGACGTCATCGATGGAGACGACGACCCCACCTACAAGCCGGGCGCAGCGGGCGTGAACCACGGGACCGCCTGCGCGGGCCTCGTCGCCGCCGACACCGACAACGGCGTCGGCATCGCGGGCGGCTGCCCCGAATGCAGGCTGCGGTGCGTGCGGCTGCTCGACGACGAGGCGCAGCCGATCTCCACCTCGGTCGATGCCTTCGAGTTCGCCCTGCAGGTGAACGCCGCCGTCGTCTCCAACAGCTGGGGATACGCCGAGCCGATGCCCGTCCCCCGGGTGGTCGAGGACGCGATCCACCGCCTGTTCGACGCCGGGCGCGACGGGAAGGGGGCGCTCGTCCTCTTCGCCGCCGGCAACGACGACCGGGAGATCCTCGACGACGAGATCCAGGCGGTGCGGGGCGTCCTCAACGTGGGCGCGGTCAACCACCTGGAAGAGGAGACGTCGTTCACGAACCGCGGGAGCTCTCTCGATCTCGTCGCGCCCACCGGGACGCTGAGCACCGATATCGCCGGGCGCGAGGGGGACAGCCCGGACGACTACACGTCGCTGTTCGGGGGCACCTCGTCGGCGTGCCCGGTCGCGGCCGGCGTCGCCGGGCTGCTCGTCAGCGCCGCGCCCGAGCGGACCTCGGTCGAGCTCTACGACATCCTGATCCGCACGGCGCGGCCGGCGCCCTACGCCATCCCCGACGAGAACGGGCACGATCCCATCTTCGGACACGGGATCATCGACCCGGTCGCGGCGCTCAGGGAGGTGCTCGGGGACGAGCCGCCACCGCCGCCGCCGGACGAAGGAGGCGAGGACGCCGGCGACGACGAGCAGGCCGGCTGCGCGTGCGCGGCGGCGGGCGCGCCCCCGGGCGAGCGGCGCGGCCTCGCGGTCGCGGCGCTCCTCGGCCTCGCCGCGGCGGGGCGCCGGCGGCGCGCGGCAGGCGCGCGCCGCGGCGGGTGACGTCATGCGACCGGCCGCCGCCTGGCGCGGACCGCGTGCCGCTGCGCGAGGAGCCACGCGCGCGCCTCGGCCTCCGTATCGAAGAAGTGCACCGGATAGGATTGCTGCGTGAGGATCTGCACGCTCTTCGCCGCGAGCGTGGAGATGACGCGCACGGCGAAGCTCGCGCCGAAGATCGCGATCGCGTCGAAGCGCACGGCGCGCATCTCGTTCGCCATCACCTTGCGCGCGGACGGTGAGATGGTGCCAGTGCGGTGCGTATCGCAGAGCACGAGGACCTCCCGGCCGCTGTCCGAGAGGCGCTTGCACTCGGCGGCGATCGCGCGCGCCATCTCATCCGACAGGTCGCCCTCGACCACGGTGCACAGGAACCCCTCCGGATCCTCGCGGAGAGAGAGGTTCGCGTGCTCGGGACCAGCGTCGCTCATGCGGACCATGGTAGCTTCTCGCGTGGCGCGCGGGACGGGCTTTCCATGACGGTCAGCGCGGTCGACGCTCGGCCGCCGGAGCCCGTCTGCCGCGGCGGACGGGCCGGATCGGCCGGGCGCCTCCGCGCGATCACGGCGCTCCTCGCCGGGTGCGCGACCGGCGGAGATCACCGGTGGATGGGCGTGAACCTGCGCCGGCGCAGGGCCAGCGCGAGCAGCGAAGCGCCGAGCGCCCAGCTCCCGGCCGCGGCGAAGCTCCCCGCCGCGGTGGCCGGCGCCCCGACACGGCAGCCGCACCCTCCGTCGGCGTCGCCTTCGCCGCCCTCCGCCGGCGCCTCCCCTCCGGCGGCGCCGGCGCCACCCGCGCCGCCGCCGCCTCCACCCCCGCCGCCGGCGCCGCCCTCCACGGCGGCCCGGCACGCCGCGACCTCGTCGGCCGTGCCGATGCACAGCGTCGGCTTGCGCGATTCGCCGTCCTGAAGGTCGTTCACCACGATCACAGCGAGGCCGTCGGCGTCGGCCGTGTCGACGAGCTCGGCGCCGGAGGCCACGTCGGCGGCGCGCACGACCTCGCCGTACGCGCGGCCGCGCCGCGCCGCGAGCAGCAGGGTGAGGCCGTCGCGCTGCGCCGGATCCTCCGCGGGCGCGGCGAGCGCGGCCGTCATGGTCGCGCGCCCGTCGGGCCGGACGCTGAAGTACTGCGCCGACGCATGGAAGACGCGGAGCCGGCCGGCGTGGGGCGCCGCGACCTGCTGCGGGGCGAGGCTCCTGTAGCCGGCCCCGGAGGCGTAGGAGCGCCCGGGATCCGCGTGGAGCCCGGTGAGCAGGTTCCAGGTGGCGAACTCCACGAACGCCTCGGCGAACGTCGCCTGCGCGCTCGAGGAGAGCAAGGGGTCGAGCTGCTCGAACCACACGGGATCCGCCTCGCCGAACGCGTCGTCCTCGACGCGCTCCCAGAGCGCGCGGACCGTGCCGTCTCCGTAGCGCTCCTCGAGGAACTGGAAGAAGAGCGCGCTCCCGTAGCTGAAGGGGTCGACCGGGCCGGCGATGGGCACGTCGAGCGATCGATCCGTGTTCGAGAGGTAGCCGCCGACGAAGCCCTCGAAGTCCTGCAGCGAGGGGTCGAACGACTCGGTCGCCCAGACCGCGCTCCCCTCCATCATCAACGTGTCCTGGCCGTGATCGTAGGCCGCCTGCACGGCGTGGAAGAGCTCGTGGCTCCCGAGGATCCGGTTCGCGGTGCGCGTCGACGGATAGTCGTAGCCGGCGTAGTCGTTCTCCTGGGTCATGAAGCCGGCGCAGCGGTCCTCGCCGTCCGGGTCGCAGGCGTCGACGCGGAACGCCCCGTCGCCGACGCCGGCGAAGTCGACGAGGTAGATGTCGAAGCGGCCGTCGCCGCCGTTGTCGGGGAGGTCCTTGTCGCTCCTCGGCGGCCGGAAGCCGAGGACGTCGCCGTAGTGGACGATCACCTCGTCGTAGATGGCAGCGACCTCCTCGACGAAGTCGGGGACGCCCGTCGCGTCGGCGTCCTCGCCGGGCACGGCGCAGCGCCCCTCGCGCGCGAAGTGGACAAGGAAGCTCCCGGAGGCCGACGCGAAGGTCTCGACGACGTCGTCCGGATCGAACCGGAACTGGAGGGCGGTGCCGCGCGTGTCGGGCCGCTCGAGCGGCGCCGCGGCGGGCCCGTCGAGCGCGCTCGCAGGCGCATCGCCGGCGCAGGCCGCGAGCGCCGGGGCCAGCAAGGCGGCGAGCGCCGGCGCGAGCCGGGCCGCGGCGCATCCGGCGCGGCGGCGCAACGAGGCCGCGGCGCATCCGGCGCGGCGGCGCCGCGCGGAGGCGGAGCGCCCGGCGCCGGAGGGCCGGGTCACGGGAGGAAGGCCCACCGGAGCCGGAGGTTGGCGGCGCCGGTGTCCCCCATCTCGACCATCCCGGTCTCCTGGCACTGCGCCTGGGCCTCTTCGTTGTAGAAGTGCGTGACGGTCAGCTTGAGCCTCCGGCCGTCCGCGAGCCGGACGACGTAGACGACGCCGCTCATCTCCACGCAGCCGGGGTACTTCCAGTAACCGGAGAGCGCGGTCGCCGGGGACTCCAGCCCGGAGCCGTCGGCGATGAGCTCGCAGCTCTCGGTGAAGTACTCGTCGCTGCGGAGCCTCAGCTCGCCGGGGGCCTCGGCGAGCGCGTCGTAGTCCGGCGTGCCCGGGAGCCGCGCCGCCATCACGCAGGACGGCCCGGAGTGGCCGCTGTTGATGCGCACGACGTAGCGCCGGAAGGCGACGTCCCAGTCCATCGATCCGAGCGACGCCTCGTCGGAGATCTCGACCTTTTCGAGGCCGCCGTCGGTGAACCGGGCATAGACGTAGGCGTCGGGCTCGGCGGCGAAGGCGCCGCCCGCGGTGGCGTCGACGAGGGAACGGTACCCCTCGCCGTCCTGCTCGTTGCTGAGCTCCCCGGGCGCCACGGTGGACTGGAGGTTCATCTGCTGGAAGACATCGTCCTCGCAGGGCACCGGCGTCGGCTGCGAGCACGCGGGCTCTGGCGCCGTGGTGGTGCCGCCGCTCCCCGCGCTCGCGCCGCCGCCTGCTCCGGCGCCGGGGCCTGCTCCAGCACCGGCGGCGCCGGGGCCTGCTCCGGCGCCGGCGGCGCCGGGCGAGCTCGGCGGGTCGCCGGAGCCGCAGGCGCACAGGGCGAGCAGGCCGACGCCGGCGGCGAGGAGAGCGGACGCTGAGGCGGAGCGCATGGGCGGCATCGTAACAGAAGCCCGGACCGGGGCGCTCGCTACGGCGCGTCGCTGCGGCGGTAGAGCCACCAGTCGCCGACGTGATCGACGGGGACGATGCTCGGGTCCTTCGCGAAGAGGTGATCGGCCCCCGCCCGGCGGCGGACGAGGAACCAGTCGAAGAAGGCGCCGTGGCGCCGCACGTCGAACTTCTCCGGCGTCCACTCCCACCGGAGCGGCGTCGGCGGCGGGACGACGGCGCCCGGCTCCGAGCGAGGCCGGTAGGCGACCGGCGAGGCGTCCCAGACGGCGAAGTGGAAGCTGAGCCAGCCGCCCCGCGTGGCCTGGACCCAGGCGGGGAGATGGATGAACGGGGTCGTCGACCGGGTCGAGCCGCCGTGATCGAAGACGAGGTAGAGCAGCCTGGGCGCGCGCGGGATGCGGGCGATGATGGCGTCGAAGTCCCGCGTGCTGTGGTCGAAGCGGCGGTAGTTGTCGCGCACCACGGCGCCGAGGGAGATCGCCGCGGCCGACAGCGCGAGCACGGCCGGCACCTTGAGCCAGGGCGATCGCGGCAGGTCCGGAAAGGCGCCGAGGCCGAGGAACAGGGCCGCGACGATCTCGCGCGGGTAGACGTACCACCAGAGGCCGATCTGCAGCGGCAGGCTGAGGAACAGGCCCAGGAACACCGCCGCGCAGGCGACCGGGACGAGGGCCGCGAGGCGCGCGAAGGCCCGCCGCCGCGCGTCCGCGGCGAGCGCGGGCGAGGGCGCGGCGGAGGCGCCGGCGAGCTGCGCGGCGGCGCCGCCGGCGCACACGAGCAGCGCGGCGAGCACGAGACGCGCCGCCCGGTGGGCCGCCGCCGCCTCGGCGGGATCGGTGAAGCTCGTGAACAGGAGCGAGGGGATCTCGCCGAGCCGCTCCCAGTGGAGCGCGGGCGCGAAGGGCGCGCCGTGCAGGGTGTCGGTCCGGACCGCGAGCCACACGGCGAAGAGGACCAGCGAGGGCGCGAGCGGCAGCGCGATGGGGCGGAGCCGCCGCGTCGCCGGGAACACGACGATCGCCGTGCCGATCACGGCGGCGATCGCGAACGGGAAGCGGAAGACGTGGGTGAAGAACAGCGCGACGAGCGCGAGCGCGAGCGCGATCTGGCGGCCGCGCGAGGGGCGATCGAGCAGCAGGAGCGTCAGGCCGACGACCATCGCGAAGAGGCCGAGCGCGCCCATGTGGTTGAGGAAGCCCCAGTGCGTGAGGTTGCACCAGACGAGTAGGAGGCCGAGGACGCCGAGCAGGGGGCTCCGCTTCAGGCCGTGGAAGAGGACGGCGAGGCCCGCAGGCAAGAGCGCGAGCATCGCCGCCGCCGCGACCTTCACCGCGGCCACGGGAGGAAGGACGAGCATGAGCAGGGCGCCAAGCGCGTACATCGACAGGTACGGGACCGCGAGCGGCTGGAGCGTGAACTGCTCGCGGAAGTGCCACGCCGGATCGAGGTAGTGCCCGAGCGCCGCCGTCTGGGCCGCGTGGAACGGGAGATCGGTCATCGGCGGATAGCGGACGACGGCGAGCGGGACGGCGATCACAAGGACGGACGCGGCGACGACGACGAGCGCGAGCGCCGCGCCGAGGGGCGCGCGACGCGCGGCGCCCGCGGCGCGGCGCAGCGGGCCGGAGCGCGCGCGACGCGCGGGGCCGGGCGCGGCCGGAGGCTCCGCCGGGAGGGAGGGGGTACCCAAGGTGGCGGGAAGCTACCATCTCGGAACCGCTCGGGGATTCCGTTCGGCCGCTCGCCTCGCAGGGCCCGCGACGGCCGCGCGTCACCGGGAGCGCGGCGCGCGGGATGCGCCCGGGGGCGGCCGCTCGCGCTCCGGGGGGATCTGCAGATCAGGGGTCCTCTTCGCCCTCCGGGCCGGAGGCCTCGTCCTCCGTGCTGGAGACGGGCGGCTCCTCCGCGCCGAGCAGGCCATCGACCTCGGACCAGAGCGCGTCGAGATCGAGCGACAGGCCCTCGCACCCGGGCACGGGTCGGAGCACCCCGCTCGCGGCGCTCGCCGCGTGCGTGTAGCGGCCGCTCGCGTCGAGCTCGAGGATCTCGACGGTCCTGAATTGCGGGTCCACGATCCAGTAGAACCGCACGCCGAAGGAGGCGTACTCCTTCACCTTCTCGACGCGATCGCGCCGCACGTCCCGCGGCGCCGGAGAGACGACCTCGACCATGACGGCGGGCGGGGTGCGCGCGGCACCCCGGCGGGGAGGCCTGGGCTCGCCCGGGAGGAACACCGAGAGGTCCGGTTTGCGACCGCGCGTGCCCTGCAGCGCGAACTTGGCCCCGGAGGCGAACACGAACCCGCCGGTCTGAGCGAGCCAGCGTCGCAGGGTCTCGATGAGCCAGCCGACGACCAGCTCGTGCACGAAGTCAGGCACCTCTTCCTCCACGAGGCGTCCGCCGACAAGCTCTCCCGGCTCGTCTTCCGGCATGATTTCCCACTCGGCGAGGGTCATGGGCCGGCCGGGCGGGACATTGTCGATTGCGCCCTGATGCATGATCCAAAGCTACCACGAGGCGCCCGGGAGGCTGGCGCCTCGCCGCCGGCCCCGCTGCGCGGGCATCCCACGGTGGAGAGGTCGCGACCTGCCGGCGCGGCCTTCCCGAAGGGGGGCGGATCGATCTCGACGGGCGGCGCAGCGGGAGCTTCTCACCTCTCCCGAAGGCCACATCGACGGTAGGCTGCGCGCAAGTTGCTCCCCCCGCGCCCCGCCCCCCGCCCAGCCGATCTGCGCGGCCTCCCCGCCGCCTCCCGCCTCGAGACCCGAGCGGCGCTCGCCGTCACCGCCGTCGCGACGGCGTGGTTCGCGCTCGCGGCCGCGTGGGAGATGTTCGGGCCCCTGCTCGCCGGCCACTACGCGTCGTCGGCGGGCGTCGGGATCATCGCGGAGAACATGCTCCGCTGGGAGATCCTCGGGCCCGTGTGGGAGTACACCGCGAGCCGGCCGGCGCCGGCGATGTACTACTGCCACCACCCCTGGGGGATCTTCTGGACGACCGCCGCGTTCATGGAGGTCTTCGGGCGGCACGACGTCATCTGCCGCCTGCCCGCCGTCCTGCTGAGCGCCGCGACGCCGCCCCTGCTCTACGCCATCGGCCGGAGCGTCTACCGGCCCGCCGCGGGGGCGGCCGCGGCGGCGTCGTTCGTCGTCCTGCCGATCACGCTGGCGTTCGCGAACCTCAACGCGCTCGAGGTCCCGGTCATGGCCTGGACGCTGCTCGGGCTCTGGGGATACGTCCGGCTGACGCAGACGTCCCGGCGCCGCTACCTCGCGGTGAGCGCGCTCGGGCTCGCGCTCGGGATGCACGCCGACTGGCCCGCGTTCGTGCTCACGAGCGGGCTGCTCACGTTCGGCGCGATCCGGGCCTTTCTGCTCCCGAAGCGCTTCTTCGGCCCGATCCACGATCGGCGCTACGCGCAGTGGTGGGTGCTCACCGCCTTCGTCGCCGCGCTGACCGCCGCGCTCTACCTCGCCCTGTTCCACCAGGCCGGCAAGCTCGGCGACCTCCTGGGGAGCTACGGGTTCCGCTCCTCGGGCAACGCCGAGCCGCTCGCCAAGGTGCTCGCGAGCCGGCGGTACTGGATCGAGCTCTCGTTCACGCCGATCGCCATCGCCGCAGGAAAGCTCGCCGCGATCGTCTGCGCCGCGCGGCTCGTCCTGCTCCGGCGCGAGCACGACGCGCTGCCGCTGCTCTACCTCGCGACGGCGACGGTGCAGTACGTCGTCTTCCGCCAGGGCGCCGACGTCCACATCTTCTGGCCGCACTACTTCGGGGCCTACTTCGCCCTCGCCGCCGCCGCCCTCGTCGAGACCGGCGCGGCGCTGCTCGAGCGCGCCGCCGCCGCGCCGCTGGCCCACGGCGCTGCGCCGCCGCCCGCGGGGCCGGCGCTCGTGGCGCTCGCGCTGTGGCTCGCGCCGCTCGCCGCCGTCCTGCGCGACGGGCTCCCGGCGCTGCGGTACGCGCGCGAGACGGGCGGGCGCTTCAACGAGCGGGGGCAGCTCATCCACTCCGACGGGGCGAAGACGGCGTTCCTGCGGTGGCTCGCGCCGAGGCTGCCCGAGGGCGCGCCCGTCGAGATGCACGAGGGCATGAAGGCCACCTGGGCCCAGGTCTGGGCGCTCGGCGGGCGCGTCGTGAAGCCGACCCGGCCCGCGCCGAAGGAGACGCCGTCGCGCGGCGCCTACCTCGCGGACACGCGCTTCCTGCTCGACCGGGAGCAGGCGAGCCTCGCGCGGCGCTTCGACATCACGGCGGTGGGCCCGTTCTGGGCGCTCGTCGCGGGCGCCCCGACGCCCGCGCCGGCGCAGGGGGCGCGCGGCATCGAGGCGTTCTCCTTCCGCGAGCGGGAGCCGGGGCTGCTCGCCTGGTACCTCGTCTCGGGCACCGAGCCCGAGCGCGAGATCGTGCCGGACCCGTTCCTCACGTGGGAGCTCCGCACGCACTTCGGACAGCCGGCGGAGCCGCCGGCCGGGCCGCCGGAGACGCTGGAACAGAAGCGGATCGCGCACAACATCGCGCTGGCAGCGGGCGACGACGCGCGCGCGGCGGCGCTCCTCACCGAGATCACCGCCGCGCTCGCGCCGCTCGGGGCGCGGTTCGACGACGGCACGGAGCTGCTCGGGACGACGTTCCACGAGGGCGCGCGCTCGCTGCTCACGATCGTCGTGCGCGCGGGCGGGCCCGCGACGAGCGACGTGGCGCTCACGGTGCGCTCCCGGGTCGTCGAGCGCGCCCCGCTGTCCACGACGATGGCGGACCCTGTCGACCGCGAGGTCGGCCTCCCGACGGCGATCTCGCCGCAGCGCTGGAGGGCGGGCTTCCTCTATGCCGATCCGGTGCCGATCCGGAAGCGACCGGGGACGGAGGTGTTCTGGGCATCGCTGAGGGCCCGCGACCGGGGTCGCGCGCCGCGGCTCGTCGACAGCGGCGGCGCGCCGGAGGTCGAGGTGCTGCGACTGCGCTGAGCGGGGACGCGCCGCCATCCTCGTGGACAAGGCCCCGCATTCCGGTTTTACCTTCGGGCATGAGCTCTCGCCGAACAGGTCTGGTTCTGGTCCTCGCGCTCGCGGCGGGCTGCGCGCCGCCACCCGCCCAGGCGCCGGCGCAGCCCGCACCGCCGGAGCCGGCGGGCACGACATCCGCCGAGCCGACCGGCACGACGTCCCTGACGACGGCGGGCCCGACGCCCGCTGGCAGCGAGACGCCCCCGCCGGCCTCGCAGGTCCCCGGGGCGGCCGTGCCGGTCGAGGCGGCCGCGCCGAAGCCGGCCGCCCCGAGGGGCGACGGGAACGTGAAGCCCGGGGCGGCCACCGCGACCGGGACGCTGGGGGGCAACCTCTCGGAAGCGCAGGTCCGCGACGTCGTGGAGAAATACGGCCAGCAGTTCGACGAGTGCTACAAGATCGGCGTCAAGAGCTCGCCGAAGTTCGTCGGGAAGGTGACCGTCAAGGCGACGATCGGCCCGAGCGGCAAGGTCAACAAGGCAGACGTCGTGAGGTCGACGGCGAAGAACCAGCAGGTCGACCGCTGCGTGGCCGATGCGTTCGAGAAGATGGAGTTCCCCCCGCCGCAAGGCGGGATGACGACCGTCATCACCTTTCCCATCGAGTTCAGCGGCGTCGAGCTGTTGCAACCCTGAGGAATCCCCTCGAATTTTTCGGAAAATTCACAGGGAGGCGGTTTGTCCGCGTGGCCGCGCCGAGCGCACGCGCCCATGCAATGCACTCGCCCGGGCTCGGCCGAGCAGGGCGCCCATGCCGGCGAGGGCACGGAAGCTGCTACGGGCTGGCGGCCGGGTGGTGGCCGGATTTGGACATGAAGGCGGGAAGGCGGGGAGGCGGGAAGAAGAGATCAATGAACTTCCTGCCTTCCCGCCTTCCTGTGAATCACTCCGGGGCCAATGAGGCCACCACCGGCGGCCGGGGCGGCGCGATGCCCGCGGCCGGTCGTGTTCGAGATCCACTATCGCCGGGGACGACACGGGGGGAGAAGCATGGAGCGGATGGAAGTTCAGCGGGATGTCCGGAGCGCCCTCGCGATAGCCTATGAGCTCTCGCGCCACGAGCACGTGCTGAACAGGGAGCATGTGTCCCAGGCGCTCGGCGAGCTCAAGGACGAGCTCGCCCGTATCGAGGCGAAGCTCGGAGGCGAGCGCATCCACGAGGTCACCGCGGAGGGGTTGCCGCCCGTGCTCAAGCAGCTCGAAGGGCTCGTGGAGGACGCCGATCCGGTCGTCGGCGATCAGATCAAGGCGCTGATGCGGAGCGTGGAGCGCATCGCCACGGAGCTCGTCCCGGGGCCGTAGCCAGATCGGGAGTCCGGCTACGGACAGCAGGCATAGACCGCCTGGAGCGAGCCCGCCCCGCACGGCACGCTCGCAGCAGCATCGAAGTAGCGGAGCGGCAGCCCCAGCGCCTGGCAGATCGCGAAGGCCTCGTCCTTCAGCGCGGTCGGGTCCTCGCACGTCACCCCGTCGCCCACCAGGCCGGCGGTGCAGCCGGGACCTTCCCACGGCGGCGGAAGCGGCGGCGGAAGCGGCGGCGGCTCCTCCGGCGGCGGCGCCGGCCACGGCGGGCAACACAGGTACGTCGCCTCGCGCACGCCCCCGCCGCACACTTCGTAATCTCCCTTGTCGAACTGGAGGTCGCGCAGGACCAGCCCGGCCTCCTCGCAGATCGGGGTGCCCTGCGCGATCAGCGCGCTCGGGTCCTGGCACGTCACCCCGTCGCCCAGGACACCGCTCGTGCAGTCGTCCGCGCAGGTCACCCCGTCGAACAGGAGACCGCCGGAGCAGGCCTCCTCCTCTCCGGGCGTCGCGCCCGCGCCCGCCTCGACTCCGGGCGTCGCGCCCGCCTCGACTCCGGGCGTCGCGCCCGCCTCGGCGGTGCTCGTGTCGAGGTCCTTGCCGTCGGGGGAAACGCCCTGCCCGGCGGTGGTCGCGTCGAGGCCATCGCCGGACCGGGTACCGGTCGAGCAACCCGCGAGGAGCGCGGCGCCAGCGACCGAGAGGACGGCAATCGACCGATGATCCAATCGCATGAGATCTCCCTGGCCTCGCCGTGAGCCGCGAGGATGGCTGTGACGCGCGGCCCGCTGCATCGCGCGGCGCCGCGTCGTCATTCGCCAGGATCCAACCGCGAGCCGAGCTCCAGTTTCCTGGACACGCGTCGTTTCGTGCGGACCTCGGCTACGGACAGCAGGCATAGGCCGCCCGGAGCGCTCCCGCCCCGCACGGCATGCTCGCAGCATCGAAGTAGCGGAGCGGCAGCCCCAGCGCCTGGCAGATCGCGAAGGCCTCGTCCTTCAGCGCGGTCGGGTCCTCGCACGTCACCCCGTCGCCCACCAGGCCGGCGGTGCAGCCGGGGCCGTCCCACGGCGGCGGAGGCGGCGGCGGCTCCTCCGGCGGCGGCGGCGCCGGCCACGGCGGGCAGCACAGGTACGTCGCCTCGCGCACGCCCCCGCCGCACACTTCATAATCTCCCTTGTCGAACTGGAGGTCGCGCAGGACCAGCCCGGCCTCCTCGCAGATCGGGGTGCCCTGCGCGATCAGCGCGTTCGGGTCCTGGCAGGCCACCCCGTCGCCGAGCGTCCCCGAGATGCACTCGGCCGGCTCGACGCAGCGGTACTCGACGCGCCGGAACAGCCCGTCGCCGCAGGCGTCGCGCAGGTCGACCTCGGCCAGCTCGCGCAACGCGCCCTCGCACGCGCCGCGCGCCCTCTCCTTCAGCGCCTCGGCGTCGGTGCACTCGGTGTCCAGCGCCTCGGCCGGCTCGCGGGGCGCGCCCTCCTCGTCGCGCGTGCTCGCGCCCTCCTCATCGCGCGTGCTCGCGCCCTTTTCGTCGCGCGTGCTCGCGCCCTCCTCGTCGCCCGCGCGCGCGGTCTCCTCGTCGCCCGCGCGACCGGCCGCGCCGGGGCCGCGCTCCTCGGGCCGGGGCACCGGAAAGAGCGGCAGCTCGCCGACACTGGACGGCCCGAGATCGCCGACGTCGCGGGGCGCCAGCGCGGGCCCGCGCCTCGGCTGCACCGGCGTGCGGCTCGGGCCAGGCAAGCGGTCCGGCGCCGCCCGGGGCGAGCCCTCGATGTCCGCCAGCGGCGCGTCCTCGGCCCGCCGGCGCGGATCGAGCGGGAGCGCGCGGCGGCGCGGGGCGGGCGCGGGGGCCACCGGCGCGGGCGGCGGGGGCACGCTGGGCCGCGCGGGACCGGGCTCCGCTCGGCCGCCGTCGGCGCGGGGCTCGCCGGCGATCGGATCGGCGGGCGCGGCCAGCCTGCGGGCGGCCACGCCCCAGCGCTCCACCGCGCTCCGGGCGCCGTCGTCGAGGCCGAACGCGAGCGCCGCGGCCGCGACAAGGCCGACCGCGATCGGGCGCCGGAGGCCCCAGGCGCCCCGCAGCGCGGACCGCGCCGGGCCCGCCTCGGGGGCGCAGAGGCGCGCGCGGAGCCGCGCCTCGATCTCGGGCCGCGGCGCCACGCCGGCGAGCTGCTCGTCGAGCGCCCGCAGCTGCGCGACGAGGTCGTCGCGATCAGACGTCGCCATGATCCACCTTCCATCCGGCGCCGCCGACGTGCTGCACCGCCCGCTGGATGAGCTTGCAGACGTAGCTCTTCGAGTGGCCGAGGACCCGCCCGATCTCCTCCTGCTCCTTGCCGTCGAGGTAGTACATCGAGAACGCGATCCGCTCCTTGATCGGCAGCGCGTTCAGCGCGTCGAACGCGCGCCGGAGGTCGTCGCGGGCGATGGCGAGCACGTCCGGCGGCCGGGGCTCCTGCTGGTGCGCGCCGAGCAGCCAGCGCACCGGGGCGAGCGCGAGGAAGCGCTCGCGCCGCAGGCGGTTGAAGCAGCGGTTCGTGGTGGCCCGGTACAGCCAGCCCTCGAGGTCGTCGAGATCGGTGAGGGTGGGCAGCGCCTTGAACAGGTCGAGGAAGACGTCCTGCGTGACGTCCTCGGCCCACGCCACGTTTCCCTTGCCGTAGCGGAGCGCCAGCCGGTGCACGAGCCGGTGGTGACGGCGGTAGAGCGCCTCGACCGCCCCGGCCGACCGCGAGGCCGGCGCCGCCTCGGCCGGGCGCCCGGAGGCCGTGCCGGGCGGCGGAGGCGCATCCGACCGCTGCTCGCAGGAGAGCGGACGGAGCACCTCGGCGACGTCCGAGGAGGCGAGGTCGTGGCTGCGCAAGGACGGGTCCCTTGCTGCCATCACACACGAGCCGGCCGGCAGTTTCCTGAATCGTCGCCCTCGACTTCAGGCTGCCGGGGCCGAAGACCGCCGCGCCGCCAGGGTGAAGCCGAGCGTCTCGGTGGGATCGGGCAGCGCGCGATCGAGCACGCGCGCGCCCGCGGCCACCGCGATCATGGCCGGCGCGACCAGCGGCAGCGTCCACAGGCGCGCTTCGCGGCCTTCGGAGGCCTCATGGCCGAGCTTGCCCATCGCCTGCGCGACGCCGCCGATCTGCGCGACCTGGAGCGCCAGGTAGCTGTTCACCTTGTGCCCGAGCAGGCTCCAGAGGCTGCCGTGGGGGCAGAGCTCCTCGATGATCAGGCCGGCGCGGCCGCACAGCGCGCGGAGGCCGTGGGGGCTGAAACGGAAGTAGTCGTGCGGCTCCTCGTGCAGGCGGAACGAGAAGGGCGCGCTCAGGATGAGCAGGCCGCCGGGGCGGAGGACGCGCGCCATCTCGGCGACGAGCGCCTCCGGGCGGGGGGTGTGCTCGAGGACCTGCACGCTCAGCACGGTGTCGAAGCTCGCGTCGGGGAAGGGCAGCCGCTCGCCGTCATAGAGCATGTCGGCCTTGCCGCGCGAGCGCGCGGCCGTGGCGCCGAAGGTCGCCTCGTGCTCCACGCCGAGGTATTCGAGGACGTGGGGGAGGAAGAGGCGCTCATACGGCTTGTCGCCGCAGCCGACGTCGAGCAGCCGCCCGCGCGCCCGCGGGGCGAGGCGAGCGAGCGAGCCCACGACATGGGTGAGCTGGAGATCCACCCAGTCCGACGCGGCCCGCGCCGCGCGCCCGAGCGCCGGGCGCCGGAGCAGGGCCTGCAAGAGCTCGTTCATGGCCGCCTCTTACCACGGCGCCTCACGCCCCGGAGACCCGCGCGAGCGCGGCCCCGCGGGGCTCATGCTGCCCTGAAGCCCTGGGCGCGCCGCGGGCCGGTCACGGTCCGGTAGAGCGCCTCGTACCTCCCCACCATCACGGTGCTGCTGAAGCGCTCGCGGGCGCGGCGCGCGCAGGCGGCGCGATCGAAGCGCGCGAGCCCCGTCGCGAGCGCGGCGAGGCGCGCGGCGTCGCCCGGCGCGGCCAGGAAGCCCGTGACCCCCTCGTCGACGATCTCGGGGAAAGAGCCGCGGCGAAAGCCGAGCACCGGGGTGCCGCAGAGCATGGCCTCGATGGCGATCAGGCCGAACGGCTCCTCCCACTGGAGCGGGCAGAGGACGGCGCGCGCCCCGCGCAGGAGCGAGACCTTGCGACGGTGGTCCATCTCCCCGAGGTCCGATGCCCCGTGCTCCCGGAGGCGCGGGGCCACCTCCTGAAGATAGTAGAGACGATCCTTGGGGTGCGCGCGGCCGGCGAGCCGGAGCTGCATGCCCGCGGCCCTCGCGATGTCGAGGGCGAGGTGGGTCCCCTTCTCATCGGCATAACGGCCGAGGTGCGCGAGGTAGCCCTCGTCGGCCAGGCTCGCCGGATAGCGCGCCGACGTGACACCATGGTGGATCACGCACGAGCGCGGGAGCGCGATCTCGAGGGAGCGCTGCCGCTCGCTGATGGCCACGTACGCGACCTCCGGGTGCTGCGCGTAGATGCGCGAGCTCTCGTCGCAGGACGCGTGGTGCAAGGTCTGCACGGCCGGGACGCCAGCGAAGCGGGTGAACGGGACGGCGATCGGGCTGTTCACGTGGATCAGGTCGAACCTGTGCTCCCGCGCGATCTCGGACACGGCCCACGCGACGTGGTTGACCTCGTCCTCCGGCGTGGGAGGCCAGCACGGGCTCCCGTAGAGCGACCGGCGGCGGCAGGTGACCACCGAATCGCCCGTCGCGAAGAGCGTCACCTCGTGCCCGCGCGCCGACAGCCCCTCGGCGAGCTCGTAACAGAACAGCTCGGTCCCTCCGTATCCGGAGGGCGGCACCCGGATGAACGGGGTGGAGATGATCGCGATTCGCATGCTCGTTGCTCCTCGATCGCCGCGGCGCCGCGCCGCGACCGGGTCGTCATGCTCGGCCCCGCTCGAGGCGGAGCGCATGCCCTGGGTCCGACACATCAACGAGCATGCCAGCAGGGGGCCCCCGCCCGCCCCAGCGAGGAGCGCGCGGGGGTCAGCCGCCTCGACGCCGCAGGGCCGCCGCCGGCCAGCGCGGTTCGGCCCCGCGACGGGCGGCGCGGCGCGCTTTCAACAGGCGTCCGGTGCGTCTAGGATGCCCGCCCGCTCGTCCGCGCCGCGGGGCAGCGCGGGAAGCGTCGACGGTCTGCGGCGCCCAGCCAACCTGCACACAGGTGGACCATGACTTCGAGATCGAATCGATACGGATCCGCGCTCGCCTTGAGCATTTCGCTGCTGGCCACCTCGGGCTGCCAGCTGTTCACGATGCCCGATCGCAGCCTGATCGGCGAGGGTACGGGCGGGAGCGGCGCACAAGGAGGCGCCGGAGGAGAGAGCGGCGTCGGCGGCAATGACGGCGGCGGGGGTGGCTCCGGGGGCGACGGCGGAGCCGGGGGCGACGGCAATGACGGCGGCGGGGGCGGCTCCGGGGGCGACGGCGGAGCCGGGGGCGACGGCGGAGCCGGGGGCGACGGCGGAGCCGGGGGCGACGGTGGAGCCGGGGGCGACGGCGGCGCCGGGGGCGACGGTGGAGCCGGGGGCGACGGTGGCTCCGGCGGTGGCAACGGTGGCTCCGGCGGTGGCAACGGTGGCAACGGTGGCTCCGGCGGTGGCAACGGTGGCTCCGGCGGTGGCGACGGTGGCGGCGGTGGCTCCGGCGGTGGCTCCGGCGGTGGCGGCGACGGCGGAGTCGGCGGAGTCGGAGGTGACGGCGGCGACGCTGGAGTCGGTGGCAACGGCGGCGGCGACGGCGGGTCCGGCGGCGACCTCTGAACCGACGACGCGGACTGCTCCGAGCCGGCGAGCGAGTGCGCGGTCGCGAGGTGCGTCGACGGCGGGTGCGCCACCGAGCCCGTGGCCGCAGGGACCCCCGCGGAGATGCAGATGACCGGCGACTGCAGCGAGCGCCTCTGCGACGGCGGCGGCGCGGTCGCGGAGGTCGACGACGACGACGACGTGCCCGACGACCGCAGCGAGTGCACGGCCGACTCCTGCCGCGAAGGCTCCCCGATCCACGAGCCGGCCGCGGTCGGCACCGCGTGCTCCCTGGGCGACGGCGGGCTGTGCAACGCCGGCGGGGTCTGCGTGCAGTGCCTGGTCCACGCGGACTGCCCCACCGGGGTGTGCATCGACCAGGTCTGCCAGGAGCCCCGTTGAGAGGACGGCGTCCTCGACGGCGCCGAGGGCGGCATCGACCGCGCCGCCCTCAGCGCTCCAGGTAGATCTCGAAATCCTCGATGCCCACGGCGAGCTCGTAACGATCGTCGATGAGACCCGCCAGCTCCGGGAAGCCGTCCAGCGTGTCGCGCGAGTCGATCGCGTCGCCTGTCACCGAGGGGAAGACGTCGTAGCGCTCGACCACGATCGCGGTCGGAGGGCTCGCGGCGAGGTCGCGCATCAGCGCATCGCGCGCCTCCTGCCGGGCCCACGCCGCGCGCTGCGGGACGTTGTAGAGGTATCGCGTCGCCGGCGGGCGATCGGCGAGGTCGTAGACCACCGGCTCGAAGCCCCACACGAACACGGGGCGCCCCGGCGCGACGCGCTCGCGGAGCCACGCCGCGACCGCGCGGTTCGCCGCGGCGTTGACGTCGGCGGCCGAGGCGAGGCGATCGAGCCGGTCCTGGTCCCGCGCGCCCGCGGCGAGCAGCGCGATCCGCTCGGCGCAGCGGTCGATGTAGTCGTCGGCCACGTCCTTTGTCGCAGAGCGGGCGAAGGCGCTCGCGACGAGCGCCGCGACGAGCGCGGCGGCCGCCCGCGCGCCGTGCCGAACGCAGCGCTGCCATGCCTTCCAGAGGCCGAGCGCCGCGAGCATCGCGGTGAGCGGCCAGGTGGCCCCGTAGTGGTAGGGGAAGAACTTCGCCTGCATCACCACGCCGACGAGGTGCATGGCGATCACGCCCGAGAGCAGCGCCACGCCCGCCCGCTCGTGGCGATCCGGGTGCAGCGCGAGCAGGCAGACCAGCCCGAGCGCGATCGGGCCGGAGTACCGGATGAGCCACTCGCCGACGCCGTGCCACGCCAGGTCGAGCACGCTCGCGTCGCGCCACCCGAGCGCGGTGTAGTGCGGCGTGAAGACGAAGAGGACCTCCCACAGATCGCCGAGCGCCCCCTTCGCGGCGAACCACGCGACGCAGGCGAGCACGGGGAGCACGCCGCCCAGCGCGATGAGCAGGGCAGGCCGGAGCGCCGCCCAGAGGAGCGCGGTCGCGGCCCGGCGCGCCGGCGCGTCCTCGATCGCGGGCCGGGCAGCCTCGAGCGCGCCCCCTCCGGCGCCGCGCGCCGGGCCGCGCCGCGCGAGCGCCGAGCCGCGCCGCGCGAGCTCCACGAGGGCGGGCGCGGCCAGCGCGGCGGCGAGCACGACGCCGCCGCCGGCGAGGGGCGGCTTGAGGAGCCCGGCGGCGCCGAAGAGCACGCCCGACGCGATCAGCGCGGCGGCGCCCGGCGCGGGACGGGGCGCGCCGGCGCGGCCGCGCGGCGTGGCCACGAGCAGGGCGACGACGGTGAGCACGCCGCCGAACGACTCGGGCTGCGCCGTGTGCCAGAAATCGAGCTGGGCGTGCACGAGCACGGCGAGCGCGGCGGCGACGACCCCGATCCGGCGGTCGCCGAAGACGCGGCCGGCGAGCGACGTCATCGCGAGGCACATGCCGGCGAGGCCGAGGACCTCGAGGACGCGGATGCCCCACTGCGCCGGGCCGAAGAGCGCGCGCGCGAGCGCGTAGATCAAGAAGATGCCGGGCGGCTTGAAGTCGAACGCGTCGCGGTACGGCATGCCACCGTCGAGCACCGCGCGCGCGACCATGGCGTAGATGCCCTGATCGCGGCCGTAGCCGTAGGTCAGGATCTGCAGCAGCAGGAACGCGATGGCGCCGAGCGAGATCGCATGGATCGCCTGCGAGCCCGGGACGCGCGCCGGCCTGGCGGCGAGGCGCTCGCGCGCGATCTCGGTCGAGGTGGCCCGAGGACGAGGGACCGCGGTACCATCCGGCGCGGCGTCACGCACCGGGCCCTTTTACCGGCTGGGGCGCGCCAGCGTCTAGGTGCGTCGACGTGCGGTTCCAGCCTTCCTGCGCCGGGCGTCTCGGCGGGGCGGCTCGCCGTCGCCGAGACGCCCCGACGGCTGAGCGCGGCGCGGGCACCGGCAGGATGAATAGACCCGAAAAGGATGCGCAGCGGGCGAACACTGTGTCGTTGCTCTCGAAGGACGGGCGGCGTATACGACCGTGCCGCCGTTGCCCGAGAAACGGGCGCTCACGGCCGGGTGCGTTGGAGGAGCGAGAAGCGATGGTCGATGTTCGCATGCCACAGCTCGGCGAGAGCGTGCTCGAGGGGACCGTCTCGAGGTGGCTCGTGCGCGAGGGCGATTTCGTCAAGCGCGAGCAGCCGCTGCTCGAGGTAGCGACCGACAAGGCAGACACGGAGATCCCGGCGCCGATCGCCGGCCGTGTCGCGCGGATCGCGGTGGCCGAGGGAACCGTCGTCGCCAAGGAAGGTCTGCTCTGCCAGATCGACGAGGCGGCGGCGGAGTCGCAGGCCACAGCGGAGCCCCGCCCGCCGAGCGCGGCCGCAGCCGGCTCGCCGGCGCCAGCGCCAGCGCCGGCGCAGGGCAGCAACGGACATGATGAGAGCGCCCGCCCGCTGTCGAGCCCCTCGACGAAGAAGCTGGCGCTCGAGTCGGGCGTCGACCTGCGCGGCGTGCAGGGGACAGGCGACCACGGCCGGATCACCCGCGATGACGTGATCCGCGCGGCGCACGGCGCAACCGCCGAGCCGGCGCCGGCGCCGAAGGTGAGCGCGCCGCCCCAGCCGGCAGGCGCGGCGAGCCCGGCGGCGGAGCTGTCGCAGCTCATCCAGGCGAGCGGCGGGTTCGTGCCGCCGGTGCCCGGCGTCGGGTTCGGCGCGTACAAGGTGCCGCCCTACTCGCCCAAGCCGGGCGACAAGGTGGTGCCCTTCAGCCGGCGCCGCCGCATCACCGCCGACCACATGGTCTATTCCAAGGTGACGTCGCCGCACGTGGTGACGGTCGCCGAGGTCGACCTGCACGAGACGTCGAAGCTGCGCGACGCGCACAAGGACGAGTTCAAGAAGGCGGGTGCGTCGCTGACGTTCCTGTCCTTCATCTGCGCCGCGGCCGTCCGCGCGCTGCGCGAGCACCCGGAGCTCAACGCTCGAGTGCTCGAGAACTCGTACGTGGTGCTGCGCGACGTCAACCTCGGCGTGGCGGTGGACACGCCCGGCGGCCTCATCGTCCCGAGCATCAAGCACGCGGACGAGCTCGCGCTGCGCGGCATCGCGAGGAGCATCGACGAGCTGGCCGGGCGGGCGAAGTCGGGCAAGATCACGGCCGACGATCTCGCGAACACGACCTTCACGGTCTCGAACCCCGGCCTCAAGGGCAACCTGTTCGGCGGCGCGATCATCTCACAGCCGAACGTCGGCATCCTCCGGATGGGGGAGATCAAGAAGCGCGTCGTGGTGGTCACGAAGGACAAGGAGGACTCGATCGCGATCCATCCGGTCATGTTCCTCGCGCTGTCCTACGACCACCGCATCATCGACGGGGTGCTGGCGAACTCGTTCCTCTGGCGCGTCACCGACATCCTTTCACGCGGGGAGTTCGAGGTATGAGCGTGAAGAACGACGTGCAGGGCCTGCGGCCGCTCGACGAGGTCGATCCGGAGATCGCCGAGCTGATCCGCAAGGAAGAGCGGCGGGAAGCGGACACGCTCCGGCTGATCGCCAGCGAGAACTACGTGTCTCGGGCCGTGCTCGAGGCGACGGGCTCGGTGCTGACGAACAAGTACTCCGAGGGCTACCCGCACAAGCGGTATTACGAGGGCCAGCAGCAGGTCGACGTGGTCGAGGAGCTCGCGCGCACGCGGGTGGCCAAGCTGTTCGGGGCCGACCACGTGAACGTGCAGCCCTACTCCGGGAGCCCGGCCAACCTGGCGGTCTATCTCGCCTTCGCGCAGGCGAACGACACGATCATGGGCCTCGGCCTGCCCGCCGGCGGGCACCTGACCCACGGCTGGTCGGTGAGCATCACCGGGAAGTACTTCAAGAGCGTCCCCTACGGGGTGCGCGAGAGCGATCACCGCATCGACCTCGACCAGGTCCGCGACCTGGCGCGCGCCCACCGGCCGAAGCTCATCTGGTGCGGGACGACGGCGTACCCGCGCACGCTCGACTTCGCCGCGTTCCGGGCGATCGCCGACGAGGTCGGGGCGATCCTGGCGGCGGACATCGCGCACATCGCGGGGCTCGTGGCCGCCGGGGTGCACCCGTCGCCGGTGGGCATCGCCGACGTGGTGACGTCGACGACGCACAAGACGTTCCGGGGCCCGCGCGGCGCGATGATCCTGTGCAAGAAGGAGCACGCGAGCGCGATCGACAAGGCGGTGTTCCCGGGCCTCCAGGGCGGGCCGCACAACCACACGACGGCGGCCATCGCGGTCGCCGCGAAGGAGGCCGCGGAGGACGGGTTCCGGGGCTACGCGAAGCAGATCGTCGAGAACGCTCAGGCGCTCGGGCGCGCGCTGGAGTCGCGCGGCTTCCGGCTCATCACCGGAGGGACCGACAACCACCTCCTGCTGATCGACATGACCCCGAAGGGGATCGCCGGGAAGCCGTATGCGCAGGCGCTCGATCGCGCGGGCATCGTGGCGAACTACAACTCGATCCCGTTCGACCCGCGCAAGCCGTTCGACCCGTCGGGGCTCCGCATCGGCACGCCGGCGGTGACGTCGCGCGGCATGGGCGTCGCCGAGATGGAGCGCCTGGCGGCCTGGATGGATGACGTGGCGCAGAACATCAACGATGAGGCGCGCATCGCGCGCATCGGCGCCGAGGTCGCGGAGCTCTGCCGCGGCTTCCCGGCGCCCGGGATCCGCGTGTAACACCTCGACGATCGACGAGGCGAGCCCCCGAGGACGCCCGGAGAGAGATCTCCCGGCGTCCTCGGTGCTTTTGCGGCGTCACTTCACGTAGAGCTGCGCGGCCGCCACGCCCGAGCCGGCGGTGGCCTTGACGATGTACTTGGCGTTGATGCCCACGGGCAGCGACCAGCGGTAGCAGTTGCCCCGGCCGCCGAGCGCGGCGTTCGCGCCGGTCAAGTTGTCCTGCGCCAGCACCGACGAGCCCATCGGGATCGGGGTCAAGGCGACGAGGCTGATGTCGAGCTCGGTGATCCCCGCGCCGACGCCGAGGATCGTGTAGCACTTGCCAGGCATCAGCTGGATCTGCTGCTCGAGCGTCTGCCCGGCGGTGAACTGGCCCGCGATCGGCCCTCCCTCCTTCGTCATGCCCGGCGCCTCGGTCGCGGCGAGGTTGTTCAGCGGGATAGTCGCGGCGGTAGCGAAGTTCGGGTCGACCGGCGACGCGCTGCCGGTGCTGCTCCCGCCGCTCGGGGCGGGCTGCTGGCCGCCGGTCGGCTGGCCGCCGGTCGGCTGGCCAGGGAGCGGGAACGGCCACGGGAAGCCGCCGGGCTGCGCCGAGGGCGCCGGGGCCGGCTGCGTCGGGGCCGGCTGCGTCGGGGCCGGCTGCGTCGGGGCCGGCTGCTGGTACCCGGGCGGCGGCTGCTGGTATCCGGGCTGCTGATAGCCGGGCTGCTGGTATCCGGGCTGCTGATAGCCGGGCTGCTGGTACCCCGGCTGCTGGTATCCCGGCTGCTGGTAGTAGCCGGGTGGGGGCTGGCTCGCATAGCTCGGCGGCGTGGAAGCCTCTCGCTGTTGACAACCAGCAGCGAGGGCGGCGGTGAGGACCATGGCTGGCAGAACGCCAATCGTACGGAGCAAAAGAACCTCCTCGAATTCCGGCAGAACGCCGCGTTCAATCTCACTGACGGGCTCGCGACGCAACGGTTCGCTCGCGGGGAGCTGCCCGGAGCGAACCCCCGAGGCCCGCTCAACCGGGCTCCAGGGCCGCCCGATGGATGTCGCTTTGGACGTGTCACGCCCTCGCTTTCATCGCGCCCGTCCGGCGGATTGATGCTGCTTCTGCCACGATTTCCAGCGTCACTGCTGCCAGGCTCGGCTGGCCGAGGGCCAAACGTGAGGTAAACTACAGCATGACCGACCAAGGCTCCCGCGCGAAGCTCGATCATCCCGGAGAGTTTGCTCAGTGGTTCCTGGAACGAGAGATGCTGGCGAGCGCGGGCATGGGGATCGCCGCCGACAGGGCGCGGCTGCACCTCGGGCGCGCGGTCACCTTCCTGGAGCAGGGAATGCTGCGCGAGTCGCTGGCGGAGGCGAACTCGGCCGCGTACCTCGACGACGCGATCCGGCCCGAGGCGCTCCTCGTGGCGCGCATGTGCATCCTGCGCGAGCTCGTGGGCGGGTCCGGCTGATCGGCGCGAGAGGCGGCCGCCTGCGCTGGCCCGCCTGCGCGAAGACGCCTCGCACATAGCCCCCGGCCCCTGTCGGGTGTATGAGCGCCCGCGAGCGCAGCTGTCCAAACGAGGAGCCGCGGCGTGCGGCGGGGCTGTGCGCGAGGAGGCCGCAGATGACGGTGACGGGTAGGTCGTTGGGTTCAGCAGTGCTCCTGGCTCTCTCGGCGGCAGCGCTGGGTTGCGGCGGCGGCAGCAAGGAGTCGGAGTTCGCGGACGATCCCCCGGACGCGGGGGCGCTGCCGCCCCCGCAGCCGACAGCGTCCACCCCGCCCCCGGACGCCGGCCTGCCGACGGTCGGGGTGCCCACGGCGTCGCCCTGCGATGGAGTCCAGTCGCTCGCGATGACCACCATGTTCCAGGGCCGCGCCACCGGCGAGGCGCCGAAGATGCAGCCGGAAGGGGCGCCGGTGTGCAACGTGGTGCCCGAGGGGCAGACGGCCTCGGGGCAGACCTTCATGCTCCAACCGGGCCATTGCTACACGTTCCTGGCGCAGGCGCTCCCCACCGTCACCGAGGTCGATCTCCAGCTGGAGCTCGACCTCAACGCCGGAGGACAGCCGGGGCTCGCCGCGTTCAACCTGAAACCGGTGGTCGCCGTCGACTCGGACACCGGCCCGACAGCCGCCATCGGAGCCAAGCAGAGCTGCTACCAGTGGCCGTTCCCCATCCCGGCGACGGTGAAGCTGGTTGTCAAAGCGCGCACCGGATCGGGTCCAGTGGCAGCGCAGGCCTACAGCCGCAAGAAATGACGCAAGAAGCGACGTGACGGCGCGGGCGGCGGCTCCGCCGCTGCCCGGCCCCCGGAGCGGGATCAGGCCGGCGGCGCCGGGCCCCGCCAGACACGCCCGGGGCGACCCGAGGCCGGCGCGGGGCCATGGAGCAAGAACGGCCACGTCGCCGTGGCCGCCCTGCGCTCCGCTGGAGATGCGTATGTCTAGAGGAGCGCGTCCTTGATGGCCTTGATCGGCCGAGCGCGGACCGACTTGCTCGCCGGCTTCGCGGCGAAGGTCATCGGCTGCTTGGTAAACGGGTTGATCCCCTGGCGCGCCTTCGTCGCAGGGCGCTTGATCACCCGGAACTTCGCAAAGCCGGGGAGCGTGAACACGCCCGACTTCTTCAGCTCGCGATGACCGATCGAGATGAGGGACTCGAGAACGTTCTTCACCTGCTTGCGGCTCAGCTCATCACCGGCAGCTTCGGTGATGGCCTGGATCAGGCCGCTCTTGCTCAACGTCTTCTTCGCGCCGCCCCCGGCCGTCTTCTTAGTTGCCATGGCACTCTCCTGGACATGAGCCCGCGCGCGACACCTCGTCGCGCACAGCCTTAGTGAACCTTACACACGACTCAGGACAAAAAAAGACAAAAATGCGGGGAGAAAACGCGATTTCTGAGAGCGGGCATCGCGCGGACCCCTGAAAGGCCGCGCCGGAGCGGCGCGCCAGAGGGGGAACGAGCCGCTGGGAGGGCCGGCGGCGCGGCGCCGCCGTGGGCCGGAGAGGCGCCGTCGAGAGGCCAGAAGGCCGCAAAATACCGCTGAAAACGGGCGGCCCGGCGCCCCGGCGCGCCGCCTCGGGCGGCCGCGAGGGCGGCTGCGAGGGCGGCGGCCGCCGCGACCTGGGCATACCTGCGGAGACGGGCGGGAGGGGGGTTTAGCCGGCGCGCAGCTCGTCGAGGAGCGCCCGGGCCGCCTCGAGCGACCCGTCCTCGGAGACGGACTTGTCGAGCATCAGGCGCGCTTTGCGGCGGTCGCCGGCCGCGAACGCCATCGCCCCGAGGTGGTAATAGGCGAGCGCGCGCGCGGCGAGCGTGGTGCCACCCTCGCCGGGCTCGGGGGCAATCTTCATCAGGGTGACCGCGCGGTAGGCGCGCGCGGCGAGGTCCTGCTCCCCCAGCCCGAGCGCGCTCTCGCCGAGCGCCATGGCGAGCTCGCCGTTCTGAGGGTCGTTCTCGAGCGCCCTCGAGAGCGCAGTGAGCGACTCGCTCAAATTCCCCTCGGCGTCCTCGATCCGCGCGAGGCGGTGGTAGACGGCGCCGAGGAGCCGCGAGCGGCGACCCTTGCTGGCGACGATGAGCTCCGAGGTGACCGCGCGCGCCTCCCTGGGGCTGCCCGCGGCCGTCAGGGCGTCCACGAGCAGGAGGGCAACCTCGTGATCCTCCGGGCGGAGCGAGCGCGCCTCGCGGAGCACCGGGGCCGCCTGCGCCGCGTCGCCGACGTCGAGGAGCAAACGGCCAGCCTTGACGAGGAGGGTGAAGCGGCCAGCCACGTCGGACGCGGCCGCGGCGTCCTCCAGCGTGATGGCGGCGAGCTCGCGGCTCGCGCCGATCTCGGCGTAGAGCGCGCGCAGGCGATCGCGGATCTCGGTGTTGCCCGGCGCGGCGCGGCGCGCGCGCTCGAGACCGCCGCGGGCGTCGCTCAGGTGGCCGGCGCGCGCGCAGGCGCCCGCCAGGCGGAGCGCGGTGGCGACGAGGGCGTCGCCCTCCTCGAGCGCGATGAGCCGGCGGTAGACGGCGCTCGCGGCGTCCCACCGCTCGGCGGACTCCTCGAGGCCGGCGAGCGCCTTGAGCGCCGCGCGATCCTTGGAGTCGACGTGGAGCAGATCGCCGAGGTGGCCGCGCGCGCGCTCGAGATCGCCCGAGCGCGCGAGGATCTCGGCGAGGCGCAGCCGGAGCGCGCGCGGCGCGACGGCCGCCGACCCCTCCGACGCGGGCTCGGCCTCGGCGGGCCGCGCCGCCGCGCGCGCGAGCGCCCGATCGAGCTCGGCGACGAGCTCGCGCGCGAACTCGGCGCCGCCGAGCGCGTAGGCGCGCTCGAGATCGGCGAGCGCGCGGTCGCCCTGCCCGAGCGCCCCGTGGACCTCGGCCCGCGCGCGGTAGAGCCACGGGTCGTCCGGGCTCGCCTCGAGCGTCGCCGTGAGCGCGCGGGCCGCGCGGGCGTGCTCGGAGGCCGCGCCGCACGCGTCGATGAGCGCGAGCAGGACGTCGCGATCCCCGGGGGCGACGCGGAGGGCGCGCTCGAGGAGCTCGGCCGCGGCGGCGGCGTCGCCCGCGCGGTCGCGGAGGATCTCGGCGGCGCGGCGGAGAGCCCCGACGCGCGCCTCGTCGGTGCCGGCGACGTGCGCCGTGAGCACGTGGAGCTCGGCGAGCGCGTGCCACGCCTCGCGGGCCGCGTAGCGCGACGCGAGCTCCTCGCGGAGCCGGTCGCTCGTGGGGCAGACGGCGTAGCCGGCCTTGAGGGCGGCCTCGGCGGCGACGTCGTCCCCGCGCGCGCCGTGCAGCTCGGAGAGCTCCAGCGCGAGCTCGGCCGCCTCGCCGCCCTGCTCGATGCGCAGGAGCTTCTCGAGCGAGTCGACGAGATCGTCGGCGTTGTCGCGCTTCCGGCCGAGGCGCACGAGGGCGCGCAGGACGTCGCGGTTCGAGGCGTCCCAGTCCACCGCCCCGAGGTAGACGTCGCGCGCGCCGCGATCGTCGCCGCGCTGCTCGAGGAGGGCGCCGAGGCGCATCGAGATCGACGCGATCGAGGCGACGTCGCCGCGGTCCTTCGCGGCGTCGAGCTGCAGGGCGAAGAGCTCGCCGAGCTCCTCGGTGCGGCCGGCCTCCTCGAGCATCGTGGCGAGGAGGATGGCGGCCTCCACCTGGGTCGGGTCCTCGTCGAGGATGTCGCGGAGCAGGAGCGCCGCCTGGGCCGGCGACTCCCGCGCGAGGAGGCGCGCGCGCTCGAGGCGCAGCGCGCAGCGCTCGGAGAGGTCGTCGACGAGGGGGACCGTCTCCTCGAGCAGCGCGGAGAGGCGCGCGGCGTCGCCGCTCCGGCGGTACACGCCGGCGAGGGGCATCCAGATCTCGCGCTCGGCGGGCTCGCGGGCGCGGAGCTCCTCGTAGAGGCGCGCGGCGCGGGAGAGGTCGTCGAGGGGGTTCGCGGCGAGCTCCGCGGCGTGCAGGAGCAGCGCGCGCTCGTCCTCGGGCTCCGAGGCGCGCGCGGCGCGCTCGCACAGCCACGCGGCGGCCGCGAGATCGCCGGCCTCCTCGCGGAGCTCGGCCAGCGCGACGAGCGCCCACGCGGCGCTGGGCGGGTCGGACGAGGGCGGCGCGCCCGGGCCGACGATGCGCTGCAAGATCGACTCGGCCTGCTCGCGGTCGCCGAACGCGCGGGCGGTGCGGACCGCCTCTTCGAGGACGAGCGGGCCCTCGATCTCCGCGAGGAGGAGCAGCGCGTCCACGAGCGCGCGCGGGCGCCCGCTCTGCCGGGCGAGGCGCTCGAAGAGGCGGATCGCGCGCGGGTTCCTCGGATCGGCGCGCAGCGCGTCCCGCAGGATCGCCTCGGCGCGGTCCGGATCGGCGTGGAGATCGAGCGCCTCCTCGAGGAGCGAGATCGCCGGATCGACCTCCGCCGGGTCCGACGCGAGCAGCGCGGCCAGGCGGTACCGCGGCTCGGCGCGATCCGGGCGGTTCGCGGGGGCGGCCGGCGCGGCGTCGGGGCGCGCGGCGTCGGCGTGGGCGATGCGCTTGCGGAGGACGTCGGCCTGCGCCGGGCGGTCGCCGAGGCGCGCGTAGAGGGCCTCCAGGGAGCGCCACAGCGGCTCGACGTCGACGCCCGCCTCGCGGCCGGCGGAGGGCCCGCCGGCCGCGATCTTCGCCTCGGCGCGGCGGTAGACGGCCGCGGCGCGCTCCTGGCTGTCCGGCGCGAGCTCGAGGGCGCGGCCGAAGCGGAGCAGGAGCGCGATCTCGTACGGCTCGCCGGCCGCCCGCGCGACGAGCCGCTCGACGAGGTCGAGGTACCGGCGCGTCTGGTCGAGGCGGCGCGCGAGATCGAGGGCGGCGTCGTGGGCGGGGCCCGCGCCCGGCGTGAGATCGAGCGCGCGCAGGCGGGCCGCGAGCGCGGGCTCCAGGCGATCGAGCGGCCCCTCGTAGAGCGACGCGAGCTCACCGAGCGCCGCGGCGGCGTCCTCGGCGGGCTCGAGGGCCGGGCCGGCGAGCCGCGCCTCGAGCGCGCGGGCGAGCAGGTCGTGGCGCCCGCGGGCGCGCAGCGCGGCGAGGAGCTTCTCGTGCTCGGCGTCGCTCTCGCGCGCCGCCTCGAAGGCGGACTCGACGTACTCCACCTCGCGATCAGGCGCCCCCTGCCGCCGCGCGATCTCGCCGAGCGCGAGGAGGACCTCGGCCCGGCTGAACGAGGTCGCGGCCGGCAGGGCCATGCTGGAGCGCATGGGCGGCATCGTGCTCCGCCGCGCGCCGACGAGCCCCTCGCCCTCGTCGCGGGGCCGGCGCACGACGAGCAGCAGCGCGCGGTAGGCGCGGTGCGCGCGCTCGAGCTGGCCGTCCTCGAGGGCGAGGCCGGCGAGGCCGTGGAGCGCATCGGGGTGCGCGGGATCGACGCGCAGCGCGAGGTCGAACTCCGCCATCGCGCGGGCGCGGTCGCCCGTGGTGAGGGCGACGCGGGCGAGCTCGTAATGCACGAACGCGCGCTCCTTGGGGCGGCGACTGCCGAAATCGGCGATGATCGCGCGCAGGGCGGCGGTGGCGTCGTCGGTCCTGCCCGCGGCGGAGAGGGCGCGGCTCCGCGCGAGGCGCAGCGAGAGGTCGTCGGGGGCGAGGACGATGGCCTCGTCGAACAGCGGGATCGCGGCGGCGGGCGAGCCGCCGCGCGTGAGGTAGAGGTCCGCGGCCTCGCGGAGGAGCGAGAGCCGGGCCGGCGCCTCGTCGGCGCGCGCGGCGTCGCCCGCGATGAGCTCGGCCAGCGCGCTCCACGCGCCCGACGCGCGGTAGAGGTACGCGAGCCGCTCGCGGAGCGGCGCGGGCTGCGCGGCGCGGGACACCGCCCGCTCGAGGGCGGCGCGGGCGCGGTCAGGCTCGCCGGCGGCGAGGTACGCGTCCGCGAGGCGGAGCGCAGCCTGGTGCAGCTCCTCGGGCGGCGCGCCCGCGCAGAGCCGCTCGAGCGCCTCGGCGGCCGCCGCGTGCTCGCCGCGGCGGGCGAGCAGCCGGGCGAGGGCGTCGAGCGCCTCGACGGAGCCGATCTCCGCGGCGCGGCCGTAGCTCGCGATCGCGCGCTCCGACTCGTTGAGCTCGTGCTCGGCGAGGGACGCCGCCTGGAGCCAGAGCTCGGCGGCCGCCGGGCCGGCCCCGGCGGCCTCGCGCGCGGCCGCCTGCTCCTCACGGAGCAGCATGAGCTCGCGGTGCAGCCCGCCCGCCTCGAGGAGCGAGGCGAGCTTGTCGATCGACGCGGCGTGCCCCGGGCTCTCCGCGAGGTTCCGGCGGAGCAGCGCGATCGCCTCGGCGGCGCGCGCGGTGTCCGAGAGGAGCTCCGCGGCGTCGTACCGGAGCGCGACGCGGCGATCGGGGTTGACCGAGACCTCGATCTGCCGCTCGCGCAGGCGCACGAGCTCCTCGCGCCGCGAGGCCTTCCGGAGGAGCGCCGCGAGGCGCTCGCCGACCGGCTCGTCCGCCGGCTCGTCCTCGAAGAGCCCGCTGTAGAGGACGATCGCCGCCTCGGGCTCCGCCGCCTCGGCCGCGACGCGCAGGAGCCGGCGCTGCTCGCTCGACGCGAACGGGAGCGCGGCGCCGCGCCTGCAGAGCGCGACGATCTGCGGCCTGTCGCCCGCGTCCGCGAGCATGCCGAGGAGCGCGTCGATCGCCCACAGCGCGGCGCGCGAGGGGGGCCACGCGCCGGGGACCGGAGGCTGGCCCTCCCCGTCGCCGAGGCGCCGCACGGCGATCTCGAGGAGCTCGGCGGCGATCTCGCGGGCCGGGGCCGCGTCGCCCGCTTCGCGCGCGGTCTCGACGGCCTCGCGGTAGAGGGCGAGGTCGTGCCCGGTCGCCGCCGCGAGCCGGAGCAGGGTCGGGACGAGCGAGGGCCCGCGCCTGTGCCGGAGGAGCTCCGCGAGGTCGAGCAGGATGGCGCCGTTCGTGGGGTCGTGGAGGAGCGCCCGCTCGAACGCGCGCTCGGCCGCGTCCGCGTCGGCGCGCGCGTCGCGGTGCCAGCGGCCGACGCGAAAGGTGAGGTCGCGGAGCGCCCCGGCCGGCACGTCGCCGCGGCGCTCGAGCTCGGGGAGCGCGTCGGCGATCGTGTGCCAGCGGGCCGCGAGATCGGTGAGCCGCAGGAGGCCCTCGGGCGGCTCGGAGCCGGGCGAGAGGAGGAACGCGCGGAAGGCGAGCTCGAAGGCGCCCTCCCGGTCGCCGCCGCGCTCCTCGAGGAGCGCGGCGGAGGCCTTCAGGATGGCGACCCGCTCGACGTCCGCCTCGGCCGCGGCGAGCCGCGGCTCGAGCAGCGCGACAACTGCGCGCCAGTCGTCCGCGGAGGCGCAGATCTCGAGCAGCGCGCCCACGGCGGCGACCAGCGCGCCGCGGTGCTCGGCCGACGCCGGATCGACGCGGCGGAGCAGCTCTTCCAGGCCCGCGCGCGCCGTGGGCGACCCGTGCGCGGTCCCCTCCCCGCCCTCGCCGCGCTCCCCGGCCTCGCCGCGCGCGGCCCGCTCGGCCTCGTGCGCGCGGCGGTAGCCCTCGACGGCGCGCTCCCACGCGAGCGTGCGATCGCGGTGCGCGTCGCCGAGCCGCCGGAAGAGCTCCGCGCTGCGCGCCGCGCCGGCCCCGCCGGGGAGCGCGCCCGCCGCGGACGCCTCGACCTCGAGCAGCGCGACGAGGTCGTCCCAGCGCTCGGCGCGCGTGTAGAGCGCGGCCAGCGCGTCCCCGCTCTCGGGATCGGGCGCGAGCTCCTCGCGGATGCGGCGCCAGGTGGCGATGGCCTGATCGGCGTCGCCGAGCTCGCGCTCGAAGAGCCGCGCGACGCGCCCGAGATCGCGCCGGCCGCCCACGCCGCCGCGCACCGCCGCGCGGCGCTCCAGCACGGCCGTGAGCTCCCGGTAACGCCCGCCCTCCTCGAGGAGGGTCGCGAGCCCGTCGAGCGCCTCGAGGTCCTGGCGGTCGTCGGTGAGGCGCGCCGAGTACGCCGCGATCGCCCGCGCCTCGTCGTGGAGTCGCGACGAGGCGAGCCGCGCGAGCTCGCCCAGGGCCTCGCGCCGCGCCGCCGGGTCCGTCTCGATCGCGGCGAGCGTGTCGAGCACGTCGCACCGCTCGGCGATGCGGTCGCCCTCGGCGAAGAGCCGATCGAGCGCGCGGGAGGCGTCCCGCGCGGCCGCGGCGTCACCGTGGCGCTCGGCCAGCGAGGAGAGCCGGCGGAAGAGCGCGATCGCGCCGTCCGCGTCGCGGAGCCGGTCGCGGCGGAGGAGCGCGGCGTCACGGACGAGCGCGAGCGCCTGCTGCGGATCGCCGGCGCGCGGCTCGGCCGCGGCGAGGACCTCGGCCAGGCGATCGTGCCGGCCGAGGCGCTCGGCGAGCTCGGCGAGCTCGGCGCGATCGCCGGCGTCCGACGGCCTGAGCTCGACGAGCTCGGCGAGCCGCGCGAACGCGCCCGGCTCGTCGCCGAGGGCGTCGCGGCGGAGCCGCACGATCTCGCGCAGCAGCGCCGGGCGGTCGTCGACGTCGGCGCCCTCGAGCTGGATCTCCAGCACGCGCACGAGGTCCTCCGGCCGCCCCTCCTCGCGGTAGTGCTTCGCGAGCAGGACGGCCGAGCGCTGCCGCGCCGCGCGCGCGGCGAGCGCGCCCGCCTCGCCGGCGGGCGCCTGCTCGGCCGGGATCGCCCCGAGGATCCGCTCGAGCAGCGCGAAGGCGGCGCGGGGCGCGGGGGGCGCGTCGTTCGCGCGGGACGTGCGCGACGAGAGCCACGCGTCGAGGAGCTGCTCGACCACGGGGAGCGCCGACGCCGCGTCGCCGACCCCCTCGATCCAGAGGAGCGCGATGCGCTCGCGGAGCCGCTCCGCGCCCTCGCCGGAGAGCCTCGGCAGCTCGGCCGTCAGGAGATCGATGAGCGGCCGGTGCCTGCCGTGCCGCTCGTAGAGCCGCTCGAGCGCGGCGCGGGTGCGCGCGTCGTCCTGGAGCGGCAGCAGCTGCTCGAGGTAGCGCATCGTGCGCTCGCCGTCGCCGGCGAGGTCGCGCGCGACGGCCGCGGCGTCCTCCAGGAGGAAGATGCGCTCGTCGGGCACCGTGGTGCGCTCGAGCATCGCGTCGTAGAGCGCGAAGAGGTCCTCCCAGCGCTCGGCCGCGTTGTAGGCGAGCTTGAGCCGCTCGAAGCCCCAGAGCGAGCCCGGCACGAGCTCCACGAGCCGGCGGAGCAGCGCGAGGGCGGCCTCCGGCGCGTCGAACCACTCCTCGTGGTGCTCGACGGCCCGCCGGCCGATCTCCTCGATGACGTCGGGCGGGAGCGCCGCGCCCACGTCGTCGAGCGCCGCGGCGTGAGCGGCCGCGACGCGCTCGGGCTGCTTCGCCCGGCGGCCGATCTCCTCGAGCCGATCCCAGAGGGCGAGCTCGCCTGGCAGCTCGGAGACCGCGCGCAGGGCCACCTCGAGGCCCCGCGCGGCGTCGCTCTCGTGGTGCTCGAGCAGGCGCTCGAACCAGCCGCGGCGGACGGCGGCGCGCTGCGCGGACGCGAGGCTGCCCGCGTCGAGCGCGCCGCGCGGGGCGCCGGGCGCGGCCTCGCCCGGCGGGAGCGGCGCGGGCGAGCTCGCGAGGAGCGTCTCGAGCAGCGCGACGCGCGCCTCGGGATCGTCGAGCGCGTCGCACGCCCGCTCGAGCAGCAGCGCGGCGCGCGCCTGCGTCTCGGGGCGCCCCAGCGCGTGCTCCGCGATCTCGAGCACCGCGGGGTCGATCGTCCCGGCCTCGATCGCGGGCGCGACCGCGTCGAGCGCCTCCGCCGGCCGATCCAGCTGATCGAGCAGGAGCGTCGCGAGCTCGACGTCGAGCGCCACGCGCGCGCTGCCCTCGCTGCGATCGCGGCGCATCGCGAGCACCTCCGCCGCGCCCTCGTGGTCGCCGAGATCGGCGAGGAGGCGCCCCCGCGCCGCGAGCGCGTCGTCGTTCTCGGGATCCGCCTCGACCAGCCGGGCGTAGAGCGCCGCGGCCGCCGCGCGGTCGCCGTTCTCCTCCTCCCACGCGGCCCACGCGGAGAGCGCCCTGACGCGCTCGCCCTCGCGCGCGCGCTCCACGAGGAGCGTGAAGAGCCAGCGACGGTCCACGCGGCGCGCGAGCGTGTCCGGGCTCTGCGCGAGGAACGCGCGGAACGCCTCCAGCGCGGCGGGATCGAGCGATCCAGGCGCGGCGTCACCGCCGCCGGGCGGCGAGAGCAGGCGCCGGTAGACGGACGCGGCGTCGTCCTGCCGGTCGGGATCGGCGGCGAGTACCCGCGCGAGGGCGGCGTCGATCGTGCGGACCCGCGCCGCCGCCGTCTTGTCGGCGGGCGCGCTCCCCTCCCCCTCGGTCCTCATGCGATCGCGGAGATCGAGCGCGGCGTCGACGAAGCGCGACGTCGCGCGCGCCCGGATCGCCGCGTCCTCGAGGGCCGCGAGCGCGGTGAGCGCGTCCTCGTCGGTCGTCGCGGTGTCGAGCAGGACCTCGCAGACGGCGGCGAGCCGATCCCAGGCCGCCTGTCCGCGGTAGAGCGCCGCGAGGCGGCCGGCGGCGTCGCGGTGCTTCGGCGAGACGGAGAGCACGCGCTCGTAGAGCTTCTGCGCCCGCTCCGGATCCGCGAGCGGCCCCTCGGCGAGCCCGGCGGCGCGCAGCCAGGCCGCCACCGCGGCGTCGACGTCGCCCGGGCCCGGGGTGGCGCGCGCAGCAGCGGCGCCCGCAGCGCCCTGGGCGTCTGCATCGCCGGCGGCTTCCGCAGCCCCCGCGGCGCCGATGCCGAACGCCGAGAGCTCGCCGAGGCGCTCCAGCCAGAGCGCCTCGTCCTGCGGATCGCCCGAGGCGGTGACCCGCCGATCGAGCACCTCGCGGAGCAGCGCGGCGTCGCCGGCGGACAGCGCGAGCGCCTCCATCGCAGACAGCGCCGCGCCTTCGAGCGCCGCGCCGCCCGACAGGATCGCGCGGTAGTGCGCGACCGCGCTCGGGACCTTCCCGCCCTTCGCCGCCGCCTCGGCCATGCGCAGCTCGCGCGCGACGCGCTCGTCGAGCGGGGCGCCCGAGAGCCGCTCGGCCAGGGCGTCGTAGAGCGTGTCCCACGCGCCGCCCGCCGCGTACGTCTCCAGCAGCGCCTCGTACGCCGCGTCGTCGCTCGGGTCGTCCTCGATGGCCGCGCGGTACGTCGCGGCCGCCCCCGAGAGGTCGCCGACGTCGCGGCGCTGGATCGTGCCGATCGCGTGCAGGAGCTCGCGCCGCCGCGCGGGCGGGCACGGCTGCGCGAGCGCCTCGCGGTAGAGCGCCAGCCGCTCCTCGGGGCTGCCCTGCTCGCGCAGGAGCGCGTCCACCCGCGCGATGAGCTCGCGCGACGACGGCTCGAAGGCGAGCGCCCGCCGGTAGAGGGCGAGCGCCTGCGTCACGTCGCCGCGCGCGAGCAGCGCCTCGCCCGCCCGCCGCGCGAGGTGCGACAGCGCCGCGCTGTCCACCGCGCGATCGCCGAGCGCCCCGGCGAGCGTCGGCGCGCGCCGCGCGGACTCGCTGCCATGCTCGGTCAGCCGCTCGACCTCGGCGACCCACCGGGCGAGCTGCTCGAGCGCGGCCGCGGTCGCGAGCGAGAGCCCGCGCGCCGCCAGATCGAGCGCCTTCTTCGGATCCCTGAGCTCGCGCTCGGCGACGGAGGCCGCCTCCTCGAGCGCCGCGAGCCTGCCCGAGACGTCAGCCGGCGCCGGCGCGGCCGCGCCCGGGGCCCACACGACGGGCGCGATCTCCGCCCGGGTCTCGAGCACGCGCACGAGGAGCTGCGCCGCGCCTTCCGCGCGCGCGATCGGCTCCAGCAGCGCGCAGGCCGCGAGCCGCTGATCGTCGGACAGCAGAAGGTAGGCGCTCTGCCGCGACGGAGAGGCGTCCCCGCCGCCGGCGCCGCTGCCCGGGGACGGGCCCAGCATCTTCTCGACCGAGAGCCGGCTCGGCCGATCGGTCGGATCGAGCGCGAGCGCCTCGCGGTACGCGGCGATCGCGCCGGCCGGATCGTCGAGCCGCGCCATGCGGATCGCGCCGATCCGGCCCAGGGCCGAGGCGCGCTCCTGCCCGGCCGCGAGCTCGGCCTCGGCCTCGAGGAGCGCCTCGAGCTCGGCCCAGCGCCGCTCCTGCTCGAGCAGCGGGATGAGCCGCGCGTGCGCCTCGCGCGACGCCCCGAACGACGCGAGGTAGCGGCGCCATGCGGCGACGGCGGCCGGCAGGTCGGCGAGCCGGGTGCGCAGGTCGGCCGCGCGGAACGCGAGCTCCCGCGCCGTGCGGCGGTCCGGCTCCGTCTCGGCGCGCCGCTCGAGGACCCACGCGAGGCCCTCGTGCGCGGCCGAGGCCTCGTACAGCCGCTCGAGCGCGGCGAGGGCGCGCGGCTCGCGCGAGGAGCCCGCCTCCGCGAGCTTGCGGTAGGCGGCGATCGCGCCCGCGGCGTCGTTGAGCTCCTCCTCGTAGAGGCGCGCGAGCTGCTCCGCCGCGGCCTCGCGCGCCTCGGCCTCCGTCTCGGCCTCGGCGAGCCGCTCGAGCGCGCCGGCGAGCCCGCGCGCGTCGCGCTCGCGCTCGCAGAGCTTCGCCAGCCCGCGGGCCGCGCGCAGCACGGCCGCGGCGTCGGGCTCGCCGTCGAGCGCCTGCTGGAACGACGCGCGCGCCTTCCGGCCCTCCCCGAGGCCGTCGTATAGCTCGCCGAGCTCGGCGGCGATGTGCGCCCGGAGCGGCTTGTCCTTGGCGCCGGACGCGGCGCGCATGAGCACGCGCGCCGCGTCGGCCCGGCGGTCGAGCACCGACGCGAGCGCGAGGAAGCGCTCGCGCACGGCCTCGTCGGACGGATCGACCGCGAGGATCTGCTCGGACAGCGAGAACGCCGCCGCGAGATCGCCGAGCCTCTGGAACTGCAGCTCGACGAGCCGCTTCTGCACCTCGACGCGGCGCGGCCCGCGGAGGTTCTCGATCTGGAGGGCCATCATGCGCGCCGCTTCCTGCGACCTCCCGCGCCGCGCGTGCGCGGCCTCGAGCGCCGCGGCCGCGCGCACGAGGACGGTCTTGCGCCCGAGCAGGGCCTCTGCGACGCGGAAGGCGGCCTGGTGGCCCGGGTTCTGCGCGAGCACCTCCTCGATGTGCGGCAGCGCCCGCTCGATCTCCTTGAGCGGGCCGCTGTAGAGGTCGATGAGCCGCGCGCGGATCTCGAGCGCGTCGGGCGGCGGCGTCTCCGCGGCGAGCGCCGGCTCGAGTATCCTCGCGATCTCCTGGAGCCGCCCGGCGCGCGCGTAGCGCGCCTCGAGCGCCCAGCGAGCCGACGAGTCGCCGGGGTCGGTCCGGAGGATCTGCTGGAGCAGCTTGACCGCGCGCTCCTCTTCCTTCGCGCTGGCCTCGACGAGCTCGTAGGCGCGGCGGAGCAGCGCGAGCTGCTCGGCGCGGTCTGCGCGGTAGCCCGCGGCGAGGGCGTAGAGGTCCGCGAGCTTGGGCGGCTCGTTCGCCTCCTTGAGGATGCGCTCGAGGCGGACGAAGGCCTCGGGGTGCGAGGGCAGGACGGAGAGCGCGCGCTCGAGATAGGGGCGAGCGCCGCCGGGGTCGCCGAAGAAGTCGGCGAGGAACTCGGCGGCGTGGACGAGGACCTCGGCCTGGGCGGCCTGCGGCAGCATCCCGAACCGCCGCTCGCTGGCGAAGCGCTCGTACGCGAACGCGAGCTCGGAGAACCGGTCGTGGTGCGCGGCGGATTCGTGGAGCTTCGCCCACAGCTCCGGGTGCGGGCTTCCCTTCGCCGCGGCGGCCACGAGCACGTCGAGCGCGGCTGCTTCGTTGTCGATCCCCTGCTCGAGCGCAGCTTCGAGGTTGTCGATACGAAACGAGACGCGCGCGCTCTTCGAGTCCTGCTGCATGTTGGATCCGGACCTCGGCTGGCGATGGGGCAAGGCGCCGGCGTGCCGGCGCTGCCGTCGAACCTGCGCCCGCAGTGCGCTGCGGAGCGTCGCCCAAGGTAACAGGAGCGTTTCCCAAATGGGCTCGGCGATCGGGGGTTCGGCGCGGGCGGGGCGGGCTCAACCGCCGGAGGCGGCGTTGCGCGGCGCGCGGGAGCGCGGCGACGACGGCGACGCATGGCCGGGGCAGAGGTACAGAGATGCGGTGAGGCGTGGTGGGGCGACCGCGCCTGCCCCGCCCGCGGGCGCCTGGCCCCGTCTCCAGGCGGTCCCGGACGCGCGACCGGCGGGCGCGCTTCGGGGTGATACGTTGTCTGCTCCGCGGCGCTCGGGTAGGCGCACCGCCGCCGTCTTGCCACCTCGAGCGCCGAGGCGGCCCGAGCGACGGCGGCCCGAGGTTGATCGCGCCCGCCGCGCAGCATGGTTCATCACGTGGGGTTCCCCTGTCCGACTCCTCGCGTCGAAGCCTCCGAGCCAGCTTCGACGAACCAGGTCTCCGTATTCTCCCCCTGGCCGCCGCGGATCGCCGGGCGGCGGGTTGTGATAGTGCTCGTTCTTCCCGGGGGGGAGAAGGACCGCACCATGTCGGAGTCGAAGCTCGCCGCGCCGCAGATGGTCATCGATAGCCGGATGCTCTATTCGAGCTGGATACCGGCCGATCCGGACGCCGCCGCGGCGCTCTTGCCGAACGGACTCAGGCCCGCCGCGAACAGGGCCATTTACATGAACCAGTACGTGGTCGACAAGCCGGAGCAGACCTCCGGCTTCGGAGCGTATTCGCTCACCTACCTGGGGCTGGATCTCGCGGGTCACACGACGCCGGACGGCGCGGGCCCGGCCCGCTTCTTCACGCACTACTTCAACTCTTCCGAAGCGGTGCGCCGGTACGTGAGCGAGCGCGGCGTGCCGGCGTCGCCCGGGTCGACGACGCTCGAGCTGCACGGCAGGGAGCTCGTGGCGACGACCTCGGTGGACGGCGTGCCCATCCTCCGGACGCGGGCGCACGTCGGCAACAAGATCGGCGTCGTCGCGCGCGGCCACCTCACCTATGTGACGAAGATCGGGGATCGGCTCGTGGCCGGCAACTATCCCTACATCGCGGACATGGCCGATCCCTACGAGCTCCTGTCCGTCGAGTTCCTCGCGAAGGATCATCCGGTGTATGCCCTGCGCCCCGGGAGCCCGATCCAGGTGGTGAAGAGCGCCTCGTGGTACTCGCCCCGCGACTCCTTCGTGTATCCGGGCGGCGAGCGCGAGCTCGCCTGACGGCCGGCGCCCGGGCCCTCCGTCGCTCCGGCGCGGCGCTCGGCCTCGCCGGCCACAGCGACCGGAGTTGACACCGTCAAGACCAAGGACGCCAGCAGAGCCCAGGAATTCGCTTCTTTGCGCCTTGGCGCCTTGGCGGCTCAATCTCTTCTCCTCCCGGGCCGTCCCCGGTGTTCTGTCCCTCTCCAGGAGGCGAGCAGCCCTGTACCCATCCTGCCCGCCCGGCCAGCGCGCGCGGGTTTCCAGGCCGGCAAGGTGGATCTCATGGGATCTCGCCAGAGCGCCCGACGAGGAAGACGGGAAGCTTGGAGGGCGAATGGCTCTCCGTCGCCGCCCGCCCTGCTGCGCCGGGCGCGCGCGGTCCCATCGTGCACAACGGGGCCCCCGGTACGTCGGTTGCTCCCGAGCCCCTCCGCGGCTGGAGACGGCCGCAATTACAAGGGAGAGAACGAATGAACCGACTGATTCGCTTCGGAGCACTCTCGGCCTTCCTGTCGCTCGTCCTCTGGGGCGGCAAGGACGTTGCGGCCGCTCCGATACCCGCCGATGTGAGCAGCAAGCAACTCAAGGACCTCACGGCCGTAGATGTCGAGTCCACGTGCCAGTCGCTCACGCCGAGCCTCTCGCTCTCCAAGGAGGACACCTGTGAGTTCGTCGGCATGCTGTGGTCCACGGTCGGAGGGGTGTGCAGCGTGGTGAAGGAGAAGTGCATGGCCGAGACCCAGCAGCCGCGGGCGGACGAGGCCGCGGCGCCTGCGGAGAGCTGTCTGCCGCCGGCCGAAGCGCTCACGGGCTGCACCGCGACCGTGGCCGAGTACGAGGCGTGCCTGCTCGCGCACGTCACGCAGGTCCGGGCGCTCACGTGCGCTTCCACCGAGACCGAGCTGGAGGCGGCCATCCCGGCGTGCGATCTGATCTCGCAAAAGTGCCCGGGTCTCGCCGGCAGCGACGAGGGAGAAGGCCAGGGCGCCACCCAGCCCTGACGCCGCCGCGCGGCGCGCCTCGCGGGCCGCTGCCCACCTCGGGCCGCTCGCGGGGCGCTCCGCCTCCTGCTCCTGAGCGCGCTCACGTCCGCGGGCCTCACCGACGTTGCGATCTGATATCTTCTGCGACGTGGAGCCGGTAGCCTGGCCGTGGGTAGCCTGCCGGTCCACGACGCATTGGAGATGCTTTATGCTGAAAAAAGTGGCATTTACGATGTTTCCGGTGAAGGACACGCCGCGCGCTCGCGCTTTTTACGAAGGCACGCTCGGCCTGCGCGTGGGCAGCCACTCGGACAACGGGGGGTGGACCGAATATGACCTGCCGGGCGGCGGCTGCCTGGCGCTGTTCAATCACCCCGATCCGAAGTCGGCAGCCGCTCCGGGCGGCGCGAGCATCGCGTTCGAGGTCGAAGACCTGGACGTGCTCGTCGCGCGGCTCAAGAGCGAAGGCGTGGAGTTCATGGCCGACGACGTGCAATCGCCGGTGTGCCGCATGGCGGTCATGCAAGACACCGAAGGCAACACCATCATCTTGCACAAGCTCAGGAAGAGCGCATGAAGCCGGCGCGGAGGGAGCGCCAGGGACCGCCCCTTCGGATTGCGCCCGGACCGGGCGTCTCCTTTCGAGCCCGCGTCAGGCAGGGCGCCAGTTCCCATGGAAGCCCGTCGGCACCAGTCGCGGAACCTTCGCCCTGCCGATCGGCCCTTTCCTGATGTCGATCGCGTCAAAGACCAGCAGTTCGCTGCACTGGCTCTCGCCGCGGCGGGCGAGGGCGATGACCCATCCATCCCCTTCGGGACTGTCGGCGCTGCGCGGGATGAAGAGAGGTTCGCCCAGAGAATCCCACGGCCCCACCTCGTAGGTCGACCGAGCACCCGTCCGCAGATCGAGGTGAACCAGGGTGTCGAAATGAACGAAGCCCTTGGCCCGCGTGTCGGCCAGATACCAGCCATGTCGATACGGGCGGCCAGTGTAGCGTTCGTCGAACGCGTGGCAGCTCGCTGCTGAGGTCGTCCAGCTCCTGGCGGCCAATCGTGTTCGTGGCCCCGGACAGGTCCGACGATCGAGAGCTCGAAATCGTCCTCGTCGCGCACTGGGGTGAAAATGCCGGACAGATGTGGATGTCTCATGGACAGCTCTCTCTCCTCGCCCTGTCGGGGCTGAGATGGTGCACGTCATTCCTTGCCACTCCGAGCCGGCCTCATCTTGACATCGAGCGACATTCTTTTATCATTTGGCGACATGACGGCTCCGGACGGTGGGGTCGAGGGAGGTCCGATGTCGGTCGTCAGCGTGGAAGCTATCCGCGGTTTCCGGGACCTCGTGGCCGAGCTCGGCGGAGATGCCGGGACGCTCCTATCGCGAGCACGCATCCGGACCGACGTGCTCGACGACCCCAGAAACCTCGTTCCGATCGCGTCCGTGTTCCGTCTGCTCGAGGACGCCGCGCGCGCGCTCCGCTGCCCTGACTTCGGCCTGCGCCTCGCCGCGCGGCACGACATCGGCATCCTCGGTCCGCTGGCGATCGCCGTACAGAACAGCGTCAGCCTCGGCGACGCCTTGGCGTGTGCGTCGCGGTATCTGTTCACGCACAGCTCGGCGGTTGCGTTCTCGACGCGACCCGCCGAACGCGACGGTCGCGTGCTGCTGGCCTACGAGATCCGGCTGAAACGCCCGCAGGCGACCGTTCAGGACACGGAGATGACCGTCGCGTTCGCAGCGCGCGTCGGCGCGTTGCTCTCGGAGGGGCGCCTTCACTTGAGGCGCGTGTGGTTCCCTCACGCGCGCTGCGCATCGATCGCCGCCTATCGAGCGCACTTCGGGGTGCCGGTCGTCTTCGAGCGTGATGTCGCGGCGCTCGAGGTCGACGCAGCCGACCTCTCCTTGCGCATCTCCTCCGCCCGCCGCGAGCTGCGCGAGCTCGCGGTGCACTATCTCGAGTCTCGCTTCGGCGCGCAGCAAACGCCCCTCGCGGCGCGGGTTCGCGAGGTGGTGCTGCGGTCACTGGGAACCGGGTACAGCGCCAGCGTTGACGTCGTCTCGGCGCTGGGGATGCATCCGCGCACGCTGCAGCGCCAGTTGCAAGCCGACGGTACGAGCTTCGAGAAGATCAAGGACGAGGCCCGCGCGGAGCTCGCACATCGCTACCTGGCGCAGGGAGGTCTGCCCCTCTCGCACATCGCGTCGTTGCTCGACTACAGCGAGCAGTCGGCGTTCACGCGAAGCTGCTACCGCTGGTTCGAGCGCCCGCCGCGGGTGATGCGCGCGGAGCTCGTGGGGAGAAGGCGCGCCGAGGAGGCGGGCGAACCCGCTGCTCGGCCCCCGCGGCTTGTTGGGCGGGAGACAGAGCAAGAGAGAGGACACAGGGAGACGGGGAGACGGGGAGGAGAGAGAGATCTACAGACCAAGGGGGAGAGGCGAGAGGTGGGGACCATCGTCTGAGCCTGCTCGCTTGGGGTCGACGGCTTTCAGGTCGCTCGTTTGTAGGGCGGTTCCCGGTGATGTCAATTTCGCTTACGTGGAGCGCAAGGGCCAGAGCATGCCCCAGAGCCGCTCGCGGGCGGCGCGGTCGCGCGCTCAGCCGACCGCCGCCCCCTTGCGCATCGCGTATCGCGCGGAGGCTGGATGCCCGACGGAGGCGGATCTTCGCGCGCGCGTCGGCGCTCGCCTCCGCCGGTCCCTCGCGGAAGCGGACGCGGCGAGCGCGTACGTCGTGCCCCTCGAGAAGCGCGATGGCCGCTTCGCCGGGCGCCTCGGCGTACGTGGGGCGGACGGGACGGCATCCGACCGCGATGTCGCGGGGGACACCTGCGACGATGTGGTCGCCGCGCTCGCGGGGGTGACGGCGGTCTCCTCAACTCGGCGTGGTCGTTTGCCCTCATGGCTCACGATCATCCGGCGCAGTCCTACCAGCAGGACCTCCGCAGGGCCGGCCTTCGCGTCGCACCTTCGGGCCCCGACGGCACCGCGGGCCTCACGGTCTCGGGCAAGTTCTGATGGGTTGTCCCCCGGGGACGAATTTGCAGCCGCGGACCGGCGTCCGGCGGGCGAAGCCGGCGGCGGGCGAGACGGGACATGGTTACGCCTCGGCACGGCGAGACGACTGAGGTAGTGTGGATGGCCGCCGTGACGAGCTCCTAGCCCATGTCGGCCACGGAGAGGGATCATGGATCGTTCCGTCTACATCACCAGCACTGGCGCTTTCTTGCCTGGCAAGCCGGTCCCCAACGAGGAGATGGAGCAGTACATCGGCAAGATCAGCGACAGGCGCTCCAGGCTCGGGCGCCTCGTCCTCCGGCAGAACGGCATCAAGACACGTCACTATGCGTTGACGCCGGACGGCGTGCCCCTTCACAGCGGCGCGGACATGGCGGCTCGCGCGATCCGGGACGCGCTTTCCCGCAGCGAGATCGCCGCGGAGCGGCTCTCCTTCCTGGCGGCGGCCACCACCCAGGGCGACCTCCTCGTCCCCGGCTTTGCCAGCGCGGTCCACGGCGAGCTCGGCCTGCGGCCCCTGGAGATCGCGAGCTTTCAGAGCGTCTGTGCCAGCAGCATGATGGCGTTCAAGTCCGCCTACCTCCAGCTGAAGGCGGGCGAGCACGACTGCGGCGTGGCCTGCGCCGCCGAGCTCTCCAGCCGCTTCTTCCGACCTGGCTTCTATGCCGGTCGGGAGCAGGAAGGCGAGGACTCTTCCGCCTTGATGGAGACCGAGTTCCTCCGCTGGACCCTCTCCGACGGGGCCGGCGCCTGGCTCCTGGAGACCCGGCCGAACGAGGGGCGCCGCTCCCTGAGGGTGGAATGGATCGAGCTCTGCTCCTACGCCGACCGCTTCGACCCCTGCATGTACGCGGGCACCGCCAGGAACCGGGCGGGCGAGAGGAAGCCCTGGAGTCACTACGACAGCCCTGCGCTCGCAGCGCAGCAGGGCGCCCTCGTCCTCAAGCAGGACTTCGATCTGCTTCACCGCATGTTCCCCGTGTGGGCGAAGCACTACCTCGAGCTCGTGGATCGGCGACAGCTGAGGCCGGAAGCCATCGACCACTTCCTCGCGCACTACTCGTCCCACTCTCTCCGCGGAGAGATGGTCAAGCTGCTCGCGAAGACCGGGGCGATGGTGCCCGAAGCTCGCTGGTTCACGAACCTCTATTCCCAGGGGAACACGGGGGCCGCATCCATTCTCCTCATGCTGCACCAGCTGCTCGAGGAGCGGGATCTGCAGCCGGGCCAGCAGGTCCTCGGCTTCATCCCGGAGAGCGGCCGCTGCGTCATCGCCTTCATGCTGCTCACGGTCGTCTGACCCGCCGTCATCCCAGGGAGGTTCAGGATGCTTCTGGAACGTACATCGCCTCTGGACGAAGATTCACCGCAGGCCGTCCTGCGCGGGCTGTCATCCATCTGGCTGGATTTCGAGTCCCAGGTGCATCACATCCCGATCGTGCGGCGCGTGATCGAGCGTCGCATTCGCCTGGCCGACTACCACGAGCTCCTGCTGAACCACCGGGCGCAGGTCATGAACGGGGCGCTCTGGATCGCGCGCGCCGCCTCCAGCATCGGCCACGACTTCGCCGAGCTGCGCTCGCGCTTCATCCGCCACGCGGCCGCGGAGCATCGCGATTACCAGATGCTGGAGCAGGACTATCTGCAGAGCGGCGGCGACCCGGCCGGGCTCGCGCGGCACGAGCTGAACATCGGCAGCGAGGCCCTGTCGGCCTGGATCTTCCATCGCGCCGATCAGCCGAACCCCTTCGATCTCCTCGGCGCCATGTACATCATCGAAGGCCTCGGCAAGCGGGTCGCGGCCCGGTGGGCCGAGCATGTGCAGTCCGCCCTTCGCCTGGAGGCGCAGGCCGTCAGCTTCTATCTCTATCACGCGAAGGCCGACGAAGATCACCTGGGCGAGCTGGAAGAGGCGCTCCGCTGTGGTATCTTAAATCTCCCGCGGATGGCGCCGAGGATCCTCAAGACCGCCCGTGTCACCGCGCGGCTCTACCGCCTCCAGCTCGAGGAGATCGGGAGCTATTGACATGGATTTTCAGGACTTTTTCAGGAAGATGAAGCACGACCCCAGGGATCCCGATCCGTGGCTGGCCTTGTACCTCGACCGGTCCTTGCCCATCGACGAGAGGGCCAAGGCCGCCCTCCTGAAGAGCCAGCGCAGCACGACGCGCAGGGTCGTGATGCCGATCGTCAGGCCGTTCGCCCGCCTGTCGATCTCCGGCATCAAGCTCATGAAGATCCTCGTCCCGTCGAGCTGGCAATCTCCGTGGTTGTTGCATCGGTCCATTTACTGGGGTCTGAGGCTCTTCGTCGCCCCGGAGGCCAATTACCTCATCCTGCGCCACTTCACCATCGGCACGGAGATCTTGAAGTTCATCGAGGACAACGTCCCGGGCATCGAGCTCGAGACGACAACGCCGCTGAGGACCAGGAGGCTGGAGGACCTGCTGGACAACACGTTCACGGTCCACGATCTGACCTTCTACAACTTCATCATCGAGCTGAACGAGAAGCTTCGCGCCCAGGGGCGTGAGATCGAGCCCCGAAAGTCGATCGACTTCTCTGCCATCACCGAGGACGACGCGAGCATCGACGACCTCCCGGACACCTGGCTGAACGTCGTCGACCTGCAGACCGCCATCGAGATCTACACGCCGCTCTATGCGCTGTTCCTGTCTGACCACCATTTCTGGCGGGCGAGCAATTCGCTGCAGCTGGACGAGATCATCGCGCTCTACGTCGGCAAGATCCTGGACGACCCGCTGCCTGTCGCCCTTGTGCACAACCATCATCCCATGGTGCCCAGCTCGACGCTCGAGGCCGGCTTCCGGTTGACGCTACATGGCCTCGACTCCGAGACCCTGCACGGACACCTGAGGAAGCTGAAGGCAGAGGCGAGGTGAGCGTGGCGATTCGCACTTGACATCCGCGAATCGTTTGCTTCTCCTTCTCCCTCCCTCACCCCCTTCGTCATCCCGATGCCCTGATTTCCCCCAGGAGCGACATTCATGTTCGAGCATCGAACCATCCGCTTCACGAGTCTGTGCATCGGCGCGTTGTGCGGGACGCTCACGGGCTGCGCCGAGCGTGGCCCCGCGGTAGAGAACGCGGCCTCTGGCGGCATGGCGCCGGTGGGTGGCAGCGGCGGGACGAGTGGCAGCGGCGGGACCGATGCGCCGCCCCTCACCGGTGGAGGTGGAGGCGGCAGCGGCGGGGGCTCGGCCAGCGCGCCGTGCACCTTCACCTGTCACGACGACTGTCCGGCCCTGGGAGCTCTGGAGGTGGAGGGCAGCTGCGGTGTCCCGAGCGAGCGGTGCTGCTGGCTGGGCGCTCCGAGCGATCCCTACCCCGACGGCGGGAGCTCCTCGGTCGACGACTCCGCCCTGATCCCGGTCGACGAGCTCCCCCTCGTCCCCGAGATGCCCGATCCGCTCACCCTGGCCGACGGAACCAAGGTCAGCACGGCGGAGCAGTGGCGGGCTCGCCGCAAGGAGATGATGCGGATCCTGGAGGACTACACCTACGGGCACATGCCGCCGCCGCCGGGCAACGTGACGGCCGTGCCGCTCTCGGGCCCCTCGGAGATCACGACGGCCTCGGGTGTGGACGCCCTCTACCGCAAGCTTCACCTGAGCTTCGGGCCAGGCGGGGAGCTCGGCTTCGACCTGGGCCTCTTCTTCCCGAAGGCCGAGGCTTCTCCCGAGGAGGAGGCCGAGGCTCGTCCCATCTTGATCTCGCTCTCCTCCGGCTCCGGCGAAAGCAGCCTGGGGAGAGCGGCCGGTGCGCTCGCGCGAGGCTACGCTGTGGCCACGATCGGCTACCAGGAGCTCGGCGCGGACTCTCCCGATTACGCGTCGAGCGCCTTCTTTCCGGCCTACCCGGACCACGACTGGAGGGACATCTCCGCGTGGGCCTGGGGGATCTCGCGCGCCGTCGACTATCTGATGACCGATCCAGCCGTGGATCGGGACAAGATCATGGTCACGGGGGTGTCGCGCCTGGGCCAGGCGGCTCTGCTCGCGGGCGCCTTCGACGAGCGCATCGCGCTCACCGCCCCGGTGGCGGGGGGCATGGCCTTTCGGTTCTCGGGCGCCGAGATGGGCCGTGGGCTCGGGCAGGGCATCACCGAGATCGTCGATCAGAACACCTACTGGTTCGGGCCGCTCCTTCCGGAGTTCAGGAACCAGACGGAGCGCCTCCCCTCGGACCAGCACTGGCTCCCCGCCCTCACCGCGCCGCGGCTGTTCATTCTGTGCAACTCGCTCGACGATCCGTACGGAAGGGCCTACGCGGCCGTGCAGTCGTACCTCGGTGCTCAACCGGTGTACGACTTCCTCGGCGTTCCTGAGCATCTGGGACTGCACTTCCGGCCCGGTGGGCACGGCGCCACCGAGGAAGACTGGAACGCCATCTTCGACTTCGCCGATCAGGCTCTCCTGGGGAAGCCTGGAACCCGGCGCTTCGACGTCATTCCGCCGCGCGGGGATACTCCCTAGCACGCCGATCAGCCTGAAGACCGAGAATGGACCGCAGAGGCGCAGAGGACACTTCGCCCCGGCGCCCGGGGCCCGAGACGGCCGCCCCCGGCGCTCAGGCCGCGAGGGCCGCGGGGTGGCGCCGTCGCCAGAACGCGAGGCGAGCGCGCATCACGGCCGCGAAAAGGCGCATGAACAGGCTGTCGGACGGCGGTAGGGGCTGCACCCGGGTGTTCTGAAATGACGCCACCCGCCAGTGCCCGTCGTCGCCCCGCACCACCACAAGGGTCTGCCGCGACCGCCGGCTCGCGGGCGCCATCTTCTGCCAGGGCCACAGCACCGCGCCGGTGCTGACGACAACGGCCGTGTCGGGGCCGACGAAGCGCACGCCCTCGACCTCGCCGACCAGGCGGGTGCCGGCGAGCATGCCGGCGAAGAGCTCTTCGTGCACCCTGCGGTTCGCCTCGCGCCCGCGCAGCCACGAGCCATCGAACGTCACGTAGTCGGAGTCGGGCGTGTAAAACGCGTCGACGGCGCTCGCGCCCTCCCGCGCCCACGCCTCGCACAGGGCCTCGAACATGCGCCGAATGGCCGCCTCATCGGTCGAACGCTCCACGGAAACCTCCAGGCAAGTAACTTTGTTAGTAAGTAAGATATTTGCCATGGGTTGTCAAGACGGCGGCGGCTCGGGTAGAGTGCGGGCGGATCGAGGCGAGAGGCGATGGCCGCGAAACGAACGAGCGCGAAGGCGGTGAGCGAGCTGGTCGACGGCCTGGGCGACCGGCTGGGCCGCGAGCTGAGCACCCAGTCGGTGCTCTTTCACCAGGCGATCGCCGCGCGGCTGGGGCTGAAGGGCACCGACCACAAGTACCTCGACGTCGTTCGCAGGGCGGCAGAGGCGGGTCCGGTCACGCCGGGCGATCTTGTGCAGCTCACGGGGCTGACCTCGGGGGGGGTGACGGGGGTGCTCGACCGGCTCGAGGAGGCCGGGTTCGTGCGCCGCGTGAAGCACCCGAGCGATCGGCGACAGCTGGTGGTCGAGCCGGTGACCGAGCGTTACGCCGAGATCGGCGCGCTCTTCGCGCCGTTCCGCGAGCGCTGGGCGGTGCTCTGCTCGCGCTACTCGCTCGACGAGCTGCGGCTCATCTGCGACTTCTTCGAGCAGGCGACCGCGCTGATGGCCGAAGAGATCGCCCGCATGCAGCGCCCGGCCGAGCCCGAAGCCGCCCCGGCGAGCGCCGCGCCTCGCGCCGGTGCGCGCGCCGCCAGAGGCACGAAGGCGCGCCCGCGCCGGACCTCCTGAACATCGTCCTGTGCCTCTGTGCCGCCGTGGTTCAAAACCTCTCTTTCTCGCGGCCTGTCAACCTGTTCCGTGTTCGTGTCGCAGCTGTCGTCGCGCGCGTTCACCAGCGTCAGGCTGCGGAACGTGCTGTTGACCGCGCAGGGGCCCCCAGCCGCCGACGACCTGCTCCCGCGTCGGGTCCTGTGTCTACGCCCGGCTGCGTACGCAGCGGGGCAATCTCGCCGTATCACCGGCCAGCCTCAGCCTGGCCCTGGCCATGACGTGGGCGGGCGCGAAGGGCGCGACCGCGGTGGAGATGGCCAACGTTCTCCATTTCTCCGCCGATCAAGCGCAGGTGCTCGACGGCGCGAGCCGCCAGCTCTCGGCCTGGCATGATCGGCGGCAGACCGCGTACACGCTGCGCGCATCGAACCGACTCTTCGGCGAGCAGAGCTATCCGTTCGCGCCGTCGTTCATCAGGAAGACCGGCGAGGCCTTCAGCGCGCCGCTCGAGCCCACGGATTTCGTGGGCGCGGCCGAGGCGAGCCGCGCGCGCATCAACGCCTGGGTGGCGAAAGAGACGAACGACCGCATCAAGGACATCATCCCGCGGGGGGGCGTCGACGGGCAGACGCTCCTCGTCCTGGTCAACGCGATCTACTTCCGGGGCACCTGGGCGTCCTCGTTCTCGGAGCGCGGGACCCGCGCGGCGCCGTTCTTCGCGACGCCGCAGCGTCCGAAGGACGTGCCGACCATGCACCAGGAAGCGAGCTTCCGCTACGCCGCCGTGGACGGGCTGCGCGTGCTCGAGATACCGTATATCGGCGAAGATCTCGCCATGACCTTCGTCCTGCCCGACGCGAAGGACGGGCTCGACACGCTGGAGCAGAGGCTCACGAGCGACAAGCTCTCCTCCTGGATCGCTGCCGCCTGGCACGGGCGCGTGCGCGTCTGGATCCCTCGCTTCGAGATCGACGCCAGCGAGCCGCTCGCGCTGAGCAAGCATCTCATCGGCCTCGGGATGAAGCTCGCGTTCGACCCGATGCAGGCGGACTTCACCGGTATGTCGAGCCCGCCTGGCCTCGGCGGTCGGCTGTTCATCGACAACGTCTTCCACAAGGTCTTCGTCAAGGTCGATGAGAAGGGCACCGAGGCGGCGGCGGCGAGCGCGGTGGGGATCCGCGCGATCTCCGCCTCCACAGCGCCTCCGTCCGAGTTTCGCGCCGATCACCCGTTTCTGTTCTTCCTCCGCGATCTGCGCTCCGGGATGATCCTGTTCATGGGCCGCGTGGCCAACCCAGCAGGGGCGTGAAGACCCGGCGGGGTCAGGCCGCGGGGCCCCCGTACCGCGGTATTGTAGCGCGGCCCTCGTCCTGGCATGCTGTGTGATGTGAGATCGTGAGGCTGGCGTCGCCGGCGCCGCCGAGCGCCGGCTCGCGGGCGGCGAATCCACCGGGAGAGGGCCCTTGCCGAGCAAACCGAAGGAACAACCAGAATCCGCGCTTCCGAAGGGCATCGGGAAGCCGGCGACTCGAGCGCTCGCCGCTGCTGGCGTCACTCGCCTCGACCAGGTCACCCGGTTCTCGGAGGCCGAGCTCCTGGCGATTCATGGCGTGGGGCCGAAGGCGGTCGGAGTCATCAAGGCCGCGCTCGAGACCCAGGGAAAGTCTCTCGCCAGCGGCGGGTAGCCGTCGTCGATCAGGCGCGGCACGACGCAGCGCCCGGCTCCGGCGAGCGGCTACCTTGATCCGGCGCCGGGCCGCCGGGGCAGCTCAGTCGTCGCCGCTGACGCGATGGTTGATGTACTTCCCCGCCAGCTTGCCGAGCTGGCGCGCCGCGTCCCGCGCGCGCCCTCCGGTCGATGGGTTGAACAACGTCGCTGGCGACGCCGCCTCGATCAGGATCTCGTCGAGCACCCTCCCGGCCGGGTCGGTGATCTGCACCGTCGCTTTGAGGTGCGTGGCCATGTTGAAGACTCCGGTGAAGACGCCGGGCTCGTAGAACGTCACGTTCGCGCGGACGAAGAACGGCGCGTCGGCCGCGCTGATCGCCTTGACGACGATGGCGTCCTCCGACGCTGCCTCCGCCATGAGGGCCTCCGTGAACTGCTCGTTGATCCCCGCCTTGTCCTCCTGCCAGCTCTGCCGCTGCTCGGCGTCCTTCTCCGCCATCCAGTCGGCCTCGGAGACGTCGCCGACCTCGAGGGCGAGGAACGCCACCGGGACGGCAGCGAAGCGCCCCTTGCCGTAGAACGGGTTCGGCACAGCCTGACGGGTGGTCTTCCAGGGATGCCCGCACGCGGCGAGCAGGGGAGTCAGGCAGAGCAACAGGATCCAGAGCGCATGTCGACGGTGCACGGAGGGTCTCCTTCTCAGGCGGCGCGCGGGCGCGCGATGCCGCGATGCTAGCGGCAAGCGACGCCCGCGGCGCAAGAAAGCGCGCGCCGCCCGCGCGCTCGGAGCGGGCGCGCGGGCAAACACGGCGCCCCCCCGAACCATTGACAACAAAAATTGTCAATCTAGGATGGTCGATGTGCTGGACGTTGAGGTCATCGAGGATCCTGCCGCGGCGGTCGTCGCGCTCGACCCGGTCCGGAGCCGGTTGCTCTCGGAGCTGGCGCTGCCGGCCTCCGCCGCGAACCTCGCGGAGCGGGTGGGCCTGGCGCGCCAGAAGGTCACCTATCACCTGCGCGCGCTCGAAGCGCATCAGCTGGTGCGGGCGGCGGGCGAGCGCAAATGGGGCGGCCTGACGGAGCGCCTGTTCGTGGCGACCGCGAGCGCCTATGTCGTATCGCCGGGAGCGCTGGGGGCTGTCGCCGCGGATCCACGGCGGACGGTGGATCGCCTCTCCGCGAGCTACCTCATCGCGCTCGCCGCGCGCGTCGTTCGCGAGGTCGGCGGGCTGTGGCGCCGCGCGCTCGACGCCAAGAAGCGGCTGGCGACGCTCTCGATCGACACGGAGATCCGGTTCGCGTCGGCCGCGGAGCGCGCCGCCTTCACCGCCGATCTCGGCGAGGCGATCACCGCGCTCGTGGCGCGATACCACGACGCGAACGCCGCCGGCGGGCGCGACCACCGCCTGCTCGTGATGGCTTATCCGAAGCCGAGCGATGAACCGAAAGAGGAGAAGACATGCCGATAAGGAGCGACGCACAAAAACGCTGGGTCGAGCTCGAGTTCCTGGTGCCCGGGACGCCGGAGCAGGTGTGGCACGCCATCGCGACGGGCCCCGGCATCAGCGCCTGGTTCGCGCCGACCACCGTGGACGAGCGCGCCGGCGGGAAGGTCGAGTTCACCTTCGGCGAGGGCGTGTCGTCCTCGGGGACGATCACGGCGTGGGAGCCGCCGAGGCGCCTCGTTTACGAGGAGCACGGCTGGAGCGAGGACGCGCCGCCCCTCGCGTCGGAGTTCGTCATCGCCAGCCGCTCGGGCGACAGGTGCGTCGTGCGGCTCGTGCACAGCCTGTTCTCGACAAGCGACTCCTGGGACGATGAAATCGAAGGGTTCGAGAGCGGCTGGCCCGGCTTCTTCCAGATCCTGCGCCAGTACCTGCGTCACTTCGCGGGCCAGAACGCCGCCGCCGCGCGCGCGCTGCGCGTAGCCCCTGGCACGCACGCCGAGGTCTGGAAGCAGCTCGCCACCGCGCTCGGCGTCCACGGCCCCAACCTGGGTGAGCGACGGTCGGCGCCGGCAGGTGCCCCGCCGCTCGCCGGCACCATCGAGCACGTCCAGCAAGACGACGAGACCTGTGAGGTCCTGTTGCGTCTCGAGCAGCCGGCGCAGGGCATCGCGCTCCTCGGGAGCTACCGCTTGGAGGACAAGGCGCGCGTCGCCGTCTGCCTGTTCTTCTACGGCGATCGAGCGGCCGAGATCGCCGCGGAGCTCGAGCCGCGATGGCGCGCCTGGCTGGAAGCTCGCTTTCCGGCGGACGCCGAGCAGAAGGCGAACGCGTAGTTGCCACTCTGGCAAGGCCGGCCGGCGATCCACCCGGCCCGAGTGCCAGAGTGGCGCGCGAGCCCGCTGCGCGCGCGCAGCGCCGCGGCGATCGAGGCGCTCGCCGTCTGGCACGACGCTCGCTAGCGCGGCCGTGGGCTTATGGGATCCGACATGTTCCTGAAGCGGTATCGGGGCGTGGCATTCTGCCTGATGATCGCGCTGGCTGCCTATTTGCAGGCGGCGGGCATCGGGCACCTCGTCGCATGGAGCATCGCCTCCTCGCCGTCGCCGCGCGCGCTGATCGCTCTCGGGACGCCGCCTGCGGCGCGCCTCGAACAGGTTCACGCCACGAGCGCGGCGTTGATCCTGTCGCGCAACCCCTTCGACTCGGTCACGGGCCCGCTCGACGGCAAGGCGACAAGCCCGGTCAGGCCCGAGGTGCTGGCGGAGAACAAGGACCCCTACGAAGACCCGGCGTGCGACGCCACCCGGGCGCTGCTCATCGTTCGAGCAGACGACGCGTCGTGGTCTCTCGCCGCGATGACCGGCTCGGACGGCAAGACGATCCTGCGTCGCCAGGGGGATGAGGTCAGCGGGAAAACGGTTCACACGGTGGGGTGGGATCGGGTCTGGCTCACGACCGGCGGCGCGCGATGCCAGGCCGTCCTCGGTGGCAAGCCGGCGCCCGCGGGCGCCCCGGGAGCCCCGCCTTCGCCGGAGCCGGCCCCGTCCGGCGCTGCGCGGAGGCCGGCCGCGTCCACGGTTCCGCCCGAGATCGCGTCGAAGATCCGCAAGATCAGCGATACAGAGTTCCGCGTGGAGCGCAGCGCCGTCGGCGCGATCCTGGAGAAGCAGTCCGATCTGATGCGCTCGGTGCGCATCGCGCCGGAGCCGGGAGGCGTCAAGCTCGCCCGGATCCGCGGCGGCTCGCTGCTCGAGATGCTCGGCCTGAAGACTGGTGACAAGCTGGCCAGCATCAACGGGTTCGAGCTGAGCGACGTGTCCAAGGCGCTCGAGGCCTATGCGCGGCTCGGCGCCGCCGACCACATCGCGCTGAGCATCACCCGCGACGGGAAGCCGATGACGATCGACGTCCATATCGATTGAGCGCACGCCGGCGCTCTCTCGAGAGCTCGGGAGCATCAGCTCGTAGGAGGCGCGGCCGTACACGGCCAGGCCGACGGAGTCGATCATCTCGTCGCAGTACCGCTCGAACTGCGGGTTGCCGTCCTGGAACCAGTCCAGCTCGCGGTTCGGGCCCTCGATGTAGCCATCGAGCGAGGTGATCATGGAGACGTAGAGGCGTCGTTCGGTCGGGGTTGTCGTCGTCATGGCCCACCAACGAACGGCGCGGCCGGCAGGATACGGGGGACGAAGAAATTGTTGCGGGCCGGCCCCACCCAGGTTGGGGCGCCCGGGCCGACCGGGTTCTCCGGCACGCTCACGTACAAGCTGCTGGGATGAGGCGCGCGACCCGGGCCGGGTCGCGACTCCCCAGGTCGCTGAGCCCGGGCAGTGTCGCGCGACCGGCTCAGTCCAGCGGATCCCCGTCCTCGTCCATCGCGACGGCGAAGGGCCCCTCGCTCGGCCCCGCCGGCATCACCCACCGGCCGGCCACGGCGTCGGGCGGGACGCCGGCGAGCTCCGCGATGCGCTCCTGCCAGTGCTCGGACGCCTCGGTCACGCAGCGAATCACCGTGGACGCCGTCTTCCCCGCCGCCGCCGCCTCGGCCTCCAGCGCTAGGGCGACCTCCGCCGCGAGCGCCGCGTCCGCCTCGACGATCACGGCGTCCGGGTCGGACCGGCGGATCAGATCCGCGACGCGCGCGGCCTCCGACGAGCCGAGCACGTACGTCCCCACCTGCGCGCGCTGCGCTTCCACGAGCCGGCCCAGCGCGTCCTTGCCCGCCTCGCCCAGCGAGGCGAGATCGAGCGACACCGCCCGCGTGCGGGCCGAGAGGCCCGCCTCCGCGAGCGCCTCGGCGACGGCGCGCTCGTCCATGATCTCGCCTCCGAGCACGGCGACATCACCGAAGCGGTGCCGACGCACCACCTCCCTCGCGGCCAGCGAGGCGCCCTCGTGGAGCGCGATTCCCGCCCGCGCGCACCCGATCCGCACGGCCGGGAGCGCCGCGCGGGACGCCGCCGCGCTGGCCAGGAGCACCGCGGAGATGCCGTATCCCCGCACCAGGTCGAGGCACAGGAGCACGAGGCGGGCCGCCGACACCCGCGACAGCGTGCCGTAGGGAGCGTGGCGCGTGTCGGAGAGGTGGATGATCCGGTACCCCTGCACGAGCGACGCGATCTGCGACGGGAGGCGCGCGGCGGCGCCGCGCTCGTCGAGAATAACGAGGGTTTGCTGGCTGGATGAGCTCATGACTGGCGAGGGGCGAAATGTAGCAGGTGGAGCTGACCGTTTGGAAGGCGGCCGATCGAGTAGGTGGTGCGATTCACGCACGCGCGCTGGGCCGGCTGCCCTGACTTGGACTCCAGCCCTTCGAGCGTCTCTCTGGGCGTGTAGGAGCCCGAGTGCACCTGCCCCGGCGCGAGGGAGCGGAGGGCCGCGTCGTCGCGGGTCATGATGTCCCGCAGCGATCGCAGCGCCTGGTTGCGCGAACGGAAGACCGTGTTCGTCTGCTTCGCCGGCCGCGAGGTCGCGAGCGCGGCCGGATCCTGCCCCAGGCCCGGCACGTGTGCGCGCGCGTGCCCCACGTTGTTGCCGAAGCTGCGGTTCTCGGAGTCCTCCAGCAGCCGCTCGGCCTCGCGCAGCGACGCGAGGCCGAAAGGATCGATCCACGCAAACGGGTTGACCGCATAACCGTAGTACCCCGACCCCCCGGCCACGCCGAGCGGATCCGGGGAGACGAACATGCCGTCGGCCGGGTCGTAGTAGCGATAGCGATTGTAGTAGAGGCCGGTCTCGGCGTCCTCGTACTGCCCCGGGAACCGCGGTGGTCGCAGGCCGCTCAGGAGTCGCGGGAGCGGCGCGTCGACGCACCCTCACGCGGCTGGGAAGCCCGCGTGGCCTTCGACGCTGCCCGAGTTTTTCCGGCAACTCGGGCAGCGCCTTCGCGCGCCTTCGTCTTGGGCGTGCGGCGCTCGCGCTCGTCCTTACGCACCTTCCGCTGGCCACGCCAGCGCGTCGTCATGTCAAACACGTAGGACGCGAGCGTGAGCTGGCGCCTCTCCCCCACACTTCGCCGCCTGTCTTCGAGCGCCGCCGCAAAAGCCGCCTTGTCACTCCAGGCAGTGGGGTAGTCGTACCGATCACATTTGAACCAGAGGACGATGAACGCGCCGTGGCGCGCTCCGGTCGGGAGCATGTACCTCTCGACGAGCTGCTCTTCGAGGCGATCGATCAGCTCGCGTTCTCCGTAGCATGCATGTGCGACCTTCAGCTCCAGGATGACGCGAAATGGTGGACCTTCGCTCATGGGCCGCTGGATCAATAGGTCGCAGTAGCCTTCTCGGATCGGAATCTCGTCGTCGATAGTGGCAGAAAGCCCGGCGCTCTGGAGCTCCTTCCTCAACAGGGGCCAGAGGACGTTCTGGCAGTCCGTCTCCTGTTTCGGGCCCTGGTCGTCCCAGAAGCCTGCGACCGCCTCGGCGCGCTTCTCGAATCCTTCGGCCAGGCGGCCGAGGGCGTCGCAGGTCCACTCGAAGAGGTCGCGCTCGGTGTGTACAGCGCCGACGCGCTCTCGATTGATGAAGTCGAGCAGGTATCCGGCCGACCAGGCCGACATCGAAAGGCGGCTCTCGACGTCCTCGCTGACGTGGCTCAGCCAGCGGGCATCCACGTAGTTGGCCGCTGCGCGTAGGCGCGCCAGTTCGCCGATGGTGCTTGCGCGATCGACGGCCTCCATGATGCCGAGGAGGAACGCTTGTAGCGAGTCCGACCGATGCCAGCGGTTCGTCGTAGGGGTCGCGCGAACGAGGGCGTACCAATCGGCGAGCATGCGCACGGCGTTCGCAGAGGCGCGGGCAGCGGCCGACATGAAGAGCGACGCGCCGCCTTTCTCCGAATGGGATCTGGGAAAGAGGATGTCGTCATCGAGCAGCGGAACGCGTCCTTGCGAGATCCGCTCCTCCAACTCGGACCAGGCCCAGGCGTCGCCAGCCTCCAGCAGGAGGAGCAACGCCAAAAATGTGACAGCGTCGTGATAGCGCGGGTTCATCTCGTCGCAGCGGATAATCTCGCGACGATAGTGTTCCTTCAGCGCCCCTTCATACCCGCAGGGCTTGAAGCGCTCCAGATAGAGCACCATCTCGTGATCTCCGAGGGGCCGGACGTCTCCTCGCTCCAACCGCTCCAGGCATCGGTGCACATAGACATCGCTGCCGAGATCGCGCAGGTAGGTGAGCACGGTGCCGGGCATGAAGAAGTAGTCCTCGCCTTCGAGGATGTGGAATATACATCGGCGCCATAGATCCGGATCGGCCTGCCGCAAGTCGTCGAGGATCACGGCCCAATCCTGACGGTTACCGCGAGATAGGAGCTTCCGACATATATTTTCGACCTTCGTTCGCTCGTTCGTGTTGGCCCGAACCACCTCCGCGAGCTTTGCTCGCCATTCGAGCAAACTTTGCTCCGATGACACCGTGACATGCTGCGGGATCATGCAGAAGCGTGACGAAAACGCGGGAGCACGAGAGCGAGCAAGGCTTATAGCCTCCGGGGTGCGGTGATCCTCCAACCATCGATAGATCGCATGAGACAGAAAACGATCCTGAGCTTCTGTGAGTCCATCGCAGGAGCCCGGCAGCAGATCGAGCAGGGCATCACCGGCCGCCTTGGCAAGCCTCGACGACACCTTGTAGACCTCGAACGAGGCGTTCCCTGTCGAAAGGGATTGCGTCGCATGATCCCAGACGCGGCGAAGCAAGGCCGGGCTTGCTTGAAGAAGCCGGCTCGCGGTCGCATCACCGAACTCGGAGCCGTAGTCTGCCTGAGACCAGTCCTCTAGGATCAGGTCTACAGGTATGTCGTAGAAGCCGATTTTCTGAGCGTGTTGGTACAGTCCTTGGAGGGCGCGCCGCCACAGATCGCCCATCTGCTCCTGAACGGAGGGCATGACGGAGAACGCTTCCGTCAGCGCTTCGGGCGTGAGCCGTAAGCAGTAGCGGTAGATCTCTCCCTCCAGCGGACCGTGCGTCGTCGTGTCTCTTCTTCCGCGGAGAATCTTCGAAAAGTAATCAGCAGGCGAGGGGGCCTCCACGAGAGCATACGCCTCGAGAGCCGAGGCGCGGATGTCATCGGAGTCGTCGTCGAACAAGCCACGCAGTCGACGCACCGACGCAATATCCATCGTCGCGGCGACCCCCCTGAGCGCTCTGTTTCGTACGTTGACGTTTTGCGTCGTGTCGAGCGCGAGCTTCACCATGATCGGGTTCAGGTCCATTGCCCCGCCCCACGTTTTTGCGACGGCCACCCCCCAGTCTCGCGCTCGGGGATCATCGCTACTCAGGTAAGGCGCGAGCAACGCGGCAACATCATGCGGACGGAACTTCCGCAGAGCATCCTGAGGCGATCGACCATGAGGTCGCACGCCGGCCCAAGGGATGAGATCCTGGGCCATGCCCCGTTCGATGATCTTCTTCGCCAGGGTGTCACGCACCTCCTGAGGTAGAGCCGCGGGCTCTGCGAGGCCTGCAATGATAGGCTCGTCTTCAAGCAGGTGGTCACGGTAGCGCTCATTGCGCTCCGCCAGCGCCATCGCGACGCCCCGAAGATTGACATGCACGCGCTCCGGGCCGTCCGCCGGGACGCGCAGGATCTGCCGCTGCTTGCGCAACGGCATCCCGTCGAGCCCTTCGGCGGTCAGGTGCTCGTGATAGAGTTGGTGCACGAATCGGCAGCGCCCGTCCTGCTTCACGAAGAGGGGCTGCTGGACCAGCGCGCTCACCGCCTCCGCCGACGGTCGGTGCCGGTGCTCTCCGAGAGAGCGCGATTCGTCCAGCCAGTCGACGATCTCTTGCTCGGAGAACTCCGCGTTGACGAAGGTTGCAAGACAGGCGATCTGGATGGCCAGGAACCGGAGTTGCTCAATGGAAGGCCCGGGGGCACGCGCCACATCCTTCGGCTTCCGTCGCAGCATTTCCTTCAAGCGCTGGTCGACGCAGATCCTCCTGGAAGGAGGGAGAGGACGGCCGGCGGCGAACTCGCGGGCCAGGTAGAAACCGTCGAAGGGCGTCTCCAGCAGCCCTTCGATCCCGCGCTCGTAGCACTGCTCCCTGAAGCGACGCAGGTCTGCGGCGTTCGGCACGATCTGCGCGTATGCTGCGTCGTCGAGGCGGTCCGCGCCGTAGGTTACGAATCCCTCGTCGACCAGCCAGCGCGGATCGTACGCCACGCGCCGGCAGGTCACGCTCACATGGGCAAGCGTGGCCGCGTGCGTGCCGAAGAAGTGTTCGACGTCGACAATGCGCCCAGTGTCCGGCCGTGCCTCATCGAGGGCGTCGAGGAAGAGCGCGCATCCGGCGGAGTGCTCCTGCCGTGCGCGCCGGAAGAGCCCGCCGCTCTTGCGGTCCAGCACCTCTTCGATCGGCGTCTGCGAGCTGAGCAGCTTCAACCAGTCACCGAAGAGAGGAAGCGGGGCCGCCTCGTCAGCGAGGAACCGCTCCGCAGCCTGCTCAAACGCGAACTGGAGAATGCGGCTCTTGCCTGCCCCGGCATTCCCGAGCAGTACGAGCCGCCTCTCGCGGTGCAGTTCGTTGTCCGGCAGCACGCCCAGCGCCCGGGCCCTGTCACGATCATGCGGCCACCATAGGAGTGGGTTGCTGCTGCCGTACTCGTCCACGGGACGGTGCTCCTTGAGCACCAACCGGCGGACATAAGGCTCCTGGAGCCTTGCAAGTTCGCGTCGCACCTCGGCCAAGCGCTCACGCACGAACTGCCGCGCGTTTTCCAGGAAGGTCATGACCGCGCCGGGGATCCCGGATCGAGTCGAGCACCGAAGGGGCGCCCACGCTTCTCTTGTCCAGTACCTGATGCCACGGACGTGTCGAAGAGCTTGTCCATACGCCTGCCTGCCCGCATGTTACTCGTCGCGATGCGCGGGCCGGAAGCGTCTTCTGAGGCGGAGCCATCCGCCAAGTGCCGCCCGCTGCACGGCAAAATGCTGCCAGCGGGCGTCGATCGCCTTCCGTGGTGCGGCGAGTGGCCGGCTACGATCGACGATCGCCGCAGAAGGCGCGCCGATCAGCCGTCCACCATCGACGACCGCCGAACCCGGGGCGGCATTCGCCGCCCCTCCGCCGACGATCGCTCGACCACCGCCGACGATCGCCTGTCGCCGACGCGCGCGCCTTCGCAGGCGGCGTGCCGACGCGGGTCGATGGGATCTCACGTGGGAAACTCAGGCATGGCGACGCCAAGGCGGAGCGCCGCGCCGTCACCTGGGACGCCGAACAAGCCGATGGAACCGGCGGGCACTGCGGCGCCAGCAGCTCATCCACAGGCGGTTAACGCTCGGGTGCTGCGCCGGCCAGCGCGACGCGCCGGAGCTCCGGCCGTGGCCGGCATCGTGCCTGGGACGCGTCGATTCGTTCGAGCTGGCGGACGGCCGAGATGGGGGTCGAGCAAGCGTGACTTGTGTCCTCTGCCCGGTGCGTGCTCGGTGTTACCTTCGAGTGAACCGACTCCGCTCGTGGGGGAGGGCTGCCATCAATGCGGGCTCGCCCCCGTCGCCGGACGCCGCGGGCACGACGAGCAGCCGGCCGATCGTCTCGTGGACGACACGAGCCGCGACGTGATCCCCGAGGGCGACGGCGCGGCTGAGGGCGCTGGCGAGCGAGGCGACTATGGCGGCGCGCGGCGACGGAGTCGGTCGGCGCGAGCTCTCTGATCCCAAGGCTCGCCGATTGGGCCCACGTTGGGTCCATGCCTTCCGAGGGGGGCGATCCGTCGTCAGGTCCCTCCGAAATCCCCGCGGATCCGACGGATCGCCACGGTTCGCCACCGCAAATTCGTCCTTGGGCAACGAATTTGCCGTGGCAAACCGTCGCGATCCGTCGCGTTTGCCGCGATCTGGGGGGCACCTGGCCACCGATCGCACCCCTTCGGAAGGCATGGGCCCAACGCGACGGGCCCAACCGGCGAGCCCCGGCCCCGGGGAGCTCGCGATGGTCGAGCCATCGCCTCGGGCCGCCGTGGTGGCCTCGCTCTCCGAGACGCTTGCCAGGGGCGCGGCCTCTGCCGTCGAAGCTGGGTAGAAGGTTGTAGCTACCCCCGCCACCCCAACCTGGGTCGGCACGCTCAACCTGGGTCGCTCAACCTGGGTCGGGTCACTCAGGGCCGGGCTCCACCGCAGTCGCCCGGGCAATTGCAGTCGTTCTCACCCGCCCCGCAGGCGCCGTCGCCGCACTTCGCGCAGAGGTGCGCGTCGGGCGCCGTGGTCACGCACGCACCGTCGACGCGCTCCATGCTCGCGATGGGCGTCAGATCCGGGCAGCAGGTCGTGAACGACTTGCCCGACGCCATCCCTCCCTCGCCCGAGCAGCGCGACGCAAGCGCCGCGCACGAGCCGTCGGCTTGCTGGACATACCCGGGCAAGCAGTCGCACTGCGGCCGCCGGGGGCGCAGCACCGGCACCGTGCCGGCCGGACCTCTCGGCCCGAGCTGAACGGCGGTCGCCGCCGGAGACCGCGCCGGCGCGGCGCCGTCCGGGCTCGCTGGCGGCGGGGGATTGGCTCCCTCCGGGCCCGTCGGCCCCGCGGGAGGCGTGGCGATCTTGCCGTCGGGCGTCTGGGACTCGACCGGGATCCAGTCGACGATCTGGCCGTCCGGCGTGACCGTGGTGGCCACGACGTGCTGGCGGGGAGGCCGCGGCGTTCCCCCCGGCGCGCAGGGGTTGTCAGCGTCCGGGCGAGGGGGCCCCGCCGGCTCGGGCTCCCCAGCGGCGCAGCCCGTGGCGAGGAGCAGCAGGGGGCACAGGACCAGAGCAAGCGCTTTCATGGACATGGAAACACGGTAGCCCGCGGGATCTTACGGCGCCGCGCCGCCTGCGCCGGCGGACACCCGGCGGACACCGTGGCGGAGCGGCCGGCGTCGCGCGGGTGCCTCGGAGGTGACGCAGCGGCGGGGGTGTTGTAGCCGCAACGATCGCTGTGCCGCGCTGTGGACCTGGCCTTGGCTTGCTGATCGCGGGCGCCCTCGCGGGCGCGTGCGCTGCCGCGCCGGACGCGCCCGCGCGGCCGAGAGGCGAGGTCGAGGCGCCGGCTTTCAGCGCGCTGCCTGGGGCCGCGGAGGCGGCGCGGGTGCCCATGCCGAGGCCGGCGCGGGCGCGGCTCGGGGCGGCGGTGAGCGCGAACCGGGCCTGCGAGGGGTGCCACGAGGAGGTGGCGCGGGAGTGGCGCGCGTCGCTCCACCACCGGGCGAACACCGAGCCGGCCTACCGGCGGGCGTTCGCGATCGAGCCGATGCCGTTCTGCCGGGCTTGCCACGCGCCCGAGGCGAGGCCGGAGGAGCCAGAGCCGGAGGCGCTCGGGGCGCTCGGGGTGGGGTGCGTGACGTGCCACGTGACGAGCGACGGCGAGGGCGAGCTCGCGGGGCCGGCGGTGGCGCCGGTGCTCGCAGCGCCGTGGGCGGGGAGCGGGTCGCCGCCGGCGGCGCCGCACGCGGTGATCCGGGACGCGCGGTTCGGGGGCGCGGACGCGTGCGCGGCCTGCCACGAGTTCGCGTTCCCCACGGCGCGGGGGCGGTCGGCCGCGGAGCTGATGCAGTCGACCGTCGCCGAGCACCGCGCGTCGCCGGCCGCGGACCAGCCCTGCGCGGCGTGCCACATGCCGCGCGGGCCGGGGGGTCGGCGCAGCCACGGGTTCGCAGGATCGCGGGACGAGGCGCTCGTGCGGAGCGCCGTGGCGGTGACGGCGCGGCGGCTCTCGGCGAGGCGCGTGGCGGTGACGCTCGCGCCCGCGAACGCCGGGCACGCGTTCCCGACGGGGGATCTGTTCCGGAGGCTCGAGGTGTCGGCCGAGGCGCTCGGGCCCGACGAGCTGGTGCTGGGGCAGGACGAGCGCTACCTGACGCGGCATTTCGTGCTGCGGCCCGGGACGATCGGGCGGAAGCTCGTGGCCGACGATCGGGTGCACGCGGAGCCCGTGACGGTGGAGCTCGACGTCGGGACCGCCGGCGAGGGACGGACGATCGCGTGGCAGGTGGCCTACCAGCGGGTGGCACACCCGAACGGGGTGGACCTGCGCGAGGCGGAGATCGAGGGCGAGATCCGGGTGGCGTCGGGGAGGCTCGCGCCGTGAGCGGACGGAGGAGGAGCGATGATCAGGCGAAGGGCGTGGTGGGGGCTGGGCGGGCTCGTGATGGCGATGGCCGGGTGCGGACCGGCGCCGGCGCCGCAGGCGGCGGACGGGCCGCGCGCGGAGGCCGCAGCAGAGGGGCCGGGCGCGTCGGGTACGGCAGGCGCGGCAGGCGCGGCAGGCGCATCGAGCGCCGTGGGCGCCGTGGGCGCGGCGGGCGGGGTGAAGGCGGACGAGGCGCCGACCCCGGCGCCGCCGCCGAGGTCGGTGTTCACGCCTGTGGCGCAGGTCCCGGCGGAGATCGATCTGCGGCTGCACCCGGTGGAGGGCGCGCTGCTCGTGTCGACCATCAATCTGATGACGCCCGAGGGGGAGCAGATCGCCTCCGCCGTCGGCGTGCTGAAGGATGGGAAGATCGAGTTCCCGAAGCGGCTGCACCTGCCGGGGTGGTGGGTGGCCGTGACCGGCGTCCACGGGCGCTATCCTGACCAGCTCGACCTGATCGCGACGGGCACCACGGGCCGCACCGGCATTGCCGAGCACTACGTGCTGGGGGCGCAGGGCTGGGTGCGGCGGGTGAGCGACCAGGGGCTGTCGTTCACCGGGGTGGCGAGGATGGGCAGCTCGCTCGTGGGGCTGGCGGGGCCGACGATGATGGGGGTCCCGAAATTCATCACGCTGCGCGGGCCCAGGGTGGGGCTGACGATCACGCCGGCCCCCAAGAAGAGGCCATGCCGCGGGTGGGAAGCGCCGCTGCCTTACCCGGAGGCCGAGGTCCGCCCGCGGGCCTTCGGGGCGACGCGCGATGGGACCGCGCTGAGCTACGGGGACGGCTGCAGCGGGGAGAGCGCCCTGGAGGTGTGGAAGCCGGGCGAAAAGGGCGCGACCCTCCTGCCCGTCCCGGCGCTGATCGAGGGGCAGAGCCCCGACGATGCGCTCACGCTGATCCTGCCGGGCCCCGGCGAGGGCGAGGCGTGGATCGTGGACGGGGGCGTGCTCCACTACAAGGGCGGGGAGCCGACGCCGATCGACCCGCCGGCGAAGGGCGCGCACGTGCTCACGGCGTCGGCGGCGCCGGACGGGACGCTGTGGGCGATCGCGGACGGGGCGCTGTTCGCGCGCAGGGGCGAGGCCTGGGAGCCGGCGCCGCTGCCCGACGGGGTGAAGGCCCAGGACGTGGCCGTGGGGAGCGACGGGGCGGTGTGGGTGGCGGCCGGCGGGGCGATCCTGAAGCACGGCGGCGCCGGCGAGGCCGCGGGCGCGGCGCCGGGGACCCTCCAGCTCCAGCAGGGGCCGCCGCCGAAATCCAGGGCGAACCGGCCCATCCCCAGGGCCGGCGGGCCGAAGTGCCCGCAGAACCTCGTTGTGCTCTACACGTTCAGCAAGACGGCGCCGGACGACTACGACTTCCCGCTGACGCGCAAGGCGCTCAAAGGACGCACGGAGTTCTCGCCGGCGCGCTTCGTTGTGACGCGCGACAGGGGGCAGCGCTTCTTCGCCGCGTTCGTGCCGAGCTGGGATCTCGCGAAGAAGCTGCAGGAACGGATCAAGACCGATGTGCAGGGCTCGACGCCGCAGATCGTGTGCGCCGAACCGGAGGTGGTGCGGGATCTGAAGCTGGATCTGAAGACGGGAGAGGTCGCGAGGTGAAGACTGGCGACCCGACCGAGGTTGCGGCGGCCCGCCCTCGGTCACTCCGGACGGCTCCGGGGGCCCTCACGGGCCGGAGCCGGTTCGAGCTTCCTCGACCTCCTCGTGCGCCGCCGCCGGCTGAACCCTGAAGTGGCCGAGCACGGTCCAGGCGTCGAGCGCATCGTCCTCGCTCGGCCTCGGGCCGATGTTGTGAAGGACGAGCGGGAGGCCGCGCGGCCCCTTGCGGTCGCTGACGATGCCGACGTGATCCGGCGCGCACGCGGGGCACCGCTTGAGGGCCCAGACCACGATATCGCCAGGCTTCCATGTGCTCACCGCGGCCTCGTCGAACGTCCTCGGGAGCGGCGTGGCGTGGGCGCGCAGGTAGGTGAGCATCGGTCCGACGCGGCGATGATCGATGTTGCGATCGGGGCGCTCGACCGTCGTGTAGGCGGCGCGGCGCGCGAGGACGTCTTCGTGAATCCTCTTCTGGAGATCGACGCCCGTGGCGCGGACGGCGCGGATGACGACATCGGTGCAGACGCCGCGATCGGGGGCCGGATCGCCGCCCGGGTAGCCGATGGCGACCCAGGCGGGATCGTAGGTGACGCCCCGGGCGACCTCGAGGCGCGCGCGAGCAACGATGGCGCTGGAGGACGCCGCGGCGGGGGCGGGCCCGGCGAGGGGCGCTGGAGCAGACGCGTGCGCGGAGGTCGGGCCGGGCGCGGACTTCGCCGCGGGCACGGGGGTCCGCACGAGCGCAGGCGCAGGGGCCGGCGCGACGCGGATCTCGCGGGGAGCGAGCTCTGGCGAGCTACAGGCCAGGAGGGGTACCGCGGCGACGAAGGCCCGGAAGCGTGAGCTCATGACCCCTCCTCGGCCGAGGAGGACGATCTGTGACATGGCCCGTCTTCCGGCAGGGCCGCGCGAGCGGGTAGGATGGGCGTCGATGCTGGCCTTTCTCAGGAGGCGGCGGCGCGCCGCCGTCCGCCGCGCGCCCTTTCCACCCGCGTGGCGCGCGATCCTCGACCGGAACGTGCCCTGCTTCAGCCGCCTCCCGACCGAGGACCAAGAGGAGCTCCTCGGGCATATCCAGGTCTTCCTGGCCGAGAAGCCGTTCGAGGGGTGCGGCGGCCTGGAGATCACCGACGAGATCCGGGTCACGGTGGCAGCGCAGGCGTGCCTCCTCCTCTTGCACCGCGAGACGGACTACTACCCCGAGCTCGAGGTCATCCTCGTCTACCCGAGCACCTACGTGGCCCGCGGCCGGGAGGTGCGGGACGGGGGCGTCGTCGTCGAGGGCGGCCGCGCGCGGCTCGGGGAGTCGTGGTCGCGCGGCGCGGTCGTGCTCGCGTGGGACGGCGTCCTCGCGGGCGCGGCGGACGTGAGCGACGGTCACAACCTCGTGCTCCACGAGTTCGCGCACCAGCTCGACCAGGAGGAAGGCCCCGCCGACGGCGCGCCCGAGCTGCCGGAGCGCTCGATGTACGCCGCGTGGGCGCGCATCCTCGGCCGCGAGTACGAGCGCCTGCTCCGCGACGAGGCGAGCCTCAAGCGCACGGTCATCGACCCCTACGGCGCGACGAACCCGGCCGAGTTCTTCGCCGTCGTCACCGAGGCCTTCTTCGAGAAGCCACGCAAGCTCAGGGCGAAGCACCCGGAGCTCTACGATCAGCTGAAGGTGTTCTATCGGCAGGACCCGGCCGGCCGATAGCGGCGCCGCGGGCCGCCGCCCTCGCCACCCCGCGCGCCGATCGCCCGCGCGCCGATCGCCCGCGCGCCGATCGCCCGCGCGCCGATCGCCCGTGCGCCGCCCGTCATGGTATCTCCCTGCTCCCTCGATGGCCCGAAAGCGCAAATCCAAGTCCCGCAAGGCCGGCGCGTCCCCCGCGCCTGCCCCGGCGTCCCCCGCGTCGCCTGCCTCCGCCGAGCCGCCCGCGAAGCGCGTGCGCTCCTTCCGCCTTCGCCTCAACCTCACCGCCCTCGAGCTCGCCTCCGGCCACGACGGCCTCCTCCGCGGCGCGCCCGAGCCTGTCCTCCTCCTCGCCGCGTACCTCCTCGTCCCCCCTGACCCGGGCGCCCCGACCCGCCTCACGCCGCCTCGCCCGCTCGGCCGCACCCTCGTCCGTTTCAGCGCGCCGGAGGGCCGCTTCCCCGTCGTGCTCACCCTCCGCGCTCCCCTCTCGTTCAAGGCCCGCGCTCGCGCCCGCGAGGACGACCGCATCCTCCTCCTCGCCCTCGCCGTCGAGGAGGACGCGGGCAAGGAGGTCGAGCGGCTCTATGCCCACCTCGCCGACGCAAAGCACCTTCGCCTCTGGGACCTCGACGCGCCCGTCCCCTCCCCGTCGGCCCTGGCCGAGCTCATCGCCGCCCCGTACCTGCGCGACAACGCGGCGCCCGTCCGCGTCGGCGTGCTCGACGACGGCGGAGATCTCCGCGACACGTGCCACGACGACGACTTCGTCGGCGCCTGCGCGGCCGTCGTCTCGACGGCACGCCACGAGGACGCGCTCCGCTTCCACTTCGTCTCCGAAGGCGGCCGCAACGACTGGACCGCCGTGACCACCGTCAGCGTCGACTGAGGCCCTGCCGTGGAGCGGCCGGCTTGGAGTCGCCGGCGCGGAGCACCCGCTCGAGACCTTCGCGTCGCGCTTTTCTCACACGTTCGATATTCCCGTCACCGGGCGCATCCCTGCGCATCGAAGAGACAAGCTTTTCGTGTCAGCGCTGGATATACACCGAGCACTCGCTCCGCCTGCTCGCGATGCTCCCGAGGTTCCCTTGGAAACGGCCCGCGCGGCGCACTTGCGTCTCAGGCGCACCGGCGACATGAACGTCGTATGCACGATCGCGGTGCTCATCCAGATCTCGCTGATGGCGAGGCTGAAGCGCTGCGCACGCCCGGGGTGGCAGCCTGGCCCGTGTCTCATCATCGCGAGGGTCCGTGTCTTCCTGGCCGCGTGAGGCGCTTTCCAAGCGGGTTGTCCGCGCGTGCGGCTCCTGCCGTCGGCAGGGGCCCAAAAAGGCAACGCGACCGCCCACACCTGCGCAGACCCCAGGTGCCTCGAGTGAACACGCGGGATCACGCAGCAGGCGGCAGCGAAACCCACGAGCATGATGCTGCCTCGCGGTCGCCGGAGATCGTGTCGCCCGGTGGCGGACGCCCTGGGCATCGCCGTTGCAACAGGTGAGCGTGAGATCGTGATTGGTGCACGGTGCACGCTCGATCGCGATCGACAAGGGGGTTACCAATGAGCACTCTTCGAACAATGTGCGCAGGCCTTGGGCTCACGCTCGTGACCGCGTTCACCCTCGCAGCCGGCGCCGCGCCCTCGGACGCCGCCGACACGGGCCTCGATGACGCGTCGCCCGGAGAGGTCGTGGACGCGTGGCTCCCGCCGGGAACGATCTTCCAGTGCTCGATGTCATCCGGGGCCCCCTTCGGAAGGGCGGCGGCCAGCCTGACGGTCCTCGCGAATGGGCTCCACTGCGCCCGGGAACGCACGGGCGGCGCTGCATTCGCCGGCACGCCGTCGTGCCATCAGGTCGCCCAACAGGTCGGCTGTCTGCTCATCAACTGAGCTGGAGCGAGGCTCCGGCGCGAGCGCGGGGCACGGAGGATGCGCCACGGCGACGGCGAACAGCGCAACTCCGTGGCCCTCCTCCCCGCGCGCGCAGCGCCCACCGCGATACGCATCGAGGCCGACAGCGCACCTGGCCCGCCCAGCGGCGCGACCGGGGCGCCGGGGGAGCCTCGAGGTCACGCCGCGCGACGAGCGGCGCCGGGGAGCTCGGGCGCCTGCGGCTTCATCAGGCGGGCCAACGTCTTCACGGTGAACTCGCGGCTGAAGAAGCGAAGGAGAAACGTGGAGAGGTTGTTCCCTGCGCCGTGGAGGACCGAGGCGCGGCCGGCCACGAAGGCCGCGAGGCCGAGGCGCACCACGTCCTCGGGCCGCGCCTTCTTGCGGGTCCCCGGGACCTCGCCCGAGCGCTGGAAGAACGGCGTCTCCGTCGCGCCAGGGCACAAGGTGAGGACGCGCACGCCGCGCGGGCGGTACTCGGCCCAGAGCGCCTCGCCGAAGGAGAGGACGAACGCCTTCGTCGCCGCGTAGACCGCGAAGTACGGGATCGGCTGGAAGGCCGCCATCGACGCCACCTGGATGACGCCCCCCTGACGCCGCTCGACCATGGGCATGAAGAGATGCGTGAGCTCGACGAGCGCGCCGACGTTGAGATCGATCTGCTCGCGTTGCGTCGCCAGAGCGAGGCCGTCGAAGGCGCCTTGAACGCCGAAGCCGGCGTTGTTGACGAGGACATCGACGTCGAGCCCCTTGGCCCTGACGGCGTCGAAGACGCGCTGCGCGGCGCCCGGAGCGGTGAGATCCGCGGCGATGACATGCGCCTTGCCGAGCTCGGAGGCCAGCGCGGCGAGCTTCTCTTCGCCGCGGGCGACGAGGACCAGGGTCGCCCCGCGCCGCGACAGCTCGCGGGCGAACGCCTCGCCGATGCCCATCGAGGCGCCCGTGATGAGCACCGTCTTGCCCTCGAAATGAAAAGCATTCATGCCTGGAAGATGGCCTCCAGCGCGCTTGTCGACAACGGACATCGGTGGTAATCCGATTTCCACGGATGCAAAACGCCGGCCCTCCGCTCTGGGACGATCTCCGCGTGCTCCTCGCGCTGCACCGCCATCGCAGCTTCCTCGCCGCGGGCAGGGCGCTCGGGGTCTCGACCTCCACCGCGGCGCGGCGCATCGACGCGCTGGAAGCGGCGCTCGGGCGGCCGCTGGTGCGCCGGGGCAACGGGGGGACGTCGGTCGAGCCCGACGCGCTCGATCTCGTGGCGCTCGCCGAGCAAATGGAGAGCGGGATACACGCGATCCGCCGTGACAAGGGGGAGGAGACGCTCTCCGGGACGGTGCGCGTGTCGCTGAGCGATGAGATCGTGCGGCCCGTCACGCAGTTCCTCTGCGAGCTCCGTCGGCTGTATCCGGCGCTGCAGCTCGAGATCCTCTCCGAGACGCGGCTCGTCGACCTCGCGCGGCGCGAGGCGGACATCGCGATGCGCTCGAGCAAGTCGTCGTCTCCCGTGGTCGTCCATCGCTTGGTCGGGCGGGCTTCGTTCGGGCTCTACGCCGCGCCGAGCTACGTCGAGCGGAGGCTGCGGGGCGGGCGGCTGAGGACGGCGGAGTTCGAGCGCCACGATTTCGTCGGTTACGAAGGGATGATGGGGCCGACGACGAAGATGACGTGGCTCGCGGCTCACGGCGCGAAGCGCTTCGTCCTGCGGTCGAACTCGCACCACGCGCTCCTCGAAGCGACGCTGCAGGGCCAGGGGATCGCGCTCATGTCCGAGACCGCGGTGCGCTCGATGGGGCTCGTGCGGCTCGAGGTCGACGCGGAGCTGCCGTCGCTGCCCATCTACATCGCCTACCATCGAGAGCTGCGGAAGGTGCCGCGCGTGCGCCTCGTGCTCGACACGCTCGACGCGGCGGTGCGCGACGCGCTTCGCTAGCGCGCCGTGGGCACGCCCGAGTGAGAGGCGCGGCTACTCCTGCGCCCCTCCGCCGCCTCTCTTGCGGATCGCGTTGCCGAGACCGGCCACGTAGTCCGCCTTGCCGAGATCGACCCCGTTGTGGCGAAGGATGGCGTACGCCGTGACCAGGTGAAAATAGAATTGCGGGATTGCCCAGTCCTTCAGGTAGGCGAGCCCCTTGAGCTCCAGCACCAGGTCGTCGCGCAGCGGGACGGAGATCTCCCGATCCTCCGCGCCCTCGAACGCGGCCGCGGGCGCCGCCTCGAGGCGAGCGATCGTCCTGGTGATCCGCGCCTTCAGCGCCTCCAGCGTCTCCTCGCCGGCGTCCAGAGGCGGCGCCTCCTTGCCCATCAGGCGCGCCGCGCAGTCCTCGGCGCCGTAACAGACGAATTGCACCTGGTTGAAGAGCGGGAACATGTCCGGCGCGAGGCGCCCGTTCACGAGCACGGCAGGGTCAAAGCCCTTCGCGCGCGCGTGCGCCTCCCCCTTGTCCAGGATGCCGAGCAGGTTGCGCAGCATCATCACCGACGAGTCGACCGCCATCGCGTGCATCGGAACCCTCATGAGACCCTCCGGGAGTGAGGGGCGTCTTCGCTCCTGCGAGGAGCCGCCCTGAGCGCCGATGACTACCTCAGAACCGTGCCCGCCGCGAGCCCGCCGCCCGAGGACGCGTGCGCGGAGCTGCTGAGGGGCGAGCAGGACGTCGAAGACCCGCTCGCCACCCCCTCGCCCGGTGCCCAGCCCTGCCCCGCGCGCCGGTCAGGGCCAGGTCAGGGCCGCCTGAAGCGCGCTGCTCCGCATCGGGCGCTACACGACGCTGCCCGGCCGGTACCAGTCGAAGTTGTTGTGGAACGGAAAGCTGTTGATCCCCACGCTGATGCTGACATCGAGCGCGCGGACATGGTGCCACCAGCCGACCGGGATGAAGAGCGCCTCGCCCGGATCGAGCACGACGTCCTTCACGAGCACCGGGCTCATCGGGTCCTGCTCCGGGTCCCGTTCGGCGTACATCGCGCGCGCGCCCTCGAACAGCGACGTCTCGAACGGCGCGATCATGCGGTATCGCTTCCTGCCGTACACCTGCCCGAAGAGGATGTTGGACGTGTCGTAATGCAGCGGCGTGACGGTCCCGGCGGGGCCGAGCCACAGCGCCGAGCTGCCGAGGAGCCGCTGCGCGGCGCAGTACCCGTCCGGGAGCACCACGTCGTTCAGCAGCGAGCCCAGCCTCGTCCGCTCGAGGACACGGTTGTTGGCGACCATGTAGAAGTCGTTCGTCTCCGTGCGCGCGGCCTCGATGCGCGCGACGAAGTCGCGCAGCGACGTGCTCTGCGTGTGCCGCGCCGCGTGCATGTCGTAGTCGGGATCGCTCTGGCGCCCCGTCGTGACATCGACCACGACGTCGCCGAACGCCTCGGCGAGATAGGCCGGCGTCCACCGGCCAAACGCGGGCCAGCGCGTCACCACGTCGGTCAGGATGACCGGGAGGTTCCCGGCGACATAGACGTCGCGGAACTCCGCGGCTGACACGCCGGAGCGCCGCGGGATCCCCGTCGGATCGAGGGCGTTCGACGCCATCCTCTGCTTCAGCCGCACCAGCATCTCTTGCTGCCGCGCCGACCGGGCAAAGGGCCGGGCAGCGAGGAAGATGGGCGAACGGACGATCGTCGAGAGCAGCTCCCTTGCCTGCGCGCTGTTCACGCCCGCTGCCTCAAGCTGCTCCGACACCACGCTTTCCGACACGCCACGAAGCAGGTTCTCCGTGGCCCAGCGCCACCACTCGGGCGCAACTTCCAGCTCGCGTTCACGTTCGCCCATCTTCCACCTCACGAGATCAACGGATGCACCGGCGCGCCCCTCGAACACCTCACTCGCACGGCGGCGGCATCGGCGGCGGCATCGGCGGGATGATCTCGCCCTCCTCCCCGTCCAGCGGCGGCGGCATCGGCGGGATGATCTCGCCCTCCTCCCCGTCCAGCGGCGGCGGCATCGGCGGGATGATCTCGCCCTCCTCCCCGTCCAGCGGCGGCGGCATCGGCGGGATGATCTCGCCCTCGTCGCCGCACGGCGGAGGCGGGGGCATCGGCGGGATGATCTCGCCCCCCTCCCCGTCCGGCGGCGGCATCGGCGGGATGATCTCGCCCTCGTCGCCGCACGGCGGCGGCATCGGCGGCGGCATCGGCGGCGGCATCGGCGGGATGGCTTCGCCCCCCTCCCCGTCCGGCGGCGGCATCGGTGGGATGATCTCGCCCTCGTCGTCGAGAGGAGGATGCATCGGCGGGATCACCGTCGTGCCGCCACAGCCCTCGTCAGGCTGAGGCTCGGTGGTGGGCTGATCACCCTGATTCCCATCCTCGACGCCGGGCGCACCACAGGCAACCACGAAGACGGCAGCAGCCGCAGCGGCAGCGCGGGATACCCCCCGAACCAGGGCCGCCGTCCGAGGCGGGGGCGTGGGCCGCGGCGATAACAAGGATGCATCGTCCGAAAGAAAGAACCGTGACATGAACACCTCCGCTTCTGCATCGTGCACGACATGTGCCATCCCATCGGCGCCAGAAATCCCTGGATTTCATGTCGTTTGTGGGTGTGACCCGAAGTCCCCGTCCCCCGTGGCCCAGAGTGGCTCACGCTTCGTGGCTCAGGCTCAGCGCAGGGCCCGCGCGAGCGCGGCGTCGTCGACCTCCTCCTCGGCGGCGTGCTCCAGCGCCGTGCGGAGCGCGTCGTCGGCCGTGGCGTCGGCGGCGACGCGGATGCGGTCCCGCGCCTCGGGGTAGCCGGCGATGCGCAGCAGGAGCGCCGCGCCGATCCGGCGATCCGGCGGGGAGTCGGCGTCGTCGAGGGTGTGGAGCACGTCCTCGGGGTTCAGGGTCGTGGCGCGGTAGTCGCCGGCGGCCATCAGCTTGCGGAGCTCGTCGCGCCACGCCGCGAGGTCGCGGCCGCGCCGCTCCAGCGCCGCGGCGCCGCGCGGCGCCGCGCTGCCGACCGCGGACGCGTGCGCCTCACGGATGCGCTGCGCGAGCGACTCGGTCAGGTCTTCCCCCGTCCCGAGCACGACCGCGGCCCCGCTGCGCCCGTGAGAGAGGAGGAGCCGATCGCCGCGCGTCTGGACCGCGGTGAGGTCGGTGTAAGGCAGCCAGACGCTCGCGAACGGCCGCTCGACGCGCACGCCGTCGCTGCCCACCACGACCCGGGTGCGCCGAACGGCGCGGCGGAAGAGCCAGGTAGACCCCAGGGTGAGGGCCAGCCACGCCACGACCAGCGCGGCGTGGCTGAAGAGCGGCCTGGAGATCGCCCCGCTCGCGAAGAGCCACAGGGCCATGAAGACCGGCATGCCCACGCAGCTGGCCGCGAGCTCGCGGTTGACGCCGCCCAGCGAGACGGCGACGCGCCGCTCCGCGGGGCCGATCCCGAGCGCCGCGAGCAGGCGCGCGCCCTCCCGCTCCCGCGCGACCTGCACCTCGAGCACCCGCCCCCTGCGCAGGTGGAGATCGACCCGTACGCGCAGCGCGGACACGACCAGGCCCGAGCGGATCTCGGCGCGCGGGACCGAACGCTCCACGGCGCCGAAGGTGAGGCGCAGCCCGTCCTCCCCGGCGACCACGCGCACCGGACGCTTCCGGCCGAAGGCGGTGGTGCTGAGCAAGGCGCTCACCAGGGCGAGGCAGAAGGCGATGGGCACGCCGAGCAGGATCGATACGAGCGCACTGAGCGCGAATCGATCGAGGCTCGAATCGCCCAGCATCTGGGCGAGGACGACGGCGATCGTGCTGACGACGAAAGGCACCACGATCGGGAGCAGCGCGAGCCCCCCGATGACGCGGCCCAGGCCCTCGTAACGCCGCGCGACGCGCCGGCTCGTGAGCTCGAAGGAGGGCCGGAACGCGGGCGGCACCGACACGATCTCCGGATCAGCTCGACCTGGAGGGATCGCCGACGCCCGCGCACGAGCTCCAGCGCGCCGCGCGACCGCGCCCGGCGCAGAGGGCTTGTCTCCACGCGGGCGCGCGCATCGCCGCCTCGTCCTCACGCCCGCAGCGACGCTGGCGCGGTCCACTCCTCCGGTTGTGCCTGACATGCGCGGGGTTCACTGGTAGAGTCGCACGCATCGCTTGGGCCATTCTGCGCCCTTTGTTGAGGAGATCTCCAGTATGTCCTTATCGGCTCGTTCCTTTGCCTTCTTTGCTGCGCTCACGCTTGCGTCCGCGGCCGCGTGCGGCGGCGAATCCGACTCCGGAGGCGGCGGCTCCGGCGGCTCCGGCGGTGACGCCGCGGGCCCCGGGAGCACGTCCGCCGGCGCCGGCGCGGCCGGCGGCGGCGTCAGCGGCAGCGGCGTCACAAGCGGCAGCGCCACAAACGGCAGCGCCACAAACGGCAGCGCCACAAGCGGCAGCGTCACAAGCGGCACGGGCAGCGCCGCGACGGGGACCGGCGGCGGCGACACGACGACCAGCACGTCGACCGGCAGCACGGGTTCCGATGCGTGCAGCATTTTCTGCTCCGACTTCGAGGGAGGCTCGCTGCCTTCCGAGCTCCAGTTCTTCCCCGTGCACCTGCGCGCCAGCGCGGCCGACTACGTCAAGCTGGACAGCACGGCTCACAGCGGTGCGAGCTCGGTCAAGGTCTCGGGGACGGACTTCAGCCAGATGCTCGGCGTCCCCGTGCCGACCACGTTCTGGGGCAGGGTCTACCTCAGGAGCGATACAGACATCCAGATGGGCCACAACACCTATGTCGCGGCGACGACCGCCGACGGCGATCCCAACAACGGCGAGGCCATCCGCATCGGCGAGCACCAGTGTCAGCTCGAGCTGAACCGCAAGTCCGACGACGCCGAGAAGCTCTCGAACGGCGGGATGTACTCGTGCACCGGCGGCGTGAAGCTCGTCGCGAACACCTGGTACTGCCTCGAGTTCTACTACGACGGGCCGGGCAGGGAGGTGCGCGTGTTCGTGGACGACAAGGAGGTCGACGCGATGCACGTCACGGACTGGGGGCCGTACGACTACAAGCTCTTCAAGTTCGGATTCGAGAAGTACCACGGCCAGAACAAGACGATGTGGTACGACGATCTCGCGCTCGGGGCGGGGCGCGCCGGCTGCGGCCCGTGACGGTCGCGCCGCGGGGGTGACGCTGGCCGGGGGCGCGCGCTGCGGCGGCGCCCCCGTCAGCCGCCCGGCCGCGCGCTGGCCCCGGGAGAGCGCGAACAGCACATCACGCGCACGGCGATGGTCATGCCCTCGACGAAGGCCTCGCGCGTCCCGGCGCTGTGCTTCAGCCCGCGCGCCGAAGCGTGCAGCGTGGCCGCAAGCTGGCGCCCCGTGATCCCCAGCGGCCGGTAGACGGCCACGAGCCCGGCGGCGCGCAGGGCCCTCGTCACGGCCTCGATGAACTGCCCCTCGCGCTGCGCGATCATGGGGCCGACGAGCTCGTCCGAGGCGGCCGACAGGTCGGCGGCGCCGGGACCGAGCGCGCCGACGAACCGGCCGACCCACGCGTCGAACGCGCCGACAAGCCGCCTCTCCAGGGATAGCTCCGCGTCGCCGAGCGCGGCCGTCACGGCCGCGAGCGCGCCGTCGAGGAAGTGCTCCACCGACGCGCGAAACAGCTCCTCCTTCGTGGCGAAGTGGAGGTAGAGCCCCTGCCGCGAGACGCCCGCGGCGCGGGCGATCTCGTCCATCGAGGCCTTCCGGAAGCCGAAGCGCAGGAACACCGTCAGCGCCGCGTCCATCAGCCGGCGGCGGCGCGCGTCCTCGGCGGGTCTGTCGGTGGAGCTCGCTCCGCTCACGGGTGACGATTTTGACAACGATAGGTCAATCTGTCAATGCTCGCTTCTTGACAGCTTGTACCGGGCTCGTCACGCTCGTCGAGTGCGGCAGTCCGACCCCCCGGCCGATCGCGCTCCCGAGCCAGGCGGCGCCCCGCCTGCGGCCGTCGCCCCTGTCTCGCCGCCGCCCGACCTCGCCGGCGCCGGTCGCCGGGGGAAGATCGGCGCCGTGGCGGCGGTGGTCGCGCTCCTCGTCGTCGCGCAGCGCGCCGGCCTGTTCGAGACGTTCGGTGAGCCCGCGCGGATCAAGCTGGCGCTCGTCGAGCTCGGGCCGTGGGGGTACGTCGCGTTCGTGGCGGCGTATGCTGCGCTCCAGCCGTTCGGCGTGCCGGGCACGGTGTTCATCCTGGCGGCGCCGCTCATCTGGCCGTGGCCGGTGGCGTTCGCGCTCTCCATGGCGGGCACCATGGCGGCGAGCGTCGTGGGCTTCTCGTTCGCGCGCTTCGTGGCGCGCGACTGGATATCGCGGCGGGTGCCGGCGCGCTTCCGCGCCTACGACGAGGCGCTGGAGAAGCGGGCCTTGTTCACGGTGTTCATGCTCCGCCTCATCTTCTGGATGCCGCCCATGCTCCACGCCTTCTTCGGCGTCTCCAGGGTGCGCTTCTGGACCCATTTCTGGGGCTCGCTGGCCGGGTACATCCTGCCCCTGCTGGCGACCGCCTATTTCGGTCAGAAGGTCTTCGACTTCCTGCGCAACGCGCCCCCCGCGGTGTGGGCCGGCATGGGCGCGATGACGGTCGCCCTCCTGGTGGTGCTCTTTCGGGTCGCCCGCCGCCCCCGGCAGGAGATCAGCCGGCCCACCCCGGCGCGCCCGAGCCGCCCTGCTGAAGCCCGCGACTGACGCAGCGAGAACCGCGCCGCCCAGTGACCGATTTGCGGTGGCACGAGGCGACCGGTCGATGTCACCCTCGGCGCGCCGTCGTCGCGCGTTCGCGTCCATGGGCTCGACGCCACCGATGCGTGGCAGAAGAACCCGTCCGGATCATGGTATGGATGGACAGGGTAGCGCAGCCATGAAACGGGGGAGCAGGGAGAGCCGGTGATGGTTCAGGGTAGCCGGGGCAGTGAAGTCGAGTCGCCGGAGCCGTCGGGCAGCCCACCAGGCGGCTCGGTCCAGGGAGCTCGCGTGGCCGGACGACACGCCACGGGAGCAGGTGCCGGCGGCTCGACGCGCGATGCGGGTCGCCTCGCCGAGCCACCCCAGCGCGGAAAAGGCGCCCGTAAAGCGGCCGGTGCTCATACCGTCGGCGTCATCACCCCCTATCTCGACGGCTCGTTCTGGAACCCGGTCCTGAAGGGCATCCACGAGGCAGCGCAGCAGCACGGTTGTCGGACGCTGGTGATGCGCGGCACGCCCGCCGCGCTCCAGGCCCCCTCGCTCGCCAGAGAACTGGTCGATGGCTGGATCGTCGTGATCGGGGTGGACGGCATCGAGCAGCTCGCTGCCGAGCGGATCCCGCTCGTCGTCGTCGGCACCCATGTCCACCAGGGCAACTGCCCATCCGTGATTCCGGACAACCACAGCGGAATCCGGAGCGCGGTGCGCCATCTGATCGAGCACGGGCACCGGCGCATCGCGTTCGTTGGCTGCTTCCACGAGTCCGATGTGCGCGTGCGCTTCGAAGCTTACCGAGTGACGCTCGCCGAGGCGGGGATACCGTTCGATCCCGCGCTGGTCATCCGGAGCGACGACAACTGGTATACCGGAGGCGAGAACGCCGCTCCGCAGCTCCTGGCGCAGCGGCATGCGTGCACGGCGGCGGTCTTCGGGACGGACAAGAATGCGCTCGGGATGATACCCTTGCTGAAGGCGGCGGGCGTCCGTATCCCCGAGGAGCTGGCGATCGTCGGCTTCGACGATGTGCCGGAGGCGCAAGCCGTCGATCCGCCGCTGACCACCGTACGCCAGCGGTTCGAGATGATGGGGAGCGCCGCGTGCGATCTCGTCGTCTCGATGCTCGCCGGCGAGACCGCCCCGCCCGACCTCGTGCTCACGCCGAACACCTTGATCCAGCGGCTCTCGTGCGGATGCGACGTGATCCGGAGCTTGCTCGACGAGGACGCGGCGTCCAGGGACGGCGCCGGCGGCGACCTCGACCGGCGGATGGTCGAGCTGCTCCTCGCGCCCGAGCGCCTCGCGCCCAGCACGTCGCCCGCCGCCGTATGGCCAGGGGTCGCCCTGGTGCTCGAAGCGTATTCGGCGGCGCTCGAGGGCGCCGCGCCCCCTCCGGCGAAGGAGCTGGAGCGCGCTTATCTGCAGGCCGTCAGCATCGCGCCCGACATGGGCACCTCGATGGCGATCGTCCGCCTGCTCCGCCGGTCCCACGAGCGGCGTCGCGAGCGGCTGGGTGGAGATGCGGCGTCCGCGCAGCGGGTCGAAGCGTTCCTGGACAGCGCGCACCTCTCGCTCGCTCGGGCTCGGCTCAACGTCGAGACAGACGCCGTGACGCAGCTCGGGAAACTCGTGAGGTCCAACTATGACGTGGGCCTCGCGCTGCTCAGCGGCTCCCAGCAAGAATCCCTCTCGCTCTCATGGCTTGCAAAGACCGCCGCGCTCTGGGGCTGCCTTGCGCTCCGGGAGGACGCGACGACGCTCGTCGTCGCCGGCGCCTACAGCCGCGATGGCAGCGCGACGCCGCCGATCGGCGGCCGCTATCGGCTGGAGGCGTTTCCTCCTGTGGATCGACTGCCGCCCTTGGCCACGAGCGGTGCGCTCATGATGATCCTCCTGCCGATCCGCACCGCCCAGCGCGACTGGGGGATCCTGGCGCTCATGGGGCCGACCCTCCGCGAGCTGGCCGGCGACGAGGGAACGCTCGGGGTCTGGGCGTCGCTGCTCGCCGCCGCCCTCGAGCGCAACGAGCTCGTCCAGTCGCTCTCGGCGAAGAACGCGGAGCTGCAGGGCGCCTACGCGATGGAGCGCACGCTCTCGGAGACGGTGCGTGATCTCGGCTGCCCGCTCATCCCGCTCCTGCCCGGCGTGCTGCTCGTGCCGCTGATCGGCGCGATCGACCGGGGCCGCGCCCTCCAGGTGCTCACGGCCGTGGCCGAGGGGGTGGGCCGGCATGAGGCGCGCTTCGTGCTGCTCGAGCTCACCGGCGTGCCCGCCGTGGACGCCCAGGTCGCCCACGCGCTGGGCCAGACCAGCCGCGCGGTCGCCCTGCTCGGCGCGCGCGTCATCCTGGTCGGCCTGCGCCCCGAGATCGCCAGGAGCCTCGTGGACGTGGAGCTCGGCGATCTGTCCACGTACTCGTCCCTGGCGGCAGCCCTTCACGAGCTGACGACAGGAGGTCTTCGCCCAGCCGGCGCGAAGCGCGGCGCAGCGCGCATCGCCTGATGGCCGTGGCGAGAGGGGGCCTGGACGTGCCTGGGGTCGGCGTCGCGCCGCGCCTGGCCGCGCGCCGCTCAGGGGATCACCTGTAGAAGCCGACGTCGTCGATGTAGACGTCAAAATCCTCGCCCTGCGCGAACCGGAACTCGATCACGTAGAGCCCTGCGACGTCGACGGCCTCGGCGGTGGGCTCGGCGCCCGTGCCGTCGCGCGTGAGCTCCTCGAAGGGGATCACGATCGGGGCCCACTCCGTGCCGAGGCGCGCGGTGTAGAACCAGTGGTCGAAGCACTTCTTGGCCTCGTCCTCTCCCGATTCATCGCAGATCCCGCCCGCGGGCTCCGAGACCTTGTCCGAGAGGTTGACCTTCATGGTGGTCACCGCGCCGGCGTCGCCGAGCTTGGCCCAGAACACGATACCTGTGTACGCCGACGCGTCGTAGGCGAAGAGCCCCATGTCCGGGCCGTTCAGCGCGAAGCCGACCCCGGCGCCCCACATCGTGAAGCCGGACCCGGACGTGTGCATCGCCCTCGTGCTCTGGCCGCGCGGCGGCGTGAGCGCCTCCGGGATGAACCCGGCGGGCATCTCCTCCGTGTGGACCGGGGGAGTCTGCGTGCCCGTCCCATCATTGTAGCTGTACCAGTAGCCGACCCTGCCACCCGCCTCATCGATGGCGCCATCGCCGTCTTCCATGTCGTCGATCCACTCGACGTCCGTGGGCACGACCCCCTCGCCCCCGCCCGCCCCCGCCCCCGCGCCGCCCGAGGCCGAGGCCGACGACAGACCGCCCGTCGCGCCCGACGTGCCGCCCGCTCCCTCCACCAGGTGGTAGCTGTCGTCCAGCCCCGCGAGCGCGGTGCACCCGCCGGCTGTGAGCGTCCACGCCGCCCAGATCCATGCTGCGCGCCTCTTCGCCATGTCTTCTCCTACCACCGCCGCGCGGGCGCGGTCCACGGCCGCGCGGGCCCACCGGCGGCGCGGCGTCAGGCGATCGGGCTGTGCGGAGGGAGCGCGGCGGAGGGGGAATGAGACCCCGGTCCGTGGGAGCCCCGCAGCTGTGGAGTGAAGGTCGGCCGTCAGCAGAGCGGCGGGGCAACGTGGAAACGAAGCTCGTTCACGCCCAACCCGAGCTGCTGGCGGCGCCCAGGATCGCGCTCACGCCGTAGACCTGGCCGCCGTACGTCTTGAACATGTGCATGTCGGTGTTCCCCATGAACATGGTGAACCCGACCCCGATGCCTGTCTCGACGTCGGCGAAGATGAGACGAGGCCGTCACGACGTGCCGTGTCGTTCGTTTCGTTCGTCCCAGGAGGCTTAAGGAGAAGGAGCTCCAGACGCCTCGGTGACGTCGAGCTCCAGGCGCGGACGCTGACCGCTCATCGTCCGCGCGGGCGGCATGCACTCAAGGACATGCGGCGGACCTATCCAATCGACTCGAGTCGACGTGTTCTCCTCATCGCCTTGCCGGAGCGAATCCTCCTGATCACGGCGTCACTCGCGCCGTCGTGTTGCACCGTGATTCATTGCGCGCAGCAGGGCGGCTGCTACTGTGTCGCAAATCACTTCACACAAGGAAAACTTCAGTGGGAAAAATTCAGCATTGGTACGCGCTCTTGGGGACCCTCGCGGCGAGCGCGATGGCGGTGTCGATCGCGGGGGCTGACCACGGCACACCCGGTGGAAGTGGCGGCGTCTACGTGCCGCCCGCGCCGGAGCCCGTGCCCCCGCAGCACGGCAAGTACTGGAAGGTGGCCAGCGCCTTCGCGCACGAGGTGTGGCTCGTCGATCAGTCGGACAGCCCCGGCGCGAGCTTCGGCGGCCGGATCTTCATTTACGACGACCAGCAGGTCCGGCGCAACGCCGCCACGGCCGTGCCCGAGGTGATCGACCTGGCCGACGCGACCGCCAGCTTGTGCATGGCCCAGACGGGCGTGAACCCCGTGCGCCCGCACATGCTGGTCTTCAACGACCAAAACTCCCACGCGGTGCTGTCCTTTGTGGCGTCGGGCCACGTCGTGTTCTTTGACGCGGTGACCCGGGCGCCGCTCGCCTGCTTCCGCACCGAGGTCGGCGCGGGCGGCGCGCGCCAGGCCCACGCGGTCTGGCCGGCGCCGGACGACAGCTACGTGCTCGTCGCCAATCAGAACGGCAAGAAGTTCGAGCGCATCAACACGAACTTCGCCACCAACACCTTCACGCAGGACCCGGCCGCGACCCTGAACCTGGCCACCTGCACGACGCCTAACGGGCTGCCCTGTCAGGACGCGCTGCTGCGCCCCGACAACGCGCCGATCTGCCCGTTCGTTCCGCAGAGCGGCTACCCCGCGTACGTGTCGCTGCGCGGCGGCGGCATGCTCGCCATCGATCCGTTCACCACGCCCATGAGCATCGTCGCCGAATATGATGCCGAGCATATCCCGCGGGACGGCTGCGGCTTCATGCAGGCCAAGGGCTTCGTGTTCGGCAACGGCGGCGGCGGTAACCCCGCGAACCCGGACGGGTGGTTTCTCTGGCGCTTGCCGGAAGCCGGGCCCGACGTGTACGACCCCTTGAACCCGGTCAACACCCCCGAGCCGCTCATCCTCTCGCACGACACGAGCAAACCTCGCGACGCTCACGGCGTGGCCCGCTCCGGCAATGAAAAGTACGTGTATTTCTTCGATCGCGCCGCCAACGTGGTCGAGATCTACCGGGCGGCCACCGGCGCGTACGTGAAGACCGAGAGCCTGATCTCGCCCTTCTCGAGCGACCCCACGCCCGATCTGGCCGGTGAAGCCCCCGACGGCAAGTACGTGTACCTCTCGCTGCGCGGCCCGAACCCACTCTCGGGCGATCCGCACGCCTCGACCGGCTCCACGCCGGGGCTGCTCGTCATCGAGCTGCTGAACCACGGGCGGGACATGGCGGTGCGCGGGCTCGCTCCGATCAGCAACATCGACGCGGGCGGGGTTCAGCGCGCCGATGGTCACGGCATCCGCGTCCGCCGCATCCACTGACGAGTCGCCGCCCCCGCCCCTCTCACGCCCTCACCGGGCCAGCCCGCGCCGCCTCACTCGTCGATGACCGCGTGGACGATCCCGTCGAAGAACTCCGCGTTCCCGACCGCGTCGAGCATCCCGTTCCACCCGATCTCGTCGAACGGATTCGGCAGGCCGTGGTTGGTCAAGAGGATCCCGAACAGCTCGCGGCGGCGGTCGATCCACATGAAGGTCCCCGTGCCGCCCGCCTTCCCGTAAGAGCCCCTCGATAGGCGCATCCCGCCGTTGGAGAAGCGGCGCGTCGCGAGCTCCCAGCCGTAGCCCTTGGGCGTCGACAGGAGGTTCGCTATCGGGGACACGTCGGTCTCCGCCGCCGTGACCTGGGGCGTCTGGTCGGTCACCATCGCCGCGGCGGCCTGGGGGCTCAGGATGCGGGCGCGGCCGTAGCGGCCGCCGTTCAGGATCATCTGGCAGAAGACCGCCATGTCGATCGCCGTCGAGAAGACCCCGTCGCAGCCGACGATGCCGCCGAGCACGTAGTCCTGCTCGTCCTGCACCTCGCCGCGGACCATCCGGCCCCGGATCTCGGAGTAGCCCGTGGCCGCGGTCCGCGGGATCAGCGCCGCCGACGGGTTGAAGGTCGTGTCGCACATGCCGAGCGGACCCCAGATACGCTCCTTCGCGAAGGTGTCGAGATCCACGCCGGCGGCGGCCTCGATCACCCGCCCGAGGAGGCGGTAGGTGAGATCGCTGTAGAGCACCTGCGTGCCGGGCACGTAGTCGAGCGGCGCCTCGGCCATGCTCCGCCAGACGTGCTCGCAGTCCGGATCGTCCTGGAACGGGACGTCCATCGGCAGGCCGGCCGCGTACCGGAGCATGTCCCGCACCCGGATGGCGTGCTTGCCGTTGGCCGCGAAGTCCGGCACGAAGTCGGCGACCCGATCGTTCAGCCGCAGGACGCCGTCCTGCACGAGGATCAGCGCCGACGTGGCCGTCGCCAGGACCTTCGTGATCGAGAGCAGGTCGAACAGCGTGTCGAGCGTGACCGGCTCGTCCTCGCCGCGGACCCGGGTGCCGAACGCCCGGTGCCCCACGATCTTCCCCTGCCGCGCGATCAGGGCGACCGCGCCCGGGAAGAGGCCGTCCTTCACCCGGCGCTCGATGCGCGCGAAGACGTCCTCGATGCGCTCCGAGCTCATGCCCGCGCGCTCGGGACGCCCGGGGACGAGCTCGCCGTAGCTCGGCGCGTGCGTCGGCGGGTGCGTCGGCGCGTGCGTCGGCGCGTGCGCCTCGGCGACCCCGGTCGACAGGATCGACGGCGCGAACGCAGCCACCGCCGCCGTGTGGCCCAGCCCCTGAAGAAGACGCCTGCGATTCAAAGGTCCATGCTCAATGCACATGATCGCTCCTGATCCGTGAGGTGACGAGCCGCGATCCGCGGGAGGCGCTCCGCGCCGCTGCGGAGGCCGCCTGGAGGCTCTCCGCGCGCTGTCGATCAGGTCGCCGTCGCCGTCCTCAGCGGTCGCAGAGCAGAGAGCAGGACGCGTGCCGGGCGGCGGACCCAGCAATTTGCGGCGCCGCCGCGCGTCCGCTCCCGGCGACCGGCGCGCCGATCGTGCATCCGCCTGCACGATCCGGACGAACTGCATGGATTTGCATGATTCGTGCAAACCGGCGCGCGGCGCCGCGTAGGATGTGCTCGTGGACGAAGGCTTTCCCGGCAGCGATGCGCGGGGCTCCTGCACGCCCCTGCGGCTCGCGATCGTGGCGGGCAGCACGATCGCCTTCGCCCCCTTGCCGCCCCGCGGCTGCGTCGTCCTCGGCCGCGACGAGGGGTGCGACGTGCGCATCGACGATCGCTCGGTCTCGCGCCGGCACGCCGTCCTCCACGTCGGGCCCCCGCTCCGGATCGAGGATCTCGGGAGCGCCAACGGCACCTTCGTCGGCGAGCCGCAGCTCCCGGCGCTGACGGCGCGGACCCACCGCCTGCGGCGCCTCTCGCGCGACAGCGCCGAGATCGGCATCGGCGAGCGCTTCAACCTCGGCGCGACGACGATCGTGGTCGGCCGCGCGCCCGCGGAAGCAGCCACGGAGCCCGATTGCTGCCACGTGCCCGCCGGCGTCGTTGTGCGGGCGCCGGCGATGCTGGGGTTGTACGAGCAGGCGGCCCGCGCCGCGCGGAGCCTCATCAGCGTGCTCATTCTGGGCGAGACGGGGGTGGGCAAGGAGGTGCTCGCCCGGACGCTGCACGCGCGCTCGCCGCGGGCCAGCGGCCCGTACGTCGAGCTGAACTGCGCCGCGCTGCCGCCGTCGCTCCTCGAGAGCGAGCTCTTCGGCCACGAGAAGAGCGCCTTCACGGGCGCCACCCAGGCGCGCCCGGGCCTCCTCGAGTCGGCCCACGGCGGCACGCTCTTCCTGGACGAGATCGGCGAGCTGCCGCTCGCCTTCCAGGCGAAGCTGCTCCGCGTCCTCGAGGACCGGAAGGTGCTCCGCATCGGAGGCCGCGCGCCCCGCCGGATCGACCTCCGCTTCGTGGCGGCGACAAACCGCGATATCGAGGCGGAGATCGCCCGCGGCGCCTTCCGGCAGGATCTCTATTTCCGGCTGAACGGCATCTCGCTCGTCGTCCCGCCGCTGCGCGAGCGGGTCTCCGAGATCGGCCCGCTCGCCGTGAGGTTCCTCGAGGAGGCGTGCCGGCAGCTGGAGCAGCGCAGCGCGCCCCGCATCTCGCCGGAGGCGCTGGCCGTCCTCGAGGCGTATTTCTGGCCGGGGAACGTGCGCGAGCTGCGCAACGTGATCGAGCGCGCGGCGGTCCTGTGCGCGGGGGACTCGGTCGAGCCCGTGGATCTGCCGCCGCACCTGGCGTATGGCCCCGCGCCGCCGCTGAGCGGCTCGGCGTCGCTGCCGTCGAGAGGCTCCACGCCGCCGCCGAGCGGCTCGCCGCCGCTGCCGTCGAGAGGCTCCACGCCGCCGCCGAGCGGACCCGCGCCGCCGTCGTCGAGAGGCTCCACGCCGCCGCCGAGCGGACCCGCGCCGCCGCCGTCGAGAGGCTCCACGCCGCCGCCGGCCAGCGACGCCACCCCGGCGCGCTGGGGGCCGGAGGGCGAGACCGCCGAGGGCACCGGGCCTCCGGCAGAGGCCGCCGCGCCGCCGCCGGGCGCCGACGCCATGGCGAGGCTCCGGCTCGAGATGAAGGCCGTCGACCGCCAGCGCGTCCTCGAGGCGCTCGAGCAGTCGGCGGGCAACCAGACCCGCGCCGCGAAGCTCCTCGGCATCTCGCTGCGCACGCTGATCAACCGCATCGACGCGTATGGCATCCCGCGGCCGCGGAAGCGGCCGCCCTGAGCGCTCACGAGCGACCGGGCGCATGCTGCGCTTTGGGTACGAGTTGAAGGACCCCCGCTCGCCGGCCAGCCTGCTCGATCGTCGCGTGCTGCCAGACCGGGACTCCGCTGGGCCGCTCGTCATCGCGCCGCACGAGGCGGCTCGGCGCCGGCTCGCCGTGCGAGAGGCGGTGGCTTCGTCCTCCGTGGTTACGGCGGCTCCCTCGTGAAAGTAACGGTGATTGGCAGCGTCCAGCTACCGAACGGTGCTCCAGATATGTCTTTCGCCGGCACGTAATGTCTCCTCACGGCGCACTGGGCTGCGGCGGCCCCGAAGCCGTACCCAGAGTCGTGCAGGACCACCGCCCAGCGGGCGGAGCCGTCGGGCTCCACATACACCTTGATGACAGCGGTGCCCCTGTCGATGGCGTTCTTGTCTGCCTCATCGGGGTAAGGACACGCCCACACCGCACTACCCGATGGAGGCTCGCGCGCTGCGTCCAGTTGCGCGGCACCGGGTATGGAGGCTGTCGTGGCCTCGCCTCTGACGAAGTGGACGGTGACTGGCGGTGTTGCGGCCACGATCGGTGCTCCAGATTGGTCCTTTCCTGGGGTGTAATCCTTCCTCATGGCGCACTCGGCTGCGGCTTGCCCAAACCCGTTCCCAGGATCGTGCAGGACCGTTACCGAGCGGGCGGAGCCGTCAATTTCCACGGAGGCCTGGAGGACGACGCTCGCCGTGTCGATGCCGTTCTTGTCTGCCTCCTCGGGGAAAGGACAGGCCCATCTCAAATGAGTCGATGGAGGCTCGCGCGCTGCGTCTTGTTGCGCGGCACCTGGCATGGCGGCTGTCGTGGCCACGCATGCGGTCATGACCAGCAAGGGCAGGAGGAGAAGCGTCGCGCGCACGCCAGTGGGCCGGTCCATCCGGGCGGATGTTATCATCGAAGCTTGTGTGAGCCGAGTCCAAATCCACTTGTCGCGCCCGTGTAGCGCTCGGGGCACGGCGGTCGGATGACGAAATGGATCGACCTCGGGGCGGGCAAGTGGATCGCAGCATGCACGCAATTTTCTGCAAGGAGGGCCCCCGGCTGGCGAGAAATCAAGGCGCTCATTCGGAATGCATCCGGCGCGTCGCGGGAGCAGGCGACAGGGGCGGCGGAGCGGATCGGGGTCGGTCGGCCAGGTGGACGGGGACGGATTTCATTGCTGTTGCCTGTGATTGGTGTGGTGCTCGTCAATTCAGTCCGAAGAACGCGGCGGCTTCGGCTCTTGCTCGATCTCGGATCTCTTGGACTGCCCTGGCAATTTCTCGATTGTTTGCGGCGAGTAGAGTGCGAATATCTCGCTCCTGTCGACCTAGCTCTGCTTGAATAAGTGGATGCGAGAACACACGCAGTTCATTGCCTGGTGTGTTCATGTCGACGCTCTCCTTGTTGATGATAAAATTATCGAGCGCTTCGTACGCGACTCGCGCAGCCCATGCGGCCTCCTGCGCTTCGCCAGCCAGCTTCGCGCGCAAGGCGTAGGCTACGGCCATGCCGGCGTTCTGTGCGTTCGTGGCCTCCTGCGTCCAAGGTCCTTCGATGCTATCTTCCTGCGGGATTAGATTCATGATTGCCTCGATCTGGCGCTCGAGGCCGGTCGCGCAGTTTGTTGCGTTGGGGTCCGCCCATACCATCTCCAAGGCTATCTCCATAGGGTTCGTGGGGTTTCGTTCTGTCTGCGTTATAAAGAATCGATAGGCTGGCATCTGTCGCTCGGCGCACGCTGCTGCGAAAGCAACCCGAAACGGGACGGGCAAGCGCTCCAGGTTAGAGATCAAATTCGCTTCGTCGAACCTTCGCATTGTTGTCACCTGGGCCATGTGACTGTTGTTGGACTTATCAGTACGCCGCCGCTCGATTCGATCGACACTGCACACTGCGGACAGATCGCACGTGTGATGGCCAGCGCCTGCGGTGTTAGACCGTGACGTTCCCGAAGTCGTCCCGCGTGTAGACGACATCGAGCTTCGTATCCGGGATACCGTGGTGCACGAGCAGCATGGTTCGGGTTGGTCCATTTCGATAGAATCAAGGCAGAGCTTCGGACTATTCTCTGCTTAGCCTGAGCAAAAAACCATCAAACCTATTCCCATAATGCACTTCCTCATCAAGGCCAATGAACGGGACTCGAACAATCGTCGCTGGCTCAGTCCGACGATCGAACGCGAACGCCTCTCCGCCTCCATCCGATCCGAAGGCGAGCAGGTGTGGCGCGAATTCATCGATGTGATACTGCGCGTTTAGCTCTAAAATTTTCGCCAGGGACCAAAGGACCAGATAGCGACCATTCTTTCCGATCGGCCCCTCGGCACCGTCGGACTGCCGCATGAACTCGATGTAGCCAGGCGGGAGACTCAATTGTGAATTCGATGCAAAGCTGGCGATGTCTCGCGCCAACGCAGGCGGATTCCGCTCGAGCTGCGCAGCCAGTGAATCGATGTTAATCATTTGTTGGCTCCCCCTTCTATGTGAATTCGAATGCGGTTCCAAAACGTCGTTAATGGCGCGTGCTCAGCCTGCGTAACCGCGATCTTATTGGAGAGATTCGTGGGACTTCCACCAAATTTGACAGGGGTGATTTCGTGAACCTGTAGACCTCTTAGCGTGGGGTCCGCAGCGTGCAGAGCCTGGTTCGCATAGTTTGCTGCGCTCCGAGCTTCGGCATACTCAGCGCCACTGAGCAGCCGAAACGGACCGGAGGGTCGCGGCGCGCCAGCGGGATATCCCGTCCAATCTACAATTGAGAAGGACCCCTCCGGCAGCGCCTTCGCTCCCGCCCTTGCGGCCCCTGCCGCAGCAACCGACTCCTCCGCGAGCGCCCCCAGCCCCCTCCCCATCCCGAAGACGGTGGCCGCTGCGAGGATCACCGACCTCGTCCCCGCCGCGCCCGCTGCCCGGTAGTCGCCTCGGTCGATCGCGAGCGCCGTGTCCGCGGCGCCCTGCCCGATGTGGAAGAGCGGGTTCACGGCGTTGAGCGCGCCGAGGATCCCGTCCTGCTCGTAGCCCTGCCAGAGCGCGCCGCCCAGTTCGTATCCGCCGTAGATCCCGAACGTCAGCGCATTGAGCACCAGCGACCGTGCGATGCCGAAGCCGAGGTCGCCCGTGCCCTCCGCGGCGCCCAGCAAGGTCTGGCCCACGATGGTGCCCGGGCCGCCGGCGCCGGCGTGCTCCGGCGAGACGGTCACCGGCTGCGGCACGTACCCGGACGAGGTGCCGGTCGTGCCCACGTCGACAGGCGCCGTCGTGGCGCCGACCTCCAAGGGCTCGCGACTGGGGCTCGCGGCGATGACCGTCACGGACTCGCGATTGGGTCTCGCAGGCCGAACTCCTTGGATCGTTACCGAACATCCGCGCACACAAGGGGTGACGACTCCGTCGCTCCCGTGGACCGCTGAAATTGGCAATCCCCCGGCGGCTTGGGGCTCCTCCTGAAACCCGCTCGGATCCACGTAGTTGAGCGGGCTGTTGCGCACGTAGCTGTACGGGTTCCAGCTCTGGCCCGAGAGCGGCGCTTGCACGATCGGATCGGTCGTCAAGAACCGACCGATCCTCGGGTCAAACATCCTCCCCTTCATGTTGACGAGGCCGAGCTCGTCATCGCCCTCGTGCCCTGTGAACCCCCGCGTCGTCTCGCTGGAGAACGACGCCGGCACGGGCTGTCCCCACACCGGGTCTCTCCGCTGGCCGAACGGATCGTAGCTCCGCCGCTCGACCACGTCGCCGTCTTCGTCGGTGAGCGCATCGACCGAGCCGAGGTGGTCGACATGGACGTAGCGCGTGCCGGCCGCGGCGCCCCCTCGGGTCACGATCGCCACCAGCCGCTCCGGCGAGTGGACGTGGTACCGATGCTCGGCGCTTCCCGCCGCCGCTTCGGTGACCCGCTCGTACAGATCGCCGAAGTACAGCGTCTCCTTGTCCGGCGTGGTCTTGCGGATCCGCTGCTGGTCGCCGTCGTAGGCGAACGAGACGGTGCTCGCGCCCTGCGTGATGGTCTCCGGCAGGTCGAACGGCGTGTAACGCACCGTCACGCCGCCCGGGCGCGCGATCTGGTGGCCGACGGCGTCGTAGCTGAAGCGGTCCGTGCCCGCGCCGGTGACGGCGTGCGGGTGCAGCGGGTCGTCGTAGGCGAGCGTGCCGACATCCGACTTGAAGGTGAGATTGCCGTCGGGCGCGATCTCGTAGCGGAGCGCGCACGGCACCGACGCGCTGTCGGTGGCGCTGAAGTACGCGCACGTCAGCCGCTCCAGCGCGTCATGGCGGAAGCGCTCGGTCCGGTGCGTCGGCTGGAGCGCGTCGGTCCGGAGCGTGAGGCTCCGCCGCGCGTCATAGTCGTACGACAGGTCTTGCACCTCGGCCGTGCCGCGCCGGGTGACGAGGCTCTCTAGGCGTTGCTTGTCGGCGAAGTAGCTCCGCTCCGTGACGGTGCCGTTGCCGAACGCCTCCTCTCGGTAGCGGCCTGCGCTGTCGACGTCGGTCAGGCGCCAGTAGGCAGAGCGCGTCGCGGCGTCGCGCACCGCGAGCACGTGGCCGTGGGCGTCGTGGTCGTGGGCCACCACGAACGGCGCCGCGCCGGCCGGCGTGGGGTACGTGATGGTCTCGACGCGGCCGAACTCGTCGTAGTCGAGCCTGCTCTCCAGGGCCGCGCTCTCTCCGTCGATGCGGAGCGTCACCGTCTCGAGATTGCTCTCCGCGTTGTAGGTGTACGTCTTCTGTCCATCGGGGCTCGCGAGCGCCTCGAGCTTGCCGATGCCGTTCGCCGCCGTATCCCAGATCCACGTCGTTGTCCGCCGCTCCGCGCCGTGCTCGTCCAGGCGCGCTCGGGGGCGCCCGAGAGGATCGTACTCGAACGTCGTGACTCGCCCGAGCGCGTCGGTCGAGGTGACGAGCTCCCCGAAGCCATCGTTCGTGGACACCGTCGTGCCCCGATCGGGATCCTCGCGCCGCCGGACGCGGCCGAATGCGTCGTGGGTCGTGGTCGTAACCGCGCCGCCCGGATCGGTGACGGCGTGCAGCGCGCCGAACGGGCCGTACCCATAACGCGTGACGCCCAGCGCCGCATCGGTGACGGCCACCGGTCGCCCCAGCGGGTCCTTCTCGACCGCGGTCACGTGACCGAGCGCATCGGTGACCTCGACGCGCAAGGCGTCGTAGTCGGTCTCCACGACCGCGTTCCACGGCGTCGTGTGCCGCACCTCGCGGCCCAACGCGTCGTGCTCGTAGGCGTCGTGCAGGAGTTCGCCTTCGGGCGTCCCCTCGCGAGCCGGCACCGAGCGCCGCGCGATGTGCTCGCCGAGTGCGTCGTACGCGATCTCTTGCATCAAGCGCGGAAGCTCGTCCCTGGCGCCCTCCACAAAAGACCCGTACCAGAACCACCGGATCGGGCGGCCCAGGCTGTCGTATTCGACCGTATCGTCGGCGCCGCCGGGCGTCGTGGTCCGCTGCGTCACGCGCCAACCGTCCTGGTCCGGTCCGCCGTCCCTGGTGCGCGACAGCTCGATCGTCGTCTGCGTCCCATCGGGCCGAATCTCGAGCCCGAGGCGGCCGAAGCCGTCGTATCTCCACTCGGTCACGAGCCCGTTCGGATCGACCCGCTCGACGAGCACGCCGAGCCCCTCATCGAGCTCCACGCGCGTGGTGTGGCCGGCCGCGTTGACGTGCGTCTCGGGGAAGATCCCCTCGGGGTCGTACGTCGTGCTCCACGCCCGGTGGTGGCCGAACGCGTCGTCCGCCGTCACCCCCGTGACGTTCCCGAAGTCGTCCCGCGTGTACACGACATCGAGCTTCGTATCCGGGATGCCTTCGTCGCTGTCCGTGGACTCGGTGTCAATCTCGCCATAATCCGTCGTCGTTCGCGTGAGCAGGCGACACTGCGAGCGCCCCGCGGCCGCGCTGCACGCCTGCTCCGTCGCCAGCTGGCCGAGCACCCAGCGCTCTGTGTCGTTTTTGTAGGTGCGCGTGATGTCGAGCGTCAGGTCGACATCGCGGGTCGACACCTCCTCGGTGATCACGTTGCCGAACGCGTCGAAGTCCGTCACCTCCGCCAGCGTGTCGCGCAGGATCGTCGCCCCGTCCCCGTCGCCCGACGCGACCTGCTCGACGTACGCCTCCACGGTGGGCGCCTCGCCGTTCTCCGGCGGAACCACCCCTTGCGCTCGCCGGGTCCGGCGCTCGGTCGGGAGCGTGAAATAGCTCGCGCCCTCGTTCGTCGGAACGAGCGTCCGCTTCACGTCGAGGAACGAGAGCTCGATCCGGTCCGGCCTCGGCTGGCCCGGCAGCCCCGGAGCCCAGCGCCGCTGCTGCCTCACCTGCCCCGTGAACGGGAAGACCTCGAGATCCTCGTCGAACGTGGCATTGTCGTACCGCTCGGCCGTCCCGGCGCGGGTGTCGAGATCGACGACGATGCGCTCACCGAACCCCAGAAACCCCCGCCCGAGGCGGTGGTAGCGCCCATCGCGGTAGCGCACCTCGAAGCGCCGCGGCCGGTCCGCGCCGTTGTTGACGGCGTAGCCGCTGACGACCCGCCGAGGCCCCACCGCGCAGCGGCGCGGGTAATCGCAGTCGTTCGCCGCGTCGTCGCGAGAGACGTAGAGCATGCCCTCCCGCTCCGGATCTCCCGCGGCGGTGTCGTTCGTGATCGAGGCGTCGGTGAGATGGCCGTACGCGACGCTCACGTTCGGCACGAAGCCCGGCTCGCCCGGCTCGTGCGCGTTCATCCCGTCGGACACGGCGACGAGGAGATCCTGATCGGCCGCGAGGTTCTGGAAGATCGTGAATCCGCCGTCGATCGGCAGCACCACATCCTGGGCCCCGTCGCCGTTGATATCCCCGACCCTCGGCCCGTGCGGCTCGGCGAGCGTGACGGCCTCCCCGACCGCCGCCTCGAACGGGATCTTCGGGTCGACGAGCGCGAACGTCGGCCCGTCGCGCGCACCCGTGGCCTGCAGAACGGCCCACGACGGCAGCGCGAGGGATGAGCCCGGCAGCATCCCCGGCGGCACCGGCATCAGCAAATCCTGCATTCCATCGTTGTTGTAGTCCAGGGGGGTCGCGAGCTGGAAGAACGTGTCCTGTGCGCCGAGCTCCGCCGGGTCAAGGGCGAGGCTGTCGCCGAGGTCCTCCGGGGCAAGGCTCACGATGAAGCCCACCGGGCCGAGGCTCTCGACCCCCGGCGTGGCGAAGGTCGCCCCCGTGTTGAGGTACGTGCGGAGCCCGCGGTAGCTGAAGCCGGATTGCACGGCGTCGGGCAAGCCGTCCCCGTTCACGTCGAGAAATACGACGCGCCCCCCGATCTGAGGGAGCTTCGTGTCGAACACTTCCCAGCTGCCGTCGTGCCGGCGGGTGAGCGCGGCCCACGTCGACGCGGGGAACATCGCGCCATCGCTGAACGTCAGCACGGTCGCCACGACGAGATCGACCTTGCTGTCCGCGTTGAGGTCGAGCGTCTGGATCTCCATCTCGCAGGGAAACCCGTTGAGCGGCTCGAGCGACTCCCCCGCGCGGTCGAACCCCGCCGGCATCCCGTCGCGCTCGGGCTTCCAGCGGTGGACGAGCCACGTCGCGTCGAGCGGGTTCAGGGTCAGCTCGCGGCTGTGATCGTCACACTGGATCAGATCGGGCACGCCGTCGCCGTCCACGTCGGCGAGGTGCATCGCGCCCCCGGGCAGGCTCAATCCCGGCGGCGTAGGACGGACGCCGAGCGGGAACGGCCGGCGGATGCCGGTATCGTGGACCTCGAAGGTGCGGTCCGGCCGGGCCAGGAGCACATGCCAGGTGTCGGTGGCGTCGTGAACGTCGTGCAGCAGGATATCTGTCCTGCCATCCTGGTTGTAATCGATACTCGTCCCGAGCTCGGGCTGAAGGAAAGCCGGATCGGCGGCCTCGAACGACGGGTCGACAACGGGCCAGTCCTCGAAGAGCGCCAGGGTCGCCGGCTCCGGGTACGGCACGTCCGCGCCCGGCCCTCGATTGCGCGCGACGAGCCAGCCGGTGATGGGGTTTCGGGGCGTGCTCAGCCCCGCGACCGTGTCCGGGAGCACGAGGTCGTCGAGCCCGTCGCCGTCGATGTCGAGGAGCATCGGGCTCGCCTTTCTGGAGGTCGGCCTGGCGACGCTCGTCGCGATCCGCTGGAACCCCGCCTCGCCGCGGCTGTACTGAAATCGCGTGGGGGGCTTGCACACGCCGTCGCCCGCGCACTCCTCGACTTCGGTCAAGCGCGTCCGCCGCGTCGTCTCGCTCACCTCGTACGTGAACCCGTAGCGCCGCACAAGCGTGTTGTCCGGCCCGAGCATCTGGATCTCGTCGAGGCGCAGCGCGCTCTGAAGCTCCATGCCGCCGGCGTAATGACCCCGGACCTCGGCCGGCTCCTTCGTGGCATACACAAACCGCACTGCCCGCGAGGGATCGAGCTCCGGCTCTCCCTCGAAGCTCGTGTATCGGATCTCGTCGAGCGCGTACTCCGCAGTGAAGCCGTCCTCGGCGTCGGCGAGGCAGTAGTCGTACGTCATGGCGTTACCGCGGCCGTCGCGGGCCTTGGTGGCGAGCCACGCGCGCGGGGCGCCGCCCAGCGCGAGCGGCTTGCCGCTGTCGCTGTGCCCATACTCGATGACGAGCCCGGACGGCATCATCGCCTCGAAAAAGAGCGCCTCGGCGGGCGCGTCCCCTTCCGCAGCGTAGTGGCCAACCACCTTGACCCTCGTGTCGGGCAGCGTCCTGTACTCGATGATCCCCGGCGCTCGCCCCACCGCGACGAGCCGCGTGTTGTCGAGGCAGAGCGCGTCCTCCGCATCGTACCGGACGCCGCGGATCTCCCCGTCCTGGGCCAGGGTCTTCGGACACCGCGTGATCGCCGACAACCCGGCGATCGAGAACCCCGCCCCGAGGACGCCTTCGCCGGCGGCGCTGTCGTAGTGGAGCGCGAGCCGCGGCTCCACCCCCGCGCGTCCCGGGACCGAGACGAGCGGCATGACGTATGTCGCCTCTCCCGTGCTCGTGATCGAGAACGTCCCCGCCATGGCGCCGGCAGCGACGGTCTTGACCCCCGGTGCGCGGCCGGCGCTCACGGGATCGCTCGGGGCGCGCGTCCGGCAGGCGATGGTGCTGTGAGGATGAACCGGCGGCAGCTCCGGCATGCACGTACACCCCGCCTGCGCGAGCACGCACACCATGAACATCGCGAGCGGGATCAGGGCCCGCACGACACCTCGCAGCAACAGCGCCATCGCGGCCTCCCTCGCGCAAGGAGCGCATGGATATCTCGCGCACGTCAAGCGCCGCCCGAATACCTGCGTTCGGCGGAGATGCGGTCTCTCTGGGACGGAGGCTTCGATCAGCTGATCGGCCTGCGCCCCTTGGCTCGTCAGCGCACTGGAGCGAGAGGAACGGCAAGAGCGCTCGACCGGGAGCCCCGAAGAGAGCAAGAATGCGCTGGCGGCGAGGGCGCCGTGCTGCCCAGGAAGCGGACGGCGCCGTCCAGGAGCCGGGCCGCGCCGTCCAGGAAGCGGACGGCACCGTCCAGGAACCGGGCCGCGCCGTCCAGGAAACGAGCGGCGCCGTCCAGGAAACGAGCGGCGCCGTCCAGGAAACGAGCGGCGCCGTCCAGGAACCGGGCCCGGCCGTCCAGGAACCGGGCGGCACCGTCCAGGAATCCGGCGCGCCGTCTGCTGCATCCAGTCAACGCGCACGCCTTCACGGCGCCATCGGCGCTCGTCCCGGTCCCGTCGCTCGTCCAGGACACGCCCGCGCTCCCCGCGGCCATGGCGGTCCATGACGCGCGAGCTCGGCCACGTCGCGGGCGTCGGACAGCTCGGCCGCGTCGCGCATCCTCTTTCTCGCGAGCAACGGCAGCACCCGCTTCTATCGCGACTGCGACGCGCTCCTCTCCCGCTATCCCCAGCGCCTCCTGGCCTACCGGATCGAGGTCTCGGGCGACGCGCTGGGTGAGAAGCTCACGGGGAGCGCAAGGATGATCCGGAGCGTGCTCGTCCTCGACAAGAAGGTTGCCGCCAGAGCGCTGCTCGCCCTGCTCCCGCCGGGCTGACGCCCCGCTCCCGCCGGGTCGACGCCCGGCGGCGCCACGGCACGCTCCAGCGCAGCGCGTCCACGATCTGCGCGGCGCTTGCGTGCAGGCAGCGCCTTCAGCGCGGCATCCTGGAGGGGCGCGCCTCCGCGCTTGGAGGTCATGGCCTCCAGGCCATAGCCTCCACACCGGCGCCTGGAGCATTCTAGCAACAGTGTTGGCGTGCTCCCATTCCGGCGCTCGCTCCACGAGCGCCCCCTCAAGATCGCCGGAAATCCGCGCCCACCGCACCGGCACGCAGCGTGCTCAGGAGGAAGGACAGCCCGTCGAACAATCAATCCCCGACCGGAGAGAACCCATCATGAAATCGACCGCAGCCATCCTCGGCAGCCTCGTTGTCCCCTTCGCCCTCGTCGGTTGCCTCTCGGACTCCGAACCTCACGAAGAGGGGCTCATGGACGTCGAGGAGGCCGCCGCCTTCCCCGAGGCGGCCCGCGCCCCGGCGGAGGCGCAGCCGTCCGAAGGCATCGGCGCGCGGAACACCGCGCCGGCCGCGGCCGCCCTCGCCCAGCAGACGCTGAGCCCCGTCGGGAAGTCTGGCGCAGAGATCGCGGTCAGCTCCGGCGGCGCGCAGCCCCTCGTCCTCCTCCAGCTCCCGATCGTCAACCTGCTTTATAACCCCGGCTTCGAGAACGCGCAGGCCGGCATCCCGTCGGGCTTCATCGATCATGGCAACGCCAGCGCCTCATGGTTCGCCGGCTGGGGCACCGCGGCGGACTCCTGGCCTGCCACGAGCAATGACCTGAACTACGGCGCCATCGCGACATGGCTCAAGACCGACGTCGTGCACACGCCCAACAGGCGCAGCCTCCTCGTGTCCGCGACGACGACCCACGGCGGCATCGCCCAGCAGTACTGGACAGCCGCCAGCCCGCCGCCGAACAACGCTTACCTGCGGTTCAGCGTCTGGGTCTATACCGTGACCGGTCAGGTGACGATCGGGCTCGGCAGCGGCGGGACGGGTTATACCACCAGGACCTCGACCCAGACCGGAAAGTGGGAGTACCTCCAGACCTGCGGCACGTCGCTCAACAACGAGGTCTATATCTACACGATCGGCGGGCCGGCCGTGTACTACGTGGATGACGCGAACGTGTCGGCGACGCCTTCGCGCCTCCTCGACCAGTATTGCACGCCCGGCGCCGTCGTCTTCTGATCCACGCCTCCGCCGCTCGGCTCGCGACCCCGAGCAAGCCGGCGTCAAGAGGTCGTGGGGGTCTTGCTGGTGCTCACATGGTCTCCATCCGCTCGCGCGTGAGCGGGCCGGCTCGTGGAAAACCTGAGCTCCACGCCGCGCCGCTGCTGCATCGCTCAGTCGCTGCAGCACGGCGCCCCGCCGGGGGCGCCGCAGGTCGCCGGATCGTCGCTGCACGGCAGCCCCCAGGCCTCGGTGGCGCCGAGGACGACCTCCACCTGCGCCGCGTGCTTCGTCGAGCCGTCGTCGTCGCGCGCCTCGGCCGCGAGGATCACGTGGGTCCCCTCCGCGAGCACTTCGGCCGGAGCCCACTGCCTTCCGGGGAGGAACGCAATGAGCCCGAACGCGCGCGGGAACTCCCCGGGGCTGAGCTCGATCATCCCCTCCTGCGGCACGCCCGACGGGAAGAGGTCCCCGGTTGCAGGGTCCTTGACGCTGTACCGCACGCGGACCCTCGCGCCGCAATCGCTGCATCCGACAGCGAACCAGAGGTGGTATCCCCCCTGGGGCCCGGCCATCACCGGGAGCGTGGCGCCATCCTCGATGCTCTCGAAGCAGCTCTCGCCGGTCCCGATCTCGAACACCGCGGGCTCGTCCGGCAGGCGGCACCCGCCGCCACCGCCTACCCCCGTGGAGCTGCCGCCACCGCCTTCCCCTGTGGAGCCGCCAGCGCCCGCTCCATTCGAGCTGCCGCCGCCACCCGCGCCGGTCGAGGCGCTGTCGACGCTCCCCTCGCCGGTGGAGCTACTCCCGCCACCCTCGCCGGCGGAGCCGCCACCGCCCATCGAGCCCGCCTCGACGCTCGAGCTACAGTGGAGACACAGCAGCGCAAGGGTGAACACGGGAGTCGCTCGCCAGCGGGTCAATGCGCGAAGAAAAGATCTCATGGGGAGCACCTGGAACACGCGAGAGCGCTGTAGAGGGGAAAACCGGAGCGCCTCCTCCTTGAGGCGCAATGTCCCGGAGGGCCGCGGCGGACTCGACGCGAGCGTCGACCCTGGCAGCCTTGGCAGCAACCGTTCCATCGCCGCTCCGCGAAATTTGGGGGCTTTCTCGAGCGCGCTCGCCGGCGCGCTGCGCCACGTGTGCCAGGCGCAGACAGCTCTGGCAGGCCGCGGAAGCGGCCGCCCTGAGCGCTCACGAGCTGGACGAGAGGGCGGCGCCCCCCTGGCTCCGCGGGCCGGTCGCCCCCTCCCGGATCCCGCGGAGCGCCGCCTCGACGTCCCGCTCGGCGCCGAGGGCGAGCCCCCGCTCCGCGAGCGCGCTCGCCGCGACCGAGTCGCTCCCGGCGAGCGCCTGCTCGGCCGCGTCCAGGTAGAACTCCACCGCGAGCCGCGACTCGCCGCCCCGCTCGAAATGCTCGGCGAGCACCTTCGCGTCGTGCTCCCCCGCCTGCAGGAGCCACTCGGCCGCGAGCCTGTGGCCGAGCGCGCGATCGTGCTCCGGGAGCATCGCGTAGCAGCCGTCGCGGATGAGCGCGTGCCGGAACGCGTACTCCTCCTGGTCCGCGAAGCGGCTCTGCTCGCGCCGCTCGAGGAGCTCGCGCTGGAGCATCCAGGGCAGCCAGTCCACCGCGAGCGTCGAGCCGCGGGCGTCGCCGAGCAGCGCGAGCGCCCCCTGCTTCCAGAACGTCTCGCCGAAGACGCTCGCCGCCCGGAGCAGCCGCCTCGCCTCCGGAGGGATCGCCTCGAGCCTCGCCTCGACCATGCCCAGGATCGTCTCCGGCAGCCTGTCCGCCCGCCCCTCCGCGACCGCCCGGATGAGCTCCTCCAGATAGAAGGCGTTGCCGCTCGCGCGCTCGACGAGGCGCGCCACCTCCGAGGGCGGGAACCCGTCGCCGAGCATCTGCCGCACGAGCTCCTCGGCGGCGCGGCGCGGCAGCGCGCCGAGCGTCATCTCGTGGAGCTCGCTGCCCTCCCAGAGGACGGGGAAGGCCTTGCGCACCTCGACGCGCGCCAGGTAGAGCACCGCGAACGGCCGGTCGCGGAGCTCCCGGAGCACCCGCGCGATGAGCTTGAGCGACGCCGCGTCGCCCCACTGGATGTCCTCGAGCACGAGCAGGTACGGCCCCGCCGCGCACGCCGCCTCCATGAAGTCGAGGTAGGCGAGCGGGATCTGGTCGGCCATCAGGGCCGGGCTCCGCCGCGCCTCCTGGAACCTCGGATCGGCCTCGCTCGGGAACGGCGTGCCGACGATCTCGCCGAGGAAGGCGGCGATCCGCGTCGTCTGACCCGGCCCGAGCGCCGGGGCGCGCGCGACGAGCGAGAGGAGCCGCTCGCGCTGCGCCGGGGCGGGCTCGCCCCCGGTGATCCCGGCCGCGCCCCGGAGCGCGGAGCCGAGGAGCGAGAACGGCGACCCGGCGCTCAGCGAGTCGCCGCGACCGACCGCGATGGTGAGGTCGGGGTGCCGCTCCCGCAGGACCTCGATGAGCTCGAAGCGCAGGCGGGATTTGCCGATCCCGGGCGGCCCGGTGATCACGATGGCGCGCGGCTCGGGCCCGCCGAAGCTGTCTTCCAGGAGCTCACGCAGGTTCCGGAGCTCCCTGTCGCGGCCGACGTAGGGGCTCGGCTTTCCGATGAGCGTCCGCGCCGACCGGCCGACCTCGCGCTCCTGCAGCAGGAAGAACGTGCCGGACCGCGCCGCCTCGATCTCGAAGCGCGCGTCGAGCAGCGCCCGGGTCACGTCGTCGATCCGCACCGGATCGGGCCTCTTTTCCGGGCGCGCCCACGCCTCGCGCTCGGCGAGGGCGAGCAGCGCGGCCGCGCGGTCCATGACGGGCCCGACCGGCAAGCGGCCCGTGTGCTCGGCCCGGCCGGTCGCGAGCACGACCGAGGCGTCCGGCAAGACCTGGCCGAGCGTCAGCGCGCACCGCGCCGCGCGCGCGGCCTGCTCGACCGCGTCGCCCACGCCGGTGATCGACAGCACGATCGTCCCGTCGGCGAGCGCGTCCACCCGCGCCCCGAACGGCTGCGCGCTCGCGTGGAGCTTCCTCGTGAGATCTCCCGGCATGGCGGCGACGACGAGCGTGCTGGCCGAGCCGTCGGAGGCGGCCGGGTGCAGCTCCTTCGCGGCCACCATCGAGAGCAGCCGGAGCTCGCCCGTCGTGATCGCCTCGTACAGCACCGACGGCGCGGCCAGGCCGCTGCTCGGATCGCGCTCGAGGGCCTCGAGCGCCTCGAGCACGGCCGAGCCGTCGCGCGGCCGCTGCTCCGGGTCCTTCGCGAGCATGCGGGCGACGAAGTCGTCGAGCTCCTGCGGCAGGTCGGGCCGCAGGTGCCGCACGCGCGGCGGGTCCTCCATGAGGAGCTTGGCGAGGAGGGCCATGACGTGCTGACCCTGGAACGCCGGCCTGCCGGTGAGGCACTCGAAGACCACCGCGCCGAGCGAGAAGATGTCGGCCCGCGCGTCGAGGCGGTCGCGGTCGCCGGTGGCCTGCTCCGGGGCCATGTAGCCCGGTGTCCCCATCACCGAGCCGGTCCGCGTGAGCGCGCCGATGGTGCGCTTCATCCGGGCGATGCCGAAGTCGAGCACCTTGAGGCCGGCGACCTCGCCGCCGACGAGCAGGAGGTTGCCCGGCTTGATGTCGCGATGGACGATGCCCCGCGCGTGCGCCGCCCCGAGCGCCTCGGCGGTCGCGCGGAGCAGGGCGAGGCTCTCCTCGAGGTCGAGCTTCTGGCGGGCGAGGCGCTGCGCGAGGCTCTCTCCGTCGAGCCACTCCATGGCGAGGTAGGGCACCCCGTCGGGGGTGATGCCGTGGGCCACGTGCCGGACGATCCGCGGGTGATCGAGCTCGGCGAGGATCCGGGCCTCGTGCTCGAAGCGGTGCGAGGCGCTGCGGTCGGGCTGGCCGAGGAGCTTCAGCGCGACCGGCGCCCCGGTGGCCCGGTCGACGGCGCGGTAGATCGTCCCCATCCCGCCGGAGGCCGCGACGCGCTCGATCTCGAAGCGGCTGTCGATGACCTCTCCCGGGCGCATGAGGCGGAGGATGCACCGGCGTCGAGCCGCCATCAACGGTCCGGCGGCGGGGGCGGCTCGTGTGCGCCTCGCCCCCACGCGCCTCAGCTCTTCGGGATACGCCACGTCGCGCCGGCGCGGAAGAAGAACACGTCCGGCATGCTCTGCCCACCTCCGGGGATGCCGTCGTCGTCGGCGTTCATCGGCTCGAAGCGACGGAACAGGCTGTGCCCCGCCTGGGCGGTCAGCCACACGGTCCCGACGGCTCGCACGCCGAGGGTCACGCCCGCGGTCGCGACCGAATAGGCGATGTGATCGACGCACTGTTCAGGCCGCGCCGACCGCTCATCCTGCTCGGTCGCCGGGTCGTCGGCCGGCTGGGCGGCGCAGGGCCACGCGCCCGCGACGCGCGCGTCACGCACCGCGTAGGCGTTCCCCGCCACGTCCGCGCGCAGGCCGATCTCGACGCGATCCGAGAACAGGAGCTTCGCCGTCGCGAAGCCGGGAAGGAAGGCCTCGAAACGGAAGTACGGAGTCGGCGTCCAGTCGACATAGGCCGCTGGCAGCGGGAGGAACGTGCCGAAGCTGAACGACGCGAGCGCTCCGCCCCCGAGGACGAGCCGCTCCGAGAGCGTGTGGGTCGCGAGCCCGAGCGCGCTGACGCGGGCGAGCCCGCCGTCGAAGCCCTCGAAGTCGCCCGCCAGCCCCGGCGCGACGCGCAGCGCGAGCGACCAGTCGCGGGGGAGGAGCTGGACGAACAGCACGGGGACATCGACGGAGTGGAAGGCCCGGAGCGAGTCGAAGCCGGGCAGGGTGTCGGCGTAGGAGACCGCCTCGACGTGGTACGCCGCTCCCGGGATCAGGAACGTCTTCTCTCCGAGGGGGATGGGCACGTTGGCGCTCACCTCGTACGACGTGACCTGCGCCCGCGTGGGGCGCGGATCCTCGAGCGCGGTGCCCGGCATGTACTGCGCGCTCAGGTCCACGAGGTCGGGGAACTGGCCCCACGCCGCGCCCGGCGCGACGACCCAGAGGAGCGCCGCGAGGGCGAGGAGCCGCGAGGTCCGCGCGCTGCGTCGGGAGCGGGCCCCTCCTCGCCTCTCCGCGGAGCGCGCGGCGGCACGATCGGCGGGCCTCATCGCGCCACCCGCTCGTCGAGCCAGTCGAAGAGCCGCGCCTGGGCCAGGAGCTGGTTGCCGCCCTGGCAATGCACCTGCGACGCCGTGCTCGCGTCGAACACCATCATGTGCTTCGGGCACCGGAGCGCGCCGTAGAGGCGCTCCGACTCGCCCGGCGACGCGTCCTCGGCGCTGCCCTCCATGACCAGCGTCTCGCAGCGGATGTCCGCGACGCCGTCGCTGTTGTCGTACTTGCCGAGCTCGTCGATCACCTCGTGCGGCGTCGAGACACCGTGCTTCCAGGTCACGTCGTCGAAGTACCAGCGGGCGTCGGGCAGCACGACCGACGCGGCGTCGATGGCGCGGTCGAAGGCCGCGGGCCCGCGCCTGTGCAGCTCGAGCAGACCGGGCATCGAGGCGAAGTGGCGCAGCATCGCGTCGCGCCAGCTGACGACGCCCGGGTTGGCGACGAGGGCGCGCAGGCGGCGCTCGCGCGAGGCCGCTCGGGGCGCGAGGTAGCCGCCGAACGAGAGGCCCATCAGCACGAACCGGCCGGCGTCGAGCCGCTCGTCGCGCTCGGCGAAGTCGAGCACGCGGCCCACGGGGACCTCCCAGTCGGGCCGGAACGGGTGCCCGTGGAGGCGCAGCGAGGCGCCCTGGCCCGGGCCGTGGAACGAGAGCACGTGGTAGCCCCGCTGGAGCGCGCCGTCGACGACCCACATCGTATCCTCGGGCCATGCGTGGAGGCCCTGCTGCAGCACGATCGTGGGCGCGCGCGCGACCCCGGGCGCGTAGTGGACTCGCCCGTGGAGCACTCCGCTCTCGTAGGGGATGTCGACTTGCCTCGAGTCGTAGCCCCGCATGCGGAGCGCCCGCCCGTGCAGGTCGAGCCCCGCGACGGTCGCCTCGACGAGGCGAGGATCGGCGCGATCCGCATAGCGCATCAGCCCCGCCCGGTAGTACGCGCCCGCGCGGAGGAAGTGCGACGCGGCGCTCCGCGTATGGCCGCGGGCCTCCGCCTCCTCGCCGTAGCCCTGCACGCGCTTCGCGGTGGCCAGCCACTGCTCGAACCACGAGCGCTCCTCGCCCGGGCGGATGCGCGTCGCGGTGTCGAGCACCTCGCCGACGTCGGTCAGGCCCATCGACGAGAGGCCGAGCCAGAACACGATCTGCGCGTCCATCACCGGCTGGCCGATGAACTTGTAGCGGTGCCAGACGCCCGCCGCCTGGCCCTGCCCGAGCACGTCGTCGCCGTGGAACCGCGCGGACGCGACCTCCTTGTCGAGCCCACGGCGGCCCGACGCGTAGCCGAGCGCGGCCGCGCCGCCCGCGACCGCCGTGTGGGTGAGAAACCTCCGCCGATCGACCATCGGTGCACCTCCAGCGCCTGGTAAAACAGATGATTGAAACATATGTTTTACTTGTTGACGCCTGCGAGCCGGGTCGTCAAGGTGCGTTTCAAACAATCGTATGAACGATCGAGACCGCCCCGCCCACGCGGACGATCCGCGCCAGAGGCTCATCGTCGCCGCGATCGAGCAGATCGAGCAGCACGGCGTCGGGCAGGCGACGGTGCGGAAGATCGCGGCCGCGGCCGGCGTGAACATCGCCGCGGTGAACTACTATTTCCGTTCGAAGGAGGCGCTGCTCGCGGCGGCGCTCGAGGGGTCGATTCGCCACATGCTCGAGGACGGCGAGGAGCTCCTCGCCCGGATTCCCGACGATCCGACGGCGGCGCTCGGCGAGCTGCTCGGCTACTACCTCGAGGGCTGCCTGCGCTACCCGAACCTGAGCAGGGCCCACCTGCACGACGCGTTTCAGGTCGACGACTACAGCGGTCCTTTCCCGACGCTCTTCGCGCCCGTGATCCTGCGCCTGCGCGATCTCGTCCGGGCGGCGGTGCCCGGGCTCGATGAGCGAGCGGCCGCGCATCGCGTGGTGGCCGCGCTCTCGGCGGTCTTCTTTCCGGCGTTCTTCGCCGGGCTCTACGAGGGGCTGAGCGCGCTCGGCACGCCGGCCGACCGCCTCGTCTACGTGCGAGAGCTGGTGCGGCAGACCCTGGCGCCCGCGGAGGCGGAGAGGATCAAGGTTCGCTCGCGACCGGGATCGTGAAGGAGAACGTCGTCCCCACCCCGAGCGTGCTGTCGACCGAGATCTGCCCCCCGTGCGCCTCGACGATGCCCTTGACGATGTATAACCCGAGCCCCGCGCCCGCGCAGCGCGTCGCCCGCGCCTGCCAGTAGCGATCGAACAGGCGCGGCAGGTCCTTGGGCTCGATCCCCGCGCCCCTGTCGCTGACGGACAAGCGGACATGGGGGCCCTGGAGCTCCGCGCCGATCGTGATCTCGCCCCCTTCACGGGTGAACCTCAGGGCGTTGCCCGCGAGGTTCGACAGCACCTGGAGCAGGCGACCACGGTCGCAGGTGAGCTGCAAGGTGCTCCCCGGCAAGAGGGCGCGGAGCCGGATCTGCTTCTGTTCGGCGATCGGCGAGAGCATCTCGATGACCTCGTTGACGAGCGAGCCCACCTCGCACGGCTGCATGTCCAGCTTCAGGCTCTTCGCCTCGATGGTCGCGGCGTCGAGGAGCTCGCGGAGCATCTCGATCGTGCGCTCCGCGGCGCGCTTGATCCGCTGCGCGCGATCGCGGATCGGCTGTCCCGCCGCGTCCGCCGCGGCGGACCGCTCGAGCAGGGACGCCGCCAGCAGGATCGACGACAGCGGGTTCCGGAGGTCGTGCGCCGCGATGGCCAGCGCCTCCTCGCGCAGCCGCCGCGCCCGCAGCTCGGCTTCATAGAGGCGCGCGCGCTCCAGGGCCTGCGCGCACTGCTGGGCGAGCGTGCTCATGAAGCGCCGGTCGTCCTCGCCGATCCGCCAGGCGTCGAGGTAGGTGACCCCGAGCACGCCGAGTGTCCGGTCGCCCAGCGTCAACGGGACGCAGATCCGGGTCTTCGCCCAATCCCCTATCGGCGCGTCGGGATAGGCAGCCCGATACGCCTCGGGCGACTCGAAGACCAGCAGCTGGCCCGTACGGATGCAGTCGGTGGCTGGTAGACGCGTGGACAGGGGGATGCGGCGGAGACGCTCGATGATCTCCTGTGGGTACCCGGGCGCGAGGAGGACATCGAGCATGCCCTCCTCCGCGCGGAGCGCGACGTACCCTGCGTCGGCGTAGAGCGCGGCGAGCCCCAGCGTGAGGACCACCTCGGCCACCTGCGCCGGCGTCACCGCACACGAGAGCGCCGACGTGAACGTCTGGAGGCGCACGAGGCGCGCCTCCGCCAGCTCGATCCGGATGCGCGCGACGCGCTCGCAGGCGAGCGCCCGCTCCCGCGCCTCCTCGGTCGGCTTGGGGCGCACGATCTCGTTCACGACCTCGACGATGTACAGCGGCGCCCCCGCGCGGTCGCGAGCGAGCGCGCGCGTGACCGCGACCCAGAGCATCGAGCCGTCCCGCCGCAGGCAGCGCTCCTCGGTGGTGGAGGAGCGGATCACCCCATCGCCCAGCGCGTGGACTTGCCGGAGCGCTCCCTCTGCGTGCTCCGGGTGCCGGAGGTCCCGGGCGCGGAGCGCCATCAGCTCCTCGCGGGTGTACCCGAGCAGCTCACAGAGCTTCGGGTTCACACGGAGCAGGCGGTCATCCAACGAGACATGGGCCATCCCCACCGCCGCCTGGTCGAAGGTCGCGCGGAACCGCTCTTCGCTCTCGGCGCTCTCGGCCTTCGCCGCGTGCACCTCGAGCAGCGCGCGCACGGCCGTCATCAGGAGCAGGCTCTCGGGCGGCCATGCACGCGAGCTGGCACGGCAGCAATTGAACGTCGCGAACGTCGGGGGCTGACCGGCGGCCGCAGGGGACTGCGTGGCATGCAGCACCGGGAGGGCCGCGGTGTCCGGCGACACCTGGAGGCGGTGGCAGAGATCACACCGCTCGCTCTCCGGAAGATCGAGGCTGAGCAACACCAGATCTGGCTGTTCAAGGGCTCTTTCGAGGCCCTCCGCGATCGTCGCCGCCAGCTTGACCCGCAGCCCTGCGACCTCGAGCGTACCGCGGATCGCCTCGCGTTGTGCATCACGTTGATCCACGATCAGGACGGTGGGTACCTGCATTCTGTCCGCGATCTTCCTGAGAGGGGAGAGAATTGACTAGTTCCATCCCTCACGACTGCCCCCTTGTGGGACCCTACAGGGTACAATCCATGCAGGTCCGCAGAAGAGGGCGAGCGCAACCGCGCGCTCGAACGACGGGGGCTGGCTCATGGTAGCGTGGTTGGAATCAGCGCTCGAGGCGGGACGTCTCTACCGCTCGATCGGCGCCCTTGATGCGGACCAGCTGCGTCCTCATGTGCTTCGGGCCTGGGTGCGCTCGCATGAGGGAGGAGCCAACCCGAACCGTCCTCGCGCCGACGGCCTGAGCTCGCTCGATACCGAACGCCTGCGCGAGCGGCACCGAGGGCTCCTTCACGCTGCCGAGCCTTACCTCTGCGCGCTCAGCCGAGCCTCGGGCGGCGAGCGCCACGCGGTCGTTCTGGGAGACGCGCGAGCGATTGTCCTGGATGTCCGCGGTGACGAGCAGAGCGTCCACGGTCTCGATCGCGTGCCCGGCCCCGGTGCGCTGCTCGAGGAGAGCACCTCGGGCGCGAACGGCGTCGGCACCGCGCTCGCCGAAGGCGGCTATACCGAGATCGTGGGTCCGGAGCATTTCATTCAAGAATTCCAAGATCATGCGTGCCATGGAATCCCGCTCCGGGAGGGAGGGGCCGTGTCCGGCGTGCTCAGCGTCTCGGTCAGGAGGCCGGAGGTCGGCAGGCGGCTCCACGAGATCATGCTCTGCGCCGCGCACGGCATCGAGATGGATCTTCTGGCCGGGCGGCTGGAGCGGGACATGGAGCGTGTGCTCGCCGCGCGGGACGTGCCCACGGAGGAGCTGCAGCGGCTGCTCCACGACATCTTCCAGGTGCAGGCGGCGGCGCGCCTCAGGATCGAGATCGCCGCGGAGCATCTCGCCACGAACCTGTTCACCCAGACGCGCGATCTGCTCCAGCTCGCGGCCACCCTGGTGCGCCGTTTCCGGCGCCGCGCTGCGCTGTGGCGAGCGCTCGCGCTGGACGAGCCCCTCGCGCCGCGCCCGGTCGTGCTCGACGCGCTGGTGCGAGACATCGCGGAGCTGCTCGAAGTCGAGTCGGCGGTCTGCGACGTCACGACAACGTTCGAGGAGGTCGAGCCCGTCGTGGTCGAGGCCGCCCCTCACACCCTCACGCGCGCGCTCTTTCGCGTCTTGCTGGGCGCCATCAAGGCGGCTCGCGGCGGCGGCGTATACATCGCTCTCCGGTCGATGCCGGCGGGCGGAGAGCTGCGCCTCACGCTCGCGCCCGGGCCGGGAGCTGCCATGAGCGCGCCGCCCCCGGTCCGGATCCTGGTGCCGGCCCGCCTGGAAGCTCCGAACCGCGGGGCGTGCGATCTCACGGAGGGGTAGGTCAGCAATCGAAGTAGCGGCGGAGCCCGGGGCGGATGACCTCCTCGAGGGTCTCGTCGAGCAGATCAAAACAACGCCGTCACGAGATCCGCCGATGCGGTGAGCGGTAGGCGCCCGGCGGGACCCCGACTTCCCGGCGAAACGCCACGCTGAAGGCGGCCTGGTCCTGGTAGCCCACCGACGACGCCAGCTCGGCGAGGGCGAGCTCGGGGCGCTCTCGCAGCTTCTCCTTCGCCAGCTCCATGCGCCAGCGCATCAGGTGCCGGAGAGGACTCTCCCCCACCTGCTCGCGAAAGGCGTGAGCGAAGCCCGAGCGGCTCATGCCTGCTTGCCGCGCGAGAGAGGCCACGGTCCATGTGCGCTCCGGGGCCTGGTAGAGCGCGTCGAGGGCGCGGGCGACGCGCTCGTCGGCGAGGGCGGCGCGAAAGGAGCCAGGAGGCGCGGGCCGCTCGAGCTCCGCGCGGATCGCCTGCAGCAGGAGCAGCTCCGCAAAACGAGCGGCCATGACCGGCGCGCCCGGCCGCCGGCTGCGCACCTCGTCGCGGATGCCGTCCAGGAGCCGGCCGAGGCCGGGCACCGGCTCGCCCGCGCCGCCGTCGAGGAGCACCACCGAGGGCAGCGCGCGGAGCAGCAGCGACCGTCCGGCGCCGGCGAGGCTCATGGCGGCGCAGAGCACCACCGTCCTCGGGCCGTCACCGCCCAGCCGGTGTTGCACCGCCTGTACCCCCGGCGCAGGAGGCGAGGGCCAGCGTCCTTCGTCTGCGACCGGCGCCCCGGGTCGGTGCCGGAGGCAGTGGGGAGCGCCGTGCGGCAAGAGCAGCAGGTCTCCCCGATCCACATGAATCTCCCGGCCATCGAGCTCCAGCCACATCTCGCCTTCGAGGACGTGGTGCAGCAAGACGACCTCTCGCGGGCCGACGCGGGCCCCCCAGGGGGCGCCGAGCTCGATATGGCCGAAGAGGCTGGTCTCGATGCGCACGTGGCGGAGCAGCGAGGTGAGGACATCGGGCATTGGACGATCGCAAAAGGGAGGTGGACGCTATCACATGGAGGACCGGTCCGGCGTCCGCCAGGCTCCGACCACCAACCCACAAGGAGCCAGACATGGACATCTTCATCACCGGTGCGAGCGGATTCATCGGCGCGGCGGTCGCGCGCGCCCTGGTCACGCGCGGCCACCGCGTGCGCGGGCTCGCGCGCAGCGACGCGTCGGAAGCGAGGGTGCGCGCCTGCGGAGCGGCGCCGATCCGGGGCGATCTCTATCAGCCGGAGGTGCTTGCGCGCGAGGCGGCGGCCGGCGACGGCGTGGTGCACACCGCGGCCACGATGGGAGAGGATCGCGCGGCCACGGACGCGGCGGCGGTCACCGCGATGCTCTCGGCCATGCGCGGCGGCGTCTTCATCACGACCACCGGGGCGCCGAGGGCCCGGTCGTCGCGGGTGCCCGTGTCGGAGGACGAGACGGTCAACCCCGGTGGGCCGCTCGAGTGGCTCGTGGCGGCCGAGTCGCGCGTGCTCGGCGCGAAGGGCGCCCGGGGTGTGGTCGTGCGGCCGCCCATGGTCTACGGCGACGGCGCAGGTCCGGTGGCGCACATGGTGCAAACCGCCCGCGCGGCGGGGGTGGCGCGCTACATCGACGACGGCGCAAACCGCTGGTCCACCGTCCACGTGCGGGATCTGGCGGTGGCCTACGCGATGCTGCTGGAGTCGGACGCGACGGGCGTGTTCCACGCCGCCGACGCGTCGCCTGAGCCCATGGCGACCCTCTTCTCGGCGGTCGGCGAGGTCGCCGGGGTGCCCGTGCGCTCGTGGAGCCTCGCCGAGGCCCAGGCCGCGCACGGCCCCCTGGCGAGCTTCCTGGCCAGGGATGCCGCCCTCGACGCGACAAGGTTGCGCGGCCTCGGCTGGACGCCGAGGGTGGGAGAGGCGCTCGGAGGGATCTGCGGGGCGCTGCGCAACCCCTCGCAGGGATACGGACCCCCATGAACCGCGCTCCAGGCAAGCGGCGCCTGGGCGCCAGCCACTACAGCGGCTGGTAAAGCTGGATCAGGTTCCCGCAGGTGTCCGAGAGCACAGCCATCATGACCGGGCCCATCGGGGTGGGCTCCTGGGTGAACGCGACCTGGCGCTCCTTGAGGCGCGCGAACTCGGCCCGGAGGTCCGTCACCTCGAACGCGGTGAGCGGGATGCCCTGCGCGAACATCGCCTGCTGGAACGTCTTCGCCGCCGGGTTGGCGTTCGGCTCCAGCACGAGCTCGACGTCGTCGGGCCCCTCCGGCGATACAACGGTGATCCACCGGTACTCGCCGACGGGAACGTCGTGCTTCTTCTTGAAGCCGAGCACCTCCGTGTAGAACTTCAGCGCTCGGTCCTGGTCCTCGACCATGATGCTGTTGAGCTTGATCTTCATCGTTCTCCTCGCTGAGCGGATGGGTCTGGGCCGACTCTGCCAGGGCCGCCCGGCTCACGCTTCTCGAAAACTGCGAAAGGCGTCCGGCGGCAGCCGTCCCATCAGGCTGAGACACCCCGGGACGAGCTCCCACGGGAGGGTGCCCGGCACCTGGACCCTCGCGCGCAGCCGCCGCCCGTAGGCCGAAGGCGGCACGCCGATCCGCTGCGCGAACAGAGCGCTGAAGCTGCCGAGGCTGGAGAATCCCACCTCCATGCACACGCCGGTCACCGAGTGCCGCCCGGCCGCCAGGAGCTGCTTGGCCAGGTCAAGGCGCTGCCGGATGCGATACTGGTGCGGTGTCACGCCGAACACCGCCTCGAACTGCCGGATGAAGTGATAAGGAGAGATCGCCACCTCCCGCGCCACGTCCTCGATCGACAGCTTCGCGTCGTGCACCTCGGAGAGCAGGTCGCGCGCCCGGCAGAGGTTCCTCAGCGCGTCGTGTCCCAGCAGCATCGTCCACGCCCACGATAGGCTGCATCAGCGGCGGGCACAAGCGACCCTTCAGCCGCCCTCGTCCAGCCGCAACAGGCGGGCTCACCTCAACCCAGGTCGGGTCGCGCCGGGAGGAACGCGCTCTCCTCGTAGTCGCAGCGGGGGTTCCACGCCGCGTAGCCGGCGCAGCCGGCGTCGTCGATCGCCCGGATCTGCTGCCGGATGTGCCACGGGGTGTACTTGTACCGCCGCATCGGACGCGAGCTGTCCAGATCGAAGGCCTGCACCCAGCTGCGCAGCTGCGCGATCCGCCCCGGCAGATCGGCGACCCGGCGCCAGCCGGCGGAGAGCGACGCGTGGAGGGTCTCGTACGGGTGATGGGCAGGGTTCGCGAGCCCGAAGCTGCCGGGGCCCCAGTGCGATGGGTACGGCATCGGCATCACGTAATCGAAGAGCTCCACCGCATCCTCGAGCCGCTGTCCGATGCCGTCCTGCGGCCCGAGGAGCGTGATCCCGAACAGGTCCGCCGAGATCGGGCGGGACGCCGCGTCGCCGACCTCCGCGCGAAGGAACTCGAAGAACGCGCGGATCGTCGGCGTCCTCTCGTGGATCGGAGTCCGCGACCGCGGCTCGCGCGCCGCGCCATAGCGCACGTAATCGTAGTTCACCTCGTCGAAGCCCGCGTCGAACGCCCGGAGCGAGATCTCCGCGATCTCGCGCCATCGCTCCTCCGAGCCGGGATCGTACCAGCCGCGTGGACCGCCCTTGAACGCGACGAGCCGGGCGATGAGGTAAATGCCGGCGTGACGAAGGGCCTCCAGCCGGGCCCTCGTGGCCTCGTCGCTCTCCAGGAGGAGCGCTCCTCCGTTCGACCGGACATCGATGACCAGGGAGTTCAGCTCCGTCCGCTGGACCAGGGAAGAGAGCCGCTCCATCCGGTCCGCGCTCCTCCCAGCCGCGAAGTTCACGTAAATCGCCTTGGTGACCGTGGGCATGCCGTTCCCCCCGGGCGAACGTAGAGCACGCCGCGGGCCATGCCCAGGTGCTCGACCCCCGGCGCCCGGGTCCCGCCCGAGCTACCCCCGCATCGCCTGGATCGGGCTGATCCGCGCCGCGCGCAGGGCCGGGAAGAAGCCCCCGAGCACGCCCATCACCACCGCGACGAGCACCGACCCGATCAGGATCCCCGGCGTCGGCTCGAACGTGAACACGATCTCCGAGAAGCTCGCGAAATTGATGATCGAGAAGCGCACGAACCGCATCCCGAGCGCGGCGAGCACGCCGAGCGCCCCGCCCACCATCGCGAGGAGGATCGACTCGATCAGGAACGACGTGAGGATGCTCATCCGGGAGAAGCCGAGCGCCCGCAGCGTGCCTATCTCGCGCTGCCGGTTGGCGATCGACGCGTGCATCGTGATCATCGCGCCGATCATCGCGCCGATCGAGAAGAACACGGCGATGAGCACGCCCATCCCCTTGATGAACATGCTCGTGCCCTCGGACTGCTTCTCGTAATAGTCGCTCTCGCGCATCACCTCGAGCCCGAGGTTCCGGTCCTGCTCGATCGACGCCTCGAACGCGTCGAACTTGCTGTCCGAGGCGAGCCGCGCGCGCACCGACGACACGCTCCCTTCCCGGCCGAACGCCGAGCGCGCCGTGTGCAGATCGGCCCAGACCTCGGAGTCCGACGAGGAGCCGCCGTCGGAGAACACGCCGACCACCTTCACCGGCCGGTTCTTGCGGAGCTCGAACGACTCGCCCATCGACAGACCCTTGAAGCGGCCGTAGATCGCCTGCCCCACGATCACCTCGTCCGTGCCCGGCTGCGCCGGCCGGCCATCGACGATCTTCACGTGCGAGCGGAACGCGAGCACGTCATCGGTCACGCCGCGCACCTGGACGTTCGAGACGCCCTCCGTGCCGAGCTTGTCGAGGAGGATGACCGCCACGACCTCCCCCACCCCGTCCGGCTTGCCGTCCTGCCGCTTCGCCACCTCGGCGCTCGCGAGGATCAAGCCGATCTGCTGCTCCTCGACGCTGCTCGCCATCTCGGCGTCCGATCCCTTCCGGATCACGAGCGCGACGTCGCTCTGCGCGGTGCGCCCGAGGGTCCGCTCCACGCTGTTCGCGAGCATCAACACCGAGGCGAACACGAACACCACGAGGCCGAGCCCGGCCGCCGTCGCGACGGTCGTCGTCTTGCGCACCACCAGATTTCGAACGTTGTAGGCGACGGGGATCATGAGCGCTCTCTCCCGCTTTCAGGGGGTCGTGGACAGGCTGCGACGTCGGTTCGCTCAGGCCACGCGCCGGAGCGCGTCGGTGACCGAGAGCTTCGAGGCGTTGTACGCCGGGAGGAGCGACGCGAGCAGCGACAGCCCCATCGAGAGCAGCACCGCCAGCACCATCGTCGAGGGCTCGATCCGGAAGTAAGGGAACATGCCGCCCATGTTCTCCTCCAGCCACCGGCCCATCCCGAGCTCGATGATCGGATAGGCGATCGCGAGCCCGGCGAGCCCCGCGAGCAGCCCGACGGTCGCCGCCTCCCCGATGATGAAGATCCTCACGTGCTTCGGCTCGAACCCGAGCGCGCGCAGCACGCCGTACTCCCGCGACCGCTCCCGGACGCCCATCGCGATGGTGTTGCCGAGGATCATCATCATGATGAGGAGGATGATGATGGACACGGCGTTGAGCGCCGTCAGCACGGCCGACATCATCGCCATGAACGACAGGTTCATCGCCCGCTCGCTCATCGTCGCCGTCTGGATGTCCTTCTCGTCGAAGATCTTGTCGATGGCGGCGCTGATCTCGGCGCTCCGCGAGGGATCGTCGATCCGGGCGGCCATCCAGCCGATCTGGTCGCGGTCCCGCTCGGGGATCGACTCGTTCAGGTAGTCGTAATGGAAAATGAACTGCGACCTGTCCATCGACTTGCGCGACGCCGTGTAGATCCCCGAGACGTTGAACTGCCACGGACCGGGGTAGATCGACCCCTCCAGCGTCACCGTGTCGCCCACCTTCACCTTGAGCCGCGTCGCGAGGACGTCGCCCACGATGGCGCCCTTGCGGTCGCCCTGCCACCGCTCCATGTCCTCGGGCGGGACGACAATCTCGTCGTAGACCTTGAAGAAGGTCGCCGATTCGACCCCCATCGAGGCGAAGAAATTGCTGGCGTCGCGCGGGTCCTTGCCGCCGAACCAGCTCATGAACGTCCCCTCGGTCACGCCGGGGACCTCGCGGAGCGTGGTCATGTAACGCTTCGGCAAGGGCAAGATGAACGAGATCTTGTGCCTCGTCGCGATCCGGTCCTTCGCGGCGTGGTCGGCGGCGACGTTCCACGCCGACAGCACCGTCCGGAGGAGCACGAACGCGAGCACCGCCACCGCCGCGCCGATCACGGTCAGCAGCGTCCTGAACTTGTTCCGGAGGACGTTCCTGGCGGCGACGGAGACGAGGTTCATGACAGGTTCCCCTTGTCGAGCCGGCGCGTCACCGTCGCGCGCTCGGCGGCCTGAGGATCGTGCGTGACCATCAGGATGGTCTTCCTGAACTCCTTGTTGAGCTTCTCCAGGAGCGTCAGGATCTCATCGGCGCTCTTGCGATCGAGATCGCCGGTCGGCTCGTCCGCCACGATGATCGTCGGGTCGTTCACGATCGCCCGCGCGATCGCCACCCGCTGCTCCTGGCCGCCGGAGAGCTGCCGCGGATAATGGCCCATCCGCTCCTCGAGCCCGACCACGCGCAGCGCCGTCTGCGCGCGCTTCCGCCGCTCGGAGGCCGAGAGGCTCGTGAGCAGGAGCGGCAGCTCGACGTTCTCGGCGGCGGTGAGGACGGGCATCAGGTTGTAGGCCTGGAAGATGAAGCCCATGGTCTTCGACCGGAAGCGCGCCAGCTCGCCGTCGCTCATCCGCGTGAGGTCCTGCCCCGCCACGCGCGCGGTGCCGCGCGTGGGGCGGTCGAGCCCGGCGATGAGGTTCAGGAGCGTCGACTTGCCCGAGCCCGAGGGCCCCATCAGCGCCTCGTACGACCCCTCCGGGACATCGAGCGTGATGTCATCGAGCACCACGATCGGCTCCTTGTCGCGGAAATAGGTCTTGCCGACCCCCTGCAGCTCGACAATGGCCTTCGGCTTTGCGTCGCGATACCCGTCGGTCATTCGCTCCCCTTTCCCTTCTCCTTGATCTTCTGGCCATCCTCGAGGTCGGCCGACGGCTTGACCACGAGGCGCGTCCCGGGGGCCGGGCCGTCGAGCAGCTCCAGCCCGCCCGGCGCCGGCCCGCCCACCTTGATCGGCACCATTTTCACCGCGCCCTGGTCGACGACGAACACCACCTTGGCGCCGGCCCGCTCGACCACCGCGGCCTCCGGGACGACCCGCTTCGGCGGCTCTTTCATGGCTTCTTCGGACAGCGCCTCGGCGAGGAAGCTCACCCGCGCGCTCATCTCTGGCAGCGCCTCCTTCGCCTCTCCGACGAACTTCACCTTGACCGGGATGGTCGCCTTGGCGCGGTTCACCCGCTTGCCGATCTCGACCGTCGTGCACCGGTGGCGCTTCGAGGGATAGGCGTCGAGGACGACCTCGCACGGCTTGCCGGGCTCGATGAGGTGGAGGCGTGTCTCCGGGACATCGGTCTCGACGACGAGCGACGTGAAATCGGCGATCTCGACGAGGTGCGGCAGCTCGAGGCCGACGACCTCCCCGATCTCCGGCGGCTTCGACATGATCGTGCCGTTGATCGGCGCGACGATCTTCCTGTCGGCCAGCGTGATCCGGAGGCTCTCGACGTCGGCTGCCGCGGCCTTGACCTCGGCCTCGGCGGCCGCGGCCGACTGCGTGAGGGAGTGCGCGCGCGCGGTCAGGTCCTCCATCGCGGCGCGGCCGGTCACCTGGCGCTCGACGAGCGCCCGCTCCCGCGCGACCTGCTGCTCCACCTCGACGATGCTCGCCCGGGAGGCGACGGCGCGCGCCCGCGCCGCGGCGACCTTGGCGTGGGCCGCGGCGACGAGGCTCTTCTGGTCGGCGTCGTCGAGGTCCACGAGCGGGTCGCCCGCCTTCACCACGTCACCTTCCTTCACGTACACCCGGGCGATGCGGCCCGGGAGCTTGGCCCCGACCCGGGACACGACCTGCGGGACCACATACCCGGTCGACGTCACCGAGATCGACGCCTGCGCTGGCGAGACAAGCGCGATCTCGGTGGTGGCGACCTCGGTCTTGAAGATCGCGCTCTGCGCCCTCGGCGCGACGAGCACGGCGGCGCCGGCGACCGCCGCGAGCGCGACCACGGCGATGAGGGCGGTGCGGAGCGGGCTCCGCCGATCGGGATCGACGTCCCGCTGGATCCGCAGCGAGGCGAGATCCGAGCTGAGCTGGTCGGACACGGCGCCTGCTTAACACGCTTCGGTCGGGGCGTTTATATTCTAGCGTGAATTCCTGACGCGCGGCGCTAACCGCCCCTGAAACGCGCCGGTACGGCCGCGCCGCGCCTCGGGCGGCGCTTGCCGCACGCACAGCGCCGGCGCCGTGGCAATCTTCCCGTCCAGACTACAATGCATCGCGCCGGCGGTGTGCCCGCGCCTCAGAAGAGCGTCTGGAGGTGTTCGTGGCCACGAAAGCCGATGATCCGGGCTCGCTCCAGCGATGATCCGGGTCGATCAGCGACCCGGCCAGAACCGTTTCCGATGCCAGGGGCAAGCTCAGCTACCCGGCCAGGACCGTTTCCGATGCCAGGGGCAAGCTCAGCTACCCGGCCAGGACCGTTTCCGATGCCAGGGGCAAGCTCAGCTACCCGGCCAGGACCGTTTCCGATGCCGGGGGCAAGCTCACCTACCCGGCCAGGACCGTTTCCGATGCCGGGGGCAAGCTCGGCTACCCGGCCAGGACCGTTTCCGATGCCAGGGGGCAAGCTCAGCTACCCGGCCAGGACCGTTTCCGATGCCGGGGGGATGCTCATCTACCCGGCCAGGACCGTTTCCGATGCCGGGGGCAAGCTCACCTACCCGGCCAGGACCGCTTCCGATGGCCAGGAGCAAGCTGCGTGCCGCGCGGGCCGACTTTCTGACCAGGGGCGGGTGGCCCCACGCGCGGGGCTGGCTTCTGCTCTGCCGGGCAGCGATGCTGAACCACGCGCATCCAATGGCGTTGGGGGAGCGCCGTACCCGCCGCCGTCCTCGGCCAGCTTCGCCAGGGCGGCGATCTCGCGCAGCACCTCGCCCGGCGCGCGCCCCTCGGCGCGGAGCGGGCGCGACGCCGGCGAGTTCGGCACCGGGCGTGAGCTCGGCGCGGCCCCTTTTCGCCGCTAGGTTTGGCAGCGGTCGAGGTGCACGTCGCGTGAGGGCGATGGCGTCGCCATAGTCAAGCCGAATCATCGCGGCGCTGCGGGTTTCTGAGCGGTGGCTGTTCGCCAACCAGATGGCTGACGAACACCTCCACCGAGGGCTTTCCGCTACAAACGGAAGCATAGGGCCGACGACCTGCCGCCTTGCGCCCTTTGGCCGTTCGGCGGGCTATGACTGTTCAACCGCCTTCAGTCTGAAGCTTGAGAAACCGAAACGCCTTGTGTTCATTGGGTGCGGCTCTTGGCAGCACACTCAAGCCAGGCACACAGGTCGCAATAGCGTGGGCATGCGAACATTCAACACCATCGCCGCCGCTCTCATTTGCTGTTTCATACCTTCATGCACGGCTAATCCGACATCTGGATCAATGGCTCTGTTGGACGAGGAAACAATAGAGCATGGCGAGTCGACCACAGCAGAAGAAAGGTGTCAAGATGCGGTAGATGTTGGGGTCAACGTATGGAGACTTATGTGCGGATCGGCGCTGGAGGTATTCATGACGCGTCCGCAAACGTTTCACTGCCTTTCGGAGAGCAACGAAGGGCGGGCTACGGGCTACAAGAAATGCCGTTCCAGTTGCCCTACTGCATGCTTTGCACTGTCGACGCGATGGGAGCTTTACTGTGACGAGCGCGCGCCCATGCTCATGAGGAGCATCTGCGAACAGGCGCGCCAGAACGGGCAGAAGAAGTGCCTGGGCTCCTGTTGAGCCAGTGCGCTTGACATCGCCAAAGAGCGCGCTAGCTGGTGGGGCATGCGGGACGTGATCGCGGAACGTACCATCAGTCTGACGCTTCCGAGTGGGACGCAAGATAGCATCCGGGTTCGAGTGTGGGCACCCGAGCACCGACCCAAGCCATCCTCTCCGTTTTGGGAAGCTGATGTGGAAGTTGCTGGAGCGGGGAGATCCCATAAGACACAAGGCGTCGGCATCGATGCTTTTCACGCGCTATATAGTGCGCTCTACCTGATTCCGGCGATGCTCGTTAACTATGAGGATGATGGCCGGCTATCGTGGCTCGACGAGGCATGGACCGGGTTCCCGGAGTTCAAACTAACGAAGCCGAAAGCAGGATCGTCGGCGCCGTGACTCCGGTGCGCTGGAGCCGTGGCCGACGTTTGGAGCGCGGCGCGGCCGGCATCGAGGCCCTGGAGAGCCAGGGGGGCGCCTCCCGAAGAAGGCCAGCTGTTGAGCCGCCTCGCTTGAAGGAGATGATCCGCTCGCGCTCCAGGAGCTCGACGCCGGCCGCGCCGTGCTGGGCCGCCTCGACGCCGGCTGCGGCGCTTCTACCTGGAGCAGATGATCCGCTCGACGCCGCTACCACAGTTTTGCGTCGATGAGCAAGACGCCAAACTTGCCTTCGTCGGCTGCCGGTCGCGCCATCGACGTTCTGCTGCCAGGCATAGCGCTCACACGGGAGTCCGATAGCGTCGGTCACCCGCAGCGGGCGACCGCCTCAGAAACCCCAGAGCGTGTGCAGGTGCTCGTAGCCACGGAAGCCGATGATCCGGGCTCGCTCCAGCGGATGATCCGGGTCGAGGCGCAGGTTCGGAAGGCGCGCGAGCAGCTGCTCCAGCGCGACGCGGGCCTCCAGCCGCGCGAGCGGCGCGCCGAGGCAGAAATGGGTGCCCCGGCCGAAGGAGAAATGCCGATCGGCGTTCGGCCGGCAGGGGTTGAAGGTCGTCGGCTCGCCGAACACGCTCTCCTCGTGGTTGGCCGAGCAGATGGCCAGCTGGACCGTCGCGTGCGCCGGCACCTTCACGCCGGCCAGCTCGACCTCCGTCGTCGTCTGCCGCGCGAGCCAGAGGAGCGGCGAGTCGAGCCGCAGCGTCTCCTCGACGACGTGGCCGAGCCGCGCCGGGTCCTCGCGCACGGCGGCGAGGTGCGCCGGGTGCTCCAGGAGCAGCGCCAGCGCGTTGCCGATCAGGTAGAGCGTCGTCTCGTGCCCGGCCAGGATCAGCTGCATGGGCACGGCGATCAGCTCCTCCTCGCTGAGCTGCGCCTCGCCGTCTTCATGCGCCCGGATCAGCGCCGAGAGCAGATCGTCGCCCGGGCTCCGCCGGCGCTCCGCGATCACCTCGGCGAAGTAGCGCTGGAACGCGCGCAGCCCCTTCGCCGCCTCCACCAGCTGCGGGACGGGCTCCGCGTTCCAGACCAGCTTGATCCAGCCGTCGGACCAGCGCTTGAGCAGATCGATGTCGGCGCGCGGCATCCCGAGCATGTCGCCGATCACGAGCGCCGTGAACGGGAACGCGAACCGCGGGACCAGATCCGCCCGGCCCTCGGCGGCGAACCCGTCGATCAGCTCGTCGGCGAGCGCCCGCATCTGCGGCTCCATCGCGGCGACGCGCTGCGGGGAGAAGCCCTTGTTGATGAGGCCGCGCAGCCGCGTGTGGTCGGGCGGATCGGTCGTGAGCAGCGTCGGCAGCCACGCTTCGGGGTCTCCGAGCACGGCGACGACCTCGGGCGCCAGCGGGGTCCTGGGGCTCATCAGGTTTTTCGAGGAGAAGCGCTCCGTGTCGCGCAGCACCGCCATCACGTCCTCCGCGCGCGTGACGAACCAGCTGTTCGCCGGCGCGTTGAAGAAGACGGGGGCGCCGCGGCGGGCCTCTGCATAGAACGGATAGGGATCGGCCGGGTGCCCGGGGTCGAAGAGATTGCGGGCGCCGAGGGCGGCGCACAGATCGTCAGGGGTTGTCATGCTAAGTGTCTCCTGCTCCAGCGAGATCGCGCGAGCGAGGCGCGAGCGCCCGGCGCCGGGAGGGAGCCCCGGCCGCGGACGCCTGTCGATGTTATGCCGCGTGGGCCAGAACACCTATACTTCCTCGCCGGCCGGCCAGCTCCTCCTCGCGACGGGCCGGCCCCTCCCCGGACCCGAGCGCTGCATGCCGCCTTCCCCTGGATCGACCCCTCCCCCCGCGGGCCCCCGCCTCCCCGGCGCACCGGCGCGCCCGCGGCGCTCCTGGCGGGGCTGGGCCGGCTTCTCCGGCCTGCTCCTCCTGGCCATCCTCGTGCCCTTCTTCCTCTTCGCGGACCGCCTCGAGGCGGCGGCGCGGGCGCTCCTCGCGGCCCCGCCCTCGGGCGGCGCGGCGGCGCTCGTGCTGGGGGGGCTGCTCGCGGGCGATGTGGTCCTGCCGGTGCCTTCGAGCTTCGTGAGCACGGCCGCGGGCGGCCTGCTCGGGTTCTGGCGCGGGACGGCGGTCTCCTGGGCGGGCATGACGGCGGGCGCGGGGCTGGGCTACCTGCTCGGCGCGCGGGCGGGGGCGCCGGCCCTGCATCGAATGGTGGGCGAGGCCGAGCTCGCGCGGCTCACGCGCGCCGCCGAGCGACACGGCCCCTGGTTCCTGCTCCTCTTCCGCGGCGTGCCGGTGCTCTCGGAGGCATCGGTCGTCTTCGCCGGCGCGGGCCGCATGCCCCGCCGCGCGTTCTTCACGGTGACGGCCCTGGCCAACCTGGGCATCTCGGCCACCTACGCGGCGCTGGGCGCGTCCGCCGCGCGGTTCACGTCGGTCCTGCTGCTCTTCGCCGGGATCGTGCTGCTCCCCGGGATCGCGCTGCTTGTCGTCCGCTTGCCGGAATGGCGGCGGAGGTCGGCGCAGAAGCGCAATGGGTCCGGCTAATTGCGTGTGTCAGAAATCCCGCCAGATCTTTCCTGGGACGGAAGTGCGTTCCGCGCAAAGGTTAATAATTTCGATGCGTTCCAACTGAGGCTCGCCCGCGCGTGCCCGATTGCAAGGGGTCACGGTAGCTCACGGTGGTGGACCTCGCTCACAACATGGTCAGCCAACATCTTCATTTTTCTGGGATTTCCTCACGCGAGCGAGATCGCAACAGAAGAGGGTGTGTGCACTCGACTCGACGTGAGGGCTAGAAAGAGCGAAGTTTCCTGACATCCACAAAAGCTCTTAGACTTCCTACCCGCCTCCGGCCCCGTCGAGATCGAGATCGGCCCCGGCCGCGGCGGCTTCCTGTTCGAGCGCGCGGCGGCCAGCCCCGAGGCGCGGCTGCTCGGCCTGGAGATCTGCCTCAAGTGGACGGCGGTCGTCGACGCGCGCCTGAAGCAGCGCGGCCTCGGCGGGCACGTGCGGGCGCTCAACGCCGACGCGCGCGAGGCGCGCGCGAGGCGCTCGCGCGCGCCTCGCGCGGTTCCGTCCCAACGCGTCGGTCGCGCGGTTCTTCCTGCACTTCCCCGATCCGTGGTGGAAGAAGCGGCACGAGAAGCGCCTCGCGATGGGCCCGGCGCTGCTCGATAGCCTCGCGCGGCTGCTCGTCGACGGCGGCGAGGTCTTCGTGCGGACCGACGTCGAGGAGCGCGCCGCGCCCTACGCAGAGCAGCTCGGCGCCCACCCGGCGCGCGAGCCCGCCGGCGACGCGCGCGGGTAACGCTGGCCCTCACGTCGCGACGATCACGACCTGGCCCTGCCAGGCTTCGGCAAACTGCTCTTCTGACAGCACCAGCGGCTGACGGTCGACGGGATAGAACGGGTCGAGATAGTGAAAGCCCGCGGCATCCGCGCTCACGAGCACGACCGCGTGGAGAGACCCCAAAGGCTCGTTCGTGAGCGCGCCGAAGCGGGAGGGAGCCGGCGGGCGCGCGAGGGCCTGGGCGATACGCATCAGCGGCGCTGCGAACATCTGGGCGATGATCCAGCAGGGCTCGGCGAGCCGCGTGCGCAGGTAGACATAGCTGGAGGGATTATCCATATCCAGGCCCATCGAATGACCGCCGACCGCGGCGGCCGCATCCGCCAAAGAAAAGCCCCTCTTGCTCCCGACCCAGGCGGCGCAGAGCGAGTCCTCCTCCATCGCGCGGCCGAGCCGCGCCAAGACCATGCACGCGCACGCGGGCACGCAACGGTTCGGCCTCGACTGCTCCCGGTGGCAGACCTCAGCGCCCCGTTGTGGACCTACGACGTTCGCCATGAGCCTCAGTACACCGGCAGAAGGAAATGCTGAGGGATCGCCGCCACGATTTTTTCAGGAGGGCGAACCGAAGGACACCGAGCCCTCGGCCCCCCTGAGCCGTTCAGGACCGCGAGCCCTCGAGCCGCGCGTCGACGACGCCGAGCCCATACGAGAGGATCACGTAGCCGCAGGATGCTGAGCCCTCACCCTCGACCGGATAGCGCCGCTTGAGCCCCACCCGGAACGCTCCGCTCTCCTCGCGCACCTCGGCGGCGACGTACGCGGCCCCGTCCTCCAGGTTCGCCTCCACGTGCTGCTGCGCGATCGCCCGGATCCGGTCTTCCCGCCGTCGCACCGGCGCCCGCTGCTCCGGCGTCAGACGCGCATCTTCCGCCAGAGGCTCCGTGAGGGGCAAGCGCAGGTACCCGCGCACACGCACCCGGTCGATCTTCCCAGCGGCCAGGGCGTCGATGGCTAGATCCCGGAGCACGCCGTCGCGCAGCCCGATGCCTCCGCGAACGCAGTCGGGATGGTCGATGAACGGCCAGTGGCTCGCGCTCCTCGCAGCCATGGCGCGCCGGACCTCCTGGCTGAGCCCGAAGACATGCTGAAGGCGGTTGATGGCCGTCGTCCGGCCCAGCCCGAAGGTCTGGCCGACGCGCGTGATTGCCTCCTCGCTCGTAACGTCACGCGTACCGACCGCTGCCTTCACCGCCTCCTCCGGGGCGAGCAGGCAGGCCGCGAAAGCGCTCGCCCGGCGCTCGATGCGCTCGAAGCCGTCGAACAGGTTCCAACGCCTTCGCAGCTCCTTCCTCTCGGCGTGCGGGCTGAAGAGCGCGATGCGATCGAGGCTCTGATCCTGGTCGCAGAGCAGGTGGCAGAGCTCGTGACCGAGCGTCATCCGCGTGCGCCACCAGCAGGAGGGCCCCTCGACGAGGTTCACGAGCACCGCCGCGCGCGGCTCGCTCGCGTGGGCGCCTTCGATGGTCGGGTGCAGTTGATCGGGCGTGACCCAGACGACGTGAGCGCCGAGCACGTCTTTGAGGAGCTCTATCATCGAAGGGATAGGCTCGCTGCCGAGCCCGAGCTCCGCCCGAAGCCAGCTCGCGAGCCGGTCGGCCTTATGCGGGGGTGCGCTGTCGCCTTCGATGAGCGCGGTCGGGGGGACCGGCAGCGCCTTTGGCATGGGGTGGCCGAGCAGGGCCTCGAGCGCGGCGATGTCCCGCGTACAGCGCACGAACTCGCCGATCCCCTGCTGAGCGCCCGTCAGGATGAGCTCATCCAGGGCGGCAGCGCCGCCATCGGCGCTCGAGCGGAAGAACATCTGCGTCAGGCGCGCCTGCCTCGCCTTCCCCTCCGCGAAGTCGGCTATGTTCAGCCCGAAGACGGTCGCGTAGGCATCGAGCTCCTCCGGGGTCGCCTCGGCCGTTCCAGCCTCCAGGCTGAGGAGCCGCTCCTCCGTCAGGCCCACCATGCCGCTCAGGATCCGCTCGCTGAGCTTGGCGGCGCGGCGGGCTTCGCGGAGCACGGTCGAGAGGCGTCCCATGGGTATGAACGTACACCTGTACGCACCCCAGGTCGAGCCCCGCGCCGGAGCGGGCCGCGCAGCGGTCGGCGCGCGAGAGCATGGTCTCATCGCCCTCCGCGCGGTGTGCCGCTGACGGACCGATGCGCCCTGCCTTCGCATGCGCCCCGACATCGACTTGCGAGCCTTGCCCGACGGTTACGTCCACGAAAACGGGATGGTCCTGCCCCGCTTCCGTGGACACCCCCGGAGGCACCAGGAGGCAGGGATGGGACGGAGAATGCGGCGGGCTTGACGTTCGGCCCAGGCCTGCTCACCCCTCCAGTGCCATCGGCAGCCCGAGCAGCCGACCGATCGCTTCGTGAACGACCCGGGCCGCCACCTCATCCCCGAGGGAGACGGCGCGGCTCAGGGCGCTGGCGAGCGAGGCGAGCACGGCCGCCCGAGGTGACGGCTCGGTCAGGGCAAGCTCCCCAGGCCCGGGGCGTGGCCGCTGGGCCCGGGTTGGGCCCATGCCTCCCGAAGGGGTGCGATCCGTCGTCACACTCTCCCAAAACCGCGGAGCATCCGACGGATCGCACCGGTTCGCCCCCGCGGAACAGTCCCGCCAGGAACACCACTCGATGACGACCGGCCGCCGGAAAGCAGGCCGCGCCGCGGCGCGTGTAGAGGATGTAAAACGCGAGCGCGGCGACCGAGCTGTAAAGACCCGCGCTGAATCCCGCCGCGGACATCGCGGCGATCTACGAGGAGCCGATCCCGAGAAGCGCGCATGCTGACGCGGCGACGAGCGTCTTGCCCTCGTAGCGTCTGCGCAGGAGCGCGATGGCGAGATAACCGAGCACGACGAGCCCGAGCGTATTGAGTGCGGCCGCGGCGACGGCCACGTCCACCCCGAGGAAGCTGCCTGCGCCGAGCAGCATCATCCAGAGAAAATCCGTCGCGCCCTCCGCGACGCGTGCATTTGCAGAGAATCCCGCCCGAGCTCCGCGCCCTCTTCGCGCGCGTGCCGAGGCGGCGGCCCTCGTGCGCCTCGCGCCGCCCGCGTGAATGCGCAGCGCCGAGAAGGAGGACCGCGCTCGTCGCGCTCCCCGGCGCCCCTCCCGCGCGATGGCTTCAGGACGATCGCGCCGTCGTACAAAGCGTGACGAGGAGCTCATCGAGCTGCTCGAACGTCTCGCCCATCCCGCTGTACGCGCCCGAGGCCAGGGCGGCGTCGCGCGCTTGCTTCGATCGATAGAGCTCGTGCAGCACCTGCAGCGTCTTGCCGCCTTTTTCCTCGAGGGTCACGGTCGTGACGGCGCCATCGTCGCCCGCTTCGTCGTTCGTCCACACGATGCGCGAATGCGGTGTCACTTCGAGGTACGTGCCGAAGAACGCCATCGGCTGCGCGGCGTCGTGACCAAAGACCAGGCGGTAGCCGCCGCCGGCGCGAATATCCGCTTCGTAGGAAAGTAGAGGCACGGGCATCGACTTCGGTATCCACCACCGCCTGAACAGCTCCGGCGTGGTCCACGCCTGGAACACGATGCGCGCCGGGGCATCGAAGGTCCGTGTGACGACGATCTCGCGATCAGACTTCGGTTCCACCGTCGTGCGATCACTCGTCAATCTGGGCTCACTCTCTTTACTTGCGTCCATCGACGTTCTCCTTTCGTTTCAGCTCCTCGATGACCTTGTCCAGCTCGTCGAAGCGTGCGGCCCAGAGCTGGCGGTACCTCTCGATCCACGCCGTCTCTTCGTCGAGCGGGCGCGAACCGAGCTTGCAGGTACGCACGCGGCCGACCTTCTCGGTGGTGACGAGGCCGGCCCGCTCGAGGACGCCGACGTGCTTCTTCATGCCCGTGAGGGTCATGTGAAACTTCTCGGCGAGGTCCGTGATCGAAGCGTCGGCTCGTCCGAGCTGCTCCAGAACGCCGCGCCGGGTCGCGTCGGAAAGCGCGGCGAAGGAAGCATCGAGGCGGGCACTCGAACACTGAACCATGTGGTTCAGTGTTTAACGCGCGAGTCGGCGTCGTGCAAGAGGAGATCGAGCGCGTGCTCCGTCGCGAGCTGCCTGGTAGCAGCGCGTAGGTAAAAAAAGCCGGATCGCAGCGCGAAGAAGTGTAGCGCAGCAAACCGAAAGGGTGGGACCGCGAGCGTCGTGATGGCTCGGTCCTGGGTCGAAAGAGCGGAGCGTGGTCCGGGCGGCGCCGAGCGCGCTACGGGGCCCATCGGCGTACCGTGGGCACACGTGTCCGTCCGGGCGTTGGTCTGGCCCGGGGGGCGCGTCGCGAGACGCTATGCGGCGTCACCGGGCGCCTTGCGGCGCAGAACGGTGCTCTTCCAGTACGGCGGCCGCCGCGTGGACGCCGGGAGAGCGTGCTGGAACATCCGTCGGCTCGCCGAGCGCGGAGAGGAAGCGGGCGATGTTCCGGGGCTCGGTCACCATGGCGACGAGCTTCATCCGCCCCTTGCAAGTTGGGCACTCGAGGACATCGGCTCACGCTCCTCACTCATCGCTCCGGCCCATAGCGTACCACCCTGTCCAGCGCCAGCGCCCTTGCGCTGCGCAGGTGCTCGATCACGTCGCCGCGCGCGAGCGCGAGGTGCCCGTCCTGCTCGACGCGCCCTTCGCCCGGCCCGAGCGCGCGCTGCGCGAGGCCGCGCGCGATGGACACCGTCTCCAAGCGCGCCGGCGCGGCCGCGGCCATGTCGCCCGCGGTCTCCGTGGGCGTGACCGTGAAGCTCGCGGCCTCGGCGCGGACCGCGCAGGTGCGGTGACCGATCGCCTAGCCGTCGCCATCGGGCCGGTAGGCGAAGCGCCCGCGCTCGGCACGTGCAATGGTCCGGGCGCGCCACGCAGCTCATCGAGCTCGGCGAGGGGCCGCTGCCCAGCCGGCAGGGGGTCGTGTATACTCCGCACCGTCGGCCGCGCCGCCTCGGCGAAGCACCATGCCAACCCCTATCGACGTCTTCTTCTCCTACTCCTACAAGGACGAATCGCTGCGGGATGAGCTCGAAGCCCACCTCGCAGCGCTGATGCGGCGCGGCGTGATCAGGGGCTGGCACCATCGGAAAATCGACGCCGGCGACGACGCCCAGGCTGCGATCGACGAGCACCTCGAGGCCGCTCATGTGATCCTGCTCCTCGTCAGCGCTGACTTCCTGGCGTCCGACTACTGCAACGAGCTCGAGGTGAAGCGCGCGCTTGCGCGGTGCCGCGCTGGTGAAGCGCAGGTAATCCCGATCATCCTGCGCGAGTGCGTCTGGCAAGATGCGCCCTTTGCCGAGCTCGAGGCGCTCCCGCGGAACGGAAAGGCCGTGACGAGCTGGGCGGTGCGGGACGAGGCATGGAAGGACGTCATCATCGGCCTCCGGGAAGCGCTGCCACGTAAATCCCCCGGCGAGCAGCCCCCGCCGGATCCACCGGAGATACCCGAGATCCCGCGGGACAACCCTTTCCAGAAGCGCGGCGCCCTCAAGCTCGATAAGCCCTCTTATGTGGAGCGCACATGCGATCATGAGCTTGGGGCCGCGCTCGAGCGGCACCCGCTGGTCGTGATCAGCGGCGATTACGAGGTGGGCAAATCCAGCCTCCTCGTGCGTACCCACAAGCAGCTGAGCCGAAGCAGGAGCACATGCTACCTCGATCTGCAGTCGCTTCGAACCGATGATGTAAACGCTTTTTACAAGCGCTTCTTCGAGCTCGTCCGACGCCAGTTCGGCAAGGCGGACGACTGGGTGGACCTCGCCGAGGTGGCCGACCGGCAGCCCATCGCCCTGCTGCTGGACGAGCTCGGGCACCTCACGCCGGACGTCGCCCGGTTGTTCGTCCCCTCTCTCCATCACCTGGCGGTGACCTACGAGCAGAGCGTGCGCGTGGTCGTCTGTCTGCCCTGTTCCATCCATGAGTTCCTCGCGGCGCGTGGGCTCCACAACCCGAAGCACAGGGACGGGTGGCTCGCGATCCAGGTGGAGCCGCTCTCGGACGCAGGGATCGACAGGCTGCTCTCGCTGTTGCCACACCCCGCGCACAAGGTGGCACGAGCGCACCGGAGCGAGATCATCCGCATGTCGAACCGCCACCCGAGAGCGATTCAGTGCATCTGTTATGAGCTGTTCGAGGCCGCGCGAGCAGGGCTCCCCGCCGAGGTGCTCCTGGCGCGCCTCGGCGACAAGAGGCACTACGGATGAGCTCCGGGATCCCTTACCGCGCGGCGGGGACGTTCAGCGGGAAGTCGTACATCGAACGGCGCGCGGACCGCGAGCTCAGGAAAGAGATCGAGGAAAACCAGCGATACCCCTACCTCGTGGCCCCGCGGCAGAGCGGTAAATCGAGCCTGATCGTGCGCACGATGAGCGCCCTCGAGCCGAGCGTGTTCCGATGCGCGCTCGTGGATCTCTCGCCTTTCCCCATCGACGACTACGACGCGTTCTGGCGTCGCTTCCTGAGCGCGGTCTCTCGCAGCGCGCAGCTCGCCAGCGATAACATCCAGCCGGACTATCCGGAGGACACCTTCCTCTACTGGTTGTCGACGTTCCAGGAGCGGCTCGTCGTCTTCGTCGACGAGATCGACGTGCTGATCGACGCCCGCTTCAAGGAGCAGTTCTTCAGTCAAATTCGGTCCCTCTTCAACCTGCGAGCTGTCGAAGAGCGGCTCGACCGTCTCCAGATCGTGCTGTCAGGGGCGGCCCACCCGTCGCGCCTCATCGAGGATGAGCTCCGCTCTCCTTTCAACGTGGGCATCGAGGTCGAGCTCGACGACCTGTCCCCGGCTCAGGTTAAGGAGCTCTCGCTCCACCTCACCGATTCTGGCGCTGCCGTCGACGGGTTCGTGCACGCGAGGCTCTTCAGGCACACGGGGGGCTCCGTCTATCTGTGCCAGCTCGTGCTCGAGCAGCTCTGGAGCATGGCGATGGCCGCGAAAGCGCCGATCGGCGCAGCCGACGTCGACGTGGCGGTCGAAGCGATCGTGCAGGGTGCTCCCCGGAACGTGCACTTCAACAGCATGTATGACACGGCCACCAAGAACCCGCGGCTGCTCTCGAACTTCCGGCGCCTTTGCACCCGGCAAGACGTCGACGAGCGAGCGCGGCAGGAACTCACGCTCGTCGGCATCGGCCGCGGCATCAAGCCGTTCCGAAACGATATCTACCGGCGCGTCTTCGGAGCGGGGGGCCCGCTCGACCTGACGCCATCCCGTCAGGACCGTGATCAGGACACACCCACATGCCACGATTACTGGCCCCTGTCGCGCGCCGAACGAGAACCCTACATCACCATGGATCTCGAGCTGCCGGGAACGGAGCCCGTCCCTCTCGCCGCCGCGGACGCGCCGCCGCCGCTCCCGTTCACGCCGAGCTACCCGAACGAGGAGACGCGCTCCCTGAGCGTGCGCCTCGAAGCGGCGCGGAGCCGGAAACGCTCGCTCCAGGAAGCCGGGGTGATCAACGTGGCGGTGGACCAGGAGATCCTCAGCCTGCGCCGGCAGCTCCGGGAAGGCGGGCAGCTGCGGGCCGGCGATTCGCTCGGGGACGGGCGCTACCTGCTGCTCGAGCCCATCGGCAGCGGCGGGTTCGGGGTCGTGTGGCGAGCCTTCGATCGCGACAGGAACGAGCAGGTTGCGATCAAGGTGCTCCACGCCTGGCTGGGCGGAGACGCGATCCGGCTCGAGAGGTTCTTCCGCGGGGCGCGGATCATGGCGGAGCTCGCGCACGAGGCGGTGGTGCGCGTCATCGAGGCGCACGGCAACGACGGCGGTTACCATTACTTCGTGATGGATTTCGTTGCCGGCGGTGACCTCCGGCGGGCAGTGCTGGAGAAGCGAGTCGTCGGGGAGGCGGTGCTGCCGATCATCCTGAAGGTTGGAGACACGCTGGCGAAGGCGCACGCGAAGGGGTACGTGCACCGCGACGTCAAGCCCGCGAACATCCTGCTGGACGATTCGGGGTCGCCGCGGCTCACCGATTTCGATCTGGTGAGCGGCGCGGATACGACGGGCGGAACGCGGACCGGGGCCATGGGTACCATCATCTATGCGGCTCCTGAGCTGCTGCACCGGCCGCAGGAAGCGGACGCGCGCGCGGACGTGTACGGCCTGGGGATGACGGCGGTGTTCGCACTTCGCGGGGAAGAGCTGCCGCTCGACGTGCTGCGCAATGCGGAGGAGCAGATCGAGCAGCTCTCGTGCTCCACGGCCCTCAAGGACGTGCTCAAGCGGGCGGTCGCGTGGAGAGCGGCGGGGCGCTTCGGCGATGCGGCCGCGTTCTCTGACGCGCTCCGGCGCGCGTGGTCGGCGGCGGGAAGCGTCGGCACGGAGGATGCGCCGGATAGAGCGCGCGAGGCGTCGGCGGAATGGGAGGGATCGCTCGAGCTGCCGAGCTCGCCGGCCGGGCGGCGCTCGGCCGGGGCTCACGCGCTCGCGCCCCCTGCCGTTCGGGCGGGCTCGAGCACTGATACCCACCTTCCGCGCGATCTCGATGTCCGCCCGCGGCGATCTGTGTTGTTCTGCGCGGCCGCAGCGCTGATCTTGGGGGCGGTCCTGGCCCTATCCGCGGGGCTGATCCTGGGTGTGGGCCTCTCGCGCTGGGGATGACCACGGCGGGTGCCGTCCGTCGCCCGCAACTCCGCCAGCCAACGACATCGCGACCCCCGCCCGCGCCGCCAGGGCGTCTGCGCCGCACCTACGCCGGCGCCATCTACAGCCTATTGCGGGGCCGCACGCTTTGGCCGCACCATGGGCTCGTGTGGCGTGGGCGGAGGGCCGGGCGCGCCCCCGGCCCGGCATCGCGGGGGGAAGGCATCTTGTTGATCTCATCGACGAAGAAGAGCGCGTAGGCAAATCAAGCCTGATCGCAGCGCGAAGAAGTGCAGCGCAGCAAACCGAAAGGGTGGGACCGCGAGCGTCGTGATGGCTCGGTCCTGGGTCGAAAGAGCGGAGCGTGGTCCGGGCGGCGCCGAGCGCGCTACGGGGCGCATCGGCGTGCCGTGGGCACACGTGTCCGTCCGGGCGTTGGTCTGGCCCGGGAGGCGCGTCGCGAGACGCTATGCGGCGTCACCGGGCGCCTTGCGGCGCAGAACGGTGCTCTTCCAGTACGGCGGCCGCCGCGTGGACGCTGGGAGAGCGAGCTGGGACGTCGGTCGGCTCGCCGAGCGCGGAGAGGAAGCCGGGCGATGTTCCTTGGCTCGGTCACCATGGCGACGAGCTTCATCCGCCCCTTGCAAGCTGGGCACTCGAGGACGTCGATCGCACATGTGCGGCGCAAGAGCTCGGCGCGGTTTGTCGACCGCCCGATCGCCGCCACGCTTGCGTTTCGAAGCGGCGTCTTCGTCCGCCTTCGTAGGCTCTTGTGGCTTCGCAGGGCGCGGTCCGATGCGCTTGCGCTCCAACGTGGGCGACTCGCCGACGCGAGCACGTCCGCGTACAAGCTCGAGCACCTCGTCTCGAGTGAGCGAGAACGTCAGGGCGCCCGCGTCTTGTCTCGCCTGCCTCGCGTCCTTCGCTCCTGGAATCGGAATCACGCCCCGCTCGATCACCCACCGCAGCGCGACCCGCGCGGGCGTCTTCCCGTACTTGGCGCCGATCGCCTCCAGGCGCGCCGTGATCGCCCCGGCCGCGGCGATCTCCGCTGGCCGAAACACCCCGGTGAGCCGGCGGCGGACCCAGTCCCGTGGGACATCTCCCGGGCGGTACTTTCCAGAGAGGAGGCCCATCGCCAGAGGCATGAACCCGACTGGAGTGACTCCGAGCTCCCGACACGCGTTGAGTTGGACATCGGGTCACCCGTAGCTGTTACGGGTGCGGTTGAAGCTGCTCGGCCAAGGGGCGGAAAGGCGCCTCCCTCGACTTGAGGTCTCGCCACCACGGCGTTGGGGCATCGAGCTGCGAGGGTTCGACGACCTGGCCGAGGCTCGGTGTGACAACCCGTAGGCCCTGTTCGGCCGCGAGTCGCACGAGCGTCTCCGCAGGCTCATCCCACGCGTGGAGCGCAAGATCGAAGGTACCCCAGTGCACCGGCAGCAAGGTCCCGCCGCCCAGCATCTGCAACACGTTGAGCGCGTTCTCGGGCCCCAGGTGAATGGCCTCAAAGCCTGGGTGGAACGCGCCGATCTCGAGCATGACGAGGTCGAACGGCCCGTACATCTGGCCCGTCTCGCGGAACTGTTCGGTCAGCCCCGTGTCGCCCGAGAAGAAGACCTTGTGCCGATCTGACTGGATGACCCATGACGACCAGAGGGTCGCGTCCCGGTCGCTCAGGCTGCGACCTGAGTAGTGCTGGCTTGGGGTCGCGATGAAGCGCAACCCGCGAACGTCGCATGATTCACCCCAGTCGAGCTCGTGAATGCGCTCTGGCGCAATTCCCAGCCGCTCGAGGTGCGACCCCACCCCAAGCGACGTGACGATCGGGATCTCCGGCATGCGAGCGAGACCGGCGATCGTGGTCGCACACAGGTGGTCGTAGTGGTCATGGGAGAGCACCACGGCATCGAGCGGAGGTAGCTCTCCGAGCCCTGCCGGCACGGGGTGAAAGCGCTTCGGGCCCGCGAAGGAGACCGGGGATGCCCGCTCGCCGAAGACGGGATCGGTCAGGACTCGATGGCCGTCGATCTCGATGAGCACGGTGCTGTGGCCGAGCCACGTCGTGCGGAGCCCGGAGCTGACCGGACGCCCCCATGCTTCGTGGGGGCGCGTCGTCGGCAAGGGAGCTTTCGGTCTACGTCGAGCCCCCCCGAAGAGGAGCTCGGGGAGCATCGGAAGGACTCCGGTCGTCGACGCCCTCCACGGACCCAGCGGGTTACGAAAGACGTCGCCGTCGAACTGCCTCGACGAACGAACTCGTTCCAGACGAAGACCATGAAACCTCATGCGTTGCCTCTCGCCGCCCGAGCCGCCGCCTCGGCGCCGAGCTTCTCGCTCGACGTCCACAGGTCGGCCGCGAGCTTCGGATCCATCGCCTGCTTCTGCGGGGTCACCGGCCGTCGCTTCGAGATGTACTCGCCCTTGAGCGACGCCGCCTCCGGCGAGGTCGGCGTCTTCGCGAGGTCGAGTTTTCCGCGCGCCTGCATGGAGCTTGAGGTCGACACGACGCGCGCGCCGGGGGTCTTGCGGATGAGGGCAAGCAGCGACGTCGTGAACAGGAAGTACGCGAGGTGGTCTAGCGCGAACGTCAGCTCGAACCCGTCGGGCCCTATCGTCGGCTTCTTGAAGGTGGCGCCCGCGTTGTTCACGAGGACGTCGAGCCGATCGTGCTTGGCCTTGAACTCCTCGGCGGCGCGCTTCACATCGGCCATCCGCGACAGGTCGCAGAGAAGGATGTCGAGGTTCGGGTGCTCACTTGCTCTCCTTGGGAAAGTGGGGACGCAGAGCAGCGGCAAAGAGGAGGTCGAGTATCCGGTCGGGCAGGATGCGCACCAAGGTGAGGAGTGCGGCCTCGCGGCCGACGGTGTAGCGAGTGCGCGGCTTGCGCGCCGTCACTGCCTTCGCGATCACCTTGGCCGCAGCGTCAGCGGGCAGGCCCGACTTGGTGTGGTAGGCGGTCTGCGCGATGATGGCTTGCACCAGCCCGCCGTAGCGCTGGCTTTGCTCGGGCGTCATGGTCGACGCCACCTCATGGGCGCTGGCGATCGCCCGGCCGGGCATCTCCGTTCGCACGGCGCCCGGTTCGACCACGACCACCTGGACGCCCAGCGGGGCGATTTCGCGTCGCAAGGAGTCACTGACCGCTTCGAGCGCGAACTTCGTGCCTGCGTACGGACCATAGGTGGCCATGGCGACCTTGCCGCCCACGGAGCTGATGTTGACCACGCGACCCTTGCTGCGGATCAGGGCCGGCAGGAGTGTCTGGGTAACGGCGATGTGACCGAAGAGGTTGACCTCGAACAGGCGTCGCCACTCGTCGATCGCGAAGACCTCGACCGGTGCGTTGACCGCCATGGCGGCGTTGTTTACCAGGGCCCGCACTGCCCGGCCCTGCGGGTCCCCGTGCACCCGAGTCGCCAGCGCCCGGATGTGGTCCGGGTTGGTGATGTCGAGGATCAGCGGCTCTATACCTGGCCCCCGGATTGCGTCGGCGTCCCGGTCGCGCCGGACACCCGCGAGGACGTGGAACCCCCGCCGAGCCAGCTCGCGTGCCGTGGCCGCGCCGATGCCGGTAGACGCACCGGTTATAATGACGATCTCTTGGATTTCAGGTGACGCTGTCATGACCGCGCTCCTTTCTTCGACGAACGAGGAGCGAAGCGCGCTGCGAGGAGCTGCGTCCGCTGCTCCAGCACCTCCATCGACGGTCGGTCCGAGAGCAACCCGTCGAGCGCGAGGAGGAAGACCTCGGCGCTCGCCTCATCGCCCAAGATGGCGCCCACGCACTCGAGCGTGATCTTGCGATAAAGTGCCTCGCTCTCGGGATCGATGCGCTCGCACGCCTCGATGAAATCGCTCCCCATCGGCGCCCCGACCATCTCAGCCCAGGGCTCGAGCGCCAGCAGACGGCAGACGCTGAGCAAGCGCTCATAGGCGCTCCCCGGGCCGTTCGCCGCCTCCTTCGCGGCGGGGTGCCGAGAGACCAGCCAGTCCACGAATACGGCCCGGTAGATGTCTTCTTTGTCCTTGAAGATCCGGTAGAGCAGCGTGCGCGAGAGGCCGGCGCGCTTGGCGATGTCCTCGAAGGCCGTCTTCGCGAAGCCGAAGTTGAGGAAGCACCAGCGCGCGGCGGTCAGGATCCTCGCGCGGCGGGCGGCCGCCTCGTCGTCTGTCGTCGTCGCTTGCATGAAGACATTGTGACAACTTGTGCATCAACTGTCAACACGTTCCCGATGGTCCCAAGACTGGGCAGTCGGGGAGGTCTGTCTGCCGGCTGCCGGCCTTGCGGATGTCCCCCTCGCCGTCGCCGCGCGGCTTTGTCCACCCCGGAGGCGAGGCGCGCGGTCCAGCTGCTCGGTGCCCAGGTGGACTGCCTCTCTGTTGCGACCCATGACTGCAGCCGCGGAGCGAGCTCGCCTCGCTTCGTGCCCGATGTGGGGCGCTCGTCAACGAGCTCTTCGCCGGGCGAAGCCTGCGCCTTCGCCTCGTTAAGCTTTTACCCCTTCGTTCGAGCCATCGGCGCGTAGGTAACGGCGGCCCTCGGTTGGGAGAGCGAGCTGGGACGTCGGTCGGCTCGCCGAGCGCGGAGAGGAAGCGGGCGATGTTCCTTGGCTCGGTCACCATGGCGACGAGCTTCATCCGCCCAGCCTCGAGCGGTCCTCCCCCGGCTCGCGGCGGCGTGCTCGCGGTGCCCCAATGGTTGTACGCCCGTGCCGTCGCGTGCTTCCCCTTCGGACCCGCGGCCGCGGCGGCCTCCGCCTCGATCAGCTCCCTGAACGCCAGCATGCCTATCTGCTGCACGAACGCGAGCAGCCCCTTCTTGATGGCGTCGGACGCTAGCATCATCGGGAGCATGAGCTGTTGCAGCGCGAACGACGCCGCGCTCGGAACCTCTTGCCTTCGGACCTTCTCTGCGGCTTTCTTCTTCACGACGGCTCCTTTACCGAGCAGCGCCTCCTGCTCGCGCAGCTTCGACGGGAAAGCGTCCGACAGCCGAGCTTCGCGAGGTATTTGGCTGGAAACAATGCCATGGGTCGGTTGAGGCAACAGGGCAGCGCTAATTTAGCTGTCTATGTCGTTGCTAGGCCTTTCCAAAGAGCCCGCGGAAGAGCGCGTCGAGCGCCGCCCGGGTTGTCTGCCGACTTGGCGACGTGCCCGTCGGGCTCGCGACGATCGAGAGCGCGAGCCCCTGGATGACGGCCCAGACGTGCTCCGCAGCCTGTTCGACCGGCACACGCAGCGCATCGCTCTTCGCGCAGCGCTCGATGCGGTGCCGCATCAGCGCGTACGCCTGCGAGAACATCGAAGGGAGCTCGACCGCACGCGCCATGACGGCCGCCGTGACTGCTGGATGCGCAACGGCAAATTCGAGCACCTGCTCGCAGCTCGCGCGGAGGTCCGCGACGGGATCGGACGTCTGCGCGAGCGCACGCTTCTTCGCCATGAACTTCTCGAGCGCGACGGCGTGGACCGCCGACAGGAGCCCGTCACGGTTGCCGAAGTGATGGTAGAGGGTCGGCATCGTGACGCCCGCTTCCTTGCAGACCCGCCGTGTCGTGAGCGCGGACGCTCCCTCCTCTTCGAGCACGCGGTACGCGACGTCCAGCAGCGTATCCTTCACATCGGCCATCGATGGAGGGTAGCACAGCTACCCTAGCGCCCCATCGGCTTTCAGCTCCGACATGGCGCCGTCGCGTCCGAGCAGGCGATCGCGGATCGGATGTCCTGTCTTCGATCGCATGGTCGGGCAAGGGCGCCGCACGATGGCGTGCCCCTCCATTCCGTCCACGTGGGAAACGCGCGCTCGACAGCCTCTTCGCGGCGCTCCCGAGGCGCCCTCAGCAAATAGTATAGCGTCGCTATAGACACCGCGTATAGCTGTGCTATATACACTCTCGCCGGCCGACACCGGCAGGAGGAGTGCAGAAATGGCCGAGCTCATTTTCGTCACTGGAGGTAGCGGCTTCGTAGGCGCCGCCATCATTCGGGCAATGGTCTCCGCGGGTCACCGCGTGCGTGCGCTCGCGCGCAGCGAGGAGAGCGCCCGAACCGTTTCATCGCTCGGCGCCGAGCCGGTCCGAGGCGATCTCGACGACGAGCGGTCGCTCGCGGCGGGGATGCGCGGTTCGACCGTCGTCGTGCACGCCGCCGCATCGCTGACCAGCGGCGTACGCTATCGCGACCACGAACGGACGAACGTGGAAGGCACGCGAAGGGTACTGACCTGCGCGCGCCAGGCCAAGGCTCGGCGGTTCATCTACGTCAGCGCGGCGTCCATCGTCGTCGAGCCGGGCCGCCCTACCCACGGCGACGAGACGCTCCCCGTCGTGCATCACCGGTCGATGCCGTACAGCGCGACCAAGGGCCTCGCGGAAAGCATCGTGCTGGAGGCGAACGGCAGCGAAATGTCGACCATCGCCGTCCGCCCTCCGTTCATCTGGGGCGAGGGCGCACCGTCGATCGGGCACATCGCCCACGCGTTCCACGAAGGACGCTTCATGTGGATCGGTGGCGGCGAGTATGCCTACAGCGTTTGCCACGTCGACAACCTCGCAAGCGCCGTCGCCCGCGCCGTGGACCATGGCCTGGGCGGAAAGGCCTACTTCGTGACCGACGACGACGTGACGAGCATGCGTCAGTTCTTCACCGACGTGATCGAGGCGACGGGCCAACCGGCCAAAGCGCGGGCCGTCCCGTACTGGTTCGGAGCCCTGCTGGCGCGGATGATGGGCCTCGTCTTCACGCTGTTCAGACCCGGCAAGCAACCGCCTCTCAGCCTCGAGACCGTTCGGCTGATCGGCAAGCGCCTCGAGCTCTCGAACGCGCTCGCGAAGCGCGAGCTGGGCTACGTGCCCGAGGTTTCGCGCGAGGTCGGCGTCTCGCGATTGCGAGCAACGGCGTCGAGCAAGCTCGTCCGACACGGCTCGACGCACGCATCCGTTGCTGCGCAAACGCTGGTCATCCTCGCGCTCACGGCGACGGCCCTGATGACGACGGTCCGTGCTTTCGCCGCACCGCCGACCGATCCCACGGGACTGTCGCAGCTCCATGACGACAAGACCGGCAGGCCCAATGGCGTCGTTGGGCTCTACGTAGAGGACGGCACCCCTCGTGGGCGCATCGAACGGTTGCGCCCCGGAGCTACACCGTGAGACGCGAGCACGAAGGCCGGACTGCTCGCCGCGGCGCTCAGACGGCTCGGCAAGCAATACGGGGAGATCGTCGACGGGGCGGCAAAGGGCTAGTGTTCACCGCTCGGGTTCGAGTCCGCCAGCCCACGATCGCGATCGCAGCGGCATTTGTGATCACCTCGACCTTGGATCCTCAAGCGGCCGGCGCGGTCGAGACGCCATCGGCGCAGCAGTCTTCCCCGCGCGTCCTTCCAGCTTCCGAGATTCTGTGGCCGCTGCTGCAATTGGTGCCCAGTCCTGAGATCACTTTCGGCGACGGGAAAGTGTCCGGAGGCCTTCGGTGGGAGCTCAGTCCATTTCTCTACTCCTTCGGGCTTCGCGAGCCGAGGACGCGCGTTCGCGCATTCTTCGTCCCGCCTTCGGCTCGGTTCACGGGCTCATTCGAGCTCGTGGGATCGGCCGAATACGCACCCGGGCCGCCTGAGACCAGCGACTGGGTCGGCCGACTGGGCGTGCGCGTCAACGTGCCGCTTGTCGATCGAGGCGAGGCGCTGGCCTTGTCCGTGGGCACCGCGGCATTTCTGAACGATGGCCACATACGCCCGTCGTTCGACGTGGCCTTGTTGACGTTGTTCGGAACGTGCGGAGTCCGCGCCACATTCTCGCCGGAGCTGGCGGGACGCCAGGTGATCGTGACCCTCGCGCTGAGGTTCTTTTGAAGTCGCTGCGCGCCCTGCCGGCCGTCTTCCTGCTTGGTTGCGGCTTCCCTTTTACGTCGACAGCCCGAAACCTCTCGGCGTTGACGGCCACCTCATCGCCAGCGCCCGTGCGCTCGTTGCCCGAAACATCGGCGGCGGGCGTTTCGGTGCTCTGGGTGGGCCATGCGACCGTCCTCATACGAATGGGCGAGCGCTATGTTCTCACCGATCCTGTATTTTCACACACCGTCGGGATGCTCTCTCCGCGCCTCGTCGAGCCGGGCATGCCAGTGAATGAAGTCCCGAAGCTAACGGCGACCCTTGTTTCGCACCCGCACTTCGACCACCTCTCGCTTTCGTCGCTCGATGCGCTCGGTGAGCGGACGGGCACCCTCCTTGTGCCTCCTGGGATCCTGGACTACCTGCCCAGGTTTCCTTTTCAGGAGCGTGGCCTCGGCGCCTGGTCATCCATCGTCCTCGATGCAGTGAAGATTACGGCGGCACCCGTGCTGCATCCGGGCGGGCGATACGGTCTTGACGAATCCTCGTGCGACGACTGCGCGACGGGATTCGTGCTCGAACACAACGGATGGACGATCTACTTCGGCGGCGATACTGCTTACGCCCCGACCCACTTCGAGGAGACACGCCAGAGGTTCCCTCAAATCGACCTCGCGATCCTCCCCATCTGCCCCATCGCTCCTCGCGACTTCATGCGCAAGACGCACATGGATCCGGGCGAAGCGCTTCGCGCCTACCGGATCCTTGGCGCCAGGTGGATGATGCCGATCCACTTCGACACCTTCATCAACTCCGACGACGTCAGGGGCGACTGCTTGAACGAGCTTCACGCGAGGATGGACCAGCTGGGCATCTCCTCGGACGCAGTCGTCGAGCTGAAGATCGGAGAGCGGCGCGTTCTTCTGGAGCGGATCGTACCTGCGGTTCCGGGAGCGGAACCACGGTAGTCCCCCTCCCGCGCAGCCGCTCGCGCCCCAGCTCCAGCAGAACGTCGAGGACCGGGATGAAGAACAGGTTCATCACCGTCGATACAAGCATCCCCCGAACACCGCTGTTCCGAGCGACCGCCGGCTCCCCGGGCGCCACGTACACGCTCGCGGGGGCGCGCGCGGGCCGCCGCCGTCGTTGCCGCCGCCGCTGCCACGGTTGCCGCCGCCCTCGTTGCCGGCGCCGCCGTCGCCCGCACTGCGCGTGCGTCCATGCATGCAGGCAAAAATCTCAGGTCATGTCAAGGTTCCAATCATGACCGCAACGTAAAGAACGTGTTTCCAGCCAACGTACGAAATCTCGCGAATCTGGGCCCTGGACTTCCAGTCCCTGCGGCTCTCCACCCGAACAAGCCTGTTGAACTTGGGTTCCGGATGGCGACCCGCAACCGAGCCACATCGATAGCATTCTGTATAAAATTTCGAAAATCCGACTGCATTCGATCATTGTCATTATTCGCGACATTAACCATCTGCTGCAGCCGACGACGAACCCCCTGATCGTAGTTCGGATAATCGGAAAACCCATCAAACTGATCGACGGCGCGAATGATGTCGATCAAATTTCTCGCCCCGCGTGCCCCGAATTGAGAAGGATCGGTCGCCAATCGATTCTCCAGAACCCGTTGCATCCACCCCATACTCTCCAATGTGTCTGCTGCCAGGTAGTCTGCGTGGGAAGGACCGCGGGCCTCCGACATCAACAGTCTGGCGACAGCTCCAGCTTCAGTAGCAGGATCCGGCAACTCTATCGCAACGTCAACCACGACCCTTAGTGTCGCCTGGATTCCGGACCGTGTCGCCGCAGTCACCGTTACAGCGCCACTACCTGATGTTGTAGCAAGCGCGCTGAGGCAAAACGAAAAATTGCCAACGGCGCGTATACGAGGTATGCCATCGACGCTAACCACATCAGGATCACTGCTCGTTATTCTGGGAACGACATCCGAGCGTGGAACATCGGCGAGCTCGATGCCGGCCGAAGAGTTCCCTTCGATGCTCGATATGTGAATAGTCACAGCCGTAACATCTGTTCCATGTCGCCGAAAACGCATATATCACCTTCATATAGCGCAAGGCCCAAATCGACGCTTTACTCCTGCATCACTCTCCAGGCCTGTGCAAGGCCAGGGTCTCTCCCAGCGACTCGCAATCCCACAGCAACGAGCCAACCCACATCTTCGTTACGATGCTGGCAGATAATTGGAAACATGACCGTCCGTAGCGCAAGCGCCCGACCAACGCCAGCGTGATCGTCGGCGCAGCGCCGGTTACCTGTCCCCCTTCGCGACGAAGGAGGAAGCGATGGCAACGAGGGTGGAGGGGGTCGAGCGATGGAAGCGCAGCGGGCTGGTTGCCGAGAAGCTCGCGCGGCACGAGGGGTACAAGCTTTGCCAGCTGTACTGGTGCCGCTGGGAGCTGCGGGCCTACGGACCTTCGCAGCCCCTGCCGTGGTCCTCGACCGAGGCGCCGCGCTTCCTGCCGGTGCAGTGGTGGCCAACGCCTCGCCGGTCGTGGCGGAGCCGCTCGAGATCGCGCTGTCCAAGGGGCGGGTGGTTCGCGTTCGGCCGGGCTTCGATCTCGCCACGCTCGAGCGCCGCGTCGGAGACGTCGTGCTGACGCTGCCACCGTCGATGCGCGTCTGCGTCGCGGCCGAGCCGGCTGACCTGAGGAAGCGCTTCGATGGCCTGTCGTCGTTGGTCGCGCAGCGCTTCGATGCCGACCGCGCTGCGGACATCGGTTCGTGTGCAGGAAGCGGCGAGGGAACCCAGGGCTCGGCGATTGGACCCGGGTTGGGTCCATGCCTGCCGAGGGGGTGCGATCCGTCGTCACGCCCCTCCCAAATCCCTGGGGATGCGACGGATCGCGACGGTTCACCCCCGCGGAAGAGTCCCGCCAGGAATTCCCGGTCGGAGAGGAGCGATCGCCAGAAAGCTTAGCGGTTGTTCACGGGATGTACGGGTGAGCGCTCGACGCGGAGGCTCCTTTCACGCGCGAGGCGCGCGAGGGCCGCCCAGTCGATCGGCGCCACCCTCCTCGGCGCGGGAGGGATCGAGGCCATGTTCTCCCACATGTCCTTCGTGCCGAAGAGCCTCTCGACGACCGCCGGATCCTCGTCCCACGTGACGGGCACGAGGTCGTCGAGGCACGTCGTATCGACAGGGGCCTCGGGATCCGCGATGAACTTTGCCATCATCTGCGTGCCGCAGGGCGCCGCATCGGCGGTCTTCACGGGGGACTCGAACGTGACCACGTGCGGGCTCCAGGGCACCGCCACGAACGTCTGGTGGGGCGCGGTCAGCCTGCCGGCCGCCAGCTCCGCCAGGCCGATGGGCGTCTGCGGGTCGAGCAGGCCGTTCATCGCCAGGATGGGCACGGAGGAGCGCGGCCATTCGTTCCAGAACTTGTCGTGCGGATACCGCGGCCAGGCATCGTGGAGGTGGCCGATCTCCAGCGCTGCCCCCGGGCAGAAGTGCTGCGCATCGCAGCGCGCCTGGAGCTCGGCCGAGGTCGGGGCCGGTTCCTCCCATAGCTCGGAGAGGGCCACGTGCCTCCCCAGGACGTCCGAGGCCCGCGGCTCGCCGCCGTCGGCCTGCGAGGAGGAACCGCCCAGCGCCTGCATGTACTGGCCGACCACCTGCACGTCGCCCGCCTCGCAGCGGTCGATGCGGTAAGCGAGCGGGAAGAGGTGCGCCCGCAGGCTGCGCATCTGCGCGAAGGCCGGGGCGATCGACGCGAACAGCGCGACGTCGGTGCCGAGCTCCGAGCAGTGCCCCTTCGTGAGCTTGCCGAAGAGCGCGTCGAGCTTCGCCCAGGGATCGGGCCCGAGCTTCGCCCCGCAGACCGGATCGGCGGCGCAGATCGCGGACATGTCCTTTATCACGGGATCGAACTGCGTATCGTACAAGGACAGGTACTGCGCGCCCGGCGATACGACCGAGTCGAGGACCACGGCGTCGACCGCCTCGGGGTATTTCTGCAAGAAACGCAGCGCGCGCGCCGTCCCGTACGAGGCGCCGTAAAGGATCACCTTCTTGCCGTGCTCGCGCGTCCGATCGATGAGGCGCGCGAGATCGTCGGCGTCGGCTGACGTCGTGAAGTGCGCGAGATCGTCGCCCCACTGCGCCTTCAACGCCTGGATGCAGGCGGGCCACTCGCTCGCGCTGATCTCCGCCCCGTCCTCCGAGCTCGGGTCCTCCTGGACCGGGCATTCGAGGCGGCTCGAGAGCCCGACGCCGCGGTGCTCGAGCACGTACCAGTCCACATCGGGCATCACGCGCTCCCATAGCTGCTCGATGAAGCCCGTGAACATGTTGCCGGAGTCGCCGGGGCCACCTTGCAGGAGCCAGACCTGCGCCTTCGCCGCGCCGCCCGGCGCGAGGTGGCGCGACACGAAGACGGGCAGCGTCTCGCCGCCAGGCTTCGATGGATCGAGCGGCAGGGCGACCGTGGCGCACTCGGAGATGAAGTCGCCTGGGCAGCCTCCCCATTCGACCGCCGAGCTGCCGCCCGAGGCTCCACCGCCGCCGCTGCCAGGCTCGCCGCCGCCGCCGCCATCGCCGCCGCTGCTGGCCTCGGTGTTCGCCGGCGCCTCGTCGTTGTCGGGGCAGCCCGCGAGCAGGACCGAGGATCCGAGCAGCGCCGAGACAAGAACCGTCGAAAGGGCGCTTCGCGAGCGCGTCGTGGCTGCGCCGGCAACGCGCGTTCTCCGAGAAGTGACACAGTGGTGCAGAGATCTCATGATCGGCTCCTGGTCGTGTGCGGGCGCCCTGGGCTCACCGGCGCGGGCCGCCGGCTCGCGCCGACGAGCATTTTTGCGTCGATTGGAGGGCGCCGCTCCTGTTCGTATCTCTGTTCCCGGACTCGCGAGGTTCGTTCATGACTCGCCGCGAGAGCCACGCCGCGAGCGATGGGCGACGCCTCCGGGGCGGCCGGTGTGCAGCGGGAGCCCCGCAGGTGGGCCGGCTTGCATTGCAAGTCGCCGCAGGCACCTGCAGCGGTCCGCGGCGCGCCATGCACCCGCGCGATCGTGCGACATCGACGAAATCGTAAAAACCGTTGAACGGAGCCAAGCCGAGAGGGAACACACGGACATGGCGCTCAGCAAGCTCTCGATCCCGCTCTTCTGCATGGCATCTCTCGTCGCGGGTTGCCCGAACAACTCTTCCGAGGAGGGCGACGCGACGTACGACACGCTGCTCCACGAGGGGGTGGACAGGATCCAAGCGAGCGGCATTGTCGCCGTGCATGCGGAAATGCTCGAAGGCGACCGACGGATCCGTGCCCGCAGCGGCGTGGCGCAGCTCGACAGCGAGACGCCGGTCGACTTCGACAGCTACTTCCGGATGGGCAGCAACACAAAGACGTTCGTCGCCGTCGTCGTGCTGCAGCTCGCCGGTGAGGGAGCGCTGTCGCTGGACGACACGGTCGAGCAATGGCTGCCCGGCGTCGTGTCGGGCAACGGCAATGACGGCTCACGGATCACGATCCGCCAGCTGCTCCAGCACACGAGCGGCCTCTACAACTACACCGGTCCGGCCGAGCCGGACGGCCCGGATCCGCAGTCGGCCCTTGCCGTGCTGCGCTCCGCCGACGAGTACATGCAGCATCGGCTCGACCACATGGACGCGGAAGAACTCGTGGCGCTCGCCATGGCACACAAGCCGACCTTCGATCCGGGGACGCAGTGGGCCTACTCCAACACGAACTACGTGCTCGCCGGCATGATCATCGAGCGTGCCACCGGAAACCACTGGAGCGAGGAGGTCAAGGCGCGCATCCTCGATCCGCTCGGCCTCGACAACACGTTCGAGCCCGGCGATGAGCCTGATCTGCCTGCCCCGCACGCCGTGGCATACCAGCAGTACGAGGTCGACGGGCCGCTCATCGACGTCACGATCGCGAACCATACCATGGCCGGCGCCGCCGGATCCCTCGTCACGACCACCGCGGACCTCGCGAAGTTCTGGCGGGCGCTGACCGAAGGATCGCTGCTCGAGCCGGAGCAGATGGCGGAGCTCCACGAGACGGTCCCGGCGCCTGCCTTCGACCCGATCGCGCCCGGCACCGATTATGGCCTCGGCATCATGTGGATCCCGACCAGCTGCGGTGGAGGGTACTGGAGCCACGCCGGAGGCACGCTCGGGTACTCGACCCGGAACGCCGCGAGCGACGACGGCTCCCGCGTCATCGTGATGTCGCTGTCGACGTCGAGCGACGACCCCGAGGCCGCGTACGCCACGATCATCGATAGCTTCAAGATCATCGATCAGCTCATGTGCGCCGATTGATCTCGAAAGCGTGCGCGCCGAGGTGGAGCGCGCCGTCCGACGGACGGCTGGAGAGCTCACGCCGGGCGCTGGAAGTCGATCCCGAGTCGCTCCGTGGAGTCGTGGAGATCGGCCTCCGCCTCGCAGGAGCCGAACAGAACGCCCCGATCACCCGCACGCTTCAGGAAGGCGCCCGGTGTGAGCCCGACGAGCTCCCGGAAGTCGGCGATGAGGTGCGCCTGGTCGTAATAGCCCGCGTCGGCGGCGATGCGTACCCAGTCCTTCGAGGTCGCCGCCCTCCGCACGGCACGCTGCAGACGAACGGTCCGCGCGAAATCCTTCGGCCCGATGCCGACGCTCTCCGTGAAGGCGCGGCGAAGATGCCGCGCCGTGACGCCAAGCCGCTCCGCCACGCTCTCCACCCGAACCTCGTCTCCTTCGAGCAAGCGAACCGCGCGGCGAGCGAGCCGTGCCGATGCCGGTTCGAAGGTCTGCTGGGCACGAAGGGCGATCGCGTGGGAGAGTCGGTCAAGCACCTCCGGCAGGCTTCGCGCCGCAAGGAGCTCGAGGCAGAGGTCGCCGCCCGAACGGCCCCAGAGGTCTTCCAGCGGGACGATCCGGTCCGTCAGCGCGCTCGCTGCCACGCCCAGCAGCGGCGCCGACCAGCCTGGCTTGAACCGAACCATCACCGCCCGCGTGACGCCGGATGCGTTCTTGAACAGCGCCCGCGTCCGCGGGCCCGCGACGCACACATCCCCTTGCCGCCCCCCCTCGAGCACGCGAAAGACAAGGGTCGTTCTTCCGTCGGGCAGCCGCTCAACGTGAAGTGCGCTTCCTGCGACTGGCACGACAGCGCGAACGTCCTCCACGAAGCGGGAAAACGAGAACGTCAAGGCGGCAGCGTCCATCGTGCGCGGCACCCTCAACTTCTCGCACGTCCACTGCGGCCGTTCAAGCCGGCGCGGAAGGAACGATGAAAATGTCCGGTTCTTCCAATCGGAGGGCGGCGGCGGGAGGTACGCTTTTCACGGAGATCAACATCATGAGCGAACCGACTCCCGCAGCCCACGCCCCCAGCGCACCCACGCCGGTCCTCTCGGTCAGCCCAATCGTGCTGCCAGCCCCCGGCCGCGCCGTCGATCTGCAGGTGCGAGTCTCCGCGCCCGTGACCGGGAGCGAGCTGCCCATCCTCTTGCTCTCGCACGGCCACGGCCGCTCCAACCACCTCTCCTCATTGAACGGCTACGCCCCGCTCGCCAACTACTGGGCGGCACACGGCTTCGTCGTGATCCAGCCCACCCACCTCGACTCAAAGACGCTCACCCTCGACTCCGATGACCCCGATGCGCCTCTGTACTGGCGAGCGCGGGCCGAGGACATGAAGCGCATCCTCGACCAGCTCGACGCGATCGAGGGCGCCGTCGCCGCGCTCGCCGGGCGCCTGGACCGGAGCAAGGTGGCCGTCGTCGGGCACTCGATGGGCGGGCACACCGCGAGCCTGCTGCTTGGCGCGCGGCACAGGGATCCCCACGACGGAACGGAGGTGAACCTCGCCGAGCCCCGGATCAAGGCGGGCGTGCTGCTCGCCGCGCCCGGCAGAGGCGACGCCCTCAGCAAGTTCGCAGCCGAGAACTATCCCTTCTTCTCGAGCATCGACTTCTCCAGGATGACGACACCAGCGCTCGTGGTCGCCGGCGACAAGGACGACTCTGCCCACCTGACGGTCGCAGGCGCCGACTGGCACGCCGATCCATACTTCCTTTCCCCAAGCCCCAAGTCCCTGGTCACCCTGTTCGACGCAGGGCACGGGCTGGGCGGGGTCTCGGGATATGACGTCGCCGAGACCACGGACGAGAACCCCGAGCGAGTCGCTGCCGTCCAGCTCCTCACCTGGGCCTACCTCCGCACCGAGCTCTACCCCGGAGACACGGCCTGGCAGGAAGCGCAACACGCGCTGACCGGCGTAGCCAACCCGCTCGGGCGGGTCGAATCCAGATAGGCGAAGGAGGCCCACCCGCCGCGGACCAGCAGCACGAGCTGGCCACCCTCGACGATGAAGGGGTCGCCGGGCGGGTCGACGCGCTTCTGGAGGCAAACCGGCCTGCAGCTCGAGCGGGGAGTCCCCTGCCCCGGAAGAGGAGGAGCAGGACAACGACGCTCGGTCCGAGATCGGCCCGAGAGGGTCGGCTCGCTCGTCGCCGATCGCACAAATTCGATAAAGTTGGTAGACCTGGTTCAGAGGCGCTCATGAACTCCCGGGTCCAGACCAACATCCGCCGAACATCGTCGATTGTGATGGTGCTGTTGTTTTCCGCATGCAGCACAGAAATGGGCGACGGACCGTGGGCGGGCGCGGCGGGCGGGCCGACCCGCTTGACGGCCGAGGCGGCCATGCCGGCGCGCCCCGAGCCGCGCTCCACGGCGCCGACCTCGTCCCGATCAGCGCGCGCTGAGCAGCTCCCGCGGAATCGTCAACTTGCGCAGCCTCGAGCGGGTCTCCCGTGAGCGCCACGGCTCCGGACCCAGGACGAGCAGCCGCGCGGGCGCAGGAGCGCCGCGGGTCCATAGCCTGGTGCCTCACGAGCATCATCGTTGCCGTGGCGTTCTGCTCCCTGCTCACCTGGGGCGCTTCGGACTACTCCCTCGCCATCGACATCACGAAAGGCACGATCGCTATCTCGGCTGTCCTGTGCCTCCTCTACGAGGCTCGCCGCGCGCGTCAGCGCCGACCGATCGCAGAACGGTGGAAGAAGCGTGTCGCCGCCGGGCTGTCGATCATGGCCGTCGTCGTGTACTTCGACGGCTTTCGCTTCGCTTACCCCTCGTTCTATCACCGCTGGGAGTTCTATCACTACTACCTGGGGGCCAAGTACTTCCCCGAGATGGCCTACGATAACCTGTACAAGTGCACGGTCATCGCTCAGGACGAGATCGGGGTCGTCACCTATACGGACGACGTCACTGGTCAGCTGGTCACGCTCGACATGAGCGCTGAGGTGCGCCACCCGGACAGGAAGATCAGGAACCTTGGAGTAGACAACCTCCTCATCCTCGTGGCCGGGGTCCTGGCCTCTCCGGAGGAATGCAAGGCGCATTTCTCCTCCACGCGCTGGAGTGCTTTCAAGGCTGACGTGCAGTTCTTCCGCACGGCCTCGGAGAAGGACTACTGGGAGGCCATGGAGAGGGACCACGGGTACAACCCGCCGCCGGTCTGGACCGTCATGGGGCGGATCCTCGCCGAGCTTCACCCGGCGACGAAGGGGTACATGCAGCTCCTGACCTGCTTCGATAGTGCCTATCTGATCGGCGTCTTCGCTGCCCTCTACTGGGCCTTCGGGTGGCGCGTGTGCGCGCTGGCGGCGATCTTCTGGGGGTGCCAGTCGCCGGCGCCTTTCTTCTGGACGGGCGGCGCATTTCTGCGGCATGACTGGCTCTTCTTCGTCGTCCTTTCGGCCTGCCTGGTGCGGAAGAGGTACCCCAGGCTCGCCGGCGCGAGCATGGTCTACGCGGGCCTGCTGCGTATCTTCCCGGGCCTCGTCGTCATCGGGTGGCTCGTCGTCGCGGGGATCTATATCTTCCGGCACAGGCGCATGGCTCGATCGCACGTGCAGGTGCTCATCGGCGGCGTCCTCGCCGCGGCCGCGCTGCTCACCGTGAGCGTCGGCGTTTCGGGCAGCGACTCCTATCGCCGGTTCTACGAGCACACGCTCCGCGTGCACGACCGGACCCCTGTGACGAACCACATGGGCCTTCGCGTCCTCGTGGCCCACAAGTTCGGGACGGGGGTCGAGTCCGGCAGGATGAAGTACACGATGGACACTTCGCTGCTCGATCCATTCGAGACATGGAAGGAGATGCGCAGCGAACGCTACGCGAGGTACCGGTCCTTCGGCTACGCGGTCATCGCCGTGAGCTCGGGGTTCTTCGTCTATGTGTGCAGGAGCGTCCGCTCGCTCTGGGTGGCCGGGTGCCTGGGGCAGATATTCATCATTCTGCTGTCCCAGATCACCTGCTATTACTACACGTTCATGCTCTTGAGCGCCCCGCTCACCCGGCGGAGGCGGCAGCTCGAGATCCCCCTCCTCTGCCTCGCGGCGCTCAGCCAGGGGATCTGGAGGTGGACCTCCTGGAACGACGACAGGTACACGCTGCTCACCGTGGCGATGCTCGGGTTCTGTTACTTCCTGCTGTACGCCTTCACGAGGAAGGTGCGCCGCGCGGAGAGCCGTCAGGCCTTGGCCGCTGCTCCGTGACGCGGCGGCACGTCGGGCCGGAAGGCGCTTCGCCGCGACCTCGCTCCGTCATCATCGCCCGATCGTCATTTCGCGGATTCAATCACCACGGCACGCCCCCAGTCCCTGGGAGCGATTCTCCAGCGGCTCCTCGCGTCGAGCAGGGTCAGGAGCTCCTCGTCGAGCCGAGCGCGCGGCCAGCCCGCCTGCAACTTGCCAATCACGTCCGTCGCCCAGGCCAGCCTGGGGCTCGTAGCTCGGCGGCAGCGGGTTGCCCTCGGCGCCTACCGCATGCTCGGCAGCGGGGCCGACGCCGAGGACGTGGTGCAGGACGCGTACATCCGCTACCTGGCCAGCTGACCGCGCCGGTTGGCGCTTCATTGCAGCGTGCAGATAAGCCGCCGACCGCGCACGGAGTAGGCACCGTCGCGTTGCTCGATCCAGGCGACGAGCAGCTTGACGCCGAGCTGCGCGACGGTCGAGCCGAGGATCTGCGCGCTGCTGCCGTCCGGAAGGGAGAAGATGAGCTGGTTGGGGAGCACGCTCTCACCCGTTCGCGTAAACCAGCCCAGATTCACGATTTTCCCAGGGGGCGGCACCAACGTTAAATACACGTTTTCGCCGTCGCTCTCCACGGGGCCCGGGGGGTTATACTGGTTTACATTCTGGAGCTTGAAGACAGGGGTGAAGCCGGGCGGTGGGACCTGGACGAGCGACGAGAAGTCCTTCACGACGCCTATCTCCGCCGAGAGCGCGAGCCTCGGCGGCGGAACAAGGTGCGCGATCAAGAGCGTGACCCCATCGCCCTCGGGCAGCGGGAACGCCCCAAAGAAGGACTCCACCTCGTCAGGAGATGGGCTGAACTGGATCTGGTGCGCCACGCCGAGATCGGCCGTCGAGGCGCCCGTCCTGAAGAACGCTTCTCCGGTCGCGTTGTCATCCAACAGGAGGAGGTGCTGGCCGTTCGTGACCGTGTAGTAGTGGACGTTGAGCGAGGCATCGGTACGTGGGCCCTGGGCCACCAGGATCGGCGCAGGCTCGGCCGATCCACCGACGACGAGCGCTCGCGTCGAGCCGCCCGGCGCCGCGCAGGTCGCGGCGTAAAGGGTCTCGTCGCCCGCCTGGACGAACGCCATCGACGCTGCCACGTTGGGGCTCGAGCACGCCGGTGCGAGCGCGGGAAACCGCTGGAACGTCCCCTTGGATGAGACGCCGTCGGCGGTCGTGGGGAAGACGAGCTGCCCGATCTCGTACCCCACCCGGCCCTGAAGGATCACTTGCCCTTCCGACTCGCGGCCGGTGACGAAAGCCGCGCCGTTGGTGAAGGGGAACTCCGTCCTGGACCCGGCTGGCTCCCCGATCTCGTGCACCGTCCCGATCACGAGCCGGCTCGCGGTCTTGTCGATGACCGAGACAAATACGCGATCGGGTCCGCTCGCCAGCACGAGCGAGGAGGTGTCGACCTCATGGCCGCCGAGGTCTTCGGACGTGAGGATGTCGAACGGCTCGAGGTCGAGCGCGCACTTCGCCTCGGCCGGCTTGCAGACGCCGTCCTGACAGAGGCCGCTCGGGCACTCGGAAGAGACGGTGCACCCTTCGCCGCCGTTGCCTTCTTGGTTCAGCTCCGCGTCGGTGCGCACGCCCGCGAGGATCTGGCAGCCGGCGACGAGCAAAGCGCCCCCGGCAATGACGAGCCCCGAGGGTCGCATCTGGCGCATGTCAAAAACTACCTCGCAACGACAGCCCCGCTGTTCCCACCCGGGCCGGAGGCCCCAGGCGCACCTCCAGCACCGTCGGCGGCACTGCCTCGCTCGACGGCGCGGTCAGGAACACGACAAGGCCTGTGATGAGCACCGCGCCTCCCGCCGCGAACGCCACGTTGGAGATGTTGGCGGTCGTGTTGGCGTCCTGATGGAGCTTGACCCCCTCGGCGTCACAACGGGGAGGGTCGTCGTTTGTACACCCGTGCCGGTTACGCGCCTCGCTCATTTTCAAGAGCGTCTCGACACCGAACACAGCGCCCACCGCGATCCCGGCCAAGCTCACCCCGCCCAGCACGAGCCCCACGGTCCGCTGCGCGCTCCACGAGCTCGCCGCGGGCGCGGTGCTCGTGGCCGCAGACGCGCGCGCTACCCGCTCTGGCGTGGGCGCGGCGGGCGCTGCTGGCGTGGGCGCGTCCTCGAGCAGAGGGACGTGTACCGTTCTCTGCCCTGGCTCCGGCTCGACGAGCACCTTCGTGCTCCATGGCGTCTTGCCAGGCGCCACCACCTCGATCGTATGCTCGCCCGGATCGACCGGGATCGCCGAGCCGAACATCGCCGCGTCGAGCGGCTTCGTGTTGCGCCGCACCTCGAGCCCCTCGACCCAGGCCTCCGGCGCCACCTCGATGACGAGCCGCGAGAGCTGCGGCTCGAGGAGGCCCGCCCGCCGCCCCGCTTCCTGCGCGCGCCGCCGATCGCCCGCTTTGCGCGCCATCGCCTCGGCGTCGTTGAAGGTCGCCCAGGCGCTCGCCGTCTCACCATTGAGCTCGTAGCAATCCGCCAGGGCGAGCAGCGTCCCGGCCATCGGATCCATCCTCTGGCTGGCGGCGAGCTTCGAGCACCCCAGGGCGTGTCTGCCCTGCTTGATGAGCACGCGCCCCTCGCGGAAGAGCACATCGGCGGCCGCCCGGTCCTCGGCGGTCGGGTCCGCGAGGGCGCGCGGCGCGAACGACAGCGATAGGATCAGCGCGCTCGCAGCGATGACACTGGGCTTCATACGCATCGGGCCTGGGCCATGCACCGATCCGACTATATCGGCACCCCTCGTCGTTGTCCCAGCGGTTAGCGCCGTTCGTCGTACGAGAACGCTGGCTCAGGCTTCGGGGTGGGAGGGGTCTTGGCCGGGGGCTTCGCCCGCAGGGGGGGCCTCGTCGCCTTCAGCGTGGCGGTCGCCGCCGGCGAAGGCGAGGTGGGCTCCGCCTGCGCTTTCGCGCTCGCGACGTGAGAGGCGACCGCGGAGGGGGGAGCTTGGGGTTCAACGGGCGCGGCTGGGGCCGCGTTCGGCGCCCCGAAGGAGGCCGCCGGCGGGCCTATCGGTGCCGGGGATCGCGCCCCCTCCTGCCCCCGCCCGGCGATCACCGCGAGCGCGGCGCCGGCGACGAACGCGCCGGCGAGGAGAAGGGGAACCCGATAGCGCGGCTTCGCCAGCGGCACCCCGAAGGGCGAGTTGGCGCTGCTGGGCGAGGACGAGGTGAGCGCTGTCTCCGCCACGGAATTCGGCGGGCGCAGCGCGATCGGCCCTGCTGGCTCGGCGCTCACCGGCGGCGGGGAGACCTCCACGCGGCGCGCCCTCGGCGCGTCCTTGGCTCCCGACGAAGGCGACCGCGGCATGTCGAGCACCCGCGAAACCCGCTCCGGATAGCCCCGCGCTCGCGCGGGCGCGTGAGGCGCGAGGGCGCCGGCGAATGCTGCCACGTCGTTCCAGCGCTGCTCGCGATCGTGCGCCAAACACCGCAGGATCACCGCGTCGAGCTCCGGGGGCACGTCGCTCCGGCGCTCGCGGAGCGGCGTAGGCTGCGCCGCGAGCATGCGCCCGTAGAACTCAGCCATGGTCTCCGCGTGAAACGGCGTCTGCCCGGCGATGAGCTCATACAAGAGGACGCCGAGAGCCCAGAGGTCGGTGCGCGCGTCGACGTCCTTCGGCGAGCTCATCTGCTCGGGTGACATGTAGTAGGGGGAGCCGAGCTGCTGGTCGTCGTCGGTGAGGGCGAGGTCCGCGCCGCTGATCTTCGAGATGCCGAAGTCGAGGACCTTGATGCACGGCGAGCCGCTGACGTCCTGCGTGACGAAGAGGTTCGCCGGCTTCAGGTCGCGGTGCACGATCCCGGCGGCGTGCGCCTCGCCGACGGCTTCACACGTTTGTAGGACGTACTCCACGGCGTCGTCGAGCGAGAGCGACCCGCTCTCCACAAGCAATGCGGCGAGATCACGCCCTTCGAGGAATTCCATGACGATGTACGGCGCCCCGCCTTCGAGGGCACCGACGTCGAACACGCGGGCGACGTGCTGGCTGCGCAGCCGCACCGCCGCGCGCGCCTCGCGCAAGAAGCGCTCGCGCGCGTCGGCGGTGACGTGGTGAGCCGAGCGCATGAACTTGACGGCGACGCGCTGGCCGAGCTCGACGTGGACCGCCGCGATGACGACCCCCATGGCCCCCGCGCCGAGCAGACGCTCCACGCGGTACTTGCCCGCCAGGAGGTCGCCGGGCCGGACCGGGGCTTTGGTCATGGCTCGCCATGTGGTCTCAGCGGCTCCGGGAGGTCAAGCGTCGCTTGACGGGCTCGCGTGCGCTCCGCCGCCCTAAAGCTCGCTGGCGACCCCCGCAACCCCGGGGGAGATGACGACGCGGGGCGATCGAGCGGACCGGCCCCTCCTCACCCGGGCTCGCCGGGGAGGGCGATGTGCTTCTCGCGAAACGCCGCGAGCACCCGCTCTGTCAGGGTGGTCGCGTACTCCGCCTCGTACTTCACGTCGAGCACATAGGCCTTGGCGACCAGGCGCACCGTGGCGACCTCGCTCAGGATCTGGCTCGTGACCACGCACCACGGCCTGCCGAGGAACACGTAGCGGTTGCTGGTGATGCACTCCTCGACGATGCGCCTGGCGATCGCGATGTCCTGCGCGGAGCTGATGAAGAACTCCACCGGGATCAGCATGTCGAGCCGCCCGTGGTTGGCCGACGCGACCGCCTCGGTCAGGAACTTGTTATTCGGTATCGTGACGACGTGGTTGTCGAGGGTGATGATGCGCACGGAGCGCAGACCCATCGACGTGACCTCGCCATAGAACGCATCGAACTTGACTCGATCGCCGACCTGGAAGGGGCGATCGACGATGAGCGTCACGCCGGCGAGGACCGACGCGGCGAGATCCTTCAGCGCGAAGCCGATGGTGACCGCAACCGTCCCGGTCAGGGCCAGGATCACCTCCCGGGAGAGGTTGATCGAGGCGCCGATGGCGATCGCGATACCACCTATGTAAAGGAAGAACCGGAGCAGGGTCGCGACGCGTCGCCCCGGGCCAGGATGGCGACGATGCGGCCGAAGGTGAGCCACGAGCAGGACGCGCGCGCGGCCGCGGCGCCGAGCAGCGCCGTGTGGATCGGCGAGCGGCGCGCGGCGGTCAGCCCCTCGGCGGGGAAGGTGCCGTCGCGGTCGTATCGGGCCGCGTTCTCGGCGAGGATTGCCGAGATCCGCTCGGCCTCGGCGAGGAGCTCGTCGTCCTGCCTCGCGTCCTTCGACGGCGCTCTCGCCGGTGCGGAGAGAGCAGCCCTCCACGGCGGCGCAGTTCATGCTGCGGAAGATCGAGGGGGTGGAGCGGATAGGGTCCGTCGCCAGCGGCTAAATTGCCGGTCGCGGTCGGGATGGCCCTTGTCGCGTGTGCGGTGCGGACTCTCGCTCCGCTATGCTGCCTCCGTTTTTCCCCTCCTTCCTGCCCGAAACCTCCATGCCTGACCGATCCGCTCGCCAGAGGCTCGAACGCCCTCCGCTCATCCATACGCGCGATCTGGAGGCGGCCCGCGTGCTCCTCGCGACGGTCTACGGCGACCTCACCGCCGACGTCGTCGGCCGCGGTCACCGTTTCGAGTGGCGTGTCACCCCCGTCGACATGGGGCCTGTCGCCCTCTTCTCGGGCGTCGTCGCCTCCGGCATGTGCCTGCGCGGCGTGACCTCGGGCTACACCGTCAGCATGGCGACCGGCGGCTCGGTACGGGCGACCTCGTCGGAGAACGCGGCGGAGATCGCCCCGGGTCGGAGCGCCGCCGTGTTCTCGCCGGGGGCCCGGTCGGAATGGAGCACGGAGGGCCCGGCCCGCCCCATGAACCTCCGCGTCGACGCCCGCTATCTCGAGGCGCAGCTCGAGGCGCTCACCGGCGTGGCCATCCGCGGGCCCCTTGCTTTCTCGCTGTCGATGCCCACCACGGACGGCCCCGGGACCTTCCTGGCGCGGCTCTGCCGCTTCCTCTCCACGGAGACCGAGCAGGCCGGGCGAGCCCTCGGCCACCCCGTGGTGATGGCCAGCCTCGGCGAGGCGGTGGCGCGCGCGCTGCTCTTCGGGCAGCCCCACGATCACGCCCACCTCCTGGAGAAGGCAGCGCCGCCGTCGAGCCGGAGCGTGGTGCGGCTCGTCGAGGAGTACCTCGACGCCCACGCGGAGGGCCCGATCGGCACCGCCGATCTGACCAGGCTCGCGGGCGCGAGCATGGCCTCGATCGACGAAGCCTTCTTTGCCCATCGGGGCGCCACCCCGTGGGACTTCCTCCGCAAGAGGCGCCTCCTCCTGGCGCGGGAGCGCCTGCTCCTGGCCGAGCCGGGCGAGACGGCGGCGAGCGTGGCCCACGCTGCCGGCTACCTGCGCGTGGAGCGCTTCGGCGCCGCCTATGCCGCGGAGTTCGGCGAGACCCCGGCCGAGACGAGGCGGCGCGGGCTCCTCGCGGCCGAGGCGCCGCCGAGCCCGCGGCCCCGAGCGACGAGCCCGTCCCCGCGAGGAGCGGAGGCGGCGACCGTCTTCCTTGTGCACCGGGATCCCTCCTGGCGCGGGGCCGCGGCCGGGCTGCTCCAGGAGGCGGGGCACGCAGTGCAGGCGTTCGCGTCGTCGCTCGCCTTCCTGGAGGCCGCGCGCGGGGTGGGAGCGGGCTGCGTGGTGCTCGACGTCCAGCTCCCCGATTTGAACGGCCTGGAGGTGAGGGCCCTCCTGCGCGAGGAAGGGTGCGCGCTCCCCGTGGTCTTCACGAGCGACGACGGGGACGTGACGGTGGCGGTGGAGGCGATGAAGGCGGGCGCCGTGGACTTCCTCGCCGAGCCCCTCGACGCGGAGGCCCTGCTCGCCGCCGTGGCGCGCGCCCTGGCCCGCGACGCGGAGGCGCGGGCGGCGCGCGCCGAGGTGGAGGCGCTCGCCGCCCGGCTCGCGGCGCTCTCGCCGCGCCAGCGCGAGGTGTGCGAGCGGGTGGCGCGGGGGATGTTGAACAAGCAAATCGCGACGGAGCTCGGGATCTCCATGTCGGCCGTGCGGCTCTACCGGTCGGAGGGGATGGAGAAGCTCGGGGTGGCGTCGGCTGCCGAGCTGGCGAGCCTTTTCGCGAGGCTCGAGCGGGGCACGGGGGGAGGCGGGGGGTAGGGATGCTGCTTGCCCCCGTGACCGAGGCACAACAGCGCTGCGCCGGTGGCTGCAAGCTTTCTCATCCTCATCTCCGTAGGTGGATTCGTGGTCTCAACCTAGAGACCTACACCCGGAATGGCCGGTAGCGGCACCTTGCGCCGGCACGTCCGAGGTCGCGACCTGGATCGTGACCAGCTTTCGGAAGCACAGGCTCTCGTGGTAACGTAAAGGTCTGCCGGCGACCTGCTCCAGCGAGCCCGCCGTTGCCTGAAACAAGGAGGTCGCTCGGATGACACGCAGCGTTCAGCTTCGGATCTTTCTCATCGCTTCTTTCTCTCTCTTGCTCTCGTTCGCCGGGATCCGCCCGGGCGCCGCCCAGTCGAGCTTGCCCTACTGGACCGAGCTTCCGCAGGGCGGCGCCACCCCCGACGCCATCTGGGACGGCGCGAGCGCCTATCACGACGGCCTCTTCTACATCTTCGGCGGGTTGAACGGGACCTACCCGGATGACGAGGCCGTGGCCGCTTTCAGCGCCTTCGACGTCGACACGCTGACCTGGTACGACCTCGGCCAGTACCCGGGCGGGCCGTCCGCCAGGGCCGAGTCGATGATGTGGTGCGTCGCCGAGGAGGACGCGCTGATCGTCTCCGGCGGGAGAGGTCCTTTCCGGCGCGGGCTCGACCTCACGCACCAGGACACGTTCCGGTTCGATCCGGTGCACGGGTGGACGCAGATCGCGCAGAGCGCGGCCGAGATCGGGCGCGCCAACCGCTCCACGGAGGCGGTCGCCGTGCGCAAGAAGGGGAAGCACAAGACCGTCGCGTACGCCTTCTCGGGCTCTTCGTCGACGCTGCCGGCCTTCATCAACCGCCCTGACGGCCTCCAGCACGACATGGTCCGCTACAAGAACGGCTGGAAGCAGGTCGCGACCGGCTCGCCCGCCCCGCGCGCTCGAGCCCACCATCCGCTCGTCTACGCCGAGGGCTGGAACGCCCTGCTCGTCTACGGGGGATACACGAACGACGCGGTGAACGGGACCGGCGTTTTCACGCCGGAGAACTACCTCGGCGACCTCTGGATGTTCGACGTCGACACGGAGACCTGGGATCAGCTCGTCTTCGACGAGGCCGCCGGACCGGGCCACCGCGACAACGCGAAGCTGATCGCCGATGAGCACAGCGACGGCATCTGGCTCTTCGGGGGCAGCCAGTTCGACGGGTCCACCCTGTCCGATCTCTGGTACTTCGATCTCCACACAGGGACCTGGACGCGCGTGGACACCGCAATGACGGGGCCGGCGCCGGCGCCGAGGTTCGGCCAGTTCTACTTCACTCGCAGGACCGCCACGGCCTACGAGCTCTACCTCTTCGGGGGAGCGACAGCGGAGTTCGCGCCGGTGCTGCTCAACGACATGTGGAGATTGACCATCCCCCTCGGCTGCGGCGGCTGATCGCGAGCGAGCCCGGTGGGCTCACGCCTGGACGATCGGCGCTCTCAGGTTACCACGAGAGCCTGCACCTCCGAAAGCTGGATCACGATCCAGGTCGCAACCTCGGACGTGCTGACGTAGGGTGCAGCTCGCGGCGGGCACGCGGCATCTCCGCTGCCATACTGATGCTCGCCGCGCTCTTGAATTCAGAATCAAGTCCCAGCCGGGTGGACCTCGACGATTGCCCACCCGGCCGGCCGCACGTCAAGGAGATCTTCATGCGTACATTGTTCCGCGGCGCCGCCGCTTTCATCGCTGTCTTGATCACCGCTGCGCCCCTGTCCGCGGCGGGCAACTCGATCCGGTTCGCGCGGGCGCAGCCCGAGGGGACGGTCGTCACCGTCAAGGGCGTCGTGTCTGTCCCCTCGGGCGCGTTCGCGCCCAACGACCAGGGGTTCGCCATCCAGCGCGGGCGCTCGGGGATCTATATCCACGACGCGCTGGGCGGGACCTATGCGCTCGGCCAGGAGGTCGTGGTGACCGGCACGGTGGCGAACAGCTACGGCCAGGTCCTCGGCGTCCAGCCCACGGACATCGCCGTCTCCGGCTCCCATCCAGTCCACCCGGCGAAGCCAATCGACACGGGCGACGTGGGTGAGGATTCCGAGGGGACCCTCGTCCGCATCGGAGGCACGGTGGTGGACGAGGTCTTCGACGACGGGGAGTATGGCTACCGGTTCCACGTCGACGACGGCTCGGGCGAGGTCACTGTGTTCGTCTATACCGGGACCGGCATCGACGTGAGCGGCATCGCCCTGGGGGACGACGTGGAGATCACCGGGTTCAGCGGCCAGTTCCTCGATCACTACGAGGTGACCCCGCGTGTCCCCTCGGACATCGAGGAGCTCCCCTGAGCCTGCCTCGGGACGACGAGGCCTGATGGCCTCTCTTGCCTCCTCGGCGCACGACCGGGCACCGTGTCGTCCAAGAACGAACCGTCGGTCGCCCCCAGGCGCTGTACCCAGGAATCGCCTTGCTTTCGAGCGTGGCACCGGGTCTGCTTGGAGGCGTTCGCCCGCTCGGTAGGGCGAGGAGGCATTGGACCATGCGCAAGGTGTGGGCGGCTACGGTGATGGCGGCGGCGGCGCTGACGACAGCGCCACGACCTGTTGAGGCGTGCGGCGGATTCTTCTGCGGACGACAGCCGGTGGACCAGACCGCGGAGCGGATCGTGTTCGCGACGAACCAGGACGGTTCGGTCACGATGGTGACGCAGATCCAGTATGCGGGCGCGGCGCCGGACTTCGCCTGGGTGGTTCCGCTCGCCGAGGTGCCGGCGGTGGAGAGCCTTGATGTGTTCCCGCAGCTTGCGCTCACCGCCCTCGATACAGCGACGGGCCCGCAGTTCCAGTGGCCCGACGACCCGAGCTGCTCCCCCCCCGTGTTCGCGGATGACGGGCCCACCTCGGGCAGCACCGACGACGGCGGCGTCACGGTGCACATCCGGGAAGAGGTCGGGCCGTACGACGTGGCCGTGATCGAGTCGACCGATCCCACGGCGCTCATCGAATGGCTTCGCAGCAACGACTTCCGCGTCAACGACGCGATGGCGCCGTACATCGGCATCTATACGAGCGAGGGGATGAAGTTCCTCGCGCTGCGGCTCCAGCCGGACGCCGAGATCAGCGACATCCAGCCGTTCCGCTTCACGCTTCCGTCCGGGTCGCCGTCGATCCCGATCCGGCTGACGGCGATCGCGGCCGAGCCGGAGATGGGCATCACCGTGATGGTCCTCGGCGACCGGCGCTATGGGCCGGCCAACTGGCCGGACATCGAGATCGACGACAACCAGATCGTCTGGAATCCGTACGATTGGCCGACGCAGACGAACTGGACGGCGCTCGTCGCGCGCAGCGTCGACGAGGCCGGCGGCCGCGGCTTCGTCACGGAGATGAGCGGACCGACGGCCAGCATCGCCGAGCAGGTCCGCAACACGATGAGCTCGGACGAGGCGCAGATGGCCGCGCGCGACGCGCTGCTGCCGCTTCTGGAGGGCAACACGACCATCACCCGGCTCTATACCCGCCTGTCACCCGAGGAGATGACCGTCGATCCGATCTTTCGGCGCACCGACGGTCCCGAGGTATCGAACGTCCGCATGCTCGCGCGCCACGTCGACGGCCGCGACATGTGCGTGAGCGCTCCGGGCCCCGAGTCTGCCGCCGCGTCGGCGTGCGACTTTGCGGCGTGCGGCGCAGGCGGCCTGTGCCGCGTCGTCGAGGTCGCAGGCGGCACCCAGCCTGTGGCCGCCTGCGCGTGCGTGCCCGGGACGACCGCGCGCACCACGTTCGATCCGTCGGGTCGGCCGACGGTGACCTGCCAGGACCTCCGCATGTCGTTCCTCAACCCGGGTGACCGGGCGCTGCCTGACGCGCCGCCGCTGGCGGATCCCTGTGCGACGTTCGATTGCGGCCCGCACGGCGAGTGCGTGCCCATGAACATGACGCCGACCTGCCGCTGTTCGACGGGCTATGTGGCGGTGGGCGCCATCGCCGGCGACGGCAGCCGGGAGACGACCTGCGTGCTTCCCGACGAGCCCGTCCCCGCGTCCTTCTACAACCGGCGCGTCCCGCACCTGCCCGATTCGCTGCCGGGTGGCCGACCGGTCGATGTGCCGCCGCCCGCCGTCGAGGCCACGGCTTCTGGAGGCTGCAACGCCGGCGGCCATGCTGGCCGTGCCGGTGGCCTCGGCGGCGCGCTGCTCGGGCTGCTGCTTGCTGTGCGCCGCCGCCGGCGCTCCTAGGAGCGCCACGCCGTGACCTGCTCGACCTCCGCCGCCGGTCTCGTCGTGCTCCTGGCGCTCGCTCCTGGCTGCGCCGGCGGGGACGAGCCGGCGGCGCAGGGCATCGCCGAGCTTGGCACCGGTGAGTGGCAGTTCGAGCCGCTGGCCGACGGCCAGGAGGTCGAGCTCGCCCACGGCGCGCAGGGCGGCTGGCACCTGTGGACCAGCGTCCGGACGCTCGGCCTGGAGCCCGACGGCGTCGAGCTCGAGGTCACGACCACCGTGATCGGCGACCCTTCCTCGGCGACGACAAGCCGGGGAAGGATCGCGCTCACGGAGCGCGAGGACGGCCAGTGCGAGTTCATCGGATGGCCGGCCGTCCTCCGCGAGCCCGCTTGTGCCATCGGCCAACCGCTCCAGCTCAGGGGGGTCGTGACCGACGCGCGAGGCACGGTCGCGACCGGCGAGCGGCTGGTGCGCCCCCGATGGAACAGCGACGAATCCTGTGCTGGGCGGCCGTAGGGCCCGCAGGCCGTGGCGTGAACGCGGCGCCTGCGATGTATGGAGACTCTGCGACGGCTCGGCGACGGGCTGCGAGGCCAGGGAGCCCGTGGCGGGGACTTGAGCGGCCCACTCGCGGGCCCTGCCGCTCGGCGGCCGCTCACGCCTTGAGGGCGGTGAACTCACCCGGGCTGTGGATCGTGGGGGGATGGGTGCCACCGCCGATGAAGTCCTCGGTGCGGTCGTACATGCCGTAGTGCGTCACCTCCCCCGAACCGCCGAGCTTCGGGAAGCCATCCTCGCCCGCCTTCACCCCGAGGGCGTTCATCAAGTTGCAGTAGTACTTGTTGATCGGCGCATTCGCGAGCGCGGGATCCGTTCCGGTGCCCACAACCGGATTGATCGCGGCCGTGGTCGTGCAGATGTTCTCGCTTCCCCCTCGCGTGAGGGTCGCTGAGCCGTCCTCCACGTTCACGGCGCAGCCCGTCTTGAAGTAGCCGCCAGCGCTGCCGACCTGGACGATCGGCAGGTTGTTCAGGTTGTGCACGTTGCCGTCCGACATCTCGGGGAACCAGACGGCCGCGGTGTTGTCGAGCAGCCGTCCGTCGCCCTCCACGATCTCGTTCAAGACCCCGACGAGGTAGGCGAACTTTCGGGCGTAGTAGTCGTCGATCGTCGAGAGCAGGTCGATGACCCCCGGCATGCACTGTCCAATCATGGTGGGGTTGCGATGGGAGAGGATGAGCGAATCGTGGGTGAGCCCGAGCCCCTTGAACATGTATTTCGGAGGATACTTGAGGACGATGACCGGGTTGGCGTTGCAGATGGCGGACAGCGCCGCGAGGTTCGAATAGAGGTCGGCCACGTCCAGGGACGCGGTGATCTTCATCGTGAGGAGATCCTCGTCCTCGCCCGGGGTGAGCGCCGAGGCCGCGTCCACGGTCTGCTGCGTGACGCCGAGCAGCGACGCGAGCTCCTCCGTGCACTGCGCCGAGCCGATGACGCGCCCTGTGTCGTGGAGCAGCGCCTTCCACGCTTCGAGCTTGTCTCGATCGGCCCGGCTCATGTCGTGGCGCTCGAGGGTCTCGAGATCGGCCCGCACGAGGTCGATGACGCTCTTGCCCCGCATGGCCTGATAGCTGTCGGGCGTGAGCTCGCCGCCGTCGAAGAGGCCGGTGAGGGTGCTGTAGATCTCCGAGGGGGACCCGAGCCCCGCGTACGGCACACCCGCCGCCGAGTACGAGACCTGAGACATCGGGCTCTCGGTCGCGTTGCCCACCCGAACAACCAAGGGCGTGCGACCCGGGCTCAGCTGCTCGGCGATCACGTGATCCAGCGAACGGCCGATGGGCATGGCGTCGAACTTCGTCTCGGCGGCGAAGCTGAACGGATCGTCGCTGTTGGGCGTGACGGGGTGACAGGTGAAGTACGACCCACACACCTGCGTGTGTGGATCGTTTCCCTGCCCCCGCGACAGGTCGCCCGTCCACTCGTTCATCCCGCGAATGCCACGGGGCATGAGCAGCTTGTCGACGAACGGCGCGAGGTGCCGCAGCGTCGTGGGCGCGAGATCGTCGGCGGTGAGGGCGCCGTGGGACTTCACCGGGAAGAACCGGGTCGTGATGCAGCCGTAGTGCGTGAACATCGCGATCAGCCGGCGCGGCGGCGTCGCCGCTTGCGCCTGGACGGACCGGCCCGCGAGAGAGCCGAGAAACGGCGCCGCGACGCACGCGCCGCCCAGACCTCGAAGGAAAATTCTGCGGTTCATCGGTCGTCTCATGACCTTCCCACTCGTCAGGTTGCCGTCAACGCTTCGAACTCACCGGGGTCGTGGATCTGCGGCGCTACGGCGCCGCCGCCGACGAAGTCCTCCGCGCCGCCGGACATGCCGAGGGAGAAGGAAATCCAAACATTCCGGAGGCGTCAAGGCCCAACTGCGGGACCTGCCCTGGGTTGACAGAGCATTCTCCCATGCGATCCGGCCCGCCTGGAAAACAACGCTATGTCAACAAATTATCCATGTATCCATGGCACGCTCCACGCCATGAACGAGCTCGATCCGGATCTGAGGTCTGTTGTCGCAACACACCACCTGAAGCGGATCGCGAGGGTCCGGATCGCGGAAGATGCAACGAAGCTGGCCATGAAGACGACTTGAACCGCGAACGAGTCGAGCGATAGCTCCTCGACCAGTTCGCTGCGGACGGTATTGGCGAAGGGTGAGGCCCCCGCGCCGCGCCCGTCGGAATCGTGCGCATGCCAACCAGCGGCCGGCGCGCTGGGCGCCCGTCCAGCGCACCGAACAGCCCATCTCGACGCCCCGGGGTCGCACGTCTAGTCTGCCGCGATGGGGTTCGTCGCGAGTCTCCTCATCGTGTATGGCGTCGCCGGGGTGGTGCTGGGCGCCGCCGTCGCGATCGCGATCGGGCGCTGCCTCCACCACCAGCGGCGCTCGCAGATCGCCGCGTACGCGCGGAGCCCTTCGGCCTCGCCCGGCGCGATGCGCGAGGGGTTCGCCCTCCTCCGCGGCGAGGTCGTCGCGGAGGACGCCGCGCCGGACGACGCGGTGATCGCGGTCGAGATCCCGTGCAGCGGCCGGGCCGGCGCCGCGCCGGGCGCGTGGCACACCCGGGCGCGCGCGTTCTCGCTCCGGCTCCCCTCGGGCGCCGCCGTGCGCGTCGAGCCGGTGTGCAGCCGGCTGAACCTCGACACGACCTTCGTCCCGGCGCGCCGCGGCGGCGTGCCCGTCTACGTCTCCGAGGTCCGCCCGGGCGACGCGATCTACATCGCGGGCTCGGTGCGCCGCGATCTCGACGCGAGCGCCGCCGGCAAGGGGTACCGCGACGCCGCGCGGGCCTGGGTGCTCCGGGCGCCCACGTACGGCAGCCTCTGCGTCTCCTCGGAGACGGTCATCGCGCACCACGCCCGGCGCGCGCGCTTTCACCGCGCCTGGGCGCTCGCGCTCGGCGCGGCGCTCACGGCGCTGCACCTCGGCCTCTTCCGGGCGTTCCACGCGAGCGTCCTCGGCGCTGTCGGCCCGGCCGGCGGCATCGGCGTCGGCCCGGCGGCGCTCGCGGTGCTCTTCGTCGGCGCCGCCGCGCTCGCCTACCGCACCCTGGCCGAGCAGACCTCGCCCTGGACCGAGCTCCGCGTGGAGCGCCCCAGGGCAGCGTAGAGCAGCGAGCGGGCCCCGGCGGCGCGGCGCTATGGCCGCCGGCGGAGCGCCCCCCGCCGGGGCTCCTTGCGGCGGCCGCGCGCGCCGGCGCGGAGCCAGGCGGCGGCGCCGATCGCGACGGCGGCGAGCGCGGCGCGCCACCCCGAGCCTGAGCCCGGGCGGCCGGCGGCGGGCGGCGCCATGCCGCAGGTGATCTGCTGGTCCGCCGCGCACTCCGGCGAGAACCCGTGGGGAGGGATGGGGTTGCACTCCGACGTGGAGAGATCGCGCGGGGGGTAGATCTGGCAGATGCCCGCGATGTCGTCCGCGTGCAGCGTCCGGAAGTTCATCGGATCCGACCGGTCGTAGCGGTCGTGCATGGTCGCCTCCGGGCCGGCCAGGGAGTGGTCGAGGCCCAGGAAATGCCCGGCCTCGTGCGTGACGATGGCGAGGAGGTCCTCCCTCGGCGCCGCGGAGTCGTCACCGACGGTGAAGTCGTAGAGATCGGTGTTGATCTCCATGTCGGCGCCCCAGAGATCACCTGTGTTCTTGTCGAACTGCACCGTCGTGAGCGCGAGCATCTCGCTCCTGTGCCCCGCGGCCGCGAGCCAGTCCAGGTCGCGGAAGGCGACCACGTTGGCGTTGCCCGGCACGAGCCCGTCGACGACCCGGGTCTTGCCGTCCCTCGCGTTCAGCTCCACCGCGCCGCAGCTCACGGGCCCGAGGTTCTGCACGCGGAAGCCGGGGGTTCCCCCGTCGCAGGGCGCCTCCTGCCATGTCCTGAACGCGGCATCGAGCACGTCGGAGATCTCCTGGTAGGAGATCTCGCTCGACGCGTCCTCCTGGACGCTGAAGCCGATGCAGCTGCCCGTCCAGCGGAGCGGCTTGCAATAGCCGACCGGCAGGTCGTCCTGCACGCAGAGCTCCGAGACCTTGCAGGTGTTCGAGCGGCAGTAGGCCGAGGCCTGCTGCGCGCTCGCCAGCGCGGCGAACGCGGCAGCCGCGCAAAGGCACCTCGCACTCTTCGTCGACATCGACTCCTCCACGATCGCTTGACCGTACGGCGACGGTACCAGCCCGCGGCGGGGGCGTGGGGATTTCGCGGCCGGGCGCCCTTGCCGCCCGCGGGCCCGGCGCCATCCTGAGCCCATGGGGCGGGCTCGTGGGTGAGGCGGGCGGCGGGGAGGATCCGGTCCGGGACAGGGAGGATCCGGTCCGGGACAGGGAGGATCCGGCCCGGGACAGGGAGGATCCGGCCCGGGACGGGGAGGATCCGGCCCGGGACGGGGCGGCGGCGCCGAGCTTCCTGTGCGACGCGATGCTCGGCGGCCTGGCGCGCTGGCTGCGCGGCGCCGGGTACGACGCGACGTTCGAGCACGGGATCGACGACGGCGATCTCGTGCGGCTCGCGCAGCAGACCGGCCGGGTGCTGCTGAGCTCCGACGCAGGGGTCTTCGAGCGGCGCCCCCTGCGCACGGCGGCCGTGCGCGGGCTGTACGTGCCCCGCGGGCTGCGGCCGATGGAGCAGGCGGGCTTCGTGCTGCGGGAGCTCGGGCTGCGCGTGCGGGATCCGCGGTGCATGGCGTGCGGCGGCGCGCTCGCGGCCGCGCCGAAGGACACGGTGCGCGGCGCGGTGCCCGGAATGGTGGCGGATCGCTACGACGAGTTCTGGCGCTGCGAGCGCTGCGACAAGGTCCTGTGGAAGGGCAGCCACTGGGAGGGCATCGCCGCCGGCGTGGCCGCGGCCGCGGCCGGCGCGGGCGCCGAGCCCCCCGCGGCGATGTCGACCGCGGCACGTCGACGACGCAGCTCCACCTGAAGGTCGAGCGTCCCCCCCCGCCCGAACGGCTCGGCGGCCCGGCCGGCGCACGCTACAGGCACGTGTTGTCGACGACCACGCCGGTCGCCTCGAAGCGCTCGGTCTCGGGCCCCCCGTCGAGCGTGGCGGTGATGTCCATGTCGATGATGCACGGGATGCCGGTGACCGGCTCGGGCTCCCACGACATGGTGCCGGCGGCGCCGGTCACGTCGTGGAGCCCGTCGGCGTCCGGCGTGCGCGGCTGCGTGCAGTCGCGCATCTCCCCGGTGAGCGACACGCTGAGCAAGGCCCAGAACTCCGGGAGCTCTACGTCGGCAAAGTGTGGAGGGCTCTCGGTCGGCCAGGCGAGGTAGAGCGTCAGGCACCGGTTCGCCTCCAGATCGGCGTGGTGCACGTAAACACTATCATGCGCGCCGATCACGTAGTCCGCGCTGGCGCAGGACGTATCCTCCGACGCGTTCATCCCGGCCGCGTGCGCCAGGCACGCATTGCAATAGACACGCTGATCGCACCCGCAGACCCCCGGGCAGTCCTCGGGACAGTCCCCGAGGCTCGGCCGGGGGACGCACACGCCCTGCGCCTCTCCGGGGCACGCGTCGTCAGCCGTCTCGCGGGTGTCGCAGTACTCCGTCTCGCCGCAGGTCGCTCCCGCGCTCCCCCCGCAGACCACCGGCGCTCCGCCCCCGCCGCCCCCGGTCGAGCTTGCGCCCGCGCCGCCCGCGCCGCCCCCGCCCTCGCCGCCGCTCCCGGGCAGCGTCTCGGTGTCGTCGCCGCATGCAGCGAGGAGGAGTCCGAAGAGCGCTGAGCCAAGCAGTCGACGATTCATGCGCGCACTATGCCATGACCGGTTGCCGGAGAGGAGCTCCACCTGAGGATGCCGCGCCGTGGACGGTGCGGTGAGGCCCGAGAGCGCATCGTGCAAGGAGAGCGGGCCCGGCGTCGCGTGCGGCGCTGCTGGCTTCGCGGAGCGGCTCGCCTGGGGACGACTCACGATTCGCTGCGTGTCGCGTGCGAACATGGCACCCCCCCGGCTCCTCGCGGCCGCCGCGCCACGGCGGAAGCGGTGACAGGTCGTGAAATGTAGTGCACCACGTCGTCTGGCCGCTTCACGGACGGCCAACGGCCCAACGAGCGGCTCGCCGGCCAGCGCCCTCCGGTCCTTCTCGCGCGCCCGAGCCGTTCCCGCCGGGTCTCCTTCCTGCAGATTCCTGCAAGAACGAGCGTGGATTCTGTAAATTTCGAGCTGCGAGACGCGATGCTTTGCGGGATGGCGACGAAGGCATTTGGCGTCAACATTGTAATCAGCAATTTCAATGTGAGAGTCGAACATCGATTTTATGATTGCCAATCAACACGTGACTGGTACAACCATGAAACTGTCGTGATCGTCCGGAGTTGACAATTTCCACCGGCGGTCGCGTGGGGTCGCGTCACGTGGGGTCGCCTGATGTCGTACCTCGAGCTTGACGGGAAGCAGCAGGCCCGCGCTGGTCGCAGGTAGCTCAGGACGGACATCGACGACGATTCGAATCGATGCGATAGGGCGCATCTCCTGGTCGCTAGCTTGGAGAAGCTTATGACAACATTGCAAAAACTTGGACACGGCTCTCTTTTTCTGCTGCTGGGCGCATGCGGGGTCGCTGGGGACGAGGGGCTCCCTGACGATGTGCAGGACGACAGCAACCCGGTTGTCGTGTCGAACGTCTCGGATGGCACGTATGTGATCAAGTCGGTCAGGAGCCGCAAGTGCCTCGACATCGCCGGCGGCAGCAAGGAGAACGGCGCCAGGGTGGAGGTGCGGTCCTGCAACGGAGCGGATACGCAGAAGTTCCGGGTCTCCAGCGTTGGAGGCGGCCTCTTCAAGATCGCGAACGTCGGCAGCGGGAAGGTCCTCGACGTCACGGACGGTAGCCTCGACGCAGGCGCCGCGCTCCGCCAATGGGACTATGTCGAGGGAGGGCACCAGCAGTTCACCTTCGTGAACCGGGGCGGCAACGACATCAGCGTCCATGCGGCGCACACCGACATGGCGCTGGATCTCTACCGGGGCAGCACCGCGAACGGGACGGCGATCATCCAGTGGCCGTGGCGCGGCGGTACCAACCAGCGATGGACCTTCGACAAGGTGGACGGGGGTACCACCGACCCGGACCCGCCTCCGCCTCCGACCCCGGGCGGGGACGAGATCCTCGTTCCGGCGTCGGGCGCGTGGCTCGGGCAGTATTACGGCGACGGGAGCATCGCCCAGACGAGCGCCAGGCTCGGGCGGACGCTGAAGCTGCATCTGACGTACTACGATTTCACCCACAACTGGGTGGGCAGCGAGACGAAGGCCGATCTGAACGCAGGTCGCACCCCGTTCGTCAACTGGGAGGTCTTCGACACCCCCCTCGACGAGATCATCAACGGCTCTCACGACGCGATGCTGGCGCAGCGAGCGCGCGACGCGAAGGCGCTCGGCAAGAAGTTCTTCGTGGACTTCGGCGCCGAGATGAACGGCGACTGGTCGCCCTGGGGTGGTGCGCAGAACGGAAGGAGCCCCGACAAGTACATCGCGGCCTACCGGCACGTGCATGACGCGCTCCGGTCTGCGGACAACATCGTGTGGGTCTGGTGCCCGAACGTGACGGATGAGCCGCGCCAGGCGTGGAACCAGGCGATGGGCTACTACCCGGGCGACGACTACGTGGACTGGACGTGCGTCGACGGGTACAACTGGGGCTCCTCCGGCGGAGGCGGCTGGCAGAGCTTCCGCGATGTGTTCAAGAACATCTATCCGAAGCTCGCGGCGAAGGGCAAGCCGATCATGATCGGCGAGATGGCATCTGCCCAGTCCGGCGGCAACAAGGCGCAGTGGATCGACAGCATGATTCCGACGCTGCGCTCCGACTACCCCTTGATCAAGGGCGTCATCTGGTTCGACGTCAACAAGGAGACGGACTGGCGCATCCGCTCGTCGACCGAGTCGCTCGACGCCTTCGTGAGAATGGCGAACGATCCGTACTTCAATCCGTGACGGGGCGGTAGTCTACTGTTCCGCGCCGATCTCGCGGAGGAAGTCGCTGTAAACGTCGACCTTCTCCCCCGAGACCACGTCGAGGCCGAGGTTGAACCGGTGGTCGTCGACCATCTGCGGAGCGAGGATCGCCCGGGTCGCGTCCAGCCCGATGCTCTTTATGCCGTAGAGGATGTAGGGCACGAGGTACCCCTCGTAGTACTGCCGCTGGGCGTGCGTGGCCCTGATGAACCCCTTGCGCATGTAGTCGACGGTCCTCGGATCGAAGTCGAAGCCGACGATGGGCAGGTCCGGCCTCTGCGCGGCTTCCGCGGCCATACCGCACCGGAACGCGACGGCGAACAGGCCGATCATGCCCACGACGGGCGGATCTGCGGTCTCGATCTGGTCTTTCATCCACGCGATGTCCTCGGGTTCACCCTCGTCGGTCCAGAGGACTTGACGCACAAGGACCTCGTAACCGGCTGCCTCGAGCACCGCCCGGGCGCCCCGCGTTCGATCCAGCCCGTCGACCCAGTCCGCGTCGAGGCTGCCGTGGATCACCACCGTGCCCGGCCCCTCGGGCAGCATCGGGAGCAGGGTTTTCCCCGCCGTGTTGCCGGCGGCCTCGTTGAGGGTCCCGACATAGATCGCGCGCTTCGAGCTCAAGACGTCGGCGTCGAGCGTCACCACGTGGACCTTCTTCGCGACCGCCTCGTCGATGGCGGCCAGGTTGCCGTCGCCGAACGGTGAGATGCCGATCCCCTCGGCGCCCTCCGCCACCGCCTGGGCGATCTGCTCGTTCTGGAACTCCAACCCCTTCCCGGGCTCGCCCGTCTGCTCGAGCGGCCCGACCACGTTGCCCTTGACCCCGAGCTCACCCAGGGCGCGGTTGGCGCCGGTCGCGACCGGCGCGAAGAACCGGGATACGCTCTTCAGCAGGACCGTCATCTGCATCGGCTCGATGGGGTGCTCGTTGATCTCGGCGACGAGGGCATCGATCGTCGCCTCGAGCTCCGCCGGGGTGAACTCGTTCTCGGGGAGCTGCGTTCGCTTGATGGTTGTGGCGCTCTTACCCCCCTCGGTCGTATCGCCTGCTCCGCATCCCGTCGTCATCAGCGCGAGCCCGAAGGCCGCCATCCAGCATCGTCCAATGATCGTCATGAGATCCCTCCTCGTCCGTGCTGCGTCTGGCCGCGCACGGCACCCCTGCGCCCGGAGAAATGGAGCCTCGGGTGAAATTACCTCAAGGCTTTGCATGTGACGGGGACGTGGGCGAGATCGACGAAGGCGTTCCCGTCGATCGTCCACTTCTGCATGAAGTGGTGCCTGTTGGTCCCGTAAGAATCGAAGTCGTATTCGGCGGCCGCCCCCACGTACCGCAAAGGAACCCCGGCCCGCAGCCTGGGCATCGCGTCCTTCAGATCCCGCCACGACGCCGCTCCGTGATCGGGGCTGTTGAGCTCGCGAAGGATGTTCTTCAGCGCAGCGCCGGACGTCGGGATTTCGCCGGTCGTCGCCTGGGCGTAGACGAGCCCCATGGCGATGAGGACGACGCCGTCGTAATAGAAATGCGCCGCAGGGAACGGCACCTCGCCGCTCCACCGGCGAGAGAAGCGCTCGATGAAGGCGGCGGCGTTCCCGGTCGCGCACGCGACCGTCTCCGGGGCGTCGTCCATGACATGGCACTCGCTCCGCAGGCTGAGCGAAGGCGAGACCCCGACGTATCCGTCGAGGGTGCCTGTGGGGATGTTCGCGAGGAGCACCTCGGTCCGCAGCGCAGGACCGAGGAGCCAGGTGCCCGGGCGTCCGGCGACGGTCCATTCGGTCACGATGGTCGAGCCGGTGGCGGGGTAGGCGGCCAGGAGCGTGTGGCCGGCGTGCGCCTCGAAGGCGTCCTCGATCTTTGTCGTGTACGTCGGCTGGCCCGACGTGAACGTCACCGAGGGGAGGATCCTGCCCCCGAACGCCGCGAAGAGGGACATGAATTCGCTGCTGACGCTGGCGTTGTAGTCGTCCCGCGCGGCGAGGCTGTTCACGCTGCCGAGCCGCTCGCCATCGGCGACGAGCGCCAGCGCGCAGCCGACGTCGAACGGTGAGGGGGCGAGTCGCATCCAGCCTCCGCTCGCCTCGCTGTGTTCGACCGAGGGAGCGGCATAACCCGGGAGCATGTGGAACCGGTCGAGCGTCTTCACGTCCTGCGCTATCTCGCGGGCGAGATCGTTCTCCTCGGGCCCCACCAGGTAAGCGACCTCCTCCGCGTAGAGCAGGTCGACCAGCGCATCGAGCCCGCGCTCCCAGCTCGAGTGGCTGTCCCGGGTCAGGATCGCAAACGGCCTCCCGTCGAGGCCGCCCGCCGCGTTCAGGTCCTCGAGCGCGAGCAGCATGGCTTGCTCGAGGTTGCGACCGACGGCCGACTCGCCGCCGGAGAAGGGGAGGATCGCCCCGATGACCACGGCGTCCTCGGGGAGAACGGGCGCCGCCGGCGAGCAGGACGCCGAGAGCAAGGACGCGAGTCCCACGAGCAACGCTGTCACCCCACAGCGCACGCGCCATCTGCAATGAGCGGCCGTCATCCGTCGCGCGACAACACCTCATCGAGGACCGATCTGTCAATAGGACATGAAATGAACACGAAAGACGAGAACCGGAATGCACGCTGTTATGGAAGCCAGATCGGTAGTCCAGGTCACCGGGCTTTCTGCTATCGAACGTAGTGTCACGACAGATCCCGCCCGATCGCCGACCGTGCCGCCCTTCCCTTCGCGGAGGCGCGCCGCCGCTGCCGGCCGGCCCCGTGGCGCCGCCGCCCGCGCCGACGTCCAGGCCCGCGCCCGTCGAGCCGCCGGCCCTGCTCCCCGCTGTCGTGCTCGGCTCGTCCACGCAGGAGCCGCCGGCGCAGATCTGCCCGCGCGGGCACACCGCGCGCTCGGAGCGCGCTCGGGGAGGGTACGCGATGCGCGGTTACGCTCGTGCTTGCCGCTCCGGCGCGCCTGAGGCAAGGAGCACCTGCGGCGACGGATCGCAACGCAAGCGGCGCCTCGTCTCCGAGCCAGATCAGCCCGCCCCGTGAGCCCATGACAAATCCCCGAATAACAATCGCTGGCTTCGACATCGAATGGGACCTGGAAAACGGCATCAATCAGTGGGCCGGAATGCCCACCCTGAGCATGTGGATCCCGAGCTCGGTGGCCGGCCTGATGTCGGGCATGGTGGCGATGGTGGGGGTCGACCGCTTCAATCTGTGTCTCCAGCTCGGGGGACGGCGGAGCGTCGACGGCGACTGGTCGATCATCAGCACGCAGCCGACCTTCGAGGAGGGCTTCCCTCGGCTCAGCGAGATCTGCAGGACGTCCGGCTGGGGACGATGGGAGTTCGTCGCGCTGGACCGCGAGCGCCGTGAGGCCCGGTATCGCACCTTCAACAACTGGGAGGCGCTCTACCAGCGCGCGCTGGGGGTCAACTGGGGGAGCGCGATGACGGCCGGCAAGCTGGCCGGCATCACCGAGCGCCTGTTCGGGGTCCCCTGCTGGGCCGAGCAGACCGCGTTCGCGGCGAAGGGCGCGGAGTACGACGAGTTCCTGGTCCGCCCGACCGACGAGACCGTCGAGGCGCGGCTGGCAGCGTTCCTCGAGACGGATCAGGCCACGAGCACGGATCTCGCGGTCGCGCTGGCCACGCTCAAGAAGGAGGTCGCCGAGCGGGAGCGGACCGAGCTCGCGCTGCGCGAGAAGCTCCAGCTCATCGAGCAGCAGGAGTCGGCGCTCTGCGCGATGGTGGCGCCGATCATCCAGGTGTGGGACGGCGTGCTCACCGTGCCTGTCATGGGGGGGCTCGACAGCCAGCGCGCGTCCGCGATGATGGAGCGGCTGCTCGGCGCGATCGTCGACAGCCAGACGCGCCACGTCATCCTGGATCTGACCGCGGTCGATGCGGTGGATACGGGCACGGCCGATCATCTGATCCGCATCGTGCGCGCGGTGGAGCTCCTCGGCGCCCGCGTGGTGGTGACCGGCATCCGACCCGCGGTGGCGCAGACCGTCGTGTCGCTCGGCATGGACCTCGAGCGGATCGTGACGCTGCGCAACCTCCAGGAGGGCCTCAAGGCGTGCATGGCCGCAGGCTCCGGCGCTGTATCCCGCCTCGGGTGACGGTGGGTCCCTGCGCGATCCCCCCTCCTGAAGAAGCGACCTCGACTCAATAGCTTACCCGCCATCGAAGGGCCACCTCCGCGCCGCGACCCGCGGGCGCGCTACGCACTTTTTTCCAGGTGAGCGCACCCTCCCTCGGGTGCTTCACTGGGCGGCATGTCGATCATCCAGCTTGGCTTCGATCGGTCGGTCGTGGCTCGGGGCTCCGACGCGGAGGTCGTCGGCTCCCCCACCGCGAGGATCCAGCTCCTCGCGGACAGCAGCGCGACGGGCGGAGCCCTCTCCACCGTACGTGTGACGCTCGCGAAGGACGCGGACGGCGCGCGGCCACACCGCCACGACGGCTCGGCCGAGATGTTCTACGTGCTCGACGGCGCCGTGCAGGTCCTCTCGGGGCGCGACATCGTGACGGCCGAGAGGGGCGATCTCCTCGTGGTCCCGCCCCGGGTCGCCCACGCCTTCGCGGCCGCGCGCGGCAAGAGCGCGGAGCTCTTGATCGTCATCACGCCAGGGGTCGAGCGCTTCGAGTACTTCCGCAAGCTCACGCGCATCGCGCAAGGCGAGGAGCCGCCCGAGACCTTGCGCGACGTGCAGGAGCTCTACGATACGTACTTCCTGAGCAGCCCCGAGTGGGACACGGCGCGCCGGTGAACGGGCCTCCCGTCGGATCGATGGGCGATGCGAGCTCCCCGGCAGACCGTGAAGCGAGGTGCGGCCCAACGCGGGCCCAACCGGCCGCCTTCGGGGGCGCCAGTGTCCACCGCGGGGGGGTCGGTAGCGTCGCTCCGGGCCAGCGCGTGCCCGGGGGGCGCGGCGGCAAGGGAGCCCTCGTTGCCCGTCAAGCCCGCCTCCGGCACCGCGGGCGCGGGACCGCCCACCCAGTCAGACGAGAGACCGCAAGGGCGCGAGAGGCGCAAGGGAACAGAGATAGAATTATATTCTTCTCCCCCCTTGCGCCCCTTGCGCCCCTTGCGGTCCTTGCGGTCCTCTTCACACTTCGCGCGGCCTGGCCTCGCCTGAGGCCACCGCGCGCCGGGCCGTCCCCTCCTCGACGCGACGCCCGAGCGCCTCACGGCGACGACCAGGGGTGAAATCCGCCGATTGACAGAGGGCGCATCATCTCCTATCGTCACCTTACGATGAGAACGACGCCAGAGGCGGCCGACCGCTGCTGTCCGCCTGCGAACGAGCAGGTAGACCTCCGGCCGATCGAGGGCGACGAGGCCGACGAGGAGCTGGCCAGCCTGTCGAAGGCGCTCGGACACCCGGCGCGCGTGAAGATCGTGCGTATCCTGATCCGGAAGAACGCGTGCGTCTGCGGCGACATCGTGGACGAGCTGCCGCTCGCGCAGTCGACGGTCTCGCAGCACCTGAAGGTGCTCAAGGAGGCCGGCCTCATCCGCGGCGACGTCGACGGCCCCCGCGTCTGTTACTGCATCGAGCCCCGGGCGCTCCGGCGTCTGAAGGCCCTCGTCGGGGGGCTCTGATGGCCGTCGCACGTCCACATTATCGTTTATCGACGATGAACGAAATGAAGTCCCCATGTCCGTGACCCTCCGCGTGCTCGACCCCGCCATGTGCTGTTCCACCGGCGTCACAAGCCCGGCTCGCTCTCTTCGCTGAGCCTGGCCAGGTGAGAGCGGAGGCAGCGCCATGACAGCGCAGTCGGGTACGGACGCCTCGCAGACCACAAGAAACTGAACTCGCATGACCCACGCGAACGCCGGCCTGCTCGGCAAGCTCTCCTTCCTCGACCGCTACCTGACGCTCTGGATCTTCCTCGCGATGGGCCTGGGCGTCGCCCTCGGCTTCCTCGCGCCCGGCTTCACGACTGCGCTCAACAACATGAGCGTCGGCACGACGTCGATTCCCATCGCGGCCGGGCTGATCCTGATGATGTACCCGCCGCTCGCCAAGGTCCGCTACGAGGAGCTCGGCAAGGTCTTCCGCAACACGCGGGTGCTCACCCTGTCGCTGGTCCAGAACTGGATCATTGGCCCGCTGCTGATGTTCGGGCTCGCGGTGGTGTTCCTGCGCGACGAGCCCGAGTACATGCTCGGCCTCATCCTCATCGGGCTCGCGCGCTGCATCGCGATGGTCATCGTCTGGAACGATCTCGCCAGGGGCGACACCGAGTACTGCGCCGGGCTCGTGGCCTTCAACTCGATCTTCCAGGTCCTGTTCTTCTCGATCTACGCGTACTTCTTCGCCACGCTCCTGCCGACCTGGCTCGGACTCGAGGGAGCCGTCGTGAACATCAGCATCGGCGAGATCGCGACGAGCGTGGCCATCTACCTCGGTGTGCCCTTCGCCGCCGGGTTCCTCACGCGACGGGCGCTCGTGCGCGCGAAGGGGCGTGACTGGTACGAGGAGGCGTTCGTGCCTCGCATCGGCCCCATCACGCTCGTCTCCCTGCTGTTCACCATCGTGGTGATGTTCTCGCTGAAGGGCGAGACCATCGTGCAGCTGCCGCTCGACGTCCTTCGCATCGCGGCGCCGCTGCTCATCTACTTCGTGCTGATGTTCGCGGTGTCGTTCTTCATGAGCAAGCGCGTCGGCGCGGACTACAAGCAGTCGGCGACGCTCTCGTTCACGGCTGCGTCGAACAACTTCGAGCTGGCCATCGCTGTCGCGATCGCGAGCTTCGGCATTCACAGCGGCGCGGCGTTCGCGGCGGTCATCGGTCCTCTCGTCGAGGTGCCCGTCCTCATCGGCCTCGTGAACGTCGCCCTGTGGGCGCAGCGGCGCTTCTTCCCCGACACCCCGCTCGAGGTCGCGCCGCCCGCATGCGCCGGCCCGAGCACTCCCGAGAGCAAGGCCTGACCACGATGCGAAGTCCGTGCAGACGATCGACGCCGCCACCGTGGGCACGGTCATCACCCTCTGCGCCGAGGAGGTCTGCCCGGTCTTCCTCGGCAAGGCGCGCCGGCTGCACTGGCCCATTCAGGATCCGGCGAGCAAGGATCCGTCGATCCCGCGCGAGGAGATGCTGACACGGTTCCGGACCGCACGGGACCAGATCCTGGCGAGGCTCGAGGTGCTCGACGCCCTGCTCGACCTCCCCGAGGGGCCACTGGCTCGAGGACCCTGACGGCAACCTCGTCGAGATCTACGCCCGGCTCACGCCGGACGAGCTCGCCGGGAAGCCGGAGAACCTCGACCCCACGGCGCTGGCGTAGCGCATGCGCGGCCCCGCCTGGCTCCGACAGGTGGCGGGAGAGCTGCTGGGCAGCGCGCTCCTCGTCGCCGTCATGGGTCGGCGCTCACCGGAGTGAGCGACTCTGCCGTTGCCTTCGACCACTCGCCACGGAGTGCCTCGCGCGTACCCCGGCGAACGATCCGCGAGGCGGTGGCAGGCCCCGAGAAGAGGTCCCGAGCACAGGACCCTACGTCCAGTGGTTCTTGATCACTGTCCAGCCATGCCGTACACTCGGCGGCGATGGCGACGGGAATCAGCCTGCAGCAAGGGAGCGCGCACCGCGCGCCGGCAGATTCGTCGCATCCGCCGGCACGCTCGGGCGCTCCCCTCGTGGGCCTGACGCCACCGTAGCGTTGCGCTCGCGACGGGCGTGACGTTGCGCGCGCGACGCTGGCACGCCCACGCGAGCCCCTTCGGTGAGGCCGCCGAGGCCTTCCGCGCAGCGTCGCGCGCGTCGGGAGATCGTTATGAAGCTGGGAAGAAACGACCCGTGCCACTGTGGCTCGGGCCAGAAGTACAAGAAGTGCTGCCTCGACAAGGACCAGGCCCAACGTGCCGCGCAGTTCGCCGCCGAGGCTGCAGAGCGCCGGGCTGCAACTGTCGAGAACACGCAAGAGCGTCACCCGGGTGGTCCCGCGGCCCACGCAAGGGTGCCCGGCGGCACCAAGCCGAAGCCGCCGACGGGACCCACGGCGACACGGGTTCGCAGGCGAGCGGCGTGAGCTGTTTTTGAGCGCCCCGCGCGGGCGGCGGTGGGAGGCACGCAGATGGCAGAATCGTTGAACAAGGACAAGGCGCGGCGCGCGGCCTCGCGCCGGGACAGGCCGGGAGAGCAGTGCCGGGCCGAGCCGGGCGCCTTCCGTCCCGTGGTGGACCGGAACCGGTGCGAGGCGAAGGGCGATTGCGTCGAGGTGTGCCCCTATCAAGTCTTCGAGGTCGCCCGCATCGCGAGCGCCGATTTCGAGGCCCTCTCGCTGCGCGGCAAGCTCAAATCGCTCGTCCACGGCCGGAAGACGGCGATGACGCCGGACGCGGCGCGATGTCAGGCATGCGGCCTCTGCGTCGTCGCCTGCCCGGAGAAGGCGATCCAGCTCGTCCCGGCGCGCGGGGCGGGGTAGCCGGTCGCAGGGCCCGGGCGCCCGGCCGGGCTCAGGCGACGCTGCGCGCGGTCCCGGACGCGGGCGCGGCGCCGTACGCGGCGCGGTACCGCGCGTACCGATCCATGAGCTCGCTCGTGGTCTTGGGCATGGGCACACGCGCGCGCGTGATGTACGAGATCACGTTCTTGCCGCGGACGATCAGCTCGACGCCCCGGGCCGCCTGCTCCCGCTCGGCGGGCGAGGCGTCCGGGCCGAGCAGCGGCTGGAAGGCGGCGAGCTTCTCCGCCGACACGACGAACGACGTCCAGACCTCGAAGATCTCGGCGTCGGTGCGCAGCGTCTCGCACTTCACCTTGGCCGCGTGCGCGAGCTCGCAGGCCAGGCGGTCCAGCCCGGCGAACATCGGCAGGCCCGCGAAGGTGGCGAGCATCTCGTCGCGAATGCCGTCGATCGCCCTCATGCTCTGTGCGATCTTCACGTACCGGCTGTTGTAGAACGCCTCGATCGGGAAGGAGAAGGCCTTGAACGGCTCTCCCCAGAGCTCGTCGAGCCCCTCCTCCCCGCTGCGGTGGAGCACCATCTTCCCGAGGGTCAGCGCCTCGAGGAGGTGCTCTCCGCACTCGCGCATGAGGGCGTTGTCGGGCTCGATCGCGACGCCGAGCTCCTGGATCTCGACGAGCTTGGTGAAGATATCCGCCGCGCGATTGAAGATCGCGCCGGCGAGCATGGCGCCCTTGACGCGCTTGCGCTGCGGGTCGGTCTCGGACTCGAAGGCGCGCCGCGCCTCGTCCAGCCGTCTCCCCGGCACGTTGATGCCGTGCTCGACATGGTTGAACAGGCGCCGCGTCAGCGCCTCGATGAGGCGCTTCTTCGCGCGCAGCGTGTCGGCCGGCGCCTCGTACGCCTTGATCCAGTAGCCGTAATAGTAGACCCGCAGCTGGCCGTCGATGATCTGCTTCTTCCCGAGCGGTATCGCGCTGTCCATGGCCCGCCTCCGATCGGCTGCCAGGCGGCGCCCCGCGCCGGAAGCGCGGGGATCCGTGCCCGTGCGAGATGCGAGTAGCATGCGCGCGAGGCGGCCCGCAAGGCGCGAGCGACGCGATCCAGCAGAGTCGTCCGCCCGAAACCGGGACTTAACCGACAGGAAAGACAGAGGCTCGTGGGGTGATCCCGGCGGCCGCGCGCGCCCGCAAGCGAGGCCCGGGGCTACTGCGCGCACCCCTCGAGCTCGGCCATCATGCGCCAGAAGGCCATGGCCTTGCTCTCGCAGCTGCCCTGCGTCGTGTGGGTGTGCTCGTACTCCGCGTTGCCGGACGTCTCCACGTCGAAGCGCGGGTGCTGCATCGGTATCTCGACGCCTTCGACCTCCGCGGTGTGCCGCTCGCCGTCCCAGTGAACGTCGAGATCCTCGAAGTCATAGAGGATTTTCCCGTGCTCCCGGGAGAAGTCGCGGATCTGCTGGTTGCGCTGCGCGCGGTTCACGCCGTTGTACTCCTCGTCCCCTGGCCCGGTCATGTAGATGAAGGTCACCTCCGGGAACTCCTGCCCGAGCGCGTCGAGCACGTCGAGGTAGCGCTGCACGTCCTCCTCGGTCTGCTCGGAGATCTCGGACGACCACGCCCACATCGTGTACCGGATCTCCGGGTGCTCGCTGAGAATGGTGCGCAGCTCGCCGACCCCGGCATCGGTCGCCCAGTACTGGTCGCCCACGACGAGGTTGTTGTCGATCATCCCGTCCCACATCCGAAAGACGCCGGTCTCCGCCGGGACGCCGCAATACTCCGTCTCGAAGCCGTAGGCGGGAGAGTTTGCCTCGAGGCTCTCGGCGCCCACGATGATCTGGTAGCCGTGCGAGCGATGGGCATAATGGAAGACGAAGTCAGCCGACTTGAGCGCATCGATGCAGCTCGCCGGGATGCCGTCGAGCGTCGCGTGCCGGTGGTCGAAGGTCCGCGCGTCCGCGGGATCGGGATCGGGATCGCCTCCCGACGCCGTGCTCGCCCCGCCCCCCGACGCCGTGCTCGCCCCGCCCCCCGACGCCGTGCTCGCCCCGCCGCCCGACCCCGTGCTCGCCCCGCCCGTGCCGCTGTCGCCCGCGGTGCGGTCGCCCGCCGGGTCGTCGCCTCCACAGGCCACGACGCCGAGAGCAAGGGTGAGCCCAACGACGATGAGACTTGAATTGTGCAAGAATTTTATCATGGCATTGTGGATTCTAGACGCCGGCAAGGAGAGCGCAACAGGTCTCGCAGGCGTTATCGTGCTGGCGCGCAGGGGCCGCGCTTGCGCAGCGCAGCACGCCGAGCGCGGACGCAGCGTGCTGTCGCCGTGACGGGAGCTCAGCGACGCGGGATGCGGAGGACGAATCCGCTCGTGCTCGGCGACTCCACGGGGCCCGATCCGACGTCGATGGAACCGTGGAAGAGGCCCGCGACCCAGAGCGTGCCGCCGGAGGTGAGCGCCATGCCCTCGGAGGAGCCGGCGCTCGACGCGTAGCGCTGGAGCGCCGTGACCTCCGAGGACGCGCTCGCGTGCAGCGCGAACGGGGTGTAGTGGAAGGTGACGTTATCGTCGTAGCGACCCGCCGCGTGGACGCCGCCCGCCATGTCGGGCGCGAGGCCGTACATCGTGCCGCTCGGCTCCGGCGTGATCACCCACTCGGCGGTCCCGCTCTCGGTGAGCTTCGCGACGAACGGCGTCCCCTCGAGGTCCGCGTCCACCGTCGTCCCGAGCACATCGCTCTCGCCGCTCACCGTGCCGGCGAGGAACGTGCCGTCACCGACGGCGATCTCGTTGCCCATGTCGAACTCGGGCCCGCCGAAGCGCCGCGCGAGCCGGCCCTCCCCCGCGCTCGAGAAGCGGGCGATGAAGCCCATCATGGTCGAGCCGGCAGGCAGCGACAGCGCCTCGCCCTCGATGGTCAGCGGCCCGTCGGCGTAGCCCGTGATCGACACGTCGCCCCCCTCGTGAACGGCGATGCCGGCCACGGCGCTGCCCGCGCCGCCGGGGTTGTTGAACACCTTGGCCCAGGCGACGTCGCCGTCCGGCGTGAGCTTCAGGAGGAACGGGGACTCGCCATCCACCGCCACGAGCCCGTCGCCGAAGTCGATGTCGTCGTCGACATAACCACCCACGTAGACATGGCCCGTGGCGTCGGTCGCGATGGCAAAGCAGCGATCCGTGGCCGCCGAGGCGAAGCGTCTCGCCCAGAGCAGGGCGCCGTCGGCGTCGAGCTTGGCCACCATGGCGTCGGAGTCGTCCGTCGCGCCGGACAGCTTCGCGTCCCCGATCGTGACATCGCCATAGAGCTCGCCCGCGAAGAGCACATTGCCCGCTCGATCGACGGTCACGGCCGTCGCCCCGGATTGCTGCGCCGTGACGATGGGCGCCGACCAGAGGAGATGGCCCTCGGGATCGAGGCGGACGAGGAACGCACCCAGCTGGGTGATCGTCCGGTCGCCCAGCGTGATCTCGCCGAACCCCTCGCCGCTCACGTAGGCGCCCCCGTCCTCCGCTCCGGCGATCGCGATGTTCCACACCATGTTGCCCATCGCCCCCGCCGGGTGAAGGAAGATGGCGTCAGGCGCGGCGGGATCGACGCCCACGCCCGACGATCCGCCCGTCGCGTCGCCCCCGGCTCCCGCGCCGGCGCCGCCGGTACCGACGGCGCCGCCGGTGCCGACGGTACTGCCGGCGTCGCCGCCGCCGCCCCCCGTACCGCCGCCGCTGCCCGCGGGCGCCGCGGTGGCCCCCCCGGCTCCGCCTCCTCCCAGGCCGGACGGATCGCCGCCGTCACCACACGCCGCGCACAGGAGCCCCAGAGTCAACCAGGTCAAGATTCTCATCCACGCACTGTAGGCGAGCGGAGCCCGCCTTCGCGCGTCCTTCGCGCTCCGGCGCTCGACAGAGCACGTTTGCCGCGCCAGATATTACTGAATTTTATCAGCGAGGGTGGACAGCCAGGGACAGACGCGCGCCAGCGCTCGATCTCGGTCTTGCTCGAGAGTGCGTGCCGGCGTGCCGGCCGCCTCGGGCGGCCCTGAGGGGGTGTTGGCGATCGCCGGTCGCCTTGTGGCCGTGTGAAGCCTGGAGTCGCCCGGAACGTGGCGCACGGAAGAACAATCTATCTGTCATCTCCCGGCTCATCGTGGCCGGAACCATTCCTATCCTGTAGGCTCATCTCACCTCCCTCGGCAGCCAGGAGGAGGCCATCACCATGCATTATGCCCCGGACTCCGTCGTAGGTGGGAAGTACCGTCTTGAGCGACCGCTCTCGGCCGGCGGGATGGGCTCGGTGTGGGTGGCGCGGCACGTCAACTTGGGCTCTCGCGTCGCGGTCAAGTTCATGGCGCCGACGTACGCGACGTCGTCCACGTTCCTCGCCCGCTTCGAGCGCGAGGCGAGGATCGCGGCGAGCCTCCAGAGCCCGCACGTCGTCTACGTCCAGGACTACGGCATCGACGACGACACCCCGTTCCTCGTGATGGAGCTGCTCCAGGGCGAGGACCTGGGCACGCGGCTCCAGCGCGTCGGGCGGCTCTCCCTCGTGGACGCCACGCTCATCCTCGTGCAGGCCGGCAAGGCCATCCGTCGCGCGCACGAGGCCGGCCTCGTCCACCGCGATCTCAAGCCGGCCAACCTCTTTCTCGTGCGCGTGGAGGAGGAGCAGGAAGAGGTCGTCAAGGTCCTCGACTTCGGCATCGTCAAGGAGACCCGCGCTCATCTCACGGACGAGGTGACGCGCACCGGCGAGCTGCTCGGCTCCCCTCACTACATGAGCCCGGAGCAAGTCCGGGGCGAAAAGGACGTGGACCCGCGCAGCGACCTCTGGTCGCTCGGGGTCATCCTCTTTTGCGCTGTCACGGGTGAGCTGCCGTTTCAGGGGGAGCAGCTCGGCGCGGTGATCGCCAACATCCTTGTCACGCCCGTGCCGAGCGCCTCCCAGCTCGCGCCCGACCTGCCGCCGGCGATCGACGCCTTCTTCGCGCGGGCGCTGGCCCGCGACCGGGCCCAGCGCTTCCAGTCGATCGGCGAGATGATCGGCGATCTCCGCCGGCTCGCCGGCATGGCGTCGCCGTCGATCCCGGATCTGCAATATCCCTGTTCCGGCACACCGAGCTCCGCTCAGCCGAGGATGAGCGGGACGATACCGCTGCGCGCCGTGCAGCTCAGCGCTCCGCCGGCCGCGCCCCGGTCGGCGACGCCCGGCACCCTGACCGGCGCCGGAGCGACGGCGCAGGAGGCGAGGCCGCAGGCGCCCACGCGCGCGATGCTGGTGTTCGGCGTCGCGACGGCGTTGATCTTCGGCGCCGGCGTCACGGTCGCCGTGGGAGAGGGCGGCACACACGGCCGGGGCGAGGCGGGCGCGGAGGTCTCCTCGGCGACCGCGCCGGAGCCGGAGCGAGGCGCCGCCGGGACGCTGGCAGAACAACAGACCTCGCAGGAGCCGCCGCCGAGCGTGACCCCCGGAGAGCCCTCCTCGTACGAGCCGCAGACGACCCCTGACGAGCCCTCCTCGGCGGAGGCGGCGGCGGCGAACGTCCCCGGAGACACGCTGGTGCGACCGGCCCCGCCGCTGCCGACCAAGGCAGCACGACCGCCGCCGGCGGCCAGGCCCAGAGCACCGCATACGGCTGCGCCCGAGCCCGCCAAGCGGCCTCCGGCTCCAGAGCCAGCAGCACCGGAGCTGGATCGCGCTCCCATCCCAGACGTGCCCTTTTAACGGGTGCTCGGCCGCGCCTCGCACGAGGACCCCGGACAGCTCGCGCCGCCCCGCGCCGGGGATCTGCGCGCGCCGGCCACGCTCGCCGGAAGCCGCACGGGTCGATGCCGCCATGGCGACTCCCAGGCGCGCGGGTTACGATGCCCGCTCCTTCATGCCGCCCGATCCCAGCGCATTCCCGAGTATTCGAGCCCTGTTCCCGCCGTTCGACGGCCCCGGCGAATTCGACCGGATCCGCGCCGATCTGGGCGCCTTTCTCCCGGCGGTCCGCGCGGTGTGCGAGCGCCACGGCCTGACGACGAGCGGCCTCTCCGCGTTCGAGCGCGGGACCAACGTCGTTGTCTCGAACGACGCGGGCCAGATCATCAAGCTGTTTCCGCCCTTCCTGCGGCACCAGTTCGAGGCCGAGCGCCTCGCGCTCGCGCGCTTCCACGGGAAGGTCCCGGTGGCCACGCCGGAGATCCTCCGGGAAGCGGAGCTCGACGGGTGGCCCTATCTCGTGATGTCGCGCCTCCCGGGGCGCACGCTGGAAGAGGTCTGGCCCGCGCTGAGCGGCGCGGAGCGGGTCGAGGCGCTCGCCCGCATCGGCGAGATCATGAGGGCCGCTCACGCGCTGCCCACCGGCGGACTGGAGAGCATCGACCTCGGCTGGGACGCGTTCGTCGAGCGCCAGATCGCCGGATGCGAGGGCCGCCACCGGCGAATGCGCCTGCCCGAGCACCTGGTCTCCCAGATCCCGGCGTACCTGGCGTCCGCCCGCCCTCTCCTGCCGACCTCCGTGGTCCCGGTCCTCCTGACGGGGGAATACACGCCGGAGAACCTCCTCGTGACCCCGATGGACGGGACGTGGCGCGTCACCGGCATGATCGACTTCGCGGACGCGTGCCTCGGGCCGCCCGAGGTCGACCTGCTCGGCCCGTGCCTCTTCCTGGCCGCTGGCAGCGCGGACCTCCAGCGCGCCTTTCTGGGCGCCTGTGGATACCGGATCACCGACCTGAGCCCGGCGCTGAGCCGCAAGCTGATGGCGCTCGCGCTCCTGCACCGGTACAGCAACCTCCGATACCAGCTCAGGATCGAAGGATGGGAGTCCCAGGTCTCCTCGCTCCCCGAGCTGGAACAGACGATCTGGCCGTTCTCGGCCCGCTGATCTCGGCGCGAGATCTCGTGACGCGGAGCCGGTGCGCGCGATCCGTTGCCACAATGCAGCGCTGCGCAAACCCGCAGCGCCGAGCCGCGCCATGGGGCCGTTTGTACGGGACCGGCGCCACGATCTACGGGACCGAGCACATCACGCGCTGGGACGAGAGGGCGACCTTCAACAAGATCCAGGGCATAGAAGGGGCGGATACGGTCGGCATCGGCAAGGCCGCTCCGGGCGCGTCCTACGTGGCCATCTACGCCAGCGCAGCGCCGGCTGCCCAGGTGCGGCGGGCTCGACCGCGGCAGTGCGCGCGGTCGAGCCTTCCCCGTGAAAGCCCTCAAGCACAGAAATAGTGTAGCTCGCGCGTTCCTCCGGCGCGGCAACGGACGACCAGCAGATCCTGCATGCCGTCGGGATAGGGCTCGTACGGGCACTTGGGTCGCCGGGAGCTGCTCTTTGGCTCGGGCAATCTCGGCGCGAAGATGATGCCCCGATAGCGGATCTCCGGACCTTCCCGGACAACCTCGTCGATCTGGTGATGAGCAGCCATCCGCAGGATGTGCTCGGCGAGGATCCTTCCGTTCTCGATCTGCTGCCTGGAGCCGTCAATCCTGCCGGATTTCAGCTCGCACAGGAATACATACACAGGGTTTCCCGTCTCTTCGCGGTGCTGGTAAAAGATGATGTAGTCGCAGATCGAGTGAACCCCGGGCCGCGCCACGAAGAGCGGGAAGATGCGGTCACCTACCGAGAATGTGCGCGGGCAGTCGGTTCGCTCACACGCGGCCGGAGGTTGCGCGTCAAGCTTGAGCACTACCGCCAGACCGCGCTTCTGGAGGACTACCGGCTCGCAGCTGCTCAGGGCATGACGCTCCTCGATCCGGATGGTGCCATGAACCTTGAACTCATCGCGTAGGATGGCATTGACGGCCTGAAGGAGCGTGGACATGCGTCACTCGAAGAGCTCGGCGAACAGGCGCTGGGTGACGCTGTTCACCTTGACGATCTCGTCCTCGATAGTCTTGACGTCAAAGCCCGTCTCGTTGACCTCGATCGGGCGCGCGGTACCGTCCTGAAAAAGGTAAACACCGATTCGCTCGGGGTGGATGAGACAGGCTGGGTCGTAGCCGAGCTCCTCGGCCAAGCGATGCGTCTTCTCCGAGGGGGTCCCCAGCATGATCAGATGATTGAGCTCCCGGATGATATAATCGCTGTGGGTGCTCATCATGACCTTGAAGCCTCGGTTGACTGCCTTCGCCAAGATGCGCGCGATCTTGCGCTGGTTGTCAGGGTGGAGGTTGAGCTCGGGCTCATCGAGGATCAGGAGCTCGCGGCCTCGCGCGAGGTGGCGAAAGTAGAAGACGAGGCTCGCCAGTGATTTGACGACGGAGGCGGTGAGATGAATGGCGAGGTGTTCACCGCTGGCCTGGTGGGGCGCAAAGGTGAGCTCACCGTGCTCCGAAACGCGCACCACACCGCCGAGGATGGCCGATTCGATCTCGCTCGCGAGATCCGCGTGCTTGCTTTCCTTCTTTGCGAGGTTGGCCATGTCGTTCGCGACGAGCAGGCTGTGCTGAATGGGCCACGGGTAACGACCGGCCCGTCGCAAGACGGCGCCGAACGCGTCGGCGGCTCCCCGCTCGTCGCTCTCCTCGAGTACCTCGTTGACGAGCTCCATCCTCTTCAAGGCAAGCTCTTTAGCGAAGATGTTGACCGCGATTCGCTCCGCAGGAAAAACATCGCATCCCATCGTGAACCAGGTCATCACCGACCCGAGAAGACGGCCCGCCACGGTCGGCAAAAATTCCTGAAGCTCGGCGGGAACGCTGTCCCATCCAATGTCGTTCGAATTGGATCCGTCGGCAGCGCGCCCAAGGAGGCGGATAGCCGCTTGGGCGGGCGGTCGAACGTCCAATGAAACACTCAAATCATCGGTCAAACGGACGGTCGGGCCGGAAGAAATCGCCCCGAGATGGCGCGCCATCTCCAGTGGCGACAGCCGCTCGGAGAGCCACGCGGGATCGTCGACGCGGAGATCGATCTTCGTCCGATCGAAAGAATGAGCCGGCGCCGCGAAGCAGCTACGCAGGTTGCCCTGAAAAGCCCGGGCGACGTCCGACAGACATTCGTCCCACAGCGGCGTGAGGTCGACCTCGGCCCCCGCGGCCGCCAGGAGCTTCTTGCCGATGCCCTCCAGCCCCTTCGGAGGCGTGCGCAGGAGACCGTACACGCTCCACGCGAAGTACGTCTTTCCCGTGTTGTTCGGCCCTGTGAGGACGATCATGTCCTTGGACAGGTCCACCTCCGCCTCGCGCAGCGGTCCCAGGTTCTCGACACGGAAGCGCATGGTTTCACCCGCAAGCTACCCCCCTGCCCGCGCCAGGAGCAAGCGCTTCGCTCCGTCTCCTCGCGCGCTCCTGTGACCGGTCGCCCCGGGCGGTCCGCGCCAATGGATGAGGCCCGCCGTGACCCTACAGCGCGTCGCTCTACCCCGGAGCTCTCAACCGTGCGCGAGCAGCTCAAGCACGAACGACGCTGGCCATGACCCTGTAAGCGCGCGGCCGCTGTGCGGCGTCCGAGCTACGGAAGAGCACAGCCAGACGTCTGGCCACGCCAGCTCTCACGCGTCTCCAGATGGCCGCCACGCCCTGCCCGGAATAGATCTACATGAGAAACTCGATGACCGCGCCTCCCCGCCATCCCGTGACCGCCGACCAGCTTCGCCCGGGAGATCCCTACGAGCTGTCGGAAGGCCGCCTGGTCGAGTGCCTGCCCAGCGGTCGCCGCGGCGGCCGGAGCAACGGCACCGGCTTTGAGGTGCTCGACAGCGATCCGCTCGCCGAGGCCGCCGCGGTCGATCTCGGCGTCTCTCCGCGGCCGGAGATGCTGCGCGCGCCCGACATCGCGGTCGGCCCCATCCCGGACGAGCCCGGCTGGGCCACCGAAGCGCCGCCGCTGGCCGTGGAGTACGCGGACACAGGCCAAGACGAGGCGGAGCTGCAAAGCAAGATCGACGAGCTGCTGGCGGCCGGCACGCGCTGGATCTGGGTGGTGCGCCTTCAGGGCGCGCGGCGCGTCGAGGTCTACGAGGCCTCGACCTCGTCCGGGCAGAAGGCGCCGGAGCGCAGGCCGCAGGCGAGCGCCGGCGCGCAGCGGACCCGGCGTCTGCCGGCGCGCGTGGCCTTCCCGGGCGAGGCGCTGGTCGCGCCGGGCGTGCTGAAGAACCCGGTGCTGGTCGAGGCGCTCTACGATCGCGAGGCCGCGCACGAGGCGACCCTGCGCAACCTGCTCCAGCGCAGGGGCTACGCAGACATCGAGGCGGTCCGGGAGGAAGGGCATACGCGGGGACTGCGAACCGCGGTGCGGGACCTGTGCGAGGTGCTCGGCATCGCCCTGCCACCGGACCGCGAGACAGCCCTCGAGGCCATGGCGGGACCGGAGCTCTCTGCCCTGCGCGAGCAGCTCAAGCACGAACGACGCTGGCCCTGACCATGGTAGGGCGGGGCCGCTGTGAGGCGTCCCAGCCAGGAAAGCGGACAGCCAGACATCTGGCCACGGCCGCCCTCACGCGGCTCCTCCCCGCTCCCCTCCCCTCCCCCGCCCCTCCCGCCCACCCAGGCACACGCGCACGTAGTCGGCGACCATCCTCTCCAGCGAGAACCGCTCCCGCGCGCGCTCCCACCCCGCCGCCCCCATGCGCGCCCGCCGCGCCGGGTCTTCCGCCAGCTCCACGAGCGCCCCGGCGAGCGCCTCCGCGTCGCCCGGCGGCACCAGCCGCCCCGTCACGCCGTCGTCCACCTGCTCGGACATGCCGCCGACCGCCGTGGCCACGACCGGCAGCCCCTCGGCCATCGCCTCCAGCGACGCGTTCGGGCACCCCGCGGGCTCGGCGATCAGCGCGAACATATCGAGATCGCTCAGGAAAGCGCGCGTGTCGGCGACCTCGCCGACCCACTCGACCGAGAGCCCCGCCGCCATCCGCCGCAGCGCCTCGGCGTGCGCCTCGGCGCCGCGCTCGACGCCGCCCGCGATGCGCAGCACGTGCGGCGGCAGCCGCGGCGCGGCGAGGCGCAGCGCGGCGAGGAGCTCGTCGAGCTTCTTGTGCGGGTGGACGCGCGCCGCCGTCCCGATCGCGAGCCGCGCGCCCTCGCCGCCGGACGCGCGCGGCCGCGGCGACACGCCTCCAGCGACGAGCGCGCGCGCTCCGAGAACGACGCCGTTCGGCACCACGTGCGCCGGCGCCCCGAGCACCTCGGCGGCGAGCGCCGCCTCGGCCCCGTACTTGACGATCACCCCGGCCAGGCGGGCGCCGTAGTCGCGCGGGGCGCGGTACGGCAGCCCGCGGCGCGGCGACGCGAAATAGCGGCGCAGCGAGGCGAAATACATCTCCCCCGGGCTGATGTCGAAGAGCGGAACGTCGAGCAGCCCGTCGGCCAGGAGCACCTTGTGCTCGGCGATCACATTCCACATCAGCACGGCCTCGGGCGGGTCCTCCTCGATCGCGCGCAGGAGGCGCTCCACCGCCTCGGCCGGCTCGACGTCGGCCGGCGGCGGCACCGCCAGCACCGGGATGCCGGCGGCCGCGAGCGCCCGCCGACCCGGCGTCGGGTACTCCGGCTGCTCCTCGATCACGGCCGCCCGGCCGCGCACGCCCGCCGCCGCCAGGCCGAGCAGCAGCCGCCGCGCGCTCGACTGGGCACCGCCGGTCGAGAAGTTGTTCGTGACGAGGAGCAGCCCGTCCCCCCGGCGCAGGCCGCAGTTGCGCGCGATCGCCCGCGGGTAGAGCCGCGCATAGCCCTCGGCCATCCGCGCGACGCTGAAGTGCCGCGCCACGACCTCCCGGCCGCCCGGCTGCGCGGGGCGATCGCGCGCCGCCGCCGCGATCGCCCCGGCGAACCGCTCCGGCGCGGCGTCGAGCGGCAGGTGGACCAGCGCCGGGGTCTCGGCCGCGATCTCCGCCGTGCCACCGGCGCCTGTCGCGACGACCGGCAGGCCCGCCGCGAGCGCCTCGAGGTGCGCGAGGCTCAGCCCCTCGTGGGCGCTCGGCGATACGAGCACGTCGGCCGCCGCGAGCAGGCCGGCCACGTCGGCGACCGCCCCCGCGAAGCGCACGTCGGCGCGCAGGCCGAGCCGGTCGATCTCGCGGCGGAGCTCCGCCTCCGCGGCGAGCGCCGGCTCGCTGCCGGGCGAGGCGCTCCCGGCGATCACGAGCCGCGCCGCCCGCGGATCGCCGGCCGCCGCGAGCGCGGCCCGCGTGGCCGCGAGGATCGCGGGCAGGAGGTGCAGCCGCTTCTGCGGCCGCGGGTTCGCCACGGCGAGCAGGACGAGATCGTCCGGCGCGATCTCGAGGCGCCGCCGCCACGCCGCGGCCACGGCCGAGCCGACCCCGCGGGCCTCCGGCGCCGCCTCGCGGGCCTCCGGCGCCGCCTCGCGAGCCGCCGCCGGCCCCGCCGATCGGCGCGCCGCCTCCGCCGGCCCGAGGTCGATCCCGTTCCAGACCGTGCGCCGCGGCACCGGCAGCGCGCACGCGGCGAGCTCCACCTCGACCGCGCGCGCGCACGCCACGAGCAGCGCCGCGTCGTCCGGACCGAGACGATCGAGCCCCGCCGGCCACCCCGCGGCCACGTTGTGCACCGTGACGAGCGGCCGGTACCCGCGCGCGGAGAGGCGCGCGAGGTCGTCGGCGTCGAGCAGGTGCGCGTGCGCGAGATCCGCGCCCCACGCGGCGAGCCCGCGGGCGAGCGCATCGAAGCGCGCCTCGCGATCGCCGCGCGCCCCGGAGAGGTCGAGCGTCCCCGGGGGCGCGCCGAACGTGGGGCGGGTCGGCCGGTACACCGCGTAGACGCGCGAGCGGATGCCGCGGCGCGGCAGCTCGGTCGCGAGGTCGATCGCGATCCGCTCGGCGCCGCCCTGCTGGAGGCTGGTCACGACCTGCGCGACCCGCAGCGCCGCGTCGTCGCACACGTCGAGCGGCGCGTGCCGCACCACGCGCGCGCGCCGCGCCGCGAGCTCGCCCTGGAGGGCGGCGTCGAGCGGATCGCCCGCGCGCAGGCGCGCCGCGACGCCCGCGGCGAGCGGGGCGTCGAGGTACACGCTCGCCGCGCGGGGCAACCCCGGTGGGCGGCGCGCGCGCGCGGCGCGGCTCAGCTCACCGCCCGTCGCCCGCAGCAGCTCGGCCCACGCCGCGGCGTCGGATTCCGTCGCTGTGCGCGCCGAGGCCGCGGCGAGGTCGAGCGGCGCCAGCACGGCGCCGAACGCGCAGAGCGGCAGCCCGGTGTCGCTCGGCGGCGGGAACGGATCCAGATCGAGCGCCGCGGACGGCGCGGGCCAGGCGCCCCCGCGCACGAGCCACACCGGCCCCGTCGCGAGCGCCTCCGCCGCGGCCGCGAGCGGCGCCGGCGTGAGGTCGACCGGCGCGAGCCCGGCGAGCCGGAGCGCGCGCAGCGTGCGGCCGGCGCGGGCGCGGTGCGCGGGTGCTTCGGCGAAGACGGCGCAGATCGGAGGGCGCATGCGGGACCGGGCGGCGCGGCTCAGTAGGCCGAGGGATAGCCGCGGAAGGGCGCGGCGACGGCCACGTCCGGCGCGCTCGAGATGCGCTCCCGCGAGCGATGGCCGCCCCAGGCGGCGCGCGGCGCGGGAGAGGGCGCCGCCGCCCACGCGGCCGCGCCGAGCTGCTCCACCTCCACCGCAGACGGCGCGCCGCCCGTGTAGACGAACTGCCCGCGCGGGCTCGGCTCGATCGGGACCGACGCGCGCCGGATCACGCCCTTCACGAAGCAGCGGTAGTGGAGCACCGACCCGTGCAGGTGCGGGGGCGCGTTCAGCCAGAAGCCGTCGCCCTGCGGCCGGAACGTCACGCCGGGCGGCGCCCCGGCCATCGGCTTGCGGCGGGACGCGCGGTGCACGAGCACGCCGACGAGGCCGACGACGGCGCTCGCCAGGACGAGGCCTCCGCCGACGAACGCCACCGTCGCCGCGGTCGACCAGGAGCTCGAGCGCGGCGCGCGCGTCGACCCCGCCGAGAGCGGCGCCGCCGGCCCCGTCGGCGACGCGGCGGCCGCGGGGGCGCTCGCCTCCAGCGCGGCGACCACGCGGAAGCCGTTGTCCGCGTTGCGGCTGCCGGGGTCGTTGCGGTACCGCGCCGCGGCGCGCAGGTGCTTCGCGTCCTTGAGCCACGACCCGCCGCGCAGCACGCGCCGGGGCTTGTCGCCGCCCGGCGCCGAGGTCTGCACGGGGTCGACCGCCGGGCCGGGGGCATAGGGACCGTACAGGTCGCGACACCACTCGTAGACATTGCCGCTCATGTCGTGCAAGCCAAAGGCGTTCGGCTGCTTCTGCCCGACTGGCTTCGTGCCGCTCCCGGCGTTGCCCTTGAACCACCCGAGGGCGGCGGCGGCCCCGTCGTCGTTCCCCGCATAGAACCGCGTCTGGGTCCCCGCGCGGTGGGCGTGCTCCCACTGCGCCTCGGTCGGCAGATCGAAGGCGCGGCCGGTCCTGTGCGTCAGCCAGCGGGAGAACTCGCCCGCGTCCTTGAAGGTCACAAGCGTCACCGGGTGCTGGTCGGTCTGCGGGAAGCCGGGCGCCCTCCAGGTGAACTCCTTGCGCTGCGAGAGGCCCTTGCCGTCGAAGCCGAACCCGCCGGAGACGCCGACCTCGGCCTCGGTGCGGTAGCCGGTCTGCTCGACGAAGCGCTTGAACTGCCCGACCGTGACCGGGAACCTCCCCAGGTAGAAGGCGCGGCTCAGGGTCACCTCACGGATCGCCTCGTCCTCGCCGCGGCCCGCCTCCGCCGGCGGCGAGCCCTGGCGAAAGCGGCCGGCCTTCACGAGCACCAGGTCGAGCTGCGCCCCCCCGAGGTCGATCGCGAGGGCGGGCGCCGGATCCGCCGCCTGCGCGGCTGCCGGGGCGAGGAACGCGACGGCCGCCGCAAGGACGAAGGCAGGAGGGAGGTCGGGGGAGCAGGAGCGGAGCTGCACCGGCTCAGGCTACCAGACAGCGCGCGCGACCTGTGCGAGCTCGACGCAGCCGCAGCGGCGCAGGGGCCCGAACGAAGCGGTCGCCCTGGCCCCAAGCCCTCCCCCGCCGCCCCCCGCCGGAGAGCCGGGCGCGCCGGCCGCGCGGCAGGCAACACTCGCTGCGCTCTTGCGCCCTTGCCGGACGCGCGTCATGCCTCCGTATCGCCCTCTCCATTCGAACGAGCGCGAAGGCTCAGGCCCGCTCGCGAGCCAGCGAGCGCCGCAGCAAACATTCCGCCCCTGTCGACTGACCTCTTCGCGCGGCGTCGACGGCATCACGTTAGTCTAGATATCTTTGCAATTCTTAACTCGACACATCGAGAGCGCGGGCAGCGCGGCGTCGACGCGGTCGAGCGCGCCCTGGCCACGACCTACAGCGAAAGGATGTGCGCATTGTCGGACCAGGTGTTCGACGTCCTCTGGCCCACGGACGGCCGGGCGCGGCCTGGCGATCTGCTTTCCGGGGAACCCAGGCGCGAAGCGGTGGTCACAGATCTCGTCGCGCTCGGGTCGCAGCCCGTGGCTCGTCTTCCCGCGCGAGGACGTCGTATCCTTGCTAAGGATGGCGACATCGGGAAGCTCGATGCGGCACGGAGCGTAAGGATCGACGCCGTGATCGAACCCGTCGAGGAGCGTCGGAAGCTGCCGCTGGACAACGACGTTCTGACGCCGCGGATCCAGGCCGAGGTGCAGGGCGACCTGCTGAGCAAGGACGACCCGATCGCCGCGTTCGATCGGCGGCGAGGCGCCGTGCGGGCATTGCTTTCGGCGGCGACACCCACTATTGCATCGGGGCGACGCTGGCTCGCCTCGAGGGGTGGATCGCCATCGACTCGCTCCTCAGCCACTTCCCCGAGATGGAGCTCGCGGGGCCGGCGGTGTTCGCGCCGCACCCCTCGATCCGGAAGATGACCTCGTTACCCGTCCGCCTCCGGCCCGCCAGAGGATGAGGGCAACCACGGCCAGTCCGGCGCGGGCCAGCCGGCGACGACCAATTTCCCTGGGCGAGCGCGACGCCGCCGCAGGACCTCGGGAACAATGCGCGCGCACGATCACGGGCGCGCGCACGATGTGACACCAACACACAGCAGGAATCAACGCATGCGCACAACTACCTCGCTTATCGCTCTCCTCGGCGCCGTTGCGCTCTTCGGATGTTCTTCCTCGGACACCGGCCCCGGGGAGACACCGGAGGACCAGATGCTGGAGCCGCCGGCCGAAGGCACCGGCGTGCAGTATCGAATGATCTCCACGATCCAGCCGGGGGAGGAGGTCGAGCGCTGCCAGCTCTTCGTGGCGCCGCCGGAGGGGCTCAACGTCAACCGGGAAACGGTGCGGTTCTCGAGCGGGAGCCACCACGTCCTCCTCTACACGACGCCGTACACCGAGATCCCGCCCAAGACGCTCAGCGGTGCTACCCTCGATGCGACCGAGGTCCACGACTGCAGCAACGGCCCCCAGGCCGAATGGGACGTCACCGGCGTGGTCGCGGGCTCCCAGTCCCCCGACGGCAACTCCTTCCTCGGCGAGCTCCCGGAGGGCGTGGCGGTCAAGGTCCCCCCGGGCACGGTGCTCCTGATGAACACCCATTACCTGAACGCCTCGAGCGAGCCCCTCGAGACCGACGCGCGCATCAACCTCTACACGATCGCGGACAGCGAGGTGAAGGTCGAGGCGGGCATGCTCTTCCACTACAACCCGTTCATCAGCGTGCCGGCGCGCGACGAGTCCTCGGCGCGGATGCGCTGCACCACCGAGAAGGACATCTCGGTCGTGAGGATCCAGTCGCACATGCACCGCCGCGGCGTCGGCTACCTCGCCCAGAAGGTCGACCTCGACGGCAAGACGACGGACCTGTACGCCCACAACAAATGGGAGGGGGTCCCGTCGGAAAAATTCGAGCCGTTCCTCGAGCTCAAGGCGGGAGAGGCCCTGGACTACCGCTGCGATTTCAAGAACAGCGAGGATCGCAACATCGCGCAGGGCCTGACCACGAAGGACGAGATGTGCATGCTGATCGGGCCGTACTTCCCGCGCTCCCGGGCGTACGAGAATTGCGCGAGCGAGGAGGGGGGCTTCCGCGCCTCGACGTGGTTCGGCTCCGGGACGTCCACGTGCACCGAGGCGGTCTCGTGCATGAGCACGCCCGACCAGGACGAGGCCGCGTTCTACGGCTGCGTGGTGAACAGCTGCGAGAGCGTCGGGCCCCAGCTCTCGAAGGTGATCACCTGCCAGATCAGCGGGGGTTACGGCGCGTGCGACGAGGACTGCAGCGAGGACCCCGAGGCCTGCGGGACGTGCATCACCACGGCGTGCGCCGCGGAGATGGAGGCCTGCGAGGCCGCCACGTGCGACTGACCTGACCAGGAGCGGCGCCGCGGGGCGGCTCCCGCCCGCCGCTCACGCCCCCCCGACGATCGCATCAGAACTTCCCCTGGATCTCGATGCGCCCGAGGCCCACTCCGGCGCTCCAGACCACGCCGCGCTGCGCTCGCGGCGAGGTGCCCGCGGCGTCGGGCGCGGCGTCGCCGCCGGGCCGGACCACGAGCAGCACGACGCCCGCCGCGGCCGAGGCGGCGCCCACGATGAAGCTCACGGTGGACACGTGGCCCAGCGTGGTCGCCGCGTCGGCATCGCCCTTCAGCTCGGGCGGGCAGCGCCGGCCGTCGCAGCGCTCCTTGATGTCGGACACCTTGGAGAGCGACACGAGGCCTGTCGCGGCCCCGACGCCGAGGCCCACCGCCCCGAGCCCGAACGCGAGCCCAGCCGGCAGCAGCGAGCCGCCGCCCTCCGCGCCGCCCGGGGCGGGCGCGTCGCGGGGCGGGACCTGGGGCTGAGGCGCGGCGGGCGCCTCCAGCGTCGCGCGCACCGCCGCGAGCTCGGTCTCGGCGTCCTTCCGCGCGCCGAGGAACGCCGGCGGCGGGTCCTCCGGGAGCGGCTCGGCGAGGACCTGCTCGTACAGGTCGCGCGCGGCCCCCAGCTGGCCGAGCTTGCGCTGGCACCGCGCCATGTAGAGCACGAGCGTCGGCGCGTGATAGAGCCCGTCCGCCTCCTTGAAGACCTCGAACGCCTCCTGCCAGCGGTCCGCGCCGTAGAGCTTGAGCCCCTCGTGCGCCCGGGTCCGGGCGAGCTGCTGCGCCTCGGCCGAGGCGCCGTCCGGCGGCTTCGCCGCGAGCGCCGGCGCCGCGGCCAGCAACGTCACCGCGAACGCGCACCGGCGAAGACAGTTCGAGAGCATCATCATCCTTTCCATCAGAATCAGAATCCATCCGAAGCAGAAGAGAGCGCCGCGCCTGTTGTCTGCTGCACGGCCTTGCGCGCCCGCACAGGCAAGCTCGCCAGGGCGGTCGACACATTAAGGGGGATCGTGCGCCACCGTCCAGGGGCGTCACGGACGGTCCGGGGCGCGATCTCCTCCGATCCTGGACATCTCGGTCGCTCGGCCCAACACGGTCACCGCGGCGTCGCCGCGCCGTGACACCGTGACCAGAACCGGCGCGCAGATCGCGCCCGGCGGCTCGGCGGACCCCCGCCGAGATCGCCTCGCCGCGGAAACCGATCGGATACATTGAGCGTGTTACGCCTCCTCGATGACCGGTCTCATCAAACGCTCGGAGGAAGTGTCGACGAGAGCGCGATGGAGGCTCGATAACGTGCTGACGGATGAGCGGTCGCTCGTGGAGCTGCTCCGGGTGGTCACCGTCGACGTGCACGAGGCGGCGAGCGTCGAGGAGGCGCTGCATCGCACCATCGCGCACATCTGCGACCATCTGAGCTGGCCGGTTGGACACGCGTACGTGCCGGCGGCGGACGATCCCGCGCTGCTCCTCCCCACGGCGCTCTGGTACCTGCACGACGAGGTGAAGTACGCGGCCTTCAAGGCGGTCACGGAGGCGACGCCGTTCACCCCGGGGGTCGGGCTGCCCGGGCGGGTGCTCGCCACCAAGCAGCCGGTCTGGGTGCGCAACGTCACGGAGGACGCGAACTTTCCGCGAGCCAGGCTCGCGAAGAACCTCGGGGTCAAGGCGGGGTTCGCGTTCCCCGTGGTGGTCGGCGCCGAGGTGGTGGCGGTGCTGGAGTTCTTCTCCGACGCCGAGCACGCGGACGACGGGAAGTTCACCGTGACCATCGGCCGCATCGCGCGGCAGCTCGGCCGCCTGTTCGAGCGCAAGCACGCGCAGGAGATGCTGGGCCGCGAGCGGGACTTCATGGCGGGCGTCATGGACCTCGTCGACGGCCTCATCGTGGTGCTCGACGCGCGCGGGCGCATCGTGCGCATGAACAGCGCCGCCGAGCGGGCGCTGGGCAGCGCGCGCGGGTCCCGCGAGCCGCGGTACCTGTGGGATCTCACGCCCGATCCGGAGGCGTCGGCGCAGCTCGAAGGCCTCTTCGAGGAGCTCGGCACGGGCGCGTCGCGGAAGCAGGTGGAGGTCCCGTGGACGACGACGGACGGCGCTCGCCGGGTGACGGCCTGGTCGGGCGCCGTCCTGCGCGACAAGGACGAGGGGTTCCGGTTCGTCATCATGACCGGCATCGACCTGACGGAGCGCAAGCGCGCCGAGGAGGAGCGCGCGCAGCTGCGGGAGGAGGTGATCCAGGCCCAGGACGCGGTGCTGGCGAAGCTCTCCATGCCGCTCATCCCCATCCGCGACGACGTGCTGGTCCTGCCGCTCATCGGCCCGCTCGAGGCCGGGCGCCTGCGTCGCGTGACCGAGGCGCTGTCGCGCGGCATCGCGAAGCGCCGCACGCGGATCGCCATCCTCGACCTGACCGGCGTGGACGCGCTCGAAGCCACGGCGACCGACGCGCTGCTCGAGGTGGTGCGGGTCGTGGGCCTGCTCGGCGCGCGGGCGGTCCTCACGGGGATCCGCCCCGAGGTCGCCCACCGCCTCGCCGCGAGCGGCGTGGACCTCGGTCGGCTCGACGTGAAGAGCTCTTTGCAGAGCGGGATCGCGTTCGCCATGAGGGGCCGCTGAGCCCCGGCCTCGGGCGCGGACTCGGCATGACGCCGCGGCGCCGGCGACGCGGGTCGTCGCGCGATCGCGACGGCGGCCGCGGCCCGTACCCCGATCGCCGCGCGCCGCGCGGCGGATCACTGGATCGAGACGACCTCCACGTCGTCGAGCGGGTCGGCGCTCTGGGCGAGGTTGAAGCCGCCGAGGGCGACGAGCTCGCGCTCGCTCCTGCAGAGGAGGCCGCTGAAGATGCGAGGGATCTTGAGCGTGCCGGCCGTCTCCCACCCGTCGCCGGCCTCGTTGAGCCGGAACAGGCCTGCGGCGTAGTTGACGTAGAGCTTCCCGGCGACAGAGCACGAGGCCGCGCCGAACGCGTTGAGGAACGGCGCCTCGGGCAGCGGCGGCCCCTCGGTCCATGTCCCCTCCTTCGTATCCAGCACATGGACAGCCGCGGTGAAGGCCTGCGCCTCGTCCACGCCGCCCATGGCGTAGATCTTGTCGCCGAGCGCCGAGACGGCCAGGGAGCGGCTCTTGAACGGGGGCTCGGGGATGGGCTCCCAGGTCGCGCCGGCGGTGGACAGATCGAGCTGATAGCCGCCTGTCGTGAACGTCCCGGAGCTCGACGTGCCCTCGACCTTCCACCCCGCCACCACGTAGAGAATGTCTCCGATCACCACCGCGCCGTGGCCCGAGCGCCCTTCGGGCAGCTCCGGCAGCGGCGACCACGCCGCCTGGTCCGGATCGTAGCGTTCGACCGTGGGCACGGAGCGGAGCGCTTCCGTCTCGCCCGGGGCGTTCTCGATCTGCAGCCCGCCCACCCGGATCACGTACCCTCCGTGGCTGACCAGCGTGAGCCCCTCGAGCGGCGGGACCTCGTCGAGCTCCTCCCATGCTTGCCCTGACTCGAGATCGAGCCGGCGGAACGCCGGTGTCAGGTCGTCCCTCGAGAAGCCGCTCCCCTGCACGTGCGCCGGGGTGACGTGACCGCCGGCCACATAGACGAAGTCGTCGAGCACGGCCGCCCCGAACGATCCCGCGGCCTCCGGAAGCCGCGGATACCGCCCCGACGGCTCCGGCTGCCCCGCGCCGCCGCCGTCATCGCCGCATCCGATCGACCCGATTCCGCTGATCACACAGATCCACGGCCACACCGCGCAGCGCTGAGACAATTTCAGGGTCTTCATGAACGCCTCGCTGTTCCAGAAGAGCACGCTGGGGTGAACCGGCGCGCCAGGTCCCGACGTCCGGCGTGTCTTACCGCAAGGCGGCGCCGCTGTCGTGGCGCCGGGAGGGCGAGCGCCCCCCCGGCGCCCGGAGGTCGCCGCGGCCCGGGCCCGATGTCGTTCGTTCTCGACACGAACCGCATCATCGCTGCATGGGACACGGGCGAACATGGCTCCCGCTGTGCCTCTGTTTCGTGTTGTGATGCAATGATCCCGAGAAAGGTCCGGTGCAACGATATGCGATCGATGTCTTCGATGCTGGAGCGGCTCGTATGGGTTCGGCTGCCTTTGCTTGTTTCGGCCCTGGCCGCGGCCGCATGCGTGGCCGAGTCGCCGCTGGACGGGGAAATAGGCCCGGAGGCGGCCATCCTGGGCGAGCACGCCGGCGCGCTCTCGACGCGCGTCCGGCTCATGGCGGCCAACCTCACGAGCGGCAACAACCAGAGCTACGATCCGGGGCACGGCAGGCGCATCATGCAGGGGGTCCAACCCGATATCGCCCTGCTGCAAGAATTCAACTACGGCGGCAACACCACGTCCGACATTCGCTCCTTCGTGGACGTCACGTTCGGCGCCGGGTTCAGCTACTACCGCGAGGGCGGGGCGCAGATCCCGAACGGGATCGTGAGCCGGTGGCCGATCGTCGCGTCCGGCGAGTGGGATGACACGTCGGTCAGCAACCGGGATTTTGCCTGGGCGCGCATCGATGTTCCCGGCCCGACCGACCTCTGGGCCATCAGCGTCCACTTCCTGACGTCGAGCTCGGGGGCGCGCAACACGGAGGCGGATCACCTCGTCTCGTTCATCGAGGCGCACGTCGATGAGGACGATTACCTGGTGATCGGCGGCGACTTCAACACCGGGAGCCGGACCGAGGCGTGCATCGGGACCCTCTCGGAGGTCGTCGTCACGTCCGCGCCCTATCCTGCCGACGGGAACGGGAACGGGAACACAAATGCCGGCAGGACCAAGCCGTACGACTGGGTGCTCGTCGACGGCGATCTGGAGCCGCTCGAGACCGCCGTTGTCATCGGCGGGAGCAGCTTCGCGAGCGGCCTCGTGGTGGACACGCGCGTCTATTCTCCGCTCTCGGCGATTAGCCCCGCGCTCTCGGCGGACAGCGGCGCATCGAACATGCAGCACATGGGCGTCGTGCGCGACTTCCTGATCCCCGACGGCGGCGGAGGTACCGGCGGCGGAGGCGGCGCCGGAGGCGGCGGAGGCGGCACCGGCGGCGGAGGCGGCGGCACGGCCGTCGTGATCATCAACGAGGTCCTCGCGAACGAGCCGGGGAGCAACGTGGCCGGCGAGTTCGTGGAGATCGTCAATGTCGGCTCGGGGACAGCGTCCCTCGCCGGCTGGACGATCTCCGACAGCAGCTCGACGCGGCACACCTTCCCCGCCGGAGCGTCGCTCGCGCCCTCCACGGCCGCCGTGGTGTACGGCAACGCCTCGGCGGTGCCCGGCACCCTGAGCGGAGCCGTCGGCGCGTCCACGGGCACCCTGAGCCTCAGCAACAGCGGCGGCGACACGGTCACGCTGCGGAACGCCTCGGGGGCGACCGTGAGCAGCGTCACGTACGGTTCCACGCTCGCGGGCCAGGACGGCGTCTCGATGAACCGCAGCACCGATCTCGACGGGGGCGCGTCGTTCGTCCTCCACAACACCCTCGGCGGGAGCTCTTCGCCGGGCAAGCGCGTGAACGGCGCGGCGTTCTAGCCGGCGTGGCGCTCGGGCGAGAATGGGTTGAACCCGGCCTGCGCTTCGAGGCCCCGCGTTGAGCCGTCTCCATCCTCGCTCCGCGGCTCCCCCACCTCAGCCGATTCACCGCTTCTCGGCGGACCGAGCTTTCTGTATCCTCCTCCCACCACCGAGGCGCAAGGAGACCCGTCATGTCGCAACATTGGAAAATTGCGGCCGCGCTGCTCGCCTTTGCGCTGCTGGATGCCGGCTGCGCGGATGCCGAGCAGGACGCCTCCTCCGGCGCGGCGAGCGGCGGATCCACCTCGGTGAGCTCTGCGTCCAGCTCGACCGGCGGAGCCTCGTCGAGCGAAGCCAGCAGCTCGTCGACAGGCCAGTCGCCCAGCAATCCGGTCGAGGTCGACTGCCGCACTCCCGGGGACGGGAGGTCCACTCTGGCCTTCGTCAACAAGTGCGACCGGCCGCTCCAGTTCCTGGGGAGCCTCATCGACGGCGGGGAGCTCGACCCGGGGCAGTTCGCGTGCCGCGACGTGGGCACAAGCGAGGAGCCGCTGTCGTCGCTGCGCTACTGGGCGTATGCCGGGTCGGACCCCGGCGGGGGCCGACACACGCTGGCCGAGATGACCCTCAACACCGATTTCAACGACTTCGACTGGTACAACATCAGCCACGTGGACGCGCACAACCTCCCCATGGCGATCGTGCCCGTCGCCCTGCCGGACTGCCGGACGCTGTCCTGCCCGGAGAGCCTGCTCGCGCGGTGTCCGGAGGTGGGTCACCACAAGGACCCTAGCGGCGCGACGATCTCCTGCGTGAGCCCCGACCGGGACGATCCCACGAACCCCGTGGCCGCGTACTTCGAAGAGCAATGCAAGGACGCGTATTCCTGGTCCGGGGACGACCAGGAGTCGATGGCCGCCTGCGCCGGGGAAGACTACGACATCGTGTTTTGCCCTTGAACTGCTCTCTCACATCCCCGCTCGCCGCGCCCCAGCGGCTCGCCACCGCAACTTCGCCCCTGGGCGACGCGGTCTCAGGGTTGCTGCTCTCCGCCCTGGGGACACGCATCCAGCGCGGCGGCGGGCTCGCCCGGCGCGCCGCGCCGCCGCGCCGGGAGGCGCCAGAGCGACTCGGCCACGCCGAGCAGGACATAGGCGCTGAGCAGCCAGACAACGACGAACGCCGGCGCCCAGCGGGCCGAGATGACCGCGCTCGATCCGACCACGAGCGCGACCGACAGCGCGGTGCGGGCGTCGAGGCGGAGATCCTTGAACGAGCGGAACCGGAGGGTCGACACCATCAGGAGCGAGAGGAGCAGCGTCGTCGCGAGGACCGCCGGCGCACCGCCTGCGTCCCCGAGCTGCCCGCGCATAACGCGATGCGTCATGACGATCGCGACAAGGATCCCGGCCGCGCCGGTGACGGGGAGGCCGACGATGTACCGCGGCGGCGTCGGCGATCGGCCCGCCTGCCGGATGGAGAGGACGTTGAAGCGGGCGAGCCGGATCGCGCCGCACGCCGCGAACACGAAGCCGCCGAGCACGCCGGCGAGGCCGAGGCGGTGCAGCGCCCACTGGTACACGAGGACGGCCGGGGCCACGCCGAACGAGACGAGATCGGCCAGCGAGTCGAGCTCCCGCCCGAACGCGCTCTCGGTCCTGGTCATCCGCGCGACACGGCCGTCGAGCGCGTCGAAGAGCATCGCGAACAGGATGAGGAGCGCGGCGCGCTGGAAGTCGTCGTCGGACCGCGCGGAGGCCGAGCGCCGTACCGCGTCGAAGCCGCAGAAGATGGATGACAGCGTGATCAGGTTGGGGAGGAGAAACAGCGTCTTCCCGGGGGTGCCCGGCGGCCTCGGCCGCGCCGTCTCGCCGCGCGGTCGCCCGAGACCCGCGCCTTGGCCCGGTCGTGAGCTCGCGGGGCACAAGCGCTCGACGCCGGCGTCCCGTCTTCCTGGATTGAAATCTGACATGATGGCGAGGTCGGCCGGGCACCGGCGCCGCGCGGATCTCGACCCGCGGCCCGACGAGCCCGCTCGCCCGGCCTCGTAGTACACGAGGCGACGCGCCTTCAAGCCGGGAGCGCGCGCAGCCGCGCAGGCGGGAGCGCGCGCAGCCGCGCAGGCGCCCCCTGGCGGACCTCGGGTCGCTAGCCCTGCAGATCGGTGCTGAGGAACACCTCGTGGATATCGATCTTGCTCGGCCCCGCGAACATCTCCTTCGGCGCGCGGTTCCGGTGCGCCTCCGCGAACGCGGGGCTCCTCGTCCAGGCGATGAAGTCGTCCATGGACTGCCACCAGGTCTTGACCTCGTAGAACCCCTGCGCGTCCGGGTCCGGGCTCCACGCGCCGGTCGCGTGGTCCAGCTTCATCGGCTTCGGCCGGTGCACCTCGTTCCGGATGAAGCCGGGCGCGCGGTCGACCAGGTGGACCCGGTTCTTGAAGCGGTCCTCGAAATCGGCCTCATGGCCCTCGGCGACGGGGATGCGGTTGGTGACGACGATCATGGCTGCTCCTTGCGGGTACCCGGGGCCCGCGCCGGCGCGGGCGACGGCGAGCTTAGCAGCGCTCCCCCCTCTACGGGGTCCCCGCCTCGCACGTTGCCCCCGCTCGCTGCAAATTATCTTGGAATTTCTCGGAGCTCATCGCAATGCAGTCTGCGGCATGCAACCGGCCACGTCCGGTGTGGCGCTCTGCCGAAATTGGATTGACAGATCGGCCTTTCGGAGCCCTCATCTCGGGAGGTCCCGTCATGAACGATTCCGAGACGGCTCGCGACGTCCCGACAGGAGAGGGGCTCGACCGCTCCGAGGTCGAGGGCGTCGTGCGCCGGAACATCCAGGCGCTCTTGCAGGTACGGAAGGAGCTCGAGCGGAACAAGGGCTTCCAGGAGGCCCTCGCCGACGCGATCACCGGGTTCACGGGGAGCATGACGTTCGTCTTCCTCCACGCCGTCCTCTTCGGGGGCTGGCTCGTGGTGAACACGGGCGTCGTCCCGGGCGTCAAGCCGTTCGATCCGTTCCCGTTCGTGATGCTGGCGATGATCGCGTCGGTCGAGGCGATCTTCCTCTCGACGTTCGTGCTCATCAGCCAGAACCGCATGCAGGCGCTCGCCGACAAGCGCGCCGATCTCGACCTCCAGATCAACCTCCTGGCAGAGCACGAGGTCACCCGTCTCATCGAGCTCGTCGACGGCATCTCCAGGCACCTCAAGGTGCCCCGGCACAGCGACCCGCACCTCGAGGAGCTCAAGAAGGATGTCCACCCCGAGGTGGTGCTGGAGGAGATCGAGCGCGCGCAGCGGGACGTGAAGGAGTAGTCAATACGGGCTCTCCCTAGAAAGCGCCGGTCGCGCCTGACATCGCCGTAAGGTGAGATGACGAGACCTCCACCGCCCGCAGCCCCCGCGCACCTCGCTTGTCTGGTACAGATTGAGTACCGATACCCCTGAAGACTGTCCGTGAAATCCCCGAAGGCCTTGTCGGGATTCGGACGCTCGCCAGCGTGATTGCAAGCTCGTACTGCGCGGGATCTTTTTGCATCTTTCACAAACCACTCTTGCAAGCACGTGAGTTAAATGTTAATCGGATGGCGTCCGGGGCGTCGATTATACGATGTCCGCACTGGACAGAATTGGACACGGGCGCAGCGAGCCGCCCGGGCGCGGTGCCGCTGTGAGGGCACCTCGTTATCCAGCCTAGCCTAGCCTCTTTCACTCAGGTTCGTGGCGTTTTGCCACGCATTGACGATCGACCCAGAGGAATATGGCCAGTCACGTCCTCATCACCGGTGGAGCGGGGTTCATCGGCTCGCACGTCGCCGACGAGCTCCTGCGCCAGGGGTATCGCGTCCGGGCGCTCGACAACCTCAACCCCCAGGTGCACGGCCCCGAGCGCCGGCGCCCGGCTTACCTGAACCCGGAAGTCGAGCTCATCGTGGGCGACGTCCGCGACCGGAGCGCGGTGAAGTCGGCGCTGCACGGCGTGGACGTCGTGTATCACTTCGCGGCCAGGGTCGGGGTCGGACAGAGCATGTACAAGATCGAGGAGTACACCTCGGTCAACAACGTCGGCACCGCCATGCTCCTGGAAGAGGTCGCCGAGAGGCCGGTCTCCCGGCTCATCGTCGCTTCCAGCATGAGCGTGTACGGCGAGGGGCTCTACCGGACCGCCTCGGGCGCGGTCCTCCCCGGCACGAGCCGCCCGCTCGATCAGCTGAAGCGCGGCGACTGGGAGGTCCGGAGCGAGGCGGGGGAGGCGCTCGTGCCCGTCCCGACCCCCGAGTCCAAGACGCCGGCGCTCGAGTCGGTCTATGCGCTCTCCAAGTACGACCAGGAGCGGCTCTGCCTCACGATCGGGCGCGCCTACGGCATCCCGACCGTCGCCCTCCGCTTCTTCAACGTCTACGGCCGCCACCAGGCCCTCTCCAACCCGTACACCGGCGTCCTCGCCATCTTCGCCTCCCGGCTGCTCAACGATCGTCCGCCCCTCATCTTCGAGGACGGGCTGCAGCGGCGCGATTTCGTGAGCGTCACCGACATCGCGCGCGCCTGCGTCCGGGTCCTCGGCGCCGACGCCGCGGTGGGCCAGGTGCTCAACATCGGCAGCGGGCGGTCGACCCCCGTGCGCGAGGTCGCCGAGCTCGTCCGCAAGCTGATGGGGAAGGACCGGATCGACCCGGAGATCACCGGGAAATCGCGGCTCGGCGACGTCCGGCACTGCTTCGCGGACATCAGCGCGGCGCGGCGCAAGATCGGGTATGAGCCCCAGGTCACCCTCGAGGACGGGCTGCGCGATCTCGCCGGCTGGCTCGAGGGGCAGGTGGCGAAGGACGCTGTCGCCCAGGCCCGCGCCGAGCTGGAGTCCCGGGGGCTCACGGTATGAGCGCCGGGGCTCGCGACTCCAGCGCCGCGGCCGGGGAGCCGGCGCGCCCGGCGCTGATCACCGGCGGCGCCGGCTTCATCGGGTCGAACGTGGCCCACCGCCTGCTCCTGGCGGGAGAGTCGGTGATCCTCTTCGACAACCTCTCGCGGCCCTCCGTGGCGCGCAACGTGGACTGGCTGAAGCGGGTCCACGGCGACCGCGTCACGCTGATCACCGGCGACGTGCGCGACGCCGGCGCCGTCGCCGGTGCCGTCCGGCGCGCCTCCAGCGTCTTCCATTTCGCCGCCCAGGTCGCGGTGACCACAAGCCTGGTCCAGCCGGTGGAGGACTTCGAGATCAACGCCCGGGGGACGCTCAACGTCCTCGAGGCGCTCCGCGCAGAGAGCGCCCCACCGCCGCTCCTCTTCACGTCCACCAACAAGGTGTACGGCGGCCTCCCCGACGTCCCGCTCCGGTGCAGGGATCGGCACCATGAGCCCGAGGACCCGGAGCTCCGCGCCTCCGGGATCTCGGAGGCCCGCCCGCTCGACTTCCACAGCCCGTACGGGTGCTCGAAGGGCACGGCGGACCAGTACGTGATCGATTACGCCCGCACCTTCGGGCTCCCCGCGGCGGTGTTCCGGATGAGCTGCATCTACGGACCTCGCCAGTTCGGGACCGAGGACCAGGGGTGGGTCGCTCATTTCCTCCTCCAGGCGCTCCGGCGCGAGCCGATCGCCCTCTACGGCGACGGGATGCAGGTCCGGGACGTGCTGTTCATCGACGATCTCGTCGACGCCTTCCTCCTCGCCCGCAAGAACATCCGGCAGCTCTCCGCGTCGGCGTTCAACATCGGCGGGGGCCCGGAGAACACGCTCAGCCTGCTCGAGCTGCTCGATCTCATCGAGGAGCTCGACGGCAAGCGCCCCGCGACCGGCTTCGAGGCGTGGCGGCCCGGGGATCAGCGCTATTACGTCTCCGACTGCCGCCGGTTCAACGCCGTGACGGGGTGGTGGCCGCGCGTCCCGTCCCGCGAGGGCGTGCGCAAGCTGTACGGCTGGCTGCGGGAGATGCACGGCGCCGGCAAGGCCGCCGCCGGCCAGGCGACCGAGGAGCTCTGCATGGAGGGCGCCGGGTGAGACTCGCGCTCATCAACCCGCCCTGGAGCTTCGAGGGGAGCATCTACTTCGGCTGCCGCGAGCCCCACCTGCCCCTCGAGTACGGCTACGCCAGGGCGCTGCTCGAGGCCGCTGGACACGAGGCGACGATCGTCGACGCCCAGGCCCGGAATCTGTCGCAGGACGCCGTCCGCGACGAGGTGGCCGCGCTCCGCCCCGACGCCATCGTGGTGACCACCGCGCCGAGCTACCTCTTCTGGCGCTGCGCCCCGCCCGAGCTGCGCGTCCCCCAGCAGACGCTCCACGCGCTGCGCGACCTGCCGGGCCTCCGGTTCGCCGTCGGCCCCCACGCCTCCACCACCCCCCGCGCCACCCTGCGCAAGCTCGCTGTCGACGCGGTGGTGATGGGCGAGTGCGAGGAGGTGCTCGTGCAGCTCGCCGAGCTCCCCCCCCGCGCGCGGTGGGGCGAGATCGCCTCGATCGCGTACGTGGAAGGCGAGGAGACGCGCGTCCAGGGCGGGCCGCGCGCGTCCGACATGGGCCGGCTCCCGGCCCTCCGCTGGGACGAGGCGACGGTCGCGCGCCACGCCCACCACCACCACCGCTTCGACACGACGCCGGTCGGGCCGGGCGCCGAGGTCGAGGCGTCCCGAGGGTGCCCGTACCACTGCACCTTCTGCGCGAAGGACAACTTCCGCGATCGCCACCGCAAGCGCCCTCTCCCCGCGCTCCTCGACGAGCTCGATGGGCTCATCGCGCAGGGCGTCCGTTACGTCTATTTCATCGACGAGATCTTCCTCCCCGACCGCCCGCTGCTCGAGGCGCTCGTGGATCGCCCGGTGTCGTTCGGCGTCCAGATGCGCATCGACAACTGGAACCGAGAGTCGCTCGATCTGCTCGGGAAAGCGGGGTGCGTCTCGATCGAGGCGGGGGTGGAGAGCATCACGAAGCAGGGGAGGAGCCTCCTTGCGAAGCACTGCAAGCTCTCGACCGAGCAGCTCAGCGAGCTCCTGATCCACGCCAAGAAGAGCGTCCCGTTCGTCCAGGCGAACCTGATCCAGTCGCGGACCGACGACCCGGCGGACGTCACCGCCTTCCGGGAGCGGCTCCGGCGGCACGGGGTGTGGGCGAACGAGCCGGTGCCGATGTTCCCCTACCCGGGCTCGCCCGATTACACGATGCGCTGGGGCAGCCCCGACGATCAGGCGTGGGAGCGCTCGGTCACGCACTACCTCGATCAGTTCGACCACTTCAGCGACCTCCAGGAGAGCCGCCCTCTCCCGCTCTCGGAGCTGGAGCTCGCCGCGCCCGGCCATGATTGACGCCCTGCGCGCCCCCGGCTCCGTCCTGATGACCGCCGACACGGTCGGCGGCGTCTTCTCCTACGCGATCGAGCTCGCGCGCGCGCTCGCGCAGCGCGGGGTCCGGACGTCGCTCGCCACGATGGGTGGGCCGCTCTCGGCGCCCCAGCGCGAGGCCGCCGGCCGGGTGCCCGGGCTCTCCGTCGTCGAGAGCTCCTTCCGGCTCGAGTGGATGGATGATCCCTGGGACGACGTTGCCCGCGCCGGGGACTGGCTTCTCGAGATCGAGGAGCGCGCCCGCCCGGACGTGATCCACCTGAACGGCTACGCGCACGGCGCCCTCGGCTTCCGCGCCCCGAAGCTCGTGGTGGCCCACTCGTGCGTCCTCTCCTGGTGGGCCGCCGTCCTCGGCGGGGAGGCGCCGCCGCGGTACGATCGCTACCGCCGCGAGGTGGCCCGCGGGCTCGCCGCCGCGTCGGCGGTCGTGGCGCCGACCCAGGCAATGCTCGACGCCCTCGTGCACCATCACGGCGCGCTCGCGTCCTTCCGGGGCGCCCGGACGGTGGTGATCCCCAACGCCGTCGATCCCGACCGGTTCGCCCTGCGCCCGAAGGAAGAGCTCCTCCTCGCGGTCGGGCGGCTCTGGGACCAGGCCAAGAACATCGCGGCCCTCGGCGAGGTGGCCCCTCACCTGCCCTGGCCCATCCAGGTGGCCGGGAGCGACGTCCACCCCGGCGGGGGCGCGCGGCCGATCCCGTCGCTGCATCCCCTCGGCGTGCTCTCGCCGTCCGGCGTCGCCGCCGCGCTCGCCCGCGCGTCGATCTACGCGCACCCGGCCCGCTACGAGCCCTTCGGCCTGTCGATCCTGGAGGCGGCGCTCTCCGGCTGCGCCCTGGTCCTGGGCGACATCCCCAGCCTGCGCGAGGTCTGGCGAGACGCGGCCCTCTACGTGGATCCCGGAGACACAGAGGCCCTCCGGAGCGCGCTCCAGGCGCTCATCGACGATCCCGGCAAGCGCCGGGAGATGGCGTCGCGCGCCCGCGCCCGCGCCTTCGCCTTCACGCCGCGGCGGATGGCCCGGAGCTACCTGCACCTCTACGGCGAGCTCCTCCGGGACAGCTCCAGGAACAAGCGCTCGCCGGCGCGCGAGATGCGCGAGATGCGCGAGATGCCGAATACCGCCGCCGCGGGAGACGAGTGAGCCATGCGCATCGCCCTGTTCTGCCACTCGCTGCTGTCCGACTGGAACCACGGGAACGCGCACTTCCTCCGGGGCGTGGTCACCGAGCTCGCCGAGCGCGGGCACGAGATCCTCGTCTTCGAGCCGCGAAACGCGTGGAGCCTCCAGAACCTCGTCGCCGATCACGGCGAGGCCCCGCTGCGCGAGGTGCGGGAGGTCTATCCGCACGTCGACCCGATCCGCTACGACCTCGCCTCGCTCGACCTGGACGAGGCGCTCGAGGGCGCCGCGCTGGTGATCGTCCACGAGTGGAGCGAGCCCGAGCTTGTCGCCCGCATCGGCGCCCACCGGACGGGCGCGTCGTACCGGCTGCTCTTCCACGACACGCACCACCGGTCGGTCACTGACCCCGGGGCCATGGCCCGCTACGACCTCACCCACTACGACGGCGTCCTCGCCTTCGGCCGGGTGATCCGCGACATCTACCTCGCTCGCCGCTGGGTCCGCCGGGCGTTCATCTGGCACGAGGCCGCCGACACCCGGGTCTTCCGCCCGCGCCGCGAGCTCCAGCCCGAGCGTGATCTCGTGTGGATCGGCAACTGGGGCGACGAGGAGCGCACCCGCGAGCTCGACGAGTTCCTGATCGGCCCGGCGCGCGCCCTCGGCCTCTCCGCCCGCGTGCACGGCGTGCGCTACCCCGAGCACGCCCGCGCCGCGCTCGAGGCGGCCGGGATCGAGCACCGCGGCTGGCTCCCCAACCACCGCGCGCCCGACGCGTTCGCGCGGGCGAGGGTGACCGTCCACGTGCCGAGGCGGCCCTACGTCGCGTCGCTCCCGGGCATCCCGACCATCCGGCCGTTCGAGGCCATGGCCTGCGCCATCCCGCTCGTCTGCTCCCCGTGGAGCGACGCGGAAGCGCTGTTCTCGCCCGGGCTCGACTACCTCGTCGCGCGGGACGGCGCGGAGATGAAGAAGCACCTCGCGGCCCTCCTCGCCGAGCCCGCCATGGCCGCCGAGCTGGCGGAGCGGGGGCGCAGGACGGTCCTCGCCCGCCACACCTGCGCTCACCGCGTCAACGAGCTCCTCTGCATCTCGGCCGACCTCGGCATCGAGGTCGATCGCACCGTGCCCGCCGTCACAACCCAGCGAGCCACGTCATGAACCGACCCAACCGACACCCGACCTCGAGTCGACAGCTCGACATCGCCTTCTTCGGATCGAGCCTCGTCTCCGCCTACTGGAACGGAGCCGCCACCTACTACCGCGGCATCCTCCGCGCCCTCGCCGCGCGAGGGCACCGGGTCACCTTCCACGAGCCGGACGCCTACGACCGGCAGAAGCACCGCGACATCGAGGATCCGCCGTGGGCCCGCGTGGTTGTCTACTCCGGCACCGACGCCGCCGAGCCCAGGCGGCTCGTCGAGCAGGCGAGGGGCGCCGACGTGGTCGTCAAGGCAAGCGGCGTCGGCGTCTTCGACGAGCTCCTGGAGGCCGAGGTCGCCGCGCTCGAGCGGCCGGGGCTGACGACGATCTTCTGGGACGTCGACGCCCCGGCCACGCTCGAGCGGGTCCGCACGAGCCCGTCGGACCCGTTCCGCGCCCAGATCCCGCGCTACAGCCTCGTCTTCACCTACGGCGGCGGCGACCCCGTGGTGCGCGGCTACGAGGCGCTCGGCGCCCGGCGCTGCGTGCCGATCTACAACGCGCTCGACCCCGAGACGCACTTCGAAACCGCGCCAAATCCACGATTTTATTGCGATTTTGCGCTCCTCGCCAACCGCCTCCCGGACCGGGAGCGGCGCGTGGAGGAGTTCTTCCTGCGGCCCGCGGCCGCGCTCCCCGAGCTCCGGTTCCTGCTCGGCGGCAGCGGCTGGCAGGACAAGGCGATGCCCCCGAACGTCCGGTACGTCGGGCACGTCTACACGGCCGATCACAACGCCTTCAACGCGAGCGCCTGCGCGGTGCTGAACGTGGCCCGCGACAGCATGGCGTCGGTGGGATTCTCCCCGGCGACCCGGGTCTTCGAGGCCGCGGGCGCGGCCGCGTGCCTCATCACCGACGCGTGGGAGGGGATCGAGCTCTTCCTCGAGCCCGAGCGCGAGGTGCTTGTCGCCAGGAGCGGCGACGAGGTCGCGGAGCTCCTCCGGGCGCTCACGCCCGCGCGGGCCCGCGCCATCGGCCAGGCGGCGAAGCAGCGCGTGCTGGCCGAGCACACCTACGCGGAGCGGGCGAAGCAGGTCGAAGCGCTGCTGGCCCGCCCCGACGACGCAACCCTCACCGCGGTCGCGCCGTGAAGCCCATCTCCTTCGTTTTCCTGGGCCTGTCGATCACCTCGTCGTGGGGCAACGGCCACGCGACGACCTACCGCGGGCTCCTCAAGCGGCTGGCGCAGCGCGGGCACCGCGCGCTGTTCCTCGAGCGGGACCTCTGGTTCTACGCGGAGAACCGCGATCTCCCGCGCCCGCCGTACGGCCGGACCGAGCTCTACCAGGGGCTCGACGACCTCCGCGCGCGCTTCGGGGACGCGGTGCGCGACGCGGACCTGGTGGTCGTCGGCTCCTACGTGCCCGACGGGGTCGAGGTCGGCGCCTGGGTGACGGAGGCGGCGCGCGGGAAGACCGCGTTCTACGACATCGACACGCCGGTGACGCTCAGGAAGCTCGAGCGGGGCGACACAGAGTACCTGTCTCCGGCGCTGATCCCGCGCTACGACCTGTACCTCTCGTTCACCGGCGGCCCCACGCTCGAGCGGCTCGAGCGCCGCTACGGGGCGAAGCGGGCGCGCCCGCTCTACTGCTCCGTGGATCCGGACGAGTATTTCCCGGAGCGCATCTCGCCCCGGTGGGATCTCGGTTATCTCGGCACCTACAGCCCCGATCGCCAGCCCACGCTCGATCGCCTCCTTGTCGAGCCGGCGCGCCGCTGGGCGCAGGGCCGCTTCGCGGTGGCGGGGCCGCAGTACCCGGCGGACATCGACTGGCCGGCGAACGTCGACAGGACGGCTCACATCCCGCCGGGCGAGCACCGCGGCTTCTACGGCGCGCAGCGCTTCACGCTCAACGTCACGCGGCAGGACATGCTCGAGGCGGGGTACTCGCCCAGCGTGCGCCTCTTCGAGGCGGCGGCCTGCGGCGTGCCGGTGATCAGCGACGACTGGCCGGGGCTCGCCGAGCTCTTCGAGCCGGGCAAGGAGATCCTCGTGGCCCGCTCCCCGGAGGAGGCGCTCCGCCTGCTCCGCGAGCTCCCGGAGCGGGAGCGGATCGCGATCGGGCAGCGGGCGCGCGAGCGCGTGCTCGCCCGGCACACCGCGGCGCACCGCGCCGAGGCGCTGGAGAGATACGCCCGGGAGCTCCTCGAGGAGCAGGGAAAGGAGGTCAGAGAGACATGAGCGCTGCGCTGCGCATCCTGGTGACCGGGGGCGCCGGCTTCGTCGGCTCCCACCTTTGTGATCGGCTGATCCGCGACGGCCACGAGGTCGTCGCGCTCGACGATCTCTCGACCGGATCCCACGTCAACGTCGCCCACCTCCTTCCCCATCGCCGCTTCCGGCTGGTGGAGCACGACGTCACCCGACCGTACGACGTCGAGGTCGACCGCATCTACAACCTCGCCTCGCCGGCGAGCCCACCCCATTACCAGCGCGATCCGGTGCGGACCACGCTGGTCAACGTGGTCGGCACGTTCCACGCGCTGAAGCTCGCCGAGGGCCGCGGGGCGCGGGTCTTCCAGGCGTCGACGAGCGAGGTCTACGGCGATCCCGAGGTCCACCCGCAGCCGGAGAGCTACAGGGGCTCGGTGAACCCGGTCGGGATCCGCTCGTGTTACGACGAGGGGAAGCGCTGCGCCGAGTCGCTGGTGATGGACTTCCACCGTCGTCACGGCGTCGAGGTGCGGCTGGCGCGGATCTTCAACACCTACGGTCCGCGGATGGCGCTCGACGACGGGCGCGTGGTGTCGAACTTCATCGTCCAGGCGCTCCGGGGCGAGGATCTGACGGTCTACGGCGCCGGCGCCCAGACCCGGAGCTTCTGTTACGTGGACGATCTCGTCGAGGGGATCGTCCGGCTGATGGAGCACCCCACCGAGGCGGGCCCCGTGAACCTCGGTAATCCCGAGGAGTTCACGGTGCTGGAGCTCGCCGAGGAGGTGATTCACCTGACCGCGAGCCGGAGCCGGATCGCGTTCCGCCCGCTGCCGCAGGACGATCCGCGGCAGCGGCAGCCGGTCATCGATCACGCGAAGCGGGTGCTCGGGTTCGAGCCGAAGGTGCCGCTGCGGGTGGGTCTGCGCCGGACGATCGAGGGTTTCCGGAGCGTGCTCGGGCTGGGCCGTCACGCGCCTGCGCTGGCCGGGCCGGAGAGCGACACGCCGCTGCCCCGGGCCGCCAACGGCTGAGCTGGATCGAGCGAGGAGAGGTGCTGATGAAGCAGCCGCAGAAGCTGGTGAAGCCGCAGGGGAAGCTGGCCGTGCTCCTCCCGGGGCTCGGGGCCGTGTCGACGACGACGATCGCGGGCGTGATGCTCGCGCGGCGCGGCGTCGCCGCGCCGGTGGGGGCGTTGACCCAGCTCGGGACGATCCGGCTGGGGAAGCGGACGGAGAACCGCTCTCCGAAGATCCAGGACGTCGTCCCGCTGGCGTCGCTCGATGATCTCGAGTTCGGCGGCTGGGACATCTTCCCCGACAACGCTCACGAGGCGGCGGTGGAGGCGAAGGTGCTCGAGGCGGCGCACCTCGAGGCGGTCCGCGAGGAGCTCGCGCGCATCGCGCCGATGAAGGCGGTGTTCTACCCGGACTATGTGCGCCGGCTGCACGGCTCGCACGTGAAGACCGGCCGCGGCAAGGCCGACATGGTGGAGCAGGTGCGGGACGACATCCGCAGCTTCGTGCGCTCGAGCGGGGCGAGCCGGGCTGTGGCGGTGTGGTGCGGCTCGACGGAGATCTTCATCGCGCCGTCGGAGGTGCACGGGTCGGCGGCCGCGTTCGAGGCGGGGCTCCTGTCGAATCACCCGGCCATCTCGAACTCGCAGATCTACGCCTGGGCGTGCCTCAAGGAGGGGGTCCCGTTCGCCAACGGGGCGCCGAACCTGACCGTGGATTTCCCTGCGGCGTGGGAGCTCGCGCGCAGCCACGGGGTGCCGATCGCAGGCAAGGACTTCAAGACGGGGCAGACCCTGATGAAGACCGTGATCGCGCCGGCGCTCAAGGCGCGGATGCTCGGCATCTCGGGGTGGTTCTCGACGAACATCCTCGGCAACCGCGACGGCGTGGTGCTGGACGACCCGGACTCGTTCAAGACGAAGGAGGCCTCGAAGCTCAGTGTGCTCGAGCAGATCCTCCAGCCGGAGCTCTACAAGGAGCTGTATTCGAAGCTCTACCACAAGGTGCGGATCGAGCATTATCCGCCGCGGGGGGACGCGAAGGAGGGGTGGGACAACATCGATCTGTTCGGGTGGCTCGGCTACCCGATGCAGATGAAGGTGAACTTCCTCTGCCGGGACTCGATCCTCGCGGCGCCGATCGTGCTCGATCTGGCGCTGTTCCTGGACCTCGCGGCGAGGGCGGGGTTCAGCGGGACGCAGGAGTGGCTGAGCTTCTACTTCAAGAGCCCGATGACGGCGCCGGAGCTCACCCCGGAGCACGACCTGTTCATCCAGTCGATGAAGCTCAAGAACACGCTGCGCTGGATGATGGGGGAAGAGCCCATCACGCACCTGGGGAACGAGTATTACGACTGAGCCCTCTGCCAGGCGAGCTCGAGCCCGAGGACGCCCGCCGCGACGGCGCCCGGGCGCGCCGGCTCGGACATCTCCAGCGGATCTCGGCCGAGGAGCGGCCGAGTGGTCCGCGGCGTGGTCCTCCGCCTCGTCCTACTGGCGAGCGACGCGCTTCAGCGCGTACGGCGCAGTTTCCCTCTCGGTCATCGTGAAATAACCGGAGCCGTCCGCATCGTATTCGATGGACTCGCCCTGCCCCTCCGCCGTGTCGGTGAGCGCGACGGGCGACGCCGCAAAGGCGGACTCGAAGCTCCCTCCGGCAGGCGCTCGGTACTCGTAGACGGCCCGGTAGGTGCGCAGCAGGAAGCGGTTGGCGCACGGATGGATGGTCCCGGCGGTGACCGACCGGGCGTTCTCGTCCGCGCCCAGGGGGATCTGGAGGTCTGCCACGTGGATCAGCGTGGACATGGTGTTGGGCGCCGGAAGCGGCTTGGGGAACTTGTACGCCTTGCTGAGCCCTGTGGTGCCGACCTTCGTGACGACGTAGATGTCCCCGGTCGTCGGGTGCACCATGAGCGCCTCCGCGTTCTGCGGCGTGTCCGGATACTGGAAGGGGAACCTGTCGCCAGACACCGTGCCGCTCGTCTCACCCGCGGCGAGGTTCGGCTCCCGCATGCGGTACACGGCGAAGGTCGTCGGCTCGGGCGGCGGATGGCTGCTCTTCTTGCCGATGTCTGCCATGAAGATGCAGCTCCCCGCGGGGCACGGGCCGGTCGCGATGTCCTCCCAGTCCCAGGGGAGCACGCCGGCGACGTAGTTCCCGACGACAAGGGCGGCGTTTGTCTTGTTGATCGCCACGAAGTTCGCGTTGTTCTCGCTGTGCGCGTACAGGATGCCCGGGTTGACGCGGCTCGCGGCGAGCCCGGACATCTCGACGATGTCGGTCGAGGCCAGCTTCCCGAGCGTGGTGTAGGTGCTCGCGAACGTATCGCCCGCGGAGCAGCTCGGGGCGCCGGCCGGCCTCAGCGTGATGACCTGCGCGGTGTTCGTGTTGGGGAACGGCGAGGTGCCGCTCCACGCCGGCTGCGCGCCCGCAGCGCCGAGCGGCGCGTACGCCGCGTCGAACAGGAGACCCGTGGACGACGAGAGGAGGCACGTGTCCAAGGGCTCGGTGAAGCCCGAGGGCGGCTGGATCGGGCTCGCCGGGCAGGCCGAGCCCGCCCAGACCTGCGTGCCGAACCAGACCGCGACGCCGTTCGCCGCCGTCGTGGTGACCGCGGGCGCGGCCACGGTCGCCGAGTTGCCGTTCTTCTGGCCGCTCACCGCGTCGATCGGGTTCGCGGGATCGGCGCCGCTGAACGCCACGATGCTCCCCGCCACGTAGGCAGAGACGCCGAAGCCGAAGGAGTAGCTCGCGGGCTCCGCGCCGGTCGCCACCTTCCAGAGGACCCATGACTTGATGGCGGACGCGCTCTGATCCGAGCGGAGCAGCGTCCATCCCGCCGGCGGCGCGATCACCGCCTCCACGTGGTCCCGGTTGGCGACGCGCGCGATCAGGACATCGCCTTGCACGACGCCCGCCGGCCTCGCGACGGCCAACGAGGTCACGTTCTTCGCCGTCGCTGTCGAGCTGGAGCGGAAGGTTACAGTCGAGAGGGGTTGAGCGGCCTCGCCCACCTCACCGTCGATGTCGCCCTCGAGGTCCGTGCCCTGGGGATCGGGGGAGGCGCAGCCGGCCCATCCAAGCAGCGAGATCGCGCCGACGGCGCAGGCTCTGGCGCCAAGATTCGTCAAGTTCAACGTCGGTTTCCTTTCGATTATTGTTAAGCAGCTCTTCAGTCAAGCGGCTCGATAAGAGAGAGGAGACTAAACCACAAAAGACACATGGTGCAACCCGGGTGACGCCGACGGCGGACCCTCCGGGGGTGGGTGAGCTCATGAGAGCGTCATTTGCCCTGGATTCGTACGGTCACACTGGCACCTACACAACCCACGTAGCGTTCGACGCCGGGATCGACCTGCGATGGTCAGTTCATCCGGAATCCCAGGCGAGAGGTGAGCGTTCGACAGACCTCGACGGGCGCTCCGTTGCTCATGACCGGCTCTGCGCGCATCTGCTTCAGCACCGCGAAGACGTCATCCTCGGCCGAGCGGGGCCCGCGCAGCCGCCTGCATCCGTGGTACTCGCCCTTCGAGGTCGGGCGTCGCGCGCGTCCCCGGCTCGATGAGGCGTCGCGGTCGAGCCATAACGGGATCCTCTTGGGGCGCGGCGGCGGAACGGCAAGCTCGCGCGGGGTGGCAAGCGTGCAGGCGGCCTGGCGGCGGAAGAAGGGCCGCCCGGTGCTGCTGAGCCCGTGCCTCCGCGGGCACATCGCCGCCGGAGTCCGGTTCGTCCTCCGACGACGAGCAGACGACCAGACTCCACGTGAACGCGACGCGACGAAAAAAATCTTCCTAGAAAGTATCGCTTCCTCGGATGTCCCGCAGGGGCGAGCTCTCGCGAGGTGTTCCCGGAGACGATCCGGATGGAGCACATCGACTACAACTTTATTGAACATTTGCATCCTAACCAAACGCTGCCCGCTCCGGTCGTACGATTCCCAGCGATAAGCGTGATCGAAGCGCCCTCCGCTGGGAATGGGTGCCTGGTGATGTCGTTCCGGCCAACCTTCTCCAGACCTCTCCCCCGAACGGCCCTCCTCCCCCTGTTCGTCGCGTGCGGCCCCAGCGATGGCGGCATCACAGTGGATGAGGATGACACCCCCAGCACCGGCGGCCCGACCAGCGGCTCTTCGTCGGCTGGCACCACGTCGTCCGTGGCCGGCACCGGCGGCGGTAGCACGAGTGGCGTGACCGCGGGAGCGGGCGGTCCCTCGACGAGCGGTACGGGCGGCGGGGACACGACGCTGGTCGGGGTCGAGCCCCCCGGGGCGGACTGTCTTGTGCCCAACATGCCCGCCTTCAGCGAGCTGAAGGCGTATGACACGCTGCACGATCCCTTCACCATATAACAGCGTCACCAACGCGAAAAACGCACATAGTTCACCATCGTCTGCTATAAGTACTGCGATCTTCCCGCGCGTCACGTACTACGTGTCATGCACCGCGTGTCGCATTCCAGCACTGCACTCGAAACATGGAGGCCTTCATGCCTGTCCGTCCTCGTGCCTCGCGCCAATTGGCCGCTCTCGCGATTCCCGTCCTCGCCCTCTTGAACTTCCCTGGCTGCGCTTCGGAAATAGGATCCGGCGGTACCGGCGGAGATGCTTCGGGCGCAGGCGGCGGGACATCGGGCGTGAGCGGGGGGGTCACCACGGGTGGAGGCTCCGCGACCAGCGGTGCTTCCGCGACCAGCGGAGCCGCCAGTACGGGCGGCGGTGCTCCGGCGGGTGGCTCCGGCACGGGCGGCTCCCCGACTGGCGGGACTGGCGGGACTGGCGGGACCACCGGGACTGGCGGCGGCGACTTCACGTGTATCCTGCCCACTTTGCCTGAGCCGAGTGGTCTGACCGAGGTAAACCGGAAACTCCCGGATCCGTTCACGTTCTTTGACGGAACGAAGGTCACTACCAAGGAGCAGTGGGAGTGCCGCCGCAAGGAAATCCTGGCCATGGCGGCCAAGTACCTTTACGGTCCAGTTCCCTCCGAACCGGATGAAGTGACCGGAACCGTATCCGGAGGTACCGTTTCGATCACTGCCAAGGTAGGTGGAAAGACAGAGAGCTTCTCGGCGAGCATCAGTGGATCCGGCGAGGTGATCGCTCTCAAGTTGTCGGGCGGGATTTATCCATCGGCCAGCAAGACGCTATCGTTTGGAAGCGGCTTTGAAGGCAAGATAAGAAATCTCTTCGGCCTGTCCGAGCTCAACACCAACATCGCCAACGGGTGGATGATCGACCGGGTGATGGACGTGTTGGAACAGAACCCGGGCGGCGGACATGATCCCACAAAGATGATGGTGTCGGGATGCTCCGGGTGCGGAAAAGGCGCTTACCTGGCGGGCGTCTTCAGTCGTGTACCGGTGGTTGTCATCGTGGAATCGGGCGGCGGTGGTGTAGCCAACTTGCGTCAGGCAGAGTGGTTCAGGCACGGCGAGGGTGGTTCTACTTGGGAGTGCCGAGATGCCAAACCTCAGAGCATCGACAACCTCGAAGACAGCGGCATCTGCGGCCCCTGGGTGACCGGTGCGGCCCGCTGGCTCCGAAGCGACCCCTCGAAGGTATACAACCTCCCCTTTGATACGCATATGCTCCTGGCGACTATCGCTCCACGGCATCTGGTGCACTTCACGAATGCCAATGGCAAGGACGCATGGTGTCACCTGGGGGGAACCTGTGAGGCGCTCTCCGCATGGGCCGCAAAACCGGTATGGAAAGCGCTCGGTGTTCCGGAGCGCATGGGTTTTCAGATGTACAGCGCAAACCACTGCAGCGCATCGGGCACTCAAACCGCCCTTGCAGGCGAGATGTTCAAGCGAGCATTCGACGGCAATGCCAGCGCAAACACGGACGTGATGAACATCCTGAACGATGGCGTTCAACAGCCGGTCAGCGAGTGGAAAGACATGTGGATTGACTGGGATATGGAGACAGTGCTGCAGTAGTGATCCCACTCCAGCGATGCCATTCCCAGCGATGAGCGTGTTCGAACCGCCGTCCGCTGGGAATGGGCGTCGTCCGCGTCCGGCACCACCACCGGCGGCAGCACCGGCGGCGTGACCTCGGGAACGGGCGGTTCGTCGACGAGCGCGTCGGGTACCGGCGGCTCGGACCCGACGGGCGCCGGCTTCGCAGGGCGCGGTCCGATGGCTCTCCCCTGGATCCGCGAACTCGCGGCGCCGGGGCACGCGGCTCACCCCTTCACGCAGACGACCTGCCGCAGGGTGTGGACGATCTCGACGAGATCCTTCTGCGCCCGCATCACGTCGTCGATCGGCTTGTAAGCCGCCGGCGTCTCGTCGATCACGTCCTCGTCCTTGCGGCACTCGACGCCTGCGGTCGCGGCCTCGTGGTCCGCCACCGAGAAGCGGCGGCGCGCCTCGCCCCGCGACATGACGCGGCCCGCGCCGTGGCTCGAGCTGCAGAAGCTCTCCGGGTTGCCGAGCCCGCGGACGATGAACGAGCGCGCGCCCATGCTGCCCGGGATGATCCCGAGATCGCCCGCCTGCGCGCGGACGGCGCCCTTGCGGGTCACGAGCACGTCCTTCCCGTAGTGGTGCTCGCGCGCCACGTAGTTGTGGTGGCAGTTCACCGCCTCCACGGTCGCGTCGAAGGGCGGCAGCTCGCCCGAGCCACGGAGCGCCTCGATCACCTGCGCCATCATCAGCTGGCGGTTCACCGCCGCGAAGTCCTGCGCCCACGACACGGCCTGCATGTAGTCGTGGAAGTGCCTCGTCCCGTCCGGCAGGTACGCGAGGTCGTCGTCGGGCAGGTGGATGAAGAAGCGCCTCATCTCCTGCCTGGCGAGCTCGATGAAGTAGCTCCCGACCCGGTTGCCGACGCCGCGCGACCCGCTGTGCAGCATGACCCAGACGCGGTCCTCCTCGTCGAGGCAGAGCTCGATGAAGTGGTTGCCGGTCCCGAGCGTGCCGAGGTGCTCGATGGCATAGCCGCGCCCGATGCGCGGGTGCTTCTCGACGATCTGCCGGTACCGCGGCTCGAGCTCGGCCCACGCCGCGACCTGGGCGGCGGGCGGCGAGCGCCACGCGCCGCGGTCGTTCTTCCCGCCGTTGTCGGTGCGGCCGTGCGGCACGGCGCCCTCGATGGCCGTCCGGAGCCCGCGCAGCGCGTCCGGCAGCCGCGACGCGGAGAGGCTCGTGCGCGCCGCCATCATCCCGCAGCCGATGTCGACGCCCACCGCCGCCGGGATGACCGCGCCGCTCGTCGCGACCACGCTCCCCACGGTCGCGCCGATGCCCTGGTGCGCGTCGGGCATCACGGCGATCCACTTGTGGATGAACGGCAGCGCCGCGAGGTTCTTGAGCTGCGCCTCCGCGGCGGACTCGAACGGCACGCCGACCGTCCACGCCTTGATGGGCACGCCCGAGTCCGTGGGGATGACGTTGTAGCTTCGCTCCATGGCACGATCTCCGGTGAGGGGTCGAGCCGTCCGGCCCGCGCCGCGACGCTCGTTCACGGTGGGGTCCGTCGGTCTCTGTCGGTCTCCGTCGTTTCCGTCGGTCCGTCGTTGCTGCGTATCGCACGGCGCGTGCCACTCGAAATCCAGGCGATCGCGGGCCGCTGGTCCTGCGGATTAGACGGGTGTATAAAACGATTAGATAGAGTTATATGACACGCAAGACCACCGTGGCCCTCGGCATGCTCGGCCCGACGCTGGACTTCGTGGTAAGCGACGAGCCATGAATACAAGCGGTTCGATGACGTGCGCGATCGGTGTCGCTCTCTGGGCTCTCCTGATCGTACCCCTCGGCTGCCAGCCCGAGGCGGAGCGCCAGGAGCCCTCCGTCGTGCCGGCCAGCAACACGGATCCGGTCGGTCCGGAGGTGGCTGGCTGGGAAGTAGCCTCCGCCGATGGATCCGTGTGTCGGCACCCGGCGGTCGTGGCCGAGTGCGCGAAGGGTTTGTGTCGCATTCCGCCGGGCTGCTTCATCATGGGATCGCCGGAGAGCGAGCTCTGGCGTGGTGAGTACACCGAGATTCCAAGGCCGGTCACGCTCGAGCGCGGGTTCGAGATCGGGCAGTTCGAGCTGACGCGCAAGCAGTGGTCGGAGCTCGTCAGCATCATGCCGGAGAAGCCGGAGAAGGTCCAGGATGGTACGGTGACCTGCGAGGACGACGCGTGTCCGCTCCGCTATGCGACGTGGTTCGAAGCCCTCCTCTTCGCGAACCTGCTCTCCGCACGTCACGAACCGCCCCTCGCGCCCTGCTTCGAGCTCTCCGAATGTCAAGGCGAGCTGGGCCGTGGCGTGATTTGCGGCCGCGTGGACCTCGCGGGCGATGCGGCGAGCGTCTACGAGTGCGAGGGCTATCGCCTGCCAACGGAGGCAGAATGGGAGTACGCCGCGCGCGCGGGGACAAGAACGGCCTACTACGGAGGTGACATCACCGGAACGAATCCAGACGCGCGCTACGACGCCGAGCCGAGCCTCGAGCCCATCGCATGGTATGACGTGAATTCGGGAGGGCGTACGCACCCCGTGGGGACGAAGCGGCCCAATCGCTGGCTCTTGTTCGACATGCTCGGCAACGTCGTCGAGTGGACCAGCGATCGACCCGTCTTTCGCGAGGTCGAGGGTCCAGTGACGAACCCTGCCACGGAGATCGCCCTGAGGACCGACGCGACAGATCTCCGCGTGACCCGAGGCAGCAACGCCGCGGGCTCGCGTTTTCAGCTGCGAGCGGCCAGCCAGAATTACCCCGCGGCGGGTGCGGTGGCCCGAGGCGTCGGCTTCCGTCTCGTCCGAACCATCGAGTGAGGCTCAGCCGCCGCGCGCCTCGTGGCGGAGGGCCTCGTCCACTCGACCCGTGGGCCTGCGCGGCGGCCCCTCAGCCAGCCTGAGCGTCAACAGCGTCCTGACCGTGACCGAAGCGCGGCGCGAGGAGGTGGTTCTCGAGGTGAACGTGCTGAAAGACGTCCCGCTCGATCGCCTCGAGCTCGCCGAACAGCGCGCGATAACTGCCACAGGCCCAGTCGGGGAGCGCGAAGTCGTCGCTCGCATCACGGATGGTCCCGAGGAGCGTCGCCACCCCGAGGTGCTCGTCGCGCATCGCCGCGAGGGCCCGTGTCGTCTCCGGGTCGACGCTGGCGCCCGCCGAACGGAGCGCCGGAAACAGGTTCGCCTCCTCGTCGTCGAGGTGCGCGAGCAGGGTCTCCGAGAGCTCGCCCACGGCGCCGTCGAGGGCGCGCAACTTCGGGTTGTGCTCCCCGTGAACCCGCGCGACCTTCGCCGCGAGCGGTCGCACGAAGGGCAGCGCCTCTCGCAGATACGCGTGGTGCTTGCCCACGATGTGATCGATGAGAGCGGGCGTCGAGACGTCGCGCATCGGGCCCGGCGCGTCGCCTCGCCGTTCCGCGATGGCTCGCTCGAGCTGCCCCAGGAGCGCGGTGAGCTCGACTCCGCGCTCCTTGGCGGCTTGCTCGAGGCTGAGCTCTCCACGGCAGCAGAAGTCGATGCGGTGCTGCTGGAAGACCTGGGCGCACTCGGAGTGATCAAGGACGATGTTGGCGACGGGTTGGGTGGGGCTCAGCATGGTGGACCTCCTGTCGTCCGTACAAGCAGGGCGCGTGCCGGCGATCCATCGCGCGCGAATCCGCGTGATTTCGCGCTCGAAATCGCCGGCTGGCTTGCCTCTTGCCGTGGTGCGTTCCAGAATGGAACATATGGAACACCCGTGCCCGCAGAGCTGCGAGGTTTGCGGCCTGATCCCGCTCGCACCGCGCCTGACCGGCGCGACCGACGTTGTCGCCCGTAGCGCCGCGATGCAGACCGTGTTTCGACGGGTGGCGCGCTTCGCGACGAGCGAGGCGCCGGTCGCTATCCTGGGCGAGACGGGTACCGGCAAGGAGGTCGTCGCGCGGATGCTGCACGCGAACTCACCGCGCGCGTCCGGCCCCTTCGTTCCGGTCAACGTCGCGGCCTTGCCCGCCGAGCTCCTCGAGTCCGAGCTCTTCGGGCACGGCAAGGGAGCCTTCACCGGCGCCACGCAAATTCGGCGCGGGCTGTTCGAGGCGGCGAGCAAGGGAACGCTCTTCCTCGACGAGGTGGCCGAGCTGCCTCTGCCGCAGCAGGCGAAGCTGCTGCGCGCTCTGCAGGACGGCGAGATCCGGCGCGTCGGCGAGAACCAGGCCTTCGAGAGCGACGTCCGCATCGTCTGCGCGACGCACCGAGATCTCCTGCAGCGCGTGCGAGGGGGTGCCTTCCGGGAAGATCTCTACTACCGCCTCAAGGTCCTCTCCGTGCAGGTTCCGCCCCTCCGTGAGCGGCGAGACGACATCCTCCCGCTCGCGCGCCGCATGCTGGGCGAGGAGCGCACAAGGGCGCGTGGCTTCACCGACGCCGCGAAAGCCGTGCTCCTTCGCCACCCCTGGCCGGGCAACGTGCGCGAGCTGCAGAACGCCGTGAAGCACGGCGCGGCGCTCGCGACCGGCGCGTCGATCGACGCCGAGGACCTCCCGGAGGAGCTGCTCACGGCGCCGCCCCCACCTCGCGCGCCCGTCGCGCTTCAGTCGCTCGCGGAGGTCGAGCGAGAGCACATCCTCCGCGTCCTCGATGCTTGTGGCGGCTCCCAAGCGGAAGCCGCGCGCGTGCTGGGGGTCGGGCGCAACACGCTCTGGCGCAAGCTGCGCGAGTACAGCGCGAGCTGATGGCGCGTCTCCTGCTTCAGCAGCCCGTGAAAGCGTCTCGTGAAAGCGTCCCGTGAAAGCATCCCGTGAAAGCGTCCCGTGAAAGGAGTCGCCTGTGCTCTCGACCCAGTTTGCCCACCACCTGTCGTTCGAGGTGTCGTGTCCCGCGTGCCCGGAGACCTACGCGGTCCCGCTCGACGTCGTCGAGCAGAGCCAGCGCCTCCTCGATGAATACGGGCCCTGCTCCGGAATGGACGGCGGCGCGCTGCGGGGACCGGAGCCGTCATGAAGCGCGATCGGCGGCTCCGCGGTCTGTCCTCCGAGCATCACCACGCCCTCGTCCTGGCCCGCGTCATCGAGCGGCAGATCGACGCCTGGTCGACGTCGGACGGCGCACGCCTCCGCGAGCAGTTCGATCGGCAGCTCGAGCCTCACTTTCTCGTGGAGGAGCAGGTCCTCCTGCCCGCGCTGCGCGCCGCGGGCCGGCTCGACCTCTGCGAACGCGTTGAACGCGACCACGCCCGCCTGCGACGCGCGGCCACGTCGGCGTCGGCGGGCGACGCGAGCGCCGCCCGGGCGTTCGGAGCAGAGCTCGCCGAGCACGTGCGCTTCGAAGAGCGGGACTTGTTTCCCGTGTGCGAGTCGCTCCTCGCCGACGAGATCCTCGACGAGGTCGCGCGCCGAGGGCCCGAGGAGGATTCATCCGGCTCGTGACCCTCCGATGTGGGGGGGCCTCGAAGGCAGGAGCCAGCTCCCGGATGGGCCTTGGAAGATCGCGCACCCGGACCTGCTTGCCCGCTCGCAGGAGCGTGAGCAGCTCGATGACGCTCCGGAGCTCGCGGACGTTGCCCGGCCAGTCGTGCCGGCGCAAAGCGCGCCATCGCAGCCCGCGTCATCCGGGGCGCTGCTCAGCCACGAGCCTCCGCCGCCCGCCAGCTGCGCCTGCGCTAGTTCCGCCCGTCAGCAATCTCGCTGCATCAACGACTTATCCATGGCTCGAAGGGGCCGTGTTCGCTCGACAGCCTGCGAGCGAGATGCTTCACCGACCGCTAGGGCAGCGTGACATGTCACGTGACATGTCACGTGACATGTCACGATCGCAGCGTGACATGTCACGTGGAGGCCTTGGAGGCGGCAGCGCCGGCCCGACGGGGCGGCGCTGCGCGCGGGCGCGCGCCAGCCACGTGACGGCAACGGGCAGCAGCCTGCAACGGGCCACGCGACCGCGCCGACGAGCATTGTAGAGCGGGATGGCGAGAGAGCGGCGCGCCTCTCCACGTGCATCGGCTGGTACGCCTTCTGCATGCGCGTACGCGCACATGGGGGCGTGCCGTCTCTAGGCGCCGGTGGTTCAAGAGGAGATCCGCGATGCATTTTCAATCACCATTTCAACGGTGGCTATTCATCTTATCGACATGGCTGTTCGGTGGGGCGCTGCTGGCCGGCGGCGCCGGCTGCGGCCCCGAAGCGCCCGCAGGCGTCAAGCTGCGGCAGCAGTTCCCCGATCAGGCAGCGCAGGTCCTCGAGGCCAGCGAGGCGTTCGTCGCGGTCAACGGCGGTTTCTCGCTCGCCTCGCTCAGCGATCCGAGCCGCGAGCTCGACATCGAGGCAGCGTTGCTGCGCCGCGGCGGGCTGCACGCCGTCCTGCCGGCCCGCGGCGAGGGCGAGATCCGGTTTCATCTGCCCGGCGGGTTCGAGGCGCGCGTGCGCGAGCTCGACGCCGAGGGCGAGGGCGAGCTCGCCGAGCGCGCGGTGGCGTATCCGCGCAAGGGCGGCACGTCGTTCTGGTCGGCGATCGACGCGGGCTACGAGGAGTGGCTGCTGCTCGACGCGGGCGTGGCGCGCGCGGATGCGCCCGCGGCGGTGTGGCAGGTCGAGGGCGCGACGCTCCGGCAGCAGCGCGACGCGGTCGAGGTGGTCGACGAGACCGGCGCGGCGCGGCTGCGCGTGACGGCGCCGGCGGCGTACGCGCGCGGCGGGCGGCCGATCGCCGTGCGCCTCGCGGTGCGCGGGGCGACGATCGAGCTGTGGGCCGACGCGGGTGGAGAGCCGGCGCTGGTCGACCCGGTCTGGACGTGGGCGCCCGCGATGAGCACGGCGCGCAGCGGGCATACCGCGACGGTGCTCTCGAGCCACAACGTGCTCATCGTGGGCGGCTACAACGGCGCTGTGGTTGCGAGCGCGGAGCTCTATGACCCGAACACGAACAGCTGGTCGCCGGCCGGGTCGCTGACCACCGCCCGCCGCTACCACACGGCGACGCGGCTGAGCAACGGCCGGGTGCTCATCGCGGGCGGCAGCAACGCCTCCAACGTGTCCCTCGCGAGCGCGGAGCTCTATGACCCGAACACGAACAGCTGGTCGCCGGCCGGGAGCCTGACCGTGGCGCGCTCCGGGCACACCGCGACGACGCTCGACAACGGCAACGGCAACGTGCTCGTGACCGGCGGCCAGAGTGACAGCTCCACCTACTTGGCGAGCACCGAGCTCTACACTCCCGGGTCCAATAGCTGGTCGTCGGCCGCGCCCATGACCACGAGCCGCAGCGGGCACGCGGCGACGCGGCTCCTCGACGGCAAGGTGCTCGTCGCGGGCGGGCGCAATGGCGCCTACCTGACGAGCGCGGCGCTCTACGACCCGAGCAACAACACATGGTCGGCGGCGGGATCGATGGGCGTTGCCCGCAACAAGCACACGGCGACGCTGCTTCCGGACGGCAGGGTGCTGATGGTGGGCGGCGCCGACTCGAACGTTCACGAGCTCTCGAGCGCCGAGATCTACACCCCGGGGACGCCGCCCGTCTGGACCCCGGCCGCGTCGATGGCCACCCCCCGCATGTCCCACACGGCGACTCGATTCCTGAACGGCAAGGTGCTCGTCACGGGCGGAACCACCGCGGCTAGCACGGAGACCGACAGCGCGCAGATGTACGACCCGGCGACCAACACCTGGATCGCCATCAAGCCAATGGGCAGCAAGCGCACCCAGCACACCGCGACGCTGCTGGGCTTCAGTAAGGTGCTCATCACGGGCGGCTTCAGGCACGACGGCCTCACGACCGGGTACCTGGCGAGCGCCGAGCTCTACGACCTTGACGCCGAGACATGGAAGCTCGTCGCGCCGATGGCCATGGCCCACCCCCACGGTGCCGCGGTGCGGCTCCAGGACGGCAGGGTGCTCGTGACGGGCGGATGGAACGACGATGGCGACGATGACCCCGAGCTGACCGCCGAGCTGTACAACCCGACGACCAACACCTGGACGTCCGCGCCCGACATGCCAGTGGACCGAACATTGCACACGATGACGCTGCTCGGGAACGGCAAGGTGCTGGTCGTGGGGGCCTTTGATTACGTCGCGTGGGAGGAGACCGCCGCGCTCTACACCCCCACCACCAACACGTGGTCGTCGGTGGGACCCACGGGCATCGATCTCGTCCGGAACAACCATACCGCGACGTTGCTTCAGAACGGCAAGGTGCTGGTCGCCGGGGGACGGCCCAACGCTGTCGTCGATCAGACGCCCACCGCGGTCACCGCGCTCTTCAACCCGTCGACCAACATCTGGTCGACGGCCGCGCCCATGGTCGTTCCCCGTTGGGTTCACACCGCGACGCTGCTCCAGAACGGCAAGGTGCTGGTCGCCGGAGGCCGGCGCAATAGCAACGCTATCTATACCAAGACCGCCGATATTTACGATCCGACGACCGACACGTGGACGGCTGCGGGCGAGATGATTGCCGCTCGCGGACAACATAGCGCCACGCGGCTCGCCAGCGGTGACGTGCTGGTCGTCGGAGGGCGCGATGCCTCGAATCACCTGTCGACCACCGAGATATATCATCCGGCGTCGAACGCCTGGTCAGCCGGTCCTGCGATCATCGCCCGCTCCAGCCACGGCGCGACGCCGCTCAACGACGGCAGGGTGCTCATCGCGGGGGGGCAAAACGGCACCGGCATGCTCCGGAGCACCCAGGTCTACAGCCCGGTATCGAACACCTGGACCACGACGGGGCCGATGGACCAGCCCTATACGCTGTATAGCAGCATGATCCTCCTGCTCGCAGACGGCAGGGTGATCAACGTGGGCAATGACGACGGGAGCGTCGAGATCTACACCCCCTGACGCCCGCGGGGCTATCGCGTCCGCTTCGCCGACGAGAACAATCCAGCAGCCATCAAGGATCCGGGGGAGTTCAAGGCGCTTCGCGCGAACAGCTGTTCGTCGCTCGCGCCAGCTCGCCCGGATGGGGCGACCCGGATGGGGCGAATGGAGCGAGAGGAGAGCAGGCCCCTCGCGCGCCCGCCAGCGACGAGGAGATCCTGCTCGCCTTCCAGCGGGGCGAACGAGGGGTCGGCCTGCGGCTGTACGAGCACCTGCTGCCGGTCGTCGGCCGGCGCGGGCGGCGCGCCGTCGCGCTCCACGCTCACGGCTACCGCAGCGCCGGACCCCGGCTTCGTCGGCTTGCTCTTCGGAGGTTTCGGCCATGACCTCGTCGCGCTCGCCGCTGGCACACGCGACACCACTGCGGCGCGCCACGACGAGCGCGGCGCGAGCACGCCGGACAGGCGCAGCAACGGCTAGAGCGGCTGGCGCGACGCCGCCGAGGGGTCTCGGCCCTGCCGGGCGCTCGTTTCGATGCTCCCGCGTGGTCTCGACCAGGCGCGAAGGCTCCGCTTGAGCCGATGGCCTGGTCGAGACCAACTCATTTGTATGAAATGATCCATTTTTTTTGATCGGGACCTGTTCCCGGCCCGAAAAGATCCTCCGTGATGGGTCGTGACCTCTCCGCGGCCTCGTCACGGGTACTGGTCAATTTTGACCAACCGACCAGCCGCAGCCTTGACGACTGGACTGGGCGCCGACGGGATGGTCAGGCGCTGATCCATGGCAGGTATGTCATACCTGGTGCCGCGTGGCGTCGTCCGACCGGCGCGGTCCGCCCGACTGCCTTACGACAAACCGTACAGTAGTAGTGTACGCGAGCGCGTAGATTGAGCACGACCCGTGCCAAGAGGCCCACCTGCTTGGGTTCGCCCGATGGCACTAGCGCAAGTGGAAGTGGAATTTTGATACGCCATGGCGTATATGCATCTGTAGACACTAGGCAAGAGGTAGATCATGGACGGAAACACAGGATCGGCAGCTCGCGCGGCAGAGGCGCCCGATAGGTCGTCCTCTATCCCGCAGGCGGCTCACAATGGGGATGGGGTAGCCAGGATGACGGCTTGGTTGAATAGTCTCCCCCCGCCGCTGGCTAAGTTTTACGCTGACCTGAAGCTCATGGATCCGAAGGGGCAGCCTCGACGGTAATGCTCATCGGGTGCCGCGAGCTCATAGATTTATGCACCAGCCTGGGACTCTCATCTAGCTGGGATGAGAGTCCTAGCGAACACGCGCTATTTCTCTGCTGGCGAGAGGCCAAGGACCTTGCAGGACCTTACCCAAGCGCCATATCCGGGGCTGCGGCCATCTTCTACTCGCTCAGCAAGAACGTGGTCAGTCTCGGAGACGCGTGCGTGCAATTTCCTAGCATGGCTCTGGTTTACCAGCTTTCCATCGATGGCTTGAGGTTCGCAAGCCCGGACCCCGAAGAAGTGCGACGCATGCAAAACGACATCGATGATGCTGCATCATTCGATGATGTAGTGTCGTGGCTCCGAGCGCAGCCGATGGTGCCTTTCGAGCAGGCTTAAACCGAGAACATCTGACGCAGCGGTGGCATAGGCTCAATTTTGACCAACCGGCTCGTCGTCGTGACGCTCGATCCGATGTCGAAGCCACGTCATCAGCGCGACCTCCTCCTCCACGTCCCACCCGTACCGCTTCATGAGCTCGATGTGGGCTAGGTGCGCCTCCGGGATCACCTGCATCATGAGGTCGTCGGCGTCCTCGCGCAGGTAGACGTCCGCCTCTCCGCGCTCCGCACGGAGCTCCACGCTCACCACCATCCGCGCGCGCTCCGCAAGGACGAAAGAGCCCACGGCGGGCACCTCCGAGAGGTGCGGCCGCTTGGTGATGGCGTGGCCGCCGTTCTCCAGCATGAGCCGCACGCGCATGCTGCGACCCTACCACGAGCCCATCGAGGCCCGCGTGCGCCAGCAACCGACAGCGCGAAAGAGCCGTCAAACAGGCTGTAATCGCGCACGCGGGCTAGGACATCGCGCGTCCGAGCCACACGGAAACGCCGAGAAACATAGGCGCTCGGTGCTATCTTTCCAGGGTACTTAGCAAAGCGCCCTGTCCCCGGCTGGTCCCCGGAGACAGGGCTGCAACACACCCTGTGGTGGCCCACAGAGCGCTCGTCGCAAGGCGCAGCATGGGCCGGCCAATGGAGAGAGGCAAGCCCCTGCATGGCACACGTGCTGCCCATGGCGAAGCGCGTCGAGGTCGTCGCGCATCTTGTCGAGGGAGCCGGCATCCGGCCCACGACGCGGCTCACCGATGTGAGCAAGCCTGCGATCCTGGCGCTGCTGCTGCGCGTCGGCGAAGGCTGCGAGCAGCTGCACAACCGGCTCGTGCGCGACGTCGACTGCCTGACGGTCCAGGTGGACGAGATCTGGAGCTACGTGCAGAAGAAGCAGGCGCGCGTGCAGCCGGGCGACTCACCCGACGTCGGCGAGGCGTACACCTTCGTCGGCATGGCGAGCGCGTCGAAGCTGGTCATCAGCTACCGCGTCGGGAAGCGGGACGAGGAGAACACTGCTGCGTTCATCAAGGATCTGCGGGCCCGGCTGGTGACCATCCCGCAGCTCTACAGCGACGGCTGGGCGCCCTACGTCGCTGCCGTCGGCGGCGCGTTCGCGCTCGCGGGCTCGGTCGACTACGCCCAGGTCATCAAGCGCTACAACCGGAAGGCCCGCAGGGACGACGATCACCGCTACGAGCCGCCGCGCGAGCCGTTCATCACGAAGACGCCGGTGTTCGGCGTGCCCGACATGAAGCGCGCCAGCACGAGCCACGTCGAGCGCCAGAACCTCACGATCCGGATGCACATCCGCCGGTTCACCCGGCTCTGCAACGGGTTCAGCAAGCGCCTGCCGCACCACAAGGCGGCCGTCGCGTTGCACATGGCGTTCTACAACTTCTGCCGCCCGCACGAGGCGCTGCGCGTGACGCCCGCCATGGAGGCCGGGCTGACCGATCACGTGTGGAGTATCGAGGAGCTCGTCGCGGCGGCGCTCTCCGAGGCGCCCACGGAGCCCCCGAAGCCGAAGACGCTGAAGCTGCCGGAGCCGCCCGCTGGGACGCCTGCGGCGCCAGCACGGGCGCTGCCGAACGGGAAGGGGTGGCTCCGGCTGGTTGGGAGTGCGCCGGCTGCGCCTGCGGCGCCTCCGCCCGCTCCGGAGCCTAGGCCGATGAGGCAGTTGAGTTTGTTCGACGAGCCCGAGTAATCGCGGCTTGTTTGTGGATCGGCAGCGATCCATACTAGGAGATGTTACGCGACCTAGCGCTTCGCCCCCAGGAGCGACTCGAAAGCCACCCGGTGGCATGCCGAACCCGCAAATCTGCGGCCGACAGTCTCGTCTCCGACGAGAACCTTGCCCCTTGCAGGCACATCAAGTATCGTGCCAGGCCGCATGGCGGACCCCGAAGACGGTGTGGACGATCAGCGCATCCAGATGTTCGAAAAGCATCTGAAGGCCCTGGATGTGACTATTCCGAACTGCCCAATATGCTCCAACGAAAGATGGGCATATATGGGAGTATACGCCGTAATGCGCGTAGTGGCCCACACGGCCAAGGATGGTCAGCGGCCGCCAACGTCCCGCCTCGGGAACACTGGGATGCCAGCGCTGACTTTCATGTGCGAACGCTGCTGCTACGTGATGCAGTTCTCGCTGGGCGCCATCGAGCGGGTGACCGGCAATGCCTGATAGTACAAATCCCGCCACCGCAGTCACGGAAATGGTCAAGTCCATTCAGCGCCAGGGCACCGGAGGCGTCGTCCCGGTACTGCGCTTCACCAAAGCGCAGTATGACTGGGACATTACGACGACGAGCGTTACCGACATGACGCCGACGGCCGCCAATGCGTTCGTTGAATCCGCGCGATTCCAGTATGCTGTGCCTGCGGAGGAAAGGACAAAGCAGGCTGCGGAAGAGACCAAGCGCGCCGCGGAGGAAACCAAGCGCGAAGCAGAGGTAACAAAGCGCGAGGAGACGCTAGCGAAGCACCAGACCTTCCGACACATCTTCGTATTCGCCGCCGTGATCGCTGGCCTGGGTGTTGTTGCATTGCGTGAGAATTCCGGCGCGTCCGTTGCGGCACTTGTTGCCGTCCTCGGGGGTATCTACGTTGTAGATCGAGCGATCGATCGCTGGAAAAGCAAGGCTCTTCCCAAAGGCGAAGAGCCTAAACAACTGGAATGACGAAGGCCCCCGTTCGTCGCTCACCGCCGCCGTCTAAGCTTCCGAGCGAGGCGAGCCCGCGCGAGCCGCAGGTGTCTACCTGTCGTGGCGCACAAAGAGCCGGTCGATGGCGTCGAGCGCCTGGATGGCACCGAGTGCCTGCTGGGCCGCTGCGCGCTCGGACTTGGTTCTGGCCGCGATGAGGGCGCCGAGCACGGCGGCCCCGAGTTTGTCGCGGTTCCAGGGACGCACGCCGCGAAGATCGGCGAGCGCGGGCACCTCGCTGGCGATGAGGGAGAGGTCCTCGTCGCTCAGCACGCGCTTCTTGAAGTCGGGGCCGCTCATCGGCGCCACCTCCGGATCCGAAGAGCGAGCGCTTCGCGCGCGATGCGCAAGCGGCTGGCCGCCGTGTGCGGGTTGAGCCCGTGCTGCCGGGCGTACTCCGCCAGCGTCTCGGGCGCGTCGACGATGAGCAACGCCTCGACCTGCCACGACGGCAGCTCTGCAAGCGCCGCCAGCACCTCGCGAGCCTGGAGCTGCGCTTCCAAGCTCGGTCCCATGGGCTCGCGGAGCAACCCGAGCGGCTGCGCATGGAGGACCGTGTGACGAACCCACGCGCTCGCGAAGTACTTCGCGGCCTGCCGCCAAGCGATTCCGTGCAGCCAGGCGCGCATCGCTACGCGCGGCTCGACCCGGGGGTCCGGTCGGTAGCGCCCACCCTTCACAGCCATCCAAGCGCCCATGAGCGCCGCCTGCTCCACGTCCGCGCGGTCGCGCTTCGGGATGCCGGCGAGCGTCGCGCGCACGATGCCGCGCTCTGCAAGGATCGCCTGCATCGTCGGGCGCTTCCGGGGATGTCGTGCGGCAGGCGGGCTCTGCGCCCCCTTCCGCGGGCGCCTCACCCGGATCTCCCGCAGCTTGGGCAGCGGTCAGCCGCGACGAGCCCGCCGAGCAGCTGCTCAACGGTGACGCCGGCCGCCTTCGCGGCGCGCTGTGCGGTCGCAGGGGAGCCGTTGTCTCGGCCTCGGGCGATGCCCTGGAGGCTCACGACGGACATGCCCATGACCGAGGCCAAGCAATCCCAGTCGCCGTATGCGGACCTGAGGTTGTGCAATGCGGCACGCAGCCGCTTGCGCTGGGTAGGTGTAAGGGAGAGACAGGAGGCGGAGCGGCGACGGCGCGCGGGCGCACGTTCGCCTTGCCCACCGTCTGGCGGGATCAGGTATAGCTGCACTGTCGGACCTCGTTAGCGCGGGGTTCGGCCACGCAGCCCGGGGTGGTGAGACACCCGCGGGCTGCACTTGCTTACGGCCGAACCTACGCGGCGAGATCCACAGTCGCCACGCGAATCAGGCTATTTTGACCACTTCGGGTCAAAACTGACCATTACCTCGTCACGAGCGCCGGCGTTGGTCGTGACATCTGGGACACCCTCTCTTGGGCCGGCCGGGTGTGTGTGCCCTGCATCTCCGCGCGGGCGTTCGCCGAAGGGCTGGCGCGGCCTACGGAGAGCCGCAGCAGGCCGGCGTAGCCGCAGCCGCAGCCGGCCGGCGTTGTGGCGGCGCCCCGCTTGACCGGCCCGGCGCCCGTTTCGTAGCATCCGCCCCGCATGAGCGCCGCGCGATCTCCGGCAGCGTCGACGCTCCTCCTCGACGAGCACTTCGAGGCAGGCGACGACCGGTTCGTCGACGAGGTGCTCGTTTCGGAGGCGGGCCGCAAGCTGAAGGCGCTCGCCCCGCGCTGGTACGCGGACCAGCGCCCGTTCGCGCGGCGCACGCTGCTCCGCTACATCGACGACGGCTGCGACCGACCGCACCACCGCGCGCTCGTCAAGGTCCTTTACAAACTCGCCGAGCAGGCAGGAGACGACGAGGTCGTCGGCCACTTCATGGTCGCCTTCGACCGCCTCGTTCGCCGCAAGCTGGTCAAGGTGCCCCGCTACGACTGGCAGACAAGGACGTCCCGCGACGAGCCCTGCCTCGTGAACGATACCCTCGCGCCCGGCCGCCTCCCCCCGGGCGACGTCGAGTCGCCGCGCTTCTCGGTGCGGACGCGCCACTACCTGCGGCGCCGCGCGTTCCGCTACTTCAGGCGGCTCGGCCGGCGCGACCCCGCCCGCTACGGCCGCGCGGTCCGCGCTGCGCTCGCGCTCTACCGCGACGAGCACCTCGACAGGCCCGAGCGCCTGCTCGACGCCTGGGGGTTGCTCCACGCGCTCTACTGGGGCTCGCCCGTCCTCGATCGCCTCCCGCGCGGCGTTCGCCTCGCCGAGGGCGCCGCCCTCGCCGATCTCGAGCCCGCGCCGCTCTACCCCGAGGCGTGGCAGGGCGCCTTCGAAGAGGTGCTCGGCCTGGTCACGGCCGCGAGGAGCCGCACGGTCCGGGCGTTCGCCGTCGGGCTCCTCGGCCGCGCCTACGCCGCCGAGCTCCGCGGCCTGCCCCTCGCTCGCGTGCGCGCGCTCCTCGAGAGCCCGCACGACGAGGTCCAGACGCTCGCCGCCAGCCTGCTCCGGCAGATCCCGGGCCTCGGGAGCCTGCCAATCGCGGACTGGCTCTCGCTGCTCCAGACCGAGAACGCCGCGGCGCTCGCCTTCATTTGCGAGGCGGTGGTCGAGCACGTCTCGCCGGCGCGGCTCTCGCTCGCCGAGTGCGTGGACCTCGCCCGCGCGCGCGCCGCGCCGGTCGCGGAGCTCGGCCTCCGCTGGGCGAGGACGAAGCCCGTCGAGACCGCCGCCGATCTCGACACGATCGCGCGCCTCGCGACCGCGGGCGCCCCCCGCGTCCGGGAGGAAGCGGTCGCGTGGCTCATCGAGGTGCTCGGGCGCTCGCCCCACGGCCAGGCCGAGCTCGTGCGCGATCTCCTGGACTCCCGCCACGAGGACGTCCGCGCCCGCGCGCTCGAGCTCCTCGAGGCCGACCCCCGCTTCCGCGACGACACCGGCCTGTGGGCCGCGCTGGCCGAGACGCCCCACGCCGACGCCCGCGCCTTCCTGATCCGGCACCTCACCGCGCGCAAGGCGGCCCTCGCGCCCGAGGCGCTGCGGCACGTGTGGGCGGCCGCGCTGCTCGCCGTCCACGGCGGCGCGCGCGACAAGCGCGCGGTCGTCAGGCAGATCGCGGACCGCGTGGTCGCCCGGCCTGGCGAGGCCGACGCGCTCTTGCCGCTGCTCGGCGTCGCGCTCCGCAGCGTGCGCCCGCCCGAGCGGCGCGCCGCCCTCGGCGCCCTCGCCCGCGCCGCGTTCCGCGCCCCCGCGCTCCGCGACGCCATCGCACGCAGGCTCCCCGAGCTCCGGCTGTTCGCGGGGGAGGACGCGGCGTGAGCTTCGATCTCCGCTACCTCGGCAAGAGCGGCGTCAAGGAGCTCGGCGGCGGCGCCGCCCTCAGCTTCGCGCCCAACCTCGCGCGCCCCAGGGTCTTCTTCGACGGCGAGCTCGCGCGGCCGGTGCGCTTCCGCGAGGCGATCAGCGCGCTCCACGACGTCGTCGTGGGCGATCTGCGGCGCCGGCCGAAGGATCGCTCCGCCCACGAGGCGTGGAAGCAGCAGGAGGCCGAGCGCGAGGCCCGGCTCCGCCAGGAGATCCACGGCGAGGCCATGAAGGCCGAGCTCGCGCGCCTCGCGAAGGTGCCGCTGCCGCCGAACCTCGAGGCCGACTTCCGGGCCATGCACAAGGTCTACTGGGGCGCGCGCGTCCGCTGGGCGACGGAGCTCGCGCGGAACGACCCGGAGCTCTTCCGCCACCTCGTCCCCTGCGATCCGGTCGTGACCGTCGCGCCCGATGTCGTCTTCTTCGAGTGTTTCTCCAAGGACGAGTCGAGCTACGGCTGCCTCTCGGTCGATCGCGACGCCTTCCGGGGCGCGCAGGACGCCGGCCTCGGCACGACGAACGTCGACTACTCGCTCGCGCTCTACGATCACTTCCAGACGCTCCGCAGCTACCGGCCGACGCGGCTCCTCGTCGATCCGACCGGCTTCGAGATCGCGGTCGACGGCCGCGGCGACTACCGCGAGGAGAAGATCGACCTCCCGCCCTCGTGGTTGCGCGGCTTCGGCCAGCTCCAGGCGGCGATGTGCCTCCCGAGCCGCAAGGTCGACGTCCCCGTGGAGGCGGCCTACTCGCTCCTCGCGCACCTCGATCGGCACCGCGAGCGCACGGGCCCGCGCAGCCTGCGCTTCCAGCTCACGCCGGGCCAGGCGCCGATCCTCGTGCTCGACCCCTGGGGCGTCTCCATCCCGTGCCGCGGCGTCACCTGCGACGACGTTCCCGCGGCCGCAGGGCCCCGGCTGGGCGCGGGGGGGTCCGGCCCGTACCGCTCCGGTGCGCCGAGGGGCGCGGGGGCGACCGAGGAGATCAAGGTGTGGGGGAGGCGCCGCCTCTCCGCGCTCGCGCGGCTCCTGCCGCTCGCCGACCGCATCGAGGTGCGGCTGCTCGGCTCCGGGCTGCCGAGCCTGTGGATCGTCACCATGGGCGAGATGCGCTTCACCCTCGCGCTCTCGGGCTGGACGGCGAACGACTGGACCTCGGGCTCGCACCTCGACGTCATGGCGGACGCCTTCACCCCGGACGCGCAGCTGGCGGACCGGGTCGTGCGCCACCTGGAGAGCGTGCGGCGCGCGTCCCACGGCGAGCTCGCCGTGTCGCTGGGCGCGCCGGACGACGCGCTTCGCGGCGCGCTGCACCTCGCCGCGAAGCAGGGGCAGGTGGTTTACGACCACGCCGCGGAGTGTTATCGCTGCCGCCCGGTGATGCCGGTCGCCCTCTCCGACGCGCTCCTCGGCCCCGAGCCCCCGGAGCTCGCGGAGGGCCGCCGCATCGCCCGGGGCGGCGTGGAGATCGCGCGGGACGAGGCCCTCTCCGGCGGCCGCCGCGTCGTCGTGGCGAGGGCCAAGGCGACGAGCTGCGAGCTGCTCCTCGACACCGACGGCGCGATCAAGAAGGCGAAGTGCAGCTGCTCGTACTTCTACAAGAACCGGCTGCGCGCCGGCCCGTGCCGGCACCTGCTCGCGGTCAAGCTCCACCTGTCCGGCCGCGGTGACGCGGGGCCCTCGCCGGAGCCGGCGGAGGCCGCGCCGGGCGGCCCGCGGGCGACGACGGCCGCCCCGCGCGGCGAGGCGGTGCCGTTCCCCGCGGAGCTCCTCGGTGAGATCGAGCGCGCCGCGGCCGCCCGGCAGGCGGGCCTCGCGGAGGTCGTCGAGGCGTCGTGGGACCTCGCGTTCGAGCGCATCCAGGGCTGCCGCTCCTGGGCCGAGGCCCTCGCGCTCGGCGGGCCGGAGGCGGAGCGGGCGCTCCGCGCGCGCGAGCTCCACGCGCCGGTCGTGAGGACGCTGGCGGTCCACGCGGCCGTGCTGGCCGAGATCCGGCGCGTCGCCGCTCAGTTCAAGGCGAGCCCCGCCGCGGTGGTGGGCCTCGCGTGGCTCGTCGCCAGGCGAGCGACGAAGTGAGGTGCACCCCAGACCTGCGTGTCCAGTCCTGCAAGGAGGTCCGTCCGCTCGAGCCCAACATGCTGCGGCGCTCCGCCGTGGTGGAGGTTGTTCTTCCATGCATCCCCACACCCGATGTTCTTTGGGCGCCTTTAGCACCTGTGCGGTTCCACCCAGAGGGACCTGACGGTCCTGGAACCGCACAGGTGCTCGGCGCCTGGGTGATCGGGCGTGGTCACGAGCAAGTAGTCGGGCGGGCGGGCTTCCTTGGAGGGCTGGACCGGGGGCTGGCCAGCGGAACGGTCGAATGGGCTTCTGGGACAAGCTGAAGACGATGCTCGGCCTGGGCGGGGCCGAGCCGGGCGAGCAAGCGCCGGCCGGGCCCGCGGCCGCCGTGCGGCCGGCCGCCCGCGCCGGGAAGCCTCGCGCCGCGGCGGCGGGCGCGACGCCGCGCCCCGCGGATCCGTACGACGCCCGCGGGATCCTCGGCCTCTCCGCAGACGAGCTGCGCAGGCGCGCGCTCGAGATCAACCCGTACAGGACGGCCTGGATCGGCCGCGTGGACACGATCCCGCCGCAGAGCGACGAGCGCACCGCGCTCATCGATCGGGGCCTCATCCTGCGCGGCCTGCTCACCGAGGCGCAGATCGCCGAGATCCACCGCGTCGGCGATCTGTGGCTCACGCACCAGGACGCCGCGCGGCTCGCCGGCGCCGCCGCGGCGCGCTCGGCCGACGAGGCGATCGAGCGGCTCAAGCGCGAGAAGCTCGCCCGCAGGGAGGAGAAGCGGCGCCAGAGCGCCGAGCGCAAGCGGCAGCGCGCCGAGGCGGTGGCGCGACGCCGGGCCGAGGACATCATTTATCTCGGCCCCGACGTCTCGGCGGGCCTGGCCGACCGGCGCTCGCTCGTCGAATCGCTCGTCGAGCGCGGTTTGCCCGTGCTGTCCACCCCGGCCGACCTCGCCCGCGCCCTCGGCGTCGCCGTCCCCCGCCTGCGCTGGCTCTCCTTTCATGGCGAGGCCGTCGAGCGCCCTCACTACGTGTACTTCGACGTCCCGAAGCGCTCGGGCGGGACGAGGCAGCTCGCGGCGCCCCACGCCTCTCTGGCGGCTGCGCAGGCGTGGGTCCTGCGCGAGATCCTGGAGAAGCTGCCCGTCGAGGAGCCCGCGCACGGCTTCGTGAAGGGGCGCTCCACGGTCACCAACGCGCGCCCGCACACGCGTCGTGACGTGGTCGTCAACCTCGACCTGTCCGAGTTCTTCCCGACCATCACGTTCCCGCGGGTGCGCGGCGTCTTCCATCGGCTCGGCTACTCCCCGGCGGTGGCCACGCTCCTCGCCCTGTTCTGCACCGAGCCGCCGCGGCGCCCGGTCGAGTACGACGGCCAGCGCTTCTGGGTCGCGGTCGGCGATCGCGCGCTGCCGCAGGGCGCCTGCACGAGCCCGGCCCTCTCGAACCAGGTCGCGCGGAAGCTCGATCGGCGCCTCGCCGGCATGTGCGCCCGCGCGGGCTTCACCTACACGCGTTACGCGGACGACCTCACCTTCTCGGCGCCCCCGGGCAAGCGCGGCGACATCGCGATGCTGCTCGCCCGCGTCCGTCATATCGTCGAGGAGGAGGGCTTCGCCATCCACCCGGAGAAGGGCCGGATCCAGCGCGCGGGCGGGCGGCAGGTGGTGACGGGCGTCGTGGTCAACGACAAGCCCTCTGCGCCGCGCGAGGAGGTGCGCCGCCTGCGCGCGATCCTCCACGGGGCGAAGAAGACCGGCCTCGCCGCCCAGAACCGGCGCGGCGTGCCGGACTTCGAGGCGCACGTGCGGGGCAGGATCGCGTACGTGCAGATGATCGACCGCGAGAGGGCCGCGCCCCTGCTCTCGGCCCTCGACGCGCTCACGGGGTGAGGGGGTCAGACGCGGGGCTGCCGGTCACTCGAGCTCCTCCCTCGGCGTCGTGAAGAGCGGGAAGCAGCCAATGCTGAGCTTGCCGCAGGGCCCCTCGAGCAAGTCGGCACCCCGGTCGGTCTGCTCGTAGTAGTCCATGGTGAGCGCGCTGCACTCGGGGAGCACGTTGAACGAGTACGCGCGAAATTCGGCGGCACACGCGTCGATCTCGGCGATCGTGGCCGTGCACTGCGTCGGCGCCCCGCAGGGCGCCGCCTCGACCGTCGCGATGACCTGCTCGATCATCGATTCCACCTGATCCGTATCGGCCATGCACTCCTCGAAGTGCTCGGAACAGCGCGCCTGCAGCCCGGCGTCGTCCGCCCCGGGCTCGTCCCCGTACATCGCGCCGAGCACGCCCATCATGCGACACAGGTGCTCCGGGGTCAGCCTCTCGGCGCTGCAGCGGCGATATCCCCTGCACGCCTGCTCGACCTCCCCCGGCGAGAGCTCGCTGACGAGGGCCGACGTGTCGAGTCCGGAGCAGGACGCCTCGCCATCTCCCCCGCCCGCCTCCGGCCCCGCCGGGCCGCCCGGCGTCGCCCCTTCGTCGTCGCCGCCGCAGCCCAGCCCCGAGAGACCGCATGAAAGGCACATCCCCACCACACAAGCCCAGAACGTCGATCGCATTCTCACGCCCTCCCTTCGAAGGAACAAGGATTGAGCTCCGCCCACCGGCAGAGCCACCCTTCCCTACGCAGGGCCGCCGTCACTTCTGCCCTGGCGCGACCGTCACGATGCTGCTGTCTGCGCACCGCGACGCCGGGATCTCGACCCCACGCGTGCACGTGCCGGGTCAGAACTCGGAGATCGTCAGGACCACGGGCTGGCTGACGTGCGCTCCGTTGGCCGCCGTCACCTGATACTCGCCGGGGTCATACCCGTATTCGAGCAAGAGGCTGCGCAGGGTGTAGGATTCGATAGGGACGCTCTCGTCGACGCCGTTTCCGGTGACGCGCACGGTCGTCACGCCTTCGACGAAGTTGTCCCCGATGACGTAGATGGGGGAGAAGACCAAGCTCTCCAGCCGGTCCGTCCTGAAATGCCGGAGGGATCGAAATCGGGGTCCTCTGGCAAGGTGATCATCCGCCGGTCGCGGATCTCGGCGAACCCGTCGTTCAGCTGCTCCTGGGTCCACGTGGGGGCGCAGCCGCCTTGCAAGCTCCCGGGCGGCCCCTTCATCTGATGCACCGTGCGTGGACCGTCGGGCAGCTGGCAGCTCCCGTTCGCCTCGGCGTCCGCGTGGTGCAGCAGGGCCCCCTTGTCGGAGCTGTCGATGTCGAGATCCGGATCGGGGTGGGCGCCGCCGCCGTCGCCGCTGCCGCAGGCCGCGGAGGCGAGGGCCACGGCCGCGACACAAGCGAAATTTGTCAAAGCAAGATACGACTGTCTCATGGATCGGCTCTCCCTGCGTGCGAGACACGAAGCATCTCGAGGATGAACAGCCGCGCTCGGAGCCTACCGGGTCGCACGACGTAGGGCCCAGCAGCCCCTGAAGGCCCCTGAGGACTGGAAAACGACGCTTCCCCGACAACTCCAGCCGTCTGGATCCCGAGGCCCGGCGCGATCCTGCGCCACGGCTCGGCTGTTACCTGGTGAATGCTCGCGAGGTCGGTCGTCCTTCGCTCGAATCGCACCGGACCTCGAAAGATCCAGGACGTCGTCCGGTACCGCGAGCGCCGCGTACGGACCGTCGCCCCCGTCGGAACCGTGCGTCATGTCCCTCGGACCGGCCGTCGCGTGCGTCGGAACGAGCCGTCAGGTGAGGTGGAACACCCCGCCGTGTGGCCCGCGATGCCAGCCACGAGCTCGCTCGCCGCTCCACCGATCCCGCAGGGCGGCACCGAATCCTCGTGCCACACGAGCGCAAAGATCGGATAGATGTGGACGAGGAGGGAGCGGACACATGAAGGATACGCCTGTCTCGAGCAGCTCGAGGGCTGCGCGAGCAAAGGGGCCGGAGGGCGCGCTTGTGGAGCGGATATTTGATGTGGCGCCGACCCCCCTCTGTGTCCTCGATCTCAGGGACAGGCGAATCGTCGCCTGCAATCGCGCGTTCGTCCGCGCGCTCGGGATCGGCGATGATGCGACGGAAGAGCTCGGCTGGGAACCCCTGCTCTCTCGCATCCACCCCGAGGATCTCGGCGCGTCAGCGGTCTACGTGGAGCAGCTCAGGGCGGCGCGAGACGGCGAGCCCATCGGGTGCTCGCTGCGCGCGCAAGGCGCTGGAGGAGGCGGGCGCGTCTTTGCCGTGCGCTGCGTGGTCCTCGCGCGTGGCGACGACGGTGAGGCGCATCAGGTCCTCGTCTCGGCCGAGGACATCACCGAGCGAGGGCGGCGCGAGGTCGAGCTGCAAAAGAACGAAGCGCTGCTACAGGCGTTCCTCGAGCACATGCCTGCCATGATGTTCGCCAAGGATCGCGACAGCAGGTACATCGTGGCCAACGCTCAGTTCGAGCGGTTCCTGGGCCTTGCGCCGCGCAGCGTCCCTGGCAAGCGAGACCACGACATCCTGTCCGAGGACATCGTCGCGCAGGTGAAGGCCGCGGACGACCAGGTGAGGAATACCGGGCTCGCGACGGGATTCGAGGAGATCGTCCCTCACCCTACAGAAGGGGTAAGGATGTTCTATTCCGTCAAGTTTCCCGTTCACGGTCCCGGCATCCCGGAGGGGACGGTCGGGGGCGCGGCCATCGACATCACGGCCCTCAAGCAGGCGGAGGCCGAGCGCCAGGAGGCCCAGCTGGCGATCATCACGGCGCAGCAGGCGACCATCCGGGAGCTCGCGACGCCGCTCTTGCCGATCGCCGACGGGGTGCTCGTCATGCCGCTCATCGGCACGCTCGATCCCGAGCGGGCGAGCCGGATCATCGAGGCGTTGCTCGAGGGGGTCAGCGCGCACCAGGCGACCATCGCCATCATCGATATCACGGGGGTGAGATCGGTCGACGCCCAGGTGGCGGAGGTGCTGTTGCAAGCCGCTCGTGCGGTGAGGCTGCTCGGAGCGAGGGTCGTGCTCACGGGCATTCAACCGGCCATCGCACGGATGCTCGTCGACCTCGGTGTGGACTGGCAGGGCCTCGTCACGGAGGCCACGCTGCGCGGCGGCATCGATTATGCGCTGCGGACCAGGGAGCGCAGAGGGGGTCCTCTCGCAGGCTGAGCGCTGCCAGGCGGTGCGGCGCTCCGGGATGCGCCCGCCGGAGCCGCTCGGGTACGACAACGAGGGGAGTTCGTCGCGCGGGTGACCGGGGCTCGACCCTGCGCGGCGCCCGGGGGGCCTCCTGCCGCTTGTGATACTCCTGTCGGAGGGTGCTGCCACGCGACCGCCACCGTCATGGGGCCGGCGCACCTCGTGGCAGCTGAACGGGCATCCGATCCAGAGGGAATCACATGGTCGAGCTCATCCGTCACGAGGTCATCGACGCGTTGCATCACGGGCCTCGTCACAGCGTCTATCTCGGCCGGACGAGGAGCACAGGAGCGCTGTGCACCCTCAAGGTGGCGCGACGAGATCTCCACGGCCCCCGCGAGATCGCGATGCTCAAGCGCGAGCACGAGATCACCAGCAAGCTCGACCTGGATGGGATCGTCAGGGCCCGCGATCTGGAGGTCCGGGTCGACCAGGCCGCGCTCGTCCTGGAGCACTTCGAGGGCCGCTCCCTCCGCGCGATCATCGACGATCACGGGCGCGACATCGGACCGGCGGCGGCGATCAGGGTGGCGCTGCAGCTCGCAGAGACGCTCGGCGCCATCCACGACCGGAACATCATCCACAACGACATCCAGCCGAGCAACCTCCTCGTGGATCCCGGGCTCGGCGCGTGCAAGCTCACGGCCTTCGCCATCGCTTCTCTCCTGCCGGCGGAGCGGGCGGCGGTGTGCGACCCGTGGTCGTCCGGCGGAGGCATGCTGCACTACATGTCTCCCGAGCAGACCGGTCGCATGAACCGGGCGGTCGACTTCCGTTCTGACTACTATTCTCTCGGGGTCACGCTCTACGAGCTCACGACCGGGAGCCTCCCCTTCGAGACGACGGATCCGATGGAGCTCGTTCACGCCCATATCGCGAGGACGCCGATCCTCCCGCATCAGGCGCGGCCTTCCGTGCCGGAGGCGCTCTCCGCGGTGATCATGAAGCTCCTGTCGAAGACGGCCGAGGCGCGGTATCAGAGCGCCTTCGGGCTGCGGGCAGACCTCCTGGCGTGCCTCGAGGTGCTGGAGGGCGGCAGGCCGGCTTCGGGCTTCGTGGTCGGGCAGAAGGACAGGCCGAACCGGCTCCAGGTGTCGCAGAAGCTCTACGGCCGGCAGGCGGAGGTCGCCACGCTGATGAGCGCGTTCAAGGACGTCAGCGGCCGCCGGTCCGGCGCCGGCGGCGCGTCGGAGCTCCTCCTCGTGGCTGGCTACCCGGGCGTCGGCAAATCGTCGGTCGTGAGCGAGATCCACAAGCCCATCGCCGAGGAGGGAGGCTATTTCGCCGCCGGCAAGTTCGATCAGCTCTCGCGCAACATCCCGTATGCCTCCCTCATCGCGGCGCTCCGGGAGCTCGTGCGGCAGCTCCTCACGGAGAGCAAGGAAGAGCTCGCCGCCTGGAAGACGAGGATCTTCGCCGCGATCTCGCCGAACGGGCAGGTGATCGCCGATGTGATCCCCGAGATCGCGCTCCTCCTCGGCAAGCAGCCGCCTGTCCCTGCGCTGGGCCCGATGGAGACGCGCAACCGGTTCAATTTCACGTTCCGGAGCTTCATCGGCGCGATCACCTCGCGGGGGCGCGCGCTCGTCCTCTTCCTCGACGACCTCCAGTGGGCCGACACGGGCTCGCTGCACCTGATCGGCGTTCTCATGGAGGACCCCGATATTCGCCGCCTGCTGCTGATCGGCGCCTACCGGGACAGCGAGGTGGAGGACGCCCATCCGCTCATGATGATGCTGAGCGCGCTGCGGAAGGGCCAGGCGCGCGTGCGCACGATCGCGCTGAGGCCGCTCGACCGGGAGCACGTCGAAGAGCTCGTGTCCGACACGCTGGGCTCGCCCCGCGACGACTGCCGCCCCCTGTCGAACATCCTCTTCTCGAGGACGGAGGGAAACCCGCTGTTCGTCATCCAGCACATGACGAGCATCCACCGCGACGGTCACCTGACCTTCGATCCGGAGCAGGGCGCCTGGCGGTGGAGCACGGCGGACATCGCGGCGATGAGCGCCGCGGAGAACGTCGTGGATCTGATGATCCTCCGGGTCCGCAGCCTGGCCGGGGCGACGCAGCGGGTCGCGATGCTGGCCGCGTGCATCGGGAGCCGGTTCGATCTGAGGCTCCTCGCCCGCATTCATCAGAAGGACGTGCGGGCGACCGACGAGGACCTCTGGCCGGCGCTCGAGGCAGGGCTGATCTTGCCGGTCGACAGCGATTACAAGATCGCGCGCTTCCTCGACGAGAGCGGCGACGGGAGCTCGGCCGAGTTCAGGTTCCTGCACGACCGCGTGCAGCAGGCGGCCTACAAGCTGCTCCCGGAGGACGAGCGGAAGAGGATCCACCTCGATCTCGGGCGGCTGATGCTGCGAGAGACCTCGCCCGAGTCGATCGACGAGCGGATCCACGAGATCGTGACGCACCTCAACCTGGGCGCCGAGCTCATCGAAGGCAGGCAGCAGCGCAACGAGGCCGCGGCGCTCAACCTGAGAGCCGGACAGAAGGCGAGGCGCGGGGCCGCCTACGGGCCGGGAGTGCAGTGCCTCCGCGCGGCGGCGGAGTTTCTGCCGGAAGACTCCTGGGAGGCGGATCACGCGCTGTCGCTCGCGATCTACACGGGCCTCGCCGAGCTCGAGTACCTGACGATCAACTTCGAGAACGCAGAGAGGGCTGCGAGGGCTGTCGAGGAACGAGCCCTGGATGTTTTCGAGAAGATCCGGGTCTACGAGACGCGTATTCATTTTTGCGTATCACAGAACCGGATGCAGGATGCCATCGACGTGGCGCTGGCCGTGCTCGCGATGCTCGACGTCCGCCTGTCCGAATCCCCACCGGCGCACGCCGAGGTGGCCCGGCTGGCACAGCTCCCGCCGATGACGGACGAACGCATGCAGGCAGCGCTTCGCATCATGACGACCGTCGTTCCGGCCACGTATCTCGCGAGGCCAGACCTGCTTCCGACCAGCGCATTCACGATGGTGGATATCTGCATGCAGCACGGCAACTCGCCGTTCGCCGCGCTCGCCTACGTCACGTATGGCATAGTCCAATGCTCCGCGAACAACATCGACGAAGCCTTCGCTCTCGGACGGCTGGCACTCGACCTCACTCACAAATTCGGTGCGGTCGAGCTAGAAGCCGAGATCTATGGCACGGTGCACGTCGTCATCCACCACTGGAAACGCCATCTTCGAGAGACACTCGATCCTCTACTCCACGCAGTCCAGGTAGGCCTGAAGACAGGAAATATAGAATTTTCGGCATACAGCTCGACCATATATTCATTGCACTTGTTCCTCGCCGGAGAAGAGCTGGCGACGACTGAGCTACAGATGAAGCATTCGGCCGAGCTAACACTGAAGTTGCACAACCAGTACTCGCACTACAACTCCAGGATTTGGATGCAGCTCGTGCGTAGCCTGCGAGGAGCATCGGCGGAGAAGCTGAGGCTCGTTGGTGACAGCTTCGACGAGACGACGATGATCCCATCCCTGGGACAGAACAGAACATCCATATTTGCACTGCACCTCGCAAAGGGCATGCAGTTGGTTTATTTCTGCAATCCGAAGGCGGCCTACGACTGCCTCAGCGCCGGGGAGGAGTACCGGGATTCGGCCGCAGGAATGGTCACCGTCCTCGAGCACAATTTCTATCAATCGCTCTCGATCCTCGCCGCGCTCGAGCAGCTGCCGGCGGACGAGCGCGACGCCGCCCTCGCCAGCGTCGGCGCGAACCAGCAAAGACTCGAGACCTGGGCGCGCTTCGCCCCCGAGAACAGCCGCCACAAGCACGATCTCGTGAGCGCCGAGCTCTCGCGCGTGAAGCGGGAGGTCGTCGAGGCGATGGCGCTCTACGACCGTGCGATCGAGGGCGCGAGGCGGCACGGCTTCCTGCACGAGGAGGCGCTCTCGTACGAGCTCGCCTCCAGCTTCTATCGTGGGCTCGGGCGGGAGGAGATCGCGCGGCAGTACATGACGAACGCCTTCCGCGCCTACGCCCTCTGGGGCGCCGACGCGAAGACGCAGGCGCTCGTCGCGAGCCACCCCTGGCTCGCGGAGGAGCGCCTCGCGCCGGCGGGGCGGCCGAGCGCGGGCGCGAGCCACCCGCTGGACCCGCAGCTCCTCGACGTGGCCGCCATCATCCGATCCGCGCAGGCGGTCGCGAGCGAGCTCGTGCTGCCGAAGGTCATCGATCGCCTGCTGCGGATCGCCGTCGCGAACGCCGGGGCGCAGCGGGGAGCGCTCCTCCTTCTCCGCGATCAACACCTGTTCATCGAGGCGACCCTGAGCGTCGAGCCCGAGGTCGTCGAGGTCGAGCTCCGGCGGCCCGCCGACGAGCGCGCCGATCTCCCGCAGACCGTCCTGAACTACGTCACGCGCACGGGCGAGGCGGTGGTCCTCCGTGACGCCCCACGCGACGCGCGCTTCGGCCGCGACCCCGCCGTCGTCCGCCTCCAGCCGAGGTCCATCCTCTGCCTGCCGCTCCTCTACCGCGGCAGCGTCACCGGCCTCCTCTATCTGGAGCACCGCGCCACCCCCGATGTCTTCCAGCCCGCGCGCGTCGAGGTGCTCGGGTGGCTCTCCTCGCAGGCCGCCATCGCCGTGGAGAACGCGGACCTGCTCCGCGCCGTCGAGTCGGCGAACGCCGAGATCAGGGGGGCCAACGAGCGGCTCGAGCAGACGGTCGCGGAGCGCACCCGGCAGCTCCGCGACGCGCAGGCGCGCCTCATCGCGCTGGAGAAGGAGGCGACCGAGGTGCAGATGGCGGGCGGGTTCGCCCACGAGATGCGGAACATCCTCACGGGCGCGAAGACGTTCCTCGCGCGGGTCCGCGGCGCGGGCGAAGGCGGTCAGCAGCGGAGCGTCTGCGTGGAGAACAGCGGTCTGCTGAGAGATGTCTATCTCGCGACGAAGCGTCATGTGCCCGCCGATACCCACGCAGCCACCGCCACCACCTTCAGGCGGCTCAACGCCAACGAGGAGCTGCTTGACACAACGCTGCGCGACGTCGGGGAGGCGCTCGACCGGGGGCTCGCGACCACCCGCATGATCCTCGAGTATGCGAAGGTCGGGCGAGAGCAGCCAGGGAGCCAGGTGGTCCGCGTCCGCCCGCTCATCGAATCCATCCTCAAGGAGACGAGCGACGATCTCGCGCGGCACGCGATCGCCGTCGACGTCCTTGTCGACGAGGGAGCCGAGCTCCGGGGCAACGAGATCCATTTCCACTCCATCCTGAGAAACCTCCTCCTGAACGCTCGCGACGCGCTCTGCGAGGCGGGCGATCAGCGCGAGAAGCGCATCGTCGTCTCGCTCCTGGAGGAGCCGCATGGCTGGACGCTTCAGGTCAGCGACACCGGCGTGGGAATCCCTCCCGAGCTTCACGCCAGGGTCTTCGACCCCTTCTTCTCGACAAAGCCGGAGAGCGGAACCGGCCTTGGGCTCGGCGTCGTGAAGAAGCTCGCGGCGCTCTACGGGGCCACCGTGGAGCTCAGCAGCCAGCCGGATCACGGGACCACCTTTCGCATCGTCCTCCCGAAGACGCGCGCCGAAGCCGAGTCCCCTCCCCCTCCGCCGGCGAGCGCTGGCGCGTGAGACACGGTCGCGGGGGAGCCATTCCGCGGCGAGCTCCACCCAACGATGGCAGCCCCATCGCATGTCGCCGCCGGTCGCACCCGCAACCACATGCCTTGTGGTTGCGGTCCATGCACCGAAGCTGCGAGCGCGCGTGGCCGTCGAGTATGGGCCGGCAGCTTGCGAAGCATCGGCGCGCGGTGATATGAGTAGCCAAGTCGCGCACGAGCGCCGGGGGGCGCGCCCGCGGCTTGGGGGGCCGCGGGATGTCGTTCAAGGACTTCGATGCATTGCTGGAACGGGAGGGGGCGCTCCCCAGCCCGAAAACGGCAGCTCGGCCCAAGGTGCTGGTGGTCGACGACGATCCCACGATAAGGAAGTCGCTCCGGGGCATCCTGGATGCCTGGTATGACGTCACCGTGTGCGCCTCGGCCAAGGAGGGCCGGGATGCCGTCGAGGCAGAGACCTGCGCCGTCGTCCTGGACGTGAAGATGGGGAAGCACGATGGCTTCTGGGCCTGTGACGAGATCCGGAGGAAGTACCCCGACGTCCCCGTGATCTTCTATTCGGCCTATCAGGACGCGAAAGATCCTTACGATATCATCAACCAGCACAGGCCGTTCGGCTACATCACGAAATGCGGCGACATCGGGAGATTGCTGGCCGCGGTACGGGCGGCGGTCGACTTTTACGGGAAGGTCCTCGACGGCAAGCGGCTCATCGAGCTGCACCGGAGGATGCGCACCGGCGGCTGATCCGGCGCTTGCGCTGGTACCGGACGCCGCGGCCGCCCTGGGGGCCGCGGCCGGGCCTGCTTTGCGGCTCGTGGTCGGGTCCCGCCCGCCCGCGGCCTTGCCGCTCCCTCCGCTGGCCGCCAGCGTGCTACCTTCCAGGGAATGAGCACCGCCCGAAAGCTCCTCCAGGAAGCGCTCGAGCTCGATGAACGAGAGCGAGCGACGCTTGCGCTGGAGCTCATGGATTCGCTGTCGCCGCCCGATGCTCGCGACGAGGCAGCCTGGCTCGAGGAGATCGAGCAAAGGGCTTGTCGGGCTCTGTCCGGGCAATCGCCAGGCGCCGACGTTGACGATGTGGTCGACCGCATCGAGCGCGATCTGGGCCTGTGAGGACGGCGCGGCTTGCGCCCGAAGCCGAGGCCGAGCTTCGGGAGGCGGCCGCCTGGTACAAGAAGGGCTCGCCGGATGTCGCCCGGCGGTTCCTCTCGGAAGTGCGCTCTCTCGCTCGTGAGGTCGCGCGAATTCCGCTTCGTTTTCCGGTCCTCGTGGAGCCAGAGCTCGACTCGCCGGTTCGCCGCGCGCTCGTCCCGGGGTTCCCGTATGCGCTCATCTTCCTGGCCACCACGGACGTCGTTCACCTGCTCGCGGTCGCTCATCAGCACCGCGCGCCGGGGTACTGGCTCCATCGAGTGCGTCGATGAGGGTCGTGTCATCGTGGAAGTCGCCTGACGCAACCGACCGCGCCCAGGGGCGATGGCCGCCGCGCCCGCCGGCCAGCGCTCGTGCTCGACGGCTCCGACCGCGGCTCAGCGGGTGAAGCGGTGGATGGCGTGCCGGATCTGCCCGGCCGTCATCGGATCCGTGGACAGGGCGCTGTGCAGCACGAGGCCTTCGATCAGCGCGTCGAGCGCCCGCGCCGTCACCGGGTCGAAGTGGAGCTCCAGCGCGCGTCGGCTCCGCAGCATCCAGGCCTGGGTGACGGCGCGCAGCGCAGGCCTCCGGGCGGCAGCGACGTAGAGCTCGACGCTGAGCACGAGGTCGCGCGGCGAGCCGAGCAGGTCCGCGGTGAGGTGCTCGACCAGGCGCTCGACCGCGGCCGCGCGGTCGCAGGCGGCGCGCATCCGCTCCTCGAAACAGGACGCCACGGTCTCCGCATGCCGGGTGAACGCCGCGGCGAGGAGCTCGTCGATCGAGGCGAAATGATACGTCGTCGAGCCGAGCGGCACGTCGGCGGCCCGGGCAATGGAGCGGTGCGAGGCGCCGGCGACCCCCTGCTCGGCGATCACGTCGAGCGCCGTCGCCACAAGCCGGTCCCTGCGCCCCGGGTCGTGGCGCCGAGCCCGGCGCGCCGGCGCGGCGGTCCTCGCCCTTGTCGCGCTCATCGCGCCCCCGTCACCCGCGGGTCTCGCCCTGCGCCGGCGCGGACCCGGCCCCAGCGCCGTCGAGCGTGCGGATCACGCGGGCGGGGTTGCCCACGGCGACGACGTTGGCCGGCAGATCGCGCGTCACGACGGAGCCGGCGCCCACCACGGTGTTGTCCCCGATCGTCACCCCGGGCAGCACGATCGCACCGCCGCCGAGCCACACGTTGTTGCCGATCGTGATCGGCTTCGCGGCCTCCCACTTCTTCCGCCGCGGTTCGGGCTCCACCGGATGGGTCGGCGTGAGCAGCTGTACGTTCGGCCCGAACTGGACGTCGTCGCCGATCGTGATCGGCGCGACGTCGAGCGCCACAAGCCCGAAGTTCGCGAAGCAGCGCGCCCCGATCGTGATCTGCGCCCCGTAATCCACGTAGAACGGCGGGCGGATCTCGGTGCCCTCGCCGATCGATCCGAGCAGCTGCTCCAGCAGCCGGCGGCGCAACGGGCGCTGGCGCACCGAGGTCGCGTTGTAGGCCGCCATCAGGTCCAGCGCAGCGGCGCTCTGCTCGGCGATCTCGGGATCGCCGGCGATGTAGAGGTCGCCGGCAAGCATCCGCTCGCGCATGGACCGGGTGTCGTCAGGGTTCGCCATATGTACCATTGTACACATTATAAGAACGACTGTCCCCATCGCCGGCGGGAAGAGATCGCCGTGGCCCCGCAAGGGCCCGCCTCGCCGCGCCCCCCGCTCACCCCTCGCGCAGGATCCGCTGGTACGTCTCCAGATAGGCCGCCGCCGTCCTCGCGGCCGAGAAGCGCTCCTCGGCCGCGCGGCGGCACTCGGCCGGGTCGAGCCGGTCCACCGTCGCCATGGCCTCGGCCATCTCCCCGGCGCCGTCCACAAGGTACCCCGTCCGGCCGTGCTCCACGATCTCCGGCAGCGCGCCGGCGCCGCGGAGCGCGATCACCGGCGTGCCCGAGGCGAGCGCCTCCATGGCGACGAGGGAGCTGGTCTCCTGGACCAGGCTCGCGACAAGCAGACACCGGGCCGCCCCGAGCAGACGACGCTTCCGGACGAGGCCGACCGGGCCCAGGAAGCGCCGCACCGGCCCGGCGCCGCCCAGCATCGGCAGCAGGACCTCCCGGAGATACCGCGTGTGCTCCTCGTAGCCGAACGCCTGCCCGGCAATGAGCAGCGGCGACCCGGCGCGGACCGCGGCCTCGATCGCCACATGAACCCCCTTCTCCGGGCAGATCCGGCCGAGCGCGAGCGCGAAGCCGCGCCGGTACCGCCTCGGCCGGTAATGCTCCAGCCGGACGCCATTCGGGATCTCGGGCAGGAGCCGCGCCCCCGGCGGACAGGCGCGTCGCTGCGTCGCAGAGACGCAATGGAGGAACGTCCTCGGACGCTCGATCCGGAACACCGCCGGCGAATAGAAGCTCGGCGGGAGATGCAGCGTCGCGAGCACGGGCACGCCGGGCTCGGGCAGGTAGCGATCGAAATCGACGCCGTGCAGGTGGACGAGGTCGATCGGATACCGATCCAGCGCCCGGGCCATGGCGCTCCGGTGGTGGCGCCAGGCGTGCTCCCTGGCCGCCTCGTCGAGGACCGCGCCCGGCGGAGGCGCGGGCGTGGCGACAAGCGTCCCCGCGCACGACGAGCCCTCCGGGGCGACCACGATCGACCGGTGGCCTCCGCGCGAGAGCGCCTCGTCGAGCATCGAGAGCACCTGCTCGGCGCCCCCGACGGCGTCCGGTCCCACGGGCGCGAGCGGATAGCCGACGTGCAGGACCGTCAGAGGCACGGCTCACGCTCGAGGCCGAGCAGCGTGAGCGTCTTCACGGCGAGCTTCCTCCAGCGCGCGCCGTCGATCGGAAAGCCGAGGCGCTCGTAATGGAGCGCCCCGTCGTGCGGAGGCCTCCGGAAATCGTAGGCGGGCGCCGGCCGGAAACGCTCGACCTCGGCGGCGAACGGGGCGAGCGTCTCGCGCTGGCTGGTGAAGCAGGCCAGCATGGCCCGCTTGCGCGACGCCTCCTCGTCCGAGAGCCGGAGGGCGATCTCGGGGACGCCGAGGTGCGCAATGAACTCGCCAGTGACGAGATGACCCCGCGCGCCGTGGTACGAGGCCGCCTCGAAGATCAGCGGCGAGGTGAGGCCGTTCCAGAGGGCGAGCACCGCGGCCGAATGCACGGCGAGCGCCGCCGCGTCGTGATCGGGATGGCCGCCTTCGTACGGGTGGGTGAACACCACCTCGGGCCGCGTCCGGGCGAACAGCTCGAGGAGCTTCCGGGCGAGGCTCGGGGCCTCCTCGATGGCCTCCTGATCGACCGCGCCGAGGCACCTGAGCCTCGACGCCGGCACGTTGCCCAGGGCGAGCGCGCGGGCCGCCTCGTCGCGCCGGAGGGCGGTGTAGCGCTCGCGCCCGATCTCGACGAGCTCCGGCGGCATGAAGCGGCTGTCACGGGGCGCCCCGTCGGTCATATGGACGACCTCGATCGGGTGGAGCCGGCCGATCCGCGCGCCGAGCCCGAGGGTCTCGTCGTCCGGATGGGCGACCACGACGAGGCAGCGCGGCGCCCGCCCCGACGAGAGCCACGAGAACGGCGGCCACGCGAGCTCCGGCGGCGTGCGGCCCTGGCTGCGGAGCGCAGCGAGGTTCACGACAGCGCCTCCCGCGCCACAAGGAGCCTGCCGCAGGGCCCGGCGCGCCTGTCGGTTCCCCCCGAGGAGCCGCCGTGCTCCTCGGGCCTCTCTCGCTTCGGGCTGCTCGCAACGTGGGACATGAGCCACCTGGAGTGCGTGACGCCCGGTCATCCGGGCGCAGGACTCGGCGATCTCCACCCTACCAAACGGCTACGCGGCGCGCCAGATGGGCGCGTCAATCGCGGACAGACGAACAGGCGAGCCCGGACGAAACTGTAAGGACAGCCCGCAGGCGGCACGGACGTGCGCCGACAACGCGAGACACGGGCCTCTCGGCCCACACGCCGCCTAACCTACATAGCGCCGCGTCATGCGGGCACAGAACTCGGCGAACTCCTCGATCCGCTGCGGGGGGCTCGTGTGGTGCGGCCTGACGCCGGCGTGCTCCGGGGTGAAACAGTAGGTCAGGGTCACGTCGAACGGCTCGAGCGCCTTCATCTGCCGGTCGAACCAGGCCTCGGCGCCGGGACGGAGGCTGTCTGCCCAGCTCAGGCCGGTGCGGAGATGACGCACCCCGAGCTTCTTCAGCCACTCCACCGCGTCGTCCAGCCGGTGATCCTCGAAATGGAACCACTGGCACAGACCGAAATCGGGGGTGCACTCCGGAAAGAGCCGGAGCGCGCGCTTGGGCGTCCCGTCCTCGCGGAGCAGGCCCATGTAGAAATGCCGGTAGTACGACGAGCCCTCGGCCTCGCGATGCCGGGTCGTCGCCGGCCACGCGCGCGGCAGATCGTAGAGGCTGTACCAGTGGACCCGATCCACCTTGCCGCGGAGCAGCTCGGCGCTCCGCCTGAGGCCGAACTCCTGCACCTCCTCGGCGCCGAACGTGGAGACGCCGATCTCGGTGATCCAGAGCGGCTTGTCGGTCACCGCGCGGATCTCCTCGAGCTTGCTCGGCCACTCGTGGAGCTGCCAGTGGTTCCAGTCGAGCGGGAAGCCGTGCACCGCGACAACGTCGACGTGATCGAGCACGCCCTGACGGCCCATGTTGGCGATGAACCCGGGATCGATCGGCGAGATGCCGCCCAGCACGCGGGGCAGAGGAGGGCGCTCGCTCCGGATCGCGTCCGCGGCGAGCTTCACCATCGACCCGTACGTCGTCCACTCGGGATCGATCTCGAAATCCCAGTGCGACTTGTTGTTGGGCTCGTTCCAGAGCATCACCGCTTCGATCATGCCTGCTCTCCCTTCATGCCGGCTCGCCTGCCCGGGTAGACCGCGCCCGGCGCGCCGTCCGCCTTCTCGCGGCGGCGGCAGATGTACACCTCGGGCTCGGGGTGATTCACGATCTCGAAGCCGGCGCTCCGCAGCATCGCCTCCGCGCAAGCGCGGTTGGGCACCCACCAGTTGGTCGGGTCGTGCGAGTAGCTGTGCTCCACGAAGTGGAGCCGGGGATAGCCCGCCTCATCGAAGATCCGCTTCTCGGAGAAGGGATAGTCCTCCTGGAGCGGCGTCACCTCGGCGCTGCCGCGCTGCATGCTCTGGAAGACGAGCGTCTGCCCGACCACGTGCTCGTGCAGCAGATCGAGCGCGAGCAGCGGGTGGCGGAGGTGGTACAGGACGCCCATGAAGAGCACCAGATCGAAGCGCTCTCCGAGGCTCCCGACGTCGTACACGGAGACGTTCCGGAACTCGATGTCCGCTCCGGAGACCTCCGCGGCGAAGCGCGCCTGCGCCAGGTAGTCGTCGTCGCTGTCGATCCCGAGGACCCGCGCCGCCCCGCGCCGCTTCATCTCGAGCGAGTAGAAGCCCGCGTTGCAGCCGATGTCGAGGACCGTCTTGCCCGTGAGATCCGCCGGGATCGCGTGGGCGAAGCTCTTCCATTTGAACGCGGGATAGTCGCCAAGAAAATGGTCCGGCGCCGTCTTCACCCCGCCGAGATCGATGTTGTGAAACCACCGCCCGAGCCCGCGCACGCGCTCCTGGATCTGCTCCCGTGTCCACTTCGCCGCTCTGTCAACGCTCCGCACGCTCCTCTCCATGGCTCCTCCGATCACTCGATCCCGCCGCTGAGGAGCTGGATGGCCTCGCGGTAGCCATGCAGCGTCCCCACGTCGACATACGCCTCGCCGGCCCGCACCGCCCGCGCGCTGCCGCCGCGGGCGAGGTATGCGTTCACCAGCGTCCCGATGTACGGATCCGTCCGCCCGCGCTCGCACCAGAGGTCGTGGAGCTCCCGCATCACCGCCCCCGTGAGCTTGAAGGCGCCCCAGACCCACCGCGAGCGCGCGTCCCGCTGCTTGACCTGGATCTCGAGCACCCTGCCCTGCTCGTCGGTGACCACCGCGTCGAAGAGCTCCGGGTGCTCGACCGGAAAGAGCAGGAACGAGAGGCCCCCGCCGTCGAGCGCGCGGAGCCCGTGCTCCGGGAACCAGACCGTATCGGGGAGCCCCACGAGGACCTCCTCCTCCGGCTGGAGCCAGGGGAGCGCACGGAAGATGGCGTCACAGAGCCCGGCGGCGACCGGCTGCACAACATAACAGATGTGCGCCGGGCCGACGCTCGCGCCGTAATACTCGACGATATCCGACTTGCCCGGCGAGATCACCATGCAGATCCGGGTCGCGCCGGCGAGGATCATCCGATCGATGAGGTACTCGCTGACCGCGCGCGGCCGCTCCACGTCGCCGTCCCTGCGCGTCCCCACCGGGAGCAGCTCCTTCGAGAACGCGAGCGGCTGGATCCTGCTCCCCAGGCCCGCGGCCGGGATCACTCCCCACATCGTCCTCTCCTTTTCTTCCCGTTCCTTCATTGAGCCGAGACCGACTCGAGGATCGCCACGAGCTCCGCCGCGCGCCTCGCCGCGGTGTGCTCCGCGAGCACCCGCTCGCGCGCCGCGCGGGCCATGGCCGCGACCTCGGCCGCCGGCCGCGAGAGCGCCGCGACGGCCTCGTCCGTGGTCGTCGCCACGAGGATCTCCTCTCCCGGCGTGAAGAACCGGTCGAGCCCCTCCCAGCTGTCGCTCAGGATCGGCGTCCCGCACGCGGCCGCCTCGAAGAGCCGCCCGGAAGGACAGTACCCCATCGCCGCCATCGCGCCCCGGGTGACATTGAGCGTCAGCGGCGAGGAGCAATAGAACGCCGGGTGATCCGGCGGCGCCACATGGCGCATGTAATAGATGTTCTCCGCCCACGGGAAATTCTCGGGGTAGAGCGAACCGCCGATGACGAACCGCTTCTGCGGCAGCCGCCTCGCCGCCTCGAGAAAGAGGGCAGAGAGCGCCTCCTGCCGGTCGGCGGCGTACGTCCCGAGGTACGAGAGGTCCCCGCGGAGCTCCTCCCGCGGCGCTACAGGGCGGTGCACCTCGGGGTCGGCGCTGCCGTAGAGCGGGAACACCCGCCGGGCGCCGAGCTTCGCCCGGAGCTGATCGAGCGCCGCGCCGCCCGTGTAGCTGAGCACGCAGTCGAAATCGACGAGGCCCCGCGGGCCGATGTACCCGACCGACTGGCCCGCATCGAGCCGATCCAGGGTGACCGGCGTGTCGAGGTCATAGAAGACCTTGAGACCGCGCGACCCGAGGACCACCTCGGTCGCCGCGCCGCCGTCGGGACAGTACGAGGTCACCATCGCCGCGTCCGCCTCCCGGACGGCGCGCCGGGCCTCGGGGAGGATGTCGTCGAACGAGGTGTAGAGCCGGAGCTCGTTGCCGTGCGAGAGCGAGCATAGATCCCGGTGCGCGGCGTAATACGGAGCGTCGCGCTCGAAGAAGGTGACGCGGTGCCCTGCCCGCCCGAGGGCGTCGATCACGCCGCGCCACAGCGTCGCGTGGCCGTTGCCCCAGGACGAGCTGATCGTCAGACCGAAGATGACGAGCCTCATGGCGAACCCGGCCCTCCTCTAGGCCTGCGTCTCCGCCGGGGCAGGCGCCGATGTCCGCCTCGGCTCGCCCAGGATCATCGCCTCCACCTCGGGGCGGCAGCGGATGCGCGGCAAGTGCGCCCTCGCCTCCGGCCGGAGGCGGCGGAGCGTGTACGCCACCTTGGCGCGGGTGTGCTCGGGACCGTAGTAATCGACGAACCCGGCGCTGTTCAGCGAGAAGAACGAGAGCGCGTCGGCGTCGTTGAGCAGGGCGAGCTCGGCGTCGTCCCCCGGCCGCTCGTGCGACCCGACCAGGGCGCCGATCCGCTCGAGGACCTCGGGCGGGAGCCCGACCCCGGCGAGCGCGGCGCACGCGAGGGCCGCCCCGCGCCGCGCGTGCTCGTCCTTGAAGGCCTGGTAGTCCACGGCCCGGTGCTCGATCCGGACGTTCGCCTCGGAGACGAGCCGCTCCACGTCATGGAAGAGCGCCGCCGCCTGCGCGGCCACGCCGGCGCGCGGATCGAGGCGGAGCATCCATTGCCAGACGTCGATCGCATGATCGTAGTCGGCCCGGACAAGCGGCCTGTCGAGATCGTGAAGCTCCCGGTGCCGCCCGAGGACCCGGGCGAAGAGCGCGGTCGCCGAGGCGAGGTTCCTCCTGCGGATGAAGCGCTGACAGCGGGTGAGGACCTCGTAGGCCGCGCGCGCGGCGCTCGCGCGATCGAGCCCCTCGAGCCAGAAGTCGAAGGGGCCGCGGGCGTCGAGCGCGTGCAGGTGGGTATCGAGCGCCCACAGATCGAGCGCCGAGGCGCGCCAGGCGCGGGCGTCGACGGCCGCGTGGGGCTCGTCCCCCGGCGGACAGGGGGCGTCGATTTCCACGCCGGGGAACTCCCGGGCGAGCGCCGCCTTGTCGGAGGTGGAGAGCAGCGGTGTCCCACGGGCCCAGGGTTCATCGCTGCTCGAAGAGGAGCTGGCAATGAGGATCAGGCGCTTGAGCATGGCTTGCGTTCTTCGGTCAGCTACGGGCGTGGCGCTCGAAACAGCTTCCGCGAGGGGACTGCCGCGGGAGAATCAGGGATACTACGCCGTGAACCTATCGCCGCAACGCTCTCCGCACCATCGCGGAAATTCCGTACAGCAGCGTCAGGAAAGAAATGAGCATGAGACGTGAGCGCCGTAGCCGCACCAGCGGCGCTACCCGAGAGCGCCCGGAGGGGCCGCGGGGCCGAGTCCATCGATCAGGAAGGCGCGATAGCGATGTCGCGCCGCGATGAGGCGCCGCGCTTCGCCCTCGTCCGGGAGCAACGCCGCGGCCATCGCGGCAACCCCGAGGCGCAGGAGCGCATAGGCCATCAGATACGCAGGCAGGCGCCGCTCCGCGTCATCGCCGGAGCGGCGGCGATAGCGCTCGAGGAAGGCGCGCCGGGCGTCGGGCGCCATCCGCCACTCGAGGATCGCCCCGGCGAGATCCCAGGCGATGTCCGTGGGGCCAGGGAGGAAGTGATCGTCGCCATGCCCGGACGCGTCCACCTTGAAGAGCTCGCCGGAGGGGGATCCGAGCCACTCGTGAGGATCCATCTTGCCGTCCACGAGCACGGGGCGCGCCACCTCCAGGTGGAGCTCCCACGGGAGCTCAATTCGCATTTCTGTTGAGAAATTGGTGCGCGCCATCGCAATGAGCTCGTCGGTCACGGGGCTCGGGACGGGGAAGGCCGAGGCGCGGAAGGCGCAGTAGTCGGCGAGGCGCTCCAGCACGGCGGCGGACAGATCGCCTGCCTGGAGCGGCCGGCCGGGGAGCCACGGATACGAGAGGAAGCCCTGCCCTTCGTCACGCGGCTCCGGACCGAAGCCGGCCTGAGCGACGCCGCGAGCCCGCTCCAGACACTCGGACCCATAGCGGCCCATCCCTTCGAACTTGAGAATCCGGCTGCCGTCACGGGAAAGGCACTTGAGGCGCTCCATGGACGTCCAGGACGGCGGCCAGCCCGACTCGTCATCATAGCAGCGGCGGCGCCACGCCCCGGCGCCGATGAACTCGCCTGCATCGCCAGGGAGCTGCGTCCCGCACTCGACGCGCTCCGCGCGGAAGGACCGCCAGCGGCGGGCGCCGTCGGGCGCGACGAGCGCGTCGGGGTCCGCCGCGCGGGAGCCGAGGAAGACGATGTTCCCGCGCGGGACGCCGGCGCCGGCCAGGGCGTCGCCGGTGGAGAGGAACGACGAGCCGCTGAAGCCCGGCCCCTCGTCGGCGACCCAGAACTGCGCGCCCTCGGCGATGCCGTCCTGGACCCACCGGAGCTCCCGGGCGCCGAGCTCGACCCGGCGATCGTAGGGGTGTCCGGACGGGCGCACGGTGATGCGACCCGCCCGGATCCCCTGCCGGCGGAGCGCTGCGGCCGTCACCGCGCTCAGGGTGGTGCCGATGCTGCGGATCCCGACGACCCGGACCGGCGCCGGGGGGAACGCGAGCCGCTCGGCGAGCCGGGCGAAATCGAGCGGGTGGAGCGCATAGAAGGAGAACCCTTCGGGCGGCGAGCTCGGGACCGTCGCCGGGATATCGATCGACGCGAGCGCCGCGGGCGTGGTCAGACGTCTGGCCGTCCGTGGCCAGACGTCGGACCGTTCGTGGTCGGACGTCGGACCGTCCGAGATCGCGAGCGCGCCCGCGTCGTCACCGCCGACGAGCATGGCGGCGAGGTCGTCGGTGAGCCCCGCCAGCAGGGAGGCGCTCCCCGCGCCGGCGTCAGCGAGGATGGATTCGACCTCGCCGGCGCGGATCAAGGCGCGGAGCACGACCCCGCGACGGCGATCGGCGCCGGCGGGCGCGGCGAGCGCCCCGAGGTCGTCCGCGAGCTCGGCGACGAGCCGCTGCCCTGGGACGTCGCGGCGGCCACTGCGAAACACGTACATGCGGTATCCGGAGCTGTCGGTCATGGAGGCGTCCGCCGGGATGGGCTCGCAGGCCGGCCGGCTCTCATGAGCTCGCCCGAGCCGCACGAAGGGGTGCTCGCAGCCCGGCCCGCGCACCGGCGTGGTGCTCGGTCTCCCGGGCTGCTCCCGCTGCGTGGGGCGGGCGGGAGGCGATGCCAAGCGGGGCGCGCCGTAGCGCCGGCGCCCGCCCTCGGGCGCAAGCGCAGATCGGGAACCCGGTAGTCTCGTATTCCTCGTGGCCGACGACGCGCCCTATGGCCGACGACGCGCCGCCCGGCCTGTGCAAGACTGCGCGCCGATGCCCTACGACGACCTCCTCGGCCGCATCGTGACCCTGCCGATACGGCGGTTCGGCCCGCCGGGCGCGTTCCTCTCGCCCGATCCGGGCGACCTGCGCCCGAACGCGCCGGTGCTCCTCCTGCCGGGCGGCGAGGTGCCCGAGGGGGCGAAGGAGGGAGACGAGCTCGAGGTCTTCGTGCACCTCGACTCGGAAGATCGCCCGATCGCGACCGCGCGCCGGCCGAAGGTCGCGCTCGGCGAGGTCGCCTTCCTGGCGGTGACCGACGTGGCGCCCTTCGGCGCGTTCGTCGACTGGGGCCTGCCGAAGGAGCTGCTCATACCGCACGCGGAGCAGACCCGCGATCTGCGGGTCGGACAGCGGCACCCCGTGGGGCTCGTCGTGGACAGGACCGGGCGCCTCGCGGGGACGATGCGCGTGAGCGAGATGCTGCGCGACAAGGGCGAGTTCGATCTGGACGAGTGGGTCGAGGGTGAGGCGTGGCGCAACGAGCCGGAGCTCGGGCTCTTCGTCATCCTCGAGCGCCAGTTCGTCGGCCTGGTCCCTGCGGACGAGCCGCACGCGCTCGCCCGCGGCGAGGCGGCGCGGTTCCGCGTGACGAGCGTGCTGCCCGACGGGAACGTCGAGCTGTCGCTGCGCGGCCACGCGCACGAGGAGCTCGAGAGCGACGCGCAGAAGATCCTCGCGGGGCTCTCTCGCCCGGGCGCCCCGCGGGTCGGCGACCGCTCGAGCCCGGACGAGATCCGGGCGATCTTCGGCCTGAGCAAGAAGGCGTTCAAGCGCGCCGTGGGCCGCCTCCTGAAGCAGCGCGCCGTGACGGTCGACCCCGAGGGCTTCCTCGTGCAATCCCGGCGCTGATCCGGGCGCCCTGCCCGGCCCGCGCGGGACCGCGCCAGAAACGCCGCCCGGCTGAGCTCGCCCGCCCACCACCGCCCGCGCGGCGCGGTCCCGGCGCATTGACAGGGCCCACCTTGCCCTACTAGGATCCCCGCGGAATGGTCGTTGGCTCCGCGCGGCGCCTGATCTGGGTTGTTGACGACAGCCCTGTCGACGCCGAGCGGGCGCGCTGCGTGCTTGCGCGCGAGTACGACGTGGAGGTGCTCCGCGACGGATCTGCGGCGCTGGAGCGCTTCTCCTCCTGCGCGCCGCCCGACGTGATGGTCCTCGACTGGATGATGCCGGCCGTGAGCGGCGTCGAGGTGTGTCGATTCCTGCGCTCCGAGGCCGCGGGCGCCCAGAAGCTCGGCATCTTGCTGCTCACGGCGCACCGCCACACCGATCAGATCGTCGAGGGGCTGTCCGCGGGCGCCAATGACTATCTCGCGAAGCCCTACGGGGACGAGGAGCTCCGCGCGCGCGTCGCGTCCCTGGTCCGCTGGCGGGCGCTGCTCGAGCGCGCGGAGCAGGCCGAGATGGCCAATCGGAGGCTGCTGGAGACAGCCCCCGATCCGCTGCTCGTGCTCGACGCCGAAGGGCGCTTCAGCTTCGCGAACGAACAGGCGGTGGCCGCGCTCGGCGTCGGGCTGGACGCGCTGATCGGGAGGGCGCTCACGGAGCTGATCCCCGATCTCCGCGCGGGCGGTCCCCCGCCCTCGCCCGGCGAGTCCGCGCTGCCGACCGGGGATGTGGAGCTCCGCGGCCGGCTCTTCTCGCCGACGCTGAGGGTGCTTCCCCTGGACGGCGCGGAGAGCACGATCGTCTCGCTCCGCGACGTCACCGAGCGGCGCCTGCACGACGAGCGGCGGCTCGATTTCTACTCGATGGTCGCGCACGACCTGCGCACGCCGCTGAACGCGATGACGCTGCGGGTCGCGAACATGCTCGCCAGCGAGGAGCTCGCGCAGCAGCCGTCCCTGCTCGGGGACATGCAGAAGCTCGATCAGCGCCTGCAATCGCTGGTCGTCATGATCAACGACTTCCTCGAGCTCGCGAGCCTGGAGGGGGCGAGGCGCCGCATGGGCCGTGAGGAGGTCGATCTCACGCGCTTGATCTGGGCCACCATCGAGGACTTCCGGCCGCTGCTCGAGGAGAGAGGCCAGACGTTCGCCGGCCCGGCCCGCCGGGACGACGCCGCGGTGCTCGGCGACCCCAGGCGGCTCGGTCAGGTGCTCTCCAACCTGATCGGCAACGCCATCAAGTTCACGCCTCCGGGCGGGTCGATCGCGGCGCGGGTCGAGGTGAAGCCGCGCTGCGTCGAGGTCTCGCTCGAGGACACGGGCCGCGGCGTCGCGCCGGAGGTCGCGGCCACGCTGTTCCAGCGTTACCAGAGGGCCGAGCACAGCGTCGGCGGCACCGGCCTGGGGCTCATGATCGTCAGGGAGATCGTCGAGGCGCACGGCGGCGTGGCCGGCGTGGAGAGCTGCCCTGGGCGCGGCAGTCGCTTCTGGTTCCGCCTGCCGCGCAGCCGCGGGGCGGCGCTCACCGCGCCTGCCTGAGCTCACCGCCGGACAGGGCGCCGCGCCGGCGCGGGCCGCGCTCAGCGGCCCCGGGCGTCCCGGGAATCACTCGAGCAGGCTGCGCAGCATCCACGCGGTCTTCTCGTGGAGCTGCAGGCGCTGGGTGAGCAGGTCGCAGGTGGGCTGATCGTTGGCCTTCTCGGCGACCGGGAAGATCTCGCGCGCGGTGCGCGCGACGGTCTCGTGGCCCTCGACGAGGCGCTTGATCATGTCGGTGGCCTTGGGGATGCCGTCCTCCTCCTTGATGGAGGCGAGCGCCACGAACTGCTTGTACGTCCCCGGCGCGGGGAGGCCGAGGGCGCGGATGCGCTCGGCGACGAGGTCCACGGCGAGCGCCAGCTCGTTGTACTGCTGCTCGAACATGAGGTGCAGCGTCTGGAACATGGGCCCTGTGACGTTCCAGTGAAAGTTGTGTGTCTTCAGATAGAGCGTGTACGTGTCGGCGAGAACACGGCCCAGCCCCGCGCCGATCTGCTCGCGGTCCTTGGCGTCGATTCCGATATTGATCTCCATCATGGCTCCTCTCGTGTCGTGCACTCTTGGCTCGATGGGCCGCAAACGGCGCCGGGAAAGCCCTCCCTGCGGCGTCTCCCCCCCGCGCTCCTGGCGGCCCGCCAATCTTCCTCCTCGCGTCCCCCGCGTCAATCAGCCCCCCCGCTCTTTCCCAGAAGCAGCGGAGGCCCCTCAGGCCTCGCCGATGCTGCGCATTGACAGCATTTCAATCGGGCGCAGCCCGAGCAGGCCATACGACCTCTCCCAGCGCTGCTCCGCCGCCACGTCGAACAGGATCCGCTCGTCGAGGGGCACCGGCAGCCACGCGCCCGAGGCGATCTCCCTCTCGAGCTGCCCTGGCCCCCACCCGCTGTAGCCGAGGAGCACCGTCCTCCGCCGCGTGTCCGTCGCGGCCGCGCCGCGCACGGAGTCGGCCGCGAGCGCGTCGAACGCGCTCCGGGACGACGTGACCCGCACCCGCGAGCCCACCGGGATCACGCCCGTCTCCTCGGCCCCGAGCGCCGGATCGAGGCACAGGATCCACCCCGAGCTCGGCTGGACCGGCCCGCCGAGGTAAACCGGCGCCGGGTCCTTCAGGTCGTTGCCGTAGCCGGCGAACGACAGGAGCTCCCCGAGCGACATCGGCGCCGGCCGGTTCACGACGAACCCCAGCGCCCCGCCCTCGCTGTGGACCGCCAGGAGCACGACCGTCTTGTCGAAGTTCGGATCGCCCAGGGGCGGCGACGCGATGAGGAACCCAGGGGCCAGCACGCTCGCTTCGCGGTTCATCGGTGATCCTCCCTCGCAACGGCCAACCGGCCACTTCGTCCCGCACGAACCTGCCTGCCCACGTGGCGGGGCCGGACGGGGAGCCGTCCGCACCTTACCCCCGCGCGCCGCGGCAGGCGATTGGGATCTCCCTCCCGGGCCGGGACGAGGGGTATAGTGCGGCCATGTACACGGTCGGCGTCCGCGATCACATCATGGTGGCCCACAGCCTCAAGGGCGAGCAGTTCGGCCCTGCACAGCGCCTGCACGGCGCGACCTACACCGTCAGCGTGGAGGTGGACCGCGAGGAGCTCTCTCCGCTCGGTCAGGTGGTCGAGACGAGCGTGCTGCGCGACAACCTGCGCGGCGTGCTCGCCGAGATCGACTACCGCAACCTCGACGATCACCCGGCCTTCGAGGGCAAGCGCTCGACGCCGGAGCTCATCGCGCGCTACATCCACCGCGAGCTCGGCCGCCGGCTCCCGCTGAGCGCCGGCACCACCCTGACGATCACGCTGCATGAGTCCCCCCTCGTGTGGGTACGCTACCGCGCGCCGATCCGCGGCGCATCGATGATGCCGACCGAGCTGGCCTGATCGCCGCTCTCCGGGCTTGGCACGGGGCCCTGGCCGCGGCACAAGAGCGCGCCGATGACCGAGCCGGTCCGCACAGCGCCGATCGTCCTGAGCTTCCAGGGCGGCACCCTCCGCATCGAGGGCGTCGCGCCGCGCCCCGCGCTGGCGCCGGCCGGCGAGCTCGACAGCAGCGCGCTCGCCGCGGATGCGCCCTCCGCCAACGAGCGCGGTGGACCGCCGGGCTCGTCCGCGGAGGGCGCGCCGCTCGACCCCGCGTGCCTCCCCGCGTCGTGCCGCTGGGATGCGCGTGAGCGCGTCTACCGGGTGCCGGCCATCGACTACGCCGAGCTCGTCCTCAGGCTCCGCGCCCGCGGCGTCCCCTTCACCGACGCGGCCCGCCGGTACGAGGCGCTCCCGCTCGCGCCGCTCGCCAAGCACGATCCCTTCCCGTACCAGCGCGAGGCGCTCGACGCGTGGGCCGGGCGGCGCAGCCGCGGTGTCGTCGTGCTCCCGACGGGCGCGGGCAAGACGTTCGTCGCGACGCTGGCGATCGCCGCGCGGCAGCGCAGCGCGCTCGTGGTCGTCCCGACGCTCGACCTCCTGAACCAGTGGTACGACGGGCTCTCCGCCGCGTTCGGCGTCCCGATCGGCCTGCTCGGCGGCGGCTACCACGACGTCCTCGACCTGACGGTGACCACCTACGACTCGGCGCACGCGCACATGGACCGGCTCGGCGCCCGCTTCGGCCTCGTGATCTTCGACGAGTGCCACCACCTGCCGAGCCCCTCGTATGCGCTCGCCGCGAAGATGTGCCTCGCGCCCTTCCGCCTCGGCCTCACCGCGACCCCCGAGCGCGCCGACGGCCGGGGCTACGACGATCTCATCGGCCCGATCGTCTTTCGCCGCGAGATCACCGAGCTCTCCGGGCAGTACCTCGCGGCCTACGACGTCGTCCGGCTCGACGTCGCGCTCTCGGAGGACGAGCGCGCCGCGTACGAGGCGGCGCGCGCCGTGTACATCGGCTTCCTGCGCGCGAACGGCATCCGCATGCCCGAGGGGTGGGGGCAGTTCATCATGCTGAGCTCGCAGTCCGACGCCGGCCGCCGCGCCTTCGAGGCGTACCGCCGCCAGCGGAGCCTCGCCCTCTGCGCGCCCGGCAAGATCGACGTCCTCGCGCGGCTGCTCCACGCCCACCGCGCGGATCGCACCCTGGTCTTCACCGAGGACAACGCCACGGTCTACCAGATCTCGCGGCAGTTCCTGCTGCCGGCGATCACCCACCAGACCAAGGTGAAGGAGCGCAGCGCCATCCTCGAGGCGTTCAACCGCGGGACGCTGTCGGCGGTGGTCACGTCGAAGGTGCTGAACGAGGGGGTCAACGTGCCCGAGGCGAACGTCGCGATCGTCCTGTCGGGCAGCGGCTCGGTGCGCGAGCACGTCCAGCGGCTCGGCCGCATCCTGCGGCGGAGCGAGAACAAGACGGCGATCCTCTACGAGCTCGTGGCCCTCGGCACGAGCGAGCAGCGGGTGAGCGACAAGCGCCGGGAGCACGTTGCTTACCAGTGACCTCGTCCGCGTCCGCCGGCGGGGCGGGCTGGTGATGCCGCAGTACCTGCGCGGCGCGGCCGCCGAGCGCCTGCTCCCTGTCGCGCGCGCGTACATCGACATCCTGTCCCAGCGCGTCGGCGAGAGCCGCGACGAGATCGAGGCCGCGCTCGACGCCATCGAGGTGCCCGCGCGGGATCGCGTCGCCGCGCTCGGCCTGAGGAAGGTGCTCGAGGACGGCTGCGACTACGAGGTGCAGGAGGGCGTCGATCCCGAGGCGCTCCGGCGCGAGCTGTTCCTGGCCGCGGCGGCGGCGCACCGCGCGCTCGACGTCCGCGCCCGCTTCGACCGCGCCGCGGTGCTCGACGAGGTGGCCGCCCGGCTCGGCGCGACGCCGGCGGCGATCGAGGCGGGGCTCTACGCCGACCTGCGCGGGGCCGAGATCCTCCGGCGCGCGGCCACGGAGGCGCCGGAGATCCTGCTGGATCGGTACAACCTGGCGCTCGCGCAGTCGATCCTCCTGCGGGCGACGCAGGTGACGATCCGCGTCGAGGGGGAGAGCGCCCCGCGGTACCGGCGGCTCTTCCGCGCGGCCCGGTTTCACGGGCTGATCCACGTGGTCCAGGGCGATCCGGTCACCGGCTACACGATCGTGCTCGACGGCCCGTTCAGCCTGTTCGACGCGGTCCAGCGGTACGGCTTGCGGCTCGCGATGTTCCTGCCGTCGGTGCTCGCGTGCGCCTCGTTCCGGCTGCGGGCCGAGCTGCGCTGGGGGCGCGACAAGGAGCCGCTCGCGGTGGAGATCGGCCCGGCGGACGGCCTCCTGTTCCACGGGCGCGAGCTCGCCGAGACGACGCCCGAGCTGGAGGCGTTCTGCGAGGGGTTCAGGAAGCTCGGATCGCCCTGGACCGTGTCACCGAACGAGCGGCTGTTCGCGCTGCCCGGAGAGGTGGTGTGCGCCCCGGACCTTGTGTTTCAGAACGCGGAGACCGGGGAGGAGGTGTACCTGGAGGCGTTCGGGTTCTGGAGCCGAGACGCGGTGTGGCGGCGCGTCGAGCTGATCCGGAGGGGGTTTCCAGCGAGGATCCTGCTCGCGGTCGGCAAGCAGCTCCGCGTGAGCGAAGACGTGCTGGGGGAGGACGAGGCGGGGGAGATCTATGTGTACCGGGCGACGATGTCGCCGCGGGCGGTGCTGGGGCGGCTCGACGGCAAGCGCGGGGGGGCGTGAGGAGCTCTCACGGCTCCAGGGTCGCGTAGGCCGCCGTCCACGCCCGCTTCCCGTCCGGTCGCGTGATCCGCGCCCGCACGTAGCGCTCCCCTCCGCGCAGCCGGTACGTCGCCCGCCCCGCCAGCGGCTGCTGCCGCTCCAGCACGCGCCCACCCCGCCCGACGAACTCGACCACCGCGCCCGTGGCCACCGGCCACACCGAGAACGCGTCGTCGGCGACCGTGAGCCTCCGCAGCCGCGCGCCCGACGACGCGTAGAGCCGTCCCCGGGCGAGCGCGCTGCAGATCGCGGCGCGCGACACCTCGCGCGAGAACACCTCGACGAACCCCCGGCCGGGCCCCGCAGGCGGGGCGTTCGAATCGGCCACGAGCTGGTGCAGGTCGTCCACCGCGACGCCGACGATCCCCCCTCCGGCGAAGCCGCGCGCCGTCAGCAACGTGTCCCACAGCGCCTCGTGCGACGGCCGCGTCGCGTCGCCCGCCGTGTACACGTACGGGTGCCCGCTGTGGATCTCCAGGAGCTCCGCCGCGGGCGCCCCAAGGATGTCGCCGGCCGAGAGCGCCCAGTCGAAATTCGGATGGTTGATGAGCGCGACGCCGCCCTCCGCCCGCACCCGCCGGATCGCCCAGCTCAGCGCCTCGCCCTTGGTCGGGAAATCGCCGCCGCCGATCGTCCGGCCCGTGCAGAGCGCGTTCACGTGCACCGGCCGCCCCTCCGCCCACATCGAGATCTCTTCACCGGGGATGACAGCAAAATTCGACCGCGCCTGGAGCTCCTCGAACATCGCAGGATCGACGCGCCGGTTATGGTCTGTGAGGGCCACGAACGCATACCCGTTGTCGCGGTACCAGCGGACGACCTCGCGCGGCTCGCTGTCCCCGTCGCTCAGCGATGTGTGCGTGTGGAGGTTCCCGCGCTGGAACACCTGCACGTCGAGCGCCTTCTCGAACCGCAGGCGGCCCGTCGGCCCGTCCGGGAGGGCGGCCGAGTCGGAATCGGAAGCGGACGAGGCGCGCACCTTCCAGCAGGCGAACGCGAAGATCGCCGCTGCGCCGATGAAAAGGAGAGCTCTCGAGCGTCCGCGCGTCCTCATAGGGATGACCAGGACAACAGTATACAGAATGCATCTGCCACCACCAATTCAATGCGGCGCCTCGACTCCTCGGCTCTCCGGCGCGCCCCTTCCCCGCCCGCCGCTCCCCCACCGAACGTCGCGGCGCCCTCACACCCGGCTGCCTACGTCCTGCGCGCCGCGCCCCTGGCCGCCGCGCGCCGCTCACCATGGCGGCCGCTCAGCGGCCGTCGTCGTTCTTCCCGAGCCAGCCCTTGCGGCGGTAGTACGTGAGCAGCCCGATGACGCTCGTCAGCATCAGGCACCAGACGAGCGGATAGCCGTAATACCAGTCGAGCTCCGGCATGTTGAACGGCGAGCTCTCGTGGTGGAAATTCATCCCGTAGATGCCCGCGATGGCGGTGACCGGGAGGAAGATCGTCGAGATGATCGTGAGCACCTTCATGATCTCGTTCATCCGGTTCGACATCCCGGAGAGGTGGAGATCCATGAGGCCCGAGCTCAGCTCGCGGTAGGTCTCGATCATGTCCATCAGCTGCACCGCGTGATCGTACGTGTCGCGCAGGTAGAGCCGCGTGTCCTTCGTGATCATCGGGTTGTCCTCGCGGATCAGCGCGTTCACGAGGTCGCGCTGCGGCCAGATGGCGCGCCGCAGCGTGAGCAGATCCCGCTTCAGGTCGTGGATCGGCTTCGACATCGAGCGCTTCGGGTCCAGGACCTCGACCTCCAGGTCCTCGATGCGCTCGCCGAGCCGCTCGAGCACCGGGAAGAAGCCGTCGACCACCGCGTCGAGCAGCGCGTACGCCAGGTAGTCGGCGCCCCGCTGCCGCACCGCGCTGCGGCCGACGCGGATGCGCTCCCGCACGGCCTCCATCACGTCCCAGTCGGCCTCTTCCTGGACGGTCAGGACGAAGGTCTTGCCGACGAGGATCGCGAGCTGCTCGGTGCGCAGCTCGCAGCGCTCGGTGACCTGCGCCATCCGCGAGATGATGAGGACGTGCTCGCCCCCGTAGACATCCGCCTTGGGCCGCTGGGGCACGTTGACCATGTCCTCCAGCGCGAGCGGGTGGATCTTGAAGATCTCGCCCAGCCGCTCGAAGGTGGCCTTGTGTCCGAGCCCTCGGACATCGACCCACGTGATGGAGGGCCGGTCGTCCGTGAGGTACGGGATGCACTCGTCGAGGGTCTGGATCTCCTTCTCGGAGACCACCTCGGCGTCGTAGTCGATGACGAAGATCTTCGGCCGCCGCGTGTCCTCGATGACGAGCGTCCCGGGCGGCGACGCCGGCGGCGGCTCGTGCCCGAGCCGATCGCGCCTGGGCCGCTGCGTCCGGTCGAGGTCGGTCCGCTCCTGGGTCCACGAGGTGCGCATGGGCGGCTCGCTGCTGCGCCGCGAGTCAGGGGGTAGCGTGGTGCTCGTCACGGGGGCGGGATGGTAGACCAAGATCTCCCGGCAGCGAGGGCGCACTGGCGCTCGCTCCGCGGCGCCGCGTGGCGTATGCTGATCGGGCCGCGGAGGGGAACGGGCGCTCGCAGGGCCACCTCGTCCTCCTTGTCCTGCCGGCCGGGGGAGCGCGGCGAGGCGCGCCGGTCTGCGCCTCGCGCCCTTGCCCTTCTGGATGCCCATGGGAACGACCCTCGACATCGCGATCGGCCTCATCAGCGTCTTCTTCCTGCTCAGCGTCCTCTGCTCGGCCATCTACGAGGCGCTCGCCGGCGTCTTCCGGCTGCGCGCCCTCAACCTCGCGCAGAGCATCGAGATCATGCTGGCCGATCGCGCCCTCGACCCGCACGTGCTCCGGTCCCTCGCGGCCCGCGATGCCGCCGCGCACGCGGCCGCCGCCCCGCGCGAGCCTGTCACGACGCGCGTGATCCGCCGCGCGGCCGAGCTCGTGCGCGTCCGGCTGATGCCGGGACCGCCCCCGAGCCCGCTCGCGGCGGCGTTCCGGCAGCACCCGCTGATCAAGGACCTCAAGTACGGCTGGGTGGGACCGTCCTACATCCCCTCGCACGCCTTCGTGGCCGCGCTCCTCGACACCCTGCGGCACATCGAGTGGCACAACGGCGACGCGCCATCGCGCCCGCAGGCCGGCGCCGCCGCGCCGTCGCTCCCGCAGGCCGGCGCCGCCGCGCCGTCGCCCCTGCTGGCGAGCGCCGCGGTTGCCCTCCCCGCGCCCGCCGCGCCTGCGCCGGCGGGCGACGCCGCATCCGCACCTCCGCCTGCGGGCGACGCGGCGTCCCTGTCGCCGGCGAGCGCCGCTGAGCCTTCCCCCCCGCCCGCCGGCGCCGCGGCGCCTCCGCCGGGCGGCGAGGCCGTGCTGCCGAGCCGCGACGAGGAGCCCCTCGGCGAGCTGAAGGGCCTCATCGAGCGGATGCCCAGGGAGAGCGATCTCCGGCGCGCCCTCGCCACGATCGTCGACGGCACGGTCCGGGACCTGCGCGAGGCCAACATCCGGCTGGAGCGCTGGTTCAACGACGCCATGGACCGGGCCGCCGGGCGGTACAAGCGCCGCACGCAGCTCCTCATCAGCGCGACGGCGCTCGTCCTGTGCATCGGGTTCAACGCCGACAGCATCCAGCTCGCGAGCGCCCTCTCGCGCGACGCCGTGGTCCGCGCCGCCATGATCACGGCGGCGCAGGAGATGGCGAAATCGGCGCCCCGCGCCGCCCCGCACACCGGTGGCATGGACAAGGACGAGGACGTCATGGCCGCGCTCGCCCAGGGTGGAGGCGCGCACTCCCAGCTCACCGGGCTCGATCTCAAGATCACCTGGGGCGTGCAGGCCCCCGAGCAGACGAGCACCCCGGGGCTCTGGAAAGCGCTCTCGGCGATCCTCGGCCAGGGCCTTGTCGCCTGGATCCGCGGGGTGCTCGACCGGCTCCTGAGCCCCGGCATCCTCATCACCGCGGCCGCCGCCTCCCTCGGCGCGCCGTTCTGGTTCGACCTGCTCAACAAGCTCGTGAACCTCAGGACCGTCGGCAAGAGCCCCGAGCCCTACGAGCCCCCGAAGGGCGCCGGACCGGACAGCAGCGTGAACCGCTGACGCCGTACCGAGTCCATCGGCGCGGGCGGCGACGGCGCCCGCGCCGAGCGACGCTTCAACACGCGATCGGGCTGGATACCGGGCCAGGGGGGCTGGGCCCAGCAGCGAGCGGGGTCAGGGGCACGTCGCCGAGTCGTCGTTGTCTATCAGGTCCGCTCGTGGAACGCCGGTCCGCTCACGGAGCGCTCTCGCTTCACAGGTGGGGAGCTTCGGGTTCGTTGTGATCGCGAGATAGAAGTGGATCCGCTCGAGCGAGGAAAGTCCATCGATGCGGGTGAGCTCCGGGTTGTTCGAGATGATGAGATCTTCGTCGATCACCTGGAGCGCAGAAAGTCCGTCGATGGAGGTGAGCGCGGCGTTGTTCGAGATGGTGAGATCTTGGTAGATCGTCTCGAGCGCCGAGAGCCCCTCGAGGCTCTCGAGCTTCGCATTGTCGATGACGAAGAGGTTGGCGAGCTGACTCAGGCCTTCGAGGCCCTGCAAGCTCTCGAGCATCGGGTTGGACCGGAGCGCCACTTCGCCCGTGGCGGTCAGGTTGCGCAGCCCGCCGAGGCTCACCAGGGCGGAGTTGTCCTCGATCCGGATGCCGCCGGCGCGCACCGTCGTCAGATTCTCGAGTCCGTCCAGGTCAGCGAGGCGGTGGTTCGAATGGATGATGAGCGCGCCATCCACGGTCTTCAGGCCTTGAAGCCCCGTCACGCTCGCGAGCGCACCGTTGTTCATGATCGTCAAGCTCGCCGCGATGGATTCGAGCCGCTCGAGCCCCTCGAGCGTGGAGAGGTTGCGCGTGTACCGGATGGTGACCGTGCCCGTGACGTGCCGTAGACAGCCAAGGCGTTGCAGCCGAGTCACCTCTTCGCTGAGCATCAGGTCCCCCTGGACCTCCGAGATGAGCGGCAAGTCGTCGACATCGACCTGGTGCATCAAATCGAGCGAGCCCGAGTTGGGCCGCGCCGTGGCGCAGTCCAGCTCCGCGGGCGCCCCCGCGCTCCCGCCCCCGCCGCTCGTGCCGCCCGAGCTCGCTGCCGCGCCGCCGTTGCCCGACCCAGCCGAGCCGAACATGCCACCCGTGCCGGAGCCCGTGCCCATGGTTCCGCCCGCGCCACTTCCTCCAACACCTCCTCCCGTCGCCGCGTCCCCGGCCTCCCCGGAACCGTCGTCCGCGACGCCTGGATCGTCAGGAAGCGTCCTGCCGCAAGCCAATGGGACTCCTGCTGCGACGAGCCCGGCCGCCGCAATCGACGCCCAGTACCCGACCCGCCTGCTGCACACCGGCCTCATCGGACCTCCAGCACCCCACGCTGCAAGCGCCTGGGGTCACATAGTGTCATTTCGGATGCTCCCCTGTAAACGCATGGGGTCACGTAGTGTCATTTCGGAGGCTCTCCTGTAAACGTCCGGGCACACGTAGTGTCACTTCGGAGGCCTTCCTGTAAACGGTCGTTCACACGTAGTGTCACTCGGCCGGATGCCCGGGCCGCCCCTCACCGCTCGCCGCGGTCGAGCCACGCGCGCGCGTCCTTCTCCAGCAGCGGATCCCCGAGCCGCACCGACAGCTCCAGCAGGTCCTCGTACTCGCGCCGCGCCAGCGCGTCGTTGCGCGCGTTCTTCAGCAGCATCGCCGCCGCCCAGCGGCCCTGCAGCACGTCGCGCCAGTAGCCCTGCTCCTCCGCCCGCGCGACGAGCTCCTTCAGCCGCTCGCGCGCGTCCCCCGCCCCCTCCACCCCGTCGAGGTACGCGAGGAACATCCGGTTCGAGGCCGCCACCCGGTCGTACCCCGCCTCGTCCGCCCGCTGCAGCGACTCCGCGAACAGCGCCCGCGCCCGCGCGTGATCGCCCTGCCGGACGCACGCATAGCCCAGGTTGTGCAGGTTCACGACCCCGTCGAAGCGGAGCCCGAGCGCCCGATCCAGCTCGAGCGCGCGCTCGCTCGCCCGCACCGCGGCCCGGAAATCCCCCGCGTAGAGCTCGACCATCGCGAGCAGCTTCGCCCGCACGGCCTCCACGCCCAGGTCCCCCGACGCCGAGGCGGCCTCCGAGCGCGACAGCGCCTCCATCGCGCCGGCCCGATCGCCCGACGTGGCCCGCGCCAGGGCCACCGACAGCAGCCCCCGCAGATCCTCGATCGGCCCGAGCGCGTCGAGGTCGAGCGCCGCGCGCCGCGCGCGCGCGAACTGCCCCTGCAGGCACGAGACCTCCACGTCCACCATCAGCGCCTCGCGCAGGAGCTCGCGGCGCCCGACCGCCATCTCGACAACGTCGTCGAGCAGGTCGTGCGACAGCCGGAACAGGTTCGTCGCCCCGAGCGCGCGCGCGAGCTCGATGCGCGCCTTCACCCGGAGCTCGAGCGACGCGCCCGCGTCCACGCGCGTCAGGATCCGGTCCGACACCGCCGCGAGCGACGGCGCGCGCCGCCCGTGGCCGACCGCCCTCGAGAGGATCGCCACCCACCCGCCGAGCTCACCCGGGTCGCGCCGCGCGACGTCCGCCAGCTCGAACGCCCGCGTCATCGCGGCGATCGCCCCGTCGAACTGGCCCACGCGCGCGCGCACCCCCGCCGCGCGCGCGAGGTGCCCCGCCGCGCCGTCGGCGTTCCCGAGCGCGAGCGCCTCGTCCGCCGCGCGGCCGAGGTGCCGGTCGACGAGCGCGAGCGCCGCCGGATCGTCCCCGCCCACGCGCTCCAGCCACTCGGCCGCGAGCCAGTGGCCGAGCGCCCGATCCGCGTCCGTCAGCATCTCGTACGCCGCGTCCCGCACGAGCGCGTGGCGGAACGCGAGCTCCACCTCCCCCCGCAACATCGACTCGGGCCGCGGCTCGAGCAGCTCGCGCTTCTCCAGCGTGAGCAGCCACGACTCCAGCTGCGGCACCTGCCCGCCCCCGCCGAGCAGCGCCTCGAGCCCCCCTCGCCAGAACACCTCGCCCATCACCGCCCCGGCGCGCAGCACCCGCCGCGCCTCGGGCTCGAGCGCCGCGATCCGCGACTGCATCATCGCGAGCACCGTCTCCGGCACCTCCCCCGCCCGCCGCTCCACCGTCGCGCGCACGAGCTCCTCGAGGAAGAACGCGTTGCCCGCCGACCTGTCGATCAGCGCCGCGAGCTCGGCCGCCGGGAGGTCGTCGCCGAGCACCTCCCGCACGATCCGCTCGCACGCGCGGCGCGACAGCTCCCCGAGCCGCATCTCGGTCGCCTCGCGCTCCTCCCACAGGTCCGGGAACGCCTCGCGCACCCCGGGGCGCGCCAGCGCCAGCACCATCAGCGGCTGGTGCCGCAGGTGCCGGAGCGCCGCGTCGATGGTGTCCACCGTGCCGCGGTCGCTCCAGTGCACGTCGTCCAGCACGATCAGCACCGGCTGCGCGTCGCTCTCGGCCCGCAGGAGGTCGAGGAACGCCCGCCGCGTCTGCTCCTCCAGGACCGCGCGGTCCTGCCGGGCCGCCCGCAGCGCCGAGCTCTCCGGGAACGGCGCCTCGCAGAGCTCGCCGAGCAGCTCGGTGATCCGCTCCCGCGCGGCGGCGCCGACGTGCCGCGCGACCCGCGCCGCGAGCTTCTCCCGCCGCGCCTCGATCAGCTCGTCGCCGAGCAGGCCCGCCTCGCGCCGCACGAGCTGCGCGAGCAGCCCGAGCGCCGCCCCGCCGCGCATCGGATCGCCGTGCGCGCGCCACACGGCGACCGGCTCGCTGCGCGCCCCGACCCGCCGGATCAGCTCGTTGCCGAGGCGCGACTTGCCGACGCCGGCGCCGGCCGTGACCAGCACGACGCGCGCGACCCCCTCGGTGGCGCACTCGTCGAGCAGGTCCTCGAGCGCCCGGAGCTCGCGCTCGCGCCCCACGCACGGCGTCGCCTTCCCGAGCACCTTGCGCCCGCCGTCCTCGGGCTCGCGCGCGCCGAGCAGCGTGGGGCCCTGGCTGCCCGCGGCGATCTCGAAGCGGTCGCCGAGGAGCGCGGCCGTCATCCGGTCGATGAGCACCGGCCGGCCCGACGACGGATCGTCCGTGGCGTGGCGGACGCGCGCGTCGAGCAGCGCGCCGGCGCGGTCGATGACCTGCCCCACCGCCTGCGTCCCGGCGATGACGTCCCAGCCGGTCGCCAGCGCCACCCACGCCCCGGGCAGGAGCGCGTGGATCGAGAGGGCGCAGCGGGCGGCGTTGCCGGCGAGGTCGGTCGGCGAGCCCGCGCCGGCGACGACCGCGGCGACCGAGCCGTCGGCGAGCACCTCCAGGACCGCGCCGTGCGACTGCGCGGCCTGCCGGACCTCGTGGAACGGCGTGGTCGGCGGCGGCGCCGGCCGGGGCTTCACCAGCGGCATCGGCGCGAGCAGGTCGGCGGGCAGCGCCTCCTTGCTGCCGGACACGACGGTGGCGTGGTGGCCCGACAGCATCGTGTCGTTGATCCGCGGCGGCGGGCTGAAGAGCCCCTGCGGGCGGCCCGACGGCGGGCCGCGCTTGCCGGCGCTCATCTCGGCCGCGAGGACGACGCTGACGAGCCGCCGCTCGCTCTTCGTCAGCGCGGGGGTCGGCAGGCCGTTGCCTGTCGACATGTTGCCCTCGACGACGCTCAGCATCCGGAGCTCGGCGGCGACCTCGCCCGCGTCTCCGGGCCGCTCCGCGGGGTTCTTCGCGAGCAGCCGGGTCACGAGCAGATCGAGCGGCGGCGGGATGTTCGGGCAGAAGGTGCTCGGGCGCGGCGCGGCCTCGAAGAGCACCTTGGCGAGGACGGACAGCGGGTGCTGGGCGACGAACGGCGAGCGCCCGGTGAGGCACTCGAACAGGAGGCACCCGATCGAGTAGAGGTCGGCGCGCGCGTCGACGTCGAGGTCGCCGCGGACCCGCTCCGGCGCCATGTAAGCGGGCGTCCCGATCGCCGCGCCGGTGAGGGTAAGCTCGTAGGTCGCGTCGGCCTGGCGTGCGATGCCGAAGTCGATGAGCTTCGCGCTCCCGATGTCGCCGCGGGGCAGGAACACGTTGGTCGGCTTGAGGTCGCGGTGCACGATGCCGCGCGCGTGGACGGCGGCGAGCGCCTCGGCGACGCGGCCGACGAGCATCAGGCTCGGCTCGATCCCGAGCGGCCCGCGCGACAGCCGCGCGCCGAGGTCCTCGCCCTCGAGCCATTCCATGGCGAGGTAGTAGAGCCCGTCGGCCGTGACGCCGTGGTCGATGTAGCGAGCGACGGCGGGGTGCTCGAGCTCCGCGAGCAGGCGCGCTTCCCGCTGGAAGCGCACGACGTGCTCCCTGCCCTGGTTGAAGATCACCTTGAGCGCCACGGCCTGGCCGCTCTGCCGGTCGACCGCCCGCCACACCGCGCCCATCCCGCCGGAGCCCGCGAGGCGTTCCAGCTGGAAGCGGTTGGCGAGGACGTGACCTGAATGCATGGCGCAAGTATCGGGGTGCTGACCTTCGCGGTCCAGAGCGGCGTCACGCAGCTCTCGCCCTCCCCGTCCGTGGACACCCTTGCTGGATCTCGCGCCAGCGCGCCTGTCGGTCTCGCGTGGGTCCGAGTGGGCCCGGGCGCGACGGCGCGGCGCGCCGCCTGCGCCGCCGCGTCGGGGGCCTCAGCTGGCGAGGCGCTCGATCCGCGCGTCGACCTCTCGCTCGGCGTTCAGCCAGTCTTCAACGGGGTTGTTCCGGAAGCCGGCCCTCTCGGCATATCCGTAGGCCACCTTGGCGATCACGCGGTGCCGCTCCTCGCGCGACGGGCGCGAGGGCGGAGGCGCGGCCTTCGGGGCCTCGACGCGCGCGCGGTCGGCCGCGCGCGCCGCGGCCGGAGAGGGCCTCTCGACGGCGGCGGGGGCGGAGACCGCGCTCGGCGGCTGGGCCGACGTGGCCGGGGCAGCGAGCGGGCTCGGGACCTTGGTGGTCTTCGTGCGGGCCGGGGTCTTGCGCTTCGAGCTCATCTCGTCGTCTCTCCTTTCGGGTACACGGGTCGACTAACCCAGGTCCGCGCTCACGCACAAATTTTGAGCACGTAGTTCCTCGTCGGGCAATCGACGCCGGGCGACGCCCTGATGACGCCCGGCGACGCCCTGATGGCGCCCGGTGACGACACCCTGGCGGCGCTCGGCGACGCCCGGTGACGCCCCGTCGGGATCTCCCTTCCACCAGAGCGTGGTTCGCTGTAGAGTGGATGTCGCTGACCGGGTGAGATCATCCGGCATGTGTCAGTCATCGTCTCTCGGTGGTCCTCGTCGCCGCTCGTCCGCCATCGTCCATCGTCGTTCCTGGTGGCTCATCGCTGGTCACCGCCTGCGCTGAGGACAGCACGGTAATGTAGATAACGGCAGATGCGGCGCCCGCCGTCTGCCCTCGAATTATCCACGAATCGAGGAGATGCGATGTGGAAGAATGCGCAGCCCCTTCCCGGCGCACGGAACACCTCCGCTGGCTCGGCGGCGGGATGACGCGGGTCCTCTGGCTCGAGGATGACAGCGAGGTGCGCGTCGTCGGCGCCTCGGAGCGCTGGGTGCGCGCGATGGAGCGGCTGCGCGAGCTCTCGGGGCACGAGCGCGCGCCGCTGCTCATCGCGGGCGAGCCGGGCACGGGCAAGGAGCTCTGCGCGCGCCTGCTGCACGCGGCGAGCCCGCGGGCGGGCGGGCCGTTCGTGGCGGTGAGCGCGGCGCGCCTCCCGGCCGAGCGCCTGCGGGAGGAGCTCTTCGGCGTGGGGGCGGGGCTGGCGGTGGGGGCGGGGCTGGCGGTGGGGGCCGGGCTGGGGGCCGGGGCCGACGGGCGGCATGCGGCGCGCCCGGGGCTGGTCGAGCTGGCCCAGGGGGGCACGCTGTTCCTCGACGAGATCGGCGCGCTCCCGCTCGAGCTCCAGCCGCGGCTCCTCGGCGTGCTCGACGGCGAGCCGCTCTGCCGGAGCGGCGGCGGGGAGGCGCTTGTCGCGGACGTGCGTATCATCGCCGCCACGAGCCGCGATCTCGCCGCGCGCGTGCTGGACCGCTCGTTCGACGAGGGTCTCCATGGGCGCGTCAGCGCGCTCGGGCTCGCGCTCCCGCCGCTGCGCGAGCGCGACGGCGACGTGCGCCGGCTGGCCGAGCACTTCCTGGAGCGCCAGAGCGTCGCGGCGGGGCTCCCGAACGGCGGGATCTCCCCGCGCGCGCTCGCGCAGCTCGAGGCGTACCCCTGGCCGGGGAACGTCGGCGAGCTCCGGAGCGTCGTCGAGCGCGCGTTCCTCCTGGCGCACGGCGCGCCGCTCGATCTCGAGCACCTGCCGCCCGAGATCGGCGCGCCGCCGCCGCGGCGGGCCGCGCCGCCGCGGTCGGGCCCGCCGGGTGCGCTGCGGCCGTCGCCTCCGGCGCGGGGCAGCGCGTCGCTCGGGGAGGCCGTGCGCCGGCACATCCTCGCGGTCTACGCCGCCCAGGGCGGCAACGTGACCCGCACGGCGAGCGCGCTCGGGATCACGCGGGTCTCGCTTCGCCGGCACCTGCGCCAGTACCTCGCCACGGGCGCGCGCGACAAGGAGCCGTTGAGCAGTCGCTAGATCTGCGGGCTGCTCGGGTCGCGTCGGCATACGCATCGCCGGCGCAGGAGGGCGCCCGTCGGACGGTGATGGCTTGGGGTTCTCCACAAGCGCCGGCGAGGCGACACTGCCCCGTTGCCGAAGGGCGCGTCGGCCGGCCGCTGACGGCCCGACCTCCGGCGGGGTGGCCGCGTCCACCAACACGTCGCAACCTTGCGTCGCGCGGGTCGCCTGATCGCCCCGCACCCACGGTTTGACATGTCGGGTTGGCCGTCGGCTACGCTACCCCCTCACGATGCGCAAGAGGGGCACGAGGGGTGGGATCGGATGGTCCGGCGGTCGACCCAGGAGCGGCGGTTCGCGGGCCCGGAGGAGATCGCGCCGAGCTGGCCGCGATCGAGTGAGGCCTTGACCGCATCCTCAAGCGCGCGCCTGCTGTGGATCGATGGGACGGCCGAGCGCGCGCGCCGGATCGAGCTCGATCGCCCTTCATGAGGCCGGCGATGCTGGGCGTGCGGGCGCCCGGCGATGGCGAGCCGCGGGGTCCAGGGTCGCCGTCCCCTAGCCAAGTCGATCACCCGACCAGGCGCGCTGGGACGAACGAGGCGGATTTTCCGAAACCAACCATCGGCGTGGGAGTGCGCAAGTTGCGGCGAATCGAGGGTATTTTGACCGGATCCCGGTCGCACGGCGCGCGGTACGATCTGTACCGATCTCGTGGTGCGATCAGCCGGGGCGTCAGCGACCTAGCGACGGGAATACGTGGTTATGCACCGGCGGTCTACTTCCGGATATGTGCTGATAGGTCGCGGAGGTCGCGGCCTATCTCCGGAAATATAGAAATAGACCGCGCAGAGATGCGGCTCATCCGCGAAAATACGAAGATGGGCCGCGGCGGCTCGCGACCTACATGCTGGACGACGGAGATAGGCCGCGCGTCACAGCTGATTGCGACGTTGGGCCGATGACCGGACCGCGCTCCGGGGGAGGGGAAGGCTGCCTCCGTCGCGGATGCGGACGCCTCCCCCGTCCATCGCCATCACCATGCTCGCGAGCGCTGAGGCTCACTATTGCTGCGGATTGGGTGAGACAGCGGCCGAAAGATCGCCGATACTCGTTCGAGGAGCACCTATGAATAATGTCCTCTCCATCGAGCAGCTCTTTTCGGAGCGTGTCCTACGAGTTCCCGACTATCAACGCGGATACGCCTGGGAAAAGCCTCACCTTGACGAACTCTTGGAAGATCTCGAGCTCCTGCCGTCAGGCAAACATCATTACACAGGCACCGTGGTTCTGCACGCCGCCGGCGGCGCGGGACTCCTCGACGAGGAGGGCAAGAGCTATTCCGTGTTCAATTTGGTTGATGGCCAGCAACGCCTGACGACTATAGTCCTATTACTGGACAGTATCCGGCGGGAGATGCTGGCAGACGGGCTCACGAAGCTCGCGGATGGAATCAAGAAGACCTACGTCGGCGTTCCCGCCCTAAATGGGCAGCCACTGTACAAGTTGACGCTCAACTCCGACTGCCACCGATTTTTCATTGAAAACGCGCTAGCTGATTCGCCTGGTCCGGAGGGGCCAGCCATCTTCTCGCAGCACCGACTCGCAGCCGCGAAGGCGTATTTCAAAGAACTACTGATCCAACGACGAGAGGAACTCGGCGATTCCTTCAGGCAATGGCTTATCGAACTCAGAAATAAGGTGACGCAACAGCTCAAGCTGGTTGTGTATATCGTCGGCGACGAGTCCGAAGTGGGCGTCGTTTTCGAGACGATGAACAATCGTGGCAAGCAACTCACTGAACTCGAGAAGGCCAAAAACTACCTTCTCTACTTGGCAACGAAGATGGATGTGGCGAGCGACAGCATCCGGGCAGCGATCAACGACACGTGGGCTGAAGTCTTCAAGAACCTCATGGCCGCCGGACTCGCACACGAGGAGGATAGACTCCTGCGCATGCACTGGGTTATGGCCTACAACCCGCGATCAAAAGACTGGGATGGCAGCAAGTCCATCAAAGCTCGATTCAACCTGCGAAGGCATCAAGGCAAGCACAAACTCCTCCTCGAGGAACTCACCCAATACACACGGACCCTGAGATCCGCCTCCGTGGCGTTCTGCGATATCCAAAGCCCGGATCGCACCGAAGCGTTCCGGGGGTTCAAGCAGAATCCCGGAACGCGCGCCGAGATTGTCAACGTCAGCGAGAAACTGCGCCGTCTGCGAGTAATCGCGCCTTTTTTGCCGCTGCTCATGGCAGCGCGCCTGCGTTTTGCGGAGGACGCGGCTGCCTATCTCGATCTCGCACGGCTCTGCGAAGTCTTCGGCTTCCGCGTTTATCGCTTTCTCAAAAAGCGCTCGAACACCGGTCAGAGCATGTTCTGGTCGCTCGGACACAAGCTGTATGGGGAGCAGGCTTCGGTCGAAGAGGTTTCGGCGTCGATCCGTTGGCACATTCTGTACTACTGTCCGGACGATGTGTTCGCTCAGTCGTTCACGGCCGCAGATGGTGAAGACTGGTACGATTGGGCCGGGATCAAGTATTTTTTGTACGAATACGAGGAATATCTCGCTTCTGTCGCGAAGACTCCCGTGCAAGTGCTATGGAAGACAGTGCAGGAGATGCCCCTAGAGGATTCCATCGAGCACATCCTGCCGCAGACTCCCGACGATCCCTACTGGACAGCGCGCTTCAAGACCGCCGACCGGAAGTTGTATACGCACGACTTCGGCAACCTCTGTCTCACGCTCCACAACAGCAACTATGGCAGGAAGTCGTTTCCCAAAAAGAAGGGAACTCCAGGCGCGAAAGATCCGTGTTACGCAAACGCTGGTTTCTTCATGGAGCGGGCGCTCGCGGGCCTGAACGACTGGACGGTTAAAGATCTACTGGAGCGCAAGGCGACGATGGCTTCGTGGGCAGTCGAGCGGTGGCACGTCGATGCGATCGGTGATGATCAGGGCGCCGAGATCCAAGACGACGACGAGGAGGTTGATGAGTAACCAAAAGATTTGCCCGTGCTGTTCGCGAACATCCGGTGGGCCGAGTATTACAACGGCGCGAAGGCAATCTCCGGTAACTGCGCGTGGCTCGACAACCATCCAAGGAACAACGCCGAGGCGGCTGCGTTTCGACGAGCTGACGACGGCCAATTCTATCGTGATCTGGTATAGATTGCGCCGCCATCGCTGGCCTGCATCGAGCCTCGTCCCTGCATACCGACGGAGAACCTAGCCAGTAAGCGCCCAGCCATCGCCATGGGCGCGGCCCCTTGCGGCTCTCACCGGGGTCGACGATGCTGGGCGCGGGGCGGCGCCTGCCGTTGGTCCGGGCAGACGCGGGCGGACACGAGAGGGCCGGCGAGGTGCTCTCCCCCCGGACCCCCAGCGGCAAAGATTGAGGTTCGCGTCGTTCAGGACGTGTCGGTGTCGTCAGCGGCCGGAGCCGCGAGCGACGCTCGCGCCCACGCGTCGGGCAGCAGCTCGTCCAGCCGTTCGCGCGGCCAGCCCGCCTGCAGCTTGCCGATCACCTCCGTCGCCCAGGCGAGCGGGTTGACTCCGTGCATCCGGCACGAGCCAAATACGGTGTAGCCGACGGCGAGGCGTTCAGCTCCCTTGTCCGAGCCCGCGAATAAGTAGTTCTTCCTTCCGAGCGCCACACATCTTATTCGCCGTTCGACTTCACCGTTGTCGATCTCGAAGCGCCCATCCGTGAAGCAGCGCCGCCACGCTGCCTCCTGGTTGATGGCGTACAGCGTCGCGACGTATAGCGGCGTACTTGGCACGAGCCGCAGGTGCAGATCGTGAATCCACTTATAGAGCTCCTCGAGCACGGGGAGCGACAGCGCCTGCCGGCGCGTCAGGCGTGCCTCCGCGGACAGCGCCTCAGCTTTGCAGGCAGCTTCGATGCGGTAGATGGCCTTGAAGTACGCAAGCGCCACAGCGGCTCGCTCGTCGCCGCCCTTCGCCGCCTTCTCGAACTTCGCGCGGATGTGCATTCCACAGCCGAGCCGGCGCTCCTCGGGCACGATCACCTCGCCACCGTCGTCTCCGCGCAACATCGCGCCGTACCCTGCATAACCATCGCCCTGCAGGTAGCCGGTGAAGCCCTGCAGCTGGGCAGCCGGATGCTTCGCCCTCCAGTCCGGTGCGTACAGGAAGGCGACGAGCCCAGCCCCGACAAAGGCCCAGATGTGCCCTCGCTTCACCCCCGCTGGATGATCCTGATCCAGCACGCGCATCCCGGTGTCATCGGCGCGCAGGTAGCATGCGCCCAGCACGCGCTCCTGGATCCTCTTGGCCACCGAGGCGAGCACATCGAGTGCGAACGCCGACCACTCACCCAGCGTCGACGGCGACAGCGACACGCCGAAGCGGGCATACTGCTGCGCTTGCCGATACAGCGGCATCGCGTCCTCGAACTTCTCGACGATGATGCTCGCGAGCAGCCCCGGCCCCGGGCGACCCCGATCCATCACCTTCTCGCTGTCCGCCGTCGTCACCCCCTGCTCGGGACAGCGCGGACAGGCGAGCTTCTCCCTCTGCTCCTCGATGACCCGGAACTGTGCAGGGACGAACTCGAGAACTTCGCTCGTACGGTGACCGATGCACTTTTTGTCCGCGCCGCACTGCGGGCACTTCCGCTCGGCTTCGGCGACGGGCACAACGCGCGTCTCGCGCGGCAGGTGTGCGGGAAGCGGCGCGCGCCCACGCCGTCCTCGCGGCGGCTTCGGCGGCTCAGGAGGTTGCGGCACCAGCCCCTGCCCCGGCTGCTCAGGAGCCTCCGCGCCAGGGTCTGACGAGGGCGCGCAGTCACCGCCCCCCTGCGGCGTCTGGGCGCCGAGCTCGGCGAACAGCAGCATCAGCTGCTCGGTAGAGACCTTCTGGCTCTTGCGGCCGTACAGCTCACGCAGCGCGCTCGCGAGCCTCGCCGACAGCGCGGTGTTCTTGTCGCGCAGCTGGACCAGAAGCCCGAGTACCAGCTCGATGAGCGCCGCGACCTGCCCGTCGGCCGCGAGCTGCTCGAGCTTGCGTCGCACATCGGCCAGATCGGCGGGGAGCTGTGCTTGGGACGGAGGGGGACTGCTCACGTGGCGCGTTGGATATCTATCCCGCGCGCATCCATCAAGCGTTGCTTCGACGCGTCGAAATTTCTCACGCCGGGCCTCCAGCGCTTGCGCCGTACGGCCTGCGACAGGTCGATGCCTTCGAGCATCAGCGACAGCTCGGCCGCCTCGACCTCAATGTGGGTCGCTCCCTTGGGCAGGTCGCGGGCAAGGTGGAATCGGCCGCGGGCGAGTTTCTTCGCCACAATCACGTAGCCAGTGCGGTCCCAGAATAAGACTCGCACCTGGTCGCCTCGCCGATTCCTGAACACGAACAGATGGCCGCAGAGCGGATCGGCTCCGAAGCACTGAGCGACCAGTACCGACAGGCCATCAAAGCTCTTGCGCAGGTCGGTAGGCTCGGCCGCGACGTACACGCGCACCGACGGCGGCAGCGTCAGCACGGCACCTCCTCGGCAGCGAGCGCCAGCACGCGCTCGAGCGTGGCCGGGTCGAAGCCCGGCCGAACGCGGACCACCCGCCCGTTGGGCAGCGCGATCTCGATCGGCTCCGACGCGACCGGCGATGCGTCGGTCACCACGTGTACCGGCAGGAAGCGCGGCGTTTCCGCCAGCGACGACGGCGCCGGCTGCGCGGGCCCATCAGCCCGCAGCTTCCAGCGCCACCAGTACAGCTGCTTGGGCTTGTAGCCCTCGCGGCGCGCGAACTTCTCGGCACTCAGCCCGCTCCGCTCCCATCGACCCACCCGCTCGGCCCACTCTACTCTCGTCGCCATCGCTTCCTCCTTCGTCGCGATGGGAACAGGTAACCGACGCCACGCGGACGGTCACGATGCCCTTGGCCGGGCGCTTACCCTAGCCATGTCCTGCTACTATCATGAATGTCAGAACAAGGGTCGCACGAAGGAGCATATCCCGCCGCGTTCGTTCTTCCCTGCCAACCAGCGGAACCAACTCCTGACTGTCAAGTCGTGCGAGGAACACAATAACGCCAAATCTTCCGACGATATCTACGTCCTGGCACATATCTGCATGAGCGCCTCGCCGTCAAACGGTGCTCGCGACATCTTTCTTCAACGGGTCGCGCCGCAGCTGAAGCACAATGGCGAGGCCCTCCGAAAATTGCTTGCCGCCGGCGCCGTTCCTCTGTCTGACGGTGCTGTCGCCTATAAGGTTGACGTCACCAGGTTCGATAGGTTCTTCTCCGCGTTGTCCTGCGGAATCATATATAACTCCTGCAAGGCGAGGCTGCCGCCCAACTACACCATCGGCCATGTGTATCACGACTTTCACGATGAGGTGGAGTCAGAAGAGGAGGCAGCGTTCAAGAAGCACCTTCTGGATTTCTATTCGGGCGAGCCGATGACGATCTTGGATTTTGGTCACGTCAAGGCGCTGAACACTACCGTGTACTCGGCAAAGATCATTGGCATCCCCGACTGGGGATCGTCGATCACGATCGTCCATAGGTTCTTTGGGACGTTTCGCGTCACGTCGATGCTCACCCGTATTATCAGTGACCCTCAGGAGTACATTGGACTCGCTTCGTCTCGCCTGAATGAGGAAAGTTGATGATGGTCAGCCGTGTGCTGCAGCACAGGCACAGTGTGGAGGCGGCGCGGCCCAACGGGCCGATGGAGCGCGACGGGCGCTTCGCGCCCGCGGCTCATCGGCTGGGCGTTGGGCCGGCGTGCCATGGAGTGGGGAGTGGCGGCCGCCCCCTCCGCCGTGGCGCCGCCACCCGTGAGCTGTATCTCTCCTCGCGTTCTCCCGTCGTTTCGTGCCGGCATGGGGTGTGCTCAAGGCCGAGCGTCATGCCGACGCTCGAGCACGACGCCCTCGTCGAGATGCTCCGTGAGCACCCGGCGCTCGCGCCCCGCTTGCTCGCGACGCTCTTCCACGTCGAGGTGCCGCCGCACGCCTCGGTCGCGGTGGTCGAGTCATCACTCGACCAGCTCCTCCCGGTGGAGTTCCGCGCTGACCTGGTGCTCGATCTTCGAAACGCGAGCGGCGCGCTCGTGCTGGCGATCGCCATCGAGGTCCAGCGCGACGTGGACCCGGACAAGAGGTTCTCGTGGCCGACGTACGTCGCGGTCGTGCGCGCCAAGAAGCGCTGCCGCACGGTCGTCCTCGTGGTCGTACCAGACGCCGGCGTGGCGGCCTGGGCGGCGGAGAACATCGATCTCGGCCTGGGCCTCGGCCACGTCGAGCCGCTGGTGCTCGGTCCGGCCGTCCTGCCCGAGATCACCGACCCAGCCGACGCGGAGACGGAGACTGAGCTCGCCGTGCTCTCGGCGGTAGCGCACGGCAACGGGCCGAACGGGCTCACCGTGGTCCAGGCGGCGCTCGTTGCCCTCGGCCGGCTCGACCAGGCGCACGCGATGGTCTACTTTCAGCTCATCTGGAGCGGGTTGCGTGAGCCCATGCGTCGCGCAGCTCATTCCCGGTCCGTTAGGCCGCAGAAAACACGCTCTCCCTCACCACCACCCGTCCTCGGAGGTTCTATGAAGCGAGTCACTGGCATTGGCGGCATCTTCTTCAAATCCAAAGACGCTCCGGCACTACAGGCTTGGTACAGACGGCACCTCGGAATCGATGTCCAAGAATGGGGTGGTACGGCTTTTACCTGGACCGACGGTGAAGGTAAGCCGGTCGCCGGAACGACCGCCTGGTCCATTGGTTCGGCGCAAGGTGACCACTTTGCGCCCAGCACTGCAACTTTCATGGTCAATTACCGGGTTGAGTACCTCCACGCCCTCGTTAAAGTCTTGCGCGAAGAAGGCTGCAACGCTCTCGAGAAAATTGACGATTCCGAGCACGTGAAATTTGCCTGGGTCATCGATCCAGAAGGAAACAAGGTAGAACTTTGGCAACCGCCTGCCGGCCAATGACCAGGGCGATCGGCCTCAGCACGAATCTGCGGCCTAACCCTTCGGTCAAGCCGGCCCGCTCCGGGGTGCGCCCTCCGCGGGCGCCTTCTCAAACGTTGGGCCGCAGGAGAAGTCGATGAAACGCACGTGGACAATCATTGGGGTCGCTGATGTGGCTCGCAGCTTCAACTGGTATCAATCGCTCTTCGGTCAGCCAGAATCGGCACCTGCTCATGACTATTTCGGGCAAGTCCTCGACACGGACGGGACGGTTCTGCTCTGTCTTCACAAGTGGGGAGGCCATGAGCACCCAACGCTGATCAGCCCTGATCGAGCGGAGCCTGGTAATGGGCTATTGCTGTTCTTCCGGGTGGATGATTTCGACGAGGCGCTGTCACGCGCCAGAGCACTTGTCAGTCAACTCGCGGAGGAGCCCCAGACGAATCCGGCCACCGGGACCCGAGAGTTCGCTCTCTGCGATCCGGACGGTTACTACGTCATGGTCAGCGCGCTCACTTGAACGTGCATACGTTCCTTCGCGCGGCGGAACATGGCTTCCGAACAGTGCATGTCTTCGGCGCGTAGCACCGAACAACTGGGCATTCGAGCATCGTGGGCGGCGTAGAGGTGTCGATCGAGCCGATGGATCGTGGACATGAGCCGGGCCCGACGGGCTGCTCGCCGAGGCGGCAACGCTTGCGGCGATGAGCGACCCTTGGTAAGATCACTAACCGAGGTAACGCGTCATGTCCCTCGTAGAACTGCTCCCGGATATCCAGTCTTTGCCGCGTGCTGATAAGCTCAAGCTGATCCAGTTCCTCGCACAGGAGCTGGCGGAGGCGGAGGAGCTGCCCGCGCTCCGGGCGGGCCAGTCCTACCCCGTGTGGTCGCCCGACCAAACGTTTGAGGCGGCCGAGACGCTCCTCCAGACCTTGCGCACCGAATAGGAGCCGCAACGTGCCCGCTACGGGTCAGCGGTTCTCCTTCCTGGCGCCTGGCGCGCGCCTCTGAGCTACCGCGCTTGCGCGGTCTCGCTCAACAAGGCGATGAATCCAGGCGCCTCCGTCGAGGTTCATCCTCGAGAGGAACGACGAGCTCTATGGAGCTACGTGCGCGCGAAGTACGTGCCGTGCTCGAGGTCGGCGAGCAGGCCGGGCTGCTCGGGCTTCCAGCTGAACCGCGCCTGCGTGAGCGCGCTCGACGCGGGGGTGTCGAGCGCGAAGAACGCGCCGAGCCAGCCAAAGTGCTCCTTGGGGACCGACTCGACCGGCAGGCCGAGCTTGCGGCCGATCACGCCGGCGATCTCGCGGGTCGGAATCCCCTCGTCGCCGACCGCGTGGAGTCGCGCGCCGGCCGGCGCCTTCTCGAGGGCGAGCGCGAACAGCCGCGCGGCGTCGAGCCGGTGCACCGCGGGCCACCGGCTTTCGCCATCACCGATGTACCCGGAACGCCCGCTCTTGCGCGCGATCTCGATCAGCATCGGGACGAACCCGTGGTCGTCCTCACCGTGGACCGACGGCGGCAGCCGCAGCGAGGACACGCGCACGCCGCGGCTCGCGAACGAGAAGGCGAGCTGCTCGGAGGCGGCCCGCGCGCCACCGGTTGACACGTCCAGCATCTCGTCCTCGGTGACGGCGCGGCCCGGCGTGAGGCGCGCGATGCCGGAGGTGATGACGAGCGGGCGATCGGAACCGACGAGCACGCTGCCGAGCGCCTCGATCGCATTGCGGTCCTTCTCGCAGTTGCCGGCGCGGTCGGTGAAATCGTCATGGGAGAACGCGCAGTGGATCACCCCGTCGCAGGCGGCGGCGCCGCGGCGCAGGCTCTCGAGATCCATGAGCTCGCCGCGGTGCACGTCGACGCCGGCGGCGGCGAGCTTGGCGGCGGACGCGTCCGACCGCGCGAGACCGAGCACCCGGTGGCCGGCGCGGAAGAGCTCGGGGACGATGGCGGAGCCGACGAAGCCGCTGGCTCCAGTGAGGAAGACACGCATGGGACACCTCTCCTTGTTTCGCCATCACCATGGCACCGCCGCGGCGCTCGCGAAATACACGGTCGTCTCCAGTTCTTGCCCGATCGTCTACGCGCGGCTAGGCTGCCACCGTGTTCGCCGGGCGTGACCAGTTGAAGAGCCTCATCGCGCGGTGGTGCCCCAGCGACGGCGTGCACGCCTCGCCGGTGCCCGGAATTTCTTGCATCAAAGTCTCGCGCCAGGATCGGCGCGCGAAGCGGCACTGGCGCGCGTCGTTCTGCATCATCGTGCAGGGCACGAAGGAGATCCTGCTCGAGGGGCAGGTCTATCGCGAGCGCGAGCCGCACTACATCGTTAGCCCGATCGACCTGCCGGTGACGAGCCGGGTCGCGGGCGTGTCGTCGGCGCACCCGTTCCTGTCCCTGAAGATGGACTTCGATGCGGTCGCGCTGCGCGAGGTTGCGGCGCAGCTCGACCGCGCGCGGCCGGAGGATCTGGAGCCCCCGGGGCGCGCGATCTTCATCGGCAAGGCGAGCGATCGCATGCTCGACGCCGCGCTCCGGCTGGGCGCGCTGTTCGTGACGCCCGACGACGCGACCGTGCTCGCGCCGCTCGTGATGAAGGAGCTGATCTTTCACCTGCTGAGAGGCCCCGACGGCCCGGCGATCCGCCAGTTCGTGCGCGCGGGCAGCCAGGCGCACCGGATCTCCGAGGCGATCCATCGCCTGCAGGCGTCGCTCGACAAGGACGCCGACATCGCCGCGCTCGCGCGCACCGCAGGGATGAGCCGGGCGGCGTTCTTCAAGCGGTTCAAGGAGGCCACCGCGATGAGTCCGCTGCAGTACCAGAAACGCCTGCGCCTGCTCGAGGCGCGCCGCCTGATGGTCGAAGAAGGCCTGGGCGCCGAGGCCTCGGCGTTCCGCGTCGGCTACACGAGCGCCTCGCAGTTCAGCCGCGAGTACTCGCGCATGTTCGGCGACGCGCCGCTGCGCGATACCCGCGCGCTGAAGCAGACGGCCGCGGTCGTCCAGGACATGTAGTCCGTAAACGCCAAACCCGGCAATCGCTTGCCGGGCCGGTATCTGTGCCGGTCATGCCGATCAATGCCTTTGCTGGGAGCACAGGCGAGGAGGCCGGGGAGCGGGGTGGAGCCCCGACGGAACCAGCGCCGCGCCTGTGGGCCGCGCGACAGCATGGGCGGAGCGTCGCTCTTCTCCGCGCCGCTCGGGTCGACTTTCCGCGACGCCTGCGCAGACACGTCTCCTGCGATCGGATATTCGTCGAGGCCATGTTGCGCCGCCGCATTGCCCTCGTATTGGCCGCTGTCTCCGCTGCCACGCTCCTCGCCGTCCCGCTCGCGTGTGGGAACGATCACGAGCTCGACGCCGGTCACGGAAAGGGCACCGGCGGCGCCGGGGCGGCCAGCGGCGCCGGGGCGGCCGGCGGCTCCGGGGCGGCCAGCGGCTCCGGGGCGGCCGGCGGCTCCGGGGCGACCAGCGGCGCCGGGGTGGCCGGCGGCGGTGGCGGCGATTGGCAGGGCGACGTGCTCTGTCCGACGTCGTTCACGTTCACCGCGCCCCCGGGGGCCACCGATATCCGCGTCCCCGGCGAGTGGAACGGCTTCGATCTCGGCTCCGCCCCCCAGCTCCTCGAGGGCGGCGCGCAGGGCCAGCGCGTGGCCACGGTCGACCTGCCTCCGGGGCTGCACGCCTACAAGATCGCGTATCGGCTGGGCAGCGACGTCTCATGGGTGCTCGACCCGGCGGAGGGGCGCCGCAAGTACGTCGACGGAATCGAGAACTCGGCCGTCAAGGTCCCCGACTGCCGCCTTCCGGCGTTCTCGGTCGCCTCGAGCCAGGTGACCCGGGCCGCCGCCGGAGAGGGCGCCTTCGAGGCGCGGCTCGCGTACCGGGACGGTATCGAGGGCGCGGGCCCGGACGCGACCGCGTTCGAGGCGACGCTGCAGGACCAGGACGGGGACGCGCGCCCCCTCACCGAGCAGGAGCTCTCCGTCGACGAGCGCGGCGACGTGCGCATCGACGTGCGGGGCCTCGCCGACGGCAAGCACCGGATCACCCTGCGCGGGGCGACCCGGAGCGGCCGTGTCGGCGAGCCGCTCCGGCTCGTCTTCTGGGTCGAGGCCGAGCCGTTTTCCTGGGAGGACGCGCTCATCTACATGGTCGTCACCGATCGTTACCGCGACGGCGATCCGGACCTGAACGCGCCCGCCACGCCGGGCGCCGATCCGCGGGGCGACTGGGCCGGCGGGGATCTCGAGGGGCTGCGGCAGGCGATCGAAGAAGGCACCCTCGACGCGCTCGGGGTGCGGGCCATCTGGCTCACGCCGTTCCAGGAGAACCCCGCCGGCGCGTACCCGGCGAGCGATGGAGTCCACCAGGTGACCGGATATCACGGCTACTGGCCCATCAAGGCGCGCGAGGTGGATCCGCGGCTCGGCGGCGCCGAGGCGCTGCGCGCGGTGGTGGCCGAGGCGCACCGCCACGGGATCCGCGTGCTCCAGGACTTCGTTGTGAACCACGTCCATGAAGATCACGAGTACGTCGCGTCGCATCCGGACTGGTTCCGGACGGGGTGTGTCTGCGGCACGGACGGCTGCGACTGGACATCGCACGCGCTCGACTGCATGTTTGCGGGGTATCTCCCCGACGTGAACCACACGGTGCCGGAGGCCAACGCCGCGTTCGTGGAGGATGCGGTCCACTGGCTCGACGCGTTCGATCTCGACGGGCTCCGGGTGGACGCCGTGAAGCACGTGGAGGAGATCGCGACGCGCAACCTCGCCGCGGAGGTCCGCGAGGCGTTCGAGCCGGCCGGCACCCGTTACTTCCTGATGGGCGAGACGGCGATGGGCTGGAGCGACTGCGGGCAGGGCGCGTCGTGCAACGACGAGAATTACGGGACGATCGCGAAGTACATCGGTCCTCAGGGGCTGGATGGCCAGTTCGATTTCGTCCTCTACCACGGGGTCTCCTACCGCACGTTCGCCTGGGGCGACGCGGGCATGCTGCACGCCGCGTACTGGGTCGAGGACGGGCAGAAGCGGTGGCCGGAGGGCGCGATCATGACGCCGTACCTCGGCAGCCACGACACGGCCCGGTTCGCGACCCTCGCCGACTACCGGGGTCAGGACGCGGCGCACGATCGGGATGTCCCGAACCACCAGTGGTCGGACACCGCGGAGGGCCCGGAGTCGCCCGAGGCGTATGCCCGCGTGCGCCTGGCGATGGCGTGGCTGCTGGGCCTCCCCGGCGCGCCGCTGCTCTATTATGGCGACGAGTACGGCGAGTGGGGCGGCGCCGACCCGAACAACCGCAGCCTGTGGCGTCCGGAGGAGGATCTCGCGCCCGACGAGCTGGAGACGCTCGAATTCGTGCGCCAGCTCGGCGCCGCGCGCCGGGACATCCCCGCGCTCCGCCGCGGCGTTTACGTGAACCTCACCGCCACGGAGGACACGCTGGTCTTCGGCCGCCGGCTCGCCGAGGGGAGGTCCGCGATCGTGGCGCTGACGCGCGCGGGGACGGCGCAGAGCCTCTCGGTCGAGGTCGCGCAGGCGCTGGGCCTGCCGGCCGGCACCGAGCTCACGGACGCGCTCGGCGGCGGGGCCGAGGTGGTCTCCGCGACCGGCATGCTCTCGATGAGCATCCCGCCGGGCGGGGCGGTGATCCTCGCGCCGTGACCCTCGGCCCGGCGCCGCTCACGACGCGACGCGCACAAGCAGCTTGCCGAAGTTCTCGCCCTTGAGCAGCCCTATCAACGCCTCGGGCGCCTTCTCCAGCCCCTCGACGACATCCTCGCGGTATTTGATGCGGCCCTCGCCGATCCAGCGGCTCACCTCCCGGAGGAACTCGGGGCGCTGCTCGGCGAAGTCGCTGACGATGAAGCCGCGCAGCGCCAGGCGCTTCGAGAGCACCTGTCTCATCAGGCCCGGCAGGCGGTCCGGCCCGGGCGGCGGCGCTGTGTCGTTGTAGTGGGCGATGAGGCCGCACACCGGCACGCGGGCGAAGGGGTTCAGGAACGGCAGCACCGCCTCGAACACGGCGCCGCCGACGTTCTCGAAATACACGTCGATCCCGTCAGGGCAGGCCTCCTTCAGGCGCGCTGCCAGCTCGGGGCTGCGGTGGTCGAGGCAGGCGTCGAAGCCGAGCTCGCGCACCACGTAGTCGCACTTGCGCTGCCCGCCCGCGACGCCGACAGCGCGGCAGCCCTTGATCTTCGCGAGCTGCCCCACCACCGAGCCCACCGCCCCCGAGGCCGCCGCGACCACCACGGTCTCGCCCGGCTTCGGCTGACCCAGGTTGAGCAGCCCCGTGTAGGCCGTCATGCCCGGCATGCCCAGCACCCCGAGCGCCGTCGAGACAGGGCCGAGCGCGGGATCCACCTTGCGCAGGTCGCTTCCATCGGTGATCGCGTGCGTCTGCCAGCCGGTCCGCCCCTCGACGAGGTCGCCCGGCGACAGGCCGGCGACGCTCGACCGCAGCACCTCGCTCACGGTGCCCCCGACCATCACGTCGCCGACCTCGACCGGCGGCGCGTACGACGGGCCGGCGCTCATGCGGCCGCGCATGTACGGATCCAGCGACAGGTAGAGCGTGCGCAGCAGCGCGCGGCCCTCGCCGGGCTCGGCGAGCTCCTCCTCGATCAGCTTGAAATCAGACGTCTTGGGCTCACCGACCGGCCGGGCGGCGAGGACGATCTTGCGGCTTCGCAGGGTGCTCATGGTCCGGCAATCCTGCTCGAGCCGGGCGCGATTTCCAGCGGAACTCGGCGAGATTCAGGCTGCCAGCGAGCGACGCCCGCGGGCGGCGGGCTGCCTCGCGGCGGCGGCGGGCGGCGGAGGACAGCAGGAATGCGGCCTCGGCCGCGCTGTCCGATTGAGCTCCGCCGCCGTCGAGAGTATGTCGAAGTTGAACGATGGAGTCACTCAACGCGATCGAGTTGCCCGAGGAGCTGCGCGAGCCGCCCCCGCGTCCCTGGGCGGCCCTGCGGCACGCCCGGCATCAGCTGGCCGGCGTGGGGTACGCGCTCGTCGTCTGGGCGGGGCTCCTCGGGGTCGGCACGTTGTTGAGGAGCATCGATTTCGTCGCGATGCTGCTCGCCTTCTCGTTCGTGGTCATGCCGTTCGTGCTCCTGTACAAGGTGCTGGGCAGCTACACCGCCTGCCGCCTGGCGCTGCGCGGCGCGCCGTCGGCCGCGCAGATCTACGAGGGTGTCGTCGTGACGAGGTTCGGGACGGTGCAGATATGGCACGTCGTCGTCGCCGGCCAGCACGTGCGGATCCGCGCCGACGCCCCGCTCGTCAAGAGCATGGTGGTGCTGGTGACGCCCGAGACGAGCGGGGGAAAGCGCCGGATCGGCGTCTATCATCCCCGGATCGGCATCTGCACATCGCTCGTGTGAGCCGCGCGCCCAGGGCCTCCTGAGCGCGCCGCCCGCCGCGATCACGCGATCTCGGTCAGATCGCCGACTTCACGAGGCGCAGCCGCTTCTCGGCCTGTCCGCGCTCGTTGAGGCGGAGCTCCGAGGCGGCGGGCGCGCGGCGCCGCACCGGCTGGTGCAGCCGGGCGCTCGCCAGCATGGCCTCGCACAGGTCGCCGAAGTCGTAGCCTGCGGCCGCCGCGATCTTCGGCAGGAGGCTCGTCTGGGTCATGCCCGGCAGGGTATTCACCTCGAGCACGTACTCGTTCTCTCCGCCGGTCACGAGCAGATCCACGCGCACCGCGCCGGTGCACCCGAGCGCCTGGGCCGCCCGCTCCGCCAGGTTCAGGACCCCGCGATAGCGGGTCGGCGGCAGGCGCGCCGGCATGTGGTACTCGGTCATCCCCGGCGTGTACTTGGCCTCGTAGTCATAAAGGCCCTTCGCCGGGACGATCTCGATCGCGCCAAGGACCTTCCCGTCCAGGATGCCCACGTTGACCTCGGTCCCCGCCACGAACCGCTCCACGATGGCGGCGTCGTCGAACTCGAACGCCAGCGCGAGCGCCGCCTGGAGCTCCTCGAGCGACCCGACCTTGGTCACCCCGAGGCTCGACCCCTCGCCGCGCGGCTTCACGATGACCGGGAACCCGAACGAGCCATGGACCGCGTCGAGCTCTTCGAGGTCCTGGTGCGCACCCACAGTGTAGTAGGGAGGCGTCGGCACGTTGTGCAGCCGGAACATCTCCTTGGCCTTGAGCTTGTCCATCGCGAGGGCGCTCGCGAGCACGCTCGACCCGGTGTACGGGACCTGGGCGAGCTCCAGGAGGCCTTGCACGCACCCGTCCTCACCGAGCCGCCCGTGCAGGGCCAGGAACGCCGCGTCGAGCCGCGCGCGCTGCAGCGTGGCGCAGAGCTCCGCGCCGAACCGGTCCCCGAGCGTGATCCGGACGACATCGTGTCCGCGCGCCTCGAGCACCTCGGCGACGGCCGCGCCCGAGCGCAGGGACACATCGCGCTCGCCCGACGAGCCGCCCATCACGACGCCGACCCGCTTCCGGACTTGCCGCTCCACCATCGAAGAACCTCCGTCGCCTTCTCGTGAGGACACCAACACCACGCCAGCGCCTCCCGTTACAGCCAAGCTGCCGGAGAGGTGCCGCGCAAAAACCAAGCCAGCTGCTCCCAAGGCCAAAACGGACGGCCTTTGCAGCGGGGGGCGCTATTCCTGAGCTGTGGTTGAGGAAAACGGCGCCCGCCCGCCGTGTTCACCTGCCCACGGCGCGCTGACAGCCAACCCGGTATCAAGGCCAGCGGCGGAGGTCAACTAAACGGAGCGATCGTGCCGTCGGGGGGGCGGGCGCGACGGGGCCCCTCGGGGGGTGGCGTGCTCGGGAGTCGAGGGACGAGGAGGCTCGCTCCGCGCGCCCCTCCGTCCCGGGGCGGCGCAGGCGCGTCGGCCGCTTCGCGCCCCGCGACTCGCCACGAGCGGCACACGGGATCTTGGAAGGGCGGGCGGCGCTTTCGCCGGCTCACGGCGCGGGCACCGGAGAAACGCAGGCACGCATCGGAAACCGAAATGGTCCACCCAACGAAGAAGTAAAGCGAGGCTCCCTGTCGCCCCTTGCGGCGCATCGATCGAGCGCCGCACGAAGGCCCCAAGTCTGCGGCGCGAGACACGCGAGACACGCGAGGCACGCGGAGCATGCGAGGCACGAAAGAGCGCGAGCCAGCGTTCGCCGGTGAATTCATCTGATAATTCCCAGCGGCTAACCGTAAGTGGTCGCAAGGAACAATCGTCGCAATTCGGCACGAAAAAGCGCTTTTCTGCCCCGCGGCCTTACACCCTTTGGTAGGCTCTCTCTCAGCCCATGCGGAGAGCTCTTGGCGCCTGTGGGCCCGGTCCGATCCTGCGGAGTTCCTCGGCTCGGTTGTAGAGGACACACCGCGGCGGCCTCATCACACGGCCCCTCGAGCGTGCGCTCTCGAGGGCCAGGTAGGATATCTGCGTGCTCGTTTCCGACCTCGTTGCCACGTCTGATCGTGTTGCCGCGACCTCCAGTCGTCTCGAAAAGATCGGTGCGCTTGCCGGCCTCCTGCGCCGCCTCTCGCCGGAGGAGGTGCAGATCGGCGTCGACTGGCTCGCCGGGCGGCTGCGCCAGGGCCGCATCGGGCTCGGGCCTGCGATGGTCACCGAGGCCCGCCGCGCCGGCCTGTCCGCCCTCGAGCCCACGCTCACCCTGGGGGAGGCCGACGCGGTCTTCAGCGAGATCGCGCGCACCTCGGGCCCTGGGTCGGCGGAGCAGCGCCGCGCGGCGCTCGGCGGGCTCCTTGCTCGGGCCACCGAGCTCGAGCGCGACTTCTTCGCGCGGCTCCTCGTCGGCGAGCTCCGCCAGGGCGCGCTCGAGGCGGTCATGATCGAGGCGGTGGCGCGCGCCGCGGGGCTGCCGCCGGCCTCGCTGCGGCGCGCGGTCATGCTGGCCGGCGACGCGGCCGAGGTCGCCAGGGCCGCGCTGCTCGAGGGGGCGTTCGGGCTCCAGCGCTTCTCGCTGCAGCTCTTCCGCCCGGTGCAGCCGATGCTGGCGCAGGCCGCCGACGACGTCGCCTCGGCGCTTGGCGAGCTGCGCGCGGCGGCGCTGGAGTGGAAGCTCGACGGCGCGCGCGTGCAGGTGCACAAGGCCGGCGACGAGGTGCGCGTCTTCAGCCGCAGCCTCAGCTCGGTCACGAACGCGGTCCCGGAGATCGTCGAGGCGGTGCGGGCGCTCCCTGTCCGCTCGGTCGTGCTCGACGGCGAGGCGATCGCCTTTCGTGCGGACGGCGCGCCCCTCCCGTTCCAGGTCACGATGCGCCGCTTCGGGCGCTCGCTCGACGTGGCCGCGCTGCGGGCCGAGCTGCCGCTCCGCGCCATCTTCTTCGACGTGCTGCACCTCGACGGCGAGGACCTGCTCGACCGGTCCGGCGGCGAGCGCGCCGCCGCGCTCCGGCAGGTGCTCGAGAGGTCGCTGCGCGTCCCGCGCATCGAGCTGCCGACGGAGGCCGAGGCCGAGGTGTTCTTCGCCGACGCGCTCGCCCGCGGCCACGAGGGGGTGATGGCCAAGTCGCTCGGCGCGCCCTACGAGGCCGGGCGCCGCGGCAGCTCGTGGCTCAAGGTGAAGCGGGCGCACACCCTCGACCTTGTCGTGCTCGCGGTCGAGTGGGGCAGCGGCCGGCGCCGCGGGCTGCTCAGCAACCTGCACCTCGGCGCCCGCGACCCCGGCTCCGGCGGGTTCGTCATGCTCGGCAAGACGTTCAAGGGCATGACCGACGAGGTGCTCGCCTGGCAGACGCAGCGGCTGCTCGAGCTCGAGATCACCCGCGACGCGTACACGGTCTATGTGCGGCCAGAGGTCGTCGTCGAGATCGCCTTTGACGGCGTGCAGGCGAGCCCGCAGTACCCCGGTGGCGTCGCGCTCCGGTTCGCGCGCGTGAAGCGGTACCGGCCCGACAAGGAGGCGGTGGACGCCAGCACGATCGACGAGGTGCGGGCCATCCATGCGGGCGCGCTCGCGCACGAGGCGGCCGACCGGAGGGAGTCGGGGGCTGGAGAGGAGGAGACGGGGGGGGACGGATGACGTTCGGAGCGAGCCATCCGTCTCAGCGCGGCAGGTGCGCGAGGCGGAAGCCGCCCAAGCCCTCCCATCGCCGACCACCTGGTCGCGCGGAGCCCCGTCCAGCGGCGGCGCTTGGACGCCGAGCCGGTCACCGTCCTGCATGTGGCTCTTCGGACGTTGACCGGCGCAGGCCGGCGATTGTAAGGTCGGCCACCGTTTGCACGTACGTGGTTCCGTCGTTCTGGGAGGGAGAGCGATGAAACACCGGCGCGGCGTCCTGCTCGTTCTGTTCACCTGCGGCTGCTCGATCGTGGACCCCGGCGACCACGACGAGCTGCAAGACCGGATCGCGATGATGCCACTCGAGGAGAGATCAAGGCTCAAGACGTTGGGGATGAACTCTGCGGCGATCGATTGGCTCAAGGGCAGGCCAGAGGCCGGACAGCCGGGAGATCGGCCATGAGGTGGCTGGCGAAACTCCCGCCTGGAAGGATCGAAGTGCATGAGGCAGGCTACGGATACGGCCTGTTCACGACCAAAGATCCCGCTCTCTGGAAATGGCACCTCGAGAATCTCGGCCAACTGTGCGCTGAAGCATGGGACGATGACCTGGCCGAGGAAGATCGCGCATGGGCAGAGTCGTATCGCAAGAGATTCAGCCGGTGGATTGACGATTCCGGATGCCTTGGTATCGGCCACAAGGCGAATGCGAGGGATCTCCAGAGCCGCCATGGGCGCTTCGACGGAGAGCCCACGCCACCCTGGCCGATGCTACTGGAGGCCGTCAAGAGCGCATGCTTTGCCATGATCGAGGGCTTAACGAAAGAGCGCACCGGCGCGACCGAGCGTGAGGCGGCCGATCCGCCATCGCGCCTCCACAGGAGCTATCTCTGGCGGACGCTGACATCCGACGAGACGGCCGAGGAGCACCGGGTCGAGGCGCTCCGCGCTTTCCGGAGGGGCTTTCGGATCGGGCGCCGCGGAAAACCGAAGACGCTGACAAGGCCCATCCCCCCGATGCTGGCGCCACCCGCTATCTGGGAGATCGGGGCACCTGCGCTTCCCGGTCCAAGCGCCGTGTCAAGCGACAGTAACTTCTGACCCCCTTACGACAGTAAAACTGACCCCCCTCCCGCGCTCCTGGATCACCTGGCCGGCGCGGCGTTCCCGCCGAGCAGCCCCGCCTTCTTTTTCTGCTTCAGCCTGTAACTGTCTCCCGAGATCATCAGGGTGTGGCTGTGGTGGAGCAGACGATCGAGGATGGCGGCAGCGAGGACTTCGTCCCCGAAGACCGTTCCCCACTGCGTCACCACCTGATTTGTCGTGATCAGGGTGCTGCTCTTCTCGTACCTCCTGGCAACGAGCTGGAAGAAGAGATGGGCGCTCTGCCTCTCGAAGGGCAGGTAGCCCAGCTCATCGACCACCAGCAACTTCGGCTTCGTGTAGAAGAGGAGCTTCTCCGCGAGCTGCCCTTCGGTTTCGGCCTTCGAGAGCGTCGCCAGCAGCGCGGTCGCGCTCGTGAAGAGCACCGAGTGCCCCGCCTCGACGGCGGCCCGCCCCAGCGCGATGGCCAGGTGCGTCTTGCCCACGCCGGGAGGGCCGAAGACCAGCACGTTCTCGGCCTGGGCGATGAAGCGTCCGGTGGCGAGCTCGCGGACGAGCTTCTGGTCGATCGAGGGCTGAAACTTGAAGTCGAAGTCCTCGAGCGTCTTGATCGTCGGAAAGTGGGCGATCTGGATCCCCATCGCCACCCGCTTGCGCTGCTTGGACCCGATCTCCTCGGACAGCAGCTTGTCCAGGAAATCGAGGTAGGTCGGCTCGGTCCTGGCCGCCTCGGAGAGCAGGGCGTCGAGTCGCTCGGCGATGGAGCGCATTCTGAGGCGGCTGAGGCCCTCAACAACGCGCGCATGCACCAGCTCGCGGCTCACGAGGCCACCTCCCCGATGACGGCCGCGTAGTCCGACAGGCTGCGTCCCATGGCCTCCAGGGCGCTCAGGGGCGCCTCCGGCTGCGTGGGCGCGGCAGGCCTGCGCCACAGCCCGTCGAAGTGGCTGGGGTCGCTGACGCGAGCATGAGGCTCGAAGGAGCGCTCGTGACGCGCCACCAGCTCCGTTCCCCGGTAGATGCGGACCTCGCGCTCACCGACGACGACGTCCACGGTGTCGCGCACAAGCCGGTGCGGGACGCTGTAGCGGACCGTGTTCACGTCGACGAGGGCGTCGTTGGCCACGCGTCGGCGAAGCCGCTGCTCTCGCACCGGCAGGGGCCGTGACGGCAACGGACGGAGCGCGTGCCGCTCATCGCGCTCGAAGCGCACAAGCGGCGCCTCGTGGGTCGTGCCGTGGATGCGCTGGTCGGCCTCGGCCATCCACCGGACCAGATGGCCTTCCAGCGCGGCAAAGGACTCGAACTCACGCCCCGCCAGCCCGTTGCGCTTGACGTACTTCACGCCGGACTCCGTCTTGCCCTTGGTGCGCGCACGGTAGGGCCCGCAGGCGCGCGGGGTGACGTCCCAGTCGCGGCAGAAGGCGAGGTAAGCCGGGTGGAATGTCACGGTGCCTGTCTCGCGCTCACGGCCGAGCACCAGCGAGCGCGCGTTGTCCCCGAGCAGGGTGCGACTGACGCCGCCGAAGTGGCGGAACGCTTCCGCGATTCCTTCGCGCCAGTCGTCCTGTCGCTCGCTCAGAAGTGCCTTGACGAAGAGCCTCCGTGAGTGGCTCAATACGGCGACCAACAGGTGCACCCGGACGAATGTGCCGGCGATGCGGACCTGCTTCTGACCAAAATCGATCTGCATCTGGTAGCCAGGGGCAGTTTCGAACCGTACGCTGGCCACATCGGCAGCCCTCTCCTCGCGGCGAAGATCGGCAACGATGCGCTGCACGGTCCTCGGGCTCACAGAGATGCCGCGATTGGCAAGCTCGCCTGCGATGACCACGGCGTTGCCCTCCGCCAAGCCGGTGAAGAGTTGCTTGGCTTCCGCGCGGCCGTCCTCGTCCAAGCAGCGCCGAGCAGGGCGTATCTGCGCCTCGGCAGCGGCTCCACCGCGTAAATAGCGGCGAACTGTGTTGCGCGCAACGCCGAGCTCCGCGGCGATTCGTTTGGAGCCCCACCCGCGACCCGCTAACTCGCGAATCTGCCGGATAATGTCCGGCTCGATCATCTTCAGCACCTCCGAACGGAGAGGTGCCACGTCCAAGTCCCTGCTTTCCATACCGTTTCCTCCGCTCTGGCGCGAGGGAGGGGGGGTCAGTTTTACTGTCGCCAGGGGGTCATTATTACTGTCGCTCTACACGGATCAGGCGCACTGGCTCGCGGCGGTCCGCGCCGGTCGAAGAAAGGCGCAGGCCGATGATGATCCGCCGCAGATGGGCCAGTAGCGCGCTGGAGGGGCCGTGCGCCGGGATCGTCGCGCTGTCGCTCTTCTCTACAGGCGCCCGAGCGGAAGAGCGCGCATCGCCGCGATGGCAGATCGATGTCAAAGCCGCCTATGTCGTGCTTGGCGCCCGTGCCGCGCGCGCGACAGGAGGCATCATGTGGCCCTCCGCGGCTTGACCGGCGCAGGCCGACGCTGGTAAGGTCGGCCACCGTCGGCGCGTACATGGACCACCAATTGGGGAGGGGAAAACCGATGAAACATCGGCTCGGCGTCCTGCTCGTTCTGTTCACCTGCGGCTGCTCGATCGTGGACCCCGGCGACCGCGATGAGCTGCGAGACCGGATCGCGATGATGTCACCGGACGACATACCGTTTGCGAAGCGATGGACCATGAACGCCAAGGCGGTCGACTGGCTTCGCCGCAGACCACCTGGAGATCAGATGGGCAAACTTCAGTGCCGTTACCAGGCCGGCGGTCAATGGTCCAACTGGGCCGACCAGGAGCCGACGTACATTGTCCTCGAGATGCTGGAATGCCTCTTAGCACGACATTTCGCGGTGACCTACATCTTGTGCAAGGAGGAATGGGAGGCTAGGGAGAGCCAAATCAGGAAAACCGACCTCCTGAACAGTCTGCCGGTGCCTGGCGGTGCAAGCGCCGAGTGCCGGTTTGTGTGGGATTTTCGCTACGAGCCCGAGAAAGTGCCGATCAAGTTGACAGATCCCGACGCCGTCACGCCCGACGACATGATCGATGCCATGATCGGACTGCCCGCACCGCCTCCGGGATGGATGTTCCCTCAGCTCATCCCGCTCCTCTGCCCGCTCGGCGCTGGGCCGGGCTGGGGCTGCCCGCCTGGGCCCACCGATCCGACGGGCGGAGAGCCCACGGACCCGACCGGCGGAGAGCCGGGAGATCGGCCATGAAGTCGTGGGCGAAGTTCCCCCCAGGAATGCTCAACGTGCGTGAGGCCGCCTGCGGATACAGCCTGTTTACGACCAAAGATCCAGATATATGGAAGTGGCACATCGAGGAGCTGGGCGAGCTGTGCACCGAGGCATGGGACAACGACCAGCCCGCGGAGGATCGCGCATGGGCAGAGCGGTACCGCGAGAAATTCAGCAGGTGGATTGACGATTTCGGGCACCCTGCCATCGGCCACAAGGCGAACGCGGGAGCTCTCGAAAGCCACGATGGACGCTTCGACGATGAGCCGGCTCCCCCCTGGCCCATGCTGCTGGAGGCCGTCAAAAGCGCGTGTTTTGCCATGATCGAGGGCTTCACGAAAGAGAACACCGGCGCGACCGAGCGTGCGGCGGCCGATCCGACATCGCGCCTCCACAGAAGTTATCTCTGGCGGACGCTGACATCCGACGACACGGCCGAGGAGCACCGGGCCGAGGCGCTCCGCGCCTTTCGGAGGGGCGTTCGGAACGGGCGCCGCGGAAGACCGAGGACGCTGACGAGGCCCATCCTCCCGGTACTGAAGCCGCCCTATCACTGGGGCGGAGTCGGTTTCCCTGAGTACCCCGGACCGAGCGCCGCGCGCGAGCGAGCAATCAAGGAGCTGCCGCCTCCAGCCAATCGGGAGGAGCTGGCGGCACGCGAGGAAGAGCTGCACGCGCTGTACGCGAGCGCATGGCGCGAGGACGTGCCGGAGGAGGACCGCGTATGGGCAGCGGCGTACCGCGATATCTGCACGCTGTCGGTCAACGGCCGCCGGCGGAGCGCCATCGCGCAGGGCGCCTACGAGGGCTATCTCCAGAGCAGCGACGGACTCTTTGACGGCGAACCCGCTCGACCGTGGCGGGAGCTGAGCGTTCGCGCCGGGGAGCCATGGTGCTCTTTCGTGGACCGCGTCGAGGACGCGCCCGAAGGTGAGAGCGAGCCGGCGACGGCCGAGGCGGCAGCGTGGGAATACTGGGACACGCTCTACCGGGTGGCTCCGCCGTGGGACAGCGACCCGGCCCAGGCGCACTGGCTCGCGGCGGTCCGCGCTGCTCGAAGAAAGGCGCATGCCGACGATGGTTCGCCGGAAATGGGCAAGTAGCGCGCCGACGGTGCCGTGCGCCGGGATGGTCGCCCTGTCGCTCGTGTCCACGGGCGCCCGGGCGGAGGAGCGCGCGCCGCCTCGATGGGAGATCGACGTCAAGGCGGCCTACGTCGTGCTGGGGGCCCGCGCCGCGCATGCGACGGGAGGCATCATGCCGTCGGTCACCGGCTTGCGCCGATGGCCCGTCCGTGACGCCGTGGACGTTGGCATCGGCGCCGACGTGGGGCTCTTCGGTCTGGGCGGCGACGCACGCTGGCTCGGCGTCCTGGGAGGCCCGGCGGCGGCCGTCCGGGTCATGCCGTTCCGCGCGCCCTTGTCTTTCGAGCTCTCGACCCGGCTCGACTTCGGGCGCATCCCCGTGTGCAACGCATGGGGGTTGTGCCTGCGGTACCTCGGACTCTTCCCGGCCGTGGAGGCCGGCGCAGCCTACCTGTCGACCCAGCATGTGGCGGTCGTGGCCACGTGCGGCGTCCGCTTCATCAGGACGCTCGCGTGGTCCGGCGTCAGCGTGGAGCCGGCTGCGGCGGGTCGGATCTTCTGGTAGGGTTGACCGCCCGACGGGCGGAGAGCCTACCGGCCCGGACGCTCAATCCGGAGCAGATGGATGAAGTCTTCGATGGGGAAGCCGAAGCCCCTCGTACGCCGCGGCCTCTGCGAGGCGGCCCTCGGGCACCGGCTGTTTGCGACCAGGGATCCCGACGGCTGGAAGGCGCACTTCGAGGTCCTGGGCACGCTGTGCGCGGAAGCATGGCTCGACGACCTGCCGGAGGAGGACCGCGCATGGGCAGCGGCGCACCGCGAGAGATTCAGGGAGTGGGTCGACGCTCCGGGGCCGAATGGCGCTGACCCGAGGTCCGGCGCGAGCGCCCTCCAGAGCGGCCAGGTCCGCGTCTCCGGGGAGTTCGCCCCATCGTGGCCGATGCTGCTCGGCGCCGTCGAGAGCGCGTTCTTCGCGTCCGTCAGGGTCTTCGAGGTGGCACCTGCCGGCGAGCGCGAACGTGCGGCGGCCGACGCGACATCGCGTCTCCACCGGACCTACCTCTGGCGAACCCTGTCGTCCAACGCTGCGTCCGAGCAGCACCGGCCCGAGGCGCTCCGCGCCTTCCAGAGGGGGTTTGAGCTCGGGCGCGGCACGTCGAGCTCCATCCGGAGCCCTGTCCCCCCGATGCTGGAGCCGCCGTGGTACTGGGGGGCAGGTCTGCCAGAGTATCCTGGGCCGATGGCCACGCGCGAGCGAGCCCTCCGGGCCTTGCCGGTATCCGTCCATCGGGCCGAGTGGCTGTCACGCAACCGGGAGCTGCGCGATCTGTATGCGAGCGCCTGGCGAGACGACGTGCCGGAGGCGGACCGCGAATGGGCCCAGGTGTACCGCGATTGCTGCACAGGGCATGTCAACCGCCGCCGGCGGGACGCCATCGCGCGGAGCGCCTATGAAATCTATCTCCAGAGCAGCGGTGGGCTCTTCGACGGGGAGCCCGGCCGACCGTGGCCGAATCTGAGCCACACCACCTCGGAGCCCTGGCGAGCTTTCGCCGACCGCGTCGAGGACGCGCCCGACGGCGAGAGCGAGATCGCGACGGCCGAGGCGGCAGCGCGCGAATACTGGGAGACGCTCTACGGAAAGTTCCCGTCGTGGGACAGCGACCCGGACCAGGCGCACTGGCTCGCGGCGGTCCGCGCAGCTCGCGCCCGGGCGCTGGCCGGCGATGCACCGCCGGACAAGGCGCGATAGCCCCAGCAGCCCCCCCGGCTAGTCGGCCCCGCTGCAGTCCGAGACGTGAAAGACCGCCTTCTCGAGGCGCGCCTTTCCACCGTCGAAGAGCCGGACGAGGTCGCACGGCCCCGCCGCCACGTCGGCCTCGTACGGGTCGCCTTGCTGCTCCTGGACGACGATCTCGCATGCGCCCTGGTACCGCTCTCCGTCGATCGTTACGGATGCATGAGGCGAGCCGGCCTCGTCCATCATATCGAAGAACGAGAAGGCAGCGCCCTCCTTCTGCACCGCTACGACGAGCTCCCCCTGTTTGGGTACGATGCACCCCCCTGCGACCTCGCCGCCTGCATCCACGACCCTGGTTCCGTTGCCGCCGGTGTCGATCACCAGCTCTTCGTCATCCCGCGTGACGATCACCTTGCCCGAGATCTCAGGATGGGCGAGGCATCCGCCGGACGAGACGCACACGGCAGTCCAGATCACGGATGAGAGCGCACGTGCGAGGGCATTTGCCATCGGCTCGCTCATGTCGTGCATTCGCCGTAGCTTTGCGGGATCACCGTCGGCGGGTTACCCGCGGGCGTGCAGCACATCACGTGCTCTTCGCCATCTTCTTCCACGTAGATGACATGATCCTCGTACCCCTCCCAGCAAATCTCCTCCACCTCGGTCGGGATCACGCAAAGCATATATCCGTCCGGGATGTCGTCTCGAACAACGCCGGCGCAAGCACGAGCGAACGTCGGCGACTCCGGGGCGGTGGAGGACCCTTTCCTCCACCCGTCCCAGAGAACATCCGTGTCTTCCGCGCAGCCGTGCGCCTCGTCCTGCGTGCCCTCCCAGAGCCACACGGCGGGGTCCCCCTCGTGGGGGCCTGGGGCGGGGCAGCCGCGATCGGGGACACAACCTAGCCCGGCGCTTGCGCCCATGAGCAGAAGAACGCATCGCATCGACAGAAGCCCTCCTAGTACAACGCAGGACCACAGCTGAAATCGCCGGCCTCGCAGTACGGCCGGCGCACCTCGGCCTTCGCCGTCGCGCCCGTCCGCTGCGAGCGCGCAGCACGCGGGCGGCTGTCCGCTTCCTTCGAGGCGGTCCTCGCCGAACCCACCGGCGACGGCAAACGCTGCTGCTCGCGCCGCGGCGACACCCGCTCCACCAGCACCGTCCCAAGCTTCTCCGCGCGGGGCGCGATCGCAGCCGGGCGCGTGAGGCAGAGAGCGCCGGCGCACAACGCGGCCGCTGCGACGAGCGAAACGGCGACGCGGCTCGCGAGCTTCCGGGGCGGCGTGCCGGAAGGGTTGCTCCGGGCCATCATGGGCTCTCGCCCTGGTTCTCGGACGAGGGAGGGCGGCGGTGGCAAGACCGGCTCCTTCGGCGCGGGAGCAGTCGGCAATGGCACGTCAAGAGAGGGGACCTGCGGCGGCGGAGGCTCATCCTCGCTCGACGGCTCAGCCACCGGCGCGACCTCGGACGACCGGATGTCCGGATCTTCCGTCACCGGCGCCGGCGAACGCGGACTCTCCAGATGGGAGCTGCGCAAGGTCGACGGCACCGCACCGGCGATCGAGGACTGCTCCTCGCGGCTGCTCGGTGCCCGGTCCAGCGTGGGCCATGCGTCCGCGAGGCCCTCGAGCACCGTGAGGAAGTGGCCCACGTTCCTGTACCTGCGGCGCGGATCCTCTTCCAGGGCCATCTCGATGGCGGCAGCCACGGCGGGCGGTGTGTCGACGGGGATCGCGGGCCTATCCCGCTGCGCCCCCAACGTACCTGGCTGGCCGACGTCGAGCGAGCGCCGGCAGACGAGCTCGTACAGCAGGGTCCCGAGGCCATAGACGTCGGCCCGTGGCCCCACCCGGTCGCCGCGCAGCAGCTCAGGAGACACCACGAGCGGCTCCCGCGCGGCCTCGTGCGGCTCGATCCGGAACAGCCGGACCAGGCCGAGCTGGCTGATGCTGTAATCCCGCTTCGACGTGATGAACACGCGATCCGGCCCGAGCGCCCCATGGCACCCGCCCAGCGCGTGGCACCGCTGGATCGCGCGGGCGATCTCGATCACCATGTGCAGCGCGGTGACCCCGAGATCGGCCCCGTGCGTCGCGTCCCTGATGCTGATCCCGTGGCTTCGCCCGCACGCGACCCAGGCAGAGAGGCCGCCCGCGTCGCCGTAGAGCACAGGCTCCACCTGCGGGACCGCTCGCGCGATGTCCTGCAAGCGCTGGAGCTCGGACGCGAAGGCCGTCCGGTCCATCGGTTGGCCCTCGCGCAGGTGCAGCCAGACGGTCGCGCCCTCATCGCCTACCTGTTGGGCGAGGAACGTGCGGACCATGCCGTCGTGAACCTCGCTGAGGATCCGATGACCTTCCCAGACGGTACCAGGCTCTACCACGTGAACCGCACCTCCGCGCCGCCCGCGCTTGCGCGGACCTGGGGGCCGCTCGGTAGCACCGCAATCGCGAGGGTTGCGGCTCCCAGCGCGGTACCTGCAACGAGGGCTGCCGTGCTGATGTGCTGTCGTGCCTCGACCGCGTGCAAATCCTCGACCAACTTCGGGTTCTCCGCCAAGCGGGGCTTACACATCTCGGCTCTCAAGGCGCCGTCCTCGAGCGATGCCACGATGTGCAGCACGATTCCAGAGACCAGGAATACGCCCGACGTGGCTGAGCCCGCATAGAGAAGCCAGGGCGCCGGACCGGGTGCGGGCTGAGCCGGCGCGCCCGCCGGCGTCGCCTTCGGCGGAGCGACCGAGCGCACGCTCGCCGGCTCGGGGCTCAGGAGGACGGCCAGCGATTCTCCCGCGGTGACATGCACGGTGGAGCGTGCCGTCCGGCCGTCCGGCGACCTCGCCGCGACCTCGTGCTGCCCGGGTGCGACGTAGATTCGACCGCTCTCGTCCACGAGCCGCCCGTCGACGAGCACGGGCGCCGCCCCGGCGGGCGCGAAGACACGGAGCTCCGCCACCTGTCGCCGCGCCGCGGCCAGGTCCGCGTGCCGCGTCTCGTAGAGCTTCTGCTCCTCGGGCGTGGCCGGCGGGCGCATCTCCTGCACGCAGCGCGTGAGCTCCACGACGGCGTCCACCCAGCGCCCGAGCCGGCGGTCGAGCTGCCCGAGCTGGCAGATCCCGACCGTGGATCTCTCGATATCGTAGATCTGCGCCCACAGGTCGCGAGCGCGCGCGGTGTCGAGCCGCTCCAGGGCGGCCTCCGCCTCCCTGATCAAGGCGACCACGCGCGGCGACCGTGGCGGCGGCGGCGCGGCGAACGCCGGCGGGAGCGCGAGGAGGAACATCGCGACGGCCGCCGCGTGCGACCAACAGACGACCAGCGCAGAACGCAGCAAGGCTCACCTCGGCCCAACGAAGGGAACCGGATGCCGCGCTGGCCCAATCCGGCGCGTCACCCCCCTTTCCGCGCAGCCTCGGCCTGGGCGGTGTCCATCCCTCGCGCCGACGAGAACTACCACGGGTCTCTCTGCGCTGTGAATCCCTGACTGGCCGAATTTCGCCCGCGGGCGCATTGCGAATCGCTGGCACAAATTCTCATCGATTCGCTCTCCTGGCGGCGGAGGTGCGCCGGCGCGGAGCGCGCCTCGGGAAGAAGGAAGGAAGACAGCCGCGACGAGGAGATGAGACATGGGCTGGCCGTCCGTCCAGGCACCGCGACGCGGGCCGAGCGCGACCGGCCCTCCTCCGGCCGCGGAGCAAGATCGCGACGCCAGTCCGGGCGCCCAGCAGCTTGCCTTCAGCCAGCCCAGGATCGAGACTCGGGGTGCCCCTGACCAGAAGGAGGGTATCTCATGGGTTATCGCAATCTCAGTCCCCAGGCGATGGTCAACATCTCCGCGCCCTGGCTCGATCCGGCGCAGGATCGGAAGGTCTTCACGTCGCTGCCGCTGCTCGCGCCGCTCCTGCCCGCGGTCGAGGAGGCGCACGGGCGGATCCTGACCACGCAGCGGCTCGGCTCCAGTCTGCAGCAGCAGGCGAAGGCGCTCATGGAGAGGGCGCTCGCGCTCGACGCGACGCACGACCGCAAGCTCCGCGGGGCGTACAACTACCTCGGCGCGCTCGCCGAGATGACCGACGATCCCGCGTTCGTGGCGGCGCTCCTCGATTTGCGGGATCGGCTCGCGCCGGCGGGGCTCAAGGCGATCTCGCGGAGCTACGGCGACCAGGCGGGCGACGCCAAGCTGCTCCGGTCACGGCTCGACGAGGCCTCGGAGAAGCTGCTCAAGAAGCTGAAGACGCCCGAGGGGCCGCTCGCGCAGGTGGTGGACGCCTGGGTCGCGGCCGCGCTCGAGATCGAGAAGGTGGAGGCGCAACGCGAGCAGCTCGCGCTGAGCGCCCCGTCGAACACGGACGGGGCGACGCCGCGCGAGGTGCTGAACGCCCGCAACGGCTGGATCCGCATGGCCCGCGCGGTCGAGACGAACCTCGCCCTCGAGAAGGCGGCGACCGGCGAGATCGCTGACCGCCTCCTCGGCCGGCTCCGCCGCGAGTCCGCCCGGGCCGACCGGCGCGGGCGCAAGGGCGGCGCCGAGGGCGAGGCCGAGCCCGCGCCGGCCGACGACGCCGCGCCGCCCGCTGCCGGCGACGACGACGATTCCTTCGACGGCGCCTGATCCTGGCGCTCCTGGCCTCCGCTCCCCCTCAAGCCCCCGCGCGCTCAAGCCCCCGCGCGGGGCGCGCGAGGGAAGACGCGTTGCTCGATCTGCCTCCCTCCACCCCACGGAAGTAAGCCATCTTCCTTTTTTCGCCGCCTGCCGCCGGGTGCGCGGCTGTCCACTTGCGCGGAACGGGTGGCGGGCAGCGATTTATGTGAAATGCATTACGCTAAACTGCCGCCGAGCGGCGATCCTGAGTAAGACATCTTACGTCGAAGTGCCGCCGAGCGGCGATCCCGAGTAAGACATCTTACGTCGAAGTGCCGCCGAGCGGCGATCGCCGACAGTTGACTTGCGCCGAGCGCCGCCGGGCGGCGATTCGGCGTAAGACCTCTTACTTTCATGCGCCGCCCGCCGGCGATCGCCGGCAGTCCGCTTGCGCCAAGCCGCCCCCCCCGCCGGCGATCGCCGGCAGTCCGCTTGCGCCAAGCCGCCCCCCGCCGGCGATCGCCGGCAGTTCGCTTGCGCCAAGCCGCCCCCCGCCTTCGCCCCGAGGCGGCTTGGATGCATTTGGCTCGGAGGGGCCACGCGCACCGCACTCCTCAGGATCAAATTCGACCGTGTTACCCGGCTCGAATAGCTCAACCTGTTCGGCGTTCCATCCGTGCACCGCGCCGCCCGAGCCGAGCGCTCTCACGCTCGGCTCGGGCTCTCCTCGCCGCGACTTCATCATTGACGACCAATCGCCTCTCGACGAGCGAAGCTGCGGCGCCCGCCGCGTGCACGCCGAACAGGCACAGATGCATTCACGCATGCCTCGATCTCGGCATGGATGGTGTGGTTCAGCATGCGCGCAGTGCTTGACTCGCGATGCAGCACCGTGGCACTGCTGTTCGCCGGGGAGGCTGCGATGTCGCCAGTTCCGCGTTGTCTGCTCCGGGCGATGATCCCTCTCTTGATGTTTCTCGCTTGCGTGCTCGCGCAGGGGGGATGCCAGTGTGTGCGCGGCGACCCGCCGATGGATCCGTCTCCTGGCCTCATTGCCTGCCGGACCCAGCGCGCGCATGGCCCTGCCACGTCCCGCCCCACGCCAGAGGTCGAGACCGTCGCCGCCGGCACCCTGCCGGGGACGTTCTCCATCACGAGCACCGGGGAGGCCGTGTACACCATGGAGTTGGCTACCGTGCCCTCCCGCGCTGGCATGGGACCTCGACTCCAGCTCGTCTATCGCAGCGATGGCGGCGACGGCGTGCTCGGCGCCGGCTTCTCCATCGCAGGGCTCTCCGCGATCACGCGATGTCCGAAGAGCCTCGCGCAGGACGGCGAGATCCGCGGCGTGCGGTACGACCGCGATGACGAGCTCTGCCTCGATGGCCAGCGCCTCGTCCCCGTGGGAGAGGGACCGGGAACCATCGAGTACCGGACGTTCCCGGAGACCTTCGTCAAGGTGGTCGGGCACTACCCTCCGGAGGGCGGTGCGCCCGCCGAGGCGCACTTCTTCGAGGCCTACCTGCCGAATGGCCGCGTCGTCGAGTACGGGCGCACCGAGGGCAGCAAGCCGCTCGCGCTGGGCGGCGTCCCGCGCGCGTGGCTCGCGAACAAGGCCCGCGACGGCCGGGGCAACGCCATGACGACCACGTATTGCCTCGCCGAGGCCGAGGACGGCCATGCCGCCGAGTACGCGGTGGACGAGATCCGCTACACGAGCTTCGAGGGCACGCCGTCGCTCGCGCCTTCCCGGGCGGTGCGCTTCCTGTATGGCACCAAGGACCCGGCCGCTATTCGTACGGGCTACTCGGGCGGCATGGCGCTCCAGCGCTCGCTTCGCCTGGAGGAGATCCAGATGCTCGGTCCGGGCGACGCGCTGGTCCGGAGCTACGGATTCCGCTACGAGCTCAGCCCGACGACGAGCCGGACGCTGTTGACTGAGGTCGAGGAATGCGCGAGCGATCGGGTCTGCAAGCCTCCCACACGTTTTCAGTACAGTCACGGGAAGCCGGGGTTCAAGCGGCTGACGACGGAGATCGACAAGCCAGTCTCGGAGCTGGCGAGCCCGATGGTGTTCGACATCGACGCCGACGGGCTCGACGACCTCGTGATTCCGGACATGGTCGCGGGGCTCAGCACGCCGTCGAATCCGATCACCGCGTGGCGGGTGGCGCGAAACCTCGGGCCGCGCCGCTCACCGACCTACCTCGCACCGGCGGAGCTCGCCTTCCTCCAGGATTGGCTGTTCGTCGCCGATCCGGCTGGGCCCTCCGATCCGGCCCTTCTTCAGCCCGAGCTCGGGACGGTCCTGGACTTCGACGACGATGGGCGGAGGGACGTCTTGCTTCACGATGCCTACGATGCCAAGACCACGTGGCATGTGGTCCTGTCCCGGCCGGACCGGACCTTCGCGCTTCATGACACGGGGATCCGCCGGCCGTTCCCGCTCGGGGTCACGCCCGCACCGCCGAGCCTGAGCAGCCCCGGCGGCTCGATGCACCTCGCCGACCTGGACGGCGATGGCATGCCGGATCTCCTCCAGTGCGAGGACCACGACCGCCTGGGACAATCGCCGATTCCGGCCTCTTCCGTGTGGACCGTCCACCTCTGGCGGCCCGTGCGCGGCGCGACGCCTGCGGGCTTCGACCCGGCGAGCGAATTGATCGAGCTGCTCACCGGGTATCCCTGCGATACGGAGCTTCATACGCTCGACGTCGACGCCGACAGCAAGATCGATCTCATCGTGCCGTCCCTGCGGCGGTTCGGTGATGGGACGGCCCTCCTCGGAGAGAGCTACGACGCGATCATGCGCCGAGGCGAGGGACGCTGGGAGGTGATCGACACCGAGCTCCCTGTCGTGTGGGGCGGGGGCCGCGTCGTTTTCCTCGACGTGAATGGCGATGGCCTACCCGATGCCGTCGAATCCGGCTTCAACCACCACGAGCTCATCACCTACCTCAACACCGGGCCGACGTTCGTGGCCTCGTCGTTCCGGACCGTGAGCGCGTTCAGCTTCGGCGATTTGCTGGGTTTGTCGGATCAAGACGCGTTCTTCCGGTTCGCCGTGCCGCTCGACTTCAATGGCGATGGGCGGCAGGATCTCCTCATGCCCGTTCCACCAGGCATGCTGCTGGGCGGCTCCGACGCGCTCCCGTCCTGGGGTGTCCTGCTGGCGACCGGCGACCGCGCGGGGCCGCCGTTCAAGCTCGTCGATGCAGGCGTGCCGTTCGCGGCCAGCCTCGGCGATGCCGTCACGCTGGCCGATCCGCACGGGGCGCGCACCGGAGACGTCAATGGGGACGGCGCCCAGGACGTGATCCTGCCGCTCGGCGGCGTGTTCAACATCTTCCAGAACCTCTCGGCCGATCAGGATCTCCTCGTCGCGGTCTCCGACGGGATGAACGCGCACGACCCGACCGAGCCGGACTTCGTGCCCAACGTGAGCATCTCGTACGGCCACCTGACCGATGCGTCGGTCTCGATCGGAGGCGCAGCGGAGGAGGATCCGGACCGGAGGAGCGCGCTCTATCTCGCGCGTTCCAGCGCGGCGGACGACTGCGGCTATCCGCGCCGCTGCATCGTGGGGCCTCGGCGGGTGGTCAGCGCGTACGCCCTCAATAGCGGCGCGGAGCGACCGCGGCGCTTCGAGGTCAGCTACCGGGACGGGCGCTATCACCGGCTGGGCCGGGGATTTCTCGGGTTCGGGGAGCGGATCGTCACCGATCTGGATACGGCCGCCGCGAGGATCGACGTCTACGACCACGTCACGTACGACGACGAGCTGCAGGTCTTTCCTTTCGCGGGGCACGTCCAGCGGACGTGGCGCTGGGCGCCGGGGTTGCCCAGCCAGCCCAGGCCGGACCAGATCGAGCTCTCGTTCCTCGACGTGAAGCGGACGGTCGTTCCGACGAACGACGGCGCGACGTACTTCACGCTGCCGACCGAACGCCGGGTGAGGCGCGCGCAAGGGGTCTATCCGCCCCCGAGCGGCGCGATGCCCTTAGTCGAGACGTACGTGCGTCAGGTCGAGGGCGGAGGCGGCGGCGCGACGCTGCTGCGCGATTCGGTGTCGAAGGTGACGGAGTTCGACGAGTTCGGCAACGTGCGCGTTGAGGAGGTCTCGACGAGCGGCGTCGACCTCACGCTCAACGTCACGCGGACCTTCAAGAACGACACCGAGCGCTGGGTCCTCGGCCAGCTCGAGACGCAGAAGGAGTGCAGCGCGGCGGCGGGGCTGTCGCAGTGCCGGATCCTCACGCGAACCACGACGATCCACGGCGAGGTCGACACCGAGTCGACCGAGAGCGACGACGGCCTGCCCGACACGAAGCTGTCGCTCACGTACACGCGCGATGACTTCGGGAACATCACCGGCGTCACGGCGGAGGACGCCTTCGGCCACAAGCGTACATCCACCACGGAGCTCGACGAGGAGGGCCTGTTCCCCGAGAAGTACGTGAACGCGGCCGAGCACACGACGATCGTGGAGTACGACGACGCGCTCGGCGTGCTCCTCAAGCGGGTCGATCCGAATCAGCTCGTCACGGAGTGGAAGTACGACGGCTTCGGGCGCCTCGGCATCGAGACGCGCCCGGACGGCACCACGACGACGGTCACGCTCTCGCGCACAAAGGACGGCGGCCCGAGCCAGGATGCCTGGCGCGTGATGCAGCAGAGCACGACGACCGGCGGCGCCGACGACACGGTGGAGTACGACAGCCTCGGCCGCCCGATCCGGTCGTGGTGGTACGGGCCCGAGCCGGAACCGTCGCAGGGCTGGGGCGAGGCGAAGCGCATCCTGCAAGAGATCGGCTACGATGCGCTGGGCGAGCACATCGCGCGGCGCTCGGTGCCGGTCAGCGAGGATACGCCCGAGAGCGAGCGGCTGTACGACCGCTACGAGCACGACGCCGTGGGCCGCGAAGTGCGCCATACGACGCCGTGGAACGCGGTCACGACGGCCGAGTACGACGGCCTGCTCGCGCGCGTCACCGACCCGCTCGATCACGTGACCGTGACCGAGCAGGATCCGCTGGGGCGAACCGAGGCCATCACCGATGCGGCCGGCGGGATCACCCGCTATGGTTACGGCCCGTTCGGCATGCTGCACACGGTCACCGATCCAGGCGGCGCGGTGACGCGCACGACGCGCGACGCGTTCGGCCGCGTCCGGCAGCTCGACGACCCCGATCGGGGCACGACGCTTTCGATTCATGACGGCTTCGGCGAGCCGATGTCACAGGCCGATGCGCTCGGACGCGAGATCACGTGGACGTACGACGCGCTCGGCCGACCCGACACGCGCGTGGATCAGCTCGGCGCCGAGCTTCTGACGACGAAGTGGACCTGGGACACCGCGGCGCACGGGCTCGGCAAGCTCCACAGGCTCGCGAGCCCCGATGGCGACAAGACGTACGGATACACCCGCTTCAGCCAGACCGAGACGATCACGCTCCGCATCGATGGAGAGGGCGCTCCCCTGGAAGCCAAGCTGGGCTACGACGATCTCGGCCGGATCGATACGGTGACGTATCCTGCGCCTTCCGGCGCGGCGTCGTTCGTCGTGGCCCACGACCACGACCCGCATGGCCATGTGCTCGCCGTGCGCGACAGCCAGACGAACGCCGCGTACTGGCGCTTGACGGACGTGGACAGCGCGGGGCGCGTCCGGGAGGAGGTGTTCGGCAATGGCGCGGTCACGGAGCGGAGCTACCTCGCCGACAAGCAGCGCCTGAGACACATGGTGACGCAGAGCAGCGCGGGCGAGGTGCAAGACCTGGACTATGCTTACGACGATCGCCTGAATCTCACCCGCCGCACCGACGCGCTCCAGCCCCAGAACACGACGGAGCGCTTCCGCTACGACCCGATCCACCGGTTGACCTGCGCGTACTTCGGCGAGGTGGAGAGCGCGTCGGCGCCCTGCGCGCTCCGCTACGACTACGCGCCGAACGGCAATCTCACCTTCAAGTCGGACGTCGGAACGCTTCTCTACGACGACCCGGTGCACCCGCACGCGGTCACAAGCGCGGGAACGGACAGCTTCTCTTATGACGCGGTCGGCAACCAGAGCGCGCGCCCCGGTGGAGCGACCGTGCGCTATACGCCGTTCGACCTCCCGGAGCGCATCACGCAGGGCACGAGCAACGTCACGTTCGCCTACGACGGCGACCAGCAGCGGATCCGCAAGACCACGCCGGACAAGGAGACGCTCTACTTCGGCGACCTGTACGAGCGGGTCACCGAGGCGGCGTCGGGCACGGTAGAGCATCGGTACCACGTCCACTCGCCGGAGCGCGTGGTGGCGATCGTGACCCGGGGAGGCCCGGACGACGGCACGCGGTACGTGCATGTCGACCACCTCGGCTCGGTTGATGCGCTCACCGACGAGGACGGCGACGTGATCGAGCGGCGGAGCTACGACCCGTTCGGGCAGCGGAGAAACCCCGTGTGGGGAGAGCGCCCGCCGGCGTCGTTCGCCAGCGAGACGACGCAGGGGTTCACCGGGCATGAGAGCGACGACGAGCTCGGGCTCGTGAACATGAAGGGCAGGATCTACGATCCCAGGATCGGGCGGTTCTTGACCACGGACCCCATCGTGTCGATTCCGTCCTTCGGGCAAAGCTGGAATCCGTACAGCTACGTGCTGAACAACCCGCTCGCGTACGTCGACCCGAGCGGCTTTCAGGGAGCGCTCCCGGAGGACGGATCTCACTCACCGCTGCCGGCCGGCGCGGAGTTCAGTTTGGAAGTGCTCGACCTGTCGCCGATCGGACTCGAGCTGATCGTCGTCCCGTCCTCGGAGCACGAGGCGCGCGCCGACGCCGATACAAACACCATGGCTGCCGAGGCGGGCGGCGCCGTGGCGCCGATCGACGTCAGCGTGGTCGGGACCAGCTCGGGCTTCGTGCCCGAGCCGGCGCTGTCGTCGGCGGAGGCCACGAGCCCCGCCAGCCTGGTCGGCGACACCTTGCTCGGCGCCGCCGAGGGGACGGGCGAGCTGGCGCTCGGCCTCGCGCAATCGCTGGTCCTGAATGCGATGACGCTCGGCGGTTACGGCACCTACGAGCTCGGCCACGCGATGTGGGACGGCTACCACGAAGCCGGTGTCCTCGGCGCGCTCAATGCCGTCAACCCGCTCTACCAGGTCGCGCGGAACGGGGCCGATACGGCCCTCGCCATCGACGGGGGCGACTATCGGGCAGCGGGCGCGGCGGGCGTGAAGACGATCGTCCTCGGCGCGGCGACGGTGTTCGGTGCGGGGAGGGGGCTCGGGGCGCTCGCGGAGGGGTCGGCGGCTGCGGCGGGAGCAGTAGCGCGGGTAGCCAATTACAGAGATGTCTTCTTCGGTACACACCCCGAGCTGCGTGGGCAGGTTGTCGTCCATCATGCTGTGGAGCAGCAAGTGCTCAAGAGGTATCCCGGTCTATTCACCGAGGCCGAAATTCACTCCCTCGAGAACCTCCGCGGGATACCGAAGAGCGCTAACCCAGACGTGCATCTGAGCCAGATTCGCAGATCCTGGAATGAATTCTACAGAACAAATCCCAGCCCGACACGCCAGCATGTATTCGACTTCGCCACAGAGTTGGATGCCCGCTTCGGGGCTAGATTCCATCCACCAAGGTGAGCATTATGAGCAACAAGCGTTGGCAAGTGAGGCCTGAGGTCGCTGGTGCCCTAGGAGAAAATGCGATAATAGACAGCTCTACTCATCCGCCAAAAGTTAGCCGACTCCATTGCCACTTCGACGGATGGCTTGGAGATGATTTACTCGAAGTGTTCCCGTGTTTTCTAGTTTCCGAGAGACTCGCCCGAGCCATACAACAATCTAATCTGACTGGTTGGCGCCTCGCACCGGTCGAAGCGACGGAAAGCGTGGAGTTCGAGGAGCTTTATCCGAACCGGGGTCTGCCGAAATTTTGCTGGCTCCAGGTGATAGGAGACTCAGCTGCCGATTTTTCGCTCTCTGCGGAGTCCTACCTGGTCGTTTCCGAAGAAGCGCTCCGAATGCTCCAGTGTTTCATCATAGAGAACGCACTCGTTGAATCAGCGAATGCTCCGTAGTATCACCGAGCGAACTCTTGAGCAGCGCCTCGGACACATGGTGACGCAGAGCGGCGCGGGCGAGGTGCAAGACCTGGACTATGGTTACGACGATCGCCTGAATCTCACCCACCGCACCGACGCGCTCCAGCCCCAGAACACGACGGAGCGCTTCCGGCACGACGCGCTCCACCGGCTGACCTGCGCATACTTCAGCGAGGTGGAGAGCGCCTCGGCGCCTTGCGCGCTCCGCTACGACTACGCGCCGAACGGCAACCTCACCTTCAAGTCGGACGTCGGAACGCTTCTCTACGACGACCCGGTGCACCCGCACGCGGTCACAAGCGCGGGAACGGACAGCTTCAGTTATGACGCCCTCGGCAATCAGATCGCGCGCCCCGGCGGCACGACGGTGCGCTATACGCCGTTCGACCTCCCGGAGCGAATCACGCAGGGCACGAGCACCATCACGTTCGCCTACGACGGCGACCAGCAGCGGATCCGCAAGACCACGCCGGACAAGGAGACGCTCTACTTCGACGATCTGTACGAGCGGGTCACCGGGGCGGCGTCGGGCACGGTAGAGCATCGGTACCACATCCACTCGCCGGAGCGCGTGGTGGCGATCGTGACCCGGGGAGGCTCGGACGACGGCACGCGGTACGTGCATGTCGATCACCTCGGCTCCGTCGACGCGCTCACCGACGAGGACGGCGACGTGATCGAGCGGCGGAGCTACGATCCGTTCGGGCAGCGGAGAAACCCCGTGTGGGGAGAGCGTGCGCCGGCGTCGTTCTCCAGCGAGACGACGCAGGGGTTCACGGGGCACGAGAGCGATGACGAACTCGGGCTCGTGAACATGAAGGGCAGGATCTTGGATCCCAGGATCGGGCGGTTCTTGACGACGGACCCCATCGTGTCGATTCCGTCCTTCGGGCAGAGCTGGAATCCGTACAGCTACGTGCTGAACAACCCGCTCGCATACGTCGACCCGAGCGGCTTTCAGCAAGCGCTCCCGGAGGACGGGGCTCGCTCACCGCTGCCGGCCGGCGCGGAGTTCAGTTTGGAAGTGCTCGACCTGTCGCCGATCGGACTCGAGCTGATCGTCGTCCCGTCCTCGGAGCACGAGGCGGGCGCCGGCTCCGATCCCAACACCACGGCTGCCAAGACGGGCGGCGCCATGCCGCCGAGCGACGTCAGCGTGGTCGGGACCAGCTCGGGCTTCGTGCCCGAGCCGGCGCTGTCGTCGGCGGAGGCCACGAGCCCCGCCAGCCTGGTCGGCGACACCTTGCTCGGCGCTGCCGAGGGGACGGGCGAGCTGGCGGTCGGCCTCGCGCAATCGCTGGTCCTGAATACGATGACGCTCGGCGGTTACGGCACCTACGCGCTCGGCCGCGCGATGTGGGACGGCTACCAGGAAGGCGGCTTCCTCGGCGCGGTCAACGCCGTCAACCCGCTCTACGAGATTGGGCGCAACGAGGCGGACACGGCGCTCGCCATTGACCGGGGCGACTACCGAGCCGCGGGGGCGGCGGGGGTGAAGGCGACCCTCCTCGGCGCGGCAACGGTGTTCGGTGCGGGAAGAGGGCTGCGAGCGCTCGCGGAGGAGTCGGCGGCTGCGGTGGGGGCCGCAACGGCAACACGGAAAGCGTACTCGGTGGCCTTCGAGACCACCATCCCAAAGGCCGGGATCGGCAGATACCCTGCGCACTTCGCGGCAGCGAATGAGAATTTGCTTCGAGAGATGACTGATCCACTGCTCGCACCAATGCTTCGTCAGACCCTAGGGCAACAGTTCGAGAGCACGATCCTGAGTCCAACAGGCCGCGTTCTTGGAAGATCACCCACGGGGTGGACATGGCATCATGTTCCCGGTAGACCTGGCGTACTTCAGCTAGTTCCAATCGAGCAACACGCGTCAGGTTCGTCCTGGCAGCATCTACTTCATCCAAACGAACAGGGAGGGATGAGTGAATGGGGACACCTCTACTAAAAGAAGTTCTTCAGAACTGGCAAAAATACGAGCCCGATGACGACATCTATGTTCCATCCGGCACAAGCGTCACCTTGGAAACTGCCATCACCATTTTTCCGTTCGATCGGCATCGTCCTCGGAGGTTCGAAGGCATCGAATACATCTTGAGTTTCGAGCAAGTCAGGGACGCCATCGTCGGGCTCGAGACCCAGCTTCGACGCGAGGCGTCGGCGGAAGAGCGGCTCGCAGCAGTTCTGCACTATGCGCGACATGACGCGTTCATCGATCCCCAACACGTGCCGATGGGTAGATTACGCGAATGAATCGGCTCGTCGCGAGCAAACCGGCCTGCTCCAGATCGCCTGCCCGACGGCCTCGACGGGCCGGCGGCCGAAGGTCTGTCCGCGAACGCCGCCCGCTTTTCGCGCGATGACTTCGGAGACATCATCGGTGCCCGGTCGTTTCAGAGTACACAAGGGATCCCTAAGTACAGCGCATCATCGAGTCCGGTTTTATATGGGGCCCGAATGCCTCAAGGCAGTACCCAACCACGTCGAGTGTCCGCGCGAGGCGGCCGAGGCCGGTGCGACGGCTCCGCTGCGAGTCCACCCGGGCCGACCGGCGCGCGCGCAAGGGCGGCGCTTGCGCCACCGGCTCGAGGATCACCCGCGGCCCCCCTCGGCCGTATCGAGATGGACGCGCGGGCCAGGCTCGGTACCGGCCGAGACGGCGCGCGCCCGGGCTGGATCGGCCATGGCATTGAACCACGCCGCGGCCATCTGGGAACGACCCGCGTTGTGAACGCAGGCAAAGAGCACGGTCTTCATGGAGCATCCTCCAGAAACGCGCGATCGACGACGCGATCGGCGACCTGGGGCAGGGCGGGGACGAGCCAGCGAAACACAAGCGTCGCCGCCGCCGCCCCCGCGAGCTGTGCGACGATGAACCCCGGCGCGTCGGCCGGACGGATGCCGGCGAACGTGTCGCTCGCCGCCCTGGCGAGCGTCACGGCCGGGTTGGCGAACGACGTGGACGAGGTGAACCAGTACGCGGCCGCGAGGTACGCGCCGACCGCGAAAGGAACCGAGTCGGCCCGCCTCCAGACGCCGCCCCAGATGACGGCGAGCAACCCGAACGTCGCGACGAACTCGCTCGCCATCTGAGCAAGCCCCGAGCGCTCGTGCTGCGACGCCGAGAAGAGGGCCCGACGACGGTCGCGAGCAGCAGGGCCGTCCCGAGCGCCTCGGCGACGGCCCTGCGGGCGACATCAGCGCGCAGCGGCATCGTCGAGCTTGGACGGCGCGCAGCACGCCGGCGCGCAGCACGCGGCATCGCTCTTCGCGGCATCGCTCTTCGAGGGCACCGCGGGCTGACTCCCCATCACGGCCGCCTCGCCCTTCACCACGAACACCTCCCACGAATTGCCGTCGGGGTCCTCGATCCAGACCTTGTCCTGCACCGCATAGCAACAGGCCGTGTCTTCCTCGGTGAAGGTCCTGAGCTCCGCGGCCTCGAAGCGGCTCTTGGCCTCGATCACGTCCTCCGTGCTCGCCACCTGGACGCCGAAGTGGCTCGCGTTGACGCCCGTACGCGGCGCCTCCTGCATCGTGAGGTTCAACGAAGGCGACGCGAGGTCGAACTTCGCATAACCGGGACGACGCTTTGTGGCGCTCACGCCAAAGGCCTTCTCGTAAAACGCGACCGAGGCGTCAATGTTGGAGACGTTGAGCGAGACATGAGGCTTGAGAACATTCATCGCGCACCTTCCTTCCAAAAAATTCGAAATAGAGAGCAAAAAAAATCAGCAGCACGCCTTGCCGCGCTTGCAACAGTCCTCCCACAGGTACGCGGTCAGGGCACGGAGCGCCTCGTAGTCGGCGCTGTAGTAATGAAACGTCCCTTCCCCGCGTGTCCTCAGGATGCCCGCGTCGACGAACCGCTTCAGGTGATGGCTCAGCGTCGATGCGGCCAGTCCGACGTGCGCCTGGATGTCGCCGGCGGAGGCGCCCTCCGCGCCGGCCTGCACCACGAAGCGCAGGACAGCCAGCCGCACGGGGTGACCCAGCACGGCGAGCTGCTCGGCGTGACGATCGAGCTTCGACGACACGCCCTACTTCTACTATTCTCGAAGCATCGGCGCAAGCCCTTCTTCCAAGAAATACGAACTGGTGCCGCGTCCCCCGGGTCCCTCGGCGCCTGGGTCCCCCCGGGCCTGGGTCCCCCCCGGGCCTGGGTCCCCCCCGGCCTTGGTCCCCCGGTCAGCCGAAGCGGTAGTGCTTGCGCACCGGGGAGCGGACCTCCCACGTACAGCTCAGGCCGGCGGGGAACGTCACGAGATCTCCCGCCTGGATCCGCACCGGCGCGCCTCCGCCCTGCGCCGGCGTCACGATCACGTCGCCCTCGAGCAGGTAGCAGGTCTCCGGCTCGTCGTAGTGCCACGAGAACCTCGACGCCTCCTTCGCCCAGATGGGCCAGCTGCGCGCCCCGAGCTTCGCCAGCTGCTCCTCCGACGGACCGTGCTCCAGCTTGATCGACTCCATGGCTCCCCCTCCTCGCTCGACGTGTCCCTGTCCCCGCGCCCGCCAGAGCGGCGCCCCCGGGGACCCTGACGCCGATGCTAGCAGCTCGGCTCGTCCCGCCGCCCCGCCCGCTGTGCCTGCGCCCGCCGTTCTGCTAAACGGCAACGCGTGCCCGACCTGATCGTCCACCCGGCAGAGCGACCGCTCCTCGGGAGCGTGCCGGTTCCCGCGGACAAGAGCATCGCCCACCGGGCGCTCCTCCTGGCTGGGCTCGCCATCGGGCAGAGCCGCATCCGGGGCGGAACGCTCGGCGGCGACGTCCTCTCGACCGTGAACGCGCTGCGCACCCTGGGCGTCCGCGTCGAGGAGCCGGCGCCGGGCGACCTCGTCGTCGACGGCGCCGGGCTCTCCGGCCTCCGCGCCCCGGCGGGGCCCATCGACTGCGGCAACTCCGGGACCACGATGCGGCTCCTCTCGGGCATCCTCGTCGCCCAGCGCTTCGCCGCGCAGCTCGTCGGCGACGCGTCGCTCTCGCGCCGCCCCATGGAGCGCGTCGCGAAGCCGCTCCGCCTCCGCGGCGGCCACATCGAGGGGCAGCTCGACCCGCGCAAGATCGGCGAGATCACGGCGCCGCTCGACGTCGGGCCGCTCCCCGTGCCGCACGTGCTCTCGTCCATCGAGTACGACCTCCCCTTCCCGTGCGACCAGGTGAAGAGCGCCCTCCTCTTCTCCGGCCTCTTCGCCGACGGGCCCACGTTCGTGCGCGAGCCGATCGTCTCGCGCGATCACACCGAGCGCATGCTCACCGCGCTCGGCGTCCCGGTCGACTCGGTCGGCGCGATGGTCTGCCTCGACGCCGCCCGCTTCTCCGGCGCGCTGCCGGCGTTCGAGGTCGACGTGCCCGGCGACCTCTCCGCCGCCGCGTTCCTCATCGCCGCCGCGCAGATCGTGCCGGGCAGCCGCGTGACCGCGCGGCGCGTGGGGCTCAACCCGACGCGCACCGGCCTGCTCGAGGTGCTGCGCGACATGGACAGCAGCATCGCCGTCGAGATCAAGGGGGAGGCCCTCGGCGAGCCCACAGGCGATCTCCACATCACCTCCGGCGACGGCCTGCGCGGCGGCCGCGCGGGCGGCGAGCTCGCGTCGCGCGCCCTCGACGAGCTGCCCATCCTGCTCGGCCTCGCGGCGCGGGCGCGCGGCCTCACCGAGGTGTTCGACGCGCGGGAGCTGCGCGTGCAGGAGACCGACCGGATCGCGGCGATGGCGTCGGTGCTCGGCGCCTTCGGCGTGCGCTGCGAGGAGCGCACCGACGGGCTCCTCGTCGAGGGCAGGCCCGACCGGCCGCTCGACGCGGCGGACATCGACAGCCGCGGCGATCACCGCATCGCGATGACGGCCGCCGTGCTCGGGCTCGTCGCGAGCGGGCCCACGCGCGTGCGCGACGCGGGCTGCATCGCGACGAGCTTTCCCCTCTTCGTCGGGACGCTCCGCGCCCTGGGGGCGCGCATCGAGGTCGAGGGCGCCCGCGCAGCATGAGCGGGCGAGCGGGTGAGCGAGGAGGAGCGCAGGTGACGGAACGGCAGAGACAGGACGACGCACGCCACCTCCCGGGCCAGGGCGAGCTCCGGCGGCTGCGCGTCGCCATCGACGGACCGGCCGGCGCCGGCAAGGGCACGGTCGCGCGGGGGCTCGCCGAGCGGCTCGGCTACCTCCTCGTCGACACCGGCGCGATCTACCGCGCCGTCGCGCTCGCGGTCCACCGCGTGGGCCTCGCGTGGGACGACAGCGGCGCGATCGGCACCCTCGCCGAGGATCTCGCGAGCGGCGGCCGCATCGCCCTGGAGCGCGGCGGGCCCGGCGCGCCGCCCGACTCCACGGACGCCCGCGCGGCGCACGACGCCCGCGCGGCGCACACCGCCGCGGACGCCGGCGCAGCGGACGCCGGCTCGGCCGACGGCCCGGCCCACTCGAGCGTGGGGGGCAGCGGCATGCGGGTGCTGCTCGACGGCGAGGACATCTCCAGCGCGATCCGCGCGCCCGAGATCAGCCTCGGCGCGAGCCGGGTCTCGGCCATCCCCGCGGTGCGCAAGGCGCTGCTCGCGATGCAGCGGCAGGCCGGCGCGGGCGGCGGGGTCGTGCTCGAGGGGCGCGACATCGGCACCGTGGTGTTCCCCGACGCCGAGGTGAAGTTCTATCTCACCGCGCCGGCCGAGATCCGCGCGAAGCGCCGGTACGACGAGCTCGTCGCGCGCGGCATCACCGTCAGCTTCGAGGCGACGCTCTCCGACGTGCTCCGCCGCGACAAGGCCGACAGCGAGCGCGCCGTCGCGCCGCTCCGCAAGGCCGACGACGCGATCCTCGTCGACTCCGGGCACCGGAGCCCGCAGGAGATCATCGACGAGATGGCGACCCTCGTGGAGATCCGTGCGCGCGGCGCGTGACGTCCGCGCCGCCGCCGCCGCCGCCGTCACCGTGATTGCGCTCGCGCTCCCGGCCTGCGGGGACGCGGCGCCGCGACCCGAGACGCAGAGCGCGCGGAGCCCGGCCGGCCCGCGGATCGTCCGGCGCATCGAGCCGGCCGATCTCCTCCCGGCCGATCTCGATCTCGTGGTGCGCGTCGACGTCGCCCGCATGCGCGGCGACCTGGGCCAGGCGGCCGCGGACGAGCTCGCGCGGCGCGCGCTCGACGAGGTGCCCGACGAGGCGCTCGAGAGCGCCCTCCACCGCGCGGACGTCGTCTGGCTCGGCCTGCGGCTCGCCGATCTCGAGGAGGGCGACCGCGTGGTCGTCCTGGAGGGCCGGATGGCCGGGCTCACGCCCGATCCCGATCGCTGGGAGGCGGCGCCGGGTGCGAAGGGCGTGCAGGGCGGCGTCGCCGTCTTCGACCGCCGCGACGGCGCCGCCGGCGCGCGCGCCGACACGGCGCGGATCGTCGCGCTCGGCGATCGCGCCGTCGCGCTCGTGTCCGCGGTCGAGGTGAGCAGCGTGGCGCGCGTCCTCCGCGACGGCCCCGACGAGCGCCGCGGCGATCCGGCCGCCGAGGGGCTCGTGAGCCTCGACCTGCGCGCGCGCCGCCTCCCTCCCTCGCTCACGCGGCGCTTCCCGTCGATCGGCGCGGTCATCTCCGGCGTCGAGCGCGTCCGCGCCGTGGCGTCCCTCACCGACGAAGGGGTGCGCCTCGATGTAGAGATCGTCGGCGTCGACCCGGCCGGCGCCGCGCGCGCCCGCCGGCTCCTCGAGGTGCTCCGCGACAACGTCGAGGATGCACGTTACGTGGATCTCATGAAGGCGCTCTCGATCGAGCAGGTGGAGCGCACCGTGCGGCTCCGCTGGCTCTTCCCTGCGCCCCTCGTGCTCGCCCTGCTGTCCCGGAGCTCTCCCGGCTGAACCGATCCCCGACGCGCGTCGGTTTCGTTTACGTTCTCTGGCTGTCCCGGCGCTCCCCCGGCTGAAACCGATGTCCGACACCCTGATCGAAGAACCGATCCGACCGACCGTGATCGACGACACCGTGGCGCCCGCGCCTGCGCCCGTGGCCGACCCCGCCGAGGCGCAGCCCGCGAAGCCCGGCGACGGCGGCGCCCCGCCGCGCCCTGCCCGGCCGCGAGGGGCCGCGTGCCTCCTCGCCGCGCTCGCGCTCGTCGCGCTGCTCGCCGGCGTCGCGCTCGGCGTCTACTTCCTCTTCTGGCGCTACGAGCCGACGGCCCGGCGCCACATCCCGGGCGACGCGAACATCGTGCTCCGCCTCGAGACCGCCGATCTCGCGCTCTTCGGCCCCGTGCGCCGGCACTTCTTCCCGCTGCTCGACGAGGCGCCCTCGGGCACGTCGCAGCGGGCGCGCATCGAGGCGGCCACCGGCCTCGATGTCCTCTCGGATCTGCGCGAGATCGTGATCGCCTCGACCGACGCCGCGAGCTGGGTCGCGCTCGCGGGCGGGCGCATCCCGAAGGGCCGGTTCGTCGCCGGCATGGAGAAGGTCGCCCGCGACGAGGGCTGGGCCGGCCTCCGCCGCGAGGGCGATCTCCTCCTCCTCGGGCCGCGGGCCGTGATCGGCCAGGCCGACGACGGCACGCTCGTCCTCGGCACGGACGTCGAGATCGTGAAAGCCGCGCTGCCCGCGTCGGACGAGTGGCAGCGCCTCGATCTGCCCGAGCAGGGCCCCGTCACCTTCGCGCTCACCAGCGCCGCGTGGTCGGGCGCCGCCGGCGTGGTCTCCGCCGTGCTTCCGCGCGCCGGAGCGCTGTTCCGCCGCATCGATCACGCCTCGGGCACGTTCACCCTCGGCGCGGAGCCCGCGCTCGCGATGCGCCTCGCGCCCGTCTCGGGCGACGCCGCCGCGGCGCTCGCCGCGGACACGCAGGCGTTCCTCGGCAGCCTCAAGCTCGCCCTCGCGCTGCTCCCCGACGTCGCCGGCGCCGGGACCGCGATCGAGGGCGCCCAGGCCGTAGCGCAGGGCGATCGCGTCGAGCTCCGGGCGAAATGGCCCCACGAGGGCCTCGATCGCGCCTGCGCAGAGCTCGCACAGCGGGCCCGCGCCGCGCGAGACGCCGCGCGCGACGCCGGCGGCGCTCCGCGCGCCGCGCCCTGAGGGGCGCGCTGCTTTGAGCCGGCGGGCGCATCGTTTCTCAGGGAAACGACAAAAACTTCTCATGGCTCGGTCGTTGCATTGACAGAGGCCCCTCCTCAGACTACAGGCTCGCCTCTCCCGAGGGGCCGGGTACATCGGTACGCGTGTGCCCGCCCCTCCGTCGCTCGTGCGTGGCACCAAGGGTCCACGCCTGCGCCCGCTGCGACGAATCCCAGGGAAGGAAAGGAAACAAGAACGAACAACATGACTAGTAACATCCATATGGAGGCTGGCTCGTCCGGGGCGAGCATGGAGAGCTTTGCCGCGCTCTTCGAACAGAGCGTGGAAGGGGGCGATTTCGCGCGTGAAGGAGAGATCATCTCCGGCACCGTGGTCGCAGTGAACCGCGACTCCGTCGTGGTCGACATCGGCGGCAAGAGCGAGGGCGTCATCGCGCTCCGCGAGTTCGCGGATGCCGGCGGCGCGAGCGCCGTCAAGGCCGGCGACAAGGTCGACGTCTACATCGAGAGCCGCGAGAACGACGACGGCCTCGTCACCTTGTCGAAGGAGAAGGCCGACAAGATGAAGGTCTGGGATGAGATCTCGAACGCCTGCGAGGCGGACGAGCTCATCGAGGGCACCATCAGCCAGCGCGTGAAGGGCGGCCTCTCGGTCACCATCCGCGGGGGCGTGAAGGCCTTCCTCCCGGGCTCTCAGGTCGATCTTCGCCCGATCCGCAACTTGGACAAGCTGATCGGCCAGACCTACAAGTTCAAGGTCATCAAGTTCAACAAGAAGCGCGGCAACATCGTGCTCTCGCGGCGAGTGCTCCTCGAGCGCGAGCGCGACGAGATGAAGGCCAAGACGCTCGAGACGTTGACCGAGGGGATGACCGTCAAGGGGACCATCAAGAACATCACCGAGTACGGCGCCTTCGTCGACCTCGGCGGCATCGATGGCCTCCTGCACATCACGGACATGTCGTGGGGCCGCGTGAACCACCCGAGCGAGGTGTTCCAGGTCGGCGACGAGGTCCTCGTGAAGGTCCTCAAGTACAACGCCGACACCGAGCGCGTCTCCCTGGGCCTCAAGCAGACCCAGGAGGACCCCTGGAACCACGCCGAGGAGGCCTACCCTGCGGGCAAGAAGGTCCGCGGCAAGGTCATGTCGATCACCGACTACGGCGCGTTCGTCGAGCTGGAGCCGGGCGTCGAGGGCCTCATCCACGTCAGCGAGATGAGCTGGACCAAGAAGGTCAAGCACCCGTCGAAGCTGCTCGAGGTGGGCCAGGAGCTCGAGTGCCAGGTGCTCGAGGTGGACGCGCGCGCGAAGCGCATCAGCCTCGGACTCAAGCAGCTGGAGCCCGATCCCTGGATGCTCTTCACGGACAAGTACCACCCCGGCGACAAGATCGCGGGCAAGGTCCGTTCGCTCACCGATTACGGCGTCTTCGTCGGGATCGAGGAGGGCGTCGACGGCATGGTCCACAAGAGCGATCTCTCGTGGTCGGTGCGCGTCAACAACCCGAGCGACCTGTACCACAAGGGCGACGACGTCGAGGCGATCATCCTCTCGATCAACCACGACGAGAAGAAGGTCTCCCTCGGCATCAAGCAGCTCTGGGACGATCCGTGGCCGACCATGCTGACGGAGTACCCGCCCGGCCGCGTCATCGACGAGTCCCAGGTGGTGAGCATCGTCGACTACGGCGTGTTCGTGCGGCTGCGCGAGGGCGTCGAGGGCCTCATCTCGCAGAGCGACGTGCAGGAGCCCGAGGAGGGCAAGCTCAAGGTCGGCGACAAGGTGAAGGCCGAGATCTCCTCGCTCGACACGGTCGATCGCCGGCTCTTCCTGACGATGAAGAACATCGGCATGGAGCGCCCCGCGCCCGTCCAGCGCCAGCAGCAGAAGCGCAAGGAGGACGGCGGCGGGGACGACAAGCCGGTGGCCGGGACGATCGGCGATCTCATCAAGGAGAAGTTCGGCGGGAAGCTCGACCTGAAGTGACGCTGCCCGGCGCGCGGCCGCTCTGATCGGGCCGCGCGCCAGGCGCTCACTCCGCCGCACGCCAGGTACGGCGGGCCGCGGGCGCCCCGGTGCCGCTCGGCTCGCCGTGTGGACCCGATGTCGACAAGAGGCGAGGCCCTTCCAGGGGCCTCGCCTCTTGCTTTTCCAGAACACCGCGGACGATCCTCGCCTCGATGAGAGGCCCCCTCATGCGCTCTGTCCTCGCGGCGCCGGTCCTTGCCGCCCTGGCGCTCGGCGCGCCCCCCGCCCGGGCCGACGGCCCCCTCGCCCACCCAGCGGGCGGCGACCCGCTGGCCCGCCCGACGGGCGGCGGCTCCCTTGCCAGCGCCGCAGGCCGCCTGCCCCCGGTGGCGTTTCCGGGGCGGCCGCTCGTGGGCGCCCTGGCCTTGCGGCGCGACCCCGACCCGTGGTTCGGCGATGACAAGGCGCGCCATTTCTGCGCGTCAATCGCCCTCGCGGGCGGCGGGTATGCGCTCGGCGCGCTCGCGACCGACGACACCCACGCACGGATCGCGCTGGGGGCCGCGGTCGCGCTCGGCGCCGGCCTGGCGAAGGAGGCCTTCGACGCCGCCGGGCACGGCACCCCCTCCTTCCGCGATCTCGCCTGGGACGCGCTCGGCACCTCCGCCGGGCTTGCCCTCTCGGTCTGGTTCGACCTCGCGGCCACGCCGATCTCGTTCTGAGGTCCGCGCCGCGGCCGGCGCGAAGAACGGGCGGTGGTCCCGCGCGCGTGGCCGTCGTGCTAGCGTCTCCGCGACATGGGTAACCCCCTGTGGGCGCCCTGGCGCATCGAGTACATCCTTGCGCCGAAGGGCCACGCCGACTGCATCTTCTGCGGCATTCCCCGCGCATTCGAGCAAGAACAGCGCGACCGGCTGGTCGTGGCCACGACCCGCCGCGCGTTCGTCATGCTCAACCGCTACCCGTTCGCGTCGGGCCACCTCCTCATCGTCCCGCACGCGCACGTCGCCTCGCTCGACGCGCTCGATCCGGCCGACCACGAGGCGCTCTTTCGCCTCGTGCGCGAGTCGACGACCCGCCTGCGCGCCGCGCTCAGGTGCGAGGGCATGAACGTCGGGATCAACCTTGGCACCGCCGCGGGCGCCGGCATCGCCGAGCACCTGCATGTGCACATCGTCCCGCGCTGGCCCGGCGACACGAACTTCATGCCGGTGATCGCCGACGCGCGCGTCGTGCCGCAGGCGCTCGAGGCGACGCGCGATCACCTGCTCGGCTTCTTCGCCGACCTGCCCGCGTCGCTCGTTGACGACGGCGTCCCGGGCCCGGCGTCGCGCGGCGGGGCGCTGTGAGCGAGGGCCTCTCGCGGCGCACCGTGTTCCTGACGATCAGCGCCGTCCTCACGGTGGCGTTGCTCATCGTCGCCCACGCGGTGCTGCTCCCCTTCGTGCTCGCGCTCGTCGTGGCCTACGTGCTCACGCCGGCGGTCCTCCGGCTCGAGCGCGCGCGCGTCCCGCGGTGGGCCGCCATCCTCGTCGTCTACGCCCTCGTGCTCTCCGGCGTCGGCGGCTTCTTCGCCCTCAGCGTCCCGCGCCTCGTCGCCGAGGGGAAGGCGCTCACCGTCGAGGCGCCGCGGCTCGCCGCGCGGCTCCGCGAGGAGTACCTGCCCGCGCTCGACGTGCGGCTCCGCCGCTGGTCGGGCCGCGAGCCTCTGGCGCAGCCCGAGGCCGCGCCGGAGCGGGCGCTCGACGAGCCCGCCGCGCCGCCCGGCTCGATCGCCGCGCCCGCAGAGGAGGGCGCCGAGCGCCCGCCGGTCCGCATCACGCCCGGCCCGGACGGCTCCTTCGACGTGCGCATCGCCGACGACGTCGAGATCCGCGAGACGGGCGACGGCATCTGGCAGATCGCGCAGACGCGCCCGAAGCACCCGCTCTCCAGCGCGAACATGCTCCAGGAGGGGTACGAGAAGGCGGCCGACTACCTCAAGGAGAACTCGCTCACGGTCCTGCGGATCGGCCAGGCCATCGCGACCGCCATCTCGCGCGGCATCTTCAACCTCTTCATGACGTTGATGCTCGCCGGGTACATCATCCTCACGCACGAGAAGATCTTCCGCTTCTTCCGCGAGCTCTGGCACCCGATCTCGCGCGACTCGTTCGATCGTTTCCTGCGCCGGCTCGACCGGGGCCTCTCCGGCGTCGTCCGCGGTCAGCTCCTCATCTGCCTCGTGAACGGCGTCCTCTCCGCGATCGGCTTCTGGCTCTTCGACCTCAAGTACTGGCCGATCCTCTCGGTCCTCGCGGCGGTGATGTCGCTGATCCCGATCTTCGGCTCGATCCTGAGCTCGATCCCGGCGGTCGCCATCGGCCTCACGCAGTCGTTCGGCACGGCGGCCGGCGTGCTCGCGTGGATCGTGGGCATCCACCAGCTCGAGGCGAACTTCCTGAACCCGAAGATCATCGGCGACTCGGCGAAGATCCACCCTGTCCTCGTGGTGCTCGCGCTGCTCATCGGCGAGCACTTCTTCCAGATCACCGGCGCGCTCTTCGCGGTCCCGTGCCTGTCGATCGCGCAGACGATCTTCCTCCACTTCCGCGAGTCCACGCTCGGCCTCGCCGACCCGACGGCCACGATCCCCCCGCAGCGCGGCGCGCAGTTCGTCACCCCCTCGATCGAGCCGCTCCCCCCGCTGCGCGGCTTCGAGACGGTCGGCCCTGCCATGACCCCCCTCCCCTCCTCCGGCGCCGATCCGGACCCCGCCCCCCGCGCGAGCGACCCCGCCACCTGACCGTCCCCCACACCACGATCCCGCAGGCCCCCCGGGGAGGGGGCCGGACGGCTCGCCTGCCCGCTCGTGCTGGCCGCTCCCGCGCAAGCCGGCTATGAGAGCCCGCGCCCCGCGGAGCGGGAACGTCGGATCCACGACCTCGATGAAGAACCCCGGCAAACCCACCCTGACCCCGACCCCGAAGAAGCAGAGCCCCAAGCAGCAGCGCGAGCAGGCCATCTCGGCGCTCCGCAGCGGAAAGCCGCCGGCCGATCCGCTCGCCCAGCTGAACCCGCGCTCGCTCGCCCTCCGCGTCGGCATCCCGGCGCTCATCGTCTGGGCCATCGCCCTGGCCATCCCGGGGATCTGGCCGAAGGCGATCGCCGGCGTCCTGACGGTCATCGTCGCGGGCGTCATCCTGTGGGCGCTGCGCTTCGCGACAAGGACGCGCGCCGTCGCGCAGATCGTGCAGACCGCCGGCACCGCCGAGGCGCGCAAGGACGCGATCGCCAAGCTCGACACGGAGTTCAAGAAGGACGACGCGGCCGCGACGTTCGCGAAGGCGCAGCTCCAGATGCAGGAGGACCCGCGCGCCGCGCTCCGGACGCTGGAGACCATCAACCTCGACAAGGTGATGGCCCCCATGGCCGACGAAGCGCGCGCCCAGCGCGGCATGATCCACCTCATCCTGAGCGAGACGGACGAGGCGCGGATGCTCGTCGACAAGATCGACATGAGCCGCCACAAGGAGCCGAAGATCCGCGCCATGATGGCCGCCATCGTCGGCGAGGCGTGGGCCCGCACCGGCCAGGCGACGAAGGCGGTCGAGCTGCTCGAGACGTACGATCCGAACGACGAGGCGTTCGCCGAGCTCAAGCCGCAGCTGCTCCGCTCGCGGGCGTTCGCCTACGCGTGGGCGAACAACACGAAGCAGATGAAGACCACCCTGCGGAGCCTGAGCGCGCTCAACCCGCAGTACCTGAGCGGCTTCGTCACGAAGAAGAAGAGCCCCATGGGCGTGCCGCCGCGCGGCGTGCACCCGATGCTCGAGAAGGAGGCGTTCGACATGCTGATGCGATCCGGCGCCGTCCCTCGCAAGATGCAGCAGGTGAGGCGCGGCTGAGCGGCGGCCGGCCGGGGTCGACCGCACGGACCGCGCCCGCCGCCACGCCGGTCCGCCGCGCGCGGCCCCTTGACGCGGGGCGCGCGGAGCGGCTCACATGCGCGACCTGATGAGAGGGACCGCGCTGATCTACAGCTCGCACAGCCGCTGCAACGTCATCCACAACGACTACATCGCGCAGCGCGCCCTGGCAGGGCGGGACAACAAGCGCGTCCTGTTCCTGCCGATGTCCGAGGCGCCCCGCGACGGCAACGAGCTCGAGCGGCAGGAGTTCGCGTACGGCAACTTCCGCTGGTTCTTCCGGTTCTACGAGCGGTTCGGCCTCGAGCCCGTGCCGTTCTACTGGACCCGCGACCTGCGGCGGGAGGACGTCGACGTGCTCTGGCACCTCCTCGGCTCGTCCGAGGTGGTGATCCTCGGCGGCGGCTACAGCACGACGGGGCTCTGGCGCTACAAGCAGCTCGGCGCCCTGTTCGAGGGCGAGCCCGGCAAGTTCGGGCGCGTCCTGCACGAGCGCCGGCAGCGGGGCCTGCTCACGGTCGGGTTCTCCGCCGGAGCCGACCAGCTCTGCCAGCACCTCTTCCGCCGGGTGTGGGACAGCCCGGAGGACTGCGACGGGCTCGGCCTCGCGCGCAACACGCTCGTGACGCTCCACCACGAGCCGAGCCGCAACGGCGACCTCTGGCACGCCGCGAGGCGCATGCCCCATTGCTTCGTCTTCGGGCTCCCGAACGACTCCGGGCTCAATGTGGACTGGGGTGTTCTCCCGTCCGGCAATCTCTGGCAGGTCTACGAGCTCATCGTCGACACCTCCTGGGACGATCCGGCCGACGCCCTCCACGTGAAGACGCGGCAGGGTGCGCTCATCGACCACTTCGACAACACGGGCCGCCACTGGGCGTTCCACGGCGGCGACCACATCGCGCGGATCACGTCGCAGGACGGCCGCTTCGACCGGGCCTGGATGACGGCGGGCGGGCGGCTGCTCGACTACTGGACGCGCGAGCCCGCCGCCCATGGGTCGATCGACGAGATCCTCGCGAGCCACTGATCGCGCTGCGACCGTATGACGCACCCGAACCAGGGTTGACGCTGGGCAGGCGGCGCCGCATCGCCGATCGAGGCCGCCATGCCCGCTCGACCTTGCGTCTTCTGCAGCATCGCCCGGGGCGAAACGCCGGCCTATGTCGTGCTCGACGAGCCGGAGGTGATGGCGTTCCTGGACGCCCGCCCGCTCTTCCCGGGTCACTGCCTGCTCATCCCGCGCGTTCATCACGAGGTGCTCACGGACCTTCCGTCGGAGCTCGTTGGACCCCTCTTCATGACCGCCCAGCGGCTCGCGCGCGCCGTGGAGTCGGCGTGCTCAGCGGACGGCTTCTTCGTCGCGATCAACAACCGCGTCAGTCAGAGCGTCCCGCACTTGCACGTCCATGTGGTCCCGCGCCGTCAGAAGGACGGTCTCAAGGGCTTCTTCTGGCCTCGTTACAAATATGCGGGTGAGCGCGAGATGCACGGTCTTCGTGACGCCATCGTGACGTCGTTGTCTGAAGGTTGAAATCCGTCGCAGTAACGGTTATCTGGACGTGGTGCCGGCCTGGCTCAGGCGAGAGGCGTCCGTCCCTGACCGCGGCATTCTGCCACACACGGTTGTGCGTCGTGGCATCTTGCTACGCACCAAGTCCGCTGCCAGGTTAGGGAATAGACTGCGTTCTACCCTGGTTCCAACGGCCGACGCTCTATCCATCCCTGAACGATGCTGAGTTTCCGGTCATTTTTCCCTCGGCTCGCGCTGCTCTTCGCGCTGATCCTCGCCCCAATTACGCTGGTACGGGGGAATCTCAGCATCATCGAAGCGAGCAACTCGGATGTTTCGGGAGCGTTTCGAGGCGGATCCATCGAGATCGAGCAGGGTGATCTCGCGGGGCTACACCTGCCGTTCCGCGGGTCGTCCCATCACCGCCGCGCGCTCCACGCGGTGCCGAGCGACGGTGGGGGGCGGGCGCGGGTCGCCCTCGTGGCGGATCTCCGGCCCCCCCGCCTCGCGTCGCCCGTCCCTCGCCCTCCTTTTCGTCGTCCTCCACCACGTTTCCTGAATTGATCGCCTAGCTCCGTGGCTGAGGCCGCTCGCGGCCGGGCGCGGAGGATCTGGAAACCGGAGGTGTTCACGACGACTGCCGCGCTGAATCGGCGCGGTCAACGAGAGGGTTTGTTCCATGCAGAAGCTCGCTGACGGGTTGCACAAGTTCCACGCCGAGGTTTGCCGCACACATCAGGATCTCTTCCGCCACCTGGCGACGGGTCAGCGGCCCGAGGCCATGTTCATCACGTGCTCGGATAGCCGGATCAACCCGAACCTCATCACGCAGACCCAGCCGGGCGACATCTTCATCGTGCGCAACGTCGGCAACATCGTGCCGCCGTACGGCGCGAGCAACGGCAGCGAGGCCGCGGCGATCGAGTTCGCGGTCGCGCACCTGGGGATCAAGCACATCATCGTCTGCGGCCACACGCTGTGCGGGGCGATGCGCGGGCTGCTCCATCCCGCGGGTCTCGACGAGCTGCCGGCGGTCAAGGGGTGGCTCCAGCACGCGGAGCTGACCCGCCGCCTGGTGCAGGAGAACTACCCGCACATCGAGGGGGAGGATCGGCTGACGATCACGGTGGAGGAGAACGTGCTCGCCCAGATCGAGAATCTCAGGACGCACCCGACGGTGCGTGCGCGGCTCGCGCGCGGCGAGCTCTCGGTCTACGCGTGGGTCTTCAAGATCGAGACAGGGCAGGTCTATCAGTTCGAGCATTCGACCGGGCAATTCGGGCCCATCTGCGAGGCGGCGCCCCCGTCGGCGTTGCCGGAGACCACGGTCTACCGGCGCGCCGGCTGAGCACCTCACAGGCACTGAACCAAGGATCACTGGAAAGAGGACCCGTTCAATGCAGTTCCCGAATGCCATCCAAGCGAGCGCCGGAGCGGAGCGCGCAGATTTACGTACCGATATTGCTGGCGTCCCTGACAGCGCAACAGCAATCCCCATCCAGGTGGCGCCCCCTGCGGACAACGCGCCGCCGCTCGACCCGCGCCTGAGAGCAAACCTCAAGTACGACGTCCCCGCAGGGCTCGTCGTCTTCCTCGTCGCCCTGCCGCTCTGCCTGGGCATCGCGCTTGCGTCCGGGGCCCCTCTCCTGTCCGGCATCGTGGCCGGGGTCGTGGGAGGGCTCGTCATCCCGCTCGTGAGCCGCTCCGCGCTCAGCGTGAGCGGCCCGGCGGCGGGGCTCGCGGCCATCGTGGTCGCGGGCATCGCCACCCTGCAGAGCTTCCAGGCCTTCGCGATGGCCGTGGTCATCGGCGGCGTCCTGCAGCTCGCGCTCGGCTTGCTGAAGGCCGGCGCGATCAGCCACTTCTTCCCCTCCTCGGTCATCAAGGGGATGCTCGCGGCCATCGGCGTCCTGCTCATCCTGAAGCAGCTCCCCCACGCCATCGGCTACGACCAGGACAACTTCGCCTCCGAGTCGTTCCAGGCCGAGGGCGGCAACACCTTCACGATGCTGGCCCAGGCGCCGCAGGCGATCGAGTGGGGCGCGTTCCTCATCAGCGCCGTCTGCCTGGGCATCCTGATCGGGTGGGAGAAGACGCGCTTCGCGAAGATCTCCTGGCTGCCCGCGCCGCTCATCGCCGTGGTCGCCGCCACGCTCGGCAACGAGCTGTTCAAGGCGGCGGTCCCGTCGCTCGCCCTCGAGCAGAAGCACCTCGTGTCGCTGCCGATGGGCGACGGCGCGCAGAGCCTGCTCAGCGTCCTCCAGCTGCCGGACTGGTCCGCGATCCTGCGGCCCGATGTCTGGGTGCTGGGCGTGACCCTCGCGATCGTGGCCAGCCTCGAGACGCTGCTCAACCTGGAGGCCGTGGACCGGATCGATCCGTGGCACCGCAAGTCGCCGCCGAACCGGGAGCTCGTCGCGCAGGGGCTCGCCAACATGCTCTCCGGGTTCGCCGGAGGTCTGCCGGTCACGTCGGTCATCGTCCGCAGCAGCGCCAACACGAACGCCGGCGCGCGCACGCGGGTCTCCGCCTTCACGCACGGCGCGCTGCTCCTGCTCGCGGTGGTCTTCGCCGCAGGGCTGCTCTCGCACATCCCGCTCGCGTGCCTCGCGACCATCCTGCTCGTCACCGGCTACAAGCTGGCCAAGCCCAAGATCTTCGCCGAGATGCACAAGCTCGGCTGGAACCACTTCATCCCGTTCGTGGTGACGATCGTGGCCATCGTGCTGACCGACCTCCTGAAGGGCATCGCCATCGGCCTCGCGATCGGCGTCCTCTTCGTGCTGAGGACCCAGATGTCCCGCGTCTTCGACGTGATCCACGAGGGGGCGCGCGTGACGATCCGGTTCAACAAGGCGGCCTACTTCTTCACCCAGGGCAAGCTCGTCGCGCTGTTCGAGCGGCTGCCGAGCGACACCCACGTGGTCGTCGACGCCCAGAACGCGTCCTACATCGACCACGACGTCGCGGAGCTCATCCGCCGCTTCCAGCAGTCCGCGCCGCGGCGAAATATCCACGTAGAAATCCGCGGCCTTTAGAGCGACGCTGGCGGGATGCGCCCTGCCCTCGAACCGGTCGATACGATAGACAAGGTTTCCCTCCTGCCCGCCTCGGGTTGATCGTGGTCGCTCGATTCGTCAGCGGGGCGCACCGGCGATCCGCGCGAGGGGGCGAGGGCGGGGGGGCCGCGTACGTCGGGGGCGCACCGCTGCCGCCGCGGCTCGACGAGATCCCTCGAAAGCCGCTCTGCATGCTCCAGGGCTATGGCGGGCAGCACCACTCGTGTGGAGACCTGTACACCCCGGCGTCGGTCGAGGAGCTCAGGGTGCTGTTCGGCATGGCGAGGCGGACAGGGCGCAGGATCACGTTCCGCGCCGGGGCCCAGTCGTTCGACGGGCAGGCGCTGAACGACGACCTCGTGATCTCGATGACGGGCTTCACCTCCATCGAGATCGACGAGGAGGGCGCGCAGATGACCGTGGGCGCCGGCACCCCGTGGGGAGCCATCGCCCGTGAGCTCGCCGCCCGCGGGTTCGTGCCGTACACGGTTGTGTCGACGAGCCACGCCACCGCGGGAGGCACGGTCTCCGGAGACTGCCTCTCTCGCTTCTCGGGGATCGGCGGCAAGGAAGGGCATTACGTCGAGCGGCTGACGCTCCTCACCCTGGACGGGCAGCTGCTCTCCCTGAGCCGCGACGAGCCGACGAGCGCGCTGTTTCACGCGGTGATCGGCGGGCTCGGCTACCTCGGCGCGGTGCTCGACGTCACGTACCGCATCGCGCGCGTCGCGCCTGCAGGGACCCCGATCCGGGTCGTGACCCAGGCGACGCGCTGCGGGTCGCTCGACGAGCTCGCCGCGATGCTCGTCCCGCGCGCCGAGCAGCTCCTGCCCTCCGAGGGAGGGAGCGCGGTCGAGGACGGATGGGTCCCCGAGGCGCTCTACTCCATCGCCTTCCACACCCTCGCCGGGAGCAAGAGCATGGTCCTGCGGTCGCGGTACGTCGCGGGGACGTCGCACGAGCTCCGCCCGCTGCTGAACCACCGCCGCGGGTACCCGCTCCGCGTCCCGATCGAGTGGCTGATGCGCACGTCCGTGGTGAGCCAGGGAGTCTGGACGATCATCGACCGCTTCGTCTTCGATGTCTCGCGCCCGAACGTCGACGAGCTCATGGGCTTTCTGTTCTTCATGGACGGCAACGTCCTCGCGAACCGCATCGGACAGGCCCTCGGGGCGCCGATGATCACGGTGCAGCAGACCTTCATGATCCCCTACGACCCGGGCGCCCCGGAGGACAGCCTGCGGCGACTCGTCGATTTCATCAACAGGATCCATGAGATAGCGACCCGAGACGGAACGCCGCCGCTGCTGCTCGATGTGCTCCACATCCAGGGCGACCGGTTCCTCCTGTCGGCGAATTACGGGGCCGACGGGTTCGCGGTCACGGTCGCGTTCGCGGGCAGCGATGAAGACAGCGTGTGCCGTATCCGCCTGCGGCTCACCGAGCTCAGCGCGCACACCCTCGAGCTCGGCGGGCGGGTCTATCTGGTGAAGAACGTCCACGCGACAGCGGAGCATCTCCAGGCGATGTACGCGCACGCGCTCCCGGAGTTCGTCCGGCTGAAGGAGCTCGTCGATCCCGACGGGCTCCTGCGCAACGAGTTCCTCGAGCGGGTGTTCCCCGCGCACTTCCGTCCAGCGCCACGGCTCGCCCGCACGTGATCGCGGCGCGCTGCGGGACGGATCTCCGCCCTGCTGTCCTCCAACGGCCCGGACAGCGGCGGAGGATCGCTGGTTGGGATCTTGCACTTCGGGAGGCTGGGAGGCCGGGGGCGCCGAGAGGCCATGCACACAAGTCAGCAGCGAGATCGACCCCCCGGTGCGCGCGGCACGTACGGGTGGGCTCGGCGGTTATCCCGCGTGCTCACCCCGCTGGTCCCGCTGGCGGTCGCCGCTTGCCGCGGTGACTGCCCGCGCGTCGAGGCCACGCAGCCGCGCGCGGACGCCGCGCAGCCGCGAGCAGCCGCGCCGGCGAGCGCGGCGGAGACCGCGCAACGAGAGAAGCCGTCGCGCCCCGCGCCGACAGCGACCGTGGTCCCGGCGCCGTGGCACCTCACGATCCAGCCGACCGCAGGCGATGGCGTGAGGATCGCGAGCATCGATATCCGCAGCTTCACGTCCCCCTTGCTGGAGCCGGGCGACGTGATCCTCGCGGTCGACGGGCGACCCGTCCACTCGATGACAGGGCTGGAGAGCTACCTGCGCGCCTGCGCGCCCGGGGACATGGTGGTGCTCACCGTGCTGCGCAACGAGACGACGATCGACTACGCGATGCTCCAGATGCCGGCCGGCGACGCCCCGGCGCCCACGCCGGCCGGCGCAGCGGCGCAGGGCGGGCCTGTCGGCGGCGGCTGAGCGGGCTCTCGCGTCCGCCGCGGGCGCGCGCGGGCGGGCGGTCCATCCGAGGCGGCTGGCTGTGCGTCCCTCATCGCGGACGAGCTCCGCGCCCGCTGCCGGGCTCCTCGACCCCGCCTCGCTTGCCGCGCAGGAACGCGAACGCCTGGTCGACCTGATCGTCGGTCATCGCGTGCCCCGCGCGCTTCTTGCCGAGCGACCTCGAAGGCCACTTCAGCCGGCGGAGCATCTTTGCGAGCGCCACCTGGTCGCGGTGCGCCGGGTCCTTGCCGCCCCAGCCGACGAAGACCGGGACGCGCAGCCTGGTCCGCGCGCCCGCCCGCTCCAGGTAACGCGCGCCCGAGCCGCCCGCGAACGCCGCGTACCCGTCGACCGGCAGCCGCCCGCGCATCGCCAGCGACGTCGCGTAGTACGCGCCGTTCGAGAAGCCGAACACGAGCACTTGCTCGAAGCGCCCGCCCGCGCGCCGCTCGAGCTCCACGCGCGCCGCGTCCCACCCGGCGAGCAACGCGTCCTCGTGGGCCGCCTGCGCGGCGGCGGCGGTGGGCCAGCACCACCAGTCTTCCATCGTCTTCGGCCCGATCCCTCGCCGGCCGCGCGGCATCATCACGGCGACGCCGTGCCGGGCGCCGGCCCGCGCCGCGCCCCGCTGTTGGGCCCACTGCCACCCTGAATCGGGCTGAACGACGCCGTGCAGGAAGATCACGAGCACGCGCGGGCCAGGCGCCGCTCTGGCCGGCAGGAAGGCGCACGCCTCACCGGGCAGCGAGGCGAGCTCCGGCGCGCACCACCGCGCCGCCGCCGAGGCCTGCGGGGGCGCGGGCGCCTCCGCAGGAAGCACCGCCGGCGGGGGCGCGGCCCGCGGGGGCGCGGGCGCGCCCGCAGGAAGCACCGCCTGGGGGGGCGCGGCCCGCGGGGGCGCGGGCGCGCCCGCAGGGGGAGCAGCCTGCGGCGGCGCGGGCGCGCCTGCCGGAGGCTGGCCGGCATCGTCGCCCCTGGCCGAAGCGGGCGCGCCCGCGGCCAGGAGCGCGGCCAGGGACAGCACCATCGCGAGCGAGCGCATGAGCGCGCAGTACCATTTCCGCGCTGCCGCCGGGTAGCGCGGCGCGCTCGCCGTGGCGCGGCGTTCTCCTGCCCCCGCTCAGGGATCGAACGAATAGACGTCGCGGTTCCAGAGCTGACCGGGGCCGACGTCGCCGTCGCACTCGAAGCCCCACCCCGAGAACACGTACATGCTGCCGTTCACTTCGGCGGCGACATGTCGCTTGAGCTTGACCAGCGGATCGCCGCCCGGCGACAGCTGGGTCCACTTCCGGTTGTTCGCGTTGTACCGCCAGAGCTCCGCGATCGGGTTCTGCTCGAACGGCGCGCCGCAGCCCGACGACCCGCCCGACACGTCACCTCCTTGCAGGTACAGGTTCGAGCCGATCACGGCCGCGGCGCCGTAGTTGCGCGGCGGCGTGATGTCGCGCCGCGCGCGCGGCGTCACATCGGTCCACCGGCGGGTGCGCAGATCGAACTCCCAGGTGTCGTCCAGCATCTCGAAGCCTGCCGCGCCCAGCGTCTCGCCGCCGTACAGCGTCAGCTTGCCCCGGATCGGCGCCGCCCCGGCCATCGCTTCGTGCCGGCCGCGCGGCGCGCCGGGAGCGCCGGCGGGCACGAGCTCCTTCCACCGGTTCGACGCCAGGTCGTACACCCAGAGATCATTCATGAAATCGAAGGTGCTGGTCACCCCGCCGAAGACGTACAGCTTCCCGCCGGTGAGCCAGACATTCGGGCGGGACCGGCCGACCGGCCCGGCATTCGCGGGGTGGAGCTCGATCCAGGCGTCCGCGTCGGCGTCGTAAGCCCAGAGATCGTCGTGGGCCACGAAATCGGAGAAATCGGGGCTGTACGTCGCCCCGCCGAACACCAGCATCAGGTTGTTGCAGTCGTCGCCGGCCGCGCCGGCGAACACGCGCGGCGGCGGCAGGTCCCCCGCGGGATCGAGCAGCTCCCAGGAATCGAGCGAGGTGTCGAATCGATAGAGGTCGTTATAGAACGTGTTCTCGAAGGTCGAGAAGTCGTCCTTCATGCCGCCGAACAGGTAGACGGCGTCGCCGAGCGCGGCGACCGCGGGGGTCGAGCGCTCGGTCGGCGCCGGACCGGATGTGACCCGCTGGGTCCACGTGCCGGAAGCCCCGGCTTCTGCCGCAAACAGAACGACCGTCATCGCCGCCAAGACGACGGCGAGGTGCCGCGGCGGTTTGCGCGTGCGAGCTGCGCCAGGAACCCCGCCCGGGCGCTCCCCACGGACGGAACGGTCCACGCCCTGCGCCGAGAAATTCTTCATACCCCTGCCTCCAGCGGCGAGTCAGCGCGATGGTGCACCGATCGAAACATTCTCTCCGTGACCGCTGATTGGATCTCGCCGAGGACAGGCTACGCCCGTGGCGCGGGTCATGCGGGTCAGAGCCGCATTTCGACGCCCGCGCCCGACGCGCTCAGCCACGGGGTCACGGAGCCCGCCTTGGGGGTGCTCGGCGCTGGCTCGTTCAGAAGCAGGTAGAGCCCGATGCCCACGGTCGCGACGCCGACGCCGCCGAGGACGTCGCCGACGATCCCCTTGGCCCGCGCGGAGCTCGCGTCCGAGCCCGTGCTCGAGCGCGCATCGCCCGCCTGCTTCCAGCCGGCGAGGCCGAGGACGGCTCCGCCGGCGAAGAGCGCGCCGCCCACGCCCATGACGACGAACGGGAGCGTCCGACTCGAGGATCCCTCGGAGGGGTCGGCCAGCGGAGGCAGCCCCTCCCGGGCAGCCGAAGCCTGTACGGTCGCGGCGGGCGCGGGCGCGGGCGCGAGCGCGAGCGGGACCTCGACCGAGCCGCCAGCGCCGACGCTGAACCGGGCAACCGCAGCGCGGAACCCCGGAGCGCTCGCCGCGACCTCGTACGCGCCCGGGTCCAGCTCGAGGACCTGACCCGGGGCCGCCCGCAGCGGCTTGCCATCCAGGGCCAGCGCGAGCCTTTCGATCTTGCCGGGCCGGACGGCGAGCGTCACCCGGCCGACGCGCCCTTCGAGCGCCACGACGGCCCCCCGCGCCGGCCCGACATAGGGCTCCGTCGTCGGCGTCGCCGGCTCCGCCAGGAATGCGCGGAAGCTGGCGAGCGCGTCGGCGAGGTGCCCGGTCTCCTTCTGCGCGACGCCGAGGCTGTACCGCGTGAGGGGCATCGCCTTGATCGCCAGCGACCGGGAATACAGCGCCCGCGCCTCCTCCCAGCGCCCCTCCCGGGCGAGCTTCGCGCCCTGGACGAACAGCACGCGCGCCGCAGTCACATCGCCCGTGCCCTGCGCCGCCGCAGGGCACGGGGCTGCTGCAGCCAGGAGCAGCGCCGCGACGAGGGCGACGAATGTCCGTCCGGCGCGAGCAGGAGAACGCGGCCTCACTGACACTCTCCCTGCCGGCAGTCGGTGCCGTCTGGACATCGGTTGTCGCAAGCGCCGCAGTGCTCGTCGTTGTTCCACAGGTTGGTTTCGCAATGGTGCGCCGCGTCCCCGTCGCAATCGGCGAAGTGGCCATTGCAGGTCGCTGCGCTGCCCGAGCCGCTGCTGCTTGCGCCCCCGCCGCTCCCGCTGGTCGCACCGCCGGCGCCGGTTTCGCTGCTCGCACCGCCGGCGCCGGTTTCGCTGCTCGCACCGCCGGCGCCGGTTTCGCTGCTCGCACCGCCGGCGCCGGTTTCGCTGCTCGCACCGCCAGTGCCGCTGCTCGCGCTGCCGCTGCTCGCGCTGCCGGTTGCGCTCCCGCCGCTCGCACCAGCGCCGCTCGCGCTCTCGCCACCGCCGCTCCCCGCGCTGCTCGCGGCGCCCTCGCCGCCCCCGCTCGCGCCGCCCCCGCTGCTCGCGCTCTCGCCGCCGCCGGCGCTCTCGCCGCCGCCGGCGCTCTCGCCGCCGCCGGCGCTCTCGCCGCCGCCGGCGCTCTCGCCGCTACCGGCGTTCCCGGTGCTGCTCGTGCTCGCGCCGCTGCTCCTGCTGAGATCGCCGCCGCCGCTCCCGTCGCCGGCCTGAGCCTCCGGCCCCCCGGGGTCCTCGGTCTCGTCGTCCTTGTCGGACAGCTCCGCGCCGATCAGCGCGGAGCAGCCGCCAGGCCCGAGCGGGGCCGCGACGAGCGCGATCAGGAGGACCAGCAGGTCGCCGGTGCCGCGAACGGAGCGGAGCTTCACCCCAGGATTGCGCATGATCACCTCAGAAGTCGGGCGCCGCCGGCAGCGGCATGGACGTGGACGCAGGCACCGGACGCGGCGGCTCGACCCGCGGAGCGCGCCGCTCCACCCGCTGCACGCTGGGCTCGGCCCGCTGCACGCTGGGCTCGGCCCGCTGCGCGCTCGGGTCGAGCTGCTGGGCGGGCGACTCGGCCGATGACGCGGACAGCTCGATCTCGTCCCATGGATCGACCGCCTCGTCCCACGGCTCAGCCGGCTCGGCCGGGTGCGTCGGCGGCTCGCTTGCCGGTGCGCCCCGCACGGCCATCTCACGAGCGTTCACGCGCGGCGCCCCACCGTCAGCGGGCACGATGTCGACGGCGGAGGGCGCCGCCGGGGGCGCCGCCTGCAGGGCCAGCGCCACGACCGGCTCGCCGGCAGGCGCAGCGGCGGCGGCCGCGACCGCCGGCTGCGCGGCGCCAGCGCCTCCACCCCGCAGGCTCAACCCCATGACCACGACCACGGGCGCGACGAAGGCAGCCAGCACCCCGACGAGGAGCGCCTTCTGAAGCCGCGGCGAGGGCGCGATCCCGCTCGGCGCGCCGCGCAGGGCCGCGGGCATCTTGATCGTGCCTCCCCGACGCCCGGCCGGCGTGGCCGCGGGCGACGCGAGCAGCGTCTTCCCTGCACCGGCCAGGCGCGGCGCCGCCGGCGCGGAGACGGCGCCGGTCGCCGCGAAGACCGGCGCGGCCCGCTCCGCGGTGAGCGGCGCGTCGACCCCCCGCGCGAGCCACTGGTGCGCGAGCGACGTGCCGGCCACGTCCGCCGTGACCCCGCGCTCGACGGCCCAGGACGCCAGGGCGCGGCCGAGCGACCGCATGCTCGGCCACCGCTCGGCCGGCGACTTGGCCAGGCCTCGCCGGAGGATCGACCAGAGCTCCTCGTCGCCGGCGCCGAGCTGGGTCGTCGGCACCGGCTCCTTGCTGAAGATCGCCGCGATCACCGCGCCCAGGTTCTCCCCGCTGAACGGCCGACGTCCGGTGATGAGCTCGTAAAGAACCACGCTGAACGCCCAGACGTCGGTCTGCTCCCCGACCTCCAGCTGGCCGTCGGCCTGCTCCGGCGACATGTACTCCGGGCTGCCGACGATCATCCCTCGTTGCGTGATCGCGGGGCTCGCCGCGTTGGCCAGCTTGGCAATGCCGAAGTCGACGACCTTCGGGACATAGCCGCCCGCCCCGTCGGACACGACGAGGATATTGGCAGGCTTGATATCGCGATGGACGATGCTCTGCGCGTGCGCAGCCGCGAGGGCGCACGCCACCGGCAAGAGCATCTGGACCGCCTGCTCCGCCGGTATGCGGCCCCTCGTCTCCAGCCAGCTCGAGAGCGACGTGCCCTCGAGGAGCTCCATCACCAGGAACGGCTCACCCGAGTCGGTCTCGCCGAAATCGAACACGCGCACGATCGCCGGATGACCTAGCCTCGCCGTCGCGCGCGCCTCCCGGAGCAGGCGCTCGGCGGCGTGCGCGTCGAACTGCTCCTCGTGGAGCACCTTGATCGCCACGTCGACGTCGAGCCACAAGCTGCGCGCCCGCCACACGCTGCCCATGCCCCCGGCGCCCAGCTGCCCCACGATCTGGTACTTGCCCGCGAGGACCTCGCCCACGGCGCGCTCCCGCTGCGGCAACCCGCGAACGCAGGACGAGACCCCCCCCGTGCTCGCATCGCCTCTTCTGGCGAACGATCCGCTCTGGCCGGGGACAGGGTGCTTTTCCTTCATGAGTCGCCTTTCACTCATCGTTCATCGTAAGCAAATGGCGAACCATCGGCCGATCCCCGGCCTTCGCCGGCGCCAAAGCGACGAAACACCCGGCCAGCACCCCCTCGCCCGCGCCCCCCGAGGCGAGCTCGGCGCTCGGGCGCTCCCTCTCGCGCAAATCTCGCGGCCAGAAGAGCAAGAATCCTCATGCTCAGCGGGGGATCCGTCGCGCGCATCGGTCACGCTGAGGCAATTTGCACCGGAGCATTTCAAGAGGGAGCGAGGCCCCCTCCCTGGCCATCTCCAGCGCTTCGATCCCAGGTTGATCGAATCGAGCCCTGCGAGAGCCCCCTGCGTCGGGGGGTGGCCCTATTTGCCCGGAGTGATGCACATGAAGGCGGGAAGATCCTTGATCTTTTCTTCCCGCCTCCCCGCCTTCATGCTCCGATCCGGCCACCACCCTGCGTCGCGCTGGCCGTGAGTCCCCATCACCGGGAGCCTCGCAGGCCCACGCCGGCGCGCCCTCAGGCCCTCAGGCGCCCACGTTCACCGCGGTCTGTCTCGTCAGGACGGTGGCCGAGTGCCCCGCGTGCAGCGTGAACACGCCGGGCTCGACCTGCCAGCGACCTGCCGCCCAGTGCGCAAAGGCCCGCGGCTCGACGGTGGCGACGACCTCGGCCGTCTGGTCGGGCTCGGCCTCGACGGAGGCGAAGCCGGCCAGCCAGAGCAGGGGGCGCTCGACCGCAGAGCCCGGCCGCGACAGGTAGAGCTGGATCATGTGACGGCCGCGGCGGGTCCCGACATTGCGGACCTGCACCCGCACCTCGACCGCCGCGCCGGCGGCGACGCTCGCCGGCGCGGCCATGTCGACGATCTCCCAGCGCGTGTAGCCCAGGCCGTGCCCGAACGGGTAGGCCGGGGTGACGCCGGCGCGGGCCCAGGCCCGGTACCCGACGTGCAGCCCCTCGACATAGACCAGCTTGCCGTTCTCGGGCTTCGTCGAGAGCACGGGCACGTCCTCGTCGCGCGACGGCCACGTCGTGGGCAGACGGCCGCCGGGCTCCACGGCGCCGAGCAGCACGTCGGCGGCGGCGTTGCCGAGCTCCTGGCCCGGGAACCACGTGAGGAGCACCGCGGCCACCTCGTCGCGCCAGGGCAGGGTCACCGGCCCGCCGGAGTTCACAAGCACGATCGTCCGGGGGTTCACGGCCGCGACGGCGCGGACCAGCTCGTCCTGGCGGCCGGGGAGCGCAAGCGTGCTCCGGTCGAAGCCCTCGCTCTCGATCGCCTCGGTGGTGCCGACGACAACGATCGCCACGTCGGAGGAGCGCGCGAGCTCCACGGCGCGCGCGAGCTCCTCGTCGTCGGGCAGCGCGGGGACCTCGGCGCCGAGGGAGAACGCCACCGCGATCGTGCCCGGAAAGACCGAGTGCGCGAGGGCGAGGTCGATCTCCTGGCCGGCGGCGAGGGACAGCTCGGCCGCCCGCTGCGGCGGGGCGAGCAGGGCCGCGGCGAGGTCGTCCTTGTCCGGCGCGATCATCCCGTCGAAGAGGACCTGCCCGCCGCCGGCGAGGCGGTAGGCGCCCACGCCGGCCACGCCGATCCGGTAGCGGCCCGCCTCGGCGGCGCGGAACCGCGCCGTCACCTCGATGGTCGCGGCCCGCGTCGCGCGCTCGTCCCCGATGAACGTGAGGCGCCCCACGTCGCGATGCTCCTCGTGCACGACGTGGCCCCTGGCGTCGAGGAGCCGCACGTGCACGCCGGCTGTGCCGGTCACGGGGTCGACCACCTGGTCTCCGGCCACCGGCACGAGGCCCTCGTGGATGCGGGTGCCGAGCGCGTGGAGCACCTCGGCGCGCTGGCCGAGCGCGGCGCGCAGCCCGTCGAGCGGCGAGACGGCGTAGTGCGGGTGCACGCTGGCGCTGCCGCCGCCCTGGATCCGCCCCTGCGCGGCGCCGGGGCCGATCACGGCGACGCGCCGCAGGCTGGCCGCGTCGAGGGGGAGCGCGTCGCCCTGGTTGCGCACGAGCACCATGCCGGCCGCGGCGGCCTCGCGGACAAGCCGGGCGGCCTCGGCGGCGGGGAGCTGGGCGGGGGCGGGGGCGGCCGGCGCGACGCCCTCGAGCGCGCCGACCCGGGCGGCGAGGCGCAGGAGGCGGCGGACCTTGTCGTCGATGGCCTTCTCGGGCACCGCGCCGCTCTGGACCGCGGCGACGAGCGCCCGGCCCCACGGCCCTTCCGGGCCAGGCATGACGAGGTCCAGCGCCGCGCGGGCTGCGGCCTCGGTGGACCGGGTCGCGGTCCAGTCCGAGATCACGACCCCGTCGAAACCCCACTCGTCCTTGAGCGGCACGTCGAGCAGGGCGTTCTCGGTCATGGTCGCGCCATTGACGGCGTTGTACGAGGCCATCACGAGCCACGCGCGCGCGCCGACGACCATCCGCTCGAAGGGCGCGAGGTAGAGCTCGCGCAGCGTGCGCTGATCGACGCGGACATCGACGGTGAACCGCTCGGTCTCGGAGTCGTTGGCCACGTAATGCTTGGGGGTGGCGCCGACGCCGTGGGCCTGCAGCCCCCGGACGTAGGCCGCGCCGATCCGACCGGTGAGCAGCGGGTCCTCGGAGAAGCACTCGAAGTGCCTGCCGCCGAGCGGGCTGCGGTGCAGGTTGACCGTCGGCCCGAGGACGACATCGACGCCCTTGCGCCGCGCCTCGGACGCCAGCAAGGCGCCGAGGCGCTCCAGGAGGGCCTCATCCCATGTGGCGGCGAGGGCGGTGGCGGAGGGGAGGCTCACCGAGGGATCGCGCTCGTCCCAGTGCTCGCCGCGCACGCCGACCGGGCCGTCCGAGACGACCATGCGGCGCAGGCCGATGGCGGGCTCAGGGTAGGTGCTCCAGAAATCGGCGCCCGTCAGCAGGCGGACCTTCTGCTCGAGCGACAGCGCGCCGAGGGCGTCCGCCACCCGCCGCTCGACGGCCTCGGGCGGATGATCGGTCTTCTGGGGATGAGCGGATAGCGAGTCGGCGACGGCCATGGACCCTCCTGGAAGCACAGAGACGCCGCCCACGGAGGCGGCGCGAGCACGGTACGTACAAGGTCAAGGAAACGCCAGGTTCACAGGAGAGTGACGGTCATCGGTGGTTGGCGTTCATCGGCCCAGAGGGTGAGAGGGAGATCACCCGTGTTGGCGCCGCGTCGGTCGGCACGGACAGCAGAGCTCGCGCGTCCGCTGCGTGCGAGCCGCGGGCGTTCCAGCGGTCGAAGACGGCTGCGGCAGGTGCATTCAAGGGCAGGCGCAGACGCCGCCGTGGTGCGAGCAGCACCCGCGCTTCACGTAGGTGCAGGTCGGCGAGAGCGTGCCATCGCAGCAGCAGACGCGGCCCTCGTCGGGCGCCGGCCGCGGCCGGCCGGAGCGGCCGGCACCCGAGGGCCGCGCGGGAGCGGGCGCCTCGGCGGGCCCCGGGGCGCGCGCCTCGGCGGGCCCCGGGGCGCGCGCCTCGCCGGGCCCCGGGGCGCGCGCCTCGCCGGCGGCCTCGAGCTCGGCGCGGCGGCGCTCGGCCTCCGCGGCCTCGCCGGCCTGCCGCTGCGCCTCGATCTGCGCCTGACGCGCCTCGCGGTGCCGCCGGTAGCGCGCGACGAGGGCGCTCGACGCACGCAGATCGGCCTCGGCCTGCTCGCAGAACGAAGGACACCGGTCGACGCGGGCCTGCGCCTCGAGCTCCAGCACGAGGCAGTCGGGCTCGCTCCTGCAGCCGTGCGCCAGCCGGGACCGGAACCCGTCGTCGTGGCGCGCTCCGTCGCGGTGATGGCAGCCGGCGAGGAGGGGGAGGAGGAAGAGCCAGCAGACGGCGAGGAGGCGCACCGGGGGATTGTCGTGCCGCACGCGGGGGGCGTCGAGACCTCGAAGACATGGGAGCCCTTGTTGCCGGGGCGGGGACGAGGCAATTCTCCGGGGCCCCTCGAGCGAGGACTCCTGCCATGAGCCTTTCGACCGTGCTCCGCGTCCTCGGCCACACCGACGGCGAGGTCCACAGCCTATTCCGCACCGGTTCGCGCGTGTACGGCACCGCGACCGCCACGTCCGACGAGGATTTCGTCGCCGTCCTCGCGCGCCGCGACGCGAGGCAGGACCTCGCGTTCTCGCCCGGCATCAACGTCGTCCTGCACGGGCTCGACACCTTCCGCAACGCCATCGCCGAGCACAGCGTCTTCGCGCTGGAGTGCCTGTTCCTCCCGCCCGAGCACCGGCTCAAGGAGACGAGACCGCCCTTCGCGTTCAAGCTCGACAGGAAGAAGCTCGCCGCGTCGGCCGCGGGCCGCTCCGCGTCCGACTTCAAGAAGGCCGGCGCCCGCTTCGACGAGGACCCCGGGGCCTCGAAGAAGAAGCTCTTCCACGCGCTCCGGGTGCCGCTCTTCGCCGTGCAGATCGCCGAGACCGGCGCCCTCCACGACTACGGCGCCGCGAACCCGTACTGGCGCGAGCTCGTCGCGGACGAGCGCCTCGACTGGGAGGACTACCGCAAGACCTACGGCCCGCTCCGCGAGAGGCTCTGCGAGCGGCTCGCGGCGCTGGCCTCACGACGGTAGCCGCACCGCCGGCCCCGGCGCCGTCCTCAGCGCGGCGGCCCTCCCGCCGGATCCGCCGCGAGCTTCTGCGGCCGGAGCTCCTGGTGCATCCAGTGCTCGTCCGTCTGCACGTGCCCGCGCCGCACCCACTTGGCGAGGCTGCGCTGGAACATCGCGTCCGGGAACTCGCCCGCGACCCGCACCACCACCCCCTCGCGCTGGCCGCCGAACGCGGAGGGCTCGCGCGCGAGCGCGCTCGTCAGCGCCTCGAGATCGTGCTCGCTCTCGACGATGCCCCGGAACAGGACAGGCACCGTGGGGAGCCCCAGATCCTTCGCCTGGGCCACGACCATATCCCACTCCCAGAAGAGCCCCAGCGCGTCGTCGCGCACGCCGAAGACCAGCGAATACCCCGGCAGCGCGTCGTATTCGATGGAGTGAACCGCATAGCAATACTCGCAGAAGAGCGACATGCCGTCCGAGAGCAGGTGAGCGATGCTCGCGTGCGTGGCCTTCGCGAGGTCGAAGCTCGGGTGGGACGGAGGGCCCGAGTGCGAGCGAGAGAAGACGCTCTTCCGCGTGTACGTGAGGTTGCTCCCGTCGCACTTCTCGGTGATGACGATCTCGACGCCGAGCAGCCCCGACACGTCGGCCATCCTCTTGTCGTCGGACGTGCCGCCGGGCGACCATGGCAGGTGGAACGAGCGCGGGTATTTGGCGGACATGGCGGCGCCAGGGTAGCACCGACCTCCGGGCGCGGACATGCTACGATCCTCGCGCGCTGCGCGCCTGTGTCCGGCGCGCGCTCGCCCCAGGGTGCTCCGTCATGTCGTCCGCGTCCTCGCTCCTCGACCTCCTCACGCCCGATCCGGAGCGTGTCCCCTGGGACGAGCTCCAGGTCTTCGACTGGGTCCGCGCGCTCGAGGGCTGCCCGCAGGACCCGATTCACCACGCCGAGGGCAACGTCTGGATCCACACCCGCATGGTGCTGGAGACGCTGCTCGGGCTGCCCGAGTGGCGGGCGCTGCCGGCGGAGGAGCAGCGCGTCGTGTACCTCGCCTGCCTGCTCCACGACGTGGCGAAGCCGGCGACCACCCGGGAGCAGGACGGGAGGATCACGGCCAAGGGCCACTCGCGCGCGGGCGAGCTGCTCGCGCGCCGCCTGCTCTGGGAGCTCGACGCGCCGTTCGCGCTGCGCGAGCAGGTGTGCGCGCTCGTGCGCTACCACCAGATCCCCTTCTATCTCATCGAGCGGGATGACGCGCAGCGCGTCGCCGCCGAGATCAGCCTCCACGCGCGCTGCGACCTGCTCGCGCTCGTGGCCGAGGCCGACATCCGCGGGCGCGTCTGCGCGGACATGGCCCGCGTGGTCGACAGCATCGAGCTCTTCCGCGAGCTCTGCCGCGACGAGGGGTGTTACCGGGCGCCGCGCTCCTTCGCGTCGGATCACACGCGCGTCGTGTACTTCCGCTCCGACCTCACCGGCGGGCGCCACCCGGACGTGGAGGTCTACGACGACACGCGCGCCGAGGTCGTGGTGATGAGCGGGCTCCCGGGCGCCGGGAAGGACACCTATGTCCGCAACCACCTCGCCGACTGGCCGGTGGTCTCCATGGATGCGCTGCGGAGCGAGCTCGAGATCGATCCGACCGAACCGCAAGGACAGGTGGTCCAGGCGGCGCGCGAGCGGGCGAAAGAGCACCTCCGGCGCGGCGAGCGGTTCGTGTGGAACGCGACGAACCTGTCGCGGCAGCGGCGCGGGCCCGTGCTGCAGATGGCGGCGGACTACGGGGCGAGGGTCCGTGTGGTCTACGTGGAGGTGCCGGCGGCGGCGCTGTTCGCGCAGAACCGCGCGCGGGAGGCGGCGGTGCCGGAGGCGGCGATCCGCCGGATGATCGAGCGGTGGGAGATACCGGCGAAGACCGAGGCGCACGAGGTCGTGCTGGCGGTGCGCGGAGAGGACTGAGGAGGTCCCGAGAGCCCCTCCTGCTCCGATCAGGCGAATCGGGGAGATCTCATGTGGACCCCCTCAAGCCTTGCAAGGTTTCCGCATCGACCGACCCCTGCTCCCCCTGGCGCCTTGGCGGTCCAGCCCGTCCGTCGCGCTATGTGTTGTCCGCGCCGTTCACGCGCGCGTCGCTCAGGCGCGCGAGGATCTCGTCCACGGTCTCCTCGACCGTGAGGTCCGAGGTGTCCAGCCAGAGACCCAGCCGCGGTGTCTCCTCGCGCAATACGCGGTCGAAATCGAGGATCGCCGAGGCGTCTTGATACCCGCGCTTCGCTCGACCCGCCTCGCGCGCCGCGACCACGGCGGGACGCGGACAGAGGACGACGACGTGCAGAGGACGGTGCGCGTAGCACCGCACCACCTCCGCGAGCCCAGATCCGAGGATGATGTCCTGGTGGACGACGGTGAACCCGGCCTGGAGATACAGATCGGCCGCCGCCGCCGCGATACGGTACCGGAGCCGCAGCTGCCGCTCGGCCTCCCCGGAGAGCTCGAAGCCCATCTCGGCGCGTCCACTGACGATCATGCGGCGAAACACGTCGCCCCGGAGATGCACGCTCCTCGGCAGCCGCTCGGCCAGCCGCTGGGCCACGGTCGACTTTCCGGCAGCCATGAGCCCCGTGATCAGGAACATCGACGGAGGGTCCGGCAGGCTCACATGCGTGGTCATGAGGGTCGATCCTCCTCGGCGCCCCGGAGCGCGCCGCTCCTCTACCTCCGCCCGAACCCCGGCACCAGCATCGCCGTCCACCGCGCCGGGCTCTTGATCCGCTCCCGCGCCATCACCGCGTCCGCCTCGAGGAGCCGCTGCAGCCCCTTCTCGCCGCCGAAGAGCTCGCCCGACTGACGCCGCGCCGCCGCCGCGTAGAGCGGCATGTCCGCCGCGTCGAACCCGGCCGCCGCCACCTCCAGCTGCAGGATCGCCTCCTCCCGCTCGCCGCGCAGCTCCGCCGCGCCCGCGCGGAGGAGCGGTACGAACGGGTCGGACCACGCCATCCGCTCCCGGGCAAGCGCGGCGGCGTCCCGCAGCGCCGCCTGGATCAGCGGCTCGGGATCGGTCGCCCCCTCGGCGGCAGCCAGCGCCGTGCTCGCGCGCTCCACGTGGGCCATCACCCGGCTGTTCTGCATCATCAGCAGCATCGAGCCCTCGATCGCCGGCCACGCCTCCGCGAGCCGCTTCATCGCGGCGCCGGCGCGGCCGGCGTACCGGTCGACGTAGGTCTCGCCGAGCAGCCCCACGAAATGCTCGAGGTGGAACCCCGACGTCGTCCACCTCGACAGCGCCCCCAGGACCGCGCCGCGCGCGCCCGCCACGTCGTCCGACGCGAGCGCCACCCACACCGCCTGCACGCTGAAGATCGCCGCCGCATAGCGATCGCCCCGCTGCTCGGCGCCCCGGAGCACGGCCGGCAGCGTCCGCGCGAGCGCGTCGATCTGCCCGCGGTAGTACCGCATCCACGACGTCATCACCTGCGTCGTCACGAGCTCCCAGGCGGCGCCGGTGCAGCGGTCGCGCAGCAGCTCGTCGGCCCGCTCGTACCACGTGAACGCCGCCTTCCAGCGGCCCGCCGTGAACGCCTCGAGCATGCCCGACACCATCATCGACAGGCCGAGCAGGTGCGGGCTGTCGAGCCGCTCCGCGAGCGCGCGCACCGCGGCGACGAGCTCCTCCGCGCGCGCCCGGCCCGGCGCCCCCATCATGCACGCCGACGAGGCCTCGAACGCGAGCGCGCGGCCGACGCGGTAGGGCTCGCCGGCGCGCAGCGCGAGCAGGAGGGCGCGCGCCGAGAACTCGGCGGAGCGCACCAGGTCGACGGCCGACAGACCCACCGTCACCGTCCAGCAGGCGTCGATGCGCGCGAGCTCCTCCGGACGCACCTCCGCCTCGGACCGCTCGCGGAACCGGAGGCCCCGCAGGCGCAGCTCCGCCCGGTGCAGGAGCAACGCCACGAGCGCGCGCCGCGGCGTCTCCGGGAACGACAGGCCGACCGCCCTCAGCACGGCGCGGACGAGATCGAGCCCCTCGTCGATGTGCCCGCTCCGCAGGTACTGCTCCGCGGCGCGGCGGCGGAGCTCGAGCGACCGCGCGCTGTCCGCCCCCTCCGCCGCGGCCGCGTAGCGCCTCGCCGCCTCGGCCCCCTGGCCCGCGTTGACCAGCGCGTCGGCGCACCGCACCCCGAGCGCGCGCGCCTCCGCCTCCGGGAGCTCCGCCTCGCGCGAGAGCAGGCCGAGCGCGAGCTCGTAGAGCCGCGCCGCGCGCTCGAACGCGAGCGCCTCGGCCGCCTGCTCGGCCGCGAGCGCCGCGAGCCGCCCCGCCCGCGCCGCGTCGCCCGCGCCGAGCCAGTGCCGCGACAGCGTCTCGGCGTCCGCCGTCCCGAGCGCCTCGAGCGCCCGCCCGAGCCGCCGGTGCCGCGCCGCGAGCTGCTCCGGACCGAGCCGGCCGACCACGGACGCGCGCACGAGGTCGTGCGACGCCTCGACGAGCTCCCCCTCGCCGGCGCGCCGCGCGACGATGAGGTCCTCGGTGAGCAGCAGCGTCATCGCCGGCGCGCGCTCCTCGTCGTCAAGCTTCGCCGCGCGCGCCGCGACCGCCGCGTCGATCGGCTCGCCGGCGACGGCGATCACCTCGATCAGCCGGAGCGCCTGCTCCGGCAGGCGGTGGAGCCGCGCCTTGAGCGCCCGGTCCAGCGCGGCGTCGCCCTGCGCGCCGGCCTCGCCCGCCGGCGCCTGCGCGTCGCGGGCGAGCTCGCCGAGCAGCCGCGGGTTGCCGCCGGACGCGCGCGCGACGGCGTCCGCCCGCGCGCGGGTGCCCTCGTCGCGCGCGAAGAGGAGCGCGAGCGCGAGCTCCTCGGCCTCGAGCGGCAAGAGCGGGCCGACCTCGATCTCGCGCAGCTCGCCGTCCCGGCGCAGCGGCTCGAGCCGCTCCCGGCCGCCGGGGGCGGCCTCGACCTCCCCGGCGGCCGGGCGCGCGAGCCCCATCCCGTCGAGCAGCGCGCGGAGCGGCGCGCTCGTGGCCACGTCGTCGGTCCGGTAGCTGCCGAGGAACATCATCGCGGGCGCGTCGGGCGGCCGCGTGAGCTCGAGCAGGAGCGCCACGCTGTCGGCGTCGCAAAACTGGAGGTCCTCGATCGCCACGACGAGCGGGCTGCGCTCGGCGATGCGCCAGAGCAGCTGCCGGAGCGCCGCGAAGGTGCGCTGCCGCAGCTCCTGCGCGTCGGGCGACTCGCTCACGCGCGGCGCGGACGCGACGGCGGGCACGCGCGAGAGCGCCGGGAACACCCGGACGAGCGCGCGGACGTCGCGCGGCAGGAGGCGCTCCACCTCCTCGGCGGAGACGCGCCGGAGGAACCGGCTCAGCGACTCCATGACGCCCCCGAACGCCTTGTAGGACTCGGTCGCCCCGAGGGCGCAGCGCCCCCGCAGGACGACCGGCCCCTTGTCGCGGCGGAGCCCCATCAGGAAGTGGTGGATGAGCGCGCTCTTGCCCATGCCCGCGCCGCCCCGAACGAGCACGGAGATGGGCCGCTCCATGAAGAGCGACGCGGCGGCGCGCTGCAGGGCGCGCAGGTGCGGGCGGCGGCCGATGAAGTGCTCGATCGTCGGCGGCACGAGCGGGTGCAGCGCGCTCTCCGGAGCGGGCTCGGCGCCGCCCGGCGCGGGCTCGGCGCCGCCCGGCGCGGGCTCGGCGCCGCCCGGCGCGGGCTCGGTGCCCCCCGGCGCCGGCTCGGCCCCGCTCGGCGCAGGCTCGGCGCTCGGCGTCGGCTCGGCGCCGCCCGGGTCCTCCGCTCCGCACCCCCCGCCCTGCGCCACGGTCACTTCTTGCTCAGGAACGCATCCATCGCCTGGCGGTGCTCCGGGCCGTTCCACTGCTCGGCGAACGCCCGCCGCTCGACCTCGACGGCGGAGGCGCGCAGCGCCTCGCGCACCTTGCGCAGCGCCCGCTTCATCGCCGCGACCGAGGCGCGCGGGCTCCTGGCGATGCGGTTCACCTGCGCGATCGCGCGGCTGCGCGCCGTGCCGGTCGCGACGACGTCGCTCACGAGGCCGATCCGGAGCGCCTCGGCGGCGCTGATCTTCTCCGCCGTCAGGAGCAGCCGCGACGCCTCCAGCGGCCCCACCCGCTCGCAGAGCCGCGTCAACCCGCCCCAGGCCGGCGACAGGCCCATCGTGACGTGGCGGAACGAGAGCGCGGCGTGCTCCTCGACGAGGACGAAGTCGCAGAGCAGGAGCAGCTCGCAGCCGCCGCCCAGCACGTCGCCCTGCACCGCGGCGATGATCGGCACCTCGCTCTCCTCGAACGCCGCGAGGCCCTCGAACATCGCGAGGATCTCGCCGCCCTCCGCGCCGCCCGCGGCGAGCGCGGAGAGCTCGCGGATGTCGCCGCCCGCCACGAAGACGTCGCTGCTCGTCGCGGCGATCACGATGCCGCGCACGCGCGGGTCCGAGCCGGCGACGCGGACCGCCTCGCCGAGGCGCCTCGCGAAGGCGCTGTCGATGGCGTTCCTGCGCTCGGGGCGATCGATGGTGAGGACGACCGCATCGCCGGCCGCCTCGACCCCGAGGGTCACGAGACGGCCCTCCGCGCGCCCCTCCCGTTCGTGAGCACCGGGGGCTTCCTGCGGCTCGCGCCCGTTCCGTTCTCCACCGCGCGGCTGAACCGCCGCGGCACCGGCATGCGCTCGTCGTGGATCACGTCGGCGATCCGCGCCTCGAGCGTGCGGCGGCTGAGGCCGCGCTGCTCCTCGGCGTACCGCTCGGCGTAGCTGATGATCGCGCCCGCGACGTCGACGCCGCTCGCGCGCTCGACCCCCTCCAGCCCGGGCGAGCTGTTGATCTCGAGGATCTTGGGCCCGGAGCGCGCCTCGAGCATGTCGACGCCGGCGACCTCGAGGCCCATCGCCTTGGCGGCGCGGATCGCGACGCTCCGGTAGGAGCGCGGCAGCTTCACCCGGTCGCCCTTGCCGCCGCGGTGGAGGTTCGAGCGGAACTCGCCCGGCTTGGCGACCCGCCGCATCGACGCGACGACGCGGCCGCCGACGACGATGACGCGGATGTCGCGCCCCTTCGACTCGCGCACGTACTCCTGGAGCACGATGTCCTGGCCCATGGCCCAGAACGTCTCGAGCAGCGCGTGCACCGCGTGGGGCGTCTCGGCGAGCATGGTGCCGATGCCCTGGGTCCCCTGCTGGAGCTTCACGATCGCGGGGCAGCCGCCGACGAGCGAGAGCGCCGCCTCGACGCCGGCCGGGTTCCTGGCGCAGACGGTGGTCGGCACGTTGAGCTTGCGGCGCGTGAGCAGCTGGAGCGCGCGCAGCTTGTCCCGGCTCCTCGCGATCGAGACGGCGCCGTTCAGGACCGGGACGCCCATGAGATCGAACTGCCGGACGACGGCGAGGCCGTAGTTCGTGATGCTCGCGCCGATGCGCGGGATCACGATGTCGAAGCGGGGCACCGCCGAGCCACCGACGAGCAGCGACGGGCGACCGCTCGACACCACGATCTGGAAATCGAGCGGATCGATGACGCTGACGTCGTGACCGCGCGCGCGCCCCGCGAGCACGATCCGGCTCGTCGAATAGAGGGACGCGTTGCGCGACAGGACGAGGAATCGCATGTGGCCCGGAGGCTAGCAGAGCCCGCAGACTGCGTGGATGGGTGCGCGAGACGATTCATTTTTCGCTCTTCGTCGTTCGGCTCGTTCAGCGCGTTCAGCGCGTTCGGCGCGGTTCTTCGGACGCCCCCACCGCCCGCGCTGCCTGCCCCGCGTCGCGCACCGCGCCATCGGCCCTCATTTTCCATGCGGCTTCCATGCGGCCCCTTGCAGCTCCGTTCGATTTCGATGCGGCGGACCGGACGCGGGCGGAAGCGCGGGCGGTGGGCGGCGCTTGCGCTGAAAAATGTTTCGTGTACGAATTATTTCAGTCCGCCGGCGAGGAGGGGTTCGCGATGTGGCAGCCGTTCACGGAGGAACATCAGCAGTTCAGGAAGACGGTGCGGGCCTTCGCAGAGAAGGAGCTCGCTCCCCATGTGGAGGAGTGGGAGGCGTCGGAGTGCTTCCCCGGCTGGGTGTTCAAGCGCGCCGGCGAGCTCGGGATCCTCGGCGCGCACTTCCCGGAGGAGCACGGCGGCGCCGGGCTCGACTACTGGTTCTCGGCGGCGAAGGCCGAGGAGCTCGTGCGCTGCACGATGGCGGGGGTCTCGATGGGGCTGCTCGTGCAGAGCGACATGGCGACGCCGGTGATCAGCGACATCGGCACGAAGGAGCAGATCGACGAGTTCCTCAGGCCGGCGCTCGCGGGCGACAAGATCGCCGCGCTCGGCGTCTCGGAGCCGGCGGCCGGCAGCGACGTGGCCGGGATCCGGACGACCGCGCGCAAGGACGGCGACGACTACGTGCTGAACGGGCAGAAGACGTTCATCACGAACGGGACGCGCGCCGACTTCGTGACGCTGCTCGCCAAGACGTCGCCGGACAAGGGGGCCCACGGCTGCTCGTTCTTCCTCGTGCCGACGGCGCTGCCCGGCTTCAGCGTCGCGAAGAAGCTGAAGAAGATCGGCAACAAGTCCTCGGACACGGCGGAGCTCTTCCTGGAGGACGTGCGGGTGCCGCGGCGCTACCTGCTCGGCGAGCCGGACCAGGGCTTCGCGTACCTGATGCAGAACTTCCAGACCGAGCGGCTCGTCGCTGCGGTGGGCGCGATCGCGAGCTCGTTCATGACGCTCGACAACACGGTCGAGTACGGGCGCGAGCGGGTGGCGTTCGGCAAGCCGATCATCAAGCGCGAGTCGTGGCAGCACAAGTTCGTGGACCTGTACACGCGCTGCGAGGCGGGGCGCGCGTTCGCCTACAAGTGCGTCGACCACTACAACGACGAGCGGTACGTGCGGAAGGTGCCGATCAGCTTCGACACGGTGAAGCTCATCTCGATGGCGAAGATCCTGGCCGGCGACGTGGCGAACGACGTCGTGGACACCTGCCTGCAGTTCCACGGCGGCTGGGGCTACATCGAGGACTTCCCGATCGCGCGCGCCTGGCGCGATCAGCGGCTCCTGCGCATCGGCGGCGGGACGACCGAGACGATGAAGTACTACCTGGCGAAGCTGATGAACTTCTGAGGGCCGCCGGCGGGCGCCTCCACCGCGCGAACGGCGCAAACAGCGCAAACGAACGCTCACGGACGTAAAAAACGCGCCGGTCGAAAAAAAGTAGAGACAAGCCGAGCGAGAGGCTGTACATCTGCCGCTCCCAACGACCGGGGCTGTAGCTCAGCTGGGAGAGCGCATGACTGGCAGTCATGAGGTCAGGGGTTCGATCCCCCTCAGCTCCACCGATAGGACCGAAGGACTCCCGCGGGAGTCCGGCACGCCGCGCCTGCCTGCCGGCGTGCTCGCTCAGAACGCGCCGAGGTAGCGCGGCGGCAAGCCGACCCGCGGGTCGACGTGCAGGCTGGCCGCGTGCACGAGCGCGCCGCTGCCCTCGCCGACGTCGAAGCGGTGGACGACGCCCCCTTCGGTCTCGGCGTCGGCGGCGAGGCACCGCCCGCAGGCCTCGGCGCAGCGCACCTCGCCGAGGGAGGACGGGAGCTCCTTCGAGCGCAGCAGGACCTCGGGCTCGCCGCGCGCCGGTCCGGAGCCGGCGAGCTCGACCGCCGTGAGGGTGTCGTCGACCGGACCCCCCGCGCTGAGCGCGTCGCGGCCGAGCGTCGCGAGCAGGAGGCGGTCCTCGGAGGCGAACGCGACCGAGAAGCCGGGCGTCCCCGCGCCGAGCTCGGCGGCCGTCCAGCGGGCCTCCTCGACGAGGGCCCCCTCGCGGCGCGCGAGGACCACGAGGCCCGCCTCGCCGGCGTTCGACGTGGCGCCGCCGCCGAACGTCCCGGTGCACACGACCGCGAGCCGCGAGCCGCCCGCGGACACCGAAAGCCCCCCGCACCCGTGGAGCCCGTCGAGCACCGTGACCTCCCGGATCGCGTCGCTGCGCGTGTCGATCTCGACGAGGCGCGACTCGGCCGACGCGCTGAAGTCGAGCGAGGTCGCCACGAGGAGCACGTAGAGGCTGTCATCGACAAGCACCGCGCGGCCCGGCCGGGGGTAGAACGCCGGATCCTCCCCGGCCAGGGCGGGCGCGAGGTCGATCCGGCCGACGATCGCGCGGGCGCCGGGGTCGACGACGAGCACGTCGCTGCCGCCGTCGATCGGCGCGGCGCCCGGGTCGAGGTTCGGCTCGTGGCGCGTGACGTACGCCTTCCCGGGCGAGACCTCGACGTAGTCCTGCGGGTTCGCGCGGAACGCGGTGGCGACCGCGAGCTGCCCCGGCACCTCGCCGCTCCGGACGTCGACCCACGTGAGCACGGACGCGGCGCGGTCGAGGAGCACAAGCCGATCCCCGCGGACCGGCGCCGTCGGGACGAGGACATCCCCCGAGAGCGGCGAGGCGAGGCCGGGCGAGCTCGAGCCCGAGGAGACGATCGACGCGGAGAGCACCGCGCCGTCCCAGCTCACCAGGCTGACGTTCGTCGACAGGTAGTCGCTGCTGACCACGACGGCGCCGCGCCCGCACGGCCCCGCGACGACGTCCGTGCCGCCGGTGCTCGGCGGCGGCTCCGGCGCGTTGCAGCCGAGCAGCGCGCACGCCGCCCCCGCGGCGAGGATCTTCAGGGAGGGAGCCCCGAGGGCCGCCCCCCGCCCCAGGTCGAAGCGAGACACCATCACCACCACACCTCCGTCGCCGCGTGAAAGCTCCGCCCGGGGAGCTCGTGGTTGAGCAGATCGAAGGTCCTCGCGGCGAGGACGTTCGTGATCGCGAAGCGCGCCGAGAGCCGCCGCCGGAGCGCGAGGATCGCGAGCTCCACGTCGGCCGTCGCCTGCTCCGGCAGCGGCCGGAGCCCCGCGGGATCGCCGACGCGCGAGGCGCGGTAGAAGAGCCGCGCCGAGAGCGAGGCGCGGTCGACGCCGAGCCGCGCGGGCTCCGCGTACACCTCCAGCGACGGCGCCGCCACGAGGCGCGACTGGAGCGGGATGAGGTCGTTCGCGATCGCGCGGCCCGGCGAGGTGTCCCTCGGGTCGAGCGCGGTGAGCGCGAGGCCGGCGCGGAGGTGATCGAGCGCCGAGGCCGAAGCCGTGAGCTCCAGGCCGAGGACGCGCGCGCTCGCGACGTTGTACGGCCGCAGCACGCCGGCGAACGCGGGGCGGTGCGCGACGAGCCCCGAGGCGAAGCGCGAGAAGCCGAGGAGCTCGCAGGAGATCGCGGCGCGCGCGCGCGGCGCCGCCGCGGCGAGGCGCACCCCGAGCTCGGCCGAGACGCCGCGCTCGGGCGCGAGCTCCGGGTTGCCGACGACGATCGGGGAGCTGCCGTAGAGCTCGCCGAGCACGGGGACGCGCACGTAGCGGCCGAGGTTCCCGAAGAGCGAGACGCCGCCGCCCGCGAGGCGGAGCCGGGCGCCGAGGCGGCCGCTCGGCTCGAACGCGAGGCGTGGACCGCCGGCGCCGCCGAGGCTCGTCCGGTGGAGCTCCACGGCGCCGAGCGCGTAGCCCTCGAGCGCCGGGCCCTTCGCGTAGCGCAGGCTCACCGAGGCGCGGGACGTCGCGCGCGACGCGCGGAGCGGCGCCCCGCCCGCGCGATCGAGCGCGAGGAGCTCGCGCTCGTGGGCCGCCGAGGCCGAGAGGGAGAGGTCGTCGGCCGGGCGGTATCGGAAGGCGGCCTGCCCGGCGCCGCGCGCGCCGGCGCTGGCGACGAGCGGCGACAGCAGGCCGAGCTCGCCCCGCGGATCGCGGACGACCTGGCTCGAGACGATCGCCGAGCTCGTGAGCTCGAGGCGGCACCGGTCGAGGCCGCCCTCCGGCGAGGGGGCGCACGGGGCGACCGCGGTGACCGCGCCGAGCCATCGCTGCACGTGGGTCCGCGCCGCCCGCGCCGGCGTCTCCGAGAGGCCGGTCGCGCCCTGGTCGCGCGCGAAGCCGTTGCCGATCGCCGTGACGCTGCCGCCCCCGGGCAGCTTGTAGCGGCCGATGCTCCAGAGGTCGTAGGCGTCGGCGTCGGCGTTCGGCCTGGGCAGCGCCCGCCCCAGCCGGCTGTCGGTGACGAGGTAGTCGTTGTCGGCGGCGCGCCGGCCGACCGCGACCACGGCGCCCGCGCGCTCGTCGCCGAGGCCCACCGACGCCCACGCCGCGCGCTCGCCGAAGCTGCCCGCGCCGAGCCCCACGGAGGCCCGGGGCGCGCGCGGCAGCGACGGCTCGAAGAAGATGGCGCCGCCGATCCCGAGGCGATCGGCGTGCTCGGGCGCGTTGCCCCGGTAGACCTCGACGCGCTGGATCATCCAGAGCGGGATCCTCGAGAGATCGGCGGTGCCGGTCACGTCGTCGTTGAGCCGGACGCCCGCGAGGTACACCGGCGTCTCGGCGCTGCTCGCGCCCCGGATGGACGCGGTCGCGAGGTCCGACGCGGCGCCTGTCCGGGAGACCTGCAGGCCGGGGACGCGGCTCAGCACCGCGGACGCCGCGGCGCCCGGCGCGCGCAGCTCGTCGCCGCGGATCACGTGGGAGGCCGCGGTCGGATCCCGCGCGGCCGAGGTCGACGCGCGCTGCCCCTCGACGCGCACCTCGAGCGCCCGGCCGCGCGGCCGGGCCGGCGCAGCCGCGGCGGCTCCGCCCTCGTCTCCTGCTCCGCGCGCGCCGCCGCCTCCCGTGCCCTCCGTGTCGCCCGCGCCCGCCTCCTCACCCCGCGCGCGCGGGGTGAGGCTGGCGACGGCCAGGAGCGCCGCGCAGGCGAGCGCCCCGGGACGCCTCACGGACACAGCGCGTGGACGATGCCCACCGCGTCGAGGTCGAAGACGTCGGGCGTGCCGGCGCGATCGGTGATCCGCACGAAGCGGGCGAGCGGGACCCCGATCTCGGCCAGATCGAACGGGTCGCCGCCCGCCGACGACGGGTCGAGCGGATCGACGTCGTTCTCGTCGGGGTTGGCGTGCACGGGGTGCCACCCGGCGCAGCCGTCGTGGGGATAGCGATCCGCGGCGCAGGGGAACGCCGACCATGCGGCGCCGTCCTCGCTCACCTCGACCGTGGCGAGCTCGGCGAACACGCTCGCGGCGTCGCCGCCGCCGCGCTCGAAGGCGTTCTCGAACACAAGGAAATCGACCCCGGGCCCGTCGACGATCGCGTTGCCCTCGAACGCCAGCACGATCGACCCGCCGTCTCCGAGCGAGAGCACATCCAGCGAGCCGCCGCAGCAGCCGCCGCCCTTCGGCGGACCGAGGACGATCTCCGGAAGCCGGTCCTGGCCGAACGCCTGCGCTGCCCCGAGGCAGGCCGACACAACGCTCGTCGCGAACCGCGCGCCCGGACCGTCGCACGACGCCGCGCCCGCTCCGGGAGCGCCGCCGTGGCCGCCGGAGAGGCAGGAGCCGCCCCCGCCCGCAGCGGCGGCGGGCTCGCCGGAGCCGTCGTCCGGGGGCGCGTCGACGCCGCCGCACCCGGACAGGAGGCCGGCGGAGGAGCAGAGGCAGACGAAGAGGGCGCGCAGCGACATCCTGAACCTGTTCGAGCGAGCTCGCGCCGCGGCGTCTCCGCGCCGGCGGCGACCGGCTTGTCCCGTTCCGGGGAGGGTCTCCCTCTCCCCGCTTCCCGCGCGGGACCTTCTTCGGCCGGATGGGCCGCTATCACGGGCTGCCGGGACGGTCAACGCGCTTCCCCGGCCTCCCGCGGGAGAGTAGAAAACCCGAAACATGGATCTCTCGCCTCCCTGGGTGTTCCCGGAGCTCGACGCGAGCGCGCTCGCCGCGGCGCGCGCGCGGCAGGACACGCTGACCAAGCCGCGCGGCAGCCTCGGAGCGCTCGAGGATCTCGCCGTCGCGCTCGCCGGCATCCAGGGCGGGATGCCCGCGAGCCGGCCTGCGGCGGCGGTGCTGTTCGCCGCCGATCACCCCGTCACCCGGCACGGCGTGTCGGCGTACCCGGCCGAGGTCACCGCGGCGATGGTGGCGAATTTCGTGCGCGGCGGCGCCGCCGCCAGCGTGCTCTGCCGGCACCTCGGGGTCGAGCTGCGGGTGGTGGACGTCGGCGTCGCCCATCCGTACGAGCGCGTCGGCGTGGATGTCGGCGGCGCCGGCGCGCGGCTGCGGCGCGACCCGGTCGCCGACGATCCCATCGGCGATCTGCGGGTCGAGGACGCGCTCTCGGAGGCCGTCTACGAGCGCGCGCTCCGCGCCGGCGCCGCCGAGATCGACGCGCTCGGGGGCGACACGCGCGTCGTCCTGCTCGGCGAGATGGGCATCGGCAACACCACGGCGGCCTCCGCCATGGCGGCGCTGCTCCTCGGGCTCGCCCCGGAGGACCTCGTCGGGGCGGGGACGGGCGTCGGGGGCGACGCGCTGGCGCGCAAGATCGAGGTCGTGCGCGACGCGACGCGGCGGGTTCAGGGCGCCCCGGGCGCCGAGCGCTCCGATCCGCACCGCATCGTGCGGGCGGTCGGCGGCAAGGAGATCGCCGCGCTCGTGGGCGCCATGGCGCGGGCGATCGAGCGGCGGATGGCGGTGCTCGTCGACGGCTTCATCGTCTCGGCGGCGGCGCTCGCGCTCGTCCGGATGGAACCCCAGGCGCGGGCGGGCATGCTCTTCGCGCACCGCTCGGCCGAGCGCGGCCACGCCCACGTCCTCGCGGCGCTCGACGCCCGCCCCTTGCTGGATCTCGGCATGCGGCTGGGCGAGGCGAGCGCCGCCCTGGCCGCGCTGCCCCTCCTCGACGCCGCGTGCGCCCTCCACGCCGGCATGGCGACGTTCGCGAGCGCGAGCGTGCCCGACCGCGCGCCGCCCGGGACTCCATGACGATGCCGCCGGTCCTGCGCGGCGCCCGGGCGGCGACGACCTTCCTCACGCGCGTTCCGGTCGGCGGCTTCCCCTATGCCGAGGCGGACTGGCGCTGGGCCTCGGCCTGGTTTCCGTTCGTGGGCGCCGTCCTCGGCGCCGTCCAGGCCGTGGTGTGGCTGCTCGTCGACGGGGGCGGCGCGCTCGTCGCGGCCAGCGTCGTCGTGGCGCTGGGCCTGCTCCTCACCGGCGCCTTCCACGAGGACGGCCTCGCGGACACGGCCGACGCGCTCGGCGGCGGCTTCGATCGCGCGCGCGTGTTCGAGATCCTCAAGGACAGCCGCATCGGCTCGTTCGGCGCCGCGGCGCTGATCGTGGTCCTCGTGCTGCGCATCGCCCTGCTCGCGCGGCTCGACGCGGCGGCGCCGGTCGCGCTCGTGTTGACGCAGTGCCTCTCGCGCACCCCGCCGATCTGGTTGATGCTCGCGCTGCCCTACGTGACCCAGGGCGGCTCGCGCAGCCGTCCGGTCGCGCGGGCGGCGCTCCCGCAGGCGCTCCTCGGCTCGCTCTGGCCGGCGCTCGCGCTCGCCGCCGCGCACGCCGCCGGCGTCGTCTCGGGGGCCGAGGCGGCGGCCATGCTCGGCGCGGCCGCCGCCGCCGCCGCGGTCTGCGGCCTCCGCTTCCGCGCCCGCGTCGGCGGCCTCACCGGCGACTTCCTGGGCGCGACGCAGCAGATCGCCGAGTGCGCCGCGCTGCTCGCCCTCGCGCTCGCGCGGGGCGGCTGAGCCGCGGGCGCGCCGGCATGGATCCCCTCCCCTTCGGCCTCATCGCGTTCCGCCACGCCCCCGTCCCGCTCTCCGGCGTCTGCTACGGCCGCCTCGACGTCGCCGCGGAGCTCTCCCCCGACGGCGCCGCGACCGCGATCGCGCGCGCGCTCGGCGACCTCGGCCTCCGCCCCGGCGTGGTCTGGTCGTCGCCGCTCTCCCGCTGCGCGCTCCCCGCGGCCGAGCTCGCGGCGCGCCTCGGGGCGCCGCACGCGGTCGACGAGCGCCTCGTCGAGATCGCCTACGGCGCCTGGGAGGGGCGCACCTGGTCGGACATCGAGCGCGACGACCCGGTCGCGTATGCCGCGTGGCTCGACGGCTGGGAGCGCGCCGGGCCGCCGGGGGGCGAGTCGGCGCTCGAGGTCGAGGCCCGGGTGCGGTCGTTCTGGTGCGCGCTCTCTCCGGCGTGCGGGGCGTCCCCGCACCTCCTTGTCGCGCATGCGGGCGTGCTGCGGGCGCTCCGCGTCGTCGCCTGCGGCGCGTCCTGGATCGAGGCGATGAGCGCGCCTGCGCTTCACCTCACGGCCGAGCGCTTCCCTCTCCCGGCGTCCGCCGTTTCGCTGGCATGACGTCTCCGAAACGCTTGGCCTTGCTTCGCCCCCGGCGCCGTCCTCGCCCGCGAGCAAGGGCCCACCGGCTCGCCGCGGGCGTCTTTTCTCTCACCGGAGGAGCGTGACCATCGCCTCCGCGACGCCGGCAGCGGACGCCGGGTTCTGCCCCGTCACGAGCCGATCGCTCACGACCACCTGCTTCTGCCATTTCGGCGCGCCGACGAAGCGCCCGCCGCGCTCGACCAGGCGGTCTTCGAGCAGGAACGGCACCACGCGATCGAGCGTAACTGCGCGCTCCTCCTCGTTCGTGAAGCCATTCACCTGCTTGCCGGCGACGAGGTAAGCGCCGTCCGAGAGCCGCACGTTCACCAGCGCGGCCGGCCCGTGGCACACCGCGCCCACGACGCCACCGGCCTCGTAGATCTGCGCCGTGGCCTGCGCGAAGGCGGCATCGTCCGGCAGATCCCACATTGCCCCGTGCCCGCCGGCGAAGAAGATGGCTGCATAACGCGAGGGCACGACCGCGCTCGCCGCCGCGCTCGCGTGCAGCCGGCGCGTCAGCTCGGCGTCGTCGAGGAAGGCCGCGCTGACCGGATCGGCATCCTCGACACCGTCGAGCGGAACCCGCCCGCCGCGCACCGAGGCGAACTCGACGGCAAACCCCGCCTTCGTGAACACCGCATATGGATGCGCGATCTCCGGCAGATAGGCCCCCGTGCTCGCGCCGGTATCGCCCTTGCGGTCGTGGCTGGTCATGGCCAGCAAAACAGTCTTCGTCATGGTGCTCTCCTCGCGTCTGGATGGATCGATGGTGGCGCCGGCCGCGTCCTCGGAAGGCGCCGCAGGCGCCCTGCACGCCGCGACGAGCCCCACGGCCAGCAGCCATACGGGAAGGGCGCGACCGGCAACCGGCCGCCCGGGTTCGGGGATCGACATGCCCCTCCAGATAAGGCCCCCCGCTCACCCCCGGTAGACGACTCCGCGGCGAAGCATTTGTACTATCGTGTTGAACCATGGCGGCACCGAGCCTCGCAGGCACCCTCCCCAACCTCGAAGCCTTCTGCCGCACGTACGAGACGGGGAGCTTCACCGGCGCCGCCCGCGCCCTCTCCGTCACCCCCCAGGCCACGAGCCGCAGCGTCGCGCGCCTCGAGCGCGCCCTCGGCGTCACCCTCTTCCGCCGCACCACCCGCAGCCTCGCCCCGACCGAGGCCGCGCGCCGCTATTACGACCTCTGCACCCAGGCCCTCGCCCTCCTCTCCACCGGCGAGCGCGAGCTCTCCAGCGGCCACACAGCGGTCGAGGGCCGCGTCCGCATCAGCGTCCCCACCACCTACGGCCACCACCGCCTGCTCCCTTCTCTCGGCGCCTTCCGCGAGCGCCACCCCGGCATCCGCGTCGACGTCAACGTCTCCAACCAGAACATCGATTTCGTCCGCGATGGCTACGACCTCGCCATCCGCATGGGCACCATCGACGACAAGACCCTCGTCGCCCGCAAGCTCGGCGACTTCGCGCTCGGCGTCTACGCCAGCCGCCCCTACCTCGCCCGCCACCGCCCCCCGCGCACCCCCGAAGATCTCCCCCAGCACACCTGCGTGGCCTTCGTCATGCCCCGCTCCGGCCGCCCCCTGCCATGGACCTTCACCCCCGGCCCCAAGAGCTTCATCCCCGACGCCCCCTACCAGTGCTCCGACGACGTCCTCGCCGTCATCACCCTCGCGCGCGCCGGCATTGGCCTCGTACAGATCTACGACTTCCTGGTGGAGGAAGACATCGCGCGCGGCGCTCTCGTCGAGGTCCTCGCCTCCTTCCGCGGCCGCAGCCGCCCCTTCTCGCTGCTCTACCCCAGAGGAGTCGTCCCCTCGCGCGCCACCCGGGCGCTGATTGACTTCATCGTGGCCACCGCGCGCGAAGCACGGGTCAATGCTTGACGCCGTGAGCGCGAATCGCGTGAGCGCCGACGACGTCACCTTCGGCATCGTGGCCCAGCCCCGCGCGGCCGAGCGCTCCCCGCTCCTTGCGCCCGCCCTTTCGCTGGCGGCCCCCTGAGGGGCGCGTACCCTCGTCGGGCATGACCCCGCAAGAAGAGCTCGCGCTCCTGCTGCGTCCGGCGGCTGGAGGCCTCTACCTCGTCTCGACCGGGCGCGCGCAGCAGCTCGAGGTCCAGCGACGGCTCTACGGCGCCACAACCCAGGAGGAGGTCCTCGCCCGGTTTCGCGCGTCGTTCGACCGCATCGCCGGCGCGCGCGCCGTCTTGCTCGGCATCCCCTCCGACGTCGGCGCCGGGTTCCTCCGCGGGTCCAACATGGGCCCGCAGGCGATCCGGACCGCGCTGCTCGACGTCCATCCGGACTTCCCCGAGCGGGCGCGCGACATCGGCCTTGTCGACATCGGGGACGTGTTCGTCGTGCCGCAGCTCCTGCACGACGACATGCTCTCGGAGGCCCAGAAGGCCGCATCGCGCCGCGCCCTGTACCCCGGCGTGCCCGAAGCGCTCTCGTCCCGGCTGCCTGTCTCGCCGCTCTCCATCGCCGAGCGCGCCCTCGATCTCGTCTTCTCGATCAACCCCGACGTCGCCCCCATCGTGCTCGGCGGCGACCACTCCACGGCCTTGCCGGTCGCGCGCGCTCTCTCGCGCGTGCAGGGCGCGCTGAAGCGGCCGTGGGGCATCGTCCAGCCCGACGCGCACACCGATCTCCTCGAGGAGCGGCTCGGGGTGGCGTACTGCTTCGCCACCTGGTCGTACCACGCGAACGAGCTTGTCGGTCGGGGCGGCCGGCTGACCCAGGTCGGGGTCCGCGCTTCCCAGAAGCCGCGCGAGCACTGGGAGGGCCGCTACGGCGTGCGGCAGTTCTGGGCGGCCGAGTGCCGCGCCGATCCTGCGGCGGCGCTCGACGCCATCGTCGCGCACGTGAAGAGCACCGGGGTCGAGGGCGTGTATTTCTCGAACGACATCGACGGCACCGACGCCGCCTTTGCCGACGCCACCGGGACCCCGGAGCCGGACGGCCTCTCGCCCGATTTCGTTGTCGCGCTCATCCGCCGGCTCGGGCGCGAGGTCGGCCTGCTCGGCGGCGATATCATGGAGGTCGCGCCGGCGCTCCAGCCGACGCCGGAGAGCTCGGCCCGCACGCTGGCGCTCGCGGTGCGCTACCTGCGCGAGACGATCGAGGCTGTCGTCGGCCGCCCGTTCGCGTGACGCCGCGCGCTCGCCAGGTGCACGCGCGCTCGTCAGACGCCGCTCAGGGCTCGGCGCCCTTGGCCGCGGGCAGGGCGGCGTCGCGGGCCCAGTCGCTCCACGACCCCTCGTAGAGGATCGCATCCGCGCGGCCGAGCATCGCCAGCGCGAGCAGGTCGTGGCAGGCGGTGACGCCGGAGCCGCAGTAGCAGATGACGGTGCTCGCCTCGATCGCGCCGAGGTCGCGGTAGCGCCGCTCGAGCTCGGCGCGCTCGCGGAAGGGCCCGGCCGGCGCGCGGAGGTTCTCCGCGAACGGGGCCGAGCGCGCCCCGGGGATGTGGCCCGGGCGCGCGTCGACGGGCTCGCTCTGCCCTTCGTAGCGCTCGCGGGCGCGCGCATCGAGGATCACCGTCGAGGGATCGCCGCGCAGCCTGTCGACGACCGCCTTGTCCACGACCGTGGCGCCTCCGGCGGCGAGATCCATCGGCCGCGCCGGCGCGATGACGGGCACGTCGGTCGAGAGCGGGTGTCCTGCCGAGGACCACGCCTCCAGGCCGCCGTCGAGCACGCGCCCGCCCGGATGGCCGAAGTAGCGCAGCAGCCACCAGAGCCGGGCCGCGATGGCGCCGCCCGCGTCGTCGTAGCCGACGACCAGCGAATCGGCCGCAACGCCGATCCTGGCGAGCACGCGCGCGAACGCCGCCGCGTCGGGCAGGGGGTGGCGCCCGGGGCCGGCCTGCGCCGGCCCGGAGAGATCGGCGTCGACATCGAGGTGCACGGCGCCCGGGATGTGTCCGCGGGCGTACTCGTCGGCGCCGCGGCGACCGGTGAGGTACCAGCGGCAGTCGACAACGCGAACGCGCGGGTGGCCGGCGTGCGCAGCGAGCCAGGGGACATCGACGAGGGGGCCGGTGGGTACGGAGAGGGGGGCGCGCATGCGGGGCATGGTAGCAATACGCGGTCGGCCGCGGAGCCTGGCGAACGAGAGCGCCCGGCGCTCGTGCCCGGGTCGCGCTCGCCTGCGAACTGGCCACCGCCCGGCGCCAGCGACGCATGCGCCGATCTGGGCCTCCGCACCGGTTGACACCGCCTTGCTGTTGGGGCAGCGGAAACGCGCATCCGAACGATTTGGGGGAACCGATGGAACACGGGTTACTGATGAAGGCGGGCGCTCTCGTGCCGTGTGCCGCGCTCGTGACATTGCTCGCGTCGGCATGCGAGCTGCAATACACTTGCGATACGGTGGAGCCGGGTGGGGCGGGTGCTGGATACCCGACGGCGTCAGCAGGAGCGGGGGATTACCTCAGAGAGGGAGACGAAGACGAAAGGGAAGAAGTGGGGAGCGAATCGTTCGCGCTGATGGCAGGGTGCACGCCGGTCCACTCCTGCACCGAGAGCTACGAAAAATGCCAAGATATTGGTGGCGTTGTACGCGCAGGAACGCCCGGGGCATTACTTATTGCGAGATCTGTCGTGACGAGTGTCAGGCAGAGAAACCCTACACCTATGAGATCTGCTACAAGTGCGGGTTTTAACGATCATGACGAACCGCCCGATCCTTCTGGATGCGACGCACGTCACCTTCGACATGCGAGCGACAGAGCGTCTGATGCAACTCGGCGCGACCAATGTCGTGCGTGCGTCCGAATGCTTCATCATCGGACCGAACCGCAGGGATCCGCTGGAGCATATCCGGACGCGTGAGGCGTGGTCTTCTTCATGTGAAGAGTGTTCGGATAGAGACGATTCGGGCGAAGCATGGGATCGGCTCTACTCATCCAATGTCCACTGGAAGGCGCCCATTATCGTGTGGGTGTCAGTGAGCCTAAATGAACGGGTGAACCTCTGGAGGACCTGTAGCTGGTTGCAGCACCTGGGGATCCCATACAGTGACGTTCTCATCGTCGAGCTCGAGCTTGTGCGCGGCACGATGAAAAGGTTTTCCGAGCCGCCGAGGATACCGCCGTTCAACTGCTCCGAGTCGGTAGCCCACCACCCCGACGAGGTTCTTCTGGATCGTCTCGACAAGGCGCGTCCGTGGCCAGTCGAACGCTACGATCGTGCAGTTCGTCTCTGGGACAGCTACGCCGATGAGAACCTCTTGCCGTTCGTGGAAAGCTGCGCGCGTGGCGTCGAAGGATTTCCGGAGCTTGCCCCCTTGTGGGGGCTTCTCTCGTGCTTCTTTCCAAGAAGGACCACGGAAGGCACCCTACGTCTCAGCCGATATGACGATCTCATCTTGAGCATCCTCTCGGTGGAGGAGTGGCAGACCCCCGTAGGAGTGATGTGCAACAAGTCGCATCTTGGATTGGATTTGCGGGATCTCGTCTCCTGCACAGGGGACCTGTTCCTGGGAGATCGTCTCGCCCAATGGGCGAAGCACGACTCGAGCGCCGCGGTGGAGCGCGCACCTGGCCCGAAGCCCCCTGACTACCCGATGCTCTCGAAGGTGTATCGCCTCACCGAACGGGGGAAGCGACTCCGAGATCATGGACTTGATCAGCTCACAGATGCGCCGAGTCTGCCCATCGCTGGCAGCGAGGTGTACTCGGATTCCGCCCCTTGGGTGCTGCTCGAAGATGGACGGCTCGCCCGGTTGTGAAGGGCCGGCGAATCCCCGCCATCGCAGTGCCGCGCCTGCAAGCGCTGAGGACCTCATGACCATTCACATCGCCACATCCATGGAACTTGGAACGGCGGTTCGCCGCGGGCTTCGCGAGTCCGTGCGCTTCGTCTCCGACAATTGGCTCGTGGGCCCCTGCTCCCCGGATCTCGAAGCGCACGCTCGGTCGCGGTGCGACGACTGGGCACTCCGGGACAGCGCCTCCAGCGCCTCCGAGAGCGCGCCACGCAGGACGTGGATGGCTGACGAGCGCGATCCTCGCGGCGCGGCCGCTGGAAGCGCAGGCGCCGGCGGACCGCGACCGCTCGCCGTGTCCCGCGCCTCGCGGATCAGCAATCATCCTCGCAGCACTTGATGTGAAACTCTGCGGAGTCGAGGCGCGCAGGTATGCCGTCCGGGGCCTTCAGATCTCGGCATACCGACGAACGGATGTCTGCTTCGTAGGGGCTATCATTCGTCTTGGTAAATGTGACCTCGCAGATTCCGCTGTAGTAGTACACGCCTAGTGCGACAGCGACGTTTTCCTCCTGCGGTGGATCCCGAACTATTCCATCGGATTCCCTGAGAAAAATTGTGATGAATTCAAGAGGCAACGGGTCCGTCGTGGAAAGTCGCACGTTTGTCAGATTAACAAACGGCGGCCTGTCACCGCCGGCGCCGCAAGTGATGTCCCATTCATCACCTGTTTCAACCGCGTTAGAGCCAGTGGTTCCCGTATCCATGAGGAATACCTTGTTGTCCTCAGGCATACCTGACAGGATCGACAACATGGTAACAACTGCTCTACCACTGATCTCGGTCGACTCGCCGCATCCGATCTGCAAGATCGCGCAGGCCCATATCGGAGCAAGCCTTGCCCCACGCATCAAGCTGCCGAGTAGATCGAACATGGGCCCATGGCTAAATGGTTTGCTCATTGGATCTCAATTCCTTTCCAGCATACCCGAGCGAAGAGTTCAATTGACACAACAGACCACCGCCACGGATGGGCGCTCCACTGTGCCGACGACGACCGAATTGGCGTGCTTTGGTGAGCATGTCGCTGGTATCCATTCCGTGAGCTCGGCCTGCATCGCCGCAAGCGGCGCATCCAACGTTACGTCCTGGCAAAGTGGTTCATCGGCGTTCGATAGCGTCGAACTGTCGAACTCGGATCCGCATGTGGCATCCGCATAGAGCGTGACGCGGGCAACACACTTTCCTCCGCTCGGAGCGCCACATTCACAAGGCGTACACCTTCGGTGATCATCAAGCTGCGTCGCGAACTCTCTCCGCACTGGAAAACCTTCTCCGCATGACCCATCGGGCTCTGGTGTTATGCATAAGGCAGTGTCAACGGGCTGCACCGAGCGGTAATCGACTGGGCAGGCCTTCGCGAATAGCGCGGTGATCGGCGGTGGATCGGGGGTAGGAGATGGGATGCACGGGGCCAGCGTCGGTGGCTCGTAGACTACCGAACCAAACGCGCTTGCGGGGATGGCTGGAGCAGGGGCGGCACACGTGCCGTTCCAGCCATCGCCAGCATCGACGAGGATCGGAGTCCCCGAGCCATCGGCGCAGATTGGTGCTTGTGCAATTGCGGTTGACGCGAGAAGGCAAGACGCCGGCTTACATTCGCATGAACCGCACTCTGCCGAAAAGAACTCGTTTGCCCATCCCTCCCAGCGCGGGCTAATGCCCCCCGGACATGGAGGAGCGTTGGCTTGTTCGGTGCCAGTCCAAAGCCATACCGGAGCCGCATCCGCTTCCGCTCGGGGAGGGTCCATGTGGAAGTCATCCCCACACGCGACGAGCGTGAGCGCTGCTACCAACGACAAGACAGACGTTCGCATCATCACCCCTCGCGTCGCGTCAGAACGATGTGTCCCCGTTATAGATATAGATGCCGTCAGCGCTTTCCGTCGCGCCCGTCGATGTCGAGCTCTCCGCAGGTTGACGCCTCGACGCTGCGTCGGGCATCCTCGCGGGTTGCTGCTGCGCACTGACCAGCGCCACGCTTGATGGCTGCCGGTCGACCTCGGAGGGGCCGCCCACAGGCACGGCACTGGCCGAAGCAACCGGGATCTTTGCGATGGGCGGAAGGCGCGCCACGAGCTTGACGGGATGCTCGGACCAGCGAAACGCGATGAGGGTCCCGAGCACGCTTCCCAGCGCGAACGCCAAGGCCAGGAAGCGGGCGAGGCTCCGGGGGGCCGTCCGCTCGGTTCCACGCACGGGGCTCGGCGGGACTTGCGGCGAGGATGGCAGCGGCTCGAGCTCTGGCACGTCGAATCCTCGATCCGACGGCGGCGCGGTGACGCTATCCTCGGTCATTGTCGCGCTCTTCGTCGGTACAGTCTCACGAGCATGTGCCTCCGGAGACGTCGGAGCGATCGGCGATGAGGGTCGCTCCATGCCTCCGTCTTCATCCTCCTCCTCTGACGCCTCTGACGCCTCGAGCCCATCGCTGCTATCGTTCTCTGGACGTACGAACGGCTCCCAGAGGTCATCAGCCATATCCGCCATTTCCGCGCGCGGCCTGCGACAGTGCGCGACCAACGGTACAGCGACGTCTGTCTCCTTCTCACAGTTTGAATGCAAGCGCGCGAAGAAATCGCTAAACTCGCGCTCTCGCACCGTGAGCTCCACGAGCATCGATCTGACGCTGGAGTACCGATCCTTTGGCTCCTTCGCGAGAGCCTTCTTTATCACATGAACGAGCGCCTGGGGGACCCAGAGAGGAATCGGTGGCTCCCATAGCTTCCCTGACAGACCCTGAACCCTATCCGGCTCTGAATCAGAATAAAGCTCACGGCCGCACAGGAGCTCATACAAAATCGTGCCGATTCCATACACGTCGGTACGAAGACCGATGTCTCCTTCAAAGACCATCTCAGGTGCCGCATAGCGCGGCTCCCGGGTGGCCTCCTCTCCACTGATCTGAAAGAGCCGAGGGAATCCGAAGTGGGTGATGGCATAGTGCTTGTCCGCGGTGATCAGCACGCGCTCGGGGCTCAAGGCGCCGTGAGCGAACCCAAGATCATTCGCCCTCTGAAGGAATATGCCGATCTCACCCACCTCGTCGATCGCGGTCATGCCAAGTTCTGCGCCGCGGATCGCATCCTTGAGTCGAATCGCATCCTTGTGAAAGGTGGATACAGCCCAAGCTGCATCCTGCTTGAGGCCGCCGTAATGCACCCGTGCGATCTCGGGGACCTTCTCCGACAGGCGTTGCAAGCGGTCGATCTCGGACGCGAACACCTTGCGGTCAATACGTGCACCCTCTCGCATGTGGAGCCAAACCGGGCTTTTGGGGTCTCCGATGGGTCGCGCAAGGAACGTCCGCACCATGCCCCGTTCAAGCTCGCTTATAAGCTCGTGCCCCTCCCAGTTCTCCCCGACCGCTACCATGCAAACCTCACTTCCGCGTAGCTGCCTCGTGTCCGAATATCAATCTCGGCCTGGTGAGGCAGAGCGACATACACGATCGTGGCGGCACCGAGCGCTGCCCCGGCGACAAATGCGGCTGCGCTGATGGCGTGCAGCGTGTTGGCCCGCTCGTGCGTGCTCATCGCATCTTCGTAGATCGGTCTATACCTGGGATCCGCCGGGTCGATGCGTCCATCCACCGCGCTTCGCTTTATCGACTCTGCCTCATCGTCCGCGGACTCCGCGGACACGTGGAGCCCGATTCCGACGGCGAGCCCTGCCACCGCGGCGGAGGCTCCCGTCCATACGATCCACGGCTTCGGGCCGTGGTTGGATTGCCTGAGCTCTGGCGGGATCCGCGCTGGAGCGGCAGGCGGCTTGGACACCGCCGCGGTTCGTCCAGCGTCGAACGTGAGGGGCACGCTGAGAGAATCCCCCGCTGCGACCTTCACGAGCGCGCGCGCGATCTCTCCCTGTGGACCCGTGGCGGTGATCTCATGCTGGCCAGGAGCGACATAGACGCTCCTGGTCGCGTCCACCTCCTTGCCGTCCACCAGGGTTCGTGTCGAGCGCGGCGGCGGCAGGATACGAATTTCGCCTGCCTGACGCCGCGCGGCCGCAAAGTCGGCGTGCCTCACCTCGAAGCGGCGACGCTCCGTGGCGTTCTTCGGAGCGGGCATCTGCTCGACACAAAGGGATAGCTCGTTTGCGGCGGCATCCCAGCGACCGATACGGAGATCCAGCTGCCCAAGCTGGCAGAGAGCCGCTGTCGTCGGTTCAAGATAGTTGATCCGAGCCCATATCTCGCGAGCGCGGACCAGGTCCATCCGCTTGACCGCTTCGTCGGCCTGCCTGAAGAGCTCCCGCAGCTCTGGCGACCGCGGCGGGGGGTCCGCCGCGTGGACCTGGGAGGCGAGGACGAGGCTCAGTAAAGCTGCTGCGCGCGATGCGAAGACGACTCGTGTAGAACCGCTCACGGTTCACCTCGGCCCGAACGAGGGGACCCTACGCCGTGCTGACCCGTCCAGCAGGGCGTTGCTTGTCTACACGATCCGTGCAGTCAGGAATAGCGGGCCAGGAAGCAAAGGCTTCGGCGACTGTCATTCCGTTGTTGCGCCGTTGTTTCTCACAAAAAGCGAAGGTTCAGCGCCCATGCTCACCACGTGTCAGCGCGGACGCATCGACCCCTGATCTTGTGCACAGTATCGCGTCCCGTTGTGGGGGCCCCTCCGCGTCATGGATCTGGAACGCGGGCGTCGAGGAGGTGGCCGGCGCGCCCCGAGTGCGGGACCGCGGCTTGGCGCGCCGGCGGGTCCAACCGTCACGCGATCGGCGGCAGCTCAGGCTCGCTCGGCGCCGGCGCCGCGGCGGGCGTGGCCGGGGCGGGCGTGGCCGGGGCGGGCGTGGCCGGCGCGGCGGGCTCGTCCTCGCCCGTCTCCGGGTTCACGTCCGCAATCGCGCGCCGCGAGCGCAGGTACTGCCCGATCGCCTCGTTCTGCTGGAGGATCGGCGCCAGCAGCGCGAACCGGGCCGCGGTCCCCTCGCGTGTGCGCTCGTGGTGCTTGCCCAAGAGGATGGCGACCGCCTCCAGGAGAAGCCCCTGGCCTTCGGCACGCGCGGCGCGCACCCGGCCCCAGTCGATGAGCGACGGGGGCGGAGCCTCGAGCGCGTCGCGGTACTGGACCGCGAGATCCGCGAGGCGGGTGACCAGGCGGCCGAGGCCGAACTCCTTCGCGGCCGGCGCGAGCTGCCCCTTGAGCAGGGCGACGATATCGTCGACTGCCGCGAGCTCATCGACATAAGGCAGCGAGGTGATCGCCTGCACGCTCACCGGGAAGATCGGTTTCAGGAACGCCGCGACCTCCTTGTGGATGGGATCGTCGGGCGCGGCGCCCTGGGTCTGCGCGACGACGTGATCGCGGATCGCGCCGAGCGTGCGGTCGACGAGCACGTCGATGCGCTGGGCGGCCGGGTTGCCCCCTGTCGCCGCGGGCTCGCCGGCCCAGCGGCGCTCCAGCGCGCGCGTGGCGAGATCGTGCTCGACCGCGGCGTCGCAGTGCTTCACGAGCTCCGTGAAGCGCTGCTCCTTGGCGATGGCGCGCACCTGCCGGAGGGCGAAGAGCCGGCGGCCGGTGGTGAAGACATACAGGTTGAAGATCGATTCGAGCGTAGCATCCATGAAATCCTCCCTTCGAGCGAAGGGGAGAACTTACAACGATGGAGTCCACTGCCGGCAAGGAGAACTCGAGGGCTGGCATGCGAATAGCACGGATTCGACGCACTGGATCCATCGCAGCAGCGCCCCGCGCCGTCGCCGACTGGCACGCGCAGGCTCCCTCTGCAATGCGACGACCCGCCCGGAAGACGCTTGTTGCGAGGTCGCCGCAATGCGAGACGCCGCAGGCCCTCGATCCCGCCTCCTCGCGGGGATTCGCCCCCCTCTCGCCTGGCCTCCTGCCGGGTCGCGCGGGGCTCGGCCCCCCTCTCACCTGGCCTCCTGCCGGGTCGCGCAGGGGCTCAGCCCCCGTCTCCCCATGGCCTCCTGCCGGGTCGCGCAGGGATTCGGCCCCCCTCTCCCCTGGCCTCCTGCCGGGTCGCGGGGGGGCTCGGCCCCCCTCTGGCCTGGCCCTGCACCCGATCCCGCGGGGGTCAGCCGCCATCTGGCCTGGCCTTGCGCCCGATCGCCGGGGGGTTCGACCCTCCCCCTCCCGGCGTCCTTCGCTCCTTCGCCCCTGACCTCCTTTCGATCCCGCCCGCTCGACTCGCACGCGCCGCCGCGCTCGCCTACAGTCCGCAGGCGAGCGCGACCGGCCACGTGCCCCCACGGGAGGCGACCCTTTGAGCCCCATCCTCTCTCTCTGCGAAGGCTATCGACTCGATCTGTCCGACTACGCGCGCACCGGCCTGCGCGTCGGCATCTGGGCCTCGTCCGGGCGCGGCAAGAGCTTCGGCGTCGGGGTCCTCTGCGAGGAGCTGCTCGCGGCCGGCGTCCCGGTCGTCGCGATCGATCCCGAGGGGGAGCTCTACACGCTGCGGGAGCGGTTCCGCCTGCTCGTCCTCGGCGGCGCGCACGCCGACCTGCCGCTTCCGTCCAGCGAGCGCGCGGCGGAGCTCGCGCTCGCGCGGGTGCTCGACGAAGGCCTCGGCCTCGTCGTCGATCTGTCCGACCAGCCGACGAACCGCGCCCAGCAGGAGGCCGCGCTCCCGTTCCTCGAGCGGCTCTGGGCGCTCCTGTCCGAGCGCCGCGCGCCGGCGGCCGTCGTTGTCGAGGAGGTGCACATCTTCGCGCCTCAGTCGGGCGCGTCGCTCACCTCGGACATCCTGCACCGCTTCGCCAAGCAGGGCCGCAAGCGCGGCGTCCTCCTCGTCGTCGCGAGCCAGCGCACGCAGGCCGTCTCGAAGGAGCTCATGAGCCAGCTCAACTTCCCGGCGATCGGCGGCTTCGAGATCGAGCGCGACTACGACGCGGTGAAGGCGCTCGTCGACGGCCACACGTTCGAGGAGTTCCGCGCGCTCCCGGCCGGCGAGTTCTTCCTGCCCGCCGCCGGGCGCTTCGAGCGCTGGCGCGCCCGCCACACCGCCCACGGCGGCGACGCGCCGAGCTGGACCGGCGAGCCCGGCGGCGCGCCGCGGATCGCGGACTCCACGCTGAGCACGCTCATCGGCGAGCTCCGCGAGGCCCTCGCGGACGAGATCGCGCGCTCGCGCGCGCCGGATCCGAGCGCCGCGCTGCGGGCCGAGATCCGCCGCCTCAAGCAGCAGCTCGAGCAGGCCGACGAGGCGCGCAGGGCCGCCGAGGCCGAGTCCGAGCGGCTGCGCACCGCGCTGCAGGTCGCCGGCGTCGTCAAGGTGGTGATCCAGAACGAGATCGTGGCGCGCGCCGGCCAGAGCGACGGCGCGCGCGCACAGACGGCGCCCGCTCCCGGCGCACAGACGGCGCCCGCTCCCGGCCCGCCGAGGGACCGCGTCCCGGCGTCGCTCGCGGCCCCGCCCGCGCCGGCGCCGGGCAGCGTGGTCGTGAAGGTCGCCGCGAGGCCGGCCTCGCCGTCGCTCCGGGATCTCGCGATGCCGGCCGGGACGTTGCTCGAGGCGCGCGGCGTCAAGCGGATGGTGAGCGCCGCGAGGAGCCACGCGCAGCGGCGATCCCCCCGCTCGGCGGCGCACGTCGCCCTGGCCGCGAAGCTGCTCGCCGGCGGCGCGGCGCTGACCGCGGAGGAGCTCGCGGCGCGCGGCGGCTCGCGCAGCCAGGTCGAGATCCGCCGCGCCGCGCGCGCCCTCGCCGCGCTCGCCCGCGCGGGCTTCGCCTCGGTCCAGGGCGGCCGTCACGCGCTGAACGAGGCGGCCGTGCTTCGCGCGCTCCAGATCGGCTGACGAGCTATGCTGCCGGCATGAGCGGCGTCGCGAAGCAACGCGCCAGCAAGCCCGCCACGCTGGAGGACCTCCTCGCCCTCCCTGAGGAGGACCGCCGTCACGAGATCATCGACGGGGAGCTCGTCGAGAAGGGAGCGGCCACCGGCGAGCATGGCGGCGCCCAGGCGGACCTCGTGACCACCCTCAACCGCCGCTTCGGCCGTCGCCCTGGGGGACGCTGGCCGGGCGGCTGGTGGTTCGCCACCGAGGTCGAGATCTCCTTCACCCCGGGCCAGGTGTACCGCCCCGATGTCGTCGGTTGGCGCCGCGAGCGCGCGCCGCAGCGCCCCACCGGCGTCCCCGTCACTCTTCTTCCCGACTGGATCTGCGAGATCCTCTCGACGAACCGGCGCAACGACCTCGTCAAGAAGAAGCGCACCTACCATCGATGCCAGGTGCCGCACTATTGGATCATCGACCCGGCGGAGGAGACGCTGGCCGTCCATCGCTGGGGGCCGGATGGCTACATCGAGATCCTGGCGGCGCAGCGGGGAGAGATCGTCCGCGCGGAGCCGTTCGACGCCGTCGCGTTCCATGTCGGCGTGCTCTTCGGAGACGACGAGCCGGAGGAGTAACCCCGCGTCCAAGGCAGCTCGCGACGAGCTCCCTCACGCCGGTGCCCCCGGCGAGCCGGCTGCCCCACCGCGCTCGCAGCGCGCAAGCTATCCCGCGGCTCAGCTAGCAGCTGGAGATGGACAGCAGGCGGATCGTCGCGATCGCCCCCAGCACGAACAGGCCCGTGAAGAAGATCCTCCGCTTGCGCCGCAGCTGCTCGGCGGTGAGCCCGGCGCTTTCAGGCGCCTCCTCCGGCGTGATCTCCCCGCCGCCGCGCACCGCGGGCACCGCGGCCAGCCTGCTCGCCTGCATCGGCGTGCTCGCGGCGCTCGCCTTGCCGGTCTGCTGCGCCGCGCCGCCTGCGGCCTCCACCGCGGCGCGGCTTCGCTGGAGCTCGCCCTCCGGCGTGGTCGACGCCGCGAGCGCGCGCGGGCGTGGCGTGTCGTCCTGGCCGTCGAAATCGAGGTACTGCACCGAGAGCGAGCCCATGGCGGCGCCGAGCGGACGCGGGGCGCCGCTCTTGCGCGCCGAGGGCGCGCTCCGCCGGCCATCCGGCGACGACGGGCGGCCCGACGGCCGGTCCGCGGACGCGGCGCCGGACAGCGCCCTTCCCAGGAGGTCCGGCGAGCTCTGCCCCGGCCCGCTCGCCGGCGGGAGCGACGGCGCGGCGTGGTAGCCGGCGCCGCTCAGCGAGCCCGCCCTCGCGATGAACGCCTCGACGTGCTCCTTCAGCTCGTTCCGGGCCTCGTGCTCCGCGCCTTCGCCCATCCCGCGGAGGACCTGCTCCAGCTCCTCGGCCAGCTTGCCCGCGCTGGCGGTGCGCCTGTCGACGCGGAACTCGGTCGCCGCGTCGAGCGCGTCCGCGAGCGGCGCGCACAGGTCGGGCAGGAGCTCGCGCGCGCGGGGGCTCGGCACCGACGCGACGCGCATGATCAGCTGCGCCTGCGTCTCGGCCTTGCGCACGCGGCTGCCGAGCAGCGCCTCGAGGAGCGTGAGCCCCAGGGAGAACACGTCCGCGCGCCCGTCGAACGGCTCGCCGCGCGCCTGCTCCGGGGGCATGTAGGGGAGCTTCCCCTTGAACACGGCGCTGTCGGCCTCCTCGCCCGCGAGCCCGGGGATCCGCGCGACGCCGAAGTCGGTCAGGCAAACGCGGCCGTCCCGCGCGATCAGGATGTTCGACGGCGAGACGTCGCGGTGGACGACGGCGTAGCGCCGCCCGTCGTCCTCGCACAGGCTGTGCACCGCATCGAGCGCCCTCGCCATTTCCCGGCCGATGTAGGCCACGGCGCGCGGCGAGAAGGCGCCCACCTTCCTCAGCACGCGATCGATGGCGGGGCCGTCGATGTAGTCGAGCGCGAGGTACACGGAGCCCTCGAAGTCCCCGAGCTCGATCAGCCGGACCACGTTCGGGTGATCGAGCCGCGCGATCACCTGCGCCTCGGCGAAGAACGACTCGCGCGCCGAGTCGCCTAGCTCGGACCGCGCGGCCAGCCGCTTCAGCGCGACGCGGCGCAGGAAGCCCGGCGTCATCTCCTCCTCGGCGAGCCACACCTCCCCCATGGCGCCCTTGCCCAGCATCCGGATGAGCCGGTACTTGCCGGCGAACAGCTCCGGCGGCGGATCGGACTCGGCGTGCTTGCGACGCGGGCGTGAGGCGGGCATCTCGGGTGGGCAGCGCAGGGCCTCGACGCTCGTCGAGGCTAGCCCTCCTGCTGCAGGTGGAGAGGGTGCATGGAGGGCATGCCCGATCCTATCGCCGCCCGCGCGCCGCAGGAATCATCGCGTCGATGCCCGGCGCGAATCCAGCCCGCGTGGACGGCGCCCCGGCCCACCCCCTGCGAGCGCGCCGGTCGCTCCATCACTCCAGCGTGGGCTCCTCGCGGATCGGCTCGCGCATGGTCGTCGCCGGGAACCACTCGAAGAAGCGGTGGATGAGCTGGCGCCGCTCGGGCTCGATGTACTCGAACACGGCGCCCCGGTCGTTGATCTCCCAGAACTCGTTGCTCGTCACGGCCAGGAGCTCGGCGCGGATCGAGCGCAGCCGGTCGGGCCGCTCGTCGCGCATGTCGCGGTAGATCTTGCGCGCGAGCGCCTCCTCGCCCTTCTGCAGGTAGTACGTGGCGAGCTTGACCTGCGCCTTGCGGACGCCGCGGAGCGACGGCTCCTGCTGGTCGAGCTCGGCCTCCTTGTCCACCTCGAGGAAGATCCGGAGCAGCTCGTCGCGGGCAGGTGCGTGGAGGTCGTACGCGCGCTCGTTGACCACGCAGAGGTCGAACGCGACGGTCTCGGTGAGGAACGCGAGCCCCATCGCGTGCGCCGTCTGCGCGTAGTACTTGAAATACCGCGCGATATCGAGGACCTGATCCCCCCAGCCCGCCTTGAGCAGCTCCTCGGCGAGGTAGCGGTACTGGTTCAGGTTGTTGTAGGCCGCGGCGATGTCCTTCGCGTTGAGCGACCGGCGCATGTAGGTGTTGAAGAACTTCACGACGACGGCGACGGCCGCCCGGTCCCCCGCGGCGATGGCGGTCTGCCCGATGTAGCGCGTGTCGATCGCGATGCGCGTGATGAGGTCCGGCATCGCCGTGAGCGCCTCGCGGTAGACCATCAGGAACTGGCGGAGCGCCTTGTACTCGAGCCAGGTCCGCGTGGCCGAGAGCTTGCCGAGCGCCTCGGCGTTCATGCTCACGAAGTCGGTGTCCCTGGCGAGGCGGTCGCGGATCTGGAACCAGCGCGGATCGAGCGTCGCCTTGTGCGGCAGGTACGCGACGACGAGCTCCGACAGCGAGTCGACCGTCTTCGACGCGATCCCCTTGTCCTTCTGGTCGATCGCGTTGAGCGCCACGTCGGCGAGCTGCTCCAGCGACGAGAGCGCCGTCACCCGCCGCTCGTCGACCTCGCCGTCGCTCTCGCTGCCCGCGGGGCGCAGCGCCTGCTCGACGCCGCTCTTCTTGATCCGCCCGACCACGTTGTCGGGCTCGACGAAGTCGAACACGTACCCGAAGTAGGGCGCCATCATGAGCAGGCTCGCGGTGAGCAGCCCCATGGTGACGAGGACGCCGTACGACGGGACGAAGGCGTGCTCGGTCGAGCCGCCCCCGCCGACGCGGATCGAGAAGTTGACCCACAGCGAGAACACCGCGCTGACGACGAAGAAGCCCATCACGAGCATGTTCGTCCGGTCGCGGAAGAACATCTCGGTGATCCGCGGCGTGTACCGGTTCGCGGCGAGCTGCACGATGATGGAGGCGACCGTGATGACGATGCCGAGGATGGCGGCGATGACCTCGCCGATGCCGCCCATGATGTGCTCGGCGTCGCTCGGCGACATGCGCACGAACACCTCCCAGAGCGGGAGGCGCTCGTTCCCGTCGCGCGCGATGTCGAGCAGGTAGACGACCGACAGGGTCGCCATGCTGACGCCGAGGAGAGACGACATCGGCCGCAGCCAGATGCGGGCCAAGGCCGCGCCGCCGCGGCGCCTCCCCTCAGCGTCCTCTGCGGTCCGATCCTGTGTCATGAGGTGATCGCCGCTCTATCCACGCGCCTGCCCACGCGCCTGCCCCACGCGTTCGCCACGCCAGGCGGCAGCCCGGCTATTTCTTCTCCGGGGGGCTGTCGAGATCTTCCGCGAGGTAGCTGAGGATCACCTCGTCCAGCGACTTCTCGCTGATGAGATCCTCACCGAAGATCGACGCGCCCTCCGCCGGCCGGTTGGTGGCGAAGATGCTGGCCGGGCGCGAGGCCGCGTAGCGGCCGGAGCCGGGGCCGCCGGCGAAGTGCTCGACCGCGACCGGGGCCGCGGGCGGCGGCGAGGGGTGCTCCGGGTGGACGTTGCTGTAGACGCCGGCGCCCGAGGCCGCGGACTCCGCCCGCCGCCCGATCACCGACGCGGGCGGCGGCGGGAGGTCCTGGATCTGCTGGAAGAACGGCGTCTGCGCCTCGGCCGCGGCGCGCTCGAGGGCGTCGAGATCGAGATCGATGGACGGCTCGGATTTCTTGATCTCGGGGGGCGCCGTCGAGCGCACGGCCCTGCCGGCGAGCGGGCTGGCCGCGCGCCCGCCGCCGAGCCCCTGGAGCGCGACCGGATCGAGCTCGAGCCGCGGGCGCGCGCTGGCCGACGCGGGCGCCGGCTCGGACGCCACGGAGCGCGCCGGCGGCGCGGCCGCCGGCCTCGGGGGCGGCACGGCGGGCCTCGGCGGAGGCGTCGGCGCGGGGGCCGGCCTCGGGCTCGGGCGCGGCGCCGCCTCGGACGCGAGGGGCGGCGCGATGGGCGACGCGAGGGGACGGGACGGCGGAGACGGCTTCGGCGCGCTGGGGACCTCGGGCGACGACGGGGCCGGCGGCCGCGCGGCCGGGCTCGGCTCGGGGGCGACGCGCGCCGCGGCTGGGGGGGCCGATACGGGCGGCGCGACGGTGTCGTCGAAGAGGTAGTCGAAGTGGCCGTCGCGCAGGGCGATGAACATCGCCTTGTGCTGCTCCTTCATCATGCCGCGCACCGTGTCCGCGAGCGAGGCCAGGCCGACGTGCTCCGCGTACGACGTCTTCGTGGTCTTGAGGATGCGCCCGCCGTCGGCGAAGAGGTGCGTGATGATGTGAGGATGGCGAATGCCCGAGTCCTCGGTCTGTATGTGGAACAACCGCCCCTTGTGCCGGACGTTGTTGTTGAAGCCGAGCAAGGGCGACGGGGCTTTCACGACAGGCAATCCGAGGGTGGGGAGGTGAGGAGATCGCGCCAGAGCGGAGCGCTCGCCACGGCCGAGACTATCACAGCACGGCGCGCCAGGAACGATTCGCAGCGCGCCGGCGTTCCTTCGCGCTCCTTCGCGCTCCTTCGCGCTCCTTCGCCCGTTCCTTCAACCCCGGGGGCGCATGTCGGAGCCGGCCGTCCGCCTGCCTGCCTGGCGCCGAGCGCCTGGCGTCGCGCGCCGGTCGCGTCAGGGCAGGCAGCGCTCCAGGTCGTCCGCGCTGTCCGCCTTCAGGGCGCATGAGACCTCCGCCTGTGTGAGGTCGGCCTCGCAGCGGACGAAGCCGCGCTCGCCTGCCGCCTCCCGCGCCATCTCCTGCCGCTCGGCCACGTCGGACGCGGCGGGCTCAGGCGCGGCCGCGCGCAGCACGAGCTCGACGTAGCGGTCGAGGAGCGCGGCGCACGCCTCGGGGGACGGGCGCGGTGAGAGGCGGCGGAGCGCGGCGCGCCCGGCGACGACCCCGACCACGAGCAGCACGATCGCCAGCGTCGCGAGCACGTCGGCGCGCCTCGCGAGGCGCGTCATTCCAGGCATCGATCGACCTGCTCCGGGGTCGTCGCCTGCCGGACGCACGCCATGGCGGCGTCGGTGATGCTCCGCCCGACGCACCTGTCGATGAGCTCCTTGCCGCGGGCGTCCCGCACCGCCGCCGTGCGCTCCTCGACGACCTTCGGATCGACGACATTCTGGGCCCGGAGCTCGATCTCGGCGCTCCGCTTGAAGATGGCCTCGCACTCGTCGCGGCTCGCCGGGTGCCCGCACCCGGCCGCGAACGACGCGCCGCCGAGCAAGGCAAGACACGACGCGAGCCAGAGGACCCGGTCCCGACCCGGACAGCCGGCGACCGTGGAGACGGAATGCCGCCTCCGCTGAAGGGAAGTTGAGCCAGGGCGGCGACGCATGGCCGCGACGATGGCCCCACGTCCGGTGGGGCGCAACCCGGTCCAGCGACTGGCCTGAAACCGGCCTGAAACCGGCAGCTGGCGGGGGGGTGGCCTGAAACCGGGCCCTGTCGCCGGTCCAGCCCGAGTCAAGATGGAAAGCTCGCGTATTGCTGGAACGCGTGTGCAGGTCTGTTAGGATTGCTTTCTGTGCGCAAGGCGAGCGAGCACGGTGACAGCGTGGACGGCGCTCGATCCGTCCGTACGGGTTCCAGGGGGCGCCGCACGAAGTCGACGGCGACGACCGTTGCGGGCGGCGGGGGGGACGCTCCACGAGAGAAGCGGGCCGGCAATGCGCCGCGCCGGCGCGCGCCGCCGGCGGCGGCGCTGACCCCGGAGGAGATGCTGCGGCGCGCGCTGGGCGCGGAGACGCCGCGCTCCCGGGCGCTCTGGGCGCGGCGGGGCCTGTCGCTCCGGGGGCCGCTCGACCGGACGACGCAGGCGATGCTGCTGCGGCAGCTCTACCTCGCCTATTTCGAGACGCGCCGCTTCGAGAGGGCGGCCGAGGTGGCGGATCAGGTCCTCTCGCTCGGCGTGCTGCGCGACGTCGCCCACCAGGACGCGGCGCGGGCGAGGCAGGCGCTCGGCGACATCGAGGGGGCGGTGGGGCACCTGCGGCTGGCGGCGCGCACGGGGCCGGCGAGCCGGAGGGCGTTCCACTTGTGGACGCTGGGCAGCGTGTACCACCTGGCGCGCCGGTACGACGAGGCGATCGGCGCGCTCACGCGCGCGGCGCGCTGGGGCACGCGGGACAAGCCGCTCTACCAGGGGCACCTCGCCGTCGTGCAGTGCGAGAGCGGCGAGACGGTCGAGGGGCTCGGCGCGCTGATCGACCGGCTCTCGGAGGTGCCGGCAGGCCAGGGGTACGGCCGGTTCGTGCTCGGGCAGATGGCTTACTTCGACCGTCGCTGGGGCGAGGCCAAGAAATACCTGGAAGCTTTCGTACAGCGGAGCACCTCGGGGAGGGTCGCGGTCGCGATCGCGCTCGACGGGGAGATCGAGGCCGCGCGCCGGACGCTGGCGTCCCTCCCGGAGCGCTGAGGCTGGCCTGAACGGACGGCGGCGCGCCGCACGACCGCGATCGCTTTGCTATAGAACCTCTGTGAAGACCGCTTCGACTCGTTTCAAGGGGAACGCCGGCGCCGTCCCGGCGGATCGTGAGCGTGGCGCGCGCGGCGGGGCCGGCGCGCTCGGGGCGCTGGCCGCGCTCGCGGTGCTCGCGTTCCCGGCGCTCGCCGCGGCCGGGGATCAGCCGGATCTGTTCACCCGCGGTCTCCAGGCGGGGCCGCTCTTCGCGGGGCTCGCCGCGCTCGCGGGCGGCCTGCTCACGTGCCTCACGCCCTGCGTGTACCCGATGATCGCGATCACCGTGAGCATCTTCGGGGCGCGGGAGGCGAAGTCCCGCCGCGAGGCGATGCTGCTCTCGACGAGCTTCGTGCTCGGGATCGTCGTGCTCTTCACGACGATGCTCGTGGTCGCGGCGCTCACGGGCAGCCTGTTCGGGAGCGTGCTCGCGAACCGGTGGGTCATCGTGGGCATCGCGGGGGTGTTCATCGCGCTCTCGCTCTCGATGTTCGGCGCGTTCGACATGACGCTGCCCGACACCCTGATGCAGCGGCTCTCGCAGGTCGGCGGCATCGGCTACGGCGGCGCGTTCCTGCTCGGGCTGGTGAGCGGCCTTGTCGCGGCGCCGTGCACCGGGCCTGTCCTCACCGGCATCATCCTCTGGATCGGGCAGACCCAGAGCATCGGCCTCGGCGCGCTGGTCGGCGCCGCCTTCTCCATCGGGCTCGGCCTGCCGTTCTGGCTCGTCGGCGTGTTCGCTGTCGCGCTGCCGAAGGGGGGCAAGTGGATGCTCGGGGTGAAGTCGTTCTTCGGGATCGTGATGCTGATCGTCGCGCTCTATTTCCTGAAGACGACGTTCCCGGCGCTGTCGTCGCTCGCGCAGCCCACGCCGGTGTTCATGGCCGTCATGGCGGGCCTCGTCGTGGTCGGCCTCGCGCTCGGCGCGGTGCACCTCTCCTGGGACGACGGCGGCCCCGGGGTGAAGGCGCGCAAGGGGCTCGGGATCGCGCTCACGGTGGCGTGCGGCTTCCTGCTCGTCGCGAGCCTGGATCTGCCGAGGCTCGCCTCGCCCGTCCCGTCGGCGGTGGCCGGCGAGGCCGCGCCGCGGCAGCTCACGTGGCTGCACGAGGAGCCGGTGGCCGTCTCGAAGGCGCGGGCGGAGAAGCGCCCGCTGCTCGTGGACTTCACCGCGGAGTGGTGCGGCGCCTGCAAGCAGATCGACAAGGAGACCTTCTCGGATCCGCGCGTCATGGCCAAGGCGGCGCACTTCGTCGCGGTGAAGGTCGACGCGACGGACGACGAGGATCCGCAGATCGACGCGGTGAAGGGCAAGTACAAGGTCGTGGGCCTGCCCACGGTGGTGATCTACGACTCCACCGGGGCCGAGCGGAAGCGCTTCAACGACTTCGTCGGCCCGGACGCCTTCCTGGCGGCGCTCGAGGGCATCCAGTAACGCCGCCTCCTGCCGTGCGCCCCGCCCTCCTCGCCGCCCTCGCGCTCTGCTTCTTGGTCATCGCCGGCTGCGGCGCTCCTCCGGGACCGACCACCGGGACCGTGGTGATCGGGGTGACGAGCGAGCTGCGCGCCGGTGTCGAGCTCGCTCGGATGCGCGTGGTCCTGCGCGCCGGCGGCGAGCTGCTCCGCGAGGACGTGCTGCCGCAGAAGAGCGGGCAGCTGTTCTTCCCGAGGGAGTTCTTCTTCAGCGATCTCGAGGACGGGACGGCGGTGGAGATCTTTCTGGAGGCGTTCGGGGCGGAGGACGCGGAGCGGCCGCTGCTCGCCCGCACCGCGTCGACCCGGGTGATCGGCGGCCGCACGCTGCTGCTCCCCGTGCGCCTCGAGCGGGAGTGCGCCGTCGCGCCCGGGGATCCCACGTGCCCGGCGCCGCAGACCTGCGTGGCCGGCGGCTGCAGCGCCCCCGACGTGGATCCCCGGCGGCTCGCGCCGTACAGCGCCTCGTGGAACGCGGACGCCGAGCCGGACGCCTGCAAGCCGTCCGGCGGGGGAGCGCCGGTCGTCGCCGTCGGCGAGGGGCAGGCCGACTACTTCCCGCTCGAGGATCTCGACGAGGTCCAGGTGGAGGCGGGACCGCAGGGCGGGTTCCACATCTTCGTCGCCATCCGGCTCAAGAACCTCCGGCGGTCCGGCTCGATCACGGTGGTGAGCGGCCTCGTGCCCGAGCTCGGGTACGCGATCGAGCCGCTCAAGATCATCTTCACCCTGGATCAGGACGAGGGGGGCTTCTGCAAGCTCGCCGGGCTGCGGTTCCGGCTGGACGGGGAGCGGACGATCGACGAGCTGCTCGGGAAGGTCGTGGACGTCGAGGTGACCGTCACCGATGCCGACGGGGACACCGGGACCGGCAGGCGCAAGGTGACGCTCTCGCAGACGCTCCTGTAGCGCGCGGCCTCACTCGCGCGCGGCGCGCCAGCGGGTCATCGAGCCGCCGGTGAGCAGGTCGAGGGACGCCTCGGCCTCGATCGCCGCGAGCGTGGCGGTGCGGTGCTCCTCGGGGCTCCGGCCCGGGTCGGCCGAGAGCGCGGCGGCGCGCTGCCAGGCGAAGAGCAGATCGAGAACGCGCGCCGTGAGCTTCGCCTGCAGCTCGGCGCGCTCGCGGCGGAGGCGCTCCAGGGCGATCTCCTCGTCGGCGAAGAGCAGGCGATCGAGCCGCCAGGTCGCGCGCGCTTCGAGCCAGAGGCTCATGCCGCCGGAGGCGGTCCTCCGCGCCGGATCGTACTCGGTGGGGGCCAGGTTCTCCGCCTCGTCGACGAGGCGCGAGACGCGGAGCCGGAGCTCCGGGAGCAGCGACGACGTCCGGGCGCGCGACGCGATGGCGTCGATGCGCGCCTCGGGATCGAGGAGGCGCGACCGCCGCAGCGCCGCCTCGACGATGGCGCGGGCCATGGCCGGCGTGACCCGGACCGGCAGCGGGAGCGGCGGCTCGACCTCGGCAGGCGGCGCCGCGGGAGGTGCCTCCGGGAGCGCGGGCGCCGGCGCCGCGCGGGGCGGGCTCGGAGGGGCAGGTTTCAGCCGAGGCGCCTCGGGTTCGGCGATGGCGGAGGGCGGGAGCGCGCCGGGGCGCTCGGACAGCCGCTCGAGGGGGATGCTCGCGAGCAGCATGCCGCTGACGGAGCGCTCGCCGCCTTCGAGCCGAGCCAGGCCGAGCTGGAGCGAGACCCAGAGCGGTTGCGCGCGTCCCGGGGACGGCGCCCAGAGCTCGTGGGGCGCGGCGTCGAGGCGGTCCACGCGCGGGTCGAGCGCCGTGGGCTCCTCGTCGAAGGGGAGCTCGGCGCGCGCCTCTGGCGCGGACAGGGCGCAGGCGAGCGCGCCGAGGAGGAAGAGAACGGAGCGGGCGATGGATCGGTGATTCGTTTGCACCCGAGCTGGGTCGACCACCGCGCGCCGCCAGTTGCGTGAGCGGATCGTCCGGCTCGCTCAGCGGTTCCCCGAAGGCGGGCGCGCCCGGGGGGCGAAGCTTCGCCAGAGCTGGGTTCCGCCGCCGAGGGACCGAGCCCGCTCGGCGCCGGTGCGCAGCTCGCTTCCGCCGCCCGGGGAGCGGGCTTGCCCGGCGCCGGCGCGCCGGAGCGCCTCGCTGGCGTGGGGCTGACCGCTGGACTCTCGCCCGGCGCGCCGGAGCGCCTCGCTGGCGTGGGGCTGACCGCTGGGCCCCGGCCAGGCGCCCCGGTCGCCCCCCCGGACAAGGTCGCTCGACCCGCCGCGGGTCGCCGCAACCGCCTGCGCGAGCGCCTCCGGGGTCGGCACCCTCCCCGAGGGGAAGCGGGGCGGCCCTTCGCTCGACGGACCGCGGGTCGCCGCGACGGCCTCCGCGAGCGCCTCCGAGGTCGGCGCCGTTCCCGCCGGGAAGCGGGCAGGCCCTTCGCTCGTCGAGACGAGCGCCGGCGCTGCAGGGATCGCTGCGCTGGGGCCGGGCGTGACCGCGCCGGGAGCGGGGCCGTCGAGCGGGGCCGGTGCGGCAACGTCGGGAGCGGTCTCGCTGCTCGACACGGGCGCGGGGGCCGCCGTGGCTACGTCGCCGCTCGCGGCCGGTACGGCAGCTTCCGCAGCGGTCTCATGACCCGCGGCCGGCGCGGCAGCCTGCGTGGCGACATCGCTGCCGCCGGCGGGCGCCGCCGCGGCCGCCCCGGTGTTCGCGCGGCTGCGCGCGACCGGCGCGCTCGGCGCCGGTGGAGGTGCGGTCAGGGGATCCGCGCTCGCAGCCTGCGTCGCGGCGGCGGGTCCCCCAGCCTGACCGCTCGCACCTGAAGCTGGCAGCGACGCTCCAGCCACGTCGAGCGTACCGGACGCCGGGGACGGCGCATCGCCGGCGGCGCCCTCGAGGCGCGGCGGCGCGTCGCTCGTCGGTGCGGTGGGGCCGTCCGCCGGGATCTCGTCCTGCAGCGCCGCCTGTGCGGAAGCTTCAGGCTCCGGCGGGGGCGGCCTCGGCGCGACCGGCAACGGGCGTGGCGCAGCGACCTCGAGGCCCACCGCAAAGGGCTCGAACACGTCGCCGTCGAGCCAGCCCGTGCACATCCGGAGGTGCGCGCCGGCCGGGATGTCGCGCACGAACATGTCGCCGAAGAGCGCGTCGATGGCGAGATCCCGCTGCGCGACCACCGGCCGCTCCCAGCTCGGGAGCACCGCGACCACGCGGATCACGAGCTGGCCTTCCGCGCGGCGAGCGCGCGCCCGCGCGAGCGTCCGGGGACGCACTTCCCAGTAGACGTAGAGCGTCTCCGGATCGACCGCGAGGCCGACGATCTCGTCGACGTCGTACCGCGCGGGCAGCTCCGCGCGCTCGTCCTGCAAGGCCGCAGCCAGGCCGAGGGCCGCGCCCGCGGCGACGCCTTCCGCGATGGCCGCCGGCGCTGGAGCCTCCGCTGGCGAGGGATCGCGCGGCGGGTGCGCCGGGGCGGGTTCGGAAGCGACGGAGACGGGCTCGGGCTGCCGGTCCTGCTCGCCCGCGATGGGGGGCTCGATCGGCTCGCTCGAGCCGGCGTCCCCCGGGGCAGGAGCGCCCGCGGCTTCGACGCCAGCGTCCTTCGCGGCCTCCGTGTCTGCGCCGGCGTCCGCTTCCGCCTCGGCGGCCTCCGTGTCTGCGCCGGCGTTCGCCGTGTCTGCGCCGGCGTCCTCCGTGTCTGCGCCGGCGTCCTCCGTGTCTGCGCCGGCGTCCTCCTCCTCCGCGTACTCCTCCTCCTCCACGTCCTCCGCGCCCGCGCCCGCGCCTCGCGCTTCCGCGCCCTCTCCCTGCGCGCGCTGCGCCTTCTCGATCAGCCGCTCCCGGAGCCGCCGCGCCTCCTCGTGCTCCGGCTCGCGCGCGAGGAGCTCGTCGAGCACGGCGATGGCGCGGTCCGTATGCCCCTGGGACGCGTAGATCTCGGCAAGCGTCGTGGTGGCCCGCGGCCGCGGCGGGGGCGGCGGCCACGGCTCCGGCTCCGGCGGGGCCTCGCCGCGCAGCGCGCGCGCGGTCTCCGGCATGTGCAGGCCGCGCTCGACGACGCGCGAGAGCAGATCGCGCGCCCGCCCGAGGAAGCCGCGCAGGCGGGCCCGCTCCGGCTCGCCCTGCGCGGTGCGCGCCAGGATCTCGTCGACGAGCTCGGCCTTCGTGAGCACGCGCGGCCGCGGCACCCCGAGCCCCTCGGCGCGCGCTATCAGCTCCTCCCGCGTCAGCCCGTCGAGCTCCCGGCGCTCCATCGCCGGGGACGCTACCACATCCTACGCTCGCCCACGTCGCGCGGCCGCTCAGCGAAAGGCGCCCTCCGCCGCCGGATCCTCGACGAGCGGCGCGAGCCGCGCGCGCGCCGCCTCGGCGTCGCGCGCGATCTGCGCCTTGAGCTCCGGCAGGCCCGAGAACCGCCGCTCCTCGCGCAGCCGGGCGATCAGGTGCACCCGCAGCGCCGCGCCGTAGAGATCCTCGTCGAGGTCGAAGAGGTGCACCTCGAGGTTCGGCCGCGCCTGCCTCGACGGCTCGACCGTCGGCCGGACGCCGAGGTTCGCCACGCCGCGGGCGAGCGCGATCGCCCGGCCCGACGGCGTCACCCGATCGACGAGCGTCGCGTAGACGCCGAACGGCGGGAGCGCCTCCTCGATCTCGTCGAGGTTGCAGGTGGGGAAGCCGATCGTCCGGCCCCGCCGGGCCCCCTGCGCGACGACGCCGGACAGCATGTGCGGGCGCGACAGCATCCGCTCGGCCGACTCGAGATCCCCGCGCGCGAGGGCCGCGCGGACGCGGGTGCTCGACCACGCCCCCTCGGCGTCGCCGACGAGCGGGTGCGACCGCGTCTCGAAGCCGAGATCCTCGCCGAGGCGCCCGAGCGTCGTGAAGTCCCCGGCGCGCCCGTGGCCGAACCGGAAGTTCGCGCCGACAAGGACGACGCGCGCGGCGAGCCGATCGAGCAGCACGCGCCGCACGAACTCCTCCGGCGTCTGGGCCGCGAACGCGCGGTCGAACGTCACCACGTCCACCCGGATCGCCGGCTGCACGCGGCGGATGAGCTCGATCTTGCGCGGCAGCGCCGTCAGCGTCGGCGGCGGGGTGCGGCCAAGGACGCTCGCCGGATGCGGCGCGAACGTGAGCGCCACCGGATCGAGCCCCCGGCGCTCCGCGTCCAGCGCCGCGTCGGCGAGCAGCGCCTGGTGCCCCCGGTGGACGCCGTCGAAGTTGCCGATGATGACGAGGCTGCCCCGCGGCCCGACCGCGGCGCGCCCCTCCTGCCCGCCTGCGGCGGCAGCAAAATACTCCACAGCCGCTACCTAACCCGGAGGAGCGCCGAACGAAAAGCCGGCGGACAGCGGAGTCGCCCGGCACGATACGCCTGTACAGCCAAGCGTCCAATGTACAGAGTTGCTTGACGTGTCCATGCCCGACTGATAGAGCCGCGCTCCCATAAATGGGCTGGAGGCGCGCCGTGTTTAAGAGAGTCAGTATCTTCTCCGGCAACGCCAATTTCGCGCTCACCCAGGAAATTTGTCAGGTTCTGGAGCAACCGATGGGGAAGTCGCGTGTGTCGCGCTTCTCCGACGGGGAGACGTTCTGCGTCATCCAGGAGAACGTCCGAGGCGTCGACACCTACGTCGTCCAGCCCACCTGCTCGCCGGTGAACGACAGCGTGATGGAGCTCCTGATCATGGTCGACGCGCTCCGCCGCGCCTCGGCCGGCTCGATCACGGCGGTCATCCCGTACTATGGCTATGCCCGGCAGGACCGGAAGGTCGCGCCGAGGACGCCGATCACGTCGAAGCTTGTCGCCGACCTCATCGTCGCCGCCGGGGTGAACCGGATCGTCGCGCTCGACCTGCACGCCGGGCAGATCCAGGGCTTCTTCAACATCCCGTTCGACCACCTGTACGCGATGCCGGCGCTGCTCGAGCATCACCTCCGCGAGCACTACGGCAAGGACGTGGTCATCGTCTCGCCGGACGCCGGCGGCGTGGAGCGGGCCCGCGCCTACTCGAAGCGCCTCCAGGGCACGCTCGCCATCATCGACAAGCGCCGCGAGCGAGCGAACGAGAGCGAGGTCATGAACATCATCGGCGAGGTGTCCGGCAAGCACTGCCTCATCCTCGACGATCTCATCGACACCGCCGGCACCCTGGTGAACGCCGCCAACGCCCTGATCAAGCAGGGCGCCAGGAGCGTCGCCGCCTGCGCGACGCACCCGGTCCTGTCCGGCCCGGCGGTCGAGCGCATCAAGGACTCCCCCCTCACCGAGGTCGTGGTGACAAACTCGATCCCGCTCTCGGACGAGGCGAGGGCCTCCGGTAAATTCAAGGTCGTCTCGGTGGCACGCCTGCTCGCCGAGGCGATCCGCCGCATCCACCACTCGGACTCGGTGAGCTCGCTCTTCGTCTGACCGGCGGCGCGCGGCCGGCGGCGGGGCGCGCGGGCGCCTCTGTCGCTCCGGTCACCCCGCATTCCCGCGCTCACGCAACAAAATGCGTCGCCCGGCGACGAAGGCTCGACTTTCTCTTCATCGTTTTGCTATAGCGCCGCACCCTACGCCGGAGTGGACCGCACCGCGGGCCTCCGGAACACTTCTGGAGCCGTCGTCATGGAGATCATCAAGCTCAACGCCACGAGGCGCGAGGATAGCGGCAAGAGCGCGTCGAGCCGCCTGCGCCGCGCCGGACAGATTCCCGCCATCGCCTACGGGCGCGAGCTCGCGCCGCAGTCGGTCGCCGTCTCGCCGAAGGCGCTCCTTCAGGTGCTCGGCTCCGACCACGGCAAGAACTCCGTGGTCGAGCTCGCCATCGAGAACGGCGAGACGCTCACCGTCATGGTGCGCGACTACGACTACCACCCGATCTCACGGGAGCTCGTCCACGCCGACTTCATCCAGGTGAAGCTCGATCAGCCCGTCGACGTGCAGATCCCCTTCCGCTGCGTGGGCAAGCCGAAGGGCGTCGTCACCGGCGGCGTCCTCCAGCAGATCTTCCGCACCATCCCGGTGCGGTGCCTGCCCGAGAAGATCCCGTCGTTCATCGAGATCGACGTGACCGAGCTCGACATGGGCGAGTCGTACAAGGCCAGCGGTCTGACGCTGCCCGAGGGCGTGAAGGCCCTGCTCGCCGACGAACAGACGATCGCGGTCGTCAACGCGCCCGAGAAGGCCGGCGCCGAGGAAGAGGCGAAGCCTGCTGCCGGCGCGCCGGCGGCGGCCGCTGCTCCGGCCGGCGCCGCGGCTGCTCCCGCGAAGGGCGGCGCGGCCGCTCCCGCGAAGGGCGGCGACAAGAAGGACAAGAAGTAGCCCCGGCGCGGGAGCGGGCCGCCCCTCGCCTCGACACAACGAGGCGCGCGCGGCCCGCCCTGCCCTGCGCTCCGTCCCCGCGCGTCGTCGCCGGCTCGGCCTGCTCGGCCTGCTTCGATTCCAGGGACTCAGCAGAACCCGCTCGTCATGCTGCTCGTGGTCGGCCTGGGAAATCCGGGCAAGGAATACGTCGCTCACCGGCACAACGTCGGCTTCATGGCCATCGACGCGCTGGCCGACGAGGTCCGGGCCGATCCGTTCCGCGAGAAATTCTCGGGCGTGTACGCGAAGGCGGAGATCGCCGGGCAGCCGGCGATCCTGCTCAAGCCGATGACCTACATGAACGAGTCGGGGCGCAGCGTGCAGCCGGCGATGGCCTTCTTCAAGGTCGCACCGTCCTCGCTGATCGTGCTCCACGACGAGCTCGATCTGCCCTTCGGCACGGTTCGCCTGAAGGTCGGCGGCGGGCACGCGGGACACAACGGGCTGCGCTCGCTCATCTCGCACTGCGGCACCGGCGACTTCGGGCGCGTCCGCCTCGGCATCGGGCGGCCGCCGGCGGGCTACCGGGGCGAGGTCGCGGACTACGTGCTGTCGGGGTTCGACGCCGTCGAGCGCGCGGGCCTACCCGACTGCTTGAAGCAAGCTGTCCAAAGTGTGCTAGAAGTCGCCGCCCGCGGCTTCGAGGCCGCGATGAACGTTCGAAATACCCGGCCCAAGCCGGGCAAGAGGCAGAAGGGCGAAGGGGACGGGTCGGGAGATCCAGCCCCTGCCGCGAAGGGCGAGAGGGATCCCCTCCCCCCGACGCAGAAGCCCTGATCCTCGATGGAGACAGATTGTCGAGCTCGCCGGTGCGTCGCTCGACAGGCTGCTCCTTTCCTCGCTCCGGGGCGTCGCCCCGGGGCCACAGGCCGAGAGGGAAGACCGAAGAATGAGCCGACAGGTAACGGCGCCCGGGCGCGCCAGAGAGTACGAGACCATCTACATCCTGCGACCCGACATCGACGCCGACGGCGCCGAGAAGATCGGGTCGCGCCTCGCCGAGGTCGTCGGACGCGAGTCCGGCCGGCTGACCAAGGTCGAGACGTGGGGGCGCCGCCGCCTCGCGTACGACATCGCCAAGCACCGCCGCGGTGTGTACGTGTACCTGAAGTACCTCGGGGGCGGGAAGGTCGTCTCCGAGATCGAGCGCAACCTGCGCCTCTTCGACGGCGTGCTGAAGTACCAGACGGTGCTCGTGCGCAACGACGTCGAGGCCCAGGACGTCACGATCGCCGACGAGGACGTGAAGTTCGAGCGCCTCGAGCTCACGCCGCTCGAGGACGACCGCGACGATTCGCGCGAGCGTCAGCTCGGCCTGATCGAGCCGGAGCGCCGCATGGATCGGAGCTCCGAGGCGGCCCCGCCGGACGTCGACGAGGCTGAAGAGACCGAGACGGAAGGCGCCGCCGACGAGGAGGAGAGCTGAGCAATGAACGGCCGCAACAGTGACATGGGCCGCAACGGCGGCGGGGACTACGACGATCGCGACTTCGGTCGCACGCCCGACCTGAACGCGGACGCCCCGGGGCGCCGCCGTACGGGCCGGAAGCGCGTCTGCCGCTACTGCGCGGACAAGGCGTTGATCATCGACTACAAGGACCCGCAGGCGCTCAAGTACTTCATCTCCGAGCGCGGCAAGGTCGTCCCGCGCCGCATCAGCGGCAATTGCGCGCGCCACCAGCGCAAGGTGACCCTCTCGATCAAGCGCGCGCGCAACATCGCGCTCTTGCCGTTCACCGTGACGGCGTAGGAGGTCGATCATGGCAACCCACATCCATGTGGTCCTCACGGAGGACCTCCACAACGTCGGCAAGAGCGGCGAGCTCGTGAAGGTTCGCCCCGGTTTTGCGCGCAACTACCTCATCCCGCGCGGCCTCGCGATCGGCGCCACCGCCGAGAACGTGTCCCGGATCGAGCACGAGAAGCGGGTCGCCGAGTCGCGGGCCGCCAAGACGCGCGCCGAGGGGGAGCAGCTCGCGGGCAAGCTCAACCAGGTGAAGCTCACCATCAGCCGCCCGGTCGGCGAGGGCAACAAGCTGTACGGCTCGGTCACGGCGCGCGACATCGAAGAGGCGCTCGCCGCGCAGGGCTTCAGCGTCGACCGGCGCCGCATCGAGACCGACACGATCAAGACGCTCGGGGCCCACGCCGTCGTGATCCGCCTCGCCCCGTCCATCACGGCGTCGGTCGAGGTCACGGTCGCCGCCAAGTAGCGCCCGGAAGCGCGGCTCGCCCGCGCTTCCACCTCGCCCGCAAAGCGCGGCTCGCCCGCGCTTCCACCTCGCCCGCAAAGCGCGGCTCGCCCGCGTTTCCACCTCGCCCGCAAAGCGCGGCTCGCCCGCGCTCCCGCCGCCCACGGCCGCCTCACCCGCGCTTCCGCCTCACCCACGCCCGCGCGACGTCGTGCCCCCGCGCCACCGCGCGCAGCAGGAGCGCCGGGTCTGCCCACCGCGGTTGCTCCTCCCACACGAGGCTCGCCAGCATCCCGGCGCAGAACGCATCCCCCGCCCCCGTCGGATCGAGCGGCCGGACCGGGCGCGGCGCGACCGCGCGCTCGCCCTCGGGGCCGAGCACGAGCGTCGCCCGCGCGCCGTCGGTGACGACCAGCGTCGCCTCGGGCCGGAGCCGCTCGCGGAGCGCGCGCGCCGTCATCCCCAGCACGTCGAGGTCGCCGGTGCTGCACTTCACGAGGTCCGCCTGCGCGAACAGCCGGAAGCAGCCGCGCACGCCGACGTCCGCCCCCGCATGCGGCGCGACGCGCCCGGCGCGCGGCCACATCCGCGGGCGCGCGTTGACGTCGACCGAGACGGCGCACCCTTCGCGGCGGGCGCCCGCGGCTGCCCGCGCGAGCGCGCCGATCGCCCCGCGCACCGGCGCGATCCCGGTGAAGTGCACGACCCGGGTCTGCCAGCGCGCCGGCAGCGCCGCGGCGAGCGCGCGCGCCTCGAGCTCCCCCTGCCGGTAGCCGACGAAGCGCGCCTCGCCGCGCGCGATCGCCACGAACATCAGCCCGGTGCGCGCCGCGCCCAGCGCGAGCCGGCCCACATCGACGCCGGCCGCGGCGACCTCATCCTTCAGCCCCCGCCCCAGGGCATCGTCGCCCAGCGCAGCGCACAGCCCCGAAGGCACGCCGAGCCGGGCAAGCGCCGTCGCGGTGTTCACCGCGCCGCCCCCCGGCACGCGGCGCAGCAATTTTGCCCGCTCTAGCGGAATGCCCTCCGGCGCGTGGAGGTCCCACAGCGCTTCGCCCACGCAGACCACTTCGGTGGGTTCAATCCTTGTTTGACGCGTTTTGTGATCCACAATGGCGGCTCCCCGCGACGGCGCATGCCCGGGCGCGAAGCGTCATCGCAGCTGAGTCAAGCGGGAAAGGAAATGGCGATGAGACCGGGGTTGCTCAATTTCCGTACCTTGCGGCCCTCGGCAGCGCCTCGGCGCGCCGCTGCCCCGCGATCGGAGCGGCGCCCCTCGAACGTGGAACCTGCATTGGGATGCCCACCGCACGAACGCTCACTGCAATGCAAACAGAAACCCTTCTCAGGGCAGCCCATGTTCTGATAGACGGAAATCGACCCTGCACCCGACGCCCCGAAGGACCGTTGCGCCTTCGGGGCGTCGCCCATTTCGGAGCCTGTGGAAAAGCTCGGGGCGGGATGGGGGTAATCGGTGGGGAGGAGATGCACGGATGATGAGAATGATGGATCGCCGGGGCCAGCGGCCTCAGAGGGTCGAGCCTCCCATCGTCGCCGGACGTGTGCCGCCGCACGACCTCGACGCCGAGGCGGCGGTGCTTTCGGCCATCCTGCTGCACCGCGACGCGCTCGATCGGGTGCTCGAGATCCTGAAGGCGGAGCATTTCTACAGCGAGGCGAACAGCCGCGTGTACGAGGCCGCGCAGGAGCTCGCGTCCGCCGGCACGCCCCTCGACATCGTCTCGGTGGCCTCGTGGCTGCGCGACCGGGAGCGCCTTGCCCAGGTGGGCGGCGCGGCGTACCTCGCCCAGCTCGCGGACGCGACGCCGGCGGTCGCGCACGTCGGCGCGCACGCGCGCGTCGTCTACGAGAAGTGGCGCGTGCGCCAGCTCATCGCCACGTGCCAGCGCGTCGCGGCCGAGGGGTACGGCGACGTCGGCGTGGTGCAGGAGTTCATCGACGGCGCGGAGCAGTCGGTCTACCAGCTCGCGCGCACGCCCCAGGGGACGGCGACGCAGCCGCTCGCGCAGGTGCTCAAGGCCGCGTTCGAGCAGATCACCGCGGCCGCGGAGCGCGGCGACCGCATCACGGGCATCTCGACCGGGTACGAGAAGCTCGACGCCAAGACGGCCGGCCTGCACGACGGCGACCTCACGATCATCGCCGCGCGCCCCGGCATGGGCAAGACGTCGTTCGTCCTCAACCTCGCCGTGAACGTGGCGTCGCCGCGCACGGTGAGCTCCCCCGGCCCCGACCAGGCGGGGCACGGCATCGAGCGGCACGAGCCCGGCTTCGGCGCCGCCGTCTTCTCGCTCGAGATGCCGCGCGAGCAGCTCGCGACACGTATGGTCTGCTGCGAGGGCCGCGTCGACCTCGGCAAGCTCCGCCAGGGCTTCCTGCAGCCCGACGACTGGCGCCGCCTGACCGAGGCCGCGTCGTTCCTCTCGACCCTGCCCGTCTGGGTCGACGACACGCCGGCGATCACCCTCCTCGAGCTGCGCGCCAAGGTGCGGCGCATCCAGGCCGAGTACGACCGGGCGCCCAGCGACGGCAACTCGGGGCGGCGCATCGGGCTCGTCGTCATCGACTACCTGCAGCTCATGAAGGGGCGGGACGGCGTGAACAGCCGCGAGCAGGAGATCAGCGAGATCTCCCGTGGGCTCAAGCAGCTCGCGAAGGAGCTCAAGGTGGCGGTCATCGCGCTCTCCCAGCTGAACCGCGCGGTCGAGACCCGGACCACCAAGGACAAGCGCCCTCAGCTGTCGGACCTCCGCGAGTCCGGCGCGATCGAGCAGGACGCCGACAACATCATCTTCATCTACCGCGACGAGTACTACAACGCGGAGACGACCAACCACAAAGGCATCGCGGAGCTCATCGTCGCGAAGCAGCGCAACGGGCCGACGGGCAAGGTGATGACGCGGTTCACCGCGTCGTGCACCCGGTTCGACAACCTCGCGCCCGGCGACTACCCGGAGATGGCGGACGACGAGTAGCCGAGCCGCCGGCGGCGTGACCGCCACCGATCGGTCCTGACCCAAGCCGCGCCGCGGCCGCGCATCGGAACAGCACCGATGATCCGCTCGCCCGAGAGCTCCCTCCGCCCCCCCGCTTTCCCCGCGCGCGCCTGGCGCGCGGCGCGCCGCTCGCTGAGCCCTGCGGGCCTGGCCGCCCTCGCGCTCGCCAGCGCGACCTGCGCGCCGCCCGTGCAGGGCGGCAGCGTCGTCGTGTCCTCCGGCGCGGCCGGGCGCCTCGGCATGCTCTGCCGGTGGGGGCACGGCGGCGGGGAGCAGGGCGAGCTCTGCCCGAGGGCCGAAGGCGCGGCGCGGCCGGCGCGCGTCCGGCGGATCACGGGGCCCGCGGACGCGCTCTCGGGGCCGCTCGCGGCGGGGCGGCGCGGCGACTACGTGCTCGAGAACGACGAGATCGCCGTGGTCGTCGATCAGCTGGGCCCGGGGACCGGCCTCGCCGAGAGCGGCGGCCACCTCATCGACGCGGCGGACGCGCGGGCGCGGCGCGACGAGCTCGGGCAGCTCGTCCCGCGGATCGGCGCGCCGCCGCGGCAGGTGCTCTACCGCGACATCGCGACGGGCGCCGGCGAGGACGGCGCCGCCTGGATCGAGGCGCGCGGCGAGGTGCGCGGGCGCGAGCTCGCCGGCGGCGCGCTCTCCGTCACCACCCGCTACACGCTCGGGGCGCAGGGCCGGGCGGTCGTGATCGCGACGTCGCTCCGGAACGACGGCGACCGCCCGGTCGAGGCGCTCGACCTCGGCGACGTCGTCCACTGGGGGTCGACGGAGCACGTCGCGCCCGGCGTGGCGCCGGGGCACCGCGGCGAGCACGAGGCGCCGTACCTGGCCGGCGTCGGGGCCGGCGTCGCGTACGCGCTCGTCCCGGCGGACGGCGCGACGATCCGCGCGCGGAGCGGCGCCGGCTTCAGCGACGCGACGTTCGCCTGGCAGGCCGCGCTGCCGCCCGGCGGGCGCGCTGCCTACCGGCGGGTCCTCGCGATCGCGCCCCGCGGCGACTCGCTCGCCGTCGCGACGGAGGTCTTCTTCCTCCGCGGCGGCGCGCCCGGCGGGGTGGCGCTCGCGCTCGTGGACGCCCGCGGCGCGCCGCTCCCGCCGCTCGCCGGCAGGGCGACGCTGACCCCGATCGCCGAGGGCGGCGCCGCGCCGGCCGCCGGCGCGCTCGAGCTGTGGTTGCGGACCGGCGAGGACGCGCCGCTCGCCGCCGAGGCCCCGCCCGGCCTCTACCTCGTCGGCTTCGAAGGGAGCGGCCGCCGCGCGCTCGGGAGCGCTCGGATCCGGATCCGCGCCGGCGAGATCGCCCCCGCGCGGCTCGCGCTCTCCGGCGCCGGCCGACTCGACCTTCAGCTGCAAGAGCGCGGCGCCCCGGAGCCCGCCGTGGACCCGGAGCTCCTCGGTCCGTTCACGCCGGCGAAGGTCAGCCTCTTCGACGCCACGACAGGCGAGGCCGTATCGCCGCCCCACCTTTCGCTCACGGGCGAGCTCCAGATCTCCCTGCCCCCGGGGCGGTTCCGGGTCGTCGCCTCGCGCGGGACCGAGTACGCGCTGGCCGAGGCGACGGTCGACATCGCTGACGGCGGCAGGTCGCGGCTCGATCTCACGCTGGCGCGGGTGGTCGACACGTCGGGCTACATCGCCTGCGATCTCCGGCAGCACACCGCGCAGAGCGCCGACGCGGGCGTCGACACGACCGCGCGGATCGTGTCGAACCTGGCGGAGGGCGTGGAATGCGCGGTGGCGAGCGAGCACAACCTCGCCCCCGCCTCCGATCTCCGGCGGGACATCGCCCTCCTCGGGCTCGAGTCGCAGCTGCGCATGCTCCCGGGCGTGGAGCTCACGAGCGGCCGGAGCGGCGCCGGGCTCGGGAGCCTCAGCGTGTTCCCGCTCGGCGCGGAGGCGGCCGCGCCCCGCGAGGGTGCGCTGCGGTGGGTCGACGAGACCGCGGGGGAGATCCTCCGCGAGGTGCGCGCGCTGCCCGGCGAGCGCGTCGTCCAGGTGAGCCGGCGCCACGGCGGCGGCTCACCGCTGCACGGCGGCGGCTCACCGCTGCACGCGCCCGGGGCGCCGCAGGGCGCGCCGGACGAGGGTCCGAGCCGGCTCGCGCAGATCGTCGGGGACGGCGCCGGCGCCGATGCCGTCGAGGTCTGGACCGGGCGCGAGGTTGCCGCGCGGGACCGCGCGCTCGAGGAGCTCTGGGCGCTGCTCCGCGCGTCCCGCCCGGTCACGCCGACGGCGACCAGCGACACCCACGGGCTGCACGGCGCGGAGGCGGGCTATCCGCGCACGTACATCGCCGTGGCCGACGAGGATCCGGGCCGGCTCGACGTGGCCGACCTCGTCGCGGGCCTGCGGCGCCGGCGCGACGTCGTGATCACGAACGGTCCGTTCGTGACGATGCGCCTCGGCGACACGCGTCAGGGCGGCGTCGCCTCGATGCGGCGCGGGTCCCGCGGCGTGCCGCTGTCGCTCTCGATCCGCGTCGAGCGGGCCCCCTGGGTCGACGCGCGCGAGCTCCACGTGCTCGTCGGCGGCGTCGCGAGCGGCGCGCCGATCCCCCTGGAAGGCGCGCGCACGACGCCCGCGGGCGCGCTCCTCGACGAGATCGCGATCCCCGTCGTCCTCGGAGCCGGCGGCGGGCTACGGCCGCCGCGGCGGGGCGCCTCGGCCGGCGGTGCGCCCGGCGACCAGCGGCCTGGGCAGAGCGCGCGCGGCGCGATCTCCATTGCCGAAGACACCTTCGTGGTCGCGATCGTCCGGGGGCGGCGGCCGCTCGAGCCGGTGCTCACCGGGGATCCGGGCGAGATCCTGCCGTTCGCGATGACGGCGCCGCTCTGGATCGACGCCGACGGCGACGGCCGCTCCCTCGGCCGCGCGGTGGAGCCGTGAGCTCCGTGGCTCCCCTCCTCTGTAGACGTACGGGTGCATGGTTCGAGCAAGGGCATAGCGAGTTGCGGATCGGCCGCAGGGTGCCCAGCCGCCCGGCCCCGCTAGACGGCCGGGCGGAGCGTCGGGGGCAGCTGCTGGTTGGGCCGTCTCCTCCCGGACCTTGGTCGCTGGAGCGGTGGCGGAGCCTGACAATCGCAGCGGGAAGCCGGAATTTAACGCAAAGGCGCAAAGGCGCAAAGACGCAAAAGGCAAGGGAGGGGGAAAGGAGTCATTCCTGCACTACGTCGGCCACGCGGTGGATACCCTGCCTCACGCTCACCAAGCGCGAAGGCAAGCGCCTCTTCGTAGACTGTTTGGAGCAGCCCCGGGCCTCCAAGGAATGCACCTCGATCGCCGCATCGACGACGAGCTTGGCCATCTCCTTCTCGGCCATTCTCTCTCCGTCGTTTTGCGCCTTTGCGCCTTTGCGCCTTTGCGTTGAATTCTGGCTGCTCCACAGGATCTGCGCTGCGCGTACGGAGAACGTCTCGATCGGTTGGCGCTGAATTGGGCTTCCGGGCAGCGTGGTCGCGCGTACCGCCGTCGTGTGAGACTCCCGCCGTCGTGTGAGACAGGTCTCGCCTTGCTCGCTCGCGTCCGGGGAGCAGGGCTCGGGGCCGGACGTGCTGCTGCAAGCCGGCCGGCGGCTAACCTGGCGACGCCCGCAGGGGCCGCCTCAGCTCACGAGCTCGCCGTCTCCCGCGCCGGCCTTCTCTTCTTCCTCTTCGCCTTCACCCACCGCCGGCCGCCCCGGCTCCTCCACGCTCGACCCCTCGCCCGCGGTCACCCCGCCATACCGCTTGCCGGCCCGCTCCGAGGCCTTCAGCACGGGCCCGCGGATCGTCTCGACCGCCTCGGCCGGCGCATCGGAGAGCTCCAGGTTGGAGAGCACCGCGGAGACGACCCGGAACCACTGGCTGCGCGCCGCCGCGATCGTCGCCCGGGTCACCGGCGCCGTCTTTTCCTTCGCGGCGAGCTCGTCCCGCTGGTGCTCGATCGCCTCGAGCTCCTTGCCCGTCTTGATCCACCGCTGCGTCGTGTGGAGCAGCGTTGTCTTCCCGGCCGCCGGGATCCCCTTCAGGAGCTCGCCGATCGACGGCTCCTCGTCGAGGAGCCGGGCGATCCGCGCTGTGTTGCCCGCCTCCGCGGTCGGCGAGGCCTTGATGATGGTGAGCCCGTTCGGAAACAGCCTCGGTTGCACCTGGTCGCAGGTCGCGGCGCGCTCTCGCTCCGGAGGGTCCGCTCCGAGGCAATGCTCGCGGTGCGCGTCGATACCCCAGCACACGGCCCTGGCGAGGTGATCGTGGCGCTCGTCGACCCGCGCGACCTCCTCGTTCAAGGCGCTCATCCTGGCCGATGGCCCGGCCTTGCTCGGGCGCACCGCGAGCACGGCCTCGTGGGCTGTGATCACCTTCGGGTGCAGGCCGGCGATCTCGGGGATCGAGAGGAACAGCCGCTTCCGTTGCGCGCTCTCGACCCACGGGGACAACAGCGCAACCATCTCTTCGATCATCAGGTGCTTCAACATCGCAAAGACCTCCTCGTTTGGGGTACAGCGTGTCCGGTCAGGAGATGACGAGGCGGCGAGCCCGTCAAGCGGACCGCCGGTTTCCGACGGATCGAGACCAACCCGGCCGCCTGAAAAGGAGGTGTCACGGAGGTCACGACCAGCGCTGGCGCTCGTTACGAGGCCGCCGAAAGGTCACGACCCATCGCGGAGGATCTTTTCAGGCCTGAACGAAGGTCCCAACCGAAGAAATTGAATTTTTTCATACAAATGAACAGGTCCCGACCGGTCCACCGGCTCCCCACGAGCCTCCGCGCCTGGTCGAGACCACGCGGGGGACAGCCGAACGATCGGTCGTACCGGGTGGACGGCACCGCCGGCTCCTCTCCTCCAGGTAGAAGCGCCGCGAAATACGGGCTCGGCTGCCCACGGCCCGAGTCCACGCCGGCCGCACTTCACGCGTTCGGCCACCTGGGCGGCGGCGCCTCCTGTGCTCGATGCCCGTCGTGCTCGACGCGCTCGGCGTTCCAGAGCTTCCACATGCGGCGCCGCATGTCACCTACGCTTGCATACATGTTTTTTATCTAACAAACAAGGGCGCACGAGGTCACTTCATTTCTTGACCAGAATCGAGCATCACGCTACACATATCTCCGCCCGGCTGGCTCGATGCCGGGCACCGTCCGGCTTGATGCCGGGCAAGCAATAAGGAGTCTCGATGTCACCTGGCCCGACGTTCTTCTCGACCTTCAATGAGACGACGGTGAGGGATAGGTTCGTCGCTGCCCTGAAGCGTGCGTACGACACCACCTGTGAGCACCATGTTGCGGACCGGGGAAGCAACGAACAGATGTTCGGATTCAACCTTTACGGTTTCGCAGTCCACGAGTTAATCAAGGAGGCGAAGGATTCCGGAAGCTCTATCAAGCTGGCTAGTCGGAATCCAACTTTTCGCCTGAAGGTGAATGAGTACGAGATCGCCTGCCACAGAGTTGGGCACCACGCAACAGAAGACATCATGAAATGCCTCCCCAAGAACGAGGGAGCTGTCAGCAAGATGCACGAGATTCAGCTTTGGCTTCGTGGCCTCGATCTTGGGCTGGACAAGGCGCGGAAGCTGGTGCTCGGGCACTTGGGCAACAATGAAGACGGCTTCGAGGCAGCCTACCTCTGCTTCCCAGGCACGACAAAGGGGAAAAGGATCACGAGCTGGGCCTATGCCCATCCCATTTGGGTCAAGGATCAGCATCCCCTTCCAGTCGCCGTCACCCAGCAGAACGGCCATCGTGCCCCGGATGAGAAGATAGAGGATCTCAAGCCCAAGCGCCGAGAAAAGAAAGACAAGGGCGATGGATCGCAAGGGAACGAATGAACCGCTTTTTCCGGTTGGCAGCTCCAACCTACATCTAGCGACTCATTTATTTTCGCCAACGCGACTCACGCTTGCCCGTGAACTACGTGGACTAACCAAGGCCGAATTAGCTAGCCGAATCCAGAAGACCCCCGCTGCGGTCGGCCAGTTCGAGGCAGGCCGAGCGAAGCCTGAGGCAAAGACGGTCGCCGCCATGGCTCTGGCCCTCGGAGTTCCGGTTGGATTCTTCGCTTATCGACCAGGTGCAACACCGCTGATGACGGCAGAAGAATGTCACTTTCGCAGCCTTCGAGCGGCGAGCCAGCGGGAGAGGCGTCGTGTTCTAGCTGCCGGAGTGCTTCTTTGCGACCTGGTCACTGAGCTAGAAGAAGAGATCGAATTTCCGCATGAACAGGTCAGCTCCGCGGCCTGCACAGCAACAACGGCCGAGGACATCGAACAATGTGCCGCGGCAGTTCGTCGACACTGGGGGCTTGGCCTCGGACCGATCCCGAACATTGTCAAGCTACTGGAGAGCAAAGGCATCATCGTAACGGTAGTCCCAAAAACCTGTAGAGAAATCGACGCATTTTCTGCCTGGCACACGAGACGGCCAATCATATTCTTAGTCGATCACACTGAACCCAGTCGGGTGCGCTATGACGCAGCACACGAACTCGGACATCTCGTAATGCATGTAGACGTAACCCCAGGAAGCCCTGAATTGGAGCGTCAAGCGAATCGGTTTGCAGCGGCGTTCCTGCTTCCGCGCGAGTCCTTTTTACCAGAGTGCCCTGGCTGGCTGAACTGGGACCACTTCTACGAGCTTAAGCAACGTTGGCGAGTATCTGTTCAGGCTCTAGTGCGACGCGCGTACGACCTCGGACGCATCTCGGAGGCAACGTATCGCCGCGCTTTCGTGCAGTTGAATGCTAGAAACGAACGGCTTCGAGAAATGTTTGAGCCCCCACCGGAAGTACCCACCATGATTGCGAACGCCCTTCAGGAGGTTCAACAAGATCTGCCGCTATCGAAGATTGCAGAAAAGCTGTTTCTTTCCGAAGCGGACCTTTCGATCATCAACCTACAGCTGTCCAACGCGACGTCGTAAGTAGCATGCGGCGGGACGGCGCCGAGTTCGCCCCTGAGCCGCTCGCTCCCGCGCTACGCTGTGCAGTTCATGAAGGACATACACCCATCAGCTGCTGGAGCGTCCGTCTGTTGTTCAGTATGGGGCACAGTTTGGCGGGACCGTTCAGTGGTCCGGGTGTTCATCAACCATGTGGTTGGCGAACAGTCCTCGTCCAGAAATCCGCTGCACCGCGACGATTTCGCTTGGCCACGGCGACGACACCGTGCGCGCCGGCGTGCTCCGCGACCGCTGCGGCTGCAGCGGCGGAGGGGGCCATGCCGAGCTCGCGCCCATGCTCCTCGTCGCCCGCACGGCTCGCGAGTTCGGCCAGGTGGATGACGTCACCATCGACCGCCCGAGCTCGTGCTCGCGGACCTCGACGCCGCAGCCGCGCTGTCTGCTCGGGCGCGATGTACGGTCGCCGTGCATCGTGAGCGGGGCGTTCAGCTCGCCAGGAGGCTGAAAGCAAGTGCTGATCGAACGCGAGCGCAAGTCGATCACGGCGCCGTCCGCCTCCGCCGTCGGTGACGCGTTGGGGATGGTGCGCCCGTTCGGAGCGAGCGCCCGGGGGGTCGAGACCCCGCGGCGGCGTCGCCCCGGCCGATCGCGCGAGCAGCGCGTCCGCCTTGCCACGACCGCGCCCCCCTGGATCGACGCCGACCGCGACAGCCGCTCCTCCGCCCGCGCGGCCGACCCGGGACCGCCCCCGTCGGTTTTCGTTTGCCTCCCGCGCGCACGGGCAACATGGACCGCGGCGCATGCGAACCGAGCGGCTCGCCGCGGACGCGGCATCCATCGCACGGGCCGCCGAGATCCTCCGACGCGGAGGGCTCGTCGCCTTCCCCACCGAGACGGTCTACGGGCTCGGCGCGCGCGCCGACGACGCGCGCGCGGCGCGCGGCATCTTCGAGGCGAAGGGCCGGCCGCCCGGCAACCCGCTGATCGTCCACGTCTTGGATGTCGCGGCCGCCCGCGCGCTCGCCGACGCCTGGCCGGCGGACGCCGAGCGCCTCGCGCAGGCGATGTGGCCGGGTCCCCTCACCCTCGTCGTCGCGCGCCGGCCCGACCGCGTCGCCGACGACGTGGCCGCCGGCGGGCCGACCGTGGCGATCCGCGTGCCCGTGCACCCTGTCGCGCGCGCCCTGCTCGACGCCGTCGCGCTGCCGATCGCCGCGCCGAGCGCCAACCGCTCCACCGAGATCTCGCCGACCACCGCCGAGCACGTCGAGAAGAGCCTCGGCGGGCGCATCGACGCCATCCTCGACGGCGGACCGACCGCCGTCGGCATCGAGTCCACCATCGTCGACGTCACGACCTCACCGGCGCGGCTGCTTCGCCCAGGGCACGTGGCCGCCGAGACGATCGCCGCCCTCGTGCCGCTCCAGACGACCGCCGGGCTGATCACCGCCCCGGCCGAGCGCGCCCCGTCCCCGGGGACGCACGCGCGCCACTACGCCCCGCACGCGCAGGTGGCGCTCGTCCCCGCGGAGGCCGTCCGCGGCGAGATCGAGCGCGCCGCGCGGGCCGGCGCGCGCGCCGGCGCCATCGAGCACGGCCGCCGCACCGCGACCGGGCCGCACGCCGAGCTCCTCCCCGCGGATCCAGCCGGCTATGCGGCGGCGCTCTACGCCGCGCTGCACCGGCTCGAGGACGCCGGCTGCGACGTGATCGTCATCGCCGCCGTCCCCGAGGACCCGGCGTGGGACGCCGTGCGGGACAGGCTGACGCGCGCCTCCGCAGCCCCCTGAGCCGGCCGCGCGAGCGGCGAACAACGCTGGGCGAACAACGCTGGAAGAGGGCCTCCGCCGCGCCCAGGTGGGTTTTCATCCCCCGCGCTGGCGGTTTGTGGCAAATCAGGGTCGCCCACCCGCCGGGTGAGCTACCTTCCCTCGCCCGTCTCGCCCGTCTCGCCCTTCCTCGTCGACCCCATGCCGGCAACGTCCCGCGCCGCCGTCCCCAGCCTCGCCGCCGTCGGCCTCGCCGCCGCGCTCGTCGCCGCCCCGCCGGACGCCGGCGCCAGCCTGCTCGACGAGCCGCCGAAGCGCGCGAGCTTCAACCTGAACGAGACGGTCGCGCCGGAGCTGCCGCTCCTCCGCGCCTTCCGCAACGCCGCCGTCGAACGCCCCGGCCCGCTCCGGCTCTACATGAGCAGCGCGTACGGGAAATGGCAGCAGCAGCCGTGGTGGCAGCTCGCCTGGGGCAACGCGCGCCCGGACGCCGCCGACCTCGGCGAGCGCAGCCTCGCCGCCGCCGCCCCCGGCGCCCCGGCGTTCGCGAGCGCGTACTCGCCCCTCTCCCCGTTCGAGCCGCCCGGATCCCTTCACCTCGATCCGGCCGCGCCGGCGTGGCTCCGCCAGCTCGATCCGATCCTCGGCCCGCCGTTCCTCGCGACCACGGGGCCGAGCCTCTCGTCGAACGGCTTCGATCTGCTCTGGGACCCGCCGAAGAAGCAGCCCCCTGACTGGCGCTGCCGCCGGGGCCCGGTCCAGTTCGCCCGGTACGGCGGACAGCACGACGCCTTCGAGCTCGTGCGCTGCGACGGCTCCGTCGCGCCCGGCGCGCTCGATCGCCTGTCGATCATGGCGCGCCCCCCCGAGGCGCCGGACCCGGGCGAGCTGCTGCCCGACGAGCCCGACGAAGGCACGTGGCAACGGGCGCTCGAGTGGGTGCCCCAGGTCCGCCTCGTCCACCCGCGCCTGCTCTGGGCGCTCCAGCAGATCGCCGACGCCTTCCCGCGCCGCGGGGTCCACATCTTCAGCGGCTACCGGCCGCGCCCCGCCAGCGACGGGCCGGCGCGGGGGAAGGCCTCCGGCGGTCACCACAGCCAGCACGCCGAGGGGCGCGCCATGGACATCCTCGTCATGGGCGTCCCGAACGCGGCGCTGTTCCAGTTCTGTCGCACGCTCGACGACGTCGGCTGCGGGTTCTACCCGAACAGCAAGTTCGTCCACGTCGACGTGCGCCGCCCCGGCACCGGCCGCCTCTTCTGGATCGACGCCTCCGGGCCCGGCCAGCCGTCGGAGTACGTCGATTCCTGGCCCGGCGTCGTCGAGAGCGGAGGGCTCTCCCGGGGAGCACAGGGCGCGCGCTCCGGCGCGCCGGCGCCTCGCTGACGTCGCCTGCCCGCGGGCGCCCTCGCACCTCCTCCGGGCTTCACCTGCGCTATCGGGCAGCGCCGCAGTCCATTCCCGTTCCGGATGGAGAAAGCTCCAGGGCGCGGCGAGCTTGCCTCCCCGGGATCGGTGTTAAGCTTGGGTTCCCCCTGGGCGCGCGGCGCACGATCGAGGGCGGAGCTCGGAGAGCCGGGCTTCGCTCCCGCACCTCCGGCGGCCAAGGCCGCCCCGCGGTCGCCCCGGAGAAAAAGGTGCGAAATGGGCGAGTTGCGGACAGGGATGGTTGAGAAGATCGCGGCGCTGCAGGACTTCGCGCTCTACCGCGATCTCGCGTGGGAGGGCTCGTTCGAAGAGTACCTCCAGATCGTGCGCCAGAACCCGCAGGTGACGCGCAACGCGTTCCAGCGGGCGTACGACATGATCATCCGCTACGGCATCGAGGAGTACACGGACAACAAGAAGAAGCTCATCCGGTACAACTTCTTCAAGGATGAGATGCACGGCGGCGCCGACGCCGTGTACGGGCTCGACATCCCGCTGATGCGGCTCGTCCACGTGCTCCGGGCCGCCTCCGAGGGGTACGGCCCGGAGAAGCGCGTCATCCTGCTGCACGGCCCGGTCGGCTCGTCCAAGTCGACGATCGCCCGGCTGCTCAAGAAGGGGATCGAGCACTACTCGACGACCCCCGACGGCGCGCTCTACACGTTCGACTGGGTGAACCTCGACGACGTCGGCATGGCGGGGACGGAGAGCGCCCGCTTCAAGTGCCCGATGCACGAGGAGCCGCTGCGCCTCGTCCCGCCGTCCTGGCGCGACCGCGCGTTCCACGAGCTCGGCCTCTCGAGCCCGCAGTTCCAGGTCCGCTCCGAGGGCGACCTCGACCCGGCGTGCCGCTTCATCTTCAACCGCCTGATGGACAAGTACGGCGGCGACTGGTCGAAGGTGATGCAGCACGTGCGCGTGCGCCGCCTCGTGCTCAGCGAGAAGGACCGCATCGGCATCGGCACCTTCCAGCCGAAGGACGAGAAGAACCAGGACTCGACCGAGCTCACCGGCGACATCAACTACCGCAAGATCGCCGAGTACGGCTCGGACTCGGACCCGCGCGCCTTCAACTTCGACGGCGAGTTCAACATCGCGAACCGCGGCATCGTCGAGTTCATCGAGGTGCTGAAGCTCGACGTCGCGTTCCTCTACGACCTGCTCGGCGCGTCGCAGGAGCACAAGATCAAGCCGAAGAAGTTCGCCCAGACGGACGTCGACGAGGTCATCATCGGCCACACGAACGAGGCCGAGTACAAGAAGCTCCTGAACAACGAGTTCATGGAGGCGCTCCGCGACCGCACGATCAAGATCGATATCCCCTACATCACGAAGGTGTCGGAGGAGATCCGGATCTACGAGAAGGACTTCAACAAGAACAAGATCCGCGGCAAGCACATCGCCCCTCACACGCTCGAGGTCGCCGCGATGTGGGCCGCGCTCACCCGGCTCGAGGACCCGAAGAAGCACAACCTGTCGCTCGTCCAGAAGATGAAGCTCTACGACGGCAAGGTCCTGCCCGGCTACACGCAGGACACCGTGAAGGAGCTCCGCAAGGAGGCGTCGCGCGAGGGCATGGAAGGGATCAGCCCCCGCTACGTGCAGGACAAGATCTCGAACGCGCTCGTGAACGACCTCGGCGAGGGGACGATCAACCCCTTCATGGTCATGAGCGAGCTCGAGAAGGGCCTGCGCCACCACTCGCTCATCACGAACGACGAGCAGCGCAAGCGCTTCACCGAGTGCATCGGGATGGTGAAGCGCGAGTACGAGGAGCTCGTCAAGAACGAGGTGCAGCGGGCGATCAGCGCCGACGAGGACGCGATCCAGAAGCTCGCCGCGAACTACATCGACTCGATCAAGTCCTACACCCTGAAGGAGAAGGTGAAGGACCGCTTCACCCGCGAGGACGTCGAGCCGGACGAGCGGCTCATGCGCTCGATCGAGGAGAAGATCGACATCCCCGAGAACCGCAAGGACGACTTCCGCCGCGAGATCATGAACTACATCGGCGCGCTCGCGGTCGACGGCAAGAAGTTCGAGTGGCACACGAACGACCGGCTGCGCCGCGCCCTCGAGCTCAAGCTGTTCGAGGACCAGAAGGACGCGATCAAGCTCCAGACCCTCGTGTCGAGCGTCATCGACAAGGAGACGCAGGAGAAGATCGACATCATCAAGACCCGGATGATCAAGTACTTCGGGTACAACGAGGTCTCGGCACGCGACGTGCTCGACTACGTGGCCAGCATCTACGCGCGCGGCGACACGAAGTGACCCGGCGGCGCGCGTAGAGGCTGACCGGGCGCGGCGCCTCGCCCGCGCCGCGCCGCGGTCAGCCGTCCCGCCTGAGCTTCGCGATCTCGCGCTCCAGGGAGGCCACCGTCCGCTTGAGGTCGCGGACCTCCTCGACGGTCGCCAGGCCCATCGCCTTGGCGAACGTCTCCCTCTGCTCCGCCGTGAACGAGGAGACCCGGCCGGGCACGCTCATCGCGGTCATGAACAGCCGCATGAACCGCTCGTCCTGCATCAGCTTCGCCACGTTCGGGTTCGCGGCGAGCTTCAACCCCTCGGAGACCAGCTTGTCCTTCAGCGCCATGCGCGCAGCCTAGCCGACTTTCGAGCGGGCGCGTCAGCCCGCGCGTCAGCCCACCTCGACGAGCACCGCGGTGATGTTGTCCCGCCCCCCGCGCCGATTCGCGAGCTCGATGAAGAGGTCGACCGCCGTGTCGCCGCCCTTCGAGGCGATGCTCGCGATCTCCTCCTCGGCGTGGAGATAGCCGTGCAGCCCGTCGGAGCAGAGGAGGTATCGATCGCCCGGCTCCACGGCCACGATCGAGGTGTCGACCTCGACATAGTCCCTGTTGCCCACCGCGCGCGTGATCACGTTGCGGTGAGGCGAGCTCTTCGCCTCGTCCGCCGAGATGAGCCCGTTCTTGATCTGCCACGCGATCAGCGTGTGATCCTCGGTCATCTGCACCGCGGTCCCGTTGCGGACCTGGTAGATGCGGCTGTCGCCCACCTGGCCGGTCACGAGCGCGCCGCCGACGATGAGCGCCGCGCTGATCGTCGTGCCCATGCCGCTCTTGTCGCGGTCGAGCTCGGCGATGGCGAAGACCATGTACGTCGCCGCCTGGATCGCGCCCTCGAGGATCCGCAGCACGGCGCGCGCCTTGGGCTGCGTCAGCGGCTCGTCAGGGTCGCCGATGGCCGGCAGGCCTCGCTTGACCATGCCGTAGATCGTCTCGACCGCCTCGGCGCTCGCGACCTCGCCGGCCGCGTGCCCGCCCATGCCGTCCGCGACGATGTAGAGACGGAGCTCGTCGTCCCGGAAGAACGCATCCTCGTTGGCGCGTCGATGGCGCCCGACGTCGGTGCGGCCAAATGATTCGATCCTCATCGAGCTTGCCCGGTCCTTCGAGCGCCGCCCGGTGGGGAAAGCCCCGAGGCGTCGGCGCGACTGTCGCACGATAAACTTCTTCAGCGGGGCCTGTCGAGTGGGCGAGGGCTCGGTTAGGATGGATGGGCCAGCCATGGCACGAAGCTTCTCCGCGACCTGTGGGCCGGATGGCCTTCGCCACCACCTGGCCGACCTGCGCAACGCCGTCCCTTCGGCCTCGGGCGGGGTCGTCTTCGTGTCCGGGCAGCTCGCCCAGCGCGCCTCGGGCGTGGCCGAGCTCGTCCGTAGCACCTGGCGCGGCACCCCCGCCTGCGTGGTGCCGGCCGCGGGCGTGCTCAGCGAGCGCGGCGAGATCGAGGGGGACACCGGCGCGAGCGGCGTGCTCTGGTCCGGCGGTCGGGTCACCCCGTTCGCGCTGCCCGAGCGCGCCGAGGAGCCGGGCCGCCGCCTGCGCGAGCCCCTCGCCCGCACCATCGGCCACCGCTCCGCGACCGCCATCGTCTTCGCCCGGCCCGGGGCGTTCGCCCCCGAGATGCTCGAGGCGTTCGCCTCCTGCGCGCCCGGCGCGTGCCTGTTCGGCGCCGGGACCGCGTCCGGCTCCGCCATCGGCGTGACGTCCGAGGGCGAGCTGCTCGAAGGCGCGGCGATCGGCCTCGCCATCACCGGGTTCGCCCCGCCGATCGTCGACGCCTCGCCCGCCGCCAGGCTGCTCGAAGGCTTCCACCCCATCGAGGACGTGAGCGGCGGGGTCGTGCTGCGCGCCGGCGGGCGGGCGGCGCTCGACCTGCTGTCCGCCGCGACCGCCTCGCTCGGCGAGCCGCCCAGCCCCCAGCAGCTCGTCCTCGCCGCGCTCGCCGACCCGCTCGATCCGCGCGGCGGCACCGCGGAGCCGCGCGGCGAGGCCGCGGAGCCCGCGGCGGCGCTCCGCTCCGAGCGTTACGTGCTGCGGCCGATCCGCGGGGTCGATCCGGCGCGGCGCGGGCTCCTGCTCGGCGACGACGCGAGGCCCGGCGTGCGCCTCGCCTTCGCCGTGCGCGACGCCGCCGCCGCCCGCGCCGGGCTCGAGGGGATCGCCCGGCAGGTGTCCCGGAGCGCGCTCGGGTCGGCCCCCCGCTTCGCGCTCTACCTGAGCTGCGCCGGGCGCGGCCAGGGCCTGTACGGGGCGCCGGACGTGGAGGCGCGCATCCTGCGCCAGCGCTTCGCGGATCTCCCGATCGCCGGCATGCACTCGAGCTTCGAGATCACCCCCTGGGCGCCGGGCCAGGCGAGGCTCGCCCTCTACACCGGCGTGCTCGCGCTCTTCCGCGCGCCGAGCTGAGCGCCGGCTCCCCGGACGCCGGCTCCCCGGACGCCGCGCGCGTCAGCGCTCGCGGTACACCGCGACCACGGCGGCCGCTCGCCGCTTCACCTCGGCATGAAGGGTCGCGTAGCGCGGCTCCGCGCGCAGGGACGCGAAGACGGGGCAGCGCTCGATCCAGATCAGGTCGAACAGGCCGTCGGCCAGCGAGAGATCGAGCGCGGTCAGCGCGAGCTCCGACTTGCCGACGAAGGCCGCGATCTCCGCCTGGAGCTGCCGCAGGAACGACGTGCGCCGCAGCGCCGTGACGCCCGGGCCCGCGCCCTGCGCAGGCGCCGAACGGACGTCCGACAGCCGGTCCTCCAGGACGTCGTCGATCAGCGACAGGAACGGATCGGGGGCGTACGGGAAGGCGTCACGCACGCGCTTCTGCGAGAGCGCCTCGACGACCTCCGGGGCGCGCTGCCACATCGCGCGGCGCATCCACAGGATGGCGTGGCCCGAGGTGCTGGCCCCGGACGGCAGCGCGGCGATCACGGCTTCACCCTCCGCCCACTGGTCCAGGAGCGCGTGCGCGCGCGCCAGCGCGTAGGCCGCGAGCACCACGTCCGGATCGCGCGCCAGCGCGGACCGCGCCCGCCGCGCGCCGTCCTCGAACGCGCCGCACTCGAGCAGGATGCTGGCGATGAGGCCCTCCGCCTCGGCGTTCCCGGAGCGGGACGCGAGCGCCGCCTTGAGCTCCCGCATCGCCCCGACCACGTCGAGGCGCTGGAACCGCACCGACGCCATCGCGAGCCGCGCGTCCGGCAGCTCGGGCGCCGCGGCGACGGCGCGCGTCGCCGCGTGCGTGGCCAGGTCGCCGCCCTGATCCGTGAAGAACCAGAAGCGCGAGCGCGCGAGCGCGTAGGCCGACAGGATCATCGGATCCTCGGGCGTGCGCTCGAGCGCCTGCTCGAAGAGCGCGATCGCGCGCGCCTGGTGCTCCGGCCAGAACCTGCGGTACTCGTGGCGCCCGCGCAGGAACAGGTCGAGCGCGACCGGATCGCTCGGTGACGTGCGGCTCGGGGCGGCCCCGTCGAGGGTGAGCGCCGCCGCGACCGCCTCGGCCACCTCGTCGTTGATCCGCAGCACCTCGGTCTCGGGGCGGTCGAAGCGCTTCGCCCACAGCTGGAAGCCGTCGGCGACGGAGACGAGCCGCGCGCTGATCCGCACCGTCCCGTCGCGCCGCCGCACCGAGCCGCCGACGACCATCTGCACGCCGAGCTCGCGCCCGAGCTCGCGCGGATCGACCTCGCCGCCCGGATGCCGCGAGGCCGCCCCGCGCGGCCTCACCCGCAGGCCCGGGGTCATCGAGAGCGTGTCGATGAGATCATCGGTCAGCTCCTCGGCCAGGTACGCGTCCGACGCCGAGCCCTGGTTCGTGAACGGCAGGACCGCGACGCTCTTGCCGCCCGGATCGCCCGTCCCGGAGACCGACCCCGAGATCGCCGTCCGCTCGTGCGGCGGCGTGAACGCCGGCGAGGCGACCGTGGCCGGACGCGTGAGCGACGCGAGCTCCTGCGCGACGCTCTCGACCGACGCGTACCGGTCGTCACGAGAGCGCGCCATGCAGCGGAGCACCACGCGCGAGAGCGCGTCGGGCAGGTCGGCGCGCCGGTGCCGCGGGTCGGGCGGGTCGGCGATGAGGCGCGCCGCGGCGACGGCGAGCGGCGCGTCGCCCTGCCACGCGCGCTCGCCCGTGAGCATCTCGTAGAGCATCGCGCCGAGCGCGTAGAGGTCGGCTCGCTCGTCGATGTCCGTGGCGCCCTGCACCTGCTCGGGCGCCATGTACGCCGGCGTCCCCAGGACCGCGCCCAGCGTCTTGCCCGCCTCGCCGTCCGGCACGATCGCGCGCGCGATCCCGAAGTCGGTCAGGACGACGCGCCCGTCGCGCCCGAGCAGCACGTTGTCCGGCTTGAGATCGCGGTGGATGACGCCGGCCCGGTGCGCGGCCTTGAGCCCCGCGCACACGCCCTCCACGATGTCCATGGCGCGGGTCACGGCGAGCCGCCGCTCGCGCGCGACGAGCGCGGCGAGCGGCTCGCCGTCGATGAACTCCATCGTCAGGAACCGGTCGCCCTCGTGCTCGCCGATGTCGAAGACGCGCGCGACGTTCGGGTGCGTCACCTTGCGCGAGAGCCGCACCTCGCGGCGGAACCGTTCGAGCACGTCGGGCGCGCCGCTGAGCTCACGGCGCAGCACCTTGACCGCGACGACCTCCGCGAGCTCCAGGTCGCGGGCGCGGTACACGCTCCCCATCCCGCCGATGCCGACCAGCCCGAGGAGCTCGTACCGCCCGGCGAGGACCTGCCGCGGGCCGGTCGCCGCGGCGGCGCTCGCGGACTCGGCCCCCTGCCGGGCGCCGCTCGCCGACTCGGCCCCCTGCCGGGCGCCGCTCGCCGGGAGCGGGGTGTCGTGGATCGTGTCGTCCTTGAAGCTCTGCGGCATAGGGGAATCCGGGCGACCGTCGCCCCCCACGCACCGAGGTTAGCCCAGGATGGGCGGGTCGACACCGGTCGTCGCGAGAGATCGAGCGCGGAGGTGCTAGTGTCCGCCGACCATGGTAGAGGCGTCGAGCGCCATCGCGGTGGAATCGCTCTCGAAGACGTACCGGGTCCACGAGCGCGCCCCCGGCTTCTCCGCCATGGTGCGCTCGGTTTTCCGGCGCCGCACCCGGTTGGTCCACGCGGTCGACGACCTCTCGTTCTCGATCGCTCCGGGCGAGCGCGTCGGCTTCCTGGGCCCGAATGGCGCCGGTAAGACAACCACGCTGAAGGTCCTCGCCGGGCTGCTCCACCCGTCGGGCGGCCGGGTCCGGGTCGCGGGCTTCGTCCCGCAGCACCGCGAGGCCGGCTTTCTCAAGCGCATCACCCTCGTGATGGGCCAGAAGCAGCAGCTGCTCTGGGATCTCCCGCCCGTCGAGACCTTCGCCCTGAACCGCGCCATCTACGGGATCAGGGATGCGGATTTCAAACAGACCCTGGGTGAGCTGGAAGACCTGCTCGGGATCGCCGCGATCGCCACGAAGCCGACACGGCAGCTCTCGCTCGGCGAGCGCATGAAATGCGAGCTCGCGGCCGCCCTGCTGCACCGGCCGGAGATCCTGTTCCTCGACGAGCCGACGATCGGGCTCGACGTCGCGATGCAGCTCGGCGTCCGGGAGTTCATCCGCCGCTACAACGAGCAGCGGCGGGCCACGGTCGTGCTCACGTCCCATTACATGGACGACGTGGCGGCGCTCTGCCCTCGGGTCATCGTCATCGACAAGGGGAGGCTGCGTTACGACGGCGACCTCGCGGCGCTCGTCCGCAGCGTGCGGCCTCACAAGCGGATCGCGCTGCGCTTCGGCGGTCCGGTCGACCGGGCGCTCCTCGAGCGGGTCGGCGCCGTCCTCTCGCTCGAGCCGGGCCGCGCGGTGCTTCAGGTGTCGCAGGAGGAGCTGCGGCCGGCCATGTCCTGGCTGCTCAGCCAGACCGACATCGCGGATCTCACGGTGGAGGATCCTCCCCTGGAGGAGGTGATGCGCGAGCTCTTCGCAGGCGCGGAGCCGCCGGGCGAGCGGGCGGGCGCCGCGGGCGAGGCCGCCTCGTGAGCGTGAGCGCGCTCTCCAGGGCGGCGCGGGCGTTCCCGACGCTGCTCCGCGTCGGGCTCGCGGCCGCGATGGCGTACCGGGCCGAGATGCTGATCTGGATGCTCACGACGACGATGCCGCTCGTGAGCCTCGCGCTCTGGTCGGCGGTGGCCGCGAGCGCCCCGGTCGGCCGCTTCGGGGCGAGCGACTTCACCGCGTATTTCCTGGCGATCCTCATCGTCCGGCAGATGACCGGCTCGTGGCTCGTCTGGGAGATGAACATGGAGATCAAGAGCGGCGCCCTCTCGCAGCGCCTGCTCCGGCCGATCCACCCGCTCGTCGCCTACGCCGCCGACAACCTCGCCGCGCTGCCGCTGCGGGCGGCGCTCTGCCTGCCCATCGCGGTCATCGCCCTCGCCGTGACCTCGGGCGAGCGGTTCCACCCGACGCCCCTCGATCTCGGGATCTGGGCGGCGTCGCTCGTCGGCGCCTGGATGATCAACTTCTTCACGATGGCGCTGATCGGCTCGCTCGCGTTCGTGATCGAGAGCTCGACCGCGGTGTTCGACATCTACCTTGCGGCCTTCATGGTCTTCGCGGGCTACCTCGTCCCGCTCGAGCTGTTCCCCTCGTGGCTCGGCGACGTCGCGCGGGTCCTGCCGTTCCGGTACAGCCTCGCGTTCCCTGTCGAGCTCATCACCGGCCTGCTCGACCCGGGCCGCGCGCTGACCGAGCTCGCCGTGCAGTGGGCCTTCGCGGCCGGCACCGCCGCCGCGGCGCTCGTCGCGTGGCGCGCGGGCGTCCAGCGGTTCTCGGCGTTCGGCGGGTGAGCGGCGTGCGTTATCTGCGGTTGCTCGCGACGCAGCTCCGGGTGTCGCTCGCGCTCGGCATGCAGTACCGGTGGGATTTCCTCCTCGGCGCGGTGATGACCGTGGTCTGGACGCTGGTCGGGCTCGTCCCGCTCCACATCGCGCTCGTCGGCCGACCGCCGATCCATGGCTGGACCTACGAGCGCGCGCTCGTGGTGGTCGGGTGGTTCACGCTGCTCAAGGGCGTCCTCGAGGGCGCCGTGAACCCGTCGCTCATCAGCGTGGTCGACCAGATCCGGAAAGGCACGCTCGACTTCACGCTGCTCAAGCCGGCGGACGCGCAGTTCCTCGTCTCCACGGCCCGGTTCGAGGTCCGCAAGGTCGTGGACGCCGCGGCCGCGGCGGCGATCTTCGTCTATGCGTTCACGAAGATGGGCCGCGCCCCCGCGCCCGCCCACCTGGCGCTCTCGCTCGGCCTGCTCGTGACGGCGACCCTGGTGCTCTACTCCATCTGCATCCTGGTCATCTCCGCCGCGTTCTGGGTCGTGCGCCTCGACAACCTGGCTTACCTCTTCAACTCCCTCTTCGATTTCGCGCGCTGGCCGGTCACGATCTTCAACGGATTCTGGCGCATCGCGTTCACGGTCATCGTCCCGCTCGCCCTGATGACCACCTACCCGGCGGAGGCGATGCTCGGCACCATCGCCCCGCGCACGGCCGCCGCCGCAGCGCTCGGTGCGCTCGCCTTCGGCGCCGTGGCGCGCGCGGTGTGGAAACGGGCGATAGGACGGTATACATCGGCGTCGAGCTGAGCGTCGCGAGGGCTTCCGGCGCGCTGCGCGGGGCACTAGGCTGACGGGCTGGCCTCCCTGGGCGTGAGGAGGGCCGGCGGCATCGGGAAGGAGACATGGTGAAGAACGGAGGGCTGACGCTCGAGGAGTTTGGCCGGAGCCTCGTCGAGCTCACGATGACCGAGGACGTGATTCGACGGCGGGCGATAGCCCTCCTTTCGCTCGCGCGCCGCGAGGAGAGGGAGCTCAAGGTCCTCGGGAAAATGTCGCGTCTCACGGTCGATTTCCAGGCCGGCGACGCGACGGTGATGCGCGGCGTGAGCGGCGCATTCGATGTCTCGATCCCGCAGACCCTGACGGTCCGGGTCGACACGGCCGGGGAGGCCGAGGCCGCGGAGCACCGGCTCGGCGCGACGATCGTGCTGCGCATCACGCCGAGGCCGTGCGCGCCGCTCGGGATCTACCTCGACATCGCGGAGCCGGGGGCGGAGTCGGTGCAGTTCGCCGAGTCGCAGGCCGGCTCGAGGGACTACCTGCACGCCCGGATCGAGGAGGAGGTGCGGAAGGAGCTCCTCCGCCTCGTCAACGCCCGGATCGCGGAGACCGGCGCCGAGCGCACCGTCGATCTGGAGGAGCCGCTCGCGCGCGCGCTCGGGCTCGCCGGGGCTGAGCCGGGCGGCCGCGAGGCGCCGCCGCCGAGCCGGCTGCGCGGGGCCGGCGCCGCGCCCCAGGAAGCCGCCGCGGCCCAGCAGGACGCTCCGACCGACGAGCTTGTCGCGCAGCTCCGGATCATCGGGAACGCCATGCCCATCCAGGTGTGGACATCGCGCCCGGACGGCCACCTGAACTTCGTGAACCGGGCCGTCCTCGACTACTTCGACCGCACGGAAGAGCAGGTGCTCGGCGAGGGCTGGCTCGGGGTCGTGCACCCGGATGACGTCCAGAAGACGGTCGCGAGGTGGACCCGGAGCCTGCAGACGGGGGAGCCGTACGAGACGGAGTTCCGCCTGTGGCGGACGAGAGACCAGACCTACCGCGAGCACGTGGTGAGCGCGCAGCCGCAGCGCGACGCGGCGGGGAACATCGTCCTGTGGATCGGCGGCACCACCGACGTGGCCGACGTGCGCCGGGCCGTGGCCGCCCTGCGGACGAGCGAGGCGCGTTACCGGCTCTTCGCGGAGGCGTCGAACGAGGGCATCTGGTCCTGGAACATCCGCGAGGACACGACGGAGTGGAGCGATCGCATGCTGGAGCTGATGGGCGTCAGCCGCGAGGCGTGGGGCGGGACGTTCATGAGCTTCTTCGAGCGCGTGCACCCCGACGACCGGAGCGCCGTCCAGGCCGCGCTCAAGGCGCACCTGGAGGAGCGGCGGCCGTTCGAGATCGAGTACCGGATGCGGCACGAGGACGGGGAGTACCGCGACATGTTCATCCGCGGCATGGCCGAGTGGGACGAGCGCGGCGTGCCGTTCCAGATGGCGGGCGGCGCGACGGACGTCACCGAGCAGAAGCGCCATCAGGCCATGCTGAAGGAGCGGCTCGAGATCATCGAGCAGCAGCAGGAGGCGATCCGGGCGCTGTCGACGCCGATCATCGAGGTCTGGAAGGGTGTCCTGACGATGCCTGTGCTCGGCGTGCTGGACGAGCAGCGCTCGCAGCAGATGATGGAGGTGCTGCTCGACGCCGTGGCGCGGACCCGGTGCCGTCACGCGATCATCGATCTGACCGGGGTGAGCGCCCTGGACGCGGGCACGGCCGATCATGTGCTGAGGCTGATCGACGCCGTCGCGCTGCTCGGCGCGCAGGGCATCGTGGTCGGCATCCGGCCCGAGGTGGCGCAGACGGTGGTGTCGCTGGGGCTGGATCTGTCGAACATCAAGACGCTCTCGAACCTGAGGGAGGCGCTCCTCTTCGCCATGCAATCGAGCGGGGTGTCCGTCCGGAGGCGGCGGAGACGGAGGGCAGCGCGCGAGGACGCGGACGACGCGCCGAGCGCGCGGGAGCCGCTCTCGGCGCGCGGGCGGTGACGGGCGGCGGGCAGGCGCATCCATCGGCGCGAGCGGCCGGCGCGGGCGGCGATCACCTGAGCCACGTCTCGGCCCGGAGCCGCTCGACAAGGAAATCGACGAACGCCCGCACCCTCGCCGCCGCGCGCCGGCCCTCGGCGTGGACGACGTGGATCGGGACCGGCGGGGGCTCGAACGCCGGGAGCACGATGGAAAGGCGGCCGTCGCGCAGCTCCGGGCCGATCTGATAGGAGAGCACCCGCGCGAGCCCCCGCCCGGCCACGGCCGCCGCGATGGCGACGTCGGCGGTGTTGACGAGGAGCTGCGACGGCGGGAGGACCTTCTCGACCCGCGCGCCCGACGCGAACGACCACTCCTCGGGAGAGCCCGTCTGCGAAAAAGAGACGGTGTCGCGCTGCGCCAGGTCGGCCGGCGCCGCGGGCGCGCCGCGCGCGGCCAGGTAGCCCGGCGACGCGCAGACCACCCGCCGCACCGAGCCGACGCGGATCGCGGTCAGCGACGAGTCGGGCAGATGGGCTATCCGGACGGCGACGTCGAGCCCCTCGTCGAGCATGTCGACGATGCGATCGACGAGCAGCGTCCGCGCCGACACGCGCGGATGGCGCGCCAGGAAGTCGAAGACGACCGGCGCGACGAACATCCGGCCGAACAGGACCGGCGCCGTCACCCCGACCTGCCCGCGCAGCGCGGCGTGGGACCCGGCCGCCGACGCCTCGGCCTCCTCGAGCTCGCCCAGGATCCGCTTGCAGTCCGCGAGGAACCGGGCGCCCGCCTCGGTCAGGCGGACGATGCGCGTGGTGCGGTGCAAGAGCCGCGTGCCGATCCGCTCCTCGAGCGCGGAAATGGCCCGCGTCACCGCCGGCGGCGACATCGACAGCCGCCGCGCCGCGGGCGCGAAGCCCTCCTCCTCGGCGACGGCGACGAACACGCGCAGGGTGTCCAGGCGATCCATCGGATTATTCCATTTCCTGGAACGGTCTCTTGTCAAGGACGGGTATTACCCCCGGCGTCAGGAATGGGCATCCTCGGTCGGCGAGCGGGAGAGAGGCACACGCGGGCTGTGCCGCCTCCGGCTGCCATCCAGTCGAAAGGACACCTCGATGACGATCCCTGCCAGCCCACTCCGTCTTTATCGCCATCCGCTCTCGGGGCACGCGCACCGTGTGGAGCTGTTCCTGTCGCTGCTCGGGCTTCCGTTCGAGCGCATCGACGTCGATCTGAAGAACGGCGCCCACAAGACGCCCGAGTTCCTGAGCAAGAGCCCCTTCGGTCAGGTGCCGGTGATCGAGGACGGCGACGTGACGATGGCCGACAGCAACGCGATCCTCGTTTATCTGGCCGCGCGGTACGACCCGTCGGGGCGCTGGCTCCCGCGCGATCCGGTGGCGGCGGCGCGCGTGCAGCAATGGCTCTCCGTGGCCGCGGGGCAGCTCGCGGCCGGGCCCGCGGCGGCGCGCCTCGTGAGCGTGTTCGGCTTCAGGCTGGATCACGAGCGGGCCAGGACGATCGCCGCCCAGCTCTTCACGGTGGTCGACCAGCACCTCGCGGCGCGGCGCTTCCTCTCGGGCGATGCGCCGACCCTCGCCGACGTCGCGATGTACACGTATACAGCGCACGCGCCGGAGGGCGGCGTGCCGCTCGACCCGGTTGGCCACATCCGCGCGTGGCTCGCCCGCGTGGAGGAGCTGCCCGGCTTCGTGCCAATGCAAAGGACGCTCCCGTGACCGCCCCGTCCGGCTGGCCCGGTGAGGGATCACCCTATCACCCGGGCGAGATGGCCATGCAGGCGCGGGCCGGCGCGCGCGAGCGGGCCGAGAGGGCCGGACGCAGGATCATCCGGGACTTCATGCCCGACCAGCACCGCGAGCTGTTCACGAAGCTGCCGTTCCTGCTCGTCGGGAGCCTCGACGCGCAGAGACGGCCATGGGCCTCCATCCTGGTGGGGCGGCCGGGGTTCATCGCATCTCCGGATCCCCTGACGCTCGCGGTGAACGCGCGTCCTCCGTCCGGCGATCCGCTCGCCGCACACCTCGTGGCGGGCGCGCCCGTGGGCCTCCTCGGCATCCAGCTCGAGACCCGCCGTCGCAACCGGATGAACGGCACGATCACCGAGGCCGGCGACGGGGGCTTCGTCGTCGAGGTCGGGCAGAGCTTCGGCAACTGCGCGCAGTACATCCAGGCGCGAGAGCCGATGTTCGTGAGAGCGCCGGACGCGGCCGCGGCGCCTCCTGCGGCGCAGGCCGAAGGACCGGCGCTGTCCGCCGGCGCGGCGGCGCTGATCCGGCGCGCGGACACGTTCTTCATCGCGACCGCCGCGCCGGCCGCGGGCGGGGGCAGCGCGGTCGAGGGGGCCGATGTGTCCCACCGGGGCGGCAAGCCCGGCTTCGTGCGCGTGACCGAGGAGGACGGCCGCACGGTGCTGACCTCGCCGGATTTCACCGGCAATTTCGCGTTCAACACGTTCGGCAACCTGGCGCTGAACCCGCGCGCCGGGGTGCTCTTCGTGGATTTCGCGTCGGGCGGGGTGCTGTCGCTGACCGGAGAGGCCGAGGTGCTCTGGGACGGCCCGGAGCTCTCGGCCTTCGCCGGAGCCCAGCGGCTCCTGCGGTTCCGCGTGGCCGAGGGCGTCTTTCGGGAGGACGCGGTGCCGCTGCGCTGGTCGGCGCCGGTGGCGGCGCCGCAGCTCGCGGCGACCGGCTCGTGGGAGGGCGTGGAGCGCGCATGACGCCGCGCGGCGGCGGGCCAGCTCAGGGGAGTTTTGCCCCGCCGGGGAGATCCGGGGCGACCCGAGGCCAGCCCGCGCAGCGACGCGCGGCCTTGAGAATGCGCACGCGTCCTGCATTCTGCTCCAGCAATCATGCGGCTCGCCAGCAAGCTCACCTTGGCCCTCGTCCTCGTCATGTGCGCCGTGCTGAGCCTCTACGGCTACCTCTCGGTGCGGCGCGAACGGGCGCTGTTCGAGGCCGACGTGCGGCGCGACGAGCACCTCATCGGCATCGCGCTCCGCGCGGCGGTGACCGAGACGTGGCGCCGGGACGGGCTCGACGAGGCGCTCCGTGTGCTTCGCGAGGCGAGCGAGCGCGAGGATGGCGTGCGCTTCCGCTGGGTGTGGCTCGACGCGCCGGCCGGCGATCGCTTCGCGCCGGCGCTGCCCGCCGAGGAGATCGCCGAGCTCTCCGGGGGCGCCGAGGTGTTCCGGATGCAGCGCGAGGGCGACAGGACCGGGCGCATCTACACGTACGCGCCGGTCGCCGTGGACCCGACACGCGTCGGGGCCATCGAGATCTCGGAGTCGCTCGAGGAGGAGGAGACGTACGTCCAGGCGAGCGTGGTCAACACGGTGACCACCATCATCGCCCTCGCGGCGCTGAGCGGGCTCCTGGCGATGACCTTCGGGCAGATCCTCGTCGGGCGCCCGACGCGACGGCTCGTCGACAAGACCCGGCGCATCGGGGAAGGCGACCTCGGCGGTCCGCTGCTCCTGCCGCAGCGCGACGAGCTCGGGCAGATCGCCCGCGAGATCAACGCGATGTGCGAACACCTGGCCGAGGCGCGCGAGCGCGCCGCCCGGGAGACGACCGCGCGCATCGCCGCGCTGGAGCAGCTCCGGCACGCCGATCGGCTCACCACCGTGGGGAAGCTCGCCTCGGGCATCGCGCACGAGCTCGGCACGCCGCTCAACGTGGTGGGAGGCCGCGCCAAGATGATCGTCCGCGGCCTGCCGCCGGAGGAAGCGGCGGACAGCGCCCGCATCATCGCCGAGCAGGCGGACCGGATGACGAAGATCATCCGGCACCTGCTCGATTTCGCGCGCCGCCGGGTGGCGCACAAGGCGCCGGCCGATCTCGCGCAGATCGCGCGCCAGACGCTGGCCCTCCTGGAGCCCCTCGCCCGCAAGCGGAGCGTGACGCTCCGCCTCGACGAGGCGGATCTCGCCCCAGCGCGCGCCGAGGCCGAGGTGGACGCCGGGCAGATGCAGCAGGTGCTCACGAACCTCGTCATGAACGGCATGCAATCGATGAAGCGGGGCGGCGAGCTCACCGTCCGCGTCGAGCGCGCGCTCGCGCGCCCCCCGGCCGATCACGGCGGCGCCGAGGGCGAGCACATCGCCATCCGGGTGATCGACCGCGGCGACGGGATCGCGCCCGAGCACATCGCCCGCATCTTCGAGCCGTTCTTCACCACGAAGGACGTCGGCGAGGGCACCGGCCTCGGGCTGAGCGTCTCCTACGGCATCGTGCGCGAGCACGGGGGCTGGATCGACGTGGAGAGCGAGCTCGGCGAGGGCTCGACCTTCACGGTGCACCTCCCCCCGAGCGGCCGGGGAGGCGCGGGCCCGGCGGCCGGGGACGACGGCGCGCCCTCGCCGGGGCGGGGCGGGCTGGCCGGGGCGGCGGCCTAGCCGCGACTGGCCGCAGGCGCGGCGCTGTACTACGCGATTCATCGAGGCGACATGGGAAGGCGAGCGCTGATCATCGACGACGACGAGGCGATGTGCGCGTGGCTCGCGGCGGACCTCCGCTCGCGGGGCGTCGAGGCGACCACGCGGACCTCACCGGCGGAGGCGCTCTCGCTGATCGAGGAGGATGAGCGCTTCGACGTCCTCCTGACCGACCTGAACATGCGCGGCATGGACGGGATCGCTGTCTGCCGCCGGGCGGCCGAGATCCGGCCGGACCTGCCGGTGGTGGTGATCACCGCCTTCGGCAGCATCGAGACCGCGGTGGAGGCGATCCGCGCGGGCGCGTACGACTACGTGACCAAGCCGGTCGACATCGAGGCGCTGGCGCTGGCGCTGGAGCGGGCGATCGCGCACCACGCCCTCAAGGCCGAGGTGCGGCGGCTGCGCCGCGCCGTGGCCGCGCCCGGGGCGTCGCCGGACCTCGTCGGCCGGAGCGCCGCGATGCGGGGGGTGCAGGACCTGATCGAGCGCATCGCCGACGCGGAGGCGACGGTGCTCATCACGGGCGAGAGCGGGACGGGCAAGGAGGTCGTCGCGCGGGCGCTGCACGAGCGGAGCCGCCGCAAGGGGGGGCCGTTCGTGGCGATCAACTGCACGGCGGTGCCGGAGTCGCTGATCGAGAGCGAGCTCTTCGGGCACGTGCGGGGCGCGTTCACCGACGCGCGCGCGTCGCGCCCGGGGCTGTTCGTGGAGGCGAACGGCGGGACGCTGCTCCTCGACGAGATCGGGGAGCTGCCGCTCTCGGTGCAGCCGAAGCTGCTCCGCGCCCTGCAGGAGCGCCGGGTGCGGCCGGTGGGCGGGAACGCCGAGGTGCCCTTCGACGCGCGCATCGTGGCGGCGACGAACCGCGATCTGGACGCGGCCGTCGAGGAGCGCCGGTTCCGGGAGGACCTGTACTACCGGGTCAACGTGCTCCACGTGGAGCTGCCGCCGGTGCGGGCGCGGGGCAGCGACGTGCTGCTGCTCGCGCAGCGCTTCCTGGAGGACTTCGCCGCGCGCGCGGGCAAGGAGGTGGTGGGCCTGTCGCCGGCTGCGGCCGAGCGGCTGCTCGCGTACTCGTGGCCGGGCAACGTGCGGGAGATCCAGAACTGCATCGAGCGGGCGGTGGCGCTCACGCGATACCAGGAGATCACGGTGGACGATCTGCCGGCGAAGATCCGGGAGCACCGGCCGTCGCACGTCCTCGTGGCGGGGGACGATCCGTCGGAGCTCGTGCCGCTGGAGGAGGTGGAGCGCCGGTACATCCTGCGGGTGCTCGAGGCGGCGGGCGGGAACAAGACGCTGGCGGCGCGGATCCTCGGGCTCGACCGGAAGACGCTGCACCGCAAGCTCGATCGGTGGGAGCCGCCCGCCGTGCCGGCGAAGGGCGGCTGAGGCGCGGAGGAATACCCCGGCGGGGAGGGATGCCCCGCCCCAGAGGCGACCGGCGAGGCCACCTCAACCCGGGTCGGTTCGGGCAACCCGGGTCGGTTCGGGCGGCCGCCGGCGGCACGCTGCCTGCAATGAGGAGCGGTCATAAGGAGAACCCGATGATCCCCCAGCAGCTCCGCGAACATGCCTGGTCCCCGAGTGCGACCCCCGAACCCCAGCCGAGCGTCCGCCTCGTCGCCGCGCCCGTCCGCGTGCTCCTGGCGGAGGACGACAGGGAGCTGCGGCTGCTGCTCGCCACCGCCCTCCGCCGCGACGGTTACGAGGTCCTGGAGGCGCGCGACGCCAACCACCTCCTCGAGCTGATGGGCGCCGCGCTGGTCTCCGGCAACGGCACCCCGGTCGACGTCGTGGTGAGCGACATCCGGATGCCGGGCAGGAGCGGCCTCGAGCTGCTCGCCGGGCTGCGCCGCGACGACTGGGCGACGCCCGTCGTCCTCATCACCGCGTTCGGCGACCCGGAGACCCACGCCGAGGCCTACCGCCTGGGCGCCGACGCGGTGCTCGACAAGCCGCTCGACATCGACGATCTGCGGATCGTCGTCCACACCCTCGCCTCGATCCGCGGCTGACGCGCCGCGCGGCCGCGCGCGCCGCCTCGCGCTCCCGTCGCCCCCCCACCGGCGCCGCGACGCCTCACCCCGGCTCCACCGGAAGCCGGCGCGGCTCCCCCTCGCGCGGCGCCTTCAGCCGCGCCCGACGCATCTTGTGCCACGCGAGGATCCCCGCATCCGCACGCACGAAGCGGCACGCGTCCAGGTCCGCGTCGCGCGGCTCCGACGACGCGAGCATCCGCTCGTCGCCCGGCTGGATCAGCCGGAACTCCATCAGCATCCCGAGCCTCGCCAGGAGCCGCCCGATCACCGGGATCGGCAGATAGTACCGCCCCACGATCGCCGTCCGCCCCGCGTCGATCGGCGCGCACCCCGCCAGGCCCCCCACCACCTTCCCGAACGACAGGCGCAGCAGGCCCGGGAAGCGCACCTCCAGCTCGAACTTCAACCCCCGGCGGCCGTCCCACGGCTCCCCGTCATCGTGGCGGAGCACCCCCACGGCGTGGATGACGTCGCCCTCCACGCGGACGTCATAGGGATCGAGCAGCGCGCCGACGCCAAGCACCCAGGGCCGGTGCGCGAACGGCAGGTGGTGAATGTCGAGCATCCCCTCCATCGCGCGCGCGAACGGCACATCCCACTCCATCGACGCCGTGTGGGCGTGCCGCTCGTCGGCTGGCAGGCCCTCGAACCAGGGCACCGGCGGCAGCTCTGCCGGCCGCTCGCCCCAGAAGAGCCACACGAAGCCCCGGTGCTCGCGCACCTCGTAGCGGGTCAGCGCGAGCGCGTCGGCCGCGCCGCGCGCGATCGCCCCGCGCCCCTCGCACGGGATCGCCACGCAGCGCCCGTCCGAGGCGAACCGGAAGCCGTGGTACGGGCACTCGATCGTCCCGTCCACGACCCGCCCCAGGCCGAGGTCCGCGCCGCGGTGCGGGCAGCGCGCCCGCGCCGCGACCAGGGCGCCGCGCTCGTCCCGGAACAGCACGAGGCGCGTCCCGAACCGCTCGACGGTGACCGGCCGCTTGCCCACCCGGGCCGCGTCCGCGATGATGTACCAGGCGCCCTCGACGAACCCGCCGCGCCCTTCCTCGATGCCGTGCCTTCGCATAGTGCTCCTCCGATTGCCCGGAAGCCTGAGGCTCCCTCGGCGAGGGGGCAGTGACCGCGCGCGCCACAAGGGCTGACCTGCGGCGCCAGGCCGCCCGGGGGCCGGCGCGCGCGCCGACGATCTGGGCCCGCACCGCCGCGCAGCTCGCGGACCACGCGGCGCAGCGCGGGGTGGATCGCGCCGCGCTGCTCGAGGCCGCGGGGCTCCCGGCCGCCGCGCTCGCCGATCCCGACGCCCGCGTGCCGCTCGCGGCGTTCTACGCGCTCGTCGAGGCGGCGGTGGCGGCCGCCGCCGATCCGCACCTCGGCCTCGACTTCGCGGGGCGCTTCCAGCCGGAGCACTTCGACGCCCTCGGCTTCCTCGCCATGAGCAGCCCCACCCTCGGCGAGGCGCTGCACCGGATGCTCCGCTACCAGCAGCTCTGGAACGAGGGCGAGCGCTACACCCTGGAGCTCCGCGGTCGCTGCGCGCACCTCACCTTCGCGCCGTTCGGGCCCGATCGGCCGGCCCACGGCCAGGTGGCGGAGATGTTCGCGTTCGACGTGCTCGTGAACGCCGGGCGCATGTGCGGCGACCCGATCCAGGCGGTCGCGGTGCGCTTTCGCCACGCGCCCGACGGCGATCCGGAGGAGAAGGCGCGGCGGCTCGGCTCGCCGGTGCTGTTCGGGGCGCTGCAGACCGAGCTGGTCATGCCGGTCGAGGCGCTGGACCGGCCGCTGCCGCACGCGAACGAGGCGCTCGCCGCCTTCCTGGAGCGCCAGGTGCGCGTCATCGCGGCGAGCCTGCCCGGCGCGGCGCCGCCCGCGCTGTCCGACCGCGTGCGGGCGCTCCTCGGCGAGCGGCTGCGCGAGGGGGCCGACCTGGGCGCGCTCGCGGCGCGCCTGCGGATGAGCCCGCGCACGCTCCAGCGCCGCCTCGGCGACGAGGGCACGTCGACCCACGCCCTGCTCGACGAGGTCCGGCGCGGCCGCGCGGCGGCGCTCCTGGAGACCGACATGGCGATCGGCGAGGTGGCCTACCTGCTCGGCTACTCGGAGCCGAGCGCGTTCCACCGGGCGTTCCGGCGCTGGACCGGCGTGACGCCGGAGGCGTTCCGCGCCCGCGCCAGGGCCGCTGGGCCGCGGTGACAGGTGCCGAGGAGCAAGCCGAGCGCCGTCGCGAGCCGCCTGGCGCGAGGGCCTGCGCGCGGAGGCGCACGAACGGCGACGGCCGAGGCGAGCGCGCGCGGCGCCCGGCCTCGGCCGGCTTCCGGAGGTCATGCTCGCCCGTCCGCGGCCCGCGCCGCCGCCGGGCGCGCGCTCACGGGCTCGCGGGGGCGATCTCCAGCTTGCCCATCACGTTGGCGCTCGCCGTCAGGCTCGCCTCGATGTTCTCGACCGCCTGCGTGATCGCGTTGGTGGCCGGGATGATGCACGCCCCCGCCTTCACGCTGCCGGTCGCCGCGCCCTCGAGGTTGGGCGCGAGCGTGACCACCGCCTCGGCGCTGTCGAGGAGCAGCTGGCCACGCGCCTGGGCGGCGACCAGGAGCCGCGGCAGGTTCGTCTTGAGCGTGGCGATCACCGCCTCGGCGTCGGTCCCGCCCTCGATGTTGACCGCGGGCTCCTTGCAGCTCGCCTTCGCGCTCGCGCTCGCCTTGCAGGAGCCGTCGCAGCTCGCGCTCCCCTTGCACTCGGCCTCCGGTGGATCGAGCTCGGCCTTGCACTTCGGCGCCTTGAACTCGACGTCGCACGTGCCCGAGCAATCGGCGTTGCACTGCACGTTCACGCCGGCGTCGAATGAGCACGAGCCGCGGCACTGGCCCGTGCAGGTGCCCTTGCACTCCCCGCGGCAGTCGCCGCCGGCGGTCGTCGCGGCGCAGTCGCCCTCGCACGTGCCCTCGCACGTGCCCTCGCACGTGCCCTCGCAGTTGACGGCCAGGTTGGCCGAGCCCTCGCACGAGCCCGTGCACGAGCCCTCGCACCGGCCCGAGAGCTCGGTAGGAGTGCAGCGCGCGACGATCTCCGCCGGCGTCAGCTGGCACTCGACGTTGGCGCTGCACTTCGCCTCGCAGTTCGCCTGCACGCTCGCGTCGACCGTGCAGCTCGGCGGCTGGAAGGAGATCGACAGATCGGCCGTCGCGTCCCCGAGCGCGTCGATGGCGAGCTCACACCACTGCGTGGCCCGCTCGCTCGGCTTCGTCGCCGTGATCGTCGCCGCGTCCTCGCCGAGATCCAGCGCGATCGCCTGACAGGCGCTGGTGACGTCGGTCACGATGGCGCCCGCGGCCCCGGTGAAGTCGGACACGGACTGCATGAAGGCACCATAATCGAGCTCGAATTGTGCATCGAGCCCCCACTCCACCGCGGTGAGATCGGCGCCCGGCGTGAAATCGCGACAGCAGAGGTCATTCTGCAGCTCCGCGGCCTTGTCACACCCCATGAGCGGAACGAGCGAGAGCCCCGCCAGCACCAGAGGGAATGTCGCGATTCGCCACGTCACACGGATATCCATCAGGAAACTCCTTGGTTCTTTATCGGGAACGCGTCCGGTGCCCGATCGCCGCGAGAGCGGCAACCACCCCAGGTGGGCGGCCGCCCACCTTCGTGCTCGGGCGGCAGCCGCCTCCGAAGCAGGGCGACAATAGTTCATAGACCGACCCGGCTGACAAGGTCCATCCTGCGGAATTGTCGCCGCTCTCGACGTACCCCTAGGGCGAAGCCCGTCGGCAAGCCAGCAATGCATGACGAGATCTGTTGATGTGCGTCTCGGCGCGGGGGTAATGCCCGGATGCGGCCGTCCAGGGAGGCTCTCGACGCGGCATGACACGGCACGTCGTGGTTTCAACTAGCCATCATCGGATAGCGGTTGCAGAGCTCGGCCGTGCCGTAGGACAATGGCCCCGTGATGACGCTCGGCCCACTGCTCCCTCGGCTCTCGCGGCTCTCTCTCGTGCTCGCCCTGACGGCCGCTTGCAGCGGCTCGTCCGACGACGAGGGCACGGCGAACCAGGCCGGCGGCGAGCCGTTCGCGGTGGCCGGGATGACGGCGGCCCACAACAGGGCGCGCGACGCGGTCGACCCGCCCGCCGACCCGCCGATCCCCCTGCTCACGTGGTCGCCCGAGATCGCCGCGGCGGCCCAGGCCTACGCCGATGGGTGCGTGTTCGGCCACAGCAAGACCGACTACGGAGAGAACCTCTACGCCACGAGCGGCTCCTCGACCACGCCGGAGGACGTCGTCGCCGCGTGGGTCGACGAGGCGGCCAACTACGACCTTGCGAGCAACGCCTGCAGCTCCACCTGCGGCCATTATACCCAGGTGGTCTGGGCCGACTCCCTGCGGCTCGGCTGCGGGGTCGCCGATTGCACGGACGGCTCGCCGTTCGGCGGCGGGTCCTGGCAGATCTGGGTGTGCAACTACGATCCTCCCGGGAATTTCAACCAACAGGCCCCCTACTGAGCCGAGCGCGGGCGCCGCGCGCCGTCCTCGCGTCTCACCTCGCGTCCTCCCCGCCCCTCGCCCGCTCTGGTATCGCAGCAGCGATGGACTTCGGATGGACCCCTGCTCAGCGCGCCGTCCACGACCGCATGCGCGCCCTCGGCGCCGAGGCCGACGCCGCGGCCCCGGACGACCGCATGCGCGTCCTCGCCCGGGGGGGCGCCCTCGGCCTGCCGATCGCCCGCGATCTCGGCGGCGAGGGCCTCGACCTCGTCACGACGGCGCTCGCCTACGAGGGCCTCGGCGCGGCGCTGCGCGACGGCGGCGTCCTGCTCGCCGCGGGGGCGCACCTCTTCGGCGTGGCGCTCCTGCTCGCCCGGGTGGGCACGCCCGCGCAGCAGCGCGCCTGGCTGCCGCGGATGGCGACCGGCGACTGCATGGCGACGGTCGCGGCCACCGAGGCCGGCGCCGGCTCGGACGTCGCGTCGGTGCAGGCCACGGCCGACCGCGCCGCCTCCGGCTACCGGCTCACCGGCGAGAAGCGGTACGTGACCTGGGCCGACCGGGCCGACGTGTACTTCGCGATCGCGCGCGACGGCGGCGAGGGCCGCGCCGGGGGGGCGCCGGCGCGCGGCCTCACGGCGCTGCTCGTCCCCCGCGCCGGCGCGGGCGGGGCGGACGCGGAGGGCGCTCGCGCCGGCGCGGGCGGGGCGGACGCTGCGGGCGCTCGCGCCGGCGCGGAGGGGGCCGACGCGGCGCGCATCCGCCCGGGCGCCCCGCTCGCGACCGCGGGCCTCCGCGGCGCGCGGCTCGCGCCCGTCTCGTTCTCCGGCTGCGAGGTCGGCCCCGACGCGCTCCTCGGCCGCGCCGGCGCCGGCCTCGCCGTCTTCCAGATCGCGATGACCTACGAGCGCGCGCTGATCCTCGCCTTCCGCCTCGGCGCCATGGAGCGCGCCCTCGGCGCGGCCGTCCGCTTTGCCCGGGAGCGCGCGATCGGCGGCCAGGCGATCGCGCGCCACCAGGCCGTCGCGCACCGCCTCGCGCAGATGAAGCTGCGGCTGGAGACCTCGCGGCTGCTCGTCTACCGCGCCGCCTGGGAGCTCGACCAGGGCCACCGCGGCCAGGCCGAGGCCGCGCTGGCCAAGTGGCACACGGCGGACTCGGCCGTGCAGTTCGCGCTGGACGATCTCCAGCTCCGCGGCGGCGCCGGCTACCTCGAGGAGAGCGGCCTCCCCTCCGCCGTGGACGACGCGCTGGGCGGCAGCATCCATTCGGGGACGTCCGACGTGCTCGCCACGATCGTCGCGCGGTGGCTCGGCGCCTAGCGCCGCCCGCTGGATTTTGGCGCCAGCTGCCGGGTCCCTGCGCCGCGTTCCGGCGGCTTCGCGCGCCCGGCACTAGCCAACCCCCCAGGACGCCTTTACCAAGGGAGGGCTGCGCGGCCCGGCCGAGGGTAGCCGGCGCCCCGCCCCGTCCGTCGGCCCCTCACGCCCAACCAGGAACGATCATGACCGAAGCGACCGACAATCCCCTGCTCTCTCTCGGCTTCGAGATCCCGTTCGATCGCATCCGGAGCGAGCACGTCGAGCCCGCGGTGCGCGCGCTGCTCGCGGACGCCCGCGTCCGGCTCGAGGCCCTCATCGCGACGCCCGGCCCCCGCACCTACGACAGCACCCTCGCCGCGCTCGAGGCCGTCACCGATCGGCTCGATCGCGCCATGAACGTCGTCTCGCACCTCGAATCGACGTCCACCACGCCCGAGCTGCGCGCCGCCTACAACGCCGTCCAGCCGGAGGTCAGCGAGTTCCTGAGCGGCATTGCCTTGAACGAGGGCGTCTACGGCGCGCTCAAGGCGTTCGCGGCCACGCCCGAGGCCGAGGCGCTGACCGGCCCGCGGCGCCGCTTCTTCAAGAAGACCCTCGACGATTTCCGCCGGAGCGGCGCCGAGCTCGACCCCCTCGGCAAGAAGCGCCTGTCCGAGATCGACGTCGAGCTCGCGACGCTCACCCTGCGCTTCTCGCAGAACGTGCTCGACGCGACGAACGCCTTCGAGTTCGTTGTCGAGGACCCTGCCCGCCTCGCCGGCCTGCCGCCGAGCGCGGTCGAGGCCGCCCGCCAGAGCGCCCTGGACAAGGGCGTCAAGGGCTACCGCTTCACGCTGCAGGCGCCGAGCTACATCCCGGTCCTCACGCACCTCGACGACGCCTCGATCCGCGAGCGCTTCTACCGCGCCTTCAACACGCGGGCGACCGAGGGCGACCACGACAACCGCCCGCTCCTCCGCCGCATCCTCGAGCTCCGCCGCGAGAAGGCGGCGCTGCTCGGCTACGCGACCTTCGCCGATCTCGTGCTCGAGGATCGCATGGCCAAGACGGGCGCCGAGGCGCGCCGCTTCGTCGCGACGCTGCGGGAGCGCACCGAGCCGGTCTTCGCCCGCGAGAAGGAGGAGATCGCCGCCTTCCGCCGCGAGATCGAGGGCCCTGGCGCGCCGCCGCTCTCGCCGTGGGACGTCGCCTACTACGCCGAGAAGCTGCGCCGCGCCCGCTACGACTTCGACGACGAGGCGCTCCGCCCGTATTTCCCGCTCGATCGCGTCGTCTCCGGCCTGTTCGAGGTCGCCCACCGCCTCTACGGCGTGCGCATCACGCCCTGGCAGGACGCCCCCACGTGGCACCCGAGCGTCCGCGCCTACAGGCTCCTCGAGGCGGACGGCGCCCAGAGCGCCGCCTTCTACCTCGACTTCGCCCCGCGCGAGCAGAAGCGCGACGGCGCCTGGATGCACGGGCTCGTCACGGGCGCGCCGAGCGAGAGCGGGGGCGCGGCCGGCGAGGACGCGCGGCACCTCGAGGTCCTGGCGGGCAGCTTCACCCCGCCGGTCGGCGGCCGCCCCGCGCTGCTCAACCACCGCGAGGTCGAGACGCTGTTCCACGAGTTCGGGCACATGATGCACCACGCCTCGAGCCGGGTGCCGATCCGGAGCCTCGCCGGCACCAACGTCGCCTGGGATTTCGTCGAGCTCCCCTCGCAGATCATGGAGAACTGGTGCTGGGAGCGCGAGGCGCTCGACCTCTTCGCGCGCCACCACGAGACGGGCGCGCCGGTCCCGGACGACCTGCTCCAGCGGATGCGCGCCGCCCGCACGTTCCGCGCCGGCGCCACGACGATGCGGCAGCTCGGCTTCGCCGAGATCGACCTCGCGCTCCACATGGACTGGGCGCCCGAGCGCGGCGACGTCGTCGAGTTCGCGCGCGAGGTCCTCGCGCGCTACTCGCCCGTCCCGCTGCCCGAGGGCTACGCCATGATCGCCGGCTTCTCGCACCTCTTCTCGAGCCCGGTGGGCTACGCCGCCGGCTACTACTCCTACAAGTGGGCCGAGGTGCTGGACGCCGACGCCTTCTCCCGCTTCCAGGAGGAGGGCCTGTTCAGCCGGAAGGTGGGCGACGCGTTCCGCAGCCAGATCCTCGCGCTCGGCGACACGCAGGACCCGATGGATCTCTACAGGAGCTTCCGCGGCCGCGAGCCCACCCTCGACGCCCTGCTCCAGCGCAGCGGCCTCGCCTGAGCCGCCTCTGGGCGGCCCCCCCGGGCCCGCCCAGCCCCCCGCGCGGCGCGAAGAACACGGTCTCCTCGGGCCGGGCGCTCCTGGACTGCCTCTCAGCGGAGGAGCCGCTCATTCACCGGCCGCCCCCCCCGCCAAGCAATCACCTCATCGAGAAGTTGCAAGCCGACAGCGACGCCGCCCCCACGGTCTGGGTCATCGCCCAGTTGTTGAGCGACCGGATCTGCGCCTGCTCGGTCCTGAACGCGTACCCGCTCGCGAGCTGCACCTCGGTGCCGTTCCGCGGCCGGATGAACACCGAGTACCGCCTCGACCCCGTCTCGACCACCATCCGGACCGTGTACGTCGTCCCGGCCGCGTACGGGAACACCCTCGTCGCCTGGTAGCGCGAGCCGTTCCGCACCCGGACGTTGCCCTGCTCGTCGAAGATCACGCTCGCCGCGAGCTCGGTCCACGCGTCCGCCGCGCCGCTCGACAGCCCGACCACGCCGTCGATGTTCGACGCGCTCGGCGTCACGTCCCAGGTCGCCGTGAAGGTGCCCCACTGCGTCGTCAGCGGCGTATTCACCCACTCTCCGGCGTCCACGCTCGGGCACGACGGCGCCGGCGCTGGTGTCGTCGGCTGCGTCGGCGTCGGCGTCGGCTCCGTCGGCTGCGTCGGCTGCGTCGGCTGGGTCGTCGTCCCCGAGCCGTGCTCGAAGGCGCCGATGTCGATCGCGCCCACCGAGGTCCGCCGCAGCGCGCCGCCGAAGGCCGCGATGGCCCCCTTCGGCGGGTGGAAGAGCGGCAGCGCCAGCGGCGACGGGAACGCGCGCCCCGAGATCCCCGACGTCTGGCTCACGCCGGCGTTGCGGAGCGGGCTCGACGCCAGCAGCGACACGTCGCGGTTGGCGACGCTCGTGAAGCCCGGATCGCTCACGATCCGCGTCCCCGTGAAGCCGGAAGGCACGGTCGTGCCCGTGGACACGGCGTTGTTGACGCCCTTGATGAGCGGGCTGCCGGTCTTCCAGCTCGCGTCGTCGCGGAAGACCTGGACGCTCCCGCCTCCGACGCGGTGGAAGATATTGTTGTGCAGCTCGATGCTCTCGATGCCATCGAACAGGTGGATCGCCGCGCTCGACCCCGCCATCAGCAGGAAGGTGTTGTTCACGAACCGGTACCGCCCGTTCGTGTCGCCCGTGCCGTCGCCGCCGACGCGCACCACGTACTGCGTGTGCGTCTTGCGGAAGACGTTGCCGACAACATCGGAGTCCTCCCGCGCGAGCCCCGGATCCTGCCCGTCAGGGCCGATGAGCTCGAGGTCCTTGTAGAGCCCGCCCTCGATCCAGTTATGGTAGATCTCGTTCCGCTCCGCGCGGGACTTCACCGCATTGCCGCCGTTTGCGTCGTGGACATAGCTATGCTGCATCCGGAACACGGCGCCCGGATAAGCCGTCTCGTCCGTGGCCATGTAGATCGGGTGCTTCTGCGTCCCCTGCCCGCACTTGTAGACCTCCACGTACTCCAGGGTCAGCGAGCCCGAGTCGCTGTCGGCGCCGAGGATGCCGTGCGCGGGGCAATCGTGGACCACGGTGTCACGAATGGTGATATCGTGACCATGGTGAAAAATGCACCTCGATGTGCCACCGGTCACGTCGAACCCCTCGAGCACGATGTGGTTCGCATTGATCTCGATGGTGTTTGTGCCGCCCTTGAGGACGGGGCGCTTCCCGGAGACGCGCTTGCCGCGGAGGGTGATCTTCGCGGTGGGCGTGCCCCACTTCGTGAGCCTGATGTTGCCCGAGTACGTCGCGTTGCCGTCGACCTCCACCACGTCGCCCGGCTTCAGCCGGCCCGCGACGTCGGCGAGGGTCTTGTAGGTCCGCGTCGGACCGACTTGATACGTCGTGCCGGCGGCCTGCTCCTCCGCGTCCAGCTCCTCCGCGGTCACGTCCTCGTCGAGCGGCGCACAGCCGAAGCCGACGATCGACATCGCCAACAGCGAGGCGATGAACTTACCGGCAGCAAACGACCGCGACCCAAAGCCCTGAGAAATCGTATGCATGGCTTTTTCTCCCCCGGCGTCGTCGAACCCCTGTGGTGAACAGGACCGTAACGGGCGAAGGCCACAGGGGGCAGTAAGCTAGCCTCCCACTGTCGACCTTCGCGCCGCGAACCATCGGTGCAGACCATTCAGCACCAGAGGGGCGGATACCGGCGCTCTCGTAAGATCACTTATTCCCGGATTGCCGCGGAGGGTCAAGACGAAAACCTGCCGAAAACAAAACCAACGAGCAATTAGGTCGCACACCTGAGCCGTTTTTGACATCAAGGTTGCAAAATTCGATTCAAAACTGCAATGCGCAGTTCGTCCGCTGATGTGAGGAATGTATAAAGAAGTGGTCGCCCGCCCGCTTCATCAAGGGCGAAATCCCGCTGAAATGTGGGGCAACGCCCAATACAACCTGGATCTCCACGCCATTCACTGACCTTCACCTACCTTGCCCCCGCGCTCTCGGGCTCCGAGGCGGCGTCCACGCCCCGTCGAGGCGAGTTTCTTCCCGGAGAGACGCGGTGTTCAGGGACAAGAAACCGCGCTGTGCGGAGCGGGTCGGCCTCGGCGATCTCGCCGCGTGTGCGCGGGGAGCAGCACCATTCACGCTTCGAGCCGCTGCCGCGGAACGCCGAGCGCGCGCCGCGGTACCACGGGCGCGAGGCGCTCTTCCGCGGCGACGAGCGCTCGCCCACGCGCTCGCCGCCGCTCGTGCGACTGAGCCGCTCCCGTGTCCGATTCGGCAGCTTGTTGCGGCGGTGTCGCGGCCCCGGGGGACGAGGAGCCGCTCAGGAAGGGAATACGGGGAAGGACGAATCGACCCGGGAAGAGGCTTCTCCTTCTTTCGTGGACTCCCGGCTTCCTCCGGGTTCCACGGGATCCGGCGCGCCGAGCGGCGCCGGGCGGCGCGCTCAGCGCCTGCCCTTGAAGCCCATCATCTGCTGCACCACCGCCTCGCTCTCCTCGGCGATCGCGCCCTCCTGGGCCGCGCGATCGGCGCAGTCCTCACAGACCTTCTTCTTCTTGGTTCCGACCTTGATGGTCTTGAGCTCGTCGACCTCGCTGTTGCACTCGCGGCACGTGGGCATCGCCGGCCTTCCTTTCGCCGCGCCAGCATATCGCACCCGCGCCGGGATCGCGCACCCGCGCTGCGAGCGGCCTGCGGGGCCCGCCCGCCCGATGTTTGGCCCGGTCGAGCCGCGCGGCCTAGGCTTGGCGCCCCCACGAGGACCCCAAGGAGGAACCCCATGGATCGTAGGCAGGGCGCGCGTGCGCAGGTCGACTTCCCCGTCTCGGCGCTCGTCGACGGCCACAGGCACCGGTGCCGCGCGATCGATCTCTCCCCCACGGGCATGATCGTCGAGCGCGCGCCCGCGCTCGCGGGCCGGGCGCTGCCGGCCCTCACCCCGTTCGAGCTCGACATCGGGGCCGGGCGCCCCATCCGGCTGCGCGCCCGCCCGGTCTGGGACCGCGACAACCTGCTCGCCGTCCGCTTCGTGGTCATGAGCGACGCCGACCGGCTCACGATCGCCGAGCACCTCGACGACAGAGCCCGGCGCCGCGAGCCACTCCACTAGAGAGGCCGCCCTCGACGCAATGCGCGCCTGCAAGGGTGAAATCGCAGGAGTGCAACCCCCGGGGGATTCGCCCGGGACATCTATGCGAACTTGCAGGGAATCTTGATCTTCTCGCGGTGGCACGTGACCTGCTAAGTCCGAGGGCAGCGTTGCTGGTGCGGCCTATCCCCCCCCGGGCCCCGGCGACGCTTTTTCTTTTTGTCGCTCGCCGGCTCGCCGGCTCGACGGGCCGTTCGCGCCGCCCGGCGCTCGATAGCGGCCCCCGCGCGGCGCCGGGACAGCCTCCCCGGAGCGGGGGAGCCGCGCGCTAGGTGCGCGGCTCCCTGCGCCGGCGCGCGGCGGCGATCGACGCCCGCGGGATGCTGGCGGCAGAGCGCCGAAGCTCGTCGAGGGCCTGCTCGGGCAGGCGCAGCACGCGGGGCTCGCCGGCGGGCGGCTCGGCAGGGGCGGTCGGGCGGGCGCCCAGGTACGGCCAGAGGCTCTCGCGGATGGGAGGCGGCAGCACGTTCTCCAGGTACTCGAGCGCGGTGCCGCGGAGGCGCGCGTCGTCGGCGTGGAGCGCCCGGTAGGCGATCTCCAGGGGCTCGCGCTCCAGGCAGAGCGAGAGCACCCGGAAGACATGCTCCAGGCTGCGGCTCGTCCGCTCGATGAGCAGGCGCTCGGCGAGGGGCGCCTCGGCCGGCGCGGACGCGTTCGCGGGCTGGGCGTCCCACACCCGGCGGTCGATCTCGATCTCCCGCGTCGCCGCGGCGATCACGTCCTCGCGGGGCAGGTGGATCGGCGCGCGATGCTGGAGCAGGCGCGCGAGCGCCACGCCGCAGTTGTAGCGCACCTCGAAGCGCTCGTCGGCGAGGCCGAGCCTCAGCCCGTCGGCGGCGCGCTGGGTGGGGCAGGCCTGGAGCACCCGCGGGATACGGCGCCGGACGGCGATGCTCCCGGCCGGATCGAGCAGCGCGTCGAGGAGCTGGCCGGTCGCGCGGGGGGCGACGGCGCGGAGCGCGCGGACCGCCTCCGAGATGAGCCCCTCGCGCTCGAGGAGCGGGAGGAGGTGCGGGACGAGCGCAGGGTCCGGCTCCCGGACGAGCCCCCGGCGGATGCGCTCGGGGTCGCCCGAGCGGAGGTCGGCGATCACCGCGAGCACCGGGTCGGACGCGATCGCGGCCGACGCGGCGCGCGCCGAGAGCGGCCCTTCGGCGACCTTGCGATCGCCCGCCGGAGGCCCCTGGCCGTCGTCGGGCGCGCGGCCGGAGAGCGGCGCGCGGCCGGAGAGCGGCGCGCCGGCGTACGACGTGCGCTCGCCGTCCCCGGGCGCGCGCCCGCCGTCGGACCGCGCCGCCGCCCCCTTCCGGAGCGCGGCGAGCTCGGCGAGCACCCTGTCGCGGCTGAGCGCGTCGACGGTGCCGCTCAGGGTGCGGCGGGTTGTCGCGTCGACGACGCTGGCCGGGTCGAGCGAGACGGCGCCGGAGCGCAGGCTGCTCTCGAGCGCGGCCACGTAGCCCCGGTGCAGCCGCGGCGTGAAGAGCAGCGTGACGCCCAGGGCCGCCGTGCCGAGGCCGATGAGGAGCGGCAGCGACCCACCCCCCGGCGCGACGACGAGCAGGACCATCGCGACGCCGCTGCCCGCCGCGGTCCCGATGCGGTCGAAGCCGACGTCGATGAGCGTCTTGATCGACCGCTTCTGGTCCGGCGGCAGGGGCGTGTAGAGCAGCTCGTAGCCCGACCGGAACAGCGAGTTCCGGAGCACCGCCTCGGTGCCGCGGACGATGGCGGCCGACCAGAGCCGCGGCGCGACGACGACGGAGAGGGAGCTCGTGAGGACGGCGGCCGGGAGGATGCCGATGGTGGCGGCGAGCCCGAGCCGGTCGAGCGAGAAGGTGGCGGCGAGCGACTGCGCCACGAACGAGAGCACGCTCACCGAGAGGTGGAAGAGCGCGAAGAACGAGAGCAGCTCGTTGCGGTCGCGCATCGCGGCGGCGGCCTCGGCGCTGAGGGCCACGTCGAACAGCGCGCCGCTCACGGCGCCGAGCGCGACGAGCAGGGCGAGGTCGCGCAGGTGGCTGCTCTCGCGCAGCGCGCGGAGCCCCGAGGCGTCGGCGCGCGGCTCCTCGCCCGCGGCGCCGGCCGCGCCCCCGCCCGGCAGGCTCGCGCCGAGGAGGTAGGTCGCCCAGGCGGTGAGCGTGCTCACACCGGCGAGGGCGAGGAGCATGGTCGGGGCGTCCATGACGTGGCTGGCGCGCCAGGCGAACAGGCCGCCGATCACGCCGCCGAGCGTCCCGCCGCCCGCGATGCGCCCCATGGAGTGGCGCGCTGTGTGGGGGTCGAAGCGCTCGTTGACGAGCGACCAGAAGGCGGAGATGAGGGTCGCGCCGAAGACGGCGATGTGCAGGTAGAAGACGAGGGCGGCCGCGCCGGGCGCGCGCAGGGCGAGGGCCCACTCCAGGACGAGGAGGACGGAGCTCGCGGCGCAGGTGGCGGGCACGACGCGCGCCGGGGAGAGCTGGAGGAGGGCGCGCGAGAGCACGAGGACGGCGGCGAACGAGAGCACCGCGCCGGCGGCCATGACCTTGGGGACGTCGGCGGCGCCGAAGGTGGCGAGGAAGAGGGCGTCGCGGGTGGCCCGGCCGGCGACCTGCTGGGCGATCATCGTGCCGGACGCGATGGCGGCGATGAGGACGGCCCTGCCGCTTCCGCTCGCCGCTTCCACCTGTTCCTGCGGCATCCTAGGCGGGTTCGGCGGTGAGCACGCGGGCGTCGGTGACGAGGGTCCCGAGCGCGACGTCGCCCTCGGTCGCGGGCACCTCGGCGACGAGCTGGAAGTCGAACGCGACGCCGACGGCGTGCCCCGGGGGGCAGAAGCGCGGGAGCGTGCTGTCGTAGTAGCCGGCGCCGTAGCCGATCCGGTGCCCGCGCGGGTCGATCTGGAGGGCGGGGACGACGATGACGTCGAGCGCCGCGGCCTCCTCGTCGGCGGGGTCGGGCTCGCGGAAGCCGAGGCCGCGCTCCTGCATGGCCTCGGGATCGGCGACGAAGCGGAAGGTCATGACGCGCGACTCGGGGTCGATGGCGGGGTACGCCACCTGGACGCCGCGGGCGCGCAGGAGCGGGTCGAGCTCGCGGAGGTCGACCTCGTTGCGGTCCTCGATCGGGTAGAAGAGCGCGACGCGCCGGGCCGCGGCGACGGCCGGCAGCTCCGCGAGGGCGCGCTGGATGCGGCGCGACCGCTCGAGGAGGGCGTCGCGGGGGATGGAGTTGCGGACGGCCCGGGCGCGCTTCCGCAGCTCGGCTTTCGCGCGGTAGCGCAGGGCGATCTCGGCATCGGGATCCATGCTCGGGGGTTCCTCCGGCGCGCATCCTAGAGAGGCCGCCCGGGATCGGGGAACCGTCGTGTGAGAAATCGGCGCGCGGCGGCGCGTGCGGTCACGGGTGTGGCGGTTTTGCAGGGGGTGGGGCGCGGCCGAGGTTCCCGAGGGGGCTGAGGCTGAGGCCGGCTCGGGGGGGGCGAGCGGGGCGGCAGAGGGCGGCAGGGGGCGGTGGCGACCGGCGAGCCCAGGTGAGTTTACGGACGAGCCTGGTGGCACCGCTTGTGTTGACGGCCTCGCCCGCGTAGACAGCGTGGGCAGGGCGGATGTTTGAAGCGCCAAGGTGACGATAAGGCGATGAGCGAGCCAGGGTGGCTGCCCGAGCAGGGGCCCTCGGCGGCGGGAGAGAGCGATGTTCTGGGAAGATTTCAAGAAGTTTGCGATTCGTGGCAATGTCATCGACATGGCGGTCGGCGTCGTGATCGGCGCCGCGTTCGGCAACATCATCAAGTCGCTCGTCGACAACCTGATCATGCCGCCGATAGGCCTGCTGACGGGCGGCATCGACTTCAGCCAGCACTACATCGTCCTGAAGGCGCCGGGCGCGCCTGGTACGTACGCGAGCGCCGAGGAGATGGTGAAGGCCGGCGCGGTCCTCCTCCGGTATGGCCAGGTCATCAACAACCTTGTGAGCTTCTTCATCGTCGCCTTCTGCGTGTTCCTGCTGATCCAGCTCATCGGGAAGCTCCACAGGAAGCAAGAGGAGGCGGTGACGACAAAGGACTGCCCCGAGTGCGCGATGAGCATCCCCCTCAAGGCCGTGCGCTGCGGGCACTGCACGTCGGCGCTGAAGGCGGCGTAGGGGCCGGGCTCTTCGCCAGGCGGAGCGTGAACGTGGCGCCGCGCCCGCGGCGCTCCCCTGGCCGGAGGCGCGGCGTGCGGCCACGTGGCCGCGATAGATAGGCGGGTCGCAGTACCGCGCCCCGAAGTGGTACAGCCCCGTCGCCTGGTCGAGCTCCTTGCCGGTGAACACGTACGCCCGCCGCAGCTCGTACCGCGAGTCCGACGCGTCGATCCACAGCCTCCCCGTGCCAGCCGTTCAAGCGCCATGCTCAGCGTCGTACTCTCCCGGCAAATAGTCATTATCTGAGAAGAGCGCCTGATAAAGTCTCACTCTCTCAGGATCTGTGTCGAAGAGACGCAGCCCGATCGGTGTCTTCAACACATCGAGACGAAGCACTTCGATCGCATGCTGCCTGCATGCTTCCAGGATCCAGTATTCGTCCTCCGACCTGGCATCCGATTCGGCTTGAACGTAAACATCCCAGCCTCTTGCGCCGGTTTCACGGAGGAGGACGGCATAGGGTCCGACAAGAGAGATCTTCAGAGTCCACTGAACCCCAGATCCCTCAGGAGATATCGCGAGCACGCAGCTAACATCGTTGTTGAGGTCCGTAATATCCTCCACCGAGAAGCGACTCATCAGGCACTGTTCGAGCCCTCGATATGGCTTTCGCTCGTGCTCCTTGATCACCCAGTGAAAATCCGGACTCTCCAGGGATTTATACTTGTCTACAATGACTTGGAATAGCTGACTTGGCTCTGTCATGGCTTCACTGTGGCAAGGGCCCCTCGTGCACCCGACCCCAGGATAGCCCATGGATCTGTCCTTTTGCATCCATCGACACAAGGACCTGTGTCTGGTAGCCGCCGCCGCCTGAGCCGACGGCGACGGCGACGGCGACGGCGACGGGGGTCCGAAAGTCGTGCAATTTCAGGTCGCCATTGCTAGCTCGGGCAGGGGCCCACTCGGTCCCCCCTTGGCAGCCTCTGAAGATGATGTCGGCTGCTTCGCGACCGCCTGCCCCGCCTGCGCTGGCTGGGGCAGCTTCGTCTCCCCGGAGCCGTAGACCCCGTGTCCACGAGGGTCTAGCCCGGGCGCTCGACGGAGGCGTGGGCCTCGTCCATCTGAAGGCATGGATTCTGGTCGAGCCGGGAGATACGGAGGCAGCGGCCGACTCGGAGCTCAGTACGTTCCACAATGGGCACGACGACCTCGCCGGAACGACTTCAGCGTCGTGGGAGCGGGAGCGGGCTAGCGGGAGTGGTCCGAGAGCGTTTAATCCAACAGTGGCTCCTTTCGATGGAAGGCCCAAATACGGTTTTTGGGAATAGGTTCTGGCGCTGGCCTTCTGATGAGGCTGACATCGGTGGCGTGATCCTCGGGGAACGCTGCGATGAGCTCCGTTTCGACGAGAGACATCGCTTCCTCGTCCTCATCGCTGATTTCTCCATCGAAGTATGCCTCAAGCCGGATGCTTTTGTTATCATAGGTGACTGCAACAGCACGGAGATTCGCCGTCACCTCCCCCAGAAGCGCCTGCTGCACCGCGACAAGAACCGCGCAGCGTCTATCGTTGCTCTCTTTCATGGATTCGCTGGGACTATGTGGACCCCATCCTTCGAGTAGTGGATGATTCCTTTGGTAGTAGCCTGTCCATTTACTTGACCAATCACTTCTCCAAAATCAACACGCTCCTTGAAACCGGGTTGACCTCGCGGCACCTTGCCAACCGGATCGCCCTTCCCGGCGAACCTATTTAGCAATCCCTGAGGATCTCGATGGGTGAAGGGGCTGCGACCGGGGGTGTAGTTATTGTGTCCCGGAATGTGCTTACCCTGCTGGCCCATGTGCAGCTTCGGTGCCCCCCTTGCGGCTCCTGTAGATGATGCCGGCTGCTTCGCCGCCCCCTGCGCCGGCTTCGCTGACGGTGCTGCCTGCGCAGGCTTCGCCGGCTGCGGCGGCTTCGCCGGCTGCCCCGCCTGCGCCGGGGTTGCCGCGGGCTTCGGCGGCGCCGCTTGCGGCTGCCCAGCAGGCCGCGGTGGCAGCACCGGCTCCTGGTTCACGCCGCCCATGCGCACCGTCCGAGGCGGCGCCGCCGCCGGGCTGACGGGCGCCTTGCCCTGCGCCTGCTGCTCCGCCATGCGCTGCGTCTGGATCAGCCGATGGAAGCGCGCCCCCTCCGGCCCCGTCCAGCAGCTCGGGGTCCGGCAGCCCCCCATCCCCGCCCCGCCAGGCGGAAAGTTCCGATGCCCGCCCTGCGTCTGCCGCCCATCCGGGTCGACGAGATTGACCGGATTGTTCAGCGCATAGCTGTACAGCCCCAGATTCCCCGGGTTGAACACGCCCGCACCGGGCCCTCCCGCCATGTACTCGTCCAGGATCGGATCCGGGCTCAGCCATACATTGATCCGCGCGTCGTAGTACCGCGCCCCGAAGTAGTACAGCCCCGTCGCCTGGTCGAGCTCCTTCCCGGTGAACACGTACGCCCGCCGCAGCTCGTACCGCGAGTCCGACGCGTCGATCCACAGCTCCCCGGTCGGGAAGTACTCGTCCCGCTGCGTCAGCGTCTGCTCGTTGTTCGACGCGAAGCTCGTACTCCCTAGGTGATCCGGATGGTAGTAGAGCGTCGGCGGGTCCCGGAACCAGTCCGGATCCATCTTGCTCGCGATCCGCGTCTGCCCCGCATAGATGTGCTTCGTCACGAACCGCCCGTCCCGCAGCGTCAGGTGCTGGTCGTGGTAGGCCGTCTCCTCCTCGCCGCTCACGCGGTGCAGGTGCACCCGCCGCGCGCCGTCTCCATCGTAGAGCATGCGCGACAGCTCCTGCCCGTTCTGGCTCACCCGGCTGACGCGGTTCTCCTCGTTCCACTCCGTCGTGCGCGTCGCCCCGCTCCGGTACACCCACCCGGTCTGGTTGCCGCTCGCATCGTAGCTGATCATCCGCGGCCATGGATCCGACTCCGCCACGAGGTGCTCGTCGATGAGCCTGGGCGCGTGCGGCTGCGGGCCCGTGTACCGGTACTCTGACCGGTACGTCTGCTCCCGGATCGGGTTGTTCTCGCACCAGTCCCCTTCGCACAGGTCGGCGCTCGTACCCGCCACGCCATCCGGCACGTAGCGATAATTCGCCTGGTCCTTCGTCAGGATGTTGCCAATCTCGTCGTAGTCCAGCGACAGCCCGTACCGGTACTGCCAGTCTCTCGCGTCCTGGTACGTCCCTTTCGCCGACACAAGCTGGTACAGATCGTCGTACCCGTACTCCTGCGTCGTCGGCCCGACCCGCACCGACCCCGGCATCTCCTGCTCGTACGGCGCCTCGTTCCGCACCTGCTCCAGGTTGCCCGCCGCGTCGTACACATACCGCATCCGCTGGAACGGCCTCGCCGGACGGCCCCGCTCCACGAGGTACCGGTCGCGGTGGTCGGCGTTGACCTGCTCCAGCCGCCGCGACTTCTCGTAATACCTGTACGCCGTCGCGATCCCGTTGCCGTGCACCACCCTCACCCGTTGCTCGAACTCGTCGTACCCGATATGCAGCAGGTACTGCGTCGTCACCGGCTCATCCGGGTGCTGCGGATTGATCTGCGTGTTCATCCCGACCGCCGACCGGACCAGGCCGCCTCGATCATACCCGTACGTCACCACCTCCGCGCCGGAGCCGGGGAATTTCATCGACAACAGGCGCCCGAACGAGTCGAACGCATACTCCATTGTCGCCTCGTACGGCCCCCGGTGCGGCTCGCGGAGCCGGGGGAACTCGGTCGTCAGCTGCGCCACGTTCCCGAGCCGGTCGTACGCGAACGTCCTCTTCCCCGCCTCGCTCCGCTCCTCCTTCAGCCGCCCGGCCCGGTTGCCGTGCTCGTCCCCCGCCTCGCTCGGCGCGCCGTACTCATACGTCACGTCCGTCGAATCGGGGTAGTCCACCCCGCTGAGCCGGTTGTCCTCGTACTCGTACCGTATCAGCTTGCTCGCGCCTTCCGCCGCCAGCTTCGCCGTCTGCCGCGTCCGGACATTGCCCGACGCATCGTAGCGCCACTCCGTACGACCCATGTCCGGGCTGGCCAGCGCCACCATCCGCCCCACCGTGTCGTACTCCGCCGTCGTCACGTTTCCCAGCGCGTCGGTCACCCGCACGAGCTCGCCCGCGGCGTTGTACCGGTACCGCGTCGCCAGCGTCGTCCACGTCTCCGACCCGTGCAGCCGATTGCGCTCCTCGACCGCCACGATCGCGTTGTCCACGTCCTGGTACGCCTTCCGCACCTTCGCGCTCGGGTCAACCTCCGTCGCCACGAACCTCGCCACCCCATCGAGCTCCTCGATATCGTAGCTCGTCGTCGTCACCGCCTCGCCGGCCTCGGCCCCGTCGTCCGGCTCCCGCTGCTCGACGACGCGCGAGAGCACGTCGTGCTCGAACACCGTCGGGTGCTTCAGCGGCACGTCCACGAACACCGTCGCCTCGCCCGTATCGAACACCGGCTGCCCCTGCAGGGCCACGCGCCCCCGCTCGTCGAGCACCACACGACCGCTCACCGTCATCCCCACGAGCGGCTCCGCCCCCGGCCCCTGATCCTTCTCCAGGTCCTTCTTCGTCTGGATCACCCGGTCGAGCCCGTCGATGAACGTCACCGTGTCGATCGGATCCCCCGGGTGCTGCACGTCCTTGTGCCGCGTGCGCGCCCACGCCGGCACAGCGGGGCTCGCCCCCGGCTGGAGCGCGTACTCGAACGCGATCGTCGCCGCCGCCGCCATGGGCGCGTCGTTCGGTCCGAACACCTCGGTCAGCCGGCCGAATCCGTCAAAGCCATAGTACACCTCGTGGCCATTGACGTCCCGGACCGCGCTCACCGCGCCATAACGGTAATCCGTCGACGTCTCCGAGATGTGCCCGAACGCATCCTCCACCGCGGACAGGTGCGTCTCCGTGACGTCGTCGTACCTGTAGATGAGCAGGACGCCCCGCGGGTCGATCGCATGCTCCAGGTTCCCGTACGCGTCGTGCAGAAAATGCCAGCTCGGGTTCGTCGATGCGTCGCCCGTGTACGGCGCCCCCGTCGCCGGCTCCTTGCCGCCGATCACCGTGCTCGTGATCCACGCGACCGCCCCGGTCAGCTCGTCGTACTCCGCCGTGCGCCTGCGCAGCAGCGTGCCCGCGCTGTCGCGCGCCTCGACGCTGTCCGCCCGCACGATGTGCGGCCCGTCATACGTCACATGGTGGATCGTGGTCGTGACGTCATCGTCGAGCGTGCCCGGCTCACCGTGCTCGGTCAGCCGGATCAAATTCCCGCGATCATCCCAGTCGCGCTCCTCGCTCGTCTGCTTGCCAGGCGCGCTCGGGTCCGTGGTCTTCCCCTCGTACCACGACGTCGTCCGCAGCTCTTCCTCGGGGAAGAACGAGCCCGTCAGCGCCGGCTCCGCCCCGGGCGCGCGATACGCCACCTGCTGCCGGCTGAACAGCCGCCCTTCCGCGTCCTGCTCGATCACCTCCGCCACGAGCCCACGACGGTAGTAGTCCTGGTTGTGGTACCGCGTGACCAGCTGCGAGCCGTCCTCCCGCGTCGCCGTCACCTGCGCGAAGCCGTAGTCCTCGCGCTCCGCCCGGTCGTAGAACCCGCTCTGGTGGTAATCAAACGTGTGGACATACGCCGGCGTGCCCATGCCGTCGTCCACCTCGACCTGCGACAGCACCCACTTGCTGCCGGGCATGTCCACGCTCAGCTCGTCCGGGCTGCTCGCATACGCCACCCTGTTGCCCTCGCGGGCATAGTCCAGCTCGAAGCTGCCGCCAAGCGGCCGGACCACGCGCCGGAGCCGGTTCGTCTTGCCCGTCAGGTTCAGCCGCGCCCGCAGCGCTCCATCGCTCTCGCGCAGCATCCCGTCGCTCAGCTTCAGCACGTGATCGACCGTCCCGTCGCCGTCCAGGTCGTTCCACCCCAGCTCGCTCCGACCGTCGTTCAACCCGAGCTGCGCCGCGATCTCCAGGACGATGCACACGTACGGCGTCGTGATCTTGATCGGCACGCCGTAACCCGCGTTGAACGCCGTCGTCTCCGAGAACGACAGCGCATCGTTGCTGCCGTTGATCTCCTTCGTGAAGTCCTTCTCCAGCCGAACGCCCCACGGCAGCCCGCCGCTCACCGCCGGCGCGCTCCACTTCTCCTCCGGTCCGAAGCCGTCCCCGAGGTTCAGCCGCACCCGGTAATAGTCCTGTCCGGGCTGCTTGCTCACCCGGTCGGGCAGCCCGTCGCCGTTCAGATCCACGAAGTCGGCCAGCGTCCGGCTCACCGTGTGCGCGATGCCGCCGCCGATCCCCGCATACCCCACCTGAAGGCTGTTCGTCGTGTTGTCCTGCACCCGCATCGACGAGAGCTGCTCCGCCGACCAGAGCCGGCTCATCGCCGTCAGCGGGTCCCCGTCGACCTCCGGCAGCGGCTCGAACGGATCGTCGCTCGGATCGAGCGCCGCCCAGGCGCGCTCGTCCCCGAAGCGATAGCCCAGGTTCAGCCGTACATGGAGCACGCCGCCCGCGCTCCTCACCTTGTCCGGGAGCCCGTCGCCGTTGACGTCGAGCAGATCGCGCGTCGTCTGCGACGTGCCCCAGCTCTTGCCGAGCGACGGCAGCACGCTGAGCACCGCCGCCGTCGTGCCGCTCGCCTCGAGCTTCTCCGCCACCGCCGACGCCGCCGACCCGAAGCCGAACCCGAAGCGCGCGCTCATGCTCTCGATGACCCGGAAATCCCCCGGCCCATCGAGCGCCAGGTCGCCATACTCGCCCGGCTGCTGCCCGTCGCAACGGCCGCCATCGCACGTCTGGAGGCGCACGCCGCCCCGCGTGACAACATCCGGACGCCCGTCGCCGTTGACGTCGATCAGCTCCAGCTTCGACTCGGTCGTCCCGGTCGTCACCTGGAACGACCCGATCAGCGCGACATCCGCCGACGCCGAGCCGTTGTGGCTCTTCCGCAGCCCCGGGACGTTGGCCACATCCTCCGGCCTGACCCCGCCGACGCGCGACGGCTTCAGCTCCCCGGCCGTGATGTACATGTCCGCGCCCGAGCCGCGGAACACAGGGCCGCTGATGCTGCCCACCAGCGGGAAGCCGGCGTCCTCCGGCGACCAGCCCGCGTGGTAGCCCTCCCAGTGCGGCTCGACGCGCGTGAAGTAAGGCGGCTTGTTCTCCTCGGGCCGCTTGTTGAGCTGGTTCGCGTTGAACGGGTACTCCGTTGTCCACTCCCCGTAGCTGAAGCCGCGGAACCCGCCGACCATGCGGGCCCCGAGCTGCCCGTCCGGGATCGCTCGGGCGTTCACGACAGGCACGTCGAGCACCGTCCCCGTCTCGTTGAACACGAGCCGCGGCCACCACGACACCGACGCTCCGGGCTCCGGCGGCGCAGCGCCCAGGTCCGCTTCGAGCTCGAAGAACTTCGTGAAGGCGAGCTCCTCGCCCTCCATCACCGGGAACACCACCGGAGCGCTCGGACCAGGCACGCTCCGCGCCGGCGAGATCGCCTCCCCTCCGAGCAGCTCCCGGAACAGCCGCTCGCTCCCCCGATCCACCCGCAGGCTCACCGGCCCTTGCGTCTCCAGCTTCGCCGCGGAGCCGATCAGGCGCACCGTCCCGCTCTCGGGCATGCTCAGCCGCGCCAGGTCCAGCGGCGCGCCGCCGAGCCCACTGTCGCTGAGCTGTACGGGCATGACGATCGACGCCTCGGGCACCGAGATCGGCCCACCATCTCCCGGCAACGCCTCGAGCCCGCAAACCCGCCTGCCGGAGGGCGCGCCGGGCCTCTCCGCGCACGCCTCGACCTCTCGGCACCTCCCCGGCTCCGCGTCATGGCCGCACACCTCGGTATACCGGGCGAACCCCTGGTACTGGACGCGCAGCGGGTCGACCCTGTTCTCGCTGAGCTCGGCGTACAGGAACAGGATATCTCCCTGGAGCACCGCGACGGGCCAGGAGATCTCGGTGCTGAGCTGCGCTCCCGAGACCGTCGTCCGGTGCAGCTCGGCCCGCTCCCCCGAATCGACGTCCTGGCGCACGAGCCGCACATCGAACGCATCGTCGGTGTCGGTCCGGACGAAGCTCGCCTGCACCGTGACCTGTCCGTCCGCTCCCGCGGCCCAGCCCGGCACGCTCCGGTCGAGCACCGAGAAGTCGTCCGCGAAGTCGTAGATGTACAGCGGACGCCCGAGCGCGTCGACGCGCCCCATCTCGCGCGGGTGTATCGGCTCGCAGGTCCCCGACGCGCAGGTCTCCACGTAGCGGATGCGCGGGCTCCAGCGCGTGCTGTCCCCCTCGATGTCCTCCCTCGGATCCACCCGGAAATAGAGCGCATCCAGCCGGCGGACGCGGACGCGGATACCGCTCCCGCATCCTTCCTCGCCCTCGGGAACACACGGAGCACCGCTCGGCCCGATGTCCCGTTGCCAGAGCAGCAGTGGGTCGCTGTTCCCCAGGTCTCCCGGTCGCGGACTCGCGACAGCCTTCGTGATCGACGCCGTCACCCCGTCTCCCGCGCCGCCCCCGGCCAGCGACACGCCGCCCTCGATGACGACGATGCCGTCGATCGGCGGCGACCATTTCACCAGCGCGCTGGTCCGGTAGAACGCCTTGCCGAGCTCCGCGACCTGCTCGCCGTCGCTGAAATCCTCGTCGACCGTGAAGCCGGCGCCCCTTGCGCCCGACCCGAGCCGCGCGTTGTTCGGGTTCAGCGTCGCCCCGCTCCCATCGAGCAGCTCCGGAAAGCCATCTCCGTTGATGTCGAGCAGCAAACTCTGCGCGGTGGCCGTGCTCCAGGCCCGGTTGATCCCGGCGCCCCCGAGCTCCTGGAAAAAGTGGATCGCCCCCTGAAGGCTGGCCGTGATCTGGTGCGTGCTGCCGACGCTCTCCGGCGAGAACGCGTTCGGGCTCGACCGATCCGGCAGCGCGTTCAGCCAGACTCCGTTGCTTCCCACGAAATCCGGGAGCCCGTCGCCGTTGATGTCGGTGAAGGCGACCTGCTCCTCGTCCGCGCCGAACGAGACGCCGACGCCCAGCCCGCCATGCGGATCGCAGATCGGCGGCCCCGCGCCGACGAACACGCTGAGCCCCCCATCGATCGAGCTCGTCGCCCCGAGGCCGTCGCGCCCCTCCGCCGGACGGCTCCACTCGGTCGGCGACGCGAAGACCTGAAGCCTGCCGTCTTGCTGCTCCAGGCCGAAGTACTCGAACGTGTGCTCGTAGAGCTGCCCGGCGTCGCCGTTCCCTTGGAGAGCGATGCTCCTGAGGAGCGACTTGGCGTAGTGCCGCGCGTCGGGCTCGTCGTAGGCGAAGTCGTAGCTCCGGATGATCTCCTCGGCTCCGGGCGCCTCGCCCAGGGTCACGTCGATGCGCTCGAGCCTCCGCGTCGTTCGCACCTCGAAGCCCGCGCGCGCCGAGCTGAGGATGTCTCTCCGCTGCGCGCCGTCGTCCAGGAGGAAGTGCACATGGTAGTGCGCTCCAGGGAAGCCGCTCTCGTGCTCCGTGTAGTCGATCCGCTGCGGATAGAGCTGCACCCAGCCCGCGCCCTCGGGCGCGTCCTCGAAGTACGAGACGAGCATCCGGTTGCCGAAGGTGTCCTCCACCCGCTCGAGGTTCCAGCGGAAGACGCCGGCGTCGCCCGACGGGTCCGAGAGGCGCGCGCCCGCGCTCTCACCATAGGTGTACCGGGTGCCGTTCTTGTCCGTGACCACCCAGTGATAGCTCCAGGGGTCGGCCCCGAGGCGCTCGATGCGATCGAACGCCCCCTCGACGCGCCGCTCATAGCGGCCCGGCTGATCGGGGAGGGCCCGGAGCATCTGCCCATCGAGCGCATAGAGCTCGTCGCCCGTGTAGCGCGGGACGCCGAAGCGCGTATCGATCTCGATCGCGGAGAGGCGCAGATCCCACCCCACGCCGAGCCAGCCGCTCACCAGCTCGCTCTCGTACGTGACGGCGAGCCCCGGCTCCATGCCGTTCCGGCCCGGCGGCACCTCGATCGGGTACGCGATCTGCGCGGTGCCCCTGCTGTTCGCCTCCGGCGGCTCGATGAACGACACGCCGGCCGAGGGGCTCGCGAGCTCGATCCCCTTCATGGCGTTGGGATCGAACGACTGCGCCCCCGGCTGGTCCGGCATGGCGACCGTCGCGTTGACGAAGTCGGTGAAGTGGTCCGTCAGGCTCGTGAGCTCGCGGGTGCGGCCTTCGCCGGCGCGCCCGAGCTTCATCCATTGCTTCGCCGACTCGTCGAAATAGAAGCCAAAGACCTCGTTTGCGCCGGCGCCGTCCGGGAGGCGCTCGCCGTCGATGGGGAGCGTCAGCTTCACCGGCTTCCTGAACCTGAGGCCGTGCGGACCGAGGCGGAACGCGCGCCCCTCCGGCGTCACGTTGCGCATCGCGCGCCCCATCGGCTGCAGCTGGACGGGCGTCAGCGGCCGGATCGTGACGCGCGTCGCCTGCGCCAGCGCTCCCGCCGGGATCTCGAGCGTGGCGCCCGCGAACGAGAGCACAGCGCCCTCATCAGGGCTCACCACCACACCATACGGGGCGCCCTCGTCCACGACGAGCCCGCCCGGCGCCGCGCTCGCCGCGGCACCTTCCACGCACGGGCCGAGCTCCACCTCTCGACCGAGCCGCGTGCCGTCCTCGAGCCGCGCCTCGAGGCGCGCCCTCCACGTCCGAAGACGGGCGGCTTCAGGCTCCGACAGGGTGAGCTCGAAGCTGCCGTCGTCGCCCAGCTCCACGGGCATTGCATCGGCGAAGAGCCGCGCTCGCGACGCGCCCTCGCCGGGGAGATCGAGGAACCCGCGCACGTACGCTCTCCCATCGACGCACTCGCCGTGCAGCGGCGCGCTCAGCGCGATCCGCCGCGAGCGGGACGGGATGGGGCTCACCGCCACGGCGACGTCCGACACCTCGGCGCGGCTCCCCTTCGCCGGCCGGACCTGCACCGAGGCGGTCTCGGGCCAGGTCGCTTGAACCGGCAGGTCGAGGCGGTGCCAGCCCGGCGAGAGGTCTGTCAGGTCGAAGCGCAACCCCTTCGCCCCTGCCCCCACGCCGGGCGCTATCTCGATCTCGCCGGCGCCCGCGCCGGCCAGCTGGAAAAGGAGCGCGTGCGGCGCCACCCGCGCGCCGAAATCGATGCTCAGCGGTCCATCGCGCCGCGCGCGCTCGCCGCCGGCCGATCGCGCCGCGGCGCGCGCCTCGAACACGCCGGCGTGCGGGATCCCGACCATCCGGAGCGCGCGCACGGCGTACCCGCGCTCGTGATCCGCCGGAGGGCGGAATCGCACGACGTTGTCGCCGCGCTTCAGCCACGCGGGCGCGATCTCCTCGACCTGCAATCCGCCGTCGGAGGGCGCTTCCGCCCGGAAACCGCCGCGCGGCGCTGCGCCGTTCAGCTGCCGGCTCACGCTCGACCAGTGCCCGCGCCCCTCGAGCTCATAGACAAGGAACGCGCGTGCGAGCGCCCGTGGATCGGTGTCCACGTGAAATGACAGCGACCGCTCGCCTCCCGTGCGCGTCACCGCCGCCCGCTCGGACATCGCCGGGAACTGGTAGGCGCCGGCGAGCTTCCCCGCGAGCACGCGGTCGGCGAGCTCCACCTCCGCCAGGCCGCGCGTGGGGGCGGCGGCGGTCCAGAGCACGATCTCCTGCGGCCCGCGCTCGCCCGAAGGGTGCCACTCGAGCACGACGTGCTGCGCGGTGACGGCCAGGGGAAAGCGTGTCCAGCGCTCGCCCGTGTCGCGCAAAGGCACGTCGACGAGCCCGGGTACCGCATGGAGCCCGGCGCCGTCCTCCACATGCACGGTGAGCGTGCCCTCGCTGCGCCCGTACAGCGCCATCGCCTCGAGCGCCGTGGGATGAGCCAACGTGACCCGGACCCGGACCACCTCGCCCGTGTCGCTGTGAAGCCCCGTGTCGGCGCGACCGTCGAACAGGCGCCATGCGTCCGCACCCCGGCCCGCGCCGCTCACGCGGACGTCCGCCGGCAGGGCGGCGAGCGGCACAACGGCGAGCCCCTCCGGGGCGCCCGCAGCGCCGCCGGCGCTCACGAGCGCAGCCGCGTCTCCGGCGAGCGCCGCCGCGAGATCAGCGCCGCCGCGAGCTGAGGTGAGCCGCGCGCGAAGGGGCTCGCCCATCCGACGCAACGTCAACGCTTGAGCCCACGCCTGGAGCGGCGCGCTCATCACCATGAGCAAGAGAACGCAGCTCGCACACCACCGCCCCACCCATTTCACCCACCCGGATGTCATTGCTTGCCTCCGCCGCGGCGAGGGGAGCAATTGCGGAAAGAAATAGCAATTACAAACGAAGACAGCCGGGGGGCCTCCCCGTGAAAAGGCCCATGAAAAGCGCCGCAGTCCCTCGATCCAAAGCACGATTCCGGCGCCTCCGTCCATGGTCCCTCCCTCGGGCCATCGAATTCGGTCTACTCAGCCGCCGGAAGCTCGGCTAGCGTTCCACGCTCCGGCAACACCCTGAGCTCGCCTGTCTGGACTGCCGGTGCATCGCGGGGGCGGGCCAACCACGTCATGACGGAGGTAACCTTGCGTAATCTCACGATAGGAGATCTGAAGCTCGCCTTGCGCGACCTGCTCGACGAGAGGGCCGACGAGCTGCGCCTGTCGGCGACAGGCAAGCTGTACGAGCGGCGACTCAGGGCAAAGCAGAAGGAGATAGACGCCATCCCCGACGCCGCGGGCACGCAGGCGCCGCTCGCCAGGGAGCTCTCCGAGGCCGACGTCCGGCACGACGGGCTCGGGGCGGCCGTCTTCTTCCTCTGCAAGGCCATCGAGGCGCACCCCGCCTTGCCGGCGGCGCTCAAGGACGCGGCGGCGACCGCGCAGCAGACGTTCGTCCCGAAGCTCGAGGTGCTCCGCGCCCCCTACGCCGACGAAGCGTCGGCGGCGCTCGACAACCGGCCCGAGCTGGCGCGGCTCAAGGCAGAGCTGAAGTCCGCCGCCACCCCGGGCGGGGGCAGCCTGCACGACTGGGTCAAGGCGTTCGTCGCCGCCGGCGACGACATCGACAAGCTCCTGCGCAGGCGCGCCACGCTCCTCGCCACCGGCGAGAACGCCGCGGCCACCGGCCCGCTCCGGGGCGCCGCGGTCGGGCTGCTCGGGCGCTTCCGGGATGCGCTCCGGGACGAGATCCAGGAAGAGGGCAGCGCGCTGCCGGCGGACCACGAGGCGCGGCTCTTCGCCTACATCGACAAGCTGAACGCCGATCGCGAGCGGGGTGCGCGCGGGCGCGCGGCGCCGGAGCAGGGCGCCCCCGCGGCCCCCGGCCCGCCGGCTGTGCCCACGGCGCCGGAACCGGCCGAGTCGGTGGTGCTCACCGACCCCGGCCTGTAGCCGGCGTCACGCGCGGCGACATGCCCGGGGGCGTGCGGGGCAGGCCCCTGGGCATGTTCCGACATGCCCGCCCCCTGCTCGGCCAGGCACCCGACCATGTCGCGACATCCCCGCCGCCTGCCCGGCCAGGCACCCGACCATGTCGCGACATCCCCGCCGCCTGCTCGACCAGGCCCCCGCCTATATCCCGATATCCCCGCCGCCTGCCCGGCCAGGCACCCGCCCATGTCGCGACATGCCCGCCGCCTGCTCGGCCAGGCCCCCGCGCCGATCCGCTCACCCCCCCGCGAGCAGCCGCGCGATCTCCCCACGCTGCCGCCGCGCCGAGCGCGCCAGCGACAGCTGCCCCGCCGCCCGCTGCAGGTTGTGCGCGACCCGCGTCGGGAACCGCGCCGCGTCCCAGCCGAAATACCGGTCCTCGAAGGCGTCCCGGCAGAACCGCGCCGCGAGCTCCAGCGCGATCCGCTCCACGGCGTCCGCGAGCGCCTCCCGCTCCTCCGCGCCGAACGGCCGCACCTCGCGGTAGCCCGCCACCGCGGCGGCGAAGACCTCCCGATCGAAGCGCGCCTCGGTCGCGTCCTCCCCGACCGGGTTGCACCACGACCGCCACGCGTCGCCTAGCTCCACGTCGATCGACTGCAGCGCCAGCGTGTCGAGATCGAGCAGGCAGATCCCCTCCCCCGCGTCGGAGAAGCGCAGGTTCGAGATCTTGAGATCGCCGTGGCAGTGCCGCAGCGGCAGATCGAGCCGCCCCTGCCACGTGCGCCACGCGTCGAGGATCGCATCCGCCAGCCGCCTCCCCTCCCCTCCCGTGGCCGCGCCGTCCAGCCGCTCCATGTGGAGCGCCGTGTCGTGCGCGCCGGCGCGGACGTGGCGGTACGCATGCTCGAGGTCGTCCACCGCCCGGTGGAACCGCGCGACAAGCGCCCCCGCCGCGCGCGCGAGCGCAGGCGAGCCGACCCGGTGGTGCGTGCGGCCAGGGACGAAGTCCATCACCCGCCACACCGCGCCCGCGCCATCCCGCGCCCAGAGGGCGCCGTCGCCGGTGCGCAGCAGCCGCGGCGTCCCGAGCCCGCGGCGGGCCAGGTGGGCGGTCACCGCCTCGATGTCGTCGTGGACCTCCGGCGCGAAGATCGGGCTCACCCGCTGCACCACGAACCGCGGCGGCTCACCAGCCCCGCCAGCCCCGCCGACTTCACCAGCCCCGCCAGCCCCGCCGGCCACCCACGTTCCATTGATGAGGCCCTCGTCGTCGCAGCGGCGCACGGCGAGGCCGCGCAGAGGCGCCCATACGTCCGGGATCATCGGGGCCGGAGGCTACCCGCGCCCAGTCTCCGGCGGCAAGGAAGCCGCCTCCGGCACCGCCGCGGCCCCCCGGCGCAGCGCCGCCGCCCGCCGGCGCTGCATCCACCGCGACCCGAACCAGGCGAGCACGCCGGCGCCCAGGCCCAGCCAGGCGGCCGACCCGGGGACGCCGATCCGCTCGACAAGCACGGCCCCGCCGAGCGACGTGGCGCACAGGCCGACCGTGAGGACCAGGTTGTCGATGGCCGAGAGCCGCCCGACGAAGCGGTCCGGCGACAGCCGCTGGATCTCCGCGCTCGACAGCACCCAGTTCGCCCCGCTGCCGAGCCCCCACACGAGCGCGACCGCGATCAGCGCCGCCGCATGCCGGGTCACCGCGAACGCCGCGATCGCCGCGAACGTCACCCAGGCAGCCCCCGTCGCCGCGAGCTCGCCCCGCAGGCCGCGGCGGACCAGCGCGACGCCGAGCAGCGGGCCGATCCCCGTGCCCGCGCCGCGCACGCACTGGAGCACCCCCAGCGTGAGCGCGCCCGTGCCCGCGAAGGCGAGCTGCGTCGCGAGCACGTTGAGCAACAGCAGCGCCCCGCCGTTCGCCAGGTGGACCGGCGTCTTCGCGAGCACCGCGTCGAGCAGCGGCGGCCGCTCCCACGCGTGCGTCCAGGCGAGCGCGATGTCCCGCCGCACCGACGCGAGCGCCCCGAGCAGGCCGCCCTCCGCCGGACGCCCCTCGGCCACCATCGACGGGAGCCCCCAGAGGAACAGCGCCGACAGGCCGAACGACGCCGCGTCCAGGGCGAGCGCCGTCGCAGGACCGAGCGCCGCGATCAGGCCGCCGACCGCCATCCCGACCGCGAACATGACGCTCCACGTCGCCGATACGATCGCGTTCGCCTCGAGGAGCTCGTCCGCCTCGACGACGTGGCGCAGCACCGCGCTCTGCGCCGGCAGGCGCAGCGCCCCCACCGACCCGCGGGCGAAGACGAGCACCTGCACCGCCGCCACGCTGCCCAGGACCGCGGCGCCGAGCATCGCGACCGTGAGCGCGCCCTGCACGACGCTCGCCGCGATGAGCAGCCTCCGCCGATCGAGCCGGTCCGCGAGCACCCCCGCCACCGGCGCGAACAGCGCGTTCGGGAGGTGATGCCCGACGATGACAAGCGCGAGCGCCACGACCCCGCCCCCCTCGCCGCCCAGCGCGAGCAGGCTCACGGCGACGAAGCCCATCCAGTCGCCCAGCAACGAGACGATCTCGCTCAGCCAGACACGACGAAAATGGGGGCGGCGGCGGAGCAGGCTCGGTCGGGGCTCCGGGCGAAGGGCGCCGGCCGGCGTCAAAGGGACACGCACGTGGAGGCTCCTTGTCGCGCGAGCGCTATCCGACCCGGGACGGCCGCGATCGCCCGCCATGCGCCGCGTACCCGCCCGCGCCGAGCCCGGCCGGACGTCGCTCCGCAGATCGCTCCGCAGGCGGCGTGGACGTACCGGACAGATCGTGTCTGCCGCTGTTCATCCAGGGCACACCGTGGTAATCGCGCTCTGCTTCATGCGGATCTGCGCCATCATTCCTGCCTACCAGGCCGAGCGCAACGTGGAGGACGTCACACGAGAGGCGCTCCGGGTCAACGGCCTGGGCGGCGCGGTCTTCGTTGTGGACGACGGGTCGAGCGACCGGACGGCCGAGCGCGCGCGCGCGGCGGGCGCCACGGTGCTGATCCACCCGGAGAACCGGGGCAAGGGCGCCGCCCTGCGCACCGGGATGGAGCTCGCCCTCGCCGCGGGCTTCGACGTCGCGGTCACGATCGACGCGGACGGCCAGCACCCGCCGGAGGAGGCGCGGCGCCTCATCGAGGCCGACGCCGACCCCGAGGCGCTCGTGCTCGGCATCCGGGATCTCGTGTCGGCGGGCGCGCCGCGCGCGAACCAGATCTCGAACCGGATCTCGAACTTCTTCCTGTCGCTCTTCGCGGGCCGGCCCTTCGCCGACACGCAGTGCGGCCTGCGCCGCTACCCGCTCCGGACGACGCTCTCGCTCGGCGCGCGCGACGACGGCTACGCCTTCGAGGCGGAGATCCTCCTGCGCGCGGTGGCCGCCGAGATCCGCATCGTCGAGGTGCCGACCCGGGTCATCTATCCGACCGAGGAAGAGCGGCTCACGCACTTCGACAGCGTGCGCGATCCGGCGCGGATCGTGGGCCGGGTGCTGGCGACGCTCGCGCTCACGCGCGGGCTCCGCCACGTGCCCGCCGCGCCGGTGCCGTCCCCCGACGCGCGCCGCTCCGCCGTGGCGAGCGCGCTCGCCGCCGAGATCGACCCCCACCCGTCGCAGCCGACAGCGGCGCCCCCCTGATCCGGGGCGCAGGCTCTGGAACGCGTGACGGCCAGGGCCGGATCCAGCGCGGGCGCGGCGTCGGGCAGCCCCGCGTCCGTCCCCCCCGCGCCCGTCCCCCCCGCAGGCGCGCTCCGGCGGCCCTCGCGCCTCGCCCGCCACCGGCGCAAACTCGTCGTGGCCGCGGCGCTGCTCGCCGCGCCGGTCCTCGCGCACCTCGGCATCGGCGCCGCGACGCGGATCGAGCCGCCGCCGATCCGCGCCGTCGCCGGTGAGCCCGCGGCAGGGCCGGCGGGGCTGCGCGTGCTCGGCCCCGCCTACGCGCGCCGCCGCGGCCGGATCCTCGAGGCGCGCCTCGCCGGATCGCCGGAGGAGATCGGCCACCAGCACGGCCGGCTCTTCTACCCGGAGATGGTCCAGAACGAAGGCACCCTCCACGAGCAGTTCCGCCGTTACGTGCCCGTCGCCCCGCTCCGGTGGCTCCTCATGGACCTCTCGCGCCTCCAGTTCCGCGGCGTCGACGAGGGCATGAGCGACGGCGTGCGGCGCGAGATCGCCGCGCAGGCCCGCGCCTTCTCGCCCGACCCGTTCGACGGGGTCCTCCCCACGTACCACCGCTTCATCTTCCTCCAGTCGCTCTACGACATCGCGCTCTCGTTCGAGCACTCCCCGCTCATCGGCTGCACGAGCTTCGCCCTCACCGGGGCCGCGTCGGCGGGCGGGCACGCGGTGCTGGCCCGCAACTTCGACTTCGAGGCCGGGCCCCTCTTCGACGAGGGCAAGGCGGTGTTCCTCGTGCACGAGCAGGGGAAGATCCCGTACGCCTCGGTGTCCTGGCCCGGCCTCATCGGCGCGGTGACCGCGATGAACGCCGCCGGCCTCGCGCTCGTCGTCCACGGCGGGCGCGCCGGCGAGCCGCGCGCGGCGGGCGAGCCGGTCGTGCACACGATGCGCGACGTGCTCGGCCGCGCGCGGGGCGTCGACGAGGCGCTCGCGATCCTCGAGGCGCGCGCGCCCATGGTCTCCCACCTCGTGATGCTCGTCGACGCGGCGGGCGAGGTGGCGATCGCCGAGCGGGCGCCCGGCGCGCCGCTCCACGCGCGCCGCGGCCGCGGCAAGGTCCCGCTCACAAACCACTTCGAGGGGCCGCTCGCCGGCGACCCGCGCAACCGGCGCGTCGAGGCCGAGACCTCGACCCACGCGCGGCGCCGCCGCCTCGACGAGCGGCTCGCCGCCCTGCCCGACGGCGCGACCGTCGAGGCGGCGGTCGACGTCCTGCGCGACAGGCGCGGGCCCGGCGGCGCGCCGCTGCCGCTCGGCGACCGGCGCGCGATCGACGCGCTCATCGCGACGCACGCGGTCGTCATGGATGCGACGGCGCGCGTCCTCTGGGTCAGCGAGGGCCCCCACCTCGCCGGCCGCTTCCTGCGCTTCGACCTGGCGCGGCTGCTCGCCCCGACCTTCGACCCCGCGCTCGACCCCGCCGAGCCGGAGGCGCTGCCCGAGGATCCGCTGCTCACGAGCGGCGACTACGCCGCCTGGGAGCGCGCCGGCTCGCCTCACGCGGGCGAGCTCGGCAGCAACGCGTCCGGCCCCTCCGCCGGGGACGGCGAGCGCGGGCGCGACGCTCCCTGAGAGCACGACCGCGTCGCTCGCCGAGGTGGTGGCCGCGAGGGTCCTTCAATAATCTCCGCGGCGCGGCGGCCGCGAGGGTCCTTCGATAATCTCCGCGGCGCGGCCGTGACGCGCTTCGATAATCTCCGCGGCGCGGCCGTGACGCGCTTCAATAATCTCCGCGGCGCGGCCGTGACGCGCTTCAATAATCTCCGCGGCGCGGCCGTGACGCGCTTCACAGCCGAGGCCGGTGCGCAACTGTTTCGCCCTCGTTTCACACAGGGCCGCGTCGTTCACGCCCGTACACCGGGGCCAGGGCACCTCTCGTCCGGCGCTCCCGTACCGCGAGATTGCCTAGCGCGAGCTTCCGTCCGACAATGCGATTCGGGGCGCAACGTCGCCGCAGCGGAGCGGCGACCGGGTCGACCGGACCATGACGGACATCAACCTGATCAACACCACCCTCGATCAACGCTACCTCATCCTCGGGCTGCTCGGTGAGGGCGGGATGGGGGCAGTCTACGAGGCACGGCACCTGGGCACCGGCCGCCGCGTCGCCGTCAAGGTGATCACGAGCAAGCTCGCGCAGGACGACGCGGTGATGGCTCGCTTCGAGCGCGAGGCCAGGGCGGCCGGCGCGATCGAGAGCGAGCACATCGCGAGCGTGCTCGATAGCGGGAGGGACCGGGCGACGGGCCTGCCCTTCCTCGTGATGGAGCTGCTCGCGGGCGAGGACGTCGACCAGCTGCTCCGGCGGCTCGGCCCGCTGCCGCCCGAGCTCGCGCTCTGCATCGTGGCCCAGGCGTGCATGGGCCTCATCAAGGCGCACGACGCGCGCGTGCTCCACCGCGACATCAAACCCGCCAACCTGTTCCTGGCCCGGCGCGACGGGGGGGAGTTCTCGGTCAAGCTCCTCGACTTCGGCGTCGCCAAGATGCAGGCCGACGACAGCTTCGAGCACCACCAGGAGCTCACCGCCACGAGCAACCTGATCGGCTCGCCCATCTACATGTCGCCCGAGCAGGCGCGCAACATGAAGGACGTCGACGGCCGGACCGACCTCTGGTCGCTCGGCATCGTCCTCTTCAAGATGCTCGCCGGGCGCACCCCCTACCGGAACTCGCGCGGGCTCGGCGAGCTCATCGTCGCGATCTGCTCGGTGCCGGCGCCGCCCATCCAGAGCCTGGCGCACTGGGTGACCTACGAGGTCGCCGAGATCGTCCACCGCGCGCTCCAGATCGACAGGAACCTGCGCTTCCAGTCCGCGGAGGAGCTGCTGAACGAGTGCCGGATCCTCCTGCCGCACGGCTTCTCGATCCGCGAGGACATGCTGCAGCCGCTCCCCGAGTCGCTGGGGGCCGACATGCCGCCGCCCTCGCGCGCGAACCCCGAGGCGCCGACGCGCCGCCCGCCGACGCCCGCGCACACGCCCCGCAGCTGGCAGGACGGCGGCGATCCGTCGCGCCGCCCGCCGACGCCCGTGCACACGCCCCGCAGCTGGCAGGACAACGGCGATCACCCGACGCGCCGCCCGCCGACGCCCGCGCACACGTCCCGCAGCTGGCCCGAGCACGTCACGGCGCTCTCGCAGAGCGGCCCTGGCCACCTGGGCCAGAGCGGCCACCACAGCCAGAGCGGCCAGCACAGCCAGAGCGGCCACCTGATCCGCGGGCGTCCGGACGGGCCGCCCTCGTCGAGGACCGCCGACGGCACCTCGGTGCCCTTCCAGAAGACGATCATCGTGGCGGGCGAGCAGCAGCCCACCGCCGAGCGCCCCCGCAGCAGGACGGCCCCGCTCATGGCGGCGGCGGCGCTCGTCGCCGCGACGGGCGCCGGCGTGGGCGCCTGGCTCGTGCAGAAGACGACGGCGGCCGCGCCCTCCACGGCGTCCGGCGCGGCGCCGGCTGCGCCCGCGGCCGCGGCCGCTGCCGCGCCCGCCGCGGCCCCGGCCGAGCCGGCCGTGGAGATCGATCCGGAGCGGCTCGGGAGCTTCAACCCGCTGCCGGCGCTCGTCACGTCCTCGAACAACCCGCTCACGGACGAGAAGATCCAGCTCGGCCGGATGCTCTTCTACGACAACCGGCTCTCGAAGAACCACGATCTCTCGTGCAACTCGTGCCACCCGCTCGACCGCCACGGCGCCGACGGCACGAAGGTGTCGGTCGGTCACGCCCACCAGAGCGGCCGCCGCAACACGCCGAGCGTCTACAACTCGGCGGGGTTCTTCTCGCTCATGTGGGACGGGCGCTTCGACAGCGTGGAGGACCAGGCCAACGGGCCGATGATGAACCCGAGCGAGATGGCGATGACGCCGGTGCGGCTCGAGGCGACGCTGCGCTCCATCCCGGACTACGTGAAGGCGTTCGGCAGGGCGTTCCCGAACGACCCGTGGCCGGTGACCGTCAACAACGCCGCGAAGGCGATCGGCGCGTTCGAGCGCAAGCTGTTCACGCGCGGGCGGTGGGATCAGTTCCTGGACGGGGAGCCCGACGCGCTGACCAACGCCGAGAAGGAGGGGTTCAACACGTTCGTCGAGGTCGGCTGCGTGACGTGCCACTTCGGCCCGCACGTCGGGGCGACGATGTTCCAGAAGCTCGGCCTCGTGCGATCGTGGCCCGACACGATGGACCGCGGGGTCTTCGAGATCACGAAGAAGCAGGCTGATTTCATGGTCTTCCGGGTCCCGACGCTCCGCAACGTGGCCGCGACGGCGCCGTACTTCCATGACGGGTCGGTCTCCTCGCTGCAGGAGGCCGTGCGCCTCATGGGGAAGCACCAGCTCGGCAAGGACCTGAGCCATGCCCAGGTCGATCAGATCGTGGTGTGGCTCAAGTCCCTGACGGGCGAGCTCCCGAAGGAGTACATCGCGAAGCCGGAGCTGCCGGAGAGCGGGCCCAACACGCCGAAGCCCATTGCAGATTGAGCGCGGCCCGCCCGTCTGAGGCAAGAGGACGAGGATGCAGCGACGATCTTTCCTGATGGGCCTCGCGGCGACCGGCGGCGCGCTCTCGCTCGCCGGCCGCGCGCGCGCGGACGAGGTGGGCGACGCGCTCGCCGAGATCACGAGGGCGCGCGCGTCGGTGAAGACGCTCGTCGCGCCGTTCACGCAGGAGCGGAGCATCGGCCTGCTCGCGACGGCGGTGAAGAGCGACGGGGAGATGACGCTGGTCCTGCCGGACCGGCTCCGCTGGGAGCTCAAGCCGCCGGACGCGATCACCTACTGGATCACGCCCGAGGGGTTCGGCTTCGCGACCCCGAAGGGCGCGTCGGGCGCGGGACGGGGCGCGGCGGGGCGCTTCGGCTCGGTGCTCTCGGATCTGCTCGTGCTCCTCGGCGGCGATCTGGCGAGGCTGCGGGCGCGCTACGATCTGTCGATCCCGAGCCGCGCGGACGGGATCACGCTTGTCGCGCGGCCGCGGGCCGAGGAGGTCGCGAAGCACGTGCGGAGCCTGGAGATGACGTCGGGGCCGGAGCTGTGGTCGGTGCGGCGGGTGGTCATCGAGGAGAAGAACGGCGACCGGAGCGTCATCGCGTTCGGCAAGGTGGCGCGGGACGGGACGGTGGATCCGGCGCGGATGAGGGCGCCGAAGCAAGGCTGAGCGAGGGCGCGCCGGCGAACGGGGCGCGGGACGCGGCGGGACGGGCGCGCGGGACGCGGGCGCGGGCCGAGGTCGTAACGCCCGGGTTCCCCTCGCCGCCATTTCGATTATGACGCCCCGCATGCGACCGACGCCCCGCATGCGACACCTCCTGCTCCCCTTCCCCGCCCTGACGCTGGCCGCCGCCTGCTCCGGCGCTCCTCCGGAGCCCGCTCAGACGGCGGCGACCCCGCGCGCGCACGAGGACCGCCCGCCCGCGGCCGCGCCGTCCCCTGCCGGGACCGCGGGCGCGGCGCCCCCGGCCGCCGAGGCGGGCGCGCCGGCCGCCGAGGCCGGGACAGGCGGCGAGCCGAGCGCCGCCGCCGAGGACGAGCAGGCGTGCCCGGCGGACATGAAGCTCGTCGAAGGCGAGTACTGCACCGAGGTCGAGCACAGCTGTCTCCGCAGCTGGTACGACAAGTCGAACAAGAAGACCGTCTGCGAGGAGTTCGCGCCGACCCCCGCCCGCTGCACCGGCGAGAAGGTGAAGAAGCGCTATTGCATCGACACGTACGAGTGGCCGAACAAGAAGGGGGAGCGGCCCGAGGTGATGAATCGGTTCCACCAGGCGCAGGTCAAGTGCGCCGCGGCCGGCAAGCGCCTCTGCACCGAGTCGGAGTGGACGCTCGCCTGCGAGGGGCCCACGATCAAGCCGTTCCCTTATGGGTACTCGCGCGACGCGACGAAGTGCAACGGCGACCATCTCTGGGACGATCCCGACATGAAGAAGGTGGCGAAGCGCGACCCGGGCGAGCTGGCCCGCCTCTGGAAAGGGGTGCGGAGCGGGTCGCAGGAGCAGTGCATCAGCGACTATGGAGTCGCCGACCTGCCCGCGAACACCGATGAGGTCGTGGCGAGCGAGACGAGCGGCGGCTGGCGCGGCAAGTTCGACAGCGTCCACACGGGCGGCCCCTGGTACAAGGGCGTGCGCAACCAGTGCCGCCCGAAGATCTACACGCACGACGAGGGGTTCTATTATTACTTCCTGAGCTTCCGCTGCTGCGCCGAGCCCGACGGCAAGGCCACCGAGCCGCGGACGCCGCGCCAGGTCCAGGAGGGGTGGTCGATGGATCGGGTCGAGCGGATGGCGCAGTTCACGGTCGAGCAGATGCGCGGGAAGCTCGAGCTCAAGCAGCAGGGCAAGTGCGAGTGCAGGCCGACCGACATCCTGTGCAAGACGATGTGCGGCACGCTGCTCGGGCCGGGCGCGGTGGACGCGACACAGGGCGGGGCGCCGGCGGCGACGACGGGCGGCGCGAAGCGGTGAGCGGCGAGAGGCGGACGCCCTGCGGACGCGCGCGCCGGCGGCCCCGGCGGGGACAGTCCGTTCCTCCGCGCCCTGGGTGACGTCGCGCTGGCGGGGGGGGGCCGGATCGGTCGCAACGCCGGAACACCAGAGCGGGCAGCGTCTCCGGAGGGACGCTTGTCTGGCCGGCATCGCTCAGCTCGGGCCGTCGAGCACCTCGGCGAGCGATGCGGCGACGACGGCCCGCTCATGCCACCGTTCCAGAATTTCCGTATTCTTCTCGGCCAGGATGCGCTCCCGCGCCACGTCCGGCACGGCGATGCCGCGAACCCGGAGCGCCGTCAGCACAGCACGCGCCGCCTCCTCGGCGCGGCCTTCCTTCTGCGCCTCGGCCCGCAGCTGCTGCTTGTACTCTTCAAACCACGCACGGATTTCTGCGCTCACATCGTCCTCCTCGTCAATCGTCGGCTCCTGGGTTCCTAGCCGGAAGTGTACCAGCAGCGGCGCGGCGACGCTCTTCTCCCAGGCATCGTCGGACAGCGCCGCGAGATCTGCCACCGCCTCGCGCAGGAGGCGGCCTGAGCCGAGCAGCCGCAGGAGCAGCGTCGCTCGCGTCCGCGGCAGCTCGGCGAGCACCACCACCCGCATCGCCAGACCCGGCACCGCCTGGTGAACGCCTGGTTGCACCGGCTCGCAGCGGTAAGCGTCGAGCACCGTCTCAGGGCGCCCCGGCCCGATGACGACAAGCGCAGGGAAGTGCACCGCCGGCTGCGGCGGCGCGGCGGCGTCCTCGTCCGGCACGACGGAGCCGGCCGCAGAGCGGGCGCGGCGCTCGAGCTCGTGGTGCCACGTGAGCTGCTTGCGCAGACAGTGGCGGATCTGACGAAGGCTCGGCGTGCGATGAAACGGCTCGAACAGGCTCGGCTCCGCCGAGAGCTCGCCGAGCAGGCCCATGGCGGCGCGCTCGGCCTGCCGTGCTGGATCAGGCACGCTGTAGACATCGATCTTCTGTGTCGCGGCCAGGACCTCTACCTCGGTCTCCGCCGCCGAGACGAGGCTCAGCCCGTCTCGCAGCAAGTTCTTGGAGAACTGGTCGGAGCGATTGTGCATCGGAGTGCGACCTTTATCCATCCTGGCAGCATGGGCCACCATCGAGCGACGCGGGGAGACGAATTGAATGATCCGCAAAAAGCGCCGCGAATAGCGAGCCGTTCCCGTAATTTATCATTGAGCAAAACGCACTTACCGGCAGGTGGAGTGAATCATGTGAAAATCGTTCTCGGCGGCGTAAAATTGCCGATCACCTGGGGGATGAGCGCATCCATGGCTCGCTCGACACGCCGCGACAATCTGAAGGGTTTGGCCGGTGACTGGCCGGGACGTTGCAATGCAAGGCGACGTCCTCGGCTCGGAGGACCAGGCTTCGAGAGTCGGGTCGCGCCGTCGTCCGGCGTGAGGCCCGCACGCTCCTGCCTTGGTCTCCTTGACAGGGCGGGGTAGCGGTCGGATATGCTGCCTTTCCATGATGCGTGGGGGCGGCACGATGGGGTGGGGTCGGAGGTCACGGCGCTCCACGCGGAGGCGGTGCTCAGCGGCCCTCGGGGCTGATGACGCCGACAGGGCCGCGGTCAATGAGAGTTGCGGACCATGATAATTTACACCCACATGCACCATGACATGTCGTGCATCACAGCGGATTGCGATGTTGGGCGGAGAGAGGGTCGTCGATGTGCGTTCTCCGTGTAAGCGGGTCGAGGTTCGATCCCGAAGGCTACCTTCGGACGTCGAAGCTCCGACCTTCGATGGTGTTCGTGGCGGGCACGCCTCGCCTCATGACGAGACCGGACGGGATCAAGCACACGCACTCCGGCTTCGTCGTGACGGTGAGTGACGCGGAGTGGACGCTGCGGGACCAAGCGCATGACGCGTGCGCATTCCTGGATGTACACGAGGCGGAGCTCGCGACGCTGAGCTCCTGGCCCGAAGTCGAGGACGTGAGGCTCGATTTTCCGATTGAGAAGCGCGATGTCCTGGCGCAGTCCGAGTACTTTCCTCCCGAGCTCGTTCGTGCGGCCGGCCGCGCCGGCATCGGGCTCGAACTCTCGATTTACCTCTGCACGGAGGATGAAGAGTGAGCGCGACGCCGCCACGCCTGCGCGCCTGCGCTCTCTGCGACGAATGCGGCAGCACCTACTTCACCGATTCGTCGCAGATGGCCGGCCTTTGCGCCGAGTGTGCTCACCACCTATATGGGTACCCAGAGTGCGTTCACGCGTTCGCCGAGGGCCGCTGTTCACGCTGCGGATGGGACGGCTCGCGCTCCGCGTACCTCCGGGGCCGCCTCGGGGAGGAACGGTGATCCGCCAGGCCGGTCCCGTCCACGGCGTGCGATTGCCGCTCAACCGGCCGCTGGTGCTGACGGCCCAGCCGACACCGCGCCAGATCCAGGAAGGGTGGAACATCTGGGGAATCCCCTCATTTTGTGCCCGTATACAGCGGGAAATTGAACAGGGAGGCGGGGAGGCGGGGAGTTTTTCTGAGATTTTACTCCCCGCCTCCCCGCCTCCCCGCCTCCCCGCCTCCCCGCCTCCCCGCCTTGCGCGCGTGTGGCGTTATATCTTGAATATCGCCGACCCGGCGCAGCCCAGGGAGCTGCTGCAGCGGCTGCTCGCCGCGGCGGGACCGGAGGCCAAGGAGGAGATCGTGACCATCGCAGACTACCTTCGCGAGCAGGGCCGGCTGGCGGGCGAGCGGGGAGGCCGCCTCGAAGGGCAGCGAAGCACGTTGCTCAAGCTGCTCCGGCTGCGCTTCGGCGAGCTGCCGGAGCCGATCGTGGTGCGCGTCCGCGCAGTCGATGCCCGGCAGATCGAAAGCTGGACCGAGCGCGTCCTCACCGCGCCCACGGTCGACGACGTCTTGACCGAGCGCTGATGGCGGACGGCGGTCGAACCCCGGCACAGGCCCGACCCGTGCCAACCGCTCGTCGATGCGGCCGGACGAGCAGCCCCGGAGAGCCGATGCGGCAGGCAGGCGGCCCCCCTCACCGCGCCGCCTGCACCCTCACCACCTCGAGCTCACTCCTCCGCCCCACCCGGTACGTCCTCACCGGCTCCCCCCGGACGATCCGGTCGTGCTCGCTCCAGCGCGCGGCCTCCCCCTCTGCGATGCGCCGGGCGGCGCGCTCGGCGAGCCGCTCGGCGATGCGCTCCACCGCGCGGCGGACGTTCGCGCGCTGCGAGCGCTCGTCGGCGACCCGCACGGTGATCCCGCTCGGCCGGTGGTGCACCCGGACCGCCGACAGGGTCTTGTTCACGTGCTGCCCTCCCGGCCCGCTCGCCCGGCAGGCGGAGATCTCGATCTCGCGGAGGTCCACGCCCGCGCCTCCCCCCGCCCCTGCCCCGGCGCCGGCGTCCGCCCCCGCGGGGTGGACCGCCACCCCCGCGAACCACCGCTTGCGCGCCGCCCGCCCCCGCTCCGCGCTCTTCTCGACCAGCGCGTGCGTCCCGACCTCCCCCTCAAGGCAGCCCCGCGCGTCGCCCTCCACAAGGAGCTCGACCGAGGCCGGCGCGTCCTCGTCGCCGTGCACCGTGACGTCGACCACCGCGAGCCCGCGCTCCTCGCAGAGCGCCTCCATCCGCTCGGCGAGCCGCGCCACGAACCGCCGCACCTCGACCGGCCCCCGCCCCGCGCTGATCTGCACCCAGGCCCGGCTCATCGCTTCACCGTGAGCACCGGCACGAGCGGCGCGACCGCGGTCGCCAGGCCGGCGTCCACAAGGCTCTCGATCACCGGCTGGATCGGCTTGTACGCGTCCGGGTGCTCCTCGAGCAGCAGCGCCGGGTCGTCGCACACAACACGGCCGCCGAGCTCCGTGCGGGTGAGCTCGCGACGCCGGTACCTGGCCGCGATCTTCTCGCGCGCCTCGCTGCGCCCCATCTTGCGGCCGGCGCCGTGCGCGACCGAGCGCAGCCCGGCCTCCGCGTCGCTCGAGCGCATCACCCACGACGGCGCGCCGCGCGACCCGAGCACCACGGTGAAGTCGCTGCCCCGGGCGGGCGCGGCCCCCTTCCGGTGCACCCACGCCGGCTCGCCGCCCACGGTCTCGCGCGCGACGTCGTTGTGGATGAGGTCGAGCCCGCCCGCGATCTTCGACGCCCGCGAGGCGCCGAGCGCGCGCAGCATCCGGTAGGCGAGCAGGAACCGGTTCGCCTGCGCGAAGCGGCACGCGCCGGCCAGCTCGCCGAGGTACGGCTCGGCGGCGTCGCCCTCGAGCACCGCGGCCCCCCAGCGCTGCCCGAGCGCGCCGCCGAGCCCGCGCGAGCCGGAGTGGGCCAGGACGACGAGATCCCCGGCGGAGAGGCCGAGGGCCTCCGCCGCCGCCGGATCCCGAAGCGCGCCGACGCGGGCGACCTCGAGGAAGTGGTTCCCCCCGCCGACCGAGCCGAGCGCGGTCTCGTACCCCGCGCGGTACGGCGAGGCGTCGCCGCTCGGGCGCAGGCCGTCCTCCGGCTCCGCCGCCGCGAGCCGCGCGAGGGCCTCGGGCACGCCGTCGATCCCGGCGAGGCCGCGCGCGCCGTACCGCCAGACCTGCTCGAACACCGCCGCCGGGTCGCAGCCGTCGAGCGGGTCGTCCTCCATCGCCTGCCGGGCGCGCCGCTCGAGGAGGTCCGGCGCCATGCGGCCGATCGACGTCGCGACGAGCCGCACGCCGCACCCGGCGTCGCCGCCGATGAGCTGCGGGACGACGCGGTCCGCGAAGGCGAACGCCGCGCCGATCGGGATGCCCCGCCCCGCGTGCAGGTCCGGCATGCCGACGGCGCGGACGCAGCCAGGCAGCGCGGCGACGCGCGCGAGCTGCTGGACGGCGTTGCCCTCGAGCCAGACGTCGTCGCGGGCGACGAGGCGGGCGTGGGCAGGAAGAACGACGCTATCGGCGGGCGCTTTCATGAGATCTCCGTGGCGGGCGGCCAGCCCTTGGCGGGCGGCGAGGGGAACGCGGCGGAGACTTGCGGATCCCATGCCAGCGCGCGACCCGCTGCGGCGCCGGCAAAACGCTTCAACCTGGTGCATGGAGCACCAGATTGAGTGGTGCACAGTGCATCACATCTGGTGTACGGTGCATCAGTGAATCGCCTTCTCCTCACCTGGTCGGACGCGGGCACGCTCGGGCCGGCGCCGGCGCACCAGGGCCGCCGGCCGGAGGGCGATCGCGGGCCGGTGCTGCGGCTCCTGGACCAGGAGGAGAGCCGCTACGACGCCATCGTGGTCCTCACCATCCCGGCGGGCGAGGCGCCGTCGCAAGCGCTCGTCGAGCGGGCGCGGGCGCGGGCGCCGCGCGTCGAGCTCCGCGTCGTCGACGTCGACGATCCGTCGGACCACGCGAAGCTCTTCCGCGCGCTCGGCAAGCTCTCGGCGCAGCTCAAGCGCGCCTTTCCACAGGCGGCGTGGGCCACCGACGTCCTGCTCTCGGCGGGCACGCCGCAGGCGCAGACGCTCTGGGTCATCCTTGTGCAGGCGGGGATCCTGCCGGCGCGCATGCTCCAGGTCATCCCGGCGGCGTTCGTGCCGCACCCGCACCCGCGGCCGGTGCGCGAGGTGCGGCTGGACATCGAGGGCTTCCCCGAGATCCGCGCGCTGCGCGAGGAGGTCGTGCGCCTGCGGGCCGAGGCGCGCACCCGCGACGTGGTCCTCGTCGGCGAGAGCGAGCCGATGCGCCTCCTCCGCGCCCGGATCGCGCGGGTCGCCGCGACCGACGTGCCGGTGCTGATCGTCGGCGAGACGGGGACCGGCAAGGAGCTCGCGGCCAGGGCGATCCACGAGCACAGCCCGCGCGGGCGGGGCCCGTTCATCGCGGAGAACTGCGGCGTCTTCGCCGAGGGTGTGCTCGCGAGCGAGCTGTTCGGCCACGAGGCGGGCGCCTTCACCGGGGCCGCGGGGCGCCGGCGCGGCGTCTTCGAGCAGGCGCACGGCGGCACGCTGTTCCTCGACGAGATCGGCGAGCTGTCGCCGCGGGTGCAGGCCTCGCTCCTGCGCGTGCTCCAGGACGGGACGCTGCGCCGGGTGGGCGGCGAGGCGACGATCGAGCTCGACGTGCGCGTCCTCGCGGCCACGCACCGCGACCTCGGGGCCATGGTCGAGCAAGGGACGTTCCGCGAGGATCTCTATTACCGGCTCCGCGGCGCGATCATCGAGGTTCCGCCGCTCCGGGCGCGAGGAGGAGATATCGAGATCCTCATCGACGTGTTCCTCGACGAGGTGCGGGCACGGCGCAAGGGGCGCGGGCTCGAGGTGACCCGCGAGGCCCTGCGGCGGCTCCACCAGCACCCCTGGCCGGGCAACGTGCGCGAGCTGCGCGCCGAGGTGCTGAGGTGGGGCGTGTTCTGCGATCACGCGGTCGACGTGGGCGACCTCGCGCCGGAGATCGCGGAGCCGGCGGCGCGGCGACCGGCCGGCGGCGCGGACGCGCGGGGCGCGGAGGCCGGCGGCGAGGACGTCGCGCCGCTCGCGGAGGCGGTGGCGTCGGCCGAGCGCGCGGCGATCGGGCGCGCGCTCCGGGTGCATCGGGGCAACATCTCCCGCGCGGCGCGCGCGCTCGCCATCGACAGGAACACGCTCAAGCGCAAGATGGCGGCGTACGGCGTCCGCGGAGACGAGGCGGCCTGATCTTTCGGCGTGGGACGCCCCCTGGCGAGGTTCGAATCGGCCCTGAGGCTCGACGTGCACTTTCACCTGGACCGGGCCGCGGCTCGGAGACGTCCTCGAGAGCGAGTCGCTCGGGACCGTGGCGATAGCGCGCTCTCGTCCTTGTCATCCCCGTGATGGGAGGCCGACGCTGGCAAGGTAGGCTTCCAGAGCCGGTGCATGATCGGACGACACGATGGCGCCGATGTATCCGTCCGGCCGCACGAGCACCCAGTCGCCGAGCGACACGCCATAGGCAGCGCGGAGATGGCCGCCCTCATCGACAATGTCGCCGTGCGGCCCGACGGCGTGGATGTGAAGTCCGGGGCGCGGCTCGACGGCCGAGAGCCGGTCCAGCCCGTAACCCAGCAAGGTCCAGTGCGGACCCTGGAAGAGCTTGAAGAGCCGTGTCGGCATCCCCGCCACGCCGCGGACGGGCGCGTCCGGCGCTCGGTCGCCCGCGAGGACGCCGCCGCTGCGCTTCGGCTTTTCCATGGCCAGCGACGACTCCGGGTATCCCAGATCGAGCTGATGCACCTCGCGACCGCGGCGCATGACGCCTCGCTTGGCCGCCTCCAGAAGCTTCGTCGTCAGGCCGAGCACCTCCGCGGCGATCGGCCGGCGCTCCTCCTCGTAGGTCGCGAGCAGCGTCTCCGGCGCACCTGCCAGAACGGCGGCGAGCTTCCAGCCGAGGTTGTAGGCATCCTGCACGCTCGTATTGAGGCCCTGCCCACCCATCGGCGGGTGGATATGCGCGGCATCGCCGGCGAGGAAGACGCGCCCGTCCCGGTAACGGTCGGCGAGGCGCGCGTTCATGGTGTAGGCGGAGGCCCAGGAGACCGAACGGACCACGATGTCGCCTCGGCCCGTGCGGCCCGCGACCATCGCTGTAAGGCCTTCCGCGGAGAGATCGACATCGCCCTCCAGAGGAATCGGCGCCTGCAACTGGAACATGTCGGTGCCGGCGAGCGGGCACAGCGACATGTGCTTCTCCATCGACCTTTCGTTGAAGCGATGCCAGGCGTCCCTGCTGAGCCCATCCAGGACGACGTCGGCGACGACGGCGCGCACCCCCAGGGTCTTGCCGGGAAAGTCGATCGCGAGCGCGTGCCGTACGACACTGCGGCCACCGTCCGCTCCGACGAGATAGCGGACGCGGACGGTCTCCGCGCCCGTCGGGCCAGCGATGCGGGCGTTGACGCCCTCGCCATCCTGCTCGAAGCTTTTCAGCTCGCGGCCGAACTCCGGGTATTTCCCGAGCTCCGACAGACGCTCGCGCATCGCGGCTTCGGTCAGGAACTGGGGCACGAGGAGTGCCAGACGATAGGGCTCGCCAGGCGTCGGATCCTGAGGCTCCATGATCTGCGACTCCTCGTAGCCTCCGTCGTCGCGATACTCCCGCGGGGGTGGGTACAGGCCGCCGGTCGCAACGACACGGTCGAGGATGCCCAGATCCTCGAACACCTCCTGGCTGCGCGGCTGGATCCCTTTGCCGCGCGAGCCGCGAAACGGCCCGTCCAGCCTGTCGATGAGTCGGAACGCAACGCCCCGACGGGCGAGCTCGATGGCCAGGGTCAACCCAGCAGCACCTGCGCCAACGATCAGGACATCCGTCGAAAAATTAGATCCCACTGCGAGCTCCGCTATTCTTTGGACTGCGTTTCATATATGTGTATTATGCATATAGTTACGCCTCCCGAAGCGTCAAGAAATTTTGTGCAAAATACACGGATTACAAAAAAGAAGCTCCGCGAGCTCCACGGAGCCATGGTCGATCTGATCGCGCTCATGAACCAGCCGCAGCGCGATCAGGCGCTGCTCGCGGAGGCGGGCCTCTCCCTGGATCGAGCCCTCTTTCAGCTGGTGGTGGGGATCGAGCGCTTCGGGCCGATCGGCGTTGTCGAGCTTTCGGACCGAGCCGGGCGCGATTACACGACGGTCAGCCGCCAGGTCGCAAAGCTCGAGAGCCTGGGGCTGATCGAACGTCGACCCAGCCCAGCCGATCGTCGCATCCATGAGGCGGTGATCACCGACAAGGGGCGGCAGGTGACGGACGCCTTGGACGCCGCGCGTCAGAGGCTTGCGGCCCCTATCCTCGCCAGGTGGAGTGAGGAAGACTTCAGCGACCTGGTGCGCCTGATGCGCCGGTTCGTGGACGACTTGATGGCGCCGTCAAGCGGAACGGACAAGACCTGAGGGGCAGACCACGCTCCGCCTCGACGGGGTGTCGCTTCTGCAGCTCGAGCCCATCCCTCCTCGAAGAAGCACAGGACCACCAACAACGACGACGGACACTGGGCGCCTTGTAGCTCTCCATCGCGGGCGCTCACTCGCCTGGGAAGAGCTCCTCGGCCGTCATGTACTTCGCCCCGAGCGCTCGCGCGAACTCCCGGTCGCTTTCCATATCGCCGACCATCACCAGGTGCTCGCGCGCGAGCTGATGGCGCTGGATCAGCGATATCCCGAGCCCCGGCAGGGGCTTGCGGCAGAAGCAGCCGACCGGAAACGCCGGGTGCGGGCAGTACACGACCTCGGCCACGGGCAGGCCGAGGAGCTCGACCGTCCGCGAGAACGCGGCCAGGACAGCCTCCTCGGTCACCGATCCTTTCGAGATGCCGCTCTGGTTCGACACGAAGAAGAGCGTATATCCGTCGTTGACCCAGCGCTCCAGGACCGCGCGCCGACCGGGCAGGAGCTCGACGTCGTCGGGGTCGCGCGGGTAGATTTCGCCGCTCTTTGTCCTTCGCAGCGTGCCGTCGACGTCGAGGAGCAGGCCCTTGCCCGTGAAGAGCGGATCAACGCGCCGGGCAAACGGGATCTCCTCGACCACCGAGAACCCCTCATCCACGTGCGGCGCCTCAAAATTCGCGGCCCACCGCGAGAGCGCCTGCGGCGGCGGCAGGTTGGGATCCTCTTTGCCGAGCGCCTTCATGTCCTCCGGCCCGAGCAGCTTGCCGTGGCGCTCGAGGACGCGCAGGACGACGTTCGCGTAGGCCTCGTGGATGGGCGTGGCCAGGTACCGGCACCGGACCGGCACGCCGTGCGCGTGCGCCATCCGGAGCACCGCATAGCGCGACGCGCGCGTGCCGTACGTATTGTCGAGGACCACCCGCGTTTGCCCCGAGGAGAGCAGCTCTCCGAGCTTCTTGACCACGCCGTCGAGCGTGCCGCCGAGCTCATCGCGGTTCAGGCGCGCGTACCCTCTGGCCGTGTAGCGGGCGACCTCCGACGATTTGCCTGCCCCTTGAATTCCCATGACCACGACCACCTCGGGCGCATCGCCGGGGCCCTCTCCGGGCTCGAGCTTGCGCAGGCCGGCGGGAGCCACGGGGGGCGCGACCGAGGCCAGCACATCGGCCGTGGGCGCAAAGCTTGTCTTCGAGAGGTCGGCTCGATCGCGCGCGCCAAAGGGGACCCGGAGCGCGCGCAAGCAGGACTCGACGCTCGCCCGCCTTGTCGCCCCGAACAGGGGAAGGACCGGGGGGCCGAGATCGAGCAGGGCCGCGAGGGCCGCCTCCTGGGGCGTGATGCTGTGCCGCGCGGCGATGGGCTTGACCGCGCGGTTCTTGAGGAGGCTATCGACCTTGGCGTGACCGCCGAGCGGCCGGTGGGCGAGGAACGGGATGCCCATGTGCCTGGCGAGCTCGAGGAGGCCTCGGGCGGCGCTGCCGCGATCGAGGACGCTCAGCTCCTCCTGGATGGCCCGCACCGGAAAGTGCCGCTCGGCCTGGCGGACCACCGCGATGGCGGTATTGCTGAGGCCGAGGTGCTCGATGAGGCCCTCTTTCTGGAGCTCGGCGAGGGCGGCGAGGCTCTCTTCGAGTGGGGTCTTGGGGTCGGCCACGTGGAGGAGGAGCATGAAAATCCGCGAGACGCCGAGCGCCTTCAGGCTGCCCTCGACCGTGCGGCGCAGGTGGTCGCGGCTGCCGTTCGGGGCCCATCGCCCTTTGGGCCGGGTGAGGCCCGCCTTGGTGATAACGCGCACGTCGTCGCGCGGGCCGGACCAAGCGTCGAGCGCCTTGCAGACGAGGCGCTCTCCATAGTGGACCTCGCGGTCGGTGAGGCAGTAGGAGTCGGCGGTGTCGAGGAGGCGTATGCCTTGATCGAGGGCAACGTGGATGACGGCGGTCGCGTCCTCTTCCGAGGGGCGCCCCTCCGTGGCCAGCCGGAGCAGGCCGAGGCCGAGGGGAACGTCGAGGGGGCCTAGGACACCGTAGGGCGAGGGGGCGGGAGTCACGGAGACGCTGACGTAGCCAGGTCCGCGGCTCGATGCAAGCAATGGCCAGGAGATCCTTCACGGTGGCAGGGCCCGTTTCAATGGGCCCGACCCTCCTCCGCGCTGTTCTCCATGGCCGAGGCGAACCGACCTCTGGGCTCCGGGGCGGTGGGGCGCGGACGCCGCCGGAGAGTTCGCCCACAGCGCAGGATGCACCGCACCCGGTCCAGCAGAAGCGACGGAGGCGCCGCTAGGCGCTGCAGCGGGAGAGCGCGTGACGGAGAGCGTTCTGGAGCAGCCCGAAGGTCAGGAACGCCCCCTCCGCGCCGCCGATCTCGGTCATGGTCCGCGCGATCGCCGGCGAGATCCCGGAGACGAGGCACCGGCTGCCGAGCAGGCTCGCCGCGCGCACCACGGCGAGCAGGTGCGACACGGTCGCGGCGTCCACCGCGCTGACGCCGGTCAGGTCGAGGATCGCGAAGCGCGCCTGTGTCCGGACGATCTCGGGGAGCAGCCGCTCCATGATCTGCGCCGCCCTCGCGGTGTCCACGGCGCCGATGACCGGCAGCACGAGCACGCCCTCCCACGCCTGGATGATCGGCGTGGACATCGCGAGCATCGTCTCCTGCTGCTGCCGCAGCAGCGCCTCGGCGCGCTCGCGCTCGGCGTTCTCCTCGGCGAGCTGGCGGTTCTTGCGCTGGAGCTCCTCGGCGTCGCTCTCCCGGCGCTGGAGCGCCTCGCGGAGCTCCGCTTCCAGCCGCTTGGACGCCGTGATGTCCCTGACCGTCACCGCGACGCCGTCGTCGAGCGGGACGATCTGGTATTGCAGCCACAGGCTCTCGCCCCCGGGCAGCACGCTCTCCGTCTCCTGGAGGAGCCGCTCGCGCGTCCGAAAGACGCGCTCGTATTTATCGAAGAGCCCGGACTCGCGGACCGTGGGAAAGACATCGACGAGCCGCCGGCCGATGATCTCCTCGCGCGGCCTCGACGTCACCTGGCTCACGAGCAGGTTGGCCTCGGTGAACACGAAATCAACGGTCTCCCCCGGCTCGCCGACCGTGCGACGCAGCACGCAGAACCCGTCGAGGCTCCCGTCGATCGCCGCCCGGTACCGCGACTCGGCCGCGACCAGCGCCTCCTCGGCGCGCCTGCGCTCGGTGATGTTGCGCGCGACGAAATAGACGAGCTCAGCGTCCGGGTAGATCGCCGAGTTCCACTCGATCCACAGATACGAGCCGTCACGGCATCGATATCGGTTCACGAACGTCGCGGTGAAGTCGCCGGACAGCAGCTTCGCCGACGCGGTCACGGTGGGCTCGCGATCCTCGGGATGAATGAAGTCGAGGAAGGGCGTGGCCATGAGCTCTTCGCGCGAGAAGCCGAGCGTCCGCTCCCACGCCCGGCCGATGCGCTTGAAGTATCCGTCGAATCCGGCGATTCCCACCATGTCGACAGAGAGCTCGAAGAAGCGGTCGAGGTCGTCGATCCGAGAGGCTTCAGGCATGATGAAGAGCATGCCTATCACCTCCGCCGCGGGCCGTCGACCCCCTCGGCCAGGGGCCCCGCAGCGCGCCGCGCGATGGACGCAAGGCACACCACATCAGACCACGAGGTCATGGTGAGTGCGCGGCTGTCGCGCCCGCCGGCCGGCGCCGCCGTCGGGCAGGCGCGCCGCCGCCGGCGCCGGCACAGGCACAGGCACAGGCCGTGCGCGCTTCCGCGCCATCGCGCGGCGATCCCGCGCGCGCGTGCTGCGACGCAAGACCCGAAGCTTCCTCATCGAGCGCCTGTAGGAGCGAGCGCGCGCGGGCGGCGCACAGTCCCGCCAGGAGCTCTGACGCGCGGGACTGGAAGCTAGAGAGCCCGCATGAACGCCGTGAGGTCGGCCTTCTCCTGGGCCGTCAGCTTCGTGCCGAGCACGAGGTTGAAGAACTCCACGGTGTCCTCCAGCGTGAGCAGGCGGCCGTCGTGCAGATAAGGAGGGCTGTCCTTGATGCCGCGCAGCGGGAAGGTCTTGATGGGGCCGTCCGCCGTGGCCATCCGGCCGTTGATGAGCTCGGGCTTGAAGAAGCGCTCTGCCCGCAGGTTGTGCATCAGATTGTCGGTGTAGTACGGCGCCGCGTGGCACGTCCCGCACCGGCCCTTGCCGTGGAAGACCTGCTCGCCGCGGAGCTCCTCCGGGGTGGCCTTCGCGGGGTCGAGGCGCCCGTCCACGCCGAGCTTCGGAGCCGGGGGGAAGTCGAGGATCTCCTGGAACTCGGCCATCGCGTGCACCTGGTGCCCGCGATCCAGGATGTTGATCCCCTTCTTCACGGCGATGACGATATCGCCGTCGAAGTACGCCGCCCGCTGCTCGAACTCGGTGAAGTCCTCAACGGTCTTGAGCGCGCGCTGCGAGCCGAAGAGGCGCTGGATGTTCACGCCGCGCAAGGTCGGGGTGTCGACCCGGTGCCGGAACTCCTGCGGCCTCGTGTCGCCCACGAGGTGGGTCGCGTTGTTCGTGTGCCCGTTCGCGTGGCAATCGAGGCAGGCGACGCCGAGGCTGGCCTTCTCCGAGCGCCGGTCCGCCGTCGCGTTGAACTGCATCTGCGGGAACGGCGTGACGAGGAGCCGGAGCCCCTCGAGCTGCTTCGGCGTCAGGATGCCGTTGAAGAGCTCGTAGAAGTTGTCGATCGTGACGAGCTGCCCCTTGGAGACGTCGCCCAGGTCGGGCCGCGTGGTGAGATAGATGGGCGCCGGGAACTCGGAGATGAGGTGGTCCGGCAGGTCGAAGTCGAGATCGAAGCGCGTGAGCTCGCGCCCTGTCTGGCGCTTCAGCTCGTCGATCTGGACCTTCGGGAAGACCATTCCACCTTCCGGGTGGTTCGGGTGGGGCAGCGGCAAGAAGCCCCTCGGCCAGAGCCCCCGCTCCCGGATGGCATCCGGCGTGAGCGCGGCCAGCGCATCCCATGTGGCCCCGTTCGCGAGCTTCACGCGCACGCCGGCCTGGACGGGCTTGCCGCGCGACATGGTGACCCCCTGCGCAGGGCGGCTCGATAGGTCGTACCGCTCCTCGAGCAGGGTCTGATGGCGCTTCATCACCGCGGGCTTGTCAGCCTTCATCCGGGCGACCATCGCCGCGAACGGCTCCTTGTCCTCCACAGGCAGGTAGCTCGTCCGCGGCGCCTCGGGCCCGGGCGGAGGATTCGCGTTCATGGGCGCCCGCGGGCCGGCCGGCGCGATCGTCCCGGCCGTCGCCGGCGGCGCCTCCCGCAGGCCGGCAGGATCCTCCGGTCCCGCGCTCGGCGCCGAGGCGCAATGCACGAGGCCCAGCGAGAGCGCCGCGGTGCACGCCACAAGGCATGAGATATCCATTTTCTTCACAGGCATAAAAGCGCTCCTTCGCGAGGGATACGTCGACAGGGAACGGTCGACCAGGCGCTCCGGTCTCCGGTGCGCCGAGCTCGTGTCCGGCTCACACGAGAGGTCGGCTCGCCGGGCACCCAGGGCAGGCGCCATGAGCAATTCCGCCCTTAGGCGACTCTCGTGCCAGGGTCGCGTCCGCTGTGCGCGTCGAGCCTGACCCGGAGCGGAGCGCGGCGTCCGCCGCGCGAGACCGCTCTCTTTTGGCTCGGATCGGGGAGCTGGCAACCGGTCGAGCCATTCAAGCTGGCCGCATGCATGGGCTCCGGCGCGCGATCGGCTTCGCGCGGCAGCCTGGCAAAATGAGGCGGATTGCCACGGTGCGTGGCAGGGTGGCTCGCCCGGCGGAGCCGGGCGAGCTGAAAGAGGGGAGCTCGGACGGATGCCGTCCGATCAGCCGCCGCGCGGGCGCCTCTCCGTCGCGATGCGGACGAAGGGATCCTTGACGTCCCGAACGTCGAAGAAGAACACCCGATCCCAGCACGGCACGCGCTCGCGCTCCGACAGCGCGTACACCTCGCGTTGGGACAGGCTGCCGACGAGCTTCGCGCTCGACTGGCCTCTCAGGCTCCACCGGAACTCGTACGGGAGCAGGAGGCTTTCATCGCTGAACATGCCGCGCCGCTCGGTGAAGCTGGACCGCGCAGCCTCGGATAACTCCTGCGCGTGACGCAGGTTCGGCGCGACGATGTACGTCATCGCCAGGCCCTCCTCGAGGAGCTGCTGGTTGATGAGCCGACCTCCGGACAGGACATAGGCGAGGACGCGCCCGTAAGCGTCGCACGGCTGTTCGTCCGTCTGGATCTCGACCTCGGCGCCCTCGGGGAGCAGCTCGGCGAGCCGCGCGGACGCCGCCTCGGCCCAGCGGCCCTGCGAGGCGCCGAGGAAGTGCGTCTCCGGCGTGTCGATCGAGAGCATGCGGATGGGATGGTCCACGCCCCGTTCGTCGCGCACGTGGAGCGTGTCCCCATCCACCGTCCTGATCACCTCCGCGTGGAAGCTTTCGCCCGGCAAATCAGGCGCTCTGCGCAGCCTCCGCCTCCGGGAAACAAGGGACACGTAGCCGATGAACCTCCGGAATCCGGGAAGCAGTCCTGTCATCGCCCCCTCCTGTGCTGGATAAACTTCCAGAAACCACCGTTGTAGTTCGCTCGGACGTTCGCCCGGCCCAGGCGACCTGTTCCATGATGGTATGGCCCGAGGGCCGCCCGGCTGACAGCGCTCGCTACGCCTGATCCGGCGGCAGGAGGTGACCTGAAGCGCCGAGCGGTGGGAGGAGAGCAGGAGAGAATCAACGCAAAGGCGCAAAGGCGCAAAGGCGCGAGACAAAAAAGAGAATACATCTTGCCCTTCCTCTCTTTGCGCCTTTGCACCTTTGCGCCTTTGCGTTGAACTCTCTCCTTCTGCTCTTCTGTTCTGCTCCAGGCGCCCTTGGCCACCCAGATCCCGTCCCCGCAGCAGCCGCCGCCCCCGCTCCGGGATAGGGCTACGCTTCCTGCGCGCTTTCCCGTTACGATGACCGGCGCGATCGCTTCGGTAGATCGCGGCGGGGCATGAGACGTCTGCATGCAACCCCGCACTTGGCTCCCGGGGGCGAGGGCCACCGCGGCGAGGGAGGTCTCGGATGTCGTCGCACGAACAGAGGGAACCGGCCGGAACGCCGGCAGAGAAACGCGCGCTGGAGACGGGCGCAGAGCGGGCACGCCGCAAGCGCAGCCTGCGGTTCCGGCTCGCAGCCGGGGTGCTCGTGCTCGCCGCCAGCGTGACCGCGCTCCTCCTGACCCAGGAGAGGGCACCCACGAAGGCCAGCGCCATCGGCGCCCGGCTCGAGCTCTCCTCGGGAGAGGTCACGCTGGAACAGGACGACCGGCGGTCGACGGTGGTGTCCGGCATCCCCCTCCCGGTCGGGGCCGAGCTCGCGACCGGAAAGGGCGCGCGGGCGCTCGTGCGGCTCGCCGACGGCTCGGCGGTGTTCCTCCGCGCCGACTCGGAGGTCACGCTCGGCGCAGAGGGGCTCTCGCTCGCGCAGGGCGAGGTGTGGCTCGACGCCCCGCCCGAAGGGCGCGGCGAGCTCTCGCACGCGCTCGGAGACGTCCGGGTCACGGCCGCCGACGCCGGCCTGTCGATGAGGCGCTCGGGCGACGCCGTGAGCGTGTACGTGGCCCGCGGGCTCGCCATGGTCACCGCCCCCGGCGGGCGCGTCGAGGTGCACGCAGGGGAGCAGGTCACCGTCGCCGGCGGCGCCGCGCCCAAGGTCGCGCCGCTCGCCTACTGGGACGACTGGACCGGCGGCATGGGCGACCACCGGCCCCTCGCGGGCGAAGGCAGCGGCTCCGGCCGGATCTACGGCGTCGACCTGCAGGGCGCCCCCGGGACGCAGGCGCGCACGCTCGAGATCAGCCGGCAGGCCGTGCGCGCGGTCGTGCGCGACGGCATCGCCGAGACCGAGGTGGACCAGACCTTCTCGAACCCGGGCGGGCGACAGGTCGAGGGCTGGTATTGGTTCACCGTGCCCGAGCGGGCGCTCGTGAGCTCGTTCGCGGTCGAGACGAACGGTGCGCTCGTCGAGGGGGAGATCATCGAGCGGAAGGAGGCGGCGCAGCGGTACCAGGCCGCCGTGCAGAGCGGCCACGAGCCGGCGCTGCTCGAGTGGGTCGACGGGCGCAGCTACCGCGCCCGCATCTTCCCGGTGCCCGCGAGCGGCTCGCGGCGCGTGGTGCTGCGCTACGTGGAGATGCTCGGCGCGCCGGCCGGCAAGCTCGCCTACGTGTACCCGATGCGCTCGGCCGATCCGGTCCAGATCGGCGAATTCTCCCTCTCCGTCGACCTCGGGCAGGCCGGCCAGGGGATGAAGATCGCGACCCTCGCCGACGCGGTGATCGAGGACGGCGGGCGGCGGGTGAGCATGCGGCGGAGCGGCTACGCGCCGCGCGCGGACTTCCAGCTCGAGGCCTCCGTCAAGGAGAAGCCGTCGCCGCTGCGCATGTCGCGCTTCGCCGCGGGCGAGGACCGCGCCGACTACGTGATGGCCCGGTACGTGCCCGACGTGGACTGGGCCGAGCTCAAGGAGCTCCCCGCCGACCTTGTCGTCGTGGTGGACACGTCGGCGTCGGCCGACGAGACGGCGCGACAGCAGAAGGCGGCCGCGGCCGAGGCGATCCTGCGGGCGATGTCGCCGTCGGACCACTTCGCGCTGATCGCGCTCGACTCGGCGCCCGCGGTCCTGCACCCGAAGGAGGGGCTCGCCGAGGCGTCGGACAAGGAGATCTCCGCCGCGCTCACGCGGCTGGCCGAGCACGCGACCGGGGGCGCGACCGACCTCGGCGCCCTGTTCGAGTCGGCGCTCGGGCGCGTGCACGGCAAGGAGCAGCCGGCCGTCATCTACATCGGCGACGGGCTCGCGACGAGCGGCGAGGTGACGGGGGCGCGCCTCGCCGAGCGGCTGCGCCGCTCGCTCACGGCCTCGCGCGCGCGGTTCTTCACGGTCGGCGTCGGCGAGAACGCGAACCACGCGCTGCTCCGCGAGCTCGCGCGCGCCGGGGGCGGACAGGCGTTCCGGATCGACGAGGCCGAGGGCTCGACGTCCGAGGTGCTGCGCCTCGCCGGCGCGATCAAGACGGCGACCCTCACCGAGCTCTCGATCGACCTCGGCGCCGGGCTCGACGAGCCGATGCTCACCGCGAGCGGCAAGGTGTCGCGCGGCGAGGAGGTCGTGCTGCTCGCGCGCACGCACCACGCGCTGCCCGCGAAGGCGGTCGTGAAGGGGCGGCTCGCCGGCAAGGAGTACTCCCGCGAGCACCCGATCGAGCTCGATCGGGGCGTCGGGGCGGCGCTCGTGCCGCGCTTCTGGGCGGCCGAGAAGGTGCGGCGCCTGCTCGCGGACGGCGACGACATCGAGGCGCACCGGGGCAAGGTGGTCGAGCTCGGGCTCGATTACGGGCTGATCACGCCGTTCACGAGCACGCTGGCGCTCGAGAGCGAGCAGGCGTACCTGAACCAGGGGATCCGGCGGCGGCGCTCGCCGCTGCGGGGCGAGCGGCTGACGGCGCTCACGCCCGAGCGGGAGCGCGAGCTCGCGGCGCTGCTCGCGCCGCCCGCCGCGGCGGTCGCCTTCGGGTGCTCGAAGAGCGAGCCGGAGGGCGCGAGCTACGAGGAGAGCCCGGGGAAAGAGGGCGGCTACGCGCAGAGGGGGTCGGCGCCGGCGCCGATGATGGCGCCGGCAACGGCGCAGAAGACCGAGGAGCGGGACGAAGGCGCCGCGGCGGTCCCCGCGTCGCCCGAAGCCGCGCTGCCGGCCCCGCCGCCCGCGGTCCCGGCTGCAGCGGACGAGGCGGAGCAGCAGCCCGCGCCGCAGGAGCAGGGCATCGTGGCGCGCCGCGCGGACGCCCCGCGCGCGCGGCCCGCGTCCGCGAGGCCCCCGGTGGCCGGCGAGCCGGTGGCGCTCGGCGCGAACAGGGCCAGCGCCCCGCGCGGCGGCGGCGGGCCGGTCACGCCGGCCGCGGGCGCCACGCCCCTGGGCGCAGCGCTCAGGACGACTCCGGCGGACGCGCGGAAGCCGCCCGCGATCGGGACGTCCAAGCCCCCGCCGGTCGCGACGGCGCCGTGCAGCGACACCGCGCGGCGGCCGCTCGCCGAGCGCATCGTCGTCTGGTCGAAGCGCCTCGCCCGCGCCACGGCGGCCGAGCAGCTCATCGCGCGCTACGAGGGCGCGCTCTCTACCTGCGAGCTGCCGGACTGGCGCTCGAGGGCCGCGCTCCTCTCGCTCCTCCAGGCGAAGGTGTCCACCGAGGGCGGCGCCGAGGCGCTCCTCGGGCGCTTCGCCGGCGAGCCCGAGGCGCAGCGGTTCATCGCGCACGCGCTCCTCCGGCGGAGCGTGGACCCCGCGATCTCCGCCGCGGTGCGGCGCACGCTCTTCGGGGGCGCCGATCCGAAGGCGAGCTGGACGCTCATCGACGAGCGGCTCGCGGCGCTCCCGGCGGTGGACGACCGGCTCGCGCTGCTGCGGCAGGCGCTCACCGAGCGGCCCGACGACCCGGAGGGGGAGATCCGGCGGGTGCGCCTCCTCGCGGAGGCGGGCCGGAAGGACGAGGCGCTCGCCTACGGGCGGAGGCTGCGCGACCGCGGCTTCATGAGCCCGGGGCTCGCGCTGGAGCTCGGCGACGTGCTCGCCTCGAGCGGCTTCGAGGCGGACGCGCTCCGCACGTACTCCGAGATCGTCGAGTTCGATCCGACGAGCCCCGCGTCGCGCGGGATGCTCGGCGACGTCTACCTCCGGCACGGCTGGTACGCGGCGGCGTACCGCCAGTACACGACGCTCACGGACCTCGCGCCGGCCGAGCCCCGGGGATGGCTGAGGCTCGCCGCGGCGGCCGCGGGGAGCGGGCGCGTCGACGAGGCGCTCCGCATCCAGCGCAAGGTCGCCGCCGCCGAAGGCACGCCGGGGCCGGACGATCCGCGGGCGTGGGCGCGGCTCCTGTCGGCGGCGCGCATCGGCCGGCTGCTCGCCGGCGACGGCGCCGCGGCCCCGGCGGCCGGCGCCGAGGCCGAGAGCCTCACCCGCAAGCTGAAGGAGCTGCAGCTCTTCAGCGGCCCGGGGGCGCTGCGCGTCGTGCTCTGGGAGGACCACGCGGCGGAGCTCGCCCTCGCGGCCCGCGACGGCCAGGTGGACGCGGCGCTCGGCGACGGCCTCTTCGCCCCGGCGGTCGGGCTCGCGGCGGTGCAGCTGCCCGCGTCCGAGCTCGAGCGCCTCGAGTGGCGCGTGCGGTTCCGCAGCGATCCGCCGGGGAGGGACGTGCGCTTCATGGTGACGACGATCGCGTGGGACGGGACGTCCTTCCGGGTCGCGAGCGCGCCGGGATCGATCGGCGCGCGGGACCGGGAGGTGGTGCTGGCGAGCGCCGCGCTGCCATGATCGACGTCTCGCTGCTCGGCTGGCTGCTCGTCACGCTGACCTCGCCGCTGTCGCTCGTCCTGCTGATCGTGGCGCTCGGATCGGTGGCCTACCTCGGCGTGACCGCGCTCGGCGCCGCGCCCCCGCAGCGCGGCGCGCGCGCGGTCGGCACGGGCGCCGCGGCCTGCGCGCTGGCGGCCGGGATGCTCGGGCTGCGCGTGGGCGCGGGCGCGGCCGCGGCCGTCCCGACCGCCGCGGTGGGGCTCGCGGCGGCGGCGGCGCTCGGGGCGACCGCGGCGTGCGCGTGGACCTTCGGCGCGCGCGGCGCGGCGGCGCTCGGGGCGGCGCGGGCCCGGCGGAGCGCCGCGGCGCTGCGGGCGGGCGACGAGCGGCGCCGGCGGCTCGCGGCGAGCCAGCGCGCCTACGTGGAGGGCGACGACCTCGCCGCCGAGACGGCGGCGGCCGACGCCGCCGTGGAGCGGCTGCGCGCCGCGGTCGAGGCGCTGGCCGACGCGCGCGACGTGATCGAGGCGAGGCGCGACGCGGCGCGGGGGGGCGGCGCGATCGGCGACGGCGACGGCGACGAGCACGGCGCGCAGGGCGGACGGGGGTCGGAGCAGCGGCCCGAGGCGAGCGCGCTCGCCGAGGATCTCGCGCGGGCGTGCGACGAGGCCGCGCTGAAGGGCTCGATGGGCGAGCGGGTGCTCGCCGCCGCCGAGGCCGCGGCGCTGCGGGTCGCATGCAACGCGCCGCTCCGGCGGCTCCTGCGGCGGCGGCCGCGCGAGGCCCTGCAGGCGCTCGCGGCCCTGGGCGCGGGCGCGGTCGCGCCGGCCGCGGCGTCGATCGAGGCGTTCCTGGGCGAGGTGCGGGCGGCGCGCGCCGAGGTCGCCGAGATCGCGGAGCGGCGCGCGCCGGGCGGCGCGACCGACGCGGGCGCGGAGGAGAGCCCGGCGGCCGTGGCGCTGGGCGAGCTCGCCGCGATGGAGTCCGCCTACGGCGCGCTGCTCGAGCGGCTGCGCCTTTCGGAGCTCCACGCCTCGACGCGCGCCTCGGTGGAGCAGGTCGAGAGCGCCGCGGGCGCGCTCTCCGTGGCGGCGAGGGCCGCGGCGGTCGACCCGGCGGCGCTCGGCGCGCTCGTGACGGAGGTCGCGCGCGCCGAGTCGGCCGTCGCCATCGCCGCGCCGGAGGCCGGCGGCTCGAGGGCGCTCGCCGAAGCGCTCGCCGCGGGCTCGCTGGCGCTCGATCGGAGCGACGCGACGTCGCTGTCGGAGCTCATCGCGGCGTTGCGCGAGCTCCGGTGAGGCGGAGGCGGGAGGCCTCTCCTGAGATCGAACGCCGGAGGACCGGGACCCCCACGGGGTCCCGCCTCGCCGATCACTGCCCCTTCAGCTTCGCGGCCAGGAACCGCCGCACCTTCTCCCAGGCGTCCGCCGCGGCCTTCGTGTCGTACCGCTCTCCCGAGGGGTTCGCGAAGGCGTGGTCGGCGTCGTACCGGAGCACCTCGTGCTCGACGCTCGCCTCGTGGAGCGCCTTGTCGAACTCGTTGACGACCTCGGGCGGAATGCCCTTGTCCATGTTGCCGAAGACGCCGAGCACCGGCGCCTTGATCGCCTTGAGCTGCGCGGGATCGGTGACGAGCCGGCCGTAGTAGAGGACGGCGGCGTCGAGCTCCGGCTCGTTCAGGGCGAGCTTGAGCGACCAGGCGCCGCCGAAGCACCACCCGATCGAGCCGGTGCGCGGCGCCAGGACGCGCGCGTCGGTCGAGAGGAAGCGGTGCGCGGCGCGCACGGTCTCGATCCCCTTGGCCTCGTCGACGGCCTTCATCGCCGCCATCGCGTCGTCGGGCGTGGTCGGGACCTTGCCGCCGTACATGTCCACGGCCAGCGCGGCATAGCCGTCCTCCGCGAGGCGGTCGGTCCAGTGCTTGATGTGCTCGTTCAGGCCCCACCACTCGTGGACGACCACGAGGGCCGGGATCGGCGGCTTCGCGTCCCGCGGCAGGCTCAGGTACGCCCGCGTCCCGGCCACCTCGACCGTCTGTCCGCGCGCGGGCGGGGCCTTGTCCGACCGGAGCTGGTGGAGCGCCTTGAAGTCCTCCTCCGAGAGCAACCCGGTCGGGCTGTCCGCGGCGCCGGAAGGCGCGGGCGCGGGTGCTGGGGCGGCGGCGCCCGCCGGCGGCTCGGCGGGCGGCGGGGGAGACGAGGCAGAGCAGGCGGTCGCCGCGAGCAGCGCGAGCGGCGCAGCCAGGCGGCGGAGGAGCGAGCGGAGCTTCATGGCCGCGCACCCTACCAGCTCGGGGCGGCGCGCCGGAAGGCTCGGCGCGGGGAGGTCGGGCCCGCCTACGTGGCGACGCGCAGGCGCAGCTGGCTCGACGCGACGCCCCGCCGGACGGCGGACACGAGGGTGTCCGGGGAGAACGGCTTCGCGACGAACGCATGGGCGCCGAGCCGGAAGGCGCGCTCGCGCTCGCGCGCCGACGACATCGTGGAGACGACGACGAGCGCGACGTCGCGGTGGTGCCGGCTCTGCCGGATGAAGCGGATGAGCTCCAGCCCGTCGATGTCCGGCAGGTTGATGTCGATGATCACGGCGTCGTACGCGCCGCGGTGCATCAACCGGAGCGCCGCGAACCCGCTCGCCGTCTCCACGATCTCCACCGCCGGCCCGAGCTGGGGCGCCCTCTCGAGCGCGGCCCCCATGTGCGCTCGCATCGCGGCGGAGTCATCGATGAGAAGGATGCGCGTCATAGGGGGCCTGCGGGGCTCTCGGGGCGCCTAGTACAACAGAAACAGCAAAAGCAAAAGCGGTCGCGAATTTTCCGACCCCGGCGGCCGGGCGCGCGCCGTCTTCCGCTTCCGCGCTCCGCGCTCCGCCTCGCCTCGCCTCGCCTCGCCTCGGGGCAAGTCCAATGGGCAGACCTTCTCGCGCCGGCGAGCTGGACTGTTGCCCCACGCTTCCGGCAGAAACAGCTCGAACCCAATCGACGAATGCGCCAGTCCGTTGCTCACGGTCAGACTGACACCGATCTGGCAGCTGGCGATCTTGCCAGCTGATCCGGTAGACTGGCGCTTGACCGATGCCGACCGGAATCATGGGACCCCCAGCGGCGCAACTCGAGGTCCTGCGCAAGCGGATCCAGGATGGCACGCAGACCCCCGTCACCCTGGATCCATGACGCGCCGATCCGCGTGAAACAGCGGTAGATAACTACAAGAGGGCGGGAAGATGGGATCGGCTCGGGTCCCATCTTCCACGCTCCGCGCCGTCATGCTTTAATGTTGCCGTTCTTGGGAAGATGCTGCCTTTTCGGCGCCTTATCCAGCTGGACGGACAGGTCATCGACCACCTGAGGAGAGCTGCTTATGAGCAAGGAACGAGATACCGAGACCCAGGGCCCGTCGCTCAGGGACGTTGACCGGCGGCAGGCCCTCCTGGGGCTGGGGGCGATCGCCGTCACCGTGTCGTGCGGAGATGGCGGCGAGTCGGATCCGACCGGCGCCGGAGGCTCTACGAGCTCCGGGGCCAGCGGGACCACTGGCTCGGGCACGGGAGGCGGGGGGGCCGGCCCCGCCACCACATCGGGCTCCGGTTCGGGCGGCGCGGGACCGGGCTCCACCACGGCAGGCTCGGGCGGCTCAGGCACGGGAGGCACCGAGCCGGGCGTTGGAGGTAGCGGCGGCAGCGGCGGCGGCGGCGGCGGTGACGGCCTCATTGCGCCGCCGTTCGACGACGTGCCGATGTGCACGGCGTTCAACAAGACGGACGGCGCCGGTCAGGGCCCCTTCTTCATTCACGAGCTCGAGAAGGGCGACGACATCTCCCTGTTCCGGCAGGACATTCGTGGTCGCTACAATGAAAGTGCACCTGCCGGTGTGGAGATGCATCTCCACCTGCGCGTGCTCGACCTGAGCAAGCCCGACTGCAATGGCAAGGGCGTAGGCCTGGCCGACGTGGACGTCTACATCTGGCACACGGACGGGCAGGGGTTCTACAGCGGCTTCGGGACCAGGGGCACTGCCAACGAACAGAAACCCGACTCGCCGTACGCGGGCAGGCCGAGTCAGAACGATCTCGACGTCAGTGACCGCTTCTGTCGCGGCGTGCAAACCACGAACGCAGACGGCGTCGTCTCGTTCCAAAGCATCTTCCCTGGCTGGTACAACGGCCGCGATGTTCACATCCACTTCGTCTGCTTCAAGAAGGGATCGACGTCGATGGGTCGCACCACGTACAGAGGTGGAAGCCACATCTTCACGACGCAATTCTACTTCGATCCCGCCTTCACCGACTCCGTTCATACCAAGTACGAGCCGTACCAGGCGCGCACCACCGGGGGTCTGGCGACGGCGTACGCAGGCGCCATCAAGGCCGACGAACCGGGCAACAGCAACCTTCGTGCCAAGGCCGTGATGAACGGGGATATCGTGATCGCTCAGATGCAGATCGCTGTGGAGCCGACCTAGAGCTGACTCGAAGTCTCGTCCCTCGAGTCCGTCGCTGCGGTCCGCGGGCACGGCGCGTCGCCGGCCCCCGACCGACCTGAACCCCACCTCGACATCCCGTGATCCCGTGGGCCGCCGCGGAGGCGACGCGGGCGTGATCCGCGAGCGGCTGCTCGTCCCGCGCCAGCGGGCGAGCGCCTCGCAGGGCGGCGCGCGCCCGGGTGCCGCCGCGGGACGTCGCGCGCGAGAGATCCTGGAAACATGGGTCGCGCCGCTGCTCGTGGTCACGGCGTCGCGGGGGCCGGGCCGGGGCGGACAATCCGCCTCCCGGACGCCACACTGCGGTAGGGAGGTCCCATGAGCGACGCGGATCGGCTGGATCCCGGGAGCATGGCGCGCGCGTTCCGCGAGGCGCGGCGCCGCGGGATGGAGGTGGAGCCTGCGGTCCTGTTCCACGACCTCGGGCGCATGCGGGCGCGGATCGGGCGGATCGGCGCGGCGTTCCCGCCGGACGCCCTCCACACGGTGGCGATCAAGGCGAACCCCCTCGTGGAGGTCCTGCGCGCGGCGGTCGACGGCGGCGCGGGGCTCGAGGCGGCCTCGCTCGAGGAGGTGAAGCTCTCGCTCGCCGCCGGCTGCCCGCCCGGCCGCATCGTCTACGACTCCCCCGCCAAGACGCGCGCCGAGATCGCGGAGGCCCTCCGCCTCGGCGTGCGGCTCAATGCCGACAACCTCGATGAGCTCGAGCGCATCGACGAGCTCGTCCGGCCCGAGGGGGCGGCCGATCGCATCGGGCTGCGCATCAATCCGCAGGTCGGGGCCTCCAGCATCGCCCTCACAAGCGTCGCGGACCGGCGCTCCAAGTTCGGGGTCCCCCTCGAGCAGGCCGACGCCGTGCGCGCCGCCTTCGCGCGGTATCCGTGGCTCGCCGGGCTGCACGTGCACGTGGGCTCGCAGGGGTGCGCGCTGGCGCAGCTGATCGACGGGATCCGCCGCGTCGAGGCGCTGCGCCAGGAGATCCGGAGCGCGCTGGGGCCGGGTGCCGCCGGCGTCATGGACATCGGCGGCGGGCTGCCGGTCGCCTACCGGAGCACGGACCGCCCGCCGGCGCTGGAGGACTACGCGGCCGCGCTGCGCCGCGAGGCGCCGACGCTCTTCGAGGAGGGGACCACGCTGATCACCGAGCTCGGGCGCTGGGTCCAGGCGGGCTGCGGCTTCGCCGTCTCGCGCGTCGAGTACGTGAAGAAGGACTCGGCCGGGCGGACCGCGATCCTGCACCTCGGGGCCGACTTCCTGCTGCGCCGCGCCTATCACCCGGACGACTGGCACCATGACTTCGTGGCGCTCGACCCCGACGCCGCGCCCAAGGAGGGGCCGCTCTCGCCGTGCACCCTCGGCGGTCCGCTCTGCTTCGGCGGCGACGTGCTGGCCCGCGACCTCCCGCTGCCGGACCTGTCGCCCGGGGATCTCGTGCTCATCCGCGACACGGGCGCGTACACGCTGAGCATGTGGTCTCGCCACTGCAGTCGCGGCATCCCCGCGGTGCTCGGCGTCGACGGCGGCGACCTCCGGGTCCTGCGCGAGCGCGAGCGGCCGGAGGACGTCGTCGCGTTCTGGAGCCGCGGCCGCGGCCAGCCATGAGCTCGCCGCGGGGCGTTCACACGACTGTTTCCACGCGAACCCAGCCTGTGAGAGCCTTGGGGGGCGAGCGCAGCGGAGTGGAGGAGCGACGATGAGAGCGAGCGGTGCTTCCGGAGTCCTGGGGCGATGCGCGCGAGCGTGGCGGGCCACGCTTCTCGGCGCGATGCTGTGCGTGCCGCCGGTGGCCGGCGCGGGCTGCGGAGACGATGGGGCGACGAGCCCCCCCGAGATGTCCGGCGGCACCACGGGCACCGGCTCGGGCGGCGGCACCACCGGCACCGGCACCGGCGGCGCTACCGGCACCGGCACCGGCGGCGGCGGCGCGGCGGGCACCGGCGGACAGGGCGGCGAGGGTGGCACCGGGGGCGGCGGCGCGGGCGGCACCAGCGGCGGCGACACCGTGAGCGTGCAGCTCCTCGCCTTCAACGACTTCCACGGCCATCTGGAGCCCCCCGCGGGCAGCAGCGGCAGGATCACCCTGTCCGACGCAACGCAGGTGGACGCGGGCGGCGTCGCTTACTTCGCGTCGCACGTCGCCGCCCTCCGCGCCACGAACCCGAATACCGTGGTGGTCTCGGCCGGCGACCTCATCGGCGCCAGCCCGCTCGTGTCGGCGCTGTTTCACGACGAGCCCACGATCGAGGCCATGAACCTGCTCGGCCTCGACATCAACGGCGTCGGCAACCACGAGTTCGACAAGGGCACCGCCGAGCTCCTCCGGATGCAGTCGGGCGGGTGCAGCCCGGTCGACGGCTGCGCGGACGGCACCCCCTTCACAGGCGCGAGCTTCCAGTTCCTCGCCGCCAACGTCGTCGTGGACACGGCGAGCGGCAGGACGCTGTTCCCGCGCTACGACGTCCGCGAGCTCGACGGCGTGAAGATCGCCTTCATCGGCATGACGCTCGAGGACACCCCGTCGATCGTGACGCCGATCGGCGTCGCGGGGCTGTCGTTCATGGATGAGGTCGATACGGTGAACGACATCGTCCCGGAGCTCCAGGCGCAGGGCATCGAGGCGATCGTCGTGTTGCTCCACGAGGGAGGGCTCCCGACAGGCCACTTCAATGAGTGCCCCGACATCTCGGGCCCCATCATCGAGATCGCCACGAACGTCGACCCCGCCGTGGATGTGATCGTCACCGGACACACGCACCAGGCGTACAACTGCCTCCTCGGCGACAGGATCGTGACGAGCGCGGCGTCGTTCGGGCGGCTGGTGACCGACATCGATCTGGAGATCAGCAGGGGCACTGGCGAGGTGACGGCGAAGACGGCGAACAACGTCGTCGTGACGCGCGACGCGCCCGACGCGGGCGTGGAGGCCCTGGTGACGCGCTACAAGGACCTCTCGGCGCCGCTGGCCAACGCGCGGGTCGGCGCGATCACGGCGACGCTCGATCGCACGGTCCCGCCCCTGAGCTCGGGGCTGTTCACGATGGGCGCGGTCATCGCCGACGCCCAGCTCGCCGCCACGCGCGAGGCGAGCAAAGGCGGGGCCGAGATCGCGCTGATGAACCCGGGCGGCGTCCGCACCGACCTGACCTATGCGGCCTCGCCCACCGAGCCCATGGACGGGGTGGTCACGTTCGGTGAGATCTTCACCGTGCAGCCCTTCGGCAACAGCCTTGTCGTGATGACCCTCACGGGTGCGCAGATCGACCAGCTGCTGGAGCAGCAGTTCCGGGTGGACTCGACGGGCACGCCGCGGAGCGTGATCCTCCAGGTGTCGGGCGGCTTCACCTACTCCTATAGCCAGAGCGCGCCCGTCGGCGCGAAGGTCGACATCGCCTCGATCCGGATCAACGGCGCCCCGATCGAGGTCGCGCGGACCTACCGGGTGACCGTGAACAGCTTCCTGGCCACGGGCGGCGACGGCTTCACCGTGCTCAACGACGGCGTCGATCGCCTCGGCGGAGCGCTCGATCTCGACGCCCTGCGAGACCATTTCGCGGCGAGCTCGCCCGTCTCGCCGCCCGCGCTCGACCGGATCACGGTCGTGCCCTGAGCGGCCGAGGAGGCCACGCCATCCGCTGCTCGGCCGCGGCCCCGGGCGATCGGTGGATGGCAGGGGACGACGCGAACGACGCGTCCGCCGCGCCACCGTGGCCCACGACCTTTTTCGGCCACCAGTCCATGCTGAGGTGGATGTGGTGGTGGTGATACGGCCACCCCTCGCCGTACGCCATCCGGTCCGAGAAGCTCGCGAGCTCGTCGTCGGTGATCTTCCTCCGATCGCGCGCCGGAAGAGCGTTCAGCTTCCGGGCGGTCTTCGAGAGGAACGGCGCGATGATCTTGTCCACGCCGATGACGCGCGTGCGCGCCGAGCGGAACAGCCTCGCCATGAAGAACGCCTCGCGCTCGAGATCGACGAAGTGCTTCCGGTTCGCCGCCGAGGAGCAGTATCCGTCCTCGTGCTTCGACCCGTCCCCGCAGATGATCTCCCCGTCGTTCGAGCCGTCCGTCTGGAAATAGGCGATATCGATGTTGCCGCCCTGATCGTGCGTTGACTCGGGGTGGCGCGGGTCGTCGACGTCGTAACCAGGCGTGACGCCGTTCAGCTGGCAGACGTCGATCAGCGAGAGCGGCGTCGTGCCAGGGAAGGCCCAGAGCGTCTCCGCCAGCGCATCGCGGACGAGCATGATGAGCTCGCGCCGAGCAAAGCGGTAGTTGCTGAAGGTCTCCCAGACGTAACCGCCGCCGACCACCGAGTCGTCAGGATCGGGGAACGGGAACGGCAGGAGCCCGCTGCCGCCGTCGCCGAAGCCGGCGCACTCGTCGAACGAGAAGCCGGCGCCCACGCAGCTCGGGCCGTCGACGTAAGGAGTCGAGGTCACGTCCAGATCATAGGCGTTCTGGCCCCCCTCATGGCCGACGACCCGGACGAGGTACTCGGCGCCGCCTCGCTCGGAGTAGAACCCGTAGAACTCGGTGTTCGTCTCCTGGTCGCGGTACGAGTACGGGTACTGCTCGCCGTAACGCGAGCCGAGCAGGCGACCCTCGCCGTCATAGGCCACGAGATCGATGTCGCCGGCGGCGTGACGGAACCGGATGCCCACGCGGACGATCGTCCGCTCCGGCACCACGATCCTGAACCAGTCCTCGTCCCCCTCGCACAAGGTGAGCTCCTCCGTGACGCCCGCGGGCGCGCTCACCGCCGCTCCCGCGTCGTCGTTGGGCTCGAGCACGTCGCCCTCGGACGCGCAGACGAAGGCGTCCTTGCGGCACGCGCCGTCGTCGCAATAGCTGCCTTCCGGGCACCAGCCGGAGGGGAGGTCCGGCGAGCACGCGACCTCGTCCGATACGCAGAGCTCCCCGAGGCAGGTCGTGCCCTTCGGGCAGGTCGCGGCGGCGTCGCAGCCGGCGAAGCACGCGGCCCCGCTCTCCTGGTCCACAACATGGCACACGTAGCCAGGCCGGCAGTCCAGGTCGCTGCCACAGGTGTTCATGCACACGGGCGCGCCGCCCTCCGCCGCAGGGAAGCAGCCCGCCTCCGGGCCGCACGCGTCGTCGCTCGCGCAATCGAACGCGAGGCAGTACCCCTCGACCCAGCCGTTCGGCGCCGCGGGGTCCGCGTCGCGATGGCAGGTCGCGCCGGGCAGCGAGCACGCCTCGTCCGCGTCGCAGGCCGCGCCCACGCGCCCGGGGCCGACCGTGTCCTCGGCGCACGCCGCGCCGCAGGCCGCGTTGCATCCGTCGCCGCGCCGAGGCGAGCAAAGGCCATGGCGGTTCTCCACGCCCTCGCAGGTCGCGGGATCGTGGACGGGATAACACACCCCCGTGTCGGTCAGGATATCGGTGTTGAAGCAGCGGGAGCCGGGCGCGCAGCCCTCCTCGCTGTTCGGCGCCGCACACAGCCCGGCCGCGCGCTGCATGCAGATGCCCAGCATGCAGACGGCCGCCTCGCCGTCGCAGTCCGCATCACAGCTGCAGCTCGCGCCGATGGGCCTCCGCTTCGGGCCCGCCCCACCGAGCAGGTCGCCGTCGCCGCCGCCCGGCGATACCGGCATCCAGGGGCCCAACTCACACGCTTCCAGAGAACCCATGAGCGCCGGCACCACCACGAAAAGCCATCGCCAACGTAGATTCATGTCACCTTGCCTGTCGATCAACGCGATCAACGCGAGCAACGCGAGACCGCTCGCTGCGAGCGTTCTAGTCCCAGGCGAGGCGCGACTGGCTATCGAAAAGACAAGAGGAGTCACGCAGGCCACGCGGCGCGAGGATATTTCCCGCTTCCCAGCGGCGTTGTTCCGCTCGCCGGTGGGGGCGCCCAGCAGCGCAGCGCGCGGCCGCTACTCGTACTTCCGGCTGACGCGGAACGAGCCGAGCGAGCGCACGCCCGTCGCGTGCTGCTCGAGCAGCGCGAGGGCGTCCTTGAACTCAGGCTCCTCCGTGCTGCCCTCGCACTCGACGAGGAAGAGGTATTCCTCGGGGCTGTCCGGCAGCGCGCGCGAGACGATGCGCGTGAGGTTGATATGGTGTCTCCCGAGCGCGGACAGCGCCGCCACCAGGGCGCCCGGGCGGTGGTCCAGCCCGAAGAGGAGCAGCGTCCGCCCGCCCGAGGGCGGGGGCTCGGCGGTCTTGCCGACGACGAAGAAGCGCGTGATGTTCTCGCCCTTCGCGCCGAGCTTCGGCACGAGGATCTCGAGGTTGTAGATCGCCGCCGCGCCCTTGTTGCCGATCGCCCAGGCCTCGCCGTCCTGCGCCGCGCGCTCGACCGCCTCGGCGGTGCTCTCCGCCGCGAGGATCTGCGCGCCGGGGTAGTTCTCGCGCAGCCAGTCGCCGCAGTGCTTGAGCGGGACGAAGTGCGAATAGATGCGCTTCGGCGCCACGCCCGGCCTGCCGAGGAGCGACAGCGTGACGTGCAGCGAGAGCTCCTCGCACACGACGAGCGCCGCGCCCGTGCCCTCGCGTCCTATCAGCTGATCCACGGTGTCGTAGATCGGACCGCCCACCGCGTTCTCGATCGGCACGACGCCGTAGGTCGCCGCGCCGTCGGCCACGGCGTCGAACACGTCCGAGATGGTGCGCCGGGGCTCGAGGTCCGCGCTCGCCCCGAAGCGCCGAGACGCCACCTCATGGCTGAACGTCCCAGGCCGCCCGAAGTAGGCGACCCGCTGGCGCGGCGCCGGGGCCTCCCCCGCGTGGCCCGCCGCCGCCTCGTCGCGGCGCGCCGCCCCCGGCTCCCCCGCGTCAACCGACATGGCCGGCGGGCGCCTCGCCAGAGCCCGCGCGGGCGATCGCGACACGCCCGCTGCGGGGCGCGCCGTTCCGCCGCGGGGCCGGCATTCTTCGAAGGAACGTGTGCATTCGAGCGCCGCCTGTCTACCGGCGCAATGCCGTGGCGTCCAGCGAGGAAAGCGACCCATCGGCCGAGGCGGCCCGGCGCCTGAGGAGCCGCGCCGGGCCGCCGCCCGCTCTCTGGACCGCGCCGCGAGCGCGCGCCGCAGCCCGGCTGCACGAGCGCGGCCGGCGCAACGGAAGACCCCGCCGCCGAAGCCGCAAGATGAACGATCGTTACATCTCCGGAACGATCGTCGTGCGACGATTTTCCGAACGTTTCAGCCCGCATCCGCGCAATACGCAGAACCAGGGCACCGCCGGCGACGCCCACTTACACCTACATTAAACCACCCGAAAAGGTGAAATTCTGCCTGGGATCGCTTCGACCGCATTTTGCAAGTTTGGTTTCTTGTGATAACGATCGTTACGCAATGCCGGGCACAGGGCACGGAGGCAACGGTGGACGGCCGCCGCACGACAGGGAAGGGGCTTATTGGCGGCTCTTTGACAAGAAAACGATCGTGCTCGTGCGGCGATGGCTGCGTCTCCTGGGGGTGCCGCGCCGCGATCGCCGGGACGTCGCCCAGAACGTGATGCTCGCGGCGTACGAGAGCTTCGCGAACTACGACCCGGCGCGCGGCCCGCCCGACCGGTGGCTGAACCGGATCGCGGTCCACACCGCGTCCCACTATGCGGAGCGCGCGCGGCGCCGGCAGGAGGAGCCGTTGCCGGATGACTTCGACGCGGTGCTCGAGGAGCCGTCGGCCGAGGAGCAGATCATCTCCGAGCGCGATCGCCTGCTGGCGCTCTCGGTCCTGCGGGAGCTCGACGGCGAGCTCAGCGCGGTCCTCGTGGCCCACGACATCGAGGGTGTCCCGATGGCGGATTTCGCGAGCCAGTCCGGAATCCCCCTCTCGACGGCCTACAAGCGGCGGACGCGCGCGATCGCGGTGTTTCAGCTCCTCGTCACGCAGCGGCTCGCGTCGATGGACGGGAGTGACCCCCAGAACGGCGGCAACCCGGCGTCCGGTGCGGCCCCGGCGCTCGTCCTCCTCTCGTCCGCGCGGCCGTGACCGCTCAGGGGCTCATCGCCCGGGCCGCCGGCTCGACGACGAGGGGACGGAGCCGCGCTCGTCGGGCCGGGGCCGGGAGCGCGGCCGCGCGCGCTCCGGATCATCGTGGATGAGGGCGAGGACGGCCTGCGTCTTCGGCGAGTCCGCCGGCTCGATCAGCAGGAAGAGCAGCGCCTCCTGGAGCGCCTCGGGCGCGCGGTCGAAGCGATCGGCGACGACGGCGGACACCGGGCTCCTCCCGTCGCCGGGCAGGAGAAGGCGAGCATCGCAGTTGAGCCCCTGTGCGATGAGCGCCAGCGCGCCGAGCCCGAGATCGCGCTCGCCGCGCTCGACCTGCCGCAGGTACGTCGCAGAGAGGTGCGCCTTCTCGGCGAACTCGGCGTAGCTGAGCCCGTGCAGCAGCCGGAGCACGCGAATGGCCCGACCGACCTCTTTGGGAAGCGCATCGCCCATGGCCGGCGCAGCCTATCAACTCCCGCCACGACCAGAAAAGGACGATCGCACCTTTCGCGCGTCTTTCGCGCATTTTTCACGCGTCCTTCGCGCGTCTTTTGCTCGGCCGCGCGCGTGTCGACGCCCGTTACTTACTATAACTGATTCAGCTCCTCCACGAGCGCCCGGGAGTGCGAGTTCTCGCTCTTTTCGAACACCATGTTGGCGACGGCGGACGCGCGGCTCACGTGAGGTCGCCGCCCGGCGACGGCGCCGGGTTGGTGCTCGGCCAGCGTCGGTTGCGATCGCGGGACACTTCTGTCATTTCTGGCGAGTCGCGTACCAGGATGTGCGCTGTCTCGAGCGCACGTCTCGGCCCCTCGGGGGACGGCAAGGGCATCGATGATCCGTCTGGAGCTTTCAGGAGAGCACACCCGGCTGCACTCGACGCTGTGCGGCCAGTGCCCGCAGGGGCCCGTGGGGTGCTGCGCCAGCCCGCCCGAGCTCGACTGGACGGACATCGGGCGCATCGTCTCCCTCGCCGGTCGCGCCTGGCTGCTCGAGCAGATCGCCGCCGGCAACCTGCTCCCCGTGAGCCGCGGGCTCGAGCTCCGGCGCATGCGGAAGCGGGAGGAGCGCACGGCCCCGCGGCGTTCGAAGTGCGTGTATCACGGCGCGCGCGGCTGCACCGTCCCCGCCGAGCGGCGGGCGGCGACCTGCAATTACTTCCTGTGCGAGGAGGCCTTCGCCGAGCGCCTGGACGGCCAGGCAGACCCGGCCTCGGCCGCGAGCCGCCGGGCGCACGCGCTCCTCCGGGAGGTCTACGGCCGGTGGGATCGCGAGCTCGCCGAGGCGATCGCCTCCCGGCCGGAAGGGCCGTCGTGGGACGCGGCGTTCCTCGACTGGCTGGGCGCGGAGTTCGAGCGGCTCTCGAGCGCGTCGCGCGGCGAGCTCGGCGAGCTCGCCGCGCCGGGGTAGCGCCGACCGCGCCGCGCCCGGGTGGAACGCCGCGCGCGGACCGCCGATCACAGCATGGCGACCGGATCCACGTCGATGATCACCCGCGCGTTCCGGTCGAGCCCGTCCCGTATCAGCCCGGTCAGCGCCGCGAGGGTTCCCCGGAGCGGGCCGCGCTCGCGCGCCCTGAGGAGCACCCGGAACCGGTACCGCCCGCGCAGCCGCGCGATCGGCGCCGCCGACGGCCCGAGCACCTCGACGCGCCGCGCGACCCCCTCCGGACACGTGCGGGCGTGGGCCGCGAGCTTCGCCGCCGCGCCGCGGCCCACGCCCTCGTCGACCGCGTCGATCCGGATCAGCGCGAGGCGCGTGGCCGGCGGATAGCCCACCTCCTCGCGGTCGCGGATCTCCCGATCGAGGAAGCCCGGCACGTCGTGCGCCGCGGCGAACGCGATCGCCGGGTGCTCGGGGTTGCGCGTCTGGATGAGCACCCGGCCCGGGCGGTCGCGCCGCCCCGCGCGCCCGGCCACCTGCACGAGCAGCTGGAAGCCGCGCTCGGCCGCGCGGAAGTCGGGCAGCCCCAGCGCGGCGTCGGCGTTCACCACGCCGACCAGGGTCACGTTGGGCAAGTCGTGGCCCTTCGTGACCATCTGCGTGCCGACAAGGATGTCGATCTTGCCCTCGCGCATCCTCGCGAGGATCGCCTGCGAGCGGTCCTTGCCCGCGACGTCACGGTCGAGGCGCGCCACGCGCGCCTCCGGGAACGACTCGGCGATCGTGGACTCGAGCCGCTCGGTGCCGAGGCCCTCGAGCAGCAGGGTCCGCGAGCCGCACGACCCGCAGCGCTCCGGCAACGGCCCCGCGTAGTCGCAGTAGTGACAGCGCAGCCGCCCGCCCTGCGGCCGCTCGTCGAGCGGCGCCGCCGGCGCGGGCGCGCCCGCCGGCGCCGGTGCGGGCGCGTCGCGGCGCCGCCCGCGGTGGTAGGTCAGCGCGACCGAGCACGCCTCGCACGTCGTCAGGTTCCCGCACGAGCCGCAGACGACGCTCGGCGCGAAGCCGCGGCGGTTGAGGAACAGGATCGCCTGCTCCTTCGCCGCGAGCGTCCGCTCGAGCGCGCGGTGGAGCGGCAGGGAGATCAGCGGATCGCCCGAGGGGCCGGCGCCGAAGCGGCGGAGATCGACGAGGGTGACCTCGGGGAGGCTGGCCTCGCGGTGCGCGCGGTCCGGCAGGCGCAGCTCGACGAGCTTGCCGCGGCGCACCAGCGCGACCGACTCGATGGAGGGCGTCGCCGAGCCGAGCACGCACACCGCCCCGGCGCGGTGGGCGCGGAGCAGCGCCATGTCGCGCGCGTGGTAGCGCACGCCCTCCTCCTGCTTGAACGAGCCGTCGTGCTCCTCGTCGACGAGGATGAGGCCGAGGGCCGGCACCGGCGCGAACAGGGCCGAGCGCGCCCCGATGGCGACGCGCACCTTGCCGCCGTGGAGGCTCGCCCACATCGCGTGGCGGTCGGCGTCGCTGAGGCCGCTGTGCAGCACCGCGAGCTCGTCGCCGAAGCGGGCGCGGAAGCGCGCGACGAGCTGCGGGGTGAGGGCGATCTCGGGCACCATCACGAGCGCGCCGCGGCCCCGCTCGAGGCAGCTGTGGATGGCGCGCAGGTACACCTCGGTCTTGCCGGAGCCGGTCACGCCGAAGAGGAGGAACGCGCTCGGCCCGGCGGGCTGCGGCTCGTGCCCGGCGGGTTGCGGCTCGGGCGGGGCGGCCGCGCGCGCCTCCCCTTCCCCGGACGCGGACAGCGCCGCGAGCGCCGCGTCGATGCGCGCCGCGGCCTCGGCCTGCGCCGCGTTGAGCTCGGGGGGCACGTCGCGCTCCTCGGGGAGGCGGAAGAACGGGTCGCGCGGCGGCTCGCGCTCGTCGAGGGCGACGAGGTCGCGCTCGGCGAGCTTCTTCAGGGCGCTGCGCGCGTTGCCGAAGCGCTCCTCGATCCGCGCGACCGGCTGCTCGCCGGTCGCCCGGAGCAGCGCGAGCACGGCAGCGGCCTGCCCGCGGAGCGTGCCGGGCTCCTCGACGACATCCGTCGCCCTGGCGTAGGCGACCTTGCGGCCGCCCACCTGCTTGGCCCGGCCGAGGTCGAGCATGCCGTCGAGCTCGCCCTGCGCCTTGAGCGCCCGCACCTGCTCGCGCTCGATCGCCGGCAGCGCGAGGCGGAGCACCTCCCCGATCGGCGCGAAGTAGTAGGAGGCGAGCACCTGCAGGAACGAGAGCAGCTCGGCCGGCAGCGCCGGGCGCGCGTCGACGAGCGCCGCCAGCGGCTTGATCTTCGACGGATCGATGGCCGCGCTGCGCTCGCTCACGGCGAGCACGACGCCGATCAGCTTGCGCCGGTGGAACTCGCAGAGCACCCGCGCCCCCGGTCGCACCTCGCCGGCGAGCGCGGCAGGGACCTCGTAGGTGAAGGCCTGCGAGAGCGGGACGGGCACCGCAACATCGGCGAGGAGGGGCATCGCTCCGGGGAAGGCCGCGCGCGGCGCGGCACGGGCGAGATACCAGAGAACGCCGCCCGGGACGAGGAACCACGGCACGCGCGCGCACGGTGCGCCCGTGCAGGCCCGAAACGAGGCAAAAAAAAAGCGCCGCCGGGGCCTCGGGGGGGGGAAGGCCGCGCCGGCAGCGCTGCCCGGACATAGAGCACCGTCCGTGCCATCTCTGCTGTTCGCGATCTGAACGTATTTCATTCCAGATGAGACGGCTGCGGCTTTCGAACCTGAAATTTCAGCAATCCACCATTGCAGAAGCGAAGTGCACTGGCCTGCTCGCGCGTCGTACAGGCACGCACCGCGCAGGGGATGGGAACGCCCGAGCCGCTTCCGATGGGTCCGCCGATTGCTCGGGATCCGGTCAGGGGTTCACCGCTGGACGGTCGGCGGGGCGGGCGCCATGGGCTGAAAATGCGCGCAATCACGCGCCTTTGAGGAGGGGACATGATCAGAACCGCGGTCTTGAGCGGAATCGAAGAGCAGGACTGGATCGACCGGATGGCCGACCCGCTTCAGCGCGGCATTCGGTCCGTCCTGAAGCGAGCGCCCACGGTCGCGAAGGTGCTCCACGGCAAGTTCCTCGGGCACCCGCTGCATCCGGTGCTTGTGACCGTCCCCATCGGCGCGTGGTCCTGCGCGCTCGTGCTCGACCTTGCCGGCATCGGCCGCGGGCGGCGGCTGCATCGGGGGGCGGACGCGACAGCGGCCATCGGCCTCGGCGGGGCGCTCGTGGCCGCCTTCGCCGGGCTCGCCGACTGGAGCACCACCCTCGGCTCGGCGAAGCGGATCGGCTTCGTCCACGGCGCGATGAACCTGGCGATCGCCGGCCTGTACGGCGCCTCGCTCGCCTCCCGAGCGATCGGGCTGCGGCCCCTCGGGATCGCGCTGTCGACCGCGGGGTTCGGCTTCGCGGGCGCGAGCGGCTGGCTCGGAGGAGAGCTCATCTACCGCTACGGCGTCGGCGTCGGCAACGACGCGTGCGAGCGGCGACCGGAGACGCAGGTGCCCGTCCCCGAGGCGCCGATCGCCGACGCCGGCTGACGGGAACCGCCGGTGCGCTAGCGCGCCGCGAGATAGCAGCCCGCGATGACGAGCGCGGCGAGGGCGAACAGCAGCGCGGCGTGCACGAGCAGCGGCGCGAGCCCGCGCCCCTGCGGGCGAGCGAGCGGACGCTGCGCCGTGGCCCAGGGCGACGGCGGCTCGACCGCCGCCCGCGCGGCGAGCTCCGCGCTCTTCGCGCCGGCCGCCCTTGCGCGCTGCACGGCGGCCTCCCTCGCCGCCGGCGCGGCCCCCCTCGCCGCCGGCGCCGCCACCGCCCTCGCGATCGCCGCGCCGCCCTCCATCGCGCGCGGCGTGGCGGCCGCGGTCGCGAGCGGCTCGATCACCGCGGGCGGACCGAGCTCCAGCGCGCGCACCGCGCGCTCGCGCGCCCGGCGGGCCGCGACGATCTCCAGGCCGAAGTTGTCGCGCAGCCACGCCCCGAAGCGCAGCGGGCTCGCCGTCAGCTCGGACGCCGCCGCGTAGGCCGCGATGTCCCGCAGCATCGCCGCCGCGCTCGCGTAGCGCTCCTCAGGCGCCTCCGCGAGCGCCCGCGCGACGATCGCGTGGAGCGCCGCCTCGTCGGGGAGGCCGCGCTCCACGAGCGGCGGGATCTCCGCGCGCCGCGCGAGCTCGAGCAGCTCGCCGCGCGCCTCTTCCTTCGAGAGGCCCGCCCCCGGGGCCGGGCTGTACATCCGCCGGCCGGCGAGCAGCTCCCACAGCAGGATGCCCGTCGCGAAGAGGTCGGAGCGCGCGTCGAGCGCGTCGCCGCGGGCGTGCTCGGGGCTCATGTAGCCGGCCTTGCCCTGCAGCGCCTCGTCCAGCGTCGCGCCGCTGCGCTCGTGCGCGCGGGCGATGCCGAAGTCGCAGAGCTTGATCTCGCCCTCGAAGCTCAGGAGCACGTTCGACGGCGAGACGTCGCGGTGCACGACGCCCTTCCGGTGGGCGTAGGCGAGCGCCTGCAGCGCCTCGGCGATGATCAGGAGCGAGAACGCGACCGGGAGCTTCACCTTCTGGCGCGCGCAGCGGCGGAGCAGCTCGCGCAGATCGAAGCCCTCGACGTACTCCATCGCGATGAACAGCGAGCCGGCCTCGCGGCCGAGATCCTCGACCTGCACGATGGACGCGTGGCGCAGCCCCGCGGCGAGCCTGGCCTCGCTCGCGAGCATCTCCACGAAGCGCGGATCGTGCGCGAACCTCGGGGTGACCTCCTTGATGGCCACGAGGCGCGCGGCGCCGAGATCGGTGCGCACCCGCGCCAGGTACAGATCGGCCATCCCCCCCTGGCCGATGTGGTCGAACAGCGTGTACCGGCCAAATTGGCACGGCAAGAGCCGCCCTGCGCGGGGCGCCGCCCGGCGCAGGGGGAGATCCTCATGACCGGGACCGCGGGCGAGGGGCGGCAGGCCAGAGGGCGGATACGGGAGCGTGCCTCCGCGACGCACATCGAGGCGATCGATCTGCACGAGCCCTCGTTCGCAGACTTCGCGCGGGCGGGCCAACTAAGCGGGCGCCGCCCCCGGCAGCGGCCGGGGCGTAGCGGCCGGGGCGCGGCGGCCGGGGCGCGGCGGCCGGCGCCGCGCCGGCGCCCGGCGAGCGCGCCCACCACGTGCAGCGTGCGCGGCGGCGGGCTACATCCGGCGCATGACGTTCAGCGCAGGCTGGGGACAGCCCTTTGCCGGGTCGTTCATCCGCATCGTCGACGACCGGGGGCGCAAGCACGAGTGGCGCACCCCTCCGCGGCGCATCGTCTCGCTCGTCCCGAGCGACACCTACTCGCTCGTCCGGCTCGGCGCCCGGGACCGCCTCGTCGGCCGCACCCGCTACTGCGTCGCGCCCGCGGAGGACGTCGAGGGCATCGAGCTCGTCGGCGGCACGAAGGACGCCGACGTCGATCGCATCGCCGCGCTCGACCCCGAGGTCGTCGTCGCGAACCAGGAGGAGAACAGCAAGCGCGACATCGAGCGCCTCGACGCGGCGGGCCTCCGGGTGCTCGTCTCGTTCCCGAAGCGGGTCGCGGACGGCGTGGCCCACCTCGCCCGGATGGCGCGCCTGCTCGGGCACTCCGCGATGACCGGGGCGGCCGCGCCCGCGGCGGCCCCGGAGCGCGGCGAGCCGGACCCGTCGCGGCCGCCGGCCGCCGCGCGCGAGCAGGTCGCGGCCGCCTACCGCGCCCACGCCGCGGCCGAGGCGGGGCGCCGCGCGCGCCCGCCGCTGCGCGCCTTCATCCCGATCTGGATGGACCCGCTGATGACCGTCCACGGCGACACCTTCATCTCGGACATGCTCGACCTCGCCGGCGCGCAGAACGTCTTCGAGGATCGGCCCCGGCGCTACCCGCTCGCGGCCGACCTGGGCAAAGCGCCGCCGCTCCCGCCCGAGCGCGTCCAGGGCCGCGACGTCCGCTACCCCCGCGTCACCCTCGACGAGGTCGTCGCCCGCGCCCCGGACCTCGTGCTGCTGCCCGACGAACCGCACGCCTTCACCGACGCCGACGCGGCAATATTTCGCTCCCTCGACATCCCCGCCGCCCGCCGCGGCCACGTGATCCGATGCGATGGCAAGGACCTCATGTGGTACGGCGCGCGGGCGCTCGAGGGGCTCAATCGGCTGCGGGAGATCATCGACGCCGCCCGTCCCTGATGCACGCACGACGCGATCGTCGGTTCAGGGGCGCGCGGCCGCATGCGAGCGCCGCGCGGCCGAGCGAGCCCCCTCCTCGCCACGCCCCAGTTGGGGTAGGACCGTAGGATGACGTGGACACGGGAGACGTTGCGGGCAGAGATCATCCAGCTCCTGGAAGGACACACGGCCGGCGAGGTAAAGATCGAGGAGTCGAGCCATCTCGTCGCCGATCTCAGCCTCGACTCGCTCGGGGTGATGGAGATCGTCGCGGATATGGAGGATAAGTTCGACCTCTCGATCCCCGACGATATGTTGCGCGAGGTCGACACGGTCGCCGACGTCGTCAAGGCCATCGAGCTCAGGCTCAAGAACGAAGGAAGGCTCTCGGGATGACGGCTGTTTGGAAAGCGCGGACGGTCGCACAGGCGATCGAGGACGCAGCGGCGAGCACGAAGACGGGCTATCGCTTCATCGAGGAGTCGAGCGAGAACGAGCCGTTCTTCACGCATGGCGGCATCGAGCGCGCGAGCGCGCGCATCGGCGGCGCGCTCCAGGCGCTCGGGCTCCAGAAGGGCGAGCGTGTCGCGTTGATCCTGCCGGACAACGCCGACTTCATCTTCGCCTTCCTGGGCGCGATCCGCGCGGGCATCGTCCCGGTGCCCATCTACCCGCCGACGGGCCTCGGCAAGCTGACCGGCTACCTCGAGAACACGCTGCACATCGTCGCGAAGAGCGGCGCCAGGGTCCTGCTCACGAGCGCCGAGATCAAGCGCGTTCTCGGCACGATCCAGGCGCAGGCGCCGGAGCTCCAGCAGATCGTGGCGGTGGAGGGCATCCGGGGCTCCCGCGAGGAGCTCAAGCCGGTGAAGGTCGAGCTCGACGACGTGTGCTTCCTGCAGTTCACGAGCGGCTCGACGTCGCGCCCGAAGGGCGTGGTGCTCACGCACGCGAACCTGGCCGCGAACGTGCGGGGGATCGTGGAGCTCGGCCTGGCGGTGCGCGAGTCGGTGGACACCGGCGTGTCGTGGCTGCCGCTCTACCACGACATGGGGCTCATCGGCTTCGTGATCGCGCCGCTCTACTACGTCAACACGGTCACCTTCCTGCCGCCGCTCCTGTTCCTGAAGCGCCCGGTGCGCTGGCTGGAGACGATCACGCGCCACCGGGGCAACGTGTCGTTCGGCCCGAACTTCGCCTATGCGCTCTGCGTGAAGCGGATCCGGGAGCAGGAGATGGCCGGGCTCGACCTGTCGACGTGGCGGGTCGCCGGCTGCGGCGCCGAGCCGATCCGGGCCGACAACCTGCGCGCCTTCGCCGAGAAGTTCGCGCCGGTCGGCTTCGACGAGAAGGCGTTCGTCTGCTCGTACGGCATGGCCGAGAGCACGCTGGCGGTGTCGTTCAGCGCGCTCGGGACCGGGCTGCAGACCGACGTGGTGGACGGCGAGACGCTCTGGAAGGAGGGCAAGGCGGTGCCCGCCCCGGCCGACAGCGACGGCGCGGCGTCGCTCGTGCAGTGCGGGTCAGCGTTCGAGGGGCACGAGATCGCGGTGTTCGCGTCGGACGACGCGGAGAGCGCGCGCCCGCTCGGCGACCGCGAGGTCGGGGAGCTCCGGCTGCGCGGCCCGAGCGTGACGCCCGGCTATTTCAGCGACCCGGACCTCACCCAGGAGGCGTTCGCGGGCGGCTGGCTGCGGACGGGCGACCTCGGGTACCTCGCGGAGGGCAAGGTCTATATCTGCGGGCGCTCGAAGGAGGTCATCATCGTCAACGGGCGCAACTACTACCCGCAGGATCTCGAGTGGGAGGCGAGCCGCGTCTCCGGGGTCCGGAAGGGCAACGTGATCGCGTTCGGGACGATGAAACCGCACAACGATCGCGAGCGGGTGGTCATCGTCTTCGAGACGCCGGCGCTGGACGAGCAGGAGAAGCAAGCGGTGAAGGGCGAGGTGCGCCGCGTCGTGCAGCAGGCCATGGGGCTCACGGTCGACGACGTTGTCGCGGTCGGGGCGGGCGTGCTGCCGAAGACCTCGAGCGGGAAGCTCCAGCGGAGCAAGGCGCGGGAGCTCTACGAGAACGGGGAGCTCCTGATCCGCAGCTCGTCGCGCGACGGGGACCGGCTGGACGCGGCCAAGGAGTTCGCCAAGAGCCAGATCAACTACTTCCGTCACGCGATCTTCCGCGGGCGCGGGGGGTGATTTCGGCGGAGGGCGCCTCGAAGGGGGCGCCTCGAAGGGGGGATCGCTGGACTGCAGGAGCCGCCGGAGAGGGCTGGTCAGGAACGCGGCCGGCGGCTCTCCGGTGAAGCGAGCGGGCGCGAAGGCGTAGCCGCTGGTACGGGGGGCCGTTATCGTCGGCGGCCGGAGGGCGATCCATGCCTGCTTGGCTCAATCAGCTGCTGCCGATCCTTCTTCTGCTCGCGGCCATCGCGGTCGTCATGCGGCGGCTGCCAAAGATCGAGCTCGGACACTCGGAGGAGTTCAAGCGCCGGCGGTTCTTCAACTGGTTTCCGCTCGGGCTCACCTACGCCTTCCTCTACATGGGGCGGTACAATTTCTCCGCCAACGCGTCGGCGCTCGACGCGATGCAGCTCGTCAGCAAGCAGGAGTTCGGGAACATCGACGGCTGGGGGTCGGCCGTCTACGGGGTCGCCTTCCTGCTGAACGGGCCGCTCACCGACCGGTGGGGCGGGCGCACCACCATCCTCCTCGCCGCGGGCGGGTCGGCGATCATGAACCTGCTCATGGGGGCAGCCGTCCGCGCCGCCCAGGAAGGACAGCTCGACCACGACGCGGCCGTCACCACGATGACGGTGCTCTTCGCCGGCAACATGTACTTCCAGAGCTTCGGCGCCGTATCCATCGTCAAGGTGAACGCGCCCTGGTTCCACGTCCGCGAGCGCGGGATGCTCGGCGGCGTCTTTGGCATCCTGATCTCGCTGGGGCTCTACTTCGCCTACGACTGGAGTCGATTCATCGCCAAGCACCTGCCCATGCAGTGGGCCTTCCACATCCCCGCCCTGCTGCTGCTCGGGTTCCTGGTGCTCGACTTCTTCGTCATCCGCGACACGCCGGGCAAGGCGGGGTTTCAGGACTTCGACACGGCCGACGCGTCCTCGGGCGACACCGGCGAGCGCATGGGTCCGCTCGACGTCGCGCGGCGCATGTTCTCGCAAAGGGTCATCTGGATCATCGTCGCCATCGAGTTCTGCAGCGGCTTCCTCCGCAACGCCGTCATGAAGTGGTACCTCATCTTCGCCGACAAGACCGACCTCCAGGGCTTCGTGTCGGCCCACTGGGGCGTGCTCCTCTGCATCGCCGGCATCCTGGGCGGCGTCTTCGCCGGGTTCATCTCCGACCATGTCTTCGACTCGCGCCGCGGCCCCGTGGCCTCGGTGCTGTACGCAGGCCTCGTGCTCGGCGCGGGGATCGTCCTCTTCACGCTGAGCCTGCCCATCGCCGGGTGGACCGTCGTGTTCATGTCCCTCTGCGTGATCGGCGTCCACGGCATGCTCTCCGGGACCGCGAGCATGGACTTCGGCGGCAGGAAGAACGCCGGCGTCGCGACAGGCATCATCGACGGCTTCGTCTACCTGGGCACGGCGGTGCAATCGTTCCTCTACGCGAGCATCCTGCCCTCGGGCGACGCGGCGAAGGACCCGGCGAACTGGATCCCATGGCCCATCGCCATGCTCCCTGTCGCCCTCGTCGGCTTCGCGCTGGCGACGCGCCTGTGGAACGCGAGGCCGCAAAGGCAAGCTGCAGCCCACTGAGACGACGTCGACGCGCTACAGGATGATCGGCTCGCAGTTCGTGTACTTGAGCGTCGAGATCATGAAGCTCGATCCACCGCTGCGGCGCTCCGCGAAGAAGATGTCGAGCGGGTAGTTCTTCCCGAGCTCGAGGCCGAGCGCCTCGGCCATCGCGTCGAGATCGAGGGTGTCGAACATCGAGCCGTGGACCCCGCCCAGATCCATCACCAGCTGGTTGTTGATGAACACCCAGATGTCGTCATCGCCACCGAAGATGAAGTCGTCCCCGCCCCTGTACCTGAAGCTCATGTGGAGCTCGAACGTGAAACCGTAATTGTGGTCCCTGTCCTGGTTGCCCCAGCCTTCACCATCGATGGGGAAGAACTCCCTGCTGGAGAAGAGGCGAAACTCGTCATCGCTCACGTCGAGGGGGACGACGAACCGGATCGAACGGTTGATCTCCGGGACGTCCCGGAACCATTGATCGAAGTGCTCGGGCCCGGACGTGTACTCCGTGGCCCCCTCATGGGCGTATACCGGCTTCTGGTCAGGGCCGAGCACACGCTCGACGATGCCCGGCAAGCCCGTGCCCTCGAAGCGCTCGAAGTCCGGGTGCCCGCCGGCAGTGCCGTCCGCCTTGAAGTCGCGCACCACCCCTTCGAGCCGCGGCTCGCAGCCGGCTTGCCCGCCGCTCGAGGAGGACGTGCCCGGGGCCGATCCGCCGCCGGCCGGCGAGAAGTCGCCGCCCAGACCGGTCCCGGAGGAGCCGCCGCCCGTCCCGGAGGCGTCGCCGCCCGTCCCGGAGGCGTCCATCGTCTTCCCGATGACCTCGGGGATGGCGGTACACCCGGCGAGCGCGAGCGCCGAGGCTGCGGAGAGAAGGATGGCCAGCGAGGGTGGAAAGCTTGACACAACACGGCACATATTCAGTGACGCTATATAGCATATCGGGTCGACTCGCGCCCGCGTGCCGCCCTGCTCCGGCAGCCTCTGCGGTCACAACCGCTAGAACGATCTGCCAGGATCGAAGAGGTCATGGGCAAGATGGAAGACGGCGCGATCCAGGTGGTCGCCGGCGCCGGAGATATTCTGTCCGCGGCGCGGTTCGGAGACGCCCTGATCCACCTTGAGTTCCAGTGCTCGGACATGCCGCACGCGACCGGGCAGGCGACGGGCAACAGCGGTATGTTCCTGCAAATCGCTACGAGATCCAGGTGCTCGACTCGCACGGGATCGCGGTCCCCGGCAACGGGGGACTGCTGCGCGATGGTTGGCCAGCTCGCGCCGCTGTCGAACGCGTGCTGGCCCGCGCTCGCGGGGCAGTCGTACGATATCGTCTTTCGCGCGGCCCGGGTGTCAGGCGGCGGGGAGGTCGTCGAGCCGGCGCGGCTCACGCTGCTCCACAACGGGGTGGTCATCTACAACAACGTGACGCTCCGGGGCCCCACGGAGGGCGCGATCGATGAGGAGGACGAGGGCGCACGGGGGCCGCTGCGGCTCCAGGATCACGGAGACCCGGTGCGGTACAGGAACATCTGGCTGGTACGCCTCGCGCCGAGGGGCTCGGAGCGGTACGAGCCGGGGTGAGGCGCTGGCGGGAGCAGCGGCTGATCATGTCCTTGACATCCGACCGAACGCGAGGACAGGCCGTCCGGCGCCGCTCACGAGCGTGAGGTAGATCGGCAGGACGAAGCTCAGCCTCCCCGGACGTTGTGTTAGGCTCCTCCCGATGTCGCTGCTGGACTCTCCCAACCCCGCCCACGCATCCGCCGTCAAGCGGCTCAGGACCAGGCTCCGAGCGGGCAATACGGAGGCGCGTGCGGTACTCCTGAACCTGATGGAGGAGGACCGGGTTCCGAGCAGTGAGCGAGCTGCATTCCACGCCAGGCTGACGAGCTCGGCCAGCCGGCTCGCGCGCGCTCGGCTAGCGGAGGCTGCCCGTGTGGCGCCGAGGGTGCTCGCTGTTCCCTCGCCTCGTCCTCCCGCCATCCAGGGCGACTGGTGGCACCACGTGACGCTCAAGGCTCTCCAGGGATACAAATACCTGTCTCGAGCCGTAAAGCGCTCGCGGCCACCGCCGCGCATCTCGCTGGCTCGACCCATCGGCCAGAGCGCGAGCGGCGCCGGCGTCTCCGTGTGGATCACGAGAAACACGGGAGTAGATGCGGACGACCTCCGCGACCGTCTCGGTCTATGCACGATGAAGAGCGGCAATCATCTCTATCGGATCCGCATCGCCGTGAGCACCGTTCCGAGCCGGCCGCTCTACATCCCGACCGCGCTCGACGCCGGCTGGTACCCCGCGTGGCGGTGCCCGGACGCTGGGCACAACGCCCCCTGGGGCCTCACGCGGCACCTCCGCACCGATGCGCCGTCCGAACCGGAGCTGCTCGTGCTTCCGGACACCGCCGATGATCGAGAGGCGCGGTATGTCGGAGAGGTCCGGGCCGCTCCGCCGCGGGGTTATCTCGCCAAGCGGAGGCTTCCTTGAGCGACGCGTCGACGATCGCGCGGATGAGCGCGGCGAAGCTCCGCGCGTGGCTGCTCGCGCGGATGCGCGGATGGGAGCAGGACCCACCCGTCTCCGAGCTCCACATGGAGAGCCCGGACGACTACGTGGCCACCCTCCACGAGCAGTCGCGCGACAAGGCGTTCCGCGCGCGCCTGGAGAAGGCCGCTGTCGCCACACTCGCGGAAGCAGCTCGGGGGAACCTGCGCGAAGGGCCGGACGCGCATGCCGTTCGCTGTCTGGCCGAGCTCGTGGACACGCTGGAGCTACGCGCGGCCGAGAGCACGCTCCGTGAGATTGCAGAGCGCGGCGCGTTCGGCGGGCATGACGGCGCTCTCGACCACGACGCCGAGGAGCTCGTCCTCTTCGCGCTCGCAGGGCTCCAGACTCCGGGTGAGCTCTATTCGAAGTGGCTTGCCCTCTGGAAGCGCGAGCTCCCTGGCCTGTGGCCAGTGGTCACGGCCGGACTGCGCATCTCCGACCCGGAGCGGGCCCTCGGGATCCTTCCCGAGGCCGTCGAGCGCGCCCGTCGGAATCATGATTTCCCGCTGGGCGACGTCCTCTGGGCATTCGCCACGGATCGGACGTACAAACCGGGTGCCATCGCCGGCGCGCTGGCCGGTCTTTCGAACGAAGCGCGCCGGCGATGCCGCGATGCGCTAGCGGCGCTCGGTGCCGAGAAGGACGAGCTCGATGTGTGGTTGCCCGACCACGGTTCTGAGGGCTCCAGGACACCAGCCTGGGCACGCCGCAAGAAAGGGCCGAATCTGCCCCCGCGGCTTTATGACAAGGCAGCAGCATGATCTTCACTGAACCCAACCGTCGGGTGCTCACGTTCTACTCCTACAAGGGGGGCGTCGGGCGGACCATGGCGCTCGCGAATGTCGCCTACCGCCTGGCGAACACACACGGGCTGAGCGTCATTGCTGTCGACTGGGACCTGGAAGCACCCGGACTGCATCGCTTCTTCGGAATCTCCCCGGAAGTCGCGGGCTCGACCAACGGGATGCTCGACTACTTCGTCTCATGGCGCAACGCAGTAGCGCATAACGCTCCCGAGCCGCCGCCCGAGGTGGAGAGCGTGCTTGACTGGCTCATTCCCATCACCGATGAAAAGCATGCTCCCAGGTTCGGCTCGCTCCGGGTGCTCCTCGCTGGCCGGCTCGACAGGGCCTACGGCGATCGTCTCGCGGGGTTTCACTGGCAAGATTTCTACTCCCGGACGGAGGGTTCCGCGGCCGTGGAGACCCTGCGTGAGAAGCTCGTCGAGAACGCCAACGTCGTGCTCATCGACAGCCGCACGGGTCTGACGGACATCGGCGGGATCTGCACCATTCAGCTTCCCGATGCCGTGGTGCTGTTCACCGCGCCGAACCATCAATCGTTCGAGGGCACCGAGCGCGTAGCGCGCGCAATTGCCGGGGCGCCGGAAAAGGAACGGGCGGACCGCGAGAAACCTCGCGTGTGGCTCGCCATGAGCCGTGTCCCACTGGTAGAGGAAAGTTACCTCGCTGACGGGTGGTTCCGCAAACAAGCAAAGCTGTTCGAGAAAGGCCTCCAGGATGGCTTATGGCTCAGGGAAGACCACCCTGACGGGATCCGGACACACGTGCTCCCACACAGGGCACGCTGGGGCTTTGAAGAGAGGGTTCTGCGTGAAGGGGGCATGGTGGATTCAAAGGATCCGCTGGTGCTTGCATATGAGCAGCTCACCGGGACGCTCCTGCGGTGGCTCCGAAAGGAGTCGGTCCCGCTCTCCCCGCCCCTCGCCGTTGCATCTGCACCAGCTCACCCGAAGGATATTGCAGCTCTCCAGACGGAGGCTGCCGCAGCGGAGCTGAGAGGAGACACCCTGGGCCTTGCCATCACCCTGCACGAGCTGGCGGAAGAGCTGCGCAAGGCGAAAAGATACGAGGAGGGAATCCGCAAACTCGAACAGGCGATTGGCATTTTTTTATCGCGAGGAGCGTACCCCGAACATGCACGTGCTTTGCAGAAGCTCGGCGAGCTTCTGCTTAGTGCAGGGAGTATGGACGAAGGCGAGGAGGCACTAAGAAAGAGCATAACGATTGCTCGCCAGATCGACGAGAAGATCGTCGAGGCCGGCACGCTCGCCTTTCTTGCAGTCGTACGATTTTTCCGAGGTGCCGAGCAAGAGGCAACAGATCTACTTCTTCGGTTAGAACTAATTGAATCGCGATTCAGTCCGAACGATCCATGGCTGCTACAGATCCTTCTACTCAGAAATTTCGCGTTGTTAGGCACAGGTCGCAAGGAACTGGCTGCCGAGGTCTCTCGCCGACTTATGAGCGCCGCCCGCGAGATCGGACATGCGGAAGTCGAAAAGATCTTCTCAACGGCGCTCCACGAATTCAGCAATATTCTTCCGAAATTTTATGACACTCTCGTCCGCCGGGCCCGCTCGGGCGAGCTGGAATCCGATAAACCTGGGAGCACAACCCGTGAACAGGACTCGCCGACCCAGCGCCGAACTGGACGGAAGCGCGCCTCGCCGAGCATCACCAAGCGTTCCGGCAGTCGCCCCAAGTAGGTCCCCTTGTAGATGATCGGCGGAGACACGCCGGTCGGCAGCGCGACGTATTAAAGCGTCCGCTCACCCGCGCCGCGGCGCGCTCGCCTGGAGGGCGGCGAGCGCCTCCTCGGTGCGCGCCGTGCGCTCCGGATTGCCGAGCTCGCGGCGGATCTGCAGCGCCTTCCCGAGCTGCATCTCGGCGAACCTCCGCTCGCCGAGCCGCGCCGCGGCCCGCCCCCATAGGTCGAGCGCATCGCCGTGCCCCCACTTGTACTTCACGGCGTGGTTCTCGGCGAGCCGGCGCGCCTCGCGCGCGCACCGCAACGCCGCGTCCGGGTCCGCCTCGAGGGAGAGCTCGCCCTCGAGCACCAGCGGGTCAACGAGCAGCGAGATGAAGCCGTGCTGCTCGGCGATCTATCGCGCAGCCGCGAGCTCGCGCCGCGCCGCGCCGCCAGCGCCTCGCCGCGGAGCGCCTCCGCCCGGGCGCGCAGGCGGTGGACCCGGCAGGCCGCGTGCCGCCAGCCAGCCCGCGAGATGAAGAGCTCGGCGCCGGCGACCATCCGCAGCGCATTGTCCGCGTTCCCGAGCGCGAGCGCGCACTCGGCGAGCAGCAGCAGAAACGTCACGTGCTCCTCCCGGAAGCTCTGCCCCGCGATCCGCCGGCGGTGCTTGCGGGCGATGTCCTCCGCGCGCTCCGCCTTGCCGGCGCGCAGGTTGAGCTCGACGCGCACCATCGCGAGCAGCAGATCGTCGTGCCGGAACCCGCACACCTCCTCCAGCACGAGGCGCGCGCGGTGCGCCTCCGCTTGGCTCAGCCCACCTCTTCCTCTGATCCCTCGAAGACGCCGAGATACACCTCGTCGAGCGGAAGACGGCACCCGATCGACGACAGCTCCGCGACGCCGCTCTCCCGCACGTCGTGGAGCGTCCAGGTGCCGTCGTCATTGCGCCGCAAGACCTCCACACGCCTCCTCTGATACGAGACGAGCACGTATTCGCGCAGCGAGGGAATGGCCTGGTAGTGAGCGAATTTCTCGCCGCGGTCGTAGGCCTCGCTGCTCGGCGACAGCACCTCTATCAGCACGACCGGGTTCAGGATGCTGTTCTCATCCTCGGGATCGCGCTCCAGCGCTCCGCACACCACGCTGACGTCCGGGTACGTCGCGAGCCCTGTCGCCCGGACACGCACCCGCACGTCGGAGTTGTAGACGCGGCAGCGTCGACCGACGAGCTGGCCGCGGAGCACGCTGGCCACGTTCACCGCCATGAGCCCGTGCTCAGGCGTGCCCCCCGCCATCGCGAAGATCTCGCCGTTCAAGTACTCGTGCTTGGCCTCGCTCCCCTGCTCGCGGGCGAGGTACTCGGCGAACGTGAACGTCAGCTTCCGCGCGGGCTCGGCCATGCTCAACCTCTTCCCCTACAGGCTACTGCGCTGCCGCACGGCGGGCGAGCCGTTCTTCCCGCCAGCGCGATGGCGGTGCGCCCGACAACGAGGTCGTCACCACCTGTCCTCGATCGCCTCCACCCTCACCTCGCACGCGTCGTCCCCCCGGAGCGGCGATCTCGTCTCCTGCACCCGGAACCGCGTCCCGATCTTGAACAGCCCGCCGTACGTCTCCGCGTCGATCGGCCGCTCCGTCCCGAAATCCACGCGGTGCAGGAGCTGCATGATCGCGAGCGCCGTCCCCTGCTGGAACAGGAGCCGCGCCCTCGCCGTGGGCCCGTGCCTCACCCCGTAATACGCGCTCTCGTGCGTTATCGGCGCGCGCAGCACCAGCACCCGGCCCGGCTGGAACTCCGGCGCGGAGAGCGCACCCCACCCGAGCGCGCGGGCAAGCCCGAGCAGCTGATCCAGACGCTCGTGCTGGTCCCTGCCCGCCGGGCCGCACACCGCCTCGAACGACGCGGAGGCGAGCATCCCGCCGAGCAGGTGGAACGCGCCCGTCTGCGCCGCCTCCCGCACCAGCGCCTCGAACACCGGGCCGAGCTCCGGAGACCGACGCTCGATGAGGTGCACCGTGTCGAACGTCTTCTGCTCGAGATACCCCACCGGCAAGACCGCCAGGTTCACGCCGTACGCCTGGATGAGCCCGCGCTCGTCGGACCGGAGCGCCCCGAGCTCCTCGAGCATCGCGAGCCCCGCGCGCTGCGCCCGCGCCTCGGGGCCGCCCTCGGGCTCCCAGCTCACCCGCGACGACTCGACGAGCTCGCGCGTCAGCGCCTCGCCGAAGCGCGGCCGCTCGGACCGCCGCGTGAGCAGGAAGGCGCAGGCCGCGTCGCCCCGCGCGACGCACGTCACCTCGTCGGCGTCGAGCCGACCCCAGTCGGACGGGAACGCGAGGCTCGCCGCCGCCGAACAGTAGCCGGAGGCAAACGCGTCCACGACCATCCGGTTCTGGACCCGACCGCCGTACTTCGCGAGGAAGCTCGTGCCGTGGAAGAGCGCCTCCGCCTGCACCATGCCGCCCTCCGCGCTCAGCTCGAACCGCAAACACCCCTGCCCCATCGCGGCGAACAGCTCGGCCGCGAGCTCGAGCTTCTCCCGCGGCGAGGCGCCGTGGCGCGCCGCGTACAGCGGGCCGAGCAGCGCGTGCGTCGCCTCGAACGCCGCCTGCCGGCGCACGCCGCGGCTCTCCCCGCCGAGCGCGTCGTGGATCGTCTGCTCCAGGAAGAGCGCGTAGTGGTGCGAGTGCACGATCACCAGCTGGTCCGCCACGTGGAGCAGACAGTGGGGGGCGATGAGGCCGAGCAGATCGCCGAGCGGCCCCTCGATGCGGCCCCGCAGGCCGCGCCGGAGCGCCGTCACAGGAGCCTCCGCAGCGCGGCGCGCTCGAGGCCAAGGATGTCCGCCGCCGCCGTCTCGATGAGCACCATCGCCTCCGCGCCGAGCTCGCCTGGGTGCTCCAGCGCGAGCGGCGTCAGCCCGGCGCGCAGGGCGAGCCGGAGCCGCGCGACGTGCGGCTCCGGCGCGCGGGCCTCGAGCAGCGCGAGCAGCCGCTCGGTCCGCGCGGCCTCGGCCGACGGCGGATCCGGGGGCGGCGGCGTGCCGCCCGTCCGGCGCGACGGGATGCTCGACGAGCCCCGCGGCGGCGCGGAGCGCGCGACGCCGCGCACGAGATCGTCCACCGTGTCCGCGCTGAGCGCCTCGTCGAACAGCCCCGGCGGGTCGCTCAGCATCTCCTCGGGCGGCTCCTCGAGCGGCAGCTCGGGCGCGAGCGCCGCGGCGAGCCGCTGCGCCACGAGCCGCGCCATGCCGAGCGGCATCGTGCCGTCGAACAGGCTCGCGACCACGCACGCGCGGACGCGGCGCAGGAGGACGGTCCGGCCGCTCAGCTCCAGCGTGACCACCGGGTCCGGGAGCTCCTCCCCGCGGCCGTGCGAGCCCGGCGGCTTGCTCGACGACCGCGCGCCGCGGCCCCGGACAGGCCGGGCCGACGCCTCGCGCTCGGGGACGAGCCGCTGCGCGGCGAGCTGGCTCCCGAGGTACGCGTCGCGGAGCCCCGCGGCGACGTCGCCCGGCGAGAGGGCCGCGCCCTCGCGGACGAACAGGGCGTGGACGCGCGCGTCGCTCAGGTGGAACACGACGATCGCCTCGAGGCCGTCGACGCCGTAGCCGATGCTGTCGAGCGCGATCGGAGCGAGCGGATCGTCGTCGTCCAGCGCGCCCGCGACGGCCGTGACCCCACCGCCGAACGAGGACTCGGCGTGGTCCGCGCTCACCTGACGACCCTGACCGCGACGTCGAGCGCGTGCCGGCACGCGATGCGGACAGCGTGCGCCTCGCGCGGCATGAGCGGGCCCGGGCGCATCAGGCCGACGATGTACCCGGCCGAGCGCACCTGGAACCCGATGAGCTGGAAGCACGGCCCGTCGCCGACGCACAGGTCGAACCGCTGCGACGGGGCGCCCGGCAGCGCCGCCACGAGCGAGCCGATCGCCGACGCGATGAGGCCCGAGGCGGCGAGCCGCGCCTCGGTGTCGCGGATCGCGCCGGCGAACGGGAGCCCGGCCGCGTCCGCGAGGAAGACGTCCGTGGCGCCGGTCACCTCGGCGATCCACTCGATCACCCGCTCGCAGCGCGCGACCGGCCCGCCCGCCGCGGCGAGGTCCGGGAAGCGCGGCTGCGCGCGCCCCGCCGCGAGCGCCTCGACGGCGAGGTCGAGCCGCTCCGCGAGCGGCTCGCGCGCCGACACGAACGAGGCCGACGAGGCGGGCGACGGCAGGTCGAGCGGCGCGCCGTGCCGCGCGTCGACGTCGTCGGCCGACGAGGGCAGCGCGCTGCCGAGCCCGAGCCCGCCGCCCGCGCCCGCGCTCGACATCGGCAAGAGGTCGCTCGACGGCGCGAGCTCCTCGAACGACGGCGACAGCGGCGCCGCGGACATCGGCTCCGGCTCCGCCCGCGAGGGCGGCGGCGACCCGAACGACACGAGCGGCGCGCCCGCGGGCGCGATCGACGGGGGTTGCCGCTTGCGCGGCCTCGACTGCTTGACGAGCGCCGCCGCGGTGAGGACGGCGCTGTCGATGTCAAAGGAGGAGCGAGATCGGGCCATCGTCATCGTCCGGGGAGGTGGGCTCCAGGCGAACCAGGACGTCGTTCGCGAGCTGATCGAAGACGCGCGCGAGCGGCGGAGGCCGCTTCTGCATGAGGAGGAGCGGCGCCCCGCGGAGCGACGCCTCGAGGAACGCCTCGTCGCGCGGGATGACGGTATCGAGGATGATCCCGTCGGGGAACCTGGTCCAGAGCGTCTCGGCGACGTCGAGCGACGCGGACGCCTGCCGATCGAACATCGACAGCACCATGCCGAGCATCGACAGGCGCGGGTTCGTCTCGGCGCGCACGCGATCGATCACCGCGAGCAGCTGGCCGACCGAGCGGAGCGCCAGCGGCTCGGCCTGGAGCGGCAGGAGCGCGTGCGTCGCCACCTCGAGCGCGCGCGTCGTGACCTTGCCGAGCCCCGCGGGGCAGTCCACGACCACGAGGTCGAAGTCCGGCGCGAGCCGCGCGAGCACGCTCGGGAGCACCGGCGCGCGGGCGAGCGCGTCCTCGAAGCCCGCGACCGTCGTGGGATCGACCCGGCCGACCGTGAGCACCTGGAGCTGCGGATCGCGCGTCCGGAGCAGCACCGACTCGAGGCGCTCGGCGCCCGTGAGCAGCTCCGCGACGCCCGGCCGCGCGCGATCCGCGAGGCCCAGCGACAGCCCGAGGCTGCCCTGCGCGTCGAGCTCGAGGACCAGCGCGCGGTTGCCCGCGCGCGCAAGGGCGAGCCCCAGGTTGAGGGAAATCGTGGTCTTTCCCACGCCGCCCTTCTGGCTCGCGACCGCAATGACGTACATGGACTCCCCGACGGCGCGCAGTCCCGGCGCCCGGGGGGCATCCTAACAGGACGGATGCCGCCGGAAACTAGAGCAGCGAGATCCGCTTCATCAGCGTGCCGCACAGATCGCTCTGCGGGTTGCGCGCGCGCTCGAGCGCGAGGCCGGCGCGGAAGATCTTGTCGGCGCTATCGAGGTTGCCGAGCACCATGTGGCAGAGCCCGAGGAGCTCGTGGTCGGCGGGATCCCCGTGGATCGAGACGAGCTCGGTCAGCGCGGGCACCGCGGCGCGGTGGGCCTCGGTCATCGCTTCGGTGGGCTTCGACGGGACGCCCTTGGCGAGGATCATGAGCCGCAGCACCTGCCGCTGGTCCTCGGCCCGGTGCTTGAGAAACTCCGGCTTCTGGAAGAGATCGCGGTATCCCCGGTAGGCCGCGTCGAGGTTACCCCCGCGCGCGAGGGTGACGATGGTCTTGACCGCCTGGACGAGCGCCTCATTCGCCATGTCGAGACGATACACGGGCCGGCGCCCCGCGGGGAGCCCGCCGCTGCGCCGACGGAACGTCGCTCGAGCGCCGCGGGCGCCGCGCGCTTCCGTCGCCGTCGCTCGCACAGGCGCCGCGCCCGCTTTTGTCGGCGTCGTTCGCGCCGCGCCCGCTTCTGTCGCCGTCGCTCGCGGGCGCTCCAGGCCGCGACACGCAGCGGTGCGTCGCTTGCGGCACCGCTGTGCGCCGTGGTAGTCGCCTGGGGCTCAGTTGCCCATGCGCGCTTCTGGACGAGAAACAAGCCCGCCGGCGCCTCGCGCAGGCGCGCCGCGCGCGTCCGCCTCCGGGGTCGTGAAGGAGGCCGCTGCCCGCGCCCGCGAGGGCTCCGTCGCGCCGCGGGGGCGCTTTCTGCTCGCGTGCTGCCTCTCGGCCAGCGCGCTCGTCACGCTCGCCGCGCCGGCGGCGCTCGCGCAGCCCGGGCCGCCGGCGGACGCGGCCGTGGCGCCGCAGATCCTCGAGCACGTGGACCCTGTGTACCCGCCCGAGCGGCTCGCCGAGGGCGTCGACACGACGGTCACGCTGTTCGTCACGGTCGAGAAGGACGGCACCGTCAGCGACGCGGTCGTGGCCGAGTCCGGCGGCGCGGGGTTCGACGAGGCGGCCATGAAGGCCGTGCGGCGGTGGCGCTTCTCGCCGGCCCTGCGCGGCGGCGCGCCGGTGCGGGCGCGGATCCGGGTGCCGTTCCACTTCGCGCCCGGCCCCCACGAGGAGCAGCCCGAGCCGCCGCCGGCGAGGCCCGATCGGCCGGAGGCCTCCCCGCCGCCGGCGCCGCCGAAGCCGGTGGAGTTCGCCGGGGGCGTCGCGGGCCCGCACGCCGTGGCCGAGCCCGGCAAGCCGATCGAGATCCACGTACAGGGCCGCCCGAACCCGCCGCGGCGCGCGTCGAGCGACTTCCGGATCGGCCGCGCGGCGCTCACCGCCGCGCCGCACGCGTCCGCCGCCGACCTGCTCCGCACGGCGCCCGGCGTCCACGTCGCGCACCCCGAGGGCGAGGCGGTCGCGCAGCGCATCTTCCTCCGCGGCTTCGACGCGGAGCATGGCCAGGACATCGAGCTCCGGGTCGGGCCGATCCCGCTGAACCAGCGCTCGCACGTGCACGGCCAGGGCTACGCGGACCTCAACGTGGTCATCCCGGAGGTGGTGCGGTCGCTCCGCGTCGTCGAGGGCGTCTACGATCCGCAGCAGGGCGACTTCGCGGTCGCGGGCAGCGCAACCTTCGACCTCGGCGTCGAGGAGCGCGGGCTCCTGCTCAAGGGCACGCTCGGCTCGTTCAACACGCGGCGGCTGCTGGCGATCTGGGCGCCGGAGGCGCAGTCGGAGGACACGTTCGGGGCCGCCGCGGTGCGCACGACGGACGGCTTCGGCGACGGCACGCGCGGGGCGATCTCGGGCGCGGCCGTGGGCCAGTACCGGATGTACCTGCCGGACGAGTTCTCGCTGCTGCTCCACGTGGCGGCCCACGGCAGCCGCGCGAACCTCGCGGGCGTGCTCCGGCGGGACGACATCGCGGCGGGGCGCGTCGGCTTCTACGACGCCTACGGCGACCCGTCGGCCCGCTCGCAGTCGGCCGCGTCGACCCGGCTCCAGGTCGGGCTCCTCGCGGAGCGGGCGGACGACGACGGCTCCCAGAAGAGCGCCTGGCTCTGGGCGATGACGTCCGGCTACCGGAGCCGGATGAACTTCACCGGCTACACGCAGCGCTCGCGCGTGCGGCCCACGTGGGCCGGCCGCGGCGATCTCGTCGAGCAGTCGAACCAGGACGTCGCGCTCGGCGGGGGCCTCGCCTACCGCACGGCGCGGATCCCGCTCGCCTCGTGGCTCACCGGCCAGGTCGCCGTCGGGACCGAGGTGCAGACCGACGCGATCGATCAGGCGCAGAACCTCCTCCAGCCGCCGCAGAACGAGACGTGGGATCGGCGCGTCGACGCGTCGATCCAGCTGACCGGGATCGGCGTCCACGGCGACGCGCTGCTCGAGCTGTCGCGCTGGGCGCGCTTGCGCGGCGGCGCCCGCGCCGACGTGCTCGTCTTCGACGTGGACGACCGCCTCGGCAACTTCATCCCGGCGTTCCAGAAGGAGACGCACATCGAGGGGTTCCGGCGCACGGCGGCGGGCGTCGCGTTCGGCCCGCGGGCCACGCTGGAGGTCGACCCGCTGCCCGAGCTGCGCCTCTCCGCGGCGTACGGCCACGGCTACCGCTCCCCGCAGGCGCGGCAGCTCGAGGAGGGTGAGAACGCGCCGTTCGCGACCGTGAAGAGCTACGAGGTCGGCGCGACGCTGCGCCCCGGCGGCGGCCTCAGCGCGACGGCGGCCGCCTACGAGACGCGCCTCTCCTACGACCTCGCGTTCGACGCGGCGGAGGGCGGCCTCGCGCGCATCGGTCCGACGACCCGCCGCGGGCTCGTCGTCTACCTGCAGGCGGCGCCGAGCCCGATGCTGACCGCGGGCGTGAGCGCGACGCTCGCCCACGCCACGCTGGACGCGCCGCCCCCGCCGACGCCCGAGAACCCGACGCCGCCGTACGTCGAGGGGCAGCAGCTGCCGTTCGTGCCGCCCGTGGTGGTGCGGGCCGACCTCTCGGTGAAGCGGCCGCTCGTCACGATCGCCGGCCGGCCGATCGTGGGGCGGCTCGGCTACGGCGCGACGTTCCTCTCGGCGCGGCCGCTGCCGTACGCGCAGACCGCGGCGCCGCTCCTCGTGATGGACGCGTCGCTCTCGCTCCGCCGGAGCCTCCGCGCGGGCGGCGATCCCGCGCAGGAGGGCCCGTGGATCGAGGTCGGCGTGGAGGCGCAGAACCTGCTCGACGCCGAGCATGCGGACACCGAGTACTCGTTCGTCTCGAGCTGGCAGACCACCCCGTTGCCGTCGGCGCTGCCAGCCCGGCACATCAGCGCGGGGCCGCCGCTCACGGTCCTCGGCCACGTGACGCTCTCGCTATGAACGCTCGCAACGCTCGCAACGACCGCGCGGCCGCCCGCTGCTTGCTCGCCCTCGCGCTCTCCGCGGCGCCGGCGCTCGGCTGCGCCGGCACCGGCCAGCCGGAGGTCTCGTACCTCGCGTACGCCGAGGCCACGCCGCCCGGGGAGATCGCCGCCGGCGCCTGGACGGTCGTGCTCGACGAGGCGTCGGTCGCCTTCGGGCCGGTCCAGCTCTGCGCGGCGGAGTCCGGCTCGGCGACGCTCTGCGGCACCGCGATCGCCGAGCTGCTCTCGATCGTGCGCGTCGACCTGCTCGATCCGGGGGCGCAGCGGCTCGGCCGGGTCCGCGGCTTCGAGGGCGAGATCCGGAGCGCGTCGTTCGACTACGGGATCCACTGGTTCCTGACCGAGTCGGCGCCGGTGCGGTCGCCCGAGGCGCCCGGCGGGCACTCGGCGCACCTGCGCGGGCGCGCGACGCGGGGGGCGGCCGAGCTCGACTTCGTGGCCGACGTCGACGCGTTGCCGCAGTTCCAGGGGCAGCGCGCGGTCCCGAGCGTCGCGGCCGCGGCGACCGTCGGCGCCGAGCCGGTGCGCCTCGCGGTCCGCTTCGACGTGGGGGCGTGGGTCGCGCGGATCGACTTTGACGCGCTGGCCGAGGAGGCCGGGAGCGCGGGCGCAGGCGGCGAGCAGGGCGAGGGCGCAGGCGGCGAGGGCGGGACGACCAGGGCGGCGATCGCGCCGGGGTCGCGCGCGCACAACGCGCTGGTGATCGCGATGACGGCGCAGGAGCCGCCGGAGCTCGTCTGGTCGGGGTCGCCGTGAGGGGCCGCCGCGGCGCGGGCGCGAGGGCGCGCGTGCCGGTGCGGCGGCCGCTCCCGCGACAAGCGCGCGCTCGCGCGGGCTGGAGCGCGCGGTGGCTTGTGTTGCTCGCGCTGCTCGCGCAGCTGTGCGGCCTGACGCACGCGCTGCTCGTCCGGCACGACCGCTGCGAGCACGGCGAGCTGGTCCACGTCGGCGCGCTGGTCGACGCCGGTCACGGCGGCCACTCGCACGCTGCCGGCGCCGCCCGCGCTACCGGTGTCGCGCGCGCCGCGCCGCCCGCCGTGGCCGCGGCGCCGCAGCAGGCCGAGGGCCGGGCGCCCGGCCCCGGAGAGGAGGTCGCCGCGCAGGACGCGCTGCGCCAGCGCCACCTCGACGACGATCACTGCGACGCGTTCGCGCGGTGCGGCCAGCTCGGCGCGCCCGTTCATCGCGTGGGCGAGGCCACCCTGCTCGGGGTGCTCTGCCTCGACGCGCTCCGGCCCTCGCCGGAGGTCCGCCCGATCCCCTTGCTGATCCTGGCGCCGAAGAGCTCTCCGCCCGCGGCCTGATCGGCGAGGCGACAGGGTGATGCGGGCGCGGCGCGCGCAAGACGCGCGGGGCTGCGCTCGCCGGGCGCGCCCGTGCGCGCTCGTTCGGATTTCCAGCGAGTGAGGAGCAGGATCATGCAGAGCATCGGACAGGCAAGGATCGCGGTCGCGGCGTGCGCGCTCGCGCTGGTCGCGGGTTGTGGTGGTGACGACGACGGCGCGGGGTCCGGGACCGGCACCGTGCAGATCTTCGTGGAGCCGGAGGACACGATCCCCGAGGGCCTCGAGCCGGGCACGGGGGAGGAGAACATCGCGGACGGCTGGAAGGTCACCTACGATCGATTCCTCGTGACCATCGGCAACGTGCGCGCGGCGCGCTCGGACGCGCCGCAGGAGACGCTGAGCGATCCGTCGGTGTTCGTCCTCGACCTCAAGAACGCTCCGGCCACGAGGTATGTGATCGCGGAGTTCGAGGGCGCGAGCGCGGCGCGCTGGGATCGCTTCGGCTTCGATCTCCCGAACGCGCGGGAGGGGGTGAAGACGCTCTCGCCCACCACCGAGGACGACGTGGCCCTCATGGTCGATAACGGCTACTCGGTGTTCTTCGAGGGTTCCATCGAGAAGGAGGGGGGCGAGTCGTGCCCGCCGGACGGGGAGTGCGTCCCCGCGGAGGAGGTGCGCTTCAGCTGGGGTCTCTCGGCCGGCACGTCGTTTGACGACTGCGCGACCGAGGACGAGCTGCCCGGCTTCAGCGTGCCGACGGGCGGGACGATCGCGGTGAAGCCGACCATCCACGGCGATCACTGGTTCTTCAACAACATCACCGCGGGCGTGGAGCTCACGAAGCGCTACGCGCAGTACATCGCCGACTGCGATCTCGACGGCGACGGCGAGACGACGATCGAGGAGCTCGAGCAGGTAAAGGTCGCCGACGTCTTCGGCCAGGAGTACAACCTCGCCGGCGCGATCGGGGAGCTCGAGACGGCGTACGACTACGTGGTCGCGCAGGCGCGCACGCTCGGCGACTTCCAGGGCGACGGCGAGTGCCCGAAGCGCGCAGTGCTGCCGTGATCGGGTGAAGGCGACGGGCCGCGCCGGTCATGATGGCCGGCGCGGTCAGCCTGCCCGAGCGCACGCTTCGGCCACGGCCGCGCCCGGATCAATGGTGACACAGGGACGCGCCACCGGTACCCCTTCGCTCTGCTCGGCGACAGCGGCGCGCGGGCCTCGCCATCAGAAGCGATAGACGCCTTCGACGGCGGCGCTGACCGAGATCCCGGACCAGGCGATACCTGGGATATACGTCGTATGTACGGTGCCTCTGCCGCCGAGCCTGCTCTCCGGTGCGGGCAACACCATCGCGCCCAGGTGGAAGGCCGGCGCCAGGCCGTGCTCCCGCTGGCACCACGTGTCGGCGCAGAGGGGCACGGCGAACACGTCGAGGCTCGGACCGATCTCCAACGTGAGATCGCGGAGGTGGATCCCGAGCAGGGCGGCGTTCACGTCGATGACGCCGATCCAGCGCAGTTCCTTCAGGTTGAAGAGGGAGACCGAATTGCGGTAGCGAAGGCTTCCCCATTCGGCGAACCGCCAGCCGAGCGACGCGCTGGGCTGGAGGGTCATCCCTCCCGTGGCGCGGCGCTGACCCAGCAACGTGATGCCCACGCCGAGACCCGCCTCGACGTCGAAGCCGCCCGCGCGGGCGGCGCTGGGGAGCAAGGTAACGGCGACGGCGACGGCGACGACCTGACACCATAAGAGGCCGTCGCTCAGAAGTCTCCTCCTCCGCTCGGGGGCGGGAGCGGCAGCGGCGGGAGGTCGCTCGCCATCGGAGGAGCGTCGTCGCAGCCGTCGATGTCGTTCGGGCAGCGGCCCACCGGCATCGGTGGCGGCGACCTGAGCGGCTTGCCGTCGCAGTGCACATCCTCGACATGGAAGCTCACCTTGAAGAGCAGACGATCCGCCGCCGACATATTCTTGCTAATTTCATTGAAAAGCCATTTAGGGAACTCGAATTGGCTTGCACCGATGCAACGCGCCACAGTCTCATCCCAATCAAGACCCTGGTTTTTGAGGGCTGCTAGCACATCCCCTGCAGTCCATCGATCAAGTCGCTCATACTCCTTCCATGTCCCGCTCCCACGGGGCTCCTCAAGTTTTCCAGTGCACCGGACATCGATCACATCCGCGTTTGAATCGAGCGACTCGAGCCACGCTTGGACTCGCACGGACGCGTCGTAATCGGGAACAGAGCAGCTCAATAGAACGAACAGAAACAACAACATGCACCTTCGCATCACGCACCTCCGATGCCACAGACGCGCCAGGTCTGCAGCTTCGCTGCCGAACCGGATGGGGCCGCTCTACGCGGATCAGTCGTTCGAGACCGAGCGTTCCGGTGCGCTCGCGTGCGGGGATTCACGAGTAGTCTTCGGGCGGTACCGGGGGCAGGCCGAGCTCTGCCCTAATCGCATCCCTGGCGTCACGGAGTTCGCGGGTGATCTCGTTCTCCGACTCCGCACCCCTCATCCCCTCCAACGTCGCTTCCAACTCGTCTGGATACTTTTCCAGCTCGAACGTCTTTCCACCTTCCGTCATCCTGAGGAGCGTCTCCTGCCGGGCCTGACGCCACCGCTTGTCGGCTATCTGCGCATTATAGACGGTCCTCGCGTGCTCGTAACGCAGCACCACCTTTTCGCTCACGCCGAACTGCTCGGCCAGAGCGCGCCGCTCCTCCGCCGACACGCCGCCGGACCGGGTCTTGCGGGCGATCTCCCAGATGAGAAGGATGTCTTTTGACCATTCAACGCTCATACCCGTAGCTCAGCGCACACCCTACGAACAGCGAGAGACCGCCCGTCACCGCGAAGGAGCGTCGTCGCAGTCCTCGGTGCCGTCCTGGCATCGGCCTCCCGGCGCCGGTGACAGCGCCATGAACCGTTTACCCCCGCAGCGCACCCCCTGGACCCAAGCGGAAATCTTGAAGCCCAGAACCTTGACCCCCCTCATCGTCTCGCTGACGGTACGGGACAGCCATCCGGGGAGGTCGTTTCGGGCGGCTTCGCGGCGTGCGGCGCGGCGACGCGCCAAAATCTCCTCGTGGTCGACCACCTCGCCATTGACGACGACCGCCGATTCACGAGCGAACCATCGCTCGAGTTGTTCGCCCTCCTCCCAAGCCCCGCTCCCGCCAGGCGCCTGGATCGTCCCGGTATACGGGCCCTCGATCGCGCCGGCGCCTGGACCGACCGACGCAATCCACGCTTGTCCACGAACGGACGCACCGTCGTCGGGAACAGAGCAGGTCAGCAGAGCGAGCAGGAACAACGAAACACATCGTCGCATCACGCACCTCCTACGCCGGAGGCGCGCCAGGTCGCCCGCTTCGCTGTCGAACCCGCTGGAGTCGGCCGGCGCAACTGCGTACGAAGCCCCCGCGCGGCCGAGCAATCCGGCAGTCGCGGGGCGCGCACGATCCGTCCTCGTCGCAGCAATGGCAGCGTCGAACGCGCCGGATCGAGGGCGGCATGCATGTCGGTGCACCAGTGAGCGTTGCGCGCGCTCCGCTCGTGGCCGGGCGGGTCGCCGGCCTCCACGCCATCGCGCCGGCCGGGCGCTGGAGGGCTGCCCGCCGCCTTGGCTGCCCCGAGAGCGAAAGGCGCCGCGCCGAGCATCCGGCATGCCAAGCACGATTGCGCACCGTACCGCACGCGGCGACGATACCTGCGGCGACCGCTCCGCGTCAACCTGCGCCGCAGCTCGTGGCCTGTGAGTGCGCCGGACGCGGCTCTCGACCGCGATGGGCCGGGCCCTGCGGGGAGGTCGTGCCGCTGCGCCGTGCTGGTCTATAGGTCCGACGTGGGGTGAAGAGCCGTCGGATGGCGGAGGAGATCCCTCCGGACTGCGGTGGGAAGCGCTCCCGACTGCAGCCCGGACCCCGCCGGATTGCAGTCCGGACCCCGCCGGATCGCGGTCCGGACCCCTCCGGATCGCAGTCCGGACCCCGCCGGATCGCAGTCCGGACCCCTCGGAATCGCGGTCCGGACCCCGCCGGATTGCAGTGGAGACGCTATCTAGCAGCCATCATGGCGCCCCGGAGCGCGGTCGAGAGCGGCGGGGCGAAGGGCGGGGTCAGCCGGCGCGCTCGTCCGCCGGTGACATGGACGGTCTCGACCGGCAGCGCGGCTAGAAGTCGCCCGCGCCGCCGTCCTCCTCCTCGCCGTCCGGCGCGGCGTCCTCCGGCGCGGCGTCCTCCGGCGCGGCGTCCTTCTTCTTTCGCTTGAGCGCCGTGAGCCCGAGCGTGACCTGCGCGCGCGTGCCGAAAATGCCGCGGAACGTCGTGGCCCAGTCGTTGTACCAGAGGCGGAGCGACTCCAGCGCGGCGAGCTGCGCCTCCTTGGCCTTCGCGATCTCCTCCCGGCTCAACGCGGGCGCGGCCCTGTCCGGCGTCCTGTGCTCCTCCGCGGCGGCGATCAGCCGGCGCATGGCCTCGATCTTCTTCGGCGTGAGACCGCGCTCGCCGAGCGTCTCGTACAGCTTCCGCGCGCCGCGCTCGGCGCTCGACGCGAGCTCGTCGATCCGGTTCAGGAACGTCTTCACCGAGTCCACCACGGCGGGGCTGAGCGGCTGCTGCGAGAGATCCTTGAAGAACGCGGCGGCGAAGCGATCCGCGCTCTCGCGCGGCAGCGCCCGCGGGATGAGCGCCCGCATCCGCGGGAACCACAGGTTCTCGAACGCGTCGATCTCCTGGAGCAGGCGCATCCGCTCCGCGGAGACGCCGGCCGCGACGTCGAGGTGATCGCTCTCCGCCAGCCAGTGCTCGAAGCGGCGGTTCTTGCCGGAAGCCGTGGTGTACAGCTCCCATCCGAGATCGTGCTCCTTCTGCGTGTACCCGTGGCGCCGCGCCCGATCGAGGTACTTCGGGATGTTGAAGAGCAAGGTATGGACACGTCCGAGGAACGCCGTGGTCACGGCGTCGAGCTCCGTCGGCGTGGCTTCATCGAGCGCCTCGTCGAGCGGCTCGGCCTCGGTGTGCTCAGCCTTGGGTGCCTTTGGGGACTTCGATGTCTTGGGTTTGCCCATGAGACCCTCCAGCGTGGGAAGCTACACGGACGGACAAGCCCAAGTCATCCGCAATGTGGGTCGAAAACGTGCGCCCCATGTCACTGCTCGCGCGGGGGGTGAACCGGCGGCTCTCACGACGACTCCGCACCCGACGGAAAGATAAGGCGCGGCGGAGCCGACAGGGAAAGAGCGCTTCGCCTCCGGCCCGGATGGAGGTAGCCAAGACGACGCGCCCCACGAACGGGGTGAGCCTCACCCCCGAGCCCCCGATCGAGACCATGCGACGCTCGCTCTACACGCTGATCCCCGTGCTCGCGCTGCTGATGGAGAGCTCGGCCATGGCCGCGCCGCCGCCCGCCGAGCCTCCGGAGCCGGCCGCACAGCGGCAACTGCGCGCGCAGGCCGAGCGCCTCGTCGGCGCAGGTCACCTCGCGGAGGCGCGGGACGTTCACCTGTCCTTGTGGCGGGTGGGCCGGCGCCCCCTGGACGCGTTCAACGTCGGGACGCTGTCGCAGCGGATCCGAGACTACCCGACGGCGGCCGAGTACCTGACGCTCTGGCTCGGCCTGGTCGGGTCGCCGGAAGCGCCGAGAGGCCCCGTGCCCTGGACCGAGCAGGACCGGCAGAAGCACGCACAAGCGCGTGTGGACCTCCAGGCGGCGCGCAAGCACGTGGGTGCGCTGGAGATCAACGTGAGCGATCCGGGCGCCGAGGTCCTGGTGGACGGCCGGCGAGTCGGTCTGTCGCCGCTCAAGAGTCCGGTGTTCGTGTGGCCTGGACAGCGTCGGGTGAGCGCGCAGCTCGGCGGCGCACGAGAGGAGCAGTCCGTCTCCGCGACGGCGGGCGGCGAGCACACGGTGCGGCTCGTGTTGCCCGCATCGCCCGCCGAGGCGCAGTTCGACGGCGCCCGCGGCCTTCGCAGCGCACCAGGGACGCCCCCCTCTGCCCCGCCGTCGCCGGGACCGGGTCCCGCGCGTCGATGGCTCACCGTGGGAGGACTGGCCGCCACCTCGGCCGCTCTGGGGGTCTTCGGAGGCGTCGCGGCCGGCGTGGCCAACAGCGCGGCCGAGGAGCGGGACGTGGCCCTCGCACGGGTGCAAGCCGACAGCGTGAGCGGCTGTCCCGGCGGCGCCGCCTGCGGCCAGTTCACGGATGCCGACGGGCGCGCGAAGACATGGACGGCGCTCTCGGCCGGCGCGTTCGTCGGGGCTGGCCTGAGCGCCGCTGGCGCGGCCGCCGCCTACCTGCTCCTGCCGGCCGGCCCGGTTCGCGTCACGACCGGGGGCACCAGCGTGCAACTCGCCACGTCGTGGTAGCCGCGCCGGGGCCGCGAATTCTTTCAGAGAGCGGACGTTGCGATGAGAATCCACAGGCGATGTCCGCAATGCGTGCTGCGCCGCCGTATCGATCGCAGCTGAGTGGTTCCGGGAGATCGCTTCTCCGGTTTTCTGGTAATCTGTCGCCCCATGTCGAGGAAGCTCGGTGCCGGCGGGGTGCTCGTCGTGAGCGCGGCCCTGTGGATCGCGTGCGCCGGTGAGGCGTCCGTGGGCGTGGACGACCTCGAGGGGCGCCCCTGCGACGCCCGGGACGAGTGCGCGACGCACCTCGGCCTCGACTGCATCCGTGGAGCCTGCCTGTGCCCGACCCCAGGGGACAGGCTGTGCTGCCTCCAGGATGAGGAGCCCTGCGGGCGTGAGTGCCGCCCCGCGAGCGAGTGCGCCGACCCGCAGGATACCGGGGCGAAGCCTGACGCCGGCACGACGCCTGCGGACACGACGGAGTGCGACATACCCAAGGACTGCTCCGGACCCGCCGACCCGAGGTGCGGCGTCGCGACCTGCACCGACGGCGTCTGCGGTCTCGAGATCATGCCCGAGATCGAGCACCAGCCGCGAGGGGATTGCATCGTGCTCACGTGCGGTCCGCTGGGCGAGCTTTACAAGGAGGTCTCGCTGGCCGATGCGTTCAACGACGGCAACGAATGTACGATCGACTCCTGCGACACGCCGAGCAAGACGACACGTACCCCCCCTGTCGAGAGGGGCCCGTCCCCATCCAGCTCAGGCTACTGCGACGGCCAGGGGCACTGGGTCGCGTGCCTGCTGCCGGAAGACTGCCGGAACCCGGCGCTGACATGCTCAAAATCAGGAGCGTGCGTTCCGACATGGTGCGAGAACGGAATCTTCGAGTCCCTGTTCGGAGAAACCGCACAGGACTGCGGCGGAGAGTGTGACCCATGTCCGTCGGGCCTGCCGTGCACGACGGACGCCGACTGCAAGGAGCACGTGTGCAGCGATGGCATGTGCGCCCGTGCGATGTGCCGGGACCGCGTACAGAACGGCTCCGAGACCGGCGTCGACTGTGGCGGACCTTCGTGCGATCGCTGCACGGCCGGGCAAGGGTGCGCAGCACACAACGACTGCACGAGCGGCGTGTGCTCGCTGGGCACGTGCGCCGCCGCATCGTGCGATGATGGAGTGATGAACGGCGGTGAAAACTCGGTCGACTGCGGCGGCTCCTGCCCCTGCGGGACCGACCCAGAACGAGACCCGTAGCGAGCAAGGTGACGCCATGAAAGATATCTGCGCCGCGATCCTGGCCGTTGCCGCTGTCGGCAGCGCATTCACATGCGCTTCGAGCGACCCCTACGTCCCTCCGCCGGCGGAGGAGGAGGAGTGCCGCGAGGAAGGCGAGGCGTGCAGCAGCACCGAGGAGTGCTGTATCGCGTATCCTTACGATTACTGCAAGAAGACAGCGTGCCAGGATGGCATCTGTGGGTTCGTGATCACCAGCAAACTCAAGCACCAAAGGCGCGGAGACTGTTCCAAGCATGTGTGCCTCACCGACGGCTCGTATGCCACGAGGCCAGATCCGGCGGACCTGCCCGAAAATGGAAACCCGTGCATCCTGGATGAGTGCACGGACGGTGTCCCGTCCTTCCCTGCCGCACCGAAAGGCCCTTCACCCGACGGGATCGGGTTCTGCGATGGCCTCTTCCACAAGATCGAGTGCATCACGACGGCCGACTGCGAGGACACGGCGCTGACGTGCTCGCCCGGAGGCAAGTGTGTCGCGCCGTCGTGCGTCAACGGCGCTGTGGACACGGATCGCGGGGAGACCGACATCGACTGCGGTGGCGCTTGCGATCCGTGCCCCGCCGGAAGCCGGTGCAGCTCCGGAGCGGATTGCGCCGAAGGCGTATGTGGCCCTGGCAACACGTGTTCCGAGGCGCGCTGCGACGACGGCGTCAAGAACGGGGAGGAAACCGACATCGACTGCGGCGCGGTCGCCTGCAAATCGCTGTGCGACGAAGGGGACGGCTGTCAATCCGTCGCCGACTGTTGGAGCACCGTCTGCCTGGCGGGCGTGTGCCAGGTGCCGAGGTGCGGCGACGGCATCTGGAACGGCCCCGAGAAGGGCTGGGACTGCGGGGGGCCCGGCTGCCATCCGTGCGAGTAGCCGGCAGTTCCTCGATAGACCAACGCCCAACGTCGCTCCGCTGCCGAGCCTCTCCCCCGCGCTCTGCGATCGCCTAGCGCGCCTCGTGCTCGCGCCAGAAGGCGAACGCCTCGTCCAGGTAGATCTCCTTCGCCCCGTGGCCGACCGGGTGTTCGGCGACGCGCACGGGCCAGCCCGCGCCGCGCAGGACGCCGGCGAGGGCGCGGGCCGATCTTCCCACCGAGTCGTGGGCGCCGAAGCCGATGTAGAACGGCCTGGGCGCCAGCGTCGCGAGCTCGGGCGTCGCCTGGCCTCCGCCGCCGGACATCGCGCCGAAGCCGTCGGCGTCGATGCCGCCGCGCAGCGCGAGCGCCGCGGCGAAGAACGCGCCCGACGACGAGCCGGCGACGACCACCCGCGAGAACGAGACGCCGGCGATCTCCTCGAGCTTGCGCCGCTTCTCGGCGAACGCCGCCACGAACGCGGCGGCGTGCTTCTCGTACGCTGGCCCGCCCGTCGGCCAGCCCCACCAGCTCGCGTACCCCTTCGGCGCGAGGCCGACCTTGCCGCGCGGCATCAGGGCGGCGACGCCCGCTCGCCGGGACGCGCGCGACACGACCGTCTCGAAGTTGGTCTTCTGCTGGCTCTCCTTCCCCGGCGGGACGATCCCGTGGAGGTAGATGAGCAGCACGCGCGTCGGCGCGTCGGGCAGCACGTAACAGGTCTCCTCGTCGAGCGCGTCGACGCCGTCGATGCACCAGTCCGTGTCGACGCGCGGCGGGCGCGCTCGAGGCCACGGCGCCTGCTCGGGCTGCGCGCTCGCGGCCGCGTCGGTGGCCGGGATCGGCGGCGGCAGCGCCGGGCCGGGCTCCGCTGGAGCGAGCGCGGCGCCGTCGTTCGGCAGCGCGCGCCCGCTCCTCGCGTCCGCCGCGGTGTTGCACGCGCACGGGACGACCATGATGAGGGTGAAGAGCCGCGTGATCCACCTGCCCGGCACAGCACCGTTCATGGCGCCTCGATTCTGAGCCCCCGACGCGCCGTACGGTAGTCGTTCTTGCACTCCTCTAGGTCCCGCAGCGCCTCGTCCACCCGCGATCCGGCGCTCCGTCCGTGGGCCCGGTGGCGGACAGCGGAGCCCGAGCGCTGAGCATCCGAACGGCCCGCCGCGCGGGTCAGCTCAGCGCTGGCTCCCACCGACCCGACGCCGTACGGTGTTTCGGAGTCCCCATGACCCACGAAGAGCTCCTCGCACGCATCACCATCGACCCCGGCGTTTGCCATGGGAAGCCTTGCATTCGAGGGCGACGGATCTGGGTCTCGCTCATCCTCGGCATGCTCGAGGGCGGCATGACGGAGCAGGAGATCCTCGCCGAGTACCCGGAGCTCGTGGTCGAGGATATCCGCGCCTGTCTCGCCTACGCCAACGAGCTGACGCGGGGCGGCTTCGTGGACCTGCTCGCCGGGTAGCGCCATGCGGTTCAAGCTCGACGCGAACCTGGGCGTGCGTGGCGCGGCGCTGCTCCGCGCGCGGGGCCACGACGTCGCGACGACGGAAGAGGAGGGTCTGTCGCTCGCATCGGACGCAGCCGTGCTCGCAGCCTGCGCGGCGGAGCAGCGCACGCTCGTCACGCTGGACCTCGATTTCGCGAACCCGCTTCACTATCCCCCGCATCGCTACGCAGGCATCGTGGTGCTCCGTACCCCGCCCCGCGGGACCGTGGCCGACATCGAAGCCGCGCTCTGCGCGCTCCTCGCGGCCAAAGACCTCGTCGACCTGCAGGGCGAGCTCATTGTCGTCGACTCGATCGGGCGGGTGCGGCGGTTCCAGCGAGCCGGCCCGTAGCGTGAAGGCCAGGGCCGCCCAGCGCGCCGCTCGCCGGAGGCCAGCCCATCACCCCGCCCGCGCGTCGCTCACCGCGATCAGCGCCCCGAGCGCCGCCGCGCACACCGTCTCGGTGCGCAGCGTCAGCGCGCCGAGGCGCACGCGCTCGAACCCGAGCGCCGCGCACACGACGAGCTCCTCCGGCGTGAACCCGCCCTCCGGACCGACGGCGAACGCCGCCTCCACGCCCGGCACAAGCGCGGCGAGCCGCGCGCCGAGCGGCGTCTCCGCGTAGGGATCCAGGCACATCCCCAGCGCGCCCCCCTCCGCCGCCCGCGCCTCCGCGAGCGCCGCCGCGAGGCTCATCGGCGCGTCCACCCGCGGCGCGTCCCCGCGGCCGCACTGGCGCGCCGCCTCGACCGCGATCCGGCGCCAGCGCTGGCTCCTGTCCTCGCCCGGCCGCGCCACGCTGCGCGCCGAGATCGCCGGGATGATCCGCGTCGCCCCGAGCTCGGTCGCGTCGCGCACCACCGCATCCATCTTGTCGCCCTTGCCGACCGCCTGGATCCACGTCACCCGCCGGCCAGCCCGCACCGCGGCCGGGCGGGGCGCGTCGATGCGCGCCTCCGCGCTCCGCCGGCCGACCGACTCGAGCGTGGCGTCCGCCTCGACCCCGAGCTCCGGATCGAACACGACGAACCGATCTCCCTCGCGGAGGCGGTGCACCCGCACGACGTAGCTCGCCGCCTCCGGCGGCAGCGCGATCACGCCCGCCGCGATCGACCCGAGCGGCACCCGCAGGATCCCCGGGCCGCTCATCCCGACGCGGACGCCGCGTCGTCCGGCGCGCGGAACAGGAGCGCCACCCAGCCCTCGCCGCCCGCGTCGCCCCGCGTCGCCCCACGATCGCCGCGCGGCGACGCGGGATCCGGCCGGGTCGCGACGTGCGCGAGCGGGCGCGGCAGCGAGGTGTACCGCGCCACGAGATCGTCCCGCTCGCCCTCGAGGATGCCCGACAGGATCAGCCAGCCCCCCGGCGCGAGCACGCGCGCGAGCTCGGGCCCGAGCGGCCGGAGCACCCGCGCCTCGATGTTCGCGACCACCCACGGGAACTGCCGCGTCACCTGCTCGACGACGCCGGCGCTCGCCGCGATGCGGCCCTCGAGGCCGTTGCGCGCCGCGTTCTCGAGGACCACCTCGATCACATCGTCGTCGTTGTCGATCGCGACCGCCCGCTCCGCCCCGAGCAGCAGCGCGACAAGCGCGAGGATGCCGCTGCCCGTGCCCACGTCGAGGATCTCGCGGCCGCGGAGCTCGGCCGCGTGCTCGTCGAGCAGCTCCGCGACGAGCGCGGTCGTCGCGTGGAGGCCCGTGCCGAACGCCCTCCCCGGCTCCAGCAGGAGCACCCGCTCGCCCTCGCGCGGCGCCCCGCGCTCGATCCACGGCGGCACGACCGTGATCGTGGGCGTCAGCGCGAACGGCGCGAAGTGCTCCTTCCACGCGTCGCGCCAGGCGTCGCCCACCACCTCCTCGAGCCGCGCGGCGAGCGGCGGCGAGAGCTCCCCGAGCGCCGCGATCGCCGCCTCCGCCTCGCCGTGTTCCTCGAAGCTCGCGACGAGCGTCACCTGACCCGAGCGCGCGCCGCGCACGAGCGTCTGCTCGTCGCGCTGCTCGACGCCGGTGGCGCCCAGCTCGAAGAGCGCGGCGCCGATCTCCTCGGCCTCCGGCTCGGGGACATCGACTGCAACGAACGGGTATCGAGGCTCCACCTGGCTTGCTCCGTGACGTGCCGCCGGCCTGAAGAGCGGCGGCGGCGCGGCCGGGAGCCTAACGAAATTCGCCCTCCTCCGCTCCGCCGATCGCGCGGAAGTCCTGGAGCGCACGGAGCATTTCCGCGCGCGATCACATCCCCCATCTCCGCCTCATGCGCCCCAGAGCGGCGGTCACCCGCACAGGAGACGGGCCCAGATCGGCGTCTTCGGCGCGGAGGCGTACTCCAGTACGCCGAGCACCGAGGACGCCGAGGTGGGCCCGTATCCGAAGCGGGTGCCCGCCGCTCACCGCCCCACGTAGCGGCGGCGCGCCGGGACCGAGACGAGCACCTCGGAGCGCGCTGGCGGCGGCGGAACGCGCTCGCCGTCGTGGAGCACCATCGCGGTGAGGCGCCCCCCGTAGACGGCGCCCGTGTCGATCCCTGTCGCCCACGCGTGCATCTGCGGCTCGTTGCGCGCGTTGTGGCCGAACACCACGTGCGGCGGCCCCTGGTAGGTCTGGCCCCACAGCGTCTTGCCCCCGCGACGCTCGACCGGCTCGCCGTAGCGGCCGAGGCAGCGCACGTACATCAACGTGTGCGGATCTTGCCGCTCGATCGGCAGCCCGGGGATCAGCCCCGCATGGACGACGCGCAGCCCGTGCTCCGGCAGATCCAGCCAGTACGGCAGCGTCTCGAGCCAGGCCCAGTCGCGCTTGCGCAGCTGCTGCGCGGTCTCCTTCGAGAGCTCCCCCAGCGGCTCGCCGCGAGGATCGCTGCGCCCGGCGCGCCACCGGAGCAGCCGATCCTCGTGGTTGCCCCGCACCGAGATCGCGCCGATCTCCCGGAGCAGATCGAGCGTTCCGCACGGATCCGGACCGCGCACGATCATGTCCCCGACCATGACCACCCGATCGCCCGACGCGAAGCCGACGTGCTCGATCAGCCGCGCCAGCTCATCCCGGCAGCCGTGGACGTCACCGATGAGGATCGTGCGCGGCATCGCACACCCAACGTAGCAGGGACGCCCGGTTCAGGGGGCTCTCCAGGCCCCACGAACCCTCCGAGCTCGGCAGGGCCGCGGCGCCCCTCGTCCAGCGGAGGCGCCTGCCGCAGCCGGGCGCCACGAGCGGCATTTTTTCCTGTAATTGCGGATATTTGGAAATGACCCATCGGCCTCCACCGTCGTTGCCGGGCGGGCGGGCGGGTCGGGCGCTGGGCCCGGCGCGGCGTGGCGCGCCGGCGGCCCCGGTCAGGCGCGTTACGGAGAGTCGATCTTTGCGCGCTTCGGGATGACGACGATCCCGCCCTCGCTGACGAACCACTTCTTGCGGTCCTCCTCGAGGTTGAAGCCGATCTCGGCGCCGGCGGGGATCTCGACGTCCTTGTCGATGATGCAGCGGCGGAGCTTGACGTGGCGCCCGATCTTCACGTCCTCGAACAGCACGCACTCCTCGATGTGGCTGAAGGAGTTCACGCGGACCCGGTTCGAGAGCACGCTCCGATGGATCCGGCCGCCGGAGATGATGCACCCGAGCGAGACAAGGCTGTCGGTCGCGATGCCGACGCGCGCGTTCGCCTCATCGCGGAAGACGAACTTGGCGGGCGGATCGTGGCTGATGCCCGTCCGGATCGGCCAGCGCGGGTTGTAGAAGTTGAACGCCGGCTGGATGCTGACGAGATCCATCTGGGCCGCCCAGTACGCGTCGATCGTCCCGATGTCGCGCCAGTACCCCGCGCCCTCGTCCTCGCCGGGGACGCGGTTCTCGTGGAAATCGTAGACGTAGACGCGGCTGCCGCTCTGCACCATCCGCGGGATGATGTCGCGCCCGAAGTCGTGCGCGCTGTCCTCGGTCGCGGCGTCCTGCTCGAGGACGTCGAGCAGCGCCGGCGTCTTGAAGATGTAGTTGCCCATCGACGCGAGGCACATGCCCGGCCTGCCCGGCATGCTCGGCGGATCCTGCACCTTCTCGTGGAAGGCGAGGATGCGCCCCGCCTCGTCGCACTCGATGACGCCGAAGGACCGCGCCTCCTCCTTCGTCACCGGGATGGCGGCCACCGTCACCTCGGCGTCGCGCGCCAGGTGATCGTGCAGCATCTGGCGCACGTCCATCTTGTACACGTGGTCGCCGCCGAAGATGCAGAGGTGCTCGGGCGACTCGTCCGTGATGACGTGCTGGGTCTGGTAGACGGCGTCGGCCGACCCCTTGAACCAGCTCTTGCCCGTGCGCTGCTGCGCCGGGACGGTCTCGATGAAGCTGTCGAGCATCGGCGACAGGCGCCAGGCTCGGGCGATGTGCTCGTCTAGCGACGCGCTCTTGTACTGCGTGAGGATCTTGATTCGGTGCAGGCCGGAGTTGACGAAGTTCGAGAGGACGATGTCGATGATCCGGTAGCGACCGCCGAACGGCACGGCCGGCTTCGCCCGGTCGTGCGTCAGCGGGCCGAGCCGCCGGCCTTCGCCGCCGGCGAGGATCATCACCAAAACCTTCGACGCTTCGAAAGCGGCGCGCAGGGTCGTCTCGCGCATGGGACGGAGAGGGTACTCGATCGATGTTGCGAGCGCGAAGAGCGGAAACGCGTCCTTCGCGGTTTCGAGGCGACCCGGGGCACCGCCTCGCGGGCGCGCGCGGCGCCTCGCGGGCGCGCGCGGCGGCCTCCCGGGCGGGCCCCGAGCGCCTCCGCGCGCTCCCCCTTCCGGCCTCGCGATCGGGCTGCGTCGACCGGGGTACATCGCCCGCCGCCGCGATGCGCCGCCGCATGGCCGCCCGATGAAGAGAGGGGGACGTTCCCCTTTCTCTTTACGATCTGCTGGCGGCCGTGTTAGCCGTTTCCGCCGCCGCGCGCGCATGCGAGAGGCGCCTGATCCGCACGCGGTGCACCGCTGTCCGGAGGCTACTCCAGCGCTGGATCTTTCCTGCCGGATGTGCCCGCCACGTTGACCTTGGGAGATGCCATGAACGTCCGATTCGGTCGAACCCTCGCCGCTGCCATCCTCCTCGTCCTCGTCGCGGGCACTTCAGGGTGCGGAACGGACGAGCAGCCCTATCAGGCCAAGCCCGCATTCAGCGGCCGGAAGCCGACCCTGCCCGCGGTGCCGACGCTCCCCGCGAAGAACAAGAAGCAGGGCGACGCCTACACGGTGTGGGGCGTCACGCACGATCTCCGGAGCCGCGTCCACTTCGAGGACGTGAACGGCAAGAAGCTCTCGATCATCGGTTACATCGTCAAGACGAACCTCCAGGACGCCCCGGCCTGTGCCGTCCACAAGACGGGCAAGGGCGACCCGCCCGACTGCAAGGCGCCGGTCCCGAGCTTCGCGATCGCCGACGAGAAGGGCGAGACGAAGGACATGATCGAGGTGATGGGCTGGGCCTCGAACTTCGCCCAGATCTACAGCATGATCGAGGCGATCGACAAGGCGCCGCGCGGCAAGGAGACCGAGGCGAAGCTCACCGACGAGTTCTGGGGTCAGGAGATGCCGAACCCGATCCCGGCGGTCGGCGCGAAGGTGAAGGTCACCGGTACCTACGGCGTGACGTTCACGAAGTCGACCGGCGGCGCCGCGGCCAACCCGAAGTACGGCATCCTGTCGGCGGAGCAGATCGAGTACCTCGAGCCGCCGCCCGAGAAGGCCACCCTCCCCGGCATGAAGCGCAAGCCCTGACGCCCCCCGCCACGCCGCGCCCCAGCGCGGCGCCGCTTCAGGTGAGGATGGACCGGATCCCGCTGCCCGGCTCGGCCGCCGCCGACTCGAAGATCGCGTCGATAAGGAGCCGCCGCACCGGCGGATCGTGCGCCTCCCGGGCATCGATGCGCACCAGCGAGGCCGGCGCCTGGCGGATGATCGAATCGAACGACGCCGGCTCGAACCGGTACAGGTCCTCCGTCACGAGGACCGCGTAGGGCTGCGACGCCGCGATCGTCGGCCGGAGCGAGCGCAGATCGCATTCGCGCACAGCGACCCCGAGCCGCGCCCCCACCTCCCGGCACACGGCGACGAACTCGGCAGGACAGCCGGCAACGATCACGAGCGGAATGGGCGGAGCGCTCGGGACCACGGCCATGCGTGGCTTCGTACCGTCCTCCATAGGCGCCTCCACGTAGGCCATGACTCGACTACGCCGGCAAGGGAATTGTTCCAGCAGACACGACGGCGCGCGCGGCCTCCCGGCGCGCTGCCCCCGCGCTCAACGCGCGCCGATCCCTTGCTGCACGTGCCACCCCCGGCCCTCCTCCACGCCGATGAAGCGGATCCGCCCGGACCGCTCCATGTCGTCGACAAGCTCCTCCGCCTCGAGCTGCGAGATGTCGATCCGGTCGCAGAGCACGTCCCGGAACTGCGTCTTGCCCTGCACGTAGTCGGCGTCGATCAGCGGACCCAGCGCGCCGGTCAGGATCTCGGCCGCCAGGTCGAGCGCCACCACGGGCGTGACCACGGTCTCGGCGGTCGTGCGGACGCTCTCGTCCGTCGTCTGGACCGCCGCGTTGCCCATCGTGACGCTGTCGTCCCCGGTGATGAAGGTGCCGTACTCGACGGTGCTCCGATCGGTCGTCATGGCTCCACCTCGTCCGCGCTCGGGCGGGTCCGGAGACCGCGCCCCCACTGGCTTCCTCCCCACGCTATGGAGCGGGGGAGCGCCGACCGGAAGCCGATGTCGAATCGTCCGCGCCGGAGGAGTTGATCCCGGCGACGATTTCAGGCAGCAGCCCGCGGGAGGATCAGGGAAGCTACCGCTCCGGCCAGGCCCATCGGCGGGGGAGCGCTGGGCCCCGAGGTCATGATGTCGTCGCCCGAGGACTCCCCTTCACGCCCGAGCCGCATGGCGGCAATGCGCACGCCCATCCCGAGGGCGCAGGGGCTGATCGCGTTCCAGCTCGTCGGTCGGGTGCTGCTGCACGCGATCCTCGTCGGCGTGACGGCCGGCATCGCCGGCTCGCTGTTCTTCGCCGCCCTCGAGCTCGCCGAGCACGAGCTGCTCGTCACGCTCACCGGCTACGCGCCGCTCCGCGCGAAGGGCGAGTCGGTGCTCTCGGGCGCGCTCACCGGGCCGTTCCGGCCCTGGCTCGTCTTCGTGCTGCCGGCCCTCGGCGCCCTCGTCGGCGGGCTGCTCACGGCGAAGCTCGCGCCCGAGACCCGCGGCGGCGGCGGCGACGCCTTCATCAACGCGTTCCATCAGCTGGGCGGCAACATGCGCCGCCGCGTCCCGGTGGTGAAGGCGCTCGCCTCGATCTTCACGCTCGGCTGCGGCGGGTCCGGCGGGCGCGAGGGGCCGACCATGCAGATCGGCGGCGCGATCGGCTCGATCATCGGGCGCGCCCTCCGGGTGGGCGCGCGCGAGCGGCGGATCCTGCTCATCGCGGGCGCCGCCGCCGGCATGTCGGCCGTGTTCCGGACGCCGCTCGGGGCCGCGCTCCTCGCCGTCGAGGTGCTGCACCGCGACGACTTCGAGGCCGACGCGCTCGTGCCCTCCATCCTCGCGAGCGTCGTCTCCTACTCGGTCTTCATCTACTTCTTCGGCGAGTCGACCCTCTTCGCGCACGCCCCCCGCTACCCGTTCGTCCCGGGGCACCTCCCCCTCTACGCCGCCCTCGCGCTCGTCGTCTCGCTCGTGGCCACGCTGTTCCTCCGGACGCTGCACACGGTGGAGCACACGATGCACCGGATCCGGCTGCCGATCTGGGCGAAGCCCGCGCTCGGCGGCCTCGCGCTCGGCGCGCTCGTGACCCCGCTGATCATGCTCCTCGGTCCGCGCTTCGACCGGCCGGGGCAGGGCTTCGGGCTGCTGGGCGCGGGGTACGGCGCGGCCCAGGTCGCGATCACGGGCGCCTCCTGGATGCCGAGCGGGTGGACGGCGGTGCAGCTCCTTGTCGTGCTGCTCGCCACAAAGATCGTCGCGACCTCGCTCACCGTGGGCTCGGGCGGCAGCGCGGGCGACTTCGGCCCGTCGCTCGTGCTCGGCGCCCTCACGGGCGGGGCCTTCGGGCGCGCGGCGGAGCTCCTCCTCAACGATCCGCGCATCGACCCCGGCGCGTTCGCGCTCGTCGGGATGGGCACGTTCTACGGAGGCATCGCGCACGTGCCGATCGCCTCGCTCGTCATGGTCTGCGAGCTCGCCGGCAGCTACGACCTGCTGGTGCCGCTCATGCTGTGCGAGGGCATCGCCTTCGTGGCGCTGCGGCACAGCACCCTGTACCGCGCGCAGATGGCGACGAAGCGCGAGTCGCCGGCGCACCGGGACGAGCTCATCGTCGACGTGCTCCGCAGCATCCGCGTCGCCGACGTCGTCATCCGCAGCCGTCCCTTCGTCTCGTTCGAGGCGCGGTCGCCCGCCGCGGTCGTCGTCGAGCGCATCGCGGCGTGCGAGTGGCAGGACACCTTCCCGGTGCTCTCCGAGGACGGCAAGGTCATCGGCACCATCGACGCCGAGATCCTCCGCGCCACCGCGACGAGCCCCGAGCTGTCGGGGCTCGCGATCGCGCACGACATGATGACGAGCCCCGCCTCGGTCAGCGAGACCGTGGACCTGCACCGCGCGCTCCAGGTGCTGCTGGAGCTCCGCGTGCGCGAGCTCCTGGTCACCGACCTCGACGGCAAGATCGTCGGCATCCTGGACGAATCCGACATCACGCGCGCCTACCACGACGCCACGGCGCAGCTGGAAGGGTCGCCGCAGTAGGAGCGACGACCGCGTGGCGAGCAGCACGACCAGGAGCTGCACGGCCCCCTGCGCGCCGCGGGCGCCGGCCGAGCGCGTCGCCCGGGGCACGCGCCCCCGAAGAAGGCCAACTTTTCGGCGTCCGCGCCGCCGCGCAGCGAACGCCCGGGCTTCACGAATGCACGCCACGGATGTCCTGGTCGCGCCGCGCGCCCGATCGCGGTGTCGAGCGGCGTCAGGCGCAATGCCCACGAGCAGGGCCTCCGCCGGGTTTCGGGAGTCTCCTGAGGTACCAATCTTGGATTCCACGCAGCGACGGAACCAGAAGCGTGGGGGATACTCTGGTTCATCCCTGGAATTCGATCCGGAGAGCGCGCACGGGAGATGGGCATGCTTGTCGATACGCTCGGAGGTCGGACGGTGCGGCGCAACGCAGAGGTACGAACACGCTCGAGCGCGCCGAACAGCCGCGCGAAGCTCGTGGTGGTCGTCGACGATGAGCCAAGCATCCAGGAGGTCGTGAGCATGATCCTGGAGAGCGAGGGCGGCTACGAGGTGCGCTGCGCCTCGAACGGCGAGGAGGCGCTGGCGCTGCTCGACCAGATCGCGCCGCCGGACCTGCTCGTCGTCGACATCATGATGCCGGTGATGGACGGCTGGGGCCTGCTCACGGCGCTCCGGCACAACGAGAAGACCGCGCGTATACCAGTCATTGTTTCATCCGCGTCTTCAAAACATGACGCGACGAGCCTCGGTGTCGCTCGCGTGCTCCCCAAGCCGATCGACTACGACGCGTTTTTGGCCGCGGTCGACGAGCTCACGCATTGCAGAGAGCGTCAGATCCTCGGCGCCGAGTAGCCCCCCCGTCGCTCGCCGAAGCGCGCTCCAGAAACCGCAACTGGCCCATGGACCTCGAGGGCCCGAAAGCGGTAGCTTCGCGCAAGTGTTGTTAGAGACCCCGGGTGCCGGCCTCTTCGCCGGCTACACTCCTCTCCCCGGCGCCTACGACGAGCTGTTTGGTCCCGGCGGCGCCCCTCGACCCGAGTTCCTGCGCACTGCCACGCTCCTCGGCGCGCTCGCGCCGAACGAGTTCGCGCGCGCGCAGCAGCTCGCGGAGATCGCCCTGCTCAACCAGGGCGTCACCTTCTCGGTCTACGCGGACCAGCGCGGCGCGGAGAAGATCTTCCCGCTCTGCCTCATCCCCCGGCTGCTCTCCGCGGCGGACTGGGCCCACATGGAGCGCGGCCTCGAGCAGCGGGTCCACGCGCTCGGCCTGTTCCTCGACGACATTTACGGCGACCAGCGCATCCTCCAGCAGGAGCGCATCCCCCGCGACCTCGTGCTCGGCTCGGGGCAGTACCTGAAGCAGGTCCACGGCCTGCGGCCCCCGGGCGGGGTGCGCATCCACATCGCGGGCGTCGACATCATCCGCGATCCGGCCGGGACCTTCCGCGTCCTCGAGGACAACCTCCGCACCCCGTCCGGCGTCTCCTACGTCCTGGAGAACCGGCTCATCAGCAAGCGCGTGCTGCCGCACCTGCTCGACAAGGCGCGCGTCCAGCGGGTCGACCATTACCCGGCCCGCCTCGCCGAGACGCTGCGCTCGGTCTCGCCCGTGGACCCGAGCGGCACGAGCGCGGTCGTGCTCACGCCGGGGCCGTACAACTCGGCCTACTTCGAGCACAGCTTCCTCGCGCGCACGATGGGGCTGGAGCTCGTGCAGGCCCCCGACCTGTTCGTCGATCAGGATCAGGTCTTCGCCCGCACGACGCGCGGCCCGCGCCGGGTCCACGTCATCTACCGCCGCATCGACGAGGCGTTCCTCGACCCCGAGGCCTTCCGCCCCGACAGCCTGCTCGGCGTGCGCGGCCTGATGCGCGCCTACGCCGCCGGCAACGTCGCGCTCGCGAACGCGCCCGGCAACGGCGTGGCCGACGACAAGGCCGTGTACCCCTTCGTGCCGGAGATGATCCGCTACTACCTCGGCGAGGAGCCGATCCTCGAGCAGGTCCCCACCTACCTGTGCATGCGCGACGGCGATCGCCGCTACGTGCTCGAGCACCTCGACGAGCTGGTCGTCAAGGCGGTGGACGAGGCCGGCGGCTACGGCATGCTCATGGGGCCGCAGTCGACCGCCGCGCAGCGGGAGGAGTTCCGCGCGCGCATCGAGGCGACGCCGCGCCGCTACATCGCGCAGCACCGGATCGAGCTGTCGACGAGCCCCACCTGGGACCCGGCCTCCCGGGTCGCGGTCCCGCGCCGGCTCGACCTCCGCCCGTACGTGCTGACGGGCCGCGACGGCCCGTGGGTGCTGCCGGGCGGGCTCACGCGCGTCGCGCTCGTGGCCGGCTCGTACGTCGTCAACTCCAGCCAGGGCGGGGGCTCGAAGGACACGTGGGTGCTGAAGGGCCCGTGGGACGTCGATTCGCGGGTCCCGTCGGTGGGCGCCGCGGACCCGGCCCCCGGGGCCGCGAGCAACGGCCCGCCCAGCACCCCGCCACCGCCCGCGCCGCCGCCATCCGAACCCCCGGAGGCCCTGTGATCTCTCGCGTCGCCGATCACTGTTTCTGGTTCGGCCGCTACCTCGAGCGGACCGAGAGCGTGGCCCGGATCCTCGCCGTCACGCAGAACCTCGCGCTCGACACCGAGCTCTCGGAGCCGCAGTGCTGGCTGCCGGTCATCATCGTGGCCGGCCAGAAGGAGCACTTCGCCGCCGAGCACGGCGAGGACGCCGCGGCCGACGGCGAGCTCGTGCAGCGCTACATGAGCTTCGACGAGGACAACACGACGAGCCTCCGCAGGTCGAGCTCCGCGGCGCGCGTCAACGCGCGGTCGATCCGCGAGGTCGTCAGCCTCGAGGCGTGGGAGACCGTCAACGAGCTCCACCTCTGGATGAACAGCGAGCAGGCGCTGGAGGAGTTCAGGTCGAGCCGCTACGCCTTCTACCGGCGCGTCCGGCAGCTCACGCAGCTCTGCCTCGGGCTCACCCAGAGCACGATGCTCCACGACGGCCCGCTCGATTTCATCTGGCTCGGCGTGCTGCTCGAGCGCGTCGGGCAGACCGCGCGCACGCTCGACGTCCACCACCACGCCCTGACGAACCGGGAGCGGCCTGCGTCGGACAGCAACGGCCAGGCGCAGGGCGGCGGCGAGTCCAGGCAGCACCGGGTGGTGGAGACGGCGCTCTGGCTCTCGCTCCTCCGCGCCTGCTCCGGGTTCGAGCCGTTCATGAAGCTGAACCAGGGTCAGGTGAACGCGCAGGCGGTCGCACAGTTCCTCCTCTTCGAGCCCCGCTTCCCGCGCTCGATCCGGCACTGCGTGCACGCGGCGTTCGTGCGGCTCTGCGAGATCCGCCCGCCGGAGAGCGCGACGCTCCCCGGGGGCGAGAGCGTGGAGCGGCTGCACCTCTTGCACCAGTGGGTCGCCGACAGGGCGAGCGAGGTGCTCGACCCGCTCTCGGTCCACGCGGCGCTCACCCATGTGGTCGACGAGACAGCCACGATCTGCGACGGTATCGGTCGCGAGCTGCTCGGTTACGGGCCGCCCGACAGCAGTCCCTCGTTCACGAGCCAGTAACCCGACCCGCCGACGTATCCATGCCGAATCTCCTCGCGATGTCGTTCGAGGGCGAGCTCGCCCCGTATTTCGATCTCCTCTGCCTGCGCCCCGGGGGCAGACTGCCCGACGGCTGGGGCATCGGGTACTATCCGGGCGGAGAGCCGAGCGCCACGGTGCTGAAGGAGCCGGCGCCCCCGCAGGGGAGCATCCGCAGCGAGCTCGTGAAGGCGTGGGAGCACCTCGCGTCGTCGCTGCTCGTGCTGCACATCCGCACGGCGACGTGGGGCAGCATCAACGACGCCAACACGCAGCCGTTCAGCCGGAGCTGGGGCGGGCGCGACTGGCTGTTCGCGCACAGCGGCAGCCTCGTCGACCGGATCGAGGTCGATCCGAAGTCGCTCTTCCAGCCGGTCGGCTCGACGGACACGGAGCTCATCCTGTGCGAGCTCATGCGCTGGATGGCGTCGGAGGGCCTGCGGAGCCTCGGCGAGATCGATCCTGCGGTGCTGCGCGACTGGTTCGACGAGATGAACGAGCACGGCCCGCTCACGTCGGTGCTGGCCGACGGCCGCGACCTCGTCGTCTACGCGGATCGCGATCGCGAGGGCGACGCGTTCCTGTGGGAGGTCCTGCCGCCGTACGAGCGCCTCGAGTTCGGGGACGAGGACCTCGAGGTCGACCTCACCCGCCGGGGGGTCAAGAGCCGCAAGGGCGTCATCGTCTCGTCGGAGGAGCTCAAGGTCCACGCCGGGGCGCACCCGGCGGTCTGGGCGCGCGTCCCTCCGGGCCACCTCGTGGTGCTGCGGCAGGGCGCGCTGCGGGCCACGGCGTCCCCGCGCACCGACCGGCGCCGGCCGTCCCCGTCCGCGCCGCCGCTCTCGTCGCGGCCGGTCCGGCGCCCCAAGCACGCCTCGATCCGCCGCTTCCAGGTCGTGCACCGCACGGCGTACCACTACATGACCGCGGTGGAGCGCAGCACGCACCTCCTGCGGGTGACGCCGGCGCACGACCGGCTGCAGTCGCTGCTCCACAACGAGATCAACCTGTCGGTCGAGGGCAAGCAGCGCGAGTACGACGACGTCTTCGGCAACCGCGCGCGGCGGGTGCTGCTCGAGACGCCGTTCAAGGAGCTCGTCATCGAGTCGAGGTCGCGGGTGGAGCTGCTCGACACAGATCCGCTGAGCTTCCGCCCGCTGCGCGCCCGGTCGACGATCCCGCTCGTGTGGATGCCGTGGCAGCGGCAGATCCTGCAGCCGTTCCTCCTGCCGCCGGAGCTGGCGGAGAGCGAGCTCGCCGAGCTCAGCGAGTATGCGATGACCTTCGTCGAGCGGAACGACTACGACCTGCTCGACACGCTGCTCGACCTGAACGCGTCGATCTACGAGGAGTACGAGTACAAGCAGGGGGCGACGAACCTGTCCACGACGGCGTTCGACGTCTACGCGAACCGCCGCGGCGTGTGCCAGGACTTCGCGAACCTGTTCATCTGCCTGACGCGGCTGCTCGGCGTGCCGTCGCGCTACGTGTGCGGCTACATCTACACGGGGCCGAAGCACGAGAACCACCGGCAGAGCGAGGCGTCGCACGCCTGGGTGCAGGTGTATCTGCCCGAGATCGGGTGGAAGGGGTTCGACCCGACGAACGGGATCCTGACGCAGACCGACCACATCCGCGTCGCGGTCGGGCGCAACTACGTGGACGCGACGCCGACCTCGGGCACCATCTTCGTGGGGGGTGGCGCAGAGCGCCTCGAGGTCGACGTGCGGGTGGAGCCGATCGATTGAGGGAGAGGGCGGCTCAGGGCCGCGTGGCGATCCAGTAGAGGAGCGCGGTCCGGCTGAGGCCGTCGTCGAGCACGGTCTGCTCCTGTGCCTCGGCCCAGGCGGCCTCCTTGTCGACGGTCGCGTGCGCCGCGATCAGGAAGGCGTTCCAGGCGTCCTCCGGTCCGCTCATGGCCGCTTCCATCGCCGGCCAGGTGTCCGTGATCCACGTCTTGGAGAGGAGCGACTCCGAGATGGGCGTGATCGGGAGCATCTGGATGCCATAGACGTACTCCGGGTTCTTCCCGAACCACGTCCCGAAGTCGGCCTTCGTCGACCAGAGGACGCCGACGGCGCCGTTGTCCTTGAACGGCACATCGTAGACGGTGCTGTCCGAGGTGACCTGCCAGTACGTCTGCGCAGAGGCCGTCTCCAGGGCGAGGAGCACCCGGCCGATGTTCTTCACGTCGTCGTTCTCGAGCGCGTCGCCGAGCAGCTGCATGCTGTACCAGGCGTGGACGGCCTCGGACGTCGACTCCTGGTTACGGCCGTCCGCGAACGGGAACAGCCCCGAAGCCCAGGAGTGCCCCCTGTACCAATCCATGCTGCGGAACGGCGTGAAGCTCGTGTCCTTGGTGCTCGGGTTCGCGATGTCGCGGACGAGCCAGAGGGCCTTGTCGCCGTACTCGTCGCGCCAGTCCGCGTCGTACTTCGCCAGGACGGCCGCGGCGTAGAGGAAGTAGCCGTAGTGGAAGTGGTGATCGTTGTAATACCCCTGGCCAAAGTCGGCGGTCCCGTCCGCCAGGCCCTTGGTCGTCACGAGGCCGCCCCAGGTCGTGTCATAGACGAGGGGATTCTCGTTCTCGCCGTTGAGCCACGGGTTGAGGTGCGACTTGAGCCGCGCCCTGAGCTCCTCGGCGAGATCCGCCTTGCCGACCACCTCGGCGATCTGCGCGAGGCGCGCGAGCTTCGCGATCTGCTTGCCCCCGAAATAGGGGTCCGCGCCGACGGTCTCCGGAGTGGGCGTGAACGTCCTGTCCTCCTCGAGGGCGTCCACGAGGGCGTCGCCCCACTCGTCCGAGGCGCGGCGCGGCGCGTCCCAGCCGATCGTGCTGAGCGGGTACACGAGCTCCCAGGTCGCGCCGGAGACTCCCGTCATCTGCCCGATCACGGTCGGATACGAGATGTCTGCGGTCTGCAGCTTGTCGAGGTGCTTCATGTGGTGCGGCAGGGCCATGGTCAGGAGATCGCCCTCCCCTTCCGTCTTCCAGACGAAGCGCACCGAGGCGGTGTCCTCCGTGACCGACGCCTCGATGTCGCCGCCGACAGGGATGACGGCGGCGTGCTCGTCGAGCTCGGCCGCGGCGTTCGGCCCGGGCGCCAGCGCGAGGCGGAGCGAGCCCTCGTACGTCTCGTCAGCCGCCATGGAGAGGGCGTCCCACTCGAGGGTGATCTCGGGGAACGCATAGAGGACCCACGTCTGGCCGTTGTTGAGGGAGATCTCGAATCGATCGCCCGTGACCTCGGTGGGGCTCGTGGACTCGCCGTTGACCGCGGTGATCGCCACGCCGTCGCCGGCGCGCACGGAGGGCCGGAGCCCGGCGTACGTGGTCGTCACGTACGGCATCCCGTAGACGATGGGCGCCGTCATGGTGCCGCCCTGCGCCTCCCACTGCACGGTGACCGAGAGGAGATCGTGCGACGTGACCGCATGGCTGGAGAAGGCCTCGCGCGCGCTGAGGCCGAGGTGCGACACATCGGCCGTCGTGACGGCCGTGCTCTCCACCACGACGGGCGGCCTGGCGACCGACAGCGCCTGTCCGAGCGCCTTGAGGTCGTACGGCGCGGCGTTGATCCGCTGATCGCCGTCGCCGAGCACGAAGTTCATCCAGGTGGCGTTCGTGGCGCGCGGGGCCCTGGAGCCGGCCAGGGCGGCGCCCGGAGCGAGCGGGTGCTCCGCCTGCTCGAACTCCGGCTCGACGGTCGACAGCGCCTTGCCGCGGTCGAGGTCCCACGTCTCGATCGGCACGCCGCCGGAGCCGCCCTCGCCCCCCGCGCCGCCCTCGCCACCGCTGCCCCCGTCGTTATTGACCGGCGGCGGCGGAGGGTCATCGCCGCCGCAGGCGACGATTGCGCCGAGGCAACTCAGCAAAGTGAAAGTCCGTAGCATCGGATGCTTCAAAATCATTCTCCTGCTCCCTCGCTCCAGCGCTCATCGCTCCATCTGATGTGAAGCGGATCGAGAGATGAGCCCTGGCGTCGTGGTATTTTCATCGATCTGCAAGCAACGGAGCAAGATTCTTTCACGAAGCGCGGGACCCGTCCAGCCTGGCGAGCGCGGCCGCCGGCGTGCGGGAGGCCCCCACGACGCCATCAATCAGGCGTTCGCCGGCGCGCACGGCGCGAGTCGGCTACGTCGTTGTCCGCCGGTCGTGATCGGGTCTGCCCGGAGGGAGCTCGCATGAAGGCGACAAAGCGCCGGAATCATGGATGTTTCCCCCCACCTCCCCGCCTTCGGGTCCGGGCCCGGCCGTCAGGCAGCCCCTTATCGGGGCTTGGCAGCGGGCTTTGCGGGCGCCTTGCCGGCGGCCTTCTTCGCGGGCGCCTTGGCCGCGCTCGTCGTGACCGCGCGGCGCGCGGGCGGCGCCTCGGGCGCGCCGCCGCCGCGCACGAGCGCGAGCACGGCGTCGGCGTGTCCGTCGACCTTCACGCCGCTGAAGGCGTGCTTCACCTCGCGGTCGGGACCGATGATGAACGTGCTCCGGATCGTGCCCATCACCTTCTTGCCGTACATCGTCTTCTCGCCGTAGGCGCCGTAAGCGTTGTGCGCGACGAGGTCCGGATCGCTGAGGAGCGTCACCCCGAGATCGTACTTGTCTCTGAATTTCCGGTGACGATCGACGGAGTCGCGGGAGACGCCGAGCACGACGGCGCCGGCCTCGGCGAACGCGTCGAGGCCGGCGGAGAAGGCCTGTGCCTCTCGCGTGCAGCCCGGCGTGTCGTCCTTCGGATAGAAGTAGAGGACGACCGTCTTGCCCTGAAAATCGGCGAGGCCCACCCTCTTGCCGCCGTCGCTCTCGAGAGAGAAGTCCGGGGCACGATCGCCTGCATTCACCATCGCTCGTTCGCTCCTTGTCTGAGCGGGCGCAGGGAGGACTGACCCCCTCCGGCCCCGCGGCGCGCACGATACACGCGACGTCGCCGGCGTACCACAAGGCTGCCCCGGACGCGCGCCCGGGGCGGCGAGGCCTCGGCCCCGGGGGGCGCGGGCGAGCCGGGCCGGGTGGGGCGTGGATCCCGTCCCAGGGCGCCCGCTCGGCCGACCGGGGCGGCGGCGAGCGAGCCGATGTGGAGAGGCGAGCGCTGTCGGGCTGCGCGCGGGCAGGCAGGAGAGCAGCGTCCCGGGCCGGCTTGCCCCCACAGGGCAACCGAGGTACCCACAAGGCAGCTTCGCAAGACGCGCTCGACGGCGTCAGCGAATGAGAAGGCGCCAGCGCCGCTGGAGGAGATCATGACCCTACCCGTCCCCGTGTACATCGTCGCAGCGGCCCGGACGCCGATCGGCGCGTTCCAGGGTGCACTCTCGCCCTTGCCCGCCCCGCGCCTGGGCGAGGTCGCCATCCGGGCGGCCCTCGAGCGGGCGAGGCTCTCTCCGGACGCCATCGAGGAGGTCTTCCTCGGCAATGTTCTGTCCGCCGGCATCGGGCAGGCGCCGGCCCGGCAGGCCGCGATCTATGCCGGCATCCCGAGCAAGGTGCCGGCCACCACGGTGAGCAAGGTCTGCGGCTCGGGCCTCCAGGCGGTCATCTTCGGCGCCAAGACGGTCGCGCTCGGCGACGCGGACGTCGTGGTCGCCGGCGGCATGGAGTCGATGTCCAACGTGCCCTACTACCTCCCGCAGGCGCGCTCCGGCTACCGCATGGGCGACGGCAAGCTCGTGGACGGCATGATCCATGACGGCCTCTGGGACCCGTACGGCAACTTCCACATGGGCACGGCGGGCGACGCGTGCGCCAGGGAGCACGGCTTCTCGCGCGAGGCGCAGGACGAGTACGCGAGGGAGAGCTTCCGCCGGGCGCTCGCGGCCCAGCGCGAGGGGCTGTTCGCCGCCGAGATCGCGCCCGTCTCCGTCCCGCAGAGGAAGGGCGAGGCCGTGGTCGTGAAGGACGACGAGGGCCCGGCGGCCGGCAGGCCCGAGAAGTTCGCCTCGCTGAAGCCCGCCTTCCAGAAGGACGGGACGATCACCGCGGCCAACGCCTCGTCGATCAACGACGGCGCGAGCGCGCTCGTCCTGGCGAGCGAGCGGGCCGTGAAGGAGCACAAGCTCACGCCGCTCGCGCGGATCGTCGGCTACGGCGGCGCCGCGCAGGCGCCCGAGTGGTTCACGACGGCGCCGGCCGCGGCGATCGCGAACACAACGAAGAAGCTCGGCCTGACGACGGACCAGATCGACCTGTTCGAGGTGAACGAGGCGTTCGCGGTGGTGGCGCTCGCCGTGAACAAGCTCGCCGGGATCGACGCCCAGAAGGTCAACCTCCGCGGCGGCGCGGTCGCGCTCGGCCACCCGATCGGCGCGAGCGGGGCGCGCATCCTGACGACGCTGCTCTTCACCATGAAAGACCGCAACGCGAAGCGCGGCCTCGCCACGCTCTGCATCGGCGGCGGCGAGGCGCTCGCGGTCGTCCTGGAGCGGTGATCCGGCCGCGGCCCATCGCGGCGGGCGTGGAGGCCTTCGCCGCGCGCACGCCGACGCTGCCGCCGGCGACCCACACGAACAGCTACGCGCTCGGCGGCCGCGAGGTGCTGCTCGTCGAGCCGGCCACCCCGTACGACGACGAGCGCCGCGCGTGGCTCGCGTGGGCGCGCGGCCTCGCCTCCGGGGGGCGGGTCATCGTGGCGATCGCGGTGACCCACCACCACGCCGACCACGTGGGGGGCGCGCGGTTCTTCGCGGCCGAGCTCGGCGTGCCGGTCTGGGCCCACGCCGAGGCGGCCGCGCGCCTCCGCGACGTCCCTGTCGCGCGCCACCTCTCGGACGGGGAGGTGGTGCGGCTCGACGGGCCGGCGCCCACGGCGCTCCGCGTGCTCCACACCCCGGGGCACGCGCCGGATCACCTCTGCTTCCTCGACGAGGCGCGGGGCGCCCTTGTCTGCGGCGACATGGTGGCCGGCGTGGGGACGATCCTGATCGATCCCCGGGAGGGCGACATGGCGGAGTACCTCGCGCAGCTCGAGCGGCTCGCGGCGCTCGGCGCCCGGGTCGTCCTGCCCGCGCACGGCGAGCCGATCGACGCGCCCGAGGCGCTGTTCCGGCGCTACGTCGCGCACCGGCGGATGCGCGAGCGGCGGGTGCTCGGGGCGCTCGCGGCGGCCGGCGAGGGCGGCGCGTCGCTCGATGCGCTCCTGCCGGTCGCCTACGCGGACACGGCGCCGGCGCTCTGGCCGCTCGCGCGGCTGAGCCTGGAGGCGCACCTGATCAAGCTGGAGCGCGAGGGGCGGGCAGGGCGGGGCGAGGGCGGGTGGTGGCGGGCGGCGGTGGGTGCGGAATGACGCCCGACCGCGCACGGAGTCCACGCCTCGCCATCCGCCCCTGTCGTCGCGCTTGTGCCGAGCGGGCGGGCCGACTCTCGGTCACGAGCAGCGGAGAAGCAGTTGACGTGATGCTTTTGACCACCATCCCGGGGCGGGCGCGGGTCACCCATTCGCTCCCATTCATCGCACGCTGCTGCAGCTGCTTGCCCGTGCAGGGATCGTGCTCACTGAGAGCGAGAGCGCGCGCATCCAGGCATGCGCGGCCATTGCCACCCTCGACCGCTGGGTCGATAACGTCCTTGGGGCGAAGACCGCCACGGGAGCGCTCTCCTGACGGTTGACGGATGCGGCCCAGCACGGCGAGGCCCACGGCGCGGTCGCCGCCGGCGAAACCTCCTGGACACCGCGCCGTGACCGAAAACCATGTTGCGCGCGCGAGGACCGCGTTGCGCGCGCGAGAACCGCGTTGCGTGCGCGAGCGCGGACAACTAGGGTGCGCCGATGAGCACGATTCATTTCATCGGGGGCGAAAAGGGCGGCGTCGGCAAGTCGGTGGTGGCGCGTCTGGTCGCCCAGTACTGCATCGATCGCGCGCTCCCCTTCATTGGCCTGGACGCCGATGGCTCGCACGGGGCGCTGCTGCGGCACTATGCCGAGCACAGCCGGCCGGTGGACCTCACCCGCTTCGAGAGCGCCGACGACCTCATGGCGCTGGCGACCGAGACCGAGCGACGGGTGGTGGTGGACCTGCCGGCGCAGAGCGAGCGCCCCCTCTTCGCCTGGATCACGGAGGCGGGGGTCCTCGACCTGGCGCGAGAGTGCGGCGTCAAGATCGTGTTCTGGCACGTGATGGACGACGGCAAAGACTCGTTGATCACGCTGGAGCGGCTGCTCAAGCGCGGCGGGACGGCGGCGCGCTACTGCATCGTGAGGAACCAGGGCCGGGGCAAGGATTTCTCGCCCTTCGACCGCTCGCCGATCCGGGCCGCGGCCGAGGCGCAAGGCGCCGTGGTCGTCGACCTGCCCGAGCTGCACCCGGCCGCCATGCAGAAGATCGATCACCTCGACGTGAGCTTCTGGGCCGCAGTCAACAACCCGGCGATCGGGGGTGAGACCTTCACGAGGATGGATCGCCAGCGCGTGAAGGTGTGGCTGCAGACCGCCTTCGACCAGCTCGCGCGCGCCGACGTGATCTGAGCTGAGCGGTCACGACGCGCCGGGCGCCCCGGCGCCCGAGGTGGCGCGGCGCCGTCGTTTTCAGGGGGTCATCTCCTCTTCGCACGATTCCCACGATTCCAGCGACTTCCAACGACTTCCAACGACTTCCAGCGACGAGCTCTGCGGAAGGGAGATGCCTGTGCCAGAGTCGCGGCATGCAGGGCCAGTCCGACCTCTCCGCCACGCCGCCGGGAGCGCCACGCCGAGGCCGCACGCCCGCCCTGCGGCTCAGCCCGCTGCGCTGGCTCGGCGTCGCGTCGGGCCCGGCCGCCGCCCTCGCGATCGCGCTCCTCCCGAGCGGGCTCCACGCCCTCCCCGGCTATGGCCACCGCCCTGCGTACGCGGCCGCGGTCGCGGCGTGGATGGCGCTGTGGTGGCTCTTCGAGGTGCTCCCCATCGCGTACACCGCGTGCTTGCCGCTCGTGCTCTTCCCGCTGCTCGGCGTCTTCGGCCGCGGGCCCGCCGGCGACGCGGCCCGCGCCGTCGCGCCGTTCCTCGATGCCTATATCTTCCTGTTCCTCGGCGGCCTGGCGATCGGCGCTGCCATGGAGCAGTGGAGCCTGCACCGGCGGGTGGCGCTCCACATCATGCGGGCCATCGGCACCGAACCGAAGCGGCTCCTGCTCGGCATGCTCGTCGCGACGAGCGGCATCTCCCTCTGGATCTCCAACACCGCGACCGCCGTGATGATGGTCCCGATCGGCCTCGCCCTGCTCGCGCAGCTGGAGTCCGCCGCTGGAGGGCGCCGCCTCTCGCACTTCGGGACGGCGATCATGCTGGGGGTGGCCTACGCCTCCAACGTCGGGGGCATCGGCACGAAGATCGGCACCGGCGTGAACTCCATCTTCTGCGGCTTCCTCGCCGACAAGCTGCACCGCGACATCGGCTTCCTCGAGTACATGACGCTCGCCTTGCCGTTCGTGGTCCTCTTCGTCCCGCTGCTCTGGCTCGCCCTCTGGCGCGTGGGCAAGCGGGACGGGCTCGGCGCCGGCCACGCGCGGGACGTGCTCGATCGCGAGCTCGCGGCGATGGGCCCGATGAGCCGCGGGGAGAAGAAGGTCGCCGTCGTCTTCGCGGCCGCGAGCGCGCTCTGGATCCTCGGCGACCCGCTGCGCGCCGTGCTCACCCCGCCGCTCCAGGCTGCGCTGCAGGACCTCGGCGCGGCGCTCGGGTCGGGCGCCGCGGCCGGCTTCAGGGTGCAGGGCAAGCACTACGAGGCGGGCGTGGCGCTCCTGGCGGCGTTCAGCCTGCTCGCGCTGCGCGCCCTCTCGTTCGCCTCGGTGCGGCGGATGCCGTGGGGCACGCTCGTCCTGCTCGGCGGCAGCTTCGCGATGGCGGCCGGCATCGAGGGGGGCGGGCTCTCCGCGTGGATGGCCGCGAAGCTCGCGGTCGTCGCGGAGGCGCCGCTGCTCGCGCAGATCGGGCTCGCCAGCGCCGCCACGGTCGCGCTGTCGGCGCTGGCCTCCAACACCGCGACCGTGAACGTCGCCCTCAACGTGCTCCCTCGGGATCTCGGGGTGCTGTTCGCGGCCACGATCGCCGCGTCCTGCGACTTCATGCTGCCCACCGGCACGCCGCCCAACGCCATCGTGTTCGGCAGCGGCTACGTGCGGCTCCCCGTCATGATCAAGACGGGCTTCGTCCTCAACGTCGCCGCCGCCGTGCTCATCACGGCCTATGTGTACGGCTACGCGCGTCACCTGTTTGGCAGCTAACCCACTGCCCCCGGTCCGGGTGAACCGAGGGTGAGCACGCGACGGCGCTCCGCTCCCCAACGTTCGAGGAGCGTGGGGCATTGAGATGACGGGAGATGACGGGACAAAAGAGGACCGCAGGGGCGCGGGGGACGCAAGGGACCGGAGACGATGGGGGGCTTGTCCCAGGCGCGAAACGTGGTTTCGGGAGACCCCACCGGAGGTGAATGATAGGAGACTTCTGGGCCCGGTTGCGGTATGAACGGACCATGGAGATCAAAGACCTGTCCGACTTCCTGCGCGCCGATCCTCGCTTCACCACCCGTCGCAAGTGGCTGATCCTGAGCGAGCTTGTCTACACCCCCACGGGTGAGAAGGTGGAGGAGGGCTTCCGCTATTTCACCTGCTCCGCCGATGCCCTCACCGCCGCCCTGGAGAGGCGGGACTTCGCCGCCATCGCGAAGCTCCCCTTCGCCCTCGACGATGAGGGCGAGCCGGACACCTCCGCCGTGCGCCTGGATCTCGCCTACACAGCGTCCGGTGCCTTCGCCGCCTTCCAGCCCGTGGAGTTTCGCGAACACGTGCCCACGTACCTGTCAACGTCCATGCTCCTCGAGGGGGCCGAGGCCCGGGCGCTCCGCGACACGCTGCGGGAAATCGACCAGTCTTCCTAGAGCGACAAGCCGCGGCATTTGTTGGCAATCCGAGGAATTCGGTAGTATGGGCTTGGGTCATACCTCGAGCCCCCGCTGAAATTCTTGGTATGCTGGAATTGCATTGCGCGGCCCCTGCTCTCGGGAGCCCCCCATGCGTTCCTCGTGGAGCGCTTCCCCACGAAGATCCGCCGCGCCTCCATGTCCATCCCCTCCCCCTGGGCACTGGCTGGTTCGGCGGCTCCTTGCCTCTGATCGCCATCACCGCGTCGACCTGGGCCACGACCACGTTCGGGACTGGCACCATCTACACGGGCCTTATTTATCCCATCTTAGTCTTCGTGGTCACGTTGATCGCGGCGGTTGTTTCCTCCACGAGACCGGGGATCACCGCGTCGACGCCGGCCTCCACGAGACGTGATCAGGACTGAACCCGCGTACCCAATTCATCGCCAGATTCATCGCCAGATTCATCGCCAGATTCATCGCCAGAGGAGATTTTTCATGAGCACCTGGAAGACGCCTAGCGCAACTCTCGTCGTCTCGCTCGCGCTGGCCGGAGTTGCTGCGCCGGCCACGAGCAACGCGCAAACGGCGGATCCGCCTCAGCAGGCTGCGCCAGCCGAGCCCGCGACCGCGCTGCCCCCCGTGGTGGAGCCTCCTTCTGCTCCTCCTCCGGTCGAGCCGAAGAAGCCCGAAGACAAGCCTCTCGTGCGTGTCTACGGCATCGTCAAGCCCACGATCGTCGTGGGGAACGGCCTCGAGTCCTTCGGCAACCCGAACTACGTCGCCCCCACGGCCGCGGCGAACCCGCTGTTCCTCTCCCATCCAGATGCCGTCGGCCTGAGCTTTCAGGCGCAGCAGACGCGCCTCGGCGTGGCCGTCGGGGAGGGCACGCCCGTGAAGGCGCAGGTCGAGGTCGATTTCGTGGATTTCGCCAAGTCCTCGCCGGCTCAGGCGGCGACCATTCGCCTGCGTCAGGCGTACGTGGAGTGGTCTCCTGCCGACGGGCACAAACTCACGCTCGGTCAGGCCTGGGATCTGTTCTCGCCGCTGAACACGCACACGTACAACATCGTGGGTGGGCTCTTTCAGTCCGGAAACTCGGGCTTCGTACGTCACCAGTTCATCTACCTCGCGAACCTCGGCAGGGTCGAGGTGGGCGCCGCGCTCGGTCTGGTCAGCCAGAACGCCACGGCCATCCTCAACAACGTCGAGTACTCGCGCACGCCCACCTTCGCGCTGCGCGCGAGCTACCGCGCCGAGAAGGCCGCATGGGTGGGCGCCTCGCTGATCGGCACGCAGCTGGCTTTCGACGCGAACCTGCCGACCGAAGAGGGGCGGCTGGCGGTGGGCGGCAACGTGTTCGCCGAGGTCACGTCCGGTTCGCTGAACGTGCGGGCCGAGGCGTACGGCGGTCAGAACCTCGCCAACCTGGGCCTCCTGACGCTCGGGCAGGGCTACAGCACGAACGACGTCACCGAGGTAGGCGGCTGGGTGTCGGGGAAGCTCACGTTCCTCGACCTCCACTCTGTGCACCTCGTCGCGGGGGCCGCGATGGTGCTCAACACCGACGACATGCGGCTCGGCTACACGCCCGCAAGAGCGGCGACGGCCGAAGCGCCGGCCACCCCTCTCGCGCGCGTGGGCGGCAATGGTCCCGGCTTCGAGCGCAACGTGACCGTGCGCGGGGGCTACGCCTTCGCGCCCATGAAGGGGCTCTCGATCGTGCTCGAGCCCTCGGTGATGCTCACGCGCCACAAGCTCGATCCTGACGCCGCCGCGCTGACGGACGCCGACCGCCTGGGCTGGGGCGTCGAGACGGGCGGCATCTACCAGTTCTGACGGCCCACGCGCCGGAGCGCGCTGGAGCTGTCCCGGTCGCTCGGGCCGGGGTTCTCTGCTCCAGCGCGCGGTCAGATCGAGGCCGGCGCCGCCGTCGCCGCCGATGAGGCGTTGGCTCCGCGTGACGAGTCAAGGACGGGATCAGCGCAACGCCGTGGTGATGACATAGCGCGTCTTGCCCGAGTCCGGATCTTCGCAGTCCTTGTGATACTGCCCGGGCGGGTGGAGCTTGCTGCAATGGTCCTGGCAGCTGCCGACGATCTCGATCATCCCGCAGGGCTCGACGTCGTCCCCCGGCTCGTCCACGCTCCCCGCGGCGCAGTCGCGCTGCGCCGCGCGCGACGCCTCGGCGTTCGCCTCGTTGTAGCAGGCGCGCAGGTACGGCGTCTCCGCGAAGAGATCTCCCCAGAAGGCGCCCTCGACATGAGGATACGCCTCGCGCTCGTCCCGGTCGACCTCGTGGCGCAGCGGTTTCTCGTGCGATCGCATCGAGATGACGACCGACACGCCATAGCGGTTCGTGCGGGCCGCCAGACAGGCGGAGACGACCTGCTTGCCGGCCGCGCCGAGCGGGCCGTCACTCCACGTGTCGGCGAGGCCGAGCTCCCCGTGATAGACCTCGTTGTGGGTCGCGCCCGCCGCGTCGGTCCAGGAGAAGCTGAAAGCCTGGGACGCGTCGAGTGCGCAGCTGACCGTGTAGTTCACGAGCATCCGGAAGAGAGCGCCGCCCGCGCCGGAATCCTGCAGCGCGGAGGCTGCCGCCGGGCTCAATGCATTGTAGCTGAGCGCATTGTAGCTGAGCGCATTGTAGCTCAACGCATTGTAGCTGAGCGCGTTGTAGCTCAGCGCATTGCCGCTCACGAGCGCGTCAGCGCTCGAGTCGATATTCTCTGCTTCGCCCTCCGCTTCGAGCGCCAGCTCGGGCGCGATGCAGCCGGTAGCCACGAGAAGGATGCCAATGCATCCAAGTACAGCCTTGGTTTTCACGTGATGAGACCTCGGTAGCGAGCCAAGGAGAGCGCTCGCGCTCCCCGATCACAGCACGCCCTCCGGCACGTCGCTCAACACAACGACAGCCGGGAACTCTCCACGTCTATGAACATCGTACGTCGATTCACTTCGTCTGTCAGCTCATAAATCGACGTTCCGTGCGGATTCTCCCGTGGGAACGCGGCGCGTAGGCCCGCGTAGTTCCGCGTAGTTCCGTTCAGCTGCGCTCAATTGCGTTCAGCTGCGTTCAGCCGCGCTCAACCGCGCTCAATTGCGTTCAGCCACGTTCAATTCCGACCCGTTCCGACCCACTGCGCCGCGAGCTCCAGTGTGCGGGCGTTGTCCGGGACGTGGGAGAGAAAGCGCCTGCGCCACTCGGGGTCACAGACGCTGGCGGCCCGGTCGAGCAGCTTGTCGCGCGCCGAGGAGATGGCGGCGGCGGCCCGCGTCGCGTCGCCGACCGCGGAGAACGCCTCGGCGTGGACCAGCCGGATCATCGACTCGCCCTCTTCGAGCCCGCCGAGCGACTCGAGCGCGGCCAGGGCCTCGCCGGCGGCCGCGAGCGCCTCGGCGGCGCGCCCCAGCCCGATGAGCGCCCGGGCGCGGAGCGCCGTGGCCGCGACGCGAAACGGCGACGCGCTCTCCAGCGCCTCGGCGAGGCGCGCCTCGCGCTCCGCGACCCCGAAATCGCCGGCGAGCAGGGCGATCTTCGCCAGGTAAGAGCGCGACACCACCTCGGCGCGCGGGTCGCCGAGCCGCTGGCTCGACGCGAGGGCCGCCTCCTCGACGGCCCGCGCCTCGGCGAGCCTGCCGCGGTAGGCGAGGACCTGCCCCAGGCTGGCCTGCGCCGCCGCCGCCGCCTCGTGGAGGCCCATCCGGTCGGCGGCCTCCAGCACGGAGCGCAGCGCCGCCTCGGCGCCGCCGAAGTCGCCGAGCTCGCCGTAGGAGTAGCCAAGGTTCGCGCGGGTGATGCACGCGTTGCGCCGGTCGCCGACCTGCTCGAACGCCGCGAGCGCGGCCTCCAGGCCGGTGACGCACGCGCCGGGATCGCCCCCGCTCATGGCGCGGAAGGCCCGCGCCTGGTGGAGCCCCGCGACCACCTCGGCGCCCGCGCCGGCGCCGGTCGACGCCCCGTCGCTGAGGGCGCGCTCCACCTCCGCGATGAGCGCGTCGACGACCGCAGGCCGCCCGGCGAAGGCCAGCGTCGAGGCGCCCGCGCAGAGGCACGTGCTCCTCGCGCTCTCCGCGCCCTCCAGCGCGGGCGCGCCGATCGCCGCGCCCACCCGCCGCTCCACGCGGTCGAAGCCGCCCAGCTTGCTCGCCGCGGCGACGACCTGCGCGATGGCCGTGAACCACGGCGCCGAGCCGGGCGTGAGGTGCTCCACCGCCTCCGTCCCCCGCTCCTCGGCGAGCGCGAGGTCGCCCCGCCACACGTGCGCCTCGGCCTGGACCAGCCGGAGCGCCCCCACCACCGCGGGCTCCGGTGCGCACGCGAGCCCGCGCTCGCCCCGCGCGATCGCGGCGCCGAGGTCGTTGCCCTCCAGGGCGTGCTGCGCCGCGCGCAGGTAGGCCGCCGCGGCGCGCGGGGGCACGGCGCCGCGCTCGAAGTGCTCGGCGAGCGCCATCGCGTCGGGCTCGCCCGCGCGCTCCAGCCAGTCGCCCGCCAGCGCGTGGCCCAGCCGCCGGTCGGCCTCGGTCAGCATGCCGTACGCCGCCTCGCGCACCAGCGCGTGGCGGAAGCGGTACTCGACCTCGCCCCGCAGCCGCCCGGGCCCGCGCCGGTGGATCACCTCGCGCCGCTCCAGCTCCGCGAGCCAGCGCGTGACCCCGGCGCCCCCGAGCAGCGCGCTCACCCCGCTCGGCCAGAACGCCTGGCCGAACACGCTCGCCGCCCGCAGCACGCGCCGCGCCTCGGCGTCGAGCGCCTCGATGCGCGCCTGCACCATCGCCAGCACCGTCTCGGGCAGGTCCGCGCCGTGGCCGGCCGCCACCGCCCGGACCTGCTCTTCGAGGTAGAACGGGTTGCCGTCGGCCCGGTCCACAAGCGTGGCCACGACGTCCGCGCTCACCTCGTCGCCCAGCGCCGCGCGCACGAGCCGCTCGCTCGCTCGTCGCGTGAGCGGCGGCAGCATCATCTGGTTGCCGAAGCGGCCCTTCGACAGCCCGGGGAAGATCTCGTGCACCTCGGGCCGGCCCAGCCCGAGCACGAGGAACGGCAGGTCCTTCAGGCTCCGGAGCGCCGCCTCCACCATCGTCACCGTGGGGAGGTCGCCCCACTGGAGGTCCTCGAGGATCAGCACCACCGGCTGCTTCGCGCACTCGGCCCGGATGAACTCCTCCCACGACAGCCGCAGCTGATCGCCCATCAGCTGCCGGTTGCGCCGCGCGGCGCCGACCTGGATGTCGTCGTCCGGGAACGGCGCGCCCACCAGCTCGCCGAGGAAGGCGCTGACCCGCCCCACGTCGAGCTCCGGGTGGCGCTCGACCCGCGCCCTCACCTTGCGCCGCCGCTCCTCGAGCGGCTCGCCGTCGACGATGCCCATCACGCCCCGCAGCGCGCGCGACAGCAGCCCGAACGCCGAGCCCGAGCTCATCGGGTCGCCCTGGCCGAACCACACCTCCACGCTTTCGCCATGGGAGCCGCTGGCGCCGCTTTCGCCGTGAGCTCCGCTTTCGCCGTGAGCTCCGTTGACGCCGTGGTCCCCGCGCCCGCCGAGGTCCCGTCGCGCCCCGCGCGCCGACATTTTCTCGAGGAACTCCTGCCGCAGCCGCGACTTGCCCATCCCCGCGGCCGCGACCACCAGCAGCGCGCCCGAGGTCGACTCCTCGACGCTTCGCGCGAGCTCCGCGGTCAGCACCGCGAGCTCCCGCTCCCGCCCGACGCACGCCACCGGCTTGCCCAGGAGCGCCGGCGCGGTCGCCACCCTGAGGTCGTCGCGCGCCCCGTGCAGGAAGCGCGCGCCGCCCTCGCTGCTCGTCTCGAACCGGCCGCCCAGCAGCCCCGCCGTCACCTCGTCGATGCGCACCGCGGCCGCGGGCGCCGGCTCACCTCGCGCCGGCAACAGCTGCACCGCCCGGTCGATGAGCTCGCCCATCGGGATGCGCGACGTGAGCTCCGCCCGCCCCGTGACGAGCGAGACCGTCGCCCCCCCGAGCAGCGCGCGCAGCGCCAGCGCGCAGCGCGCCGCCTGCGCCGCGAGATCCGTGGCCGCCTCGGCGCTCGTCAGCACCACGAGCGGCGAGCGCGCGTCGATGAGCTCCATCTGGCCCTGGTAGCGCGCCGCGAGCGCGCGCAGCTCCTCGGCGCGCTCCAGCGCCCGCGCCTGCTCCTCCTCGTGCGAGCGCGTCTCCTCGTCGGGCTCCGAGCGCTCGTGCGCGAGCACGAGGCACGTGACGCGCCGCTCGCTGCTCGTGAGCTCCAGGACGCGCACCGGCGCGGCGGGCTCGCTCCCGGCCGCCGCGCACAGGCTGCGGAGGTCGACCGCGCCGAGCGCCTCGGCCACGGCCGCGCCGTCGCGGGGCCGCTCGTCGGGCTGCTTCGCGAGCAGGCTGGCGACCAGCGCGTCGAGTTGCTCCGGCAGCTCGGGGCGGAGCTCGCGGACGCGCGGCGGCTCGTCGAGGAGCACCTTGACCAGCACCGCGAGGACCCCGACGCCCTGGAACGCGGCGCGCCCGGTGAGGCACTTGAAGAGCACGCAGCCGAGCGCGAACACGTCGGCGCGGGCGTCGACGCTCCGCTCGCCGCGCGCCTGCTCGGGCGCCATGTACTCCGGGGTCCCGAGGACGGTGCCCGGCATCGTGAGCTGCTGATCGATCCGGAAGCGCGCGATCCCGAAGTCGAGCACCATCACCCGGTCGAGCCGCCCCTCGGCGAGGAGCAGGTTGCTCGGCTTGAGGTCGCGGTGCACGACGCCCTGGCGGTGGAGGGCGCCGACCGTCTCCGCCACGCGCGCGACGACATCGACGCTCTCGGCCGGGGTGAGCCCCCTCTGGACCATGCGCTCGGCGAGCGTCTCGCCGGAGAGCCACTCCATCACCAGATACGGCTTGCCGTCCGCCGTGAGGCCGTGAGCGATGTACCGGACCACACCGGGGATGCGCAGCGCCGAGAGCGTCTGCACCTCGCAGGAGAAGCGGCGGAGCTCACTCTTGCCGGCGCGGCGAAGCACCTTGAGAGCCACCGTGTCGCCGCTGCACAGATCGCGCGATCGGTAGACGTGGCCCATCCCACCCGAGCCCGCGAGGGCCTCGATCTCGAACCGCGCGTCGACGATCTCTCCCACCTGCATCAACGGCCGTGGATCCAGCGATATCACGCGCGCGGCCCCCCCTGGGCCGGATCCACGCCTGGATGGGCGCGCGGACTCCCCTCGTGGCGTGCGCGTCCGGGTCGGTCGCGCGACGCGATGCGATGCGTCGCGGGTGAAGCCGCTCGAAGAACGCGCGCCCGGGGAGGAACGGTGCTCCGCACTTGCGGCATGACCGGGAAACGACGGTATCGCGTCTGACCGCTTGGTGCGCAAGATCACCAGACGACGCGTCGAGCGTGGGTGCGCCACCCACGAGGAGGGTTTCTGTGATGGGCGGACCGCTTCGGAGCATGCGGGCGAGCCGCCTCCTGTGTAGTCCGATACGCACAGCGGGCGACCGCGCTGTCCCGCTGGACGCGTCATGCGCCGCCGTGATGACCACGCTCCCCTTCTTGCGTCCCGTGCCGATCTACCGGTGAGCCGCGGTCATCGGTTCCATCGGTTCCATCGCTTCCAGTGGATAGCGACTATCGATGACCGGCTTCAGCTCACCCGCCTCGATCAGCTATCGAATGAGCGTCAGCGCCTCGATCTTCTCGGTCGACATCGCAGACACGCGCTCTTGCCGCCCGCCATCGTCGTCCGCGCTCATCGCGCACGGCGATCACGAGATCCATTTTCAGCGGATTTTTCCCAAGGCGACGCGGAGGGCGCCAGGACCGCCTCGGCGCGGACATCATGAATGAAATTTTTCTCTCCAGACGTTATCTGCGCCCGGTGGTGCTCGCGGCCTTGCTCGGCGGTTGAAGATTTTCCCCCCGGACCTCGTCTGCGCCCCGGTGGTGTTCGCAGGCTCGCCCGGCGGTCAAGGTGTGTTGACATCCAGCCACGGAGCTGCGATGAATTGGCTGAGCTTGCCCTTACCTGACAGGAGACGTCGGATGTCGATGAGCAAGAGCTTGATGAGTGCCGTGTTGATGAGCGTCGGCATTGCCTTTGCGGGCGCGGCGTGGGCCGCGGGCGGGACGGCGGACGTCCCCGCTTCTGTTGCCGAGGGCAAAGATTTCGGCTGTGGTGCAAAAGGACAGAAGCCCTGTCCGATGCAGGGCTGGATGAAGACGGTGATGCAGTCGGCGACCACGAGCGGCGACGGCGCGAAGATCGCGTCGGCGCTGGAGTACGTGGCGGCGAAGCCGCCGCCCGGGATGCCCAAGTGGGTCGCGATCTCGAAGGACGGCGTGGAGAAGGCCAAGAAGGGCGACATCGACGGCGCCAAGGCGAGCTGCAAGACCTGCCACGATCTGTACAAGGCGGAGTACAAGGCCAAGCTCCGCGACGCCGCCTTCTGAGGCGTCTCTCTCTTCCCTCTCCTCCCCCTGTCGCGCCGGACGCGCGCTCTCCTGGCAGCCCTGGCCGTACCCGCCGGGGCTCGCCGCTGTCACCCGAAAAGCCGCTCGCGCGGCCCTGGCCACACCCGCCGGGGCTCGCTCCACGGGCGGCCGCTCCCCGTCGCCGTCCCGCCTCGGTTGCCGCTGCTCCCCGCTGGGGCAGGCGCGCGGCCCGCGCCGCTCAGCAGGCGTCGTTGCCGGCGGCCGCGCAGATCTCCTGGGGCGAGAGCGTCCGGCCGAAGACGCGGAGGCTGCCGAGCAGGCCGTCGAGCTCGTCCTTGCCCGAGGGCTCTTCCGAGCCGATGAAGATGGGCTGTTCGCCCGAGGCGATCACCGCCCCGGAGGAGCTCCGGTCGATCTCGACGCCGTTCACGTAGAGGCTCTGCGTCTGGCCGTCCGAGAGACACGCGATGTGCGTCCACTCGCCTGGAACGAGGGAGTGAGGCACGTTCCGCTCGACCCCCATCGTGCAGCGGATCTCCCCGCCCGCCATCAGGAAGATCGAGGGCTTCCCGCCGCTGTCGATCACGGCATATCGCCCGCTCTCCGGCAGGGTGGCCGGGTTGATCCAGACATCGATGGTCATCGCAGGGGCGGTCCACGCGGCGTCGTGGCGGAATTCGAGGCTGCTCCCCCGCGTCACCCTGAGCGCCTGGCCGTCCTTGCCGGGCTCGTATCTCAGGTTCTGCGCCCGCTCGGGCTTGAACTTGTGCCGGGAGCCGTCGTTGGGGTCCCCCTCGAACGCGAAGCACGCGATCAGCGACGGATCTGACGCGTCGCACAGCGCCGCGGGCTCCTCCACGGGCTCTTTCGCGGGCTCCTCGGCGGGGACCTCGGCGGGTTCTTCCGGGGGTGCGTTCCCCGGCGCCTCGGCGGGCGCTTCACCGAGGTCTCCAGGCGTATCCCCCTCCGCGGGTTGTTCCGGTCGAGGCTCGGATCGTTCTGGCTGGCCGGTGCCCCTCGTGTCGAGGGCACAGCCCGGCAGCGACAGCAGCACAACGGCCATACCGGCCAGGCAATGGGGTGAACGACGGGAGGAGTAAATCATACTGCGTTTCCTGCGCCCGGCAGCATAGACCTAAAGACCGCGCCGTGTCACCGAGAGTCGCACGAGGGACCACTCCAGCCGCTCTGCAGCCTCGCTCTCCGGAACATCGAGAGCATAACTTTTCATGGCCACTCCGGGAGGGCTCTTGACTCATTGCGTCCGGGTGGAGCCGGCGCCCGTCGAGCAGGGTCCGGGGGCGGGCGCCGGGGCTCGGAGCGCGGATCGACTTCCCAGGCCTTTCGTGCAAAGGCACCTCATGAACACCAGGACTGCTGCGCTCGATGCCGACCGGCGACCGGGACGCGCGCCTCGCCGGCGCACCATGGCCCTGGGGCCCCTCCTGCTGCTCACGGCAACGTGGCTTCCGGGGGGCTGCGACAGGGGAGCTCCCGGGGGGCCTCCTGCGGAGGCGCCGGACGGCGGCGGTGGCAGCGACGGCGGCGGCGGGACGGCCGCGCCGGGGTGCGCGCCCGGCGAGCTCACGACGGCTGCGGGGTGCGAGCCCGCGGGCATTCCGCCCGAGGCCTGCGGCGCCGGCTTCACGCCGGGCGACCGCGCGTGCGCGCCCGTCCTGCCGCCCGCGCCCTGCCCGGCCGGGACGATGGCCGTGCCGGGGGAGATCGCCTGTCGCGAGGTCGCGCCGTGCGGCGAGGGGGCGTGGGGCGACCTCCCGGTGGACGAGCAGACCCAGTTCGTCGACGCCGCCTATGCAGGGACCGACTCCGACGGCACGGAGGCGAGGCCCTGGACGACCGTCGGTGACGGCCTCGTCGCGGCCGCGCCCGGCGCGATCGTCGCGGTCGCGGCGGGGACCTATGTAGAAGACGTGATCATCGACAAGCCGGTACGGCTGTGGGGGAGGTGCCCGGCGAGGGTCGAGATCGCCGGGGCCGGGCCGGACACGGGCGCAGCCATCTCCGTGGGCGCGGGCGCCGACGCGACCGAGGTACGGGGGGTCGCGGTCCGCAGCGCGGGCGTGGGCATCGTGGTCTCGGGATCCAGCGGTGTCGTGGTCGAGCAGGTCTGGGTGCACGAAACGGGCGCCCAGGGCGTCAAGGTGTACAACGAGCACGGCCCGGCGCAGCTCACCGTCCGTGGCTCGCTGATCGAAGAGGCCCATACGGTCGGCGCGCACAGCGCGGGAGCCGAGCTCGTCCTCGAGTCGTCGGTCGTGCGAGGCACCCTCGAGTCCGGCGAGTCGCGGGGGACGGGCGTCGGCGCCAACAGGGGAGAAGGCGATGCGCCGGCCTCGATCACGGTGCGCGCCTCCGTGGTCGAGCAGAGCCGCGGAACCGGCGTCTACATCATCGCCTCCGAGGCGACCGTCGAGGACAGCGTGATCCGCGACAGCACCGGGATCGACACAAACGCCGCAGGGATGGGCGTGCTCGTGAGCCTGAACAGCCGGGGCCAGCCGGGCGAGGTGGCCATCCAGCGCAGCGTCATCGAGGGCAACGAGGAGGCGGGGATCTTCGTCCAGGGCTCGTCTGCCATCGTCGAGGACACGGTCGTACGCGACACGCGGCCTTACCCGGGCAAGCTGGAGACAGGATGGGGTATCTACATCGTCGCCGACGTAGCGGACGGCCTGCGCTCCGAGGCGACCCTGAAGCGCGTCGTCGTCGAGCGAAGCCGCGACGCGGGCGTCGCGATCCTCGGCTCCGGCGCCGCGCTCGACGGCTTGCTCGTGCGCGACACCCTCCCGCGCGACAGCGACGGGGGGAACGGCATCGGGCTCGCGGTGGCGTCCCGCGGCGCGCTGCACGGCGACATCACGGCGCGCGGCGCCGTCATCGAGGGGAGCCGCACCGTGGGTGTCTTCATCGATGGAGCCGACGCGACGCTGGAAGGGGTCGTGGTCCGCCGCACGCTCCCGCGCGCCTCGGACGATCGCTTCGGCCGGGGCATCGAGGTCCACTCGCTCGGAGCGCAGGCCGGGCGGGGCCACCTCGCGCTCCGGTCGTCGCTCGTCGAGGAGAGCGTCGAGTCGGGCCTCGTGATCTTCGGGTCGACAGCCACCGTGGAAGACACGACCGTCCGCGGCACCCGGAGCTCATCCGATGGGTTCCTGGGAAACGGTGTCACGATCACCAAGGACCTCGGCGACGCCGAGGCGACGTTGACCGGCGTGCGCATCGAGGGGAACGACGGCGCGGCCGTCGCGAGCTTCGGCGCCTCGGTGGCGCTCGAGCGCACCACGCTCGAGTGCAACTTCATCGATCTCAACGTCGAGACGGAGCTCGGCACGGCGGGGGAGATCACCGACGGCGGCCTGAACCAGTGCGGCTGTCAGGGCGCGAGCATCCCGTGCAGGGCCAAGAGCGAGGGGCTCGCGCCGCCGAAGCCGCTGCCCGAGACGCTGTAGCGGACCGCCTCGTCACCGAGCCCCTGGGAAGCTCCCGTGATCACCGGGGGGATCATGGAGCGTCGAGCGCGTGAAGGCGCGCGAGCCGAGCGCGCTCTCCCGGGTCGCCGTCTCCCGCGCCTCACCCCGGCGCGCGCTTGCCGCGGCGGAGCTCCGCGGCCGCGCCCTTCCGCTCCTCCGGCTGGCACGTCGGGCAGAAGATCGCGTCGTACCCGTGGATGCTCGAGCGACGGAGCTTGTCGCCGCAGCGCGGGCACGGCTGGCCCGGGCGCCCGCGGACCTTGAGGAAGTCGCGCAGCTTCTCGTCGAGCGCCGGCGCCCGCCGGGCGATCGTCCGGGTCGCGTCGCCGAGGACGCGGGCGACCGCCGCGTGGAGGCCGTCGAGCTCCCCCTCGGAGAGGCTCTTGACCGTGGCCTTCGGGTGGATCTGCGCCTCGAAGAGCACCTCGTCGGCATACGCGTTTCCCATGGAGTCGAGCGCCGCCTTGTCCATCAGGAAGTCCTTGACGAGGCCGGGCCGCCCGCTCGCGGCAGCGCGGAACGCCTCCGGCGTGAACACCCGCGGATCGAGGACGTCGAGGCCCACCCGCTCGAGCCCGGGGATCTTGTCGTAATCGCCCCGCGCGAGCACGTAGACCTTGCCCATCTGCACCTCGTCGCGATACCGCAGCTCGCGCCCGTCCTTCAGGGCCAGCGAGAAGGCGAGATCGGTCGGGATCCGCGTCTCCCCCGGCAGCGTGATCGAGAACCGCCCCGCCAGCATCGGGGCGATCACGAGATCGAGCGCGCGCGCCCCGGCGAGCTCGAGCACCACGGCGTGCGCACGGCGCGTCACGCGCCGGATCTCCACGCCCGAAAGGAGGGCGTCGAGGCGCTCCGGGAGCAGGACGCGCAGCACCACCGGGCTGTCGACCCGGGCCGCCGCCACGACCGCGCCGGCGAGCTCGCGCGCGAGGATCGGGACGACGTACTCCAGGTCGGGGCGCTCCGGCACGACCCCAGGATACCGATCTCCCCGCGGAGGTCGCGTACGACCTCCGATCGGGCAGAAAAGAAATCTGCGGCGCGCGGCTCAGGCGCTGATCTGCGGAGCTTCCGCGCCGTGCGCGACCTCCTCGCCGTCGCGCTCCTCCGGCTGCCGATCGCCCTCGGCCACGAGATCCTGGCTGCGCGCGAGCGCGTACACGGCGCGGATCCGCGCCGGCGCGAGGGCCGGCCCCGGCTCGGGGTTCAGGAGCACGGCGCCGTCGTCGAGCTCCACCGCCACCGGGATCACGCCCCGGGGCTCGAGCGCCGCCCGGAGATCCTCGAAGTCGATCGCGCCGTCCGCGCGCTCCGTCCGGCCGAGCGGCGGCGCCTCGACGCGCACGAGGTCCTGCCCGCCCTCGTCGAGGATCTCATCGTAGAGAGTCGTTATTCCCGGCACGAAGGCGCTGTGGACCATGAAATAGTTCTTGATGCGCTCGGTGCTGACGAGGCTGAGCCGCAGCCGATCCGGCCCGGCGAAGCCGCACCTGCCGGCGTCGAGCAGGCACCGGACCTGCTCGCCCTTGGCCACCGAGGAGAACTCCGCGAGCACGTGCAGCCGCGCGCCGCGCGCGAGCTCGCCGCTCTCCAGCGCCCGCGCGAAGCGGATGAGCCGCATCGCCGTGCGCGCGTCGCGATCGAGCCCCTCGGGCTCGCTCAGGAACACCGCCGCGGAGGCCGGCGTCCCGCGCGCCGCGCAGCGCACCGCGAGCGAGGCGAGGTCGTGCCCGTGCTGCGTGTACACCGTCGCGCTGCCGCCGCGCGGGAGCGGGAGCGGCGCCCCGTTCGATCCCGGCGGCGCGCCCTCCGGCGCGAGCGTCACGCCGAGCGAGGCGAGCCGATCGGCGAGCGGCATCCGCTCGTCGCCGCGCTCCCCGAGGACGAGCGTCACCTCGATCCCCGGGACGAACTGCGCGAGCGCGTGCAGCAACGAGGGCAGCGCGGGGCTGTACCCGACGATCAGCACCCGCTTGAGGCGGCTGCGGCGCAGCGAGAGCGTCGCCGCCCACGTCCGCGCCGCCCCCGCGCCATCCGCGCCCACCCCCGCGCCATCCGCGCCCGCGGCGGGCGCGATCCCGCGGCCCATGAGGAGCTCTCGCCCGTAGCGCCGGAGGGGCGCGTAGGTGGCCGACACGCCGATGAGCCCCCGGAGCCGCCGCGCGGGCACCCGGCCCGCCCGCGCGCCGAGCGCCCACGCCGGGGATCCCTCGACCGGATCGAGCAGCGGGTTCAGCCACTGCACGAGCCCCTCGGCCGGCACGAGCTCGCCCTCCCGGCGCTCCGGCACCGCCTCGCCGAGGAAGACGCCCGCGAGGACCACGTTGTTCTGGCAGGCCGCGCGCGCCATGCGCGAGAACGAGATCTCGCCGCCCGGCCCCTCGCCGAGCGCGGCGACCGTCCGCGCCGCTTGCTCGCCCAGGAAGATGTGCGTGTAGAACTCCGACCCGTCGGCGGTCATGAGGTCGGTGTAGAGCGACTCCACGCCCGGCGTGATCAGGTGCTGGCACAGGAAGAAGCCGAGGAACCGCTGCATATCGAGCGGATACGTCCCCGGCCCGCCCACCGCCTGGAGGAGCTCGCGGTTCTTGCTCTCCTGCACCTCGACGAACACGTGGCCGCGCCGGTTCTGCGTCCGGAACGAGGACAGGGTCATGGCCGTCACGGCGTCGGCGTCGGGCCCCGCGTCGGGCCGCGCGAGGATCAGCGCCCGCTTCACCCCGGCGGCGCCCACGAGCCCGAGCGCCTCCGGCTGCGCGCTGTCCCCCTTGCGGTAGGCCACCCAGCGCATCCTCGGCGCGTAGAGGTACGCGGGCGGGTCGTTCTCGGTGCCGAGGAGCGCCATCCGCGGGAACGCGTGCCGGGTCGGCGGGGGCCCGCGGCGGACGAGCCACACCCAGAGCTCCGAGAGCCGGAGGCTCCGGAGCGCCCGGTGGCGCTCGTACAGCCGGACGAACTCCTGCACCAGCATCTCCGCCTCGTGCACCGGACCGATCACGAGCGTGTGCCCCGCGTAGCCGACCGGCCGCCGCCGCGCCGCGCGCACGACCTGGTCGACCACGTTGGCGCCGATGCCGATGATGAACGACGTGATGAAGACGCCCACCATCGTGAGGCCGAGCGAGATGACGGCGACGAGGGGGTGCACCCGGAGGTTCGCGACGAGGTTGTCGGCGCTCTCGAGCTGCCGGAAGGACCACCAGATCCGGTCGATGAACGTGGTGTCAGGGACCGGGCCGCGGCCGTCGTAGTCGTGCGCGACAGCGAGGTGGCTGAGCAGCACCGACGCGCCGAACGCGAGCCCCCAGACGGCCAGCGTGACGAGCCCGAACTGCTCGAGCAGCTCGCGCCGCGTCAGGATCGCGTAGAGGTCGACCGCGATCTCGCGCGTGAAGCGCAGGAGCAGGAAGAGCCGCGAGAGCCGCAGCACCGGCAGGGCGTGGGCGGCGTGCGCGTCGAGGAGCTGCTCGAGCGGCAGGAAGCTGACCCAGGCGAGGACGTCGAAGACGAAGAGGAGGACGTCGAGGCGCGACCGCTCGCGCCCGCGCTGGCGCAGGAGGGCGGCCCGGAGCAGGAGCTCCACGCCGAAGATCCCGAGGAAGTACGGGCGGAGCTCGTCTTCGAGGCCCTGGATGGGCAGCACCGAGACGAGGATGAGGAGCGAGAGCGCGGCCTTGACGGGACGGGCCTCCAGCCCGGCGGCGAGGCGGAGGAGCAGAGGCAGGCGGGGCGCCATGGGCGCGAGGATAGAGGAAAGGCGACCGCGCGCGCGGCCGTCTCCGGGCGGTCCGGGAGGCGCCTCGGCGCGCCCCGCTCAGCGGGCCGTCAAGGGAGTGGCCGGACGATCCTGTCAAAGGCCGCGTTTCCGACCTCTTTGCCCAGACGGATCCCGGCCACTGCATCGAACCTCCAGTGGACGCCCAGGTAGATGCGGCTCGACGCGTTCTCCTGAGACGCCTGGCTGAAGCTGGAATAGCAGCGGTCGATCTCGGGGCGGACATTGCCCTGCGCGTCCGTCGTGATCCCGTTGAACTCGTCCGAGATGATGCAGAAATTCATGCGATCTGTACCATAGTAGCGGGTCAACACCTGGAACATGGCAGTCCCGAAGCTCGAGTGCCCGGAGACGTACGCCGGGAACGATGGCGTCATGCGCACCGGGCCCTGGTTGCTGCCGGGGCTTCCGACGGGCGTCCACCTCCGGTCAGCTATCGTGAACGGGTTCCCATCCCTGTCGGCATGACGGATCCCGACGATGGGCCTCCAGAAGTCGTAATGGTATTTCGTCTCCCATGTGGCGATGCCGGCGTCGGCCAGCGCGATGTTGACCAGCGCGAAGTAACGGGCGTTGTCGATCTCCGAGTTGCCCTCCTGGACCGCGAGGACCCGCGCGATCTGGTTGTAGAACCGCGGCGGCACCCCGATGCGCGGGGCGTCGTCGTACGACCAGAAGATCCCGACGACGGTCTGCTCCGGAGTGCGCAAGGTCGGAGTGATCGCGCCGTCGCCCCCCAGCGCGAAGAGCTCATAGAAGCTCAACGCATACGCCAGGCTCCACAGCGGCGGCGGCGGCGGCGACCGGAACTCGTCTCCGCTGGCGATGGCGAAGGGCTTCACGTCCCCCCATTCGGGGGTCAAGTACCCCTGATCGGGATAGAGAGGATCGACGCGATGCCGGCCGGGCGCCAGGCGTGGGGTGTAATCCATGGGCTCCTCGGCCCCGTCGTATTCCCGCTCGGCGAGGATCTTGCTGGCGACGGTGCTGCCCAGCGCACGACCGTCCTCCTTGGCATGGCTCTCGGGGATCTCCGCCAGGTACTCGTCGAGCCTGTCGTCGATCATCCACGCCTGACTCGGATACAGCGCGGTCAGCGTGCGGTGGGCTGCCGTGGCCACCGCCGCGTCGATGGATGCACCCGGCGCGCGGCGACGGACGGAGTACGGCTCATATCTCCTGACGATCGAGTTCACGGCGTCGAAGATCGCCGCGTGGACGATCGCGAGGGCTCGTGAGACGCGCGTCGCCCCGGGCTGGTCCGTCGGCCCGGCGTCGCCGCTGTAATCCTCTGCAACTGCGTCCAGCGCGACAGCGTTCCAGTCGAGGACCGCGTCTCTGTTCAGCGGATCTCCGTGCCCCTCCGGCGCGCGCGCGGACGCTCGACCTCCGAGCAGACAGGTGGCTGCGACAGCGAATGAGATGGGCATCCATCTCGCGATTGAGCAATTCATGAAAGGCTCCTTTGATCGAGTCCTCGAGGACGATCATCGCCGGCAATGCCGTCGTGATGGTCATCGGGATGAAGGACCACACAAGGATCGAGAGGCGTGGTGAACCAAGCTAAGCGAGCAACCAAGCGCGCAATCAGCCTTTGTCCGTTCGACGCCGGACGCAGGTGAGCGTGGCCGTCTGGGGCGTGCGCCATCGGCCGCCGGTCACTCCTCGGCGGGAGGTGCATCTCTGCATGACGCCAGCGATCGAGCACACATGCCGTCTACCGGGCGTCACGCTTCGTTTTGGCCACTCTCCAAGAAGGCACGCGTTGTATTGAATTCTACACTATCAGCCGGGCCCGCTGCGCGCAACCGCCGCCGCATCTCGAATCACGAGCTCCTTTTGGGAGATCTGCGGTGGGCACAAGAGCGGATCCTGAAGGATGTCCGTGCTGCGCGGCCGTGCCGTGCGCCCGGAGCGCTCGCGGGCGCAGCGAGGGTGGGGCGACCATGCCATTCAGACCCATGCGGACGACCTCGCACGGACGACGGAGGTGACTGGCGCGCTGCACCGTGCCTGGTCAGGCAGCGTTGCTCAGGATCTGCGCCTTGCCCCTGAGAGAGGGTGGTTCGACCGTGCAGACAGGCTACGAGTCGTTGCGGCCGCGCGCCGGAGGAGGGCTCGGCGCCCCGGAGCGATGCCCCACGATGCGCTCCGGCTTCGGCCTGCCCCTCGTCTCCGCCGACATCGCCCACCTGTCGCGTCGTGACAGCGCGGCCGGTCGCGCCTCATACCCCCGGCGAAGTCCACCGGCGCACGGTCGGACGCGCAAACGCGTAGAGCGCGTCGAGCGTGCGACGAGGAGGCGCCCGGAGGTAGGTCGCGCGGTGAATGGACCACGCGTGAAAGACGCATGCATCCCCGGCTCGCAGGGCGACGCGCGCGGCGTTCGGCATGTCCGGCGTGGTCCGATCGGCGCCTCGGCGGATCCGGAGCTCATCCGGAGTGTCCCAGCGGGCGTGGGATCCGGGCACGATCTCGAGCCGGTCGTCGTCCTCGAGCGCCAACCGGAAGTGCACCGACGTCGTCGTCGCGACGATGGCGCGCTCGACCTCGGGATCGGCCTGGCCGAGCTGGCTGTCTCGATGCCAGTCCCCGTCCCAGTCCCGCCTGGTCGGCTCGTGGTAATAGTGCGCGTCCTTTAGGCGCGGCGTGTCCTCCTCCCCCGGACACGCCAGGCCGGAGAGCAGCGCGCAGACGCGTGGGGAGCCGATCAACGCAGCGATGCGCTCCAGCGCACCTGGGTCGTCCTGAAGGCAGGCCACGCCGTCGGTGAGGAGCGAGATCCTCGGGGTCGAGTGACCCGTCTCCCGGGAGAGCGCTCGTGTGTGCAGGAGCGCGACGTCGCACGCGCGACGGAGCTCGGCGCGCCCCTCGGCGTCGAGGAAATCGCGCACGACGAAGAAGCCTCGCGCGCGGAAGGCGTCCATTCGATCTCTCGTTGAAATGCTCATCATGACCTCGCGGCAGTCGAGCTCGCGAAGATCACTCAATGGACGGTCCGAGGCCCACGCATCGCCAGCGCGACGAGGGGATCGTGGGGAAACGGTCGCTGACGAAGCGGACTCGATACGATGACGCATGCGAGCCGCCCCGCGATCTCGAACGTCGCGAGCGCGGCCGGCGCGCCGAAGTACGCGATCGGCACGAGATCGACGCCGCGCGCGGGCGCCGGCGCGGAGCGCTCGTCGAGGATCCGCGCGAGGGCCCTCTGGTAGCTCTCGCCGGTCCTGGCCATCCTGGCCCGAACGTCCGCGCGCAGCTTCTTGTGGTGGTGACGGTTCCCCATCGGGCCTGTCCAGGTGATCTGCCGAGATCGATCCTTGTCGGCCGGCACCGACGGGAGAGCGGCAGCATCACGAGCCACGACCGCCGAAGGGCAGCGCCCTCTTCGCCCCTCACGCGAGCCGTGCCGGCGGCAGGCGAGGAGCCGGGCTCGGAGCAGCCCGATAGGCGCAGTATTCGCCGGACCAGGGCCGATGTCAACGCGCCGCGGGAGTCTACGTGCGTCCGCCCAGCGTGCGCCCGATGCAGTGCCTGAGGCCCGCCTGGAGGTCGGAGAGCGTCGTGATCTCGGAGAGGTCGAGCCCGAGCGAGACGACCGTCTGGGCGACGCTCGGCCGGATCCCGGTGATGATCCCCTCGGCGCCGAGGAGCCGGATCGCGCGGACCAGCTCGACGAGGTAGCTCGCGGTCTTCGTGTCGACCGCCTCGACCCCGGTCAGGTCCAGGAGCGCGAAGCGGGCCTGGGTGCGCACGACCGCCTGGAGCAGGCTGTCCATCACCTCCGCGGTCCTCGCGCTGTCGACCACGCCGATCATCGGGAGCGCCAGCACGCCGCTCCAGACCTGGAGGATGGGCGTCGAGAGCTGGCGGATGACCTGCTGCTGCCGCTCGATGAGCGAGAGCCGCTCCCGGAGCTCCTGCTCCGCGCGCCGCGACTCGGTGAGATCGAGGGTGATGCCGACCACCCCGTCCACCTCGCCCCCCTCGCCTCGGACCGGGACGAACCAGTTCTCGATGGGCTTTCCGTTCGCTTCCATGACGTTGTGGATCGGCTCCCCTCGAAGGGCAGTGCGCAACCCCACGGTCTCGTGCTCCTTGTAGAGGTCGAAATTGTTCAGCCCGACGAGCTGCCCTGGCTTCATGCCGGCCGACGCGAGCGCCTTGCCGTCATAGTAGGTGAACACGCCGCGGCCGTCGGAGGCCCAGACGACGACATCCAGGTTGTCGACGAGGGCGCGGAGGATCGCCTGCTGCTCCGCCTGGCGCCGGGACGCCTCGATCTCGACCGTCACGTCGCGGCCGATGCACAGCACGCCGGCCGCCTCGCCCCGGGGATCGAGCACGCGGTGGTGAGCCCACGCGCACGCCACGTGGCCCCCGTCGCGCCGGGCGTGGCGCAGGCGCCGTTCCCCGCTGTCCTCGTCGAGCAGGCGCCGCCATAATCCATCGTCCTCGGGCGTGGGCAGCAGCTCGGCGATCGGCCGGCCGATCGCGTCCTGTCTCGAGATGCCGAGCTGTCGCGCGGCGCTCTCGTTCCACTCCGCGATCGCGAGATCCAGGCCGTATTCGACCACCGCGAGCGGCGATCGGGCAAGAGTGTGCACGTGGTCCCTCATCTTCAGGCGCGCCGCCCGCCGGCTGCCGGGGGTCTCGCTGCGCGCCAGCGTAACCCTGAGCCCCGTCCGCAGATCAAGTTCCTATCAGCGGCTACGCGGGCGCGAAGGCCAGATCACCTCCCGGCGCCGGCGCTGACCGCCGGCGCCGCTGGTCGAGCTGTCGAGTTACGGCGAGCCGCCGCCGGCGCCGCCCGAGCTGCCGTAAGCGCCGGCGCCGCCGACGCCGACGCTCGTGTTGGCTCCGTACCCGCCCTCGCCGTACCCGCCCTCGCCGTACCCGCCGCCCGCTCCCCCGTTGCCGTAGTACTCGTCCGGGTGTTCGTAGACGTCGATGCTGACGTTCAGCTTGCCGTTGAGCCACAGCGCGCTGTCCCCGATACCGAACCGATACTGAGCCCAGGTCGTCGAATGCGGCGAGACGTAGACGTAGACCGTCTGCGACGATAGCAGCGTGGCCTCGACCTCCGTCGCCGTGCCGCCCTCGACCTTCTCGAAGTTCCACCCTGGAAGCAGGCTGACGTTGTACGAGCCCTGCTCCAGATCGACGAGGATGGACGTCGCGTCAGGATCTTCGTCCTCGCTACTGATCGTCAACAGAGGGTTGCTGCTCCCGCTGCCGCCCTCCCCGCCGCCGGTGGTGACGGCTCCGCCCGCCCCGTCGTACCAGTAGTATCCGCTCCGGATCTCGAACGTGGCGTTACGGAGCCGATATCGCGCTCCGGACTGCGCCTCCGCCGCGAGCGGCAAGCTGATTGATCCGAGCGCCGCCTCGTCATCAGGTTGCGAAGCGCAACCGCTGAGCCCAGCCACGAATGCCACGCCGGCTGCCGCGAGCGACCCAAAACCCCTGAACATCTTGTTCATTCGTCTCTCCTCCCAAGCTACGGGTCGGGACTGGCGGCTCCGTGTGTCACGAGCTGCCGCCGATCCCGAGCACGAGCCCACCGAAGAGCAATTCGCGAGCCAACTCGACTGATCGGCTTTTTACGCGCTCCGTTCGACGGTAGCCAGCCGACATGGCTCATCTTGGCTCAAATGATTTGTGCCAGTGGACAGCCCCCGCTCCTCACTCGGGGTGATGCAGGAGCCGGGCAGGGTCGCCCAGGTTGGGCCGAGACCGCCGCGTGGCCCGCAGGCGCGCGCTCGGAGGCCGGAGACCGGACGGGCTCGCTGGCGCCGGATCCCCTACGCTGACCTCCCGGCATCCGCCGGGAGGAGGCATGTTCATGCGTCGATGGTCCGTTCTGCTGTGCGCTTCAGCGATCGTTGCGTGTGGTTCGGGGGACGAGTCGCCGGGCAGCAGCGATGCCGGCTCCGGGGGAGGAGGGAGCGCCGGCTCCGGCGGAGGTGCGAGCGCCGGCTCCGGCGGAGGTGCGAGCGCCGGCTCCGGCGGAGGTGCGAGCGCCGGCTCCGGCGGAGGAGGAAACGCCGGGCTCCCTCGCGCGTTTCGTTACGGCGCCAACCTCGGCCACCGCAATGCGGCCTGGGGCGACGACAAGGAGGGGACGCTCGCGGCCCGAGCGGGCGTCCGCAGCCTCCGCGTCAAGCTCCCAGCGGCCCATTTCGCGGCGTGGGGATACGATATCGAGCTCGGGGATATCCGGTCGTATGCGGCCCTGGGCATGGCCGAGCACATCGGGTTTCTCATCGGATCCGAGTCGGTGGAGCTGACGACGGCGCCGCCCGGCGCGGCCGACTGGCAGAACGAGCACTACATCCCGAAGAGCCTTTACGAGCCGATCTTCTCGGCCGACGGAACGGTGAACCCGGGCAACGCGTGGGCCTCTTACGTGTACCGGACGGTGGACACCTACAAGGACTGGATCCAGGTGTGGCACGTGTGGAACGAGCCCGACTGGGTGGCCGACTGGCGCGTCACCGAGACGTGGGTCACCGAGCCGCCCAGGGCCGCCGATCTCCCCCGGTTCAACGGATCGATATTCGACTACATAAGAATGCTGCGCGTCACGAAGGAGGCCGCGCGCAAGGCGGACCCGGACGCGCTGATCGCGACGGGGGGCATCGGATACCCGGCGTTCCTCTCGGCGATCCTGCGCTACACCGACAACCCGGAGGGCGGGGCGGTCACGCCGGATTACCCGGAGAAGGGCGGCGCCTACGTCGACGTCCTCGACTTCCACTATTACCCGATCTTCAGTCCGAAGAGCTCGGACGCGTCCGTCGACGATTTCCTCGCATCGAAGGACGCTCTCGCCGCGGCGCTCGCCGACGCCGGCGCGCAGGTGCAGGGGTGGAACGTCTCGGAGAACGGCGCGCCGCTCGCGCCGACGCCGGAGTACCCGGAGGTGGGGAGCCCGGAGTACGCGCGCAACTATCTCATCAAGATGATGACCATGGCGCAGGCACACGGCATCGGGGGCGTCGACTGGTTCATTCTATCGAACGGCGAGGAGGGGAGCGACGATGTGTTCGCGCACATGGGGCTCTACAACGACGTCGGCGCCCTCGACAGCGTGGATCAGGCGACAAAGACCGACCTCGGCAAGGCGTACACCACCCTCAACGAGGTGCTCTTCGGCGCGTCCTACGATGACGGCGCGACGAGGGAGCTCGCGCTGCCGCGGGACGCGCGAGGCGCCGTGTTCGAGAAGGACGGCAAACGCCGCATCGCCCTCTGGGCCGTGACGCCGAGCGACACGGAGGACGCGTCCGCGAACGTCGAGCTCGCGACGCGCACGGGGTTCGATGTCCACGCGTGGGACGGCGCGAAGACCTCCGCCGACGCGAGCGGCGGCAAGGTGACGCTCGCCCTCTCGGGCAGCCCGGCGCTGCTTGTCGAGCGATGACCGCCGGGGGCCATCATCCAGGTTGATCATGCGCCGGCCGGGGCCGCGATGGCGGCGATCGCCTTCCGCAGCTCCTCTTCGAACTGCTGGAACGCCGGAAGGCGTCGCAGGGAATCGAGGCGCACCTCGGCCCCGAGCAGGGCGTAGTAATCCTCCACGCCTCGACCCATCCGCGCGCCCAGGGCACAAAGCGCCGTCTCCAGGACCTTTTTCGGATCGGACTCCGCTTCTGGGTTGGAGGGCAGCGGCGGCATCCGGTCGGTCTCGAAGATCCTGCAGAACGCCTCGGGGTCGGCCAGCATCCACGCCTCGGTCTCCCGCACGGGGACGCAGGCGGCCGCGGCGAGATCGGGGCGCGCGCGCCGCGCGCGGGCGAGGCCCGGCTCGATCCGCTCGCGCCGCACCTCATCGGGCGCGCCCTCGCCGTCGCTGTGCACGACGAACAGGTTGCACTCGCTCCAGCTCTCCTCGATCGCGGCGGCGATCCGCTCTTCCCGGCTCGCGCCTCGCGATTGTCGCGGTTCACTGATGCGCCGGGCGTCATCTATATAGGGGACGCTCTTGCAGATCTCGGCGGCGAGAGGCGGCAAGATCCGGTTGAGCAGATTGCAGAGGAACCGGTCATCGGTGGGGCCCTCGGCGTAAACTCCTGCGCACAGCCAGTTCACGCCTCGTCCTCCGGGCGCGCGGCGTCCAGGATGCGCTCGATCTCCCGCCGGGAGACGGTGCTCGGGTCGCGCTCCGGGCCGTCGGCAGCGCGCACGTGGCGCATCCGCGTGGAGCGGAGGTCGTCACCCCGCCGGACGAGATCCGCGAAGACGAGCGACTCGGGCCTTCCGTGGAGCGCGGCGAGGATCGCCGGCGAGTGGCTCGTGAGCAGCACCTGCGGCGGGAGAACGTCGCCCTTGGGCGTGGTCGCGTCGATAAGCTTGTCCATGAGCGCGCGCAGGCGACCGGGATAAATACCATTTTCCGGCTCCTCGACGGCGATCAGCACACCGGGCGGCGAGCCACGCAGAAGCGTGAGCAGCGCAATGAGGCGCAATGTGCCGTCCGAGAGCACGCGGGCGGGCACGCGGGCGCCGTCCGTGAACTCCATTTCCAGCCGGAGTTCTTCGTCGGCCGGAACAACCTCGAACGATCGAAAACCCGAGATGAGCTCCGCGAGATCCGCCCGGATCTGAGCTCGCGCTTCGGGGGCCAGCGCGGCGAGCGCCGTAGGTAGGTTGGAGCCGTCGGCCGCGAGCGTAGGTCCTGCAGCGCGATCGCTGGAGAGGCGAAGCTTGGAAGGCTCGAAATGGATCATGCGGATCGCGCTGAGCTCTCTCGCAACTTTGCCGAGCAGGCTCGCGGGGCGTGCTCCCGCCATAACGCCACGACCCGAAAGGGCTCCGAGGGAGCCAGGGTCCCACTCCAGTCCGAAGTGACTCCAACGAACGGCCCGAGTGTCCGGCCCGGCGACCGGTCGTGTGCCCTCCAGCTTAAAAACGCTTTCCCTATGCCCGCCAAACGGGACATTGTAACGAGCCAACGGCACCAGCGCAGGATGCCGCGCGATCCACGTATCCGCCGCCGGACCATCGAGGATGACGAAGCGCTGTTCGTCGATGGTGATATCCTCGAGCCCTGAAGAAAGGACGGTGCGCCCGATCTCGGTCCTGTGGAGCACCCTCGTTACGGACGGCTCCTCCCAAGGAGGATCCCTGGTTGTATCAAGAAGCATCTCCACCGAGATGCTGATCCTCTCCGCCGCTCCATCCCGCAGCCGCGAGAACTGATCCCGGATCGCACCGCGACCGCTCTTCAGCGCCTCGATGACGCTGGTCTGGGCGAGCCGCGACAGGAGGTGCAGCGCGTCGAGCAGATTCGACTTGCCCGCGCCGTTGGCGCCCACGATCGCCGTCAGCGGCTCCAGGTCCAGCGCGAAGCCGCGGAGCGACTTGAACCCATCGACCTCGATCCGCGTGATCATCGCCGGCCACCGTACCGCAGCCGACCCTCCGGCGCACTGGCCCCCAGCAGGACTCGCCGCGCGTCAGGGCCCCGCCCCACCACGCTCGATCCCTCTCGGACGACCTCCGCAAGGCCAGGAAAGCCGCGGCGTACGTCCCGCACGAGCCCGCTCGGCCACGCCCTCCCGCATGGTAGCGTCCTCTCATGGAGCTCCGCCTGCGCGGCCTCACCCACCTCGATCCGCTCGCCGTCCCCCTTCCCCACGGCACCGAGGTGACCACCCGGGTCGACCGCGTCCTCGGCGAGCGCCGCGTCCCCCAGGGCGCCGTCGGGCGCGTCGTCGGCTCGGCCGGCGCCGAGCTCGACGTGATGCTCGTCGGCGTCGGCGTCGTCCGCTACCGCCGCGACGAGCTCGTCCCGCGCAAGACCGGCCAGGTGCGGCACGCGGAGCGGCGCAGCGCCGCCTGGGACGCGCTCCTGCCCGCCGTCGTCCTCGAGGCCGTCGTGGGGTCGCGCGCGTGGGGGCTCGCGCACGAGGGGTCCGACACCGACCGGCGCGGCGTCTTCGCCCTCCCCTTCCCCTGGACCACAGGCCTCGCCGAGCCGCCGCGGGACCTCGTGAGCACCGACGGCAGCGCCTCGTACTGGGAGGTCGAGAAGGCCATCCGACAGGCCCTGCGCGCCGATCCGAACACCCTCGAGCTGCTCTTCGTCCGCACCGCCGAGGCGCGCGACGAGATCGGCGCGTGGATCCTCGAGGCGCGCGCCGCGTTCGTCTCGTCGGCCATCTACGGCAGCTTCGGCCGCTACGCGCTCTCGCAGCTCAAGCGGCTCTCGCAGGCGCACCGGCTCGCCGAGCACCGCGAGCGCGTGCTCGACTGGCTCTCGGACGACCCGGCGCTGTCGCTCGACGACGTCGCCCGCAAGCTCGCCGCCATCAGCCCGCGCGCCGCGCCGACCGAGGCCGACCGGGAGCTCCAGGCGAAGGAGTACATCAAGCAGCTCTACCGCTCGCTCCACGATCAGGGCCTCTTGCCCGCGCGCGACTTCGCCTCGCTCGCCGCCTTCGCGCGAGAGGGCCGTGCCCCGCTCGACCCCGCCCGCGACCTCCGCCCCAAGAACGCCTACAACCTTGTGCGCCTCATCGCGACCGCGATCCGCTGGCTGCGCGACGGCGAGGTCGATCTGGTCGTGCAGGGCGATCTCCGCGAGACGCTCCTCGCCATCAAGACCGGCGCCTGGCCGCTCGACCGGACGATCGAGCTCGCCGAGTCGATGACGCCCGAGCTGGAGGCCGCGCGGCTCGCGACGAAGCTGCCGCCGCACCCCGACGTGCCCCGCGCCGACGCGCTCCTCCGGCGCGTCCGCGAGGAGATCGCCCGGCGGCACGTCGCCGCGGCGCCGGGCCCGCTCGGCAAGGACGCTCCCCCCGCGCCGGTCGCGGTCTGGGACGAGGGAGACGCCGGGCGCGCGCGCGGCGACGATGAAAGAAGGGACGAGGGATGAACACTCAGGTGCTCGATGCAAAGCAGCAGGAGGTCGCGGCGCGCGTCATCGCCGAGGAGGAGGCCAGGCGGCCGCACCTCGTCATCGCCCTGAGCGGCGCGCACGCCTACGGCTTCCCCTCGCCCGACAGCGACCTCGATCTCAAGGCGGTGCACGTCGAGCCCACCGAGAAGCTGCTCGGCCTGCTCCGCAGCAACGCGAGCCCCGAGCGGATGGAGGTCATCGACGGCGTCGAGATCGACTACACGTCGAACGAGATCCACCCCGTCCTGCTCGGCGTCCTCCAGGGCAACGGCAACTACATCGAGCGGATCCTCGGCCCTCTCCAGCTCCACGTCGATCCCGACCTCGCCTCGCTCCGCCCGCTCGTCGCCGCCGCGCTGTCGCGCCGGATCTTCCGCCATTACGTCGGCTTCGCCACGAGCCAGCTCCGCGCCTGGGAGGCGGGCGGCCGCGCGTCGGCGAAGAAGCTCCTTTACGTCCTCAGGACCACGTTGACCGGCGCCCACGCGCTCCGGACAGGCGAGCTCGTCACCGACGTGACCGCGCTCCTCGACCTCTACGGCTTCAGCGCCGCGCGCGAGCTGATCGAGGCCAAGCGCGCCGGAGAGAAGTCGGCGCTCGCCCCCGACATCACCGCGCGCTGGACAGAGCAGATCTCCCGGGCCTTCACGACCCTGGAGGCGGCCCACGATCACGCCGCGCTGCCGGAGGAGCCCCCGAACCAGGGCGAGCTCAACGACTGGCTGCTCGCGCTGCGCAAGGCGCGGCTGTGAGGCGCGGTCGGCCAGGAGAGCTGTGCCGGGAGAGAGGGGCGCTTGACCTCGCGCCACATGGCGGGTACATTTACGCCAAATGGCACCCAAAGGCCCCTCCTCGAGCCCCCAACGCCTGGCGGCCTCGAACCGGTACGCGACGGTCCTGCTTGGCCTCCCCAAGACGGATCCGGTGTCGCTCACGGCTGCCGTGCGCGCAGGCTTCGCCTACAGGGCCTTGGACAGGTTCTCCAGAGAAACCAATCTGTCGCTCACCGAGCTGGGTCACATGATCCAGATCACGGATCGCACGCTCGTGCGCCGCAAGACAGCGGGCCAGCTTCAGCCTGAAGAATCCGACCGGCTGCTCCGCGCCTCCCGCGTGTTCGCGCTGACCATCGACCTGTTCGAAGGTGACCGGGACGCGGCCAAGCGGTGGCTGGAGACGCCGCAGAGAGCGCTCGGAGGATCCACGCCGCTCGAGTTCGCCTCGACCGACGTGGGCGCCCGCGAGGTCGAGAACCTCATAGGACGCCTGGAGCACGGCGTCGCCGTCTGATGTCGACAGCGTGGCGTTTGCTCAAGACCAAGTTCGCTCACGACGCATTCAGCGGCGAAGGTGCTCGCCTGTACGGTGGCCGCTGGAACAGCCCCGGCACGGCGATGGTCTACCTTGGCGAGTCGCTCTCCCTGTGTGCGCTGGAAGTGCTGGTGCATCTCCAGGCGACAGCGCCGCTGGACGCGTATTCGCTCATTCGGGTCGACTTCGATTCCTCGTATCTGACGGACGTCGACCAAGGGACGCTCCCGCCAGGGTGGGCGGACTCTCCTCCGCCCGCCGAGGTGCAGCAAATCGGCGATGGCTGGGTGGCCGGTACTGCCGGTCTGCTGCTGCGGGTTCCGAGCGCGATCCTCCCAGCCGAGAACAATATCCTTCTGAATCCGAAGCATCCCGCCTTCGGGACGCTGCGGATATCAGCGCCCGTTCCGTTTCGGTTCGATCCGCGCCTGTTCAGATGAAGATGCCCGGCCAGGGCCGCCTCACCGCGGCAGCGAGCAGCCGTCCCCGCACGCCTTGTGACCGTCGCGGCACTTCACCGCGGGGCCCCGCCCCTGGCACGTCACCGGGCATCCCCCTCCGGTATTCGAGCACGACACCGCGCACGAGCCCGTGCAGGTCACCTCACACCCTCCAACCCGGTTGCACCGCACGATGCTGCCGTCGCCCACGACGGAGCGGCATTGGCCCACGTCCTCGCAGGTGGCCGAGCAGCCGGCGCCGCAGGTGGCCTGGCACGTCTCCGCGTTGCGGCACTCGACAGAGCAGTTGTCCGTGCACCTCGTGTCGCACGACGTGCTCCTCGCGCAGGAGGACTGGCAGTCGCCGGCGCAGCGGCTCTCGCAGACCTCGCGATCGGCGCAGCTCGGCCTGCAGCCGGACGCCTCGCCGCACGTGAGCAGGCAGCTCTTCGGCGCGTTTCCCGGGCTGCCGACCCCGCAGGAGCAAGGCACGCCCGGCGCGCAGCCGGCGGCGCTGGCCGCGGGCGCCAGGGAGCTCTGGGCCTGCGCGATGTCCTCGAGGGACACCGGGGTCGGCGCGCCGCCCTCGCGAGCGCCCCGATCGCGGGAGGGCCAGAGCAGCAGGACCGCCCCGAGGCCCACGCAGAAGAGGAGCACCGCCACCCCGCCGACGACGGCGAGCTGCGGCGGTCCCGGCGCGCGCGGTAGAGGCGCGGCGCTCGCGCCCGGATGGGCTCGAGCCGGCGGAGGCGCCGTCGAGACAGCCGACGCGGCCGGCACCGCCGTCGCGAACGGGGGCTCCTCGCCCCGGCGCACCGCGCGCACGTCGGCGAGCATCGTTTGCGCGTCCGGGTAGCGCCGCTCGACCTGGAAGGCGAGCGCGCGGTCCACGACGCGCGCGACCCGCGGATCCACCCCGGGCGCGGCGGTCGCGAGCGGGGGGGCCGGCGTCGTGCTCATCTTCACGAGGAGCTCTCCCTCGGTGAGCGCGTCCGCGTCGTGGAGCCGCCGGTTCGCGAGCAGGGTGAACATCGTCGCGCCCACCGCATAGAGGTCGGCCCGCCCGTCCACGTTCCTCCCGAGGATCTGCTCCGGCGCCATGTAGCTCGTCGTGCCCAGCATCGCGCCCGTCCGCGTCTTCAGCCCGGCGCCGCCCTGCTTCATGCGCGCGATCCCGAAATCGAGCACCTTGAGCCGCCCGTCGCGCGTCACGAAGAGGTTGTCCGGCTTGATGTCCCGATGGACGATCCCGGCGTCGTGCGCGGCCCGGAGCACCTCGAGGAGCGTGTCCACGTGGGCGAGGATCTCGGGCAAGGGGACGCTGCCGAGCCGCAAAGCGCGCTCGCGGAGGCTCTCCCCGTCGAGCAGCTCCATGACAAGGAACGGCTCTCCCTGCTCGGTCACGTCGATGTCGAGGACCTGCACCGCGGCCGGGTGGCCGAGCCGCGTGGCGGCGAGCGCCTCCTGCTCGAAGCGGGCGCGGAGCTCGCGCGACACGGCGCTCTCCGGGTGCAGGACCTTGATGGCCACGCGGTGCCCCACGTGATGGGTGGCCGCGTAGACGGCCGCCATTCCCCCCGCCCCGATCAGCGCGTCGAGCCGCCATTTCCCGTGGAAGATCGTCCCGACGCGGGCCTTCAGCCGACGGACCTCTTCCTCTTCCGCTCCGGACATCGGCGCCGAGCCTAGCACGGGCTGCCTCGCGGCCGGCTCGACGGCCCACGTGGAGGTGGCCCGGGGACACTGGCCCTCTTCGCTCATCGACGCTCGGGCACAACGGCCCGCGATCCGAGGTCAGGAGTGGCGTGCCGCGATCTCCCGACAGGCCACGTCACGCGCGCTGCCGCCAGAGCGCCAGTCTTCGTCGTGCCGGCGGAGGCGGCTCAAGCCCGGCCGGCGCGGCCGCGGCCGGCGAGGTCCCACGCCGCCGCGACGGCCTCTTCCGCGCTCGCGGCCGACGCGATGTGATCCGAGCGCCGGTCGTCCACGCGCCCTCCGGCGAGCTGCCTCGCCCAGCCCCCGCTCGCCGCGAGCGCGAGCAGCGGCTTGCCGAGCTGCCAGGCGACGGCGATCTCGCTCAGCGTGCCCGCGCCCCCGCCGACGACCACGACGACGTCGGCCGCCGCGACGACAAGGATGTTGCGCCCGATCTGCAGGCCGGTGGGGACGACGATGTCCACGTACGGGTTGGCCGCGGAGGCCTCGTACCCGGGCAGGAGCCCGACGATATCGCCGTCTCGCCAGGTCGCCGCCTCGCGCCCGCCGCGCGAGACGGCGGCCATGACGCCCCCGAGCCCGCCGGTGACGAGCCGGAACCCCGCCTCGACGGCGCGCCGCCCGAGCTCGACGCACAGGGCCTCGGTCTCCGCGTCCAGCGCGAGGCCGTTGCCGATCACCGCCATCACGGGGCGGCGCGGCACGTAGGGAGCGATGTCCCTCTTCGTGTCCTCCTCTTCCCGATCGTCGTCCATCACGGCTCCGCTCCGGCGACCGCGAGCCGCCGCGTCACGTGGCGCGCGGCCCGGTCGCGAGGCGCATCGTGTCGCTTCCCGCGCAGCGTGGCAAGGCCGCTCAGGGCCGCACGCCGCGCAGCGTGGCGAGGCCGCTCAGAGCCGCACGCGCGCCGGCCGGCGGCGCCGCGCCGGCGTCGCCTCGGGTCGCCGCGCGCCGTCGCGCGCGGGTCGCCTCGCGCCGTCGCGCGCTACTGCTGGCCGGAGTAGAGGGCGTCCACGGCCTCGGCCCAGAGCTTGTTCATGGCGATCCGGCCCGCGGGCAGCGGGTGCACCAGGTCGGGAGCCGGCTGGAGCTGCTCGGGGTGCCCCTCGAACCACGCATACAGATCCGGCCCTGCGACGAGGGCGTTCTCCAGCGTGAGCTCGTCGATCGCCTTGTTGAACACATCGAGCGTGTCGTGGTTGCCGTCGGGCGAGAACGGGATGCGCGCGAGCACCGGGACGCGGCCCGCGGCCTCGATCCTGTCGATGAGCTCCTGCAGGTTCGACTTGAAGGTGCTCGCGTCGGTGTGGTTGCCCCACGAATCGTTGGTGCCGTAGCCGATGGCGAAGAAGCGGTAATCGGGGTTCAGCTCCAGGGCCTCATCGAGGCGGTCGAGCGCGTCGTCTGTGAGCTCGCTCCCGATGCCGCCGTTGATCATCGCGGGGTAGTGGGCCTCGTGCGCCGCGTGCACGTTCTCCGCGAAGCTCGGCTGCGTGGCCGGGGTGTCGCGGTCGTAGGCGAACGCCGTGATGCTGTCTCCGAAGAAGAACCACGTGTCCTCCGCGCCGTTCGAGATGTCGTGCACGTCGATCTCGTCGAGCTGGACGCCGGACTCGTCGGACGCCGCGGGCGCCTCGGTCACGACGAGCCGGACCCAGCTCTGACCGCCGAAGTCGAAGCTGTGGGCGCGCGTGCGGACCGGGTTGTCGGTCACCTCGGCGACGCCCTTCCAGGTGCCGTCCGAGCCGTTCGTGGAGTCGCTCGACGTCTCCACGCGGTAGGCGCTCGGCGCCCCGTATTGCACGTCCGTGTAGTTGTAGTTGTACGAGGCCGACCAGCTGAGGAGCAGCCGCTCGTACCCGCCGCCGACCTGGATGGCGACCCAGGCCGGCTCGCCTGCGATGGGTTTGCCCGCGATCCAGGTCCCCGCCGACCTGTATTTGCCGTCGTTGATGACCGACGCCGTCCCCCTCGAGGCGAAGGCGGGCTTGCCGCGGGAGACGAGGGGATTGGGCGTGAGCCCCGGCGCGTCCGGACCGCCGCCGCTGCCACCGCCGCCCGTGTTCCCGGCGCCGCCCGTGTTCCCGGACCCGCCGGCCCCGCCGGTGCCGCCGCCGGTGCCGCCGCCCGCGCCCCCGCTGCCCTGAGCCGCGGTGCTCCCGGAGCTCGCCGACGCGCCACCCGTACCCCCGGGGCTGCCGGACGAGCCGCCGTCGTCGTCCGAGCAGGCCGGCAGGAGCGCGACCGTCCCAAGCGCAAGAAGAACCAGGAGACCTGACTGGTGAAATGAACGCAAAGCCATCGAAACTGACCTCCAGAGCCGGGCACTCTGGGGCATCGGGGCGCCACGATCAACAGCGGAGGCGACGTCCGTCATCGATCGGCGCCGTTGATATGAACCGGTAAAGTCAAGCGCACTATGGCGTAGACAGCAGCGGACCATGCCGATGTCACCGAGCGGGGTGCGACCGTTGACTGAAGCGGTAAATATACAGAGGTGGTGATACCACCAGATCTCCATCGACAGCGCGGCGCTCCGCGTCGAGGCCGGCAGCCGCCGCCAGGGACGCCACACGGGCGACTCGAACGCGGCCTCCTCGACAAGCGCCCTCGGCCCCGCTCGCTTGTGCGGCGGGCCTCGCGGCCGCCGGGCTGCACAGCGCCGTACCACGAGCGATCGACCGCCCGAGCTCACCCGCCGTGCGCGTTCACTCCGGGTATGGCCCGTGCCTCTCCGGTGAGCATGACGTTCCAACTCACCTCTCCGAGCTTCGCGAACGGGCAGCCGATCCCGGCGCGCTACACCAGCGACGGCGAGGACGTGTCCCCTCCGCTCCCGTGGTCGGACCCGCCGCCGGGCACGAAGAGCTTCGCCCTCGTCGTCCACGACCCCGACGCGCCCGATCCGAAGGCTCCGAAGCGCGATTGGGTCCACTGGGTGCTCCACGGTCTGCCCGCCGACGCCCGGTCGCTCCCTGAAGGCGCGACGCGCCAGACGCTGCCGCCGGGGACGCGCGAGGGCCTGAACGATTGGGGGGAGACCGGCTGGCGCGGCCCGAGCCCGCCGATCGGGCGCCACCGCTACTTCTTCGATCTGTTCGCGCTCGACACCGAGCTGCCGGACCTCGGCACGCCGACCCGGCGCGAGCTCGAAGCCGCGATGAAGGGCCACGTCCTCGCACAAGCGACCCTCATGGGCACGTACGCCAAACACGGGCAGTGACATCTCTGCGGCTCTTGCGGAGCCTCACGCGCTCCGCCGCGACCGAGCGGCGCCGGCGCTCGCCGCCTGGATCAGAGTTGTGCGCGCAATGCGCGCGCTCGGCGAGGCCCCGGAAGGATGAGTCGCTCGAGGCCGTACGCGGGCGAAGCGACCGCGCTACGATGAGCGAGGGAGCGAGACGCGGAACGTGGTGCCCTCCTCCTGCGTGCTGGTGACCTGGATCGAGCCCCCGTGGGCGTCGACGATCGCCTTGGCGATGAAGAGACCCAGCCCGAGCCCCTTCGTCCGTCGCAGGTCCTCTTGCCTCTGCTCGCCCCGACGAAACGGATCGAAGATCACCGGCAACAGCTCGGGCGGGATCGGGATCCCGCGATTGTTCACCTCGAGCACGACGGCCTTCTTCTCCCCGCGCAGCTCGACCTGCACCGGCTCCTCAGGCGCGCTGTAGTCGACGGCGTTGCCGATCAGGTTCGACAGGAGCTGCCCCATCCGGCCCGGATCCCACGTGCCGTGCGCGTCGCCTCGGGCATTGAAGCGGAGGGTATGCTCCGGGTGACTGGACTCGAGCTCCATCACCACTTGCTCACAAATCGAGCCTAGATCGACCGGCTTCGGATCGACAGGAAGACCGTCGTGGGCGCGGATGCGCGTCATGTCGAGCATGTCCTCGACCATCCGCGCCGCCCTGTCGTTGCTCGCGGCGATCCGCTGGACGAGCCGCGTCACGGCGGCCGTGACGTCCTCGCGCTTGAGCAGCGAGGCGGTGGCGAACTGGATGGCAGCGAGCGGATTGCGCAGGTCATGCCCGAGGACCGCAATGAACAGCTCGCGGAGCACGACGTCACGACGGAGCTCGGCGGAGCTCGCCCTCTCCAGCTCGACGGCCGTGGTGATCATCACCTCGTCGAGCGTCGAATGCACGAGCTGGGCCTCCTCGCCGCCGAGGATCACCCGCTCCTGCGCGCAGAGCTCGATGATCACGGAGCGAAGGGTGCCGAGCTCGCGCAGCTCCTCCGCGAGCGTGTAGCGCTGGGCCAGACGATGAGACACGTGCAACTTCGCGGAGTCCGAGCTGCCGATCTCCTGGCCGCTGGCCCCGCCTGCCGTGCCTGCTTGCGCGCTCTGCGTGAGCGAGTCGATGAGGTCGTCGAGGAGCTTCGGGGTGGAGTTTCTCAGGTCCTCTTCGTTGAGCTCGCGGGCCTGGGGGATCTTCGGATCGTTCCGCAGACGGGATGTCCACTCACGCAGGAGCTCGTCCTTCCGCTCGCGGAGCAGGACCGTGACGCGCGACAACGGCTGAGACACATGCGCTCCTTTGGGCTTTTGTCTTGGCCAGGCATGCTCTGTCGTGCGTCGGAGCGCCGTCCGCCACCGCCGTGACCCCCGATACGCCCCTAAGGAGAAGCCCGAAGGAAGCGTGCCACCGTACGCTTGCGCGCCAGCTCACGGCAGGCCGGCGCTGACGCGGCCATCGGAACCGAGATCTCCGTTCCCTGCTCTTCCCTACCCTCCCCCCGCCACCTCGCTCCACTCGATCTCGAACCGCGCCAGGTACTTCCGCAGCCGGTCCGCGTCGTTGACGCTCTTCTTCTTCGCCCGCGACGCCGCGAACAGCACCCGTCCCGCCTCCGACAGCGACCGCGCGCCCTTCAGCACCCGCAGCACCTCGGCGAGCTGCGCCCGGTCGAACGGGTCGAGCGCCGCCGCCCGCCTCGCGCCGAGCGCCGCGACAACGAGGTCCTCGCCGTCCTCTCCCCCGCCCGCGCCGCCGGCCGCCGGCGCCCGCCGCCAGGCCTCCGAGAGCCGCGCGATCTCCTCCTCGACGATCGGCGGCCCGATGCGGCCCCCGGGCGCGAGCGTCGCCATCCGCGTCACGGCGGCGTTGAGGTCGCGGAAGTTGCCAAGCCACAGCGCCTCTCGCGACGTCGAGAACCGGAGGAACCGCTCGCGCGCGTCGCGGCTCATCGTGATCCGCACGCCGAGCAGCCGCGCCGAGGCGTCGAGCTCGTAGTCGAGGTTCGGCTCGATGTCCTCGACCCGCTCCCGCAAGCCCGGCAGCCGGAACGTCCACAGGTTGATCCTCGCCAGGAGATCCTCCCGGAAGCGCCCCGCCGCGACCTCCTGCGACAGATCGCGGTTCGTGCCGGCCAGGAGCTGGAACTCGCTCCGCACCTCCCTGTCCGAGCCGACAGGCAAGAACGCCTTCTCCTCGATGGCGCGCAGCAGCATCGCCTGCTCGTCCGCGCCGAGCTCGCCGATCTCGTCGAGGAAGAGCACCCCCTCGTGCGCCTTGCGGAGCAGACCCGGACGGTCCTTGAGCGCGCCCGTGAACGAGCCCTTCGTGTGCCCGAACAGCGACGACATCGCCCCGTCGCCGCGGATCGTCGCGCAGTTCAGGTCCACGAAATCGCCGCTCACCTGCCGGCGACCCTTCTTGAGATCGTAGATCTTCCGCGCGAGCTGCGACTTCCCCGCCCCCGTCGGGCCCATGAGCAGGATCGGCGCGCGCGACGCGATCGCCACGTGCTCGATCCGCTCGATCAGCCGGTTGTACCCCGCGTTGCGCGTGTCGATGCCGCTCTTCAAGAACGACACCCCCTCGCGCTGCTCCTTCTGGAAGCGCGACGCGATGCGGTCGTACTTCGAGAGATCGAGATCGATGATCGTGAACGACCCGGCCGCGAGCTCCGTCCGGTCGCGCTTCGGCGGCGACGTCTGGATGAGCCGCCCGGGGAAGTAACGCGACTCCGTGAGCAAGAACAGGCAGATCTGCGCGACGTGCGTGCCCGTCGTGATGTGGATGAGGTAATCCTCCCGGTCCGGCGCGAACGGGTACGCCCTCGCGAAGTCGTGCAGCGCGCCATACACCGCCTCGAAGTCCCACGGGTCGTCCACCTCGATCACGTGACCGCGGATGTCCGTCTCCGGCGAGGCGTGCCGCACATCGCCCATCACCGTCCCGGCCAGCGCCTCGAACCGGCGCTGGTAGAGCAGCTCGAACCGGTCGACGATCAGGTCCTCGTGCTGGCAGAGCGCCACGCTCGGGCGCCACCGCGACCAGCGCTCCGGCGTCTTGCCGGTGTCCAGCGTCGGGCCGAGCATGCCGAGGACCACCGTGGATTTGCGGGTCATAGAAAGTTCTCTAGTCGGTTATACACACGGATAAGCGCCGTGGCCAGCGCCCTGCGATCGGGGTGAGCCGCGGCCGGGGATCGTGGTATCGCTCATCGAGGGAGAGTCGACTGCCATGCTGACCATCGATGGATCCACGGGAGAGGGAGGGGGCCAGATCCTCCGCACGACGCTCAGCCTCTCGCTGATCACGCAGACGCCCGTGCGGATCACCTCGATCCGCAAGGGCCGCGCGCGCCCGGGGCTGATGCGGCAGCACCTCACCTCGGTCCAGGCCGCCGCCCAGGTCGGCCGCGCCGAGGTGTCGGGCGCCGCCCTCGGGTCGCAGGAGGTCGTGTTCCGGCCGACGGCGATCGTGGCCGGCGAGCACACGTTCCGGGTCGGCAGCGCGGGGAGCACGACGCTCGTGCTGCAGACCGTCCTCCCGGCGCTGCTCCGCGCGCCCGCGCCGTCGACGCTCACGCTCGAGGGCGGCACGCACAACCCCATGGCGCCGCCGTTCGATTTCCTGGACCTCGCCTACCTGCCGCTCGTGCGGCGGATGGGGCCGGAGATCACCGCCACGCTCGTGACGCCCGGCTTCTATCCGGCCGGCGGCGGGCTGGCCCGCGTCTCGATCGCGCCGGTGCCCGCGCTCGCGCCGCTCGAGCTGCTCTCGCGCGGGGAGCTCCGCGGCCGGCGGGCGGTGGCGACGGTGTCGAACCTCCCGAGCGCCGTCGCGCTGCGAGAGCTCGACGCGGCGGCCGCGGTGCTCGGCTGGGAGCCGGCCTGCTTCAGGCCGAGCGTGCTGAGGGGCGGGCACGGCCCGGGCAACGTGATCACGATCGTCGTCGAGAGCGAGCACGTGACCGAGGTGTTCACCGGGTTCGGCGAGAGGGGCGTGCGCGCGGAGTCGGTCGGCGCGAAGGCCGCGGAGGAGGCGCGCGACTACCTCGCGGCGGGCGTGCCGGTCGGCGAGCACCTGGCCGATCAGCTGCTGTTGCCGATCGCCCTCGCGGGGCGCGGCGCGTTCCGGACGGTGCGCCCGTCGTCGCACACGACGACCCACCTGCAGCTGCTCCGCGATCTGCTCGGGATCCGCGCGTCGGTGGAGCCGATCTCGGAGGGGGCGTGGCACATCGAGATCGGGCGCTGAGCGCCGGGCCGCCCGGCCGAGGGCGCGAGTCGCGCGGCGCCTCGCGTCGGGGGCGGAGGAGACGGCCGCAGTCCGACACGGCGCCTCGCGGACTCCGCTGCTCGCGCTCGCCGCGGTGGCGAGCGGCGGATTGACGGCGGCGTCCCGGTTGTGCCACATCACGGCGGCGCACGGCGCGCTCAGCGCGGGCTCCTCCGCGGCGGAGAAGCGCGCCTCTCTGGACGGCAGCGCACACGGCAGCGACGCGGAAGGCGGGACAATGGCGAAGCGCGACTACCTCAAGATCACGGACATGACCCTGGCCGAAGCGCACCGCGTGCTCAGGCTCGCCGCTCGCCTGAAGGAGGAGCCGAAGGGGCGGCGCGCGACGCTGCTCGCCGGCCGCTCCGTCGCGGTGGTCCTGGAGAAGGCGAGCACGCGCACGCGCGTGTCGTTCGAGGTCGGGATCGCGCAGCTCGGCGCGCAGCCGGTCGTGCTGAGCACCCAGGGCAGCCAGATCGCGCGCGGCGAGCCGATCCGCGACACGGCGCGCGTGCTCGCCCGGTACTGCGACGCGATCGCGTTTCGCACGTCGTCGACCGCGCGCCTGCTCGAGATGGCGGAGGCGGGCGTGCCGGTGATCAACGCGCTCTCGGACGACGGCCACCCGGTGCAGGTGCTCAGCGACATCTTCACGATCGAGGAGGCGCTCGCGGCGGGCGGGGACAGGCGCGGCATCGCCGGCCGGCGCATCGCCTTCCTGGGCGACTGCGCGAGCAACATGGCGCGCTCGTGGCTCGAGGCGGCGCCGCTCTTCGACTTCCACCTCGTGCTCGCGGGGCCCGAGGGGTACCTGCCGCCCGCGGACGAGGTCGAGCGGGCGCGGGCGACAGGCCACGTCACGATCGTGAACGACCCGCGCGAGGGCGCGGCGGGCGCGGACGTGGTGAACACCGACGTGTGGGCGAGCATGGGGCAGGAGGGCGAGGCGGAGCGGCGCCGCGCCGCGTTCGCCGGCTGGACGGTCGACGCGGGGGTGATGGCGAAGGCCGCGCCGCACGCGCTCGTGCTCCACTGCCTGCCGGCGCACCGGGGCGAGGAGATCGACGACGAGACGCTGGAAGGGCCGCGCTCGCGCGTGTGGGACCAGGCCGAGAACCGGCTGCACGTGCAGAAGGCGCTGATGCTGTGGCTGCTCGAGGTCGAGCTGGCCTGAGGCGCAGCGGGGGAGAGCGCGGGCGCGAGGATCCAGCCCTCCCCGGCGCGGCTCACGGGCGGCCCGCGAGGTCCGCGACCACCTTCACCAGGGCGGCAGGGTCGATCGGCTTCGCGACGTGCTTCTGAAAGCCGGCCGCGAGCGCCCTCCTCTGGTCCTCGATCCGGGCATAGGCGGTCAGGGCCACCGCGGGGATCGCCCGGATCTCGTCCCGGCCCGCCGCGCGCACCTGCCCTATCAGCGTGTAGCCGCTCTCCCCCGGCATGCCGATGTCGCTCACCAGGACATCGGGCCTCAGCCGCTCCAGGACGCTCATGGCGTCGCTCATCGAGCCAGCGGTGGTGACGTGCGCGCCCGCTCCCTCCAGCAGGAACGCGATCATCTCGCGGGCGTCCGGCTCATCCTCGACGAGGAGGACGTGAATGCCGCTCAGCGGCGTCGACTCCCCATCTTCGAGCGCGACGCGCCAGGGCGCATGCGGCGGCCCCTCGCGCACGCTGGATGGCGCCGCATGCAGGGGGAGCGTCACCGTGAACGTGGCGCCGCGCCCCTCGCCCCGGCTCTCCGCGTCCACCGTGCCCCCGTGCAGCTCGACGAGGTGGCGGACGATCGCGAGCCCCAGGCCGAGCCCGCCGTGGGCCCTCGTGGGCGAGGAGTCGCCCTGGCGGAAGCGGTCGAAGACATAAGGCAGGAGCGACCCGACAATGCCCTTGCCGTTGTCGGTGACCGCGATGATGACCTGCGAGTCGCTCCGCCCCACGCGGACCGTCACCCGACCTCCCTTCGGGGTGAACTTCACCGCGTTGGAGAGCAGATTCCACATGACCTGCTGGAGGCGATCCGGGTCGCCGCTCATGTGGCCCAGCGCCTCGCCGAGCTCGACGCCGATCTCGATGTCCTTGGCCCTCGCCGTCGGCGTGATGGTGTCCACGGCGGCCTCGACGACGCCGGCGAGGTCGACCGCGACCGTGTTCAACCGCAGCTTGCCGGTGATGATCCGGGAGACCGTGAGGACGTCGTCGACGATCTGCGCCTGCGCGTGGGCGTTGCGCTCGATCGCCGCCATGCCCTGCTTGACGCGCTCCGACCCGATGTCCCTGTCCTTGATCAGCCGCGCCCAGCCCAGGATCGCGGTGAGCGGCGTCCGCAGCTCGTGAGAGACCGTCGCGAGGAACTCGTCCTTCATGCGGTTCGCGTCCTCGGCGCGGAGGCGGTCCTGCTCCGACCGGGCGAGCGCCTGCTGCTCGCGGCGGAGCAGCTCCGCGCGCTCGCCCTCGAGCTGCTTCAACTCGGTGATGTCGACGACAGCGCCCGTCAAGAACAGCGGCGAGCCGTCCTGATCGCAGATGAGCCGCCCGCGGTCGTGGACCCACCGGATCGCCCCGTCGGGGCGGACGACGCGATGGACGAGGTCGTAGACGTGCCGATCGCGCACGGTCCGCTCGAAGTTGGACCTCACCGCGTCGCGATCGTCCGGGTGGATGCGGCTCAGCCAGTCGTCGTTGGGCTGCGTCGTCTCGCGCTCTTCCAGGCCCAGGATGCGGTTCAGGCTCGCGTCCCTCGTATCGAGGTGGGTCGCGAGATCGACCCTCCACGTGCCCACGTCCGCCGCCCACGTGGCGAGCCGGAGCCGGTCCTCTCGATCCTGGAGCGCGCTCTCGATCCGGAACTGCTCGCTCAGGTCGACCACCGCGCCGACCATGCGGATCGCCTTGCCGCGCGCGTCTCGGAGCACCGAGCCGCGATCGAACACGCGGGCGACCGAGCCGTCGCCGCGGTACATGCGGTAGTGCTCCGACCAGCTGTCGGCGCTGCCGTAGACGCTCTCCTCGAAGCCGCGCAGCACGCGGTCGCGATCCTCGGGCAGCAAGCGGCCGAGCCACCAGGAGCCCGTGGACATCGCATCGTCGCGAGCGTAGCGGAAGACGGCGTAAAACGTGTCGTTGCGCTCGACGTGGTCTGTCCGCAGGTCCCAGTCCCAGATCGGGTCCTTGATCGCTCGAGAGAGGAGGCGATAACGCTCGCGCTGCACGTCCACCTCCAGGCTCGCGTCCTGCTCTCGGCTGCCGTCGCGCGCGGCGGTCTCGTCAGCGCGCTGCCCCGCCGCGCCCGGCGCGACGGCCGAGGGCCCCGGAGACGCCTCGCCGTCCGCGCTGGCGAGCGCGACCGCGGCCTGATCGGCGAGCGCCGCGAGCAGCCAGGCATCCTCGTCCGAGCCCGGGCGGAAGCGCTCGACCGCGAGCACGCCGGAGACGCGGTCGCGGACGACCAGGGGGGCGGCGATGACGTGGGCCGACCCGTGCAGCGCACGCGCGATCCCCTCGTCGAAGCTCGGCAGGGGGCAGCCGCGGAGCTCGGCGAGCAGCGCCGGCTCGAGCCCCAGCGAGGATCGCACGACCGGCCGCTCCTGGTCGTCGCTCAGGATCAAGACGGCCTTATCGGCGCCGCTCAGCTGCCTCGCCGCCGAGAGGACGGCCTCGTGAATCTCGCGCGCGGAGCACGCCGCCGCGAGCGCGCGGCCGACCTCGGTGAGCAGGCGGATCTGCAAGCAACGCCTGCTCTCGGGATCAACCACGGAGGGACGGGCCTCGGCCAGAAAATGAGGGGACTCTCGCGAACGATGGATGTGCATCCCTGACCAACCAGCCGGGCACGCTCAGGCGGGCGGCGCGATCACGCCAGCGCGCGAGCGGGCGGTGTGCCTCTTGCCAGACTGTAATAGAGGCGCGTGGACATGCGCGCCAGCCGGGCCGCTGACAACCGGTCGCACAAAACTTGGCCCGGGCTCCAGGTTCCTGCGTAAACGCACGCTGCGTGGATTTCCGCGACATACCGCCCGAGCTCCTCCTGGCCGTGGCCGGCGCGGCGCTCTTCTTCGGGCTGGTCCAGACGCTCCGGCTCGCGTGGCGGAGCGCCCGGCAGCGGCGCCGGATCGAGCGATGCCGGGAGCAGGGCGCGGCGGGAGAGGCCCGCGCCGAGGCGCTCCTCCGCGAGCTCGGGTACACCATCGTCGGCCGGCAGGTCGCGGTCTCCTATGGAGTCCAGATCGACGGCGAGCCGATCACCGTCGGGCTCCGCGCCGACTACCTCGTGGCGCACGGCCGGAGTCGGTATGTCGCCGAGGTGAAGACAGGCCGGCTCGCGCCGCGCATCGATACGCCCGCGACGCGGCGGCAGCTGCTCGAATACCGCCTCGCGTTCGACGTCGACGGCGTGCTCCTCGTCGACGCGGATTCGCGGCGGGTGCGATCGGTGGTGTTCCCGCTGCCCGCCGGAGCCGGGGCGCGCGAGCCCCCCGGCGCGCGCCTCGCGTGGTTCCTGGCGGCCCTCGTGGCGGCCCTCGCGGCCGCGATGGCGGCCCGCGCCGCCGGGTGACTAGAGGGCTGCGCGCGTGCGGCGCCGGCGGCCGGCGAGGAGCAGGAGACCGAGGCCGAGCAGGCCGACCTTGGCCGGCGAGCCCTCCGACGTCGCGCCCGCGCGGCAGGCGCAGGAAGAGTCAGGCTTGCCGGGCCCGCCGCCATCCGCGCCGCCCGCGCCCGCGCCCACGCCCGCGCCGGCGCCGCTGGTCGGATCCGACGGATCGTCCAGGAACAGGCCGCCTCCGTCCTGGCCCCCGCTCGAGGCCGTGACGCCGCCGCGGATCGGCGGCTCACCGCAGACCCCGTTGACGCACGGCGCGTTGCCAGGGCAGACGGCGCCCGCGCACGCGTCGGCGCAGCTCCCGCCGACGCAGAGCTGCCCCTCAGGACAGGTCTTGTCCTGGCAACCCTCGTCGACGCAGCGGCCGTCGCCCGCGCACGTCTTGCCGGCGGGGCAGGTGCGGCAGCCGCAGTTCGACTGGCAGATGCCGCGCTCGCAGACCGCGCCGTCCTCGCAGGCGATCTGGGCGCAGAGATCCACGCACCGCCCGAGCTGGCACTCCTGGTTCGCGGGGCAGGTGACGCCGTCACACCCGCCCACGCAGTTGCCGCCGATGCAGACCTGGCCGCCTTCGCACGCCACGCCCACGCACGCCTCCTCCACGCAGAGGCCTTCCTCGCAGACCTGGCCGGCGTTGCAGACGACCTCGCCGCGGCCGCAGTACGGCACGCACGCCCCGCGGTTGCAGACGAGGTCCTCCTTGCAGAGCCCCTCGCCGTTGTCGACCTCGCCGTCGCAGTCGTTGTCGATGTTGTCGCAGCGCTCCATCTGCTCGTTGGGCTCGAGGACGGGCAGGCACTCGGGATCGCCGTCGGTCGCGCAGCCCGTCCTCCCGATGGCGCACGCGCCCTGCAGGCCCGTGTCGCAGACCTGGCCGCCGCCCTGGCAGGTCACTCCCGTGATGTAATAGACGAAATCGTTGAAATCGCCGTCGTTCGCATACCCGCCCACATTCGCGCGCCAATCCGTCGCGGTCACGGGCAGGTCCTCGAAGGCGACATAGAAGGCGTCCGGGCTGGCGGTCGACGTGTAGATCAGCGTGGTCACCCACGGCGCGTTCGGCGTGCAGTCCGTGCAGACGGTGTTCAGCTCGCGCTGCGAGAACTTCGTCTGGGTGCAGAAGGTGCCCGTCTTGCCGATCAGCGCGAAGCCGACCAGGCCGCCCTGGTACCGCGGATCTTCGCGGATGTCCGCCGCCGAGAACTGCCTCGGCGTCCAGTCGTGCTGCCCCGCCTGGGTGGTCTCCATCGTGGCCAGCGGGCAGAAGTCGTTGTCCTCGCACTGGAACGCCACGGACGTGTCCGCGGGAATCAGCTCGTAGATCTGGTTGTCCGGCGGGCGCGTGCCGGTCGCTGTCGCGTTGTACCAGCCGAACGCGACCTTGCACCCGCCCCCGCGCAGCACGAGCTCCCCGGTGAACCCGCAAAGCGGCGAGAAGACGCCCGGCTCCGTGCTCGCGTCGGCCACGGGATCGATGTCCTCCCCCCGGTACATGAAGAGCCCATCGAGCGTGACGGCGTCCACCGGGAACCCGCGGCTCGTCACGAGGCCGCGCTCGTCGTTGCTGACCCGTTGAGGCAGAGGGGTGCCGTCGTCCAGCTGCTCGACCGCGGCGCTGGCGGGCGTGACCCCCGCGAGCGCCGCGAGCGAGAGGAACAAAGAAAGCGCGGCTCGAACCGCGCGACGGCGAGGTACCAAGGAATAAGGCGTGTGCGGCATGTAGTCCACTCTACACCTGCTGGTGAGCTCAGGGGGTATAAGATTCCACAGCTCCGCGCCAGCACAATGTTGCAGCATGGTTGTTCCTGCGTCGCCGCGCGCGCCTGTTTTGACGCAGGCTGTCACCGCGGAGCACGGAATTGACGTGGCCGTCAGGGGTGTTCCGGCGCCGCTCCGGGGCGCGGAGGCAAAAGGCGTCTTGACGCTCCCCCGCGGCGCGGCGGGGGGTCGTTGCGGCGGAGCGGGGACAGCGTCGCCCGACGTTTCGCCGGCGCCCGGCGGGGGTCCGGGCCGGGTGTGGTAGGCTCGAGGGCTCCGGCTGCGCCTGGCCGATGCCGCCGTATGACGAAGAAATCGCTCCGCGTCTATCTCATCGCCCACCACGACGGCCGCGTCACCGGCATCCTCCTGCGCACGTGGGCATTCGTCTTCGACCGGCCGGCGCCGTCCGCTTATGGCGCCTCCGAGGAGGACGTGCTGCGCAAGATCGAGGTGGAGCTCCACGCGCGGGTGGCGACGGGCGAGGACGATCTCGATCGCTATCTGTGGGACGAGTCGTTCGAGGTGCGCACGCTCGGCGTCGATGTTCACCCGCAGACCACGGTCAAGCGCGCGGCGGTCGTCGGCCGGCGCCGCATCCCGCTGCGGCTCACCTACCTCGCGAGCAAGCTCGCCGAGGGCGGAACCCGGGTGATGCTCCCGCGCTTCGGCTGGTCCGTGGTCCTGGAGGATCTCTCGATTGCGCCCGACGTGCTCCGCCAGCTCGTCACGAGCGCGCTGCTCGGCGAGTCGCCGCGGTCGCTCTTCGATTTCCGCAGCGAGGGGGACGAGTACGTGCGCCCGTGGTCGCCTCGCTTGCCGTCGCGCGCCGAGGGCTCGGCCCGGCGCGCGGCGGACGAGCGCCCCACGCTGCGCGCGGTCGCCGAGGATCTCGTCGAGAAGGCCGCGCGCCAGCGGCTCCCGCTCGCCGTGGGCGAGTCGGAGGAGCTGGAGCAGGCGCTCCCGGTGTTCGACGCCGCGCGCGCCGCGCAGGGCGCGCCGCTGCCGTCGATCCTGCTGGTGGGCGGCCCGGGCGTCGGCAAGACGACCTGGGTTTACCGGCTGGCGCGGCGGTTCGCGGCGTGGCGGAGGGACAAGGCGCGCGCGCTCTCGCCGGGCCTGTTCAGCACCTCGGCCGACCGGCTGCTCGCCGGGATGACGTATCTCGGCATGTGGCAGGCGCGGTGTCTGAAGCTCGTGGGCGAGCTGTCGCACGAGGGGGATCTCCTGCACGTCGGCGCGCTCTTGCCGCTGCTCCGGCCGCAGCCGGACGGCTCGTCGATCGGCGAGCTGTTCTTGCCGGCGCTCCGGACGGGCGAGGTGAGCCTCATCGCGGAGTGCACCGAGCCGGAGCTCGAGGCGTGCCAGCGCCGCGCGGCCTCGCTCGTGGCGTGCTTTCAGGTCGTGCGGCTGCGCGAGCCCGATCCGGCCGCGGTGCCGGCGCTGCTCGCGGAGTACGAGGCGCGGAAGGACGCGCGCGTCCGGCTGCACCCGGCGGGCAAGAAGCGGCTGGTCCAGCACCTCGCGATGTTCCGGCGCGACGTGCTCTTCCCTGGCAAGGCGTTCCGCTTCATCGACTGGCTGACGCAGGACGCCGGCGCCCGGGCGGGCGCGGACGGCGGCGCCAGGGCGGGCGCGGACGGCGGCCGCGTGCTCTACCCGCGGGACGTGTCGGAGGCCTATGCGCGCCACTCGGGGCTGCCGATCGAGCTGATCGCCGACGAGATCCCCGCGAGCGCCGAGACGATCGCGCGCGGGCTGAAGCGGCGCGTGATCGGGCAGGACGAGGCGTGCGACACCGCGGCGCGGGTGCTCGCGCGCTTCAAGGCGGGGATGAACGACCCCGAGCGCCCGTGCGGCACGCTGCTCTTCGTCGGCCCGACGGGCGTGGGCAAGACGGAGCTCGCGAAGGAGCTCACGCGGTCGATGTTCGGCGACGAGGGGCGGATGATCCGGCTCGACATGAGCGAGTACCGGCTGCCGGGCTCGTCGGCGCGGCTGCTCCAGGCGGGGCGGCCGGGCGCCACGACGCTCGCGCAGCGCGTGCGGCAGGAGCCGCTGTCGCTCGTGCTCCTCGACGAGATCGAGAAGGCCCACCGCGAGGTGTTCGACCTGCTGCTCGGGATCCTGGGCGAGGGCCGGCTGACGGACGAGGACGGGCGGCACGTCGATTTCCGGATGGTGCTGATCGTGATGACCTCGAACCTCGGCGTCGCCGATCGAGCGACGGTCGGCTTCGGCGGCGCCGGAGACGGAGCGAGCGGCGCGGCGGGCGCGCCACGGTGGGCGAGGCGCGCGGCGCCGGCGGGCGTGCGCGAGCACTTCCGGCCGGAGCTCGTGAACCGCATCGATCACGTCGTCCAGTTCCGGAGCCTCGAGCGGGACAGCGTGCTCAGGATCGTGGATCTGGAGCTCGAGAAGGCCGAGACGCGCACCGGGCTCGTGCGGCGGAACCTGCGGCTCCGTGTCCTGCCCGAGGCGCGGGCCTGGCTGGCCGAAGCGGGGTTCGATCCGAGGCGGGGAGCGCGGCCGCTGAAGCGGGTGATCGAGGAGCGGGTGATCACGCCGATCGCGGCGCGCATGGCGGAGGATCCGGGGTGCCGGGACAGGGAGATCGTTGTCGAGGGCGGCGGGGCGGGGCTCGCGGTGCGGTTCGAGTAGCCCGGCCGCGAGGGGCGGGCGCAGACCGCGGCGACGGTTCGATGGGCTGATCCCTTCAATCCAACCCGCAGGTCCTGCGGAGCAGCCAGAATTCAACGCAAAGGCGCAAAGGCGCTCGGGTAGCCCTGGGGGATTGCTCCCCCAGGGCCCCCACAGATCCGGACGTGCGGGGCTACCGCATCCGGCTCTTCGCGACATGGATTCGCTACGCGGGTGAGTACGGCCTCGCGACCCGGGCAAGTGGGAGGGGGTAGCGTTCCAGCAGCATGTGCCTGCGGTCCCAGTTGATCCGCGCTCTCTGGGAGCGACGACCGAGCCACTTGCACCAGATGCCGATGACCCGCTCACGGAAGCGGCTGATCGCCTCGGAGTTCCCCGTGATGCCGAAGTACCCGAAGTGACCTCGCAGCTTCTGCGAGAGCGAGCGCTGCTGCTCCCCGATCGCCTGGTGCCGATGCTGCCGACACCACTCCGCGATCCGCTTCAGCGCGCGGCGGAAGCGATCGGAGGCGGTCTTCTGCTTGACCACCCACCTGCCTCGACGAGACAAGCCCCAGTAGTGGGTGAAGCCCAGCAGGTCGAACGTGTTGGGTCCACGATCCGATCGATCCTCCGGGGGAGGCCGACGGTCGGGCCGACGGAATTCGACGAGCCGGGTCTTGTCCGGGTGGAGCGCAAGGCCGTACTTGCCGAACCTCTTCGGGAGCACGGCCAGAACGCGACGAGCGTCTTCCTCGTGCGAGAACGCCAGGACGAGTCGAGTAGCCCGGGGGAATCGCACCCCCGGGCCCTCCCAGAACCGGACGTGAAGCTCTCGCCTCATCCGGCTCCTACGACCCAGCCTCGGGCCGGACGCCGAGCTGCCACAGGACGAACAACTTCGGATCCCGCTGCGCGATGCGCCCCAGCCAGTGCATCGACGCGCGCTCTCGACGTCGCAGCCGCTTGTACTTCCGTCGCGCCCATGCTGCGAGGGCCTCGTTGAGATGGCGAAGGACCTGGACGCACTTCGAGCGGTAGAACCGCCCGTAGTAGTTCATCCAACCCCGCACCACCGGATTGACGAGCTGCGCGAGATCTTCCAGGCGCTGGTTGTTCCTGGTCGACGCCATCCGCCATCTGCGGATGGTCTCGCGGACCGCCTTGGCTGCCTTGGTGCTCATCGCTGGCAGGAAGCTCACGAAGTGCTTCCCCCAGCGATTCTTCGCCCGTCGAGGTTGGAAGGTGTAGCCCAGGAAGTCGAACGCGACGTGCTCGAACTCCCCGCACCGATCGTCGTCCTTGCAGTAGACGATCCGGGTCTTCGTCGGATGAAGCTCCAGACCGCACTGCTCGAACCGACGACGGATGGCCTCCAGCACCATGCGGGACTGCCGCTCGCTCCTGCAGTGGACGATGGCATCGTCCGCGTAGCGCTCGAACGGGACGCTCGGGAAGGTCCTCCGCATCCAGTGATCGAACGCATAATGCAGGAATAGATTGGCCAACAGCGGACTGACGACCCCGCCTTGCGGCGTGCCCCTCGTACGCTGCTCCACCGTGCCATCCGGCTTCTGCACGGGGGCGCGGAGCCACCGGGCGATGTACAGCCGGATCCAGGGGTTGTCCGTGTGGTGCGCCACGGCGCGCTCGACCAGCTCATGGACCAGCGCATCAAAGAAGCCCTTGATGTCAAGGTCGATGATCCAGTCGGCGCTCCAGCATCGTCTCCTCGCCACCGCCACCGCGTCGAGCGCCGACCGACCGGGCCGATAGCCGTACGAATCCGGATGGAACATGGGCTCCACGACCGGATCGAGGACCATCTTCACGACCGTCTGCGCCACGCGGTCCCCCACCGTGGGGATGCCGAGGGGACGTGTGCCTCCGTTGCCCTTCGGAATCTCGACGAGCCGCACGGGCGGCGGAAAGTACGAGCCCGACGACATCCGGTTCCAGACCTTGTAGAGGTTGCCCTTCAGGTCCTTCTCGAACATCGCAAGCGACTCGCCGTCCACGCCCGCTGCGCCTCGGTTCGCCTTTACCCGCTGGTACGCATCCCAGACGAGCTGCTTCGGAATGTCGTAAGGCTTCGCCTCAGACATGGGCTCCTCCCGTTGCCGGTTGACCCATGCCCGCGGCCAGGTCGTTGGGCCCCTTCGCTCCGCCCGCGTTACCAGGCTTCAACGCTACTACGAGCCCATCCGCCCCTGCGCCCCGCATCGGTACTCTTCCCCCTCGTGGGTCCACCACTCGGAGTTCTCCCTTCGCATCGGAGCGACAGGTTCCCACGTTCCGCACGAGAGCCTGAGCCGGGCTCGCGCCGCCTTCATGCCGGTCACCGCTCGGGCAGCAAGCAGGAATCCCCCGAGCTTTGTCCCAGGCCAACGACTGGAGCCTGGTTTCGATGACGTCCCTACGCTTTCGACACGTCGTCAGCGGTTCACTCACGTTCGCCTTCCCGGCTCTCACCTGACGGGTTTGTCCCGCCTTTTCCGTGAACGCTCACCACCCGGGCCATTGGGCCCAAGCAGCTTCCGGTGGTTTGGGACCTGGCCCTGCGACCCGATCCCGAGGGGTCCTCCCTCATCTCTCGTGCAGCAAGGCTGCTTCAGGCGGCCATCAAGGCCTCCTTTCCGCGCCGTCGTGGCGCACAATCGTCCGCGTACCGGATGAGAAACGCGCGGCCTTGCAGCCGCGGCTTCACCTCCTGCTCGAACCACACGTCCAGCACCTCGTGCAGGTAGACGTTCGACAGCAGCGGCGAGATCACGCCGCCTTGAGGCGAACCAGACTCCGGGAAGGACACGGCCCCGGATTCCAGCACGCCCGCATGCAACCACTTGCCGATGAGCCGCAGCAGCACCCCATCGCGCACCCTTCGACGAAGGATCTCCTGGAGGTGGCCATGGTCGAGGGTGTCGAAGAACTTCCGGATGTCGACCTCCAGGACCCAGCCGCCGCCCATGCGCATCACCTGGTCACGGAGCGCGTGCAGCGCTTGATGCGCCGAGCGCCCCCTCCGGAAGCCATACGAGCCGTGTAGAAAGTCCTGCTCGTAGATCGCCTCCAGCACCATGACGACCGCGCGTTGCAGGACCTTGTCCTCGAAGGTCGGGATGCCGATGGGCCGCGTCTGCGACCCGTCCCCCTTCGGGATGAGGACCCGCCTCACGGGCGGCGCGCGGTACGTGCCGGACTTCGCGCGTTCATGCAGCGACCGGAGGTTGTCCTCCAGGTGCGCCGCGTACTCGTCCGCGGTCTGCCCGTCCACGCCCACAGCGCCGTCCTTGCGCGTGCGACGGTACGCCTCGCGCAGCCACTCGATATCGATGTGGTGCGCGAGCGTCGTGAACGCCGTACCAGGCGCTTCCCTCGCCAGCTTCGCTATCTGCTCGAGTTTCGTGGAGATGTTCTGGGAGCCCGGTGTCTCCTTCATCTTTCCCTCCAGCAGCCCCATGCCCCGGCACCCCCTTCCCTCCACGGGGTCCCTCGGGACGGTTCCCCCGCTTCATCGGTACTACGAGGTGCTCGGACGCCTCGTCACCCTTCCCGCCTCGCTTCGTTCCCTTCGCTCGGCGGTACCGCACCCGCCGTTGCGGCGGGCTCTTCTCGGAGGCGACGGGGCCTCCCAGGTTCCTGGGGAACCCTTGCGTGCACGCCCTGGTCTCCGACCCCGGGGGGTCCAACGCGCCGAGCCCTTCGCCGCGCGCGGCGTTCCAGCGCGCCGGTGTTGCCTTCCGCTCCTTTGACAGCTTGGGCACCCGCCGAGCATTGCATTTCGAGGCTCAATACAAGGCTTTCACGCTCGCTGTCTACGCTTCGCAGCCCGGGGTCTGCCCTCCGGACCACGCAAGACTCGCTTCCGGCTGGGGGCTAGCCTTGGCCGGGGAGATCCGCAGGACCTCCATGGGTTCCATCGCAAGGTTTCAGCTTTCTACATGAGCTTCCTCCTCGCCCAGGCTTGCCTGGCGCACCAAAGGCGCAAAACGACGGAGAGGGGAGGAACGAGAAGGCCTAGTCTAGGCGCTTGCCCATGCGCGGATTCACGCGCTTTGCGGCGCGTCCGAAGGCGCTCTGGACCCCCACTCTCTCTTGCCCCTTTGCGCCTTTGCGCCTTTGCGCCTTTGCGCCTTTGCGCCTTTGCGCCTTTGCGTTGAATTCCGGTTCCCCGCTGCGAATGCCGCCCTATCCAGCAGCGAGATTGCCTTGCAGACGACGGGGGCGGGTGCTGACGGCGGTACCGGGAAGCCCTCCCGACGCCCGGCAGCGGTAACCGGCGACCTTTCGACCTCAGCGCGCGTCGGCGGGCGGCTCGGCCGCGGGCCAGGGCTCTCCGTGCACGACGGCCCAGACGAACTCCGGGATGAGCGCGAGCGAGTGCTGGTCCTGCATGACGCCGATGAGACCGCTGATGAACTCCAAGGGGTGCTCCCGGCGGTGCTCATCGATGAACCGCAAGGACGCGCTGGTCAGCCCGGGCGGGAGCCGAGCGAGCCCAGGCCCCTCCGGCTTCGCCAGCGCGGCGAGCGGGTTGCGCCGGGCCTCCGCGGCCTGCCACCGTTCGAGCCAGCCGTCGAGATACGTATTCGGAACGAAGTGGTCGGCAGGCCAGGCGCGCAGGTACGGAAAGAGCACGTGGATCCACCCGGTGAGCTCATCCGCGGAGTTCTCGTACCGGAAGAAAGCGCGCCAGAACGCCGGATCTTGACGGCCCTCCGCCGAGGCGACGATCTGGTCGAGCACCGGCAGGAGAGCGTGAGCCCAGCGCTCTGCCCCGAACGGGCCGAACGCCGCCGCGCGGTGGCGCACCCAGCGCCAGTCGTCCGCCGTGCCGAGCAGGTAAATGCGGGGGATTCCACGGTCCGGAAAGCTCATGTCCGCGGGGAAGGGCGGCTGCCACTCGAAGTGCGGCACGAACGGCGTCATCACCGTGAGCTCCGACGCCACGCGCTCCACCGGTCCCGTGGTCGAGAAACTGGCGGTCACGAGCTCCCGCAGCTTGCCGACCCGCGCGGCGATCTGGCTGGAGAAATCCGGAAACGCGACGGGCCACGGGTTCACCTCACCCAGCGTGAAATCAGGCCGATCGATCCTCAGCTCGAAGTCGCTGTCCTCGAGGAGGACCTGACGCCGCTGCTCCTCGTTCGCAGCGACGTGGAGCGTGAACCCACGGGCCAGGCAGAACCAGATCACGTCGGGCGAGAGCACAAGGGGGTAGCGCTGGGTGAACGCCATGTAAGCCGCCTGGGCGAGCGGGTGCACGTCCGTGCGCCCGACGAGGGGCAGGCGATGGCGATAGGCGGCCTCGACGGGCGAGACGAGCAGGCTCTGCACCGCCGATTCCTCGTCGAACGCGGGCAGCGGCGCCGTCGCAGGCTCGAAGTCGGCAACGGCGATCGTCGTGATGCTCATGGATCCTCGCTCTCCTGGCCCTGCGCGACGGCTTCGTGATCGAGCGCTGCCCTCTCGCACCTCGTACACGAACGCGCCGCGCGAGACAACTCGCCACGACGGCGGCTGCCGGCCGCAGCCGCAGCGCCCGTCGCACATGCACGCCGGCACGCCGTGGCGCCGGCTCGCGCAGGTTCACGGCGGCATCCGACGCAGCGCCGCGATGCGCACGCTTTCGCGGGCCGCAGGTGCAATCATCGCCCCTGACTGCAGCCGAGCCCGAAGCGAACAGACGCTGGGGGAGGAGGGTGCCATGGCCCGGGGGCAGGTCCCCGCCCCTGTGCGGGGGTGGTGGCGCTTGGCGGGGCGCGGATTCCGGTCAATCATTGGGCATGCCGTCGCATCGTCGTTCGTCCTCGCAGTCCCGCGATATCCGGTCAGCGCTGCGTGGCCAGGCAAAAAGCGCAGGCAACTTCGCACATCCGACGGCCAGCGAGGCCATGGCGCCCGGCGAATCGTCCACGCCCAGCGCCACGAACCAGGCCACCACCCAGACGACGAGGGCCACCTCCGGCTGGGATCCGGTCACGCGCAAGGCCACCACGCCCCCGAGCTCTCCGGCCGCGACGCCGAGCCCCGCGCCGCAGGCGACGACAGGGAATGCTTCCGGGAGCACGTCGGCCGCCGCCGGCGGGCACAACGCAGGTCGAGCGCCGACCAGCACGCCGGTCTCGCCGGTGTCGCAGCCTTCCGCGCCGGGACCGCGCGTGTCCCCGATCGACGTCCCGCGCAGCCAGAGCACCACGCCGGGGAATCCTGCCGGATCGGCCCCCTCCGGCCTGCCGCGCAGCGCCCCCACGACCCCGGTCACCGACGCGCCGTCGCTCCCCGCCGCTCGGCCCCAGAGCGCCCACACGACGACCCCGGTCACGAACGCGCCGTCGCTCCCCGCCGCCCGGCCGCAGAGCGCCCCCACGACCCCGGGCAGCGGCGCTCCGTCGCTCCCCGCAGCCCGGCCGCAGGTCGCCCCCACGACCCCGGTCACGAACGCGCCGTCGCTCCCCGCAGCCCGGCCGCAGGTCGCCCCCACGACCCCGGGCAGCGGCTCTCCGTCGCTCCCCGCCGCTCGGCCGCAGAGCGCCCCCACGACCCCAGGCAGCGGCTCTCCGTCGCTCCCCGCCGCCCGGCCGCAAGCCGCCCCCACGACCCCGGTCACGAACGCGCCGTCGCTCCCCACAGCCCGGCCGCAGGTCGCCCCCACGACCCCGGGCAGCGGCGCTCCGTCGCTCCCCGCAGCCCGGCCGCAGGTCGCCCCCACGACCCCGGGCAGCGGCTCTCCGTCGCTCCCCGCAACCCGGCCGCAGGTCGCCCCCACGACCCCGGTCACGAACGCGCCGTCGCTCCCCGCAGCCCGGCCGCAGGTCGCCCCCACGACCCCGGGCAGCGGCTCTCCGTCGCTCCCCGCAGCCCGGCCGCAGGTCGCCCCCACGACCCCGGGCAGCGGCTCTCCGTCGCTCCCCGCAACCCGGCCGCAGGTCGCCCCCACGACCCCGGTCACGAACGCGCCGTCGCTCCCCGCAGCCCGGCCGCAGGTCGCCCCCACGACCCCGGGCAGCGGCTCTCCGTCGCTCCCCGCAGCCCGGCCGCAGGTCGCCCCCACGACCCCGGTCAACAGCGCTCCCCAGGGCGCCGTCTCCCCGAACCCCAGGACGGGCGCGATCCAGACCGGTCCGGGCGAAAGCCGTCCCTCCACCGGATCGACCGCCGGCGCTCTCCAGAACACGACCCCGCGCGCCGCTCCCGGCCAGCAAAACACCAGCTCGGCGGAGCCCGGACGCCCTGCGCCGAGCGCGAACGAAGCGAGCGTCAAGGCGCCCACGAAAGAGGCCACGCCGAAGAACACCACGTCCCCCCAGACGCCGTCCAAGACCGGCGCGACGCCCGACACTCGAAGCGCCCCGACGGCAAAACCCACCTCCACCACGGAGAACGCGCCCGCCGGGAGCTCCGCCGCCAAAGGCCCCACGGGCAACGGCGGCAAGACAAGCGACCCTGGCGCCGATCCCAAGAACGCAGGCCCGCTCGGAAAAGCTTCGCGGGAGAGCGCGCGCCGAGCTCCGCCCGGTGATGCCCCGGCGGGCACGCTCGCAGGGGAAAGCCCCGCTCTGGCCCGCGGGGATGCGGCAAGCGACCGGTCGCGGCAATCCGACGAGATCGAGGAAGAGCCGGAGCCGCCGTCGGAGAGAGCGCCGGATCCGGCGACGTCCACCCCGCTCGAGGAGGTGACCTGGATCGTCGACAAGGCCGTCAAGAACACCATCTGGCGTACCGACACGGGCTTCAGGAGCCGCGAGCGGGCCAGGGGCGGTGTCCCCGTGATCACCGCCCCGCTGACCCAGGGCGGCTTCCCCAGCGATCCCGGCAAGGCGAAGGAGCAGATTGGAGGGCGCTTCCCCAAGGGGCAGCTGCTCAGCGACGACGAGTGGAGCGCCTTCGAGCAGCTCTCCTCGACCCCGCAGGGACAGGCCTGGCTCAACGCCTCCGGCATGCTCACGCACGCCGATGTCGAGAGGTACCTGTCGGGCCGCGACAGCGAGAACCCCGAGCGATTCCGCGGCTTCCACCAGGTCCACAAGGCCAGCAAGGTCGTCCTCGCCAGCTACGTCTCGCGCCAGATGAACAGCGGCGAGGCCGGCAAGCGCTTCGAGGGCACCCCGCCGGCGGCCCTCGCCCTCTCCATGGAGGCGAAGCACACGCCCGACTCCGCGAGGAGAGCTGCGCTCCAGCAGCGCATCGACCAGAGCATCGTCGACGAGTGGTCCAAGACCCTCGAGTACACCGACCCCAACGACGACGCGAGCACGGCCATCGACAAGGGCGCCGTCCCGGACCCGCAGAAGAAGTTCTTGCGGCCACGAACGACGCTCTCCAAGGAAGAGGTCGTCGACAGGCACAGGCAGTCGCTCGACGTGCTCAAGAACGTCTTCCACCTGCTCCAGGAAGGCGCCGAGATCTACGACGGCACCGCCAAGAGCCATGTCCCGCTACAGGACGTGCCCGTCGCCAAGCTCCTGTCGCACGGCGGCCGCGTCAATATCCAGATACCCCCCAGCAGCGAGCCGTACGCGCTCACAGAGCACCTCGGCATCACCGACAGCAACGGCAAGCCCAGGCCCGGCGTGTTCAAGCGCGCCTTCGGCACCCACCACATCGCGCTCGACGACGGGAAGTTCAAGGAACAGGGCGGCCACGTCGCCGCCATCAAGTCCAAGCTCGACGACACAGAGCTCTACGGCATCAACCTCGCCGTCGGCGGCCTCGGCCTCAAGGACTTCAACGGCGACGTCATCCTCCCCGACGGCGCCCACGGACACATGTTCATCGGCTACCGCCCGCCCAAGCCGGACAGGCCCGGCGCGCTCCAGATCGGCATGGAGACCACGGGCCCTGGCGCGCCCAGCACCGTCGGCTACGTCCACAACTGGCGCTCCACCGAGAAGACCGCAAACCCCATCTCCAGCGTCGGCGGCCTCAAATCGGACAAGATCGGCGACGAGAGCACAAAGAACGCCCGCACCGTCGACCTCGGCAAGCTCGGCGAGGACTGGGCACAGACCCTCAGGGACCGCGCCGACAGGTTCGAACAAGAGCTGGCGGCAAAAGGCAAAGACGCCCTCAACGAGCTAGTCGGCCCACGCTCCCAGCCGCCTCAGGAGCTAGAGGACGACTCCGAAGACGAAGACTCCGAGGACGAAGACTCCGAGGACGAGGACGAGGATAGCGACGACTCCGAAGACGAAGACTCCGAAGACGACGAGGACGAGGATAGCGACGACTCCGAAGACGACGACGACGAGGACGAGGACGAGGATAGCGACGACTCCGAAGACGAAGACTCCGAAGACGACGACGAAGGCGACGAAGGCGACGAAGACTCCGAAGACGACGACGAAGGCGACGAAGACTCCGAAGACGACGACGAAGGCGACGAAGGCGACGACGACGAAGGCGACGACGACGAAGGCGACGACGACGACGACGACGACGACGACGGCGACGAAGACGACGGCGACGGCGACGAAGACGACGGCGACGAAGACGAAGACGAAGACTCCGACGACGACGACGACGGAGATCGCTTCGGGCCATCCCAAAGGCCCCAGTCCGGCCGCGAGGCCCCGTCTCTAGCACCGTCGACGCCTGAAGGCGGACAACACGCTCGCGCGCCTCACGGCGAGTCCCCCGCGACGAGCCAGACGTCGGGAGCTCAAGGGAAGGCGCCGGAGCAACCCGGCCCGCCCCGGCCGCAGGCGATCTCGCAGCCGCTCGCGCCGCGCCCCGGGAGCCCGGCCACGGCCATCACCACAGGGATGCAGGCGCCGTCGTGGCTCGGCAAGAAGCTCGGCACCGGGGGACACGGCTACGCCGGGATGCGCCAGAACGAGGGGGCCGCCGAGCGCGAGCAGACGCTGGCGGACAAGTACGAGCTGCAGGTCGGACCGGGCGACACCGCCGACGGTGACCCCGCCGACGGCGACACCGCCGACGGCGACACCGCCGACGGCGACACCGCCAAAGACACGCACTTCTCGCACAAGATGCTCGACCATATCGAGAAGGCCCTCGGTGAGCTGCCCCCCGAGCACATCACGGGCAGTCCGACGCTGCGGAAGATCATCCGCAACCTCTCCTCGGAGCAAGCGGCGAGCGAGTACGACGAGGACACCGACACCATCAACATCGTCAATCCCCCGAAGGTCCCCACCTTCATCTACAGCCGGCTCAACCGGCGCTGGGACTGGCAGCGAAAGCGGATGGATCGCGGCGCCATGAAGGGCTACTCCGGCGTCAGCAAGGAGCAGGACGATGCGCTCGGCATCACCGGACGCCGCCAGGTCATGGGCGGCGTGTCCGACGCGCTCGCCACCGGCAACCTGCTCAAGTGGACGATACGCCACGAGGTCGCCCACTCCATCGACAAGCTCGTCGACTGGAGCAGCCTCGCCGGCGAGGACCGGTTCGGCGGCTGGAAGGAGCACTCCAGCTCGCGGGAGCTCCAGGCCGTCGCTCGCGCCCTCTTTGCCAAGGCGGGTATCAGCGACGACAAGGCCCAGCAGAAGATCGACGACGAGGGGCAGCGCGATCCCGACGGTGCCCCCCTGCTCGACCGCTTCGCCTCCCTCCTCGATCCGGAACAGCGGCGCGAGGACATGGCTCTCCTGGAGGACTTTCCCGCGAAATTCACCGCCACGGACCCCGACCTGAAGGACAGGCTCGACCGGGTCGTCCGCACCGTCAAGATCGCCATGGCCCAGCCCTGGACGCTGGCCGACGGCGGGGCCCGGGAGCTGCAGGTTGGCGACCGCATCTATCACGTCGACCATTACGACAAATGGGTCAGCTACCGCGCCGACGCCCGCAACAACGCCGTCTCCAACTACCAGTTCTCCACGCCCAAAGAGTGGTTCGCCGAGACCTACGCTTCCTATAACGACCCCGACCCCAGGCCGAGGGCGCAGCTGACCCAGGACGTGCGCGACTTCTTCCAGAACGAGCTCCCGGGCCTGATCACCACGGGTCGGGAGCGATGGCAACGCAGCCGCGACAGGATCGCGCAGCGCGCCGGGAACCAGCCGCCGCAGCCGCCCGCTGCGGGCTCGAGCGCAGCGGGCCCGAGCGCGGTCACCGTGGGCTTCTCCAAGAACACGCCGACCGTGGCCCCGTCCAGCGGCTCGCCCGCAGCGAGCCCGCCTCACGACGCCTCGGGCGCCCCCAAGGACAGTCCGCCTCACGACGCCTCGAGCGCCCCCAAGGACAGCGCGGCCCAGCAGGCTGACGACGCCCACGAGAACCTCGGCGACCCCCAGGCCGCCTTGCAGGCGCTCCTCGAGGCCAGCAACACCTGGTCTCATCCGGCCACGAACGCGGACAAGCAGGACGCCAAGAGGCTCCTCGGCGATCTCATGCGCTCTCAGGGCGTGGATAGATCGCTCGTCGACAGGCTCGCGGAGCTCATCGACGACCCCGACTCCATCTCCCAGCACCAGTTCGCCATCTGCGCGCTGAACAGCGTGCTCCACACGCAGCTCACGTCCGACCTGGCCGGCTTCGCGCGCGTGGTCGCGGCGGAGTTCACCGGCAAGCTCTTCGATCGCGATGGCAAGCTGCTCGCCGACTTCTCGCTCGACGCGCAGGGCGAAAACAACGCGACGGCGACCGCCCTGCCGACCGATCCCATTCACCGCGTCATCCGCGGCGAGCTCCCGCTACAGGACGCCCCCATCGGCAACAAGCTGCTCCAGAACGGCGTCAAGAAGGCCGCGGCAAAGCGCGCCGACCTGGAGCGCAAGGGGAGCGCCTTCTCCGACGCGCACGTCCTCGATTACCTGCTCGCCCGGGGCCTGGGCAAGATGCTGAGCAAGCTCGCCCCCGAGCAGTACCAGGCCGACGCCAAGTACACCGCAGGCGTCATCCCCGGCTACCTCGACAACACGGCCACACGGGCCAAGGACGCCAAGGGCCCGTCCAAGAAGCTCGGCGATCTGCTGCTTTCGGCCGATTCCCTGGTGACGCTCTTCACCGACATCCTCGGCGGCAACGCCCAGACCCTGGTCGCCGGGGACAATTACGACGTGGGCCGCATCAACGACGTGCTCGCGCGGCCCGAGCAGGCGCCGTTCGTCCTGGCTACGTTCCTCGACGGCAACGGCCTCGTCGAGCGCGCCGACGCGTTCGCCAAGGATCCCGCCAAGGCCAGGCCGTTCGACACGGTGGGAAACATCGGCACGTCGAGCGCGCACCAGGTCGTCATCAACGGCAAGATCACCGAGGACGGCGATCACTACGTCGTGCCGCTGCACACCTGGCAGCAGAGCTTCTCCATCAAGGTGAAGAAGGACGCCCTGCCCTCCCTCTTCCCGGTCTTCACGTACGGAAATTATCTCCCGTCGGGAGCGCCGGGCGCGAACGACGCCACCCAGAGCCAGGCGCCGGAAAACAACCCGTGGACCCAGCTCACCACGGGGGGCGACGACAAGCTCGGCACCGGAGGACACGGAATCGCCGGCGCCGTCGCCAACAAGGGCGTCGCGGCGCGCGAGCAGGCGCTGGCCGCGAAGTACAACCTGCAGATCGGCCCGGGCAACGACGCCGGTGGCAAGCACTTCTCGCACAAGATGCTCGACCGCATCGAGAAGGTGCTCGGCGAGCTGCCGCTGGAGCACGTCACCGGCAATCCCACGCTGCAGAAGATCATCCGGGACATCCCCAAGGAGGACATCGAAACGGAGCAGCTCGACGAGGCGTCGCAGGAGCAGCTCACCGACAATCCCGTCATGCGGGCGGTCAAACAGTACATCTCCAAGATGGGAGCGGCCCGCGCGGGAGCGGCCAGCGCGTACGACGAGGCAACCGACACGATCAACGTCGTCAATCCGATGGGCATGCCTTCCTGGCTGTACAGCCGGCTCAACCGGGGCGTGGGCTGGCAGCGGTACTTGATGGACCTCGGCGCCAAGGCCGGCTACGAGGGCATCGACACGAAGCAGGACAAGGCCCTCGGCATCGCCGCCCGCCGCCAGGTCATGGGCGGCGTGTCCGACGTCCTCGCCAACGGCAACCTGGTCAAGTGGACCCTGCGCCACGAGATCGGCCACTCCATCGACAAGCTCGTCAGCTGGAAGGACGACCTCGCCGGGCAGGACCGCTTCGGCGGCTGGAGGGTGCATTCCGACGGCAGGGAGCTCGAGGAGGTCGCTCGCGCCATCCTCGCCAAGGCGGGCATCACCGACGACGAGGCGAACACCGAGACCGACGGCTTCTCCCTGCTCCAGCGCTTCGCCTCCGTCCTCCATCCGCCCTCGCGGCGCAAGGACATGGCTCCCCTGGTGGAGTTTCCCGCGAGCGCTGACCCTCTGGATGCAGACCTAAGGAAGAAGCTTGAAAAGGCCGTCCGCACCGTCAAGATCGCCATGGCCCAGCCCTGGACCCTGGTCGACGGCGGCGCCTCGGAGCTGCAGGTCGAAGACCGCATCTACCAGGTCGACCATTACAACGAATGGGTCAGCTACCGCGCCGACGCCCGCGACAACGCCGTCTCCAACTACCAGTTCTCCACGCCCGTCGAGTGGTTCGCCGAGACCTACGCGTCCTACTACGACCCCGACCCCGCGCCGAAGACGCGGCTGACCCAGGACGTGCGTGACTTCTTCGAAAACGAGCTCCCGGACCGGGTCACCACAGGCCACGAGACATGGCAACGCATCCGCGAGAGCATCGCGCGGAGCGCCGGGCAGCAGCCCCCGGAAGGGAGCTCAGCGAGCGCCATCACCAGCGGCTTCAACCCTGAAGCGAGCGACGACCCGGCGGACCTGCTCGCCGGGTACAACCCCGCTTCGGACAACGAGGGCGAGGCAGCCGACCCGCAGACGCAGACCGACGAGATCGAGGAAGAGCCGGAACCGCCGTCGGAGAGAGCGCCGGATCCGGCGACCTCCACCCCGGTCGAGGAGGTGACCTGGATCGTCGACAAGGCCGTCAAGAACACCATCTGGCGCACCGACACGGGCCCCCTCAGCCGCGACAGGGCCAAGCAAGGTCTCTCCGCGATCCAGGGCCCGCTGAGCGCCAGCGGCTTCCCCCCCGACCCCACGACGGCCAAGGAGCAGCTCGGAGGACGCTTCCCCGGGGGACCGCTGTTCAGCGACGCCGAGTGGAGCGCCTTCGTGCAGCTCTCCTCCACCCCTCAGGGGCAGACCTGGCTCAACGCCTCCGGCATGCTCACCCACGACCAGGTCGAGCAGTACCTGTCGGGTAACGACGACGACAACCCGGAGCGATTCCGCGGCTTCGACAAGCTCCACAAGGCCAGCAAGGTCGTGCTCGCAAGCTACGTCTCGCGCCAGATGAACGGCGGCGAGTCCGGCAAACGCTTCGAGGGCACCCCTCCAGCCGCAGTCGCCATCTCCATGGAGGCCAGGCACACGACCGACCCGGCCAGGAGAGCGGAGCTCAAGCGGCTCATCGACCAGGGCATCATCGAGGAATGGTCCAAGACCTTCGAGTACACACAGCCCAACGAAGCGGCCACCACGGCCATCAACAAGGGCGCCGTGCTCGCTCCCAAGTCGCTCCTCAATACCCTCACCTTCACCAAGGGCAAGGAGCTCTCCAAGGCCGAGGTCATCAAGCGGCACGGCCAGTCGCTCAAGGTGCTCAAGAACGTCTTCCACCTCCTCCAGGAAGGCGCAGAGATCTACGACGCCGACGCCAAGAGCCATGTCCCCCTACAGGACGTGCCCGTCGCCAAGCTCCTGTCGCACGGCGGCCGCGTCAACGTCCAGATACCCCCCAGCAGCTCTCCGTACGCGCTCACTGAGCACCTCGGCATCACCGACAGCAAAGGCAAGCCAAAGCCCGGCGTGTTCAAGCGCTTCGCCGGCACCCACCACGTCTCGTTCGCAGATGGCGAGTTCAAGGAGGAGGGCGGCCGTGACGCCTTCATCAAGGCCAAGCTCGACGACACAGAGCTTTACGGCATCAACCTCGCCGTCGGCGGACTCGGCCTCAAGGACTTCAACGGCGACGTCATCCTCCCCGACGGCGCCCACGGACACATGTTCATCGGCTACCGCCCGCCCAAGCCGGGCAGGCCCGGCGCGCTCCAGCTCGGCATGGAGACCACCGGCCCGAACGCGCCAAGCACCGTCGGCTACGTCCACAATTTGGGCTCCACCGAGAAGACAGCCAACCCCATCTCCAGCGTCGGCGGCCTCAAACAGGACAAGATCGGCGACGAGAGCACAAAGAACGCCCGCACCGTCGACCTCGGAAAGCTCGGGAGCGACTGGCGCAAGACACTCAAGGACCGCGCCGACAGGTTCGAGCAAGAGCTGAAACAACGAGGGAAAGACGCCCTCACCGAGCTCCTCGGCCCCCGCACCCAGCCGCCGCAAGAGCTCCAGGACAGCCAACAGCGCTCGGCAGATCCAGACCAAGCTCCCCGGGACAACGAGCGGCGCGATCCGCCCGGTGACGCGCCGGTGGACACGCTGGCCGGGTACAACCCCGCTTCTGACGGCGGGGACGAGGCAGCCGACCCGCAGCCGCAGACCGACGAGATCGAGGAAGAGCCGGAGCCGCCGTCGGAGAGAGCGCCGGATCCGGCGACCTCCACCCCGGTCGAGGAGGTGACCTGGATCGTCGACAAGGCCGTCAAGAACACCCTCTGGCGCACCGACACGGGCCTCATGAGCCGCGAGAAGGCGAAGCGCGGTCTCCCCGCGATCGCCGCCCAGCTGAGCAGCGGCGGCTTCCCCAGAGATCCTGGCACGGCGAAGGAGCAGCTCGGAGGGCGCTTCCCCAAGGGACAGCTGCTCAGCGACGCCGAGTGGAGCGCCTTCGAGCAGCTCTCCTCCACCCCCGCGGGGCAGAGCTGGCTCAACGCCTCCGGCATGCTCACCCTCGACGAGGTCAAGAAGTACCTGTCGGGTAACGACGATGAAAACCCCGAGCGGTTCCGCGGCTTCCACCAGCTCCACAAGGCCAGCAAGGTCGTGCTCGCAAGCTACGTCTCGCGCCAGATGAACGGCGGCGAGTCCGGCAAACGCTTCGAGGGCACCCCTCCAGCCGCCGTCGCCATCTCCATGGAGGCCAGGCACACGACCGACCCGACCAGGAAAGCGGAGCTCAAGAGGCTCATCGACAAGGGCATCGTCGAAGAATGGTCCAAGACCCTCGAGTACACAGAGCCCAACGACGATGCGAACACCGCCATCGACAAGGGCGCCGTGCTCGACCCGAAGAAGAAGCTCCTTCAGCAGCCAAAGAAGCTCTCCAAGGAACAGGTCGTCGACAGGCACCGGCAGTCGCTCGACGTGCTCAAGAACGTCTTCCACCTGCTCCAGGAAGGCGCAGAGATCTACGACGACAGCGCCAAGAGCCATGTCCCGCTGAAGGACGCGCCCGTCGCCAAGCTCCTTTCGCACGGCGGCCGCGTCAACGTCCAGATCCCCGCCGGCGGCGCTCCCTACGAGCTGACCGAGCTGCTCGGCATCACCGACAAGAACGGTAACCCCGCGGCCGGCGTGTTCAAGCGCTCCTTCGGGACGCACCACGTCGCGCTCAGCGATGGCACGTTCAAGGAGGAGGGCGGGCACTTCGCCGCCGTCAAGTCCAAGCTCGACGACACAGAGCTCTACGGCATCAACCTCGCCGTCGGCGGACTCGGCCTCAAGGACTTCAACGGCGACGTCATCGTGCCCGACGGCGCCCACGGCCACATGTTCATCGGCTACCGCCCGCCCAGGCCGGGGCGGCAGGGCGCGCTCCAGATCGGCATCGAGACCACCGGCCCCGGCGCGCCCAGCACCGTCGGCTACGTCCATAACCTGTTTTCCACCGAGAAGACCGCCAACCCCATCTCCAGCGTCGGAGGCCTCAAGCAGGACAAGATCGGCGACGACCAGATCAAGAATGCTCGCACCGTCGACCTGAGCAAGCTCGGCAGCAACTGGGCCAAGACCCTCAGGGACCGCGCGGAGAGGTTCGAGCAAGACCTGGCGCAGCGGGGCAAAGACGCCCTCACCGAGCTCGTCGGCCCCCGCACCCAGCCGCCTCAAGAGCTCCTGGACGCCCAGCAACGCTCGGGCGATACGCTCGCCGGAGCCGCAGCGCCGGACGCGAGCCCCTCCCCCGCTCCGACCACCGCCGGAGGAACTGCCCAGGTCGAGCCGAGCGCTCACAATCAGGAGAAGACGCTCGACGAGCTGCTCGACTCGCTCGAGGAGCAGAGCCGCGCCTGGTCGCACCCCGCCACCGCCGAGAACAAGAGGGATGCCAACCAGCTCCTGACCGGGCTGCTCCAGCGGCAGAACGTGAACCCCTCGATCATCGACAGGCTGCGCGAGCTCATCGAGAATCCAGCCTCGCTCTCGCAGTCTGCCTTCACCAACTGCGCGCTCACCAGCATCCTCTACCCGACGCTGAAGAATGATCTCGCCACCACCGCCCACCTGGTCGCGGCGATCTTCACCGGCAAGCCGCTCGGCAAGTTCGCGGATTCCCCCCGGGCCGACTCCTCACGACCGCAGGGCTCGAGCAAGGGGGCGCTCAGCGACAGCCTGGACCTCGTCCGGCGCGTGATGACGGGAGAGGTGCCACAATCGCTCGGCCCGGCTCCTACCAGGCCCCTCGTCAACGGCCTCCGGACCGCCAAGGCCAAGGGCGACAGCCTGAAGAGGGAAAAGGATCGAAAGGAGCTGGATCGCCACCTCCTCGACCATCTGCTCGCCCGCGGCCTCGTCGAGCTGCTCGGCCCCGACGCCCTCGTCAACCTCGAGCAGCAGACCGACAACGCCAATCAGCCCGGCGTCGCCGCGGCGCAAGGCGACCTGCTGGCCTCGGCGAACTCGGTCGCGAGCATCTTCAACTCGGCGCTCGGAGCGAACACCACCGTCATGACCCCCAGCTCCCCCGGGGGCTACGACGTCGCGCGCCTCAATGGGGCGCTGCAGCAGACAGACCAGGCGGGATTTGCGATCGCCACCGTGATGGACGGCAAGGCGCTCTGGAGCGCAGCGAAGGAGCATGAGGCCAGCTCCACGACTCCTGACGCCTCCGAAAACGTCGCGCGGCTCGGCGGGACCGCCACGACCGCGCCACACCATGCGACGATCGACGGCTCGATCACGGACCAGGGCGACTCCTTCCTCGTGCCGCTCCAGTCCTGGGGCCGCACCTTCCCCGTGCGGGTGAACAAGGAGGACATGCCGAAGGTCTTCGCGGCAATCACCTACGGCACCGCTCTCCCGCCGCGAGCGCCATCCCCGACCGCCCCCGCTCAAGAGCAAACTCTGGCGGATATGCAGGCAGGGCATAACCCAGACTCGGACAGCGGGGATAAGGCAGCCGCTCCGCAATCGCGATCCGACGAGATCGAGGAAGAGCCGGAGCCGCCGTCGGAGAGAGCGCCGGATCCGGCGACCTCCACCCCGGTCGAGGAGGTGACCTGGATCGTCGACAAGGCCGTCAAGAACACCCTCTGGCGCACCGACACGGGCTTCCTGAGCCGCGAGAAGGCGAAGCGCGGTCTCCCCGCGATCGCCGCGCAGCTGAGCAGCGGCGGCTTCCCCAGAGATCCTGGCACGGCGAAGGAGCAGCTCGGAGGGCGCTTCCCCAAGGGACAGCTGCTCAGCGACGCCGAGTGGAGCGCCTTCGAGCAGCTCTCCTCCACCCCCGCGGGGCAGAGCTGGCTCAACGCCTCCGGCATGCTCACCCTCGACGAGGTCAAGAAGTACCTGTCGGGTAACGACGACGAAAACCCCGAGCGGTTCCGCGGCTTCCACCAGCTCCACAAGGCCAGCAAGGTCGTGCTCGCAAGCTACGTCTCGCGCCAGATGAACGGCGGCGAGTCCGGCAAACGCTTCGAGGGCACCCCTCCAGCCGCCGTCGCCATCTCCATGGAGGCCAGGCACACCACCGACCCGACCAGGAAAGCGGAGCTCAAGAGGCTCATCGACAAGGGCATCGTCGAAGAATGGTCCAAGACCCTCGAGTACACAGAGCCCAACGACGATGCGAACACCGCCATCGACAAGGGCGCCGTGCTCGACCCGATGAAGAAGCTCCTTCAGCAGCCAAAGAAGCTCTCCAAGGAACAGGTCGTCGACAGGCACCGGCAGTCGCTCGACGTGCTCAAGAACGTCTTCCACCTGCTCCAGGAAGGCGCCGAGATCTACGACGACAGCGCCAAGAGCCATGTCCCGCTGAAGGACGCGCCCGTCGCCAAGCTCCTTTCGCACGGCGGCCGCGTCAACGTCCAGATCCCCGCCGGCGGCGCTCCCTACGAGCTGACCGAGCTGCTCGGCATCACCGACAAGAACGGTAACCCCGCGGCCGGCGTGTTCAAGCGCTCCTTCGGGACGCACCACGTCGCGCTCAGCGATGGCACGTTCAAGGAGGAGGGCGGGCACTTCGCCGCCGTCAAGTCCAAGCTCGACGACACAGAGCTCTACGGCATCAACCTCGCCGTCGGCGGACTCGGCCTCAAGGACTTCAACGGCGACGTCATCGTGCCCGACGGCGCCCACGGCCACATGTTCATCGGCTACCGCCCGCCCAGGCCGGGGCGGCAGGGCGCGCTCCAGATCGGCATCGAGACCACCGGCCCCGGCGCGCCCAGCACCGTCGGCTACGTCCATAACCTGTTTTCCACCGAGAAGACCGCCAACCCCATCTCCAGCGTCGGAGGCCTCAAGCAGGACAAGATCGGCGACGACCAGATCAAGAATGCTCGCACCGTCGACCTGAGCAAGCTCGGCAGCAACTGGGCCAAGACCCTCAGGGACCGCGCGGAGAGGTTCGAGCAAGACCTGGCGCAGCGGGGCAAAGACGCCCTCACCGAGCTCGTCGGCCCCCGCACCCAGCCGCCTCAAGAGCTCCTGGACGCCCAGCAGCGTGCCTCCGAGCAGCGATCGGAGCTGCCCGAGCAGGAGTCGCGGGACGACGAGCGTCGTGATCCGCCCGGTGATGCCCCGCCGGATACGGTACGAAGCGCCCGCGCTCCCGCCGTAAACGAGGGCTCCTCCAGAGGCGACGGTCGCACGTCTCCGGACGCGCCGGAGGACATGCTGGCCGGGTACAACCCCGCTTCGGGCAGCGGTGATGCGGCGGCCGACCCGCAGCCGCAAACCGATGAGATCGAGGAAGAGCCGCCGTCGGAGAGAGCGCCGGATCCGGCGACTTCCACCCCCGTCGATGAGGTGACCTGGATCGTCGACAAGGCCGTCAAGAAGACCATCTGGCGGCCCGACACCGGCATCCTGAGCCGCGAGCAAGCGAAGCGCGGTCTATCCACGATCGGAGACCCGCTGCGCAATGGCGGCTTCCCGCGCGATCCCGGGGAGGCCAAGGCGCAGATCGGAGGGCGCTTACCCGAGGGACGGCTGTTCAGCGACGCCGAGTGGAGCGCCTTCGAGCAGCTCTCCTCGACCCCGCAGGGACGGACCTGGCTCAACGCCGCCGGCATGCTCACGCACGCCGATGTCGTGAAGTACCTGTCAGGCCGTGACAGCGACAACCCCGAGAGGTTCCGCGGCTTCCACCAGCTCCACAAGGCGAGCAAGATCGTCCTCGCCAGCTACATCTCGCGCCAGATGAACGGCGGCGAAGGCGGCAAGCGCTTCGAGGGCACCCCTCCAGCCGCGATCGCCATCTCCATGGAGGCGAGGCACACGCCCGACAAGGCGAGGAGAGACGAGCTCGAGCAGCTCATCAATCAAGGTATCGTGGCTGAATGGGCCAGGACCCTCGAGCACACCGAGCCCAACGACGATGCGAGCACGGCCATCGACAAGGGCGCCGTCCTCGACCCGGAGAAGAAGTTCTTGCGGCCGCAAACGACGCTCTCCAAGAGAGAGGTCGTCGAGCGGCACCGGCAGTCGCTCGAGGTGCTCAAGAACGTCTTCCACCTGCTCCAGGAAGGCGCCGAGATCTACGACGGCACCGACAAGAGCCATGTCCCGCCAAAGGACGTGCCCGTCGCCAAGCTCCTGTCGCACGGCGGCCGCGTCAACATCCAGATCCCCGCCGGCAGCCCTCCCTACAAGCTGACCGAGCTGCTCGGCATCACCGACAAGGATGGCAAACCCACGACCGGCGTGTTCAAGCGCTCCTTCGGGACGCATAACGTCGCGCTCAGAGACGGCAAGTTCAAGGAGCTGGGCGGGCCGCTCGCCGCCATCAAGTCCAAGCTCGACGACACAGAGCTCTACGGCATCAACCTCGCCGTCGGCGGCCTCGGCCTCAAGGACTACAACGGCGACGTCATCCTGCCCGACGGCGCCCACGGCCACATGTTCATCGGCTATCGACCGCCCAGGCCGGGCAGGCAGGGCGCGCTCCAGATCGGCATCGAGACCACCGGGCCCAAGGCGCCCAGCACCGACGGCTACATCCACAACTGGCGCTCCACCGAGAAGACCGCCAATCCCGTCTCCAGCGTCAGTGCCCTCAAGGTCGACAAGATCGGTGACAACCAGATCAAGAACGCACGCACCGTCGACCTCAGCAAGCTCGGGGACGACTGGGCCAAGACCCTCAGGGACCGCGCCGACAGGTTCGAGCAAGACCTGAAGCAGAAGGGCAAAGACGCCCTCAACGAGCTCGTCGGACCGCGCACCCAGCCGCCCCAGGAGCTCCAGGACGCCCAGCAACGGTCGGGCGACGAGCGCCGAGATCCGCCCGGGGAACCGACGGACGCTCGAGGGAAGGCGCCGGAGCGACCCGGCCAGCCGCGGCCGGAGACGACCTCGCAGCCGCCCGCGCCGCGCCCCGGGAGCCCGGCCACGGCCATCACCACAGGGATGCAGGCGCCGTCGTGGCTCGGCAAGAAGCTCGGCACCGGGGGACACGGCTACGCCGGGATGCGCCAGAACGAGGGGGCCGCCGAGCGCGAGCAGACGCTGGCGGACAAGTACGAGCTGCAGGTCGGACCGGGCGACACCGCCGACGGTGACCCCGCCGACGGCGACACCGCCGACGGCGACACCGCCAAAGACACGCACTTCTCGCACAAGATGCTCGACCATATCGAGAAGGCCCTCGGTGAGCTGCCCCCCGAGCACATCACGGGCAGTCCGACGCTGCGGAAGATCATCCGCAACCTCTCCTCGGAGCAAGCGGCGAGCGAGTACGACGAGGACACCGACACCATCAACATCGTCAATCCCCCGAAGGTCCCCACCTTCATCTACAGCCGGCTCAACCGGCGCTGGGACTGGCAGCGAAAGCGGATGGATCGCGGCGCCATGAAGGGCTACTCCGGCGTCAGCAAGGAGCAGGACGATGCGCTCGGCATCACCGGACGCCGCCAGGTCATGGGCGGCGTGTCCGACGCGCTCGCCACCGGCAACCTGCTCAAGTGGACGATACGCCACGAGGTCGCCCACTCCATCGACAAGCTCGTCGACTGGAGCAGCCTCGCCGGTGAGGACCGGTTCGGCGGCTGGAAGGAGCACTCCAGCTCGCGGGAGCTCCAGGCCGTCGCTCGCGCTCTCTTTGCCAAGGCGGGTATCAGCGACGACAAGGCCCAGCAGAAGATCGACGACGAGGGGCAGAGCGATCCCGACGGTGCCCCCCTGCTCGACCGCTTCGCCTCCCTCCTCGATCCGGAACAGCGGCGCGAGGACATGACTCTCCTGGAGGACTTTCCCGCGAAATTCACCGCCACGGACCCCGACCTGAAGGACAGGCTCGACCGGGTCGTCCGCACCGTCAAGATCGCCATGGCCCAGCCCTGGACGCTGGCCGACGGCGGGGCCCGGGAGCTGCAGGTTGGCGACCGCATCTACCACGTCGACCATTACGACAAATGGGTCAGCTACCGCGCCGACGCCCGCAACAACGCCGTCTCCAACTACCAGTTCTCCACGCCCAAAGAGTGGTTCGCCGAGACCTACGCTTCCTATAACGACCCCGACCCCAGGCCGAGGGCGCAGCTGACCCAGGACGTGCGCGACTTCTTCCAGAACGAGCTCCCGGGCCTGATCACCACGGGCCGGGAGCGATGGCAACGCAGCCGCGACAGGATCGCGCAGCGCGCCGGGAACCAGCCGCCGCAGCCGCCCGCTGCGGGCTCGAGCGCAGCGGGCCCGAGCGCGGTCACCGTGGGCTTCTCCAAGAACACGCCGACCGTGGTCCCGTCCAGCGGCTCGCCCGCAGCGAGCCCGCCTCACAACACCTCGAGCGCCCCCAAGGACAGCGCGGCCCAGCAGGCCGACGACGCCCACGAGAACCTCGGCGACCCCCAGGCCGCCTTGCAGGCGCTCATCGACGCCAGCAACACCTGGTCTCATCCGGCCACCGACGCGGACAAGCAGGACGCCAAGAGGCTCCTCGGCGATCTCATGCGCTCTCAGGGCGTGGACAGATCGCTCGTCGACAGGCTCGCGGAGCTCATCGACGACCCCGACTCCATCTCCCAGCACCAGTTCGCCATCTGCGCGCTGAACAGCGTGCTCCACACGCAGCTCACGTCCGACCTGGCCGGCTTCGCGCGCGTGGTCGCGGCGGAGTTCACCGGCAAGCTCTTCGATCGCGATGGCAAGCTGCTCGCCGACTTCTCGCTCGACACGCAGGGCGAAAACAACGCGACGGCGACCGCCCTGCCGACCGATCCCATTCACCGCGTCATCCGCGGCGAGCTCCCGCTACAGGACGCCCCCATCGGCAACAAGCTGCTCCAGAACGGCGTCAAGAAGGCCGCGGCAAAGCGCGCCGACCTGGAGCGCAAGGGGAGCGCCTTCTCCGACGCGCACGTCCTCGATTACCTGCTCGCCCGGGGCCTGGGCAAGATGCTGAGCAAGCTCGCCCCCGAGCAGTACCAGGCCGACGCCAAGTACACCGCAGGCGTCATCCCCGGCTACCTCGACAACACGGCCACACGGGCCAAGGACGCCAAGGGCCCGTCCAAGAAGCTCGGCGATCTGCTGCTTTCGGCCGATTCGCTGGTGACGCTCTTCACCGACATCCTCGGCGGCAACGCCCAGACCCTGGTCGCCGGGGACAATTACGACGTGGGCCGCATCAACGACGTGCTCGCGCGGCCCGAGCAGGCGCCGTTCGTCCTGGCCACGTTCCTCGACGGAAACGGCCTCGTCGAGCGCGCCGACGCGTTCGCCAAAGATCCCACAAAGGCCAGGCCGTTCGACACGGTGGGAAACATCGGCACGTCGAGCGCGCACCAGGTCGTCATCAACGGCAAGATCACCGAGGACGGCGATCACTACGTCGTGCCGCTGCACACCTGGCAGCAGAGCTTCTCCATCAAGGTGAAGAAGGACGCCCTGCCCTCGCTCTTCCCGGTCTTCACGTACGGAAATTATCTCCCGTCGGGAGCGCCAGGCGCGAACGACGCCACCCAGAGCCAGGCGCCGGAAAACAACCCGTGGACCCAGCTCACCACGGGAGGCGACGACAAGCTCGGCACCGGAGGACACGGAATCGCCGGCCTCGTCTCCAACAAGGGGGCTCCGGCACGCGAGCAGGCGCTGGCGCAGCAGTACAACCTGCAGATCGGCCCGGGCAACGACGCCGGTGGCAAGCACTTCTCGCACAAGATGCTCGACCGCATCGAGAAGGTGCTCGCTGAGCTGCCGCCCGACCACGTCACCGGCAATCCGACGCTGCGGACCATCATCCGCGACATCTCCTCGGAGCAATCGGCGAGCGCCTACGACGAGCTCACCGACACCATCAACGTCGTCAATCCCAAGGACATGCCCTCCTGGCTGTACAGCCGGCTCAACCGCGGCGTCAGCTGGCAGCGATACCTCATGGATCGCGGCGCCACGGGGGACTACGAAGGCATCAGCAAGGAGCAGGACAAGGCGCTCGGCATCACCGGACGCCGCCAGGTCATGGCCGGCGTGTCCGACGTCCTCGCCAACGGCAACCTGGTCAAGTGGACCCTGCGCCACGAGATCGGCCACTCCATCGACAAGCTCATCGACTGGAAGAGCCTCGCCGAGGACGACAAGTTCGGCGGCTGGAAGGTCCACTCCGACACGCGGGACATCGAGGACGTCGCTCGCGCCATCTTCGCCAAGGCGGGCATCACCGACGACGAGGCGAACACCGAGACCGACGGTTTCTCCCTGCTCCAGCGCTTCGCCTCCGTCCTCCATCCGCCCTCGCGACGCAAGGACATGGCTCCCCTGGTCGAGTTTCCCGCGAGCGCTGCCCCCCTGGATGCAGACCTAAGGAAGAAGCTTGAAAAGGCCGTCCGCACCGTCAAGATCGCCATGGCCCAGCCCTGGACCCTTGTCGACGGCGGCGCCTCGGAGCTGCAGGTCGAAGACCGCATCTACCACGTCGACCATTACAACCAATGGGTCAGCTACCGCGCCGACGCCCGCGACAACGCCGTCTCCAACTACCAGTTCTCCACGCCCGCCGAGTGGTTCGCCGAGGCCTACGCGTCGTATTACGACCCCGACCCCGCGCCGAAGACGCGGCTGACCCAGGACGTGCGCGACTTCTTCGAGAACGAGCTCCCGGACCGGGTCACCACGGGGCACGAGACATGGCAACGCATCCGCGAGAGCATCGCGCGGAGCGCCGGGCAGCAGCCCCAGGAAGGGAGCTCAGCGAGCGCCATCACCAGCGGCTTCAACCCTGAAGCGAGCGGCGACCCGGCGGACGTGCCCCTCCGCGCGCCGATCGACGCCCTGGTGAGGACGCTGGTCGCGAAGAGCGGCGCGTGGTCTTCTCCGCGCACGCTGGCGGACAAGCAGGAGGCCATCGCGCTCGTGACCGAGCTCTTGCAGCAGCTCGGCATGGACGCGAAGGTCGTCGACAGGGCGGGCGAGCAGGGCAAGGACGCGCCCGACGACGAGCACTCCGCCTGCACGTGCGTCCGCTAGAGCACCGCTCAGCTTCGAGACCACCGGATGAGCAGCGCCCCCGGCGCGGAGCGGCTAAGCTCGGGCCGCTCCAGGCCATGAAGTTCGTCCACGCCGCCGATCTCCACATCGACAGCCCGCTCCGCGGGCTCGACCGCTACCCGGGCGCCCCGGTCGAGCAGATCCGCGGGGCCACCCGCCGCGCGCTCGAGAACCTCGTGAGCCTCTGTCTCACCGAGGAGGTCGACCTCCTGCTCCTCGCGGGCGACATCTACGACGGCGACTGGAAGGACTACAGCACAGGCCTGTTCTTCGCCGCGCAGCTCTCCCGGCTGCGCGCCGCCCGGGTGGACGTGGTGCTCCTCTACGGCAACCACGACGCCGAGAGCAACATCACACGTCACCTGGAGCTCCCCGAGAACGCCCGCCGGCTGGATCCGCGCCGCCCCGAGTCCGTCGCCTTCGAGCGGCTCGGGGTCGTGGTCCACGGGCAGAGCTTCGCGACAAAGGCGGTCACCGACGACCTCGCGGCGGGCTACCCGGACGCGCTGACAGGCCTCTTCAACATCGGCATGCTCCACACCTGCCTGGGCGGCCGCGAGGGCCACGACAACTACGCTCCTTGCAGCCTGAACACCCTCGTCGGGAAGCGATACGACTACTGGGCGCTCGGCCACGTGCACACGCGAGAGGTGCTGTCGGAGGATCCGTACATCGCCTTCCCCGGCAACCTCCAGGGCCGCCACGCCCGCGAGACAGGCGCGAAGGGCGCCCTCCTCGTCACGGTGGACGACGGCCGCATCGCCTCGGTCGACCACCGCGCCCTCGACGTCGTGCGCTGGTGCGCCTGCGAGGTCGATCTCTCCCCGGCGGCGAGCGCCGACGACATCGTGGATCTGACGCGGGAGCAGCTCGAGCAGCGCCTCGCCGAGGCGGACGGGCGCACGCTGGCCGCGCGGGTGATCCTGTGCGGCGCCACGCCGGCCCACGCCGCGCTCCGCGCCGACTTCGAGCGCTGGACCGGGCAGATCCGCGCGATCGCCAACGACCTCGGCGGCGGCCTCTGGATCGAGCGCGTGCTCTCCCGGACGCTGGCCCCGATCGAGGTGGGCGCGCTCGAGGAGCGGGACGACGCGATCGGCCAGCTCTCGCGGTCGCTGCGCGCGCTGCGCGAGGACGAGGCGGGCCTCTCCTCGCTCCTGCGCGAGTTCGCGAGCCTCAGGAACAAGCTCCCCGCCGAGGCGCGCGAGGGCGACGACGCGATCCGCCTCGACGACCCGGCGTCCCTGCGCGAGGCGCTCGACGACGTGGAGCACACGCTGATCTCGCGGCTGCTCGGCGCCGGCGACGCGCCGTGATCGCCGGCGCGGCGACCGGGGTCGGATCCGACCCTGAAGGCGAGAGGACAGGAAGAAAATACCCAATAAATTCAATTATTTGTTGCCAGATCCGCCCGGGCGAGCGCGACCGCGCCGGCGCGGCTTGACGGCGCGTCGATCTCCACCATGCACTCTTCCTGCTGACACACGCGCCTGCGCACGCGAGCATCGTCTCGAACGGCCGGACGCGACGAGACGGGGGATCCATGGTCGACAAGGTCGCTTTTCCGGAGCTGTTCCGTCCGAGGGGCCGCGCCGAGCCGCACTCCATCTACGCGCGCATGAGGGACGCGGGGCGCATTCATCGCCTCGTCCAGCCTCGCCTCAACGTGCCTGTCTGGACGGCCACGCGCTACGACGACTGCGTGGAGCTCCTCAAGGATCCGCGCTTGATCCGGGATTCCCGCAAGCTCCCCGCCGAGGTGCGCGCGCGTTACCGCCCGCTGGGCGAGCGCTCGACGCTGCTGAATCAGCACATGCTCGAGGCCGATCCGCCGGATCACACGCGGCTCCGGGGCCTCGTCCAGCGTGCCTTCTCCGTGAAGACGATGGAGGGGCTGCGCCCGCGCATCCAGGCGATCGCGGACGAGCTCATCGACGCCGTGGCAGACCGGCGTCGCATGGAGCTCGTGGCCGACTTCGCGTTCCCGCTCCCCATCGCGGTGATCGCCGAGCTCCTCGGCCTCCCGCTCGAGGATCGCGGCCAGTTCCGCCGCTGGACCAAGATCATCCTCGCCGCCTCGACCGATCTCGCCCTCCTGGAGCGCGCGATGTCCGCCGTGGAGGAGCTCGAGGCGTACCTCACGGCGCTCCTCGCGGCGCGCCGCAAGGCCCCGCGCGACGACCTGATCGGCGCGCTCCTGCTCGCCGAGGAGCAGGAGCACAAGCTGAGCCCGGCGGAGGTCACGAGCATGGTGTTCCTGCTGCTCGTCGCGGGCCACGAGACCACGGTGCACCTCATCGCGAGCGGCGCGCTGCTCCTGTTCTTGCACCCCGAGGAGCGGCGGCGGATAGAGGGGGATCCCGGGCTCATCGGCGCCGCGGTCGAGGAGATGCTGCGCTGCGAGGGGCCGGCCGAGCTCTCGTCGATCCGCTGGCCGCTCGAGGACATCGAGCTGCTCGGCGCCCGCGTGCCGGCGGGAGAAGGGATCGTGGCGGGGCTCCTGGCGGCGAACCGGGATCCGGAGCACTTTCCGGATCCCGACCGCTTCGACGTCGGCCGCTCGCCGAACCGGCATATCGCCTTCGGGAGCGGGATCCACTTCTGCCTGGGCGCCACGCTCGCTCGCATCGAGGCGGCCATCGCCCTCTCGACCCTCCTCCGGAGGCTCCCGCGGCTCGCGCTCGACATCTCGCCGGACGAGATCGACTGGGGCGAGTGGGCCTTGCTCCGCGGCCCGGCGGCGGTGCCCGTGGTGTTCTGAGGGAGGGAGACAGGAACAGCGCTCCACCGGCCCCCGGGGTCGCGCTCCCGGGGGCCGGCGCTCAGCCCGCCGAGCGGGCCGTCCGGGCGTAGGCGCGCAGCACCTCGGCCACGCTCCACGCCTGGGCGACGCACCCGCGGGGCGTGAACGGCGGCTCGGCGTCGAAGATCTCGCTGATCGACCCGGCGCAGGCCTCGTCGAGGTGGGGCGTGAAGCCCGCGAGGAGGCTCCGCGCGCCGGCGAGATCGGCGGGGTACACCTTCAGCCAGGCGTCGATGAAGGGGCCCATGAGCCACCCCCAGACGGTGCCCTGGTGATAGGCCATGTCCCGCGCGCGGAGGTCGCCGGAGTACTTCGGCTTGTAGTCCGGGTGGCCCGGGGCGAGCGACCGGAGGCCCACGGGCGTCCAGAGCCGCTCCTTGACCTGATCGACGATCCCCTTCCAGCGGCCGGGGTCGAGGACCGGGTGCGGCAGCGAGATCGCGAAGATCTGGTTCGGCCGGAAGGCGTCGTCGGTGCCCTGCTCGCCGTCGATGAGGTCGTAGAGATGGCCCTGCTCCTCGCACCAGAAGCGCTGGTTGAACGAGGCGTTGACCTGCTCGGCGGCCGCGCCGTAGCGCCCCGCCGCGCCGTCGCCCTCGGACTCGCGCACCCAGCGCTCCATCAGGCGGAGGGCGTTGTACCAGAGCGCGTTGATCTCCACGGCCTTCCCCCTGCGGGGCGTGATCACGTCATCGCCGACCTTGGCGTCCATCCAGGTCAGCTGATAGCCCTCTTCCCCCTGGCGGACGAGGCCGTCCTTCGGGTCGACGCGGATCCCGAAGCGCGTCCCGTGGGTGTGGTGCTCGACGATATCGATCAACGTGGGGAGGATGAGCCGAAGCGTCTCGCGATCGCCGGTGGTCGTCAGGTAGCGATCGAGCGCGTGGAAGAACCAGAGGGTGGCGTCGGCGGTGTGGTAGAGCCCGTCGTTCTTGCCCTCCGGGAACATGTTGGGGATGAGCCCGTCCTTCACGTAATGGGCGAACGTGCGCAGGATGTAGCCCGCCTCGATGTGGCGCCCGGTGACGAGCGTCAGCCCCTCCAGGCTGATCATGGTGTCGCGGCCCCAGTCGGTGAACCAGTGGTAGCCCGCGATGACGGTGCGCACCTCGTCCCCGGCGGCCCGGGCGCGCGCGGCGTCCTCGACGCGGCCCGCGGGGGTGATGAGGAACTGATCGGCGCCGAGGATGAGCTCCGCCGGCGTCCCGGAGCGCAGCTCGGGCGCCGCGGCGAGCAGGAGCCGGGTCCGGCGCTTGCGCTCGGCGCGCTGCACCTCGCCCGTGGTGAGGGCGTTGATCATCTCCCAGGGCTCGGTGGACGCGACGAGCGTCACGCTGCCGGAGACCGGGAGCTCGAGGCTGAAGCGGCCAGGGCTGTAGAACTCGCCGACGGCGTCGTAGCCGCGGCTTTGCTCGATCCGGTAGCGCACGTTGCGCAGCCGGGCGCTGTCGATCCTGAACTCGGCCCGGGCGCCCTGGACCTTGAGCCGGAGCGGCGGCAGGTCGCTCGGCGACGCGAGCTCGTAGCGATCCTCGATCACGGTGAGCGCATAGGGGCCCGCCACCGGCCGATCGAGCGCGCCCTCGTGAGGGCGGAAGTTCACCCACGGCTGGAGCTCGATCTGGACCGGCCCTGCCCCCTTGAGGAGCGTGTACGTGACGTGGACCGTGTTCTGCCCGTGGGGAAGGAGCAGGCGCCGCTCGAACATCATCCCCGCGCCCTCGTAGCGCCACACCGGGAGCCCGGCCTCGAGGCGGAACTCGGCGAGATCGATGACCTGCGCGGCGCTGTCGTCGAGCCAGGGCTCCTGACCGCCGACCTGATACGCCTTGCCGTCCGAGGTGCGGATCCGGGTCGACAGATCGCTGAGCATCATGGTGCGGCCGAGGGGGGCCGGCAGCGCGGAGATCAGCAATCCATGGAAGCGACGAGTCACCGCGCCCGAGATGGTGCCCGAGGCGTAGCCGCCGAGGCCGTTCGTGACGAGCCATTCCCGCGCGAGCGGGTTCGAGCCGTGCTCGGCGTCGTCGTGCGAGGCGGGGGCCGTGCCCCGCGACCAGACCATCATCCGACAGATCTCGTCAGCGTACATGCTTCTTGGGCTCCTCGGGGCGCGGGGTGGCGCTCGTCTTCTCGGGCAGCGGCGCCCCGATCACGGGGTGCAGGAGGATCGCCGCGTCGCCCGGGATGTGCACGCCCTCCTCGGTGATGACACGTGGACTGCCTTGCCCCCCGTAACGAGGGGATTCGCTGGACCACAACGTCTCCCAGCGGCGCTCCAGAGGTGGGGCGAAGAGCGGCTCCGGCAAGGCGCCTCGATGGATATCTCGCCCGAGGTTGACGAGGAGCAGCCGGTCGTCGCCGTCGTCGCCGAAGTAGCGGAGGAGGAACGCCTGGGCCGAGAGGACGGCCCCGTCGACGCCGCGCGGGCGCTGGGCCCGGATCACCGGATCGCGCCGGCGGAGCGCGATGAGGTCCTCGTGGAGGGCGTAGATGCCGGCGTTGCGCTCGCGCTCGGAGAAATCGAGCTTGCAGCGCTCGAACGTCCGCAGGTCGTCCGGAGGGTCGAGCTGCGCTTGCACCTCGGGCGCCGAGTAAGATGGAAACTGCTCCAGGAACTTCACCCTGCCCTTGCGCACGAGCGGAGCGAGCTCGGGGTTGTGGTCCGCGAAGAAGAGGAACGGCGCCGACGACCCGAACTCCTGCCCTTGAAAGAGCATGGGCGTCCCGGGCGCGAGGAGCAGGAGCGCCGACAACGCCCGGAGCTTGCCCGGGGACGCGATGTGGAAGAGCCGCTCGCCCTTGGCGGTGTTGGCGACCTGATCGTGGTTCTCCAGGAAGAGGACGAAGCGGGCCGGATCCACGTCGAGCGCGGGGGTCCCTCGCCGCTGCTTCTGCCACTGATAGCCCTGCCCCTGGAAGAGAAACCCCCACTTGATGGCGGAGATGAGCTCCTGGGGCGAGCCCTCGTGATCCGTGTAATACGCCTCGTTGCGGCCGGTGAGCGCCACCTTGGCGCTGTGGTGGAAGTCGTCGTTCCAGATGGCGTCGAGCCCGTAGCCGCCCCGCGCGGCGGGGCGGATCAGCCACTCTTCCTGGGACTCGTTCTCGGCCACGATGAACGTCTCCTTGCCCCCCGCGGCCTCCCGGACGCGGCGCGCGATCGCGGCGACGATGGGGTCCTTCGAGCTGTCGTAGATGTTCTGCGTCGCGTCGATCCGGAGCCCGTCGAGGTGGAACTCCTCGATCCAGTAGCCGGCGTTGGCGATGAAGTACTCCCTCACCGCCTCGGACCGCGGGCCGTCGAAGTTGATGGCCGCTCCCCAGTCCGTCTTGTGACGATCGGTGAAGTAGTCCCTGGAGAACTGGCCGAGGTAGTTGCCGTCCGGGCCGAGGTGGTTGTAGACGACATCGAGGATCACCCCGATCCCGGCGCGGTGCGCCGCGTCGACGAAGCGGCGAAAATCGTCGGGGCTGCCGTAGAGGCGCGTCGGCGCGAAGAGGTTCACGCCGTCGTACCCCCAGTTGAAGCGGCCGGGGACCTCGGCGACCGGGAGCAGCTCGATCAAGGAGATGCCGATCCGGGCGAGCTCGGGCAGCTCGCGGGCGGCGGACGCCCAGGTGCCCTCCCGGGTGAAGGTGCCGATGTGCATCTCGTAGACGACTTGCCCCTTGAGCGGGGCGCCCCGGAAGGCCGCGTCGCTCCACGTGAACGCGGCGGGGTCGATCACCTCGGAGGGCCCGTGCGGCCCCTCCGGTTGCGAGCGCGAGGCGGGATCGGGATAGAGCTTCTCGTCGTCGTCGAGCCGGAACCGATAGCGGGTCCCGGCCGCAGCGGCCGGGACGATCGCCGCGAAGTAACCGCCCTCCTCGGGCCGCAGCGGGACGGTCGCGCCGCTCCCGGGCCCAGCCTCCAGGACGACCTCGACCCTGCGCCGGGCCGGCGCCCAGACCCGGAAGTGCACTTCTCTCCCGGCCAGCATCTCTGCGCCCACGGGCAACCGTCTCTCCAACTTCCTATTTGGCATCGACATGCATTCTAGACGCAACACACGTGACGTCCAGCACCGATAAGCTCGACGGCCTCCTTTTGCAGCGGCTCTTGCTCACCGGGCTCCTCTGGCGAGCGCGACCGCGCCTTACGGAGTCCCCTGAGGAGGATCGGGGAGCAACGGACGATGATAGACGGCACAGACGAAATGGCCAGCTTTGCTTTGCACAGCGCAATGTGTTCTGGAGCTCGTGCCTGCCTCACCCCTGCTGGCGGGCTCCGGGCCGAGGAGAGCGTCCGATTCGCCTCATCGATCGAGCGCCGAGAGGAGCCGAGAGGAATGGACTGACAGGCTTCCGCGATCAGGGGTGGGCGATGACGACGAGCGTGCGCGCGCGCCCGAGCACGCAGCGCAGCGCTTGCGCCAGCGTCTCGGGGTCGAGCGCCGCGAAGCTCTCGTCGAGCACGACGACCTCGGCGCCCTGGAGCAGCGCGCGCGCGATGTAGAGCCGGCTCCGCTCGCCGTGCGAGAGCTGCCAGCCCGTCTCGCCCACCACCTGCTCCAGCCCTCCCGGCATCCGGCCGAGCAGCTCGCCGAGGCCGAGCTCGTGGCAGATCGCCTCGGCCTCCGCGAGATCGTCGGGCCTCGGCGGCCAGCGCCTGCCCATCAGCAGGTTGTACGCGAACGTCCCGGAGAGCACGTAGTTCTCGTGGAACTGCGGCGCCGCGGCCACGCGACGGCGCCACGCGGCCGCGCCCAGGATGTGGCGGTCGAGCCCGTTCAGCAGGAGCAGCCCTGCGTCGGGCGCGCGCAGCCCCGAGAGCAGGGCGCTCAGCGTCGACTTCCCTCCCCCCGAGGGCCCCTCGAGCAGGATGCGGTCGCCCGCCGCGATCCGCAGCGAGACGTCGCTCACCGCCGGGCGAGCCCTGCCCTTGTGACGGAAGGACAGCTCGTGCGCCTCCAGGACCGGCGCGCGGCTCTCCACGTCCGGGCGGCCCGCGGCCCCCGGCGTGAGGGGCGGCGTGCGCCCCGCGTCGGGCGGCAAGGGCGGCGGCGGTGCCCCGCCGCGGGCGGCCGCCTGGAAGAGCGTGGAGACCTGCTCCCACGCGATCGCCGCGCTGGCGAGGCTCGACAGGCCGGCCGACAGGCCCTGGAGCGCGCGGCTCGCGAGCAGGACGCCCCCCAGCGCCACCGCGTACGCCGCGGCGGAGCCGGAGCCCGCGAGGAACGGCGGCAGGAGGCCGGCGATGCCCGCGATGAGCCAGCCGCGCGGCATCAGCGCGCCGATCTCGATCTGGCTCCTGTCGAGCTCGCGCGATCGCAGCAGGTACTGCGCGAGCGCCTCGTCCTCGCCGTGGTGCCAGCGGCCTTGGCGCTCCTGGGCGAGGCGGGTCCGGTGGCCGACGAGGCGCTCGATGAGGTCGTGGGTCATCGCGAGCCGCGCGGAGGTCCAGCGCGCGCGCCGCCGGTAGAACCGCGCGCAGAGCGCGACGACGAGGACCGCCCAGGCGGCGAGCAGGACCGCGTGGAGCGCGCCCGCCGCGCCCTGGGCGAGCACGGCCGCCGCCGCGACGAGCTCGAAGGCCGACGCGACGGCCGCGACGCCGCCGCCCATCGCGAGCGCCTCGATCGCCTCGGACTCGATCACGCGGCCGAGGAAGCGGCCTGCGCCCTCGCTGCGCACCTCCTCGGCGTCGAGCGCGAGCGCGCCCGAGAGCAGGCGCTGCTTGATCAGCGCGCTCGCGTCGATCGCGACCACGCCGGACAGCCACGCCATGAGCTGGCGCAGCGGGACCACCGTCGCGAGCAGCAGCGCGCCGGCGAGGAGCCACCCCTCGTCGAGGTGGTCGTCGAGGATGCTGCGCCCCACGGTCATCCACACGAGGATCCAGAGCGCGTAGGCCGAGGCGTGGGCGGCCAGCAGGCCGAGCAGGCGGCGCGGGATCCGCGCGGCCGCGATCTGCCGCCGGAACGAGGCGCCCGGCGGCAGGCGCAGGCTCCAGATGCCGTCGAGGATCACGGGCCCGAGGCGCTCGCGGAGCAGGGCCTGCCGCGCGCGGCCGCGCCGCCGCGGCCGCACCCCTGCGCGCGCGAGGACGCGATCGACCTCCGGGAGCGCCTGCGCCTCGAGCGGGCGGGAGATGCGGCGGGTGATCGCCTCGACCGGCACGCGCGCCCTGGAGCGGTCGGCGCGGAGCACCGAGAGGTCCCGCCCCCTGCGCCCCACGACGGCGAGGAAAGTGGGCGTCTCACCGCCGCGCAGCCACACGAGCGCGGGCGCGACGCGCAGGAGCGCGGCGTCGACCTCGTCGTAGCGCGCCACGATCGGCTCCGCCTCGACGCCGAGGTAGCCCGCGGCCTGATCGATCCACGCGCCGAGCGCGTCCGCGCTGCGGAGGTGTCCGGCGGTCGGGATGGGCGCGGCGACCGCGCGCGGGCTGAGGCCGCCCTGCAGCGCGAGCGCCTCGATCGCGTCGCCGAGTCGTTCCGCCGGCCACTCGAGGGCCGCGAGCGCGTCGACCGCCTCGCCCGGCCGCGGCCGCGCGCCCCACCCACGTTGCGCCTCCGCTCCGTCCGGCGGAGCTCCCCCCCCGTGTTCCGCCGCCGCCGTCACCTCCGCTCGCCTTCGATCGGCGCTCCCGCGCCCTCGGCCGGCGCTCCCGCGCCCTCGGCCGGCGCTCCGGCGAGCCGCCCGCGAGCGACCGTCACCCGGCGCCACCCGCCGCTCGACCAGAGCCCTCGCTGCACGGCCGCCTCGGCCTCCAGCAGCGCGCGGTAGCGCGAGCCGGGGCGCGCCGCGAGCTCGGCGGGCGCCCCGTCCTCGACGACGCGCCCGCCGTCCACGACGAGCACGCGCTCGAACGAGCGTGTCTCGCCGACGTCGTGGGTGACGCACAGGAGCGTCGCGCGACGAAAGCGCCGTCGCGCCCTGGCGAGCAGCGCCCGGCGGCGCTCCCGGTCGAGGCCGCGGAACGGCTCGTCGAGGATCGCGAGCCGCGCCTCGCCCCGCAGCATCGCCCGGCCGAGGCGCACGCGCTGCCCCTCGCCGCCCGAGACGAGCCCTCCGCCCTCGCCGAGCAGGGTCTTCTGCCCTTCGGGCAGCCGCTCCAGCACCTCGCGCAGCTCGGCCTCGTCGACGACGGCGCCGAAGTCGGCCGCGTCGTCGGGCGCGCCGTAGCGGAGGTTGTCGAGGAACGACCGGTTCCAGATCTGGACCGCCGGGTCGACCCACGCGGTCTCCTCGCGCAAGGCGCGCACCCGCTCGCCGTCGAGCGGGCGGCCGTCGACGAGCACCCGGCCCTCGCTCGCCCGGTGCCACCCGAGCAGGACCCCGACGAGGCTCGACTTCCCCGCGCCCGAGGCCCCCACGATCGCCACGTGGCTGCCCGCCGCGATCCGGAGATCCACCCCGTCGAGGATCACGTGACCGGCGGCCTGGATGCGCACGCGCTCGAAGGCGATCGCGCAGCCCGCGCCCTCGGCTCCGGCCCGCGCCGGCGGCGCCGAGGTCGCGGCGGACGCGTCGCCGGCGCGCGTCTCCTCCGGCGCGCCGAGCGGCTCGAGCAGGCGCAGCGCCGTGTTGCGGTGCGCCGGGTACTGGAGCAGCGCGCTCGCGAGCGCCTGCCCGATGGCCGGCAGCGCGAGCGCCCAGTAGAAGAGCAGGAGCGCCCGCGAGAGGGCGCCCCCGCGGGCGAGGAAGTCGCCGAGGATCCACGCGGCGAGCGCGAAGCCGAGCAGCGCCTGCGCCCCGTCGACCGCGAGGGCCGCGCGGAGCAGCGCGCGGCCGGCGAGCGCCCACTCCCCGAGCAGGCCCGCGTGCTGGCGCCGCACGGCCCGCTCCGCCGCGTGCGCCCGGATCGGCACGAGGCCGAGGAGGGCGTCGAGGTAGAAGCTCGTGAGCGCGCCGGCGTGGGTGCGCACGCGCAGATCCCGCTCGATGAGGACGCGGTTCCCGGCGAACGGCAGCGCCAGCGCGAGCAGCGCGCACGGCACGGCGAGGCGCGCGCTCGCGGGATCGACCCAGACGATCGCGGCCGTGGTGACCGCGAGGTCGAGCGTCGAGCGGGCGATCTGGCCGCCGAACGCCGGCAGGGTGCGGAGCACGTGCAGGCTGTGGCCGCGCTGCGCCATGTCCGAGGCCGGGCGGCTCTGGAAGTAGCGATCGCCGATGCGCGGGATCTTCGCGAGGAACGACATCCGCAGCCGGACCTCGAGGTGGCGCCCGAGCCGGATCACCCCCGTGGTCAGCGAGAGATCGACGGCGAGCTCCAGCGCGAGGAACAGGGCGAGGGCGCCGATGGCGGCGAGGCGCTGCTCGAACAGCGCGAGATCGCTGGAGATCTGGAGCAACCCACGAAAGAGGAGGCTCTCCAGCACCACCGTCGCGACGCTGAGCAGGAGCGCGCCCGCGAGCACGGCGGGCGTCAGCAGCCCGTCCTCGCGGAGCATCCGGAGGAGCTCGCGCCCGGGCCGGACCTTTCGCTCCGCGAGGGCGGCGGCGAGGTCCGGGGGGAGGCGCACCTCGCCGGGAGGGGGCGCCTCCTCGGGGGCCTGGGACGCGGACGCGGCGGCCGGCGACGCGCCGCCGCGAGCCGCCGGGGCGCGGGCGTGAATCGGCGGACGGCGCCCGCGGATCCGCACGAGCACGGCGCCCCGCGCGACGACCCGACCCTCCCCGCGCGGGCCGGCCGGCTCGGGGCGCGCCGTCCAGAAGGTGGGCGGGATCCTCTCCTCCTGCGCGGCCTCGGGGCCCTGCTCGAGCAACGCGCCCAGCACGCGCGCGGCCTCGCGACCGCGGCCGAGGCCGCCGGAGCGCACGAGCGACGTGACAAGGCGCGCGCCGGCGTCGAGCGCCGCGATCGCGCGCCACCCCGGATCCGAGAGCGCCGCCTCGAGCGGCTGCGTCCCCGCGCCGAGCCACGCGAGCCGGCGCCCGAGCGGCCGCGTGAACCCGTCGCTCGTCGCCCAGGCGCGGAAGTCGGCCGCGGAGAGGGGCAGCTCGTGCTGGTAGAGCTCGCCCTCGAGCTGCCGTCGCGTGACCCAGCGGCGCCCGGTGCCCGGGTCCATGACCTGCACGAGGCCGCCGTGCCGGCGCCAGAGCACGACGATGTGGAGCGGCCCGGTCGACTGCCGCACGATCGCCAGGGCGGGCAGCGCCTGGGCCTCGTCGAGCAGCACGTGCTCGAGCGGGACGAGGATCTGCTGGGCCACGAGCCCGAGCTGCCCGGCGAGGTCCTCCAGCGTGTCGATGGAGGTGCCGTCCACGTCGGTCTGGCAGGCCTCGCGCAGGCGCCCGTAGCTCACGCCGATGCCGAAGCCCTCGAGCACGCACTTGAGCGTGGCCGGCCCGCAATCCATCGCCGAGGTCTGCACGACCTCGGGGGCGAGGAGCCTCCGCCGCGGGCTCGACGCTCGGCGACGGAGCTCGGCGTTCGCTTGTCGGTCCGGCGCGGATCGGGGATCGGCGTTCGTCGTCCCCTCCTTCACCCGCCCGCTCCGCCGCGGACCCTCACGATCTGACCCGCGGCGCGCAGCACGAGCGAGGCCGGCGAGACGCGCTCCATCTCGATGACGACGCTGCCCGGGAGCCCGTGCTGCATCGGGATCGGCGACGCCGGATCGGGGCGCACGCCGAGCTCCACGCGGATGCGGCCCTCCTGCGTCTCGCTGGCGACGCGGTCGACGGTGGTGGACAGGGTGCCGTACTCGGTCCACGGGAACGCATCGAGCCGCAGGCGTCCCTCCTGCCCCGCGCGGATCCGTCCGACGGACGACGGCGGGAACTCCGCGATCACCCTGAGCTCGCCGGGCGGCACGACGGCGGCCACGACGTCGCCTTCGCGCACGAAGGAGCCGGCCCGCAGCACCGCGATGTCGCCGACCCGCCCGGCGATCGGCGAGCGGATCTTGCGCCGCTCGATCTCGGCGAGCAGCGCCTTGATCGTCGCCTCCAGCACGAGCCGCTCCCCCTCGAGCGTGGCCGCCTCGCGGTCGAGCCGCGCGAGCTCAGCCTGCTGCTCGCTCTGCCCGGCGCGCCGCTCGACGTAGGCCCGCGCGGCGGCGCGGTCCAGCGCCTCGGTCGCCGAGCGCCTCGACTGCGCGTCGGCCGCGAGCCGCGCCGCTTCGGCCTCCGACACGAGCCCGTCCTGGCGCAGGCGCACGGCCCGCTCCGCCTCGAGCTCCTGGAAGCGCGCGCCCGCCTCGGACTCCCGCAGGCGCGCCTTCGCCTCGCCGACGTGCGCGCGCGCCGCCTCCTCCCCGTCGCGCAGCGCCCGCGTCCGCGCCGCGATCTCGGCCCGGAGCGGCCCCACCTGCCCTGCGATCGCCGCGAGCCGGGCCTGCTTGTCGTCGATCTCGCGGCGGAGCGGCTCCACGTCGAGCGCGATCAGGACGTCGCCCGCGGCGACCTCGGCCCCGAGGTCGAGGTGGACCGCGGCGACCTTCCCGTCGAGCGGCGCCTCGACGCGGTGCGCCGCCTGCCCCACCTCGAGGCGCGCGCTCACGCTCGCCTCGTACCGTCCGACGCGCGCGAGGAAGAACCACGCGAGCCAGGCGCCGAGCAGGAGCGCGCCGATCGCGACGCCGGCGATCGAGCCGCGGTGGCCGTCGGTGGCGATCGCGTGGATCGAGCGTGAGAACCCGGCGGGCATCGGTGATTGCGTAAAGATACACGAGCGGAGCAGGCTCAGGAAGTCACGCCCATCGCCCGGGTGAGGCGATGAACATAGCAAAAACTTAACGTGCGCGACGGGTCGATCGGGTGAATCCTGTCCTCGGCGGCTCCGCCGCAAGGCAGTACATCCTTATTGGAGGTTTCCCATGGCTGATATCGATCGTGATCCCGAGCAGACCGAGCAATCCGAGCAGGTGCCCTTCTTCGCTCGTTTCCTGGAAGATCAGAAGCGCATCCGCACCGGCGTCAAGGCCGGCGGTGGCTTCGCGACGAAGAAGTACCCCTCGGACAGCGATGAAGTCACCACGATGAAGTACCCGTCGGACGGCGACGACGACTTGCCCTCGAAGTAGGCCGCGAGCGACGCGCGAGGCGTCGCTGGAGTCGCCGGCTCAGAGCGGCGCTTGGTCACGCGTAACCAAACGCAACCAATCTTAACACTATTCAACACAACTGAGCGCTCTCGGCTGCAAGACAACCGCAGCAGCGGAATCAGATCGCCGCAATCGTGCCCAAATCGTGCCCAGGGTATCCGCGGGCTTGCCTCCCCGCCTGGTTGCTCTTTAAATTGGCTCTCTTGTCCTCGGCGGCGTCGCCGCCACAGCAACCTGGAGGTTTCCCATGGCTGATACCGATTTCCGTGAGCCCGAGCAGCAAGAGCAGAAGAATGACGCCGAGGCGGTGCCCTTCTTCGCTCGCTTCCTGGAGGATCAGAAGCGCGTCCGGACCGGCGTCAAAGCCGGCAAGCCCACCGCCCAGACGCTGAAGTACCCGTCCGACCAAGAGGATGGCCCCATCTTCACCACGCTGAAGTACCCGTCGGACGGCGACGAGGCCTGAGCGTCGCATGAGCCGCCGGCGCCGTGCGAGAGAGGCCTCCTGACGTGACCACCGCGGGCGCAAATGTCCTCCTGGTCTCGCATGCGCAGGACGACTTCGGGATCGAGCGCGTGGCGGACGCGCTGCGACGGCGCGGCGCTCGCCCCGTTCGCCTGAACGTCGACCGGTTTCCTCGCAGCATCACCCTCTCGACGGCGCTCGGGGCCGGCGGCGCGCGCCGCCGCCTGGAGGACGCCGGGGTCGCGATCGGCGGAGACGAGATCTCCGCCGTCTGGCTCCGGCGCCTCTGGGCGCCCAGCCTCGGCGAGGGCATCCCCGAGGCGTACCGCGCCGCCTGCGTGCGCGAGTCGATGGCGGCGCTGACCGGCTGGCTGCGCGGGCTCCCCGCGCGGCGTTGGATCAACGAGCCGGCGGCCGAGGAGCGCGCCCAGGACAAGCTGCGCCAGCTCGCGGCGGCCGCGTCGGTCGGCCTGCGCATCCCCGAGACGCTTGTGACGAACGACCCGGCCGAGGCCCGCGGCTTCTTCGCGCGCCTCGGCGGCAACGTCGTCGCCAAGATGCTCACGCCCTTCTCGACGAGCCTCTCGGGCGGCGCGCCCTTCGTCTTCACGCACGCCGTCGCGGAGGCCGATCTCGACGCCCTCTCCGGCCTGCGCCAGAGCCCCATGGTCTTCCAGGAGCGCATCCCCAAGGCGCGCGAGCTGCGCGTCGCCTGCGTCGATGGCCGGTGCTTCCCCGGCGCGCTCGACGCCTCCCTCTACGAGTCGATCGCCGTCGACTGGCGCCACCCGGACGTCAACGAGACCGGCATCGCGTGGGAGCAGGACGCTCTCCCGCGCGACGTCGAAGCGCAGCTCGGCGCGGTCTTGCGCGCCCTCGGGCTGGTCTTCGGGGCCGTCGATCTCATCCGGACGCCGGACGGGGAGCACGTCTTTCTCGAGGTCAACCCCGCCGGCGAGTGGGGCATGCTGGAGCGGGATCTCGGCCTGCCGATCGCCGATGCGCTGGCGGAGGCGCTGCTCGCTCCGACGGAGAACCCGTGACAGTCCTCATCATCACGCACAGCGAAGACAACGAGTGCATCACCCGCGTCGCCGACGCGATCGCCAGGCTGGGCGGCAGGGCCTTCCGCTTCGACACAGACGCTTTCCCAGAGGGGGCGCGGCTCGCGCTGGCCTCGGGGCCCGGGGCGGGCCGCTCCACGCTGAAGACCGAGGAGGGCGAGCTCGATCTCGGCGACGTGACCGCCGTCTGGTATCGCCGGGTCGCTTACGGCCGCGCGCTGCCCGCGTCGATGGACCCGCAGCTCCGGAGCGCGTCGGTCCAGGAGGCGAAGCAGACCGTGGAGGGCATGCTGGCGGCGCTCCGCGTCCCGCAGGTCGACCCCCTGCCGGCGGTGCGCTTCGCGTCGAACAAGCAGGTGCAGCTCGATATCGCGCGCGAGGTCGGCCTCGACACGCCGCGCACGCTCACCACCAACGACGAGGGCGCGGCGCGGGCCTTCGCCGCGACCTGCCCGGGCGGGGTGATCGCCAAGATGCTCTCGTCGTTCGCCGTCTACCGCGGCGGCGAGGAGCACGTGGTCTTCACGAACGCCCTCGGGGCCGAGGACCTCGCGGACATGCGCGGGCTCTCGCTCTGCCCGATGACGTTCCAGGAGAAGATCCCGAAGGCGCGCGAGCTGCGGGTGACGGTCGTGGGCGAGCGCGTCTTCTCGGCCTCGATCGACTCGGAGGCGGCGCCTGGCGCCGAGGTCGACTGGCGTCGGCAGGGGCTAGAGCTCATCGACGCGTGGCGCAAGGACGCGCTCCCGCCCGACGTCGAGACCGCGGTGCTCCGGCTGATGGATCAGCTCGGCCTCAACTACGGCGCCCTCGACATCCTCCGCACACCGGACGGCCGGCACATCTTTCTCGAGGTCAATCCATCCGGCGAGTTCTTCTGGCTCGAGCGGACCCCCGGGCTCCCGATCAGCGAAGCGCTCGCCGAGGTGCTCCTCGGCAAGGCGCCGCGCCGCGGCTCGTGGAGCGCCTTCCTGCATGCGCCCGTGACGCAGCACCGCTGAGCCGCGCGCTCAGCGCCGCCCGCTTGCCACTTCCGGCGCAGCCCGCCCGCCATGGCAGCGCACGGGCAGCCATCGCGCCGCGCCGCGTCGCGCCGCGAGGAGCGCTCGACAACGCGCCGAGGTTTCGCACTTGCTATCCGTTCAGGGTAGGGCGCGCAGTGGGATCGCGACGCGTGGGACTCGGCCGGAGCGGCTACCGACCGCCGCTCCATCATGGCGCCGCCAGGCGAATCGAGCGAGGACGATCCGCGCGGGGGATCGCGCCAGCCTCGAACGACTGTGCCGCTACGGCGCGCGCCCGCCCTTCAGTCTGGAGCGCGTCTCGCTGCTGCGCAGCGCGAGGCCATCGTGGCGATCTCGACCCATCTGGGCATCCCGACCGAGCTGCCGCCCATCGCCAGGGCCACAGACCCGTCGTTCGACGCGGCGTGAGCCTCTCGGCCTCGTCCCTCGGCGTGCCGCCCGCGCGTGCCGGAGGCCGACCTTTGCCCGCTGCTCGACGAACTGCGAGCCGCGCACTCCTTCTTGGGCCTTTTCGTGCCCCGAGGATCCCGGTTCCCCAGCCCGCCTTGGCGGCCCGCGCGGCTCTACCTCGCGTCATCCGGCCGGCTTGTCCTATCCTCTCGACCACCTTCCATCCCGGTTCCACACCGCAGCGTTTCTCTTGTCACCGAAACGGCGGCAGGGGCCCCGAAGCGGCGGAGGTCGAGGTGGGCGTCGGCGAAATCGACGAGGCCATGGGCTCACGACATCGAAATATCGATCTCGGGGAATCCGACACACTCCATTTCGAACCGCGAGAGCCGGCCAACTGCCTCATACTTGGATAGCATCGTTGGGATCAAGTATAGCGCGCCATACAGCGCCTGAAATGCATCGAAGCCGGCTCCATGGGACTTATGGCTGTCCCCAGCCCCAGTGACTTCTACGTCAGATTGCCAGCACAGGGCTGCTGGCCTGTACTCGGGCGCCCAGACTCGTACCTGAATATTTTCTTGGCTCCCGTTCGGTCGTGTTAGCGTGAGGGTGCGTTCCGCGATCGGGTCCGACATGACGCCCCAGCTAGCGCACTCGTTGGCGGTGTCAAGTGCCCGAGCTCAGCAGGAGCTCAAGCACCTCTCCCTCCCCTTGTTGCGCGCCTTTTCGCAGGTGCTCCTCAGGAGCAGGGGCGCGCGCTCTTCGCAGTAAAGATCCCATCGGCTCGATAGCGCGAAGCATGCAGTAGCGCAGCTGGAACGACACCTGTTGTGGCCTGCAGCTCGCCCCTGCATGTGCTCTCGTAGGCACAGAGTTACGTCCCCGCGCGTCATGTACTCGGTTGAGCCCGCCGCTCCACACATGAGCTGCCAGATATCGGCCCCATCGTCTACCGCATCTTCGCACCTGCCTCGTGTGGCTCGAACTTCCATGGGCTCAGCCGCGATACTGCTCTCCTCATCAAGCACAGCCTCCGATCCCGGTGTCGGGCCCAACGCGCACGCGGAAATGGAACAGTAAATTATAACGGTGGTGATGACGTCGAGTTTTCGCATGTCGGCACCCTTGCGACCGGCGTGCCGGTTTGAGGTGTGCTGGCGTGGGGCGCGTCATCAGCTCTGCGTTATCACTGTGCTGAATCTCGTGTCTTTGCCGGCCCTTGGTCAACCCGCAATCGATGGATGGGAAGAACGCATCGTGAGGCCGGGTCCTCCATCGATTTGCATGAAAGCCAAGCCTCGCGGCGGGCGCATCCCGAACTTGCCACCAGAACTACAGCGCTCTAGCGCCAAGGTACTGGAGTGCTCTACAGCTGGAGCAGGCGGCGCCGCGCCGCGTCCAGGTCAGGGAGTGACGGCGCTGGCGTCGCCCTGGCCCGAGCTCGGGCGCGCTGCCGGCAAGGGATCGAGGCGAGCTGGGCGGCGCCCTATGCGCCCTCTCCGCGGCAGCGCGGGCGCGGAGGTCGAGGTGGGCGTCGGCGAGCTCGGGGCGGGCGCATTCCACCTGGTCGAGCCTCGAGCTCATCGACGGATGGCGCAAGGACGCGCTCCCGCCCGCCCGCCGCTTCCTGCACAGCCCGCCCGCCATTGCAGCGGACGGGCAGCGATCGCGCCGCGCCGCGAGAGCGCCTTGACAACGCGCCGAGGTTTCGCACTTGCTATCCGTTCAGGGGAGAGCACAGCCCCTGCGTTCAGCGGGCGACCTCGTGAAGATCCTAGAGCTCCACCTCCTCGCGTTCGGTCCCTTCACGGATCTCCGGCTCGACCTCTCCTCGCCGTCGCCGGGCCTCCACGTCATCTACGGCCCCAACGAGGCCGGCAAGAGCACCGCGCTGCGGGCGATCCGCGGCCTGCTCTACGGGATCCCGCACATCACGCCCGACGCCCACCTGCACCACAACACCGATCTCCGCGTCGGCGGACGGCTCGCGGGCAGGGGCGGCGCGGCGCTCGCGTTCGTCCGCCGCAAGGGGCGCGTGAAGACGCTCCGCGATCCGGACGACAACCCCCTCGACGACGCCGCGCTCGCGCCGGTGCTCGGCGGCGTGACGGAGGAGCTCTTCCGGACCTCCTTCGGGCTGGATCACGAGACGCTCCGGCAGGGCGCCGAGGCCCTGCTCCAGGGCAAGGGCGACGTCGGCCAGAGCCTGTTCGGCGCGGGGCTCGGCGGCCCGGGGCTGCAGCAGCTCCTCGCCAAGCTGCGCCAGGAGGCGGACGAGATCTTCACGCCCCAGGCGAGGACCCGCCCGCTCAACGAGGCGATCAAGACCTTCGAGGAGGCGCGCAACCGCGCCAAGACCGCCGCGCAGCCGCCCGCGGACTGGACGCGCAAGCGGCAGGAGATCGACGAGGCCAGGGCCGAGCAGGAGCGCGTCGACGCGGAGCTGCGCGCGCTCCGGGCGACCGACAAGCGGCTCCGGCGCGCGCTCCGCGTGCTCCCGCTGCTCGAGGCGCGGCGCGCGATCGCCGGCCGGCGCGCCGCCCTCGGCGACGTCGTCCTCCTGCCCGAGGGCGCGCAGCGCGATCGCGAGGACGCCCAGGATCGCGCCGCCGACGCGGCCGCCCAGGCGGAGCGGCTCCGCGCCGACATCGAGGAGCTCGAGGCCCGCCACGCCGCGCTGCACGTCCCCGCGTCGCTCGCCGAGCTCGATCCGGGCGTGATCGACGGCCTCGTGACCCGGCTCGGCAGCCACCGCAAGGCCGCCGTCGACCTGCCGCGGGTCCGGGCCGAGCTCCACGGCATCGAGGAGGAGGCGCGCGCGATCCTCCGCAGGCTCGGGCGGGACGCCTCGCTCGTCGGCGGCGCCGAGCCCGAGCGGCTCGAGGCGATGCGCGTCGACGTCGCGACCGAGGCGCGCATCAAGAAGCTCGCCCGCGAGCGCGGCGCGGCCCTGGCCAAGCCGCGCGAGGTGGAGCGGCTGCTCTCGGCGCACCGCGCGCGGCGCGACGCCTGCGCGCGCCGCCTCGCCGAGCTGCCGCCGAGCGAGGACCCCGCCCCGCTCCGGGGCGCGCTCTCGCGCGCGCAGAAGCAGGGCGACCTCGAGCACCGCCTCCGCGAGGCGGCGACGGCGGCGGGGCAGCTCGCCCGCGAGGCCGGCGCGCAGCGCGACCGGCTCGGCCTCGGCCTCGGCGGCGGGTCCGGCGTGCCCGCTTCGCGGGTGCGCCTTGACGTCAGCGACGCGCCGGCGAGGCGGCCGCTCTCCGCCGTCGAGGCGAGCGCCCTGCCCGTCCCGCTCCCCGAGACGGTCGATCAGGCGGCGGCGCAGTGGGGCGCGATCGCGCGCGAGCGCGAGCGGCTCGGCGAGCGCACCGCCGAGGTCGAGGCGCGCCTGCGCGAGAGCGCGCGCGAGATCGACGCCCTCCAGCGCGCCGGCGCGGTGCCCACGGAGGCCGATCTCTCCGAGGCGCGCGAGCGCCGCGACGCCGTCTTCAAGGCGCTGCTGCGCGCTCTCCAGGCGAAGGGGAGCGCCCGCGCGGCGGCGGCGATCCACACCGCCTCGCTCTTCGATCTCGGCGCCGACGTGGCCGCCTCGCCCGGCGCCGGGCGCAGGCCGACGCTCGCCGCGCCGGGCGAGGCGGCCGCGCGCGGCAAGGCCGACGAGTACACCGAGCGGGTCCGCGTCGCCGACGCCCTGGCCGATCGGCTGCGCCGCGAGGCCGACCGGGTCGCCCGCCTCGCGCGGCTGCTCGCCGACAAGGCGCGGGCCGATGCGGATCAGGCGCAGCTCGCCGCGGAGCGCGCCGCGCTTTCGCGCCGCACGGAGGAGGCCGAGGCCGCGTGGCTCGAGCTGTGGCGGCCCGCGGGCGTCGCGCCGCGCTCGCCCGAGGAGATGCGCGGCTGGCTCGGCCGTCACGTGGGCCTGACCGCCACGGTCGACCGGCTGCGCGCGGCGGAGGCGGAGGCCGAGGCGCTGCGGGCCCGGATGCAGGCGCACGCCGCCGAGCTCCGCGCGGCGCTCCAGGGCGCCCGCGCCGCGCCGGGCGGCGCGGGCGGGGACGTCGCGGGCGCCGGCGTGATCGGGCCGCTGGAGGACGCGGCCGCGCGCCTCCCGGCGCTCGTCGAGGCGGCGGAGCAGGAGCTCGCGGCCATCGAGGGCGCGGCCCGCGAGCGCCGCGAGCTCCTGCGCGAGCGCAAGGAGCTCGAGCGCGAGCTCGAGGACCTCGAGCGCGAGCGGGCCGAGCATGCGCGCGCGCTCGATGCGTGGCGGGCCGAGTGGGCGGAGGGCGTGCGGCTGCTCGGCCTGCCCGGCGACGCCTCCGCGGACGAGGCCACGGCGATCCTCGACGAGCTCGGCGCGCTGTTCCGCAAGACGGACAGCGCGGCCCACGAGCGCCGCCGGGTGCTCGGGATGGAGCGCGACGCCGCGGCGTTCGCGGCCGACGTCGCGGAGCTCGCGGCCCGGCACGCGGCGGATCTGGCCGAGCTGCCCGCGGATCAGGCCGCCGATCAGCTGATCAAGCGCCACCACAAGGCGCGCGCCGATCTCCGCGAGCGCGGCGAGATCGCGCAGCGCCTGGCCGAGAAGCGCCGCGAGCGGGACCAGCAGGAGGCGCGCCGCGCGGCCGCCGAGGCGCGCCTCGCGAAGCTGTTCGAGGCGGCGGGCGTCGCGCGCGCGGGCGACGCCGCCGCCGACCTCGCGGCGCTGTCCCTGGCGGAGGAGCGCTCGCGCGAGGCGCGCCGGCTCGACCGCGAGCTCGTCGAGAACGAGGGCAAGCTCCTCGAGGCGGGCGAGGGCGCGGGCGTCGCGGCGCTGGAGCAGGAGACCGCGGGGGTGGAGCGGGACGCGCTCGCGCTCGAGCTCGACCGCGCGGAGGAGCGGCTCGCGGCGCTGGAGGACGAGCGGCGCCGGATCGACAGGGCGCTCGGGAGCCTGGAGCAGGAGCGCGAGCAGCTCAGGGCGACGGTGGGCGCCGCGGAGGCCGCCGTGGAGGCGCAGATCTGCCTCTCGCACCTGCGCGGCGAGGTGCGCCGTTACGTGCGGGCGCACCTCGCCGCGGTGCTGCTCGAGCGCGAGATCGAGCGCTACCGGGAGCGCAACCAGGGCCCGATCCTGGCGCGCGCGAGCGCGCTCTTCCATCGCCTGACGCTGGGCGCCTTCGCCGGCCTCCGGGTGGGCTACGACGAGAGCGAGCAGGCGATGCTGCGCTGCGTCCGCGCGGCCCCGCCGCCGCCGGCGGACGCCGCGGCGGAGCCCGTGAAGGCGCCGGTGCAGCGCGAGGTGGACGTGAGCGGCCTGAGCGACGGCACGCGCGACCAGCTCTACCTCGCGCTGCGCCTCGCGAGCCTGGAGCACCACGCCCGGACGGCCGAGCCGATGCCGCTCATCCTGGACGATCTCCTGATCCATTTCGACGACGACCGCGCCCGGGCGGCCCTCGCGGTGCTCGGCGAGCTGACGGCGACGACGCAGGTGCTGTTCTTCACGCACCACGCGCGGCTCTGCGAGCTCGCGCGCGAGGCGGTGCCGGCCGAGGTGCTCCGCGAGCACCGGCTGCGGTGAGGGGGCCTCTCGCGTCGAGCGCCACCGGGGCCGCGCGCGTGTTCGCGCTCCACCGCATAGGAGTCACGGCGCGGTTAGCTTGAACTCTGGGAACCCGGTCCATGCCTCGTCGAGCCACCTCACCCGGCTTGTGATCCGCGCCAGCTGCTCGGGCGATAGGAACGACCCGATCCGGATCGACCCATGACCGCGGCATGTCACGGCGACCTATCCGCCACTGCACGCTCGACCGTGACATGTCACGGCGGCAACGCCCCGCACCGTGACGCTCGACCGTGACATGTCACGGTGGCAACGCCCTCCACCCTCCCATGCGAGGGCCGCCGCGCAGCGCGCCTCGCGCGCTTACAGCGTGTGGCACGCGAGCACGCTGGTCCCTCCACACAGCGCCCCGCACTCCCAACACGGGGTCACGAGCGGCGGGCGTGGGCACGGCAATTGCTTTGAGTCAGACAGCCGTCCTGGGCGGCGGTGCTGCGTCATGTCCGGCTCTGATCCCCATGCTCACGCCCTCACGATCTCCAGCAGCGCAGTGCGTGAGGATGGCCAGAAGTCGGCTCTCCACGCCGCGGGATCCCCCGAATGTAGATGCTAGAGGTGATTGTGCTTCGCTTAACGAACCAACCCGACGTCGTTATTGACGGTCATCCGCTTCGCTTCGCCAGACCCCTGAGCCGCCGCCATCGCGAGATCGTTGAACGCGTGGCGAAAGGGCAAACCAACAAGGAGATCGCATCCGAGCTCAGCAGCAGCCCGCACACGATCTCCACGCACCTCCGCCGCCTGTTCGCGGAGTTCGGCGTCACCACCCGGACAGGCCTCGTGCTGCGGTGCCTCGCGCCGGGGCTCGAGCGCGGCCAGCTGTCGACGATGGACGCGGAACCGAGCCAAGAGCTGCCCCTGGGTGGCGCGAAGCTTTGAGCGACGGCGATAGAGGTCCGCAGGAGGCCTCCTCCACGCCCAGCGTCCGCACACCATCCACCATCGGCCTCTCGCCACGGCCAGCCCCGTCGTCGCCGCGGCGCGCACCGGAGGTCGTGCGCGCGACCTCGCGGGTCGCCCGGTCGCCACACCTCCCAGATCGCAGCGCGCGCGCCCCCTACGCGGCCTTCCTGCGTCGAGAAATCACCTCTCCAGCGCCACCAGCGCGCCGCGCGGGCGCGTCCGACGGAAGCGGGGGAAGCCTTCGCGCGGCGGGCGCTCACGTCAAGAAACCATCGCCTGGACGGCTCCGCCTCGGAGCTCGATTCCGTCGAGCACACTACCACATTCGTGCGACTCTCCGGGCATCGCGTGCGCGCGTATAGAACTGGCCGTGGGTGAGCTCAAGAAACCGCTCCCCGCCCGAAACGCCCGGAAAACTTCGCTGAAGGAGGCAGGTTTCATGACCTTGGCCAGAGGACTCAACTTGTTTTTTGCCTGCGCAGCCGCACTGCTCGCGACCACTGCGGCCAGCGGTGCAAAGGCGGACACGCTCACGCAGGTGGTGACGACCATCGACGCCCTGAACAGCACCGCCGCTGTCGTCGAGGGTCGCGTCGTCGACATCGCGTTCACCTACGATCCGGTGGAGGGGCCCCGCACCGTCGCCACGCTGGCCGACGTCAAGACCCACCTGGGGACGCCCATCCGCGGCGAGCTCAAGATCTCAACCCTCGGCGGTCCGCACCCCAACGGGCGCAGGCTGTACATCCCCGAGCTGCCGGAGTTTCACGCGGATTCGACCTACATCGTATTCCTGACGAGGACCGACTGGTTTTACAGTCCGGTCGTGAGCAGCTTCGCGTTCCGCGTGGAGAACGTCGGCTCACGGCAGATCCTGATCAACCAGCAGGGCCACGCCATCGTGGGCGCCAGCGCCCTCGGCATCGAGCTCAGCGGCCGTCCGGTGTCCGCAGTGCAGAACGAGTCGACGACCCGCCTCGAGCGGCCCGCCCTGTTGGCCGGCGCGGAGAGCCGCGCGACCGGCGCGCTCTCCAAGAGCGACTTCCTGACATCGCTCTCCTCGCTGGCGAAGAGCGCCGCGCCGCGCGGCGAGTTCCGGCGGAGCGTCGCGCCGGGACGAACGTGGAACATCACGAAGGTCGCGCCGGGCGATCCGGCGGACGTCGAGCCCAACGCCATGCCAGCCGAGCAGATCGCCCCGCCGGAGGGCCTGGTCTGCGATTCAGTCGCGCCCGAAAAGTTCGTGTGCATTGACCCTTCTGCCGAGTGAAGAGGAAGGACCGAGATCCATGAAGCCCGCTCTCGCATTGTCAGCCGCCTTGATAGCTACCTCGCTCTCGATCGGAGAGGCGTCCGCGTACAGCGTCTTCGCCACGTGCTTCGGCGACGATGTCATCTGGGACGAGCACCCCTACGTCCCGCACCACAACACGTTCAGCATCCCGATCGGCAGCGTGCGCGAGGAGGCGCTCGTGAACGCTATCAACCAGTGGAATGGCGTGCGCGGCATGAACGACGCCATCCAGGCGCGGACCTTCAACTCCGGGAGCACGATCGTCCACGGCGACGATCTGAGCGACGTGGCCATCATGAACCGCGCCGACATCGGCGGCAACAACGGGCTCACGATGCCGTGGAGCGACGGGTGCTTCCTCGGCGACGAAGACTGGACTGAGGCCGACGTCATGCTGGCGAGCGACCTGACCATCTTCACCAACCCTAGCGAGACGCTGCTGGGCAACACCGGTCGGCAGACGTACCTCCACGAGCTCGGACACGCGCTCGGCCTGGCTGACCACCAGGCTTACAACATCATGCGCATACCGCAGCCCAGGCCCCTCTTGGGAGGCCCCGGGGAGCACGTCGACGTCCTCCCCGATGACGCCAACGGGGGCCGGTATCTCTATCCTAGCGGCAATTCGGAGACAAACCTGTTCGCTTCGGCGCACTTTCGCAATTCCTCGACCGATGTGATCGGCCTCAACTGGGCCGAGACGGTGATCGCCTGCTCGGGAGGCGGCGGGCAGATGAACCTCCCCGCGACCGTCGGCAACAATGGGACCGTCAACGTCACCCAGACCGAGCGCTGGTTCGTCAGCATCAACCAGACGGCGTATGGCGGCATCCAGATTGGAGAGTGGGGCAACGGCACCTTCCTCGCGGGCACTGCGCATACCCGGAGCGTCCCAATAACGCTGCCGCCGCTCGCGGTCGGCACCTACTTCGTGTTTCATGCCGTCGACGTCCTGAACGTCGCGTCAGAGACCCGAGAGGATGATAACGTCGTACGCGAAGCATTCGTGCTCGAGGTGATCTCATGCTGAACCGATCTCTTGACTTCAGCTTCAAGGCCGGTGCCGTTCTCGCCCTCGCGTCTGCGCTCGGCTGCTCCGACGCCGGTCCTCAGGCCGCGGGCTCGCCCGAGCCGCCCACCAGCAGCGGGGCCGCCATGATCCTGACCACGGACGACGGGACCCGCTTCGAGGGCGGGCCGATGGTCATCTCGGTGTATGAGGGCAGCAGTCCGACAGCGCAGGCGACCCTCAACGTTCGGGCTCCGGACGGGCGCGTGTACTCGGCGACGCTCGGGCTCGCCCGGGAGCAGATCGCTCGGGCGAGCGTCGACCTGAAGCGCCGGCCCCCGTCGGAGGGCACAGGCATCGTCAGCGTGAGGCTGGACAAGGAGGCGCTGCAAATCGCAGACGCAGGCAGCGTCTCCTTCTCCCTCGGCAGCGCCCGGACCGTGAGCGGCACCGTCAGGACGCCGGACGGCACGGCGGAGTTCTCCGGCAAGTACGTCCTGATGTGCTGGGTGCCCCCGAAGTCTTTAGGGAAAGCGGAGAACGGCACCGGCAGCGGCGGCGTCGAGCGACTCCAGGACGGCGATTTCGAGTCTCCCTTCTGCAAGCAGGTGGCCCACCTGCGGTGACGGGCGCCTGCGCTGCGGGTAGGCGCGTCGCGCTCCGACAGGCGCACGAATCCGACGATGTTGCCTGTCGAGCGCGATCGTGGCCATGCTAACATTGGCGCGCAACGAGGTTCGTTGCGGAGGTGAACCATGCACGGTCGATTGAATTCCGTTTTTATTGTAGCGTTCTCGCTATTTGCCAGCGCTTCGTCGCTCGGATGTCTCAGCGCCGCGTATGATCCCGTGGGGGAGCCACCTTACGTGGCCGAGGCCGAGCTGCGTGTCACCACGCGCGATGGCTCTCTCTTCGAGGGAGGTCCGATGGACATTCGACTCTTGGAGAACGGCGGGCCGACGGCACAAGCCTTGATAAGCGCCCGGGCAGACGACGGACGGGTGTGGTCTGCCGTCATGGGGCTCTCCCTCGATCAGGTCTCCGGGGCGACCGTCGAGTTGCGCCGCGAACCGCTGTCGGAGGGAGCAGGGACAGTCCGCTTCGGGGAGGCCGAGGCGCCTCAGCACGTGGAATCCGGCACGCTCTCTTTCTCGCTGGAGAGCGGCCGGACCGTCCGAGGAGTCGCAGACATCTCGCCTCAGGACGCCTCGGCGGAGTTCGAGGGCCGGTACAGTCTGTCGTGCTGGGTGCGCCCAGAGTCCCTGGGCCAGCCGCGCAACGGGGAGGGTGTCGGCGTCGAGCAGATCCAGGACGCCGAGTTTGCGTCGCCTTTCTGCAGCCCCATGGCACACCTGCGCTGAGGAAGACGGGCGGGACAGAGCCCGATCCGAGCAGCCAGGGCGAGGAGCTCGCGGCCGGCTCGAACTGGTCGCACGCTTTGCGCCTTTGCGCCGAGTTCTATCCATCATTCTTTTTTGCGCCTTTGCGCCGAATTCGCCTCACGACGTGAACAGCCAGGCAATGCTCGCCGCGCCGATCAAGAAGATCGCGGCCGTGAAGATCAGGATCGCCGTCCTGTCGGGCCGATAAGCCCCGCGCTCGATATCGCTGTACGCCCGCAGGTACCGCACCGCGGCCCAGGCCATCAGCGCCATCCCGAGCAGGACCATCCCCGCGCCGACGCCGACGACCTCGCGCAGCAACGACCGCGACCCGACCTGCGCCGCCCCGGGCGCCGTCTCCAGGAAGTACTGGCTGAACCTGTTGAGCGTGATACCGAAGCTGAGCAGCGCGATCGCCGTGCGCACATAGGCGAGGTGCGTCCGCTCGTTGGCCAGGTGCTCCCGCGCGTAGGCCTCTGTCCGCTTCACGCTCTCTTCGCCGGGCATAGGACCATGGCGACCGGCCGACACGCCTGCAAGCCCGGGCTCACCCGCCCTTGCGCCCCGAGAGCTCCACCGATGCGGAGTCCACGGACACCGAGGTCGGGGGGCCGAACTTCTTCACCTGAACGGTGACGCGGAGGGCCGGGGTGTCGTCGAGCACGCACGCGATGATGCGCTCGGCGAGCGTCTCGAGCAGCTTGTACGAAGCGCTCGTCCCCGCCTCGACGACGAGGCTCGCCAGCCTGTCGTAATCGAACACCCGCGCTCGCGCGTCGGCGCGGGGCAACAGGGCGACCGGGAGCTCCACCTCCAGGCACACCGCGAAATCCTGGGGCAGATCGCGCTCGGCGCGGGACGCGCCGTGCTTGGCGCGAAAACGGATGCCGTCGAGGCGGATCCGATACGTCTGGATCGCAGACTCCATCAGCGCCCCCTAGCATGCCTTCCGGCCGGCTTCCGCCGAAGGATGCGCGGCCGTGGGCTCGCCCGCTCGCGCGGCCCTCCCGGCGCGCCCGCGCGCGGCCGCCGCGCGCAGGCCGCAGCCCCCGTCAGAGAGGCCGCTTGAAGCACACGGCGTCGATCTTCGCGGCGAGCTCGCTGCGCAGGAACTGCACCGGCTCCCAGCCCTCTTGACCGAACCGCTTGAGGACCGGGTTCCAGCCGGACGCGCTGGTCACCTCGAGGACCTGGCTGTCGATGACCTGCGCCGTCTCGGCATCCACGCACCGCACTTCCCATCGGGGCGGATCGGTCCCCGCGTGGACCGGCGGCACAAGGAAGCGCGGCGCGATGTACGACGCGGAGCAACCGAAGAGAAACGCGACGGCGATGGCTGTCCCGGAGCTGAGCTTCGGCATGAGCAATCCTTTCCTGCGAGGTCGACTCGCGAAGGCGTATCGGCGCTTCGTGCGCCACGTCAACAAGGAACCGCGCCCGCGGGGGCGCGAGAAGCGGCGGACCGCCGCGCATGTGCCGCGCGCCATGACCGAGGATCTCGCCGCTCGCGCCACCTCCGGCGCCGTGGGCACAGGACGCCGCAATGCGCGGCGGGCTGACGCGCCCGGAGAAGGCGCCGGCCCGGCGGCGCGAGCCGACCCGCCCTACCGCTTGCGGGCGAGCGCCTCCCGATCCTTCACGATGAGCCGCCGCCCGGCCACGTCGAGCACCCCCTCCTTCCGCAGCGCCCCGAGCGTCAGCGTCACCGTCTCCCGGGTCGAGCCGATCACCTGCGCGATCTCCGCGTGCGTGATCGGCGCCGAGATCAGCGTCCCGCGCGGCGTCGGCACGCCCCACCGCTCCGCCGCGTGCAGGAGGAACTCGGCCAGCCGCCCCCCCACGTTCTTGAACAGCATCGACTCGATCCGGTCCTCGGTCTCCCGCTGCCGCGCGACAAGCAGCGCGAACACCGCCCCCCCGAGCCCCGGGTGCTGCGCGCAGAGCTCGCGGATGAGCGCGAGCGGCACCCGCACCACCTCGGCCTCGTCCATCGCGATGGCGCGCTCCGTCCGCGTCTCCAGCCCGCCGAGGCACGACTCGCCGAGCACGTCGCCCGTGCCGCGGTAGCTGAGCGGGAACGCGGCGCCCGCGTCGTTGACGCGCTCGACGCGCGCCCGGCCCCGGCCGAGCACCACGAGCGTGTCCGCAGGGGCGCCCTGCTCGAAGATCGCCGCGTCGGACGCCACCACCTCGAGCACGGCGGCGTCCGTGAGCGCATCCCGCACCGCGCGGTCCACCTGCGCGAAGAGCGAGGAGAGCCGGAAGGCGCGCGCCACCCGCGCCTTCACGGGATCAGTCGGATGGCGCCCGGCATCCGGCGCGTACTGGGAATCCAGATCGCTCACAGGGTGAGCAAAAGCGTAATCCATACTGCGTAGGTTGGCACACAGGAATCCCCTGGGGCCGGGGCGCTCTTTGCGCTGGCGTGAGGCGAGCGGGCGGCGCGCTCAGCGTCCGTCGCGGTCGAGCCGCACGACGATGTCCCGGTCGAGCGCGCCGTCCGCCGCGCGGGCGAACTGCTGGAACCGCGGGTAGGCGTCCGGCTGCACGCGGCCCGCGGGCAGCTCCAGGAAGCGATCGAGGAGCAAGGCGCCGCTGTCGAGGCGATCGTTCACCCGCACGGTGCGCCCGTCGTTGTCCGCCGCAAACGGAGCGAGCCGCGTGGCCACGCGCGCGCCCGCGGGGAGCTTGACGCGGAGCCGCACCTCGGAGCGGGTCGCGATCTGCTCGGACAGGTAGAGCGGCGTCTCCCGGACCGGCAGGCTGGCGAGGGTGGCCACGCGCACGCCGAAGGGCGGCGAGAGCACGAGCTCCGAGCCCTGCGCGCGCGCGAAGCCCGCGGCCGCGATCTTCATCTTCAGGGTGAGCGGCCGGTCGATCTCGGTCAGCTCCTTGATCTGGATCTCCAGGAGCCGCGCCCCCGGCACCATCTGCGGCAGGAGCCGCGACTCGACGGCGTCCCTGAGCTGCGCGTCGGGGAGCGACTCCAGGGCCGAGCGCAGCGCGATCGCGAGCTTGCCCTCGTAGCGCTGCTCGATCGCCAGCGACGCCGAGCCGTCCCTGGCCACCTCGGCGACGCCCTCGGTGACCACGCCGTCGTGCGCGCCGGACGAGGGCGTCACCTCGCGCGGCGTCCCGGGCCGCAGCACGATCGCCGGCTGCCCGCGGAGGGAGCTCGGCAGGTAGCCGTACGGCGCGAACTTGTCGCGCACGAACATCCAGCGGACCGCGCTCGCGCCGGGCTTGTCTCCGGTGTCGATGCGCACCGCGAGCGCGTTGAACGTCTCGGCCTCGCTCATGGGCCCGCGCGGCGGCGCGGTGAGCCGATCGCTCACGATGCCGTAGCCGGCGTCGATCCCGACCAGGCGGCACAGGTAGAGGAACGCCTCGGTCCGGTTGCCGCTCTTGCCGATGACGACGCGGCGGCCGTCGTTCTCGCGCCCCTCCTCGACGTTGGCGAGCACCCACCGGTAGATGCGGCGCGCCTGCTCGTCCTTCGACGGCGCGGCCCCCCCGGCCTCGTCGCCCGCGCCTGCCGAGCGGCGCGCGGCGGCCTTCCCCGCCTCGCCGCCGCCCGCGGCCGCGCCGGAGGCGCCCGGCGAGAGCGGCGTCCGCGCGATCGACCGCGCGATGCGCACGAGCCGCGGGTCGCGCGGCGTCTCGTCGGCGGCCGCGTCGACCATGCGCGCGATCGTGCTCTCCAGGCGGATGCCCCAGCCGACGCGGAGGTTCGGCAGGAACTCCGCCATCGGCGCGCTCGCCGGCTCCTCCGGGAGCGCGGGGCTCTTGTCGACCCGGTAGCGGCGGGTGACGAGCGCGCCGGACTCGACGATCTCCGGCGCCGGGACCGGGCCGGAGACCTCCACGTCGAGGGGCCGGCTCTTCGGCGACACGATGATGAACTCGCTCCGCCAGTAGGGGACCTTCTCCTCGCGGAAGAACCAGCGCGGCCCCTGGAACGTGAGCCCCCCCTGGCCGTCGCCGCGCAGGACGAACAGGTTCTCCACCTCGATGTAGTCGCCCACCTCGAGGTGCGGCATCGTCACGGTCGGCTTGTCCTCGATGAACTCCGGCTCGTGGATCGACCCGTCGCGCTTGACCGTGCGGAGCTTGAGCACGAGCCCGTCGGGCACGCGCTGCTCGGCGTGCTCCTGGATCGCCTCGCGCGACTGGATCCGGATGATCTCGTGCTGGAGCATCCGCGCCGAGCCGTCCTCGTGGACCCACATGGCCGCGTAGTCGAGCACGCGCGCCGCGGTGCCGGGCATGACCTCGCCCGAGGCCTCGTGCTCGGCGATCACCTTCTTCGAGTCGAGCCGGTAGGGGCTGAGCTCCGTCGTGCCGTCGAGCAGCTCGATCGCGTCGCGCAGGCCCGAGGTGTCGGCGCCGGTGCGGATCGCCTCGATGAGCGCCTTCTGGAGCGCGCCGCGCTCTCCGCGGGCGAAGCGCGCGTCGGCGAGCGCGAGGCGCGCGTCCGCGTCGTCCGGCGACTTCGCGAGCGCGCGCTCGAGCTGCTCGAACGACTCGGCGCGCTTGCCGGCGCGGGTCAGGAGGTCGACGATGCGCAGCGCGATGTCCTTGCGGTCCCGGCGGGCGGAGCCGAGGCGCTCGAGCTCCTTGATCGCCGCCGCGTAGTCGCGCCGATCGATCGCCCGCTCCAGCTCGATCTCCGCGTCGGGGTCGAGCCCCCGGATGCGCGCGGCGAGCGCGTCCGCCTGCGCGACGAGCCCGTCGGCGTCGTGGATGCGGAGGAGCGCGCCCAGCACCTCGACGTCGTCCGGGAAGCGCGCCGCGGCCTCCTTCACGGTGCGGACCTGCTCGACGCGCCAGCCGAGCCGCGCGTACATCGCGGCGAGCGTCTTCAGGAGATCGGGCACCTCACGAAATCGGTCGGCGAGGGCCTCGATGGTGCGGGTCACCTCGGCCAGGCCGGCCTTGTCGGCCTCGTCGAGCGCGAGCCAGAAGCGGGGATACCAGAGCTCCGGGTCCTTCGCCGCGGCGCGGGCGCGCACGTCCTTCACGAGGTCGCGCCCGTCGGACGGCGGGAAGATCGGGTCCTTCTCGAGGAAGACGGCCTGCGCCGCGAGCGCGGGGCCGGTGGCGCGCGCCGGGTCGGCCACGAGCGGCTCGATCAGCACCGCGCCCACGTCGTCCTGGCCCTCGAGGTGCGCGATGGTCGCGGCGAGGTACCGGGAGATCGGGTCCTCCACGTCGCGCTCGGGGCGCGACGCGCCGCGCAGGCCGAGCGCGCGCGCCACCTTCGGCGCGGGCTGCGGCGGCACCCCGAGCGCGGTGAGGAACGGCTCGATGGGGTTGGGATCGGGGAGGACCTCGGGCGGGAAGTGCGAGGTGGGGGGCGTCGGGTCGGCGGACGTGGCCACGCCGAGGGGCGTGCCGTCCGGCGCGAGCAGCCGGATGGAGGTGTCGCCGCCCGCGACGCGGGCGAGGATGCGGTGCCGGCCGGGGCCGAGGCGCAGGCGCGCGCCGAACCGGGGCCAGATCCCCCACTGCTTCGTGTCGCGCGTCAGGACCTCGACGTCGTCCACGAGGATGGCGAGGGCGCCCTGGACCGCGACGATCAGCTCGCGCTCGGCGGGCAGGTCGACGAAGGTCTCGACGTAGAAGATGCCTCCCCTGGCGCTGCCCTCGCCGCGCGCGTCCGGCGTGACCGCGGAGAGCTGGCAGCCGCGGCGCTCGGCGCCGAGCACGCGCGGCGCGTCGGCGCGGCGGGGATCGCGCGGGAACACGGGCGGCCAGGGGCCGGCGCGCTCCGCCTCGTAGCGCACGCGGTGGTCGCTCTCGGCCAGGTGGCCGAACGGGCCGGCGAAGCGGGCGTCCTCGATGCACCCGTACCGGCGCGCCGCGAGGTCGATGAGCGGCACGGCCGGCGCGGCCCCGGCGCCGCCGGCGTTGCCCGGGCGCGCCGCGGCGGCCGCCTCGTCGGGCAGCCCCTCGAGGCTCCACCACTCGACGAGCTCGCCCCGCGCCCGCCAGCCGAGGTTGCCGGGATGGTCGATGGCGCGCAGGACGACCTGGCGGGACTTCTTCCAGAGGCCCACGACGCTGGATCGCAGCCCGAGGAGGTGGTTCGCGGCGACCCAGCCGACGAGGGGGGCGTCCGGGTGCGCGCTCACCCGCGCCGCGTCCAGCGCCTCGAGGTAGGCCGTCGCTGCGCGCGCGTTGCGGCCGTGCGCCTCGTCGTCGATCGCGCGCCCCAGCGACGCGAGCAGGGTCTTTGCGCCGATCCCGTCGAGGCGCTTGCGCGCCGCCTTGACCCCCGCGGGCGTACCGCCTGGGACAAGGAGCTCCCCGAGCAGCCAGCGGCCGACGACCTCGCCGTCGGTCGAGTGCGCGCCGGCGTCGCGGAGCGAGGCGATGGGGTCCGGCGCGCGGGGCGCGGTGACCGCGCTGCAGGCGCCGAGCGCGAGGGCCAGGGTGGCGGCGCCGGCGAGCCGGAGGAGCGTCGAGAGGGGGCGAGGTGCGCGCATCGGCTCGGTCCTTAGCGCGAGCGACTGCGCGCGCACAGGTCCGCCCCGATCCAGGCCGCGGGGCTCACACGCCGGCTTCGACGGCGCTGGCGACCTGCTGGAGGAGCACCGCCTGCTCGATCACCTCGGGCGGCACCCCGAGATCCTCGCGAGCCGCGCCCGCGCCCTCGCGCACCACGCCGACATCCTGGCGCGCCGCGCCCGCCGCCTCGCCCGCAGCCTCGCGTGCCGCGCCCGCAGCCTCGCGCGCCGCGCCCAGGTCCTCGCCCGCCGCGCCCGCAGCCTCGCGCGCCGCCCCTACATCCTCCTGCTCGGCCGCCCGGCGCAGCGCCGCGATCTCCGCCTGCGCGGCGATGAGCGCCTGCTCGAGCTCCTCGTGGAGCGCCGGGGGTGAGCCGGCGGTGCTGCGCGCCTCGGTCAGCTCGCGCTCGAGCTGCGCGATCTTCCAGCTCGCGGCGTGCACGTCGGCCTCGCTCGCGGCGGCGCTCCGCGCCAGCGCGTCGAGCTGCTGCCGCAGCGCCTCCACGGCGTCGCCCGGCCCGCCGGGCCCCGGGAGCGTCCCGCCCGGCTCGCCGCCCGCAGCCTCGCCCGGACCGCCTTGCTCGGCCGTGGCCGACGTGAAGACCGTCCCGAGCTCGTCAACGAGCTCCTTGCCCACGCGCTCGCTCTCGCGCAGCTGCGCCTTGAGCGATGCGATGACGTGGCCCCGGTCGCGGAGCGCCGCCTCCAGGCTCGCGATCTCGGCGGCCGCCGCCTCGCCCGCGTCGCGCTTCTCCAGGTCGGCCGCCCGCTGCTCCAGGACGACGACGCTCTGCTCGAGCTCGACGATCCGCGCCTCGAGCAGCTGCCGGCGCGCGTCGAGGGCGCTCCGCTGCTCCTCCAGCGCGCGGTTGTCCCGCTCGAGCCGGTCCGCGCGCTCCTTCAGCCGATCGCGCTCGCGCGCGAGCTCGGCGCGGGCGCCCTCGTGCTCCTCGTGCTTCGCGGCCGCGCGCCGCGCCTCCTCCAGCGCGCGCTCGCTCTCCTGCGCGCGCCTGCGCGCGGTGTCTCGCTCCGTCGTGATCTTCGAGAGCTCCCGCCGCGCCCCTGCGGCGGCCGCCTCGAGCTCCTCCACGCGCGCGGCGAGCGCCGGGTTCGGCGCCGCGACGGCGGGCCTCGCCTCGAGCTCGGCGATCCTGGCGCGCGCGGCGTCGAGCTCGGCCATCGCTGCGTCGAGGCGGTCGCGGGCGCCGGCGATCTCGGGCTTGTTGCGGATCATGCCGAGCTCGAGCTCGACCTTGGTCCGCACCCGCTTCTCGTCGTCGAGCTGCTTGGAGAGCCGGGTCGCGCGGTCGCGCTGGCTGCGGAGCTCCTCCTCCATGTCGCGGATCTGGTGCGCCAGGCGCTCGGCCCGTACGTGGGTGTCGCCCGCCCTGGCCTCGACCTCCCGCAGGCGCGCTCCCCGCGCCTCGAGCTCGGCCTCCGCCTCGGCGAGGCGCGCGGCCGTGGCGACCGCGCTCTCGGCGCGGGTCCCGGCGTCGTTGCGGTCGCGCTGGTGCCGGGTGCGCAGCTCCGCGAGCTCGCCCCCGAGCCGCTCTGCGCGGCCCTCGGCCTCGGTGAGCGCCTCGACCGACGGGCCGGCCGTCGCGACCGGAAAGCCGGCGAACGGCAGCTCGATCACGGCGAACGCGTCGAGCCGCGGCAGGCGCTCGCCGGCCACGGCGATGAACCACTCCGGCTCCTCGGAGCCGTCGAGGATCGACGTATCGACGCTGACCTCGGGCTCGCCCTTCGGCGCGAACTCCGCGACCGTGTAGCCGACGAACGGCGCCTGGCCGACCATCCGCACCTGCTTGAACTGGAGCGCCACGAGGTCGTAGAGCGCGTAGTAGCCGGGCGCCGCGCCGCGCCGCGCGCCCGCCGGGAGCAGCCCCCGGGCGACGTCCGGGTTCGGCGACGCGATGATGGCGGCGCCGCTCGCGGCGGTGAGGCGTCGGGCGCGCCGGAGGATCTCGGCCGGATCACTGAAGATCGAGAGGTCGGGGATGACGAGGGTGTCGAAGGCGCCATCGCGCACGCCGAGGTCGCCGTCGAACACGGCAAAGCTCGGGTGCGGCTGCCGGGAGCTCGCCGATCGCGCGAGCTTCTCCGCGACGCGGGCGGCGTCCGGATCGTAGGCGTGGACGAGGCGGGCTCCGCGCTGGAGCAGCCGATCGGCGAGGCCGATGGTGGCGTCCCCCAGGACCGCGACCCGCCGGCCGCGCACGAGCGGCTCGAGGTACGCGCTCAGCACCAGAGCGGGGTGGAGCGCAGCGGGGGCGGCGTGCCGCGGCGAGCCGGCGGCGAGGGGGGACTCCGTCGTCATGGTCCCGTCCTCTTACGGCGCTGGGGGCCGGGAGTCCACAAAGCGCAGTGCAGGATTGCAACGACGCGCCTGCCGCGCCGCGAGCCCGCCCTGCGCCCCTGGCGCCCCACATTCCGCCGGCTTTCATGCCCCCGCGCGCCCGCGGCCTTCACCTTCCCGCGCGCTTCCCGCGCGCGGGAAGCGCGCGGGAAGCACGCCATCCACCTCGATCCACGGCGCCCCTCGTCCATGACGCTCTGCGTCTTCACGCCCGAACCCCGTTCGGTAGCTCCCGATGTCATCTCCACAACAAGCGCGCGTCGCGCTCTGCCCTTGTCGCGCTCTGCCCTGCGCGATTCTTGCGGTTGGGTGCCGCAGGCTCAGCCGATCGTGCGTGCAGCCGGCTCGGCCCATGATGCGCGCAGCGGGCTCAGCCGATGATGGGGTGCGCGCTCAGCGGATCACGGTCTCGCAGCCGAGGAGGATCTGGATCTTCGCAGCGGACGCGTTCCTCGCGGCGTCGCAGGTGTCGGGGCACAGCACGAGCGCCGTGGGCGAGCTCGGGTTGTCGTAGCGCCAGCCTGGACCGTCGCAGCCGGGGCGCTGCGGCAGGATCTCCTGCGGCGCGCCGTCGAGCCCGAACAGGACGTTGACGTCGTTGAACGCGATCTGCCCGCCGGCCACCTCGGAAGGGACCTTGTACTCGCACGGGAGCGCCTGACCCGTCACCTTCGCGAGCGCGTTCTGGAACTCGACGGCGATGTTTGTCGCCGCGACGAGGACCGCGGCGTCGGTGCCTCCTGCGGCCGCGATCTGGTTGGCGAGGCTCTGGTCGACGCCCGGGAGCCCGATCACGAAGGTGCGCACCGGGGGGCGGTAGCGCTCGCCCGCCGCCGCGAGAGCCGCGATGGCGGCCGGGTCCTCCGGGTCGGCGCTGCCGCACTGGGCCGCGGGCCCCTGTGGCTTCCCGTCGGTGACGAGCAGCACAGCGGAGGCCTCGCCGGGGTTGTTCTTCGCCATCTCGATGCCCTGGAGCAGCGCGCCGCCCAGCGCCGGATAGACGGGCGTGCTCAGGCCGTCCGGCTCTTCGTCCTCGATGGCCTCGACGATCGCGCCCGCGTTGTCGGGGAGCGGACCGAACGGGACGAGCGGCGTCTTGTAGGCGTTCTGATCGCACGCCGGCACGGCGTCCGCGGCGCGCGGGAAGAAGCGCAGCGCCACGTGCACGCCGGCGAACCTCGCGCTGTTGACGAACGCCGTCAGGCCGACCTTCGCGCTATCCCACTTGTCCCCCTCCATGGAGTTGGATTTGTCCATCATGATGTAGAGATTGAGCGGGACGGCGATCGCCTCCTCGGTGACGAGCCCGCAGGCGGCGTCCGGGTCGGGGCGGGTATCGATGGGCGCGTCGCCCAACAGCCCTCCATCCGGTTCGACGTTTCCGCCCGAGTCGGCCCCTTCCGACGAGGACGATACGGAGCCGATCCCCGAGTCCGGAGCGCAGGCGCCATGGAGCCCGGCGGCGGCAGCGAGCCCGAGCAGGGAGGTGAGCGAGAGGCGGTGGAGCGGTTCGAGGCGCATGGAGTGCTGGCGGACGGCAGGGACGGCAGGGAGCCCCGGCAGGAGCGCAGACTCAGACTACCGGACTCGGTGGCACGTGCGAGGGGCGAATCGCGGGATCGTGAGCTGGCTCGCCGGCGCAGCGCTATCGGTGTGTACGGCACGGCGCTATCGGTGTGTACGGCACGGCGCTATCGGTGTGTACGGCACGGCACCATCGGTGTGTACGGCACGGCACCATCGGTGTGTGCGGCACGGCACCATCGGTTGATGGGCTCGTTGGTGATTACCGTCAGCGTGACAAAGTCTTTCCGAAAAGCGCGCGAAGGTGCAGAATCAAGTATGCGCGTTCGCTCCCTCCTCGGAACGGCTTCTGTGCTTGCGATGCTCTCCGCGCTCGGCTGCGCCGAGAGCAGCTCGATCGACGGTCCCATCGGGCCGGTCTCCGGCACCGGCGGCGGCTCTGGAGCGGGCGGAGCGCCTTCCGCGAGCGGCGCCACAACGACGTCATCGAGCAGCAGCGCGGCTGTCACGAGCGGCACGAGCGGCGCAGGCGGGGGCGAAGGCGGCGCGGGTGGGGAGGGGGGCAGCGGCGAGGGAGGCGGTGGGGGCGAGGTCGCCGACCCTTGCGCGATGGGGTGCCTCCCGGGCACGCATGACGTGGACGGCAACCCGCTCACCGGCGTGTGCAGCTGTGAATACGCGTGTACGCCGACCCCGGCGGGCGAGGCGGGCGAGGATCCGATCGACGGCGATTTCGTCGACGACAACTGCGATGGCGGCGACGGGCTCGTGGAGCAGTGCGTCTACGTCTCGGCGGACATCGGGGATGACGCCAACAGCGGGACGCGCACGGCCCCCGTGAAGACGATCGCCACGGCCATCCGGGTGGCGCGGGATGGCGTGGTGCCGGCGGTCTGTCTCTCCGGCGAGCTCTACGAGGAGGCCGTCACGGTCGTGTCCGGTATCAGCATTTATGGTGGGTTTGATCACGAAGATCCCGATGTCAAGTTCCGGAGGACTCCCTCGGTGACGACGACGGTGCGTGCGCCGGGCACCGTGTTCCACGCGCCGGCGATCGAGCAGCCGACGCACATCGAGGGCATCACGATCGAGGCGCTGAGGCCGTCGTCGCCCGGGCAGAGCACCTATGGAGTTCGGCTCGGCGGCGGGCTGGCGGAGCTCTTCGTGCGGTACAACATCATCGACGTGGAGGACGGTCGAGACGGCGCGGATGGCACGCACGGGGCGGCGCACTCGGCGGGGACGGCGACGGCGGGGAATGTGGGGGAGGTCGGCTGCGACGCATGCAGCAGCTATGGATACGGAGGCGCGCAGACCACGTGCACCGAGTTCGGCGGCGCCGGCGGCCGGGGCGGCTACAACAATGGCACTGGCTCCACGGGCTCACCGGGGAGTGGCGGCGCGGCAGGTGGTCCGGGAGGCGCTTCAACACGCGAATGCGGTCCCGATAGCGCGGGAGGCGGAACCGGCGTGGCGGGTGCGGTCGGGCTGCAAGGAACGCCTGGCGCCGGGGGAGCGAACCTGGGCACCATCGCCTCGGGCATCTACCAGCCGGCGAGGGGTACCAACGGGCAGAACGGGGCGATTGGGCGCGGTGGCGGCGGCGGCGGCGGCGGCGGCGGCGGCTCGTGCGGGGTCGGATGCTTCTGCTATGAAGATCGCGGCGGCGGCGGCGGCAGCGGTGGATGCGGCGGACTCGGCGGCCGCCCCGGGAACGGTGGCGGAGGAGGCGGGGGAAGCTTCGGCATCTTTGCGGTGGGCGGACGGGTGATCGTCTCCGGCAACGTCATCACGACCGGCGCGGGCGGCGCCGGCGGTCGAGGCGGGAATGGTAGTGTGGGCCAGCGCGGAGGGAGCGGGGGCACGGGTGGCTCGGCCCGCGAGGACTCCGGCGGCGGCGGTACCGGCGGCAAGGGCGGCGACGGCGGCGACGGCGGCCCCGGCGCGGGCGGCGGGGGCGGCCCGAGCGCCTGCCTGGCGCGGTCCGGCAGCGTGGTCTTCACGTTCGCGGACAATAGCTGCACGACCGGCACGCCCGGCTTCCGCGGCGAGGGCGGCACGAACACGAGCGGCGGCACCGGGGGGCCAGGGCGGAACGGGACGGCGGCGGCGAATCTGCAGATCAACTGACCAGCGTCGCGCCGCTCGGAGACCTATCTCCCAACCCGGCCCAGGTCGAACTTCGTCACAACGGCGCCGAACTCGCCCGAAGCCACGACCTTCATCTCATCGCCAAGATCCAGCGTTCCGTCGTTGAGCCCGACGACCACGAGGGCATTCGTCCCCGGATCCGTGTCGATGCCGACCACCGCTTGCCCTGTCGCAGCATCACCGAAACGCCTGCTCCAGAGGTGCGCTCCGCCAGCGCTCAGCTTCGCGACGGTCCAGTCCCGGTCCTGTCTGCCGCCGAGCGGCCCGCCCCCGAAGTCGACGGCGCCTGCGACCCCGGCGCCGAGCACGATGTCTCCGGCAGTGTCGGCGGCAACGTGAACCCCGAACGTCGAAATAGACTCGACGTCCGATCCACTAAAACCTGATTTGGGCTCCACAGCTAGCTGGGACGAATCATCGCCGAATCTCAATGACCACAGGTGGTTCCCCGCGGACGAGAGCTTCACGAGCAGGATATCCGAGTCCGCCGGCCCGCTGGTCTGCTGGACGCCTCGGACCCCGTGGGTTTTGACGGCGATCGCTCCTGCGAGAGCCCCAGCCACGAGGATATCCCCTCGCGCATCGACGTCGATGTCAGTCACCCAGGCATTCCCCTCTCCTTGGAGGCCAACGGTCCAATCCCACTCCCCTGTGGACGAGAGCTTGAGCACGAAAGCTCCAGCCCCCGACGGGCTCGGGCCGATGCTCCTGTCGAAGCCGGCGTCGGTGAATCCCGTGAACCGGCCCCCCACGACGATGTTACCGCCGGGGTCCACCGCCACCGCCTTGGCCTCGAGGCTCGTCGTCGCCGTGGCGTATTCAGGGTCGGCCAACTGCAAGCTCCATAGCGGATCACCCGTTTCGCCGTCCAACTTCACGACAAAAGCGTCCTTCGATGATGCAGTCGTCAGGGTCGACGAGCCCAGGCTTACCTCGCGACTGAAAGAGCCGACCAGGACCACGTCACCGTCGGGCGTAGCCGCCGAATCCAGGACAACGAGTCGACCCGTGCCCGTGAACAAGTTGCGCCCCCAGCTCAACTTGTTGTCGGACGAGAACCTGGCCACGAAGCAACCATCCTCATCGAGAGTGGGCGCCGTGATGGAATTGCCAGCACCAAACTCGATCGCGTTCTCGTACAGGCCCGACAAGACGACGCTGTCGTCAGGCAGCACCGAAAGACGCGATCCCAACGCACCATCCAAGTCGTTCACCCGCAGCCACCGGCTGAAGGCATGGCTACCGTCCGGCTTCAGCTTGGCGAGAAAGAAAGCGAAGCCAGACGATATCAACGGTGGGCCGCCGAAATCCGTGGTGCCTTGAAAGACTCCTGAGAGGAGGAGGTTTCCCTTCGAGTCGAGCCGAGCGCTCTCTGGAAAGACCAACTCATGGCTCCCGAAGCTCTTTGCCCAGACCAATCCTGAGCACGAATCTTCATCGCAGTCCTCGAACTCGCCGAGGCCCAGTACCTGAGCACACGAAGCAGTGCTGAGGAGGGCACCCAGGGCGAGCACGCGGGTGGCGCGAATGAGGGGAGGAGAAGGCGGAGCGCGGCGCATGGTGACGTAGGAGGCCCTAAAGCGTCACGCCCGTCAAGAGTGAAGCAAGACGCACACGAGTCCTGCTGGCTCGCGCCGGAGGGCACCTTCGCGCGCTCTCTTCACCGAGCAAGGGGCGGGCCTCTCCCGGTTCCGGCGGCTTCGTCTCGGGTGGACCGGTCGGAGCGCTCGCGGCAGGCTCAAGCGACTGCCGTCGCTCGCACGCGCGCACCGCGGCAGGTGCAGGCGGTTCATGCGGGTCGTCGGCGGCGCTCACGGCCTCGGAGAACGCGATTGTCGTCGGGGAGGGCGCCTTCACTCACCCGGTGAGCGCAGTGGATGAACGCAAGATGTCCTGTGAGATGACAATAGTTCATCATCAGGCAAACACAGCCAGATCCGTGACTTCGACGTAACGACTTGCAACGCTCCTCAGGTGATTTCCGTCACTCCTGATGAAGACGCCTGAGCCCGCGCGCGATGCCCCTGTTGCATTGCCCCTCCTGGCCCGCGCGCCTCGCGCGCCCTCCCTCCCTCCCTCCCCGGGCCCTCCCTCCCCGGGCCCTCCCTCCCCGGGCCCTCCCTCCCCGGGCCCTCCCTCCCCGCGCCCGGCCGCCAGCCGAGGCCGGCGCCCAACCGTCCCTACCGCCAGGGCGCCGGAGCGGCTACAACCTGAGCTCGTTCCGCGGGCATGCTGGCGCAGCGCGCTCGGAACACCGAGGATTGCCGATGGACCACGACATCGACGACGTGATCGACGGCCGGTACAAGCTGATCGAGGTGGTCGGCCAGGGAGGCCATGGCGTCGTCTACCGCGCCCTGGACCAGCAGACCGGCACGCAGGTCGCGGTCAAGTACCTCAGGCCCGAGTTCTCCAGCGATCCCGCCCTGAAAGCCCGCATGCGGCGCGAGGCCAGCGCCATGGGCACGCTGTCCGGCACCAGCGCGACACAGGTCTTCGCCTTCTGCGAGGCCCCCGACGGCACGCTCTTCATCGTGATGGAGTTCCTGAGGGGCAGCGACCTCGAGACGACCCTGCGCCGGCTCGAGGCGCAGAACCAGCGGCTCCCGCTCGCCCGGCTCCAGGAGCTGTTCCGCCCGATCATCGACACGCTCGACGCCGCGCACGCCCGCGGCATCGTCCACCGCGATCTGAAGCCCGCGAACATCTTCGTCCTGGACAGCGACGCAAGCGGCCCGCCCTCCTTGCCTCACCAAAAAAGTAATCCAGACAACATCACCCACGATCGCTCTTCTGCTGGCGAACCGATCCGTCCTGCGGCCCACGGCGCCGGCGGCGGATCGCCGGCCGATCCCGGCGCAGCGGCTCGGGGAGGCGTGCGCTTGCTCGATTTCGGGCTTGTCAAGGTCATGCAGGCCGACCCCCTCACCCGCGAAGGGGCGATCCCCGGCTCGCCCAGCTACATCGCGCCCGAGGTCTGGAAGGGCCGGCCCCAGGAGATCGACCACCGGATCGACATCTACTCCCTCGGCGCGGTGCTCTTCCGCGCGCTCGCGGGCCGCGTGCCGTTCTCCGGGGCGAGCCGGGTCGACATCCTGCTCGCCGCCGCGCGCGGCCCCCGGCCGAGCCTGTACGCCCTCCGGCCCGACCTGCCGCCCGAGATCGACGCGTGGGTGGCCCGGGCGCTCGCCGTCGTCCCGGAGGAGCGCTTCCAGGACGTCCGCGCGCTCTGGAGCGCGCTGGGGCCGCTGCTCGACCTCGCCGCTCGGGCCGAAGGCGAGGCCGCCGGCGGCGCGATCCCGCGGTGAGCACGTTCCCCTACCCGTGCGCCTTGCGACGCGGGAAGCGGCGCTGATAGCGTCTCCCAGACCATGTCTGAATCGAGGGCCGCAGGATGAGCTCCTCGCCCGGTCTGTTGCAGCCGAATACCCGGTTCCGCGACCGCTACCAGGTGCTGCGCGTCATCAAGGCGGGCGGCATGGGCGCCGTCTACGAGGTGATGGACGACGTCACCGCGACGCGCCGCGCGCTCAAGGTGATGCTGCCCAGCCTCCTCGACAGCGAGGAGCTGCGCGCCCGCTTCGCCCTCGAGGCGCGCATCACCGGCATCATCGAGAGCGACCACATCGTCAGGACCTCGGACGCCGGCATCGACGACGAGACCGGCACGCCGTTCATCGTCATGGAGCTGCTCCGCGGCGAGGAGCTCGGCGGCCTCCTCAAGAAGCGCGGCTCCCTCCCCGCCGAGGACGTCGCCCTCTACCTGTTCCAGGCCGCGCTCGCGCTCGACAAAACGCACGCGGCGAACATCGTCCACCGCGATCTCAAGCCGGACAACCTGTTCGTCACGGTCCGCGACGACGGCTCGCCGTGCGTGAAGATCCTCGACTTCGGGATCGCCAAGGTCATCGAGCAGCACCAGGCCTCCACGCTGACCCGGCAGATGCTCGGCACGCCCGTGTACATGGCGCCCGAGCAGATCCGGGCCGAGCGCAACGTCGGTCCGCGCGCCGACATCTACGCGCTCGGGCACGTCGCGTACGCGCTCCTCGTCGGCGAGTCGTACTGGTCCCAGGAGGCCGAGGCGACCCCGTCGCCGTACCTCCTCGCGGCCGAGCTCCTGCGCGGGGCGATGGAGGCGCCCAGCGCTCGCGCAGCGCGCCGCCGCTCCGCCGCGCTGCCGAGCGCGTTCGACGGCTGGTTCTTCAAGATGACGGCGCTCAGGCCCGAGGACCGCTTCGATCGCGCGTCCACCGCGGTGAGCGCGCTCGCCGTCGCGCTCGACGTGCCGCTCCCGCGGGCGTCGCGCGTCGTGCTCCTGCCGGACGCGCCGCCGCCCGCTCCGAGCCCGAGCGTGAACCCGAGCCCCACCGACCCGACGCAGCCCTCGCGGCCCGGCAAGTCGGGGCGCTTCGCCGACGTGCCGACCGTCACCGCGCCCGAGCCGTCCACGACGCCGCCGTCGCGCCGCCCCCCGCCCTCGCCGCCGCCCGTGTCGAGGTTCCCGGAGACCCGGTCCCGGCCGTCGGAGGCGCCGGGCCGGACGAGCTCCTCGACGGGTGAGCCGTCGAGGAAGTCCGATCCTGCGTCGCGGCGCGAGCGCGCCACGCAGCGGCGGTTCCACGTCCGGGCCGACACGGTGACGGGGGTCCTCCACGTGAAGGTCTGGGGGTTCTGGGACATCGACGAGGGCAAGGCGTACCTCGACGACTTCCGCCACAAGGCCTCGATGCTGCTCCACCTCGGCAAGCCCTGGTACGTGCTCGCCGACATCGCGGACTTCCCGCCGCAGAAGCCCGACGTGAGCCCCTATGTCGAGCAGACCATGGCCTACGCGGTCGAGCACGGCATGCGCAAGGCGGCGAACCTCGTGAACAGCGCGCTCTCGAAGATGCAGATCTCCCGCCTGTCGGCCGCCATGGGGCTGCCCGAGTACTCGTTCTTCACCGCGGAGGCCGACGCCCTCGCGTGGCTCCTGAAGGGCTGAGCGCCCCCGGCCCGGGGGCGAAGGGCTCCGCGCTCAGCCGAGGACGAACCGCCGGATGCGCCCGGCGAGGCTCCGCACCTTCTCCTCGGCCTCGTTGTAGCGCTCGGCCGCGTCGCGCAGGTGGGCCTGGCGCGAGGCCATGAGCAAGCTGAGCTCGATCACGAGCTGCGGGCGCGCCTCGATGATCGGCTGCAGCGCCTCCTTCGTGATCTGGTAGAGCACCACCTCTTCGACGGCGCGCACCGTCGCGGTGCGCTCCTCGCCCGTGAGCAGCGCGAACTCCCCGAAGACGGCGCCCTTCTCGAGCGCGGCGACCGTCGAGTCCTGCCCGTCGGTGTGCCGCACCACGACCTCGACCACGCCGGACGCGACGACGAACATCGACGAGTCCCGCTGCCCCTGCAGCACGATCCGGTCGAGCGGGCCGTACTCCACCCGGCGCACCTTCGTGGCGAGCTTGCGGAGCTCGCGATCGAGCAGCGGCTTGAAGACCGGCGCCCTCCGGAGCAGCGTCATGATGTCCTCGGCGCTCGCCCCGCGCTCGGCCTTGCTCGGCTCGTCGAGATCGATCGACGACGCGGCCCCGTGACCGTCGCGCCGCTGCAGCGCGGCGAGCAGCGACGGGTTCTTCTCCATGTACGCCTCGAGCAGGCTCGCGTTCCGCGGGATGCACTCGTCGCCCGTGTAATCCATGAGGTTCCGCTCGGCGGCCCAGCGGGCCACGTCGTTCATCGACTTCCGGTACTGCCGGCACGCCGCGGGGAAGATGCCGTCCTGATCGCCGAAGAGCGCGGTCAGCGCCTCGGGCATGAGGCTGAGCCCGAACAGCCGCACGTCGCCGCGCTGGTGCCAGAGCGCGAAGTCGCGCCACCGCGGGTCGAGGTGCGCGAGCTCCGGGAACGCGAGCACGCTGTTCTTGAGCACCGCCCGCTCCGCGTCGCGGAACACCCGGTGCCAGGTCTCCTGCGCGTTCCACAGGTTGGGGCCGGCGAGCTCGATCGCCTTCTGCAGGTCCGCGTGGTGGGCGTGCAGGAAGGTGAGCGTGGCCTTCTGCTTGCGCATCAGGTTCGTCAGGCTCACCGGCCCGGCCGCGAAGAAGCCGGCGGCGCGCGGCGCGATGTGCCGCATGTCCCAGACCTCCTTCCACGCCGCGACGTCGATCGCCGAGCGGATGGGCGCGAACGCCGCGCCGTTCTCGAAGGCCTCGCGCTCCCCCGGCGAGAGCATGTCGGGGTACTGGTCCTTCACCGCCTCGAAGATGCCGATGCACGTGAGGAGCTCGAGGTAGAGCCCCACCCGGAGCAACCAGCGGGGGTCGGGGAGGTTGCGCCGGTGCTGCTCGAGGTCCTGATGGATGGCCCGGAGGTACAGGAGGGCCTTGTCCATGCCGATGGTCAGCACGGGGAACCACGGGTGGTAGCCGACGTGCAGCTCGTCGATCCCGAGCGCCTGCTGCTGGATCTCCGTGTCCGTCTTGACGAGCCGGTCGAGCAGGCGCGTGTAGAGCGAGCCGAAGCGGCCGGTGTCGAAGATCTCGACGTCCGTCGTCTCGGAGGAGACCGTCCTGCCCGCCTCGCTGAGCCGGATCTCGACCCGGAGCTGCTGCCGGAACAGGCTCGCGAGCGTGAACGGATCGGCGCCGTCCGGGATGCGCCGCCGGAACGACTCGGGCAGGTCGACCCAGTGATAGCCGCCGCCGGTCTCCTCGCCGGGGGGGTGCGGCATGAGCTGCCGCGCCGGTACGATCGTGGCGACGTAGACCGTCTGATGGAACGAGTTCCACGGGGCGGGCTCGAGCATCGGGACGGGGTAGGACGACGTCGAGACGATCTGCGGGCTGAGCGGCAGGTCCATGATGCCGGGCACGGGGCACGGCTCGCCTTCGCCGGGGGTCGCCGGGAGGAACCACGCCGACAGGGTCACCTCGAACGGCCGCTCGAAGGGGGCGACGAACGCGTAAATGTCGCGCAGCCGGTAGAGCAGCCACACCTCGTCGCCGAGTTCCGACGGGTCGCCCGCGGTGTTGATGCAGCCGGCGCGCTCGCTGCACCCGTGCCCGGGATAGAGCGCCTCGTCGACAGGCCGCTTGCCGGGCTCGAACGGGATGAGCTCCAGCGACGGCGACAGCTCGGCCGACTCCTCCTCCGGGCTCTGGCGCGCCTCGAGCTGCCGCAGGTACTGACGGACCCGGGCCAGCTTGTCCTCCCAGTCCATGCCCTCGACGCGGCTCATGAGCAGCCGCTTGAACTGCCTCTGGAACTCCTTCGGGGTCATCATGCAGCGTCCACCTGAGTTGCCGGGGGGGCCGGACAGCCGCCCTCCGGGAGAGCTTACCGGCTCCGCGCGCGCAGCGCGCAGCGATCAGCGCCGGCCAGAGCCCGCGCGAGCCCCTTGCGGCGCCGCGTCCCGGAAGGTACGGGCTTGCGCCGTATGGCCATCGAGATCCGCGAGCTCCGGAAGGGCGACAAGAAGGTCCTCAAGGACTTCCTGAACGTGGTCGACACCGTCTACGAGGGTGAGCCCAACTATATCCGCCCGCTCGATTTGGACATCGCCGATCGGCTCGACAAGAAGAAGAACCCCTTCTTCGAGCACGCCGAGGGGACGGCGTGGGTGGCGTACAAGGACGGCCGGCCGGCCGGCCGGATCACCGCGCAGGTCGATCACGAGCACCTCCGGCTCCACCGCGACGAGACGGGCGCGTTCGGCTTCTTCGATACGATCGACGACGCGGAGACGGCGCAGGCGCTGCTCGCCGAGGCGGCGGGCTGGCTGCGCGCGCGCGGGATGAAGCGCATGCGGGGCCCGTACTCGCTCTCGATCAACGAGGAAGCCGGCTGCCTCGTCGAGGGGTTCGACCGCCCGCCGGTGCTGATGATGGCCTACCACCGGCCGCACCAGGGCCGGCTCATCGAGCAGGCGGGGCTCGAGAAGGTGAAGGACCTCTACGGGTGGCGCTACGAGGTCGGCGATGTCCCGCCCCGCGCGCAGAGGGCCCACGCCGAGGTGCTGGCGATGCCGGAGGTGCACACGCGCTGCGGCGACCCGAAGAACCTGCTCGACGACATCCGGATCGTCCTGGACGTCTTCAACGACGCCTGGAGCGACAACTGGGGCTTCGTGCCGATGACCGAGAAGGAGCTGGTCAAGTGGGCGAAGGACGTGCGGCTCATCCTGATGCCCGAGCTCACGAAGATCACGTTCATCGACGGCGAGCCGGCCGCCGTGTCGCTCGGGCTGCCCGACCTGAACGATCTGATCCGGGATTTCCACGGCGAGCTCCTGCCGGGTGGGATCTTCAAGCTGCTGTGGCGGCTGCGCGTGCGCGGGCCGAAGAGCGGGCGCCTCGTCGTGCTCGGCATCCGCAAGAAGTGGCGCCACGTGCGGCGCTACGCCGGGCTCAGCGCATTCCTCTACGCCGAGATGAACCGGGCCGCGCACCTGATCGGCATGAAGGGCGGCGAGCTCGGGTGGACGCTCGAGGACAACGCCGCCATCAACGCGGGCATCCGGCTGATGGGCGGCCGGCTCTACAAGAGGTACCGCCTCTACGAGCGGGCGCTCTGATCGACAGGGGCGCCGGGGCCGAAGGAGCGGATCGATGAAGGTGCTGGTCACGGGCGCGAGCGGGTTCCTCGGCTCGCACGTCGCCGAGCAGCTCGTGCAGGAGGGGCACGGCGTCGTGGCCCTCGTGCGGCGCTCGTCCAACACGAAGTTCCTGTCGTCGCTGCGCGGGGTCGAGCTCGCGTACGGCGCCATCGAGGACGCGGAGAGCGTCCGCCGCGCGGTCGTCGACTCGCCGGGCGTCGACGCGATCGTGCACTCGGCCGGGCTGGTCAAGGCGCGCGACGAGGCGGAGTTCTTCCGGGTCAACGTCGGCGGCACGCGGAACCTGCTCGACGCGGCGAAGGCGGCGCCGTCCATGGAGCGCTTCGTGTTCGTCTCGAGCCTCGCCGCCGTCGGCCCGAGCCTCGACGGGCGCCCCGTCGCCGCCGACGCGCGCCCGGCCCCGGTGACGCGCTACGGGCGCTCGAAGCTCGAGGCCGAGCGGCTGGTCCTCGCCGAGAAGGACGCGCTGCCCGTGGTCGTCGTGCGCCCCCCGATGATCTATGGCCCGCGCGACCAGGAGTCGTTCGCGTTCTTCCAGAGCGTCGCGCGCCGCTTCCTCCCGATGCTCGGCGACGGCAGGAACACGCTCAGCGTCATCTACGCCTCGGACGCGGCCGCCGCGTGCATCCGGGCGCTCGAGGCCGACGTGCCGAGCGGCCGGGCCTACTTCATCGACGACGGCCGCGTGTACGTGTGGCGCGACATGCTGGCGCACGTGGAGGCGGCGCTCGGCGCGCGGGCGCTCGTCCGCGTCGGCGTGCCGTTCTCGCTCATGCGCGGCGCCGCGCTCGCGAGCGAGGGGATCGGCCGCCTCACCGGCAAGCCCGTGATGCTGACGCGCGACAAGCTGAACGAGCTCGCCGCGTCGCACTGGGTCTGCGACTCGGGCGACGCCCGCAGGGAGCTCGGCTGGGAGCCCCAGGTGGGCTGGGCCGAGGGGACACGCCGGGCGGTCGCCTGGTACCGCGAGCACGGCTGGCTGTGACGTGACGCCGCGCCGCGCGCCGTTTGACGCTCGCCCGCGGCCTTCGTACCGTAAACGCATGTCCCGCTGTCCGCCGGCTGCCCCGGGCCTCGTCGCGCTGGCGCTCGGCCTGCCGGCCGCGCCGGTGCAGGCCGCGGAGCCGCCTTCCGGCGACGCCGCCGCGGCGCAGGCTCCGCGCGATCCGCTCGCGCGCGGCGCGGCGGCGGCGGACGCTCCGCCGAGCGCCGCCGCGCCCCGGTCGGCCCTGCGCGGCGCCGTCGTGGTGGCGGTGGACGACGCGAGCGCCGAGGCCGCTCGAGCGCTCGCGCGCGCGCTCTACCGCGACCCCGCGCTACGCCCGCCGATCGACGAGGCGGCCGCGCAGGTGCTCGCCGGCGATCCGCCGCGGCCCGACGCGCCGGCCTCCGTGAGGGAGCTCGCGGAGGTGCGCCGCTCCGCCGGGCGTGCCGAGTCCGAGCCGGTGGCGCGCGGCCTGCTCGCGTCGCTCGGCGCGGGCGCGGGCGCGGCGCTCGTCGTGGCGGTGACGACGGCGCACGGCCACCCCGTGGCCCGCGTGCTCCGGGTCGCGGGCGCGAGCTACGCGCCGCTCGAGCTCGGCGCGACGGTCCAGCGCACCGCGGAGAGCGCGGCCGCCCCCGCCGGGGCGGCGTTCGACTGGCCGGGCGCGGGCGCGGCCGTCCGCGCGCTGCTCGCCGGAGAGGAGCGACCGGCAGGCGCGACCGGTCGCGCCGCGGCGCCGCTCGCGCCCGCACACGCACCGTCGCAACGCGGCCCGGTGGGTCCTCGCGCGGGCGTCGACCTGACGGCGCCGGCGGGTGACCGCGGCTCGCCGGAGCGGCCCTCGATGTGGAGCTCTCCCTGGTTCTGGGGTCCGCTCGCGGGCGTCGTCGCGACCGGGATCGTGGTGCTCGTGCTCGCCCAGACGGGCGAGGGCGACGGTGATACCGTGCACCTCCGGGGTCGGATCGCTCCATGACGCGCTCCTGCCGGCGCAGCTCGGCGGCGTTGGGGCTGCGGCTCGCCGCGCTGCTGTGCCTCGCGCTCGTCGCCGCGCCCGGGCGCGTCGTCGGCGCCGCGCCCCGCGTCTACGACGCGCCCGCCGCGACGGGCGACGGCGGGGCCGCTGCCCCTGTCCCGCCGCCCCCGCCGGAGTACCACACCCAGGATCTCGACTGGATCGAGTTTGCCTACCACCCGTCGACCCGCGATCGCGTCCGCCCCTTGATCGCCCGAGCCGACGCCGTCCGCGCCGAGCTCGGCACCCTGCTCGGCCGCGAGGCGCTTGTCGCTCCGGTGAAGGTCCGGATCGCGGCCTCCCTTGCCGAGCTCGACGGCCTCATCCCCGGGGGCATCGCGGGCCCCGCGACCGCTGTCTCCTTCGGCGCGCTCCGGCTCGCCGTCCTGAGCGACGCTCCGCGGCTCGGCGTCGAGGCGCCCGATCTCGAGAGCGCCTTCCGCCACGCGCTCGCGCACCTCGCCCTCGACGAGGCGACGGGCGGCGCCCTGGTCCCGCGCTGGTTTCACGAGGGGTTCGCCGGTCACGCGGCCGGCGACGGCGTCGCTCGCCGCGCGCAGAGGCTCTCCGTCGCCGCGCTGAGGGGGGGCCTCCTCCCGCTCGACGCGCTCGAGGCGAACCTGCCGGGCGCCGGCGGCACGGCCGGATCTCTGGCGCACGCGCAGGCGGCCGACGTTGTCCGCTTCCTCGTCGAGGGCGAGCGCCGTCCGCTCTTCGCGCGCGCCCTGGATCAGGTGCGCGCCGGCGCCCCGCTCGCGGGCGCGCTCGAGGCCGCGTACGCCTCGACCGGCCGCGAGATCGAGCTCGCGTGGCGCGCCGACGTCGCGCGCCGCTACGGCTTCGTCCCGGTGCTGGCGGGCTCGCTGCTGGTGGTCGGGCTGCTCGTGGCGGGCAGGCTGGCCGTGCGTCGGTTCCGCGCCCGGAGGTCGCCGCCGCCTCCCGCGCCGCGCCGGCGGCTCCGCGCCGCGCGCGAGGCGGCGGAGATGCGCCAGCGGACCGTGCGCCCGTCCACGGCCCAGCTCGTGGCCACCCTGGGCGCCCGTCATCGCAGCGAGGCGGACGGCGACACGGACGTCCCGAAGGTGGAGCACAACGGCCAGTGGCACACGCTCCACTGAACGCCGCGGAAGGAGGCCGTCCCCGGCCTGATGGCGCGGGGCCGCAGCGCCGCCTGCTCGAGCTCGCGCTCGGCGCGGCCTGGCTCGTCGGCCTCGCCGCGGCCCTGCAGATCGTCTCCGTGCTCCTGTCGTCGAGCCCGCTCGCGGCGGCGCTCGCCGGCGCCGTCGTCGCCGACCTTGTCGCGTCGCGGGCGGGCGTTCCGTGGACCGACCCGCTGGAGCCGGAGGGCCCGGGCCACCGCGCGCGCATCGCCCGCCGCGTCGGGCTCGGCGCGGCGCTGGGCGCGCTCGCCGTGCTGCTGACGCTCGGCGTCTCCGTGGTCCTCGGCTGGGCGACCGTCGACGCAGGGGAGCCCTCGGCGAGCTTCGGTTTCGCCGTGGCGCGCGCCATCGCCCTCGCCGTCCGCGACGAGCTCCTGCTCACGGGCATTCCGTTCGCCGCCGCGGCGCGCGCCGGCGTCTCGCGCCGCCACGCGTTCGCCTTCTCCGTCCTCGCGCACGGCGCCGCCCTCGGGCTCGCGCCGGGCGCGACCGCGTCGAGCTTCGCCCTCGCGTCCGCGCTCGGCGCGCTCGCTGCGGCGCTCTTCCTGCGCGGCCGCGGCGCGTTCGCGCCCATCGCCGCCCACGCGAGCTTCATCGCGCTCGCGGGCGCGGGCCTGCGCGGCTCCCTGCTCGACGTCACGTGGGTCGACGGCGCCCTCGCCGCGGGGACCCGGGCCTTCGGCCCGCCTGCCTGGCTCGCCGCGGCCGCGCTCGCGGCCCTCGCCGCGCTCGTCCTCCGCGCCGGCGCGTCCCGTCCTGGCCGACCGACGCGGTGAGCGCCTTCGCCCGCGCGCGGCCGCCGCGGGGCGCTCCCTGACGCGCCGCCGCGCCGGCATGAGATGCCCCTCGCCTGCGTTGAAGCTCCGGACAGCGGCGCTGGGGGCGCCGCGCTCCTCCCCGCTGCGCACTCGGTTTCCACCTTCCGGCGGCCGTCGCGCCAACGTCCGCCGGATCGACACCGGCATTTCACAGCGCCGTGCGAGGACGCGCCGCGCAGCGCGGGCGTGACCGCGCAGCATCCCACAGCGCCTCACCCCCCGGACACGGCTATGTCATATTCCAGCGCACCGCGTCAAATGCACGTTGACGCAATGCCTTCGAGGAATCAACGATCGCATATGCATTGGGAAAGGATCCGCCAGATTGCGCCGGTGACGTTGCTCGTCCTCGCGTCGACGGGCTGCGGCATGGCGACGATGGTCGACACGAACACGCGCTCCATCCAGGCGACCACCGAGGAGATGAGGCGCACGCGGTCGACGATCGAGAATTCGAATCAGGCGCTGCGCGAGTCGCAGGAGAGCCTCGATCGGCTGGCCGACCTGCGCCAGCCGATGGAGAAGGTCGCCGAGATGCAGGAGGCGATGGAGCGGCTGGCCGAGCTCAAGGGGTCGATGGACGCGATGCAGCGGAGCCTGCGCGAGACCGCGAGCCTCGAGCAGTCGATGGACCGGCTGAGCGAGATGAAGGCCACGATCGCCGCAATGAACGAGAGCCTCGCGGGCATCCGCGGCCCGCTCGAGGACGTCGCGGCGCTGAACGCTCCGATGCGCGACGTCGCGGCGCTGAACGCTCCGATGCGCGACGTCGCCGGGCTGAAGCAGCCGATGGAGCAGGTCGCGACGCTGCGCGAGCCGATGCAGGAGGTGAGCAAGCTGTCGGCGCCGATGGAGGAGATGAGCCAGCTCGGGAGCGACGCCTCTCGCCAGACCGGCCTCGTCGCCGTCGCCCTGCTCGGCTGGGGCCTCGTGACGTTCCTCGGCGTGTACTTCGGCGTCCAGGCCGGCACCCGTCGTCAGCAGCGCCTCGCGCAGGGCGACGGGGACTCGGGCGCGGCCCCGCCGCAGGCCGAGCCCGCGCCTCGCATCCTCGCCGATGGCCGGAGCTTCGAGCGCCGGGCGCAGGTCAAGTCGATGTGATCGTCGTCGTCTGACGGACGCGTCTCGCCGGCTGGCGAGCGGCGGAGTTGCCCGCCGCTCGCCGGCTGCGCTCCCACATCATCTCCCGATCAACGATATGTATCCCAGAACGCCGACATGCGATCGACCTGCCCCGAAGTGAACGAGTCCATGCAGGCGTCGTCGGTATAATCCATGAAATTCTGAATCGGGTCGAACCCACCGCCCCTGCAGGTGTCCCGGCTCATCGGGCAACCGTACGCGGCGCTGCGCTCAGCCGACGTGTCCTCGACCCCGTCACCGCTCTTGCTGCAGCCGCCCTGGAAGGTGTGGTAGAGGCCGAGCCAGTGACCGACCTCATGCGTCCCCGTATCTCCCTCGTTGTACGGCGCCGCGGCGCCGCCGGGCAACGAGGAGTGGAGCAGGACGACGCCGTCGTCGCCCGGGTTGGCCGTGTAGCTCGAGGGGAACGTCGCCCAGCCGAGTAGACCGCCGCCCGGGTTGGCCGTGTAGAGGTTGAGGTGGTCGGGACCACCGACGCGAAGCGCCGACTTGGCTTGCCGCTCGGCCGAGGAGCCGAGCCTCATGGTGTACCAGGTCGCGTTCGTCGTCCGGTCCACCGAGGCCAGAACGAAGCGGAAGCGGGTGGTCGCGTAAGCGTCGTTGAGCACGGCGATCTGCTCCTCGATGCTGGCCTGGGGCACGTTGCCGTTCGAGGTGCTCGTTCCCTTGTTGATGACGTGGACGTGCACGGGGATCTCGACGTCCGTCTGCGCGGTGAACCCGACCGCCGCCCTGCTGCGAACGAACTGGTCGACGGTGTCCCGTTCAACGTCGCTCAGCTCGACGGTCGCGCAGCTGCGCCGCAGCGGAGCCGGGGCCGCCTCCACCTGCTCGGGATCGACGTCGGCGACGACCGGTTCTTCCTCCTCCGCCGGGGTCGACGGGTCGCCGTTGCACGCGGCGGCGCTCAAGGCAGCGATCAAGACTAAGGCAAGTACCTCCGCACACGTCCGAGCTCGCATAGACATTCTCCTTGGTTCAGGCCCCGCAAAGGAAGCAGGAATATATATCCACCTTGACAATCAGTTCAATTCCAAAAGGGCTGATTCCACTCAAGACGACGAGGTGAGATTCCACGTCTTGGTCGTCTTGCGTCATCTCGTCGAACGCCAGCTGGTGCCTCGGGGCGCGCGCCGCGATGACGCGGCGCAACGGCGTGCGCGGCGCCGACACGCCGGCTGCTCCAACATGGAGCGATCGCTCCATTATGGAGCACACGGCGAGATCAACGCTGACCGAGGGGCCCTCGACTCGAGGCCAGATAACGACCAGGACGCTGGCCGTTCCGCCCATTTTCCATGTCCTCTGCGTATTCAGAAGCAGGCTCGAGGAGCTCATCCAGGTTTCGAGAAGCCCTCTGAGGAACGCCGTATCGAGGCTCATCCGCCTGGCCTGTGCAGTTTGAGCCATGCTCGAATCGAGGCGCGCGAGGTTGTCCAACTCGCTATCTGCCACATTACTCAGCGTAGTCCGACGGCCGCGCTCGCTGCGCCGGCGCGCTCCGGGCGGCGCGGCGCACGCGTGCCCGGGGTCCGGGCGGGAGCGCAGCGAGCTCCTACCCGCCCGGAGGGCGCTCGGCGGCGGTCTCGCCGCGCGACGGCCGGCGCGGCGAGGAGGCGGCGGCGGCGGTCGAGCGATCTCACTTACCCCCGCGGCCGTCCCGGGGCGCGCGGCCGGCGAGCTCCGTGCATCCTGATTGCAGTAATGTCCTGGCGACGGTAGATGTCTCGCATGGCGCGTTCGAAAGCAGGTCAGTCCGCGGAGCAGCTCCGCGAGCAGATCCGGGCGACCGGCCTGCGAGCCACCTCGCCGCGCATCGCCGTGCTGCAGAGCCTCGGCCGCACGCGGACGCCCGTCAGCCACGCCGAGCTCGCGGCCGAGCTCGCCCCCAAGGGGTGGGATCGCGCCACCATCTACCGGAACCTGATCGATCTCACGAACGCGGGGCTCGTGCGCCGCACCGACATGGGCGACCACCTCTGGCGGTTCGAGCTGCGCGAGGGCACCGGCGACCACGCGACGAACGAGCACCCGCACTTCATGTGCGACACGTGCGGAGACGTGCTCTGCCTCCCCGACGAGAGCATCGAGATCAAGGCGGCGCGCGGCGCCCCCCGCGCGCTGCGCCGCAAGGGCCTCCAGATCCAGATCAAGGGTCGCTGCGACCGGTGCGTTCAGCCCTGAGCCGCGGGGCCACCGGCGCAGCGCGGCAGCCCTGAGCCGCTGGGCGACCGGCGCCGCGGGCCGCCTGTAACGCGGGCCGGCCTGTGCCGCGGGGCCCCCGAATCGCAGGTCCCTCTGAGCCGCGCGACAACGCGTCGCTCCGCGGGGACGCGACGGCTGTTCGCACCTCGATTGCAACACCAATTTGATGTTGATAAGGGTCCCTGGCTCGGGCATAGCCCACCGGCCCATGCTCGCGCTCGTCGTCGCCTTGTCGATCGCCGGCCTCGCCACGGGGCCGCTCCTCGTGGCGCTCGGCCGGCGCCGGGCGCTGCCGACGTCAGCGCTCGACGGGCTGACGCTCGGGCTCGTCCCCGCCCTGGTCCTCGCGCGCCACCTCCCGCACGCGGTCGAGGAGATCGGCGCGCAGGCGGTCCTCTGGACGGCGCTCGGGTACGTGGCGCTCTCGCTCACGGAGCACCGGCGGCGCGACACCGGCAAGGTCCTCGGGCGGGAGATCGCGTTCTCAGCGCTCGCCGTGCACGGGCTGCTCGACGGCGCCGGGCTCGCGCTGGCCGCGTCCGCGGCCGACGGCGGCGCGGACGGGGTGCTCTTCGCGAGCGCCGTCCTCGTGCACCGGCTCCCCGAGGGCCTATCCCTCGCGGCGCGCTTCCTGCCTGCCTGGGGCTGGCGGCAGCTCGCCCTGCGCCTCGGTCTCCTCGGGCTGCTCACGCTGCTCGGCGCCCTCCTCGGCCAGCGCCTCATGGAAAGCCTCCCCCACGAATCGTTCGAGGTGTTCGTCGCGTTCGGCCTCGGCGTCCTCCTGCGGCTCGTCGTCCACACGCACGAGGCGCCGCCCCGGAGCCGGACGGCGCGGACCGCGAGCGCCGTCGCGTGCGTCTCGGGCCTGTGCGTCGCGCTCGCGCTCCCCAGCCCGGAGAGCTTCTTCACGTATGCCCACGCGTCCGAGCTGTCGATGACCGAGTCGCTGGGCCCGCTGTTCGTCGAGACGGCGCCCGCCATGCTGGCGGGGCTCGCTGCGGCGGGGCTCATGCACGCGTTCTTCCCGCGTCACGCGATCGGACAGCCGCACGGCGGCGCCGCGCTGCTCTCGCTGCGGTTGCTCGGCCTGCCGCTCACCGCGGTGCGCGTCGCCAGCAGCGCGCTCCTCACCGTGCTGGTCGCGCTCCTCGTCGCCAGGGTAGCCGGGTCGCCCGGCGCGGCGCCGCGCCGCAGCGCGCCGCTCGCCTCGGGCGTTGCCGCGTCGCCGGGCGCGCGGCTCCGTGCGGCCGCCGTCACGGCCGCCGGTCCTGCGCTCGATCGCGTGGCCGCGTGGTACCTCGTCGGCCTCGTGCTCGCCGCCGTCCTCGAGGCGACGTTCGAGCCGGCCGCGGCGCGCGCGCTCGGCGCGCCGGCCGACATCGTGGTGAGCGCCCTCATCGCGGCGCCGGTCTACATCTGCGCGCAAGGCGCGACGCCGCTCGCCGCTGTGATGATCCACAAGGGGTTCTCGGTCGGCGCGGCGCTCGCATTCCTCCTGGTGGGGCCCACGACCAGCGTCGCGCTGCTCGCCCTGCTGAAGCGGTCGATCGGCGCACGCGCCGCCGCCGCCTTCGCGCTCTTCAGCGTCGCCTTCGCCGTCGTGGTCGGCCTCGTCGCGAACGCGCTCGTCCCCGGCGCCGTGGTCCCGGACCTCCACGACCTCGCAGCCCACGAGCACGCCGCCGTCGAGTGGGTCTGCGCGGCGGCGCTCGGCGCGCTCCTGCTCTGGAGCTTCACGAGGCTCGGACCGCGCGCGTGGTTCGGCCACATGCTCGGCACCGGCGGCGCCCCTGCGCCCAGCCCGGCGGAGCCGTACGCGCCGGATGCGCACGCGCATCGCTGCGCTGCACACGACGCCCTGGGCGGCGACGGCGCGCACGCGCCCCCCACGGGCACCAGCGCGCCGCGCGCCTGACGCGGAGCGCTCCGCCCCGCTCGTTCCACGAGACGCCGCTCGCCGGTCGCGGCCGGCCCTCGCGCGCCGCCCTCACGCATCGCGCATCCGGCGCGGCGCGGCGATCATCCGAGCTGGACCGCGCCGTGAGGATCGCGTTCGAGGAGCGCAGAGGCGAGCCGCTGGGGTGGGACGAGCGCGCCGCCGAGCCTCGTCGCTCAGCGGCTCCAGTACCGGCCGAGGAGCACGAGCGCCATCGCCCAGACCACGACGCCGAGCCCCGCCGCGACGAGCATGGCCGGCGGCAGCCGCCTTCCGTGTTGCACGAGCCGCTCCAGCGTCCCCGCCGCGCCGCCGCCGCGCATCGCGGCGCTCTCCGGCGCGAGGCTGAGCTCGTCGCCCAGCACGAAGTCCGAGGCGCGCCGCCCCTTCTGTCCCCGGAAGCGCGCGGCGCGCAGCTCGCGGAGCACGGCCTCGAGCTCCTTCGCGAGCACGCCCGCCGAGGCGATCCGATCGTCGCGCTCGCGCTGCAGGCAGGCGTCGACGATGCGGCAGAGGCGCGGCGGGAGCCCCGGCTTGCGCGAGGCGATCGGATCGCAGTCCTTGCTCATGATGCGGACCATGAGCGCGTTGTAGTTCGGCGCCTCGTGCGGGAGCGTCCCGGTCAACGCCTCGTGCAGCACGACGCCGAGCGACCAGAGGTCGGCGCGGCCGTCCAGGTCCTCGCGCCCCGCGGCCTGCTCGGGCGACATGTAGGCCGGCGAGCCGACGACGCAGCCCGTGTGGGTCAGCGCGAAGTTGTGCTCCTTCTCCAGCACCTTGCTGATCCCGAAATCGAGGATCTTCCCCACGAGCTCACCCAGGTGGTTGCGGTGCACGTAGAGGTTCGCGGGCTTCAGGTCGCGGTGGATGATCCCCTGCTGATGGGCCATGTCGAGCGCCCGCGCGAGGCCGATGAAGATCTCGACCAGCGTCTCCGGCTCGATCGTGTGCTCGCGCCGCAGCCACTCGTCGAGCCCCTCGCCGACGAGCAGCTCGAGCACGAGGAACGGCGAGCCGTCCTCCGCCTGACCGAGATCGAGGATCTCGACGATGCTGGGGCTCCGCACGCGCCCGCTCGCCTTCGCCTCGTTGAAGAAGCGCTGGAGCGCGACGGCGTCCTCGGCCACCTCGGGGCGCATCACCTTGAGCGCCACGTCACGGTCGATGAGCTCGTTCTTCGCGGCCCACACCGACCCGCTGGCGCCTCGGCCCAGGATCTTCACGAGCCGGTAGCGAGACTGGATGAGATCGCCGGGGTTCACTGCTGCGCCGAGGTGTCCCGGGGACGAGGGTGTCTCACCCCCGGACCCACATCAGAGACGGGTCGGAGGATACCCCGGCGCATGGACGAGCGGTACCGCGGCACCGCCAGGTCCAGCGGGGACCCAGAGTTCGCGAGGCGAGGGAGCGACAGCCCACTTTGCGCCCCGAGGGCCGCAGCGCAGGGCGGAGAAACCCTGGATTTCGAGGCGCCGCGACGCCTCGTCTCGGCGTCAGCGGCGCTCGACGAACAGGACAGCGAGCGAGGAAGAGAGCGGGCAGCGAGGGTCACAGCGCAATTTTCCCGTGCGCCGGGCCCTGCGCTGCCTCGGGGGGTGGGGAGGATCAGACGTCGTAGTAGAGGAAGAACTCGTGCGGGACCGGGCGGAGCCGGATCGCGTCGACCTCGCGCTCGCGCTTGTAGTCGATCCAGGTCTTGAGGATGTCGCGGGTGAAGACGTCGCCGCGGAGCAGGAACTCGTGATCGCGCTCGAGGCAGGAGAGCGCCTCGTCGAGCGAGCCCGGCATGTGCGGCACTTCCTTGAGCTCCTCGGGCGAGAGCGCGTAGATGTCCTTGTCGAGCGGGTCGCCCGGATCGATCCGGTTCTGGACGCCGTCGAGGCCGGCCATCATCATGGCCGCGAAGGCGAGGTACGGATTGCAGCTCGCGTCCGGGAAGCGGACCTCGATGCGGCGGCCCTTGGGGCTGTTGCCGGGGGGCAGCGGGATGCGGATCGACGCCGAGCGGTTGCGGCTCGAGTACGCGAGGTTCACGGGCGCCTCGTAGCCCGGGACGAGCCGGCGATAGCTGTTCGTCGTCGGGTTGGTGAGCGCGGCGATCGCCTTCGCGTGCTTCAGGATGCCGCCGATGTACCAGAGGCCCATGTCGGACATCCCGGCATAGCCGTCGCCGGCGAAGAGCGGCTTGCCCTCCTTCCAGAGCGACTGGTGGCAGTGCATGCCGCTGCCGTTGTCGCCGAAGACGGGCTTCGGCATGAACGTCACCGACTTGCCGTGTTTGCGGCCGACGTTCTTGATGACGTACTTGAACCACATGAGGTTGTCGGCCATCGCGGTCAGCGTCGAGAACTTGATGCCGATCTCGCACTGCCCGGCCGACGCCACCTCGTGGTGGCCGACCTCGACTCCGATGCCCGTCTCGATGAGCGTGGACATCATGTCCGCGCGCAGATCCGAGAGCGTGTCGGTCGGCGGAACGGGGAAGTAGCCCTCCTTCGACCGGATCTTGTGGCCGAGGCCGGCCTTGCCGGTGTTCCAGACTGCCTCCTCGCTGTCGATCTCGTAGAACGCGCCGCGCTGCGAGCTCTCGTAGCGAACCGAGTCGAAGACGAAGAACTCGGCCTCGGGCCCGAAGTAGGTCGTGTCAGCGATGCCGCTCGCGCGGAGGTGGTTCTCCGCCTTCTGGGCGATGTAACGCGGGTCGCGCCCGTAGGGCTGGCCGGTCACGGGATCGCTGATCTTGCAGATCATGCTGAGCGTCTTCTGGGCGTGGAAGGGGTCGAGCTTCGCCGTCGACGCATCGGGCGTCATCAGCATGTCGCTGGCGTTGATCGGCTGCCATCCGCGCACGGAGGAGCCGTCGAAGCCGATCCCCTCCTCGAAGATGTCCTCGTTCAGACGGGACACCGGGACGGTCGTGTGCTGCCAGATGCCGGGCAGATCGATGAACTTGAGATCGACAAACTTTACGTCGTTTTCCTTCGCAAACGCGACGACATCTTTCGCCTTCATGATCTTCTCTTACCTCGCTGACTCGCTGCTCTCGCTGTATGTGACTTTACGGCGCGCGGGCTCGTGCTCGCTGCTAGCTGCCTGGGGTGTCGAGCCTGCGACCCGCCGCGATTGCCCTGTGACGCTCTGCCCGCGGCTCGCCTAGATGGCGTCCTCGCCGCGCTCTCCCGTGCGGATCCGCACGGCTTCCTCGACGGGGACGACGAAGATCTTGCCGTCGCCGATCCGACCCGTCTTGGCGCTCTTCTCGATGGCGTCGATCACGTCGCTGACCATGCTGTCCGGCACGACGATGTCGACCTTCACCTTCGGGACGAAGTCGACGACATACGCCGACCCTCGATAGACCTCCTTCTTGCCACCGGTCCGACCGAAGCCCTTTACCTCGGTCACCGTCATGCCCTGAATCCCGACCTCGGCGAGGGCGTCCTTGACCTCGTCGAGCTTGAACGGCTTGATGATCGCCTCGACCTTTTTCATTGCGCACGCCTGTGGTGACCGGATGCCCGCCAGGGTAAAAACCCGGGCGCTCACCCGAAAAGCCCCGCCGGAGCAGAGCCGGTAAAGGGGGGTCGCTTCCGCCGGCGGCCTCCCGTCGATGTGCCGGGCGCCGCCCGGCCTCCGATCCGTGACGGGGTCCTCTCGGCCTCCCGAGCATTGCCCCGACGCTTGTCAACAGACTCAGGCCCCCATCCAGCAGAGCTGGATGGACGACCCTCTCCCCGGGCGCCGGCGCAGCGACCGGAGGTCCAGGCTGGTGTACCCAAGCTCATGTTTCCGGAATGTTTCGCGCATCATGCGTGCGTGAGAAAAGTGGTTCCGGCATCAGAAAATCGGATCCCGCTTACGTTTTTCAATCCCTCCCGGGAGCCCCCGGGAGGAGCGCGCGCCCGCTCCCCTCGCGGCGGCGCCGGGGGGGGTGGGGCACGCCTCGTCCATGGCCGGCCGGCATGGCCCCGCCTCCCGGCTCCGGCCGGGAATGGCTGAGCTCGCCTCCACGGCGCCCCCGAGGGGTGGATCCCCCCTCCTGACGGGTCACGCCGCGCTCGCCTTGTTCTTGCGACGCGGCTCGAATAGTCTCCGCTGGCGAATCCAGTCGCGGGACCGCCCTGCCTGATGGCTTTGCCGAACAAAGCGAAGATCCCGGTAGGCACGGTCCTCGCCGGAAAATACCGCATCACACGCGAGATCGGGCGCGGTGGCATGGCCGCCGTGTACGAGGCCGAGCACATCGACATCGGCAAGCGCGTCGCGATCAAGGTGCTCGCACAGGAGCTGACGACCTCGGCCGTCGTGGTCGAGCGCTTCCTCCGTGAAGCCCGTGCCGCCGCGTCGATCCGCAGCCCGTTCATCTGCGACGTCTACGACTCCGGCAAGCTCGACGACGGGCGGCCCTTCCTGGTGCTCGAGCTCCTGGAAGGCGAGTCGCTGTACGAGCGCATGACGGTCGTCAGGTACCTCGACCCCGAGACCACCGTCACGGTGATGTCCCAGGTGTGTCGAGGGCTCACCAAGGCGCACGCCTCCTCGATCGTCCACCGCGACCTCAAGCCGGAGAACATCTTCCTCACGAAGGACGAGGAGGGCCGGCTCTGCGCGAAGATCCTCGATTTCGGGCTCGCGAAGTTCTACGCGCCCGTCGACGGCGGCGACGCGCAGGCGCGCCTCACCCGCGAGGGCGCCGTGTTCGGAACGCCGGCGTACATGAGCCCGGAGCAGGTGCGAGGCCAGGGGGCGGTCGACCACCGCGCCGACCTCTGGGCCCTCGGTTGCATCACCTACGAGTGCCTCACCGGCCGCACCGTCTGGCAGACCGAGCAGGGCGTCGCGATGACGTTCGCGCAGATCGCGAACGCGCCGCTGCCGCAGCCCGCGGCGCTCCGCCCGGACCTGCCGCCGAGCTTCACCGTGTGGTTCGAGAAGGCGCTCGATCGCTCGATCGATCGCCGCTTCCAGACCGCGAGGGAGTTCGCCGACGAGCTCTCGGTCGCGCTCGGCGTCGCGCAGCCGACGCCCCCGCGCGGCGCGGAGCCGTCGCAGGCAGGGCTCCTCCCGACGGGCGGCGCTCCGCCAGCCGACGTGACGTTCGATCCGCCGGGGGTCGTCCGTGTGACCCCCAACGAAGCGCGGCGCACCGTCCCCTCGGGCCCGGCGGAGCGCGGGGGCGACCCGTTCGGCGGGCTCGACCTCTCGAGTCCGCACGGCGGCGCGCTGGCCGGGCGCGTGAGCCAGGGCGCGGGGCAGCAGATCTCGTTCTCCGGAGGCCCGGGCGACGCCTCGGTCCCCGATCCGCTCGCGCAGCGCTCGCCGCCGAGGCGCGGCGGCGCCGGTCGCGCGCTCGTCGTCTTCGGCGTGCTCGTGCTCGCCGCGGGCGCCGCTTACGCGGGCTACCTCCAGTTCCTCAAGCCGACGGCCCTGCCGCCCGTCTCCTCGAGCAGCGCGCCGCCGCCGCCGCCGGCCATCAGCGCGCCGTCGTCCTCCGCGCCGACCGCCGTGCCGGCGCGCGCCGACGCCCAGGCCGAGCCACCCGGCCTGCCGTGGCCGCCGCTCGTCGCGCAGGCGCAGGAGTCGCTCGCCGCGGGCGACCTCAAAGCCGCGCTCCGGCAGCTGAGGGACGCTCAGGAGAAGGGCAACCACCCCGTGCCTCGGACCCTGATCGAGCACGTGCAGGTCGCCATGAAGGACGCGAGCGGCAAGGCCCCCTGCCAGCTCACCGGGCTCGCGCGGCCGCGCACGCACGATCTTGTGCGCGAGGGCGGCCGCGCCATCGGCGCCAGCCGGCCCTCGATCACGCTCGGGCCGCGCGGCGCGGTGGTCACCTGGACGGACTCGCACGAGGGAAGCGAGCACGCCTACACGGCGGTGCTCGACAGCGCGATGCGGCCGTCGTCGCCGGCGCTCGACGTGACGCCCGAGGGCCGCGCCATCGGGCGCCCCGAGCTGACCACCGCCGGCGATCGGCTGGTGCTCACGTACTGGGACGGCAAGGGGCCGGAGGCCGGCGTGCACGTGCGCTGGCTCGACGCCAGCGGCCGGATCGACGGGCCCGCGATGATGGTCGCCCGCTTCCCTCGCGGAGGGAACTCCTGGCCCTCGCTCGCGCGCACCTCCGAGGGGTTCTCGATCGCGTGGTCGGACGACGGCGACAGCGCGTCCGAGGACCTCTTCATGCGCCGCCTCTCTCCGAATCTCGATCCGGTCGGCGAGATCATCCGGCTGACGGACGTCACCCCGACGGGCCCCTCGAAGCCGCGCGTCCGCTTCCCCTCGATCGCGGTGACCGACGACGTGATGCACCTCGCCTTCCGCTTCGATCGCGAGCCGATGCGGGTCATCCAGTACATGCGCCTGCCGCTCGCGAGCGCCGACAAGGGGCTCCCGCCGGCCGCCCCCGGCAAGCGCGCCGACCGCGCGCTCGGCGACCTGTCGCTCGTGAACAGCGATCGCGCCCGGAGCGACAACCCCTCGCTCGCCTGCGGCACGGGCGGCTGCTTCGTCGTCTGGCACGGCGAGGCGCCGATCGGGGGCGCCTCGGCCGCCTACATCGATCCGGCCAAGGGCCAGCCGCTCTGGCGCAAGCGGTTCTCGAAGGCCGGCGCGCGCCCGGCAGTCGCGATCGCGCCGAGCGGTCAGGCCCAGCTCGTCTGGTTCGAGCAGGGCCGCATGCTGACCGCATCGATCAACCGCGACGGCATCGGCACGCCCACGAGGTTCGCCCGCGTCAGCGGCGATCAGCCGGCGCCTTCGATCAGCCCCGGCGCGAGGCCTGGAGAGTGGTATGTCGCCTGGCTTGACTACGAGGCGGGTCATCTCGAGCCCTACGCCGCTCGCATCCAGTGCCGGTGACCCCATGCTCATCCTCCCACCTCGAAGCGAGGTCCGCGCCCGCCCCATCGAGACCGAGCGGCTGATCCTCGTGCCCATCGACCCGTCCGACGGCCCCGAGCTCTGGCTCGCGGTCAGCGGCTCGCGCGCGACCCTCCAGCGCTGGCTGCCCTGGGTGCAGTTCCACACGGATCCGGCCGCGAGCGTGCGCTTCGCCGAGGCGTGCGCCGCCGACTGGGATCACGGCAGGGCGCTGCGCTTCGTCATCCGCGAGCGCGCGCACCGCTCGCTCGCCGGGGTGGTCGGGCTCGAGTCGTGCGTGCACCTGCACCGCTCCTGCGAGCTCGGGTACTGGCTGCGCAAGGAGGCGACCGGACGCGGCCTCATGACCGAGGCCGCGCAGGCCGCGCTCGGGTTCGCGTTCGGCCACATGGGCGCGCACCGGGTGCGGGTCGCGGCCGCGACGGACAACCACGCCTCCCTCGCGGTCATCGGCCGGCTCGGCTTCCGCTTCGAGGGCATCGCCCGCCAGGCCGAGTGGTGCGACGGCCGCTGGCTCGACCACTCCGTCTTCGCGCTCCTGGCGACCGATCCCAGGTGAGGCGCGCCGTCCCCAGCGCTCTGGCGCCTGAGGCGGCCCGTACGCCGCCCGAAGCGCGCTAGCATCCTGCCTTCGCCGTGGCTCGCCGTCGTCGCCTCATCCGCTGGCCTCGCGGCACGATGCCGCTCGTGCCGCTCGCGCCCGCGATCGTGATCGTCGTGGCGATCGCCACGGCGGTGGCGATCGCGCTGATCGGTATCCGCCAGCTCGCCAAGATGAGCGATCAGGCCGCGAGCCTGCGCGCGGAGGTGCTGGCCGCGACGCTGTCGGCGCGGCTCCCGGGGACCGCCGACGCGGAGCGGACCGAGCTCCTCGGGCAGGCGGCGCGGCGGGCCGGGTCGGAGATCCTGCTCGTCGAGCACAGCGGCCACGTGCTGGTCAACGAGAGCTTCGGCGCGCCGGCCAAGGCCGACATCTTCCAGATGCTCACGCAGGGCAAGGGCGAGGCGGTGACCTCGCTCGGCCGCGTCCGGTTCTCGGCGCGCCCGCTCCGCCCGCCGCTGTCCCACCTCTCGGTGATCACCTTCGTCTCCGCGCCGAGCCCGCCGCCCGACTCGATCGCCCTCGGCAACGCCGTCGCGGCGCTCACGACGCTGCTGCTCGGCGTGGCGGTCGCGGTCGCGCTCTCGTTCACCAAGGCGGCGCGCGACGACGTCGACTACCTGCGCGAGCGCATCACGGCGATGGCGCGCGGCCAGGGCCAGAGCGCGTCGAGCACGGACCTGATCCAGATCGAGCCGGTGCCGATCCGATCGCTGGACCAGGTGGGCCTCCTGACGGCGGCCTTCAACCTGCTGATCACCCGCTTCGCCGCGGCGGAGCGCACCTACCGGGCGGACCTCCAGCAGGCGTCCGCGATGGACCGCGAGCGCTCGGCGTTCCTCGCGGGGCTCAGCCACGAGCTGCGCACGCCGCTCAACGCCATCCTCGGGTTCGCGCACGTCCTCGAGAGCGAGGTCGACGGGCCGCTCAGTCAGGACGCGCGCGAGGCGCTGTCCGTCATCCGGCAGAGCGGCGAGCACCTGCGCACGCTCATCGACGACATCCTCGATCTGTCGGCGCTCGAGACGGGCAAGCTCCAGCTCTCCCGCCGCGCCGTCAACCTCCGCGTCCTCGTCGATCAGGTGATGCGGGAGGCGTCCGCGGCGGCGCGCGACAAGCCCATCCAGCTGCGCGTCACCGGGGACCACGGCCTCCTCGCGCACGCCGATCCGCGGAGGGTGCGGCAGATCCTGACGAACCTCGTCTCGAACGCCGTCAAGTTCACGGCGCGCGGCTCGGTGAGCGTGCACATCGCCGCGCGCGGCCGCTACGCGGCGATCGTCGTCCAGGACACCGGCCCCGGGATCCCACCGGAGGAGACGTCGGCGGTCTTCGAGGAGTACCGGCAGACCGGCGACGTGCGCTCTCGCCGGGCCGGGACGGGGCTCGGGCTCTCGATCGCGCGGCGCCTCGTCCTGATGCACGGCGGGACGATCCAGCTGGACAGCGAGCTCGGGCGGGGCTCGACCTTCACGATCACCCTGCCGATCTGGGTGGTCCCGCCCCCCGCGCCCTCTCCGGTCCAGCCCGCGCCCGACGCGGCGGCGCCGCCCGCGAGCGAGCCAGGCGGCGGCCGCCCAGCAGGAGGAGGGAGGATCGCATGAACGAAGAGCGCATGAGGGACGACGCGATCCACTTCGCGCGGCGCGTGCTCGTCCGCCAGGCGCTGGTCGGCGTCGCCGCGTTCGGGGCGATCGCGGCGCTCGCGCCGAAGCTGCTCATCCTGGAGCAGGACGTCGCCGCGAGCGTGCTCTCGGTCGGCGCGAAGATCGCCCTCGCCGCGATCTTCGCGACCACGCTGCTGACGCTGCTCCGGCTGCGCACGCACCGGGACCTGCTGCGCTCGCTCATGATCGGCTCGCGCGACATCGATCACGAGGAGCTCGAGCGGTTCGCCGAGCTGCCGCCGTCGCTGGCGCTGCGCTTCGTGCTGGCGAGCTCGACGATCTCGAGCCTCACGATGATCCCGGGGATCAGGCCGGAGAAGCTCGACGACGGCCGCGCGGTCAGCCTGCTCATCCTCGCGATCACGATCCTCAGCGCGTCCGCGATCCCGCACTACGTGCTGACGCGCGCCACCACGTTCAGCCTCTTCGAGATCAGCCCGGCCGAGGCGATCGGCGCCTTGCTCGAGACGGCCGAGCTTTACCAGACGCCGCGCCGGCGGGTCACCTACAAGCTGCTCCTGGCCGTCGCCGCGCCGGTGCTGCTCGTCGGCGTCGGGGCGGTGCTCATCGCGAACGCGCACCTCCAGACGTTCATCGAGCGGAGCCGGCGCACGACCGCGGGGCTCATCGCGCGCACGGCGCTCGACCCGTCGCTCGGGGCCATCGCCGAGGCCCATCGCAACGACGTCGTGGCCTCCGCGGCGGAGTTCGGGTTCCTCGCGCGCGTGGAGCCCCACTGCGTGGGCGCGGAGCCCTCCTTCGGCCGCGAGGCCGACGGGCAGATCGCCGTGATCACGCCGCTCGACGGCGGCTGCGTCAACATCCGGTTCTCGGCGGATCTCGAGCCCTCCGCCGCGATCTGGGGCGCGCTCGTCGCGCTGCTCGCGGTGCTGGTCGCCGGGGCGCTCGGCAACCTGTTCGGCCGCGTCCTCGCGGCCGATCTCGTGCACGCCACGAAGCAGGTGCGCCTGCTCGGCACGGACAGCGTGCTCCGCGGCGGCACGCAGATCGCGCGCCCCGCCCGGTTCGCCGTCGTCGCTCGGCTCGGGCACGCCATCGAGGATCTCGCCGAGCGCTTCCGCGTCTTCGCCGCGGCGCAGGAGCGCGCGCTCGAGGCCCGCGAGGCGGCGCAGCGCATGCGCGGCCTCCTGTTCGCGAGCGTGAGCCACGACCTCAAGAGCCCCCTGAACGCGATCCTCGGGTTCGCCGAGCTCGTGGGCCAGGAGGACCTGACCGCCGCGCAGCGCGAGAGCCTGGAGCTCATCTCGACGCGGGGCCGGGAGCTCCTCGGCCTGATCGAGTCGATCCTCGACGCCGCGCGCGTCGAGGCCGGGCAGCTCACGCTCGAGCCCCAGCCGACGTCGGTCGGCGCGCTCATCGCCGGCGCGCTCCGCAAGGCGCGCGAGCTCGCGAGCGACGCCGACGGGGAGGTCGTCGTGGAGGTCGGCGACACGCTGCCGCTGATCCCGGTCGATCAAGCGTACATGACGCGCGCGATCGCCGTCATCGTGGCGCACGCGCTCAGGACCGGCGCGGCCGACCCGTCCGCGCGCCTCGTGCGCCTCACCGCGACGATGGCCGGCGAGTTCAACAGCGAGGTCCGCATCGACATCGAGTACGGCAGCCGCGACGTGCCGCCCGACGAGCTGGAGGCGTTGTTCAGCCGGCAGACCACGGCGCGCGGCCGCGGTCTGACCCTCGGCCTCAGCCATGCGCGCTCGGTGATCGAGCTCCACGGCGGCTCGCTCGAGGTGGACGGCGCCCCGGACGGCCGCCCGCTCTGCCGCGCTCGACTGCCGCGCGTTCCGCCCCCGCGTCGCCCCCGCCTCTCATCGGTCCCCGCGCTCGGCTGACCTCGCCCGCAGCCGCGCGAATCACGGGTCGCCGGCGCGCGGGATCGCTTCCCTTCGCCCTCGGCCCGCGGTACTCCCGGGGCATGCCTGAACGGGCGCTCTCTCCTGCCGAGACAGGCGACGACGATCGCTTCGACCGCCTCTTCCGGCCTGCCTCGCTCGCGGAGTACGTCGGCCAGACCAAGCACACGGAGAACCTGAAGGTCTTCGTCGAGGCCGCGCGCCGGCGGCGCGAGCCGCTGGACCACATGCTCTTCTGCGGTCCGCCCGGGCTCGGCAAGACCACGCTCGCCCACATCCTCGCCCGCGAGATGGGCGTCACCCTCCACGTCACGAGCGGGCCGGCGATCGAGCACAAGGGCGCGCTGGCCGGGTTGCTGACCAAGCTGGAGCGCAATGACGTGCTCTTCATCGACGAGATCCACCGGCTCACGCCGGCGGTCGAGGAGAGCCTCTATCCCGCGATCGAGTCGTTCCAGATCGACATCATGACGGGCGACGGCCCGTATGCGACGACGATCCAGCTCGCGCTGAAGCCGTTCACGCTGGTCGGCGCGACGACCCGCACCGGGCTGCTCACCGCGCCGTTGCTGTCGCGCTTCGGCCACATCGTCCGCCTCGATTTCTACCCCGTCGAGGAGCTCGAGCGCATCGTGCAGCGCAGCGCCGGCCTGATCAACGTGCCGATCGACGCCGGGGGAGCGCGCGAGATCGCGGCGCGTGCGCGGGGCACCCCGCGCGTCGCCAACCGCCTCCTGCGCCGGGTCCGCGACTTCGCCGAGGTGCTCGGCGACGGCGCGATCACCATGGCGATCACGCGGAAGACGGCGGAGCGGCTCGATATCGACGCCGCCGGCCTCGACGAGATGGATCGCAGGCTGCTGCGCGTCATCATCGATCACTACGACGGCGGCCCCGTGGGCGTCGACACGCTGGCCGCGGCGCTCAGTGAGCCGCGCGACACCATCGAGGACGTGTACGAACCGTTCCTGCTGCAGCAGGGCTTCCTCGGCCGCACGCCGCGGGGCAGGGTCGCGACCCGCCGCGCGTACGAGCACCTGGGCCTCGCGGATCCGTCGGTGAAGCAGGGGGATCTCTTCTCTTGACCCACGCCGCGTGGCGCCCCGGTGCGCCGCGCCGCCGTGTGCCGTCCGCGATGTTTCGTGATCGCGCTCCGGGATTGCGCCGTGCCCCGGAAATCTCTCATCGCTCCAGCGTGGAATCGATAAGCTTACGGTGTGTGGCGCCGTGATCCTGTGCTCGTCGTGGATGACGACGCCGTCAGCCGGCAGATGCTGCTGCACGCGCTGGCCGACGCGGGCATCGAGACCGTCGCCGTCACCTCGGGCGCGGAGGCGCTCGCCTGGCTGAAGGAGAGCGTACCCGCGCTCGTGCTGCTCGACCTCGTGATGCCGCCTCCGGACGGCTACGTCGTCCTCAGCGCCGTACGGGACGATCGCCGCACGCAGGACGTCCCGGTCGTCGTGTTGACGGCGCTCGACGCGGACGAGGACGTCGCCCGCGCCTTCGAGCTCGGCGCGGACGACTTCATCCGCAAGCCGTTTCGCCCGGCGGAGCTCATCGCCCGCATCCGCGGGCAGCTCCGGATCCGCGACTACGTCGACGCGCTCGCGCGCAGGGAGCACGACGCGAAGGTGGTCCTCGAGCTGACGCAGGCGCTGTCCTCGACGCTCGACTTCCGGAACATCCTCTTCACGGTCGTGCGCCGCATCGCCGAGGTGGCCCGCGTCGACCGTTGCAGCATCGTGCTCGTGCGCGACTCGGGCAACGTCGGCTACGTGGTCGCCGCGAGCGACGACAAGGAGCTCCGCGACCTGCCGATCGATCTCGGGAAGTACCCGGAGATCCAGCGCGTCATGCGCACGGGCGACGTGCTCGTGATCGACGACGCGAAGGCGCACCCGCTGTTCGACATCGTGCGCGCGGAGCTCCCGGAGAACGCGTTCCGCTCGCTCGCCCTCCTGCCCATCCTGTTCGAGGACAAGCCGCTCGGCGTGCTCTTCCTGCGCGGGCGGCAGCCGGTGGCCCCCGATGCGCACGAGCTCTCGCTGGCCCGCACGGTCGCGAGCGCCACCGCGATCGCCCTGCGCAACGCGCGCATCCTGCAGTCGCTCCGCGATCAGACACAGAAGAGCACCTTCGCCCGGTTCGAGGCGGAGCGCCGGCTGAAGGCGCTCCAGCGCTACGCCGACTTCTTCCACTCGACGGCGGACGGCATCATCGTCGCCGATCCCGACGGCCACATCCTCTTCTCCAACCCGCGCGCCCAGGCGATCACCGGGCGCACGGCGGAGGACCTCGAGAGGGCAAACCTGGCCGACGTCGTCGATCCTCGCGAGCACCCGCTCCTCGAGGAGATCCGTGCTGGCTTCGCCAAGGGATCGTTCCCGCACATGGTGGACTTCACGGTGAGGCGGGGCGAGCACGAGAAGCTCATCCTGAGCTTCAGCTTCAGCAGCGTCCTCCGGGAAGAGAGCGGCGCCGTCCTGGTCAGCTTCCGCGACGTCACCATGGAGCGCGCCACCGAGGCGGAGCTCACCAAGACCAAGGAGTTCCTGGAGCGCGTCATCGAGAGCTCCGTCGACGCGATCGTCTCGGCCAACATGGAGGGCATCGTCCTGCTCTTCAACCGCGCCGCCGAGCGGATCTACGGCTATGACGCGAAGGAGGTCGTCGGCGCGATGAACGTCCGCGCGCTCTACCCCGACCACAACGCCGAGCAGATCATGAGGCTCATCCACGCGAAGGAGCACGGCGGACCCGGCCGGCTCGAGGGCTATCGGACCGAGGTCCTGGCCAAGGACGGGTCGCGCGTCCCGGTGCACCTCTCCGCGGCGTTGATCTTCGAGAACGGCGTCCCGGTCGGCTCCGTCGGCATCTTCACCGACCTGCGCGAGCGGATGCGGATGGAGGCCCGCCTCACCGAGGCGCAAGAGGAGCTCCGCGCTCGCGAGAAGCAGGCCATCATCGCCGAGCTCGCGGGCGCGGCCGCGCACGAGCTGAACCAGCCGCTGACCAGCGTGCTCGGCTACGCCGAGCTGATCTGCCGCCGGATCGACGACGCGTCCCCCATCATGGGCGCCGCGGCGACGATCCGCAGCGAGGCCGAGCGGATGGCGGAGATCGTCCGCAAGATCGGCAAGATCACCCGCTACGAAACGAAATCCTATGTCGGTGCCGCGAAGATCATCGATCTTGACCGATCGAGCGGCGACGACCCGAACAGGGTGATCGGGTGAGCGGAAGGAGCGCGGAGCGCCGGGGGAAGCAGCCGTTGTCTGACGCTCCCGTCACGCTCCGGAAGCCCCTCACCCGGGACATCCCGCTCGAGTGGATAGACAGCCTGCTGATCGCGTCGAGCGAGCTGGATCCATCGGCCTCCATCGAGCAGCGCGCCTCGGCGCTGCTCGGCGCAGCCGCGAAGGTGCTCCCGGGCTGCGGGCTCGGCGTGTACATCCCGGGAGCGACGGGCGCGCAGGTGGCCGTCCGGGTGTCGCCGCGCGCCCGCCGCGACGACAGCCGCGATCCGGCGCGGCTCCTCCCGGAGTTCGCCTTCGAGCGCGTCGTATCCATCGAGCCCGAAGGTCGCTCGACGATGCACATCGCGGCCGACGACGCCGGGTACCTCGACAGCGCGCCGATCCAGGCGCTCGTCGACCGGCTCGTGCTCACCCTGGGCGCGTCGCTCCGCGAGGCGCGTGCGCACGAGTCGCTGCGCGCGCAGGTCATCCAGGCCGAGAAGCTGGCCTCCCTCGGCAAGATGGCCGCCGGCGTGGTGCACGAGCTCAACAACCCGCTCACCTCGATCCTCGCCTACTCCGAGTACCTGCGCCGCAAGGGCGAGCGCAGCGGCTTCGACCCCTCGGACCTCGAGCGGCTCGCGCGGATCAACGAGGCGGCGGATCGCATCCGCCGCTTCTCGCGCGATCTGATCGCCTACGCGCGGCCGTCCACGGAGAAGCCGGGCGCCGTCTCCCTCCACGACATCATCGAGCGCGCGCTCGTCTTCTGCGAGCACCTCCTCGACCAGACGGGCGTCACCATCGACCGGCGCTTCAGCGAGATACCTCCCGTGCGGGGCGTCATCGATCCGCTGACGCAGGTGTTCGTGAACCTGTTCACGAACGCCGCGCACGCGATGCACGAGCACGGCGGCTGCCTCGGCATCGCCACCGCGATGTCGCCGGAGGACGGCTACATCACGGTGAGCATCCGGGACGACGGGCACGGGATCGACACCGCGCACCTGCCGAGGATCTTCGACCCCTTCTTCACGACAAAGACCGACGGGACCGGCACCGGGCTCGGCCTGAGCATCGTCAGGAACATCATCGCCTCGCACGGCGGCAGCATCCGCGCGGAAGCGTGCGCCCCGCGCGGGACGGTCTTCCATCTCGACCTGCCCGTCGCGCTGCCCTCCTCGGCGCGCCGCTGAGCGGGCGCCGAGCGCTCTCGGCTCAGGGCGCGACCTTGATGCCGAGCACGAGCACGCCGCCCATGTGCTGCTGACCCGCCACGAAGAAGCTCTCGCCGGCCTTCGCGTTCACCTCGAGCAGGGGCAGGAACGTGTTGCCGCCTGGCTTCTGGATGCTCGCGCTGACGACGAAGCGCTTCGGCTCGTCCTGCTTCTTCGCGGCCACCACGTCCTTCAGCGACACCATGAGGACGCTGCCGTTCGGCAGCTTCGTGGTGGTCGGCGTACCCTTCCGCAGGCTGATTTTCAGCCGATCGAGCAGCTTGTAGCTGTTGTACGCGGAGAACGGCGGCTTCCCGAGCTCGGGCATCTTGCCGATCTTCGGATCGATGCCGGTCCCGTCGTTCGTCGCATGGAGGACCACGACCTCGGACGTGATCGCGGCGTCGGCGGGCGCCGCCGGAGCAGGGGCCGGCGCCTTCTCTTGCGCGACGGCGGGGGAAGAGCTCGCGCCGAGCGCCAGGACCATCATCGCGGTGATCGCACTCGCAAGAAATCTCATCACTGTCCTCCCGGACCGTCATCGGAGAGCCAAACCACCGTGGTCGTCGGGCCTGAAGCCGCGGCCTCCCGCGGAACGTAGAAGATGGTGCCCATGCGCGCCCCGAAGTCGACCGCGGCGACCTCGACGCCGGGCTCGATCTCGCCCTCGGCGCTCGGCACGGCGGCGGGCTCGTGCGCCGGCGCCGCTGCCGGGGGGGCGAGCACCACGGAGGGTGCCGGCGCCGTCAGCTCCGCGCTGGGCGCCTCCGCGCCCGTCCGGCCCCAGACCATCATCGCGGCGGCCGCCGCCACGGCGAGCGCCGTCAGCGCGAAGATCCCGCGCGCGTTGTCGTTGGCCGGCGACCCCTGGAGCCTCCGCGCGCGGGGCGCATCGCCCGACGGCGACGCCGCGAGCGGCTGCACGACAGCGCCTCCGCTGGCCTTCGTGGTCCCCCCCTGCCCTTCGAGGATCTTCGCCATGACCCCGTCGGCGATGCCGTCGGCCGCGCTGGCGGCGAGCGCGCTGTCCCGGATCATGTCGGCTGCGGTGACGAGCCCTGCGACCTTCGCTCGGCAGCGCGGGTCATGGAGCAGGTAATCCTCCACCTGCCGGTGGCGAGCCTCGTCGAGCTCACCGTCGACATAGAGCATCAGCTCCAGATCCGTCGGCGGGGTGCTCGCGTCCCCGTGATTCGCCTTGCTGCTGTTGGCGGTACTCACGCGATCTCCTCCGGGTCCTCTGCGGCGGCCTTGCCCTCTTCCTCCGCGTAGCAGTCAGCAAGGGCGCGCTGAAGCTTCTGACGGGCGTGGAACAGGCGGCTCATGATCGTCCCTTTCGAGACCTCCATCGCCTGCGCCATCTCCTCGTAGGACATCCCCTCGACCTCCCGCATCAGGATCACGCCTCGGTGGTAAGGGGGCAGCGCGTCGAGCGCGGCCTGGATGCGCCCGGCGATTTCCCGGCGCCGGACGACGTTGAGGGGGTCGGCGCCGTCGATCCGAGCGACAAGCGGGAAATCGGACTGCTCGTCGGCTGCCTGGTTTTCCTGAAGCTCGACGTCGCGGCGCCCTGGCTTCCGCATGAGATCGATCGCCAGGTTCGTGACGATCCGGTAGAGCCAGGTAAAAAACGAGGAGCCGCCCTGAAAGGAGCCGAGCCCCTTGTAGACGCGGAGGAAGGCTTCCTGCACCAGCTCGCGGGCGTCGTTCTCGTCGCGGACGAGCCCCATCGCGATCGCGAAAGCCCTGCGCTGGTGCCGTTCCACGAGCGAGCGGAACGCCGCCTGGTCCCCCTTCTGCGCCCGCTCGATGAGCTCACGATCTTCCTCCGCTTCCCGCCGTCGTGCCTCGCGATTGGACGCACGGGCGGAAGCGCTATTCAGGCGCGCGTGGAGCTGCTCCGCTCTGCGGTGTGCGCCCCCCGCGGACGGGAGATCGCCTTCCATGTCGCCCGGCGCATCGCCGGGAGGGCCGGGAGGTGCGGCCGGCTCGAGCTCGTCCGGGGAGGAAGGTACAGAGGCCACGGGGTCAGCTTACCTGAGGAGGCTGGGGGACAAGGAACGTCGCGCGGCAGACGGCCTGGCCGGGCACACGGCCGGCGGGCGTGCCGGGCAGAAGGCAGGGGTCACCCGGCTCACGGCTCATCGGGCTCTTCGTTGAGCTCGGGGAGCTCGCCAAGCGTGAGGCGCACATCGAAGACCCGCTCGAGCCGGGCAACGCGGAGCGTAACGACCTTGCTCACGCCGGCGATGCTCGCCATCCACCGAAGCTCGTTCGGGTCGGAAATCGGCTGTCCCTCGAAGCCGACGATCACGTCATCCGGCGCAATGCCAGCCCGGTCCGCGGGCCCCCCCGGCACCACGGTCTTCACCCACGCCCCCTTTCGATCGGGCCGCTTCAGCCGCCCCGCCTCGATCGAGTTGAGCACGTCGACGATCACCCCGACCTGGCTCCGCCGGATCTTCCCGTCGCGCAGCAGCATCGGCAGGAGCTGCCGCACCATGTTGATCGGGATCGCGAACCCGATGTTGTTCGCGTTGGCGCGCACGGCCGCGTTGATGCCGACCACCTCGCCCTTGAGGTTCAGGAGCGGGCCGCCGGAGTTGCCCGGGTTGATGCTCGCGTCCGTCTGGAGGAAATTGAAGTAGCCGCTCGGATCGAGCCCCTTCACGTCGTCCCGGGTGCGACCCTTGGCCGAGAGGATGCCCGCCGAGACCGTGTGGGAGAGGCCGAAGGGGTTGCCGATCGCGACCACCCAGTCGCCGACCTCCATGGTGTCCGAGTCGCCCAGCGGGAGCGACGGGAGCCCCTGATCCTCGACCTTCAGCACGGCGACGTCCGTGTGCTTGTCGCGGCCGACGACGGTCGCCTTGATGTCGCGGCCGTCGACGAAGCTCACGAGGATGTCGGTCGCGCCCTCGATGACGTGGTTGTTCGTCAGCAGAAAGCCCTCGGGATCATAGACGAAGGCCGTCCCGAGCCCCTCGGCGACCGTGCGGCGACGGCCGCCCGGGTGCTGCTGTCGCTCGACCCGGGCCTTGACCGTGGCGACCGCAGGATCGGCCCTGCGCGCGAGCGGCGCGAAGGAGCCGGGCATGCCCTCGGAGCGGACGATGGAAGGAGGGGGCGGCGCCGGAGGAGGCGGCGGTGGGGTCGCCACCGGCACGGCGCCCGAGGGGACGGCGGAGCTGCTCGCGCCGGAAGAGTGGCCGGGGGAGGCCTTGTTGCACGCGGCGATCAGGCAGGCGAGGAGGACCCAGGAAAGAGCCCTGGCGCCGGCGATCACGAGCGTTTCGAGACCTCGAGGTAGCGCATCCGCAGATCGTAGAGCGCCTGCTCGATCAGGCGCTCCTCGTCACCCGTGAGGTTCCCCTTGGTCTTCTCCTGGAGCAGGGAGAGCAGGTCGATGTCCTGATGCGCCAGGACCAGGTTCTGCTCTTCCCTCCCGTCAGGGCTGGGCGCGTCGCCGAGGTGCACGTACGCGGAGCCGATGATCGACAGCACGAACGTCGAGAAGTCGAGCGTCGGCAGCTCCGCGGAGCTCCCGAGCGGAGGGAGCTCCTCTTGATCGTGCGCGTCGCTCACTCTGACCCTTCGTCGTCGAGCTCAGGCTCGACCCGCGACCCGTGCGCTGACGCGCCGAGCGCCGGCTGATCGACGATGATCGACTCGGTTTGCTCCTCTTGATCCGGCAAGCTCGCGAGGTGCGCCTCGATGGTCGCGGCGCTGAGCGTCCCGCTCGCCAGGAGGCGCTCGCGCACCCGACGATCAAGCTGCAGCTCCGTCAGCTTGCCCTTCTCACCTACGGTCATGATGTGATCTCCTCGAACAACCCACCCGTTCGCGGTGGGTTTATGACGACTTCTTCGAGAGCGTCACGAGCACGTCTGCATCCCCGTGCTCGTGAGGGTGGCCGTGCTCATGGTCATGGTCATGGTCGTGATCGTGACCGCAGCACCCCCCGCTCTCGGACTCCTCGATGCGCTCTTCCAGCTCGGTCTGGGCCTCTGCGATCTCTTCCTCGCTGGCGGCGCGCACGTCGCTGACCTGGACCTGAAAGCGCACCTTCTGGCCGGCCAGGGGGTGGTTCGTGTCGACCCGGAAGCCGTCGGGGAGGATGTCGACAACCCGGAGCGCGACCGGCTCGCCGTCCGGCCCCTCGGCGACGAACTCGTCGCCGACCTCGACCTCGCCCGCCTCGGGGAAGTCGGCCTTGTCGACCTCGAACACGCCGGAGTCCTCGCGCTCGCCGAACGCATCGGCCGGCTCGACGGTGATCTCGCGCTGCTCGCCGGCGCGCAGCCCCTCCAGGGCGCGCTCCAGGCCGGGCACGATCTGGGCGTATCCGTGGACGTAGACGAGCGGCTCCGCGGTCGACGCCTGGTCCACCGTCTCGCCGTTTTGGTTGTAGAGGACGTAGGACAGCGTGACGACCGTGTCCGTTGCGATGGGCAGCGACTCCATAGGCGGCGGTTGGTCTGCCATGGCGGTTCCGCGGTTTCAAGCGAGCCGCGCGTGCATAGCGGCATGCTATGAGGAGGTCCGATGGCCAATTCCATAGCTCGGGCGACCGGTCGCGACCCTCTCGACGCGTCGGCCCCTGCTGCGCAGGCCAGCCCGGAAGCGGAGCGCGTCCGCCCCGGTGAGCCGCCGCCGGGCGGGATACGACCGGCCTCGGCAGCGCCTCCGCCGCACGGCGCCGCAGCGGACCGGGGCCCGCGCGCAGATGGACCGCCTCCCGGGCGCGGGAAGGAGAGCCTGGAGCAGGAGCTCTCCCGGGTGGGCACGAAGCGCTGGCTCGGGCGGCTCGGCGTCCTCGCGACGATCGCCGCGCTCGTCGCGGCGATCGTCGTGTGGAGGATCCGGACGACGCCGCCGCCGCCGCCGCGCTACGTCACGGGCGACATCACCACGGGCGACGTGATCGAGGAGGTGCAGTCGACGGGGCAGGTCAAGCCGCTCACCGAGGTGCAGGTCGGCGCGCAGGTCTCGGGGAGAATCACCAAGGTTTACGTGGATTTCAACAGCATCGTGAAGGCCGGCGACGTGCTGGCCGAGATCGATCCGACGCTCTTCGGGGCGCAGATCGACTCGAACCAGGCGCAGGTCGAGGCGGCCAGCGCGAGCGTCGTGCGCTCCGAGGCCTCGCTGGGGACCGCCAAGCAGCGGCTCGACCGCGCGAAGAAGATGGTCGCGGAGGGGGTCGGCTCGCAGGCCGATCTGGACACGGCGCAGGGCGCCTACGACGTCGCGCTCGCAGACCTCGCGGCGGCGAAGGCGCAGGTGGCGCAGCTCAGGGCGGTGCTCCGCTCCTCCACGACGAACCTCCAGTACACGCGCATCTTCTCGCCCATCGACGGGGTCGTCATCAGCCGCGCGATCGATCCCGGGCAGACCGTGGCGGCGAGCTTCCAGGCGCCCACGCTCTTCGTGATCGCCCAGGATCTGCGCAAGATGCGCGTGCTCGCCGACATCGACGAGGCGGACGTCGGTCGGCTCCGCGAGGGCATGGAGGCGGACGTCAGCGTCGACGCCTTCCCGGGCGAGACGTTCCGGGGGACGGTGAGCCAGGTGCGCTACAGCCCGCTCAACCAGTCCGGCGTCGTGACGTACGCGGCGGTGGTCGAGGTCGACAACCCCGACGTCAAGCTGCGGCCGGGGATGACGGCCACGGTGAGCATCCGGTCCGCCCAGGCCAGGGCGGTGCGGCGGCTGCCGAACGCGGCGCTCCGGTTCAAGCCGGCCCCGGAGCGGGACAAGGACGGCAAGGAGATCAAGGCGCCACCCCTCGAGCCGCTCCCGCCGAAGAAGGGCCGCGTCTACGTGCTGGCCGACGCCGCGCCGGGCGCGGAGAAGATCGAGCCGCGCGTCGTCGACATCGGGATCACCGACGGCATCTTCACCGCGCTCACGACCGATCTCGGGCCGGTCAAGGTCGTCACCGACGAGAACGACAGTCCGTCATCGGGCGGCAGGGGGCGCGGCCCCCGGCTGTTCTGAGGCGTGATGCTGCCGCAGAGCCAAGGCGTCGCCGCGGTGCTCCGAGACGAGCCGCTCATCGAGCTCGCGAGCGTCGGCAAGGACTACACGACCGAGGCCGTCGTCGTGAGGGCGCTTCGCCATGTGGATCTGACCATCCAGCACGGCGATTTCGTGGCGATCGTCGGACAGAGCGGCTCGGGGAAGAGCACCCTGATGAACATCGTCGGGTGCCTGGACCGGCCGACCCGGGGCACATACCGGCTGGACGGGCTCGACGTCACCCGACGCAGCAACGACGCGCGCGCGATCGTGAGGAACCGCCTCATCGGGTTCGTCTTCCAGGGCTTCAACCTGCTGCCGCGCACCACGGCGCTCGAGAACGTGGAGCTGCCGCTCGTCTACCGGGGCGTCGGCGTGGCGGAGCGGCGCAGGCGCGCGCTCGAGGCGCTCGGCGCGGTGGGGCTGGCCGATCGCCTGCACCACACGCCGAACCAGCTCTCGGGCGGCCAGCAGCAGCGCGTCGCCATCGCGCGGGCGCTCGTCACCTCCCCGCCGCTGCTCCTCGCCGACGAGCCCACCGGCAACCTCGACACCCGCACGAGCTACGAGGTGCTCGGGCTCCTGCAGCGGCTCAACCGGGGCGGGATCACCATCGTCCTCGTGACGCACGAACCGGACATCGCCGCCTGCGCGAGTCGCGTGATCACGATGCGCGACGGCGAGGTCCGCAGCGATCTCAGGAACGAGCGCCCCGTCGACGCGGCGGTGGCCCTGGCCGCGCTGCCGCCCTCCGGGGCGGAGAGCGACGAGCGGGCACCGTGAGGGGCTACCTCGCCGCCGTCCGGATCGCGCTGCGCGCCATCGTCCGCTCGAAGCTCCGCGCCGCCCTGACGGTGCTCGGCATCCTGATCGGGGTCGCGGCCGTCGTGATCGTGGTGGCGCTCGGGACGGGCGTACGCAACCGCATCCTGGGCGAGATCTCTGGCCTGGGTGCGAGCTCGATCTACATCTTCCCGCAGTCGACGCAGGCCTCCGGGCTGAGGCGCCGCGAGAGCGTGCGGATGTCGGAGGCCGACGGGCTCGCGGTCCTGAAGGAGTCGACAAGCGTGGCCGCGCTGAGCCCGTTCAGCTCGACCTCGATGCAGATCGTGGCCGGAGAGGCCAACGTCGCGACCCAGGTCATGGGCGTGACGCGGAGCTACCTCTCGATCCTCTCGTACCGCGTCGCCAAGGGCGACGGCTGGACCGACGCGGACGAGCAGCTCAAGGCGAAGGTCTGCGTGATCGGCGAGACCGTCCGGGAGGACCTGTTCGGCTCGAGCGAGGCCGTGGGGCAGTACATCCGGATCGGCAAGCACCCGTTCCGGGTGATCGGGGTGCTCGAGAAGAAGGGGCAATCCCCGTTCGGCGAAGACCAGGACGACCGGCTGCTCATGCCGATCGGCAGCTTCCGGTCGCGCGTCGTACCGAGCGCGCCGGGCAAGGTGCAGATGCTCGTCGCCGCCGCGACCAGCGAGCGGACCGTCGATCGCGCGGTGGAGCAGATCGACAGGATCCTCCGGCAGCGCCACGAGATCGCGCCGGACGACGAGCCCGATTTCGTGATCCGCACGCAGGCGGAGTTCCGGGCGTCCCAGGAGCGGATCCTGGACACCTTGACGATGCTCCTGTCGTCGATCGCCGCGGTCTCGCTCCTCGTCGGCGGGATCGGCGTCATGAACATCATGCTGGTCAGCGTCACCGAGCGGACGCGTGAGATCGGCATCCGCATGGCGATCGGCGCCTCGGAGGGCGACATCCTGGTCCAGTTCCTGGTCGAGGCCATCACCCTGTCGCTCATCGGCGGCGTCATGGGGCTCGGCGCGGGGCTCGTCGTGATCAAGGTCCTCGCCGCGGCGCTCGGCTGGAACATGACGTTGCCGGTCAGCGCGGTCGTCATCGCGGTGGGGACGAGCGCGACGATCGGGATCGTCTTCGGGTTCTTCCCGGCGCGGCGCGCCGCGCACCAGGATCCCATCACCGCCCTGAGGCACGAATGAGCGCGACGCTCACCCGCGTCCTGTCGGCGATCGTGATCGCGCTGCGCGCCGTCCGCCGGAACAAGCTCCGCGCGGGGCTCACGATCCTCGGGATCACGATCGGCGTCGCGGCCGTGGTCACCGTCACCGCGCTGGCGAGCGGCGCGCGCGCCAACGTCAACGCGCAGATCTCGAACCTCGGCTCCAACTCGCTCATCGTCTTCGCGCGCTCCGCGCGCGCCTCGGGCGTCCGCAGCACCACCGGCGCCCGGCTCTCGGAGCTCGACGGCCAGGCGCTGGTGCGCGAGTCGACGAGCATCCGGATCGTGGCGCCGTTCCTCCGATCGAGCGCTCAGGTCATCTACGAGGGCCAGAACGCGAGCCCGACGCTCATCGGCACGCGCCTCAACTACTTCGAGATCCGGAGCTGGAGGGTGGCGCAGGGAGAGCCGTGGAGCCCCGCCTCGGAGAACCTCTCGGAGAAGGTCGTCGTCATCGGCGCCCAGACCGCGCGCGATCTGTTCGGAGCGCTCGATCCGGTCGGCCGGATGGTGCGGATCGGCCGCCAGGTCTACCGTGTGCTCGGGGTACTCGAGGAGAAGGGGGCGTCGCCCTTCGGGCAGAGCCAGGACGACATCGTGCTGATGCCCATCACCACGATGCGGTCGCACGTCGTCGCCACGCGGCCCGGGGAAGTGCATGCGATCCTGCTGAGCTCGACGTCCGCGGAGACGTCCGAGCGCGCCAAGCTGCAGGCCGAGGCGATCCTCCGCCAGCGGCACCGCATCGGCGAGGACGAGGAGGACGACTTCGCCGTCCGGAGCCAGGCGGAGTTTCAGGCCATGCAGGACGCGATCTTCGCGGCGCTCTCGGCGCTGCTCGTCAGCATCGCGGCGGTGTCGCTCGTCGTCGGCGGCATCGGCGTCATGAACATCATGCTGGTGTCGGTCACCGAGCGCACCCGGGAGATCGGCATCCGGATGGCCATCGGCGCCCGGGAGATCGACATCCTGCTGCAGTTCCTGCTCGAGGCGCTCGTGCTCGCCACGCTGGGCGGCATCGTCGGCAGCGCGCTCGGGTACGGCGTCATCCTCGGGTTCTCCAGCGCCCTCGGCTGGCCGATGAAGCTCGAGCCGGCGGCGCTCGGCGTCGCGCTCGGGGTGAGCACGGCGATCGGGATCGTCTTCGGGTTCTTCCCCGCGCGACGGGCCGCGCGCATGGATCCGGTGAACGCGCTCGGGCGCGAGTAGCGCGATCCCCTCCGGCGCGCGGCGGCCGGTGGGAGGAGGAGGCGCGGCCGCGAGGCGGCGCGCGCCTCCCGGGATCAGCTCTTCTTCATGAGGTCGGCGAACGTGCCGAACTTGGCCTCGCGCGCGACGCCGGCGCGGTACTGATGGTACGCCTGCTTCTCGGCGTCTTCCTTGAGGGCACGGATCGACAGCTTGGCCTCTCCCCGGCGCGGATCCACCTCGATGATCTTCGCATCGAACTGGGCCCCGATGGGGAACTCCTTGCGCAGGTCGGTGCCGCGCTGCGTGCCGGTGTGGCCGGCCGGGATGAAGCCGCGGGCCGCTCGCCCCGTCGCGCCGAGCACCCGGACGACGAGCCCCCCTTCGGTCACCTGCGTGACGGCCACCTTCACCGCCTTGCCCTGCTGCACGCGCTGGCGCGGCTCGGTCTCCTCGCCCTCGGGCGGGGCGGGGTGGAGCCCGATCCGTCGACCCGCGGCGTCGCAGCTCGCGACGACCACGTCGACCTCGTCGCCAACCTTCACCACCTCGTCCGGGTGCTGGATCGGCTTCATCGAGAGGTCGGCCGTATGAACGAGCCCATCGATGCCCGGCTCGAGCTCGATGAACGCGCCGAACGGCTGCAAGCGGGCGATCTTGCCCTTGTGGCGCGTGCCGACCGCGTACTTGTCCTTCACCGCGTCCCACGGATCGACCGTGGCGGCTTTGCGGCTCAGCCAGAGCTTGCCCTTGTCGTCGACGCGCATGACCTTCACGTCGATCTCCGCGCCCGGCTTGAACAGGTCCATCAGCTTGGCGCCGCGGTCGTGGCTCGCCTCGCTCATGTGGACCAACCCCTCGACGCCGCCGGCGTCGGGGAGCGCGACGAACACGCCCCACGCGACGACCTTGCGCACCACGCCCTTGTGCAGCGAGCCCGGTTCGATCGACGTGAGCGCCTCGGTGCGCGCCCTCCGGCTCTCCTCCTCGAGCATCTTGCGGCGGGACACGACGATGTCGCGCCCCTTCTTCGCGAACTGCGTCACGATGAAGTCGAGCCGCTGGCCCACGAGGTAGTTGAGGTCGGCGCCGTGGCGCAGATCGACGTGCGACGCCGGCGCGAAGGCGCGGAGGCCGCTGAGGTCGACCTCGAGCCCGCCCTTCACCGCCCCGGTCACGAACCCTTCGATCGGCTCGCCGCTCTGGAGCGCCGCCTCGGCGTGCGCGCGCGCCTGGTCGAGCTGCACCGACGCCCTCGACAGGAGGAGCATGCCACCGCGCACGCCGGTGCTCGCCACCGTCGCGATGAACTGATCGCCCTCGACGGGAGGCTCTTCATCGAGGATTTCGCGACGGTCGAACAGACCCGTGGCCTTCCCGGCGATGTCGATCCAGATGGCGTGGTCAGTGATTTTGCTGACCTTGCCAAACACTTCCTCGCCGATGCTGAAGGCGGGGCGATCGCGCAGCGGCGGCGCCCCCTGCCCCTTGCGCCGCTTGCGCCTCTCGCCTCCGGGCTGGGGCTGCCCCCCCGCCTCGTCGGCCGCCTGCTCCTCCTCGCCCTCATCATCTGCAGCATCGGATGCAGCGTCGGACGGGTCTGCGTCGCCGGCGTCGATCGCGGCGTCGCTCGCCTCTGCTGCCTCGGCGCCCGGCTGAGCGGCCTCGTCCGCGCCCTTGCGTCGGCGGCGACGGCGGCGCTTCTTTCCTGCGCCCCCCTCCGCCTGAGCGACCGCGCCGGCTTCGCCCGCCAGCGCAGGTTTCGCGGCTTGCGCGGGCTTCGCGGCTTGCGCGGGCTTCGCGGCTTGCGCAGGCTTCGCGGCCACCGGAGGATTCCGCCTGCCCGGGGGGGACCCGGGCTTACGGTTGCCAATATCATCCCGCGGCAGGCCGGGGACGCGGTTGCCGATGTTGTCGCCGGGCTGCTCTTCCCAGTCGTCATCGTCGTCGGCGCTCACCGGTGCGGCGGTGGGTACCGCTGCGGCCGGTGCTGCCTCGAACTGGGTCGAGCTCGCCTGCGGCGAAGTTTCTCCGCCCGACGCATCGCTCGCCTCGGAGGGGAAGGTGAGCTCCCCTTCATGCGCCTGGGCTGCTTGCTCGGGCGCAGCGTTCGCTGCTTGCTCGGGCGCAGCGTTCGCTGCTTGCTCGGGCGCAGCGTTCGCTGCTTGCTCGGGCGCAGCGTTCGCTGCTTGCTCGGGCGCAGCGTTCGCTGCTTGCTCGGGCGCAGCATTTGATGACTCGAGCGGGCCGCCCTGGTCGGCCGGAGCTGCCGGCGCGTCCGCCGGCGTGGTGGTATTTTCGTGGGTATTCATCCGCGCCTCGCGCGACAACGCATGCCGATGGGGGCGAAACGTGTTCGCGTTCTCTCCAGCGGCCCCCTCGGTTCAATGGGGGGGAAGGGCCGGAACCATAACGTACCTGGGACGTTTACGCGAGGGCCTACCGCATGATGGGCAGGTGCTTGTTCGTTCCCCCGCTCCGATCGATGCGCAGGCTGCCCCCGCTCGCGAGGTTGTGGGCGCTGATCTGGCCGGCCAGCCGCTCGGCCACATCCACGAACGCTCGCGCGATCGGGCTGCCCGGAGCAGCTTGAACGACCGGCGTGCCGGCGTCGCCCCACTCCCGGATGGCCGGATCCATCGGGATCTGACCGAGCAGCGGCGCCTCGGCGAACTCGGCGATCTTCTGCCCGCCGCCGGCGCCGAAGAGCTCGTGCCGCTTGCTGCACCCGTCGCACACGAAGTAGCTCTCGTTCTCGACCACGCCGAGCAGGGCGATCCCGACCTTCTGGGCCATCGAGACCGATTTGTACACGTCCTGGAGGGCCACCTCCTGCGGCGTCGTCACCACGATCGCGCCCGTGGTCCTCATCTTCTGGGAGATCGTCAGCACGATGTCACCGGTCCCGGGCGGCAGGTCCAGCACGAGGTAGTCGAGCTCACCCCACTCCACGTCGCGCATGAACTGGATCAGGGCGTTCTGGAGCATCGGTCCGCGCCAGACGACGGCCGACCTCGGATCTTCCAGCAGGAAGCCGATCGACATGAGCTTCACACCGAAGCGCTCGAGCGGCAGGAACTTCTGGCCATCGGCGGAGGTCGGGCGTCCCATCACGCCGAGCATGGTCGGGACGCTCGGCCCGTACATGTCCGCGTCGAGGAGGCCGACCTTGGCCCCCTCGCGGCTCAGCGCCAGCGTCAGGTTGGCGGCGACCGTGCTCTTGCCGACGCCGCCCTTGCCGCTCATCACGAGGACGATGTTGCGCACGCCCGGAGACGGGTCGTCCTGGAGGATGGTGCGCGTCGGGAGGACGATGTCCCACGCGATCCGGACGTCCTTCGCGCCGGCGCCCTTCAGCGCCGCCTCGATGTCCGCAGCGAGCCGCTGCTTGAAGTAGCTGGTCAGCTCGACGGTGAGCGAAACCGCCTCGCCCTCGACCGAGAGCTCCCGGACGCGCCCGAGGTCTGTGAGAGGGCGCTGGAGATCCGGCGCGATGACCTTTGCGAGCGCGGCGAGGGCGGCATCCTTCGTGATGGGCATGGGGCGGAGGAGTTAGGACCGCACGGGATTCCCGTCAACCGGCGAGCGCGGCACGCTCGCGGCCGCTCGATTTCGCCTCGCCTCGCCTCGCGCGGAGCACCGGCCGTCCCGGCGTCCGGCCGCTTCCCTCACCAGCAGGAGGTGACCACGGAATCCTCGTCGCCCGGGTCGAGCTGGCGCGACGGCAGATAGCACCGCGAGTCCACGCACTCCCTGCTCGAGTTCACCTCGACGCACACGCACGCGCCGGGGAGCCCGCTGGGCGACTTCGGGCAGACGTCGGCCGCGTCCTCCGCGGTGCACCGGATGGGGAGCGCCGCGTCGACGCACACCCGCTGGCCGCGCAGCGTGGTGGTGCACTCCATCGTGGAGTCTTCGTCGCCGCAGTCGATGTCGTTGCGGCACGGCTCACAGAAGTTGCCCTTCCCGACGCAGGCGCCGAACCGCGGTGTGCACGCGCCGTCCTCGCACCTGTAGTCGAGGTCGCAGTCGGCGTCCTCGCTGCAGGACCTGGCGCACCGGCTCTCGCCGTCGATCGTGACGCAGCGCTGCCCTGAAACGAGCGAGCAGTCGAGATCGGAGCTGCACAGCGCGCACTGCGTGCGCTTGACGCAGGTGCTGCGCAGCAGGCACAGCGAGCCCTCGACATAGGTGTTGCGGTCGCCGAACATGGACGGGTCGACGCATCCTTCGTCGGTCTCGCCGCAGAAGCTGCTATTCCCCTTCTCCGTGCCGCAGATCGCGTGAGGGTCGCGGGTCACGGCGCACTCGAAGCCGCCGGGGCAGTCTGCGTTGCTCGCGCAATGCAGCTGCGAGCAGTACGCCTCGGCGTCGCCCTCTCCCTTGCCGAGGCACTCCAGGCCGTGCGAGGTGCACTCGTCGGGGGAGCAGGTCGGGATGAAGCAGTGGCTGCCGTCGCTGCACTTGCCGGCGGAGCAGGCGGGATCGTCGCCGCACACCGCGGTGTCGCGCTGGCACTCGCCGGGTTTACCCCCGCACTGCACCGGGTTGCACGGCGTATCATCAGGGCAGTACCCGAACTGGCCGCACTCGAGACCGAACGGACATGGCGCACCGAAACCCACCATTTTCCCGTTTGGCTTACAAACGGAAATTCCGACTTTTGTGTCGTCCTCCTCGGCGGGCATACAGTCCTGGAGCCCCGGGGTGCATTCCAGGTGGCTGCTGCACTTGAGCACGCAGCGGTTGCCGACGCAGGCGTTGCCCGGGAGGCAGAGTTCCGGCTCGCACTTGCCTTCGCAGACGCCGTTGATGATCACCCCCCCGAAACATTCGTCCCGCGGCGCGTCCGACGACGAGCAGGCGCCGTTCGCGAGGGCCGCCGCGCTCGCCAGGCAGCCCAGCATCAGGAACGCGTGGAGACGACGGAGACGGGCGCTGTGAGAGGCGATAACCTGCTGCATAGGACCTCAGCGCGGGAAACACCCGCGGATCGGGGCAGGCACCGCGGGCCTGGCCGGAGATTGCGGAAACGAGCCCCCGAGCGAAGCGGCGGCGACGACAAGGTTGCCCTTGACGCCCCCCGTGCCGCCCAGAAGAATGAGCACTCCTACACCATACTTCAGGCGGTGGCATCATGCGAATGGACGCAGTTCTCGTTTGGATGGGCCTTGGCGTCGTGGCAACCCTGGGGCTCGTCGGCTGCGCAGGAGAAGAGGATCCCATTCCGGCTCCTCCTTTTCCTGACGGGACGGGTCAGCCTGCGGCCAACGCTGCTCAATATCCGGCTGGGCCGTATGGGATCAGCCCCGGCCGGGTGATCGCGAACTATCAGTTCGTCGGATACGCCAACGCCGCCGAACACAAAGACACGATGCAGCCGATTCAGCTCGCCGACTTCTACAACCCGTCCGGGGAGGAGGTCTTTCCCGAGGGCTCGCCTTACGGCGCTGGCGAGCCGAAGCCGAAGGTGCTGCTGATCGACGTCTCGTCCGTGTGGTGCGGCCCCTGCAAAATCGAGGCGGAGTCCGTCCTGCCCCGGCTCTACGAGCAGTATCAACCGCTGGGCGGCGAGTTCCTGGTCCAGCTCGCTGACGGGAGGAACCCGGGCGAGCCGGCCGTGCCGCGCGACCTGTACCGCTGGACGACCCAGTACGACGTGCAATACCCGTCCGCGATCGACCCGTCATACAAGCTCGGCGCGCTCTTCCAGGCCGATGCGTTCCCGGCGAACATGCTGGTCAAGACGAAGGACATGACCATCGTCGAGGTCGTCGCCGGTGTGCCCGAGGAGAACAGCCGTTTCTGGCGAACCTTCGAGAGGATCATGAACGGCGAGATCTGAACGAGCCGCCGCGCGGGCGCATCGCCGAGCCACCGTGGTCGGCACGCCCGCGCGGGAGAATCTGCCAGGGCGCCGCTCGTGGCGTCCGCGACGTGAAGCCCTCATGCCGGGTCGGCCGCTCAGGCCGGCCCATTCGCGACGGAAACCCTCGATGAACCGAAATAGCCGCTGCGCGCTCTCGCTGGTGCTCACTGTCCTTGGCCTCGCGACCACCTCGTGCGGAGCAGCCTCCGGCGGCCCGGCGGCGAGCCCTGCGCCGGACTTCTCGCTCCCCGCCCTCGACGGCAAGACAGTCAGGCTCTCGGACTACTCCGGCAAGAGCGTCGTATTGATCGACTTCTGGTCGACCACCTGTGATCCGTGCCTGGCGGAGATGCCCCACATCGTCGAGCTCTACAAGAAGCACAGGGACAAGGGGTTCGTCGTGCTCGCCGTGTCCCTCGATGGACCGGAGTCCCGCGCGCAGGTGAGCAGCACGGCGCACGATAGGGAGATGATCTTCCCCGTGCTCCTCGACGAGGAGACGACCGTGGCGGCCAAGTACAATCCGAAGCGCGAGCTCCCGTTCTCCGTGCTCATCGGCCGAGACGGCTCGATTCTTCACAAGCGCGGCGGGTACCAGCCCGGCGACGAGGCGATGCTCGCCGAGCAGGTCGAGAAGGCGCTCGGCCAACCGTAGGAACGGAGGGACTCGCGCTCGGCGCCGCGCCGCGACGACGCTCCACGGGCGATAGGTCCATGGTAGGAACGCGAGGTGCGCTCCCTGCTCCAAGCCGCCCTTGCCTGTCTGCCCGCAGCGTCCCTCCTCCTCGCCGCCGCCCCCGCGGCGGCGATCGATGTCCCGAACGTCGGGGGCAAACCGATGGCGGTGGACATCGTGAACACCGCGGCCGCGGTGTACCACTTCGACAACCGGAACGACGATCCCCGCTACGCGTCGCGCTACCTCGACGACCACTACGGCGAGATCCTCGACCGGCTGGACGCGCAGATCAGCTGGTGGCGTCTTCAGCTCGGCGCCCGGCTCGATGCCGCCCTCTATGTCGGCAGGCCCTCGGCGACCAGCGCCGACCTGCAGCAGAAGATCCTGAACGATGAGGTCTTGTTCGAGATCAACGACGCCAGGCGGGAGCTCCACTCGCGGTACCGGAACACGGTCTATCCGGCGAAGCTCTGGGTAACCTACACTCAGGCAGGCATCGAGGCCACGGCAGGCGATTTTTACGCCCAGCTCGGGCGCGGCCTGGTCTTCAGCGCGCGCAAGATGGACGAGCTGGCCATCGACACGACGGTCCGAGGTGGCAGGCTCGCGCTCGAGCACGATTTCACGTTCCTCCGGCTCAAGGCCATGGCCTTCGCCGGGCAGCTGAACCCGCTGCGCATCGACAGCGCGAGCGGCAGGAGGCTGCACGGCGCCGGGTCGCCCCTCTTCCTCGGGTTCCCCGACGCGGAGAGCGCGGGAAACCTGATCACGGACGAGTCGACGTTGGACGCGCAGGGGAATCCGCGCCCTGTCAGGAACGTCGCGGAGGCGCGGCCGAGCTACGTCGAGGACACCGTGCTCGGCGGAAGCCTGGAGGTGGGGGTGAAGGGCGTGCAGCTCGCCGCGAACGGAGCGCTCCTCCGGGGCGAGATCGGCACGTTCAGCGGCTCGATCGGTGTTCCCTCGATCGCGGAGCGCGGGGACGTGTACGTCGAGGTGGCCGGCCAGCCGGGCCGAACGGAAGAGGGCCGGCGCATCCGGTCAGGCTATGCGATCTATGCGGCGGCGAACGCCCGCAGCGGGCCGCTCGCCGTGTCGCTCGAAGGGAAGCACTATCGCCGCTTCTTACCGCTCTCGGCCAGCATCGATGTCGACGTGCTGAACCCCGGCTTCAGCGCGCCCGAGTACAAGGGCCTCGCGTACAACCAACCTCCCACGGCAGAGCCCGTCTATGTCGAGCCGATCGGAGCGCCGAACGTCTGCGCAACGGGCGGGCGCGGGCGCGTCGACTACCGCTTCAACCGGAGCGTGTCCCTGTACGCCTGGCTCGGTCATTACGTGAGCTTCACGGAGAAGGCGAACGAGGAATGCATCACGGACGACGCAAACCGCACCGACACGTGGGACGTAGCGGCAGGCACCGAGCTCCACTTCGACGACAGCCGCTCGCACGTGCGCGCGTGGGCCGGAGCTCGGCAATCCGACGAGGCCGATTCGGAGCGCGCCTTCTACAGCGAGGGCTACGTCCGCTACGACATCGTGAAGCACCTCGCCGGAGCATTCTCCATCCAGGCGCAGGGCAACAGCCGCCGCCGCTACAGGCCAGAGAATTTCGAATCGTCCTGGATCGAAGGGGACAACTACATCGCGCTCCAGTGGTCGCCCCATCTGGCTGCAATTTTCGGTCACGAATACACATCCGTACCTGGTTGCGAGCCCGGCAAGGACGGCGAGCTCTGCCACTTCTTCAGCGGGGGGCTGCAGTGGAAGTCCGGATCAAAGAGGACGACGCTCGCTCAGATCGTCGACACGGCGCAGCTCTTCGTCGGCCAGCGGCGCGGAGGCCTGCGCTGCGTCTCCGGTGTGTGCCGGACCTTCCCGCCGTTCGAGGGTGCGCGGCTCGAGCTCGTCTCGCGGTTCTGAACGACCGGGCGCTTGTCGGGCCGGGGCCGGCGGCGCTCAGGAGGCGCCGAGGATGGCGCAGGCCACGGAGATCCTGACCTGAGGCACGGCGTCGGCGAGGAGCAAGGCAGCGCGAGGGCTCTCGCCGAGCTCGACCAAGCCGGTCGCCGCCGCCTCCCGCACCGGGATCTCCCGGGATCGGAGATCGCGCTCCAGGAGCGGCACCGCCGCGCGGACGCCTGCACGGGCGAGAGCTCCCCGCGCGAGCACCGCGCGCGTCGACGTGCCCGAGGCGAGCTTCATCAGCCACGCGATCGCCGTGGAGCGCTCGCGCGCTGCGACGGTGTGCGGCGGAGCATCGACGTAGCGGGCGTGGACGGCGAAGGCCACGGCGTGGTCCGGATCGTCCTTCGCTTCGAGGAGCGCGGATCGCACCGCGCGGTCCTCGAGCGGCGCGGAGAGGATCGCGTAGATGCGATCCCTGCTCTGGCTCGCGCGGATGGCGCCGAGGAGCACGGAGACCGCTTCCCCGGCGCCATCGCCGCCCACGCGCACCAGCGCGCGCGCCGCGGCGATCGCCGGGGCGCCGCGTTCGGTGGAGATCGCCCAGAGGAGCTGCGCGCGGCCGCCGTCGCCGATGGCGCGCGGCGCCGCCCACGCCTCGGCGATCGCTTCACGCCCAGGTTCATCCGAGAGGGTCCAGATATCCCGTAACGCCAGCACGACCTCCCGACCACCGAGCGCGCCGGCGGCGCGGATCGCGAGCGTCCGCGCGAGCGGGTACGGGTCGAGCCGCGCCGCTTCGAGCAGCGCGCCCCGGTCGCTCGGGTCCGCCGCTGCGATCGCGGCGCGAAGCGCCGAGACGCGCACCTCCTGATCTCCGTCGAGCATCCGCGAGCGGCGCACCGCGCCGTCCGCGGATGCGACGAGGGCCCGCGTCTCCAGCGCGCGAAGCGCCGCGTTCTTACCAGGGGACCGTCCCGCCGCCGCATCGTTTGCGTACAGCTTCACGCGCTCTGGATCGGTGATCCCTGCCTCGAGGAGGATCATCGCTGCGGCTGTCGTGACCGCGTCCGAGCCCGCGGCGCGCTCGGCGAGCGCGTCCTCCAGGGGGCGCGCACAGGTCCGGATCTCGCGCAAAAGATCGACCCCGGACGGCGGCGTCGCGCGCGCGATCTCCCCCTCGGCGATCGCACGGGCGATCGCGCGTGCGTCGTCGCTGTCCAGCGCGCCGCGGCGCAGCTCGTCGTTCAGCGCGCGGCGCAGCTCGTCGAACCTGCCCGCCTCGGCCGCGCGTATCGAGGCCGAGCTCGCGCAGCCGATGACCGTGGCGAGCGAGAGGAGGCCGGCGAGGATCGACCCGGAGAGCACGCGATGCATGAGGCGCCTCTTACCGCGCCGAAGTGCGCGCTCGAAGCCCCTTCGGCTCGACCAGCCGGGGAATCCGTTCTATACGGCGCTCACGTCCCGGCACCATGCGTATCGACGTCATCGTCAACACCACAGCGCGCCGGTACCGGGCGAGGCCTTCGCTCATCGACCGCATGTCGGCCGCCTGCGCTGGCGCGGCGAAGCTCCACCTGACCTCGAACGTCGCGGAGCTCGCGGAGGTCTGCGATCGGATCGCGCACCGGGGCACGGATCTCGTCGCGCTCTCCGGCGGCGACGGCAGCTTCATGGCGGGGGTCACTGCGCTCGTTCGCGCCTTCGGTGAGAGCTCCTTGCCGCCCCTCGTCCTGCTGCCAGGCGGAACCGTGGCGACCGTCGCGCGGAACTGGGGCATGACGGGCGATCCGGCTGCGCTCCTCGAGCGGATCATCCACAAAGCTCGCGGCCGTCACGACGGCGCCACCCTCCGCGGAACCGTCCGCCGGCCCACCTTGCGCGCGCGAGCGACGACGCACGGCGGAGTCGAGGAGCGCATCGGCTTCATCTTCGGCACCGGGCTCGTGGCCAGCTTCTTCGATGTCTACTACGAGCGCGGAGGGGACGGATACGGGGCCGCTGCGCGCATTGTAGCGCGCGTGTTCATCGAGTCCTTCTACGGCGGCTCCTATGCGCGGCGCGTGCTCGACCCGTTGCGCTGCACGATCGACGTGGAGGGACGGCAGCTCGCCCCGCGCGCCTGGTCGCTGATTTGCTCGTCCGCGGTGCGCGATCTCGGCATCCACATGCGGGTCACCTACCGGGCCGGTGAGGATCTCGAGCGCCCGCACCTCGTCGCCAGCGCGCTGCCCCCGCGAGAGCTGGGCCCGCGCGCCCCGCTCGTCGTTGCGGGCCGGAGGATCGGCGGCAGGGATCACTTCGACGATCTCGTCCGCGATTTCACGGTCCGGTTCGACGCCGCGCCCGGCGCGACGTCGCCCGGCGACGGTCCCTATATCCTCGACGGAGACCCCCTCCGGGCGAGCGAGATCCGGATCTCCGCCGGGCCGTCCATCGACGTCTTGACCCTGCGCCCCTGAGGCCGCGCGCTCGTCGGCGACGCGCGCCCGGATCCGTCGGGTACCGAGCGCTGCGTCGCGTGACGGAATCATGACCAGTGTCGTGAACCCCAGTGACGGGCGTGCTCGATGCTCCATGCACCTTGGAAACCATGACGCACGCCCCTGCATCGAGCCCTACACGAGTCGTCGTACCGAAGTCTGGCCCGGGCCTCGGCCAGCTCTTCAACGTGCTCGGGATCGTCGCGATCCACGTGGGCACCGCGGTCGCCATCATGCGAGGCGCCACCTGGAAGCTCGCGGCGCTCGCTGCGGCCACGTACTTCATCCGGATGTTCGCGATCACGGGGGTCTACCACCGGTACTTCTCGCACCGGAGCTACAAGACGAGCCGTGGCCTCCAGTTCCTGCTCGCGCTGCTCGGGACCACCGCGACCCAGAAGGGCCCGCTGTGGTGGGGGGGAACGCACCGCGTCCATCACAAGTACTCGGACACCGAGCGCGACGTTCACAGCCCGCTCCGCAGGGGGTTCTGGTACGCGCACCTCGGCTGGTGGATCGGCCGCGAGCACGAGGAGCTCGACCTGAAGCGGATCCCTGATTTCGCGGGCTTCCCTGAGCTTCGCTGGCTGGACCGCTACCACGTGGTCGGGCCGCTCGGCATGATGGCGCTGCTCTTCGCGTTGGGCGGCTACGATGCGTTCCTGTGGGGCTACGTCGTGTCGACGTGCGCGCTCATGCACGGCACGTTCACGATCAACTCCCTCGCGCACGTATTTGGCTCGCGGCGTTACGCGACGACGGACACGAGCCGCAACAATTTCTGGCTCGCGCTGATCACGCTCGGCGAGGGGTGGCACAACAACCACCACCACTACATGAGCAGCGCGAACCAAGGCTTCTTCTGGTGGGAGATCGACGTCAGCTTCTACATCCTGCGCGGGATGGAGAAGCTCCGCCTGATCTGGGACCTCAGGACGGCGCCGGCGCACGTGCTCCAGCGGAACCTGATCAAGGAGGTCGGCGAGCGCTCGCCGCTTCTCGCCCCTCACGCCGCGCCAGTCGAGCCGCTCGACGCCCCGCCTCTGGGCCGGCCGAGCCTCGGCGACGTCTGACCGCCCGCCCCGTTCGGCATCGAACCGCTGACGGACGAAGGCTGCTGGTCAGCCTCCGTCCGTTGGCGCTTGCGGCAGCCCGCTCGATACCCTGAGCCAGCCCACGCATCCCGCCGCCGAAGTGGCGGCCAGAGATCCGTCAGGGCTCTCCGGTGGGGACGCTAATTCACGGACGAAACAGCCTGCTGGCTGTGAGCGGTGGCGGAATCGCCGGGCTTCGGCTTCTCGGCCTTGTTGCGCTCGCGCTGTCGCTCAAGACCGGCGCGGACGAACCGAGCGAAGAGCGGGTGCGCGCTTTGGGGGCGGCTCTTGAACTCGGGGTGGAACTGACAGCCCACGAAGTACGGGTGCTCGCGCAGCTCGATCATCTCGACGAGCCGCTGGTCGGGCGACGTCCCGGAGAGCACGAGCCCCTTCTGCGCCATCGCTTCGCGGTACTTGTTGGCCACCTCGTACCGGTGCCGGTGCCGCTCGCTGATGCTCGTCTGCCCGTACGCTTCCGCAGCGACCGAGCCCTTGTCGAGCACGCACGGGTACGCGCCGAGACGCATCGTCCCGCCCTTCTCGACGACCCCCTTCTGGTCGGGCATCAGATCGATCACCGGGTAGGCGGCGTTACGATCGAACTCCACTGAGTTCGCTCCGGCCATGCCGCACACGTGCCGCGCGAACTCGACGACCGCGAGCTGCATGCCGAGGCAGATCCCGAAGAACGGGATCTTCTCCTCGCGCGCGTAACGGATGGCCTCGATCTTTCCCTCGGTCCCGCGATCGCCGAAGCCGCCGGGCACGAGGATCGCGTCGAGGTTCGAGAGCAGCTCGGGCGCACCGCGCGCCTCGATCTGCTCGGAGTCGATGTACTCGAGCTCGACCCGCACGTCGTTGTGGAGCCCGCCGTGGACGAGCGCCTCGTGGAGCGACTTGTAGGAGTCGCGCAGGTGCACGTACTTGCCGACGACGCCGATCTTCACGATGCCGCGGGACGGCTTCTTGAACCGCTCGACGATGCGCTGCCAGGATGACAGATCCGGCTGCCTCGCCCAGATGTTGAGCAGCTCGGTGATCTTCTCGTCGATCCCCTCGGCGTGGAGGACCAGCGGGAGCTCGTAGATGCAGTCGACGTCGACGGCCGCGATCACGCAATCGACCGCAACGTTCGAGAAGAGGGAGATCTTCTCCTTCATGCTGCGCGGGAGCGGCCGATCGCAGCGACAGAGAAGGATGTCCGGCTGGATGCCGATCTCGCGCATCTCCTTCACCGAGTGCTGGGTGGGCTTCGTCTTCAGCTCGCCCGCTGTCGCGATGAACGGCACGAGCGTGACGTGCACCGAGATGGCGTTCTGCGCGCCCGACTCCACCTTGAGCTGGCGGATCGCCTCGATGAACGGGAGCGACTCGATGTCGCCCACGGTGCCGCCGACCTCCACGATCGCCACGTCGGCCCCGTCCGCGGCGGAGCGGATGCGCAGCTTGATCTCGTCCGTGACGTGCGGGATCACCTGCACCGTCGCTCCGAGATACTCGCCGCGGCGCTCTTTCGAGATGACCGCCTCGTAGACGCGGCCCGTGGTGAAGTTGTTCTGCCTCGTCATCCGGGCGAGCGTGAAGCGCTCGTAGTGCCCCAGATCCAGATCGGTCTCCGCGCCGTCGTCCGTGACGAAGACCTCGCCGTGCTGGTAGGGCGACATCGTGCCGGGATCGACATTGATGTACGGGTCCAGCTTGAGGTGGGTGACCTTCAACCCACGGGACTCCATCAGCGCCCCGATCGACGCCGCAGCCAGTCCCTTGCCGATCGACGATACGACTCCGCCTGTGACGAAGACGAATTTGGTCCGCTTGCTCATGACCCATCGCTCCGCTGCGCCGTGTGCGCGCCTGTAACCAGTTCCTCGATCGGCGCTCAAAGGTGAGCGCCGACGAGGCTCGGCTGTCCACGGCAAATACCTTGCCCGGCTTACAAGCCGCACGGCCCCGTCAACAGGACCGAAGCCGGAGGAAACCCCGCGAGAGGAATCCCGCACCGGCAACAGAACCTGACCTGCCGTGCGAGCCCGTCTACAACCGGACGGGCCCGAGGCAAGCCTGCGCGACGTGGTGCCGCTTTGAATCCGCCGGCATTCTAGGCCGCTCTCCCAGCGCGTCAATGCAAAGGGCAATCCGATCTCCCAAGAAGGCCTGGGCCCCTGGGAATCGGGCCCGACCGTGGCCGCGGGAGCGGGGGCTCCAGTGGCCCGAGGCTTCGGCGGACCGGGATGGTACACTCCGCCAGCTCTCCGCGACCTGGCCACGCCATGCGAATCGCCCACGTGCTCCAGCTGGCGACGTCCACCCCGGTCGTCGCGCTGGAACGGGACGGTGCGCTCTACGACGTCGCGGAGCTCGAGCGTCACTTCGGGACGAAGCTCGCTGACATCCGCGGCGTCTCGGACTTTCACACCCGCGTTGTGGCGCTCCGTTGTGCCGGCCTCCACGCGCTGGACGACCGGCTCCTCAGCGGAGATCGCCCCTCGTCGACGCAGCTGCAACCGGCCACCGTCCTGTGGCTGCCTCCCTGCGCCACCGACCGCGCGGCGTACATCCAGCTCGGCCCTTACGCGCACGACGCAGAGCGCCCCTGGTATCGGTTCGGCAACAGCCGCGCGCTGCTTGGACAGGATGCAGCGATCCCCTTCCCCGCGCTCGAGGACGAGCCCGACTACGAGCTGAACCTGGCGGCGCTCCTCTGCGAGGATCTTCGGCGCGCCACGCCGGAGGAAGTGGAGCGCGCGATCGTCGGCTACACCGTGCTGAACGACTGGACCGCGCGCGGCCTGGAGACGCGATCGCTGGCGCACGGGTTGCCGCCTTCAGAAACGAAGGATTTCGCAACGCAGCTCGGTCCGGTGCTCGTCACGCCCGACGAGCTCGGCCCGGTCGCGGTGCTGCGGACCCAGGTCCGCGTCGGCGCCGAGACGCTCCCCTGCGCTCGCGTCGGCGAGTGGGCCTTCTCGCTGACCGAATCGGTCGCGTACATCAGCAACCACATCGAGCTGCGCGCAGGCGACGTGGTCGGAGCAGGCCGGGTCTTCGGCGGGAGCGCCGGCCGGCACGTGCCGTACGGCGCCAGCGTGGAGCTGATGATTGAGCGCATCGGACGACTGACCGGCAAGCCGGTCCGCGGCCCCGCTCCGTTGCCATGGCGCCGCGGGTGAGCGGCGCCGGCGCATCGCCGCGCGTGGCCCTCGGCTGTCAGAACGTACCGACGACGCCGAGGCCCACGCCGGTCGCGGTGATCACCGGGGCCGGCCGCACCGTCAGCGCCGCAGGCGCAACCGGCTGCGCCAAGCGTGCCTCGGTGGTCATGAAGACGCCCTCGGCGACGAGGCCGAGGCCAGCGAGCTGCGCGAGCCCGCCGACGACGGTGAGCGCCCCGCGCAGATACAGCTTCGCTCCGCAGTCCGGATCGTCAGCGGCGCAGTCGTTCTTGGCGAGCGCGAGCCAGGGGCCCGCGATCGGGATCTTCAGCTCGCTCGACCCGGGCACCTCGGGCCAAGAGGACGCGGCCAGGAACGCCGCGCCATAGGCGAGGGCCGTCACGGCCACCCCGCCGACGATGACCTTCACGCGCGCTGACGACGGCGGATACCGCGGAGGTGCCGCTGGCTCCTCCGCGTCGGCGGAAGCAGCGGTCAACGCGAGCACGGCGGCGACGGCGAGGGCGGAGCTCTTCATGGAGTCTTCGTGCTGGAGGGCGCGGAGCCAGACTTCTTCGACGGCAGCTTCACTGTGTACGGGACCTCGAGCGGCTCGCCATCGAACGGCAGCACGATCTCTCCGACGAAGGCACGCTTGACGCAAGATTCGACAGGCGTTCCGGCGAAGGGCGGTCCGACCAGCACGTCGGTCACGCGCCCCTTCTGGCCGTCGAACACGACCTTGACCTCGCCCTCGCCCGTCGGCGCGCTGGGCACGACCTCGGCGCAGTTCGCCGCCTTGTCGCCCCCGCGCCGCAGCGCGATCTCCATCTGCTTCTTCTGGTCGACGTTGAGCCCGCCGCCGTTGTCCGGTGACGCGCTCGTCTCGGCGGCGTCGGAGCTGCCCGTCTCCGCCGGTGCGGCCTGGTCGGAGGTTGCCTGGTCGAAGTTGTAGTCTTCCCCTGCCTGCTTGGGCTTGGCGCCGGAGCATGCCGCCGCCGCGAGGATGATGAGCGGCAAGAGCGCGCGGGTCGAATGCTGCTGGGACACGGTGTCCTCCCTTCGAACAGAACGTGAAGGAGTGCCTGCGCGCACCCTAGCAAGCTCTCCTTTACAAGGACAACCCCGAGCGCGCACGGAGGAGCATCGCCCGGCTGCGCCGAGCGGTCGACCGGAGGAAGCGCCCGCGGTGGAGACATTGTAGAGCCGGAGAGCCGTCATGCCTCGACATCCCCGCCGCGCCGTATCCGTGGTCGCGCTCGTGCTCTCGTCGATCCTCGCCCGCCCGGGCGGCTCACAGCCGCTCGACGGCGGCACGAGTCCCGCGGAGCGCTCGACCCGCAAGGAGGAGCCCACGCACGGCGTACCCGGTGCCCCGAGCGCACCCCGGTCGCCCCTCGGAGCGCATGGACCTCGAAAATTCGACCCAGGCCGCGCTCGAGAGCAGCTCGAGAAGCTCACCATCGGCGTGCGCCGCTCGGGGGGGCGGGTCGGCGTGCTCGCGCTCGACATCGCGAGCGGAGCGACCCTCGCCGCCTTCGATGAGCGCGGCTTGTACAACCCCGCATCCAACGCGAAGCTCTTCACCGCAGCCGCTGCGCTGCGCCTGCTCGGCCCGGGCTACCGCTACCTGACGGGCCTCTACGGGGAGGCATCGAACGGGAGCGTCGCCGAGCTCGTGCTCCGAGGTGCGGGAGATCCGTCGCTCAGGACGCGCGATCTCTGGGAGATGGCGCGCGAGCTGCGCGCGGCCGGCATCCGCAAGGTCACGGCGATCGCGATCGACCAGGGGTACTTCGACGCGCGCTTTGTGCCTCCGGCCTTCGAGCAGCAGCCGGATGAGTGGGCGGCTTTCCGCGCCCCGGTCGCTGCGGCCTCGCTGAACGCGAATGCCCTGCGCTTCACGGTGCGCCCGTCGAGAGCGGGTCAGGCCGCTTCGGTCGCGATCGATCCTCCAGGCTTCACGGTGCTCCGTGGCACCGTGACCACCGCGAAGCGCGGCACGCCTGAGAAGATCGTCCTCCGACTCGAGCCGAGCGGTCAGCGCCTCGTCGCGCACCTCAGCGGGCACGTTCCGGAGGGCGGCCGCGCGGTGAGCCTCGCGAGGCGCGTCGATGATCCGCGCATGGTCGTGGCGTACGCGCTCAAGGAGATGCTGCAGGAGGTGGGCGTCGAGGTCTCGGGTGAGGTGCGGCTCGGCGGCGAGCATCAGAAGCGGCTCCTTGTGGCTCACCGCTCGGCGCCTCTCGGCGAGCTCCTCGCCGCCCTCGGGAAGGACAGCGACAACTTCTACGCAGAGACGATCTTCAAGACGCTCGCCGCCGAGAAGCGCGGACGCCCCGGCACAGCTGAGGCTGCGGCGGAGCTGGTCGGCGAGATCCTGAGCGAGCTCGACGCCTTCGGAGAGGGCGTCGTCCTGCGGAACGGCTCCGGCTTGTTCGACGCGGCTCGTGCCTCGCCAGAGTCCATCGTCCGGTTGCTCCGCGCCGCGCTCCTCGATCCCGCGCTCGGCGCGGACTTCACCGCGCAGCTCGCGATCGGTGGCGTGGACGGGACCTTGCGCGGCCGCTTCCGCGGGTGGTCGAAGGAGCGCGCCATCCGCGCCAAGACGGGGACGCTCGCCTCGGTGGTGGCCCTCTCCGGCTACGTCCTCCCGCCTCCCGGCCGATCTCCGATCGCCTTCGCCGTCCTGGCCGCGGACGTCCCGGGGAAGATCGAGCCGGTACGAAGGGCAATCGACGACTTCGTCGGTGCGCTCGCCGACGAGCTCTGGAAGGGTGCGCGCACACCGTGAAGGCGCGGGCGTCCACGGCCACGTACTGCAGCCGCGACGAGCTCCCGATCCCCGCTCGCCGCTGCGCGTGCTCACGCACAAGCGGGATCAGGCGGCTCGAGCAGTGCGGCCGCGCAAGCATTGCGCTGCGCGGCCGCATCATCGCCCTTGCTGAGCTCGTCGCTCAGTAGTCGCGCATCTGCTTGCGGATCTTGCCGAGCGCCTGCTCCTGGAGCTGACGGATGCGCTCGCGCGACAGGTTGTACTTGTCGCCGATCTCCTTGAGCGTGAGCTCATCCTCATCGTCGAGCCCGAAGCGCCAGCGGATGATCCGCGACTCGATCGGCGTGAGCGTCGTCAGAAGCCGCCGGACCTCGTCGCTCCACTTCCTGTTCGCCAGGTGGTCGAACGGCGACAGCGCGTTCTCCTCCTGAAGGAAGTCGATGAACTTCCGCCCGTCCTCGTCACCGACCGGGCGGTCGAGAGAGAACGGCGTCTCCGCGTAGAAGTCCTTCACCTTGTCGAGCTTCTCGCGCGGAACCCCCGTCTCCTTCTCGAGCTCCTCGATCGTCGGCTCGTGCCCAGTGCGCGCGATGATCGCCTGCGTCGCCCGCGCTACGCGGTTGTACGTGTCGAGCATGTGGACCGGGATGCGGACAGCGCGGCCCTTGTCGGCCAGAGCTCGGCTGATCGCATGCCTGATCCACCAGGACGCATAGGTCGAGAAGCGGTAGCCGCGGCTGTGATCGAAGCGCTCGACCGCCTTCATCAGCCCGATGTTGCCCTCCTGGATCAGGTCGATGAGCGGCAGACGCCCGCGGTTGTATCGGCGTGCGATCGACACGACGAGCCGGAGGTTGGCCTTCACGAAGCGGTTCTTCGCGTCGTGCTGCGCCTGGAAGGATCGCTCGACCCGGTCGAGATACCGGCGGTACGAGCTGGACAAGGGGAGCCTCGGCCGCGTGGGACGCGTCTCCTCGGGATCGCTCACGTCGTCCTCGAAGTCGGGCTCGCGCACGAGATCGCGCGCGATGTTGAAGGCACGCGCCATCCAGAGGCGATCCGAGTCGGGCAGCCGGACGGCGGCAGCGAGCTCCTCGGAGAGCTGGGTCCACGGCTTCTCCTGCTCGGGCAGCAGCTTCCCCTTCTGCTTCTTCGCCAGGCGGACGAGCTTCTGCAGCTCCGCGATCTGCGGAGCCTTCACCTCATCCTCGCCGGCCTTCACGACATCCTCCTCGAGCGCGGTGAGGATGTATTCGGCCGCTGGCAGGTACGAGAGCAGAGCCACCCAGTGGTCCACCTCCGTGCGCTCGACCGCGCGTGCGGTGTCGAGCTCCTCGTCCGGCCCCATGACAGGATGCAGCGCCATGTCGCGGAAGTAGCGGGCGAGCATCGAGTCGCCGCCGCCGTCCTCGACATCCTTCAGCTCCCGATCCTGGTTCCTCGTCCGCTCGGGCTGAGGCAGCCGCTCGATCGGCCCGATGTCCAGGTCGATGAAGTCGGCCGCCCGATCCTCATCCAGGATCTCCGCCGGGCGGGGTCGGACGGCGGTCTCCTCCGCCTGGTCGTCTTCCAGAAGGTTGAGGGCTGCGACTTCTGGCGTGGCTGTCCCACCCTGAGCGAGCGGGTCGCCCTTCACTACAGTGGCGTTGCTCTTGGTCGACCTCATGGCGGCTCCCTCCACGGTGGTAGCTCCTTGAAAGTGCGAGCGCGGCGACTGGCTGTCCCCGAATCCTTCGACCTCGGAGACCCCCGGATCGGTGGTCTGCGATGCCGCCCGCCGGGGAGCCGATGCGGTCTCGGCTCCCTGCGAGCTCTTGGATGCCGCGAGCCGCGCAGAGGTACCTACAGCAGAGGACTTGGAGTTTCTCCGCGCAGTTTCTGGACGGCGGGCGGTCGACGTGCTCATCTTGGTCTTTGTGTCGGCGTTCACTTCTAAACGGCTGACCTTGCGAGATTGAAATGCCTCGCCACCTTTCAGCGGCAGGCGAGACGATTTCGTGCCAAACAGGGAGCAGGTGCTGACCGAAGGAGCCCCTGTTGAAACTGGCAACCGCTGGTGCTTTCTTTTGATTCCGGTCGAACTCTTCGCGCCTGGGGCAGGCCTGCTCTTGCAGAGTGCTGCCGTTGAGCCAGCTCCCGATGGCAGCCTAACTCCAGAAGCAAGAACAGTGCCTTTATTGGCGTGCGTTCCGTGTTCTCCCGTTTGAGAGCTTGACCTGGGCGCGGTGTGTAGAGTGGAAGGTGCCGTCCGTGTCGTGTCGAGCGAAACATTTCGCTGCGACCGAGCCGAACTGCATGGCTGGGTACGCTTGTGGGGACGCAACAACATCGGCAACCTGTCTCCTTGGGGGCACATCGAGCTCGCCGGCCTCCCACGGTTTGGTGGGTCGCCCTCGCAGCACAGGCAAGGGAATGCGCTGTCCTTTCCAGCGTATAGGATGGGCCGAAGCCGATCGCTGAGGCCGTTCTCTCAGTGAGCTTCGATGTTTCCTGAACCTGGGCCTCCCGATGGCAATGTCGAGCCCTCACCCGACGGCCGAAGGCGGAGAAGGTTATTTTTCACGACAGATCGCCTGGAAAGTTAGTATTTCCAGGCATCGGGCCAGGCTCAGCGGAGTTCGCAGCGAAGTACACCCCCAGACCGGGGATGACGGACGGGAATGGCCTGAGGGAGACGTCAGGACCTGAACGTCGAGGCCCACGTCGAAGGGCGGTGGCTACCCGGCGGAGCGCTCAGAGATCCTGAAGGTGGGTCCGATCTTACCCTGGCAGCAGGGTCATAGCGTGCCATCAAAGATGCGTAGCCGGCGTGCAGGATGTGCACACTGTGCATTTGTTCGGCACTCATTCGCCTCACCGTGGGGAAGAGCGACGCCGTTTACGTCATGGACGTAACGACTTGCCCTCACAACGATGACGCGCTCGGACCTGTATGCCTACGGCGCATGGCCCGAGCGGCCTCTGAATGAGGCCAGCTCAGCGTAAGAAATGTTACAGATTGTAGCGTTGGCGTCTGGACGGGGCGGTCTAGCAGACTCGGTCAGCTGACGGAAGCTCGGCTGAACGAGCAGACAGACCGCCCGGAGCCGTCACTTCGCTACGGCAGGCGCTGCAAGTTTTGCCACGGCACCGAACGACGCCGGATCGTGGATCGCGATCTCCGAAAGGACCTTCCGGTCGAGCGCGATGCCTGCCTTCTTGAGCCCGTTGACGAGACGAGAGTAGGTCGTGCCATTCAGGCGCGCGGCAGCGTTGATCCGGGTGATCCAGAGACGGCGGAAATCACGCTTCTTGAGCTTGCGGCTGATGTAGCCGTACTCCCAGGCATGACGCAGGACCTCGACCGCCTGACGGAAGCGATTCTTCCGGCCGAGGAAGTAGCCCTCGGTCTGATTGAGGACGCGGTTGCGACGACGACGGGCCTTGAACCCTCTTTTTACGCGCGGCATCGGAGTTTTACCTCACTGATCCAGGGTCAGCCGTAAGGAAGAAGCAGCTTGACGCGCTTCTCCATCGCCGAATCGACCATGTCGTTCTTGCGGAGACGACGCAGGCGCTTCTTGCTTTTTTCCTGCATGCAGTGGTTGAGCCCGCACTTGCTGCGGCGAATTCGGCCGGAGCCGGTCACCTTGAACCGCTTGGCCGCGGCGCGGTTCGTCTTCATCTTCGGCATGACGCCCTCGATCCGAGTGCCTACCGCTCCCAGCGGCCACCCTCCGAACCACCGGAGAGGCTGTTCCGTGCCGCAGAGATGCGTAGAGGGGGCGCTTTATGGCGACCTGCCGCGAGGTTGTCAAGGTCCAGGCAGGGGGCAGGTGCCGGTCGACGAGCTCCTGGGGCCGTAGGCGCAGGCCTTCGTTCACTTGCCGAGCACGACCCGCTGACCGAACGCGCGGTCCGCCGTCTCGCAGAACCTCCTGAAGGCCATGTACTCGGACGGCTTGATCCGGGACTTCGTGAGGGAAATCTGGCTGCGGACGACGATCTTCCCTGCGGACTGCTCGACCGAGATGGAGAACTTGCCGAAAGGGGTGTCCACCTCCTGGGGCAGCGGCACCCTCGTGACGCGCCACCCTGCAGGGAGGCGGATCGACCATTCATCCCGGCGCGTGGTGAGCGCAGGGATGATCACGTCGCGGGTGCGCACCGAGAGGGAGGCGAACTCGGTGGCGAGGCGCTGGGCGGGGACAGCTGGGACCGACAGGCTGTCGCCCTCCGCGCGAGCAAGCGCGACAGCTTTTCCTCTCGCCCGCAGCCTCACCGGCAGCTCGATGTCCTCGAGGTCGTTCACCTCGACGCCCGCCTTGCCGGGAGCCAGCTCGACCGTTCCGAAATCCGCCGCGAGGTCCCGACCTGCCCGATCGCGGCGCGTCCCCTCCGCCATGTAGCGGGTCCGCCAATCCGGCGCGAACGCGCCAGCCACCTGGATGTCGACCCCGAGCTGAGCCGACCCGTCGGCGCCGAGCGCGATGTCGACGGTCCGGTGCACGACGGAAGCCTCCGGCGCGGGCTCCGGGAGGCGAACGAGCTTCGGCTTGCCCTCGTTGATCTGAAGCGCCATCGCTCCGCGATCCATGATCGGCAGCTCGGTCGAGCCGGAGTGCTCTGCCGTTCCGTCGAGGTAGAGGTCGAGCGAAGGCACATACGCGATCGCGTGGTCGAACGGAGCGAGGCTCGCGGGCTCCGGCTCGATGCCGCCTCGCATGCGGGTGCGCACGAGGACGATCGTCGCGGGGATGCCGATCTCGCGGAGCATCGTGACGATCAGCGTCGCCTTGTCCTTGCAGTCGCCCCAGCCGCGAGCGAGCGTCTGGGCGCACCTCCTCGGGCGGATGCCGTCGATGCCGAACTCGAGCGCCACGTAGCGCGTCTCGGTCGCGTACTTGTAGATCGCGCGGACCTTGCTCAGATCGTCGTTGAGGTTCTTCGTGATCTCGCGCACTCGCTTGCGCACCTCATCGTCCACATCGAACTGCTCCCGCGCGAGGCCCCAGTACCAGGAGCCGACCTCGTCCCAGCTCTTGAACGTCGAGACGTGAACGTGCGCGAGGATCTCGGACCACGCGGGCATCGCCGGCTCGGGGGCGACCGCCGGGACGGAGGCGGCAGAGAAGCGGAAGATGCGTCGGTCGGCGTCTTCCTTGGTCTCGCGCACGAGGCCAGGCAGGGGGGACGCGAAGATGTGGAACGGCTTCGCCTTCGGCGTGATCAGCACGTACTCGCTGCTGGCGATCGGCTCGTCTCCCTGGAGGTACTCGATCTCGCCGAAGTGATCGGCGATCTCGTTGCGAGGGCTGACGTCGTCGATGCGGTACCGCAGCTCGACAACGTCGCCGGCGTTGAGCCGCGGGAAGCTGACGTAGAACGTGCGCGCCGAGGTGTACATCGCGAGCGCCGGGTTGTTCGCGCCCGCCTCCCCGCTCTCGATCGCCCCGTCGACCTTGCCGTCGGCCCGGTAGACCTTCGCGGCCCGGAGGCTCACGGTCTGGCGATCGGCCTGGTACTCGAAGGCGTACTGCCGGGCGCTCGCCGCAGCCTCGTCCGTGAGCGGCTGGAAGACGACCTGCCGGAAACGGCTGGCGAGGCCGTTCGGGAAGACGGTGGTGACCGTCAGGCTGCGGAGCGTGCGCTTGGGATACTGCCGGTCAGCGCTGCGCCGCATCGGCAGGAAGCGGTCGGGCGCCCAGGCGTAGGCCTCGTCAGCGCGCGGCTTCGGCGGTTCGATGTGCTCGATGTACTCGCGCACGTCCTTCGCCTGAGGGCTGATCGCCAGGATCTGCTGCAGCATCTCCAGCTGCACCTCCCGGTTGCCCTCCTCGCCGTAGAGATCCGAGAGCGCCCGCAGCGTACCGATGTCCTCCGGCGCCATGGCGAGCGCGCGCTGGTGGGCAGCGAGGGCGCGATCGCCCTGACCGAGCGCTCGGTACGTGCGCGCCGCGACCGAGCGGGCCCAGACGGAGTCAGGCTCGCTGCGGAGGAAGCGCTCGAGCCACCGCTCCGCGCCGGCAGGATCGCGGCGCGCCACCGCGAGGTCGACCTGCTGGTGCAGGAAGCTCGAGTCGTCGAAGCGCAGCGCCGCGTACCGCGCCTCCATCTCGACGGCCTCCGTGTCGCGGCCGAGGGCGCGGAGCTGCGCCGCCGATGCGCGGAGCAACGAGACGCTGCTCGGCTGGCGCGACAGCGCTCGCTCCAGCGTGGCGAGGGCGGTGCGCTTCAGCCCCGCCTCCACGTAGAGGTCGACGAGCCCGAGGGTGGCGGTCACGTGATCGGGATCGGCGGCCAGGATGCGCTCGTAGATCGGGGCCGCTTCCCGCCAGTTCGGGCTCGTCTGCGCGAGCCGCGCCTGGGAGAGCAGGACATCGACGTCCTCGCGGCCACGGCCCGCGAGCGCAGCGGCGCGCTCGATCCACGCGCGCTGCTGGTTCCTATCCTCCGAGAGCTGGCCCGCGAGCAGGTAGCGACGCACGCTCGGCTCGGCCTCGGCGGAGCGGCGCGCGAGATCGCGCGCTCTGTGCTCGCCCTCGGCATCGCCGCCGGTGAGCATGAGGTAGCGCGCGAACGCCTCCAGCAGGACAGGCGAAGGCCGGGCGGCGCCCGCGGCGCGCTCGAACGCCTGCATGGGCCCCTCGACGGCAGGCGCACGCGCGGCGAGCTTCACGCCCGAGGTCGATCCTTCGGCCTGCGCCCGCGCGTCGCCCGTGCGTCTGGCGCCGCCCGCTTGCCCCTGCGGCGCCGTCACCTGCGTCCCGATGTCGGAGGCCACCTCTAGATCGAGATCCGGAGCTCCCTTCTCGTTACCGATGCGCAGCGCGAACTTGGGCGCCGACGCGCCCCCGCAGACCTTGATCGTCAGGCGGTTGTAGCCGGGCTTGAGCGACACCAGCGCGGCGAACCGATCGATGTCGAGCTCGCGATACCCCGGATCGGCAAGGACCTTCTCGCCGTTCCAGAACAGCTTGAACGCGCCATCCGAGCCGACCCAGACCGAGATCGGCCGAGGCGCGCGCGTCCCCGCCTTCGCGCGGACAGACGTCGTCGCGTAGCCGCAGACACCCTCTACCGGACGGATGAAGTCGCCGAAATCGAACCATCCGTACTGCGGCGCCTCGGGCGGCACGCGCCAGCGGACCGCCCGCGCCTTGCCGTCGTACGTCCTGCCCGCCGTGAGCGGTTGGTCGAGCTCTTCCTCGGGCCCGAACGCGCGATCGAAGCCCGCCTTGTTCTCGTTGTCGAACGGGCCGATCGTCGCCCAGCGACCGATGAACCCGAGCTTTTGGATCTTCATGACCGCGCCGTCGAGATCGCCCCGCCGCCTGCGCGCGTACGCCGAAAGAAGCTCCGCGTAGACGCGGGCAGGCGCGCTGGTCGCGCCGCTCTCCGCGATCGATGCGATCGCCTCCTCGACCTGCGTCGGATCTGCGCGGTCCCACGTGCGCCAGAGCTCGCGCAACGCGCCGTAAACCTCCGGCGCCCTCGCCGCGCGGACAGCCGCGTGCGCGGCGAGCACCTCGGGGTGAACCGCGCCGAGCTCCGCGCGAGCCTCCGAGCCGATCGACGTGGCGCACGCCAGGGCCGCCACCCCCGTAGCGAGCGCGCCGGAGAGGCGCTTCCTCGTCGTCCCCAGGTTGAGCTCGATCTCACGAGGCTCGGTCCGGCTGAGCGCGTCACGCATCCACGGCGCTATCCCGTGGCCGAAGCCATCGGTCAAGCGCAAGCCTCGCCCGCGTGAGCGCCGCAGCGGCCCAGGTCAAGTGCTGACGCGCTCGACCCAGCGGGGCGCCCGGCAGGGCGATCCGGGATCTCGCACGTCGAGGAGCTCGTTCATGAGCCCGCCGCATCGCCCGCGCCGATCCCAGGAATTTTTCGAACCTTCTGCCCGAACCACAGGGGCGACGCGGGGCGGGTCCACGAGCAGCGCGCCCGGACGAGGCCGAAGCGGCAGTCCGAACGCCAACCCGAACGCAGCCGATTCTAGAAAATATATTAAATTCAATTACTTACAGATCGGCTCACCCGGTCGGCAACCACGGAAGGGCGCCAGGAGAGCACCGGAACCGAGGCGGATGGAGTCGGGGGTGGGAGCGAGCTCCGTCGAGCTCGAGCACCGCTCGGAGGGGCTCCGCCGCGGGATCCTCCAACTTCCAGAAAGGGCCGCCTTGCTCCGCCGCACCTGCTTCGGATAGAAACGTCCCAAGATGTACGGGCGCACGGTCGAGGAGCAGCCGCATTGCGCGCAGCGAGCCGGCCATGCAAGCCCTAGGCAGCGAGCGTGGCGCCGCGAACGTGGTACCGGTGGTAAGGCAGGCCCGCACAGCGGGAAGCCAGTTGGATGACGATGGTCGGGGACCGCACGTGCGGCGCCCGGTGATGACAAGGGCTACAGAGCCCGCAATGCCCAGGGCCCCATCGCGAGAGCGCTGGCGGAGGAACGATGGTCAACCCTCAGATGGTGATGTACGAGGAGGAATTCAATCAGATCCAGAGCGTGGTGGATCGCCTCGTCAAGGACGCCAATGCGAAGGTCGTCTTCATCGTTGACAAGAACGGGCAACTGATCGCCGCGAGCGGAGACGTGGACAACCTCGACACCACGTCGCTCGCCTCGCTGACGGCGGGGAACATCGCCGCAACGGGCGGGATGGCGAAGCTCCTCAAGGAGAACGAGTTCGCCACGCAGTTCCACGAGGGTGAGAAGGCGAACATCCACATCCAGCTGGTCGGGAACCGCGTCATCCTCGTGGTGATCTTCGACTCAAAGTCGAGCCTCGGGTTGGTGAGGCTCCGGGTGCGAAAGGCGAGCGAGGAGCTCAACCACATCTTCGAGGCACTGCTCAAGAAGGTGCAGGAGCCTGGCGCCGACTCGCCGTTCGCCGAGATCACCGACGAGGACATCGACAACCTCTTCAACGACTAGGAGCGCGGTCGATGAGCTTCATCAATTACATGGCGCGCGAGATCAACTGCAAGATCGTCTATTACGGGCCGGGTCTCTGCGGCAAGACGACGAACCTGCAGTACATCTATGAGCGCACCAACCCGGACGCGAAGGGGAAGATGATCTCCCTCGCCACGGAAACCGACCGGACACTCTTCTTCGACTTCCTCCCGCTCGCGCTGGGCGAGATCCGCGGCTTCAAGACGCGGTTCCACCTGTACACGGTGCCGGGGCAGGTCTTCTATGACGCGAGCCGCAAGCTCATCCTGAAGGGCGTCGACGGCGTGGTCTTCGTGGCGGACTCACAGCTCGGCCGCATCGAGGCGAACCAGGAGTCGGTGGAGAATCTCCGCACGAACCTGGGCGAGCAAGGCTACTCGCTCGACAAGATCCCGTACGTTATCCAGTACAATAAGAGGGATCTGCCGGAGATCGGCACGGTCGAAGAGCTCCGGTCGCTGCTCAACCCGACCAACGTCCCCGACTTCGAGGGGGTTGCGCGGACCGGCGTCGGGGTGTTCGACACGCTCAAGGCGGTCGCCAAGCTGGTGCTGACCGAGCTGAAAAAGGGCGGCCCCTAGTCCAAGGGGCAGCCCCGAGATCGAAGCACAGCGCGGCGAGCGAGACAGAAGTCTCGCTCGCGCGCGCTGCAGCCATCAGGTGCGCTGGTAGATGCGGTTCCGCCGGTTGCGGTTCTTCGCCTTCAGCTTGGACCGATGGCGCTTCGACTTGGAGCGCGTGGTCTTCCGAGGACCTTTCGACAGCATGAGGAACATGGACAGGCTCCGTTGAGGCGCCCGGCGCGGAGGCGTTGTGCCGCCGCCGCCGGTGCGAAGGGGCGGCAACGTACGGCATCGCAGGGCAAAGTTCAACCGGAGAGCACCTCGACCAGGCGACCCGCCACGTCCCTGCGAGGGCAGGCCAGGTGTGACACCGGGACGGAGCTTTTCTGCTATCGGTGTTCGTACCCCGTGCGGTTCAGGACCCTCCTATGCCTAGCCGCCTCGGTGACCGCGTGCGGCGCGAGCATCAACGCGGTCTACGAGGGGGACGTACGCTTCGAGCACTGCATGGCGCTCGACTCGCTGGCCGACGTCAAGCCGACGCTGCGGCGCGCGTGCTGGGACGAGTGGCTCCAGTTCTATACGTTCAGCCAGACGCGCGATCGCGTCGAGTACGCCACGCTCCGGGCGAGGCAGCTGAGCCACGCCAGCGACTTCGACGAAGGCGAGTGGAGCCCGCCCAGCAGCCGGGCTCCCACCGTGCCGGAGCCGACGAGCGCGCTCGCCCCACCGCCCAGGCTCCTGACCGCCGATGTGGTCGCGCCCGCGGACGAGGCGGACGCTGGCGCCCCCGAGACTGCGCCGAGCGCCGCCGAGGACGCTGCGCCGCCGGGGGCGGAGTGCAGCGCGGCATGCGAGGCGAGCTGGAAGGAGTGCCAGCGGGACTGCAAGTCCGCCGGCTGCGAGAAGGGATGCTCCGGCAAGTACACGCGGTGCATGCGCGGCTGCTTCTGACCGGCCGCGCAGCGCTCGGCGAACATGCCTCACCTTGTCCCACCAAGATGGCCTGGAATCTTGACCCGCGATCGAGCGTAGGGCTATCCGCGTACACGATGTCCGCCTCGCACGCGCCCACAGAGCTCAGCAGCACGACTCCTGATCGCAACGGCACGGCGTCGCCCCTCGAAGGGCTCGGATCGAGCGCTGGCCCCGTGCGGGTGCTGCGGCCACGGCGGGCGGCGCCGGCGGACGCAGTGCGGCCGACCCGCGCGGAGGTGAACCTCGCGCACCTGCGGCACAACCTCCGGGTCCTCGAGCGAGCGCTGAACGGCGCGAAGCGGCCGCAGATCTGGGGCGTGCTCAAGGCCGATGCCTACGGACACGGCGCGCCGGCAGTCGCGCGGACGCTCGAGCGCGCCGGCATCCCCGGCTTGGGCGTCGCACTTCTGGAGGAGGCCATCGAGCTGCGAGACGCCGGCATCCGGCTGCCCATCCTCGTCATGGGCGGCTACTACGGCCCGCGCCGCGAGGGGTTCGAGGAAATCATGGCGCGGGATCTCGTGCCCGTCGTCTACGACGCCGGCCAGATCGAGCGCCTCGCGAGCGTGGTGCGGCTCGAGCAGCGCGATCGCGTCGGCGTCCATCTCAAGGTCGACACCGGCATGGGACGGCTCGGCGCCGCGAGCTCGGAGCTCGAGGCGGTGTTCGCGATGCTCGCCAAGCACCCGGAGGTCAGGCTCGACGGGCTCATGACCCACCTCGCCTGCGCGGACGCCGACGATCTCGGCGTGACGATCGAGCAGATGAGGCGCTTCGAGGAAATCGAGCAGCGGGCGAAGAGCTTCGGGCTCACGCCGCGGGTTCGACACGCCTCGAACAGCGCGGCCATGCTGCGCCTCCCCGCAGCGTGGCTCGACATCGTTCGACCCGGGGTCGCGCTGTTCGGCATCTCGCCGTGCGCAGGGCTCGCGCCCGACCTCAAGCCGGTCATCCGGGTGCGCAGCGAGGTCGTCGCGCTCCGCACGATCGCGAAGGGCGACAGGATCGGCTACGGCCACACCTGGCAAGCTTCGCGAGAGAGCGTCGTGGCCACCGTGCCGATGGGGTACGCCGACGGCCTGAGCCGCCAGCTGTCGAACCGCGGGGCCGCCCTCGTGCGCGGTCAGCGCGCGCCGATCGCGGGCGCCGTGTCGATGGACCTCACGATGCTCGACGTGACGGACGTGCCGGGAACACGCGTGGGCGACGAGGTCGTGTTCCTCGGGACACAGGACGGCCCGCTCGGGCGCGCGACGATCAGCGTGGAAGAGATCGCCGCGCTGACGGGGACGATCGCCTGGGAGGTGCTGACGAGCATCTCGCGCCGGGTGCCCAGGTTCTACCGAGAGCCCTGAGCTCGCACGCGTCGGCGCTCGCCGCCGGCGCCGGCGCTGCCGGTGCGAACGGGCGTGATACGCTGCTCTCCATGAAGACGGCCGTGAAGCAGCGGGCCGGCGTCCGCGGCATGCTCTGCCGCCTCGGGGCCGCGCTCGCGCTCGGCGGCGCGGCGATGTCCGCTTGCAAGGACGACGGCCCGAAGCAGCCTCCACGCAGCGGCAGCGGCCAGGGTGCACAGGAGCCGGAGGACGGGTTCGACCCAGGGCCCGGAGGATCGAGCGGACCACCACCCGTGGACGCGGGTGGGCTCTGCGGCAATCAGATCCACCAGGTGGAGATCTCCGAAGCGCCGAACCTCTACTTCGTCCTCGATGCGTCGGGCAGCATGCTCAGCCCCGCCTCATCGCGCGCGACCCGCTACGACCGGGTTCGCGAGGCCGCGGTCGACCTCGTACGCAACCTGGGTCCACTGATCAACGTCGGCGCCGCCGTGTTCCCGCTGGACGCGACCGCCGAGGCGCCGTGCAGGCCGGGCGGTGAAGTTTTCCCCGTCACCCCGGGAGATCCCTTCGCGGCCTCGCAGGAAGGCGCCACGACCACCTCGAAGTTCCGCTCGGCGACGCGCATCGAGCCTCTCGGCGGGACGCCGACCGCGGCGACGCTCGCGGCGCTCGCGCCGAAGCTCGTGGAGCTCCCGGGCAAGACCATCGTCGTGCTCGCGACTGACGGCGGCCCGAACTGCAACAGCTCCGCGACGTGCAGCGCCGAGGACTGCATCGCCAACATCGAGCAGCAATGCCCCGAGGAGAACTGCTGCGCGCCCTCGGGCCTCTCGGGACCAGGAGGGTGCCTCGATCGCGACGATACGGTCGCCGCGATCGCGCGGCTCGCGACGAGCGGGATCGAGGTCTATGTGGTCGGCATCCCGGGGAGCGAGTTCTACGGCGATGTCCTCGACCAGATGGCGCTCGCCGGCGGCGCGGCGCAGTTCGTGAGCCCCTTCTACTTCAAGGTGGAAGACCTCGACACGCTGGGCAACGTCCTCTCAAGGATCGCCAGCATCGTCGTCTCCTGCGAGTTCGACCTCGTCGATCCGCCACCCGAGGACGGGCAGACCAACGTCTACCTGGATGAGGAGGTGGTCCCGTACGACCTGGAGAACGGCTGGCGCTGGAGGTCCCCCGCTGTCGTAGAGCTCCTCGGGGATGTGTGCCAGAAGCTCAAGAGCGGGCGGGTGGGGCAGGTCCAGATCGTCTCCGGCTGTCCCACGGAGGTTGCGAGGTGAAGCGCGACGCGACGAAGGGCTCGGCCACGCTGATCCAGCTGACGGCCGAGTCCGCGGACGACGCTGCGCTCGACGAGATCGATGCGGTCGCGGCCGCGGCCTTCGACGTGCCGCAGTTCTCGGCGCGAGAAGAGCTGCGCCGCCCATGGACGCGCTGCTGGGTCGCGCGCGAGGAGCGACGCGCGCTCGCCTTCCTCATCGCGTGGCACGTGGTCGACGAGCTGCACGTGCTCAACGTCGCCACGTGCCCGACCGCGCGGCGACGCGGGCTCGCGACGGCGCTGATGAGCCGCTCGCTCGAGTACGCGCAGCAACAGCAAGTGCGGCTGGTCCTGCTCGAGGTGCGCCGCTCGAACCGGGCGGCGATCCGGCTCTACCGGAAGCTCGGCTTCACGGCGATGGGTGTGCGTCCGCGGTACTACAGCGACAACGGCGAGGACGCGGTCGAGATGGTGCTCTCGCTCGATCCGGCGACCGGCGCGGTGCAGCCAGGCCGCGACGAGATCCGCATCGAGGTCTGACCGGCGCCGCGCCGCTCAGCGCGGGGCAGCTGCCGACGCTGCGGGGAAGCGGGAGACCGCCGCGAGCGGCGGCAGCCGCGCGGCCACCACCTGGAGCGGGGTCAGCAAGAGCGGCCGGAGCAGCGTCTTGGCCCGCTCGTCGAAGGGCTGGAGGAGCGCGTCCGCCTGCCTTATCACCTCGACCAGCCGCTCGGCCATGAGGCGCGCGTCGACGTTGGGGTTCACATCCTCAAGGCGCTGGATCTCGTCGCGGAGGGAGCTGAGAAGCGAGATGTACCTCGCCAGGGGCGTGTCCGTGATCGGCGCCGAGCCGCTCGGCGCGGTGGGAACGCCGAACTCGACGGTCCGCTTGAACTCGTCCGGGACCGAGCTCGTACGGTTTCGTATGAGCTTCACGTCGAGGGGGACCTTGAACCTCGTCTTCTGCTCGATCTTCTTCTCGACGTGCTCTTTCCCGCGCTTGAACAAGCCCGTGTCCTCGAGCGCGCTGCGATCCCGCTTCCATTGCGTGTTGTCCTCGAGCGCGCGGAGGATGCGGAGGTACGGGTAGTCCGGCTTGGCGAGCTCCATGTAGAGCTCCTTCGCCTCCTTCAGGTTGGCCGGCATCCGCACGGTGAGGTCCGCCATCCAATCGGTCCACTGCGCGATGTACCGGGCGTCGTAGTCGGCAGCGAGGCCGTCCAGGTCCTTGTCGATCGCGGCGTTCTCTCCGGGCGCGAGCGGAACGACCCACTCTTCTTCCCTCAAGAGATCGGCGCCTCGGCGGACCTTCTCGAGCACCTCGAAGTGCCCCTTCTCGGTGTACGGACCGTCGACCTCTTTCCAGCGCTTCTCCTTGGCGTACTGCTTGCTGCCGATGACCTTCAGCACGTCGTGGCGGTCGGCGAACATGTCGCCGAGCGTGAGCGGGGGGTACTTGCGGTTCGCGCGGCTGTTGTCGCCCGTCTCGTCGTACTTCTCCTCGATGATCGAGTTGACGAAGAAGTCGTAGTAGCGCTTCCGCACCGGCACGGCCTGGAGCATCGCGCGCACGCTCGCGACCAGCTCCGCCTTGTGCGCGATGGGCGTGACCCTCTTCTGCTTGATCAGTGACAGGTAGTACGTGACGTGCCGCTCGAGCTGCTTCTTCAGCTCGGTCTCGTTGAGGTTCGACGTCGGCCGGAGCACCTCGGCCCAGAGCGAGGTGAACCTGTCCCTGGCCCAGTCGACGTCGAGGTGCTCGACGTCGCTCAGCATCAGGTAGAGCTTGAGGTTGTTCCGCTCGCGCAGGTAGTGCTCTCCCTTCGCGAGCTTGAGGCGATCCTCGAGCCGCTGCTTGCACGGGATCACGAAGCCGTTCTGGAGGCTCGCGATGTAGACGTGCAACAGCGGGGGATAGACCGTCTCTCCCTGGAACATCGTCCAGCCCATCCCGTCCGGCGGTCCCTCCTCGCGCGCCCTGTCGATCTCTTGCAGCCGACCCAGCGCGGGCCGCAGCGCGGTGAGCTTGTCCGAGAGCGGTCGCGTGTCCTCCCACCGGAGCGCGCTGACGGCGCGCGCGTCTGCCTCGACCTCGCGCAGGAACTCGCGGTTGTTGGCGAACGACACCAGGCTCGGGATCGCCAGGATGACCCCGAGGGTCGCCGCCGCCGCGCTGATCGCGCCGCGCACGACGCGCTGGCGCCGGATCTCGCTCGCGCTCCTCGCGGCGATGTCCCCGTCCGGGAAGACGACGTTCATGAACACGTCGTGGAGGAAGTAGCTCTTCGACTCCACGATCTGCTGAGCCACGGCCTCGTGCGTGCGGATCCCCATCGCCTGGCCCATGCGCTGGAGCACCCGGTCGAGCGGCCTGCCCTCTTGCGTGCCGCTCGTGAAGTAGAAGCCGCGGAAGATGGGCGTGCCCTGGAACGCGTTGACCATGAAGACGGTCGAGACCAGATCGGAGAGGTTCCGGCGGATGCCCGAGAACTCGAGCGGGAACTGGTAGACGCGCTCGCGCCCCTCCCGGCTGCGCTCCATGACGAGCCGCTTCAGCGAGCGACCGTGGACCTGCTTCGCCATGGCGTCGAACTCGGCGTCGAAGAGCCTTCCCGGGTCGGTCTTGTCCGCGCTCAGCTTGAGCGTCGCCCCCCACGCCTGGGCGCGGTCGCTCTTGCGCATGTCGCCGAAGAACTCCGAGAAGCCCGCGATGAGATCGCACTTCGTGAACAGGAGGTAGACGGGCAGCACCATGTGGAGCTGCGTCATGACCTCGTCGATGCGCGCCCGGAGCTTCTTCCCCATCTGCTCGATGTGCTGCTCGTTCGCGTCGATGAGATCCGCCACGCTCACCGCAACGAGGATGCCGTTGAGCGGGCGGCGGGCGCGGTGCTTGAGGAGCATCTGCAGGAACGCGAGCCACTCCTCGTGGTCGTCCTGCTCCGTCGTGTAGCGCCCCGCGGTGTCGAGGAGGATCGCCTCGTTGGTGAACCACCAGTCGCAGTTCCGCGTCCCGCCGACGCCGCGGACGCCGCCGCCGTTGCTCGGGTGCGCGTAGGGGAAGACCAGGCCGGAGTGCTTGAGCGCCGTCGTCTTCCCCGCCCCGGGCGGGCCGATGATGACGTACCAGGGCAGCGAGTAGAGCGCGGCGCTGCCGTTCTTCTTGCCCTTGCCGAGCTTCGAGGTCTTCAGCGCGCTGATGCCGCCCTGGACCTGTCGCTGGAGCTCCTGGATCTCGGCGCGCCGCTCGGGCCGCGCGTTGAGCGCCTGCTGCGCCCCCTGCTGGACGATCGCGCGCTCCAGGGCGGACGCGGCGCGCCCCGCCTTGACGCGGCGGTACACGAAGAGCGCGATCGCGGCGAGCGCGATGACGACGCTCGCCGCGATCGGGATCGCCGTGGACAGGCCGAACGTGAAGTACGCCGCCCACGAGATGAGGAGCAACAGCCCGAAGAGGACCCACAACACGCCAGAGACGATACCACCGGTCGCCGCGTCCGCAGCACGTCCCAGGCGCCGCGCATCGATCGGCGGCGCGCCGCGTGGTGCCGCCGCGCCAGCGCAAGCAGCTGGCGCGCGGCGCCCCCTGGATCAGTCGTCGCCGCGCTCGTAGTCGCCCGGATCGAGCGCGGCGTCGGTCTCCTCGCCGGCAGCGAGCCGGCGCGAACGGACCGCGTCCAGGGCGATGTCGATCACCTCGAGCCGCGTCGACGGGGCGTAGTACTCCTTCTCCGAGACCTGCGGCAGCTCCGCGAGCCTGGCCGCGACCACCTCGCGGTCGTCCTCCGCCAGATCGAGCGCCGCCGGATCGCCGCTCAGCGAATCCTCGGCCAGATCCCGCGCGACCTCCGCGCCTGGATCGCGCGAGAGCGCCTCGCGGACGAAGAGCACCGGGCTGAACGCGAGGTAGACCGACTCGAACTCCAGCTGCCAGTAGGTCGGGTCCTCTCCGTCCATGCGCCACCACGACGCGTGCCGGCGCCGGATGACCTCGCCGAAGTAGACGCCCGCCATGTGCGCGACCACCGGCAACGCCTCGACCCTCTCCGACGTCGCACCACGCGCCTGCTCGAGGTAGTGGTCGAGCACGGGCAAGGTCTCCGGCCGATAGTCAAGACGTACACCGAGAGCGCGCTCCACAAACCGCACGCACCCCTCGGCGAGGTCTTCCACGGCGGGTGGCGGAGGCGGCGCGGGCGGCGCGACAACAGCTGCAGCGGACAGACCAGACTCGGCGGACCGCTCCGCAGAAATCGGAGAGGCACCTGCACCGTTCTGTTTGGTATTCATGGGCTCCACGCTATCCTTCTCCGGTGCGGGTGGCCGCTAGTCAACGTGGTCGTGCTGGGAGCGCCTCCGCAGGCTCGGTGATCGCAGCAGTCCGGGTGGTTTCGGAAGTTTCGGGATCTTCGGGATGGAACGCGGCCGGCCCTCCAACCTCCTCCAGGAGGTTCCGGGCGCAGCGGAAGCATGGGGCGCCGGAGCTGCTCCGAGAAGCCGGCACCCCTCAACCCCCGCCCGACCAGTCCGACCGTGGATTCGGGTTTGAATTCCTAACGGAAGTCGAGGCCTTCGTGCTAAGCTCCGCCCTCGCGCCGAAATGAGACTCGGGATTTTCAGCGATACGCACGCCAACTACGAGGCGCTCAGCGCTGTGCTCGAGTCCTATCGCCACGAACGCATCGACGTCTATTACTGCCTCGGGGATACGGTCGGCTACGGCGGCTCGCCAAACGAGTGTGCCGACCTCGTCCGGAAGGTGGCCAAGAAGACGATCCTCGGCAACCACGATGCGGCCGTCGCAGGTCGGATGGACTACTCGTACTATTACGAGGCTGCCCGGCAGGCGCTCGACACGCACGCTGCGATGCTCTCCTCCGAGAACGCAGCCTGGCTCCGGAGCCTGACGTATCAGGAGAAGTTGACGGACATCAACGTCGACCTCTGCCACGGCTCGCCCGTCCGGCTCGAGGAGTTCGAGTACATCTTCGCCCCTGAGCAGGCGCGCGAGTGCCTACCGATGTGGAACGAGCTCGGTCACATCACGCTGATCGGCCATTCACATCTCTGCAAGGTGTTCGCGCTCACGCCGAACAGCGTCGAGGAGCTCCCGGCTGTGGACTTTCATCTCGAGCAGGGGCGCAAATACATCGTGAGCGTCGGGTCGGTGGGACAGCCGCGGGACTACGACAACCGCGCGAGCTACACGATCTACGACAGCGACACGAAGCGCTTCGAGTTCAAGCGCGTCGAGTACGACATCGAGACGGCGGCGGAGAAGGTGCTGCGCGCCAAGCTCGAGCGCAACTTCGCCCACCGGCTCTACATCGGCGTCTGAGGCGACCGGCGCACGGCGCTCGTACGGCAGGCGCGCGCGCGTTCAGTCGTCCGGCGCGTGCTGATGCGAGGGGGACCGGGGGGCTGGCTGTTGCCCTGCTGTCCCGGGTCTTTCTCTGGCGACGCGCACGCTTCGCGGCCGCTCCCGGGGTTCAGGACCGGCCGGCTCGAACGGTACGGCGAGGCCGGCAGTGATAGAGCAGCATGCTCGTCTGGTTGTCAGGCGGCGCTGCGGAAAAGTCGCTGCGGAGCTCCGTGAGCTCGAAGCCGTTGTAATGGAGCAAGGCTTCGAGCTCCTGCGGATAGAACTGACGATGGGCGAGCGGCGTCATCCATCGCTCGCCGCCGTTCACGGCCGTGAACTCCATCGAAACGAACAGGATTTGCCGGACCTTGTCGTAGTCGAACCGCTCGGTGTACCGGACGACCTCGCCTGGACCGTCCTTTGCGGGATACCGGAAGCGCGGCGTGGCATAGGCGCGATCCGGATCGCGCGCGAGCTCGGCCGGTTCGGGCATGGACACATCGAAGACGAGCTCGCCCTTCGGCGTCAGATGTTCGCGCGCTCGCGCAAGGAAACGCTCCACGTCGGCTCGCGTATACAGATGCAAGAACGCGTTGAAGGGGCAGAGCACGAGCGGAAAGCGGCGCCCTAACCGCAACGCCCGCATGTCGCCCCGCCGCAAACTCACGCGGGAGGAGACGCCGCGCGGCTCCCGCCCGAGCTGCGCGCGCAGATCGCCGAGCATCGGCGCCGACAGATCCACGCCCGTGATCCGGACCCCCGCCCTCGCGACAGGCAGCGTGATCCGCCCGTTACCGCAGCCGTATTCGAGCACCGGCCCGCCGGACGCCACGGCGAGGTCGACGTAGTAACGGACGTCATCCTGCCGGCGAGCGTACGTCTTCGAGTAATACGCCGGATCCTCGTAGTGGGCCGACGTCCCCGCCTCGAGCTCCGGATCGCGACGCTGGCCGGAGCTCGAAGACCGCCTCGTGCGCGTCGTGGCCTCAGCTTTCATGCGAAGCAACAGATCAAGCGTAGCGCTGGCACAACGACGGGAGCGCGCTGAGGAACAGGGCCCCGACGGAAGCGTGCATCACCCGATGCACGCTCGCCCGGTGCGCCCTCAGCGCTGGCCGTCAGCGTTGCTGGCCGTTGGCGTTCTGCTGCTGGAGCCACTCGCACACGACCTCGTGGGAGCTCCGGTGGAAGTGCACCTTGCCCGCCGCGATCTCTCGAAGGCTGGTCACGGCAGGCTTGTTCTTCGTCTTCACGAGGGCGTCCGAGCCCTTCATGATCTGCCGCGTCCGGTTGGCCGCAAGCACGACGAGGGCGAAACGGTTTTCCTCGCGTTCGAGGCAATCTTCCACAGTTACACGCGCCATAGGGGGGCCGAGAGTAGCGCCCTGCCCCGTCAAACGCAAGGCACATGCCGCCCGGTGGCTCTGCACCCCGCGGCGCGCTGCCACGTCACCGATCGATGGTGCACGTTGCTCGTTGCCCTCGACGCAGGTCCCGACTACGAGGTGCGACCGTGGCCGCTGAGCAGGATTCCCTCCTTCCCCCTCCCCCTCGCCCGGCCCCCGGGCTGAAATACCGCCGCATCGTGCTCAAGCTGAGCGGTGAGGCGCTCTGCGGCGAAGAAGGCGGATTCGGCATACGCCCCGAGACGCTCCATCACGTGGCCAGCGAGATCGCCGAGCTCCAGCGGATGGGGGTGCAGATCGGGGTCGTCGTGGGCGGCGGCAACATCTTCCGCGGGCTGAAGGGCGCGAGCGCGGGCATGGACCGCTCCCAGAGCGACTACATGGGCATGCTCGCCACCGTCATCAACGCGCTCGCCCTGCAGGACGCGCTCGAGAAGACGGACGTGCCGACGCGCGTGATGACGGCGATCGAGATCCGGCAGGTCGCCGAGCCGTACATCCGCCGCAGGGCGATGCGTCACCTGGAGAAGGGCAGCATCGTCATCTTCGCCGCGGGCACGGGCAACCCGTTCTTCTCAACCGACACCGCGGCAGCGCTGCGGGCCATGGAGATCCAGGCGCAGGCGCTGTTCAAGGCGACCAAGGTCGAGGGCATCTACGACCGCGATCCCGTGCGCCACGTAGGCGCGCAGATGTTCGCGCACCTGAGCTACGACCGCTTCCTCGCGGACAGGATCGGGGTCATGGACTCGACGGCGGTCACGCTCTGCCGCGAGAACAAGATGCCCATCCGGGTGTTCAAGCTCATGACCCGCGGCAACATCCTCCGGGTGTGCAGGGGCGAGGAGATCGGCACGATCGTCGACTGAGCGCGCGCGCCCGAGCGCCCCGCGGCCCCCCGCGCGGGCGACGAGCCGAGGCACCCGCCAGCGCGCGCGCCGACGTGAACCCGGCCGGCGCCCCCGCGAGCCACGAGGAACCGTGCTAGACCCCGAGCCAGCAATGATCCGAGCTCCGGTGCGCCGATCCCTGCTCGCTATCTCGCTCGCCGCGCTCGTCGTGAGCTGCGATGAGCCCGCTCTCCAGGCCCCGTCGGACGCGGGGGAGCCGGTCCTCGGGCTCACCGCGGAGCAGTCGACGCGCGTGCTCGCGAAGGTCGGCGACAGGGTGATCACCCTGGGCGACTTCGGCAGGACGCTGGAGCGGATGGATCAGTTCGATCGGCTCCGCTACCAGACGAAGGAGCGACGCCGCGAGCTGCTCAGCGAGATCATCGACGCGGAGCTGCTCGCCTTGGAAGCCAGGCGCCGCGGTCTCGAGAAGGACGCCGCGGTCGAGGACGCGATCCGGCAGATCCTCCGCGAGGCGATGATCGCCCAGGCGCGGAAGGGCCTGCCCGCGCCGGCCGACATCCCGGCCTCCGAGGTGCGCGCGTACTACGAGGCGAACGCCGACAAGTTCAGCGAGCCCGAGCGAAGGCGCGCCGCCGCCATCGTGGTCGGCGACAAGGCGCTCGGGGAGAAGGTCCTCAAGGCGGCGCAGAAGGCCGGGAGCGGCAGCGCATGGGGAGAGCTCGTGCTCAAGCACTCGCTCACCGCGCCGAAGGACAAGAGCGCGGCGCCACCGCTCGACCTCGCGGGCGAGCTTGGCATCGTCAGCCCGCCCGGCGATCCGCGCGGCGCCCACCCGCAGGTCCCGGAGCCGGTCCGCGCGGCCGTCTTCCGGATCGGCAGCCTGGGGGCAGTGAGCGACGAGCTCGTCGAGGCCGACGGCCGGTTCTACATCGTCCGCCTGAGCGGGCTCACGGGCGGGCACCGGCGCGAGCTCGCGGCGGCCGAACGCTCGATCCGCGTCGCGCTCCTTCAGCAGAAGATGCAGGAGCAGGAGCGCGCCATCGAGGACGAGCTGCGGAAGAAGTTCCCCGTCGAGATCAACGACGCGGCGCTCTCCTCGGTGAAGCTGCCACAGCAGCTCATGCAGCCCGGGAGCACGCCGCAGCCCGATCCCGCGAAGCCCAGCGCGCCGCAGCCGGCCGGCGATGCCGCGCCCCCATCGAGCGATGCGGGCAGGTAGCGCGCTCGTCGCCGCCACGCAGCTCGCCCGGCGACCCAGCGAGGACGGCGCGAGCGCCCGCGCTGTTGTGCTGCCGGAGCCCCCCGTGGCGCTCGCCGCGGGCGACCAGCAGGCAGCGCGTCCGGCCCGCGCGAAGGCGCGGACGAGCGACTGGACATGGCAGCTGCGCCATGCGCTCTCGAGCGCCGACGATCTCCACCGGACGCTGTCGCTCACGCCGGAGGAGCTCGCGGGCGCGAGGCGCGCCGAGAAGGCCGGGCTGCCCATCCGCGTCACCCCGTACTACCTGAGCCTCTGCGACAAGAGCGATCCGGCGTGCCCGGTCCGCCGGCAGTGCGTGCCGCTCGCCGACGAGGCCGCCGAGGTGCCCGGCGACCTCGTCGACCCCCTCGGCGAGGTCGCGCACGAGGTCGCGCCCCACCTCGTGCAACGGTACCCGGATCGCGCGCTGCTCCTCGCGACAGATCGCTGCGCCGTGTACTGCCGCTTCTGCACCCGCTCGCGCATGGTCGGCGACGGCGGCGGCGCCGTCGCGCTCGAGCGCCTCGCGCCGGCCATGGCCTACCTCGAGGCGCACCCGGAGGTGCGCGACGTCATCGTGAGCGGCGGCGATCCCCTGGCCGTCTCGACGGACCGCGTTGTGCGGCTGATCGCCCGGCTGCGACAGATCCCGAGCGTCGAGACGATCCGCATCGCCACGCGCGTGCCGGTCACGCTGCCGCAGCGCATCACCGCAGAGCTCGTGCGCGCGCTCAGGCCGCACCATCCGCTCTGGGTGATGACGCACTTCAACCACCCGAAGGAGCTCACGCCCGCCGCCGAGCGCGCCTGCAAACGGCTCGTCGACAACGGCTTCCCCGTCATGAACCAGACCGTGCTGTTGCGCGGCATCAACGACGACGCGACGACGCTGGCGGCGCTCTTCCGGGGTCTCGTGCGCTGGCGCGTGCGCCCCTATTACCTGCTCCAGATGGACCCCGTGCGCGGCACCGCGCACCTGCGCACGCCGCTCGCCACCGGCATCTCGCTCATGGAGCAGCTCCAGGGCCGGCTCACCGGCATCGCGCTGCCGAAGCTGATCGTCGATACGCCCGGAGGGATGGGCAAGGTGCCCGTCGGCCCGGACTACGTCGTCGACCGTCGACCCGGGCGCACCGTGCTCCGCACACACCGCGGCGTCGAGGTCGAGTACGTCGACCCCCCGCCGCAGCCCGGCGGCTGAGCCGTCCGCTCAGCGGCCCGGGCCGCGCGAGAGCGGCTTCGCGATCCGGAACGACAGGTTCAGGGCCCGCGCGATGCCGAAGAAGCGGGTGCGCGACGCGCTCCTGCACTGCTGCGAGTCCGTGGCCCAGCTCCCGGAGCGGGCGATGCGCCACGGCGGCGCGTCCCCGCCGGCGTCGGCGGCCGACTCGATCTCGCGCGACGTCTCCGCCCACGACCTCTCGCCGTTCACGTCGGCGACCCACTCGCGCACGCCGCCCGCCATGTCGCGCACGCCGCAGGGCGACGTGTCGATGGGGAAGGTCCCGACCGGCTCCAGCTGCGACAAGAAAGGTCGCGACGAGCGCATCAAACAGAACGTCGGATCGAAATGGTCGCCCCACGGGTAGAACCGGCCGTCGGTCCCGCGCGCCGCCTTCTCCCACTCCAGCTCGGTCGGGAGCCGGACCTCGATCCCGTCGCGCTCGCTCCGGAAACGGCAGTAGGCCACGGCGTCGAACCAGTCGATGAGGATGACGGGCAGGTTCCAGAGGTGCCCCTCCTCCGCCGGGAACCGCTTCTGCGCGTCGCCTTCGACCACGGTGGGCAACGGCTCCCAGCCGCCGCCGCTGGCCGGCCGCGCGACGTAGCCCTCGGAGCCGCGCGTCCCGTGCGGCGCGCGCTTGAGCGCGAGGTCGAGATCGCGCGTCTCGAGCTCGTTCAAGAACTCGCAGTACTCGCGGAACGTGACGGGAAATTTCGCGATCGCGACGTCGGGTACGTGGAGCTCGGCGCGACGGAGCGGATCGTAGGCCTGCGCGTCGCCGCCGGCGATGAAGGTCCCCCCGGGGATGTAGACGAAGCCCTCGCCGATCTCGGCGTCGGTGTAGAGGTTCACCTCGACGCGGTGGTGGGTGCCCCGCTTGAGCAGCAGCGGGTAACGCACGTCGCGGTGACCGGCGCGCTTCAGGATGAAGAGGTAGCTGCCCGGCTTGAGGTGCACGTCGCGGAGCGGCGTGCGGCCAAGCGCGCGCTCGTCGCCCGCCATCAGGATGCGATCCTTCTCGACGTAACGGTACGCGACGACGCTGGCGCCAGGCGGCGACGAGTCGACCGAGAGGACCGCGTCGGCGGTGAGCAGCGCGGTGTAGCGCCCCACGTCGAACTCCGCCACGAGCGCCTCGTGGTAGATGCGCGCCGCGTGCTGGTGCTCCTGGTCCGCCCGCACCGCGCGCGACCAGTACAGGTCCGCGAGCCCGGCGCGCGCCTCGACCAGATCCGGATCGTACGCCAGCGCCTTCGTGTAGAGGTCGATCGCCTCCGCCGCCGCGCGCGCCTGCTCGCGCTCGACCCCGGCCGCGCTGTCCTCGAGGTGCCAGCCGGCCCGCTTGCGCTCGATCGGCTCGTACTCCTTCACGTCCTTGAGCAGCCGCCGCGCCTCCTCGACGAGCCGCTCGCGCTCGCTGTAGAGCCGCCGGTCGCGCTCGAGCGGGGCCTTTGCGAGCTCGCAGAGCTTGATCGCCTCCTCGCGTCGGCGCATCCGCTCCTTGGCGCCCTCGAGGAACGCCTCGGCCTCCGCCGCGACGCGGTCGGCGGTCGGCGGTCGCTGATCGGGATCCTTCGCGAGCATCGCCAGGCAGAGGTCCTCGAGCAGCAGCGGGCAGCTCGGCGAGATCGAGCGCGGCGGTCTGGGGTCGCGCGTCTGCGTCGCGAGGATCACGGCGAGCACGGTCTGCGCGTCGAACGGGTGCTCGCCGGTGAGGATCTCGTAGAGCACCACGCCGAGCGCGAAGATGTCCGCGCGGTGATCGATCCGCTTGTGGTCCCCCCGGATCTGCTCCGGCGCGATGTACCCGGGCGTGCCCGAGAGCGCGCTCGCGACCGCCTCGTGCCGCTTCCGGCCGAAGTCCTGCCCGCCCGGGTCGATGGCGATCGGCTCGCTCACCTCCGTCCTCGAGAGCAGCTTCGCGTTGCCCCAGTCGCCCAGGTACACCTCGCCGTAGTCGCCGAGCAGCACGTTCTCCGGCTTGATGTCGCGGTGGGCGACGCCTCGCCGGTGCGCGTACGCCAGCGCCCGCGAGATCTGCACGAACGCGCCGATGAGCCGGACGAGCGGCCACTGCCTGCGGAGCTCGGGGGTCGTCAGCACGTTCTGCAGGCTCTGCCGCTTGACGACCCGCATGGAGTAGTAGGGCTGGCCGTTCGGCAGCGTGCCCAGGTCGTAGACCGGGATGATGTTCGGGTGCTCGAGCTGGGCCGTGATGCGCGCCTCGGTCCGGAAGCGGTTGCCCACCGCGGAGTCCGCCTCGGCCCCGGGCTTCAGCGTCTTCAGCGCCACCACGCGCCCGATCTCCCGGTCGCGCGCCTTCACCACCTTCCCGGCGCCCCCCGCCCCGAGCGCCTCGCCGACCTCGTAGCGGCTGCCGCCGGTGTTCACGGCGCGCGTGGCGGAGGTCGCGAGCGTCGGGAAATCGGCCACGACCTCCTCTCCCGGCAGGTCGATCTCCCGCTGCGTGTCGAAGCGCAGCGCGTCCGGATCGTCAATCTGCGGCGCGAGGGCGCGCGCGACGGGCGGGCTGCGCCCCTCCTGCGCGAGCAGCTCCGGCAGCGCCGCCAGCTGCTCCGGCGTGAGGATCCCCTCGAAGAGCTCCTGGGGCGTCGAGGCGCCGCCGAGGGTCCATCGGCAGGCCAGGTCCCAAAGGGCGTTGGGCTCGATGAGCCCTCGCGCCACGGCGGCGACTGCCAGGGCACGAGCCTCGCGAGTCTGAGCGAGCTTCACTCGAGCGACCTCTCGTCCGAAACGATCTCACCCTGCGACGCGAGGCGGAAGGCCACGCCGGAACCGCCGAGCGCAAGGCGGCGCAAGCTGCGAGGGCGTAGCGCTCCCGCGACGGCGCCAGGGGTGCCGGTGCCGCGGTTCCATGCGCATCCGACGAGGCGCCGCACGTCAGCTGCCGTGGCAGGCGACCGCGCTGCTGCCGCACCGGCCCGAGCTGCCCCGTTGGAAGTCGCGACGCGGCAGGGCCAGGGCGGCGATGGCAGCCCCTGCGCCCCGGTCCCCAGAGACTCTACGTGTCGGAAATTCCTGCATTTCCCAGCGACAAATGAGCGCTGCCCAGGTTACGTGGTGTCCCCTCGCCTGTGCAAGAAAGTAGGGGGCGGTCCTCCGGCGCCCGGTCATTTTTCGTCGCATGTACCCGCGCGTCTCACGTTTCGTGCGTCCCGCACGTTTCCGCCGACCTTGTCAGGTGTCGTCGTTGTTGTGTACCCGCGGGGTGGGTCCGTCGTCCCATCGCGCCGGCACAGGGGTCCGCTGTCGCGCCGGCCTGCTGCGCCGGCCCCTCCGTCGCGCACGACGGGGTTTTCGATCCCCGTGGGGGTCCATGGTAGGTAGGGCGCGCCATGGCTGATCCGACGGCCCTGAGGCCTCCGGCGCTCGCTCGCCTCGACGAGATGAACCGCCGCGCGCTCGACGGGGGCGGGAAAGATCGCATCGCCAGGCAGCACGAGGCCGGCAAGCTCTCCGCGCGGGAGCGCATCGACCTGCTCCTCGATCCGGGCTCGTTCGTCGAGATCGACCGGTTCGTGGTCCACCGGTGCGCCGACTTCGGCATGGACCAGCAGAAGGTCCTCGGCGACGGCGTCGTGACCGGCTGGGGTCTCATCGACGGGCGCAAGGTCGTGGTGTTCGCGCAGGACTTCACCGTGATCGACGGCTCGCTCTCGGGCGCGTTCGCCGCGAAGATCTGCAAGGTGATGGACCTCGCGATGAGGGTGGGCGCCCCCGTCGTCGGGCTGAACGACTCGGGCGGCGCGCGGATCCAGGAGGGGGTGGAGTCGCTCGCCGGTTACGCCGACATCTTCCTCCGCAACACGCTCGCGAGCGGGGTCGTCCCCCAGGTCAGCGCGATCCTCGGGCCGTGCGCGGGCGGCGCCGTCTACTCGCCCGCCATCACCGACGTCATCCTGATGACCGAGCGGACGAGCTACATGTTCGTCAACGGCCCCGAGGTCATCAAGACGGTGACCCACGAGGACGTCACCAAGGAAGAGCTAGGCGGCGCCGCTACCCACGCCGCCAGGAGCGGCATATGCCACCTCACCGCCCCCGACGACCGGGCGGTGCTCGCGCAGGTCCGCGAGCTTCTCTCGTTCCTGCCCTCCAACAACACCGAGGCTCCGCCGCGCCGCGGCGCGGTCGATCCGGTCGATCGGGAGGTGCTGGAGCTCGACACGATGCTCCCCATCGAGCCGTCCGGGCCGTACGACGTCAAGCGGCTCGTCCGGGCCGTGGTCGACGACGGTTGCTTCCTCGAGATCCACGCGCGCTACGCGCAGAACATCGTGGTCGGGTTCGCCCGGATCGGCGGCGCGCCCATCGGGGTAATCGCGAACCAGCCCCAGGTGCTCGCCGGCTGCCTGGACATCAAGGCCAGCATCAAGGCGGCGCGCTTCGTCCGGTTGTGCGACTGCTTCAATGTCCCGCTCGTCACGCTCGTGGACGTCCCAGGCTTCCTCCCGGGGCTCGACCAGGAATATGGCGGGATCATCGCTCACGGAGCGAAGCTGCTCTATGCGTTCGCCGAGGCCACGGTGCCCAAGATCACGGTGATCACCCGCAAGGCTTACGGCGGCGCCTACGACGTCATGGCGTCCAAGCACATCCGGGCCGATTACAACCTCGCCTTCCCGACGGCCGAGATCGCGCTCATGGGCCCGGAAGGCGCGGTGAGCGTCGTCTACGGCAGGGAGATCCAGCAGGCGACGGACCCGGCCGTCGCCCGCGCACGCTTCGTCGAGGACTACAAGACGAAATTCGCCAACCCGTACAAGGCGGCCGAGCTCGGCTTCATAGACGAGGTGATCTACCCTCGCATGCTCCGCATTCGACTGGCCCGAGCCCTCGACCTCCTGCGCGGCAAGCGCGACAAGAACCCATCGAAGAAGCACGGAAACATCCCGCTTTAGTAGAATTTTCGGGCAGCTCCGACCCCACGAGAGCCCCGCTCAGCGAGAGTTCAGCCCGCAAAACCGCGTAGAACGCCTGGAAAGGAGGGAGCCGGATCGAGCGACGCCGTTGCGCGGCCGATCCCAAGCGTGTAAAAACAACTTGCGTGGCTGTTTTTCTTTGCTCTCCACGCGCGACGCTTCTCTCTGACCAACGATCTGCACGAGCGCACCCTGGGGCCGGTCGCAGGAGAACGGGTGGTTTGGCGGGCATACCGAGCGTTGGGGGGGTCGCCGAGTATACGAATGAGGGGTCGGTTGGGTTCTGTGGAGGTATTGGGCATGAAATCTTGGGTATTCGCTGCGTTTTTGATTTCCGGTTGCGCCCTCGTAGCGTGCGGTGACGACAACTCCAACCCGCCGAGCACCGGCAGCACCGCGAGCGGGAGCGGGAGCGGGAGCGGCGGCTCCGGCGCCAGCGGCGGCTCCGGCGGCAACGGCGGCGAAGGCGGCAACGGTGGCTCGGGCGGCGACGGAGGCGCGAGCACCACGAGCTCTTCCTCGACGGGGACCCCGACCCCGACCTGTGATGACGAGACGGACACGTGCGGCAGCGACACGAATACGGGCTGCTACAAGTGCGCCGCCGAGGGCGCGTGCAGCGACGTCCTCGACAACTGCCGGGGGAGGAACGGGGATGGGGGCAATGGGGGTGGGCCTACGCCCTGTATTGCCCTGGCGAGTTGCATGGATGGCTGCTCCAAAGAGGAAGATCCGGCCACGTGCGTAGAAGAGTGCCGCACGGCGAACGAGGCCGGGGTGGAGGCCTACGACGCCGTCACCAAGTGCATTGTCTGTGAGCAGTGCGCCAACAACTGCGGTGCATCCGAAGAGCCGCTGTGCGCGATGTGAGGCGCTGACCAACAGCAGGTCATCTCCGAAGGGGGCGTCCGATGGCCGCCCCCTTCGGCCCTTTGTACGCTCCCCGGCACGACCGCCGTCGTCCGGACTCCGCAGCCCCCGCGCAATCTGCTGTAACTGCATTCACGAAGCACGCGCGCTCGGCGAGCGGCTCGCCAGCGCTGGCCGAGATCAGGCGCAGGAGGGCGGCACCGTGCCGGCGAGGCCGCTAGGACGGGTGCGGCCGGACGCCGAGCGAGGGCCGCCTGCTCGCCGCTGGGAGAACGCCGTCCCGGGTTGGCCTGGCCCCGTCCCGGGTCGGCCTGGCCCCGTCCCCGGTTGGCCTGGCCCCGTCCCGGGTTGGGCGCTTGCTCCCGGTGGCGGCGCCTTGGCCGGCGACGGCCCCTTGGCCGGCGACGGCCCGCGGTCCAGCGCCCCCCGGCCAGAGAGTGGGTCCAGTGCCAGACGCCGCCGTCGCTCGGGACCGGCAGCAGGCGCCGCCGTTCCTCGGGGCGGAGCGGCGAATACGCGAGGTAGCTCACGTACTGGCGACCGGCCCGCCTCGGCGATCTCCGTCCCCACGCCCTCAATCGCGCAGCGCGCTCCGGGTTGCGCCTTCATGGCCCGGGCAACCCGTGGTAACGCTTGGCGGCGCCGCCGATGTGCGGCATCCGACATGGGAAAGAACCTTCTCGTCATCAATGTGGACATCCGCGAGACACGCGTCGCGCTGATCGAAAATGGGATCATCGCCGAGCTGCATCTCGAGCGGGAGAGCTCCAAGGGGACGCTCGGAAACATCTACCTCGGCAAGGTCAGCCGCGTTTTGCCCGGAATGCAGGCCGCGTTCATCGACGTGGGGCTCGAGCGAGCCGCCTTCCTGCACGTCGAGGACCTCATCCGGCCCGACGATTTCGAGGCATACCTGGCTGGTCACCGCCGTCCCGCCGAGGAGGAGCGCGCCTCCTCCCGCGGCCGCGCCGCGCGCGCCAGCGAGGCGCCGGGGCATGCAGAAAGCGAGGCGCACGAGCTAACCGGCGCAGAGGCCGCGCCCGAGGGCACCGACGCGGCAGCCGAACGCCACGAGCCCCAGGAGGGGGCGAATTTCGGGGCCGAAGAAGGGTTCGAGGCCGAAGACCCGCTCGCGGCGGACAGCCCGCTCGACGAGGCGAGCGACGTGCCGATCGAGCTGCCCACCGCGCTCGACGTGCTCGGAAGCGCCTCCGGACAGGTGTTCACCGGCGTGGGCTCGATGGTGACCCTCGACGAGGCCGACGACGAGCGGGCGCCGGAGATCGACGGCGGACACGTGCACGGCGGCGCGGACGACGACGACGAAGAGCTTGTCGCGCCAGGCGGCGGCGACGACGTCGACGAGGGCGGCCCGGAGGAGTCGGGCCCCGGCGAAGCGGAGGCGGAGGACGACGACGAGCTCGACACGCCCGCCTACGACGTCGAGCCCGCCTCCCCACCGCCGGAAGATGCCGCCGACGTGTGGAGCGCGGACGTGGAGCGCCCGGAGACGCGCAGCGACGCCGCGGACAGCGGGGAGACAGAACCGGCGGCAGCGAGCGCATCGGACGAGCCCGTCGCGCATGCCGCCGGCGAGTGGCCGGCCAGGCAGGAGGCGAGCGCGTCGCCGGCCACCGAGGGCGCCGTCACGGCAACCGCGCCGGGCGATGAGGTGCCGCCGGCAGCGCGTGCGCGCAACGGCAACGGGCGCACACGCGGACGGCGGGAGGCGCGCGTGCGCCGGTCGGGACGGACGCGCGACCGGCGCGCCAACCTGGAGGGCGCCAGCGGCGCGCCCGAGGGAGTGGTCGCCACGGAAGCGCGCGAGGCGCCGCGCGAAGGGCGTGAGGGACGCCAAGGACGCGAAGGGCGCGAGGCGCCGCGCGAAGGACGTGAGGCGCCGCGCGAGCCGCCGCGCGAAGGACGTGAGGCGCCGCGCGAGCCGCCGCGCGAAGGACGTGACCGGGGCGGGAAAGGACAGCAGGGCGGACGCGAAGGGCGCGGGCGCGAGCAGCGGACGCGAGAGCGCGGGCGCGAGCCGCCGCGGGACGGCAAGGGCAAGGGCGCCGCGCGCGGCCAGCAGAACGCGCGCAACTGGCAGAACGAGCCGCCGCGCATCTCGAAATCGACCCCGATCCGCGAGGTCGTCCGCGAGGGGCAGGAGGTCATCGTCCAGATCTCGAAGGAGCCCATCGGGACGAAGGGCGCCCGGGTCACGAGCCACATCTCGCTCCCCGGCCGCTATGTCGTGTACCTGCCGACGGTCGATCACATCGGGATCTCGAAGCGGATCGGCTCGGAGAAGGAGCGCTCCCGGCTGCGCGACGCCATCGAGGCGATGAAGCCGCCGCAGGGCGGGCTCATCGTGCGCACGCTCGCCGAGGGCCTCACGAAGAAGCAGCTCAAGGCCGACGTGGGCTACCTCGTGCGCCTCTGGGGCGAGGTGGCGAAGAAGCGCGAGAGCGACGTGAGGGCGCCGGCGGTGCTCTACACCGAGCTCGACCTCGTGCTGAAGACCGCACGCGACCTCTTCACCGACGACATCGAGAAGATCGTGATCGACGACCGCGATGAGTACATCCGCCTGCGGCGCTTCGTCGAGATGTTCATGCCCGAGCGCGCCGACGCGGTGGAGCTCTACGAGGGCACCGAGCCGATCTTCGACGCGTACGGGATCGAGGACGAGATCCAGCGCGCGCTGTCGCGGAAGGTCCCGCTCCCGTCGGGGGGGCACCTGATCATCGATCAGGCCGAGGCGCTCACCGCGATCGACGTGAACACGGGGCGGTTCGTCGGCAAGGGGTCGAAGGATCTCGAGGAGACGATCCTGACCACGAACATGGAGGCGGTCGAGGAGATCGCCTATCAGCTCCGGTTCCGCAACATCGGCGGGCTGATCATCCTCGACCTCATCGACATGGAGCGCACCCAGAACCGGGAGAAGGTGCGGCGCCGCCTCGAGGACCTGCTCTCCAAGGACAAGGCGAAGACCACGCTGAACCGGATCTCCGATCTGGGCCTCATCGAGATGACCCGGAAGCGGACGCGGGAGAGCCTCGGGCGGACGATCCTCGAGCCGTGCTTCTACTGCGACGGGACGGGCCAGCTGCAATCCAAGCAGACCGTCGCCTACGAGATCCTGAGGCAGATACGGCGCGAACGGATGAACCTGCCCGGCTACTCGGTCGTGGTCAACGCGCATCCGGCCGTGATCGACCTCCTGAAGAACGACGAGCGCATCGCCGTGCAAGAGGCGGAGCGGCTGTTCCAGCGCCGGATCGATCTCGTACCCCGGAAGGAGTACCACCTCGAGCAGTTCGATCTGCAAGGTAAGTAAGGCGCCATGGCGGACGATCAGGGTTCTCCGGAGAGCATCGACGCGAAGACGGGACGCAAGGAAGAGCGCGTCACCATCAACAAGGAGTTCGAGTCCTATGACGCGTTCATCAACGAGTACGTGACGAACATCTCGCGCACCGGCGTGTTCGTCCGATCGAAGACGCCGCTCGCCGTCGGGACGCAGGTGAACCTCCGGTTCACCGTGATCATGGACGACATCGAGACGATCGAGGGCGTCGGCGAGGTCGTGCGTGTGCACGACGATCCGCAGGGGATGGGCGTCGTCTTCACCGAGCTGTCGAGCTACTCGCAGGGGCTCATCGACAAGCTCCTGACCAGCCAGGGACACCGCACCTCGAAGGAATAGGCAGAGGGGCGTCGGCGATGTTCACCGGGCTTGTCGAGACGATCGGGATCCTCCGCCGCCGGAGCGGCGGCGCCGTGGCCCGCGCGCTCGTCGAGACGAGCCTCGGGCCGCTGACGCTCGGCGAGTCCGTGAGCGTGAACGGCGCCTGCCTCACCGTCGATCGCATCGCGCCCGGCGGGTTCGAGTGCGACATGTCCTCCGAGACCCTCGGCCGCACGACGCTCGGCGCGCTGCAGATCGGCGCGCGGGTCCACCTCGAGCGGGCGACGCCGCTCGGCGCGCGCATGGGCGGGCACGTGGTGCTCGGCCACGTCGACGGGCTCGGCCGCGTCGTCGAGCAGTCGCGGGCCGGCGACGCGGTCCGCCTGAGGGTGAGCGCCCCGGACGAGCTCGCTCGTTTCCTCGCTCCCAAGGGCTCAATCGCCATCGACGGCGCGAGCCTCACGCTCAACGACGTGTCCACGCCAGGCTCCGCGGAGACCTGGTTCGACGTGATGCTGGTGCCGCACACCATCGGCCGGACTCTCCTCGGCGAGCTCCGCCCCGGCGCAGCCGTCAACCTTGAAGTTGACGTGCTCGCGCGCTACGTGGCGCGGACGCTCCAGGTCGCGTCGCTCGCCGGCCTGCAGAGCTTCTCGAGCAGGGACGCGCGCGACGGCGATGCCTCTGCCGAGCGCGGCGAAGAGCGTGGAAATACGGGAGAGCATGCGGATCACGACGAACGACTCCTCGCAAAGCTGCGCGCGGGGGGATTCTGGTGAGGCGCTGTCCGCCTCGAGCGGCAAGCTCGGCCTCGACATGACGTCCGGGGGTCCGATGCCTCACCGGCTGACCATCGACAAGGCGGTCCTCGACCGCGTGAACACCGCGCTGGATCACATCCGCGCGGGCAAGATGGTCATCCTGGTCGACGACGAGGATCGCGAGAACGAGGGGGACCTCTGCATGGCGGCGGAGGCGGTGACCCCCGAGGCCATCAACTTCATGGCGATGCACGGGCGCGGCCTCATCTGCCTCGCCCTCGACGAGGAGCAGGTCGCGCGCCTCGAGCTGCCGATGATGTCGGCGCCGGGGCGGAGCGGGCCGCCGCTCGGCACCGCCTTCACCGTGAGCATCGAGGCGCGCTCCGGGGTGACGACGGGGATCAGCGCCGCCGATCGGGCGCACACGATCCGGGTCGCGAGCGCGCGCGACGCCAGGCCGGAGGATCTCGTCACGCCGGGGCACGTCTTCCCGCTGAAGGCGCGCCGCGGGGGCGTGCTCGTGCGGACGGGGCAGACCGAGGGGTCCGTGGATCTCGCGCGGCTCGCCGAGCTGCGGCCGGCGGGCGTGATCTGCGAGATCATGAACGACGACGGCAGCATGGCCCGCATGCGGGACCTCGAGGTCTTCGCCGCGAAGCACGGCCTGCTGATCGTGACGGTGGCGGACCTCATCCAGTACCGGCTCCAGACCGAACGGCTGGTCCGCCGCGTGAGCGACCGGACGCTCCGGCTCGACCTCACGGGCACGGAGTGGACCGCGTACGTCTACGAGATCATCAACGAGCAACGGCAGTTCCTCGCGCTGACCAAGGGCGTGGTCGCGACGACGGAGCCCATCCTCTGCCGCGTGCACTCCGGCTCGACCGTCGCGGATCTCTTCAGCTCGACGCCCTTCGACGGCGGCTCGAACCTGCGCGAGGCGCTCCTCGCGATCGAGGGCGCCGGCGTCGGGGTGGTCGTCTACATCCCGTCGCGAGGGGACCTGAGCCGCGAGCTGGAGCAGCTGAAGGGCCCGGGCCCCGACGAGAGCGCCCCCGTGGTGAGGACGCAGCAGCCGTCGACGCTGCGGGAGTTCGGCCTCGGCGCGCAGGTCCTGGCGGACCTCGGGGTGCACCAGATCCGGCTCCTCACGAACAGCCAGCCGAAGATCGTCGGGATCACCGGCTTCGGGCTCACCGTGACCGAGCGGGTGCCGCTCGTCTCGATGAAGGGCGACGCCTGACGCGCGCTGACGCGCACGGGTCGCGCAGGTAGAAGGGGCGCTCGGATCAGGATCGCGAGCGCAGCGACCGCGCACCCCGCGCGGCAGGAGAGAGGAACGGCGGATGGCAGAGCAAGCGGTCGGGCAGGCACAGGCGAGGGTGATCGAAGGAAACCTGGTGGTCCCGCCGGGGGCGCGCTTCGCCGTCGTGGCGAGCCGCTTCAACCACTTCATCGTCGACCGCCTGGTCGAGGGCGCGCTCGACGCCATCGCGCGGCACGGCGGCGCCCTCGAGCGGACCTCCATCGTGCGCGTCCCGGGCGCGTGGGAGATGCCCACCATCGTGGGGAGGCTCGCGCAGAAGAAGAGCGTCGACGCGATCGTCACGCTGGGCGCCGTGATCCGGGGCTCCACCCCGCATTTCGACTACGTGGCGGCCGAGGTCACGAAGGGGATCGCGACCGTTTCGCTCCAGACCGGGGTGCCGGTCACGTTCGGGGTCCTCACGACCGACTCGATCGAACAAGCGATCGAGCGGGCGGGCACAAAACATGGCAATAAGGGGTGGGAGGCCGCCGTCAGCGCGATCGAGATGCTCGCGCTCGGCGCGGCGCTGGACGCAGCTGGCCTCTAGACGAAGGTTCTGAGAGATGGGTGCGCGTTCTACCGGCCGCGAGGCGGCCTTGCAGATGTTGTTTGCGTTGGAGGCCGGCGGAAACCCGGCGCCCCGCGTCGTCGCGAGCTTCTGGCGCGAGACGCCCGGGGACCCGGAGGGGCGCGCCTACGCGGACGAGGTGGCGATCGGCGTCGCCAAGGACCTCGCGGCCGTGGACGAGGCGATCCGCAAGGCGAGCACGAACTGGCGCCTCGAGCGGATGGCGCGGGTCGATCGGAACGTGCTCCGGCTCGGCGCGTGGGAGCTCATGAACCACCCGGAGGTGCCGCGCGCGGTCATCCTCGACGAGGCGGTCGAGCTCGCCAAGCGCTACGGCAGCGAGGAGAGCGGCGCCTTCGTGAACGGCGTGCTCGACCGGGTCGCCGAGAACCTCGGCCGCGTCGACCGGGATCGCTGAGCGCCGCGGCGCGCGCGGCTCACCACTTCAGCCACGCGACCGTCACGCCGTCGCCGCCCTCGCTGGGGCCGCCCGGGCGGAGGCGCGCCACGTAGGGGCTCCCGCGCAGCGCCTCGCGGACGGCGTCGCGCAGGGCGCCCGTGCCGTGCCCGTGGACGAAGAACGTGACCCGGCGGCCCGCGCCGAGCGAGCGGTCGAGGAACTGCTCGGCCATCGCGACCGCCTCGTGCGCGCGCAGGCCGCGGAGATCCACGGTGTTGTCCGCCGTCTGGATCGGGACATCGGCGTCCGCCGCCGCGTCCAGGTCGACGCGGCGCTGCTGCGGCGCCGCGGCCGCCGGCGGCGCCGCAGCAGCGCCGCGCAGCTCGGCGATCGAGGTCGTGAGCTTGAGCGCGCCGGCGGCGACCCGCAGCTGGCCGCCCGAGAGGACCTCGACGACCTCGGCCTCGGCCCGCAGGCGAGGCACGTAGACGCGGGTGCCGACGCGGACGGCCGCCGGATCGATCGCCGGCCGCGCCGGCGGCTCGTCCCTCGGGCGGAGCTCGAGCTCGCCGCCGATCGACGTCTTCTGTCCGACCGCATCCATGGCGCGCGCGGCCGCCCGCACGTCCTCCTCGGTGGGCTTGCCGCGCAGCCGCGACTGCGCCGCCTTGAGGTCCTCGCGCGCGCGCCGCAGGCTGGCGAGCAGCGCCTCTCCCTCGCGCGTGATCACGCCGCGCTCCTTCTCCCGGAGGCGCTCGAGCTCCCCCTCCAGCTCCCGCCGCTTCGCGCGGGAGGCGCCCGCTTCCCGCTCGGCGTCCTCGCGCGCGAGCTCGAGCGCGCGGCGCTCGGCGGCGAGCTTCTCGACCATCTGCTCGAAGGTGACCGCCTCCTTGGTGAGGAAGCGCTCGGCCCGCTCGAGCACGGTGCCCGGGATCCCGAACTGCCGCGCGACGGCGAGCGCGCTCGAGGCGCCGGGCACGCCGACGACGAGCCGGAAGGTCGGGCTCATCGTGGCGAGATCGAAGCCGACCGAGGCGTTCTCGAAGCGCTGATCGCCCAGCGCGAGCGCCTTGAGGCCCTCGTAGTGCGTGGTGCAGGCGACGGTGCCGCCGCGCGCGCAGAGCGAGTCGAGCACGGCCGCGGCGAGCGCCTCGCCCTCGCGCGGATCGGTGCCGCCGGCGAGCTCGTCGAGCAGGACGAGGGCGCCGGGGCGCGTCTCGCCGAGGATCTGCCCGAGGTTCTTCACGTGGGCGCTGAAGGTCGACAGGTTCTTGTGGAGGTTCTGGTCGTCGCCGACGTCGGTCAGCACGACGTCGAAGAGCGCGACGCGGGAGCCGTCCCTCGCCGCGACCGGCAGGCCCGCGCGGACCATCAGCGCCGCGAGCCCGAGCGTCTTCAGGGCCACGGTCTTGCCGCCGGCGTTCGGCCCGGAGACGATCATCGCGCGGCCCGTGCTCATCGAGAGATCGCTCGGGACCACCTTCACGCCGTCGAGCGCGAGGAGCGGATGGCGACCACCGTTGAGGGCGATCGAGCTCGGCCGCGCCGCGGCCTCGGAGGCGCCGCGATCCACGGCGAACGCGCCCTCGGGGACCTCCGGGAAGGTGAGGTCGAGGTCGCGCGCGAGCCGCGCGGCGGCGGACCTCACGTCGGCGTGGGCCAGCGCGCGGGCGGCGGCCGCGACGCTCTCGATGTCCTCGGTCACGCGGGCGGTGAGCGCCGCGTAGATCGCCTGCTCCTCGCGCGCGACCTCGGCGTCGACCATCTTCATCCGGTTGCCCGTCTCGACGAGCACCCGGGGCTCGACGAACACGGTGGCGCCGCTCGCGCTGGTCGCGTGGACGATGCCAGGGAAGCGCTCGTGCGCGTCGGACCGCACCGGGAGCACGTAGCGCCCGTCGCGCTCGGTCCAGTACCGGTCCTGGAGGATGTCCTCGTGCTTCTGGATGAGATCCTCGAGGCGGCGGACGAGCCGATCGCGCACCGCGCGCCGCTCCGCGCGCAGCGCCTCCAGGCGGGGCGAGGCGCGATCCGAGAGCGTGCCGTCCGGATCGAAGGCCGCCGCGAGATCGCGCGCGACGGCGTCGAGCTCCGGGTTGGTCGCGCACGCCGCGTAGAGCGCGGGCGCGATCTGACGCCGGCTCTGCAGGTACTGCCTCGCGGTGCGCGCAGCATCGAGCAGGCCGAGCACGGCGCGGAGCTCCTCGTTCGCGAGCGACGCGCCGATGCGCGCGCGATCGAGCGCGTCCTCGAGCTCCGCGACGTCGCGCGCCGGGACCGGCTCCCCAGCCCGGGCGAGCTCGACCGCCTCGCGCACCTCCGCGAGCGTGGTGAGCGCCTCGGCGCGCGTCGACGCGAACGGCAGCGCCCGGGCGAGCCGCTTGCCGGCGCGCGACGCGCAGCGCTCCGCGAGCGCCTCGAGGATGCGGTCCCACTCCAGGTCGGCGCGGGTCTTGGTCGGACAGGGATCTGCGAAGGGCCCTTCGGGGTTGTATTCCATCACGCTTCGGTCGGATCGCGGGCCACGCCGCCGGCCCCGCTCGGCATCGGGTTCTGCTCCTTCTCGAGGTAGCGGAAGATGGTGCGCGGGTCGACGCCGAGGTCACGCGCCGTCTGCGTGCGGTTGCCGTTGTTCCGCTCGAGCGCCTCCAGCACGTACCGCCGCTGGAACTCCTCCTTGGCCTTCTCCAGCGGCATGACGGACGCCTCGGCGCCAGGGCCGAGATCGAGATCCTCCACGGCGAGGAGCGCCTGATCGCAGAGGACGAGCGCCTTCTTGATGCGGTTCTCGAGCTGCCGGATGTTGCCCGGCCAGGAGTACTTCTTGATCGCGGCGAGCGCGGCGGGGCTGAAGCCGCGCACGGCGCTGCCGAGCTCGTCCGCGTACTTCGAGAGCAGGACCTTGGCGATGATCAGCACGTCGTCGCCGCGCTCGCGGAGCGGCGGGAGCCACAGGTTCACGACGTTGAGCCGGTAGTAGAGATCCTCCCGGAAGTTGCCGGTGCGGATCTCCTCCTCGAGGTTCCGGTTTGTGGCGGCGACGATGCGGATGTCGACCTTCTCGGGCTTCGAGTCGCCGACGCGGAAGACGACCCGCTCCTGGAGGGCGCGGAGGAGCTTCACCTGGAGGTTCAGCGGGAGCTCGCCGATCTCGTCGAGGAACAGCGTGCCCTTGTCGGCGACCTGGAACTTGCCCGGGCGGCTGGCGATGGCGCCGGTGAAGGCGCCCCTCACGTGGCCGAAGAGCTCGCTCTCGATGAGGTTCTCGGGGATCGCGCCGCAGTTGATGGTGACGAAGGGGCCGCCCTCGCGCGGGCTGCGCCGGTGCAGCTCCTTCGCGATGAGCTCCTTCCCGGTCCCCGTCTCCCCGGTGATGAGCACGCTGATGTCGGTCGCCGCGACCTTCTGCAGCTTGCGGAACACCTCGAGCATCGATGGGCAGACGCCGATGATCTCGCCGAACTTCTTGTCGTGCAGCTCGGCGACGAGCTTGGCCTTGTCGGCCCTGAGGGCGTTCAGGAGCATCGCGTTCTGGAGGATGAGCGAGGCCTGGGACGCGAAGATGCTGAGCAGATCGAGCTGGGCGCGATCGAAGAGGTGCTTGATCTTGTCGTTGCCGACGTAGAGCGCGCCGAGGATCTGGCCCTGCGACAGGAGCGGCGCGCACATCACGCTGGAGAGCTTCATCGCGATGACGCTGTCGCTCCGGCCAAACTGGGTGTCGGCGAGCGCGTCGGAGACGATCACGGGGCGGCCCGAGGCGATGACCTGCCGCACGATGCTGTCCGAGATCCCCCCGGCCGCGTCGGTGATGGCCTCCTTGCGGATGTTGCGCGACGCGCGCACCGCGAGCTTGCGGTCGCCGCCCGCGGACGTCGCGGCCGGCGCGCCGCCGCGGACCGCCGAGTCGGCCGCCGCCTCCGCGCCCTCGAGGAGCAACAGGAAGCCCTTGTCGGCGTGGGTCAGCTCGATGACGTCGTCGAGCATCGCCTCGAGGAGCTCGTCGACGCTGCGCCGGTTGATGAGCTTCTCGCTGAACGCGAACAGCTTGCGGACGCCCGCGAGCTCCGACGAACCCTGCGGCGGCGCGGGCCGCTCCGACTCGCCGTCGCACGCCGGGAGCCGCTCCTGGACGGTGGGCGCATCGGCGAACATCGAGAACCCGACCTCCACCGTGCCGAGCTGGAGCCGGTCGCCGTGCACAAGCCGGGCGCGCCGCTTCTTCTTGCCGTTGATCGCGATCTCGCCGTCGCGCTCGCACTCCTCGAGCACGAAATCACGCCCGTCGAACACGATCTGCGCGTGATGATCCAGCACCCCCGCCCCCGCGACCGCGACGTCGTTTCCGAGCGCCTTGCCGAGCGTCGTGACCGGCTTGTGGACGCTGTACAGGCGTGGCGCGCCCTCGGAGGCGAAATACTTCAGGGTCGGCATCGAGAGCAGCATAGCAGGCGTGCCGCGGCCTCATGCAGCCGTGTTGGCCTGCACACCGCGGCTTACCAGAGCTCTCCGATGACGACCGCGCCCATGCCGCCTGGGTAAGGCACCATGCCGCCGCCGAGCACGCGCGCGAACGGGGGATCGCCGCGCTCCTCCTGCTCGTCCAGGGCGACGTCGCCGCTCGGGTCGGGCCTGCCGAGGAACAAGGCGCCCGCCACGATGCCGAGGGTGCCCGCCGCGCCCTGGGCGATGAGGCCGCGGCGAGGGTCGTGATCGCTGCCGATGTACGCGAAGTAGATGGGCAACGACACCACCGTGCCGATGCCGAGGCCGCCCCACATCCACGCGAGCTGGTTCCACGACGGCGTCCAGCCGATGGACAGGCCGACGGCGCCCGCGGTCGCGACGTTGAACCCGATCAGGCCACCGAGCGAGATGCTGTCGTTCGACTCGCTCCATCCGCCGTTGCTGGCGGCGGCCCCGAACTCGCTGCCGATGAGGGAGCCCCACACCGCGCCCGAGGCGATGAGCATGTTGGTCTGCGGCTTGGGCCGGAGCAGATGATAGAAACCCCAGCCCGCCGCGCCGCCGACGGTGGAGCCGATCACCTCGGAGGTGGCGAGCTCGAGGAACCCCCACTCCTTGCCCTTCCGCGCGCTGACGTGCTGGTAGGAGGCGATGCCGAGCCCCTCGCCCGCGCCGATCACCATGCCCGTGGCGATCGCCGAGGGCATGCCGCGCGGCATCGGCGGCGAGTCGAGGAAGTAGACCCCGACCGGCGCCGCGACGCCGAGGAGCGCGGGCGCGATGAACTGCACGCCGGGATCGTCGATGCCGACGAGCGCGTCGAACCAGATGCCGGTCCCCATGCCGTAAGCCACGGACGTGGCGTAGAGATAGCCGACCTCGAGCGGCGTCGACTTGGGCAGGCTCTTCTTCTGCGGCGGCGCGTAGGCGTAGCCGCCGTACGGGGCGCCGTACTGGCCCCCGTACGCGCCGCCCTGCTGGCCACCATAGGGCGGCGCGCCGTACTGGGCAGCGGCCGTCCAGCTGACGCTCGACACGAGGAGCGCGGAGAGGAGACTCACGAGAGGTCGCGTGTGCATCGCGCCGCCACTTTACACGCTCGCGCGAGGCGAGGCGCGCGGGCCGCGCGAGAAAGCGCCTTCCGGCGAGCCAGCCCCGCGCCTCACTCCTTCGTGAGGGCGCGCGTCATGAGGTCGACAACGGCCTGCGGCGGCGGCTTTCCCTCGTAGAGCATCCTGTACACCTCGACCGTGATCGGCGCGCTCACGCCCAGCTTGTTCGCGAGGTCGTACGCGCTCTTCGCCGTCTTCACCCCCTCGGCGACGTGGCCGAGCCCCTCGAGGATCTGCTCGAGCTTCCGTCCCCTGCCCATCTCGAGCCCGACGGTGCGGTTGCGCGACAGCTCGCCCGTGCACGTGAGCACCAGGTCGCCCATCCCGGAGAGCCCCGCCAGGGTGAGCGGGTTCGCCCCCTTCGCCGCCGCCATGCGGCCGATCTCCGCGAGGCCGCGCGTGATGAGCCCGGCGCGCGCGTTGTGGCCAAGGCCGAGGCCGTCGCAGATGCCGGCCGCGATGGCGACGACGTTCTTGAGGGCGCCGCCCACCTCGACGCCCACGACGTCATCGGACGAGTAGACCCGGAACCGATCGGTCGCGAGCATGCGCTGCACCGCGTGCGTCTCCGGCGGGCTCCTGCCCGCGACCACCACGGTGGTCGGCTGGCCGGCCGCGACCTCCCGCGCGAAGCTCGGGCCCGACAGGTACGAGAGCCGCGGCTCGGCCTCGCGCCCGAGCTCGTCGACGAGCACCTCGCTCATCAACATCAGCGAGTCGTTCTCGATGCCCTTCGTCGCGCTGCAGACGAGCGCGTCCCGCGGGATGTGGGGCTCGGCCTCGCGGACCACCTCGCGCAGCGCGTGCGACGGCACGACAACGACGACGAGCTCCGCGCCGCGGAGCGCGCCCTCGAGATCGCTCGTCGCGCGCAGGCTCGCGGGCAGCGCCACGCCCGGCAGGTACCGGGGGTTCTCGCGCTCACGGCCGATGCGCTCGGCGAGCTCCCCCTGGTGCGCCCAGAGCGCGGTGGGGTTGCCCTTGTCCGCCAGCAACTTCGCCAGCGCCGTCCCCCAGGCGCCGGCCCCGATCACTGCGACGTTCGCCATGGAGGCGACCCTACCATCACCCGCGCGCCCGGCCGAAAGCGACGTGCCCCGCCCGCGCGCCGTGCACGCGCGCCGCTCGATCCGCCGGTGTTTCGACTATGCTGCGCCCATGCTCTTCCGCACCGCCGCGCTGCGCGCGCTCGGCCTCGCGCTCTGCCTCTCCCTGCTCGGGACGGTGTGCGGCGCGTGCGGCCAGGGCGCGCTCGGCGTCATGCCGGGCATCGTGAACGATCCGGGGAACCTGTCGCTGCGCAGGGCGATCCTGTCCTTCGCGACGAGCCAGCTCTGCAGCGAGATGCGGAAGCGGAGCGTGCCGCTGCGCCTCCGCGACGAGGATCCGGTGACCGGCCGGTTCTACCCGGGCTCGTGCGTCGCCCAGGAGCTCGCGAACGGCCACCTCTTCCTCCAGTTCGGGGGCAGCGGCGTGGTCTGGACGAACCTGACGAAGCGCATGAGCTTCGATGCGAGCGCCGCCGTCGAGTACGATCACGACTTCCTGATGGATGGCGACACGATGTACGTGTACTTCCGTCAGCGATCGACCACGGCGGCGAGCTTCACGACCAAGCTCGTCGAGCAGCCCGCCGCGATCTCGCTCGGCGGCGTGTCGCTGGCCCAGGGCAGCGCGTACGCCAACGCGCTCGGCGCCCAGCTCGTGAAGACCGAGATCGCCCGGGGATTCACGGTCATCCGCGACGACGACGGCGCGGTGCAGTTCGGCCTCGGCATCATCGAGAAGGGGCAGCGGCCCCACGCTCCCTACGCGCGGCGCGAGAACGGCAAGCTGCTCCTGGCGAACGAGCGCACCGAGGTGCACCAGGGCCAGCGCGATTACATCGGGCCGCTGGAGATCACGGACAGCGGCGAGGCCATGACGCTCACGCTCGCCGTCGACGGCGCGCCGGGCGTGGACGTGATCCTCGTGCCCCGGGGCACCGGGGAGCAGTGGCTCCAGGCGTACCTGACGCAGCCCGCGCCGCCGCCGCTCTCCGCGGCGCCCCTGCTCGACGAACCGGTGTACTCCGGCGCCCCCTGGCGGCGGACGGTGCCGCTGCCCGAGGGGCAGTACTACCTGGTCATCGACAACACGAACGCCGCTGGGCGGACGCAGCCGACGACATACGCCCGCGACGACCGGGCCGCCCTGGTGAGCTACGCCGTCGAAATCGGGGACGCGCCCTGACGAGGGAAACGGCGAGGGTGACGACGAGGATGACGACGAGGATGACAACGACGGACCGCTCGTCGCCTGCCGCGCCTGCGCACTTGCCGCGGCGAGGGGCGGCGTATACATAAGCTCTCTCTTGCCGCCGCGCCCCGATGAATGCCGCCGCGCCCCGATGAACAACCCCAGAGCGTACCGTCGGTCGCGGCCAATCGGCCCGCTAGCTCGGAGTTCAGACCCTCGATGAGGGGAAACGCTAGCTCGGAGCCCCGCGTCAGCGCGGCCAAGGCGACCGGAGGCGCGGACCCGCGCGGAGCCGGCAGCGCTCCTCCGCCGGGAGGCAGGGACGGCCGGGTGCTGCGCTTCCTGTTCCACCTCGTGTGGATCTGCCTCGTGCCGTTCGCGCTCGCGGTCGTGAGCGTCTGGCTGCTCACCCCGTCGTCCGAGAGCGGGAGCACCCAGCCGCTCCGCGTCTTCGTCGGCGAGCAGCAGATCCCGGCCGGCATCGTGCTCTTCACGATCTTCGCGATGATCTTCTGGCGGTTCCGCCACGAGCTGCCGTTCGCGTCGGCGATCGGCGTCGGCGGCCGCCGGGACATCCCGCCGAAGGCGCGCGCCCGCTTCGAGGACGCCGCGGCGCTCCTCGAGGAGGCCCACCGGATCCTGCGCAGCCGCAAGCGCGACGTCGAGCGCGAGCTGACGAGCGGCGAGCGCGAGCAGGTGATGCAGGCGATCGCCGCCCTCGAGCGCACGATGAGCTCCGAGACGTTCGACGCCGACGAGTTCGACGCCGCCCACAGCCGCGCCGATCGCGCGGTCGGCGAGCACCTCGGCCGCTGGCGCAAGGGCGAGATGCGCGAGTACGCCGAGTCGATCGGCATCGCCGTCGCCGTGGCGCTCCTCCTGCGCGCCTTCGTCGTCGAGGCGTTCAAGATCCCGAGCGGCTCGATGATCCCGACCCTCATGGTCGGCGACCACATCTTCGTCAACAAGTTCACCTACGGCCCGCTCATCCCCTGGACCGACCAGCGCCTCTTCCCTCGCCTGCCGCCGACGCGCGGCGACGTGATGGTGTTCAAGTTCCCCGAGAACAAGGAGCAGGATTTCATCAAGCGGACGATCGCCGTCTCGGGCGACACGCTGGAGGCGATCAACGGCCGTCCCATCCTCAACGGCTGGCTCGTCCCCCACTGCCACGTCGGCCCGTACCGCTACGAGGGCCGGCAGGCGGAGCTGTTCGTCGAGTTCCTCGGGGAGAAGTCGTACTTCACGCTCTACGACATGAACCCCGACGAGACGATGTGCGTGGCGAGCGACGACTGCACGCCGGGCTCCACGTGCCGGGGCGGCGTCTGCGGCATGCTCCAGGGCCCCTTCAAGGTGGCCGCCGACGAGGCGTGGGTGATGGGCGACAACCGCAACAACAGCCACGACTCGCGCAGCTGGCGCGGCGGGCTCGGCGCGGGCGTGCCCTTCGAGAACATCAAGGGGCGCGCGATGTTCGTGTGGATGAGCTTCGGTCCGGGCGGCGGCATCGCGCAGGATCGCCTCTTCGTGAACGTGATGGGCCGCCCGAAGCTCCCCGGCGCCCACGAGGCGACCCTGCAAGAAGGCCTCGACAAGTGCCTGCGCGAGCGGCCTCCCGTCTCCGAGACGACCCCGCCGCCGGCGCCCGCGCGCGTGCCATCCAAGCGCTGAGGCCGCCAAAACGAGCGCGCGGGGGGAGCTGCGCTCCCCGCGGGGCTCGTGTACGGTGCCCCGGCCTCAGGCCGACGCAGCGAGTCCCCCGGCCCGAGGAGACGGAGGAGACGATGGCACGTGCGGTCGAGATGTGGAGCCTTGTGCTCGCGGGCAGCTTGCTCGCTGGAGCAGGGTGCAACAAGGAGGGAGCCTCGACGACGAGCGCAGCGACCTCGGCGGAGCCCCCGGCGCCCCCCGCGCCCCCGGCGGCGCCCGCCGCGACGGACCTCGTCGGGTACGTGGCCACCTACCCGACCATGGAGCCCCAGCCCGGGCGCCGGCGCCTGCTGCAGCAGTTCGCCGTGCACCCGTCGGCGGACGCCCAGTCGAAGGAGCTCGCGCGGCTCGACAGCGGCGCGCTCGTCGACCTCAAGGCGAGCTACAAGGACTGGATGCTCGTCGCCTTCCAGAGCGAGGGCCAGCCCACGCTCGGATGGATCGAGCTCAAGACGAACGACAGCCGCGCGACGACCGCGACGGACGCCGACGTCCCCCAGGCGACGGCGACCCCTGCGCCCAAGACGGCCGATGCGGGCGCCCCCACCGGCGGGGCCACCGGCAGCGACGCGGGCACGACCGGCAGCGACGCAGGGGCGACCGGCGCCGGCACGACCCCCGACGCCGGGACGACCGGCGATGCAGGTGCGGCCGGCGCCACCACGACCCCCGACGCGGGCGCGGCGGACGGCGGCACGGGTCGGCGCAAGATCGAGCTGAAGAGAGGGGTAGAGCTGCTGAAGAAGTGAGCAGCCCGAGCGCAATTTTCTGATGGGCGCTCGCTCGTCCACGCGCCACGCTACACACGCCTGAGGCGCCCGAGCGCCAGCTGCGCGCCTCGGAGCCGGGAGACAGGAGCCAGGTGCATGAGCGACGCGATGTGGGCGCTGACGTACAACCGCGAGAAGCAGCCGTGGGAGTCCACCGTCGGGCTGTCGAAGGACGAGGTCGAGCGCCCGGCGATCGACGAGGCCAAGGACTACCGCGACCGCGCGAGCGTCCTCGTGAAGCCGATCATGACGGGCTTCTGCGGCTCGGATCGCGGCATCTGGTTCCGCAGCGCCTTCAAGGACATGATCTTCAAGTCGCTCGATCGCGACCGGAAGGCGGCGCGCACGATCGGCCACGAGCTGCTCGGCCGCGTCGTTGACCTCGGGACCGACGCGCGCCGGACGTTCGGGCTGGAGGTCGGCGACATCGTCTCGACCGAGAGCCACATCGCCTGCGGCGCCTGCTACCAGTGCCGCGTCGGCGACACCCACGTGTGCGCCGACGACAAGATCATCGGGATCAGCGAGGATGGCTGCTTCGCCGAGCTCGTCAAGCTGCCGGCGAAGAACCTGTGGCGCACCGACATCGCCAGGATCCGGCCCGAGGTCGCCGCGGTGCAGGAGCCGTTCGGCAACGCCGTGCACGCGTGCACCAAGGTGAACCTCCGCGGCAAGCGCGTGGCGATCTTCGGCTGCGGCACCATCGGCCTCTTCGCGGTCGCGATCGCGCGCGCGATGGGGGCCGTCTACATCATCGGCGTGGAGCCGGCGGAGCGGAACGCTGAGATGGCCGGCCGCCTGGGCGCCGACGTGGTCCTGCGCCCGCACCGGGCGAGCCCCGACCGGCCCCACGCGAGCGATCCGGAGCTGACGGAGCAGGTGCGCAAGCTGACGGACGGGGTCGGCGTCGACGTCGTGCTCGAGATGAGCGGCGTGAACAGCAGCGTGAACAACGCGATCCACGCGGCGAGGCGCGGGGGCGACGTCATCCTGTTCGGTCTGAAGAGCGGCGACGCGGTGATCGAGAACTTCGACCGCCTCATCGTGGACGGCATCAGCCTCCACAGCGTGATCGGCCGCCGCATCTTCGAGACGTGGCACATCACGCGCCACCTGCTCGAGTCGCGCGATCCGAACATCCACGACCTCATCTGGGAGGTCGTCCTGAACCGGGGCCAGGGGACGGTGTTCGACTTCCAGGACTACGACGCGGCGGCCTTCCAGGAGGCGATCTCGAGCCACCCGAAGGTGATCCTCCGGTACTGAGCCGGTCAGCCGACGACGCCGAGCTGCCGGCCGACCTTCCGGAAGGCCTCGATCGCCCGGTCGACGTGCGCGGGCTCGTGCGCGGCGGAGAGCTGCACCCGGATGCGGGCCTCGCCCTTCGGCACGACGGGGTACGAGAAGCCGATGACGTAGATGCCCTCGGCGAGGAGCGCCTTTGCCATCTCGTTCGCGAGGCGCGCCTCGCCCAGCAGGATGGGCACGATCGGGTGGATGCCCGGCCGGATGGTGAACCCGGCCTGCGCCATCCCCTGCCGGAACCGGCGCGCGTTCTCCATCGCTCGCTGGCGCAGCGAGGGCTCGGCGTCGATGAGGTCGAACACGGCGATCGAGGCGCCGGCGATCGCGGGGGCGAGCGTGTTGGAGAACAGGTAGGGCCGCGAGCGCTGACGCAGCAGATCGACGATCTCCTGCCGGCCGGTCGTGAAGCCGCCGCTCGCGCCGCCGAGCGCCTTGCCCAGGGTGGAGGTGATCACGTCGATGCGGTGCAGGACCCCGCAGAGCTCCGCGGTCCCGCGCCCCGTCGGCCCGATGAACCCGGTCGCATGCGAGTCGTCGACCATCACCATCGCGCGGTACTTGTCGGCGAGATCGCAGAGGGTATCGAGCTTCGCCAGATATCCATCCATCGAGAACACGCCGTCGGTGGCGATGAGCCGGAGCCGCTTGCCGGCGGTCTTGCGGAGGATGTCCTCGAGAGCGGCCATGTCCCCGTTCGGGTAACGGTGCCGCTCGGCCTTGCAGAGGCGGATGCCGTCGATGATCGAGGCGTGGTTCAGCGCGTCCGAGATGACGGCGTCCTCGTCGCCGAGGAGCGTCTCGAACAGGCCGCCGTTCGCGTCGAAGCAGGACGAATAGAGGATCGCGTCCTCGGTGCCGAAGAAGCGGGCAATCCTGGACTCGAGCCGCCGGTGCAGGTCCTGCGTGCCGCAGATGAAACGGACGCTGGAGAGGCCGAAGCCGTGCGAGTCGATCGCCTGCTTCGCCGCGCCGATGACCGCCGGGTGCGACGACAGGCCAAGGTAGTTGTTCGCGCAGAAATTGAGGACCTCGACGCCCCCCTCGGTCCGGATCGACGGCCCCTGCGGCGTCGCGAGGATCCGCTCTTCCTTGTAGAGGCCCGCCGCACGGATGTCCTCCAACGCCCGTGCGTACAATGACCGAGCGACATCGAACATGGCTGTCGTTATAAAACGGGGCTGCCAGCGGGTCGACGGGGGAACGCCGTACGGCCGTCCCGCGCGGCGCTGCTCACCGGCCTGAGCGCCGGCGGGCGACCCCGGACACGAGAGGCAGGATGCGCGGGGCTTTGTCGCGCGTGGCGCGGCCGCGGCCTACTCGATCCGGGAGGGCCGTGGCAGAACGGCCGCGTTCGGCGCCGCGCGATCGCCGTGCGGCTCGCGCGAGCCGGGCGCACGAGCGACGCTGCCGGGGAGGAGCAAGCATGACGGAAGCCAGGGGGGACTTCCGGCGAAGCGCCGGTGTGCTGTGCGCGGTCGCGTCGCTTGCGGCCGCCGCGGGCCACCCGGGTTGCAGCCGCGCGGAGGACGCGCCTGGACGGACCATCGCGGGCTCCGCCGCGGGGACGGCGGGCGCGGACACGACGAGCGGTACGAGCGGTACGAGCGGTACGGGCGGTGGGGGCGGCGCAGGAGGCGATGCTCCCTATGCGATCTCGACCCTTGCCCCGGCGACGGCGTTCGACGCGACGCCGGACGCGGGCGCGGCGTACGTGTACTTCACGGGCATCGACGCGGGCGGCAGGGCCGGCGTCTTCAGGACCAGCGCGCACGGCGGCGCTGGCTCCACCGAGATCGCGGCTGGACCGCCCTTCGTCGCGCCGCTCGGGATCGCGGCGAGCGCGGGCGGCGGCCGGCTCTTCGTGGCCGATCCGGGCGCGGGCAGCGCGGCGCTCGACGACGCGGGCGCCCTGTTCGCGATCGACCTGCCCGGCGGCGCCGTCACGCCGGTCCGCGGCGGCGAGGGGATGCGTGCGCGCGGCCTGGAGGTCGTCCGCGGCGCGGACAGCGAGGAGCGGATCGTCTTCTCGGGGCGCGATCGCGACGGGGGCCAGCCCGGCGTGTTCGCCCTGCCGTCCGGCGGCGGCGAGGCCTCCGCGATCGCGACCGGGAGTCCGCTCGTCGATCCCAGCGGCGTCGCCGTCGCCAGCGGGGGCGACATCTTCGTCTGCGACACCCTCGCGAGCCCCGACAGGACGGCGACCCTCTTCAGGATCGAGGATGGCTTCGTGAGCGTGTTCGCGACCGGGCTCCACGTCGGCTATCCGTGCGGCCTCGCGCTGACGCGCGACGACGCGGCGCTGCTCGTGCTCACGCGCAACGTGGCCCGAGGCGCCGACGAGGTCGTGCGGATCGAGGTGGCGTCCGGGGCGCGCTCGGCGACGGCCACCGGCGCCCCCAGCCACGACGAGCCCGGCGGGCTGCACCGGGCGAAGGGCGCCGACGTCTTCGCGTTCGTCGATCACAGGGCCCAGGAGCAGGGCTCGGTGTTCCTGCTCAGGCAATGAGCCGCAGAGGAGCGATGGGAGGACCCGCACGCATGATCCAGAGACCGTCGCGCGCCGCCGCCGTCTTCGCGGCGTGCGTCGCGCTCAGCGCACCCGGCCTTGCTACAGCGTCGAGCCACCGCGAGGCGCCGGCGATCGCGGGGGATCCGGCCGCCGACAACACCGATCTGTACGCGTGGGTGGAGGGCGGAAACCTCGTGATCCTCGCGAGCTACAGCCCGCTCGAGGAGCCCGCCGGCGGGCCGAATTTCCACGGCTTCTCGGACGACGTGCTCTACGAGGTGCACGTCGCCCGCGGGCCGTCGAGCCTAGAGGACGCGCTGACCTACCAGTTCCGGTTCTCGACCACGCCGTACCGCGCGGAGGATCCGGCGGGGCTCACGCCGGCGCCGAGCGGCGGCAACGAGTTCTTCGCGCAGCTCGCCGGCGCGGAGCAGACGTACACCATCACGAAGATCGAGGGCGGGGCGTCGACGGTCCTCCTCGCCGACGCCCCGGTCGCGCCGCCGAACATCGGGAGGCGGACGAACGAGCTCGCCTATCAGATCACCGGCGGCGGCTACCCTGCCTTCGCGACGTCCTCGAAGTTCCTCAAGCGGATGGCCGGCGGCGAGGGGCGCGCCTGGGCCGGGCCGCGCGACGACGGCTTCTACGCGGATCTCGGCCGGGCGTTCGACCTCGCGGGGCTGTGCCCGCTGCTCTCGGCGCCGAACCCGTCGTGCACCGCGCGCGACAACCTCGCCGGCTTCAACGTGCACACGCTCGCGCTCGAGATCCCGCTGGCGATGGCCAACGGCGGAGCGGAGCCGACGCGGGGGCCGAGCGACCGGCAGACGCTCGGCATCTGGGCCTCCGCGAGCCGACGCAAGGTGCGGATCCTGCGCGCGAACGGCAAGGAGGACGGCCTGGGTCCCTGGGTGCAGGTGTCGCGGGTCGGCCTGCCGCTCGTCAACACGTGGATCATCGGCCTGCAGGACAAGGACAAGTACAACCGCGCGCACCCGCGCGACGACCTCGCCCACTTCGGGGCGTACTTCCTGAACCCGATCCTGGTGCGTGACGCCGAGTTCGCGGGCCTCTACCGGGCCGGCCAGCCGCTCGCGGCCTTCGATCCGGAGGCGCTCAAGCAGAACCGGACCGATCTCATCGACAGGTTCAACCTGAAGCCATCGAGCCTCGGGGGACACAGTCTGGAGACCGTCGGCGACGTGCTCCGGATCGATCTGGGCATGCCGTCGGGCTTTCCGAACGGCCGCGCGCTGGTCCCCGGCGCGGACCATGAGCAGACCGACGTCACCGACGCCCTGTTCACGCTCCTCCTGACCGGCGCTCCCGGGGCGACGGCGGGCGACGGGGTCGCGGCGAACGACGCGCGGTTCCTGCAGGCCTTCCCCTACCTCGCGACGGCCTGGGAAGGCGCGACCCAGGGCCATTTCCGGCCCTGAGCCGCCCGGCGCGGCCCAGCGCGGCACGCCGCTCGTCTGTCACGGCGCCGCGCACCGCATCCCGCACACGCCGCCTGCGCCGCCCGCGCGCCCGCCCGGTCGAACGCACGCGGCGCGGCACTCGCCGTCGCGCGCGCAGGCCGCGCCCTCGGCCCTGGGCGCGGCGCAGCGCCCGTCCACGCAGCGCGCGCCGGGCGCGCAGAGCCCGCCGAGGCAGGCGGCGCCGGCGGGAGGGAGCGGCGCCGCGCTGCAGCGCGCATCGACGCAGCGACGGCCCCGCCCGCAGTCGGCGTGCGCCTCGCAGCGGCCGCCGGGCGGGACGTCGTCCGCGCACGCGCGCCCGGCGCAGCGGCCGCGGCACTCGGGGTGCGACTCGGCGTAGCGCGTCTGGCGGGTGACCGCGGCGAGCGCGTCGACGGAGAGGCCGCAGGGGCCCGCGGCGCGCGGGGCGCGGCAGATGCCCGCGTCGGTGGGCCCGGCGCCGTCGCAGCGCAGCCCGTCCGCGCACTCGAGCGACGACCGGCACCGCGCCCCCTCGCCGAGCGACCCCCGCACGATCCCCTCGCAAGCAGGTGGGACCGGGGCGGCGAGCGGAGAGACCCAGTCGCACCCCTCGAGCGATCGCCCCATCGCCTCGACGCAGCGGCTGACCTCGTCGGCCGAAAGCGTCACCGCCTTCGCGCGCGCCGCGAAGCTCAGCGCGCGCGCGCACTCGGCGCCCGCGTGGAAGCCCGCGCCGCCGCCGCAGCACGCCGCCTTGCGCCGCGCGGGGAGCGCGTGCAGCGCCTCGCACAGCCGCGCCGCGAGCGGATCCGGCTCGCCCTCGGCCTTCGGATAGACGGGGGCGATCTCGTCGCCGGCCAGGGTGTCGGCCGGCGCCGTCGTCGAGGAGCCGGCGTCCAGCGAGGGCGCGGCGGTCGCACCCGCGTCCGGCGGGGGCGCGGCGGTCGCACCCGCGTCCGGCGAGGACGCGGCGGTCGCACCCGCGTCCGGCGAGCTGCGCTGCGCGCGCGCGCAGGCGGCGACGAGCTGCAGGAGCAGCGCCGCGGCGCAGCGCCGTCGCAGGCGGTCGCCATCCGTCGAGACAGGCAATGCGATCTCCTCCGCGCCGCGCGCTGCTTCTCGATCGAGCGATGCGCTGGAGCGGCGAGCTTGCCGGCGCAGACCGGCGAGGCAAGCTCTTTCACGACCGGATCGAGGTCGCGACGCCCCGGCGAGAGGCGCGGCTCGCCCCGGGCGGAGCTCCAGCGCGCCAGGAGGTCAGCGCTCCGATGCTGCGACGAACGGGTCTCCTCTTCGCCTGCGTTGCCCTGAGCGGAAGCCCCGGTTGCACCGAGCGATCGCGCGCCGAGGCCGTCCCGGCGGCGCCGGCGTCGCTCGAGCGCCCCGCCGCGGCGCCAGCGCCCTCGAGCCTCGACGCGGCGCGCGGGCTCGCCCTCGCGGCCCCGGCGGGCGCGAGCGCCGTCGATCGCGAGATCGAGGCGCTCTCGCGGCGGCTCACGAAGGCGCCGGGGGGCGCGGATCTCTGGAGCGCGCTGGGCTACGCGTGGATCAGGAAGGCGCGCGCGTCGAGCGATCCGTCGCTCTACCTCCGCGCTCACGCGTGCGCGGAGGTCGCGCTCGCGCTGGCGGACGGCGATCGCGCGTCGCTCAACCTGCTCGGCCTCGTGCTGCTCCACGATCGCCGGTTCGCCGAGGCGCGCGACGCCGCCGAGCGGATCCTCTCGCGCGATGAGGGCGACGCGCGCGCGCTCGGGACGCTCAGCGACGCGGCGCTCGAGCTCGGCCACTTCGAAGCGGCGGCCGCGGCGGCGCAGCGGATGGTCGACCAGCGGCCCGGCCTGCCGTCCTACGCGCGGGCCGCGCACCTGCGCTGGCTCCAGGGCGACGTGGCGAGCGCGAAGCGGATCATGCGCCTCGCGATCGACGCGGGCGATCCGCGCGAGCCCGAGGCGCTCGCGTGGACCCTGGCGCAGGCGGCCGCGATGTTCTGGCACGAGGGCGACCACGAGGCCGCGGACCGGGGCTTCGAGCGGGCGCTCGCCGCGCAGGACGCGTATCCACCGGCGCTCGCCGGCAGAGCGCGCGTCGCGCTGGCCCGCGGCGCCTTTGGGCGCGCCGTCGAGCTGCTCGAGCGGGCCCACCGGCGGAGCCCGGAGGCGGAGATCGCGTGGCTGCTCGGCGACGCCAGGACGGCAGCCGGCGACCACGCCGGCGCGGCGCAGGCCTACGCCAGCGCGGTCGACGCGGGGCGTAGGTCGGACCGCCGGACGCTCGCGCTGTACTACGCGACAAAGGGTCTCGATCCCGACGAGGCCCTGCGGCTCGCCGCCGCGGAGCGCGCCCTCCGCGGGGACGTCTACACGGAGGACACCCTCGCCTGGGCGCTGTACCGCGCCGGCAAGCTGCCCGAAGCGCGTGCGGCGAGCGACAGAGCGCTGGCGCTCGGCACCAGGGACGCGCGTCTGCTCTACCACGCGGGGGCGATCCGGATCGCCCTGGGCGACGTGAAGCAAGGCGAGCAGCTCGTGCGGGCTGCGCTCGATCTGAACCCGACGTTCGACAGCACAGGGGCCGCCGAGGCCGAGCAGCTCCTTGCGCGGCGCAAGCCCCTCGGCGGCTCGGCCCGCTGACGGGCTCGATGTAGCTGAACACGCGAGGTGCGCCGTGCTCGAGCGCGCAAGTCAGGCCGAGGAAATCTCGACGTCAGCGACGTCAGCGACGTCAGCCACGTCAGGGGTCGTATTTCACCGTCGACGGGACCACCAGCGGTGGAGGAGCGATTGCGGGCTGCGACGGCGCCGGAGCGGGCTCATCGGTGTCTCCCGCGCCCGGCTGGCTCTTGGGTGGTTGGCCGTGGAGCTCGCGGAGCCGGGCGGGCGCGGGCTCGATCGCCGTCGGGGCCTCCTCCGTCCCTTCGCCCTCCCCTGTCGCGACAGGGGGTATGCTCACGGCGGGCGGAGGTGGGACGAACATCCTCGGCACCCGGATGGAACGGGCGATCGACGCGACCTCGGGGAAGCTCGTGGCCATCCGCTCGACAAACGCTGCACGGGCCGCATCATCGGGGGCGGTCGCCGACGCCTTCGCGACCCGCAGCGCCGACCAAAGCTCATAGTACCAGGCGGAGAGGGAGGCATGCGCTTCCAGCAGGTCACGAATGGTATCCTCGGAAACGATGATGTTCTTGCCCATGGGCGAGAGGATACATGACCGAGCGGCGCCTCCCACCTGGTTCGAACGGCACAATCCCCGAGGACTCGGCGCCCGACGGCCGCTCCGCGAGCGCTGCGGTGCACGGCGCTCGCCGCGGCGCCGAGGCGCCGGTGGACGGCGGCACGCCGCTCAGGATCATCACCTATAACGTCCGCTACTTCGGGCACGGCACGCGGGGCATCGCCTCGACCAGCGCCGCGATCACCCGGATCGCGACGACGCTGGCGGGGCTGTCCCCGTTGCCCGATCTCGTGTGCCTCCAGGAGGTGGAGACGCAGTCGCTGCGCTCCTCGACGATGAACCCGCGGTGGCACCCGGAGGAGACGCAGCTCGAGCGCCTGATGAGCGAGCTGCACGCGGCGCTGGCGCATGCAGAGCGGCCCGAGCGCTACGTCGCCTACTACTTCCCCGCGCACACCTACAGGCTCACCTCGCGGACGAACATCTACACGACCGGGCTCGCGGTGATCGCGCGCGACACGTTCCGCATCGGACACCACAACGCAGAGCGCCCCCACGACATCACCCACCGGCGGAGGGTCAAGAGCCTGAAGCAGACGCGCATCTGCGCGCACGTATCGTTCGAGCACGAGAGCGGGCAGAGCTTCGATGTGTTCAACACCCACCTCAGCCTGCCGAGCGTGTTCTCGAGGGAGTTCTGGACGGGCGAGGCGCGGATGGGGTTCGGACCGAACCAGCTCGAGGAGGCGCGGGTGCTCGCCGACTTCGTCCGCCGCGAGCAGCGGACCGACAACTTCGTCGTGGTCGGCGACTTCAACTCGCTGCCGGGCTCGCCGGTCGATCGCTTCCTGCGCGAGGAGATCGGCTTCGTGGACGCGTTCGCCAGGGTCCGCTGCCTCTCCGAGCGCGAGGCGCGCGCCTTCCCGACGGCCGGCTTCATGAACCTGCGCATGCACCTCGACCACGTGTACTCGTCCGAGCGCCTCGACTGGATCGACTTCGCGGGCACGCACCCGTTCGGGCACAAGGGCGCGTTCGCCGGGCTCTCCGATCACGTCCCGCTGATCGCGCGCTGCCGCCTGCCGGGCGACTCCGGCTGATCGCCGCGCCGCGCGGCGCTGCCGCCCCGAGCGCGGCGCCGTGCGCTCACCCCGGCAGCCAGAGCAGGTCGTCCATGATGGGCTCGAGGCACGCGGAGATCTGGGGGCCGAACTCGCCGCCGCACGCGAGCTTGCCGAAGCAGGCGCGGACCTCCTGGCGGCCGCGGCTGTTCATCGCGCCGATCGCCCGCTCGAGCTGCGGGCCGAGCCCGTCCTCCAGGCTCTGCCGGCAAGTGTCGTAGTCGAGGTCTCCGCACCCCGCGAGGCGGCCGCAGAGGACGGCCATGAACGGGGCGAGATCGGAGCGCGGGAGCGTGGTGGCCGTCATCGCCTCGGAGCCGCAGCGGCTCACCTCCTGCGCGTAGGCGGCGGTGAAGGGATCGCCCTCGAACCGCCGCAGCGCTGCCAGCGAGCACTCCGAGGTGGCGCGGAGCATCGCCGGCGAGGCCATCGTCGTCATCTGGGTGCATTGCTCGAACTTCGGCCAGCCCTTCGCCTGCTCGGTGGCCCGCTCGTAGAGCTCCTCGAGGTACACGCACCACGCGCGCTGGGCCTCGCGCTGCTCGCGCTGCTCGACGGTCGCCTTCCGCTCCCCCCGCCCGTCGCGCGCCTCGGGCGCGGGCCGCGCGGGGGCCTTGGCGGAAGCCGCAGGTGGCGGTGAGCCACCGCATCCCGAGGCGAGGGCTGCGGAGATCAGCGAGGCCGCGCCGAGCAGGTAGAAGGCGGCGCGGGAGCTGCGACCACGGATTGTGCCTTTCACGAGAGCCTCCTTCGTCGGACAGGCTGCGAAGCAGCTTCCTGGCCACCGAGGCCATGCGCGTGCAGAACCGGCCCAGCGACGGTGCACGTGCACAGCTCAGGCCACGCGCGCGCCGGTCGAGGCAGCCACGAGCGAGCGGGGGCGCTCGGGGAGCGCGGCGGCGGACGCGGGGAGCGCGGCGGCGGACGCGGGGAGCGCGGCGGCGGAGGGGCGCGGGGGGCTTGGCTCGATCAACGGCCGGCCCGAGAGCCGGGCCGCTGGCCGATGAGCAGCTTGAGCTTGAAGAGGGCGCCGATCTGCCCGCGGTCCATGGCGATGCGCGGGAAGTTCAGGGGGTCGAAGGACGAGAGCATGCAAAGGCCGGAGTTGTTGGTGAAGCCGATCTCGAAGCCGGCCTCCTTCACGGCGCGATGGAACGCGCCGCACAGGCGGTATCCGACGGGGTAGGCGACCGCGTGCACCGCCTCGTTCAGGGCCTCGGAGAGGACGCGGCGGGAGCGCGCGAGGTCGCGCGTGGCCTCGTCGGGCGACAGGGTCTGAAGGACCCGGTGGCTGTGGGAGTGCGACTGCACGTCCATGCCCGCCCGCCGCAGCGCCGCGATCTGGTTCCAGTCCATGATCGTCCTGGCCGCGAGCGCGCGCTCCTCGCCGAGATCGATCGACACCCCCGTGGCGCGCTCGATCTCGTCCCACAGGCGCCCGATGTCGACGCCGGACGTGCGCTTGAAGGTCTGGCAGACGCGCGTCGCCGCGGCGATCGGGTCGCGGAGCGGCTCGAGCACGAGCTTCGTGGGGTAGGCGATCTCGACGCGCGCTCTCCGGCACCGGTGCATGAGGAGCGCGACGCGGTCCCACCAGAAGAGGCGTCCCCTGTCAGGGTACTCGGTGGCGATGAAGAACGTGGCCGCGACGCCGGCGCGCTGGAGGATGGGCAAGGCGACGTCGTGGTTGTCGCGGTAGCCGTCATCGAACGCGACCATGACGGGGTTCGGCGGGAGCTTCCGGCCCTTGGCGAAGAGCCGCACGTCCCGGAGCGACACCACCGTGCAGTGCGCCTTGATGACCGCGAGCTGCTCCTCGAACTCGCGCGCGCTCACCTCGGCGACCCCCGGATCGAGCTCGTCCACGTCGGAGAGCTCCGCGATGCGGTGGTAGGTGAACACGGAGAGCACGGGCAGCCGGAGCTTCGCGCGCAGCCACAGGAAGCGATCCAGGAGCCCGAGGGTGTCGAGCACCCCGGCGGCCAGCGCACGACGACCGCGCGGCATCCCCCTGCGAATCCACGTCAGTGGATGTGCGACGACGTACACGAATGTATTCCAGCACACAAACAGCGTCCGTGCTTGCTTTCCGGAGCGGCTCCGAAGGAAACGCTCCAGTGCGCCGTCTGGTGGGCCGCCGAGCGGGAGAGTTCGGTTCGGCAGCGGACGATGCGGCTAGACTGACGGCCGATGTTCTCGACGGACGCGTCCCAACCTGATTCGGCCGAGAAGGCATCCCAACCTGGGTCGGCTGAGGACGTGCCCCAACCTGGGTCGGCTGGGGACGTGCCCCAACCTGGGTCGGCTGGGGACGTGCCCCAACCTGGGTCGGCTGGGGACGCGCCTCAACCTGGGTCGGCTGGGGACGTGCCCCAACCTGGGTCAGATGGGGACGCGCCCCAACCTCGGTCGGCTGGGAACCACCCGTCGAAGCCGATCTCGCCGCTCGGCACCATCGGAGTTGCGCTCACGACGGCAGCCGTCGTGTTTGCGCTGGGGATCTACGCGGTCGAGACGAGCCTGCCCAGGCTGGAGACGCGCAGCCGAGAGGCTCTGCCGGCAAAGGCGGCGGGCGACGGCCCTGCGCGCGTCATCGCCGCAGCATCGAAGCAAGCGGACGCTCCCGAGCAGCTGGCAGCCCCGCCCCCGGCGAGCACGACCGACGCTGCGGCACTGGCCGCACCACCGCCGTCGGACGCCGAGCCGCCGGCGCCTCCAGCACCGCCGAGCGCCGAGCCGCCGGCGCCTCCAGCACCGCCGAGCGCCGAGCCGCCGGCGCCTCCACAGCAGCCGGCCGTCGAGGCCGGAGCGAGCGCTCCGCCGATCCCACGCCCCGGCTACGGCTTCCTCAAGCTCAACTCCTCCCAGAACGCGACCGTGTACGTGCTGGGCGTGGCGGTGGGGCCCAGCAATCAGCCCATCGAGGTGCGCTGCGGGCGCCGCTTCGTGCGGATCGGGGAACCGACGCCCGACGGCACGCGATGGCTCACCGAGGGCAGGAGCGTCCGCATCAAGTGCGGGACGCTGACGGAGGCGAGCTTCTGAGCTCGTCCGCGCCGCTCTCGGCGGTGGCGAGGACGAGATAGGTGACCGAAGCAGCCCCCGCGCCGAGGAGCGCTTCCCGGCACGCCGCGAGCGTGGCGCCGGTCGTGGCCACGTCATCCACGAGCGCGACGCTCCGGCGCTGGACGCGCTCCGGCGCGCGGACCCGGAATGCCCCCACCACGTTCTGCAGGCGGAGATCGCGCGAGAGCTGCGCCTGCTGCGCGGTGGACCGGACACGGCAGAGGGCCCGCGGGGCCAGCGACGCCGGAAGTCCGTCAGCGACGTGCGCGGCCAGCAAGGCCGCCTGGTTGTACCCCCGCTCGGCCAGACGGCGCGGATGCAGCGGCACCGGGACCACGAGGTCGACGCTCATCCCCGCCTCACGCGCCGCGCCGAGCAGCAACCGACCGAGCGGACGCGCGAGATCCGGGCGATCTCCGTACTTGAAGCGCCGGATCCCCTCCGCGAGCGACCCGCCAAACGGAGCGAACGCGACGAGATCGGCGCCCGCGGCGGCGCTGGAGCCCGCCGCCTCTCGCGGCGGACGCTCTGCGTAGGGCACGGCGGTCCGCGCGCAGTCCGAGCAAAACACCGCGGCATCTGCGATGAGCGCGTCACAGCCAGCGCAGGACGGCGGGCTGAGCGCACGCGCAGCGGCGGCGGCGAGGAAGCGGACAGCGGCGACGAGGGCGTGGGAGGGGCTCATGGGCTGGCAGCCCGATCGTCGTCAGGAGCGAACGCGCGGTTGCGCGAGCGCACGAAAGAAGATCTCTTTGCAAAGAACGCGCGGTACGATCGCGGAGCCGTGGATCACGTCCTGAAATTCAGGCGCTCTCGCAGGGGGAAGAGGGGCCGCCGTTGAGCGCGTGGCGATGGACGGATGAGCGCGGCGTCCAGCGGCTCGTGAGCACCGCCGAGCTGCGCAGCGCGCTGGCCGCCGGGGTCATCCCGGGCTCCACGCTCGTGTGGCGCCAGGGTATGGAGGCGTGGGCGCCGGCTTCCAGGCTGCCGGAGCTCGCCGACGCCGCGCAGCTCCGCCGCAAGCCGGAGGCGGGCGCCGCTGCGCCCGAGGAGCCGCCCGCCGGGGAGTCGGCTCGCGACAGCAGCGCGACGCTGGAGCTCGAGCTCGTCGAGGAGCTGGACCCGGCGCCCGCCCACCCCGGTCAGCGCACCGGCCCAGCGTCCCCGGACAGGTCCGCGAACGAGCGGAGGCCGGCGGCGCACCCGAGCCGAGCCACGGCGCGCCCGCGCCCGCAGCCGCCGCCCCCGCCGCCGCGGAAGCGCGAGTCCATGAGGACGCTCACGGGGGTCGATGTTCCGGCGAGCGCGCCGGCCAGCGGACAGAGCGCTCCGATCGTCGTGCCAGCGGCGGGCGGAACGTTCGACGCGGGGGTCGCCCGCGCGATCACGCAGCTGCCCCGCTACGACGGTTCCTCGACGGGCGACGAGGGAGCGCCCGCTATCCCGCGCGCGCCGAAGCTCCCCTCAGCGTCGGAGGAGCACGAGGATACGTCGTCCGGTCAGCGTCCGGCCGGCGACGCAGACGTGGCCGCGGGCGGCGCCGGCGCGACGAGGGACGGCGACGGGCCCGCGGCGCCGAAGCGCGCGCCGGGCGCGGCAGCGCCCAGCAGGCCGGGCGCAGCGCCGAGGGCCGCGGGCTCGTCGCCGCGCGCGGCGAGACCGCCCCGGCCCCCGCCCCTCCCTGTCGGCCGCGATGCGGCGGCCGCCGGCGCTGCGCCGCAGAACGATGCGCGCAGCAGCGCGGATCCGGGCGCCGTCAAGCCTCTCTCGGCAACGCCGCCCGCGCCGTCGAGCTCCAGCCGGGGCACGAAGCGGCCCGCGCCCGCGGCGGGACGCACCGTGCCGCCGCCGCCCGTGCCGGTCCGGTTCCCCGCGGTTCCTGCGAGGAGGCCTTCGGGCGCGCAGACGCCCGAAGCGCAGGCTCGGACGGCGGCAGGCGCGAGCGCCCTCGTGCGCCTCGGCTCGCTCCCCGCGCCGCCGCCGCGCCCTCCCGCGGAGGCTCCCCACGCGACGCCGGTGGCACCGCCGCCGCTGCCCTTGCAGCCGGCGGTAGCGCTCCCGTTGCCCCCGGCTCCCCCGATCGCCGCCGCCGACGCAGCGCCCATCTCGAGCGCCGCCGCCACCGCGGCGCTCGAGGCCAGTGGACCTCGCCTTGCAGGCCTTGCGAGCCCGGCGACGTCCGGCGACGGTCTCCTGCCCCGCAGCGCCGAGAGCACGTCGGTCGACGACGGCCGGGATCCCTCCGCGAGCCGCGCCGACAGCGAGGCCCCCGAGCCCTCCACCACGACAGTACCGCACCGCGAGGCCAAGGAGCACTCCGCTGCGCCCGTGCCCAGCGAGACGAAGCGCTCCCCCCTGCCCGACGATGCGTCGATGGGGCGCCGCGAGTACGCGACGATCCCTTCGGCCGGCGTCGGCGCAGGCTCGCCGCAGGGGAGCCCGGCCGCGCGCTCATGGCCAGGCTTGCTGCCCGGGCTGCAGAGCTCGCAGCGCGGTCCAGCAGCCGCCGACGCGCCGCTCTCGCCGGGCCAGCGCTCCGATCGCAGCTCCGTCCCGGGATCGAGCGGCGGCCCGCCCGCGCTCGATCCGCGCGCGCTCGCGGCGCAACGCGCTCAGCCGCCCCTCGCGGGCTCGTCGAGCACGCTGGCGCGGGGCGATGGCAAGCGCTTCTCCACGGCGGTGTCCGTGCCGGTCTCGTCGCTCCTCGGCATCTGCGGGGCCGCGGTGCTCATGAGCGTCGCCGCCTTCTTCGCGGGGCGCCACTCCGTCGCAGCCCCACGGCGGCCGCCGGTCGCGACGGCGCGCCCCGCGCTCGGCGCCGCGCAGGACGTCGCGCGCTCGGCGATCCCCGTCCCGCTGAAGCCCTGCTGGGTGGCACGCCAGCCGCAGCAGTGGGCGCCGCTCGTTGCGAAGAGCATCCCCTTCGAGGTCACGGCGACGAAGGGCGGCAAGCTCCTGGTGGGCTACGCCAAGAGCGCCATGGAGGCCGTCGGCCTCGAGGTCGATCCCGCGACCGGCGAGCGGAGCGAGCGGTTCTCGAACCGAGAGGCCGCCGACATCGTGAGCATCTCGCCGGTCGAGGACGCCTTCACCGTCCTCACGTCAGCGCAGCAGGCCATCCGCTCCCCGGTCAACGTCCCGGGGCCACGGCCATTCGTCGTCGGTCTGGCGGACGGCGCCGTGGTGGCGGCCGACGACCCCGGCGCCACGCCTTCCCGGCTCTGGCCGGTGCAAGGCGACGAGCCGCTCGAGTCGCCGCGCGCCCTCGCGGCCGGGGCCCGCGGTTACGCCGTCGCGTTCCGCCGCGAGAAGGCCGTGTGGACAGGCTGGCTCGACGCCGAGCGCAGGCCCGCCGGCGAGCTCACCCGCGTGACGGGCTCCGGAGGCGCGATCGGCAAGCCGTCGCTCGGATGGAACGAGCGCACGCTCGCCGTCGTCTTCGCCGATCGGCCGATGGACGGGCGATGGGAGATCCGCGCCGGGCAAGCCGCGTCGGGCGATATCCCCGCGTCGACCCAGGTGATCCCGCTCCCTTCCGGCGGCCCTGGCGGCGACGCGTTCGCGCCGGACATCGCGGGGCTCAGCGATGGCCGCTGGCTTCTCGTGTGGACCGAAGGCCCTCCAGGGAGCCGCGCCATGCGCGCGCAGACCTTGGCGCCCAACTTCTCCCCGATTGGAGATCCGATCGCGCTCTCGCCCCCCGCCGGGAACTTCGGCCAGGGCGTGCTCGGCGTCTCGCCGCGATCGGGCTACGTGGGCGTGGTGTTCCTCTCGAAGCCCGCCGCGAGCTACGAGCTCTGGGGGGTCATCCTCCAATGTGGATGACAAGGGCCTCGGACGGCGTGAGCCGACTCCGGGCGGCGGCGCTGGCGCTGCTGCTCGTCGCGGCGCACGCGCCAATGATCACCGCGTGCGCCGCGCAGACGTCGCAGATCGAGCAGGGTCGGGCCCTGCGCACGGGCAAGCAGCCCTACGACGAGTTCTTCGAGGCCGCGCGCGCGCTCCGCGAGGAGACGCTGAAGGCCGAGGAGCTCGCGGACGCGGCGCAGGCCGAGCTCGCGCGCGCGCTGGAGGTCGATCGCAGGTCGACCGGCGATGCGATGCTCGACGCGGCGCGCGCGCGCGCCGCGAAGCTCCGCGCGTCGGGCGTGCGGCTCCACGTCGAGCTCGTGCCAGAAGCGCGGCTCGTGAACGCCCGGGGCGGGCGCTCGCCCGACGCGGACGACAGGGGCGTCATCGAGGCGTTCGAGGCGTCCTTGAAGAGCTCCCTCGCGGCGGCGAAGCAGCTCGGTGAGCTGTCGAGGCGCGCCGCGGAGCTCGAGAAGCAGCGGGCGTCGCTGGCTGCCGAGTCGGCCGAGGCCATGGCGGGCGATCCGCAGCGCCGCGATGTGAAACGCGAGCTCGCTGCGACCGAGCGCGTGCTCGCCGAGGCGGGCGCGTCCGCCGAGCGGCACGCCGGCAGGGCGTCGAAGCTCGCGCTCGATCTGGTGCTCGCGGTCGATGCAGGCGGCGCGAGCGGCGCTCCGGCGCGGCGGGGCGCGGCGAGGCGACCCCTGTCGAGGCAGCCTGCCGGCAGCGTCAAGGCGCCGCCGCAGCGCGGGAGCGGCGCAGGGGCCGCGCCGAAGCCGCCGCCGCCGCCGCCGCCGCCGCCGCACGGCGAGGACGATTTCGATCCCTGACGCCGCCGGCGCGGCGGCTCGCGTTTGTCCGACGCCGGCACCGCCGGACGGGAGCGGCGCTGCTTCCCCACTTGTCCGACGAGCGTCGGGACGCCTATCCTCCGCGAGCGATCCAGGAGCGCGGCCCGCCTGAACGCCGCGCGCCGGGCCGCGCATCTGCCGTTCGACGACCCCGCGCTCCGGCCCTCCTCGCTGATGATCCGATCCCTGCCGTTCGCCTCCATCGCTCTGGGATCGGCGCTCCTGGCGATCGCGCTCGCGCCCCGGACTGCGGCGGCTCAGGCGCCGCCGCAGTCGGAGGGCGTGCCCCTCGGCGGGTTCACGTTCCGCCCGTCGGTGAAGCTCCGGCTCCGCGGCGAGTTCCGCCGGTACCCCGTGGACACGGGCGGCGACGTCTACAGCTCGAACGCGGTGCTCGCCGAGGGCTTCGGGGGCGCGCTGCCGCCGCTCCTCGACAGCGGCAACGTCGTCAAGACCCAGTGGTTCTTCGCCCAGCGCGCGCGCCTCGGTCTGGCCGTCGATCACGGGCCCGTCACGAGCGTCCTCACGCTGCAGGACGCGCGGCTCTGGGGGAGCGACGACGCGATCTTCGTCGGGGCGGGCGAGCCGTCCCTCCCGGAGACGGCGCCCTACGAGGCTTACGTCGACCTGCACACGCGCTCGGGACGCCGCGCCTTCGTCCGGCTGGGCCGGCAACGGATCGCGTGGGGCGACGGTCGCCTGATCGGGGCGGACGACGAGACGCTCACCGCGCGCTCGCTCGATGGCGTGCGCGCAGGGGTGCAGCTCGGCAACGTCGACCTCGAGGCGATGGCCGTGCTCCTCGCGGCGCCTGGCGGCGCTCCGCCCGAGGTGGCCGGGACGCGCAAGCCCATCTCCGCCGGGACGGGGACGCAGCTCTATGGCCTTAACGCGATCTGGCGCGTCGCTCCCCTGCTCCACCTCGAGGCCACGGCGCTCGCGCGTATCGCCCGCGAGCCGCGGCCGAGCTGGCTCACGCCCGGAGATACCGTGGTCCTCGACGCGCGCGTCTCCGGCGAACGTCGGGGCTTCCGCTATGCGCTCGAAGGGGCCTACCAGCTCGGCCGCGTCGCCACCTTCGGGGCCGATCGCCCGCTCGGCGCGTTCGCGGCCGCCGCGCGGGCGGCGCTCGAGACCTCCCTCCCCGCCCGCCTCACCTTCAGCGCCCGCGGCGCCTACGCGACGGGCGACGACGGCGCGCTCGAGGAGGGCGAGACGCAGCGCCGCTTCGATCCGATCCTGCCCGACGCGCAGGACAACCACGGCCCCATGGGGCTCTACGCGTGGTCCAACGTGATCGAGGCGGGCGGAGGCGTCCGCGCCTCTCCCCTCGAGGCGATGACCGTCGCCGCCGGGTATACGTTCGTCGGCCTCGCCTCGCCCGGGGGCAGGTGGGTGACCGCGCGCCTCCTTCCAGTCGGCGCCGCCGCTGACAACGAGAGCCGGACGCTGGGCCACGAGATCGACGTCTCGCTCGCCTTCCAGCCGTGGGAGTCGCTGCGCTTCGCGCTCGGCTACGGCCTGTTCATCTTCGGCGACGGCGCCCAGGCGATCGTCGGGAAGGCGAACCGCGCGCACGACGACGGCCGCCCGGCAGACCTGCAGCAGTGGGCGTTCTTGCAGACAACCCTGAGCGCCCCCTGAGGCGAGCCAGAGCTACGCTTGGCCGCGCGCACCGCCGTGCTGAGCGCCCCTGAGACGAGCCAGGGCTACGCTTGGCCGCGCGCGTCAGTGCGCCGCGTGCGCCGCCGTTCGGAGGTGAGGGGAATTCGAGGCGTCTCGGGTGCTGCGCCGTGCCGTGCCGCGGCACCGCGGCGGTGCGGGGGCTCGCCCTGTTGGCCGGGCGCGGCCCCCGCGCGCTTCGCGATCAGGTGCTCGGGGCAGGCTTCGGGGTGCCGAAGATGCTGGCCGCGCGGCGCTTCTCCTTGGCTGCGCGATCGCGATCGCTGTAGCTCGGGATCACGACGCGCTGGCGCTGCGGCAGCTCGCGGCCGGAGACGATGGCGTCGACCTCCTCGGCGTCCAGCGTCTCGCGCTCGAGGAGCGCCGTCGCGAGCCGCTCGAGGATCTCGCGGTTGTCGGTGAGGAGCTGCCGCGCCTCGGCGTGGGCGTCGAGGATGAACCGCCGCACCTCGTCGTCGATCTGGTTGGCGATCGTCTCCGAGTAGTCGCGGCGCCGGCTCGTGAAATCGCGCCCGAGGAACACGCTCTCCTCGTCCGAGCCGTACGAGATCGGCCCGACGACGTCGCTCATGCCGAACTCGGTCACCATGCGCCGCGCGAGGTTCGACGCCTGCTTGATGTCGTTGCCCGCGCCGGTCGTGAACTGGCCGAAGATGATCTCCTCCGCGACGCGGCCGCCCATCAGCACCGAGAGCCGCGCCTTGGCGAAGTCCCGCGACATGCTGAGCCGGTCCTCCTTCGGCAGCTGCTGCGTGAGGCCGAGCGCCGGGCCGCGCGGGATGATCGTCACCTTGTGGACCGGATCCGAGAACTTCTCCAGGAGCGTCGCGACCAGCGCGTGCCCGGCCTCGTGGTAGGCCGTGGTCCGCTTCTCCTCGTCGCTGATGACCATGCTGCGGCGCTCGGCGCCCATCATCACCTTGTCCTTGGCCATCTCGAAGTCGACCATCGAGACGACGTCCTTGTCCTGACGCGCCGCGAGGAGGGCCGCCTCGTTGACCAGGTTCTCGATGTCGGCGCCCACGAAGCCGGGCGTCCCGCGCGCCAGGATCTCCATGTCGACGTCCGGGCCGAGCGGGACCTTCTTCGTGTGGACCCGGAGGATGCCCTCGCGGCCACGCACGTCGGGGCGGTTCACGACGATGCGCCGATCGAAGCGGCCAGGCCGCAGGATCGCAGGGTCGAGGACGTCGGGGCGGTTCGTCGCGGCGACGATGATCACGCCCTCGTTCGACTCGAAGCCGTCCATCTCGACGAGCAGCTGGTTCAGCGTCTGCTCGCGCTCGTCGTGACCGCCGCCGAGGCCCGCACCGCGGTGGCGGCCGACCGCATCGATCTCATCGATGAAGATGATGCACGGCGCGTGCTTCTTGCCCTGCTCGAACAGGTCGCGCACCCGGCTCGCGCCGACGCCGACGAACATCTCGACGAAATCCGAGCCGGAGATCGAGAAGAACGGCACCCCCGCCTCGCCGGCGATCGCGCGCGCGAGGAGCGTCTTGCCCGTCCCGGGGGGGCCCATCATCAGGACGCCCTTCGGGATCCTGCCGCCGAGCTTCTGGAACTTCTTCGGGTCCTTGAGGAACGCGATGATCTCCTCGAGCTCGTCCTTCGCCTCGTCGATGCCCGCGACGTCGGCGAACGTCACCTTGTTCTGCGCCTCGCTGAGCAGCCGGGCGCGCGACTTGCCGAAGCTCATCGCCTTGCCGCCGCCGGCCTGGAGCTGGCGCATGAACAGGTAGAACATCACGAGCAGGAAGATCGTCGGCAGGAGGTACATGATGGCCCCCGGCCAGAACGGAGAGGCGTCCTCCTTCTCGAAGAACACCGCGACCTTGTTGTCGACGATCGTCTTCGTGATCTGGTCGGCGTTCTCAGGGCCGATCGTGACCTTCTTCGTCTTCGCCCCGCTCTTCGGGTCCTTGACCCAGAAGGTGTACTCGCGGTCCTTGATGGTGACCGACTCGACGTGCGGTTCCTGGTCCTTGGCCTCGACCTGGACCTGGGCAATGAACTCGCTGAACGCGACCTGCGTGGCGGGCCGGGAATCCGGGCTCAAGAACCGCCAGATCGCCAAGAACATCATGATCAGCAGAACCCAGAGCAGCAGCGTCTTGTGCGATTGCTTCACGAGGACCCTCTAAGCTCGCGCGGCGAGCCGGCGTGTACCGAAATTGTACGCGTGTTCCAGTCAGCATGCCACCCGTCAGCTCGGTCGTCGACCGCTCGACCGCGGGTCTTCCCCGCGGTGACACGGCGAAAAAGGGAACTCGACAGGGGGACGCGGGTGGGGTGCATGCGGTCAGGCCCCGCGACGTACAGACTTGTCCTTGATAAGCACGCTGGACTCCTCTGGAAAGCCCAGGGCAATCTCTCCGCCACCGCGAACCCGGACGCGCAGCGGCCGCCCGAGCTTGCGAGCCCGCTCGATCGCGAGCCGCTGCGCCCGGCCGAGCGGCACCGAGAGCGGCTCGCTGCCGTTGAGGACGGCCGGTTCCACGCCGGAAGGCCGATCTCGGCTGGCAACGAGCATGTCCGAGAGCGCGCAGAGGTGCTCGACGATCGCCGGCGACAGGTCCTCGAGGAGCGGGAGGAGCTCGCGGCGAACGCGAACGCGGGTGAAGCGGGGGTCCCCGTTGCTGGGATCCTCCGCGAAGGCCAGATGATGTCGGCTGAGGTGGGCCAGCACGTCGGCGCGGCGGGCGAGGAGCAATGGGCGGATGAGCTCGACGCCGGCTGCCGAGCCCGGCTCCACACCGCTGCACGCCGCGCCGGCGTCAGGCCAGAGCGGAGCGCGCGGCGGCAGCACGGCCAACCCTCGCGGCCCCGCGCCTCGCAGCAGGCGCAACAGCACCGTCTCGGCCCGGTCGTCCGCGGTGTGACCGGTCGCGATCGCGCGGGCGCCGTGCGCCGCCGAGGCAGCCGCAAGCGCGGCGAACCGGGCGGCACGCGCCCTGGCCTGGAGATTCGCGCCGGGCGCCACGTCCACACGGGTGCTGGCATAGGGGACGCCGAGCCGCTCGGCCAGGTCGCGCGCGATCGCGAGCTCGGCCGCGGCCGCCGGGCGCAGGCCGTGGTCGACGCCGTGCGCGACGACCTCGTGGCCGATCCGCCGCCGGAGCAGCGCCAGGACGTGCAGCAGCGCCGTCGAGTCGGGGCCTCCAGAGCAGGCGCAGAGGACCACGTCGCCGCGAGCGAGCAGCCGCTCGTCCCGGATCAGCCGCTCGGCCAGGCGGATCAGCGACGGGGGGTGCGACCGGCCCCGCCTGGGCGGCGGGGGAGGTCCGGGGGACGGGCTCATCGCAGCTCGAACGCCTTGCAGAAGATGATCTCGTCGCGGTCGTCGAGCGACGGGCTCACGTGCGGCGCGACCGGGTAACCGAGCGAGCAGCGCGGCGCGCGCTCAGGAGGCGCGGCGACGCCCTCGCCGCGCTCGGTCTCCGCCGGATCGAACGAGGCGCAATCGGGGCAGGCGAACACGAGACGATAGCGCCGCGCCTCGTCGCGGAGGCGCTCGTCGAGGTGGTGAATCATCCCCGCAGCGTAGCGCAAGCCGCTGGGCGGAGGCGCCATGCGGCCGCTCCGCAGCCCTCGATCCGGGCTCGGCGGCGCTGCCTGCAGCGCGACGGGCTGACCGGCGGGGCCGCGCAGCGCGGCGAGCTGCCCCGTGAGACCACGCAGCTCAGCGAGCCGACCGGCGGGCGCGGGTGAGGCGGACGATCGATTCGATGTGGCTCGTCTGAGGGAAGAGCTCGACCGCCTCGATGTCCGTGATCTCGAAGCCGCCGCGGAGGATGACGCCGAGGTCGCGCGCCAGGGTGGCCGGGTCGCACGAGACATAGACGACCACGCGCGCGCCCGAGGCCGCGATCGCGCGCGCCGCGCCGGGCGCCCCGCCGCGTGGAGGATCCAGCACCACGACGTCGGAGCGCGCCGGGATCGGGACCTGATCGGCGTCCGCCTCGATCGCCCGGCCAGCGAGGCCGCGGGCGGCGAGATTCTGACGCAGGCAAGCGACCGCGTCGGGCGAGAGCTCCACCGCCGTGAACGACGCGAGCCCCGGAGCCCCCGGGGCGGAGGCGTCGGCAGGCGCGGCGACCGGGGAAGGTCGCGGCGCGCCGCGCGCGAGGAGCGCCGAGAGCGTCCCGCTCCCGGCGAACAGCTCCAGGACGTGCGGCGGCCGGGTCGAGTCGAGGTGAGCGAGCTCGGCGACGCGGCGGGCGAGCACGGCGCCGCCCTCCTCGGACGGCTGCCCGAAGCCGCCCGGAGCGAGGAGCAACGGCAGGCCGTCGGCGCCCACGATCGCCGGCCGCGGATCACCGAACGACGCGGCCTCGCGCGCGCCGTCCAGCGTGACGCGGGCGCCGGCCCACGCGCCGCGGGCCGTGCGCTCGTCGAGCAGCTGCCACACGGCCGGCGGCAGCTGGCCGCGCCACAGGATCTCGACCACCGGGCGGCCCGAGGCGCCCTGCGAGATGAGGACATCGCCCTCCCCCTCGGCCCCGCGGAGGACGCCGGGCAGCTCGCCGGCGAGCGGCGCGATCGCGTCGACGAGCACAAGGCAGCGGTCGATCGCCACGACGGCGTGCGTCCTCGGCGCGCGGTAGCCCACGCGCACCTCGCCGCGCTCGGCGCGCGCAAACAGCCGCGCGCGCGATCGGTAGCCGAGCGGCTGGGGCGCGGGATGCACACGGATCGGCGGCAGATCGGCGTCGGTGAGCGAGGTCGCCCGCGCGATCGCTTGCCGGAGGATCTGCTCGTGCGCGGCCTGCTGCGCCTCGACGCGGACGTGCATCCAGTCGCAGCCGCCGCAGGCGTCCGCGAAGCGGCAGGGCGGAGCGATGCGGTCGGCGCTCGGCTCGACCACGCGGAGCAGCCTGCCCCTCGCCGGGCGCGCGCTCCGATCGAGCTCGACCTCCACGAGATCCCCCGGCGCCGTCGCGGGAACGAAGACGACCTCGCCCGCGAGCCGACCGACCCCCGCGCCGCCTGCGGCGAGCGCATCGATGCGCACCTGAGCTCGCTCGCCGGCGCGGGGCCGCGCCCTGGCACCGCTCGATCGGCGCTGAACAGCCTTCATCCCTTCATCGTAACGCGCCGCGGGCCCGTCGGGTCGCGGTGGACGAGAGAAGCTTCGCCGACGAGGGCGAGCGCGCGCTCGCGCCGGTCCCCCGCGGACCGCACGTACGCACCGGAACGCGGCTGGCCGGTGGTGGTCGCGCCGGTCGAGGCGGGCGGCGCAGCATCGACGCCCCTGGAGGGCGAGGGCTGCACGGTCATCGTCTTCATGTAGATCAGCGCGCCGATGCCGATGACGCACAGCGCGGTGAGGGCGATGACGGCGACGAGCACGAGCGTGTTCCTGCCATTTCCCTTGGACACCGCGTCCTGCGTGGCGGCCCAGATGGCCGCCGGATCGGGGCGCGGCAGGGAGAGCGCTGTCTCGATCTGCGACTGGGGAGGCTGCGCCGGCGCGGTGGGCGCGAACAGCTGGGCCTGCCCCGAGGTCGTCGATGCCGGCGGCGGGAACGCCGGTGCGGGCGGGCCGGCGAGAGGCGGAGGAACCTGGGCATAACCCTGGCCGTTGAACGGCAGCGCGTACGGGACGGCCGCTTGCCCCTGCGGCGGCGCGTCGAAGGCAGGGGTCCTGCTCACCTGCCGGTAACGCAAAGCATCGCTCGAGCCATGGGGGACCTGAGCTGGGGTCCGGGGCGGAACCTGCTGCGGGAGCGCGATCGTGGACGCGAGCGAATCGTCCAGATCGCTGTCCAGGAGGTTCCCCTTGGGGAGAGTGATCCGATCGTCCGTGTCGAGGTCGAGCGGTGGAGTTGGGATCGGCGGAGGCGGAGCCATGGGGTGGCCGCCGGGCGTGCGCGGTGGGCTCGCGTACCCGGGCGGCGCGCCGGGACGCACCGTGGGAAGAGCAGACCGGACGCCGCGCTGAGAAGGCGGCGCTGGCGCCCGCTCCGGCACCATGCCGGCCGCCGGGCGCAGCATCGGGCGCTCGCCGTGCGGAAGCGACCGCGCCGGCTCGGCGTGCTCGCGCGTCGCGACCGTCGTCGGGACATCCTCGTCGTCGTCCATCAGCGACGTGGCCACCATCTGCCGGCCGGCCGCGTCCCGCTGCGGCGTGCGCCCGACCGGTGCGATCCCGCTCGCCGGCGCGGCGTTCTGTCGCGAGACCTGCGGCGGCGTGAGGCGCTCGTGCGGCTCAGGCTCCCGGCCGCGGCCGCGGAGCCCGACGCTGTCGGTGGCCGTGGTCGAGCTTCGCCCCCGCACCTGCTCGACGTTGATCGTGGACGTCACCTCCGCCGCCCACGCGAGGTGCGCCTCGCGCTTCTGGATGCGGTCGACAAACACCTGCTGCACGAAGTGCGCGACCTCTTCGGAGCCGACGAAGATCCCGCTCCTCATCAGGAAATTTTGCAAGGCCCGTGAAAATTCGCGCGCCGTCTGGAAGCGGTCCTGCTTGTGCTTGGCGAGCGCCTTCATGACGACGCTCTCCAGCTCGATGGGGTAGTCGGGCACGATCGTGGACGGCGGCGGGACCACGCAGGCCTGCACCTTCTCGAGGGTGTCGAGATCCGTGTCCATCCGGAAGAGACGCTGGTTCGTCGTGAGCTCCCAGAGGACGACCCCGAGCGCGAACACATCGGTCGTGCGATCGACCTCGATGCCCCGCACCTGCTCGGGAGACATGTACGCCAACTTGCCTTTCAGCGTCCCCGCGCGGGTGGACGACAGCCGATCGGCGACCTTGGCGATCCCGAAATCCACCACCTTGGTGTAGCCGTCGTAGGTGAGGAACAGGTTGTGCGGGGTCACGTCGCGGTGCACCAGGCCGAGCAGCTGGCCGTTCTTTCCCCGCAGCTCGTGGGCGGCGTGGAGCCCCTCTGCTGCATCCGAGCAGATGCGCGCAGCGAGCTCAGGCGAGAGGCGCAGCCGGCGCTCCTCTGCGCGGCGCATCACCTCCCGGAGCGGCTCGCCGTGGAGATATTCCATGGCGATCCAGTAGGTGTTGTCGTCCTTCCCGAGATCGAAGACCTGCGCGACATTGGCGTGGTTGATGCCAGCCGCGATGCGCGCCTCGTCCAGGAACATGTCGACGAACTGATCGTCCTCGACCAGATGAGGGTGGATCCGCTTGATCGCGACCCATTTCTGGAAGCCGCCCGGACCATCCATGCGGGCCAGGTGAACGCTCGCCATTCCGCCCACCCCGATCTCGTCGACCACGCGGTAACGACCCAGGAAGTAGGTCCCCTGCTGCTTCTCGGACTCCTTCGCGCGCGCTTCTGGCGATGAATGGGTCGACCCGGGGCTGTGAGGTCCGCCCATTCGTGATGCGGGTCGCGGCGGGGGTTGGGGCATGAGCGGTCACTACTTTACCGCGAGTTCGCGGCGCTTTGCCATGTCGTCTCGGCCGGGAGACCTGGCAGATGGTCAGCTTCAATCCACCTGGGTGCTGAAGGTTCCTGTCCCGACAGGTAGGACGCCACCAGAGACCCAGGACGGAGTGGCGACGGGCTCAGGGGAACGGTTGCCCAGGTTGACCTCGCTCGAAGTAGAACCGGAAACTCCCGGTGACCCGCGAGAGGAGCTCCTGCGGGATGGCGTCCGCTGGATGGCCGAGCCCGGCGTCGCGAGGATCACCGACCCAGATGTCGAACGTCGCGTCCGTGTACTTGTCGACCGCGGCCGTCTCGTTGGGATCGCCGCTGAACAGCGCGTGGAACTTGATGGTCCCATCGACGGCGTAGAGCACGGTGTTCTGGTTGTGGCACGACCTCTGGAGGTAAAGCGCCATGTGAACGAGCGGGGCGAGCCCCTCCGGCTTCGGCGTCGGCGGAGGCGAGCCCGGCAGCTCGACGCCGGGCGGGAGCCCGACGCTCAGGTCGACGTCGAGCTTGTTCACCTGATCGTCCCCGCGGATGAGGTCGACGTCATCGATCAGGACCGCGAGGCCGTCCGAGACCTCCTGGAGATCGCTGCCCCGCTGCACCCGGATCAGCAGCGTGGAGCGGTAGGGGACCGCGGCGAAGAAGTCGGGGCGCATGTCGTAGCTGTCGTCCCAGCAGCCCGCAGCCCGCAGCCGCGAGCTGTAGACCTCGCCGTCCCCCTGCCCGAGCGAGCACCCCAGCGAGAGAGCGCAGGCAACGGGCACGAGCAGGCGAGCCGTCACGACGCCGCCCCCGCGCGAAGGGCGGCCTGGATGCGGCCGCCGCCGAGGACGCGGTCGCCCCGGTAAACCACGGCCATCTGACCGGGAGAGACGGCGCGCACCGGGCTGGCGAACCGCGCCACGAAGCTCTCCGCGCCCGTCGCAGGGTCGCGCCGCCGCTCGATGACGCCGGGCGCCCCCTCGTGCCGCGCGCGGACCCGCACCTCGGCCTCCAGGGGGAAGATCGCGTCGTCGCACCACACGGCGTCGGTGATCTCGGCGCCCGCGGCGTAGAGGTCGCCCTCGTCGCCGAGGTGCACCGCGCCGGACCCCGCGTCGAGGCCCACGACGAACGCGGGGCGGCCGAGCGAGACGCCGATGCCCTTGCGCTGGCCCACCGTGAACCCGTGCACCCCGCCGTGCGACCCGACCACGCGGCCGTCCCGATCGACGATGGGGCCGGGCCGGAGCCTGTCCGCCGCGCGCTCGGCCACGAAGGGCGCGTAGCGGCCGGAGGGGATGAAGCAGAGCTCCTGGCTCTCGCCCTTCTCGGCGCCCGGGAGCCCGCGGGCGATCGCCTCGGCGCGCACTTCCTCCTTTGTCGAGTCGCCGAGCGGGAAGAGGAGCCGCGACAGCTCGTCCGACCGGAGCATGTGCAGGAAATAGCTCTGATCCTTGTGTCGATCGCGGCCGCGGTAGAGCCGGGCGCCGCCCTCCTCCACGACGACCCGCGCGTAATGGCCCGTCGCCACCCACGAGACGCCCAGCCGCTCCGCCAGCGGGAACAGCTCCCGGAGCTTGACCGAGCGGTTGCAGGCCACGCACGGGCTCGGCGTCTCGCCCGCGAGGTAGGCGTCGACGAACGGATCGACGACGTGCTCGCGGAACAGGGCGCGGCGGTCGAAGGTGTAGTGCGGGATCCCGAGGTGGTCGGCGACCCGGCGGGCGTCGTGCTGATCCTCGGGCGCGCAGCAGCGGCTCTTGACGCTGCCGTCGTCGGGGTAGTCCCAGAGGTGCAGCGTCACGCCGACGACCTCGTAACCAGCGTCGCAGAGGCGCGCCGCGGCGACCGCGGAGTCGACGCCGCCGCTCATCGCGATGAAGACGCGAGCGCCCGGGGAGGGCCGCTCGCCGGGCTGCGCCGTACCGTCGGCCTCTCGGACAGGAGTTGCCATTTCCGTTCTTATAGCGTGAATCCCTCGCCGCGGTCGGGCGCCACGGGCGAACACGCGCGGGGCAGCCGCGCGCAGCCGGAGGATCAGATCGGCTCGCCGCCATTCACCCTTGGCCAGCCGCGCGACGCGCGTGTACCGTCTGCCAGATGCCGAGCGGGGTCGTGCTCGTGATCGAGGACGAGGAGTATGTCGCGGACCTGCTCGCCACCGCGATCCGCGAGGCGGGTTACGAGGTCATCTACTGCGCCACCGCGGAGGCCGGGCTCTCGACCGCCTGCACCCTGGAGCCCGAGTGCATCGTCTGCGACGTCGGCCTGCCCGACCACGACGGCTACTGGGTCGCCCGCAACGTCCGCACCCAGCCGTCGCGGGTGTCCGTCACCCCCTTCCTTTTCCTCTCCGCCCTCGACGACCAGCAGTCCCGCCTCGAGGGGTTCCACGTCGGCGCCGACGTCTACATGACCAAGCCGTTCCGGGTCGGCGAGGTCGTCGCGCAGATCGGCGCCCTCGTGCAGATGGCGTCCCGCCTCCGCCAGCGGCGGGACAGCCTCATGTCCATCCCTGCCTCCGTCGACCAGACCGCGATCGAGGGCGACCTCAGCCAGATGTCCATCGCGACGGTCCTCACGGTCCTCGAGATGGAGCGGCGGTCGGGCGTGTTCGAGGTGAGCAGCAAGAAGCGGCGCGCTCAGCTCGACATCGCCGAGGGGTGCATCGTCCAGGGGACCGTGGGCGGCACGCGCGTCTCGGCGCTCGCCGCGCTCCGCACCATGCTGGCCTGGAAGGTCGGACGGTTCGCGTTCGTTCCGGGCAGCCGCCCCGTGCCGTCGGAGCGAAAATCCATCGCCGCCTACCTGCTCGAGGCCACCCGGCTCGAGGACGAGAGCACCCGTGTCGAGCTGCAGCTCTCGCCGCCGCGGCGCCGCTCGGAGCCCCGGATCGCGACGACGGCGCTCGGCGGGCCGTCGTCCCTCCTGGACGACGTCGCGCCGCCGTCGTCGCGCGCGCCGCTCGAGGAGCGCCTGCGCCGCGGGCCCGGCGTCACGCCGCGGAAGGCGGCCGACGGCGTCCTGACCGTCTCCGATGTGCCGCCGTCGCTCGAGCTGAGCTTCGAGCTCGAGGCTGCGTCCCCGGGGGCGCCCCCGACGCTGCGCTCGCTCGCCCGCATGACCGCGAAGCCGCCGTCGAGCCGGCGCGGCGCGGCGGAGAGCGAGCCTCCCACGGTCCCGCGGGGCGGGCGTCGGACCTCGCCCTCACGGCCGCCGTCTCGCCGCTCGGCCGTGCCGCCGCTTTCGCCGGGACGCGACGGCGAGGGGCAGGGCGCCGCGGAGACGGGCGAGCTCTCCCGCAGGACCCTCGCGCCTTCGACGCCCCGGCCGGCGAGCCACGAAGAGCCGTCGCGCACGAGCCCGGTCCCCCAGCGACCGGTGCCCGCCAGGCCTCCCCGCCCCGACGCGAAGAAACGTTGAGGGCGGGGGTCCCCCCTCTCTCCTCCCAGGGGGGCCGGGCAGCTCGGCAAGACCTCTCCCCAACCGACTAGAGCGCCGCCTGCCGCCCCGCCTCGCCCGGATCGTGGTCGCGCAGGTAGCTCAGGTTCACCGCGTTCACGACGGCGTGCGCAAGGAACGGCCCGACGAGCGACCCCGTCGCGGCGAAGATGGCGCCGAGCCCGGCGCCGACCGCCATGGCCCACCCCACCCAGACCCAGCGGCTCGGGCCGCGCATCTGGTGCGCCAGGCCAAAGACGAGCGCGCTCAGGAGCACGCCGAGGAGCGGCGTCAGGAGCCCGCGGAAGAGCAGCTCCTCCCCGAGGCTCGAGAGCCCCGCGAGGAGCAGGATCTGGCCGAGCGAGAGGTCCAGCGCGACAGGGCGGAGCTCGCTGTGCAGCCGCCGCGCCCAGTCGAACCGGGCCACCGCGACGCGCGTCATCACGACCAGCCCGGCCGCCAGCGTGAGACCCAGCGCTGCGCTCGTCAGCAGCGCGGCCAGCGGCGGCAACGACAGCCACGGGCTCGGGTGGATCCACGGCAGTCCATCCCGCAGCACAAGGGCCAGCGCGATCGCCAGCGCGGCGAGGACGAGGTAGCCGGAAGCCGCGCGCATCGTCGCGTCGGTCCGGCCGGTCCGCGCCCATCGCGAAGGCATGTCCCATCATGGCACGCCGCCAGAAGGCGGTGAAGCGGCGCGCACCCTCACGACCCCTGGCCGAGCGGCTGCAACCGGGCTACGTCGACGCCCATGCACGCGACCGTGGTCATCTTCCCGGGCTCCAACGCCGATGCCGAAATGATCCATACGCTCCGCGACGTGCTCCAGGTCCGCACGTCGACCGCCTGGCACCGCGACGCCGAGCTCCCCGCTGGCACCGACCTCGTCGCCATCCCCGGCGGGTTCTCCTACGGAGACTACCTGCGCTGCGGCGCCATCGCGCGCACGAGCCAGATCGTCCCCGCCATCCGGCGGCACGTGGAGCGCGGCGGCCTGGTGCTCGGCGTCTGCAACGGGTTCCAGATCCTCACCGAGGCGGGGCTGCTCCCGGGAGCCCTCACCCGCAACGCGCACCTCCGCTTCGAGTGCCGCGACATCTTCGTGACGCCGCGCGCGGAAGGGCCGTTCACGAGCGGCCTGCCTCGGGTGCTCCGCCTGCCGATCGCCCATGCCGAGGGGCGGTATCAGGCGGATCCGGAGACGCTCCGCAAGCTCGTCGAGGATCGCGCCATCGCGCTCCAGTACTGCGACCGGGAGGGGCTGGTCGGCGGGGACGCGAACCCCAACGGATCGGCGATGGACATCGCCGGCATCTACGGCGGGCCCCGGCGCAACGTGCTCGGGCTGATGCCCCACCCCGAACGGATGAGCGTGCCCTTCCAGGGCTGCGCGGACGGGCGCGCCCTGTTCGACGCCGTGCTGCACCACGTGAGCGGCGCCCGCTCGGTATCCGCCGCGAGCGCGCCGTGACCCAGGCGTCGGCCGGCGACGCCCGCTGTCATGTGTGCGCCGCGGCGCTCGCGCCGGGGAGCGATCGCTGCCGGCAGTGCGGCGCGGACCCGCGCGCCGAGGCGTGCCCGCACTGCGGCGGCGTGGCCGGCGTCTCTGCGCACCCCGAGCTGCGCTTCCGGTGCGATGTCTGCGGCGGCCCGCGCGTCCCGGTGACCGACGCCCGCGTCAAGCGATCCGGCCGCGAGCTGCCGCTGCTCCAGAAGGCGCGCGCCGCGACCTCGGCGCGCTCGGTCTGGCGGGCCGCGGGCATCGCGGCCAGCGCGCTCTTCGGCTTCGAGGTGTTCCTGTTCGCCGTGCTGCTGCTCGTCCTCGACGCGAGCGTCGGGCTCTTCGCCGCCGGCCTCCTGACGATGGCGCCCGTCGCCGCCTTCGCCCTCTTGTCGTTCCGGCGGGCCAAGTCGCGGAGCCGGGACATCGCGCCCGCGCTCGACGCGGCGTGGGTCTCCGTCGCGTCCGACGTCGCCCGCCAGACCGAGCACCCGCTCACCGCCGGCGGGCTCGCCTCGACCCTCCGGATCGCCGAGCCCCAGGCCGAGGAGCTGCTCGCGCTGCTCGAGGTCAACGATGTCGTGCGCGGCGCGATAAGCCCCGCGGGCGAGTTCGGCTACGCGCCGAAGCTCCGCGTCGGCGCCTCGCCGGCGGTCGAGCTCGGGGCCGGCGAGGCCGGGGCCGAGAGCGCGGCGCACGCCCTCGCCGCCGAGGACGAAGCGCTCACCGCCGAGCCCCTGACGCAACGGACCGCCCATGTCGAGCCCACGAAGCGCTGATCCCAAGCCGAAGCCGGACGCCCCGCGGCAGAAGACCCGCGCGATCCGGCCTGCGCCACAGGCGCGCCGCGCCCTGACGAACGTCGGCGGCGCGACGCGGCTCGAGGGCGATCCGGCCGACGCGGCGATGCTCGCCCACGCGCTCGATGTCGCCAGCTCGAGCACGGCGGAGGAAGCGGCCCGCGCCCACGTCCACGGGTTCCACAGCTACCCGGCGCGGATGCATCCGGACACGGCCCGGCGGCTCATCGAGGCGCTCTCCAGGCCGGGCGAGCGGGTGCTCGATCCGTTCTGCGGCAGCGGCACCGTCCTCGTCGAGGCCCGGCTCGCGCGCCGGGCAGCGATCGGCGTCGACGCGAACCCCCTCGCCGTACGCCTGGCCCGCCTGAAGGTGCAGGACAGCACCCCGGGCGAGCGCGAGCGGCTCGTCGCCGCGGCCCGCGAGGTCGCGTCCGCCGCCGATGAGCGCCGCAAGGCGCGCGCCGGCCCGAGCCACAGGTACGGCCCCGAGGACGTCGCCCTGTTCGAGCCGCACGTGCTGCTCGAGCTCGACGGGCTCCGCGTCGGCCTCGACCGCCTCGCGGGCCACGGCGCCGACGCGCTGCGCGCGGATCTCGAGCTCGTCCTCTCGGCCATCCTCACGAAGCTCAGCCGCCGCACGTCCGACACGTCGGAGCACGAGCTGCCGCGGCGGATCGCCGCCGGCTATCCGGCGCGGCTGTTCATCCGCAAGGCGGAGGAGCTCGCCCAGCGCCTCGCCGACGTCGCCGCGCCGCTGTCCGCGAGCCCGCCCGCGTTCATCGAGGAGGGCGACGCGCGCGTGCTGCGCGGCGTCGAGCCCGGCTCGGTCCACCTCGCGGTCACGTCGCCGCCCTACCCGGGCGTCTACGACTACCTCGCCCACCACGAGGCGAGGCTGCGCTGGCTCCGGCTCCGGAGCGCCCGCTTCGAGCAGGACGAGATCGGCGCCCGCCGGCACCTCGATCCGCTCGGCCCCGACGCCGGCCGCGTGCGCTGGCGCGAGGAGCTCGGCGGCGTGCTCGTCGCGCTCGCGCGCGTCCTCCGGAGCGGGGCGCCGCTCGTGCTGCTGCTCGCCGACAGCGTGGTGGCCGGCGCGCCGGTCTACGCGGTCGACGTGGTCCGGGCCGCGGCGTCCGGGGCGCGCTTCGCGGTCCGCGCGGTCGCCTCGCAGCCGCGCCCCCACTTCCACCGCCCGACGGCGCGCGCCTTCCAGCGACGCCCGCGCCACGAGCACGCCATCCTGCTGATCCGCGCCTGATCGGCCGAAAATTGCCCCGCGGCGCGGGCCCATGGCAGGGTGCCCCGGCCTCGAGCAGGGCGTGACGCGGCCGGCACCGGCCGCCGGCGACGCCCCGGGCGCGCGACGATGGCAAGAGCACTCCTCGGACTTCTCCTCCTGTGTGGCACCTCCGTCCTCGGCTGCGGCACGGCCGGCGGCGAGGCCGGGAATACCGACCTCGACAGCACGGGGGTCGACGCGTGCGACGGCTACCTGGCCACGATGACCGCCTGCGCCAGCAAGCTGCCCGCGGAGACGAGGAAGGGCCACGAGGCCGCGATCCGGATCGCGCGCGACGTGCTCGAGGCGAAGGCGGAGGCCGACGACGAGGCGCTGAAGGGCGACGCGAGGGCGGAGGCGCGCGGCGCGCTGTCGGCCGCCTGCAAGCAGATGAGCGACGAGGTCCGGGGCCGCGACGCCTGCGGCCGCGCGCTGACCGAGCGCGCGGCCGCGCGCTGACCGAGCGCGCGGAGCCGCTCGCCGCGCGTCACGTGAAGGTGGGCACCTCCGGCGGATAGTACTGCTGGAGGAACGACGCCCACTGCGGGCGCCGCTCGGCGTGGAACACGTCGCCCGCGAGCATGCTGGTGATGAGCTTGCGCATCGTGGGCCGCTGGTTCTCCTCGAACAGGGTCTCCCGGAAGTGGCCCTTGTAGAAGCCCTGCACGACGCCCAGGAAGAGATCGACGGCGTAACGGACCTCCGCCTCGTAGCCCGCGAACGCGGCGCGCGAGGTGTCCCCGGCCTCGAGCGCGCGGTGGATCGCCGTGGCCGCCAGATCGGCGCCCTTGATGGCGAGGTGCGCGCCCGTCGAGAAGAGCGGGTCGAGGAAACCGCCCGCGTCGCCCACGAAGAGCCAGCCGTCTCCGGCGAGCTGATCGATCCGGTACGAGAAGTCGGCGAGCGCGCCCACCGGCCTGGTGCGCCGCGCGTTCGCGAGGAACTCCCGCGCCCAGCCGCTCTCGGCGACGGTGCGGTCGAAGAGCTCGTCCAGGCTCTCCCCCTTCCTCCGGCTCCGGAGCCAGCTCGACGACACGACCGCGCCGACGCTCGTCACCTCGCCGCGGAACGGGATGAACCAGAACCACCCGTGCTCGAAGATGATCACCTGGATGTTGCCCTGGTGGATCCCTTCCTCGCGGACCACGCCCTCGTAGTGGGCGAAGAGCGCCGTCTTGTCGAGCTCGGCCACCTGCGCCTTGCGCCGCATCCTCGAGGCGAGGAGCGTGTCCCGCCCCGTCGCGTCCACGATCACCGGCGCGCGGAGCTCGACGGCGTCGCTCGGGTCGGCGAGCGCGGCGTCGCCGGACCGAGCGCGAGGCCGCGCGCGCACCCCGACCGCGCGGGAGCCGTCGAACAGCACCTCGACGGCCTCCCACGACTCGCGCACCTCCGCCCCGAGGTCCGCCGCGTGCCGCAGCAGCAGCTGGTCGAACGCGTCGCGCTGCACCTGGTAAGCGAACTCGAACTTCGGCTCGAACGCGTCGGCGAAGCTGTACGTCCGCATCCGCCCCGTCGACGAGCACAGGAACCGGGCGCCGTATTTGCGGAGGAAGAGCGCGTCCAGCTTCTCGTCCAGCCCGAGCCGCTCGAAGATCTCGCGCGAGCGCGGCAGCAACGACTCGCCGATGTGAAAGCGAGGGAACCTCTCCCGCTCGAGCACGAGGGCCCGGCGGCCGAGCCTGGCCAGCGACGCGGCGAGCGTCGACCCACCCGGCCCGCCGCCGAGGATGATTGCGTCCCAGCGATCCGTCATGCGCCCGTCGTATAGTGCGTGGAGACGCCCGCGAAAATGCGCTCTCGGCGCCAGCGCCGCGAGCCGACACGCCCCCGCCGCTCGGGCGGTGGCCCCGCGGTCACGGTGCAGGAGGAAGCGGCGATGCCCACGGTTGTGTTCGAGGCCAGCGCGCTCGGTCCCGCCGTCTCCGCGGAGGCGGGAGCGGGCAGGCTCATCGATGTCTGCGACGACGCGCGCGCTCCGGTCGTGTTCTCGTGCCGCGACGCGCGCTGCGCCACCTGCCGCGTCGAGGTCGTCGAGGGGGAGCAGCACCTCGAGCCGCCCACGCGCGGCGAGCTCGATCGCCTCGAGCGCCTCGGCGCCCCGCCGCGCCTGCGCCTCGCCTGCCAGGCGGTGCTCCGCGCCGGCCCGGGGCTGGTCCGGTTGCGCGGCGTGATCGACGGCGACGGCTGAAGCTGCCCCGGCGCTGGCGGGGCTGGCCAACGGTGTGACGGCAGCGACGGCCACGGCAGCGCCGTCAACGGAGCTTCACCGACCTGCTTATCGCCCAGAGCGCGACGAGGAGGCGCCTGAGCGGCGATGTCTCCGCCCGGATCAGCTGCTTTATCTGATCTGCGCTGGTCGAGGGGCGTACGGGAGGCCCCGGGGGCGCTATGGTGTCGCCGTGGCAAGCAGATCCTGGAGCGCGGCGCTCCTCCTCATGGCCGCCGGTTGCACCGCCAGCGTGGGATCCATCGGGGCCGTCCTGGGGAGAGACAACGAGTCGCAGGCGCTCTACGTGCGCGACGTGCCGCGAGGGCTCGCCGCCGAGCGGGCCGGGCTGATCCCGGGCGACGAGCTCGTGATGATCGATGGCGTCTATGTCCGGGATCTCTCGTCGGCCCAGCTGCGCGATCGGCTCCGCGGCGCCGTCGGGAGCGCCGTCGAGATCACGGTCGTGCGCGGGAGCGACGTGCGGCGCGTCCGGGTCGTGCGCAGCGAGCTGAAGGCGCACGAGGGGCTCAAGCCGAGAGAAGAGCAGATCGTGCCATGACGCGCCGGCCGGCGCCTCACGGCGCGGCGAGCTCCACGAGCTCGGCATAGTGCTTGTTCGCATAGAAGGAGAGCACGTCGACGGCGTCGCGCACCTCGCTCGGATCGAGGTCCTGGAGGCGATACTCGACACTGAGGATCACGTCGCCTTCCTCATCGGCCGAGAGCTTGGCCATGTTGATCTCGCGGTTCAGCTGGAGGAGGCGCCGCACGATCGCGTCGCCCTCCTCGAGATCCATCGGGAGCCGCACGAACGGGATCACCGCGAAGACGACGAAGGGAGGTGAGAGCCGCACGAACAGAGGGAAGAGCCGCTCGGCCCCCTGGAAGTCGCTGCGCAGCGTGTCGGTGGACACGACCTCCACAGCCCAGCCCTCACGCTCGAGGCAGGTCTTGATCTCGTCGAACGTCATGCGTGGCATCATAGCCGCTGGAGACGCGCCTCCGGGAGTGCGCTGGACGGGAAGCGGGAGGCGGACGCGCCGCGATCGTCCGATCTCGCGGGCCGCCCGGCGAGATCCCCGTCGGCGGCGCAGCTCCTTCGCCTGGCGCCGGCCACGGCGGCGCGCCGGCAGGCCAGGTGCTGCCCACGCAGCGGCGCGCGCCGACATCGCGCTCGGGCCGCGCGGGCCGGCCCAGCCGGCAGCGCGTCCGGCCGGCGCTTTTGTCCCCGACCGGCCGCGGCCCGCGTTGACGGTTCCCCGCGCTCGAACTATGCGAGAGGTCCGTTTTCGAGCCCGCCGAAGGAGCGATTCATGCGCCGTTACCAGTTCACTTCCGAGTCCGTCACCGAAGGTCACCCCGACAAGGTGTGCGACCAGATCTCCGACGCGATCCTCGATGGCATCATCGAGAAGGATCCGACGGCCCGCGTCGCCTGCGAGACCCTGGTGAAGACGGGCATGGCCGTCGTGGCCGGCGAGATCACGACCTCGGCGTGGGTCGATATGCCGGTCGTCGTGCGCAGCACAATCAAGGACATCGGCTACACCGATGCCTCGATGGGCTTCGACTACGAGACTTGCGCGGTGCTCACGGCGATCGAGAAGCAGTCGCCCGATATCTCCCGCGGGGTCACCGAGGGCGAGGGCCTCTTCAAGGAGCAGGGCGCCGGCGATCAGGGGCTCATGTTCGGCTTCGCGACCGACGAGACGCCGGAGCTGATGCCCGCCCCGATCACCTATGCCCACCGCCTCGCCCGGAAGCTCGCCGATCTCCGCAAGTCGAAGAAGCTCGATTGGCTGCGCCCCGACGGCAAGACCCAGGTCACGATCGAGTACGAGGAGTACACGCCCATCCGCGTGAGCGCCGTCGTCGTGTCGACGCAGCACAGCCCCGAGGTCAAGCACAAGACGATCGTCGACGCCGTGCGGAGCATGATCATCGAGAAGAGCATCCCGGCGAAGCTGATGGATCGGAACACGAAGGTGTACGTGAACCCGACCGGCCGCTTCGTGGTCGGCGGCCCGTTCGGCGACGCCGGCCTCACCGGCCGCAAGATCATCGTCGACACCTACGGCGGCATGGGCCGGCACGGCGGCGGCGCCTTCAGCGGCAAGGACCCGACGAAGGTCGATCGCTCCGCCTGCTACTACGCGCGCTACGTCGCGAAGAACGTCGTCGCGTCCAAGCTCGCCTCGCGCTGCGAGGTGCAGATCGCCTACGCCATCGGCGTCGCGCAGCCGGTCGGCGTGCACATCAACACCTTCGGCACCGGCCGCGTAGGTGACGAGGTGCTCGAGAAGTACATCATGCAGAACTTCGACATGCGGCCGAAGGCGATCATCGAGCAGCTCGACCTGCTGAAGCCCATCTACCGCAAGACGGCGGCGTACGGCCACTTCGGCCGCGACGAGTTCAGCTGGGAGAAGACGACCCGCGCCGCCAAGATGGCCGAGGATCTGCTGCGCCCGACGCTCTCCGCGGTGCCCGTGACCGTGAACGGCTCCGGCAAGAAGGAGTCGAAGCGCAAGAGCAAGAAGGAAGTGGGCGCCCAGGCCTGATCGTCCAGAACGTCCCGCCCGGCGCAGGTGGCGCGGGGCACGTTCTGGCGGCCCAAGCCCCTCACGGGGACAGAGAGCGCCGGCGCTGTAAAAGCGCCGGCGCTCTCTGCTTTGTCGACGATCTGTCGCTGCGGCTCGCCTCCTGTGAAACGCGCTGGGCGCTGGCGCCTGTCCCGGGAGCCGGTGCCACGATGTGCGAATCCGACTCACAAAAAAGCACCGCGCTTCGCCGGGATGGGCTGACTGTTGCTGCGGCTTCTGCTGATAAAATCATCGTCGACTCCCGTATCGCCGGCTCGCCCTGAACCGCCCTGGTTCCATGCGACCTCGAGGAGCACCGATGACACGTTGGTTGAATTTCTTGAGCTTCATGACCGCGGCGGGCTGCATGGGCGTGGCCTGCACCGGGAACATCGGACCGGTGGGCGGCCTCGCCGCTGGCGGGGAGGGCGGCGCCGGGAGCACCTCGGGCGCCGACGTGATACCGCCGCCCGCGACGACCGACGCGGCGACCACCACCACGGGCACTGAGGGCGCGGGGGCAGCGGGGGGCGCGGACTGCGGCGGCTCGCCGGACGACGACGCGGACGGCGACGGCTTCACGGAGGACCTCGGCGACTGCGACGACTGCAACGCGCTGGTCAACCCGGCGGCGCTGGAGCTCGCGACGGTCGGCGGCGAAGGGGGCGCCGCGCCGGAGCCTGTCGACGACGACTGCGACACCTTCGTCGACAACGTGCCCGAGCCGTGCGACGACGGGATCGCGATCGACGACGCGGAGCCGTTCAGCGCCGCAAGGGCGGTCGAGCTGTGCAAGACGCCGCGCTGGCCCGGCGACTGGGGGGTGCTCTCCGCGGCCTGGGTCATGGTCGACGGCGCGCCGCCCCCGGAAGGGGAGGAGCAGCACGCCAACTTCCACCTCGGGCACGGTATCCTGCCCAGGTTCGGGCGCAACGTCCCGCCGAAGGCAGGCGCGCGGCTGCTCGCCCTCTCGAGCGGCACGGCGCGGCAGCAGGACGACGAGGGCTTCGAGAGCCCGGTGGGGTTCAACAAGAAGTACGAGGGCGAGTTCCCCCAGAACTTCCCGAAGGCCCCGCACGGCTGCGAGGGTCTCGTGCCCGCGAAGCCGTCCGACCCGACCGCCATCGAGATCACGATCCGGGTCCCGTCGAACGTCCGCGGCTTCGCGTTCAACAGCTACTATCTCACCTACGACTGGCCGCATGCCTGCAACGATTTCAACGATTACTTCGTCGCCTTCCTCACGCCGCGGCCAGCCAACCTCATCGATGGGCACATCCTCTTCGACGACAAGAAGAACGCGATGAGCATCAACAACACCCTGATCGACGTCTGTGCCTGCGAGGGCGGCCCCCCCTGCGATCTCGACGGCCGGGTGTACGCGTGCACGAGCGAGACGAGCGAGCTGCTCGGGACGGGGTTCGAGAGCCGCGCTGGGACGGGCTGGCTCGTCACCTCGGCGCCCGTGGAGCCGAACCAGGAGATCAAGATCCGGTGGGGAGCGTACGACGCCGGCGATCACGAGCTCGATTCGACCGGGCTCGTCGACAACTGGGTGTGGCTCACCGAGAAGGACGAGACCGTGGTCACGACGCCCGTCGATCGGCCTGCGCCGGCGCCGTAGCGCGCCTCGCGCCGGCGGCTCAGGCCGCGATCGGCGCGTCCGAGGTCGCCGCGCCGACGCCGGCGAGCAGCTCCCTGTACCAGGCGGCCGCCTCCGCCGCGCGGCCCGGCAGCGCGCGGCTGCCCCAGAGGACCGAGAGCGTGCGCGTCGTCCCGGCGTGCGTCTTCGTCCGCTGCGCGTCCTTCACGGCGTTGGCGCACGGGCCTCCTGCATCGAAGACGCAGAGGAGCCCCTCGAGGTCGATCTCCTGCCCCGAGGCGTTGAACACGTAGCGGGCGCCGGCGGGCGCGACGTCGATGCGGAGCGGGGGCCTTGCGCGGTCGAGATCGATCACGCTGATGGGCAGCCCGGTGTGCAGCGACACGGCGTTGCACGCGTCCACGGCCGCGTTGATGGTCGCGAGCGAGCCCGCCTCGGCGGCGCGGAGGAGGTACTCGGAGGCCGGCTTGCCCCGGCCGGTCGGCTTGTAGCCGCCGTGCCGGAGCAGATCGCGCACCGCCGACCGCACGGCGTCGTCCGAGCGGAACGGGGCCGAGGCCTTGTCGGACAGGAGGCCGCGGAGCGCGTCGCTCACCGGCAGCTCGCCGAGCGGCGCGGGGAAGGTCGTGACGAAGGCGGCGGCTTCGAGCAGGGGATGCGCCGAGATCGTGAGCACGCGGCGCACTCTACACCAGCGGCGCGGCCGCGCGAGCGGCGTCCGCGGCAGACGCGCGAGCGTCGATATCGGCGAGCTGCTCGCCAGAGGCGTAGCTGGGCGCGAACTCGATGGGTACCTCGACCCACCCCTCCAGCTCGCCAATCCCGGCAGCGCGCGCAGATCGAGCCCTTGAATGCCGTGGTCAATCTCGTCCGCTCGCGACCCGGATCGACTACCCTCGCGGGCCGTGGATCCGGACTACACGCGCGTGAAGCCGAGGTCGCCCATGGAGCGCCGGCGCTCGATGGGCGCCGCGGCGTGGAGCCGACCAGGAGGCGCCGCGGCGCCGCTCGCCGAGCGCGTGATCCCATGGCTGCTCGGGGCCGCCGTCGCCGGGTCCGTGCTCGCCATCGGCGCGGTCCATACGCCCACGCTGGCATGGATCTCCTCGGTCACGGCGATCGCTGCCGCGCTCTCTCTCCGCGCCGGCGCCCTCACCGACGGGCCGTCTTCTGTGAGGACGCTGCCGGTGCTCACGCTGCTCGGCTTGACCGCTTATACGCTGCTGCAGACCGCGCCCCTGCCGCTCGCGTGGCTCGAGAGGCTCTCGCCGGCGAGCGCCGACATCTGGTCGCGCGCCCTGATGCCGCTCGGCGAGGCGGCGCCGCGGTACGCCAGCATCTCGCTCGATCCAGGGGCGACGCGGGTCGAGGCCGTGAAATGGCTCACGTATGCTGGCATCTTCATCACCGCGGCGTTCGTCGGCGCCAGGCACGGCGCGAAGCTTGGAATCACCCTCGTCTTCGGCAGCGCGTTCCTCGCCGCGCTCACGACGATCGCCCACGGGCTGCTCGGCGCGACGAAGGTCTTTGGCCTGTATCAGCCGCGCTTCTCGGTCGCGTCATGGCACATCGGGCCGCTGCTCAACCCGAACAACCTCGCCGGTTACCTGAACCTCGGAATCCTCTCCGGGGTCGGGCTGCTGCTCACGAGCAGGCCGCTCCTGCCGGCCTGGGTTGCCGGGGTCGGGCTCACCGCGATCGTGGGGGTCGGCATCATCGCGTCGTCCCGCGGAGGGCTGCTCGTGCTGCCGCTCGGCCTCGCCCTCTTCGCGCTGCTCTCGCGGCAGAGGCGCGGCAGGCGGCGCTCGGGCGCCCGCGCGCGGGGCCCAGCGACCTGGCTGCTGAGCGTGGCCATCGCCGGCGGCGCGGTGCTGGCCGCGCTCGCCGCCACGAACCGCACCCTCACGGAGATCGCGGACGATAACCTCGACAAGCTGTCGTTCTTCTACTCGACGCTCCCGCTGCTCGCGGATCACTGGCTCCTCGGCATCGGGCGCGGCGCCTTCGAGACGGTGTTCCCTGCTTACCGGCGGTCACCGGGGAACATCGTGTTCACGCACGCGGAGAACTTCGTGCTCCAGTGGGCGGCGGAGTGGGGCATTCCGGCGGCCGCGGCCGCCCTCGTCGCGCTCGGGTTCGCGTTTCGCCCTGGCAAGATCGCGTTGCGCGGGAGCACGGCGACGCTGGCCGCGTGGGTCGGCTGCGTGGTGCTCCTCCTCCAGAACCTGTTCGATCTCGGGCTCGAGGTGCCCGGTGTCACCATCGCGCTCGCGGCGACCCTGGGCTCGCTCTGGGGTGAGGCCCATCGCGAGCGCCCGCGGCGCGATGCTCCGGCAGACGAGCCGGTCGCCGGACGGTGGCGACCGTGGCAGGCGGCGGCGTGCGCCGCGGCCGCCGGGCTCACGCTCGTCGCGCTGATGGTGCGCTTCGGCTGGCGCGACGTCGACCACGACCGCCGAGCGTTGCGCGCTCTGAGCGACGCCGGCGCGGCGAGCGGCGCCGGCTGGCCGCGTTTCCGCGAGGAGCTCCGCGCGGCGATGCTCCGCCACCCCGCGGAGCCGTACTTCCCGTTGCTCGGCGCGGTCACCGTGCTGCAGGGCCGGAGCGAGAGCCCGATCCCGTGGCTCCAGCGCACGCTCGAGCGCTCGCGCCGCCACGGGCGCGCCCACCTCCTGCTCGCGGAGGTGCTCGCGTCGCGCGGCGCCACGGAGCAGGCGCTCCTGAGCCTCCGGCTCGCGGTGGAGGACGATCCCGACGTGGTCGGCACGGCCGCGGGCCTCGCCCGGCAATGGACCCGGCGCTGGGACGAGCTGCTGCGGGCCGTGCCGGAGGGAAAGGCCGGCGTCGAGCTGCTCGAGCGGATGGCGGCCGCGGGGGACCGCCGGGACGAGCTGGACCTGCGCCTGCGCTGCGCGGAGGAAGCGATCGCGCGCGCTCCGACGCGCGTCGGCGCGCGCTGGGCCGCGGGCAACGCGCTGCTCGCGATGCTGGAGGATCCGAGCTCCGCCCGCTGCGGCGACGCGGGAGGCGACGAGGCGCAGCGGGGCGCCTGCGAGCGGCAGATCGAGGCGCACGCGGCGGCGATTCAGGAGTCGAAGGGCGACTCGTTCTACGCGGTCCAGCTGCGGGCGCGGCTCCTCCTGCTGCGCAAGAAGAGCGCGGAGGCGGAGCAGCTGCTCGCGGGGAGCTGCGAGCGGCTCGACAACCGGCTCGGCTGTCTCCGCCTGCGGGTCGTCGCGGCGGCGCAGCTCGGCTCTTCCGAGCGGCTCCTCCCTGCGAGCCGCGACCTGATGCTGGCGTCGTGCAGCGCCCACGCGGCGTGCGCGTCGGCGGCGACCTGGGTCGGCGACCTGCTCGCCGCGCGCAAGGACTACTCGTCTGCCGTGACCTACTACGCGCGGGCGGCGCAGGACGAGCCGACGGAGGAGCGCCTCCTCAAGCTCGCCGACGCCGCGAGCGGGGCGGGCGCGCACGTCGAGGCGGCGGCCGCGCTCGAGCGCCTGCTGCAGCGCCGCGGCGGCCACGACACCGAGCTGCGCAAGAGGATCCTCGACGAGCGGGCCAAGGCCCTGGCGCCTTCGCTCGCGCCGTAGGTAGACTGCGCGCCCCCTGTGGCCATGCGCGCCTCTGTCCGCCTCCAGCGAAGCGCCTTGTGAAGCTGTCGTCGTTGCCGCGCGCCCTGATGCACGGGGGCACGGGGGTCGCGTTCGCCGTCCTCCTGCCGCGCGCCGTCTCGCTCGCCGCCCAGTGGGTGCTCGCGCTCTCGGCCCAGCCCGCGGCGCTCGCCGCGCTCGCCAACTACACGTCGCGAGGGATGGTCGTCGTCTCGCTGGTCGCCGCCGGCCTCGCGCCCATCCTGGCGCGCCGGACGCGCGCGCTCTCGACGAAGGCGGGCCGCGCGCTCGCCGGCGGCGCGCTCGCGATCATCGCCGCGATCGCCTTCAGCAGCACGCTCGCCCACGAGCTCGCCTTCGGGCTGGGCGGCACGGCGGGGCTCGTCACCGCGTTCTTCAGCGCGTGCACGCTGCTCGCCGCCGCCTCGCCCAGCATCTGGCCGCTCTTCCAGCGCGAGGGCCGATACCTCCAGGCGCTCGCGGTGCTCCTCGTCTTCTCGCCTGGCGCGTCCATGCTGGCCGCGCTGAGCGGCCGCCCCTGGGCCGTCGCGACGGCCATCGGGCTCGCCGGCGCCTCGCCCGCGCTGCTCCTGCTGCGTCCGACCCGGCTCCGGCGCGCTGCCCGTTATGCGATGCTCGTCATCCGGCGCGCGGCCCCGCACTCCATCGCGAACTTCTCGACGGTGGTCGTCTATCCCATCTCGCTCAGCGTGAACCTGAAGTACATCGGCGAGCATCGGGTCGGGCAGCAGGTGCTCTACTGGTCCTTTGCCCTGGCCCTCACGAACGCCTCCCAGGCGTTCGCCGCGCGTGCCGTCGCGGGCGCGAGCGGATCGGGAGACGAGGCGACCTGGCACACGCGCGCCCTGCGCGCGTGGCTGCCGCCGGCGGTCGCGCTCTCGGCCGCCGGTGCGCTCATCTACGCGCTCTTCGCGATCCCGATCCCCTGGCTCCCTCACACGGGGGCTGCGCGTGACGCCATGACCGCGACGATGCTGGTCTCCGCGACGGGTCCGCTCATCACCGACGCCCTGTGCGTCTACTTCTCCGGCCCGCGTTCGCGCCGCGCGCTCCCCGTCGGCAGCGTGCTGAGCAGCGCGTGCGTGGCCGGGTGCCTTCTCCTGGCGCCGGAGCCCCTGGTCCGGCATTTCGGCGTGTTTGGCCCGTCGGTGCTGGTCGGCGTGGCGCGCCTCGCCTTCGTGCTCGACGCGCCCATGCGACGGTACGCGCTCGGAGCGATGGTCCTGCTCATCGCCGCGTTCGCCGTCGCGCTGGCGCTCGGGCCGGGCGTGAGCTTCCAGTAACTCGCCTCGACCTGGGCACCGCTGGCCCGTGTCAGGCAGCCATCCACGTCGAGGCTAGGCTCGCGCGGTGCTTCCGCGGCGCGCCGCCCGGTAGCTCGCCGGAGCGGCCGCCCTGGCCCGGGCCCTGCCGAGGGCGAGGAGCGCGAGCGCGATGCCGCCGAGGCCGGCCGTCCACGAGGCGCCGGGCTGCCCGGGCGCCTCGGAGCAGACGCAGCCCCGGCCGTAGAGGAGCGTGTCCCCCGGCAGCGCCCGGTCCACGCCGCCCACGCCGACCCCGCCACCGCCGACCCCACCGGCCCCGGCCCCGCCACCGCCGGCCCCACCGGCCCCGGCCCCGCCGATGCCGACCCCACCGGCGCCGTCTCCACCGGCCCCACCGGCGCCGTCTCCACCGGCGCCGCCTTCGCCCTGCGGCATGCGCACGATCACCCCGTCCGAGCCGCGATCGGGGGAGAGCCCGGCGGCGGAGACCGCGCGGACGCCGACGTAGTACTTCGCCCCGTCGAGGAGCGGCAGCCTGCTGATAGAGGCCTCGCTGACGTCGCCGACTTCCCGCCACGCCGGCGAGCTCACGTAGTTCCCCTCGCCGCCCACGACCGCCACCTCGTAGGACGTGGCCGTCGGGACCTTCGACCACGCCACGTACAGCGTGTCCCGGGTCTCGATCTCGTCGACGTCCTCGCTGGAGCCGCTCGTGCTCGGGTCGATCTCCCAGACGTAATCGGGGGCGGGCAGGTTCTCGTGCCGCAGGTTGTAGAGGTAGCCGTCCGCGACGCTCACGACGATGTCGTCATGGCCGTCGCCGTCGGTGTCCGCGAGGATCGGCGCGCCGACGGGCTCGCCGAAGGCATAGGACCACAGCAGGCGCTCCGAGCACGCGTCGACCGCGTAGAGGAAGCCGTTCGTGGAGCCGACCACGACGGTGGGGCCTGCGGCCGCGAGCCCGGTGAGGTTCTGCGAGATCGCGGCGTCCCCGAGCTGGCCCATGACCGCGCCGGCCTGCTCGGCCGCGTGCTCGTCGGCGAACGAGGCGTCGCCGGCGAGCACGACGAAACTCGACCGGCCAGCGCCGGGGCCGTCGAGCTTGGTGAACGAGAGGCGCGCCGGGTGCACGTACGAGCCCTCGACGAGGAGGGGCCTCCCGTCGCACCTGGCGATCGCGCCGTGCGGGTACGGGCGGCTGCCCACGGGGCCCCTCCAGAGCGCGGCGCTTAGATCGTGCGGCAGCGTCCTCTCGGGGTGATACCCCCCTTGCAGCGTCATCTCGAGCCGCTCGTCTCCCGACACGTCGGCGAGGATCGGCATGAAATAGGGCAACCGCTCCGTGCTCTCGCGGAGGGCGCTGCCGTCTCGGCCCGACAGCACGCGGGCGGAGTTGATCGCCACGGCGACGTCCTCCGCCCCGTCTCCGTCCCAGTCGGCGATCGCGACGGCCTGGGTCCCGGCCGAGGCGTTGATGTCATGCTTCCATCGCATCCCGCCGCTCCGATCGAGCGCGAGGATCTCGGTGCGATAGGTGGGATCGACCGTGAGCGCCACGAGCTCGGGCGCGCCGTCGCCGTCGAGGTCTCCGTGCAGCACGTCCCACGCGGGCGGCTTCTGCACCGCGGTCTCGCTCGTCTGCCTGCCGTTCGCGTCGAGCGCCACGACCGCGTACCTCGGCGGATCGACGAGCGGGTGCCGTCGCCTGAAGCACGCGAGGGTCGCCGGCGTGCGGTCGTCGGCGGGCCAGATGGAGGCGCCGAACGCGTCGATGACGCGCCAGGCCGCCTTGGCCGGCGCGACATTGCTCGCGTCCTCGGACGCGATCCGGAGGAGATCACCCCGGCTGTCGACGACGACCACGCTGGCGGCCGCGTCCCCCGGCGACAGCTTCGCCGCGATCGGAGCGCGGCCGAAGTCCACGTACGCACCGGGGCCTGTGCTGTAACTGCCAACGCGCAGGCCCGGCACGACCTCGCGCCCCTCGTGCATGAGGTTCGTCGGCGCGAGCGAGGCGTCGAGCAGCGCGACGAACCCGTCTTCGCGGGAGACCATGAGCCGCGGCGCCGCCGGAGACGTCGCCGCCGGCACGTCGAGCGCCGCGACGCCGACGCCGAGGTCGACCCGGTACACCGCGGCAGGCGAGGCTCCGGCCGCGCGCGTCTCGTAGGCGGTGAGCGCCACCGGCGCCGAGGTCGCTTCGAGCACGAGCTCACCGCGCCCGTCGCCGTCGAGATCCGGCGTGACCAGCGCCTGGCTGAGCCCCGTCCGCTGCGCTCGCCCCCAGTCGAGCCGCGTGCGGACCAGCTCCCCATCGCGCGACCAGAGCCGCTCGACGCGCTGTCCGGCTGCGCGGCTGAACCGGAACGCCGACACGCGGTCCTCGCGCGACGTGATGATCCACTGCCCGGCGCCGGCCTCCCCGGGGATCGCGCCCTGCGCGATCTCCTCGGGGATGACGGCGAGCTCGGCGCCCGTGGCCGCGTCGAGCACGAACGACGTCCACGTCTCGCCCGTCTTGCCGCTCGCCAGCACCTCGAGCGCGCCGTCGCCGTCGAGATCCCAGGCGAGGCGCGTCGGGGCCCGGGCGTCGCCGCCGTCGTTGGGGCTGAGCGTCTTTCGCCAGACGACGGCCAGCGATGGGCTCTCGCCCGGCCTGTACGCGAGCAGGGAGACCTCGCGCGCCCCCTCCACGCCGAACACCCGATTCTGAAAGCAGAGCGCTCGCTGGGGGCTCGGGGGGTCGCCCAGGGTCACGGCCTCGCACGACGCGCCGCCGAGGTGCGCTCCGACGATCGCGGACTCCGCGAAGACGTCCCCAGCCCCGGAGACAAATAACAGTCTGTCTTGAGAGGATACGAGGAGATCGGCGGCTCCGTTCCCGTCCCAGTCGCCCACGGTGTCGATCGAGGCGTTGCAGCGCGCGCGCTTCGGCGGGGAGGGCAGCCTCTCCACGGCGCTGAACCCCCTCGCGAAGCTGTAGATGACGCCCGGGCTGTCGGTCCGCACCGCGCAGCAGCCGCACTCGTCGAGGAACAGATCGAGGTGGCCGTCACCATTGAAGTCTGCGAGGCGCGCCGCGCCGAGCACGCCGAGCTCCGAAGCGTCCTCCATCCAGAGGATGACCCCGCTCGCCCCATCGAGCACGGCCGCCCCCGCGCCGGTCAGGACGATCACCTCGAGCAGGCCGTCTCCGTCGAGATCCTCGACGGCGTGCAGCGTCCGGAAGCCCATCGAAGGGGTCCTCCAGCGGGTGAAGCCCTGCGGATCGGAGAGCGTCACGCGCCCTCCGGAGGCGAAGAGCACGTCGAGCTCGCCATCCTGGTTCACGTCGCCAGCGAACACGCTTCTGGACAGGAGCGCTCCGCCCAGGTACGAGCGCCAGTAGGGCGCCGGCTTGACGATATTGCTCGTGGACGGCGTGGCGCCCGTGCGCTGCGGGTCGTGACGGGCAGAAGGCCAGTCTGCGAACGCGTCATTCCCGGCGAAGAGGAGCGCGGAGCACGCTGCCATCGCGCCTGCACGCGTGACGATCGATGACCGTGTCATTCTGCTTGTCCTCAGCGAGCGAGCGTAGCGCTGCGCACGCGGCCGAAGTGTAGTCCATCCCGGCGGAGCGGCAGCAGCCGGCAAAAGTCCTCCCGGCTGGGACCTCTGCCGCGCCCGCGACCGGGCATTCGGGCCGTAGACAGCCCGAGCTGCGGATGTTATACTACATCCGCTCCCATTTCGGAACGCCGGCTTGAATTTTGGGGACCTGGGGCGCACCTTAGCCCTCCGCGCGGACCCCTACCCTGGGAAACGCGCCTCTAACGCACGACTTATGGCCGACGAACTCAGAGCCCCCTCGACATCCCTGTCCCCAAACGACGCTTCCACCGAGCGCTCGTTCGATCTCGTAGCGGCCTTGCGCATCGTTAGCAAGCACTGGGCCACCGCGCTCTCGACGCTGCTCTTCGTCGCCCTCAGCGTGACGTTCTACACGCTCGGGCAGAAGAAAATTTATCAGTCGACGACGACAGTGCAGTTCGATCCGAATCCTCCGAGGCCGCTCGGCCGCGGAGTCGACACCGTGGTCGACATGGGCGCTGGGTCGTACTGGAACAACCGAGAGTATTACGAGACCCAGTACAAGGTCATCCGGTCGATGCGGGTGGCGCTCGCGGTCGTCGCCCAGCTGAGCCTGCAGAGCGACGTTTACTTCCTGGAAAACCTCCCGAAGGAGGCGGCGGCCCCCGCGCCGAAGACCGTGACCGCTGAGGAGGCCGCGGATCTCGTGCTCGAACGGCTCCTGATCGAGCCGGTGAAGGACAGCCGCCTCGCGGTCGTGCGTTACATCGATGCGGATCGCGAGCGGGCTCAGCGCGTGCTCTCGACGCTGATGGATGTTTACATCGAGCAGAACCTCGATGAAGCGCTCGCCTCGACGACCTCGGCCGTCGACTGGCTGAGGATACAGCTCGACAAGCTGAAGAATGACCTGGAGGCGAGCGAGACCTCGCTCCACGAATACAAGCTCAGCCATGACATCCTCGACGTGGATTTCGAGGACAAGACCAACCTGCTTCGTGAGGAGATGAAGCAGATCAATGACGCCCTCACGTCCGTGCGCACGCGGCGGGAGGAGTTCGCCGCGAGGAACCACGAGCTGTCGAAGGTCGACCCGAACAACCCGACCGACCTCCCCGCCTCGGAGCTCATCCAGAGCCCGGTCCTCCAGATGCTGCGCGCGCGCCAGGAGGAGTGCGTCCGCGAGCGCGACGCGCTCCTCGGCTCTGGCAAGGGCGATAACCACCCGGACGTCCGCGCCGCCAACGAGCGGATTACCGCCAACCGGAACGCGCTCATCGCCGAGGTCAAGAATGTTCAGGGCGCGGTGAGCCGCGATCTCGCCATCGTGAAGCGCCAGGAGACGGGCCTCGCGGCGCTGCTCGAGGACTCGAGAAAGCAGGCCTTCGGGCTGAATTCTCTGAAGATCGAGTACGACCGCCTCCGCAGGACGAAGGACAACACGGAGAAGCTCTACCAGCTCGTCCTCGAGCGCACGAAGGAGAGCGACCTGCAGCGGATGATGCGGGTGAACAACATTCGCGTCCTCGACAGGCCGAGCCTCGCGCTCATCCCGCTGCGTCCCCGCGTCGGGACCAACATCGCGGTCGGCATCTTCGCCGGGCTGCTCCTCGGGATCGGGGCGGCGCTGGGGCGGGCGTTGCTCGATCGCACGCTGAAGACGCCGGATGAGGTGGAGCGGGAGCTCGGCCTACCCCTCCTGGGCCTCCTGCCGGAGTTCGACAATCGGGGCAAGAAGGAGGCCGAGCTCCGCAAGGCGAACCGCCGCGGCAGGCGCGCTGCCCAGCCGGGCCGGCACGAGCTCGTCGTCCATGATCAGCCGAAGAGCGGGATCGCGGAGGCGGCCCGCGCGATCCGGACCAACCTGCTCTTCATGTCGCCCGACCACCCCTACAAGACGCTGCTCGTCGCGAGCGCCGGGCCCGCGGAGGGAAAGACGACGGCGTGCTGCTGCATCGCCGTCGCCATGGCGCAGGCAGGACAGAAGGTCGTCCTCATCGATTGCGACCTCCGCAAGCCGCGCCTCCATCACATCTTCGGGAAAGGCATGGAGATCGGCGTCACGAGCGCGCTGCTCGACGACTCGGTGGTCGACGACGAGAGCGCGCTCAGGACGGAGGTGGAGAATCTCTATGTCATCCCCGCGGGCCCCATCCCGCCGAACCCGGCGGAGCTCCTGCACAGCGATCGCTTCAAGGCGCTGCTCCGCAAGCTCCAGGGCCGCTTCGACCGCGTGCTCATCGACAGCCCTCCCCTGCTCGCGGTGACCGACGGCACCGTGCTGTCCACGCTGGTCGACGGCACCGTGCTCGTCGTACGAGCATCCGTCACGACGCGCGACTTCGCGCGCCATGGGATCCGGGCGCTCTACGACGTCGGGGGCAAGACGGTGGGGGTCGTGCTGAACGCCGTGAACCTGAGCCGGCAAGAGTACGGCGGCTATCGCTACTACGGCTACAAGAGCGACGAACCTTACCAGACGCCTGCCGAGCCGGCGCCCTCCGACCCAGCGGCGCCGCCTCCGCCTCCGCTGCCGAATTGAGGAGCGCCGGCCCTTGCTCTCCTTGAGGCTCCCCGGCGCACGGGGCATCCCCCGCGCACACGGCGCTCGGCGCGCCGCCAAGGCAGCCCCCGCCGGGGCGAGGACGCGCCGCGTCCGGCTCTGGGCGACGGTGCTCGTCGCCGCCCTGGCAGCGCTCGGCCCCGTCCTCGAGGGGACGCTCGGCGACGGGATCGGGTGGACCGTCGGCCTCCTGGTCCTGATGCTCGCCCCGTCGCTCGCCCGCGCCGGCGGTCCCCGCTTCCATCCGCTGGATCCGGAGACGTACGTGCCGGCCACGTACTTCCTCAGCGTCGCTTACACTCCCGTCCTGCGCCTGCTCATGTCCACTGGACTCCATCTGTCGAGCCGTGACGAGGCGGCCATGGAGGTAGCCTACGTCGGCGCAGCTGGATGCGCGCTCGTGTGCACCGCCCTGAGCCGGGCCCCCGAAGCGCCGAACCTCGATCGCCTGGTGCCGATGCACAACCCGAAGGCGATCCTGGACCAGGACTGGGGGACAATGGCGGCCGGAGCGCTCGGGATCGGGCTCGTATTCGCGTGGATCGCCTCGATCGGCCTGGGGCGGTTCTTCACGCTGAGCTACGGGGCCACCCACCTGGAAGGGCATGGCAAGGGCCTGTTGATCTCGGGCTGGTACCTGATCCAGATCGCGGCCGTCTACTTTTTTCTCCGGATCGCGTCGCTCCGCAAGGCCCGTCTGCGGGTCCCGATGCTGGTGTACGTCGCCGGGATGCTGCTCCTCATGACCTTCCTGCTCAACACGGCGACGGGGCGGCGAGGTCCTCTCATCTTTGCTATCCTCTCCGTCGGGCTCGGGTTGCATGCCTTCGGTGTCCAGATCCGGCGCCTGTGGCTGGCCATCGGCATGGTGTGCGTCCTCTTCTACGGCATCGCGATGGACGGCGCCCGGTTCAAGCAGGGCAGCGGGCTCGACGCGCAGATCGAGTCGGCGGTACTGCGCCTCGATCAGACAGAGAACGTGCTGGAGATCAGCGAGCTCCAGCGCGTCTACGATAACCTCGTCACCATCGTGAACGAGAGGCCTCCCCTCGTAGCCTACCCGGGCGAGAGCTGGATCAACGCCGTCCTCATCCTGGTGCCCAAGCCGATCTGGCACGAACGGCCGCTCGCGCTATCGGAGCGCTATGTCCTGTGGATGGATCCTGACTTTGCGCGCCATGGCGGCGGCTTCGCCATGAGCGCTGCCACCGAGGGATACCTGAACCTCGGTTTCCTCGGTACGTTCATCCAGATCTCGGTGATGAGCGCCGTCTTCTTCATGCTGCCGCTCGTCATGGCGGCCGCGCGCGAGACGCCGCTGTTCAGCCGTGCGACCGCCGTGTGCCTCGCCTCGTTCGCGTACTACCAGTTCCGGGGCGAGCTCAGCTCCCTGCTCAAGATCACGCTCACGCTGGGGGCCGCGATGCTCGTGGGGGTCCTGATGGCCTCGCTCGTCAAGCACGTGCGGCACAAGCTCTCTGCAATGGGTACAGTGCGCCATGGACCTGAGCGGCCCCTGCGCCAAGCACGCCTCGGCCAGCCGTCGTCGAGCCAGTAGGGTCCCCGCGCTGCCCTCCGGCGGCCGACCGACGGCCTCGCCTCGGTGCGAGGCCGCGGCGGCCGCGGGCGCGAACAGCTCCACCAAGAGAACGGCAGAACGAACCTCCAACGAGAACCTGGCCTGAAGCGCCACGCGGACCATGCGCATCCTTTACGTCTCCCCTTACTTTCCGCCCGAGCCGGGCGCCCCCGCGGCGCGCGTATCGGAGCTCGCCCGAGCCTGGCGCCGCACTGGGCACGAAGTCACCGTCCTCACAGGCCTTCCGAACCACCCGACCGGGGTCGTCCCGCCCGAGTATCGAGGTCGGGTCCGCATCGAGGAGGACTTCCATGGAGTGCGGGTCCTCCGCACGTGGATCTACGCCGCCGCCAACCGGGGCAAGGTGCGTCGCTCGCTGGCGTACGGCTCGTTCGCCGCCTCCGCGCTCACGCTCGCGCAGCTCGCGTTGCCCCCGAGCGACGTGCTCATCGCGACGAGCCCCCACTTTCTCACGGCCGTGGCCGGCTACGGGCTCGCCAGGCTCCGCCGGCTGCCGTTCGTGTTCGAGGTGCGCGACCTCTGGCCCGAGTCCATCGTGGCCGTGGGCGCCCTCCCGGCAGGGCATCCGGTCGTGCAGGGGCTCACCCTCGTCGAAGAGCAGCTCTACCGGGCGGCCGACGAGATCGTCGTCGTCACGCAGAGCTTCCGCGAGCGCCTCGTCGCCCGAGGCGTGCCCGCCGACAAGATCGACGTCGTCCGCAACGGCGTGGATCTCGGTCGTTTCACGCCGTCGCCGCGCGACACGCCGCTCCGGGCGAAGCTCGACCTCGGGGACCGCCTCGTCGTGGCGTACGTCGGCACGCACGGGATGGCGCACGGCCTCTCCGCGGTGCTCGACGTGGCGAGAGGCCTGCTCGCGCGCGACGACATTCGCTTCCTCTTCGTCGGAGAGGGGGCCGAGCGGGCGAGCCTGGAAGCGCGCGCACGTGAGCTCGGGCTCACCAACGCGACGTTCCTCGGCGCGCTCCCGCGCGACGCGATCACCGAGGTGTACGCCACCGCCGATATCTGCCTCGTTCCCCTGCGCAAGACCGAGCTCTTCGAGACCGTGATCCCCTCCAAGATCTTCGAGATCCTCGCCATGGCGCGCCCGGTCGTGATCTCGGTCGACGGCGAGGCACGGGCGATCGTCGAGGAGGCGCGCGCCGGCATCTTTGCTCCGCCCGAGGACGTGCCGGCCATGACCCGGGCCATCGTCGAGCTCGCGTCCGATGCCGACAGGCGGAGGCGCATGGGGGAAGCGGGGCGGTCCTACGTCATCCGTTCGTTCGATCGCGACGCCCTCGCGCGCGACTACATCGAGGTGCTGGAGCGCGTGGTCCTTCGTTCGGGATCTCGCGGAGATCAGCGGAGAGACAGGCCATGAACCTCCCGCGGGTCGCCCGCACCGTGGCGCAGCTCCACCCCGTTCAGGTGCTCGCCCGTCCGATCGCGCTCGCTCAGCGCGCGCTCGGCAAGGTCCCCACCGCGGCGCGGCCTCCGCGCCTCCGCCCCGGCTTCGCCCCGCCGAGCGCGCGCTTCGCGGCCTTCGCGGACGCCGAGAGAGCGCGCGGCGGCGCGCGCCTGGCCGCGATTCCCGAGGGTTCGCTGCTGCATGCGTACGAGCGCGCCTACGGTTATGAGCTCGGGGCCGATCCGACGCTCCAGGCCCCGGGCACGTGGGACGCCCCCATCGCGTCGCATCCCTTCCCCGCCTCGGTGCGCGCCCGCCGGCTTGCGGTCGCCGCGCGCCTCGGGCGCCCTGGGCTCTCGGCCGAGCTGGCGCGCGCTTGTCGGGCCGTCGCGCTCGGCCTCGAGCTGCACCTGCTCGCCAACCACCTGCTGGAGAATGCCATCGGGCTCGTGTGCGGCGGCGCGGTCACCCACGGGATCGAGGCGGAGGCGTGGTGGACGCTCGGCTCGGCGCTCCTCGCCTGGCAGCTCCCGGAGCAGTTCCTGGACGACGGTGGGCACTTCGAGCTCTCCGTCTCGTACCACCTCGCGCTGACGGCCGGGCTGCTCGAGGCGATCGAGCTCACGCAGGCGTCGGGGCGCGATGTGCCCGAGCTCTGGCGGACGACGGCGCGGCGGGCGCTGTCATGGGCCGCCGCCGTCCGCGCTCCGGACGGCACCTACCCCCTGTTCAACGACGCCGCGCTCGACGCCGCGCCCGAGCTCGATCGCGTCCTCGGCCTCGGCGCGGAGCTCGGCCTCTTCGTGCCGGCCCGAGCGCCCGGCGCAGCGCTGGACGACGGGCCCTCGCTCCAGCACCTCACCGCGACCGGCTGGGTGATCCTGCGGTCCGGCGCTCGGGCCTGGCTCGCGTTCGACGCGGGGGCGGACGGGGCCTCGTATCAGCCCGGCCACGTGCACGCCGACGCGCTCACGTTCGAGCTGTGGCTCGGGGGCGAGCGCGCAGTCGTCGACTACGGCGTCTCCAGCTACAAGGCGGATCGCGACCGGGGGGAGACCCGGGCCACGCGCGCGCACAACACGATCGAGCTCGGCGGCGCCGACTCGAGCGAGGTGTGGAGCGCTTTCCGCGTCGGCCGCCGGGCGCGCGCCGAGGTGCGGCGGCTCGAGCAGGCCCGCGCGCATGTCGCCGTGGAGGCCGAGCACAACGGATACCGGTTCCTCCCCGGGGCCCCCGTGCATCGACGCGCGCTCGATCTCTCCGAGCGCGAGCTCGCGATCCACGACGAGATCCTCGGCGGCCGGACGAGCGCGTGCTCCCGGCTCAGGCTCGACGAAGCCGCCTGGCGGAGCCAGTCGATCGCGATCGAGGGCAGCGGGCTCACGCCGGACCGGAGCTCGGGTGTCTGGTTCCCCTGCTTCCGGCAGCCGCGGGCGGCGGTGGTCTTCTCGGGGAGCGGCCAGGTACAGGGTGGCTGGCGCGGCGGGTTTCGCATCCGGTGGTGAGCGCTCCTCGCCGAGCGCGCCGGGAGCCGCGACGACCTCGCGTCCCCGCGCGAGGGCCGCGCCTCACTCGCGCACGAGGCTGCCCGTGAGCGTGATGCGGAACGGCGCGAGCGCCTCGACCTTGTCGAGCAGCAGGTGCAGCGCCAGCGCTGCCTGGTGGAAGCCGGGGAAGAACACCGTATAGCTCGGGTGATCGACCCCCGTATAGAGCTTGTCCACGCGGAAGCCTGTCGCCTTCGCGATGCGGCGTACGGCCCACACGGTGTTCATGCGGAAGTAGGTCTGGTACGGCTTGGGGTTGTTGCTGCCGTTCGACGCGCGCAGCATGCCCACATAAAAATCGTGGAACCACTGCGGCGTCATGTGCGTCGCGAGCCCCGAATACGACAGGAGATTGGGCGCCGTGAACACGAATCGCCCGCCCGGACGCAGGAGCCGGTGCGCCTCGCGCAGCACCGCCTCCGGCCGCTCGAGGTGCTCGAGCAGGTGGTCCGCCGCGATCGCATCGGCGCAGCCGTCCGGCAGCGGGACCGACTCGCCGAACGCGCAGACGTGCTGCGGCGCCGGGTTGCGCGCGAGCGCCTGCTCGTCCGGATCGACGGCGTAGATGGTCTTTCCGTCGAGCGGCACGGTCGCCACCTTGCCGAACCACAGCGGCCCGCAGCCGAGGTGGATCACGTCCTTCGCTGGAAGGACCGCCTCGTCCACAAACCCCTGGTAGGCCTTCCAGTAATGCTGGCGATCCGTGAACTTGTAATAAAGCGCGTTCGTCTTTGTATTGAAGTCGACGGCTTTACGGATGATCTCCACTGTCTCTCCTAGGTCGTCCGTCTGGCCGAGCTGCGCGAGCCCGCCAGCCGCTGGATGAAGGCTCAAACCACCGACAGGCGCCCCTGGGGAAGCGGCTCGAGCGTGCGCGAGGACGGCCGGCGCAGCAGCAGCCGCTCCGCCGAGTCCGCCACGAGCTGCAGCAGCATGTCCGCCTGCGGGCTGACCGCGCTCTCCTCGCTGTCCCAGCGGAACCGCAGCTCGACGATCTCGCCGGCGAGCTCGATCGTGAACACCGCGGCGACCGCCTCACGGAGCCTCAGCGGCGTCGCCGTGTCCCGCGTCCAGGTCCAGGGCCTCACACGCGCGTTGCCGTTCGCCCCCTTGGAGCTCACTTCCATGGCCAGGAGCCGCGCCTCTGCCGCGAAGCGCTCGAGCACCACGCGCAGCCGCTCGGGACCGCTCGCGGTCTCGATCTCGAGCAGCGCCCGCGGCACCGCGCGGCGCAGCGCCTCCACGACCATCTCGCGCGGGCGCTTGGCGGCGGCGGGGCGCGCCCCGAAGAGCGCGAACGAGCCCGCCGCGCGCACCACGATGAAGAGCGCCGCGCTGCAGGCCAGCAGCGCGAAGCCGATCTCGTGCGAGCGGCCGACGTACGCCACCAGCGCGACGACGGTGAAGAGCAGGCTCAGCCCGTAGAGGATCAGCACCGCGCCGCGGTGCGAGTGGCCTTTGTCGAGCAGCTTGTGATGGATATGCGACCGGTCCGCCGAGAAGATCGGCCTGCGGGCGATGAAGCGCCGCACCATCGCCGAGATCATGTCGAAGATCGGCAGGCCCAGCGCGAGCAACGGCACGAGGACCGCGAGCGCGGTGCCGCCCTTGTGCGTGCCCACGCCGAAGAGCGGGATCGCCGCGAGCATGAACCCGAGGAACATGCTCCCGGTGTCGCCCATGAAGATCGTCGCCGGGTGGAAGTTGTGGAACAGGAATCCGACGATCGCGCCGGCGAGCGTCGCCGCGAGCAGGCAAATCACCAGGTTGCCCGGGTAACCGCCCAGGTAGGCGGTGATGAAGTTGGCGACGCACGCGAAGAAGCCCACCCCCGCGGCGAGCCCGTCGAGCCCATCGATCAGGTTGACGGCATTGATGATCGCGACGAACCAAGGGATTGTCACGAAGAAGGACAGCGGCCAGAAGGAGACGTGGCCGAAGTATGGCAGCGTCACACACTCGAGGCGGAGCCCGAAGGCCCACGCGAGCGAGGCTGCGAGGATCTGCGCGAGCAGCTTGTGCCGTGCGCGCATTCCCTTGATGTCATCCCAGGCGCCCGCCGCCGCGATCGTCAGCCCGCCAGCCAGCAGGCCGACCACCAGCGAGTGCTGCGTGAACCACTGAAGCGCGATCTGCGTTTGCAGCGCCACGAGAATGAAGAGAGGCAGTATGAAGCCTGCCACGATGGCGAGCCCGCCCAGGCGCGGGATGCATCGGGTGTGCACGCGGCGCGCGGTCGGCTCATCCACCGCCCCCACGGTGAGCGCCAAACGGCGCACGAGCGGCGTCGTCGCCCAGGAGAGCACCAGCGCAAGGATGACCGCAGTGAGCGTACTTACCATCGCTCTCCTTCCCTTTGGGAGTTACGCCCCCCTTTGGTGCAGCGCGGAGCGCGATATTCATAGCTCGTGATCATAAAATGCCAGAAAAAGCCTTCGTCGATGTGCCCCTACTACCCCATGCAAGCGCCTGAGACAACCGTCGGGCAAGGAACGGACAGAAGTGTGAGACGCGAGTAAGTAAAACCCCTAGTAAGCTAACCTTCCACCATGGTGATAGATCTCACATTTTACATCCTCACTGCAATTATTCACATCCAAGGGCGTTTCCGGTGGCCTATCGAGCGGAAAAATGCGGCCCTGGTGCCCACCGATTGCCGTGTTGTCGCGCGGCTCGTCGGCAGCCGATTCGCACTCAGACGTGCTGATCGCTCGATCTCCGGCGGTCTACGGCGGTCTACGGCGGTCTGTGGTTCGAGTACAAAGCGCCTCACCGTTCGTCACAGGTGCGATGCGCAGCGACGAGCTGCCCGCGACGGCCATGTTGGAGGCGCTCCCTCCACGGCGCCGTTGGCCCGGAGGATGCTTATGACGAGCTCAGCCGCACCAGCCCGGCATAGGACTCCTCGCCGCATCCCAGGAACGGTTCCTCCTGGGGTGTCTCTTCGGTTGCGAAGATCCCGTCAGCGCATGACGTCATGGCTCAACCCATGAGGGGGAGTCCCGGCGCGACGCGCGCTCCACGCCGCGCTCCCGCGGGGCGCGGCGTGGAGCGCGAGCGCGCGAGCCGCAGCGGCTCGCCGATCAACGCCAGCAGCGCGCCCCGGGGCGGTGTATAGGAGCGAGCTCCATCGCGCCAGCGTGCGCCGATGGGCACTGAACAGGTAGGTTCGAGGAGAGTCGGTATGCGTCAGGTATCTCAGAGTTATCGGACGGGGAAGCTCGCGGTGGTGGACACGGCGGCGCCCCGCGCGCCCGCGGGCGGCGTCCTGGTGGACACGACGGTCTCGCTGATCTCGGCCGGTACGGAGCGCGCCATCGTCGACATGGCCCGCAAGAACCTGATCGCCAAGGCCAAGGAGCGGCCGGACCTCGTCGCGAAGGTCATCGACAAGGCGAAGCGCGAGGGCGTGCTGGCCGCCTTCGACGCCGTGCGCACCAAGCTCGACAACCCCATCCCGCTCGGCTACTCGCTCGCGGGCCGCGTGGCGGCCGTGGGCGCCGGGACCGCGGGCTTCGCGCGCGGCGACCGCGTCGCGTGCGCGGGCGCGGGCATCGCCAACCACGCCGAGGTCAACGCGGTCCCGCTGAACCTCGTGGTGCCGGTGCCGGACGGCGTCACGGACGAGGAGGCCTCGTTCGTGACCGTGGGCGCGATCGCGCTGCACGGCGTGCGGCTCGCCCGGCCCACGCTGGGCACGAGCGTGGCGGTGATCGGCCTCGGGCTGCTCGGGCAGATCGCGGTGCAGCTGCTCGCCGCGCACGGCTGCGACGTGATCGGCATCGACATCGATCCGGCCAAGGTCGAGCGCGCCAAGGCGCGCGGCGCGGTGGCCGGCGCGGTGCCCTCGCGCGAGGACCCGATCGAGGTCGTCCGCGCGTTCACCCAGGGGCGCGGCGCCGACGCGGTGGTGATCACCGCCTCGTCGCCGACGAACGAGCCGCTCGTCACCGCGGGCGAGCTCGCGCGCGATCGCGCGCGCATCGTGATGGTCGGGCTGATGCCGATCGATGTGCCGCGCAAGACGTACTTCGACAAGGAGCTCGAGCTCGTCGTCTCGCGCAGCTACGGCCCCGGCCGCTACGACCCCGAGTACGAGGAGCGCGGCCGCGATTACCCGATCGGCTACGTGCGCTGGACCGAGCGCCGCAACTTCGAGGCGGTGCTGCGCGCGATCGAGACAAAGCGGCTCGACGTGCAGGGCCTCGTGACGCACCGCTTCGCCTTCGAGGACGCGCTCGACGCGTACGCGGTGGTGACCGGCGAGCGGCAGGAGCCTCACCTGGGCGTGCTGCTGACCTACCCTGCCGGCCGCGCGGAGCAGCCCGCAGAGGTGACGACGGCGACGACGCACGCGCGGCGCGACCGGTCGACGCTCGGCGTGGCGATGGTGGGCACCGGCGCGTTCGCGTCGAGCGTGCTGCTGCCAGCCCTGGCGAAGACCGCCGGCGCGAAGCTCGTGGCGACCGTGTCGGGCCGCGGGCTCTCCGCGCGGCACGCGGCGGACCGCTTCGGCGCCGCGCACGTGCTGGCCGACCTCGGCGCCGCGCTGGCGCTGCCCGACGTCGACGCCGTGATGATCGCCACGCGGCACGCGGGCCACGCGGCGCAGGCCGCGAAGGCGCTCGCCTCGGGCCGGGACGTGTTCCTGGAGAAGCCCGCGGCGATCAGCGAGGACCAGCTCGCCGAGCTCGCGCAGGCCGTCGCGGGCGCGAAGGGCCGCCTGCAGGTCGGGTACAACCGCCGCTTCGCCCCCTTCGCCATCACGGTGCGGGAGGCGTTCGCCCAGCGGCGCGCGGGGCTCGTCATGATCGCGCGCATCAACGCGGGCCGCGTCCCCGGCACGAGCTGGATCGCGGACACGGCCGAGAGCGGAGGGCGCATCGTCGGCGAGGGCTGCCACTTCGTCGACCTCTTCTCGTACTGGGCGAACGCCGAGCCGGTCCGGGTGAGCGCGCACGCCATCGGCGCCGAGGGGGCGTACCACCGCGACGACAACGTCATCGTCACCCTGACCTTCGGCGACGGCAGCGTGGGGACGCTGATCTACACGTCAATGGGCGATCCCAGCGTCCCCAAGGAGAGCTACGAGGTGCTCTGCGAGGGCAAGGTCGCGCAGCTCCACGACTGGCGCGCGCTCTCGCTGACCGAGCGCGGCAAGACCCGCACGACGCGCGCGCTGAAGGCCGACAAGGGCCACGCGGCGCAGATCGAGGCGTTCGTGCGGGCGTGCAACGCCGGAGCGCCGAGCCCGATCCCCTGGAACAGCATCGAGGCGACCACGCGCGCGACCTTCGCGATCGAGCGAGCCCGTCAGGACAACACGAGCGTCGAGCTGTAGCGCCCGCCGGCCCACCGTCGCGCTCGGCGTATCGCGCTCCACCAGCGCGATACGCCGCTACGTCGGCACCCGTACAAGCCGGTTGACAGCCTCCGTCCAGCGCCCTAGAAGGTCCGCAACCCTCACGCATACGTAAGGGTCAGGGTTTCAACCTGGCGCAGCGTACCTATGACGACACGGCACCACCTTCCTGTCGCGTACGAGCATGGCACCGGCGGGTCCATCCTGTCCGGGACGTCCAGAACGGATGCGCCCGGGGGTTGCGCTGAGGCCGAGGAGGACGATCGCCTCCTCCAGGTGGGCGACATCGCCAAGGCGACCGGGAAGACGGTGCGGGCCATCCACCACTACGAGGAGGTGGGGCTGCTCACGCCGCACGCCCGCTCCAAGGGGCGTTACCGGCTCTACGACCACGCCGCCCTCAGCCGGGTCCGGTGGATCGGCAAGCTCCACGACCTCGGCCTGTCGCTGAGCCAGATCCAGCAGATCGTCTCGACCTGGGAGGCGTCCTCGTCGGCCCCCGGCGCCATGTCGCGGATCCGGGACGTCTACCAGCAGAAGCTCGAAGAGGTGCGGGAGCAGATCGCGCACCTCGAGAACCTCGAGCACGAGCTCGTCGCGAGCCTCGCCTACCTCGACACCTGCGAGACGTGCGACCCGGCAGAGCTCGTCGCCGCCTGCACGAACTGTAATCTTCACGACAAGAGCAAGGCTGAGCCCGAGCTCGTCGCCGGGATCCGCGGCGGCAATGGGCATTGCCGCCAGAGCTCGAATCACCGCTGAGCGAGAACACCATGGCCATCCAACTTCCGATCTACATGGACTACCACGCGACGACGCCTGTCGATCCGCGTGTCCTCGACGCCATGCTGCCGTACTTCAACAGCAAGTTCGGCAACGCCGCGAGCCGGAGCCACGTCTTCGGCTGGACCGCCGAGGAGGCCGTCGGCCACGCTCGCGAGACGCTCGCCAGGTTCATCGGCGCCTCGAACCCCAAGGAGATCGTCTTCACCTCCGGCGCGACCGAGAGCGACAACATCGCCATCAAGGGGGTCGCCGAGTTCTACAAGGACAAGGGCAACCACATCATCACGAGCGTGATCGAGCACAAGGCGGTGCTCGACACGTGCAAGCGGCTCGAGAAGCAGGGCTACGAGGTCACCTACCTCAAGGTCGACAAGTACGGGAGGGTCGACCCGGACGACGTCGCCAGCGCGATCACCGACAAGACGATCCTCGTCTCGATCATGCTCGCCAACAACGAGGTCGGCACGGTCCAGCCCATCGCCGAGATCGGCAAGATCACGAAGTCGAAGGGCATCCTCCTCCACAGCGACGCGGTGCAGGGGGTCGGTAAAATCCCCTTCAACGTCGAGCAGATGGGGGTCGACCTCGCGTCGGTGACGGCCCACAAGATCTACGGGCCGAAGGGCATCGGCTGCCTGTATGTGCGCAGGTCGAAGCCGCGCGTCCGCATCACGTCGCAGATGGATGGCGGCGGCCACGAGTTCGGCATGCGGTCCGGCACGCTCAACGTGCCCGGCATCGTCGGGTTCGCCAGGGCCGCCGAGCTCCTCATCGAGGAGGGAGAGGCGGAGTCGGCGCGCATCGTTTCGCTGCGCGAGCGGCTCCGGACCCGGCTCTGGAAAGAGCTCGACGCCATCCAGCTGAACGGCTCGCCCGATCGGCGGCTGCCGGGCAACCTCAACGTGTCGTTCAGCTTCGTCGAGGGCGAGGCCATGATGATGGCGATCAAGGACGTGGCGGTCTCCAGCGGCTCGGCGTGCACGAGCGCCAGCCTGGAGCCCTCCTACGTCCTGCACGCGATGGGCATCGGCGACGACCTCGCCCACTCGTCCATCCGCTTCGGGCTCGGGCGCTTCACCACCGAGGAGGAGGTCGATTTCGTCGCTGACCTCGTGATCCGCAAGGTGAACAAGCTGCGCGACATGTCGCCGCTCTACGAGATGCACAAAGAGGGGATCGACATCAACAGCGTGCAATGGGCGGCCCACTGAGGCGCGGCGCGGACAGCGCCGGCCCGGCAGAGCAAGGTTTCGAGACGAAAGGAAACGGTCGAGGAGAGAGCCATGGCATACAGCGATAAGGTCATCGAGCACTACGAGAACCCCCTGAACGTCGGCACGCTCGACAAGAATGACGAGCAGGTCGGCACCGGGCTCGTCGGCGCTCCGGCCTGCGGCGACGTCATGCGCTTGCAGATCAAGGTCGGCGAGGGCGGCGTCATCGAGGACGCGAAGTTCAAGACGTTCGGCTGCGGCTCGGCCATCGCGTCGTCGTCGCTCGCGACCGAGTGGCTGAAGGGCAAGACGATCGACGAGGCGGAGACGATCAAGAACAGCATGATCGCCGAGGAGCTCCACCTGCCGCCGGTGAAGATCCATTGCTCGGTCCTCGCCGAGGACGCGATCAAGAGCGCGATCGCCGATTTCCGGGCCAAGCAGCAGGCGAAGAGGGAGCTCACCGGCGCGGCGCCTTCAGGCGCCGCCAAGAGCGCCGCGTCGGCCAGCGCGGAGTAACAGCACCGGCTTCGGGGCGGAGGCGCCCGGAGCACCGCAGAGGGAGCAGCGCCATGCAGAGCAGCGAGGAGACGACCACGACAAGGCCGGCGGACGCCGGGGCCTACCCCGCGCCCGCCACGACGGCCCATGCCGCGCCCGCGCAGAGCAACGGGGCCGCGGCAGAGGCGGAGGCCAAGCCGAAGCGGACGCTCGCGGTGAGCGACGCGGCGGTCCAGGCGGTCCGGGCCCAGCTCGCCAAGCGCGGCACGCCCGAGGGCGCCATCCGGGTCGGGATCCGCGGCGGCGGCTGCTCCGGGTTCTCCTACGTCATCGAGTTCGATGACAAGCCGCCCCGCTCCGGCGATCTCGTCCTGGAGTTCACCGAGCCGGACAAGGCCACGGTGCGCGTCCTCTGCGACAAGAAGAGCATCCTCTACCTGGGCGGCTCGGTGCTCGACTGGGAGAAGACGCTCATGTACCAGGGCTTCAAGTTCAAGAACCCGCAAGAGGCGACTCGCTGCGGCTGCGGGCACTCGTTCACGGTGGCCTGAGCCGCCGCAGGGAGCGCCCGCCCTCGCCGCCGAGGCGCCCCTCCCAGAGCACGTGATGACCGATCCCTTCGATATCCTGGGCGTCGAGCCTCGGTTCGACCTCGACCTGCGCGCGCTGGAGCAGCGCCACCGCGATCTCTCGCGCGCGCTCCACCCCGATCGCTACGCGGGCGCCCCCGCGGCCGAGCGAAGGCTCGCGCTGGGGCGCGCGATCGAGACGAACGACGCGCTGCGCGTCCTCAGGGATCCGATCCGCCGGGCCGATGCGCTGCTCCAGCGCGCCGGGATCGCGCGGGGGGAGGAGGGCGAGCAGAAGGCCTCCCCTGCCCTGCTGATGGAGATGATGGAGTCGCGCGAGGAGCTCTCCGAGGCGGCGAAGCGGGGCGATCCCGCGCGGATCGCGCGCCTCGGCGGCGCGATGCGGGCGCGCGAGCAGGCGACCCTCGCCGCGATCCAGGCGGCCTTCGCCGCCGCCGGGAACGACCCGGAACAGCTGAAGGGCGTGCTCGCCATGCTGAGCGAGCTCCGCTACATCCGGCGCTTCCTCGACGAAGTGAGCGCAATCGAAGAAGAACTCGCGGATCAGACATGACCCTCCTCGAAATTTTCGACCCCAAGGCAAGGCCCAGTCCGATCGGCATCGATCTCGGGACGACGAACTCGATCGTCGCCCGCGTGCGCGACGGCCGGCCGGTGGTCATCGACGACTGCAACGGCGAGCGGCTCGTGCCGTCGGTCGTGCACTACGACGACCGCGGCAACGCGATCGTGGGCCACACCGCGCGACGGCTGGCGCAGGGCCACCCGCGCGAGACGATCGTCAGCGTGAAGCGCTTCATGGGCCGTGGCGCGAACGACCCGGAGACGCGGCGGCTCGGGCCGTACGAGTTCGTGGAGCCGAGGGGCCCCGAGGACGCGAAGAGCGTGCGCTTCAAGGTGCGCGACAGGGTCGTGACGCCCGTCGAGGTGTCGGCGGAGATCCTGAAGGAGCTCCGCACCTCGGCCGAGCGCGAGCTCCGGTCCGTCGGCGGCGCGGTGATCACGGTGCCGGCCTACTTCGACGACGCCCAGCGGCAGGCGACAAAGGACGCCGGCCGGCTGGCCGGGCTGGAGGTGCTGCGCCTGCTCAACGAGCCGACGGCCGCGGCGCTCGCGTACGGGCTCGACAAGCAGCAAAACGGCCTGTTCGCCGTCTACGATCTCGGCGGCGGGACGTTCGACATCACCGTCCTCCTGCTCGACAACGGGGTCTTCCAGGTGAAGTCGACCGGGGGCGACAGCGCGCTCGGCGGCGACGACATGGACCGGGCGCTCGCCGAGCGGCTGCTCCAGGAGATGGGCGCGACGCGGCGTACACCCGAGGTGGTGCGGCTCGCGCTCGACACCGCCCGCAGCATCAAGCACGCGCTGACCGACGCGGAGCGGGTCGAGATCGAGCTGCCCGTGCAGGCGGGCGAGGCGAGCTCCGGCCAGCCTGGGTCGAAGCTGGTCACCGTGACCCGCGACGAGCTGAACGCGCTCATCGCGCCGCTCCTGGAGCGCACGGGCGTCGCCTGCCGCCGCGCGCTGCGCGACGCGGGCGTCCAGGCGGCGGACGTCGACGGCGTGATCCTCGTGGGCGGCGCGACGCGCGTGCCCTACGTGCGCGACCACGTGGCAAAGCTCTTCGGCAAGGCGCCGCTCAAGGACATCGATCCGGAGGAGGTCGTGGCGCTCGGCGCGGCCATCCAGGCCGACATCCTGGCCGGCTCGATGGAGCGCGCGGACGAGGTGCTGCTGCTCGACGTGCTGCCGCTGTCGCTCGGCATCGAGACGATGGGCGGCGTGGCCGAGAAGATCCTGCCGAGGAACACGACGATCCCGGCAGGGGCGCGGCAGACCTTCACGACCTACGCGGACAACCAGACCGGGTTCGATCTGCACATCGTGCAGGGCGAGCGGGAGCTCGCCGCCGACTGCCGGTCGCTCGCGCGCTTCGTGCTGAAGGGGATCCCGCCGATGCCCGCGGGCATGGCGCGGCTCGAGGTGACGTTCCGCGTCGACGCCGACGGGCTGCTCGGCGTGACCGCGCGCGAGCTGACGACAGGGGTCGAGCAGAAGGTCGAGGTGAAGCCGAGCTACGGGCTGACCGACGAGGAGGTGGAGAACATGCTCCTCGCGGCGCTGGACCACGGGGAGGAGGACCTGCTCAAGCGGAGGCTTGTCGAGGCGCGGGTCGAGGGCGAGCGCGTGGCGATGGCGACGCGCAAGGCGCTCGCCGCGGACGCCGATCTGCTCGAGCCAGGCGAGCGCGTGGCGATCGAGGGGGCGCTGAGCGCCCTCGACGCGGCGATCCGCGGGGACAGGCCGGGGCTGATCCAGGCGCGGACGGACGCGCTCGACGAGGCGACGCGCGCGTGGGCGGGGCGGCGGATGGACCGCGCCGTGGCCAAGGCGATCGCGGGCAAGCAGGTCGAGGACGTCGAGGCGAAGGTCGCGGCGGCGAGGGGCGTGGACGCGCACCTGGCCGAGCACCGAGGGGACGACGCGAGCCGCGCGCCGACCGAGACGGGCGGCCCGAGCGCGGCATCGACGGGCATCGAAGCGAGGAGGAGCTGATGGTCAAGGTCCGCTTTCTGGCGCACGGTCGCGCATGGGAGACCGAGGTCGCGGTGGGATCGACCGTGCTCCAGGCATCGAAGGCCGTGGGCGCCCCCGAGGGCGACGCGTGCGGCGGCGTCTGCGCGTGCTCGACCTGCCACGTGTACGTCACGAAGGGGCGCGAGCTCCTCAGCGAGGCCGAGGAAGACGAGGAGGACATCCTCGACAAGGCGTTCGACGTGCGGTCGAGCAGCCGCCTCGGCTGTCAGGCGAAGATCCTGAGAGACGGCGAGATCGAGGCGGAGATCTCCCGGGAGAGCCTCGACGCCTTCTACAACGAGCACCCGAACGTGAAGGATCCGCGCAAGGGCTGAGCCCTGCGCGCGCCCACCCCAGCGCGGGCCTCCAGGGCCGGGGCTAGGACGGCGGTCTCACCTTCGCCGTCGGCGGCTTCGGCTCGCGCGGCGCGGGCGGCGGGTTGCGGAGCTTGTCGAGCTCGGTACGCGCCTCCGTGGTGATGCGCCGAGCGATGTGGGCGAAAGCCGAGGCGGCCTCCCTGGCGGGCGGCGTCGAGACGATCGCGACGAGGTGCTGCGCGGCCGTCTTCCTGCCGACGGGGACCAGGAAGAAGGTCAGGGCGGCGAGGAGGAACACGACGCCGTTCGTGAGGCGCTTGAAGAAATCGCCGACCACAGGCGCCGAGGGTAGACAGAGCGAGCGGCCGGGGCCCAGTTCTTGGGGTCTTTTGCCCTGCAACGCGGCGCCGCCTCCCGCGCTGCCCCCCCCGGGCACGAGCGCCGCCGCGGGCCCCTCAGCGACCCAGGAGCTGCTCGTAGATCACCATGAGCTTCGATGCGTTGTCGTCCGAGCCGAGCGACAGCTGGCCATGGCTCCGGTCGGACAGCGCGCGCTCTATAGCGCGCCGGAGTGAGCTCGCGCTCCCTGTCTCGAACAGGGACGCGCCCTCGGGACGCGCCACGCAATCGGAGGCGATCGCCTGCTTGCCCAGGTAGCCGGCTTCGCGGAGCGCGACGGAATCGCCGTCTGTCGTCGTCGGCCGGAGGAAGATATCGGCCAGGCTGAGCAGGTAGGAGAAGCTGCCTGGATCGAGATCTCGGAAGACGAGGCTGTGGTCGCTGCCATACTCGGCGAGCCCTCGCTCGACCTCGGCGACGTACGTGCTGTCGTACTGCGTATAAAATACGACGATGAGGCCGGGCTTCGCTCCCGTCTCGCGGTGGAGGAGCTTGAGGGCCTCGATCGCGACGTCGAAGCCATAGAGCCGCAAAGCGAATCCGGACACGAGGAGGAGGTCGCCTGTCGCCCTCCGCAGCGGCTCGACCCGGGCATCGAGGGTCGCGTCGCGCACCGGCGTCGGCGGCAAGAAGGCGGGGAGACACGAGATCCGGCCGGGAGCCACGCCGAGCTGCTCCAGGAACCGAACCTGGTCACGATTGACGGCGATGCAGTGGTCGAACTGCCGGAGGACGGTCGCCGCGAGGCGCTTCGCGAGCCCGCCGCTACGCTCGTAATTCGAGATGATTCTCCCGCCGTGAATCGTGATGAGCTTCGAGGTCCCCGGCGGCAGCGACGCCAAAAGGGGGATCGCCGCTGTCCTGAAGTTCGTGAGGGCCGAGACGTGGAAATGAACGAGGTCGCGCCCCCGGCGCCTGAGGTGCGCCATCGCGCGAAGCAGGCGCATCGGGGCCCTCCCGGCGCCGCACCGGTAGACGGGGAAGGACGTCGGCGCGGTGGGCAGCGACGGAGGCGCATGGACGTCGATGACCTCCACGTCGAACCGGCGCTGCGCCAGATGCGCTGCGCGCTGGACATGGACGCTCACGCCTCCATAAGGCGGAGGATAGACGCCGACGAAGGCCAGACGGGCCTTGTCCGATCCGCGCGCGCGCGTCGCTCCGGAGTCCATCCGCCTCGATACAAGGCCCGGCAGGATGGATCTGTCAACTCGAATCACCCGCCTCGGCGCGTGCGTTGTCCCGGCTCGTCATCGCCGTCCGCTCCGTTCGCGCCGGCTCCTTCAGCGCTCGTTCGATGAAACGCTCGCCGCTCGCCGCTCGCCGCTCACCGCCGCCATGCGCTCGCCCACCTGCCGCGCGGCCGCGGGCGGGCCGCCCCATGCTCGCTGCCCCTTGCCAGAGCGCCAGGGTCTCACGACAAACGCCGGGTGGCTCGACCCGGAGGCGCCGAGCAGTGGAGTCCGGCCGTGCCGGTTCCATGGAGCGCTCGGCATGGCCGCCCGGTGAGAGCCGGACAAGGAGGGGACTGAGATGCTCAAGCCTGTTCTATTCACCATCATGCTGGGGGCGGCGATCTTGCCGGCCTCGACGGCTGCGCAGGGGCAGGGCTCGACAGGGCAGCAGGCCCAGGCCGGCGACACCAAGCTCAGCAAGTCCGATCGGGAGTTCATCGAGAAGGCGGGCCAGGGGGGGCTCCTCGAGGTGCGGCTCGGGCAGCTCGCGCAGCAGCGCGCCGCGAGCCCGGAGGTGAAGCGCTTCGGGCAGCGGATGATCGACGACCACTCGGCGGCGAACAAGCGGCTCGCGCAGCTCGCGCAGCAGAAGGGCCTCCTCGTGCCGCAAGAGCTCGCTCAGGACCACCGCGAGGAGGTCGACAAGCTGTCGAAGAAGACGGGAGCCGAGTTCGACCGGGCCTACATGAGCGCGATGGTCGACGACCACGAGGACGACGTCGAGAAGTTCGAGAAAGCCGCGAAGGAGGCGAAGGACGCCGATCTGAAGGCCTTCGCCGCCGCGACGCTGCCGCAGCTGCGCGAGCACCTCGCGCAGGCGAAGCAGATCCACGGCAAGGTGAAGGGGAAGTAGCGGCGCGAGCGCGCCGGCCGCGCGCGACGCGGCCGGCGCTCGGCCGAGGGCGGGCTCAGGCGACCACGCGCGCCGCGCGCTCGGGCGCCTGCGCGGGCGGCGGGGTCGTCCTCGACCTCGCCGCGCCGCGGACAGGCGCGAGCTTGCCCCGGAGCTTCTGATAGGCGGCCACGTCGACCGGCTCGCCCCGGACCCAGGCGCGGACGAACGGCGCCACGCCGGTCTCCCACGCAGCGCTGAGCCGCAGGGCGAGGAACTCGCCGTAGAGCGCGGTGAAGAGCGTCTCGAGCTCCTCGATGAGGTACATGCGCTCGTAGAACTGCTCGTCCGCGGCGTCCTTGACGACGCTCGGGATCTTGACGCCCGCCAGCGCGAACGCGTCGGCGTTGAAGAGGAAGGCGTAATCGAGCTCTCCGCGGGTGACGCGGACGCGCGCCTGCGAGGGGAGCTTGCCCTGGCGCAGCGCCTCGTGGGCCTCGGGGGCGCTGCTCGGCGCCGCGCCCTTGAGCCGGCTCTGCTCCTTCTCCTGGACGAGCGTGATCTGCCCCTCGAGCCAGAGCTCGCAGACGCCGAGGGCGTCCAGGGAGAAGCGGCCCTCGAAGAGCTCGCTCTCGAACCAGAGCCAGACAAGGAACTCCCGGCCGACGAATCGGCGCTGCTCGATCAGCTCGGCGAGGCTCACCGGGCACCTCCAAGGGGCGATTCGGCGTGGAAGACGGTGGGTTTGAGCACCTCGAACGCGGCCAGCTGCTCGCTCGTCAAGCCGAGCTCGCGGGCGGCCGTGTAGGGGCTCTCGGGCACGAGATCGAGCTCGAAGGTGTCCTCGAAGAGCTCCGCGAGCCCCTCGTGCGCGCGCGGCGACTGGTTCCAGAACCGCACGACGCCGGCCTCCAGGTTCCACGAGAGGTCCACGACCTTCATCACCGGCATGAGCTGCGCGCGGAGCTTCCTCGACACGACCGCCCGGAGCTCCTCCTTCTCGCGCCGCCCGAGCTTCTCGCGCCCGCGCTTGGCGAGGTGCTCCCGCTCCGCCTCGGCGAAGTGCGCCTTGAAGAGCGCCGAGGGCACCTGCCACCGATCGGTCCTGAGGCCGAGGTTGAGGTACGAATTGAAGAAGATCTTGCCGTGATCGAGCTCGCAATCGAGCGGGTTCTCGATGGAGCACCACCCGGCGCGCTGCTCTGCGTCCTCCTCGACCGTGAGCGGCCGGAACGCGCGGAGCTGGATGCGCTCGGCGAACCTGTCGCGGAACCCGTCGGGGAGCTCGCCGCGGACATAGAACTTCGAGAATGAGATGGATCCTTTGAGTGCGCCCAAATGATCGTCCTTTCGTCCCGTGAGGGCGAAGGAGGTAGCCGAGCGGATCCTGGGGGTCAAAAAACCGGACGCCGCGCTGCCGCCATGGGCCAATGCGCGGCGAGGAGGCCGGCCGCACGGCAGGGCGGCGCGCTCAGAGCGGCTGGACCAGCGGCGGGCGCAGCCAGCGGCCCGAGAGCGGGCCGGTGAGGTAGAAGCGGTAACGGAGGAAGTACGGCCGCTCGTCGGGCCCGCAGAACACGACGGTGGACCGCAGGAAGCGACCGAAGACATCGCCGCCTGGAGCCGCCGAGGGCCTGTGGCCGAGGGGCGGCGCGGGCGGCGCGGGGAAGCGGGGCGGCGCGCCCACCAGGAACCCGGGCGGCAGCGCGCACGGCGCGGGCGGACGGGGCGCCGGCGCCGCGTCGCTACCCGGGTCCGGGGCGCCCACCTCCTCGGGCGGGACGTCGGCCGCGGCGGCAACGCAGCCCGCCGCGGCGCTCCCCGACGAGGTGAGGAGAACCAGCACACACCACGCGCCGCCGCTCGTCGCCCTGGGCACCGTCCTGCCTCCGTCCACGAAGGCGCAAGGTCGACGGAACGCCGGCGGTCGCGGCCGGCACACCGCGCCTGCGCGCACAGCGGAGGAGCAACGGCGGTGCCGCGCCGCCCCCGAAGCAGGGGTGCGGCGCGAACCGGGGGGCAGCGCGATGCAGGGGCGCGGCGAGCGCGCTCGGGAGGGCCGGCGGCGGCGAGCGGGCGCGCCCGAGGAATGGACAGTCAGACGTTGAAGAGAAAGTGCGCGACGTCGCCGTCCTGGAAGACGTACGTCTTGCCCTCGACGCGCAGCTTGCCGGCGGCGCGGATGGCGGCCTCGGTCCGGTGCTCGACGAGGTCCCCCACGTTGTAGACCTCCGCCCGGATGAAGCCCTTCTCGAAATCGCTGTGGATGACCCCTGCGGCCTGCGGCGCCGTGCACCCGACCGGGATGGTCCAGGCGCGGATCTCCTTGGGACCGGCCGTGTAGTAGCTCTGGAGGCCGAGGAGCCGGTAGGCCTCGCGCGCGAGCGTCGAGAGCGCCGGCTCCTTCATGCCGAGGCTCTCGAGCATCTCGGTGCGCTCGTCTGGCGCGAGCTCGTTCAGCTCCGCCTCGAGCTTGCTGCAGACCGGCACGACGCCGCTGCCCTCGGAGGCAGCGCGCTCGCGCACCTTCGCCGCGAGCGGGCCCGCGCCGGAGGCGTCGGCCTCGTCGACGTTCGCCACGTAGAGGACCTTCTTCGCGGTGATCATGCCGAAGGTCTTCACGACCTTCCGCTGCTCGTCGTCGAAGGAGAGCCCGCGGACCGGCTTGCCCGCCTGGAGCGCCTCGAGACACCGCTCCATGAGCGCGATCTTCGGGAGAAGCTCCTTGTCGCCCTTCGCCTGCTTCCGCGTGCGCTCCACCATCCCCTCGAGCGAGCCGAGGTCGGCCAGCATGAGCTCCGTCTCGATCGTGTCGATGTCGCGGAGCGGGTCGACGCCGCCGTCGACGTGCACGACGTCCGCGACCGTGAAGCAGCGGACAACGTGGAGGATCGCGTCTACCTCGCGGATATGACTGAGGAATTTGTTCCCGAGCCCCTCGCCCGTGCTCGCGCCGCGCACGAGGCCGGCGATGTCGACCACCTGCACCATGGCGGGGAGGATCTTCTCGCTCTTGATGTACTTGGCGAGCGTCGCGAGCCGGTCGTCAGGGACAGGGACGGCGCCGACGTTGGGCTCGATCGTGCAGAACGGGTAGTTCTGCGCCTCGGCCTTCGCGGCCGTCAGGGCGTTGAACAGGGTGCTCTTGCCCACGTTGGGCAGTCCGACGATGCCGACCTCGACGCTCATGGCGCGCACGTCTAGCACAGACAGGGGCGCGCGGCCCGGCGCCGTGGGAACTCCGCCCCAAGGCGAGCCCCGGCGAGCCCGCGCCGCCTCAGCGGGCGCGAGCGCCGCCGTCGGACCCGATCGCGCCGGCGAGGCGACGCGCGGCGTCGGGACCGAAGTGGAACGGGTCGGTGAAGTTGTCCCTGCTCGCCGTGAGCTCGTCGTCGACGTCGAAGTCGTGGGTCTTGCCGAGCTGGCCGAGCCGCAGAGGCAGGCTCTTCCACTCCTCCTCGACGCCGAGCTGCCGAAGCCGCTCGTGCACGTCGGCATGGCTGGGCAGGATCGCGAACGTCAGCTCGATCCCCCGCTCCCGGCAATACGCGGAGATCTCCGCGAGCTCGCCGTAGGCGCCCTCGTTGAAGCGGTACTTCGCGAAGATCCTGGTGGTCGCTTCGTCGAGCTGGACCTCCCAGAACTCGTCCTTTCTCATCGGCGGAGCGGTCGAGGGGGGCGCTGCGCCGAAGTATTTCATGAGCACGAGGTGCTTCGCCGCCGAGGCCACATCGCGGTTGATCACATAGAGGAGCGGGTTGCTCGCCGTGGCCTCGGCGCCCTTCACGCTGTCACGATTGATGTATTCGTTGAAGTTCTCGATCCCGATCCCGAAGACGACCCGCTCGAGCTTCGCCCTGCTCGCCGCGAACCAGAACAGGTGGATGAACTCGAGCGCCGACCCGCCCCCCACGCTGAGGTTGTGGTAGTCGACGGCGGAGGCCTCCTTCAGGAGGTCCGGGGTCAAGAGGTTCATCTTGGACGCGCCGAGGGTGATGTTCGGGTGCGGCGCCCGGTTGAACTCGATGACCTTCCACAAAAGGCTATTGAACGCGATCGCGACCTTGCTTTTGTCGTGGACAGGCATGAAGCGGCCCACGCCGAACCGCTCGAAGGGGTCGATGACCACGATGCAGAGCGCGTAGAGCGCGAACGGCAACAGGAGGAGCGAGGCCTTCAGGATGAATCGCTTCATCGTTAGAATTGCACGTAGATGAAGGTCTGAGTCGCATTGTGCGCGCCGTACAGCAGGATGGACGCGCCGAGGGCGTAGTAGGCCGCCCAGCGAAGGGCGGCGGGCTTCGCCGCGAAGAACGACCGCAGATCGAGGCGCTCATGGACGAGCTCGACGACCAGCATGACGAGCGTGGCGAGCAGCACGATGACGAAATCTTCCTTGTAGTAGCCCAGCGAGCCCACCGTCAGGGCGAGGTGCCCGGGGCGGAGCGCGTCCCCGGCGAAGTCCGCGAGCCCCGAGCCGAGGTGCGTGACGATGTAGACCGCGTCGCTCAGGGTCCTCGCGCGGACGAAGATCAACGTGAAGCATACGAACGAGAAGGTCAGCGCGACGCCGAGGGCGCTCGCGAGGCGCGAGGGCCGCTTGATGAGCTTCGCGCGCTTCTTGCGCGTGAGCGTCTCGAAGGCCATGGCGAGCCCCTGGAGCAACCCCCACGCGAGGAACCCCCACGCGGCGCCGTGCCATAGCCCGCTCAAGGTGAACGTCAGGACGACGGCGAGGACCACGCCGATCTGGCCCCGATGGCGCATCGCGATCGCGAGCGGGGAGAAGACGTAATCGTTGAACCAGCTGTAGAGAGAGATGTGCCAGCGCCGCCAGAACTCGGACAGGTTCGTGGCAAAGTAGGGACGCCTGAAGTTGTTCGTCACGTCGATGCCGAACACCTTGGCCGCGCCGACGGCGATGTCCGAGTATCCGGAGAAATCAGCGTAGAGCTGGAGCGCGAAGAAGACGGAGGCCAGGGTCAGCTCGACGCCGCCGTACTGGCGAGGCTCGCGGTAGAGGGTGTCCACGCCGAGGGCGAGGCGATCCGCGACGACCGTCTTCTTGAAGAAGCCCCAGGCCATCTGCCTGAGCCCGTCGGTGACCCTCCCGTAGTCGAAGGGGTGCTCGGCGCGGAGCTGCGGAAGCAGGTGCTGCGCGCGCTCGATGGGCCCGGCGGAGAGGCGCGGGAAGAAGAGCATGTAGAGGGCATAGATGCCGAAGTGCCTCTCAGGCTCCTGATCGCCGCGGTAGACGTCGATGGTGTAGCTCATCGCCTGGAACGTGTGGAACGAGAGGCCGAGCGGCAGGAGGATGTCCAGCGCCGGAGCCGACCCGCCCACGCGCGCGAGCGACAGGGCTGCGTTCACGCTCTCGACGGCGAAGTTGTAGTACTTGAAGAACCCCAGCATCCCGAGGTTCATCGTGAGGCTCACGGCAAGGTAGAGCTTCCGGCGGGAGTCGTCCGCCCTCGCCATCGCGAGCGCGACCGAGTAGTCGACGGCCGCCATCGCGAGGACGAGGACGAGGTAGGCCGCATTGAAGGCCGTGTAAAAGACGCAGCTGGCGATGAGGAGATGAACCCAGCGCAGCCGGTGCGGAAGGAGATAATAGATCGCCGCGACGACAGGGAAGAAGAGAAGGAACTGAAGCGAGCTAAACGACATGTGTGACGGTGTTCAAGGTTCGACCTGCACCGTGAGCGTGCTCCGCCCCGCCGAGGGAGGCCGCTGCCGCGACGACCTCCGCCGTCAGGCGGGCGTCGCGCCGGCGCGAGGGGCGGGCGTTCACGTCGGCCCGTCCGGCGCGCTTTACTTCGCGCGCTTCGCGGCGACCGCGGCGCACATCTCCCCGACGTTCTTGAACGAATGGATCTCCCTCGAGGTGAAGGTGATCTTGAAGTGCTTCTCGATGGCAGCCACGATCTGAACGTGAGAGAGGGAATCCCAGTCGGGCACCTCCTTCGCCGTGGTGGTCTCCTGAACCACGATGTCATCGCTATCGAGCACCTTCCTGATGATGTCGTTGATCTGGCTCAGGATTTCATTCGCCATGGGGCAAGACCTTTGAATGGACGAAGGTTGTGCGAAGTTCGTAGTCGCGGACGTCGAGGTGCCACCGCCCGTCGCGCGGGTAGAAGCCCAGAGTCTTGTAATGGTCCTTCGCGAGCTCGTTCTTCTTGGTGGGGACATACTCCCCGACGATCGTCGCGTAGCCCTCGCGCCGAGCCCGGTCCACGAGGGCGTTGAGCACGAAGCTCTCGAGCCCCCTCCTCAGGACCCGGCAGCTCATGAGCCACGTGTCGATGAACAGCGCGTCGCCTGCCCGCTCGAGGAAGACGACGCTCACCAGCCCGTAGCTGCCGAGCCTGTCCGTCAGGCTCACCGCGAACGGCAGGTGGTGCGGCGACCGCGCGATGCGGTGCACCTCGTCCTCGGAGTACCGGATCGTCCGGAGATTGAACTGGCTGGAGCGCTGGATGAGCTGGGCCACCCGAGGGAGGTTGAACGCGGTGAGCGGCTCGACCTCGGCGGTCATCTCGAGGCTCCGCAGGAACTCTTCTTCCGTGGCGAACGTGGCCTTCAGCTCCCGCCGCCGGCCCTCCTCTCGAACCTGCCGCGTGCGCGCCCCGTCCTCCGCCGTGGACGAGGTGGTCTCGAAGAGGTTCAGCCGCTGCAGATAGGGCAGGTACAGGGCCGGGTCGTCAGGCAGCTCGGGGACGCACACGTCGGGCAGGTTCCTCCGGACGATCTCCCGCTCGGCCGGGTCGTCGTCGACGAAGACCATGGAGTCGAACCCGATCTCGAGGATGGACTGGATATGTCGAATGTTGTCGACCTTGTTCTCCCAGCTCGCGCAGAAGACGGCGAAGTCGTCCAGGCGGAGCACCATGTCGGGGTGCACCTGGAACGGCTCGGCCGCGACGCGCGGGTCGTTCTTGCTGCTGACCGCGAGCAGGACCCCCCGGTTCTTGAGCTCCTTGGCCCACCGCTGGAGCTGCGAGTAGGCGGCGCCCACGCCGAGGCCGCCGATCTCGATGGCCTCGACGCCGTCATCTCCGATGACGCCACCCCACAGCGTGTTGTCCAGGTCGAGCACGAGGCACTTCTTGAAGCGCCCCGACGCCGCCGCGACGATGTCGACGACGCTCCGCGCGGCGACCGGCAAGAAGTCGATGCTGAAGAGCAGGTCCGTGGTGATCGCGATCTTGCGATCCGTCATCGCGTCGCGGCCGAGCTGGCTGCAGAGGAGGCTGAGATCGCTGACGAGGAGATTGGGGACCGACTGGGCAAGATCCATCAGCTGGAAATTGGCCTTGCGAATCTGATAGACCCAGGACGAGGAGACCTTGTTGGCGAAGCTCCCGAAGACCCCATCGTCGATCTCGGGGTAGTTCGTGCAGATCACGGTCGCCGCGAGGTGCTGGCCCAGGACGTCGACGAGCTGCCTGAGGGTGTCGATGTGGCCCTCCGCGAAGCCGGCCCTTGCGTCCAGCGGGAGCTCCTGGAACCTGGCGAGCAGCTTCTCGGCGGCGTAGAACACGAGCACGAACCGCGGCTTGAAGCGGTGGAGCTCCGAGGACGTGTCGAGGATCTGACGCTCTATCTGATCGTAGTCGGCCTCGTAGATCTCGATGTTCAGACCGCTCTCGTAACCCGAGCCACGCAGCGCCTGGACCCACAGCTGGGTCGCGGAGTCCGCAAGCACGGCGAGGCGGACCCCCTTGAGCTGCGAGAAATCCTTCTTGAGGTTACGCTTCAGCTCCGCGAACGTCGACATGGGACACGGCTCCCTGGGATGTTGAACGCCGTACGGCCCCCGGGGCGGCGCAAAAATACACCCGCCTCCGGGGTGGAACAAGCGCTCCTGCCGGGCTGCCCGGGACGCGCAGCCGAACGGCTGCTGCCCCGGATCGCGTTGGATGCGTGGGGGTCCCGATCCATTCGGCGGCCGGGCCCGCTCAGCGGAGGAGCGCCGCAGGGCAGGCCACGTCGTGGAGACGCGATTACGCCGGATGGCCAGCGACGACGACGCACGAGATCGTGCTATCGGTCTTGCGCGCCCGCTCGAGCGAGTAGCCGGTGATGGGGAAGAAGCGCGTCTCAGCGATGGCGTAGCCGCTGCTCGCGACCAGATCGACCGCTTCCTCCGGCGTTCGGAGCAGGTACAGGTGATCGGGCGCGGGGCTGTTGACCGGCACGTTGACGAAGAGGCGTCCGCCCGGCGCGAGGGAGCGCCGCAGGCTCTGGAGCGCGGCTCGGGGATCCTCGAGGTGCTCGCAGACCTCGCTGATCACGATGCTGTCGAAGCGCTCGCCGTCGTCCACGGCATCGGCGAAGTCGCGCCTCACGAGGCGCGGCGCGCGCCGCACCCCGAGCGCCTGCATGGCGTGCCCGGTCGCGTCCAGGCTCGCCGCGCTGAGGTCCCACGCGGTGACCGCGCCCGCGCGCGCATCCTCGGCGGCAAAGTAGAGCAAGAGGCCGTGGCCAGGGCCGATCTCGAGGTGGCGGTACCCCGGTGGGTTCGACGCGAGGAAGGTGTCGACGTAGTACTCCATGACCGCCGTGTGGTTCGCCCAGAAGATGTGGGAGAGGAGCACTCCGTGCATGTACTGCGTCATGTAAGCGTGGTCGTCGTAGACCTCACGCCGGGCCTCGGCGAGCGTCGAGAGGCGATACCGGCCGGTGCGCCGGAAGGAGAGCTCCTCCTCGAGGATGCGTTCGCACATCCACTTGTAGTCCGCGCAGATGCGCGGGAGGTCGTCGCCGGCGAGCCGCAGCGCGAGCGACGCGACGCGCTCCGCAAAGCCGAGCTCGGTCGCAGCAAAGCGCTTCCGCAGGAAATCCTCGTGCTCCGGCCATACCGCCAACTGCGCCTGGACGATCCGTTCGAGCGAGGGTTGGACGATCGACGCCATGCGCGGGAGGCTAGCCCAGCGCGCGCGCGCAGAGAACGCCGAGCGGGCCGCTCGCGCGCAACGCGCAAACATCCCTCGCCCTCGCAGCGGGAGTATCGGAGGAGGCAGCAGCCACCGACGGAGCACCGCCGCGACGCCGGTCAGACGAAGAAGGCCGTGACGGCGCGCGCGACGCGGGCGATCTCCTCGCGCGTGAGCTCAGGGAAGATGGGGAGCGCGAGCGTCTCGCGCGCGGCAGACTCCGCGACGGGAAGAGCGCCGGCCGGCGGGCCGAGCGACGCAAAGCAGGGCTGGAGGTGGAGCGGCGCTGGATAGTAGACCTCGGTGCCGATCCCCCGCTCGGCCAGGGAGCTCCGCAATGGGTCGCGCAGCGACGCGTCGTCGAGACGAATGACGTACTGATTGACGCTGTGCCCGGCGGCGCCGGTGTCAGGCAACGACAGGGGCAGGCCCGCCCCGCCGAGCAGCGCGGCATACTGCGCGGCGTGCTCGCGCCGCCTGTCGAGGAGCGCGCCGAGCCGCGGGAGCTTGCGCCGGAGGAGCGCCGCCTGGAGGGCGTCGAGCCGGAAGTTGCCGCCGACCCGCGTGTGGTGGTGCTTCCTGCGAGCGCCGTGCGCCCGCAGCGCCCGGACGCGAGCGGCGAGCTCGCCGTCGTCGGTGGTCACGAGCCCGCCGTCGCCGAAGCCGCCGAGGTTCTTGGTCGGGAAGAACGAGAAGCACCCCATGAGCCCGAGCGCGCCCGCGCGGCGGCCCGCGCGCTCGGCGCCGAAGGCCTGGGCCGCGTCCTCGATGACCGGCACGCCGCGGCCCCCCGCGACAGCGAGGAGCTCGTCCATGGGAGCGCAGCCACCGAAGAGGTGGACGGCGATGACCGCCCGGGTGCGCGCGGTGAGGGCGCGCGCCAGGGAGGCCGGATCCAGGTTGAAGGAGCCGGGGAGCACGTCCGCGAAGACCGGCCGCGCGCCGATGCGATGGACGGCGCCCGCGGTCGCGAAGAACGTGTACGCGGGGCACACCACCTCGTCGCCGGCGCCGATGCCGAGCGCCATCAGCGCGGCGAGCAGCGCGTCCGTGCCGGACGAGACGCCGATCGCGTGCCGGACGCCGAGATACGCGGCGCACTCCGACTCGAAGGCATCGACCTCCGGACCGAGGATGTAGCGGCCGCTCTGGACGACCGACTGGAACACGGCGGTGAGCTCGTCCTGCATGGCGAGATCGCCGCGAGCACGGTCGAAGAAGGGGACAGGCGGCGTCAACTCTCGAGGTCCTCCGCTCCGGGGAGATCGCGGTAATGGCGGCCGGCCGCGGCGCGGGGCGCCGGGAGCGGCGCGTCCTCGTCGAGATCGAGGCAACGGACGACGTCACCGCGTCGCTCGTAGCGATAGCCGCTCTCGGGGCAGCGCATCAGGCCGTCGCGCGAGGCGACGAGCTTGTGACCATGCCGGCTCATCCAGCCGGCGCGCCGGGCCGGCACGCCGGTGACGAGCGCATAGTCGGGGACATCGCGCGTGACCACGGCGCCGGCGCCGATGAACGCGTGGCGACCGATCGTGACGCCGCAGACGACGGTGGCATTGGCGCCCACGGTGGCGCCGCGGCGAATGCGCGTCCGGTCGAGGAAGGCGCGACGGTCGATCTGCGCGCGCGGGTTGATGACGTTGGTGAGGACGGCGGAGGGGCCGAGGAACACGTCGTCCTCGACCAGGGTGCCGTCATAGAGAGACACGTTGTTCTGGATCCGGACGCCATCGCCGATGACGGCGCCGCCCGCGACGAAGACGTTCTGGCCGAGGACGCAGGCGCGGCCGAGCCGCGCGCCCGCGGAGACATGGCAGAAGTGCCATATCGTCGTCCCCTCGCCGATGTCGCAGGGCTCGTCGATGCACGCCGACGCGTGCGCGAAGAACGGCCTCGCGGGCTGGCTCACGGCGCCTCCTCCGGCGAAGGGCCGGCGGGAGGCGCCGGGCGCCGGGAACCGTCCTCCGGGGCGGCCCGCAAGGCGCCCGCCGCCGAGGGCGCGGCCCAGAGCCCCCAGGCGCCGCGCGTCGCGAGCGGCGGGCCGGCGAAGGCGATCGCGGGCGGCCTGACGCGCCCGATGAGGTAGGCCGCGCCCAGGCCGGCGACGCGACGCGCGAGCGACGCGGGGTCGTCGAAGCTCGACCGGACGGGGGGATCGCGCGGATCGATCGAGCGATCCGGGTGCGCGCCCCCGGGACGGGCCAGGGCGGCGAGCGCCGCGAGGTGGCCATAGTCGGCGACCTCGACGAGGACGGGCGCCGAGGGAGGCGTGAGCTCCACGGCGGCGCGGCCGATGGCGACCTCGTCCGTCCGCGGGTTGAAATGCTCACGGCGCAGGTGGGGCCGAAAGAAGACGCCGACGCAGAGCACGGCCAGGAGAGCGCCGCCGAGCGCCCTGCGCGCCCCGGCCGAGGCGCCGCGGAAGGCGCGCGCCGAGAGATCCCCCACGGCGAGGGCGAGCAGGAGCAACGCGAGGAGGGTCGCGCGCTCGGGGTGATGCGTGGGAGCGCCGTCGCGCACGAGGGCGAGCGAGAGCGCCGCGATCTGGAAGGCGGCGACCGCCCCGGGGAGGGCGTACGGACGGGCCGCGCGGAGGAGCGGCGGGAACGGGCGGGCGCTCCCCGATGCGGCGCCGCGGCGGGCGCGCCAGGCGATGAGGGCGAGGGCGAGGGAGCTCAGAAAGAGCTCCGGCTCCTCGCGGACCATCGCGGCGGGGTACGCGAAGAGCCGCAGCAGGGTGCCGTCATCGCCCGGGCCGAGCGCGCTGCGGTAGGAGGCGACGCGGGCCAGAAAGTGCAGCGCCTCCCCGTGGGCGACGCGGTTCCATGCGATCCACGCGGCGGGCCCGGCGAGCGCCGCGAGCGCCGCGAGCGCGAGCTTCGCCTGCGCGGCGCGGCTCTGGCCGAGGCGGGCGGCCGCGAGCAGCGCCATCGCCGCGAAGGCGGCGGCGACAGGCCAGGGCTCGTAACGGGAGAGCGTCGCGAGCACGAGCGCGAGCGCGCCGAGGAGGGCGCGCCCGGGCGGCGGCGCAGGCCCGGCCGGCGGCGTGACGAGCGACGCCACCGCGACGAGCGAGAGGGCCGCGGTCGGCAGCTCGGGGACCGTCGCCACGCCGAGGCAGGCGCTCCACGGAAACGCGCCCGCGAGCAGCGCACCGGCGAGCGCGGCGCGGCGGTCGCCCGTGATCCAGCGGGCGGAGATGTAGACGAGCGCGGCCGACGCGACGCCGAGCGCGAAGGCGACGCCACGGGCGACCTCGAGGGTCGGCGCGAGGACGGGCCCAAGAGCGCGGAAGAGCGCGCCGTGGAGCCAGAACGGGGCCGGGAGCCAGCTCGTCCCGGTCGGGTCGAGCCGGGGCGCGTGGGCCCACGCCTGCGCGAGGACCACGCGCGCGAAGTCGTCGTCGCTCACGGCCCGGAAGCCGAGCGCGAGGACCAGCGCGGAAACCGCAGCCTTGGCGAGGGCGACGAGGGCAAGGTCGCGCGCGAAAGGGGCGGCGGAGGCCACGGCCCCTCCCGCGGACGACCCTGCGTCGAGCGCCCTGCCCGCTTCCCTCCCCGACGCGGGAGCGGGCCGTAGCACGCGGGCCTACTTCTCCTGGGATTGCTCGAACTCGCGCAGCGCGCGGTCGCCCGCCGACGAGAGGTAAGCGAGCGACACGCTCGTCGCCATGAAGACGGCGGCGCAGGCGGCCGTGAGGCGGGTCATGAAGTTGCCGGCGCCGCGGCCGCCGAACACCTGGGCCGTCGCGCCGCCCATGGCCGAGCCCATCCCGCCCCCGCGGCCCTGCTGGAGGAGCACGACGAGGATCAGGAACAGACAGACGAACACGTGCACGATGTTGAGGAACGTGTGAAGCATCGGCGTCTTTCGGCTGGGTGATCTGGCCCGCGCGACGGGCCCAGGGGGCAAGGGGGCAGGCCGGCGCTCCCGTCGCGAGACGGGAGCGGCCCGCGATCTACCCCTGTTCGGCGCGCTCCGCCAGTCGGTGCGCGGCCTCGACGATCTTGGCGAAGCCGGCGGCGTCGAGCGAGGCCCCGCCGACCAGCGCGCCGTCGATATCGTCCTGGGCGAGCAGCGCATCGGCGTTGTCGGCCTTGACGCTGCCGCCGTAGAGGATGCGCGTGACGAGAGCGAGGTCCTCCGAGGCCTTCGCGAGCAGGCCGCGGATGAACGCGTGCACCTCCTGGGCGTCCTCGGCGCGGGCGACCTTGCCCGTCCCGATCGCCCAGACCGGCTCGTAGGCGATGACGCCGAAGCCGGGCTGCTTGGCCAGCTCGTCGAGGAAGGCGCGGACCTGGCGCTCGACCACGGCGAGCGTCTCGCCCGCCTCGCGCTGCTCGAGCGTCTCGCCGACGCAGACGATGGGGCGCAGCTCGGCCGCGATCGACGAGGCGACCTTCCGGGCGACCGACTCGTCGGTCTCGGCGAACAGCTGCCGCCGCTCGCTGTGGCCGAGGATGACCCAGGTCGCGCCCGCGTCCTTGAGCATGCCCGAGGCGATCTCGCCGGTGAACGCCCCGGAGACCTCGGCGCTCATGTTCTGCGCGGCGATGCCGATCTCGCTCCTCGCCTCCGCGAGCTCGTGGGCCACGGCGGCGATCGCGGTGAACGGCGGCGCGATCACCACCTCGGCCCGGGTGAGCTCGCGGGTCGCCTTGGCGACGGCCGCCGCCAGCGGGCAGGCGTCCTGCCCCCCGGCGTTCATCTTCCAGTTGCCGGCGATGAGCGGACGACGCGAGGCCGCCCGCGGGGCGACGCCCGTGGCTTCGGGCGTGCCCCCGTCGTTCACGGGCTTCACTCGCTCACCTCGGCCGACCGGAGCGCCTCGACGCCGGGCAGCCGCTTGCCCTCGATGAGCTCGAGCGAAGCGCCGCCGCCGGTCGAGATGTGGTCGAAGCCCTGGGCGATCTGCTCGCCGGCCTGCTTGACCGCCGCCGCGCTGTCGCCGCCGCCGACCACCGTGAAGCCGGACGCGCCGCTCATGATGCGCGCGACGTCGAACGTGCCCCTGGAGAAGGCGGGCGTCTCGAAGAGGCCCATGGGGCCGTTCCAGAAAACCGTCTTCGCCTTCTCGATCGCCTTGCCGAACAGCTCGATCGAGCGGGGGCCGATGTCGAGCGCCATCGTGCCCTCGGGGATCGCGTCGACCGACGCGGGCTCGCCCTCCGTCGCGTCGATGCTCGAGGCGACGACGGCGTCGACGGGCAGCAGGAGCTGGATGCCCCGGTCGCGCGCCTTGCTCATGATCGTGCGCGCGAGCGGGAGCTTGTCCTCCTCGATCCGGCTCTTCTGGACGTTCTTGCCCTGCGCGGCGAGGAAGGTGTTCGCCATCGCGCCGCCGATGCACAGGGTGTCGACCACGTTGAGGAGCGCGTCGACGACGTCGATCTTGTCGGAGACCTTGGCGCCGCCGAGGACGGCGACGTACGGCTTCTCCGGGCGATCGGTGAGCCGGGTCAGCGCCTTGAGCTCCTTCAGGAGGAGCAGGCCGGCGGCGCGCTCGCGCACGAGGCGCGGCAGCGCGTGCACCGACGCGTGGGCGCGGTGCACGGCGCCGAAGGCGTCGTCGACGTAGACGTCGCAGAGCTCGCTGAGCTGGCGCGCGAAGCCCTCGTCGTCCTTCTCCTCCTCCGGGTGGAAGCGGAGGTTCTCCAGGAGACAGACCTGGCCCGCGCGCAGGTCGTAGATGACCTTCTTGGGCGAGTCGCCGACGCAGTCGTCGGGCAGGTGGACCTCGTAACCGGTGAGCTCACTGAGCCGCCCCCCGCACGGCTCCAGCGAGAGCCCCTCGGTCTTGCCCGGCTTCGGGCGGCCGAGGTGCGACGCGAGGATCACCTTCGCGCCCGCTTCCATGACGAGCTTGATCGTCGGGATCGCCTCGCGGATGCGCGAGTCGTCCGTGATCTTGCCCGTCTTCTTGTCGAGCGGGACGTTGAAGTCGACGCGGATGAAGACGCGCTTGCCGCTGAGGCCGCCGGCGTCGCCGGCCGCGGCGAGGTCCTCGACGGAGCGGATTCCGGTGAGCTTCACGGCGCTACACGCCCTTCTTCGCCACGAGCCGCGCGAGGTCGATCATGCGGTTCGAGAAGCCCCACTCGTTGTCGTACCACGAGAAGATCTTCGCGAAGCGGTCGCCGAGGACCGACGTCATGGTGGCGTCGAACGTGCTGGACGCGGGCGTGCCGATGAAGTCGCCCGAGACGAGCTCCCGCTCCGTGTAGTCGAGGATGTCCTTCATCGGACCCTGGTCGGCGGCCTGCTTCATCGCGGCGTGGATGCTCTCCTTCGTGACCGGCTTCTCGGTCTCGAGGGTGAGGTCCACGAGCGAGACGTCGACCGTGGGGACGCGGATCGCGAGCCCGTCGAACTTGCCCTTGAGCGCCGGGATGACCTCGGAGAGCGCCTTGGCGGCGCCGGTGCTCGAGGGGATCATGTTGACCGCGGCGGCGCGCGCGCGGCGCAGGTCGCCCTTCCGGTGCGGGACGTCGAGCAGGTGCTGGTCGTTCGTGTACGAGTGCACCGTCGTCATCAGGCCGCGGACGATGCCGAAGTTGTCGAGCATCACCTTGGCGACGGGGGCGAGGCAGTTCGTCGTGCAGGAGCCGCACGAGATGATCGTGTGCTTCTGCGCGTCGTAGAGCTCGTCGTTCACGCCCATCACGACCGTGAGGTCGTGGCCCTTGGCCGGCGCGCTGATGATCACGCGCTTGGCGCCGGCGTTCAGGTGAGCGGCGGCCTTGGCCTTGTCCGTGAAGAGGCCCGTGCACTCGAGGACGATGTCGACGCCGAGGCTCTTCCACGGCAGCTCGGCCGGGTCCTTCAGCGCGAGGATCTCGATCTTCTGGTCGCCGATGCTGATGTGCTTGTCACCAGCGCCGACCTTCGCCGCCTTGAACTCGCGGTGGACCGAGTCGTACTGGAAGAGGTGGGCGAGGGTCTTCGGATCCGTCAGGTCGTTGATGGCGACCAGCTCGATATCCTTCACGCCGCGCTCGACGAGCGCGCGGACAATGCAACGTCCGATGCGCCCAAAACCGTTAATTGCGATCTTCGTCGCCATCACGAACTCCTGGGAAAGTGGCCGGCGCGATACGTAGTCACCTCGCGCGCGACGGTCAAGCAAAGCCTCAGCGCGCGCGGCGCACGCGACGAAGCGGCCTCTCGCCGGGGCGTCGTGGCGCGAGCGCGCCGGGGCCGGTGGGTCGGGCGGGGCGTTCGATCGAGCGAGGTGTTCGGTCGGCGTCTGGCCGGCGTTAGGCCGGCGTCTGGCCGGCGCTTGGCCGGCGTTCGAGCGGGCGAGGCGCTCGGTCGGCGCCGCGGGGCTGCGTCGCGCGGGCCTCGAGGCGGGGGAGCTCTCGCTCAGACGCCGAGGAGCCGGAGCAGGTTGTCGCGGCTCGTGAGGCCGACCTGCACGCCCTTCTTCTCGCCGCCCTGGAACACCATCACCGTCGGAACGCTCCGCACGCCGTACTTGCGGGTGGTCTCCGGAGCACCGTCGATGTCGAGCTTGGCGACCTTCACCTTGCCCTGGAAATCGTCCGCGATCTTGTCGACGATCGGGGCGAGCGCCTTGCAGGGCCCGCACCAGGTGGCCGTGAAATCCACGAGAACGGGGACGGGGGATTTCAGGACTTCAGACTCGAAATTCTGGTCGGTGAGGGTGTGGACGTTCTGGCTCGCCATGTTTGTCTCCGTCGGTGCCGCGCTGTTCAGGTTCAGGGCCGCACCCCTGTGCGCAGGGTGTGACCCCACGAGTTGACCGAGGCTGTTCCAGCCGATCGGCCCGATGCAGAGCGGACGCCCTGTCGGGAAAGGAAATTAACTGGCGCGCACGTTTCCGGCAACCGCCAACCGGCGAGGCCCCGGGCGCGCCCCCCGCAGATCCTTCCGCTCGCGCCGCCGTTTTGGTAGATCCGCGCGCGAGCGTCCGCTCGCGCCGCGCCGAGCCAGGATGGCCCCCCGAATCCTCATCATCACGCCGACGTACAACGAGCGAGACAACCTCGCCGAGTTCGTGAGCTCCGTCCTCGCGACGGTCCCGGACGCGCACGTGCTCGTCGTCGACGACGCGTCGCCGGACGGGACAGGCGCCCTCGGCGATGAGCTCGCCGCCCGCGACGGGCGCGTCCAGGTGCTCCACCGCCCGGCCAAGCTCGGGCTCGGCACCGCCTACCTGGAGGGGTTCCAGCGCGCGCTGGACGGCGGCTACGACGTCGCCTTCGAGATGGACGCGGATCTCTCGCACGACCCGGGCCACCTGCCAGCCTTCCTCGACGCGATCGCCCGGGGCGCGGACGTGGTCCTCGGCTCGCGCAACGTGCCGGGGGGCGGCGTCGAGGGCTGGGGCCTCGGGCGGCACGCGCTCTCGAAGGGCGGCTCGCTCTACGCGCGGACCCTCCTGGGCGTCGGCGTCCGCGACCTCACGACCGGCTACAAGGCGTTCACGCGGCGCGCGCTCCTCTCGCTCGATCTCGGCAGCGTGCGCTCGAACGGCTACGCGTTCCAGATCGAGACGACCTACCGCGCGCTCCGCAAAGGGCTCCGCGTGGTCGAGGTGCCGATCGTGTTCGTCGACCGCCGCGCCGGCCACTCGAAGATGAGCCGGAGGATCTTCGCCGAGGCGATCGTCGAGGTCTTCCGCCTGAAGCTCGACGCCGCGCGCGGGCGCATCTGACCGCCGCGCCCGGCCGGAGCGCGAGCGCGACCGGCGCTCAGCGCCTGCCCGTGCGCGGCGGCCTCGACGCGGCGCTCGACCTGGCCCGCTCGTCGGCCTCGATGTCGCCGAGCTCCTCGTCCTGCGCCTCGTCGAGATCGACGTCGTGGATGCGCGATCGCCCGGGGGGCTCCTGGTCCTCGACGCGCACGCGCGCCGCCGCGCCCTGATCGCGCTGGGCGGCGCCGTCCGGCGCGGGGCGCCCGCGAACGACGCGGGTGGCGCGGAGCAGCGCGAGCTCGGCGACGCGGCCGGCCCGGCGCACGCTCGGCGCGGCCTGCTCGCGCAGCACCCGGCCGAACACCAGCGACAGCAGCGTGAGCACCGTCGGGACGACCACCCCGAGCGCGAGGCCGACCGCGATGCGCGCGACGGTGAGGCCGAACATCGCGCCCACGAGCGGGAGGCCGTCGAGGCCGCGCCACGGCGCCGTGACCCCCTCGGGCCCGCGCGGGCGCCGCTCCTGCTCGTGCGCGCGCCGCGCCGCCTTGCGCGCGTCGCGCTCCGCCTTGCGCGCGTCGCGGTACGCCTTGCGCGCGTCGCGCTCCGCCTTGCGCGCGTCGCTGTACGCCTTGCGCGCGTCGCGCTCCGAGGGGCGCCCGGCGCGCGGCCGCTCGGGGGACGCGCCGCCCGCGTCGAGCTCCGCGAGCAGCGGCGCGAGGCGCGCGGCGCGGCGCTCCGGATCCGGCTCCAGCATCGCGGAGAGGGCCCGGACGAGGCGCGGATCCGCGCGGCCGCCGAGGGCCGCGGGCACGTCGATCGCGAGCCCGCGGTGCGGCAGGTTCTCCGGCTCCTCGCCGGTGAGCAGGCAGAGCGCGGTCGCGCCGACGGCGTAGACGTCCGACGCCGGCAGCGCGCGCCCCTGGAACTGCTCCGGCGCCATGTACCCGAAGGTGCCGACCACGGTGCTCCCGCCCTCGGGGCGCAGGCGATCACGGACCGCGCCGAAGTCGACGATCGCGAAGGAGCCGTCGGGCCGGCGGATCACGTTGTTCGGCTTGATGTCGCGGTGGATGACCGGCGGCGCGCGGCCGTGCAGGTAGTCGAGCACGCCCGAGGCGTCCCGCAAGAACCGGACGACCTCGTCCGGCCCGAGCACGGCGCGGCGGCGGCGCATCGCGCCCAGGCTCTCGCCGTCGATCTTCTCCATCACGAGGAAGAGCGCTCCGTCCTCCTCGAAATGATCGAGGTAGGCCGGCAGGCTCGGATGCGAGAGTGAGGCGAGCACGCGCGCCTCGCGCTCGGCGAGCTCCACGCTCTTCCAGCTCGAGGCGCCGCGGATATGGAACCGCTTGATCGCGACGAGCTTGCCGAGCCGCTTGTCGACCGCCTCGAGCGTGTGCCCCTGAGCCCCTTCGCCCAGGGCGCGCGTGACCACGTAGCGCCCGTCGCGCAACGGCTGGCTCGGCTCGTCACCCATCGCGGGAGCGAGGGTACACCGCCCGCGCAGCGACACCAGCGCGAAGCCGCGCCGGGGCGCCCGCGGTGGCCGCGCGGCGCGAGCGTCCGGCAGCGCGGCCATCGCGGAGCGCTCTGCTAGAGTCGCAGGCGATGTCCCTGATCCTCACCCTGCTCGCGGCGTTCGCGGTCTTCTACCTCCTGTCGGGGCTGCGGCAGATCAACCAGTGGGAGGTGGCGCTGCGCTTCACGCTCGGCAAGCTGACCGGCCGCGTGACCCCCGGGATCACGCTGTACCTCCCGGGGATCCAGGAGCTCCGGCGCATCGACACGCGGATGAAGAACCGCGATCTCCTCCAGCAGATGGTGATCACCCGCGACAACGTGACCACCATGGTCGATGCGGTCGTCTACTACCGCGTCGTCGATCCGGAGCGGGCCACGCTCGCCGTCGAGAACTACGAGACGGCGATGAAGGACCGCGCGAAGGTCGTGCTGCGCGACGTGGTGGGCGAGACGCGGCTCGACGAGCTGCTCGCGCACCGCGAGGAGGTCGCCGCCAAGGTGCGCGCGCAGGTCGAGGCGGTCGCGGAGGCGTGGGGGCTGCACGTGGATATGATCGGCCTCCAGGACATCGCGCTGCCGCCGCAGATGCAGGAGGTGCTCGCGAAGGGGGCCATCGCCGAGCGCGATCGGCGCTACGTGGTCATCAAGAGCGAGGCCGACGTGGAGAGCGCGAAGAACTTCGCCGAGGCGGCGAGCATCCTCGCGCGCTCGCCCGGGGCGATGGAGCTCCGGCGCTTCGAGGCGCTCGCGAACCTCAGCCAGGGCAACACAAAGGTCATCTTCGACCTGGCGAAGCCGTACGACGACCTGCGGCACACGGCGGTGGCCATGGCGGAGGCGGCCGTCACCGAGTCGAAGCCCCAGCGCGTCCATGAGGGGCACCGCGCGGTCGACGCCGAGGCGCAGCGCGAGGCCGAGGCGGCGCTCGAGGCGGACGCCGCGCTCGAGGAGCAGCGGACGGCGCGGCGCGGGCGCATGGGCGGGGCGTGATCCCGGCGCTGACCGCGCTGAAGGCCGCCGTCGCGGCGCTGCTCGAGGCGCGCGGCGAGCGCGGGCTCTCCGCCCTCGTCGTCGGCGCCGAGCTCGCGGTCGCCGGGCCGCCCCAGCGGTGGACGATGGGGTCGCGCGAGGTGAGCGCGTCGCGCCTCTCGCTCGCCGTCGACGCGCCCGCGTTCGCGGCGCTCACGGCGGACGCGGCCCGCCTCGCGGCGGTGAAGGAGGCGTTCGCGAGCGCGGTCCGCACCCCGGAGACGGAGCTCGCCGATCTGACGCTGCTCCTGCGCCTGCCCGGCGCCGGGCGCGGGTGGAACCAGGTCTACCGGGAGGCCGCGCTCCCGGCCGCGCCGGAGCGGCCGCACCCCGACGCGGTCCTCGGCGGGGCGGCGGCGCTGCTCGACGCCTCGGGCGACGCGCGGGGCGCGGCGATGCTCCGCCGCGCGCGGCTCGAGGCAGCGCAGGTCCCGGGCAGCGGCGGGGTCCCGCTGGTCCGCTGCGTGGTGCGGCTCGACCCGGCGGACCGCGCCGCGCTCGACCGCGACGGCGAGCGCGCGGAGCGGCTGCAGCGCGCCGTGCGCAGCGCCGGCACGCGCGCCGCCGAGGCGGTCGCGTCCGTGGAGCTCGCCACGGCGCTCCGCCCGCTCGGCGGCGCGCCGCCGCTCGGCCCGGCCGAGGCGCCGGGCGCGCGGCTCGCGCGGGCGCTCGAGGCGCGCGGCGCCGTCGTGGTGCCGATCTCTCGCGACGAGGACGGGTCGGGCGGCGGGGGCGTGGAGCTCGCCGTCGTGGCGTCCGGGGAGCTCCTGCGTGTCCGGATCGTCGCGGCCGCCCCGGGGCGCGAGCGGGGCTGCGACGGCTGGAAAACCGAGAACATTCGCGCAATTACGGTCGCTGCCCAGGAGGTGGCGGCGCCGGAGCGCGCCGCGGAGCTCGCTGCGCTGCTCCTCGGCGGCGGCGACCTCGCCTGACGGGGCGCGCTGCGAGGACCGGCGGGCCGACCTCGCATCGCAGCGCGCCGTCGCGAGGGCGGCGCTGCCGCGCTACGTTCCCGCCCCGGCGCGCGGGCCCTGCGCAAGGATGTGCCTGAAGGTCAGGTTGATGCGCGGCCCCGCGCCGCGCTGCCTGGGCACGCCGTGGCGGTGATGGTGCTGGGTGGTCCCGCCCATCACCAGCAGGCTTCCCCCGCCGAGCTCCAGCTCCACGGCGGGAGCGTCCTTCCATTTCCGGGCGGGCTTGATGACGAAGCGGCGCGGCGCGCCGAGCGACACGGAGGCGATCAGCGGATTCGGCCCGAGCTCCTTCTCCGCGTCGGCGTGGAAGCCCATGGAGTCGGCGCCGCTGCGGTAATAATTCAAGAGGACGCTGTTGAACGCCGGGCGCGACGCGCGCGGAGGCTCGGCCACGGGGAGCTCGGCGCACGCCGACGCCACGCGCGCCCTGAGCTCGGCGAGCGGCGGCGACCATGGCTCGGGCGCCAGCGTCAGCCCCGAGTAGGTGTAGGCCGCGCCGGGGTCGCCGTACCAAGCCGACAGCCGCGGCTGGAGGAACTCGCTGCCGAAGAGCTTGATCTTGTCCTGCCGCCACGCGACCCCGGCGCGCAGCGCCTCGAAGAGCGCGTCCGCCTCCGCGCGCGGGAGCCACGGATCGAGGAGGGCGAACCAGCCGCCTTCGATGAGCTGCTCGATCCGCATGCGCACGAGGACCGACTAGCGCGCTCGCCGCGCGCGCGCCAGACAGCGCTGGCGCAGGGCCGTCAGCTCGCCGGCGCCTTGCCGGCGGGCGGATGGCCGGAGCGCGCGGGCGACTCGGCGCGGGTCATGCTCCGGATCGCGTAATTGAGCGCGGCGCGCAGGTTTCGCTGCGTGTTGAGCTGCGAGAGATCGAGCCCGAGCGAGACCATGGTCTGCGCGACGTTCGGCTTGATGCCGGCGACGATGCCGTCGGCCCCGAGCAGCCGGATCGCGGTGACGAGCTCGATCAGGTGGCTCGCGACCTGGGTGTCGACGACCTCGACGCCGGTGAGGTCGAGGATGGCGTAGCGCGCTTGCTTCTCGACGATCTTCGAGAGCAGGCTGTCCATGACGTCGGCGGTGCGCACGCTGTCGACCGTCCCCACCATGGGGAGCGTGAGCACGCCGTCCCAGACCTCGATGATCGGCGTGGAGAGATCGCGGATGACCTGCTGCTGCGCCTCGATCTGGTGCAGCTGAGCGCGCAGCTCGTTCTCTGTGCGCTTGGACGCCGAGATGTTGAACGACAACCCGAGCACGCCGCCCCCGGGCTCGCCGCGCCGGTCGTGAAGCGGGGTGACCCAGTTGTCCCAGTGGATACCGAGCGATTCCGTGCGAAAGCGGCGCACCTCCCCGTCGAACCACGTGCGCATGTCGCGCATCTCGGTGTCGGGCATGTCGGGGCCGCCTGCATCTGGCTGCTTTCCATAGAACTCGATCCAGTTGACCCCGGCGAGCTGCCCGGACTTGAGCCCGACGCTCTCGAGCCCCCTGCCGTCGTGATAGAAACAGACCCCGTCGGGATCGAGCGCCCACAACGATATGTTGTCGACGTGCTTGGCGATGCTGTCCAGGACGCGCGCCTTGTTGCGGAGGGTCGCCAGCTCCTCCTCGGCGACCTCGGGTATCGCCCGGAGCGCCCCGAAGACCGCGCTGCGATCGGGCGATCGCTTCGCCTTGCACGACAGCGGCCGGTATGCCCCACGCGCGTCGCGAAGGCGGACGCGGAACGAGGCCGGCTCGCCCGTCTGCTCGAGCTTCGCCCACACCTCCAGGAACGCGGCTCGATCCTCCGGGTGAGCGAGCTCTGCGAGCATCGTGCCCTCCTCGCTCGCGGGGCCGATGACCTCTCGCAGAGCATCGTTCTCGTGGAGCAGTCCGCCGGCGGCCGACGCGACGAAGAGCAGTTCAGGACAGCTGGCGAAAAACTCCGCGAGCAGCGAATGCGAAGCGATCTCCATCACGCGAGCATCTCCCTGAGGCAAAAAGACGGGCTCGAGGCTATCGCGCGTGATGCCCGCGGGGGAACCCCCATGCCCCCGCTTCGCTTGAATTCCTCAGGATCGCATGGTTCGTGACAGACCTTCCCAAGGAGGCGGCGGATGGAGTTCGAACTCGTCATTTCGCGGGGAACGATCCTCGATGGCAGCGGCCAGCCTCGCTACCTGGCGGACCTGGGGATCCAGAAGGGCAAGGTCGCCGCGATCGCCGGGCCGGGCGCGCTCGCGGGAGGGCGGACGCTCGACGCCGGCGGGCTCGCCGTCGCGCCCGGCTTCATCGATATCCACTCGCACATCGACTGGCTCCTCCCGCTGCCGGATCACGAGGACGTCCTCGCGCCGATGGTCGCTCAGGGCATCACGACCGTGGTGGCGGGCAATTGCGGGCACTCCCCTGCCCCGGTCACCGATGCGTCCGTTCCGCTGGTGGAGCACTCCGCCGAGATCCTGAAGGACGGAGATCTCGCCTACCAGCTCTCGCACCAGATCTTCATCGGCCGGCGAACGTGGCCCACGACGCGGTGGGTGCTCCGCGCGATCGAGCGGGCCGTGGACCGAGGGGTCGACGCCGCCTTCGACGCCTTCCCCTGGACGGCGTGCTGACGGGCAAGACCCGGCAGGGGCGCCTCCTGCGCAGGTAGACAGGCCGGGCAGGACGCGATGGACGTGCTCGATGGAGCGACGCCGCGCTGCCGACGCAGGAAGCCGGAGCTCGCATCCGCCGCGAGCACCGGGCGTCCCTGGCCGAGGGGCGCCGCGAGTCCTACATAGCTCGTCCGCCCAAGATGCTGAGCTCGCCCGTCCCGCGAAGGAGCCCCGTTTTCCTCGCCCTCATCCTCGGTGCGCTCACCGCGCTGGGTCCGCTCTCGATCGACATGTACCTGCCGAGCCTGCCGACGCTGCAGCGCGACCTCGGCACCACCGCGTCCGCGGTGCAGCTCACGCTCGCGGCGTACTTCGCGGGGCTCGGGCTGGGCCAGCTCGCTTACGGACCGTTGACCGATCGGTTCGGCCGCAAGCGCCCCCTGTACGCCGGTCTTGCGCTCTACGTGCTCGCCTCGATCGGGTGCGCGCTCGCCCCGAACGTGCAGTCGCTCATCGCGCTGCGCTTCCTCCAGGCCGTCGGCGGCGCTGCGGGGCAGGTCGTGACGCGGGCCGTGGTCCGCGACCTCTACGAAGGGGCCGCCGCCGCGCGGCTGCTCTCGCTGCTCATGCTCGTCATGGGGGCCGCGCCCATCCTCGCGCCGACCCTCGGCGGCTGGTTGCTCCTCGTCGCCGGCTGGCGGGTCATCTTCGCGCTGCTCGCCGCGCTCGGCCTCGGCTGCCTGGCGCTGATGGCCGCGGCGCTCCCCGAGACGGCTGTCGCGCGGACCGAGCGGCTCGATCTCCGGGCGATCGGCGCGCACCTGCGCGAGCTCGGGCGCGATCGCGCCTTCGTCGCGTACACGCTGACGGGCGCCTTCGCGCAGGCCGGCATGTTCGCGTACATCTCGGGCTCGCCGTTCGTGCTCATCGAGCTATTTCACGTCTCGCCCCAGCACTACGGCTGGCTCTTCGGCGCGAACGCGTTCGGCCTCATCGCCGGCGCCCAGGTGAACCACCGGCTGCTCGGGCGTCGCTCGCCGGCCTGGCTGCTCGCGCGGGCGACGGCCGCGATCACCGCGGTCGGCGCGGTCCTCCTCGCCGTCGCGGTCAGCCGCTGGGGCGGGCTCCCCGCCATGGTCGGCTCGCTCTTCGCATTCGTGGCGAGCCTCGGCTTCATCGGCTCCAACGCGACGGCGCTGGCAATGGACGGGCAGGGCGCCCGCGCCGGGCTCGCCTCCGCGGCGCTCGGCTCGACTCAGTTCGCGATCGCGGCCGGCGCCTCGTCGCTGGTCGGTCTCCTGAACGACGGCTCCGCGCGACCGATGGCGGCCGTCATGGCGGCCTGCGGAGCAGCCTCCTGGGCCGCGGGCGCGGCGGCCCGGCGGCTCGACGCGCGGGCGCTCAGACCCGCGACGAGGCCTTGAACGAATCGGACACGACCTTCTTCGCGAAGTCGACGATCTGATCCCTGGGGGCGTTCTGGATCGCGTACTTGACCACGTAGCCGCCGGCGACGAGGGTGAGCTGGCGCAGGATCTTCGAGCTCGCGAGCACGCCGAGCGCAAACGCCGCCCCGCCGATCGCGAGCGGAACGATGTACGGGACGTCCTTGACCTTGCCCTGGATGTCCTTGGCGAACTTGAGCAGCATGTCGAGGCTCACCCCGCCCTCGCCGCCCTGCGCCTGCTGCGAGCTCGACTCCTGCGAGCCGCCCTCCTGCGCGCCGCCCTCGTAGATTCCGTTCTTGTACCCGGTCGAAGTGTACTGGTCATTACCGATGGTGGTCATAGCGCTCTACCTCGTCCTGAAATGATCAGCCTCTGAGATGGCGATAGCCCGGCTCTATGCGAAGCACATACCAATCTGGACGACGGCGCAACGGACGCCGCAGCGACGATGAGCCGAGCCACTTGCCGCGGCCGCCGGGGCGAGTCGCGTGCGCGGGCGCCCGCCAGCGATGGGGCAACCTGGTGAGGCGTGGCAAATGATCCCGCACCGAGCGCTCCCGCGCGATCGGTGCACTCCATGCGGGCGCCGGACGTCCTCAGGGGCTCACCACCACGCGCGCTCCCGGGCGAGCGACACGATCGCGGACGAGAGCTTGTGCGGGTCGTGGCGGATCAGCTTGCCGCCGAACAGCAGGTCGGCGGGGACGAGGAGGTCGGAGGCGAGCCGCCTGTCCGGCGAGGTCACGACCGGCTCGGAGCCGGCGGAGGCGTACTCCGGGAAGCTGGCCGAGGGCCACACGTCGTTGAACAGCACCGCATCGAGCCGGGCCTCCCCGAGGTACATCGCGATGGTCCCCACGAAGTCCTCGACCGTGTAACCGGGCGTCTCGTTGGGCTTCGTCATGAGATTGCACACGAACAGCGCGCGGGCGCGGCTCGCCGCGATGGCCTCGCGCACCCCCTTGACGAGGAGGTTCGGGACGAGGCTCGTGTAGAGGTCGCCCGGCCCGAGGATGATGAGATCCGCGTCCGCGATCGCCTCGAGCGCCGCTGGATAGGCCCTGGCCTCGGGATCCAGATAGACCGAGAGCACGGGCGCATCGAGCATGTCGGAGAGGTTGTCAATCGACGCCTCCCCGCGGAGGGTCCGGTCGTTCTCGAGGTGCATCACGAGATCGACCTGATCCATCGTGACGGGGAGGACGCGGTTCTTGACGGAGAAGATCTCGTGCAGGCGCTCGACCGTGAGGGGGAGCGAGCCGGTGATCTCCTGCACCGCGGTGAATATCAGATTGCGCAGGGTGTGCCCGCCGAGGCTCCCCGACCTGAAGCGATGGCCGAGCAGCTCCTTCAGCGCCGCCGGGTGCTCGGACAGGGCGACGAGGCAACGTGTGAAGTCGCCGGGGGGCAGGAGACCGTACTCGTCCCGGAGCCTGCCGGAGCTCCCGCCCGAGTCCATCATGGTCACGATCGCGGTGATGCGAGCGCTCAGGTCGCGCAGGCCCGTGAGGAGCGTGTAATGGCCCGTTCCTCCTCCCACCGTCACGATCCTCGGCGTCGCCATGGGGGAGCAGGGTACCATGCGGAGGAGCGAGCCCGACACCGGCCGTCACGCCGCCGAGATCTCGGCGCGCGGCCGCGGCATGCACTTCGCGAGGCGGCTCGACGCGACGGCGTGGTATGCGGGCGCGATCTCGGCGCTGTAGCAGCGCCTCCCCGCGGCGAAGGCCGCCACCGCGACCGAGCAGAGCCCGCCGAACGGCTCCCAGACGACATCGCCCGGATCGGAAGAGGCCCGGATGATGCGATCGAGCAGCTTGAGGGGCTTCTGGTTGCCGTGGACGGAGCGGGTCTCCTCCTTGAAGCGCTCGGCGCCGCGGACCGCGGGCTCGCGCCAGACGTTGGTCACCCCGACCTCGCAATGGAACTTCGCGCGCAGGCTGGCCCATTCAGGGCCCGTCAGCGGCCGCTTGCCGTCGACCGAGAAGTAGGGCCGCCCCTCGGGGCGGCCGTGCGCGTTCGCGAACGCGACGAGCCGCTCGAAGGCCTCGGCCGGAGGATAATACCAGAGGTGGCAGCGCGTGAAATACTTCCTCGTGGCGGCGTTCTTCACGCCGCACGCCTCGTTCGTGTGGCGCAGCGGGAGGCCCGAGCGCTCCCACTCGTGCCGTAGCCAGTCCTTGAGGGGCAGCCCCGCGCCGCCGCTCTCCAGGAGGACCTTGCGCACGTACTGCACGCACACCTCGCTCACGACCGGGAACTTGCGCAGCGTCCGGGTGTTCGCGTTGCCCGCGATGTGGGCGATCCCCTTGTCCCACACATGGCAGCTCCGGTACTCCCAGCCGTGCTGATCGAGCAGCGGGTGCACGGTCGCCCAGCCGATCTCGGTCCCCCAGAACCACAGGGTGGCGGACGGCAAGGCGCGCTCCGACCAGGCGGCGACGTGGGGCGCGTACCACGCGGCGAGCTCCTTGTGCGTCGGCGGGTCGCCGGGAAAGCCGGAGACGCCATAAGCGCCGTCGGAGACGATCACCGTGGGCCTCGGCCAGGAGGCGTAGTGCTCCAGCGCGTCGCCGAGCGTCAGGACGGGGTGGGGGTCGGTCGATGCGCGCTTCGCGGGGGGCACGCGGCCATCCAATCCAACTGCGCGGATCTGTCAACAAAACGGCAGAGATAGGGGCCGGCGAGCCGGCCGGCGCCGCTGGGCCTCCCCCCGAGCGAACGATCTTCTCCTGGAGCGTCCTCGCGAGCGCCTGGAGCTGACGTGCACGGGTGTCGTCCGGAGGAGACAGGCTGTGGAAATGGAGGGAACACTGTTCGAATGGAATCTCGCGTGGAACCGAGTGTGGAACCGAGTGTGGAATCCCACGTCGACCCGAGCGTCGACCCGAGCGTCGAACCGACGCGTCGACCCGAGCGACGCGCGTGCTCGCTGTCGCGACGGTGATTGTAGCGGCCGAGCGAGCGGCGTATGTTGAGCAGCTTCGTGCCCCCACTTCGCTTGGCCGGCGCCCCACCGCGACGCCGGCGGAGCCGCTGGTGCTGGTATACCCAGCCCACGCGGGACCATCGATTCCACACGGGAGGAAAGCATGAATGCAATCAAGTGCATGAGCTCACGATCCGTTGTTCGCGCGCTTCCGGCCGTCGTCCTTTCGGGATTGAGCCTGCTCGCGCCGCTCCCGGCAGAGGGCCAGTCGGCCGGGGAGCCCATCCATTTCCGGTGGGCCGACACCCTCGTGACCCACATCGCCCCGGAGAACAACGAATACGGCAGCGGCACGAGCTATGTTCAATGGGCCGGCATCGAAGGGGCGACGGCGTACCGGAGCCGCAGCCTGTGCGCGTCGTTCGTCACCCACGTCCTCAAGCGGGCCTATGATCTGTCCAGCTACGACATGACCACGTGGTTCGGCAGCACAAGCCCCAACGCCGTCCTCTACCACGACAGGATCATCAATGAGGTCGGCTTCGAGCAGGTCCTGACGGTGAGCCAGATCGAGGAGGGCGACATCATCGCGATCGAGTATCCGTGGGGGAACACGGCCTCCGGGCACGTCGCCATCGCGGCAGGGCCCGCGGTGCTGCGCTCGGCGACCTACCCGCTCGTCGCGGGGACGAGCCAGTACGCGCTCGCCGTCCTCGACGCGAGCACCACGGGCCACGGGACGACGGACACCCGGCACAACGCGGACGGCTCCTGGCACGCGGGCGTCGGGCGGGGCGTCATGCGCCTCTATGCGAGCAGCACCACCGGCGCGATCGCGGGACACACCTGGAGCACGCAACCTGGCTCGACGTACTACGCGAAGCAGACGCGCGATATCGCGATCGGCAGGGTCGCGGATCCCTATCTCTACCTGCCGCAGTAGCGGCGCGCCCCGACCTCCCGCGCCGCCAGGGCCGCAGCGCCGCCTGGCCTCGTCGGCAGGATGCCTGACGTCCCGAGCTAGCGCGGGCTCGGCGCCGTCGTCTGGCCCGTCACGCGCCGGAGCCCCGGCGCGTGCTCCGGCGGCTCCGCGTCGAGCTCGAGCCCGTCGAGCATCGCCGCCGTCGCGAGGACGCCGGGCAGCTGGATCTCCGGCGCCCACGCATCGAGCTCCATGAGCTCTCCGCCGACGACCTCCGACGAGCGCATCAGCACCCGGCCCGCGTGCAGGCACAGGTTCACGTGCACCCTCGCGTCGCGCCCCCCGCGCTCGACGAGCGCGCGCTCGAGCAGCAGCGCGGCCTCCACGATCTCCCGTCGCGCCGCCCGGTCCGACGGCTCCGGGGCGGCGAGCTCCCTGAAGAACAGCAGCGTATTGCCCGTCTCCATCGCCGCGTCGAAGCCCCTCGCCGCGAGGAAGCGCGACACGAGCGGCAGCACCCCGTCCAGGTCGGCGAGCAGCGCGTCGTCGGGCTCGTCCGTGGCGCCGCATTCCGCGTACACCTCGACGTGAATCGCGCCCACCCGGCGCTCCTCCGGGCCCCCGCGCAGCGGCGCGACGCTCTTCCGCGCCGCGGCCACGGCCGCCCGGAACCCCTCGATGAACTCCCCCGCCGTCTGGTGCCGCGCGGCGGGATCCTTCGCCATCGCGCGGAGCACCACGCCGTCGAGCTCGGGGCTCACGGGCGCCTCGCGGCTCGGGCTCGGCGGGTGCACCCAGAGGTGCATGTGCAGGAGCGTCGCGAGCATCGAGTCGAGGAACGGGAGCTTGCCTGTCAGCATGTAGTAGGCGAGCGCGCCGAGGGCGTAGACGTCCGTCCTCGCGTCCGCAGCCTGCCCCCGGATCTGCTCGGGCGCCATGCACGCCGGCGTGCCGAGCAGGTGGGCCTCCGTCGTGATGCCCGGCCCCGCGTCGTCGAGGACCTTGGCGACGCCGAAGTCGAGGAGGACCACGCGCGCAGGACGGCCCTCGTCGGCGATGAACACGTTGGAGGCCTTGAGATCGCGGTGGACGATCGCGCTCCCGTGGACCGCCGACAGCGCCTCGCAGACAGGCTCCAGGATCTCGAGCGCCTCCTCCGCGGAGAGCCGCCCGCGCGAGATGAGATACGACTGGAGATCGACCCCGCGGAGGAGCTCCATCGCGAAGAACGGCCGGCCTCCGGCGATCTCGCCGCAATCGAGGATGCGGATCACGCTGGGGTGGTCGATCCGCCGGATCGTCTGGATCTCGCGCTCGAACCGCACGACCGCCTCGCGGGTGAACGCGAGCTCCGGGTGGAGCACCTTGACCGCAGCGCGCTTGCCGCTCTCCGCGTGCACGGCGCGGTAGACGACGCCGAAGCTGCCGTGAGCGATGCTCTCCTCGACGAGGTAGTCGCCCACCCGGCTGCCCGCGGGCAGCGTCTGCGGTCGCCCCGACGACGCAGGCGCTCCGCAGGTCTCCACGTGCAGGAGCGCCCCGCCGGCGTCGCCGCCGCACGCCGTGTCGAGCGCGGCCTTCCTGTCCGACACGGCTCTCTGCGCCGCATCGTCCTCGGTCAGGACCAACGAGCGAACGGTCTCTTGCCACACCCTCGAGGAAAGAAGCACACCTCGTGCCATCAGGGTGGCCGGGGGTGGATGAGGCCCTCGTCCGGGGCGTCGAACGGGCTAAGCTCTTGCCCAAGGAGGCAGCTTGCCCCGCTGTCAGGTCTGCCATCGCCGCATTTCCGGCACGAAGCCCTGCCCGCGCGACGCATGGCTCCCGCCGCCGGGCCACCCCCTCGACGAGCCGCAGGAGCCCGCCCCGTCGGTCCCCGGGCTGACGCCGCTGCGGCGCATCGGCGCGGGGGGCTTCGCCACGGTGTGGGAGGCGGCGCGGGCGGAGGGCGGCGAGCCCGTCGCGCTCAAGGTGGGACGGTGGACGAGCCCGCTCATGGTGGAGCGCTTCCGGCGCGACGCGGAGGCGCTCGAGCAGGTGGGCCCGCCGCACGTACCCCGGTGGATCGAGAGCGGCGCGCTCCGCGACGGGCGGCCCTTCATCGCGATGGAGCTCCTCCGCGGCCGGACGCTCGCCGAGGTGCTCGCGGATCTCGAGGGCCCGCCGGGCGCCGCCGACGTCGTGGCGATGGGCGCGGCCCTCCTCGAGTCGCTCGCGGCGGCGCACGCGAAGGGCGTGATCCACCGCGATCTGAAGCCGGAGAACCTCCTCCTGGCCGAGGGGGGGCAGCGCATCGCGCTCCTCGACTTCGGCCTGACCAAGCATGCGCGCGCGCGGGAGCGGGAGGTGGACGACGTCATCACGCCCCGCGGCGCGGTCGTCGGCACCCCGGAGTACATGGCCCCGGAGCAGATCCGCGGCGACCCGATCCAGGACGAGCGCACGGACATCTACGCGTTCGGCGTGATCCTCTACGAGCTCCTGACGCTGCGGCTCCCGTTCACCGGCGATCGGGGCGAGATCGAGCACGGGCACCTCGCGCTCCGCCCGCACCGCCCCCACGAGTTCGCCGCGGTGCCCGACGAGCTGGAGAGGCTCGTCCTCGCCTGCCTCGCGAAGGAGCCCGAGCGCCGCCCGCCCGACGTCGCCGCGCTGAGGCGCGCGCTCGCGCAGGCCTGCCCGGGCGGCGCACAGCCCGCGCCGAACGCGCAACCCGCGCGCGGCGCGCTGCTCACCGAGGGCCGGCAGCCCGCGGTCGTGCTCGTGGCCGAGGCGAAGGGCGCGTCCGCCGCCGTGATGAGCGCCGTGGCCGCGCGCAAGGGGTTCGTGGCGAGGCAGCGCGGGGGCCGGCTCGTGTGCGTGTTCTCGGGCCTCGACGCGGACGATCCGGTGAGCGCCGCGATCGCGGTCGCCCGCGAGGTCGAGGAGCGGTACGCGGGGCGCGCGGCCGTGCACATCGCCGGGCTGATCGTGCGCCGCAAGGAGCAGGGGCCGCCCGCGGTCTACGGCGCCCCGGTCGAGCAGCCCGACGCCTGGATGCCCCGCGGCGACTTTCACGGCGTCGCGCTCACCGCGGACCTCGTGCGCGCCTTGCCCGAGGGCGAGCTCCGCGGGCTCTCGCGCGACCCCGCGCTCTCGCCCGCGCCCGGCGCGATGTTCTACCGGCTCGCCGCGCGCTCGCGCCCACCGCCGGGCTCCGCGAGCGCCGTGCCGCTCGTCGGTCGTGACGAGATCGTCGGCGCGCTCGCGGTGAGCATGGAGGCGAGCCTGCCCGGCGGGTGCCCTGGCCTGTTCACGCTGATCGGCGAGGGGGGCCTCGGCAAGTCGCGCCTGACGGACGAGGCGGTCGCGCTCGTCCGGCGCATGCAGGAGGGGGCGCAGCTCATCGCCCTGCGCGCGGCGCAGCCGCTCGCGGGCGAGCGCGCGTCGAGCCAGCTCCTCGCCCGCGTGCTCGACGTGGACGCCGCCGCGCCGCCCGACGACGTGCGGGCGCTCTGCGCGGCGCGCCTCGGCGAGGAGCTCGCCGAGGAGGCGTGGACGGCGGTGGCCGCGGCGCTCGGATGGATGCCTCCGGAGCAGGCGGGCGTGTCGCCGTGGTCCCTGCGGCAGAGCACGATGCGCGCGATCGCCGAGGGGCTCCGGCGCCGCGCGCGCGAGGCGCCGGTCGCGGTGCTCCTCGACGACGCGCACTGGGCCGACGACGCGGCGCTCGACGCGCTCGAGCTCGCGACGCTCGACGCGCCGGGCTGCTCGCTCTGGGTGCTCGTGGCGGCGCACCCGAGGTTCGAGGACATGCGCCGGAGCTGGGGCGCGCGCGCAGAGCGGCACGATCGCGCGGTGCTCGAGCGGCTCTCGGAGCAGGACGCGATGCGGCTCGCGGCCGAGCTCCTGCTGCCGGCGGAGTACCCGCCCGAGGCCGCGCTCCGGCAGCTCGCGCGCTGGTCCGGGTACAACCCGTCCTGCCTGACGGAGCTCGTCCGCGCGCTGAAGCGCACGGGCGCGGTCCAGCGGCGCCCGACGGGGGCCTTCTACGTGGCGACCGCGGCGCTCGAAGAGCTCCCGCCGCTGCCCGTGCGGCAGTGGCTGGCCGCGCGCCGGCTCGACACGCTCTCGCCCGAGCTCGCGGCCTGCGTGCGGCTCTGCTCCGCGCTCGGCCCCGATTTCACCCGGGAGGAGGTGGAGGCGATCCAGGACGCGATCGAGCAGGAGGGCGGGGCGAGCACGCCGATCGACGCCGGGGTCGGCCTGGGCGCGCTGTGCTCGCTGTCCCTGCTCGTGCGCGGCGAGCGGGGGATCCACGCGTTCGAGAGCGCGACGTTCCGGGATGCGGTCTACGACGCGCTCGCGCCTCTGCAGCGCCAGACGATCCACGCGCACGCGCTCGCGTTCTGGCGAGCGCGCGTGGATCCCGGCGCCCCGGACCGGCGGGGGCTCGGGCACCTCGGGCAGCACGCGGCCGCGTGCGGCGAGCGCGCGACGGCGGCGGCGGCCCACCTCGCGCTCGGCGACCGGGCGACGGCGAGCCACGACAGCGTCGAGGCCGACCAGCGCTACACGGCCGCGCTCGCGCTGCTGGAAGAGGGCGACGCGCGGCGGCGCGCCCACGCGCTCGCCGGCCGCGGCAAGGCGCGGTACTGCCTGCACCGGATCCCCGAGGCGCTCGCGGATCTCGCGCTCGCGCGGGAGCTCGCGCGGGGGCTCGGCGACGACCGGCTCGCCGCGGAGCTCCTGTTCGAGGAGGCGACGGCGCTGGATCATGCGACCGACTACGCGGCGTCGGCGCAGCGCGCGTCCGAGGCGCGCGCGCTCGTCGAGCGCCTCGGGGATCGCAGGCTGGACAACCGCCTGCGGATGGCGCTCGGCCGCTCGTGCTGGCGTCAGCAGCGGGTGGCGGAGGCGATCGAGCTCCTGGATCGCGCGTCGGCCGGCGCCGCGGCGGAGGGCGACCAGGAGACGCGGGTCATCGCGCTGCTGCTCCTGTCGATGGCGCTCGTGATCGCGGGCCGGCTCGGCGACGCGGAGGCGCGCTTCTGCGAGGTGATCGCGCTCTCCAGGGAGATGAAGGATCGGCTGCACCTCTGCTCGGCGTACGCCAACCGCGCGTACCTGTGGGCTGCCCTGAGCGCGCCCGAGCGCGGGCTCCAGGACCTGAGCCGCGCGGTCGAGCTCGCGCGCGAGATCGGCAACCCGGGGCCCGAGCATGTCGCGACGCACAACCTCGCCGAGCTCTTGCACTGGTGCGGGCGCGAGGACGAGGCGCTCGCGCTGGCGCGCCGCTCGCGCGTGCTCGACGAGCGCTTCGGCGAGCGCGCTGCCCCGGACGACGCGCTGCTCATCGCCCGCATCCAGGCGGCGCGCGGTGATTTCAGGGAGGCGGCGCGCCTCGTCGCGTGGGTCGCCGAGCGGTGCCTCCCCGACGCCTCGGCGCCGGCGCTGTTCGCGCTGTTCCGGACGCTGAAGCTGCTGCTCGCGGCCGAGGGGCTCGAGATCCCCGCGGGCGCGGAGGAGCAGGGGGACAGCTGGGAGGCGCTCACCGATCTCGCGGAGCGGACCTTGCCGGTGGAGGAGCTGCTCGAGGTGCTTTACTTCCGCGCGCGCGCGGCCGCCTCCGCCGGGCGTCACCCGGAGGCGTCGGCGGTGCTCGACAGGGCGCGGCCCGTGCTCGCCGGCTGCCGCATGTGGCAGCCTCGCTTCGAGGCGGTGGCGGCGCTGCTGCCGGCGCCTCCCGAGCCGTCCGAGGGCGGATCGCACCCGGGCGCGCTGGCGCGCAGCGAATGACGAAAGCTGCGTCCAAGTGCGCCCGGAGTGCGCCCGGAACCCCGGTGCAAAACGCCTCAGCGTGGCGAGAGGGTGTCGCGGCGCCGGGGTTTCGATTGTGCCCCCCGCGGGCGAGAATCCGGGTGGGAATCACGCAATGCGGCGGGCGCTGGATCGATCGCTCGATCTGAGACATTTCGCCTCAGCTCGCGGCAGGACGCCGATGGTGGGGTTGCTGCGGAGCTCGACCCGGGTGCTCGGCGTGCGGAGCTCGACCTCGCGGCGCTCCGCCTCGGTGCGACGGGGGTGGAAGCGGTCAGGCATGGCCCGACGGTTGCAAGGATTCAAGGAAACCCCACCGCACTCGAAAAGAGAGGCACCCCATGAGGCTCACCGCGCTACGGACGGTCGTTGCGATTCCATGTCTCGCGTTGTTCGGCTGCGCATCCAGCGCCGAGCCGGGCTCCGAGGAGACCGTGGGCACGTCGGAAGAGGCGATGGTATCGGCCAACCGCCTCTCGATGAATCGCCTCTCGATGAATCGCCTCTCGATGAACAGCCTCTCGATGAGCCGCCTCACCGCGGACGGCCGCGCGCTGACCACCACGGATCTGCTGCTCGACGAGGACGGTCGTGAGCTCCTCCGCTACACGATCGCCTGTGCGCTCCCGGAGGGGCAGTCGCTCGTCGGCGAGGTCGGAGCGACGACGTACAGGTTCGATGGGCGGCTCGGCCTCGCGCCCGGCTGGTTGCGCTCCTCGCTCCCCGAGAAGTCGCAGCGATGGGTCACGGCGTGCCTGCTGGCGCACGTGAACGGGTACGGCGTCGAGGTCGCCATCTCGCTGCGCGGCCGCCATCCCGCGCTGGCCACGGACAGCGCGGAGCGGCGGATCTACCGGCAGGAGGAGATCTCCTTCTTCGGCAATGCATTCCAGCCGCTCGGCAAGCGCGACGAGCTCGGCGACATCGGCGCGCGGATGTATTCGTGCGGCGGCGCCTTGCTCCAGCTGTCGTGCGCCGGCAACGAGACCGCCTTCGTGCCGGAGCGGACGTGCGCGTCGAGGAGCGACTGCAGCATCGACTTCCTTGGCCCGTGCCGCGACCTGTCGGACTTGAAGGGCAGCGTGTGCAAGGACGCCTCCTCCGACGGGTACGAGCGCTGCGAGGCCGCAGCGAGCAGCCCGACGGACAAGCCCAGGACGACCCATTACGACGAGGTCGTCACGGTGTTTCTGCAGCGGCCTGACTTCTCCTCCTTCTATCCGCTCTGCACGCCCCTGTTCCCCTGAGCGAGCCCGCCTGCCACGCCGTGCGACCGCGTGATCCGCGGGCCGGCGCGCCTCATCCGCCCGACCGGCTACACCGCCGTCGACTGGGCTGGCATGCAGGGCGGAGAGACGGGGGGATGAGCTCTTCAATTGCCCCCGGGCGCAGGTGATTGCCGTGTCCTCCTCCACCAGCTCGGGCGGGAGCGAGATCGCAATGGCGGCCTCTCAGGTCAATGCTGCTTGGCGATGCTCGACCGGGCAATGGCGGCGTCCAATCGGAATCGGAATCGGAATCGGAGGCGCTGCCGCCATGCGCGTCAGGTGACGAGATACGTGGCATCTGCGACGACGGCGCGGGGCCGGCGCCTGTGCCTGTGCATGTGACCGATCCGTGGACAACGTGGGTCGGATCTCCAGGCCTCCAAGGCAGCGTGGATCAGGTTCAACAAGGTCCTCACGCCGAGCCCTCCGTTTCCAGTTGACATCCGTCACGACGCATGGATCAACCAAATTGAGCGCGTTCATGGTTGTCGACCTCGTGCGATACTCTCGCCCGCCATGCTGCTGGAGAGCTCCCATGCACCGACCCCTCCTCGCCCAAGGCCTCGTGCTGTCGCTCGCGCCGTTCGGGTGCTCGGCTAGCCCGGAAATTCCTGAAGCCTACGGCAAGGCGATCATGACCGTGAACGGGGAGGAGCTGGTGCTTGACACGGGCGATGACGGCCAATTGCCTGTCCCCCGATTCGACAACAGCTGGGACGTTGACTGCTCCCTCCTCAATGGCGAAACCAATCTGGCGCTGGTGGATCACTCGAAGGGCAGGAGGGGCTTCTACTACCTCGATCTCCACCTGCTCGGCAGCAAGCACGAGGGCGGCGACGCCGCTGTCGTGAACATGCGAATGTACGTTGACGACGCGCTTTTTCATGGCTCCTGTCCGGCCACGCTCCGGACGTCTCAACAGGGGCCGCACGAATGCAAGTTCTCTTTCGCCAAGTGCGATTTGAACGTGCTCGGCGGTGACCAGGACGTTATCCCGGCGCGCCTCGATTTCGCCTCATTTCACTTGAAATGGTGCTTCGTCCCGTGAGCCGGCGCGCCCGAGATGCGTCGCCCCACGTCGCGATGCGTCGCGATGGTGTGTCCGAGGCAGCGCTGGCCGGCGCGTCTGCCCGCGGGTAAACATCGAACGATGGTGGATGCGTCCCCCCGGCGACGGTTCAACGCCGCGTTCGCTCGCTGGTCTCGCCGCGTCCGGCGGCGGCTCGCGCTGGAGCTGATCCTCACCGGCGCCGCCGCGGGGCTGATGCTCGGGGCGGCGGGCGCAGCGGCCGCCTGGCAGACGCGGTACGGCGCGCTGCGCCCCTGGATGGCGGGCGGCGGCATGCTCGGCGCGGTGGCCGGCGCTGCCGTGGCGCGGCGGCGGCGGTGGTCGGATCCGAACGTCGCGCTGTTCCTCGACGGCAAGCTCGGCGCCTCCGAGTCGGTCTCCACGGCCGTGGAGCTCGCGGCCGCCGAGCGCGCGGGCGACGGCGCGGCCCGGGCCGGCGCAGCGGCGGCCCACGAGGTGGTGTTCGCGCACGCCGCGGCGGCCCTCGGCCGGGCGACCGCCGAGCAGGTCCGCGCGCCGCTGTGGCGACCCTGGCACGCGGGCGCGCCGCTCGCCGCGGCCGCCATCGGCTATCTCAGCTGGCTCCCGCTCCCGCCTGCCCCCGCGGCAGCAGCGCCCCCGCCCGGGGCCGAGCAGGTGCGCCTGGCCGAGATCGCCGGGCTGGAACGGGTGATCCAGCTGGCCGAGGTCGACGCTCGGGACACCGCGCAGCGCGATCGGCTGAAGCAGCTCGCGGACGACGCGAAGCGGCTCCGCGAAAAGCTGAGGAGCGGCGTCGAGCGCCGCGAAGCGCAGGCCGAGATCGGCAGGCTCCGCGACGCGATCACGGCCGAGCGCCTGTCGCTCGGCGAGGGCGAGCAGCGTCACGGGATGGAGTCGGCGCTCGGCAAGCTCGGGGAGGACCCTCAGCTGAAACGGGCGGCGAAGGCGCTCGGCGACCGCGATCTCGTGGCGTTCGACGAAGAGATGGAGCGGCTCGCGAACCGGGTCGAAAAGACCGACCGCGAGCGGGCCAGGAAGACGCTCGAGGAGGCCGCCGAGGCAGCGAAGAGGGCCGGCGCCCCCGGCGTGGCGAAGGCGCTCGAGGAGCAGCGCGAGCTGCTGGATCAGCGCGGCAAGCAGGCCGACAAGCTGCGGGAGCTGGCCGAAGCGCTCGGCGAGGCGCTCGGCGACGAGGGGCGCGAGGCGCTCGGCGAGCTCGGCCGGACCGGGAGCGGAAAGGACGCGCGGCGGCTCGCCGACAGCCTCGAGAAGGCGCTCGAGAAGCTGAGCCCCGAGGAGCGCAAGCAGCTCGCCGAGCGCCTGAAGCAGCGGGTGGCGCGGTCGCCCGAGGGCGCGCCCGGGGAGCCCGCGTCCGAGGAGCAGATGCGCGAGCTCGCGCGGCAGCTGGCGACGCCCGAGGGCCAGCGGCAGCTCGAGGAGCAGCTGCGCCGGATGGCCCAGGAGGGAGGCCCGAGCAGCGAGGAGGCGGAGCGCCAGGGCGCGCTCGACGACGCGCAGCGCGGGGCCGGCGAGGCCGAGGGGCAGCTCGGGGGGACGCCCGTCCCGATGCCGGTCGCCGGTGGCTCGGGCAGCCCGGGATCCGGCAGCGGAGAGCGCGGCCAGGGCTCGCAGGCGGGCGGCGCAGGCAAGCAAGGGCCCGGGCAGCCAGGTCATTCCGAGGGAGGCGGGCCGGGCAGCCACGAGGGGCAGACCGGCGCGATCGCGGGGGGTGAGCTGCGGTCACGCGCCGGCGCGAGGCTCAATCCGGGCAGGCCGATGCCCGGGATCGCGATGGGCCGGACAGCGGGACGCGCCGGAGACACCGCCAACGTGCAAGGCGAGGGCGCGCTCGGCGTCGTGGGTCCCCAGGAGATCGGCGGCGTCGAGCGCAGCGACGTCCCGGAAGAGTACCGCGAGCAGGTCGGTCGCTACTTTCGACCGCGGTGAGCCCGGCTCGGGCTCCTGGCGGCGGGCTCAGAAGCTCGCGCCGACCAGCAGGCCCTTCGCGTCGGCGGTGACGAGGGGCGCGGCGTGGAAGCGGGTGAGCGCGGCCCGCGGCGCCGGCGGCGTGCGGCCCGACGTGCGGAGCGCGTACGCGGCCGTCCCGGCGAGCACCACGCCGCCGCCGACGAAGCTCCAGAAGGAGAGGTTGGCGAGCGTGGTCTGGGTGTCGCGCAGGTCGATGCGCCGCGCGCTGCCCGAAGGCTCCGCCGCGGCGGACTTGCCCTTCGCGGTGGAGAGGATCGCGAAGGTCACGCCCGATGCGACCCCGAGCAGCCCGACCGCTCCGCCCGCGACCACCAGCGGGAGGTTCGAGCCGGCGTCGAGGCTCAGGGCGATGCTCTGGTCCGAGCCCCTCGCCACGAGCAGCGACGTCGACGTCCGGACGCCGGAGCGGCGCGCCTCGATCGTGCGCTTGCCAGGATCGACGAACACCTGGGCCTCGATGGGCGACCGGCCGATGACCTTGCCGTCGATCAGCACCTCGGCATCGTCGACATTGACGTTGATGCGGAGCGCGCCGACCTGCGATTTGGCCGCGGCGAGCCGCTGCTGCAAGAAGAGCTTCTTCTCCTCCGTGTCGCCGAGAGGAAATGTGTTGAGCGCGTACAGGAGGTGCTCGGCCGCCTCGCGGGGCTGGCCCACCTCCAGCTCGACGTTGCCGAGATTGCCCGCGACGTCGAAGCTCTGCTGGAGGTCCCACGCCGCCTGATAGCGCGCCTCGGCCTCGACGAACCGCGCCTCGTCGTAGAACCTGTTCCCCTCCCGGTAGAGCTGCGCGGCGCGCTCGCCCGCGCTCGAGTTCGCGGCCGGCGCGTCGGCCGGAGAGGTGGGCATGAGCCGAGCTTTGCCGGTCGCGCTCGCGACGCCCGGCGCCAGAGCGACCGTCGAGCACAGGAGGAACAGAGGCGCGTATTTCAAGAATGGCTTTCGCATGGGGGCTGCCGGAGGATTGCAATCCGGAGAGGCGACGCCTCAGGGGAATGGGCGCGGGGGCGCGGTCGTCCCCGGGGGCGTCGTGGGCAACGCAGGGGTCGCGGACGGCAGGACCGGTGGTGGGATCGGAGGGCTCACGGACGATTCGTAGAAGTCTTCCGGCGCGACAGGCGGCTTGGGGGGACGCTTCACCTGCCCCCCAGGGCGCACCGACGGCGGGCGGGCAGCGGCCACGGCCCCGGAGTGTGCGGGCGGCGGGGTCCGCTCCGCGGCAGGCGACGCGGACGGTACGTCCGGCGCGGTGGGGACCGGCTGCTCCGCGGTGGGAAGCGGCTGCGCGCTGGCCGCCACCGGAGGCGGCGGCGGCGGCTCGGGCAGCGCGTTCGGGGTGGGCGTCGCGATGCCGGGCTCGGGGACGCGGGCGTCCTCGGCGACCGGGGCGTCGCGCGGGCCCGAGGGGTTGGCGGCGCGCCACAGCACCCAGAAGCCCGCGACCGTCGCGCTGCCGAGAAACACGAGCAGCGCGAACAGGCCGAGCGGCACCGCGCGGCGGCGCGCCGCGAGCGCTGCCGCGGAAGCAGCGGCGGCGACGGCGGCATCGGGGGGCGCTGCGGCCGGCGGCAGATCCGCTCGATGGACGGCTGCGGCGGGCTGGGGAGCGGCCGACGCGGCCGGCCGCTGCTTGCGGGTCGGCTCTTCGGGCGGCGGCCAGACGCCGCTGCCCACGCCGACGCGGGCCGTGCGCACGCCGCCGGGGCGCGCGCCGCCCGGCCCCTCGGGAACCCCCGGCGGGGGGCTCGGCATGCCGTGCACCGGGATCCGGCGCATCGTCGGCCGGTTCCGCTCGTCAACGCCCTTCAACAGCGACGGGGCGACCTGGATCTTCTGCAGGTCCATCGCCTGGTGCTCCCGGTTCGGGGGCAGGGTGACCGGGGGAACATACACCTGCTTTTCGCTCGGCCCCGCCTCGCGGTCCTGGCGGCGCCGCGGCCTGGGCTCGCCCCACTGCATCATGCGCTCGGCGGGCGGCGCTGCGGGGGCCGGCGCTGCCTCGTCCGGCCTGCGGCGCGGATCCTGCGCATGCGCCCGCGGGTGCGCCAGCGAAGGGTGCTCCTGCGGTGCGAAGCTCGGCGCGTCGTAGCCGCGCGGCGGCTGCTGCGGCTGCGCCGGCGGCTGCGGCGCGGCGTCGCCCGCAGCGCCCTGACCCGCCGGCTGCCCTGGCGAGCTCTTGTTCGCGTTCCTGTTGGTCATGCCTGCCCCTCTCGCCACGCGCAAAAGGCGCGCCGCTGCCCCGCGTGGGCAGCAGCGCATCGAGCATCCGGTCCAAAGCTCCGCGTCGTCATGGACGTGCTCCCGAGGCGACCTGCCTCGACCGCTGCTCTGTAGACGGCGCGGCGGGCGCCGCGGCAGCGCTCCGGCCAGCGCGGGCGCGCCGCGGCCCAGCGTCGAACGTGCGCTGGCCAGCGCGCGATACGTGGGAGCTCGCTCGGGGGTAGGGCCACGGCATAGCCCCGAAGATACCCCACCCAGCCGTCGCCACCACGCACCCAAGCATCACGACCCCTCCGCAGCGATACAACGGCGGCGTCCAGGGATGCACCGGGATCGGGAGCCACCGCCGTCATGGGCGTGACGGCGCCGCTCGGTGGCCGCGTGCGCCGAGGCCCCGGACCGCGACCTCGGGCGAGGCGCGGCCCAGCGGGCCGACCGAGCGCGAAGTTGACCCTGGCCACCATCCTGCCGCCTCCCTGGACCCCGTGGGTGTTGTCCATGGCTACGCTGTCGTGTCTTCCTCGATGCCGCAGCCTCGATTTATTACACCCGCCCTGCACCTGTCCCCCCCACCCAGGTTGAGCCGCCCCCAGGTTGAGCCGCCCCCCACCCAGGTTGAGCCGCCCCCAGGTTGAGCCGCCCCCCACCCAGGTTGAGCCACCCCCAGGTTGAGCCGCCCCCCACCCAGGTTGAGCCACCCCACCCAGCGCCAGCGCTACCCGTCCAATCCACCCCCGCAGGGTAGCGGTTTCGCTGCGCCGGGTGAGGTTCCTTGCAACTGCGGCGACGTCGCGGCCGCCCGTCAGCCCACGACGCTCACCAGCAGCGCCACGGCGAAGCCGAACAGCACCACGCTCACCACCAGCATCGCCATGGCCGCCAGGCTGGGCTCCGCGCGCGCCGCCCGCCGTCGCGCGCGCCTCCCCCCGGCCCGCCGCGCCTCCGGCCCGCGCGGCAGCGCAGGTCCCGAGCTGGGCTGCGCCGCCCCGCCAAACGCCGTCAGGCCGAACGCCTCCACGGTCGCGCTCAACGTCGGTGCGACAAGCGCGCGGACCGGCGGCACCGTCAGCGGCGCCGTGCTCTGCCAGCACGACCCCGCCGGCAAGGTCGGCGCCGGCGTCGCCCCTCGCGAGAGCGCGGCGCCGATGCGCGACAGCTCGTCCGCGAACGCCGCGGCATCCGGGAAGCGGAGCTCCGGGCGCTTCTCGAGCGCCCTCATGACGGCGCGGTCGAGCTCCGGCGGCACCGGCCGCGGCGCGTGACAGGACGGCGGCGCGGGCACCTCGCTCGCGTGGGCGCGCACGAGCTCGTGCACGCGCTTCATGTGCTCGAACGGATCGCGACCGGCGAGCAGCGCGTAGAGCACCACGCCGGCCGCATACACGTCGGTGCGGGCGTCGACGGCGAGCCCGCACGCCTGCTCGGGCGAGAGATAGCGCGGCGTACCGACGAGCACCCCCTCCTCGGTCTGGTAGAGCGACGGCGCCGGCGCGCGGCCGTCGCCGCGCGGAGCGACCACCTTGGCGATGCCGAAATCGAGGACCTTCACCACGCGCCGCCCCTGCGCGTCCGCGTCGCACACGAAGAGGTTCTCGAGCTTCACGTCGCGATGGACGATGCCCGCGCCGTGCGCCGCCGCGAGGCCGGCGAGCGTCTGCGTCACGAGGTCGAGCGCCTCCAGCGGCGGCAGCGCGCCGCGCGCCGCGAGCTCGTCGCGCATCGTCCAGCCGTAGAGCCGCTCCATCACGAGGAACGTCCGCCCCTCGGCCGTCCGCCCGAAGTCGGTCACCGTCACCAGGTTGGGATGGGCGAGCCGCGCCAGCGACTGCGCCTCGACGCGCATCCGCTCCACGAGCCGCGGCTCGCGGTTCAGATCGCGGTGCAGGAGCTTCACCACCACGGGCTTGTCGAGGCCCACGTGCGCGGCCTCGATCACCTCGCCCATCCCGCCCCGCCCCAGCCGGCGCACGGGCCGGTACGGCGTTCCGTACAGCAGGGTATCGCTCAGCTCGAGCGTCGTGCACCGGCGGTCGTCGTGCGAAGGCAAGGCCATCCCCCGCGGGTCGAGGTGGTGCCGCTGTCGTCACACGACGCGAGAATCGAGATCCCCTCTCGCTCCCGGACCTCGAGCGCGGGCGCACTTCTCACACGCCCTCAGGAAGCGCTCAAGATTTCGACAGATCCGCGCGCAGGCGCATCGTGAAGCATTCCCGTGCGTCGATCCAAATTTCCAAACAATGAACCCGGCGCGTACGATTTCAGAGCACGTCGCGGTGACGCGCTCACGCGAGGGGGTCTGCGGCGCTCCCTGGCTCGGCGTGCTCCGGAGCGGCTGGATGCGCCGGAGCCGCCTGTTCGGCCGCGAGCGCCGCCTCGTCTTCCTGGGCGAGGAGCGCGTCCGTCACGGCGAGCGCTGCCTCGCGCTGCGCGATGAGGGCGGCGCAGCGCGAGCGCGCCGCGGCGAGCAGGCCGAGCCCGACGGCGACCCAGACGACGGCGGCCGTGTGCCCGGCGACGACGACGGACCCCGGATCGCTCTGCGTGGCCCTGTCGAGCATCATGAAGGCGTAGAACGGCGAGGGGGCCGCGATGAGGAGGGCGCTCTCGCTGACGCTGAGCTCCGTGACCAGACCGGCGATGGCCGCGACGATCCACGGGCCGACCGCGATCGAGAAGAGGAGCGTCAGGAGCAGCACCCGCGCCACCATGGGCGCGGCGATCCGCGCGCGAAGAAAGGCGCCGAGCCCGACGAGGAACACGTAGAAGGCGAGCGCGTAGACGGCGAAGTACTGGAGCTGCCGCACCTGGATCTCCGGCGGCCCGAGCGTCACGCCAAGGAGCAGCCGGTGGCCGGCGGCCCAGAGCGCGGCGACGGAAGGGATCCCCACCGCGAGCAGCAGGTACGCCGAGCGGGTCACGCCGGGGCCGAAGAAGCGACGCAAGCGGCTGGCGCGGCCCCGGGCCCAGGTCACCTCGACGCGGCGCGACGGCCCGATCGGATCGCCGGCGAAGAGGCACACGCAGAAGATCAGGAACGAGAACATCGCGCACATGCCCGCGAGGATCGCGGCCAGGCGCTCGGTTGGGTCCACCGCGAACGCCGGCACCGCGACGGCGGCGGCGACCACCGGCGTGCAGGCAGCGAACCACGTCTTCAGGCCGGAGGAGCGATCGTCGCTCTCGCTCGTGAGGTTCGCGACGGTCACCTGGTACAGGAACCACGCGGGGACGACGACCGCCGCGATCGGCAGGAGGATCAGGAAGAGCACGTAATCGAGGCCGAGCGGCGCGCGCTGGTACGCGACCGGGAGCCAGATGGGCGGGCCCTCGGGCACCTCCGGCCACGCCAGGTGGGCCGCGTACGAGAGCCCCGTGCCCCCCGCCGAGAACAGGCAGATCGACAGCGGGAACGCGAGCAGCAGCGTGACGAGGATCGCCCCGCGGAGGCTCGCCATCTTCGAGCTGATCGCGAGGCCGAAGGCGACGCTGAGCAGCGCGATCAGGAAGAGGAACAGGAAGGCGATCACCACCTCCATCGCGGTGATCCCGCCGAACAGGAACGGCAGCGCCCCGACCGGCGCGAGCATCACCACGTACATCGAGATCGCCGTGTAGGCGGCGAGGAACTTGCCGCGCGCGATCTCGCCGGGCGGGATGCCCGTCAGGAGCACCGCCTCCCAGGTGCGGCCCTCGCGCTCCGAGGCGATGCTGTTCGCGGCGACCGCCGGACCGACCAGCGCCACAACGAAGTACGCGAGCGAGAAGAAGACCTGGAACAGGATCACGCCCGTCTTCGCGGGCGCGATGTCCCTCGCCACGATGCCGCCGATCGACGCCACGAGCAGCGTCATCAGCACGGCGAGCACCAGGAGGATGATCGGCGTGCGGGCGAGGCGCGCGGCCTGCTTGAGCTCGCGGATCCAGATCGGGTTCGGCTCGCCGAGGAGGCGACCCACGCGGCGCCGCGCCCGATCGACGAGCCGCTGAGACGCCGGGCCGCCGGGCGGCGATGAGCCAGTCTGCACGCTCACTGCACCTCTCCTTGCGTGACCTCCAGGAAGATCCGCTCGAGCTCGTTGCGCTCCGGCTCGACCCCGATCACGCCGATCCCGCGCTGCACGAGGTGCTGCACGATCTCGGCGATCTTCACGTCGTTGCCCGTGTAGCCGACGTGCACGGCGCCCGCGACGATCTCGATGTCGGTGATCCCCGGGCCGCCCCGGAGCAGGAAGGCCGCGCCCTCGGGATCGCCGAGGACCCGCACCTTGACCTTGCGCCGGGAGAGCTGCGACATCCCGGGATAGCCCGCCGCGGGGCCCGCGGGACCGGCGGCGGGACGCGCGTGCGGGCCGTATCCGGGCGGCGGACCGGCGGCCTGCAGGGGATCGACGGCGGCCGGATCCCCCGGCGCCTCGGGAGGCGCGGGCGCCCCGGGCCCGTACGGCGGCGCGTGATGCGCCTGCGCCGGGTACGCGCCCGGCGCGGCGGCGTACCGCGGCGGCGCGTGCCCGTGCGCCTGCGCGCCGCGCAGCGCCTCGAGGCGCGCCGCGATCTCCCCGATCGGCCCGGCGACGACGAGGCGGCCCTTCTCGAGGATGCCGATCGAGGTGCACACGTCGGAGAGCTCCGTGAGGATGTGCGAGGAGAGGAAGATCGTCTTCCCCAGGCTCCGGAGCTCGAGCAAGAGGTCGCGGATCTCGATGCGCGCGCGCGGATCGAGATCGCTCGCCGGCTCGTCCAGGATGAGGACCTTGGGATCGTGCAGCAGGATCCTCCCGAGCTGGAGGCGCTGCTTCATGCCCTTCGACATCGTTGCGACGATCCGGTCCTGGATCTTGCCGAGATCGGTCAGCTCCAGGACCGCGTCGACGACGTCGAGCGACGGCACGCGGAACGCATCCGCGAAGAACTCGAGGTACTCGCGCACCGTGATCCGGTCGTAGACGCCGGCGTGATCCGGCATGTACCCGATGCTGCGGCGGACCGCCGCCGGGTCGATCGTGACGTCGACCCCGTCGATCTCGACCCGCCCCGCCATCGGCTCGAGCAAGGTCGCCATGACCCGGATCGTCGTCGTCTTGCCCGCGCCGTTCGGCCCGATGAAGCCGAAGATCTCGCCGGGGCCGACGTCGAAGGTGACGTCCCGGAGCACGTCGAGCGAGCCGAAGCGGTGCGAGAGGTGGCGGACGCGGATCGTCGGCGCAGGCCGCTCGATCTGCGCCGCGGGGGGCGGGGCGCCGCCGGACGCGGCGCTCACGGCCGGCCTCCGAGGCCGACGATCCGCACGAGCACGCGGTCGCTCTCGAGCCGCAGCCCGGAGTCGCTCGCGCGGCCCTCGCCGCCGTCGAGCTGGCCGAACAGGACGGGCACGCCGGCGGGGAACCAGTCGACCGCGGTGCCGGCCGCCTCCTCGATGGCGAGCCACGCGGCGCCGAGCCCCGGCGCGTCGGGCTCGAGCAAGGGGACCAGCAGGCTCCCGCCGAGATCGTGGATGTCGATGCCGCCGACCCGCCGCCCGAAGCCCGCGTGCGCGAGCCAGCGCTGCCCCTCGGCCCGCGCCGCGAGATCGACCCCCGCGCGCGACGAGACCTTCTCCCCGTCCCGGATGCGGGCGAAGTAGCGGGCCGCGCCCTCCGGCAGCCACAGGACGCCGCCCCGGAGATCGCGGCCGCTCCGGTTGCTCACGACGACCTCGCCGCTCGGCTCGGCGACGATCGCGATGCCGTCGCCGAGCGGCGCGGCGCCGTCCTCGCGCACGATCACCGTCTGCCAGGGGAGCGCCGCGACCTTCGTCAGCCGGGCCCCGTCGCGGTCGACGACGAGCCGGTCGCGCCGCCCCGAGAGCTCGGCGACCACCGCCGTGCTGATGACGCTGCTCGCGTCGGTCGTGCGGACGGTGAGCTCCTCCGCGCTCGAGACGAAGAAGCCGCGGAACCGGCGCACCGCCCCCTTCGTCATGCCGGCCCCCGCCTCGATCAGCGTGAGGTGCCGCGCCCTGCCTCGCACCCCCTTCGCGAGCAGGCCCACGCCGACGATCGCCGCGAACGCGACCGCCGCGTACACGGGCAGGTGCCGGAGCGCGCGGAGCGGCCTCCCCTGCCGCGCGGCGCGCGCGAAGTTGATCGGGCCGGCGAGCACCGCGTAGATGCAGAGCAGCAGCGCGGAGACCCCGATGGCCCAGCGCGCGCCCTCGTTCGGATCGAGCTCCCGCCGCACCGGATCCAGGTCGAGGCCCATCGCCTCCTCGCCCGGGCGGAAGGCGACCGTGGAGCGGCGATCGTGGGCGCGGCGCGCGAGATCGGCCACCCGGATCTTCACCCACGGGTCGCCGGCCGCGGGCAGGCGCGTGGGGTCGAACGCGAGCAGGTGCACCTCGCCGAGGCCGTAGAACGCCGAGCTGCCATACGGGCTCGCCCGCAGGTTTCCGCCCGACCAGCCGGAGAGCGCCTCGGCCACCTCGGGGCTCGCGCTCGGCGCGGGCAGCAGCACGTTGCCCTGCTTGCCGAGGCCGCTCGGCACGCCCGGCGGCACGATCTCCTCGAGGGTGGGCGGCGCGATGCCGGCCCTCGAGACCTCGCCGCCGACGAGCGCCGCGAGCGTCGGGTGCCGCAGATCCTCGGGGCGCGCGACCGACAGCGCCAGCGTGCCGCCGGAGAGCACGTAGCCGGCGAGCGCGTCGAGCTCGGCGCCGTTCAACCTCGAGAGCGTGTCGGTCCGCAGGAGCACCGCGTCCGCCGCGCTGTACAGCGCCGCCCGGTCGGGCAGCAGCGGATCGCCCGTCGCGCCGTCGTAGCGCGGCTGCCCGACCCACAGGACGGCGTCCGGCGACAACCCGGGCCCGCGGCCGGTCGGCATGTACAGCGGCGCGACCGGCGCCTCGTGGAGGCCCGCCCGGAGGAGCGACGTCTCGCTGACGTCGAAGAGCACCACCGCGCGCTGCGAGGTCGACGAGAGCGCGTGCGACGACACCGCCGCTCCGCCCTCGTCGAGCGCGCGCACCTGCACGTCGCCGAAGGGCGACACCTGCACTGGCACGCGCACGTTGACCGACGCGCCCGCCCCGACGGTGTACGGCGCCGACGCGACGAAGACGCGCTGCTCGGAGGTGCGCCTCGACTCGACCTCGACCTCGCCTCTCGCCGTCCTGCCGCCGTTGTTCTGGATGCGCACGATGATCTGGTTCCACCCCCAGGGGATCGCGCCGCTCGTCCCGAACACCGGCGCCGCGTCGACGGCGAGCTCCGGCGCGCGGGGCGGCGGCGCCTGCCCGGACGCGGACCCCGCGGCGAGGAGCGCCGCGACCCACGCCGCGCCGGCCGCGCCCCTCGCCGGCGACGCGATCCGGAGCGCCCGCGCCTCGTCGCCGCGCCTCATCGGCGGATCGCCTGCGCCACGGGCTCGGGCCGCGGCTCGACCGCGGACAGGAGCGCGGCGACCACCTGATCCGTCGTGATCCCCTCCGCCTCGCCCTCGAAGGACCGGATCATGCGGTGGCGGAGCGCCGGCCTCGCGACCCGCTGCACGTCGGCGAAGGCGACGTGCGCCCTGCCCTGGAGCAACGCCACGGCCTTCGCGGCCAGCACCAGCGACTGCGCCCCGCGCACGCCGGCGCCGAACCGGAGCGCCCTCCGCACGATCTCGGGCGCCCCCTCGACGGCCGGATCGCTCGCCCGCGTCAGCCGCGACGCGTACCGCATCACGGGCTCGGCGACCGCGACGTCGCGGCAGAGCGAGCGGAGCGAGAGCACGTCGTCGCGGGTGAGCACTCGCGGCGGCGGGCCGCGATCGTGGCCCGTGGTCCGGGCGAGGATCTCGGTCAGCTCGTCCTCGGTCGGGCTCGGCACGAGCACCTTGAGCAGGAACCGATCGAGCTGCGCCTCCGGCAGCGGGTACGTCCCCTCCATCTCGATCGGGTTCTCGGTGGCCAGCACGAAGAACGGCTCTTCCATGGCGTACCGCGTGCCCGCGATGGTGCACGCGTGCTCCTGCATGGCCTCGAGCAGCGCGCTCTGCGTCTTCGGCGTCGCCCGGTTGATCTCGTCGGCCAGGATCACCTGCCCGAAGATCGGCCCCTTGTGCAGCGAGAAGTGGCGCGAGCCGTCCGCGGCCGCGACGAGCACGTTCGTTCCGGTCACGTCGCTCGGCATGAGATCCGGGGTGAACTGGAGGCGGGAGAACCTGAGATCGAGGCAGCCGGCGATGGTCCTGACGAGGAGCGTCTTGCCCAGCCCGGGCGCCCCTTCCAGCAGGACGTGCCCTCCCGCGATGATCCCCCAGAGCGTCTGCTCGATGACGTCGCCCTGGCCGACGACGGCCTGCCCGATCGCCTCGCGCAGCCGCGCGCTCGTCCGCTGCGCGAGCTCGAGCCTCGCCTCGAAGGAGGCCGGGGCCGCGCCCTGCTCTCCGTCACTCCCTGCGCCTGATTCCGCCGCCATCTGGTCGTCCTCGGGCGACGACCATAGCCGGCCCCGCGCCGGGCGTCGATCGGGGCCGAGGCGCGCGACGAGGCGGCGGACGCCGCCATGCTATGTTTCATGAATGAGCATGCTTATCCGGATCGGTCGCCGTGCCGTTGCCTCGCTCTTCCTCACCGCGCGCACCGGCGCGGCCCTCACCGCGGCTCTGGCGCTCGGCGCGAGCGCCTGTGCCACGGTGGCCGGCGAGCATGAGGTCGAGGCCAAATTCCTCGTCAAGCCGACCTCCCAGTCGACCTTCTCCGGATGGAGCGAGGTCTCCATCGCGCAGGACCCGAATTCCGTCGACGGCGCCGAGCTCAGGTTCATCCGGCTCGAAGCGCGCGACAACAACGTGCCCGACCTGACGTTCATCAAGAGCATCACGGCCGAGGCCGTCGTCGACGGCGTCGCGACCGTGGTCGCCAAGAAGGCGCCGATGCCTGCCGGCGAGCGCATCGTCCCGCTGGATCGCGCCTATCACGGCGACATCCGGGAATTCTTCTATGAGGACGCCGAGAATGACGGTTACACCGTGCACGTCGACTGGCACGGCGAGGTCGATCTGAAGAAGACGATCCCGGCCGAGGGCGTGTGGATGCGGGTCATCATCGCCATCCGCGTCGAGTGATCGCGCCGCTGTGCGGCGGCCTTCCCCAGGCCCTCAGCGGGACACGGTCATGCGCGCGCAGCCGACGAGCTCCTTGAAGAGCGGCGAGGTGACGTACCGCTCCCCGCCGTCGGGCAGGATCACCACGATCTTCTTGCCCTGCATCTCGTCGCGCGCCGCGATCGACAGCGCCGCTGCCATCGCCGCGCCGCCGGAGATGCCGACGAGGATCCCCTCGGTCTTGGCGAGCCGGCGCGCGGCCTCGAACGACTCGTCCTCGGACACGGGCACCACCTCGTCGATGAGCTCGCGCCGGAGGATCTTCGGGACGAAGCCCGCGCCGATGCCCTGGATGAGGTGCGCCCCCGGGCGGCCGCCGCTCAGCACGGCGGCGTTCTTCGGCTCGACCGCGATCATCTTCACGCCCGGCTTCTTCTGCTTGAGCACCTCGCCCACGCCGGTGATCGTCCCGCCGGTGCCCACGCCGGCGACCACGACGTCGACCCCCCCGTCCGTGTCGTCCCAGATCTCGCGCGCGGTCGTCACCCGGTGCGCGGCGGGGTTCGCCGGGTTCTCGAACTGCTGGAGCATCACCGCGCCCGGCGTCTCCTCCACGATCTGGCGCGCCCGCGCGACGGCCTGCACCATCAGCGACCCGGGCGTCAGCAGCACCTCGACCCCGAACGCCCGGAGCAGCGCGATCCGCTCCGGGCTCATCGACTCGGGCATCGTGAGGATCAGCCGGTAGCCCTTGGCCGCGGCGATCATCGCCAGCGCGAGCCCCGTGTTGCCGCTCGTCGGCTCGACGAGGACGCTCCCCCGGGTCAGCCGGCCCTGCCGCTCGGCGTCCTCGATCATCGCGAGGCCGATGCGATCCTTGACGCTGCCGCCGGGGTTCCGGCTCTCGATCTTGCCGATCAGCTCGGCGCGCAGCCCCTTGCCCGCAGAGCTCAGGCGAACGAGGGGGGTGCGCCCGATCGTCGCCGCGATGTTGTCGAAGATTGAACTCACGTGCCCGCCTCCGTGATCGCCCCCGGGCCCGGCGGGACCGCCGGCCGGGTGGCTAGATGGAGTAGTCTTGCACGAAGATCTTCGCGTCACGGAGATTTACAAGCACCCTGTCTCCCTCGGACAGGGCGAGCTCGGCGACGCGGTCCTTGGTCAGCTCGACGGAGAGCGGCTGGCCATCGGAGAGGCGGAGCTCCGCCTTGACCATCCATCCGACCCGTGACAGCCGCTCGACGCGCGCCATGCTGGCGTCGTCGGCGCCGCCCGCGCGCGACGAGTCGGGCCGGGCGTGGAGCTCGATGTCGTGCGGCCGCACGAAGGCGTGCACGCTCGCGCCGTTGCCCGTCCCGGGGGGGGCGTGCACCGCGAGGGTCCCGAGCGCGGCCTGGCCGTCGCGGACCTCGCCCTTGAGCACGTTGATCGACCCGACGAAGCTCGCCACGAACTCGGTCGCCGGCCGGTCGTAGATCTCCTCGGGCGTGCCGATCTGCTCGACCCGCCCCTTGTGCAGCACGATGACCCGGTCGGCGAGGTCCATCGCCTCTTCCTGGTCGTGGGTCACGAAGACGCTCGTGATCCCTCGCTCCTTGTGGAGCCTGCGGATCCACTCGCGCAGCTCGAGGCGCACCTTGGCGTCGAGCGCCCCGAACGGCTCGTCGAGCAGGAGCAGCGACGAGCCTGGCGCGAGCGCGCGCGCCAGCGCGACCCGCTGCCGCTGGCCGCCGGACAGCTCGTGCGGGAACCGGCCGCCGAGCCCCTCGAGCTGCACGAGGCCGAGGAGCTCGTCGACGGTGGCCACGATCTCCTTGCGGGGCCGCTTCCGGATCGTGAGGCCGAAGGCGATGTTGTCGCGCACGTTCATGTGCCTGAACAGCGCGTAGCTCTGGAACACGAAGCCGATGTTCCGGTCCTGCACCCGGGTGTGCGTCGCGTTCTTGCCGTTCAGGATCACCTCGCCCGAGTCGGGGCTCTCCAGCCCGGCGATGATGCGCAGGACGGTGCTCTTGCCCCCTCCGCTCGGCCCCAGCAGCGCGACAAGGGCGCCGCCCTCGATCTCGAACGAGACGTCGTCGACCACCTTGTTCGGACCGAACCGCTTCGTGAGCTGCTCGACAACAATTCCCATAAGCGACAGCTAGCCTTCTGCCCCGTCTCGCGCGCGCCTCGAACAGAAAAAAACAAGGGCGCCCGAGCGCGGTCCAGCGTCGCCCGCCGGACGGGGAGGCGCAACCAGATTCAGAAATATACATCGGAAAGGTGGGTGTATTTGCAAAAAGCGCGTCGCTTGCGCTCCGGCCTCCGCTGCTGGAGCTCGCTCGACGGCGGGCGCGCGTGTCGCGCAGCGGGGCGGCAGCCGGTCCAATGGACGGGCTGAAGTGCTAGCATCGTCGCGCCGCGACGCGGCAGGACCGGGACGGGAGGCCGCAGGGCGGCAGGACGATGGCGGCGGGCCGCGCGGCGCGGCGGGACCAGGACGGGAGGCGGATGCGTTGTCTGGTGACTGGGGTGGCCGGATTCATCGGCGCCCGACTGGCGGAGCGGCTGGTCGAGCTCGGGCATGAGGTGCTCGGGGTGGATCGCTTCACCGACTACTACGCCCGCGAGCTCAAGGAAGGGAACCTGGCCCGGCTGCTCGGCGAGCCGCGCTTCTCTCTCTCGACGGCCGATCTCGCGACGGACGACCTGCGCCCGCTGCTCTCGGCGTGCGAGGTGGTCTTCCACCAGGCGGCGCAGGCGGGCGTGCGCCCGAGCTGGGGGCAGAGCTTCGAGGGCTACCTGCGCGACAACGTGCTCGCGACGCAGCGGCTGCTGGAGGCGGCGAGGGCGCACGGCCGGGTGCGCAAGCTCGTCTATGCCTCGTCGTCCTCCGTGTACGGCGATGCGGAGGACGTCCCCATGCACGAGTCCAGCCGGACCGCGCCTCACTCGCCCTACGGGGTGACGAAGCTCGCGGCCGAGCACCTGTGCGAGCTGTACCGGCGCAACTTCGGCCTGCCGACGATCTCGCTCCGGTACTTCACGGTGTACGGCCCCGGGCAGCGGCCCGACATGGCGTTTCACCGGTTCATCGCCGCCGTGCTGAAGGGCGAGGCGGTCCGCGTGCACGGTGACGGCGAGCAGACGCGCGATTTCACGTACGTGAGCGACGTGGTGCAGGCCAACGTCGAGGCGATGGAGGGCGGGGCGGTCGGCGTGTTCAACATCGGCGGCGGCTCGCGGGTGAGCCTGAACGAGGCGCTCGGGCTGCTCGGGGAGCTCGCCGGGCCGGTGCGCGTGGAGCGGGGCGAGCCGCAGGCCGGCGACGTCCGGCACACCTGGGCCGACACGGCGGCGGCGCGGTCGGCGCTCGGGTATGTGCCCCGGGTGCCCCTGCGCGAGGGGCTCGCCGCGCAGGTGGCCTGGCAGTCGAGGAGGCTCGGGCTCACCCGGTAGCGGGGCCCGGCGCCCTCAGGGGCCGGGGGTTCCGATGGGGGGACGAGAGCGACGACGTGCGCCGCCGCTCCCACGAGCGTTGCGTTGAAGACGCAAAAAAGGAGGATCTGCTGCGCTGGGCTGCCGTCTGCGACCTTTGGATAACATCCAGACTTTAGGTCCGGTACGGATCGGGTCTATTCAGCAGATCATCGGCTTCTCCGCCGGCGTCTTCGCACGTCACACCCGCATGGTTGTGGCGGTGTTGCAAACGCCTGACAGCCCACCGACCCGCGTCGCCGCGGCGGCAGAACCCTAGCGCTCGATCCCGGTGCGTGTCGATCGCTCTTTGGTCTCGGCTCGCGCAATTTGCGTCGCGGACGCCATTACGATGGGTGTCGTATTTTTCTCAATTCGATTCTCAATCCGAGCGCCGTGCGCCGCGTCGCGGTTGCCGTCCATCGCGTCACCCGTCTCCCAGCCGCACCAGCACGCTTTTCTCACCCATGGCGCCCTACTCCCGGGAGCGTCGTGTTCAGGGGAGAGCGCTCTGCTTCCTCCCAATCGGACGCACTGGCAGCGCTCGTCCCCCCTTCGTCGGGCTGTAGCGGGAAGCTCGTCAGGGTGGCAGCGCGACGGGCGAGCTGTTCCCCCGCGACCGCGCGGACAGGGCGCGGTGGCCGGAGCTGCGACAGGGGAGGCGGCGGGAGCTTCGCCCGCGGACTACTGGCCGCGAGCTCGGGAGACGGCACCACGGGCGGAGGAGTGTCGAGCGCGCGGGGAGGTACCGTCGGCGGAGCCGGCAGCGCCGTCTCGCGCTCGGTGACGGGCGCCCCGACCCGGATCGCCACGGTGTCCTCCGCGTCCGTCCGGCGGTCGTCGTGCAGCCGCCAGAGGCGCTCCCAGTACCGCGCCGGCGTGCCGGTGAAGGTCTCCAGCTGCCGCGCGAGGCCGGGCATCATGGGCAGGTCGCTCCTCAGCAGCCGCTCCACCTCCCTCGGTTCCAACCCCGTGCTCTCGGCCAGCTTCCTCCTCCACGAAGGCGTCGTCGCGCAGAACGACTCGAGGACCCTTCCTGGCCAGGGGACGGGGCGCCCTCGGGCGTCTCTCAGCTCGGCGAGCGCCGCATCGACGTGACAGTCCAGGAGGCGCCGGCAACGGTCCCGCTCCCCCGCTGCCTGCTCCTTCGCGTCGGTGAGGGCTGCCTCCTCTTCATCATGCGCCTGCTCGCGCGCCTCACGAAACCCCCGCTCGCGTCCCAGCGCTTCGCGCGCGGTGACCGCGAAGCCGATCGCGACGCACGCGATCATCGCGAGCCCGATCGGCGAGACGAGCCACATTGCACCCAGCATGTCTTCCATGTTCCCTCCTGAACCGTGAGCACTCCTGTCCGATGCGCCGCGGAGCCCGGCCTCGTGCTGCCCGACCTAAGGCATCCCCTCGAGTACGCCGTTCGTCGCGCCTGCCTCAGCGCGCCGCCTCGCCCCGCCTCCCAGCCGCGCCAGCACGCACGTCACGTTGTCCGGTCCGCTGTGCTCGTTGGCGATGTCGACCAGCAGGCTCGCGGCAAGGCTCAGATCCCGGTGCCTTCCCAGCACCCCCGCGATCCGCGCCTCGGGCACCGGGCCCCACAGCCCGTCCGAGCACACGAGGAACAGATCGCCCGGCTTCGTCGCCTCCACGCGTGATTCGATCTCCACGCTCTTGTCGCACCCCAGCGCCCGCGTCACCGCGTCCGCACGACCGCTCAGCGCCTCCAGCGCCGCGAGCGCACCGTCGCCCTCGCTCAGCAGCTCCTCCAGCAGCGTGTGGTCCCGCGTCAGCCGCTCCATCTTCCCCTCGCGCATCCGGTAGACCCGCGAGTCGCCCACGTGCGCGATGTACGCCATCCCCGCTCCGAGCAGCACGCCCGCGAACGTCGTCGCCATGCCGCGCACCTCTTCTCGCCGCTGGCTCGCCTCGTAGATCGCTCGGTTCGCGCGCCGCACGCTCATCACCAGCCGCACCTCGTCCCGGTCGTGCGCGCTCCCCGTGCCGTACGGCCACGTCTCCTCGAGATCCTCGTCCACCTCGAAGCAGCTCTTGACCACCTCGATCGCCATGCGGGACGCGACCTCGCCAGCCGCGTTGCCGCCCAGGCCGTCGGCCACCATGAACAGCCCCAGGCACGGCAGCGCCGCGAAGCTGTCCTCGTTGTTGCTCCGGCGCCGGCCTACGTCCGACTGCGCTGCTGCCTCGATGGCGAGCGTTGGATACACCTTCGTCCTCCTCGCGCGCTCGTCGTCAGGACGAGCCGAGCCATGGCGCGCCGTCGACAGCGGCGCGCGGTTCCCTCGATGTCCTCAGGCCGCGCCGCGCGCGGCCTTCGCTACGTCGCTACCTCAGCGCAGCCGCAGCGCCGCCAGCACCACGCCGCACATGAGAATCCATCACCCGCGCCCGTCGCGAGGACGAGCGGACTCGCTGGCGCGCTGCGTGGCGCGCTGCGATGGCAGGGCGCCCGGTCCGTCCTCCGAGGCCGCGCACCGCGGCGCTGCCGTGGGTCATCGGAGCGCGCGCGGCGCTCACACGCCCGTCGATCAGTTTTCCGTTGAGTCCGGACGACGCGGCCGCGCGAGCGTCAGCGGCGTCGGCTTGCGGTCGCTCTCGCTGCGCGTCCGTGGAGCGTTGGCGGACGGCGTGGTGTCTTCGCCGCCCGGCATCAGGAAGTTGAACCGCATCCCGGAGGGCGGCGCGATGTCCTCCACGTCTTCCCGTTGAGCGGCTCGCTCCGCTCTGCACTCCTCGCAGAAGCGCCCCGCGTCCCACGCGACGTCCTCGAGACCCAGCTTCCGCAACCACGCGAGCTCCCACATCTCCCGCGCGCTCACGTGGATCACGTTTCCCGAGCGGGGCATGTTGGTGGTGTTGATCGGCCGACGTGTGGACATGGGCGCTCCTTCTCGGATGAGGCCGCCCATTCTGCCGTCGACGAAGCTGCTCGCCCAGGGTTCCATCGCGAAAATCATAGACATCACGCTTACTTGCCATTGGGCGTCTGAGATTCTCACGGGATGACATGCTCTTCCTCACTGTCCGCAGCGCTCGCCGGTCGCGAAGTTCCAGCACACGCCGCTCGCCCCAGGCGCCCCGGCGCTCTCGGGCGGGCCGCCGGCCGGCGGACTACCGAGCGCGGCGGCGCCGCCGTCGCCGGCGGTGCCGGGCGTGAACTGTATCGCAGGCGCTTCGCTCGGCGCTGCCGCGTAGGCGATACCCACGGCGTGGCCGCCTCGACCGCCAGCGCCGGGGCCGCCCCAGCCGCCATAGCCGCCAGCGCCACCGCCGCAGCCGTAGGTTGAGGGGGCGAGTCCCGAGCCGGCGCCGCCGGCACCGCGACGGACTCCAGCGGCACCGCTCTGTCCGAGCACTCCCTCTCCCCCCTTGCCCGCCTTGCCCACGGCGACGCTCACGTCGGTCAGGAGCAGGTTCGTTCCGAGGCTGAGGATCCCGACGCTCGACCCGCCGGCTTTGCCGCCGCCGCCGCCTTTGCCCCCGCACCCGCCGGCTCCGCCTCCGCCGCCGCTCGCCCCAACGCCCACCACCACCTCCTCGCCGACCGTGCAGAACGGCCCCGCCTTCGCGCCGCCGCCTCCTCCTCCCCCTTGACCTCGCTTGCCCGATGTGCCCGTGCCGCCGTCGCCGCCCGCGATGCCCGTCAGCGTCAGCGTCGTGGCGATGCCCGCGGCGCCGGCGGTGCCGGGGTCGCCGCGCTTGCCGTACTCGCCATCTCTGCACTCCTCGGCATCCGTTTCACCGATGCCGCCGAGCCCGTATTCGTCAGGATTCTCCTTCGGCAACGGCGCGCCGTCCTCCCCGCGCAGCCCGTTGCATTCCTCAATCCCTGGGCTTCCTCCGCGACCGCCTCGGCCGCCGGTCGTCTCGCCGTCCTCGCACGTGGTCGTGCCGGGTTCGCCACCGAGGACGACGCCGCAGGCGTTCCCCATCGCCCCAGCCGGCGCTCCCGCCTGCGGCGCTTCCGCTGGCCATTCGCCCTTCGCGCCGTCCATCGCGCCGCCTGCGGTCACGTCCACCTGCGAAAGCTCCGCCTCGATGTCCGCGACCGCCACGCCGATGGACGACCCGCCCGGCAGCGTCGCGTCTGCGGCGTTCACCTTCAAGCTCCGCACCTTCGCGCCGTTCGCGGCCTCGGTCAGCGTGAGCGCGATCTGATCCGCGGGCGCCTCGATCGCGCTGCGCGCCTCGGCGCTCCACGTCCACCCGGCCGCGCAGTCGAAGCCGCCGATCACTTCGATGTCGGCGTCGATCGTCACGCTCTCGGCGAAGGCGGAGCTCGTGCAGGCGAGCACCCGCTTGCCGTGCGCGTGGACGATCGCCTCGGCGAGCGAGGCGTACGGCGTCGCCTTGGTGCCGTCGCCTCCGCGCAGAGCGTTCGCGCTCGCGAACACCGCGCACTCGTCCGTCGCCGTGCTCGCGTCCTCGGTCGGGTCCGCTTCGCACGCATCAGGCGTCCCGCTACTGCTGCTCGTCGGTCGGAAGTGCTCGCACGTGAGCGTCAGGTCACAATCGTCGTGGATGTAGAACCAGAGCCCATCGCAGGCGCTTGCGCCGATGACGAGCGCCGTGGTTGCCGTGAGCGCCCGCATTCTTCGAAGTGTCATGATGTGACCTCTCCGCCTCATCACCACGTGCCCACTGCGACGATGCCACCGCCGTTCAGACGGAGGTCGGGTCGTACCGACAGCACCGTCGAAATGGTCCCTGCTCGCCTGGGCCAGAGCGCACACGTCACGGCGGCGAGCGCGGACACGCCGGACGCGATGTAACTGCCGAACGCGGCGGTACCCAGGCCGTCGGCCTCAGCTCCCAATCGATCCAGCTCAGCGCACCGCGCGGTGAATGCAACCGACGGCGCGACGCACTGCCCTCCAGCGTCCCGGATCGAGCGGCTCTGTGCGTGCGCTTCGTCGTTCGCGCTGTTCGACGCCACCGTGAACCCCACCCCCACTCCGAGCCCCACCGCGCTCGCCGCCCCCAGCGCGATCACCGGCACCCAGCTCCGCTGCGCCTCCACCCGCGCCCCCGCCGCGGGCGCCTTCGGTTTCGCGTCCCCGATCAGCAGCGCGCCTGCCGCTCCTGACCGCGTCGCCGCCTTCGGCTTCAGCTCCCTCGTGATCTCCTCGTGCGATCCCGCCACCGCCGCCACCGGGATCACCGCCTCCTCGTACCCCGCGCGCCGGATCACCAGCGCATGCTGCCCAGGCTCCAGGTAGAGCTCGTGCTTCGCCTCCTCCTCCGGCACGCGGCCGCCGTCCAGGAGCACCTCCGCGTCCGCCACGTTCGTCACCCGCACACGCAGCGTCCCCACCCGCGCCTTCGCCTCGTCGAGCATCGCCTGCATCCGCAGAAGCCGCTCCGGCTCGATCTCCGGACCGACCGTCCGCACGCCGAACGCCAGGTACTTTGCCGCCGACGCGGGCTTGTTCAGCAGCAGCTGCACCTGCCCGAGGTTCGTCGCGATGTCGTACGACTTCATCCGGGCCCACGCCCGCAGGTAGAACAGCTCCGCTTTCTCCAGCCGGCCCGCGAGGTGCGCCCTGCGGCCTTCCTCGAAGTCCCGCACCGCGCGGTCACGCTCGCTGCTCTCGCTCGACGCGGGCATCGCTCGCTCCTCTCCCCGGACGCTGCTTGGCGCTGCCGTGCTGCCAAGCAGCACCGACGTCACCAGCCATCCCGCGCGCACCGCTCGCCTCACGGTCGCTTCCTCATCATCCGTGCAACGTCCGCCATCCACGTGCTCGCTCCTTCGCGCTCGCTGTCCTGCCGCGCGCGCACACGTCCGCCGTTCGCCACGCCTGCCGTGGCGCGCCGTCTCGCCCGTCGTCCTCTCCGCACCGCTCCGCGCCGCTACCGCGGCGCACGCTCCGCCGCAGCAGCAGCGCCGCTCACGACCTCACCTCAGAACGCCTGCACCTCGGCCTTCACGCCCGCCGCCCCCTCGCCCTCTGCATCCGCGCCCGTGCCGCCTTGGCCCGCTTCGCCCAGCTCCACCGTCGCTCCTTGCACCGGCGGCGCCGCGCCCGTGTACGCGATCCCGATCGCGTGACCGCCCCGACCGCCGCCGCCGGAGCCGCCTGGACCTCCCTTGCCGCCAGCCCCGCCCGAGCAGGCGTCGTTCAACGCGGTCGCTGCCTCGGGCTTCTTGCCGCCGGGGCCGCCCGCTCCTTCTTCGCCGCCATCCTGACCGGCCCCGCCCTTGCCCCCGGCTCCACCGCGCCCCGTCTTCAGCGTCACCTCCTCGAAGCTCAGCGCCGCGTTCAGGCTGATCAGCGCGATGCTCGACCCGCCCGCTCCGCCACCTCTCCCGCCGGCCCCGCCGCAACCGCCCGCACCTCCAGAGCCGCCGCTCGCCCCGCCGGCCAACGCTTCGTTCGGGCACTTGTCTGTGCCTGCGCCGCCCTTCGCTCCGCCTCCTCCGCCTCCGCCTTGCGCAGTGCCGCCCTTCACGCCATCGCGGCCGGAGGCGCCGGTGAAGCCGCTGGCGCTGATCTTGCCGAGACCCGTCGCGCCCGCACCAGGGCCGCCCTCGGGGCCGTTCTCTCCTGCGGTCCCGTTGAAGCACAGGTCTGCACCTTCGCCCTTGCCTCCGTTGACCAAGTACTCTGGAGCACCGGGCGAACCGGCGACGGCGGCGTCCGCTTCGCCGTTTCCGCCTGAGCCTCCGCGCGAATCGTCGCTCGGGTCGTCCGGCGTGCCGCAGTCGTTCTTCACGCTCCCGCCCGGCACCACGATCTCCGCCGAGCACGCCTCGCCGCCGCTTTTGCCCTCGGCTCCCCCCATCGCGCTCGTCTCGTGCGCAGCTCCCGCTGCTCCCGCCGCCGCATCTCCCGCCTCCAGCACGCACCGCGCCAGCTCCACGTTCGCCTCTTCCGCCACCGCCGCGATCGACGACGCTCCCGCGAGCGTCACGTCGTCCGCGTCGATCCCGCGCGCCTGCACGTGCACGTCCTCCACGCGCACGTTCGCCTCAGCTCCCCCGCCGCGCACTACCAGCGGGATCTCGCCTGCGGTCGCCGTCAGCACCGTCTTCCTCTGCTCGCCGGCCCAGCCCCACCCGCTCGCGCAGTCCAGCCCCCCGTAGATCGTCACGCTCCCCGCGACCTCCACCGCCTCCTCGAACGCCTCCGCGCACGCGTACACCCGCCGCGTCTCGTTCTCCTGCGCACGCAGAAGCGCCGCAGCCAGCGTCTTCACAGGCGCTTCCTTCGTCGCCGCGTTCTCGTCGCTCCCCGACGACGACACGAACACCCCGCACCCGTCGTCCACCACCACGCCGCCGTTCTCGCTCGGGACGCATTTGAGCGGCGTCTCGTTGATCCTCCATCGCCCCCGGTACTCCTCACACATCAGAGTGAAGGAGCAGTCCTCCTCCAGGTTACTCCACACGGCATCGCAGCCGCCGATGAGGACAGCGATCCCCAACGCACCGAGCAGCCAGCGGGTTCGTCGCACTCTCATTGCTTCCTCGCTCGTTACCATGCGCCTGCCAGGATGATTTCGGCACCGGACGCGTGAAGCCGCGGAACCGCCAGCACACGCCCGGCAGCTCCGCTGCCCTTGTCGTGCGGCCAAAGGGCGTAGGTCACCGCAGTGAGAGCCAGGACGCCCGATGCCACATAGGCCACACGCGCAGCGTTTGCGAACGTGTCAGTACGCGATGCCGCCTTCCGAAGCTCTTCGCACACGTCCGCGTAGGCGCCCGCAGCGTCCACGCATGCGCCAGGAGCATTCCAGATTGCAGCCTGTTGAGCCTCGCCATCCGCCTTCGCCCCGTTCGACGCCGCCGTGAACCCCACCGCCACCCCGAGCCCGACGACGCTCGCCGCCCCCAGCGCGATCACCGGCACCCAGCTCCGCCGCTCGTCCACCTGCGCCCCCGTCGCGGGCGCCTTCGGCTTCGCGCCCCCCATCCCCGCCGCGCTCGCCGCTCCCGGCCCCGCCGCTCCCGGCCCCGTCGCCACCGGCGCCTTCTCCGCCTTCGGCTTCAGCTCCGGCTCGATCGTCTCCGTCATCCGCGGCGCCGCAAGCACCCCCACATGCTCGTCCTCGTACCCGGCCCGCCGGATCACCAGCAGGTGCGGCCCTGGCTCCAGGTAGAGCTCGTGCTTCACCTCCTCCGCCGGCACGCGCTCGAGGTCCACGAACACCTCCACGTCCGCCACGTTCTTCAGCCGCACCCGCACCGTCCCCACCTGTGCCTTCGCCTCGTCGAGGAAGTGCCGCATCCGCGCGATCTGCTCCGCCTTCGCCGACGGCGGCGCCGTCCTCAGCGCGAACGACAGGAACGTCGCCGCAGACCGCGGCTTCTTCAGCTGGAGCTGCACCTCTCCGAGGTTCGCCGCGATGTCGAACGACCTCACCAGCGACCACGCCTTCAGGTACAAAAGCTCCGCGTCCGACCACCGCTTCTGCTTGAACGCATCGTTCCCCTCCCGGTAGAGCTGCGCCGCGCGGGCGTTGTCGCCGCGCGCCTCGTCCTCCCCGGCCGCTGCCGCCGCGCTCGGCGGCGAGGCCTGCGCGAGGGCCGCGGCCGGCGCGAAGGCGCACAGCGCGCAGAGCGCCGCGCCCGTCAAGTGCATCGTCAGGTTCCTCATCGCGTGTTCCATCGTCGATCCATCCCGGCGGCTCAATCGAAGTTCGGCGTGTCGTAGGGGCTCGGCGGCGGCGGCGCGTCCGGTCCCTCCCGCGCAGGCGCCGCGCCCGCCGGCCGCTTCGGCGCGTCCCGCGCCTGCGCCGCGGAAGCGCTCGCAACCGGCGACGCGCGCTGCGAGCCGGCCGGCGCCCCCCGCCTGCTCTGCTGCGCGGTCATCGCCGCTGCTGTCGCCGCCTCTCCGCGCGGCACCGGCCGCGCGGAGACGGCAGCTGCTGTGGGCGCCACGCTCGCAACCGGCGGCGCCACCTCGCTCGCAACTGGCCCCGCCTCGCTCGCGACCGGCCCCGCCGCGCTCGCCACCGGCACCCCTGCGCTCGCCGCAGCCATCCCCTCCGCCCGCCGGACCGCTGCCGCCGCGGCCTGCGCCGCACCGCCTGCGCCACGCGCCACCTCGCCCGCACCGTCTCTCGCTCCCCACCCGGATCGCACCACCGCCACCGCGATGGCCAGCAGCACGCCCATCACCAGCACCGCCGCCGCGCGCCGCCCGCCCGCCCGGCGCGCCGCGCGCCGCGCCGCCGCGATCTCCGCGAGCCGCGGTGCCCCGCCCGCTGCTCCCGCGCTCCCCGCCGGCGCACTCTCCGCCGCGGCATCCCCCGTCGCCGCCTCGCTCCCAGCGGCCCCGCCGCCCTCGCCTCGTCCCCCGTGCCACTCCGCCAGGATCTCGCTGTCGATCACGATCGGCTGCCGCTTCGTCACCGGCAGCCCCTCCGGCATCGACACGCTCGGCGCCCCCACGTCCGCGAGCGGCGCGCGTTGCGCCGGGTTGCGCGCCCCGCCGCCCCGGCGCGCGTCGGCCTGCGGCGGCGGCACCCGCCGCGGATCCTCGAGGTGGACCCGCTCCATCTCCAGCGTCGGGTGCAGCGGCCGCGGCGCGACCTCGCCCACCGCGTAGGCCCTCGCCGCGTCCTCGCCCTGGCTCTGGATCGGCCGGGGCACCCCCGGCGCTTCGCCGTCCTGCTTCGCCATCGCCTCGCTCCCTGCCGCCCGCGCCGCGCGGCCTACCGCCCGCGCCCCCGCTCCCTCGCCCCCGGCCCCGCCGGTGGATCCTCGAGCACCCCGCGCAGCACCGGGCCGACCCCAGGCTCGTCCCGCGGCGGCGGCGCCGACGTCACCCCCCGCTTCACGAGCGCCTTGCGCAGCCGCTCCCGGCCCCGCTCGAGCCGCCGCCGCACCGTGATGTACGCGACGCCGAGGAACGCCTCCGCCTCGTGCATGTCCATGCCGTCCACGAACACCGCGCCGATCACGCGCCGCTCGTCCTCCGGCAGCTCGGCCAGCGCCTCCCCGAGCGCCCGCACCGCCACCGCGTACTCCGCGCGCTCGGCCGCGTCCTCGCCGGGCGGCGACCGCTGCGCCACCCCCACGCCCGCGACGACGCCCACCACCGCGAGCGCGTCGCTGAACGCCTGCAGCCGCGCCTGGATCTCCTCCGGCCCGTCCCGCAGCACGTCGAACCCGCCCCGGTGGTGCGCCGACAGCGCCGCCATCGCGCGGCGCATGGCCACGTCGCGCTGCCGCGCCGTGGTCTCCGCGCGGACGAGGTCCAGCATGCTGCCGTCGATCCGCGCGATGGCGTAGCCCTCGAACGAGGTGTCCTGCGCCTCGTCGTACCGGCGCACCGCGTCCACCACGGCCGCGTTGCCCTCCGCGACGAGCTGCGCCCGGTCGACCAGCCCCGCGTACCGGCGCGCGTGCCACCGGGCGCGCGCCTCGACCTTCGGCAACGCGTGCTCCACGAGCGCCCGCTGCCTCGGGGTGAGCAGCGGCAGCACCTCGGCATGCTTGTCCGAGCCGCCGGTCACGCCCCCTCCCTCCCGCCGCCCGCCGCGCCCCCCGTGCGGCCCGGATCGCGCCCGTCGAGCGGCGCGCCCTCGCGCGGCACCTCCCCGCTCGATTCGGGCGCCGGCCGCGCCATGAGCTGCCGCAGGAGCGCGACGGAATAGGGGTTCTTGACCAGCTCGTCCTCGATCGCCTCGCGCAGCTGCGCGAGCATTTCCTCGGGCACAAGCCCGCGGTACGGCGCGAGGCTCCGCTCGACCGTCTCCGCCACGACGCGCGCTGTGCGCAGCCGCTCCTCGTCGATTTCCTCGTCCTCGTGTGACATCACGGCGTCCTTTTCGCGCTCGCGCGCGCTCCAGCTGTCCGTCCGCCCGCGCGCCCTCAAAAGATCGGCGACGCCCCGAAAGGCGCGGCCTCCTGCCGCTTCGGCGCGGCCGTCGCCGCAGGCCGGCGTGGCGCGGGCGACGCCCCAGCGCGCGCGGGCGCCAGCCCGACCGGGGTTGCCGCCGGCCCGACCGGGGTTGCCGCCGGCCCGACCGGGGTTGCCGCCGGCCCGACCGGGGTTGCGGCCGCCGGCCCGACCGGGGTTGCGGCCGCCGGCCCGACCGGGGTTGCGGCCGACCCGACCGAGGTTGCGGCCACGCCGGCCGACCCGACCGAGGTTGCGGCCACGCCGGCCGACCCGACCGGGGTTGCGGCCGACCCGACCGAGACCGAGGTTGCGCCGGCGGCACCGGCGGCCTCCACCGAGCTCGCGGGCGCGGCGGGCGCCCCCGGCGGCGCGAGCCAGCGCACCGCGAGCGCGCTCGCCACCGAGGACGAGAGCACCAGGGCGATCAGCACCCACGGCGCCATGCGCACCTCGCGCCGGACGCGCGCCCCGGCACCTCGCTCGTCCACCGCCCCGGCGCGCGCCGCGGGGAGCTGCCGGAGCATCGGGCTCGTCGTGCGCGCCGCGGGCGGCGGGGAGGACCCCGGCGGAGGCGGCCGGGACAGCGACGAGCGCTCCGCCACCGGCAGGATCTCCGTCCCCCGCGCCGTCCTCCCGGCGCTGCCCGGCGCGCGGCCGTCCCCAGCGCGCTCCGCCGGCCACGGTCCGGGCCCGAACCCCGCCGCCCGGACGCTCTCCCAGTCGACCGGCGCCGTGCCGCACGGCCCCAGGGCGGGCACCGGCGAGGCCACCACCACCCTCGCGGACGGCTCCCGCCGCGGCACCTCCAGCGTCGGCCCCGTCGCCGGCGGCTGGTAGACCGCGCGCTTGCCCGCTCGGCCGGGGATCGGCGGCTCGCCGGGCGGCGCCACGAGCGAGATCCGCCCCTCGGCCTCGTCCTTCGCGAGGCGGCTGCGCAGCGCGATCATCGCCTGCGCCATCTCGGCCATCGAGAGGTACCGCGCCACGGGCTGCTTCGCGGTGGCGCGCCGGATCACCTCGTCCACGTACTCAGGCAGCCCCGTCACCCCCGACAGCGGCTCGGGGTCCGCGAAGAACTGCCAGTTCACGAGCATCGTCCGGTCCTGGAAGGCGTCGCAGAACGGGTGGCGGCCGGCCATCATCTCCCAGAGCACGAGGCCGAGCGAGTAGACGTCGAAGCGCGCGTCCGCCTCGGACCCGGCGAGGTTCTCCGGCGCCATGTAGGCGGCCGTCCCGAGGCGCACGTTGCGCTGGGTCGTCCGCATCTCGTAAGGGATGACCTTCGCGATCGAGAAATCGACGACCTTCACCCACCCGTCCACCGTGAAGGCGATGTTGTCCGGCTTGACGTCGCGGTGGATGATCTGGTTCTCGTGCGCCGCGTCGAGCCCCCACGCGACCTCGAGCGCGACGTGCAGCGCGAAGAGCGGCGACAGCCGCCCCTGGCGCTCCAGGACGGTGGCCAGCGTCGGCCCGTCGAGGAACTCCATGAGCATCCAGGCCGTGCCGTCGGCCTCGCAGCCGATATCGAAGACCTCGACCACATTGGCGTGCTGGATCCCGAACATCCCGTGCGCCTCGGCCAGGCTCCGCTCCGCCTTCCTCGCGTCCTTCCGGTCGCGCAGGTGCATGATCTTGAGGGCGCACCGCGCCCCGGTGATCCGGTGGCGGACCTCGTACACCTCGCCCGAGTACCCGGCGCCGATGAAGCGCACGATCTCCACTTGGTGGAAGACCTGACCCGGCTGGAACACCTGCGGCTCGATGGGCTCTCCGGCGTCGCTCACGTCGCTGGCACGCTCCTTCCCGAGGTCGACGGTACTCGTTATCGTGAGTTGCGGCATCGTGAGCTGCGGCGGGGGGCACGCGTCGGTGGCGGCCAGCGCGGCGGTGGGCAGGGCCGCCGTGACGTCCGGCGGCGCCGCGGCGTGGGTCGGCCGTCTCGTGGTCTCCATCGGCGGGTGCCTCGCTGTCGTGGTCTCCATCGGCGGGTGCCTCGCGGGCGAGCCCCCCGAAGGAGGCGCCGCCGTCGGCTCTCATGTCGGGGCAGCGCCTCCGGAGTGCTCACCCGATTTGCAGGGCCCCAAGAAAGAAACCGCTCGCGGCGATCGCCGCCGCGGCAGGGAGCGGCAGAGAGCGGCAGGGAGACCGAGCGAGCGCCGAGCACGATTCCGACCGGGCTCCTCGCGCAAAGCGCTTGCGGGAGCGCGCGCGCTTCTCGCTAGAATGCACGGCTTCCTGGGGGAGGATCGGAGAGAGAGAACGATGGCATCCTATGGATACAGCTTCGTCACAGACAAGGCGTTCAGCGCGTTCGCGCGTGATCTCGCGCAAGGCGCGTGGAAGAGCGTCTCTATCGACAAGTACGATGTTCCGAACCGCGTCCCGGCGGCGTTGCTCCTCGAAGCGCCGAAGCCGGTGATCTGGAAGGCGCGCGCGATCTGGAGCATCGCGGCGCTCGACGAGGCGCTCGGCGTCGCCTCGGCCGCGGCGCTCGCCGAGCTCGACACGGAGTGGGACACTGCCCAGCGGGCGCTGCACCTGTTCCTGGCGTCGGCGGTCGAGGGCAAGGACCCTGCGCAGCGCGACGCGGCCGTCCGGCTCCGCGGCGCCCTGCTCGCGGGGGCCGGCACCGAGCAGACCCGGTACACGTACGACGCCGAGGTCGACCACGGCTGGCACCAGCTCTCGGTCGCCGGCAAGGCGCCGCTCGCCGCCGACGTGAAGAAGGTCGGCGCCGGGGCGTACCTGAAGCGCATCGAGGAGGCGACCGAGGCGCTCGCCAAGGGGCTCGGCCGCAGCTCCGGCCAGAAGCGCGCTGTCGCGCGGTCGAAGCGCATCCGGGAGGCGGTTGTCGCGTGCACGCAGGCGTTCAACGCCATTCACGACGACATCGGCTGGCTCATCGAGCACACGCCGAGCGGCAAGCAGCGCGAGCTCCTCCAGGCGCTCCACGCGCCGTTCCTCGCCCTGCTCGAGCGCAGCCCGCAGCGCGCCCCGGCGGCCGCCGCACCGGAGGAGGAGCAGGACGCCACGGAGGAGGACGCCGAGGAGCCCGAGGCGCCGGAGAGCACGCCCGAATGAGCGCGACCGCCGGCCGGCGCACGACCGGCCGGCGGCTCATGGCGTCCTGCCGGGCCTCCGCAGCCCTTCCCCGAACCCCTGCCGGGTCTCCGCAGCCCTTCCCCGAACCCCTGCCGGGCCTCCGCAGCCCTTCCCCGAACCCCTGCCGGGTCTCCGCAGCCCTTCCCCGAACCCCTGCCGGGCCTCCGCAGCCCTTCTCCGAACCCCTGCCGGGCCTCCGCAACCCTTCTCCGAACCCCTGCCGGGCCTCCGCAACCCTTCTCCGAACCCCTGCCGGGCCTCCGCAACCCTTCTCCGAACCCCTTCTCCGAACCCCTCCCCCTGCCGGTGACCGGCAGCACCTTGCCTTCGCGCGATCGGCATCCGGTGACGCTTCCCGGGGACGGAACCGCACGTTCCTGTGGCGATCTGCTATCCTCCGCCGCCGTGATTGTGGACCAACCCCCCACACCTGCCCCTACGGAGGCTCAGGAGGACCGAGTCACGTTCGGGCTCTCCGCCTTCGATCCTCGTCCGAGCCTCATGGCGCCCTCCATTGCGCCGGCCGCCTCGACAGCGCCGCACGTCTCGGTGGTCGTCCCGGGGCTGAACGAGGCGGAGAGCCTGGCCGAGCTCGCGCAGCGCGTCGATCAGGCGCTGAGGGGGCGCTTCACCTACGAGCTCATCTTCGTGGATGACGGCAGCACGGACGACACCTGGGCCGTCATCTCCAGGATCCGCGCGGAGAACCCGGTGGTGAAGGGCATCCGGCTGCGGAAGAACTTCGGCAAGGCGACGGCGCTGACGGCCGGCTTCCGCAAGGCGAGGGGCACGGTGGTTGTCACGATGGACGCCGATCTCCAGGACGACCCGGCCGATCTGCCGAGCTTCATCGCCAAGGTCGAGGAGGGGCTCGATGTCGTGGTCGGCTGGAAGGTCAACCGGCTCGACCCCAAGAACCGCCTTGTCCTGTCCCGCATCTTCAACGGGACGGTCCGCTCGGTCACGGGCGTGAAGCTCCACGACATGAACTGCGGCTTCAAGGCGTACCGGAGCGAGGTGCTGCGCACCATCCCGATCTACGGCGATCTCTTCCGGTTCATCCCGGCGCTCGCCGCGTGGCAGGGCTTCCGTGTCGCGGAGATCCCCGTGCGCCATCACCCCCGCAAGTACGGCAACTCCCGCTACGGCCTGGAGCGCATCCTGCGCGGCTTCTTCGACCTCCTCAGCGTCATGTTCCTGACGCGCTACTCGAAGAAGCCGATGCACCTCTTCGGCCTCATCGGCCTCGTGTTCGCGGCGGTCGGGGTGACGATCAACGCGTACTTGAGCCTCCTCTGGCTGCTCGGGTACAGGATCGGCGATCGGCCGCTGCTCCTCCTCGGCGTGCTGATGATCCTCCTCGGCATCCAGTTCTTCTCGATGGGCTTCATCGGCGAGTTTCTCACCTTCCAGATGCAGCAACGGCACCAGGCGGACGAGCTGCCAGTCCGCGAGGAGCTCGAGTGATATCCGACGCTTACTTCGGCCGCTTCGAGACCCCGAAATACCGGAATGCAGGCGCGCTGAAGCGGAAGCTCATCCAGCGCTTCGCTTCCGCGATTCACGATCTCTTCATCGAGGCGAACCCGGTCCAGCGCGTGCTCGAGATCGGGGTCGGGGAGGGCTTCCTCTCCGGCTACCTCTCCGAGAAGTTCCCGGAGAAGCAGTTCACCGGCGTGGACCTCAGCGCCGCCGATATCGAGCGGCTGCAGCGGCTCTTCCCGCACATCCAGGCGCGCGTCGGGAGCGCCTATGAGCTCGGCGAGCTGCGCGAGCTCTCGCCCGGGTTCGACCTCGTGATCTGCGCCGAGGTGCTCGAGCACCTCCACACGCCCGACCGGGCGCTCGCCGAGATCCAGCGGCTCGCACCCGCGCGCGTCATCCTCTCCGTGCCGCACGAGCCGTTCTTCAAGCTCTCGAACCTGCTCGCAGGGAACAACGTGCTCCGCCTGGGCAACGACAGCGATCACTTCAACCACTGGAACCCGACGTCGTTCCGCCGGCTCATCGAGCCGCGCTTCGACATCCTGCGGATGACGACCTCCTATCCCTGGGTCCTCTGCCTCGCAGCCCCGCGCTGAGCATGCGCCGCACAGCCGTCAGGGCGCTCGTCCGCCTCGTCGGACCGCTCCTGCTCGCAGTCGTGATCCTGCGCATCGACGATCGGGGCGCGGTGCTCGACGTGCTCGCCTCGGCCTCGGCTGCCCCGCTCGTGCTCGCCGCGGCGCTGAACCTCGTCAACATCCACCTCAAGGTGGTCCGCTGGGACGCGCTGCTCCGCGCCCGGGGCATCCATTACCCCCTCGGGCGCGCCTGGGCGTCGTTCCTGACGTCGCTCTACGTCGGCATGCTGACCCCGGGGCGCATCGGCGACGTCCTCCGGATCCGCTACCTGCGCCATGACCTCGGCGTGCCCTACGCGGAGGGGCTGGCCTCTGTCGTGATGGACAGGCTGTGCGATCTCTATGTGCTGGCCGCGTTCGTCGCCGTCGGCGTGGCGCATTACAGCGCGGTCATCGCTGGCCGCCTGGCCTGGCTGACCTGGGGTGGCATTGCGCTCACGGTCCTCGCGCCGCTCGTGCTGCTCATCCCCGGGCTCGCCGAGCGGCTGATGCTCGCCGTGTCCGGCAAATTCGTGAAGGAGCCCGCGGCGGACGCGGAGCCTGGCGCGACGCGCCGTTTCCTCGTGGCCTTGCGGGCCCACGTCGGGCGGGGGCTCTGGGTCGCGCTCCCCGTCACGATGGCGACGTTCATCGTCAACTTCGTCCAGGGCTACCTGCTCGCGAGGGCGCTCGGGCTACCGCTCTCGCTGTTCGACACCACGTGCCTGCTCGCCATCGCGAACCTGCTCAGCCTCCTGCCGATCTCGATCGCTGGCGTCGGCGTCCGTGAGCTCTTCTTCTCCCTCGTGTTCCCGTCGCTTGGTTTCACCGCCGAGCACGGCGTGAGCTTCGGCCTCCTCGTCTTCGCCGTCATCTATCTCACCGTCGCCGCCCTGGGCTTCGTGAGCTGGCAGATCGCCCCGCCACCCACCGCCCCCGCCACCCAGCCCTGAGTCCCCTCCCCCACGCCGTTCGCGGCGCGCACCCGCTAAAGAGAGAAGGGGGTGGTCAGGGTGAGGGCCTCCCCGTTGAAGGCCGGCACGCGCGTGGCGGCGGCGCGGAAGGCGTCGCTCACGCACTCGCCGACCTCGGTCCCGGCATAGGGCGGGCCGTCCAGCTCCACCTGGGCCTCGCCGCTCGGCGCGAAGGTGACGGTCACGCTCCCCTCGCCGCTCGGGCCGCCCGGCTGCCAGCAGCGCTGCGCGCGGACCCGGCCGTGCTCGAGCGCGGCGCCCGCGGCCCTGCCCACGCGCAGGCGCGCCGCGTCGACCCGGTTCGACCCGTGATCGTACCCGTCATGGGAGCGCGGCAGCATCTCGGCCGACGCGGGGTACGGAGCGCCCCGCTGCGGGCAGTGCGCGGGGCGCACCATCGCGTAGCCCGTCGCGGTGGCGAAGCCGCACACCGCGAGCGCCATCAGCAGGGCGCGCTGCCCTCCGCCCCGGCCGTGAGGCCCGTCGGGCGGGCCGTCGTCGCCAGATCCGCCGCGCAGCCGCTCGACCTCGGCTCGGATCTCGGCGAGCTCCGCATCCCGGGCGGCGAGCGCCGCCTCCCGCTCCTTCAGCTTGGCTTCGAGGGTTTCGATGCGGGCGCGGGCCGCATCGAGATGATCCCGGTAGTGCGACATGGGCCCATTCTACCGCGGTCCGCGGGCGGCGCCCTGCCCTTCCTGCGCCCCCTGCACCGTTCCTTGACAGCGGGGGGTAGGGTCAAGTAGCCGAGGACCGGCCTCGCCCATGCCAGAGAACCATCGCACCAGGCTGAACAGCGCGCTCACGAAGCTCGACGGCGCTATCGAGCGGCTCGCGCGCGCCACCTTGACCCTGGCGCCGTGGCCGATCCTCTTCGGCATGTGCATCGCCGTGACGGCCTGGGTCTTCACCCACCCGAGCCGCCTCGCCCCGCTCGCGACGAACAAGCTGACCGAGCTGGAGCGCCGCTGGATGGCCGGCGGCGCCGTCGCCGCCATCGTGGGGGTCGGGCTCGCCTACTTCCTCGTGATGCTGGCGCGGCGGGTCTTGACGCGCTCGTGGGACGTGGTGGGCACGGCGGGCCGCCTCAACCGCGCCCTGCTCCCCCTGCTCGCGCTCCCGTTCGTCGCCGCGCTCAAGCTGCCGAACATCGAGAAGGACAGCCCGAAGACCGCGATCTTCTTCGCCGCCCTCGCCGCCGCGGCGGTGGGCGCGGGCGTCTACGCCTGGGGCCGCGGCGCGCGGCTCTCGCCCGGGCTCGACGACGCGCCCGAGCGCGCCGGCGCGCTCGCCAGGGCGGGGAGGTGGCTCGCGCCGCTCGCCGCACTCGCGCTGTGGGCAGGCTACGGCCTCTTCTTCTCCCGGCTCGCGCTCACCAACCACCGCGCGCTGCACACGCGGACGACGGACCTCGGGTACTACGACAACATCTTCTACCAGTCGATCCACGGCCGGCCGCTCGGCTGCTCCTGGATCAAGGCCGGATACCACGGCTCCGCGCACTTCGATCCCCTCCTCGTCCTGCTCTCGCCGCTCTACCTCATCTACCCGAGGGCGGAGTTCCTCCTCGTGCTCCAGTCGGTGTGGCTCGGCGCCGGCGTCATCCCCGTGTACCTGCTCGCGCTCGACAAGCTCGAGCACCGCGGCAAGGCGCTCCTGCTCGCCGCCGCGTGGGCCATGTATCCCGCGCTGCATGGCGCGAACATGTACGAGTTCCACTCGCTCACGCTGATCTCGCCGCTCGTCGTCTGGCTCCTCTACTTCTACGAGACCGGCAGGGACAGGCTGTACTGGGTCACCCTCGCCGCGCTGCTGCTCTGCCGGGAGGACGTCTCCCTGCTGATGTGCTTCATCGGGCTCTACGCCATCCTCGATCGGCGCGCGGGCAGGGCGCGTCTCGGCTGGGTGACCATCGCGACGAGCCTCGTCTACCTCGTCATCGTGAAGCTGTTCTTCATGACGTCGGCCGGCATCATCATGTCGGGCAAGGACGCGTACTCGTTCGCCTACTACTACGAGGACCTCATGCCGAACCGGAGCGGGCTCGGCGGCCTCCTCGTCTCGCTCCTCACGAACCCTGCCTTCGTGCTCAAGGTCATGCTGGAGGAGCCGAAGATCCTCTTCCTGCTCCAGCTCTTCGTCCCCCTTGGCTTCCTGCCCTTCCTCGCCAGACCCGGGCGGTGGATGCTCGCCTACGGGCTCGTGTTCTGCCTGTTCGCCTCGCGCGACGCGGTCTTCTCGATCCACTTCCAGTACTCGTCGGTCCTCTTCCCCATCGCCTTCGCGCTGACGCCGATCGCGCTCAAGCAGGCCGAGGACTCCGCGCCGGCCGCGTACCTCGGGCTCGACGGGCGGCGCCTCTCGCGCGCGCTGCTCGCGGCGGTGCTCGTGGCGAGCGCGCTCGTGTCGTGGAAGTTCGGCGGCCTCATCGACAACGCCTCGTTCAAGGGCGGCTTCGCGCGTGTGGCGCGCAATCTCACGCCCGAGCAGGAAGCGACCTACGCGTGGGTGAGGCAGCAGGTCGAGGCGATCCCGCCCGGCGCGATCGTCGGCGCGACGAACAAGATGGGGCCGCACATATCGAACCGGAAGGAAGCCTATTTCTACCCGGGGGACCGCGCCGCGATCCTCCAGTACGTGCTCCTCGACGAGGGGGAGCTCAAGGGCAAGGACCTGGACCGCCACAACGCGACGGTGAAGCGCGGCGAATTCGCGGAGATCAGCCGGCTGAAGAAGATGGCGCTGTTCAAGCGGGTGAAGCCGGCGTCGAAGCGGCCGGCGCCAGCGGCGCTCGACGAGCCCCCTACCGGCGACCCGCGTCCGGAGCTACGAAAGCCGGACAAGAAAGACGGCGGCGCGCCGCCCGAGCCCACCAGCACCGCGGAGCAAGATGAAGACCCTCCTCCTGGCCCATGACTTCGATGAGACCTCCGAGCTCGCCCTCGACAAGGCGATCGAGCTCGCCGGAAAGCTCTCCGCGAAGATCGTCGTTGCGCACGTGTACAGCCTGCCCGTCTACACCTTCCCGGAAGGCTCGTCGCTGATCCCCTCGGCGGAGGACGCCGCGCGCCTCGCCGATGCGGCGCAGCGGAGCCTCGATGAGGTGCTCGAGCGCCGGCGCGGCGTGGCCGGCGTCGAGCTCTCGGGCGTGCTGCGCGCCGGCGTCCCCGACGAGGAGATCTGCCGGCTCGCGGACGAGATCAGCGCCGACATGATCGTGATCGGGACGCACCGGCGCGGCGCCATCGCGCGGGCGCTGCTCGGCAGCGTGGCCCAGCGGGTGGTGCGCGCGGCGAAGGCCCCGGTGCTGTCGGTTCGGGCGTCAGAAATTTCCTGACCCCCTGTCAAATGCATCCGGCCGCGGCGCCGAAACCTCGTTGAAACATCGGGCACGTTACGCCCGTGCCATGAAGATCGACACTGGGGATACGGCCTGGCTCCTGGCATCGACAGCCCTCGTCCTTTTCATGACGCCGGGCCTCGCCCTGTTCTACGGCGGCATGGTGCGCCGCAAGAACGTGCTCGCGACGCTGATGCACTCGTTCGCGGCGCTCGCGGTGATCTCGGTGCAGTGGGTGGCGATCGGGTACTCGCTCGCGTTCGGCACGTCGCAGGGTGGGCTCATCGGCGGGCTCGACTACATCGGCATGCGCGGACTTGCGGGGGTGGAGCGGGGAACCGTGCCGCACCTCGCCTTCGCGGCGTTCCAGATGATGTTCGCGGTGATCACGCCCGCGCTCATCGCGGGGGCGTTCGCCGAGCGCATGCGGTTCCCGGCGTACCTGGTCTTCATCCTGCTCTGGTCCACGCTTGTCTATGATCCCGTCGCCCACTGGGTGTGGGCGGAGAAGGGCTGGCTCTTCGAGATGGGGGCGCTCGACTTCGCGGGCGGCACCGTGGTTCACCTCGCCGCGGGCGTCTCGGCGCTGATCTGCTCGCTCGTGCTGGGCAAGCGCACGGGGTACCCGCACGAGCGGCACGTGCCGCACAACCTGACGATGACCCTGACGGGCACGGGCATCCTCTGGTTCGGCTGGTTCGGGTTCAACGCCGGCAGCGCGCTCACCTCGGGCGGGCTCGCGGCGCTGGCGCTGCTCGACACGCACCTCGCGGCGGCGGCCGGCGGCGCGGCGTGGCTCTTCGTCGAGTGGGCGCAGCGGGGCAAGCCGACAGCGCTCGGCGTCGCGTCCGGCATCGTGGCCGGGCTCGTCGGCATCACGCCGGCGGCCGGGTTCGTCGCGCCCTGGGCCGCGGTCGTGATCGGCCTGCTCGCGGGCGCGGTCTGCTACTTCGCGGTCGTCTCGAAGGAGCGCCTCCGCTACGACGACTCGCTCGACGCGTTCGGCGTGCACGGCGTGGGCGGCCTCCTCGGCGCGCTCCTCACCGGCGTCTTCGCGGAGAAGGCCCTGAACGAGGCCGGCCGCGACGGCGTGATCGCCGGCAACCCCGGCCAGATGGTCCCGCAGCTCGCCGGCATCGTGGCCGTGGGGCTGTACGCCGCGATCATGACCTTCCTGCTCCTCAAGCTCGTCGACAAGCTGGTCGGCCTGCGCGTGGCCGAGAGCGACGAGCGCGAGGGCCTCGACGCCACCGAGCACGGCGAGACCGGCTACGCGCTGTAGTCACACGGCGGGCCCCCCCGCAGAACCCAGGTCGTCAAGGGCCTCGGCCGCGCTCGTTCTCCTGGTCAGGAGGGGTGCGGGCGGCCGAGGCGCCGTCGTGGTTGCCTCCACACGGGCGCACCGCTAGAGCGACAGACGGTCCGAAACGCGGGGGCGCCGGGACCGCCAAAGAGAGATCGACCCTCTCTTGACGGTCCCGGCGCCTCGGCGATCCCTCCCCTCGGACCCATCGGTGCTCCAGCTTGCGCCGAACCTTTCCCCTGGGCGCGCTCCGCGAGCGAGCGCCCCGTCATCACGGAGCAGACAGGCATGAGCGGCCATTCCAAGTGGGCCACCATCAAGCGGAAGAAGGGCGCCCTCGACGCAAAGCGCGGCAAGCTCTTCACGAAGCTCATCAAGGAGATCACCGTCGCCTCGCGCATGGGCGGCGGAGACCCGAACGGCAACCCGCGCCTCCGTAAGGCGGTCAACGACGCCAAGGGCCAGGCGATGCCCGCCGACACGATCAAGCGCGCCATCCAGCGCGGCACCGGCGAGCTCGAGGGCGCGAACTACGAGGAGATCCTCTACGAAGGCACCGGCCCCGGCGGGACCCTGTTCCTCTGCGAGGCGATGACCGACAACCGGAACCGCACCGTCGCCGAGATCCGGAAGATCTTCGAGAAGAACAACGGGCAGCTCGGCGCCGGCGGCTCCGCGCAGTGGGCCTTCGACCGGAAGGGGATCCTCCTCATCGCGAAGGACGCGGCGACCGAAGATCAGCTCATGGACATCGCCGTCGGCGCGGGCGCCGACGACTACAGCGACCAGGGCGAGGAGTGGCAGGTGCTCTCCAGCGTCGAGATGATCGAGCCCGTCGTGAAGGCGCTCGAGGACGCGAAGATCCCGGTGAAGTCGAGCGGCGCAGGCTACGTCCCCAAGACAAAGAAAGAGGTCGCGGGCCGCGACGCCGAGGTCTGCCTCAACCTCGTCGACTCGCTCGACGACCACGACGACGTGCAGAACGTCTACGCCGACTTCGACGTCCCCGAAGAGGAGCTCGCGAAGCTCGAGGGGTGATCCCGGCGAGGGCGCCCGGACGTCACGGGCGCCAGATCGGGAAGCTCACGATCGCCCACGAGAAGAACGCGTGGGCGAAGATCGCCGGCGGCAGACGGCCGGTCCGGTGCACAACGCGACCCCACACGATCGAGCAGCCGAGGCCCGCCGCGACGAGCAGCGGGTTCGGCCCGGCGAGCGGATCGCCGAGCAGAAAGAGCGTGGGGACGTGCGCGGCGGCGAACAGCGCGCTCGACAGCAGCCAGGCGGTCACCGGACCGAACGGCCCCTCGAGCGCGCGCATGACGAGCCCACGCCAGACGATCTCCTCGAGCGCGGCCACGACGAAGACGACCGCGCCGACGAACACGCGCGCGTCGGCCGAGGGGTCGCCGAGCTGGAGGTACAGGCGAAAGAGCCACCCCTCGCGCGGCGAGCCCCGCGGGGCGAGCGCCAGCTGCACCGCCATGGCCAGGCCGTAGAGCACCGCCGCGACGAAGGCGCCGCGCGCGAGATCACCCGACAGGGGGCGGAGCGCGGCGCGGAGCTCGCCGCGCCGGCGGAGCCACATCACGGTCGCCGCCGCGAGGACGGCGTAGAGCGCGCCGAGCGCCGCGAGCATGCCGGGCGCGCCCGCGCGATCGGGGTGAAACGCGTACGAGACCGCGAGCGCGACGCCGGCGGTGACGGACGCGGCGATGAGCGCGGCCTCGCGGCGCGAGGCCCGCGGCGGCTCGCGCGGATCGGTCGCCCCCGGATCGCGCGGCCGGGCCGGGAGGGGCGAGCCCGGGGCAGCCGGCGGGGGCGCGGCGTCGGCCGGGATCATCGGGCGCACAGCTGCACGACCCGGTCGAGGATGCGGTCGGCGAGCACGGGCTTGAGCAACACGCCGAGCGAATCGGCGGCGTCGCGGGTCACGATCGTGGCGCGGTTGTCGTCCCGGCCGAACGAGTCCGCCGCGTGGTTGGCGACGATCATGTCGACGCGCTTTGTCGCGAGCTTGTGCCGGGCGTACGCGATCACGCCGTCGTCCGTGGCGGTCTCGACGGCGAACCCGACGAGCACCGGCGGCCGCGCTCTGCCGGCGCGCGCGAGGCCGACCTCGGCGAGCAGGTCGGGGTTCGGGACGAGCGGCAGCGAGGCGAGATCGGGCGTCCGCTTCAGCTTTGTCGCGTGCTGCTCGGCCGGGCGGTAGTCGGACACCGCGGCCGTCATGATCAGCGCGTCGGCGCCGCGCAGGTCCTCGCCGAGCGCCTGCCAGAGCGCGGTGCGCATCGCGAGCGCGCCGCGCACGTCGACGCGCACCGCGCCGGGCGGCGTGGCGAGCGACACGGGACCGGCGATGAGCGTGACCTGCGCTCCACGGAGCGCGGCCCGCTCGGCCACGGCGAAGCCCATCTTGCCGGTCGACCGGTTGCCGAGGAACCGCACGGGATCGAGGTCCTCGAGCGTGGGCCCCGCGGTGACGACGACGCGGAGCCCCGCGAGATCGCGCGGGGCGAGCCGCGAGAACGCCGCGGCCGCGATCGCCGCGGGCTCGGCCATGCGCCCGAGGCCGCGCTCGCCCGAGGCGACCTCGCCGAAGACCGGGCCGACGAGCTGCACGCGCCCGTCGGCCTCGAGCGAGGCGACGTTCCGCGCCGTCGCGGGGTGCGCCCACATGCGGGGGTGCATCGCCGGCGCGGCGAGCACCGGGCCCTTCGCGCACAGGGCGAGCGCCGTCACGAGATCGTCGGCGCGCCCGGCGGCGAGGCGGGCGAGCAGGTCGGCGGTCGCGGGCACGAGGAGCACGAGGTCGGCCTCGGCGGCGAGCGCGACGTGCAGCTCGCCCGCGAAGCCCGGGTCCCACATCGTGTCGCGCACCGGCTCGCCGCAGAGCCCGCTCAGCGTCATGGGCCCGAGGAACTGCTGCGCCGCGCGGGTCATGATCGGGAGCACGCGCGCGCCGCCCTGGATCAGGAGCCGGGCGACCTCGGCGGCCTTGTAGGCGGCGATGCTGCCGGAGACCGCGAGCGCGACGGTCGGTCGCCCGCCGGCGGAGGCGTGGACGGCGGCCGGCGGAGCGGGGGTGTCGGGGTGAGGCGCAGGAGATGACGGCGTTCGGCCGGACATGACGCAGGTGCCAGCGTGGGGGAACCGCTTCGCGGTCCCGGCAAACATCGGTCGGGGGATCCGCTTCGCGATCCGCCTCCGCCCACCGTGGCACGAAAACCGGCAGCCGTACACGCTGCGCCGCGGGCGGATGCTACCCTCGCCGGGTGCGCTCCTTCGATCGGCCGCGCCGTCGCGCCCCGGCGGGCTCCGAGCAGCTCGTCACGGTGGCGACGTACAGCGAGTCCGTCGAGGCGCAAATGGGACGCTCGGCCCTGTCCGCTCATGGCATCCGCGCCTTCCTCGCCGATGAGCACGTGGCGACGCTGACCCCTCATTATATCGGCAGGTCCCTCGGCCTCCGGCTCCAGGTGCCGCGCGCGGAGCTGGAGCGGGCAGCCGAGATCCTGAAGCCGCCGCCGCCCGTCGACGACGATCGCGAGCTCGACGACGACGACGAGACGGCCGAGCTCGATGGACCGAAGTGCCCGGCGTGCGGAGCGCGCTACGCCTACCGCGAGTGGGCCCCGGGTCAGATCCTCGCCCTCATCGCGCTGCTCGGGTTGCCGCTCCTCATCCTGAAGAAGCGGTGGCACTGCCGCAAATGCCACGCCTACTGGGCCCCGGAGGCAGCTGCGCCGAGGCGCGGAAACCCCTACCGCGCCCCGCGCGGCGGGGCGGCGCGGCGCTCGAAGGGCTAGTGTGCCGGGCGGCGTCCGCGACGCGGCGCCCAGGTGCCGCGCGAAAGCCACCGTGACGCGACGCCCAGAAATCCATGGCGGGATTTCTGGCACGCAGGACTAGCATCACCCGCCGAGAGCTCGTAATGGGCTCCCTCAGAGGAACACGACAGCCATGGCAAGCACCGTCCTCACCGGCATCAAGCCCACCGGAACGCCGCACCTCGGCAACTTCGTGGGGGCGATCAAGCCGGCGCTCGCGCTCGCAGGGACCGCATCGAACGCGCTCTACTTCGTCGCGGACTACCACGCGCTCAACGTCATCCACGACGCGCAGAAGCTCCGCGCCCTGGTCCACGAGGTCGCCGCGACATGGCTCGCGCTTGGTCTCGACCCCGAGAAGGTCATCTTTTACCGGCAATCCGACGTCCCGGAGATCTTCGAGCTCACCTGGATCCTCTCCTGCTTCACGGCGAAGGGGCTCATGAACCGCGCGCACGCCTACAAGGCCGCTGTCGCCAGGAACATGGAGTCCCGCGCCGGAGCGTCGGGCGCCGCGAACGTGGAGGACATGGACGACCTCGACGCCGGGATCAACATGGGCCTCTATAGCTATCCGGTGCTGATGGCGGCCGACATCCTCCTGTTCAAGACGAATGTCGTGCCCGTGGGCAAGGACCAGGTCCAGCACATCGAGATCGCCCGCGACATCGCGCAGCGGTTCAACGCGATCTACGGCCCGACCCTGGTCCTGCCCGCGGCGCGCATCAGCGCCGACACCGCCGTGATCCCGGGCCTCGACGGCCGCAAGATGAGCAAGAGCTACGACAACACCATCCAGCTCTTCGTGCCGCCGGAGAAGCTGCGCAAGACGATCTTCAAGTACAAGACGGACTCGTCGCCCCCGAGCGAGCCGAAGGATCCGGACGCGTCGCCGCTGTTTCACCTCTACCGGGAGTTCGCGACGCCGGAAGAGACGGAGGCGCTCCGGGGCCGCTACCGGAGCGGCATCGGCTGGGGCGAGGCGAAAGAGGCCGTGTTCGAGGTGCTGAACCGCGCGCTGGAGGAGCCGCGGCGGCGCTACGCCGAGCTCATGGCCGACCCGGCGGGCGTCGACGCCCTGCTCGCGGAGGGCGCGGTGCGCGCGCGGCAGATCGCGAGCGCGACCCTCCAGGAGACACGCCGGGCGGTCGGCGCGCGCTGAAGGCCGCCGCCGGCGCAGGGAGGCGCCGACCGCGGCTGCCGGCGCCACGCAGGCGCCGGTCGCTCAGCCGTCGTCGCCCTTCTTCTTCTGCCGCTTCTTGCTCTTGCCGCTCTTCGCCTCGTCGCCCGCCGGGTCCTTCTGGTCTCGGGCTTCTCTCGCCGCTTTGCTCTCGGACGCGGGCTCGCTCGCGGCCTGCATGATGGCGGTGCCCTCGGCGGGCGGGGCGTCTTCACCCCGCGCGCGGGCGCCCTCGCGCTCATTCCCCTTCGCGCGGAAGGTGCCGATCCCCGCGCGCTCGGTCCAGCCGCGCTCGCCGGTGAGCCCCGGCTCGCGGCTCTCGACGGTGCCGCCGCCCGGCTCGGGGCCGGTCACGCCGGGCGTGCGGACGTCCGGGCCCTGCGTGACGACGAGGTACTCGTCCGCCACGTACTCGGGGTGATTGTCGTCGGCCGCCTTGACCTCCGGGTCGCGCGGGCCGCTCCCGACATGGACGATCTGCGTGGTCGGCGGGTAGCTGTCGCTCCACTTCTCCCGCACCCCATACGCGCCGTCGCGAACGACCCGCGAGCTCGTCGTCCTGAAGCCGGGGATGCCGCGCTGGGCGAGCACCCGTGTCCCCTCAGGCAGCTTCGGCGCCGGGCGCTCCAGCTCCTCGAACGGGACGACCGCGTCGACGCGGCGAAAGTACGTGACCGTGAGCTTGCGCGAGGGGCCGAGGATCTCGGCGCGCACGACGCCGCCGGCGACCGTCTCGTGGAGCACGACCGGGAAGTCGAACGGGTTCCTGAAGCGATAGTTGATCGTCGGATAGACGACGGTCGCGTCGAGGCCGAGCTTGATGTAGTAGCTCGGACGGGAGTGCGGATAGCGCTCGACGATCTCGAGCCCCGCGAAGAACGCGGCGCCGTGGAGCGTGCCCGAGATCTGGCAGGTCCCGCCGCCGAGCCCGTCGACGAGCTCCCCCTGGGCGATGACCGGAGCGACGCGGTAGCCGTGCGCCTCGTCGCGCGGGCCGACCGTCTCGTTGAAGTCGAAGATCTCCCCCGGCAGGACGACCACCCCATCGAGCTTCGAGGCGGCGAGCCTGAGATTATACGTCCTCTCCTTGGACCTCGCCCCGGTCGCGTAGCGCGTCTCGAAATAGCCGAGCACCTGGTCGAATTTGACGTTGCCGAGCTGCTCCGCGACGAGCTTCGGCGCGATCGTCTCGACGCTGGCCTGCGCCGTGTCCTCGCCCGCCCGGAGGGCGGCGTCGATCCGCGCGAGCGTGCCGTAGACGTCCAGCCGATACCCGATCTTCTCGGGCCTGAGCTGCTTCGCCTCCAGGTCGACATAGGCGTCGACCGCCGGCGAATCGAGCTCGACCTTCAGATCGAGCAGCTTGCTGATCGCCCGCTCGGAGTCGAGAAGAAGCGGGATCGGGATGTCGAGCGGCGCGTCCTCGTCCTCGCGCTCGTGCGCGCGGCGGAGCGCGCTCGCCGGGCGGAGCGCCTCGCGGACGAACTCGGCGAGGCGGACCCGGTTGATCTCGACGCCGAGGTCGTTGCGGCGGAGCGCGCGCGCGGAGCCGTCGGGGAGCACGATCCGGATCTCCCCGGTGGCGTAGCGGCGCACGAGGTCGAGCGCGTTGGCCACGAGGTCGCCGCCCGCCGGCACCGGCACCTGCGCCACGCGCAGGACCGGCGGAGGCTTGGGGCCGTCGTCCGCCGGCGGCGGCAGCACGAGGTAGGTGATGACCAGGCCGCTCGTGACGAAGATCGCCACAAGCGCGGCGAACCGCCAGAGCTCCGGCGAGCGGCGAAGATCCATGGGAGGGCGGCCATCTTGGAAAGCCATCCCCGAACCGTCAAGGAAACGCCGCCGCCGGCGGGCCGCTACGGGGCGGCGCCCCCGGGGGCGCGCCCGCGCAGCGCCTTCGACGCGGCGCGGGCGGCCCTGAGGACCGGCGCCTGGATGGAGCCCGCCGTGGGCACGATCAGACCGCCCCGCCCGTGCGACGGGCGGAGGCCCGGCGAGGACCGCAGGAGGTACGCGCCCGCGAGCGCCACGACGACCGCGAGGGCGATGAAGGCCACGGGCACGAGCCAGCGCCGAGCGCGCCCGTCGGGCGGCGGAGAGCTCCGCGGCCCGGTCGCGCTGCGCTCCAGGATCGCGCGCCCAGGCGGGTCGACGGCCTCTGCCGAGCTCGGCTGTGGGGGCGGCTCGTCGGGGCCGATCGGGCGCTCGCGCGCGATCTGCATGGCCTCCTGGATCGCGGCGCGCCGGCGCTCGCCGCGCGGGCCGAGCTGCTGCTGCATCAGCGCGGCGAGCTCGTCCGACGTGGCGAGGGGCATCGCGAGCGACACCTGCTCGATGGCGCGGCGCAGCTCGGCCATCGTGGCGAAGCGCTCGTCCCTCGGCTTCGCGAGCGCCTTCATGAGGATGCGCCCGACGTCCTCCGGGAGCGAAGGGACGAGGGTGCGCGGCGGCTCGACCGCGGTCTTGTCGCAGATGCGGCGCACCGTCGCAGGCTCGTTCTCGGCGAGGAAGGGGTGCTTGCCCGTCACGAGCTGATAGAAGACGATCCCGAGCGTGAAGACGTCGGTGCGCCGATCGATGGGCTCGCTGCCCGCCTGCTCCGGCGACATGTACGCGTACTTGCCCTTCACCTGGCCGACCTTGGTTCGCTGCAGGTTCGAGGCGGCCTTGGCGACGCCGAAGTCGAGGATCTTCACCGATCCGTCGTAGCCGACCAGGATGTTTTGCGGCGAGACGTCGCGGTGAACGAGGCCGACGAGCTTGCCGTCGCGGCCGCGCAGCTCGTGCGCCGCGTGCAGGCCGAGGGCCGCCTCGCCCACGATGCGGAGCGCGACGGGGAGCGGGACGCCGCCGCGCGCCTTGTTCTCGCGGAGAACCAGGTTGAGCGGCTCGCCGTCGATGAGCTCCATCACCTGATAGAGGACGCCGTCCTCCTCGCCCACATCGATGGTCTCTGCGACGTTCGGGTGGTGGATCTGCGAGACCAGCGTGGCCTCGTCCAGGAACATCGCCTCGAAGTCGGGGTCGTCGCTCAGCTCGGCCCGCAGCAGCTTGACGGCGACGATCCTCGGGAGCTGACCGCTCGTCCGAGCGGCCCACACCGAGGCCATGCCCCCGAGCGCAATAGGAACGAGGAGCTCATAGCGACCGAGCGTGTGGCCAGCGCGTACTTCTCCCATGGTGCTCACGTGCCGCGTAACCCCGGAACGAGGCAGTCCCCGCCGGGAATGGAGCCCGCCGAGCGCGGCCCCCCTGAGGTCGGATCCGCGAGAAGCGCTCGGTGTGCCAGGTGGTGTTCTTGATCGAGGATCGACAGCGTGCGCCCGGAGCGAAGCCGGGCGCCTGCTGTCCGGATCGTCGCAGAGAACGCCTTGGCGCTCAACCCGGAACGCGGTTCGGTCCCAGCGTGATCTTTACACGGTGCATCGCAGAGCGGGCCCGCTCGCGCTCACCGGGTGAGCCCCGGATCCTTGTCGGGATCGCCGCCGTCCTCGACCGGCGCCGGCGCGGCGGGCGGCGGGGCCTCGGGAGAGGGGATGACCTTGCGCAGCGCGGACAGGTGGCGCTTTGTCACGCCCGTGACCGCCAGGATCTGAGCGTCGGTCGCGCGGCGCACGCCCTCCAGGGAACCGAGCTCCCGGAGGAGCGCCGTCCTCACCGGGCTGCCGAGCCCTGGGATGTCCTCGATCCCGGAGCGGAGGCGCCGCGCTTTGCCGAGCCGCTTGCGTGCGTGGTTTGCGAAGCGGTGCGCCTCGTCGCGCGCCCGCGCCAGGAAGAAGAGGGCCGAGCTCGTGGAGCGGAGCGGGATACCGTTCTTCTGGCCAGGCAGGTAGACGCGGTCGACGAGCTTCTCGCCGGCCTGCGTCTCGCGCTCCTTCGCGAGACCGACGATCGGTAGGTCGTGCAGGCCGAGGTCGCGCGCCGCCGACAGCGCGACCTGGAGCTGGCCGCGCCCGCCGTCGACGACGAGCAGGTCCGGCAGATCCCACTCGGCTCCGCCGGGCTGCGCGCTCTTCGGCGCCTCGCTGGCCGACCCGGCCGCCTGCCGCTCCGCGAACACCTGCGCAGATTCTGTCTCCGGCGGAGCGTCGCCCGCGCTCACCGGGCCGCTCGTCTCTTCGGCCGCGTCGCCGTCGGTCACATCGCCGTCGGGCGGTTCGTTCTCGGTCACATCGCCGTCGGACGGTTCGTTCTCGGTCACGTCCTCCATCACGTCGCCCTCGAACACGTCGCTCGCGGCCGCCTCGGAGTCTCCGGCCACGGCGTCTGCGAGGGCCAGCGGGCTCGCCGGCCGAGCGGCCTTGCCGCGGCGGAAGCGTCGCGCGAGCACCTCGTACATCGCGGCGTAGTCGTCGCCGTCGGCCACGCTCTTCACGTTGAAGGTGCGGTAGCGCTTCTTGTCGGGCTGACCGTCGAGGAGCGCCACGATCGATCCCACGGTGTCGCCGCCGCCGAGATGCGAGATGTCGCAGCACTCGATGCGACGCGGGAGCGTCGGGAGGCGGAGGCGCTCCCTGAGCTCCTCGAGCCGGGCCTCGAGATCGTCGGAGCTCCTCTGCTTCTCGCGGAACGCGTGAGCTGCGTTCTCGCTCGCCATCTTGAGCAGATCGGCGCGGGGCCCGCGCTGAGGCACGAAGAGCGTCACCTTGCGGCCGCGCCGATCGCCGAGCCACTCCGCGACGCCCTCCGCGCCGTCGGGCAACACCGGCACGAGGACCTCATCGGGGATCAGGGTGGACGCGACGCCATAGTACTCGTTCAGGAAGCCGCCGAGCACCTCGTCGTCCGGCAGCTCCATGTTGCGGAGCGAGAAGGACAGCGTGTCTGTCACGCGCCCCTGGCGCACCATGATCACTTCGACCTCGACGAGCGTCCCCTCGCGGTAGAGGCCCACCACGTCTTGATCGACGTCCTTCACGTAGACGACGCGCTGCGCTTCCCGCACGGTCTCGACCGCCCGGAGCTGATCGCGGTAGATGGCGGCGCGCTCGAACTCGAGCTCCCGCGACGCGTCCCGCATTCGCGCGGTGAGCTCGCCCGTGAGCTCGTCATGGCGCCCCTCGAGGAAGAGCGCGACCGAGCGGACCATCTCCGTATAGAGCTCCCGGTCCACATCCATCACGCACGGCGCGAGGCAACGCTTGATCTGGTACTGCAGGCAGGGGCGCCGGCGCGACGCCATCTCGGCATCGGAGCAGGTGCGGAGCTGGAAGTGCTTGTTGACCAGGTGGAGCGTCCGCCGCGCGCTCGTCGCCGAGTGGTACGGGCCGAAATAGCGGGCCTTGTCCGGGGCGGGACGGCGGACCGTCTCGAGCATCGGCCACTCCTTCTGCGTGTCGAGCTTGAGGCAGAGGAAGTCCTTGTCGTCACGCAGCTTGACGTTGAACCGCGGCTTGTGCTGCTTGACGAGCTCGTTCTCCAGTACGGCCGCCTCCTTCTCGGTGGCGGTCACCACCGTCTCCAGATCGGCCACGATCTTCCGGAGTATCGGGATGAAGTACCGGTCGTCGCTCCCGCTCTCCTGAAAGTAGCTGCGGACGCGCGAGCGCAGGCTCTTCGCCTTGCCGACGTAGACGACGGCGCCCGTCTTGTCGATGAACAGATAGCAGCCAGGCTTCGTCGGGAGCGAGGCGAGCTTGGCTGCGAGGAGGGCTTCGGGATCCTGCTTGGCGCTCGGGTTGACCACGGCCGGAACGATCTAGAAGTCGCGCGCGCCGGCAGCAAGCGCTCCGATCACGGCCCTTCCGTCACAGGGGGGCGACGCGGCCCGCGCCGGCTCTCCTTTACATCTCGGAAACGCCGTCATGCAGCGCGGCATCGCTCGCCGCGGCGGAAGAGGCGGAACGCCCAGGTCGAGATCTCACGCCGGCCGCTCGAGCGGCGAACGGCGCGAACGGTGGATGCGCGGTGGCCTGCGCGACAGTCACGCCGCCGAGCTCGTCGCGCTCGACTCGCGTGAGCGCGGCGACAGGCTCGGCGCGGCGAATGCGCGGCTTTGTCTGGGGCACGCTCGCGGCGCCCGGTGGCGTGGTGCGCTGCCCGCGCCCGCGGCGACGCCTTCCTGATCACGGTGGCGCCGCCCTCGGCTGTCTCGCCATCGCCCGTAGGACGGGCGGCGGAGAGGACAGCGGTGATGCCTCACCGCGCCCGGCTCGACGCGAGACACGCCGTCGATCGGCCAGTGGACCGAGCGGCAAGATCTTCGCAGGAGGAGGTCTGCGGTGTCGCGCGTTCGTGCTTCGTGCCCTCGCGGGCGACGGCGTCTTCGCCTCGGTCGCAATCCGGCGCGACTCCTCGTCGCGCCATCGCGCCCAGTCCGTCTGGAGCTTCTTGGCCTTGAGAAAGGCCGCCCGCTGGAGAGCGAGGTTGCCCGGGCCGGCCCACGGTGCCCGCTTGTCCTCGCCGTAGCTGCGCTTCGGGTTCTCCCCGCAAGCCACTTTCAGCCCGCCGGGCGCCACGGTGACGCGCGTCTGGGGACCATCTGGGAAGCATCTGGGAGGGGCCGATGCCCGGCCGGGGCTCCATCGTTACCGCGCACCATCTAATCAGGTTGCCTGAACCCGAAAGGACTTGTATGGTCGTAACACCACCAGCGACTGCCCGTTCGATTCCCGGGTCCTGTCGCCAGAAGGCATCGACGGACTGAGCCTGCGGCGCCATCGGCCCCACCTCTGGTTCCCGTTCGCTGCCGTCCAGGTGCGCCGCTGCGCCTGGTGTCGGGTGGCCCCCGAGGTGGGAGTGCATCGAACAGCCGAGGAGTGACGAACTGTCCACCAGCGTCCATCACCGCCGCCCCGCTCGGGGGATCGATGTCGCCCTCGGCGGCGGCGGTGCCGCGCTCTGCCTCCGCTCGCGGGGGCGAGCCGCGGGCGAGCGTCACCCTGGTGCCCAGCACGAGTGTCACCGCCTGAATCAGGATGAGCGGCTGAGCAGGAGCGGCGGCCTCGTGACCTCCCGCGGGCAGACTTCCGGCTTGCCGGGGCGGCGACCGGGGCGCGGGCGCGGCGAGCGGTTTGGGGGACACGGCCGGAGGCTGGGCAGCTCCAGCACAGCCGCAAAAAGACGCAGCCAGACCCAAGGCGAGGTGGCGTTCGGCCAGCAACATGGGTGGGCGCATACGCCTCGGGCCGTCGCGCCGATCGGCCAGGGGGATGTCCTGGCAGGTGGGTGGGGTAGCCCTCATGACGTCGACAGCTCCGGAGGGCGGATCGGTGGCCGGCACGTTGCGGTCGATCCCGGAGAGCAGCTCGGCCCGGAGACGAGAGCTCGGGCATACAGACACGCCGCCGGGGCCGAGCGGAATGCAGAAATGAAAGACCTCCGGTCCAGCGCACAGGGGTGGGCCGGAACGGCGGCCTCGTCCATGACACGTTTCCTCATCGAGGACGGCTCCCCGGGGGGGTCAGGCTCCTCCGCGCTCCCTCGGTCAGGCGCCCGCTTCGCTTGCTGCGCGGTGGGTCGCTTGTGTCCGGAGCACAGGAAAGCCAATCTTCGTGGGAATGTCGCTGGCTCCACGCGGCTCGGGGGCTGCCCGCGGCAGCAAGAGAGGCCGCAGCGCGGCGCAGAGAGGAGCACGGCGCTGTCCATCGCATCCCTCCTGGGTTTGGGCAGAGCCTGGCTTCGCGGAGCGGTGCCACCGGGCTTCGCCCCGCTGCGCGAAGCCACCAGGCTTGGCTTCGCGGAGCGAAGCCACCAGCCTTGGCTTCGCGGAGCGAAGCCACCAGGGAGACGTGGTGGCTGGAGTCCGGCTCGACCGGTCGTCCCAGCACCCCATGACCGGACGGGGAGCTCGCGAGCGCGGGTTCCCGACGCACGTTGAGGGGACACCTCTCGAATTATTTTCAAGCACGGTGCTGTTCAGCAGTTGACAACTCTAGCTATTCATGGGACGCGAGATCCAATGAGCAACGTCGAAACCGAGATCAAAAGCCACGTTGATGCATTCGTCTCTCAGCTGAGCGGACTTGTCCGCAAAGCGGCTCTCGAGGCTGTCGCCGACGCCTTGCGAGGGGAGGGCCAGCCGGCCGCTGCCGCCGCCGCGCCGCGCAAAGCAGGTCGGGCCAAGGCCGCTCCTCCGGCGCCTCCGGAGGTCAAGAAGGCGGCGGGGCGCCCCGCTCGCGCCGCGAAGCCCACCCGCAAGAAGGGCGAGAAGCGCTCGAAGGAAGAGCTCGCCGCCATGACGCAGAAGGTCCTGGAGCACATCCGGGCCAACAGCGGCCAGGGCGTGGAGCAGATCGCGAAGGATCTGGGCACCACCACGAAGGAGCTGACCCTTCCGATTCGGAAGCTGCTCGTCGAGAAGAAGATCACGTCGAAGGGAGAGAAGCGGGCGACGAAGTACTTTTCCCGCTAAAGCTGGCCGCAACGCGCTCCGGGCGAGTCCGGCCAAGCCAACCGAGATCGACGTCCAGCCTTCCCCCAAGCCCAGCAGGGGAAATCGTGGCAAGCCAGGAGCTGTCCAGGCAGCCGCGGAGACGTCGTACATCGGGGCGGAGCAAGCTCCGCAGCCGTACACGCCTCTGGAACTCCCTCAGAAAAGCTCCTCCAGCAATGGCCTCTCCGCGTAACACCGTGGAGAATCCCGCACGCGCGGTGGAGAAATCCGCGCGCGCGGGCTGTCGGCTCCCGCCCGACCGCTGCTGAACGGATCCGCCCGGCGACATGACGCCGAGGGCTGCTCCCGACAGCCGCTGTGCGCCCAGGCTCGCTCCGACGCCCAGGACGCCGGGTTACCGCCGAGCCGCCATGCCCGTGCTCCTGTCGTGGGCACGGGAAGGCGGGCAGCGTCACGTCACGTCACCCGAGGACCCCAACATGTCGTGGGGTGACATCGAGGGACCACCACATCTAGCCGCCAGGAGCTGTGGGGTAGTCAGGATTGCCAAGCTGGCAGAGCACGATCGGCGCAGCGCGCGAGCGTCGCCGCTGTGAGCGCCTGGCCCGCTCTGCATCCACCCGGTGTCCCGTCGCGGACCGCCGGTTGCGCGTTCGAGGCAACACCGCGTCCCGAAACGGGCTGGCGTCCAACGCACTTTCACAGACATCTGAGCAGGACGCCCCAGGCGGATATTGCGAACTTGCAACGTGGGCGAGCCCATCCTCCAGCAAGGAGGGATCCTTGAGCGCTATCGACCTCTGTTGATCACGAAGGAACGCGGACAGCCGGGGGGTACCGCCAGGCCCCCTCGGTTCAAGCATGGTCTGTGCCACCGGGGAATCGTTCCGCGGATACGGCGGCTCATGAGCCGAGAGAACCGGAGAAAGCAAACCGTCACCGCGCTGGACAGGTTCTGACCATCCGCGTGCTCGTCTGATCATCGGCGGTGCTCGTCTCACCCTCCGTGGCGCTCGATCGACAGGCAATCCACCTGGCCGAGCCTGCACGCTGGATCGGGCGTTCCGGTGACACCGCTGAGGGCGCCGCGCCGGAGGCGCATGAAGAGATCTCGGCGCGAGGCGCGACTTGGGCTCAGCGCTCGGCCCGGGTCCCGACGATGAGGACATTCGAGAACGGCGTTTTCCCCCAGGCGGGCTTCGTCTCGCACGAGAAGCCGAGCTGCTCGAGGAGCGCCACGATCTCGCGGGCAGGGCGGAAGCGCACACGCTCGCCGCGGTTGAACCGAAGCGCAGTGAAGATGCGCTCCTCGAGGAGCGTGATCGAGCTCCTCAGGCCGCGCTCGGTGTCCGCCTCGCGGACGAGCAGGCGCCCTCCCGGGCGAACTGCGGTCGCCGCCCGTCTCAGGATCGCGTCCTGCTCCTCCACGCGGAAGTAGTGGAGCAGGTCGATGAGCAGCACGGTGTCTGCCTCTCCCAGCTCGGCCTCGCGCGCGTCCGCACACCAGAACTCAGCGGCCAGCGGGGGGGCGGCGTGGAGAGAGCGCGGCTCGCCGGACGAACCGGGCGGCTCGGACGATCGCGACAGAGGCGCGCCCGGATTCCCGCCGGCCGCGCGGCGGGCGTCCTCTATCTTGGCTCGGTCCCAGTCGAACCCGCGCGCGCGCGCGGCCCTGCCCAGCTCGAGCAGGAGAATCGGCAGCTGGCCAGCCCCGGTCCCGATATCGAGGACCTCTCCCAGCGCGACCGGGCGGTCGCCGGCGATGTCGGCAATCAGCCGCGCGACAGGATCGCCGAGCAGCTTGAAGCGGACATAGTGAAACCGGGTGCGCTGCGCCGGCGTGGCGCCCTCCGGCGGGCTGTACCGCGCTGCGACGCGCTCGATCGCGTGAACCCACGGCGGCGCGTCGTCGGGGAGCCGATACGGCTCCATCCTGCTGCGCTGCAGCGAGGGCGCGCGGCGCCGCTTCAGCGCGACGAGCGCGAAGACCAGGCCGCCGCCGAGCGCGGCGAGCGCGAGCCCGACCACGGGGGCGCCGAGGAACATGTGCTCGGGGAACTCGGACAGTGCTTGCGCCCAGCTCATCTTCTCATGAAAGCGCAGCCAGCGACCGGTGCGGAGGTACGCCCCGACCTGGACCTCGGCCGTGAGCAGCGCTGGCGCGAACAAGGGGTTGGAGATGTTCGCAGCGACCCAGGCAATCGCTGCATCCAGACGGAGCCACAGGCAGAGGAGGAGGACGAGCGGCGTGTGGCAGCCGAAGATCGGCTGCGATCCGATGAACAGGCCGATCGCCACCGCCACGGCCGTCCGGCCGGCGGACAGCTCGCTGCCACGGAGCTCACGCCACGCGCGGCGCGCCTCCTCGCGGAGCAGAGAGTATTTCGCCAACGTTCAGGGTTTGCTTTCCGGTGCAGGGTGATCCGTCTCCTCCGCTGCATCGGCCGTCATCGTGGACAGGAGGTCGCTCACCTCCGTGGGGGTCGCCTCGTCGAGCGCATCCCAGGAGCCGCCCCTCGCGATGGTCGGCGACGAGTCGCGCGGCACGGCGTCGCCGGTGCTCCCGCTCCGCTGCGCCTCCACCATGCGAAGGTACATCCTCGCGGTCTTGTTGTCGGGCTCGATCGCGAGCGCCTGGTGCCACTCGGCGATCGCGTGCTCGGACGCACCGAGGGAGTGCAGCGCGACCCCGAGCAGCACGCGCGCAGGCGCGTACTTCGGGTTCGCGTCGCACGCCGCGGCGTAGTGCTCGCGGGCGAGCGGCAGATTGCCGGCGTCGCGGTACATCGTCCCGAGGCGCAGCTGGAGATCGACGAACGTCGGGCACAGGGCCACGGCCCGCTTCAGCTCGGCGATCGCCTCCTGCGCGCAGCCCGCGTCGGCGTAGGCCTGCGCGAGATCGGCGTGCATGTTGGCGATCTTGCCGCGCGCGAACGGGTCGAGGACGCCGCCGTCCCCCTCGCCGCGCCGGATACGAGAGTAGACCTGTCGCGCCGCTTCGTATTTGCCGAGGTCGTTGTACGTGACAGCGAGGTTCAGCAGCGCCTCGGTGTAGTGCTCGTTCAGCTGCACCGCGCGCTCGAAGTGGGCCTCGGCAGCAAGGAAATCCCCGCGCTCGTGGAGGATGACGCCGAGCATGTTGAAGACGTCCGCGAAGCGGTCGGTCTTCTCGAGGATCTGCCGCAGGGCGTGCTCGGCGAGATCGTACTCGCGCCGCTCGTAGTGCTCCCTGCCGAGAACCAGAAGCTGCTTCAGCCGGTCGTCCATGAGGCCCGCCAGCTTACGCGACCGGCGTACGGTGCGGTCGGGTCTTCCGCGCAACCCTTGCGCTATCCGGGTGGTCGCGCGGTTGCAACCCCGTCGATGCCTTGGTACGCACGTCGGCGTGCCGAGTGCAGTACCCCAGAACCCGCTGGAGGCCTCCGGAGCGCCGGACGCCGCGGACCGCTCCGAGGAGCGGAACGGAGCCGCCGGCAGCGCGGCCGGGCCCGGCGCCGCCGCCCCGCTGGACGCGCCGCGCGCAGAGCCCGGCGCCGCCGCCCCGCCGGGCGCGCCGGACGCGCCGCGCGCGGATCTCGCGCGCACCAGCGCGGCCGACGATGTGGCGGACGACGCGCTGGACGCCTCCAGCAGACCTGCGACGCCGCCGCTGGCCGCGCCGCTGCCGAGCCATCGCCGGGGCGAGAGCGCGCCGGCCGCGCCCTGGTCGCGCGGCGGCGATCTGCGCGCGCGCGCGGCGCCGACGTGGGGGCAGCTTCCTCCTCCTTCTTCTCGCGGGCGTGGAGCAGCGCAATGGTCGCGCGGCAGCGATCCGCGACCGCACCCCTCGCGGCCGTCGCTCGTGGACGGCGGCCCCTACGCAGGACCCGGCATGGCCGACGGCCCACGCCTGCCCGCCGGCCTCAGCCGGCCGCCTCCGGGGCCGCACCTCTCGCCACGCATGACCGCGGTCTTCGGCGGTATCTTCGGCCTCGCGACGCTCACCTCACTCATCGCGCTGTTGATCCAGAGCGTCCCGGTGCGCGACGAGCGCGCGCTTGTCGCAGGGAGCCCGGCGGGCTCGGCCGCAGGGACGGAAGAGACCGCCAGGCTCTCCGCCGCGCCCGAGGTGAAGGCCAAGAAGCGCACGCCGCTGCCTGGCCCGTGGCGGCTCTCCGAGCTCGCGAAGGATCCGTCCGTGATCCTGGCGAGCGACGTAATGGATCGCCGGTCGTTCATCACGGCCCTCGGCGAGAAGGGCGTGCCGAAGGCGCAGATCTACCGGATCATGAAGGCCTTCGAGGGGCTGCGGAAGTTCGACAAGTGCGGCCGCAAGGACCGGTTCACGGCCGCGATGGACCGCTCCACGCGCCGCGTCCGCGCCTTCGAGTACGAGGTCTCGGCGAGCGAGATCTACCAGGCGAGAGAGGGCGCGGACGGGCTGCTCTCGGGCGCCACGCTCGACATGAAGATCGCCGAGGAGGAGGTCATCGCCGCCTTCTACGTGGGGAAGGATCTTACGAGCGCGTACCAGGCGGGCGGCCTGGAGCCGGGCGTGCTCGACGAGATCGACGAGGCGCTGAGCGGGCGTATGTCGACGGAGGGCTTCGAGGAAGGGAGCACCGTCCGGCTGATCGCCATGGAAGAGACGGCGCTCGGGATGTTCTCCCGGTACAAGAAGATGATCGCGCTCGAGTACCGGCCAGCGGACCCCGCCGAGAAGCCGCTGCGCATCTACGATTTCAAGGGGCAGGAAGCCCGCGGCTACTTCGATGAGCGCGGCCGGCAGCCGTTCGCGGGCGGCTGGCGCGCGCCGGTCCCGGGCGCGCCCGTGACGTCGAAGTTCAACCCGAAGCGGATGCACCCGGTGCTGAAGAGGCCCATGCCCCACAACGGGACCGACTTCGGCGCGCCGACGGGAACGCCGGTGTACTCGGCGTACCGCGGCGTCGTCGAGTGGGTCGGCCCCGCGGGTCCGAGCGGCAACCTCGTCACCGTCCTGCATGCGAACGGCATCAGCACCGGTTACGCCCACCTGTCGAGGTATGCCCCCGGCATCAAGGCCGGCATGAAGGTGGGCACCCACCAGCTCGTCGGGTACGTGGGCTCGACGGGCCGCTCGACGGGCCCGCACCTTCACTTCAGCGCGAAGAAGGACGGCAAGTACTTCGACGCCGAGACGCTCCAGCTCGACGGCGAGCGCGTGATGCCCGGCGTCGATCGCGAGGCGTTCGCCGCGGCGAAGGAGGCGCTCGACAAGCGGCTCGACGCCATCCCGCTGCCCGAGCCGCCGCCCGAGCCGGTGAAGCCGGAGGCCGCGGAGCCGACCCCTCCACCGCCCGCGGCCGCCGGCAGCGAGGCCACGGTCTCCGCGGCACCCGAGGTCGGGCCGAGCGGGCCGACCGAGCCCGAAGCGAAGCCGCCCGAAGGCGCCGGAGACGACGAGGGCGAGCTCATCGAAGGCCCCGATCTCAAGAGCCCGCCGGAGACGATGTGACACCGGGCGGGCCGAGAGGTCCGCTCGGAGAGAACAGAAGTACGAGGACGCCGGGGACGAGCCCTCGCGTCCTCGACGTCCTCGACGTCCTCGCATGGCCGACAGACAAAAAACATCGAGGACGCCGAGGGGATGAGCCCTCGCGTCCTCGACGTCTTCGCCATGGCGTCCGCCCTGAGGGGCGGCAACCTGGGCCTGCTACCGCTTCGAGTACTGGAAGCGCTTGCGGGCGCCGGGCTGGCCGTACTTCTTGCGCTCCTTCTTGCGCGCGTCGCGCGTGAGGAAGCCCGCGCGCTTGAGCGAGGGCCTGCGCTCCGGATCGAGCTCGCAGAGGGCGCGCGCGATGCCGTGCCGCATCGCCTCGGCCTGGGCGCTGTGGCCACCGCCGACGACGGTCGCGTTCACGTCGAACTGCTCGAGCACCTCGAGCAGCTCCAGCGACTGCCGCATCACCATCCGCGAGGTCTCGCGGACGAAGTACTCGTCGGCGGGCCTCTTGTTGACCTTGATGGTGCCGGTGCCCGGCGAGAGGAAGATGCGCGCGACCGCGGTCTTACGCTTCCCAGTGGCGTACGTTCTCGTTTCCGTCATGGCTTTGCTCAGCTGTAGCTAAGGGGCTGCGGTTTCTGCGCCGCGTGGGGGTGATCGGGACCGGCGTAGACCTTGAGCTTGGTGATGAGCTCACGTCCGAGCACGTTCTTCGGGAGCATGCCCTTCACGGCCTTCTGGATGGGGAGCTCCGGCTTGCGCTCGAGCAGATGACCGTACGCCTCGGAGCGGAAGCCGCCCGGCGCGCCGCTGTGCCGAACGTAGTTCTTCTGCTGGAGTTTGCGACCCGTCAGAAGGACCTTCTTGGCGTTGACGACGATCACGAAGTCGCCGGTGTCGACGTGCGGGGTGAACGTGGGCTTGTTCTTGCCGCGAAGCACCGTGGCGATGCGGCTAGCAAGGCGGCCGAGGGGCTTGCCTTCCGCGTCGATCACCCACCACGTACGCTCGTTGCGGGCCTCCGCAGGCTTGGCGGAAAAGGACTTGGGCTGAGGATTCATTGGGCGAAAAACTCCGGAAGGGCGCCTGCCAAAAACGGGCGCAACTTCTACAAGGCGGCCCTCCGCCTGTCAAGCGTCTCGGGTCCTATCGTGGGCCCCTCGTCGTCATCGTCATCGTCCGGCGTGGGTCGGTCAAGCGCGTCGATCGACGTTCTGGCGACGTTCTGGCGACGTTCTGGCGACGTTCTGGTCGCACGAGCGCTCGCACCGGCTCGCGCTCTTGAGGATTTCCTGCGGGCTCGGTTCGGAGGAGCTCACCATCAGGAGTCGACGGACTGTTCAGCTCGGCGGAGAGGGCGGGATTCGAACCCGCGGTACGTTTCCGTACACACGATTTCCAGTCGTGCACCTTCGACCACTCGGTCACCTCTCCCGATACTTCCTCGATGCGCCCCGCTTCTGCCGGACCGGCGCCGCCCGCGCGTGAGCGAGCGGTCAGAGCCCACCTGGTTCAACGGGGGCAAGCAGCCAAGCGTAGCGGAGAGAGCGGGATTCGAACCCGCGGTACCCTTGCGGGTACACCTGATTTCGAATCAGGCACCTTCGGCCTCTCGGTCACCTCTCCGCGGGCGAACATGTCAAAGCGGGGCCGGCTGGTCAAGCATCTCCTGACCACCGGCCGGTCCGGAGGCGCGCTTTCGCTGCCGGGGCCTCCCGCCGGCAGCCCGGCCCGAGCTCCTGGGTGCGGGTAGCTCGGCGCCTCCTCCGTGAGGATCAACCTCGTGCAGATGGCTCTCGCGGAGGGCGCTCGACCCCGCCCCGCTAGGCGCCGCCGCCATCGCCAGCGGCGGGTCGGGCCAGGCCGGCGCTCCCTGCGGCCACCTCGCGATCGCCCTCGGAGAAGACGTCGCGCCCGAGCGCCGCCGGGCTCCCGGGTCCGCCCGCCGCGCGCGAGGTCGACCGCGGTCCGCCCTCGTCCTCGACCGTCTGCGCGGCGCGCGCCGCGGGTGTGCCTGCGCGCGGGAGCCGGATGACGAAGCGCGCGCCCCCGAACGGGGACTCGAGCACGTCGATGGTGCCGCCATGGTCGACGACGATCTTCTTCACGATGCTCAGGCCGAGCCCGGTGCCGTCGTACCGCGTCGTGACGTAGGGATCGAAGACCGAGTCGCGCACGGCGGGATCGATGCCCGGGCCGTCGTCGTCGATCGCGATCAGGTGGCTCTGCCCCTCGCTCCGCGCCGAGACGCGGACCCTGCCCCACAGGGCGCCGGGGCGCTCTGCAGCGCCTCCGCCCGGCGCCGCACGCTGCGCGTCGCGCAGCGCCTGCGCCGCGTTGCGCACGATGTTGCCGAGGGCGCGCCGGAGCATCTCCCGATCGAGCGCGGCCGGCATCGGGGCGTCCGGCACGTCAAACTCGAGATCGATGCGCCCGAGCAGCGCCTCGTCCGAGGCGTGCTCGCGCCCCGCCTCCTCGACCGCCGCGAAGCGCTCACCCTGCTCCCGCAGGAACTCCGCGAGATCCGACGGCTCGAGCTCGGCCTGCGGGAGCCGCGCGAAATTGGAGAACTCGCCGACGAGCCGGCGCAGCGTGCCGACCTCCTCCTCGACGACCTCGAGCGTGGTCTGGAGCAGGCGCTGGTAGGCCGGGTCGCTGCCCGCATAGCGGCGGTGACACTCCTCGACGGCGAGCTGGATGGGCGTCAGCGGGTTCTTGATCTCGTGCGCGAGGTGCCGCGCCATCTTCTGCCACTCGCCCATGCGCTTGAGGAACTCGATCCTCGCGCGGCTGCCCTCGAGCTCCTCGAGCATGCGGTTGAAGGCGCGGCCGAGGTCGGCGACCTCGTCGTTGCCCGGGAGCGCCACGCGCACCGAGAGATCGCCCTCGGCGACGGGCCGGGTCGCCGCGGCGAGCCGCGCGATGCGGTCGGCCACGGGGCGCGCCACGAGCACGCCGGCGAGGACGGCGAGGACGATCGTCGCGCCTAGAAGGGCGGCGAAGGCATCGCCGTAGCTCTCGTCGAGGTACTCCTTCCGGTGCTCGCGCTCGAGGGCGCGGTACGCCTGCGCGAACGCCTGCGCGGACTCGAGCTCGTCGAAGCGGGCGCTCGGCGCGGCGAACGTCGCGACGAGGGTCCTCGCGTCGCCGTCGCACTCGCCGTCCTCGGGCGCGAGCTCGGCGGGCAAGCCGGGGCGGCCGGAGGCGCGCTCGATCGCCTTCCGGACGGTGAGCGTCTTCTCGTGCGTCGGGTCCACCGGTCGGCCGCGCTCCCGCGCGCTGACGAGCTCGCCGCCGCAGCGCTCGACGCGGAGGGAGACCAGCGTGGCGTGGGCCGCGACGATGCGCGCGAGCTCGTCCGCGAGGAGCTCCGCGTCTCCGGCGAAGGCGCTCCGGCGCAGCGGGTCCGCCGCGGCGATCGCCTCGGCCTCGGAGCGCATGCCCTGCTTGATGGCGGCGGCCAGCTCGGCGTACACGCCGAGCGCCCTGTCCAGGTGGACGCTGAACTCGGGCTGGAACGCCGTCGCCGACACCCGCGCGATCACCGTCCTGGCGACCACGATGCTGGCGACGAGCGGGATGAGCGCGGTCACGAGGATGGCCGCGACGACCCGCCGCTCCGTTCTGCCGGGGATGCGCATGCGCGCAGCATAGCCGCGGCCCCGGGCCGGCGCGCAGGCGGGGCGCGGGGCGCCCGCGCCGCTCAGGAGGGCCGCCCGCGACGCCGGCGCGAGCCCGCCGCGAGGGAGCCGCTACTCGACCGTGACCGTCTTCGCGAGGTTGCGCGGCTGGTCGACGTCGTTGCCCTTCAGGTTGGCGACGTAATAGGCGATGAGCTGGAGCGGGAGCACCGTGAGGAGCGGCCCCACCTCGTCCAGCACCTTGGGGATCCAGACGTGGTGCTGCGCGGTCTCGAGGATCGACTCGTCGCCCTTGGTGGCGATGGCGATGACCTGCCCCTCGCGCGCCCGGACCTCCTGCAGGTTGGAGAAGGTCTTGTCGTAGTGCGCGTCGCGCGGGCAGACGACGATGACGGGGAGAGCCTCGTCGATGAGGGCGATCGGCCCGTGCTTCATCTCGCCGGCCGCGTAGCCCTCCGCGTGGGCGTACGAGATCTCCTTGAGCTTGAGCGCGCCCTCGAGCGCGATGGGGAAGCCGAGGCCGCGCCCGAGGAAGAGGACGTCCTTCGCGTGGACGAGGCGCTTCGCGATCGCGTGCACGTAGTCGGCGTCGCCGAGCACCTCGCGCATGTGGCTCGGGATCTCCCAGAGGGCCTGGAGGACCTCGCGCCCGCGCTCCGCGGAGAGCGACTCGCGGCGGCGGCCGAGGTAGACCGCGAGCAGGAGCAGCGCGGCGAGCTGCGTGGTGAAGGCCTTGGTCGAGGCGACGCCGATCTCGGGGCCCGCGTGCGTGTAGAGCGCGCCGTCGGAGAGGCGGGGGATCGCGCTGTCGAGCACGTTGCAGAGCGCCAGCACCTTGGCGCCCTGCGCCTTGGCCGCCTTGAGGGCCGCGATCGTGTCGGCGGTCTCGCCCGACTGGCTGATCGCGATCACGAGATCGTCGGGGAAGAAGATCGGCTCGCGGTAGCGGACCTCGCTCGCGAGCTCGACCACCGTGGGGACCCTGGCGACCTGCTCGATCCAGTAGCGGCCGGCGATGCCGGCGTGGTGGCTCGTGCCGCAGGCGACGATGTAGACCCGGCGCAGCTCCCTCGCGAACTCGGGCGTGACGCCCATCTCGGTCGCGTGCACGTCGCCGGCGGCGAGATCGATCCTGCCGCGCAGCGTCGCCTCGACGACGTCCGGCTGCTCGTGGATCTCCTTCAGCATGAAGTGCTTGTAGCCGCCGCGCTCCGCCTGGACGGGGCTCCAGTCGATGCGCTTCACGCGCCGCTCGACCTTGTCGCTCCCGGTCACGGTCTCGATGCGGACGCCGTCCGCACGCAGCTCGACGATGTCGCCGTCCTCGAGGAAGATCATGTCGCGGGTGTGCGCGAGCAGCGCGGGGATGTCGCTGCCGCACAGCATCTCGCTCTCGCCGACGCCGACGACGAGCGGCGAGCCATACCGGGCGGCGACGATGACGTCGGGCTGCTCGCGCGAGACGACCGCGATCGCATAGGCGCCGTGGACCTGCCGGAGCGACCCGCGCACGGCATCGAGGAGCGACTTCGCGCCCTTCTGGAGCTCGCGGTGGACGAGGTGAGCGACGATCTCGGTGTCCGTGTCGGAGAGGAACTTGACCCCCTGGCTCTCCAGCTGCTGCCGGATGGCCACGTGGTTCTCGATGATGCCGTTGTGAACGACGGCCACCGGGCCCGCGGAGTGCGGGTGGGCGTTCACCTCGCTCGGGCGGCCGTGCGTCGCCCACCGCGTGTGGCCGATGCCCGTGGTGCCGTCGAGGGTCCGCTTCTCGAGCGCCTCGCTGAGCTTGACCAGCTTGCCGAGCGTCCGGACGATCTCGATGCCCTTGCCGTCATGAATGGCAATGCCGGCCGAGTCGTAGCCCCGATACTCCAGCTTGCGCAGCCCTTCGACGATGATCGGCGCCGCCTTCTTTGACCCAACGTATCCGACGATCCCGCACATGCTCGCCTCGTTCAGGTAGTGCCCGCGCGCGCCTACGCGTGCTGCGGAAAACGTAACGTTACTCCTGGCCCTGGGAGCTGACAGAAAAAATTGAGCTCCCTGACAATGAGCGCCGCGCCGATCGCGCGAAGGTCACAGCCAGGACGAATGCCAACAATGCCGTGATCGAGGCGATGCCGAACGTGAGGGTGCCGCCCCCGCGCTTGTAGAGTTCGCCCCATGTGAGCATTCCGATGACGGATCCGGCGCCGGCGCTTGCGGAGAAGAGCCCCTGCGCCGTGGCGAGGATCTGCGGCGGGGCGCGATCCCGCGTGTACGCGAGCGAGGCGACCCACATCATGGCGAAGGAGACCGCATGGAGCGGCTGGATCGCGAGCAGCGCGGGCCACCAGCGCACGTTCGAGAGCAGCGCCCAGCGGAGCGAGGCGCCCGCGAAGGCGAAGGCGAGCACCGCGGGCGGCGCGAAGCGCTTGAGCAGAGGGCCGGAGAACGCCATGAGCGCGATCTCGCCGGCGACGCCGACGGCCCACGCGACCCCGACGAGCGACTCGGGGAAGCCGACGTCGCGCAGGTGCAGCGTGTAGCAGAGGTCGTAGGAAGAGTTCGCGCTCTGGGCCAGGAACGACGCCGCGAGGAACAGGCGGAAGTCGCGGCTCTGGAGGAGAGCACGGGCGCGCTCTCGCACGGAGCCTCCGGCGGCGGGCGAGCGCGGCGCGCCCGCATCGCCCTCCGCGCCGACTCGGTGGCCGAGCCGCCGAAGGGGCGCCTCGGCGCCCGCTGGCAGGGTCCACGAGATGGTGAACGCGGCCAGCAGCGCGGCGGCGATCGTGACGGGGAACGCCGCCGGCCGCGCCGGATCGACGAGGGCCCCGCCGACGATCGCCATCAGCGCGAAGCTGATCGATCCCCAGAGCCTGAGCCGGCCGTAGGCGATCCCGGAGCTCAGCGACGTCTCGATCGCGACGACGTCGGCCATCGTGAACATCGGCGCTCGGAAGAACGCGAACGCGAGCGCCGCGACGAAGAGCCCGCCGAAGCCGAGCGAGACGCCGAGCGCCGACGACAGCGCGAGCAGCGCGAACGCGACGAGGGCGCCGGCGCAGGCCACCCGGATCAGCCACACCCGCACGCCGAGCGAGTCGGCGATGAAGCCGAACACCGGCGGCGCGACGAGGCCCATCGCGGGGAGCGTCGCCGCGATCGCCCCCATCGCGAGGCCCCGGACCCCCCGCCCCTCCAGCCAGCTCGGGAACAGCGGCAGGTACACACCGAGGACGGCGAAGATGCCGAAATAGTAAAGCGAGATCGCCCGCGGTGACGGCTTGAGCGACAAAGGAAAGGAGGGTGGCATCGGCGGTCAGCTGCCGCGCCCGGAGCGTGAGGGCGTTCAGCGCGCCGGTCTCTGACGCTCGCGGGGCAGAGGAGCAAGCTCCCCCGCCCGCGAACGAAAACGGCGGCGCCTCCCGGGAGAGGCGCCGCCGCGTGAACGTCGACCTAGCTCGACTTAGTACCGATCGCCGCCGCCGCGACCGCCACGGCCGCCGCGACCACCACCACCGCCGCCGCCGCGACCACCGCCGCCGCCGCCGCCGCCGTAACCGCCGCCGCCGCCGCCGCGACCACCGCCGCCGCTGCTGCCGCCGCCGTAACCGCCGCCGCCGCCGCCGCCGTAACCGCCGCCGCCGCCGCCACCGCTGCGCTGGACCCGCTCCTCCGCCTCGTTCACGCGAAGCGGACGGCCGTCCATCATGGCGCCATTCATCTGCTCGATCGCCTGCTGGGCCTGCTCAGGCGTGCCCATCGTGACGAACCCGAAACCTCGCGACTGCCCACTTTCGCGGTCGGTCACGATGTGCACATCCGTCACCTCGCCGCTCTGGGCGAACGCAGCCTGCACGGAGGCCTTGGTGGCGGAGAAGGGGAGATTACCAACGTAGAGGCGAGTACCCATGACACTGATTCACTTCACGGCTCTGCGAGATGCGTCAGCTTCGGTGCCGAACATGCCCTGCCGCCCCGATGGAGCCGTGGGGGATCGAGGGAGGGCGGCGCTGGGGAGGAGCCCCCGATGCGCCACACGTTGCGTCGTCCAGTCCGCGATCAATCCGCGATCCCCGAGAAGAGAAGCGTCGTGTCGAGTGCCAGTGACGTTCGTGACCAGCCGATAGTAACCAAATGTCCCCTCGGCGCAAGCGCTCGAAGCAACCCCCCTCCCCGTCGGCGCACCGGCGCACCGGCGCGCCGCTCGCCCGGACGTCCCGAACAGCTACGGCGCGGTCGCGTCGGCTGCCCGGCGGGCGCCGGCGGGCGGTGCAGTCATTTGAACCTGAAGGCGGGAAGGCGGGAAGGAAACACCAATGATTTCCATAACCTCCAGACTTCATGTGGACCCTCTCTGGGCAAATGACAGCACCCCCCGCCGGCGGGCATCCGGTTCCACGTCGGAGCGCGTCAGCGCCCGGCAGAACGACGGAACGTGGCGCCAAGATCCCAGCCCTCGCCGCTTCCGGCGCGCGCGAGCGCGATGTCCGGCAGCACGCCGCCCGCGATCCGGACCTCGGCGATCACGCCGAGGCGGAGCGTGGCGGTGAGCGAGCGCGGCGCTGCGGTGGGCGCGAGCCGCGGCGGATGACGGGCAAGATCGAGGGCACGGCCGCGGTCGGCGGCGGTCGCGAGCGCGAGCAAGGCGTTGAGAGGCCCCTGGCCGAGCGGGCGCACCAGCTCGATCGCGAGCGCCGCCTTGCCACGGGCCCGGCGGCGCCCGAGCTCAGCGCGCGAGACCGGCTCTGCCGTGACCTCGTGCCCAGGCCGCGAGAGGATCGGCGCGACGGCCTCGGCGACCTCGACGAGATGCGCGGCAGAGTCATCCACGAGCAGCTCCGCCGGAGGACCGCCCCACGCGGGATCGCCGTGCGCCCTCGGGAGACCGACCAGGCCGAGGTGCGCGAGGCGCTCGGGCGGCAGCGCGTCGACCAGCCGCTGCGCAACGCCGGGCTGACCGAAGGGCCCGGCCTCCGGGCCCGTGGTCAGCACGATCCACCCGGCGACGCCGAGATCGAAGCGGACAGCGCCGCGGCGGTTCGTGTGCAGCCCGGCGCCGAGCCAGCCGAGGTCGTCGCGCTCGGTCTCGAACGCGCGCAGGGAGGTCGTCAGGTCCTCGGAGCGGATCACCTCGATCGCGTCCAGGAAGGCAGCGCCGCGCGCGGCGACGTCGTTGCGCGTCAGCAGGATCCGCTGCGGGCCGAGGTCGGCCAGGAAGGCGCCGGTGCCGTCCGGCGCCGCGGGGTCGAAGCTGCGCGGCAGCAGCGCCACCATCGGCGACGCGAGCGCGCGGGCGACGCGGGCGGGATCCGCGCGCGGGAACACGGCGGCGAGCGGATCCTTCGGGTGCCGCTCGGGCCTCGGGACCTCGGCGAGCGCCGCGGCGGCGCCGCGGGCGCGGGCGCGCTCGACCGAGCTCACGATGTCGCGGCCGTCGAGCTTGAGCAGGCGCGCGGTGCGCAACCCCTCACGCAGGCGCACGACCGTGGCGTCCCCCTCGCGCGACGGCAGCGCGGACGAGAGCGTCGGGTACGGGTTGCCGGACGCGTCGAGCCCGAAGAGGCTGTCGGCGATCGCCGACGCGAACAGGGCAGCGGCCGGATCGCTCAGGTCGTGCGGATCGAGCGCGCCCGTCGGCCACGGGAGGTGCATCGAGATGCGGCCGCCAAGCGGGGTGCGCCCCATGGCGCGGGCGCGCGCCGGGAGGGCGGCCGCGCCGAGCAGCGCGCCGGCGCCGCCGAGGAAGGCGCGACGCGGGAACGAGCGGCTCACCGCACCACCCAGATCTCGTCGGCCGTCGCGACCGCGAAGGGGACGCGCCCGGGCCCGTCGGGCGGGCAGACGGCAAGGGCGCGCACCCCCGCCGGCGCCGGCAGGCGCAGGAGCTCCTGAGGCGCCGCGCGCGAAGGGCCGCCGTCGCGACGCCGCCACGACCAGACCACGACGGCATCCTCGAGCGGATCCAGCACGTCGAGGCTGGCGAGCAGCTCGGGCTCTCCGTCCTGATCGAGATCGCCGATCGCGAGCTGCGCCCCGGCGCTGCCCACGACGTTGCGACGGCCCGCGCTGTCCCGGAGCTCGACCGCGCCGCGCTCGCGCGCCGCCCAGACCGTGAACGGCTCGCCCCGCGCCGACAGGAGCTGCGCCGACGCGAGCGCGTCGTACCGGCCGGTGAGCGCCGACGTCGCCGGCGGCGGATCGGCCGGGGCGCACGGCCCGAGCGGGCCGGTGAGGAGCGCCCCCCACGTCTTCGTGCAGGCCGAGCCGCCGGCGTCCGGGACCGCGAGCCCGGGGAGCTCGGCGAGCGCCTTCAGCTTGCCGTCGAAGCGGACGCTGCGCGCGCGATCGGTGAGCCCCACGTCGGCGAAAGGCGGCAGGAGCTCGCCGCCCCGCTCGCGCTCGACGAGCGTGGCGAACGCGAGCGGCTCGCGGAGCGGCGACGGGTGCACCGCGATCACGTCCGGCCACGAGCGCGACGCGAGCGGCACGACCCGGCCGCCGCGGAGGCGGAGCGTCGTCACGCGCCGCCGGCTCACGCTGAGGATCTCGAGCGCGCCGTCGGCGTCGAGATCGCCGCACGCGAGCGCGACCACGTCGCCCTCGAAGTTCTTCGCGCGGTCGACCCTGACGGCGACGAGCGGGACCGGCGCGAGGAAGCTGCGGACCTCGGCGTCGAGGGGCGCCTCGGCGTAGGCGTGGGCGACGGGACCCGGCTCCGGATCGCGGATGCGCGCCCAGACGGTGCGCGGCACCGGGTACACGTCGGCGGTGACGCGCAGCCGCCCCGCCGCGATCTCGACGGCGAGGTGGACGAGCGCCGCGTCGTCGCGCGCGGCCTCGCGCGCGAGCGGCAGCGGGATCGGATCCTTCTGCGCCCGCGCGCCGGGGCCGAGCTTGCCGGCGAGGTGGGCAGCGAGCGTGGCCGCGAGCTGGGCGCCGCGCGGCGCCGGCGCGTCGGTGACCAGCGGCCCGGCGGCCACGAGCACGCGACCGGTCACGGGGTCGAGCGAGCGCGCGAGCGCGTCCACCGCGCGGGCGACGGCCGAGCGCGGCGGGCTCGGCGCGGGCGCCGGCGCTGCGGACGAAGGCGACGGCTGCGCCGCGGCGGGACGCGCGAGCGCGAGGAGAGCGAGGAGGAGGAGGCTCCGGGGCGACAACGCCGAGATGTTACGCACGTCGGCGGGGTCGGGGCCAGAGCCGCAGCCCCGCCGGCACCACGATGAGCGCCACGACGAGGCCGACCGCGCTGCCGAGCGCGCCGACCCGGCCCAGGTCGCGGAGGCCGTCGAAGCGGCAGAACGCGAGCGCGGAGAAGCCCGCGGCCGTGGTCAGCGCGGTGGCGGCGATCGCCGGCCCCTCGTGGCGCAGCGTCTCGCGGATCACCGCGTCGCCGCCGCCCGCCACCTCGATGTCGCGGGCGCGATGGAGCAGGAACATGCCCTCGTCCACGGTGATCCCGAGCAGCACCGGGATGACGAGCGCGTCGTACACGTGCAGGGGGATGCCGAGCACCCGGATCAGGAGGAGGACGAGGCAGATCTCGGAAGCGACGACGAGCGCGGCCAGCGCGATGTCGCGCGCGCTGCGGAGGGAGGCCGCGAGCGCCAGCAGCACGAGCGCCCCGGCGACGATCGCGATGCGCGGCATGTCGTGCGCGAGCGTCTCGCGGAGCGACGCCTCGAGCCGGGTGTAGCCGGTGAGCATGGCCTTCGGGTCTTCCTCGCGGATCGCCTGCTCGATCCGCTCGACCGAGCCGGCCTCGCGCGGCCGCACGTAGAGCGCGACGAGCGCCTCGCCCCCGTCCGCCCCAAGATAGCGCGAGAGCAGGATGGACGCGGGGCCGCGCTCGAGATCGGAGAGCGCCACCTCGTGCCTCGGCGGCGCGCGCATCCCGGCCAGCACGGTCGAGAAGCGCTCGGGCGCGAAGCCCGTGTCGCGGAGCGCCCGCTCGAGCTCGTCGGCCCTCCCGGGCAGGTCGAGCGCGTCGCGCGCGGCGAACCGCTCGGCCTGCGTCGAGGCGGCGGGCGCGAGCGCGGTGAGCGCGTCGACGGCCTCCACGTCGGCCTTCATCGAGGCGAGGCGCTCGGCGATCCGGTCGGCGCGGGCGCGGGCGCGCTCCTGCTCGCCGTCCGCGAGGAGCACGACCCACTGCCCGCGCCGCCCGCCGAACGCGTCGAAGATCGCCTGCTGCACCTTCAGCGGCTCGAGCTCGGCGGGCCGGATCGCGACGATGGCCTCGGCGAGCGGCGGCGCGGCGCCGAGGGCGACCGCCGCGATGGGGAGCGCCGCGAGCGCCGCGAGCGCGAGCGCGCGGCCCCGGGTCCGCGTGAGCCGGTAGAGGCCGTCGGGCCAGCGCGCCGGCGCCTCGGGCGGCGGGGGCCCCCGCTCGAGCCAGGCGCCGACGGTCGGCGTCACGAGCACGATCGCGATCGCCGTGAGCACCTCGCCGGCGGCGCACAGGAGGCCGAGCTGCCGGAGCGCGTTGATGTCCGACAGCGCGAGCGCCCCGAACGCCGCCGCCGCGGTGACGGCGGCGACGAGCACCGGGCGGAAGGTCCGCGCCCTCGCGGCGCGCCCGGCCGCCTCCGGATCGAGCCCCTCGCGCCGCGCCTCGAGCAGCGCGGCGTAGACGTGGACGCCGGTGTCGACGCCGACGCCCACGACGACCGACATGAAGGCGACCGCGATCGCGCTGAGCCCGCCCGGGAGCGCCGTGGCGAGCCCCGCGGTCCAGACGGTCCCGAGCACGAGCGGCGGCATCACCGCGGCGAGCGCGCGCATGCGGCGGAAGAGCAGCGCGAAGACGGCGGAGGCGAGCAGCATCGAGAGCGACCCCGAGACGGCGAGGTCGCGCGTGAGCATCTCCTCGGTGGCCGCGGCGATGGCGTGCCCGCCGGTGAGCCCGAGCGTGAGCCCCGGGTGCGCCGCGCGGATCGGGCCGAGGACGGCGTTCGCGTCGGCGACGAAGGCCCGCGCGTCGGCGCCGCGGAGCGCCTGTCCGGCCGGCTGCACCAGGACGAGGTGCACCTTGCCGTCGTCCGTGGCGAACGCGCCGTCGGCCTGCGTGCGCACCCCGGAGCCGATGTCCGCGGACTCGAAGACGAGCTGCGCGAGGCGCAGCGGGTCGGCCGCGATCGTCTCGGCCGCGGCGCCGCCGCCCGGCGCGAGCAGCATGGCGCGCGTCTCGGCGAGGCGCTCCCGCATCCCCTCGGGCGAGAGCGCGACGGCGAGCCGCTCCCGCACGCGCGCGTCCGCGTGCCGGAAGGCGAGCCACGGATCGAGCGCGCGCGAGACGTCGATCCGGTCGGCGGCGCGCTGCACGGTCGGGCGCGCCGCGAGGGCCCGCGCGATCTCGGCGGCCACGGCGGCGTTCTCGTCGGGGTCGGCCCCCTTGACCATCACGACGCCGAGATCGCCGCCCCCGAACCCGCGCACGTACCGGCGCAGCGCCGCGGCGTCCCCGCGCTCGGGCAGGAGCGAGGCGACGTTCGGCTCGAGCTCTAGCCGCAGCGTCACGGCCGCGAGAGCGGCGAGCGTCAGCGCCGCGAGGACGAGCGCGACGACGAGGCGAAGCAGCCGGCGCGGGGCGTCCGCGCGGGCCGGCGAAGGCGGAGGGGGCGCTGCCATGGCGGGGGCCGGGCGCGGGCCGGCGCCGCTCCTCTACCCTCACCCCCGCCTCGCCGCGAGGACATCCACGCGCGCCGCGCTCCTTCGCCGGCGACGCTTGCGTCCGCGAGCGCGCCGCTTCATCCCCGCAGCATGGAGCTCCCCCCGATCGTCCTCGCAGGCCGAGCCGTCCTGCGAAAGCCCGCCGCGCCCGTCCCGCCCGAGGAGATCGGGACGAAGCAGCTCAAGCACCTCATCTCGACGATGGTCGCCGTCATGCGCAAGGCGCCCGGCGTGGGGCTCGCGGCGCCGCAGATCGGCGTCAGCCAGCAGGTGATCGTGCTCGAGGACAGCGAGGAGCTGATGTCCCGCCTCACGCCGGGGCAGCGCGCCGAGCGCGGCCGCGTGCCCTTCCCGCTCAAGGCGATCGTCAACCCGACGCTGAAGGTCCTCGCGCCGTCGCCCCAGGGCGCGACGGGCGCGGGGCGGGCGACGTTCTTCGAGGGCTGCCTGAGCGTCCCGGGCTACATGGCGCTCGTCGAGCGAGATCTGTCGGTCGAGGTGAGCGGCGTGGACGCGGACGGCAAGGAGATCCGCTGGGAGGCGACCGGCTGGCCCGCCCGGATCCTCCAACACGAGGTCGATCACCTCCGCGGCGCGCTGTACGTCGATCGCATGATCACGCGCTCCTTCTGCAGCAACGAGGAGGCGAAGCTCCTGCTCAGCCAGTCCGTCGCCGAGGCGCGGGCCGCGCTCGGCGCGTGACCGCGGCGCGGCGCGACGACGGGCGCGCGCTCACGGCGAGGGCGATGCGCCGGCGCCGCGCCCGGCGAGTTCCTCCACGATCCGCTCCACGATCCGCTCCATCCTGATCCCGCGGGAGCCCTTCACGAGCACCAGATCGCCACGCTCGACGATCTCCAGCGCCCGGACTGCGGCGGCGCTCGCGTCGCCGGCGAACCACGCCCGCACGCCGGCCGTCTCGGCGGCGCGCGCGATCCGCGCCGCCTCGCCGCCGACGGCGATCAGCGCGGCCGGGCGAACGGCCCCGACCGCTTCGCCGAGCGCGTCATGCTCCGCCGCCGCGAGCGCGCCGAGCTCACGCATCTCGCCGAGCAGCAGGACCAACCGCTTCCCGAGCGCCCCGGCCAGCTCGACGGCCGTCTTGAGCGACGACCGCATCGACAGGGGGTTCGCGTTGTAGCTGTCGTCGATGACCACGGTGCCGTCCGGCAGCTCGCGGACCGAGAGGCGCCCGTCCCCCGGCGGCGCGAGCCCTGCGGCCGCGCGGGCCGCCCGCTCGGTCGAGAGCCGCTCGCCGAGCGCCGCCTCCACCACCGCGACGGCCGCCGCCGCGGCCAGCGCCCCCGCCTCGCCGAGCAGCGGGACGACGATCTCCAGCGCCTCGCCTCCGCGCTCGATCCGCACCGAGCTGCCGCGCACCCCGACCGGCCGCCGCCCCGCGATCCGGATCTGCGCGCGCTCGCCGAAGCCGTAGGGGACTCGCCGCGCGGCGCCGGCGCGCGCGAGCTGCTCGACCACCTTCGCGTCGTCGCCGTTGCCGAAGGCCACCCCGTCGGCCGGCAAGGCGGCGAGCAGATCCCCTTCCTCGGCGGCGACGTCCTCCAGCGTGCCGAGCCCCTCGGTGTGCTCGATGCCGATGGAGGTCAGCACGGCGAGATCCGGTCCCGCGATCCGCGCGAGGGCCGCGACCTCGCCGCGCTGGTTCGTGCCGATCTCCACGACGGCGAAGCGATGGCGGTCCTCGAGCCCGAGCAACGTCATCGGCAGCCCGATGGCGTTGTTCAGGTTGCCCGCGGTCGCGTGCACGTCGCCTCGGCCCGCGCCGGCGAGCAGCGCCGCGAGGGTCCGCGTCGTCGTCGTCTTGCCGGCGGAGCCGCCGATCGCGACGATCGCCCGCGGCCCGTCCGGGTGCGCGCCCCTGCGCCATCGCTCGCGGTGCGCTCTGGCCAGCGCCCCGAGCGCCGCGAGCCCGTCCTCCACGAGCACCACGCCGCCTTCGGGCGGCAGGGCCACCTCCCGGGAGACGACGAACGCGACCGCCCCGCGCTGCGCCGCGGCGTCGATGAACCGATGGCCGTCGAAGGCCTCACCGGCGAGCGCGACGAACGCCGCGCCGGACGCGATCGTGCGGCTGTCGGTCGAGATGCCCCGCACGGCCGGCCCGGTCCTCAGCACGCGCCCGCCGGTCGCGCGCGCCAGCTCGTCGAGGGTGAACTGGGCAAGGTTCTGCGGGATCGGCGTCGCCATCGCGGGCGATCACCAGCATGGAACGGGGCGCAGGGCCAACGAATCGCCTGCGGCGCGCTGCCCTCGCGCCGCGTCGAGCCGCCTCAGCGCCCGGTCTTTTCCTTCTCGACCTCTTCGTAGATGTCGTCGTTCTTCGGCCGCGGCCGCGCGGCGGGCCGGGGCGCGGCGGGCGCGCTGGGGGCTGCGGTCGCGCTCAGGGTGGGCGCGGGCGACGTCTCGGCGGTCGTCGGAGGCGGCTCGGTGTAGTCGATCGCGATGGGCCCTCCGCCGCCCATGCTCTGCCACAGCGTGATCCCGACGAGCGCCAGCAGGGCGATCGCCAGGATCACGCTGAGCACGACGATGATCGTCCTGCCGCCCTCGCGCCGCGGGGCCGGCGCGGCAGGTGGCTTCTGCGGCTCGGCGCGCTCGTGCACGAAGCTCGACGGGAGCGCCGGCATCTCGAGCCGCGCCGACGTGGTGGCCCACGGGCTCTCGGCGGGCGGCATCGCCGCGCCGTCCCACCCGCCGCCCGCTGGGGGCGCGCCGGGCGCCGCCGCACCGGGAGCTGCGCCCATCGCCGGAGCGGGCGCGGGCGCGGGCGCAGCGGCCGAGGGCGGCCCGGCCGGCGCCGGAACGCCGGCGTGCAGCGAGGGCATCGGCGTGCGCGCGGCCTCCTGGACAGGGGGCCCGGCGGCACCGAACCCGGGGCTCGCGAACCCGGGCGGCGCCGCCGGAGCGGGCGGCTGCGCCGCGTTCGCGCCCATCCGTTCCGTGGTCGGCGCCGGATGGAACGACATCTGGCTCAGGGGCATCGGGTCCGACGGCGGCGGCGCCGAGACGAACGGGAGGGCGCTCGGAGAAAAGACGCCGCTGGCCGCCAGCACGTCCTGCTGCGAGACGAGCCCGGGCGGAAGGGTCCCTCCGCGCGCCGAGACGTTCGCCGCAGGCGGCTGGGTGTACCCGGACATCGCTGCCGGAGAGGAAGCCGGCGCCGCGGTGACCGGCGTTGACGACGCTGGCCCAGCGAAGCCGGGCGCCGACGGCGCTGGACCGCCGAAGCCTGCGGCCGACGGCGCTGGACCGCCGAAGCCGGGCGGGCTGTGCTGCTGGAGCTGAGGGCTGAGCGCGTACGGCGCGGAGAGCGGGCGGAGGGCCCCGGGCGCCATCAGCGGCGGCACGGGCAGGGGCCGGAAAGGGATCCCTGATCCATGCGCAGAGGGGAGCGGTCGGCCTGGCTGCGCCGTCATCTCACTCTCGGGGGCTCCCCATCGAACGTGTTTGTCGGTCATCCGCGCGCCCCGGAGGAACCGCCCACGCGGCCCCTCCGCCTCACACTGAAGCGGAACAGCGCTCTCAATCTACCCCCAAGTCTCGGCGTCCGGCCATCCTTCTGACGCGTCGCCCCGTCCAGCGAGGCGTTGCTGCGCCGGGAATGCGCAGCGCGGCCCCGCGCTCACGCCGCCCGTTGCGGACGAAGGAGCAGCGAGGCGCGCGCCCCGGGGCTCGGCCGGTCGAAGAGCGAGCTCGCCTCCCCAACCGAGGTGCGCAGGCGGCGGAGCGCTCGCTCGCGCCGCCGTCAGCGCGGCGGAAGCGTCGTCGACGCCCCCGGCGCGCAGCGCGCCTCCATCCCGAGCGCGGGGCGACGCGCGCCGCCGTCCCCCTTCGCGAGCGCGGGCGCATCCGACCGCAGAGCTCGCGCCGAGGGGCTGTCCACGCTTGCCGGGAACTCTCGACATGGCCGGGGCGCGCGCGGCGGACGGGCGACAGCGCTCCCGCGGAGGACGCGAGCTTCTGCCGCCGCGGGGCGGCTGTCGACCGCGGCAGCACAGTGCTATGGCACGTCGCGATATGGCCGCCGAGACGATGGGCTCCCGCACCTCCACCGAACCTTCTCCCAACGAGCCGCGCGAGCCCGCGCGCTACGACCACGCCGCGGTCGAGCCGCACTGGCAACGCGCATGGGAGGAGGGCGAGACCTTCCGCGCCGTCCGCAGCGCAGGCGCCGCGCGCGAGAAGCGCTACGTGCTCGACATGTTCCCCTACCCCTCGGGGTCGGGGCTGCACGTCGGCCACCCCGAGGGGTACACGGCGACCGACATCGTGTCCCGCTACTACCGCATGCGCGGGATCGACGTGCTGCACGTCATGGGCTGGGACGCCTTCGGCCTGCCGGCGGAGCAGCACGCCATCGAGACCGGCACGCACCCGGCCGACACGACGGCGCGGAATATTGCGACCTTCAAGCGCCAGCTCAAGATGCTGGGCTTCAGCTACGACTGGTCGCGAGAGCTCTCCACGACCGATCCGCGCTACGTGCGCTGGACGCAGTGGATCTTCCTCCAGCTCTTCAAGAAGGGCCTCGCGTACCAGGACGAGGTGAGCGTCAACTGGTGCCCGGCGCTCGGCACCGTCCTCGCGAACGAGGAGGTGAGCGACGGAAAGAGCGAGCGCGGCGCACACCCGGTCTACCGGACGCCGCTCCGGCAGTGGATGCTCCGCATCACCGCTTACGCCGACCGCCTGCTAGAGGATTTCCGCCTCGTCGACTGGCCCGAGGGGACGCTCGCGATGCAGCGCGCCTGGATCGGCCGCTCGGAGGGGGCGCTCATCACGTTCGAGGTCAAGGGGTGGCCCAAGGGCTCCTTGAGCGTGTTCACGACCCGCCCCGACACGCTGATGGGCGTCACCTACGTCGTGCTCGCGCCCGAGCACCCGCTGACGGCCTGGCTCACGAGCGCCGAGGGCGGCGCGTCCGAGGCGCGCCGCGAGGCGGTGCGCGCGTACGTCGCGGCTGCTTCGGGCAAGAGCGATCGCGAGCGGCTCACCGCGGCCGCGAAGGAGAAGAGCGGCGTCGACACGGGCCTCGTCGCCGTCCACCCGATCACGGGCGCAGAGGTGCCGATCTGGGTCGCCGACTACGTGCTCGGCGGCTACGGCACCGGGGCCGTGATGGCGGTCCCCGGGCACGACGAGCGCGACTTCTCCTTTGCCCGCGCCTACCGGCTGCCCATCGTCGAGGTGGTGAGCCCCGACGGCGCCCTGCACGAGCAGCTCGAGGCCGCCTATGTCGAGCCGGGCGTCTCGGTCCGGAGCGGCGAGTTCGACGGGCTCAAGACGGAGGAGTGCAAGCGCGCCGTCATCGACCGCCTCGAGGCGCTCGGCCGCGGCAAGCGCGAGGTGAACTACAAGCTGCGCGACTGGGTCTTCTCGCGCCAGCGCTACTGGGGCGAGCCGATCCCCATCTACTTCCCCGTCGAGCTCGCCGAGCCGGACGGTGATCCCCGGAAGGGCGACGCGCACACGATCCGCTACGACCAGCCGATCGCGGTGGACGACGGAAGCCTCCCGATCGAGCTGCCGCCGCTCGCCGACTTCCGCCCTGGCGACGACCCGGCGGGCCCGCTGGCGCGCGCGGTGGACTGGCGCTTCTTTCAGCAGGACGGCAGGTGGTATGCGCGCGAGACGAACACGATGCCGCAGTGGGCGGGCTCGTGCTGGTACTACCTGCGCTTCCTCGATCCGCAGAACGACGCGGAGCCGTTCTCGGAGGCCGCGTACGACGCATGGATGCCCGTCGACCTCTATGTCGGCGGCGCGGAGCACGCCGTGCTGCACCTCCTCTACGCGCGCTTCTGGCACAAGGTGCTCTACGACCTCGGCCGCGTGAAGCACCCCGAGCCCTTCGTGAAGCTCGTCCATCAGGGGATGATCCTCGGCGAGGACAACGAGAAGATGTCGAAGTCACGGGGCAACGTGATCAACCCCGACGACATCGTGCGGGCCTACGGCGCCGACGTCCTGCGTCTCTACGAGATGTTCATGGGCCCGCTCGAGGCGGTGAAGCCCTGGCAGTCAGGGCAGATCCAGGGGGTGGTCCGCTTCCGGGACCGCGTGTTCTCGACGTGTACGCGGCCGCTCTCGGACGCGATGGACGACGCGACGAGCCGGCAGCTCCACAGGACGATCAAGAAGGTGACCGGCGACATCGAGGCGATGGCGTTCAACACCGCGATCTCCGCGATGATGGTGTTCGTGAACCACCTGAGCTCGCTGCCGTCGCCGCCGCGCGAGGCGGTCCTCCGGCTGGTTCTCCTCGTGGCGCCCTTCGCGCCGCACCTCGCGGAGGAGCTGTGGCGGCTCACGGGCCACGAGCGCTCGCTCAGCTACGAGCCCTGGCCCACGTACGACGAGGCGCTCTGCATCGATGACGTCCTCGAGATCCCGGTGCAGGTGAACGGCAAGGTCCGCGGCCGGGTGATGCTGGCGAAGGCGGCATCGGAGGAGGAGGCCCGCTCCGCCGCGTTCAACCTGGAGAGCGTGGCCGCGCTCTCCACCGGCAAGCAGGTGAAGAAGTTCATCTACGTCGCAGGGAAGATCGTGAACATCGTGGTCGGCTGACGCTCCGGCGCCGCCTGGAAAGAACGAGCGCTTGCGGCGGAGCGACGTCGCGAACGGACGCTCGGAACAGGCGGCGCGGGTCGCTTTTCCGAGATCACGATGCGCTGCGCCCGCGCGTCGCCTCTCCCTGGGAGGATCGATCGCGAAGAGGCGCGCCCCGGCGGCGCCGGGGTCGGGTGCTCGGGTGCACAAGAGCCCGATCGGCGCGCCGGCCGCAGCTCCCACCACAGCGCAGCGGCGTTGCTCCGGGCGCGCGTGAGCTTCCTCGGAAGCAATCCTCTCCTTCCTCGAGGAAAGCGGCGATGCACAGCCCAGGCTGGCAGGTGCCGTGCAACGGCGGCTGGCCGTGTGCCGGAACAGCACCGCGTGGTGTACCCGAGCTGGATCCCTTTTCGCCGCTGCCGCGCTGGCCGGCTGCGCGGGAGATGTGGACGAGCCAGGCCTGCACGGGGAGGACGCGGACGAGGCGGCGCTGGAGATCAAGGGAGGTTATCCCGACGCGGGAGATCGCGCGGTCGCCGGGCTGATCATCACGGATCGGAGAGGGCGGGTCGCGCGGACCTGCTCGAGCGCCCTGATCGCGCCGAACCTGGTGCTCACGGCGCAGCACTGCATCGCGGAGACGCCGAAGCTCATCTCGTGCAAGACGGCGACGTTCGGTGAGCCGGTCGACGCCTCGCAGGTCTACGCCTCCCTCGGCCGCGCCATGTGGGCTGCGGAGGCGCCGTGGCTCGCCGCGCGCGCGGTGCTCAACCCGCCCGACGGCAACGCCGTGTGCGGGCGCGATCTCGCGCTCGTCGTCCTGTCTTCGCCGATCCGTAGCAGCGACGTCACGCCGCTCGCGCCCCGCCTCGAGCGGCCGCCCGAGGAGAGCGAGGTCTACTCCGCGGTGGGCTTCGGCGACACGGAGGGCAAAGCGCGCGACGGCGGCGCGCGACGGCGCCGCGACGGGCTCCGCGTCGAGTGCGTAGGGTACGGCTGTGGAACGCAGGAGCGCGTCACGGGGAGCGAGTGGCGCGGCGAGAGCGGCATCTGCAGCGGCGACTCGGGCGGACCGGCGCTCGACGTCGCCGGTCGGATCATCGGCGTGACCTCGCGCGGGCCGGCCGGCTGCTCCGACCCCATCTACGGAGGGCTGATCGCCCATCGCGACTGGCTCGTCGCCGAGGCGACGCGCGCCGCCGATGCTGGCGACTACGAAGCGCCCTGGTGGGTCACGGCGCCCGGCGCGACGGAGCGGTTGCCATCCCATCGGCCGCTCGACGAGCGCTGGCTCACGTGCGCGCAGGGTCCCATCGTCGGCGACGCTGGCGGGCCCGCCTCCTTGCGCGCGCTCCTCGCGCTCCTCGCGCTCTTCGCGCTGAGACGCGCCGGGGTGACCGCTCTGCCGGCGCGCCCGCGCCCCGCACGGCGGAGCACGATTTCCGCCTGATCGCCGCTCCGTTGCACACCTCGCCTGCTAGGATGCGGCCGTCCTGCCCCTGCGGAGTGTCCATGCCCAGTTCGCCCATCATCCGTCCGGCCGCGCTGCTCGCGGCGCTCGCGCTCGCCATGACGTCCCTCGGCTGCGGACCGACCTACGTGCGCGGCAATCAGGTCGAGGGGCTCGACGACGCGGCGATGAGCACGGGAATCGACAAGCGCGACATCGAGCAGCTCCTCCACGAGAACCTGACGTCGCTGATGGCCTCGCCCGTGGCGAAGGCGTGGGCGCATGACGGCTCGCGGCCCACGCTCGCCATCTACCCGCTGTCGAACCAGACGAGCGAGCACATCGACAGCCAGCTGCAGGCGCTCCTGTCGGATGTCGAGACGTACATGGTCAAGACGACTCTCGTCACCGTGGTGAGCGTCGAGCGCCAGCAGCAGATGATCGCGGAGATCGAGAAGCAGCACGGCGGCGGGTTCGATCCGAACCACATCGCCGAGTACAACCGCCAGCTCGGCGCGAAGTACTACATCACCGGCAAGGTCTTCACCTCGGACGAGCGCACCGAGGACGAGCGCCGCGTCCAGTACTTCATGTTCATGCAGCTCATCGAGGTCGCTACGAGCGCGGTGGCCTGGCAGAACCGGGCCGCCTTCACCAAGGCGCTCATCCAGGAGTGATGCGCGGGCGGCACGCGAGCCTCCGGGGGCGCGGGCGCGCGGTTCTTCTGCGTCTCGCGCGTCTCGCGCGTCTCGCGCCTCTCGCGCTGCTCCTCGGCCTCGGACAGGCGGCCTGCGCCGGCCACGAGGATCGCGTGCGCACCGCGCTCGCCGCGCTCGACCGCGGCGCCCCCGCGGCGGCGGTGGCTGCGCTGAACGCTCAGATGGAGGTCGAGACCGCGGCCGAGCTTCCGTCGCTCCAGGGCGACAACGCGCTCCTCCTGCTCGACCGCGGCAACATCCTCCTCAGCATGGACCGCTACAAGCTGTCCGCGCGCGATCTCGGGATGGCGGACAAGTCGATCGACCTGCTCGACATGTCCCGCGGGGCCGCCGACGAGCTCGGGAAATACCTCTTCTCGGACGACGCGGGCCCGTACAGGGCGCCTGCGTACGAGAAGCTGCTCATCAACACCATCAACATGATGAACTACCTGGCCCAGCGCGACCTCAGCGGGGCCAGGGTCGAGGCCCGCCGCCTCGCGGTGATGCAGAAGTACCTGCGCGATCACGAGGGCGGGACGGCGCTCGTCGGCCTCGGGAGCTACCTTGCCGGCCTCGCGTTCGAGAAGAGCGGCCAGCCCGACGAGGCGCTCCTCTACTACGACGACGCGCTCCGCCACGGGCCCTATCCATCGCTCCGCGACCCGCTCCGCGCGCTCACGCGCGGCGAGCCGAGGTCGCCCCGCGTCGCCGCCCTGATCGAGGGCGCGGAGCCGTCGCCGCCGCTCGCCGAGGCCGGCGAGGCGGAGCTCGTCGTCGTGGTCGGGTTCGGACGCGTGCCGCAGAAGGTGCCGCAGCGCCTGCCGATCGGGCTCGCGCTCACGCTGGTGGCCGACGACATCAGCCCGACCGATCGCGCGCGGGCCAGCGAGCTCGCGGCGAAGGGGCTCGTGACGTGGGTCAACTACCCGACGCTCGCCCGGGGCAAGGGCGGCCATTCGATTCCGGCCCTGAAGCTGGATGGGCGCTCCCAGCCGATGGAGGAGGCCCTCGACGTCGAGGCGCAGGTGCGCTCGGCGTGGAAGAAGAGCGAGGGGACGATCATCCTGTCGGCCATCACGAGGACCGTCGCCCGTATCGCCGCGGGCGAGGCCGCGCAGGGCGCCACCGAGGCTGCTGCGGAGGACTCCGGCCCGCTGGGCCTGCTCGTCGGCCTGCTCACGAGCGCGACGCTGAGCGCGCTCGACACGCCGGACACGCGGGGCTGGTCGACGCTCCCTGCGCGCGTCGCGATCGCGCGCACCCGCGTCCGCGCGGGCACGCACGACGTTGTCGTGAGCGCCCGGGGCGAGGTGCGGCGCGCCCGGGTGAGCGTGGCCGCCGGCGGATGGGCTTTCGTCCCGGTGATGGTGCTCCGCTGACGGACAAAGGAGCGGACGGGAAGGGTTGCGGGCGCTTCCCTCCCGCGGCAGTCTCCGCGCCGATGCGTAGCCTTGCTCTCCGCGCCATGCTGGTCCGCGCGCTCACGGCGTGCTCTCCCCTCGCGCTCCTCTGCGCGACCGCCTGCGGGACGCTGGCCACCTCGCCGTCCTGGGTCGGCGGCGGGCTCGCGGTCTCCGCCCCGATCCGGGCGGCCGAGGAGGACGCGGCGATCGAGCGGGAGCAGGCGCTCGTGGCGAGTCAGCCGAAACAGATCGGCGCGCGGCACCTCCTCGTCATGCACGACGGCTCGAAGAGCAAGCCCGAGGGCATCCGTCGTACGCGCGAGGAGGCGCGCGCGCGCGCCCAGGAGGCGCTCCTCAAGATCCGCGGCGGGGCGAGCTTCGAGGACGCGGTCGCGGAGTACAGCGACGAGCCTGGCGCCAAGGAGCGCAGCGGGGACCTCGGGGTGTTCGAGCGCGGCATGATGGTCAAGGGCTTCTCCGACGTCGCCTTTGCCTTGAGGGTCGGCGAGGTGAGCGAGGTCGTCGAGACCCCGTTCGGATTCCACATCATCAAGCGCACCGAGTAGCGCCGGCCGCGGGCTCGACGCCTCCGTCCGAGTCGCCTAGCGTGGCCTCCATGACGAGGACCGTCCGCGCTGCGCTGACCGCCGAGCACCGCCGCCTCGAAGAGGAGCGCGAGCGCCTCCTGCGCTGGAAGCACTGGGGCCCGTACCTGTCGGAGCGCGCATGGGGGACGGTGCGCGAGGACTACAGCGCGAACGGGGACGCCTGGGCGCATTTCCCTCACGACCACGCCCGGAGCCGCGCCTACCGCTGGAACGAGGACGGGCTCGGCGGCATCTGCGACCGACACCAGATCTTGTGTCTCGCCGTCGCCGTCTGGAACGAGAGGGATCCGATCTTGAAGGAGCGGGCCTTCGGTCTGACCGGGCCGGAAGGCAACCACGGCGAGGACGTCAAGGAGATCTACTACTACGAGGACGCGACGCCGACCTCCAGCTACCTGCGCTACCTCTACCGGTACCCGCAGCGGCAGTTCCCTTACGACGCGCTCGGCGCCGCCGCGCGCGAGCGCGGCCTATCGGAGAGCGAGGTCGATCTCCCCGAGCTCGGCGCCTTCGACGGCGATCGTTACTTCGACGTCGTCGTCGAGTACGCGAAGCGGAGCCCGAACGACCTCCTCATGGTCATCACGGTGGTGAACCGCGGCCCGGAGGCCGCGCCGATTCACGTGCTGCCGCACCTCTGGTTCCGCAACACGTGGTCCTGGAGCGAGCCTCCCGGCCCGGTCCCGGAGATCCGGGCCATGAAGACGGGCCCTGGCCACGTGATGCTGCGAGCGGCGCACCCCGAGCACGACGCGCATCACCTCTACATCGAGGGCAGTCCGGAGCTGCTCTTCACCAACAACGAGACGAACCACGAGCGGCTTCACGGCACCCCCTCGCGAACGCCGTACGTCAAGGACGCGTTCCATCACCGGGTCATCGACGCCGATGAGACGCGGGTGAACGCCGAGCTGCGCGGCACCAAGGCCGCGAGCTGGCACCGCCTCGAGGTGCCGGCCGGCGAGCGCAGGCGCATCCTGCTCCGGCTTGTCCCGGATCCGGTGGAGAGGCCCTTCGAGGGCGCGGACGAGCTCCTGGAGGCGCGTCGCAAGGAGGCGGACGAGTACTATCTCGCCGTCCAGGGTCCTGGTCTGTCCGAGGATCGCCGGGCCATCCAGCGGCAGGCGGCGGCGGGGTTGTTCTGGACGATGCAGTTCTATCACTTCGACGTCGACACCTGGCTCCGCGGCGACGTGGAGGCGCCGCCGCCCGACCGGCGCTGGGGCCGCAACAGCCAGTGGCGGCACGTCGCCGTCGCCGACGTCATCTCCATGCCGGACAAGTGGGAGTACCCCTGGTTTGCGGCCTGGGATCTCGCCTTCCATGCGCTCGCGCTGGCCCCGCTCGACATCGATCTCGCGAAGGCCCAGCTGAAGATGATGGTCAAGGAGTGGTACCAGCATCCGAACGGGCAGCTGCCTGCTTACGAGTGGGAGTTCTCGGATCTGAACCCTCCGGTGCACGCCTGGGCGACCTACCAGCTCTACAAGATCGAGCGGAAGCAGCGGGGCCGGGGCGATCGAGTGTTCCTCGAGCGGGTGTTCCACAAGCTCCTCATCAACTTCGCCTGGTGGGTCAACAAGCGCGACGCCGAGGGGCACAACGTGTTCGAGGGCGGGTTCCTCGGCCTCGACAACATCTCCCTCTTCGATCGCAGCGAGCGGCTCGCGCCCGGGATGCGCCTTGAGCAGGCGGACGCCACCGCGTGGATGGCGATGTACTGCCTCGACCTCATGCGCATCGCGCTGGAGCTCGCGCTGGAGAACTCCGCGTACGAGGATCTCGCCAGCAAGTTCTTCGAGCACTTCCTTCGGATCGCGCACGCGCTCCACCATGCGGAAGGCGACCGGCTGCCGCTCTGGTCCGAGGAGGACGGCTTCTACTTTGACATCCTCACCGCCGGCGGGAAGCCGCGGCACGTGAAGATCCGGTCGGCCGTGGGCCTCATCCCGCTCTGCGCCGTGCACGTGATCACGCCGGAGATCTACGGCAAGCTCGCGAACTTCCGGCGCCGCACCGAGTGGTTCCTGCGCAAGAACCCCGCGCTGGCCGAGGCGATCACGGTGCGTCCGGACGGGCGGCAGGTGCTCTCTGCCGTGACGCCTGGGCGACTCGAGCGGGTGCTCGCGCACCTGTTCGACGAGGACAAGTTCCTCTCGCCCTTCGGCCCGCGCTCGCTCTCGAAGGAGCACGCGGCCGCGCCCGTCTCGCTCGGGCTGGAGGAGCCCTGCGATGCGCAGTACACGGTCGGCTACGAGCCGGGCGAGTCGATCACGCGCATGAAGGGCGGCAACTCCAACTGGCGCGGCCCGATCTGGTTCCCGCTCGGCTATCTTCTCTACCGCTCGCTGCTCCGGCTCGATCACGGCTTCGGCGACGTGCTCACGATCCCCCCGCTCGACGGCCACGGTCCTCGCACGCTCCGCGATGGCGCGCACGAGCTCGCGCGCCGGCTGATCGCGATCTTCGAGCGCGATCGCGAGGGGCGCCGCCCGGTTTACGGCGAGCACCCGCTCTTCCAGCGCGATCCTCGCTTCCAGGATCGCCTGTTCTTCTTCGAGTACTTCCACGGCGACACCGGCGCCGGGCTCGGCGCCTCGCACCAGACTGGCTGGACCGCCCTCGTGGGCGACCTGATCCTCCGCGCGGGCCGGCACAACCTCCCCCATTCGTAGTGCGCCACACACGATATTCGGCTCAGTGCCGATTCGCGATCGATCCGTGCTAGGAGGGCGCCTGTGTCGCTGGCGTTCGGCGTCTTGCTCCTCGCGCTGGCCGTCATGCTGGGCGGCATGGCGGCGCTGTTCCGTCATCGGAGCGAGCGCGCGATGTCTGCCCTACGGACGTTCGCCCTCGTCGGGGCGGCGTCGATTGCGCTGCTCCACCTGCTGCCGGAGGCGCTCGGCGAGATCGGCTGGCTTGCGCTGATCGCGGCGGTGGCGGGCTTCCTGGCGCCGGCGGTGCTGGAGCGGCTCGTGATCGGGGAGGCTGGTGCTCACCGGACGCCGACGACCGCGCTCGCGATGGGGTATGCCGCCGTGCTCGCGCATCAGTTCGGCGAGGGTGCGGCGGTGGCGTCGCTCTCCCGGGTGGGTCAGCTGACGCTGCCTGTCGTGCTTGCGCTTGCGGCGCACACGGTGCCGCTCGCCATGGTGGTGGCGATCCAGGTCCTCGAGGTGAGGGCTGGAACTGGCGGCAAGGGCGCCATGAGCGCAGCGCTCGCGGGCATCGCGCTCGCCACGGTGATCGGCGCCTTTGCGACGCGGCTCGTCGATGTGGAGCGCCTCGAAGCGGTCGAGCCCTGGCTCCTTTCTGCCGTGGCGGGCCTCCTCTTGCATGCCCTCTCGCACGAGGCGGTCGCCAGCGGCCCTGCGACGACGGTGAGCCGGGCCGGCGAGGCCCTGGGTGGCCTGCTCGGCCTGGTGCTCGCCACGATCGGGATCGACGAGGAGGAGTGGGTCCAGGGGATCCCATTTCAGCTCCAGATCGCCGCCCTTGTCGTGCTCGCAGGGCTCATTCTCCTGCGCAGCTACGGCCCGAGGCGAGCCACCGAGCGCCCGCACTGAACCTCACCCAGCGAGGGCAGCCGCGCCATCCGCAGCGGCACGAGGCTGCCCCTTCACCGGGTTGATTCCACGGCGCGGGTCTGTCCGTACCTGCTCCGGTGGTTCACCGAGCGGCAGGCGCTCTCGCCGTGCATCGCCGCAAAGCCGGCTTCCACGGCGCGGGTCTGTCGGTACCTGCTCCGGTGGCCCACCGAGCGGCAGGCGCTCTCGCCGTGCATCGCCGCAAAACCGGCGCGCATCCGACGACCCAACCGACGCCGCGAAACGCCCGCCACCGCGCCATTTTGACGGACGGTAGGCTCCCGGAGGGGGTGTTCGCCGGGTGGCGCGGGGAGGGCCGATGTCTGAGCCCGATCGACGTTCGTTCTCCGGCATGCGCAGCGCGCCGGAGAACGAACGTCCCAGGCGAGTTCGGTCTCCCCGCGCCGCCCGGCGAACACCCCTTCCGGGGGCCGGGCAGCTCAGAATGCCCTCCCCGGAGCTCGCCGCCCCCGAACCCCGAAGCGACCTCGACGGCGCGCCACAGGCATCCCGATCGCCGGGAATTCCGGAGACAAAAGGCAAAAAAAAACCTGCGCACGGTTTGCACCGTGCGCAGGCTCGAAGAAAATCCCGGCGGCGTCCTACTCTCCCACCAGGTTGCCCTGGCAGTACCATCGGCTCCAAGAAGCTTAACTTCCGAGTTCGGTATGGGATCGGGTGTGACCTTCTCGATATCGCTACCGGAAACTTGTGGGTGCGTCCAATTGGAGCCCAGCGGAGCCGCTTCTCGCGACGCTCTACGCCAGGCCAGCTGTGTCACGCTGCTCGTCACCCGAACTCCGGGCGCGACGCTTCGATGTTTGCCTTAGAAGTATGGTCAAGCCGCACGACCTATTAGTACCGGTTAGCTCCGCCGATTGCTCGGCTTCCACACCCGGCCTATCAACCTCGTGGTCTACGAGGGGTCTTTAGGGACCTTGCGGTCCGGGACACCTAGTCTTGAGGCCGGCTTCCCGCTTAGATGCTTT